>NZ_JBTTII010000001.1:0-3982500 GCF_054719525.1 Mesorhizobium sp. W067
TCAGCCTGTCGACGCCGAATTCCGACAGATGCACCGTCTCGGTTGTCGAACCCGCCAAATCCTGCGCCACGGGAATTGCCGTTTGCAGGAACGGGAAGCAGGCTTCGCGGATACGCGCCAGCCGCGACAGGCCGGCGCCGAGGCGATAGTGCCGCGTGCCGGCATCCTGCTCGACGAAACCATGGCCGCCAAGCGCCACCAGCAGCCGCCGCGTCGTCGCCTTGTCGAACGCACACCGCCGCGCGAGATCGGAAAGTCCGAGCTCGGGCTCGTCCGCCGTGAACAGCTCCAGAAGTGAAATCGCCTTGCCGACCGTACCCATCCAGCCTCCCGCTCGGATAGAAACTTAATGTGTGAATTAACTTGACAGGCATCCGCATTCTTTGCAAGTCTATATTCAAAATAAGGGTTCAAATAATGAACCAATGGCATTCAGGGAACAGGCCGAGCGGCCGCGAACCCAGGGGTTCGTAAGACTGGAGGGACAAATGTCAGCAGTTTCGGAACAGGCGCCCGCCAACAGGCTGCGCAAGAACAGTCTTGGCGTCGGCGCTATCACCTTCATGGTGATTTCGGCGGCGGCGCCGCTCACCGCGGTCGCCGGCGGCACGCCGCTAGGCATGCTTATGGGCAATGGGGCGGGCTTTGCCGGCACCTATCTTATCGTGACCGTGTTGCTGCTGCTGTTTGCCGTCGGCTACGTCGCCATGTCGCGCCATGTCGGCAATGCCGGCGCCTTCTATGCCTATGCCGCGCGCGGGCTCGGCGGTTTTGCCGGCGGCGCAACCGCAATCATCGCGATCCTGTCCTACAACGCCATGCAGATCGGGGTCATGGGCCTGCTGGGGGCCGCGACCGCCGGCCTGTTCGCCGGCTGGGGCATCGACCTGCCCTGGTGGGTGTGGAGCTTCATCGCCGTCGCCATCGTCGCGGTATTGGGCTACCGCCAGGTCGACCTGTCGGCCAAGATCCTGACGTTGCTGGTGCTGTGCGAATACATCGTTGTGCTGGTGCTAGACCTCGCCATCCTCAAGACCGGTGGCGACAGTGGTCTCTCGGCGGCGCCGTTCAGCTGGAGCCAGATCGTCAGCGGCTCGCCCGCCATCGCCATCCTGTTCTGTTTCGCCGCCTTCATCGGTTTCGAGGCGACGACGATCTACGCCGAGGAAGCCCGCGACCCCAAGGTGACCATTCCGCGCGCCACCTATTTCTCAGTGTTGCTGATCGGCGTCTTCTACATGGTCACGGCCTGGCTGATGGCGGTCGGGGCCGGCGTCGACAAATTGTTGTCTGCACTGCAGGCGCTTCAGGATCCGACGACCTTCCTGTTCGGCCTGTCCGACCGCTACGCCGGAACCATGCTGTCGCACGCCATGGGCATCCTGTTCGTATCGAGCCTGTTTGCCGGCGTGCTGGCGTTCCACAACGCCGTTGCCCGCTACATCTACGTCTCGGGCCGCGAGAAGCTGTTGCCTGAAGCGATCGGCGTGACGCATTCAGTGCACCAGAGCCCGCATGCCGCTTCCGTCATCCAGAGCGTGTTGGCCGCGCTCGTCATCGGACTGTTCGCGATACTCGGCCTCGATCCGGTGCTGGCGCTGTTTTCCTGGCTGACCAATGTCGCGACGCTCGGAGTCATCGTGATGATGGCTGTGGCCTCGCTCGCCGTGGTGATGTACTTTCGCGCCAATCCGTCTGCCCAGGAAAACGCGCTGAAGACCACCATCCTGCCGGGGCTGACCTTCATCGCCTTCGTCATCATCATCTACCTGATCGTCATCAATTTCGGCAGCCTGTCCGGGGCCGGTGGCTTCCTTGGCGTGTTCCTTCCGGGACTGGTGCTGATCGCCGCGGTGGTCGGCCTGCTGCTTGCCGGTGCGTTGAAGAGCCGGGATCCGGTTGCCTTCGAAAATCTCGGGGTGCCGCTGAAGGACTAGGGACAAAGGACAAGGGGGTAGCGCGTTCGGCGCCGCCCCTTTCCATCGCAAAGGGAGTACCGGCGTTGAGCTTTGCCGAGAGCATCACCGTTGAGGCGCTGGAAGCCGATCCGTATCCGATCTATGCGGAACTGCGGCGCAGCGCGCCTGTCGCTTTCGTGCCGGCGGTCAATCTCTGGTTCGTCACCCGCTGGAAGGACGTCGAGACCGTCGCAAAGTCACCCGACATCTTCTCCGCCGTCGTCGGTACGTCTCCGGTCGAACGCTCGTTCGGCAAGCCGACCATCCTGACCACCGACGGCGAAACGCATAAACAGCTGCGCCAAGGCGTCGATCCGAAATACCGGCCGCGCACCGTCGCCGCCTATGCCGGCGACCTCGTGCGGTCTATTGCCGAACCTTTTCTCGACCGGATCGCCGAACAAGGCTCCGCCGAGCTGATGGCGGATTATTTCGAGCCGGTGTCGACGCTCAGCCTGGCGTGGTCGCTTGGCCTTGCCGACATCGACATGCCGACGCTGCGCCGCTGGTTCTATGGCCTTGCGCAGGGCGCCATCAATTTCGAGAACGACCCGAAGCGGCAAGAGATCGCCGACGCGATCAGCGCCGAGGTCGGCGCAGCCATCCGGCCGACTCTGGATAGACTGGCGCGCGCTCCCGACGACTCGGCGCTGTCGCATATGCTGCATGACGGCATGCCGGAAGGCACGACGCGGCCGATCGATTTCTTGATGCCGAGCATCAAGGTCATTCTGCTTGGCGGCATGCAGGAGCCCGGACATGGTGCCGGTTCGATCCTCGCCGGCCTGCTTGCGCATCCCGAACAATTGCGGCAGGTGCTCGCCGATCCCGAGACCTTTGTGCCCAGGGCTGTCGATGAAGGCTTGCGCTGGGTGGCGCCGATCGGAACCCAGACGCGGCAGACGACGCAGGCGGTCGAGCTTGGCGGCGTAACCATCCCTGCCGGCGCCGCGGTCGCTGCACTTGTCTCCTCGGCAAGCCGCGACGAGAGCCGCTTTGCCGATCCAGACCGCTTCGACATCAACCGCAGGGAAGGCAATCATGCCGCCTTCGGCTTTGGTCATCATTTCTGTTCGGGCCGGTTTTTCGCGCGAGCAGATGTGCCTTGCGTTAAGGCTGCTGCTCCTGCGCTTCCCCGATCTCAGCTTGGTGCCAGGCAAGGTGCCGGTGTTTCGCGGCTGGGAATTCCGCGCGCCAACCACGTTGTATGTTTTCCTGGGAGTCCGCCACCAATGATCAGCCAGAATGCCATCGACGCGCTGCGCAAGACGGAGATCGGCGAGCGGGGCTTGTTTATCGACGGCGTACAGACCGCAGCGACGAGCGGCGCGACGCTGGCGGTGATTTCGCCGATCGACGGCCGCCCTTTTGCCAGCATCGCTGACGGCAATGCCGCCGACATCGATCGCGCGGTCCGATCGGCGCGAAGAGCATTCGAGAAGGGTTTATGGTCGCGCGCCGCCCCTGCCTTTCGCAAGAAGGTGCTGACGAAATTTGCCGAGCTGATCGAAAAACATGTCGATGAGCTGGCCGTGCTTGGCGTGCGCGACAACGGCACCGAGATCGGCATGGCCTACAAGGCCGAGCCGCTGTCGGCGGCCGTCACCATCCGCTACTACGCCGAGGCGATCGATAAGGTCTATGGCGAGATCGCGCCGACGGCCGACAATGTGCTCGGGCTGATCCACAGGGAGCCACTCGGTGTCGTCGGCGTCATCGTGCCGTGGAATTTCCCGCTGATGATCGGCGCCTGGAAGATTGCGCCCGCACTGGCCACCGGCAACAGCGTCGTCGTCAAGCCGCCAGAGATCGCCTCGCTGACCTTGCTGCGGCTGGCCGAACTCGCAAGCGAGGCTGGACTTCCCGAAGGCGTGTTCAACGTCGTTACCGGGCATGGTGCTGTCGCCGGCGAAGCGCTTGGCCTCCATATGGATGTCGACGCCATCGCCTTTACCGGATCGGGGCCGGTCGGCCGGCGGCTGCTCGAATACTCCGCCCGTTCCAATTTGAAGCGGGTCTTCCTCGAGCTTGGCGGCAAGTCGCCCAACATCGTCTTTGCCGACGCTCCGGACCTGAAGCAGGCGGCGGTCGTCTCGGCCAACGGCATCTTTCGCAATTCAGGCCAGGTCTGCGTGGCGGGCTCGCGTCTGCTCGTCCAGTCGTCGGTCTATGATCTTTTCATGGACGAACTTGTCTCGGCAACCACGCGGCTCAAGGTCGGCGACCCGCTCGATCTCGCCAGCGATATCGGTGCGGTATCGAGCGCCGAACAGCTGGACAAGAATCTCGGCTTCGTCGCCATGGCGCAAGCCGAAGGCGCCCGTCTCGTCGCCGGCGGCGAACGGATACTGACCGAGACCGGCGGCAGCTACATGGCGCCGACGATCTTCGAGAACGTGACGCAAGAGATGCAGGTGGCGCGCGAGGAGGTGTTCGGACCGGTGCTCGGCGTGATGCGCTTCGAGACCGAGGAGGAGGCGGTGCATCTGGCCAACTCCACTGTCTACGGACTTGCCTCGGCGGTGTGGACCGCCAATCTTTCCACGGCCCATCGCATGGTGCGCGCCATCAACGCCGGTGTCGTCCACGTCAACACCTATGGCGGAGCCGATATCACCGTGCCGCTTGGCGGCGTCAAACAGTCCGGTTTCGGCCGTGACAAGTCGCTGCATGCGCTGGAGAAATTTGTCGACCTCAAGACCGCCTGGATTGCGCTCTGAGCCTCGCGGAAAGGCCAGCATATCTGCTCTTTTCGTCAAGCTTGGCCTCAGAACGCCACGCTGGTGCTGGTTGGCGGCGATCAGGTCGTCGCTATCGGCAGCTCGACTAGCGTGGTGTCGCGGGTCCAGGCTTTGCGCGGAAAGCCGTGTTGCGACCGGCGGGTATCACAGCGTCCTACTCCGTTGTGCCGGCTTTTTTTCTGCGCCGATTGGTGTGCGACTGGGCGACGGCCATTCGTAATTCAGGTGTGACCTCCAAACGCGCATTCTCTGTCCCATGCGGGTCTTGCAGCCTCTGGACGTGGACGGTCGGGAATGGGAGCTCGATGCCCTGCTCCTTGAAGGCCTGGCGGAGGCGCAAAAAGAATCTGCCTTTCATGCTGAAGGCGCCTCCAGGTCTGGTCGTGACCTTGACCCTCAAGACGATGCCGTACTCGCCGAACTCCTGCACCCCCTGCATCTTGATCGGTTCGATCACCCAGTGTTTGAACTCCGGATCTTCCGCCAGTTCCAGGCCAATTCGCTTGATCAGTTTGCGAGCAAAGTCGATATCGGTGTCATAGCCAACGGTGATGTTGAATTTGTCGGTGACCCAGTCACGGCTCTGGTTCTGCACGGCGCCGAGTTCGCCGAAAGGTATCGTGAACAGCGGACCACGATGGTGGCGCAGCTTCACCGAGCGCAGCGAAAAGCTCTCCACCGTACCCCTGTAGCTGCCCGATGAAATGTATTCGCCGACACGGAAAGCATCGTCGAGCAGATAAAACACGCCAGAGATCACGTCCTTGACGATGGTTTGCGCGCCAAAACCCACGGCGACGCCGACGACGCCGGCGCCGGCGATCAGCGGGCCGATCTGGATGCCGATCGAAGCGAGCATCATCAGCACCGCCATCACGATGATCACTGCTAGCAGAATGTTCTGGATGATCGGCAACAGCGTGTGCAGCCGCGCCTGATGCGGATCGAGGGTGAGGATGTCTTCTTCGCTCACCACCGCTTGCGGTATCGCGACGCCCAGCTTTCGTTCGATCAAGGCTTTGATGATCGACCAGCCGAAATCGGCAGCAAGGGCAATGACCACGACGTTGATCAAGCCGCGCAATATGAGCATGGTGGTCGTATCGCTGCCGCGCATGGATTGCATGTCCAGGCCCAGTACGCGTGCGAGAAGGTAAGCCGCCGCGAGGATGAAAATCATCCGGATACCGCGATCGATGACAGCGATCGTCACCGCCGGGATCGTCGGCCGGCCCGCATCTTCCGAACCGGGCCGCAGGACGAAATTAACCCCGCGCTCTGTCAGCACAATTGCCAAAGGCAGGAAGAATCCGGTGAAGGTAAACCAGAAGAATGTGTAGAGGCCGGCAATGCGTTCGAGGAACAGAACGACGAAATAAGCCGTCAACAACCATGTCACTGCCGTGTGACCGCTGTGGCGCGCGCCGTCTCGCTGCGTTCTTGGCCGACGCCAAATGGCCAGCAGGAAGAGCAACAGCAGGATGAAATCGGCGCCGACGGACAGGACCATCATTCCGTCCTGGTCTATGCCGAGACCCGGCAAGAGGACAAACGCGGCGGCGAAGAAGGCGAAAACGCCGACGATCCGGGGCAGCCAATAAGCCCAATGGTCAGCAGCTCCGTTGGTGATCGGCAGGGCACGAACCTCGATGGCGTGCTCGACCTCCATGAAAGAAGGGACGAGCGTGGCCATCACGTATAGGCGCACAGCCCACGTAAAGACCGCAGCCATCAGAAATGTCAGCACAATCTCGCGGATGAGCGCTGGCCAGTCGAACAGCATGAACGCACCGGCGCTGCCCAGCGCGAACGAGCCGATCATCATGCTGGAATAAAGCGTGCGGCCGCCGATCTTCTTGGCCCGCCCGATGGGCGTATCTCTGGGTTGCGCGATGATCCAAAGACGAAATGGACGGGTGAGCTTGTATATTGCCCAGGTGAGCGCCAGGCCCGCAGCGATAAAGATCGCAATCAGCACCAATATGCTGACGGGGCCCTTGCTGGACATATCGTCCATTGTCTGGGCCCTGACGCGCGCGAACTGGCCCGGCAGTGTGGGCACGGTTCGCACGATTTTCTCGATGTGATGCTTGATCCGATCGAGCGTCGAGGATGCCATTGTATTCATCTGGCTCGGTGCGGCCACGGCGTCGGCCGGCGGAGCGCCAGCCTCGGCAGGCGCTTCCGTTGATCCAGCGGCCGGATTTCGTTGCTCGGCCACCCAGGCCTTCACCGACGGATCGTCGAGAAGCTCGAACAGCTGTTTGACCTTGTCGGACGCGACGGCGGCCGGTGACTGCGCCTGTGCCGGGCCAGCCAGCAGGAGGGCGATGCCAAAGATGAGCGGCCCGGCAATCAGGGCAAACATCGTCGTCAGGCCTCCGGGACGCCGTGCCGGGCGCGCCAGCTTGCTGGCTCCCAATCGTCGTTTCATGAGCAGCATCGTGCGGTAACCTTCCGGTCAGATCGGCGAGCAAGGACAGCTATGTCCGTCGTTGCCCCCACCTTTAACAAGCCGATGTTGCGGTGCAAGTCTCATCGCACCTAGACCGTTGGGTAGGGCACCAGGCGACCGGCAAGGCTGTCATCACCAGCGCCAGCGTTGCGCTGCATTCCTTGTCCCGACCACCTAGACCGGGTCGTTGTCGGTCGTCGGTTGCTCCGCGGCGGGAGCCTGTGACCATGCCGCATTGCACAATTTTGCGACCTTGCCCACAATGCACGCATGGTCCGCAGCTCACTCGCCGTCCTGGTCATCGACGAAAACCGTATCCGCGCCGCGATCATCGAGGCAGGTTTGCGCGAGGCCGGCCATGAGCGGGTCACCGTCATCCACGACGTGACCGGCATTGCGCGGCGCATCGCCGAGATCGAGCCGGACGTCATCGTCATCGACCTGGAAAACCCGAACCGCGACATGCTGGAAAACATGTTCCAGCTGTCGCGTGCGGTGAAGCGGCCGATCGCCATGTTCGTCGACCGATCGGACCAGGCATCGATCGAAGCGGCGGTCGATGCCGGCGTTTCGGCCTATGTCGTCGACGGCCTCAGGCAAGAGCGCGTCAAGCCGATCCTGGACATGGCGGTCAGCCGCTTCAACGCTTTCTCGCGCATGGCGCGCGAGCTGGAAGAGGTTCGAGGGGAGCTTGAGAGCCGCAAGGTGATCGACCGTGCCAAGGGCATCCTGATGAAGTCGCGCGGCCTGACCGAAGAGGCCGCCTACACGCTGCTGCGCAAGACGGCGATGAACCAGAACCGCAAGATCGGCGACATTGCCCAGAGCCTGGTGACTGCCGCCGGGCTGCTCGGGCCGTCGGAGGACGAATGAGCATGAGCGCCGAGCACCAGATCACCGCCGGCTTCATGCCGCTCTTCGACAGTGCCGTGCTGGTTGCGGCGGGTGAGCTTGGATTTGCCGCACGCGAGGGCATCGATCTCACACTGCACCGCGAGACCTCCTGGGCCAACATCCGCGACCGCATCGCCATCGGCCATTTCCACCTGGCGCACATGCTGGGGCCGATGCCGCTCGCCTGCAATCTCGGGCTGACGCCGCTTGCTTCCGAGACCATCGTGCCGTTTTCGCTCGGGCTTGGCGGCAATTGCATCACCATCTCCAACGCCGTCTGGGAAGGCATGGCGGCACACGGCGCCATACCCGATCTTGAGCCCGCGCGCGCGGGCGCAGCCCTCGGTGCCTTCATTCGCGACCGCGCCGGGGCTGGCGGCGATCCGCTGCGCTTTGCCGTGGTGCACCCGCATTCGGGGCATAATTACGAACTGCGCTACTGGCTTGCCGGGTGCGGCATCGATCCGGAGCGCGAGATCGAGATCGTCATCGTGCCACCGCCCTTCATGGCCGATGCGCTGGTCGCCGGGCGGATCGACGGCTACTGCGTGGGCGAGCCCTGGAACAGCGCCTCGGTCGCCGCCGGCACCGGCCATATCGTCACCGTCAAGGCACTGCTGTGGCGCAACAGTCCGGAGAAGGTGATCGGCGTGCGCAAGGCCTGGTCGCAGGAGAACCCGGTCGCGCTGGCAGCATTGCTGCGCGCGCTGCATCATTCGGCGCGCTGGTGCCAGGATCGGGGCAACCACGCCGAACTGGCTGGTGTGATGGCTCAAGCTGGCTTCCTGGGCCTGCCACCAGCTGTCCAGATGCCGATCCTGACCGGCCATCTTGAACTGGGCGGCGGCGCCGAACTGGATGTCGACGACTTCTTCCTGCCCTTCGACAAGGCGGCGAACTTTCCGTGGAAGAGCCATGCGCTGTGGTTCTATACGCAGATGGTGCGCTGGGGGCATGTCGAGCACACGCCGGAAAACCTTGCTATCGCCCGTGACTGCTACCGTCCGGACCTCTACCGCTCGGCGCTAAAGCCGCTTGGCGTTGCACTTCCCGGCGCCAATGCGAAGGTCGAGGGCGCGCTTAAGGTCGCCACGGCTGTCGGTGCGACCGGGGCAGGCTTGGTGCTTGGGCCGGACGGCTTCTTCGACGGTCAGACCTTCGACCCCGACGAGATCGACGGCTATATAGCGCGCCAGAAAGCGGCTCGCGCGGAAGCCTGATTATTCTCGCGCCATTCTTGTGCATTGCACAAAAAATGTGCGTGCGATTGCTGTAATGAACAATCTTTGACCTGCTTGCGATGTCGCCTCGCGTGCCGGCGTCTGGCGCGTAATGTTGATTTCATTTAGGTTTTTCGTTTCACTCAGAACTGGCACGGTTCCTGCTTTGAATTAGCCAGGCCCTTCGCGGGTCACGGAACAGGCGTCCAATGGCGGGCGCCACAGGCAAAGCTGCCGCTCAGGTCAACGACGCGATCCCGGATGTACGGACGCGCGAGGCCTGGACGGCGGCTTTTTTGTTTTGGCCACTCGACTAAGCCCTCGCGTTCAACCGGAGATCACGATGAAAGAAAAAATAGGGAAATGGATCGGGACGGGAACATCGCTCAAGGATGTGACGCGCCGCGATTTTCTTGTCAGCAGCGCCATGACGGCCGGCCTGTTCGTGGCGGCCCGCAAGCTCTTCCCCTCGGGCGCCTATGCCGCCACGACCGCTCCGGAGGTCACCGGCGCCAAGCTCGGCTTCATCGCGCTGACCGACGCGGCGCCGCTGATGATCGCCAAGGAGAAGGGGCTGTTCGCCAAGTTCGGCATGCCCGATGTCGAGGTGCTCAAGCAGGCCTCCTGGGGCGCGACGCGCGACAATCTGATGCTCGGCGGCGCAGCCAACGGCATCGACGGCGCTCACATCCTGACGCCGCTGCCCTATCTCATGCACACCGGCAAGGTGACGCAGAACAACCAGCCGATGCCGATGGCTATCGTGGCGCGGCTCAACTACGACTGCCAGGGCATTTCGGTTGCGCAGGAATACGCCGGCACCGGTGTCGGCCTCGACGCCTCCAAGCTGAAGGACGCCTTCGCCGCCAAGAAGGCGGCCGGCAAGGAAATCAAGGCCGCCATGACGTTCCCGGGCGGCACCCATGATTTGTGGCTCCGTTACTGGCTGGCCGCCGGCGGCATCGATCCCGACAAGGACGTCTCGACCATTGTCGTGCCGCCGCCGCAGATGGTCGCCAACATGAAAGTCGGCAACATGGACGTGTTCTGCGTTGGCGAACCGTGGAACGAACAGCTCGTCCACCAGGGCGTTGGTTTCACCGCCGCCACCACCGGCGAACTGTGGAAGGGTCATCCCGAAAAGGCGCTCGGCCTCCGCGCCGAATTCATCGACAAATACCCTAACGCCACCAAGGCGATCGTGATGGCCATCATGGAGGCCCAGCAATGGTGCGAGGCCACGGAGAACAAGGACGAGATGGCCGCCATCATCGGCAAGCGGCAATGGATGAACGTGCCTGTCGCCGACATTATCGGCCGCCTCAAGGGCGACATCAACTACGGCAACGGCCGCGTGGCCACCGGCACTGACCTCTACATGAAATTCTGGAAGGGTGGCGTTTCCTATCCCTACAAGAGCCACGACAGCTGGTTCCTCGCCGAAAACATCCGTTGGGGAAAATTCGCGCCGACCACCGACATCACGACGCTGGTCGATCAGGTCAATCGCGAGGATATCTGGCGCGAGGCGGCGAAGGATCTCGGCGTTGCCGCAGCCGATATTCCGGCCTCGTCGTCGCGCGGCGTCGAGACCTTCTTCGACGGCAAGATTTTCGACCCGGTCAACCCGTCGGCCTATCTCGACAGCTTGAAGATCAAGGCATCGGCTTGACCAGCGCAAACGGCGCGTTGCGCCGTTTGTCGCCCCAGCGCAACGGCGCTTCGCCGTTGTCGCCCGCATCGACCCCGGAGTTATTGTCAGACATGTCCATCCAAGCAATTGAGGAAACCACGGTGAAGGCGTTCCCCGCCAAGCCTGCCGCGGTCATCGCTTTCACCGCCAAAGCGCGGCGCCGCTTCGACCCGATCGCGATCGCCGGCAGGCTGGCCACCGCCCTGGTGCCGCCGGTAATCGTTATCGCCTTCATGCTGGTCGTGTGGCAGATCGCCTGCTCGTCGCCGACCGCCAGCCTGCCGCCGCCCAGCCAGGTGTGGAACGAGGCCTATGACCTGATCGCGCATCCGTTCTTCAACAACGGCCCGCAGGATATCGGCCTTGCGTGGCGGGTGCTGATCTCTCTGCAGCGCGTCGCCATCGGCTTCGGCCTGGCGGCGATCGTCGGCGTCGCGCTCGGCGCCCTGGTCGGCCAGTCGATCTGGGCCATGCGTGGCCTCGATCCGGTGTTCCAGATACTGCGCACCGTGCCGCCGCTGGCCTGGTTGCCGCTGTCGCTGGCTGCTTTCCGCGATTCCAGCCCGTCGGCGCTGTTCGTTATCTTCATCACCTCGATCTGGCCGATCATCATCAACACCGCCGTCGGCGTGCGAAACATTCCGGAAGACTACCGCAACGTCTCGCGCATCCTGCGGCTCAACCAGTTCGAATTTTTCGTCAAGATCATGGTTCCGGCAGCTGCACCTTACATCTTCACCGGCCTCAGAATCGGCATCGGCCTGTCCTGGCTCGCCATCGTCGCCGCCGAAATGCTGACCGGCGGCGTCGGCATCGGCTTCTTCATCTGGGACGCCTGGAACTCGTCGCGGCTGCCCGACATCATCGTCGCGCTCGCCTATATCGGCGTCACCGGCTTCTGCCTCGACCGCCTGGTCGCTGCGGTCGGCGCTTTCGTCACCCGCGGCACAACGGCAAAGTGAGGAGAGGGCGATGACGGCCTATCTGAAGCTCGACCATGTCGACAAATCCTTTGCCCGCGGCGGTCAGGTCAGCGAGGTGCTCAAGGACATCAGGCTGACCATCGACAAGGGCGAATTCGTCTCCATCATCGGCCATTCCGGCTGTGGCAAGTCGACCTTGCTCAATCTGATCGCCGGGCTGACCAAGGTTTCCGCCGGCGCCGTGCTGCTTGAAAACAAGGAGGTCGACAGCCCCGGACCCGAGCGCGCCGTGGTGTTCCAGAACCACAGCCTGCTGCCATGGCTCACCGTCTACGAAAACATCAGCCTGGCGGTGTCGAAAGTCTTTGGTCGTTCCAAGAGCAGGACCGAACGGCATGACTGGATCATGCGCAATCTTGATCTCGTGCAGATGGCCAATGCCAAGGACAAGCGGCCGGCCGAAATATCGGGCGGCATGAAGCAGCGCGTCGGCATTGCCCGGGCGCTTGCCATGGAGCCGAAGATCCTGTTGCTCGACGAGCCGTTCGGGGCACTCGACGCGCTGACGCGCGCCCATCTGCAGGATGCGGTTATGGACATCCATTCCCGGCTCGGCTCGACGACGATCATGATCACCCACGATGTCGACGAGGCGGTGCTGTTGTCCGACCGCATCGTCATGATGACCAACGGTCCAGCGGCGACCATCGGTGAGGTGCTTGCGGTGCCGCTGGCGCGGCCGCGTCGCCGCGTCGAACTCTCTTCCGACCGCACCTTTTTGCGCTGCCGCGAAGCGGTGCTGAAGTTCCTCTATGAACGTCACCGCTTCGTCGAAGCCGCGGAGTAACGCCATGACCGAAAAACTCGTCATCATCGGCAACGGCATGGCCCCCGGGCGCATGCTGGAGCATCTGCTCGAACAGGCGCCGGGCTGCTACACCGTGACCATCTTCAACGCCGAGCCGCGGGTGAACTACGACCGCATCATGCTGTCGCCGGTTCTCTCCGGCGAAAAGGCCTATGAGGAAATCATCATCCACGGCGACGGCTGGTACATCGCCAACAACATCACCCTCTACAAGGGTCACAAGATCGTCGCCATCGACCGGGCGGCCAAGACCGTCACCTCCGACCACGGCGTCACCGAGCCTTACGACAAGCTCGTCATCGCCACCGGATCGGTGCCTTTCATCATTCCGGTGCCCGGTCACGATCTGCCGGGCGTGCTGACCTATCGCGACCTCGACGATGTTCAGGCCATGATGCTTGCCGCCCAGTCGCGCGCCAAGGCCGTGGTCATCGGCGGCGGCCTGCTCGGGCTTGAGGCGGCAGCAGGTTTGAACGCCCAAGGCATGGACGTCACTGTGCTGCATGTCATGCCGACATTGATGGAGCGTCAGCTCGACCCCGCCGCCGGCTATCTCCTGCAGCGCGCGGTGGAACAGCGCGGCATCAAGGTCATCACCAAGGCCAACACACAGGCGATCACCGGCAACGGCAAGGTCGGGCAGGTGGAACTGGCCGACGGCACCATCATCCCGGCAACGCTGGTGGTGATGGCGGTCGGCATCCGGCCGAATGCGGCGCTGGCCAGGGAGGCCGGCATAGCCGTCAATCGTGGTATCGTCGTCGATGCCGGCATGCGCAGCAACGACCCCGACATCTACGCGCTCGGCGAATGCGCCGAGGTCAACGGCCAGGTTTACGGGCTGGTCGCGCCGCTCTATGAGATGGCGCGCGTTGCCGCGAACCAGTTGGCCGGCAACGAGGCAGCGGCCTTCGTCCACATGGACACGCCGACCAAGCTCAAGGTCACCGGCATCGACCTGTTCTCGCTTGGCGACTTCGCCGAAGGCGAGGACCGCCAGGAGATCGTGCTGCGCGATGCCGCCGCCGGCGTCTACAAGCGCCTTGTCCTGAAAGACGACCGCATCATCGGCACCGTGCTTTATGGCGAGACGGCGGATGGGGCCTGGTTCAACGATCTCAAGAAGAAGCAGACCGACATATCGGAGATGCGCGACACGCTCATCTTCGGCCAGTCCTACCAGGGGGGTGCCCCGCTGGACCCTATGGCGGCCGTTGCAGCCTTGCCGGATGATGCGGAAATCTGCGGCTGCAACGGCGTTTGCAAGGGCAAGATCACCGGCGCGATCACGGCTAAGGGCCTGGCTTCGCTCGACGACGTGCGCGCCCACACCAAGGCATCGGCTTCCTGCGGGTCGTGCACCGGGCTGGTCGAGAAGCTGATGGTGCTGACCATCGGCGACAAATACAACCCGGCCGCCGTGCAACCGATGTGCGGCTGCACCACGCTCGGCCATGACGAGGTGCGCCGGCTGATCATCGCCAAGAGCCTGAAGACCATTCCCGCCGTCATGCAGGAACTGGAATGGACGACCTCCTGCGGCTGCGCCAAATGTCGGCCGGCGCTCAACTACTACCTCGTCTGCGACTGGCCCGATGACTATGCCGACGACTACCAGTCGCGTTTCATCAATGAGCGCGTCCACGCCAACATCCAGAAGGACGGCACCTATTCGGTGGTGCCGCGCATGTGGGGCGGCGTCACCAACGCCGCCGAACTGCGCGCCATCGCCGACGTCGTCGACAAGTTCGAGATACCGATGGTCAAGGTCACCGGCGGCCAGCGCATCGACATGCTGGGCATCCGCAAGGAGGATCTGCCGGCGGTGTGGGCCGATCTCGGCCAGGCCGGCTTCGTCTCAGGCCATGCTTACGCCAAGGGCCTGCGCACGGTGAAGACCTGTGTCGGCTCCGACTGGTGCCGCTTCGGCACGCAGGATTCGACCGGCCTCGGCATTCGCATCGAGAAATTCATGTGGGGCTCGTGGACCCCGGCCAAGGTTAAGATGGCGGTGTCGGGCTGTCCGCGCAACTGCGCCGAGGCGACCTGCAAGGATGTCGGCGTGATCTGTGTCGACAGTGGCTACGAGATCCATTTCGCCGGCGCCGCCGGCCTCGACATCAAGGGCACCGAAGTGCTTGGCCTGGTCAAGACCGAGGACGAGGCGCTGGAGCATATCGTGGCGCTGACGCAGATGTATCGCGAGCAGGGCCGCTATCTCGAGCGCATCTACAAATGGGCCAAGCGCATCGGCATCCCCGAGATCAAGCGCCAGATCATGGACGACGGTGCAAAGCGCAAGGCCTATTACGAGCGCTTCGTCTTCAGCCAGAAATTCGCCCAGGTCGACCCGTGGTCGGAACGCGTCTCCGGCAAGGACAAGCACGAGTTCCGGCCAATGGCTTCTGTCGGGTTTGCGCAGGCGGCGGAGTGATCAAAATGGACTGGATATCGATCGGCTCACTCTCCGACATCCCGCGGCGTGGCGCGCGCTGCGTCGACACACCCGAGGGTAAGATCGCCGTCTTCCGCACGCAGGACGATCAGGTCTACGCCATCGACGATCATTGCCCGCACAGAGGTGGGCCGCTGAGCCAAGGCATCGTCCACGGCACCGCCGTCACCTGTCCCTTGCACAATTGGGTCATCTCGCTGGAGACGGGCAAGGCGCTCGGCGCCGACGAGGGCGCCGTGCGCACCATTCCTGTGCGGATCGAGGGCGAGCTCCTGTTCATTGCGCTGAAAGCGCTGGCCAGCCGCGCGGCCTGAAGCATGGAACTGGGCGAAGCGCGCGAGGTGAGGACCACCTGCCCCTATTGCGGGGTGGGTTGCGGCGTGCTGGCGAAAGTCGCCGCGGACGGTGAAGTCAGCGTCCGCGGCGACCCCGACCATCCAGCGAACTTCGGCCGGCTCTGCTCCAAGGGCTCGGCCCTGGCCGAAACCATCGACCTCGACGGCAGGCTGCTCTACCCCGAAATCCACGGTCGCCGTGCGGGCTGGGACGAGGCGCTCGACCGCGTCGCTTCGACCTTTTCGCAAACCATCGCCGAGCACGGTCCTGACTCCGTCGCCTTCTATGTCTCCGGCCAGTTGCTGACCGAAGACTACTATGTCGCCAACAAGCTGATGAAGGGCTTCATCGGCTCGGCCAACATCGACACCAATTCGCGGCTATGCATGGCCTCCTCGGTTGCCGGCCACCGCCGCGCCTTCGGCTCCGACACCGTGCCCGGCACCTACGAGGATCTCGAGCTCGCCGACCTGATCGTGCTGGTCGGCTCCAATCTCGCCTGGTGCCATCCCGTGCTCTTCCAGCGCATCGCGGCGGCCCGGGAAAAACGACCGGAGATGAAGGTGGTGCTGGTCGACCCGCGCCGCACCATGACCGCTGATATCGCCAACATTCACCTGGCGATCGCGCCGGATGGCGACGTTGCTTTGTTCACTGGTCTGCTCGCCTGGCTCGGCCAGCACAACGCACTCGACCGCGCTTACATCACCGCCCACACGACCGGCTTCGGGCAAGCGCTCTTCGCTGCCTCGAAACTCGATCTTGCCGGCGTTGCCGCCGCCACCGGCTTGAGCGAAGAGGAGCTTGCCCGCTTCTATAGCCTGTTTGCCACCACCGCAAAGACAGTGACGGTCTACAGCCAAGGCGTGAACCAGTCGTCTTCGGGCACTGACAAGGTCAACGCCATCATCAACTGCCATCTCGCCACCGGCCGCATCGGCAAACCTGGGGCAGGACCGTTTTCAGTGACCGGCCAGCCCAACGCCATGGGCGGCCGCGAGGTCGGCGGCATGGCCAATATGCTGGCCGCCCATATGGAGATCGAAAACCCCGAGCACCGCGACCGCGTGCAGCGTTTCTGGAATGCGCCGGCCGTCGCCCAAAAGCCCGGTCTGAAGGCGGTCGAGATGTTTCAGGCGGTGGCCGCCGGCCGCATCAAGGCATTGTGGATCATGGCCACCAACCCGGTCGACTCGATGCCGGATGCCGATGCGGTCGAGGGGGCGATCAAGGCTTGCCCGTTCGTCGTGGTTTCGGATGTGCTGGCGAGCACGGACACCATGCGCCACGCCCATGTGCGGCTGCCCGCCGCCGCATGGGGCGAGAAGGACGGCACCGTGACCAATTCAGAGCGCCGCATCTCGCGCCAGCGCAGCTTTCTTGCTGTGCCCGGTGAGGCGCGGCCGGATTGGTTGATCGTCGCCGAGGTGGGCAAGCGGATGGGGTTTGACGAGGCGTTTTCCTATTCGTCGCCAGCGGAAATCTTCGCCGGACACGCCGCGCTGTCCGGGTTCGAGAATGACGGCGCACGGGATTTTGATATTGGCGCTTATGCTGGTGTTGATAAGGAGGCCTATGCAGCGCTTGAGCCTTTCCAATGGCCGGCGCCGAGCCCAGCCACCCCCCTCTGGCCTGCCGGCCATCTCCCCCGCAAGGGGGGAGATCAGCCGTCGCCTCGGCCTTCGCCAATTACCAACGATGCAGAAGATATGCCGGCGTCAAAGCTGCCAATCTCCCCCCTTGCGGGGGAGATGTCCGGCAGGACAGAGGGGGGTGTTCAAGCGGGACTTGACCCTTCCAGCACCCGCTTCTTCGCCAACGGCAATTTCTACAATCCCGACCGCAAGGCCCGCTTCATCGCCATTCGTCCCATCGTCGAGACACACACCAGCCCGGACTATCCGCTGATCCTCAACACCGGCCGTGTTCGCGACCATTGGCACACGATGACCCGCACTGGGAAAAGCCCACGTCTCTCCCAGCACATGGCCGAGCCCTTTGTAGAGATCCACCCGGCGGATGCCACGCATCACGGCATTGGCGACGCCGACATCGTGCGCGTCTCCAGCCCGCGCGGCGATGTGCTGGTGCGCGCGCTGGTGACGGCACGCCAGCGCCAGGGCAGCGTGTTTGCGCCGATGCACTGGACTGACCAGTTTTCGGCAAAAGGCCGGCTCGACACGCTGACCGCGCCTCTGACCGATCCGGTTTCCGGTCAGCCTGCGCTGAAACATGTCGGCGCCCGCATCGAGAAGTTCGCCGCGAGAGCCTTCGGCTTCGCCGTGGTGCGCCGCAAGCCGGTGGCGGTCGCAGCAGATTACTGGGCCGTGGCCAAATGCAAGGGCGGCTGGCGGGTGGAGCTTGCCTTTGCTGACGACGACATCGACTGGGCCGGTTTTGCTGGTTCGCTTTTCGATGTTCCCGTAGCCGATACGCTCGCTTATCACGACCGCGATACCGGCCAGCATCGTATTGCTGCCTTCGACGACCAGCACCTCGCCGGGGCTTTGTTTATCGCGTCGGGACCGGTGGCGGTTTCGCGGGGTTGGGCGGCACAGCAACTCCAGGAGGTTCACACCAGCCAGCGCGAACGCTTCAGGATCGTCGCCGGTCGCGCCGGCGCCGATCGGCCCGATGCGGGCGCGACCGTCTGCTCCTGTTTCAGCGTCGGGGTCAACCAGATCGCGGCGGCAGTGGCAGCCGGGTGCGCGACAGTCGAAGCCATAGGCGGCGCCCTGAAGGCCGGCACAAATTGCGGCTCCTGCCGGTCCGAGATCCGGGCGGTCATCCAGGCCAATCGGGTTCAGGCTGCGGAGTAGATGCGGCTGGCTGGGGAGGGGATCTGACGATATCCTCTTGGGCCACCATGGTCATCGATTGCGGAAGGTGGTGGCGGTCCTTTTCGGGCCGCCATGAGCGCGCCGGCAGGGGGGATCACCTGGCTTGGCTGTCTAATCCAGCCGGTCGCGCAGGATGCTCCAGGGGAGCAGCATATTCGGTGCATAGCGCACGAGCTTATGCAGCGGGATCGGCGCTGGCGGCGCGAAGGGGAGCGGCAGATCGCGGGCGTCCGTTCCGCTCGCCCAGTCCGCCAGCACTTTGCCCATTGCCGTGGTCATGGCGATGCCGCGACCGTTGCAGGCGAAGCCGGCGATCAGGCCCGGGCCGAGGTCGATGAGACGCGGCAGGAAATCCGGCACCACCGCCGCCACGCCTGTCCAGCTGTAGGCAAGCGGCGGCAGGTCAGGCAAATCGAGATGCCTGGCGAGCCGTCGCCAGATCGTTTGCGGCATGCGCGTCTCAGCGCCGGCTCCGACGACATGCATGCCGCCGCTGATCAGCCGGTTCTGGCCATCGAAGCGGCACGTGAACAGGTTGCGCCTGGTGTCGCCGACGCCCTGGCCGCCGGGCAGCAGGCGCGCGCGTATGGCCCGCGACAGCGGCGCAGTGGCGATCTGGAAGACTTTCAGCGGGATATAGGTCCGCGCCAGTGTCCGGTTCAGTGCCCCGCCATAGGCGTTGGTGGCGATCACCACCTTGCCCGCACGCACGGCGCCGGATGCGGTCGTCAAGGTCCAGCCATCCGCAGCGCGGTCAATGGAAGCGACGCGCGTCTGCTCGAAGATCCGCGCGCCGGCTTTTTCGGCGGCATCGGCTAGGCTGCGCGCATACTCGACCGGATTGAGGACGCCGCCAGATCTGTCCATCCAGCCGCCGGCATAGCCGTCGATGCCGGTGAGCTCCGTGACCGCCATGGCATCGAGCGCAACGGTCGGCCTGCCCCGCGCCGCCCATTGCTCGGCGCGCGATCGCGTCTTTTCCAGCGCGGCGGACGAATGCGCCGGCTGGATCCAACCATTCTGCACAGCGTCGCATTCGATGCCGTGCCGCTTGATCAGCCCGAAGACCAGGTCGGCGCTGCCGGCGGCGAAGTCAACCAGGCGCCCGCCGCGCTCGGGTCCGAGTTCGGCGATGATGTCGTCTGGATCCCGCTTGGCGAAGTTCGGAACGACGAAGCCGGCATTCCGGCCGGTCGCACCCCAGGCAAGGAATTCGGCTTCAAGGACCGCGACCGAAAGCCCTTTCTCGGCGGCATGCAATGCCGTCGAGAGGCCGGAAAAGCCGCCGCCAACGATTGCGAGATCGACGTCGAGCCCGCCTTGCAGCGTGCCCCGGTCGCGGCGGTTGCGGCTGACGGCATGCCAGAGTGAAACGCCATGCACGTCTTGCCGGATCATGGCATTCATGGTCCGGCCTCGTTCTCGCTGGCCGCCGCCTTTGTCTGTTTGCCGGGCTTCGGCCGGCGCGGCCGGTCGCCGAACAATCCGTTAGGCCGGATCAGCAGGATGACGCAGAGCATGACGCCGATGGCGACGATCTGCAGCGAGGCCGCGCGTGCCTGCTGCTCGGGCGCAAACAGCACGCTGGTCAGCGTGCCCGACCCCGCCCATATCGCCCAGACCAGGATGCTGCCGGCGATGGCGCCGGCATTGCTGCCCGAGCCGCCGACGATCAGCATCACCCAGACCTGGAAGGTCAGGATCGGCAGGTAATTGTCCGGCGCGATGAAGCCGGTGAAATGCGCCTGCAAAGCGCCGGCCAGCGCCATGATGGCGCCGCCGACGGCGAAGGCCTGGACGCGGTAGAAGCGCGCGCTCTTGCCTAGCGAAATCGCCGCTCGCTCGTCCTCGCGCAGCGCCTTGAGCACGCGGCCCCACGGACTGCGTGACAGGTGCTCCAGAGCGAGATAGGCCATCAGCGTCACAGCCGAAACGACCGCGAGGTTCGACAGGTTGAACAGCAGCGGCGTCTCGGCAAGGCTGCCGAAAGGACGCGGAATGAAGCCGATGCCGAACGGGCCGCCCGTGAGTTTCTGCGCGTTGAGCGCGACCAGCTGCACGACGACGGCGACGCCGAAGGTGGTGATCGCCAGGTAGTCTGATCGCAGACGCAGCGTGGCCATGCCGGTAAGTGCTGCGGCGATACCGCCGACGATCATGGCGCCCGCCCAGCCGGCCAGGATCGGCAGACCGAAGCCGCCGAAGCGCGCGGCATCGTCCGGGGTCGTGAGCAGCGCCGATGTATAGGCGCCGATGGCGACGAAACCGGCAAGGCCGACATTGAACAGGCCGGTCAGCCCCCACTGCAGATTGAGCCCCAGCGTGACCAGCGAAAAGATCAGCGCGGTGGTCAGGAAGAAGGCGCCGTAGCCGAGCAGGTCCATCAGCGTTCCCTCACACCAAACAGGCCGATCGGCCGCACGAACAGCACCGCCATCAGGATGATGAAGGAGATTGCGGCGCGCCATTCGGCGCCGATCAGCTGCACTGCGCCGGCTTCGGCGAGGCCGATGATCAGGCCGCCGAGCACGGCGCCTGGAATGCTGCCTATGCCGCCGAGAATGGCGGCTGCGAACATCGGCAGCAGCATGTCGAAGCCCATGAACGGGCGGATCTGCACCAGAATGCCGATCATCACGCCGGCCACGCAGGCCAGCGCCCCGCCGATGATCCAGGTGACGCGCACCACGGAGGCAACATCGATGCCGACGATGCGGGCCAGGGCCGCATTCTGGCTCAGCGCCTGCATGGAGCGGCCGGTCTGCGTGCGGGTCATCAACAGATGCACGCCGAGCACCAGCACTGCGGTCAGCAGCAGCAGCGCGATCTGATCGGGCGTGATGCGGATGCCGAAGCCGACCGGCATGGCGATCTGGATCGCCCGGCTGAAATAGGTCGGGCGTGAGCTGAAGGTGAATTCGAGCAGGCTGCGCAGCGCCATCGAGGCGCCGAAGCTCGCCATCACCACGATGATGGCTTGCCCCTGCGAGCGCAGCCGCGAAAACAGCACCTTGTCGAGCAACAGCGCCAGCAGGGCGGTGAAAGCCATGCCGACAACCAGCGCAACCAGCAGCGGCCAGCCGAAGGATAGCGGACCAATGGGCGCCACCTTGCCGAACATCGCGCCGATGGCGCTGACGACGGCGAGCGTCGCATAGGTGCCCCAGGCCATGAAGTCGCCATGGGCGAAGTTCGAGAAGCGCAGGATCGAGTAGGTCAGCGTCACGCCGATGGCGCCAAGGCCGATCATCGAGCCGGTCAGCAGCCCATCGACGACAAATTGCAGGCTCATGCCGCGCCTCCCTTGCCGACGGGGGACGGGCGTTGGCCGAGATAGAGTTCGGCGACGACAGGATCGTTCCACAGTTCGGAAGCAACGCCCTCGTGCCGGTCCTTGCCGTCGACCAGCACATAGGCGCGGTCGCCGATGGCAAGCGCTGCCTTGGCGTTCTGTTCGACCAGCAGGATGGTGACGCCGGACTTGCGGATGCCGGCCAGCATCTCGAACACCGTCGATACGAATTTCGGCGACAGGCCGGCCGACGGTTCGTCGAGTACCAGCACCTTGGGATGGACGATCAGGGCGCGCGCGACGGCAAGCATCTGCCGCTGTCCGCCCGACAGATTGCCGGCGGCGGTGCGGCGCTGGCGGACGAGGTCGGGGAAGGCCGTGTACATTTCCTCGATGCGGGCAGGGATTTCGCGTCGCTCGAGGATGCCGCAGGCGACTTTCAGATTGTCCTCGACCGACATCAGCGGGAAGATGTTCTCCGTCTGCGGTACGAAGGCCAGGCCGAGCCGAACCATGGTGTGGGCGGGAGCAGCAGTTATGTCCTTGCCGTCCAGGAACACCGCGCCGCCGGTGATCGGGACAAGGCCGGCGATCGCCTTGATGAAGCTCGACTTGCCGGCGCCGTTGGGACCGAGCACGACGACGATCTCGCCCTTGCCGACGGTGATCGAGGCGCCGCGCACGATCGGCACGCCGGGCTCGTAGCCGGCTTCGAGGTTGCGCACGTCGAGGACGGTCTCGTTCATGTGGCGCCCCCGAGATAAGCCTCGATGACGCGCGGGTCGCGGGCGACCTCTTCCGCCGTGCCTTCGCTGAGCAGTTGACCGCTCGCCATGACGAGGACGCGATGGCAGAGCCGCGTCACCATGTCGATATTGTGCTCGATCAGCAGAAAGGTGATGCCGTGCGCGTTGATGTCGCGGATGCGGTCGATGATGATCTCGAGCAGCGTCGCGTTGACGCCGGCGGCCGGTTCGTCGAGCAGGATGATCGCCGGATCGGCCATCATGACGCGGGCGAGTTCGAGCAGCTTGCGTTGACCGCCGGAAAGCACGCGCGCAGGTTCGTGCGCCAGCCGAGCGAGCGAGACGAGCTCGAGCAGCTCGAGGGCCTTTGCCCTGGCTGCTCTTTCCTGTGCCGCCACTCGCCAAGGCGTGACGAAGTTGGCGAGCAATTTTTCGCCGGCTTGGCCCTGCGCCGCCAGCATGATGTTTTCGATCAGCGTCAGATTGGGCAGGGGGCGCGGGATCTGGAAGGTGCGGCCAAGACCACGGCCGATACGCAGATGAGCGGCTTCGCCGGAGACGCGCGTGCCACTGAGCAGGATATCGCCGCTGGTCGGCAATATGCTGCCGGCGAGCAGGTCGAACATGGTCGTCTTGCCGGCGCCATTGGGTCCGATCAGGCCGAGGATTTCGCCCGCTCTGACATCAAACGAGACATTGTCGACGGCGACAAGGCCGCCAAAACGCCTGATGACGTTTCGTGCCGTCAGAACCGGTGGACGGGTCTCCTGCCCTTGGCGCTGCGCGGCATCGCTCATCAAACCCTCTGGCCGAAGACGATCGTTGTCGCCTCTGATTTTTGATTTGTGATCACACTTGCGTTGATCACGCTATTCGGCTTTAATTTCATTCGCAAGCCGAAAACGGGGCAAATGCCGGTAATGCAGAAGGCTGCCATCGACAAGAACAACGGGACGATCGCAGCCCAGCTTACGCCGGTCGGCCGCGAGACGGTGCAGGATCGCGTCTATTCCGAGTTGCGCCGTGCTCTGATCGGTGGCCTTTTCGAGCCGAACCAGGTGCTGACTATCCGCGGTCTCGCCGATGCGCTGGTCACCTCGACCATGCCGGTACGCGAAGCGCTTGGACGGCTGATCACGGAAAAGGCGCTGGAGGCGCTGCCCAACCGCTCGGTGCGCGTGCCGCCGATCACGCTGGAGCGCATCGACGACCTCCTGCGCGCCCGCTCACTCATCGAAGGCGAAGCGATCGCGCTTGCCGCCACGCGTATGAGCCCGCGCCAGATCGCTTCGATCGAAGCCATGCTGGGCGAGTGGGACGAGATGCGGGCCCTGAAGCACAAGAAGGATATCGACCGCGAAGCGACGCTCAACCAGAGCTTCCATTTTGAGATCTACCGCTGCTGCGGCTCGGCTGTGCTGATCCCGATGATCGAAAGCCTCTGGCTTCAATCGGGACCCTGCATCCGCGTCGCCATCTATGCCTTCTCCGAGGCCGGCGAGGTCGATACCGCGCACTATCACCGCGGCATTGTCGCGGCACTTGCCAAACAGGATGCGCAAGCGGCGCGCGAGGCGCTGGTAGCCGACATCAGCCGCCCCTTCGCCTTCCTGCGCGACAAACTTCAATCGGCGAAGGACTGACATGCCCAAGCCCGCCATCGGCATCACAGAACCACGCTCGAAGCTTTCCGTGACGGCGCTGCTATTGCCCGAAAAGGCGCCGGAGAATGCCGCCTTCCTGCTGGCGTATCTGGCGCAGCCACGCATCATCCCAGGCATCCATGCGATGTGGACAGGACCGGAAATCTCGTGCCCGGTTCCGTCAGCCGATCTCCACGGCCAGGCCTATGCCCAGTCTTTGCCACCGGAGAATGCAACGCTGACGCCGCAGCCCGGCGATGTCGTGCTGTCCTATGTGCCGCCACGCGTGTGGGGCGGCAATCCCAATGCCATCTTCGATATCGGCCTGTACTACGGGCAGGGGGCGCGGCTGCTGTTCCCGATCGGCTGGCTGGCCGGCAGCGTGGTCGCGCAAGTGCTTGCCGGAGAGCGCGATCAGTTTGCCGCCGCCTGCGGCGTCATCCGCCGCAACGGCGCCTGTGACATCACCTTCAGCCTGGTGGAGGCCTGAATGGCCGACGACAGTTTCGAACTCTTCGATCTGCGCGTCGAAGCGGTCATCCCCGAGGGCAAGCCGGTCTATTGCGGCGCCAGGGCCGGGGACTATTTCGAACTCAAGGGCGAAATGCTGTCGCTGCCGGCGGGGCAGGGTTTTTCGATTTATTCGATCTCCGCCGTGTTGCCGCTCCTGGCGGCAAAGCAGCGCCCGACGCATGCAAATGACTGGATGACCTCGGATGCCGAGATCGCCTGTCCCGATCCCAATTGCGCCAGCCGGCTCCGCATTGTCAGGCTTGCCAAGCGGCGGTTCAGCCATGCCGAAACCACAGCGGTGCCGCTGCCGAAGGAGACCGACAAAAGATGAGCGCCAGGACGATCGAACTCAGCCCCGGCTATACGATCTCGCGCGTCATCCGTGGCGGCTGGCAGCTCGCCGGTGGCCATGGCGCCGTCGACCGCAGCCAGGCGGTGACCGACCTGATCGCCACTTTCGATGCCGGCATCTGGACCTATGACTGCGCCGACATCTACACCGGCGTCGAGGAACTGATCGGCGCCGCGCGCCTGCGGCTGGCCGGCGAGCGCGGTCTCGATGTCGCGGCCAGGATGAAGGTGCACACCAAGCTGGTGCCGGACCTCGAACGACTGGCAGGCATCAGCCGCGACTACATCAGGGGCATCGTCGATCAGTCGCTCCGCAGGCTCAAGACGGAGCGGATCGACCTCGTGCAGTTTCACTGGTGGGATTATGACCAGTCTCGTTACGTCGAGGCGATGGGTTGGCTCGACGAGCTTCGGCTGGAAGGCAAGGTGCGCAATCTCGGCACCACCAATTTCGATACGTCGAGGCTCGCCGAAATCCTCTCCGCGGGCATCCCGCTGGTCAGCCAGCAACTGCAATATTCAGTGCTCGACCAGCGGCCGGCAAACAGCCTTGCGGGCCTTGCCGCTAAGAACGGTGTCCGCTTCCTCTGCTACGGCTCGGTGGCGGGGGGCTTCCTCAGCGACAAATGGCTTGGCGTGGCCGAGCCCTCCACGCCGCTCGAAAACCGCTCGCTGGTCAAATACAAGCTGATCATCGACGACTTCGGCGGCTGGGAGCTGTTCCAGTCCTTGCTCAAGGCGCTGAAAGCCGTCGGCGATCGCCACGGCGTCGACATCGCCACCATCGCCTCGGCATGGGTGCTCGAGCAGCCGCAGGTCGCGGCCGTCATTGTCGGTGCGCGCAACCAGGCACATGCGCTGGCCAATACGAAAATCATGGACGTCGCGCTCGACGCCGACGATCGCGCGCGGATTGCTGCCGCCATCGCACAAGGCACCGGCCTCGCGGGCGATGTCTACACGCTGGAGCGCGACCGTCACGGCCGCCATGGCTCGATCATGCACTACAACCTCAATGCGGGGAAGAAATGAGCGGCGAGCCCTCCCTTTTTTCGCGTGCCAGCGCTGAAATCGTCGACCTGCATCGCTTCTTCGTCGACTGGTTTGTCGTCGCGCGAGCCGACGCTGTGGAGTTCGGCCGCTTCGAAACTGTCATGGGCGAAGGCCTCACCATGGTGGCGCCGAATGGCCAGATCCTCGATCGCGACGCGGTCGTAGATCATGTCCGGACAAGCCGCGCCACTTGCGACGACGGTTTTGCCATATCGATCGAGGACATCAGGCCGGGTTGGCAGGACGCGGACACGATCGTCATCTTCTACATCGAGGCGCAACTGCGCGCCGGCAAGCACAGTCGCCGGCAGTCCAGTGCGGTCTTCACCACCAGTTCATCGGCACCAAACGGCGTCGAATGGCGGCATCTGCATGAGACCTGGCTGCAGGCGCCGGAAGGCTGAACAGGCAAAAGTTCAAACAAGAAAAGGGGAACGGCAATGAAGAAGACGATACTTCAAATCACCACAGCACTGGCTCTCGTGACGATGGCCGGCGCCGCACACGCAGCGGACTGCAAGATCACCGTCGGCCTGGTCATGGAGCTCACCGGTCCGGCCGGCGAATACGGCCAGGCCGGCGCGAAGTCCGTCGAAATGGCCTTCCGCGACATCAATGAAGCCGGTGGCGTACGCGGCTGCGATCTCGCAACCGACACGCGCGACAGCCAGAGCCAGGGCAATATCGCGGTCGATGCCGCGACCCAGCTGGTACAGGTCAAGAAGGTGCCGGTGATCATCGGCGGCATCATCTCCTCGGTGTCGATCCCGATTTTGACCTCGGTCACCGGGCCGGCCAAGATCGTGCAGGTGTCGCCGGCTTCGTCCTCGCCGACGCTGACCGCCCTTGGCCGCGACGGCAAGACCAACGGCATCTTCTTCCGCACCATCACGTCGGATGCGCTGCAAGGCGTGGCCGCCGCCAAATACGCCATCGACAAGGGCTTCAAGAAACTGTCGATCATCCATGTCAACAACGACTTCGGCGTCAACATGGTGGCCGAATTCTCGCGTGCCTACAAAGCGCTCGGCGGCACCATCGTCTCCGACACGCCCTATAATGAAAAGCAGTCGAGCTATGCTTCGGAAGTGACGGCGGCGATGGGAGGCGAGCCGGACGGACTCTACCTCGTCAGCACGCCGGTCGACGGCGCAACGGTCGCCCGCACCTGGATATCGCAGGGCGGCGTGCAGAAATTCCTGCTCAATGACGGCATGAACAGCCCGGACTTCATCGAATCCGTCGGCGCCGATTATCTGAAGGATGCCTATGGTACCTCTTCCGGCACCAGCCCGACGGCATCCACCGACTATTTCCTGAAAAACTACAAGGAGTTTTCGGGCATCGAACCGTCGAACCCGGCAGCCGACCGTTCCTATGATGCCGGCGCCATTGTCGGTCTCGCCATTGCCATTGCCGGCTCCGAGGATCCAGCCAAGATCAAGGATGCCATGTACAAGGCGGTCGATCCGACCGGCACACCGATCTATGCCGGCAAGGACGAGTTCGCCAAGGCGCTCGGCCTGATCAAGGACGGCAAGCCGATCCGCTATGAAGGCGTCATCGGTCCGGTCAGCTTCGACAAATATGGCGACATCACCGGTCCGTTCCGGCTGTGGAAGATCGTCGACGGCAAGGTGACGACCGACGGTGAAATGACAACCGACGACGTCAACGCGCTGCAGGCGAAATTGCAGTAGGCGCCGGTACATTGTCCGGCGCGATCTCCGTTCGATCTCTGGGAGATCGACGCCGGACAAGCAGTCCAACATCGGCGCTAGTTACGCGGTCAAGCGCGAAATCAGCCGGGTCAATATAACGACAGGCGGCTGGCCGGGCATGAAGACCTGCGGATTGGAGAGGGCGCCGACGATATGACCCACATAGTCTGATTTGTCGTAGCCGATTGACGATATCGGGTAGGCGTCGAAATTGGTCAGGGACACATTGTCGAAGCCATAGAGGCGGAAGCGGCTGGGCCGGTTGTCGGGGAAATCCGCCCGGCAGACATCCAGAACACCCATGGCCATCGCGTCGGACGTACAAAAGACCGCATCGGGACAGCCGCGTCCCGTCAGGCCGGCGGCTGCCGCATAGCCCGACTCGTAGGAATAGTCTCCCTGGACCGTCTGCAGCAGTTCAATTCCATGATGCCGGAACGCTTCGAGGTAGTGGCCGATGCGCAGCTGTTCGACCCGCGAGGACGAACGGCCGGTCAGCAGGCTGGCCGTGCGCGCGCGCTTGGCCGCCGCATCCGCCACAGCCTCGGCGATGCCGACGCCTTCATCGGGAATGACGGTGGGTGACAGATCGTCATGCAGTCCGTTCAGCATGATGACCAGGTCCGAGCGAAACATGCGCCGCACCGTCGCTGCATCGGCAAAGTCGGAGAACACCACGGCGGCATCGACATGATAGGCAACGCCGTTGCGCAGAAAATCCTCGACCCCTTCCGCCGAGCCGATGCGGATGAGGATGACCTGCTTGCCGATCGACTGGATTGCGTCGAGCAGCCGGTCGAACAGGTCGAGATCTGAAAGGTCGTGAATGTGGTTGACCACGACGGCAACCAGATTGACGGTCTTGGTGGTCAGGCTTTGCGCCAGGAGATTGGGTTTGTAGCCGAGCTGCGCGGCGGCCTGCACGACACGTTCGCGTTTGTCCGCCGAGACCGGTCGCGGTCCGCTCGACAGCGCACGGCTGGCCGCGGCACGCGACACGCCTGCCAGCCGCGCGACATCGGCGATCGTTGCGACAGCGCCTCGAGTGTGCGCCGATCGGTTACCGGTAGTGGGTGTCACCACAGCGGGTTGAGCGCCGGCGGGTTGGAGTCCGGCCCCCACCACTTCTTGTAGGTCGTCTCATAGGTGCCCGACTGGATGAAGTCGGACACGAACATGTCGAGCCAGCGGACGAATTCGGGATCGCCCTTGGCGACCGCGATGCCGATCGGATCGTTGGAATAGAGGCCAGGCAGCGTCACCAGGCTCGGTGTCTTGGTCGCGAGGTAATCGAGCAGCGAGGAATCCTCGATCGCCGCATCGACGCGCTTCTGTTGCAGCTGCAGAACCCCGTCGGGCGCGAACTGGTCGACATAGACGAGCTCTGCTTCCGGCACGGCCGCCTTGAGGAAGGTTTCGCCCGTGGTGCCGCGGCCGACGACAACCTTCTTGCCGGCGAGCCCCTTGAGGTCGGTTATCCCGGCATCCTTCTGGACGATGACGCGCAGCCCGGCCCGGTTGTAGGGGATGGTGAAGTTGACGGTCTTGGCCCGCTCGAGCGTTGCCGAGGTGTTTGCGACCGCGACATCGATCTGTCCCGACACCAGCATGGAAATACGGGCATCGCCCGAGACGTCGACGAACTCGACCGGCACCCCGAGCTTTTGCGCCAGCAGCGTCGCGACATCGACATCGTAGCCGACAGGGTTGTTTTGTGCATCGCGAAAGCCGATCGGCTCGCCGCCGAGCGATACGCCGATGCGAATGGTGCCGCGTGAGCGGATGTCGTCAATCACGCCGGCAAGGGCCGGAAAAGCCGAACCGGCCACGATGGCCAGCGCGGCGAAGGCACGCAGTACGGTTTTCATGGTTCCTCTCCTTATTTTCTAGTGACACGTTTTGCTGCCCGCAATTCGGGTGCGGGCATGGAATCCTTCCAGAGCCAGTAGCGGACCTCGCCCTCGCATCTGAAATTCACCACCTCGTGGTTCTGCTCGGCGTCGACGGCGTGGATGACCACTCCGGCCAGGAAGCCGGTGTCGAGTTCAGCCAGTTCCTCGACCGCCAGCGCGACCGCATCCGACAAGGATCGGCCAAGCTTCATGGCCAGCACGACGGTCCGTGCGGTCGCACAGCGCATCGTCATCTCGCCGGTATGGGTGCAGGCCGCCGCACCATAGCGGCTGTCGGCGTAAAAGCCTGCGCCGGGAATGGGAGAATCGCCGAGCCGGCCCGGATATTTCCAGGCCCAGCCCGAGGTCGAAGTCGCTGCATGGATGCCGCGCCGCGGATCCGCCGACAGGAAGACGGTGGTGTCGCGGACGCGCTCGGGATCGGTTATAGTACGGCTGAGCGGCGCCAGATCGATATCGGGGAATTTCGCCAGCTGTTGCGGTGTGAGTTCCTGTTGCAGCCGCTCCCACCAGACGCGCTTGCTGTCCTCGAACAAGACTTCGTCTTCGGCAAAACCGATTTCGCTGGCAAAGCGCCGCGCCCCTTCGCCGGTCAGCATCACATGCGGCAGGCGCTTCATTACCTGCTGCGCCAGGGCAGCGACCGCCAAGGTCCTTGGCACGGCGCCGACTGAACCGACCTCTCTTGTATTGCCGTCCATGACGCCGGCGTCGAACTCCATCTCGCCCAGCATGTTCGGCCAGCCGCCATAACCGACGCTGCGAACCTTGACCTCTTTCTCCACCATGCCGATGCCGGCAACCATCGCGTCTAGGCTGACGGCGCCATCGCGCAGCATTTGCACCGAGGTTTCGAATCCCGGCCATGCTTCGTTGTTGGCTAACAGCAGCATTCCTATTCCTTGCGCATCTTGGAGAGAAACTGCGCAACCCGCGGCTGCGCCAGGCCGCCGTCCGCGGCGAAGAAACGATCCGTTGGCAGATCGACCACCAGCCTGCCCTTGTCGAGGAAGACGATGCGGTTGGAAATCTCGCGCGCGAATACGATCTCGTGGGTGACGAACAGCATCGTCGTGCCTTGCGCGGCGAGCTTTGCCAGGATGGCCAGCACCTCGGAAGTCATTTCCGGGTCGAGCGCGCTGGTCACTTCATCGAGCAGCAGATAGCGCGGCTGCATGGCGAGCGCCCGGCAGATGCCGACACGCTGGCGCTGCCCGCCCGACAACTGCGCCGGGTAGGCGTTGGCCCGATCGGCGAGGCCGACGGACTCGAGCAGCTTGCGCGCCAGCGCCTCGGCCTCAGGGCGCGGCATCTTCAGCACCTCGATCGGGGCGAGCGTAATGTTCTGAAGCGCGCTCATATGCGGATAGAGGTTGAACAGCTGGAAGACGGTGCCAGAGCGCTTGCGCGCCTCGGCCAGCTCCTTCGGCTTGCTGACATCGAAATCGTCGACCGTGATGCGCCCCGACTTCAGCTTTTCGAGGCCGTTGATGCAACGGATCAATGTCGACTTGCCGGACCCTGACGACCCGAGGATCGAGACCACTTCGCCGGGCGCGATCGTCAGGTCGACGCCGTCCAGCACAGTGACCTCGCCGAACGCTTTGTGCACGTTTTCGATCTTGAGCATGTTAAAGCCCCCGCCAGGCGCTGTGCGCCCGCAGGCGGTTTTCAAGACGCTCGCCAAGCAGGGCGACCAGCTTTGCCGCGCCATAGTAAAGCAGCCCGACGACGGTCCAGACCACGAACGGCTTCAAGGTCCGCATGTTGAGGATGTGGCCGATCTTGGTCAGGTCGACGACGCCGATGACAGAAATCAGCGACGTCACCTGAAGCTGGTTGACCAGCAGCGCGACGAGCGGGCCCACGGCGAAGGCGGCAGCCTGGGGCGAAACGATATGGCGCAGGACCTGCCACCGGGTCAGGCCGAAGACACGCGCGGCCTCGACCTGCTCGCGTTCGATCGACTCGACCGCCGAGACCGCGATGACATAGACGAATGCCGCGGTGTTCGCCGACAGAGTGATGGTCGCTGCGGTGACCGGCGTCACCCTTATATGCAACAGCGCCGGCAGGCCGAAGAACACCAGGAACAGCTGCACCAACACCGGCGAGTTCTTCAACAGCTCCGACAGGAAGGTGACGACCTGGGCCAGAACCGGCACACGGTAGAACCGCACCAGCGCCCAGCTCAGGCCAATCAGCAGTCCGATCAGAGAGGTGACGAGAAACAGCGCGACGTTGGTGCCGAGACCTTGCGCCAGCAGGATCAGGTCGTAGGAGGTGAAATCGCTGAACCGCATCAGCCGACCGCCTCCATCATGTCCCGATTGAGATGGCGGTGGAGCAGGGTGACGCCCAGCGAAACCAGATAAGTCAGGGCCGCATAGGCACAGAGCAGCACCACATAGACCTCGAAGGGCCGATAGGTCTGCGAGACCACGATCTGGGCTGAGCCGGTGAGCTCGTTGAGCGTGATGGTCGAGAGGATCGAGGACGTAAGGATCATGTTGATGAGCACGGATCCGAGCGGTCGCACGGAGGTGCGCAGCGCAATCGGCAGCACGATGCGGGTAAAGATCTTGCGCCTGGACAGGCCGCTCACTTCAGCGGCGTCGATGATGCCCTGGTCGATGGCGAGGATGCCGGCTCGAATGATGTCGGAGGCATAGGCGCCGCCGGCAATGGAAAGCGCCACGACGCCGGTGGTGAAGGCGTCGATGTAAATGCCGAGCTCGGGCAGGCCGTAATAGAAGAAGAACAGCTGGACGATGAACGGCACATTGCGGAAGAGATCGACGTAGACGAAGGCGATCCGTCGAAGCAGTGCCGAGGCGGAGGTGCGTGCGATCGCCACCAACGCGCCCATGACGACGCTTCCCACCAGCGACAGCGCGCAAGCCGCCGCCGTAAGTTCGGCGCCGCGCGCCAGAAAACCCAGATGCGGGAGCAGAATGGACAGATCGAAATGCACCGGCGATCCCCAGTGAAACCGGTTTCACTCTTTTGGCTTTCGCCTCGTCTGTCAAGATGCAGGGTCTGGTTGCCGGCCTGTGGCTTGCATTCGTTGCGATGATTCCGGTTCGCCTCATGCGCGCTATGTCTCAAGCGCCGGCAATTCGCCGCCGGCTTTCAGCTCGAGGACGCCGCCTATGCCAGCCGCGCGTCGCCGCAATCCCTCGGCCATGGCGGCTGGGGGCGGCGCCCTCGATTTTGCCGATCCCGGCGCCGGTGTCGGATTCGGCTACGTCACCAACCGCATGCTGGGTTTCGACGACGTCGATCCACGCCGCAAGGTGTTGATTGATGCCGTTTACGACGCGCTCTGACGTTGGGAGCCGTTATGCGCGGATGTTCCACATGGCGTCCGGCACAACCACCAGCTTGCCGACGAAATCCTTGGCGATGAAGTCGGCCTGCGCCTTGTGGAAATCGGACAGTTTGTAGACACCGCCGACCAGCGGCCGGATTTTCTTCGCTTCGATGTATCCAACGATGCGGCGGAAGTCGGCGCGCGTCCCCTGGCTCGATCCGTGCAGTTGCAGCTGCTTCAGATACATGGTCCGGAGATCGAGCTGCACAACCGGACCGGCAATCGCGCCGGCGGTGGTGTAGCGGCCTTCAGGTCGCAGGATGCGCAGCAGGTCGTTGAAGATCGCGCCGCCGACGAGATCAGCGACCACATCGATCGGCTGGTCGCCAGTGGCTTCATTCACGGCGGCGGGAAGATCGGCAACCCCACGGGTAATGACCGCTTCGGCGCCGATGTCGCGCACCGCCTGCTCCTTGCCCTTGCCGACGACCGCATAGGGAATGGCGCCGCGCGCCCGCGCCAGCTGCACGATGCCGGAACCGACGCCGCCTGAGGCGCCGGTGACCAGCACGCGTTCGCCGGCTTTCAGCCCGGCGCGCTCCAGCATCTGTTCGCCGGTGAGGTAGGCGCAGCAGAAGGTGGCGAGTTCGACGTCGCTCATGTCAGTATCGACGAAATGCGCATTCTCGCCCGGCACCGTCTGGTACTCGGCGTACCCGCCGTCGCGACCGTGGCCCATATAGTCAATGTCGGCGAGGGAATCGTCGTCGCGGTTGTAGATCGAAAAATCGACCATTACCCGTTCGCCGATACGGCCCGGGGAAACGCCTTCGCCGACGGCAGCGATGGTGCCGACCGTGTCGGTGCCCTGGATGCGCGGGAAGGTAAGCGTGTTGCCTTGCCGCCGCCACGTCGACACGGCGGCAGCGTCCTCCTCCGTGCCATAGGCGCCCTGGCGTACCCAGACATCGGTGTTGTTCATACCGCAAGCGCTGACCTTAACCAGCACCTCGCCGGCGGCAGGCACAGGCACTTTCACATCGCTGCGATAGACGAGCTTTTCCGGCCCGCCATGCCCGGTGAGCAGCACGGCGGCCATGGTGGCGGGGAGGGTCTTGGTCATGGCATTCATGGTCGATCTCAGAGATTGGAAAACACGCTGTTGACGGCATCGGCGGTTTTCGAAACGACGATGTCGGCTTCCTCACGCGTCAGGCAGAGCGGCGGCGCGAAGCCTAGTATGTCGCCCTGCGGCATGGCGCGGCCGATGACGCCGCTGGCGGCAAGTGCTGTCGCCACTTGCGGCCCGATCTTGAGCGAGGCGTCGAAGAACACCCGGTCGTCCTTGTCGGCGACAAATTCGACCGCCGCCAGCATGCCATCGCCGCGCACGTCGCCGACGTGTCTGTGCCCGCCGACAGCCTTGGTCAGTTCGGCGCGGAAATAAGCGCCGGTCTCACCGGCGTTCGTTACCAGGTCCAGTTCGTCGATCAGTTCGAGATTGGCGACACCTGCGGCGACGCAGATCGGATGCGCGGCATAGGTCCAGCCATGGCCGAGCGAACCGAGCTTGTCGGAGCCCTGCACCAGCACCTGCCACATCTTGTCGGCAACGATGACACCCGACAGCGGCGCATAGGCCGAGGTCAGCCCCTTTGCGATGGTGATGAGGTCCGGCTTGATGCCGTAATGGTCGGAGCCGAACATGGTGCCCAGACGGCCGAAGCCCGTCACCACCTCGTCGGCGACCAGCAGCACGTCATACTTCTTCAGCACCGCCTGGATCTTCTCCCAGTAGCCGGCCGGCGGCGGCACGATGCCGCCAGTACCGAGGATCGGCTCGCCGATGAAGGCGGCGACGGTTTCGGGACCTTCGGCCAGGATCATCTCTTCAAGCTTGTCGGCGCAATGCTGCGAGAACTGCTCCTCGCTCATCGAGCGGTCGGCGCGGCGGAAATAATAGGGCGCCTCCGTGTGCAGGACCGGCGCGCGCGGCAGGTCGAAAGCGTTGTGGAACAGGTCGAGCCCGGTCAGTGATCCCGTCATCACGCCCGAGCCGTGATAGCCGCGCCAGCGCGAGATGATCTTCTTCTTCTCCGGCCGTCCCAGCACATTGTTGTAGTACCAGATCAGCTTGATGTTGGTCTCGTTGGCATCCGAACCCGAGAGGCCGAAATAGACCCTCGACATGCCCTTCGGCGCGCGGTCGATGATCATCTTGGCCAGCGTGATCGAGGCCTCGGTCCCGTGGCCGACATAGGCGTGGTAGTAGGCGAGGTTCTTCGCCTGGGTGGCGATCGCGTCGGCGATCTTCTGGCGGCCATAGCCGACATTGACGCAATAGAGACCGGCAAAGGCATCGATGCTCTTCCTGCCATTGTTGTCCCAGACGGTGACGCCTTCGCCGCCGGCCATGATGCGGGTCGGCGATTCACCCCGCGCATGCGTGCCCATATGGGTCGAAGGATGGAAGAAGTGGTCGCGATCCCAGGCATTGAGTTCGTTGGATTGGTCGAGCATTTTTTGACTCCTTGAGAGATGGCCGGACGGACTTATGCGACGTCCAGGCAGAGGTACTTCAGATCGGCGAAAGCTTCGAGCCCATGGCGCGAGCCTTCGCGGCCGATGCCGGATTGCTTGACGCCGCCGAATGGGATCGGCGCGCCGGTGATCTTGACGCGGTTGATAGCGACCATGCCGTAGTCGAGCGCGCGGCCCAGGCGCTGCTGGCGGGCGCCGTTCTCGGTAACGATATAGGCGACCAGGCCATATTCTGTGGCGTTGGCACGGGCGATCACTTCGTCCTCACTGTCGAACGGCGTGACGGCGGCGACCGGCCCAAAGGTCTCCTCGCGCATGATCAGCGCTTCGTCGCTGACATCGGCCAGCAGCGTCGGCTGGTAGAACAGCGGCCCGGCCTGATGCCGCTTGCCGCCGGTGAGACAGCGCGCGCCACGAGCGATGGCATCGGCGACCTGCTCTTCGACCTTTGCGACGGCACGCTCATGCATCAGCGGCCCGATGTCGATCTTGTCGGTAAGGCCGTTGCCGGTGCGCAGCGCCTCGATACGCCTGGCAAAAGCGGCGCAGAAGCGATCGTAGATCGGGCGCTGGACGTAGATGCGGTTGGCGGCGAGGCAGTCCTGGCCGGAGGTGGCGAATTTGGCATCGATGGCGATGCTCACCGCCTTGTCCAGATCGGTATCGGCAAAGACGATCAGCGGCGCGTGGCCCCCAAGCTCCATCACCAGCCGCTTCATCGTCGGCGCGCTTTGCGCCGCGATCAGCCGGCCGATCTCGGTCGAGCCGGTGAAGCTTATGGCGCGAACGCGCGGGTCCTCGCACATGCGACCGACAATGGCAGCAGCCTTGCCGGTGATGACATTGAAGACGCCGGCGGGCAGGCCGGCGCGCTCGCCGAGTTCAGCCAGCGCCAGCGCCGACAGCGGCGTCTCCGAGGATGGGTGTGCGACGATGGTGCAGCCGGCGGCGAGTGCGGCGGCCGCCTTGCGGGTCAGCATCGCCGCCGGAAAATTCCAGGGCGTGACGACGCCGACAACGCCGAGCGGCTCGCGCCGCACCATCATTTCGGCATCAGGCAGATGACTGGTGACGCTCTCGGCGTTGAGGCGCTTTGCCTCTTCGGCATACCATTCGACGAAGGAGGCGGCGTAGTCGATTTCGCCAAACGATTCCTGCAGCGGCTTGCCCTGTTCCAGTGTCATCAGCAGGGCCAGATCATCCTTGGCTGCAATGATCAGCTCGAACCATTTTCGCAGAATTTTGGACCGCTCCTGCGGCAGCAACGAACGCCAAGCCGGAAAGGCACGTGCGGCGGCGTCGATTGCTTTGGTCGTCTGCCCGGCATCGAGCGCCGCGACAAATGCGACAGTGGTGCCGGTCGCCGGATCGGTAACCTCGAAACTCTTCGCCGCTCCGCTTGCCGTCCAGTGACCGTCGACATAGGCGAGCTCGCGCAGCAGCCGGCGGTCGGAGAGGCGGTCGAGCGCCTCATGGCGATGCGAGCGGGCAAAATGCGCGGACATGGTCGAGGCCTCCCGGTTCGGACGATGCGGGAAGACTATCCGTCACATACAGACAGAGAGACTGTTTCGACGCCCTGAAGGAGAGAGACTCTCTCTATTGTGCCGTCCCGACAGACATTCTCTCCGGGCTTATGCCGACGCCGGCAGCAGGTCGGATATCGGTAGCACGATTTCGTCCTTCACCGTCTTGGTGACGATGTAGGTGAAGTAGCGGTCGATGCCGATCTCGCGCTCCAGCAGGCCGTCGACCAGCCGCTGATAGGCGTCGATGTCGCGCGTCATCACCTTCACCACATAGTCGACGCCGCCGCCCACCGACCAGCAGGCGACGATTTCGGGGATATCGCGGATGACGCGTTCGAAGCGATCGAAATCGGCCTGGCGATGGCTGGCCAGCGTCACCTCCATCAGCACGGTGGCGACCGGCGCCACGACGCGCATGGCGATCCTGGCGTGGTAGCCCGAGACGATGCCGGCCTTCTCCAGCTTGCGCAGCCGCATCCAGCACGGCGTCGGCGACAGCCCGACCTGTTCGGCCAGCGCCAGCTTGGTGATGCGCCCGTCGCGCTGGATGGCGTCGAGTATCCTGAGGTCGACCGCGTCGAGTTTCGATGTCATCGGCGTCCGCTTTTTGTCGGCATCACCATGACGGCGCATTATTTCGATTGTCAATTGCACTGATTTCGATCTCTATTAAGTCATGACATTATGGCAACCCGACCCTGCGCTCCTCCGCCGGCCAGCCTATCAATCGCTGGCCGACCAGTTCGCCCGCGCCATTCATGACGGGCGGCTGGCCAATGGCGCGCGGCTGCCAACGCATCGAAGGCTGGCAGACGATTTAAAACTGTCGGTGCAGACGGTCAGCCGCGCCTACGAAGAACTGATCCGGCGCGGCCTGATTTCGGGCGAGATCGGCCGCGGCAGCTTTGTCCAGACGCAGCGCCGTGAACCGGAGCCGCCCTATCTGCCGGAGCGCCTCGGCGAGGTCATCGACCTATCGATCCTGAAGCCGGTCTGCGAGCCGATGCATCTGGAGCGGCTGAAGCAGGCGCTGGGCTGGCTGGCCGAAAACCTGCCATCGAGTTCGGCGCTGTCGTTTCGGCCCAACATGGTGTTTCCGCGCCACCGCGCGGTGGCGGTCGAATGGCTGAAACTGTGCGGGCTTGACGTCTCCGCGCAGAATATCAGCCTGACCAACGGCGCCACTGCTGGGATGACCGTAGCGCTGATGAGCGTGGCGCCGCCGGGCTCGACCGTCGCCACCGAGGCTATCGGCCACCACACGCTGGTGCCGCTGGCGCGCTATCTCGGCTTCAACCTGGAAGGCCTGCCGATCGACGGCAATGGCCTGATCCCGGAGGCGTTGGACGAGGTCTGCCGGCTCACCGACATTCGCGCGGTATTCGTGCAACCGTCGGTGATCAACCCGACGGCGACGCTGATGGACGCTCGGCGGCGCGAAGAGATCGCCGCGGTCGCGCGCAAGCACGACATCGCCATCATCGAGAACGATGTGCTGGGTCCGCTGGTCGAGGACCGGCCGCCGCCGGTCGCCGCCTTTGCGCCGGAGCGCACGCTCTACGTCACTTCCTTCACCAAGATCACCGTACCTGGCCTGCGCATCGGCTATCTCGCGGCGCCCGACCGCTATGTCGCCGCCGTTGCCAACCGGCATCTGGTGTCGAACTGGATGGCGACGCCGCTGGTGGCCGAGATCGCCACCAAATGGGTGACCGACGGCACGGCGATGGAACTCGTTCGCTGGCAGCGCGCGGCATTGCGCCGCCGCCAGGACATCGCAGCCGAGGTGCTGGGCGGGGTTGGTTATCGCGCCAGGCGCGACGGGCTGCATGTCTGGTTGCAACTGCCCGCGGACCGTGCCGAGGAAAGCTTCGTCGCCCAGGCCCGCCTGCAAGGCGTGGCGATCGCGCCCGGCACCTCCTTCCGCATCTCCGATGCGCCCTGGCATCCGGCGGTGCGCATCTCGCTCGGCTCGACCACCGAGGGGGAACTGCGCGCCGGCCTCGGCGTTGTCACCAAGTTGCTGCTTGGCGATCCGGAGCATCTGCTGCTCGCAATCTAAGCGGGAATTGCTCTGGAATCATGCAGTGCCGGAAATATTGTCATGATTTTATTTTCCCAATTGACATGATTTGGCGCGTTCCGCATCGTTAAGGGCACAGGCTTCTCCAGCAGGGGAAATTCATTTGTCCTCACCCATCATCAAGGTCGACGCCATTTCGAAGAGCTTCGGCTCGTTCAAGGTACTGGACGGCCTGTCGATGCAGGTCATGCCCGGCGAGAAGCTGGCGCTGATCGGCCCGTCCGGCTCGGGCAAGACGACGATCCTGCGAATCCTGATGACGCTGGAGAAGATCGACGGCGGCCATATCCAGATCGATGGCGAGCAGCTCTATCACATGGAGCGCAACGGCCAGCTGCTGCCCGCCGACGAGCGGCACCTGACCAAGATGCGGCAGAAGATCGGCATGGTCTTCCAGCTGTTCAATCTGTTTCCGCACAAATGCGTCATGGATAACGTCACGCTGGCGCCGATGCTGACCAAGGGCACGCCTCGCGCCGCCGCTGAAAAGCGGGCCATGGAACTGCTCGACATGGTCGGCATGGCCGACAAGGCGAAGTCGATGCCGGCGCAATTGTCCGGTGGCCAGAAGCAGCGCGTGGCGATTGCCCGCGCGCTGGCCCTGTCGCCCAAGATCATGCTGTTCGACGAAGTGACCTCGGCGCTCGATCCGGAGCTGGTCGAGGAGGTGATGAACGTCATGCGCAAGCTCGCGGCCGAGACCGACATGACCATGCTGCTGGTCACCCACGAGATGGGCTTTGCCCATGACTTCGCCGACCGCGTGCTGTTTTTCGACCGCGGCAAGATCGTCGAAGAGGGCAAACCCGACGAGATTTTCCGCCATCCCAAGCAGGAGCGCACGCAAGGCTTCCTGAAGAAGATCATCGCGGCCGGACATCGTGTCTGACCGCTTTGCGGGGCGGAAGACCGCCCCAGACAAAACCAAGAAGACAACAAGGAGTTGGGAACAATGAAGAAACTTGGCATTCTGGCCGGCGTCGCCGGTCTCGCACTGACGGCGGTGCTCGCCGCGTCGAGCACCGGTTCGGCCGATGACAGCAAGCTCGAGCAATTGAAGGCGCAGGGCTTTGCCCGCGTCGCGATCGCCAACGAGCCGCCCTATACGGCGGTCGCCGCCGACGGCAAAGTTTCGGGTGCGGCGCCCGACGTGGCGCGCGAGGTCTTCAAGCGTCTCGGTGTTGCCGACATCGTCGCTTCGATCTCCGAATATGGCGCGATGATCCCCGGCCTGCAGGCCGGCCGCTTCGACGTCGTCACCGCCGGCCTGTTCATGAAGCCGGAGCGTTGCGCGGCGGTCGTCTATTCCGAGCCGGTGCTGTGCGACGCCGAGGCGATGCTGGTGAAGAAGGGCAATCCGAAGGGCTTCAAGAGCTACGAGGACGTCGCCAAGGACACGTCAGCCACCATCGGTGCGCCCGGTGGCGGCACCGAGGAGAAGCTGGCGCTCAACGCCGGCGTGCCGCGCGAGCGCGTCATCGTCGTGCCGGACGGCCAGAGCGGCCTGAAGATGCTGCAGGACGGTCGCATCGATGCCTATTCGCTTCCCGTCCTGTCGATCAACGACCTCGTCAAGAAAGCCAACGATCCGAACCTCGAAGTCATCGCCCCGGTGGTCGGCGCGCCGGTCTATTGCGACGGCGCCGCCTTCAAGAAAGGCGATGAGGCCCTGCGCGATGCCTTCGATGTCGAGCTCGCCAAGCTGAAGAAATCCGGCGAGTTCGCCAAGATCATCGAGCCCTACGGCTTCTCGGCCGCAGCCGCGATGTCGACCACGCGGGACAAGCTCTGCGCGGCGAAATAGCGCCGTTTTTGCCTTCTCCCTGTTCACGGGGAGAAGGTGGCCCGAAGGGCCGGATGAGGGGCGGCGCCAGGTTCTGAGAATTTAGCGCTGCCCCTCATCTGCCTGCCCGTCCTCCGCAGCAGCTGCGCTGCAGCTTCGGAGGGTGGACTGGCATCTTCTCTCCGTGAACGGGGAGAAGGAAGCTAACCGCCAACGTTGGAACCCGAATGACCCAGTGGTCCGGCTACCTCGGCCTGATATTGCAGGGAGCGCTTGTCACCATCGAGCTGACGCTGATGGGGTCGGTGCTCGCCCTGATCATGGCCTTCCTCGCCGGCATGGGCCGCGTGTCGCGCTTCTTTGCGCTGCGCTGGCTGGCCACCGCCTATATAGAATTCTTCCGCGGCACCTCGATCTTCGTGCAGCTGTTCTTTGCCTATTTCGTGTTGCCGTTGATCGGCCTCGAACTGGCCCCCCTGCAGGCGGGTGTGCTGGCGCTGGGCCTCAATGTCGGCGCCTATGCGGCCGAGGTGGTACGCGGCGCCATCCAGTCGGTCGGCCGCGAACAATATGAGGCCTGCATCGCGCTCAACCTCGGCCGCTGGCAAGGCATGCGCCACGTCATCCTGCCGCAGGCGCTGCTGGTCATGCTGCCGACCTTCGGCAACAATGCCATCGAACTGCTCAAGGCGACCTCCGTGGTGTCGCTGATCTCGCTCGCCGATCTCACCTTTCAGGCGCAGGTCGTGCGCTCGCAGACCGGCAACACGCTGGCGCCGTTCACCACCATCCTGATCATCTATTTCGCCCTGGCGCTGATCATCTCCTGGGGCGTGCGTTCTCTGGAACGCCGCATGGCGCGCGGCCTCGACGGGGTGCGCGTCTGATGGCCGGAGCTTCCTGATGGATTGGGATTGGAACTTCGTTTGGGAAATCCTGCCAACGCTGATCCAGGGCGTGAAGATCACCATCCTGGCGACGCTGCTCGGCTCGGTGCTGGCCGCGATTGTGGGGCTGGGCATCGCGCTGGCGCGACGCTCGCTCAACAAGGTCCTGTCACGCAGCATCGGCTGGGCGGCCGAATTCATCCGCGGCACGCCACTTCTGGTGCAACTTTATTTCATCTTCTATGTCCTGCCGGATTTCGGCATCCTTTTGCCGCCCTTGGTCGCCGGCGTCATCGGGCTCGGCCTGCACTACGGCACCTACACGGCGGAAGTTTATCGCGCCGGCATCGACAACGTGCCGCGCGGCCAGTGGGAGGCGGCCAAGGCCTGCAATCTGAGCGCCACGCAGACCTGGACCAACATCATCATTCCGCAAGCGATCCCACCGATGATCCCGGCTTTGGCCAACTATTTCATCGCCATGTTCAAGGAGACGCCGCTGCTGTCGGCGATCACCGTGCTGGAGCTGATGAACCAGGCCAAGAGCGTCGCCAACACCTACTACCGCTACATTGAGCCGATCACGCTGGTCGGCGCTTTCTTCCTCGTCATCAGCCTCTTCTCGGTCGTGCTGCTGCGCTGGCTGGAACATCGCTACGGCAAGATCGAAAGGTAATTCTCAAGATGAAACCGCTGCCCGAAATCAGGCTGATGCCGACAAGGCCGGCGCTCGATGCGCGCCCGCTGGAAAAGCGCGTCGGCCTGATCATCCTTGCCACCGACCACACCAGCGAACCGGATTTCCGCCGCATGGTGGCGAGCGAGCGGGTCGGCGTCTATGTCGCGCGCATTCCCTACAAGAATCCGACGACGCCGGAAAACCTTCGCAAGATGCAGCCCGAGCTGGCGGCGGGTGCGGCGTTGATCCTGCCCGACGAAAACCTCGACGCGATCTGCTACTCCTGCACCTCGGCCTCGGTAGTGATTGGCGACGCTGAAATCGAGGCCGCGATCCAGTCTGCCAAGCCGGGTGTTCCCGTGGTCACGCCGCCGATGGCCGGCGTGCGCGGGCTGCAGGCGCTGGGCGCGAAAAAGATCAGCATCCTCACCCCTTACACCGTCGAAACCTCCAGGCCGATGGCGACGTATTTCGGCGAGCGCGACTTTGAGATCGTCAGCTTCACCTGCCTCGGCTTCGAGGACGATCGCGAGATGGCGCGCATTGCGCCGGCAGCGATCGTCGACCTGGCTCGTGAGGCGACGCATGCGCAGGCCGATGCACTGTTCGTGTCCTGCACCGCATTGCGCGGAGCGCTCGCGGTTCCCGGCATTGAACAGGCGATCGACCGCCCGGTCGTCACCAGCAATCAGGCGAGCGCCTGGAATTGTTTGCGGTTGTGTGGCGACGGGACGTCGCATCCCGAATTTGGCCGTCTGATGACGCTGCCTTTGCCGCGCGGTTGACGATCATGACGACAGTCACCCTTAACGATATTCGTGCCGCCCGGGAGCGAATTGCCGGCAAAATCGAACGCACGCCGACAGGGTTATCTCACAGCCTTTCCGAACGACTGGGCATCCCCGTCCACCTCAAGCTTGAACACCGCCAGACCACCGGCAGCTTCAAGCTGCGCGGCGCCTCGAATGCCATTGCTTCGCTGAGCGCCGAGGAGAAGGCGCGCGGCGTGGTCGCGGCGTCGACCGGCAATCATGGCCGTGCGTTGGCCCATGCCGCGAAGCTGGAAGGCATGCGCGCGGTGATCTGCATGTCGCGACTGGTGCCGGGCAACAAGCTCGACGAAATCCGTCGGCTTGGCGCGGATGTCCGCATCATCGGCAACAGTCAGGACGAGGCGCAGCAGGAGGTCGAACGGCTGGTGGCGCAGGAGGGACTGGTGATGCTGCCGCCCTTCGACCACCCGGCCATCATCGCCGGGCAAGGCACGCTCGGACTGGAGATGATCGAGCAGGTCCCGGACGCCGCTCTCGTCCTGGTGCAACTCTCAGGTGGTGGACTCGCCTCGGGCATCGCCGCCGCCGTCAAGGGCGTCAGCCCCGGGACAAAAATCATCGGCGTTTCGATGGCGCGTGGTGCTGCGATGAAGGCGAGCCTAGATGCCGGTCGCCCGGTCGAGGTGGAAGAACTGCCGACGCTGGCGGATTCGCTCGGCGGCGGCATCGGTCTCGACAACCGGTTGACCTTCGCCATGTGCCGCGATCTGCTCGACGACGTCATCCTGCTCAGCGAGGACGAGATCGCCGCCGGCATCCGCCATGCCTATGAACAGGAGCGCGAGATCGTCGAAGGCGCCGGCGCGGTCGGCATCGCCGCGCTGCTTGCCGGGAAGGTCAAGGCGACCGGGCCGGTGGTCGTTCTTCTCTCGGGCCGCAATATCGACATGAACACGCATCGCAAGATCGTCTGCGGTGACGCAATCGCGGAGCGCGCGGCATGAAAACTCTCCCACGCCGAATTCCCGCCCACCCCCCTCTGTCCTGCCGGACATCTCCCCCGCAAGGGGGGAGATCGGCAGCTTCGATGCGGTCGCTATTCTTGCTGCGCTGGAGATTGGCGAAGGCAGGAGTGCAGTCCAATCTCCCCCCTTGCGGGGGAGATGGCCGGCAGGCCAGAGGGGGGTGTGACGGAACACTATCCTTCGTGGTGCGCGCTAGTACGGAGCGCGACACATGAGTCCGATGACCATCCTCACCGAGAAGGAACTGCGCACAATCGTGCCGCTCGATCTCGACGCGGTCGCCTGCGTCGAAAACGCTTTCCGCGCGCTCGCCACATTGCCGGTGGCGATGCCGCCGATCCTGCGGTTGGACATTCACGAGCAGCGCGGCGAGGTGGATGTGAAGTCCGCCTATGTGCCTGGAATAGACGGTTTCGCCGTCAAGATAAGCTCCGGCTTCTTCGACAATCCGAAGCTCGGTCTGCCCAGCGGGGGCGGCATGATGGTGTTGCTCTCGGCAAGAACCGGTGTGGTCGAGGCGCTGCTGCTGGACAATGGCTATCTCACAGATGTCCGCACCGCTGCTGCCGGCGCCGTCGCGGCGAAGCATCTGTCGCGGCCGGATTCGTCCGTCGCCGCAATCTTCGGCGCCGGCGTGCAAGCCGGGCTGCAACTCGAAGCACTCATGTTGGTGCGGCCGATCGCCGAGGCACGTATCTGGGCGCGCGATGCGGTCAAGGCGCAGACGGCCGCAGGCGCGCTGCGCGAAAAGCTCGGCATTCTCGTGCGCGCCGAGCCGGATGCAGCCAAAGCAACCATCGGCGCCGACATCATCGTCACCACCACGCCGTCGACCGAGCCGCTGATCAAGGCCGGCTTTGTCGTTGCCGGGCAGCACATCACCGCCATGGGCTCGGATGCCGAACACAAGAACGAGATCGCGCCGGCGATCCTGCGCATGGCCGATCTCTATGTCGCCGACAGCGCCAAGCAGACACGGCGTCTGGGAGAACTGCATCACGCCATCGCATCGGGCGTGATGGGAGCCGATGCCGCGGTCACCGAACTCGGCCAGATCATCGCCGGCGAACGGCACGGAAGGCGCTCACCCAGCGATATCACCATTGCCGACCTCACCGGCACCGGCGTGCAGGATACGGCGATCGCCACGCTCGCTCGCGACCGGGCGCGGGCGGCCAATGCCGGAACCATTTTTGAAAGCTGATGCTGGTCGCAAGGCCCAACAAACGAGGACCAAGAACAATGCAACCGAACCTGAAATTCTCGCGCGCCGAATTTGCGGATCGCCTCGCCAAGACGCGCAAAGCCATGGAGGTGAAGGGCGTCGATCTCCTGGTTGTCAGCGACCCATCCAACATGGCCTGGCTGACCGGCTATGATGGCTGGTCGTTCTATGTGCATCAGGCGGTGATCGTGCCACCATCGGGCGAGCCGGTCTGGTACGGCCGCGGCCAGGATGCCAATGGCGCCAAGCGCACCGCCTATCTCGCGCATGACAACATCGTCGGCTATGCCGACCACTACGTGCAGTCGACCGAGCGCCACCCGATGGATTTTTTGGCCAGAGTGCTCAGTGATCGCGGCTGGGGCAAGCTGACCATCGGGGTCGAGATGGACAATTACTGGTTCTCGGCTGCCGCCTTCGCCGCGTTGCAGAAGCACCTGCCCAACGCCCGCTTCGTCGACGCGACAGCGCTGGTCAACTGGCAGCGCGCCGTGAAAAGTTCAACCGAGATCGACTATATGCGCAAGGCGGCTCGGATCGTCGAAGCCATGCACCAGCGCATCGTCGACAAGATCGAAGTAGGCATGCGCAAATGCGATCTGGTCGCCGAGATCTACGATGCCGGCACGCGCGGTGTCGATGGCGTCGGCGGCGACTATCCGGCGATCGTGCCGCTGCTGCCGTCGGGCGCCGACGCCTCGGCGCCGCATCTCACCTGGGACGACCAGCCGATGAAGTCGGGCGAGGGCACCTTCTTCGAGATCGCCGGCTGCTACAACCGCTACCATTGCCCGCTGTCGCGCACCGTCTTTCTCGGCAAGCCGACACAGGAATTCCTCGATGCCGAGAAGGCGACACTGGAAGGCATGGAGGCGGGGCTGGCGGCGGCAAAGCCCGGCAATGCCTGTGAGGACATCGCCAACGCCTTTTTCGCCGTGTTGAAGAAATATGGCATCGTCAAGGACAACCGCACCGGCTATTCCATCGGTCTCTCCTATCCGCCGGATTGGGGCGAACGCACCATTAGCCTGCGCCCCGGCGACCGCACCGAACTCAAGCCCGGCATGACCTTCCATTTCATGACCGGGCTGTGGCTGGAGACGATGGGACTGGAAATCACCGAATCCATCCTGATCACCGAAACCGGTGTAGAGTGCCTCGCCAATGTACCGCGCAAACTGGTGGTGAAGAATTGAGCCCGATGCCTAGCCTCCGCCCATCTCCGATCGCGCCGACCGTCGATTTCGACAAGGACGGCGTGCAACATGGTTTCCTGCGCCTGCCCTACAGCCGCGACGACTCGGCGTGGGGCTCGGTGATGATCCCGATCTGCGTCATCCGCAACGGCAAGGGGCCGACTGCCCTGCTCACCGGCGGCAACCATGGCGACGAGTATGAGGGGCCGCTGGCGCTCTACGATCTCGCCCGCACGCTCAATCCCAAACAGGTCAGCGGCACGGTGATCATCGTGCCGGCGATGAACTATCCGGCCTTCCGCGCCGGCACCCGGACATCGCCGATCGACAAGGGCAACATGAACCGCAGCTTTCCCGGCCGTCCCGACGGCACGGTGACCGAGAAGATCGCCGACTACTTTCAACGCGAACTGCTGCGTCGCGCCGACCTCGTCTTCGATTTCCACTCCGGCGGCAGGACGCTGGATTTCGTGCCCTTCTGTGCCGCCCACACGGTGCCCGACAAGGCGCTGGAGCAGAAAGCCTTCGACGCGGTCGCCGCGTTCTCGGCCCCGTTCTCGATGCGCATGATCGAGATTGACTCCGTCGGCATGTATGACACGGCGGCCGAGGAAATGGGCAAGGTCTTCGTCAGCACCGAGCTTGGCGGGGGCGGCACCTCGCGTGCCCAGACCGTGCGGATCGCGCGGCGCGGCATCAGCAATGTGCTGCGCCATGCCGGCATTGTTGATGGTGCGGTCGAGAAGGGCAGAACTCAGTGGCTCGACATGCCGTCAGGCGATTGTTTCTCCTTCGCCGAGGAGGACGGCATGATCGAAACCATGGTCGATCTCGGCGAGCCTGTGAAAGAAGGCTCGGTGCTGGCGCGCATCCATTCCACCGGCCGCACCGGCATCGCTCCGCAGGAAATCCGGGCAAAAATGTCCGGCATTCTGGCGGCGCGGCATTTCCCCGGCCTGGTCAAAGCCGGTGACTGCGCCGCCGTCCTGGCCGTTGTGGTTTCATCGTGATTCGCAGAGTACGCCGCGCGAATATCAGTCGGTCTGGATCCAGACCGACTTGGTCTCCAGATACTCGTGCAGATGCTCGATGCCGCCCTCGCGGCCATAACCCGACATCTTCGTGCCGCCGAACGGCACCGCCGGGTCGATGGCATGGTACATGTTGACCCAGACCGAGCCGGCCTTGACGCGGCGCGCAAGCTTGTGCGCGGTGCCCAGATGTGTCGTGAAGATGCCGGCGGCCAGGCCATAGGGCGTCGCATTGGCACGCGCCACCGCTTCGTCGAGCGTGTCGAAGGGCATCGCCGAAATGACCGGGCCGAAAATCTCCTCGCGCGCGATGGTCATCTGGTCCGACACGGCGCCGAAGACCGTCGGCGCAATGAAGTTGCCGCCATCGTAGAGCTCGCCGGTCAGCCGCGAGCCGCCGGCGACCAGTTCGGCGCCTTCGTCGCTGCCGGCCCTGATATAGCCCTCCACCTTGGCTGCCTGCCTGGCATTGATGAGCGGTCCGATTTCCGTCTCTGCCTCGATGCCATGGCCGATCCGCAGTCTGCCGGCGAAATCGGCGAGCCGGCGGACGAACTCGTCATGGATTTCGCGCGCCACGAACAGCCGCGAGCCGGCAATGCAGATCTGGCCCGAATGCACGAACACCGCCATCGCCGCGATCGGAACAGCCTTGTCGATGTCGGCGTCGCGGCAGACGATGATCGGCGACTTGCCGCCGAGTTCCAGCGAAACGCGCTTGAGGTTGGCCACGGCTGCCCGCGCGATGGCCTGGCCGGTCAGCGTCGATCCGGTGAAAACGATCTTGTTGACGTCTGGATGTTCGGCGAGCCGCGCACCGGCTTCGGCCCCGGTGCCGGTGACGACGTTGACGACGCCGTCGGGCACGCCGGCTTCCTGCATCAGTTGCGCGATCAGCAGCGGCGTCAGCGACGCATCCTCGGACGGTTTCAGCACGATGGTGCAGCCTGTCGCCAGCGCCGGCGCGATCTTCCAGATCGAGGCGGCGGTCGGCGCGTTCCAGGGAATGATCGCACCAACGACGCCCACCGGCTCGCGCCGGGTGAAGGTGACGATCTCGCCGGGAATCGAATTGTCGATCGTCTCGCCATGCAGCGCCGTCGCCATGCCGGCATAGAAGCGCAGCATGCCGATGACGCGGCGCCGGTTGGCGAGCGTGCGCGTGATCGGCAGCCCCATATCGAGCGTGTCGGAAACGCTGAGCTCTTCCCAATGCGTCTCGAAGAGATCGGCGATCCTGAGCAGCACGCACTGCCGCTCGTAGGGCGAGAATTTGGACCATGGGCCTTCGAAGGCCGCGCGCGCGGCGGCCACCGCCGAGTCGATATCGGCAGCCCCGCCGCGCGGCACTGTCGCCAGCACCTCGCCTGTTGCCGGATTGAGTGCCTGCATGCCGTGGCCGGACTGCGCCGCGACCCACTTGCCGCCAATGAACATCGGTCGGAATTCGCCATGGTAAAGCGCCGTGGCCTTCGCCTTCGGGTCGAAGTTCAGCGTCATCTCTTCCTCCTCGCAATTCCGTGGCGACTATTACTCCCGCCGCCGACCTCAAACAAGGAAAGCTAAAGGGCGCTCAGATAACCAGGTTGTGCGGGTGACTTCCGATCACGCGAGCAACAAGAAACAGACAGCCGCTAGAGCATGATCCCGAAAAGTGGGAACCGGCTTTCGGAAAAGATCGTGCTTCGACAAACGGCATCTAGAAAAATCATCCGGCATCTAGAAAAATCATCGCGAGTTGTCGGAGCGCGTCGCTGAAAGCTCAACGAGGCAAGCCGATCATTGCCCACGGCGACCGCGATGCCGGCATTGCAGACGAGAGCGCAACAGGTAGTCGCCCGCCGCCACCCAGCGCTCACCCGCGGCCGGATCGATCGTTCCAGCCGGCTTCACCGTGACAGAGGTTTCGCGCGCCGCTTCGCTGCAATCGCTGTTGGATGACTGCTCGCGGAAGCAAGATCGGTCAGCGGCCTCGCGACTTGCAAACATTGGCAGTTGAGCCGCAACCGACGGTGCCTGCATCGATCGAGCACGCCGGTCCGTCACTCCGGAAGTCCGGCCTTTCGGAAGCCATCGACGAAATGGTCGAGCGTGGCAGTGTCGCGGAACGGCTCCGTCTCGACCCAGTGGCGGGTGGTGAAATGTGGGTTCGCGACAAGGAACAGGTCGACCTCGGCGCGCGCCTCGTCGATCCGGCCGAGTTGCGCAAGGCTTGCCGCAAGGAAACGGCGCGAGCTTGTCCGATACGTCTCGTCCCGGCGCGTCGTCTCGACGGCGGCTTCATAGTCGCGCGCCGCATATTGCGCCTGGCCGAGCGTCAGATAGTACCAGCTTGCCGGAAACGGGTTCAACCGGAACGCCTTGCCGATATAGTCGAGGCCGTCCTCGACGCGCCCGGCCAGGACCGCGATGTCGGACAATGTCGCCCAGGCATCGGCCTCGTTCGGGTCGAGCTCGAACGCCTTGGCAAATCCCACATCCGCTTCGTCGAATCTGCGCTCATAGGCAAGCAGGTTGGCAAGCACCCAGTGGCAGCCGGCATCGTTGGGATCGATCGCCACAGCCTTGCGCGCCAGTTCCAGGGCAAGGCCGCGGGCAGGCTCAATGGGCTCTCCCCAATGCACCCATCCCATCCAGTGGTTCATGGCAAGCCAGCGATAGGCTTCGGCATAGTCCGGATCGAGCGCAAGCGCGCGCGTCAGCAACAGATGCGCTTCGCGCGCCGTCTCCGGCGAGACGTCGATCAGGTTGCGGGCTCGCACGCACAGATCGTAGGCCTCGAGATTTCGGGGCCGGTTGCGCGGCAGCGGCGCGCGCAGCCGGCCAAGCAGCGCCTCGACGATCTTGGCCGTCACCTCGTCCTGAACGGCAAAAATATCTTCCAGGCCGCCATCGAAGCGGTCTGCCCACAAATGCTCGCCGCTCAGCGCGTCGACCAGCTGGGCGTTGATGCGCACGCGCCCGGCGGCGCGTCTGGCGCTGCCCTCCAAGAGATAGCGCACGCCAAGTTCCCTGGCGACCTCGCGCACATCCACCGCCTTGCCCTTGTAGGCAAAGGTCGAGTTGCGCGCGATGACGAACAGGCCGCCGATCCTCGACAGGTCGGTGATCAGGTCTTCGGTCAACCCGTCGGCGAAGGCTTCCTGCTCGGGGTCGTTGCTGAAATTGGCAAAGGGCAGCACGGCTATCGACGGTTTGGCGGGCAGCGGCAAAGCCTGTCGCTTCTCGTCGCCGAGCTGTTCGATGGCGCCGGCGAAGCGATAGCCGACGCGCGGAACGGTCGATATCCATTCTCCGCCGTTCGTGGCCGGACCCAGCAGCTTGCGCAATTGCGCAATCTGGACGGTGAGGTTGCCTTCCTCAACGGCGGTGCCTGGCCAGGCCGCATCCATCAACTCGGCCTTGGCCACGATCTCGCCGGGCCGGGCGACGAGCGCCGCCAGCAGCTGCAGTCCGCGGTGGCCGGCGGCGACGGGAACTTGGTCCCGAAGGAGCGTTCCCGCACCCGGATCAAGCACGAACGGACCAAAGGCAAAGCGCGATCCCTGCATAACGCGCATCTATAGAGCAATTCCAGGAAAGGTGTGAAGGCGGTTTTCCCACGGGAAAGCGCAGAGCGCTTCACGGACGTATGGCGTCAAAACAAGGAGTTGAGCACCTCGTCGTTTCGATGAATCGGCGAGGTGCTCTAACTGCTTTGGAACTTTTGAGAACTATTTGGCCGCGCTTAATTACGGCGCCGTCCGCATGCGGCAGAATTCAACCTCTTTCAAGCCGAGGGCTGTCGCCCCTCAAACCGAATGGAGGTTGCCATGAACGATACCCTTGCTTCTGCTCGTGCAGCCTTGCCGGAAAAGGCGGTGTCATCGGGCCGGCGTCCGACGGGCCCGCGGGGCATGATCGCGGCCTGGCGCGAGCGGATACGCTTTCGCTGGGACCTCAAGCAGATGGCGGAGGCCAATCCGCACCTGATCGACGATATCGGTCTGACCAGACGCCAGGTCGAGGCCGAAATCGTCAAACGCTTCTGGCAAGTGTGAGCTGATGTCGCGGATAAGACCCGCCCGCCTGTTTGGGCGTACCGCGGCGTTTTGCCGGCATTTGCACTTGCCGGAACGTGCCGATCCTGCTTCGAAGTCGGCATGAGCGCCGAAGACGCGACGTCACCGCCGGAGAACCTCATCGCATGGGCCGCGATGGCCGGCATCATCGCGACAGTTACGGTGTTCGCCATAGCACAGGGGCTGACGTATCCGCTGCTCAGCTTCATCCTGGAACGGCAAGGGACGACACCGGGCCTTATCGGCCTCTCGGCCGCGATGACGCCTCTGGGTTTCATTATATCGTCGCTCTTCACGCCGGCGCTGGTCCGGCGGGTGGGCGCGGCGCGCTTTGCGGTTGTGTGTTCGATCCTGGCAGCAACCGTCCTGATCGCGATTGCCTGGACGCAGGATGTATGGGCCTGGATGCCGTTGCGCTTCCTGCTCGGCTTCTTTGCCAATCCGCTTTACGTGATCAGTGAAACCTGGCTGGTCTCGATCACACCCGCCGCACGCCGAGGCCGCATCATGGGCCTATACTCCTCCATCGTTTCCGCCGGCTTTGGCCTCGGCCCGCTGTCGCTAGGCTTGGTCGGCACGCAAGGATGGCCACCCTTCATCATCGGCAGCGCGGCCTTCCTTGTCTGCGGCCTGATCGTGCTTGCCGTCGCGCCACGCCTGCCCGACATGCCGCGTGAGGGCGAAGCGGTGTCGGTCGGCGGCTTCTTCGCGCTGGCGCCGCTGCTCTTGTTCGCAGTCTTCACGGCTGCCGCCTTCGAGCAAGTCCTGCTTTCGCTGTTCGCGGTCTATGGTGCCGCGCTCGGCAGCACTGAGCAGCGCATCGCTTCGCTCATCACCTGTTTCATCGCCGGCAATGCCGTGCTGCAGGTCGTGCTTGGGCGCGCCGCCGAACGGTTTGGCTCGAAGCCGATGATGCTGTTCTGTGTCCTGGCTTGCCTGGCCGGTTGTTTGCTGTTGCCGTTGCTCTTCGCTACATGGCTTGTCTGGCCGCTCTTCTTCGTCTGGGGCGGGGTCTCGTTCGGGATCTACACGCTGTCGCTGATCCAGCTCGGCGAGCGTTTCACCGGTCAAGCCTTGATCTCCGGCAATGCCGCCTTCGCGTTCGTATGGGGGGTAGGCGGCATCGTCGGCTCACCCGTGGCCGGGCTGGCGATGCAACTGACCGGACATCAGGGACTGCCATTGTCGCTTGGCCTGCTGTGCTGCGTGCTGGTGGTGTTTCTGCTGGCGGAGTTACGGCGGGTTGACCGCGTTCAGGCGTAAGGCGTGCCTGCCATTGCGGCCTTCAGGCCGATGCTGCCCTTGTCGACAATAGCGAGAAAGGCCGGACCCGCCTCGTCGCCGTCCTGGGTTTCTCGAAGCGTCCGATCCGCCTCGATGAACGCCACGGCCGCCAGGCGGGTGTCGGGGTCTGCAGCTTACGCCCGCCGCCTTCGGATAGTGCCACCATTAGGATATCCCAGCTCGTCGCGTTCGCTCTCGCTCGCGCCGACGCCGGCCCAGTCCGGACCAGCAATGTCTTCAGCTGCCATGTCTTCAAACCTCGATGTCAGGCGAAAACGCGGCCGCCGTAGAAACTCGGCGGCCGCCAATGGCGACGCTATATTCGCCCGAGAACAACCAGAATGATCACGATGATCAGCACCAGCCCGAGGCCACCGCCGCCATAGTAACCAGTGCCGTAGAACGGGCCGCCGCCGAGGCCGCTGAAGCCGCCGAGCAACGCGATGATCAGGATGATAATAAGAATGGTACCCAGGCCCATATGCCGTCTCCTTCGCTGCCGCGCCGTTCACGGCGCGGCTCGAAGAACTAAACTCCCAGCAAGCCTTCCTGTTCCCCGGCGATTTTCATCCGACGGCTAAGGAACGAAAGCCATCATCACGGCGTTTGCTGAGGTTCAGGCGCAAGCTCGGCGTGCCATCACGCGCGCTGGGCGGCGCGTAGAATTCAGAATTTGCGCGGGATCGCCCTTAAGGCGGCCGGCGGCTCGTCCACCCGAACGCGCCGGCAGGCGTGACGCCGAGCTTACGCTGGAAGGCGAGCTTAAACGTGTCGACATCTGAAGCCGAATTGGTCGACGACGAGTTTTGGCCCCGCACCATTTCCAGTCGAGCCGAACCGGCAGCAGCTCACGTCGCCTTGCCGGCCAGCGCGCCTATGTCTTCCTCGGCAATATCGTCGAACGATGCGTAGTTCATGTTGTAGAGCCTGGCATAGAGGCCCTTGGCCGCCATCAGCTGCTCGTGGTTGCCGCTTTCGACGATCTCGCCGTTCTGTAAAACGATGATGCGGTCGGCGCCGCGTATGGTCGCCAGCCGATGGGCGATGACCAGGCCGGTGCGCCCCTCCAGCAGCGTGACCAGCGCCTTCTGGATCAGCATCTCGGTGTAGGAATCGATGCTCGCCGTGGCCTCGTCGAGCACCAGGATCTTGGCGTCCGCACCAGCGCGCGGGCAAAGCTGATCAGCTGGCGCTGGCCGAGCGAGAGATTGCCGCCGCGCTGCTCGAGCTCGGTGTCGTAGCCATCGGGCAAATGCTCGATGAAGTCGTGCGCGCCGACGGCCTGCGCGGCGCGCACCACTTCTTCGCGGGTGGCCTCGGTCTTGTGGTAGCGGATATTTTCCAGCACCGTGCCTGAAAACAGGAACGGCTCCTGCAGCACCATCGCCACCTGGTCGCCGAGCGAATCCTGCGTGACGTCACGGACATCGTGGCCGCCGACCCGCACCTCGCCCGACCAGACATCATAGAAGCGGTGCACCAGCGCCATGCAGCTCGACTTGCCCGAACCGGTCGGACCGACAAGCGCAACCGTCTCGCCCGGATTGACGCGGAAGGAGATGTTTTTCAGCACCGGCTGGTTCTGCCGGTAGCCGAAAGTGACGTTCCTGAACTCGACCGAACCGTCCATGTCGCGCGTCAGCGCCACCGCGCCTTGTCGGTCGCTGACGTCGACCGGCACGTCCAGCACTTCGGAGATGCGTTGGCCCGACGCCATTGCGCGCTGCATGACACTGTACTGCATGGTGAGCGAGCGGATTGGGTCGAAGAAGCGCTGGATGTAGAACAGGAACGCCACCATGACGCCGATGTCGAGGCTGTGCGACAGCACCATCGAACCGCCAACGACGATCACGGTTGCCATCGCAATGCCGGTCAGCGTGTCAACGATCGGCACCATCACCTGCGCATATTTGGCCGAGGTCAGGTGAGCCCTGAGATTGGCCAGCACCTTCTCGTCATAGAGGTCGAAATTGACGTGCTGGCGTTCGAGACTCTGCACCGTGCGCACGCCATGGATGCCTTCCGCCAGCGCCCCATTGGCAATCGAGTTGGTCTCGTGCGCGGCCATGAAGGCGACCTTGGCGCGCGGCAGCCAGAACAGGCGCACGATGAACAGCGCCGGCATGGTCGACAGCGTCAACAGGCCGAGACGAAAATCGAGCCACAAAAGCACGCTGACAATGCCGAAAAGAAGCACGATGTCGCCCACCGACATGACCGACGTCTCGAGGAATTCCTGCATCGAATTGACGTCGCCCTGCAGGCGCGACATCAGCCGGCCCACCTCGGTCTTGTCCATGAAGCTCAGCGAGACGCGCTGCAGATGGCTGAACATGGCGCGGCGCAAATCCGACAGCACATTCTCGGCCACCTTGCCGACGACGCTTTCCTGGACATAGCTGGCGGCATAGTTGATCAGGATGATCAGGGCGAAGGCACCGATCGCCCAGTTCATGACGGAGCTGTCGGCCTTGCCCGCCGCCATGCCGTGGTCGATGGCGTAACGGATGACCAGCGGGATCGCCAATTGCGTCAGAGTGAACACCAAAACGGCGGCCACCGAGATGAAGATCCGGCCCTGATACGGTCTCACGAAGCTCCAGATGCGGCGCACGATGCGCGGATCGTAGACCTTGCCGAAGACCTCTTCCTCGTCGCGGTGCGAACCGACGACGGCCCTGGTGGGCCGCCGGCTGGTGTCTTCTTTTTCGTCGTGACCCGGTGTCGACATTATGCGGCTCCCACCGCCACCGGCAAATCGTCGTCCGGCCGCAGCTGCAGGTCGTAAAGCGCGCGGTAGCGACCACCCAGCGCCAGCAATTCCTGGTGCGTGCCGCGCTCGGCGATGCGGCCATTCTCGATGAACAGGATCTGGTCGGCATGCATCAGCGAACTCAGCCGGTGCGAGATGATCAGCGTCACGCGGTCCTTGGCGAAACGCTTCATCGCGGTGCGGATTCGCTGCTCGGTGCCGGCGTCGACAGCCGCGGTGGAATCGTCGAAGACCAGCACCGAAGGCCGCAGCATCAGGGTGCGGGCGATGGTCAGGCGCTGCCGCTGGCCGCCGGAAAGCGATGACCCGCGCTCGCCCACGACCGTGGTGTAGCCGGCCGGAAGCCCGATGATGTAATTGTGCAGCTGGGCGTATTCAGCCGCCTGCCCGATGCGGGTCTCGCGCGCCCACGGATTGCCATAGGCGATGTTGTTTTCGATCGAGGTGGTGAACAGGAAGGCGTCCTGCTGCACGACGCCGACCGCCTTGCGCAACGATTGCAGCGTGACCTCGCGTATATCCTGCCCGTCGATGGTGATCGCGCCTGACCTCACATCGTAGAAGCGCGGGATCAGATGCGCGATGGTCGACTTGCCGCTGCCCGGCGGGCCGACAATGCCGACCGTCTCGCCGGACCGGGCCTCGAAGGAAATGCCCGACAGTGCCGGCCGGCCGCCGGCGCCCGCGTAGCGGAAGCCGACATTGTCGAAGCGCAGCATGCCTTCGGTCACCACGAGATCCTTGGCATCGGGCGCATCCTGAATGTCGAGTTCGGTGTCAAGCAGTTCGAACAGCCTTGTGCCGCAGGTCGAGGCGCGGGCGAACGAGTTGACCATCAGCCCGAGCTGGCGCACCGGCATTTGCAGGATGGTCATGAAGGTGAGGAACTGCGCCAGCGTGCCGACGCTGATCTGGCCCGCCATCTACCTTCTGGCCACCGAACCACAGCACCAGGCCCATGGCCGCCAGGAAGGAAAAATTCATGGCGCTGGTGTTAGAGACGCGGATGTCGACGCGCTGGTCGGCAAGCTCCAGCGCCGACTTCTTGGCGCGGTCGAATTTTTCCAGCTCATGCCGCTGCGCCGCAAAGGCGCGCACGACGCGGATGCCGCCGAGGTTCTCGTCCATCACCCGGCTCAGCACCGACAGCCGCTCCTGCAGCGTCAGCCAGGTGCTGCGCAGCCTGAGCTGTGTGACCGAGGAGCGCCAGGCGACGAACGGCACGAAACTGAGACTGAGCAGCCCGAGCTCGAGATCGGTGCTGATCAGGAGATAGGAGCCGACGCCGATCAGCACGCCGAGCAGCACCACGCGCAATATGCCGGTGGAAAAGAACATGCGCACGCCGTCGAGGTCGAGCAGGCCAAGCGTAATCAGGTCGCCGGTATGCACCCGGTCATGGAAGGAGAAGCTCAGCCGCTGGATCTTCTCGTAGAAGGCCAGGCGCAGCTCATAGCCGGTGCGGTGGCCAACGGCCTCGCCATAATAATTCTGCGCCATGGTGAAGAGGCCGCGCAGAATGCTGACGACGAGCAAGGTGATCGCCGTCGTCCACAGCGCCTGCTCAGCCGCCGCGCCGCCGCCTCCAGCCATCACGCCTTGCGCCTGGTCGATGGCGTGGCCGAGCAGGCGCGGGATGAACAGCTGCAGCGTCGCGGCAATGAAGGTCGAGGCGATGGTGATCGCAACTTGCCAGGGATGGCGCAGCGTCATGCGCACGATGCGCAGCAGCGTGCTGAGGCCCTTGACCCAGGACGCCTCCGCCACATGGGCAAACGATTTGCCGCGCATCGCTGCGCCGCGGGTTGCATCCATTGCCAAGGAAAATACCCAATCCGATCCGGACATTAGCCCAGACGAATGAAAACAGACTCAGTTTCAGATACCGCGATGGTACGCCTCGATTTTGACCGTTCAAGGGCCAATGGCGGTATCGCACTGTGCCTGAAATGAAAGTGAATACTCGGCATCGGCCCAGCTGGATTTGCCTGTGGGGTAGTCATGCCTTCACCAGGCTGATCGCACGTTTGGCTGCTCCATGCTCTACTCGCGACTCTCAGGTGGTTGATAGCAGTCCTTCAATTTTCCCCGATCTCTTCGCTATTTCTTCTTCGTATACTTTCCCCGCATGACGATGTGTGTCAGTATTTATTGTCGCTGGGGGGCGATAACGTGTCACGCATTTTCATCAGCCATTCGAGCCGCAACAATGCCGAGGCGCGTGCCATACGCGACTGGCTGATTTCCAATGGCTGGGACGACTATTTCCTCGATCTGGACCCGGAGCGCGGCATTGTCGCCGGCCAGCTCTGGGAGCGCGCACTGCACGAGGCGGCCAATCGCTGCCAGGCGGTGCTGTTCCTGGTCAGCGCGGCATGGTTGGATCTGAATGGTGCGAGAAGGAGTTGATGCTCGCCCACAAGCTCGACAAGCCGATGTTCGGCGTCATTATCGATGACAAGGTGTCGATCGCCTCGCTGCCGCCCAAGCTGAAGGATTTTTGGCAGGCCAATGAGAATTGGTATAAAATTGCCTCCGACCGATCTCGGTCGGTAGTAATCCGGCGTGCCAGCGGAGGTGTTCGGGAGGTTGGAACGGGTTTTATAATGAAAGGCTCCGATGTCATTGAGGGCTATGGTTCGGGGATTGTTATTGTAACGTGCGCTCACGTTGTTAAGGGGGTTGAATTAGTTGATGTATACTTTCCAAGCTTAGATGAAGGTAACGATGTAAAAATCGGAAGTATAGTTTTTCAGTCTCCGGCAAGTGATCTAGATATATCAATTTTACCTATAGAGCATGGCTTGATGTTTGGAGCCGTAGCCATAGATGATGTAACGCCAGACAGAGAAGCTTCAGTTTCATTCGCGTCGGCAATGGACACTGATGGAAATTCGTCAAAAACGTCTCTGGCCATGGTCGGATATTGTGGGTGTTGAGCCTTCCATCGGATTCCAGCTTTCCATTATGCAGCCGCTTAAAAGTACTGCGATAGAAAGAAAATTGGAAGTCGACTTTCATCACTATAGGTAGCCGACTTTGGTACACCTATGCTTCGGGCCCTGGCGCAAGTGGATCTCCCGTATGTAGCGACTACCCACCAGAATGGAGGCAAGGATATGGTCCATGACATACCCCTCACTTAACCCGGGACGATTTCTCCGGAAGCCGTGTTGCCGCGAACCAGCTGCGAGCAAGCGCAGTGCCGGCAGGAGACGTACTGCGCTGCTTCAGATCGAGGGATATCTCGCAGCCCCTATGATTTCATTGCGGCTGACGGGCCGGCGGCGGACCGAATGACACAGGCAAGAGAGCCGTAGGGACGGGGAACAAGACAATGGACGACTACAAGGAACTCATCGAACAGGCAATTTCGGCCAATCGCAGGTATGATCTGAGGGAACTGCGAGAACTCTGCGAGCGGCTGGGGATGGCCCTGCCGGAGCCTTCGGACAGCGCGGGGGCGCTTGGCGCGGCGCTGATGAAAGAACTTCGGCGCAACCGCAGGTACGACCAGATACAGATGCTGGGTGAGACCTTCATCAAGGCCGGTTACTGCACGCCGCGTATCTGGACCATCTATGCGCAAGCCCTGGTCGACCGCGGCAATCAGGTGGCCGCAATCGGCATTCTGGGAAATCTTGCTTTGGAGGCCTCGGCCGAGGAGTTCGCCAAGGAAGCGTCGGAGATTCATGGCATACGCGGGAGGGCATGGAAGGACATTGCCTATGAGGCGATAGGACAAAAGCGCCTCGATGTAGCAAAGAGAGCATTAAAGAGCTCCTACGAGTGCTACTCGAAAGGATTGGAAACCAATCCCGACGATGTCGGAATGCTGGCATGGCACGGGACGCAGATCGTTGCCGTGGCACACCTCGCTGAAAGCCACGAGCTGCGCCATGATTTCGGCTCGAAGACCGAGCTTGCCAAAGATATTCTGAAACGCATGGCAGCTGACTATCGCGGCGACGGCAACGATGACCCGTGGATCCCCACAGCGGCAGGCGAGATGTGCGTAGCGCTTCAGGACTATGCAGGGGCGCGTGATTGGTATCAAAAGGCGATCGGGTCCGAGCGCACCGACAATTTTACCCTTGCCAGCGCGCATCGGCAGCTTTCGCAAATATGGCGCATTGGCGAGATCGAGGAAGGCGCCATAATCGGAGGCCTCGTTCTGGACGCTCTCGTGGAGATGGGGGGAGGCTTCCATTTGACGAAAGGCAATGCCGACCAGCTTCAGGCCCTGATCGGCACAACGCCCCCGGTCTCACTCGTGGCGCTACGATTTGCGATGAAGTCGGCTGAATCGATCGCGATGATTCGTTCCGGCTTTGCCCCCCTTGGCACGGGCTTCCTCGTCTCCGCGGCCGACATTGGGCTCGACCCCGCAATCGGGCAGGTCGTGATAACCAACGCTCACGTGGTCAGCGATCCATCGCAGAGCGGGGCCGCATTGCCGGGAGATGTTCAGGTCACGTTCCAGCTTCAGCCCGGCAACAAGGTTTACACGGTGGCGAAGATTGTGAAGTGTCTTTCCGTAGGAACTCACGATTGCAGCGTGTTGAAGCTCAACAAAGACGTATCCGACATCGATCCTTTGGAAGTGGTGGATTTGCCGTTGGTGATGCCGCCCGATCCAACCGCGGTCGTTATTGGACATCCGATGGGGCAGGAAATTTCTTTTTCGTTCCTCGACGGCCGGCTTGTGGCGTTCGAGCCTCTGGCGGAAGCAAAGCCGCAGCGCATGCACTATCGATCGCCGACCGACAATGGCAGCTCAGGCAGCCCGGTGTTCAATCGCAATTGGAAAGTCGTGGGCATCCATCACAAATATGTCGAGAACGCATCGCCGCTAGACGGCAAGGCGGGGGTTTATTCTGCCAATGAAGGCATCTCCATGGGATCGATCTGCCGGGCTTTCAAAGCTGGCCTGGGATAAGCGATCCGGTTGTCATGCCGTTGCGCGAATCCTGCCTCGGTTTGTGTAGAACAAAGCGGCTCCATTGTGAGGAGACAATCCGGGCTTCACTCGGCACGTTACTTCACGAAATCGGGACGGACGTTGGCTGTCGTGGCGCTCGGTGGCGGTTCGACGCTGTGCTGAGCCTCAGTTGCGGCCAATATTATCGGCTGCGGGACCGAGCGCCGTGAGCAGCGCCTTGCCGCTTTCCAGCGTTGCATTCTGGTGCGGGGCGCGCAGGTTCAGCCAGCGTTTGTCGCCGGAGCGCACCGCCAGCACGGCCTTCATTGCCGGGATCAGGCCTGCATCCTGGATCACCTTGCGGAACGCCCTGATCGCGGCGTCCGCTTCCGTGACGTCTTGGCCAGCGATCGTCGCGTCGTAGAGGTCGCGGATGGCCGCAGCGTTGAGATTGACGGTCGCGGAGATACAGCCCGCACCACCACTGGCGAGCCCCTTGGTCAGTTGCGCCTCCGAGCTGGGGAACACCGCGACGTCGGGTGCGGCGGCAATCACCGCCGCCGTGTTGTTCCAGTCGCCGGCGCTATCCTTGTAGGCGACGACCGTCTCTGGAAACGCCGCGCTCAACCGGGCGGTCAGGGCAGGGCTTACCGGCACGCCGGAGTTCTGCGGGATGTGGTAGAGGATCATCTTCAGCGCCGGGTTGGCCACCCTTTCGATCAGCTCGCTGTAGTAGCGCGCCTGGCCATCGTCCCCGGCGGCCGTGTAGAAGAACGATGGCAGCACCATCACGGCGGCGCAGCCGAGGCCGACCGCGTGCTTCGACAGTTCGACGGTTTCGGGGAGTGCGGTGACGCCGGTGCCGGGCATCATGCGCGCCGGCGAAATGCCGGCCTCGATCAGCCATTCCAGCGCCTGCATGCGCTCATTGAGCGAGAGCGACAGTGCCTCGCCCGTGGTGCCGAACGGCGACAGGAAATGCGCGCCCTGGCCCAGCACCCATTTGGCGTGTGAGATCCACAAGTCACGAGCAATCCGGCCGTCATTTTCGAACGGTGTGAGGATCGGGGCGATGGTTCCTTGCGGGCGGGTCATGTCGGTCCTTCCATCGGTGCTGGAAATCAGCTTGGCATAGAGCATACGTACGATGCGATCTGCCAGAGGCGATCTCTTGGGCCACCGCGCCGGCCGTGGGAAAACTTGCGGGTCATTGCCGCGAAATTCTGGCCCTTCGGTCTGCCGCAACCAGATGACGCCGGCGTCAATGGGTTGCAAATGGACCGGGGTTGCGCATGGACCAGGGTTGCAAGTGGACCAGCCAAGCCCGAAATGTCGAACAGAGACAGATCCGGAAACGGCATGCACCCACGATTGCTCAAGACCTTCCTCGCCGTGGCGCGGCACCGTAATATCACCCGTGCAGCGCGGGAGGTTCATCTGGCGCAGTCGAGCGTCAGCGACCAGATCCAGTCGCTGGAAAGCGAACTTGGCGTCGTCCTCTTCATCCGCTCGCGCCACGGCCTCGACCTGACGACGGCCGGCGACGCGCTGAAACCCTATGCGGAAGAGATTCTGCAACTGGCGGAGGAGGCGCGTATTGCCGTCGAGGCAACGACGGGAATGACCGCCGGAACGGTTACGGTCGGCGCGCTGGAGACGATTGCCACTGTCAAACTTCCGCAATGGCTGGCGGCCTTTCGAGGCGACCACCCGGAGATCGGTCTGCGGCTCAAAATCGCCGGCAGCGATGCCCTGCTGCGGCAGCTCGAAGAAGGCGAGATCGACGTCGCCTTCTGTTTCGACAAAGGCGGTCTGGACGAACGTCTGGCCCGGCGCACGATATCGGCCGAGCCGCTGGTCCTTGTCGCCTCACCCGAACATGCGCCCGCATCGGGGCAGAGCGACCTGGCCGCGCTCGCCGCGACGCGTTTCGTGGTGACGGAAACCGGATGCGTCTACCGGCATCTGTTCGACACTGCCTTTGCCGAGATGGCAGCGCCAGAACTTGCCGCCGAAGTCGGCAGCATCGGCGCCATTGCGGGCCTGGTGGCGACTGGTGTCGGCATGGGCCTGGTGCCGCGGCTGGCCGTTGCCGACGCGCTCGATCGCGGCGAGATCGTCGAATTGCCGTGGCCGGGGTCGGCCCGCACGGCGTCGCTGGTGATGATCTGGCGCCGCCGGCGGGTTAAGCCGCCGGCGCTGAAACTGCTGCTGGCGGCCGCGGCCAGGAATTTCGCTGCGCTCAGATCAGCCGGTGACCGCCCTCGACATGCAGAACCGTCCCTGTCGTAAAACCGTTGCCCATCAGAAAGGCGATGGCATCGGCAATGTCGTCCGGCTGTCCGACGCGGCCGACCGGCAGGCGCCTGGCCATTGCATCGAGCGTCTCGTCCTTCTTGTCGCCGGCCACAAAACTCCAGATCGGCGTGTCGACCCAGCCCGGCGAGACGGCGTTGACGCGGACCGGCGCCAGCTCGACCGCCAGCGCCCGCACCAACCCTTCCAGCGCAGCGTTGACGGCGGCAACGACCGAGCCGCGCGCCGCCGGCCGGTAAGCGGCAATGCCTGAGGTGAAGGTGATGGAGCCGTTGGCCGAAAGCTGCGGCGCGCCATGCTTGGCGAGCAGCAGCGGCCCGTAGAATTTGCTTTCGACGACTCTCTGCGCCGCCTTCAGGTCGATCGCAGGCAATAACTCATAGGCGCCTTCGATATCGGCGGCGGTGCTGACGATATGGTCGAGCCGGCCAATTCGCTTGAACAGGTCAGCGACCTGATCCTCCTTGGCGATATCGGCCGCGACGGCGCTCAAAGCGGAAGGGTTCTGCAGCGCCTCGCCGGCACGCTTGAGCCTGGCTTCACTGCGGCTGACGATGATGACTTCGGCGCCTGAGTCCAGGCACCGCCTTGCCAACGCCAGCCCCATTCCGGAGCTGCCGCCAATGATAGCGATTTTCGATTTTGCGATGTCTGCCATGTTTCCGTTCCTGTCCTGAACCGCTCCGGCGAGCGTCGCAGACCGGCGGCAGGAGTGGAAACGGAAGAAAGCGATAGTGCCATCGGAGGCTCCGATGGCACTATCGTCGATAGGAACCGACGCGGGCCGCTCCGTCGAGTGGCCCGCCTGTCAATGAAGTGCACTCAGTAGCCGACCGTGAAGCGCTGCTTGATATGCGCCGGCTTTTCGATCTCGTCCGCCATGACGATGGCATAGTCCTCGAAGGAAATGCTGCTGCCTTTGTCTGACGTCAGCAGCGTGTCCTTGCCGATGCGGTATTTGCCGGTCCGCTCCCCGGCGACGAACAGCGCCGAGGGCGACAGCAAGGTCCAGTCGAGATCGTCGACCGTCCGCAGCGTGTCGAGGAAGTCGGCGCCCTTCTGCGCCTCGGCCTTGTAGATATCAGGGAAGGTCGGCGTGTCGACCAGGCGCTTGCCGGGCGCAACCTCAAGGCTGCCGGCGCCGCCGACGACGAGGTAGCGTTTGACGCCGGAAGCACGCACGGCTGCGATAAGCGTATCGGGATCGCTGTCGAGGAAATGAACCGAGGAGATCACCGCGTCATGACCCTTGATCAGGGCGGCAAGGCCATCCTTGTCGAAGACGTCGCCCTTCTTGGCAGTCACGCCCGGAAGTGCCGCGATCTTGTCTGGATGCCGGGCAATGGCGGTGATGCTGTGCCCGCGATCGGAGAGTTCCTTAAGCAGGCGGGAGCCGACCTGGCCGGACGCGCCGATAAGTGCGATTTTCATGGGGATTTTCCTTTCGTCTGGGGAGAATTTCATCTGGGGAGAATTTCTGGGACTACGCCGCCTCGATGTGAGCGACGAGATTGTCGTAGCTGCCGAACAGCGCGTTGGCGCCGATCAGGCGCGGCGCCGTTTGGCCGATCACCGCCAGCGCGGGAACGCCATTGGCATGCAGCCGCTGGAACAATGTCCGCCCGCGGCTGACCAGGTCGTCATGCTTCGCCAGAAACACCTGCGTCGGCGCTTTCAAAAGCTTTGCCGCGTCGCTCATGCCGGCGTCGGCCAGTACCGCGGCGACGCCGTCAACCGTCACAATATCGCGGCCGTCGACATAGCGGGCATGCTGGATCGCCTTCAGTGCCGCAAGTCGCTGGCGCCAGTCGTCCAGTCCGGCGGCGCTGATGCCCATGGTGGCAGCGGAAGAATCGAGCAAGGTGCCGCTGACATTGAGCACATTGTCGAGATAGGTCTGGCTGAAGCGCTGTCCGCTCAGCCGCGCGATGCGCTGGTCATTGTCCCAGGCGTGGGCGGCAAAACCTGCATCCAGCGGCCGCGCGCCGGCACCGGAGAAAAGCCCCACCGGCAGCAGTTGGAGTGCGGTCCCGCCGGCGGCCAGTCGATCCAGCATCGGCGTGGCGCCATAGCACCAACCGCAGAGCGGGTCGAAAAGATAGGTTAGGGTTGCATTGGTCATGGCGGCCTCATTCTGTTGCCCGATAGATGACAGCTGGACCGCTTGCGAAAAATAGCGATCAATCATACAAACTGTCTGATAAAATCAGACAATGAGCGGCCTGTGACCGAACTCCTCAATCTCAACCGGCTCGTCTACTTCGCCACCGTGGTGGAGACCGGCTCGTTCACGGCCGCTGCCGACCGTCTCGATGTTGCCAAGGCTGTGGTCAGCCATCAGGTCGGCAAGCTCGAAGAAGAGCTTGGCGCTACGCTGTTGCGGCGCACGACCCGGCGCGTGACGGCGACCGAAGAGGGTCGTCTGTTCTATGACCGGACCGCGATCATCCTGCGCGAGGCGGAGGCAGCCTATGGCGACATTTCGCAGCGAGCGGCGCAGCCGACGGGGACGCTGCGGCTGACGGCGCCGCTCGATTATGGCGAGAAGGTCGTGGCGCCGACCATCGCCGCCTACATCAGAAAATACCCGAAAATGCGGGTCGAGACGATCTTCGACGATGCGGTCAGCAGCCTGGTCGACGAGCAGATCGATCTCGGCATCCGCGTCGGCTGGCTGGCCGATTCCAGCAATCTGGCACGGCGGCTGGGCAGCCTGCAGCAATTCGTTGTCGCCAGCCCGGAACTGGCCGAGATGCTGCCTGGGAATGCCGAGCCCAGGCAGGCGAAGTCGCTGCCCTGGGTCGGCAACGCCCAGTTGCGCGGGGTGGGCCAATGGCTGTTCTCGAGGGGCACGGAAACGGTGCTGGCCGAACTCAACCCTGTCGTCAGTTGCGACAAGACACCGGGCGTTCTGTCCTGCGTGCTGGCCGGCATCGGCCTCGGCATCTTTCCGGATTACAGCGTCGCCGACGACATTGCGCGCGGCCGGCTGGTGCGGGTGTTCGCGGACTGGACCTTGCCGTCCGGTGGCATCCATGCCGTCTTCCCGCCGGCGCGCTTCAGGCCGGCCAAGGTGCGCGCTTTCGTCGACCTCCTGGTTGCAGCCGAACGGCGGCGCGCGCGCAGTGCGGGCTGATTTCGGCACCAGCCGGCAATGGCGGCGAGGGAACCTTTGTTCGGCAGGCGCTTTTGGATATGCTGCGATTCCGAACCGTCAGAAGGGGTACTGCCGATGACCACCAAGATCTTTGCGACCTGCATGCTCGCTCTCGCTGTCGGCTGCAGCCTGTCCACAGCGGGTGTCGCCAAGGACAAGCATCGCCATCGTCAGCCAGAACCCGAACGCTACGTCCCCGCCCATCGCGACCTCATCTACGCCCTGTTCGGCGGCCCGCGCTACTATGACAAAATGCTGATCACCACGGCGGCCGGCCCGTGCTCTTACGACCGGGTCGGGCCGGACGCGAATGCGCTGAACAAGGTCAACGATCACCATTGCGGAAAATAGATTGGTCCCAAAGGCGGGGTCCTGCGTCCCAGGGTTACCGGATGACGGCCGCCGCGAACATGATAGAGACAGTCGATGACCGCTGGTGAGAAATGGTCTCCGTCCGAAAAGAAAGTCGCCCGCACTGCCTATGACGCAGCGCTGAAGGTGGCTCTCGACAAGACGTTGGCTGAACTCAAGAGCAGGGCCCACGTTGCGGCAACGCCTTCCGAAATATGGGATGTCGAAGACTTTCTGCGGCAGCAGCGACGGAAGATCGACCAGATGTTCGACTATCGCTATTCACAGCTAATACAGGTCTTCGCCAATCTCATCCGGCAAGGCTATCTCGAGGAGAATCTCCTTGTTGGCTTGTCGGAAGACAAGCGGCAAACGATCCGAAAATACGCCAGCTGGAATCGCGAAGGGTAGGGGTCCTCTTCGGGGACCTTGGCGCTGCATTCAAACTGGACCATTCACCATCTTCGCGCGCGCCGCGCAGCTCGAGTTCAGCCATGGCGTGCCTCCGTGGCATCGGCGGTCGCGCCTCTGTCCTTGTCGTCCTGCGCCATCGCCAGCGGCGCACCCGGTTCGCCTTCCCACAGGATCAGGCTCGCGGCGCCGATCAGCCCGGCGCGGTCGCCGAGTTCAGCCTGCACGACCGGCACGTCGCGATATGCCGGCATCGCTCGCTGCTGGATGACCGCTCTGATCGACGGTGCCAGAAGGTCGAACCCGTTGGAAAGGCCGCCACCCATGACAATCAGATCGGGCGAATAGAGATGCAAGAGATTGGTGAAGCCGATGCCCAGCCATTTTGCTTCCGCCTCGATCAGGTCGAGAGCGTTGGCGTCGCCGGCCTTGGCAGCCTCTACGACATGCCTGGCCGAGACGTCACCGTCATTTGACAGCCGTCGTAAGAGCGAGCCGTCGCCGGGCGCGGTCAATCGCGTCGCGCGGCGGCCAAGCGCGGTTCCCGATGCGACAGCCTCGAAGCAGCCGATGGCGCCGCAGAAGCAGCGGTCGCCTTCGCCGGTGATGGTCATGTGGCCGATCTCAGCCGCCAGTCCGCGCCTGCCGTGATAGATGTGGCCATCGGCGACGACGCCGCCGCCAATGCCGGTCGATACGGTCACGAACACGAGCGATCCGCTGCCGCGTCCGGCGCCAAAACGCCATTCGCCGAGCGCCGCCGCATTGGCGTCGTTTTCCAGCCGCACCGGCAGGCCGAAATGCTGCCCCAGAATGTCGATCAGCGGCACGTCGTGCCAGCCGGCCAGCGTCGGCGGCGCGATCACGATGCCCGCCTTGGGGTCGAGCGGTCCCGGCGCGCCGACGCCGATGCCGGCGACGTTTGCCTGCGGGTGTTCCCTAAGCAGCGTGCCTGCCAGAGCGACGATCTGGCCGATCACCGCCTCGGATCCCGCACCGGCAAGCGTCGGCGCTGAAGCATGAGCGACGATGCGGCCATCGCTTTCGACCAGCGCACCGCGCAGCGCCGTGCCGCCGAGATCGAAGGCCAGCGCAAGCTTGGTCATCAGGCGGCGACCTCCAGCCCGTGCAGCCAGGCCATGCGCCGGGCAAGGTCGGGATCGCCGAAGGCCAGCGAGCCCAGCACCACGGTTTCCGCACCTGCGGCGCGCAGCAGCGGCACGGTCTCGTGGCGGATGCCGCCATCGGCGGCGAGCACGATGTCGGCCTCGCGGCCGGCTTTGCGCATCAGCGCGCGCGCCTCGATCAGGCGCGGACACGCTTGATCGGACAGGCTCTGGCCCTTGACGCCGATGGAAGTGCCGAGCAGCGTCACGAACGCCACTTCCGGCAGGAACGGCGTGACGGCCGCGACCGGTGTTTCCAGCCGCAGCACCACGCCGGCCTCGGCCCCGAGTTCACGCGCCAGTTTCACGGCACGCAGACCGGTCTCGCCGTTTTCGGCGTGCACACTGATCAGGTCGGCGCCGGCCTCGATGAACTGGCGCGTCTGTTCCTCGACGATCTCGGCTTCGACCATCAAATGGACATGGATAGGCTTTGCGGTGAGCTTGGCGATGTGCGTCACCAGATCCGGGAAGAACAGGAAGCCAGGGGTGAAGCGGGCATCGGCGACGTCGATATGATGGACATCGGCATGGGTCTCGATGCGCTTCAAATCGCGCTCCATATTGGCGAGGTCGGCCGACCACAGCGAAAACTCGCCGATAAGCCGGTTGCGCGGCAGAGCGGCAATTGCGGCGGGGCCGGACAGGGGCTTGTTCGTCGTCATCGTCTCAGGCTCCGTAGCCGCGCATTGTCTGGCGGTTGGTTTTGACGGCGCCGGCAGGGTCGGCGGCAGCCGTTTCGGATTCTTCCTCCAGCACCAGCCAGCCGTTGAAATTGGGTGCAGCACCAGCGATCTCGATCACCTTCGCCGTGTCACAGACGCCCTTGCCGAGCATCGCCCAGGTTCCATTCGCGTCGACATCCTTCAGATGCAAATAGCGGATGCGGTCGCGATAAGTGGTGAGCGTATCCGCCATGTCCTGGCCACCGCGCAAGATGTGGCCGGTGTCGGGCACCCAGCCCACCAGCGAGGCGTCGAGCAGCCCGAAGATGCGGTCGTAGTCGGCGCGGTCGAACAGCAGCGTGTTGTGATGCGAGCTTGGATGCACCGCGACCTGGACGCCAGCCTCGCGCCCGAGCTCGCCGGCTTTGTTGTAGACCTCGGCGGCGATGGCAAACTTGCCGTCGCGCGGCCCGTCGGAAACGATCGTGGCCGAGCCCATCGACACCAGCGCGCCGGGAAAGGCGGCGGCGAAGTCGATCCAGCGTTTGGCGGTCTCGAGGTCGGCGCCGATCTCATCCCTGAGCGTGAAACCGCTCTTCGAGCCGAAGGCGAAGGAGACGAGCGTCAGTCCGGATGATTTCAGCGCGGCCGCGAACTCCGCCGGCTTGCCGGCATAGCGGCCGATCATCGTGTCGGTGATCTCGATGCCGGCATAGCCGCCATCGGCGATCGCCTTGAGCAGATCGTCCGGGCCGCCGGCAAAACGGTCGCCGAGCATTTCCCAGGTAAAGGTCTGGCAGCCGACTTTCAGGTCTTTCACGGTCATCCTTTCATTCCTTGATCCACCTCCGTTGGAGGGACATCCTACTTGACCGACCCTGCGGTCATGCCGGCGAGGAAGAACCTCTGGGCAACCAGGTAGATGACCAGGAGCGGCAGCGAGCCGAGCACGCTCATCGCCATCATCTGGTTCCATTCGAATGCGTGTTGCCCCATCAACAACTGGATGCCGATCGGGACGGTGCGCATGGACGTCGACTTCGTCAGTGTCAGCGCAAAGAGAAATTCGTTCCAGCACAACAGGAAGGTGTAGACCGACGTCGCCACGATACCAGGCAGTGAAATCGGGACGATCACCCTCCACAGTGCGGTCCAACTGGTGCCGCCGTCGACAGCCACCGCTTCATCGAGGTCGCGGGGCAAGGTGTTCAGATATCCCGTCATCAGCAGGATCGCATAGGGCAGCGTAAACACCAGATAGGTCAGGATCAGCGCGACATAGGTGTCGAAGATGCCATACGAGACGACAAGCCCGAAGAAGGGGATCAAAAGCGTGATCGGCGGGATCGTCTGCGTGCTGATGATGAGAGTGTTGAGGCTGCCCTTGCCGCGGAAATTGAAACGGCTGAACCCATAGGCCGCCAGCAAGGCGATCAGCACCGTCAGCACGGTCACCGCTCCGGCCACGAAGTAGCTGTTGAAGAAGAAGCGCAGCTTTACCGGGTCGCCCAGGATGGCCGCATACGCTTCCAGCGTGAAGGCCTTCGGCAGGACGGTTGGTGGCAGGGCAAAGATTTCGGTGTTCGACTTGAACGAGCTGCTCAGCATCCAGTAGATCGGGAAGGCCGCGAAAAAGAGCCCTGCGGCAAGCGCGACATGGAGCGCGGCGGTGATCAGCCTGTCTTTCGGCGTGTGCATTTTCCTCATGTGACTACCGAGCCTTTTGATAGCGGATGTAGAACAGCGTCAGGCCGAGAGAGATCAGCAGGATGACCACGGCGCTCGCCGAGGCCTGCGACAGGTTGTAGCTCGAAAACGCCAGCTTGTACGTGTAGGTGCTGAGGACCTCGGTCGAGTAGATCGGACCGCCACCCGTCGTTATCCAGATCAATGGAAAGACCTGCATGGTCCAGATGAAGTCGAGCAGCGAGATGCTGATGATGATCGGCATCAGCTGCGGAATGGTGATGAAGATCAACTTCTGGTAGGCCTTCGCGCCGTCGATATCGGCGGCCTCGTAGAAATCCTCGGGAATGCCCTGCAAGCCTGCGAGCAGGCTGACCATGAAAAGCGGGTAGCCCGCCCAGATATTGGCGAAGGTGACGGCGTGCAGCGCGGTCGCGGGCGAGGAAAACCACTCGACCTTGGAACCGATGATGCCCATCTGCATGAGAACACTGTTCACGACACCATTCGGCTCAAGCAGAAGGCGCCAGATCACCGCGATAATTACCGCGGTGAACAGCCAGGGCAGTATGTACAGCACGCGCAGAATGTTGCGCAGCGTCGGATTGATGCGGTCGCTGTTCAGCATGAGTGCGAAGAGCATGCCGATGGTCATATGGAAGACGACACTCATGCAGGTGAAGTAGAGCGTGTGCCACAGCGAGGCCCAGAACACCGGATCGGCAAAGATCGCCTGGTAGTGTTTCAGTCCGGCAAAGGACGGGTCGCGACGCAGCACCGCGCTGTTCTGGAACGAATAGCCAATCACCGTCACCATCGGCAGCAGCATCAGAAGGCCGATTATGAGGAGCGATGGTGACAGATAGAGATAGGGTGCGACCGCTCGTTTCAGTCGATGGTGGGAGCGCTTCTGCCCGGTCATGTGCGACCCCTGGGATGTGCCTTCAGGAGGAAGGTGCGCTTCAAAAACAGGTCCATCTCAAATTGCGATCCGTTGTTGACGGGGGGCCTGGCCGAGGCCGGGCCACCCGGTGGAAGATAGCAAACGGGCAATGGGCCGCTCAGAATTTCGCCATCCAGCCCTTTTGAGCGTTGGTTGCGGCTTGTTCCGGAGACTGCTCGCCGGCAAGCATCTTCTGAGCCTCCACGTCGAACTGGGTCATCAGGTCTTCAGCCACCGGCAGGCCCGTGAACTCGTTGGCGAGATAGCCGGTCTTGAAGATTTCGAAAGCCTTGGCGAAAGCCTTGTCCGAGGTCACGAAATCGGGCTTGGCGTTGACGTTCCCCGGGAAGGCGTTTGCAAGCGACACAAGCTTGGCATTCACCTTTTCACTCATCAGATATTGGACGAGCTTCCAGGCTTCATCCTGATGTTTCGAGGCGGCAGAGATGCCGATGCCCCAGGAGGCATAGGGAAGGCCGCGCTTGCCGTTGTAGTCCGCCACGACTGGGACCGGGATGAGGTCGAAGTTCAGCTTGGGATTGCGTTTGCGGATGAGATTCACATGCGCGAGCGAGTCGATCATCATTCCGACCCGATCGTTGACGAATTCCTCGACCTTTTCCTGCTCGGTCTTGGTGGCAATGCCGGGCGAGATGACGCCGGCGTCGTTCAGCGATTTGACGAAGGTGAGCATATCGACGACCGGCTTGCCCTCGAGAGCCGGCTTGCCTTCAACCATCATCGATTGACCCGAGGCCCAGACCCACGACATCAGGTCGTTCTGGACACCGGACGGCGTTTGCAGCGACAGCGGCAGCACCCAGCCATACTGGTTCTTGTCGGCATGGGTCATCTTCTTGGCGGCTTCGAGAAACTCCGCGCGGGTCGACGGCAGCTTGGTCACGCCTGCCTGGGCGGCGAGGTCCAGATTGACGAAGACCGGATAGACGAACGAAGCCACGGGAAACATCACCGCCTTGCCGTCCACCTTGATGATATCCGCGACCTGGGTCTTGTCGAACCCGCTCGCATCCATCATCGGGTTCATGTCGGCCAGCGCACCCTGCGCGTTCAGATTGTTCACCCAGGCGCCGTCGAGACCGACGACGTCGCTGAGCGTTCCGGTTGCGGCGCCGACCGAGATCTGGTCTCGCGTGGTCGCATAGGGACCGCTGACCAGCGTCACCTTGATGCCGGGGTTTGCAGCCTCGAAGTCGTTCATGATTGCCCTGAGCGATCCCGCCGGCAATTCGGGCTCCCACCATTGGGTGAATTCCAGCGTCGTGTCCGCCATGGCGCCGGTTGCACCAAGCAACCATGCGGCCGCGGCTATTTTCAGCATCGCGGGTCGTATCCGAAACATCATTTTCTCCTCCTTCTTCAAGATCGGCCGCACAATGCGGACGGTCGTCTGTTCATTCAGAAGCCTTCTTGTATCTTCCGCAGGCACCTCGCTCCCGCCCGCGGTCTTCCGCAGATCTTCAGATCGCCAGATGCGTTTCGGGATCGAAGAAATGGAACTTGGCATCATCCACGGCCAACCGGATTTCCGAGCCGGAGCGGACGGCGCTGATCGGCTCGAACCTCGCCACCGCGTTCGATGCCAGGCCGAAATCGTCCACCGCATCCGGATCGCCGGAGTCCACCCGGACCGCGTCGATGTTCATGTGGACGATCTGTTCGGAGCCGAGTTCCTCGATCGAGGTCACCCTGGCCGGTATCGTCTGATACTTGCGACCGGATTCAAGGCTGCTGTCATAAAGATCCTCCGGTCTGATCCCGAACACGACCTTGCGCCCCGCATACGACCTCAAGGCCGGCCTGCGCACGAAGGCTGCATCCTGCAGCCGGACGGCGAAGTCGCGAAAAGCGAGCTCGCCGCCCTTCAGGGTCGCCTCGAAAAGGTTCATCGAAGGAGAGCCGATGAAGCCGGCAACGAAGGCGTTAACCGGCGATTCATAGAGCCTCTTGGGTGTGTCGACCTGCTGCAGCACACCGCCTTTCAGCACCGCGACCCTGTCGCCCATCGTCATCGCTTCGATCTGATCGTGGGTCACGTAAATGGTCGTGACGCCGAGCTGCTTTTGCAGGCTGGTGATTTCGGCGCGCATTTGCACACGCAGTTTCGCATCCAGATTGGAAAGCGGCTCGTCCATGAGAAAGGCGGCCGGCTCGCGCACCATGGCGCGGCCCATGGCAACCCGTTGACGCTGCCCGCCTGACAGGTTCGCGGGTTTGCTGTCCAGCAAAGACGTCAGCTGAAGAGTTTTGGCGATCTCGTCCACGCGCTTCTTGCGCTCGGCCTTCGGCTTGCCTGCCAGCCGCATCGAAAAGGCGATGTTTTCGGATACCGTCATATGCGGGTAGAGCGCGTAGCTCTGGAACACCATCGCGATGTCGCGGTCCTTGGGCGGCATGTCGACGACGTCGACCCCGCCGATCCGAAGGCTGCCGCTGGTGATGTCTTCCAACCCCGCGATCATTCGCAACGCCGTGGATTTGCCGCAGCCGGAAGGCCCGACGAGGATCAAGAACTCGCCGTCCTTGACCGACAGGTTCAACTGGTCGATTGCGCGAAAACTGTTCCCGTAGGTTTTGCAGATCTTCTCAAGAATGACTTCTGCCATATTCCTCCCTCCACAAGTATAAGCCCTGATTTTTATGATTCTCCTGGGCTTGTGTTCGCCTGCGAAATGTTTCGTCGGATCGTTTCAGGTCATGCTCCAGCATCCACATGCGCATTTTTCAGGTCGACTGCTGACGGCGCGTTCGCCGATGCCAGGAGTTGCGTGACCTGGTCCTCGGTCGGAAGCGCCTCGCGCCCGCCACGCCCCGTTATCGAAACGGCCGCCGCCGCGGCCGCGAATGCCACCCGGCCCGCGGTGTCGGCTCCGCGCGTCAACGCATGGGCATAGGCGCCATGAAAGCAGTCACCCGCGCCTGTGGAGTCGACGACCGCAACCCGGTGCGGGGGCAGGTGCCAGAGACCTGTCTCTTCACGGCCGCGATAGTACACACCCCTGCCTCCATCGGTCAGAACCACGGCGGATCGCGATGGCAACCACAAGGCATCGAGCATCTCGGCAGGCGATCGGCGCCCCGTGGCAGTCCGTGCAAAGCTAAGTGGAACAATGAGATGGTCGCAGAGCGCGATCAGCCGCTCCGTGGCGGGGCCGCTGCTCCATTCGATATCGCCGAGGATCGCAAGGCCGAGATCGCGAGCCCGAGCCACGACATCCAGCGACCCGGTCGCATAGCTATCTACGATCAGGACGGTTGCGCGGCTGAGGATATCGTCCGGAAAGTCCGGAGCGGTGCCCAGCATCGCGTCGTCGTCATACGCGATGAACCTTTCCCCGTCCGAGCCGACGGTGATCCGCGAGTGCACCGGGCGCGCGTCGGGATGGCGCGGCGCGAATGCGGTTTCAATACCGCTCGCCACGAGATCGAGCTGCACCGCGTTGTCCGAGGCACTGGCCAGCCATCCGACGAACCCGGCGGTTCCGCCGAGCCGCGCGACGGCGGCCAGCGCCGTCGCGACATTTCCCCCGAAGGCGCGGGTACTTTGCAGAACCTTACCCTTGCCCGCCGACAATGGCTGATCGACGTAGACGATGTCGTCGATCGCAATAGCGCCGAAGCCGAGGATCGAGGGGATGGTGGGCATCGTTCAGGCACCCGCCTTCGCCAGGGCGTCTTGCGCCGAAAGGCCGTCATGGATGACGCCGCGAAAGGCAAGCGCTGCCTTCTCCGGATCGCCGTGCCCCCAGAGATTGCGGCCGACCACGGCGCCGCGCGCGCCGGCACGGATGGCGTCCGCCGTCTGCTGAAGCGCGCCGAGCAGCGTATCGGTCTTTGGACCGCCCGCGATGACAACCGGCACCGGGCAGGTCCGGACGGTCTCCCGGAACGACTCGAAATCGCCGGTGTAGCCGATCTTGATCACGTCGACGCCGGACTCGTAACCGATGCGCGCCGCATAGGCGATCTCGTCGGGGGTGAAGACGATCTTTGCTCCGTCGGTGAAATCGCGAGGGTAGATATGCGCCACCACAGGCATGCCGTAGCGGGCCGCCGCATTCACCGAATCGGTCAGCCAGCGTATGTATTTGCCCTCCGTCGCGCCGCGCACCGGAATGGCCACGGCCAACGCATCGGCGCCCGCGCGCACCGCATCCTCGGGCGTTGCGATCAGTTCGCTGATGCGATCGTCCGCGGTGAAACAGCCCGCCTGAATTACCAGGGAAGCTTTGCCCGCATATTGCGGCCACAGATGGCGCGCAGTGCCAGGCTGGATGCTGACATAGTCGGGTTTGCCCGCCATGACGCGTGCGAGCGCACCCGGCAGGTCGGCAAGGCCGCCTTTGCGCACGTCGCCATAGCCGACGAAGTGGTCGACCGCGCCGCCAAAAAGGTTCCCCGATGGATGCGAGAAGAGGCGCGCGAGGCGCACCTTGGTTCCTAGGCTCATGAGTCCAAAATTCCCTGATCGGTTGGTTTAAAAATGCTCGATCCAGTGTTTCCGAAAGAAAAAAGAAAAACAATCTTTCGAAAGCTTTCGAATCTGCATATTTCCGGTAAGGTGAGCCGAGGCCGGCGCGATTGCTCGGCGCAGGCAGGCAAGGGCAGGGCAATGTTGTCGGAGCAGAGACGCCAATCGATCCTGGGCGAGGTGCAACGCAGCGGACAGGTTCGCATCAAGGACCTGTCGGACGGGTTTGGCGTGTCGGAGGTCACGGTGCGCTCCGACCTCGAAATACTGGACCGCAAGGGACTGCTGACCAAGACCCGTGGAGGGGCGGTGACCCGGACCACCGATTCGACGACGGCCGCGTTCGCGCGGCGGATGCAAACGAACCTCGACGCAAAGAAGCGCATCGCCCGGGCGGCGCTGGACCTGTTCGAGGACAACCAGTCGGTCATCTTCGACGGCGGCTCGACATTGATGCAGCTTGCCATGCAGTTACCGCCGCTCAGCAATGTCGTGGTCGCGGCCACGGCCATGAATATCGTGCAGCATCTTATGCATCGTCCCGGGCTCGACGTTCATATGATCGGCGGCCGGGTCTATCCCGACACGGTGAGCACGCTGATCACCGATGCCGATACGGCTCTCGGCGGCCTGGTAGCGCATCAGGTATTTGTTGGAGCGCATGCGATAGACTCGTCACTGGATGTGGTCGACGTGAACGAAGACATGGCGCGAACGAAGCGGAACCTCGTTCGCATGGCCCGGCGCGTTGTCTTGCTCGCCGATTCGAGCAAATGGGGCGTCAGCGGGACGTCCAAGGCATTTTCGCTGTCGGCCGTCGATGTGGTGATCACCGACGATGGCCTGCCCGGTCCAATACGCGGTGAGCTTGATAGGGTCGGGGCCAAGGTGATCTATGCCTGAAGCCGTCCCGGTCTCTGATGCGCGACGGAAGACGCGCATGACCCACGGGCTTCGCAGCGGCCGTCGGCCGTTTTTCATGCCGGTCATGTTCTCCTCCTCGCGCTGGCGGCCTCCCAATGCGCGCCAGAATTCTCATAAGCTCTATAAAAATTTTACGCGCGTCAACATTTAAAATCCTGTATAGCGGATTGCGGGGGGGCGTGGGAACTGCAACGGTTCGTGCAGCATGCCCTTGGCTTCGGAGGAAAGCTGGAAATGCACGGAAAGTCAGAGACAAAGCTCGGCATCGGTGTCATCGGCTGCGGCAACATCTCGATGACCTATCTGCGCAATGCAGCGCTCTTCGGTGGTGTCGAGCTACGCGCCTGCGCCGACATTTCCGCTGACATGGCCGAGCTGCGCGCCAGCGAGTACGGCATCCGAGCGATTGGCGTCGACACGCTGCTCGCCGACCCCGACATCGACCTCGTGCTGAACCTGACCATCCCGGCGGCGCATTTCGACATTTCGTTGTCAGCGCTCTCGGCGGGCAAGCATGTCTTCACCGAAAAGCCGCTGGCAACCTCCGCCGCCGACGGCCGCCGCCTTGTCGCCGAGGCCGCGAAGCGCGGCCTGCTGATCGGCTCGGCGCCGGACACATTCCTGGGTGCAGCCGGCCGCCGCGCGCGCCGGCTGATGGATGACGGCGCGATCGGCAAGCCGGTGACCGGCACCGCCTTCATGATGGGACGGGGCATGGAGCACTGGCATCCCAATCCGCAATTCTATTATCAGCCCGGCGGCGGTCCGGTGTTCGACATGGGTCCCTACTACCTGACCATGCTGGTCAACCTGCTCGGACCGGTCGAGCGCGTCATGGCGATGGCGACGCACGGCCAGGAGGAGAGGCTGATCACGGCCGACGGGCCGTTCAAGAACACGACATTCAAGGTCGGCACGCCGACCAACATAGTGTCGCTGCTCGAATTCCGTTCCGGCGCCACCGTCACCTTCGGCGCCTCCTGGGACGTGTTCAAACACTCCAACCATCCGATCGAACTGCACGGCACCGAAGGCTCGCTCAGGCTGCCCGACCCCGACACGTTCGGCGGCACCGTTTCGCTGTCGGAGCGTGGCGCCGACTGGGCCGATTTCGCCAGCGAGAGCGAACTCTATGGCGACCGCAACTGGCCCTATTCCGCGCCCGACCGCGCCAATTACCGCATGCTCGGCGTCGCCGATCTGGCGCGCGCGCTGGCCGCGGGCAGAAAGCCGCGCGCCTCCGGTGAGCTGGCGCTGCATGTGCTTGAGATCATGGAGGCGATCCTGGCTTCGGGCGAAAGCCGTGGCTCGGTTGCCGTCAACGGCACGGTCGACCAGCCGCCGCTGCTTGGCGAAGACGAAGCCGCAACCCTGCTTGCCTGACGGGAGATTCGTCCGTGACATCGCCACCGTCCCCGTCGACACTCGATCCGGAGGCCCGGCATGTGCTCGAGCTCGGCAGCCAGGCCGGCGCGCCGCCGTTCGAAACGGGAACGCCTGATCAGGCGCGCCGTGCCTACAATGAAGGCTTCCCGACCCTGCAAGGCGAGCGCGAGCTGGTCGCGTCGATCAGCGAGCGCATCATTGCAGGACCCGGCGGTCCGCTGAGGCTCAGGATCTATCGCGGGCAGGGCGCGCCTTCGGCAGGCGCTCCGGCGCTGCTCTATCTCCATGGCGGCGGCTGGGTGATCGGCAATCTCGACTCGCATGACGAGATCTGCCGCTGGTTCGCCAACGAGGCAGTCGCTGTCGTCGTTTCCGTCGACTACCGGCTGGCGCCGGAACACAAGTTCCCGGCGGCAATAGAGGATTGCCGAGCGGCACTTGCTTACATGCAAAGCGCCGCGGACGAGCTCGGCATCGAGGCTGCCCGCATTGCGGTTGCCGGCGACAGCGCCGGCGGCAATCTCGCTACGGTGCTCGGCCTGCTCACGCGGGGGGACAAAAATCCGCCGGCAGCGCAGCTGCTGTTTTATCCCAACACCGATGCCGGGCAGACGACGGACAGCTATCGCCGCTTCGCCATAGGCTTTGGCCTGACCGCCTCGACCATGGCCTGGTTCCGCGACCATTATATCCGCAATGCCGCCGACATCGGCGACTGGCGTACCTCACCGCTGAAGGCGGAAAGCCTCGCCGGTGCGCCGCCCACCTTCATCGCCATCGCCGGTCACGACATCCTCGCCGACGAAGGCGAGGCCTATGCCAGGCGTCTGCAGCAGGCCGGCGTGCCGGTCGTGCTGGAACACTGGCCCGGTCAGATCCACGGCTTCGTCTCGATGGGCCGTCACGGCCCGGCAGCGAGACAGGCGGTTGCCGCCGCCATTGCCGCGTGGCGAAGCTTCGATCCTGCCTTTGGAAAGGCTCAAGCGGACTGACGCATCACCAGGGCGGCGTCGAGGCTGACCTTCGGCGCGACGTTTGCCCTATCCTCGTTGAGCAAAGCGAGCAGTGTCTCGACGCTGCGCCCCGCCATGGCGGCAAAATCCTGCGCGATGGTGGTCAGTGCGGGGCAGGTGTAGCGGCTCAGCGGATGGTCGTCATGGGCGGCGATACGCAGGTCGCAATCGGCCTTGCGGCCGATCTTCAGCCCTTTCGCGAAGGCTGCCGCCATCACGCCGAAGGCCAGGCGGTCATTCGCACACAGTATGGTCTTGCCGGGCAGACCCCCGGTCTTGCCGGGCAGACCTCTGGTCTTGCCCGGCAGGCCGCTGGCCCCGAGCATCTGTTCCATCTGCTCGTAGCCGATGCGCTCGAAATCCCATGTGTAGTCTCGGGTGTCGCCGATAACCACCGGCTCCTGGCCAAGCTGACGCATCGCGGCGACGTAACTGTTCAGGCGCTCCGGCGAATTGTGATTGACATGCGGGATGTCGAAATAGATCGGGGCGTCGCCGGAGCGGCAGAGATAGTCGACGATGGTCGAGACGCTCTGGGCATTGTTGTTGCCGACAAAGGGCGTGCCGCCTTCAAGATAGGTGTCGAAATAGACGACCGGCATTGTCTGGGTCAGCTTCTCCAGCGTGCGCCGGTCCGAACGCAAGCCGAGCGGCGCGATCAGCGCGCCCGAAACTTTCAGCGACAGGATGGTACGTGTCGCCTCCATTTCGAGCTCGGTTGAGCCATGCGAGGAGATGACGATCGGCCAGTAGCCCTCGTCGCGCAGCCTGAGCTCGATGCGGCTGACCATTTCGGAATAGAAGGGATCGGTGACCGTCGGTACGACAATGCCGATGGCGCGGGTGCGCTTGCGGTTGAGGTTGCGGGCAAACAGATTGGGCTGGTAGTCGGACGACCGCAACGCCTCTTCGATGCGCTTGCGCGTTGCCGGCTTGACGCTGGTCGGATCGTCGAAATATTTCGACAGCGTCGGCCTGGAGACGCCGCAGGAGCGGGCGAAATCCTCCATCGTCTTGTGCGTCATTGGCATTCAATCCTCGTCTGGCACGCGCCAGAACCTCGGTCATCCCTTGACGCTGCCCACGGTCCTGCAGCCGGCGCGTCCGCCACGCAACGGCAGACGAAATTTACAGGAAACGTCAGTGGGTTCAACGCGCAATGACAGATTATACCGTGCGTAAATTTGTTCAATTGACGCGAAAATTGTCGCGCATCAAAGTCTCGGTCACAAAGAGCGCTGAAACAGTCCAGGCACCATGACACAACAGATCGATCGGCTTCTTTCCCAGCTTTATCGTCGGCTCGATGCCGCCGCGGTTGTGATCGGCGATGCTATCGATCCGCGCTACAGCGACGACCTCTCCGGCAAGGGCGGCGGCCAGCCCGAACTGGTCTTGCGTCCGCGCAACGCCGCCGACGTCGCCGAAATCCTGCGCCTATGCAGTGGTATCGGCCAGAAGCTGGTCGTCCATGGCGGCCGCACCGGGCTAGCCGGCGGCGCGCGCGTGCAGCCGGGCGAAGCGGTGCTGTCGCTGGAGCGCATGACCGCGGTCGAAGCGCCCGACCGCGCCGCGGCAACCATCATCGCGGAAGCCGGCGCGCCGCTGCAAATGGTGCAGGAAGCGGCCGATGCGTCCGGCCTGATGTTCGGCGTCGATATCGGCGCGCGCGGCACGGCGACGGTCGGCGGCAACATCGCCACCAATGCTGGCGGCATTCGCGTGCTGCGCTACGGCATGTACCGCGCCCAGGTGCTGGGGCTGGAGGCCGTGCTTGCCGACGGCTCGATCCTGACTTCGTTGCGTGGCCTGGCCAAGGACAATTCGGGATACGATCTCAACCAGCTTTTCATTGGCAGCGAAGGCACGCTGGGCGTGGTTACTCGCGCCTGCCTGCGGCTGCATCCCAAGCCCGCCACCGAGGTTGCCGCCTTTTGCGCCCTTGGCTCGCTGGAGGCGGCGATTGCGTTGCTGGGGTTGCTCAAGCAGCGGCTCGGGCCCTTGCTTTCGGCCTATGAGGTAAACTTCTCGCCGCTCTACGGCGCCATGATTGCCGGCATGGCGGCGCCGGCGCCGCTGCCTGCCGGCGCGCCGGTTTATGTTTTGGCCGAGATCCAGGGCAACCAGGCCGAGCTGGACGGCGAGCGTTTCGCTTCGGTGCTGATGCAGGCGGTCGAGGACGGCATCGTCGACGACGTGGTCGTCTCGCAGTCGCCGCGCGAATTCCGTGCGCTATGGGATGTGCGCGAAGAGGCCAACCGCTTCCTGTTTGCGATCGAGGGCATGATCGGCGTCGACATCAGCATCCCGTTGGCGACCATGGCGGGTTTCCTGCGCAACGCCGAAGCCGCGATCCACGCCGTCGACAGCCGCGCCGAGATCTACGTCTTCGGCCATCTCGGCGACGGCAATCTGCACTATCAGGTCGACACCACGGAACCGGCGGCCGCCTATGAGATCATCTATCGCGGCGTGGCGGCATGCGGTGGCGCCGTCTCGGCCGAGCACGGCATCGGCCTCGACAAGAAGAAATGGCTGAACCTCGTGCGCAGCGACGCCGAACTATCAGCCATGCGCCGGCTGAAGGTGGCGTTCGATCCGCACAACATTCTCAACCCAGGGCGGATTTTCGATATCATTTGATCGCCAGGAGGATCTAGCTTGCAACTGGCGAGAGCAGCGCGTGGAAGTCGACCGTTCTGATCTGCTCGACGCCGTTCAGAGTCATATTTCCCGCGACATAGACGATGATTGCCAGACCGAGCCAGCCGATCCAGCGATACCTGGCAAGCAGCGCCGCCACCAGCGTCGAGGCGACCGCCATCAGAACCACCGACAGGATGAGACCGAACACCAGCGCATTCATGTCGTGGGCGGCGGCGCCCGCCACGGCCAGCACATTGTCCAGCGACATCGAGACATCGGCGACGACGATCTGCAGGATCGCGGTGCGCAGCGCCTTGGCCGGCCGCGCCGTCGCAAGTGCTGCGGCTTCAGTGTCGACGTCCTCGCCGTCGCCGGCCGAGCGCAACTCCTGGAACATGTTCCAGCACACCCAGAACAAAAGCATGCCGCCGACCAGCATGATCCCAGGAATTTCCAGCAGCTGCACCGCGATCACCGCAAAGACGATGCGGATCACCGCCGCCGCGGCAATGCCGGCGATGATCGCCTTCTGCCGCAACGCCTTGGCGAGGCCTGCGGCCGCCATGCCGATCACCACGACATTGTCGCCCGACAGCACAAGGTTGATGGTGATGACTTCCAGATAGGCGGCGACAGTCGTCTGGTCGAAACTCATAGAGCGGTCTCCCCGGAAGGCTCCGGCTGGTTGCGGCGGATCGGACCGATGTCTGCGCAAACGCGAAGACAGCTGATTTGAGTGCAGCCCGGCATTGAAACAAGACGCCAGCGCGGCCAATCGGTCCTCATCCACGGAATTCATCGCCGGGTCGTGATTTCCGACCAGAAATGCCCGTCCCAGAATGCCCATCATGGAAGGGAAGACAAAAGCGTTCCGCTTGCCTATCAATATTGCCGACCAAAGGAGAGACGAGCATGAGCAAGACGGCACTGATTTTCTGGGGCGGATGGGAGGGTCACACGCCGGCCCGCAGCGCCGCTGTCGTCAGCGAGATATTGACGGGGCATGGCTTCGAAGTGCGGATAGAAGAGGGCACATCGGCGCTCGCCGATCCGCAGCTCCCGGCCATCGATCTGATCGTGCCGGTGATCACCATGTCGACGATCGATAAACTGGAGCTGCAAAACCTCACCGCCGCCGTCAGCGGCGGGACCGGCCTTGCCGGCTTCCATGGCACCATGGGCGACAGTTTTCGCAACGAACCGGCCTATCAGTTCATGACCGGCGGCCAATGGGTCGCGCACCCCGGCGACATCATCGACTACCGTGTCGACATCATCAGCGACGATCCGATCGTCAGGGGTATCGAGGGTTTCGCCTACCATTCCGAGCAGTATTACATGCATGTCGACCCGAGCAACGAGGTGCTGGCGACGACGACGTTCAGCGGTGAGCATCTCGACTTCATCGACGGCGTCGTCATGCCCGTGGTCTGGAAGCGCCGCTACGGCAAGGGCCGCGTCTTCTTCAGCGCGCTCGGCCACACCGCGGATGAGTTTTCCGTCCCGCAAATGCGCACCATCTTCGAGCGTGGGGTGCTGTGGGCCAGCCGATCGGCCTGATCCCGGGCTTGGCGTCAAGCTGAGCGCAGTGGGACGGATTGCTTATAGCGATCTTCCAGTTCCGCGAAGCGGCGCTCCCGACACTGCTGGGGGCGCGCTGGCGAAGGAATCGCCAATGCCATGACACTCGAGCCGTATCGTTCGACGGGCGGCTTTTCGGAGGATTGGATGGCGTCGGGATACGGGAAAGTAGAAGACTCTAATTCTCTCTGAATCCTCGATTGAGCGAGTCGCGAACCGGCGCCAGCATATAGTCGAGCAGTGTGTGCTCGCCAGTCAGGATCATCACTTCGGCAGGCATGCCGGGCGACAATTTTACGTCATGGAGGTTTGCGAGGTCAGCCATATCGACTTTGATCTTGGCGAGAAAATAGGGTTCTCCGGTCCTCTCGTCCGTCAGCCGGTCGGCCGATACCGAGGTGAGCAACCCGTGGATTTGGGGAAGATGCCGTGTTGGATAGGCTGACAGCACAACGCGTGCCGGCATGTCCGGATGCACCATGTCGATGTCCCGCGGCTTGATCCGTGAATCGATGACCAGGTTGGACTCATTCGGAACGATATCGAGGAGGGGCTGGCCGCTGGAAATCACGCCAGATTCAGTTGTGACACGCACGTTCATCACTGTTCCCGCGATCGGCGCGACAATGTCAGTCCTGGCCAGCACATCCTGACGCGAGGGTAACAGGCTCCGCAATTCGGCCAGATCGCCGCGCACCTTGCCAAGATCCTCGTTCGCTTTCTCACCATCCTGTTGCCGCAAATTGAGAAGCTGCAGCTCGGTCTCGCCGATCTGCTGTTCGTTGCGCGCGACCTGCGACCGGTTCGACGCCTGGCTCGCTCGGATGTCGGCCTGGGCACGCTGCAGCGCAAGGATCCGCGGCAGGCGCTCCAATCCCTTTTTGTACATTTCCTGTGCCGAAGCGATCTCGCGGTCGATCAGCCCCAGTTGCTCCTCCTCGGCTGCGATCACTTCCCTGGACCCGGTGATTTGCTCCTCTATCTGCCGTATCCGCTTGTTGAGGATCTGCTCGCGCCCCTCGCGAGTGGCAAGGCGGCTGCGAAGCAGTTCCTGCTCTTCAGCGGCCACTTTCTGCCCGGCCTGGTTGTCAGCCGATGTCAGTTCCTTGGGAAAAATGATCTGATCTTCTCCGGCAAGCTCCGCACCCAAGCGCGCTTCGACCGCCAGCAAGCGAATGTAGCGCTCATGCAGCTCGTCGTAGCGGCCCTGTGCATCGGTCGTCTTCATGCTTATCAGAACCTGGCCCGCTGTGACCTTGTCGCCATCCCGCACGTGGATCATCCCGATGATGCCGCCCTCCAGATGCTGAACGGTCTTCCGGTAGCCGTCCGGGCTGACGATGCCGGGGGCCACGATGGCGCTGGCCAGGAGGGCCACGTCTGACCAGAGGGCGATGCCGCCGACAAAGAACAGCGCGGAGAAATAGCCGAGTATACGCGCTGGACGCGTCCGGCGATTCAGGTCGCGCTTGCTATCGCGATATGCAGACGAACGCCGCCGGACAAGCCCGACAAGCACGAGCACGAACAGCGCGGTGGCAGTTGCAGCCAGCGCGGCGCGCGCCGGCACGTCCAGGCTGTCGAAACGGTTCGAAGCCGCCGCAGCTAGATCTCCAGCAGCGACAACTAACCTGTCCAGCACGTCACGCAGGCTGGCCATCAGCATGTCCATCATCTTCGACAGGTCGCTAAATCGGTCGCTCATGGCTCACTCCGCCGCCTTCAATTTTGCCGGAACGACGACGCTGGTCTTGTCTTGCCCGGACGACGGCACGGCAGTCGGTTTGCGGTGACCGCCCAGCGCGCCCAGCACCTCGTCGCGCGTGCCGAACATCTTAACGGTGCCGTCGTGCATGAAAACGACATGATCCGCCGTACGCAGCAGGTTCGTCTGGTGGCTGACGAGAATGACGGTGCAGCCCCGTTCCTTCAAATGGTGAAGAACATTGAACAGAGCCATTTCACCATCGCCGTCGAGGCCAGTGTTCGGTTCGTCGAGCACGACGAGCGCGGGATTGCCGAATAGCGCCCGGGCGAGAGCGATGCGCTGACGTTGGCCACGCGAGATTCGCGCCCCATGCGGCCCCACCTCCGTTTGATAGCCATTTGGCATCCGCAATATCGTCTCGTGGATACCTGCGGCCTGCGCCGCGGCGATCACTGCGGCACTATCGACATCGCGCAAGCGCGCAATGTTGTCGGCGATCGTTCCCGGAAACAGCTCGACCTGCTGCGGCAGGTAGCCGATGTGCATTCCAAGCTGGTCCGAAGGCCAACTCGCGAGCTCTGCGCCGTCCAGCCTTACATGACCGAGCGAAGGCCGCAACGTTCCCACCATTAGGCGGCAAAGTGTGGTCTTGCCGGAACCCGACGGACCAATCACGCCGCAGGTCTCGCCGGCCTCGACGTTGAAGGATACTTTGTTCATCAGGGCCTGCTGTGTACCCGGCGCATGGTAGTGTGCGTTCTCGAGCCTTAGCCGGCCTTGCGGGCGGGGTAAGGTCACTTCACCGCCCTGCCTAGAATTGGTGTCCGCGAACAGGCGCATGAGGTTGCGACGCGCGGTGCGAGCGGTAACCAGGCTGCGCCAGGCTCCGATCGAGCGTTCTATCGGCGCAAGCGCGCGGCTCAGCAGTACCGATGCCGCGATCATCGATCCGGCCGTCAGTTCGCCGCGCAAGACAAAGTAGGCGCCAAGTCCCAGCACGGCCACTTGCAGGGCCATGCGCAGCGAGCGCGACAGGCTCCCGATGCTGGTCGTGCGACCGAGAAGTTGCGCCTGGATGGTCATCAACGACTGCTGCTTTTCTTCCCAGCGCTGCAGCGCCGAGCCCGACATGCCGAGCGAGCGCAACGTCTCAGCGCCATCGATGTATTGGCCGGCCGCGACCTGGTTGCGACGCAGCTCTGCCGACGTTTCCTGGCTCCTGCGGCGGGTAAAGAAATCATTGGCGAGCGCGCCGCAGAACAAAAGGATCGCCCCGATGAGTCCGAGCACGCCCAGTGCTGGGTGCAGAAGCCACATGAACGCCAGGAAGACGGGCGTCCACGGCGCGTCGAGAAAGGTCAGCATGCTGTCGCCACCGACGAAACCGCGCAGGTCCGCTACGTCCTTCAGGCCGGCCTCGACGTTGCTACCCGCGAGGCGAGCCTCCATGGCTCGTTCGATCACCGGGACGTTCAACTGGTCGTCGAGCCATTGGCTGATATGGCCGAGGATCATGCGGCGGGCTTGTTCCAAAAGGCCATAGACGGCGATCGCGCCGATCACCGCCAGGGTGAGCCACACCAGCGTGTCGATCGACCCGCTCGACAGCACCCTGTCGTAGATCTGCAGCATGTAGACGGTGCTGGCGAGCATCAGGACGTTTGCAAGCAGGCTGAAGATGAGCAGGGCGGGCGCCTGGCGCCGGGCCAGATGCATTACCTCTTCGAACTGCGGTCTTGGCTGCGGCACGGCTCGCCCCCCATTGTGATGCTTTGGATTGTGCCGGCCGGGCGCCAGGAAAGGCGCCCGCCCGGTGTCGGGTCAGATGATGCCGTCCGGGGCGTCGACATGGACCGAGAACGTGTCGGTAAAGCTGTCATTGTCGCCGTCGACGAGATTGGCCGTGAAATCCAGGTCGAGCGGCGCCGGGTTGGACTCCTGCTCGAGCGAGAACTGAATCACGGGGATCTTGACGGTGCCCACGCCCATGATGAGCTGGACCGCCTCGATCTGCTTCGCGCCGCCGTCGATCTCGAAGTACTTCCCGCCCTCCGCGACGTCAGGAATGAGCGGGTCGTGGCGCGGGGCATTGCTGAGCATGCCCGCCGTCACGTCGGTAGGACCGCTGACGGTACCGTCCGTATAGTAGACGATGTAATAGAGGTCTTCCGTAGCCGGGTTGTAGCCGCCGACGGAGTTGTCGATATAGACCGTGACCTTATCCACGTCTTGCTGGGGATTGACCACGAAGCTCTCGTCGCCCGAGGTGATTGAGGTGCCGGCGAACAGCGGGGTACCCCCGCTCTTGCCGTCGAGGTTGTTGTTGTTGACGCCGATGCCCGAAGTCGACACGTTCATCTTCGATGAGCTGTTGATCAGGCTGGTGGCACCATACCCCTCCAGCGTTGCCTCGGTAGGGTCATTGTTGACCAGGTCTTCGATGTCGTTCGGGAAACTGCCCGCCCCATTCTCCAGGGGAGCGGTCACCAGATTGCTGAAGAAAATGACGTCACCGTCGTGACCGGTCGGCGGGAATTGCAGCGTCTGCACCGCGTCCGGACCGCCCGCCTTCAGCGAACCCTGTGTGGTGTCGAAGGTCGTGATCGTTCCGGGAGGGGTGTCGACGTCAAGGTCGTAAGTGCCGTTGACCGGATCGAAGGTCAGTGTGAAGTCCACGTCTTCAGCCGTGCCGTCGCCGTTGAAGTCATCGTGGATCGAGCCTGTGAAGGTGTAAGGGTCTGCCGCGTCCGGTGTCAGGGATAGGCCCGACGTTACCGTCGGGTTGGAGTCGATTGTATAATCGTCCAGCGTTACGCCCAGCAGGTTGAACCCGTCGGCGCCTGGGTCGTGCGTCCAGGTGCCATGGGCGCCACTGTCGTAGTCACCGGTTGCGTTCTCCACAGCAATTGCCGGCCCGGTGTCTTCGAAGGTGAAGGCACCGCCTATGTCGACCGAGGTGTGCGCGCTGTCGCCGTCGCCGTCGGTTGCGGTTGCGGTCAGGCTCACCAGGTTGGCGGCAAGGATGACCGGAGTGTCCGCCTCTACGGGATCGGTTGGATCGCCATGGACAACCGCACGCGACTGGTCGAGGGTCACGTTGCCGTCGGCATCGACCGAGATGCGGAACACCTCATCCGTGCCGGCAGTGCCGACGATGTCGCCGCCGACAACATTGAGAAGCACCTCAAGGCCGCTGAGCGTATCGAACACGCCGCTGGCGACGTTACTGCCGCCGCCGAGTACATCCAGCGTGTAGGTCACATCGTCGGTGGCCGCTGGTCCATCGACGCCAAAGTTCGGCGTGAACAGCGCCGCGAAGCTGGTCGAGTCGTCGGTAACGAAGTCCGAATCGCCGACCACCAGGGTCGGTACGTCATTGCCGGACGGCACGATCGATGGGCCGTCATCGTCGAAGTTGATCAAGGAGCCGACCTCTGCGCTGGCGACGTTGGTCTGATCTGTGCCGAAATGCACTTCCTTGACATCGAAATAGTCTTTTTGCTCGTCAATGTTCTTGATAGTGAAGCGGTCAAAGGTTGCGTCTGCGGTGAAATCGACCGTCACACCCTCGCCGACATTGTGAAGGATCACTCCCAGGTTGGTGTAATCAACCGTGATGCCCAGGGTGGCGGCATCCGTTACCACGCCGTTCAGCTTGAAAGTCACTGAGGCGATGTTGACTTCCGCATCGTTGTCATCACCCGGTAACGTGGCGCCTTTCGCGTTGTCATCATTGTTGTAGGCGTGGACCTCTATGTCAGCCACGGTATGGGTCGGAGTAGACTGCGAAATCGAGAAACCCGCGGTGGAGACGGTCTCGATGTGATCTGTGTAGTTCGGCGCGGTCGGCGTATTGGTAAAGTTCTTGCCGGCGCTCTGGGTGCCGCCGTTGATCAGGTCGATCTGAAGCTCACGGCCAAAGCGCACGTCTTGTGATGAGACGCCCAGGCCTTGCGTGCTGACATTGACTTCAGCCTGTACGCCATTGTCATGAGCCGTGACCAGGATCTTCTGCGTGCTCGCCGTGTCAGCGTCGAGGATATACCACTTGTTGTGTCCGGGAGGGGCGTCACCAAGCGAGCTAAAATTCAGGACGCTGGTCCCGGTGACCGAGGCGTAGACTAGCTGATCCAGATCGATTAGATCGACGTCCGCGTTGTCAGGGTCCGGATTCATCAACGCCACGTACTGGACCAGGTACAGGTCCGCGTCGCCGTCCAGCGCAAACGAGAAGGCGAGGGGATCGAGTAATGGATCGGGCTCGCCAACTGAGGTCGGGTCAGAGGTCCCAATGACGCCGATCACGACGTCTGCATTGTTCGGGTCCTGGAACAGCCAGACATAATTGCCATCGACCGTCCGGATGCCGGTGACCGCGCCGTCGGTGGGTGAAAACGCAGTTCCCGAAGAGTCCTGGGCGAGAACGACCGAGGTGATGGTCTCCCCTGGGTCCGCAGAGGCCACCACGAAGTCCTCCTTGAAGGCGACCTCCAGCGCGGTGCCAAGATTCAGCAGATATTGCAGCGTGGTGTTGGTGCTGTACAGCGGATCGGATGGGTCAATATCATTGTCCGTGAGGCCAGCGCTCTCATCGATGATGATGTCATGAGCTGTGATGTCGATTGCCATGGAGATTCTCCCCTTTTTCAATACATCGAGAAAAGGGTATTCACCCCCCACCCGATGCCGGATGCACCTACCCCAGGGCATCCGCTGACGCGCAGAATTGCGGTCTTTTATCCTCCATTGTGCCGCTGACGCCGAGCACGCGTCCATTCGCGGTTCGATAGTGTTATGGTGAATGCCCCTACCTGATCGAACGATATACATCCTTCGATAGACCGGGCCGCGACAGGCGCTTGCGGGCAACCGTGTTGGTTTGGTGGATGGATCGATATGCCGTGGGTTTCCGGCCTGTTGCCGGTATCCTGTCGAACAGTGCCAGCTGACCGAAGGGAGGAATCAAAGCCCGCTTTTGTGGCCTGGTCCCAGATGGTCGGCGCCGTCGCCAAAAGTCGCCCAGGCGAGTTCGGCCCTGCTGCCGAGGCGCAGCTTCTCGTAGACGTGATGCAGGTGCATCTTCACCGTGCCTTCGGATACATGCAGCCGCTGCGCGATGATCTTGTTGCGCAGGCCGCGTGAAACAAGGCCGGCGACTTCCGTCTCGCGTCCAGTAAGCTTTGGCGCGCGCTGAGGCAGCGATCTCGGCGTCAGCAGATGCTGGAGGATATGGTCGTCGACCCACTTTCGGCCGCCTGCCACTGCATTGGCGCATTCGACAAGGTAGCTGTGGCTGATGCCGTCCATCAGCAGGCCGTCGGCATCGAGCTTGGGGATTTCGTTGAAGTCGAATCCGCCGTTTGGCTGCAGGATGTAGATGATGCCCAAAGGGCTGCTGGTGGCTCTCAGCCTTGCGGAAAGGCCGGCCGTCTGCCGGTCCACACCATCCAACCCTATGATGACAAGATCGGGCCGGTGGCGCTCCACCAAGGGGAGAACCTCAATCGTGTGGTGGCATTCTGCGACAACGCTGTGTCCCGCCTTCCGCAAAACCCACTCCAGACCGGCGAGATACACCCCCCGCGGGTCCGCGACTACCAAGCTCGACATGGGAACACGTCCGTAAAAAACGCAACGAACTTTGTTTAATATGTCAAGAAACCAGAGCTTCGGTCGATTGTCAAGGAGTTGCTAATATTGTAGTATATTCAAGGCTATGAATGCATTTTTTCTGCGTTCGACAGGCCCGCCGAAGCGCTCGTGATCGCGCAAGGCGCCTCTGGATTTGACGCCTGTTAAGCTGCCAGTGATGACGGATTTTTGAGCTGTCTTCTCCCCTTGGGCAGACAGGCGGAGCTACTCGCAAAGTCAAATCATATGTTCTATGCTCGCTGGCATCACTGCGTTCGACAGCCGTGATCGGAACTGAGGTCTGTTGTCCTGAGGCGGGGCATCAATGTTCGAGGTCGGCGGATTTTTTCGGCAACGAATGCCGTTCTCAAAGGGCCGGCGCATCGTCGGCGCCCTTGCTCTCGTCGCCGCTGTATTCGGGCTGTTGCTGCTCGCACCGGAAGTGGCGAATGCGAAGCCGAACTGGACGCTCGATCCGGCGAATTCGACGCTCACCTATCAATCGGTGAAGAAGAACACCATTGTCGAAACCAACAAGATCAGGAACCTCTCGGGCACGCTGACATCGGATGGCGCCGCCAAGGTCACGTTCGACCTCAACTCGGTCGACACCGGTATCGACCTTCGCAATGTCCGCATGCGCTTCCTGTTCTTCGAAACCTTCAAATTCCCGACGGCGGAAGTGACGGCGAAAGTCGATCCCGCCGCTTTTGCCGATCTCGCCACCAAACGGCGCATGAGCGCGCATATCCCGTTTCGCCTGAGCCTGCACGGCGTCGACAAGGACCTTGAGGCCAATGTCGTGGTCACCATGATCACCGACAGCATGGTGTCGATCGCCTCGGAGGCGCCGGTCGCCGTGCATGTCGAGGATTTCGGCCTGTTGCCCAACATCGAAAAACTCCAGCAGGCGGCCAATGTCAGCAGCATCGTCCCGACGGCTTCGGTGTCGTTCGACTTCGTCTTCGCCGCTGATGGCGCCAAGCCTGCGGCCACGCCTGCCGTCGCGGCCGCAGCCCCAGCCGATGCCGGGCCGGTCGCCACAGATGCAGGCAAGACGTCCTTCAGCGACGATGAATGCCTGAACAGGTTCGAGGTGCTGTCGCGCACCGGCGCCGTCTATTTTCGCCCAGCCAGCGCTCGGCTCGATGAAAAGAGCCGCCCGCTGCTGGCCGAGGTGGTCGGCGTCGTCGGCAAATGTCCGAAACTGAAGGTCGAGGTTTCGGGCCATACCGATTCCGACGGCTCGCCGACGGCCAACAAGAACCTGTCGGAACGGCGCGCCAAGGCGGTCGCCGACGCGATCATCGCTGCGGGCATTCCATCGGCGCAGATCACGGCTTCCGGCTATGGCGAGGAAAAGCCGGTGGCGCCGAACGATACGCCGAAGAACAAGGCGCTGAACCGGCGGATCGAGTTCTCCGCCACGCCGCTCTCCAACTGAGCCGGTCCTTAACTGAGAAGGCCCGTCAACCGAAAAGGAATCCGGTGCGTTTGGACATGATTGCAAGTTGCGGCAACTTCATGCGCGGCATCGGCCTCGCCGTGCTGGCGCTTGCGTTGACCATGACCATTACCATGACCGCGGCCAGTGCCGAACGCCGCATCGCCCTGGTGCTCGGCAATTCCCATTACCGGAACGCGCCGGTGCTGCCCAATCCGGTGAACGATGCGCAGGCAATGTCCGATCGCCTGAAGGGGCTGGGCTTCGAAATCGTCTCCGGCCTCGATCTCACCAAGGCGCAGACGCAGGAAAAGATCGCGCAATTCGCGCGGCAGGTGCGTGGCGCCGATATCGCGCTGTTCTTCTATGCCGGTCATGGCCTGCAGGTCTCGGGCAGGAATTACCTGCTGCCTGTCGATGCGGCGCTGGAGGACGAGACCTCGCTCGACTTCGAAGCCGTGCAGGTGGACTTCATCCTGCGGCAGATGTCGCGCGAGACCAGCATCAGGCTGGTGTTCCTCGACGCCTGCCGCGACAACCCGCTCGCCGATGTGCTTGCCAAGGAGACTGGCGGCGACAGCACGGCAAGCAGCGGCCTTGCCGAAATACCGATCGAGAATGGCGGCGCCGGCACGCTGGTCGCCTTCGCTGCCAGTCCCAACCAGCTCGCCTATGACGGACCGGGCGAGCACTCGCCATTTTCGGCGGCGCTGCTTGCCCATATCGGCGAGGTCAACGTCTCGATCACCGAAGCGATGAACCGGGTTACGTCGGATGTGTTCAAGGCCACAGCCGGACGCCAGCAGCCCTGGGTCAACGTTTCGCTGACCACCGATGTCGTGCTTCACAAGGTCGATCTCAAGGCGCCGCTGATCGTCGGCGATTCCGGCGCGGCTGCGCCCGAAGGCGATACGCAGGCGCGCACCGGCGCGGCCGCCAATCCGCCGGGTACGGACGCCGGCGAGCAGGCGCTGGAACAGCTGCGTGAGGAAATTCCGAAGCTGGGCTCGGACGCGCCAGTCCTTTTCGACGTTCCGGTCAATTTCGGCGACCCGGCGATCGACGGCAAGAGCATCGCCCAACTCATCCAGGGCAAGCCGCACTTCAGTCCGGTCGAGGGCCTGGAAAAGTCCGTCTGGGAGAACCAGTGCAGCAACTGTCATCAATGGACCGAGGAGCGGCTGTGCGACCAGGCCAAGACCTACGTCACCAATGATGTCTCGGTGTTGCGCCTGCAACACCCGCTGGGCACGCGCTTCAAGGTGGCACTCGGCAAATGGGCGCAAAACGGCTGCAAATGAGACCGCCAACAATGGGTTGGATCAGATTTCAATGAAATCTCATCACGATCCAGAGCAATCAGGCTCGGCGCAGCGCCTCGGTTTCGGCCAGATGGATGCCCATCTCGACAAAGGCGGTGAGCACGGAGAAACGGTCCGCCACCGCAACCCGCGCCAGTCCGGCCAGTATGCCGGCATTGACGGCATGCGCAGCCGGCAGCGGCCGCAGCCTCGACCCGTTGGCCTGCGCCGCCAGGCCATTGATATGCCGTTGCGCCGCGAGCGCGATCCAGCCGGCAGGCGTGTGCTGCTGCGTCATCGCCGCCCCGGCGACAGCCTCCCGGCGGCTTGCATTGTTGGGGTCGCCGACCCACTCCTGGATCAGTGCCAGCGTTGCGAGGTCCTGCTCTTCGAGCAGCTCGGTCAGATGCCCCAGGCACTCATGGCCCCACCAGATTGCGGCCCGGTCAGGCAGGAGATAGGCGCAAAAGGTAATCGCTTCCTCGGGGATGCGCCCGGCCATCAGCCGGCGGCAGAACTCGAGCGAGGGTTGGTCGGTCGGAACGGCCGTCATGTCCCGGGCGACAGCCGTGGTCGCGGCGAAGAGATCGCGTGCGGTCTGGAATCGAAGCCCGTTGACCATCGCTGCTGTTGTCCTCCCCAAGCCCTCACTCAACCCGTCTGCGAGGCGCGGGTCAAGTCTGTCGACCACCACATGTCCATGACGTTGTTCACAGACAAACGCCTCACGGTTTGGTATATTCCACAGCCGACCGTGATCTCGACAGATCATTGTCGAACAGGAAGAGTTGGCCCGGATCCATGGATCGGGCCTGAGTGAAAATCGGATGCTCGAAACGGGAGTAACCGTTATGCAGCGGCACATTTCAGTCTTGGCATTGGCGACCGTGCTTTTCTCGACCCACGTCTATGCCGACCCACTTCAGAAATCGGAAGACATTGTGAAGTTCTTTGCCGGCACGATCGATCACGGCGCGGCACGCGGGATTTGTGTCGGCACCGAGGACGAGTGCAAGAGCAAGACCGGCCAGAAAGAAAAGCCTCCGGAGAAGACCGGCCTCGATATGCTGATCAATTTCAGCCTGGATTCGTCCGAGCTCGACGCCAAGGCGCGCAGCGAACTCGACGAATTCGCCAAGGCGCTGAAGGACGATCGGCTGAGCAAGCTGTCCTTCGTCGTCGAAGGCTATACCGACGCATCCGGCTCGGCGACCTACAATGAGGGGCTGTCGCAGCGCAGGGCGCAATCGGTCACCGCCTTCCTCGAATCCAACGGCATCGAATCCACCCGCATCAAGGCGGTCGGTCTCGGCGAGGCCAATCCACGCAATCCCGATCCCTACGATCCCGTCAACCGGCGGGTCGAGATGCGGATCAAGGCGCAGTAGCTTCGCCGGCTGCGTCTTCCGGCCGTCGTCAAACACAACGCCGCGCGTCCAACGGACACGCGGCGTTTTTATTGTTTGACATGATCGATCAGTTCTTGAGCACGCCGCCGACCGCTACGCCGGTGCCGAAGATCAGCGCCTTGGTCAGGAAATCATTGTTGTCCCGCGGCGGCGGCTCATCCTCGCGCACGACCTCCCGGTTGCGCCTTTTCTGCACGAACTGCTGTTGTCGGCGCGGCTTCTGGGCGTACTGCTTCTTGCGTGGCTTTTCCGCCACCGGCTTCAGCGTGCGGGCCTTCTGCACCACCTGTTTTTTCGGCTTGTCCACGCCGGCCTGGTCGGCCTCATGCTTGGCACGCACGGCCTCCATCATCGGATCCGTCTGGATAACCAGGAACGCCAGTTGCTCGCGCGTCAGGAAAGTGGTCGGAGGCAGCCCGTTCCCCTCTTGCCAGTCGCCGATCGCTTGCCGGGTCTTGGCGCCGATATTTCCGTCGACGCGGCCAAGCTCGTTGCCCAGCGCCTCGACGCGCAATTGCAGGTCGATGCGGCCCTGGCGATCGAGACCGATCGCGTTCTCCGTCGCCTCGGTGCCCAGCACCTTCTTCATGTCGTCCGAAATGCCTACCGAGGTGCGCACGGCAGAACCCGAGTTCGCTTCTTCGGCAGCAAGCGCGGCGACTTCCCGTTCCTGGGCTTTCGGATCGTTCAGCGCATCGATGTTGAGCCGCGCCACCGTGGCGAAGCGGCCATTCGGGAACTGTTCGAGATAGGCTTCGTAGAATGGCGCGGTGTTGCGCTTCGAGGCCTCGTCCCAAAGCCGCTGCTCGACTTCCCACGAAGGCGGTTCGCTGGTGACGGGGGCAGGGACGGGCGCTGTCGCGGCGTTCGCGTCATCGGCGGCCGGTTTTACCATCGGCGCGGCTTGGGCGGCCGGTTTGCCAAGGAAGACCTCGCGGCCCAGCGATGCGTTGTGCCATGGCCGCTGGCGGCCTTGCGTGGTCTCGGCCACTTCGCCGCGCACCCGCGTCAGCGCACTCTGGATCTCGACGCCGGGTTCGGTCAGGTGCCTGGCGAGCGCGGTCGAGTAGGGGCTGTCGACGCCGTTGCCGTCAAAGGCGATGGCGCCCGGGTCGGTGGCATAGGCAATCAGGATGCCGCCGGTGCCGACGCCCTCTGATTTAGGGTCGATCGGCGCCAGGCCGGTGCCCAGCGCGGTGGAGCGGGTCTTCGGCATCGCGGCCGCCAGTGTGCGTGCCAGCGGATTGTCGCGGCAGGCATCGAGGATGATGACGCCGACCGCCGGGTCGGGTGGCAATGCGGCCATGAAGTCGTCGATCTGGACGGTGCGGGTCTTGAGATAGGCAGGTGACGTCAGTTCGGCGTCGACCGGGATCAAAAAGTTCTTGCCGTCGACCTGCATGCCGTGGCCGGCATAGAAAATGACGGCGAGGTCGGCATCGTAGGACTGCTCGGTGAATTTGCTGATCAGGCTGTGCATGCCGGCATTGTCCTGGTCGACGCCCTCGATCACCTCGAAGCCGGCATTGCGCAGCGTCGATGCGATGAGATGCGCGTCATTGGCCGGATTGGGCAATTCGACGGCATGGACGTATTTGCTGTTGCCGATGACCAGCGCGACGCGTTTGACGCCACCGGCATCCGGCGCCGCCGCCTGGCCGGTGCCAAGCGCGGTCGGCATTAACAGAAAAAATCCGCTCAAAAGGACGGCAAACGCTTTCATGGGATCGGCCCTCCGCCCCAATGGGGCGCGTTATTGATGGCTGCGCATGCTAAATTTCACCAGCGACTGTATCGCTTCTGCCAAAATGGCTGTTGGGCGTATGTGATCCCAGCCACAGTTTTGGTTCACAAGGACCCAAAAACCTTCCCAAATATCCGCAAACATACCATTCGCCGGCCTCAGAACCAATCGGCTTGGCGAAAGCCGGGGCGAACTGCCAGCTCTAGCCCGGCTCAAGAGTATTTTGGATCGAGCCGACCAGTGCCGTTATCGCCTGCTTGTATTTTTCGAACTCCGGCGATGTCTGGCGGACTTCCGTCGTCGTCTGCTGGCCCGCATCGGTGGTGGCGGGCGTCGGCAATTTGCGGCCCATCTTCCGTTCCGCCCAGTCGACGACGTAGCTGGCGGTCTTGCCGGCAAGAAACGGGTTGGCCTGGATAACGGACGAGCCGAGCACGGCGCTCAACTGCGCCGATCCCGGCGACGCCAGCACCTGATGTGCGCCTTCCATGCCGAGGAAATGGCAGAGATAGAGCCGGCCGGCGGTAATCTGATGGCCGCGCGCCTTGAGATAGGCTTCGCCCTCGCGCGCCAGATTGCGCACCATCTCACGCGAGATGGTGGCGTCGTAGCGCAAAGCGAGCAGGTCTGCGGTCGACAGCGAGCGCGCCAGTTCGGGACGATAGGTGTTCATCATCCGGATCCAGGTCTTGGATATGAACTGGCCGGCGCCTGTTGCCGAAGACAGCGGGTTCTTGGCCCGCGCGCTACCGCCCGATTCGACGTGGACGATACGGTCGGTCAGCGTTTCGACGGCGGGATCGCTGGAAGTGACGGCGATTGCAGCGGTCACTGTTCCGAGCGGATCGATCGCCTGACCGCTCTGATAGAGTTCGAAATGCAAATGTGGCCCGGTCGACAGGCCGGTGGTGCCGATATAGCCGATGATGTCGCCGGCCTTCACCTTGGTGCCGACACCGCTGGCAATGGCGAATTTCGACATATGCGCGTAGCGCGTCTCGCGGCCGCCGCCATGGGCGATTTTGACCACATTGCCGTAGCCGCCGCCGTCGCCCTGGAAGATGATCTCGCCGTCGAAGGCTGCGGCGATCGGCGTCCCCACGGGTGCTGCCCAGTCGACGCCCTTATGGATGCGAACAACGCCCAGGATCGGATGCTTGCGCGGCCCGAAGGTCGACGTCATGACACCGTTGACCGGCGTCACCATGCCGTTGGCCACCGTCAGCGAGCGCACCTGGTCATCGCCCGAGACGCAGGAAAACTGGCCGTCGCTCTGCTGGAAAACGAAACAATCCAAGCTCTTTTGCGTGCCTTGGATACCGACATAGAGCACCCGTCCGTCGGTCTCGTTCTTGCCGCGCGGCGTCTGCGAATAGATCAGCACAAGACGCTGGTCCTCGCTGGCGAAAGCATCCAGATCCTGTCCCCGCGACAGATACATGATGGCTTCGCCAATGATGCCGCTCGGCACATTGTTGCGGGCCGCCGTCGAATAGATCGCGTCGAGCAGGCGGTATTGCCGTTTCTGCGTGCCTTCGGTCTCGGCGCCCGAATAATTGAACAGGTCCTCGCGCACCCACGGGTCGACGCCCGACACGAAGGCACCGGCCGCGTTGCGTGTCAGCGTGCCGACAAAGACGTTCCTGGCGTAGATCGAGACCTGCATCAGCGACATCGTCGTGGTCTCGCGCGTCGGCCTAAAGCCGCGCATCGCCACGACATAACCAGGCTGCAGGCCGTCCTTGTCGAACAGCGCCTTCAGCGCCTCGCCGGCAAGCTTTGCGTCGTCGGCGGAAAAATGCGCATCGAGCGCCACGCTGTCCAGGCTGCGGTCGTTGAGGATTTTCACGAAAATGTCCTCGGTCGCCTCGAAGCGCTGATATTCCGAGCTGACGTTGGCAACGCTGGTGTTGTTTTCGACCGCTGTCTTCTGAAAGGCGGGGAGTGCTGCTTCGCCCTCATCGATGGTCTCGCCCCAGCCGGCCTCGGGGTCATCGGCCGCCGCCGATGCACCCGGAGCAGCCTGCGGGTCAGGAGCTGGGCCGGAGGCCGCCGGAGCCCCGTCCGCGCCGGGCGATGGTTGAAGATCGTTCTGCAGGTCATTCTGCGGATCGTTGGGTTCGGCGGGTGGCGCGACCGCGGTCTTCCGCTGCGCCTGGAAGAAGGCGAAATCCTCCTGCGTCGAGGGGATCGTCGTCATGAATTTTTCGCTGGCGCTCAGCATCACGTCGGAGAGAACCATGATCTGAGGGGAGATGCCGGCCTGGTCGAGCTCCGTCGGGCGCGCCATCCCGCGGCTCTTGGCGGCGCCCGCCTCCGGCGCCAGTGTGATCCACATCGGGTCGCCGGCAAGGTCGATGATGGCCGGCACGTAGACCGATGCGTCGGCCGGCACGTCGTCCGAGTCTTCGACGGCATGCAGTTCCTCGTCCTCGTCGCGGAACGACCAGTAGTCGGCGGTAAGATAGAAGCCGGTGGCAATCGCGGCGAGGACGATTGTCGCCAGGCCAGCCGCCAGCCCGAGCCAGATCCTGCGCCTGCGTAGCGCGGCGCGCGCCTGCTTCTTTGCCTTGAAGCTGGTGTCGATGCTGTGCGTCACGGTGCGCTTCCGGTCAGGAAGAAGGTCCAGCGCACCTGTTCCTGCGTGTCGACTTCGAGAAACTTCGCCGCGATATGGCCGCGCTGCCAGCATTCATCGATGCCGCGGATCGAGAACCGCCGCCGCTCGATGCACATGTCGGTGGAGCCTGCCAGAATGGCGTGGCCGAAGACATCCGTCGCGTAGATGTAGATGTAGCGGTTGGTCAGCTCCTCGCGAATGACGTTGACGCATTGATTGGCGCCGATGGTCCACCAGCCATCGGTCTGGTCGGCATCGTCGACCTTCTGACCGACGGCAAGATTGACGACGTCGAGCGTCTGGTTGCAGACGGTGAATTCGGCGCGCGCATGCCCGGTGGAAAGAAGCGCCAGCAACAGCGTCGCGACCGCGCTCGCGGCGAGCTTCACGCGCACGTTCCGGGCAAGCAGGACGGGATCTCGGCGACGGCGTTGCATCGGCGTCGGTGCTAGCCGCCGAGGCGGAAGTATTTGGCGGTCGCCGAAAATGCCGAACTCCTGGCGCCGATCTCGTCGAGGATCCTGGGCAACAGCACCGAGGCCGGCGTCGGCGTTGTGAAGTCCGCCGCCTTTATGTCCTGCGGCCCGGTGATCACCATGATGATCTGCGGCAACGCCTTGCCTGCCGCCTTGTCGGCGGCGCCGAGCCCGATCGGGATCGAGAAGGTCGCCTTGTCGGCTTGTACGACAACATGATCGTCGAGGTTGAACGCGATGCCCCTGTGGTCGATCAGGAACACGCTCGACACCAGCCCGCCATGCGTCATCAGCGTGCCGTCGATCGGCGAGCCGTCCGGCACCGATGTCTGGTCGAGGACAAGCTGCGGCCTGTCGGCCGTGCTCGCGCCCATGAAACGCAGGAAGCCGGTGATCCCGCATTGCGGGGGCTGGATAAGGCGGACGCTGATATCCGGCTCGACATGGAACTTCGCCTGGAATTCCCCAAGCAACTGTTCGAAGGGTGGCACCGACGTGCCGAAGCCCTCGATCGCGACACCCTTGTCGGCGGCCGACGTCACCGTCGCAAAAAAACAATCACCACCATTGAAGGCGCGTACCCAGGTGACCCGCTCCGCGGCCGCATCGGCCGGTGGCGGCACCTCCGGCTTGGGCACGTTCATGGCAATGTCGGGCTCTGCCGGCTTGTCGGCCTGCTCACCGCTGGCGATATCGGGCTGGCTCGGCTTAGGCTCCGCGGTCGGTTCAGGCGCCTGCGTGTCCGGCTTGGGCGCCTGCGCGGTCGGTTCAGGCGCCTGCGCCTTGGGCTCGGGCGCTTGAGCGGTGGGTTCCGGCGTCGGTGCTGTGGGTTTGGGGGCCTCGGCCGTCGGTTCAGGTGTTTGCGTGGCTGGCGCTGTCGCCTTGGGCTCTACCGGCGGACTGACAGGCTCGGGGTTCTTCGCGGCATCGGACTGTGACGGGCCGGATGGCGGTTGCAGCGCGACGGTCTTGTCGGTTGGTGCGGCCGGCAGCGGGGCCGTGGCGCTCGACGCGACTGGCGGCGTCGGCTGCGGCTCGACCGGCGCTTTGGCCTGATCTTCAGCCGGAGTCTCCGCTGGTTGCGGCTTTGGCACCGTCTTCTCGACCGGCGCAGTGTCCGAAACGGGCTTGTCAGCGACGATCGGCTTTGTCAGTTCGGGTTGGAGCGGCTTGCCGGTGTCGGTGACGCGAGGCCGGTCTCCGAATCCCACGATACCCGATGCATAGAGCCATCCAAGCGATACCACGGCCACCGCCGACAGCACCGCGATCGTCAGATTTCTGCCTGGAGTAGCACGCTTCGGTGGTGTGCTTGCTCGCTTGGGAGTTTCAGCAGCCGGTTTCGGGTGCGACAGGTGCGCCGGGCGCACGTGCGGCACGAAAGACGGCTCCGCCGTGCCGCTTGGCGGGGCCGAACCGAAGCCTTGGGCCGGCGAGTCCCCGACCTTCGAGACAGGCCCTGCGGTCTGCCCGGTTCGCGGCAGACCGGGCCGGGGCGCGAGCGATGCCGGCGGCAAGGTCGCGTCGCTGTCGTCGCGCGTCAACCGGGCGATTTCGGCCATGCTGGCCGGTCGATCATCCGGGTCAGGCTGCAGCATCGCTTCGACAATGTCCCTGAAATCGGCATCGATGCCGGAGAGATCAGGGACGGTCCGCCGTTTTTCGACGATCTCGTATTGCGAGCCGCCCATATCGATCGGCTTGCCGCGCAGCGCCGCCGCCAGCACCAGCCCCAGGCTGTAGATGTCGGACTGTTCGCTGACCTCGCCGCCATAGAGCCCGAGTTGCTCGGGGGAGACGTAATTGTATTTTCCGGCAAACTTGCCGCCGATCAGCGTCTCGCCACCGACCGCGGCCGATCGCGCAATGCCGAAATCGATGATCTTTGCCCGCTCGACCCGGCCGCCCGGCAGGATGATGTTGTCGGGCGACAGATCGCGGTGGATGGCGCCGGCCTGGTGCACGGCGCTCAGGCCCGAGGCTAGCCGGTGGCACAGTTTGCGCACATCCGGAGTCGCCATCGCCCCGCCGCGCATGACGTCGTACAGCGACTGGCCGTCGACGAATTCCATCGCCAGATAGGGCCGCCCGATGCCGGGATCTATGGTGAAGACGTGGTAGCGCACGACCGCGTCATGCGACAGATGGTTGAGGATCGAGGCTTCCTTGCGAAACAGCGACAGGATCGTCTGATCGCGGGCGAATTCCGGCAGCACGATCTTGATCGCGACATGATCGCCGGTCTGGATGTTGTGGCCGCGATAGACTTCGCCCATGCCGCCCGACGCGATGCGTTCGTCGAGCTCGTAGATGCCGCTGAGCTGCGTGCCGACGCTGGTATCCGCCATGTTGGGCAATAGCCGGGTCTTGTCGTCGGAGCTCATCGGTCGCGGCCTTCTGCTCGGGACAGGCCATTGCCTTTGTCTCTGATCTTGACCAGAACGATGGTGACGTTGTCCGTGCCGCCGCGCTCAAGCACCATGGAAAGCAGCTTTTCGCAGGCAGCCTGCGGCGCTGCCGAGAGCACTGCAGCCGCAATCTCCGCGTCACTGACATGCGCCGTCAGGCCGTCCGTGCTGAGGATGAAAATGTCGCCGGCAAGGGTCTCTCCCTGCTGGAAGTCGATGGCGATTTCGTCGTTGACGCCGATGGCGCGGGTGATGACGTTGCGGCGCGGCCAGTTCTCCGCTTCGGCCGCGCTGATCGCGCCGCTGTCGAGCAGTTCCTGGACCTCGGTGTGGTCGCGCGAAATCTGCGAGATCGCGGCGTTGCGCACGAGATAGACGCGGCTGTCGCCCGACCACAGGCAGGCGAACCTGCCGTCCATGGCCAGCAGTGCGGCAACGGTGGAGCCGATGGTCACGCCGCGTGAACGCGAAATCCGGCGGATCTCGGCATGCGCCCGGTTCAACCGGTCCTCGAAGCGCGCGCGCAGATCCGGCGCCGAACTGGCGATGCCGATCGTCGCCAGATGCTCGACAATGCTTGCCGAAGCGACTTCTCCGGCCTCGTGCCCGCCCATGCCGTCGGCCACCACCCAGAGGCCGATCCGCGGCTCGACCAGAAAGCTGTCCTCATTGTGGTCGCGCACGCAGCCCTTGTGGCTCACGCCGTAGCTCTCAAAGGCGGCATCGTTCACTTGCCTACGCTCCGCAACGCCTTGACTGACGTGCCTGGCCAGTCTGCCACAGCCCCATTCATTAGAGTATCGAAATCTAAGCCGCTGATGACGGACCGTGTGGTGCCGCCGCTGTCTCTGCGTCCTGCAATCGCTGGTCCTGCCATGCAATTCCCCATCAGAAAGCCTTCGGACAGCTGAACGCGGAAAGCGCCGGCAGCGTGAATGGGTTGCCGTTCTCCCCGGTCTTGATCGTGTAGGCGACATCCCGTCCGCCGATGACGAAATGCGCTTCGAGACTATCGCCATTGGCGGTGACCTGCCCCTTGTCCAGCAATCGTTTCAACGCCCAGGGACCGTCGAACTTGATTGCGGACTCGCGGCCGGGCAGCTCCGGCGTCAGGCTGAGACTGGCCGAACCGGTCTTGCCCGGCCACGGAATCAGGCCCGGCGTGTTGCCGGCCTGGGTGGCCTGCAGCACCTGGCCGTCGATATTGAGCAGCGCCATGTCGGCATCGCCATGCAGCGACAGCGGCGTGAAGGTGATGTTGATCGACGGCACCGGCCCGCCGAGCGGAAAGAAAGCCGCGCGGATTTGTGCCGCGAGCTGAAAGTTCTTCAGCGTCGATTTCGCCAGATTGCGGCCGAACCTGGTGTCCTGTTTCCAGTCCCAGTCCTGGCCGCTCATGTCGACCAGCGACGCCAGGTTCTGCGCGAAGAACCGGTCAAGAACCCCGCCCGGAGAAAACAATCTCGCAAAATCCGCCATGGCGACATCGTCGGTGCCGGCGGGGGCAAATGGAAAGCGCCCGGCAATCACCTCTTCGCACGGACGGCCGACGGTCTCCTCCAGCATTTCGTTGAGATGCGTGGTCGATGTTTCGGCGACGGTGCCCTCGAAACCGTCCGCCGCCGCGCTCACCATCCTGGCCAGCGCCTTCGGCAGCCGCGAAGCATTGGCGCGCAACGTCGAGATCTGCAGCTGCAGATTGGCGTTGGCCTGGTCCGTCTGGGCGGGGACATCGGCGGCCAGCCGCATGCTCTGATAGATTTCGCGGAAATTCTGGGTGAGGGCGTCGAGCGGCCGCTGCCCCGGCGCCCCGGCCACCAAAGCCTGGAAAGACCGGAACTGGGCTTCGATGTTGGCGCCGGGATCCTGGTTCTGGGTGCTGACAAAGGCGGTCCCGGCCCGGCTCTGCGATTTGCGCGCCGCAAGCTCGATGCCGATGCGGGCGAGGCCCTTGGCGCGCGCGGCGATTTCCTGGTCGCTGACTTGAGACGGCGCAGCCGGATTGCGCTCTTGCGTCAAAGCTGTTTCGCGCGCGATCGCCTCGAACAGCTGCATCAGCGGCGAACTCGGTGATCCCGCTGCGGACAGCGCCAGATATTGCGGTTTGTCGGCGGCCATTGCCTTGAACTTCAACCTGTCGAGCACCTCGTTCCACGCCGCCGCAAAGCCCTTGCCATAGCGATCGAGCAGCTCCGGGCCGAGCTTGAGCAATTCCTGGTCGAAACCGCCTTGCTCGCCGCTCGAGCCGATCACCCATTGATCGTCGACCAGCGCCTGCGCGCTCCTGGCAAGTTGCGCCAGATAGAAGTCGAAGCCGGCATGGGTGTAGAGACCGGGGACGCGAAGGCCGGCGAGATCGTTTCCGTCATTGCGCTCGAACAGCATCGGCGCCTCCGCGCCGGCTTGCGATGACACCGAAAAATCGTCCAGCGCCGCCGCATAGGTGGCCGACTGGATGAGCGCGGTGGCGCGATCGGCAAGGCTCATGCGGCCGAGCGAGCGCTGGGCGGATTCGACCAGCCCGCGGTTGAGTTCGAACGAGGGATCCTGGTCATCGTCGAGCGCCAGCATGGCGCGCAAATGCTTCTCCAGTTGCGCCCGGCCGTCGCGATTGTGGGCGCCGGGATAGCGGTTCTGTTCCCAGTCCCGCTTCAGCCAGGTGACGACCAGCTCGTCATCCACTTTCGGCGCCTTGCCGCCCAGCATCAGGTAAATCTTCAACGGCTCGTACAGCGCCATCGGATCGGCCATCCTGGCCTCGATCGTGCGTTCGAGCTGGAACAGCAGGCGCGAGCGGAACATCCGCTCCAGCCCCTGCCGGTAGGCGGTCTCGGAGGCCGAAAGGATACGTTCACGCTGGCTGAGGCCGAACGTCGCCGTGGCCGGGGTGGGCTGGTCTCTCGTATCGTAGCCGTCCGGCAGGCCGCGCAGCGCATCGAGCGCGCCGATGACGGTTTCGAGGTCGGCATCCAACACCGTCGTGCTGGCCAGCAGCGGCGCGGCTGTCGCGCGGTATTGGCCTGCCGCCTGGCCGGTCGCGGCGACCAGCGATTTGTTGGTCGTAAAGCTCAGGCCGAGAACGCCAAGCGCGGCGATCGCTATGGCCGCGATCGCTGTCAGGCCGGCGTAGCGGGCGATCGCAACGCGCCTGTCGGCCGCCCTGTCATAGGACACCCAGCCGGACTCGGCGAAAATGACGCGGCTCAACAGATCGTGCAGGAAGAAGCTTTTGCCGGTGCCGGAAAGATGCGCCTGGGCATTCCTGCCGAAACTGCGGCCTATGCTGCCCAGCAACTGGTCGATCGGCGTGCCTTCCTGCGTGCCGGAAGAAAAATACAGGCCGCGCAGGGGGGCGTTCAGCTGCTTGCGCGTCGGCTCGAAAACGCCCTCGAGGAAATTCACGATCCGGCCTTTCAGCGCACCGAGCTGCGCGGCGAAGCCGAAAATGGCGATGCGCGCGACCGGATCGGTCTCCGCCTGCAGCCGCTCGCTCATCTCTTCGGTCAGGCGCTTCACCAGCGCGTCGAATTCGGCTGGCGCTTCTGCGACCATGTTCAGGCCGCGCTCGGCGGTCTGGAAGGTCGCGCCCCACACCTTGCGCCGGCGTGCTTCGTCGAAACCGCCGAAATATTCCATGAATCCGGAGACCAGGTCGGCCTTGGTGAACAGCACGTAGACGGGAAAGCGGACCTTCAGGACCTCGTGGATTTCCTGCAGGCGGCTGCGGATCTCGGCGACACGGGCCGCCTGCTCTCCGTCCGCCATCAGATCGGCAAGGCTGATCGCCAGGATGACGCCATTGATCGGCTGACGCGTCCGGTGCCGCTTGAGCAGCGACAGGAACGCCAGCCAGCTTTTGCTGTCGGTCCGTGCATGGGAATCCTGCGTCGTGTAGCGCCCGGCCGTGTCGATCAGCACCGCCTCGTCGGTGAACCACCAGTCGCAATTGCGCGTACCGCCGACACCCGCCACCGGCTGCGCCTGGCCCGACCCGGCAAGCGGAAAGTTCAGGCCGGAATTGACCAGCGCGGTGGTCTTGCCGGCGCCCGGCGGGCCGATGACGATGTACCAGGGGACGTCGTAGAGGAAGTTGCGCTTGCCGCTCGACTGCCTGAGCGTCGCGACTGCTTCGTTCATGCGAGCTTCCAGCACCTTTGCATCGCTGCCGTCATCCTCGGCGCTGGCCATGGCGGCCTCCAGCGCCTTCTGCGCCTTGCGCCTGCGCCAGAACCGGATTGCATAGATGATCGCCACCGTTCCGACGACGATGCCGATGATCGCTGCCCGCAGCCAGATGGGATCCAACGGCCGGGCGCCGGCAAAGCGGATTAACGGGCCGGCGTACCAGACCGCGGCGGCAAAGCCGGCGAGCGCGAGCGCGCTGAAGATGCGCAGCAGCCAGCCGGTCACAGCATCTCCTCCCGCGGGATCATTACATCGACACGGCGGTTTTTGGCGCGGCCCTCCGGCGTTGCATTGTCGGCGATGGGCTCGTCCTCGCCCTTGCCCTCGACCTTTGTCCGCGACGGATCGCTGAAATGCGCTGCGATCATCTTTTCCACCGACTGGGCACGTGCGACGGAGAGGTCGAAATTCGATTTGAAGGCGCTGGTCTTCTTCGGTTTGACGTTGTCGGTGTGGCCGACGATCCGGATCGGCCCGCGCTCCGCGTCGAGAGCCGCCGCGATGCTGGCGGCCACCGGCTCGAACTCCGGCTTGACCTCGGCTCGTCCCGACTGGAACAGCAGGGCGTTGCTGATTTCCACGATGATGAAATCACCCTTAGTGCCGACGCTGACGCCGCGGCCTTCGATCTCCTTGGCCAAGGCAGTGCGGATGCGATCGACCTGCGCAATCGTCGTTGGCGCTGCGACGACCTTCACCTCCTCGGTCAGCGGCACGAAACCGGTGCGCTCGATGGTGACCGGCGTCGCCGGATTGAGCGCCAGCAACTCGCCGGCAATAGCCTCGCCATCATTGGTGATGAGGACCCGCAGCGTGAAAAAGGCTGCGGTCAAGCCCGCTGCGGTTGCAGCGGCTATGGCCCAGAGCGGAACCCGCCTGGAGCCTTGCGCCGATGTGACCGACAAGCCTTGCCAGCGCGGCGAGATGTCGTCGTCACCGAGGATGCGGAAATAGGCTGATGTCTCGTAGACGTCGCGGCGGACCCGTTCGAGGCTCTCGCGCGGCTGGCCGCGATACTGGCCTTCGAAGCCAAGCGACAGGCAGACATGCATCAGCTCGATGAGATTGCGATGAGGTTCCGGCGTCGCCAGCACCGTGTTCAGCGCCTGGAAAAAACCGGCGCCGGTGGGTTTGACCTGGAAGAAGCGCTGCAGCATGGCCTGCTGCGCCCAAGCATCCCGGCTGGAACCGGGCAGATTGGCGACGATATCGTCGGCGGTTTCGCAAAGCACATAGCTGGCGATTCGCGCATCCTCTTCCGAGGTATCGGTCCTGGCGATCTTGCGGTCGAAATCCTCGATCAGGCCGGCGACATGCTGCGCCAGCTTCTCGGCCGGTCTTTCGACAGCCATCAGCCGCAGATGCCCAAGCAGCATCAGCAAGGGCGCCGCGGCAGCGACGATCGGGTTGGCCGCGCCATAATCGACGGCATCGCTGGCGCCGAGCAGCGCATCCCATGGCGTTTTCCCCGCCGTCCCGGCTGAGCCGTGAACGGGCGGATCGGCCGGCGCGTTGGCGAAGGGCGTTCCCTGATAGATCACCGTCCCCGTGACGTCGGACGGCGGCTGGCGGCCGGCGTTGGGATCGAAAACCGTGGGTTCCGGGACGCTGGCAGGGGCGATCACCGTACTGCCGGGGGCCGGCGCATCGCGGGCGAGAACCGTCTTTTGCTTGCGGCCGGGATTGGGGCGGCTGGGGCGGATGACGGTTTTGCCGGTCGGATCGAAAGGATCATCCTTCGAGCTCATCGCCGATCCCTGCCTCTACGCCCGCGCGCCGCGACGCACAGCGCCATGTCCGCGCGAACGCGGACCGCAGGACGCTATCTCGCCGTGACATGACATGTGCCGCAGAACCCCGAGGTCGACCAACCGTACCCGCGTGCTCAATCGTCGTATGTGATCGTAGTCTCAGAAGGTTGCGATGGAAACCCGGCGCAATTTTGGTCGCGGCGGGCGCCTGGGTCGGCCTTCACGGTGTCTTCAGAAGTGCGCGGAGCTCAGCCCTTGCCGGTCTTCTGTTTGGCGGCCTTGGCATAGGCTTCGCTGAAATAGCTGAGGAATATGTCCAGCATGCCGTTCTCGTGCGCTTCCTCCTTGGCCCGCCAGGTCGCGACCAGTGCGTCCCAGGCGCGCGTCTTCTTCGAGGCAAAGGAGGATGGCGGCAGTTTTTTCGCAATCGCCTCGGGCGACAGATCGTCAAGCAACCGCGACAGCGCTGCCTGCATGGCGGCGAAGGTGGCGAATTCATGCGTTTTGAGGTCGTGGAAAGCGTCTTCGATGCTGTGCCGGGCATCGAGATAGCCGGCCCTGCGCCGCGCGAACATGATGTCGAGGATTTCGTCTGTCCCGGGCACGAACTTTAGCGGATTGTTGTCGGCGGAATTGATCATGGTGCGGTCGCTGGTCTTGGCCAGGACTTTTGCAGCGGCGCGCGCCTTCAACAGCAGCACCAGTTCGTCGACGACGATGCGCAGCACCGCGCCGATCTCGCCGGCCACCTCCTGCGGCTGGCGCAGCAAAAGCACCTCTGGCGGAATGCCGGCGCCGGCGGCAATCGCGCGCAGGATCTCGTCGGCTTGCTGCGGCCGGCTGGAGAGCGAAGCGGGCGGCGCGGTCGGTGACCGTGGCGATGCGGCATGGTCTGGAAAGGATCCAACGGGCATCTGCCGTTGCGTCGAACCATGGCCACCGAAGGCTGGGTTCCCGTCATCGATCGATACCGAGACGATATAGCGGCCGATCCGGAGCCGGTCACCTTGCGCCAACCGGTGCGGGTCGGTCAGGCGCTGGCTCGACCCGTTGACGAATGTGCCGTTGCGCGAGACGTCGTGGAGAAAAAAAGCGCCGCTTTCGTAGCGGATTTCGCAATGCCGGCCGGAGATGAACTTGTCCGGATCGGGCAAGGTCCAGGCACAGTTCTCCCGCCCTATCTCGAAGCCGCGGTCGCGCGATGCGTAGCCGGGCGGCAGCCCGGCAGGCAGGACATCGACATTGCTGATCTGCAGACTGATGAACATGCGCTATGGACCGTCGACCGCTGCCGTTTCCATTGATCCGATGTGCCACAGTCTAGCAGCTTGCGGGCACAGCGGGAGAGCGGCGTTTCACACTGGCGAAAGCGGCGCAAACAGCAACGGCCTGCCGCCTGTCCTCTTTGGTCTGCCATAGAACATGTGGTAGGCTCAACATGGCTTGGGTGGCAAGTTGCGAAATATCCCTGAACGTGAGGTCGTTAACACAAGAAGGGCTTCGAACCTGCCACACTAGCGCTCAGGAGGGGCACGACCCATGCCGAGTGAACAACGCGCCGCGCTTGTGCAGACGCCGGTCGGCGCCGAACTGTTGACTTTCACGCATCTCGTCGGCCGCGACGAGATCAGCCGCTGCCTTGCATACACCGTTGGATTTGTTTCGACCAATGCCGATATCGACCCGCTGAAGATGCTGGGCGGCGCCGTTTCGATCGAAGGCGAGGCCGACCCCAAGCGCTGGTTCAGCGGCCTCATCGCCGAGTTTCGCCTTACCCGCATCGAAGATCGGCTGGCTCACTATGAGGCGGTCGTCAGGCCGTGGCTGTGGTTCCTCGGCAATACCACCGACTGCCGCATTTTCCAGGACAAGACCGCCGTCGAGATCGTGGAGGAGATTTTCTCTAAATATGGCGGCATCGCCAAGTTCGAAAAGCGCTTGCAAGGCTCCTATCCGCCGCGCGAATATTGCGTGCAATATGACGAGAGCGACCTCGATTTCGTGCAGCGGCTGCTCGAGCACGAAGGCATAATGTACTTCTTCGAGCATGCCGAGGGCGAGCACACACTGATCCTGGCCGACGCCATGAGCAAGCTGAAGCCAGCGCCGGGCTATGAGACGGTGCTCTATCAGTTCGAAGGGCAGGGCTCGCGCCGCGACGTCGAGTACATCACCGACTGGATTCCAGGCAGCGCGGTGCGCCCCGGCGCCTATGCCCACACCGATTATGACTTCGAAAAACCCGCCGCCGATTTGATGGCGAAGTCGGCGCAGCCCTTCGGCCACAAGCAGGCCGCGGGCGAGAACTATCGCCATCCCGGCGCGCATCTGGAAGTCGGGCGCGGCGACAGCCTGGCGGCAATCAGGCGCGAAGAAATCCAGGCGCCGCATATGCGCATTGCCGCTGTCGGCACCGTGCGCGGCCTGTTCTCCGGCTGCACCTTCAAGCTCGACGGCTTTCCGCGCGACGACCAGAACAAGGAGTATCTGGTGATCAGCGCCGAGTACCGGCTGTTCGATCCGGGCTATCGCGCCGGCGTCGACACCGATGGCGAGAATTTCAAGGTGGTGCTCGGTGTGGCGCCGACCTCAGTTGCTTATCGGCCGCCGCGCATCACGCCAAGGCCGATCATGCGCGGGCCGCAGACGGCGACCGTGGTCGGTCCGTCCGGCGAGGAGATCTTCACCGACAAATATGCCAGGGTGAAGGTGCAGTTCCACTGGGATCGTCTGGGCAAGAAGGACCAGAAGAGCTCCTGCTTCGTACGCGTGTCGCAGACCTGGGCCGGCAGCGGCTGGGGCTTCATCCAGATCCCGCGCATCGGCCAGGAAGTGATCGTCGATTTCATCGAAGGCAATCCGGACCTGCCGATCATAACCGGCAGGGTCTACAACGCCTCGCAGATGCCGCCTTACGGGCTGCCTGGCAACGCCACGCAGTCGGGCTGGAAGTCCAACTCGTCGAAGGGCGGTGGCGGCTACAACGAACTGATGTTCGAAGACAAGGCCGGCTCGGAGCTGGTCAATTTCCAGGCGCAGAAGGACCACCACCTTCTGATCAAGCACGACCGCAACAAGACGGTGCAGCACGACCAGTCCGACCGCATCGACCACGACGCCAAGCACTCCGTCGGCCACAACCTCGACGAGGACGTCGGCAACAACAAGACGGTCAAGGTCGGCGTCGACCAGACGACGAATATCGGGTCGAACGACACCGAGACGGTCGGCAAGAACCGCTCGCTGACGGTGGGCATCGACGAGACGATCGGCATCGGTTCGAACTCCACCGAGACGATCGGCGCCAATCACACGCAGACCGTGGCGATCGTTCAGACGGTGACCGTTGGCGCAGCACGCGTCGATAGCGTTGGTGCATCCGAGACCCGGACCGTGGGCGGTCCGCAGGCGAACACGATCGGTGCGACGCGGTCGGTCACCGTAGGTGCTGCGCAGAGCCACGATATCGGCGCGGCTGATAGCTGGAACATCGCGGCGGCGCAAAGCGTCAATGTTGGCGCCGATCAGAGTTTCACCATCGGCGGGGCACAGTCGTCGCAGATCGGCAAGGGCAGGTCGGCAAAAATCGCTGCGGACGACGCAACCGATGTCGGCGGCGGGCACGCGCTCAAGGTCGGCAAAGGCAGCGGAATCCAGATAGCCGAAGACAGTGTGATCAAGGTCGGCAAGAATCTGATGATCGAGGCGGCCGACTCGATCACGCTCAAATGCGGTTCGGCCTCGATCACGATGAAAAAGGATGGCACCATTGTCGCTGATGGGAAGGATATTACCCTCAAGGGCAGCGGCAAGATCACCGTCAAGGCCGACGGCGAGGTGATCGTCAAGGGCAGCACGATCAACAACAATTGAGGGCATCATCATGGAAGTGCTGGAGCGTATCGACGGCGTCGTGATCGGCCTGCTGATCGGCTTCCAAGGCGGGGCGCCGCTGGTTGTCTTCGTCGGCAATCCGCGCGAGACCGCGATAGCGGCGCGCAGCCTGACGGAGCTGGACGTTTCGGCCGTCGGATCCGAACTGGCTTTGCTCTTCGAGGGCGGCGACCCGGCGCGGCCGCTGGTGGTCGGGCGCATCGTCGATCCTGCGCCCCGCGGCAGGAGCCTCGAAGTCGTCCGCGACGGCGAACGTGTCGTCATCAACGGCGATGAGCGCATTGAACTGCGCTGCGGCCTGGCATCGATCATTCTGGAGAAGAATGGACGCGTGACCATTCGTGGCACCCAGTTGACCAGCCAGGCCAGTGGCACCAACCGCATCCGCGGCGGGGCCGTGCATCTTAACTGAGGCATTGCCGATGCACAGCATCGCGACCATTGCGGCGATCGTGGACCAACACGCCGAGGACGCGGCGTTCCTGTGGCTTCGACGTCGTCTGGAGATCGACGGTCCAATCCTCGACGAGACCGATATCGGCCGCATCGACCAGCGTCTCGAAGCCAATCTCGAAGGGCTCATGGCAGCTGGCAAGGCCGGCTGGGAGGCAGCCCAGGCGCGCTTCGCCGACTACGCCGAACCGGGCGAGATTTTCGTGCTTGGCACTCTGGCAATGCGTTGGAGCGATGCCAAATTGGTGACCTCTGCAATCGACGCGGGCGCAAGCCTGGGTGAAGCCGGCATATCGAGCCTGTCTGCCGCGATCGCGCGCACGCCGGGCGAAAACCTGCGCCCGTTCGTGGCGCAGTGGCTGGACACGCGCGACGCGCGGCTGCGCTGTCTTGGGCTATCTGCGCTCTGGCATCATCGCGTCGATCCGGGACAGCGCCTGCATGATCTGGCCAGCCATTCCAATGCGAACGTGCGTTGGCGCGCCGTCCGGCTCGCCGGCGTGCTCAGGCGGCGCGACCTGCTTCCGGAAGTCCTGGCTGGGCTTGACGGCGAGACAACGAAAGAACGTCTTGCGGCCGCCTTCGCTGCTTGCCTGCTTGGCGAGGCTCGGTCCGCGCACTCGGTGATCGACAAGATCGTGCTGACGGAGACGGACCATGCGCAGGCGGCGATCGAGTTGCGCCTGCTGACGACGCCGCCGAAGGCCGGCAAGGCCTGGCTGCAATCACGTCTCGGACAGCCTGTCTTGCGCATCGCGGCCACGGCATCGATCGGGCTGCTCGGCGACCAAGCGGTGGTGCCGTGGCTGATCGAGAAGATGCGCGAGCCGGAACTGGCATCCGCAGCGGGTGCAGCACTTCGCGATCTGTTCGAGGTGGACTTCGGCGACACCGACCTTTTCGTTGCCGATCCAGCTGTTCTTGGCGAGGGCTTTGCCCAACTCGACGACAGCTCGCTGCCGGCCGCCGATCGCGTCGAAGCATGGTGGGACGAAGGGCGCGGCGGGCGCAACCATCGTCTGTTCCGTTCGATGCGCAGGCTCAGGGTGGATGCGTTGCGCGCGGCGATCGCCACGCCCGAGGCGCCGCTGGCAGACTGGCGCAGGACACGCAAGTTCCCGGCGTGGATGTGATCGCTTTCGCCGAGGGAAGGCTTGTCCCTCCGTTCAGCGTTGGCGGAGGTCGGTAAGCGCGATCGCCGACCGGTTGCCACCCTCGGATGCAAGCTCGCAGGCTGCGACGCGGCCCGGCGCGTAACCGCTTATAAAACTGTCGGCCGCCAGCATCAGAACAAGTGCCGCACTAGCGGCTCCAATGTCGCCGACCGTCATCGCAGGGTAGGCTGTCGGGAATATCTCGCGGTGCGTGCGGTAGAAGCGCGAGCGACCGACCAGTTGTTCGAGCCCGCTGTACCGTTCCCCGTTTCCATTGCTGACAAGGAACTCGATATCGGGTTCCTTGGGTCCGGACCCGTTGAAGGCAGCAAGCAGCGAAGCCACCATCGCACGGCCTTGACTCTGGCGTTCGGAAAGAACGCTGTCGATCTCTTGAGCCAGGCCCGCCCCGCAAATCATTGCAGCCGGCCCGCTCCCCGGCGCTCGCGTCAGGCGCACGAAGACAGCGCCCTCGCCAGGGACTGCCCCTTGAGCATTGTTTTCGGATTTCAGACGATTGGCTCGCATCAAGCGCGCAATGTCGGTCCCGTTGACGAGGCTGTCCACACCACCCAGCAGCACCTGCGCGACGGTCCCGGATTCTAGCATGTCGCCGGCATAGTCGAGCAGTCCGGCGCTGGCTGCGGCACCGCCGTCAAATACGCGCGAGCCGGCATTGAAGCGCAGGCCGCATCGCTCGAAAATGGCATTCAAAAGGCGCCCCCGCTCGACCTCTTCATACGCCGGATGGTCGCGGAAACTCTCCGGCAGCGCGAGCAGAACAGCGGTCTGGTCCGGCGTTGCCTTGTTGTCGAGCATCGCCTCCTTGAGAGCGCGGGCGCCCATGCTGGCGAGCCATACCCCGTCATTGCGTCGCAGGCCCGCCTTGGCTGGAATGCGTGCCACGATCTGTGTGGTGGGAAACGGCTCTGAAAGAGGCACCTCCTGAAATGCTGACAGGTTGGCGCGAATGGCTGAGATGGTCTGGCGCGCGTTCAATCCAGCAGGCGTGACGGCGCCACCAACCGAGATGTAGAGCGGCCGCTTCACGGCTGCCACGCCGAGCGATCGCGCAGGGCCCCGTCGCCGCCGAGAAGATTGAGATAGAGTTTTCGCTTGCGGCGCGCATTGATCCAAACAGGAGAAATGTGGCCGAAGGCGATTTCCCGCAGCGCCGGCACGTTGCGCCGGATTACCACTGCCAAACGAGCCTTAAGGGTCACGCGCTTCAAGTCAGGCTCGATGAGCACGGTGTCAGGCTTGAACGCGTTTTCTTCTACACGATCGTCATAAATGAGCCGAAGCGGGGCCGTGATGCGCGGCAGGCGGAAATCCCATCTGCCCGAAGCCGTCATGCCGATCACCGTGATATCCTCGCCGTTGCCGATGCCGGCCATCTGCTGATCGGCTGGGGCGCACATATAATGCCGCGTGTCGAAGTCTTTGGGAGCGAGCGGCCATTGGGATTCGAGCCAAGCCTTGTCGTAGGTTCCGGCGAAAGCCAGGCGCGGTTGCCAGCCCCGGCCAATCGTCCCGAATCCCGCCGGCCTCAGGGATTCCCCAGGTCGGGCTTGCGCTTCGCCCGGATACATGACGTTGGGCGCCTCGGTTCTGACCGCAGGATCTGCAGACCGGGCGTTATGGTACCCCACGCCGACTGGGTTGCGCTGGTCCGTGCGCAAGTCTTCCAAAGTGCCGCCATAGGTGCGTTCATAGACGATCGGCATGGTCCGGAAAGGCGCCGGTGCGCTGTAGCCGCCGGAGTCGTAGATCCGGTCCCCGACGACCTGCAATACCTTGCGGATCGAGTTACCGACACGCAGGCCAACCTGCATCTCGCGTACCGGCCTTCCATCCGGCGCGTGCGCGACGCCATTCACGATCACCTCGGCGCCAGGCTTGACGGGCGCGATGTCCGCTTCGTAGCGGGTCGATGAAAGGGCCGGATCGCCAAAAGGCTCATCGCCAAAGATCACCGGCACCTGTTCGGCCGCTGGCTGGAATTCCTTTCCTTCATCCGTCGCCGTGAAACTTGCCGATAGCATGACAATCAGAGTTTCTTGGCCGTCAGCATTCAATTGGACGTGCGTCGCGGCGGCGAAGGGTGTCCTGTTTTCCAGCCAGACATCGAAGGCCATCGTTCAGCACCACCGGCCGTTTTCATCAAGCCCGATCGGCCAATAGGGCATGGCCGTCAGCAGTTCTACATATTCCTTGTTGCCTTCATCGACGACCCATTGCAGCAGGAACACCTCAGGCGCGAGGCGGTCGGCCGCGGGCAGCGTTTCCCCCACCGCAACGCATCGCAGCCAGTATTCCCGCACGAGCCACACCACCGCCGGATGATTCGCCGGGCCGGCCGCTGCATCATCCAGCTGGGCCGTGATCGCTTGATTGACGGTCAGGCCGCCATCGACCAGTTCGTCGAGGCCAGCTTCCCAGATCTCGGAAGCCACCTCGAACGTCTCCTGCAAGTCAGCGAGGTAGGCCTTGAACAGGGACCTATAGGCAGCAGAGGCCTCGCGGCGCGAAAGGCGGATTCCATGATCGGGACCGACAACGTCCTGGGGTGCGTTGAGAAGCCGGTTCAGGCCGAGTTCGACACTATGATCAATCCGCATTGCCATCTTCTTCTAGCTTCAGCACATTTCGAGAGATGGATCCTCGCCGATCGGGACATAGACGAAGTACTTGAAGTACTTGAATAGTTCCGTGTCGTATTCGGACATCATTTCGACCAGCAGCAGATTGGGCGGCACGGGACCGCTGGCGTCCGCTTCGTCGCCATCCTCACCCCAGTTCGATTCATCGTCCTCGTCGTCATCATCGGTCTGTCGGGCGTACCGTTCAAGGTTCAGGCCGTGAACCTTGAAGTAGTGCTTGCGGTAGATCGCCAGAATCCGTGGATGGGCCACCAGCCCGGCGGGCCAATGCAGATTGGCTATGTTCTCACCGGAGGCGTTCAGGCGCTGCTGCAGTGCGCCCCACCATTCCTCGATCGCCGGCATGACGGCGTGGAGCTCTGCGGTCCACGCATCGATTATCGCCGTATAGTCAGCGTCGAGATCGGCAAAACCCGTTGCACTCATCGCCTAGATCCCCCGAGCGTTCATGAACTTCCTAATCGCCTTGTTGTCCACCTTCGACTGCCGGCCCGGCTGGCTGTTGCTGTGGCTGGAGCAATGCGGCCTGACGTAAAGCGCTTTCATCGCATCCTTGAAGCCTTGTGGGACGATCTCTATATTGCATCCACCCGCGTACCACGCTGCCTTCTGCGTCGGCTGGTGATCGGCGATCAGCGGGGCTTCCTTCCCCGAAATTTGCCGGTTGACCTTGGCCTCCAGTCGCTTGATCGCGGTCTTGTTCTTGCCGGTCGTGCGTTTCTTCAACCTGTCAAGGTTACGTTTGCATTCCCAGCATGGCCGGTTCTGAACCTTGGCTTTCTGCGGGCCTGTTGGCTGGGTGTAATGATCGTCGTAGCAATAATCGGTCGTGCATTTCTTCTTCTCTTTCACCAGAAGAGCATTGCGGAAGTTGACCAAGGCGGCGGTATCGATGGTGTTCGGGAGTGGACTTGCCGTGTTCTGCTCCATGGTGTCGCCATGGCGGCAGACACCCTTACCCTCCACCTTGACGACGAACGACCAGAGCTTGAACACTCCCTTGCCCTTGATCTTGTGCGTTATGACCCCCGCGCCGAGGCCTTGGGTGGCCGGCTCGTTGCCGGTGCTGGTCGCAACCTCCGACGAGCTTTCGAGCGCGGTCGGATTGCCTTCGATCTTGACGCTCTTACTGCCTTTGGTGAGATCGCTGGAAGACAGCATGTTGACGTATGGAACCGGAACCGGGCCTGCCGGCGGGGAAGGCGGGCTCAAGCACACATCTCCCGGCGCCACGCCCTTGCCGCCGCTTCCTTTGTGGAAGAAGCCCATGCCTTCAGCAAAGACTGTGCTGCCCATCAGAGCTATTCCGTCTCAAGGCGCGGGGCGCGCATTTTCGGCAGGGCGTTGGCCGCCAGGTCGTGAATATCCGAGAACGCGAACTCATGCACCGACCAGTCGTCGAGCCAGAAGCCAATCCGGTTCGGATCGCCATGGCTGTTGCTGGGCGCGGCAAGGTTGGCCAAGCCTTCGGCTATCCAGGACTGCGTCCTCTGCAATTCGACCGCTTCATCAACGATTGACGCAACGCCGTCGAACCATGCATCGTCAGGTGCCGGTGTAGCCCCAATCCCGATGATCGCGAACGGATAGCGGCGTCCCACGCGGTCCTCGCTCATGCGCCATGCGCCGGCACAGGGCCGGTCGCCGAAAATGCCGCTCTTGACGATGAAGCGCCAAACACGCGAATCCAATTCCCCCTCGTCTGGCCTCTCGCGCAACTCCATCGACATCCAGCGGTCCCAGCGGTCGATGAAGGTCCGCGGCAGGTTTACGGCAACGAAATCTCCGGTGGCCGGAATCTTGCCGAAGAAGCCGATGTTCAGATCTGCGGCGGACATGAGAATTTCTTGAACATCTGGAGGTTGTAGGGATTTTCGACACTCGCCGCCTTGAGCTTGAAATCGGCGTACATGCCTTTCGTCCCCAGCCGCAGGCTGTAGACATCGGACAGCGACGTCCCGGTGAAGCGGCCGCCGCGCAGCATCCTCAGCCACGCCCAGCTGCCGGTCTCGTTGAGCATGATTTCGGGCGAGCCGTCGATCGGCTGGAAGGCGAGCGAGATGACGCCGGTGCCGTCCTTGCCGGGCCACGTCATCGGCTGAGGTCGCGTCGCATTGTTGAAATAGACCAGGTTCTGGCCGTCGAGGTTGAGCGTCACGCGGGTGACGTTGGGCGACAGGTCGGTCGGCTCCAGCGTGAACGCCATCACCGGGCCCTGACCGCCGGGAAAGAGATCGTCGCGGATGCGCCGCGCCTGCTCGAAGGCGGCGAGCGCCGATGGGTCGAGGCCGAAATCGGCACGCCATTTCCAAGGCTGCGCCGAGGTGTCCACATAGCTGATCAGATGGTCGTTGATGAAGCCGTCGATCATCCCTGCCGGTCCGAACAGGCGGGCGAAGTCGCGCACATTGACGTCGACGGCGCTGTCTGGGCTGAACGGATAGCGGTCGTTGAGCGCGGCCTGGCAGAAGGGCAGGATATCGGCGCGCCAGATGGCGTTGAGCTCGGAGGCCACGGCCTTCTGCGTCAACCCGCTGGTGTCGCCGGCAATGCCGCTCAGCCAGGTGTTGACCGGGTCGGGCAGGATCTGTGCCTGGCGGGCGACGGCGCCGGTCAGTTCGGCCAGCCCGCCCTGTTTCTTGATCGCGTCCTGCGGGTCGGGATTGGCGGTCACCGTTTGCAGCACATTGGACAGCGCCGTCAGCGCAACGACCGCGGCATCGAGCGCCGGCGGCTGGCCGTCGACCTCGGCAATCGTGCTCTTGAGCGGCTTGAAGTGTTCGGCCACCAGCGTGCCGGTCAGGTCGACTTCGCTGGCCGATCCTGCGCGCGGCAGCAGCTTGGCGCCAGTCTTGACGATCTTGCCCAGTTTGCCGAGTTTGCCCAGCAGTTTCGAGCCGCCCTTCGCCGCCGCCTTGTCGTCGGTCGGCGCCTCGTCCGAGCGGGTGAGGTCGACCTCCTGGACCACCGCCGTCAGCAGCCGCTTCAGCGCGGAATCGGCGCTGGAAAGGTCTTTCAGATTCTCGCTGGCAATGTTGAGGTCGCTGAGCGGCGCCAGCCGCATGTCGCGCAAAAAACTGTCCCACTGCGCGATGTAATCGTCATAGTAGAGTTTCAGGATATCTTCCGACAGCGCCGACACCGAGGTCTCGGAATTTTCCGAGCAGCCGCCGGCAAACACGGCGCGGTCGAGTGCCGCCTGGGCGGCGACATCCTCGACCCGGTCGAGGATCGCATCGTGGAAGCCGTCATAGGTGAAGGCGCCTGATATGCCGACGCGCAGCGTCTTGTCGGAGCGTCGCGAAAACACCTTGGCGCCGTTCGGCCCGGCGAAATTGGCGGGGATCCATTCCTTCAATCCGGCCACCGCCGGATCGGCCAGCAATTGCTTGTAGGCCCGCGCCGGCAGCGAGATCGTGCAGACCGTTTTCAGCGCTTCGGCGACCAGCGCCTGGTCGGGCGCGATGTAGCTGTCGTCGACCGCCATGCGGCGGATCGCTGCCAGCTGGTGTTCTTCCGCATCGGCTGTCGGGAAGGGCGCGGCCGGCGCGAATTCGGGCAGGTCGTTCACCCACCAATTCTCGACGAAGTCGGAGTCCATCTGAGACAGGCCGGTCATCATGCGGTAGGTCTTGAGCGCCCCCAGCATGAAGTCCGGATCGCGGATCTGCCGCCACATGGTCGCTTCGAGCAGCGCCACCATCCGCGGCTCCAGCACGTTGCGCAGAGCGTGGTCATAGGTGTCGGTCTGCGCCCGCATCATCTCGGCCGAAGCCGATGGTCCGAGCAGGTCCTGTGCCTTGTTCGGAGGCGCAGTCCTGGCATTGACGACTTCGTCCATGGCGGTCAGGGCAACGTCCATAGCCGGCTGCAGCACCGAGGCGGGCGTCGCGGCGGTCGACGTCAGCGGCGCCTGCAGTGCTTCGAACTGGCCGGCTTGCGCGGCGATGGCGTTGCGGTTGTCGTAGTAGGACCAGGTGAACAGGCCGCCGGCGAGTATGGCCGCAGCCGCGCAGGCAGCGGCGGCACCGCGCCAGATCCAGCTGCGGCGGCGCTGCGCCGGCGGATCGAAGGTGCCGAGCCCGGCCTCCTTGAAGATCACCTCGGTCAAAAGGTTCTTGAGGAAGAAGCTGCGCTTCTCGAAGCGCTGCGCCGGCATCGTGCGTCGTGCCGGCAGGCCGAAGGAGGAGGCGAGCGCCGCGGTCAGCCGGTCGATCGGCGCGCCTTCCTGGGTCGCCGAGGTCAGATAGAGGCCGCGCAGCCAGGCCGCCTCCTCGTAGCGGCTCTCGCCGAACATCGCCTCGACCAGCACCTGGATCGGCTCGGACAGGCTTTGCAGCTGTGCGGGAAAGCGGAAGATCTCGGCCCGTTCGGCCAGCTTGTCCTCGTCTTCCAGCCGCGGCACCAACCGCTTTTCCAGCCCCCTCGACAGCGTCGTGATTTCGCCCGCGATCGTCTTGGCGTCGACGCGTGCATCGAGCGGGAAGGTCGTCCCCCATACCTGTTCGCGCGCCGCCGTCGACAGGCCGCTGAAGAAGGCCTCGAAGCCTCTGATCAGGTCGGCCTTGGTCAGCATGAGATAGACCGGCAAGCGGATTTCCAGCCGCTCCTCGAGCTCGGCCAGGCGCCTGCGGATCTTGCGGCCATGCGCCTTGACGGCTTCGTCGCCCTCGGACAGCGCGTCGATCCCAAGCGCAACGATGACGCCGTTGAGCGCACGACGGCCACGATGCTTCTTCAACAGATCGAGGAAGCCCAGCCATTCCACGGCGTCGACATCGGGCTGGCTTTCCTGCTGGACATAGCGGCCAGCGGTGTCGATCATCACTGCGTTTTCGGAGAAGAACCAGTCGCAGTTACGGGTACCGCCGATGCCCTGCAGATCGTCGGTCAGGTCGATCGGAAAGTTGAGGCCGGATTGGCGCAAGGCCGTCGTCTTGCCGGTCGCCGGGGGGCCGACGATCACATACCACGGCATCTCGCGCAGGAACTTGCGGCCGCCGAGCTTGCGGCGCTTCAACTCGACCATGACGTCCTGGAACTTGGCGCCGACCGCGGCGACGTTTTCCTCGCCCGGGCTGAGCCGCTTTTCCTCGACCGGGGCGGAAATCTCGGCGACGAACATGCGATTGGCGCGGATCGCGCGGCGCTGCGCGACAATCAGCCAGATCAGCCAGAAGATCACCAGAAGAGCGATGATGACGATGCGCACCGTCTCCGACGCCATCGGCACATAGTCGCCGACCCGTACGATCGGGCCGAATACCCAGATGATCAGCGACAGCAGCGCCAGGCCGATCAGCGTCCACAGGAAACGCGAAGTCAGGACCGCCCAGAGGAAGCGCAGGATGAACATGTCACAGCCTCTTTTCGACCAGCACTTCGACGCGGCGGTTCAAGGCCCGCCCTTCGCGTGTGCCGTCGTCGGCCACCGGATCGGTGGCGGCCCGGCCTTCGGAGCGCACGCGCTCCTTCGGCACGCCGTTCTGAATCAGGATATCGGCAATTTCCGCGGCGCGGGCTTCCGACAGCCGCTGGTTGGTGGACAGTGGGTTGGTCTTTTGCAAGGGAACGCCGTCGGTGTGGCCGACCACGGTGATATCGCCGATCAGCTCCTGGTTCTCGAGGATCACCCTGGCGACCGAGGCGATGAGCGGATCGAAGCCGTCTGTCAGCTGCGCGCGCGACGACTGGAAGAGTTCGGGATTGGAGGCCTGGATGACCAGCCGCGCCAGCGACACGCTCTCCGTGCCGCTCAGCGCTCTCTTGAGCTCGTCCGGCGCCGCCGCCTGGAATTCCGGCAGCAGCGCGAAATCCACGGCCACCGGCGGCGGCGCGTCGACCTTCGGCGAAGCGCGGGTGACATCCGTACGCGTCGGCGGCGGCAGTGCGCGCACCAGCGCCGAAAGCTCGACCGCCTGGCTGCTCAGGCTCATCGACAGGCCGATATGGATGGCTGTCGCGATCACCGCCGCTGCCGCAACCATCACCCAGATCGGCACGATGAAGCGCTGCGGTTCGTCGGAGGCGATCACGCCTTTCCAGTTGGGCGACAGCGGTGCGCCTTCGCCGTCGCTGTCGCGCAGGAAACGCGCGGCCGCCACACGCACGGCATTGAGCGAACGGTCGCCCGAGCGGCCCGGCACGCGATATTTGCCGCGGAAGCCGAGCGCCATGCAGTGATATTGCAGCTCCAGCATTTCGCGGTCGCGGTTGGGGTGGCGCTCCAGCTCTTCAAGACGGGCGAAGAATTGCGCGCCGGCGTCGACGTCGCCGCGCAGCATCACCACCAGCGGCTGGCGCGGCCAGGCGCTGGCCCCGCCCCACGGCGTATTCAGCGCCAGATCATCGAGCAACGCAGCCACCAGCCACGCGGCCTGGTCGGCGCGCTCGAGCGAGGAGCCCTGCGCCATGGTGGTGTCGCGGCAGCGCACAAGTTCGTCGAGCAGCCTGGTGCGCAGGGCTTCCGGGTTCTCCGGCGGCTGCGCGTTTTCGAGTTCGGGTGCAAATTCCAGCAGCGGCGAGAACGCGTTGACGAGCACGTTCGGATGCGCGCGCGCGGAGCGCTTCGCGGTGACGCCCGACGCCGGCAGCGGCATGGCGCGCGGCGTCGGCGCTCCGCTCAGGCGGATGCGCGTCCGCTCCCGATCCTCGGACAGTCCGAACGGATCGTCCCTGCTCATCATCTCACCTGTTGACCGAGTAGCAGTCGACCTGCGGTTCGCTGGGCAGCACGCCCGAAACGCCGATCACAAAACCCGGCGCTTCGAGCAGCGAGGCCCAGTGCTCGCTTTTCTGGTCCAGTTCGAGACACAGCCGGTCGCCGTCATAGGGAATTTCGCGCGGCTGCGAATGAAGGGGCTTCAGCGGAATGCCGGGCAGGCGTGATTTCCACAGCCCTTCGAATTCGCTGGCCGAGCCGACCGTCGCCTGGTTGACGAAAATCTTGCGCAAGGCATCCTCCGACAGTTCGGAGCCGATCCGCACCACGATGCGGCTCGCCACCAGAAGTTTCGGGTTGTCGATGCGGATCTTCCACACATTGGTGGCATGGCGCATGACCGGCAGGGCGCGCGATTTCGGCTCGATGTAGCGCAGGCTGAGGATCAGCGAACGCAGCGCATCGGCCAGCGCCGAATAGGCGGGTCCGGGCGCCATGTGGTCGTAGACAGGCAGTTCGCCGAGCCGCCTTGCGCTCGAACCGTAGGTCGCCATCGAGCCGGCAAGGCCGGCAAGTTCCATGTAGACCTCAGCCGGATGGAAAACGTCCTGCGCCAGCATGTGCGCCAGCCGCGGCCGCGCGGCGTTGACCAAATTGAGGATCAGAAGATCCTCGACACTGCGGCCGGGGCCGCCCAGCACCATCTTGCCATGCGCCTCGGCGATCTGGTCGAGGCCGGTGACCACTTCCTGCAGCAGGCGGCTGTACCAGGACGCCGCGCCGATGACCAAGGTCGGCGGCAGGAAGGTGTCGTCCAAGGCCACGCCGCCATCGGCGCGCACGCCCTTGAGTTCGGCCACCGGCAGCGCGGTGTAACCGCCGACGGCCGTGCCCGGCGTCAGCAACAGCGCCTGCGGCCGCGCAATCTCGATTTCCTCGGGGTCGGAGCCGCCATGCACGGCGTCGCGCACCGAGACGATCCGGCCGCGATAGCGCGCGCCGGACGGCTCGGCGTGAGCGGGGTCGAAGCCGACGCCGCCTGGCGGTTCGAGCGGCAGCGCTATCAGCACCGGTCCAGCGCCCATCTCCGGCGTCACCGCCAGCGGCCGCGGCGCATCCATCGTCTCGGGGATCGCGAACGGCGTCCCGTCTGGAAAGATGCCGCGTGCCGAGAGCACCGAGATCTGGCCGGCATCGAGCTGTGCCTGATCGAGCGTCAGCGTTCGAAAACCGAACGTATGCAGATGCCCGGCCTGCAAGGCGCCGCGCACCGTCGCTTCGAAGAAGCGGTCCTGTTGCTGGAAATGCTGGGTGCGGAGGAACAGTCCCTCCGACCACAGCACCCTGTTTGCATCGCTCATGCCGGCACTCTCTGCTTCCTGCTCATCATGTTGCGCGGCTTGCGGACTTTTGCCGCCCATGCATGTCGCTCAAAAGTGGTCACGGTTTTGAGAGAACGACATGCATAAAAATAAAGATCTAAAGCGCGTCGCCTGAATCCGTTCAAACGCGACGCGCTTTAGGCGGAAATCCCGCCGCTGCCGAGCTTCACATTGACCGTGAACTTCGATCCCGGCGAAACCGATTTGGTCGTGCGCCAGTTGCGTCCGCCGGGTTCCCTGATCAGCGCGACGAAGCCGAGTGCTGCCACTTCTGGCTCGACCGTGATGGTCTTCGATGCGGTCTTGCCGGGTCCGACGGAAACCGTGTCGGAGCCGATGAGATCGCCGCCAAGTGCCGCGCCGGCACCGCCCTGCAGGGCGAAATAGTCGGCCGAGTTGAAGGCGCCGGTGCTCTTCAGGCGCAAGATCATCACCGTCACCGGCCTGTCGCCGCCGCCCGGTCCCGGGTTCATGCCGGCGCCGCCGGCAAGATTCACTGTGATGACGGATGGTTTCGGCGGGCCGCTCTGGCAAGCCGTCAGCAGTCCCGTCGCCCCGATGGCAAGGATAAATTCGCGTCTGTCGATCATGTCTCAGTCCTCCTCATATGCATCACGAAAATCAGCGCCGATCTCGCCCAGAAAACGCGTCTCGGCGCTGTGAGCGATTTCACGGTGGCGTTTCTGGTACAACTCCCAGAGCTTGGCTCCGCGCCCGCCGGTCAGCAGATTGCCGATCGCCGAACTCGACTTCAGTTCCTGCTCGATCGCCGCCGGATCGAAGCGGTCGATCATGCGCTTGAGCGCGCCTTGCACGCCGCGCCAGGCGCGAACGTGATGCTGCGCCAGATCGCGCACCGCGTCCTTGATCGCCGCCTCGGCGCCGAGGAAACCGGGGCTGCGCTCGGCCAGGATGGTTACCAGCGCATCGTCGACCGAGGGCAGGAATTTGAGCGGGTTGACTTCGGATGCGCCAACCACCGTTTGAGCGACGCGAGCGTTGCCCTTCTCTTCGGCGCGCTTGCGCAAAAGCTGCATCAGCCCTTCCATCATCAGCCGGTACTCGCGGCCGAATTTTTCCATGTCGGCCACCGGATCGCCGCCGGGAAAATCGGCCTCGTCCATGCCCATGCCGCGCAGGAAAGCGGCGCGCAATTCCGCGTCCGACGGTCCGGCTGACGGCCGCGCCGCGGATTGGCGGACAGGAGCGCGTGGTGGCGGTGGAGACGGGGGAGGCGGTGGCTGCGGTGGCGATGGCTCGACCGCGCGGACTGGCAGATCCCAGGGCGCTGCAGAGGGGGCAGGCGAGGGCGCATCGGTTGCACCGCCATCCGTCACGCCGGCGTCGAGGCTGGTGGACCCGGCAGGGCCGAAACCAAACCCGTCATCGTAGGCCGGCAGCTTCTCAGGATTGGATCTGCTCGGCTCTCTCGACCGCGGCGCGGAGTCGAGGCCGAAGGGATCGTCGAACGATGGCTTGGCGCCGTTTCTGTCAGTGGGCTCGGCCACCGGCGTTGCCACAGGGTCGAGGCTGAACGGATCGTCGAACGCCTGCGAGCTGCGTTCATCGGACCGCGCACGCGCGAATGCGCCGGGCACCGGCTTTTCGAATGGATCGGGCAGGTTGGCAGGGCGTGGCCGTCCCGGCTCTTCTTCCGTGGTGGACGAAAAGAAATCGTCGCCGCCGAGGCTGACCGGCGCCCGCGACGCCGCCGGCTTACTGGCAGGCGCTGAAGGCCTGGAGGCCGGCGCCTCGGTCTTCGCCGTCTGCAAATCGACCCACACCACATAGTCGCCCAGTCGCAGTCGCATGCCGCTTTGCAGGCGCGCGGTATTTCCCGCGCCGAGCGGGCTGGCGGCATCGTCGATGAACAACCCGCTGCTGGAGGTATCGGTGACGAAATAGCCGCCCTGCTTGCTGGTGATCTTGCAGTGGGCGCGCGAGACGAACATGTCGGGATCGTTGATCTGCCAGTCGGCGTCGGCGCTGCGGCCGATTACCAGCTCGCCCTCGTCCAGCCGCGCCTGCCGCGTGACTTGCGCGCGTGGTCCCTGTTCGAGAATCAGAAGCAGGCTCATGCCGCCACCTCTTCCCGCCAGCCGACGATGGTCCGCAACCGCATGTCGTCGGCGTCCCCCTTTTCGACCGGTCGCGCCAGCCAGGTGGTGCGGGCAAGCTGGACGGTGCCGAGCTTCGCCGGCGGCACTGCCTTTGCCGCAAGCACGATCCTGAGATCGACATCGATGGTCTCGCCGATCAGGTCGCGCACCGCCTGCTTCAACAGCTTCAGCCGCTCACCGCCCGGCAGGAAGGCCTTGTAATCGATATAGCTGAGCGCGCCGATGCGCAGCTCGATGCGGCTCTGCCGGCTGAAGCTGCGCGGGCCGATGGTGGCGCTGCGGCCGAGCGTGGCATAGCTGCCGGCAAGCCGCGTCTGCAGCGCCTTGGGGATGGTCATCCAGGCCGCGACGAACTCCTTCAGCACCACCGGCACTTTGAAGGCTTCGGCCAGGAACAGCGTCAGTCGCTCGGGGCCGTCGACTTGGGCAGCGAGCGAGGCGGCCTGGCGAAGTTTTACTGTATCTAGTTCGGCATCCTGCGTGCCCGGCAGCCCGATGCCGGCCATCGCTTCCAGCATGGAACGGACGCGGCCGCCGACACCGCGTTCGACCTGCACGGCCGGATGCGCATCCGCCCAGGCCCGATAGTAGAGCGCGATCATCCTGTGCTGCAGGATATTGACAAAATCGACGAAGGTCGTGTCGCTCGTCTGCCGCGCCTCGGCGCCGGCATACCAGCGTTGCGACAGGCGATCGAGCACCCAGCGCGTCAGATGCAGTGGCATCGGCCCTTCGGGTCCGAGCAGGCCGAGATTGTTGACCGTGACGCGTGCCGGCGACTTGTCCGTCGGCTCGCGGAAATCCACCACGTCCTGCACTGCGAAGGACAGCCGCACATTCTGGCCGAGCCTTGCCGGCTCGCGGTCCGGCCGGCCGGAATGGCCGAACAGGCCGCCTTGCCGTTCGAGCCGGCGCAGCAGTTCGAAAAAGTCGAAACTCTCGGACAGGGTTGCGGCTCGCTCTAGATCAGGTAGCGATTGCCGGGCGTCATCGGCCATGGCACATCCTCCTGTTTCTGGAGCAACCGCGTGCGCGTGCGCACGAACCCGTTAATGCCGGCATGGCGGGCAAACAGCCGCGACAGCAGGCCCGACAGCAGCAGAGTGCTCTGTCCCGCCAGCACCGACTGGTCGACATGCAGCGTCACTTCCGTGCCGCGGCCGAAGCACATCGGCCCTTCGATCGCCAGCCTTTCGATCACCGCGCGCGAGTCGATGCGCACGATCGAGCGCACATTGCGGGCGAGCCCGGGGTCGCCGCGCTCGGCATAGAGATCGAGCAGCGCGTGCAGCGGATCGACGCCGCGGCCTTCCTTGGCCAGGCTGAGGAAGTTGAGCGCCAGCTGTGACACCAGCCGCCAGGCCAGGTCGTCGGCGCGCGACTCGCCGTCGGCGCCGGTCGGCAGCGCTGCCGGGATCGCCGGCTGCGGCGAACGCAATGCGCCGAGCAGCCGGACCGTCTCCACAGGGTCGCCGGCTTCCAGCGTCAGGGTCGGCGTGTCGTCGAGGATGGCCAGGTCGCGATTGGTGCAAAGCGCCATGATATCGACGCGCTTGAGCGGCCGGTTGGCCTGACTGTTGACTGGGCGCGAAACCGCCAGGAAGACGTCGTCGCCGGCATAGGAGGTCCGCGTCACGCCCTGGCGCCGCTCGTCCTCGGTCGGCCGGCGCGGCCGCCGCTCCGTCGAATAGACCCAGCCGCTGCCGCGATTTTGCCCAAGGCTGAAGAGTTCCGGTATCTCCGCGTCGGGTCCCTCGGCATCGGCGTCTTCGACGCGGATGACGCGGTAGATTTCAAAGTCGCGCGCCCGCGTGCGGTCGGCATGCAGCACCTGGCGCGTCTTGCGCTGGTCGAGCTCGACGATGTTGCACTCGCGCTCGAAGAGATTGATGATCGGGGTGGCGAAGAGATCGAAATCCGCCGGCGTCAGATCGGCGAGTTCGGGCACCGGACGCCGGAACAGGAAGATGATTTCGAGCCCGGCCTGGCATTTGCGCACGACCGGCAGCAAGCCGGTGACGCGCCCATAATGGAAGCGCTCGGGCATCATGAAATATTCGCGCAGCAGGCGGTAGCCTTCGAAGGTCGGCCGCGTGCGCGGCATCAGCGCCTCGGCATCGGCAATGCCGACCATCTCCGGCGGCGGTAGCGGCGACAATGGATTGGTCTTGCCTTCCGGTCGAGCGCCGACACCAGAGCAGACTCCGAAGATGGCGTCGAAGATCAGCGGCGCCTTGGTGCGGTTGGCGAAATAGAAGTCGAGCCGGTCGAGCGCCAGTTCGTCGAGCTTGCCTTTGCCGGTCCGCGCCAGCGTGATGCGAAGTGCCGCTTCGCCGGCCTTGCCGGCGATCGGGCCGATGCCGGCGGCGGCAAGCGCGCTGCGGTCCTGGAAATAGCCGACCGAACTGATCGCGATCGGAAACAGCGTCATGTCCTGCGCGGTGGTGAAGGTGCAGCGTGTCGACAGGCCGGCCTGCAGGCTGGAGACCAGCCGCGTGCCGCGCTTGACGACGTGGCCGGCAAGCATTGTCTGCACCTGCTGGCCGGGCTTCAGCACCACCATGGCGGTTGCCGGCGCCGGCGTGACGAGATCGGGATAAAGCACGTCGAGGATGCTGCGCGAAAACCGCGAGCGCTCGGCATCCACCTTCAGGCGCGTGCGCGCGGCGAGGAAGGCGACGCCGTCGAGCAGCCGCTCGACATAGGGGTCGGGACACGGCACCGTATCCAGCGACAAATTGCGGGCAACCGCCGGATGCATGTCGGCGAACTCCGCCGCCAGCCCGCGTATGTGGGACAGTTCCTCCTCGTAATATTCTACGAAGACCCGGTCCATCTCTCAGGCTTCCCTGAACTCGGTGCGCGCCAGTCCGTTGTCGAGATTGATCGTCGTGCGCAGGCGCATGCGCTCGGGCGTCGGCGTCATGATCAGCACGGCGTCGATCTCGATCTTCAGGCCGGTCTTGTCGCCGAGGTTGACCGTGACTTTCGTCGCGCTCTCCTTCAGCCGCGGCTCGAATGCGGCGAGCACGGCGCGGATCTCGCGTGCCAGAACATCGCGATCGAAGTCGCGCGACGACCGGCCGGAGAAGGACGGCACGCCATAATTGACAACGCTGCGGCGCACCTCCGGAAAGTCGGCCAGCGATGTCGGACTGTCGGTCATCTGCTCGGCCTCGAGATCGGATAGCAGCGGCGCGGATTCGAAACGCTCGGTGTTGAACAGCGCCTCGATGTCGCGCCGCACGGCCTCGCGCAGCACATCGGGCGACACCACGATGCCTCGGCTTTCAAGCTCGCCACGGTGCCGGTTCTGAAACGCCAGCCGGTGCAGCCGGCGCTTCTGATCGGGGTTCAATGCGTCATCGGCGTCGATGCGCCTCGGTCCGTCTGCCAGCAGCTCGTCCAGGCGCTCTGCGCCAAGCTCCTCCTGCAGAGCCTGCCTGAGCCCGTCTATCTCCGAGCTCAGGCCCGGCAGGTCGTTGACGAGGCGGTCCCACAGCGAAGGCTGTACCGCCTCGCGCTTGGCCCGTGAACCGCCCGCCTGTACCTTGTCGGCGGCAGGGCGCTTTGCTCGCCCGTCACTTGCCGACATAGACATCCATTTCGGCTTCGTCATTGTCGTCATAGACGAACTTGATCTTCTTGTAGGCGAAGGAGACTTCCTCCTGGATCAGGTCGGCTTCATCATCGGCCTGCGACATGTCGTATTCCATGATCGAGGCGTCGGTCAGGGTAACGACCAGATAGTCCTTGCTCTCGCCGTCGATGGTCCGCCGCGCGGAGAATTTGACCTCGTCCAGCGCCTTGTTTTCGAACAGGGCCTTGGCCAGATAGGGTGAGGCCTTGTCATAGTGCTTGGTGAACTTGATCATGCCCATCGACACGCGGCCTCGGCGCGAGAGGGAATTGGGGTCGTAGGGCGCGACCATCTTGTAATCGACGCCATGGATTTCGATCTCGTCGTCATGGCCGTCGCGTGTGCTGGGCCCCTTGATATCCGGAACTTTCAGAAAACCGTCGATCTTCATTGTGGGCATTTTCGTTCTCCACCGCTTTCAAACAAAGGTTTGGTTGCTGCAATCAGGTCTTCACGGACGGCAATTCCGACACCAGCCTGAGCGAGGCGTTGATGCCCTCCAGCTGGTAGTGCGGGCGCAGATAGAAGCGGGCGTTGTAGTAGCCCGGCCGGCCCTCCACGCTGTCGACCTGCACCTCGGCGGCGGCAAGCGGACGCTTGGCGCGCGCCTTGTCGTCGGCGAAGGCCGGGTTGGCCAGCACGTACCGGTTGATCCATTCGGTCAACCAGATCTGCATGTCGGTGCGTTCCTTGAACGAGCCGACCTTGTCGCGCGCAATCGCCTTGAGGTAGTGGGCGAAGCGCGAGACCGGGAACAGATAGGGCAGGTTGGCGGAGAGCCGCTCGTTGGACTGGGCGTCGGGGTCGACCAGGCGGCCCGCCCGCGTCTCATCGTCCTGCAGCGAATGGGCGCCGATAAAGGCCGCGAGATCGGTGTTCTTGCGGTGCAGGATCGGCATCAGCCCGAGCTTGGCCAGTTCCGCCTCGCGCCGGTCGTCGATGGCGACTTCCGTCGGGCATTTCATCGCGATCGAGCCGTCATCGGTCGGGAAGGAGTGCACCGGCAGGTTAAGCACCGTGCCGCCATTTTCGACGCCGCGGATCTGGGTGCCCCAGCCATAGAGCTTGTGGCTGCGGTTGATGTTGACGCCCATCGGGAAGGCAGCGTTCATCCAGACATATTTGTTGTGATCGCCCTGCACTTCCTCTTCGAAGGAGAAGCCCTTGACCGGGACTGTCTCCGAGCCGTAGGGCAGCCGCGCCAGCACGCGCGGCATGGTCAGCCCGATATAGCGCGCATCCTCGCTCTCGCGCAGCGATTGCCACGAGGCGTAGGCCGGGTTGGAGACGATCTGCTGCAGGTCCTGCGGGTTGGGCAGTTCCTGCCAGCTGTCCATGCGGAACAGCCGTGGCGAGGCGGCGGCGATGAACGGCGTGTGCGCCGAGGCGCAGATGCCGGAGATGTTGCGCAACAGGCCGACGTCGCGCGGGTGGTTGGAGAACTCGTAGGCGCCGATGACGCAGCCGATCGGTTCGCCGCCGAGCATCGAATACTCGTCGGTGTAGACCTTCTTGAAGATCGGGCTCTGGTCCCACATCTGGCCTTCATAGTCTTCGAGCGTATCGGCCAGCTGCTCCTTGGAAATGTTCATCACCCGGATCTTCAGCTTCTGATCCGTCTCGGTGTTATTGATGAGATACCAGAGGCCGCGCCAGGTGCCTTCCATCTGCCGCACTTCCGGCGCGTGCAGGATTTCGTTGACCTGGGTCGTCAGCATCTTGTCGATGCCGGCGATCAACGACTTGATCGACTTGATCGAGTTGGACGAAATCGTCGTCGTCTCGGAGCGCGACTGCGCCGCCAGCGCCAGGTTGCGAACCAGCTGCTGCAGCTTCTCGCTGTCGTCCTTCTTGACCTTGAAGTCCTTCTCCAAGAGCTGGCTGAATTCGCCGAGATCGACGGCCTCGGCCTCGGCGACGGATGCTGCGGTCTTTTGCTGTTCGGCCATGATCTATTCCTCACCCTTGTCGTCGGACAGCGCCTGGGCGGCGATCTGGCCAAGCAGCGGCTGGTTGTTCAGCAATTGGGCGATGCGCTTTTCGGCATCGACGCGGCCGTCCATGAAGCCGAGCAGCTCCTCGAGCTGGCGCCGCATCTTCAGGATTTCGGCCAGTTGCGGGACCTGTTCGGCGATCTTGTCGGGGGCGAAATCGCCCATCTTGGTGAAGGTCAGGTCGAGCGCCAGTTCTTCGTCGCGCTCCTGTCCCTCGGCCTGCGGCAGCGTGTTCTTCACCCGCGCCTTGACCCTGGGCCCCAGCGCTTCCATGAATTTGGGGAAGCGGTTGGCATCGGTCTCGACAAAGGAACGGTCGAGCACCGTCTTGGACGCTTCCCTGGTCTGCGATGCGCCCGACAGGTCGGCCATCACGCCCATGACGAACGGCAGTTCGATCGTCGTCGGGCTGCCGTAGGTTTCGACATCGTAGGCGATCTGCACGCGCGGGGCGCGATTTCGCTCGATGACCTTCGCTTTGCTTTCGGCTGGCATGTGTTGCTACCTTTCATCCTTCTGGGCAGTCTTCTTGGCGTCGGGAACGCCGGCGAGCAGCCGGAATTCCTTGAGCCCCGACGGGGCGAGGTCTTCCATCAGTTCAACGAAATCCATGTGCACCATCCTGCGCACCCGGCGGGCGAGATGCGGGATCGGACTCGACGGCTCAGTGCGGTCGTAGAACGCGACCACAAGGTCGAGGCACTTCACCACATCGTCGCGCGAGGAAATCCTGTCCGGGAGCCCCGCACCGGTCTCCGCGTAGCTTGCCATCGTCTCGGCTCCATGACCGTTTCTGACCGGCGCGGCCGGGCTTGCCGGGGGAGCAGCCGGGCTGGCCGCCCCCTTCGTCGCTGCCTCTTCCGTGGTCTCGACCGCCGTATTGCGTTCCAGCGTCGTCAGCACGCGCTGCAAAAACCGCTTCAGGTCCGGGACGGCAGCCCCGTTGCTGTCGAGGCGGGCATTCAGCGCCGCATCGACTGCGTCGAGCGCCTCGATCGCTGCGTGCGCCCCGGCGATGAGCGCCGTCATCTGTTCACCGGCATGGTCCTGATAGGCGGCACAACCGCTGCCCACCCGGTTCAGGAGCTGTCCGTGCGCGCTGACCAGCGCTGCCTTCTCCGTGGCATTCAATCCCGACGCCGCTTCCTGAAGCATGACGCGATCGTCGAGCGCACCCTGTTCGAGATCGCGTCCACTGATCGGCCCGATGGGACGCGGCGCGAAGAAGACCATCTGCCTGAGGTTCGCCAGCAGGCCTTCCTGGCCGTTCTGCAGGTCGGCCAGCGCGTTGAGGCGGCGCAGGGCGGCCTCGCGTGGTTGGGGGCTGGCCCGCAGCGCCGGGTGCATCGTCTCCCAATGCGTCTCGAAGGTCCTTGCAATCAGGGTCAGGCCCTGTGCCAGTCCGGCCAATCCCTCTTCATTGGCCAGCGCCCGGGCGACAATGACGAGCAGGCGCAGGTCGCGGCCATGCGAACGCAACTCCTCGGCCTTGCCGAGCACGGCAGGCCAGTCGACCGGAATGGTCGATTGCGCGGCTGGCTTGTTGCGCCCGTCATGGACGACCTTGACCTGCGGCTCCGTGAGCCGCTCCAGCTCATGAAAAGCCGGATCGTTGCGCAAGTCTTCGCCTGACGGATTTTCACCGTCCAGCGGAGCAAGCCAGAGTGCGAGATCGATCACAGATACCCCCGGCGACCGGCTCTAAAACCGTACGTGACCCAACGTTAGCACACGGTTGCATATTCCCACAATTCGCCATCCGCTCAAAAGTTAACGAGCGCTAATGAATGTCGGTGCAACTGCGTCTCGGATGGCGCAATTCATGGCGTGCTTGGCCAACCTCGTATGTGAAGCGCATCGCATAGGATTAGAAAAAATCGTGGTTGTCTGCATTTGGCGGCGCGGGACTCTCCACAAAGGGAAAAGGCCGGCTGCATCAAGCGCTTTGTCAAGCGGCTGCTTATGTGGCAGGCTGTCGACGGGGCAGATTGCAGGAGCACGTTCGATGGAACAGCGCCGGTCGTCGCAGGGGTTCAAACGCAAGGAACTGGTTGGCAAGCTCAATCCGGTCTGCCTGCGCGCCTTCAAGGCCGCCGCCGACAGCGCCAAGCTGCGCGGCAATCCTTACGTCGAACTCGTCCATTTCATAGAACAACTGGTGCTGTCCGAGCGTTCGGATGTGCAGATGATCATTGCCGATGCCGGCGTCGATGCCAGCCGGCTTACCAGCGAAATGACCCGCGCCGTCGACAAGCTGCCCTACGGCGCCACCTCGATCGAGGAATTTTCCGACCACATTTTCCACGCCATCCAGGAAGCCTGGAATCTGGCGACGCTGGAATTCGGCATGGAGGAGGTCCGCAGCGCCCATGTCGTGCTCGCCTGCCTGAAGACGCCGGTGCTGGAAGGCCTGGTGGCGAAGATCAGCGGCGAATTCGACAAGATCGACGCCGACGGGGTCATCGCCCGCTTTGCCGAGGTGGTGGACGGTTCGCTCGAAGCCGGCGCCACGGCAGCAGTGGCTCCCACCGCGGAGGCGCCGCGGCGAGCTCCGGGCGGGGACTCCGCGCTGGCCAAATACGCCACAGACCTCACCCAGCGCGCCCATGACGGCAAGATCGACCCGGTCGTCGGCCGAGACCCGGAGATCCGGCAGATCATCGATATCCTGATGCGGCGCCGGCAGAACAACCCGATCCTGACCGGCGAGGCCGGTGTCGGCAAGACCGCGGTGGTCGAGGGGTTTGCCCTGCGCATCGCCCAGGGCGACGTGCCGCCGCCCCTGCAGGGCATCAGCGTGCGTATGCTCGACGTCGGCCTGATGCAGGCCGGCGCCAGCGTCAAGGGCGAGTTCGAGAAGCGCCTGAAGGCGGTGATCGACGAAGTTCAGTCATCCGAGACGCCGGTCATCCTGTTCATCGACGAGGCGCACACGCTGATCGGCGCCGGTGGTGCCGCCGGAACCGGCGATGCCGCCAATCTCTTGAAGCCGGCGCTGGCGCGCGGCGAATTGCGCACCATCGCCGCAACCACCTGGGCCGAGTACAAGCAGCACATCGAAAAGGACCCGGCGCTGACCCGCCGTTTCCAGGTGGTCAAGATCGATGAGCCGTCGGAAGCGGTCGCTGTGCTCATGCTGCGCGGTGTAGCCGGCGTGCTCGAACAGCATCACGAAGTGCAGATCCTGGACGAGGCGATCGAGGCGGCGGTCGGCCTGTCGCATCGTTACATCCCGGCGCGGCAATTGCCCGACAAGGCGGTCAGCCTGCTCGACACCGCTTGCGCCAGGGTGGCGATCTCGCAGCATGCGACGCCGGCCGAGGTCGAGGACATTTTGCGGCGCCGCCAGGCGCTGGAAGTCGAAAGCGGCATCATCGGCCGCGAGGCCGCGATCGGCATCGAAGTAACTGACCGGCAGGCGCGGGTCGAGGCCGGGCTCACTGAAGCCGGGACCATGCTCGCCGCCGCCGAGGAGCGCTGGGAGCGCGAAAAGGCGCTGGTTGCCGAGATCCTCGAACTGCGCGCGCGGCTGCGCGGCGACGGCGTCCCGCTCGATGCGGTGGCGACAGCTGAGGCCGAAGCCGAACCGGCAGCGCCGGACGAAGAAAAGACCAAGGTGCCCAAGGCCGAGACGCCCAAGGCCGAAACGTCCGAGACCGAAGCGCCGGCTGCCGAAGCTGCGCCGTCAGATCCTGCCGCCGATCTGGCGCGGCTGCGTGAACTCATGGCCGAGCTTGCCACCGCGCAAGGCGAGACGCCGCTGATCCTGCCGTCGGTCGACCGCAATGCGGTAGCTGCCGTGGTCCAGGACTGGACCGGCATCCCGACGGGACGGATGCTGTCCAGCCAGACCGAAAAGGCGCTCAAGCTGGCCACCACGCTGTCCGAACGTGTCGTCGGCCAGGATCACGCCATGGAGATGATTGCCAAGCGCGTGCAGACCAGCCGCGCCGGGCTCGGAGCGCCGGAAAAGCCGGTCGGCGTGTTCCTGCTCTGCGGCCCCTCGGGAGTCGGCAAGACCGAGACGGCCCTGGCGTTGGCCGAGACGCTCTATGGCGGCGAACAGAACCTGATCTCGATCAACATGTCCGAATTCCAGGAGGCGCACACCGTCTCGACGCTCAAGGGCGCACCGCCCGGCTATGTCGGCTACGGCAAGGGTGGCATTCTCACCGAGGCCGTGCGCCGAAAACCCTATTCGGTGATCCTGCTCGACGAGGTCGAGAAGGCGCATCCCGACGTCCACGAGATCTTTTTCCAGGTCTTCGACAAGGGCATGATGGATGACAGCGAGGGAAGGCGCATCGACTTCAAGAACACGCTGATCCTGCTGACGTCCAATGTCGGCTCCGAAGTCATCATGGAGCGGACCGGCAACGGCACGGTGAGGGCAGGGCTCGACGGCCTCGATGCTGCACTGCGCGCTCCACTGCTGAAGGTGTTTCCAGCGGCCTTCCTCGGCCGCGTCGTGACCATCCCTTACTATCCGCTCTCGGATTCGATGATCGAGGCCATCACCCGCCATCAGTTCGGCAAGATCGCGCGGCGGCTGCGCGCCAGCCACGACGCCGAACTGGTGATCGGCGACGGCGTCATGGCGCTGGTCAGGGCGCGCTGCACCGAAATCGAGTCCGGTGGCCGCATGATCGACGCCATCCTCACCAACACGCTGTTGCCGGAACTCAGCCGCGGCGTGCTGAACCGGTCGCTCGACGGCGAGAAGATGACCAAGGTGACCGTCAGCGCTTCCACTGACGGGTTTGCCTATTCGTTCGAATAGTCAGGCCTGACTGCTCGGCTCCGTCTCGGCGCGGATCAGCTTGATGTCGGCGCCGGCTGCCCAGGCGCCGATATCCTCGCGCCGCAACGCCGCCGCCATCATGTCGGGAAACAGGTCCGGCGTGCAGGCGAAGACCGGTATGCCAAGTGCCGCGACCGAAGCCGACATCGCCGGATCATAGCCCGGCCGGCCCTGATCGGTCAGCGCCAGCAGCACGATGACATTGACGCCGGACCGGACCAGCGCCGCAAGCCGCCGCAGCAAGTCCTGGCCGTTGCCGCCCTCATAGAGGTCGGTGATCAGCACGAAGTGGGATTTGGTCGGCCGCTCGATGCGGTCGGCGCAATAGGCGACCGCCTGGTTGATGTCGGTGCCGCCGCCGAGCTGCACGCCAAACAGCACCTCGACCGGGTCGCTGAGCTCTTCGGTCAGGTCGACGATGGCCGTGTCGAAACAGACCAGCTTGGTGCGCACGACCGGCAGCGACGCCATCACCGCGGCGAAAATCGAGGCGTAGATCACCGAGCTCGCCATCGAGCCGGACTGGTCGACGCACAGCACCACTTCGTCGAGATCGACCAGCCGGCGTTGCTTGCGCATGAAGCCGACCAGTTTTTCCGGCACGACGGTTTTGTGCTCAGGCTGGTAGTGGCGAAGATTGGCCGAGATGGTGCGCGGCCAGTCGATGTCGCGTTGGCGCGGCCGGTTGGTGCGTCGCGACTTGTCGAGCGCGCCACGGATCGCCTCGGCGGTCTTCTGCTCCAGCCGCTGCATCAGCTTGGCAACGATGTCGGCGATGATGGTGCGGGCGATGTCCTTGGTCTTGGCCGGCATCACCGAACGCAGCGAGATCAGGTCGGCGACGAGGTTGACGTCGGCCTCGATCGCCTTGAGGAATTCCGGCTCCATCAGCATCTGCTTCAGGTTCAGCCGCTCAAAGGCATCCTTCTGGACGATCTGGACCACCTGGGCGGGAAAGAAGGAGCGGATATCGCCCATCCATTGCGCCACGCGTGGCGCCGAGCGGCCGAGCCCGCCGCGCCGCTTGCGCGGGTCGGCATCGGCATTGGCGCCGTCGCCGTAAAGCGCATCGAGCGCCGAAGACAGTTTTTTGTCATCACTGGAAAGGGCGGAGGAAGCCTCGTCATCGGCGCCGATCGCCAGCCGCCAGCGGCGCTCGCGCCCGCTATCGGAGGATGCTGGGCCGGGTTCGGGCACTTCGGCTTCGTCATCCATTGTCACACTCCGCCCGCCAGCAATGGCCCAAGCCGCTCCAGGTGACGGCGCCAGCCCTCGCCGCCATCCGGCGCCGGCGTCAGGCCGGCCGGCAACCTTGCGGTGCGGCCGAGCACGGCCTCGATCAACCGCTGCCGCTCCATCGAGTCCAGATTGGAGAAGACGCGGCGCAGCAATGGCAGATGCGCGATGAAAGCTTCCTCGTCGAGCGATTTCAGCCACCCATCGACGGCGCCGCGCAGGCCCTCGTCGTAGATCAGCCGCTGGCCGGCAGTGCTGAAGAAACCTTCGAAGAACCCCGCTGCCTGGGCGACCGGCGTCCCCGGCGACAGCCTGCGTCCGAGCAGCCCGGCGGCGTCCTCTGCCGACAGTTGGCCGGCTTCATAGAGCAGATGCGCGGCGCAGCCGGCGAGCAGCGCCGTCGAGCCCGGACCTTCCAGCACGCCGGTCAGGCCGTTGCGCCATGCATCGAGCACGCCTTCGCCGGGCTCGACCAGCCGGATCGCCGTGTCGGCCTTGCGCACAGCACCGACCAGCGTGGTGGCGGCCTGCTCGTCCAGGTCGCGCACCGCATAGGGCAGCGCGATCGCGCCTTCGACGATCAACCGTTCCAACAAACCGGACAGCCGGTTGGTTTCGGTCTTGCGCGCCTCGCCGTAACGGATGATGTCGGCAAGCGGCGGCACCGAGGCCAGCATCTCCAGGCATTCGCTGCTGTGCGCTGCGCGCGCCTCCAACGCTACAAGGCCGGCGCTCGCGGCCTCCGACAGATCCGCCGTAATGGCGCTCTGGACAAGGGCGGCAAGCGTGTCGAGGCTCGCGGCCGCACCGAGCATCTGGATCAGGCGGCCATTGGCGGCCTTTTCGATAGTCGGGCCGTAGATCAGGTTCTCGACCAGGCGCACGGCATATTCCGGCTCCCAGGCCAGCGTCCATTTTTCGCGAAAGGTGCCGCGGCTGCGGCCGGCGTCGGCCAGCCTGCCCCATTGCACGCCAAGCACGTTCAGCCGGTGCAGCAATGTCGAACGAAACAGTCCGCTTTCGCTGCGCAGATCGACCGACAGCTCGCGTTCCAGCGCCTCCGGCTTCAGCCGCGCCGCCTTCTGGTTGCGCTGCAGGTCCTCGATCAGCGGCGCCAGCGGCGTGTCGGGCGGAATCTCGCCGACATCCGCGCCCAAAAGCAGCTCGGCCTCGACCAGCGCCCACAGCACCGCTTCGCCGTTGAACAGCGCCGCGATCGCGGCATCGCGCAATTCCTCGAAGCCGGGCTTCGGCCGCTCGCGAATGGCAGCCAGTGTGCGCGCAAGCCGCTCGGCCTCGATCAGCGACGCGGTCGACACCAGATGGCCCTTCGCCCGCAGCACCGCCGCGATCGTCGCCAGCCACAGCGTCGCGGCGTCGCGCCGCCCTCGTGTGCGCCACAGATGCTTGCACCAGCCGGGCGCGACGACGCCAGCGCCATAACCATAGCCCAGCGCAAGACGCGGCCCGGTCCATGGCGCCCATGTCATGATGCTTTTGCGCCGGGCAATTCCCTTGATCAGCGCCTGGTCGTTCTTCTGCGTGTGCGCGGCCTGCAGGGCCGGCACATGCCATGCGCCGCAGACGACGGCGATCGGTCCGGCGAATTCCTTGCGCGCGGCGGCGATTTCCAATCGCATATGCGCTTCACGCTTGGCCTCGAACGGCGCGATCGCACCTTCGCCGTCGCGCAGCGTCGTCATCGCATCGGTGATGGCAGCGAAGATTGGACCCGGCTGCGGATTCTGCTCGATAATGTCGGCCCACCAGCTTTCGCCATCTTCATAGCCGGCGGCCGCAGCCAGCGTGCCGATCGGGTCGCGATGCGATGCGGGCTCGCCATCCTCACCGGTTTCGTCCTTGGGTTCGGGCTTGTCGGCGTCAGCCGTTTTGTCGGGGTCGTCGGTTGCCGGTGCCGCGAACCGTGCCGATGACGGCAGGTCGATGAACCGCAATGCCGCCTTGTTCGCCACCGCCCACACCGCCGCCTGGTATTCCGGCGAGAACTCGGCGAACGGCCAGAAACTTGTCGCGGCCGGATCGTCCTCGGGGTAGCAGAGCAGCGCCACCGGCGGCTGCATCTGCGGGCGCGCCAGCAATGGCAGCAGGGCGGACGCGTCGCTCGGCCCTTCGATCAGCACCGCGACCGGCTGCAAGTCCCGCAGCGCCTGCACCAGGCTGTCGGCGGAGCCCGGCCCGTGATGGCGGATGCCGAAATAGGCGACGTCGCTCATGACCTCAGATCGCTGCGTTCAGCGCCGCGTAATAGCCGGCATAGTCCGGCCGCTTCTTGAGCACCGTTTCGAGATATTCCTCCAGCACCACCTTGTCCTGCACCGGGTCCTTGACGATGGCGCCGACAAGGCTGGCGGCGAGGCCTTCGGCGCCGAGCTTGCCGCTGTCGAACCACGCCGCCTGGCTGAGGCCGCCGACCATGGTGGCGATCGCCTCGGCGGTCGAGAGCGAACCCGAAGGCGTCTTCAGCGTCACCTTGCCGTCGGCGGTTGCGCCCGAGCGCAGCTCGCGGAAAATGGTCAACACTCGAGCGATCTCCTCGCCGACATTTTTCGGCACCGGCAGGTCGAGCCCGCCGGCCATCTCGTCGACCCGCTTGGAGACGATCGCCACCTCTTCGGCCATGTCTTCGGGCAGCGGCAGAACCACCACATTGAAGCGGCGCTTGAGCGCCGAGGACAGCTCGTTGACGCCCTTGTCGCGATTGTTGGCGGTGGCGATGATGTTGAAGCCGCGCTGGGCATAGAGCGAGGTGTTGAGCTCCGGGATCGGCATCATCTTTTCCGACAGCACGGTGATCAGCGTGTCCTGTACATCGGAGCCCATGCGCGTCAACTCTTCCAGGCGGCATAGCTTGCCGCTCTCCATGGCGCGGTAGAGCGGCGTCGGCACCAGCGCCTCCTGGCTCGGCCCTTTGGCCAAAAGCTGCGCATAGTTCCAGCCGTAGCGGACCTGGTTCTCGTCGGTACCGGCCGTGCACTGCACGATCAGCGTGGAATTGCCCATGATGGCGGCGGCGAGATGTTCCGACACCCAGGATTTTGCGGTGCCGGGAACACCGAGCAGCAGCAGCGCGCGGTCCGTGGCGAGTGTCGCCACCGCCGTTTCCATCAGTCGGCGGCGGCCGACATATTTTGGCGATATCACGGTGCCGTCGCTTGCCTTGCCGCCGAGCAGGTAGGTCAGAACGGCCTTTGGCGAGAGGCTCCATCCCGCAGGTTTTTGCTTGTCGTCATTGCGCGCCAGCGCCTGCAGTTCAGCGGCATAGGCCTGCTCGACGGGGAGGCGGATGGCTGCGTTCATGGTGCTGTTCTCCGGATTGTCATGGGTTGGTTCCCGTCAGGGCCGCGTTGAGGCGCAGGAAAGCGAGCGAGGCTGCCGCCGGCGGCATGCCGGCCGCAACGACATGCTCGATCAATTTTTCCGCTGTCGCCGCAGTGGCCAGAAAGCCCAAAGTTTCCAACAGGTCGTCGACGGTTCGCTTCATCGCGTCATCATTGCCGGCGACAGCCGAACGCAACACCGCCAAGCTCTGGCCGTTCGTCAGGTCGGGCCAATCCAGCCAGTTGGCTTCGAAGCCCTCGGCAAGGGTGAGCGTGCTAACATACTGCGGCGTATCTTTCAGGATCAATCTGACCAGGACACGCTTCCTGCGGCTATCCAGGCGCGGTGTCAGGTGCAGCACGAACAGTGCCGGCTTGCCACCCTCGGCGATCAGCGTGTCGGCCATCTGCGTTACTGCAGCGTCGCTGCCCGACGCGGCGACCATTCGTGAGATCTGGATGTCGGCATTGTTGTCGGCACCGAACTGCCAGGCTGCAATGAAATCGGGTTCGCTGACCCCAAATCGGGAAGCAAGGTCGACCAGATTGCAGGTCTCGAACAGTTCGGCGCGGCGCTTTTCCTGCGCCGGGGATTTGAGTTTTGCCGGGGTGTAGGTGGTGCGGCGGCGGATAAAGCCGGATTTGCCTTCTGCGATGAAGGTGGCAAGTTCGGCAACGGGATCGTCGGCACCGCCACCAACACGACCGTGCTCGCCCAACCTCGCCAGCAGCCGGCTCGCCAGTTCCTGCACCTTGCCGGAGCGGTCAGTGGCCAGGCTTTTCAGGAACGGCGCGTCCTCAGGCGTCAGGCCGAAATGCATGAGTTCGATCAGTGCCAGCCGGACTTCCGCCGGCTCGCCGGGCGCCTTCGCTTCCATCAGGCTGCGGGCCGTGGCCGGATCGCGACGGCGCATCTCGGTCAACGCGATACGGCGCGCGGCGGGGTAAAAGTCATCCCAGTTCTGCACCGTCAGTTGCTCCTGCGGCGCAATCTTCAGCCCCTCGACGCTGGCCTGCCAGTCGATCCACGGCGCATAGATGTCAGGGCTGTTCTGGTCTGATGCCGACGGCATCCAGTCCATCGGATGCAGCACGTAGCCACGGCCGGCGACGAGCGTCGCCACGCGCGCCTTGCGCCGCGCATCGGCGGTGTTCTTCAAGGCAGCCCGCAACAGCGGCCGCAACCGCTCCGGCAGCAGCGGCAGGCCAAGCCTCGGCAGCGGCGGGCGCCGCTTCAGCGACTTCGGCGCGGCTGGCCTTAAGCCCACATCGAGCGCCTGCGCGGCGATGGCCAGCAACAGCCGCTCCCGTTCGTCCGGGCTTGCGCCGCCGGCGATTTCCTTCCACGCGGCTGGCGCCAGATCGAACGCAGTTCCGCCGGTGATCCAGCAGTCGCGCATCGTCGCCAGGCCGGTTTGCTCGAGCTCGTTCATGACAGATCGAGCCTCCCGAAGCCGCTTTGCGCGGCGAGCAGATCGAGCCGCGCGCCGTTCCACAGGGCTGCCGTTGCCGAAAGGTCGAGACCGAGCACGGTTTGATCGACGGTTCCGGCGACAGGCAGGGCGATCCCTTGCGGGTCGTGCGCCGCTTGCCACCAGGCGGTGCCGCGCTCATCGAGCAGGATCGCGCCGGCAGGCAGCATCAGCGGGCTATCGGTCGACCAGGGTGCTGCGTCCTGGTGCGCCGCATGCGCCGCCAGCGGATCCTTGACAATGCCGAGGCCGAAATCCGGCCAGGCGCCCGACACGACATCGCCCTTGCGCTCCGCTACCAGCGCCCGCAGCCGTTGGCGTGACGGATAGAACACCAGCCTTGCATCGAACCGGTCGCCAGGTGTGAACGCGGCAGAGCGGCGGCCGGCCGAGGCCGGAAAGAAATCGAGTAGCAGCGCAAATTGCGGCGTCGGGCTTTTCAGGTCGAGCAGCCAGGTAGAATGGCTGACAAGGCCGTCGCGGCGGGTCTCGATCTTCTCGCCGATGACTTCCCACTGGCTGTCGACCTGTCTTGCATCGGGATTGGCCAGCACCTGGTCGCGGGTTTCGGATGCCGACACCAGCCGCTTCAATTCGGGATCGTCTGGCGCCGAGCGCCAGGCCTTGGCCAGCAAAACCAGCTTGCCGAGTTCGCGGATCGCCGCGTCCGGCCGTTCCTCGCTGCGCAGCGCCATTAGCCGGGCCGGGATTTCGTCGATGCGTCCCGCAAGCGCCGTTGCTTTCATGTCGACCAGCCTGGCGGCAATGCGGCGGCAGCGCTCGCTGCTGGCGTCGGCAAAGGCGGAAAGGCCGAGCCGCAGCTGGTCGGCAATCCACTGGTCGAGTTCGTCCAGCGCGCCTGCCACCGCGGTGCGCGTATCTTCCGCCCGCTTGCGCTGCGCCGTCTCGCGGCGCTCCGTCGCGGCGGCGTCATCGACGGTGCTTTCCTCTGCCTGCGAGGCCTCGCCAATGCTCTTGCCAGACGCGCCCCTGCCAGACTTTGCGTCGACCGGCGGGGGCGCACTCTTCCTGCGCCGGCCAAGCCAGTCATTGACCCATTCCGGCGTTGTTTCGGCTGATGTGAAGCTGGCCGGCGCCGTGGCGGCGATCCACATCAGCGCCAGCGTGTGCTTGCAGGGAAATTTTCGCGACGGGCAGGTGCATTTGTAGCCGTGGTCGCCGGTGTCGACGACGGTGCGATAGGGGTTGGATCCCGAGCCCTGGCATTCGCCCCAGATCAGCGCCTGCTGCTCGTTCTTCTCCAGCCGCGGCCAGTTCGAGCGCTTGGTGAGCTTCGAGGCGGCGCTTAGCGACGCCTGATCGGGGGCCAGCGCCTCGATGGTTTTCAGTTCGAATTCCAAGCCGCGCCTCTCGTCACCCCAAATCAATGCCTGGCATCAATATAGGGTGCCGTTTGTGAAGGATTGTTGTGGCCCCGGCAAGACGAAGATAGCGCAGATCAGTACAACGGCGTGGCCATATGCCGGGGCGTCGGCCATTGCGCGGTGATCTCGGGCTGCACCGGGCGCTCGAGATAGGTCGACAGCACGACATTGCTTCGCGTCGAGGTGACGCCGGGCGTTTCGTAGAGACGCGCCAGCAGGCCTTCGAGCGCCCTGGTGTCCTCGGTGCGGACCTTGAGCAGCAGGCAGGTGTCGCCGGCCACCGAATGGATTTCCTCGACCTCAGGATATTGCGAAACGGCCATCAGCTCCGGCGTCTTGCCCCAGCCCTTGGTATCGATATGCACGAAGGTGAGCAGCGGCTTTTTCACCGCCTTCGGGTCGATGATCACAGCCGTGCCGCGGATGGCGCCGCTGCGCCGCAGGCGCTTGACCCGCTCATGCGCCGCCGGCGGCGACAGGCAGACGCGTTCGCCAAGTTCGGCGTAGCTGATCGTCGCATCCTCGACCAGCACGCCTAATATTTTTCGGTCGATTGCGTCGAGCTCTCGGGGAGCTACCTTATTCTGCAGAACCCCATCTGTTTCTTCGTCCATATCGAAATTCCTTGTTGTCGCGGAATTCAGTTCGGCCATTATGACCCGATGACGAACGCGCATCAAGCTGCAACGCTCCATCAGCCGATCCCGGCGCTGGCCTATCTCCTGACCGGCTGCATCGCCGTCATCGGCTCGAACTCGCTGGTCCTGGGTCCAATTGCTCCGGCAGTCGCCGCATCCTTCGGCACCAGCGTGCCGGCGGTGATGGCCGCGTCGGCTGCCTTCGGTCTCGGCACTTCCGCCAGCGCTTTGTTCCTCGCCCGCTATATCGACGGCGTCGGCGCCCGCCGCATGCTGCAGGGCGCTCTGCTGTTGCTGACGGTCGGGCTTCTCGCCAGCGCGCTGGCGCCGACGGTGATCATGCTGGTCGCGGCCCAGGCCGTCGCCGGCATCGCCGCCGGCGTCGCCATGCCGGCCATCTATGCCAGTGCAGCGGCAATTGCGCCGCCCGGCCGCGAAAGCGGCACGATCGGCGTCGTGCTGACCGGCTGGACGGTCTCCATGGTGGCCGGCGTGTCGCTGTCGGCCGTGCTTGCCGATCTCGTGCACTGGCGCGCCGTCTTCGCCGCCGTCGCGGTGCTTTCCGCCATTGCGCTTGCTGCCTTGTCGATGACCTCGCTCAGCGACGTCAGGAAGAGCGGCCCGGCGCCGTCGCCGTTCGTTGCGCTGGCCATTCCGGGCATCGTGCCGCTGCTCATCGCCTGCACCGCCTTCATGACCGCTTTTTACGGCGTCTACGGCTATCTCGGCGATCATCTGCACCAGGATCTGGGCGAGCCCGTCAGCGCCAATGCGCTGGCCGCACTCGCCTACGGCGCCGGCTTCGGCGCCGCGGCCTTCCTCGACGGCGTCATCGACCGCATCGGCGCACGGCGCGTCATGCCTTTCGCCTATCTGCTGGTCGCCGTCGTCTATGTCGCGATCGCGCTCGCAAGCAGCAATTTCGTGCTGATCCTGGCTATGATCGCCATCTGGGGCCTTGCCAATCATTTCGGCCTGAACGTGCTGGTGATGCGCCTTACCGCGCTCGATCCGTCGCGCCGTGGCACCATCATGGGCCTGAACAGCTCGGTCACCTACCTCGCCGTCTTCATCGGCACCACCAGCTTCGGGCCGCTTTATTCATCGTTCGGCTTTGCCATCTGCGCCATCGTCGCCGCCGTGCTGATGCTGGTTGCGGCAGCAGCGGGGTCATGGCGATCGCCGCTGCCCATCAAGCCGTAAAGCTTGCGTTCTCATCCCGTCCTTCGCTAGAGCTTGGCTTGCCATGCGAGCCCCGCCCGGATGAAGACGACGCTTGAAACCACTGCCGACCCCTCGTCAGACGACCTCGCCTTCCTGGCCGAGCGGCTGACGGCGTTCAATGACGGCGATGTCGGCCCCTCCGGCCGCAAGCCGATCGCCGTCTTCGTTCGTGATGAGCACGGCGCTGTCGTCGCCGGCATTTCGGGATACACCGCCTGGGGCTGGCTCTATGTGCAGTGGCTGTGGGTCGACGAACGCCTGCGCGGCCGGCATATGGCCGGCGACATGCTGGGCGCTGCCGAGGAGGAAGCGGTCAAGCGCGGCTGCCAAAACGCCTGGATTGATACGTTCAATCCGACAGCGGCCAAAGTCTATGAGCGGCAAGGCTACCGGCGCTTCGGCGAACTGCCTGACTTTCCCGTCGGCCGCAGCCGCATCTTCCTGCAGAAGAAGCTCTAACCTGCCAGCCGCCCGCCTTGCATCGGCCGCGGCACGCCGGTGGTGCTGGGAAAGCTGATCGGCAGGCCGCGCAGCACGCGCACGGCAAGGAAGGCAAAGCATTCGGCCTCCACCGCATCGCCTTTCCAGCCCAGTGTCTCGGCCTGCACCACCTCGACGTTGGCGCGCCTCGCCAGCATCGCCATCATCGTCGGGTTGCGGCGGCCGCCGCCACTGACCGCTAGGCGCTTCGGCCGGCGCGGCAACAAATCGAGCGCCTTGCCGACGGCCGAGACGGTGAAGGCCGTCAGCGTCGCCGCCCCATCCTCTGCGCTGAGGCCGTCGGCCATGGCGGCGCCGAAGTCGAAACGGTCGAGCGATTTCGGATAGGGCTTGGTCAGATACGGATGCTGGAGCAATTTGGCCAGCCGCACTTCATCGACGGTGCCGGCCGCGCCCAGTGCGCCGTCGCGGTCCATCTCGCCGAGGCCGTTTGCCTTGATGAAATCGTTGAGCGGCGCGTTGGCCGGGCCAGTGTCGAAGGCGACGATGTTGTCCTTGCCGTCCCACCAAGTGACGTTGCCGACACCGCCGAGATTGAGCACAGCGGTGTCCCCGCTGGCGTCGGCTTCCCTCAAAAGCGCCGCGTGGTAGGCAGCCGCCAGTGGTGCGCCCTGGCCGCCAGCGCGCACATCGTCCGAGCGGAAATCATAGGCGACCTTGGCGCCCAAAATGGAATGCATCAGCGCGCCATCGCCCAACTGGCGCGTATCGCCGCGCCGCCCGGGTTGCGGGGCACGATGCAGCACGGTTTGGCCGTGAAAACCGACCACGCCGATATCGCCTATGGTTAGGCCGTAGCTTTCGACAAGGTCCTTCACCGCCGCCGACTGCGCCCGCGTCAGCGCCTCCTCGGCTTCGGCAAAGATCGCCGGCTCCGGCCCGTCGAAATTCCACACCCGGGCCTGACGCAGCGTCTCCTCCAGCAAGGCACGGATCGCTGCGGGGTAGGGGGCCAGCGTATAGGTGCCGAAATCGGCGATCCGCTCGCCATCGGTCTTGATCAGCGCCACGTCGATATTGCCGTCAAGCACGGTGCCGGTCATCAGGCCGACGGCCCAGATTGGTTCCACGGTCGACTCCCTTGCGACACCGTTTGCGATTCCAACGCAATCACCTGTCGGACGGATTGTCTCGCCAGGCAAGACCCTGGCCGCGGTCGATTGCTCCGAACCTGCCGGCAGAGTTTTTCACCGAACAGCGAAAATCGAGCAACGCCGTTCTTGCGTCTCGCCGCTCAAGACGCCAGCTATGAGACGAACACGTCATCGCCAAGGAGAAACGACATGGCATCCGAAGTCGCAGTGATCGCCGGCGCGGGTGCGGGCCTGAGCGCCTCTTTGGCACGCCTTCTCACCACGGAAGGCTATCGTGTGGTGCTGGCCGCCCGCAACACGGCCAAACTCGCGGCGCTGGTCGGGGAAACCGGCGCGCTGGCCGTCGAAACCGACGTCGCCGATCCGGCCTCCGTCGCCGGCCTGTTTGACGCCGCCGACAAGCAAGGCCCGCTGGCCCTTGCCGTCTTCAATGCCAGCGGCCGCACGCGCGGCCCGATCGCCGAGGTCGATCCCGATGCGGTCAAACAAGCCTTGCTTGTCGGCGCCTATGGCGGCTTCCTGGTCGGCCAGCAAGCGGCGCGGCGGCTGCTTGCGCGCGGCTCCGGTTCGATTCTTTTCACCGGCGCCTCCGCCAGCATCAAGGGCTTTCCCAACTCCGCCGGCTTTGCCATGCCGAAATTCGGCCTGCGCGGTCTGGCTCAGTCGATGGCGCGCGAACTCTTCCCGAAGAACATCCATGTCGCCCATTTCATTATCGACGGCCAGATCGAGCCGGTCGGGACGAAGCCCGAGCGACCGGACAGCCAGCTGTCGCCCGATGCGATCGCGCAGACCTATCTCGCGACCCATCGCCAGCATCGCAGCGCCTGGAGCTTCGAGGTCGAGCTGCGGCCCTTTGTCGAGACATTCTGACCGGTCCGGCGTGACCGTTCTCGCAATTGCGAAATCTTTGAGAGAATATTCCCGGCTTCGTGTTTGAGAAGAAATGCGGTTCTTTGATCCGGCAAGCAGCATTGCCGATGATGTCGTCAAGGCTTGGTATTCCACCTCGCCGCAATGACTTCAGGATTACGAGGGATCGACAATGTCCGAACGCGGAAACGCTTCCAGCTCTCTTCTTTTTTCAGCCATCAGCCGGCGAGCTGCCCTTGCGGCACTTTTTGCCTCGGCCGTCACGCTTGCCGGTCTGGCTCAGCCGACGCCGTCCTTCGCCGAGGACAAGAAGTCTATCAAGGTCGGCATCATCAGCGGCGAGGATGAGGATGTCTGGCGCGTCGTCGTCGCCCAGGCCGCCGAAAAAGGCCTGACCGTCGAGACCGTGGTGTTCAACGACTACACCCAGCCCAACGAGGCGCTCGAGCGCGGCGAGATCGACGCCAACGCCTTCCAGCACCAGCCCTATCTCGACAACCAGATCAAGACCCAAGGGTACCACATCGTGCGCGTCGGCTACACCGGCGTCTGGCCGATCGGCCTCTACTCCAAGAAATACACCAAGGTTGCCGACCTGCCCGAAGGCGCCGTCATCGGCTTGCCCAACGACCCCTCGAATGAGGGCCGCGCGTTGCGCGTTCTGCAGAACGAAGGCGTGATCAAGCTGAAGGACGGCACCGGCATCCTGGCGACCACCGCCGACATTGCCGAGAACCCTAAGAAGGTCGTCATCAAGGAACTGGACGCCGGCATTGTCGGCCGCTCGGTCGAGGATCTCGACGCGGCTGTCGTCAACACCGACTGGGCGCTGAAGAGCGGTCTCGGCCCGGACAACCGCATCGCCCAGGAGCCAGTGGCCGACAACCCCTACCGCAACTTCATCGCCGTGAAATCCGGCAACGAGAACGAGGCGTGGGTGAAGACGCTGGTCGCGTCCTACCAGAACGAGGCGGTCAAGGCCGAGTTCGACAAGGTCTACAAGGGCACCGGGATCAGCGCCTATTGATTGGCGCCTGGTTGTCAGGAGCAGGCGGCCCGCTGTTGAGCGGGCCGCTGTCGCATTTGTCGAGCGTTGAAACGGACAGTGAGATGAACCAGCACGTCACGGCCGAGGCATCCGGTCCGGTCAATATATCGGCCGGGCAAGAAGATGTCGTACGCCTCGTCGACCTCAAGCGCCGCTTTGGCGCGACGCCTGCGCTCGACGGCGTCTCGCTGACGGTGAAGAAGGGCGAGATCCTCGGCATCATCGGCCGCAGCGGAGCCGGCAAGTCGACGCTGATCCGCTGCCTCAACGGGCTGGAGCGGCCGGACTCCGGCGACGTCTTCATCGAGGGCCGCGAGATCGGCCGGCTCGGCGAGCGTGAATTGCAGCCGCTGCGGCGTCGCATCGGCATGATCTTCCAGCACTTCAATCTGCTGTCGGCCAAGACCGTGGAGGACAATGTCGCGCTGCCGCTGAAGATCGAGGGCCGCCCAAAGGCCGAACGGCTGGCGCGCGCCGCCGAATTGCTCCACCTCGTCGGCCTGTCGGAGAAGGCGAAGGCCTATCCGTCCTCGCTGTCGGGCGGCCAGAAGCAGCGCGTCGGCATCGCCAGGGCGCTGGCCGCGCGGCCAGCGCTGCTGCTGTCCGACGAGGCGACCTCAGCGCTCGATCCGGAGACGACGCGCTCCATCCTGGCCTTGCTGAAAGACATCAACCGGCAGCTCGGCCTGACCATCCTGCTCATCACCCACGAGATGGAGGTGATCCGCTCGATCGCCGACCGCGTCGCGGTGATCGATGCCGGGCGCATCGTCGAGCAAGGCCCGGTGTGGTCGGTCTTTGCCGAGCCGCGTTCCGAAATCACCAGGAGCCTGCTCGGCGGCATCCGCCCGCAACTGCCGGCCGAGATTGCCGGCCGGCTTGCTCCCGGAGGCGGCGCCGAGCTCATCCTCAGGGTCGACGTCGCAGGTGAGGCCGCGCGCGGTCCGCTGCTGTCCGATCTTGCGGTGGCGGTGCCGGGGCCGTTCCGCCTCGTCCATGGTGGCATCGACCATGTCCAGCAGCAGCCGGTCGGCACGCTGTTCCTTGCGGTCGCGGGCAACGATCCGAAACATCTGTCGAAAGTAATCGCATTCCTGAAGGCCCGCGACGCACGGGTGGAGGTGCTTGGCCATGTCGCCGGTTCTGTTTGAACTTCTGCTGCGCTCGATCTGGGAGACGGTCCTGATGACGGCGGCATCGGGCCTCATCTCGCTCGTCTTCGGGCTGCCGCTCGGCCTGGCAATGATTGCCACCGAGCGCGGCGGCATTGCCGAAAGCCTGTGGGTGAACCGCGCGCTCGGCGCCGTCATCAACGGCTTCCGCTCGGTGCCTTTCATCATCCTTCTGGTGGCGCTGATCCCGGTGACGCGGCTGATCGTCGGCACCTCGATCGGCACCTGGGCGGCGATCGTGCCGTTGTCGATTGCGGCGACGCCCTACTATGCCCGCATCGCCGAAGTGTCGCTGCGCGAGGTCGATCGCGGCCTGATCGAGGCGGCGCGCGCCATGGGCGGCAACCGCTGGACGATCATCCGCGAGGTGCTGGTGCCCGAAGCTTTGCCCGGCATCGTTGCTGGTTTCACGGTGACGCTGGTAACGCTGATCGGCGCCTCGGCCATGGCCGGCGCCATCGGTGCCGGCGGGCTTGGCGACCTCGCCATCCGCTACGGCTACCAGCGTTTTGAGACCAGCGTCATGGTCGCCGTGGTCATTGTGCTGATCATCCTCGTTTGCGGCATCCAGTGGGTCGGCGACCGGCTGGTCGCCAGGCTGGACCGGCGCGGATAAGCGGCCACGAACGTTATTTGCCGGCAGGCTGCCAAACGCAGCGCCGGCTTTCTCCATCGGCGCCGAGATTGGATTGCGCGTTGCTTTGATCGGACCGGCCTGCGTGCCACCGTGACAGCGGAACAAGGAGCTTGACCATGCCCAGGATCGTACCCGTGCTTGATCTCGGCCGCCTCGAACAGGGCGCTTCGGAACGGCGAACGTTTCTCTTCGACCTGCGCACGGCCGCGCGCGATGTCGGCTTCTTCTATTTGACCGGCCACGGCATATCGGCTGCGGATACCGCAGAAGTGCTCGACGCCTCGCGCCGGTTCTTTGCCTTGCCGGAAGCCGACAAACTGGCGATCGAAATGGTGAAGTCCTCGCAGTTCCGCGGCTACACGCGCGCCGGCGGCGAGCTGACCAAAGGCAAGGCCGACTGGCGCGAACAGCTCGACATCGGCGTCGAACGCCCGGCCATCGAGCAAGGCCCCGGCGTGCCCGCCTGGACGCGGCTGCAAGGGCCCAACCAGTGGCCGGCCACGCTGCCCGAGCTGAAGCCGGCGCTGCTCGCATGGCAGGCCAAGGCGACCGCGGTGGCGATCCGGCTGCTTAGGGCCTTCGCTTTGTCGCTCGACCAGGCCGAGGACGCCTTCGATCCGATCTACCGGGCCGAGCCCAACCATCGCATGAAGATCGTGCGCTACCCCGGCCGCGACGCCACCGGCGACAACCAGGGCGTCGGCGCGCACAAGGATGGCGGTTTCCTGACGCTTCTGTTGCAGGACGAGAGCAAGGGGCTGCAGGTCGAATATGACGGTGCCTGGGTCGACGTCGATCCGCTGCCCGACACGCTGGTGGTCAACATCGGCGAACTGCTCGAGCTGGCCTCCAATGGGTATCTGAGAGCAACGGTCCACCGCGTGGTAACGCCACCGGCCGGTGTCGAGCGGATTTCGGTGCCCTTCTTCTTCAGCGCCCGGCTCGACGCCACGATCCCGCTGCTCGACCTGCCCGAGGAACTGGCGGCCGAGGCGCGGGGTCCGGCCAGCGATCCCGACAATCCGCTGTTTCGCAATGTCGGTACCAATGTGCTGAAGAGCCGCCTGCGCTCGCATCCCGACGTGGCGCGCCGGCACTATGCCGATCTTCTGGAAACCGACGCCTCACCGGCTGAAATCTTTCAAAACGAGAACGAAATTTCCGAATCTCGCGTTGTTTTAGAAAGCCGTTCGTCGCCGTCTGCCGCGAATACGCGCATATAGGAATTATCGTTCGGCGGTTTCCTCCCATTCCACCGAGCGGTGTTCCCCTCTGAAGGTTCTTGACCTTCTTTTTTGGCCGGGCCGCTTTCGCGCCCGGCCTTTTTTATGTCAATAGCTCTTCTTTCTTCCCCACAAGGGGAGAAGGAAGAGGCGCCAGGTACTTCACCCAAACTTCGGATCAAGGCTGCCCGACTTGTACCGCTTGGCCATCTCAGCCACCGGCAACGGCTTGATCTTCTGGGCATTGCCGGCGGTGCCGAACTGCTCGAAGCGCTCCTTGCACAGTTTGCGCATCGCGGCCATGGCCGGCGTCAGGTATTTGCGCGGATCGAACTCGCTCGGGTTTTCGGTCAGCACCTTGCGGATGGCGCCGGTCAGCGCCATGCGGTTGTCGGTGTCGATGTTGATCTTGCGCACGCCGTGCTTGATGCCGCGCTGGATCTCTTCCACCGGCACGCCCCAGGTCGGCTTCATCTGGCCGCCATATCTATTGATGATCTCCTGCAGATCCTCGGGCACCGAGGACGAGCCGTGCATGACCAGATGCATGTTGGGCAGGCGGCGGTGGATTTCCTCGATGACGTTCATCGCCAGCACCGCGCCGTCCGGCTTGCGCGAGAATTTGTAGGCGCCGTGGCTGGTGCCCATGGCGACAGCCAGCGCATCGACATGGGTGTCCTTGACGAATTCGACCGCCTGTTCCGGATCGGTCAAGAGTTGGTCGTGGCTGATGGCGCCTTCGACGCCGTGGCCGTCCTCCTGCTCGCCGCCGCCGCTCTCAAGCGAACCGAGCACACCGATCTCGCCTTCCACCGACACGCCGCCCCAATGCGCCATGTCGACGACGCGCCGGGTGATGCCGGAATTGTAGGCATAGTCGGCCGGCGTCTTGCCGTCCTCTTTCAGGGAGCCGTCCATCATGACAGAGGTGAAGCCGTACTGGATGGCGGTGACGCAGGTGGCTTCGTTGTTGCCGTGGTCGAGATGCATGCAGACCGGAATGTCGGGGTGGATTTCGACCAGCGCGTCGATCAGCTTGGCCAGCACCACATCATTGGCGTAGGCGCGGGCGCCGCGGCTGGCCTGCAGGATGACCGGCGACTTGGTCTCCTCGGCCGCCTCCATGATGGCGAGGCCCTGTTCCATATTGTTCATGTTGAAGGCGGGTACGCCGTAGCCGTATTCGGCGGCGTGATCGAGCAATTGTCTCAGTGTTATGCGAGCCACCCAATAGTCTCCCGTATCTGGTTTCAAGCGCAACGTCGCGGGCCGGCCGGTTGCCGGCCAGATGCTTCTGGCCGGATTTCGCCAGAACCGCAACCGTCAGCCGCCATCGTGGCCGCAATTCTTGTTGCAGGGCTGAAATCCGGTAGCCAGCCGGTGAGGCGCTAATCTACCCATTGAGGGGGAGATGGACGGCAGGCCAGAGGGGGTCGGTTCAAGGGACCCTCAAGGGGGGGAGATTATCGGCGTTCGGGGAACATCGCCTTCAACCCTTCGCGCGAAGCCTTGGCCACACCGCGCTCGGTGATCAGCCCTGTCACGAGCCGTGCCGGCGTCACATCGAACGCCGGATTGGCCGCCGGCGTCGCTTCGGGCGAAACCCGAACCTGCGCGATCTTGCCGTCCGCCGTCTTGCCCCAGACCAGCGACACCTCGTCACCGGAGCGTTCCTCGATCGGGATTTCGGTGAGGCCATCACCCACCGTCCAGTCGATGGTCGGCGAGGGCAGAGCGACGTAGAAGGGCACCTCATTATCGGAGGCGGCGAGCGCCTTGAGATAGGTGCCGATCTTGTTGCAGACGTCGCCATTGGCCGTGGTGCGGTCGGTGCCCACGATCACCATGTCGACCGCGCCACGCTGCATCAGATGGCCGCCGGCATTGTCGACGATCAGCGTGTGCGGCACGCCGTGGCCGGCCATCTCCCAGGCGGTCAGCTGGGCGCCCTGGTTGCGCGGGCGCGTCTCGTCGACATAGACATGGACCGGAATGCCGGCCTCGATGGCGAGATAGATCGGCGACGTGGCGGTGCCGTAATCGACCGTCGCCAGCCAACCGGCGTTGCAATGGGTGAGGATGTTGACCGGCTCGCCCGGCTTCTTGCGTGCCGCGATCTCCTTGATGATGGCAAGCCCGTTCTCGCCGATGGCGCGATTGAGATCGACATCCTCGTCGGCGATTTCGGCAGCGCGCCTATAGGCCGCCTCCGCGCGCTGTCCCAATACGATCGGCTTGAGGAACCGCCGCATCTCGTCCAGCGCCCAGCGTAGATTGATCGCAGTCGGCCGCGTCTTGTGCAGCGTCTCCCAGACCGCGTCGAGCGCTTCGTCAGACGGATCGTCCGCCATCTGGATGGCGACGCCGTAGGCCGCGGTGACGCCGATCAGCGGCGCGCCACGAACCCACATGTCACGGATCGCGGTGGCGATGCCGGCAACGCTCCCGATCGTCTCGACCCGGAACTCGTGCGGCAGCCAGCGCTGGTCGATGATCTCGACCGAACGCTGGTCGTCGCTCAGCCAGATGGTGCGGTAGTGGCGCTCGCCGACGTTCAAATCCTGCTCTCCCGTTCGATCAAAGCGGCCAGATTATTTACCTCGTCCATGCCGTGAATCTGGCGCCGGTTGACGGCGATGTGACGGCCGAATTTCAGCGCCTTGGCCTCGCAGGAGGCTCGCAGATCCTCGTCCTCGATGGTCTCGAAATCGGCATTGTGGGCCAGGCCGAGGATGCGCCGGTGCACCTCGATGCCGGCAAAGCCCAAGAGGTCGGTCCAGATCTGGTGCAGCAGATGGTCGAGCGCCTGCTCCGAGGCGAGAATGTCGCCCTGATCCTCGAACAGGCTCTTCTGGTAAAGCATGCCGGTGCGCTCGGTGCGCCATAGATGCGAGAACTCGGCGCGGAACACCGTCCAGGTGTCATTGGTCACCCCGAGCAGATAGGCACGCATGGCGTCACGCTTGCCCTTGTGTTCATGGCCGCGCTGCGAGAAGTAGGACATCCAGAAATTGGCGAGCAGCATGCCTACGTCGAAGGCCATCGGACCGTAGAAGGCGAATTCCGGATCGATCATCCGCGTCTCGGTGTCGGTGACCATGATCGAGCCCGAATGCAGGTCGCCATGCAGCAGCGTCTCGGCATTGGCGGCGAAGATATGCTTCAGCCGCTGCGCTTCGACCTTGAGGTCGCGGTCGGCACGCAGTTCGGCAACCAGACCGTCGAGCTGCGGCGAGGTGTGCCGGTTCAGCTTGGCGTCGAAATAGGGATCGGAAAACACCAGGTCTTCGGTGATGCCGCAGAGTTCGACATTGTCGGCAAACAGCGCCAGGTCGGCCTTGCGGTCCTTGGTCGGCATGGAGAGATCAGAGCCGCGGAACAAAGTGCGGGCCATGAACAGGCCGATGTCGCGGGCGATATTTGGCAACTCGCGGCCGTCGATCAGGGCACGGCGCAGGATGGTGTGCGGCGGCGCCAGATATTCCATGATGATCAGCGCCTGGGCTTCGTCGAAATGGAGGATCGCCGGCACCGAACCCGGCGCGCGCGCCTCTTGCCGCGTCAGCGCGTGATATTCGAAGAAGGAACGTTTCAAGGGCAGCGGCCAGCTGTCGCCGACGAGGCGAACATAGGGCAGGGCTTGCTTGACGACCGCCGCACCCGAGCCGCCTTCGACGATGAAGACGAGGTTCAGATTGCCGTCGCCGACCTCGCGCACCTTCCAAGGGCCCTTGCCGATTTTGGCGCACAGCGCTTCGTTCGTACCGAGGCGCGTTGCAAGCGTCTCCACCGACAGTGCTTCAAACGGCAATTTCGCAGTCATTCCTCACCCTCCCGCTTGCTCGCTCCAATCATAGTGGAGCGATGGCGGTGAGGCCAAGCTAGGAAGCTGACTGGCAATTGTCAATCAAGTTGACAATTGATGACGTAGCCCATAGCGTCATCGTCAGGGAGGAACGAATGGGCAATGATGCCGTGTTCCGCGTGGACGGGCTGAGGAAATCCTTCGGCCATATCGAGGTGCTTGGCGGCGTCTCGCTCGAATTGCATGCCGGTGAGATCACTGTGCTGATGGGCGCCAACGGCGCCGGCAAGTCCACCCTCGTCAAAATCATCAGCGGCGTCTACGACCATGACGGCGGCATCATGCACCTCGCTGGCGGCAACTTTGCGCCGAACACGCCGGCAGAGGCGATCCGCGCCGGTGTCGTTACCGTGCACCAAAACATCAATGACGGCGTCGTCGCCGAACTCGATGTCGCCACCAACCTGACGCTCGATCGGTTGAGCGGCAAGGGCGCGCCGCTGCTGTTCAACCCCGGCCGGGTGCGCCGCGAAGCCAAAGCGGTGGCCGACCGCATGGGGCTCGCCATCGACCTCAAGGCCCGCATCAGCGACCTGTCGCTGGCCGATCGCCAGATGGTGGCCATCGCGCGCGCCATGGCGCACCAGCCGAAAGTGCTGATCCTCGACGAGCCGACCTCGTCGCTGTCCAGCGCCGAGGCCGACCGGCTGTTTGCGCTGCTCGACCGCTTGCGCGAGCAGGGCGTCGCCATCCTCTACATCTCGCATCGCATGTCGGATATCAGGCGGCTGGCCGACCGCATCGTCTCGATGCGCGATGGCGTCATCTCAGGCGTCTTCGACAGCAAGCCTCTCGACTATGAGGGTGCCGTTAACGCCATGCTCGGCCGCAAGATCCATCTTGACCGCATCGAAGCCAGGAGTTCTGCCAAGCCGATCCTGACCGTCGATTCCTTGCGCATCGCCCCTGGTGCCCGGCCATTCTCGCTGACGCTCGGCGACGGCGAGGTCGTTGCCATCACCGGCCTCGTCGGCGTCGGCAAGACAGCGCTCGCCGAGACGCTGTTCGGCCTGCGCAAGCCGCTGTCCGGCACGATGACTTTATATGGCAAGCCCTATGCGCCTGGGTCGACGGGCGAAGCCATCGCCGCCGGCGTGTTTCTGGTCGCCAAGGACCGTGCCGAAAACGGCATCGTCGGCGGCTTCAACATCCAGGAAAACATCAGTCTGCCCTTCCACAAGCGCATGTCGCGCTTTTCAGTTCTCAAACGCGGCCTTGAACGCACTATTGCCCGCCGGCAGATCGAGGATCTCGGCATCGTCTGCCGCTCGGAGAAGGACGAAATGAATACGCTCTCGGGCGGCAACCAGCAGAAGGTGATGGTGGCCCGCTGGATGGCGCAGGACGCCCGATTGTTCATTCTCGACGAACCGTTCCAGGGCGTCGATATCTCCGCCAGGCGCGACATCGCCGCCAAGCTGAGGGCCAGCGCCAATGGCCGCGCCACGCTGCTGTTCGTCACCGAACTCGACGAGGCACTGGAGACGGCCGATCGCATATTGGTGATGTCCGAGCAGACCATCGTCGGCGAACACCGCAACGCCGATGTCGATCTCGACCGTCTGCTGGCCGAAGTCGCGGGCGGGCCGTTGCACAGTGCGGCCTGAGCCACGATGATTGAAGAACTGAGGGTTGGAATGGAGTGCACGGGTTTGAGTTGGGTATTGACGGCGGGCGCTGAATGACGCTGCGCGATTACGCCATCCGCTATGGGTTCATCGTGCTTCTGTTCGGGCTGATCGCGTATTTCGCCATCGCCGCCGACGGGTTCGTCTCGCCGCAAAGTGCCGTCTTCATTTTCCAGTCGGTCGCCATCACCGGCGTGCTGGCGCTGGGCGTCACCGCCACACTGGTTGTCGGCGGCTTCGATCTCTCGATCGGCTCGGTTGCCACATCGGCCATGATGGCGGCTGCCTATGTCATGGTGGTGCTGGAGCAGAACGTTGTCGTCGCTGTCCTCATCTGCCTGCTCATCGGCGCCCTTGTCGGCCTCATCAATGGCTGGCTGATCGTCTATATGCGCGTGCCCGATCTGCTGGCGACGCTCGGCATGATGTTCCTGCTCGTCGGCCTCCAGCGCATCCCGACTGAAGGACGATCCATCGCCACCGGTATGACAATGCCGGACGGCTCGGTCGCCAACGGCAAATTCTCCGACGCCTTCCTGGCGCTCGGCCGCCACCGCTTCGACTTCTTCATCCCGAACCTCATTCCGGTCTCGGTGGTCGTGCTGATCGTGCTCGCCGTGCTGATCTGGTTCTTCCTCGAATACACACGCTTCGGCCGCATGATGTATGCCGTGGGCAGCAATGAACGGGCCGCCGAACTCGCCGGCGCGCCTGTCAAGGCATACAAAATCTGGGCCTACGTCATTTCAGGAGTTTTTGCCTCGATCGGCGGGATTTTGCTGGCCGCACGGCTTGGACGCGGTGACATCGCGTCGGGTAATAATCTGCTGCTCGATGCGGTTGCCGCGGCGCTGATCGGCTACGCGGTGCTCGGCGCCGCCAAGCCGAACGCCTTCGGCACCGCCATCGGCGCGCTGTTCGTCGGCATCCTGCTGCAAGGCCTGACGATGATGAACGCGCCTTACTACACGCAGGATTTCGTCAAGGGCGTGGTTCTCGTCGTCGCCCTTGTCTTTACCTTCGCCCTTTCCGGCCGGGGCAGGAGATAGAATGGCTGCCGGGACAGTTTTGGGTTCAACAAACGGAGGAAAGAACGTGAACATCACAAGACGACTTTTGGGGAAGGTCGCGCTCGGATTGGCCGGCGCAACAATGCTGATGCAGGTCCCGGCCTTTGCCGCCGACAAGCCGGCGCCGTTCGACAAGCCCGGCGTCAAGATCGCGCTGGTGCGCTATCTCTCGACCGGCGATTTCTTCCAGGCCTATCTCTCGGGCGTCGAGTCCCAGTCCAAGGCGCTCGGCATCGATCTGCGCGTGCTCGACAGCCGCCAGGACGCCGCCCTTCAATCCGACATGGTCGACCAGGCCATCGCACTCGGCGTGCAGGGCATCATCATCCAGCACGGCCTGACGGAATCGATGAAGGACGCCGCCCAGCGCGCGGTCGATGCCGGCATCAAGGTCGTCGCCTTCGACGTCAATGTCGAAAACCCCAAGATCCCGCAGATCGAACAGTCCGACAAGGACCTTGCGCGCCTGGCGCTCGAGCAGGCGGTCAAGGACAATGGCGAGAGCTGGAACGCCGGCTATGTCTATGTCGCTGGCATCGCGCCGCTCGACCGCCGCAACGAGACCTGGGTCGACGTGAAGAAGAAACATGCCGGCATCAAGGAAGTCGCGATGTTCGGCACGCTCGACAACCCGATCGCCAACTCGGTCGCCAACCAGGCGCGCTCGGTGCTGCAGGCGCATCCCGACATCAATGTGATGTTCGCGCCCTATGACGAGTTCGCCAAGGGTGTGAAGATCGCCGTCGACGAGGCGGGGCTGAACAAGAAGATCAAGATCTACTCCGCCGACATCTCTACCTCGGACATCGCGGCCATGCGCGAGACCGACAGCGCCTGGGCCGCCACCGCCGCCACCAACCCTGCCGTCGTCGGCCAGGTCTCGGTGCGCGCGCTGGCGCAGTTGCTCGCCGGTGAAGATCCCGGCCACAACGTCATCGTGCCGCCGACGCTGATCACCCAGAAGGACCTGATCGACAAGGACATCAAGAACATGGAGGACCTGTCGGCCAAGCTGCCGCAATTCGCCCATGCCGATGTCGCCATGCCGGCCTGGATGCCGAACCCGAACGCGAAGTAGGATCGGTCATCTGATAGATGCGAAGGGCGGCATGGGCCGCTCTTTTCATATTGATCGTAAGCCTGCCGGCCTACAACCAATGGTCTGGATCGCGCATCCCGTGGACAATCGCCACAGCGATAACACCATCGGGCTGCGGCTCGTAGATGATGATATAGCGGCCTTCGACGAGCACGCGGGCCGTTGCGCTTAACTCGGGCCGTGCGCTGCCCATCTTGGGGTGCTGCGCCGCCAGCTCCAGTCTTTCGAAAATGCGCATCAACAGTCTGTCTGCTGCCTTTTCATTGTCGGCGGCGATGGTGTGCCAGATGTCTCGCAAATCCTGCGAAGCGCGCGGTGTGAGCCTATAGCTAGCCACGGGCGCGGCGTTCTGCCTTCAGGCTGCCGATGAACTCGGTGGGGTCGACAGCCACTGGCTTGCCGCTGCCCATCCCTTCGGCATAGGCCCGCTTCAAGTGCTGGAGTTCGAGCGTGCGCAATTCCTCGCGCTGCTCCCATAAGCGCAGGGCGTCGCGGACAATCTCGCTGTTGGAAGCATAACCGCCACCTTCGATAGCGCTTTGCAGGCGAGCTATCTGCTGCGCGGTGAGGGATATGGTGAGGGTGCGCATAGGTTCGTTTTTCATACCCACATTATAATGCATCCAACAAGATCTAACAATATCTGTTAGGAATTTGCCCCTGCATCATGACCGCCCGACTCGCACCAGCCACCGCGCCGTCCTCGCCATGCAGGCGTGCAGTACCGGAACACCATATTCGATGGCAGGCAGGTCGTGCGGCGCACCCTTGGCGGGAATCGCCAGCATCCGCCCATGCCCGCCCGGCGCCAGGCAAAGCTGCGTCCCATCAGACGGTGTCGCCAGCGCGCCGTCCTTGAAGTGGCTCAGCTGCCATTGCCCCTCGCGGGTGACGAAGATCGGAACGGCGTCGTATTTTGCCGGATCCAGCGCGGCCATGACATTGGTCGCCGAAAGCAGCGAAACCTCATGCTCCGCGGAGCGCCCGCCGAGGAGCACGCCGATACGAAGTCTTTTCGCTGCCATAGACAACTCCACCAAGGATCAGGGTTGGAGCTCGCATGCGAAACACGAGATGCCCCTTAAACTGTTGAGCAATAAGCAAAGGATTGGAGTGGGATTTTGACCGGCTCAAGCAGTTTTTCAGCACGACGTGCGAAAGCGGCTTTCCGCAAGACCGGGAGGGGGAGCGGTTCGCCGTTTTGGTGAAACGATGAACCGCTCCAGCTCTATCTTCAGCGCAGCGCCGCCGCGATATTGCCGCCATCCACGGTCGTCACATCTGCGGTGGTGCGTTCGGCCAATGCTTGGTGCAGGAAGGCCTGCGCCACGTCGTCTGCCGTCACTTCCTGTCCGAGCAGATTGCCGGACATGTATTCCTTCTCCGACACGCCGCGCGCGCCGGAACGGCTGGCGATCATGGCGGCGGTCAACAGGCCGGAGCGGATGCGGTCGGCGTTGACCGCATTGGAGCGGATGCCGTGCGCGCCGTAGTCGAGCGCATATTGCCGGGACAGGAACAGCGTCGCCGCCTTCGGCACACCATAGGCGCCGAATTTCGGACCCGGGTTGACCGCCTGCTTGGAGGTGTTGAACAACAACACACCGCCGGTGCCCTGTTCCAGCATGATGCGCACCGCGTTCTGCGCCGCCGACTGATGGGCGAAGAAGTTGAGCTCGAAACTCTTGCGCAGCAGGGCATCGTCGAGCTCGCCGATGCGGCCTTCCCAGGCGGCACCGGCGTTGGAGACCAGAATGTCGACGCCGCCATAGACAGCGACAGCTTTGTCGAAGGCGGCCCGCATCTCGGCCGGGTTGGTGATGTCGGCGCCGACGCCGATCGAATTGTTGCCGGCTGCCTTTGCCGCCTCGGCCGCCCTGGCCGGATCGAGATCAACGACGACGGCATGCGCGCCATTGGCGGCGAACAGTTTTGCCGTCGCAGCACCGATCGCGCCGGCGCCGCCAGTGATCAGCACCACCTGGCCGGTCAGCGGCTTCGGCTTGTTGGAGGCGAGCTTGGCCTGCTCAAGCGACCAGTACTCCAGCGGGAAGAGATCGGCCTTCGATAGAGGATGGAAACTGCCGACGGCCTCGGCGCCGCGCACCGCCTCGATCCACATCTCGCCGACATCAGATGCGATCTTCGCATCCTTCAGCGTGCGGCCATGGCCGAACATGCCGAGGCCGGGCACCAGCGTCAGCCGCGGCATCGGGTCGAGCATGGTGCGCTGGACGTCGTCCAGCGCATCGTTGGTTTCGAAATAGGCGCGATAGTCGTTGGCGAAGGCGTCGACATGGCTCTTGATGACGGCCTTGTAGTCGCCAGCCTTGTCGGCGTCTGGCGCCGGAACCGCCATCGGTCCGGTCTTGATGCGGATCGACAGGTCGGGCGTCGACACGCCGCGTCCGGCATAGTCTGCAATGCCGGCTGAGTTGATGAAATCGACGATGGCGTCCGAAGTGCGGAAATCGCTGATCATGCGGTCGAAGCGGCCTTCGCCACGCGCCACCGCCACCGCGCCACGCAGCATCGGCGCGATCGCTGCCGGCGTTGCGAGCTTGGCCGGCAGTGCGGCTTTCGCTGTCTTCGGCTTGCCGTTCTTCGCCACATAGTCTTCGGCCACGTTCACATAATGGATCATGCGGTCATAGGCCTGCTTCGCATCGTCGCCGAAGGTGAAGATGCCATGCTTGTCGAGGATCAGGCCTTCGACGCTGGGGTCGGCGTCGTAGACATCGGCGGCCACCTTGGCGAGGTCGAAGCCCGGCTTGATGTAGGGCACGTACCCCATCTTGTCGCCGAACACGGTCTTGATCAGCGGCTTGCTGTCCGGCTGGTCGACGATGGCGAGGATCGCGGTCGAATGCGTGTGGTCGACGAATTTATGCGGCAGGAAGGCGTGCAGCAGCGTCTCGACCGATGGATTGGGGGAGGCGGGGTCGATGAGGTTCGCCCGCTGCAGCGCCACCATGTCCTCGTCGGCGAGGCTGGCCAGCGCACGCGCCTTCAGCAGCGCGCCGAGCTTGACCGCCGGCAGGCCTTGCGGCTCGATCACACCCATGTCCCAGCCGCTGCCCTTGACGCACAGCACATCCCATTCGTCGCCGACGAGATCGGTGGCCTTGGTCTTGCAGGAGGTGTTGCCGCCGCCATGCAGCACCAGCCGCGGCTCGCCGCCGAGCAGCCGGGTGGTGTAGACGCGCAACGCGAGGTCGCGGGCAACGCCCTTTTTCGCATAGTCGGCAACCAGTCTTTCCGCGTCGCCGTCATTCCAAAGGTTCTTCATTTCGCCATGTCCGCTTTGCTGTCTTTGATGTTGCTGTGAACAGGAGTACCGCGACGCCTTGATGACAATGCGCCTGCTGCTGGGATTTCGTTAGGAAGCCTTTTTTGCCCCCGCACTGGCTCCGGCATGGTCGAGCAGCCGCCGCGCCATGCTGGCGCCGACGACGAGATGCGTGCAGAGTCCGCCGGCGAGTGCTGCGAGCAGCGGTTCGAACTTGCTGTCTTCCTGCACCACCATCAGCCGCCTTTCGATCTGGCGCAGTGACGACAGCGAGGCCGAGATGACGCGGCGGTTGTAGCTGCAGTCGAGCGCCTTGCCGGTGGCATCGATGATCTGGCCGGCAACGACGCCGGCGGCGCCCGCTTCGCGCAACAGCCCCATCTCGCCGGGGCTGAGCGCGCCGCATTTGACGACATGGCTGTCGCCATCGACGGTGCCGACCGAATAGAGCGCCAGATCGCAGTTGGCAATATCGGCCAGTTGTTCGCGGATCACCGGTTCGGCGCGCAGCCCATGCGCCAGCAATTCCGTCGTCAGCACCAGCGGCGCGTAGAAATTGAGGCCCTTGGCGTTGAGCCGCCGGGCGATCTCCATCGTGCACTGGTCGGGACGGTAGGAGTAGGGCGCGCCGAGATTGCCGCAGAGCTGCACAACGGTGACGTCCTGCAGGTCGGCATAGGACATGACGTCGGCGATGGTGTAGACGGTGCGGCCCCAGGCGACGCCGATCCGGTCGCCCTTCTTGACCAGTTCGAGAAAGACGCCCGCCGCCAGCACCGCAACGTCCGTCGAAGGGTCGACGACATAGGCATTCTCCGGCGCGATCCACACCGCATCAAGCTTGAGCGCGTCCTCGAGCTGGCGCGCAAGCACGTCGTCGGTGAACAGCTGCGTCGAGGTCGAGATGTTGACGATGCCGGTCTCGCGCGCCTTGCGCAAATACATGGCGACCGAGGCGCGGGAGATGTTAAGCTGGCTGGCGACCTGGTCCTGGCGCAGGCCATGGGCATAATAGAGCCATGCGGCCTTGTGGATAAGCTGTTCTGCCGGTCGGATCGCCATGCCGTCTCCTCGGCTGACATTATTCACGCCTCTCGACAAAAGTCAAACTGGCGTGGGTACACGATACCTCTTTGCCCATCGAATCTGGACGATCATTGCGCCAAATGTGCCCGGTCGGGAATCGCCGATGGTGACGTGGCGGGAACCTGTGGTTAGAAGTTCTCAACAATGAAAATTCGGGGAGCACGGGATGGGCAGTCCCTACGAGCAGGATCTCGGCAAGAACGCCGCCAACCATCAGCCGCTGACGCCGCTCACTTATCTGGAGCGGGCGGCAAGCACCTATCCCGATCATGTCGCCATCATCCATGGCAGCCAGCGCATCACCTATCGCACCTTCTGGCGGCGCTCGCTGAAGCTGGCCTCGGCGCTGTCGAAGCGCGGCATCGGCAAGGGTGATACGGTGACCGTCATGCTGTCCAACACGCCCCCCATGCTGGAGGCGCATTTCGGCGTGCCGATGGCCAAAGCGGTGCTGCATTCGCTCAACACAAGGCTCGATGCCGCCGTCATCGCGTTCCAGCTCGACCATGCCGAGACCAAGGTGCTCATCGTCGACCGCGAATTCGCTGCTGTCGTCAAACAGGCACTGGCACTGGCCAAGGTGAAGCCGCTGGTCATCGACTATGACGATCCCGACTATGCCAGCGATGCACCCTATCCCAAGGGCGAGCGCATCGGCGCGATCGACTATGAGGGGTTCGTCGCCGGCGGTGACGAGGGCTACGCCTGGTCGATGCCGGACGACGAATGGGACGCCATCTCACTCAACTACACCTCAGGCACGACAGGCAACCCGAAGGGCGTCGTCTACCACCATCGCGGCGCTGCCCTGATGGCTTACACCAACACCATCCATGCCGGCATGGCCAAGCACGCCGTCTATCTGTGGACGCTGCCAATGTTCCACTGCAATGGCTGGTGCTTTCCGTGGACGATGGCGGTCCAGGCCGGCACCCATGTCTGCCTGCGCTGGGTGCGGCCGAAGCCGATCTACGATGCCATCGCCGACCACGGCGTGACGCATCTGTGCGGTGCGCCGGTCGTCATGTCGGTGCTGATCAACGCCAGGGACGAGGACAAGCGGACGTTCCCCCAGACGGTGACCTTCAATACGGCGGCAGCACCTCCGCCGGAAGCGGTGCTGTCGGGCATGGCCGATGCCGGCTTTGCCGTCACCCATCTCTACGGGCTGACCGAGACCTATGGCCCGGCGGTCGTCAACGAATGGCACGGCGCCTGGGACGATCTAGACAAGGGATCGAAGGCGCAGAAGAAGGCAAGGCAGGGCGTGCGCTATGCCGCACTCGAAGGCCTGACCGTGATGGACCCGGAGACGATGCAGAAGACGCCGGCCGACGGCGAGACCATCGGTGAGGTCATGTTTCGCGGCAACATCGTCATGAAGGGCTATCTGAAGAACAGGAAGGCGACCGAAGAGGCCTTTGCCGGCGGCTGGTTCCACTCCGGCGACCTCGGCGTCATGCATCCCGACGGCTACATCCAGCTCAAGGACCGCTCCAAGGACATCATCATCTCCGGCGGCGAGAATATTTCATCGATCGAGGTCGAGGAGGCCCTCTACAAACACCCGTCCGTAGCGTCCTGCGGCGTCGTCGCCAAGGCAGACGACAAATGGGGCGAGGTGCCGGTCGCCTATGTCGAGTTGAAGCCCGGCAAGGCGGCAAGCGAGACCGAGATCATCGAACACTGCCGCGCGCTGCTCGCCCGCTTCAAGGTGCCGAAGGCGGTGATTTTTGCCGAGATCCCGAAGACATCGACGGGGAAGATCCAGAAGTTTCAGCTGCGGGAAATGGTGAAGGGATCTTAGTTCCAGAGCGCAACGGCACGCAAGGTCGAGTTCGCGCACACCCTCTGTCACCATCTGTCACCAAATTATACGCGTACGTCGAATTCGCATTGACACTTCCCTCTTTTCGATTTACGACTGACGAAAGTTGAAATTCGTCACTCATTAATCGACAGAGAGCCATGTCCGAAGCCGCCAGCGTAATGGCCGACGCCACCCGCCAGGAGAATGTCACCCGCATTCTCGACTGTGCCGAACGCCTGTTCCGGCACTATGGTTACGGCAAGACCAATGTCGCCGACATCGCCCGCGAACTCGGCATGTCGCCGGCCAACATCTACCGTTTCTTCGCCTCCAAGGTCGAAATCCACCAGGCCGTCTGCGGCCGCATGCTCCTCGCCAGCTACAACATGGCCTACGAGATTTCCCGGTTGCCGATCAGCGCCGAGGAGCGGCTGCGCCGCTACGTGCATGCGCAGTACAAGATGACGCTGGAAGTCATGCTCGACGACCAGAAGGTCCACGAAATGGTCATCGTCGCGCTCGAGCGCGACTGGGGCGTCATCGACAAGCATATCGACAGCATTCACGACCTGTTTGCCGAGGTGATCCGCGATGGCATCGAGGCCGGCGAGTTCAGGGACCAGGATCCGGTCATCGCATCGCGCTGCTTCGGCGCCGCCACCGTTATTCTGTGTCACCCCCAAATGGTGGCGCAATGCCTTGCCAAGACCAATCGGGCGATGCCCGACGATCTCATCGATTACGCGATCAAGGCTCTGAAGTAATAGCCGCCGCCCGCCGGGCGCCGGTGTCGACCGTTCATCTCCAGTCGGGAGCACGAAAGTGTCTTTGTCCAGTTCCATCATCCGCAAGCTGCCGGTCGCCGGCCTGATCGTCGCCACGCTCGGGCTCGCCGCCTGCAGCCAGGAGAAGACCGAGGGCCAGGACATCATCCGTCCGGTCAAGGTGGTCGAGATCGGCCAGGCCGAAAAGAGTCGCAAAATCACCTATTCCGGCTCGGTGCGAGCCCGCACCGAAATGAACCTCGGCTTTCGCATCTCGGGCAAGGTCACTGAGCGTCTGGTCGACATCGGCCAGCATGTGACGACAGGCGATGTGCTAGCCCGTATCGATCCCACGGACTATGAGTTGTCGGTCAAGAGCGCCAAGGCCAGCCTCGACGCCGCCGAGCGGCAGGTCGAGACGGTCGATCTGTCCCGCAAGCGCGCCGAGCAGCTTTTTGCCAAGAACTTCACCTCCAAGTCGCAGCTCGAACAGGCGACGCTGAGCTACAACCAGGCGGTAGCGACGCGCGATGCCGCCCGCTCTACCCTTGCCCAGGCGCAGAACCAGGTCGTCTACACCGATCTCAAGGCGAGCGAGAACGGCATCGTCACGGCGGTCTCGGCCGATGTCGGCCAGGTGGTCGGCGCCGGAACGCCTGTGATGACTGTTGCCGTTGACGGCGAAAAGGAAGTGCTGATCGCGGTTCCCGAAATGGACATCGCCGCCTTCAAGCCGGGAAAGGACGTCAAGGCCAGCTTCTGGTCCGATGACGCGCTGGCGCTCTCCGGCAAAGTGCGTGAAGTCGCCGGCAGCGCCGACCAGCAGTCGCGCACCTTTGCCGTCCGCGTATCGCTGCCCGACGACCCGCGCGTGCTGCTCGGCATGACCGCCAACATCGAGGCCTCGGTGGCCAAGAAGCAGGAGATGGTGTCGATCCCGCTTAGCGCGCTTGCGGAAAAGGATGGTCGCAAGATTGTCTGGACCGTCGACCGCGCCGGCGAGACGGTGCACGAGCGCCTGGTCAAGGTTGCGGAGTTCACCGCCGACGGCGTCAGCGTCGCCGACGGGCTCAAGCCGGGGGATGTCGTCGTTGCCGCCGGCACCCAGTTCATGACCGAGAATCTCAAAGTCAAGCTGACCGGCGATGCGGTCCAGGCCGCCTCTGCGGAAGGCGATGCCGCAAAGGCCCTGCGCTGACCGCAGGCATGAAGCCGGCTTGATCGTCGCTTCGGCGAAAGGGCTGGGCAAGCGAATTCAGGGTTTCCGGGCGGCGAGCGCCCGATGGTCGAGACGCCAAGATCGAGTTCCCCCGCATCGATCCGCGCGTCCCACCGCGATGAGTGTCTCTCCGCTCGGAAAGCCTCGCCGCCCGGAAGCCAGCATCGGAATATCCTAGCTGCATGCAAAGCGCATGCGCGCACGATCAACGAATTGGATTGACGCCGATGACCACCACCGACAGCACTGAAAAGCAGCCTTTCAATCTTTCGCGCTGGGCCATCGGCCATCCCTCGATCGCGCGCTTCCTGTTCGGTCTGATCATCATTGCCGGCGCGCTCGGCCTGATGCGCATGGGCCAGAAGGAAGACCCCGATTTCACTTTCCGCGTCATGGTCGTCCAGGCGATCTGGCCGGGCTCCTCGATCCAGGAGATGGAAGACCAGGTCGTCAACAAGATCGAGCGCAAGCTGCAGGAAACGCCGCACCTCGACTTCGTCCGTTCCTACACCCGCGCCGGCAGCGCCATCATCACCGTCCAGATCAAGGGCGACACCAATGCAGAGGAGGTGAAGGACGCCTTCTACCAGGTGCGCAAGAAGGTTGGCGACATCTCCGGCGACCTGCCGCAAGGCCTGCTCGGGCCCTATTTCAACGACGAGTTCGGCGACACCTTCATCACCCTGCACTCGATCGGCGGCGACGGCTACAGCTATCCGGAGCTGAAGAAATTCGCCACCCAGGCTCGCGACATGCTGCTGACGACGCCGGGCGTCGAGAAGGCCGTCATCATCGGCGACCAGCCGGAGAAGCTTTATATCGACGTCTCGTCCAAGGCCCTGGCCGAACGCGGCCTGACGCTGACCGACCTGCAGAACGCCATCAAGGGCCAGAACAATGTCGATCCGGCGGGCTCCGTCGACACCGGCCTGCGCTCGGTGCGCATCTCGGTCGAGGGCGATGTCACCAGGGCTGCCGACATCAGGGAATTGCGCCTGCGCGCCGGTGGTCAGGTGACACGTCTTGGCGATATTGCCACCGTGAGTTCCGGTCTCGAAGATCCCTATCAGCGCAAGTACCGCTTCAACGGCCACGAAAGCGTCCAGGTCGGCGTCGTCATGGCCAAGGGTTTCAACGTCAGGGACGTCGGCACGGATGTCGAGGCGACCTACAAGCGCTTCGAGGAAGCGCTGCCCTACGGCGTTGCGGTTGACCAGATCTCCAACCAGCCCGAGGTTGTCAAGGACGCCGTCAACGAGTTCATGGAGGCGCTCGGCGAGGCGCTGCTGATCGTGCTTGCTGTCTCGCTGCTGTCGATCGGCTGGCGTTCCGGCCTGGTCATCGCCATTGCCATTCCGCTGGTGCTGGCCGCCACCTTCGCCATCATGTACGAGCTCGGCATCGATCTGCAGCGCATTTCGCTCGGCGCCCTGATCATCGCGCTCGGGCTGTTGGTCGACGACGCCATGATCGTCGTCGAGATGATGGAGCGCAAGCTGGAGGAGGGGCGGGTCAAGATCGAGGCGGCGAGCTTCGCCTATTCCTCGACCGCCTTCCCGATGCTGAGCGGCACGCTGATCACCATAGCCGGCTTCATCCCGGTCGGCTTCGCCGCCTCGACCGCAGGCGAATATGTGCGCACGCTGTTCTATGTGGTCGGCATCGCGCTGGTCGTGTCGTGGTTCGTCGCCGTCTATTTCACGCCGTGGCTGGGCTACATGATCCTCAAGCAGCGCAAACACGCCGGCAACCATCATGACGCCTTCGACACCGGCTTCTACCGGCGGCTGCGCGCCACGGTCGGCTGGGCGGTGCGCCACCGCATCATCGTTCTGGTGATGACGCTGGTCACCTTCGCCACCAGCCTGTGGGCGTTCCAGTTCATCCCACAAAACTTCTTCCCGCAATCCTCGCGGCCGGAAATCCTCGTCGATCTCTGGTTGCCTGAGGGAACCTCGATCAAGGAGGTCGAGACGCAGGCCAAAGCGCTGGAAGCCCGGATGATGGACGACAAGGACAAGCGCTTCATCGCCACCTATATCGGCGAAGGCGCGCCGCGCTTCTTCCTGCCGCTCGACCAGCAATTGCGCAATCCGAACTATGCGCAGCTTCTGGTGATGGCCAATGACGAGCCGGCACGTGAGCGGCTGATCCTCAAGCTGCGCTCAGTCCTGGCGCAGGATTTCCCTTCGATCCGCTCCAAGGTCGACCGTCTGTTCCTCGGCCCGCCGACCGGCTGGCCGGTGCAGATGCGCATCATGGGTCCGGACCGCCAGGAGGTGCGCCGCATCGCCGACCAGGTGAAGGCGAAATTCGCCGAAAATCCGCTGCTCGGCGCCGTCCATGACGACTGGCTGGAGCCGGTACCGGCGATGAAGCTGATCATCGACCAGGACCGCGCCCGTGCTCTTGGCGTCACCTCGCAGCGCATCCGCCAGATGCTGCAGGCAGCGATGTCCGGCGCGCCGCTCGATGACTTCCGTGATGGCGAGGAGACGGTTTCCATCGTCGCCCGCGAACCGGACGCCAGCCGCAGCCTGCTGTCCTCGGTCGACTCGGTCTATATCCCGACCGATTTCGGCGGCTTCGTGCCGCTGTCGCAGGTGGCCAAGGTGGTGCCGGTGCTCGAGCAGGGCGTCGAATGGCGGCGCGACCGCCTGCCGACCATCTCGGTGCGCGCCACGCTGCCGGATGGCGTGCAGTCGAACGACGTCGTCACCAAGCTCTACAATGACATGCAGGGCATGCGCGCCGGCCTGGCGCCCGGCTACAAGATCGAGATCCAGGGCGGTGCGGAAGATTCCGCCGAAAGCCAGGCCTCGATTGCCGCCAAGGCGCCGATCATGCTGGCCGTCATCGTCGTGCTCCTGATGATCCAGCTGCAGCATTTCGGCAAGGCGATGCTCGTGCTGGCCACCGGTCCGCTCGGCATCATCGGTGCGGCGGCGGCTCTGTTGATCAGCGGCGCGCCGTTCGGCTTCGTCGCCATCCTCGGTGTCATCGCGCTGCTCGGAATCATCATGCGCAACTCGATCATCCTGGTCGACCAGATCGATCAGGACATCGCCAGGGGAATGGACCGATCGGAGGCCATCATCGGCTCGGCCGTGCGCCGTTTCCGGCCGATCGTGCTGACGGCGATGACGGCGGTGCTGGCGCTGATCCCGATCTCGCGTGCGGTGTTCTGGGGACCGCTCGCCTACGCCATGATGGGCGGCATCCTCGTCGCCACCGTACTCACCATCCTGGTGCTGCCGGCAGGCTACGCGCTGTTCTTCGGCCGCGAGCCGAAGCAAGGCAAGAAGCCAGCTGATGAGGCGGTGCAGGACAATGACAGGCCGCCACTTGCCCTGGCCGCCGAGTAGGCGCTGCTGGGGCACAGGATCTTCCTTGGAAAATGCTGGAACGCCGTACGCTTGACGTGCGGCGTTCTGGCTTTCTCCTTGCCGGTGGCACCGAGCGCCCAGGCAAGTATCTCAACACCAGGCGGGTTCATCAAAATAGGTTGAACGGCCACCTGTATGAAAATGCTTCGCGGCGCCGGTTTTGCAAAACAGAATTCCTTTCCAGGACGGCAAAGCCGTCCGATCCTGCTTACATGTCGGAGCGGCAACGCTCGTTCGCATCAGGTGATCATCCCATGGTAGACAATAAGCAATTGCGGCTCGGCGCCTTCATGCGTCCGGTCAGTCTTCACACCGGGGCCTGGCGCTATCCCGGCTCATATCCCGATGCCAACTTCAACTTCGCCCATCTGAAGCGCTTCGCGCAGACGCTTGAGGCGGCGAAGTTCGACGCCTTCTTCATGGCCGACCATCTGGCCGTTCTCAACATGCCGATCGAGGCGCTACGGCGCAGCCACACGGTGACCTCGTTCGAGCCGTTCACGCTGCTGTCGGCGCTCGCCGCCGTCACCGATCATATCGGCCTTGTCGCCACCGCATCGACGACCTTCGACGCGCCCTATCACATTGCCCGTCGCTTCGCCTCGCTCGACCATATCAGCGGCGGCCGCGCCGGCTGGAACATCGTCACCACATCCAATCCCGACGCCGCGCTGAACTTCGGCCTCGACGAGCATGTCGAGCACGACGACCGCTATCACAATGCGCGGGAATTCTACGATGTGGTGACCGGCCTCTGGGACAGCTTTGCCGACGACGCCTTCATCCGCGACGCCGAGAGCGGGCTCTATTTCGATCCCGCGAAGCTGCATGTGCTCGACCATAAGGGTGAGCATCTCTCGGTGCGCGGCCCGCTCAACATTGCGCGGCCGGTGCAGGGCTGGCCGGTCATCGTCCAGGCCGGCGCATCTGAGGCCGGGCGGCAGCTGGCAGCCGAAACGGCGGAGGTGATCTTCGCCGCCCATTCCGATCTGGCGTCCGGGCAGCGCTTCTTTGCCGATGTCAAAAGCCGGGCCGAGAAGCTCGGCCGTTCGCGCGACGACATCAAGATCCTGCCCGGCGCCTTCGTCATCGTCGGCGACAGTGTCGAGGAAGCACAGGCCAAACGCGCCAAGCTCGACAGCCTGGTCTATTACGAGAGCGGCATTGCCTCGCTGTCGATCGCGCTGGGGCACGACGCATCCGGCTTCGATCCCGAGGCGCCCCTGCCCGAAATCCCCGAGACCAATGCCTCGAAGAGCGGCCGCGAGCGCGTCATCGAGCTGGCGCGCCGGGAGACTTTGACCGTCCGCCAGCTGGCGCAGCGGCTCGGCGGCTATTCCGGCCTTGCTTTCGTCGGCACGCCGAAAACCATCGCCGATTCGATGGAGGAATGGCTGTTTGCCGAAGGGTCAGACGGCTTCAACGTCATGTTCCCCTATCTGCCAGCCGGGCTCGACGACTTCGCCGAGAAGGTGGTGCCCGAGCTGCAGCGGCGAAAGCTCTTCCGGCGCGAGTATGAGGGCACCACCTTGCGCGAGAATCTCGGCCTGAAGCGTCCGCCGAACCGGTTCTTCAAAGGCTCCGAAGGGGCCATTCGCAAGGCCGGCTGACGTCCTGCCATAAAAAGAAACAGGCGCGCCGAAGCGCGCCCATTCTTTTCAAGCCATTACTTTCAGATGACGAAGTACCAGTTGGCGAGCAGCATCACCACCACGCCGGCGACCAGCGTCAGGTAGGGCAGCATGCCTGCCTTTTTGACCGAGAGGTCTGCGCCCGCCATGCCGAGGTCGGCCAGCATGTGGTCGGGGAACTTGCCCTTGTCTTGGACGTAGTGCCGGTAGCAGAACACCGGGATGATCAAGGCGGCTGTGATCAGGCCGGCCCAGAGCGCCATCGGGTTCCACACCTTGGCGCCGGCGCCCATGAAGATGGCGTTTACATAGGCGAAGATGGCGCCGAGGCCGAGCAGCCAGCTCGGCGCCTTCCAAGGCCGGTTGATGTGGCCGTTGTCGATGCGGTGGATCCAGCCGGCATTGAGGTTGAGGAAGTTGAAGATGATGTAGCCGCAGTTCGACACGGCGAGGATGAAGAAGAAGCTCGTCGCGTCGGCCGAGGCGATGGCCAGCACGATCAGGTTGAAGACGAGATCGGTCCACATGGCGCGCGTCGGCGCGCCATGCTCGTTGACGTGGCTGAGATAGCGCGGCAGCCAGCCATCGACCGAGCCCTGGTAGAGCGTGCGCGACGAGCCGGCCATTGCCGTCATGATGCACAGCACCAGCGCCAGGATCATCAGCATCACCAAGAGGCTGTGGATCAATGCGCCACCCCCGACCATGCCGGCCAGTGCATCGGCGACACCCGAGCCGTCGACGATCGGCGTCGCCAGCATGCCGTTGAGGCCCAGCACGCCCTGGAAGGTGAAGGGCACCAGGATGAACAGAAGCATGCAGAGCAGGCCGGAATAGAAAATCGCCTTGAACGTGTCGGTGCCCGGGTTCTTGAACTCCGATGTGTAGCAGACGGCGGTCTCAAAACCATAGGTCGACCATGCGGCGATGAACATGCCGCCCAGCACCAGCGTCCAGCCGGCAATGTTCCACGAGCCGGGCTCCGGCGCGTAAGCCGCCGCCAGCGGCACCAGCGGCGAAAAGTTCGCCCAGTTGATCTGGCCGGTGACGATCGGCACGACACCGACGATCAGCATCGGGATGATGACCAGGAGGCCGATATACTTCTGCACATTGGCGGTGCCGAGAATGCCGCGATGCTGGATCGAGAAGATGATCAGCATCAGCACCGCGCCGATGAAGAAAGTGGCATTGAGGGTGAAGGAGACAGGACCTAGCGTGTGGCTGAACAGCGTCCAGTTGCGGATCGCCGGCGTGGCCGCCGCGGTCACCGCGGCGATGGCGTCGGCAGGCACCGTTCCGGCATGCGCCGCGATATAGGCGACGACGTCCGGCGACGCCTCGGTGAACAGCGGCACCGGCGCCAGCGCGTTGAGAATATAGGCGGCGGCGATCGAGCAGCCCAGCGACAGCACCGGCGACCAGGCGAACCAGTTGCACCACACCGACAGCGGCGCGATGAACTTGGAATAACGCAGCCAGGCGGTGGCGCCGTATATCGAGGCGCCGCCCGACTTGTTCGGGAACAGGCCGGCGATCTCGGCATAGGTGAAGGATTGCAGGAAGCCCATGATCATGGAAGCGATCCAGATCCCGAATGCCAGCGTTCCGGTCGTGCCGGCAATGCCGCCGATCGAAAACAGGACAAGGGCAGGAACGCCGCTCGCCACCCAGAAGGCGCCGCGCCAGTCGATGTTGCGGAGCAGCTTGCCTTCAGCGGGCTGCTCCAGGGCAGTGGTAATCGTGCTCATCTGTCTGAATTCCCCATTTTTGTGTTCCCGGCCGGTGATGCCTCAGCTTCGCGAAGCTTGTTCCCCGGTACATGACCGCACGACTCCTGTGTTTCCACTCAGTCGTATTTTTTTCTTAACAGTGAAGATTGATCCGGCGCGCTTTCACGTCAAGTGATTTGTGGCGTCGTGCACATCACGGTTGCGAAACGCTCGCTTTGTCCTTCTCCCCTTGTGGGGTGAGAAGCGGTCCGCGGTAGCGGACGGAAAGCCAATTGCTTTCGAGCTTCGAACGCCCTGAGCCTGCGAAGGGCCGGGGGTGCAACCCTCAGGATCGCGGCCTGGTCTTTTGCGGATCGTAGTGAGCGAAGGCCACCACCCGCGCCGGCAGCCGCTTGGCATGACCGTCGAGCTTGCCGATCTCCACCTCTGTGCCGGTGGCCGCATGGGTGACGTCAAGCCTCGCCAGGGCGATGTTCTTGTCCAGCACCGGCGAGCGCATGCCCGAGGTGACGACACCGATCTGGGCGCGGCCGACATGCACGCAATCGCCATGGCCGACCGCGACATTGCTGTCGATGTCGAGGCCGACGAGCTTGTGCTGCGGATGTTCCTTGCGCCTTATCAGCGCCTCGCGGCCTATGAAATCGTCGGTCTTGGTCTTCAACGGCACGGTGAAACCAATGCCCGCCTCGAACGGGTCGGTCTGGTCGGAGAATTCGTAACCGGCGAAGATCAGCCCGGCTTCGATGCGCACCATGTCGAGTGCCTGCAGGCCCATCGGCTTCAGCCCGTGCGGCTGGCCGGCCTCCCAGATGGCATCGAACACTTTTTCGGCGTCGCGTGGGTGGCACCAGATTTCGTAGCCGAGCTCGCCGGTATAACCGGTGCGCGACACCACGACCGGAATGCCATTGCCGCCGCCGATGCGCGCGACAGCGAAGCGGAACCATTCGAGTTCGTCGATCGACGGTTGCAGCGGCGAGGTCCAGACCACCTCTCGCAAAATGTCACGGCTCTTCGGCCCTTGGACAGCGACATTGTGCATCTGGTCGGTGGACGAGCGCACCAGCACTTTGAGGCCGAGTTTTCTGGCGGTGTCGCGCAGCCATTCGCCGGACAGGTCATCGCCGCCGACCCAGCGGAAATTGTCCTTGCCGAGCCGCAGCAGCGTGCCGTCGTCGATCATGCCGCCATGCTCGTAGCACATGGCGGAATAGACGACCTGGCCGACGCCGAGCTTCTTGACGTCGCGGGTCAACGTGTATTGCAGCAGCGCTTCGGAATCGGGACCGGTGACCTCGAACTTGCGCAGCGGCGACAGGTCCATGATCACCGCGTCCTGCCGGCAGGCCCAGTACTCGGCGATCGGCCCCTCTTTGGCGAAAGAATTGGCCAGCCAATAACCCCGGTATTCCACGAAGTTGCGGGTGTGCTTGGCGAAGCTGGAATGGAAGGCGGTCTCGCGGGTCATTTTCGGTTCCGAATCGGGCGTCATGCGTCTGGCGATCGCTCGCGAGAATTTGTGCTGGCCGGAATAGGTTCGCACATGGATGTCGGTCGGGTTCCAGCCATTGGCCGGTGTCGTGTCGTCGGGACAGGCGGAGGAGACGCAGACAACGTCGGTGAGCGCCCTGAGCAGCACATAGTCACCCGCCCGCGACCACGGCTCGTCCGACACCATCACGCCATGGGCGTCGATCGCCGTGTTGAAGAAGAAGTTGATCGCCATCCAGCCGGCACGGGGCGTCACACCCTTGTCGGCCAACGCGCGATTGAAATTCTCCGAGCAGTTGGTGTGGCCGGGATAGCCGATGTCGTCATAATATTTGGCCGCACACGCGAGCGCGAAGGCGTCATGCCGGCCGCACGTGTCCTGGATAACCTCGACCAATGGCTCCATGTCCTGGTCGTAATATTTCGAGTGAAGGCCGGGCATCGGGTAGCTCGACCCCATCAGCGTGCGCGTGGTCGTAACGTCGAGCGGATGGTCCAGCCCCTTGTCCAGCTTGCGCGCCGAGAAGCACTGGAAATCGGTGCACTGGCGGCCGTCGACATCGATGATCTGCAGGTAGTCGCCGGCCTTGACGAAGTAGGATTCGGCTGTCGCCGAATGGACGCGCAGATCGAGCACCAGATCGGCAAGCGGATCGGCCAGCTGCGACTTTGTCTTCAGGCGCACGGTGGCGCGGCGCACCATGACGGTGAGCGGCGTTGCCGTATAATGGCCGTCGACGAGCATCGGCCCGCCGGGTGCGGCAATCAGCATCGCGCCGTCGCGCGTGACCGTGAATGCCTGCTCGGTGCCGGCAGGCGTTGCGCCGCCGAACACACGCACCGCCTTGGGCTCGTCGAGCTGCACCTGGCGGCGCTCAAGGCCACGACGGACGGAAGCCAGGCTGTCATCGCCCTCGGCCAGAAGCGCCTTGATCCCGGCGGCATTGCTGTTGGACTTTTCGCCGAGGATGGAAGGATCGGTGGCGCCGGTCCTGCCCCAGGCCAGCAACTCGCAAGCCTGCCCGCCCTCGACATTGCGCACGGTGAACGTATCGCCGGCCTCGACCTCGATCAGCACCGCGCCATTGCCCTGGATCGTATACCGCTCCATGCCCGGCGGCAGCGCGATCTGTCCGGGCCTCACGACGAGGCTCGGCCGCGGCGGCCCAGCTGTCACTGAAGGGTAGGGCGACTGGCTCATCTCAGCCTTGCGGTTAGAGAAACATGTTTGCCTGTGTGTAAAATTATTTTAGCAGCAAGAATAGCAGCGCGGTTGGGTTTGGCAAGGTGGAGGTGGCGTTCTCGACGCGGTCGCTGCAGGTTAGACCCTTCCAATCAAACCCATCTTCCGAACGCCAGCGCCGCCCCTCATCTGGCTGCCCATCTTCTCCTCGTAAACGGGGCGAAGGATGCTGTCGTCGCCGGTTTCGCCAATCGCCAGCGTTGCAGGACGAGCGCCGAGGCTGCGACCAGCTTCTTTCTCCCCGTCACTATACGGGGAGAAATGCCCGGCAGGGGAATGAGGGGCGGCGCCAACATCTGAAACTATCGAGCTAAAGCTCCTCGGAATGCCCGATAGCCACACCATACTCCGCAGCCGAATCCAACATCGTGTGCCACAGACTTTCGGCAAACGTCGCAAACACCAGGAGGTTGAACACCGCCTGCCCATCCGCCTTGTCACCACCACGCCAGAGCGTGACGCTGGTGTGATCCATCGAGGTCGCGGCAGCAGCGCCAACCGGAAACGCATCGGGATGCAAATCAATCGACGACAGTTTCGCCAGCATGGCGCGCGCCTTGAGGCCGCAGATGCTGATCAGCACGCGTGCATGCGATTGGTCGGATAGCGAAGCGGAAGATGCAAAGGTCTGAGCGAGCACCTCAGTCCTGCCACCCTTCGACAGGACAAAAAACTGATCCGGTCCCGACCAGATCGGCGTCGCATCAGCGGTGCCAATTGCCTTCGGCGTTTCCGGAGCCGCGACGCCGAAACGAGCGTTCGCGGCCTCGGCCAAATCACCCGCCTTGCCGCGCCGTGCCATCACCTGGACGAGGTCGAAATTGCGGATCTCGGTCAGCGACACACCGGCATCGCCTTGCGGGCCGCAAGCGCCAGGAGCGAGCGCGCGCTCGAGCGGGCTGCGAACATCCCAGAAAAAGTCAGCCACGCTGGCGCCCTCCATCGGGATCGTAGAAGACGGGATTGCAGAGTTCGACATCGTAGTCTTCACCGCGCAGCGGATCATGCGCGTGGACGATCTCGCCGATGCGTTCGCGGCCGCGCTCGACAAGGCCGAGACCGATCCACTGGTCGAGCGTCGGCGAGAAGCAGACCGAGGTGACGTAGCCCTGGTCGTTATCAGGCCCGGGCGTCTGGCCCTTCGGGATGATGTGCGCGCCGGAGCGCAGGCGGCGCGCCTTGTCGACCGGCTTGATGCCGACCACGACCTGCCGGTCCGGCGCCACCAGCGCCTCGCGGCCGGCCATGACGCGACCGATGAAATCCTTCTTGGTCGACATCATCTTGCCGAGACCGAGATCGGCGGCGGTCGTCGTGCCGCTCAGTTCCGGTCCGGCGACATGGCCCTTTTCAACGCGCATGACGCCGAGGGCTTCTGTGCCATACGGCGTCACGCCGAACGGTTTTCCCGCCAGCATCAAATTGCGTGCCATCGCTTCACCGTAACGCGCCGGCACCGAAATCTCGAACGCCATCTCGCCGGAGAAGGAGATGCGGAACAGCCGCGCCTTGATGCCGCCGCGCAAAGCGACTTCGCGCACGCCCATGAATGGAAAACCTTCGTTCGAAAGGTCCTCGGCAGGGTCGACGATTTCCTTCAACAGGTCTCGCGTCCTTGGCCCGGCAATCGAGAATTGCGCCCACTGGTCGGAGACCGAGGTCAGTTGCACGTCGAGTTCGGGGAATAGCACCTGCCGGCAGAATTCGAGATGCTGCATCACCAGCCCGGCCTTCGCCGTGGTCGTGGTGAGGAAATAATGGTCATCGGCCAGCCGCGAGGTCGTGCCGTCATCATAGACGAGGCCGTCCTCGCGCAGCATCAGCCCGTAGCGGGCTTTTCCCACGGCAAGGTTTGAGAAGGTGTTGATGTAGACGCGGTCGAGGAAGGCGCCGGCATCGGGGCCGTGCACATCGATCTTGCCCAGCGTCGACACATCGCAGAAGCCGACGCCGCCGCGCACCGCCTTGACCTCGCGGGTGACCGATTCCAGCCAGTCTTTCTCGCCGGCGCGCGGATACCATTGCGCGCGCTTCCACAGGCCGGTGTCGACAAAGATCGCGCCCTGTTCGGCCGCCCAGTGATGCGACGGCGTCAGCCGCGTCGCATGGAAATTTTCGTCGCGATGGTGGCCGGCAAAGGCGCCGATGGCGACCGGCACGTAGGGCGGGCGATAGATGGTCGTGCCCGTCTCGGGAATGGATTTGCCCGACACCGCCGCCATGATGGCGAGGCCGGCGACATTGGACGTCTTGCCCTGGTCGGTCGCCATGCCGAGCGTGGTGTAGCGCTTCAGATGCTCGACCGATTCAAAACCCTCGCGCTGCGCCAGCTCGATGTCGGACGCGGTGACGTCATGCTGCTGGTCTACAAAGGCCTTGCCTTTGCCGGCGACGTGCCAGAGCGGGGTCAGTGAGAAGGACTCGTCGCCGGCAACAGCTGCAGAGCCCGGATTGCCATTGCGTCCCGCGTCCCGCGCCGCTGCGGCGCCGGCCTCGAAACCTGCGCGCAGGCAGGCGCCTAGCCCGAAGTCGCCGTTAGCCGCACCTGCGGCGACCATACCGGGCGGCGCGCCGTCCGGCACGAAGGCGGCGATGTCGTCTCGCCATTTCGGCCGGCCGCGATGGTAAGAGGTGAGCCCGACCGCCGGATTCCAGCCGCCGGAAACGGCAAGCCCGTCGGCCTCGACCTCGGCGCGCGCGCCGCCGGTCAGCGACACCGCTATTTTTCTTACGCCGTCCTTGCCGCCGTCGACGCCGCTGACCGAACCATGCAGCACGGTGAAGCCGTTCCTGGAAGCGAGAGAACGATGGGCAGGCGAGACGTCAGGCCGCGCGTCGATCACCGCCGCGATCTGCAGCCCGGCGCCGAGTGCCGTCTCGACCGTGCGCCAGCCATCCTCATTGTTGGTGAACAGCGCGATCCGCTTTGCCGGCGTCGCCGCATAACGTGTGACGTAGGTGCGGATGGCGGACGCCATCATCACGCCGGGCGTGTCATTGCCGGCAAAGACGATGGGACGCTCAATCGCGCCGGCGGCGACGACGCAGCGCTTGGCCACGATGCGCCACAGGCGCTGGCGCACCTGATGCTCGGGCGGCACCGGCAGATGATCGTTGACCCGCTCGATCGCGCCATAGGTACCGCCGTCATAGACGCCGAACAGGGTCGTGCGGGTCATGATGCGGACATCCGGCATCGAGCTGAGCTCGGCCAGTGTGCGCGACAGCCACTCCGCGGCCGGCAGACCGTCGATCGTGCCGCCATCCGACAACAGACGGCCGCCGGGCGCAAAATCTTCTTCGCACAGGATGACGCGCGCACCGCTGCGGCCTGCAGCGAGTGCGGCGGCGAGACCGGCCGGACCGGAGCCGGCGATCACCACATCGCAATGCGCCCAGGCCTTGTCGTAGTGATCCGGATCGGGGGTGACCGCCGCGCGACCCAGACCCGCGGCGCGTCGGATCGCCGGCTCGTAGACCATTTCCCAGAATTTTGCCGGCCACATGAAGGTTTTGTAGTAGAAGCCGGCGACGAAGATCGGTGCGAACAGCTGGTTCACCGACATCACATCGTGGCGCAGCGACGGCCAGCGGTTCTGGCTGGCCGCTTCGAGGCCTTCATAGAGTTCGGCCGTCGTGGCCTTGGTGTTGGCCTCGCGCCGTGCGCCGGTGCGCAGTTCGACCAGCGCGTTGGGTTCTTCCGAGCCCGCAGTCAGAATGCCGCGCGGACGATGGTATTTGAACGAGCGGCCGACCAGCTTGACGCCATTGGCGACCAGCGCCGACGCCAGCGTGTCGCCCTGGAAGCCGGAAAATGTCGTGCCGTCGAAGCGGAAGGTGAGGGGGGTGGAACGGTCGATGAGACCGCCGGATGAGAGACGATGAGAGGTCACGATGTCCAGCCTCTGATCCATATGGTGTCATGGCGAAGGATGGCGCCGCCCCTTACCCTCCCCCTTGTGGGGAGGGTCGCTGCGCAGCAGCGGGGTGGGGGTGCGGCACCGACCCCCACCCGGACCTGCGGTCCGACCTCCCCACAAGGGGGAGGTAGGGGGCTGGCGCTTTTCGCGACGGCTACGATTTCGACAGGATAGCTCATTTCGCCACCTGCCTCGCCCCGGCGCCCGCCGCCGGCTCCACCGCCGAGATCTCGTGCGTCAGCGTGTTGCGGGTGACCTTCAGCCAGGCCCGGCAGCCACCGCCGTGATACCAGTTCTCTGCCATCACGCCGGCGATGTTGTCGCGCAGATAGACATAGTCGTAGACGGCATCTTCGCCGGCATCCGCCGCCGGCCGTACAGGCTTGGCGTCGCCGAGATAGCTGAACTCGCCGAGTTCGCGTTCGCCGCAGAAGGGACAGACAATACGCATCTCGCCAGCCTCAGTGCAGGTTCGGTTGGGCGCCCTGGCCCTTTTCGTCGATCATGGCGCCAGTCCGGAAGCGGTCGAGGCGGAAACGAGCCGCCTCCTTGTGCGTTTCGTCACGCGCCAGCAGATGGGCAAAGACCAAGCCCGACCCCGGCGTCGCCTTGAAGCCGCCATAGCACCAGCCGGCATTGAGATAGAGTCCGTCGACCGGCGTCTTGTCGATGATCGGCGAGCCGTCCATCGACATGTCCATGATGCCGCCCCATTGGCGCAACAGCCGCACGCGACCGATCATCGGGATCAGCGCCATGCCGCCCTCGCAGACATCCTCCATGACAGGCAGATTGCCGCGCTGGGCATAGGAATTGTAGCCGTCGATGTCGCCGCCGAAGACCAGCCCGCCCTTGTCCGACTGGCTGACATAGAAATGGCCGGCGCCGAAGGTCATGACGCCGGGAATGAGCGGCTTGATCGCCTCCGAGACGAAGGCTTGCAGCACATGGCTTTCGATCGGGAGGCGCAGGCCAGCCATTGCGGCGACGCGCGAGGAGGAACCCGCAACCGCCATGCCGACCTTGCCGGCGCCGATCTTGCCGCGCGAGGTCTCGACACCGGCCACCTTGCCGTTGCCATCCCGGACAAAGCCGGTGACCTCGCAGTTCTGGATAATGTCGACGCCGAGTTCGCTCGCCGCATGGGCATAGCCCCAGACCACCGCGTCGTGGCGCGCCGTACCGCCGCGGCGCTGCAGGAGGCCGCCCTGCACGGGAAAGCGCGCATGGTCGAAATTCAGGAACGGCAGCATCTTCTTCAGCGCCGCCTGGTCGAGCAGTTCGGCATCTATGCCATTGATGCGCATGGTGTTGCCGCGCCGCGCATAAGCGTCGCGCTGCGCATCGGAATGATAGAGGTTGAGGACGCCGCGCTGGCTGACCATGGCGTTATAGTTGAGGTCCTGCTCCATCCGCTCCCAAAGCTTCATCGAAAGCTCGTAGAAGCCGGTATTGCCGGGCAGGCCGTAATTGGAACGGATGATGGTGGTGTTGCGGCCGGCATTGCCGGAGCCGATCCAGCCCTTTTCCAGCACGGCGACGTTTCTGATGCCGAACTCGCAGGCGAGGAACCAGGCGGTGGCGAGCCCATGGCCGCCGCCGCCGATGATCACCACATCGTAGTGGTCCTTGGGCGGCGCATCGCGCCAGGTGCGCTGCCAATTCTTGTGGCCGGAAAGGGCAGCACGGGCGAGCGAGAAGATCGAATATTTCATCAGGTCATTCCGAGGTCGCTCGCACAGCTGGGACGATTATATGTCCAGCGTGTGGTCGCGCTCCCATTGCGTGAAGTGCGAAGCATAGGAATTCCATTCCTGGTGCTTCAGCTTTAGATAAGCCGACGAGAATTCCTCACCCAGCGCCGCCTTGAGCGATTTGTCCTTGTCGTATTCGCGAAGCGCGTCGAGCAGATTGAGCGGCAGCTTCGGCGCGCCTTTCACCGTGTGGCCGTTCTGGTACATGTCGATGTCGTAGCGCTTGCCGGGATCGGCCTTGGAGCGGATGCCGTCGAGACCGGCGGCAATGATGACGGCCTGCAGCAGATAAGGGTTTGCGGCGCCGTCCGGCAACCGCAGCTCGAAGCGGCCGGGGCCGGGCACGCGCACCATGTGGGTGCGGTTGTTTCCGGTCCAGGTCACCGTGTTCGGAGCCCAGGTGGCGCCCGAAATGGTGCGCGGCGCGTTGATGCGTTTGTAGGAGTTCACCGTCGGGTTGGTGATGGCGGCCAGCGCCGAGGCATGTTTCATGATGCCGCCAAGGAAATTCTTGCCCTTAGCCGACAGGCCGAGCTCCATCGCATTGTCGGCAAAGACGTTGACCTTGCCGGCCTTGTCCCACACCGAAATATGGGCGTGGCAGCCATTGCCGGTCAGGCCCTGGAAGGGCTTAGGCATGAAGGTCGCGCGCAGGCCGTGCTTTTCCGCCACCGACTTGACCATGAACTTGAAGAACGAGTGCTTGTCGGCGGTCGCCAGCACATCGTCGAAGGCCCAGTTCATCTCGAACTGGCCGTTGGCGTCCTCATGGTCGTTCTGGTAGGGGCTCCAGCCCAGCGCCAGCATATGATCGCAGATCTCGGCGATGACATCGTAGCGGCGCATCACCGCTTGCTGGTCGTAGCAGGGTTTTGAAGCCGTGTCGTATTTGTCGGAGATGACGCTGCCGTCCGGCGAGATCAGGAAGAACTCAGCCTCGACGCCGGTCTTGACATGCATACCGTCAGTGGCGGCTTCCGCAATCAGCCGGCGCAGCGTGTTGCGTGGCGCCTGCTCGACTTCCTTGTCGTCCATGATGCAGTTGGCGGCGACCCAGGCGACATCGCGCTTCCACGGCAGCTGGATCACCGAATCCGGATCCGGCACCGCCAGCATATCAGGATGCGCCGGCGTCAGGTCGAGCCAAGTGGCGAAACCGGCGAAGCCGGCGCCGTCCTTCTGCATGTCGGCGATCGCCTGCGCCGGCACCAGCTTGGCGCGCTGGCCGCCGAACAGGTCGGTGTAGGAAATCATGAAATATTTGACGCCGTTCTCTTTGGCGAATGCGGCGAGATCGTTCCCCATTATAGTTCCTCGCTTATTTTGATGTGTTTTTTAGAAGCCGTTTTTCCCCGGTATCCAGTTGGTGCCGGCCAGCGGCACGCCGGCCATGGCGGCGGCTTCGATGGTGAGGGCTACGAGATCCTCGGGCTCGAGATTGTGCAGGCTGTTCTTGCCGCAGGCACGCGCAATGGTCTGCGCCTCCAGTGTCATCACCTTGAGGTAGTTCGCCAGACGCCGTCCCGCGGCGACCGGATCAACCCGCTTCATCAGTTCGGGGTCCTGCGTGGTGATGCCCGCGGGGTCGCGGCCCTCGTGCCAGTCGTCATAGGCCCCGGCGGTGGTGCCGAGCGCATTGTACTCCGCTTCCCAGCGCGGATCATTGTCGCCGAGTGCGACCAGCGCTGCCGTGCCGATCGACACCGCGTCCACGCCGAGCGCCAGCGCCTTGGCGACGTCGGCGCCATTGCGGATGCCGCCCGACACGATCAGCTGCACCTTGCGGTGCATGCCGAGATCCTGCAGCGCCTGCACCGCCGGCCTGATGCAGGCAAGCGTCGGCTGGCCGACATTTTCGATGAATACTTCCTGGGTGGCCGCCGTGCCGCCCTGCATGCCGTCGACGACGACGACATCGGCGCCGGCCTTCACCGCAAGTGCAGTGTCATAATAGGGGCGGGCGCCACCGACCTTGACGTAGATCGGCTTTTCCCAGTCGGTGATCTCGCGTAGTTCGAGGATCTTGATCTCGAGATCGTCCGGCCCGGTCCAGTCGGGATGGCGCGAGGCCGAACGCTGGTCGATGCCTTTCGGCAGCGTGCGCATTTCGGCAACGCGATCGGAGATTTTCTGGCCAAGCAGCATGCCGCCACCGCCCGGCTTGGCGCCCTGGCCAACGACCACTTCGATGGCGTCGGCGCGGCGCAAATCCCTGGGGTTCATGCCGTAGCGCGACGGCAGGTACTGGTAGACCAGTTGCTTGGAATGGCCGCGCTCTTCCTCGGTCATGCCGCCGTCGCCGGTGGTGGTCGACGTGCCTGAGAGTGTGGCGCCACGGCCGAGCGCTTCCTTGGCCGGGCCGGACAGCGACCCGAAGCTCATGCCGGCAACGGTGATCGGGATTTTCAGCTCGATCGGCTTCTTGGCATAGCGCGAGCCCAGCACCACCGACGTGTCGCAGCGCTCGCGATAGCCTTCCAGTGGATAGCGCGAGATCGAGGCGCCGAGGAACAAGAGGTCGTCGAAATGCGGCAGCTTGCGCTTGGCCCCGGCGCCCCTGATGTCATAGATGCCGGTCGCAGCCGCACGGCGGATTTCGGAGAGTGTGTAGTCGTCGAAGGTCGCGGATTTGCGCGGCGTCGTCGGCGGGTTCTTGTAGGTCATGCTGCCTCAATACGCGTCGGCGTTGTCGATATTGAAATTATAGAGCGTGCGCGCCGAGCCGTAGCGCTTGAATTCCGACGGCTTGACGCCGGTGACGCCGGCGCGGTCGAGCAGTCCCTGCAGCAGTTCGATATGCTCGGGCCGCATCTCCTTGGCGATGCAGTCGGCGCCCAGGCTTTCGACGTTGCCGCGCACGAACAGCCGCGCTTCGTAGATGGAATCGCCAAGTGCGTCGCCGGCATCGCCCAGCACCACCAGATTGCCGGACTGCGCCATGAAGGCCGACATGTGGCCGATATTGCCGTGCACGACGATGTCGATGCCCTTCATCGAGATGCCGCAGCGCGACGAGGCGTTGCCCTCGATGACGAGCAGCCCGCCCTTGCCGGTGGCGCCGGCATACTGGCTGGCGTCGCCCTTGATGACGATCGAGCCCGACATCATGTTTTCGCCGACGCCAGGTCCGGCCGAGCCGTGCACGGTGATGGCAGCGCCGTCATTCATCCCGGCGCAGTAGTAGCCGACGCTGCCGCGCACATCGATGCTGACAGGCTGGTCGACGCCGACCGCAACCGAATGGCTGCCCTTCGGGTGCAGCACTTCCCACGCCGTTTCGTTGGAGCCGGGCGTCAGATTGTGAAGCGCCTGGTTGAGCTCGCGCAGCGACGACACATCAAGATCGAAGACCCGGGACGCCTGGTCTTGCGCCGCCTTCGAAAGTTTGGTTGCCGGCATGGGCTCAATGCTCCCAGAAATAGACGGTTGCGGGTTCCGGCTCCCAGACCCTCGCATTGTCTATGCCGGGCAGCTTGGTCAGCGCCCGATATTCCGAGCCAAAGGCGACATACTGGTCGGTCTCGGCCATGACGGCGGGCTTGCAGGCGATCGGATCGCGCACCACGCCGAAACCGTTCTTGGTGCCGACGACGAAGGTGAAGAAGCCGTCGAGGTCGGACAGCGTGCCTTCCAGCGCCTCGCCGAGGTTCTTGCCATGCGCCATCTGCGAGGAGAGATAGGCGGCGGCGACCTCGGTGTCGTTCTCGGTCTCGAATTTCATGCCCTCCCGCACCAGCTCACGCCGCACATTGTTGTGGTTGGACAGCGAGCCATTGTGCACCAGGCACTGGTCGGCGCCGGTCGAGAACGGATGCGCGCCCATAGTGGTGACGGCCGATTCCGTCGCCATGCGGGTATGGCCGATGCCATGCGTGCCGGTCATCGAGCGGACGTCGAAGCGGTCGACGACCGCTTCCGGCAGACCGACTTCCTTGTAGATTTCCACCGCTTCGCCGGCGCCCATGATGCGCACGTCGGGGCGGATTGACTGCAGCGCTTCGCGCGCGGCATCGACCTTGTCGGGCGCGGTTCTCAACACTGCATGGGTGGACTTCACCGCTATGCTCACCGGCGCGCCGATGGCCTTCGCGAGTTCGGCGTCGAGGCCGCGGAAATCGCGCTCGGGCTTCGCGGACTGGATGGTGATCTTGGCTTCATTCCTGGAAGGCGCGCCATAGATGGCAATGCCGGCGCTGTCGGGGCCGCGATCGCTGAGCGATATCAGCATCTGCGACAGCATCGAGCCGAGCTGCGGCTCAAGCGACTTGTCTTTCAGAAAAAGTCCGACGATTCCACACATGTCAGCCTCCCGGCGTTACCACTAGACGATGATGTATCGAATGCGTCGTGCGAATTCAATCATATGAAAAAAATATTCCTGTAGTTACGTATGCGGTTCGATGCCGCTTGGTGCACTATCGCTGCCGTCGCGGGCGCTGTGAAACCATGTAGCGGTGCGGATGCGGGCGATTTTGTAGGCGTCGAGGATCGACAGCGCATAGATCAGGAAGCCGCCGGCGTGGCGGCCGACGAAGCTGGCGTCGGCCGGCGCGATCTTGGCTGTCACCCAGGCGAGGATCACCATGAAGAACAGGAATTGCAGGCCGCGCACAGGCACGCCCAGAATGACGTGGCCGCTGGCCGGCAAGACGATTGCGGCGCCGAGCACGAGATAGGGGTTTGCCGGTGGGGGTAGGGGGGCGTTCATGCCACCTGCCTTTCCTGTCGGTTGATGGCATCGCGCAGCGCCGATGCTGAGGTCAGCAGTCTCTCGACCAGCGTTGGATCCAGCCTTGCGCCGCCGAATGCGGCCTGCCGGAACACGCCGTAGCGCGCCCGCTCGGCCTCGGCCAGCAGCCAGACGATGCGCACGCCATTCGGTGTGATCAAGAGTTCCTTGGCGCGACCTTCGGCAAAGATGTCGAGATGGCTGGCGATCAGGTTTTGCGGAAAGCGCGCCGCCCTGAGGTCGGTTCGCAGCACCGCTTCGGCCGGGAATCCGGGTGCCTTCGGCAGTGTGTGCTGGAGGTGATCGAAATTGGAGAAGGTCGTCGGCGAGCCCGGCCGCATCATCATGTCGAAGGTCGCCGGCACCGCAACCGGCTCTGCGATCGTGACACTCAACCATCGCGCCGGCAGCTTTCGCGTTGCCAGCGTGTCGACGATGGTGCGCAGCTGCACGCGCTGTCCGTTCCATGTGCCGGCCCAGGTGACAACGCCGGCTGTGCCATCGGAGACATCAACGGCATCTGTGATGACGGTCCGGATGCTGGCTGCCTCGGCTGCAAGATCAGCCTTGGCCTTTTTGCGGCTGGCGCGCGTATGCCAGGCGAGGTGCAGGACGAGAGCCACGGCGACCGCCCCGGCCAGCAATGCTGTCGTCACGTCAGACACCTCGTCACGCCATGCCCGCCCAGACCGGCAGGCCCTCTCCTGTCAATAGCCCTGCGGCTTCGGCCACGGCATGGTGAACTGGTCGCCGCGACGCACATAGCGGTAACGGTAGAAGTGGAACCACAGCGAGATCAGGAAGTAGAAGGCGACCATGGCGATCAGCTGCGTGCCGTAGCCGAGGAAGATCGCAAAGAATGTCACCACGCAGAGGCAAAACAACACGATGGCCGGGATCGGGTGGAACGGGTGCGTATAGCCGCGGCGGATCGTGCCCAGCGGCCACTTTTTGCGGAACATCATGATGTTGATGCTCATGAAGGTGTATTGCAGCACGCCCGACAGGATCGAGAAGGTGATCGCCTGGTTGAGGTCGGCAATGAAGGCGAAGGCGAGCGCGATCGGCAGCAGGAACAGGATCGAGCGATAGGGCGTGCGGTATTTCGGGTGCACGGCCGAGAACCATGTCGGCAGATAGCGGTCGCGTCCAAGCGAGAACCACGCGCGGGCCGCATCGTTGATACAGCCATTGGCCGACGCCAGTGCCGCGAGCAGCGTGGCGACGAACAACAGGTTTTCCAGCAGCGGGCTGCCGGTCAGCTTGCCGGCGTCCCACAAGGGATAATAGGTGATACCGAGGTACTCCCAGGGCATCAGCGAGGCGCAGACATACCAGGTCATGGCGGCGGCGATCAAAAGCGTGATCATGCCGGCCATGGTGCCGTAAGGCAGCGAACGCGCCGGCGAGCGCACTTCCTCGGCGGCCTGCGTGGTGCCTTCGATGCCGAGATAGTACCAGATGCCGAACTGGAAGGCCGCGATGACGCCGATCCAGCCATAGGGCAGCGCATTGCCGGGGGTGACCAGCTCGTTGAGCTTCAGCACAGCACCCTGCGTCCAGGGGCTGACCGAGAAGAACAGGATAACGATCGAGACATAGGCTATCGCCGTGATGACGAAGTTGACGTTGAGCGTCATCAGCACGCCGCGATAGTTCAGCCATGCCAGCACGACGATGGTGGCGGCAATGAAGGAGTTGTGGGTGAGCCCTTCGACGCCGGCCTTGGCGACGATGGTGTCGCCGAGCAGGATGGCGTCCGAAACCTCCAGCATGGTGTAGGCAAAGACCAGGAACAGCGCGACGTTGAAGGCCATCAGGGGCCCGACAATGTGCTTAGCCTGCGCGTATTGGCCGCCGGCGGCGGCAACCGTCGATGTCACCTCGGAGTCGATCATGGCGACCGAAGTGTACAAGAGCCCGACCACCCAGCAGACGATCAGCGCCGCCAGTGCGCCGCCCTTGTCCGCCGAGAAATTCCAGCCGGTGAATTCGCCGACCAGCACGATGCCGACGCCAAGCGCCCAGACATGGGCCGGGCCGAGCACGCGTAGCAGTGAAACTCTGTCGCCGTGTATTGCCGGTTCAAGCGTGATCGTCATTGTTCAATCCCCACTCAGATCCGGTGTTTTTCGGAAGCGGCTTCAAGCTCGCCTTCGCGCGAGGAAGTCAGCACCTCCTCGGAATAGGTCGTGTCGATCTTGAACCAGTCGTAGAGCATCCACAGCGCAAGCACGACCGAGATGCCCCACGATGCGTAAGAGAGTGCGACCCACATGAGCGTGCTTCCCCAAAATCTCTGGCGTTACTTGTCGTCGAACTTTTCGTTGATGACGTCGCGATATTCGCGGTCGGAGGCGCGGAACAGGAAGACAAAATAGCCGATCAGCACCGCCGCCATGATGATCAGCGTCGGCCAGTCGATGATGTAGTGGAAGCGGTTCTGGATGATGTCGTGCGCGGTCTCCGGCGTATAGCCGAGCTTTTCCCAGATCGAGGCCATGGTCGGGTTCTGTCCCAACGCTTCCCAGGTCTTGGCATCGAGCGCGTCGATGGATTTCGCCGCACCCGCCAGGCCGAGTTTCAATGGCAGCCACAGCGCCACGAAAATGGCGACCACGACGACCACGATATCGAAAATCTGCCCGGCCTTGCCTTGTTCCGGCGGCGTGTAGCGCGACATGTCTTCTACCCCTCAGGACGTTCTATTTTCAGGACTTGCGGCTGCGGGCCGCGTCGGCGTTCTTGATGTCGAGACCGTAGATGAAGTCCTTGTCTTCCTTGTAGTGATTGACCATCGCCAGGATGGCGGCCGTGTTGAAGATCAGCACTGCGGCCGCCGCGATCGCGACGACCATCTTGATCCCGGTGTCCGGGATGTAGGGCCATGTCATGACGAGCACGAAGAGGATCGTCGCCCAAAGGCAGATGATCAGGAGCGCGGATCCGCGCAGGTCGGAACGGTACAGCGCTTCGATGCGCTGCTGCAGGTCTGACATCGGTTTCCCCTTTTCCAGCGCCCGACCCCGAATTGGCCGCCCGCTGCCCTCTTTCAACAGAGTGAAATTTTTTTCATAAATTCGGGCCGAATCCAGCAATTGTCAAGCCGATTTTACGTTGGGTTAACCGTTTGTCCCCAGCGGTAAATATTGCCTGACAATGAAATTATTTGCTTGCGGGTATTGCGGCATCAGGACGTTTGCGATCAATATTCGACCAAATGCTCCCGCCTCCGCGCAGGGAGCCGGGAACACAATAGCATTTTCGAACGGAGGATTTGCGCATGACGGCATCCTGGAGATTTTCGACCCTGGCGGATCGCCATCGCGCGTTAGGCGCGAAGCTCGAAGACTGGAGCGGCATGGGCACCGCCTGGACCTACGACAAGGACGCCGACGAGGAATACACCGCCATCCGCAGCAGGGCCGGGCTGATGGATGTGTCGGGCCTGAAGAAGGTTCACATCACCGGGCCGCACGCCTCACACCTCATCGACCTGGCAACGACGCGCGACGTGGAGAAGATCTATCCCGGCAAGTCGGCCTATGCCTGCATGCTGAACGAGGCCGGCAAATTCACCGACGACTGCATCCTCTACCGCACCGGGCCGAACGCCTGGATGGTGGTGCACGGCTCCGGCACCGGCCATGAGGAATTGCAGCGCGCTTCCGTCGGCCGCGACGTATCGCTGCGCTTCGACGACAATCTGCACGACCTGTCGCTGCAGGGACCGACCGCGGTCGACTATCTCTCAAAGCATGTGCCGGGCATTCGCGACCTCAACTATTTCCATCATATGCAGACGCAGCTGTTCGGCTTTCCCGTCATGATCTCGCGCACCGGCTATACCGGCGAGCGCGGCTACGAGATATTCTGCCGCGGCCAGGACGCCGGCACGATCTGGGACAGGATCCTCGACGAGGGCAAGAGCGCCGGCATCATTCCGTGCCGCTTCACCACGCTCGATATGCTGCGCGTCGAAAGTTATTTGCTGTTCTATCCCTATGACAACTCGCAGAAATATCCGTTCGAGAACGAAGGCCCCGGCGACACGCTGTGGGAGCTCGGCCTCGACTTCACCGTCAGCCCCGGCAAGACCGGCTTTCGTGGCGCCGAAGAGCATTACCGCCTCAAGGGCAAGGAGCGCTTCAAGATCTACGGCGTGCTGCTCGACGGCAAGCAACCCGCGGATGAGGGCGCGCCGGTCTATCGCGACGGCAAAAAGGTGGGCGTGGTCACCTGCGCCATGTATTCGCCGCTGGTCGAGAAATCGATGGGCATCGCCCGCCTCGACGTCGACTGCGCGGTCAAGGACACCAGGCTCGAGATCCGTAACAAGAGCGGTTCGATCAGGGCGACGGCGCAGCCTCTGCCCTTCGACGATCCCAAAAAAACCAAGCGCACGGCGAAAGGCTGAGGCACAATCGACAGCGAGGGTTTCGAGGTACGAAGTAGAGAATGGCAGCCAAAACGATCATCAGCCGGCCCATTTACGGAACCCTGTCCCCGCAGCCCGGCAAGCATCATCTTTTCGTGGCGGATGCGGAAGGCGCGCTGACGATCGTCGATATGGCAAGGACGGCGCCCCCCGGCTTCTTCGACGGCGCCGAAATCGTCTTCATTCCCGGGGCCGACGGCAAGCACGTTGCCGCTCTTGAGGCACTGAAGTCCGCGCAATTTCATGTCGCGCCAACCTTCGCCAGCCTGCTGCCCCGGCTGAAGCAGACGCTTGCCAACGCGCATATGGGCCTGCGCCTCTATCTCGCCGGCACCGAAGGGCTGATCGGCCAGGCCATGCAGGTGGCGCTCGAAGCCGGCATCGATCATACCTCCATGCAGACCGAGCATCGCGGCTCATTGGCGCGGCGCATGCAGTGCGTGCATTGCAAAGGCATCACCGAAAATGTGACGACGCAGCCGGCCACCTGCGCGCATTGCGGCCTGCTGCTTCTGGTGCGCGATCATTATTCGCGACGGCTGGCAGCATTCCAGGGCGTCTGCATAAATGCCGAGGATCGCTCGGAGATTCCTCCCATCGAGGAGGTCTTCCCATGAGCACCGGCACCACCAAGCTCGATGTCGTCGTCAGCGACGTCGTCCCGGTCAACGAACTGGTGACACGCTTCCATTTCCGCCGCCGTGGCGGTGAGCTTTTGCCGACCTTTTCCGGCGGCGCCCATGTCGTGGTCGAGATGCGCGATGGCGACCGCACAAGGCTCAATCCGTATTCGCTGATGGGGTCGCCGCTCGACACCCGCGAATACACCATCTCGGTGCGCCGCGACGATGTCGGCCGCGGCGGCTCGCTGTTCATGCACCGGAGCGTCAAGCCTGGCCTGGAGATGGTGGTCAGCTACCCCGTCAATCTGTTCTCGCTCGACCTCAGGGCAAAGAAGCATCTGATGCTGGCCGGCGGCATCGGGATCACGCCGTTCATGGCGCAGACCGCGCAGCTCGCCGGGTCCGGCGGCAATTTCGAGCTGCACTACACCTGCCGCACCGCCTCGCTCGGCACCTATGCCGATGTGCTGCAGGAGCGCTATGGCCGTCGCGTCCGGCTCTATCACGACGACCGCGGCGAGCGCATCGAACTCGACCGTCTCTTGTCCTCGCAGCCGCTCGGCACCCATCTCTATGTCTGCGGCCCGGCCGGCATGATCAACTGGGTGCGCGAGCGCGCCGCGGCTCTCGGCTGGCCGGCGGAGACCGTGCATTACGAGCATTTCGCGGCACCCCAGCCCGGCCTGCCGTTCGACGTCACACTTGCCGTCAGCGCCAAGACCATCCGCGTCGGCGAGCAGCAGAGCCTGCTCGAAGCCATCGAGGCCGCCGGCGTCGATCCGCCCTATCTCTGCCGCGGCGGTGTCTGCGGCCAGTGCGAGACCAACGTCGTCTCGTATGACGGCAAGTTCATCCACAACGACCACTGGCTTAGTGAGGAAGACCACCGTTCCGGCTGCAAGATCATGCCGTGCGTGTCGCGCTTCGAAGGCAAGTCACTGGTCCTGGAAAGATAGGAGGCGAGCTTGGGCATCACCTTTCGCAAGGAAACGTTTCGGGACGATTTCACCTTCAAGAACAGCCCGGAACACATCAGGCGGTTTCCGTTCCCGTTCCACGAAGACGCCTACATGTATGCGGTCAACATCGAGCCGCATGTGGTTGGCCCCAAGGGCAGCGTTCTGGAAAACCTGATCGACGTCGACGAGCACTATGTCGCCGAGATGCAGGACCGTGCACTGGTGCTGGCCGACGATCCGCTGCGCTGCCAGTCGCTGCCGCATATGACGCTGGCCGGCTGGGACCTGCTCGAACTTTTGATGGAGCAACAGGCACTTGGCTATCCCGAGCATTTCACCCTGACCCGCGACGGCGACCGCTGGCGCTGGATCAACCGGCCGCTCGGCATCGACGACACCTTCACCTTCGGCGACACCTCGACACTGCCTTACGGGCCGATGGAGTACATCACCCGCCAGAGCCAGGGTGATTTCTGCATTCTCGATCAGCGCGACGGCAATCTTTGGATGGACGCCGGCATGGTCACCACTCAGGCCGACTGGTCGCTCGATTTCGACATCGGCATGAATTTCTTCGAATGGCACGCGCCGGTGCCGCTGGCTCATGAGAAGGGGATTTTCGTCAGGGCGCTGAAGTTCCTCACCAACATCCAGCAGGGCAAGCCGGCGCGGCGTCTCAACTGGACGATGACCATCAACCCGCGCCTCGACACCAGCCCGGAGAATTACCACAAATGGGGCCCGGACCGCGCGACGGTGACGCCGGAGAATGTCGGCGACAAGGTGCATCTGCGCGTCGAACTGCAAAGCTTCTGGCGCCTGCCGCGCTCGAACGGCATCGTCTTCCCGATCCGCTGCTATCTCATCAAGATGGACGAACTGGTGACACAGCCGAAATGGGCAAGACGACTGCACCGGGTGATCCGGGATTTGCCGGAAGAGCTGGCCACCTACAAGGGCCTGACGCGGTATCGGCCGACATTGGTGGAATGGCTGTCGAAGCTGGATGATGGCAGTGCGACGTCACCGGGGTTCGGGCCGGACTAAAGGCCCCCTCATCCGGCCGCTGCGCGGCCATCCTTCTCCCCGAGCGGAGAAGAGATCGCCAGCGCTGACGCCAGACTCCTCTCCCCTCGGGGCAATCCGGGTGAGGGGGCTGCGGCGGTCCGACTACCCCGCGCTCTGCGGATAGCAAATAATTGACAGATACCGCATCGGAAGTTTCGTCAGTTGCTCCGGCCCGTGCGGCGCGTCGGCGTCGAAGAACAGGCTGTCGCCGGGCTTCATCGGATAGAGGTTGCTGCCGTGCCGGTACACCACCTCGCCCTCCAGCATATAGAGGAATTCCATGCCCTCATGCTGGAAGGTCGGGAACACATCCGAATCCTCGGTCAGTGTGATCAGATAGGGTTCGACGACGACGCCGCTGGTGTTGGAGCCGATATGGCCGAGCAGATTGTATTGATGGCCGGCGCGGGTGCCGCGGCGTTCGACATCGAGGCCTTCGCCGGCCTTGACGAAGACGGCGCTGCGCTCTTCCTCGAATCGGCGGAAGAAGGCGGTGACGGGAACGCCGAGCGCCCTCGACAGCGCCTGCAGTGTGGTCAGCGACGGCGAGGTGATGCCGTTCTCGATCTTCGACAGCATGCCCAGCGAAATATCGGTGGCGACGGCGAGATCGGCGACGGTGATGCCGAGCTTCTTGCGGAAGGCGCGCACCTCGCGCCCGATCGCCACCTCCAGCACTTTTTCGCGGGTGTCGCGAATGGCATGCGGGTTCTGCGTCAGCGGCGCGCGGATGGTCTTCCCGTCCACGGATGCCTTCGCCGGTGGCTTTGCCCTTGTCGAAGCAGTCTTGGAGTCGGAACTTGTCTTCGCCATCTCGCCCCCGAATCCCCATGATTATTTCACTCCAGGTGAACATATTCGGTGCCGATACAGAAACGCAACCGCGCAGCAAGCCCGTTAAGTCGAATGGTGTCCGCACCGGATTTGCGCCGTCATCCGTTTCCGGAAATCCGCTGGGGCGAAACGCGGTTTCTCCACAAGGCCTGTTGACAGCATCCAAGAGGCAATTACTGTCCTGTGAGTGAAATTTGTTTCGTAAGAGCAATTCCAAAAATCGAATGACACCGGGAGGCCTGCCATGAAAACGCGCGTTGCCGTCATTGGAGCGGGGCCATCCGGTCTGGCCCAGCTCAGGGCCTTCAAGTCGGCTGCCGACAAGGGCGCCGAGATACCCGAAATCGTCTGCTTCGAAAAGCAGTCCGACTGGGGCGGCCTGTGGAACTACACCTGGCGCACCGGCCTCGACGAGCACGGCGATCCCGTCCACGGCTCGATGTACCGCTACCTCTGGTCGAACGGACCGAAGGAGTGCCTGGAATTCGCCGACTACACGTTCGAGGAGCATTTCGGCCGCCCGATCGGATCCTACCCGCCGCGCGCGGTGCTGTGGGATTACATCAAGGGTCGCGTCGAGAAATCAGGCCTGCGCGAATGGGTACGCTTCAACAGCCCGGTGCGCATGGTGACTTTCTCCGACGAGACGAGGAAATTCACCGTCACCGCGCATGACCGCACCAACGACGTCACCTACTCCGAGGAGTTCGACAATGTCGTCGTCGCCTCAGGGCATTTTTCCGTTCCCAACGTTCCCTATTTCGAAGGCTTTTCGACATTCAACGGCCGCATCCTGCACAGCCATGATTTTCGCGACGCCATGGAGTTCAAGGGCAAGGACATACTGATCATCGGCCGCTCCTATTCTGCCGAGGACATCGGCTCGCAATGCTACAAATACGGCGCCAGATCTATCACCTCCAGCTACCGCTCCAAGCCGATGGGGTTCAAATGGCCGGAGAACTGGAAGGAAGTGCCGCTGCTGCAGAAGGTCGTCGGCAAGACGGCGCACTTCAAGGATGGCACCACCAAGGACGTCGACGCCATCATCCTGTGCACCGGCTATCTGCATTCCTTCCCGTTCCTCACGGAAGAGCTGAAGCTGAAGACCGCCAACCGCATGTGGCCGGACGGGCTCTATGAGGGCGTCGTGTGGGAGAAGAACCCGAAACTGTCCTATATCGGCATGCAGGACCAGTTCTACACTTTCAACATGTTCGACGCCCAGGCCTGGTTCGCCCGTGACGTCATCATGGGCCGCATCAAGCTGCCGTCGGTACAGGCGATGGCCGAGCACGGCGCCAAGTGGCGGGCACGCGAAGAGACGCTGGAAGACGCCGAGCAGATGATCTGGTTCCAGGGCGACTACACCAAGGAATTGATGGACCAGACCGACTATCCCGGCTTCGACGTCGAGGCGGTCAACCAGACCTTCATGGAGTGGGAGCACCACAAGGCGGAAGACATTATGAGCTTCCGCGACCACGCCTACCGCTCGCTGATGACCGGCACCATGGCGCCATTGCACCATACGCCCTGGCTGCAGGCGCTGGACGACTCGATGGAAAGCTATCTCCAGGTGAAGGGCGTGGCAGCGGAATAGGTCGGCGTGATGCAAAACAATGCGCCGGCACCGGCCCAGTTTCAATTCAGAGGGTAGTCGGGAGCCGCATCGGTCTCCGTCACCTTGACCCAGACCAATTCGCTATAATAGGCGCCCTCCGGGCCGGTGCCGTACATGGACAGTCTGTCAGCCATCAGCAGATGTGTCATGTCGTTGAGTGCCCGGCCGGTCGGCTCCTCGGGCCAGGCGAAGACGCCGTCGGTTTTGGCGCCGAACCTCACATCGGTGCATCCGAAATCGATCTCGACCTTCCACGACAGCAACGGCCTGATATCGCTGAGCGGCGGGCGCGGCGGATCGGGCTGCTCGAAGTGATGGTCGACCGAGACTCTCGTCGGCACTGCCGGCGTGATGCCTTTGGCTTTGAAGGAGGCGATGGCGTCGTCGCCAAATCGTGCGAGCAGGCCAGCGTGCCATAACCGGTAGGTCGCGCGGAAAAAGCCGCTGACCCGGATAGATTTGCCATCGTTGTTGAAGACGTTCACAGCGGCGTAGAAACGGCGCAGTCGTGGCGCCAGCGCCCGCCAGTCGCATTCGGCCGGTGTCCCCGGCGTCGCGATGAAATCGTCAAGCAGATCGCTGCCGCGCACATTGGCGTTCAGCACCGTGCAATCCTCACCATGGATATGCCAGTGCCGCCGGAGCTCGGCTGCTGCGATGCCAGGCTTGCGCAGCTCTTCCACCGAGGCGCGAACCCGAGCAATCGCGTAGGACGTAGCCGCATCCAACGTCTCAAACCCCGAAACCACATGCTCGCCGGTCTTGGCCATGTCGAAGACGACGACAGTAAAAGGCGGTTCGCGCTGATCGGGCATTCGGCAGCAAGCTCAGGCTGGTCGAGGATGAAGCAGCTTTCCGCGCGAAAATGCGTCAAAGTCAAGAGCTGGAGCGCGGCCTGCCATTTCCAGAAGAGGCGAACTCCAGAAGAGGCGAAACCGTCTATCCGAGCCGTGCTTGAGCTTTCGCGGCTCAGGGGTCGGAGACCGACCGCGATGATGTCGATGGCAGGTTGTTGCCAGCCCGCGACAATGCCGCGACCCTGGACCGTGCGATGAACACTTCCTGGCCAGATCGCGTGTGCCGGCCACGGGGCAGGTGATGATCATCACTTCAATCCAGCGGATAGTCGGGAGGCGCCTCCGTCTCGGTCACCTTGGCGGTTAGTATCTCGCAGTCGTTGGCCCAGTCGGGGCCATCGCCGCGCATGGCCATCATGTCGGCCATCAGCAGGAACTGCATGGTTCTGAGCGCCCAGTTGGTGGGCTCTTGCGGCCAGGCGAAGATTCCGGCGGCGTCGCCGCCGAACTTCACGTCATGGCAGACGAAACCGACCTCGACCTTCCAGGATCGCAGCGTCACGCCTGGCGGCGGGTAGGGCGGGTCGGGAAGCTCGAAGTAATTGGCGACCATGAGCTTCGTCGGCTCCGCCGGCTCGATCCCCTTGGCCTTGAAGGCGGCAATGGCGTCGTCGCCAAAGCGCTCGAGCAGACCGTCTCGCGACAGCCTGAAGGTCGAGCGAAAGAAGCCGCCGGCCCAGACGGATTCGTTGTTGCCGTTGGAGATCAGCAGCGAGGCGCGGAAGCGGCGCAGCCTGGGCGCGAGAACTTGCCAGTTGCATTCGGCCGGCATCGACGGCGTCGCAATGAAATCGTGGAGTAGATCGCTGCCGCGCACTCCGGCGTTCAGCACCGAACAGTCTTCGCCATAGAGGTGCCAAAGCTGGCGTAATTCGGTGGGTGTGAGGCCAGGCTTGCGCAATTCCTCCACCGAGGCGCGAACCCGCGCAATCGCATAGGCCGTCGCCGCCCCCAGCTTCTCGAAGCCGGAAATCAGATGCTCGCCATCCGGCTCGCCGGTCTTGGCCATGTCGAAAACGACAACGGTAAAAGGCGGTTCGCCGGGATTGGACATTTCAACAATTATCCTAGTCTTGCCCGCGCCTTCGCCGTCCAGGCATTGAACAGCCGGTCGGCGACGATGCCGATAAAGGCTATTGCCAGCCCGGCGACAATGCCGCGGCCGGAAGCGGCTTTCGACAGCGCGATGAACACTTCCTGGCCGAGATCGCGCGTGCCGACCATGGCGCAGATGATGATCATCGCCAATGCCATCAGGATGGTCTGGTTGACGCCGAGCATGATCTCGGGGAGCGCCAGCGGCAATTGCACGCGAAAGAACGTCTGGCGCGGCGTGCAGCCGGAAACCTTGGCAGCCTCGATCAATGCCGGCTGCACCTGGCGAATGCCGTGATTGGTGTAGCGGATCGCCGGCACCACGGCGAAGGCGATCGTGGCGATCATGGCCGTGACGTCGCCAACCCGGAACAGCATCACCACCGGAATGATGAAGCAGAAGGACGGCAGCACCTGCAGCGTGTCGATGATGGGCGTGACGATCTTTTCGAAGCGGTCGCTGCGCGCGGCCATCAGGCCAATCGGGATGCCAATCAGGCAAGCGATGAAGGCCGAGATGCCACAGAGATAAACCGTCGCCATGGTCTTTTCCCACAGGCCGGTGACGGCGCAGAAGGCGGTCAGCGCGGCGACGAGGGCGGCGAGACGCAGGCCACCGAACTGGTAGCCGGCGAGGCCGAGCAGGGCCACCGCGCCGAGCCACGGAAAGCCTTCGCAGAAGGCGCGCAGCGGGTTCAGTACATTGAGGATGAGCGCCACGCGAAACGCTTCGATCACGTCGAAGAAGTTGATCGTCACCCAGCTCACCGCCGCCTTCCACAGTGGCGCAGTGGTGAAGGTGATCGCCTTCGGCACCGCCGCGAAGGCCGGTACGAACAGGCCGAGCAGCGTCGTCACGACCAGGATGGCGATGGCCAGCGACAGATTGGGATAGCGCCGCCAAACGCTCTGGTTCGCCTGCCGTTGAACGTGGCCTTTTGCCTGCTTATGCGCGATCGCCTGGCTCAGCCGGTCGAGCGCGATTGCGAGCGCCACAATGGCGAGCCCGGCTTCCATCGCTTCGCCGACCTTCAGCGCACGCAGCGCCAGCAGCACATCATAGCCGAGGCCGCCGGCGCCGATCATCGAGGCGATGATCACCATGTTCAGCGCCAGCATGATCACCTGGTTGACGCCGATCATCAGTGTCGGCCGCGCCGACGGCAGCAGCACGCGCCACAATTTCTGCCGCGCCGTGCAGCCGGCCATCTCTGAGAAATCGTCGATCTCGGAGGGCACCCGCGACAGACCCAGCATCGTTGCTCGCACCATGGGCGGCGTGGCGAAGATGGCGGTGGCGATCATCGCCGAGACCGGGCTGTTGCCGAACAGGAGCAGCATCGGGATGAGATAGGCGAAGGTCGGGATGGTCTGCATCAAATCGAGGGCAGGGGAGATGATCAGCCGCTCGGCCCATGGCTTGCGCCACGCCCAGATGCCGGCGAACAGGCCGGTGACGATGCAGAACGGCACCGCGATGGAAATCAGTGCCAGTGTCAGCATGGCGCTGGTCCATTGGCCGAACAGCGCGGTGTAGAGGAAGCAGCCGCCGACCAGCATGCCGAGTTTTCTACCGCCCACGGCGTGCCCGGCGATGAAGGCGGCTACGCAGACGCCGATCCAGGACAGGCGCGGCAGGACATAGGCATCGGCACCGTGACCAATCTTGAAATTCTTGGCCAGCAGGTCGAGCGCGAAATCGAGGGGAACGCCGAGCACCGCGGTGATCGAGCGGGTCAGCCAGGACAAGTTCGACTTGATCCAGCGCATCAGCGCACTGACCCAGTCGGCGACGGGAACGACCGCATCGGCCGGATAGTCGACCGCCCATGGCAGCCTCTCCTGCAGCAGGAATACCACCAGCACGGCGGCCAGCGCCAGCGCCCAGATCAGCAGCCAGCGCTGAACCGGCGGCCTCGTTTCGCTGGCGCTTGCCGTGACCGTCATGCGCCGGCTCTCGTATGCTCGATACCGGCCAGCAACTCGATCACCGATTGCGGCGTCACCTCGCCGATCGGCCTGCCGGTGCCGTTGACCACGGCGAAGGGCTTACCCGAAGCGACGATGCTGGCCGAGAAGCTGGCGATCCTGGCGTCGGGCGAAACCGTACCGCCGTGCTCGGCGCCATCGCAGGCACGCATCAGGCTGCGGGCCGAAATCACCTTGGCGCGGTCGACATCGCGGGTGAATTCGGCGACATAGTCGGTCGCCGGGTTGACAACCAGCTGTTCCGGCGTGCCGGTCTGGATGACCTCGCCATCCTTCATGATGGCGATGCGGTCGGCAAGCCTTATCGCCTCGTCGAAATCATGGGTGATGAAGACGATGGTCTTGTGCAGCATGGTCTGCAGCCGCATCAGTTCGTCCTGCATCTCGCGGCGGATCAGCGGGTCGAGCGCCGAGAACGGCTCGTCGAGGAACCAGATCTCCGGCTTGGTCGCGAGGCTGCGGGCAATGCCGACGCGCTGCTGCTGGCCGCCGGAGAGTTCGCGCGGATAGAAATGCTCGCGGCCGCGTAAGCCCACGAGATCGATCACCTCCCGCGCTCTCGTTTCGCGCGTCGGTCGGTCCTGGCCCTGGATGCTCAGGGGAAAGGCAATGTTGTCGAGCACGTTAAGATGCGGCAGCAGCGCAAAATTCTGGAACACCATACCCATGCGATGACGCCGCAGTTCGATCAGCGCCGCATCGGAAATCTTGAGCAGGTCGTTGCCTTCGAATTCGACCTTGCCGTGGGTCGGCTCGACCAGCCGCGACATGCAGCGCACCAGCGTCGACTTGCCGGAGCCGGATAGCCCCATGATGATGAAGATCTCGCCCTGGCGTATTTCGAGATCGACGGCGCGCACCGCACCCACCAGTCCTGCGGCAGCGACATCGGCCATGCTGGCCTTGCCGTCACGCTCGCGGATGAAGCTGGCCGCGTTCGATCCGAACAGTTTCCAGACATTGCGGCAAGCAAGCTTTATCGGCCGCGCATCCTTTGGCGTGCCAACTGCCTGCGGTTCAGTCGCTTCCGTCATCCAATGGTCCTTCTGGAAAATGGAGATAAGACCCGCCGGGTCCGGCTTCCAGTCAGGCGATCACTGCGCCCAGGCTTTCCAGTCGGCTTCGTGGGCAGCGATCCAGGCGGCGGCGACATCTTCGGGCGTCTTGCCGCCGAGGTCGATCTCGCCGCTCATCTTGTTGAGCTCATCGGTATCGATCGTGTACGCCTTGGCCACCTTGTAGGCGACCGGCCATTTGTCCTTCATGCCGGACCAGGAGTATTTCCAGATTTCGCCATGCGGTTTGCCGCAATCATATTTGGCATCCGGGTTGGTGCCCCATTTCGGGTCGGTGTAGCACTCGGGCGTATACTCCGGGAATTCGACCCACTCGCCCTTGTACTTGGCCGGCGCCCAATGCGGCGAATAGATCCACAGCATGATCGGCGCCTTGCGCTGATAGGCCGAGTCCAGTTCGGCGAACATCGCCGCGTCGGTGCCGGCATGGATGACAGTGAAGGGCAGCTTCAGCGCCTCGACGCGCTCGTCGTCAAAACCCTCCCAGGTTACCGGGCCGCCGAGATAGCGGCCCTTCGGCGCCGTCTCCGCTGTCGAGAACGCCTCGGCGCATTTCGGGTCCTTTAGCGCTTCCCAATTGGGCAGGCCGGGGCATTTCTCCTTCATATATTCGGGAAACCACCATTCCTCCTTGGCCTTCGGCCCGAGCTTGCCCAGCCGCTCGGTCTGGCCGGTGGCGTCTGAAGCCTTCATCGCCTCGCCGGCCGTCGTGTCCCAGAACTCCAGGCCGACATCGAGGTCGCCATTGGTGAGACCGGTGGTCAGGCTGGAGAGGTAGTCGGCGGTCGGATATTCGACGGTATAGCCGAGCTTTTCGAGGATACCGCCAAGGATCTTGGCGTTGAGGTTGACGCTGGTCCAGTCGAACAGCGCGATCTTGATCGGGTCGTTGGATTCAGGTGCTGCTGCGTGGACCGGTGATGTAAGCGCACTTGCGGTGGCAAGCGCCAGGGCTCCCATTGATAGGTTCGAAATCACACTGCGAAATGACATGCTTGTTCTCCTGTCAAACCATGTGGAAATTTCTTGATCGTTCCCTTCTTGCGTCTTTTCTTGATTGTGTTGGAAAGGCGGGTCGTTACGCAAGCTCGTTCGCACCAAGCCAGTGCCGCGGCCGCAACTTGCGCAGGCGAAATGGTTGCTCGACTTGGTGTTTATGTGATGCCGGGCGGGCCCGCGTCATGGCATCGGATGGATTGCTGCGTGAGCAATCGTCAACAGATCGATCGCCGCTCCAGCGGCGCTCTCAGACGTGCGAGCCATCAAGGTCCCATGATCTCGGCCGGCGAGCCCCGTCCTCGCCAAGGCCGTTTCATGGGATGAAATTATATATACCAACGTTCAAGCGGCGCAACGGCTGATGCCCTGTGCACTGCGGAATTTCAGACTGGTCGATTGCCAACCGCCAGAGCTGACGTTCACGACATGATCAGGCCGCCATCGACATTGATGGTTTGGCCGGTGATGTAGGTGGCGTCGTCGCTGGCGAGAAAGCTGACCAGGCCGGACACGTCCTCGCCGCTGCCGGCGCGCCCCATCGGGATGTTCTTCACCCATTCGGCCATCAGCTCGCCGGGCTTGTAGTCACCCATCAGCTTGCCCCACGCTGCGTCATTATAGGCCCACATGTCCGTGTCAATGATGCCGGGGCAGATGGCGTTGACGGTGATCTTTTCCTTGGCCACTTCCTTGGCCAGGCTCTGGGTAATGCCGACGACGCCGAACTTCGACGCCGCATAATGCGGCGTGTAGATGAAACCCTGCCGCGCCTGGCCCGATGCCGTGTTGATCAGCCGGCCGCCATCGCCATGCTTGCGGATGCGGGCGATCGCTTCCTGGCAGCACAGGAACACGCCCTTGGTGTTGACCGCCAACACCTTGTCCCACTCGGCCTCGGTCATCGCCTCGATCCGGGCGATGGTGATGACGCCGGCATTCTGCACCGAAATGTCGACACGGCCGAATTCCTTCTCGGCGAGGTCGTAAAGCGCGGTGACCTCATCCTTCCTGGTAACGTCCATGCGCATCGACGCGACCTTGGCGCCTGCCGCTTTCAGGCCGGCGGCGACGTCCTCGACGCGGGTATCGATGGCGCTGACCACCACCGCGGCACCTTCCTCGGCGAAGCGCTTCGCCATCGCCGCGCCGATGCCGCCGCTGGCTCCGGTGATCACAGCAGTCTTGCCTTCAAAACGCTTCTGCACTTTTCTTCTCCTACCAGCAGACAAAGCCGCCATCGACGATCAGGTCGATGCCGGTGACGTAACTCGCGGCGCGGCTGGCCAGAAACACGGTCGGGCCGACCATCTCTTCCGGCGTCGCCATGCGCCCCATGGGCGTGTCGCGTTCGAAGATCTTGATCTGTTCGGCGACCTCCGGCCGCTTGTTCATCGGCGTCAGCGTGTAGCCTGGGCTCACCACATTGACGCGCAGGCCGCGATCGGCCCATTCCATGGCGAGGCTTTTCGACATGTGGATGACCGCCGCCTTCGACGAATTGTAATGCGCCTGGGTCAGGCCGCGATTGACGATCGAACCCGACATGGAGGCGATGTTGATGATCGAGCCCTTGCGCCGCGTCAGCATGGCGCGCGCTTCGGCCTGGCAGGACAGGAACACGCCGCTGACATTCACGTCGTAGATTTTCTGCCACTTCTCCAGCGACAGCGTCTCGGCGGCCTCGGCTCCTGCAATGCCGGCATTGTTGACGGCGATGGTCAGTGCGCCGAGTTCCTTTTCGGTGCGCTCGATCGCCGCTGCAAGGTCAGCCTCCGACGTCACCGTTCCGGTCAGCACCAGCGCCTTGCGGCCAAGTGCCGAAATCTTGTGCGCCGTCTCGTCCAGCCCGCCCTTGGAGGTGTGGCCGAAACAGGCTATGTCGGCGCCGGCTTCGGCGAGCCCGATGGCAATGGCCTGGCCAATGCCGCTGCCGGCGCCTGTTACCAGCGCTACGTCGCCGCTGAGATCGAATAGTTTCATGTTGTTCCCCCTCCTAAAATGAGGGGGCGCCAGTCTTTGCTGGCGCCCCGCGCGGTCCGGTCCTTGGGAGGATACCACCTGCTGCGCTTTGTTCCGACTCCTGTCCTCAGCTCGTGGCGAGTTCCATCACCGCGACATTGCTCGCCTCGCTGCGGTCGAGAATGCCGCGCTGGCGGCCGCGGCTCAGCACCAGCACCCGGTGCGACAGCCCCAGCACCTCCTCGAGGTCGGAGCTGACCACCACCACCGCCATGCCGGAGCGGGCGAGGTCGGCGATCACGTCGTAGATAGCCGCACGCGCGCCGACATCGATGCCGCGCGTCGGTTCATCGAGGATGAACACTTTTGGCGGTCGCGACACCCATTTGGCAATGATCACCTTCTGCTGGTTGCCGCCGGAAAGCTTGCTGACCGCCTGGCCAGGTTTGCCCTTGACCCCGAGCCTTGCGATGCCGGCTTCGGCGAATTTCTGCACCGCTTTCGGAAACACCCAGCCCTTCGGCGCGACATGGTCGAAATTGCCGAACGCCAGATTCTCGCCGATGGTCTGGTCGAGCACCACGCCTTGCGCCTTACGGTCTTCCGGCACCAGCACGACGCCGGCCTTGATCGCTGCCGCCGGCCCGCTGAGATGCACCGATTTGCCGGCAACGCGCACCGAGCCCGACGAGATCGGATCGGCTCCGGCGATCGCCCGTACCAGTTCGGTGCGGCCGGCGCCGATCAACCCGGCAATGCCGAGGATCTCGCCTGCTTGGACCGAGAAGGAAACGTTGTTGAAGCTCTTCTCCGGCGAGGACAGGTTGTCGACCTCGAGCAGCGTCTCCTCGCGCGGCGGCGACAGATGCGGGAACATCCGTTCGACCGAGCGGCCGACCATCTGCTCCACCACTGTGCGCACGGGAATATCGGCGCGCTCGTGGCGGGCGACGATGCGTCCGTCGCGCATCACAACCACGCGGTCGGCAATCTGCGCGATCTCGTCGAGACGATGGCTGATGTAGATGAAGGACATGCCCTCCGCCTTGAGCTTGCGGATCTGCTGGAACAAAAGCTCCGTTTCCTCGCCGCCGAGCGCTGCGGTGGGTTCGTCGAAGATCAGCAATTCGGCATTGAGCGTCAACGCCTTGGCGATCTCGACCTGTTGCTGGGCGGCGATGCGCAGCGTGCCCACCTTGCGCTCGGGCGAGACGTCGAGGCCAAGCCGCTTCAACTGCGCCGAGGCCTTGGCGTTCATCTCGGCGCGGTCGATGCGGCCGCCGCGCATCGGCAGGCGCCCGACATAGACGTTTTCCGCCACCGACAGATCCGGCAGCAGCTTCAGTTCCTGATGGATCATGCCCACACCGGCATCGATTGCCGCGGCAGGCGAGGCGGGGGAATAAGGTTTCCCCCGCCAGATGATGGTGCCCGCGTCGGGCCGGGTCGAGCCGGCGATGATATTGGACACCGTCGACTTGCCGGCGCCGTTTTCGCCGAGCAGCGCCACAACCTCGCCCGGCCGCACCTCAAAGCTTGCATCGGCCAGGACCTGGACCGGTCCGTAGCTCTTGCAAAGGCCGTTGACGAAGAGCCCGTTGTGCGGGCTTTCGCTGTGGCGAGGATCAGGAGACATCGTGGCGCTCTCTATAAGCGGTGCCGCAGGTTACGGGTGCTTGGCGATGAACTGCTCTACATTGTCCTTGGTGGTCAGCGTCGCATCCTGCAGCTGCTCGGCCGGAACGCTTTCGCCGGCCACCAGCTTGATCGCCGCATCGACGGCGAGCCGGCCCATGCCTTGCGTCTGCTGCGTCGCGGTGACGTCGAACACGCCGTCCTTCAGCGCCTTGAGTGCGGCCACGTCGCCATCGAAGCCGGCAACCCAGACCTTGTGGCCGGGATTGGCGACCTTGACCGCCTGTGCCGCACCCAGCGCCAGCGCATCGGCCTGGCCGATGACGATGGAGACATCGGGATGCGACTGCAGCAGGTCCTGCGTCAGCTTGAAGCCTTCGTCCTGGTGCCAGCCTTCGCTCCACAATTCGCCGACCACCTTGATATCGGGATAGGCCTTGAGCGCTTCGCCGCAGCCCTTCGAGCGATCGACTTCCGGCGTGGTGCCCTTCTGGCCGTGGATGATGATCAGTTCGCCTTTGCCGCCGGCCTGCTTGGCGATGTAGTCGCACACCGCCTGCGCCGAGGCGACGCTGTTGGTGGCGATGAAGGTGTCGCCGGGCGCGCCGTCTGCATTGCGGTCGACATTGACCACCGGAATGCCGGCGGCCTTGGCGGTCTTGGTCGGCACGGTGGCGGCTGTGGCGCCGGCCGGAATGTAGATCAGCGCGTCGATGTTCTGCGTGATCAAATCCTGTACCTGGCTGACCTGCGTTGCCGAATCGCCCTTGGCGTCGACGGTGACGATCTCGATGCCCTTCTCCTTGCCGTAGGCTTCGACCGACTGCTTGATCTGGTTGAAGAAGTCGGCCTGCAAATTGGCCACGGCGAGGCCGAGTTTCTTGGCCTCCTTGGCCGAGGCCATGTCGGTCAGCCCGAGCATAGGAATGATTGCGGCAGCGGCGAGCAGCAGTGAACGTTTGGTGAGCATGTGTTTCCTCCGTTGATAGTCAAACTGTCCCGCCAGCGCATCGCGCCCCTTGGAACATCCCAGTTTCGGATCGACCGATCCGTCTATCGCCCGGACGTTCCGGGCGAATTCTCAATTGTGCCCGTTCTCTATCGCGCCCTGCGCCGCCAGGTATCGCTGGCGACCGCCAGCGCGATCACCACGCCGATCACCACCTGCTGGATGAAGGGCGAGACGCCGAGCAGATTGAGCCCGTTGCGCAGCACGCCGATGATGAGTACGCCGACCGCGGTGCCGCCGATCGAGCCGATGCCGCCCGACAGGCTGGCGCCGCCGATCACCACCGCCGCGATGGTGTCGAGCTCATAGCCGAGGCCGGAACTCGGCTGCACCGAATCCAGCCGCGCGGCGAGCACGATGCCGGCAAGACCCGCAAGTACGCCGCAGATGGCGTAGACCCAGTTGGTCAGTGACTTCACCGGAATGCCGGAGAGCCGCGCCACCTCGGCGCTGCCGCCGATGGCGTAAAGGCTGCGGCCGGTGGCGCGGTAGTTGAGGAAGATGGCGAAGACGATCGCCAGCACCATCATCACCCCGACTGTGACCGACAGGAAGCCGAAATGGCGGATGATCGACAGGCTGGTGAACCAGTCGGGAAAGCCGACGATCTGCGAACCGTCGGTGATCATATTGGCAAGACCGCGCGCCACCGACATCATCGCCAGCGTCGCGATGAACGGCGGCAGCCGGGTGACGGTCACCAGCAGGCCGGACACCAGTCCGCAAAGGCCGGCGACGACCAGTGCTGCAACGACGCCGGCCGCAAGGCCGAGATTGAGATAGTCGGGGTGGGAGACAAAGCCCATCACCATGGCGGCCAGCGCCAGCACCGAGCCGACCGAGAGATCGATGCCGCCGATCAGGATCACCAGCGTCATGCCGATTGACATGATGCCGAGCACGGTGATCTGGTCGAGCACGTTGAGGATGTTGCGCACGGTGAGGAACGTGTCGGTGGTCAGTGTCAGCGCCAGGCAGAGCAGCAGCAGTCCGATCAGCGGTCCCATGGTTCCGGCAAACAGTGCCGAAAGCTTCGCGGCCGTCGCACCTTGAGTGCCGGGCGCGGCTTTCAACTCGCCAGCCTTCGACTCGCTTGCATCATTACTCACGGCCACTTCGTCTCCTCCGTCAGCGAAACGGCGATGGCCTGCCGTCCGCTCTTGTTCACCAGGCACCTCCCTGTGAACAATTTATCTTTGATATGCAATTTTGTTCAGCTAAACTGTTCATTAGAAAATTGTCAAGAGCCGTTGCGCCATTCGGCGGTGGTTTGCGCCACCGGGCGGTTTGTCCTAGGGAAGGCCAGGGGGCGGCGCTTTGCGGAAAAGATTTCCGAAATCTGCCGCGGGAGGGCAAAAGATGGCGACCGTCGAAAACGAGAAGGCTTCGCGCTTCCCCGATGCCGAGCTCAAGGCCCGCGCCGCCTGGCACTACTATGTCGAGGGTCTGACGCAGGAGCGCATCTCCGAGATCCTCGGCGTCGGCCGCATCAAGGTGCACCGCATTCTCTCCGCTGCCCGCGAGGAGGGCATCGTGCAGTTCCGAATTCGCGACAGTGTCGTCGAATGCGTGCAGCTCGAGGAGAGCCTGAAGCAGCGCTTTGGGCTAAGCCAGGCGGTCGTGGTGCCGTCGGCCGCCGACCGCAGCAACGCGCCGCTGATGATCGGCCACGCGGCTGCCGCCTATCTCGCCGACAATGTGAATGCCGGCGACGTCATTGCGCTGGGCTGGGGCCGCACGCTGAAATTCGCCATCAACGAATTGCCGAGGCGGCCGATCGCCAGGACGACGGTCGTCTCGATGCTCGGCGGCCTCACCCACGCGCAGCCGCTCAACCCGACCGAAAGCGCCTGGGAGTTCGCCGAAAAGATCGGCGCTGAATGTTTCCTGCTGCCGGTGCCGGTCTATGCCGACAAGCCGGAACAGCGCGATGCCTTCATGAGCCAGCGCAGCGTCCAGGATGTCGTCTTCCGCGCGCGCCGCGCCAACATCGCCGTGCTCAGCGTCGGCTCGTTTTCCAAGGACAGCCCGATCGCCAATTACGGCTTCATCAAGCCGAGCGAACTTGAGGAACTGCAGGCCGCCGGCGCGGTCGGAGACCTCTTGTGCCATTTCATCGACGCCGAGGGCCACCCGGTCGACCATGAGGTCAACCGCCGCGTCTGCGCCTATCCGCTGCAGGATTTGTCCGATATTCCGAGCATCATACTGGTTTCAGGTGGTCAGGAGAAGGTCGCTGTGATGCGCGCGGCGCTGGCCAACACCAGGATTTCGGTGCTGATCACCGATGAGGATGCGGCCAAGGGCCTACTCAACCGTTGAGCGCTGTCGGCCTGGGTCAGAATTCGCAGGGCTCCGGACGACTGTCGTCCGACCAGTCGGCCAGTGCGATCGGCACGAATTTTCCCGCGACCGGTTTGCCGTCGTCCAGGTCCTTTGAAGCGGTGCCTTTGCCGGTGAGAAAATTGATGTCGCAGCCGCCCAGCGTCGTCTCGACCGAGCCGTCGGCTTTCTGCACATTCCAGTCCCAGTCGCGACTGTAGCCGGCGACAAGGAATTTACCGCCGCGCCAGACGATGGTCAACGTTGTATCCCATGATTTGTTGGCGCCGCAGCCGAAGCACGAGGTGACGACAAGCGATCCCTTGCCCTTGCTTTCGAGCCCGAGAATACGGTCCTGCGTAGCGCCTTCTTGACGAAGTCAGGCTTGCGCGAAGGATCGAGCTTTCCTTCACCGGCAGCCAGATAGATCGAGAGATCCGCCAGCCCGCTGTCGGAATCCGCCGCGATCACGGCCCGATCCATCCTGCCGTCATTGTCCATGTCGAGCGTGACCTCGAAGGGCGGCTCGTCCTGCGCACGCGCCGTCATTGGAGCTGCCGCAAGCGCGACAATCCAGGGCAGGGCGGCAAGATGAAATACTGCTTTCATGAGCCCGATGAGTCTAGCATTGGCCGGGCAGGACGCAAAATCGGCAAGCTGGGCAGGTTGGGCATGGGAGCCTCACGCAGGCAAGCTGCGCTTGAACTCAGATCGCACCGAGCCGCGCGTGGATGTCGCGTGTCGCGTGATAGAGGTCGCGGTAGATCGCCTTGCGCGCCCGGTAAGCCGGCACCAGCGTCATATCCGGATCGACACGCCTGGCCGGCGCCGCCGCCATTGCCTTGGCGGCGTCTTCCGTCGAGGCGAACCAGCCGATCGCCGAAGCCGCCAGCATGGCCGCGCCAAGGGCCGCCGCCTCGTTGACCGGCGACACGAACAGCGGCCGCTCCAGCACGCTGGCCATGATCTTCATCAGCAGCGCCGAATTGGTGCCGCCGCCGGCGGCAATCATCTCTCCCGGCTTGCCGCCGCTTTCGGCCTCCATCGCCTCGCTGGCGATGGCCTGCTCCAAAGCGATGCCTTCCAGCGTGGCGCGGAAGAGATGCCTGGGCTCATGGTCGAGCGACAGGCCAACAACGGCGCCGCGCGCCGCGCCATCCCAATAGGGGCTCATGACGCCGGCCCAATAGGGCATGACCAAAAGACCGTCGCCGCCGGCCGCAACATCGACCGCACCCTTCTCCAGTTCTGCCGCGGAAGACGCGCCGGTGGTGCGCACGATCCAGTCGACCAGTTGCATGCCCGAGCGCAGCACGGTTTCCAGCATGAAGCCGGAGCCGGTCGGCGAGACCAGCGTGCGAAACGCGTCCGATGTGGTGACCGTGCCGGAATAGCAGCCGCTGACGACGCCGGAGCCGAGCGAGAGATAGCTCCTGCCGGCACCATAGACGCCCATGCCGAGACCCATGGCCTGGCCATCGCCGGCGCCGGCGACAATTGGCGTGCCCGCTTTGAGGCCAGTCAGCTGGGCAATGCTTTCGGCAAGGCCGCCGCAGATTTCGCCTGGGCCGATCAGCGCCGGCAACTGCCGTGGCTGCAGCCCTGCAGCCGCGACAAGCTCAGGGTGCCATTCGCCTGTCGCGACATCGAGCAAGCCGAGCGGGTCGGCACTTGCCGTGCTGGTAACCAGCCGTGCGGTCAGCCGGTGAACGAAGAAGCCATGAACATCGACCAGGGCGGCGGCGTTGGCCAGCACCTGCGGCTGGTGTTCGGCCAGCCAGGCGATGGCATAGAGCGCCGGCGTCGGATCCGGCGGCTTGCCGCTCCAGTCGCGGATCGTCTCGCGGCCAAGCTCGGCCGACAGCCTGGCGACTTGAGGCCGGGCGCGCTCGTCAAGCCACAGGATCGCCGGGATGAGCGGCGTGCCGGCCTGATCGATCAGGGTGAAGGTCTCGCGCTGATGGGCTATGGCAATTGCCGCCACGCGCGCGGCGCCGACCTTGTCGGCAACCTGCTTCAGCGCACTGATGAGGGCTGCCCACCAATGTTCGGCATCCTGCTCGAAATGGCCGGGCTTCGGATTGGCCAGCGGATAGGCCTCGCGCGCCTGGAACAGCTCCGCGCCGTCGCCGGTGAAGGCGATCGCCTTCACCGCCGTCGTCGAGGCATCGATCCCGATAACGACATCGTCCATCACAGGGAGATCCCGAAGGTTCAGGCGGCGTTGGTCACAAACTGTCCATCCGACTGGTCTAGACGGCGGCGGATCTGCGTTATCACCATCGAATCGTCGGGTACACAATTTTCATAGGTAAGGAAGTCGCCGGTCTTGACCGGCTTGACCACCTTGGCGCGTTCGGCAATCCCGAGCGGCAGCGCGCCCTTGGCGCGGGCGTCCTCCCAGGTCATGGCGAAGCCGCGATAGTCGTTCTCGCCGATCATGCCGAGCGATAGGCCCGCGCCGAGATCGCTCTTGGCCACCGCCACCGCTTCGGCGACCGGATGGTCGAGGGGCTCCATGTCGGCGCGTTTGTAGACAACGGCGCGCGCCGCCGACAGTGGCACTTCAAGGCTTGTCAGGTGATAGGGACGGTAGATCGTGAAATAGGGGCCCTTGCCGACCTTGAGGTCGACCATGCGCTCCAGCACGCGCGGATGCCTCGTTTCGATGATGCAGAACACGCCGGGCGCCACGCCCTTGCCGATGGAATAGTCGACCACGCCCTTGCGGTGCAGCACGCCGCCATCCTCGCGCGGGCAAAGCACGCTGGCCAGTTCCTCCAGCGTCGCCGTCGGGCCGTGCATGCCCGGCACGTCGGGCACCAGCCCGGTGGCGTTGGCAATCGCCACCATCTCGATCGCCGTCTTGGAACCGTCGACGAACTCGACCAGCATGCGCGCATTCATGTTCCGCTCGGCCGCCTCCTTCTCGTAGTCGGCGGGCATGGCGTCGATCTTGAGCGGGTTGTTTTTGCCCTTGCCGGCGGCGATGATGTTGAAGCCGAGGCTCTTGGCGAAGCCGATGATCTCCAGCGTGCAGGCGGGTTCGTCGCCGGCCGCACCGGTGTAGACCACGCCGGCCTTGCGCGCTTCCTCCTTGAGGAAGCGGCCGATCGTAATGTCCGCCTCGACATTGAGCATGACGATGTGCTTGCCGTTCTTCATCACTTCGAGCGCAAACAGCGTTCCGATGTTGGGATTGCCTGTCGCGTCGATGATGACATCAATGCGGCCGGCCGCGGCCAGCGCATGCAGATCTTCGGTGACAGCGATCTTGCCGGCCTCGATGGCGCGGTCGATGGCAGAGGCGTTCGCAGCCTGGACGATGTCGGAGCGGTCATGGCCGGCGAGCAGTGCGGCATCGATCGCCGCTTGCGGCCGCACCTCGGAAATGGCACCGATCCGCATGCCCGGCATCAGCGCCACCTGGACGACGATGTCGGTGCCCATCTGCCCGGCGCCGGCGAGTCCGATGGTGATGGGCCCTTGGGCTTCAGCGCGCTGCAGAAGTTCCGCTGCAAATTGCGGATGGGCCATATCGCTTCCTCCAGTCATGACGCGCCGCAGCGTCAAATCATCATTTTGAACATTCCTATTTACATTTGAAAAATATTTCAACCCGCAAATCGGAGAATGGCTGCAGGACCAAATCTCCCACGGAGGATTCGTGGGGTGACAGCTTCATGCTGCGCTTGATCTCAGCCGATCTCTAGGAAAGGCTTGCCGAGCAGGTCGGGCACGACATCGATGCCGAGGCCGGGCCCGTCGGGAATGCCCATGTGGCTGCCGGTGACCGGTGGGGCGTTGGAGGCCGTGCGCACCGTCACCCACTCATGGAAGGCGATGGCGTGCAGCCGGCGTTCTTCCGGCGTCGACAGCGACAGATGCGCCATCGCCGCCGTGTCGATCTCGGCGCCGCCCGTATCCTCGACGGTGATCATGAAACCGAGATCGACGGCGACGTCGCGGATTTGCCTTGTCCTGGTTACGCCGCCAAGCCGCGAGATCTTCAGCGTCAGCCCGTCGGCGGCGCCCAGGCGATGGATTTCCAGCATCGCCTCGAGCGAGATGACGCTCTCGTCCAGCACCATCGGCTTGTCGAGCATGCGGCGCACCGACATGTTCTCCTCGATCGTCGTGCAGGGCTGCTCGAACGTGTAGTCGATGCCGCGCGTTGCATCGGCGAACTGCCGCGCCTGGTAGGGTGTCCAGCCGGCATTGGCGTCGCAGAAAATCACCGTGCCTTTCGGCACGGCCGAAGCGACTGCGCTCACCCGCTCGATGTCTTCATGCACATTGCCGCCGACCTTGACCTGCAGCCGGCGGCAGCCCTGGGCGATGATCCTTTTGGCCAGTGCCGCCATCTGGTCGAGCGTGCCGTGGGTGACGACGCGGTAGGTCTCCGCCATGTCGCTCTCGCGGCCGCCAAGCATGGTCACCAGCGGCACGTCGGCGGCCCGGGCCGCCAGATCCCAGCAGGCCATGTCGAGCGCCGACTTGATGTAGCGATGGCCCTTGAACACCGTATCCATCAATCGGCCGATGCCGGCGAGGCCACGCGGGTCCTGGCCGATCAGGTGCGGCGCGATCTCGACCACGCCCGCGCGCGTTCCCGCCGGAAAGGCGGCCGAATAGAAATTGCCGAGCGGCGCCATCTCGCCCCAGCCGGTTACGCCGCTGTCGGAGGTGATTGCGACGATCACCGCATCGAAGCAGTCTGCAACCCGCCCCTTGGACATGCGGTAGGGCCCGTCCACGAAGGGCTGCACGACGCGATAGGCCTTGATGGTTTTGATCTGCACTTGTCTGTCCGTTGTCTCTAGGCGTTGAGGAGGGTCAGCCCTTCGATGTTCCGCTGGTCGAGGCCACGCGCATAGGCAAGCAGCTCTTCGAAATCGAGGTCGATATGTTCACGCGCATGGCGCTGGGCGGCGCGCATGTCGGCGCCCTTCAAGAGCCGCACATAGGTCTCGTGGAGATCTTCGGCCGGCACCGGCTCGTTGCGGGCCCGCTGGTGCAGGGCAAAATACATCTGCAGCCGGCTGGTCAGCCGCTGCCAGGTTTCCAGCAGCACCGAGTTGTCGGCCCATTCATAGATCAGCCCGTGCAATTGCAGCGCGGCTTCGATCTGGCGGGTGGTGTCTCGCGCGCGCGTCGCCTGCTTCACTGCCTCGTGCCGGCGGTCGAGTTCGCCGAAGAAGCGCTGGTCGCGCAGCTTCCATGTCCGCTCGATGGCGAATTCATCGAGCACCTTGTTCAGCGAATAGGCGTCGTCGATATCTTTGGCGGTGACATCGATGACGAAGGTGCCGGCATAGGGAATGCTGGTCAGGATGCCTTCCTGCACCAGCTCGCGCATCGCCTCGCGCAACGGCGCACGGCTGACCCGCATCTGCTCGGCGATCCTCAGCTCGTTGAGCTTTTGGCCGGGTTCCAGCTGGCCGGTCAGGATCGCCCGCCGCAACAGCGCAACGATCTCGGCTCGGCGTGTCGTATCCGCGATCGGATTGAAGTCCAGCTTGGCCATTCCGTCACTCCAGTGAGAGCCGGAAACAGACAAGCAGATTGTCGACAATCCTACAATATGTTTGTTCCGGATTCTTGTGCCTTGCGGTTACTCCAAAAACGGCGTGCGGCGCTCCATAAAAAAACGGCGCCCTCGGCGTGGAAGCCGAAGGCGCCGCAGGACCGGGGCTGATGGGGGTTATCAGCTGGCCGGTTTCTCCTGGGGCAACGGCGAGATCGGCATTCCTGGGCCGATCTTCTGCAGATTGCCCGTTATCACCTGGTCGCCTTCGGCAACGCCGCTGAGGACCGCCACAAGGTCGCCGCTGGTCGCGCCAAGCGAGACGATGCGCTGGTCGACCGTGTTGCCCTTGCCGACGATATAGACATATTTGCCGAGCTGGCTCGAACCCAGCGCCACCTGCGGCACCATCAGCGCGTCGGGCAGCTGCTTGATGTGCAGCCGCACGCGGACATACTGGCCCGGCAGCAGCGAGAACTTCGCATTGCCGATGGTGGCGCGCGCCGTAATCGTGCCAGTCGAGTGGTCGACCGTGTTGTCGATGAAGGTGAGTTCGCCCTTCTGGCTGGCTTCGGTCTCGCCGGGCAGCAGCACCTCGACCTCGATCGGGCCGGCGGCGCGGGCCCGTTCGATTTCTGCCAGGTCCGTCTCGCTCGGATTGAAGGTGACGTAGATCGGGTCGAGCTGCACCAACGTGTTCAGCACCGTGCCGGCGACGCTGACCAGCGTGCCGACCGAAGCCTGGTTGCGGCCGACGCGGCCGGCAAACGGAGCGTGGATTTCGGCGTAGCTCAAATTGAGCTCGGCCGTCCGCACCGCCGCCTGGTTGACGGCAAGCGACGCTTCGGCCTGACGCAAGGTGCTCGTGCGCTGGTCGAACCCATCCTTGGCCAGATAACCGCTCTTGGCGAGTTCGGAGCCGCGGCCGAGATTGGAGCGCGCATAGTCGAGGCTCGCCTGGTCGCGCTGCACTTCGGCCTTGGCCTGGTCGAGAGCCGCCTTGAAGTCGTCGGGCGAGATCTTGTAGAGCAGATCACCCTGGCGCACATCCGCGCCGTCCTTAGCCGTCTGCTCCTGCAGATAGCCGGGCACGCGGGCCTGCAAGGTGACGCTGCGGATCGCCTCGATGCGGGCGGCGTAGTCGAGGTAGATCGGGATCGTCTTCTTGACCACGCTCGTCACCGGCACCGGCATGACGAATGCCGCAGGTGCTGCCGTCGCTGCCGCCGTGCCGGCATTGAGGCTGAGATTGCCCATGTCGAGGAAGTGGACGCTTGCCACCGAGATCGCTCCCAGGGCGACGGCCGTTCCCAAAGCTATTTTCCATTTACGCATTTTGGTCTCCAATTCTATTCGGCTGCTTCGGCCAGGCGCATCCGCGCTGGTTCGGCTGTCGGTTCATTATTGTCCTGGTCATGAGCGGCGTTCTGTTCGCTGCGCACGCGGCCTTCGCGCAGCTGCTCGATGACCGCGTAGAAGACCGGCACGAACACCAGCGACAGGATGGTCGCCGCGACCATGCCGCCAAACACGGTGGTGCCGATCGACTGCCGGCTTGCCGCACCCGCACCCGTCGCAAACATCAGCGGCAGCACGCCGAGGATGAAGGCGAAGGCCGTCATCAGGATCGGCCGCAGCCTCAGCCGCGCGGCTTCCATCGCCGCGTCGACAATGCTCAAGCCTTCCTCGCGCCGCCGCCTTGCAAACTCGACGATCAGGATCGCGTTCTTGGCGGCGAGGCCGATCAGCATGACGAAGCCGATCTGCGAGTAGACGTCGATCTGCATGCCGCGCAGGAACAGGGCTGCGAAGGCGCCGAACAGGGCCAGTGGCACCGCCAGCAGCACCATGAACGGCATCGCCCAGCTCTCATACTGCATCGCCAGGATCAGGAAGACGAAGACGATGGCGAGGCCGAAGACGACCGACGCGATCGATCCTGCCTTGAGCTCCTGGAAGGTGATGCCGGTCCATTCGAAACCGAAATCCCTGGGCAAAGCGGTGGCGGCGGCCCGTTCCATCGCGGCAACCGCCTGGCCCGACGAGAAGCCGGGGGCTGCGCCGCCATTGATCGTGGCCGAGGCGTTGTTGTTGTAGTGCGGCACGGTTTCCGGGCCGACGAACGGCACCAGTTTGCCCAGTGTGCTCAGCGGCACCATGCCGCCGGAGGCGTTGCGCACATAGAGCCGCGAAAGGTCGCCTGCGTCGGCACGTGCATCCTTGTCGGCCTGGATGGTCACCCGGAAGGTGCGGCCGAACAGGTTGAAGTCGTTGACGTAGAGCGAGCCGAGATAGATCTGCAGCGTGTTGAAGACGTCGGGCAGGTTGAGGCCGAGCAGTTTGGCCTTGCTGCGGTCGAGGTCGTAGTTGAACTGCGGCGTCGAGGTCGAGAACGGCGAGAACAGCTGCTGCGGGTTGATTTCCGGCTGCTTGCGCGCCTCGGCGATCACGGCTTGCGTCGCGTCGTTGAGGGCTGAACTGCCTCGCCCGGTGAGGTCCTCGACGACGAATTCGAAGCCGCCCGTGGTGCCGATACCCGGGATCGAAGGCGGATCGAAGGACAGCGCGAAGGCTTCCGGAATCTGCATCAGCTTGCCGCGCACATCGGAGACGAGCTTGGACGCGCTCTGGTCGGGGCCGCGCTCTTCCCACGGCTTCAGGATGGCGAACTCGACAGCCGAGTTCGACTGCGCCGCACTGGTCAGGAAGTTCAGGCCGCTGATCGAGCCGACAATCTCGACGCCGGGTGTTGCCTGCAATATGTCGCGCGCTTTCTGCGCCACCGCATCGGTGCGTTCCAGCGAGGCGCCGTCAGGCAGCTGGATGACGACGAAGAAGTAACCCTGGTCCTCGACCGGAAGGAAGGTCGAGGGCAACTTCTGCCAGACGAAGTAGGTGGCCACCAGGCCGGCCGCGAACAAGCCGAGCATGATCCAGCGCAGCCGGATTAGGATACGCACGCCGTGCGCATAGGCATGCGACAGTCTGTCGAAGCCCGTGTTGAACCAGCGGAACGGGGCGAACTGCGTCTCGCCGCGATGGAGCAGGAAGGCGGCGCTCAGCGCCGGGCTGAGCGTCAGCGAGTTGAAGGCGGATATGCCGACCGAAATCGCCACCGTCAGCGCGAACTGATTGTAGAGCTTGCCGGAGACGCCGGGAATGAAGGCAACGGGCACGAAGACGGCCATCAGCACTGCGGTGGTGGCGATGATCGGTCCGGTGACCTCGGCCATCGCGGCCTTGGTCGCCGCCAGCGGTTTGAGGCCCGCCTCCAATTGTCGCTCGACATTTTCGACCACCACGATGGCGTCGTCGACGACGAGGCCGATGGCCAGCACCATGCCGAGCAGGGAGAGCATGTTGAGCGAGAAGCCCATCATTTCCATGACGACCATCGTCGCCACCAGCGACACCGGAATGGCGATGGTCGGGATGATCGTCGTGCGCCAACTCTGCAGGAAGATGAACACCACGGCCACGACCAGCACCAGCGCTTCGCCGAGCGTGATCAGCACGTCATGCATCGATGCCGACACGAAGCGCGTGGTGTCGTAGTGCATGGCGTAGGAGACGCCCTTGGGGAACCGTGCCGACAGTTCCTGCATCTTGTCCTTGACGTGCTGCTGCAGATCGAGGGCGTTGGAACCCGGCATCTGGTAGACGGCCAGCACCACCGTCGGGTCCTTGCCAAAGAAGGCCGACGACGAATATTGCAGCGCGCCGAGCTCGATGCGGGCGACGTCGCGCAGCCGCACCAGCGAGCCGGTGCCGGTGTTGGCGCGCACGACGATGTCGCCGAACTCCTTGGGGTCGCTCAGGCGGCCGACGGCGTTGACCTGCATCTCGAAGGCGGTGCCGGCGGGCGCCGGCGACTGGCCGATCTTGCCGGCCGCCACCTGGACGTTCTGTTCCGAGATGGCGTTCTGGACGTCGACAGCGGTGATGCCGAGATTGGCGAGCTTGTCCGGATCGAGCCAGACGCGCATCGAATAGCGGCGTTCGCCGAATATCTGGACGTCGCCGACGCCAGGCAGCCGCTTCAGCGGATCGACGACCTGCAGATAGGCGAGGTTACTCAGCGCCACCGGATCGACCGAACTGTCGGGCGAGGTCAGGTTGACGATGAGGACGAAATTTGGGTTCTGCTTCTTGATCGTCACGCCGCCCTGGTTGACGATCGCCGGCAGCGAGGAGGCCGCTTGCGAGACGCGGTTCTGGACGTCGACGGCCGCGGTACTCAAGGAATAGCCGACATCGAAGGTGATGGTGATGGTCGAGGAGCCGTCATTGGAGCTCGACGACGACATGTAGGTCATGCCTTCGACGCCGTTGATCTGCTGCTCCAGCGGCGTCGTCACCGTATCGGCGACCACTTGCGCGCTGGCGCCCGGATAATGGGCGCTGACCACGACCTGCGGCGGCGTGATGTCGGGAAACTGCGAAACCGGCAAAAGGAAATAACAAATCGTCCCGGCGAGCACCATGATGATGGCGATGGCCGAGGCGAAGATCGGACGATGGATGAAAAAGTTTACCACGACACGCAAACCTCTTTAGAAGAACCGGCCTCTTTAAAAGAATGGGCAGACCGGGACAGCCGCCTGCTGCGCACCGAACCCGGGTCCTGCAAAAAATACGAAGACGGCGCCGCGCCGCTGAGGCCCTGCTCATCGGCAACGGTCCTCAGCATCGCTTCGAAGGCGCGCGGGTTGACGCGGTCCGCTTTCATCACCAGCCGGATCATCGGATCCCGGATGGCTTCATCGATGGTCAAATCCTTGCGCTGCGACATTGGAGCGTCTCCATTCCAGCGATTCGCATCGGACGATCGCGAACCGGTTTTCATCTCTTCACCGGCCGGAGCCGCATGACCTGCAATTTTCACCCCGTGTGATCTGGCAGGACCAGTTCACGGCCTTGTTATTGACGGAAGGCCACATAGGTGTTACCAGTAAGTAACATTCGGATAGTTACAGACCGGTAACACCCTAGTCAAGAGGTGAACCGAATTTTTAGGGAGACAAGGAGACTGCGATGGCAGACGGCATTACCGATCGTGTGCGCCCCCGGGATCGAATCCTGGAGACGGCGCAGGACATGTTTCACAAGCATGGCATCAAGGGCGTCGGTGTCGACGCCATCACGGAAGCCGCCGGCACCAACAAGATGACGCTCTACCGTCATTTTGAGTCCAAGGACGAACTGATCGTCCAGTGCCTGCGCGCGTCGGCGGCTAAAGGGGCCGCGATGTGGGACCAATTCGAGGCGGAGCATCCCGGCGACAAGCTCGCCCAGTTGCATGCCTGGATTCGCATGGCCGCTGCTTGCCTGGCGGCTGACGGTCGCGGCTGCGACATGGCCAATGCCGCCGCCGAATTGACCGAGCCGGACCATCCCGCCAGGAGCGTGATCAAGGAGCTCAAGAGCGCTCAGCGCGATCGCCTCGTTGCGCTGTGCCGGGATGCGGGCATCGGTCAGGCCGAGCTTCTGGCCGATACGCTGTCGCTGCTGTTCGAAGGGGCGCGCGTCAGCGTGCAGACCATGGGCTGCCAGGGCCCCAGCACGCAGTTCGTGCGCATGGCTGAAGGCCTGATCAGCTCTTTCAGGGCGCGCTGAATTCCAGCTTTCGGAGTTGAGGAGTCCCCATCATCCGGCGGGGCTTTTGGCTATTCTCCGAACTTGCCCGTCAACTTTAATTTAGATTCATTTGAGAATGAAAAAAGCCCGCTGCCGGGAGGAGGTGGCAGCGGGCTCGATTTCGAACGAGATGCGGGAGGAGGTGCACCGCGCTCAGCGTCGGCATCGCATCTGGGAGGAGTAGATGGCCGACACCCAGATGAGTACGGGTTGCCCAATGATTCGGCAACAATGAAAGTTGCATGGCTGCTGTGCAGATTTGCGGCATCTACCCCGACTTGTCGTACAAATCGGAGAAACCGCCACGGCGCGACTTCACTGCACCGGCACGTTTTCCTTGAAGATCAGCCGTGGCTCGATGAACTTCTTCGTCAGGTAGGGCGCGGCGGACGCGATCGAGCCGAGCAGGCGGATCACAGATTGCTCCGCGATCAGCCGCGCATTCTGGTCGATGACGACATCGGCGAGGTCGTCGACGAGATAGCCGCGCGTTTCCTTGGTCAGGTCGTGGCAGATGAAGACCGGCTTCTTCTTTGGCTTGGCCTCGAGCAGCGCTCTCGCCACACCTGAGCGCCCGGCCCCGACGCAATAGATGCCGAGCAGTTCCGGCTCGTTGTGCAGCGCCTGCATCGTTGCTGTGTAGCTGCCTTCGGGTTCGTCATTGATCTCGACCGCACTCGAGACGGTGAGATTGGGGAATTCCTCTGTCAGTACCGACCGAAAACCCATTTCGCGCTCCTCGTGCCCGCGATAGGAACGCGAGCCGACGACCATCGCCAGATGACCCTGGCGGCCATTGAGGAAGCGCCCCATCAACAGCGCCGCCGTGCGTCCGGCAACCCGGTTGTCGATGCCGACATAGGCCGAACGCGGGGCGGCTGGAACGTCGGAGACCAGCGTGACAAGGCGGATGCCTGCCTCGACCACATCGCGCAATATGTTGCGCGTTCGCGGATGATCGACGGCAATGACGCCGACGCCATTGGCCTTCAGCGACAGATTTTCAACCGCCGCCTGCAGCGCTGCCGGCGAGATGCCGCCGAGATTGTGGATCCGGCACGAGGCGACCAGCGGCAGGCGTCCCGCATAGTCCTCGATGTGCCCGGCGAGGTCGATCATGAAACCGTTGGCGCCGATCGGCAGGAAGAATTCAAGATGCGCCGGCCGCGACGGCAGCGTCACCTGATCGACCACCGGCAAATAGCCGAGCTGCTTGGCCGCCTCCATCACCCGTTGGCGGTTGGCGGCGCTCGCGCCGGCCCGGTTGTTCAGAACCCGGTCGACGGTCGCGGTCGACAGGCCGCAGCTCCTGGCAATGTCGGCAACGGTGGCTTTCATGGCTGCAGTCATAGAGCATGATCCCGAAAAGTGGGAACCGGTTTTCTCGGACAAACGGGAACCGTTTTGTTAAAAGGTCATGCTCTACAACGAGTTAGAGCGGATGCGTTTCCGTGCCAGGACGGCGCGAAGACGGTTCAGCCGTGCGATGGCCCGCCTTCGATGATGGCGTCGCGGATCTCCTTGTCCGACATCCCGGTGATGATGCGTTCGACCTCGGCCACGCTGGTCTTCTTCGGGTCGATGTCGTCGGCCACCACCTTGCCCCGGCGCATGACGACGATGCGGTCAACCACCTGGAAGACATGGTGGATGTTGTGGGCGATGAAGATGCAGGAATGCCCGGAATCGCGCGCGTTGCGCACGAAGCTCAGCACGCCTTGCGTCTCGGCGACGCCGAGATTGTTGGTCGGCTCGTCGAGGATGATCAGGTCGCTGTCGAAGTGCATGGCGCGCGCGATGGCGACGGCCTGCCGCTCGCCGCCGGACAGGGAGCCGATCGGCGTCGTCGGCGGGATGTTCTTGGAGATGCCGACCTGTTTCAACAGGTCGCGGGCGACATTGTTCATCGCCTCCTGGTCCATGCGGTTCAAAAAGCGCGGCGGTTTGATCGGCTCGCGGCCGAGGAACAGGTTGCGCGCGATCGACAGCTGCGTCACCAGTGCCGAATCCTGGTAGATCGTCTCGATGCCGTGCGCGATGGCGTCGCTGGTGCTGCGCAGATTGACCTTCTTGCCGCGGATGAAAATGTCGCCGCTGGTCAGCGGCACCGCCCCCGACAACACCTTGATCAGCGTCGATTTGCCGGCGCCATTGTCGCCGAGCAGGCCGACGATCTCCCTTTCGTTGACATGAAAATTGGCGTCTTCGAGCGCCTGCACGCGCCCGTAGGACTTTTTGATGTTGGACATGCGGATGAGCGGTTCAGCCATGGTTCTAGGTCCCTGCCTGATGCCGGCGTTCCAGCCATGAGTGCAGCGCCATCATGCCGAGGATGATGGCGCCGATGAAGATGTTGTAGGCCAGCCCGGGCACGCCGATCAGCACGATGCCGTTGCGCATGACGCGCAGGATGAGGATGCCGAGCACGGTGCCGATGATAGTGCCGCGCCCACCGGTCAGCGCCGTGCCGCCGATCACCACCATGGCGATGACTTCGAGCTCGTAGCCGGTGCCGCTGTTGGGGTTGGCGGCCGACGTGCGCAGCGACGAGATGACGCCGGCAAGCGAAGCCATCACCGACGACAGCACGAACAGGCCAATCTTGACGCCGCTGACGTTGACGCCGCGCGCCCTTGCGGCGCCTGGATTGCCGCCGGCTGCCTGGATCCAGTTGCCGGTCCGGCTTTGCGTCAGCACGTAGCCCAGTGCGATGGCCGCCGCGATGAACCAGAAGAGCGACATGTAGATGCGGAACGGGCCGATGAAGAAATCACCGACCAGCGCTTCGGCCAGCCAGCTGCCCTCGGCGCTCCACGTCCGCTGCGGAAAGCCGTCGGTGACGAACAGCGCGGTGCCGCGCACCACCAGCAGCATGCCGAGCGTCACCAGGAAGGATGGGATTTTCAACTGCGTGACGAACCAGCCATTGACCAGGCCGATGAAGGCGGCGATCAGCAGCGCGGCGAGGAAGCCGACCTCCAGCGAGGTCAGACCGCTGTTGAACAGCGTCCACATCAGCACCGGCGAAAAGCCGAACAGCGAGCCGACCGACAGGTCGAATTCACCCGACGTCATCAACAGCGTCATCGCCAGCGCGATCAGCCCGAGCTCGACGGTGAAGGCCAGCGTGTTGGAGATGTTCTGCGGCGACAGGAAATCGTGGTTGATGCTCCAGAACACCGCGATTTCGACGATAAGCAGAACGAAGGGCCCGAATTCCGGCCTCGCGATCAGGCGTTGGATGAGCGAACGGTTTTCCACTGATAACCCGCGACAGGAAGGGAAAGGCTGAAACCTCGCACGTCGTGCGAAGGGTTCGGCGAAAAAGGAAAAAGACAGTCGCGACCGCGGCTGCGGCCGCGACTGTTGAAGGTCTGGGTTATTTACCGGACAGGATGTCGTCGTAGACCTGCGCGGTGTCCTTTTCATAGAGCGCGCCGGTGATGACGTTGAAGCCCGGGGGAATGCCTGACGCCGCCATGTTGGCCAGCGACAGAGCGACATAGCTGGTCGCCTGCGGGTCCTGCCACTGGCCGGCATTGACGTAGCCGGTCAGCACTTCCTGGGTGGTGTCGAGCGAGTTGCCCCAGCCGACGACCGGGATTTCGCCCGGCTTGATGCCGGCCTGGTCGAACACCCGCTTGATCGAGCCGGTGACCAGATCGCCGAGGCCGATGATTGCCTTGACCTTGGCCTTGTTGGCGGTGAGATAGTCGACCATGCGGTTGATGGCCTCGGCCTGGTCGAGGGTCGCTTCGGTGATCTCATAGGTGATCCCCAGCGGTTCGAAGACGCTCTTGATGCCTTCCTCTTCCTGGACGCCGTAGGTGGCGCCGGGGATTTCGACCGGCATCCAGACGAAGTCGCCCTTCTTCACCAGGCCCTTGTCGACCAGATATTGCGCCCAGTGCTTGCCGAAGGTGACGTTGTCGCCGCCGACATAGGCGTCGAAGCTTGCCTTGGGATCGGGCGTGTTGAAGTTGATGATCGGGATCTTGGCGGTGTTGGCTTCCTTGGCGATTTCGATCAGGCTGCCCGGATCGGGGCTGGTGGTAACGATGCCGTCGGCCTTTGCCGAGATCGCGGCGCGCACGGCCTCCTGCTGCGAGGCAACGTCGCCATTGTGGAACGAGGTGTTGACGGTGTTGCCGGTGTCCTTCGCCCATTGCTTGGCGCCGGCCAGGAAGTAGGTCCAGACCGGGTCGGCCGGGCCGCCATGCGAAATCCAGTAGAACGTCTTGGCCTGTGCCGCCGCCGGAACGGCCAGCGCCACAATCAAGCCAAGCACGAGTAATCGTAGCCTCGTCAGCATTTGCTTTCCTCCCATGTTGAAAAACGACCTCCACGTCCGGCGATGATCCGGGCCATGCCCTTGTTCCTCTCCTCCTGCCAGCGCCGACCCGGATGCGCAGAGCATCTTCTTTTGCGGCCGATGGCAAGCCTCCATCCGCCCAATGGATGGTGGCGCGATGCAACGCGCCATCATCGATCCCATCAGATCGCATCAGTTAGAGGGCAATTCCAGGAAAAGTGTGAAACGGTTTTCCGTCCGGAATTGCGTCAACCAAGAGATAGAGATATTTCCCGGCAAGCAGGCGGGGCTTAAACTCAGGCGCGCGGATTTTCCTGGAAGCGCTCGGCCTGGCGGATGCGCAGCACCTTGTCCAGCCGGTCGAGCGCGAGCGCCAGCACCATCACCGCGCCGATCACGAAGGGGCTCCATGCGGCGTCGATGCCGAACAGGGTCACGCCGCTCAAGATGACCTGGACGATCAGCATGCCGATCACCGCACCGAAGACGGTGCCGCGCCCGCCGGAAAGCGAGGTGCCGCCGATGATCGCCGCGGCAATCGCCATCAGCACGAAACCGCCGCCTTGGTCGACGTCGGTAACGGGAGAGCCAAGCCACAGCGCGCCCGCCAGCCCCGAGACGATGCCCATCAGCACCAGCGTCTGCAGCCGCACAGCACCTGTCGGGATGCCGGCATAGAGCGCCGCCTGCGGATTGCTGCCGACGGCCTGGATCCGGTAGCCGAAGCGGCTGCGGTGAAGCACGAGGTGCATCACCACCGCCATTGTGACGAAGACAAAGACAGCCGTCGGCACTAGGCCGAACAGCTTGCCGTGAACGATCTCAAAGAAGTCGCCGCCTGGGCTGGCCGGAGCTGTCGCTTGCATCTTGACGGCCACCGCCGCCAGGCCCCGGAACATTGCAAAGGTGCCCAGCGTAACGACGATGGCCGGCAGTCGCAGCGCCACCACCAGCAGGCCGTTGACGAGGCCGAGCCCGGCGCCGAGCAGCACGCCGGCAAGGGCGGCAAGCCACGGGTCGATGCCGGCGGCCAGAAGGAATGCGGTGAGAAGGGCCGCGAGATGGAATATCCAGCCGACGGAAAGGTCGATCTCGCGGAGTGCGAGCACGAACACCATGCCGATCGCCAGCATGCCGGGATACGCAGCGGTTTCCAGCAACGACAGCACATTGGCCTCGTCGAGGAAATCCGGCCGGGCAAAGCCTGTAATCGCCACAAGGACAACGAGCCCGATGAGCGGCCTGAGTTCGACGGGCAGGCGAAGGCTGCGCTTCGGGTGGGCAGCCGAACCGGCAAGCTGTAGCATGGGATCCAATCGTGTCATGCCATGGCTCCCACGAGTTTCTTTTTCGGCCGCTCCGCCTCCGGCATCTCGCCGGTGGTGGTCAGTTGCAGCACTGTCCTTCGCTTCATCTCGGCGCCGGACAGCTCGCCGGCGACCCGGCCGCGGTGGAAGACAAGGACGCGGTTGCTGAGGTTGGTCAGTTCGGACGGCTCGACCGAACGCAGCAAAACGATACAGCCATTGGCCGCCATCTGCCGGATCAGCGCATAGATCTTGCGCTTGGCAGCCGCCTCGATACCGCCAGCCGGATTGTCTAGGAGCAGCACTTGCGGCGCCGTCTCCAGCCATTTGGCGATTACGATCTTCTGCTGATCGCCGGCCAGCAGCGAATTCACCGGCGCGTCCGGCAGGCCCTTGATGCGCAGCGCATCGATCTGCCTTGCGGCGGCGGCGATCGCGGCCTTGGGCGAGTAGCGGCGAGACCCCCAGTTGCGGGCGCCGGTAGCGATGTTGCCTATGTTGAAGGCCAGCGACCGGTCGGGCATCAGGCCGTTGCACAGGCGGTTGGCCGGCACCAGGCCGATGCCGCGCCGCGCCGCTTCGGTCGGATTTCCAGGCAAGCCGTAGCCGTCGGGGAGCCGCACCCTGCCGCTTTGCGCCTGGCGCAGGCCAAACAGCATCTCGAACAGGTCTTCAACGCCCGACCCCTCAAGCCCGGCCAAGCCGAGGATCTCGCCGGAGCGGGCGGTGAAGCTGACGCCGGAAATCCGGCCGCCGCTCAGACCCTCCACCGTGATCCGCGGCCTTATCGTGCTGGCATTGGCCGGCAGTGCAGGCGGGAACAGGCTGCCGCGCTGCTGGCCGATCATGGCGTCGATCACATCGGCTTCGCTCAACGCCGAGCGCTCACTTGTCAGCACGTCACGGCCGTTGCGCATCACGGTGACCTGGTCTGCGATCGCAAACACGTCCTCCAGCCGGTGCGAGACATAGAGCACGCTCGTGCCCTTGGCCTTGAGGTCACTTAGTACGGTGAACAGGTGCTCGGTCTGGCGCCGGTCGAGCGCAGAATTCGGTTCATCGAGGATCAGCAGCCTCGGGCCTTCCAGAATTGCGCGGCCGAGTTCGACATATTGCCGTTCGCCCATGCCGAGTTGTCCCACAGGAGCGTGGACATCGACGTCGAGCTTGAGTTGCCGAAGCAAGGTGCGGCTGCGTGCCTCCATCTCGCGCCTGGAGACGAAGCCATTGCGCAACGGCTCGCGATTGACGAACAGATTGGCCAGCACCGAGCGGTCGGCAAACAGGCCGAGCCCCTGGTGGACGACGCCGAAGCTGTGCTTGCGTGCAGCGATCGGGCTGTCGACGGTGACGATCTGGTCGCCGACGCGGATGGTGCCGCTGTTGGGCCGGAGCACGCCGGCAAGCAGCTTCACCAGCGTCGACTTTCCGGCGCCGCTTTCACCGACGACAGCATGGATGGTCCCCTGTCCGACAGACAGGTTCATATCCCTGAGCGCGACAACGCCGCCATAACGCATGGCGAGATTGCGCACCGATATCATCGGCAAACCGAGCATGCGATTCGGCCCCCACAGACCGCGCCCCGATCCTGGAGCGAATTTCCGATACAGTCACCCGGATTCCGCTAACAAACGGCTTACAGGGACCGGATGCGAACGTTTATCGGCTATCCGTTCGTCCCGCTGCTCCGAAATCAGATCAGGTCGGCCTTGGCGAGGTCCCGCATGAGATGGCTGGCGCCGTAGGTCCAGTGCGGGCAATCGGGCGACAGAAGCACGCGGTTCACCAGCGCGCCGAATTTCTCCGACGAGATGGTGACGATGTCGCCGATCTTGTGGGTGAATCCCTTGCCCTTCTCGCCGCGATCCTTCGACGGCACGAACATGGTGCCGAGATAAAGCGCCAAGCCGTCGGGATACTGGTGGTGCGGCCCCATGGCGGCCGCGACCAGTTCTTCGGGCGAACGGCTGATCTCGGCCATCGAGCTCGCGCCCTCCAGCGAAAACCCGTCCTCGCCCTCGACCTTCAGCCGCACAGTGGCGCGCTTGACATCGTCGATGGAAAAGCTTGCGTCGAACAACCGGATGAAGGGCCCAAGCGAGGCCGAGGCATTGTTGTCCTTGGCCTTGCCGAGCAGCAGCGCCGAGCGTCCCTCGACGTCGCGCAGATTGACGTCGTTGCCGATGGTCGCGCCGACGATCTTGCCGGTGCTGGCGGCGATCATGGCGATCTCCGGCTCGGGGTTGTTCCAGGTGGAGACAGGATGCAGCCCGACATCGGCGCCGAAGCCGACGGACGCCATCGGCTGGCATTTGGTGAAGATCTCGGCGTCGGGGCCGATGCCGACTTCCAGATATTGCGACCAGGCGCCGCGCTGGATGAGCTTGGCCTTGATCTCCATCGCCTCAGGCGAGCCGGGCTTCAGCTTCGACAGATCGTGGCCGATCAGCCCGGCAATGTCGGCGCGGATGGCGTCGGCCTTTTCCGCCGAGCCGCGCGCCTGCTCCTCGATGACGCGTTCGAGCAGGCTGACCACGAAGGTCACGCCCGACGCCTTCACCGCCTGCAGGTCGACAGGCGAGAGCAGATAGGGTTTTGCCGGATCGCGGGTGGCCTGAAAACTGTTGGCGGCGATCGCGTCGAGCGAGCCGATCGGTTCGCCCTTGGCAGAGCGCACGTGTCCGGCCGGATCGGCCATCTCGCAGATGTCGCGCACTGTGGGTGCGGTGGTCGAGGTGACGTCGAAAACGATGCCGTCGCGCACGGTGACCACCAGCGGATGCGAGGCATCGCTTGCCCTGGCTCGGCCGATGAAGAGCCCGTCGGCGGGAAGCTGCGTTGGGTTCGTCATGGCTTACGGTCCTTTGATGATCGAGATGGCAGCTGGGCCGCTGCACTTTCACCGGATTCACGCCAAAGGTCTATCCCGTGGCGCAGGCAATTGTCGGTTCTGACATGAGGCCCGCTCTTTCAAAAAAATGAAACTGGCACTAGAATTTTCATTTTCCGCATACTCCAGGTGAAGCCTTGCCCGCACCGTTTTCCGTTCCGATCTGGCAGAAGCCGCAGACCGCATCCGCCTTCCAGTTGCTCGTCACTGCGCCGGTCGACGTTGCCATCGTCGGCGGCGGCTTCATGGGCCTGTCGACCGCCTTGCACGCAGCCCGGCTCGGTCTCGGTGTACAGGTGCTGGAGGCTGGCGAGATCGGCCAGGGCGCCTCGGGCCTCAATGGCGGCCAGGTCATTCCCGGCCTGAAATATGATCCCGAATGGCTGCTCGAGCATTTCGGCCTCGAGCGTGGCCAAGCGCTGGTCGATTTCGCCGCCTCGACGGCGGATACGGTGTTCGATCTCATCCAAGACGAAAAGCTGGCGGTGCCGTTCACGCGCAATGGCTGGATCCAGGCCGCGCATACCGAAACCGCATTGAAAGCGGCGGCGAACAGGGATCGTCAATGGCGGGCGCGTGGCGCCCATGTCCGGCTTCTGAATGAAAGCGAGATCGCCGATATGACCGGCGCGCAAGGCTATCTCGGCGGCTGGCTCGACCGCCGCGCCGGCATCATCGATCCGCTCGCCTATACAGTGGAACTGGCGCGCATCGCTGCCGCCGCCGGCGCCAGCATTGCCGAGCGGCAGAAGGTGGTGAAACTCCGCAAGGAGGCCGGCCTTTGGCGTGTTTCAACCGAAAACGGCGCCGAGGTGCGGGCGAAAGCGGTTGTCCTGGCGACGAACGCCTATACCGATGGACTGCTTCCGGGCCTCGCCGAAACGATCGTGCCGCTGCATTCCTTCCAGGTCGCCACCGCGCCGCTGTCATCCAACCTTGCGGCGACGATCCTGCCGGAAGGGCAGGCGGTGTCCGACTCCAGGCGCATTCTCGTCTACTACCGCAAAACAACCGACGGCCATCTGGTGCTTGGCGGCCGCGGCCGCATGGCGCGGCCGAGGAGCGAGGCCGACTGGGCGCATCTGCAGCGCGCGCTGGTGCGGCTCTATCCGGCCTTGGCCCATATCTCGATCGAGAAACGCTGGTTCGGTCGTGTGGCGATGACGCCGGATCACCTGCCGCACATCCATGAGCCGGAAAAGGGCCTGCTCGCCGTAGTTGGTTGCCAGGGCAGGGGCGTCGGCCTGATGACCGCGCTGGGAAAACGCATGGCGGGCTACCTCGCGGGCGGCGATGTCAATCAATTGCCGTTCCCGCTGTCGCCGGTCCGGCCGATCCCGTTCCACGCCTTCCGCCAGGTCGGCGTTGCCGCGACCATTGCCTGGTACCGGATGCTGGACGCGTTCGAGCGTTGATTCAACTTGACAGTTTCACAAATATGAAAAAAGTTAAGTCGATTTCATATTTCTGTCGAGTAGCCCGATGTCGACCGTCGTTGCGTCTGAAGCGCCAGCAGGCTCCGCCCGGGGCTTCCGCTTCGCCATGTTGCTGCCGGGCGGGCTGGTCACCGTCCTCCTGATCCTGTTCGCCCTCGGCCTCGTGCTGTTCCTCTCACTTCGCGGCAATGACGGTTCGCTGCTCGGCGCCGGCTTTACGGCAGGCAACTTCATCACCGTGGTCTCCGATCCGCTCTACTGGACAGTGACGCTGCGCTCGCTGGTGATCGCCGGCCTGGTGACGCTGGCGACCGTCGTCACCGCCTATCCCGTCGCTTACTATCTCGCCTTCCATGCCGGCCGCCGCCGCAGCCTGCTTTTGTTTCTGGTGACCCTGCCGTTCTGGACCAGCTATCTCCTGCGCGTCTTCGCCTGGAAGATCGTGCTCGCCTACAATGGCGTGCTGAACTCGGCGCTGATCGAAAGCGGCATCTGGTCGGAACCGACGCTGGCCTTCCTCAACACGCCGGCGGCGGTGGTCATCACGCTGGCGCATGCCTATGCGCCCTTCGCCATCCTGCCGATCTATGTGGCGCTGGACACCATCCCGAAATCACTGCTCGAAGCCGCCTCCGATCTCGGCGCCAGACCGTTCACGGCGTTTCGCCGCGTCGTCTTGCCCAATTCGATGCCGGGCGTTCTGGCGGCCGCCCTCGTCGTCTTTGTGCCGACGGTCGGCGACTATGTCACCCCGGCCATGGTCGGCGGTCCCGCCAGCACCATGATCGGCACATTGATCCAGTCGCAGTTCGGCAAGGCCAATGACTGGCCGTTCGGGGCGGCACTTTCAGTCTGCGTGATGCTGGTCATCCTCTGCGTGGTGCTGGTCGCATGCGGCGCCGACCGCAAATTCGGCAGCCGCACATGAGCGCGGCGCGGAGAGATGATGGCCGCGGCTGGCTCGGCGTCTATGTGCTTGCCTATCTCGTCTTCCTCTATCTGCCGGTGCTGTTGATCCCGCTGTTTTCCTTCAACAACTCCATCCAGGCCGCGTTTCCGCTGCAGGGCTTCACGCTCGAATGGTATGCCACGCTCTATGGCAATCCGGCGCTGTCCGGCGCGCTTTTGAACAGTCTCGTCATTGGCGTCGTGGCCGCCGCCGGCGCCACGCTCTGCGGCATCACCGTCTCCTATATGGACCTCTATGGTCGTTCGCCGCTCGCCGCCACCATCAGCGCCATCTCCAGGCTGCCGATCCTGATCCCCGGCGTCATCGTCGGCATATCGTTGCTGATCCTCGTCAATCTCATCGGCCTCGGCCCGTCGCGCATCGCCATCGTTCTCGGCCACATACTGGTGGCGCTGCCGACCACCGTGGTGATCATGCGCAGCCGGTTTGCCGCAATTCCGAAAACCATTCGCGAGGCCGCACTCGATCTCGGCGCTTCCGACTGGACGACCTTCCGGCGGGTGATGTTGCCGCTCTCGCTGCCGGCCATCGTCTCGGCCTTCATGCTGGCCTTTCTGATTTCCTTCGACGAGTTCATCGTCGTCTTCTTCCTCGCCGGCACCGAGCCGACGCTGCCGCTCTACATCTGGAGCCAACTGCGTTTTCCTCGCTCGCTGCCGACCGTGATGGCGCTGGGGACAGCTATCCTTGCTGTGTCCGTCATCATCGCCGGCATCGCCGAAATCCTGCGCCATCGCGGGCTGAGCACAGCCCGTCGGACGGCGCCCACCAGTCCAGCCTGAACCATAACAAAAGAGGAGAACCGAAATGGCATTCGACCCGAAATCAATTACTGGGCTGAAATCGATCACTGGCCCGAAATCGATCACTGCAAAGACAGCCCGCACCGGGCTTGCCGCGCTTGCAATCGTCCTGTCGTCGACTGTCGCCTTCGCCGCCGACAAGCTGCAATATTTCACCTGGTCCGGCTATGAACTGCCAGACTTCAACAAGAGCTTCCTGACGGCCCATCCCGATGGCGTCGAGGCCTCGATCTTCGGCGACGACGACGATGCCTTCACCAAGGTCAAGGCCGGCTTCCGCCCCGATATCGCCCATCCCTGCTACGACAAGGTGGCGCGCTGGAACAAGGAAGGCCTGCTGCAGCCGATCGATACCAAGCGCATCAAGAACTGGGATTCGATCTTCCCGGTGTTCAAGAACCTGCCCGACATCCAGGCCGGCGACGGCAAGGTCTGGATGGTGCCGTGGGATTGGGGCAACACCTCGATCCTCTACCGCACCGATCTGGTGAAGAACCCGGAAGCGAGCTGGAACCTTCTGTGGGACAAGCAATATGCCGGCCGCATGGCGACCATCGATGCCGTGCATGACACCCCGATCGTTGCCGCACTTCTGGCCGGCGTAAACCCCTTCGACATGACGCCCGAGCAGATGGACAAGGTGGCGGAAAAGTTGCGCGAGCAGCGTCCCCTGCTCTCCAACTACACCACCGACATGACCTCGGTCGAACAGGCGCTGGCCAGCGGCCAGCTGGTCGCCGCCATGACCTGGAACGCGTCGGCAACCTCGCTGAAGAAGCAGGGCGTGCCGGTCGAGTTCATGAAGCCGAAGGAGGGCATGCTGACCTGGGCCTGCGGCTTCGTCATGCTCAAGGACGCCAAAAACGTCGACCTCGCCTATGACTTCATCAACAGCCGGCTCGACGCCGACTCGGGTAAGTACCTGATCCAGGCCTACGGCTATGGCAGCTCGCTCAGCACCGCCTTCGCCGGCGTGGCGAAGGACGAACTGGACAAGCTGCAATTGCCGGCGGACCCGGAGGTGATGCTGAAGACCACCATCTTCACCGGCCCGATGAAGCAGAACGACGATGTGGCGAAGATGTTCGAGAAGGTGAAGGCCGGGGGGTGAGCAGCGCAGACCTCACCTTCTCCCCTTGTGGGAGAAGGTGGATCGGCGCGCAGCGCCGAGACGGATGAGGGGTGGTCCAGGGAACGCCAACGTCTCACTCCGCTGGAACACCCCTCATCCGTCGCCTTCGGCGACACCTTCTCCCACAAGGGGAGAAGGGGGAGCTCTTCGGCGCTGCGCCGCGCCAATAGGACAGTTACAAGGACCCACGCATGGACATGCTTGACGACGCAACCGAGAAACCAAAGGCCGACGCCGACATTCGCGTCGGCCGGCGCGTGCGGGCGCTGCGGCTGGAGCGCAATTTGTCGCTGGCCGAGCTGGCAGCAAAAGCCGGCGTCTCCATCGGTGCGCTGAGCCAGATCGAGCGCGGCCTGTCTTCGCTGCGCGTCAAGGTGATCTGGCCGCTTGCGGCCGCGCTCGACATCGAGCCTTCGGCGCTGATCACCGACGGCAACGAAGCCGCCAACGATCTCTATTGCGTGCGCGCCGACAAAAGGCGGCAGCTCCCGGTCAAGTCGGAAGGCATCGCCAAGGCGCTGCTGTCGCCGCCGGGCGCGGCGCTGACCGGCCTCTTGGTGACCGTGGAAGCCGATGGCGGCACGGCGGAAGCCTATGCGCATATCGGTCACGAGTTCGGCTATGTCCTGTCGGGCGAGGTCGAACTGGTGGTGGACTCGACAAAATACGTGCTGAAGAGCGGCGACTCCTTTGCCTTCAAGAGCACGCTTCTGCACGCCTTCCGCAATCCCGGCACCGAGCCTTGCCAGATCCTCTGGGTCAACACCACCAAGCCGTCCGAGGTTCGCGATGGCGCCTGATGCGCTGGTACGCCTGGACACGGTCTCGAAGGTTTTCCCCGGCGGCATTGTCGGGCTCGACGCCGTCGATCTCGACATTATCAGCGGCGAGTTCATCACCCTGCTCGGGCCCTCGGGCTGCGGCAAGACCACCAGCCTGCGCGTCATTGCCGGTTTCGAGAGCCCGTCGAGCGGCAAGGTGCTGCTCGATGGTCGCGACATCACCGCGCTCAGGCCGTTCGACCGTCCCGTCAACACCGTGTTCCAGGATTATGCGCTGTTCCCGCATATGAACGTCGCCGAGAATGTCGGCTTCGGCCTGTCGCTGCGCAAACTGTCCGGCGCCGAGCAGGCAAAGCGCGTCCGCGAAGCCCTCGATATGGTCGGCCTCGCCGACAAGCTCGGCGCCCGCGTTTCCGAACTGTCGGGTGGCCAGCGCCAGCGCGTCGCGCTCGCCCGCGCCATAGTCTGCGAGCCGCGCGTTCTGCTGCTCGATGAACCGCTGTCGGCGCTCGATGCGCATCTGCGCGAACAGATGCAGGTCGAACTGAAGCGGCTGCAGTCGCGGCTCGGCACCACCTTCGTCATGGTCACCCACGACCAGACCGAAGCGCTGTCGATCTCCGACCGCATCGTCGTCATGAACAAGGGCCGCATCGAGCAGATCGCGCCGCCGGCTACGCTTTACGACCGGCCGGCGACGAAATTCGTCGCAAGCTTCATCGGCACCATGAACCTCTTGCAATCGCGCTTCATCGGCCGCGACGGCGACCGCCTGCGCTTCGCCGCTGGCGGGCTTTCGCTGGAAGCAACATCTGAAACCGGCGACACACCCGGCGAAGGCACTGAGCGCACCATCGGCGTTCGCCCCGAGGACTTGCTGGCCACCACCGATGCCGCCGCCGGCACCGCGCCGGCGCGCGTCAACTCCATCGTCTTCCACGGCCGCACGCTGCGGCTGCATGCTGAGCTGGGGCAGGGATTGCCGGTGGTGATCGATGCGCCGCGCCAGGCCGAGGGCTTTCAATTCAGCGTCGGCGACGTGGCGCATATCAGCCTGCGCCGTGGTGCCAACTGCCCTATGCTGCCAAGCTGATCCAACCCAATCCCTTCATCGACGGTTGGATTTAACCTGCTGTGAAGATCGCCAAGGTGGAATTAAGTGTGAATTGACTCGCAAAGGAACATATTCCTACTTTGCGGGATGCCCGAACTAAGCACCCGACCGCGCCGAAATGTGCAAACCCTCTGCTTGGCGCATGAAGTCGGGCAGCTAATTCGTGTTCGATGTCGGAACTGCAACATCACTCGACACTATCTGCCTGGCGATCTCGCAAAGCTGGTTGGTGATATCCCCTTTTGGGATGTGGAGCGGCACATGCGGTGCGAGCGCTGCAAAGGTCGTGAGCTCGATGCAGGCATCATTCTGCCAAGCGCTGCTGAACGCCTTAAAATTCGCGTCAGACGTCTTGTCGAAATCCGCATGGTTCGCCGGGTAATCTGGCGAGACGACGATTGAGGAGAGCCGATTTCGGGCTAAAACAGAGACCCTTGGGCCGGGGCCTGTGGTGGGAACTTGATCTGTGTGGCTGGCTTCTCAACGATCACCAACGCGTCGTTGGGCGCCGTCCGCTGCAAACGCCGTGCTTCCGACCATGGCGCCGTCAGCCAAGCCTCGGTTTCCTCCGGCGTGGTGAGGATCACGGGCATAGCCTTCTCATGTATCGGCGCAATGAGAGCATTAGGCTTGGTGGTCATGAAGGCGTATAGCTCGAAGTCGCCGGGACCGTCCTTGACCTTTCGCACGCCCTGCCAAGACGTCCAGAAACCAGCGAAGAAGAACAGCGGCCGGCTCTCGCCACGGGCAAACCAGTAATTTCGCTGGATTCCTGTTTCCGGGTCTTTATCGTTCGCCGCAGGGCTGGGCTCGGCGAAGCTGGTCACCGGCACGACACATCTGTGCTCGACGCCCACATATTGCTGCCAGTGCGAATATTGCGGATTGCGAACGTTGGTGGTGCCGTAGTCGGCCTTACCTTTCATGCGCTCGGGCGGCGTTGGCAAACCCCAAAGCAGTTTCGCCAGTTCACGCTCCCCATCCGCCCTGTTGCGAACGACCAGCCCAGGTTGATTGGGATAGACATCAAGCGAAGGTTCGAGGTTGCCGCTGATATCGTGCAATGTGCGGGTCCATTGGCGGACCGCCTCTTGCGTCGTCGTGATGTTGTAGAGGTTGCACATGCACCCAGCATTGCGGAATTGGCTTTTGTCTGCAACCGAAGTCGCTGTCCGACGCCGCCGCAATCGTCGTCACACAGCCGCGCTATATCATCGTCCTGACACACCTTGTCAGCTGTCGTGTGGGTAAAGGTGGCGGGCCGGCAAGCGCTTCCCTACTTCAAACCAGTCTGAACAGGAGGAACACACATGACCATCGCGGATGTTGCCAAGGATTTCACCGAAATGCTCCAGCAGGGGGATCACCTGGGTGCTGGTGAAAAGTACAATGCCGATGATATCGTCAGCCTCGAAGCGATGGAGGGGCCGATGGCCATTGCCCGTGGCAAGGAAGCTCTCAGGCAAAAGGGCGAATGGTGGCAAGCGAACCACGAACTCCATGGCGGCTCTGTCGAAGGCCCCTATGTCAACGGCGACCAGTTCGCGGTGCGCTTCAAGTTCGACATAACGCCCAAGGCCACCGGCGAACGGGTCACCATGGACGAGGTTGGCCTGTACACGGTCAAGAACGGCAAGATCACAGAAGAGCGCTTCTACTACTGAGCCCGGGTGCCGTCGGGTTCCGGCGCGCTTCGCTGCACGACCCAAAAACCAGGCGGCCGGGACAAAAGTCCTGGCCGCAGTGGGAAAAGCTCAAATGGTCTTCACATACTGCGCCAACTGATCGGCCACCGTGCCCCAGCCGTCGAAGAACCCCATCTCTTCATGATTGTTGCGGGTAGCCTGGTCGCGATGGATGGCCGTTGCCGTGTAGCGCGTGCCCTTGTCATCCGACTGAAGCGAAATGACTGCGGTGATGAAGGCCTCGCCCGAGGGCCGATAGCCCGGCAGCAGCGCATCGGTCCACACCAGCCGCTCGTTCGGCACGATCTCGAGATAGCAGCAATGGCGGTCGTTGACCTCCTTGCCGTCGGGCGATTGCATGCGCGTCCGGAACAGTCCGCCCGGACGAAGGTCGATCTCGCAATCGGTGATCAGCCAGGGCTTGGGCGTGAACCATTGCTTGACATGCTCCGGCACCGTCATCGCGCTCCACAAGAGTTCGCGCGGCGCGTCGAGCTTGCGCTCCAGCACAAGGTCCAGTCTGGGGTCGGGCTTGAAGGGATAGCTCACTTTTCTTGCTCCTTGAGGCTCATCACATAGGCGTCGAATTGATCGAGTCGGCGCTCCCACAGCGTGCGCTGTTCGGCCAGCCAGTTTTCGGCGAGCTGCAGCGGTTCGGGCGCCAGCTGATAGGTCCTGGTGCGGCCGATTTTTTCCGATCGCACCAGACCGCAGCCTTCCAGCACTTTCAGATGCTCGATGAAGGAAGGCAGCGCCATCTCGAAAGGCTGCGCCAACTCGCTGACCGAGGCCGGACTGCGGTTCAACCGCTCGACCACGCGCCGCCGCGTCGGGTCAGCCAGCGCGCGGAAGATGCCGTCGATCGGCGGGAGACTTGTAGTTGGGGCGTGGAGGCTTGGCATGGGCGATCCTGAGGTCCGTCGACGGGTATAGAAAGATACTTAGGAAAATTCCTTAGTATTAAGCCCTAAAAATGGGCTGATGTGACCGGGGTGCTGGCAAAGCGGGAAGGACGGTTTTAGGCTGTCCGGCGGATTCGACCACCAGCCCAAGGGAAGTGCGTTTTGACGATCACCATGTACGGCATCACCACCTGCGACACGATCAGGAAGGCGCGCACCTGGCTGGAGGGCCACGATGTGCCTTACCGTTTTCACGACTACCGGGCCGAGGGGATAGAGGTGGGCAGACTGGATGGATGGATCGGCAAGGTTGGCTGGGAAAAGCTGCTCAACAAGGGCAGCACGACCTTCCGCGAACTGCCCGACAAGCACAAGCAAGGGCTCGACGAGAAGAAGGCCAGGAAGCTGATGCTGGCCAACCCGACGATGATCAAGCGCCCGGTGCTCGAGGTCGGGGATGAGATTTTGGTGGGGTTCAAGCCGGAGGCTTATGAAGGGGTGGTGAAGTAGCGTAGCCCTGCCTCGTCCAGCCTATGGCGTAGCAAGGAGCGAAGCGACGCAGCGCAGACACGAGGATGACGAACGCGTGGAGGGCGATCGCTAATTGTGAAGGCTTTCGCTTGCGGCGTATGCAGCGGTTCGCTGTCTCTCAACCCGTCCAGCGCAAATACCCCGCCAACGCCACCGCATTGTTATGCGCCTCGTCATGTGCGCCATAAAGCAGCGTCACCTTGGCCTTGCCGAGCAAGCCACGCAGTTTCGCCACCGCTTCTCTATTCCCATCCAGCTCGACCGAATACCGCACCTGAAACTCCGCCCATCGCGCCGGCTCATGTCCGAACCACCTCCGCAATTCATCGCTCGGCGCGATCTCCTTCAGCCACAGCGTCAGCGCGGCATCCTCCTTGCTGATGCCGCGCGGCCAGATGCGATCAACCAGCACCCGCTGCCCATCATCGGGCGCGGGTGCTTCGTAAATTCGCTTGACCGTCAGGTCGAAGGCCATCCGCCCTCCGCGAGCTTACGCCCACTCACCCTTGCGCATCACCGGCACCTTGCGGCCATCCTTGTGCACGCCGTCTATGTCGATCTTGTCGGAGCCGATCATCCAGTCGATGTGGATAAAACTCTTGTTGCCGCCGCGCTGGGCGATTTCGTCCTGGGTGAGCGAGGCGCCGTCGACGAAGCATTTTGAATAGCACTGCCCGAGCGCGATGTGGCAGGCGGCGTTCTCGTCGAACAGCGTGTTGAAGAACAGCAGGCCGCTGGCCGAGATCGGCGAGGAATGCGGCACCAGCGCCACCTCGCCGAGCCGGCGCGAACCCTCGTCGGTGTCGAGCACTTTCTTCAGCACGTCCTCGCCCTTCGAAGCCTTGGCCTCGACGATCCTGCCCTCTTCGAAACGCACCGAGATATCGTCGATCAGCGTGCCCTGGTAGGACAGCGGCTTGGTCGAGGATACACGGCCGGAGACGCGCCGTGCATGCGGCGTGGTGAAGACCTCCTCGGTCGGGATGTTCGGATTGCAGGTGACGCCGTTCTTGGCAGTCGAAGCGCCGCCCATCCATTCATGGCCATCGGCCAGCCCGACGGTGAGGTCGGTGCCCGGGCCGCTGAAATGCAGATCGTGAAAATTATGGCCGTTGAGCCATTCGGTGCGGCTGCGCAACGCTGCATTGTGCGCCGTCCAGTTTGCGATCGGGTCTTCCACATCGACCCGTGATGCCGAAAAGATCGCATCGGCGAGCTTCACCACCGCGACATCGTCGGCATCGCCGGGGAAGACCTGTTTTGCCCAGGCGAGATCTGGGAAAGCGACGATGTTCCAGTTGATGTCGAAGCCGGTGATCTTTTCCAGCGCCGGCTGGTAGGCCATAGAGTTCGCCTTGTTGGCGCGCGCCACTTTCGCCGGGTCCTGCGCCGACAACAGCGACGGGTCCTCGCCGCGCACGGCAAGCCGCGCCGCATTGTTGGAAAAGGCCTTCGCCATGCCTTCATACATCCAGCCGGCGGCGCGGTCGAAGCCGGCATCCGCGCCGTAGCGGAAGCGCGCCAGCGTGATCTCGTCATCATTGAAGATTGGGGTCACCAGGCCGGCGCCCGCTTTATAAGCGTGCTCAACGATGCGCCTGGTCAGCGGCAGTGCGGCGATCGACGAGGTCAGCACCAGATCCTGCCCCGGCTGCAATTGCAGCCCCACCTTGATGGCGACTTCCGCCAGCCTGTCGAGCTTCACCGGGTCGATGGTTGCGGAAACGCCGCGCGAATGTGTGGTCATGATCCTGCCCTGCCTTGGTCTTGGAGGTGAAGCTCCAACATAGATCGGCGCGGCTGTGCTTTCCAGCACCGTCGCGACGGACAGCCCTAGGCAGCGCTTTCCAGCGCGCTGAACTGCGCCACGGTCGCCGCGATTTCCTCGCGGATCCAGATCTTGAAATCGCGCACCTTGCGGCTTTCGGTCTTGGTGGCCGAGGTCACCAGCCAGTAGCCGAGGCCGCTCTGCGCCCGCACGCCGAAAGGCGCGACGAGGCGGCCGTCGGCCAGCGCGTCGGCGGCCAGCAATTGCCAGCCGAGCATGACGCCATGGCCGGCGATTGCCGATTCCAGGCACAGCATCGGGTCGGTGAAGCGCGCGCCTTTGCGGAAGGTGACTGGTTCGACGTCAGCGGCTTTGAACCAGCTCTCCCAATTGATCATCGCCCGCTCGTCGGTGATGGCGCAGGTCTGCGCGAGGTCTTCGATCGATTTCAGTTTCTCGGCGATCACCGGCGCGCAGACCGGGAAGACTTCCTGCGCCAGAAGCAGCTCCGCCCGCCCGCTCGGCCATTTGCCGTCGCCGAGCCGGATGGCGATGTCTATGTCGGAGCGTTCGAGATCGGCGAGCCGCACCGAGGCGTCGATGCGCAACAGCACATTGGGATGCCGGTCGAAGTGACGTGACAGCCGCGGCAGCAGCCATTTCGAGGCGAAGGCCGGCGCCACCGAAACCACCAGCGTGCACTGGCTTGCCTCGTCGGCCAGCGCCACCGCCTGCGCCAGCTCGCGAAAACCGGCGCCCAGCCGGGCGGAAAAAACCGTGCCGAACTCGGTCAGCACCAGCCCGCTCGCCGTTCGTTCGAACAGCGCCTGTCCAAGCTGCTTTTCGGCGCGGTTGATCTGCTGGCTGACGGCGCTGACGGAGACGTTGAGCTCGCCGGCAGCGGCCGCCAGCGAGCCGAGGCGGGCGACGGTTTCGACGGCGCGCAGGCCGTTGAGATGGACGCGGTTCAGCATAGCCATTCCAGTTTTTCTAAACCGGCGCGGCCGAAATCTCAATTGAAAGACGGCGGAATAGAGCAGATTTTAGCGGGACAGTCAGACCGGCGAGTGGGCCGAGGAGGCAAGGATGGTGACGATCTTATCATTGCTCAAGATCTTTGCGGCTGTTGGCGCGCGGCAAGGCCCGCGCCATGCCGGCGACGCCGTCAATTGGGTGATCGATCCCCTGTCGCATCCGGTGTTCGACACCATGTCTGAGCGCGAGCTTGGCGACATGCCGTTCCGGCTGACGGCGCGCCGCACCGCCTACGAGACCGGCGCAATCGGCTGTGGTTGAGATTCTTAGACATTAGTCGCGAGCCTACTGGCCCAACACAAAGCGGATTGTTTCGGCGGCCGCCAAATCTATTGTGCGCTGCAATGAACGCTGCGCCATCACCCTTGCGTCTAGCCGTAGCCGGCATGATCGCCATGGCCGTTGCCATGGGCATTGGCCGCTTCGTCTACACCCCGATCCTGCCCGGCATGATGGAGGAACTGCATCTGTCGCCGGCCGATGCCGGCTGGATCGCTTCGGCCAACTATCTCGGCTACCTCGCCGGCGCGCTTGCGGCGGCCGGCGGCTGGGCGCATGGGCGCGAGCGGCTGCTGATGTTTGGCGGCCTTGCCGCAAGTGCTGCGCTCGCCGGCCTGATGGGGCTGAGCGAGACGATGACCGCCTTTGTCGTCATCCGCTTCCTTGCCGGCCTGGCCAGTGCCTTCGTCATGGTGTTCATGGCCTCGATCGTCTTTGGTCATTTGGCAGCCGCCAACAGAAGCGACCTGCAGGCGCTGCATTTCGGCGGCGTCGGCCTCGGCATCGCGGCATCCTCGGCGCTGATGGCGGTTCTGGTCACCGAACATGCCGGCTGGGCGTCGGGCTGGCTGTGGTCGGCGGCGATTTCCGCCGGCGGCCTTGCGCTTGTCGCCTGGCTTGCCGGCGGCACCGCGCCCGCTACCGGCCTGGCCGGGCGCGAACCGGCGCTGCCCAAGGACCGGTCGCTGATAAAAGTTATCGTTGCCTACGGCCTGTTCGGCTTCGGCTACGTGGTGACGGCGACGTTCCTCGTTGCCATCGTGCGCCAGGGCGGCGGCGGCCGCGTCTTCGAGGCGACCGTCTGGATGGTCACCGGCCTTGCCGGCTTCCCCTCGGTGTGGCTGTGGCAGAAGGTAGCGGCACGGATCGGGCTTTATGCCGCCTATGCCTTGGGCTGCCTGGTCGAAGTGGTCGGCGTCACCGCCAGCGTCGCCATGGGCGGCGCCGCCGGCCCGTTGCTCGCGGGCGTCCTGCTCGGCGGCACCTTCATCGCCGTTACAGCACTCGGCCTGCAGACCGCCAGGCAGCTCGTGCCGCAGGCGCCGCGCCGGATCTTCGCCATGATGACCGCCGCCTTCGGCATCGGCCAGATCGTCGGCCCTGTCGTCGCCGGCCTGCTGGCGCAAGCCTCGGGCAACTTCTTCCTCGCCTCGATCGTCGCTGCTGGCGTATTGCTGGTATCTGCTGGGATCACCTGGTCGGCCGCGCCAAAATCGCCATGATTGTGGTCTTGCTCGATGCCGGGCATCGGGCACGGGCATTTGCTTTCCACCTAATGTGTGACTTTATGCCCGCTGAACCCCGCTGATTTGCGCATCGACCGAGGATTTCACCACAGTGTTCGTATCCTTCTTCCCGCAGCCGAAGCTGTTTTTCACCTCGGCCGCCGTCTGGAGCCTTTTGCTCATCATAATTTGGTTTTTCGGCGGCCAAGAGCTGGGTACCCTGATTGGGCTTGCTCCGGTGGCAGCCGACACGCCCGTTGGCGTTGAAGTCTTTTGGTCTGACCCGTTCGTCTGGTTCTACCTATACTACGGCACAGGCGTAGCGCTTTTCGCTGGCTTTTGGAGGTGGTATTCACCCCATCCTTGGCAGAACTGGTCGATCCTTGGGTCCGCGCTCATTCTCTTCGTGATCTATTTCCAGGTTCAAGTGGATGTAGCCTTTAACGCTTGGTACGGACCGTTCTACGATCTCATACAGCGGGCGCTCGGCAAGGCGTATTCGACAACGCCGTGGGATTTCTACAGCCAACTGCTGACCATCTCCTGGGTCGCTGGATTGGCCGTTGCCGTGGGTGTCCTTAACCTATTTTTTGTGAGCCATTGGATCTTCCGCTGGCGCACGGCGATGAATGAATACTACATGTTCTATTGGGACAGGCTTCGCACTATCGAAGGAGCGTCGCAGCGTGTCCAGGACGACACCATGCGCTTTTCCACGACGATGGAAGCACTCGGTGTGAATTTGGTCCGCTCGGTAATGACGCTGATCGCATTCTTGCCCGTTCTCCTCGTTCTGTCGAAAAATGTAACTGAATTGCCAATCGTCGGAGAGGTCCCTTACTCCCTAGTGGTGGTAGCGATTGTTTGGTCGATTTTTGGGACTACTTTCTTGGCGCTCGTCGGCATCAAGTTGCCAGGCCTCGAATTCCGTAACCAGCGCGTCGAGGCTGCCTATCGAAAAGAACTTGTTTATGGTGAAGATGATCCGAATCGTGCTCGGCCGCCCACTGTCGCCGAACTATTTAACAATGTGCGGCGAAATTACTTTAGGCTTTACTTCCACTACATGTATTTCAATGTGGCTCGCATATTTTATCTTCAGATAGATAATATATTCCCTTATATAGTATTGGTCCCAACGATGGTGGCCGCCAAAATCAGTTTGGGTCTATTGAACCGAATTCTCGATGCCTTCGGGCAAGTGCGCTCCTCGTTCCAATATCTCGTCAATGCGTGGACAACGATTGTCGAGCTTCTGTCCATTTACAAGCGCCTGCGTGCCTTCGAGGCAATTATCCACGGCGAGCGGCTTCCCGATATCGATCGTCGTTTCCTCGCGCGCCAGGCAAAGGAACCCGACCCGGCTTGATCCTATTTGCACAGACGGTTGGCGGCTCAGCCGCCCACCGCCGCCTGCCTCTCGCTACCACGTTGCCGCTGCACATAATCGCGAAAACTGATGCATTCGACGTCGGCTTTCACGCACGTCTCGTCGGCAAAGCGCTCCAGCGCGTTCCAGTAGGCGCCGTCATTCATCAGCGTGAAATGGAAGCTCAGCACCAGCGGGATGCGCTTGCCCTGATATTGCTTGTCGAAGGCGGCGCGGAACGCCTGGTAGGTCCGATCGCTGAACTCGGCTGCCTGGCTCGGCCGCTCGAAACCGCCGGAATGCCTGACATAGAGATTGTAGTCCATGGCGATCACCGGCCTTGAACTCGGGCCTTCCGGGATCTGTGGCAGCGAAAAGCGGGTCAAGCCGCCGCTGGTCGGCGGCTCGACCGGGCCATTCGAAATGCCGCTGGCGTCATAGTGGTAGCCTGTTTCAGCCAGGGCCTCGTAGAGCCCTTTGCCGGTCGAGAGGTAGGGTGCGCGAAAGCCGACAACCACATGTGCGATAGCGTGCCAGCCTGCCGGCTCGGGTGCTATGCCGTTGATCGTATAGGCGTTCTCCAGAATGCGCCCGAACGATGCGAATTCCTTCAGCCAGTCGGTCTTGCTCCAGTCCTTGCCGTCGAAATGGCCGCAGCCATGGCTGGCAATGTCATGGCCCTCCGCAGCGGCAAGCCCGATCTGGTCGAGTCGGTCCGCGACTTCCTGCTTCGAGACGGCAAAGCCGATGTTGGATTTGCCCGCGGACCTGGCCGGCGCGGTGTATTCGGCGCGTGTCTGCTGCGACAGCAGGAACACGCAGGACAGAAAGTAGGTGAAATGCGCGCCGGTGCGCTTGGCCAGCGCCCGGCTGCGCTGCCATTGCGAGATCTCCCGGGCGCTATCGAACGAGATGATGACGATTTGCTTCGGCTTTGCCGGGGCAGGCGGCGCCGGCGGGTCGGCGAAAGCCGCACCAGCCATGGCAAGCACGGCTGAGGAAAACGCAACAACGCGGGACAAACGTGGCATCGGCAATCTGGGCTTGATCTGGAGGCAGTCCAAGCCGGCTATCGGCAAAATGTGGCGTGGGTGCGATCAACGTCGGCAGCTATGCGCCCGGCGATTAGCCGATTTTCCTGCCGAGCCCCTTCCATGCCCGCGAAATTTCGCTAAAACGCGGGCTCAAGAAGCGCCCCTGTTAGGGCAGCAATGGTTTTGATTGATGTCCGACGACAGTTTTATCCGCGAAGTCAACGACGAGATCCGTCGCGAGCAGGCGCAGGCGCTATGGGACCGCTTTGGTCCGGCGATCCTTGGCCTCGCCATCCTGGTGGTGCTTGGCACCGCCGCCTTCGTCGGCTACCGCTATTGGGACGAGACCCGCGCCAACCGCTCCGGCGATGCCTTCTCGCAGGCGCTGAAGCTTGCCAATGACGGCAAGAGCGACGAGGCGCTGACCGCCCTCGAACAGCTGGAAAAGGACGGCTACGGCGCCTATCCGCTGCTCGCCCGCATGCGCGCGGCAACCGTCAAGGCCGACAAGGGCGACTTTGCCGCCGCCGTTACGGATTTCGATGGCGTCGCCGCCGACACCGCCATTCCGCAGGGCATTCGCGACATGGCGCGCCTGCGGGCAGCCCTGCTGCTCGTCGATCACGGCTCCTTCGCCGATGTCTCCAGCCGCGTCGAGGCGCTGACCGCCGACAACAACACGCTGCGCCACACGGCGCGCGAAGCGCTCGGCCTTGCCGCCTGGAAGGAAGGCAAGACCCAGGATGCGCTGAAGCTGTTCGACCAGATCGCCGCCGATGACGGCGCCCCGCGCAACGCGCGCCAGCGGGCGACGCTGATGTCCGAACTGATCCGCGGCTCGGGCGCGTCATGATACGCATCGCCCAAAGCCTGCCCTCGGGCCTGACCCAAGGGCGCGCTGCGGTTTGGGCGATGATATGGATAGCCGGATGAGCTTCAAAGTCGCCATTATCGGCCGGCCCAATGTCGGCAAATCCACGCTTTTCAACCGGCTGGTGGGACGGAAGCTGGCGCTTGTCGACGACACGCCGGGCGTGACCCGCGACCGTCGCGTCCACGCGGCCAGACTCTACGATTTGCATTTCGACGTCATCGACACCGCCGGCTTCGAGGACGCGGCCGCCTCGACGCTGCCCGGCCGCATGCGCGCGCAGACCGAGATCGCCATCCGCGAAGCCGACCTGATCTTCTTCACCATCGACGCCAAGTCCGGGCTTTTGCCCGACGACCGCACCTTTGCCGAGATCGTGCGCAAGTCCGGCAAGCCGGTCGTGCTGGTCGCCAACAAGGCCGAGGCCAAGGGCGCCCAGGGCGGCATGCTGGAAGCCTGGGAACTCGGCCTCGGCGAGCCGATTCCAGTCTCGGCCGAGCATGGCCAGGGCATGCCCGATCTGCGCGACGCGGTGATCGAGGCGCTGGGCAAAGACCGCGCCTTCGGCGAGGAAGAAGACGAGGCCGAGGACGTCGCCGCCAGCGAGGTGCTGATCGGCGAGGACATCACCGATCCCGACGCCGAACCCGCCTATGACGACACCAAGCCGATGCGCATCGCCGTCGTCGGCCGGCCCAATGCCGGCAAGTCGACGCTGATCAACGCGTTGATCGGCGAGGAGCGGCTGCTGACCGGCCCGGAAGCCGGCATCACCCGCGATTCCATCTCCGTCGACTGGGACTGGCATGGCCGCCGGCTAAAACTGTTCGACACTGCCGGCATGCGCCGCAAGGCCAGGATCCACGAGAAGCTGGAAGTGATGTCGGTGCAGGACGGCTTGCGCGCCATCCGCTTTGCCGAGATCGTCATCATCGTGCTCGACGCCACCATCCCGTTCGAGAAGCAGGATCTGCAGATCGCCGACCTGATCATCCGCGAGGGCAGGGCGCCGGTCATCGCCTTCAACAAATGGGACCTGATCGACAATCCGCAGGAACTGCTGACGGAACTGCGCGAAAAGACCACACGGCTTTTGCCGCAGGTGCGCGGCATCCAGGCGGTGACGGTTTCGGCCGAGACCGGCCGCAGCCTCGACAAGCTGATGGATGCCGTCATCAAGACGCACAAGGTGTGGAACAGCCGCGTTTCCACCGGCAAGCTCAACCGTTGGCTGGAAAGCATTCTGGCGCATCACCCGCCACCCGCCGTCGCCGGCCGCCGGCTCAAGGTCAAATATGTCACCCAGGCCAAGACCCGGCCGCCGGGTTTCGTCGTCCAGTGCTCGCGGCCCGACGCGATGCCGCAATCCTACGTGCGCTACCTCTCCAACAGCCTGCGCGAAGCCTTCGACATGCCCGGCGTGCCGATCCGGATAGCGCTGCGGACTTCGGACAACCCGTTCGCGGGGAGAGCGAACAAGCGCAAGTGAGCGATGACGGTTGCGGAATTCTCCGCAAGATTGGCGGGACAGCACCCCCCTCTGCCCTGCCGGGCATCTCCCCCGCAAGGGGGGAGATCAGTCGTTTCGTCTTTGGAGCCTCTCTTGCAACGTTGAAAATTGGCGAAAGCATTCGCGAGATCCAATCTCCCCCCTTGCGGGGGAGATGTCCGGCAGGACAGAGGGGGGTGTGACGGAACGCTACGCTGGACAGCCGCTTCCGTCTAAGCGACCTCTCTCAACCGCTCGTCCTGCGGCAGCGCCGCCACCGCCGCGTGCCACAATATATCCGCCAGCCGCGCCGCCACCGGGTCCAGTTCGGCGTCTTTCTGGTGCAGCACCAGCGCCATGGTCGGCAGCGCGGGTAAGCCCAGCGTTTGCGGCGCCATCGCCCTGACATTGGCCGGCAGGCCGATATCGGTGCGGATCGTCAGGCCGAGGCCGGCGGCGACCGCCGCCCAGATGCCGCCAAGGCTGGGGCTGGAGAAGGCCATCCGCCATGGCAGGCCGGCGCGGTCGAGCGTTTCCGTCGTCACTGTGCGCAGCAGGCATGGCGCTTCCAGCGCCACCAGCGGCAGTGCCTCGCCCTCGCGCAGCCTGGTCTCGATCAGCTTTGCCGGCCCGATCCAGCGCAATTGCGCGCCGCCGACATGCCGGCTGTAAGGCAGCGCCTGGCCGCTGTCCCAGGCCAGCGCAATGTCGAGATTGCCTGATGTGATCCGCTCGGCGAGTTCATAGCTGCGCCCGATCCGCGCCTCGATCTTGACCTTGGGGTGCGCGCGGGCGAAGCGTCCGAGCACCTCCGGCAGCACCGCCTCGCCGAAATCCTCCTGCAGGCCGAGCCTGACCCAGCCTTCCAGTTCCACGTCGTGGATGGCCGAGGCCGCCTCGTCGTTCAACTCGAGCAGCCGCCTGGCATAGCCGAGCATGGTTTCGCCGGCTTCGGTCAACGCCAGTCCGCGGCCCGACTTGCGGAAGATCGGCGTCGCCGCCTGGTCCTCCAGCTTCTTCAGTTGCGCGCTCACCGCCGAGGTCGAGCGTCCAAGCCGGTCGGCGGCCTTGGCGAAGCTGCCGAGTTCCATGCCGGTGACGAAGCTTCGGAGGACATCGAGGTCGAAGGTTACGCGGCGCATCTCAACGATCCTGTTTTTCGGGTACGATTGTCAAAAAATTCCCGATATTCGGGATGAAGTTATGGCGGTAAAGACGAGGTGTCAAGGTCCCGAGAGGGCATCAACAGGAGTCCCGCCATGTCGATTGCCGACGCAAATTGTGAGCCAGGCCGGGTTGGCCGAGCCGCCGCCGTCAGGTCGAAGGCTGAACGATTTCGCGCCAATCATCGCTGGAAGGTGCTTGGCATCGGCGTTGCCGCCAATGCCAGTTTCTCCGCCACCTTCGCCGGCATACCGGCGGCGACGGTGTTTCTGCGGTCGGGCTATCACTTGAGCAATGGCAATCTCGGCCTGGTCCTCGGCCTTCTCGGACTGGGCGTTGCCTTGAGCGAACTGCCCTGGGGTCTGCTCACCGACCGCTGGGGCGATCGCGGCGTGCTATTGACCGGCCTTGGTGCGACCGCGGCGTGGCTCGCCCTGATGGCGTTGTTCATCGTGCCCTCAGTGACCTATGTGCCTGGCGTCGCAATGCTGGCCGCATGCCTTCTGGTCACCGGCCTGCTCGGCGGCAGCGTCAACGGTTCCAGCGGCCGCGCCATCATGGCCTGGTTCCACGAAGGCGAACGTGGCTTTGCCATGAGCATCAGGCAGACCGCGGTGCCGCTCGGCGGCGGGCTCGGCGCGCTGGTCCTGCCGTCGCTGGCATCGGTGCACGGTTTCGCGGCGGTCTTCGGGCTGCTGGCCGCCATGAACGCCGTCTCTGCGCTGTTTGCCTGGCGATGGCTGCACCAGCCGCCGGAATTGGACAATGCCGGCAGCATGGCCATGGCAAAGTCGGGCGGTCCGGCGCCGCTGCGCAATGTCGAGGTCTGGCGCATCGCCACCGCCATCGGCCTGCTCTGCTTTCCGCAAGTGGCGGTGCTCACCTTCGCCTCCGTCTTCCTGCACGATTTCGCCGGCATGGCCACGCTCACGATCAGCGCCAGCCTTGCCGCGGTGCAGACCGGCGCGATGGTGATGCGCGTCTGGAGCGGCCGCTTCACCGACCGCCATGGCAACCGCCGCTGGTTCCTGCGCCTCTGCAGCATGACGAGCGCGCTTGGCTTCGCGGCCGTCTGCCTGCTGGTCCTGGCGGCAGGAGCCACGCCAGACGCCCATGCCGCGTTGATCCCGGCGATCGACGTGCTGCTGGTCGTTGCCGGCATTTCGGTCTCCGCCTGGCATGGCGTCGCCTACACCGAACTCGCCACGCTTGCCGGCGCCAGCCGCGCCGGAACCGCGCTCGGTCTTGCCAACAGCTTCGTCTTCATCGCCTTCTTCGTGGTGCCGACCGCCATTCCGGCTTTGCTGCTCATCTGGTCGTGGCCTGGCGTCTGGCTGGTGGGCGCGCTCTGCGCCATGATTGCATGGCCAATTTTCCTGCGGCCGAACTGACGGGTTGGCCGGCCTGCAAGCGGCGTCCCATTTCGGGCCGCTTCGGAAAAACACGATCAACCGCGTTAACCCCGCATCAAGGTTAATGCTTCACTTTGGCTCTCCAGTGGCTCAGTGGCGTTTCTGGAGAGTTCCCCGTGCATCGACGTGTCCTGAAGCGGCTGGCCGCCGCCGCCGGTGAGAAAAAACGTTCCTTCGTATCGCCATTGGTCATCGGGCTCGGCATCTGGATCGGCTTTCCAACTGTCGTCGCCTACCAGGACATGGGCAGCTTGATTTCCGGCCTCGAAGCCTCGGGCACCCGCTGGAACTCTTATGTCGAGCGCTCCGTCGCCGGCTCGGTTCATGCCGCCGAAATGCCTTTCATCGATTCCGTCACCACCGGTTCGCTCTCGGGTTCGGGCGTGCGCCTGCCCGGCGTCGGCAAGGTCTCGTTTCGCGGCAAGGGCAATGTCGCCGGCATCACGCCCGACGAGGACCGCATCATGCGCGCCGACAAGAAGGGCCGCATCATCCAGGTCTCGCCGGTGGCGCCGCCGAAGAACTTCAATGCCGGCTCGATCTTTCAGCGCACGTCCTCGCTGCTGCGGCCGAGCATGGACAGCGGCCTGAAGCTCGCCTTCGCCAAGCCCGGCATCAAGGGCAAGGAAATCCAGATCGCCCAGGCCTTCCACACCAACGTGGACAAGAAGCCCGATCCCGGCGTGCCGGCCATGCTTGCCGCGTTGGTCAACAATGACAGACCGGACGTGCTGGCCACCGCCTATGCCCAGGCCGAACCCGATTACGCCAAGGCCTCACCCTTCGAAGCGCTGCTGCAGGACGAGGAGCCGAGCAGCGGGCGCTTCATTCCGCCGATGGCCAAGGGTGACCACTCGTGGATCCAGAACCCGCTGCCGGCCAGCGTCTTCTCCACGAAGGAGCAGGCCTGCCTCGCCAACGGCATCTATTTCGAGGCGCGCGGCGAATCCGTGCGCGGCCAGGCCGCCGTCGCGCAGGTCATTCTCAACCGCGTCCGCAATCCGGCCTATCCGAACTCGATTTGCGGCGTCGTCTACCAGAACGACAACTGGCTGAACCGCTGCCAGTTCTCCTTCGCCTGCGACGGCAGCAAGAAGCGCATCGAGAGCCCCGCCCATTACAAGACCGCGCAGGACGTCGCGATGGCGGTCACCGCCGGCAAGATATTCATTCCCGAAGTCGGCTCATCGACCCACTACTACGCCAACTACGTCCATCCGGGCTGGGCGCGCACGATGCAGAAGATGACCAAGATCGGCCTGCATATCTTCTACCGCACCTATGGCGGCGGCTGGAGCTGAGCCCTTCGGCTTGCCTGTCGCAAACGAACCGCAAAGGCCCTGGAAGCCGAAATCGGACAGCGGTCGCCGGACGGATTCGGGGCATGTGCCGACCCGATAGTGCCGGGCACGATGTCGCACCTCGCCAAGTAATTGATTCCAATAGAAAAAATACATGGCTTTGAAGTCCCGCCCGTGGCTTGACGGGCGCAAACCCTCTAACTATGTTGCCGGCGACTTTAGAAGCGGACGGACGGTGACGGTCTGACCGGGCAGGGGGGTTACGATGGCCGACAAGAACGGGCCAGACGGAACCGGAGAAACCGGCCGCGGCAGCAAGCACGAGGCCGACATTCGCGACGAAGATCTCGAACGCCGCCGGCGTGAGCTTGGAGCATCGCTTGCGACAAGACGGCCGGATCAGCTCGAGGGGAATGACGGCGCGAAAGCGACGGCCGGATATGGCCAGGCGCTCAAGCTGTCCAGCGAGTTCATCGCCGGGATAGTGGTGGGTGTGGGCCTTGGCTGGTTTCTGGATCGCGTGGCGGGAACCTCGCCATGGGGTCTGGTCGTCGGCTTGTTGCTGGGCTTTGGCGCCGGCGTGCTCAATGTCCTGCGTTCGTCAGGTGTTGTGGCGGAATTCGGAAAAAGCGAGAAGTCGCACGATCCGAAAGAATGAAATGGCGCGCCGCCAATGGCGCACAAGGACACTTAAGGCCGCTCGCGGTTTTGACGGGGATGTAAATGGCTGCTGACAAGGTCGATCCGATCCACCAGTTCCATATCGTCAAGCTGATTCCGATCAATATCGGAGGCTATGACCTGTCCTTCACCAATTCGTCCCTGTTCATGGTCGCGACCGTGCTCGTCGCATCGGCGTTTCTGTACCTCTCGACCTCCAGCCGCAGCCTTGTTCCCGGGCGCCTGCAGTCGGTTTCGGAAATGGGCTACGAGTTCGTCTCCAACATGCTGCGCGACGCCGCCGGAACGCAGGGCATGAAGTTCTTCCCCTTCGTGTTCTCGCTGTTCATGTTCGTGCTGGTCGCCAACCTGCTTGGCCTTTTCCCCTACTTCTTCACCGTCACCAGCCACATCATCGTCACCTTCGGCCTCGCAGCCCTCGTGATCGGAACCGTCGTTGTCTACGGCTTCACGAAGCACGGTCTGGGCTTCCTCAAGCTCTTCGTGCCGCACGGCGTTCCGGTGTTCCTGTTACCGCTGGTGGTGCTGATCGAGGTGATCTCCTTCGTGTCGCGCCCGGTCAGCCTCTCGGTTCGTCTGTTCGCCAACATGCTGGCCGGCCACATCACCCTGAAGGTGTTTTCGGGCTTCGTCGTCAGCCTGAGCGCGCTCGGCGCCGTCGGCGTTGCCGGTTCGGTGTTGCCGCTGGCCATGGCAGTCGCGCTGACCGCGCTGGAATTGCTGGTCGCTTTCCTGCAGGCCTACGTCTTTGCGGTGCTGACCTGCATGTATCTGAACGACGCCCTGCATCCCGGGCACTGACCTTAGAATTTCCGGCATCTTTCGCCGGATGGAATTGCAACGGAATTACAGATCCAAAGGAGTTTAAAATGGACGCAGAAGCAGCAAAGTACATCGGCGCCGGTATCGCTTGCCTGGGCATGGGCGGCGCGGGCATTGGCCTCGGCAACATCTTCGGCAGCTACCTGGCGGGCGCCCTGCGCAATCCGTCGGCCGCCGATGGCCAGTTCGGCCGCCTGATTTTCGGCTTCGCCGTGACCGAAGCTCTGGGCATTTTCTCGCTTCTCATCGCGCTTCTCGCCTTGTTCGGCTGAGCCCCTGTTCGGCCAATTATCGGTCGGACGAGCTTTGGGAAGAATTGGCTGGCCGCATTCCTGCGGCCATGCCTGATATCAGGGGATAGTCCATGTTCGTGACATCTGCGTTTGCGCAAGAGTCCGCACCCGCCGCTGAAGGCGCCCACACCGGTACGGAAGGCGACACGCATTCCGGCACCGGCGTGCCTGCCGAGGCGCACGGCACGTTCCCGCCATTCGATCCGGCGACGTTTCCGTCCCAGCTTCTGTGGCTGGCGATCACGTTCGGGCTGTTCTATTTGTTCCTGAAGAAGGTGGTGATGCCGCGCCTTGGCGGCATCATCGACGTCCGCAGCGATCGCATCACGCAGGACCTCGACCAGGCCGCCAAGCTGAAGGGCGAGGCCGACGCCGCCGTTGCCGCTTACGAGCAGGAACTGGCGGAAGCCAAGGCCAAGGCCAACGCGATCGGCCAGCAGGCCAACGACGCTGCCAAGGCTGAAGCCGAGGCTGCCCGCAAGAAGGTCGAGGCCGCCCTCGACAAGAAGCTCGGCGAGGCCGAGGCCAGCATTGCTTCCATCAAGGCCAACGCCATGAAGGAAGTCGGCACGATTGCCGAGGACACCGCTTCAGCCATCGTCGATGCGCTTGTCGGCGGCAAGACGAGCAAGGCCGAGATCTCGGCTGCGGTCAAATCCGTGGCCCGGTGAGGAGCACATTATGGACGCCACATCTCTCGCAACGCTCTGGGCAACGGTTGCCCTCGTCATTTTCCTCGGCGTTGCCGTTTACATCAAGGTGCCGGGCCTGATCGCCAAGTCGCTCGACGCCCGCGCGATCAAGATCAGCGACGAGCTTGCGGAAGCCCGCCGGTTGCGCGAAGAGGCCCAGCAATTGCTCGGACAGTACCAGAAGAAGCGCAAGGAAGCCGAGCAGGAGGCCGCAGCCATCGTCGCTGCCGCCAAGCGCGAGGCCGACATGCTTGCCGCCGAGGCGCACAAGAAGACCGAAGACTATGTCACCCGCCGCACTGCGCTTGCCGAGCAGAAGATCGGCCAGGCAGAACGCGAAGCCGTCGCCGAAGTGCGCGCCAGCGCCGTCGACATCGCCGTCGAGGCGGCCCGCACGCTGCTCGCCGGCAAGATCGACGCCAAGGCCGGCGCGGATCTTTTCAAGTCCGCGCTGCAGGACGTGAAGGCCAGGCTGAACTGAGCGGGGTTAACTCGCTGACATCAAGCCGCCCGGGCAACCTGGCGGCTTTTTTGTTGAGCGGCGACGGAGATTGGCGAAGGCGGTGGTGCGCCTGATCTCCCCCCTCGAGGGGGAGATGTCGCCAAAGGCGACAGAGGGGGTCCGTTCGACCAGGCGCGACGCTCTTTCTGCGACCAAGAAGGGCTAGCGCTTGACGCGCGGCGCCCCCCTCTGGCCTGCCGGCCATCTCCCCCTCAAGGGGGGAGATTACCATTACTCCACCCGGCGAAGCTCTCTTCCTCAACCACCTCAACTCCACCCAGCCTGAACGGCGCGAATGACGCCCGGTGCAGCCTTGCCACCGGACCATGCGCTTCGATCGCGGTGCGGTGCCGCACGGTGGCGTAGCCCATATGGACTTCGAACCCGTAGCGTTCGTGGTGGCTGCCGCAGCCGCACATCATGCGGTCGCGCATCACCTTGGCGACGATCGAGGCGGCGGCGATCGATTGCGAGCGCTGGTCGCCCTTGATCAGCGCGCGGCCTTCGCAGAGGAGGCCCGGCGGCACATCGCGGCCATCGGCCAGCGCCAGCTTCGCCTGGATCGGCAGGCCGGCAAGGGCGCGGCGCATGGCTTCCAGGCTGGCCTTGAGGATATTGCTGCCGTCAATGCCTTCGGCGCTGACCGAGGCCATCGACACGCCGAGCGCTGACCCCAGGATTTTCAGGAACAGCGCCTCGCGCTGCAAATGGTTGAGCCGTTTGGAATCGTCTAGCCCGTCGGGAATGTTGGCGGGATCGAGGATCACCGCCGCCGCCACCACCGGCCCGGCCAGCGGACCGCGGCCGGCCTCGTCCATGCCTGCCACCGGCCACAGGCCTTCAGCCATCGCCTTCGTCTCGAAGGAGAAGTCGGGCTTTTCGACGATTTCGAAAAGAAGCGGAGAATCGGAACGCGCGCGAGCCATGTTGCGGCGAGGTTCGCATCGGCTCCGATTCTCCGCAAGTCCCTCCAGGGTCGAGTGGGGCAAGACCGGGAGGGCACCGTCTGCAGGCCGGGGGACAGGCCGGACGGGATTCTTGGGTCGCCTGCCAACCACGAGGGCAGGGCAGGCGCTACTCTCAGAGCAGCATCAGCTGCTCGGTCGCCTTGGCGGCGGCGACAAACTGGTCGGTTCGGAGCGTGCGCCGCTCGGCGTTGAGGCCGAGCCGCTTGGCCGTGATCTCGAAGCGCCGGCCGATCTGCCAGGCATAGGGGCCGGCGCCTTTCATCCGCTTGCCCCATTCCGAATCATAGTCCTTGCCGTCGCGCATCGAACGGATCAGCGACATCACGTGCCGGTAGCGGTCGGGATAATGGCGCAGCAGCCAGTCCTTGAAGATCGGCGCCACCTCGAGCGGCAGGCGCAGGATGACATAGCCGGCCTCGCGGGCGCCTGCGGCGCGTGCCGAATCGAGGATGCGCTCCATCTCCTGGTCGGTCAGGCCGGGAATGATCGGCGCCACCATGACAGAGGCCGGGATGCCGGCATCGGAAAGCTGCCGGATTGCCTCAAGCCGCTTGGTCGGCGTCGACGCGCGTGGCTCCATGGTGCGCGCCAGCATGCGGTCCATCGTCGTCACCGACAGCGCCACCTTGGCCAAGCCCCGTTCGGCCATGCGCGACAAGATGTCGATGTCGCGCGTCACCAGATGGGATTTGGTGACGATGCCGACCGGATGGCCGCGCGCCTCCAGCACTTCGAGGATCTCGCGCATAATCCGGTATTGTTTCTCGATCGGCTGGTAGGGATCGGTGTTGGTGCCGATCGCGATGGTGCGCGGCTGATAGCCATCCTTCGACAGTTCCTTGTCGAGCAGCCGCGCCGCACCCGGCTTGGCAAACAGCTTCGCTTCGAAATCCAGCCCCGGCGACAGGCCCATGAAGGAATGCGTCGGCCGGGCGAAACAATAGACGCAGCCATGCTCGCAGCCGCGATAGGGGTTGATCGAGCGGTCGAAGGAAATGTCGGGCGATTCGTTGCGGGTGATGATGGTGCGCGGCTTCTCGACCTGCACTTCGGTCTTGAACGGCGGCAATTCCTCCAGCGAATTCCAGCCGTCGTCGAACACATGCCGGCTGACCGGCTCGAACCGGCCGGACGGGTTGATGCCCGCGGAACGGCCGCGGTTGCGATCCGGACGGACGCGCATGCCGCTCTGTTCGATCATCGCATTGGCCATCTCGGCTCGCCCTGCTCCGAAAGCAGCAATGTCCGCACGCACGATATGTTCCATTTTGGCCCTTTCCCAAGGACTGTCGGCTGGCTGTCGAATCGCTCTGTTCATGAAAATAATCCTATTTCGCTGATGAGAACAAAGCAAGAACTTTTTTGTTGGGCCATGCACAACTGGCGCTGCGCCGGGCTTTCCGCTATTCGGCTAAACATGCTCAGCGTTCTCATCGAAACCCGGGATGACGAAGAAGGCCTTGCCCGCACGCTCGCCTCGTTGATCGGCGGCGCGGTCGAGGGCGTGGTGCGCGATGTCATCGTCTGCGACACCGGCTCGACCGACCAGACTCATCGGGTTGCCGACCATGCCGGCTGCCACTTCGTGGCCGGCGGCATTGCCGCGGGAATCAGGCAGGCGAAGGGTGACTGGCTGCTGTTTCTGGAACCCGGCGCAAGGCTGGCGGAGGGCTGGATCGACGACGTTGTCGCTCACACGGCGTGGCAAACCATGCCAGCGCGCTTTTCCCGTGCGCGCGGCAGCCGCACGCCGTTCCTGTCACGGGTGTTTTCGGGCAACCGGGCGCTGGCCGAAGGGCTGGTCATCAGCAAGCGCCAGGCCGCTGCCCTGTCGAAGAACGCGCACAGCGCCGAAGCCCTTGCGCGCGGTCTCGCCACCAGGCGGCTCGACGCCGAAATCTGGCTGGCGCCGAAGAAGTGATGTTTCTCCCTTCTCCCCGTTCCCAGGGAGAAGGGTGCCCGAAGGGCGGATGAGGGGCAGCGTCGGCGTCCCCCCGGAATTGACACTGTCCGCTGCGCCGTCCGGCTTTTTCGCCGCAAAAACCTATTGTGCATTGCACAAAAGCTGACGCGGGATTAGCATTCCGTTGATGCGGGATATCGGGGTTTGGGTAGTGCCGGAGCGGTAAGCAAGCGCCGCGTCGTCGTTGCTGCCGTTCATATCTGAGGACCCCGATGAACCTTTCGTCCCCTGACAAATCCGGCGCCCCCAGTCTGGAAGCCATTGCCCGCAACGGCAGCCTGCTCCGCCGCATTGCGGTGCGTATCCCGACCTATCTGTCCGACCTGCGCGAAAATCCCGCATGGCTGCCGATGTTCGTGCTTGCCCGCACCATGCCGGCGCGCAAACTGCACTGGCTTGGCGCCAAAGCCGCGCGCCCCGCGCAGAGTGCCGTAGCGACGATGTTCAGGGGCGTCGACCTCAAGTCGATCGTCGCGGCGCTGCGCACCGATGGCCTGTTCTCCGGACTGGTCCTTCCGCAGGCAATCCACGAAGAGGTCGCCAGCTTTGCTCAGAGCACGCCGTGCTTCGGCAATTTCGACCGCCGGCTCGAATTCATGCCCGGAGAACACGCAGAAGCCGAGAAGCGGTTCGGCCGCTCTTTGCTAAGCGGACACTATTTCGAGCGCATCCTCGGCTGCAAGGCGGCACTCGCCATCCAGAACGACCCGCTGCTGCTCGACATCGCCCAGCACTATCTGGGCGGGCAGGCAAAGCTGATCACCACGCGTGTCTGGTGGAGCTTTCCGACCGGCGAGGCTTCCGACGCCGACAAGAACCTTGCCTCGCTCGGCAAATATCATTTCGATCTCGACGACTGGCGGATGCTGAAATTCTTCTTCTATCTCAAGCCCTGCGATGCCGGCACCGGCCCGCATGTCTATGTCAAAGGCAGCCACAACAGGCGCAGCCTCAAGCACCAGTTGACGCTGCTGGTCGGCCATCCGGCGCAAGACGTGCTCAAGGTCTATGGCGACGACAGCCCGGTCACGCTGACCGGCGAGGCCGGCCTCGGCTTCGTCGAGGACCCGTTCGGCTTCCACATGGGCACCGTGCCGTCCACCACGCCACGGCTGATGATGGAGGTCGGCTTCGGCGTCTCGCCGCCCTCGCGCCGCCGCTTCCACGGCGAACCGGTCATCCGCTGAGGCCGGAGCCGATCTCGACCGGCATCCAGCGCGCTTGCCGCCGGGCAATGCGACCCTCTTTGTTCTCGGCATCATAGTCCATTGGGACCGGCTCGCGGTTGAACCGCGGCCGGTCATCCAGCGCATTGACGATGACGATCGCTCTTGGGTCGCAGTCGGTGGTCACAGCAGCGACATAGACGCCGCAGCCCCGGCAGATGAGATAATCGGCGGTGCGCAATCCGAACCGGTATCGGTGCAGCCGCGCCTCGTCCTCGACCGAGACGATCAATCGGCCCTGCGGATCGGCGGCGCGCGAACCATGCCGGACACAGAACGCGCACTGGCAGGCGCGGATCTCCACCTCGGCCGGCTCGATTCCCGTTTCGAACGTCAGGTGGATGTTGCCGCAATGGCAGCCGCCGCGATGCGCGCTCATTGGATCTCTTCCGTCTTGACTTGGCGACAGACTATCCGCCCGACGACCCGGAGGAAATGACCTCTCGAAGGCGCAGCCGCCATTCTGCCTGACAAAGGCAGCACTTGGCCGGCTTTGCCTTGGTTTACGAGGCGGCCTTGCCGCGCCGCAAATGCTCGTCCAGGCGCGGCATGATCTCGACGAAGTTGCAGGGCATGTGGCGGTAGTCGAGCTGCGGTTTCAGGATGCCGTCCCAGGCGTCCCTGCAGGCGCCGGGCGAGCCCGGCAGCACGAAGACGAAGGTGGCGTTGACGACGCCGCCCGTCGCCCGACTCTGCACTGTCGAGGTGCCGATCTTGTCGTAGGAAATGCGGTGGAACACTTCGGAAAAGCCATCCATGCGCTTCTCGAAGATCGGCTCCAGCGCCTCCGGCGTCACGTCGCGGCCGGTAAAACCGGTGCCGCCGGTGGTGATGACGACATCGATGTCTTCGTCGCGCGACCAGCCCAGCACCTTGTCGCGGATTTTCTCCCGGTCGTCGGTGACGATGTCGCGCGCGGCCAGGACATGGCCGGCCTCGACGATGCGATCGGCCAGCGTCCGCCCTGATTTGTCGTCGGCAAGGCTGCGCGTATCGGACACCGTCAGCACCGCGATGCGCACCGGGATGAACGGGCGGCTTTCGTCAATTTTGGTCATCGGCCCCCTCTGAAGCGATGCTTCGTGTCGCGGCGACAAACCACTCCGGTTCGCGGCTGCGGATCTCGGCGGCGGCGCGCTTGGCGACATTGCCGGTCTCGAACAGCCCGAAGCATGTCGCGCCGGATCCCGACATGCGCGAGAATCCAGATCCGGCCCTGTTCAGCAGGGAAAGCGCTCTGCCGATGGGCGGCTGTATTGCTTGCGCCGGTTCCTCAAGATCGTTGCGGGTGATCTCCAGCCAATTGCGGACGCCGTGGAAATCGAAACCGCGCGGCAGCGGCGGCAGTCCTTCATTGTCGCGTTTTTCAAGTGCATTGAACACATCGGGCGTGGAGACGGCGACGCCGGGATTGACCAGCACCAAGGCCAGCGCAGGAAAATCCGCAATTGGCGACAGCTCATCGCCGACGCCACGCGCAACCAGCGGTTTTGCCGCAAGACACATCGGCACGTCGGCGCCGAGCGTGAGACCGATCCGGCTCAGTTCGGCCTCACCGATGTCGAGACCCCATGTCCTGATAAGACCGTGCAGAACGGCGGCCGCGTCGCTCGATCCGCCGCCGACGCCGGATGCGATCGGCAGGTTCTTTTCCAGCCGGATGGCAACCGGCGGCGTGCTCTGCTGGCCAGCCTGCCTGCGCAGCGCCTCGCGCGCCTTCACCACCAGATTGCTGTCGTCGATCGGCACGGAAGTCGCGTAACGGCCCGATACGGAGAACCGGTCGGCGTCGGCAGGCTCGATCTCGACCCTGTCGCCGAAGCGGGTGAAAACGACCAGGCTCTCGAGCAGATGGTAGCCGTCGGCGCGCTTGCCGGTGACGTGCAGCGCCAGATTTATCTTGGCGGGCGCAAGCCACGTCCGGGCTGCGGCATCCAAACTGTCGGCTGCTGACGGGATGATGCTCAGTCCTTGGCCAGGCGGTATTCGCCGGTCTTAGGATCCTGGACCAGCGTGCCGTTGGTGCCGTTGGCTGCCTGCTTTTCGGTGCGCCGCACCTTGGCGGTCACACGTTCGGCCTCGCGGACGAAGGTGCGGTAGCCGAAATAAGCGGCTGCGCCGACAACTGCGAAGAAAATGATCTGTGGCATTTCAAAGCTCCTCCCTCGCAAGGCGGCAAGGCAGACTGTCAAGCCCTCATGCTAGACTCTTTCCCTGCTTTTTCAAAGCCCGAAGCGAGCCCACAATGCGCGCTCTTCCGCCGCATCGATCACGCCGCTTGCGGCGGCGGCGGCAATATCGGGCGCTGAAAAGTTCGAGCCGAACAGGCCGATGCGGCCAAACAGGCCACGCGGCGCGGTGACCAGCCTGAGCTGGGTTTTCGCGCCGAAGCGGGTTTTCAGTACCGTGCGCATGTCGCTCAACGCATCGACGAGGCCAAGCTCCAGCCCTTTCTTGCCGGTCCAGAACAGGCCGGTGAACAGGTCCGGATCGTCCTTCAGCTTGGTGCCACGGCGTTCCCTGACCAGGTCGATGAAGGTCTCGTGCACTTCCAGCTGCAGCGCCTTCAGGCGCTCGACGTCTTCCCTCTTCTCCGGCTTGAACGGGTCGAGCACCGCCTTGTTCTGGCCGGCGGTGTGGACACGGCGCTCGACACCGATCTTCTTCATCAACTCGGGAAAGCCGAACGAGGCCGAGACGACACCAATCGAACCGACGATGGAGGACGGATCGGCAAAGATCTCGTCGCCGGCGACCGCGATCATGTAGCCGCCCGAGGCCGCCACATCCTCGACGAAGACCAGCACCTTCTTGTTCTTCTCGACCGCGAGGTCGCGGATGCGCTTGAAGATCAGCCGCGACTGCACCGGCGAGCCGCCAGGCGAATTGATCGAAATGGCGACGGCGGGCGCATCGAACAGGAACGCCTTTTCGATGAGGGCGGCGGTGGACGCCAAGGAGAGGCTCGGCCGGAACGGGCCGCCGCCGGCCATGATGGTGCCATGCAGCCTGATGACGGGAATGGTGACGACGCTGGATCGCCAGGATTTCGGCAGCAGGCGGTTGAAAAGGCGGTTCACGAGGTGGCTGTCTCCAAATGGCTTCAACGCATGTAGGGATTTGCCGGTCAACGGCAATGCTGCAATCCATCTCAGCCAACTGTGTGCCGGTTTTGCGGCAACGACACTGACGGGCCCAAATCAATCGCCAAACAGCGACGCCAGTCCGTTGTTGATCATCTCGGTTCGTTCCGACGGGCCGTCGCCCGTTTGCCCATGCAGCATCAAAGGCGGGCGGATAGACAGCTTGCCGCGCGCGCCGAGCGCTGCCCTGACGACAATGCGGATTGCGGCTGCTTCCGGGCGCGGATGCACGGCCAGCATCTCGGCGTCGCCGAAGCGGCCCGACAGCGCATGGAGGAGGTCGCCAAGCTGTTCCGGCCGCGCAATGACGGCCAGGCCCCCGCGCGGCTTGGCGACGGCAGCCGCACTTCGGATCCAGCTCTCGAACAGCCCGTCGTCCATGACATGCGCTTGCCGCCGCAGCGGATCTGGCGTGGCGCGGTCCTGCGCCGCGTTGAAGGGCGGGTTCATGATGACGAAATCGAAGGAATTGTCGGCAAGGCCGGCTTGCGTCCGCGCCCGGCCCGACAGCGTGACGTCGGCGGTCAGCACCGAGGCGCGATTGCCGAGATGCGCATTGCCGGGATGGGCGAGCGTGGTTGTGGCGAAGCCTGCCATCTCGGTCGACCGTTCGACGAGCACGACCTGCGCCTCTGGGCAGCGCGACAGCACGGCAAGACCCGCCGCACCGGCGCCGGCGCCGAAATCGGCGAGGCGTCCAGCAAAGCCGGATGGAACTGCTGCCGCCAGCATCATGGCATCCATCCCGGCGCGATGCCCTGTCCTGGGCTGGACCAGCCAGAAGCGGCCGCGATGGAAGGCATCGACCGTATGGGCCGGCGTATCGCTGGTAAGCGCGCTCGCTTCAGCCATTATGTCTGGCGGATTTCGTTCTCGATGCCGGCGTCTTTCAAGATGCGCCGCGCCTGATCGGCCTGGTCGGCATCGACCATGACGCGCTTCTGCAAAAGACCGATCGACCCTTCGAGAATGCTCATGTTCTGGTCGGCGACGAAGCAGGCAATCCCGGCATCGCGCATCAGCGATTCGACAAAGGAGATGATCACGGCATCGTTGGTGCGCACGAGTTCTATCATCGGACGAAGTTCGCAGGTTGCAGCGTTGATGTAAACGCTGGAGCATGGCGCCGAAAAGTGTGGAGCGGTTTTCGGGCAACGGCATGCGGTCGCTAAGGTTGACACGCCGTCACCGCAGCCGCGCCAATTCGCCTCTTGCCGTGCCCGTATGTGCCGCCCTAGAGTCCCAGGCGGGACCAGGGTGCCGTCGCACGCGTGATCAAAGACGGGAGTGTTTGTTGGTGGGTGTCGTTCTCAACATCGAAAACGGGAAGCGGGAACCCGCCTCCATCAAGGATCTCATCGACCTGACAGCAGCCGATATGGGGCGCGTCAACAAACTGATCCTGTCCAAGGCCGGCTCCGACGTCGAGATGATCCCGGAGGTCGCCAATCATCTGATCTCGTCGGGCGGCAAAAGGCTGCGTCCCATGCTGACGCTCGCGGCGGCCCAGATGTTCGGCTATTCCGGCGAGGGCCACGTCAAGCTCGCCACCGCGGTCGAGTTCATGCACACCGCCACGCTGCTCCATGACGACGTCGTCGACGAGAGCGGCATGCGGCGCGGCAAAAAGACTGCCCGCATGATCTGGGGCAACCAGGCGAGCGTGCTGGTCGGCGATTTCCTGCTCGGCCAGGCTTTTCGCATGATGGTCGATGTCGGTTCGCTGGAAGCGCTCGACATCCTGTCCAGCGCCGCCTCGATCATCGCCGAGGGCGAGGTGATGCAGCTGGCGGCCGCCAAGAACCTCGATACCACCGAGGACGAGCATTTCGCCGTCATCAAGGCCAAGACCGCGGCGCTGTTCTCGGCTGCCGCCGAGGTCGGTCCGGTCATCGCATCGGCGACGCGCAACGATCGCGCCGCATTGCGCTCCTACGGCATGAATCTCGGCCTTGCCTTCCAGCTCATCGACGATGCGCTGGATTATGGCGGCTCCAGCCAGGAGCTGGGCAAGAATGTCGGCGACGATTTCCGCGAAGGCAAGGTTACGCTGCCGGTCATCCTCGCCTACCGGCGCGGCACCAAGGCCGAGCGCACCTTCTGGAAGCGCGCCATCGAGGACAATGTCACCGACGATGCCGGACTGGAAAAGGCCATCGGCCTGATGACCCGCCATGGCGCCATTGCCGACACCATCGGACGCGCCCGCCATTTCGGCGAGATCGCCCGTGACGCGCTGGCGCCGCTGGAGGCGACGCCGCAGAAATCGGCGCTGATCGACGTCATCGACTTCTGCATCAGCCGGGTGAACTGATCCGCGCCTGGCGCCAAAGAAAGTTTGCATGCAAAATCGGGCAATCACCGCTCGACAATCGGCAGCAGTGCAAATTATCTATAAAACATGGCAAAGACCGCAGACGACACCATCGCCATGCGCATCAGCAAGGTGCTGGCGGATCGCATCATATCGGGTGCGATCGAACCCGGCGCCCGGCTGCGGCAGGATCACATCGCCGAGGAATTCCAGACCAGCCATGTCCCGGTGCGCGAGGCCTTTCGGCGCCTAGAGGCGCAAGGGCTGGCGGCCAGTGAGCCCAGGCGGGGCGTACGCGTCGCCGCCTTCGACCTCGGCGAAGTCAGGGAAGTCGCCGAAATGCGCGCAGCCCTCGAAGTGCTGGCGCTGCGCCATGCCGCGCCGCATCTGACGGCTTCCATTCTCAATCTTGCCGAAGAAGCCACAAAGGCCGGCGACAAATCCCGCGATGTCCGCTCTTGGGAGGAGGCCAACCGCACCTTCCACCGGCTGATCCTGGCGCCCTGCGGCATGCCGCGGCTCATCGCCACCATCGACGATTTGCACGCCGCAAGCGCCCGCTTCCTGTTCGCCGCCTGGCGCTCGGAATGGGAAATCCGCACCGACCAAGACCATCGCGCGATCCTGAGCGCGCTGCGGCAGGGCAATACCGAATCGGCCGCCGCCACGCTTGGCCGGCACGTGCAGTGGATCGGCCAGAAACCAGTCAAGACCGCGTCGGGCAAGATGCGCGAAGCGTTTGCCATCGTCGGGTAGGGACGAAGGGACAAGTCGTCGGATTCCGCGCGTAGCGATCCTTCACACCCCCCTCTGTCCTGCCGGACATCTCCCCCGCAAGGGGGGAGCTCAACAGCTTTGCCGTTGCGTTAGTCCTGCAACGTCGGCCATTGGCGAAAGCAAAGGCGACATCCGATCTCCCCACTTGCGGGGGAGATGGCCGGCAGGACAGAGGGGGGTGCTGTCCCGCCAGCCTTTCCAAATGTCCTTTATTCGACACGCAAGCCCAAGCCTTTAGGGGTGAGGGTTGCCATTCCCGCGCAAATATGGATTCGATGATAGATCGAACAATAAAATTATCTATAATTTCAAACCAGCTAGGAAGCAACCATGACCGACATCGCCTTTTCGCCGTCCAAGCCGTCCTTCAGCCCGTTGCGCCTGCAAACCCGCTCGCATAGCTGGCAGGCCGCGGCCGTCGTCCTCGGTACGCTGTTTCTGGCGCTGTTGTCCCAGATCGAGGTGCCGATGGTGCCGGTGCCGGTCACCATGCAGACCTTCGCCGTGACGCTGGTCGGCGCACTTTATGGCTGGCGGCTTGGCGCCATGACCATCATCGCCTGGCTCGCCGAGGGCGCCGTGGGCTTTCCTGTCCTGTCCGGAGGGGCAGCGGGCGCGTCGTATTTCGTCGGGGCAACGGGCGGTTATCTCTTCGCCTTCCCGCTCGTCGGCGCGCTTGTCGGCTGGCTGGCCGAGCGCGGCTGGAACGGCAACCGCGTGCTGCTCGCCTTCGCCGGCATGGTCCTCGGCAACCTCGCCTGCCTGGTTCTCGGAACGGCCTGGCTCGCCGTCATGATCGGCCTCGAACAGGCCATCGCCTTCGGTTTCCTGCCGTTCCTCGTCGGCGGCCTGCTGAAATCGGCGCTCGGCGCCGCGACGCTCAAGCTGTTTTCCGGTAAGGCGGACCCGGCAGGAGCATGATCCCGAAAAATGAGTCCGGTTTTCGGAAGAGATCATGCTCAAACAAAAAGATGGAGCCCCATCCCGATACCATCGGGATGGAACAGGCTCCGCTGGCGCGTCCTGACCGATGACCGTCCGGCTGCGCTCCCACCATCTGCTTTGCCTGCTGACCTATATCGGCGAAGGGTACAGCGCAGCCTTCATCGCCAATTATGACGTGATCGCGAAACGTCTGGGCCGGGGCGAGGATATTCTGATCGTCTCCGGCCCCGACGACATCTGTCGGCCGCTGCTCGGCGAGGCCGAGCCCCACTGCTTGCGCGAAAGCGCCGCAGGCCGCGACGAGCTGGCAGCACGCGATGTCGGCAAGCTGCTGGCCCGGCCGATCCGGGCCGGCGTCCGCTTCAGCCTCGACGCGGCAACGCTTGCCGCCTTGCGCGCGGCCTTTTCAGCCGGCGTGACGCGTGAGGCCTGCCAGGGTTGCGAGTGGGCCGGCCTGTGCAGCACGATAGCGGCAGGCGGATATCGCGATGTCAGGCTGTAGCTCCCAACCCCGATCTGCTATTATCTCGAACCGACAGTGTGTGTGTCGCCATGGTTTGTTAATCGGGTGACCCGATTGTGAATTCGGCCCGGATTGAAGCCTGACCCCAAAAAGGCCATGCTTTGTCAGGAAACATCGAGTCTATGGCTTCTCCGCGCCGACGCGGGATGGCGCTTGGCTGAAAGGGATACGATGCGGCAAGGACGTGCGCGCTGGCTCGCGGGGCTGGCAATTGTGGCAGGGATGGCGATTTCTCCGCTGCCTGCCTACGCCAAGGAATCGACCGACCCGGTCAAGATCACCTCCTTCTCGGGCGCCTATCTCGCCGCCCGCATCGCCGAAGGCGACAACGACCTCGACAATGCCATCGCTTATTACAAGCAGGCGCTCGCCTTCAATCCCGGCGACACCTCGCTGCAGCAAAGCCTGATGCTGTCGCTGATCGCGCAAGGCCGCTTCGAGGAATCGCTGGTCTATGCCGACAAGCTCAAGGCAGTTCCCGACGTCGAGCGCTTCTCGCGTCTGGCTCTGGCGGTCGATTCCTTCCACAAGAAGGATTTCACCAAGGCGCAGTACTGGCTCAAGCTGTCGCTCGAATCCGATCTCGACCGGCTGATTTCCGGCGTCATGTCCGGCTGGGCACAAGAGGGCGCCGGCGACCCCACCGGGGCGATGGCCTCGATCGACAAACTGCAGGGGCCTGACTGGTTCGGCCTGTTCAAGTCCTTCCACCGCGCGCTGATCGCCGATGCCGCAGGCCTGTCGGACAAGGCCGACGCGCTTTATGACGCGACCCTGACCGACGTCACGGCCGGCGGTGCCGCGCCCGAGACATGGATGCGCAACGCCCAGGCCTACGCGTCTTTCCTGGCGCGCAAGGGCAACAAGAACAAGGCGCTCTACGTGCTCGACAAGGCCGAGGCGTTCGCGCCCGGCAAGCTCGACATCCAGGCGCTTCGCGACAGGATCAGGAAGGGCGACAAGATCGAGCCCTTCGTCGCCAGTCCCTCCGAAGGCGCCGCTGAAATCCTGCTCGACCTCGCCATCGCGCTCAATCGCGGCGGCGGCGAGCCGTTCGTGCGCCTCTATCTGCAATATGCGCTCGCGCTCAAGCCCGACAGCGACGCCGCTTTGGTGCAGCTTGCCGCCGTTGCGGAGCAGTTGAAGGACGGCGAAGGCGCCATTGCCCTCTATAGCCGCATTCCAGCCTCTTCGCCTCTGAAAGAGCTTTCCGACCTGCAGCTCGGCCTCAACCTTGCCGATCTCAACCGTCACGACGAGGCGATCGCCCATCTGAAGACATTCGTCGAAGCTCACCCCGATGACATGCGCGCCTATCTGGCGCTCGGCGGGGTCTATGCCTCGAAGGAGGATTTCCGCTCCGCCGCCACTCTCTATGACAAGGCGGTCGCGGTGCTGAAGACGCCGACCAATGCCAACTGGAACATCTACTATCAGCGCGGCATCGCCTATGAGCGGCTGAAGGAATGGCCCAAGGCCGAACCGAACTTCCTCAAGGCGCTGGAACTGTTCCCCGACCAGCCGCAGGTGCTGAACTATCTCGGCTATTCCTGGGTCGACATGAACATGAACCTCAAGGAAGGCCTGGCGATGATCCAAAAGGCCGTCGACCTCAGGCCGAGCGACGGCTACATAGTCGATTCGCTGGGCTGGGCCTATTTCCGCATGGGCCGGTTCGACGACGCCGTGCGCGAAATGGAGCGCGCCGTGTCGCTCAAGCCGGAAGATCCGGTGCTCAACGACCATCTCGGCGATGCCTATTGGCGCGTCGGCCGCAAGCTCGAAGCCACTTTCCAGTGGAACCAGGCGCGCGACCTGAAGCCGGATCCCGATGTGCTTGCCATTTTGCAGCAGAAGCTGATGAAGGGCCTGCCGCCGATCGAATCCAACACGGCGCAGGAAACCCCGAAGGTCAAGCCGGCCACCCCGCCAGCGCCGAAGGGGTGATCGGGCCATACTTCTGATGAAACGGGGCTCGCTGAGCCCCGTTTTTGTTTCGGCTTGGCGTCTTAGAGCAATTCCAGGAAAAGTGTGCGCGGTTTTCCGCTCGGAATTGCGACAGAAACAAAGAGATAGAGACGCCCTATCGCGATCGTCGTTCTATGGCGGAGCAAGGAGCGAAGCGACGGGGCGCAGACCCAGCGTTGGCGCTCATTCTAGAACAGCTTTCGGTAGACGACGAAGCCCGAGAGATCGCCGATCTTGTCGTAGAGCTTCATCGCCGTGTGGTTGGTTTCGTGTGTCAGCCAGTAGACGCGGCTGGAGCCTGCGGTTTGCGCCCTGGTATAGACGTCTTCGATCAGTGCCCGGCCGACGCCCTTGCCGCGCGACGCCTCATTGGTGAAGAGGTCCTGCAGATAGCAGTTCGGCGAAATCGCCGTCGTGGTGCGGTGATAGAGATAGTGGACAAGACCGAGAAGCTTGCCTTCGCTCTCCGCGACCAGCGCATGCATAGGCTCATAGGCATCGAAGAAGCGCGACCATGTCATTGCAGTGATGTCACCGGGCAGGGCGGTCTCGCCCGAGCGGCCGTAAAACGCATTGTAGCCGTCCCACAGCGGCAGCCATTGCTCGTAATCCTCTCGGGTGACGGGGCGTACGGTGAGCTGGCCTTGCATGGCTGAACCTCTGTCGTTGAAGCTGGGCGAGCAAACGGCCACCGGCACCGTCCGGCAATGGGCCAGTCCGAAGCAAAGCGTTCAACCTCTCATCAAGGCGGCGATAGGCGCTGCCTTGACGCTAGCCGGCCCGGCAACTAGGGAATGGCATCATTTCAGCGCTTTCCGAGGCCGCCGTGACGTCAGACAGTCCAGCCCATATACATCCCAGCCGCTCGTTCCAGGGGCTGATCCTGACCCTGCACAATTACTGGGCCGCCTATGGCTGCGTCATCCTGCAGCCTTACGACATGGAAGTCGGCGCCGGCACCTTCCATCCGGCCACCACGCTGCGCGCGCTCGGGCCCAAGGGCTGGAACGCCGCCTACGTCCAGCCCTCGCGCCGGCCCAAGGACGGCCGCTACGGCGAAAACCCCAACCGGCTGCAGCATTATTACCAGTACCAGGTGATCCTGAAGCCCAACCCGCCGAACCTGCAGGAACTCTATCTCGGCTCGCTCAAGGCGATCGGCGTCGATCCGTTGCTGCACGACATTCGCTTCGTCGAGGACGACTGGGCAAGCCCGACGCTTGGCGCCTGGGGGCTCGGCTGGGAGTGCTGGTGCGACGGCATGGAAGTGTCGCAGTTCACTTATTTCCAGCAGGTCTGCGGCATCGAATGCGCGCCGGTGGCGGGAGAACTGACCTACGGCCTGGAGCGGCTGGCCATGTATGTGCAGGGCGTCGACAATGTCTACGACCTCAACTTCAATGGCCGAGAAGGCGCCGAAAAAGTCACCTATGGCGATGTCTTCCTGCAGGCCGAGCAGGAATATTCCAGGCACAATTTCGAATATGCCAACACCGCCATGCTGCTCAGGCATTTCGAGGACGCCGAAGCCGAATGCAAGGCGCTGCTCGCGGCCGGCGCCCCGGCTTCGAACGACAATCTGCCGATGCACCGCATGGTCTTCCCGGCCTATGATCAGTGCATCAAGGCCAGCCACGTCTTCAACCTGCTCGACGCGCGCGGCGTGATTTCGGTGACCGAGCGGCAGAGCTACATCCTGCGGGTGCGCAATCTGGCGAAGGCCTGCGGCGAGGCATTTTTGCAGACCCAGGCCGGCGGGCTCGCCGCCTGAGGCTCACTTCATCATTTCGAGGGAAATGTTGATTGGGGCCAATATCGGGCCAGTCGACCCCGCCATGGTCCGCATAGCCTGCCGTACGCCCGGCATCGAGAAGGCGCCATGCACCTGCGCGGCGAAACAGGCGCTGAGCGCGATGATCTGGAGGAGTCTCGATGCCGTTTTCATGGTCGTTCAGCCAATAAGTTCCCTGCCTGAGCGTTGGTCGCTTCAGCGCTGCGTTTGGTTCATGGAAATCTTTGATCCAAGGACGGGCGGGCTGGTTGCGGCCCGACAGGGGCGGTCAAAATTTCTGGAAACAGCGGTCAGCCGAGTTGCTATGCCCTCTTACCTCCCCCTAGATGGGGGAGGTCGCCGCGAAGCGGCGGGTGGGGGTGACAGCGCGACGTTCCATGCCAAAACTCGATCGATTCAAGCTGCAGTCTGCGCAAAGGCTTCGCGCGGCGATGACCGACGAGGAACGCATCCTGTGGCGGCATCTGTGGCGCATTCCAGTAGAAGGCACTCATTTTCGCAGGCAGGCGTCGGTAGGCGTTTACTTCCCTGATTTCACCTCCCACCGGCTGAAGCTGATCATTGAGGTGGACGGTGTCCATCACAGCTTCGATGACCAACAGCACCATGACGAGCGTCGAACGAAATGGTTCGAGAGCCAGGGTTATCGAGTCATTCGCTTCTGGAACCATGAAATCAAAAACGAACTGGATTCCGTGCTCGATACGATCTATGCGGCGGTGGAAGAACGAAAATCACACCTGCGTTTGCGCGATGGTGCCGAAGGTATCGGCGGCTGAGAGGTCGCCACCCCACCCCGGCGCTACGCGCCGACCCTCCCCATCAAGGGGAGGGTGGGAGCTTAACCATGCCAGACCTGCTCTTAGAACTTCGCTCCGAGGAAATCCCCGCCCAGCCGCGCGTCCGCAGCGCCGGAGGCGCGAGGACGCGCAATCAGGAAGAAGGCATGCGGGTGGAGAAACTCTGATGCCTGATCTTTTGCTAGAACTTCGCTCCGAGGAAATCCCCGCCCGGCCGCGCAACCGCAGCGCCGGAGGCGCGAGGACGCGCAATCAGGGAGAAGGCATGCGGGTGGAGAAACTCTGATGCCTGATCTTTTGCTAGAACTTCGCTCCGAGGAAATCCCCGCCCGGCCGCGCAACCGCAGCGCCGGAGGCGCGAGGACGCGCAATCAGGGAGAAGGCATGCGGGTGGAGAAACTCTGATGCCGGATTTGTTGCTGGAACTCCGCTCCGAGGAAATCCCCGCCCGCATGCAGCGCAAGGCGGCGGGCGATCTCAGGAAGATGCTGACCGACGGTCTGGTCGAGGCGGGTCTGACCTATGACGCCGCGCGCGAATACTGGACGCCGCGGCGCCTGGCGCTCGATGTCAGGGGCCTGACCGCGCGCTCGAAGGATATCCACGAGGAGATCAAGGGGCCGTCGACGACGGCGCCGGAACAGGCGGTGCAGGGCTTTCTGCGCAAGGCAGGTCTTGCCTCGGCTGCCGAGGCGCATGTCCATTCCGATCCGAAGAAGGGCGATTTCTACGTCGCCCATATTTCGAAGCCGGGCAGGGCGGCGGAAGAAATCGTCGCCGAACTGGTGCCGGCCATCATTCGCGGCTTCCCCTGGCCGACATCGATGCGCTGGGGGCCGGCTTCGGCCAAGCCCGGTTCGCTGCGCTGGGTGCGGCCGCTGCAGACGATTCTGTGCACCTTCGGGCCGGAGACCGAGGAGCCGGTGGTGGTCGATTTCGAGATCGATGGCATCCGCTCGGGCAATATCACCTACGGCCATCGTTTCATGGCGCCGGGTGAAATCACCGTGCGTCGCTTCGACGATTACGTGACCAAGCTGGAAGCGGCCAAGGTCGTGCTCGATGGCGACCGCCGCAAGGAGATCATCCTTGCCGACGCCCGCAACCTCGCCTTCGCCAACGGGCTCGATCTGGTCGAGGACGAAGGGTTGTTGGAAGAAGTGTCGGGCCTGGTCGAATGGCCGGTGGTACTGATGGGCGAATACGAGCAGGCCTTTCTCGCCATTCCGCCCGAGGTGGTCCGGCTGACCATCCGTGCCAACCAGAAATGCTTTGTCACCCGGCCGCAGGGCGACGGCGAAAACCTTTCCAACCGCTTCATCCTCACCGCCAACATCGAGGCCAACGACGGCGGCAAGGAGATCGCGCACGGCAACGGCAAGGTGGTGCGCGCCCGCCTGTCGGATGCGCTGTATTTCTGGAAGACCGACCAGGGCGATCTGCCCGATCTGGGAGAGCTCGAGGCATCGGCGAAAAAGTTCGGCCTCGATCTGAAAAAGCCGCTCGACCAGCGCATGGCCCGCCTCGACCATCTCAACGTCACCTTCCACGCCAAGCTCGGCACGCAAGGCGAGCGGGTAGAGCGGATCAAGCTGCTGGCGCAAGAGATCGCGCCGACAGTGGCGCAGTCCATCTCCCTCCTCGAGGGGGAGATGGCCGGCAGGCCAGAGGGGGTCGCTCCGGCCGCCGCGACGCCGTCCGGTCTCTCGAAGAAAGAGGGAGTTGGCGCTCCACGCGAGACGACCCCCTCTGTCGCCTTCGGCGACATCTCCCCCTCAAGGGGGGAGATTGCCGCGCTCGCCGGGCGTGCGTCGGTGCTCGCCAAGGCCGATCTCACCACCGAAGTGGTCGGAGAATTCCCCGAACTGCAAGGCGCCATGGGCCGCAAATACGCGCTGCTGCAGGGCGAGCATCCGTCCGTGGCTGCAGCGATCGAGGAGCACTACAAGCCGCAAGGTCCGTCTGATCGCGTGCCGATCGATCCGGTGTCGATTGCCGTCGCGCTGGCCGACAAAATCGATACGCTGGTCGGCTTCTGGGCCATTGATGAAAAGCCGACGGGGTCGAAGGACCCTTACGCGCTGAGAAGGGCCGCACTGGGCGTGGTGAGGATCCTGATCGAGAATGGGATCTCACTGCCGCTGACATCGCTCTTCGATAGTGCCTATCAAACGGCGAGTTATCTCGCGTCTAAGGCTGGACGGGCCTTTGGCCCCGACCTCCTCGCCTTCTTCCACGACCGCCTGAAAGTCTATCTCCGCGACCAGGGTGCTAGGCATGATCTCATTGACGCCGTGCTGGCAGGTGGTGGAAGCGCGCCAATCTCCCCCCTTGTGGGGGCGGCGAAGCCGACAGAGGGGGGCGCTGTCCCGCCGACCTCTCATTCTGGCGCGCCCCCCTCTGCCCTGCCGGGCATCTCCCCCACAAGGGGGGAAATCGGCCAATCGCACTCGGATGACCTCCTGCAGATCGTGCGCCGCGTCGAGGCGCTCGGCTACTTCCTCGACACCGAGGACGGCAAGAACCTGCTCGCCGGCACCAAGCGCGCGGCCAACATTCTGGCCGCCGAGGAGAAGAAGAAAACGCGTGTCGCCGCGACTGTTGAGCCGGCGCTGTTTCGCGAGGAGGCCGAGAAATCGCTGTTTGCGGCGGTGAATCAGGCGGAGAGAGAAGCCGGCGAAGCGATTCAAAACGAAGACTTTTCCGCCGCCATGCTGGCGCTTAGCGTGTTGCGTGAACCGGTTGATTCATTTTTTGAACGCGTTCTCGTGAATGATGAGGACCAGGCCGTGCGCGCCAACCGCCTGGCGCTGCTGGCTCGCATCCGCACGGCCACCGATCAGGTCGCGGATTTTTCCAGAATAGCTGGCTAAGGGACGGACAAGCCCGAACACGGGCGGCGTTCACACGCCGCCCGTCTTGTTTTCAGTCCTCCCGAGGCTGACTCCGTCAGTCCTCCAAAATGCTGACATGCACGCTGTCTGAATAGACGTCGACCTGGATCAGCGGCTCGCCATTGACGATGGCGTTCCGTGTCGAGGAGCTCATCGCGCCACCGCGCTTCAGCATGCGTTCCAGATACGCGCGATCATCGTTGCTGCGGAACCAGTCATCGCCCTGGTCGTCGGCATCGCGCCGGTGGAACTTGTGCCAGTTGGCGCGGTCCTGCCGCACCATCTGTGCTGCGCTGCTCAGCTCATAGCCGTCGCTGGCATGGTGGTCGCGATCGGAAATGCGCGCGACGTAGGACCCTAGCTCGTCACCGGCCTGCGCGCCGCCGACACCTATAGGTGACGCCAGCAACAGGCCGGCAATAGTCAAAGATTTCGTCATGTTCATGATAACCCCTCGCTCTCCTAGAACCCGGCGCGCTCATGCCAAACCCGATTGGCGAAATTGGGGCCGCCGCCGCCAAGCCGATCGTGCGCCGGGGCGTCGATCGGCGTCAAGCGGCATGGATCGGCCGACTGTCTTGGCCGACTGTCTTGGCTGAATGGCCTACTCGGCTTTGCCGACGCCCTCGATCGGCTGCTGCGGTGTTGCTGCCGGCTGCGGCGCTGCCGGTTGCGACTCGGGCTTGCCGTTCGATGCCGTTGCAGTTCCTGCTGGTGCGGTCTCTGCCGTCGTCTCCGCTGCCGGCGCTGAAGTGCTCGCACTGGCCGGAGCCGGCGCGGCGAAGGCACCGCCGACGACGCCGCCGCGAATGATCATCGGATCCTGCCTAGGCTTTTCGGGGATCGCCGCGACCTTTTCATAAGTCACATCGGGCTGGGCATCGCCGAGCGCGACGATCGATGGCGACGAAGCGATCCTGACCGGTTCGGATCCGCCAACCTTGATGACCGATGGCGTCGAGGTCGAGACGCCGAGAAAGACGATCGACGAGGCGTGCGCCCCACCGGTCATCGCCGCCAGGGTGAAACCAAGCGCTCCAAGCACACGCATCGACATCGAAACCGTCCCCTTGCCCGACAAGCCGCCAGCCCTAACCGCAAATAGCCTTAACCCCAGTGGATTGATGCCGGCTTGCAGGGAAACGTAGCATTTTAGGCATTGATAATTCGCCAACGCCGGCTTGCCCGAAAACCACTGCCGTATTAGAGCAATTCCAGGAAAAGTGAGTAGCGGTTTTCCGTCCGGAATTGCGCAAAAACAAATACTTAGAGCGTTTCAGCGAACCGCTGAACCGCTCTAATGCATGTCGCTCAAAAGTGGCCCCGGTTTTGAGAGAACGACATGCATCAAAACAAAGACCTAAAGCGCGTCGCATGAATCCGGTTCAGCGCGACGCGCTTTAGGTCCGGTGCCTGTGAGGTGAAGCGAGTGGCTGAGATACTATCCGTCGGCGAAGCGATGGAGCAGGCGTTGGCGCTGCTCGAGGGCGGCGACGTCGTCGCTATCCCGACGGAGACCGTCTATGGACTGGCCAGCGACGCGACCAATGGCGTCGGCGTCGCCCGCATCTTCGAAGCCAAGGGCCGGCCGCGCTTCAACCCGCTGATCGCCCATGTCGCCGATCTCGCGATGGCCGAGCGCATTGCGATCTTCGACCCGCTGTCGAAGCGGCTGGCCGAGGCGTTCTGGCCGGGGCCGCTGACGCTGGTGCTGCCGCTCCGACCCGGCAACGGCATCCATCCGCTGGTCACCGCCGGGCTCGATACGATCGCGCTCCGCATGCCGAGGGGCTTCGGCGGCGAGCTGATCGCCAGGCTCGGCCGGCCGCTGGCCGCGCCCAGCGCGAACTCTTCGGGCAAGATAAGCGCCACGACGGCGCAAGCCGTGGCGGCCGATCTCGGCGCCAAAATCCGGCTGGTGGTCGATGGCGGCGCCACCCCGGTCGGGCTGGAATCGACCATCGTCAAGGTCGAAGGCAACAGCGTGCGGCTGCTGAGGCCAGGCGGCATCGCTGCCGGCGATATCGAGGCCGTCACCGGCCTCAAGCTGCAGCGCGGCGCGACGGCCGGCATCGAGGCGCCCGGCATGCTGGCGTCGCATTATGCGCCGGGCGCCGCGGTGCGGCTCGACGCGCAAAACGTGGTTGAAGGCGAGGCCTTGCTGGCCTTTGGCGTCCGCCGCGCCGAAGGCTGGCAAGCGGCGGCCGCCTTGCGCAACCTGTCGGCATCAGGCGATTTGCGCGAAGCCGCAAGCAATCTGTTCGCGTATTTGCAGGAACTCGACCGCAGCGGTGCGGCGACGATCGCCGTCGAGCCGATCCCGTTCGATGGGCTCGGCGAGGCGATCAACGATCGGCTGTTTCGTGCCGCTGCCCCCCGTGACAAGCTCGACTGAGCGCCATAGTTTGCGCCCATGAACGACTCCCCCTTCGATCTCGATCCCGCCCTCATCGACCGCTTCACTGCCATTGTCGGCGAAAAATATGCACTGAGCGACCAAGCCGATATTGCACCGTATCTTACCGAGCGGCGCGGTCTGTGGCATGGCAGGACCGCCTTGGTGCTGCGTCCCGGCAGCGTCGACGAGGTGAGCCGTATCATGCGGCTGGCGAGCGAGACGGGAACGCCGGTCGTGCCGCAAAGCGGCAACACCGGGCTGGTCGGCGCCCAGGTGCCTGACGCATCCGGCCGCGAGATCGTGCTTTCTTTGTCGCGGCTGAACCGCATTCGCGAGATCGACGTCTTCTCCAATACGGTAACCGTCGAGGCCGGCGTTATCCTGCAGACGCTGCAGGAAGCGGCCGATGCCGCCGACCGGCTGTTTCCGCTGTCGCTCGCCGCGCAAGGGTCCTGCCAGATCGGCGGCAATCTCTCGTCCAATGCCGGCGGCACCGGCGTGCTTGCCTATGGCAATGCGCGCGAACTCTGCCTCGGCGTCGAAGTGGTGCTGCCGACCGGCGAGGTCTTCGACGATCTGCGCAAATTGAAGAAGGACAACACCGGCTACGATCTGAAGAACCTGTTCGTCGGCGCCGAAGGCACGCTCGGCATCATCACCGCAGCGGTGCTGAAACTGTTTCCCAAGCCCAAGGGGCGCGAAGTGGCCTTTGCCGGCCTGTCGTCGCCGGAAGCAGCGCTTTCGCTGTTCAGCCTGGCGATGGACCGGGCAGGGGCGGCACTCACCGCCTTCGAGCTGATCGGCCGGCGTCCGTATGATTTCACGCTGCGCCATGCGCAGGGCGTCACGCGGCCGCTGGCGCAGGATTGGCCATGGTATGTGTTGATGCAGGTGTCGTCGGGCCGTTCGGCCGAGGACGCCAGGGGGCTGATCGAAGAAGTGCTGTCGGCAGGCCTCCAGCAAGGCATCGTCGGCGACGCGGTGATCGCGGCCAGCCTGGCGCAGGGCGACGCGTTCTGGAACTTCCGCGAGGTGCTGCCGGATTCGCAAAAGCCCGAAGGTGCTTCGATCAAGCATGATATTTCGGTGCCGGTGGCATCCATCCCGGCGTTTATCGAAAAGGCGGCCGGTGCAGTGGCTTCGGTCAGTCCGCAGGCGCGCGTGGTCTGCTTCGGTCATATGGGCGACGGCAATCTGCACTACAACATCTCCCGGCCGGAGGGCGGTGACGACGAAGCGTTTCTCGGCCTCTACCACGCCATGAACCATGCCGTGCACGATGTCGTGCGCTCCTTCCACGGTTCGATCTCGGCCGAGCATGGCATCGGCCAGTTGAAGCGCGACGAACTGATCGCCACCGCGCCGCCAATGGCGATCGAACTGATGCGCCGGGTGAAGGCCGTCTTCGATCCGGCCGGCATCATGAATCCCGGTAAGGTTATCTGATCCTTTCAACATTTTGTGGCTGGTCTCATTCCGATAACCATCGCCTGAGATCAGCAAAATTTAACTGACTTTCTTAAGCCGCGCGGCAGAAGCTCGCGCTAATGTTTCACACAACGAGGCCGGGAAAACTGGCCCGGTGGGATCCGTGAAAGCGGCTCTCAGGAGAAACACAGGAAGGCAGCAGATGAACAGTGTATTGAAGCCCGTCTGGGCCGGGCGCAACATGCGCCTCGACCCATTCCGCCTGCCGCAAGTGGTGAGCTATGCCACGCGCGACGACTATGGCGACGTTACCTTCACCATCGACCAGCGCGGCGCCGTCATCCGCCGCACGCTCGAGATGAGCGGCGTGCCGGCGATCATCGCGCTGCCCGCCAACGCGTTTCGCGGCGTCGCCGCCCGCGCGATGGAGGATGCGCAAGGCAATGTCACGGTAACCCTCGAACTCCTGCACAACGACCCGATGCTGTCGGTGCCGCTGCTGGTGGCCGACGATCTCGACGACGTCGCCGCCGACTGGCGCGCCTGGGCCGACGCCTACCGGCTGCAGATGCTGCTGATCGAATCCGACGGCATTGCCCGCACGCTTGAGGAATCGCTCGGCGCCGCCATCAAGGCGCTGCCGGCCAAGGATCGCCGCAAGGGCCGGGTCTCGACCACGCGCCGCCCGCGCTTCCTCGCCCGCCGCAGGGCCGGCGACCTCGGGCTGAGGCTGGTTATTGATGGCCAGGAGATTATTTCGAGAGAATAGAGCGCTCCTCTTCCTTCTCCCCTTGTGGGGGAAGGTGGATTGCCGCGAAGCGGCAAGACGGATGAGGGGTGTTCCAGGGAACGCCAACGCCTCACTCCGCTGGAGCACCCCTCATCCGTCTCGGCGCTGCGCGTCGATCCACCTTCTCCCACAAGGGGAGAAGGAAGAGGGAGCCTACACCAGCGGCTTCAGCGCCACCCACAGCGCACCGCCGATCAGGCCGAGGAAGATCAGCCAGCCGACCTGGTTGCTCGATTTGAACAGCCGCAGGCATTGATCGGGATCGTTGATATCCAGAACCGCTATCTGCCGCGCCATATGCGCGCCGGCGGCGATCAGCCCGGCCAGCGCCACCACCGGCGCCTGCACCGAGGCGAAGGCGATGGCAAAGCAGACCAGCGTGCCGCCATAAAGCCCGACCAGCCAGGTCTTGGTGTTGTCGCCGAACAGCCGCGCTGTCGAGCGCACGCCGACGATAGCGTCGTCTTCCTTGTCCTGATGCGCGTAGATGGTGTCGTAGCCGATCACCCACAGGATCGAGCCGATATAGAGCATGATGGCCGAGCCATCGAGATCGCCGAACTCCACCGCCCAGCCCATCAGCGCGCCCCAGGAGAAGGCGAGACCAAGCACGAATTGCGGCCAGTTGGTGAAGCGCTTCATGAAGGGGTAGACGGCGACGATCACCAGCGAGACGATGCCGAGCGGAATGGCGAAGTCGTTGAACTGCAACAGCACGACGAGGCCGACCAATGCCTGGATGACCAGGAATATCCAGGCCTGGCGGCGCGTCACCTTGCCGGCCGGCAGGGGCCGCGAACGGGTGCGCTCGACCTTGTTGTCGATGTCCTGGTCGACAATGTCGTTATAGGTGCAGCCGGCGCCGCGCATGGCGACGGCGCCGACAAAAAACAGGAACAGGACCCACGGCGACGGCAGCAATGTGAGCAACGGGTCGGTCGGGCGCGGATAGGCGCTGGCCGCAAGCGCTGCCGACCACCAGCAGGGCCACAGCAGCAATTGCCAGCCGATCGGCCGGTCCCAGCGCGCAAGCTGCGCGTAAGGCCACAGCCAGCGCGGCAATATCTTGTAGACCCAATGGCCGCTCGGCGCGTCGGCGACGCGGCCCTGTGCGGCTTTCGACTGGATGGTTTCCATCGTGCTGGAGTGGCAGCAGCGGCGTGCGCCGTCAAGCGGCCGCATTGTCGCTCAGGCGGTGAAAATATCGTGGCTGGCAAACCATTCCTTCGCCACCTCCGTGAAGGCCAGCGCCGCCTTCGACAGCCTTTGCCTTGTGTCATGGGTGAGGATGATGCGCTGCATCGGCAGCGGATCGGACAGCGGCTTGCAGACCAGCGGCAGCCCGTCATAACTCCTGTCGCCATAGGGCCTGGTGTAGCTCACCGCGACGCCGAAGCCGTTGGCGACCATGCTGCGCTGCAGTTCGAACGAACTCGCCGTCGATTGCGAGACCGGCGACAGGCCGCGGCTGAGGAACAGGTCCAGCATATGCTGCCAGCTATGCGGCTGGTCGGTGGTGATCAAGGGATGGGTCGCCAGCTCCGCCAGGCTGACGCTCGCCTGGCTGGCCAGTGCGTGGCCTTGCGGCAGAAGCGCGTGTGGCCGCAGCTCATGCAGCAGGATGCGGGCGAAGTGCGAGGGCAGGCCGAGATCGTAGGTCAGGCCGAGATCGATTGCCGCATCGCCGAGCCGCCGGCCCAGCGTCTCGAAGGTCTCGTCGCGGACCACCACGGTGACCGCCGGGCAGCGTTGCGAAAAAGCGCGGATCAGCGCCGGCGCGAAATAGGGCGCCAGATCCTCGAAACAGCCGAGCACAAGTTCGCCCCCGACATCGGCGTCGCGCGTCCCGAGCCCAACCAGTTCGTCCGCTTCGGCCAGCACCTGCTTTGCCTTCGCCACCGCGCTGCGGCCGAACGAGGTCAGCGCGATGCCGCTGCCGCGCTGGCGCACGAACAGTTTCTGGCCGAGCGTCGCTTCGACATTGTCGATCGCCACCGAGATCGACGGCTGTGAGACGTTCAGCATCCGCGCGGCCGCGGTGACGCTGCCGTGACGGGCAACAGTGACGAGGTAACGCAGCTGGGTGAGGGTCAGGTTCATAGAGTAAAGCTATAAGAGAGATGAGAAGTTATTATTTTACGCGATGTGCGGCGACTGCGATAGTCGGTCATCGAAACAGGGAAGACATGAGATGGCCGCCAGACATATTGATGCCGCAGCGATTGCCGACTACCAGCGCGACGGCGCGGTCTGCATACGCGGCGCCTTCAAGGACTGGGTCGGCACCATCGCCGCCGGCATCGAGCGCAACATGCAAAACCGCAGCGCCACGGCTTCGGACATCGCCAACGGCAAGGGCAGCTTCTTCGACGATTACTGCAATTGGGAGCGCATTCCCGAATTCGTCGACGTGGTGCGCAATTCCCCGGCCGCGGAACTCGCGGCAGCGGCGATGCAGTCGCGCAGCGCCCAGTTCTTCCACGACCATGTGCTGGTCAAGGAACCGGGCACGCAAAAGCCGACGCCTTGGCACCAGGACATCCCGTATTACTTCGTCGATGGCACCCAGACCGTCAGCTTCTGGATTCCGATCGATCCGGTCAAGGAAGCGACGCTGCGGCTGATCGCCGGCTCGCACAAATGGGACAAGATGATCCTGCCGGTGCGCTGGCTCGATGACAGCAATTTCTATGCCGGCGAGGGCGATTATCTGCCCGTGCCGGATCCAGACAAGGACCCGTCGCTGAAGGTGCTCGAATGGGAGATGGAGCCGGGCGACGCCATCCTGTTCGACTTCCGCACCGCGCATGGTGCGCGCGGCAATCCGACCGCGGCGCGTCGCCGGGCGCTGTCGCTGCGCTGGGTCGGCGACGATGCGCGCTATGTCGAGCGCCCCGGCCGTACCTCGCCGCCCTATCCCGGCCATGACATGAAGCCCGGCCAGAAACTGCGCGAGGACTGGTTCCCGGTCGTCTTCCAGAGCTGATACCGGCCGGGGACGCCGTGCTCTCGGCGCGACGTTCCCGTGCGCAACCGGTATGGCGCAAGGTAAAACTCTTGACCCGCGCCGCCCGGGGCAATAGCGCAGTCCCTGTCGTGAAATGACAAGGGACATCGGCATGCGCGTTTTGTTGATCGGCTCCGGCGGCCGCGAACATGCCCTGGCCTGGAAGATCGCGGCCTCGCCGCTTTTGACCAGGCTCTATGCCGCGCCCGGCAATCCGGGCATCGCCCACGAGGCCGAACTGGTCAAGCTCGACATCGCCGACCATGCCGCTGTTGCCAGCTTCTGCAAGGACAACGCGATCGACCTCGTCGTCGTCGGGCCGGAAGGCCCGCTAGTCGCCGGCATTGCCGATGACCTGCGCGGCGAAGGCATCCGCGTCTTCGGCCCGTCGAAGCGCGCAGCGAGGCTCGAAGGCTCGAAAGGTTTCACCAAGGACCTCTGCGCCAAATACGACATCCCGACCGCCGCCTATGGCCGCTTCACCAATCTTGCCTCGGCGAAAGCCTATGTCGAAAAGGTCGGCGCGCCGATCGTCATCAAGGCCGACGGGCTTGCCGCCGGCAAGGGCGTCACCATCGCCATGACGCTGGATGAGGCGCAAGCCGCGCTCGATGCCTGTTTCGACGGCGCCTTTGGCGACGCCGGTGCCGAGGTCGTGGTCGAGGAATTCATGACCGGCGAGGAGGCGAGTTTCTTCTGCTTGTGCGACGGCACCACGGCACTGCCCTTCGGCACCGCGCAGGACCACAAGCGCGTCGGCGACGGCGACACCGGCCCCAACACCGGCGGCATGGGCGCCTATTCGCCGGCGCCGGTGATGAGCCCCGAAATGGTCGAGCGCACCATGCGCGAGATCGTCGAGCCGACCATGCGCGGCATGGCCGAGCTTGGGGCGCCGTTCGCCGGTATTCTCTTCGCCGGGCTGATGATCACGGACAAAGGGCCGAAGCTGATCGAATACAACACCCGCTTCGGCGATCCCGAGTGTCAGGTGCTGATGATGCGGCTGAAGGACGATCTGCTGGTGCTGCTCAACGGCGCCGTCGACGGCCAGTTGGCGCACAGTTCGATCCGCTGGCGCGACGATGCCGCGCTCACCGTGGTGATGGCGGCACAGGGCTATCCCGGGACGCCGGAAAAAGGCTCGGTCATCCGCGGGCTGGAAGAGGCGGCCGGCGATGGTGTTGAGATTTTCCACGCCGGCACCGCCATCAATGGCGGCGCGCTGGTCGCCAATGGCGGCCGCGTGCTCAACGTCACGGCATCAGGCAAGACGGTGGGCGAAGCGCAAAGCCGCGCTTACGCCGCGCTCGACCGTATCGACTGGCCGCAAGGCTTCTGCCGCCGAGACATAGGCTGGCAGGCGGTGGCGCGGGAGAAAGCCAGCGCCACCTGAGCCTCAGCGCTCGCGAACCAGTTCCGTCGAAGCGGTGCTGACCGGGTCGGCGGCCTGCGAGAAGGCGGCCTCGAGCAGAGCCTCCGAACGATACGTGGTTCGCTTCCAGGCGACATACTCGGCAATGCCGAAGCGCGCGCGGCGCGGCACCGTCTTGACCACCGGCATGCGGAAGGCGGCGCGGAATGTCTGCCAGCGCGCGCCGAGCACCGCCACCATTTCCTCGACCGTCGGTGGCGTCGCCACATCGGCGTATGTGATGGTGACTTTGCCGGCGAGCCCGGCCGCGCGCGACACCGGCACCGGTATCGAGGCGAGGTAGTCGGGCGGCACGTCGATCAGGCCGCCGAAGGGCCATTGCTGGCGCAGTGCCGCCGCGTCCATCGGCGCGACGTTGACGTCGATGTCGTTGGGCGTGCCGGCGACGCGGTAGGGGCAGCGCAGGCGCCCGCAATTGGCCTGCGCCGAAAACTGCCACAGCGCATAGCCCTGCCAGTTGCCCATCGGAAAATGCACGTCGATGTCGGGCTTGTAGCGCGCATACCAGAGCGGCAGCCGCGACAACAGCCGGTATTGATAGCGGTTGTCGGCGATGTACTGGGCGGTCTTGCCGTTGGTGTAGAGGATCGGGAAACGGCCGAGGCGCCGGTGCACCTGGCGCACGAATTCCTCGGCATCGTCCAGCGACATCCATTGCGAGGGGTCGTTGCCTTCGAGGTCGAGGGCCAGGAGATCGTCCGGCGCCGGTTCGGCGAAATCGATGAAACTGTTGGCCTGCTCGAGCGGATTGCCGGGGCGGGCAAGATGATAGGCGCCCCATTTCAGCCCGAGCGCCTTGGCCACCACCTTGCGCGTCTGGAACAGCTCGCGCGTCACCGCAAAGCGTTTCCACAGCGTCTTGCAGAGTTTGACCGTGGTTTCGTCGCCATAACAGAAATAGGGCGGCGGCAACCCGTCGGAGGCCTTGTTGATGAAGCCGACAACGCGCTTGTCGGTGGCGAGCTGCGCCCAATCGATGGAATTGTATTCATAGGCGTCGACTACCAGCGCGCGGTCGCCATCCCGCCAAGGCTCGGAAAAGTCCGAGGCTGTAGCCGCTGATATCAGCGCCATCATCGCCGCGAGAGCGATCGCTGAGCGGCGAAGAATATGCGCCGGCGTTTTCAAACAGGGGACCCCCGCTGACCAAACACCGATGGTGGACCGGTATGGTTAAGGAAGTGCTTTCGGGCAGGAGTCCTGTCGCTCTCGCGACTTCTTCATTCTATGGCGAAGCAAGGAGCGAAGCGACGCGGCGCGGACCATAGTATGCATTCCGCGACTTCGAAGCGTTGCCACGGCGCAGAATTCTGCACCGTTGCGCCCCTAGCGCGAGGTCGCGACATGGTACTCGGCGTCCGCTACGCTCCCGCTCCACCCGTGGACGACGGAGTTCGCTACAAAATCCGCGTGACAAAGTTTGACGTTTACGTAAAAAGAAAGCCGGAGGCCGCCCAGAGGCGGGTGGTTTTGCATCGGCCCGGGTCCTAGGATCGAGCGGTCGGAGCAGCGGAGGAGAAGCGGCATGTACAAGGCCCCGGTCGACGACATTTCGTTCACGCTCAAGCATGTCGCCGGGCTCAAGCCGGCACTCGACAGCGGCGCGTTCGGGGACCTCGGCGAAGACCTTGTCGACGCCATCCTGGCCGAGGCCGGCCGCTTCGCCAGCGAGGAGGTGGCGCCGCTCTACAAGATCGGCGACGAACACGGCGCGATGCTGAAGGATGCAGCCGTGACCATGCCGCCCGGTTGGAAGGCGCTTTACCGCAGCTGGATCGACGGTGGCTGGAACGCGCTGTCGGGGCCGGAAGAATTTGGCGGCCAAGGCCTGCCGACCATGTTGGGCATGGCCGCGCTCGAAATGTGGAACTCCGCCGCCATGGCCTTCGGCATCGGCCCGACGCTGACCATGGGCGCCGTCGAGGCGCTGGACAAGCATTCCTCCGAAGCGCTGAAGGCAAAGTATCTGGCAAAGCTCGTCTCCGGCGAGTGGATGGGGACGATGAACCTGACCGAGCCGCAGGCCGGTTCCGATCTCGCAGCCCTGCGCAGCCGCGCCGAGCCTGCCGGCGACGGCACCTACCGCATCTTCGGCCAAAAGATCTTCATCACCTATGGCGAGCATGATTTCACCGACAACATCATCCATCTGGTGTTGGCGCGGCTGCCCGACGCACCGGCCGGCACGCGCGGTATTTCGTTGTTCCTGGTGCCGAAATTCCTGGTCAATGATGACGGCTCGCTTGGCGCCCGCAACGACGTCTTCTGTTCCGGCCTCGAGCACAAGCTCGGCATCCATGCCTCGCCGACTTGCACCATGATCTATGGCGACGGGTTCCAGGGTGCTCCGCCCGGCGCCATCGGTTGGCTGATCGGCGAGGAGAACAAGGGGCTCGCCTGCATGTTCACCATGATGAACAACGCGAGGCTTTGCGTCGGCATGCAGGGCGTGGCGGTGGCGGAAGCCGCGACACAGAAGGCGATCGCCTATGCCAATGAGCGCCGCCAGGGCAAGGCATCGGACTTTTCAGGCGCCGGGATGGCGCCGATCGTCCATCACCCCGACGTGCAGCGCAATCTCTTGACCATGAAGGCTTTGACCCAGATCGCCCGCGCCATCTCGTATTCCTGCGCCTATGCCATCGACTTTGCGCGTGTGTCGACAGGCGAGGAGGCCGCGCATTGGCGCGATCGCGCCAATCTGCTGACGCCGCTGGCCAAGGCCTTTTCCACCGATATCGGCGTCGATGTCGCATCGCTCGGCGTCCAGGTCCACGGCGGTATGGGCTTCATCGAGGAGACGGGCGCGGCCGCGCTCTATCGCGACTCCCGCATTGCGCCGATCTATGAAGGCACCAACGGCATCCAGGCGATCGACCTTGTAGCCCGCAAATTGCCGCTTGGCGGCGGCGAGCATGTGCATGGCTATATCGCCGAACTGAAGGCCATCGCCGACGAGGTGCGGACCTCGAACCTGCAGGGCTTCGGCCGCACCGCCGAAGCGCTTGACCAGGCGTTCGACGATCTCACCGAGGCGACGCGCTTCCTGCAGAAGCTGCTGGCCGACGGCCGTCTGGACGAAGCGCAAGCCGGTGCGACCCCCTATCTCAGGCTGATCTCGCTTGCTGCCGGCGGCGCTTATCTGGCGCGTGGCGGACTTGCCCAGCAGAGCCGCATCGCCCTTTGCCGCTTTTTCGCCGAAAACCTGCTCGGCGAAGTCAGCGCCTTGAAGGAACGCGTCATCGATGGCGCCGAGAGCCTCGCTACCGCCGGCAAGGCGCTGATAACGGCCTGAATACCAGAGCGCTCACCAGGGAAGAATGACCGTGACAGACCATATTCTCGTCGAGCGCCAGGGCGCCATCCAGATCATCCGCATGAACCGTCCCGACAAGAAGAACGCACTGACGCGCGCCATGTACGCGACAATGTCCAAGGCGCTGGCCGATGGCGATGCCGATCCGGCGGTCCGCGTCCATGTCTTCCTCGGTGTTTCAGGCGCCTTCTCTTCCGGCAACGATCTCGCCGATTTCCTGGTCATCGCCACCGGCGGTGAAGGCGGCAACGAGGTCTGGGACTTCCTGATGGCGCTGGCCAAAACGGAGAAGCCGATGGTCTCCGGCGTCGACGGCATTGCCGTCGGCATCGGCACCACGCTCAATTTGCATTGCGACCTGACTTTCGCCACGCCGCGCACGGTGTTCCGCACACCATTCGTCGACCTCGGCCTGGTGCCGGAGGCGGGCTCCAGCCTGCTGGCGCCGCTCATCCTCGGCAGGCAGGGCGCCTTCGCGCTGCTTGGGCTCGGCGAAGGTTTTTCCGCCGAACGCGCCAAGGCCGCCGGCCTGATCTATGAGGTGGTCGAGGAGGGCGGGCTAGAAGCCGCGGTACTCGCCGCGGCCGGCGCGATCGCCGCCAAGCCGCCGCAGGCGCTGAAGATTGCGCGTGACCTGATGCGCGCCCCGCGCGACGAGCTTGTCGCCCGCATCAAGGTGGAGAGCGAGCATTTCTCCGAGCGGCTGAAGTCCGACGAAGCGCGCGCCGCGTTGACGGCGTTTATGACCAGGAAGAAGGCCTGAACCTATCCTCAGGGATAAAGCCGTGTCTTGTCCCAGCCGCCCTCGGCGTTGCGCGAAAAGACCAGCCGATCGTGCAGCCGGAATGGCCGGTCGTGCCAGAACTCGATCGCCTGCGGCACGATGCGGAAGCCCGACCAGTGCTTTGGCCGCGGGATTTCGCCGATAGGGTAGCGCGCCGTGTATTCGGCCACCGCCTTCTCCAGGGCAAAGCGGCTTTCCAGCGGCCGCGACTGTTTCGAAGCCCATGCGCCGATCCGGCTGCCGCGCGGCCGCGTCGCGTAATAGGCGTCGGCTTCAGCGTCGCTGACGATCTCCACCGGACCGCGTATGCGCACCTGGCGGCGCAGCGATTTCCAGTGGAAGCACATCGCCGCCTTCATGCTGCCAAGAATCTCGCGGCCCTTGGCGCTCTCGAAATTCGTGTAGAAGACAAAGCCGCTTTCATCGAAACCCTTGAGCAGCACCATCCGCACATCCGGCATGCCGTCGGCATCGACGGTTGCAAGTGCTACGCCGTTGGCGTCGTTGATTTCGCTTTTCTTGGCGTCCTCCAGCCACTCGGCAAAGAGCCGGAACGGCTCGGCGGCTTCGGTAAAGTCACTACTTGTTAACTCAGTGTCACTCATAGTTTTTCTCAAATTGTCTCGAGCTTCAGGAGGTTGCCGATTGTCGCGTATCGCGCAAGCTTTTGACAGCGGGCAATGGAGCGTTATCGCTTCGGCCAGTTCGAAAGCCGTGATCGTGATTATCGCACTGCCGCTTGCCGCCTGCGGCGCCGGCGGCTTCAGCCTGGAAAAGGCCGAGGTCGATCGTTCCATCGTCACCTCAAGCGCGCCGGCCAGGGTGACATCGACGGACGCCGACAGCGCTTCCGACCAGACCACGATCGGCAATGCGGTGTCTTCGGCCGACATCGAGGAGCTTCGCGGCCAGGCCGTGCCCTGGGCGAATGCCGACACCGGCTCGCGCGGCTCCATCACTGAACTCGCCGAAGTGCAGGACAACGGCCAGGCCTGCCGCAGCTTTACCGCCTCGCGCGAGAGCTTCGACGGCGTCACTTTGTTCAAGGGCCAATTGTGCATCGCCGCGGCCGGCGGCTGGCACATGCAGGACTTCAAACCGCTCTGATTTTCCAGGGTTTTCGGGCGCCGCAATTTCAGCCTCGATAAGCCTGCGCGCCACTGGAATTTCTTCCTATGGGAGCGCATATAAGGGCCAACGTGGATTTAACTCATTTTCCAGGGCAGGACGCATGCGCGACCCCTATGAGGTGCTGGGCGTTGCCAAGAACGCATCGGCCAAGGACATAAAATCGGCCTACCGCAAGCTCGCCAAGAAGTATCATCCGGACCAGAATCCGAATGATCCAAAGGCCAAGGACCGTTTTGCCGCCGCCAATCAGGCCTATGAGGTCGTCGGCGACGAGAAGAACCGTGCGGCCTTCGACCGCGGCGAGATCGACGCCGACGGCAAACCGAAATTCCAGGGCTTCGAGGGCGCGGCCGGCGGCGGCGATCCGTTCGGCGGCTTCCGCCGCCAGCAGGGCGCCGGCGGCTCGCGCTTCGAATTCCGATCGGGGCGTCCGGGCGGCGATCCGTTCGACGGCAACAGCGATATCTTCAGCCAGATTTTCGGCGACGCCTTTTCAGGCGCGCGTGGCGCCGGAACAGGCGACCGCCGCCAGCAGGCGACCGCCGCCGATCTGAACGTCACGCTCGACGTCACCATCGAGGAGATAGCGACCGCCGAAAAGGTGACGGCGATGTTTCCCGACGGCCGCAAGATTGCGGTCAAGCTGCCGGTCTATGTCGAGGACGGACAGACCATCCGGCTGAAGGGCCAGGGCGAGCAGGGGCCGGGACAGCCGGGCGATGCGCTGGTCAAGATCCGTATCCGCAGGCACCCGCGCTACCGCATCGAGGGCCGTGACCTGCATGCCGATCTGGAGGTAGCGTTGGCCGACGCGGTGCTGGGCGCCAAGGTGCCGGTCGACACGCCGACCGGCAGGCTGGCGGTCAACATTCCGGCCTGGTCGAGCTCCGATAAGGTGCTGCGCCTGAAGGGCAGGGGCTTGCCGGAAAAAGCGGGTGGCCATGGCGATCTCTACGCCCATGTCCGCATCATGCTGCCGGAAGGCGGCGACAGCGAACTCGAAGCGCTGATGCGCAGCCGCAAAGGCTGACGCGGCCCGACTTGGCTGGCTAGCTGCCGGGCGCTGCTTCCTCCATCCGCCGGATGGTTTCGCCGAAGCGGCGCAACGCCTGCCGCACCGGGACATGCGGGCTCTCGATCTCAAGCAGGATCATCGTCTCGCTGCCGAGGAATGCGGCGCTGACCAGGCTGGTCACTTCGGCGGCGGAGAATGGCCCGAGGCCGCCGAACCGCCGCTCCGCCTCTTGCGCCAGTCCGTCCAGCAGTTCGAACCAGCCGCGCAGGTCGCGGCGCACCGCCTTGGCGATCTCGGGGCTCGACAGGCTTGCCGCGATCATCTCGTGCAGGATCCGGACATAGCCGGACGCCAGATCATCGTCGAGGAAATCGCAAGCGCGCTCCCAGCGTTGCCACAGCGGCATAGGTGCCGCAAAAGTCTCCGCCTGGCGCTTCAGCAGGCCCTCGTTCAGATGGTCGAGCAGGGCCAGGAACAGCCGTTCCTTGGAGCCGAAATGGTAATGGATCTGGCTGAGCGGAACGCCGGCGATCTCGGCAACGCGGCGCGTCGACAGATCGGCATAACCGCCTCGATGGAGGCATAACTCGGCAGCCGAAATCAGTTCGGCGCGCGTGTCGCGCTTTTGCTTGTTCTGCGGCGGGGTAACGGCTTCGGCAGCGTCCGTCATGCGGCGTGGCTGCCGCTGGTAGCGATGCAATCTGGGCGGATCATAGCTTCTCCTGTCCGGGGCTGGACGTCCCTCCACTCTATCTCGGTCGAGCGACCGATCAAGTTGACTCGCCAGAAAATTTATGGTTTTTGACGCTGAATTCGGTCGACCGACCGAATCCTGATGCTTGCATGGAGGGCACTCATGGCGGGCGTAATCACCCTTATCTACGGCGTTGCCGCATACCTGATTTTTCTCGGTTCGTTTCTCTATGCGGTCGGTTTCGTCGGCAACATGGTCGTGCCGAAATCGATCGATTCCGGAGTCGCTGGAAGTCCGGCCGAAGCCGTCATCGTCAATGCGCTGCTGCTCGGTCTTTTCGCCGCCCAGCACAGCATCATGGCGCGGCCGGTTTTCAAGCGCTGGTGGACACGGATTGTCCCGCACGCGGCCGAACGCAGCACCTATGTGCTTCTGGCCAGCCTCATCCTGCTGCTCCTCTACTGGCAATGGCGGCCGATTCCCGGTCTCGTCTGGACGGTCGAGAACCCGGTCTGGGTCGCCGTCATCCATGGCGTGTTCTGGCTCGGCTGGGCGGTATTGTTGACCAGCACCTTTCTGATCAACCATTTCGAACTGTTCGGCCTGCGCCAGGTTCTCGCCGCTTTGCGCAAGAGCGAACCGGCGCCGCCCGTGTTCAGGACGCCGCTGTTCTACAAATGGGTCCGGCACCCGCTCTATGTCGGCTTTCTCCTGGCCTTCTGGGCGACGCCGTCCATGACATGGGGCCATCTTCTGTTCGCGGCGGGCAGCACCGGCTACATCCTGCTCGGCATCTTCCTCGAGGAACGCGATCTCGTCGCGATGTTCGGTGACCAGTACCGCCTCTACCGCAAGCAGGTGGGAATGCTCATTCCCTGGCGCAAAATGGCTGGATAGGGCCGATGCGTTGCCGACCAGCCGATTCGGCTGGTCGGCCGGGCCTGGGCCGTCAAGGCGCGCTGGCCGCAGTGAGGCGTTCGAATCTCACAACAACGTTATTATCCCCCATTCGTTGTCACGCCGAGTGTCTGAATTGAACGCGCGCCCCGTCTGCGCTTGATGCGCCTTTCTGCCTGTGCGATAGGCACTCCAAAGCAGAAAATCTTTCGGAGAGCGCTGACATGGCGGGTGGACAGGGCCTTATGGCCGGCAAGCGCGGCCTTATACTGGGCGTCGCCAACAACAGATCGATTGCCTACGGCATCGCCAAGGCCTGCGTCGACCATGGCGCCGAGATCGCGCTGACCTATCAGGGCGAGGCGTTCAAGAAGCGCGTCGAGCCGCTGGCTGCGGAATTGGGCGCCTTTGTCGCCGGTCATTGCGATGTCACCGATCCGGCGAGCCTCGACGAGGTGTTTGCCAATGTCGCCAAGCATTGGGGCGGCAAGCTCGATTTCCTCGTCCATGCCATCGCTTTTTCCGACAAGGACGAACTGACCGGACGCTATGTCGAGACGACGCGCGACAATTTCCTGCGCACCATGGACATTTCGGTCTATTCCTTCACCACCATCGCCAAGCGCGCCGAAGCGTTGATGACCGATGGCGGCTCGCTGCTGACGCTGACCTATTACGGCGCCGAAAAGGTCATGCCGCATTACAACGTCATGGGTGTCGCCAAGGCCGCGCTCGAAGCCAGCGTGCGCTATCTCGCCGTCGACCTCGGCGGCAAGAAGATCCGCGTCAACGCCATCTCGGCCGGGCCGATCAAGACCTTGGCTGCTTCGGGCATCGGCGACTTCCGCTACATCCTCAAGTGGAACGAATACAATTCGCCGCTGAAGCAGACCGTCACCCAGGAAGAAGTCGGCGATTCCGCCGTGTATTTCCTGTCGGACCTGTCGCGTGGCGTCACCGGCGAGGTGCACCATGTCGATTCCGGCTATCACGTCGTCGGCATGAAGGCGGTCGACGCGCCGGATATTTCGACCGTCAAGGAATAGTTCTGCCGCGGTTTCCGCCTGCCTGTCCTGATTTCCGGAAGACCTGATGGTTCCGCTCGTCTACATCGTGCGCCATGGCCAGACGCAGTGGAATGCCGAGTCGCGGCTGCAGGGCCAGGCCGACACCGATCTCAACGCGCTCGGCCGCGAGCAGGCGACCCGCAATGGACGGCGGCTGGCCGAACTGATCCAGAATCCTGAGGATTTCGACTTTGTCGCCAGCCCGATGAAGCGGACGCGCGAGACGATGCAGCGGCTACGCTTGGCGATGCAACTCGATCCCGATGCCTACCGCACCGACCCGCGTCTGGTCGAGGTGCACTTTGGCGACTGGCAGGGCTTTACCTATGCCGAACTCGATGCGCGAATGCCGGGCTCGGCGAAGGCGCGACGGCGCAACAAATGGAATTTCCAGCCGCCGGGCGAGGGCGCCGAAAGCTACCAGATGCTGCTCGAACGGGTGAAGCCGTGGTTCGACGCGCTCGACCGCCAGACGGTCTGCGTCACGCATGGTGGCGTCGTGCGGACCCTGTTTCGGATGGTCAAGGGTGTTTCCGAACACGAAGCGGCAAACCTGGAAGTGCGGCAGGACCGGGTGCTCAGGCTGCAGGACGGGCGTCTGGATTGGCTTTAGGTTCGAGCAGATAAAAACAGGACGACCGTCCTGTTTATCCGGGCAGGGCTCCGCCGAACGGCAAGGGCCTGTGCGATGTCGGTGTTACTCGGTGTCGGGCAGTTCCATGTCGGTGACGACGTTCTCGCCATTCGTCACGTCATAGGCAATGACGATATCCATGCCCGGTCTCAGCGAATCGAGATCGGTCTCGGCGTTGAGCTTGAAGGACTTGCCGTCCTCCAGCGTCAGCGTCAGCGCGTCCTTGTCGACCTTCTTGATCAGGCCTTCGGTCTGGCCGGCATAGGCGGCGGTGGAAATCAGCAACATGGCGGCAGCAGCGCCAATCAGGGTACGCATCGTCGTCCTCTTTGTCATTGCGCCTGCACGGATGGCGGCGAGCTTTCAACGGGCGGATGGAAGAGAGCAGAAACCAACCGAATGTGTCAAAACTAAAACCGCCGGATCACAGTTTGACCGCTGTGGAAAACGCCAATAGAACGCACCTTTGATCCGGTCCGCTGCCGGGCAGGGCTAAAATTCATGTCTCACAACACGTTCGGCCATCTCTTCCGCGTCACCACCTGGGGCGAAAGCCATGGCCCGTCGCTCGGCTGTGTCGTCGATGGCTGCCCGCCCGGCATCCGCTTCACACGGGCCGAAATCCAGGCCGAACTCGACAAGCGCCGCCCCGGCCAGTCACGTTTTGTGACGCAGCGCCGCGAACCGGACGAGGTGAAGGTGCTGTCCGGCTTCATCCTCGACGAGGACGGCGAGTCGATGATCACCACCGGCACGCCCGTCTCGATGCTGATCGAGAATATCGACCAGCGCTCCAAGGACTATGGCGAGATCGCCCGCCAGTACCGCCCCGGCCATGCGGACTACACCTATGACGTCAAATACGGCCTGCGCGACCATCGCGGCGGCGGCCGTTCTTCGGCCCGTGAGACCGCCGCTCGCGTGGCGGCCGGCGCCTTGGCGCGCAAGGTGGTGCCCGGCATGGTGGTGCGCGGCGCGCTGGTCTCGATGGGCGAGAAATCCATCGACCGCGCCAACTGGAACTGGAATTTTATCGGTGACGCCGAAAACCCGTTCTTCACCCCCGATCCGGCGTCCGTTCCCGTCTTCATGCAATACCTCGACGGCATCCGCAAATCCGGCTCCTCGGTCGGCGCGGTGATCGAGATCGTCGCCGACGGCGTGCCCGCCGGACTTGGCGCGCCGATCTACGCCAAGCTCGACCAGGACATCGCGTCCGGCCTGATGTCGATCAACGCCGTCAAGGGCGTCGAGATCGGCAACGGTTTCGAAGCCGCCCGCATCACCGGCGAACAGAATGCCGACGAGATGCGCATCGGCAATGACGGCAAGCCGGTCTTCCTGTCCAACAATGCCGGCGGCATTCTGGGCGGCATCTCGACCGGCCAGGCGATCGTCGCCCGCTTCGCCGTCAAGCCGACCTCGTCGATCCTGACGCCGCGAAAATCCATCGACAAGGACGGCAACGACGTCGACGTCATGACCAAGGGCCGCCACGACCCCTGCGTCGGCATCCGCGCCGTGCCGATCGGCGAAGCCATGGTTGCCTGCGTCATCGCCGACCATTATCTGCGGCACCGGGGACAGACAGGCCGGGGATTAGGCAGTAGGGATTAGGCAATAGGCCAGCCCATCCTTCCTTCCCTAACTCCTACTGCCCAACCCCTATTCCCTGCGAGCGAAGCGAGCCAATGCCATACGATCAGAAGAAAATCGTCGAAGCCATCCGCGCCTTCGAGCGCGGCGAGATCGTCGTCGTCATGGACGATGACGGGCGTGAGAACGAGGGCGACCTGATCGTTGCCGCCGTGCATTGCAGCCCGGAGAAAATGGCCTTCATCATCCGTCACACCTCCGGCATCGTCTGCACGCCGATGCCGCGCGAGGAGGCCAAGCGGCTCAATCTGCAGCCGATGGTCGCCGACAATGATTCCGCCCACACCACGGCCTTTACCGTCAGCGTCGATTTCAAGCATGGCACCACCACCGGCATTTCGGCCGAGGACCGCACGCTGACCGTGCGCAACCTGGCCAACGGCAATGTCGGCGGTTCGGATTTCGTGCGGCCCGGCCACATTTTTCCACTGATCGCGAGGGAAGGCGGCGTGCTGATGCGTTCGGGCCATACCGAAGCCGCCGTCGACCTGTGCAGACTTGCCGGCCTGCCGCCGGTTGGCGTGATCTCGGAGCTGGTCAATGACGACGGCACCGTCAAGCGCGGCCCGCAGGTTGCGAGCTTTGCCGAGGAACACGGCCTCAAGCAGGTCTCGGTCGCCGACCTCATCGCCTACCGGCAGCGCAAGGAAACGCTGGTCGAACGCGTCGCCTGCTCCGAAATCGACACACTCGGCGGCAAGGCGCAGGTCTTCACCTACACGCTGCCTTGGGATTCCATGCACCATGTCGCGGTCGTTTTCGGCGACATCCGTGACGGCGAGGACGTCCCGGTGCGGCTGCATTCCGAGGATGTGGTGACCGACGTGTTCGGCACCAGCCACCGGCTCGACGCCATTATGAAGGCGATGGGCGAACGCAAGCGCGGCGTCATCGTTTACCTCCGAGAGGGTTCGGTCGGCGTCGCCCATCAGGAGCGCAACCGGCCGATGAGTGCCGACCGTGAGGACCACGAAGAGGCCCGCCGCCGTGAGAACGAGTGGCGAGAAATCGGCCTCGGCGCCCAGATCCTGAAGGACCTCGGCATTTCCTCGATCAACCTGATCGCCTCGCGCGAGCGCCACTATGTCGGGCTTGAAGGCTTTGGCATACATATCGCCAAGACCGAGATTATCTAGTTCGTCGCGCAAGAGCGACGCTGCCGAAAAAATTGCGCGGGCAGGTCGCCTGCTTCTGCGATTTGCTGAAGGCTCCACGCGTTCGTCATCCTATGGCGAAGCAAGGAGCGAAGCGACGCGGCGCAGACCATAGGATCCATGCCGCGACTTCGACGCGTTGCAACGGTGCAGAATTCTGCTCCGCTGCACCCTACGGTAACGGAATGGCTCCTCGGGTCTGCGCGTCCGCTTCGCTCCCGCTTCGCCCGTGGATGACGACGCCAGAGGCCTCACCTAATTCCGAACGTTTGCGGTGGTCTCCAAAGCGAACGTCAGGCCGCGTCCTTACTCCGCGGGAACGGCGGCCGCGTCGCATCCGTCCAGCTCGCATGTGTGGGTGGCCAGGCTGCGCTGGCCCAGCAACACCGTGACCAATGCGATGACGCCGGCCGCCACCGAGACCCAGAACCCGTTGCGGGCGCCGAATTCATCCACCACCGCACCGGCGGCAAACGAACCGAGCGCCATGCCGATGCCGATGCCTGTCATCACCCAGGTGATGCCTTCGGTCAGCATCGCTTCCGGCACGTGGCGTTCGATCAGGCCGAAGGCGGTGATGAAGGTTGGCGAGATCGCCACGCCGCTGATGAAAACGGTCAGCGCCAGCAGCGGCACCGTGTCGGCGGTGAGCGGCAGCAGCGTGCCGAGCGCAACGAGGGCGACCGCGAGGGCCAACTGGCGCTGCAGCGGCGCTTTCAGGTTGAGCGCACCGACGACGAGGCCAAGCGCGAACGATCCCAGGGCATAGACGCCGATGACGAGGCTGGCGGCGCCGGGCTGGCCGAGTTCCTTGGTGATCGCCACCGTGCTCACTTCCGTCGTCGCGAAGGTGGCGCCGACGAAGATCAGGGCGAAGGTGATGATCTGCACCGGCCGCAAGCGGATTGCCGAGCCGCTGGAGACATGGTCCACCGGCCGCACTTGCGGTTCGGTCGAGCGTTGCAGGATGAAGGCGGTCGAGCCAAGGGCGAGGAACACCGTGCTCACCAGGACGCCGGCTTCGGGGAAGAGCGCGGCGCTCAAGCCTACCGACAGCGACGCGCCGGCGATATAGACCAGTTCGTCCGCAGCCGACTCGAAGGCGAATGCGGTGTTCATCTGCGGCCGGCCGCGGAAAATCTCTGTCCAGCGCGCGCGCACCATGGCCGGCATGCTGGGCATGGCGGCGGCCGCCAGCGCCGACACGAACAGCGTCCACACCGGCCAGTCCCGATTGGCTGCGGCAATCAGCACCGCGAAGGCGAGCACGGTGAGGATGGTGGTCGGAACCACGATCCGCGTCTGGCCAAGGCGATCGACCAGCCGTGATATCTGCGGCGCCACGAAAGCGTTGCTCAGCGCGAAAGTCGCCGAGACAGCTCCCGCCAGCCAGTATTCGCCACGTGTCTGCGAGAGCATGGCCACGATGCCGATCGGCGCCATGGCGATCGGCAGCCGCGCGAGGAAGCCCGCGGCGGCAAACCCCTTGGCTCCAGGGGCACGAAAGATTTCCGAGTATGGGTTTTGCATGGCTGGCTCCTCGACAAAGGCCAATTCGACAATTACATACGATGCGTATGAATGTATGTAATCCATACGCCGCGTATGTCAATTGGCATACGAAGCGTATATGAATAAGGCCAGAACCATGCACAGACCCCGCAAGGAGATGATTGCCGAAACGCGCGCCAAGCTGATCACGGCGGCCCGCCACGCTTTCGGCACGATCGGCTATGCCGAGGCCTCGATGGATGATTTCACCGCCTCGGCCGGGCTGACGCGCGGTGCGCTCTATCATCATTTCGGCGACAAGAAGGGCCTGCTGCAGGCCGTCATCGCCGAAATCGATGGCGAGATGGCCGTCCGCATCCATGAGATTGCGTCGCGGGCGCCAAGCCGCTGGCAGCGTTTCGTCGACGAATGCACGACCTATATCGAGATGGCGCTGGAGCCGGAAATCCAGCGCATCATGTTTCGCGACGGTCCGGCTGTGCTCGGCGATCCGGCGCAATGGCCGAACGCCAATGCCTGCGTCGGCTCGATGACCGATCATCTGACGGCTCTGCAGCAGGAGGGGGTGGTCGTCCCCGGCGTCGACCCCGAAACCGCCGCCCGGCTGATCAACGGCGCCAGCAGCCAGGCGGCGCAGCGCATCGCCAATTCGAACGACCCCGAAGCGACGTCGAAGACCGTGGTGGCAGCCTTCCAGCAACTGCTTGAAGGCCTTCTCAAAAAACAGGGTTCGCAGCCGGCCTGAAATCTGGTCGGCCGAGACCCGGCATTTGCCGAGATTGACAATTCCCGGCCCGGGTTCATCCTCGCCGTCCATCTCTGAGGGGAGATTCGGGCGCATGTGGGATTTCGAAATCGGCAGGTCGGTGTCCATCATGATCAGGACATGGCCATTCATCGTCTTTCGCATGATCGTCTATTTCGGCATCACGCTCGCCTATATCGTGGCGACCGGCAGCGGCGCCTCGGTCGGCTATGGCGTCGGCCATATCTCCACCGATCCCGACGGGCCGCTTTCCTTTGCACTGTGGGGCGGCATCGTCGGCATCGGCATCGTTTCGATCGCGCTCTACTGGATCCGCGAATACATCCTCTACGTCGTCAAGGCCGGCCATATCGCCGTCATGGTGCATCTGATCGATGGCCGGGACGTTCCCAGTGGGCAGGACCAGATCGCCTACGCCAAGGACGTGGTGAAGGAGCGTTTCGCCGAGGCCAACATCCTTTTCGTGGTCGACCAGCTGGTCAAGGGCGCCATCCGCGCCATCACCGGCCTGATCGGCGGCATCGCCGCCTTCCTGCCCATTCCGGGCCTCGGCGGTCCGGTCGCTTTCATCAATACGGTGATCCGCCTGTCGCTGACCTATGTTGACGAGATCATCCTCGGCTACAACATCCGCATCAACTCGTCGTCGCCCTTCGAAACCGCCCGGCAAGGCGTCGTGCTCTATGCCCAGAACGGCAAGACCATGGTCAAGAACGCGGTCTGGCTGGCTGTCATCATGTGGGCCGTGTCCTTCGTCATCTTCCTTTTGATGCTGGCGCCGGCCGCCGCCATCATGTGGTTCATACCGGGGCAGCTCGGCGGCTGGGCCTTCGTGCTCGCCATCCTCCTTGCCTGGGCCTTCAAGGCGGCCTTCATCGAACCCTTCGCCATCGCCTGCCTGATGCAGGTCTATTTTAGGACTATCGAAGGCCAGGTGCCGAACGCCGAATGGGACCAGCGGCTGGCCGAGGCGTCGTCCAAGTTCAGGGAACTCAGGGACAAGGCGGTGGCTTCCTTCGGCGGCTCGCGCTGGACGCAGCCCGCGCCCGGGGTGTAATCCCTGTTGAACGTCGGGGCGGTGAGGCGTCAAACCATGGTCAAAGCGGCCGGGCGCGCCTATATCGGGTCATGGTCACCAGGCTCTACACCCATCCGATCTTCCTCGAACATCTGACGCCCCCCGGTCATCCGGAGCGGCCGGACCGCTTGCGCGCTATCGAGCGCGTGCTCGACGACGAGGCCTTCACCGCACTCGATCGGGTAACGGCGCCGCAAGGCGACGAGGCCACAATCCTCTACGCCCACCCCGAGGATTTCGTCGCCCGCGTCCGCGCCGCGATCCCTGAAAGCGGCATTGCCTCGATCGACGCCGACACCAGCGCCAGCCCGAAAAGCTGGCAGGCGGTGGTCACTGCCATCGGTGCGGCCAACGCTGCCGTCGACGATGTTTTCGAGGGCAGCGTCGCCAACGCCTTCGTCGCCGCGCGTCCGCCCGGCCATCATGCCGAAAAGACCACGGCCATGGGCTTTTGCCTGTTCAACACCGCGGCGATCGCGGCCCGCTACGCGCAGAAGAAACACGGCGCCGAGCGTGTCGCCATCGTCGACTGGGACGTGCATCACGGCAATGGCACGCAGGACATTTTCTGGGACGATCCCTCGGTGCTCTATTGTTCGACGCACCAGATGCCGCTCTATCCCGGCACCGGGGCTAAAAACGAAACCGGCGCCGGCAACATCGTCAACGCGCCGCTGGCGCCGCAGACCGGCTCGGACATGTTTCGCGATGCCTTGCTGTCGCGCGTCCTGCCGGCACTCGACAATTTCGCGCCCGATCTGATCATCATTTCCGCAGGCTTCGACGCTCACCATCGCGATCCGTTGGCCGAGATCAACCTCAGCGAGGACGATTTCGACTGGGCGACCGGCCAGTTGCTGGAACGCGCCGGGCGCCACAGCGGCAACCGGCTCGTCAGCCTGCTCGAGGGCGGCTACGATCTGCAGGGATTGGCATTTTCGGTCGCTGCCCATGTCGGGCGGCTGATGAAGGGATAAAGTATGGCTGGCGAAGCAAACGAAGACGTCAAGGCGATGAGCTTCGAGCAGGCACTCGACGCGCTGGAAAAGATTGTCGATGATCTCGAACGCGGCGACGTGCCGCTCGACCAGTCGATCAAGATCTATGAGCGCGGCGAGGCGCTGAAGGCCCATTGCGACCGGCTGCTGAAGGCCGCCGAAGACAAGGTCGAGAAGATCAGGCTGTCGCGTGATGGCAAACCGGTGGGAACGGAGCCGCTCGACGCGGAGTAGTGGAATGGGGCGGGCATAAAGCAGATAGGAGTTCAAGCATGTGCAGAAACATCAAGACCCTGTTCAATTTCGAGCCGCCGGCGACCCATGACGAGATCCGCGACGCCGCCCTTCAATTCGTGCGCAAACTGAGCGGAACGACGCGCCCCTCGCAGCGCAACCAGGCAGCCTTCGACCGTGCCGTCGAGGCGATCGCCGAATCGGCGCATGAATTGCTGCATTCGCTGGAAACCACGCATCATCCGCGCAATCGTGAAGAGGTGGCGGCCAAGGCAAAAGCCAAATCGGCGCTCCGCTTCGCCTGAGGACATCCAGATGAGTTTCTTCCCCGGCAAGGACCCTGAGCCTGGCGATGCCTTCGCCAGCGACCAGATCGAGCTCATGGTCATTCCAAACGCCAAGGACATTGGCGGCTTCCAGGTTCGTCGCGCTCTGCCGACGGCAAAGCGGCGGCTGGTCGGTCCCTTCATCTTCTTCGACCGCATGGGGCCGGCGATCTTGCGCGCCGGCCAGGCGATGGATGTGCGCCCGCACCCGCATATCGGGCTTTCCACCGTCACCTATCTGTTCGACGGCAATATCAGGCACCGCGATTCGCTCGGCACCGAGATGGTCATCCAGCCCGGCGACGTGAATTTGATGACCGCCGGCCGCGGCATTGTCCATTCCGAGCGCACGCCCGAAGAACTGCGCGGCGCGCCGATGTCGGTCTCCGGCCTGCAGACATGGCTGGCTTTGCCCGACGGCAAGGAGGAAGTGGCGCCGGTGTTCGAGAACACGGCCGCGCTCCTTCTGCCCGAGATCGACGCCGAAGGTGTTTCCGGCCGCGTGGTGATCGGCGATTTCCAGGGACTGCGCTCGCCGGTAAGAGCCGACACCGAGACGCTCTACGCCGATCTGAGGCTGGCGCCCGGCGCCAGCGTCAAAATTCCCGCCGACGCCGAGGAACGCGCCATCTACACGCTGGACGGCGATGTCTCGGTTTCGGGCGACCGTTTTCCGGCCGAACGGCTGCTGGTGTTCCGGCCTGGTGACGAGATCGTCGTGTCGTCCGAGCGCGGCGCCCATTTCATGCTCTTCGGGGGCGCTTCGCTCGGCTCTCCGCGCCACATCTGGTGGAACTTCGTCTCGTCGTCGAAGGAACGCATCGAACAGGCCAAGCAGGAATGGAAGACGGGCCGCTTCGATATCGTTCCTGGAGATGAGGAAGAGTTCATTCCGTTACCGGACAATTAACGTCAGCATCACCCGCGTCACTGACACGCATTTACATTCCGGCGACGCAGGCATATTTCGCCATGATCGACGCGCATTATAGCTGAGCAGGCCCTTTAACAGTGAACGCAACGCTGCATACGCCGCTTCTCGACAAGGTCCGCATTCCAGCCGACCTGAAGAAGCTTGACGAAAGCGAGCTGCCGCAGCTGGCCTCGGAGCTGCGCGCCGAGCTGATCGATGCCGTCTCGCATACGGGCGGGCATCTCGGCGCCGGCCTCGGTGTCGTCGAACTGACGGTGGCGCTGCACTATGTCTTCAACACGCCGGAAGACCGCGTGATCTGGGATGTCGGCCACCAGGCCTATCCACACAAGATCCTGACCGGCCGCCGCGACCGCATCCGAACGCTCAGGCAAGAAGGCGGCCTGTCCGGCTTCACCCGTCGCGCCGAGAGCGAATACGACCCGTTCGGCGCCGCGCACTCTTCGACCTCCATTTCCGCCGGCCTCGGCATGGCCATGGCGCGCGACCTCTCGGGCGGCCACAACAATGTCATTGCCGTCATCGGCGACGGCGCCATGTCCGCCGGCATGGCCTATGAAGCCATGAACAATGCCGGCGCGCTTGATGCTCGCCTGATCGTGATCCTGAACGACAACGACATGTCGATCGCGCCGCCGACCGGCGCCATGAGCGCCTATCTGGCCCGGCTCGCGTCGGGCAAGACCTATCTTGGGCTGCGCGATTTCGGCAAGAAGCTGACCTCCTATCTCGGCAAACGCGCCGATCGCGCCATCAAGCGGGCGGTCGAGCATGCGCGCGGCTACGTCACCGGCGGCACGCTGTTCGAGGAGCTCGGCTTCTACCACATCGGCCCCATCGACGGCCACAATCTCGAGCATCTGATCCCGGTGCTGAAGAACGTCCGCGACCATGCCGACGGCCCGGTGCTGATCCATGTCGTGACCCAGAAGGGTAAGGGCTACGCGCCGGCTGAGGCCGCGGCCGACAAATATCACGGCGTCAACAAGTTCGACGTCATCACCGGCGCGCAGACCAAGGCCCCGGCCAATGCGCCGGCCTACACCAAGGTGTTCGCCGAGAGCCTGGTCCAGGAGGCCCGCCTGGACGACCGCATCGTCGCCGTCACCGCCGCCATGCCGAACGGCACTGGCCTCGATTTGTTCGGCGAGGCGTTTCCGACCCGGACCTTCGATGTCGGCATTGCCGAGCAACATGCCGTGACCTTCGCCGCCGGCCTGGCCAGCGAGGGCTACAAGCCCTTCGCCGCCATCTATTCGACCTTCCTGCAGCGCGCCTACGATCAGGTCGTCCATGACGTGGCGATCCAGAAACTGCCGGTGCGTTTCCCGATCGACCGCGCCGGTTTCGTCGGCGCCGACGGCGCCACTCATTGCGGCGCCTTCGACACCACCTTCCTGGCGACGCTGCCGGGCTTCGTGGTGATGGCGGCTGCCGACGAGGCGGAGCTTCGCCACATGGTGCGCACCGCCGCCTATTATGACGAAGGCCCGATCGCCTTCCGCTATCCGCGCGGCAATGGCGTCGGCGTCGACATGCCGGAGCGCGGCTCGGTGCTCGAAATCGGCAAGGGCCGCATCGTCAGGGAAGGCACCAAGGTGGCGCTTCTGTCCTTTGGCACAAGACTGCAGGACTGTCTTCTGGCGGCCGAGGAACTCGGCGCGGCCGGATTGTCGACAACGGTTGCGGATGCCCGTTTCGCCAAGCCGCTCGACGAGGATTTGATCCGCCGTCTTGCCCGCTCGCACGAAGTGCTGGTGACGGTGGAAGAGGGCGCTGTCGGCGGTTTCGCCAGCCACGTGCTGCAGTTCCTCGCCCATGAAGGCTTGCTGGAAAGCGGTCTGAAAGTTCGGCCGCTGGTGCTGCCGGACGAGTTCACCGACCACGCCAAGCCGGAAAAAATGTATGCCGATGCCGGGCTCGACGCGGCCGGCATCGTGCGCACCGTGTTCGTCGCGCTCGGCCATTCCGCGCGCGCGCAGCGCGCCTGAATCAAACCTCACGCAGCTGAAGCAGTTGCCTGTGCAAGCCTAACACTTTGTTAACGCTTCTCTTTGGCGTTTCGCTTACCTTCTCTTTTGGCCGTTTTTCAACGCCGCCCTGCTAGAACTGCCTCCAGGCAGGGAGTTAAAAACAATGCGAACGCTTCTGTGCGGCGCGGCCCTTTTGGCCGTCATCGCCGCGCCGGCCATGGCCGAGACGCGCTATGACCGCAAGCTCGAACAGGCGGTGGCAGGCATCGTCGCCCGCAAGATGGGCGATATCAGGGGCGCTTTTTCCTACAAGCAGGTGCCGCAGCTTGTCGTCGTGCCGGACGCACCAGTCGTTGCTGTCGAGCGCCCGCGCAAGCAGGCTTCAGATGACGGAAGCGACGGCCTGATGCCGGCCGTTGAACGGCAGGTCTCACGGACGATCTTCTAAAACCACATATCGCGCACGCAGCGCCCATCGCGCGGCAGGTCGTCATAAGTGTCCAGCCCGTCGAAATGGTCGATCGGCAGGTCGGCGACCGCCTCCGGCGGCGCCAGCCTGACATTGACGGCGATACGCGTGCGGCCGCTGTCGCTGCGGCGCAAACCGCGCCAGGCAAGCACACAGGCACATGTCGGGCAAAACAGGATTTCCAGCGACGGCGTCTCCTTGCCGGCGCGGGTGTAGGACTGCACAGGCCCCGCAAGCCGGATACGCTCGTCGACAAAGTCATAGGCCCAGAGCGTGCCATAGCGGCGGCAAAGCGTGCAATTGCAGGCCGTGATCGGGCCGGGATCGCCTTCCAGGGTCCAGTGGGCGGCGCCGCAATGGCAGGTTCCCGTCAGCATTCGTCTTCCTCCGCATTGCCTGAGCCTCTACATCTTGCCGGACTGGCTGCGATATTCAACCGGGCGGACTGGCTTGCGGCCCGGGTCTCGACGTCCTCCCATGCCAATGTCCTTGCCTTCGCGGCCGGCTTTCGCCATGAAGGCCGATGAACTCCCCTCTGCCAGCCAGCACACGCCAGCGGCTCGACGAATTGCTCGTCCAGCGCGGCCTGTTTGCGAGCCGCTCGCGCGCCCGCGACGCGGTCGAGCGCGGCACCGTGACGGTCGACGGCGTGGTCGCCCGCAAGCCCGGCCAGACGGTTCTGCCGCACTGTCTCATCGTCATCGACGATCCGGCGCAGGGTTATGTCTCACGCGCGGCGCTGAAGCTGATCGCCGGGCTCGACCATTTCAGTCTCGATCCTGCGGGTAGTGAAGCTCTCGATATCGGCGCCTCGACCGGCGGCTTCACCCAGGTGCTGCTCGAACGCGGCGCGGCCCATGTCACTGCCGTCGATGTCGGCCACGGCCAGATGCATCCCGGTGTCTCGTCCGACCCGCGCGTCACCGTGATCGAGGGCCTCAACGCTCGCGAGCTCACGGCTGCCGATCTCGGCGGCCGCATCCCGGATTTCATCGTCTCCGACGTCAGCTTCATCTCGTTGAAACTGGCGATGCCACCGGCGTTGGCATTGGCACGGGACGGCGCTCGTGCGGTGTTTCTGGTCAAGCCGCAATTCGAGGCCGGCCGCGAGGCAATCGGCAAGGGCGGTCTGTTGAAAGACCCTTATGACGCTGCCCGTGTGGCCGGCTTGCTGCAGGAATGGCTCGAAGGCGTCCCTGGCTGGCGTACATTGGGTCTGCACATGTCGCCGATCGAAGGCGGGGACGGCAACCGCGAATTCCTGCTTGCCGGGATCAAGGATGCCGGGATCAAGGATGCCGGGACCAAGGACCGATGAGCACGGGCTTCACCATCAAGAGACTGGGTTCGCAGGGCGACGGCGTCGCCGAGACGGAAACCGGCGAGCTGTTCATTCCCTTCACCCTGCCCGGCGAGACCGTCACCGCCGCGCGCGAGAGGGATCGCGCCATGCTGATGGCGGTATTGGAGACGTCGCCGCTGCGTATCGATCCGGCCTGCCGGCATTTCACCGAATGCGGCGGCTGCGCCGTCCAGCATCTGCAAGCCGACGCTTACCAGCAATGGAAACGCGACAAGGTCGTGCACGCCTTGAAAGGCATTGCCGGCGACATCGGCGCCCTGGTGCCGTGTGCGCCACACACACGCCGCCGCGTCGTGCTTGCCGCCAGGCGCGCCGACACAGGCATGCTGCTTGGCTTCCATCGCCATCTGTCGCCGGAAATCATCCCCATCGAGGAATGTCCGATCTCACTGCCGGAGATCGTTGCCGCGCTCGATCGCTTGCGATCAGTCGCCGACCTGGTTTGCGCCACCACCAAATCGTTCCGGATGGCGGTCACTGTGACGGGCTCGGGGCTTGACGTCGCTGTCTATGAGTCGGGCAAGCTGGGCGAGAACCAGCGCCGGGTCGCCTCCAACTTCATCATGGCCAATGGCTTTGCCCGGCTTTCGATCGACGACGAGATCGTCATCGAGCCGAAAAAGCCGGTGGTCATGTTCGGCACCGTCGCTGTCGCCATACCGCCTGGCGCATTCCTGCAGGCAACGCAAGCCGCCGAACAGACGATGGCCGATCTCGTTGGCGGACATCTGAAGCGGGCCAGGAAAGTCGCGGATCTTTTCGCCGGCTGCGGCAGCTTTGCGCTTCGGCTGGCGGCCAAATCCGAAGTCCACGCGGTCGAAGGCGACGCGGCAGCCCTTTCGGCGCTCGACCGCGGATCGCGCTTCGCCACCGGCCTGAAGCGGGTAACCGGCGAACGCCGCGACCTGTTCCGGCGGCCGCTGACGTTCAAGGAGCTGAATGCTTTCGATGGCGTCGTCTTCGACCCGCCGCGCGCCGGCGCCGAGGACCAGTCGAAGCAGATCGCCCGCTCGGATGTGCCGTTCGTCGCCGCCGTCTCCTGCAATCCGGTGACGCTGGCACGCGACCTGCGCATCCTGATTGACGGCGGCTACATCTTGAAGAGCGTCACGCCCATCGACCAGTTCCTGTGGTCGCCGCATGTCGAGGCCGTGGCGCTGCTGGAGAAGCCGAAACGGCGACGTTAATCCGCCGATTTTCACAAGGCCGTGCTTGAGTTTGCCGCCCCCCGCAAGACGTAGCCGGCTGGCAAACTAGCCTTCGCGAACGCTTTCGTACCCGGCCGCTTGTGCGGCCTTGATGAACTTACGGTCGAAGGACACAAATGCTGAGCAGTGCGAGGACTTGCCCAGATGGAGCGCATCGGCGAAATCCATTCCCGTCTCGGCTAGATTGACCGCGGAAGAGACGATCGCAGCATCCTCTATCTCGACAGTGGGAAGCCCGCCGAACACCCGCAGTGCATTGACGATCGAGGCCTGATCATAACCATAGCCGCTGCGCAGCACCCACTCAGCCTCCAGGATCACCGTGACGGCGACGAAAACGGGCTGACCGTCGATCAGCCGCCGGGCTCGCGGGGACTGCTCGGGATCGTCGTTCGTCAGATACCTGACGACAACGTTGGTATCAATCGCGAGCATGGCGCCGCCGTGCTTCAGCAAGGACGGCCGCGTCCATCTCCTCCAAGGTCTTCGGTCTGCCACTGTGCGGCAGGACACCAAAGACATCTTCTGGTCGTGTCGGGGCAAAGGCAGGCGCCGGTCTCAAAAGTACACCGTCCGGTGTGTCTTCGACCTGCAGGCGCGTGCCCGCGCCCCAGTCCCTCCGTTTGCGGATAGCGCTGGGCAGGATGACTTGTCCCTTGGTCGAGACGGTCGTTATAAGCTTTTCTATTGCACCCATTGCGGTATTACCCTTGTGTAAGACAAAGGTAAGATATCCCTGTGAGGGGAACTATTCAAGCCCGCCGACGTCTCCTCGCTCAAACCCTGGTGCCGCCGACCGTCATCTGGTTCATCCTGAGATGCGGCTGGCCGACGCCGACCGGCACGCCTTGTCCGGCCTTGCCGCACATGCCGATGCCGGTGTCGAGTTTCATGTCGTTGCCGATCATCGACACACGGTGCATGGCGTCCGGTCCGCTGCCGATCAGCATGGCGCCCTTGATCGGCTGCGTCACCTTGCCGTTTTCGATCATGTAGGCCTCGGTGCAGCCGAACACGAACTTGCCTGAGGTGATGTCGACCTGGCCGCCGCCGAAGGATACGGCATAGATGCCGTTCTTGACCGAGGCGATGATCTCATCCGGCTCCATGTCGCCCGCCGTCATATAGGTGTTGGTCATGCGCGGCATCGGCTGATGCGCATAGCCTTCGCGCCGGCCGTTTCCCGTGGCTTTCATGCCCATCAGCCGGGCGTTCTGGCGGTCCTGCATGTAGCCGACAAGCTTGCCGTCCTCGATCAGCACATTGCGGGCCGAAGGCGTGCCTTCATCGTCGACGGTCAGCGAACCCCGCCGCTCCGGCATGGTGCCGTCATCGACCACGGTAACGCCCTTGGCGGCGACCTGCTGGCCGAGCAGGCCGGCAAAGGCGGAGGTCTTCTTGCGGTTGAAGTCGCCCTCCAGCCCATGGCCGACGGCTTCGTGCAGCATCACGCCTGGCCAGCCGCTGGACAAAACGATGTCGAACGTTCCGGCCGGCGCGGGAATGGCTTCGAGATTGACCAGCGCCTGCCTGAGCGCCTCCCTGGCCGCATGCTTCCAGGCGTCCTCGACCAGGAACTCGCCGAACGCCTTGCGCCCGCCCATGCCATAGGAGCCGCTTTCCTGGCGGTCGCCGTCGCCGACGACGACGGAAACGTTGATGCGGACCAGCGGGCGGATGTCGCGCACGATCTGGCCGTCGGCGCGCACGATCTCGACATGCTGCCAGGACGCCGCGAGCGAGGCCGTCACCTGGCGCACGCGCGGGTCCTCGGCGCGCAGCCATGCGTCGATTTCCTGCAACAGCTTGGCCTTGACCTCGAAGGAAGGCGAGGGGATCGGGTTCTCCTCGCCATAGAGATGGCGGTTGGTGCGCGCGGGTGCCGCGGCAAGCGTGCCGGAATAGCCGCCCTTGACGGTCGAGACCGCGTCGGCGGCGCGCAGCAGCGACGCCTCCGAAAGATCGCTGGAATGGGCGTAGCCGCTGGCCTCGCCGGCCACGGCGCGCAGGCCAAAACCCTGGTCGGTGTTGAAATTGGCGGTCTTCAGCCTGCCATTGTCGAACATCAGCGCTTCGCTCTCGCTGTATTCGAGGAAGAGTTCGCCATCATCGGCGCCGTTCAGTGTGTCGGCGACGATCCGCTTGATGCGATCATCTGAAATGTCGAATTGGCCGGTCAGGCTGTTCATGGCAGGTCCGCTCACAGGAGGAATGGTGTTGCCACGATGTAGGCGCGAAGACGCGCCTGCACAATCCGCAATGACGATCCGCAGCCGGACAGTGGAGCGCTAATGCATGTCGCCCAGAAGTGTGCCGCGGTTCTGGGACAACGACATGCATCAAACAAAGACCTAAAGCGCGTCGTATGAATCCGTTTCAGCGCGACGCGCTTTAGGGCCCTACTTCTCGTCCACGAACGCTTTGATGTCGCTGGTCATGGAATCCCAGTTCGAGAACTGCTCTTCGAGATAGGAGCGGGTAACGCCGCCCCTGAACATGACATCCATCTTGAAGTTCGACCCGTCACCGGAAAAGGCCTTCACCCAGCGGTATTTCTTGTTCCATTCATTGGCCTGGTCGGCCGTGAAGGGGTCGGTATAGCCCGAGGAGAACTGGATAGACTTGCACTTCTCATGGTTTTCGCAGCCATAGAAGTAGATCACATATTTCATGCCCTGGAGCCGGCCGGAGATCATCGGATCACCGCCGTCATCCTTGTCCATCTTGGCCGAGCCATAGCCTTTCGCAAGCTCGAAAATGACGGCCGGATCGGGCGCCGTGATGATTTCGGTATCCTCGGCAAAGGCGACGGAAACGGCGCCGGTCAGGATCAGGCCGGTCGAAAAAAGCAAAGAAAAAGCACGCATGATGACCCCCACAGCCAACAATCAAACCCGTGGGAATTGTGCGTCAGGAAAGACGGTTTCGCAAGCATCAAGCTCAGGGCAGGGCGGCAAAACCGTCGGCGAAGCCCTTGAGGTCGACAGGGATGCCGATGCCTTCTTCCGGCGTCTGGAAGACGATGAAGGTGGCCGACGTCCCGGTCTTCAGCGTATCGAGCAGCGGCTTTTCGAGAATGACCTCGGCATAGCAGCCGTCCTGGAAGCAGCGCACGAAATAGGCGCGGCCAATATCCTTGCCGTCGACATTGAGGCCCAGGCCATTGGGCAGCAGAACGCCGAGCGGGGCCAGCACGCGCAGGATCTCGGCCTTGTTGTCGGCGGTGCGCAGGACGACGACGGACAGTCCCATTTCCGGGCGATCCTCGGCAACGACGTTCTGCATCATCACGCATTGTTCCGAGGTGGCGCCGGCCGGCGTGTCGCAGATGATCGACCACGCGCCATGCGTTGACTTGACCGTGCCGCTGGGCTGCGCTGCATTGGCGACGCCGGTTGCGGACGAGCCGATACCGATCAGGGCGGCGAGAAAAACGACCTTCGCCCCGCTTCTCGAAAGCCAAGCGCTTTTCGAATGCCAGGCGCTCTTCGAATGCCAGGCGTTTCTCGAAAGCCAAGAGGTCATGACGGCTCCATTGCGAATCACGGCACTTTAAGCCGCGCCAAGGCCAAGTAAAGGATAGGGCGACCGCCGGTCAGCCCCGGCAGGCGCAATAATGCGCTTTTCCCTAGCAAATTCGCCCGAATTGCGACCGTCGGGCGCATTCCTGACACAAGCCCGCATAGCCTGTCTGTCGACGACCCGCGCGGGCCACGAGGCCGTCGAAACAGCGCGGCAGCACTTGCGCGCAAAAATGCCGCACGGTTTCGCCCGCTCCTTTCTTGCGGAGGGAAATAGAGTATGGTTTGAACCACCCTTGGGACTGTCCGGGATTCCCATCCCGGCATTGTTCGATATTCTTGCGTCGCGATCGCGAGGAACCGGGAGATGAAGAGGGCGATGAGAAAATTCCCAGCAAGCGCCAAATTGATGGCAACGGCAGGCGCCGCCGCCGCATTTTTCGCCGGTGCCTCCGCCCATGCGGCCCAGCCGCAGCCGTGGGAGATGACTTTTCAGCCGCCGGCGACAGACATGATGCGGCAGATCGAGTGGTTCGGGAACTACACGATGTGGTTCGTCGTCCCGATCACTGCTTTGGTTCTGGCGCTTCTCGCCTGGTGCATCTTCAGGTTCCGCGCCAGCAAAAACCCGGTTCCGTCCAAGACCAGCCACAACACGCTGATCGAGATCATCTGGACAGTCGGGCCGGTCGTCGTCCTGCTGTTCATCGCCATTCCCTCGTTCCAGTTGCTGACGGCGCAGTACACGCCGCCGGAAGAGGCCAAGCTGACCGTCAAGGTAACGGGCAATCAGTGGAACTGGGACTATGAGTACCAGACCGAGAACACGCTCTCCTTCAACTCGGCCATCCTGCAGGACGCCGACCGCGCCGCGATCGGCAAGGAAGACCGCAAGGTCTATCCGCGCCTGCTGGCGGTCGACAACGAGCTGGTCGTGCCGGTCAACACCATGACGCGCGTCCTGGTTACCGCAGCCGACGTGATCCATTCCTTTGCCGTTCCGGCCTTCGGCATCAAGATGGACGCGGTTCCCGGCCGCACCAACGAGACGTGGTTCAAGGCGGAAAAGGAAGGCATCTATTACGGCCAGTGCTCGCAGCTCTGCGGCAAGGACCATGCCTTCATGCCGATCGCCGTCCGCGTCGTATCCGATGCGCAGTACAAGACCTGGCTGGCAGCAGCCAAGACCGACCTCCCCGGCGCCAACAAGGCGCTGATGGCCGAGGTCGACGGTACCAACAAGGTAGCGGCCGCCGGCAATTGATGCCGCGGGTTAGCAAGAATTAGGGAACGGAGCCGACCATGGCAGAAGCTGCAGCTCACGACGACCACGACCACAAGCCCTATCATGGCTGGGTCCGGTGGGTGTACTCCACCAACCACAAGGACATCGGCACGCTCTACCTGATCTTCGCGATCTTCGCGGGCATCGTCGGCGGCGCGCTTTCGGTCGTCATCCGCATGGAGCTGCAGGAGCCGGGCATCCAGATCTTCACCGGTCTGGCGCAGATGGTCTATGGCATGAACGGCGATGCCGCCATCGACGGCGGCAAGAGCATGTACAACGCCTTCGGCACCGCGCACGCGCTGATCATGATCTTCTTCATGGTCATGCCGGCGCTGATCGGCGGCTTCGCCAACTGGATGGTGCCGATCATGATCGGCGCGCCTGACATGGCCTTCCCGCGCATGAACAACATCTCGTTCTGGCTGCTGCCGCCGGCCTTCCTGCTGCTCATCGCTTCGGCTTTCATGCCGAGCGCGCCCGGCGCCTATGGCGTTGGCGGCGGCTGGACGCTCTATCCGCCGCTGTCGACCTCCGGCCAGCCCGGGCCGGCCATGGATCTGGCGATCCTGTCGATCCACATTGCCGGCGCGTCCTCGATCCTCGGCGCCATCAACTTCATCACCACCATTTTCAACATGCGCGCGCCGGGCATGACGCTGCACAAAATGCCGCTATTTGCCTGGTCGGTTCTGATCACCGCCTTCCTGCTGCTCTTGTCGCTTCCGGTTCTGGCCGGTGGCATCACCATGCTGCTTACCGACCGCAATTTCGGCACCACCTTCTTCGCCCCGGATGGCGGCGGCGATCCGATCCTGTTCCAGCATCTGTTCTGGTTCTTTGGTCACCCCGAAGTGTACATCCTGATCCTGCCGGGCTTCGGCATCATCAGCCACATCGTCTCGACCTTCTCGAAGAAGCCGGTGTTCGGCTATCTCGGCATGGCCTACGCCATGGTCGCGATCGGCGCCGTCGGCTTCATCGTCTGGGCGCACCACATGTACACGACCGGCCTGTCGCTCGACACGCAGCGCTACTTCGTCTTCGCCACCATGGTCATCGCCGTACCGACAGGCGTGAAGATCTTCTCCTGGATCGCGACGATGTGGGGCGGCTCGATCTCGTTCAAGACGCCGATGCTGTGGGCGCTGGGCTTCATCTTCCTGTTCACGGTCGGCGGCGTCACCGGCGTCCAGCTCGCCAACGCCGGCCTCGACCGCTCGCTGCATGACACCTATTTCGTCATTGCCCACTTCCACTATGTGCTGTCGCTGGGTGCGGTCTTCGCCATCTTCGCCGGCTGGTACTACTGGTTCCCCAAGATGACCGGCTACATGTACTCGCCGGTGATCGCCAACACCCACTTCTGGGTCACCTTCGTCGGCGTCAATTTGATCTTCTTCCCGCAGCATTTCCTCGGCCTGGCCGGCATGCCGCGCCGCACCATCGACTATCCCGACGCGTTCGCCGGCTGGAACATGGTGTCGTCCTACGGCTCCTATATATCGGCCGTCGGCGTGGTGATCTTCCTCTATGGCGTGTTCGAGGCCTTCCAGAAGAAGCGCGTCGCCGGCGCCAACCCGTGGGGCGAGGGTGCAACGACGCTCGAATGGCAGCTGCCTTCGCCGCCGCCTTTCCACCAGTGGGAACAGCTGCCGAAGATCAAGTAAGGCAGCCCGAATACGAAACCGCCGGCCCGCCGGCGGTTTTCGGCCAACGGAATGATTGGACTTATGTACGCATGGCCCTTGTCGACGACCCAATGATTGACGAAGCGGGCTTTCGCATGTCGGAAGCCACGTCGGGCGATTTCTTCGCCCTGCTGAAGCCGCGCGTCATGTCGCTGGTGGTGTTCACGGCCTTTGTCGGCATGGTCGCTGCGCCCGTGACCATCAACCCGCTGCTGGCGGTGATCGCCATCCTGGCCATTGCCATCGGCGCCGGCGCCTCGGGTGCGCTCAACATGTGGTACGACGCCGACATCGATGCGGTGATGAGCCGGACCGCCGGCCGCCCGGTACCGTCCGGCCGCATCCTGCCCGGCGAAGCCCTGAGCTTCGGCCTTGTGCTTTCGGTGCTGTCGGTGATGACCCTGGGCGTGCTGGTCAACTGGCTGTCGGCGGCGCTGCTTGCCTTCACCATCTTCTTCTACGCCGTCGTCTACACGATGTGGCTGAAGCGCTCGACGCCGCAGAACATCGTCATCGGCGGCGCCGCCGGCGCCATCCCGCCGGTCATCGGCTGGGCCGCGGTGACCGGAACGGTGAGCCTGGAAAGCCTCGTCCTGTTCCTGATCATCTTCCTGTGGACGCCGCCGCACTTCTGGGCGCTGGCGCTGTTCAAGTCCGACGACTACGCCAAGGCCGGCATCCCGATGATGCCGAACGTTGCCGGCCAGGCCTCGACCCGCCGCCAGATCTTTGCCTACGCCCTGATCCTGGCGCCGATCGGCGTGCTGCCCTGGGTGCTCGGTTTCACTACCGCCTTCTATGGCGTCGCATCAGTGGCTCTCGGCGCCGGCTTCGTCTGGTATGCCTGGAAAGTGCTGTGCATGACCGATAGCGACCGCGTCATGAAGCCGGCCAAGGCTCTGTTCGCCTATTCGCTGCTCTACCTCTTCGCCATCTTCGCCATCTATCTTGCCGACTGTGTCGTCGGTCGCGCTTTGGCCATCGGTGGAGCATGACTATGATCGACAAGAAGCTTGAACTGGTCACGCTGACCGAAAGCCAGAAGAAGGCGCGGCGCAACCGTTCGGCGGCGATCGGCGTCGCGCTGGCGATTCTGGTCGTCATCTTCTACGTCGCGACCATCGTGAAATTCGGCCATACCGGATGAGGCCGATGATGACCCGCCAGACCGTGACCGATCCCAGGAAGAAGAACACCAACCGCGTCGTCGCCGCCGTCTGCGTCGCCTTCTTCGGCGGCATGATCGGCATGGCCTACGCCGCGGTGCCGCTCTACAAGATGTTCTGCCAGGCCACCGGCTATGGCGGCACCACGCAGCGCGCCGAAAAGCAATATGCCGGCCGCATCCTCGACCGTGACATCACCGTGCGCTTCGACGCCAACACCAACGGCATTCCGTGGCAGTTCCAGCCGGTCGCCCGTTCGGTCACCATCAAGATCGGCGAGACCACGCAGGCGCATTACAGCGCCACCAACAAGCTCGACCGCGCCGTTACCGGCCGCGCCACCTTCAACGTGCAGCCGGAACTGGCGGGCCCCTACTTCAACAAGGTCGAGTGTTTCTGCTTCACCGACACGACGCTGAAGCCCGGCGAGACGCTGGACATGCCAGTCGTGTTCTATGTGGATCCCGATATCGTCAACGTGCCGGAACTGAAGGACTTGAAGACGATCACCCTGTCCTACACGATGTTCCCGGTCCAAAAGAACAAGCCGGTGGCGTCATCGACGCCGAACAGCAGCAGCAAAGTTTCAGATACCGAAGCAAATCTCGGGGGTTGATATGGCAGACGCGCACGCAAAACCACAACACGACTACCATCTCGTCAACCCGAGCCCGTGGCCCTTCCTGGGGTCGATCGGCGCACTGGTGACTGCAGTCGGCGGCGTCGCCCTGATGCAGTATCTCAAGAACGGCGATTTTCCAATTTTCGGCCACAACATCGCCAATCCATGGCTGTTCTTCATCGGCCTGGTCATCGTCCTCTACACGATGTTTGCCTGGTGGTCGGACACCATCAAGGAAGCGCATGAGGGCCACCACACGCGCGTCGTGTCGCTGCATCTGCGCTACGGCATGATCATGTTCATCGCTTCGGAAGTGATGTTCTTCGTTGCCTGGTTCTGGGCCTATTTCGATGCCAGCCTGTTTCCGAGCGAAGTGCAGAATTACGCCCGCACCGCTTTCACTGGTGGCGTCTGGCCGCCGAAGGGTCTCGAAGTCCTCGATCCCTTCCATCTGCCGCTCTACAACACCATCATCCTGCTTCTGTCGGGCACCACGGTGACATGGGCGCACCATTCGCTCATCCATGGCGACCGCAAGGGCCTGATCAACGGCCTGGTGCTGACCGTCGGCCTCGGCATGCTGTTCACCATGGTGCAGGCCTACGAGTACATGCACGCTCCGTTCGGCTTCAAGGATTCCATCTACGGCGCCACCTTCTTCATGGCGACCGGCTTCCATGGCTTCCACGTCATCATCGGCACCATCTTCCTGCTGGTCTGCCTGATCCGCGCCTGGAAAGGCGACTTCACGCCCAAGCAGCATTTCGGCTTCGAGGCGGCTGCTTGGTACTGGCACTTCGTCGACGTGGTCTGGCTGTTCCTGTTCGCATCGATCTACGTCTGGGGATCGGTCGGCGCGGTGATCGAAGGCCACTGACGGCTTTCACCGAACCGACAAATCAGAAGGGCGGTCGCGGCAACGCGGTCGCCTTTCGTCTTTTCGGCGCCCATCAATGGCCAACGGATTCGGCTGGTCGGGCTGGCTGCTTCAATTGGTCGACTGGACCGATGGCTGCATTGGGGTTACCGACTGCGACATGGACCAAATCTGGACTATGGTGCCGGATGGAACGCTGATCGAAATCGAGCCGTAAAGCATGACTATCCATGAGTGAAGATAGGGCGATCTGGCCACCCATCGAGCCGATCTCGGCCGGCCTGCACGGACGCTGCCCGCGCTGCGGCGAAGGACGGCTGTTTTCCGGCTTCCTCACCGTCGGCAAGCGCTGCAACAATTGCGGCCTCGACTATTCCTACGCCGATGCCGGCGACGGCCCGGCGGTGTTCGTCATCCTGATCATCGGCTTCATCGTCGTGGGGCTGGCGCTGTGGGTGGAGGTCACGCTGAGCCCGCCGCTCTGGCTGCATTTCATCATCTGGATACCGCTGGCCGTGGGACTGTGCCTGACGGCGCTGAGGTTGATCAAGGGGGTGCTGCTGACGCTTCAATACGCCAACAAGGCGGCCGAAGGCCGCCTGGACCAGGGGCAATGAGCGAGGCGCTGACCAAGCCCGCCGGCCGCTCGCGGCCGAAGACGGCATTGCTGCTCGGCCTCGGCCTGGTGGTGTTCGTCATCCTGCTCGGGCTTGGCACATGGCAGGTGCAGCGCCTGTACTGGAAGGAAGCCCTTCTGCAGACCATCGACCAGCGCACCCATTCAGCGCCGCAGCCGCTGGCGGACGTCGAGAAGGAATTCGCCGCCACCGGTGATGTCGACTACACGCCGGTCACCGTCAGCGGGACGTTCCTGCACTCCGGCGAGCGGCATTTCTACGCCACATGGGACGGCGACGCCGGCTTCAACGTCTATACCCCGCTGGCCCTCGACGATGGCCGCTATGTCCTGATCAACCGCGGCTTCGTTCCCTATGATGTCAAGGATGCCGCCAAGCGCCCGCAAGGGCAGGTGACCGGCAAGGTCACGGTCACCGGCCTGGCGCGCAACCCGCTGCCGGCCAAGCCGTCGATGATGCTGCCCGACAATGACGTGGCCAAGAACATCTTCTATTGGAAGGATCGTGATGTCATGGCGGCGAGTGCCGGCCTGCCGGCCGGTGCCGTGCTGGTGCCGATCTTCATCGACGCCGACAAGACGCCGAACCCGGGCGGGCTGCCGGTCGGCGGCGTCACCATCATCGACCTGCCGAATTCTCATCTGCAATATGCCTTCACCTGGTATGGCCTGGCGGCGGCTCTTGCCGCGGTTCTGATCGTCAGGCTGCGCGGTCCGGCAAAGACTGAATGATCCAGAGCATCACCCCGAAAAGTGGGAACCGGTTTCGGACAAGATCATGCTCCAACAAAGAGTTAGATCAGGTTGACCATTCAACCTGATCTCAACTGCCCTTGACAGGGCAGGGGTGCACACCTCATTTCGCGTCACGATACGATCAACCGATCTGGAATCATGCTGCAGACCGCCACAAAACCACCGCTGACGATCCGGCTCTGCCAGCCGCGCGGCTTTTGCGCCGGTGTCGACCGCGCCATCCAGATCGTCGTGCTGGCGTTGAAGAAATACGGCGCGCCGGTCTATGTCCGCCACGAGATCGTGCACAACCGCTATGTCGTCGAGGGCCTGCAAAGCCTTGGCGCGGTTTTCATCGAGGAACTCTCGGAAATCCCGGCCGAGCACCGCAAGTCGCCGGTTGTCTTCTCAGCCCACGGCGTGCCGAAATCGGTGCCGGCCGACGCCAAGGCACGCGAGCTCTTCTATCTCGACGCCACCTGCCCGCTGGTGTCCAAGGTGCACAAGCAGGCGATGCGCCATCAGCGGCTCGGCCGCCATGTGCTTTTGATCGGCCATGCCGGCCATCCCGAAGTGATCGGCACCATGGGCCAACTGACGGAAGGCGCCGTCACGCTGATCGAGACCGAAGCCGACGCTGGGACCTTTGCCCCCGCCGACCCGGAAGCGCTCGGCTTCGTAAGCCAGACAACGTTGTCGGTCGAAGACACTGCCGGCATATTGCGGGTGCTGCAGGAGCGCTTCCCGCAACTGCATGCACCGGCCGCCGAATCGATCTGCTACGCCACCACCAACCGCCAGGAAGCGGTCAAGGAAACCGCCGCCGGCGCCGATCTCTATCTGATCGTCGGTGCGCCCAATTCCTCCAATTCGCGCCGTCTTGTCGAAGTGGCGGAGCGCGCCGGCGCCACCATGTCGCTTCTCGTACAGCGCGCCGCCGAAATTCCGTGGAATGACTTCACAAACATCTCGACGCTCGGCCTGTCTGCCGGCGCGTCGGCGCCGGAGATCATCGTCGACGAGATCATCGACGCCTTCCGCCAGCGCTTCGAGGTGACCATCGACCTGGCGATCACGGCCACCGAAACGGAGGATTTTCCAGTCATGCGGGTTCTGCGCGATGTCGAACTGACGCGGGCCGACATGGCCTTCGTCAACGGAGCCGCGTGAAGAGCCCATGGCGGTCTACACCGACGTCAATGAGGGCGAACTCGGCGCGTTCCTGAGGGCATATCCAGTCGGCGAACTCTTGTCCTACAAGGGGATCGCCGAAGGCACGGAGAATTCGAATTTCCTACTGCACACCTCAAGCGGCTCTTACATACTGACGCTCTACGAGAAGCGCGTCGACAAGGCCGACCTGCCGTTCTTCCTCGGCCTGATGGGCCATCTCGCCCGCAAAGGCATTTCCTGCCCGCTGCCGGTGACCGCGCATGACGGCACCGTCATCGGCACGCTGGCCGGCCGTCCCGCGGTCATCATCACCTTCCTCGAAGGCCTGTCGCTGCGGCGGCCGACAGCGGCGCATTGCGCCGAGGTCGGCAAGGCGCTCGCCGCCCTGCATTTGGCCGGGCAGGATTTTGCGATGACGCGTGACAACGCACTGGCCATCGAGGGCTGGCGCAAATTGTGGAACGCCTCGCGCGACCGAGCCGACGAGGTCGAGCCGGGACTGGCGGCCGAGGTCGACGCCGATTTCGCGGATTTCGAACGCCATTGGCCGCAGGGCCTTCCTGCCGGCATCATCCATGCCGATCTGTTTCCCGACAATGTCTTCTTCCTCGGCGAGAAACTGTCCGGCCTCATCGACTTCTATTTCGCCTGCCACGACCTCTACGCCTATGACGTCGCCACCTGTCTCAACGCCTGGTGTTTCGAGAAGGATTTCTCCTTCAACCTGACCAAAGGCACGGCGCTGCTGGCCGGCTATCAGAGCGTGCGGCCTTTGAGCGATGGCGAGAAAGCAGCGCTGCCGATGCTTTCGCGCGGTTCGGCGCTGCGCTTCATGCTGACCCGGCTCTATGACTGGCTGACGGTTCCAGAGGGCGGGCTGGTCATGAAGCGCGATCCGACCGAATATATCCGCCGCATGCGCTTCCACCGCGCGATCAGGTCGCCTTCGGAATACGGACTGACATGACCAAGCAGGTTGAAATCTTCACCGACGGCGCCTGCTCGGGCAATCCCGGTCCCGGCGGCTGGGGCGCCATCCTGCGCTTCAACGGCAAGACCAGGGAATTGTCGGGCGGCGAGGCCGAGACGACCAATAACCGCATGGAACTGCTGGCCGCCATCTCGGCGCTGAATGCGCTGAAGGAGCCGTGCGCCGTCGAGCTTCACACCGACAGCAAATATGTCATGGACGGTATCTCCAAATGGATCCACGGCTGGAAGAAAAACGGCTGGAAGACCGCCGACAAGAAGCCGGTCAAGAACGGTGAACTGTGGCAGGCGCTGGATGAGGCCAATCGGCGCCACAAGGTGACCTGGAACTGGGTGAAGGGCCATGCCGGCCACACCGAGAACGAACGCGCCGACGAACTCGCAAGGGAAGGCATGGCGCCGTTCAAGAGGGGCTCAGCCAAACCTGCGGCGCCGAAAGTGGCGCTGAAGCCGGGGGCATCCGAGAAGCAGCCGGCGCCACGGGCACGGCGCTCGACCCAAAGCTATTGAGCTCAAGCTATCGGCAGGGGATCTCACTCATGCCGATCGTATACTACATCACCCATCCCCAGGTTCAGATCGATGCCAACGTTCCCGTGCCGCACTGGGGGCTGTCCGAGATCGGACGAGCGCGAGCATCAGCTATGCTCGATCAGCCATGGGTCGGATCGATCCGCCGTGTCGTCTCGTCGGCCGAGCGCAAGGCGATCGAAACCGCCGAGATCCTTGGCAAACACCTCGGCCTCGCGGTCGAGGTGAAGGAGCGCATGCATGAGAACGATCGGTCGGCAACCGGCTTCCTGCCGCCGCCGGAGTTCGAGGCGGTCGCCGACCAGTTCTTCGCCAATCCGCACAAAAGCATTCGCGGCTGGGAACGGGCCATCGACGCCCAGCAACGCATTGTCAGCGAGGTCGAAACGGTGCTGGGTGCTGCCGACGGCGGCGACATTGCCTTCGTCGGCCATGGCGGCGTCGGAACGCTCTTGCTGCTCTCGCTCAGCGGCCGCGCAATCAGCCGCGCGGCGGATCAGCCGGCCGGCGGCGGCAATTACTTCGCCTATGATGTCGGCACGCGCCGCGTCGTCCACGGATGGCGGCCGATAGACAGTCTGGCGCCGCGCTAAAGCGGATGTCAGGAGATCATCGATACCGTAGCCGCGATGAAGCCGCTGGCGACCAGCGGATAGAACCTGTCCTCAGCGGATCAGCAGGGCCGTGCCGTAGAGGCCGAGCGCGAACACCGTGTGCGAGATCACGTTGAAGGCGCGGATCTGCATCGCGTTGGGGCGCTTTGACGCAGCCCAGCCGGCGCCCATGCCGGGCGCCAGCAGGAACCAGCCGGCGCCGATGGTGACCATGCCGAGGATGAAGGCCGGCAGGAAGGTCGGCGCGTCCAGCCATGCCGTGCCCGCCAGCGCCACCAGGATGAAGCCGTAGACGATGCCGGTGACATAATGGAAGGCCCAGCCCAGCGCCTGCTCATGCGCATAGGGTGCGGCATGGGCGATATCGTCGTGGAAAACCTTGCCTTCCCTAAGGTGCCAGACCCAGCGGCCGGGCGGCCCCCAGTTCGGCCGCGGCTGGCTGAGCGCCAGATGCAGGAACAGCGCCCAAAGATCCATCAGCACCGTGGCGCCGATGCCGATCGCAACGCTGCGCCAGATGATGTCAAACATCGTCGATGTCCCCCAAAGCAGGCAATCCGGCTGGAAGCGCGTCGTCGTCAGGCCATGGCGCTCATGAGCCGACGCGGCCGCCGCGGTTTAGAGCTGGCTCAGAATGTGAGCGGCACCCGATGTGTCGACTCCTGGCTTGGTCTCGACATTGAGCGCCGTGACCTTGCCGTTGTCGACGATCATCGAGAAGCGCTTCGAGCGCAATCCCATGCCGCCGCTGGAATAGTCGGAGTCGAGGCCGATCGACCTGGCGAAGTCGCCATTGCCGTCGGCGAGATAGAGGATCTTGCCTTGACCGCCGGTGAAATTGGCCCAGGCGCCCATGACATGGACATCGTTGACGGAGACGACGGCGATGGTGTCGACGCCGCGGGCCAGGATGGCATCGTGGTTCTCGAGATAGCCCGGCAGATGATTGTTGCTGCAGGTCGGCGTGAAGGCGCCTGGGACGCCGAACAGCACGACCTTCTTGCCCGCGAAAATCTCGGCCGAGGTGATCACCTTGGCGCCGTCGGCGGTCATTTCCTTGAAGGTCGCATCGGGCAGTTTGTCGCCAACGGCAATCGTCATGATGGTCCTCGTGTGAAAAGCAGGGAAGGTTTCTTGCGATAGCGAAATCGGGCATCTCCCGCAACCGCCGACAAGGCCTGGATCAAGGGAAAGCCCTGATCGGGTTCGGTATCAGGGGAACGGCAGAACGCCCTCGACCGCGCCTTCGGCACTTGTCAGGGTGTAATACAACCCGCCATCGGTCGGTGTCGTCGACGGCCGGTCGAGGATCGGAATGGTAAATACCAGCCGGCCGTCCTTTTCGCTGCGTGCAGGCGCCCCGAACATATAGTCGCGTCCCCCGGCGACGAATAAATCCGCCGCCTCCGGATCTCCGGGAAAAGTCGCCTCGACCATCAGCGTCTCATGGTCGCCCGGCAGCACCTTGATCCCGAAATCGGGCTTGGCAGGCGCGGGCAAGGTGGCGAGTGCAGCCTTCACCAGCGCCGCATCCTCGGCATTGTCGGGATCGGCGGCGGGATCGACGCTCAGCCGCGTCTGCACCGGAATACAGATCGTCTCGCAGATGCCAAGAAAGATGTCGGCATCGATGACGGCCGCATCCCCAGGCGACGACAAAGTGAATGTCACCGGCAGCGAGACCGGATGGTTGTAGCCGGCCCATTTGCCGTAGCCGTCGTCATGGCGCTGCGGCGGCGGAAAGGAAAACGCCGCATCGGTGATGTTGGTGCTGGCCGAAACGTCGATCTGCGGCGGCACGCCGGCGTCGCCCGGATCGCGCCAATAAGTTTTCCAGCCGGGCTTGAGCGCGATGTCGAGCACGCCCTGTATGCGGCCGGCCTCGTCGGCCTTGCCTGTTGTCACCAGCCGCACCTTGCCGCCTTCGCTGTTGTACCAGTCGGAAGACGAGGCGGCGGCGGGAAGGGCTGCTCCGCATCCGATGGCGGCGCCGAGCAGCAGGATTTTCAAGCTTTGCATGGCGTTGATTTGATCGTCAGTTCATGGCCGCGCAATGTTTTCATGGCGCTCTGCGTATCATATTTGCGTGACCTTCGGGCAAGGAACAGTTGGGTTCAAGCAATCGGCCGAGCAAAGTTTACAGCCAGGAATCCGTTGTTCCAACCGTCGGGGTTTGGCCGAATCGCACGCGGCGCATCTTTTCGGCGTCCCGGAAACGCGTTACGCTCCCGTTCATGGACTTTTTGCGCCACAAAAAGACGGCCGGTGGACGCGGCTTTCTTGACGACCAGTTTCTGATTGCCATGCCCGGCATGAAGGACGATCGCTTCACGCGCTCGGTCATCTACATCTGTGCGCACAGCGATGAAGGCGCCATGGGCCTGATCATCAACCAGACGCAACAGATGCTGTTTCCCGATCTTCTGGTGCAGCTCGGCATCATGAACGAGCAGGAGGCGATCAGGCTGCCGGCGCAGGCTCGCGACTTCGTCGTGCGCAATGGCGGCCCCGTCGACCGTAGCCGCGGCTTCGTCCTGCACTCGGGCGACTACCGGGTGGAATCCTCGCTCACCGTCTCCGACGATATCTGCCTGACCGCGACGGTCGACATATTGCGCGCCATCTCGTCCGGCCGCGGCCCGCGGCGCGCATTGATGGCGCTCGGCTATTCCGGCTGGGGCGCCGGCCAGCTGGAAACCGAGATCGCCGAGAATGGCTGGCTGACCTGTCCGGCCACGCCGGAGCTGCTGTTCGACGCCGACATCGAGCGGAAGTACGACCGCATCCTGGCATCGATCGGGATTGATCTGGCGCATTTGAGCCTGGCCGCGGGGCACGCCTGAAGCCTCGCCTTCGCCGACGTTCCGCCGAACCTTCGCGACTAGCCGAAGCCGCCCGCCACTTTCGTCATCCTAGGGTCTGCGCCGCGTCGCTGCGCTCCTTGCTTCGCCCTAGGATGACGAAGGCGCGGTCGCTTCAGCTAATTTTCGGGGTTCATTCCAATGTAACCACGCGCCTGCACGACGCATGCCTCACCCATCACGCCTGCGTCATCGGGTACTGCTCTTTCAACGCCTTCAGCACCTGGTCGCCTGGCATCGGCGCGCCGAACATGAAGCTTTGCACATATTCGCAGCCCATCTGGCGCAATTCCAGCGCATCGCTTTCGTCGGAAATGCCCTCGGCCACCACCGACAGGCCGAGTTCATGCGCCATGTTGACCATGGATTTGAGCAGCACCGCCCGCTTCGGCGTCGCGTCGTCGACGAAGCTCTTGTCGATCTTGATGGTGTCGAAGGGGAAGCGGGTCAGGTAGGCGAGCGAGGAATAGCCGGTGCCGAAATCGTCCAGCGACAGGCCGATGCCGAGCTGCTTGAGCTTGGTCAGCACATGCGAGGTTTGCTCTGGATTGTCCATGACCAGCGATTCGGTAAGTTCGAGCCGGAAGCAGCGCGGCTTCAGATTGGCGCGGGCGATGACCGAGCGGACATCGCTGACCAGGTCGCGGCGGATCAGCTGGCGACTGGACAGATTGACCGACACTGACAGCGGCGTGTCGCCGATCTGCTTTTGCCAACCGGCGAGGTCTTCGGCCGCCTGCTGCATGGCAAACAGCCCAAGCTGCACGATCAGGCCGCAGCTTTCGGCGACCGGGATGAAATCGCCCGGCGGGATCATGCCGCGGCGCGGATGGTCCCACCTCAGCAGCGCCTCGAAGCCGGCAATGCTGCCGTCCTCCAGCCGCACGATCGGCTGGTAGGCAAGGGTGAATTCGCGCCGCTCGATGGCGCGGCGCAGATCGGATTCGAATTGCAGCCGGTCGGTGCCGACGGTGCGGAAGGCCGGCCGGAACGGCTCGATCCTGTCACCGCCGAAGCGCTTGGCCTGGTGCATGGCAAGCTCGGCGTCCTTGACCATGTCTTCTGCCGAAGTCTGCGCCGAGGTCCAGGTGATCAGGCCGATCGAGGCAGTCAGCACGATCTCGCGCTTGGCGAAGGTGATCGGGTTGTTGATGGCGTGCTTGATGGCGTCTGCCACCGCCGCGATGCGGGAGGGTTCCTGTTCGGAGAGCAGCATCAGGGCGAACTGGTCACCGGCAAAGCGCGACAGCGAATCCTTCGGTTTCAACAGCCGGTGCAAGCGGCGCGCAATGGTGAGCAGGATGGTGTCGCCGGCCGAGATGCCAAGCCCGTCATTGACCTGCTTGAAACGGTCGATGTCGATGACGAAGACGGTCGGGCGCACCTTCTCTTCGGTGCGCGCGATCGAGATGATGGCTTCCAGCCGGTTCATCAGAAGTTCGCGGTTGGGCAGGCCGGTCAGATTGTCGTGAACGGCATCGTGCAGCAGCCTTTCCTCGGACTTTTTCTGCTCGGTGACGTCGACCATGGTGCCGACGCAGCGAATCACTTCGCCATCCGAGCCGATCACCGGCCGCGCCCGAAGCAAGAACCAGTGGTAGTGCCCGTCGGCGCCGCGCAGGCGGAAATTCTGCGAGACCCGGCCGCGCCGATGTTCGAGCACCACGTCGAGGGTGGTGCGGAACGTGTCGCGGTCGTCGGCATGCAGCACCGGCAGCCAGTTGCGGGCCGCACCCCCCAGGCTGTTGGGCGCCAGGCCAAGCTGGATGCTGACGTCGGGCTTGGTGACGACGCGGTCGCGCAGCACGTCCCAGTCCCACACCGTGTCGCCGGAGCCGGCCACGGCCAGCGCCTGGCGCTCGAGATCGGAGAACAGGCCCTGATGCAGCGCGCCGCCGGCAAAGGCATGCTGCATGACGGTGAAGCCGATCAAAAGGATGATCAGGATCAGCCCGCCGCCCAATGCCGGCTGGGCGATGTCGTTGTCGAGCATGCCGGTGATCGCCATCCACGACCCGCACAGCCATAGCAGCACCATCACCCAACTGGGCACCAGCATGATCGCACGGTCGTAACCACGAAGACCGAGCAGGATGATGAGGCCGAGCCCGGTCAGCGCGGTGGCGGCAAAGGACAGCCGGGCAATACCGGCGGCGACGGCCGGATCGATGATGGCCACACCGGCAATCAGCACCAGGCCGAGGATCCAGACCAGCGCGCCATAGCTGAAATGGCCGTGCCACCGGTTGAGGTTGAGATAGGCGAACAGGAACACCACGAAGGTCGCCGCAAGCGCCACCTCCGTTCCCGCCCGCCACATCTGCTCGTTCCCGGGCGATATCTCTATGATCTTGTTTAGAAAGCCGAAATCGACGCAGATATAGGCAAGTACCGCCCACGCAAGTGCGGCTGTCGCCGGAAACATCGAGGTTCCCTTGACGACGAAAAGGATGGTCAGGAAGAGCGCCAGCAGCCCGGCGATGCCGATGACGATGCCGCGGAACAGCGTATAGGAATTGACCGAGTCCTTGTAGGCTTCCGGCTCCCATAGATAGACCTGCGGCAGCTTCGGCGAGGCGAGTTCGGCGATGAAGGTGATCACCGTTCCCGGGTTCAGCGTCACCCGGAACACGTCGGCGTCGGAGCTTGACTGGCGGTCGAGCGCGAATCCCTCGCTGGGGGTGATCGCGGCGATGCGGGTGGCGCCGAGATCGGGCCAGAAGATGCCGGAATTCACCAGCCGGAAATGCGGCGCCACGATCAGCCGGTCGAGCTGCTGGTCGGTGGTGTTGGCGAGCGCGAACACCGCCCAGTCGCCGCTCGAGCGCGCGTCATTGGCCTCGACCTCGATGCGCCGCACGATGCCGTCGGGACCGGGCGCGGTCGACACCTGGAAGTTTTCGCCCTGATTGACGTAGATCTGGACGGCGCGCGACAGGTCGAGCGCTACGTCGTCGCGGGCAATCTTGATCGGTTCGACGGCGAAGGCCGGTAGCGCCGCGCAAAGCGTGACGACAGCCGCCAGAACAAAGGCCAACAGCGACCCGTTTCGCAGGAAATTCGTCAAAAATCAGTCCTTCGTTCCAGCGCCCGGCGGATCGTCCGCGATCCGGGCGTAGAGGTAGTGGTCCTGCCAGATGCCGTTGATCCTGAGGTAGGATCGCAGAAGTCCTTCGCGCCGGAATCCGGCTTTTTCAAGCACGCGGATCGACCGGACATTGTCGGGAATACAGGCAGCTTCGATCCGGTGCAACCTCAGCGTATCGAAGGCGAAGCGGCAGACCACCTTGACCGCGTCGGTCATCAGGCCGCGGCCGCCAAACCGCTCCCCGATCCAGTACCCGACATGGCCGCTTTGCGAGACGCCGTGGCGGATATTGCCGAGCGTAATGCCGCCGGCAAGCTTGCCGCTCGCCTTCTCGAAGATGAAGAAGGCGATGGCTGTCCCCTGCGCATAGTCTTCGCGGTAGCGGCCGATGCGCAGCCGCCAGGCGGTGCGGTCGAGTTCATCGGGCGTCCAGCGCGGCTCCCACGGTTCGAGGAAGGCACGGCTTTCGCCGCGCACCGCTGACCATTCGCGATAGTCGTTGGTGTAGGGCACGCGCAGCATGACCCGGTCGCCTTTCAGTGCCGGCAGGTCACGGCGAAAGAAAGGGAGCGCGAACACCGGCGCTTGAAGGCTTAGACGGCGAGCTTGCGGGCCGTGGTGTGCGTGCCCGCAAGCGAATCGAGAATCGCCTCATAGGGCGCGAGCGTACCCACCGGTCCAACCGCGGTCAGCGTCGGCTTGGTCGAAAACAGCCGGGACGAAAGGTCGGTCAGCCGCTCGACGGTCAGCGCCGACAGCCGTTCCATCAACTCCTCCTTGGCGATCGGCCGACCGAACAGAAGCAGCTGCCTGGCGATCTGCGAGGCGCGGCTGGCCGGGCTTTCAGCCGACATGATCAGGCCGGCGCGATATTGCGCGCGGGCGCGGTCGAGCTCTTCCTGAAGGATATTCTCGCCGGCCTTCTGCAGCTCGTCGATAATGACCGGCACCAGTTCGGCAATGTCGCTCTGCCCGGTCGCGGCATGAACGCCGAAGATGCCGGTATCGGAAAAACCCCAGTGGAAGGCATAGACCGAATAGCACAGGCCACGCTTTTCGCGGACCTCCTGGAACAGCCGGGACGACATGCCGCCGCCGAGGATCATCGACAGCACCTGCGAAGCGTAGAAATCGCGCACATGATAGGCTCGGCCTTCGAAGCCGAGCACGATCTGCGCGTCCATCAGGTCGCGATCCTCGCGGAAATCGCCGCCGACATACTGCGCATATTGCGGCATCGTGCTGTCGGACTTGCTGCGGAAACCGCCGAGCTGCTTTTCGACCTCGCGCACGAAATTGTCGTGCTTAATGTCGCCTGCCGCCACGATCACCATCTTCTCGGCGCCATACTGGCGCTCTATGAAATCATGCAGCTGTTTGGAGGTGAAGGATTTGACGGTTTCCGGCGTGCCGAGGATCGAGCGGCCGATCGTCTGGTGGCGGAAGGCGGTCTCGGTGAAACGGTCGAAGACGATGTCGTCGGGCGTGTCGTGCGCGGCGCCGATCTCCTGCAGGATCACATGCTGCTCGCGCTCCAGTTCCTCTGGGTCGAATTCGGACTCCTGCAGGATATCGGCAAGGATATCCACCGCCAGCGGCACATCGTCGGACAGCACCCTGGCGTAATAGGACGTCGTCTCGACTGATGTGGCGGCATTGATCTCGCCGCCGACATCCTCGATTTCCGAGGCGATCTCGAAGGCCGTCCGCCTTTTCGTACCCTTGAAGGCCATATGCTCGAGCAGATGGGCCATTCCGTGCTCGTCGTCACGCTCATTGCGGGCGCCGGACTTGACCCAGGCGCCAAGGGCAACGGATTCGAGGCTTGGAAGGGTTTCGGTGGCGACTGTCAGGCCGTTCGACAGACGGCTTACCTCAACACCCATATGGCAAGTACTCCCTAACGCGCTGCCCTTGAGTGGCGGCTCACGTAATCTTCCACCATTTTCAGGTCGGATGGAAGTACCGTGTACTTTTCGTCGGCTGACATCAAGGACCCCAGCCATGCGGGCAGGGCCGGCGACACGCCGCAGGCGGCTTCGACCGCGGCCGGGAACTTGGCCGGGTGCGCCGTGCCCAGCACCACCATCGGCACTGCACCGTCAGCCTTGCCGGCGGCGACATGCACGGCCGCGGCCGTGTGCGGATCGAGCAGATAATTGCTGGATTCGAGCGTTGAACGGATGGTGGCGGCAACCTCGTCCATATCAGCGCGTCCGGCGTCGAATTCGGACCGCATCCGGTCGATTTCTGCGGTCTCGATGGTGAAGGCGCCGGATTGCTTGAGGCCGGCCATGTAACGCCGCACCGTCTCTGCGTTACGGTCGCAGGCCTCGAACAGCAGTCGCTCGAAGTTCGACGATACCTGGATGTCCATCGATGGCGACGTCGTCGCAAACACACCCTTGGTGCGGTATTCACCGGTCGCGAAAGTGCGCGCCAATATGTCGTTGTCGTTGGTGGCGACGATCAGCCGCTCGATCGGCAGGCCCATCTTCTTGGCGGCGTAACCGGCGAAAATATCGCCGAAATTGCCGGTCGGCACGGTAAAGGAGACCGGCCTGTCCGGCGCGCCGAGCGAAAGCGCCGAGGAAAAATAATAGACGATCTGGGCCATGATGCGGGCCCAGTTGATCGAATTGACGCCCGACAGCGACACGCGATCACGAAAACCATGATCGTTGAACATATCCTTCAGCAGGCCCTGGCAATCGTCGAAATTGCCTTCGATGGCCAGCGCCTGGACGTTGGTGGCCGTCGATGTCGTCATCTGCCGCTGCTGCACCGGCGAGACGCGGCCATGCGGAAACATCACGAAAATGTCAGTTCGGTCGCGGCCGGCGAAGGCATCGATGGCGGCGCCGCCGGTGTCACCCGAGGTCGCGCCGACGATGGTTGCGCGCTGGCCGCGCTCAGTCAGTACATGGTCCATCAGCCGGGCAAGCAGCTGCATGGCAACGTCCTTGAAGGCCAGCGTCGGACCGTGGAAGAGTTCAAGGATGAACGTGTTGGCGCCGGTCTGCACCAGCGGGCAGACGGCCTGGTGGCGGAAGGTGGCATAGGCTTCTCGCACCAGGCGCTCGAAGACGGGTGCGGCGATCTCGCCGCCGAGGAACGGCGTCAGCACGCGGATGGCGAGGTCCGCATAGGGCAGGCCGCGCATGGCGCGGATCTCGGCTGCCGAAAACTGCGGCCATGTCTGCGGCACATAAAGCCCGCCGTCGCGGGCCAGCCCCGCCAGCACCGCGTCGGCAAATCCAAGCACGGGTGCATCCCCGCGGGTACTCACATAGCGCATCGTCAAGGTCCATTGCTGCCGCCGGTTCATCCACGGCAATTGGTTAATTTTCCGAGCCGGCTCAGTCGCATTTTTGCCGTGGCGTTGCTATACGTCACCAACTTTGCGAGAGGGAAGTGCAGTTTCATGGCGTTTCACAAGTTCAACCGTCGCTTTGTCGCGGGTCTGGCGCTCACCGGCTTTATGCTTGCCGCCGCCGGTTGCCAATCGAGCGACAATGGCATCCTCAATCTCGGTTTCGGCAAGAAGACCGACCCGAATGCGCCAATACCGCCGCAGGATCCCAAGGTTCTCGCCAGCCAGTTGCAGGCCTACTGCCCGAAAGTGACGGTGCGCGATGGCACCGCCTACTTCAATACCTACGCCAAGGGCGCGCCGCAGCCGAGAAAGAAAAAGGCTGATGCGGCACAGGATGCCGAGGCCGCTGCCGCCGCGCAGACGGCGCCTGACGGCTCCATCGTCGATCCGAACAAGGATCCGGCCAAGATCATCTACCAGGCCTCGATCAGCGATGTGAGCCGCGATTGCAGCCGTGCCAACGGCCAGTTGACGATGAAGGTTGGCGTTGCCGGCAAGATCGTGCCGGGACCGCTGTTCGCCCCCGGCACCATCACCATGCCGATCCGCATTGCCGTCATGCACGGCCCCGACGTGCTTTATTCGCAAATTCACCCCTATCAGATCCAGGTCAGCGATCCCTCGACCGCCACCCAATTCGTGTTCACCGATCCCAACGTCGTCGTGCCCGAACCCTCCGCCCGGGATTACACTGTCTATGCCGGCTATGACGACACCGCGCCGGCGGCGGCGGACAAGAAGTCCGGCAAGAAAAAGAAGCGCGCTCCCGCGACGAACTAAGCGCCTGGGCGCCGTCGCTGCTGCGACGGTGCCGGTCAACTCTTTGAAAGATCCAAACGATCCGATCGTAATCCTGCAGGCGTGCGCCTGCGGCAGGTCGCGTCTGCGCTTTAATCTCGATCCATTCCGCCAGCGCACTTGACTCATCCATATCCCGGCGGTTATACGTCAATCAATAGCTCGCAGGTTATTGATCCCGATGCCGGACGCCCACGATACTTTGTTCAGAACGCTTGCCGACCCGACTCGGCGGGCCATCTTCGAGCGCTTGTGCCGCCAAGGTGAGCAGACCGTGGGGGCGCTGACGGCGCAGTCCGGGGTCTCGCAACCGGCGGTGTCGAAGCATCTCGGCGTCCTGAAGCTGGCCGGCCTGGTGCGTGACCGCCACGCCGGACGCCAGACCCACTACAGCGCCCAGCCCGCGGCACTTGGCCCGCTGACCGACTGGACAGTTCAAATGACTGGATTCTGGGAGAGCCGCTTCGATGATCTCGAGAGCCTGCTGAAAAGGATGGACCAGTGAGCAATCCCGAGCTGCGCACCGTCGTCGTCGAACGTGAAATATCCTGGCCGGCGGAGAAGATCTGGCGCGCGTTGACGCAGCCGCATCTGATTGAGGAATGGCTCATGAAGAACGATTTCAAGCCTGTCGTCGGCCACAGCTTCAATCTTCGCGGCGACTGGGGCGGCGTGCTCGACTGCGAGGTGCTGGCCATCGAGCAAAACAGGACGCTGTCCTACAGCTGGGATTTTGCGCATGAGGATGCCGCCTACAATCTGAAGAGCGTGGTGACGTTCACGCTCACGCCCACCAGCACGGGGACCCATCTGCGCGTCGAGCAGTCGGGTTTCCATCCGAGCCAGAAGCAGGCCTATGGCGGCGCCAGGGCCGGGTGGCAGCAATTCCTCACCAAGCTGGAGCAGGTCCTGGCGAAGCCGGATTGAAGCCTGCCGGTACCATGCCCTGATCGCGGGGCACCGAATGCAAAAAGGAGGAAATCGATGAAGATCAAGCTGACCAGCGTCTATGTGGACAACCAGGACAACGCACTGCGCTTCTACACCGACGTGCTGGGCTTTGCTGTGAAGGCCGACTTCAGCAATGGGCCTTTTCGTTGGCTGACCGTCATCTCACCCGATGAGCCCGAGGGAGCCGAGCTACAGCTGGCGCTCAACGACAACCCGGCCGCCAAGGCCTACCAGCAGGCCATCTTCAAGCAGGGGCAGCCCGCGCTCATGCTGTTCACCGACGACGTCAAGGGTGATTACGAGCGCATCAAGGGACGCGGCGGTGCGTTCGCCATGGCGCCGACAGAAGTGACCGGCTCGACCATCGCCCAGCTCAACGACAGCTGCGGCAATCTCATCCAGATCACCCAACTGGCGCGTTGGTAGGCGCTGGTTTCAAGAGGAAGTTGCAATGAACTTGAGCAAATGGATACGTCAAACCCATCGTTGGCTGTCGATCATCTTCACGCTGACCGTGGCAGCCAATTTCATCACCATGGCGTTCGGGCAACCTCCGGCCTGGGTGGTCTATTCGCCGCTGCTGCCGCTATTCCTGCTGCTGTTCAGCGGCCTCTACATGTTCGTGCTGCCTTACGTCGCGAGATCGCGTGGCGAGCAGGGCGCGCAAGGGTAGGACATGGCCAAGGCGCCGGGAAAATCGAAGGTCGCAAAACCGGCCCCAGACAAGCCGGAAAAGCCGGTCCTGCTTTCGGGCGGCAACCCGCAGATCCCGAAGGCCTATGGGGACGCTCCGGTGCAGGCATATATTGCTGCCATGCCGGGCTGGAAAAGCGATGTCGGGCGCCGGATCGACGCACTTATCGTCAGCGCCGTCCCCGGCGTCTACAAGGCGGTGAAGTGGAACTCACCGTTCTATGGCATCGAGGGCGACGGTTGGTTCCTCAGCCTGCATTGCTTCACCAGATACGTCAAAGTCGCCTTCTTTCGCGGCACGTCGCTCGATCCTGTGCCTCCCGGCCGTTCCAGGCAAAAGGAAGTGCGCTATCTCGACATCCATGAAGGCGAAGAGATCGACGAAGCCCGCTTCGCCTCCTGGGTGAAGCAGGCCAGCCGATTGCCCGGCGAGAAGATGTGAACGGAGGCAGACCATGAAGATCAGCATGTCGAGCAAGGACGAGGGAGGCGCCTCTGCCTCCGAGCGGATAGATGCCCGAATCCGGGAGCTGGACGATTGGCGGGGCAAGACGTTGGCCAGCCTGCGCAAGACCATCCTCGACGCCGACCCGGAAATCATCGAGGAGTGGAAGTGGATGGGCAGCCCGGTATGGTCACGCGACGGCATGATCGCCGTCGGCAACGCTCACAAGGACAAGGTGAAGCTGACCTTTTCTCACGGCGCCAGCCTGCCGGATCCCGACAGGCTGTTCAACAATGGGCTCAACGGCAAGGTGTGGCGCGCCATCGATGTGTCGGAGGGCGACGTGATCGATGCGGATGCGCTGAAAGCGCTCGTCCGCGCCGCGATTGCCTACAACAGGGCTAAGAAGAAACCGGCTAAGTCGGCCAAAGCCAAGGACTGATCGGTTCAGGCGTCCGACCACTCCGACAGAGCGGCAATCACACTTTTCAGTTCGGCCCAGCGGCGGATGACGGTTTCGGCGCCGGCTTCGGTCAGCACATCGGCATGGCCGGGATAGCTGTGCGCGGCGCCGGTGAAGCCGATCACGCGCATGCCAGCGGCCCTGGCGCCGGTGACGCCGTGCACCGAATCCTCGATGACGAAGGTGTTTGCCGGATCGGCGTTGAGTTGCTCCGCCGCAATCAGGAACACATCCGGCGCGGGCTTGGTTTTCTTGCTTGGTATTTCCAGCGCTGAAAAAATCCGGCCGGCGAAGAACGGCAGCAGGCCCACTTTCTCCAGCATGAACTCGATCCGCTCCAAGCGTGAGTTCGAGCAGACGCAGCGCGGCGCGGTCACCGCCGCGACCGCCTCGCGCACGCCGTCGATGGCGCGCACGTCGCTGCGCAGTTTGCGGTCGACGAGCTCTTCGGCCCGGTCGATCATCGAGGCCTGGAACGGGATCGCGGATTTTGCCTCGACCCGCATCATGATGTCCTTGAAGGTCAGTCCGGCATAGGTTTCGGCGTATTCCTCGGCCGAGATTTCATATCCGGCCAAGGTCAGCAATTCGGCCTCGACGCGGGCTGCGATGATTTCGGAATCGACGAGCACGCCGTCGCAATCGAAGATGACAAGGTCTGGCTGGGGCATGGCAATCCGAACGAGGGAGGGTGATGGAGGCCCGGCAAGGCTCAAGCGGCGCGACATACACCAACGGGCCGGGCTGCGCAAACTGACGACCTCAGGGCTGCCTGGCCTGTTGCGTCCTTCACCGAATATTTACGCTGATCGGTAACCATAACGGGGAGTAAACAGTAACGCGTGCCTTGGGTGTAAAAATGTCTGCCGTGCGTCTTCTCGCCGACCTCTCCCACGCCCCCCAGCAATCCGAGTGGCTGGACACGATCCTCAAGGGCGATTGCGTCGCCGCGCTCGACCGGCTGCCGGAAAAATCCATCGACGTCATCTTCGCCGATCCGCCTTACAATCTGCAGCTCGACGGCGATTTGCACCGGCCCGACCAGTCCAAGGTCGACGCCGTCGACGACGACTGGGACCAGTTCGAGAGCTTCGAGGCCTATGACGCCTTCACCCGCGCCTGGCTCCTGGCGGCACGCCGCGTGCTGAAGCCGAATGGCACCATCTGGGTCATCGGCTCCTACCACAACATCTTCCGCGTCGGCGCCAAGATGCAGGATCTCGGCTTCTGGATCCTCAACGATGTCGTCTGGCGCAAGACCAACCCAATGCCTAATTTCCGCGGTCGCCGCTTCCAGAACGCGCATGAGACCATGATCTGGGCTTCGCGCGACCAGAAGGGCAAGGGCTATACCTTCAATTACGAAGCCATGAAGGCATCGAACGACGACATCCAGATGCGCTCCGACTGGCTGTTCCCGATCTGCACTGGCGGCGAGCGGCTGAAGAACGACAATGGCGACAAGCTGCATCCGACGCAGAAGCCGGAAGCGCTGCTCGCCCGCATCATGATGGCCTCGACCAAGCCGGGCGACATCGTGCTCGACCCGTTCTTCGGATCCGGCACAACCGGCGCCGTGGCCAAGCGGCTTGGCCGCCATTTCGTCGGCATCGAGCGCGAGCAGGCCTATATCGACGCCGCCAATGAGCGCATCGATGCCGTGCGGCCGCTGGAAACCGCCGATCTCACCGTGCTCACCGGCAAGCGCGCCGAGCCGCGCGTCGCCTTTGTCAGCCTCATCGATACCGGGCTTATGCAGCCCGGCGCCACGCTTTACGATGCCAAGAAGCGCTGGTCGGCCAAGGTACGCGCCGACGGCACGGTGGCGATCGGCGACAGCGCCGGCTCGATCCACAAGATCGGCGCCGAAGTGCAGGGCCTGGACGCCTGCAATGGCTGGACCTTCTGGCACTATGAGCGCTCGGGCGGCCTGACCCCGATCGACGAACTGCGCCGCATCGCCAGGCTCGGTATGGAGCGCGCAGGGGCTTGACGCTACCACATAAAGGTCGGCGCCCTACCGCGCCCCCCTCTGGCCTGCCGGCCGTCTCCCCCACGAGGGGGGAGATTGCGCGCTTCATTGTTTTCGCCAACTTTCAACGTTGTAAGAAAGAGCCGTCGGCGAGGCTGCCAATCTCCCCCCTCGTGGGGGAGATGCCCGGCAGGGCAGAGGGGGCGCCATAAAGCGCTACCTTCGACCCCTCTGCGTAGCTCAGGTCGCGATGCCATACCGCTCAAGGTCCGCCTTGAGCGTTTTTGCATCCGTGAACAGCACTGACTGCCAGCCGGCCGCCTTGGCGCCGTCGACATTTTTTTGGCTGTCGTCGATGAACAGTGTGGCTGATGGCTCGAGCTCGAATGCAGCGACATGGTGATCGTAAATGGCGCGGTCGGGCTTGATCTCACGGATATCGGCCGACACGGTCACGCCGCGCGGGCGGCTAAGGAAATCGAAGCGCAGTCGTGCCTCGGCAAGTGTGTCGGCGGCGAAGTTCGTCAGCATGGTCACGTCGTGGCCGCTCTCGATCAGGCCGAGCATGATGGCGACGCTGTCCTCATAGGCATGCGGCACCATGTCGTTCCAATAGCGTCGGAAATTGCGAATGTTTTCAGCATGATCCGGGTAATCCGCGATCAGCAGCGCTTCCGCCTCTTCCCACGTCCGGCCACGGTCCTGCTCGATGTTCCAGTCATGCGTGCAGACATTGTCGAAGAACCACTTGCGCTCTTCGGCATCGGGAATGAGGCGGCTGAACGGAATGTTCGGATCGTAGTGGAGCAAGACGCGGCCGATGTCGAACACGATATGGCGGATTTCAGTCATTTCTGGCCTTTCAAAGCGAATGCTAGTCAATGGGGCGGTGCTTTTTGGTTGCGCCCGGTATCGCTGCTTCGATGACCTTTTTCATGACCGTCGGCAGCGCTTCTCCGGAAATGTCATGGGCCAGCGACCAGAAATGCCCTTCCGGCGCATCACTTTTCACTTGAGCGTGAAAGACTTCGAGCTCGAGCGCGAAATGGGTGAAGACATGCGCGATCTCTCCAGCGCGCCGCCAGTCGGCAGGGAAGGGCGCTGCCTCCGAAGTGGTTGCACCGTCGATCCGCGCTGTCCAACCTGTGGTCGGCACCTCGGTCATGCCGCCGAGCAGGCCCTTGTCAGGCCGCTTGCGCAACAGGATGGCGCCGTCGCCGCGCTCGGCGACGAAGGCGGCACCCCGCCTGAGTGGTTTGTCGACCTTGGGCAGGCGGACCGGAAAGCGCTCGGGGTCGCCGGACAGGATGGCGCTGCAATCCTCGCGCACCGGGCACAGCATGCAGCGCGGCCGTCTTGGCGTGCAGATCGTGGCGCCAAGGTCCATCATTGCCTGGGCGAAGTCGCCCGGCCTTGTCTGCGGAACCAGTCTTTCGACGAGCGCGCGGATTTCAGGCTTTGCCTCGCTGAGCGGCGTTGCGATCGAATAGAGCCGCGAGATGACACGTTCGACATTGCCGTCGACGACCGCCGCCGGACGGTCGAAGGCGATCGCCGCGATCGCCGCCGCCGTATAGGCGCCGATCCCCGGCAATTCCCTCAATCCCGTTTCGTTGTCGGGAAAACGGCCGCCCTGGCTCGCAACCAGATCGGCGCAGGCCTTGAGGTTGCGCGCCCGTGAATAATAGCCGAGCCCGGCCCAGGCCTTCATCACATCCTCGGCCGGCGCAGCCGCCAGCGCCTTCACATCAGGCCATTTCTCGACAAAGGGGCGAAAATAGGATTTTACCGCTTCGACCGTGGTCTGCTGCAGCATCACTTCCGACAGCCAGATGCGATAGGGGTCCGGCCGTGCACCGCCGGCCGCCGCGCGCGGCGTGATCCGCCACGGCAGTTCGCGATGGTGCGCGTCGTACCAGGCAAGCAGACGCGCGGCGATCTCTCCTGATAGAGTTGGTCCGGATGCGGCCTTGCGGGTCTGTTCGTGCAGTGCCATTGATCGCGGGCTGGCTCTAGGCTGGTGAGGAGCGTGGCTGGAGAACGTACATGGCAGGGAGAACGCCTTACGGCAATCCCGTTCCGGTGAGCGATCTCGCGACCGCGATCCTCGACCCCGTGCTGCGCAAGCGGGCCGGCATTTCGATCGGGCTGGTGCAGTCATGGGAAGAGATCGCCGGCCCCAGGCTCGCCGGCCATTCGCGCCCCGAAAAAATCCAGTGGCCGCGCCGCATGCATGAGGACGATCCGTTCGAGCCGGCGGTGCTGGTCATCGCCTGCGAGGGCATGGCCGCGCTGCACCTACAGCACGAGACCGGCGAGATCATCAACCGCGTCAATGCCTTTCTCGGCTTCAACGCGATCGGCAGGATCCGGATCGTGCAAAAGCCGGTGCTGAGGGACAAAGCCCGGCCGAAACCGACGCCGAGAGCACTGACTTCTGTCGAAAAGGCCAAATTGTCGGATACCGTCGGCAAGATCGAGGATGAAGGCTTGCGCGCCTCGCTGGAGCGTCTTGGCGCCACAATTCTTGCCCAAAGGAAGCGGCCAAGGTAATCAACCGGTAATCAGTCGGTCATGAACGCGTCATCTATCTCGCGCATTCGTGATCCTGCATGTAGAGTTTGGCGATTGGAATGGGGACGGCGATGCCTTAATTCCCGCCAACTCTCGCCTTTTCTAGCCTTTGCGTTGCAAAATCAAACCACAGTCAGGTGATTCGCATGAACCGTAGCTTGTCCCGCAGAAACCTCCTGTCTTCGCTGGCCGTCATTCCGGCAGTGGCTATGCTCGCCGCATGCAGCGATTCAGGCGAGGATGCCAAAGCAGCGGATGTGAAGCCTGCGGCTCCCGCGCCTGCTTCGACGCCTGCCACTCCGGCCGCCGTCAAGGTCCCGGAGTCTTCCGGCAATGTCGACATGGCCGAGCTGCTGAAGCCCGGCGCTTTGCCCGACAAGCAGCTCGGCAAGGATGACGCCAAGGTCACCATCGTCGAATATGCCTCGATGACCTGCCCGCATTGTGCGCATTTCGCCGCGACCACCTTCCCTGAGTTGAAGACCAAGTACATCGACACCGGCAAGGCGCGTTACATCCTGCGCGAATTCCCGTTCGATCCGAGCGCCGAGGCCGGTTTCATGCTGGCGCGCTGTTCGAAGGACAATTATTTCCCGATGGTCGACGTGCTGTTCAAGCAGCAGGCCAACTGGGTCGGCGTCAACAATACCAAGGATGCGCTGCTGCAGATCTCCAAGCTCGCCGGTTTTACACAGGAGTCCTTCGAGGCCTGCTTGACGGACCAGAAACTTCTGGACGATGTGAGATCGGTCCAGAAGCGCGGCGCCGATGAATTCAAGGTCGACTCGACGCCGACCTTCTTCATCAACGGGAAAACCTACAAAGGTGCGATGTCGATTGAGGAAATATCGGCCATCATCGACCCTCTGCTCTGACGTCCAGGCGGCGCCGGAGCGACTGCGCTTCGGCGTCAGCGCACCTTTGTGCCTTCCAGGCAGGCGCGAATGAAGTTTTCGCGCCTTCGCCTCCTCGGCTTCAAGTCCTTCGTCGAACCCGGCGAGTTCGTCATCGAACGTGGCCTGACCGGCATTGTCGGGCCGAATGGCTGCGGCAAGTCGAACCTTGTCGAGGCGATGCGCTGGGTGATGGGCGAAAGCTCATACAAGAACATGCGCGCGTCCGGCATGGACGACGTGATCTTTTCCGGCTCGGGAACGCGCCCGGCCCGCAACACCGCCGAAGTCACGCTGTTCCTCGACAATAGCGACCGGACCGCGCCCGCCGCCTTCAACGACGCCGATGAATTGCAGGTGTCGCGCCGCATCGAGCGCGAAGCCGGCTCGCTCTACCGCATCAACGGCAAGGAAGCCCGCGCCAAGGACGTGCAGCTTCTGTTCGCCGACCAGTCGACCGGCGCGCGCTCGCCTTCCATGGTCGGACAGGGCCGTATCGGCGAACTGATCCAGGCCAAGCCGCAGGCGCGCCGCGCGCTGCTCGAAGAGGCCGCCGGCATTTCCGGCCTGCACACGCGCCGTCACGAGGCCGAGCTTCGGCTGAAGGCGGCCGAACAAAATCTGGAACGGCTGGACGATGTCGTCGGCGAACTGGAGAGCCAGATCGAAAGCCTTAAGCGCCAGGCGCGCCAGGCATCGCGCTTCAAGAACCTGTCGGCCGATATCCGCAAGGCGGAAGCCACGCTCTTGCATCTGCGCTGGACTTTGGCCAAGACCCAGGAGGGCGATGCGCGTTCGGCATTGGCGGTTGCCACAGCTCTGGTCGGCGACCGCGCCGCCGCCCAGATGGCTGCCGCCCGTGAGCAAGGCATCGGCGCCCACCGGCTGCCCGATCTGCGCGATGCCGAGGCCGCCGCGGCTGCCGCCTTCCAGCGCCTGTCGATCGCCAAGGCTCAGATCGAGGAGGAGGCTGGCCGCATCCGCGCCCGCCAGGCCGAACTCGAGCGCCGGCTGCAGCAGCTCGACGGCGACATCGCCCGCGAAGAGCGCATGGTGCGCGACAATGCCGACATCCTCGAGCGCCTGCGCGAGGAAGAAGCGACACTCAACTCCGAAAATGCCGGTGCCGCCGAACGCGAAGCCACCACGCGCGCCGCTTTCGAGCAGGCCGGCGCAACGCTTATAACAAGCGAAGCAAAGCTCGCTGCGCTGACCGCCGAACGAGCAGAGGCCGCCGCCTCGCGCAACCAGATCGAGCGCACGCTGCGCGACACCGCCGAACGCCGCGATCGCTTTGCCCGCCAGCTGGCCGATGTCGACCGCGAGCTATCGGAGATCGTCTCGAAAGTCGCCGGCCTGCCCGATCCCGCCGAGAAGCGCGCTTTGGTCGAGGACGCGCTCGCCCGGTTGGAGGAAGCCGAGGCCGGCGCCATTGCTGCCGAACAGGCCGTCGCCGAGGCGCGCGCCACCGAGAGTGCCGCCCGTCCGCCGCTGCAGGATGCCAGGGCCGAACTCGCCGGCATCGAGACCGAAGCCCGCACGCTGGCCAAGATCCTCAATGCCGCCAGCGGCGATCTTTTCCCGTCGGTACTGGAGCAACTCAGCGTCGAACGCGGCTATGAGACGGCCCTCGGTGCTGCGCTTGGCGAGGATCTCGACGTGCCGCTCGACCGCAGCGCGCCGGTGCATTGGGGCGAAAGCCAGGTTGAACCAGGCGATGCGGCTTTGCCGGAAGGCCTCAAGAGCCTCGCCAGCGTGGTGCGCGCGCCTTCGCAGCTTGCCCGCCGGTTGGCGCAGATCGGCATCGTCGATGCGGCGGACGGCAAACGCCTGCAGGCGCTGCTTGCCCCCGGCCAGCGGCTGGTCAGCCGTGACGGCGCGCTGTGGCGTTGGGATGGCTTGACCGCCAGCGCCGATGCACCGACCGCGGCCGCGCAGAGGCTGGCGCAGAAGAACCGGCTGGCCGAGCTCGATGCCGAGGCGGTGCAGGCGACGCAGATGATGCGTGAGGCAGAGGCTGCCCTTGCCCAGGCCGAACAGGCGCTGCGTGAGGCGAGCGAGGCCGAACGCAACGCCCGCCAGGCCGGGCGCGATGCCCAGCACGGCCTGGACGCCGCCCGCAGCGCGCTGGCCGAGGCCGAAAAGGCCGGTGGCGAGCTGGCAAGCCGCCGCGCCGCCCTGGACGAGGCGCGCGCGCGAATCGTCGACAGCCATGAAGAAACGGCCGCCGCCTTCGCCGAGGCCGAAATGCTGCTGCAGGACGCCCCCGATCTCGGCGACCTGCAATTGCAGCTTGAACAATCCGCCGCCAATGTCAGCCGCGATCGCGCAACCTTGGCCGACGCGCGCGCCGTCCATGAAGGCCTGCGCCGCGAAGCCGAGGCGCGCACGCGCCGGCTCGACGCCATCGGCGCCGAGCGCAGCAACTGGTTGCAGCGGGCCGAAAACGCCTCGACGCAGATTGCCTCGCTGGGCGAGCGCAGGGCCGAGGCCGAGGCCGAGCGCGAAACGCTGGCCGACGCCCCCGACGAGATCGACTCCAGGCGGCGCGCGCTGCTGTCGCAGCTGACCGAGGCCGAGACCTTGCGCAAGGCGGCCGCCGACCGTTTGCAGGAGGCCGAGAACAAGCAGGCCGAGCTGGACAAGGCCGCCACCGCGGCCATCCAGTCGCTGGCCGATTCCCGCGAAACCCGCGTCCGCGCGGAAGAGCGATTGACCGCCGCCGATGAGCGCCGGCTCGAGGTCGAGGCGCGCATCCAGGAAACGCTGAACACGCCGCCGCATCTGGTCATTCGCCATACTGGCCTGGAAGCCGACAGCCCGATGCCGGAAATGGCCGAGATCGAGCGCCAGCTCGACCGGCTGAAGGTTGAGCGCGAGCGGCTCGGCGCCGTCAATCTGCGCGCCGAGGAAGAGCAGAAGGAATTGTCGGACCGGCTGGAGACCATCGTCTCCGAGCGCGAGGACATCATCGAGGCGATCCGCAAGCTCAGGCAAGCGATCCAGAGCCTGAACCGCGAAGGCCGCGAACGGCTGCTTGCCGCTTTCGAGGTGGTCAACGGCCATTTCCAGCGGCTGTTCTCGCATCTGTTCGGTGGCGGCACGGCCGAACTGCAGCTGATCGAATCCGACGACCCGCTCGAAGCCGGGCTCGAAATCCTGGCACGTCCGCCCGGCAAGAAGCCGCAGACCATGACGCTGCTGTCGGGCGGCGAGCAGGCACTGACGGCGATGTCGCTGATCTTTGCCGTGTTCCTGACCAATCCGGCGCCGATCTGCGTGCTCGACGAAGTCGACGCGCCGCTCGACGATCACAATGTCGAGCGCTTCTGCAATTTGATGGACGAAATGGCCGCGACCACCGAGACGCGCTTCGTCATCATCACCCACAACCCGATCACGATGGCGCGCATGAACCGCCTGTTCGGCGTGACCATGGCCGAGCAGGGCGTCAGCCAACTGGTCTCGGTCGATCTGCAGGCCGCCGAGGCGATGCGCGAGGCGAGCTGACGCAGCATGCTTTGTTGATTTCGTCGGCGATGGCGTCGATCCGACTGTTGCAACAGGACCGTCGCCCTTGCGACCTGCTTGCGACGCGCATTCTGTAAGGTTCGAAGAGAAGGAATTTAAGCGCCACCTGAGAGCGAACGCCAAAGCCCACATGCAAAGCGCCCGGCCAACGCGAAAGCGATGCCTACAAGGCGCAGATGGCAATAGGCTCCGACCGCAATTCAGCTGCCACGTTTATCGGAAGCCCAGGAAGCTCAGTATCGCAATCACGATAACGACTGCTCCGATGAGCCAGATTATGTTGTTCACCGTATCTCTCCCGAACTAGTTGCTGGGAGTGAACTCGTAAGAGCCTACTAATGTTCCCGCATTTTCTGCGTCGAAACAAAATGGCGGCCATCGCTTCGTCGATTGCCAGACCAAGGTCCGAACAGGGTATGACTGAAGTCCTGACGTCGGAGCCATAGGCCTGAAGGCGGGCAACCTATGCCCTCCCGATGCATTGGAACCGGGCTGCCGAGCATGAGTCCCTTCATCGGTGGTCAATCGGGTGCCCGCCATTCCTGAGAGGTTAGCGGGCACCCGATTGTCGTGAGACCGCCAACGGGGTGCGTTTCAATAGCGAGGCTAACAGTGACCTTTGTCCAGAGATCTGTGCGTGACGGCGCAACCCGACCCGCAAACGACAACGACAGTCCTGCGGAAGTTTCTTCCGTTCTTGACCTCATACCATCGGCTGACGACGACAACGTCGCTGAACTTGTCAGGCGAACAGAGCGCCTGGCAATCGCAGTGGTTATCGGAATCGCGGTTCTGCTGATCTTGGCGCCGGTGGTTTACCTTGCACTTTCTTACGGGATCTGAGACGGCCCGACTTAGGCGATCTAAGATGGCCTGATTGGTCGTATTCTCGTAAATCTGAAAAGTTGTGCCGACGGTCCTCCTCGCAAGACAAGTGTTTCCCGTTACAGATCATGAGATCGAACGCGACGACATAGAATGGTCGTGCGCAGCGCTGCTTTGTCGAGTTGCGTAACCTTGGTGGCCGGCTTGAAAGAGCGTGCTGAACAGAATTTGCCAACAAGAGCTGTTGTCGCAATTACTTCCTTCACACTGCCGTGTTGCGCGGGAGCAGCCGTCACTGATCGCGCCCGTGGACCAACGACGCTACTCGGAACCAAAGGGATGGGACGCGGTTATCCCCGCGAAGGGATAATTAGCAGATGGAGATATTACAATGAAAACAATGATCGTGAGCGCCTTGGCGCTGTTCATTGCCATGCCGACGATAGCTCCGGCAGCCGAAGCTGACGTGGTCATCACGACCCACCATCGACATCATCACAGGAGCGTAAAGGTCATCAATGACCAGGGTCAACGCCTTCATCACCGCAGACACGGCACGGTTGCCTTCTACGACCACGGCCGCAGACATCATCGCCGGGATACGGTCATCGTGACCGGCTCGATCGAGCGCAGCCATCATCGCTATTATCGACATCATCGGCATCATCCCGTCGTCATCCAGGACGACAACGATTACTGATCCTCTCCGCACGGCCCCGGCTCTGTCAACGGAGTCGGGGTCGCGTGGGAGTCAGATAGCTCCTGACGGCAGCCATCGATAAGGTCGGTAAATCATTGATTCCAAAGGCATGTGATTTGGCTGGGGCGCCAGGATTCGAACCTGGGAATGTCGGTACCAAAAACCGATGCCTTACCACTTGGCGACGCCCCAGCAAGCGAGCTTTGCCCGTTGCGCGCGGCCTTATAAGACGAGCGGCACGAAAGCTCAATGCCGAGTTGGCCACTGTGCAAAACTGATCCACCGCTTCGCGCGGGGAAGCGCTATTCGCCCCAGACCGCCAACTCGTTGCCGGCGGGATCGGCGAAATGGAACCGCCTGCCGCCCGGGAACGAGAATATCGGCTTGACGATCGTGCCGCCGGCGCTTTCGACAACGTCGAGGGTTGCTTCCAGATCCTGCGAATAGAGCACCGGCAATGGTTTCGCCGGAGCCTCGCCTGCATCGGCCTGGAAGCCGCCATCGAGCCCTTCGCCGAAGGCTGAATAGGTCGGCCCGTAATCGGTGAACGACCACGAGAAGGCGGCGCTGTAGAAAGCCTTGACGCTGTCCAGCGTCGCGCCGGTCGCGGGCAGTTCGAGATAGTCGAGTTTTCCGTTGAGTTTCATCACGCTGCTCCCAACTTGTTCCCTATATGTTCTATATCTTGGGCAGCGATACGGCAAGTCTTTTTGATGCGGCTTTCCTTAATCGATTGTAGTTGGCGCGCCTGGCCGGCCACGCCTTGCCTTTCGCACTGCAGCATAATAACGCTCGGGTCGGAGCGCGGGGGAACCGGGTCTTGGCCCCGGGGTTCTAATCTTCCGAGACCTTGGAGGGCGAGCATGACCAAATGGGTCTACACCTTCGGCGATGGCGCCGCGGAAGGACGTGCGGGCGACCGCAACCTTCTCGGTGGCAAAGGCGCCAATCTGGCCGAGATGTGCAGTCTTGGCCTGCCGGTGCCGCCGGGCTTTACGCTCACCACCGAAGTCTGCAACGCCTATTACGCCAACGGCAACAGCTATCCGGCCGGGTTGCAGGCCGATGTCGTCAAGGCGCTGGACCATATCGGGCAACTGACCGGGCGCCGTTTCGGCGATCCGTCGAAGCTGCTTCTGGTCTCGGTCCGCTCCGGGGCCAGGGCCTCGATGCCGGGCATGATGGACACCGTGCTCAATCTCGGCCTCAATGACGAGACGGTCGAGGCGCTGGCAGCCGATTCCGGCGATGCCCGCTTTGCCTATGACAGCTACCGCCGCTTCATCCAGATGTATTCCGATGTCGTCATGGGTCTCGACCACGAAGTGTTCGAGGAAATCCTCGAGGACCAGAAGGCGAGCCTCGGCCACGAGCTCGACACCGAACTGACAGCGCAGGAATGGCAGAGCGTCATTGCCCTCTACAAGGCCAAGGTCGAGGAGGAGCTCGACAGGCCGTTTCCACAGGACCCGCACGAGCAGCTGTGGGGGGCGATCGGCGCGGTGTTTTCCAGCTGGATGAACAACCGCGCCATCACCTACCGGCGCCTGCACGACATCCCGGAAAGCTGGGGCACGGCGGTCAATGTCCAGGCCATGGTATTCGGCAACATGGGCGAGACGTCGGCCACCGGCGTCGCCTTCACGCGCAACCCCTCGACCGGCGAAAAGATGCTCTATGGCGAATTCCTGGTGAACGCGCAGGGCGAGGATGTCGTAGCCGGCATCCGCACGCCGCAAAACATCACCGAGGCGGCGCGCATCGCCGCCGGCTCCGACAAGCCGTCGCTGCAGAAACTGATGCCGGACGCGTTCCGGTCCTTCGTCGACATCTCCGACCGCCTGGAACAGCACTACCGCGACATGCAGGATCTCGAATTCACCATCGAGCGCGGCAAATTGTGGATGCTGCAGACGCGTTCCGGCAAGCGCACCGCCAAGGCGGCGCTGAAGATTGCCGTCGAAATGGCGCGCGACAAGCTGATCACGACGGAGGAGGCGGTCGCCCGCATCGATCCCGCCTCGCTCGATCAGCTGTTGCATCCTACCATCGACCCCAAGGCCGCGCGCGATGTCATCGGCGTCGGCCTGCCGGCTTCTCCGGGCGCCGCGACCGGCGAGATCGTCTTCTCGTCCGCCGATGCCGAGGATCTGAAGACGCAAGGTCGCAAGGCAATCCTGGTGCGCATCGAAACCAGCCCCGAAGACATTCACGGCATGCATGCTTCAGAAGGCATCCTGACCACGCGCGGCGGCATGACCAGCCACGCCGCCGTGGTCGCGCGCGGCATGGGCAAGCCTTGCGTTTCGGGCGCCGGCTCGCTGCGTGTCGACTACAAGGCCGGCACGCTGATGTCGATGGGCCAGACCTTCCGCAAGGGCGACATCATCACCATCGATGGCAGCAACGGCCAGGTGCTGAAGGGCGCCGTGTCGATGCTGCAGCCGGAACTGTCGGGCGATTTCGCCGCCATCATGGAATGGGCCGATGCGGTGCGCCGCATGAAGGTGCGCACCAATGCCGAGACGCCGCTCGATGCGCGCATGGCGCGCTCCTTCGGCGCCGAAGGCATCGGCCTCTGCCGCACCGAGCACATGTTCTTCGACGGCGAGCGTATCGTCGCCATGCGCGAGATGATCCTGGCCGATACCGAGAAGGACCGCCGCACCGCGCTTGCCAAGCTGTTGCCGATGCAGCGCTCGGATTTCCTCGAACTGTTCGAGATTATGGCCGGCCTGCCGGTGACGATCCGGCTGCTCGATCCGCCGCTGCACGAATTCCTGCCCAAGACGGAAGCGGAGGTGGCGGAGGTCGCCGCCGCCATGAACGTCTCGCCCGACAAGCTCAGGCAGCGCACAGAAGCCCTGCACGAGTTCAACCCGATGCTCGGCCATCGCGGCTGCCGTCTCGCCGTCTCCTATCCCGAGATTGCCGAGATGCAGGCGCGCGCCATTTTCGAGGCAGCCGTCGAGGCCGGCAAGAAAGCCGGCGCGCTGGTCGTTCCCGAGATCATGGTGCCGCTGGTCGGCCTGGTGAAGGAGCTCGACTACGTCAAGGCGCGCATCGATGCGGTCGCCAAGGCTGTCATGGACGAGACCGGCGTCAAGATCGACTATCTCACCGGCACGATGATCGAGCTTCCGCGCGCGGCGATCCGCGCCCACGTCATCGCTGCTACGGCCGAGTTCTTCTCCTTCGGCACCAACGATCTCACCCAGACCACTTTCGGCATCTCGCGCGACGATGCGGCGTCCTTCCTCGAGACCTATCGCCAGAAGGGCATCATCGAGCAGGACCCGTTCGTCTCGCTCGACATAGACGGCGTCGGCGAACTGGTGCGCATGGCTGCGCAAAAGGGCAGGGCGACACGGCCCGACATCAAGCTCGGCATATGCGGTGAACATGGCGGCGATCCGGCCTCGATCCGCTTCTGCGAAGAGGTCGGCCTCGACTATGTCTCGTGCTCTCCCTACCGCGTGCCGATCGCAAGATTGGCCGCAGCCCAAGCCGCGGTGCAGATTGCCAAAACAGCAGTGCCGCGCCCCAAAAAGAGCGCCGCGGCATCCTGATTTCGACACAGTCCTTTCGGTATCGATGAAACGGCCACCCCTGGGTGGCCGTTTGGCGCTAAGCTTACGATTTTGTAAGCAAATTCACGCTGATGTGCGCGCCCCAACACGCAATCCCGACATCGTTTCTTCCCAATTTCACGGCCCCCCAACCCGCCCGGTGCCGAGAAAAAGATGTTACAGATTTCGCCCAGACCCTTCCGCTCGATCCTGATTATCCAGACCAAGTTCATTGGCGATGTTGTTCTGTCCTCCACGCTCGCCAAGAACCTGCAGCTCGAATATCCCGGTGTCAGGATCGTCTTTCTCTGCGAGGCGCGCCTCGCCAGTTTCGTCACCGCGCACGGCATCGCCGCCGAGGTCGTCAGCTTCCGCCGCGCCGCCATGCGCGGCACCCCGCTGGAGCGTGGGCGCGAGCTCTATTCTATGATCAGCAAGCTGCGCCAATTCCGTTTCGACCTGACCATCGACCTCACCGATTCAAAGACATCGCGGCTCATCGTCAGGTTCCTCAACGCCAGCACCCGCATCGGCTACAATCCTCCGGAAAGGCCGCTGCGCTGGCATGAGCGCCAGCCCGCCAATGTCTTTGCCGAGCCGTTCGGTTTTGGCGAACGTCACTATCTCTACCGCTACCTTTCGCCGCTCGAGCCGCTCGGCGTCGGCCTGCGCGTGCGGGTGCCGTCGATTCGGCCATTGCCGATGGAGACGGCGAGGGCCCAGGCATTGCTGGACAAACACCATTTGCGGCCAAACGGGTTTATCGCGGTGCATGCCGGCGCCAGTTTTCACGGCCGGCGCTGGCAGCATGAACGCTTTGCCGCCGTGATCGACACGATTTCGCGCGAAACCGGACTGGATTTCGTACTCGTCGGCGGCCCTGACGAGCGCAAGCCGGCCGAGCAGATCCTCGCCAGTGCCGCGTCGATCGTCAACCTCGTCGGCGCGCTGTCGCTGGAAACGCTGCTGGCGGTGTTGCAGCAGGCGCGGCTGTTTGTCGGCAATGAGAGCGGCCCCATGCACATGGCAGCAGCGGCCGGAACGCCGGTTGTCGGCCTGTTCGGCCTGACCAGCCCGGCCGTCTGGGGACCGGTCGGCGTGCCCAGCCTCGCCTTGCAGCCATCCATGCCGTGCAATTGCGTGGCGGGCAGCCTGTGCAATCCGCTCGATCCCAGCAAGGCCTGCTGCGTCTGGCGCCTCGAGGTCGAACCGGTCGTCGCGGCCGTGCGCGAAGTCCTCTCACGGACGCATGTGGAACTGGAACACGCCGTCTGACGGTGCGCGGCGGTCACATTGTCGGGATATCAGCTTTCTCACGGCCACTATCCCAATTTCCGCCTTGTTGCGGGTCCTGGGATGCGGCTATGACAGCGCCGATTCTCAGACAAGACAGGCATCCCTTGCAAAAGCTGTTTTGCGCCTTGGCGCTATCTATCCTGGCCGTGTCCTCGGCCCAGGCCGCGCCGCTTGTCGAGCCGACGCTGCATCTGAAGGCTGAGGATGGTGGCAGTGGCAATGTCGGCCGCGTCGCGCTTACGCTCGACGCCTGCGGCGGCCAGACCGATACGAGGATCCTGTCGGCGCTGGTGGAGAACCGGATTCCGGCGACGATCTTCGTCACCGGCATCTGGCTGAAGCGCAACGCCGCCGTCGTCGAGATCATGCGCGCGCATCCGGACCTGTTCGAACTGGAAAACCATGGCGGCCATCACATCCCGGCCGTCGACACGCCGCGCAAGATCTATGGCATCCGCAGCGCCGGCAGCCCGGAAGCGGTGCGGGCCGAAGTCGAATCGGGCGCCGCCGCTCTCGCTGGCACCGGCGAGCCGGCGCCGAAATGGTTTCGCGGCGCGACCGCCGAATACAGTCCGTCTGCCATCGCCATGATCCGCAGGCTCGGCTTCAAGATCGCCGGCTTTTCGATCAACGGCGATGGCGGCTCGTTGCTTGGTGCAAAAGAAACCGCTCGGCGCATCGCCGCCGCCAAGGATGGCGATGTCATCATCGCCCACATCAACCAGCCGACCCACGCCGCCGGCGAGGGCGTCGTGCAAGGTCTGCTCGCGCTGAAGGCCAAGGGGCTGATGTTCGTGCGGCTGGATGACGCCGACGGTGTCGGCAACGACGGGACGACTGATTAGGATTGGGCGGCGGCAGGCAGTTTCATCGCCTTTGGACTAACGTCGCCGACGTTTGAGATTAGCCGAGGCCTCTAAACTTCGTCATCCCAGGATGAAACAGGAGCGAAGCTCCGTCGCGAAGACCCTGGGATGACGAAGCGAGCAACGGCGGCTTGAGTCGCTTGCTCAGGCCGGTGCTGCTTCGATAGTGACCCTGTTGGGATAAAACGCGCCGTGGTCGCGAATCTCAGCCATTTCGTCGAAGGGCTGCTCATAGCCCCACATCGCGTCCTTGCCGGTCTCACCGGCCGGCAGCACGCTCCAGTAGCTGGCGTCGCCCTTGTAGGGGCAGTGGGTCGACAGGGTGGTTTTGCCGAGCTGGGTGAAGTCGATGTCTTCGAAGGGGATGTAGAATGCCTGGGGGTAGGGCGGTTCGGACAGAAGCTTCGCCCGCGTCGATGAGGCGATCACCGTATCGCCGGCACGCACGACCACGGTACCGCGATAGGGTTCGACGGTGATGACCTTGCCGGGATTGCTCTGAAAGCCGGGGGCGGGGTTGGCGATCTGGTCCATGCGGGGTTCTCCTTCTTCGATTGGGAGCACAGTCCGATTGAGAGCGTGCGGGATTGCTTCCCATGTCTCTAAAATGTGTCTGGAGAACCCGTTGCGCAAGCATTTGCCAGATAGGCCAGAGCTGGCCTTCCGATCACTAAAAACGATCCCGCGTGGAATGCTCAGGCTGCGGTCTTGAACACGTCCATGAGGCCGGCATAGGCCGCGGCAATACCGGCTACCGGGTTGGTGCTTCTTGACGTCGTCTCGACCTTCAGTGGGCCGCCGCCTGTCGGCAAGGTGAGCAGCAGGAACTGGCGATTGCCGCCGTCGCCGATCGATGCGGCGGCGACATGCTGGCCTTCGCCTTCGTTCTGGACGCACATTTTGAACAGCAGCGTGCCGCCGACCGCCTCAAGGGCGCCGCCGACCACCTCGACAAATTCGTCTTCGGAAACCTTTTTGGCCTCCGGCACGAGATCGGCCAGACTTGCGGCAAGCGTGTCTTCAAGCTCTTTGTCGTCGAGTTGAATATCGTCCAACTGCACGTCTTCGGCCCCGCTGTCAGCCAGCTGCCTGCCGTCGATCTGCCTGTCGTCGATCTGCCTGTCGTCGATCTGCCTGTCGTCGATCTGCTTGTCGTCGAGCTGCGTGTCCATGCGAACCTCTTTCAGTCGCCAATCCGCACCCCTACCCCGTTAACGAACCTTAACGTCGACGATGGCCGGATTGTGGCGGTTTTCCCCGCCTTTCGATCACTGCTTGCTTCAGCCGTTAACGGTTGGAGACGTCATGGCTGGACAATCCGTCCGTTCGTCCCACAATGGAACAAAAGACGGGAAAAACGAGGAAGCAATGGGAGGAACCAGATGCTCGGACTGATGCAGGAATGGCCGCTGCTCTGCCACAAGCTGATCGACAATGCCGAGCGGCAGCACGGGACGCGCGAGATCGTCTCGCGCTCGATCGAAGGTCCTGTCGTTCGCACCACCTATGCTGAAGTTCATCGCCGCGCGCTCAAGGTCGCTCAACGGTTGGAGCGCGATGGCTTTGTGCTCGGCGACCGCATCGCGACCCTGGCCTGGAACACGGCGCGCCACATAGAGGCCTGGTACGGCATCATGGGCATCGGCGCCATCTACCATACGCTTAACCCGCGTTTGTTCCCCGAGCAGATCGTCTGGATCATGAACAATGCGCAGGATAGAGGGATCTTCGTCGACCTGACCTTCATGCCGCTGCTGGAAAAGATCGCCGGCGCGGTCAAATCGCTGAAAAAGGTGATCGTCCTGACCGACAAGGCGCATCTGCCTGAAACGACGCTGCCGAATGTGGTTGCCTATGAGGACTGGTTGAACGAGGCCGATGGCGACTTCGCCTGGAAGGTTTTCGGCGAAAACACCGCAGCCGGCATGTGCTACACCTCCGGCACGACGGGCGATCCCAAAGGCGTGCTCTACAGCCATCGCTCGAATGTGCTGCATGCCATGATCGCCGCCATGCCCGACGCCATGGGCCTATCGGCGCGGGACACGATCCTCCCCGTCGTGCCAATGTTTCATGCCAATGCCTGGGGCCTTGGCCAGAGCGCGCCGATGATCGGCGCCAAGCTGGTCATGCCCGGTTGCAAGATGGACGGCGCCTCGATCTACGAGCTGCTCGACACCGAGAAAGTGACCTTCAGCGCCGCGGTGCCGACCGTCTGGATGATGCTGCTGCAGCATCTCGAAGAGACCGGCAAGAAGCTTCCCCATCTCAGCAAAGTCGTCATCGGCGGCTCGTCCTGTCCGCGCGCCATCACCAGGAAATTCCAGGACAATTACGGCGTCGAAGTCATCCATGCCTGGGGCATGACCGAAATGTCGCCGCTCGGCACGCTGTGCACCATGAAGCCGCAATATCAAGCGCTCGAGGGCGAGGCCCGGCTCGATATCCAGGGCAAGCAGGGCTACCCGCCCTTCGGCGTCGAGATGAAGGTGACGGACGATGACGACAAGGAACTGCCCTGGGACGGCAAGACCTTCGGCCGGCTGAAGGTGCGCGGTCCAGCCGTCGCCAGCGCCTATTATGGCGGCGTCGGCGCCGAGCAGTTCGACAAGGACGGCTGGTTCGACACTGGCGATGTCGCCCATATCGATTCCGGCGGCTACATGCAGATCACCGATCGCGCCAAGGACGTCATCAAGTCGGGCGGCGAGTGGATATCGACCATCGACCTGGAGAACCTCGCCGTCGGCCATCCCGATGTCGCCGAGGCCGCGGCGATCGGCGTCCATCATTCGAAATGGGGCGAACGGCCCTTGCTGGTCGTGGTCGCCAAACCCGGCAAGGAGCCGAGCAAGGCGGACATACTGGCGTTCATGGACGGCAAGGTGGCGAAATGGTGGATGCCCGACGACGTCGCTTTCATCAGCGAAATCCCGCACACCGCCACCGGCAAGATCCAGAAGATCACCTTGCGCAAGCAGTTCAGCGACTACCGCTTGCCGACGGATTGACCGGGACCGTGCGTTTCCTTGACCTTCAAGCTACCGGCGGCAAAAACGTTAGGGCAGGGGATGTTCAATTTGAGCATCCTTTGCTCTAAGCGTCTGTGCGGGTTGGGGCGGTGCTGAAGACAATGGAAATTGACGAGCGGCAGACATCGAAGGCGGCCGGCTGGTCGCGGCGCACGGGCGCTTTTGCCCTGGTCCTGCTGCTGACCGTGCTGGCCGGCCATCATTTCGAACTGGTCGAAACGCCGGCCTTCCTGTGGGTGCTGGCGATCGTCGCCTTGCTTGCCGCGTTCGCTTTGCTGTTTGCCGGCCTCGCTTTGTCCCGGCTGTGGCATTTCGGTGACCGTGGCGGCCGCGACCTCTCGGTCGGCGCCCTGCTGGCGCTGCTGGTGCTGACGCCCTACGGCTTTGCCACCTATTTGGCGGCGACCACGCCGCCCCTGAGGGACATCACGACGGACCTCGACAATCCGCCAGTGCTCGACACCAGCGACCGCACCAAGGACATGAACGTGCTCGCGCTGCCAACGCCGGGCGAAGCGCGCCTGCAGGCCGACGCCTATCCGCTGGTCACCGGGCATAGCTACAATCTGCCTTTCGAAACCGTCGTCGACGCCGTTGAAACCGTGCTCGACCGCCGCGATTGGCAACTTACTGCGCCATATCCGGTGACGGACGGTCAGGACGAGGTGACGATATCGGCCGTTGCCCGGAGCTTCGTGGTCGGCCTGCCCGCCGACGTCGCCATCCGGGTCAGCAATGACGGCGACACGATCGTCGTCGACATGCGCTCGGCCTCCCGCTACGGCCGCTACGACCTCGGCGACAATGCGGCGCGCATCGTCGGGTTCCTCGCCGAACTCGACCAGGAGGTTGCAGGGCAGGTGGGTGCCGCGCCGGCTGAATAGTTCTCTACCCCACCGGCACAAAAACGCCGTCGATGGCCGGGTCACCCTGGGTAGCAACCAGGCCGCGCGCCACCAGGTCCTCGAGATGGGCAAGCACCGACAGGCCGGCGGCGCCATGCAGGCGCGGGTCGGTGTCCCGGTAGATAGCCTTGACCATGTCCGGGATCGTCCGGTCGCTGTCGCGGATCCGCTCGAGGATCGCCCGTTCGCGCATCTTGCGATGGGTCTTGAGGCCGCGCATGAAGCTGCGCGGCGCGGTCACCGGGCCGCCATGGCCGGGCAGCAGCAGGCGATCGCCGCGCGCGATCAGCCTGTCGAGCGAGGCCATGTAGTCGGCCATCGCTCCGTCCGGCGGCGCCACGATCGATGTCGCCCACGCCATCACATGGTCCGCTGAAAACAGGATGCCAGTGCCTTCGAGCGCAAATGCCGCGTGATTGGCGGTGTGGCCCGGCGTCAGCACCGTCCGGATCGTCCAGTCATCGCCCTCGACCAGCGCATTGTCGGGCAACGCGATCTCCGGGACGAAAACCGTGTCGGCGCTGGCGTCGAGCGGGTTGATCTCGCCGATCCGCAGCGGCCTTGCCGGGCGGTGCGGGCCTTCGGCCAGTACAATAGCGCCGGTGTGCGCTTTCAGCCGGGCGGCCAGCGGAGAATGGTCGCGATGCGTGTGGCTGACGAAGATATGGCTGACCGGCCGGTTTGCGATCACCTTGAGCAGCGTCTGGAAATGCGCCTCGTCATCGGGGCCGGGATCGATCACCGCCAGCGTATCGCGCCCGACGATGTAGCTGTTGGTGCCGTGAAAGGTGAACGGGCTGGGGTTTTTGGCGGTGACGCGCAAGACGTCCGGCGCAACGGTGACGCCCTCGCCATAGGCCGGATCGAAGCTGGTGTCGAATTTGAGCGCCATGGCGGTGTCGTTGAATCTCTGTTCAGGAAGACGGCAAAACTGATTGCCGCATAACACGGAAGCCAATATAGAAAAACGCAAGGCCGCGATCTGCGGCAATCCGGATTGGGGAAGACCATGGCACTTGCAACGACGATGCGCCCGCTTGTTTCTCTCGCTTTGCCCCAGGAGGGCGCGCAGCGCCTGGCAACCCAGCTTTTGCTGGCGATCGCCGGAACGCTGCTTTTGACCCTGTCGGCCAAGACGAAAGTCGTGCTCGGGCCGGTCGACATCTCGATGCAGACGCTGGCCGTCCTGCTGATCGCCACCGCATTTGGCCTGCGGCTTGGCGTCGCTACCCTGCTTCTCTACATGGCCGAAGGCGCCATGGGCTTCCCGGTCTTCCAGAGCACGCCTGAAAAGGGCATCGGCATCGCCTACATGATCGGCGGCACCGGCGGTTATCTCGCCGGCTTCGTCGTCATGGCAGCCATTGTCGGCTGGGCCGCCGACCGCGGCTGGGACCGCCACCCGATCAAGCTGTTCAACGCCATGCTGGTCGCCGAAATCGTCATGATGGCCATGGGCTTTGCCTGGCTGGCCACCCTCATCGGCGTGGAAAAGGCGTGGCAGTTCGGCGTTTTGCCGTTCGTCCTCGGGGATTTGATCAAGGTTGCGCTCGCCGCCAGCCTGGTGCCGGCGGTATGGTCGCTGCTGCCCAAGCAGCCCTGAAACCGGACAAATGAATGAGCCGGCGGGCCCAGGGCCCGCCGGCTTTTTGTTGTCACGCGTCCGCCAGCCGATGGTGCAAGCCGGTTGCCAAATCGCCACGCCCATTTGCATCGTCAGCTTGTGCCTGGTCGGTCAAATTGCCGCGAGGCGGCAGATGCAGAGCAATTCTGGCGCCGATCCACGGCCGAGATTGAATTGACAAGCCATTGCGCGAAACCTAAGCACGGGCAACTTGATTTCGAGGCGGGGGCCGGTAATTCAAGGAGAGCTTGTTGAAGGGAATAATCCTTGCAGGAGGCAGCGGGACGCGTCTGTATCCCCTTACATTAGCGATCTCTAAGCAGATTCTGCCAATATACGACAAGCCGATGGTTTTTTATCCGCTGAGCGTCTTGATGCTCGCCGGTATCCGCCAGATTTTGATCATTTCGACACCTCGCGACTTGCCGGTGTTTCGGGAGTTGCTGGGCGACGGTTCGGAATTCGGGGTCGAATTCTCCTATGCCGAGCAGGCGCAGCCCAACGGGCTTGCCGAGGCCTTCATCATCGGCCGCGACTTCATCGGCAAGGATAATGTGTCGATGATTCTCGGCGACAACATCTATTTCGGCGAGGGCCTGTCGCAGCTCTGCCGCACTGCTGCGCAGCGCCAAAGCGGCGCGTCGGTGTTCGCCTACCATGTCGAGGACCCGCAGCGCTACGGCGTGGTGTCGTTCGACAAGCTCAGCGGCACGGCTTTGACAATCGAGGAGAAGCCGCGGGAGCCGAAGTCCAACTGGGCGGTCACCGGCCTCTATTTCTACGACAATGAGGTCGTCGACATCGCGTCGACGATCAAGCCCTCGGCGCGTGGCGAACTCGAGATCACGGCGGTCAACAACGTCTATCTCGAGCGCGGGAAATTGCACGTGCATCAGCTCGGCCGCGGCTATGCCTGGCTCGACACCGGCACGCATGACAGCCTGCATGAAGCCTCTTCCTTCGTGCGCACGATCGAGCACCGCCAGGGGATCAAGGTCGCCTGTCCTGAAGAAATCGCTTTCGAGCAGGGCTGGCTGACCGCCGACAAGGTGCTTGAGCGCGCCACGCGCCTGGGCAAGAACGAATACGCCGCCTATCTGCGCCGGCGTGTCGCCGAGCTGACGGAGACATAGAGTGCTGGAAGTCAGGCAGCTCGGTTTGGACGGCGTGCTGGAAATCGTGCCGAAGCGGCACGGCGATGCGCGCGGTTATTTCACCGAAACCTGGAATGCCGAGGCCTTTGCCGAGGCCGGCATCGATCTGCGTTTCGTCCAGGACAATCATTCCTATTCGGCTGCCGCAGGTGTCGTGCGGGGGCTTCACTATCAACTGCCTCCACGCGCGCAGGACAAGTTGCTGCGTGTGATCCGAGGCAAGATTCTCGACGTGGCGGTCGACATCCGCCGCAGCTCGAAAACCTTCGGCAAATGGGTCGCGCTCGAAATATCGGCCGAGAGAGGCAACCAGATCCTGGTGCCGAAGGGTTTCGCGCACGGTTTCGTCACGCTCGTGCCGGACACCGAGGTTCTGTATAAGGTCACCGACACCTATTCGCCGGCGCATGATCGATCGATCCGTTTCGACGATCCTGATATCGGCATCGATTGGCCGTCGCCGGCCGGCGCCTTCGAGCTCTCGGCCAAGGACCTCAAGGCGCCGGCGCTTGCTGAGGCCGAGGTGTTCGCATGACGCGCGACGATGTGAGGAGAGCGCCATGAATTTTCTGGTGACAGGCGGTGCCGGCTTCATCGGCTCGGCCGTGTGCCGGCATTTGTGCGCCAATCCGGCCTACCATGTGACCAATCTCGACAAGCTCACCTATGCCGGCAATCTGGCCTCGCTGCGCACCATCGAGAATGCACACAACTACAAATTTGCGCAGGCCGACATCTGTGACGAGCGGGCGGTTCTCGACATCCTCCACCGCGACGAGATCGACGTCGTCATGAACCTCGCCGCCGAAAGCCATGTCGACCGCTCGATCGACGGACCCGGCGCCTTCATCGAGACCAACATCGTCGGCACCTACCGGGTGCTGAATTCGGCGCTCGAATATTGGCGCGGCCTTGACGAGGACAGGAAGGCGCTCTTCCGCTTCCACCATGTCTCGACCGACGAGGTGTTCGGCGATCTGCCCTTCGATGGCGGCATGTTCGTGGAGGAGACGCCTTACGCGCCATCCTCGCCCTATTCCGCCTCCAAGGCCGCATCCGACCATCTGGTGCGGGCCTGGCACGAGACGTACGGCCTGCCGGTCGTGCTCTCCAACTGTTCGAACAATTACGGGCCTTATCACTTCCCCGAAAAGCTGATCCCGCTGGTCATCCTCAACGCGCTCGACGAAAAGCCGCTGCCGGTCTACGGCGCTGGCGCCAATGTGCGCGACTGGCTGTTCGTCGAGGATCACGCCCGTGCTCTGGAACTGGTCGCCACAAAGGGCCAGCCCGGCGAAAGTTACAATGTCGGCGGCAATTCCGAGCGTACCAACCTTGGCGTCGTCGAGACGATCTGCGGCCTGCTCGACATCAGGCGTCCGCGCAGCGGCGGCAGGAGCTACCGCGATTTGATCAGCTTCGTCACCGATCGTCCCGGCCACGACCGCCGCTATGCAATCGATGCCTCCAAGATCGGCCGGGATCTCGGTTGGGCGCCGGCGGAGAGTTTCGACAGCGGCCTTGCAAGGACCGTCGACTGGTTCCTCGACAACAAATGGTGGTGGGGACCGATCCGCGAGCAGCGCTACGCCGGCGAGCGGCTGGGGCAAGCCCGGTCGCGCGGCCAGGTTGAAGGCAGGAAGGGCGCGGCGTGAGGCTGGTTGTCACCGGACGCGACGGTCAGGTCGCTGCCAGCCTGCTGGAGGCCGGGCAGAGGCGCGATGGCATCGAGGTCGTCACCCTCGGCCGCCCAGTGCTCGATCTGGCGCGGCCCGATACGGTGTTCGACGCACTCGCGGCAGCGCGGCCGGATATCCTGGTGTCGGCTGCCGCCTACACCGCCGTCGACCAGGCCGAGGACGAGCCCGATCTTGCCTTCGCTGTGAACGCCGTCGGCGCCGGCAAGGTCGCCGAGGCGGCCGCGAAGCTCGGCGTGCCCGTAATCCATCTGTCGACCGACTACGTCTTCGATGGCACCAAGGACGGCGCCTATGTCGAGACCGACGCCACCGCACCGCTCGGCGTCTACGGCGCCTCCAAGCTTGCCGGCGAGCTGGCCGTGGCCGCCGTCAATCCGCGCCATCTGATCCTGCGCACCGCCTGGGTCTACAGCCCGTTCGGCAAGAATTTCGTGAAAACCATGCTGCGGCTGGCCGGCGACCGCGACGAGATCGCCGTGGTCGCCGACCAATGGGGAAATCCGACATCCGCACTTGATATTGCCGACGCGATCCTGCATGCGGCGGCGGTGTTGCGCGGCGACGACAGCTTCGACGGCTATGGGATCTACCATCTCGCCGGAGCCGGAGACGTCAACTGGAGCGGCTTTGCACGCCACATTCTGGAGGCAAGCCTGTCACATGGCGGGCCGTATGCTGCGGTACAGGATATTACGGCGCGCGACTACCCGACCAAAGCGCGTCGCCCGGCTAATTCGCGTCTTTCGACGCAAAAATTCACAGCCGCATTCGGATCGGAGGCACAGGGGTGGCAGCAATCGACGGGGCTTGTGGTGCGCCGCATCTTGCAAGCCCAGCCGGCAGCATGGAAAGACGTAGCGATTGTGTCTGTTAAGCGATGAAACAGCTTGTCGCTATCTTTATGTCGGCCGAGTCGCCATATCGCGGCGCCTTCATGCCTGTCGCGGAAATTACCAAGCCTGAGCAAGTTACACTGAAGGAAGTATCATAATGTCGGGTGTATCAATGGTTTGGCTTCGGCTCGCGCAGTTTGACATACGGCTTCGTTACCGGAATTCGACTTTCGGGCCTTTCTGGATTACGCTGAACACGGCAATATTTGCCCTTTCAGTTGGGCTTCTATATGCTGTGTTGTTTAAGCAGCCAATAAGGGAGTTCATACATCACTTGGCTACGAGTGTAGTCTTGTGGCAATTTCTGTCTGGAGCAATAATTGAAGGTTCGGAAACTTTAATTGGATCTCACGATCTTCTTCTAAATACGAAGATCTCGCCGGCCTCATGCATATTTCGTTGTGTCTCTAAGAACATAATAATATTGATGCACAATGTGCTAATTATATTTATAACTCTAATTATTGCGTATCCGAACTCCGGCTTGAACATACCAATGTTCATCGTCGGAACCGCGCTGTTGGCTGCCCATGCCGCCTGGATATCGACAATCGTAGCGATTGTTTCTGTGCGATACAGAGACGTTCCGCTGATCACCGCTGCCGTTATGCAGCTTCTGTTCATGCTTTCGCCGATTATCTGGACGGCAAAGGTTCTCCCTACCAGCTCTCCGTTCCTGGTCTACAATCCTGTCGCCTACATCATCGATGCAGCGCGAACTCCACTGATGAGCGACGGCACCGACTACATGAGCGTGCTCGTGTCCGCCATTATTGCCGGCGCGGGGAGCATCGCCGCCTATATTCTCTATCGAAGGACGGAGCACCGAATTCCGTACTGGCTTTGAATTCTGACGCCGTCACACAATTGTATTGGAAGCCCCATGTCACCGCCATCCATTCATCTGAGCGACGTCACCGTCCGAATTCCGGTCTGGTCCGCTCCGGCAAATCGTTCTCTCAAGCAAGCCGCGCTCCGTTTCACCACGGGCGGGCGTTTGCTGGCCGGTGACTCCGGCCGTTTCGAAGTCGCGGCTCTCGATGGCGTGTCGCTCGATCTTAAACCCGGCACCCGGCTGGGGCTGAGCGGGCACAACGGTGCTGGCAAGACGACACTGTTGCGCGTCTTGGCAGGCATTCTCAAACCCACCAGCGGGACAGCTGTGATCAACGGGGACTCGGCCGTTCTGATAGCGCCCTCCATGGGTTTATCTCCCGAACTCACGGGCCGAGAGTTCATCCGGCTTCAGAGCCTCATGACCGGTATCGCCCCCCGTGAAATCGAGCGCCAGACCGAATCGATTATCGAGTTCTCGGAACTGGGCGATTTCATAAATTTGCCGGTACGCACCTACTCGTCCGGCATGCAGACACGGCTGTCGTTTTCGGTTGTCACCGCATATCCGACCGATATTGTGCTTCTTGACGAAGGGCTGGGCACGGGCGACGCGTCATTTCAAAAGAAGGCCAGAGAGAGAATGGAGCATTGGCTCAACAATGCCGCCATCGTCGTGCTGGCATCGCATTCCGATGCCCTGATCCGGTCAATGTGCAGTTCCGCGGTGTTTCTCGAGAAAGGTCGCGTCGTGAGAGAGGAGACCTTTGGCTAATGCGTCGTCAGCTGACTGCAACGCTCGCCGGCGCCGGCGCCCGAATCTTCGGGCACCAGGATTTGAAACAATCCTACCATAAGGTCTTCGACCCCGACGTTCCCCTGCAAAGCTATAGGGGCAGGCTTGCCTATTGGTGCATGTCGGCGGCGCACCGCCTTGGCTTCCTCTCCGACCTGCAACTGTCCTACCTGTCGCAGCTGCCGCTCGTCCCGGCGGTCGCTCCGCCAAACCATGTCTATGATCACGAGTTCTTGAACCTGCGGCTGAATCGAATCTACGACATGCCGGACGTCGAGATAGATGAGCGCCGGCCGCAGACGATCAATGTCCTGGTTCCTGCTTTCGACTTCAAATCGATCTCGGCCGGGTTCTTCGGCGTCTTCCAGATGGCGCTGTTCTTGCGCAAGACGGGTATCAATGTTCGCCTCGTCCTATTTGATAATTTCTATTTCAATATCGCCGACTTCAGAGAAAAGGTTCTGAAATACCCCGGTATGGAGGGTGTCTTCGACGAACTCGAAGTCGAGTATATCGGCGAGAGGCGGAAACCGCTTGCTATATCGCGCTTCGACTATGCCGTGGCGACCGTTTGGTATTCAGCCTATTTTGCAGAGAAGATTACAGCGCGCACAGAGAGCAAGAAGTTTATATACCTTATACAGGACTATGAGGCTGTATTTTATCCAGCAAATAGTCTATATGCCGTTGCAGATCGTACATACGCGATGGACTACGACGCGATATTTTCAAGCGAAAGCCTTATGCAGTTCTTCATTTCGAATGATGTCGGCGGCATAAGGTCTCGCGGCATGTCGCATACGTTTTTCAACAACGCCTGCTCGTCCAATCTCCTGCCCAAGGACATGTTCATCCAACGCAATCTTGCAAAGAAAAAGAAGACGATCGTCTTCTATTCCCGGCCGGTGGTGGATCGGAATATGTTCGAACTTACAGCGTTAGCTCTTACGACGGCCTTCAGGCGGGGCATTTTCGACCCCGAGGAATGGGATTGCGTGGGCATGGGCTTGGGAGAAGGTGTTGTCGAGCTGCAGCCCGGGGTTCGATCGGTTTCGTTGCCAAGGATGGACCTCAGCAAATACATCGAGGAGGTCTCGGGTTTTGATATCTGTCTCACGCTGATGGCTTCTCCGCATCCGAGCATGATCCCGATGGATCTGGCCGGATCCGGCTGTGTCGTTGTGACAAATACCTTCAAGACAAAAACTGATGATTATTTGAAGGGCCTCAGCGGAAATATCATCCCGGCTGCTTCGGAATTGAATGAAATCGTTTCAGCTTTGGAGCTGGCAAAGTCGAGGAGCGGGGACCTGGAGCAGAGGTACAGATTTGCCAAGGCAATGAAGTATCCGCGGGATTGGGACCAGTCGCTCACTGCCAAACATCTGAATTTCTTCAAGCGTCGCCTGCAGGTTCGCGCGGAAAAAGCAGCAACCGGAAAACAATAACCGTCATGAATTTTTTCGATTGCCGGCGTCGCGGTCGGGCGACTGCGAACATTGGGACACTAGGAGCGTAAGACGGTGGCGATGGCTACATCACACAAGGCGGTCAGACTCGCGTTGCCGCTGGGGCCACGAACCCTGATAGTGGTCGGATGTGGCCGGGGCGGCACAAGCCTCGTCGCCGGTGCGGCCATAATCCTGGGTGTGCCCATGGGATCGTCACCCGCTTCTATCATCCATGAGGATATGGAGCTCGTTTATGCGGCCCAGGGTCGGGACATCGATGGCCGCCTGATCGATGGTTCGGCAGATAATGGCTTGAAGAAGCTGGAAGAGATCATCGAGGCGAGAAATGATGCCAATGATCTATGGGGTTGGAAAGATCCGTCTGCCGATCTTTACCTCGGGGCGATAGCGGAGGTCGTGAGGAACCCGTTCATCGTGTTCGTCAACCGCGACATGGCTGCGGTCGCCCAGTCCGAAGTCAAGCAGATGCAGTCCTCGATCGAGCAAGCCTATGACCTGGCGCTGATCAGGTACAGCAGATATTGGGAATTGCTGCAGCGATTGCAGTGGCCGACGCTCCTTGTCAGCTATGAGCGTTCGCTGTTGAACCCGGAGTCACTGTTGTGCGAGATCGCAGATTTTATTGGACTTGAGGCCCCCAGCGAAAGACAGCGCGGTTTCATCAAGCAGTTCGCTTCCGGGCGGGATTATCAGCAACTGGACTTGGCAAACGCCGCTGTCTAGGCTTGATGGCTTGCCGGGCACTTTCGTCGGGGGGCGAGAGACAGTGGTGACAAGGACGTAACCTTGGCATGGGGACGCATGCATTGGACCAGCCTGTGTTGGGTTTCATCGTTGGTGGGGTGCAGAAGTCCGGCACGACCAGCCTGTTCGGCTATCTCAGGCAACACCCACAGCTGGCGACGCCGTCCGTCAAGGAGATGCATTTCTTTGACGACGAGACGCAGAACTGGACGGAGCCGGACTATCGCAAGTTGGGAAGCTTTTTTTCCGACGATGCTGGGAGAGGCATCGGATTTGACGTGACCCCGATCTATCTCTTCTGGCCGCCATCGCTGGAACGGATAAAGCGATACAATCCCGCAATGAAGCTTGTCTTCATCTTTCGCGATCCGATCGAGCGAGCCTGGTCGCAATGGCGTATGGAGACCGGTAACCGGTCGGAGTATCTGCCTTTTCACCTGGCGATCCGGCAAGGCCGCTGGCGACTAAAGGGGTTGGATCAGACCGATCCGGCATGGCGTGTGTATAGCTATGTCGAACGGGGCTTTTACGCACGCCAACTACGCCTGCTATTTGCCTTGTTCCCAAGGGAGAACGTTCTGCTCCTGCGTTCACTGGATTTGTTGAGGGATCACCAACCTACGCTGGATGCCGTTGCCGGGTTCCTTTCCATCCAACCGTTTCTCCCCCTTGCTCCGCGAACAGATCAGCTTGGGAGACGATGTGAGAACGAGCTTCGACCTGAGGACGTAACCTATTTGCGCGAGATTTTTTACGATGACACCGTCGAATTCTCCCGACTTTCGGGGCTGTCGGTTTCCGACTGGCCGACTATTGATTCGGGCCTGGCGGTAGAAGGCTGATGGAGCGACCCAACATCCTCTTCATCGTGGCTGACGACCTCAATTCCTGGATTGCGCCGTTGGGCCGCCATCCGGACGTCAAGACGCCTGCAATCGACCGACTCGCATCGCGTGGAACGACGTTTCTGCGCGCCTACTGCACGGCGCCCTATTGCAATGCCAGCCGGATGTCCGTGTTTACCGGATGCCTGCCGACGACAACGGGTGTCTATCAGAACGAGCCATTCTGGGAGGCGCCGCTGCGCAGGGTCACACTGCTCGAGCGCCTGCGCGAGGCCGGGTATTTCTGCATGGGTGCGGGGAAAGTGTTCCATGGCAGTTTCGACTACGCCGATGCAGGGCGCAACAGGACGCCGTCGGCAAGATGGAGCGACATCGAGAACCGCCCAGCCTTGTGGGACGAATTCCATACGACCGCCGCCGAGCCGATGCCGTTGCATCGGCCGCTCAACCGCATGTTTGATTTTGATGATTTCCCGAACGTAGCGTCGATGAATCATCACTTCGATTGGGGCGCCATCGAATCCGCTCGCGAGCCGGAGATGCCCGATTTCAAGACCGCGGACGCGGTTTGCGCCTTCCTGCAAAAACCGCACGAGCAGCCGTTCTTTTGCGCGACGGGTTTCTACAAGCCGCATTTGCCCTGGTACGTACCGCAACGATTCCTTGATCTTTATCCTCTCGACAAGGTCAGCCTGCCCTTTGTCAAGAATGACGACCTTGACGACGTTCCCGCCATCGCAAAGGCTTGGGCTCTGTCGCCGCCTGACCACGAAACCGTCCTGAAACACGGGCAATGGCGCAACGCCGTCCAAGGCTATCTCGGGGCCATTTCCTACTGCGACAGTCAGATTGGACGTGTGCTTGACGCCCTGGATGCTTCGCCCGCCGCCGACAATACGATCGTGGTCCTTTGGGGAGACAACGGGTTCCACCTGGGCGAAAAGCTGCACTGGCGGAAATTCGTGCTGTGGGAGGAAGCAACGCGAGTGCCCTTCATTCTGGTGCCGCCACGAGGTATGGCGACATCGGCTCGCGTCGACCAGCCGGTCAGTCTGGTCGACTTGTTTCCTACGCTTCTTGATCTTTGCGGGTTCGAGCCGCCAGCGGACATAGACGGCCGTTCACTCATGCCTTTGGCGCGGGGCGGCAAAATGGAAGACCATTGTGCGATCATGACATGGTTGCGCGGCAATCATTCTGTGCGGTCAAGCCGCTGGCGCTACACGCGCTACTCCGACTTGTCGGAAGAACTCTATGATTTGAGCGCCGACCCTTATGAGTGGAACAATCTGGCCGGCGACGCCCGCTTTGAGCAAATGCGCATGGATCTCGGTGCGCGCCTCCCGCCCGATCGCCTGGATTGAAGGCCAGCCAAGGGAATTTCCAAAAAAATATCTGGCGATCACTACAACTCCACGCTATGCGATACAAAGCGGCGGGGCTGGGGATTGGCACTCTAAACAGGTGATCGGTGACGGGTTTCCGTCGCTCTTGCACCACGTTAGTGTCCATGTCCTTGCGCCTGGAGTTCAGTACTACCCAATGACATCCTATGTAGAGGTCGTGTCCGGACTTCGGCCGAAGATGCGGCGCGCCATTATAATGATCCAGGATCTGGTCATGGTCCTGGTCGCGGTGGCGCTGAGTCTGGGGCTTTCTCAGTCGAGACTTTCATTCGACGCGCTCTCCACGGCCGGCCTGGCGTGCTGGGCAAGTATTGTTTTTCTCAGCCATATGCTGTTTCGCTATTGCGGCCTCTACAACACCGTGTGGCGTTTCGCCTCCACGCCGGACTTCTTCAACATCCTGAAGAGCTGCGCCATCCTGACCGTCACGCTCTATGTCGTCTCGCTGGCGGTTCGATCGTTTCAGCCGGTGACCGGCCTCAACGAGCGCCAGTTCATCGTCTTTTTCCTCGTCTCCTTCACCATCATATCGGCGCCTCGGCTCTATTACCGGTTCCTGCGCGACGGGGCGAGCTGGCGAATCCTAAGCCGCAACGCAAACAATGCGGCGATCAAACAAGCGCTGTTCGTCGGCAGGCTTGGCGAAGCAGACGTCATCATCCGCTTCACACGCACGGCCGAGCCGGCCGAATATTCCATCGCCGGCATCATGGCCATCGAGAACGGCGCGCCGTTGGGCACGCAGATCCAGGGCGTTCCGGTGGTAGCCGTGCGGCCCCGCCTGGTCGAGGTCCTCGAAGAATATGCAAGAGGCACCAAAAGCCTCGACATGCTGATTTTCGGCAATGGCACCGAACGCGAGATCGAGGAATATTCGGAACTGGTCCGTGTCGCCCGTCACAGCGGTATCGCCGTCGTCCAATTCTCCGGCGTTTCGGAGCTCGGCCAAGGCGGAAAGCTGGTACTCGACGCTGTCGAGATGGAAACCATCCTGCGCCGCCCCACAGTTGCTTCCGATATTGAGCGGATCGGCGGCTTTATCGGTGGCAAGCGCGTCCTGGTCACCGGCGGCGCCGGCTCAATCGGTCGCATCCTGGTCAAGCGGTCGCTGGAACTTGGCGCCGAGGCGGTTCTGGTCGCCGATATCTCGGAGTTCGGTATTTTCCAGCTCGACCAGCAGGTTGACGAAAAGGACCATGTCCGGCTCAAGAGCCGCATCGTCGATGTCACAGACCGGCGCCAGATCACCCGCGTCGTCAGCGATTTCAAGCCCGACATCATCTTCCATGCCGCCGCGCTCAAACATGTGCCGCTGCTCGAGGAAAATTGGGAATCGGCGATCCAGACCAACATTTTGGGCACCCTCGTCTGCGCCGAGGTTGCCGCCAAATGCGGGGTGCCGCAGTTCCTGCTGATTTCCAGCGATAAGGCGGTCGATCCGACCTCGGTGCTCGGTATGACGAAACGCGCCGCCGAGCAGATCGTCTCTTCGCTGCACGAAACGCACGCCACCGGGGCCAGCGGCCGTCGCTCCGGCACCAAGTTCATCGCCGTGCGGTTCGGCAATGTCTTCGGCTCCAATGGCTCGGTCGCCACCATCTTCCAGGCGCAGATCGAGGCCGGCGGTCCGGTCACCATCACCGATCGCCGCATGACCCGCTACTTCATGACGGTGGCCGAAGCCGTCGACCTCGTCATCATGTCGGCGGCCGACGCCGAGCGGCGCCAGGGCAAGGACGACTACGCCATCTACATGCTCGACATGGGCAAGCCGGTGCCGATCCTCGAAGTCGCTGAAACCATGATCCGCATGGCCGGCAAAAGCCCCTACACCGACATTCCGATCCGTTTCACCGGGATCAGGCCGGGCGAGAAGCTTCACGAAGTGCTGCATGGCGGCAATGAGGAGATCGTCGCGCTGGATATCCCCAAGATCTTCGGCCTCAGGACCGATGTCGTGGGATGGCCCAAGGTCCAGGCGGCGCTGACATTGCTGCAGGCGGCCATGCGCGATCAGGACAAGGCCTCGGCGCTCGCCGTCATGGCCGGCCTCTATCAGGCGGAAGAGCCTCCAAGTGAGGCACGCCGGGAAACCGTTGCGAAAACAGTCGGGCAAGCTGGTTAGAGCAATTCCAAGAAAAGTGTGGAGCGGTTTTCCGTCCGGGATTGCGTCAAAACAAAGAGCCTGTCCTGATCGACCGGGATTGGCTATTGAAACCGATCCGATGGCCGTTCCCAGGCGTTTGCAGATGATTTTGAACCAGTGAGCAGACAAGATCAGCGCGTGGCCGTGCTGCTGGGCACGAAAGATGGCGCGGCTTTCCTTGACGAGCAGCTCGCGTCGCTGGCTGCGCAATCGCATCCTGTTGTCGACCTCTGGGTTTCCGACGACGGTTCGACAGACGGCACTTCGGCCATTATCGGCGCCTGGCAGAGCCGCTGGTCCAAGGGCCGGTTGACCCTGTCGAATGGTCCTCGCCAAGGCTTTGCCGCCAATTTCCGCGCGATGATCATCGATCCGCGCATCGAGGCCGACTACTACGCCTTCTGCGACCAGGACGACATCTGGGAGCCGGACAGGCTGGAGAGCGCCATTGCCTGGATGCAAGGGCACGACGCCGGAACGCCGCTGCTGTTTTGCTCCAGAACCGCGACCATGTCCGAAACCGGAGCAGCGCAAGGGTATTCGCCGCTGTTCCAGCATCCACCCGCATTTCGCAATGCGCTTGTGCAAAGCATTGCCGGCGGCAACACGATGATGATCAACCGCGCCGCGCGAAAGTTGCTGGCAAAGGCATCGGCAAGGACCGAGTTCGTCAGCCATGACTGGTGGACCTATCTGATCGTCACGGCTGCCGGCGGCATTGTCCGCTATGACCCGCGACCGCTGGTGCGCTACCGCCAGCATGAGGCAAACCTGGTCGGCGCCAACGTGTCGTGGAAGGCGAGGCTGTCGCGGCTGGGGCGCCTCTTCAGGGGCGAGTTCGCCGTCTGGACCGATCACAATCTGAGCGGCCTGGCCGTCAATCGCGACATCCTCACGAGGGATGCCGCCGCCTGTCTCGGCCTGTTCATCAGGGCGCGAAAGGGCGGTATCTTGCGACGCCTGCGCCTTCTCAGGAAAAGCGGCGTCTACCGGCAGACGCTGGCTGGGACGCTTGGGCTCTATGTGGCCTTCATCTGGCGGCGGATCTAGAGCATGCTGAGATGGCCATGAGGGAACCCAAGCGAGCTTTCGATCTCGTCGCGGCGGCGGTTCTGTTGCCGCTGACCTCGCCCGTCACCCTGCTTGCCATACTGGCAATCAGGCTGTCGTCGCCCGGACCGGCACTCCTCTCCCAAACTCGCGTCGGCCAGCACGGGGTGCTGTTTCGCTGCCACAAGTTGAGGACGATGGTTGTGGGAACGCCATCTCTGCCCTCGCATCAGGCGCCGGCAAACTCCGTCACCGCCGCCGGTAAGGTGCTGCGAAAATTCAAGATCGACGAGCTGCCGCAGCTCTGGAACGTGCTGAAGGGCGAGATGAGCCTGGTCGGGCCGCGTCCATGCCTGCCCACGCAAACCGAGTTGGTCGACCGCCGCAGGCAATTGGGTGTGCTTGCCGCACTTCCAGGCATTACCGGGCTTGCGCAGATGAGAGGCATCGACATGTCGGATCCGAAACTCTGCGCCGAAACCGATGCCGAATATCTCAGGGGAGCCTCGATCGGACTCGACGTCAAAATCCTGCTTGGCACAATCTACCGGACCTGACGGGCCTGTCGTGCAAGTTCCTCAATCCGGCCGAGCGTGTCGGTTTCCGGCATCCAGCCTTCCGAGATCAGCAGTGACGGGTCGCAAATCTGTGTCGCCATGGAAGCGTCGTACGCTGCTTTTCTGCCAAGCAGTGTGGCGAACAGCCTGAATGGCCAGGCCGGCACAGGAACGAGCCGGGTCGGAACGTCGTATCCGTGCCTGAATGCAGTCAAGATTTCGAACATCGCAACGGGGGAAGCATCGCCCAGGACATAGGTCGGGCGCGGTGGCGTGGGACGAGTCAAAAGATGCGCCACGGCGCCAGCCACCGCGTCGCGCGATATCAGCGAACGAACTGCGGTGAAAGCGCCTAAGGGCAATGGTAAGGCAATGGCGGCAGCCCGCATCATTCCACGCAGGTTTCCCTTCATGCCTTCGCCATAGACCGGCGGCAGGCGCAGCGCCGTGGCATCGGAGGGCCTGGACGCATAGGCTTCCAGTGTCTTGATCTCGCCTTCGCGTTTCGAGCGCCCGTAGGCGCATTGCGGGGCAGGGAGCGTCGCCTCGCTGATCGTTCCGCTGAAACCGGGACCGGCTACTGCCCGGATCGACGACAGATAGATGAAGCGCCCGCTTGTCCGCGAGGCGGCCGCGCGCGCCAGCTGCGCGGTCAGTGTCGCGTTGGCTGCCATGAAGTCGGCTTCGCTCGCCTTGCGGTCATTGTTGAGCGCCGCACAGTGGACGACATGGGTGATATCTCGCATCAGCGCCTGGTATGCCTGAGCCGGTGCGTCGAAGTCCGGCAACAAAACCGCATCGCTCACGGGATCGAGCCGTTCCGGGTGGCGCGATGCCATGCGCACCCCGAACCCGGCTTCGCGCAGCTGGTTGACGACCTGCCTGCCGATGAAACCCGTCGCGCCTGTGACCAGCACTTTCACGGCCGGCTTGCCTGGGGCGCCGGGGCCGGTGCCTGTTGTTCCGGCAGCATTTGTTGCCGGCCCGATGCAAGATATGTCCCGGACACCAGGAACACCATCAGTGTGGCATCGAGGATGTCGTGGCCGACCAGAATGCCGGTCAGGCCGCCGATGAGGTAGGTGATCGCAGTGACGACAATCATCGTGGCGCCGAACCGCTCGATCGCGTCCGTGCTGGTGCGCAGCACGATGGCCGCGTTTCTCGCGGCAACGAAGAACACAGCCGCGAGCGTTACGGCTCCAAGCAGCCCGGCCTCCACCAATGCAGTCAGGAAGCCATTGTGAAAATGGCTGAAGCCCGTGGACGGCATGTGGAACTGATTGTGGAATCCATCCTTTATCAGCTCACGGCTTGCAGCAATGCCGTGACCGAAAATCGGCATGTCGTGGAAGGCGCTCAGCCCAATCTGCCAAAGTGCTGCGCGCAAGCCGAGCGCGGTCGTGTGGTCGCCCTTCGTGGCGAGCGCATCCCAGTCGCTGAACAGGAAGGCCGCGCGCTCGGAAATGATGGGGAGACCAATGACCGCGATGACGATGCCGATCGCGCCCGCAATCAGCAAAAGCCGAATGGCGTTTCTGTTGTTGAGCTTGCGACGGTTGATCAGCAGGACCGCGATGCCGGCCACCAGCATCGCCAGCCAGATGATCCGCGACCCCGAATAGACAATGTCGACCGCGCCAGCCAGTGTCGCGCAGGCCAGCAACGCCCTGTTCTTTTCGACACCCGATAAGGCGCCTGCCAGGCACATCATCATGCTGAGGCAGGCGACGGTCGCGAACACGATCGGATTGCCGGCGCCGCCTTCGGCCCGTATGCCCAGCCCGTGATATTGCACGACCGCCAGCAGCAGGGCGCCAAAACAGGCGGCGGCGCTCGCCAGCACGACGATGCGCGTCAGCGTGGTTTTCTCGGTAATGCTCCAGGTCGCGTATGAGACAGGGAAAAACAGGAAGGTGATCAGCCCTGCCAGATGCGGCGCATCCCTGGCGATCGAATTGTTGACGATGGAGGCGAGCACGCTGGCTGCGCAATAGGCATAGATGGCCACCGTCATCGCGGTCATCGGCCGGTCGATGTTGAAACGCCGTCTTTTCAGCGCAAGCAGAAGCACCGACCACAGGCCGCCGCCATTGAACAAAAAGCTGACCGCCGATCCCAGTACCGGCGGGAAAAAGAAGCACAAAATGGAGAAGGTGACGTTGATCCGTGACGGCGAAACGTGCTGCTTGATGGCGGAGATCGGGGTCAATGCTCTGGTTCACAATGCGCTGGGTCGCGTGGCGACGGACAATGTTTGGCGGCGGCATTTGCGGCATGCCGCCCGGCGCAGGTTCAGGAGCCGGTATAGCGGCTGGGTGCGGTTTTCGAAAGTGCGACGAGGTCCGGCCGGCGTTTCTTTCGGTCCAGGCAAGATTTTTCCCGGCCTTTGAATGCTATCGCTCCGTCGGGCAGGAATTTTCGGATTCTAGGCTTTTCATGGAAAATTCGTTGCCGATCGGTGTGGCCGCCGGCCTTTCCAGCGTTGTTATATCAGGTGGCGATCTGCTAGAACGCCGGCACGAACCGATAGTGTCCAGCAGTGAAGCTTGAACCGGGCGGCTGAAAAGGACGCCCGATCCATCTGATGCAAGGTCTGGATTGCACGAGAGAACGCTCACAGTCCATGAACATCGCGCTTACGCACCTGCAGCGGCTCGAGGCCGAGTCCATCCACATCTTCCGTGAGGTTGCCGCCTCCTTCTCCAAGCCGGTGATGCTCTATTCCGTCGGCAAGGATTCCTCCGTGCTGATGCATCTGGCGATGAAGGCCTTCTATCCGGCCAAGCCGCCTTTCCCCTTCCTGCATGTCGACACCACCTGGAAGTTCCGCGAGATGATCGCCTTTCGCGACCAGATGGCGCAGAAGCTCGGCTTCGACCTGCTGGTCCACGTCAATGAAGACGGCGTGCGCGACGGTATCAACCCCTTTGACCATGGCTCGAACACCCACACCCATGTCATGAAGACGGTGGCGTTGCGCCAGGCGCTCGACAAATACGGCTTTGACGCTGCCTTCGGCGGGGCTCGGCGCGACGAGGAGAAGTCGCGCGCCAAGGAGCGCATCTTTTCCTTCCGCAACGCCCAGCATGTCTGGGACCCGAAGAACCAGCGGCCGGAGATGTGGAAGATCTTCAACACCCGCATCGCGCCGGGCGAATCGATCCGCGTGTTTCCGCTGTCGAACTGGACCGAGCTCGATATCTGGCAGTACATTCTGCAGGAAAACATCCCGATCGTGCCGCTCTATTTCGCCAAGGAGCGGCCGGTGGTCGAACGCGACGGCATGCTGATCATGAAGGATGACGATCGCATGCAATTGCGCCCCGGTGAGACGATGGAGAACCGTCTGGTGCGTTTCCGCACGCTCGGCTGTTATCCGCTGACCGGCGCCATCGAATCCGACGCGGACACGCTCGAAGCCATCGTCGGCGAGATGCTGACGGCGCGCACCTCCGAGCGCCAGGGCCGCCTCATCGACCGCGATGAAGCCGGCTCGATGGAAAAGAAGAAGCGCGAGGGATATTTCTGAGCATGCGCCATATCCTGGCCAAGAGCCTCGCTCCCACCGACGGCGTGCGCGAATACATGGCGGCGCAGGAGAAGAAGTCGCTGCTGCGCTTCCTCACCTGCGGCTCGGTCGACGACGGCAAGTCGACGCTGATCGGCCGTCTTCTGTCCGACACAAAGCAGATCTTCGAGGACCAGCTCGCCGCACTCGAGCGCGATTCCCGCAAGCACGGCACCACTGGCGACGACATCGACTTCGCGCTTCTGGTCGACGGCCTCGAGGCCGAGCGCGAGCAAGGCATCACCATCGACGTCGCCTACCGCTTCTTCGCCACGCCCAAGCGCAAGTTCATCGTCGCCGACACGCCCGGCCATGAACAGTACACCCGCAACATGGCGACCGGCGCATCGACTGCCGATCTCGCCATCGTGCTGATCGATGCGCGCCAGGCTGTGCTGCGCCAGACCCGGCGCCACTCGATCATCGCTTCGCTGCTCGGCATCCGCCATATCGTGCTTGCCGTCAACAAGATCGACCTCGTCGATTTCGACCAGGCGGTGTTCGACCGTATCGTCGAGGACTACCGGCAGTTCTCGCACGAGCTCGGCTTCCAGACGATCGTGCCGATCCCGATGTCGGCCCGCTATGGCGACAATGTCACCAGCCGCTCCGGAAAGACGGCGTGGTATTCCGGCCCGTCGCTGATCGAGCATCTCGAAACCATATCGGTCGACGAGGCCGCGGTCGAACTGCCGTTCCGGTTTCCGGTGCAGTATGTCAACCGGCCCAATCTCGACTTCCGCGGCTTTGCCGGCACCATCGCGTCCGGCTCCGTCGCGCAGGGCGACGAGGTGGTGGTCGCCAAATCCGGCAAGGCCTCGCGGGTCAAGCGCATCGTCGCGCAAGGCGGCGATCTTGCCCAGGCGGTGGCCGGCCAGGCCATCACCCTTGTGCTCGATGACGAGGTCGAGGTCTCCAGAGGCAACATGCTGGTGTCGCCGGCGGCACGGCCGCAGGTCGCCGACCAGTTCGCCGCCAACATCGTCTGGTTCGACGAGGCAGCGCTGCTGCCGGGACGCTCCTATATACTGCGCACCGAGACCGACCAGACCAGCGCCACCGTCACCGACCTGAAATACCGCGTCAACGTCAACGACTTCGCTCGCGAGGCGGCGAAGTCGCTCGAGATGAACGAAGTCGGCATCTGCAACATCTCGACCCGGGCGCCGATCGCCTTCGACACCTTCGCCGACAACCGCGATACCGGCGCCTTCATCCTGATCGACCGCATCACCAATGCCACGGTCGGCGCCGGCATGATCCTGCATACCTTGCGCCGCGCCGAAAACATCCACTGGCAGTCGCTCGATGTCGGCAAGCGTGGCCGTTCCGACTTGAAGAGCCAGCGTCCCGCCGTGTTCTGGTTCACCGGCCTTTCCGGTTCGGGCAAGTCGACCATCGCCAACCTGCTCGAGAAGAAGCTGTTCGCTTCCGGGCGCCACACCTACATTCTCGACGGCGACAATGTCCGCCACGGCCTCAACCGCGATCTCGGCTTCACCGACGCCGATCGGGTCGAAAACATCCGCCGTGTCGCCGAAGTGGCAAAGCTGATGGCCGATGCCGGGCTGATCGTCATCGTCTCCTTCATTTCCCCCTTCAGCGCCGAGCGGCGCATGGCCAGGGAGTTGATGGCCGACGGCGAGTTCGTCGAAGTGTTCGTCGATACGCCGTTCGAGGAATGCGCCCGACGCGACCCGAAAGGCCTTTACGCACGGGCGCTGAATGGCGAGATCAAGAACTTCACCGGCGTCGATTCCCCGTATGAAGCTCCCGAAAATCCCGAAATCCATCTCAAGACACTCGGCAAGACGGCCGAGGAGATGGTAGAGGCTCTGGAACACTGGCTGAATGAGCGCGACATTGCCGAAGACCAATATGACAGCGGCGGCGGCATCTGACGACGAAGTGATGCTCGACGTGTTCGAGCGCCTGGCGCTCGAAGCCGGACGCGAGGTGATGCGGGTCTTCAAGGCCGGCTGCGCGGTCGACAGCAAGTCGGACTCCTCGCCGGTCACGGAAGCCGACCGCGAGAGCGAGACGATCATCCTCGCCGGCCTGCGTGCGGCCTATCCCGATATTCCCTGCGTGGCCGAGGAAGAGGTCGCCGAAGGCATTGTGCCGCCCGATCTGGATGGCGCCTTCTTCCTGATCGATCCGCTCGATGGAACGAAGGAATTCGTCAACCGCCGGACCGATTTCACCGTCAACATCGCGCTTGTCCGGCACGGCGTGCCGGAGATCGGCGTCGTCTTCGCACCGTGCAGCGGGCGGTTCTTCTCTGGACGGCCGGGCTGGGCCGAAGCAATCGAGGTCGATGGCGACTTCCGTATCGTCGGCCGCCGGCGGATTTCGGTTAGGAGGGCGGTCACGCCGCTGGCGGTCGTTGCCAGCCGCTCGCACAACACCCCGGAGACCGAAGCCTTCATCAAGGATCTCGGCGCCGCCGAGATCGTCTCGGTCGGCTCATCGCTGAAATTCTGCCTGCTCGCCGCAGCCGAAGCCGACATCTATCCGCGCTTCGGCCGCACCATGGAATGGGACACGGCGGCCGGCGACGCCGTACTGCGCGCCGCCGGCGGCATGACGCGCACGCTGGACGGCGAGCCGCTCACCTATGGCAAGCGCAAACAGAGCGACGACGAGGATTTCGCCAACCCGCATTTTATTGCGAGCGGGAAGGCGGCGGACGCGGCGTAACTTACGCCGCCGCTACATGCGCCGAGTTCGAGCCAATGTAGTTGCGGATCGTCTCGATGATGCGGTCCTGGTCGGCTTCGCTGAGATAGGGATGCATCGGCAGGCACAGGATGCGCTTCGGCAGTTCCTCCGAAACCGCAAGCCCGGTCGGCGTGCGCGGATAGTCGCGATAGGCGACCTGCTCGTGCAGCGGCTTCACATAATAGATCACCGAAGGGATGCCCTTTTCGCCGAGATGCGCCCTCAACCCGTCGCGCTTCGGCGTCTCGATGGCGTATTGCGCCCAGGCCGAGCGGCCACCGCCCAGATTGCGTGACGCCTTGACGATGTCGCCGAGACCTTCGGCGTAGCGCTTGGCCACCACCTGGCGGGCGACCATCTCGTCTTCGAGGATGGCGAGTTTCTCGATCAGGATCGCCGCCTGGATGGTGTCGAGGCGTGAATTGATGCCGACGCGGACATTGTCATACTGCGTCCCGCCCTTACCGTGGAACGCAAACGAGCGCAGCTGGTCGGCCAGCGCGTCGTCATTGGTGAACATCGCGCCGCCATCGCCGTAGCAGCCCAGCGGCTTGGCCGGATAAAAGCTGGTCGAGCCGACATGGCCGAAGGCGCCGCACATTGTGCCGTCGGCCGAACCGCCGATCGACTGCGCCGCATCCTCGATCACCAGCAGCCCTTCGCGCCTGGCAATCGCCATGATCGCCTCGTAGTTGGCGGCAAGCCCAAACAAGTCGACGGGAATGATCGCCTTCGGCTTCAGCCGGCCTTCCTTCTTGATCATGGCGATCGCCGCCTCGAGGCTGGCGATGTCGATGTTGTAGGTCTCGGCCTCGACATCGACGAACACTGGTTCGGCCTTGGCAAGCGCCACCACTTCCGCCGTCGCGGCAAAGGTGAAGCTCGGCACGAACACCGCGTCGCCGGGGCCGATACCGGCGGCAAACAGCGGCAACAGCAGCGCGTCGGTGCCGTTGGCGCAGGCCACGACATGCTTGGTGCCGATATAGGCTGCGAGCTTGTTTTCGAATTCGGTGACTTGCGGTCCGAGGATATAGCGGCCTTCCTCGACGACATTGTCGATCGCGGCCTTCAGCCGGTCGCGGATACGTTCGCGCTGCGCGCCAAGATCGATGAACTGCATGTCGGCCTCAAAACGGTGTGGTGCGGGCTGCCCCGGGGACAATGACACGCACAGAAACAACAACTTAACCGGGCCGCTGGTACCAGAGTTGGGCCGGTCTAGAAAGCCGGACCGGCCGCGGGACGGGTTGTCTAGGTGTCGCAGCCTGTTACTTCAGGCTTTCCCTGCATTGCCGCAAGATGCCGGAAATCCGGGCTTCGCCGCCTATTAATCCGGCTGATCAGTCCGTCTTTCCGGCTCGCGGAAACATAAAGTGATCGGCTGCTTGCAGCGGCTGGCGGCGGACTAAGCGTGGATCAGGCGATTTCGTGCCGCCAGGGCGGGTTGGCGCCGGCCCGCGACACGGTCACCGCCGCCGCTTTGGCGCCGAGCGCCAGCGCCTGACGGATGGCGTCCTCCGAAAGGCCGCCGATCCCGGCCTTGGTGAGCAGGCCTTGCTCGTGCAGCGAGGCCAGAATGCCGGCATTGAAAGTGTCGCCGGCGCCGACCGTGTCGACCACCTCCACCTTATGCGGCATCACCGTGACCTTGTGTTCCCTGCTGTAGCCGACGGCACCTTCGCTGCCGTGGGTAACGACGATCAGCTTCGGGCCGCGATCCAGCCAGTTGCGGATGACGTCCTCATGCGAGCCGGCCTCGCCGAACCAGTGCAGATCCTCATCCGATAGCTTCACGATGTCGGCCATCGCCATCATCGAGCGGATGCGCCGGAGGTGCTTGGCTTTGTCGGGGATGAAGTTCGGCCGGATGTTGGGGTCGAGCATCATGACGCGGCGTTCGTGCTCGCGTTTCATGAATTCTTCGTAGGCAGCACCCGCCGGGTCCGAAATCAGGCTGATGGCGCCAAACAGCATGGCTTCGATCTCGGCGCCCAGTTTCGGCAGATCCTCTGTCGTCAGCATGCGCCCGGCGGTGTTTTCGTCGTAGAAAGTGTAGGTCGCCTGGCCGTTGGTGAGCCGCACGAAGGCGAGCGTGGTCGGGCGAGGGGAGGTGTGCGCATAGGTGGAGCTGACCTTGCTTGCGCCGAGCGCCTCGCGGAACTGGCCGCCGAACAGATCCGACGACAGGCCGGAAAAGAAGCCGGCGGGCGCGCCGAGGCGGCCAAGCGCGATCGCCGTGTTGAACACCGCGCCGCCGACATAGGGCGCAAAGGCCGGCTCGCCCTGTGTCGTGGTGCGCGGCAGCATGTCGATCAGGGCTTCGCCGCAGCAGAGGATCATGATTTCTTGTTCTCCGGCGGATAGATCACGCCCTTGCGGATGATGATGTTGGCGTAGAGCCGGGGTTCGCTGGTCCCGACGATCGCATATGCCGACCGGACGCGTGCATAGAAGTCGGCGCCCGCCAGCGCAACCACCTTGCGGCCCGGCGCGCGCCTGGTGCAGATCGTTTCGATTTCATGGTGGACCGGATCGGCGACCGAGGGATCGCCTTTTACCGAGGCACGAAACAGCGCTTCCGGCACGAAGTCGTCCACCGGCAGCACGCTCAAAATGGCGTCAAGCACCGGTATGAGGTGAAGACCGTCGGCGCGGATCAGCCGGTTTGCCTGTTCTTCCGCCGGATAGTTGCCGTCGACGAGCGCGATCTCGTCGCCATGGCCCATGGCGCGCAATGTCGCCAGAAGCTCCGGACCGAGCAGCGACGGAATACCGATCAGCATTCAGATGCTCCTGGAAATCGTGGTCGAACCGATGAGGAAGCGTTCGGACAGCGGCAGGCTGGCGCCGCCCAGCGCGCGGGCATGGATGCCGACGGTGCCTTCGCGCACCACCGGAAGCTTCAGCCCTTCGCCATCGATCGTACCGATCGCCTGCCTGATCGCATCGACGAGCCGGCGCCGGACAGCGAGCGGCATCCAGCCGTCGATCACCGCGGCCTCGAAATCGATCACCGAGGACGCCGATACGATGGCATAGGCCAGCGCCTGAGCGGCATTGGCGATCCAGTCGTCGAGCTCGTGACCGATCTCGCCCCAATCCTCAGGCGACGTCCACAGATGCGAAGCCTCGACGCCGCGTGCGTTAAGCGCCTTTTCCAGCATGGCGATCGAGGCGACGTCGATGAGCTGCGTCGGCTTGCCGTCCGGCCCCGGCACCGGCATCGAACCCAGCGCCCCGGCATTTCCGGTTGGCCCGCCGAACAGCCGGCCGTTGAGCACGATGCCGCCGCCGGCAAAGGCGCCGATATAGAAATAGACGAAGTCGCGCGCCCCGCCGGTCTGGCCGAACACCAGTTCGGCGCCGCAGGCGGAGGTGGCGTCATTCTGCAGATAGACCGGGAATTCGCACTGCGCCTGGATGTCGGCACGGATGTCGCGATGGCGCCATTCGTCCATGATGTCGCGCGGCGCGCCGGCGGTGTCGGCCCAGTTCCACAGTTCGAACGGCATGGCGATGCCGAGCCCGGCAATGCGCTTGTCCTGCGCAGGTGTCAGTTCGGCGCGCATCGTCTTCATGCCTTCGGTGACGAACTCAACCGTCTCGCGCGGCGCCGGATAGCGGTAGGAGTGCTGCAGCATGGAACGCACAGTTCCGAGGAAATCGATCAGCACCAGTTCGGCGCTGCGGCGGCCGATCTTGAGGCCGATGAAGAAGGCGCCTTCGGGGTTCAGCGCCATCGGGATGGAGGGCTGGCCGATCTTGCCGCGCAACGGCGCCTGGCGCAGCAGCAGGCTGTCTTCCTCCAGTTCGCGCATGATGACCGAGACGGTCTGCGCTGAAAGCCCGGTCATGCGCGCAATGTCTGATTTGGCCAAGCTGCCGTGCTGGCGAACCAACGACAGCACCAGCCGCTCATTGTGGTCGCGCATGCCGCTCTGGTTGGTGCCACGGTGGAGACGGCTGGCGGCCGCCTCGGGCGAACCGTGCCTCGCAATGCCGGTCTCCACCCTTGTTCCTTCCCTTGGTTTATTCTTACTGCTTTTGCGGCAGAATGAGTGAACCGCGCAAAGCTGTCAATAATAAATAAGAGTGATTTAATTATTGACAGGCGGCTCCCGCTGGTGTCATTTGAGGGCGCGTCCACACTGGGAGAACTTCAGTGGATGCGCTCAAGATGCCGGTTGGCGGCATCCGCATGGTTCCATGGGAGGAAGATCGTGACCAAAGCTTTATTGAAGTCCACCGTGTTCGCCGCGGCGGGCCTCGGCCTGATGGCGTTTGCTTCGACAGCATCGGCCGCCGGCGTCGGCGCCTGCCTGATCACCAAGACCGACACCAACCCCTTCTTCGTCAAGATGAAGGAGGGCGCGACCGCCAAGGCCAAGGAACTTGGCGTCGACCTCAAGACCTATGCCGGCAAGATCGACGGCGACAGCGAGAGCCAGGTGGCGGCGATCGAAAGCTGCATCGCCGACGGCGCCAAGGGCATCCTGATCACCGCGTCCGACACCAAGGGCATCGTGCCGACGGTGAAGAAGGCGCGTGACGCCGGCCTGCTGGTGATCGCGCTCGATACCCCGCTGGACCCGATCGATGCCGCCGACGCGACCTTCGCGACGGACAATCTGGAAGCCGGCAAGCTGATCGGCGCCTGGGCAGCCGCGACCCTCGGCGACAAGGCCAAGGACGCCAAGATCGGTTTCCTCGACCTGACCCCCTCACAGCCGACCGTGGATGTGCTGCGCGACCAGGGCTTCATGATGGGCTTCGGCATCGACGTGAAGGATCCCAACAAGATCGGCGATGAGGACGATGCCCGCATCGTCGGCCACGACGTCACCAACGGCAATGAAGAAGGCGGCCGCAAGGCGATGGAAAACCTTCTGCAGAAGGACAACTCCATCACCGTCATCCACACCATCAACGAGCCCGCCGCTGTCGGCGCCTACCAGGCGCTCAAGGCGGTCGGTCTCGAAAGCCAGGTGCTGATCGTCTCGGTCGATGGCGGCTGCCCCGGCGTGAAGTCGGTGACCGAAGGCGTCATTGGCGCCACCTCGCAGCAATACCCGCTGCAGATGGCGGCACTCGGCATCGAGGCGATCGCCGCCTTCGCCAAGGACGGCGCCAAGCCGAAGCCGACCGAAGGCAAGAACTTCTTCGACACCGGCGTCAACCTCGTCACCGACAAGCCGGCCAATGGCGTGAAGTCGATCGACACCAAGGAAGGCCTCGCCAAGTGCTGGGGCTGATGGCTGCCTGACAGCCAGCGGCAAGCTGACGGCCGGGGGCTTGATCCCCGGCCGCTTCGGGTGGACGATGCGTCACGCGAATAATCCCGGCAGCAGACCGGACAGGCGCGAGCGGGTATCGGCATGGAGCTGAAGCCCAGGGGAGGAAACATGGCTCAAGCACAGGAATTCGAGAAGGTTCTCTCGAGCAGCGACACAAGCGTTGCCGCCTTTGACGAGCACAAATCGGCCGTCAAGCGGATCCAGCATTTCCTGCACTCCACGCCGGCGGCGGTGCCGCTGATTGTGCTGGTCTTGTCGATCGTCATTTTCGGCATCGCCATTGGCGGGCGTTTCTTCTCATCCTATACGCTGACGCTGATCCTGCAGCAGATCGCCATCGTCGGCATCCTCGGTGCCGCGCAGACACTGGTCATCCTGACCGCCGGCATCGACCTGTCGGTCGGCGTGATCATGGTGATTTCGGCCGTGATCATGGGCAATTGCGCGGTCAGCTACGGCATGCCGGCCGTGCTCGCAGTGCCCATCGGGCTTGCCGCCGGCGCAGCCTGCGGCCTGCTCAACGGCTTGCTGGTCGCCTACATGAAGCTGCCGCCGTTCATCGTCACGCTCGGCACCTGGAACATCGTCATGGCGACGAACTTCATCTATTCGGCCAATGAGACGATCCGCGATACCGACGTCGACGCCCAGGCGCCGCTGCTGCATCTCTTTGCCCTGAGTTTCAAGATCGGCACGGCGGTGCTGACACTGGGCGTCATCGCCACGGTCGTGCTCGTTTTGATCCTCTGGTACGTGCTCAATCACACCGCCTGGGGCCGCCATGTCTACGCCGTTGGCGATGATCAGGAGGCGGCGAAGCTGTCTGGCATCCAGACCAAGAAGGTGTTGATGACGGTCTACACCCTTGCCGGGTTGATCGCCGCTTTCGCTGCCTGGGTGTCCATCGGCCGCAACGGCTCGATCTCGCCGTCAGCCGCCGTCACCGACTACAACCTGCAGGCGATAACCGCGACGGTGATCGGCGGCATTTCACTGTTCGGCGGGCGCGGCTCAATTCTGGGCACGCTTTTCGGCGCGATGATCGTCGGCGTCGTCTCGATGGGCCTCAACATGCTGGGCGCCGATCCGCAATGGAAGGTGCTGCTCACCGGTGTGCTGATCATCGGCGCCGTGGCGATCGACCAATGGATCAGAAAGGTTTCGGCATGACCGTGGAACCCATCCTCACCGCGCGCGGCCTGATCAAGCGCTATGGCCGTGTCACCGCCCTCGACAATGCCGACTTCGACCTCTACCCCGGCGAAATCCTGGCCGTCATCGGAGACAATGGCGCCGGCAAATCATCGCTGATCAAGGCGATTTCCGGCGCCGCCGTGCCCGACGAAGGCGAGATCCGTCTTGAAGGCAAGGCTGTCGCTTTCAAATCGCCCATGGAGGCGCGCGAGGCGGGCATCGAGACGGTCTACCAAAACCTGGCTTTGTCGCCGGCCCTGTCGATCGCCGACAACATGTTCCTGGGCCGCGAGATCCGCAAACCCGGCTTCCTCGGCGACTGGCTTCGTATGCTCGACCGGCCCGCAATGGAAAAGCGCGCCCGCGACAAGCTCACCGAGCTTGGGCTGATGACCATCCAGAACATCAGCCAGGCGGTGGAAACGCTGTCGGGCGGCCAGCGCCAGGGCGTGGCGGTGGCGCGCGCCGCTGCTTTCGGCAGCCGCGTGGTGATCATGGACGAGCCGACCGCCGCACTCGGCGTCAAGGAGAGCCGCCGCGTGCTGGAACTGATCCTCGACGTCAAGAAACGAGGCCTGCCGATCGTGCTGATCTCGCACAATATGCCGCATGTCTTCGAGGTTGCCGACCGCATCCATATCCATCGGCTGGGTCGCCGCCTCTGCGTCATCGATCCCAAGCAATATACCATGTCCGACGCCGTCGCCTTCATGACGGGAGCGAAGGTTCCGCCGGAGGCTGCACTCGCTGCCTGATCCGCTCGACGGATAAATTGCCGCAGGGGAACTGGCGGCATGCTGGTCTAAATCGATTGAACGTATGTTGCGATGCACTAGGATAGGCTGGGACTGAGAGCGAAAGCCGGTATGATCGCAGCACGATCACGAGAGGCAGTATGACGCGAACAATGACAGCCAAAGCCCCCGATCTCGAAATACCCGATCCCAAGACGCTGGCCGACGAAGTCTTGCTGGCTCTCAAATACCGGGTCGGCAAAGGCACCTCCGTTGCCACGCAATATGATTGGCTGACAGCCTCGATCAAGGTCGTGCGCGACCGCATCGTCGATCACTGGATGCAGGCGACGCAGGAGGCCTACGCCCAGCAGGAAAAGCGCGTCTATTACCTGTCGCTCGAATTCCTCATCGGCCGGCTGATGCGCGATGCCTTCTCCAATCTCGGCCTGATGGACAATATGCGAGAAGCGCTCAAGTCGCTGGGCGTCGACCTCGACCTCATCGCCGGGCTCGAACCGGATGCAGCGCTCGGCAATGGCGGTCTCGGCCGGCTCGCCGCCTGCTTCATGGAAAGCATGGCGACCGTCGACATTCCCGCGCATGGCTACGGCATTCGCTACGCCAACGGCATGTTCCGCCAGGAGATCCATGACGGCTGGCAGGTCGAACTGCCCGAAACCTGGCTCGACCACGGCAACCCCTGGGAGTTCGAGCGCCGCGAACGCGCCTTCGAAGTCGGCTTCGGCGGCTCGGTGGAATCGATCACCTCCAAGGATGGCCGGCTCGAACGTCACGTCTGGAAGCCGACCGAGCATGTCCAGGCCGTCGCCTACGACACCCCGGTGGTTGGCTGGCGGGCCAACCGCGTCAACACGCTGCGGCTTTGGTCCGGCATGCCGGTCGATCCGATCCTGCTCGACAAGTTCAACGCCGGCGACCACATCGGCGCGCTGGCCGAAAGCAACAAGGCCGATGCCTTGTCGCGCGTGCTTTACCCCGCCGATTCCCACAAGGCCGGCCAGGAACTGCGGCTGCGGCAGGAATATTTCTTCTCCACCGCATCGCTGCAGGACATCGTCCAGCGCCATCTCAGCCAGTATGGCGATCTCGCCTCGCTGCCCGACAAGGCGGCGATCCATCTCAATGACACCCATCCGGCGATCGCCGTGCCAGAGCTGATGCGCCTGCTGATGGACGTCCATGGCATGGATTTCGACCAGGCCTGGGACATCACCAAGCGCACCTTCGGCTACACCAACCACACGCTGCTGCCAGAAGCGCTGGAAAGCTGGCCGGTGCCGCTGTTCGAACGGCTTTTGCCGCGCCATATGCAGATCGTCTACGCCATCAATGCGCAGGTTTTGCTTGAGGCCCGCGCCACCAACCAGTTTTCCAATGAGCAGATCAGCCGCATCTCGCTGATCCAGGAAAATGGCGACCGCCGCGTGCGCATGGGTAACCTGGCCTTTGTCGGCTCGCACTCGATCAATGGCGTGTCGGCGTTGCACACCGAGCTGATGAAGGAGACGGTGTTTGCCGATCTCCACAAGCTCTATCCCGATCGCATCAACAACAAGACCAACGGAATCACGCCACGCCGCTGGCTGATCCAGTGCAATCCAGGCCTCACCGCGCTCGCCCGCGCGGCGATCGGGGACCGTTTCCTCGACGACATCGACGCCATCAAGGGGCTCGAAGCCTTTGCCGGTGACGCCGCCTTCCGCGACAAGTTCGCCGCCGTCAAGCGCTCCAACAAGATCAAGCTCGCCAATCTGGTCGCCGACCGGCTCGGCATCAAGCTCGACCCGTCGGCGCTGTTCGACATCCAGGTCAAGCGCATCCACGAATACAAGCGCCAGCTGCTCAACATCCTGGAAGCGATCGCGCTCTACGACCAGATCCGCTCGCATCCCGAACAGGACTGGATGCCGCGCGTCAAATTCTTCGGCGGCAAAGCGGCGCCCAGCTACCACAATGCCAAGCTGATCATCAAACTGGCCAACGACGTTGCCAAGGTCATCAACAGCGACCCGTCGGTGCGCGGCCTGCTGAAAGTGGTGTTCGTGCCGAACTACAATGTCAGCCTGGCCGAGGTGATGATGCCGGCCGCCGACCTGTCCGAGCAGATTTCGACTGCCGGCATGGAGGCGTCGGGCACCGGCAACATGAAGTTCGCGCTGAACGGCGCCTTGACCATAGGCACGCTCGACGGCGCCAATGTCGAGATCAAGGAATGCGTCGGCGACGACAACATCTTCATCTTCGGCCTGAGCACGGCGGAAGTCGCCGAGCGGCGCAGCAATGGCTACAACCCGCGCGCCGTGATCGAGGGCTCCCCTGAATTGGCGCAGGCTGTTGCCGCAGTATCGTCGGGCGTGTTCTCGCCCGACCAGCCGGATCGCTACCGCGAGCTGGTCGACGGTCTCTACAACAGCGACTGGTTCATGGTGGCGGCGGATTTCGACGCCTATGCCGCCGCCCAGCGCGATGTCGACGCCGTCTGGCGCAACAGCCCCGATTGGTACGCGCGCGCTATCCGCAACGTTGCCCGCGTCGGCTGGTTCTCTTCCGATCGCACGATCCGCCAATATGCGAAAGAAATCTGGAACGTGCCCGCCTGATATGATTGCATGAGGCCACGACAATGGGTCTTGTGCACAAGAACTGGTTCCCAGGGAGGGACACCGCCTGATGAAGAAACCGCGCGCGACCGCGACGACGAGCGGGTCGGACGGGCTGGCGTCAGCCGGCGATGTCGCCGCAATTGTTGCAGGCACGCATGGCGATCCTTTTGCAATCCTGGGCGTGCATGATGCCGGCAAGAGCCTGGTTGCCCGCTGCTTCGTCCCCAATGCCGAGTTCGTCACCGCATACACGCTGGCCGGCAAGAACGCCGGCGAACTCACGCGGCGCGACGACGCCGGTTTCTTCGAAGGCAGACTGTCGATCAAGAAGCGTCAGCCGCTGCGCTATCACGCCAAAAATGCCGGCGGCGACTGGTGGCTGACCGATCCCTATTCCTTCGGCCCGGTGCTCGGCCCGATGGACGACTACTATATCGCGCAAGGGTCGCACCTCAGGCTGTTCGACAAGCTCGGCGCCCATCTCCTCGACCATGAAGGCGCGTCGGGCGTCCATTTCGCCGTCTGGGCGCCCAATGCAAGGCGCGTCTCCGTGGTCGGCGACTTCAACGAATGGGACGGCCGCCGGCACACGATGCGCGACCGCCGCGACACCGGCATCTGGGAGCTGTTCATTCCCGATATCGGCGCTGGCCACCCCTATAAATACGAGATCATTGCCCCCGACGGCGTGCGCCTGCCGCTCAAGGCCGATCCGTTCGCCTTCAAGTCGGAATTGCGCCCGGCCACAGCCTCAGTGACGGCGGTGCCGCCGGCGCATGAATGGGGCGACGAGGCGCATCGCAATTACTGGCGAAAGGCCGATCCCCGGCGCGAAGCCATATCGATCTACGAGGTCCATGCCGGTTCGTGGCAGCAGCACGATGATGGCAGCTTCCTGTCATGGGACGAACTCGCCAACCAGCTGATCCCCTATGCTGTCGAGACCGGCTTCACCCACATCGAGTTCCTGCCGATCTCCGAACATCCCTATGACCCGTCATGGGGTTATCAGACAACCGGACTTTATGCCCCCTCGGCGCGCTTCGGCGACCCCGACGGCTTCGCCCGTTTCGTCGACGGTGCGCACCGCGCCGGCGTCGGCGTCATCCTCGACTGGGTGCCGGCGCATTTCCCGGTCGACGCGCATGGCCTGGCCAATTTCGACGGCACAGCACTTTATGAGCATGCCGACCCGCGCAAGGGTTTTCATCCCGACTGGAACACCGCGATCTACAATTTCGGCCGCCGCGAGGTGGTGTCGTTCCTGGTCAACAATGCGCTGTTCTGGGCCGAGAAATACCATGTCGACGGTTTGCGCGTGGATGCAGTGGCCTCGATGCTCTACCTCGATTATTCGCGCAAGGCTGGCGAATGGATCCCCAACGAGAAAGGCGGCCGCGAAAACCTCGAAGCGGTGTCCTTCCTGCAGAAGATGAACAAGGAGGTCTACGGCCACCATCCCGGCGTGATGACCATCGCCGAGGAATCGACCTCATGGCCGAAGGTCTCGGCGCCGGTGCATGAAGGCGGGCTGGGCTTCGGCTTCAAATGGAACATGGGCTTCATGCACGACACGCTGGAGTATTTCGCCAAGGAGCCGATCTTCCGCAAACATCACCACAACGACCTGACCTTCGGCCTGACCTACGCCTTCTCCGAGAATTTCGTGCTGCCGCTGTCCCATGACGAGGTCGTGCACGGCAAGGGCACGCTGCTCGGCAAGATGGCCGGCGACGACTGGCAGAAGTTCGCGACTTTGCGCGCCTTTTACGCCTTCATGTGGGGCTATCCCGGCAAGAAGCTGTTGTTCATGGGCCAGGAATTCGCCCAGCGCCGCGAGTGGAGCGAGGCGCGCGCGCTCGACTGGAACCTGCTCGACTTCCACCCGCATCGCGGCGTCTGGCAGACGGTGCGCGACCTCAACTATCTCTACCGCTCGCGCCCGGCGCTGCATGCGCGCGACTGCGAACCGGACGGCTTTTCCTGGCTGATCGTCGACGACAAGGAAAATTCGGTCTTCGCCTGGCTGCGCAGCGCGCCCGACGGCAACCCGATCGCCGTCATTTCCAACTTCACGCCGGTGCCGCGTGACAATTATCGCGTGCCATTGCCCAAGGTCGGCAAATGGCGCGAAATCATCAACACCGACGCTTCGGACTACGGTGGTTCGGGCAAGGGCAATGGCGGTGCGGTCGAAGCCAGGGTGGAAGGAGGAGGCATTTCGGCAACGATGCTTTTGCCGCCGCTGTCGACGATCATGCTTGAACTCGTTGCGGACTAGATCCGTCAACTCGTTTCGGATTAGGTCCGTCGACCCGTTGCGGACCGGGCGATGCTCCAGACTGGTAATTTGGGAGGGTAAAAATGGCAGACTTGAAGAGAACCCAGCCGCTGGCGCGCGATGCCATGGCCTATGTGCTGGCCGGCGGCCGCGGCAGCCGGCTCAAGGAATTGACCGACCGCAGGGCCAAGCCGGCTGTCTATTTCGGCGGCAAGACGCGCATCATCGATTTCGCGCTGTCCAACGCGCTGAATTCCGGCATCCGCCGCCTCGGTGTCGCCACCCAGTACAAGGCGCATTCGCTGATCCGCCACCTGCAGCGCGGCTGGAACTTCCTGCGCCCGGAGCGAAACGAAAGCTTCGACATCCTGCCGGCCTCCCAGCGTGTCTCGGAAACCCAGTGGTATGAAGGCACGGCCGACGCCGTCTACCAGAACATCGATATTATCGAAGCCTATGGCCCCGAATACATGGTCATCCTCGCCGGCGACCACATCTACAAGATGGACTACGAGCTGATGCTGCGCCAGCACGTCGACGCCAATGCCGACGTCACTGTTGGTTGCCTTGAAGTGCCGCGCTTGGAAGCGACCGGCTTCGGTGTCATGCATGTCGACGGCAAGGACAACATCATCGCCTTCGTCGAAAAGCCCGCCGACCCGCCCGGCATTCCCGACAAGCCGGAATTCGCGCTGGCCTCGATGGGCATCTATGTCTTCAAGACCAAGTTCCTGATGGAACAGCTGCGCCGCGATGCGGCCGAGCCAGGCTCCAGCCGCGACTTCGGCAAGGACATCATCCCCTACATCGTCCAGCACGGTAAGGCGATCGCGCATCGCTTCGCCAAGTCCTGCGTGCGCTCGACGGCCGAGAACGAAGCCTATTGGCGCGATGTCGGCACGGTCGACGCCTACTGGGAAGCTAATATCGACCTGACCGACATCACTCCCGAACTCGACCTCTACGACCGCGACTGGCCGATCTGGACCTATGCCGAATTGAAGCCGCCGGCAAAGTTCGTGCATGACGAGGATGGCCGGCGCGGTTCGGCCGTCTCCTCGCTGGTCTCAGGCGATTGCATCGTCTCGGGTGCTTCGCTGAAGCGCAGCCTGATCTTCACCGGCGCGCGCATCAACTCCTATTCGACGCTGGAAGAGGTCGTCATGCTGCCCGACGTTCATGTCGGCCGGAACGCAAAGTTGAAGCGCGTCGTCATCGACCACGGTGTAAGGATACCGGAAGGGCTGGTGGTTGGCGAAGACCCTGTTCTCGACGCCAAGCGTTTCCGGGTTTCGGAAAAGGGCATCTGCCTGGTCACGCAGGACATGATCGACAAGCTGAAGCTGTAAGACGGGGTACCATAAACGCATGCAGGTTCTGTCGGTCACGCCCGAGATATTCCCGCTGATCAAGACCGGCGGACTTGCCGACGTGACCGGCGCATTGCCGATCGCGCTGGCCGCCAAGGGCGTGACCATGCGCACGCTCATCCCCGGCTTTCCCCAGGTGATGGACGCCTTCAAGAAAAAGAAGGCTGTCTACCAATACCCGCTGCTGCAGGGCGGCAAGGCTTCGGTCCATGCCGTCAAGATCGCCGGGCTCGACCTGTTCGTGCTCGACGCGCCGCATCTCTACGACCGTCCCGGCGGCCCTTACGGCAATGCGGCCGGCGCCGATTGGCCCGACAATTGGCGGCGTTTTGCTGCGCTGAGCCAGGTCGGTGGCGATATCGCCGGCGGCGCCATTTCCGGCTACCAGCCGGATCTCGTCCACGCCCATGACTGGCAGTCGGCGATGACGCTGGCCTATATGCGCTACGGCAAGGCGGTCGGCGTGCCGTCGCTGATCACGGTTCACAACCTTGCCTTCCAGGGTCAGTTCGGCGCCGGCATTTTTGGCGAGCTCGGCTTGCCGGCCGCGGCGATGGCGCTTGACGGCGTCGAATATTATGGCGGCGTCGGCTTCCTCAAGGCCGGCCTGCAGGCGGCCTGGGCGATCACCACGGTGAGCCCCACCTATGCCCAGGAAATCCGCTCGCCGGAATTCGGCATGGGCCTCGACGGCCTGATCAACATGCGCTCTTCCGACCTCTACGGCATCGTCAACGGCATCGACACCGACATCTGGAACCCGGAGACCGACAAGCATCTGGTGTCGGCCTACTCCGCCGCGACGCTCAAGGCTCGGCTTCCCAACCGGGCGGTTGTCGAGGACCGCTTCAGCCTCGAGCGCGATGACAGTCCGATCGTCTGCGTCGTCAGCCGGCTGACCTGGCAGAAGGGCATGGACATACTGGCGGCTGTGGTCGACGGCGTCGTCGCCACCGGCGCGCGGCTGGCGATCCTCGGCTCAGGCGACGCCGGCCTGGAAGGCGCGCTGCTGGCTGCCACCGCCCGCCATCGCGGCCGTGTCGGCGTCGTCGTCGGCTATGACGAGGGGCTTTCCCACACCATGCAGGGCGGCTGCGACGCCATCGTCATCCCGTCGCGCTTCGAGCCTTGCGGGCTGACCCAGCTTTACGGCCTACGCTATGGCTGCGTGCCGGTCGTCGCCCGCACCGGCGGCCTTGCCGACACCATCATCGACGCCAATGAAGCAGCGATCTCGGCCGGTGTCGCCACCGGCTTCCAGTTCGCGCCCAATAGTGGCGGCGCCATGCTGCACGCCATCCGCCGGCTGGTCGATGCGCATTCGAGCCCGGCCGTCTGGGAACAGATCCAGCGCCAGGGCATGAAGGCCGATGTCTCCTGGGACAAGAGCGCCGACAAATACGTTGAACTCTACCGCCTGCTGCTTTCGAAAAGGGTTGCCTGAAGCATGATCCGGACCGTCGCCACCAAACCCTATCTCGACCAGAAACCCGGCACGTCCGGCCTGCGCAAGAAGGTGCCTGTCTTTCAGCAGGAGCACTATGCCGAGAACTTCATCCAGTCGATCTTCGACGCGCTGGAGGGCTTTGAGGGCAAGACGCTGGTGATCGGCGGCGACGGCCGCTTCTACAACCGCGAGGTCATCCAGAAGGCCATCGCCATGGCGGCGGCCAACGGCTTCGGCAAGGTGATGGTCGGGCAGGGCGGCATATTGTCGACGCCGGCGGCGTCGCATGTCATCCGCAAATACAAGACCTTCGGCGGCATCATCCTGTCGGCCAGTCACAATCCGGGCGGCCCGCACGAGGATTTCGGCATCAAGTACAATGCCGGCAATGGCGGCCCGGCGCCGGAAAAGCTGACCGACGCGATCTTCGAAAAGACCAAGACGATTTCGAGCTTCAAGACCGTTGACATCGACCAGATCGACATCGACAAGATCGGCACGGTGACCGCCGGCGGCATGGCGGTCGAGATTATCGACCCGGTCACCGACTATGCCGAATTGATGGAGAGCCTGTTCGACTTCGACGCCATCCGCGCCAATTTCAAATACGGCTTCCGCATGCGCTTCGACGCCATGCATGCGGTCACCGGCCCGTATGCCAAGGAAATCCTCGAGCGCCGGCTCGGCGCGGAGAATGGCACCTGCCGCAACTACAAGCCGCTGCCGGATTTTGGCGGCCATCACCCGGATCCGAACCTGGTCCACGCCAAGCATCTCTATGACGAGATGATGGGACCGGATGCGCCCGATTTCGGCGCCGCTTCCGACGGCGACGGTGACCGCAATCTCATCATCGGCAAGGGTATTTTCGTCACCCCGTCGGATTCGGTGGCCATGCTTGCCGCCAATGCGCAATTGGCGCCGGGCTACAAGGACGGCCTCAAAGGCATCGCCCGCTCGATGCCGACCAGCGGCGCTGCCGACCGCGTCGCCGAACAGCTCGGCATCGGCATCTACGAGACGCCGACCGGTTGGAAGTTCTTCGGCAATCTGCTCGATGCCGGCATGGCAACGATCTGCGGCGAGGAAAGCGCCGGCACCGGCTCGAACCATGTCCGTGAAAAGGACGGGCTGTGGGCGGTGCTGTTGTGGCTGAACATCCTGGCCGTGCGCGGCGAAAGCTGCAAGGACGTCGTCACCGAACATTGGGCGACCTACGGCCGCAATTACTATTCACGTCATGACTATGAGGAGGTCGAAACCGAGCGCGCCAACGCCCTGGTCGACGAGTTGCGCGCCAAGCTCGCTTCGCTGCCCGGCACCAGCGTGCGCGGACTGAAGATCGCCAATGCCGACGACTTCGCCTATCACGATCCCGTCGACGGTTCGGTGAGCAAGAACCAGGGCATCCGCATCCTGTTCGAAGGCGGCTCGCGTGTCGTGTTTCGTTTGTCCGGCACCGGCACGTCGGGTGCTACGCTGCGCGTCTACATCGAGCGCTACGAGCCGGACAGAGCGCGGCATGATCTCGACACGCAAGAGGCGCTCGCTGACCTGATCGCGGCTGCCGATGATATCGCCGGGATCAAGAGCCACACCGGGCGCAACAAGCCGAGCGTGATTACTTGAGGGTGGTGACGTCTTTACCCTCCCCCTTGTGGGGAGGGTCGATCCGCGCAGCGGATCGGGTTGGGGGTGCTCGTAAAGCGCTTTCCCCGCGCCGACCCCCACCCCGCTCACTTCGTTCGCGACCCTCCCCACAAGGGGGAGGGTGGAGGATGCGCCGATGACCCAACTCGGCGCAACGGTCACTCCCGAAGGCATCCGTTTTGCCGCCTGGTCGTCCTCGGCGCGGCGGCTCTGGGTGTCGATCTTCGACGACACTGGCGCCCACGAAATCGACCGGCTCGAACTCCAGCCGGAAAGCGAGGGCGTCCATGCGCTGTTCGTCGCCGGCCTTGCCGCGGGTACGCGCTACGGCTTTCGCGCCGACGGCGAATATGCGCCGGTGCGCGGGCTGTGGTTCGATCCCGACAAGCTGCTCACCGATCCCTACGCCGTCGAAATCGACCGGCCCTACCAGCATCATTGGCGGCTTGCCGCCCGGCGCAACGAAGGCGCCGACACCGCGCCACTGATGCCGAAGACCATCGCGCGGGCTCAACCGAAGCCGCTGCCGGCCAAGCCGCCTTTGTTCCAGCCAGGCGGCCTGATCTACGAACTCAACGTCCGCTCCTTCACCAGGCTGCATCTGGACGTACCGGAAGCGCAGCGCGGCACCATTGCCGCACTTGCGCATCCGGCCATCCTCGAACACCTCAGAAAGATCGGCGTCTCCGCCGTTGAGCTAATGCCCGTGACGGCATGGATCGATGAGCGCCATCTACCGCCGCTCGGCCTCAGCAACGCATGGGGCTACAACCCAGTCACCTTCATGGCGCTCGATCCGCGGCTGGCGCCGGGCGGCCTCGCCGAATTGCGTGATACGGTGGGGGTGCTGCGCAAGGCTGGCATTGGCACGATCCTCGATCTCGTCTTCAATCATACCGGCGAAAGTGACCGGCTCGGGCCGACGCTGTCGCTGCGCGGCCTCGACAATCAAGCCTACTACCGCAGCGAGCCGGACGGCAGGTTGGTCAACGATACCGGCACCGGCAATACCATCGCCTGCGACCATCCGGTCGTTCGCGACATGGTACTCGACACGCTGCGCCATTTCGTCCGCCAAGCCGGCGTCGACGGTTTCCGCTTCGACCTGGCGCCGGTCCTCGGTCGCGTCGATGGCGCATTCGATCCGGCAGCCCCGTTGCTCGAAACCATCGCAACCGATCCCATCCTTGCCGACAGGGTGCTGATCGCCGAGCCCTGGGACATCGGCCCGAATGGCTATCAGCTCGGCAATTTCCGGCCGCCTTACCTCGAATGGAACGACCGCTACCGCGACGACGTCAGGCGCTTCTGGCGCGGCGATGCCGGCACGGTCGGTGCGCTGGCGACAAGGCTCGCCGGCTCCTCCGATGTGTTCGGCAGGGAGGGCCAATCCGCCAGCCGCACGGTCAACTTCATCGCCGCGCACGATGGCATGACGCTGGCCGATATCGTCGCTTATGAAGCCAAGCACAACCAAGCCAATGGCGAGAAGAACCGCGACGGCCACAATGAGAACCTGTCCTGGAACAACGGCGTCGAGGGCGAAACCTCGGACAAGGTGATTGCCGAGGCCCGTTCCCATGATCGCTTCGCGCTGCTCGCCACTCTGTTTGCCTCGCGCGGCACCATCATGCTGACGGCCGGCGATGAATTCGGCCGCACGCAAGGGGGCAACAACAACGCCTATGCGCAGGACAACGCCATCACCTGGCTCGACTGGGCCGGGCGCGACGTCGGGCTGGAAGCCCATGTGTCGGCGCTCGCAGCTCTGCGCGGCGCGGTGCCGGCGCTTTCCGATACGCGCTTCCTGACCGGAGAGCCGCCGGACGGTTCTGATGTGCCCGACGTCGCCTGGCTGACCGAGACCGGCGCGCTGCTCAGCGAAGCCGACTGGAACGATGGCTCGCGCCATCGCCTCGTCATGCTGCTCGGCGATGGCGGGGAAGGCCGCCTGGCTGTGATCGTCAATGGCGATCGCCGCCAATGCGTCTTCACGCTGCCCGCGCGGCAAGGGTTTGAATGGCAGCCGGCTGTTGAAGCGCAAGCGGTCGACCTCGCGTGGCCGCTGCCCGGCCGCAGTGTCAGTTTCATGATCGAGCGCCGGACCGCAAAGGCCCGCGCCAGGAAGGGTCCGTGATGGCCGACGACAATGCCCAGCCGGGACCCGAACAGAGCGCCGACTGGTGGCGCGGCTGCGTCATCTACCAGATCTATCCTCGCTCGTTCCAGGACACCACCGGCGACGGCAGCGGCGACCTCTCAGGCATCACCTCACGGCTGGCGCACGTCGCCTCGCTCGGCGTCGACGCCGTCTGGCTGTCGCCCTTCTTCAAATCGCCAATGGCCGATATGGGCTACGACGTCTCCGACTATCAGGCGGTCGATCCGATGTTCGGCACGCTCGACGACTTTGACGCGCTGGTTGCCGAGGCGCACAGGCTCGGCCTGAAGGTGATCATCGATCAGGTGTTGTCGCACTCCTCCGACAAGCACGAATGGTTTGTAGAGAGCCGTGCCAGCAAGGATAATCCCAAGGCTGACTGGTATGTCTGGGCCGACACCAGGCCGGACGGCAACGCGCCCAACAACTGGCTGTCGGTCTTCGGCGGCCCGGCCTGGGAGTGGGACGCGACCCGCCGGCAATACTACATGCACAATTTCCTCGCCTCGCAGCCGGACCTCAACTTCCACAATCCTGAGGTTCAAGACGCGTTGTTGCAGACGGTGCGGTTCTGGCTCGAGCGCGGCGTCGACGGCTTCCGCCTGGATACGGTCAACTACTATGTCCACGACCGCTGGCTGCGCAGCAATCCGCCGCTGGCGTCGAGCGTCGCCGGCACCAATGGCGAAACCAACACCTATCTCTTCCAGGAGCATCTGTTCGACAAGACGCAACCGGAAAACCTCGGTTTCCTCAGGCGCTTCCGCGCTTTGCTCGACGAATATGACGGCCGCGCCAGTGTCGGCGAGGTCGGCGACGAAGGCCGTTCGCTGCAGACGCTGGCCGCCTACACATCCGGCGGCGACAAGCTCAACATGTGCTACACCTTCGACCTGCTCGGTCAGCAATTCTCAGCCGCCCATGTGCGCGGATGCGTCGAGGCCTTCGAGGCAGCTGTCGCCGACGGCTGGGTCTGCTGGGCGTTCTCCAACCACGATGTCGTGCGCCATGTCAGCCGCTGGACGCGGCCGGGCGGCGATCCAGATGCGGTGGCGACATTCGCTATCGCTTTGCTCTCCTGCCTGCGGGGCTCGATCTGTCTCTACCAAGGCGAAGAGCTTGGGCTGGAGGAGGCGGAACTGACCTTCGAGGATCTGCGCGATCCCGTCGGCATCCGTTTCTGGCCGGGGGTAAAGGGCAGGGACGGCTGCCGCACACCGATGGTCTGGGAAGCGGGCGCCGACAATGCCGGTTTTTCCTCGGGAAAACCCTGGCTGCCGGTGCCGGAAAGCCACCGCGCTCGGGCGGTCGATATCCAGAACGCCGACGACAAGTCCGTGCTCGCCGGCTACCGGACGATGCTCGCCTTGCGCAAGGCGCATCTGGCGCTGGTCAAGGGCCCGATCCGCTTTCTCGATACCGACGGCGATGTCCTTGCCTTCATCCGGCAGGGCGAGGACGAGATATTGCTCTGCGTCTTCAATTTCGCCGACAAGCCGGCCGACTGGCGGCTGCCGGATCTCCAGCTTGTCGAGGCGATCGCTCTGGGTGGCGGTGCCGTCCTGCAGGAGGAGGGGCTGTCGCTGCAGGCCCTGGGCTGGTTTGTCGGCAAGGTAGGCTGATCTTTCAGGGACGCCGTCCGGCGTAAACAAAGATCGTGTCCGCATGCAACCATGCCGAGCGATCCGTGCAACGCCACCGGCGCCACGTTTTTCATTTTCGGGCTTCTTCGGTACTTTCGTCGAGCTTGGCCACGAACGGCATTCCTGAAATGTTTCCAGATGGTTGCGCTAATGACAACTGCTGAGGGCAAAACCCAAAATTCAGGACAACCACAAGCTGCACCCAATTGGACCTTGTAATATAGATTAGCTATGGCTGGTTTAGGGTGAGGATGCTCACTTAGCGTCAAGCAAGACTCGGTTGAAATAATATTTCCGTCTGTCTAGTCTCCTGCCACCAGCTGCCGGAACGGGAACCGGCGGCGCGCTCGAAGGGGCCAGAAATCGGTTCCGGGGCGTCAACACTCGTAAGGCGCAGCCGATGGGCAGCGCCACAGGGAGAGACTTCATGCTGAAAAATATGCTGAAGGCGACGCTTGTCGCCGCGACCATGACCTTTGCCGCAGGCACGTTCCTGACGCCGGCCCTTGCCGAGACCGTCTATAACAGAGGCAGCGCCGCCGAAGCGGAGACGGTCGATCCGCACAAGACCTCGACCGTCTACGAAGCCGATATCATACGCGACCTGTTCCAGGGACTGGTCATGCACGATCAGAAGACCAACCTCATCCCGGGCGCCGCCGAAAGCTGGACGGTATCTGATGACGGCACCGTCTACACCTTCAAGCTGCGCAAGGACGGCTTGTGGTCGGATGGCAGCCCGGTGACGGCGGACGACTTCGTCTATTCCTTCCGTAGGCTGGAGGATCCGGCGACCGCCGCCGAATACGCTTCCATGCTCTATCCCGTGAAGAACGCCGAGGAAGTCAACACCAAGAAAGGCAAGCCCGAGGACATGGGCGTCAAGGCGATCGACGCCAACACCCTGGAAGTGACGCTGAAGGCGCCGACGCCATACTTCCTCGAGATGCTGACCCACCAGGCTACCTACCCGGTCAACAAGGCCTCGATCGACAAGCTCGGCGCCGACTGGATCAAGGCGGGCAATCTCGTTTCGAACGGCGCCTATACATTGGCCGAGTGGATTCCCAACGACCACATGAAGCTGGTCAAGAATCCGAAATTCTGGGATGCCGCGACCGTCAAGATGGACGTCGTCAACTACATCCCGACCGAAGACCGCTCTTCGGCGATGAAGCGCTTCGAGGCAGGTGAACTCGACAGCTACGGCGACCTGCCGACCGAACAGCTCGCTGACCTCAAGACCAAGTTCGGCGATCAGGTCCGCGTCGGACCGTATCTCGGCACCTATTATTACGCGATCAAGACCGACAAGGCGCCCTGGGACAATGTCGAGCTGCGCAACGCCATCTCGATGGCTATCGACCGCGACTTCCTGGCCGAAAAGGTCTGGCAGAATTCCATGCTGCCTGGCTATTCGATGGTGCCTCCGGGCATCGCCGGCTACACGCCGGCAATGGCCAAATACGCCGACATGCCGCAGATCGACCGCGAGGACGCCGCCAAGAAGATCCTTGAGAAACTCGGCTATACGCCCGAGCATCCGCTGAAGATGGAGATCCGCTACAACACCTCGGAAAACCACAAGAACACCGCGGTTGCCATCCAGGAACAGTTGAAGCCGCTTGGCGTCGAGATCACGCTGCTCAACACCGATACCAAGACCCACTATTCCTTCCTCGAGCAGAAGGGCAACTACGACGTGGCGCGTGCCGCCTGGATCGCCGACTACAAGGATCCCGAGACCTTCCTCGGCATCACCCGCAAGGCCAGCGGCAACAACTATTCGAACTACGTCAGCCCGGCATATGAGGCGGCCATGGACAAGGCCGCCGCTGCCGGCGGCAAGCCGGAAGAGCGCATGAAGGACCTCACTGAGGCCGAGCGCATCCTTGTCGATGACGTCGGCAACATTCCGCTTCTCTACTACAGCTTCCACGATATCGTTTCCTCGAAGCTGCATGGCTTCGATGACAATGTGATGGACATCCATCCGTCCCGCTTCGTCTCCAAGGACTGATAATCATCCTTGACTGGACCGCCGCGCCCCATTTGGGCGCGGCGGACTGGTCGGTCATCGCACCGGTTCGAAAGTCGTGGTCGATTTTCGGCAAGCCCGGTGCGAAGATTTGGCGCCGGAGCGTGGCAATGCGTCCGCATGGACGTATGTCGCTCTGGCCGAAGCGGGGCGCCGATGCTGCGATACATCTTACGGCGGCTTCTGACCGCCATTCCGACGCTATTCGTCATCGTGACCATGGCGTTCTTCCTGATACGCGTCGCACCGGGCGGCCCCTTCAATCAGGAGCGGGGCCTCAGTCCCGAGATCAGGGCCAATCTGGAAGCACAGTTCGGCCTCGACGATCCGCTCTGGCTGCAATATGCCCACTATCTCGGCAATCTTCTGCGCGGCAATTTCGGGCCGAGCTACAATTTGCCTGACTTCACCGTCACCGAACTGTTTGCCAAGGGGCTGCCGATATCGGTCCAGCTCGGCACCTCGGCGCTGATCCTGGCGCTGCTGCTTGGTTCGGTGCTCGGCACCATCGCCGCGCTCAACCAGAACAAGCTTGGCGACTATACGGTGATTGCGCTGGCGACCGCCGGCAGCACCATCCCCACCTTCGTCATCGCTCCTGTGATTCAGCTGGTGTTCGGATTGACCTGGAAGCTGTTGCCGATCGGCGGCTGGGGTGATGGCGCATTGATCAACAAGATCGGCCCGGTGCTGACGCTGGCCTTGCCGCAGATCGCCATCGTTGCCCGCCTGATGCGCGGGTCGATGATCGAGAGCTTGCGTTCGCATCATATCCGAACGGCGCGTGCGCTCGGCCTCTCCGACTGGTCGGTGGTGGTCAAGCACGCGCTGCGCGGCGCCATCCTGCCGATCGTTTCCTTCACCGGCCCGGCAGCCGCGGCGCTGCTCACCGGTTCGGTCATCGTCGAGACCATCTTCTCCATTCCCGGTGTCGGCCGCTATTTCGTCGATGCCGCGCTCAACCGCGACTACACGCTGGTGATGGGGACCGTGGTGGTGATCGCGCTCTTCACCATCGTCTTCAACCTGATCGTCGACGTCATGTACGCGGTCGTCGACCCGAGGGTACGCTATGACTGAGGGTGCGCTATGAGTGACATCACAGCCGCCGCCGCTCCGCCGGCCGTCGTCGGCCGCTCGCTCTGGGGCGACGCATGGGCGCGCCTCAAAGCCAACCGCGCCGCCATGTTCAGCCTCTATTACCTGGCCTTCATTGGCGTCATCAGCATCTTCGGCCCCTGGTTCGTGCCGCATCAGTACACCACCATCTATGCCGACTATGTGCGCACGCCACCAAGCTTTTCAGCCTATCCGAAGCCGGACATGATCGAGACGGCGCTCAAGGATGCCATCAAGCGCATGCGCGTCGACATCAAGGAGTGGAGACTGGAGGGCAGTCGCGTCACCGTCACCGTCACCTCGACCAAACCGATCGACGACCGCAACATCCGCTATCTCGACCGCTCCGATGCCTTCGACGATACCAAGATAGAGAGCAAATCGGCCGACGGGCTCGAATTGACTATGACTGCGTCGGTCAAACAGCAGTACTTCCTGTTCGGCACCGACAACACCGGTCGCGATCTTCTCTCGCGAACGCTGATGGCAGGGCGCATCTCGCTGGCCATCGGCCTGCTTGCCGGCATTGTCGCCGTGGTCATCGGCGTCCTCTACGGGGCGGCGGCAGGCTTTTCCGGCGGCAAGATCGACGAGGTGATGATGCGCATCGTCGACGTGCTCTATTCCTTGCCCTTCATTTTCTTCGTCATCATGCTGGTGGTGTTCTTCGGCCGCAACTTCGTGCTGATGTTCCTGGCGGTGGGAGCGGTGCTGTGGCTCGACATGGCGCGCATCGTGCGCGGCCAGGCGCTGTCGATCCGGCGGCAGGAGTATGTCCAGGCGGCCGAAGCCATGGGCGTCGGCCGGCGCGGCATACTGCTGCGCCATGTCATCCCCAATCTGCTCGGACCAGTGGTGATCTACATGACGCTGCTGGTGCCGCAGGTCATCATCCTGGAAAGCTTCCTGTCCTTCCTCGGCCTTGGCGTGCAGGAGCCGATGACCAGCTGGGGCGTGCTCATCTCGGTCGGCGCCAAGAACATCGGCACCGCCAACTGGCTGCTTTTGTTCCCCGCCTTCTTCCTCGTGTCGACGCTGTTTGCGCTGAACTTCGTCGGCGACGGCCTGCGCGACGCGCTCGATCCAAGAGACCGATGAAGATGGGACGGATAAAGATGGGGACCGATAAGATGGGGACCGTTGCGATGGAAGCGCCCGAAACGATCCTCAGCGTCAAGGACCTTCGCGTCCGCTTCCGCACGCTCGACGGCGCGGTCGAAGCGGTCAAGGGCATCAACATCCACGTCAAGGCAGGTGAAACCGTTGCCGTGGTCGGCGAATCCGGATCCGGCAAGAGCCAGACCATGATGGCGGCGATGAGCCTGCTGGCGTCCAATGGCGAGGCGACGGGTCACGTCGATTATCGCGGCCGCAATCTTCTGACCATGACCAAGAGCGACCTCAACAAGGTGCGCGGCGCCAAGATCAGCATGATCTTCCAGGAGCCGATGACCTCGCTCGATCCACTCTATTCGATCGGCAACCAGCTTATCGAACCGATCCGCAAGCACCGCGGGCTGAACGCAGCCGAGGCACGGAACGAGGCGCTCAAGTTGCTCAGGCTGGTGCATATCCCCGATCCCGAGCGGCGGATGAAATCCTATCCGCACGAAATGTCGGGTGGCCAGCGCCAGCGCGTCATGATCGCCATGGCATTGGCCAACGACCCCGACATCCTGATCGCCGACGAGCCGACGACGGCGCTCGACGTCACCATCCAGGCGCAGATCCTGGTGCTGCTCGCCGAATTGCAGCGCAAGCTCGGCATGGCCATCGTCTTCATCACCCACGATCTCGGCATCGTCCGGCGCTTTGCCGACCGCGTCTACGTCATGCGCTATGGCGAGGTGGTCGAGGAAGGCGAGGCGGAAGCACTTTTCGCCAACCCGCAGCATGCCTATACCAAAATGCTGCTGGCCGCCGAACCGACCGGCACCAAGGCGGCGCCGCCGCCCAGCGCTCCGGTGCTGCTGGAGGGCCGCAATGTCGAAGTGACCTTTAAGATCGGCGGCGGCTTCCTTGCCGGCGAACCGCTGCTGCTACGCGCCGTCGATCACATTTCGATCCGGCTGAAGCGCAACCAGACCATCGGTATCGTCGGCGAGTCCGGTTCGGGAAAATCGACGCTCGGCCGCGCACTTCTGCGCCTGTTGCCCAGCGACGGTGTCATCCGCTTCGGCGACCGCGACATCTCCACCGCCGACCGCCAGGCGATGCGGCCGCTGCGACGTGAGATGCAACTCGTCTTCCAGGATCCGTTCGGCTCGCTGTCGCCGCGCATGACCGTCGGCCAGATCATCACCGAAGGGCTTCTGGTGCATGAGCCGAACCTGTCAGGTAAGCAACGCGATCAGCGCGCCGTCGAGGCCTTGCTCGAGGTCGGCCTCGACCCCAACGCACGCAACCGCTACCCGCACGAATTCTCCGGCGGCCAGCGCCAGCGCATCGCCATCGCGCGTGCCGTGATCCTGAAGCCCAAACTGGTGGTGCTGGACGAGCCGACTTCGGCGCTCGACCGCTCGGTGCAGAAGCAGATCGTCGAATTGCTGCGCAAGCTGCAGGCCGACCACGAACTGTCCTACCTCTTCATCAGCCACGATCTCTCCGTGGTGCGCGCCATGGCCGACTACATCATCGTCATGAGGCAGGGCAAGATCGTCGAGGAAGGCCCGACGGAAGAGATCTTCAGCAACCCGCAGGCCGCCTACACCCAGACGCTGATGGCTGCGGCGATCGATGTCACGCGCTTCAGGCTGAGTGCTTAAGGCGTGACGTTCAGCAGATAGTCAGGGTAGGGCCAGTTCGCTTAGCCCGCTGACCTGGGGCATCTGTTGGCCCTTGTCGCGACAATGGCCTCTTGCCGCTGCTTCAGCAGTTCGATTCTGGCCGTCTCACGCTTGGCCACTGCGCTCTTCACGCGCGTGCCGCCGAGCAGCCAGTTCGGCACGCTGGTGTTGGCGACCTTGCCGCGGGTGATGGCGGTTTGCGAGATGTCGCGCGCGGTATCGCCTACGGCGGTGTTGAGCTCGGCGCATGTCATGCTGTCGTATTTCGCCGGGTTCACCGCGCTGCCCAGCGATGAGCAGCCTGCCGCCAGGGACAAAGCGAGCAGCGCTGACAGCCGGCTTGAAATCAACAAATTCATCTTCCGCAAACCTCGTTCCGGCCGCTGTCTCGGCGGCATTCCTATTATCGAGTTAGCGCGGAAGGTTGTCGCGTCAAAACACCATGCTGACAGCGACGCCGACGCAGCCGGTTTGCATCAAGCTATCTTGTGGGTCGGGAGAACAAACACCTAAGTGTCTGTTTTTTCTGGTCGGAGTGGCAGGATTTGAACCTGCGACCCCCTCGTCCCGAACGAGGTGCGCTACCAGGCTGCGCTACACTCCGTGACCAGACCGCGGGCTTATAGCTGCCACATACCGTTCCTGCAAGCGGCAATGGCAGCGCTTCTGTCGCATTTCGTTGGCTTTCGTTGGGCATTGCCGCAAAGCTTGGCTTTCCCTCCCGGGATAAACCCGGCTTAAAGCCTTGTGTGCTAAGTCGCAGCCTCGATAAATCGCGTTTTCGCCATCTGGAGCTTTGCTGCCTTGCCCCTGAAAATCGTAGGCGACGCCCGGCCCAACAGCTTCGAATTCGAAACCGAAGCGCTGATCAAGGCGTCCGGCTTTCGCGAATACGACGCGCGCTGGTGGTTTGGCCATGCCGGTTCGACGCAACCGCCGGACCTGAACCTGATCGGCGTCCAGGCGCTGGGCATGGGCCTGGGCACTTTGATCCGCCGTCTTGGCGCCGGGCCCGACATCGTCACCGGGCATGATTTCCGTTCCTATTCGCTTGCCATCAAGCTGGCGCTGGTTTCCGGCCTGATGGCTGCGGGCGCAAAGGTGAAAGACATTGGCCTGGCGCTGTCGCCCATGGCCTATTTCGCCCAGTTCGCACTCGACGTGCCATCCGTCGCCATGGTCACGGCGTCGCACAACGAGAATGGCTGGACCGGAGTCAAGATGGGTGCGGCGAGGCCGCTCACCTTCGGACCAGAGGAGATGAGCGCACTGAAACAGATCGTGCTGTCGAGCGACTTCGATCTCGCCGGCGGCGGCTCCTACGAATTCGTCTCCGGTTTTCGCGAGACCTATCTCGACGATCTGGTGAGCGACAAGCGCATCGCGCGAAAGCTGAAAGTCGTGGCCGCTTGCGGCAACGGTACTGCCGGCGCCTTCGCGCCACAGGCGCTGGAGCGCATCGGTTGCGAGGTGATCCCGCTCGATGTCGAGCTCGACCACAGTTTTCCGCGCTATAACCCCAACCCGGAAGACATGCAGATGCTGCACGCCATCCGCGACAAGGTGCTGGAGACCGGCGCCGATGTCGGGCTGGGCTTCGATGGCGACGGCGACCGTTGCGGCGTGGTCGACAATGAGGGCAACGAGATTTTTGCCGACAAGGTCGGCGTCATGCTCGCGCGGGACATATCAACCCAATACCCCGGCTCGGCTTTCGTCGTCGATGTCAAGTCGACCGGCCTGTTCAACACCGACAGCGTCCTGCGCGCCAACGGCGCGAAGACAGATTACTGGAAGACCGGCCATTCCTACATCAAGCGCCGGGTCGCCGAACTGGGCGCCGTTGCCGGCCTCGAGAAGTCGGGCCATTTCTTCTTCAATCCGCCGATCGGCCGCGGCTATGATGACGGTCTCATCACGGCAATAGCCATTTGTGAGATGCTCGTCCGCAACCCCACAAGTTCGATGGCCGATCTCTATCGCGCGCTGCCGCTGACCTTCGGCACGCCGACCATGTCGCCGCATTGCGCCGATGACGTGAAATACGGCGTGGTCGATCGGGTGGTGGCGGACTTCCAGGCGATGCAGCGCGCCGGCAAGGCTTTTGCCGGCCAGAAGATCGCTGACCTGATCACCGTCAACGGCGTGCGCATCGTGGCCGAAGATGGCACCTGGGGCTTGGTACGGGCGTCGTCGAACAAGCCGGAGCTTGTCGTGGTTGTCGAAAGCCCGGTATCGTCCGACCGCCGCCGGCAGATGTTCGAGGCCGTCGACGCCGTGCTGCGCCGCAGCCCCGAAGTCGGCGCTTACAACCAGACGTTCTGATTGGACCTTTCATGAGCGAGCGCATCGTCAGTTTTGTCATGAGCGGCGGTGTCGGCTCGCGCCTGTGGCCGCTGTCGCGCCAGGACAACCCGAAACAGTTCCACGATCTCTCCGGCGACGGCTCGATGCTGGCCAAGACCTTGCGCCGGCTGACGGCGCGGCCGGAAGGTGAGACGCCGATCTTCCTGATCGCCGCCGAGCGCCATGCCGAGCGTGTCCATGCCGACCTTGCCGGCCTCGACCTCGCCGGCGGTGGCCCGCTGTTCGAGCCGACCGGGCGCAACACGGCTGCCGCCGTGGCGCTGGCCGCGTTGCGCACATTGTCGGAGTTCGGCGACAGCCTGGTGCTGGTGGTGCCGTCAGACCATGAAATCGCCACGCCCAAGCAGTTCTGGCAGAGCGTCGAGGCTGGCAGCCTGGCAGCCCTTTCCGGCCGTCTGGTGGTGTTCGGCATCAAGCCGACGCAGCCCGAGACCGGCTATGGGTATATCGAAGTCGCAGCCGAAAGCGGCGGCGTCTTCGACGTGTCGCGCTTCGTCGAAAAGCCCGACCTCGCCACCGCGCAGAGCTATCTCAGTGCGGGCACCTTCTACTGGAACACCGGCATTTTCCTGTTTCGCGCCAGCGCCATGCGCGATGCATTTGCGGCCTTCCAGCCCGACATCTGGCAGGCCACCCAAGCGGCCTACAAGGCAGCGACTTCGGATCTGTCCGGCCTCTATATGCCGCTCGACCTCTACGCCGCCATCCCGTCGAACTCGATCGACTACGCCATCATGGAGCGGGCCAAGGACATCGTCATGGTACCGGCCGGCTTTCGCTGGAACGACCTCGGCTCCTGGCAGTCGCTGCTCGATGTCGGCCCTGCTGATGCCAATGGCAATGTCGTCGTCGGCGATGTTGTCGCCATCGATTGCGAGAACTCCTACATCAGAAGCGACGGCCGGCTTTTGTCGGCTATCGGCATGAAGGACGTCGCGATCGTCTCGACGGCGGACGCCACCTTCGTCGCACCGGTCAGCCACAGCCAGCACGTCAAGAAGATCGTCGAGCAGCTGGAGAAATCGGGACGGCTGGAAACCAGGTTTACGCCGGCACACGACCGCGTCATCGAGAGCGGCGCCTGGCGTCGGCGCGTGCATCACTGGCTGTTCGAGGAGACCTTGCCGCTGTGGTCAACTTCAGGCGTCGATGAGCGTCATGGCGGCTTCCACGAGGCGCTGGGTTTCGATGGCAATCCGCTGTTGAAGCCCAAGCGTATGCGCACGACGGCCAGACAGGTCTATGCCTTTGCGGTCGCCAGGGCACGCGGCTGGGACGGTCCGGCGGACCGGTTGATTAGCCACGGCATCGCCTTCATGGCCGGCAAGGGCCGCACCGAGAGAGGCGGCTGGGTGCGCACGCTCAATGTCGACGGCTCCGTCGCCGACCCAACCGAGGATGCCTACGACCATTCCTGCGTGCTGCTGGCGCTGGCGCATGCGCATATGTGCGGCAATCCGGATGCGCTGCGGCTGGGCCAGGAGACCTTCGTGTTCCTCGACGCGCATCTCGAGGACAGCCGCATGACCGGCTTCCTCGAGACGTCGGACGGCGAGGGCGAGCGGCGCTCCAACCCGCATATGCATCTGCTCGAGGCCTTCCTCGCCTGGTATAAGGCGACCGGCGACCGCACCTATCTGCGCCGCGCCGCGCGCATCATCGACCTTTTCCGCAGTCATTTCTTCGATGCCGAGAGCTGGACGCTGGGCGAATATTTCGACGCCGGGTGGAAGCCGGCCGCCGGCGAGAAGGGCACATGGACCGAGCCCGGCCATCATTTCGAATGGGCCTCGCTGCTCACCGATTTCGTCGCCCGCAGCGGCCAGGGCGAGTTGAGCAATTTTGCCCGCAAGCTCTACGCCTCGGCCATCGCCAACGGCCTCAACCGCGCCACCGGCCTTGCCTACGGCGCGGTCTCCAGACAGGGCCTGCCGCTCGACCTTGTGTCGCGGAGCTGGCCGCAGGCCGAAGCGATCAAGGCGGCGATTGCGCTGGATGGCTCGGGTGGTCCCGACCTCAAGCCCGAAATCGAGGCGCGCGTCGGCCGGCTATTCCGCTGGCACATCGACCCGGCGCCGCTCGGCCTGTGGATCGACCGCATCGACGAACGCGGCCGCTCCTTGGCATCGGACGTGCCGGCCAGCATCTTCTATCATCTGGTCTGCGCGCTGACGCAGTATCTTGATGGGACAGCGCAGAAGGGGTGAGGTTGTTGAGAGGCCGGTGCGAGGCACCCCCCTCTGCCGTGCAGGGCAGAGGGGGGTGCCTCGCGCCAACCCCTCAATACGGGCTCGCTACATCCCCGGTCTCGACATACACCGCCTTCAGCTGCGAATAGAGCGCTAAAGCCGCCAGCGAGTTCTCGCGCCCGATGCCGGATTGCTTCACCCCGCCAAACGGAATTTCCACCGGCGTCAGATTGTAGGCGTTTATCCAGCAGGTGCCGGCCTGCAGTTCGGCGATCACCCTATGAGCGCGCTGCAGGTCGCGGGTGAAGACGCCGGCGGCGAGGCCGAATTCGGTGTCGTTGGCGCGGTCGATCACCTCGTCCTCGCCGTCGAACTTCAGCACGCTCATCACCGGCCCGAAAATCTCCTCGCGCGCAATGCGCATCTTATCGGTGACACCGGTGAACACGGTTGGTTCTACAAAGAAGCCGCCATCGAACCCTTGCAGCGACGGCACGTTGCCACCGCAGGCGAGCGTTGCTCCATCCTGCCTGCCGGCCGCGATGTAGGAAACGACCTTCTCCTGCTGCGCCTTGTTGACCAGCGGCCCCATCTGCGTCTCAGGATCGAGCGGATCGCCGATGCGGATCTTTTTCGTCCGCTCGACCAGCCGGTCGACGAAGCGGTCATGGATGCCGCTTTGTACGAAAACACGCGTGCCGTTGGAGCAGATCTGCCCGCTCGAATAGAAATTGCCGAGCATGGCGCCGCCGATGGCGTTTTCGAGATCGGCATCGTCGAACACGATCAGCGGCGACTTGCCGCCGAGTTCCATCGTCGCATGCTTCATCTTCGAACCGGCGAGCGACAGCACCTTGCGGCCGGTCGGCACCGAGCCGGTCACCGAAACCTTGGCAACGACATCATGGCCGACGAGGCCGGCGCCGACTTCGCCATAGCCTTGCACGACGTTGAACAGCCCGTCGGGCAGGCCCGCCTCTGAGTAGATCTCGGCCAGCGCCAGCGCCGACAGCGGCGTGTTCTCCGAAGGCTTGAATACCATGGCGTTGCCCATGGCGAGCGCCGGGGCGGATTTCCAGCCGGCGATCTGGATCGGATAGTTCCAGGCGCCGATGCCGACGCACACACCGAGCGCCTCGCGGCGCGTATAGGCAAAAGGTCCACCAAGATCGATCGCCTCGCCGTTGAAGGCGGCAACCGCGCCGCCGAAATGTTCGAGGCAGTCGGCGGCCGATAGTGCATCCGCCACCAGCGTCTCCTGGATCGCTTTGCCCGTGTCGAGCGTCTCGATCCGCGCCAGATCGGCGTTGCGCGCGCGCAAAATGTCGGCGGCGCGGCGCAGGATGCGGCCACGCTCGACCGGCTTCATCCGCGCCCAGGCCGGTTGTGCGGCCCGCGCGGCTTCGATGGCGAGCTCCAGCACGTTCGGAGTCGCCGAATGCAAAGTGGCGATGACCTCACCGGTCGCCGGATAGATCACCGGCAGCGGCGCGCCGCCTTCGTCCTCGATGTAGCGGCCGTTGACATAGTGCGATGCCGTTGGCTGGGCGCGCATGCTGTTCTCCAGATGTATTCGCTATTGCGGAGCAGTCCGCCGGACAATGCCCTATCGATCCGCCACCTGCCAGCGCGGATTGATCCAGGGTTCCTGGTTGGATGGCGCCAGCGGCGTGCGGCCGAGAATGTGGTCGGAGGCCTTTTCGCCGGTCATGATCGAGGGCGCGTTGAGATTGCCATTGGTGACGCGCGGAAAGATCGAGGAGTCGGCGACCCGCAACCCGTCGATGCCGATGACGCGGCACTCCGGATCGACGACGCTCGTGATGTCATCGGCCCGACCCATCTTGCAGGTGCCGCACGGGTGATAGGCGCTCTCGGCATGATCCCGGATGAAGGCGTCGAGATCCTCGTCCGACTGGACATGCGAACCCGGCGAGATTTCCTTGCCGCGGAAGCCGTCAAAAGCCTTCTGGCCGAAGATCTCGCGGGTCAGCCGGATGCAGTGGCGGAACTCGGTCCAGTCGTCTGGATGCGACATGTAGTTGAAGCGGATGACCGGCGTCGCTTTCGGGTCGGGCGAGCGCAGCGTCACCGAACCGCGCGACTTCGACCGCATCGGCCCGACATGCGCCTGGAAGCCATGGGCCTTCGCCGCCGCCTTGCCGTCATAGCGCACCGCAGCCGGGATGAAGTGATACTGGATGTCGGGGTAGTCGACGCCGGCCTGCGAGCGCACGAAGGCTGCGGCCTCGAAATGGTTGGTGGCGCCGAGGCCGGTCTTGAAGAACAGCCACTGCGCCCCGATCAGCGCCTTGGAGAATGGGTTGAGAACCGAATTCAGCGTGATCGGCTGGGTCGATTCCTGCTGGATGTAGAGCTCCATATGATCCTGCAGATTGCGGCCGACACCGGGCCGGTCGGCCACGACCTGGATGCCGTTCTCCTTGAGATGCGCGGCCGGGCCGATACCGGACAGCATCAGGATCTTGGGCGAATTGATCGATGATGCGGCAACGATCACCTCACGTCGCGCCTTAACGACCTGAATCTGTTTGTGAGCTTCGATCTCGACTCCGACGGCACGCTGATTCTCGATGATCACCCGGCGGGCGAAGCCTCTGATCACGCTGACATTTTGCCGCTTGAGCGCCGGCTTCAGATAGGCTGACGCCGCCGACCAGCGGCGGCCGCCGCGAATGGTTTGCTCCATCGGTCCGAAGCCTTCCTGCTTCGAACCGTTATAGTCGTCGGTCAATTCAAAACCCGCCTGACGGCCGGCTTCGACAAAGGCGCCGTAGAGCGGATTCTTTCGCAGGCCGCGCTGGACGTGCAGCGGGCCGCCGTGGCCGCGCCAGCCGTCCTCGCCGCCGTCACTGTCCTCCATGCGCTTGAAATAGGGCAGCACGTCGGCGAAGCCCCAGCCGGCGGCCCCCTGTTCGGCCCAGTGGTCGAAGTCGCGTGCGTGGCCCCTGACATAGACCATGCCGTTGATCGAGGACGAGCCGCCGATCACCTTGCCGCGTGGCGTCGCCAGCACGCGGCCGCCGAGATGCGGCTCCGGTTCGCTGGCAAAGCCCCAGTCGTAAAGGCTCATGTTGAGCGGGATCGACAGCGCCGACGGCATCTGGATCAGCGGCCCGGTATCGGTGCCGCCGAACTCGATGACGATCACCGAATGCTTGCCGTCTTCCGACAGCCGGTAGGCCATGGCCGAGCCGGCCGAGCCGGAGCCGATGATGACGAAGTCTGCTTCAAGCATGGTTCACATGCGCCCATCGTTCATATGCGAAATAAAATCGGCGAGCGAGACATTGCCGCCGGTAGCCACAACCAGGACCGCTTTACCCGTCACATCCACCTTGCCGCCGAGCAGCGCCGCCAGAGAGGCGGCGCCCGATGGCTCGAGCACCAGCTTCATCCGTTCGAAGGCGATCTTCATTGCCCGCCGCACGGAGGCATCATCGACGGTGATGCCGCGCACGCCGGCGGTCTTGACCGCCGCAAACGGCGCGTCGCCCGGCCGCCGCGACATCAGCCCGTCGCAGATCGACTTCGGCGCGATCGGCATGGTCTCGATGGCGCCATGCGCTAGCGATGAACCCATGCCGTTGAAGCCTTCCGGTTCGACGCCGATGATCTCGGTTGCCGGCGACAGATAGTGGAAGGCGAGCGAGACGCCGCCGATCAGCCCACCACCGCCGACCGAGCAGAACAGAAGGTCGGCACTGGCGTCCTTTGCCTCGAGTTGTTCGAGCGCTTCGAGCCCGGCGCCGGCCTGGCCGGCAACGATCTCCGGATCGTCGAATGGATGCAGCAACGCCAGCCCTTCGGTCTCGGCAATCTCGCGGGCCTTGGCGGCTGCGACCTCTTCACGGGCGCGCTCGCCATGATCTGTCAGCACGACGCGCGCGCCATAGCCTGCGGTCGCATCGCGCTTGGCGGCCGGCGCGTCGATCGGCATGACGATGGTGACGGGAATGCCGAGCGCCTGGCCGGCAGCCGCCAACCCTTGCGCGAAATTGCCGGAGGAGTAGGCGACGACGCCTTTTCTGGCCTCATCCGGCGACAGCCGCTTCAACCGCCAATAGGCCCCGCGCACCTTGAACGATCCCGCCCATTGCAGCGATTCCGGCTTGATAAAGACGCGGGCCGCACCCGTCTCCTTGGCCAAGGCTGTCGATTCCAGCAAAGGCGTGATCTGCGTCGCCTTCGACGTCACGGCATAGGCCTGTCTGAGGTGCTCGAGGGAGGGGACAATTGTCATCATTCGCCTCGCGGAAAGCGTTTCTGTTCCTCGAGATTGTCGAGGTTCATGTGGTTGCGCATGTAGCGTTCCGACGCCTTCTGCAGTGGCTGGAATTCCCAGGGGTAATGCGTGCCGTTGCGCAGCGCGGGATAAACCACCCAGCGCCGCGCCTGGCTGACGCGCACCGCGGCATCGAATGCCGTCATGTCCCAGCGCGCTCGCACGGCTCCCGTGAAGGCCGCCACCAGATCGGCATGCGCCGGATCGGTGGCAAGATTGGTGCGTTCTTGCGGATCGGCTTCGAGATCGAACAGAAGCGGCGGGTCGATCTCGCAATGGATGAATTTGTAGCGGCCGTCGCGGATCGCCACCAACGGCGCGTTGGAGCCCTCGGCGGCATATTCCATCAGCACCGGCGCGGTGCGCTGTCCGCCATCAAGCAACGGCAGCAGCGACTGGCCATCGGTCCACGGCGCGATGGCAGAGATGTCGATGCCGGCGAGATCGCACAGTGTCGGCGTCACGTCGAGATTGGAGACCGGCGCCTCGACCAGCCCGGCAGGAATGCCTTTGCCGGCGATCATCAGCGGCACCCGCGCCGAACCTTCGAAGAAGTTCATTTTGAACCACAGGCCGCGCTCGCCAAGCATGTCGCCGTGGTCGGAGCAGAACAGGACGACCGTGTCGTCCAGCATGCGCGTGCGTTCCAGCACCGACATCAGGTCGCCGACCTTGTCGTCGAGATAGGAGATGTTGGCGTAGTAGCCGCGCCGCGAGCGGCGGATCTGCTCCGGCGTGATGTTGAAACTGTCGTAGTCGCTGGCCCGGTAGAGCCGCTGCGAATGCGGATCCTGATCTGCATAAGGGATGAATCCCACCTCCGGTTCAAGCGCCGGACAGTCTTCATAGAGATCCCAATATTGCCGCCGAGCGACATAGGGGTCGTGCGGATGGGTGAAGGAAACCGTCAGGCACCAGGGCCGGCTCGCCGCATCGTCGGAGGTGCGGGCAAGATCGTAGAGTTTTTGCACCGCGTGGAAGGCGACCTCGTCGTCATACTCCATCTGGTTGGTGATCTCGGCAACGCCGGCGCCGGTGACCGAGCCCAGATTGTGATACCACCAGTCGATGCGCTCGCTGGGCTTGCGGTAATCCGGCGTCCAGCCGAAATCGGCGGGATAGATGTCGGTGGTCAGCCGCTCCTCGAAACCGTGCAACTGGTCCGGCCCGACGAAATGCATCTTGCCCGACAGGCAGGTGTAGTAGCCGGCGCTGCGCAGATGATGCGCATAGGTCGGGATCGAGGAAGCGAACTCGGCGGCGTTGTCATAGACCTGGGTGCGCGACGGCAATTGCCCGCTCATGAAAGCGGCGCGGCCCGGCGCGCAAAGCGGCGAGGCCGTGTAGTTGTTGCCGAAGCGCGCCGAGCGTGCGGCCAGCGCCTTGAGATGCGGCACATGCAGGAAGTCCGCCGGCCCGTCCGCAAACAGCGTGCCGTTGAGCTGATCGACCATGACGATCAGGATGTTGGGTCGCCTTGATATCACTGAGGCTGTCACTGTGTCTGTCGCCCGCCGAGTTTGATTTCGAGATAATCTTCGACCAGCGCGATCGCGGTTTGAGCATCCGGCACGCCGTCCTTCAGCGCGCGCCTGATGTACAGCCCGTCGATCATCGCCGCGACCGCTTCCGCCGCGCGGTCGGCTTCGTTGCGCGGCAGTATGCCGATCAGTCCGCTCATCAGGTTGGAATGCAGCCGCCGCGCATAGACCCTGAGCAGCCGGCGCAGGGCCGATGATTTTTGTGCCTCGACATAAAAGGCGAGCCAGGCCGCGATGGTTTCCGGCCGGAACTGGATGTCGGAGAAGTTGACGGCGACCACCGCCGAAACGCGTTCGCGCGGCGAGCCGGCGGATTGCAGGGCGCGCCGCATGTCGATGGTCAGCTCGGCCAGTATGTGCCGCATCGTCGCCAGAAGGAGCTCGTCCTTGGCGCCGAAATAGTGGTGGGCAAGGGCCGACGACACGCCCGCCCGTCCGGCGATCTCCGACATGGTCACATCAAGCGAGCCGCGCTCGCCGATCGCCGAGATCGTCGCGTCGATGAGCGCCTTGCGGCGCAACGGTTCCATTCCGACTTTCGGCATTGGGGAGATCCAGATTAAAACGGAGATTATTTTTTATTGACGGATCAATCAATAAAAAACTCGCGCTCGGATCAATCGATCATGTCGCTCTGGCCCATCCTTTGGACTGGAAAACAGTTCACTGTTGAACAATATTAGAGGCTGATGCCGCGCTATGACATGTTAGGCTTGCGGCAAACGGAGGTTGCCATGACCGCATGCATCGTCGGATGGGCGCATTCGCGCTTCGGCAAGCTGGAAGGCGAGACGCTGGAAGGCCTGATCACCAAGGTCGCGGTCGACGCGCTCGACCATGCCGGCATCGGTCCGGACGAGGTCGACGAGATTGTGCTCGGCCATTTCAACGCAGGCTTCTCCCCTCAGGATTTTACCGCCAGCCTGGTGCTGCAGGCCGATGACCGGCTGCGCTTCAAGCCGGCGACGCGGGTCGAGAACGCCTGCGCCACGGGTTCGGCAGCGGTCCGCCAAGGGATCCGCGCCATCGACGCCAATGCCGCCCGCATCGTGCTGGTGGTCGGTGCCGAGCAGATGACGACGACCCCCGGCCCCGAGATCGGCAAGAACCTGCTCAAGGCTTCCTATCTGCCGGAGGAGGGCGACACGCCGGCCGGTTTCGCTGGCGTCTTCGGCAAGATCGCGCAGGCCTATTTCCAGCGTTATGGCGACCGGTCCGACGCGCTGGCGATGATCGCCGCCAAGAACCACAAGAACGGCGTCAACAATCCGTATGCGCAGATGCGCAAGGATTTCGGCTACGAGTTCTGCCGCCAGGAAAGCGAGAAAAACCCGTTCGTGGCCGGTCCGCTGAAGCGCACGGACTGTTCGCTGGTCTCCGACGGTGCTGCCGCCCTTGTGCTGACCGACACCTCGACGGCGTTGATGATGCGCCGCGCCGTCGCCTTCCGCGCCAACGAGCATGTCCAGGATTTCCTGCCGATGTCGAAGCGCGACATCCTGTCTTTCGAAGGCTGCGAGCAGGCCTGGAACCAGGCTTTGAAGAAGGCCGGCGTGACGCTCGACGACCTCTCCTTCGTCGAGACGCATGACTGCTTCACCATTGCCGAACTGATCGAATATGAGGCGATGGGCCTGGCCAAGCCGGGCGAGGGCGCCAGGCTGGCGCTAGACGGCACGACGGCAAAGGACGGCAGGCTGCCGGTCAATCCTTCGGGCGGGCTGAAGGCCAAGGGCCATCCGATCGGCGCCACCGGTGTGTCGATGCATGTGCTGACCGCCATGCAGTTGACCGGCGAAGCAGGCGGCATCCAGGTGCCGGACGCAAAGCTTGGCGGCATCTTCAACATGGGTGGCGCTGCCGTCGCCAACTACGTTTCCATCCTCGACCGGATCAGGTAGAAGCGGCCCGTATTTTTCGGGGTGGTGATGACAAATCCGGTTCTGGTCGAAGTCTTGCGCGGCGCGATCGTCGAGAGCGCCCATCGCGGCGCTGTCGCAATCTTTGACGGTGACGGCAAGCCTGTCCTGGAGATCGGCGATACGGCGCGGCCGGTGTTTCCGCGCTCGGCGGTCAAGGCGATCCAGGCGCTGCCGCTGGTCGAAACGGGTGCCGCCGATGCCTATGGCTTCGGCGACCGCGAACTGGCGCTGGCCTGCGCTTCACATTCAGGCGAACCCGCGCATGTCGAACTGGCGCAGGCGATGCTGGCCAAGGCCGACCTCGACAAGTCGGCGCTGGAATGCGGCGCGCATTGGCCGTCGAGCCACGACGCGACGATCGCACTGGCCCGCACAGGCGTCTCGCCGAACGCACTGCACAACAATTGCTCGGGCAAGCATTCCGGATTTCTCTGCACCTGCGTGCACTCAGGGATTGCCCACCAAGGCTACGTCAAGGCAGGCCATGGTTTGCAGGAGATGGTGCGCGACGCCATGCAGGCGGTGACCGGCGCTGCCCACGATGCGGATCACCGGGCAACCGATGGCTGCTCGATCCCCACCTATGCCGTGCCGCTGAAAAGCTTTGCGCTGGGCTTTGCCCGCATGGCGACGGGCAGGAGCCTTGGCCCTGAGCGCGCCAAGGCGGCCAAACGCCTGCTGTCTGCCTGTATGGCCGAGCCTTTCCTGGTCGCCGGCACCGGCAAAGTGGATGTGGCGCTGATGCAGGCCGCGCCCGGCCGCATATTCGTCAAGACGGGCGCCGAGGGTGTCTATTGCGCCGCCGTTCCGGAGCTTGGCCTCGGCATCGCGCTAAAATGTGATGACGGCGCCGGCCGCGCCGCCGAGGTGATGATTGCCGCTGTGCTGGCAAAACTTCTCAGCGCCGACGGCGCACTGGAGGCGAACCTTCTGGAGCGGGCCAATCCGCCGATCGAAAGCCGCATCGGCGCCAAGGTCGGCTCGCTACGGCCGACGACGACGCTCAGCTGACCCTGTTTCGCTCGACCGTCAGATGCGCATTGCCGCTTACGCTTGACCGCGCGAGGTCGCCGGTCGCCGGTTCGGCCCAGCGCTGGCCGATGATGGCGCCGTTCCTGGCGCCGTCGATGACGTTGTCGGAGATGATGGCGTTCCCAGCGCCTTCGACCACAGTGACGGCGATGCCGGTTCCCGCCTTGCGGATGATGTTTCCCGTCGCCACAACATTGCGCATATAGGCGCCCCAGCCGATCTGCATGCCGTAGAGCGGCGCGTTCTCGATGACATTGCCCGAGACGGTGGTGTCGGCCTCGACGCTGATACCGACGCCGAAGCCCGGCGCGTCGGCGGGGTAAGGGCCGGCGGTCGAGAGGTTGCGCACGATGTTGTTCGAGCAGACACCCATACGGCCGCCCTCGTTGAAATTGACGATCGAGATGCCGTTAGCGGCACCATCGACGATGTTGTTGCCGATGATGGTGCCTTCGAAGGAGAATTCGGAATAGAGCGCCGTTTCGCCCGACCGCGAGCAGGTGTTGCCGGTCATCTGCAGATTGCTGGAACTGTTGGCGCGGATTGCCGAGAAGGCGCAGTCCGAGACGATGTTGCCGGTGACCGAGACATTGCCGGCACGGAATGCGTTGATGCCATTGCCGTTCTGCCCGGTGCCGCCGCTGCGGGCGCCGATCCGCTGCACGCGGTTGCCGCTGACGATCGTGCCGTCCTCGGCCTGCTGCCAGCGATGGACAAGAATGCCGCCATTGCCGCAGTCGGATACGGCATTATCGGATATCGCCAGGCCAGCGGCCTCGACGGAGTAGATGCCGGCGTCCGCAGCCCCCGAAATCTCGGAGCGCTCGACGCGGCCCGACGCATGCTCCAGCGCCAGCCCATGCTTGCCGCTGCCGGTGATCGTGCAATTGTCGATGACGAGATGGGCGACGCGGCGCAGGTCGAGCAGGCCTTGCGCATCGTCGGCCAACCCGCCGTTGGCGCCGTCGAAGACCAATGCGGTGAACTCTATATGCTCGGCCTGTTCGGCCGTCAGCAAATGGCCACTGCCGCCATAGAGGATGCGCGAGGCGCCCGGCACGCCCGAAAGCCTGACGCGGGCGGGCAGGGTCAGGTTGGACACGACATAGGTGCCCGGCGGCAGGAACACCGGCGCATTGCGCTGGCTTGCCTCGGCTAGCATCCTGGCGAAGGCCCTGCTCTGGTCGTCCGGTGCGTCCGGCTCCACGCCAAGCTCGGCGGCATTGATCGAGCCAAGCGCTGCCGTCTTCGCCAAGGCGTTGTCCAACGAAACGCCGAGCACCGCAAAGCCGACAGTCCCCTTGAGAAGCGTTCGTCTGTTCAACATCGGCACAGATCCCTGCGATGAAATGGTTCTTCGCAGGAATTGGGCCAGCCGCATAGGTCTCCGCTCGGCGATAGTCCGACCAATGACCGGGTCCGCCAAGTGGCTTGTACAGTCGCCGAAGCGGGCCTAAGTTTATCCGATGAGCAGGGCTTTCACCCGCGAGGAAGACAGCGAAAACGCCATTGCCGGCATCGGCGAGCGGCCGATCAGCCAACACCGCAATCTGGTGACGGAGCGCGGCCTGGCGATGATCGAGGACAATCTGGCCGATCTGCGCGACATTTTGGCGAAAGCCGAGCGAAAAGCCGATCGCGAGCGCATTGCCGTCGTCTCGCGCGACCTGCGCTACTGGACAGCGCGCCGCGAAAGCGCCGAGCTTTCCGTGCCGGAACCGGGCAGCGACCAGGTGCGCTTCGGCATGGGTGTCACGCTGGAAAGCGATGACGGCAAGAAAGTGCACTGGAAGATCGTCGGCGAGGACGAGGCCGACCCCTCAAAGGGCAGCATCTCACACGTCTCGCCAATGGCCGTGGCGCTGTTCGGCAAGAAGGTCGGCGACGTCGCAAGCGTCAACGGCAAGGAATGGGAAATCGTCAAGCTGTCGGACGCCTGACGCCAGCTCACCCTATTTGCACAGCCAGCTTTCGCAACGCGGGCTCATACTTGTCCATGACATCGCGAGCAGCACGTATTTGCCGTTCGACGTCGTCACACGGCACCGGCCTTAGGATGATGCCGTCGTGGTTTCGATGATCTGGAGTTCATCGCCCACTTGCAGGCTCAAGCTGTCGAGCGTTTCCCGCGGCAGGATTACAACGCCCGATCCGTCCTCAAGTCCGTGAATGATGGTGTTCATAGCTATACCATAGGTTGCGCCCGATATTGTAACGCAACTTTGATAAGCAGTGCAACTGTTTCAATCAGCCCGCCAGCAGCCGGTCCAGCAACCGATCCGCAGCCTCCGGGATAACCGTCCCTGGCGGAAAGATTTCCGCGGCACCCGCTTCCAGCACTGCGCCGTAATCCTGCGGCGGGATGACGCCGCCGGCGACGATCAGCATGTCGCTGCGGCCGAGCTTCTTCAGCGCGTCGCGTAGTTCGGGGATCAGCGTCAGGTGCCCCGCCGCCAGCGACGAGGCGCCGATGACATGGACGTCCTGCGCCACCGCCAGCCTGGCGATCTCGTCGGGTGTCTGGAACATCGCGCCGACCGTCACGTCGAAGCCGAGATCGGCGAAGGCGGTGGCGATCACCTTCTGGCCACGGTCGTGGCCGTCCTGTCCCATCTTTGCGACCAGGATGCGCGGCTTGCCGCCGGACTTCTTCTCAAAAGCTTCGAGCTTCTCCAGCAATCGGTCGACCGTCAGATTGTCGCCAAGCGCATTGCGATAAACGCCGGAGATCGTTTGCACCGAGGCGACGTGACGGCCAAAGACCTTTTCGAGCGCCAGCGAGATCTCGCCGACCGTGGCATTGGCGCGCGCGGCGAGGATGGCAAATTCCAGCAGGTTTTCGTTACCCTGCGCAGCGCGGGTCAGCGCATCGAGCGCGCTCTCGACCGCGCCGACATTGCGCGTGCCTTTCAGGTTCTGCAGCTTCGACAATTGCCGGGCCTTGACCTCGGCATTGTCGATCTTCAGCACGTCGACCTCGCTATCGTTCTCCGGGCGATGCGCATTGACGCCAACCAGTATCTGCTCGCCGGAATCGATACGCGCCTGCGTGCGCGCCGCCGCTTCCTCGATGCGCAGTTTTGGAATGCCCTGTTCGGTTGCCGCCGCCATGCCGCCAAGCGCCTCGACCTCTTCGATATGGGCGAGCGCACGCGCCGCCAGATCGTGCGTCAGCCGTTCGATATAGGCCGAGCCGCCCCACGGATCGATGATGCGGGTGGTGCCGGATTCCTTCTGCAGGATCAACTGCGTGTTGCGGGCGATGCGCGCCGAGTGGTCGGTCGGCAGCGCCATCGCCTCGTCGAACGAGTTGGTGTGCAGCGACTGGGTATGTCCCTGCGTCGCCGCCATCGCCTCGATCATGGTGCGGGTGATGTTGTTGTAGGGGTCCTGCGCCGTCAGCGACCAGCCGGAGGTCTGGCAATGGGTGCGCAGCGACAGCGAGCGTTCATCCTTCGGTGCAAAATTCTTCTGCATCAGGGTCGCCCACAACAGGCGCGCCGCGCGGAGCTTGGCGATCTCCATGAAGAAGTTCATGCCGACCGCCCAGAAGAAGGAAAGCCGCGGGGCGAAACGGTCGATATCGAGCCCGGCGGCGACGCCGGCGCGGGCATATTCGATGCCGTCGGCGATGGTGTAGGCGAGCTCCAGGTCCGCGGTCGCGCCGGCCTCCTGCATGTGATAGCCGGAGATCGAGATCGAATTGAACTTCGGCATGTGCTGGGAGGTATAGGAGAAGATGTCAGACACGATCCGCATCGAGGGCTTCGGCGGATAGATGTAGGTGTTGCGGACCATGAACTCCTTCAGAATGTCGTTCTGAATGGTGCCGGCGAGATCCTTCTGCGCAACTCCTTGTTCTTCGGCCGCAACGATATAGAGCGCCATGATCGGCAGCACCGCGCCGTTCATGGTCATCGACACCGTCATTTCGTCGAGCGGGATGCCGTCGAACAGCTGGCGCATGTCGAGGATGGAATCGATGGCCACGCCCGCCATGCCGACATCGCCTGATACGCGCGGATGGTCGCTGTCATAGCCGCGATGGGTGGGCAGATCGAAAGCGACCGAAAGGCCCTTTTGGCCGGCGGCGAGATTGCGCCGGTAGAAGGCGTTGGATTCCTCGGCCGTCGAGAAGCCGGCATATTGCCGGATCGTCCACGGCTGCTGGACATACATGGTCGGGTAGGGACCGCGCACGAAGGGCGGCATTCCCGGATAGGTGTCGAGATGCGGAAGCCCCTTGAGATCGCCCTGGCTGTAGAGATGCTTGACGGCAATGCCTTCCGGCGTCAGCCGCTGGCCCTTGACCTCGACCGGCGCGCGCCGTGGCGCCGACCAGCCAACATGGCTGAAATCCGGGATCACTGTGCGGCTCCGATTGCCTGGTCGATGCGGACGGGAAACAGCGCCTCGCACACCGCCACGCCCTCTGTGAAAGGCGGCCGCCGCTCAGCCGCCAGCGTCTCGACCGGGGCATCGTTTTTCAGCGGGTAAAGCGTGGTGCCGATGATTGCCCGTTCACCACTCCGATAAGCTTCGGCGCGACGCGCGGACGCTGCCTTCACGCGCGACTGGATATGCCCTTGCTGCAGGCTTGCCAGAACGCCGCCTTCCGCTTCGATCCGCTGGAACTCTTCCCACGCCGCTTCGCACAGGCCCAGGGTCAGCGCCTCGACCGCGCCCGACCCCAAGGCTGGGTCGGCGACATGGTCGATATGGCTTTCATTGGCCATGATCAACTGTGCATTGCGGGCGATGCGGCGGGCAAAGCCGGCCGGCAGCCCGTGGGCGATGGTGTGTGGCAGGGTGGAGATCGAGTCCGCGCCGCCTGCTGCCGCTGCAAAGCTGGCAATGGTGGTGCGCAGGATGTTGGTTTCGGCATCCGCCGCCGTCATCATGCGGAACGACGTCTCGGCATGGATGTTGGCTGTCGATGCCGGGATGGAACAGGTTTCCTGGATACGTGCCCACAGCCTGCGCAACGCCCGGACCTTGGCCATGGACAGGAACTGGTCCTGGTCGACGCTCAGCGCAAAGCCGATATGGGGAGCGGCATAGACAAGCGGCTGGCGCGCATCCTCGAACATCCTGAGGTAGGACACGGCGGAAGCGAGCATGGTGCCGAGTTCCTGCGCCTCCGTGGCGCCGGCATTGTGGAACACCCGCCCGTCTGCCTCCAGCAGCACACCCGGCACGCCCAGCGAGAAGAAATGCGCCAGCGATTGCGGCATCGATGCCTGCAACGCCTCGATCGACATGCGCAGCCGGCCGGTTCCGGCAAAGATTGCCGCCGGGTCGATGCCGAAGGAGAGGTTCAGCTTTGCCGGGTCGGAGCGGCGCTTGCTCAGGAACGCCACCAGCCAGTCGGCAACGGCACGGCTCCAGGGATGGGCGTCGATGCGGATCTGCGTGCGGTTTAGCGGTACGCCGTCCAGCACCGTCTCCAGCGCCTGCGCCGTCCTCGGCAGGCCATAGCCGAACGCATTCGGAGCACCCTCGAAGACAAGCGACAATCCCGTCGCGCCTTGTGCCACATCGTCCAGGGCCTGCGTCTTGGCGCGGCCGATATCGGGATCGTCAATGCGCTGGCTGACAATCCAGGGCAATTTGGGGTTGGCGCGCACAAGCGGCTCGGCGCCGCCGGCGCGATCGTAGAGCGGTTCGATGCGAATCTGATCGTCGGTATGCGAGACCAGTTTTTCCTCGAAGGAGGCGCCGGCGAGCGCCTTTTCGGCCAAGGCCAGCCAACGCTGGCGCTCGACGTCAGCGGGTTCGATGCTCCTGGTCAAGGCTCCGGCGCCCATCCATGCTCCTCGTTTTTATGCGGCCGCACCAACCTCAGCGGTCCAGTCTACGGTTCCCTGCCCGATATCGCAATGCAATGCGCCTGCGACGGCTGGATTCGATGTCTTGGATATAGGGCAGCCTGCGTGGACGAACCATGAACGATTGCCAAACAGCGGCAAAATCCGCAAGTTCCAAAAACCGATTTGGAGGATCGGTTCAATTTAGACGATTGGCCCAATCTGGATGAATAGCCAACTGGATGGATAGCCCAATTGGAGAATAGCATTGTCGCTGCGCAATGGCCTGACTATACCCTGCGGCAAGGCCACAGGCTTTTAACACATCGGTTTGCGGAGACATGGCCATATGGCTGACGACACCAGCATTTTCCTCGGCGCCAGCCGCAAGCCCGACGACAGCTATCAGCGCGCCGAACAGCTCTTGCTGCAATATGGCAACCGCCATGGCCTGATCACCGGCGCCACCGGCACCGGCAAGACGGTTAGCCTGCAGATCCTGGCCGAGGGGTTTTCCAATGCCGGTGTGCCTGTGTTCTGCGCCGATATCAAGGGCGACCTGTCCGGCATCGCCATGATGGGCAAGGCGCAGGATTTCCTGGTCAAGCGGGCCGAGCAGGTCAAGCTCGACCCTTACGACTTCCAGGAATTCCCGGTCATCTTCTGGGATCTGTTCGGCGAGCAGGGTCACCCGATCCGCGCCACCGTCTCGGAAATGGGGCCGCTGCTTCTGTCGCGGCTGATGAACCTCTCCGAAGCGCAGGAAGGCATCATGAACATCGCCTTCCGCATCGCCGATGAGGATGGCCTGCTGCTGCTCGACATGAAGGATCTGCAGGCGCTGCTGGCCAACATCGCAGCGCGCGCCGACGAGATCAGTTCGCGCTACGGCAATGTCACCAAGCCGTCGGTCGGCGCAATCCAGCGCACGCTTCTCGTGCTGGAACAGCAGGGTGCGGCGCATTTCTTCGGCGAACCGGCTTTGCGCATCGCCGACATCATGCGCACCACCCGCGACGGCCGCGGCGCCATCAGCGTGCTCGCTGCCGACAGGCTGATGATGAACCCCAGGCTCTACGCCACCTTCCTGCTCTGGCTGATGTCGGAGCTGTTCGAGGAATTGCCCGAGGTCGGCGATCCCGACAGGCCGAAGCTGGTGTTCTTCTTCGACGAGGCGCATCTGCTTTTCGACGAGGCGCCGAAGGTGCTGATCGACCGCGTCGAGCAGGTGGTTCGCTTGATCCGCTCCAAGGGCGTCGGCGTCTATTTCGTTACGCAGAACCCCTTGGATATCCCTGAAAAGGTTCTCGCCCAGCTCGGCAACCGTGTGCAGCACGCGCTGCGCGCCTATACGCCGCGTGAGCAGCAGGCGGTCAAGACCGCCGCCGACACCTTCCGGCCCAATCCCAATTTCGACTGCGCCACCGCCATCACCCAGCTCGGCACCGGCGAGGCGCTGGTCTCGACGCTGGAGGTCAAGGGCGTGCCGTCCATGGTGCAGCGGACATTGATCCGGCCGCCGTCGTCCAGGCTTGGCCCGATCACGGCGGACGAGCGCCGCAAGCTGATCGACCAGAGCCCGGTCGCCGGCCAGTACGACCAGACCATCGACCGCGAATCGGCCTTCGAGATGCTGCAGAAGAAAGCCAGGGATGCGCAGGACGAGCAGGCGCAGCAGGCCGACAGCGGGCGCTCGCGCTGGACCATTCCGGGCTTCGGCAATGACGATCCGCCGCCGCAGCAATCAGGCGGTCGCCGGCCCCCTGCGCCAAGGCCGTCCAACCGCCAGACGGTTGCCGAAGCCGCGATCAAAGCGGTGGTGCGCTCGGTCGGCTCGTCGGTCGGCCGCGCGATCGTGCGCGGGATTCTGGGCAGCCTGTCCAGGGGGCGGTAAAAGGCATCAGCCCGCAAGAATGCCGCATGGCGGGCACCTAACCGAAACGGTTGCTCGGTCGGCCTCGTTCTCCCGGCCGGAGCGCAAAAACGCCGCCCTCGTTCGGATGCGCGTCAAGGTGCTCCGCCGTCATCGTGAAGCGCGCTGAGGTGACGAACAGCGTATCGAGTTTGGCGCCGCCAAAGGCGCAGCTTGTCGGCCAGGAGCAGGGTAGTTCGACGATCCGATCCAGTAGGCCGTCCTGCGCGATGCGAGCAAGGCAGCTGCCGCCGACGACCCGGCAGTTCCAGATGTAGCCTTCGGCGTCCATGCAGGAGCCGTCGGGCAGGCCCCGCTCGAAGGCCCCGAAAAACCGGCGCCGGTGTTCAAGCCGCCATGCGGTCCTGTCCCAAGCATAGCTGTAGAGTTCGTTCTTCATTGTGTCGGCGGTGATGAAGCGACCGTCCGGTGTCCATGCCATGGTGTTGGTGATGCCAAAGCGGTCGTCGGACAGGCGCGTCACGCGGCCGTCGGGAGCAACCCGAAACAGCTGCCCGGCCTCCTGCGCGATGGCGACGGGCGTATCATCCGGTCCGATGTTGTTGGCCATCGTGCCGACCCAGAATGACCCATCGGGCGCGATGACGCCTTCATTCAGCCGGATGTCGGGTCTGTCCGGCTCGATCGTCGCAATCGTTCGGAACTTCCCGCCGAAGTCCCACAAGGCAATCTCGTTCCTGAGGCCGACAATGGCGCCGCCATCGGTGCGCAGCCCGATCGAGGTGACCAGATCGGGTGTCTCCCAGGACTCGTGAACTGAGGTCAGCGGATCCAGTCTGTGGATCCTGCGGCCGATAATGTCGATCCAGACCAGCCGGTCGCAGCGGTCGTCCCAGATCAGGCTCTCGCCGACGACATCACGCGCATCGAAGAGCAGGCCAGCGTTCATATCGTCCATGCGGTTCCTCCAGACCAGCGCATCCAGAACACGCTTGACATATATCTTTCGGATGAATTATCAGCAACTGAATAACAACCTGTCATACAGGTTTAAGGGAGAGACATGCAGGATCCGACGGAGGCAGCGGCTGAGCCGAATCCCGGCCTTGTGAGCACGGCGATCCAGGCAATCACCCAGCACATCCGCTCGGAGGGCCTTGCGGCCGGCGATCCGCTGCCCAGCGAAGCGGCCATGACGCGCCAGCTCAATGTCTCGCGAACCGTCGTGCGCGAAGCGTTCCGGTCGCTTTCTGCAATGCGCCTGATCGACATGAGCGCCGGGCGCCGCGCCACCGTCGCCAAGCTCGACACCGGCGCCATGTCGATGGTGATCGAGCACGGCATCACCACGCAGCAGATCAGCGTGCATCAGGTCTATGATGTCAGGCGCACGATCGAGATGCGCACCGTGGCGCTGGCGGCGCTCCGCCGCACCGAGGCGGAAGCCGCGGCAATCGCGCAATCCGCCAGGCTGATGCGTGAGAATTTCCAGCACCCTGAGATCGTCATGGAGCACGACATCGCCTTTCACGAGGCGATCGCGGCGGCCTCGCACAACCCGGTCTTCTCGCTGATCGTCACCGCCTTCAGCGGGGTCACGCGCCGCACCTGGGTGATCGGCTGGCGGACACGCTCCTCCAGCGAAGACCAGCTCAAGATGATCAAGGGGCACGAGGACATAGCCGAGGCGATCCTCAAGGGCGATCCGCGGCTCGCCGTCGAGCACATGGCGCAACATTTCGACAAGAGCGTCAAGGCGCTCCTCGACGCGGGAATCGCCTGACATGAAGATCACCGCGATCGAGACCATTCGCATCGAGGAGCGGCCCAACCTTCTCTGGGTCGAGGTCCATACCGACGAGGGCATCACCGGGCTCGGCGAGACCTTCTTCCTGTCGCGCACCGTCGAAGCGTATCTGCACGAATATGTCGCGCCACGCGTGATCGGCCGCGATCCGCTCGAGATCGACCTTTTATCCGCCGACCTTGTCGGCTATCTCGGCTTCCGCTCCAGCGGCGCGGAGGTGCGCGGAAATTCGGCCTTCGACATCGCGCTGTGGGACATTTTCGGCAAGGTCACAGGCCAGCCGATCGCTCAGCTTCTGGGTGGCTTCAGCCGTCGCTCCATCCGCACCTACAACACCTGCGCCGGCACCGAATACATCAAGGACGCCAAGGGCCAGACGACGGCCAATTACGGCATCGGCGCCGGGCGCGACTACGACGATCTCAACGGCTTCCTCAACCGCGCCGGCGAGTTGGCCGAGGAACTGCTCGAGGACGGCATCACTGCCATGAAGATCTGGCCGTTCGATCACGCCGCCGAAAAGACGCGTGGCAATGACATCTCGGCGACCGACCTGAAATCGGCGCTGCAGCCGTTCGAGAAGATCCGCCGCGCCGTCGGCGACAAGATCGACATCATGGTCGAGTTCCATTCGATGTGGCAGCTTTTGCCGGCCATGAAGATCGCCGGCGCGCTGAAACCTTATGCCACTTATTGGCACGAGGACCCGATCCGCATGGACAGCCTCGGCGACCTGAAACGCTACGAGGCGGTGAGCCCGGCGCCGATCTCGGCCTCCGAGACACTGGGCAGCCGCTGGGCCTTCCGCGACCTGCTCGAAACCGGGGCTGCCGGCATCGTCATGCTCGACATCTCCTGGTGCGGCGGCCTGTCGGAGGCGCGCAAGATCGCCGCGATGGCGGAGGCCTGGCGACTGCCGGTCGCGCCACATGACTGCACCGGTCCGGTCGTGCTCGCCGCCTCGACGCATCTGTCGCTCAATGCGCCCAATGCGCTGGTGCAGGAGAGCGTGCGCGCCTTCTACCGCACCTGGTACCGGGACCTGGTGACGGCGCTGCCGGAAGTGAAGAACGGCATGATCACCGTGCCGCCTGGACCGGGCCTGGGGCTGGCGCTCAACCCCGACCTCGGCAAGGCCTACACCGTCCAGCGCCGCGTCTCCGACAAGACCGACATCTAGGAAATCCAAAGGGAGGAATCGAAATGAGAAAACTGACTGCAACACTTCTGCTTGGCGTCGCTATCTTCGGCGCCCAGACCGCCGCGCGTGCCAACGGGTTGAACATCGTCTTCACCCACCATTCGTCGGCATCGAACACCTTCTGGCAGGCGGTGAAGAAGGGTTTTGACGACGGCTGCGCCAAGGTCGAGGCCAGCTGCAACATGGTCTTCACCCAGACCGAGGGTTCGATCGAACAGCAGGTCGCCAACATGCGCGCGGCCCTTGCCGCCAAGCCCGACGCGCTGCTGACCTCGATCGTCGACGACCATGCTTTCGATGACGTCATCAAGGAGGCGCGCGATGCCGGCGTGCTCGTGATCGCCGTCAATGTCGACGACACCGAAGGCGCCAAGGGCAATGCGCGCCAGGCCTTCGTCGGGCAGGGCTTCAAGCCGGCGGGCTATTCGCTCGCCAAGGCTATATCCGAAAGCTTCCCGAAGGATGGCCCGATCAAGGTGCTGGTTGGCATCTCGGCGCCCGGCCAGAACTGGTCCGAGAGCCGTGGCGCCGGCGTGATGCAGTTCCTTGAGGAATACAAGGCCGCGCATGCCGACCGCGATGTGTCGTGGGAGCGCATCGACAGCGGCACCGACCTTGCCGTCACCTCCGACCGCGTCGGCGCCTATCTCAACGCCCATGCCGACACCACCGCCTATTTCGACACCGGATTCTGGTGCGCCGGCGTCGCCCGCGTGCTGCAGGACCGCGGCGTAGCGCCGGGCAAGGTCCTGCTCGGCGGTTTCGACCTGGTGCCCGAAGTGCTGCAGCAGATGCAGAAGGGCTACGTGCAGGCGCTGGTCGACCAGCAGCCCTACATGCAGGGCTTCATGCCGGTGATGGAGGCCTATCTCAACAAGAAGATCGGCCTGGCGCCTTCCGACATCGACACCGGCCAGGGCATCGTGCGGCCGAACGAAGCCGATGCGATCATGGCGCTTTCCGCCCAGGGAATGCGCTGACAGCGCAGCGCCGATGAGCGGTTTTGCATCGGCGGCGCCCGCGCGCCGCCGATGCCTCAACAGAAGTTCGAATTCCTGGAGCCTGACGTGAAGCGTCTGTTCAAGACCTATCTCGAAAAGCCGGAGCTGGCCGGTCTGATCCTGCTCTTGCTGCTGATCATCGTGTTCCAGATCCGCTCGCATGGCGTGTTCCTCAACCAGGACAATCTTCGCGGCATTCTCGGCATCCTGCCGGAGGCCGGCCTTGTTGCCATCGGCGTCACCATCCTGATGATCAGTGGCGAGTTCGACCTCTCCGTCGGCTCGGTGTTCGCGCTGATGCCGATGACGATGGCGGTGCTGATGGTGCACGACGCCCCGTTCCCGCTGGCGCTGCTCGCGGGACTGCTTGTCGCAGCCGCCATCGGCTTCATCAACGGCTACATCACCATCCGCTTCGCCATACCGAGCTTCATCACCACGCTCGGCATGCTGTTCATGGCGCGCTCGCTCACCGTCGTCGTTTCGGGCGGCTTCCCGCCGCTGCTGCCTGCCGACCTGCCGAACTGGCTGTTCACATCCTTCGTGGGCCCCGGCAACATGTTCCGCATGTCCTTCCTCTGGTTTGCCGGCATTGCGGTGCTGACCTCGCTGATGCTTTCGCGCACCAATTTCGGCAACTGGATCAAGGCCACCGGCGGCTTCCCGCCGGCCGCCGCCGCGATGGGGATCCCGACCACCAGGGTCAAGATCATCTGTTTCATGCTCTGTTCGATGCTCTCCGGCTTCGCCGGCATGCTGCAAGTGCTGCGGCTGGGCTCGCCCTTGCCTTCGATCGGCGAGGGCATGGAACTGCAGGCGGTGGCGTCCGCCGTCATTGGCGGCGCTTCGCTCGCCGGCGGTATCGGCACCGTGATGGGCGGCATCATCGGCACGACGCTTATCCGCGTCATCGACAACGGCCTCGTGCTCAGCCATGTCGACGCCAATTGGTTCAAGTTTGCCATCGGCTTCCTGACCATATTCGCCGTCGTCGCCAATGCTTGGATGCGCAAGCGCGCCAAGGCCATCAAGATGGAGGATTGAGCGATGGCCGACGCGATCATCTCCGTGCACAACCTTCACAAATGGTATTCCGGCGTCCATGCGCTGAAAGGGGTGACGCTCGACTTCACCCGGGGCGAGGCGCTTGGCCTGGTCGGCGACAATGGCGCCGGCAAATCGACCCTCATCAACATCCTCTCCGGTGTCCACACGGCGGACCAGGGCGAGATCAAGGTCGAGGGTAGGACTGTCCGCATCGCCAAGCCGCGCGATGCGATGGATCTCGGCATCGAGACGATCTACCAGTACAATTCCATGGTACCGACCATGTCGATCGCCAGGAACCTGTTCATCGGCCGCGAGCCGACCCGGTTTTCGGTCTTCGGCGTCGGCTTGCTCGATCAGAAGAAGATGGCCAGCGAAAGCATCCGCGCGATTGCCAATGTCGATCTGCACCTGCGCTCGCCGGATGCCCTTGTCGGCGAGCTTTCCGGCGGCCAGCGGCAGGGCGTCGCCATCGCCCGGGCAATGCATTTCAAGTCGAAGGTGATGATCCTCGACGAGCCGACCAACCATCTCTCCGTCAAGGAGACGAGGAAGGTGATCGGCTTCGTGCGTGGCCTGAAAGAGCAAGGCATCACCGGCGTCTTCATCAGCCACAACATGCATCATGTCTTCGAATGCTGCGACCGCGTCGTGGCGATGGCGCGCGGCGAAATCGTGCTGGACAAGCGGGTCGCGGAGACGTCGATCGATGAAGTCCACGGCGTTCTGTAAGAGGTGGCGGCAATGAAAGCCCTTGCCGATCGCGTCGTGCTTCTGACCGGCGGCCTTGGCTCGCTCGGCCGTGCCCAGGCGGTGACGCTGGCGCGGGCCGGCGCGCGCGTGCTGGTGCTCGATCGCCCCAATAGCGAAGACGGGCCAGGGATTGCCTCGGAAATGGCCGCGCAGACAGGCGGCAACGTCGCCTTTGTCGGCTGCGACCTCAACCGGCTTGCGGAGGCGGAGGCTACGGTGGCGGCGCTGGCGGCGAGGGAAGGGGGCATCGACGTCTTGATCAACAACGCTGCCCTGATCATCAACCGGCCGTTCGAAGAATTCTCGCTGACCGAGTATGAGGATCAGATCCGTGTCAACTCTTCGGCCGCCTTCGCCTTGGCGCGGGCCTGCGCGCCGGCGATGAAGGCGAAGGCCTATGGCAAGATCGTCAATTTCTGCTCCATCACGCTCAACGGCCGCTGGGACGGCTACGTGCCCTATGTCGCGTCCAAGGGCGCGATGCTGGGTCTGACCAAATCGCTGGCGCGGGAGCTTGGGCCGCACGGCGTCCGGGTCAACGCCGTGTCCCCGGGCGCGGTTGTTTCGGAGGCCGAGGCGCGGGTGTTCGGCGACCGGCTGGCGCAATACAACGAGTGGATCCTGGAGAACCAGGGTCTCAAGATGCGCATCGAGCCGCATCACGTTGCCGATCTCGTACTGTTCCTCGCATCGCCCGCCTCGGACATGATCAGCGGCCAAAATATCGCTATTGACGGCGGTTGGTAGGGATGGCCGGCCTCCTGGAACTGCGCGACGACCGCGCCCGTCTGGTCCTGGCGCCGCAAAAGGGCGCGGCGATCGCCCGCTTCGATGCACTGGTCGGCGGCGCAACGGTGCCGCTGCTCCGCCCCGACGATGGCACCGGCGCCTCCGGCTGCCAGCTTCTGGTTCCCTGGTCGAACCGCATCTCAGGCGGCGGTTTCGCCTTCGACGGCCGCTTCCATGCGATCGAGCCGAACGTGCCGGGGGAGGCCTTTCCAATCCATGGCGACGGCTTCCAGAGGGAGTGGCGGATTGCCAGCCACAGCGCCACCGAGGCAGAACTGGTCCTCGACGCCGGTGAAATCGGCCCCTACCGATATACGGCGCGGGTCGCCTATGCGCTGCATGACGGGGCCTTGGATGCCACGCTCACGGTGGAGAATCGCACCGGCATTCGCCTGCCTTACGGGCTCGGCTTTCATCCGTGGTTCCCGCGCAGCGCCGGAACGACGCTCGAGGCGAAGGCGGCGCGGGTCTGGCTGGAGGACAAGCATCATCTGCCGGTCGGCGTGGCGCCGGTGGCCGATTACCCCGCGTGGAATTTCTCGAACGCCTCCCTGTTGCCGCGAAGCTGGGTCAACAACGCCTTCGACGGCTGGGACCACCGCGCCAGGATCACCCGGCCCGAGGACAGGATCGCCATCTCGCTCACCGCCTCGCCATTGCTCGACGTCTTCATCCTCTATTCGCCGTCGCAGGATGCCGATTTCTTCTGCTTCGAGCCGGTGTCGCATACCGTCGATGCGCATCACGGCAAAGGGCTGACCTCGCTTGAGCACGGCGCTGCGCTGAGTGCAAACATGCGCCTCGATTGGCGTTCCGCTGCTTCGCTCTGATGCGTCATGTGCACACCCACTCGCGGATCTTGCATTTTTGTCCGTTCCGCTCGCACGCCTGCAGTGTCAGGTCTTCGGCATCCCGGCGTGTTTGCGCCGTCTCGGCGCCCCAACTGGTCAGCCGCCCTTCCGGCTTCTCGCCTACGGCGAAGGCGCCGCAATGCTTGTAGGGAAAGCCGGTATTGTCGTCATCGTCCCAATGGCGATGATTGCGGAATACGCTGACCACGGCGCAGCTGCCGCCGCCGGCGTTCTGGCAATGCTTCAGCGCGATGTCCATCGCCTCCTGCCGCTTGTCGGCGCCCCAAAAGAAGCCGTGCTTCTCGTCGGGGCTCGAATAGGCGATCGCCGCCCAGATGCCTCTCTCCTCCTGGGCCGGCGGCTCGGGCACGTCCGCCGCCGGGGCGAGGTCCGCCGCGCCCAGCCGTCCGGCGCAAAGCAACAGCATGCCGATCGCCGCAATGGCGGAATTCACCCTCATTGTACGCCTCCTTGTTTACCTGCTGCCGAGGCCACGGAAATGACGACGCAGCTGTTGCCGGTTGGCAGCAGCATCGCGTTGCCCCCTCCATTGGCCAGTTCATAGACGCTGATTTGTCCAAGATTGTTGGCGAGCTTGCTGTCTTTCGGAAGCAGGGCCGGAACATCGGCGCAATTGGCCGCGAATGGCGCCACCCTGACCATCGTACCTTCGCAAACGGATGCGGTGGGTGCCGCGAACACCAGGCCTGCCGCCGGGCCGCTGTAGCCCTGTGTGGCGTAGTTCATGCCGACCAGGGCTTCCACGAGGTGTTTGTCGGGGGCCTCGTTGTTCCAGATCGACTGGACGCTGTACGTCGTGCCGGTTGTCAGCATCTGCCCAAGGGCTGGGAAAATGTTGGAACAAGACTGCAAGCCTGCCTCTTTGGCGTGTTGCAGAAATGGCGTCTCGGCCAGGGCCGGATTGGGCTGGTTGGTCTCCGCGACCGCCGGCTGCGGCAATAAATTGTGGAGCAGGTCGTAGCGCATGGCCGCGAAGCCGGCCGTGGCGACGACGGCAATGGCGAGCAACGAGAAGACAGCGGTCCTCGCGCGGTTTCGTTGCGGTCTGCTCCGGTCTTCGATGCCGGCCCGGACAGCATCCTTTCCCTGGTTGCGGGACATTATCCGGTCATGGATCGATTGCTGGTTCATCGCGATTGCCTCGTCAATTGATCGCCGCAACGGCCGCGGTCAAGCCCTTGAGGGTCGCGGTTACGTTGATCGTCCTGCCATCCGTGGTCGGAAAGGAGATGACGGATGCCGCGGCCTTCGAAATCTGTTCGCGCATGATCGGACCAACCGGCAGCATGCCGACGCAGACGGCCTGATTGCATCCGTCGAGTTGAATTTTAATCGGCTCCTTGCGCCCCTCGAATGTCAGCGAGACAGGAGCGTCGCTCTTGGCGATCGGCGGGGCGCGCAAGATCATGTAGGGGTTGCCTTCCTTGGTGGCGGCAAGCGACCAGCTGAACGCAACCTGTCCTGCCTGGTCCTCGATGATCTGGGTGACATTGCAGACCTTTTGGCGCGCCTTCAGGTTCTCGTCGCAGATCAGCGTCCAGTTCTCGAACGGACGGGTGGTCCGTTGATATTCGCCAAGCTTCGCATCCGCAGGGATCGCTACGTCGGAAGGTTTTACCCTGTAGCCGGAAGGGATTGCTTCCTGCCCGGCCGCTAACGGGCCGGACAGGAGCATTGACGTCATGGATATCGCGACAGCAAGGACTGCCTGCCTGATCATGGCCGGGCTCTAGTTCAGCGTAAGGCTGACGCCCGCGCCGACACCCCAGTGTCCGCCTGCCGTCGTACCGGACAGGTTCGCTCGAACACGTCCTTCCTCGCTGGTGTAGCCGGCGCCGAAGGCCAGGGCGCCTTCACCGCGCCAATAGCCTCCGCCGGCGGCCACGCTCAGCTTGCCGGGACGATCGTCGTAGCGCAGCGAGCCGGCCGCCAAGCCGATTGCCGCAGCCTGGCGCGCCTCGCCCCTGACCTCTCCCATGTCCATGTTGAGCTGGCTGAGTTTGGAGTCCGCATACGCATTGGCTTGCTGCAGCGTGGTGGCCGCCACCTGGTTGGTGTAGTTCTTCGAATTGTCCAGGTTGAGTGCTAACCCGCTGTTGAACTGCTGAACATTGACCGCATCGGTGTTGGCAACGCCCGGCCCGACATTGTGGATGACCACCGGCGTGTTGGGATCGCCGCCGGCAAGGGTAATCGAGTTGGACTTGTTGCCGTTCCCGTCCTTGTCGTACTGGACGGCGAACTGATTCAGGTCGCCGACGCTACCCTGCATGGCTTCGACCGCCTGGTTGGTGGCGAAGAGCTGGCTGCCGTTGATGGCGTCGGTGGAGGTGCCGCTGATCCGGCCCGCCGCGACATTGGTGACGGTGCGCTCGTTGCCGACGGTGCCGACGCTGACCGTGCTCGTCGGAGCTGTTCCGGCGAAGGTATAGGCAACGCCGTTGATCGTGGTGCCGGTGGTGGCGACCGCCGCCGCCGTCGTCGAGCCCGCGCCGAGCGCGACGCTGCCCGGCTCGTTGGCCTTTGCGCCGGCGCCGAGCGCCACCGCCTGCGCTCCGTTGGTGGTCGCGTTGGTACCGAGGGCGATGCTGTCGGCCTGGTTGACCGTCGAATTCTGGCCGATCGCGATGCCTCCCGGCGCCGTCTGCTGCACGATGGCGCCATTGCCGATGCCGATGCCGTTGTCGCCATTGACGGTGGTGCGCGGACCGACCGCAACCGAATCGACGCCGACCGCAAGCGAATCCGCGGCCGTCGAATTGGCGTGGAAGTACAGGCTCCCCGTCACCGCGAACGAGCTCAGCGCGCCCTTCAACTGGCGAAGCGTGACCGCGTCCTGGTCCTGCGTGCCGTCGGCCACGTTGATGATCTGGCGATAGGAGGTGGAGGTGCCGACCGAGACGGCGCCGAGCAGGCTCATGTCCGCGGTGTTGTAGGGAATGAGGCCGGTGCCGGAGAGGATCGATCCCGATACGGGTGCGACCGCCCGATCCGAAACCGAGCCGGCGCCGAGCGCCACGCCGCCGATGACGCTGGCCTGGGTGTCGCGGCCGAGCGCCAGCGCATTGTCGGCGCTCGCGGTCGCCTGGTAGCCCAGGGCGGAAGAGCCGATCCCTTGCGCGAAGGAGTCCGCGACGGCAAGCGTCCTATCGTTGGTGCGCACATAGCGGATGCCGTCGCCATTGGCGTCGGTGTAAGCCAGCGAGGTGTCGCCGGTAATATTGCTGATCGAATTGCCGAGATTGGTGATGTCAGCAGTATTGGCGGCGATATCGGTGGTGTTCTGCGTCACCTGCTGGTTGGTCGCAAACAGCTGCGAGCCGTTGACCGCATCGGTCGAGGAGCCGCTCAACTGCCCGGCCGCGACATTCTGGATCTGGCGTTCCGCGCCCACCGAGCCGACCGAAAACGCTCCCGCCGGCGTGGTTCCGGCGAAGGTGTAGGCAACGCCGCCGATCGTGGTGCCGCCGACCGCCGTCGTCACGGTCGACACCGCATTCGCGCCGATCGCCACGTCGCCGGCATTGTTGGCCACGGCATTCGGGCCGATGGCAACGGAATCCGTCCCCAGCGCCTGCGAATCCGCCAGCGTCGAATTGGCGTGGAAATACTTGATGCCGCCGCCGGTGCTGATGCTGTTGATCGTGTTGCCGAGATTGGTGATGTCGGCGGTGTTGGCGGCGATCGCCGTGGTGTTCTGCGTCACCTGCTGGTTGGTGGCGAAGAGCTGCGAGCCGTTGATCGCGTCGGTCGACGAATTGCTGAGCCGCCCCGCCGCGACATTGGTGATGGTCCGCTCCGCGCCGACCGTGCCGATGCTGACGGTGCTCGCCGGCGTCGTGCCGGCGAAGTTGTAGGCGACGCCGCCGATCGTCGTGCCGGCGGTGCCGACCGCCGCTGCGGTCACCGAGCCCGAACCCAGCGCCACGTCACCTACGTTGCTGGCAGCAGAGCCGGCGCCCAGCGCGATCGCGTTCTGGGCGGCGGCATTCGCGCCTACGCCGAGAGCGGTTGCCTGAAAGCCGGTCGCAAACGCGTTCTGTCCGATCGCGGTGCTGGACGTGGCAGTAGCATTGGCGTTGGCGCCGACCGCGGTGCTGTATTGGCCCGAAGCCTTGGATATGTATCCCATAGCCGTTGCGTCAAGCGCCGATGCGACGGCGCCGCTGCCAATGGCCGAGGCGTTGGCATTGGAGGCGCTCGAATTGACACCCGCCGCGATGGCGTTCGTCCCCGTCGCGGTGGAGACCGGTCCGATGGCGACGGAGTCCGTGCCCGTTGCCGACGAATCCGCCGCCGTCGAGTTGGCATGGAAATACTTGATGCCGCCGCCGGTGCTGATGCTGTTGATCGTGTTGCCGAGATTGGTGATGTCGGCGGTGTTGGCGGCGATCGCCGCCGTGTTCTGCGTCACCTGCTGGTTGGTCGCAAACAGCTGCGAGCCGTTGATCGCGTCGGTCGACGAGTTGCTGAGCCGGCCCGCCGCGACATTGGTGATGGTCCGCTCCGCGCCGAGCGCGCCGACGCTGACAGTGCTCGTCGGCGTCGTGCCGGCGAAGCTGTAGGCCGTGCCGCCGATCGTCGCGCCGCTGGTGCCGACCGCCGTCGCGGTCACCGAGCCCGAACCGAGCGCTACGTCGCCGGAGCTTGCCGTCGCCGTCGCGCCGTTGCCCAGCGCGACATTGCCGGCAAGGCCGGCTGCACCCGCCGTCGAGCCATTGCCCAGCGCCACGGAGCCTTGCCCGACGGCCTTGTTGTTGTTGCCGATGGCAACCGCGCCTGCGGCCTGGTTTGCGGCTGTGGCGGTTGCCGTGCCGTCGCTGTTGGCGATGTTGTTGGCGCCGCCGGTGAAGGCGCCGGTGCCGCTGGCATAGCTCGGATCGCCGATGGAGACCGCGCCGTTGCCGTAAGCGGTGTTGCCGGCGCCAATGGCGACAGCCTTGCCGCCCGTGGCCGTCGCGGCCGTGCCGATGGCAACCGCGTCGGCGGAATTGGCGACCGCAGCATTACCGATCGCCACGGCGTTGGTGGCACTGGCCTTGGAGCCGATGCCGAGCGCGGTGCTGGCAATCCCGCTAGCGGCGGCGCTGACACCGGCGGCAAGAGAATTGTCTCCCGTCGCATTCGCGCCGGACCCGAATGAGGAGGCGTTCGCGCCGCTGGCGACAGCCGTGTTGCCGATCGCTGTGCTGGCGGAGCCACTCGCAACCGAGGTAGGACCCATCGCCGTGGCGAAAGCGCCCGAAGAGAGCGAATTGGTACCGATCGCGATGCTGTTGGGCACAGCCGTGTTGGCCTGAACGCCCGCCTGCGCGCCCGTGCCGAATGCGATGGACTGGTTGCCCCATGCACTGGCTCCTCTACCCACCGCTGCGGCGTTCGTTCCCGTTGCTTTGGTCAGGACGCCAATGGCAAGGGCGTTTTGCTGATTTGCTGTGACATCCGTGCCAAGGGCGATGGCGCCTTGGGCCAAGGCCCCTGACCCCGCAACGGTGCGCGCGCCGATATTGATAGAGTTGATATCGGACGCGACCGACTGGAAGCCTATCGCGATGGCGTTTTGACTGCCTGCATTGGCGTTGGTGCCTTGGGCAAGGGAATCGATTCCGCTCTGGGTTGCTTGATATCCAAGCGCCATACCGCGCAGGCCACTAGCGCTGGACTGATAGCCCATGGCGTATGCGTATTGGGACCGAGCGGCTGTCGGCCGCGCCCGCGATCCAGTTTCCGACAAAGCTTGAAGAAAGTTCGATCCTTCTCCGCCCCTCGACGCGTTTGGTCATGCTAGTTTTTCCTCGCAATTGCCGAGGCGCTCTGATGTGCCGCACCATTCGCCTCGGTGGCCAAAAAATCTTCGAAATTGCGCGTCTTCTCCCGCAACGAGAGACCGACCTTCGCGCCTTGTTTTTCAATCAGCTGATAGGCGCTCGCGACCCATGGCTGCGTCGGTTCTGGAACCGCATGCAGTGCAGCCTCCGTCCGTTCCGGCGGTAGGTTTACCGCCACCAGCGCGCGGCAGAGATCGAAATGAAATCCCGGATCGCCTTCACCACAAGCCGGAGAGGTCAGTCCAAGCACGAAACAGGCCAGGAGATGGTCGAGTTCCGCAGCGCTGATCCGGCTGGCGTATTGGCGTTGCAGTGCAGCCCAGGCCGCTTCGGCCTTAGGCGCGAAGACCTCGATTTCCGCGAATTGAATGTCCATGGGACAATCCGACATGCTGTATCATCTGGTTGCTCCCCCGCCCCAAATGACTTCAATCGCGACCATGAGCACATTCGCGGTGCAGGTATTTTGGAATAATCCGGAATCTTTGTAGGAAAATCCGGTATTTGGTCCCTGCGCCACAACTGTGACTGCTCTGCCACACAACCTTCGACTATACTGAAGATCAATCGAGGTATCGCCGCGGACAATCATGCGCGCCGCAACAGTCGTTAACGTTGCAGCTTCACCTGCCTGGGGGTTCTGTTCCGGTATCTGGACATGGTGACTGTCAAGTGGCTCTGGTCCGAGAATCCACTGAGATGAGCGACTTCCGCAATCGACAGGTCGCTCTCGATGAGAAGTTTTTCGGCGAAATCGAGACGCAGCCGCAGCAGGTATTTGTGCGGCGGCTCGCCAAAGGTCTTGGTGAATGCCAGGATGAAATGGCTCGGCGAAAGGCCACAGAGTGCGGCCAGCTCGGCCACCGCGATTTTGCTGGAAAAATTTACCTCCAGGAATTCGCGCACCCGCCGGGCGCTGCGGTTCGACAGACCGCCCTTTGGGGCTTGTGGCAACTTTCGCGCTCCTGCGTAGTTCCGAAGCAAATGGACGCCGAACATGGTGACCAACGAATCGATATAGAACTCGTTTGGAGTTTCCCGATCCGTCAGTTCCGCCTTCAGCAACTGCGCGAGTTGCAGCGCTTGGAAGTCGACGGTCCCGTACGGCGGCGGCTGAAGCTCGGCATGGCCGGTGTCGAATTCACGCGTTGCCAGCTCGAAGAGACTCTCGGGGGTGAGCGCCACGATTACGCTTTCCGTGGTGGATGACCGAGTCACCTTGCCGCCGAGGTCGGCTGGGACGATCATGATCATGCCGACGTCGCCGTCGTATTCGTGGACTTTGTCGCTGCCCAGCGATGCCGCAATCCCTGGTGAGGGTGTAAGCAGAACCGAAGCGAAATGTTCCGCCGCTTTGAATGTGTGTGATCCCGGCCCATGAACGACATGTGCCGCGCCGCCTCGAAACGTGACCAGGTAGCGCCCCGCGCTTTCCGGAATTCCGTCGAAGATGCGACGATCCGCGCGCCGCCGCTCTGTCCCGGCGCTTTCCTGGACGTTGCCTCTATGTTGCATCTTCGTCTCTGCCACTGCTGCGCCGATCAATCCAATCCTGTGCTGTATCGAGGAGCCCAGAATTCACGTTTGCTCCTGGGCGTTCCTTCGAATCCTACAGATGCTGCTTTATATTGCAAAGAAGAATTTGAGCTCAAGCGAAAATTTTACCAGGATTTTGACTATAAATTTACAGGTTTGAATTTTTAGCCAAGGCTACCTGACTATTTTCCGATCTTATCTTACCATTTTTAGCCTAGTTATTGTGCATAGTGCGCCGTCACAATCCAGCGTTGTATCCTGAATATAGATCGCGCGGCCATTGACAGAGCTGGTCGACTATCTGTCATCGCCACGGACGATCCAGCAGCAGTTATCGCCCGAACCATGGCTTCATTCCCTTGTGCTTCTTCATGGCGGTGGCCAAATGGCCTTGATCCGAAAATCCCGCGAGGTAGGCGACTTCGGCGATGGCGACCCTCCAGGAGCGATCCAGGGCTGCGGACAGAGCATATCCCGCTCCCCCGCATGGTTGCTCTTCTGGGATTGGCATTTTCGGGGATTGTGTCGAGGGCGTGCCGATCGACCCGATCGGCGCCTGCGCTGCGTTCCTGAACCTCGCCCGCATTTTTCATTCAGCCTTGCCTCAGCCGCTTTGCCAGCCCATCGAAATTCCGTGCCGTGCAAACAGCCAACCCGGAAATCCGGACGGTAATTTGTATCCCCCATAGTCCTGCCCAAAGGCAGCGTAGCGCATCCCGCGGATAGAAAAAACATTGTAAGTGAAGAAAAAAGTTCGCGCGAGAAAAACATGGCCTGGCTTGGCCGGCGCTACGGAATTATCCGGCTCACGCAGGCCTGCTAAAGATCGCCTCGGCGTTTCTCGTACAGATCCCAGGACAGCTCGACCATGGCCAGAAGAACGTCTTCCTGGCTCCACCCGGCGGCAACCGCCGCCTCGACAATTCCACGGACGAGCGGCAGCAATTGGCGCTCGCATTCGGCCGACAGATTGGCCTCGGCGCCGTCGGCAGGCGGACTATCGAAATCAAATCCCACCATCGGCGTTCCCCCGCCATCAATGATCTAATGAAATGTATGTCTCTGCAATCATACTCCCGTCTAATATACATCAATCGGTGACGAAACACAGCAGCGTCGAGATTGACCGGCATGGACGCCAGACTGCACCCGGTCGATGGTTCGTCTGGACGTCTTTTTGGCCTCCTGCTGCCGGCATTGCATATCTTGGATGCGAACCCCAGGCATTTGCGTAAAGCTATCGGGATCCTGGCGAGCTTTGCCGCATGGAGCGGAACCTGCCGCTTCATGGCATCGATGAAGTCGATCAGGTCACCGGGCCGAGCAGGACCGAGCCATCCGGCACCCCGCCATCGATCGGGATGGCTCTGCGGTTTGCGCTCGCCGCCATCGGCTGGCCGATGTCGGACGTCACGATGACCGGGCTCTTCGACGGCACGCGGTCGTAGAGGTCGATGATGTCCTGATTTATCAGGCGCACGCAGCCTGACGAGACGGATTTGCCGATCGAGTTCCATTCCGGCGAGCCATGCAGGCGGTAGAGCGTGTCGACGTTGTCGTGGAACAGGTAGAGCGCGCGGGCGCCGAGCGGGTTCTTGAGGCCGCCGGGCATGCCGCCGTTCTTGGCGCTGTATTCTTCCAGTTCAGGCTGGCGGGCAACCATCTCATCGGGCGGCGTCCATTTCGGCCATTTCTGCTTCCACTGGACGACGGCGTCTCCCGACCATTCGAAGCCGGCGCGGCCGAGGCCGACGCCGTAACGGATCGCCTGGCCGCCTTCGCGCACCAGATAGAGGAAATGGTTGGTCGTATCGACGATGATGGTGCCTGGCCGCTGGCCGGTCGGATCGGGAACGATCTGGCGCAGGAACTGCGGGTCCATCTTCTTGATCGGGATGGCCGGGAGTTCGAACCCGCTGTCGGAAATCGGGCCGTACATCGTCGCATAGTCGCCGAGCGGCGGCTCGTCATAGGTCGGCGGTGGCGGTTCGACCGGCGCCGGCGCCGGTCCGGTGGTGGTGCAGGCGGAGACCGCAATCGAAGCGGCGCCAAGGGCTGCAGCATTCAGAAAGCCGCGACGGCTCAGGCGATAGGGGTCGATTTCGGTCTTCAACATGGTTGCCTTTTTTAAGTCTCGAATCGCAAGAAAGCGTGAATGCCTTCAAGCGGCGCAGTGGTCGGCCTCCCCCAATGCCTAACGCGATAGGCGGTTCCGATTCTGGCCTGAGGGTGGACAAACAAAGGCGAAGCTGTGACCGCCCTGCCACTGTTGCTCGAAGGCAACAGAGTGATCAGCCGCCGGTCAGCAGGCCTTCAAGCGACGGCAGGATCAGCGCCGGCGGGAAATCCCGGTATTCCTCGGGCTGGTTGGCGCGGTTGATCCATACGGTGCGAAAGCCGAATTTCGTGGCGCCGGCGACGTCCCAGCGGTTGGACGACTGGAATGAGACGGCGCCCGGATAGAGTCGCCAGCCCGTCGCCACCATGTCGTAGGTCGACGGGTCGGTCTTGAAGCGCCTGACGGCGTCGACCGAAAAGATATCGTCCAGCACCTGGTCGAGGGCGGCCGACTTGACCGCCGCTTCCAGCATCTCGGGCGAGCCGTTGGACAGGATTGCGAGCTTGGCGCCGGATGCTTTCAGCGCCTTGAGCACGGCCGGCACTTCCGGATAGCAGTCGAGCCGCCAATAGGCTTCGAGCAGCTTGGCCTTCAGTCCCATGTCGGCGGAGGGAACCTTGAGCAGGGCGAAATCGAGCGCCTGTTCGGTGAGCTGCCAGAAATCGGCATAGCCGCCCATCAGCGTGCGCACCCAGGAATATTCCAGCTGCTTGGCGCGCCAGATTTCCGAAAGCAGCGGGCCGTCGGGGCCGATCTCGCCGTCATGACGGCGCACGGCTGCGTGCACGTCGAACAACGTGCCATAGGCGTCGAAAACGTAAGCCGCGTAATGCATGGCGACAGTTTTGAGGGCAGGCGGCGCAAGGTGCAAGCATCGATTGTAGTCTTGATCGCTTTCTTGGGGCGCTCTGGCCTCAACAAAAACCGCTCCATGCCGGTTGACGGCGCCGGTCAAAGCATCTTCCAATGCTTGGCACAGGCAGCTTTGAAGCGGAACCGAACAATGACACTGGCGACTGCGGCGCTATCGGCGACATGGACCTTCGTCGACGGCGACTGGTACGAAGGCAACGTCGCCATCCTTGGGCCGCGCAGCCATGCCATGTGGCTCGGCACCAGCGTCTTCGACGGCGCCCGCTGGTTCGAAGGCGTCGCCCCCGATCTCGAACTGCATGCCGCCAGAGTGAACGCCTCGGCGATCGCGCTCGGCCTCACGCCATCGATGAACGTCGACCAGATCGTCGGCCTGACCTGGGACGGGCTGAAGAAGTTCGACGGCAAGACAGCGGTCTACATCAGGCCGATGTACTGGGCCGAGCATGGCGGCTATATGGGCGTGCCGGCCGATCCGGCCTCGACCCGTTTCTGCCTCTGCCTTTACGAATCGCCGATGATCTCGCCGACCGGCTTTTCGATCACCGTGTCGCCGTTCCGGCGGCCGACCATCGAGACCATGCCGACCAATGCCAAGGCCGGCTGCCTCTATCCCAACAATGGCCGCGCCATTCTCGAAGCCAAGGGACGCGGCTTCGACAATGCGCTGGTGCTGGACATGCTGGGCAATGTCGCCGAGACCGGAACCTCGAACATCTTCCTGGTCAAGGACAGCCACGTGTTGACGCCGGCGCCCAACGGCACCTTCCTGTCCGGCATCACCCGCTCGCGCACCATGACGCTGCTTGGCGATTACGGCTTCAAGACCACGGAGAAGATGCTCTCGGTGCGCGACTTTCTTGAAGCCGACGAGATATTTTCGACCGGAAATCATTCCAAGGTCGTGCCGATCACCCGCATCGAGGACCGCGATCTGCAGCCCGGGCCGGTGGCCAAGAAAGCGCGCGACCTTTATTGGGAATGGGCGCATTCGACTTCCGCCGGTTGAGCCGCTAAAAGGCAATTGGCGCTTCATTCCGGAGTTGTTCCAGATCAATGCAGCCCTATCTTAATCCGGTATCCGCACCGGATTTTTCCATGAGGAGTATGACCGATGGCTTTTGAATTGCGCGCCTTGCCCTACGACTACGAGGCCTTGCAGCCTTACATGTCGAAGGAGACGCTGGAGTATCACCACGACAAGCACCACAAGGCTTATGTCGACAACGGCAACAAGCTGGCCGCCGAAGCGGGCCTTGGCGATCTGTCGGTCGAAGAGGTGGTCAAACAGTCGTTCGGCAAGAATGCCGGCCTCTTCAACAACGCAGCCCAGCACTACAACCACATCCATTTCTGGAAGTGGATGAAGAAGGGCGGCGGCGGCAACAAGCTTCCGGGCGCCCTGCAGAAGGCTTTCGACGCCGACCTCGGCGGCTACGACAAGTTCAAGGCCGACTTCATCGCCGCCGGCACCACGCAGTTCGGTTCGGGCTGGGCCTGGGTCTCGGTCAAGGACGGCAAGCTGGCGATATCCAAGACGCCGAACGGCGAGAACCCGCTCGTCCTTGGCGCATCGCCGATCCTCGGCGTCGATGTCTGGGAACATTCCTATTACATCGACTACCGCAACGCGCGGCCGAAATATCTCGAGGCCTTCGTCGACAGCCTCATCAACTGGGACCATGTCCTTGAAATGTACGAAGAGGCGAAAGCCTGATCGACCCAGAGAAGCCCCGGTACTCCGGGGCTTTTCTTTCTCAGCTGAAGCAGCAGGCACACAAAATTCGGCGGAATCCGGCCGGCGGACAGGGAATAATCCCGGCCCGCCCTCCGTTAACGGTAGGTCGCGACCCCTCATCATCCTGGAGCCAATTGAATGAGAAAGCTTGTTATCGCCATCTCTATGCTCAGCCTCGCCGCCTCGGCGGCTTTTGCCGACCCGATCCTCGACCGACAGGGACTGATGAAGGAACGAGGCAAGATCGTCGGCGGCCTGTCAAAAATCGCCAAGGGCGAGGCAGACTTCGATGCCGCCGCCGTGCTGACGGCGCTGCAGGCGCTGCAAGTCAATGCCGAGAAGTTCGATGTCGACACGCTGTTCCCGGCCGGCAGCGACAGCGGTGATACCACCGCCTCGCCCAAAATCTGGAAAGACATGGCGGGCTTCAAATCGACCGAAGACAAGTACCTCGCCGACGTCAAGGCCGCAGTCGCCGCCGCACCCGCCGATGTCGATGCGTTGAAGGCGCAGATCGATACGCTCGGCAGTGATTGCGGCACCTGCCACAAGACCTATCGGGTGAAGAAGAGCTGATCCCGGGCAATGCCCTTGTGGAAAAAATTTGTCGGCGCCGCCCTTGTCCTGGGTGTCGTCGGTGCCGGCGCCGGCTGGCTGTTGTCGGCGCCGGTCAAGCTCGACACTGACACCCTGGCGCAGCTCGGCCCCGGCGGCGCCGCCAGGGGCAAGCGCATTTTCAATGCCGGCGGCTGCACCTCCTGTCACGCCAAGCCAGGCTCGCAGGGTGACGCCCGTTTGCAACTGGTCGGCGGCCTCGAGCTCAAGACGCCGTTCGGCACCTTCGTGCCGCCCAACATCTCGCAGGATCCCAAGGACGGCATCGGCGCCTGGACGGTCGAGGACCTTGCCAACGCCATGCTGAAGGGCGTGTCGCCGTCGGGCGAGCATTTCTATCCGGCCTTCCCCTACACATCCTACGCCCGCATGAAGCCGGCTGATATTGCCGATCTCTATGCGTTCCTGAAGACGCTGCCGGCGGTCGCCGGCAAGGCGCCGGACAATTCCCTGAGTTTCCCCTTCAACATCCGCCGCGGCCTCGGCCTGTGGAAGCGGCTCTATCTCAGCAAAGAGCCGGTGATTGCCTTTGCCGATGGCACGCCTGATCCGGTACTCGCCGGCCGCTATCTGGTCGAGGGGCCTGGCCATTGCGGCGAATGCCACACGCCGCGCGACTTCACCGGCGCCACCAGGAAGAGCCAGTGGCTGGCTGGCGCGTCGGCAGCCGAAGGCAGCGGCGTCGTGCCGAACATCACATCGGGCGAGGGCGGGCTCGGTGACTGGTCGGAAGCCGACATCGCCAACTATCTCGAAACCGGTTTTACCCCCGATTTCGACTCGGTAGGCGGCGCCATGGTCGACGTGCAGCGCAACATGGCCGAACTGCCGCCGGGAGATCGCGCGGCAATAGCCGCCTATCTCAAGGCGGTGCCGCCGCATCCCAACGGCTACCCGGTGCGCAGCAAGCCGGCCAAGTGATCCCGGCTACAGGTGGCCATCTACAGGTGGCGATCGCCGAGGAAGTCGAAGCCCGTCTCGAAGAAATGGCTGTAATTGCAGGTCAGTTCCTCGCCGGGTGCGATGTCGCGCAAGGCATAGGTTTCCTCGGGCGAGGAGACATCGCAATTCGGTTCGTCGTCATGGTTCATGTAGCGGGCGTCGTCGGCTTCGAAGACGATGTAGTTCGGATCCCGGCGGTCTGGATAGGAATAACGGTCGAGATAGTTCTTCACCGGGCCGCTCTCGCCTTCATAGGTCTCGACGTCGATGATCCGGTCGAATCTGGGGTCGAGCTTCCAGACCAGCGTGCCCTTGGCAATGTGGTTCCTGGCGAAAACCCCGATGCCCTGGATCGGTGATTTCTCGAGATAGGTGTCGACGAGCAACATAGTGGCCCCTTTGCGTATGTCATGGTCTGGAAGGTGGCGCGCATGGGTAGCGCGCAGCCATTGCAAATGCGAGTGAAAATGAGCAGCCCGGAATTCAAAAAGTGACGACCGGCGCGCCTCGACGGGCGCGCTTTTCGCTTCGACATCAGCGCTGCTGCAAGGCCAGACGAACGCCTAACGCGCAGTAGATGCCGCCAACCACCTTGCCTTGCCATTTCACCACCGACGGATTGCGGCGCAGGAACGTGCCGAGCCGGCCCGCACTCACGGCAAAGACGACTGTGCTGAAAAGGCCGAGCAGAACAAAGATTATGCCCAGCGTCATCAGCTGGAGCATCACCGATCCGTTTTCAGGCCGCACGAACTGGGGCAGGAAGGCAAGGAAGAAAAGCGCCGTCTTTGGATTAAGCACTTCGGTCAGGACAGCTTGACGAAACGCCTTGCTGGCGGAGATCGCGAGTGCACCGGCAGTAGGATCGGCCGGTATTTTCTCGATGATTGCGCGAATGCCGAGGTAAACGAGATACGCCGCGCCGATGTATTTTACGACGCTGAACAGCGTTGCCGAAGTGGCGATGATCGCCGAAATGCCGACCATCGCCATGATGGTATGGAACACATCGCCAGCCGCGACGCCCGCGCCCGTCGCGACGCCAACCCTGGTTCCGGAACTCGTCGCTCGCGCGACCGTCAAAAGCGTGGCTGGGCCTGGAATAAACACAAAGCCAAGCACAACCGCTATGTAAGCCGTCAAGGTGGATAGATCGATCATTGCGACGCCTCCGTTGCATTCTCAGCCTTGCCCGTAACCTCGGGTTCGGGCTTGGCCGTAACCTTGAGCGCGAAGGAGTAGGTATAGGCGATCTCCTCCAGCCTTGAAAAGCGGCCGGAGGCGCCGGCATGGCCGGAATCCATGTTGATCTTGAACAGCACCGGATTGTCGCCGCTCTTGCGCTCGCGCAGCCGCGCCACCCATTTGGCCGGCTCCCAATAGGTGACGCGCGGATCGGTGAGGCCGGCCAGCGCCAGTAGCGGCGGGTAGTCGTGATCGGCGACATTGTCATAGGGTGAGTAGGCGGCGATCGTTTGGTAATCTTCCGCCGACGCGATCGGGTTGCCCCATTCCGGCCACTCCGGCGGCGTCAGCGGCAAGCTTGCGTCGAGCATCGTGGTCAGCACGTCGACAAAGGGAACCTCGGCAACGATGGCGCCGAAACTATGCGGCGCCATGTTGGCGATCGCACCCATCAACATGCCGCCGGCCGAGCCGCCTTGCGCGACGATGCGGTCGTGTTGGGTGTAACGCTCGGCGACGAGATGCTGCGCGACGGCGATGAAATCGGTGAACGTGTTCATCTTGTGCGCCCGCTTGCCGTCGTCATACCAGCCATAGCCCTTGTCCTTGCCGCCGCGGACATGGGCGATGGCAAAGACAAAGCCACGGTCGACCAGCGAGAACCAGTTGGTGTTGAACGCCGCCGGAATGGCAATGCCGTAAGAGCCGTAGCCGTAAAGCAGGCACGGTGCGGAGCCATCGAGCGGCGTGTCGCGGTGGTGCAGCAGCGAGACCGGCACCAGTTCGCCATCGGCGGCCGGCGCCATCAGCCGGCGCGTGACATAATGATCCGGATTGTGACCGGACGGCACTTCCTGGGTCTTCAGCAGCACACGCTCGCGGCTGCGCATATTGTAGTCGAAGACCTGCGCCGGGGTCGTCATCGACGAATAGGTGAAGCGCATGATCTCGGTGTCGTATTCATAGGACCCCGACAGGCCGAGCGAGAACGCCTCTTCGTCGAACGAGATCAGATGCTCCTCGCCGCTGCGGCGATCGCGAACGACGATGCGCGGCAGCCCTTCCTTGCGCTCGAGCCTGACCATATGATCCCTGAAGCCGACCACCGACAGGATCAGCCGGCCTGGCTCGTGCGCCACCAGCTCTTCCCAATTGGCGCGAACCGGGTCATTAGCCGGCGCCGTCATGATCTTGAAGTCCTTGGCGCCGTCGGCATTGGTGAGGACGAAGAAGATGTCGCCGCCTTCTTCCAGATCATATTGCAGGCCAGTCTCGCGCTTTGCCACCAGCTTTGGCTCGGCGAAAGGCTCATCGGCGCGCATCAGGTGATATTCCGAGGTTTCGTGATCGTTGATCCCGATCATGATCCATTCGTTGGAGCGCGTGCCGCCGACATCCATGAAGAAGCCGGGATCGGTTTCCTCATAAATCAGCCGGTCATTAAGGGGGCTGCCGCCGAGCGCGTGGAACAGCACCTTGGACGGGCGATGATTGTCGTCGAGCCTTGTGTAGAAGAAGCCGTCATCGGCGGCATTCCAGACGCCGCCACCACTGGTGGCCTCGATCTGGTCGCTCAGTTCCTTGCCGCTGGTGAGATCGCGCACGCGAAGTGTGAAGAATTCAGAGCCCTTGTCGTCGAACGCCCACAACAGCTTGCGGTGATCGGCCGAATGGTCGACGCCGCCGAGGCGGAAATAGGGCTTGCCCTCGGCTTCCGCGTCGCCATCGAGCAGGATCTGCTCATCGCCGCCATCGCGCGGCATGCGGAAATAGCGGGGCTGTTCGCCGCCAAGCTTGAAGGATGAGCCGTAAGCATAGGGGCCATCCTTCATCGGCACCGTCGAATCATCTTCCTTGATGCGCCCCTTCATCTCGCCGAACAGCTGCTTCCGAAGCTCTAGCGTATCGGCCATAAGCACTGCTTGATAGGCGTTTTCGGCTTCGAGATGGGCGCGGATGCGGCCCTCAAGCAGGGAAGGGTCCCTGAACATCGCCTGCCAGTTCTCGGCCCTCAGCCAGGCATAGTCATCTGTGCGGGTAATGCCGTGGTGCGTGTCGAAGACGGGGTGTTTCTCGGGGCTCGGCGGGCTGGCGGTCGGAAAAGCTGAGGTCTTGGTCATTGCGTCTCACTGAAGAAATTACTTGAATGGCAAATGAACACGCCGATCAGCGCGGGTTCAAGGGCCGGGATGTATTGGTTGCGGCGGGCTCGGGAGATGAGCCAAAAGGAGAGGATGATGAATTTCCATATCAACACCGCTGCGGCTCTCGCCGTCGTCGCTTCGACCGTTCTGGCTTTCACCGGCCAGTCTCATGCAACCGCGTTCGCCGCTTGGCAAGTGGCTGGCGTGCCGTTCGGCGACACGCTCAACGTTCGCAAATATCCGTCCGGCACCTCGCGGAAGCAGGCCGCCTATCCTAACGGGACGATCCTGCAGATGACCGGCAAGTGCACCGGCGGCTTGAATCTTCTGGAGATCGCCGGCCAGCCGCACTGGAAACAGAAACAGGCAATTCGCTATCAATGGTGTCAAGTTTGGCACGACCCGGCGCAAAATGGTGGTTTTGTTAGTGGCTGGGTCTATGGAAAATACCTCACGCCGTATTGAATCCGGTCAGACCGAAGATCTTCTTCGGCGTGTTTCGCCAACGCTTTGCAACTTACAGTTTGGTACGAATCCGACAATCAGCCGCCCAAACCTCGAAGCATAGACCAAGCATCGCTGCCCACTTTATGAGTCCTTGCTGATTTAGCGGTGGTGTGACCTTACGTCATGCTAGTCCTGGTCCGACCAGAAAATATCGCGAAGTTACAGAGTGCACGAAAGATTGAAGCTGAAGAGCGACTATTCGATGAATATCGTTGAATATAGCGCAAGCTGCGAATTGACTTACTTTGTCTGTGGGCTCATTAAGATGCCCGGACGCGAATCCATGAAGCTCTTCCCGCGTGAAATTCGCGCCATGCCCGATCTTCCAAAAAGGGCGCAAACAGAAACATCCTTCGTTGGGGCCTAAACCATGGATATCGTCGAAACACCTTCCAGAAATAGCGATGCGCTGATCGAGCTGACCGCCGATGTGGTGGCAGCCTATGTCAGCAACAATCCCGTGCCGGTCGGCGAATTGCCGAACCTTATCGCTGATGTCCATGCCGCTCTCGGGCGCGTGGGCGGAGCAAGCGAACAGCCTCCGGCCGACAAGCAGAAGCCTGCGGTAAACCCGAAGCGCTCTGTTCATGACGATTACATCGTCTGCCTTGAAGATGGCAAGAAGTTCAAGTCGCTGAAGCGCCACCTGATGACCCATTACGGTCTGACGCCCGATGAATACCGCGAGAAGTGGAATCTCGACGCCAGCTATCCGATGGTTGCCCCCAACTATGCCGCTGCCCGTTCGCAGCTGGCCAAGAAGATGGGCCTCGGCCGCAAACGCAAGGGGCGGTAACACCGGCTCCAATGGACAAGATCAACGGCGCCCCTTACGGCGCCGTTTTGTTTCTAGAACAATTCCAGGAAAACTGCCGAGCGCTTTCTCTTGGGAATTGCGTCGAAAGAAGAGAAGATAGAGCAATCAAGCAGTCTGCTTGAGAGCCATCTCGGCGTCGCGCTTGATGCGCTTGACCATTGAGCGCAGGCCATTGGCCCGCTGCGGCGACAGATGTTCGTCGAGGCCAAGCGACCTCAGCGTCGCCTCGGCGTCCGTTTCAAGGATCTGGCTGGCAGTCCGTCCCGAAAACAGCGCCAGCATGATGGCGACCAGACCGCGTACGATATGAGCGTCTGAATCGCCTGTGAAGGTGATGACCGGATCGGCGCCCGGCGCTCGGCTCGTGGTCAGCCAGACCTGGCTGACGCAGCCCGGCACCTTGTTGGCGGCGTTGCGTTCGGCGTCGGGAAATGGCGGCAGCGCTTCGCCGAGCTCGATCACATAGCGATAGCGGTCTTCCCACTCGTCGAGCAGGGAGAAGTCGTCGCGGATCGTCTGGATCGTCGTGGCCATTGCTCGGGATATAGTCATCCGCGGCTGCGGCGTCACGGAAAAAGAAGAAAAGCACCGCAGGCATCGAGAGGTCCGACCGGCCTGCGGTGTCGCTGTAGATACCAGCTGAAACGGTGTTTAGTTCTTCGCCACCAGCTTGGCAGGTATGTTGACTGTCGCCGGCAGCACGATGTCCTCGGCGACGCTGCCGGTGGCCAGCGATGTATCGGGCGAGGTCTCGGCGCTCTTGTCGTCCAGCATGGCGGCGGCGATCTTGGCGGTTTCCTTGGCCCGGGCGCTGATCGTATGCATCGCCGACTTGCCGGTTTCGCAGACGTCCGGCTTACGCTCGCAAATGCCGGCGATGTCGCCGACCGCTTCGCGCGCCGCAAAAAGCGCCTGGAACGGCCCGACGCTCTCGCGGCCATCCTCGTCGGGGCCGACGGTCAGCGGCAGCGCCAGCAACACCAGCGAAAACCAGAACGCCATTCTTATCAAAAAGCCCATCGATCTGCCCTCTCGTCCAATGACCGGATCATGCGTCCATGCGCAATGACCTCTTTATATCAGCGACAATGGCACATGAGGCGCAAAGGACGGCTTTCTTGCTCAGTGAAAATTTTCCTCAAATTTTAGGCAAATTCGAAGCGAGGCGTTTTGCAGTGCATTAGCCTCAAATGCCGCCAATTTTCTTAACCTTGCAGTAACCATCTAAGCGATTGTTGCGCATGGATATCTTCAGAAGAGCAGGCATGCCGGCTCAGGGTTTCGCAGCCACGGGCACGCCCTTTGCACATAACGCTCCGTTTACTATGGCTACAAATGGCGGTGCATTCCGGTGCCGGCGCTCCAATTTTTGCCGCAGCGCGCTCGTTGTTCCGGTCAGCCTTATTCATTCCTTAAACGCTGGATGCGAGTTTCAAACAAGCAAAAGCGACCTGCAACGCAGGGGCAGTCACGACCGGGTGCGAGTGCGTTGAGTTTGACAACTGCCAGATATATTGAACTGCCTGGCGCGCTGGCGGCCGGTTGCGAACGCATGGTCCATCCGGCCATCATCGGCCAGGGCGATCGCCTGCGCCAGCGCCGGTTCATCGGCATCATGCTTGCCGCTCCGTTCTTCGCCGCCGGTGCGGCGGTGACACTGGTCACCTCGGGCATGGGCGCCGCCGTCACCGTCGCAACCATTTTCGCCGCCTTCGGTCTTTGCTGGTTCGCCGCCTTGCTGGTGGCGGCGTCGGGCAAGATGACGCTGGCAGCCCAGGTTGCCCTTGCCGCCGGCGGTCTTGCGCTTGCCGGCGCCGTCGCGGCAGCAGGCGGCCTGGCGTCGCCGGTTGCGCTGCTGGCCCTGGCACTGCCATTCGAGGCCTGGTGGATCGGCGGTTCAAAGCGCGCGGCACTTTGGGGCGGCCTCTCGGCCTTGGCCGCAATGCTGCTGCAGCCCTTTGTCGCCTCTGTCGTCCCGCTCGGCGGGGCGCAAGTCGCGGCGTGGCACTGGCTGCTGCCGCTCGCCTGGGGCCTGACGCTGGTTCCCCGGCTCGCAGCCCTAGGCGATGCCGCACGCGCGCAGCCCGCGCTGCTTCCAAACGACCGCCTTGAAGACATGATCGACGCCGTTGTCCTGCATGTCGCCCGGCATGGCGAGGTCCTGGATGCCTCAGCCAAGGCGCGCACCATCCTGAAGCTGCCGCCGGAACTGCTTTTCGGCGCCGGGCTGTTCGACCGCATCCACCTGTCCGATCGCGTCGCTTATCTCAGCGCGCTTGCCGACATGCGCGATGGCGCCCTGGCGCGCCGGCTCGATCTTCGGGTAAGGCTGCCGCAGGACGGCAGCGCCTCGACGGCCGACAATTACCGGCCATTTCAGCTCGAACTGATGCGTGCCGAAGAGCAGCAGGAGACCTTCACTCTGCTGCTGCGCGAGAACGACGAGACTGCCGAATTGCGCGACGAGCTTGCTGCCGCCAATGAGGCCGCAGCGTCGGCCGAGGTGGCAAAGGGCCGCTTCCTGGCGGTCGTCAGCCATGAGCTTCGGACGCCGCTCAACGCCATCATCGGTTTTTCCGACATGCTGCTGCATGAGATGTTCGGCGGCTTCAAGGACCCGCGCCAGAAGGAGTATGTCGGCCTGGTGAAGGAGTCGGGCCAGCATCTGCTTGCCGTCGTCACCTCCATCCTTGATGTCTCGAGGATCGAGGCCGGCGCCTACGCGACCGAGCCCGAACCGTTCCGATTCATCGAAGCGGTCGAGATGTGCCAGTCGATGATGCAGCTGCAGGCGAATGCCAAGAACATCGGTCTCCAGGCGCAGATTGCGCCGGACGCCGGGGAGATCAATGCCGACCGTCGTGCCGTGCAGCAGATCCTGATCAACCTCGTCTCCAATGCGGTCAAGTTCACGCCCGATGGCGGCAATGTCGTCGTCGGCGCCAAGCGGATCGGCTCGCGGCTGCATTTCTGGGTCAGGGACACCGGCATCGGCATCGCCGAGGAAGATTTTGTCAATCTCGGCAAGCCGTTCATGCAGATCCAGAACGACTATACGCGCCGCTTCGAGGGCACCGGGCTCGGCCTGTCGCTGGTCAAGGGCCTGGTGGCGCTGCACGACGGCACGATGTCGATCGAAAGCATGCCGGGCGAGGGGACGACGGTCACGATCAGCCTGCCGGTGAACGGGCCGAAGAGGAGCGCGACCGAGAGGAACGGCGTGCTGCCGATGCCCGCGACCAGGACGAAAGGCGACGCGAAAGGGGACAGGAATGGCTCGCTCCGCAAAACAGCCTAAGGCGGTCAAGCGCCGCAGCGGCGCGTTCGAGGCCGGCGCGATTGCGCTGGGCGGCGCGATCTCGCGCAATCCGGTCCTGGTCGGCGGCTCGACCGCCTTCCTGGTGACGCTGTTCTACGTTTCCGCCAACGCGCTGTGGTACCAGCCGTTTCCGCATGCCGGCGCCTTCTTCGCCACCCGCAGCATCGAGGGTTTTCCGCACCCCGGCGCGGACGAACCCGAAACCACCATCAACATCCTGCGGCCCGGCCCGGCTCCGGTCAAAAGCGATCCGACCGTCGAGCAGGTCCAGGGCATCCTGAAGGATCTCGATTTCTACACGGGAACGGTCGACGGCATTTCCGGGCCGAATACCCAAAAGGCGATCCAGGCATACCAGCAGAAAGTTGGCCTGCCGGCCTCCGGTGAGATCGACGCCGTCCTGCTCGACCAGCTCGGCGCCAAGCAGACAACGGCTGGCATCCCGCATCCTGTGCCGAGGCCCGTGGATATGGCCGCCGCTCGAGTTGCCGCGCCCGAGGCCGCGCCTGCGCCCATCCCGGTTTCCGCGCCGGTATCCGCCCAGGCGCCCGATGCCCGCATCGTCAAGATCCAGGCCGGCCTGAAGGCATTCGGCAATGACGACATGCAGCTCGACGGCGTCGTCGGCGCCCGCACCAAGGCGGCGATCAAGGAATTCCAGTCGCTGTTCGGCCTGCCGGAAACGGGCGAGCCCGACGAGGTCGTCTACGTCAAGATGCGCGACATCGGCCTGACCAATTGAGTGGTCAAGACGACCGCTCGCGGATAGACGAAAATCCGGCTAAGACGCCGCGCATGTCCTCCGGAGCCTCGTCATGCGCGTAACCACCGAGTTTTGGGTGTCGGCCCTGCTGCGCCGTGTTTTCGGCGCCGGCGGCTTTGCGGCCGTCGTCAAGCGCGGCGCGACCGAGGCCGGCGCTGTCTTCGTGCTCTCCCGCGGCAGGCTGGGCGACGTCTCCCTGTTCGGCCCGGCGCCGCAGACGAGCTACGATTCGGACAAACCGGATGATCGCTTTTTCACGCTGCTCGGCGCCGGCGACGATGCCGCCGCGCTTGACGCCAGGCTTGAGCGGGAGAAAAAATTCGATCCCGACATCTGGGTGGTCGAGATCGAGGCCGGAACGGTTTCCGTCGAGGAGCTTCTCTCCGTCAAGACGCCTTGAGGCTGGCCCCTAAGCTGGCTTTGTCGACGTCCGGCGCTTGGTCGCCATTCGCGGCGACAGGGGTGTTGCCGCGCACCGCTCGCGACAATGTTTCGGCCTTCCAGCCGCGCACCTTGTCGAGCGCCGCCTCGTGGTGCAGCAGCCGGTAGCGGTCGAGGAAGATGCGGATCGCCTGCGGGTGCGGAAACTCCCGGGGGTAAACCGCGACCACGATCAGGAATGCCCTGTCCTCACTGAGGTCGAGCGCCCGCAGCGCGGCGAGCAGCGAGACATAGCTCGAATGCTCGGTCAGCGACCGCGCCGTCGAGAAGTCGATATCGAGCGCGTCGGCAAGCGCGGTCTGGAAGAAGGCGGCGTTGCCGGTCAGCGCCGTCTCGCGCAGTTTGCTGTAAGTTGCTGAGCCGACGAAGGGAGTGACCGATGTCGCCTCGCCCTCGGCGAGCATCATCGAGCGCAGGCGGCGCCTGGCGGTTTCGGCGGCGCTGCCGGGCAGTTTTGGTGCGCTGGGAGCGGCGGCAGCGGCTTCGGCGCCGTCGCCCGCCACGTCGGCGATCGGCTCGGGCTGCCGCACGCGCACCAGAGTCGGCTTTTCCAGCGCCTTGATCAACTGCGCGATGGTCGGGTTCAAATCCTTGCGGCGGGCAATGGCGCGCGCATGCGGCAGGCCGTGGCGGCCGATCAACGCGATCAGGTCGATGTCGCCCAGCGCCCGCGAACGGACCAGCAAGGGCGCGCAGACATCGACCGGCTCCTCGCAAAGCCGCCGCACCAGGGCGGCCGGCGCATATTCGCATTCGGACAGGGCGGCGGCGACATAGCGGCGCGATTCGACCGGCACGCTGTCGAACAGCGGCAGCGTCAGATCCTCGAGCTGGGCGATCTCGCGGCGCGACGGGCGGGTCAGCGAGCAGAACGCCGACACCGCGGCGCGAAACAGCCTTTCGGCTTTTCCCGATTCCGTCCGTATGGCGATTTGCCTGAAATCCGAAGCTGACACGGAAGATACGCCCGACACTCGACACAACCCGGACCATGCTCAACCGCAACTGTGTCGGTTTCGCGTGAGGCCTGGAACAAACATCAAATTAGCCGCGATCCGTTAGCGCTCCGTTAACCCTCTGCCGGCCTTAATCACATTTGGAGGCGTTGCGTTGTGCTCCGGGGCAACCGAGAGGAATACGCGAACCATGGGCATGGTACTGTCTTTCGTGCCGCGATCGGCACCAGTCAATCGAGCAGTTCAGGACACCGGTACGCCGGCGGCGGTGATCATTTTTCCCGGCGTCCGCTACGAGCATCCGCCATTGGCGGGCCAGGCGCGACCGGCGGACAAGCCGGGCACACCACGGACGCCTGTTCCGCACCACTGAGTTTGCTGGTCGTCGGGCTGAGGTCAGTAGTCCTGCAGTTCGCAGGAGCTCTGGTCCAGGAACTGCGACACAACCGGCTTCCAGCTGTCGTCAGGCACGAAGGCGCGGATGACGAAGATGCCTTCCTCGATCGGCGCCTCGACGAAGATCGCCCCTTGCAGGTCTTCGGGAAGCTCCCTGCGCACGTCGATCATCTGTGCCGGCGTCAGCACCACGGTGTCCAGCTTGTTGCCGGTCGCCGTGCGGTCGTTGAATGAATAGAAATTGTGGCCGTTGCGGTCATAGACCGACACCGACCAGAACGGCACGCTGCCCGGCGCCTTGATCCGCACCATGCCTTCGGCAAGGTCGAAGCGGCAGGCGGCGGCGTAAAACAGCGGATCCACCGACTTCACCACCGGCGCGCCGCCCGCCTCGGCATCCAGCCTGGTCATCTTGTAGAGGTCGGACGCCATCGCCAGCCGTGACCAGGCATCGCGCTCGGTAAATTCCGGCACCAGCAAAAGCACCACGATGTGGACGATGCCGGCGCCGAGCAGGCCGAGCAGGATGGCGTGCAGCAACCTACGCATTGCAGCCAGCCTTGACGATCCGGGGCAGCGACACGTCGGAAAGGCCGGTGCTTGAGGCAATCGGCGTGTCGTAGAAGGTGAGCACGAAATACATCCGGCCAAAACCTTCGGTCAGAAGCCAGTTGCCGGGGGCCGGACGGTTGCCGACGGCGATGATCACCGAATTGTCGGGCTGACGCAGCACCTGGTAGGATTGCAGCGCCGCCAGCCTCGGCTTGCCGGTGTCGACCACGCCGAGCGATTGATCCGCGGCATAGAGCGTCCAGAACCGGGCTGTGGGGAAACTGCCCTCGATCCTGTAGTCGCATTGCCGCTGAAGCTCATTGCCGGCCGCATCGCGCTCGGCGATGAAGGACAAGCCCTCGGCCTTGCCGAGCGCCAGCACGCCTTCACGCGCCACGCGCGCCTTCGAATAGGGGTCGGCATCTTGCGTGCCGATCTCGGGAAAGGCGGTCCATTCGCCGATGCTGATCGCGCCGACGCCGCTCTGCGCCTGCAGCGCATACCAGACGCTGCCGCCGCCGAGGCCGATGGCTATGGCAAGCGAAAGCAGCGTGAAAAAGGCGGTCTTGAGCATGAAGAACCGGGACGAGTGAATTATCGTTGGGGGATATAGCGGGGCAGGCCGCAGAGCAAGCAGCGCTGTGGAATCAAAGCGCCGACAGGGTCTCCGGTGTCTGCGGCGAGCCGAGCACGGGCGCGGCCTGGAACACCTTGGTCATCTCGCGCAGCGTCTGTGTCGTGCGGCTGGACAGCACCGCCGGGCGCTCGGCCGCGGCATCCGCTGCTGCCTGATCGGCATTTTTCTTCTCCGCTTCCTCGGCCTTGGCCGCGATCTCTTCGTCGACGAAGGGTTTGTCTAGGCCGGGGATCGGCTTCAGGTCGATATTCTGGTGCGCGTAGACCATCAGCCGCTGCCACACCATCGCCGGCAGCGTGCCGCCGGTCATGTTGCGGGTCGGGGTGAAGTCGTCATTGCCGAGCCAGACGGCAGCCGTGTAGTTGCCGGTGAAGCCGACGAACCAGGCGTCGCGGTAGGATTGCGTCGTCCCCGTCTTGCCAGCGACGACGATGTTGGGCAGCTGCGCGCGCCGCGCGGTGCCGATCGCCGGCACCGCAGCCAGCATGGTGTTCATGTATTTCAAAGCCTGTTCCGACAGAACCCGATGCGGCGCCGGCGCATCCTTGGCAAAGTCGTAGACGACATCGCCGGTGCGGGTGACGAGCTGGGTGATGCCGTGCCGCGAGCCGGCGAAGCCGTTCTGCGCGAACACGCTGTAGCCCGTCGCCTGGTCCATGACCGTCATGCCCGATGTGCCGAGCACCATGGTCTTGTGCGACTCCAGCGGCGATTCCACGCCGAATGATTCGGCCATCGCCTTGATCGGGCCGATGCCGAGATAGTCCTTGGCCAGCCGTACCGGCACGGTGTTGATCGATTTGGCGATCGCCGTGATCAGCGTCACATTGCCGGCCGAGCCGCCATTGTAATTGTGCGGTGACCAGCCGCCCCAGCTGATCGGCCCGCCTGAGACGACGGAGTCCGGGGTGAACCCGTGCTCCATGGCGGTGGCGTAGACGTAAGGTTTGAACGAGGAGCCGGTCTGGCGCAGCGCCTTGGTGGCGCGGTTGAACTGGCTTGCGCCATAGTCGCGGCCGCCGACAATGGCGCGTACCGCGCCATTGGTCTCGATCACTACAACGGCGCCCTCGGTGACGTTGTATTCCTTGCCGAACTGGCGGAGATGGAATTCGACGGATTCCTCCGCCGCTTTCTGGATGTTGGCGTCGAAAGTGGTGTGGGCGACCAGCGAATGCTGGCCGGGCTTGGCGATTTTCTTGACCTCATCGAAGGCCCAGTCGAGGTAATAATCCGGGCTCTTCTGCTCGCCGCGGTCGACGATCTCGGCTGGATGCAGCCTTGCCTGCAGCACCTGGCCTTCGGTCATGAAACCGGAATCGACGAGGTTCGACAGCACCACATTGGCGCGAGCACGGGCGGCGGGCAGGTTGATGTGCGGGGCGTATTTGGTCGGCGCCTTGAACAGGCCGGCCAGCATCGCCGCCTCGGCGAGGTTCAGATCCTTGACGCTCTTGCCGAAATAGAAATCCGCCGCCGCCTCGATGCCGAACGTGCCGCCGCCCATATAGGCGCGGTCGAGATAAAGCTGCAGGATCTCCTTCTTCGACAGATTGGCCTCCAGCCACAGCGACAGGAAGGCTTCCTTGATCTTGCGTTGGAAGGTCCGCTCATTCGACAGGAACAGGTTCTTGGCCAGCTGCTGGGTGATGCTGGAGCCGCCCTGGACGACGGAATTGGCCCGCACATTCTCGAAGATGGCGCGCGACAGGCCGAGCACGTCGATGCCGTAGTGCTCGAAGAAGCGCCGGTCCTCGGTCGCCAGCACTGCTTTGATGACATGGTCCGGCATCTCGTCGACAGGCACGGAATCGCGCTGGATGATGCCGCGCTGGCCAATCTCGTTGCCGTAGCGGTCGAGGAAGGTGACGGCGAAATCGCCCTGACTGCGCCAGTCGCCGGTGGTGATCTGGAAGGCCGGCATCGCGAGTGCGAGCAGCACGACGACGCCGCCGGCGCCCATCGTAAAACCTTCGCTCAGCACCTCGATGATGCCGCGTCGCCAGCCGGTGACTCGGAAGCGCCGCGAAAAAATGGTCGCCGATTCCCAGAACTGGCCGGCCTTGAAGCCGATTTCGTAGAGCGAGGAATCGATCCACGCGTCCACCGCCAGCAGTGCGGCGGCGATCGGACCTCTTCGTCTTGGACGTCGTTCTAAAGGACTGGCCATTCCCGAAACTCACCCCACCCACCTGAGAACCGCAAGCGGGCAATTTCAGGGCGGGCATACCCGGCGAAGACTATTCTTCCATTTCAGCCCGGCTCACAAGGGCAGCCAGGCCACACCGCACGGTTTGTTGAGCGCCGCCCGGATCGTGACGCTGGAGGTCGACGCCGTCGATGCCGACGCCAGTGGCTTCGAGCCAGTCTGGCACAAGGGCCGGCGCGTCGGCTTCGTCGCCTCAGCCGGCTATGGCTACACAATAGGCAAAAGCGTCGCGCTGACGTTGCTGGGCGACGAATTCGCCGGGGAGGGGACCGCGCTTTGGGTGCACATTGTCGGCGTCGAGCGGCCGGCGCGAATTATTCCGGCCTCGCCATACGACCCCGAGGGCAGGCGATGCGGCAATGAGGAGTTTTGGCCATGGTCGATGACATTATAAGGGAGACCAGGCGCGAGCGCCGGCGCGGGCACACCGGTGAGGCCGGCAGCGGGTCAAGCCGCCACCCGAACTATCGCTCGCTCAAGAACCCGTTCCTGCCGCAGCCGGTGTTTTCGGACGACCAGGTCGCGGCCATCCACGACACGGCGTTGCGCGTGCTGGAAGAGCTCGGCATCAAGGTGCTGCTGCCGGAGGCACGGGCGATCTACGCCAAAGCCGGTGCGCTGGTCGACGAGGACAGCCAGATGGTGCGCATCGGCCGCGATATTGTCACTGCGGCACTGGCCTCGGCGCCGAAATCCATCCGGGCGCTGGCGGGCAACCGTAGCCGCGATCTCATGCTGGAGCTCGGCTCGATGACGTTCCTGGCCGGAGCCGGGGCGCCCAACGTCACCGATCTCGAACGCGGACGGCGTCCGGGCACGCTCGCCGCTTTCGAAGAACTGACCAAGCTTGTTCAGAATTTCGACGTGCTGCATATGCTCGGCCCCTGGATCGAGCCGCAGGATGTCGACAACCATTTGCGCCACTATGCCGTCAACCGTGCGCAGCTGACCCTGTCGGACAAGTTCCCCTTCGTCTTCGCCCGCGGCACGCCGCAGGTCGAGGATGGGTTCGAGATGATCAGGCTGGCGCGCGGGCTCTCGCAGGACGAGTTCCTGGCCGGCGTCCATTGCTACACCGTGATCAACACCAATTCGCCGCGCCAGCTCGATATCCCGATGGCGCAAGGCATCATCGACTTCGCCAGCGCCGGCCAGGTCTCTGTCATCACGCCCTTCTGCCTGGCCGGCGCCATGGCGCCGATCACCGTCGCCGGCGCATTGACGCTGCAGCATGCCGAGGCGCTGGCTGGTCTCGCGCTGGCGCAGATGGTGCGGCCGGGCGCACCGGTGGTCTACGGATCCTTCTCCTCCAATGTCGACATGAAGTCCGGCGCACCGGCCTTCGGCACGCCCGAGCACGTCAAGGCGACGCTGGGCGCCGGCCAGCTGGCGCGCTTCACCGGCCTGCCTTGGCGGTCCGGCGGCGGCAGTGCGGCCAACATTTCCGATGTGCAGGCGGCGCACGAGACGCAGTTCGCGCTGTGGGGCTCGGTGCTTGCCGGCGCCACCGTCTGCATCCATGCCGCGGGCTGGCTGGAGGGTGGCCTCAGCGTCTCCTACGAGAAGCTGATCACCGATATCGAGGCATTGCAGACGGTTGCCGAACTCTGCGCTACGACCCCCGGCGACGAGGATTCGATCGGCTTCGAGGCGATCGCTGAAGTCCAGCCGGGCGGGCATTTCTTCTCCGCCGGCCACACCATGACGCGCTACCGCACCGCCTTCTACGAGCCGCTGGTCGCCGATTGGTCGAATTTCGGCAGCTGGACGCAGTCCGGTTCGAAGTCGGCCACCGAGCGCGCCACCGGCATCTGGAAGCGGACGCTGGCCGACTTCCAGCCGCCGGCGTCGGCCGTTGCCACATCCGATGTGCTCGACGAGTTCATTGCCCGCCGCACCGAAGAGGGCGGAGCGTTGCCGGTGTCGTGAGGTTGGCAGCCGTCACGTCGGCCGCTTGTCGCCGGTCTTCGACGGCTCGCGGCGAATCGGCCCGGCATCGGCCTGCCTGTGCTTGTCGGCGGCAATCCGGCGGATGCGATCGAAGCGGCTCTCCTCCGCCGGCTTGGTCGCGGATACAGCGTTTGGCTTCGGGGCGAATGTGATCATCTGTCGATCTCCCTGTCGTTGATGACAGTCTTGACTGACTGACGGAAATTCCTGGCTCGCCGGGGAAATGTCCCCGGCAGCCTGTTCTGATTTATGCCCGCCCAGATTCCAGCGGGCAATTTTCGGGCGATGGTCAGTAGCCGCCCATGCCGCCACCGCCGCCCGCAGGCGCCGCATCCTTGGCCGGAACGTCGGTGATCATCGCTTCGGCGGTGATCAGAAGGGCGGCGATCGAGCCGGCGTCCTGCAACGCGGTGCGCACCACTTTCGCCGGGTCGACGATGCCGGCCTTGATCATGTCGACATAGACCTCGTTCTGGGCGTCAAAGCCCTGATTCTGGTCCTTGCTGTCGGACAGCTTGCCGACGACGATCGAGCCTTCGACGCCGGAATTCTCGGCGATCTGGCGGATCGGCGCTTCAAGCGCCCTGAGCACGATCGAAATGCCGGCGGTCACATCGTCATTGGCGCCGGTCAGGCCGGCCAGAGCCGATCTTGCGCGCAGAAGCGCCACGCCACCGCCGGGCACGATGCCTTCTTCCACCGCCGCGCGCGTCGCATTCAGCGCGTCGTCGATGCGGTCCTTCTTTTCCTTCACTTCAGACTCGGTGACGCCGCCGACGCGGATCACGGCGACGCCGCCGGCGAGCTTGGCCAGCCGCTCCTGCAACTTCTCCTTATCGTAGTCGGACGTGGTCTCCTCGATCTGGCCCTTGATCTGCGCGATGCGCGCCTGGATGGTCGCCTTGGTGCCGGCGCCGTCGATGATCGTGGTGGTGTCCTTCTCGATCAGTACGCGCTTGGCGCGGCCAAGCATCTCGATGGTGACGTTTTCGAGCTTGATGCCGAGATCCTCGGAAATCATCTGGCCCGATGTCAGCACGGCGATGTCTTCCAGCATCGCCTTGCGGCGATCGCCGAAGCCCGGCGCCTTGACGGCCGCGACCTTGAGGCCGCCGCGCAGCTTGTTGACGACCAGCGTCGCCAGTGCTTCGCCTTCGACGTCTTCCGAGATGATCAGCAGCGGCCTGCCGCTCTGCACCACCGCCTCGAGGATCGGCAGCATCGCCTGCAGATTGCCGAGCTTCTTCTCGTGGATGAGCACGTAAGGCTCTTCCAGCTCGACGCGCATCTTGTCGGCATTGGTGACGAAATAGGGGCTGAGATAGCCGCGGTCGAACTGCATGCCTTCGACGACGTCGAGTTCGGTGTCGGCGGTCTTGGCCTCCTCGACGGTGATGACGCCGTCATTGCCGACCTTGTCCATCGCCTTGGCGATCATGGCGCCGACGCTGGCATCGCCATTGGCGGCGATGGTGCCGACCTGCGCGATCTCGGCCGACGACTTGACCTTCTTGGCCTTCGCCTTGATGTCCTTGACCACGGCGGCGACAGCCTGGTCGATGCCACGCTTGAGGTCCATCGGGTTCATGCCGGCGGCAACCAGCTTGGCGCCTTCGCGCAGGATCGATGCGGCCAGCACCGTGGCGGTGGTGGTGCCGTCACCGGCGAGGTCGTTGGTCTTCGAAGCCACTTCGCGCACCATCTGCGCGCCCATGTTCTCGAACTTGTCGGCAAGCTCGATTTCCTTGGCCACCGTCACACCGTCCTTGGTGATGCGCGGCGCGCCATAGGCCTTGTCGATGATGACGTTGCGGCCCTTGGGGCCGAGCGTGACCTTCACCGCATTGGTGAGGATCTCGACGCCGCGCAGCATGCGGTCGCGCGCGTCGGTGGCGAATTTGATTTCCTTGGCAGACATTTTTTTCAATCCCGTTGGTGTGGTGAAGCAAGCGGCTCGCCGGAGCCTGGCAAAGCCAGGCCGGTCAGGCGGCCTTCTTGGCTTTGACGCTTTTCTCGGTGACGACCGTCCCGCTCTTGCCGATAGCGGCCGTCTCGCTCTTGTCGATGACGCCCATAATGTCGGCTTCCTTCATGATCAGCAGGTCCTCGCCGTCGATCTTGACCTCGGTGCCCGACCATTTGCCGAACAGGATGAAGTCGCCGGCCTTGACGTCGAGCGGGACAAGCGCGCCGTTTTCGTCGCGTGCGCCCGGCCCAACGGCGATGACTTCGCCTTCCTGCGGCTTTTCCTTGGCATTGTCGGGAATGATGATGCCACCCTTGGATTTGACATCGCCTTCGGCGCGCCGGATGACGACGCGGTCGTGGAGTGGCCGAAACTTCATGAGAACTTCTTTCTGGGGCCGGCATAGGCGACCGCGCCGTTCTTATAGGCGTGTTGGCACTCGATAGATAGGAGTGCCAAAAATTATTCGTGGCCAAAATTTAATATTAAAAAGTATTATGATGTCTGCCGGGTTCGAAACGTCGCGAGGCGCCTAGATATTTCGAAAAATTGAATTTCGAGGCCAAAGCGACTATTTATATCGTAAGTTCGATTTCACAATTTCAGGCACGAGGAGATTTATGCGATGGCCGAAGGCAATCAGAGCATCATGGAAAAAGCTGAAGCCCGCTTCATGGACAAGCAGAAGAAGACGGCCGAGCGCAACAAGGCAACCTCCGACTACATGTCCGAAGCGAGGGCCAGGGAGATCAAGACGGCAAGGCTCAGGGAATTGCGCCTGGAGAAGGAAGAGGCCGACCGCGTCGCGGAAGCCTTGAACCCGACACCGAAGAAGAAGCGGGCTACCGTCAAGAAAGCCGCCGCCGCGCCGAAGGGGGGCACGTCATGAGCCTGACATTCCCCAATCCAAGCCGCTTCTATGACGAGGCCGGCAAGCGCATCCGCTTTGTCGGCCATGACGGCATGTTCCAGATTTCCTTCTCTGTCGCCGCCGATGCCCTCTCGAAGGCGCCATCAGGGACGGCGACCGCGGAAGCCACCTATCTGGCGGCCTTCGACACCGCGTCCAGCTCCATCCATGACATTGCCAGCAAGGCCTACGCCCGCACCCGCAAGAGCATTTATGTGCTCACAGCCGCGGATTTCGGCTAGCGCGCGTTCGTCTTGCATCAGAGCGGCTGAGATCAGCGTGCGTCAGGACTTGCGGTCGGCTTTTGCCCGCCGCTTGACGTCCCGGCTGTTCAGGCGGTCGGCCATCGCTTCCGCATCCCGCAAATTCATGGCCACCATTACCTGTTGCTTAAGCTCGACAGGCTGGCCGGTGAAGATGTCGAAGATAGTCCAGCTCTCGGGCTCGTCCATGCGCAACGCGTAGCGGTTTGCCATATCGGCATCAGGCCCTTGACATGAAAAATGCCGCCGCCAGGATCAGGATTGTCCAGGCCACCACCGACAGCTTCAAGGCCAGGCCGCCATGCATTGAAAGTATCTCGCGCATGCGCAGGGCCACGGTCCTCTTCGACAGGCGGGTGCTGCCGCAATCGCGACCGGGGGCTTGACGCCAAGCTTTCCAAAAGCCGGCAGCAGCGGTGGCGTTCGCATGAAATGACCTCGAATTGCCGGAGAAAACAGGGCTCCTCATAACACCCTTCTTGAAACTCCCCGCATGCCAAATAGAACCCGGTCCGTGAAAGGGCCATGCCGCCCGATTCGCCGCCTTCCATCAGGCGGATCGTCATCTGGCGAAATCCGTGCAACGCGGTTAGGTTGCGCGCGAAACTGAGGTTGTTCAAAGCGTGACAGGCGAACGGAGACGACGATGACGGCGCCCGGCGATTTGCTGCAAGCCTTGTTCATGAGATTGAAGAGCGATGCCTCGCTGACGGCGCTGCTCGGCGGCGCCGGGTTGCGCGAGCAGGCGGCCGACAGTGCCGCCTTCCCTTATGTGACCTATGGCAGGACCAGCGCATTCGATCTGGACACCGGCGCCGACAATGATGACGACCAGCTCATCACGCTGCATGTCTGGTCGAAGGCGCAAGGCGAGGCCGAGACGCGTCTGATTATGGACAGCATCCGGGCGCGCCTTGACGGCGCCGCTTTCGCCACCGGCTCGCGCGACCAGACCCGCCTGTCGCTGGAGTTCGCCGAGGCCCGCTACGACGAGGACCTGGCGCTCTACCACGGGGTGCTGCGGATACGCGCTCTCACCGAACAAAGTGATTGAAGCAACCTAGATCTGCGCCTGGATCTCGGCCTTGTCGATGACTGACCACACCTCGCGGATGCGACCCTCTCCGAATTCGTAGAAAACATTCTCAGCGAACGACACGCGCTTGCCGTTCACCGGCAGGCCGAACAGCACGCCCTTGGGATGACAGTCGAAATGCAGGCGCGCCGCCACGCGCGGCGGCTGGCAGACCAGCAGTTCGATGTTGAAGCGGAGGTCGGGAATCGCCTCGAAATCGCCTTCGAGCATACGGCGATAACCCGACAGGCCCAGCATTTCGCCATTGTGCTGCACCTCGTCGCCGACAAAGTCTCCAAGTTTCGCCCAGTCCTGGGCATTCAGGCAAGCGATATAGCCCCGGTAAAGGTCGGCAAGGTGTTTATCCGTCATGGCGCACTCCGATGATTTGACGTTTTCCCGCGCTATTTAGGGCGGCCCTTCAGAATGGTCTCGCCTTGACCTGTTCCCAATTTGGCTGCGAATTGAGAACCTGCGCGCAAAAACCATAGCCGCGCAGCCGGTTTTCCGGTTATGAATCCATTGCCCGGTCTGAGGGACTGGGCGGTAGGATCGCATTCATTCGTTGCGCGCGCAGGGGGTATTGCGGGGATGGATTTTCACCCGTTCACCGTTCACTTCACGTTCAGCACAGTTGCGTTACAACGCCGACCATGAAAACGCTTCGCTCTCATGTCAGTATCGCGATACTGGCGCTCACAGCGGCCGGCCTGTTGGCGTCGCAAGCGACGCCGGCAGCCGCGGCGGATTGCTACGCGATCGGCCAGCAGGTTGCCGAGCAGAATGGCGGCACGCTGGCCAAGGCTTCGCAGACGACGCGTGGCGGCCAGGAGGTCTGCGTCATCGTCGTGCTTGTGCCGGGCAAGGACGGCCAGCGTCCGCGCCGCTCCGAGATCGTCGTCCCGGCGAACTGATCCAATCTTCCCCCTTGCAGGGTCGTTTCCCAGACCACCGGAATCGGCCTATAGCTGACACATCAACAGGCCTGACCGATCATGCGCGTACTCGTCGTCGAAGATGACAAGGATCTCAACCGGCAACTGGCCGACGCGCTGGTCGATGCCGGCTATGTCGTCGACCGCTCCTATGACGGCGAGGAGGGGCATTTCCTCGGCGACACCGAGCCCTACGATGCCGTCGTGCTCGACATAGGCCTGCCGCAGATGGACGGCATCAGCGTCGTCGAGCGCTGGCGCCGCAACGGCCGCAAGATGCCGGTGCTGATCCTGACAGCGCGCGACCGCTGGAGCGACAAGGTGTCGGGCATCGATGCCGGCGCCGACGACTATGTCACCAAGCCGTTCCACATCGAGGAGGTGCTGGCCAGGGTGAGGGCGCTGATCCGCCGCGCCGCCGGCCATGCCTCGTCCGAGCTCACTTGCGGGCCGCTGCGCCTCGACACCAAGGCCTCCAAGGCCGATGTCAACGGCGTGCCGCTGAAGCTGACCTCGCATGAGTTCCGCCTGCTGGCCTATCTGATGCACCATATGGGCGAGGTGGTGTCGCGCACCGAGCTGGTCGAGCATCTTTACGACCAGGATTTCGACCGCGATTCCAACACCATCGAGGTCTTTGTCGGCCGGCTGCGCAAGAAGATGGGCATCGACATGATCGAAACCGTGCGCGGCATGGGCTATCGCATGCGTGAGCCGGAGGCGTAAGGCGGAACCGCTCCCCATACCAGCAAGGAAGCCTTTTTCGGCGCGGCTCTGGCCACGCTCGCTGGCCTTCCGCGTCATCGGCTTTTCCACGATCTGGGCGATCCTCACCCTGATCGTCATCTTCACTCTGATCACCACGCTCTACCGCCAGGCCAGCGAGCGCGGCTTCGACAGCCTGCTGTCGGCGCATCTGTTCAATCTGATCGGCTCGGTCGGCGTTTCCGAATCCGGCCAGCTCACCGGTGCTCCCGACCTCGGCGACCTCCGCTTCTCGGAGCCGAATTCGGGCTGGTACTGGTCGGTGGAGCCGGCTTCCGAAGGTGTGCACGGCGACCTTCATTCGTCCTCGATGACCACGACGATCCCGTCGCCGACCGTTGCCGAGGTGCCATTCAATTCGAGCTTCCAGCGTAGCTACTCCACCGACGGTATCGGCGACGAGCAGCTCGAAGTGTTCGAGAGCGAATTCGTCCTCGACGCCAAGAACCGCGCCGCGCGCTTCCGCGTGATGGGCAACAAGACCGAGCTCGAACAGGAGATCGCCACCTTCCAGGGCCGATTGCTGACCTATCTCAGCCTGTTCGGCGTCGGCATGATCGCCATCAATGCGATCGCCATCCTGCTCGGCCTGCAGCCCTTGCGCCGGGTTCGCAACGCACTTGCCCAAGTCCGCGAAGGCACGGCGCAGCGGCTCGATGGCCAGTTTCCCGCCGAGATCGAGCCGCTCGCCAACGAGACCAATGCGCTGATCGAAAACAACAAGCGCATCGTCGAGCGCTCGCGTACGCAGGTCGGCAACCTTGCCCATTCGCTGAAGACGCCGCTCGCCGTGCTGATCAATGAGGGCCGGGCTCTCGGCGGCGCCAAGGGCCAGCTCATCGCCGACCAGGCGGCGTCGATGCAGAAACAGGTCGACCACTACCTGCAGCGGGCACGGGTCGCGGCGCAGCGCGACAGCGTCGTCTACCGCACGCCGGTGACGCCGCTGGTGCAGCGCATGGTGCGCGTGCTGCAAAAACTCAAGCCTGATGTCAGCCTGTCGCTTACGCTGCCGGCGGCCGACATCGTCTTTGCTGGCGAGCGCGAGGATTTGGAGGAACTGCTCGGCAACCTTCTCGACAATGCGATGAAATGGGCGAAGAGCACTGTTGCCGTATCCGTCACGCCGGCCGCAGCCGGCCTGTTCGAGCTATCGATCGAGGATGACGGTCCCGGCATCCCCGAGGACAAGGCCCGCGATGTCTTGAAACGCGGCCGGCGCCTCGACGAGACAAAGCCGGGAACCGGGCTCGGACTTGCCATCGTTGCCGACCTCGTCAACGAGTATGGCGGGGCGCTGGCGCTGGAACGCTCCACGATGGGCGGGCTGAAGGCGGTTGTGCGCTTGCGGAGCTTGCAATGATGTACTGCCCAGGGCCAATCGACACGGCCGAATGCCTGTGTTATGGCGGCCCCTCGATTGCGCAAAAGCCGTTAAGAACGGCCAAATTTCCCCCGATGACGCGGCCCCCAGCGCATCCCGTTCAAGAAAACCGGTTGTTGGCATGAAGATTCGCGTTGCGCTCGTTTCCGCACTGCTCGCTCTTTCCGGCTGCGGAACGCTGGGCAAGGGCAGTGGCCCGGATATCTCCATCACCAACCCGCCCGCGTCGCCTCCTTCAGGGGCCAAAGTCGCGACGACGATCATCTCGGCCATGGCCGGCGGGCTCGTCGGCGGATCGATCGGCAGCGGCCTGAGCAGCACCGAGAAGCGCAAGGCGCTCGAGGCGGAATACAAGGCGCTCGAATATACGGCGAGCGGCCAGAAGGTGACCTGGAAGAGCGACAGTTCGGCTCATTCCGGCGAAGTCGTCGCGGCCCAGCCCTACCGCGTCGGCTCGCAGGATTGCCGCCAGTACACCCATACGGTGTTTACCGGCACGGCCGGCCAGACCGCGCGGGGCACCGCATGCCGCAACGCCGACGGCAGCTGGACGCCGCTGACCTGAACATTGGGCCGGGGTCGGAATCCCGTCAAAGCGTCGCAGCACCCTCATGTTGTGAGAGCAGGGCTCTCGCTCTATTGGAAGAACCATGCTGTTCTGGGTCATAGCCGCAATCCTCACGCTAGGCGCAAGCCTGACGGTGCTGCTGCCGCTGACCAGTGGCGGCAAGGACGCTCCGACCAGCAGCGACCACGACCTCGAAGTTTATCGCGACCAACTGGCCGAGCTTGAGCGTGACGCCGCGCGCGGGCTGATCCAGCCGGCGGAAGCCGAGGAGGCGCGCGCCGAAATCGCCCGCCGCATCCTTCGCCTGGGAGATGTTGGTCAAGCCAATGTCGGTCAAGCCGATGCGCCTGGCACGCGGCAGCCGTCAAAGGCGGCAAGGCTGGTGGCAACGGCTGCGGTACTGGCGGTCCCTCTGCTCAGCTGGGGCCTTTACAGCCAGCTCGGCTCGCCGGATCTGCCGTCGCAGCCGCTTGCCGAACGGCTGGCCAAGAACCCGGCCGATAGTTCGGTCGACGAGTTGGTGGCGCGCGCCGAGGCCCATCTTGCCGCCAACCCTGGCGATGGACGCGGCTGGGACGTGCTCGCCCCGATCTATCTGCGCCTGCAGCGCTTTCCCGATGCCGTGACCGCCTATCGCAATGCCATCCGCCTCGATGGCGACACGGCCGCCCGCGAGGCCGGCCTCGGCGAAGCGATTGCCAATGCGGCCGGCGGCATCGTTTCGGCCGATGCGCAATCCGCTTTCGAACAGGCGCTAAAACTCGACCCGGCAAACGCGAAAGCCTCGTTCTATTTGGCGATGGCGCTGGCCCAGGAAGGCCACATACCCGAGGCAACCACGGCTTGGCAGAAAATGCTCGATTCCCTGCCGCAGGATTCGCCATGGCGCGGAGCTGTCCAACAGGCACTGGCCGAGGCCGCCAACCGCAGCGTCGCGTCAGGAGAGCCCGCCAAAGGCCCCGATGCCGCAGCCGTCGATGCCTCGTCGATGGCGCCGCAGGACAGGCAGGCCATGATCGAAACCATGGTCGCCGGCCTCGACGAAAAACTGCGGCAGAATCCGCGCGACGCGGAAGGATGGATGCGGCTCATTCGTTCCTATGTTGTGCTGGGCAAGGCCGACCAGGCGCGCGACGCGCTGCATCGCGGTATCGCCGTGTTTGGCGCCGACAGTGAGGAAGCGAAGAAATTCACCGCCTTTGCCGCCTCGCTCGGCCTGACGGCGACGGAGTAGGACATGACGCGCAAGCAGAAGCGATTGTCGGTGATTGTCGGAGGTCTGGCCTTCCTCGGCGCCGCCACCGGGCTGACCTTCTATGCGTTGGGCCAGAAAGCCTCCTATTTCTATATGCCCGCCGATCTGACCACCGCCAGCTTGCAGCCGGGACAGCGCATCAGGCTCGGCGGCCTCGTCGAAAAGGGCACGGTCGTGCGCGGGCAGGGCGCGACGGTTGCGTTCTCGGTCACCGACACGCACAAATCGGTCAAGGTCACCTATACTGGCATCCTGCCCGATCTGTTCAGCGAGGAGCAGGGCGTCATCACCGAAGGCAGCTTTGGCGCCGACGGCGTTTTCGTCGCCGACAGCGTGCTGGCCAAGCATGACGAGCGCTACATGCCCAAGGAAGTCGCTGACGGGCTGAAGGCCAAGGGCGTGTGGCAAGAGAGCAAGAGCCAGTAATGGTTGAGACCGGACACTTCGCGCTCGTCCTCGCCTTTGTGCTGTCGCTGGTGCAGACGCTGGTGCCGATCATCGGCGCTCGTACCGGCAACCAGAGGCTGATGGCTGTCGGCGGTCCCGTCACGGTCACCGGCTTCGCGCTCACGGCGCTATCGTTCGCAGCACTCGCCGGCGCCTATGCAAGTTCCGATTTCTCGGTGGCGAGTGTGTGGGAAAACTCGCATTCGCTGCAGCCGCTCATCTACAAGATCACCGGAACCTGGGGCAATCACGAAGGCTCGATGCTGCTCTGGGTGCTGATCCTGACCTTCTTCGGTGCGCTGGTCGCCGTCTTCGGCTCCAATTTGCCGGCGACGCTGCGCGCCAATGTGCTGGCCGTGCAGGGGGCTATCGGCGCCACCTTCTTCCTGTTCATCCTGGCGACATCCAATCCGTTCACCCGGCTCAATCCGGCGCCGATCGAGGGCCGCGATCTCAACCCGGTCCTGCAGGATCTTGGCCTCGCCATCCATCCGCCGCTGCTCTATCTCGGCTATGTCGGTTTCTCCATCTGCTTTTCCTTCTCGGTCGCCGCCCTCATCGAAGGCCGCATCGATGCCTCCTGGGCGCGCTGGGTGCGGCCGTGGACGCTGGTCGCCTGGATGTTCCTCACCGGCGGCATCGCGATGGGCTCCTACTGGGCCTACTACGAGCTCGGCTGGGGCGGCTTCTGGTTCTGGGATCCGGTCGAAAACGCCTCCTTTATGCCGTGGCTGGCCGGCACGGCTCTTCTGCATTCGGCGATCGTCATGGAGAAGCGTTCGGCGCTCAAGATCTGGACGCTGCTGCTTGCCATCCTCACCTTCTCGCTGTCGCTGCTCGGCACCTTCCTGGTGCGCTCCGGCGTGCTGACCTCGGTGCATGCTTTCGCCACCGATCCGACCCGCGGCATCTTCATCCTGTGCATTTTGACGCTGTTCATCGGCGGCTCGCTGGCCCTGTTTGCGCTGCGCGCCTCACGGCTGACGGCCGGCGGCCTGTTCCACCCGATCTCGCGCGAAGGCGCGCTTGTCCTCAACAATCTGTTCCTGACCACGGCCACCGCAACCGTGCTGGTCGGCACACTCTATCCGCTCGCGGTCGAGGCGCTTTCGGCCGGCAAGATCTCGGTCGGCGCCCCGTTCTTCAACCTGACATTCGGCCCGCTGATGGTGCCGCTGCTGGTCGTGGTTCCCTTTGGGCCGCTGCTAGCCTGGAAGCGCGGCGACCTCTATGCCGTCGCTCAGCGCCTGATGGCGGCTTTCGGCGCCGCTCTCATGGCGATGCTGGTCACCGGGCTGTTCATCGACGGCGCGTCGGTGTTCGCCGCCCTTGGTGTCGGCCTCGCCTGCTGGCTGGTCTGCGGCGCGCTTACCGACCTCGCCGTCAAGTCCGGCTTTGGCAATGTGTCGCCCGCCATCATGCTGCGCCGTTTCGCCGGCCTGCCGCGTTCGGTGTTCGGCACTGCACTTGCCCATCTCGGCCTCGGGCTGACGACGCTCGGCATTGTCGGCACGCTGTGCTTCGGCACCGAAAGGATACTGTCGATGCATGCCGGCGAGAGCGTCGAACTCTCCGGCCACACGCTGCGTTTCGACGGCCTCTTCCCGGCGCAGGGTCCGAACTACAGCGAGCAGCGCGGCCGCTTTTCCCTGATCGGCGCCGATGGCGGCGTTTCAGCCGAAATCACCTCGGCCAAGCGCTTCTTTCCGGTGCGGCAGACGACGACGACCGAATCCGGCATCGAGACGATCGGCTTCAGCCAGCTCTATCTGTCGCTGGGCGATGAAGGCACCGATGGATCCGTCGTGGTGCGCCTGTGGTGGAAGCCGCTGGTGACGCTGATCTGGGGCGGAGCTCTGGTGATGATGGCGGGAGCCGCAATGTCGCTGCTCGACCGTCGCCTGCGGGTTGGCGCACCCTCGCGCCGCCGCAAGCAGGCAGCCTCCATGCCGTCGGCAGGCGCGCCGTGAGCACCAGGTCTCTGGCCTCGCTCGTGCTTTTGCTGGCGCTGCTGTTTGCCGGCGCGGCGCAAGCGGTGAAACCGGACGAGGTTCTCGCCGATGCGGCGCTCGAGGCGAGGGCGCGGCTGCTGTCGGAAGGCCTGCGCTGCATGGTCTGCCAGAACCAGTCCATCGACGAATCCGATGCTGACCTCGCCCGCGACCTGCGCATCCTGGTGCGCCAGCGTCTGGTTGCCGGCGATACCGACCAGCAGGTGATGGACTATATCGTGTCGCGCTACGGCGAGTTCGTGCTGTTGAAGCCGCGCTTCAGCCCGCGCAACGCCTTGCTTTGGGGCACGCCGGTGCTTCTGCTTCTGGTCGGCGGCATTTTCATTGTGCTGACCACACGCTCCCGCCGCTCGTTGGCAACCAAGGCGCTGAGCGCCGAGGAACAGGCGGCGCTGGACAAGATGCTGAGCGACTAGCTCGGCCATTCCTCCAAAGGCCAGTCCCGCGACGTGTGGATGGCGCGCAGGATAACAATGCTCTGACGGCCGGCGACCAGGCGCAATTCATAGGCAATGATGTAGGGCAGGCGGCCGATGGGCTTCTCATAAGTGCCTGTTACCCGGCCAGGTAGGCCCGTCGCCATATCACCAAGGCCCCGGCCCATTTCACGGATACGGTCCGCGAGGCGTCGGGCGGCGGCAGGATTGTCCTGAGCGATAAAGGCAACTTGCTGCGTGAGATCGTCCAGCGCTTCTCGCGACCAGGTGACGAACCGCTTCACGCCTTGCCTGCGCGCCTGGCTTTCGCTGCTTCGATCACCGCGTCGAGCTCCGCCATGGCGTCGTCGTGGGGCACGACACGGCCAGCCTCTGCGTCGGCCATGCCACGTTTTATGCCTTCGATGATATCCAGCTCGCGATCGACATAGGCTGAGACCGCCTCGGCGGCGAGGAACGATTTACTACGCCTGGTATCGGTAGCGATCTGCTCCAGCTTCAGCTTGGTCTCGGACGAGACTCGAATGGTCATGGTGGTGCTTGCTGTCATTGTGAAAGCCTTGTGCTGAGTTGTGTACACCATAGGGCAGCAGGCGAGCGCAACCAAGCGATTTGTGCGACCGCCCAACATTACAAAACTTTCATGCACCGGAAATGGCGCCGTAATGTGCGCCTCTCTATTTCTCTTGTCCGAGGATGCTCTGCCTGAGCCGCATCCAGTGAAAAGAGGATACGAGACCCATGACTATCGCCCCCAACCCATATTCCCGCACCCGCAAACGCCTGTTGGCCGCCGCCGCTTCGCTGGCCATTGCCGGCGGCATCGGTTTCGGCGCCGTTGCCACTGGTACAGCTCCCGTTCTGGCCGACGCCGTGCGGGTCGAAGCGCCCCAGGTGCCGGGCTTTGCCGATGTCGTCGAGCGCGTTTCGCCGGCCGTGGTCAGCGTCAAGGTCAAGGCCAAGATCGAGCCTGCCGCCGATGACGGCTCCGACCAGTCCGACGATCCGGACGGCATGAACAACCTGCCCGACAATCCGCAGCTGCGCCAGTTCTTCAAGCAATTCCGCGGCTTTGGTGATCAGAACGGCCATGAGGGCGGCAATCGTCGCTTCAGCCACCGCGACCATAACAACGACCAGCCGCGTCCGGTGGCGCAGGGTTCTGGCTTCTTCATCTCCGATGACGGCTATCTCGTCACCAACAACCATGTCGTCGAGGAAGGCTCCGCCTTCACAGTGGTGATGAATGACGGCAAGGAGCTTGACGCCAAGCTGATCGGCACCGATCCGCGCACCGATCTGGCGGTGCTCAAGGTCGATGGCGTCGGCAAGTTCACCTATGTCGATTTCGCCGACGATTCCAAGGTTCGCGTCGGCGACTGGGTGGTGGCCGTCGGCAATCCGTTCGGCCTCGGCGGCACCGTCACCGCCGGCATCGTCTCGGCCCGTGGCCGTGATATCGGCGCCGGTCCCTATGATGACTTTATCCAGATAGACGCTTCGGTCAACCGCGGCAATTCGGGCGGCCCGACCTTCAACCTTAACGGCCAGGTCGTCGGCATCAACACCGCGATCTTCTCGCCGTCGGGCGGAAGCGTCGGCATCGCCTTCGACATTCCGGCCTCGACCGCCAAGCAGGTGGTGCAGGATCTGATGAAGAGCGGCTCGGTGCAGCGTGGCTGGCTCGGCGTCGAAATCCAGCCGGTTACATCGGACATCGCCGAATCGCTGGGCCTGAAGTCGCAGAATGGGGCTCTAGTTTCGGGCGCCCAGGACGGTGGCCCCGGCAAGAAGGCCGGCATCACCGCCGGTGACGTGATCACCCAGGTCGAAGGCAAGGACGTCGCATCGCCGAAGGAACTGGCTCGTCTGATCGGCGCCTACCCACCCGGCAAGTCGGTCGACGTCACGGTGTGGCGCGACGGCAAGAGCCAGACCATCAAGGTCGATCTCGGCACGTTGCCATCCACCGACAAGCAGGCCTCGGCCGACCCGCAGCAGCCCGCGGCACCGGCAAAGCCCGCCGCGCTGGCCGATCTCGGCCTCACCGTCACCAAGTCGGAAAACGGCAAGGGCCTGGTGGTGACCGATGTCGATCCAGACAGCGATGCCGCCGACCGCGGCATCCAGCCCGGCGATGTCATCACCTCGGTCAATTCGACGGAGGTGAACGGCACCGAAGACGTCGCCAAGGCGATGGCCGATGCGGTCAAGTCCGGCCGCAAGGCGGTGCTGATGCAGATCACCCGCGACGATTCAAACCGCTTCGTCGCGCTGCCAGTCGCCAAAGGCTGACATCACACAGTTTCCAGTGCGGCGGTTTCAACACCCCCGAGCCGCCGCACGGGAAGCAAGGGGCCGAACGCGTTAGTCAGTCATCGTGTTCTGCCCCCGGCGGCAGCGGGCCCCCATCGCCCGCTGCCGCTCTAACATCGAAGCATGTCGCCCAAAAGTGCACGGCGGTTTTGGCAAAACGACATGCTTGAACGAAAGCTTTTGCGCTCATGGCGGCCCCTCAATCTTCCGGCGAAATCGCGTATAACGGCTCTATGAAGATTCTCGTCATAGAAGACGATCGCGAGGCGGCCGACTATATGCAGAAGGCCTTTGCCGAGGCTGGGCACACCGCCCATGTCGCCGGCGACGGCGAAACCGGCTTTGCGCTGGCCGATGCCGGCGACTATGACGTGATGGTCGTCGACCGCATGATGCCACGCCGCGACGGGCTCTCCGTCATTGCCGGCCTGCGCTCGCGCGGCAACACCACGCCGGTGCTGATCCTGTCGGCGCTGGGCGAAGTCGATGACCGCGTCACCGGTCTGCGCGCCGGCGGGGACGACTATCTGACCAAGCCCTATGCCTTTTCCGAATTGCTCGCCCGCGTCGAGGTGCTGAACCGCCGCGCCAGCGCCAGGGAGGCCGAAACCGTCTACCGGGTCGGCGATCTCGAGCTTGACCGGCTGTCCCATTCGGTCAAGCGCGCGGCGCGCGAGATCACGCTGCAGCCGCGCGAATTCCGCCTGCTCGAATATCTGATGCGCCATGCCGGCCAGGTGGTGACGCGCACCATGCTGCTCGAAAATGTCTGGGACTATCATTTCGATCCGCAGACCAACGTGATCGACGTTCACGTCTCGCGCCTGCGTGGCAAGATCGAGAAGGGTTTCGACAAGCCGATCCTGCATACGGTTCGCGGCGCCGGCTATATGCTGAAGAGCGGCTAGAGCATGATCCCAAAAAGTAGGTACCGGTTTTTGGAGAAGATCATGCTCCAACAAAGGGGTAGGTCATGATGAGATTTCAGCCAAATCTCATCATGAGCTAGAACTCGATGGCCCTTTCCCTGCCGGCCATCATGAGGACGACGGCGGCGCGGCTTTCAGCGCTTTATTTCCTGCTTTTCGCGCTATGTGCCGTGTTGCTGGTCTTCTACATGACGTCGTTGTCGGCCCGCATGCTGACCGGCCAGACCCAGCAGACCATCAATGACGAGGTGCTCGGCCTCGCCCGTGCCTATCAGAGCGGCGGCCTGCCGCGGCTGGTGCGCGTCGTCGAGCAGCGCTCGCGCCAGCCCGGCGCCAACCTCTATCTCATTGCCGACGTCAACGGCCAGATCCTCACCGGCAACGTGCAGAGCCTGGCACCGGGGGTGCTCGAGAGCGATGGCTGGACGACCGAACCCTTCTCCTATCGCCGTTTCGGCGAAGGTGAGCTCGAACGGCAGCGCAACCAGGCTTCTGACCCGAATGGCGCGCAGCCCGGCGAGACCGAAATTCAGTCCGAGGGCGAGAAGGGCCACAACGCCATCGCGCTGGTGCTGCGGCTGCCCAACCAGATGATCATGCTGGTCGGCCGCGATCTCGGCGAGCCCGAGCGCTTCCGCGCCGTCGTCCGCCGCGCCCTGATGCTGGCGCTGGGCATGATGGGCCTGGGCGGGCTGCTGATCTGGTTCCTTGTCGGCCGCGCCGCGCTGAAGCGCATCGACAGCGTCTCGGAGGCAAGCCGCCGCATCATGGGCGGCGATCTCACGGGACGGCTGCCGGTGACCGGCGCCGGCGATGAGTTCGACCGCCTGTCGGAAAACCTCAACACCATGCTGGCCAGGATAGCGACGCTCAACGAAGGGCTGAAGCAGGTCTCCGACAACATCGCCCATGATTTGAAGACGCCGCTGACCAGACTGCGCAACCGCGCTGAGGCGACACTTTCGGGCAAGCACAAGACCACCGACTACCGGCAGGCGCTGGAAGGCACCATCGCCGAATCCGACCAGCTGATAAAAACCTTCAACGCCATCCTGATGATCTCCAGGCTGGAGGCCGGCTATTCCTCGGAGAGCACCAGCAAGGTCGATCTCGCCGCCGCCGTCCGTGACGTTGTCGAGCTTTATGAGCCGGTGGCGGAGGAGGCTGGCGTGGTGCTCGAAACTGCCGCGGACGGGGATTTTTCCGTCGATGGCAACCGCGAGCTGATCGGCCAGGCACTGTCGAACATCGTCGACAACGCCATCAAATACTCGACCGATGCGGCGGAAAAGCCTGCCGTGCGCGTAGCCCTGCAGCGCGTCGGTCACGAAATCCGCCTTTCCGTTTCGGACAATGGCCATGGCATCCCCGATGACGCCGACCGCGCCAGGGCGACCGAGCGCTTCGTGCGGCTGGAAAAGAGCCGCTCCCAGCCGGGATCAGGCCTTGGTCTCAGCCTCGCCAAGGCGATCATGACTTTTCACAATGGCCGGCTTGAACTTCTGCCTGCCAATCCCGGATTGTCCGTTATCATGAGCTTCCCGGCGCGGGAGGACCATTGATGGCGGTGAGGATGGCTGCGAAACGGATCGAGACCGAATGGCGCCTGCAACTGGCGGCGCAGCTCGCGCCGCTGGATGAGACTCGCGCCCGGCGTGAACTGTCGGAGATCGCTGGCGATGCCAAGGACGAGAACCTGCCGCGTCTGGCGAAATTTCTAGGGGGCAAGGGCGCCGCACAGGAGTTTCTCGCTGCCGTCTTCGATCTCTCGCCCTTCCTCCGCGATGTCGCGCGCCGCCGGCCGCAAATCCTCGACGCGCTGTTTGATGACGGTGTCGAGGCCAGGCTGACCAGCATTGCCGAAGCGATCGGCAAGGCCGCCTTTGCCGAGACCGTTTCCGAATCCAGCCTGATGATGGAACTCAGGCAGTGGAAGGGTGAAGCTCACTTCCTGATCGCACTTGCAGACCTCTCCGGCGAGGCCGATACCGCGCTGACGGTAAGGCGCCTCAGCAATCTCGCCGATGCCTGTACCTGCGCGGCGGTCGACTTCCTGCTGCGCGACGCGCACAGCCAGGGCAAGCTCAAATTGCCCGATCCCGAAAATCCGTCACGGCAATCCGGCTGGATCCTGCTCGGCATGGGCAAGCTTGGCGCGCATGAACTGAATTTCTCCTCCGACATCGACCTCGTCGTCTTCTTCGATCCGGATGCGCCGGCGATCGTCGATCCGCTGGACGCCACCGAGCTGTTTGCGCGCCTGACCCGCAGGCTGGTCCGCATCCTGCAGGACCGCACCGGGCACGGCTATGTCTTCCGCACCGATTTGAGGCTTCGTCCCGATCCAGGCTCGACGCCGCTGGCGATCCCGGTCGAGGCAGCACTTCGCTACTATGAGGCGCGAGGCCAGAACTGGGAGCGCGCCGCCATGATCAAAGCGCGTCCCGTGGCCGGCGATCTCGATGCCGGGGATGCGTTCCTGCGGGAATTGCAGCCCTATGTCTGGCGCAAATACATGGACTATGCGGCGATCGCCGACGTTCATTCGATCAAGCGCCAGATCCATGCCCACAAGGGTCATGGCGAGATCGCGGTCAAAGGACACAACGTCAAGCTCGGCCGCGGCGGCATTCGCGAAATCGAGTTCTTCGTCCAGACCCAGCAACTGATCGCCGGCGGCCGTTTTCCGGAGCTGCGCGGCCGCGAGACGGTGCCGATGCTGGGTGCGCTGGCCGCGCGCAACTGGATCACCGCCGATGCACGCGACGCGCTCACGCAGCAATATTGGTTTCTGCGCCGCGTCGAACACGCCATCCAGATGGTCGCCGACGAGCAGACGCATATTCTGCCCGACGATGATGAGGGGCTGGAACGCATCGCCCATATGCTGGGCTTTGCCGATGCCGCCAGATTTGCCGAAACCTTTCGCGCGGCTTTGCATGAGGTCGAGCGCCATTACGCCGCGCTGTTCGAGACCGCGCCTGAATTGTCGGCCGGCGTCGGCAATCTGGTCTTCACCGGCGATGTCGACGATCCCGACACGCTGCAGACCTTGCACGGCCTTGGCTTCCAGCGGCCAAGCGACATCTGCCGCGTGATTCGAGGCTGGCATTTCGGCCGCTACCGCGTCACCCAGTCTGCGGAAGCGCGCGAGCGGCTGACCGAACTGACGCCGGCGCTGCTCAAAGCCTTCGGCCAGACGCGCCGGGCCGACGAGGCGCTGGTTCGCTTCGACGAATTCCTCGCCGGCCTGCCCGCCGGCATCCAGCTGTTTTCGCTGCTGCAGTCGAATCCCGCCCTGCTGAAACTAATGGCGACGATCATGGGCGCCGCGCCTCGGCTGGCGGCAATCATCACAAGGCGCCCGCATGTCTTCGACGGCCTGCTCGACCCGGCGCTGCTCGCCGAACTGCCCAACCGAGCCTATCTCTCAGCGCGGTTGGCCGCTTTCATCGAAGGCGACCGGGCTTATGAGGACGTGCTCGACCGTTTGCGCATCTTTGCCTCCGAGCAGAAATTCCTGATCGGTGTCAGGCTGCTCGCCGGCTCGATCGACCCGGCGCGCGCCGGCCGCGCCTTTTCCGATCTCGCCGACCTCACCATCGACGCCGCATTGCAGGCGGTGACCACCGAATTCGCGCTGCGTCATGGCCGCATCGCCGGCGGCACCGTGTCGCTGCTCGGCATGGGCAAACTCGGCAGCCGCGAGCTCACCGCCGGCTCCGATGTCGACCTCATTCTGCTCTACGACCACGACGCGAATGCCGACGAGTCCGACGGCGACAAGCCGCTCGCACCATCGCACTACTATACCAGGATGACGCAGCGGCTGATCGCGGCTGTCTCGGCGCCGACCGCCGAAGGCGTTCTCTACGAGCTCGACCTGCGCTTGCGGCCATCCGGCAACAAGGGGCCGGTGGCCACCCACATCGATGCCTTCAAGAAATACCAGCGCCAGGAGGCCTGGACCTGGGAGCACATGGCGCTGGCCCGGGGGCGCGCCATCGGCGGCGACGCGGCCCTTTGCGCCGAGGTCGAGGCCGAGGTGGCGGCACTTCTGGCCTTGCCGCGCGACGCCGCCAAGGTGAGGGCGGAGGCATCCGAGATGCGCGCGCTGATCGAGAAGGAAAAATCGCCGCGCGATCTCTGGGACATCAAGCTCATCTCCGGCGGCCTCATCGACCTCGAATTCATCGCGCAGGTGGCGGTTATAACCGGGCAGGTCGAAGCCGGCCGCAGGGTGACCGCGACCGGCGAAATCCTGGCGCATCTGTCGCCGGATTTCGCCGAGGCCGACGTCAGGCAGCAGCTTTGCGAAGCCTACCAGCTCTATCTGGCGCTGACCCAGATGACGCGGCTTTGCCTCACCGGCGCATTCGAACGCGATGACGTTCCGCCGGGATTGTCGGATCTGCTTCTGGCGGTGACTGACCTGCCGGATTTCGGTGTGCTGGAAGCACATCTCAAGGAGACGTCGCAAAAGGTCAGAAAGGATTTCGACCTTTTGCTTCGTACGAAACGGTTGTGAGGGCGTGAAGCGCTGGCGGCTGTTTCGGATCGCATCGGGGGTGACGATGCAACAGGAGATACCCATGAGAAAGACAACCGGACTTGCCCTTGCCTTCATCGCGCTTGCCGGCGCCGTCGGCACCACCGCCTATGCCGAGAACAATGCCAGCGCCAGAATGCGCGAGGGCACCATGATGCGCCTCGACAAGGCGATGAAGGATTCCAACGGCACCATCAGCTTCGACCAGTTTTCCGACGCCATGAACGCGCGGCTGAAGAAGCTGGTCGCCGATAATGGCGGCAAGCTGACAGTCGCCCAGCTCGCTGACGCGCTGGAGAAGGCGCGGTTCGAGGAAATGGCCAAGCGCATCGTTGCCCGCTACGACAGCAAGGGCGACGGCACGCTGACCACGGACGACATCACCGGGCGCGAGAAGAAGGTGTTCGCCATGCTCGACCGCAACAATGACGGCAAGATCGAGCGCAACGAACTCCCAAAGAAAGGCCGCATGGGCCGCCACCACCAATGGGACGGCGGCGACGACAGCATGGAGTGAAATGGCGATATGTCTCCGGCGGCGAAAGCCGCCGGAGCCCTTACATGACCGGGGCTACTCAGTCCTTGAACGCGGCGGAGAGCACCGCTCGCATTGGCGGGCCGTCAGGCCGCCGCCTTCACCGCCGGTTGCGCCTTCTTCACCGGGATGCGCACCGACACGATCGTGCCGACGCCTTCGGTCGAGCGGATTTTCAGCGCTCCTCCTTGCAACTCGGCCAGCGAGCGCGAGATGGCAAGGCCGAGGCCGGAACCGGCGTGGTTCTTCGAAAACTGGTTCTGCACCTGTTCGAAGGGGCGGCCAAGCTTGCTCAGTGCCTCCTTCGGAATGCCGCAGCCATTGTCCTCGATGGTCAGCACCAGCGCGCCTGACGTGTTGCGGGCGCGCACCGAGATATGGCCGCCCTGGCCGGTGAACTTCACCGCATTCGACAGCAGATTGATGGCGATCTGCTTGATCGCCCGGCGGTCGGCGAACAGCGTCATCGTATCGGCGATGCGGGTTTCGACCGTGATCGATTTCTCCGCCGCCTGCAGCGAGATCACCCGCACCGTCTCGCGGATCAGCGGGCAGAGATCGATTTCCTCGCGGTCCACCGAGAATTGGCCGGCTTCGATCTTCGACATATCGAGTATGTCGTTGATGACGCCGAGCAGATATTTGCCGCTGCCGTTGATGTCGTTGGCATATTCCTCGTAGCGCGGCGAACCGAGCGGCCCGAACAGGCCTTGTTCCATCAGTTCGGAGAACCCGATGATGGCGTTGAGCGGCGTGCGCAGCTCGTGCGACATGTTGGCCAGGAATTCGGATTTGGCCCGATTGGCGGCCTCGGCGCGCTCGGTTTCCTTCATATATTCGCGGTTGAGCTCGACCAGTTCCTTGGCGCGCTCTTCCTCGGCCCGGCGGGCGAGGCTGAGGTCGTGGATGGTCGCCATCAGCCGGCGCTCGCTGTCGACCAGCTTTTCCTGGTGCAGCTTGATCTGGGTGATGTCGGAGCCGACGGAGACCGTGCCGCCGTCCCGGGTCCTCAGTTCGTTGACCTGCAGCCAGCGGCCGTCGGAGAGCTGCCGCTCGAAGGTTGCGCCCCCTTGCGGCCCGTTGGTGTTGGCCAGCCGCCGTTCAGAGGCGAAGGCCAGCATGCGCTCTTCAAGCACGGCGCGCGCAGCGCCCGGCATGACGTCGCGGTCCGACAGGCCGTTGTCCTTCTGGTATTTGGAATTGCACATGATCAGGCGCTGGGCGGCATCCCACAGCACGAAGGACTCGTTGATGTTTTCGATCGCGGTCCGCAGGCGCAGGTCGGCCGCCTCCGAGCGCAGCGCCAGATGCCGCTGCTCGGTGACGTCGACGGCAATGCCGATCAGCTGGATCTCAGGCGCTTCCGGGTCGATCACCTGGGCCCTGGCGCGCATCCACACCCACTGGCCGTCGGCGTGACGCATCCGGAACACCTGGTCGATATGGTCGATCTCGCGCTCGACGATTTTGTTGGCCAGCTCGAACAGGTCGCCGTCCTCGGGGTGGATGATGTCGTCGACCTCGCCGAACGACAGCATCGAGTTGCAGGGCTCGTAGCCCAGCATGTCGTACATCGAGCGCGACCAGTACATCTTGCCGCGCACCATGTCCCAGTCCCACAGGCCGCAGCGACCGCGAACCAGCGCCATGTCGATGCGCTGATGGGCTTCGAGATAGATGCGGTCGGCTGTCTGGGCGCGCGATGCCTGGCCGAAATAGGCGTAGAGGATGATGATCAGCACGCCGGCTGTCAGCACAAACAGCGTGACGTTGAGCGAGACGGTCTTGCGCCAGTTGTCGAACGCCGCTTCCTGCGGCACCAGCACGGCCGCGGCGTTCTTGCGGTCCCGGGTCAGGCTCACCGCCGCGTACCAGTCCTGGCCGCCGATGCTGACATCCATGACCCCGGCGCGGTCGCCGAACATGAACAGCGGCTGGCCGTCCAGCACCAGGCTGTCCAGCGATCGCCCTTGCCAGCCGGTCGACAGCGGCGACACGGCAATGATCTTGAAGGCGCTGTCGGTGATCACAAGCACATGGCTTCTGCCCATGGCGCCCTGGCGGCTCGTGCTTTCCAGAAGATCAATTGCACCGCTGGATGCCGCGGTCGGGTCGGCCGAGATTGCGTTCGCCATCTGGCCGGCGGCGAGACCTAGCACCGCCTTGCCGTCGCGCTCGGCCTCGTCGCGCTCGTTCATCAGCGACAGCACGCGCAGTGCGGCGATGACGATCAGGAAGATGATGATGAGAGCCGGTATCGAACGGCGCAGAAGGGGTTCGGCAGCCAGGAGCCGCCGGTAGGCTGGTTCAGCGATGAGCCGCGTATTGCCGGCGAGGCCGTCGCCTCGCGCCTTGCGCCGCTCAAAAGCCGTCCCTTCGGGCGCGCCCCACGCGTCCGCCTTGGCCATAAATGGCACTCCCCGAATTTCCGTACGCTTGACGATCCGGCAACACCGCACATCCGAATCGTCTGTAAAGAATCAAAGGTGATTCGCCTTGTCCAGAGGCGCGGCCGAAAAACATTAAAAATTGATTGAAATAACGCTGAAATCCCTCCCCTTGAGGGGAGGGTGGCCCGAAGGGCCGGGTGGGGTCCTCGGCGAAGCGCTCGACTCTCTCAATCACGGTCGAAGTTGGTCGAGGTCGCGCACTGCCGCAACGACCCCACCCGTCCATCCGCCTTCGGCGGCTGTCCACCGTCCCCTCAAGGGGGAGGGATCAGGCCAGCGTTCGCTCCACAATGTCCCGCAAATCCGCCGACAGGTTCTCGGCACCGGCGATGGCCAGCAGCGCTTCCCTGGCCTTGGCTTGCCTGCCCGGCTCCAGCGAGCGCCACGAGCGCAGCGCTGTCGCCAGCCTGGCCGCCACTTGCGGATTGCGTTTTTCAACCTCGAGTACGGTCTGGGTAAAAAACCGGTAGCCTTCGCCATCGGCGCGGTGGAAGCCGGTCTGGTTGGCGCTGGCGAATGTGCCGACCAGCGAGCGCACCCGGTTCGGATTGGCCATCGAGAAAGCTGCGTGACCAGTCAGCTCGCGTACCGTGTCGACTGTCCGGCGTCCCGGCACGCTGGCCTGGATCTGGAACCATTTGTCCATGACCAGCGGATCGGCGCCATAACGCGCCTCGAAATCGGCCAGCGCCTTGATCGCCTCCGGCGAACCGTCATGGCGGTGCGCAAGGACGGTCAGCGCTGCGGCGCGGTCGGTCATGTTGGTCGCGGTTTCGAAATGCCGGGCGGCGAGCGCAGCACCTTTCGGCAGCAGCGAGAGGTAGTCGAGCAGGATGTTGCGCAGCGCGCGGCGTCCCGCACTTGCCGCGTCGGGGCTGAACGGCCCGTCGCCGGCGAGGCGGCCGTATAGGTCGGTGAACGTTTGCTGATTGGCGCGCGCGATTGCCAGCGCCAACGCCTCGCGAGCGGCAAAGATGGCGTCGGGATCGATGTTCGTGCCGATGTCGCGGGCAATGTCGGCCTCGCCCGGAAGTGACAGCGCCAGCGCCCGGTAGGCAGGTTCCAGGGTCTCGTCGCCGGCGATCTTGCCGGCAAGTCCGGTCAGCCTGGCGGTGAAAGCCGGCTTCGCGCCGCCGAGGATCTGGCGGAAGGCCGCTATCAGCGCATCGGTGAGCAGCGTGTTGAACGCCTGCCAGCGCGCGAAGGCATCGCTGTCATGGCCGGCGAGGAAGAACTGGTCGTCGGCCTTCTGCTCGACCGAAAGTGTGATCGGCGCCGAAAAGCCGCGATTGAGCGACACCGCCGGCCGCTCGGCGACGCCTGAGAAGCGCACCATATGTCGGCGCTTGCGGATATGGATGACACCGTCTTCGACGGTGGCGCCTTCGACGCCGCCATAGGCGACCGGTTCGCCGCCGGCGCCGACCAAGCCGAAGGCGAGCGGAATGTGCATCAGGCGCTTGCGGCTCTCCGACGGTGTCGGCGGCACCGACTGCTCGATCTCGAGGGTAAACTCGCGCGTCGCCGGATTGTGCGTCGAACTGACGGTCAGGTTCGGGGTGCCCGCCTGGTGATACCAGAGCGCGAACTGAGACAGGTCGCGCCCGGAGGCGTCCTCGAACACCTTCAGGAAGTCCTCGATCGTCGCGGCCTCGCCATCATGGCGCTCGAAATAGAGGTCCATGCCGGCGCGGAAAGCCTCGGCCCCGAGAATCGTGCGGATCATGCGCACGACTTCCGAGCCTTTTTCGTAGACCGTCGCCGTGTAGAAATTGTTGATCTCGCGGTAGCGGCGCGGCCGTACCGGATGCGCCAGCGGTCCCTGGTCCTCGGGGAACTGGTGCGCCCTGAGCGTGCGCACTTCGGCGATGCGCTTGACCGCACGCGAGCGCTGGTCGGCGGAGAATTCATGGTCGCGAAAGACCGTCAGCCCTTCCTTAAGGCAGAGCTGGAACCAGTCGCGGCAGGTGATCCTGTTGCCGGTCCAGTTGTGGAAATACTCATGCGCGATGATCGCCTCGATATTGGCGAAATCGGCATCGGTGGCGGTTTCCCGGTCGGCCAGCACATACTTGTCGTTGAAGATATTGAGGCCCTTGTTCTCCATGGCCCCCATGTTGAAGTCGGAAACGGCGACGATGTTGAAGACGTCGAGGTCGTATTCGCGGCCGAAGGCCTGCTCGTCCCATTGCATCGAGCGCTTCAGCGCGTCCATGGCGTAGCCGGCAAGCCCCTCCTTGCCTGGCTCGACATAGATGCCGAGTTCGACCTCGCGCCCGGACATGGTGACGAAACTGTCCGCAACCTTGCCGAGATTGCCGGCCACGAGCGCAAACAGATAGGACGGCTTGGGGAAGGGGTCGTCCCAGACTGCAAAGTGCCAGCCGTCGGCAAGCGCGCCGCTTTCGACCGGATTGCCGTTGGAAAGCAACAGCGGCGCTTCGTCCAACCTTGCCTCGATACGCACGGTATAGACCGACAGGATGTCGGGGCGGTCGAGGAAATAGGTGATGCGGCGAAAGCCCTCGGCCTCGCATTGCGTGCAATAGACATTGCTGGAGCGGTAGAGGCCCATCAGCGCCTCATTGCTGGCCGGCGCGATCTCGGTCTCGAGCAGCAGCTGGAAACGGGCCGGCGGCCTCAAAATGGTCAGCTGGTCCGGCGTGGCGAGATACTCGGCCGGGGCAAGCTCGCGACCGTCGATGGCAATGCGCTTGAGCACCAGCCCGTCGCCGTCCAGCACCAGCGACGTCGAGACGGCGGCGCCATCGCGGCGTTCGATCGTCAGCACTGCGGTGACACGCGTTGCGTCTGGCGAAAGGCGGAAGGTGAGGCCGGTTTGCGGGATGGAAAAGTCGTTGGGGCGGTAGTCTTCGAGCTTGAAGACCTGGCCGGTATCGGTTCGCATTCCCTTGGGTTTCCCTGTCGCTATCGGAGCCGCTGACGTGTCCTGGCCCATTAAATCTAAAGTTGCGCGCTCTTTACACGAAACGGTCACTCGACAAAACTGCGCCAATGCCTATTTCGGGGCGTTCCCCTTCCGCCATTATCGTGAGGCCTTGATGACCGTCGTCACATCGAAGTTCGGCATGGGCGCCTGTTTACCGCGTCGTTCGACGCGCATCTCAGCGGAGATCCGGGAAGCAACAAAACAGTGAAAGCCGGCCCTGGAGACGAAGCGGGCGGGAAACTGTCCGATCATCCCGGCGCGCATCGGCCCAATAATCGATGTCGATTTTTGGAAAGCACGATGCGCAGATTTAAAGTGTCAGAGCGTCCTTTACGCGTCGAAGACGACGCGCGGCGCTCTAATGTTCTCACCGGGATCATGCTCAAGGTCATGTCGGTGGCGGTCTTTGTCGGCATGCAAACCTGCATCAAGGCCGCCGGCACTTTGCCGGCCGGCCAGATCGTCTTCTTCCGCTCCTTCTTCGCCATCTTCCCGATCATCGCCTTCCTGGCCTTCAAGAGAAAACTGGGCACGGCGTTCGCCACCAAACGCCCGCTGAACCACATTGCGCGCGGTGTCGTCGGCGTTTGCGCCATGGGGCTCGGCTTCTTTGCGCTGACCCGGCTGCCGCTGCCTGAGGCGATCACGCTGAACTATGCCCAGCCTTTGCTGGTGGTGGTGTTCTCCTCGCTATTCCTCGGCGAAGCCATTCGCGTCTATCGCTGGAGCGCGGTTGCGGTCGGTCTGGTCGGCGTGCTGATCATCTCCTGGCCGGAGCTGACGCTGCTCACGTCGGGCGTCGCGCTCGGCGACCAGGAGGTGCTGGGCGTCATCGCTGCTCTTGTTTCTGCAGCAATCTCCGCCAATGCCATCCTGCTCGTGCGCAATCTTGTCCAGACTGAACGAACAGCGACCATCGTGTTGTGGTTCTCGGCGACGGCGAGTGTCATGGCGCTGCTTACGCTGCCCTTCGGCTGGCAGGCGCTGACGCCGCTGCAGGCCGGTCTGCTGGTCGCAGCAGGGTTCTGTGGCGGGCTGGCGCAGATTTTGATGACGGCGGCGTACCGCCATGCCGAAGCTTCGGTGGTGGCGCCGTTCGAATACACCTCGATGATCCTCGGCGTGGTCGTCGGCTATTTCGCCTTTGGCGATATCGCCACCATCAACACGCTCGTCGGCGGTGTGATCGTCGTTGCCGCCGGCATGTTCATCATCTGGCGCGAGCGCCAACTCGGCCTGGAACGCACCCGAACGCGCAAGGCAGCGCCACCACAGGGGTGAGGAGGTCCGCGGGGTTGGCTCAGTTAGCTTCCGCACGTTCCTTCGCCAGCCGCACCAGCACCGCTCGCGTCTGCTCGTCGGCCGGGAAGAAAGACTCGATCGCCAGTTCCGACAGCGTCACGTCAAGCGGCGTGCCGAAGACGGTGATGGTGCTGATGAAGGACAGCACCTGGTCGCCATGCGCCAGCCGCAGCGGATGGACGATGCCGTTGGGCTCGACCGGCACCGGCCGCGCACCCTTGAGCCCGGACGGATAGGTTCGCAATTCGCGCTCCAGCTCGACCAGGACGGGATCGCCGGCGGCATCGTTCTGGTGTTTCAGCCGCTCCAGCAGATGCGCCCGCCATTCCGCGAGATTGACGATGCGCGGTGCGATGCCGTTCGGGTGCAGGCTGAGGCGCAGCACATTGACCGGCGGCTGGAGCAGCGACGGCTCGGCAACATCGGCCAGAAACGGGCCGATGGCGGCATTGGCGGAAATCAGGTTCCAGTGCCGGTCGACGGCCAGGGCGGGGAACGGCTCATGCCCTTTGAGCACGCTCTCGACCGCGGCAAGCGCCGGCGCCAGCGTCGCATCTGTGAGTGGCCGCTCGCTGAAGCTCGGGGCAAAGCCGGCAGTCAGCAACAGCTGATTACGCTGCCGCAGCGGAATCTCAAGCTGCTCGGCCAGATGCAGCACCATCTCGCGCGAGGGCGCGGCGCGGCCGCTTTCGACGAAGGAGAGATGACGCTGGGAAATCTCAGCCTCCATTGCGAGATCAAGCTGGCTCATGCGCCGGCGCGTGCGCCATTCGCGGATCAGGCTGCCGGCGGAGGTTTGGGCTGTTGTCATGGGGGATGAGTAGGCCGGGGAGAGGCGTATTTCAATTACCTGGGAGGTCATTGGCGCGGTTCTCCCTTCTCCCCCTGTGGGAGAAGGTGGCCGAGCGAAGCTCGGTCGGATGAGGGGTGTTCCAGGGAACGCCAACGTCTCACTCCGCTGGAACACCCCTCATCCGTCTCGGCGCTGCGCGCCGATCCACCTTCCCCCACAAGGGTGGAAGGAAGAGGCGCGCTTCACCCCAGCTCCCGCAACTTCGCCTTCACCTCGAGAAAATCCCGCCACGCCAGTTTCTTGTGCGCCGGCGTCCGCAAGAGATAGGCCGGGTGCAGCGTCGGCATGGCCGGAATGGCAGTGCCCGACACCGTCGTGTGCACCTGCCAATTGCCGCGCAGGCGCAGAATGCCCTCGGTCGTGTTGAGCAGGGTTTTGGCCGAAGGGCCGCCGAGATTGACCAGCACCTTCGGATTGACCAGCTCGATCTGCCGCTCGATGAAGGGGCGGCAGATTTCGGTCTCGTGCGGCGTCGGCGTGCGGTTGCCGGGCGGCCGCCAGGGAATGACGTTGGCGATATAGACCGAAGTCCGGTCAAGCCCGATCGCCCCCAGCATGCGGTCGAGCAGCCGGCCGGAGCGGCCGACGAAGGGCAGGCCCTCAATATCCTCGTCGCGGCCGGGCGCCTCGCCGACCAACATCACCAAACCTTCCGGATTGCCGTCGGCAAAGACCAGGTTCTTGGCGGTGAATTTGAGGTTGCAGCCATCGAACGACGCCATGTGCTGGCGCAGTTCGTCGAGCGTCGAGGCACTTGCCGCCATTTGCCGGGCCAGGGCCGCCTGTGCCTCGTCGGGCACCGTCGCCATGGCCGGAACGGAACGCGCCGGCGCGTCCGGCACCCGGCTTGCGTCCAGCCCGGGGCTGGCGGCGGCTTGTTCCGGAAACTTGTTTTCGCGAGGCGGCGCGGCAGGCGCCGTTGTGCGCTCGGGGCGCTCCGGTGCTGCCCCGGCAAACCGGTTCACCGGCGCGTCCTCCAACGCTTCGTCGACACCGGCAGAGGCGTAGAAGGCGAGCAACTCGGCCAGGTCGGATCGGTTGTTGGGGGAGGCGGCAGTCATGCCGGGCACATTCGTCCGCCGAGAGGTGATTTGCAAGGTTGGGCGGTTAGTAATCTCCCCCTCAAGGAGGGAGATTACGCGCTCGTCGGCTTTCGCCAATCACGAAGGGCATTTCGTGGCGATTTTCACGGCGTCTGCCGCTTACCCCGTCGGTATCCGCGGATCCTGCACCAGATAGAACGTCCAGCGCGGCGTGTAGTCGGTGATCAGAAACTCGAAGCGTCCCCTCTTCAGCGGGTCGATCTGTCCACTCTTGAACAAGAGCCGGTCATAGGGTTCGAAATCGCGGTCGAAATCGGCGTACGCGCTCGACAGGATGTTGTCGGGCGTCTTGTTGCGCTGGTCGAAGGACAGGCCGTCGCCGAACACGCTCGGCTGGTTGAGTATCTCCTGCAGCTCGAACTGGAATTCAACCCAGGCCTGGCCGCTGTTGTTGAGCACCTCGATACGCATGTACAGGATGCCGCTGGCGAATTCGCCGTTGGTGCTGAACGGCTGGATCGGTTTGGTGGTGCGGATGGTGAGCGTCACCGGCGTCGACGAATTCAGCTCCTCGGAGATGACCAACGGATCTTCCTTGGTGCCGGTGCCCGAGGCGCCGGTGATGTGGAAACCGCCAAGCTCGTCGGAAAAGGAATAGGCGCCGGTCGCCCACACCTTCACCGGCTCGGCCTGAGCGCGAACCGGCGTAAGCATTGAAAGGGCGAGAAGGATCGCTCGGCAGGTCCGGCCGGGCGGAAGGGGGAAGCGCGTCAATGAATAGCCGGACGGCGTGCGCATGGAAATAAGTATGGCCGATAAGAGAGCCGTCGAACAATTAAAATATGGGACGCTGAGCGCGGCCGCGCGCAAAACGCTTGCGGCAGAGTTGTCATCCGCGACTTTTTGTCGAAATCGGCATTGTCACGTCAGCGCCGGTTTCCTGTCGCGGATTGATGCGCTATGCAGCGCAGGAGCCAGCAAAATGCCCGGAAACGGTCGGCCAGTGCGGAGGGGTTGATGAGCGAGATCGAACGCGAGAGCATGGAATTCGACGTGGTCATCGTCGGGGCCGGCCCGGCGGGCCTTGCCGCAGCGATCCGTCTCAAGCAGGTCAATCCCGAGCTTTCCGTCGTGGTGTTGGAAAAGGGCGGCGAGGTTGGTGCCCACATTCTGTCAGGCGCCGTCGTCGATCCCATAGGCATCGACCGCCTGTTGCCGGGCTGGCGCGAGGAAGATGGCCACCCCTTCAAGACGCCGGTTACGGCCGACGATTTCCTGGTGCTCGGCCCCGCCGGCTCGTTCCGTCTGCCCAATATCCTGATGCCGCCGCTGATGAGCAATCACGGCAACTACATCGTCTCGCTCGGCAATGTCTGCCGCTGGCTGGCAACCAAGGCTGAAGCGCTAGGCGTCGAAATCTATCCGGGCTTTGCTGCCGTCAGCCTCGTCTACAACGATGCCGGCGCCGTCACGGGCGTCATCACCGGCGACATGGGCGTCGAAAAAGACGGCACACATGGCCCGGGCTTTGCGCCGGGCATGGCGCTGATGGGCAAATACGTGCTGATCGGCGAGGGCGCGCGCGGTTCGCTGTCCAAGCAGCTGATCGCAAAATACAAACTGTCCGACGGCCGTGAGCCCGGCAAATACGGCATCGGCCTCAAGGAGCTGTGGCAGGTCAAGCCCGAGAACCACCGGCCGGGTCTGGTGCAGCACTCCTTCGGCTGGCCGCTCGACCTGAAGACAGGCGGCGGCTCCTTCCTCTACCACCTCGAGGATAACCAGGTCGCGGTCGGCTTCGTCCTGCATCTCAACTACAAGAACCCCTGGCTGTCGCCCTTCGAGGAATTCCAACGCTTCAAGACGCATCCGGCGATATCGCGCACCTTCGAGGGCGCCAAGCGCATCGGCTACGGCGCGCGCGCCATTACCGAAGGCGGCTGGCAGTCGGTGCCGAAACTCTCCTTCCCCGGCGGCGTGCTGATGGGGTGTGCGGCGGGCTTCGTCAACGTGCCGCGCATCAAGGGTTCGCACAATGCGGTGCTGTCCGGCATGCTGGCGGCCGAGCATGTCGCGCAAGCGATCGGCTCCGGCCGCGCCAATGACGAACTGTCGTCTTATGAGGACGCCTGGCGCGCGACCGATATCGGCAAGGATTTGAAGAAGGTCCGCAACGTCAAGCCGCTCTGGTCGCGCTTCGGCACCATTATCGGCGTCGGCCTCGGTGGTCTCGACATGTGGCTGAACACGCTGTTCGGCTTCTCGCCCTTCGGCACGCTGAAACATGGCAAGGCCGATTATGCCACGCTTGAGCCCGCGGCCAAGCACAAGAAGATCGCCTATCCCAAAGCGGACGGCGTGCTGACCTTCGACCGCCTGTCCTCGGTGTTCCTGTCCAACACCAATCACGAGGAAAACGAGCCGGTGCATCTCATCGTCGGCGACATGGAGTTGCAGAAGCGTTCCGAGCATGATGTCTTTGCCGGGCCTTCGACCCGCTATTGCCCGGCCGGTGTTTACGAATGGGTCGACAAGGACGGCAACGCCGCCGCCGATCCGTCTGACAAGGATGTGCGTTTCGTCATCAACGCGCAGAACTGCGTGCACTGCAAGACCTGCGACATCAAGGATCCCAACCAGAACATCAACTGGGTGCCGCCACAAGGCGGCGAAGGCCCGGTCTATCAGGGCATGTGAGCCTCACCGACCGGGGCCGTCTCAACCAGCAAAAATGGCGGCGATGGCCGGGTTTACCAAGGCATGTAAGGCGCTCGGCGCCAAAGATTGTTGAAACCGTCGTCTGCTTGTGGTCTCATTGCCGCGTCCATGGGGAAAATGGCATGCGCGTGGTGGTCTTGTTTTGCGTCGCCGTCGTAAGCGCGGCCTGCGGCGTCGTCGGGACGGCGTCGGCGGGGGTGAAAACCGTCGTCAAGACGCGAACCTATGACATCACCGGCACGACAGGTGCCGGTCTGGTTATCGCCATGAACCGCAGGGGCCCCAAGCACGGTTTCATGACCCACGCCATCGCGCAGACAAGCTACACCGCCGACTGGAGCCTGGACGTGGGTCAGGTCAACGGCGTCTGCCGCCTGCGCCAGGCCAATGGAACGCTCAACATCGCCTACACCTACCCGCGCGTCGCCTCGGCCGTCACGCCGGCGCTGCGCAAACGCTGGAACCGGTTTTTCACAGGCGTTCTCGCTCATGAAGGAACCCATGGCCGTATCGCCGGGCAGATGATGCAGGCTGCCGAGCGGTCGGTTCGCGGCCTGAAATTTGCCAACGATCCGCAATGCAACAAAACGCGCGTCGAAGCCACGCGGCGCTTGCAAGCCACTTCCAAGCTCTATGAGGCAAAACAGATCGCGTTCGACGCGCGCGAGCACAGTGAAGGCGGCCATGTCGAGCGCATCATCGAGGCCTTGGTAGGCTTGTGAAACCGTAAGCCCCGTGGCGTACGATCTAGCCGCCCATGCTGGGCTGGATCAGCGACACAGTCGCGGTAGAATCCTCGTCGACCGGCTTGGTCTCGTCGCGCATTAATGAAAATTCCACCATCACCGGCAGATGGTCGGAGCCGGTCTCTTCCATCTGCGTCGACGACAGGATGGTCACCCCGCCCTTCGAAAACACCTGGTCGATCGGCAGGCCCGCATAGCGCCGCAGGAAATCGGGCAGGGTCCGGTGGATCCAGGTCGGTCCGGCCGACGGCATCACGGTCAGTCCGCCGAGCGAGGCAACGCGCCGTACCGCGGCGCTCCACGGCACGGCGTTGCAGTCGCCGGCCATGATCGCCGTCTCGCCGAGCGAGGTGAGCGTCTCGGTCAACTCGCCGATCTGCCAGTATTGTTCCTTCGGCCACGGCCAGCTCAAATGGATCGCCGCGACATCGACCGGAGTGCCGCCGAAATCGACGGTGGCGGCCGCCATCGCGCCGCGCGGTTCGCAATGCGGCTCGGTGCCGGCCGCAAAAGGTCGCCGGGACAAAAGCGCCACGCCCCACACGCCGTCGGGATGGGCGCACAGGATGCGATAGGGATAAGCGTTCTGGATATAGCCGAGTTCGGTCGCCCACATGGCCGATACTTCGTCGAGCGTGATCACGTCTGGGTTCGTCCTGGCGATCAGCGAAAGAACCTTCTTGGGTGTCGGATTGTTGAAACGCAGGTTCATCTGCAGCAGCCGGTAGACCGGTTCGTTGCCGGGCGCGGCGTCATTGGCGGCCTGCACCGGCCACAGGCGCGGCAAGGTGCTCAACGTGCTGGCGAAGGCGGCCACGGCCAGCAGCAGGCCCACGCCCGCCTGCAGGCGAAACGAGGTGGCGAGCAGCGGCAGCGCAATCAGCCCCATCAGCACGGCAAAATGGATGCGGAAATGGGCGAAGGAATCGAAGGCCGGATGCAGTGCGCCAAAGAACCCGGCTACAAGCGCGGCCGAGAGGCCGAGCATTGCCAGGAACGCCATTGAAGCCATCATCTTTCGCACGCGTGCCATCAGACCGGGTTTTGCCCATAGACCGGGTAATACATTGCCGAGGTATCAGGCCTTTATCGGCTGAAATGCGGCCCAATCAAGATGACGAAACGCCTCGCGGCAAACATTTACGGCAAGCCGGTCTACTGAAAGGCCGTCTCCGAAAAGCTTCTCAGCTTGCGCGAATGCAACCGTTCCATCGGCATTTCCGCCAGCTTCTCCATCGCCTTGATGCCGATGGTCAGATGCTGCGCCACTTGCCGCTTGTAGAATTCGGTCGCCATGCCGGGCAGCTTCAACTCGCCATGAAGCGGCTTGTCGGAGACGCAAAGCAGCGTGCCGTAGGGCACGCGGAAGCGGAAGCCATTGGCGGCGATCGTGGCCGATTCCATATCGAGCGCGATGGCGCGCGACTGCGACAGCCGCTGCACCGGTCCGCGCTGGTCGCGCAGTTCCCAGTTGCGGTTGTCGATGGTGGCGACGGTGCCGGTGCGCATGATGCGCTTGAGATCGTAGCCGGAAAGTCCGGTGACTTCGGCGACCGCCTCCTGCAGCGCCACCTGGATCTCGGCCAGCGGCGGTATCGGCACCCACACCGGCAGGTCATCGTCCAGCACATGGTCTTCCCGGACATAGGCATGCGCCAGCACATAGTCGCCCAGCGCCTGAGTGTTGCGCAGGCCGGCGCAATGGCCGAGCATCAGCCATGCATGTGGCCGCAGCACCGCGACATGGTCGGTGATCGTCTTGGCGTTGGACGGGCCGACGCCGATGTTGACCATGGTGATGCCGCCATGGTTCGGCTTCTTCAGATGATAGGCTGGCATCTGAGGCAGGCGCGGCGCCGCCACGCCTTCGCTGGGTGCGTTTTGCCCTGCCTTGGTGATGACATTGCCCGGTTCGACGAATTCGGTATAGCCGTGGCCGCCTTCAGCCATCTGGGCCCGCGCGCGGGCGACGAACTCGTCGATGTAGAACTGGTAGTTGGTGAACAGCACGAAGTTCTGGAAATGCTGCGGGCTGGTCGCCGTGTAGTGCGTCATGCGGTGCAGCGAATAGTCGATGCGCTGCGCCGTGAACGGCGCCAGCGGCCTTGGTTCGCCGAACGCGACCTCGAAGGTGCCGTTGGCGATCTGGTCGTCGGTGCCGTCAAGATCCGGCACGTCGAACAGGTCGCGGATCGGCCGTTTGATGCGGTCGGCGGCGGCGCCATCGACATGGGTTCCTTCAAGGAACGCGAAATGCAGCGGGATCGGCGTGGTCGATTCCGAAACCGTTACCGGCACACCGTGATTGCGCATGATCAGGCGAAGCTGCTCTACGAGATAGCGTTCGAACAGCACCGGCTGGGTGATGGTGGTCGAGAAATGCCCGGGGGTCGGCATGTGGCCGTAAGCCTGGCGCGAGTCGATCTGGGTGAACGAATTGGTGGTGACGCCGATCTCTGGGTAGAAGGCGCGGTAGCGCTTGCTTTCGTCGCCGCCGGCGGCAAGCGTGGCAAAGGAGTCGCGCAGAAACTTGGTGTTGCGGTCGTAGAGCACCTGCAAGGCGGCCACGGCCTTTTTGGCGTCGTCGAAGCTCTGCTTGCCGAAAGGCTCCGGCATGACGACCGATTCGATAGCTTGTGGGTAGATTCGCTTTTCCATGGCTCAATATAGAGACTTGAGGCCGCACTTGGGAGGGGAGGGTGGCCGCCAAGTGGTCGATTTATTCGTCGACGCCCAAGGTGTGCTGAGATTCAGGTAACGCTGAGCCGGAGTCGAGGACGGGCGCGAAGCGACCAAACTGGCTGGCTTCGAGAACCGGAGCGGAGCGTACTCGAAGCATGTGAGCACCAAGGCCGCCACTTGCAGGCCGGCATCACCTTAATACCGGCACACCTTACCCGCGCTGCAGACTGACCAGCAAGACAAAGCCGACGCCATGCTTCTTCGTCGCCGGCGCGTCGATCGTCGTGTCGGCATTGGCCCGCATCATCGGCATGACCAGGACCGGCGCCGACAGCACGACCAGGACGAGCGCCGCCCGCGGCAGGAGCCGAAGGGTCTGGAGGGCGTTGATGGCGATGCGGTTCATGGCTTTTGCTTTTCTGTTTGGATCTATGTCTTTGTCGTCTCAGGGGCGAAAATGGTTCATGCAATCGAATTGGCAGGAACTGGCTGCATCCCAGGAACGGGCCGGGCGGCCGGCTTCGGCCACGAGGATGGCGAAGAGCATCCCGAACAGGCTCATCAACAGGCAGACGATGGTGAAGCGGCGAGCGAGCATTTGCGTAGTGTCTCCTTGAACACGCCATCAAAATGCCCTGATGCGACTGAACCGGCGCTGATGCCGACGTTCATCTGCGGTTCAAAGTGATTGACGAGGTCTTAGAGAGAGCGTCGGTTCGGGTTTGCGCCGCCGCAAACGGCACGGTCGTCGCTATGGCGCGGACCGTCCTGCAAAAGAAAACGGGCCCTGTGAAGGCCCCGTTGGTCAACTCAAAGCAGCAAGATCAGAGCTTGTGCCAGGTCTGGCTCTTGCAGATCAGCCCGCCGAGCACGCAGCCGCTCATTTTGAGCGAGGTGCCCGACAGTGTTGCCTTGCCCGAATAGGTCTTGTCGTTTGCCGGATCGGTGATGTTGCCGGCATATTTGTTGGCCCCGGCCGCCTTGAGCGAACCGATGGTCTTCCCGGCATATTTGCCGGTCTTCAGGGTGATGGAGAATGAACCGCTGCCGCCGATAACTGCTGTGTCGCCGGCTTGTGTCTTCCAATTGCCTTCGATCGGATCGGCCCAAGCCGCACCAGCCATCATCACGGCGGCCGCCAGGGCCAAGCTCACTTTGCGAAACATATCTGTCCTCCCTGGTTTAGATGGGGCAGCCGCCTCTCTGCCCCTTACGCAAACGTAAGCTAATCCAGCTCCTGGCAAAACAAAAGCGTACCGCCACGGAAGGTTTCGCAATTTTCATGCAGGGTCGGGAGAGTGCAGCCCGTGGAAATGAAACGATCGAGGCGTTGGCTTTGGTTCGCGTGGTTAGCAGAGTGTTGATCGGCGCCTTGCAAATTTTCGTCAAATCGGTCGAGAAACGGCGGGATTGCTGACTTTGTATCCTTAACGAATTTCCGCGTTTACCTCTTGTTTTAGCTTTGTTTTCTCCAAATTAAGCACGCCATTTAACGACGGATTCAAGGCTCGGCCTCATTCTCGGAAGCATCGAAAGAGCGGCTCCCCAGGGAACACCGGGGGACAGAAGAGGCCCGCTCTCGGGAGCCAGACAGGGGACTAAAATGGCACGTTTTGAAATGCTTGAAGCCGGCTTCGGCGCCATGGGGGCAACTGCCCAGGCCGACATTCTTTTCGAACTGGGCATGATGTATGCGACCGGCCGCGATTGCGAGACCGATGTCGTTGCCGCCCACAAATGGTTCAACATCGCCGCCATCAAGGGCTCGGTCCGCGCCGCGGAACTGCGCTCGGAACTGTCGGCCGCAATGTCCAAGGTCGAGATCGCCAAGGCGCTGCGCGAAGCCCGCGAATGGATGACGATGCACTGAGATCGCGAGCAGATTATCGCAGGCAGATTATCGAAAACAGGGAAGCCCCGGGATCAAGACCGCAAAGACGGTCGGAACCGGTGAAACGACAAGGCCGCGACAAGACGGCCGACCATGAAAGAACAAGAACGCGGCAGGCCGGCACGGTCCAGTCGTGCACAATGGGGACGGCGGGCAGGTTTTCGTGGCGCGGGGGCGCATGGGGACTGCTACGAGCAAAAAGCCACGACCGGCCGGAACAGGCTGGCGTGGCTTTTTGCGTTGATGAGGCCCAATCGAGCGGCGCCGATGCGCCTAGACAGGCCCAATGAAGGATGAAATTGTCCCGCCTTCGGAAAAAAGCGCGGCCAGAGCGGCTGCGCGAGTGTGGGAGGAGTTCTATCACCATGAAAAAAATGGGTATTTTGAGCGCGGCCGTATTTGGCCTGATGATGAGCGCGCCGGTTGCCTTTGCCGATGACATCACCATTTCGGTGGTCGGCCCGATGACCGGACAGCTCGCCACGATCGGCGACCAGTTCAAGCAGGGCGCAACGGCAGCCGCCGACGCGATCAACGCCGCCGGCGGTGTCAACGGCTCGATGATCAAGCTCGACATCGAGGACGACCAGTGCGATCCCAAGCAGGCGGTTTCGGTGGCCAACCGGATCGTTGCCAACAGCGTCAAGTTTATTGACGGCCATGCCTGTTCAGGTTCGAGCATCCCGGCTTCCGCCGTCTACGCCGAGGCCGGCGCGCTGATGATGAGCCCGGCCTCTTCAAATCCCGAGCTGACCGATGCCGCCGCCAAGGCCGGCTGGCCGACGATCATGCGTCTCTATACGCGTGACGATGCGCAGGGCGCCTTCATTGGCCCGTGGATCGCCAAGAAATATGCCGGCAAGAATGTCGTTATCCTGCATGACAAGAGCGCCTACGGTCAGGGCGTTGCCGATGCCGTGAAGGCGACGATGAATGCCGGTGGCCTCAAGGAGATCGACTATGAAGGCATCAATGCCGGCGAGAAGGATTATTCGGCTCTCGTCACCAAGCTGAAGGACCTCAAGGCCGACGTTGTCTATTTCGGCGGCTATCACCCGGAAGCCGGGCTTATCCTGCGTCAGTCGGCCGAGCAGAGCGTCAAGTTCCAGCTGATCATGCCGGATTCGATCGCCTCGCCAGAATTCTGGCAGGTCGCCGGCCCCGCCGGTGAAGGCACCCTGTTCGTCTTCCCGTCGGACCCGCAGGCCAAGCCGGAAGCCAAGGAGGCCATCGCCAAGATCAAGGCGGGCGGCTTCGTGCCGGAAGGCTTTACGCTGTTCTCCTACGCCGTCGTTCAGGCGTTTGCAGAGGGCGTCAAGCGCGCCGGAACGGACGATCCGGTCAAGGTAGCCGAAGCGCTGAAGAACGGCACGCCGTTCAGCACCGTGGTCGGCGACGTGACCTTCGACGAGAAGGGCGATCTGAAGAACGCCAGCTACGACATCAACCAGTGGCACGACGGCAAATACGCACCGATCGCGCAGTAAGCGGCCGCGTACTCATGGAAATGGCCGGGCTTGTCCCGGCCATTTTTGTTCAAGCCTCCAGCCGGCTATGCAGCCTCTTCAACGAAGCGCACCAGCACCGTTCCGTCGGTGACCTGCGCGCCCTCGGTGGCGATTTCCGCGATCACGCCGTCATGGCTGGCCGCGATCGTGTGCTCCATCTTCATCGCTTCCAGGATCAGTAGCGGCTGGCCCTTAATCACCCTTTCGCCCTTTGCCGCGCGCACCAGCTTGACCAGGCCCGGCATCGGCGCGCGCAGGCTGCCGGAAGCGGCGGCCGCCTCGTCGGTTCGCGCCAGCGGATCCGGGACGAGGAAACTGTAGCCGACCGCGCCTTCGAACACGGTGACGTGGCCTGGCCAGCGGGCAAGGCGAGGGGCGGCGCGAAGATCATGCGAATTGACGCTGTCATAGGGCGCGTCCAGCGCCACCTCGAAGCGCCCGTCCGGCCGCACTGAAACACGCGCCAGTATATCGTCCTCGCCATGGCGCAGGCGCGTGCGGCGCGCAACGCTGTGGAAATGCGCATAGCCGGCAAGTGACGACCACGGGTCGTCCGACGGCGGCAAAGCACCGGCCCCGGCCGCTGCAAGGGCTGCCGCGGCAACGATCCCGCAGCTCGGCGGGGCGACCGCGGTCAGCGCTTCCTGATGCCTGCCGATCAGGCCGGTATCGACATCACCGGCCGAAAAATCGGCGTTCGCAGCAAGTGCCGCGAGAAAGGCGGTGTTGACGGTCGAGCCGGCAATCTCGGTCTGCGACAACGCAGTCCCGAGCGCATCGAGCGCCGCCTGCCTGTCCTTGGCGTGGACGACCAGCTTGGCGATCATCGGATCGTAGAAGGGCGAGATCGCATCGCCAGCCCGCACGCCGGTCTCGATGCGCATGCTGGCGCCTTCGGGCGCGTTGTCGGGAAACGCCAGGTGATGCAGCGTGCCGGTCGCCGGCAGAAACCCTTTCGCCGCGTCCTCGGCATAGATGCGCGCCTCGAAGGCGTGGCCGGAAAGCGTGATTTCGCTCTGCGTCTTCGGCAGCTTTTCGCCGGCGGCTACCCGCAACTGCCATTCGACGAGGTCGGTGCCGGTGACCATTTCGGTGACGGGATGCTCGACCTGCAGGCGGGTGTTCATTTCCATGAACCAGAAACGGTCGGCCTTCAGCCCTTGCGAGGCATCCACGATGAATTCGATGGTGCCGGCGCCCGAATAGCTGATCGCCTTGACGGCCTTGACCGCCGCTTCCGTCATCGCCTTGCGCAGCGCCGGCGTCATGCCGGGCGCCGGCGCTTCCTCGATCACCTTCTGGTGGCGGCGCTGCGCCGAGCAGTCGCGCTCATAGAGATGCACGGCATTGCCAAAATTGTCGCCGAACACCTGGACCTCGATGTGGCGCGGCTTGTCGACATATTTTTCGACCAGCACGCGGTCGTCGCCGAACGCGGCCTTGGCCTCGCGCCGTGCGCCTGACAGCGCTTCCGAAAAATCTTCGGGATGTTCGACGCGGCGCATGCCCTTGCCGCCGCCGCCTGCGCGCGCCTTGATCAGCACGGGATAGCCGATCTCACGCGCCTTGGACGCCAGCAGCACGATCTCCTGCGCCTCGCCATGATAGCCCGGCACCACCGGCACGCCGGCCTTTTCCATCAGCCGCTTGGCCGCATCCTTCAGCCCCATGGCGCGGATCGAGGCGGCCGACGGGCCGATGAATGTGAGCCCCGCCGCCACCATCTGGTCGACGAAATCGGGGTTTTCCGAGAGGAAGCCGTAGCCGGGGTGGATTGCTTCGGCGCCGGTCGCCAGCGCCGCCGCAACAATCCTGTCGCCGCGCAGATAGCTTTCGCCGACCGGCGAGGAACCGATATGCACTGCCTCGTCGGCCATTTCGACATGCAGGGCCTTGGCATCGGCGTCGGAATAGACGGCGACGGTGCGCACACCGAGCCTGCGTGCGGTGCGGATCACACGGCAGGCGATCTCGCCGCGATTGGCGATCAGGATCTTGGCGAACATGGAGCCTCCCGGGTTTGTCTCGGGCGGCGCCGGTCTGGCAGGAATGAGCCTATTTCGAAGCCGCGATTTTGCAGCCGCCGCTCGCGATCTGAACCTTCCACTTTTTCAGGCCAACCTGACAGCTTCGCAACGCCAACTCTTCCGCGGCCTTCTGAGATGGCGCGTTCAGCCGCGCACCGCAGATGATGTAAAGATCGTCGACGCGCGAGTAGAATGTGGTCGCGTAGGCCGAGTGGCCACTCGCCGCGACATAGGCGTTGTACGACTTCGTGCAGGGCTCCTTTGGATTCAGTGACAACGGAGGCCAGAATCGGGTGTCTCCCTTGCTGCCCGCCAGCGATCCAGCCGCCCCGATACCGGGTGCCGTAAATACGAGCAGGCCGGCAAGCATCGATACAGTAATTCGTTTGATGCGTGTCGATTTCATCTTGCGCCGCCCATTTGAAAAATGCCCAAGCCGATGCTTGTCGGCCTACTTCGATGCCGCAACTTCGCAGCCCGCCCCTGTAATGACCTTGTAATGGCTGCGGGCGGACTCGCAGGATTTCATCGCCCGTTCTTCGGCAGCCTTCTGTGACGGTGCATTCAAGCCCGAGCCGCAGATGATGTACAACGAACGGATCCGGGCATAGGGCGTGGTCGCATAGGCCGAATGGCCGCCGGCGGCCACATAGGCGTTGTAAGCCATGGTGCACTGGTCTTTCGGGCTTTTCGGCAAATACGGATAGAAATGGATGTCGCCTTTGCTTCCCGCCAGCGATGCCGCGGCGCCAACGCCGGGTACCGCAAATATAAGCAAGACTGCAAGTACCGACGCAGTCGTTTTTCCCGAATATTTCGGCCTCATCTTTACCCCATCCCCGTTGCCCAATGCGGAATGAACAATAGCGTCTATTCTCCAGTGCCGCCAGCCTGCTCACCGAAAATTTATTTTGCGTAGGTGGATGAACCATCTTATCCATGCAGACTAGCATCCTTCAATGGCAGCAACGGCTTGTCGGTATAGTTGAGCTGTTGGCTCGTCGAAGCAGCAGAAAATAACTGTTTCGGGCGTTGAGTTCTGTCCGACGAAGGTACCTGCGATGCCAACGGCAATCTGCGTCGCCTCATTTTTCGGGTAACGGTAGATGCCGGTGGAGATCGCCGGAAATGCCACGGTCCGGCAATCCCTGGCGGCGGTGATTTCGAGCGACCTGATATAGCAGGAGGCGAGCAGCCCGGCTTCGCCTTTTCCGCCGCCTTGCCAGACAGGTCCGACCGTGTGGATGATGTAACGTGCCGGCAGGTGATAGCCCTTGGTAAGCTTTGCTTCGCCGACCTTGCAGCCGTTCAGCATCCGGCATTCGAATTCGAGCTCCGGGCCTGCGGCGCGGTGAATGGCGCCGTCGACGCCGCCGCCGCCCAGCAGCGAGGAATTGGCGGCGTTGACGATGGCATCGACCGCAAGCCTGGTGATGTCGCCGGTGTGGACATGTATCCGTTCGCCGAACTTGCTCATCTCACATCCTGAACACGCCGAACTTCGTTTCCTCGATTCCGGCGTTGAGCGCGGCCGACAGGCTGAGCGCCAGCACCTCGCGCGTTTTCGCCGGGTCGATGATGCCGTCGTCCCACAGCCGCGCCGAGGAGTAGAGCGGGTGGCCCTCATGCTCGTATTTCATCAGGATCGGCTTCTTGAATTTCGCTTCCTCGTCCGCGCTCCACTCACCGCCCTTGCGCTCGATGCCCTCGCGCTTGACCACCGCCAGCACGGTCGCCGCCTGTTCGCCGCCCATCACCGAAATGCGCGCATTCGGCCACATCCACAGGAACCGCGGCGAGTAGGCGCGTCCGCACATGCCGTAATTGCCGGCGCCGAACGAGCCGCCGATGATCATGGTCACCTTCGGCACGCGAGCGGTGGCGACCGCCATCACCAGCTTGGCGCCGTCCTTGGCGATGCCGCCGGCCTCGTATTTCCGCCCGACCATGAAGCCGGTGATGTTCTGCAGGAAGATCAGCGGGATCTTGCGCTGGCAGCACAGTTCGATGAAATGCGCGCCCTTGACAGCACTTTCGGAAAACAGCACGCCATTATTGGCGATGATGCCGACCGGCATGCCCTGAAGATGGGCAAAGCCGGTGACCAGCGTGGTGCCGTAATTCTGCTTGAACTCGTCGAACTCGGAGCCGTCGACGACGCGCGCGATCACCTCGCGCACATCATAGGGCTGGCGCAAATCCGTCGGCACGACGCCATAGAGTTCACGCGGATCGTGAAGCGGCGGCGCGGGTTCCTGTAAGCTCAGGCTTACGGTCTTGCGCCGGTTGAGGTTCTTGACGATGCGCCGGCAAATCGCGAGCGCATGTTCGTCGTCCAGCGCATAGTGGTCGGCGACACCGGACAGCCTGGTGTGCACGTCGGCGCCGCCAAGCTCCTCGGCGCTGACATCTTCGCCCGTAGCCGCCTTCACCAGAGGCGGGCCGCCGAGAAAAATGGTCGCCTGGTTGCGCACCATGATCGTCTCGTCCGACATTGCCGGCACATAGGCGCCGCCCGCAGTACATGAGCCCATGACGCAGGCGATCTGCGGAATGCCGGCCGCCGACATGTTGGCCTGGTTGTAGAAGATGCGGCCGAAATGCTCGCGGTCGGGAAACACCTCGTCCTGGTTGGGCAGGTTGGCGCCGCCGCTGTCGACCAGATAGACGCAAGGCAGATTGTTTTGCAGCGCGATCTCCTGCGCGCGCAAATGCTTCTTCACCGTGAGCGGATAATAGGTGCCGCCCTTCACCGTGGCGTCGTTGACCACGACCATCACCTCGGTCCCTTCGACACGGCCGACGCCGGCGATGATGCCGGCCGAGGAAATCTCCTCGCCATACATGGACCATGCCGCGAACTGGCCGATCTCGAGGAAAGGCGAGCCGGTGTCGAGCAATTGCGCCAGCCGCTCGCGCGGCAACAGCTTGCCGCGCGAAACATGACGCTCGCGCGCCTCCTCCGAGCCACCGCGCTCGACGGTTGCCGCCTTGTCCGCAATGTCGGCAACCAGCGCCCGCATGCGCTCGGCATTGGCGAGGTAGGTTTCGGAGGAGGGCGAGATCTGGGTTTGGAGTACGGCCACATCGGTTCCTATTGCTCTGCCACGACTTGCAGCTTGCCGTCACGGCGCTCGAAAATGTACTCGGAGAGAAGATCAGGTTCGGTCTTGAAAACCTTGTCGATAAATGAGCGAGCAAACTGAACCGCATTGGGAAGCCGCTTGTCTACAACGACGATGGCATCGCGTTTTGGAATGGCTATGAAAACGCCGTTGGGGAATTGCGGTCCAAGCGTGGCCCAGAATTTTTCGGTCAGGAGGAGAGCGGGTGAGATGGCCTCATCCCCTTCGACGGTGAAGATCGATATCCCGTCGAGGATACGCTCCTGCTTGACCTTCGTAATCTGCTTGTTGATGTTTTCCAGAGCAAGCTGGCGAAGCTGTGCGAGTGAGCGGTCTCCAACATCGTCAAGCCGGACGCTGGCGAGCGAGTCCTCATTGTCGATCTGGTAAAGGATCACGACGTCACCCGCCAAGGTTTCAAACGCCGGTCCTTTGTCGGGCTCTGTGCCATCGCCTTTGAAAGCGTCGAGATGTTCGCGCGGTCGAATGTTGGCAATCAGTAGATCGGCCTGGAAGCCGCTTTCGCTATCGCTGAGCACGAGCGTGGTTAGAAAACGTTCGATTTCGGTTTCCGCCTCTCCCGCCGGCAGGTCGCGAATGCGGCCTAGCAGGTTCGTAACGTCCACCTGAAGATGAATATCCTTGCCGGTAGAACCGACCCTGGTTACGTCAAGACGCGCCGGATCGGCGGGGTTGGGAATTGCTTGCTTGACTCGGCTGTCAGCCTTCAGGCGGGAAATGACTTCAACCCGCAGTGCTGCAACATCTCGAAATTGCGGCATATCTGAAGAGGCGGCATTCGCAAATCCCGACAATGGGATCAATGCGACGATAGTCCGTGCTAATACTCCAAGGTATTTTGGCAAACCAGGCATTGAAATCGCTCACACCCCTTCCGCCATGATCTCGCGCCCGATCAGCCAGCGGCGAATCTCGCTGGTGCCGGCGCCGATTTCGTAGAGCTTGGCGTCGCGCAACAGCCGGCCGGTCGGATACTCGTTGGTATAGCCGTTGCCGCCAAGCAGCTGGATGGCGTCGAGCGCCATCAGCGTCGCTTTTTCGGCGGCAAACAGCACGCAGCCGGCGGCATCCTTGCGTGTCGTCTGGCCGCGATCGCAGGCAGCCGCGACAGCATAAACGTACGCGCGCGCGGCGTTCATCGTCGAATACATGTCGGCGAGCTTGCCCTGCACGAGCTGGAACTCGCCGATCGGCTGGCCGAACTGCTTGCGCTCATGCACATAGGGGATCGCCACGTCGAGACAGGCCGCCATGAGCCCGAGCGGGCCGCCGGCGAGCACGGTGCGCTCGTAGTCGAGGCCCGACATCAGGACCTCGACGCCGCGGCCCTCCTCATGCAGCACATTGTCATAGGGCACCTCGACATTGTCGAACACCAGTTCGCCGGTGTTGGAGCCGCGCATGCCGAGCTTGTCGAGCTTTGGCGATGCCGAGAAGCCGGCCATGGTCTTTTCGACGATGAAGGCGGTGATGCCGTGCGATTTCCGCTCCGGATCGGTCTTGGCATAGACCACCAGCGTTTCAGCGTCGGGGCCGTTGGTGATCCACATTTTCGAGCCGTTGAGCACATAGCGGTCGTTGCGCTTTTCGGCGCGCAGCTTGAGCGAGACGACGTCGGAGCCGGCGCCCGATTCCGACATGGCCAGCGCACCTGCCCTTTCGCCCGAGCACAATGCCGGCAGGAATTTCTCCTTCTGCGCAGGCGTCGCCCAGCGGTTGATCTGGTTGACGCAGAGGTTCGAATGGGCGCCGTAGGAAAGGCCGACCGAGCCCGAGGCGCGCGAAATCTCTTCCACCGCAATGACATGGGCGAGGTAGCCCATGCCGCTACCGCCGAAATCGGGATCGGCGGTGATTCCAAGCAGGCCGAGCGCGCCGAGTTCTTTCCACAGATGCGCGGGGAACTGGTTGCTGCGGTCGATCTCGGCGGCGATCGGCGCTATTTTCTCCTGGGCAAAGCGGCGCACCAGATCGCGCAGCGCCTCGATGTCCTCGTCATGCCCGAAGCTGAGTGTGTTCGTGTACATGCCGTTCCCTCCTGCCGCATGACCCCGAAATCAACTTTGATTTTCGGAAAGGATCATGCGCGAAATCAAAATGCTACAGCGTCATTTGCGCGTCCGAAGGGACGCGCGGCGCTGTAAGTCTTGCCGTCTATGTTCGCGCCAACCAGGCGCATTGTCATTGAAAGATATGTCGCCGTGACTTCAGCCATCGACAGCCGCTCGCCCGGCCGGAACCAGACGATGACGCCGGTCATCATCTGGATCAGCGCCATGGCAGTGAGCCCGGTGTCATCGACACTGAAGGCGCCGGCCTCCGCGCCGTCGCGCAGGATGGCGCGCAACTCCTTCTCATAGGCGGTGCGCATGCGAAGGATCTGCGTCAGCCGGTCATGTGACAGGCTGCGCAATTCCATGTTCGAGACATGGGTGGAGTGGCGGCGCTCGATGTGGAAAGCGATGTGGTTTTCGACATAGGCGGCAAGCCGCGTTGCCGGATCGGCAGCGTCGGGGCGTGCGGCGTCCCACGCTTCGATCAGCCCTTCCATATGTTCGCGCATCAGCGTGAACAGCAGGTCTTCCTTGGTCGGAAAATAGCGGTAGAGCGCGGCCGCCTGGACGCCGACCTCGGCGGCAAGCTGCCGCATCGACGTCGCCTCATAGCCGAAGCGGGCGATCAGGCTGACCGCTGCCTCGCGGATGGCCGCTTCAGTTTTTTCGCCGTCGGATCCCGTTGTGCGTGCCATGATCGTCTCCCGGTATTTAGTAATAAAACGAACGTTCAATTAATTCAAGCGGCAATAAAGTGGTTCCGTCTAGACAATGATCCGAAAGTCGATGGGCGCGTCGAGGAGTTCGAATTCTTCGATCTCGACCCTCGAAACCGAAGCTCCCCTTGGCCCTTGCCGGAGCCGTTCGATCATTGTGGAAACCGCAGCATCGGCACCGGCAATCGAGGCCGTCACCGTGCCGTCTCGTTCATTGCGTACCCAACCTACGAGGCCAAGCCTTATCGCTTCGCGTCGCGCCCACATCCGGTAGCCGACGCCTTGCACCTTACCATGCATGCGCGCCTGCACCGCCTTTTGCCGGTCGTTATCTCCCATGCTCAAGAACTGGCGCGGGATCGGACGAAAGCAACAGCCTTGAACGGTTGGATTGTTGTTGGATCGACGGAAGCCGGGGGCCCGGCTGGTTCTGTCTTGGCCTTTGGCGGCATTGGCAGGCCGTGTCGCGACGGCAATCGGCCGGTCTAGTTTCCCCGTGCCGCGGCGAGCGCGCCGGGCAGTTCCTCGGCAAAGATGTCGAGCTCATGATCGAGGCCGACGCTGACCCTTATGCAACGGTCGAGCCCTGGCGCCATCGGTTTGCGAATGAACACGTCGCGCGACAAAAGATTTTGCAGCACCTTGAGCGCGAAGACGCCATCCTTGCCGCAGTCGATGGTGACGAAATTGGTCGCCGATGGCAGCGGCTTCAGGCCGTTCGTCTCCGCAATCCCGGCGATGCGTGTGCGGCCGGCCGCGACCCGCGCCACCACGCTGTGCAGCCAGGCCTGGTCGGCCAGCGCCTCGACGCCGGCGATCTGCGCCATGCGGCTGACGCCGTAATGGTTGCGGATCTTCTCGAAATCGCGGATCACCTCAGCCTCGGCCACCGCATAGCCGCAGCGTATGCCGGCCAGCCCATAGGCCTTGGAGAAGGTGCGCATGCGGATGACGTTGGGCCGCGCGACATCGATCGGCGGCAGCGCCGAGGCCGGCCCCAATTCGCAATAGGCCTCGTCGAGCACCAGCATGGTGGTTTCCGGCAAGGCTTCGATAAAGCCGATGATCTCGCTCGCTTCCCACCAGCTGCCCATCGGATTGTCCGGGTTGGAGAGATAGACCAGCGGCGCCTTCTCCTTGATAACTGCCTTGAGCAGTCCGTCCAGACTTTCCTTGTCGTTCTCGTAAGGCACCGTGACCAGCCGGCCGCCGACGCCGGCAACGTGGAAGTTGAAGGTCGGATAGGCGCCGAGCGAGGTGACCACCGCGTCGCCAAGCGCGACATACATGCGCGCCACCAGGCTAAGCAGCCCGTCTATGCCTTCGCCGACCACGACGTTTTCGGCGCCGATGCCGAGATGGGCGGCCGCAGCCTGCTTCAGCTCGTAATTGTCGGGATCGCAATACATCCACTGGTCACGCGCGACGCGCTCCATACGGGCGATAACGCGCGGCGAAGGCCCGAAGCTGCTTTCATTGGCGCCGATGCGGGCGCGAAAAGCACGTCCGCGCTCGCGCTCCTGCGCTTCCGGTCCGACAAACGGCACCGTCGAGGGAAGCGCGCCGACAAGCGGCGTGAGGGCAGGGCGCTGGCGCATGGCAAAGGCTCACGAGAAAATGGGCCTTCTTGCTAGCGTGGAGGCATGTTGGGCGCAAGATGACAATGCCGCACTGGATTTCGCCGATCCGTTTTGCTAGCGAGATAGAATGAGCAACCGATTGCCGCCCGCTTGGGCCAAGCACCTTAAAACCCAACCAGCACCGAAGGGCGCACCGCCGAAGGTTGGGCAACCGAAACTTCAGCCCGCAATGGCGGCTCCGTCTCGCGCTCAGGCCAATGATATGTTGTTGAGGCAGGCGCTCGAGTTCCAGCAACAGAATCGATTGCCTGAGGCGGAAGAACTCTGTCATCGCGTTCTGGCGAGAACGCCCGAACATCCACTGGCCCTCTACGTACTAGGTACGCTGGGCATCGGGTACGACGACGAGAAGGTCCTGCGGTATTTTGGTCGGGCGATCGCGCAGGAGCCTCTAAATCCCTACTACCACCTTAGCCTCGGTCAAGCCTATTTGAGGCTCAGCGAGTTTACGCCGGCGATCAAACACATTCAGCACGCACTGGCTTTGAAGCCGGATCTTGTGGAAGCGCTTTGCGCCTTGGGTGATGCATACAATTCGTTTGACAAGGGGGAAATGGCGCTGCCTCTCTACGAGAAGGCGCTCAGGGTCGATCGGGATCATCCCGCAGCCCGGTTAGGGTTGCCTCGCGCGCTGGCAAGTCTCGGCCGTATGGACGAAGCCGCGACTCATCTGAAAGAGGCAATAGAACGACGCATTGCGATACCTGCTGCCTACAACGCGCTTGTACGCACGCGCAAATTCGCCGAAGAGCCGCCAGAACTTGAGGCGATCCTGACGGAACTTCAAGACCCCCACCACGGATCGGAAGGGGCGCCGGCGCTTCATCACGCCGCCGGAAAACTGCTCAACGACCTCCGCCGCTACAAGGAGGCGATGGATCACTTCAAAAAAGGAAATCAGGCCGGCGGCCAGAGATTCGATCTGCAATCCTACCGTCGCTGGGTCGACGCCCTGATCGAAACCTTTACACCGGAACTGGTGGCTTCAAGGTCTGCTCGCGGTAATACCTCGGAGGTCCCTGTGTTCGTGGTCGGTATGCCCCGCTCGGGCACAACACTGACTGAGCAGATCTGCGCCAGCCACCCCGCTGTTCATGGCGCTGGAGAGTTAACCAAGCTTAGACGCATATCGAATGGGATCGATCTTGGGTATGGTTCCGACGTAAACCCCAGGGAAGCGCTCGCATTGATGACGCCTGAGTTGTCGACGATGCTGGCTGCGGAGCACGTTGCCTACCTGCGCGAGCGAGCGCCCGATGCGCTTCGAATTGTCGACAAGATGCCGCATAATTTCGAGTTGGTCGGCCTGATTGGCATTCTTTTTCCCAATGCGCGTGTCATTCATTGTCGCCGCGACGCCATCGACAACTGCATCTCTTGCTTTGTCCTGCAGTTCAGTACGGCGCATAGCTATAGCGCCGATCTTGAGACGCTGGGACTTTACTACAGGGAGTACGATCGCCTGATGCGGCATTGGGACAAGATTTTCCCGGGCCGTATCTTTGAAAACCGGTACGAGACGTTGATTGAAAATCAAGAGAAGCAGTCGCGCCGGCTCATAGATTATCTCGGACTGCCTTGGCACGATGCCTGCTTGCGCTTTTTTGACAGGGGGGGCTCTGTAAACACCTACAGCGATTGGCAGGTCCGCCAGCCTATCTATACGTCGTCCGTCAAGCGGTGGAAGAACTACGAAAGCGAGATCCAGCCGCTGATTGAGGCCCTCGGCGATTTGGCTCATATCTGATCTGAATCTGGAATCCAGACATCATGAGCACACCGCGTCGCCTTTCCGGCAATCTGGGCAGCCGTTGAGAAGGTCGACACCTGCAACGTCTGAAAAAGGCGCGACGGACCAAAAAACCCGGCGGCGCCCGCCGGGTTCGATTTTGAGCCAGGCTCTGCCTGTTAGAACGAGCGCTGGAAGCGCAGCAGGCCGCCAATGCTGCTCTTCTTGTCGGCGTTGGTGAAGTTGGAGAAATTGGCGTCGTCGAACTTGCCTGCATTGAGGTAGTCGACTTCGGCCGTGACCGTGAAGCCGGGAACAACGTCGTAGGCGATGTTGGCGGCAACACCGAGATTCTTCCATTCGTCATACGAGACCTGGGCATTGAACGAGGTCTTCTCGTTGATGGTGTAGGTGCCGCCACCCCAGAATGCCCAGTTACCGCCCCACTGCTTGTAGAAGCCGCGGCCGCCGGCGTCGATCGCATAGCTCGAGTCCGTCAAATTGTCGTCGGTGCCGTAGCCGCCCATGATGAACAGCGACAGGTTCTGCATCGGGGTGACGTCCAAACGCACCTTGCCGGCGACTTCTTCATAGTTGCTGTCGTACGCGACGACGCCGGTGATGGCGCCCCAGCCCTGCGTGTACTTCAGACCGCCGACGACATGCGGAACGTAGCTGTCGATCGTGTCGAAGCCCGAGCCCTCTTCGAGAGAGACGACAGCCGAGAAGCCGTTGCCCGCATCGAAGTAGTACTGGACCACGTTGGTATCGAAATCGCCGTAGGGAACGAGCGTATCCTGAAGGACGTTGCCGGCGTAGCCGATGAACGTGTCGAAGGCCGATTCGTCCTTACCGACGCGCAGGCCACCGAGCTGGATCCAGGCGAAGTTCAGCGAAACGTTCTTGTTGCCGGCAGGGTTGGAGTTGAACTCGTCTGCTTCCGTTGCCGGATCGTCTGCCGACGGGTAGCCGTTGCGGTTGCCGAAGTTGAAGCGGGTCTCGGTGTAGGTCTTCAAGGTGCCGAGTTCGGTTTCCTGGCCGGTCCAGGTCTTCAGCGTGAAACGGGCGTTCTTGTAGAAGGTATCCTGCTCGTCGCCATCCTTATGGTCGAAGGACCTCGCACCGTCGAACGAGCCGACGTCGCCGGCGCCGATGTCGTAACGGACATAGCCGCCGATGCGCAGGCAGGTTTCGGTGCCGGGAATGTAGAAGTAGCCCGAGCCGTAAACGTCGCAAATCTTGACGTATTCAGCCGGTTCCGGCTCGGCGACGACGACGGCGTCGGCGGCGCGCGCACCGGAAACTGCGATCAAGGCCGCAGCGGAGCCGAGAAGAAGGCTCTTAATGTTCATTTTCTGACCTCCAGTCAGAATCGAACAAGATAGTCAAGCCGGCGACAAGCGTTTTCGCTGTAATCAATTGTTATTGTTGAAGTTATTGAAAAGATGGACCTTTGCGGCAGGTGATGCGGCCATCACCACAGGCGCTTGTTGGCGAAAGCATGCCCTGAACCGGATTTGAGATAGCGCTCGAATGAAGCTGCCTTGGCCTGGTTCGAAAAGGCCATATAGGTGACGATCCGCCACGGCAGAAACTTGGATGTATGGCTGGATTTCCCCGCATTGTGCTCGACAAGCCGCCGTTTCAGGTCCGTCGTTATGCCGATATAGCGTTCGCCTTCCGCAGCCGTACTCTCCAGAAGATACACATACCACATGAGCTGCTCTCCTTTGCCGGGGCTTCGGAGGGCATCCTCTCCGCCATCCTGCTTCGCGCTGAGGTGGGCTTGTCCTGCGAAGCTCGAAGAGCGAAGCAGGACTGCCAATCGAATTTGCAAGGGATTCTCTGGGCTTACGCTGTGCGGCACGTAGCACACCACACGGTCCGGCCCTCCTACGCCAAGGCTTCGGAGGGCATCCTCTCCGCCATCCTGCTTCGCGCTGAGGGTTGGGCTTGTCCTGCGAAGCTCGAAGAGCGAAGCAGGATGGCGGAGAGGATGGGATTCGAACCCACGAGAAGCTTTTGACCTCTACTCCCTTAGCAGGGGAGCGCCTTCGACCACTCGGCCACCTCTCCGTTGCGCCGCTGGATAGAGAAAAGCGCCGGCACAATCAACAAGCCGGCGCGATAATCGTTGAAAAATCCGCATTCGGCCGCAGCGCCGCCTTTTGCATGCGGCGATTCTGCGGCGGTTCCTGGCTGGCGAGTCGGCGACATGGCCGCAATTCTGGCCGGCCATCGCCAGATTCGGCCGCATTGCGCGGCGCTGGAAAAGGCTTGCGGGCCCTTCGATAGTTAATGAGAGCTTTCTGACTGAGGCCAAATCGTGTCATTTGTGCAACAACGCATGGGGATAGCGCCCGCATAGCCCTTTCGCCGGTACGATCGTGGTTGAACGCCGCCGCCTCATGGGTAATGTCGATTTCGAAGGAGCGGCGCGGTGCGCATCTTTTTCGGTAGTGGGGATGGGGCAGGGAACGCTGTCCTTCAGCAAAGAATACCCAGACCCGTTTTTTAACTTTTGACTGGAGGTCAGAAAATGAACATTAAGAGCCTTCTTCTCGGCTCCGCTGCGGCCTTGATCGCAGTTTCCGGTGCGCGCGCCGCCGACGCCGTCGTCGTCGCTGAGCCGGAACCGGCTGAATACGTCAAGATCTGCGACGTTTACGGCTCGGGCTATTTCTACATCCCCGGCACCGAAACCTGCCTGCGCATCGGCGGCTATATCCGTTACGACATCAGTGGTGGCGACGTCGGCTCGTTCGACGGTGCGAGGACCCGTGATGTAGAGGATGGCGGCGAGAACGACACCTGGCGCAAGAAGGCCCGCTTCGCGCTGAAGACCTGGACCGGCCAGGAAACCGAACTCGGCACCTTGAAGACCTACACCGAGACCCGTTTCAACTTCCAGAATGGCAATCGCTATGCCACCCTATATGGCAACCCTGCTGGCAACACCGGTGCTTCGCTGAACTTCGCCTGGATCCAGCTTGGTGGCCTGCGCGTCGGTAAGGACGAATCGGCCTTCAATACGTTCATCGGCTATGCCGGCAACGTCATCCAGGATACGCTCGTTCCCTATGGCGATTTCGACACCAACGTCATCCAGTACTACTTCGATGCGGGCAACGGCTTCTCGGCCGTCCTCTCGCTTGAAGAAGGCTCGGGCGGGGGCGTATTTGGGCGCTACGGCGCAGGCACCATCGACAGCTACGTTCCGCATGTTGTAGGCGGTCTGAAGTACACGCAGGGCTGGGGCGCCATCACCGGCGTCATCGCTTACGACAGCAACTATGAAGAAGTCGCCGGCAAGGTTCGTTTGGACATCACCCCGATGCAGAACCTGTCGCTGTTCATCATGGGCGGCTATGGCACCGACGACAATCTGACGGATCAGTCCTATGTCTTCAATGCTGGTGGCCGCGGCTTCTACAAGCAGTGGGATGGCAACTGGGCGGTCTGGGGTGGTGGCACCTACACCATCAACGAGAAGACCTCATTCAACGTCCAGGTCTCGTATGACGAAGGTGAGAACCTCGGCATCGCAGCGAACATCGCCTACGATGTGGTTCCCGGCTTCACTGTCACGGCCGAGGTCGACTACCTCAATGCGGGCAGTTTGGATGACGATGCCTTTGGCGCGAATCACAACTGGACCAATGCTGACGACGAGAGCCAGATTGGCGGTATGCTCCGCTTCCAGCGCTCGTTCTAAGGGCTGGCTTTAAACAAATGAATACCAGCCCGGGCGTTTCAACGCCCGGGCTGTTTTGTTTCGCGACTGGGTCAAGACAAGCAGAAGGAACAGGGGGAATCGGCAGCTGAACAGTCCGTAGGGTGAGTTCGTGGGATCCGCTGATGGGCGGATGAATTCACAACTGCGTGATTAAATCTCTTGAAAGGACGCTTCCAAGCGGGTAGGTCTGACTCTATCCACTCGGGGGTGTGGCAATTTATGACCATCGACGCGATACAAGAGGGTGACCCCTCCGAACATTTCTCAATGTTCTCTTCTCAAAATGCTAAGATAAAATACAGCTACAACAAGATCAGAGAAGTAAAGTCGCACCGGGTCGGAGAGCTTTTTTCAGCGTACCGAGACATACTCTGGGATGACGGGCGACATAAATACAATGTCAGCTCCTTCATCGGCGAAATAGACGAGATTCTCCTCGGAGAACGGTTCAGCGCCTTTGACCAGGGCACCCTTGATAATCTTATCGGCACCTTGCGCCAGCGCGGCAACAGCAACGCAACCATCAATCGAAAGATGGCTGCCCTCAGCAAACTGCTGCGCAAGGCTTACAAGATGGGGGATATCCACAGCCTGCCCGAGTTCCGCCGCCAGAAGGAGCGGGCGGGACGGATTCGTTTCCTCGAAAGGGACGAAGAAGCAAGGCTGTTTGCCGCCATCAGGACCCGCAGCGAAGATGCCTACCGTCTCTCGGTCTTTCTTGTCGACAGCGGCTGCCGCCTCGGCGAGGCGCTCGGACTGATCTGGAACGACATCCAGGAACACCGCGTCTCGTTCTGGATCACCAAATCCGGCCGCAGCCGCACCATCCCGATGACCGAGCGGGTCAAGGAGGTCATCAAACTGCCTCCGTCAGTGGGCCGCCGGCCCAAGGGCCCGTTCACCAAACTTAGCCAGGCGCAGTTTCGCGCCATCTGGAACGATGCCAAGGCCGAAGTCGGCCTCGGCGCCGACGACCAGGTGGTGCCGCATATCTTGCGTCACACCTGTGCCTCACGTCTGGTCCAGGGCGGCATCGACATCCGCCGCGTGCAGATGTGGCTCGGCCACCAGACGCTTTCGATGACCATGCGCTATGCGCATCTGGCCACCAACGATCTCGACGGCTGCGTTGTCGTGCTGGAAACGCCCCGCGGCGAGGGGTTATCCGGCGATGGAAAAAACTCCGCCTTCGCATCGCCGCTGACCACGGCCTCAGTGCCGGCACCTGCCCAAAAGAGCAAAGCGGCAGCTGCGAAGGCACCCAAGACGCCCCGGAAAAGCTCGAAAGCCAAATAGTTACCCAAGGCTTTCATATACTGCCATGGCAACCCCAGGATCATATGATCTTGGGGTTTACTTATCCTGGGCCGTATTTAGTACTCCATCCAGGAAGGCCGCGATAGCGCCCGGCAGGTTGCCTGTCTCCAGGAAGGGGGCATGGCCTTGGCCCTCGACGGTGGTCGCTTCCATGCCGGGATGACGCTTTTGCATCTCGTCGAGTGTGTCGGCCGACAAGAGTTTCGAGTTGGCGCCGCGAATGGCAAGCAAAGATATCGCCGCCAGCGCCTCGAACTGTGGCCACAGATCCGGCAACGGCTTGCTGAGGTCGAGGCCCGCCACCGTCTCGACCAGTTGGGGGTCGAAATCCGGCAACAGGAGGCCTTCGTCCGTCTCGCGGTAGAGGGCCGACACCATCCGCTCCCAATCCGCCGCGGTCAGAGCGGGAAAATCCGCTCCGTGCGCGACGCGTTGCGCATCGATCGCCTCATGGCGGCTCTTCGGTTTCGGTGCCGGGTCGAGATAGGTTTGGATATGGGCCAGCCCCGCGGCCTCGATCACGGGTCCGATGTCGTTCAGCACTATGGCTTTCAGTATGGCTGGCCGCAGCGCGCCGAGCACGTGGATGATCAGTCCGCCACGCGATGTGCCGATGAAGGCCGCTTCCTCGACGTCCAGGGCAGCCAGCCCGGCGAGGACATCGCCGGCCTCGATGGCGATAGTGTAGTGGCCGATATCAGGGTCGTAAGCGGACTGGCCGCGGCCACGGTAGTCGAAGGCGATGACCTTGCGCGGATTGTCGGCCCGCTGTGACAAATAAAGCGCCAACTCATGAAAGTCGCGCGCGTTGCGGGTCAGGCCGGGCAGGCAGACCACCGGCCAGTTTCCCGAGTTTGTCTCACCGTAGATGCGAGCGTGAAGTCTGAGGCCGTCCGGCGCTGTGTAGAAGAAATCGGAAAAGCCGTCGGTGCTCGACATATTGAAAGGACTCCCTGGCCGGATTGTCTCCGTCTGCTACAGGCGAGGGTGGGAGCGGTCAAATCGAGGGTTGTCGGCAAGCTGACACTCTTGGAAATGTCGGAGGGACAGCGCCCCCCTCTGTCCTGCCGGACATCTCCCCCACGAGGGGGGAGATTGGCGGTTCAGGCGCTACGCCCTTCCTTCGACGTTGGAGATTGGCGAAATCGGCAACGACAGCTGATCTCCCCACTCGTGGGGGAGATGGCCGGCAGGCCAGAGGGGGGCGCGAAGGATCGCCAACGTCTGCCCATGGCGACAGCTCTGCCGCCTCAACCCCGCCCGTTCACCAAATCCCCAACGATGTCGTACTTCCCCGAAATACGCATCTTGTAGACCTCGTAATTCTCCATCACGCGCTGCACGTAACTTCTTGTTTCGGTGTAGGGAATCCGCTCGATCCAGTCGACGACGGCGTCGATGCCCTTGCCGCGCGGGTCGCCGTACTTGGCTACCCATTGGCTGGCGCGGTTGGGGCCGGCATTGTAGCCGGCGAAGGTCAGCACATAGGAGCCGCCGAAGCGGTCGAGCTGCTCGCCGAGGAAGGCAGCCCCCAACGTCGCATTGTAGCCGGCATCGCTGGTCAGCCGATCCTGGGAAAAGCTCAGTCCTGCCTTCTTCGCCAATTGCTTGGCGGTGCCCGGCATCAGCTGCAGCAGGCCGCGCGCGCCGGCGCTGGAGACGGCGCCGACATTGAATTCGCTTTCCTGGCGGGCGATCGCGTAGGCCAGCGCCTTGCCCGAGCCGGAAATGTCGGCGGTGTCGGGAATGACGCCCAGCGGATGCGACAGCGCGCCGACATCGATGCCGCGCGCGCCGGCGATCTTGCCGATCTTCAGCGCCATGAAATGATTGCCCTGCTTTTCCGCCAGCAAGGCAAGCAGCGCCAGCTCGCCGGGGCTGGTCAACTGCCCGGCGAGGTCGCGGTAAAGCGTCTCGGCATAGCGGTCGTAGCCCGCCTCCTGCAGCCGCTTGATGGCGCTGACGGCTTCGCGGCCGTCAAAGCTTTGGCGGTCGACAGTGCTTGGCTCGGGATAGGCGATGTTCAGCGTGCGCAAGCCAACCCGTTCCGCCGCCAACTGCCCGTAGAAAGTGGTGCCATAGGCTGCCGCCTTGGTGAAATAATCCTTCGCATTGCCGGGACCGCCGACTTCCGCCGCGCGGCCAAGCCAGTAATAGGCGCGTGACAGCGACATCGGTCCCTGCGCGAGATCGGCGATGCGGGCAAAATGGGTCGAGGCCGTCGCAGGATCGTTGAGGCCGCGCAGCGCATACCAGCCGGCGTGGAATTCAGCCTCGGCGGCGCTGGCGGGACTTTCGGCGGCGTGCGCGGCAACGATCTTGTAGGCGGTCTTCCAGTCGCTCTGATCGACCAGCGCGCGCGACAGCACGCGGCGTTCTACCCACCAGGCATCGGGATCGACCAACGCGTCGCGGTTCGTTGGCGCTTTCATCATCACCGCGGCGGCGTCCGCAAACTTCCGCTGCTTGCGCAGATATTCGGCTTGCGCGAAGAAATAGCCGGCCGATTGCTGTGCGGCAGGCACTGCTTTCAACAGCTTGGCCGCGTTCTTGTCGCCACGCGAGGCGGCGGCCCAGGCATCGGCCAGCGGTTGCGCGCCGGCAAGTGCTGCGACCCGCAGTGCCGAATTCTCCCGGTCGGCATAAAACATCCGTTCCATGCGGAAACGATGGTCGGCAGCCGGAATGATGGCGCCAAACTCCTTGCTGACGGCCGCCTCGTCCCTGGCTTCCAGCTTCTCGGTGCGCCAGAATGGCGACAGCACGGAAAGCGCAGCCTTGGTGTTGCCAAGAGCTACATAAGAACGGGCAAGGATGACCACGCCTTGAAAGGTCAGCGGCTGGCTGCCGTCAAAGGCTTTCACCACGGTCTGCGGCGAGGGGTTTTCGCGATAAAGCGCGCGCTCGCTGTTCTTGCGCAGAGCGATGGTGCCCGGCCAATTCGGCAACATCTTTGCGGTATCGGCAATCTCGCTGCTCGGCACACGGTCGCCGCCATAGAGCGCGATCGCCCAGGCCAGGATATGGCGGTCCAGCGAACTGGCCGGCAATGTTTCGCGCACCGCTCGTGCCGCGGCGATATCGCCGGTCGCCAACGCGTCGAGACCGCTTTTCAGCACGGCGATATTGGCGGAGGGCGCATCGGTCTGCGCTCCATCTTGCATGTCAGGCATCGGGATCGATGAGGTCGTCTGCTCGTCGACGCTCTCGTTTGCCGCCGTCCCCACTATCAGCAGGGCAACGGCGCCAAGCAATATGAAGCGGAGTGGCCGACTGGCCGGCATGATCCTGCTTTCCCTGTTGCGGCACTTTAGGTGGCAAGCCCAGGTGCCCGAGAGCCTAGACTTAGGTCGTGAAGAGCTCGTAAACAAAGGGTTATCGAGGCCGTTCGAATTGCGCTTGCTGGCACCATCGGCATGCTTGCCGCGCAACAGTGTCGAGACTATGGTGCGCGGCTTCGCTTTCGGCTAGAAGGCGCCCGATGCATGTCGCCCAAAAGCGGGAACCGGTTTTGGGACGATGATACGCATAAACAAACAAGTTCCAAGGAGTTGGACGACATGCTGAGAGGCTCGCTTACTGCGCTCGTGACACCGTTCGAAAAGAGCGGGCGTTTCGACGAGAAAGCCTTTCGCGCCTTCGTCGAATGGCAACTTGGCGAGGGCACGACGGGCCTCGTCCCGGTCGGCACCACCGGCGAGTCGCCGACGCTGTCGCATGACGAGCATCGCCATGTCGTCAAGGTCTGCATCGAGGTGGCCAAGGGGCGCGCTCCGGTCGTCGCCGGCGCCGGCTCCAACAACACCGCGGAAGCGGTCGGTCTGGTGCAATATGCCGAGCAGGCGGGCGCCGACGCCGCTCTGGTGGTCACGCCTTATTACAACAAGCCAACACAGCGCGGCTTGTACGAGCATTTCGCCGCTGTCGCCAGGGCGACCAAGCTGCCGATCATCATCTACAACATCCCGCCGCGCTCGGTGATCGACATGATGCCGGAGACGATGGGCAGGCTGGCGCACGACTTCCAGAACATCGTCGGCGTCAAGGATGCCACCGGCAAGGTCGAGCGCGTGTCCGAACAGCGCGCCACCTGCGGCAAGGATTTCATCCAGCTTTCAGGGGAGGATGCCTCGGCGCTCGGCTTCAACGCCCATGGCGGCGTCGGCTGCATCTCGGTGACGTCGAATGTCGCGCCGCGGCTGTGCGCCGAATTCCAGGAAGCCACACTGTCCGGTGACAGCGCCAAGGCGCTGGAATTGCAGGACCGTCTGTTGCCGCTGCACAAGGCGATCTTCCTTGAGCCCGGCCTGTGCGGCGTCAAATACGCGCTGTCGAAGATTGGCAAGGTCGAGAACGTGGTGCGCTCGCCGCTGGTGACCATCGAGGCGTCGACCGCCGAGAAGATCGATGCGGCGATGAAGCACGCCGGCTTGATAAACTAGGGATGAGGCGCCACCTCTCCACATCATGAACCAGGTCAGAAAAGCCGATCCAAACAACAAAACCGTTGCGGAAAACCGCAAGGCGCGGTTTTCCTATGAGGTGCTCGACACGGTCGAGGCCGGCCTGGTGCTGACCGGCACCGAGGTCAAGTCGCTGCGCCAGGGCCAGGCCAACATCCAGGACAGCTACGCCTCGGTCGAGGGTGGCGAGATCTGGCTGATCAATTCCTATCTGCCGGAATACCTGCAGGCCAACCGCTTCAACCACGAGCCCAGGCGGCGTCGCAAGCTTCTGCTCAACAAGCGCGAGATGGCAAAACTGGCGCAGAGCATCGACCGCGAAGGCATGACGCTGGTGCCGCTGAAAATCTACTTCAACGACCAGGGCCGCGCCAAGCTGCTGCTTGCCGTCGGCCGCGGCAAGAAACTGCACGACAAGCGCGAGAGCGAAAAGCAGCGCGACTGGTCGCGCGAAAAGGGCCGGCTCATGAAGGAACGCGGCTAGAACCTCGGGCAGTCCCAGAAAAGCCAGACGTCGGCTTTCAGGTTTCGAACAGCTGCAGCAGCAAAACACGATGGGGGAAGGCTTGAAGAACCGGATCATCCTCTGGGGTGCGGCCAGTCTGGTCTTTGCGGGTCTTGTCGGGGCAGGCGGCTTCTTCTATTTCCGGGCCTTCTCGCCGGATCGTGACAGCTATCCGGTCAGGGGTATCGACGTTTCCCATCATCAGGGTGAGATCGACTGGCGGCGCGTTGCCGCCGACGATGTCGCCTTCGCGGTCATCAAGGCGACCGAGGGCGGCGACCATGTCGACGATGCCTTCGCCAAGAATCTGCGCGAGGCGCGCGCGGCCGGCCTCGCCGTCGGCGCCTATCACTTCTTCACCTTCTGCCGGCCGGGCGCCGACCAGGCGAAAAATTTCATCGCGGTGGTGCCGCACGACCAGCCGCTGCTGCCACCGGTCGTCGACATCGAATTCGGCGGCAACTGCCCGCAACGCCCGTCGCCGGAACAGCTGAGCGCGGAACTCCAGGCCTTCCTCGGACCGGTTGAAGCTGCGTTCGGCAAGCCGGCGATCATCTACCTGACCGACGAGGCTGAGGACGCCTATGCCGGACAGATGGCTGTGCGGCAGCGCTGGCTGCGCTCGCTGGCGTTCAAGCCGAGCGAGGACGGCTGGATTTACTGGCAGTACCACAATATGGGCCGTGTCGACGGGATCGAGGGCGATGTCGATCTCAACGTCCTGCAGGGTGGGCAGCAAACGCTGGCCGAGCTATTTGCTGCGCCCGCATCGCTCTCTTCGCAAAAGCCTCCATCGCCTGAACGAATCATCTGGCCTTGAGTTTGGCATCCGCAGTCTTACGCAGGCTTGGGAACAGGCCTGGAAAGAGCCGAAAAAGCCATCCCCGCGGCCATGATCAGTATGGCGGCGAACTGGGCGCGGGTCGGCGTCTCGCCGAGCACCGTCATCGCGATCAGCACGGTTGCGATCGGCACGCATGGCATGAACAGCGATGCCGCCTGCGACCCCAGCTGCCGGACGATATAGGTGTACAGGAACATGGCGGCCGCACCTGCCAAAAACCCTTGAATGACGATCTGGCTGGCAATCTCGGCCACTGATGCCGCGCGGAGGCCGCTTGGGGCAAAGAAATAGAGCAACGGCAGCGGCACGCATGACAGCAGCACCACCGTTGCGGTCGCCGCAACCGGATCGACGCGCCAGCGCCGCACGAGAACGGCATAGGCGGCAAACATCGCGCCCGATGCGATGAACAGCAGATCACCGGAGAAGACATCCTTCATACCGCCACCGGTGTGCGCTGGCGCAATGAACAGGATCAGCCCGGCGATGATGGCGGCGACGCCGATGGTTTGCTGGCGCGAGGTTTTCTCCCTCGTGGCGATGCGCGACAGCACGAATGAGAAGAACACGATCGAGGCAGGGCAAAGTGCGGCACCATGCGCTGCCGGCGCATAGGTCAGTCCCCAATTGATGATGATAGGGTAGGGCAGTCCGGCCAGTGCCGCCAGCGTCAAGGCACGCCTCCAGCCCAATGCCTTGCCAGTCGCCCGGCCGTTTCTCCAGACGACCAGCAGCATGACCATGCCGGCGCCGGCAAAGCGCAACGTTGCCAAATCGGTCGCGGTCAGATGTTCCCGCAGGCTGAAGCGGGCGGCGACGAACTGCACGGCGTAGATGCCGATCATGGCCAGGCCAGCAAGGATTGCCGGCTTCGTGTTTCGGTCCTCTGTCACGCGCATTCTTGTCCCGCTCGATCCTGCCAGCGGAAGGGTACTTCCTCCAGACGGCTTTCGTTGAAAACGCAGCCTATTGTCGAAAATGGTGCGTCAAAATATGCTGTTTTCGCAATGTGGAAGTGAAAGTCACGCGATATGGGCGCTGCAAACGTGAATCATGAATCCGATCAGCTCGACGCCATCGATCGCAGCCTGCTTCGGTTGCTGCAGGAGGACGGGCGTCGCACGACGCTTGACCTAGCAGCCCGTGTCGGCCTGTCGCCGACCGGCACCAGCCAGCGGGTGAAGCGCCTGTTTCGTGACGGTTTAATCACCGCGGTCCGGGCTGTGCTCAACCCGCAAAAGATCGGCCGCGGCACGCTTGTCTTCATCGAAGTCAGGCTCGACCAGGCGGCGCCGCATGTGTTCGACCGTTTCGCCGAAGCGGTGGCGAAAGCTCCCGAAGTGCTGGAATGCCACATGGTCGTTGGCGGCTTCGACTATCTGGTGAAGGCGCGCATTTCAGAAATGGCCGCTTATCAGGATTTTTTGAAGCGCGTGATCCTGCCGCTGCCCGGTGTCAGGGAAACGCACACCTATACGTCGATATCGGATATAAAGCCGGACGCGCTGCTGCCGGTGTGAGACGGGCCGGACCAACGCAAGCGGTTGCCACGCCTCCGCTTCAAGCGGCCTGGGAAACCTCCGGCGCCAGCGTCACATTCCCATCGCCCCAGACCTTCAGCGCGGTGATCACGGGCTCCAGGCTTCGGCCACGAGGCGTCAGGCTGTACTCGACCTTCGGCGGCATCTGCGCATAGACCTTGCGGGCGATGAGCCCAGTCTGGCTCGCTCGGCTATGCGCACGCGGCAGCGCTGCCGCCGACGGCGATCACAGCCTTCGAGGCGTTGTTCGACCGCCTCAATGTGAAGAAGCTAGTCATCGGCGCCGCGAACACCATCCTGATCGTCGGCGGCGCCGGCGGCGTCGGGTCGATCGCGGTCCAGCTCGCGCGCCAGCTGACCGATCTGACGATGATCGCCACCGCATCGCGGCCCGAAACCCGCGACTGGGTCGCAAGAGCGTTTCGGTCCACTGGGAGCCGATGTTCACCCGCTCGCTGTATGAAACGCCCGATATGGCCGCGCAGGGCGAACATCTCAACGAACTGGCGCGCCTTGTCGACGCCGGCACCATCCGCACCACGCTGGGCGAGACGTTCGGCCCAATCAATGCCGCCAATCTGAAGCGCGCCCATGCGCTGATCGAGACCGGCAAGGCCAAGGGCAAGATCGTGCTCGAGGGATTTTGAGAGGCAGCGTCTAGTTCCGCAGGAACGACGCGATCTCGCTGAATACCTTGACGAACATCGCTTCGGTCAGCACCCCAGTGTTGGTGTTGTAGCGCGAGCAGTGATAGCTGGAAAACAGCGTGACGCCGCCGGCCGGCAACTGACCGCCGTGCTTGAACGGATAGGCGGCGACGCGCTGGCCCAGCGCCCTGACGGTCGACTGGTGGGCGATGGAGCCCAGCGCCAGCAGGGCGCGCAGTTTGGGAAAGCGTGCAATCGTCGGCACCAGAAAGCTGCGGCAAGTGGCGATCTCGGCGCCGACCGGCTTGTTTTCAGGCGGCACGCAGCGCACCGCATTGGTGATCGCGGTGCCGATCAGTTCGAGCCCGTCATCCGGCCGCGCCTTGAACTCGCCGCGGGCAAGACCGTGAGCGATCATCGTTGAGTAGAGCAGGTCGCCGGCATAGTCGCCGGTGAACGGTCGCCCGGTGCGGTTGGCGCCGCGCAGGCCGGGCGCCAGCCCGACGATCAGCAGCTCGACGGCGTCCTCGCCATCAGGCGGCAGGAAAGTCGGCACCGGCGCATTGAACCACGACGGCTCGCGCTGCCGCCAGTCTGCGATGAAATCATGCAGGCGCGGGCAGAGCGGGCAGTCGCGGTCGGGTTCGGGAGCGGCGTCCAAGGCCGCCGCCGTCAATAGTCTTCCTCTTCGACTTCGGCCGGCTCGGGCCTGCGCACCGGCCGTTCGGAGGGATCGCGGCCGACCTCGTTCTTCAGCGAGGTCAAATCGATGAAATGGTCGGCCTGGCGGCGCAGATCGTCCGAGATCATCGGTGGTTGCGAGGCCATGGTGGAGACGATCGAGACCTTGCGGCCGCGCCGCTGTAGCGCTTCGACCAGTGTGCGGAAATCGCCGTCGCCGGAGAAGATGACATAGTGGTCGACGACATCGGCAAGTTCGAGCGCATCGACGGTCAGTTCGATGTCCATATTGCCCTTGATCTTGCGGCGGCCGGTCGAGTCGGTGAACTCCTTGGCCGGCTTGGTCACCACCTTGAAGCCATTATAGTCGAGCCAGTCGATCAGGGGACGGATCGAAGAGTATTCCTGATCCTCGACCAGAGCGGTGTAGTAATAGGCCCGCAGCAAATAGCCGCGCTTCTGGAAGCTGGACAGCAGTTTGCGGTAGTCTATGTCGAAGCCGAGTGCGCGCGAGGTGGCGTAGAGATTGGCGCCGTCTATGAAAAGAGCGATTTTTTCACGGGGGTCGAACATGGCAATATTCCTTTTTCGAAATAGGTGGCGGACTAATCGAAATGGGTCGTTTATAACGCTCGGCTCGTAAATAAACCGGCTGACCTTTCGTCAACCGAGATAGCGCCAGTTTTACGGCAATCCAAGGGTGCCGGGGCGCACTGCAAGCAATTGTGATCGGAGCCGTGTCGTCGCCCGGTAGGCGGGCTTCGCCGGCAAGGCATTCAGCGGCGCCAGAAGCTGGCATTCGCCAGCCCATGGGCCACAGAGCCATAATGCTTGTATTTTGGCGGCGTTCGGGTTATGGACCGCGCCTGTTTTCCATCAAATCCAGGCATGAAAGGGGCAATCAATGGCCCGCGTAACCGTTGAAGACTGCATCGACAAGGTCGACAACCGCTTCGAGCTCGTGCTGCTTGCCGGCCATCGCGCCCGCCAGATCAGCCAGGGCGCGCCGATCACCGTGCCGCGCGACAACGACAAGAACCCGGTCGTGGCGCTGCGCGAGATCGCCGACGAGACGCTGTCGCCCGACGACCTCAAGGAAGATCTGATCCACTCGCTGCAGAAGCATGTCGAGGTTGACGAGCCCGAGGCCGACGGCGAGGCGATCGCCGACCAGACCGGCAACGCAGTTGCAGCTACCGACGCCGACGACGCGGAAGAAAACGTCACCTTCGATCGCATGACCGAGGAAGACCTTTTGGCCGGCATCGAGGGCCTGGTTCCCCCGGAAAAGAGCGACGACTACTAATCGCTGCCCTGGACCTGCCGGGAATATGGTTCCGGCACTTCCGTCCCGTGAGTTTCGTGGCTATCTATGAGATGCGCCGTACATCAGTGCGGCGCATCAATCATTTCAGCACCGTGAGAACCCGCCCATGATGCGTCAGTATGAGCTTGTCGAGCGCGTTGCGCGCTACAAGCCTGACGTCAACGAGGCGCTGCTCAACAAGGCCTATGTCTACGCCATGCAGAAGCATGGCCACCAGAAGCGAGCTTCCGGCGATCCCTATTTCTCGCATCCGCTCGAAGTCGCCGCCATCCTCACCGAAATGCACATGGACGAGGCGACGATCGCCGTCGCCTTGCTGCATGACACGATCGAGGACACCACCGCGACGCGGGCCGAGATCGACGATCTGTTCGGCCCCGAAATGGGCAAGCTGGTCGAAGGCCTGACCAAGCTGAAGAAGCTCGATCTCGTCTCCAAGAAGGCCGAGCAGGCGGAAAACCTGCGCAAGCTGTTGCTGGCCATCTCGGAGGATGTCCGCGTTCTGCTGGTCAAGCTCGCCGACCGTTTGCACAACATGCGCACCCTCGACCATATGCCCGAGGCCAAGCGCCTGCGCATCGCCGAGGAGACGATGGATATCTACGCGCCGCTGGCCGGGCGCATGGGCATGCAAGGCATGCGCGAGGAACTGGAAGAGATCGCCTTCCGCTTCATCAATCCGGAAGCCTATCGCGCCGTCACAGCCAGGCTTGCCGAGATATTCGAGCGCAACAAGGGTGTGCTGACCGACATCGAAAAGGCGCTGTCGGCGCTGTTCGAAAAGCATGCCATCAACGCCGGCGTGAAGAGCCGGCAGAAGAAGCCTTGGTCGGTGTTCCGCAAAATGGAGGCCAAGGCGCTGTCCTTCGAGCAGCTCTCGGACATCTTCGGCTTCCGCGTCGTCGTCGACAGCGTCGAAGACTGTTACCGTGCGCTCGGCGCCATCCACACCACATGGTCGATGGTGCCTGGCCGCTTCAAGGACTACATCTCGACGCCCAAGCAGAACGACTACCGTTCGATCCACACCACCATTGTCGGCCCCTCGCGTCAGCGCGTCGAACTGCAGATCCGCACCCGCGAGATGAACAAGATCGCCGAATATGGCGTCGCCGCCCATTCGATCTACAAGGACACCGGCGGCAAGACGAACGGCGCCGCCCATGCGATCTCGAAGGAGACCAACGCCTATGCCTGGCTGCGGCGCACCATCGAGCAACTGGCAGAAGGCGACAACCCGGAAGACTTCCTCGAAAATACCAAGCTGGAGCTGTTCCAGGACCAGGTGTTCTGCTTCACGCCGAAAGGCATGCTGATCGCTCTGCCGCGCGGCGCCACCCCCATCGACTTCGCCTATGCCGTGCACACCGACGTCGGCGACACCTGCGTCGGCGCCAAGGTCAACGGCCGCATCATGCCGCTAATGACGGAACTTAAGAATGGCGACGAGGTCGAGATCATCCGCTCCAAGGCGCAAGTGCCGCCGGCGGCGTGGGAGTCGGTGGTGGTCACCGGCAAGGCGCGTTCAGCCATCCGCCGCGCCACCAAGAACGCCATTCGCAAGCAATATTCAGGTCTTGGTGCCCGCATTCTCGAGCGCGCCTTCGAGCGCGCCGGCAAGACTTTCACCAAGGAAAGCCTGAAGCCGGTGCTGCACCGGCTGGCGCGCAAGGACATCGAGGATGTGCTAGCCTCGGTCGGGCGCGGCGAACTCGCCTCGACCGACGTCATGAAGGCCGTCTTCCCAGACTACAAGGACGAGCGCGTCACCGTCAGCGCCCCCAAGCAGCGCGAGGAGGGCTGGTCGAAGATCCGCAACGCCGCCGGCATGCTGTTCCAGATGCCCGGCACCCGAGCCGCGCGCAAGGACAAGGACCAGCCGCGCGATGGCGCGGTACCGATCCGCGGCGTGCGCGGCGACCTGCCGGTGCGTTTCGCGCCGGAAGGGGCCGTGCCCGGCGACCGCATCGTCGGCATCGTCCAGCCGGGCACCGGCATCACCATCTATCCCATCCAGTCGCCGGCGCTGCAGGCCTTCGACGACCAGCCGGAGCGCTGGATCGACGTGCGCTGGGACATTGACGAGCAGACCAAGGAGCGCTTTCCGGCGCGCGTCTCGGTCACCGCCATCAACGCGCCGGGCTCGCTCGCCGATATCGCCCAGGTCGTTGCCTCCAACGACGCCAACATTCATACGCTGTCTATGGTGCGCACCGCGCCCGACTTCACCGAAATGCTGATCGATCTCGAAGTCTGGGATCTGAAGCACCTCAACCGGCTGCTGTCGCAGCTCAAGGATAATTCGAGCGTCAGCGATGCGCGGCGTGTGAATGGGTGAATAGTGAATAGTGAATAGTGAATGGTGTAGTGAATAGTGAATAGTGAAAGAAGGCGCTCTCACCACCATTCACCATTCACCATTAACCATTCACCATGGACATGGGGCGAGTTATGAATACCGACGAAGTTCTGGGCATTTTCCGCGAGGCGGGCGCTGTTCTGGAGGGGCATTTCATCCTGACGTCCGGCCTGCGCAGCCCGGTCTTCTTGCAGAAGGCGCGCGTCTTCATGCATGCCGACAAGACCGAGCGGCTTTGCAAGGCGCTGGCCGAGAAGATTCAAAAGGCGGTGCCGGGCAAGATCGACTACGTCGTCGGCCCGGCGATCGGCGGCCTGATCCCGGCCTATGAGACGTCGCGCCATCTCGGTGTGCCAGCAATCTGGGTGGAGCGCGAAGGCGGCGAGTTCAGGCTGCGCCGTTTCGAGATCGCGCCGGGATCGCGCGTCGTCATCGTCGAGGACATCGTCACCACCGGCCTGTCGATTCGCGAAACCATCGACTGCCTGCGCGCGATTGGCGCCGAGGTCGTGGCGGCGGCCTGCATCATCGACCGCTCGGCCGGCAAGACCAATGTCGGCGTGCCGCTGATCGCGCTTGCCGAATATGAGGTGCCGGCCTATCCCGCCGACCGCCTGCCGCCCGAACTTGCCGCCATCCCGGCGATCAAGCCGGGTAGCCGCAACATTTAGGGGACATCACGATGATCGCCGGCATCGATCATTTCGTGCTGACGGTCCGCTCGGTGGAGGACAGCTGCGCCTTCTACCAGCGGGTGCTTGGCCTGAAGCGTCACGACGAGCCGAACCGGCCGACGGCGTTGCTGTTCGGATCGCAGAAGATCAACCTGCATCAGGCAACGCACACTTTTGAACCGAAAGCCAAGACGCCGATGCCTGGGTCCGGCGATTTCTGCCTGATCGCCGCAAGGCCGCTTGCCGAGATTTGCGCCAGTCTCGAAGCCAATGGCGTTGCCATCGAAGTCGGTCCGGTCGAGCGCACCGGCGCCCGCGGCACGATGATGTCGGTCTATTTCCGCGATCCGGACAGCAATTTGGTCGAAGTCAGCGAATATCGGGAATAGTCTATCCGCCTCGGCGTCGTCTTCGCGCGGACCTTGCCGTCGTCGGGGAGCTTTCATCGATATTGTCCTCAGTTTCGCCCCAATGGCGCTCTTGTTACCCGCCTGCGGCAGACCATCGCGGCGGCGTTTCATTGTTCCGCCGCAAGGCAGTCGCTATATCAAAGTCGTTGTTGCCTTTCTGCGCCCTCGAAGCGCAAGATGGAGCGACCGCGCCCGGCCAGGGATGGTTGCAATTTGGGCGTGATGAACCGGGAACTGGAACAGAGTGCTTTTTCGACGCCGAAAGCCTGATGGCATTCTGGAGCGGGTGCGTACCTATCTGTGGCCGCGCCGCTCGTTTTCGCGCTCGTTGCAATATTTCTCCAAGCGCATCCTGCGGCTGAAGGCGACACCGCATGCGGTGGCGGCCGGCGTCGCGGCCGGCGTTTTCGCCTCCTTCTTTCCGCTCGGCTTCCATTTCGCCGTCGCCGCCGTGCTCTGCTGGGTGGTCGCCGGCAATCTGGTGGCCGCCGCCCTCGGCGCGGTATTCTTCGGCAATCCGCTGACTTTCCCGCTGCTGTGGGGAGCGTCCTGGGAAGTCGGCAAGCTGATCCTGCATGAGCGCCTGCCCAAGAACGGACCGCCTGCGCATCTTGGTGAGATGATGCACACGCTGTCGTTTGCAAAACTGTGGCATCCGGTGCTGGAGCCGATGCTGATCGGCGCTGTGCCGCTCGGCCTGATCTTCGGGCTGATCTTCTACGGCATCACCCGCTGGGGGATGACAGCCTTTCGCGAGCAGCGCAGGAAGCGCATGGCAGAGCGGGCGCATAAGGCCGGGCACCGCGGACGGGAAGTTCCGGCGGAATGATCATCGGCATCGGCAGCGACCTGATCGACATCAGACGCATCGAAAAGTCGCTGGAACGGCATGGTCAGCGCTTCATCCAGCGCATCTACACCGAGGTCGAACAGGTCCGCTCGGAAGGCCGCAAAGGCCGCGCAGCCTCCTATGCCAAGCGCTTCGCCGCCAAGGAGGCCTGCGCCAAGGCGCTTGGCACCGGCCTCGCGCAGGGCGTGTTCTGGCGCGACATGGGGGTCGCCAACCTGCCCAGCGGCGCGCCGACGATGGCGCTGACCGGGGGAGCGGCGGCACGGCTGGCCAAAATCCTGCCACAGGGGCACAGAGCGGCGATCCACCTCACAATCACCGATGATTTCCCGCTTGCTCAAGCCTTTGTGATCATCGAGGCGTTGCCCGCCGAACAAGCGCCACATTGATTGCATCAGACGACCGCTATCTAACGCCGACTTGACGTTGCCCAGCGCGCGCCGAGACTCTATACCATCCAACGCACAATCGAGGACGACATGAGCGTGGCTGAAAAATCCGAGAAGAAATCCGGCGGGCTTGGCGAAATCGTCAGCGTCATCATCCAGGCTTTGCTGCTGGCCATGGTCATCCGCACGTTGCTGTTCCAGCCCTTCTCGATCCCGTCCGGCTCTATGCGGCCGACCTTGCTCGAAGGCGACTATCTGTTCGTCACCAAATGGTCCTACGGCTTCTCGCGCTATTCGCTGCCATTCGGCCCCGACATCTTTTCCGGCCGCATCTGGGGTTCCGATCCGAAGCGCGGCGACGTGGTGGTCTTCAAGTTCCCGCCGGATCCGTCGCTCGACTACATCAAGCGCGTCGTCGGCCTGCCGGGGGACAAGATCCAGATGAAGGACGGCCAATTGTTCATCAACGGCCAGGGCGTGCCTCGTGTGAAAACCGGCCAGATCCAAAATCCTGATATCACGGAAGTGCCTGAGCCGGTCGACGTCTATCGCGAGACCCTGCCCAACGGCGTCAGCTACGACACGCTCGACCTGACACCGAATTCGATCACCGACAACACCCGCGAGTTCGTCGTGCCCCCCGGCAACTATTTCATGATGGGCGACAACCGCGACAATTCCTCCGACAGCCGCCTCAGCGTCGGCTACGTGCCGGCGGAGAACCTTGTCGGCCGCGCTAACATCGTCTTCTTCTCGATCGCCGGGAAGGCGAGCCCGCTCGAGATCTGGAAATGGCCGTCGCTGGTGCGCCTGTCGCGCCTGTTCCATTTCGTGAATTGATGGCTTTGAAGCGCCCGACGGGTGAAACTCTGGCCGATTTGGTGACAGCCAAAACCGGCCATTCCTTCCGGGACGTCCGTTTGCTCGAGACCGCGCTGACGCATTCCAGCGCGGTCAAGGCAAGCAGCAACAACCAGCGCCTCGAATTCCTTGGCGACCGCGTGCTCGGCCTGATCGTTGCCGACCTGCTTTTTGAAAAGTTTCCTGAGGCGCCGGAAGGTGAAATCGCCCCGCGCTTCAATGCCCTGGTCGATGCGCGGACATGCTCCGAGATCGGCATTGAAATGCAGCTCGAAGATCTGGTTCGGGCCGACGCTGCCTTGAAGGCGCGCTCGCGTGGCTCGGGCGGAAACTATCTGGCGGATGCAGTCGAAGCGCTGATCGCGGCGGTCTATATCGATGGCGGCCTCGATGCGGCAAGGCAATTCGTCCTGCGTTACTGGGAGCCGCGCTCGCAAAAGGTGGTGGCCAAGCCGCCCAATCCGAAATCCGACCTGCAGGAATGGATCGCCAAGACCAGCGATGTCAGGCCCGAATACGCGATCGAGAAACGAGAAGGACCTGAACATCAACCGGTTTTCACGGTGTCCGTGAAGGTCGGCGGTTTTGCGCCGGCGAGCGGCACGGGCGGCTCTCGCCGCGCAGCCGAAGAAGCGGCGGCATCGGCGTTTCTTACGCGCGAAGGCATCTGGGCCAACCAAGGGAGTGCGGCATGACCGGCAGCGAAGATCTCCCTCCGGCAGCGGAGGCCACTGCCACACACTCCGGCTTCGTCGCCCTGATCGGTGCCCCCAATGCCGGCAAGTCGACGCTGGTCAACCAGCTGGTCGGCGCCAAGGTGTCGATCGTCACCCACAAGGTGCAGACCACCCGCGCCATCGTGCGCGGCATCGCCACGCATGACAACGCGCAGATCGTCTTTGTCGACACGCCCGGCATCTTCAAGCCGAAGCGCCGGCTCGACACCGCCATGGTGACCACCGCCTGGGGTGGCGCCAAGGACGCCGATATCGTGTTGCTGCTGATCGATGCCGAGCGCGGCATCAGGGGTGACGCCGACGCCATCCTCGAGCGGCTGAAGGACGTCCGCCAACCGATGGTGCTGATCCTCAACAAGGTCGATCGGGTCAAGCACGAGGCGCTGCTGGCCCTGGCCGCGGCAGCAAACGAAAAGGTGCCGTTCAAGCGCACCTTCATGGTCTCGGCGCTGACCGGCTCCGGCTGCAAGGATCTGCTCGACTATCTCGCCGAGGCGCTTCCGGCTGGCCCCTGGTACTATCCGGAGGATCAGATATCGGACCTGCCGATGCGCCAGCTGGCGGCCGAGATCACCCGCGAGAAACTGTATCTGCGGCTGCATCAGGAGTTGCCCTATTCCTCGCATATCGAGACCGAGAAATGGGAAGAGAAACCGGATGGCTCGGTACGCATCGACCAGACCATCTATGTCGAGCGCGACAGCCAGAAGAAGATCGTGCTCGGCCACAAGGGCGAGACGATCCGCGCCATCGGCCAGTCGGCGCGCATGGAGATAGCCGGCATTCTCGAGCAGAAAGTGCACCTGTTCTTGTTCGTCAAAGTGCGTGAAAACTGGGGCGACGACCCCGAGCGCTACCGTGAGATGGGGCTTGAGTTTCCCCATTGAGCTTCATCGTCTAGAAGTGCCGCCCGGCAGTTTGAGACGATGACATGCCTGATCCAAAACCGACCATCGATACCGATCTCGTGCGCCGGCTGGTCAACGCGCAGTTTCCGCAATGGCGGCATCTGCCGGTGAGCCCGGTGACGTTTGGCGGTTGGGACAACCGAACCTTCCACCTCGGCAATGATATGACTCTGCGGCTGCCGAGTGCCGCACCATATGCCTTGCAGGTCGAAAAGGAGCACCGCTGGCTGCCCAGGCTGGCGCCGCTTCTGCCGCTGCCGATCCCGGTTCCACTGACGATGGGCGAGCCCGGGGAGGGCTACCCCTGGCATTGGTCCGTCTACCGCTGGATCGACGGCGAAACAGCCAAGACCGCCGAAATCGCCGATCGCCCACAGTTCGCGGTCGATCTGGCCAAGTTCCTCATTGCGCTCCGGCGGATCGATCCGGCGGGCGGGCCGCCCGCGGGCCAGCACAATTTCTTCCGCGGCGGATCGCCGAGCGTGTATGACAACCAGACAAGGGAAGCACTCCAGGCGCTGGAGGGGCAGATCGACACCCAGGCGGCCACCGCTGTCTGGGATGCGGCCCTTGCCGCCACCTGGCAAGGGTCGCCCGTCTGGTTTCACGGCGACGTCGCCTGGGGCAACCTTCTGGTCCAAAACGGCCGCCTGAGCGCCGTCATCGACTTCGGCACCTCCGGCATCGGCGATCCATCCTGCGACCTGGCGATCGCCTGGACATTCTTCCAGGGCGAGAGCCGGGAGGCATTCCGGGCTGCCATCGACGTCGATGAAGCGACCTGGGCGCGCGGCCGCGGCTGGACGCTGTGGAAAGCGCTGATCACGGTTGCCGGACACGACGCCAACCAAGCCGAAGCCGAGCGATCGCGCCGCGTCATCGACGACGTCCTGGCCGATCACCGGGAATTCGCGTGATCAGAGCCTTTCGACGATGTGTGGGGATCCAATGTCAGCACAGATCGCACGCGGCGCGCCAAAATCTTGATTTAGCCACGCAACCGGTGACAAGCTCCTGCCATGGAATGGCGCGACGAGGGAATCATACTCGGCACCCGCAAGCATGGCGAAACCAGCGCCATTCTCGAGGTAATGACGCGTGCGCATGGCCGCCATCTCGGCCTGGTGCGCGGCGGGCGCTCGCGCAAGCAGCAGCCGGTGCTGCAGCCCGGCAACCGCGTCGACCTTTTGTGGCGGGCACGCCTCGACGAGCATCTCGGCACCTTCCAGGCCGAGGCGATCGAGATGAATGCCGCCCGGTTGATGGACAGCGCTGTCGCCGTCTACGGCCTGCAGACCATGGCCGCGCATCTCAGACTCCTGCCCGAGCGCGACGCCCATGGCGGCCTGTATGAGACGCTTGCTGTGATGATCGCCCATCTGGACGATTCGGATGCCGCCGGGGAACTGGTGGCGCGCTTCGAACTGCTCATCCTCGACGAACTCGGCTTCGGCCTCGATCTCAGCCAGTGCGCGGCGACCGGCGCCAGGCAGGATCTGGCCTATGTCTCGCCGAAATCCGGCCGCGCGGTTTCGCGCCAGGCCGGCGCGCCATGGCGCGACAAGATGCTGGCGCTGCCGGCCTTCCTGCGGCGCGGCTCCGGCTTGCGGGCGGACCACGCGGCACTCGAGGACGCCTTCCATCTGACCGGTTTCTTTTTCACCCGCCATGTCTACGAGCCGCGCGGCATCGAACAGCCCGATGCCCGTGCCGGCTTCCTCGCCGCCTTGCGCAAGCATCATTCGGGCGGCAAGGCCGCCCTTACGGCAGACGCTGCGCCAGAAGGGGGAGGGAGACTCGGTGGGTGCTGACCTCCGCAAACCGTCCAGGTTCACACCAAAAGCTGCATGCGGCAGCATTCCCTCCCCCTTGTGGGGAGGGTTAGGGTGGGGGTACTCGTAGGGCAAGAGCCTCAGCCGGCTTTGCGATGCTCCATGAAATCATCGAGGATGGCGCGCTGACCGCCGAGGATCTTGAGGCTGGCCTCCGCGAAGGAAAACCAGCCGGCCCTGTCGATTTCGGGAAATTCCCTGGTCACGCCTGACCTGGGCGGCCATTCCATCGTGAACATGTTGCTTTTAACGGCATCGGGATCGAAATCGGCTTCGACACTCCAGGCGATCACGATCTTGCCGCCGGCTTGCCGATAGCTGCCGACAGGCTCGAAATCACCCTCGATGCTGACTCCGAGTTCTTCCCCAGCCTCGCGCCGGGCGGCGGCCAACTCATCTTCATTGTCCTCGACGAGGCCCTTGGGGATCGACCAAGCGCCTTCATCCTTCCTTGCCCAGAATGGGCCGCCGGGATGGACGAGCAGAAATTCGAGAATGCCGGCCCTTGTCCGGTGGATCAGCAGCCCTGCACTTCGTTTCGGCATTCGATTTCCTCGTAGTTCATCCGAGGATAGCATGGCTCCTGGGCAAGTGGCGGCGGCATGCCATTCCTGGCTATCTCAGATGATGGGTGAGGAGAAAGACCGTAGGCCGCTGGAATTTGCCGACGAAACATGCTCGATAACTTCTTTTCGGCCACCATTGCGGTGGCGTGACTTGAATAGCCGTCTGGGGTGGCCGTGTGGCCGCCGCAATTGTCAGTGAAAACTGGCCTGGTTTGGGGGAACCGCCATGTTTGAAAGCCTGATTGGCGCCGTCGTCGTTATCGTGCTTTTTGTCCTCGTCTTGCGCCAGCAGGGCCGCGTCAGTCTGATCGAGCGCGAGCTCGGAGCGCTGCGCAGCCTGGTTCTGTCCGGAGTGCATGCGACACCGCCCGTTGCCAAACCGGCCGAGCAGGCTGCAAGCGCACCGGCGGATGCCGCTCACGCTAGCGCACCAGTTGCCGACATAGCTTCGCCAACAACAGCAGACGCGGCACATGCCCAGGCACCGGCCGCCGAAGCCGATGCGGCCACCAGCGAGGCCGTGCCAGAACTGTCGGCCGCGGCCAAGGCGGCATTCACCGGATCCGCGCCTGCCGCCACGTCGAAGGCAGCCCGCCAGTCAGAGGTCGAAACGGCGCTCGGCACCCGTTGGGCGGTCTGGGTCGGCGGCGTCGCGCTGGCCCTGGGCGGCCTGTTCCTGATCCGCTACACCATCGAGGCCGGCATTTTCGGCCCTGAAGTGCGGCTGTCCCTGGCGGCGCTGCTCGGCCTGGTGCTGATCGGCGGCGGCGAGTTCATCCGCCGCACCGGCTTCAAGGTGCCGGTGCAAGGGGCTGCAGGCGCCTATATTCCGGCGATCCTGACGGCTGCCGGCGCCTTCATCCTGTTCGGTACGGTCTATGCCGCGCATGCCATTTACGGTTTCGTCGGGCCGGCCTTCGCCTTCACCGTGCTCGGCGCCATCGGCGTGGCGACCATTGTCGCCGCCCTCGTCCACGGCCAGGCCCTGGCCGGCATCGGTCTCGTCGGCTCGATGGCGACGCCGGCGCTTGTGTCCTCGCAGGCGCCCAACCCATGGGCGCTGTTCGTCTACCTGGCGATCGTGCTTGCCGCTACAGCCGTGATCGCCCGCATTCGCGACTGGAAATTCCTGATTGCGGCGGCCTTCTTCGGCACCGGCGCCTGGACCATCGTCTACATGATGAGCACGCTAGTCGCCGACCTTGCCGTCATCCTGTTCATCGACGCGGTGACGCTGGCGGTGCTTGCCTTTGTCTGGCTGGGCACACGTGACAGCGAAGCGGAGACGGCGAAGACCGGCTTCGACTGGCCCTCGATCGTGCCAGGCGTTTTCGTTGCGTTTTCAGCGCTAGGCCTGTCCGTCGACACGACGCTGGTCGCCGCCGGTGGCGCCTTGCCGGGCGCCTTCGTCCTCGTCGCCCTTGTCGCCACCGCACTCTACCGGCCGCGCGCGCTGCCGCTGCTGCATGCCGCCGGCGTGGTGAGCGTGATGATCCATCTCGGCATCATTCCGCCCACCACCATCGGCTCCGACATAACCCAGGGGAATATCGGCTTTGACGGCATGCCGGTGGCGGCCGGAAATCCGTTGACGCTGCGCATCGGCATTGCCCTCGGCCTGGTTTTCATCGGCGCCGGCTTCTGGGCCGCACGCCGCTTCGCCGCCTCAGCACGGGTCCGCGCGGCATGCTGGGCGGCATGGGGCGTCGCTTCGCCGCTGCTTATTCTGCTGACGCTGTGGCTCGCCTACGGCAATCTCGACCGCGACCTTGTCTACGCAGCGATAGCTGCCCTTCTGGTCGTCGTCTTCGCCGCCGGCGGCGAATGGATTGCGCGCGCCGAACAGCCGCCGCTCAAGGGCGACGTCGCCGTCTCCTTCGCGCTTTGCGGCTCGGCTCTGGCCGGGCTCCTGATGCTGCACATGGCCTTCGGTTCCGGCTGGACCACGTTGCTTGCCGGCGTTGCCGCCATCGTGCCGGCGCTGGCGACGCGTTGGCGTTCTTATCCGGTGCTGGGCTGGATTTCGGTCGGCGCGGTCGTCGCCGTGCTCGGCCGCGTCGCCTTCGATCCGACCATCGTCGGCGCCGAGTTCCTGACGACGACGCGGGTGTTCAACTGGCTGCTGCCGGGATACGGCGTACCGGCGCTAGCCTTCGGCTTTGCCGCCTGGCAACTCGCGCGTACCACCCCCGCACTACCAACAGCTGGTAATGGCCGGCCGCGCCTAGCGATGGAGGCGGGTGCAGCCCTGTTTGCGCTGCTCACCGTCGCCATGCTGGTGCGCCACGCCATGCATGGCGGCGTCATCGACACCGGTCCGGTGACGCTCGCCGAACAGGCGATCTATACGCTGATCGCCATCGGCGCCGGCGCGATACTGGTGGCCATCGACATGCGCTCGCCAAGCTCTGTGCTGCGCTACGGCTCGATGGCTGCCGGCGTGCTCTCGGTCGCCTTCATCGTCCTCCAGCATTTCCTGGTGCTCAATCCGCTGTTCACCGACGAATCGACCGGCCAGATCCCGGTGTTCAACCTCTTGTTCCTGGCTTATCTCCTGCCGGCCATCGCTGTCGGCGGGCTGGCGCTCTATGCCAGGGACAAGCGGCCGCCATGGTATGCGCAGATGCTGGCGGTGGTGGCGGCATTGCTTGTCTTCGCCTACGCCACACTGTCGGTCAGGCGCGTGTTCAAGGGCGAGTTCATCGGCCTGTGGAGCGGCCTCGGCCAGCTCGAGACCTACACCTATTCGGCGCTCTGGCTGGTCATTGGCGTCGTGCTGCTCACCGCCGGCGTCTGGCTGAAGTCGCAGGTGCTGCGCATCGCCTCGGCGGCGCTGATCGCGATTGCCGTGGTAAAAGTCTTCCTGTTCGACATGTCGGAACTGGAAGGCGTGCTCAGGGCGCTGTCCTTCATCGGTCTTGGCGCCGTGCTGATCGGCATCGGCCTGTTCTACCAGCGGCTGCTGACGCGGGCGGCGAGGGAGGCCAACGCTGCAACTTGAAGTGATATACGAGATGGAATATATCAATATCCAACGGAGGATATTCGATGCCGCTCTATATCCGCGACGACGAAGTGGATGCGCTGGCCAGCAGATTGCAACGCGAGACGAACGCTCCGAGCAAAACGGAGGCGGTGCGGGTCGCGCTCGTGCACGAACTTGAGCGCAATCGGGCGAAGGTGCCGCTGCGCGATCGGATCGCCAGTCTTCAGGACAGGGCCAGGAAGCTTGGCCTGCCCAATCCCGATTTCGATATGAAGAAGTTCACCGACGAGATGTGGGAAGACTGATGTTTGTCGACGCGTCGGTGATCGTCGCCATTCTCAACCAGGAACCTGGGTGGGAGGAATTGCTGAAGCAGCTATCCGGTTTTTCCGGGCAGGTCTGGGTTTCTCCGTTGGTTCACTTCGAAGCAACACAGGCATTGGCAAGGGCCGGCGCCGGCCCGCGCAGACCCAGCGCTGAAGCCCTTCTCCATGCCCGCGATCTGATCGATGAGTTCATTGTGGAGATCATGGGAGAGAGTCTGGCCATTGACGACAACATCGGCTCTCGGGCCATTGACGCGAGTGCCCGTTACGGCAAAGCCGTTGGCCACAAGGCGGATCTGAATCTCGGGGACTGTTTTGCTTACGCCTGCGCGAAAAGCCGCGATCTTCCACTGCTATACAAAGGCCATGATTTCGCACAGACCGATTTAGGATAATTCGGCCCTTTTGTTGATTGCGGGGAATAATTTAGCCGATCAACTCGTTATCTCACTGCTTGGGTGACCGGGGCGGCAGACCGCTTCGCGCTGGCCGCTTGCGCCGCGCCGGGAAGGCGCGTTCAATCGGGTTAAACAAGGGCGACCTCAGAACCAGCGGTCATGGACGAAAAGAAGGCAGCAATCCTTGGCGAAATACCGCGCCTGCGCCGCTACGCACGCTCGCTTCTGCGCGACCGCGAATCCGCTGACGATCTCGTCCAGGATTGCCTCGAACGAGCGCTCTTGCGGCTTGAAAGCTGGCAGACGGGAGAAAGCCCCCGGAGGTGGCTGTTTACGATCATGCATCATTTGTTCATCGATCAGATGCGCAAGGTGAACCGGCGCGGTGAGGCGGCGATCCTGCCGCTTGACGCAAACGAGGCGCAGGCAGTCCCCGCCGAGCAGGCCGAGAACGCCGCCTCGCGCGAGATCATCGACGCATTGCAGGCGATCAGCCCCGACCGCCGCGCCGCTCTAGTCATGGTCGCCATCGAAGGATTCTCCTATGCCGAAGCCGCCAACATTCTCGGCGTGCCCGCCGGCACGCTGATGTCGCGCATAGCGCGCGGACGCGAGGAGCTGCGCAGCCTGCTCGATGACACGGCGCGCCGCCGCTCGATAAGGATCGTCGAGAAATGACCCGCCGCGATTTTTCCGAACGCGATATCCACATGGCTCTCGACGGCGAGCTGCCGGGCGACGAGCGCGCCGCCTACGACGCCTGGATCGACGCCAATCCCGAAATGAAGGCGAAAAGCGCCCGCTACACCGCCGACCGCGCCGCGTTGCGCGCCGCCTTTGCCGGTGTGCTCGACGAGCCCGTGCCGGTGCTGTTCAAGCAGATCGTTAGCGGTGAAGGCGCGACCAAAGCGGCGGCGCGGCAGTCGCGCTGGTGGCTTGCGGCCGCGGCGGCCGCAGTGCTCGTCATCGGCGGTCTTGGCGGCTATTTTGCCGGCATCGACGGCATCGGCAGGGAAGATGGCGCCGATGACCAACTGGCCGAAGAGGCGATCGCCGCCCATGTCATCTATGCCGCCGAACAGCGCCATGCGGTGGAAGTGCCGGCAAGCGACAAGGATCACCTGCAGACCTGGCTGTCCAACCGCGTCGGCCTGAAACTGGTGGCGCCGGATCTGGTGGCGGAAGGCTTCCAGCTGGTTGGCGGCCGGCTGCTGCCCGCCGGCCAGGGCAAGGCAGCGATGCTGCTTTACGAGGACGCCAAGGGTCAGCGCATCTCCTTGTTCGTTACCGCTGATTCCTCAGCCAAGTCCAAGGGCACCTACATGGCGGACGCCGACGGCCCCGAGGCGGTCTACTGGCTGGACAAGGGCTATGCCTGCGCCGTCGTCGGCTCGCTGCCGCGAGAGCAGCTGGCCGCGGTCGCCAAGCGCGCCTACGGTCAGCTTCTGGCCGGTATCGCCAGTTGAGCACATTCGGTTTTGGCGTCATGCGCCGAGGCGGCGCCGCACCTGGCGGTGCCGCGGTCACCGCCCGCCACTCGCGGTGGAACTGTCACAATTCGGCCCTATTCAAGGTGCGATAGCGCTTGGCTGATATCGGCGTTTCGGCTGATGTTTGCGACGTTTTTGACCGCGGCCTTTTCCTCCACCCAATCGAGGTTTTCCAAACCCGCATGCCTGCCGAGATTCGCAAGGCCCGCGCGTCCGACGTCGATGACCTCGCCGCCATCGAGAAGGCGGTCTTTTCCAGTGACCGCATTTCCCGGCGCTCCTTCCGCTTGTTGATCGAACGCGAGACAGCCGAGATGCTGGTCGCCGAAAGCGATGGCCGTGTCGCCGGCTACGCCATCGTGCTGTTTCGCAAGGGCAGCGGCGTCGCCCGGCTCTATTCGCTTGCCACCAGCCCGTTTTTCAGCGGCCGCGGCATTGGCCGCATGCTGCTTGCAGCGGCCGAAGAAGCTGCCTTCGAGCATGACCGCATGATGTTGCGTCTCGAAGTGCGCGAGGACAATCTTCGCGCCATTGGCATCTATGAGCAGAGCGGCTACCGCAAGATCGGTCGTGAGCCTCACTATTACGAGGATGGCGCCACCGCGCTGCGCTACGAAAAGACCTTGCGCGGCGATATTCCGGTCGCCACCAAAGTCCCGTTCTACCAGCAGACCTGCGAGTTCACCTGCGGTCCATGCTGCCTGATGATGGCGATGGCCAATTTCGATTCCGGCTTCGTGCCCGATCCGGTCATGGAAATCCGCCTATGGCGCGAGGCAACGACCGTGTTCATGATGTCCGGCCCGGGCGGCTGCGAGCCCTTCGGCCTTGCGGTTTCCGGCTACGAAAGCGGGCTTGCGGCGGAAATCTTCGTGTCCTTCTATGGCGCGCTGTTCTTGCAATCGGTGCGCAGCGACGACAAGCGCCGGGTGATGGAACTTGCCCAGGTGGACTTTCGCCGCCGCGCGGAACTTTACGGCATCCCGGTGAATTACCGTCCATTCACCATCGACGATATCCGCGGCGCCCTGGCTCAGGGAAAACTGGTGCTGGTGCTGATCAGCGGCTTCCTGATGTTCGGCAAGAAGGTGCCGCATTGGGTGCTGGCTATCGGCGACGATGGCGACCACATCCTGATCCACGATCCCTGGGTCGAGGACGAAAGACAGGAGACCATCCTCGATGCCGCCAACATTCCCGTGCCGCACGGCATCTTCATGAACATGGCGCAATTTGGCCGCGACGGACTGCGTGCTGCCATCACTCTTGGGAAACGCTGATAACAATGACCTGGGTCATCCTCACCGGCCGTCAGAACGATCTCGACCCGGCGGCGACGCCGCACAAGATCATCACCAACCGTGACTATCTTGCGCATCCGGCGCTGTTTCGCGGCCAGCAGCCGAAGGTCATCAACCTGTCGAACAATTACGCCTACCAGAGCCGCGGCTATTATGCCTCTCTGCTCGCCGGTTCGCGCGGCCACAAGGTCATCCCGACGGTCGAGACGATGATCGACCTGTCCGAGCGCAAGCTCTACGAGCACGCGCTGCCGGAACTGGAGCTGGCGCTCAACAAATGTCGCAAGGATCTCGGTGGCGTATTCCCGCAAAAAATCTGCATCTTCTTCGGCATCGGACCGTCGAAGGTCTGGGACCGCTTCGCCAAGCTGTTGTTCGACTGGTTCCGCGCTCCGGCGCTTGAGGTTCACATCAAGGACAGCGCCGAATGGGCTTCGATCCGCAAGATCGGCTTCCTGCCGCTGGCCAGGATGGCCGAGGAGGAAGAAGCCCTCTTCGTGCAGGCGCTCGAGACGTACACCAACCGCGAGTGGCGCGACACCAAGGGCCGCACGCCGGCACGCTACACCTTCGCCACGCTGGTCGATCCGCATGAGGAACTGCCGCCGTCGGAGATTTCCTCGCTGCGTTACTGGGCCAAGATCGCCGAAAAGATGGGCGTCGAAATCGAGCCGATCACCAGGAAGGACCTGGCCAAGCTCGCCAATTACGACGCGCTGTTCATCCGCGAGACCACCTCGATCTCAAACCACACCTACCGCTTCGCGCGCCGCGCCCAGCAGGAAGGCATGCCGGTGATAGACGACCCGCTGTCGATGATCCGCTGCACCAACAAAGTCTATCTCAACGAACTGATGGCCTACAACAAGGTGCCGGTGCCGCCGACGGTGATGATAGCCGGCACCTCGGACCTCGAACTGGCGGCGCAGACGCTGGGCTTTCCGCTGGTGCTGAAGATCCCGGATTCATCGTTCTCGCGCGGCGTCAAGAAATGCGGCAACTTCGAAGAACTGAAGACGCTCGCCACCGAGTGGCTGGAGGATTCCGATCTCCTGATCGCGCAGAAATTCATCCCGACCGAATATGACTGGCGCGTCGGCGTGCTCGGCGGGCAGCCGCTGTTTGCCGTGCATTATCTGATGGCGAAAAAACACTGGCAGATCGTCAACCACAAGGCCAGCGGCAAGCCCGACCAGGGCGGCATCAAGACCTTCACGCTGAAAGAGACGCCGCCGCATGTCGTCGACACCGCGGTGAAGGCGGCGCGCTGCATCGGCGACGGGCTTTACGGCGTCGATCTCAAGGAAACCAAGGATGGCGTCTTCGTCATCGAGGTCAACGACAACCCGAACCTCGACCATGGCTGGGAGGATTCCGGCGAAAAGGACGAAGTCTGGGTGCGGCTGACGCAATGGTTCCTGGAGCGGCTGGACCGTCCCGGGCGTTAGTTTGCCGTCCCGGGCGGCAATTCAACCGAGGGGGAAAAATGCAGTTCATCGTCATCGAGGATTTCACCGGCTGCGACCGCAAGGAGATCTACCGCCGTTTCGGCGAGCGCGGCAGATTGAAGCCGGACGCGCTTGTCGTGCACCACTCCTGGATCGCGGCTGATATGAGCCGCTGCTTCCTTTTGGTCGAGGCCGATGACGTCACGCTGCTGCAGCGCTGGGTCATCGAATGGTCTGACCTGGTGGAGTTCGAGATCATTCCCGTGGCGACGAACAAGGACATGGTCGCCGCACTGGCCGGCCATCTCTGAGCAGTTCGGTCCATCAGCCGAGCACCGGCGAACCCACCGACCGCCGGCATTCCTCAATCAGCCAATTGCGAAACGCCGCCACCAGGTCGCGCCTTGCACTGCGTTCCGGGATCGTCAGGCAATATGGCTGACGCAGCGCGATCGATAGGGCATTCGCCCGGACCAAACGGCCGTCTTCCAGCGCCCCGGCGCAATAAATGCCTTGCGCCAGCGCCACGCCCAGCCCTGAAATGACAAGGTCGAGCGCTGCCCGCGACGAGTTCGCCGACAGGCCGCGCTGCACTGCGCGGCCGGGTTCTATGCCCGCCGCCTCGAACCAGGTGCGCCAAGACGGAAACGACGCGCCGGTCGGTCCCCAGTCGGTGTGAATCAGTGGCAGGCCGGCGAGGCTGTCGGTTTTGGCGGTGAGTTCTGGCGCGCAGACGGGGTAGACGGCGTCCCTGACAATGTCTTCGGTCGGGTGTTCACGATAGTGCGGGCCGAAGGACAGCCGGATGTCGATCAGTTCGCGGTCGAACGGCACCGGATCGTCATCGCCGCGCAGGGATATGTCGACGGCGCCGTGGCTGGCCACAAAGCCGGCGAGACGTTCGGAAAGCCAGCCCATCGCCATGGACGGCGGCACCGATATGACAAGCCGCGGGCGGAAGGCATCGCTGCCACGCGCGATGCTGCCGATCTCCCGAAAAGCCAGGGTCAGCCGGGGCAGCATCTCGACGCCGGCTTCCGTCAGCACCACGCGGCGGTTGACGCGATGGAACAGTTTTCGACCCATCTGCTCCTCGACGGTGCGAATGAGCTGGCTGACCGCAGCCGCCGAGATCGAGAGCTCATCCGCCGCTGCGCGAAACTCCCCGAGCGCGCCGCCGCCTCGAAGGCTTGAAGTCCTCTCAGGGAAGGAAGCGCGGTCATTGGGTGATCCGATAGGAAGGTCAGCTTATCCATGTCGCAGAAATCCTCGTCTTTCGAAAGCTTTCTTATTCGAGTAGCTTGGCGCCATGACCGTATCGGCCCAGTTTGAACCCAGAGACCATCGCGACGGCATCGCGTTCCTGACCAATGAGCAGCGCAGCCGCCTGACCGGCAAGTCGGACGGGCCGGGTCTGGTCCAACTCGCCTTCCATCTCGGCGCGATTGTGGCTATCGGCGGGCTGATTGCGGCCAAGGTGTCGTACTGGCCGCTGTTGATGTTGCCGCAAGGCATTCTCATCGTCTTTCTGTTCACGCTGCTGCATGAGACGGTGCACAGGACGGCGTTCGAGACGCAGTGGCTCAACGATGCCGCCGCAAGGGTCTGCAGCCTGGCGATCGCGCTGCCCGCCGACTGGTTTCGCTATTTCCACTTCGCCCATCACCGTTTCACCCAGGATCCCGAGAACGATCCGGAACTCGCCTTCCCGAAACCGGAGACGATGCGGCAATACATCGTCCACGTCTCGGGCCTGCCGGTGTGGTGGGGGCATTTGCAGACACTCTACACCAACGCGATTGGCGGCTGCCACGACAGCTACGTGCCGCCGAAAGGCCTGCCCAAGGTGCGCACTGAAGCCCGCGCCATGATCGCTTTCTATGTCGTGGTCGCCGCGCTAGCCCTGTGGTTCGAGGCAAGTGTACTGCTCTATGTCTGGATCGTGCCGGCGCTGCTCGGCCAGCCCTTCCTCAGGCTCTATCTGCTGGCCGAGCATGGCCGCTGCCCGCTTGTCGCCAACATGCTGGAAAACACCCGCACCACGCTGACCAACTGGCTGGTGCGCAAAGTCGCCTGGAACATGCCGTATCACGCCGAGCACCACGCCTATCCCGGCGTGCCCTTCCATCAGCTGCCGGCCTTCCACCAGCTGATCGAGCCCCATCTCAAAGTCGTCGAACCCGGCTATGTCAGCTTCCACGAGAAATACGTCGAGACCTTGCGCTGAGGCGCTCGGCCGTCAGCGTAGCGTCTGCTCAACGAGCGTGACGAAATAGCGGAGCACGGTGGGGACGATGGCGTCGTTGAAGACATAGCGATCGCCGTGCAGCCCTTCGCCCGGTCTGACCGCTCCTGCGCCGACCCAGGCATAGCAGCCGCCGGCTTCGCGGACCATGTAGGCAAAATCCTCGCAGCCGAGGCTCGGGTTGGATGCGGTCTCGACCTGCTCGCGGCCGACAACCGCGGTTGCCGCCTGGACGGCCCGGTCAGTGGCAGCCGACGTGTTGACCAGCGGCGGGTAGCCTTTCTTGTAGGCGAGCTTGGCGGTGAGTGCATGCGCCGAGGCAATGCCTTGCGCGATGTCGCCGATCAGCCTTTCGCAATGGTCCGACAAAGTGGGCTCGAAGAAGCGGCAGGTTCCCTGCAGCCAGACCTTGCCCGGCACGATGTTGCCGACATTGCCGCCATGGATCTGGGTGATCGAAACGACCAGCGCCATTTGCGGGTCGACCGAACGGCTGACGATGCGCTGCACGGCTTGAACGAAGGCGCCGGCCGCGAGCACGGGATCGTCGCCTAGCTGCGGCATGGCGGCATGCGCGCCGGTCCCCTCAAAGTTCAGTTCGAAAGTGTCGACGGCCGCCATCATCGACCCGGCACGGGCCGCGATCTTTCCGAGCGGCAGCCCCGGCCAGTTGTGGACGGCGTAGACGGCTTCCACGGGGAAGCGCTCGAACAGTCCGTCCTCGATCATCCGCATGGCGCCGCCTTCATTTTCTTCCGCCGGCTGGAAGATGAAACAGACGGTGCCGTCGAAGGCTCTGTTGTCGGCGAGCAGCTTGGCGGCGCCGAGCAGCATCGCGATGTGCCCGTCGTGGCCGCAGGCATGCATCACGCCGTCTTTCTTCGACGCATATGGCAATCCTGTCTTCTCCAGCACGGGCAAGGCATCGAGTTCGGCCCGAAGCCCGATGGCGCGCACGCCTGGTCGTCCTCTGAGGACGCCAACCACGCCGGTGCCGCCTTTGCCTTCATGAACCTCGTCGAGCCCGAAGGTGCGCAGCTTGTCGGCGACGAAGCGCGCGGTCTCATACTCTTGGAAACCGAGTTCGGGGTTGGCGTGGATGTGATGCCGCCATTCCACCACCTGCGGGGTGAGGGCGGCGATGGGGTCGTTGTGCAGCATTGCGCTCTCCTTGCCGGCTATCGTAAATTCGGCCTTGTCGATGCCAGCACGTAAAGGATTTGCGCCGGCAGCGTCTTGAACAGGATTGACCGTGTCTGGAATTCAACAGCCTCAGGAGACGACGCAGTTCTGGCGTCATCCGCGCTTTCGCGATCTTGGCATGATCAAGGCGCGCTTCACGCGGCATCGCTACCAGCTGCACACGCACCCGACCTATGTCGTCGCCCTGATCACGCAAGGGTGCGAGCGGGTCCGCATCGGCAACGAGACTGTCCTCGCGCCGTCGGGCACGGTTCTGCTCGTCAATCCGGAGATATGGCATGACGGCGAGGCGGGTGCCGACCAGGGTTGGGCTTACTGCACCTTCTATCCGTCGGCCTCGCTCATGGGTGCGATCGCGGACGAACTCGGGCAGGATCGCCCGCCGTTGTTTTCGCAAGCGATCGTCGATGATGCCGATCTCGTCCAGGCAGTAGGCGTCGCGCACTTGGCTTCGACATCGGGTGATGCCACGAGCGCCGAAACATCCATGCTGATCGCCTTGCGCAAGCTCATCCTGCGCCATGGCGATTGGGGCGGCCGGCGGCGCGAGGCGGTCGAAAGCTTCGGATCGAAAAGCCGGCTCCGGGTCTATGAACAGGTCATCGAAGACCATCTGAACTCGGACCTCGATTTGCAGCGGCTCGCTGAAGCCGCAGGCGTGACGCGCTTTCAAGTTATCCGCGATTTCAGGAAAGTGCTGGGTCTCACCCCTGCTGCCTTCATCCGTGACCGCAGGCTGCGCCGTGCCGATCTGCTGATCCGGCAAGGTTCAGATCTCGCCGGTGCCGCCTTTGCGGCCGGCTTCTCCGACCAAAGCCATCTCTCGCGCACCTTCCGCGCCGCGCATGGAATGACGCCGGGGATGTTCAGGCGCGCCGGGACGCTGCCCTCGTCTTGAGAAGTCGAGCCATGTCGGCGGCCTTTGACGGCATGCCGATCAGAAAGCCCTGCGCCTCGACGCAGCCAGCCTTGCGCAATATGTCGAGCTGCGCTTCGGTCTCGACGCCTTCGGCGGTGACAGTGATGCCAAGTTCGGCACCAAGCCCGATGATCGTGCGCACGATCGCCGCCGTGTCCTTGTTGTCGATATCGTGGATGAAGGAGCGGTCGATCTTGATCTTGTCGACGGGAAAACGCCTGAGATAGCCGAGCGACGAATAGCCGGTGCCGAAATCGTCGAGCGCGATGCGGATACCGAGTTCGCGCAGCTGTCTCAGCGTCTTCAGCACCGTCTCGCTCTCATCCATCAGCACGGTCTCGGTGATTTCCAGTTCGAGCCGGCTGGCCGGCACGCCGGAAACGGCCAGCGCCGAAATCACGCTGCGGGCAAAGTCGGCGCTTCTGATCTGCACTGCCGAGACATTGACGGCGATGCGCATTCCAGGCGGCCAGCCGGCGGCCACGCTGCAGGCCTGTTTCAGCGCCCATTCGCCCAGCGGAACGATCAGCCCGCTGTCTTCGGCGGCTGCGATGAAATCATCGGGCGCCACCAGGCCGCGCGTCGGTGAATTCCACCGCATCAACGCTTCGGCGCCGACGATCTTGCCCGACGCGATGTTGGTGATCGGCTGGAACTCCAGCACGAACTCCCGCCGCTTCAGTGCCGTCTCGAGATCGGTTTCGAGCGCCAGGCGCGCCCGCACCAAGGCATCCATGCCGGGCTCGAAAAAGCGGTAGACGTTGCGGCCTTCGCTCTTGCCGCTGTAAAGCGCCATGTCAGCGTTCTTCAAAAGCGTGTCGGCGTCCTTGCCGTCACCGGGATACAGCGCGATGCCAAGGCTGATGCCGACATGCATGTCGCGGCCCTTGTCGCGAAACGGCTGGCTGACGACAGCGACGATGCGTTTTGCCAGTTGTTCCGCATCGGTGGCGCCTTTGGGATTGAACTGCAGGATGGCGAACTCGTCGCCACCGAGGCGGGCGACCACATCGGTGTCGCTGCGCAGGCTGTGCCGCAACCGCTCCGCCACGCATTTCAGCAGCCAGTCACCGGCCGGGTGTCCCCAGGTGTCGTTGACGGCCTTGAAGCGATCGAGGTCGAGCGAGAAGATCGCCAACGGTGTATCGCCGGCCATCGCCTGGTCGAGCCGTTCGCGAAACATCGAGCGGTTGGGCAGGTCGGTCAGCGTGTCGTAATGGGCAAGGTGGCTCATGCGCTCTTCGGCGCGCCGGCGCTCGGTGATGTCTTCGAAGGTCGCCACCCAGCCGCCACCGGCAAGCGGCCGGCGCGCAACCAGCAGCGTTCGGCCATCGGCAAGGCTGCGGTCTGTCGAACGCTCCTCACCGGCCTGCAGGCTGGCTCTGGTGTTGGCGATCTCGCCGTCGATGTCCATCGACGGATAGATGCGCAGTCGCACCATCTGTTCGAGCAGGGCGCGCTGGCTCATGCCGAGCGGGAAGTCGTCAGGCGTGACCTTGTAGAGGTCGAGGAAGCGCTGGTTGCGCACGATCAGCGTGCCTTCGGCGTCGTACATCAACAGGCCTTGCGACATGTTGGCGAGCGCCGCATCGAAGCGGCGGTGCTGCTCCTTCAGTTCCTGCTCGGCCCGCCTTTGCTCCGTAATGTCCTCATAGATCGACACCCAGCCGCCTGAGGCCAGCGGCCGGTGCGTGATGGAAACGATGCGTCCGTCCGACAGTATTTCCTCGTAGGTCGAGGCTTGCGCGCGCTCGATATAGGGCTTGCGGATGGCATACAGGTCTTCGGCGCTCTGTGAGGCGACACCGATGTCGACGCTGTGCTTTAGAATGTCCAGGAACGCGATGCCGGGCCGCACGATCTTCGCGTCGAGGGAGAAGATGCTGATATAGTTGCCGTTGCAGATGATCATCCGCTCGTCGGCGTCGAACATGCACAGCCCATGCGACATATTCTCGACGGCCGCGGAAAAGCGCTCGTTCTGGTGGCGCAGTTCGTCGGCGATCTGCCGTGGCGCGGCGACGCCTCCGGCTCCCCGTCTGCGGACGGGCGAACCACCCTTGACGTGCGCAACGGACATGAGGCGTGCCTGCTGACCGTGATCGAAACCCGGTACTGTGGTTACCGCTGGTTAATTTAGCGTATGTTCACTGCGCCGAATGCACGGCAACCGTTGCCTGGCGTTGCTTTTCAAGCGTTGCGTAGCGTTTGAGGAAGGCAGCTTGCGCCGAGGTCACCGAGTGCGGCTTAAAGTCGAAGCGGTCGGCATTGAACCCGCGCGGCCGGCCGAAGAACTCGGTTGCTTCCGCGGTCGAGAAACCGGCAAGCAGCGTTGCCTCGTAATAGGCGGCGATCTGGTCGGCGCGCTTGATCTCCTTGCGCAAGCCGACGCCGAGTTCGGGCGGCAGCGAAAAGCGCTGATGGATGGCGCGCTGGAGACGCAGCTCACACTCCTTGTAGGAGCCGCCCATTACCGATTTGAACGGCGAGATCATGTCGCCGATGACATATTCCGGCGCGTCATGCAGCAGTGCTGCCAACTGAGCATTGGCCGAGGCGTCCGGCTGCAACTCGCTGAACAGCGCCTCGACCAGCAGCGAATGCTGGGCGACCGAAAAGGCGTGATCGCCGCGGGTCTGCCCGTTCCAGCGGGCAACGCGGGCAAGCCCGTGGGCGATGTCGGAAATTTCGATGTCGAGCGGCGAGGGATCTAGCAGGTCGAGCCGCCGTCCCGACAGCATGCGCTGCCACGCGCGCGGTGGCGCTCCGACGCGATCGGCAGCCATCAGGCGTCCTCCGCGCCGATGGCTTCCCTGGGAAAGCTGAACTGCGCCCAGGCCGGGATGGCGAGCGAGACGGTGACATCACCGGCCAGTACCGGCTGGCCAGCGTCGAGCGCCGCCTTGGCCCGGTCGATGCGGGCAATGGCGAGTCCGGCCGTGCCCGCGGTCGAGCCGAGCGTGCCGACCGGCCGCCCCGCAACCGTCAGCTCCGTGCCGGGCGCGGGTAAGGCGCGGTCGGCCGAAACGATCAGCACGCGGCGCCTGGCGGTGCCGCGATGCTGCATGCGCGAGACCACTTCCTGGCCGACATAGCAGCCTTTCTTGAAGCCGACGCCGCCGGTCTCGTCGAGCAGCACGTCGTGAGGGAAGGCATCGCCGAGCTGATAATCGGAACCGCTTTCGGCAATGCCGTTGGCGATGCGGAGCGCCTGCCACGCAGCCGGGTCGCCACCTACGGATGCGCCGCCATAGGAGCGGCTCACAGCCACCTCGCGGAAGCGGGCATCGGCAAGTACCGTTGAATCAGACTGTGAAGCGCTTGAATCATCGCCCCACGCAACCGTCACAAGCACTTGATCCTGCCTGGCAATCTCGGCCTTGGCGCGCAGCTTGTAAAGCATCAGCCGGCGCAGGAAATCGTCTGCGATGTCGGCACGGCAATCCAGCCGGAATGCGTTCTCGCCGCTACGCGAGATCAGGAAATCGAACAGGATCTTGCCTTGCGGCGAAAGCAGCGCACCTGGCTTTGCCGCGTCGACGGCCAGCGTGTCGAGGTCGGTGGTGAGGATATTCTGCAAAAAATGCTCGGCATCCGGGCCTGACACGGAAATGAGGGCGCGGTCTTTGAACAGGGCAAAAGGCATGGGCGGCAAAGAACCTGATCTTGCAAAACAGTCGGCCTTTACGTAAGCCGACGATACTCCCCCCGCAAGAGACCGAACGCCCATGGCCACCACCTACGACCTCATCCTGACAGGCGGCACTGTGGTCAACCATGATGGCGAAGCCGCGCGCGATGTCGGCGTCAAGGGTGGTCGCATCATCGCAATAGACGATCTTCGCCAAGCTTCGGCCGGCGAAGCGATCGACTGTCGCGGGCTGCACGTCCTGCCAGGCGTCGTCGACAGTCAGGTGCATTTTCGCGAGCCGGGGCTGGAGCACAAGGAAGATCTGGAGACGGGCTCGCGCGCGGCTGTGCTGGGCGGGGTCACCGCCGTCTTCGAAATGCCCAACACCAATCCGCTGACCACCAGCGAGGCGGCGCTTGCCGACAAGGTGCGCCGCGCCACTAGCCGGATGCATTGCGACTTCGCCTTCTGGGTTGGCGGCACGCGCGAGAATGCCGATGATGTCGGTGAGCTCGAGCGGCTGCCGGGTGCTGCCGGGATAAAGGTGTTCATGGGCTCGTCCACCGGCGACCTGCTGGTCGAGGACGACGAGGGTGTCGCATCGATCCTGCGCAACACCCGCCGCCGTGCCGCCTTTCACTCGGAGGACGAGTTCCGGCTGCGCGAGCGCCTGGGCCTGCGCGTCGAGGGCGACCCGTCATCGCATCCCGTCTGGCGCGACGAGATCGCGGCGCTTCGCTGTACCGAGCGGCTGGTGCGCATCGCGCGAAACACCCGCGCCCGCATCCATGTGCTGCATATCTCCACTGCCGAGGAAATCATCTTCCTCCAACAGCACAAGGATGTCGCCACCTGCGAGGCGACGCCGCACCATTTGACACTCGCCGCCGACGACTATGCGCGGCTGGGCACGCTGATCCAGATGAATCCGCCGGTTCGCGCGGCCCGCCATCGCGACGGCGTCTGGCACGGCATTGCGCAAGGCATTGTCGATGTGCTCGGCTCCGACCACGCCCCCCACACGCTGGCCGAAAAGGCAAAGCCCTATCCGGCCTCACCGTCTGGCATGACCGGGGTGCAGACGCTGGTGCCGATCATGCTCGACCACGTCAATTCAGGCCGGCTGACCCTGCAGCGCTTCGTCGACCTCTCCAGCCATGGCCCACAGCGCATCTTCGGCATGGCCCGGAAAGGCCGTATCGCCGCAGGCTATGACGCCGATTTCACCGTTGTCGACATGAAGTGCCGCGAGACCATCACCAATGCGCAGGCCGGCTCCAAGGCCGGCTGGACGCCCTATGACGGCAAGGAAGTCACCGGCTGGCCGGTCGGCACCATCGTGCGCGGTCGTCGCGTGATGTGGGAAGGCGAGATCGTCACGCCAGGACAGGGCAGGCCGGTGGAGTTTTCCGAGGCGCTGCCGGCTTAGGCGGTTTCTTGCTGCGTTGGATTTTTTAAGCGCTATCCACTACGTTAAGGGCATTATGAACGCAGATATCGCGCCCATGATTGTCCCTGCGGAGTTTCCGGAGCTCCAGGCGCTCGCCTGGAACCGCGATGCGGCACGCCCGATTCCGGCCGAAGAGGCATTTGCGCTGTATGAGCGTAATTGGCGGTTTGTCGATCAAAAGCGTCTTACTGTGCGTGAGAAGATGCTTATCCAAAGTTTGGCAGACAAATTCGGTCACGGCGTGCTCTTGACCGCCGGCTGATTTCCCTCACCTGATCGTTCCTCGCAGCCGGAATATCAACAGGACACACCGCGAGCGTCATGATGGAATTCAAGAGGCCCGAGCACCAGATCATTGCCGAAGCGCTCGGGTTGATGGATCGCCATTTCCTGACCGCAAACCAGTGCTGGTTCGGCGGTGGCACTGCGATCGTTATGAAATTCGGGGAATATCGCCGCTCACTGGATGTGGACTTCCTGTGTGCCGACAGTGATGGCTATCGCGAATTGCGGACCTCCGCAGCCGAACGTGGCGTCAGAGCATTCTTTCCTGAGCCGGTCGAGGCTGTTCGGGACTTCCTGATCGATCAATATGGCTTGCGGACGATCGTGCGGTTGAAAGGCCAAACGATCAAGTTTGAAGTCATCCGCGAAGGCCGCATAAAACTGCGAGGCCATTTCGACGACGATCTGAATGTATCCGCCCTGGTCCCGGCGGATATGTTTGCCGAGAAGTTACTGGCGAACGCGGATCGATGTCAGGACCGTGCAATTGCATATCGCGATGCCATCGATCTTGGAGTGCTGGTTGGCATCTATAAGGAAATCCCGAGCGACGCTGTTGGCAAGGCGAAGGCGGCCTATGGCGTGGATATCGAGCGCAAGGTGGCTTGGGTGGTAAACAGGCTGCGGGACAAGGAAGAATTGCGGCATGCCGCCGAGGTGCTGCAAATGGATCCCAACGCGGCGGTCGAAGCGATTTCGGCCCTTCGAAATGAAGGTATCCGCATATGGCCTGACACAGGTCTCGAGCTTTCTAGCCCTAGCCAGTAGCCATCCCAGGGGGATCGCCGTTCAATCCCCGGCGACGAAAAACGTCCACTGCCCGGTGGGAGTAATGCCGACGCGGTAGAAGATGTAGGCTCCGAACTGCTTCATGTCGTCATAGTCGCCGGCGGTGACGATCTTGAACAGTTCGACCCGCTGCCTGGCGTTGAGCTTGTCAAGCGGCAGGGCGAAGAAATACGGCCAGACATAGAGTTCCTGCGGTGTGCCGACGTCTACATGGACATAGCCGGCATTGAGCACCTCTTCCAGGATAGCGAGGATTTCCTGACCTTCCTTGTCGCCCGATAGCCCTTTCAGGAACGCGATCGGGTCGCCCTCGATTTCGCCCAGCGACAATTGGGTCATGGTGTCGCCCTTGCCGATCAGCGGCCGCAGCTTCTCGATGTCGCCGCTGACGCAGGCCTCGACCATCAGATCGCGCATGCGCCTGACGGGCTCCGGCAATTTGGAAAGGTCGTAGACGACTTCGGGCACCGGCGCTTCTGGATCGGCACGCGGGTTGGCCACGCCGCCATCGTTGGCGGGGGCTTCCGGTTGGCTTTGTTCGGGCTCCGTGGGCGATTTCGGCTGGCTGGCGGCCGGTGGCGCCGTGCCGGGCAGATCGGGCATTGGCACTGAATTTTCAGACGGCGCCGTCTCACCATTGGCTGGTGGCCCGGCAGGAGCTGGAAGCTCCTCGCGCTTGATCTCGCTCAGCGCATAGGCAGGGTTGCTGGTCAGGACAAGCGCCAGCGGAACCGCGGCGCAGGAAGCGGCAAGCCAGATGCTGAGGACCACGCCGCGAGGCCGGCCTGACATCGAAAAATTCACCGCTTGTCTCTCCTCGGGCCTAGGCTCTTCAGGCATGATGCCCAAACGACTCGCCGTCGTCAAAGAACCGGTAAGCTGGCAGTGCACCCTCTGAGACGCGCGACGCCTAGTGCCGAAACCGCTCCGGCTCGAAGGCGCCGGCGATCACCTTTTCACGCATGCGATCGAGCAGGGCAAGGGCCGAGGTTTCGCCATTGGCTCGCAGCATCTCGCCGAACGCGGTTTCAAGCGCTGCCTCGGCGATGATTTCAGGTTCTATGCCGGCCGACAGACCTTCCGCCCAGGCCTCGCTATGGCTTTCCACCGCGGTCAGGCGCTTTTCTTCCCTGACCAGCGCGTCGATGTCGTTGACGCCATGTTCCATTTGCGATGTCCACCTTTCAAGCGGCGGTCCGACGGGTCGGATCCGGCTTGGCTGCCCCTATCTCACGCAGGCTAAGTAAGTGTCTGTAAATACGACATTTTTTTGATCGTCTTTACAAACTTCGTCGCCTGCGTTCGGTCCGATTCAAACTTAGCCGATTAGACCGGTGAGCGGGATGAAAACCTTCAGTTTGAGTTAATTCCGCATTCGCGCGCTAACGTTTCGTTAATACTGTTGCGCAAGTGCAACACCAAGATTGCATCAACGTGCCGTGGATACAAGGCGGGTGCTCGAAAAGGCGTGGCTAAACGCCGTCTGGCGCTCGTCAGTTGCCGTAACGCGAGGCGATGTCGCGCGACAGCGTCTCGCCTTCCTTCATGTAGCGGCTGATGGCTTCGGTCGCTGACGGCGTGCATTGGGTATAGGTGCCGCCGAAGGAACGGTAGCCGCGGTTGAAGCTGGCGATGAAGCGGGCGCGCCGCTCGGGATCGGGATTTTCCGAATAGATCAGCTTTTCCATCTCGGTGCGCCACTGGTCGCCCTTTTCGCCGCACAGATTGCGCAGGAAATGCAGCGACCCCAGCACCTCGGCCAGTCGCATCAGCCCGGGCTCGAACGGCGACTCGGCGGCCAGCGCCGGCTGCACGGCAAAAGCCGTGGCGGTGGCGATGCATGCGGCAAGGAACAGCGAGGTGCGGGTCATAAGTCTATCTGACGAAACATTTTGTCGCCTGCAAGGCGATTCTCGGAGCGGGCAGATATGGGCCTGCTTCAGGCCAAAAGCTCTTCAGCCACCTCCATGACGTCACCCGCGAGCGGCAGCGTCGCCATTTCATCAAGACTATAGAAGGCGGCGGTCTCGGCATCGTCGCTGGCCGTCGCTTCGCCGCCGGCATAAACGGCGCCGAACACGGTCAGCAGATAGTCGACCGGGTGATTCTCGCCGCTGCCGTCGATGTGGATGTCGCGAAGCGGACGATAGTCCTGCGCCCGCAGCCCGGTTTCCTCCAGCAATTCGCGCACTGCTGCTTCTTGCAGCGTCTCGCCGGGCTCGACCTTGCCGCCGGGAAAGGCATAAAGCCCCTGCGACGGCGGCCGCGCCCGTTTGACCAGCAGCACCGTCCTGCCGCGCACGACGGCGACCGAGACTGCGGGAAGTGTCTTGCGCTGCTCGTTCATCGATATCGATTCGCTTATGTGAGGCCCACCCTGTGGACCGGCTGGCAGCGAGCAGCTTTAGCCGTTGCGCAGCGCCGGTTCCATCGCCACGTTCGCGATCGGATCAATTCATCGAGCTTGCCAATGTGCGGACGCTTTGCCCTGACCGCGACGCCCGACCAGACCGCCGCCTTGCTCGGCCTGGCGGAGCTGGACGATTTTCCGGCCCGCTACAACATCGCGCCGACGCAGCCGGTGCTGATGGCGCTGTCGGGACCGCCGCGCATGCCGGGCTCGAATTTCCCGGATCGCCAGGCGATGCTGGTGCGCTGGGGGCTGATCCCCACCTGGGTCAAGGACACCAGGGAATTTCCGTTGCTCATCAACGCGCGTTCGGAAGGCGCTATTGAAAAAGCCTCGTTCAAAGCCGCCATGCGCCATCGCCGTGCCTTGGTGCCGGCCTCCGGCTTCTATGAGTGGCAGCAATCCGGCAGCGGCAAGAAGGGCCAGCCCTACTGGATACGGCCGAGGCATGGCGGGTTGATCGCCTTTGCCGGGCTGATTGAAACCTATGCCGAGCCGGGCGGTTCGGAAATGAACACCGGCGCCATTCTTACCATCAACGCCAATGCCGGCATCGCCCATATCCATGACCGGATGCCGGTGGTGATCGCGCCTGAAGACTTTGCCCGCTGGCTGGACTGCCGCACGCTCGAACCGCGCGATGTGGCCGACCTGCTCAAACCCGCGCTGCCCGATTTCTTCGAGGCAATTCCGGTCTCCGACCGCGTCAACAAGGTCGCCAACACCGGGCCGGAGATACAGGACATGGGCATCGTCGAGCCCGACAAGGTCAGGCGCCAGAAGCCCGGCGCGGACGACAGTCAGATGACGCTGTTTTAGAGCGCGCTCCCAAGAAGCCAGGTCCGGTCTTCGGGAAGAACCTGCTCAATAGGAAGAGCTGTTGTTTTCAGGCGCGCTATGGGCGCCTCAGCCTTCCGTTCCGGCGCACGCCTTGTCGGCGGCCGGCACGATGCCTGTTCAGGCAGCGCGGGGCGAAGTGATTTTCGGCGCCGGCTTTTTATTCTTCGCGGTATGGAGAAGGGCGGCGACGATCGCGGCCGGGCCGATCGCACGGTAGTGGTTGGCGAGCGCCGGTTGCTTGGCGCGGCTCGATTCCTGCTTGGTTCGTGACATCGATCTCTTCCCTGGTAACATTTCCGTGTCTGCGTTTGCCGGCCGAATCTGGCCGAATCGTGACCTATGGTGGACTAGCCGGCGAATGTTTCATGACTGTGCCGACATGTTTAATAAAATGTTTCAGCGGCTCCTGACCTATTATCCAGCGACGCTTTTGCCGGAAGTTGCGACTTGACGGCAACACCGGCCAAGGCGATAAAGCCGCCGATGAAAACGTTTTCCGCCATTTGTGGCATTTGCATTATTGGCTAGCTTCGCGCTGGTCCGGACGTTTTCGCCTCATCTTTCCCCAGAGTGGACAAACGCCCCGGCCAGCAGGCTGGAGCCGATTTGTGCCTTGGCACAGGTTAGGCTCCATCCAGAACTTAACGGACCGGAAGGGCACGCATGTCTGACGCATCGAAGGGTCTCAGCCTCTACAACACGCTAACGCGGACGAAGGACGTGTTCGTCCCGATCGACCCGTCGAATGTGCGCATTTATGTCTGCGGTCCGACCGTCTACGACTTTGCCCATATCGGCAATGCGCGTCCGGCGATCGTCTTCGACGTGCTGTTCCGTTTGCTGCGTCACCTCTACGGCGAGGCTGGTGTCACGTATGTGCGCAACATCACAGATGTCGACGACAAGATTAACGCCCGCGCGCTGCGCGATTTCGGCGCCGAGATCGCGTCGGGAAACCTGACGCTCAACGAGGCGATCCGCCGCGTCACCGAAAAGACCGCCGATCAGTACTACAAGGATGTCGCCGCGCTCGGCTGCTTGCCGCCGACGGTCGAGCCGCGCGCCACCGAGTTCGTCGCGCGGCGCGCCGACGGCAAGGTTGACATGATCACCCTCATCGAACGTTTGATCGAACGCGGCCACGCCTATGTCGCCGCCGGCGAAGTGCTGTTCGACACCGCCTCGATGCCGGATTATGGCGAGCTGTCGAAGCGCAATCTCGACGAACAGCAGGCCGGTGCGCGAATTGCCGTCGACGCTCACAAGAAGAACCCGGGCGATTTCGTGCTGTGGAAATTGTCGTCACCGGAAGAGCCCGGCTGGGACAGCCCATGGGGCAGGGGCCGGCCCGGTTGGCACATCGAATGCTCGGCCATGTCGGCCGCCTATCTCGGCGATGTCTTCGATATCCATGGCGGCGGCTTGGACCTGATCTTCCCCCACCATGAGAACGAGATCGCCCAGTCGCGTTGCGCCCACGGCACCGACGTCATGGCCAATGTCTGGATGCACAACGGCTTCCTGCAGGTCGAGGGCCAGAAAATGTCGAAGAGCCTCGGCAATTTCTACGCCATCGCCGAACTGCTGGAGACCGACACTTTCGGCGGCCGCAAATGGCCGGGCGAGGTGCTGCGGCTGGCGATGCTGATGACGCATTACCGCGAGCCGATCGACTTTTCCGTACGCAAGCTGGAAGAGGCCGAGAATACGCTGCGCAAATGGAAGCGCGCCGCCGATCTCGCCCCGTCGGCAGGGCAAGTTCCGGCGGAGGTTGTGGCGGCGCTGTCTGACGACCTCGCCACCTATGCCGCCTTCCAGCAGCTCACGCAGCTTGCCGGTGAGGCCGCGGAGGGCAACGAAGCGGCCGCATCGCTGAATGCATCGCTGTTGTTCCTCGGCTTCGATATAGGCGCGGCCAAGGTCGACGAGGTTGCGGTCGCCAAGGCGATCGCCAAGCGCTTGGAACTGATCGCAGCGAAAAACTGGGCCGAAGCCGATCGCATCCGCGATGAGCTTCTGGCGCAGGGCGTGCAGCTGAAAGACGGCAAGGATCCTATCACTGGCGAACGCGTGACGACGTGGGAGGTAAAGCGGTGAGGGTGGCGCGAGACACCGTTGTAAGATTGGCGAAGGCCGGAGCGACAGCCAATCTCCCCCCTTGCGGGGGAGATGTCCGGCAGGACAGAGGGGGGTGTGAAGGAACGCCAGCGTTCCTTCTTGCCCACTTTCATTTCGGTCACTTTCTGAGAACGCAATGGCTGCCGGTTGAGACGCTGGCGGGACAGCACTCCCCTCTGTCCTGCCGGACATCTCCCCCGCAAGGGGGGAGATCAGCCCTCGCCTCGGTTTTCGCTAATCGCCAGCGCGGAGTGGCCTGAGCATGGGTCACGACCTCGTTCCATCGCGTCAGCGCAAGAATGCAAAGTCCATGCGTCGCGTCATGACCGATGCCGAGCTGAAACTGTGGAATGAGTTGCGGGCTCACCGGCTGATGAGGATGAGCTTTCGCCGACAGGTACCGATTAGGCCCTACATTGTCGACTTCGCCTGTTCGGCCCACCACCTCGTAGTCGAGGTTGATGGCAGTCAGCATGCCGACGTAGAAGATGCAGAACGCGACAAGGCACGCAGCGCTCAATTGAGTGCCAGTGGCTGGACCATCCTGCGCTTCTGGAACGACGACGTCATCCGCGATATCGACAATGTCTGCCAGCACATCGTGATCGAGGCCGGCTTGGCCGGCGCCGACGTGCCGGCGCCAGCAAGGGAGGAGCTTGTTTCATGATCGACCATCTCGGCATCAATGTCGCCGATTTCGGCGCGTCGAAAGCCTTTTATGACCAGGCGATGGCGCCGCTTGGCGCCTCGCTGATTTACATGGTGCCACTGGAATATACCGGCGGCGCCAAGGTCGGCGGTTATGGCCGCGACCGGCCGGTGTTCTGGCTGCAGGCCAGCGATGACAAGCCGAGGACCCATCAGCACGTCGCCTTCACCGCGCGCAGCCGCGCCGAGGTCGACGCCTTCCATGCCGCGGCGCTCGCCGCCGGCGGCAAGGACAATGGCGGGCCGGGGCTGCGCCCGCATTATCACCCGGACTATTACGGCGCCTTCGTCTTGGATCCCGACGGCAACAATGTCGAGGCCGTCTGCCATGCGCCCGAATGACTATGAAACGGAGTGAAACGCCATGAGCCTCGACAACCGGCCGATCTACACCGGCGGCTGCCAGTGCGGCGCGGTGCGCTTTCGCGTCGAGGGTGCGCTAGGTGACGCCTCGATCTGCCATTGCCGCATGTGCCAGAAGGCGTTCGGCTCATTTTACGCGCCCCTGGTCTCGGTGCGTGGCGCCAAACTCGACTGGACGCGCGGCGAACCGAAATATTTCGCCTCGTCCAGCCACGTCGATCGTGGCTTTTGCGGCAATTGCGGCACGCCGCTGACCTTTACCGCGCCCGACGGCGTCGGCCTTGCCATTGGCGCCTTCGACAATCCGGCCGAAATCGTGCCGCTGATCCAGTGGGGCACCGAGGCAAAACTGCCTTATGTCGACACCCTTCCGCAATTGCCGGGCGAGGACACGATGGCCGACATGTCGTCGGCGCCTTATCTTGCCGAGCTTGTCTCCTACCAGCATCCCGATCATGACACCGAACAATGGCCGCCAGAGGAAAAGTTATGACCGATGAAGTTCGAACCGGCGGCTGCCAGTGCGGCGCCGTCCGTTTCCGCATCAAGGGCAAGCTTGGCCGGGCGTCCATCTGCCATTGCCGCATGTGCCAGAAACAGTTCGGGTCGTTTTTCGGCGCCCTGGTGACAGTGCCCAAGGATGGCGTCGAATGGGTGCGCGAGGAGCCGACCTACTTCCAGTCGTCGGTCAACATCGATCGCGGCTTCTGTGCCCGCTGCGGTACACCGCTGACCTATCGCCAACCTGGCGCACTGGAGATCGCCATCGGCGCCTTCGACGACCGCTCCGATCTGGCGCCGCAGATCCAGGTCAACTACGCGGTCCGATTGCCTTGGGTGGAAACGATCTTTGACCAGCCCGTGCATCAGGATCCGGATTTCTACTCCCGCCAGGAGCAGATCATCTCCTTCCAGCATCCCGACCACGAAACCACGGACTGGCCCGCGAACGGCCTGAAGATATGAGCAATGAAATGAACAGTGAGCTTCGTACTCTTTATCCAGAGATCGAGGCGTTCGAGTCCGGCATGCTCGATGTCGGCGACGGCCATCATATCTACTGGGAGCGCTCCGGAACCAGGGGCGCCAAGCCGGCCGTTTTCCTGCATGGCGGTCCCGGCGGCGGCTTCTCGCCAAAACATCGGCAATTGTTCGACCCGAAGCTTTACGACGTCATCCTGTTCGACCAGCGCGGCTGCGGGAAATCGACACCCAACGCCTCGCTCGAGGCCAACACCACCTGGCACCTGGTTGCCGACATCGAGCGGCTGCGTGAGATGTGCGGCTTCGAAAAATGGCTGGTGTTCGGCGGCTCGTGGGGCTCGACGCTGGCGCTGGCCTATGCCGAGACGCATCCTAATCGCGTCAGCGAGCTTGTCGTGCGCGGCATCTACACGCTGACCCGCGCCGAACTCGAATGGTACTATCAGTTCGGCGTCTCCGAGATGTTCCCCGACAAATGGGAGCGTTTCCTGGCGCCAATTCCTGAAGCCGAGCGCGGCGACATGATGGCCGCTTACCGCAGGCGGTTGGTCGGCGCCGATGGCAAGGCGCAGCTGGAAGCCGCCCTTGCCTGGAGCCTGTGGGAAGGTGAGACGATCACGCTGCTACCGGAGCCGGAGACCAGCGACAAGTTCGGCGAGGACCACTTCGCCATCGCCTTTGCCCGCATCGAGAACCACTATTTCGTCCACGCCGGCTGGCTGGAGGAGGGGCAGCTTCTGCGCGATGCCCATAAGCTCGCGGATATTCCCGGCACAATCGTCCACGGCCGCTACGACATGCCGTGCCCGGCGCGCTATGCCTGGGCCCTGCACAAGGCCTGGCCGAAGGCGGATTTCCACCTCATCGAAGGCGCCGGCCATTCCTATTCGGAGCCGGGGATTCTGGATCGGCTGATACGCGCGACGGATGGGTTTGCGGGGAAATGACAGCGCGTGGCACCCCCCTCTGTCCTGCCGGACATCTCCCCCTCAAGGGGGGAGATTGGCTGTCATCGGCGCTTTCGCAAATCTCCGTCGCTGCAGGAAACGATCCGACGCTAAAGCTGCCGATCTTCCCCCTTGAGGGGGAGATGGCCGGCAGGCCAGAGGGGGGTGCTCGCGCGCCAACAGAACAATGACCAAACAACGCCTCTATCTCTTCGACACAACCCTCCGCGATGGCCAGCAGACGCCGGGCATCGACTTTTCCGTCGAGGACAAGATCGCGATTGCCAAGCTGCTCGATGAGTTCGGCATGGACTATGTCGAAGGCGGCTATCCCGGCGCCAATCCGACCGACACCGCCTTCTTCCAGCAGAAGCGCACGGCGAAGGCAAAGTTCGTCGCCTTCGGCATGACCAAGCGGGCAGGCGTGTCGGCATCCAACGACCCGGGCCTGGCAGCGCTCGTGCAGTCCAAGTCCGACGCCATCTGCTTCGTCGCCAAGAGCTGGGACTATCATGTCCGCGTCGCGCTCGGCTGCACCAATGAGGAAAACCTCGACTCGATCAACGCGTCGGTCGAAGCAGCTGTTGCCGCCGGCAAGGAAGCGATGGTCGATTGCGAGCATTTCTTCGACGGCTTCAAGGCCAATCCGGACTACGCACTGGCCTGCGCCAGGACCGCCTATGATGCCGGCGCGCGCTGGGTGGTGTTGTGCGACACCAATGGTGGCACGCAGCCCTCGGAAGTGCGCGCCATCGTCGACAAGGTCATTGTTTCAGGTATTCCGGGCGGCCATCTCGGCATCCATGCCCATGACGACACCGGCCAAGCGGTGGCCAATTCGCTTGCCGCCGTCGAGGCCGGCGTGCGCCAGATCCAAGGCACGCTGAACGGCATCGGCGAGCGCTGCGGCAACGCTAATCTGGTCTCGATCGTACCGACGCTGGCGCTGAAGCCGGCCTTCGCCGATCGGTTTGAAACCGGCATCTCGGCCGAGGCGCTGACCGGGATATCCCGGCTTTCCCGCGCCTTCGACGAATTGCTGAACCGTGCTCCGGAAGCGCAGGCGCCCTATGTCGGCGCCTCAGCCTTCGCCACCAAGGCCGGCATCCATGCCTCCGCACTGGCCAAGGAGCCGGCGACCTATGAACATGTACCGCCCGAGGCGGTAGGCAACCGCCGCCGCGTTATGGTTTCGGACCAGGGCGGCAAGGCCAATTTCCTCGCCGAGCTGAAGCGGCGCGGCATCGATGTGCCCAGAGACGACCATCGTCTCGATGCGCTGATCTCGGTGGTCAAGGAGCGCGAGGCCGAGGGCTACGCCTATGAGGGCGCCGATGCCTCCTTCGAGCTGTTGGCGCGCAAAATGCTGCACGGCCTGCCGGAGTTCTTCAACGTCACTTCGTTCCGCTGCATGGTCGAGCGCCGCTTCGATGCCAACGGCCAGTTGAAGACGGTCTCCGAAGCCATCGTCAAGGTGATGGTCGAGGGCGAGGAGAAGATGTCGGTGGCCGAAGGCCACGGCCCGGTCAACGCGCTCGACATCGCGTTGCGCAAGGACCTCGGCAAATTCCAGAGCGAGATCGCCGACATGGAGCTCGCCGATTTCAAGGTGCGTATCCTCAATGGCGGCACCGAGGCGATCACTCGCGTCCTGATCGAATCGCATGACGGCACCGGCGCACGCTGGTGGACGGTCGGCGTGTCGGAAAACATAATCGACGCCTCCTTCCAGGCGCTGATGGATTCGATCGTCTACAAGCTGATGAAGAACCGCGACATGGCGGGATTGGTGGCGGCGGAGTAGGGTTGCAAGACGTGGGTTTCCTCGCCCCCCGAAGTGGGGCGAGGAACTGGCGCCGCCCCTTGAGCCATCAGCGGAAGTCCATTGATCCATCATAATTTTGCGATGGTTTTGGATGGCCCACTGGGCCATAGCGTTTGCCATGGCCAGCGACACGATCCAGCCCGACGCCGACTCCAAAGCCCGCAGCGGCTTTCTCCTCGCGCTCGGCGCTTATCTGCTATGGGGCCTGTTGCCCTTCTACATGAAGGCGGTTGCGCATCTGCCGCTGATCGAGGTGATCGCCCACCGCATCGTCTGGTCGGTGCCGATTGCCGCCGCGGTGCTGGTCTGGGCCGGCCGCACAGCCGATTTCAAGGCGGCGATCCGCTCGCCGCGCAGCATCGCCATGGCGGCGCTGACGGCGACCCTGATCTCCGTCAACTGGGCCATCTATGTCTGGGCGATCTCGGTCGACCGCACCGTCGAGACCGCGCTCGGATACTACATCAACCCATTAGTTAGCATCGTCGTCGGCGCGTTGTTGCTCGGCGAGAAGCTCGACCGGCTGCAGATCGCGGCCGTGTTGCTGGCGGCGATCGCCGTTGCCGTGCTCACCGTCGACGCCGGCAAATTGCCCTGGGTGTCGCTGGCGCTGGCCTTTTCCTTCGCCGCCTACGGCTTCTTCCGCAAGACGATGCCGATCGGCCCGAGCCAGGGCTTTCTGCTCGAAGTCCTTTTGCTCTCGGTGCCGGCGCTTGCCTACATCGTCTTCCTGCTCGTCAACGGCCAGGACCATTTCATCTCCAGCAACGGCACCGATATGGCTTTGCTCATCGGCTGCGGCCCAGTCACCTCGGTGCCGCTGCTTCTGTTCGCCTTCGGCGCCAAGCTTCTGCGCCTCTCCACCATCGGCATCATGCAGTACATCGCACCGACCATGGTGTTCCTGATAGCCGTGCTGATTTTCGACGAGCCGTTCGGCACCACGCAAGCAATTGCCTTCGCGCTGATCTGGGCGGCATTGGCGATGTATTCCTGGTCGATGTTTCGTGGCCGTGAAATCCGCCCGGTGGCGTTGGCCCCGAAGTAGGGAGCCTTTCGATGTACGTGCTGCATATCGCCAACAAGAACTATTCGTCATGGTCGCTGCGGCCATGGGTGCTGATGCGCACCCTCGACATTCCGTTCGAGGAGCAATTGACGCCGTTTCCGACCGGGCCCAGTTTCGATCTTTACCGGGCGTTCTCACCCAGCGGGCGCGTGCCTTGCCTGGTGGATGACGGCTGGGCTGTCTGGGATTCGCTGGCTATTGCCGAGTATCTCGCCGAGCGCCACCATGGTGTGTGGCCTGCCGAGGCCAATGCGCGAGCCTGGGCGCGCTCGGCCGCCGCCGAAATGCATTCTGGTTTCACGGCCTTGCGCGGCGCATGCCCGATGAATTGCGGCTTGCGGGTGAAACCGTTGCCGATGTCGGACGCGCTGAAGCAGGATCTGTTCCGTTTGGGCGATCTCTGGAACGATGGCCTTGCCCTGTTCGGCGGGCCGTTCCTTGCCGGCGGCCATTTTACCGCCGTCGACGCCTTCTTTGCTCCGGTGGCGTTCCGTGTGCTATCCTATGGGCTGTCTTTCGAAGGGGCAGCTGCAGCCTATCCCCCGCAATTGCTTGGCCTGCCGGCCATGCAGGAATGGTATGCGGCGGGTCTCGCCGAGACCTGGCGGGAGCCGGACCATGAGGCGGAGGTCGCTGCCGCCGGCACCATCGTCGAGGATCTTCGCGCTACGGCGTGATGGGCATTCCAGGAAAAGCGCGTCGCGTTCCCTTGGGAATTGAGTGAAAACAAAGGGATCGAGGCGTTACGTTCGCCCGAGCCGCCTTACGAACATGTAGGTCGCCGCGGCGATCACGATCGAAACCGCCGAGACCACCCAGAAGCCCATCGGCGTATTGACCATGGGCAGGCCACCGACATTCATGCCGAACAGGCCTGATATGATGGTCATCGGCAACAGCACCGCCGTCATCACCGACAGCACATAGAGCAGCTGGTTGGACTGCATTGTCAGCTTGGCCATCAACTCGTCCTGCAGCAACCTTGCGCGTGCCTGCAACTGCTCGCCGTCGTGATAGAGCGTGTGTGCCCGGTGCGAGAGCCTTGTCGCCATGTCATTGATCCGATCGGGCAGCTCATTGCGATGCGAATGGTCGAGATGGCGAAAAAGGTTTGTGAGCGTCGCCATCTGCCGGTGGATGACCACCAGTTGACGGCGCGCCTCGACCAGCGACTGCCGCTCGCCGTGCCAGGCATCGCGCACGATACGGTCCTCGATGCCGTCCAGCGTATCGCCAAGACCGTGGAGCTCGGCCGCCATGCCGTCGAGCGACTGGCCCATGACCGCTTCGACCAGGTCGGCGGGGGAGCGGAATTTGCGCGAGCCGCTCTCCACCGCCTTGCGGATGAGATCGACCGATTCCAGTGGCTGCTTGCGCGCGCCGATCAGCGTCTTGTCGTTGAGCGCAAAACGGAAATGGCCGAGCCCGCGCGCTTCCGCCGAATAGTCGTGGCGCAGATCCGGCAGGTCGCCATAAAGCCAGGCATCCTCGAGATCGATGTGGCAACCCTGGCTGGCGCCGAGGAAAGCTTCGCGCACCGGCCCGGGCAGAGCCTGCTCGGCGGCGATCTCATGACGGGCGCGCAGGTCGGACAGCTGGTAGCTGCGCCATGTCCATGCAACCTCGGCCGCGTCCTTGGTGCGCAGGCCCTCGGCGGTGAAATGGTAGATGAAGAACAGCCCGTGCTCGTCGGGCAGGTAAGGCGACAGGCCTTCCGCGTTGAGAGCAATGTTCACGGCTCGCCTCGCCAAGAAATTTCGACCAGGTTCAGATTTCGACTATGCCGACGCGCGGATGCCGACCCGTCCTTCGTAACACGAGTGAGGCGGGTTCCGTGTGACGGTTTCTTGACAGGCGATCACAGTTTGTCGAGCAGCGTTTAGAGTGTTTGCTGCTATCGCCGACGAATGGAGCTCACCCATCGCAACGGTCCAGTCAATCGCCAGCTGCGTGACGCAAGCGCCGCATCGCGCTCCGCCACCAGGTCGTCTCGGATCCTGGCCAGCGCGCTACGCTCGGCTACGAGGCCGTCTTGGGCCAGGGCGAGCGCGTCACGCTCCGCCATGGAGCTGTCTCGGGCTTGGATGAGGTCCTGCTGGGCGTGAGCAAGCGCATCACGCTCCGCCATGAAGCTGTCTCGGGCTTGGATGAGGTCCTGCTGGGCGTGAGCAAGCGCGTCACGCTCCGCCATGAAGCTGTCTCGGTCTCGGATGAGGGCCTGTTGGGCGTCAGCGAGGGCGTCACGCTCGACGATGCCCTTTTCCAGTTCGCCGTGTAGCCGTTTAGCGCCCAGGTTCCCTGCGGCAACGGCCTTGCCAACCACATCGCAGCTCTCATCGAACGTTGCCCGCACCCTGTCGAGCTGGTCGCGCAAGTCCTGGCTGTCGCCTTCAGACGCCATACTGCGCAAAATGGCATAGGCGCTGCGGACTGATGGCGTGGCATCCGGATGGTTTTGCAGATCAGCGACCGAGGCCCGCTGATGATGCAGGTCCTTGTCCAGGAACTCGGCGATTGCGGCGTCGGCCTGATCGGACGTGACAGGCCAGACGATTCCGGTCTCCCTGGCCGCGCGGTCCATCTGATGTCGCCAGTCGCTCAACAGGTCTTCGTGGCGCAGGATACAGCGCGGCATGTGTCGCGAATGATGCTCCGCTTCGAGCACGTGCCTGAGCCACAGCATGAACGCTGTCGGCAGTGCCATTTGATCCCGTTCCTGCAGCGAACAGGCGACTTCGAGCGGGTTGCGGACAGGCAGAAATGCGATCGGGTCAATCCTGAGATCGGCCAGGATCGAGGCCATGAAGGGGAGGAACCGGCAGATCCGCGGATCCTTGACGAAAAACAGGGGGGCATCGCCGAACTCGCTGGCAATGATCGCCGTCATCATGGGCCGAAATCGCTCGGCTGCCGGCGACTGCAGCCACTGCCGATCTAGCGGCAGCCAATCTTGCCAGGAGGAGGCGGCCGCCGTGAGCAGGTGGTCGTCGGCGATGGTGAGTGGGGTACTTTCCCAATGTCCCTTGGGATTGTGGAGGCTCCCGGGCAGCAGATGTTTCGGCGGCGTGGCTCCATGCGCGGCGACGAGGGCGCCGAGCGCCGAGGTGCCGCTGCGGTGCATTCCGAGGACCAGGATCGCCGTCCTTGGTTGCGACGCGATCTCGCCCTTCGCGGCCGTCAATCGCTCGCGCGGATTCATCTCCCCTTTGTCTCGCTCTCCAAATTTCCGTTCCCGCCCAATGTTCTCCGATAACCAACTGCGAAGCGGGCTGCAAATGGAAATCGTCGCCAACGTGCTTACATTGCGCACAAGACGGAGCTCAAGAAAAGCTGGACAGATCGAAGTCAGCTGCCCCAACGCTACAGATCCTTGCCAAGCAGATGCAGTCGATCAGTGGCTTCGCGTTGGACTTCTGCTTCTGGGCCAGGCTGGCCTTGTTGCCCAGTGTTTCGTAGCCGGCAGCCTTGAGCGCCAGCACGACGCGGCGCAGTTGGTGCGCCAGGCCGACGACACCAACCGGGCTCAATTCCTGGCCGCCTGCGCCAAGGCCGGCTTCGTCCTCACATCTTATCAATCACCGACTGCACGCCTTCCGTCGGCGCATCGACCGACGACCCCGCCACCATGATGGCGGCGACGATGGCCTCGGGGTCTTCGACCACCAGCGGCTTGACCCGTTGCGCGGTGTGGATGAAGCCTTCGCTGGCCATATGGTCGAGCAGCGCCAGCATCGGATCCCAGAATCCTTGAACGTTGGCGAAGACGATCGGCTTGCGGTGATGGCCGAGCTGGCCCCAGGTCATGATCTCGACGATTTCCTCGACCGTGCCGATGCCGCCGGGCAGCGCCACAAAGGCGTCGGATTTCTCGAACATCTTGTGCTTGCGCTCGTGCATGTTGTCGGTGATCAGCAACTCGTCGAGCCGGTCAAGCGCGGTTTCGGTCGCCTCCTTGTTGATGAGGAAGCGCGGAATGATGCCCGTTACCTTGCCGCCGGCCTTGAGCGCGCCTTCGGCGACTGCGCCCATAATGCCTTTGGTGCCGCCGCCATAGACCAGCCGCAGGCCGGCTTTGGCGAGCGAGCGGCCAAGCAGGTGCCCGGCCTTGGCATAGATTTCATCGCGGCCCGGAGACGAGCCGCAATAGACGCAGACGGATCGAATCGTGTTCATTCGTGATTGGTGATTGGGTCTGAATGCGGGGTCAAGCCCCAAGGGCTGACAAGCCCGGGCTTTTTCTTGTCGGTGCCGGCAAAACACGCTAGACCGGCTTCAGGTGGCTAAGGGGTAGGGGAAATATGGCTGTTAATCCATTGAAGGCGTTTCTGTTCGCGGCGGGTGGGACCGTCGCGGTCGTCGGAACCGCCTATGTATCGGGCGCACTCGACCCGTATCTGAATCCCACGCCGCCTGCGGCGATTGCATCGCTGACGCCGCCGGCTGAAAAGCCGGCCGATCCGGGGACCGAGGGAAGGCTGCCGCCGGCGCCCGCCGCGCCCACCGATGCCAAGGCTCCCGCAGCACCCGCGCCTGCCGACGCAACGGCTCCCGCGACCGAAGCTGCGGCTCCGGCGGCACCTGCCGCGCCCGTTGCTGCCCCAGCAACCCCAGCACCGGCCGCGGCCGGCCCGGTTGCGCCGAGCTTCGACGTCGTGCGCGTCGAAAGCACCGGCTCGATCGTCGTTGCCGGCAATGCTGCGCCCAATTCGAAGATCGAGATCCTCAACGGCTCCTCGGTGCTTGGCTCGACTGTCGCCGGTCCGGACGGCGCCTTCGTCATCGTTCTCGACGATCCGCTGAAGCCCGGCGACTATACGATTGCGTTGCGCGCGACGGCCGGCGATGTGGTTACCCCTTCCGTGCAGACCGCCGTCGTTTCGGTTCCCAAGGACGCCGCCGGCCAGGTGCTGGCGATGGTCGAGGAACCCGGCAAGCCGGCCGAGCTGCTTAGCGTCCCGGCGCCTGAGACCAAGCCCGCGGCACCGGCCGCCGGCGATCAGGCCGCTGCCCCAGCCGCTGAGGCGCCTGCTACGGCTGCGCCTGCCGTGGCCGCTGAAACAGCACCTGCTGCTCCGGCTGTGGAAGCCGCAACTGCCCCTGCAGCGCCAGCAGTACCTGCAGCGCCGCCGGCGGCAGGCGTGGCTGCACCCAAGATCGTCGTCGAGGCGGTCGAGATCGACGGCAACAAGATCTTCGTCGCCGGTCTGGCTGACGCCGGCCGCAAGGTGCGCGCCTATGCCAACGATATCCTGCTTGGCGATGCGGTGACCTCGCCCGACGGTCATTTCCTGGTCGAGGCGACGCGCGACATCCCGGTCGGCAGCTACACCATCCATGTCGACGGTCTCGACGCCGACGGCGTGAAGGTCGTGGCCCGCGCCGCCGTGCCGTTCGAGCGCGAACCCGGCGAAGCGATCGCCGCCGTGGCGCCCGCGGAGGCCAAGCCCACCGAGACCAAGCCCGCCGAAGCAAAGCCTGCTGAGCCGGCCGCACCGGCTGCTGCCGAAGCACCGGCCGCTCCGAAGCCTGCGGCGCCAGCCACTATCGCGGCTGCCCCTGCGAAGCCCGCACCAGCTGCTGCCGCATCCGCACCAGCCGCACCGGCGGCTGAAGCGCCGGCTCCGGCTGCCCCGGCGGTTGCCGGGGCACCTGCGGCACCGGCAGCGCCTGCCGCTGAGGTTCCAGCCGTCGTCGCGGCGGCAACGCCCGATGTGCCAGAGACGGTGGCGCCAAAGCTTGAACATGCCGACGGCGCGGTGATCATCCGCAGGCACGACACGCTGTGGCGGATCTCACGGCGCGTCTACGGTCACGGCGTGCGCTTCTCGACCATCTATCTCGCCAACCAGGACCAGATCAGCGATCCCGACCGCATCTGGCCGGGGCAGGTGTTCAAGGTTCCGGAAAAGTCCAAGGAAGGCGAAGCCGCCGACCTCAACGCGATGGGCGAGCAGGTGACAACGGCGCCGGTGAAGACGCAGTAGCGGCCGAGCGCTTGATCTCCCCCCTTTGAGGGGGAGATGGCCGGCAGGCCAGAGGGGGTCGCCGCGCATAGAACGCCGACCTTCTCTTTGCTGCAAACGACGTTGCGTCAGGAAGTACCGACCCCCTCTGTCGCCTTCGGCGACATCTCCCCCGCAAAGGCATAGGCGCTAAGATAGCTTTGGCATGGACTGAAATTTGCGCTTTCGTGGTGGTTCGCGCCAGCGATATCGCAAGGCATGGAGATTTTGGCGCAGGGCCGCCAAGGAAGGTTGAGTAAAGATGGTCGCGATCAGAGAGGCGACGATCTGGCGGGTGGCGCGCCACAGTAGCGGGCGCCCGTCGCTCAAGGGGGAGAGACACCCAACTCCTGCGAGAGGGGTTCGGTCACAAGCGCGATGAGGAAGTGTGCAAGGATCCAAGGCCTTGCGATCCTTGGGTCTTTGGCGGGAGGAGAGCGCAGCCCGATCAGGCTCTTCAGGCGCTTGAAGGCGAGTTCGATGCGCCAGCGCATGCGGTAGAGCTTGAGGACCGTATCGGCGGGAAACTCCTCCCGGTCAAGCGAGGTCACAAGCAGGACGAAGCCGGCCGCAATCAGCGTCTGCGGTTGAACCTTGTTGCCCTTGGCCCTGGCTTCCTTGTTGATTTTGCGCCGCGCTTCTTGTGCCGCGGCCTCGGATTTGCGCAAGGCGATCAGGCGCATCTTCACAGGCTCGCCCTTCTTGAGTGCCAGCCGGGCAGGCGTTTCGCAGACTTCCTCCCGGCAGCTCTCCAGGTAGCCGATGAGATCGAACGCCCTGCCGTTGGCGTCGAGCCATCGCGCGTTTTTCCACGACGCGCGCACAACAACATCGCCGCCTTGCGCCATCACCTTGGCGATCCGCTCGGCCTGCAGATAGGCGCGGTCACCGATGCGGATCTCGCCCGCCACCACCGGCACGCGGTCGATCAGCTCGGCCTCGCTCTGGTCGGTGATCTCGATGAAGTCGAACTGCTCGCGCTCAAGCTCGAAGGCGCAGTGCATGCGCCAAAGACCATTGTTCTTCTTCTCATACGCACCGGCCTTGGCAACCGCTGTCGCATCGAGGATGCGAACCAGTCGGCCTTTGGCCAAACCTGCATCCTCGCGCTTCAAAAGGTGCCCAATCAACTGCTGCAGCCATGGTCCTGCATTGCGCAGCCGGCCAAGCAACGCCACGTCCGAAATGTCGGCAATCCCGCTCGCCGCCGCCCAGGCCACGACGCCCCGCATGCCAACCTTGCCAAGGCAGTAAGCCAGTGTCAGGCGCAACAGGTCGCTCGCCGACCTGACGCCGCGCGGGCGCAGGAACGCCTTTGTCTCGCGGGCGCTTCCTGCGATCAACTCTTCGCCGCCCAGAAGCTCAATCGTCTCGGCCCAGCCGTCATCAACAAGCGATTCGTGTATCATCGCAGTGTAGAATCACACCCGATTCCGCAGGGCAATACCTATTAGCGCCTATGCCTCGAGGGGGGAGATTAGGTCGCTCTACCCATCGGGTTAGCTTGCCACGCACCCGTTCATCGTCTATCGCCGATGAACGATGGCAGACTCGCTCGCTGAACCAGACCACGCAAACTGCGCACCGCCCCAAAGCCGCGCCGTTGCCGCGAGCTTCGCCGCACTCTCGCACCCGGCGCGCATCGAGATCATTAGACATCTGTCGGCCAGCCGCTCCTGCTGCTGCCGTGAGGTTGTCGACCATCTCGACCTCGCGCAGTCGACGGTCTCCCAGCATCTGAAAATCCTGGTCGGAGCAGGCTTGGTCCGCTTCGAGCCCGACCGCCAGCGCTCGCGCTATCAACTCGACCGCGCCGCGCTCGCCGACGTTTCCGCATCGCTGACCGCACTCGTCAATTCCTGCTGCTCCGGCCGCTGATTTCTCACCCAAAAGGCAAGACAAGTGGCAGAAAAAACCGTTTCCGATAGCTCGACCTTCGGCACCTTGCGCAATCTGTGGCCCTATATGTGGCCGGCCGACCGCCCCGATCTGAGGGCACGCGTCACCTGGGCGACGCTGCTTCTGGTCGTTGCCAAGCTGACGCTGGTTGCCGGGCCCTATTTCTTCAAATGGGCGACGGATGCCCTGGCCGGCGACGCCAAATCGCCGCCGCCGCTGCCATCTTTCCTGCTGGCGCCGGTGATGCTGGTCGTCGCCTACAATGTCGTGCGGCTGGTGCAGCTTGGCTTCAACCAGCTGCGCGACGCGCTGTTTGCCCGCGTTGGCCAATATGCGGTGCGCCAGCTCGCGTTCCGCACCTTCGTTCACATGCACCAGCTGTCGCTGCGCTTTCACCTCGAGCGCCGCACCGGCGGCCTGTCGCGCATCATCGAGCGCGGCACCAAGGGCATCGAGACGATCGTGCGCTTCATCATGCTGAACACGGCGCCGACTATCCTCGAATTCGCGCTGACCACCGGCATCTTCGCCTACACTTATGGCTGGAAATATGTGGTCGTGGTGGCGGCCACGGTGTGGCTCTACGTCTGGTTCACGGTGCGCGCCAGCGACTGGCGCATCTCGATCCGCCGCGACATGAATGACAGCGACACCGACGCCAATACCAAGGCGATCGACTCGCTGCTCAACTACGAGACCGTCAAATACTTCAACAACGAGGGTATGGAGGCTGAGCGCTTCGACCGTTCGATGGCGCGCTATGAAATGGCGGCGACCAGGATATGGACCTCGCTCGGTTGGCTGAATTTCGGCCAGGGCATCATCTTCGGCCTCGGCACCGTCATCGTCATGTGCATGTCGGCGCTGGAGGTGCAGGCCGGCACGCAGACGGTCGGCGACTTCGTCTTCATCAACGCTATGCTGATGCAGCTTTCGGTGCCGCTCAATTTCATCGGCTTCATCTACCGCGAAATCCGCCAGGGGCTGACCGACATCGAGCAGATGTTCGACCTGCTCGATGTGCCGCAGGAGATCACCGACAAGCCCGATGCCAAGCTACTCGCCGTTACAGCCGGCAAGGTCGAGTTCCGCGACGTGCATTTTGCCTATGATCCGAACCGCAAGATCCTGAAAGGTGTCTCCTTCGAGGTGCCGGCCGGCAAGACGGTCGCCATTGTCGGACCGTCCGGCGCCGGCAAGTCGACTATTTCGCGGCTGCTATTCCGCTTCTACGACGTCCAGGGCGGTCAGGTGCTGATCGACGGCCAGGATGTCAGGGATGTGACCCAGCAGAGCCTGCGCGGCGCGATCGGCATGGTGCCGCAGGACACCGTGCTGTTCAACGACACCATCGCCTACAACATCCGTTACGGTCGCATCGGTGCCAGCGAAGAGGATATGCAGAAAGCCGCCGAGCTTGCCCAGATCGGCCCGTTTATCGAACGGCTGCCGGAAGGTTATCGCTCGATGGTCGGTGAGCGCGGGCTAAAGCTGTCGGGCGGCGAAAAGCAGCGCGTGGCGATTGCCCGCACGATTTTGAAGGCGCCGCCGATCCTGATGCTCGACGAGGCGACCTCGGCGCTGGACAGCCACACCGAACAGGAAATCCAGGCCGCCCTCGACCTGGTCAGCAAGGGCCGCACCACCATCGTCATTGCGCATAGGTTGTCGACGGTGATCACCGCCGACGAGATCATCGTGCTCAAGGACGGCGAGATCGCCGAGCGCGGCACCCATGCCGAGCTGATGCAAAAGCATGGCCTCTACGCGTCGATGTGGGACCGCCAGCGCGAAGCGACAGAAGCCGAAGAGAGGCTTCGAGTTGCACGCGAGAGCGATGAACTGGGTGTGGTTGTGCGCAGGCGGACTTCGGAGGTGAGCTAGGCGGCGGAGCGCCGATCTCCCCCCTTGAGGGGGAGATGTCGCCGAAGGCGACAGAGGGGGTCGCCGCGCGTGGAGCGCTAACCTTCATCGGTCGCAAGGGGGGCGCATCCAGTCGAACCGACCCCCTCTGGCCTGCCGGCCATCTCCCCCTCAAGGGGGGAGATATGCAGCGTCGTCGCCATCATCACCACCGAAAATTTCCCCTTGACCTCAACCTAAGTTGAGATCGCAAACCGTTCCTGAGCCACCGAACCCAAGTCGTTCAAGAACGGAGACAGATTGAAATGGATCAACTTGCCGAGGCAGCCGTGTTCAGGGTCGACAAATTCGTCGTTCCTGCCGAGGCCCGTGAAGAAATCCTTCGCAAGGTCAGGGCGACTCATGAATTGCTGCGTCTGCAGCAAGGCTTCGTCCAGGATTTCGTGCTCGAGCAATTTTCGGGCCCGGGCGAGTTCAACCTGGTCACCATTGTCGAATGGGAAAACCAGGCGGCCGTCGACAATGTCGTGCCGATCGTCAAGGCAGCCCATGAGCGGGCGGGCTTCAACCCGCAGGAGACCATTGCCCGGCTGGGTGTGAATGCCGATATCGCCAACTATCAGCGTCTACCCGAGATGTAGGAGGGCCAGCCCGTGCCAGGTGCTGGCGCCTCGACGCTCAGCACCTGGCCAGTGCGGGCATCGCTGATCATGTTCTCGAAACCACGCCATTCGGCGGCGACGATGAACAGTGTCGTGCCATCCGGCCCGCCCAGCATGCAGGCAAAGCAGCCGCGATCGGCATCGACGGACTGCAACACCTCGCCACCTTCGCGCACCCGCACGCAGCGCTTGTTGGGAACATCCGCGTACCAGGCAGCCCCTTCGGCATCGAGGCAGATGCCGTCGGGAAAGCCATCGAGATCGGCCCAGACCCGGCGGTTGGAAAGCCCGCCATCCTCCGCGATATCGAAGGCGGTCAGCCGGTTGGCATGCGACTCCGCCACGATCAGTGTCCTGTTGTCCGGCGTCACCGCCATGCCGTTGGCGAAAGCGATGTTCTCGGCCACTTGTCGAACCGAGCCGTCCGGCGTGATCAGCACGATGGTGCCGGGCCCGAAATGCTCGCCCGGTGCAGGCGCCGACCCGCCGCCATTGACATAGATGCTGCCGCGCCCGTCGACGACGATCTCGTTCCACGGGCTGTTTGACAGCGACCGAAGATCGGCATGGGTGGCCAGCGTTCCATCCGCCTCCTGCCGCAGCAACAAGCCATCCCGACCCGAGACGATCAGCAATCGGCCATCCGGCAACCAGTCGATCGAATAGGGCAGGATGGCCGGCACGGTGAGCATCACCTGGTTCCCGCCGTCCTCATCCACCGCGACGATCTCTCCGGTTCCCCAGTTGCAGAGCCACAGGCGTCCGTCGTGCCAGCGGGGAGACTCTCCGAAAGCGAGGCCTTCTGTAATGACCTTGGCGTTCAGGGCGACTGATTTCGAGGATGGCATCTCTGACCCTGGTTTGTCGACTCGCCGCAATTCGGCATTGTCGCGAAGCGCTTTCCTGCCAAGGACGTGTGAATCTATGGCGCCCCGACATGACCGTCGACAATTTCGGCAAACCATCGTGCGGATGCCTCTGGATCAGAGTGCCTTTAATCCTTGAGGGCAGCTGATATTGTCGCGTCGGAAATAACCCGTTCGCGCAAGTTTTGCGACCAAGAGAGTATTTTCGACGTTCGGTTTCTTTTTCCGCAAATCCAAGAAAACGCCCGAGAAGTCGGCATCAGATTCTGGAAAGCAGTTGGAATTCGGCCTGCCGTTGCCAGTCGTCGTACTGCGTTCGAACGTCGAGGATCCTGATGAAGAGCCGTTTTTTCTCGTCTTCGCTGTCATGCAATTCGTCACAGCGATGGTTTCCAAAGGACTCTATCGTTATCCCGAAATCGACACCAAGGCGATGCAGGTCCTTCATGCCGACTCGTACTCTTCGGAGGTAAAGAACGGCGGCCATAGTCAATTCATCCACAATGCCGGGCATCGGCGCCATGATTGCCAACGCACGAGCTGGACTCACTGCTTGTGGCGCAAAGGGCCAGCTTGCGACTTTGGAAAAGATGTCCAGCTGGATTGCAGACCATCCCAACGAAGCCGCCCAGCAGACGGGCTTCGAGGGCGGGCGGGATGATTTTCTCGATACACTTGATCATGCGTTCTACGTTGCGGATGAGACCGCGCCCATGGAAAACCTTTTGGCGCGCTGGATCGCGTCATGGCCTGATCTGCAAGTTGTCGATAGTGACGATTACGACGACGTCATACACCGGCTGGTGATGGCCAATCCGAAGCGCCAAGGCAGGCTTCTTCATAAGTCCGTTGGCAACTTGGCAGGCCAGATGATCTTGAGCTGGCGCGATGTCGGGGCCGGCCTTGCCTGCGCCAAGATCGCGCCGCCCGAGATCAAAATCGCGTTCGGCATGGCAAGGATGCTGAACATAGAAGGAGAGAAACAGCTGGTTTTTCAACTTCAGACCAGCGCGAAGAAGACCCGACTATGCAGTGCGACGGAGACACACGTCACGGTCTACGAGTACATCGCTCCAGAAGAGTTGCTTGTCATACCGCCAGGCGAGAGCCCGCTAGCGGCTAACGCCCCGAAAGTTGGCGCCAAGCTTGGCATTGCTGAAGAGCCCGAGATCACAGCGGTCATTGAGCTGGCGGAACAATACCATGCTCCCGCCGCCGTCGACCTCCTGCTCCGCAAGGCAGGCTTCGACCCGACGGATGCCATCGTTTCTGCGAATTCGGTGGTGCAGAAGGAGGAAGGAGCAATCGTGAATTGGGTGGTGCTGGCATCAGGCCAAGTCTTCCTTTTCCAATCGTTGCGGAACGGCGGTGTCCTCTTGCGCGGCAAGGATGATGAAAGCCTCGCTGAGGCCGCTATGGCCGAGCTCAATGCCCACTTTGATCGCTCCGCTGCGGCGGGTTAGCGACAGCAAGCCTACTTTTTCTCCGTCAGGAAGAACGTGCCATCGGCATGGCCGTTGGCACCGCATGACAGGGGCTCCGATCTGCCATCCTTGCCGGCGCCGCTCTGCTCGACGACAAGCGCATCGCCGTCGCGTCGGAAGGTAAAGACAAAACCGGTTGGGTTGTCGTTGTCGACGGCACGGTCGACCAGCCGCAGAGTGTTGCGCTCCTCGACCGTGCCGTCGATCTCGCATGACCCACTTCCCGAGACTGGATTGGAAACGACATCTTCCGAGATTTCGACCTTGCCTCCGCCAACAGCCTTGATGTCGACGCTGCCGCGCACGCTGCTCCATGTGCCGATCAAACCTGCATCGGGGGGCTTGCGTATGCCGGACAGGAAGGTTGCGCGGTCGCGCAGGAATTCGCCGAGATCGAAAGTCTGTTGGTTCTTGGGCGAACTTTCGTTGAAGCCGGCGATCTGATCGCGATAGGCGATGAAATCGCTTTGGTCGTCCCGCAGCGCCTTGCCGGCATGAGCATCGAGCCTCTTCAGCAGCGCGGCATAATTCTTCGCGACGTCGGCATCGGCCTGCGCCAGGGTCGGATCGGCGCATATGGCCTTTTCCGCCACGCTGGCGGCCTTGGCGCAATCGAAGGATGGCTTGCCTTGCGCCGCTGCGTGGTCGCTCGCTGCCAGGAATACGGTCAAAACGGCACCCATGGCTGCCAATCGTATGGCAACAAGGTACGCTTTGCCTGTGTTTGGCATCATGGGCGGTCGGCCTTTTCGCCGCGCACTGAGCCAGCGGCGGTATGAACTCTGGCGGCAAAGCCGCCGGCAGGCAAGCACGTGACCGTTCCTGCCGGCTGCGGCCGATGCGGCCTTGCCCAATGTTGCGTTGCGGCCGCGGAGCCTTTCCGGTATTGAGGCCGGACCTGAAACAGGGACCGCCCCCAGCCCATGAGCTCCAGCCAATGAGCCTCGTCGATTCGATCAAGAATGCCTTCGTTCCGATCCATCGCGAGGGCTATCCGTTCATTGCCGCCTTTGGTGCGGGCACGCTGTTCCTCGGCTATTTCTCCTCGGTGCTGTTCTGGATCGGCCTGATCCTGACCGCCTGGTGCGTCTATTTCTTCCGTGACCCCGAGCGTGTCACCCCGGTCGATGACAGGCTGGTGGTCAGTCCCGCCGACGGCGTCATCTCGGCGGTCGGCCCGGCCGTGCCGCCGCGCGAGCTTGGCCTCGGCAACACCGAGATGACCCGCATCTCGGTGTTCATGAATGTCTTCTCCTGCCATGTGAACCGCGCTCCGGTGCGCGGCCGCATCACCAAAATCGAGCACCGGCCGGGCAAGTTCCTCAATGCCGAACTCGACAAGGCAAGCTCGGAGAACGAGCGCAACGGGCTGGTCATAGACAGTCCCAACGGCATCGTTGTCGCCGTGCAGATCGCCGGCCTGGTGGCACGCCGCATCGTCTGCTGGGCTGAGACCGGCGGCTCCATTGCCGTCGGCGAACGCTTTGGCCTGATCCGCTTCGGCTCGCGCGTCGATGTCTTCCTGCCGTCGACCGCGGTGCCGCGCGTCGCCGTCGGCCAGACGGCGGTCGGAGGTGAAACCGTGCTCGCCGAATTCGGCGGCGTCGCCGCAACCCCGCTCGTCAGGATTTCGTAAGCGGTGGGCGCGCCGTTCAAAAAGTTCGAGGCCCATGGCAGCGGCGGCCCGCGCATCCGCGAAATTCCGATGCGCATGGTGCTGCCTAATCTGGTCACCGTGCTTGCCATCTGCGCCGGCCTGTCCGGCATCCGCTTCGGCTTCGAGGGCCGTTTCGAGCCGGCCGTGGTGATGGTGCTGCTCGCCGCCTTCCTGGACGGCATAGACGGGCGCCTGGCGCGCATGTTGAAGGCGACATCCAAATTCGGCGCGCAGATGGATTCGCTGGCCGACATCGTCAATTTCGGCGTCGCGCCGGCACTGGTGCTCTACGCCTTCCTGCTCGACCGCGCCGGCTCCTTCGGCTGGATCGCAGCCCTTCTGTTCACCATCGCCTGTGGCCTGCGGCTGGCGCGCTTCAACGTGCTCGACGAAGACCATGACCGGCCGATCTGGCAGAGCGAATACTTCGTCGGCGTGCCGGCACCGGCCGGCGCCGTGCTGGTTATGCTGCCGCTCTATCTGTCCTTCCTGCGGCTCGGTCTCGAGCCGGACCGCCTGACGGCATTCGTCGCCACCGGCTTCACTGTGCTGGTCGCTTTCCTGCTGGTCAGCCGGCTGCCGGTCTATTCCGGCAAAAGCCTGAAAGTGCCGGGCGACAAGGTGCTGCCGATCATCCTGGCGGTCGTTCTCTACGTCCTGCTGTTGATGACCTATCCCTGGTACACGCTGACCGCCTCTGTCGCAGGCTATCTCATCTTCCTGCCTTTCAGCGTGCGGGCGTATTCGAAGCGCGCCAAGCGCGAGGGCGAAAAAGTGCCGCCGTCGGATATTGGGTAGTTGTTATCTCCCCCCTTGAGGGCATAGGCGCTAAGATAGCTTTGGCATGGACTGAAATTTGCGCTTTCGTGGTGGTTCGCGCCAGCGATATCGCAAGGCATGGAGATTTTGGCGCAGGGCCGCCAAGGAAGGTTGAGTAAAGATGGTCGCGATCAGAGAGGCGACGATCTGGCGGGTGGCGCGCCACAGTAGCGGGCGCCCGTCGCTCAAGGGGGAGAGACACCCAACTCCTGCGAGAGGGGTTCGGTCACAAGCGCGATGAGGAAGTGTGCAAGGATCCAAGGCCTTGCGATCCTTGGGTCTTTGGCGGGAGGAGAGCGCAGCCCGATCAGGCTCTTCAGGCGCTTGAAGGCGAGTTCGATGCGCCAGCGCATGCGGTAGAGCTTGAGGACCGTATCGGCGGGAAACTCCTCCCGGTCAAGCGAGGTCACAAGCAGGACGAAGCCGGCCGCAATCAGCGTCTGCGGTTGAACCTTGTTGCCCTTGGCCCTGGCTTCCTTGTTGATTTTGCGCCGCGCTTCTTGTGCCGCGGCCTCGGATTTGCGCAAGGCGATCAGGCGCATCTTCACAGGCTCGCCCTTCTTGAGTGCCAGCCGGGCAGGCGTTTCGCAGACTTCCTCCCGGCAGCTCTCCAGGTAGCCGATGAGATCGAACGCCCTGCCGTTGGCGTCGAGCCATCGCGCGTTTTTCCACGACGCGCGCACAACAACATCGCCGCCTTGCGCCATCACCTTGGCGATCCGCTCGGCCTGCAGATAGGCGCGGTCACCGATGCGGATCTCGCCCGCCACCACCGGCACGCGGTCGATCAGCTCGGCCTCGCTCTGGTCGGTGATCTCGAGGAAGTCGAACTGCTCGCGCTCAAGCTCGAAGGCGCAGTGCATGCGCCAAAGACCATTGTTCTTCTTCTCATACGCACCGGCCTTGGCAACCGCTGTCGCATCGAGGATGCGAACCAGTCGGCCTTTGGCCAAACCTGCATCCTCGCGTTTCAAAAGGTGCCCAATCAACTGCTGCAGCCATGGTCCTGCATTGCGCAGCCGGCCAAGCAACGCCACGTCCGAAATGTCGGCAATCCCGCTCGCCGCCGCCCAGGCCACGACGCCCCGCATGCCAACCTTGCCAAGGCAGTAAGCCAGTGTCAGGCGCAACAGGTCGCTCGCCGACCTGACGCCGCGCGGGCGCAGGAACGCCTTTGTCTCGCGGGCGCTTCCTGCGATCAACTCTTCGCCGCCCAGAAGCTCAATCGTCTCGGCCCAGCCGTCATCAACAAGCGATTCGTGTGTCATCGCAGTGTAGAATCACACCCGATTCCGCAGGGCAATACCTATCTTAGCGCCTATGCCCTTGAGGGGGAGATGTCGCCGAAGGCGACAGAGGGGGTCGGTACGCCCCGGACGCGACCTCGTTTGAGCGAAGAGGACGTCGGCGCTTCACGCGAGGCGACCCCCTCTGGCCTGCCGGCCATCTCCCCCTCAAGGAGGGAGATACGCTAAGCCGCCAGGCCCAGCCCCAGCTTCTCGATCGCCAGGTTCCGCGTCGAGACATAATCCGTCTTACCGGAACCCAGCACCGGGATCTCCTCGACCTTGACGATGTCGTTGGGCACCATCAGTTCGGCCGCACCTGCCTTCTTGCCGAAGGCGCGCAGTTCTTCCGGATCGGCGTCGTCGGCGGTGGTGACCAGCACGATGCGCTCGCCGCGCCTCTTGTCCGGCACCGCCACCGCGGCGTGGCGCTCTTCCGGCCACAGCGACTGCACCAGCATCTCGACGGCGCCCAACGACACCATCTCGCCAGCGATCTTGGCGAAGCGTTTTGCCCGGCCGCGAATGGTGATGAAGCCTTCGCGGTCGACCGAGACGATGTCGCCGGTGTCGTGCCAGCCGTCCAGCGGCTGCAATTCGCCGGGCCGGTCAGCGGTCATGTAGCCCATCATCAAATTCGGCCCGTCGAGCCACAGGCGGCCGGCACCCTCGATACCCTCGACCGGTTCGAGCTTCATGCGCATCGCCGGCAACAGCCGTCCGACCGTGCCGTCGCGACCATGGATGGCGGTGTTGACGGCGACGACGGGAGCGGCCTCCGTCAGCCCGAACCCCTCGATGATCGAGGCATCGAAGCGCTCGCGATAAACGCGCCGCGTCTCCGGCTTCACCGCTTCCGCGCCGGCGACGACGAAGCGCAGGCTGGAGAAATCGCCATCCTTGGCGGTGCGGGCATAGTTGGCGAGGAAAGTGTCGGTGCCGAACATGATGGTCGGCTTCACCTTGCGGGCGATCTCCGGGATGATCTTGTAGTGCAGCGGTGACGGGTAGAGGAACAGTTTCACCCCGGTCACCAGCGGCAGGATGGTACCGCCGGTCAGGCCGAAAGAGTGAAAAACCGGCAGCACGTTGAGCAGGATGTCGGACGGCGAAATGGTAATGCGCGCCTCGGCCTGCATGGCGTTGGCGTGGAGATTGCGATGCGACAGCACCACGGCCTTGGGCGTGCCTTCCGAGCCTGAGGTGAACAGGATTGCGGCGGGCTTGGCCGCATCCTGCCGCTGCAGCGGAAACCGCCACAGCACGGCTGCTGCGAGCTTTTCCGGTATCGTGACGCTTGCGCGCACATCCTCCAGCCACAGCATCTTGGCGCCGCCGGCCTCGACCGCGGCGATGATGTCGGCAAGCGCCGCCTTCTCGACGAACGCGCGCGAGGAAACCACTGTTCGGATGACTGCAGTGCGCACCGCGGCGGTCACGCTGGCCGGCCCTGCCGTGTAGTTGATCATCGCCGCTACCCGGCCGGCCGAGAGCAGGCCGACGAAGGACAGCGCCACGCCATTGGCGTTGGGCAGCAACACCCCGACCGCTTCGCCGGGTGCCGCCACCGCCTCGAAACGGCGGCCGAGAACGCGCGCGCCGATGAACATTTTTCGGTAGCTGAGCGAGCCGCTGATCACGTCCTCGATGATCGGATGCGAGGCGCCGGTCAGATCGGCTGCATTGCGCATGGCCAGGAACAGGCCGCGATCGAGGTTGCTGCCATAAAGCCTGGCCTCGGCGATGCGGTCGAACAGCGCATTGGTGTTGGATGCCTGGTCGGGATTGCGCGCCACCAGTTCGGCAATCGTCATCGGCTCCAGCACGCTGATCGACAGTTTTGGGAACCATTGGCGCGGCGCCCGGTCCTTTGGCGTCAACGAAACCGGCAGGTCGCGCGCGCCGGCGACGAAGATCGGCACGATGCGGGCGTCGGCCTGCATGGCGATGCGGGTGACGGCGCGGAACAGGCGAAACGCCTTCACATCGGGCTCGACGTCATCGGGCAGATAGACGGCAAGCCGGCCTTTACCCTTCAGCACCCTGACCAGCCGCCGGCTGACGAAGAGATGCTCGGCGTTGAAGGCGATGGTGCGGCCAAGCTCGCGCCACGGCTCCAGCCATGGCGAGCGCGCCGAGCCCTCGTCGAGAATGTGCAGCGTGTCGTCGGGCAGCAGCGACAGCATCAGCGCCGGCTCGAAGCGTGACTGGTGCGAGACCACATAGATCACCGGCGTCGGCGCGTTGCGGGCAATGCGGATGCGCCGGTCATCGATCCGGTAGGCTAGCTTGAACGGCACATAGAGTAGCGCCTGGGTAAAGCGCAGGTCGAGACGAAACGTCTCGATCGCGCCAATCAGCAGCCAGGCCACCACGAGGCCTGCAAGCAGCGCCAGTGCCAGGATCATGCCGCGTCTCTCCCAACGGTCCGGTATGCGGCTCTTCGTCCGCTTGGAGAGCAGAGGGTAGCGCAATGGGGGGCAAGGTCAATGTAGAGCCTCTTCCTTCTCCCCGTTCACGGGGAGAAGGTGCCCCGAAGGGCGGATGAGGGGCGGCGCTGCGCTTTCACGTTGGCTCAAGTCGCCTTGATCCGCCCGCTAATGAACCGGAACTCCTGCGACTTGCCGCCATAACCGTACGCCGCGGCCGGGACTTCATGCACGAAGGCATAGCTTTCCTCGTGCACGCCACCCAGCAACTTACCAAAGGCCTCAAAGGTCGCCTTCAGATAGGCTTCCAGCTCCAGCTTGGTGTTGGTGCCGTCGACCACCTTGATGTCGAGCCAGAAGGTGTTGGCGCCATGCTCCGCCAGCGATTTGCCGCCGGCGAACCAATGCTGCGGGTCGACATAGGTGACGGCGACGGCGGTAATCGTCGGGTCCTTGCGCAGATGGGTTGCCGTCAGCTCGGTGATTTCCTTGGCGATTGTGGCGGACAGCTTGGCGTCGGGCTTGCCGGTGACGCTGATGTTGATGATGGGCATTTTTCTCTCCTTCGTTTGAGCGGCGTCTGTTTGCCGTTGGAGAGACAATGCCATCATCTTTGAATCAAAAAATCGAATTGTTTCGAACAAAAGGTTCTGTATTATCGAAGTATGCAAGCTCTCGATCCCGATCTGCTCAAAACCTTCCTTGCCTTTGTCGATGGCGGCTCGCTGGCTCAGGCTGCGTCTGCTGTCGGCCGCTCGCCCTCGGCGGTGACCGCGCAGATGCAGCGTCTGGAGGAGATCGTCGGCGAACCGCTGCTGGTGGCGCAGGGGCGCGGGCGCGGGCTGACGCCGGCCGGCGAGGATCTTGTCGGTCATGCCCGCCGCATTCTTGCCGTGCACAGCGAGGCCTGGCTGGCGCTCAAGGGCGCGCGTGCCGCTGGTCGCGTCGCCATCGGCACGACACAGGATTTCGCCGATAGCGGCCTGCCGGAGCTGCTGCGCGCCTTCGCGACCAGCCATCCGCGCGTCAGGGTCGAACTCCGCGTTGGCCGTTCGGCCGAGCTTGGCGAGGCGCTGCAGGCCGGGCAGCTCGATCTGGCTGTTGTCATACGCAAGACGCCGGCCAATGACGAAGTCGGGCTGTTCAGTGAGCCGATGCTGTGGCTGTGCTCGCAAAAAGGGCTTGCCGTGCGGGAAGAGGAACTGCCGCTGGCGCTGCTCGACCCCTATTGCGGCTTTCGCGAAGCAGCACTCGCGGCCCTCGATGCTGCCGGCCGCCGCTACCGCATTGCCGCCGGCAGCGCCAGCCTTGCCGGCTTGCGCACGGCGGTCAATGCCGGCATCGCGCTGACCTTGCGCACCGCCCGCTTTGCCCATTCAGGCATTGCCGAAGCACCGCGCGAATTCGCCCTGCCGCCGGTGCCGACAGCGCAATTCGCGATAAAACTCGGCCAGGGCGCCGAGCGGCCGGCGCGCGATCTTGCCATCCTGCTCAGCGACAACCTCGCCTTGCCCGGCTTTGCCGGCTGATGTCCAAAGAAAAAGCCGACCTTTACGGTCGGCTTTGAGGAGGACGGGTCGAGGGGTTTGGGGGGACTTGGGGGGTGACCCGTCGCACATAAAACTGCCTGATCCGCATGATGGTTCCATGACTTGGAAAATAATTATTGGGTTGCCGCACTTTTTCTCGCGGCCAGCCAGTCGCGCCCCGCATGGGCGAAAACCGCGCACAGTACTATGGCGCCGCCGATCAGGCTGGCGGCCGGCGCGATCTCGCCGAGGAACAGGAAGGCGAACAGGATCGCAAACGGCACTTCGGCGGCACCGAGAAGGCCGGACTCGGGCGCAGGGATCAGCCGCGAGCCTTCCGTCCACAGGATCGACGCCGCCGCAAACGATCCTCCGAAGGCGACGAGCAGCACGGCGTCGCGAGCAGAAATCGCCAGGGGGTCGGTGACGAACCAGCCGAGCACGAACAGCAGAAGCGCCGAGACCGCGCCCGCCCACACCACCGGCGTGTCGCGGAAGGCGCGCACCATGATCATGTAGAGCGCACTGCCGGCGGTCATCAGCAGCGCGAGCCCATCGCCAAACAGATGACCGCTGCCGAAGCCGGAGCCGACCATGATCGCTACGCCGCACAGCGAAACGGCGGCGGCGGCAAGCGTCTGCGCCCGGAACGGCTCGCGCACCAGCACGAAGGCGAGCAGCGCGGTGATGAAGGGCGCGGTGGCGTAGATGACCGCGACATTGGCGACATAGGTGAATTTGAACGCCGAGATGAAGGCGATGCTGGCCGCGGCGCCCTCGAGGGCCAGCAGCCAGCCGCGCCAGCCAAGCCGTAAGCTTTCCGGCCCGCCGGAGCGGCGCCGGCGCCACAGCACATAGAAGGTGATCAGGATCGCGCCGACAAAGCCGCGCCAGCAAGTGATGGTCAGCGGGTCGGCGTGGATCGATTTGGTCAGCACGCCGGTGAGGGCGAAGAAAGCCGCCGAGGCCGCCACCAGCATAATGCCGAGCGTACGCTCGGCAGCGGTATCTGTGGTGCCTGGGCCGTCGAGCGCTTCCGTCATCTCAGCAGCCTATCCGTCTTCTCCTGCCACCATGCTGTCAGCACGGGGGTACTCATAGCCGCTTGCGGAAATGCTCGTTGCCGATGATCAGCAGGCCGGCGCCGACGATCAACGCCGCCCCCAGAAACACCTCGCGACGCGGCACGTCGCCCCAGATCGCAAAGCCGAGCCCGAAGGCCCAGACCAATGAGGTGTATTCGAACGGCGCCACGATCGACACCGGCGCCCGCTTCATGCCTTCGAACAGCATAAATTGCGCCACGCCGCCGAGCGCGCCGACGCTGATCAAAAGCAGCAACTGGCGCCAGTCCGGCATCTGCCAGACCAACAGCGCCGGCACCGCGGAAAACACCAGGAAGTAGAAATTGTTGAGCACAAGCTGGATCAGCGTGCGCTCGGCCAGCGCCGTCTTGCGCAACAGCACCACGGCAATGCCCCACAGCACTGCCGCAGCCAGTACCAAGAGCATCGGCACGGACAAGCCGAGACGAGTGGGATCACAGGCGATGAAGACGCCGACGAAGCCGATGAACACCGCCAGCCAGCGCAACAGCGGCACCTTTTCGCCAAGCATCACCACCGACAGCACGGTGACGATGATCGGGGCGGCGTAATAGATGGTGGTGAGTTCGGCCAGCTGCAGGGAGCGGGCCGCGTTGTAGTAGCAGAGCCAGGCGCCGAGCGTGAAGGCGCTGCGCACCAGCATCGGCCGCACGATGGGCGAGCGCATTGTGTCGGCAAAGATGGGCGGTCCGCCGATTGCAGCACAGCCGATAAGCACAGCTATCGAGCGGAAGAACATGATCTGCCAGACGCTGATGCCGACGACCAGAAGCTTGATCGCGGCGTCCTGCGTCGAAAACAGGAAATAGGCGCAGCCGGTGAACAGGATGCCGGCAAGCACCCTTTCGCGGGTTTCCAGAATGGCAATATCGGCCATGCGGCGTGTCCGGCGCTGTCAAGAGGACGAAGAAGAAGCCTGCCCCAACAGGCTCCCATTGCAGGCTATACGGGCGAAAGCCTGCGGGGCGCTACGCCAGTGGCAAGCTTGCGTTGGCGCAGCCTGGCCGACAGCGTGGGCACGCCGTTCACTGTGTTGCCTGGTAGAGCTCCGAAGCGGCCTCCTTCAGGGCGCGCCGGCCGCCCGGCCTGAGATACATCATGTGGCCGCCCTCGATGACGTCGAGACGGATAGGTTTTGCCCCGCCGAGCGTCGGGATTTGGCTCACCAGATAGCGTGAGGCCAGATAGGGAGTGACCAGATCGGTGTCGCCGTTGACGATCACCACGCCGAGCCCCGGGTTGAGCGAGCGCGCCCGCTGCAGATCGTCCATCACCCCGGCATAGCCTTGCCGCGAGCCGCCATAGTCCCAGGCGTGGGTCACATCGCCATTGAGCAACCTGTAGCTGACATCGGTGCGAAAATTCAGCTCGTCGCGCGCATAACCGACAAAGGCCGAGGTCAGCGCCGGCACGCTGCGGTCGAGCACCGGATCTGGGCCGGCGCTGCGGGCGCTCTCCGGGGCGATGTCGCTGGTGGCGATGGTGCCGTCATACGGGCTGAGCACTTTTCCACTGGGGCGCTGGAATTCGCGCGCGAACAGGGCGGTCGGGATGCGGGCGAAATTGCGTTGCACGAGGTCGAGCGGCAGGCCGGTGATCTCGGCCACGCGCTGGCTGGCCAGCCGCCCACCCTGTTCCAGCCCGCCGGCCAGAGCGGTGAGGTAGTCACCCATAGCATAGTGTTCGACCTCGGCGAGCTTTTCGCGCAGCGCCTCGCCGCTGAGGCCTTCGCTGCGCAGGCGCACCGCCGCCAGCGAGGGCAGTTCCAGCGCCCAATGCAGTGGCTGGAATTCGTCGGGCAGCACCAGCGTGAACTCCAGTGCAGGCGAGATCAGCACGATGCCGTTGGGGCTCAGGCCGACATCTTCCTGCAGGGTCCTGGCGAGAAGTGCCGCGCGGAACCCACCATAGCTTTCGCCGGCAAGGAAGAGCGGCGATCCGGTGCGGCCGTTCTGGGCGAGATAGAGCCGGATGAAAGCGCCGATCGAACTGGCGTCCTGGCTGACGCCCCAAAAATCTTTTGTGTCCTGGCCGGGGGCCTCGCGGCTGTAGCCGGTGCCGACCGGATCGACGAAGACGAGGTCGGTCATGTCGAGCCAGCTGTCGGGATTGTCGATCAGCTTTTGCGGCGGCGGCAGGAATTGGCCATCGGCGCCGGTCGCGACGACACGCGGGCCGAGTGCGCCGAGATGCAGATAGGCGGATGCCGCGCCCGGGCCGCCATTGAAGACGAAGGTGATGGGGCGAGCCTTCTCCGCGCCCGCCAGTGGCGGCAGCGTATAGGCGACATAGAAGATTTCCGCGGTGACCTCGCCCTTGCCGGATAGCAGTGACAGCGTGCCGGCCTTAGCCTGATAGTCCAGCTTGCGCCCGGCAATGGTGATTGAATGGCTGGTCGTCTGCGGTGCCGGCAGCAGCGACAGCACGCCGCCTGCCGGTGCGGAGCGCTCGGGCGTTTCGGCGAGGACTGGCTGCGCGAAGGCTGCAAGCACCAACAGGGTAAGCGAGATCAGTTTCAGCTTGAACGGCATGATGCCTCCGCGGGAATGACTCTGCTTAGGTATGGCCGGGGCGGTCGAAGTCAAAGTAACTCTTCGTGAGGTAGCATTCCTTCAGCCCCCTCTGTCCTGCCGGACATCTCCCCCCACAGGGGTGGAGATTGGATGTCGCGACCGCCTTCGCTAATCGCCGGCGTAGAAAGCGCCATCGGCGAAGCTGCAGATCTCCCCCCTGTGGGGAGGTGGCCGGGCCAGAGGGGGGCGCTGTCTCGCTGGCATATCAGTGCTATCAAAGCGCGACGGACTCGAAAAGGAATGCAACATGGACGCCACCGCACTCAAGGCCATGCAGGCACCGATCAAGGAGGCTTATCGCGACGATTCCTCGCGAGCGCTGATCACGCTTCGCGCCAAAGGCTCCATCGACGACCAGTCGATTGCCTGCAAGGTCGAGACGGGCAGGGCGCTGGCGGTCGCCGGCCTGCATCCGGCGACCGGCGGTTCCGGGCTCGAATTGTGTTCGGGCGACATGCTGCTCGAGGCGCTGGTGGCGTGCGCCGGGGTGACGCTGAAGGCGGTGGCCACCGCACTAGAGTTCAAACTCGGCGCAGCCACCGTCGAGGCCGAAGGCGATCTCGACTTTCGCGGCACGCTGGGCGTGGCCAAGGACGCCCCCGTGGGCTTTCGCGCCATCCGGTTGAATTTCAACCTCGACACGGATGAGCCGCAGGATCGCATCGACGCGCTGATCAAGCTGACGGAACGCTATTGCGTGGTCTTCCAGACCATCAACAGCAAGCCGGAGCTGACGGTGAAGGCGCGCGCCTGATCTCCCCCCTTGAGGGGGAGATGTCGCCGAAGGCGACAGAGGGGGTCGGCCGACTGGACGCGACGCCCTTTGTGCGGAAGGAGGTTGGCACTCTACGCGAGGCGACCCCCTCTGGCCTGCCGGCCATCTCCCCCTCGAGGGGGGAGATGGCGCTACTGCGCCGCAGGCTCTTCCGCGTCGCCCTCATCGGTAAACGGGGAGGCGCTCGGCACGCAGTTGACCGCCCAGCCGGCCGGCGTCGGCTGCTTCTGATATTCGGTAATCGCGTTTGTGCACTGTTCGCGGGTGTCGAAGGTGCTGGGCAGCACCACCATGCCGCCTTGCGGGCCGGCGATCACCAGGTACCAGACCAATGCTACGCTGGGAGCAGCCATGGGAATTCCTCGCTTTGCTGGGTGTCGGAGTCGGGTCGACCCTAGCAACTCCCGGCTGATGGCGAAAGCAGGGCGAGGGGGGAGGGACCTGCCGGATCATCACAGACCCGTGAACGAACCGCTCCCCAGACGTCTCTCAGTTCGTCGCAAAGCAGTAGAACAGGCCGTCGCCGCCGGTGCCTTTCAGCGCCTCCTGGCTGCAGCCGCCGCGCGAGGCATGCGAGGAGTTCCAGGATTTCGCCGCCGCCGACTCGTCGAGGCCGGTGCGGTCGTGGTGGCCCATCATCGCCGCGCCCTTCGCCCCGCTCAAGGTCCAGTCGCCGCAGGTCTGGTCGGCGATCTTGGTGCCGTCAGGCTTCGAGCCGGTCAATATGTCGTGCCGGTTCGGCTTGTCGCCGCGGCCGTTGACCACCTCGCCCTTTTCGTTGAGCGCCGTCTGCTTGGTGATGGCGTTGGCGTCGCTGTGCAGCGAGGCGACATCGTCAGCTATCTTGTCACCCTTGGCGTTGACCCAGGGACCCTTGCCGATACGGTCGCGCGCATCGACATTGGCGCTCGAGAGATAGGCGTGCCATTCCTTGCCGGTAACCCCAGCCGCTTCCGCCAGCGAGGCGCAATGCGCGTCGGCACCCTTGAGACCGCCGAGATCGGCGCCCTTGCCGGAACCGACGCTGGTGACGAAGAAACTCATCTTTGCGTCTTGCGCCAGCGCCACGCCGGCTGTGGCGGCAATCGCGGCGGCGGCAACGAGAAGAAGTCTACGCATGTCGGTCCTCCGGTTTCGAATGTCCTACATTCGAAGAAACGTAACTGGAGGTCTGTTTAATCCCGCTACAACCCGGTTTATTCCGGCTGCCGGTAGGCGACGAAGCGGTTGTTCTTGACCTGGAAGATCAGCCCCGTCTCTTTCAGCTCGGGGCTCGCCAGCGGCACGATGCGTTTTGCCACCTCTGAGGGGTGCGGCAGCGTTTCCGGATCCTCGCCGGGCGCGGCCTGCGCACGCATGGCGGTGCGGGTGGCGCCGGGGTCGACGGCATTGACGCGGAGCGGCAGGCTCTGCGTCTCATGTGCCCAGGAACGCGTCATGGCTTCCACCGCCGCCTTCGACGCCGCATAGGGCGCCCAGAAGGCGCGCGCCGAATGCGCGGCCCCGGACGACATGAGAATGGCGCGGCCGGCGTCGGACAGCCTGAGCAGCGGGTCGACCGAGCGGATCAGCCGCCAGGTCGAGGTGACATTGATGGTCATTACCTTCTCGAAGGTTTTGGCCTCGACATGGCCGATCGGCGAGATGACGCCGAGCACGCCGGCATTGGCCACCAGAATGTCGAGCTTGCCCCAACGCTCGTGAATGGCCCCGCCCAGCCGGTCGATGCCGGCCATATCTGAGAGGTCGAGTGGCACCAGCGTCGCTTCGCCCTTGCCGGTTTTCGCGCGTTCGGCCTTGATCTGGTCATCGAGTTCTTCCAGCCCGCCGACGGTCCGGGCAACCGCAATGACATGCGCGCCGGCGGCGGCAAGTTCCTTGGCGATGAAGTAGCCGATGCCGCGCGAGGCGCCGGTAACGACCGCGACGCGGCCGGAGAGGTCGAGGGTCATGCGAGCGCTTTCAAGGATAGCAGTTGGGCTTTACGCCCCGTTGTTCGCCAGCAGCGACAGCGTGCGCACATTGTCGTGGCCTTCGAAGTCGAGCAGGCGGGTCGGGTACTGGCCGGTGAAACAGGCGTCGCAGAATTGCGGCTGCTCATTGTCGCGGCTGGCTTCGCCGACGGCGCGGTAGAGCCCGTCAATGGTGAGGAAGCCGAGCGAATCGACACGGATGAACTCGGCCATTTCCTCGATCGACATGCGCGATGCCAAAAGCTTCGACTTCTCCGGCGTGTCGACGCCGTAGAAGCACGACGCGCTGGTCGGCGGCGAGGCGATGCGCATATGCACTTCCTTGGCGCCGGCGTCGCGCACCATCTGCACGATTTTCTGGCTGGTGGTGCCGCGCACGATCGAATCGTCGACCAACACCACGCGCTTGCCCTCGATCATCCGGCGGTTGGCGTTGTGCTTGAGCTTGACGCCCATATGGCGGATCGAATCGCCGGGCTGGATGAAGGTTCGGCCAACATAGTGGTTGCGGATGATACCGAGTTCGAAGGGGATGCCTGCCGCCTGGGAGAAGCCGATTGCCGCCGGCGTGCCGGAATCCGGCACCGGCACGACGATATCGGCCTCGACCGGGCTTTCCTGCGCCAATTCGGCGCCGATACGCTTGCGCACTTCGTAGACATTGCGGCCTTCGACCGAGGAGTCCGGGCGGGCGAAATAGACATATTCGAAGATGCAGAAGCGGGTCTTCTGCGGCTCGAAGGGGAACAGGCTCTCGATGCCCTTCGAGGTCACCACGACCATTTCGCCGGGCTTCAGGTCGCGCACGAAGCGGGCGCCGATAATGTCGAGCGCGCAGGTTTCGGAGGCCAGGATCCAGGCGCCGTCGAGGTCGCCGAGCACCAGCGGGCGGATGCCGAGCGGATCGCGGCAGCCGATCATCTTCTTGGAGGTCATCGCGACCAGCGAGAAAGCGCCTTCGACCTGACGCACGGCGTCGATGAAGCGCGAATTCAAATCGCGTTCCTTGCTGGTGGCAACGAGATGCAGGAGCGTCTCGGTGTCCGAGGTCGACGAGAAGATCGCGCCCTGCTTCTGCAGCGCGCGCTGCACGGTCATGGCGTTGGTGAGATTGCCGTTATGGGCGACGGCAAAGCCGCCATCGGCGAGTTCGGCGAAGAAGGGCTGGATGTTGCGCATGCCGGCGCCGCCGGTCGTGGCATAGCGCGTGTGGCCGATGGCACGGTTGCCTTGCAGGCTGTCGATGACGTGCTGCTTGGTGAAGGTGTCGCCGATCAGGCCGACATGGCGTTCGACATGGAACTGCGTGCCGTCATAGGAGACGATGCCGGCCGCTTCCTGGCCGCGATGCTGCAGCGCATGCAGGCCTAGCGTTACGATGGCCGCAGCGTCCTGCCGGCCGAAAATGCCGAACACCCCGCATTCGTCGTGGAAATGATCGTCTGCTTCGGCGGAAAGCACGTCGTCCGCGTCTGCCTTCGAAACTGCCATGGGGCTCAAGCTCCGCTAAAATGGCCATATAGTGCGATAGCACCGCGAAAGCAACGTAGTCAGGCCGGAACTGCCGGGATGGCGCCTGTCCGGCACCATCCGTCCGTATCAGTTTGCCGGCGCGGCCGGAGCCGGAGCAGCGGGCGCGGGTGCGTTATCGGCCGGAGCGTCGGTCTCGTCGTCGGGCGCCGGCGTATCGTCACCGGTTGCCGGAGCATCCGCCGCCGGTGCATCGGCCGCCGGAGGCGTCTCGGCTGCCGGCTGATTCGGATTGAGCTTCTTCAGGATGGCGTTTTCCGGATCTTCGGGCAGCAGGCTTTCCAGCTTGGCGCCGATGGTCTCGAGCAGCGGCTTCGACTTGGCGTTGGCGATCCAGGCAGGGGCCTTGGCGCCGGCCAGCCAGTTGAAGAACAGCAGCGCCACGGCGACGACGAGGACGCCGCGCGCGGCGCCATAGAGGAAGCCCAGCGTACGGTCGAGCGCGCCGATCCTGGAATCGATGATCCAGTCGGCAAGCTTCATGGTGATGACGGAAACGACGATCAGCGCGATGAGGAAGACGATGCCGGCGGATGCCGCCATGGCGATCTTGTCGCTTTCGACATAGGGCTGAACGTAAGGCAGCACCGGCTTGTAGAAGAAGAATGCCGCCGCGGCGGCAGCCGCCCAGGACACGACGGACAGGATTTCGCGTGACAGGCCGCGAACCATGGCGAGCATCGCCGAGACCAGGGTGAAGCCGACGAGAATTCCGTCCAGCAGCGTAATCGGCATGTCATTCGCCCCACTCAGATTGTCTTTTCACGGCTCGGGCGAGCCGCGTCAATCTTCCACGTCGACACGGCTGCGCCGTGAGCCGGCTATGCGTGCGACGAGATCGGCAAGTTCGGTCGGCTGGAAAGCGCCGGCCCCGATCCCCCCGACAACCTCCTCGCTGCCCAAGGGCAGAACCGCACTTCCAAAACCCAGCTTTTCGGCCTCTTTAAGGCGCTGCTGCGCATGCGCAACCGGCCTCACTGCGCCCGACAGGCTGATTTCGCCGAAATAGACGCAATCGGCGGGAAGGGCAAGACCGGTGAGCGACGAAACCAGTGCAGCGGCAACCGCCAGATCGGCCGCCGGCTCGGAAATCCGGTATCCGCCGGCGACGTTGAGGTAGACATCGTGGGTGCCGAAGCGCACGCCGCAATGGGCTTCGAGCACGGCAAGGATCATCGACAGCCGTGCGCCGTCCCAGCCGACGACGGCACGGCGCGGCGTGCCCAATGTGGACGGCGCCACCAGCGCCTGGATCTCGACCAGCACCGGACGTGTGCCTTCCATGCCGGCAAATACCGCGGCACCCGGCGATTTTGCGTGGCGTTCGCCGAGGAACAGCTCCGACGGATTGGCGACCTCGCGCAAGCCCTTGTCCGACATCTCGAAGACGCCGATCTCGTCGGTCGGCCCAAAACGGTTCTTCACCGTGCGCAGGATGCGGTAGTGATGGCCGCCTTCGCCTTCGAAATAGAGAACGGCGTCGACCATGTGCTCGACGACGCGCGGACCGGCGATCTGGCCTTCCTTGGTGACATGGCCGACCAGCACGATGGCAGCACCGGTGGATTTGGCGTAGCGGATCATCGCTTGCGCCGAGGCGCGCACCTGGGTGACGGTGCCGGGCGCCGAGTCGGCCATGTCGGTCCACAGCGTCTGGATGGAATCGAGGATGACGAGGTCCGGCCTTCTGCCGTCGGCTATTGTTGCCAGGATATCCTCGACATTGGTCTCGGCGGCAAGTTCGACCGGCGTGTCGGCGACGCCAAGCCGCTGCGCCCGCAGCCGGATCTGCGCGACAGCCTCTTCGCCCGAGACATAGACGATGCGGTGGCCTTTTGACGCCAATGCTGCTGCGGCCTGGGTAAGCAGCGTCGACTTGCCGATGCCGGGATCGCCGCCGACCAGCAGCGCCGAGCCGCGCACGAAACCGCCGCCGGTGGCGCGGTCGAGTTCGCCAATGCCGGAGATGATCCGCGGCGCATCCTCGATGTCACCGGACAGGCTGGTCAGCACCACGGCGCGGCCCTTGCGCGCATTGCGCGTGTTGGCCGGTCCCGAGCCGATGCCGCCGGACGTGCCTTCCTCGACGAGTGTGTTCCACTCGCCGCAGGCATCGCATTTGCCGGCCCAGCGCTGATGCACCGACCCGCAATTCTGGCAGATGAACTGGACGCGCGATTTAGGCATCAGGCGCGGCCTGCTTCGAGCGTTGCTAGAAAGGCTGGTGGGGCACCACCCCCCTCTGGCCTGCCGGCCATCTCCCCCTCAAGGGGGGAGATCAGCAGCTTTGGTCTCGGCGCCCACCGTGCCACGTTGATAATTGGCGAAAGCCGACATGACATCCAATCTCCCCCCTTGAGGGGGAGATGTCCGGCAGGACAGAGGGGGGTGCGAAGGAATGAGGCCTTTCTCAACAGACTACTCGAACCTCTCCGCAATATGATGCTCTTCGGCGAGGTCGGAAAACCGTGTGAACTCGCCATGGAAGGCGAGGCTCACCGAACCTGTCGGGCCATGGCGCTGCTTGGCGACGATGACTTCGGCCTTGCCGCGCATCTCGTTCATCTCGTGTTCCCATTTGATGTATTCATCGGTCCCGGGCTTCGGCTCGCGGTTCTTCAGATAATATTCCTCGCGGTAGACGAACATCACCACGTCGGCGTCCTGCTCGATCGAACCGGATTCGCGAAGATCGGACAGCTGCGGGCGTTTGTCTTCGCGGCTTTCGACCTGACGCGACAGCTGCGACAGCGCGATGATCGGAACGGAGAGTTCCTTGGCCAGCGCCTTGAGGCCGGTGGTGATCTCGGTGATTTCCTGCACCCGGTTCTGCGACGATTTCGCGCTCGACCCCTGCATCAGCTGGATATAGTCGATGACGATGAGGTCGAGGCCGCGCTGACGCTTCAGCCGCCGCGCCCGCGCCGACAGCTGCGCGATCGAGATACCGCCGGTCTGGTCGATGAACAGCGGGATCTTCTGCATGGTCTGCGAGCAGGCGACCAGCTTTTCGAAATCCATCTCTGAAATCTCGCCGCGGCGGATTTTTGACGACGAAATTTCCGTCTGTTCGGAAATGATGCGGGTGGCGAGCTGCTCGGACGACATTTCCAGTGAGAAGAAGCCGACGACGCCGCCATTGGCTGCCTTGAACGAGCCGTCGGCCTGTTGCGCCGGCTCATACATCTCGGCGATGTTGAAGGCGATGTTGGTGGCTAGCGATGTCTTGCCCATGCCCGGACGGCCGGCAATGATGATCAGATCCGACGCCTGCAGGCCACCCATGCGGCGGTCGAGATCGCGCATGCCGGTGGCGAGGCCCGACAAATGGCCGTCGCGCATATAGGCGGCGTTGGCCATGTCGACGGCGGTCTTGACCGCGTCGGTGAAGCTCTCGAAGCCGCCATCGTAACGGCCGGTTTCGGCCAGTTCGAACAGCCGCCGCTCGGCATCCTCGATCTGTTCGGACGGCGCCATGTCGACCGGCGCGTCATAGGCGATGTTGACCATGTCCTCGCCGACGGTGATCAGCGCCCGGCGCGTGGCCAGATCGTAGATGGCGCGGCCATAATCGGTGGCATTGACGACGGTGACGGCTTCGACCGCCAGACGAACCACATATTGCGCCACCGTCATGTCGCCGACCTTCTCGTCGGCCGGCAGGAAGGTTTTCAGCGTGATCGGCGTCGCCACCTTGCCCATGCGGATGAGCTCGGCCGCGACCTCGAAGATTTTCCGGTGCAGCGGCTCGTAGAAATGGCCGGCCTTGAGGAAGTCGGAGACGCGGTAGAAGGCATCGTTGTTGACGAGGATGGCGCCGAGCAGCGCCTGCTCGGCCTCGATGTTGTTCGGCGCTTCACGATAAAGCGGTTGCTGCTCCGCCACGCCGAATTTTCGCGCTGCCTCTGCCATGATGTCCCCGATTTTGATCCCGGCTTCTCGATATCAGAACGAGATAAATCGGTGCTGACCTTTCTGCATCACCGCACGACCAATCAACCTCGATGCCCGTTGTTCACAGGGGCGGCAAACCGTCCACAGAAGAGTGTTTCCGCGCCCCGATTCCGGTTGACTCAGAAAGGCGCTGACTTTTATCCGAGTCGTTGGAACAGAGCAAGAACAATCTCGGTGATTATCCGCTTCTTCCGTCCAGTGTATCGCCCCAGTCCAGCCGCCGCGCTGCCTTGAACAGCTCGCCCTCGCGCTTGGTGAAAAGTGTCTCGCCGGCGCCGCCATCCGGCTGGCACAGTTTGAGCAGCACCTTGCCGGAGCCCGATTTCGGCGGCGCAATCACGCGGGGCGGATGTACAGGCGCGGGTTGCCGCGACGCCGCGACGTAGATGAATTTCTCGTCCTCCCACGGCACGTCCGCGTCTTTGGCCAGGCGATGAAGGCGCGAGCGGGCGACGCGGCGCGAAAAATGGCACCAGTCGGGCGGCTCAAGCGGGCAGGGCGCCTCATGCGGACAAGGCGCCAGCACATGCGCCCCGGCCTCCAGCAATTGCCTGCGCACTGCCAGGATGCGCTGCCAGCCTGCCGGTGTGCCGGGCTCGACGATCAGCAGTGTGTCGCCGGTCAAATGCCAGAGCCGGCCGACAAGCTTCGGCAGCGATGCTGGCGCGATCTCGTCCAGCACATAGGCGCAGGTGACGAGGTCGGCAGGCTTGAGATCGGCAAGGTCGATGGTCACGTCGCCAGCGCGCCAGTCCATCCTCGTGGCGATGGTATCAAGGGCGAGCGACTGGCCAACCTTGCGCACCGCGGCGCTTGCTTCAACCAGAACCGCCTCTTCGAGGTCGGGCCACAGGTCTGTAGTGGCCCAAAGCACCGTGCCAGGACCGGCGCCGACATCGAGCAAGCTCGTTGGCTGGAAATCGGGCCGCGCATAGGCGAGTTCGTCGAGACCGGCCCGTACCGCCGCGTAGGTCGCCGGCAGCCGCGTCGCCAGATAGGCTTTTACCGCCATCTCTTCGGCCATGTGCAGGCGGCCGTCGCGCAATTCGGCGCGGTAGCGGTCAGACAGCGTCTTCGCCGCCTGGCGCAGCACCGCCAGCGGTATCGTTTCGAGCAGGCGCTCGACGCCTTGTCGCAGCGAGGCGGGGAGTTCCACGCTCAGGCTCCGCGTGCCGCGAGCACCGAGGCGCCGGCGAACTCGACAAGGGTGGTGGCGATGGTGGGCAGGCAGGTCATTAAAAAAGGTCTCGCGAGAACGAGACCTTTTTCAGTGTCAGAGCCGTCAATGGCAAGCGGCAATCGCAATCGAGGCGTTATTCGCGATCCGCCACCTTGCGACGGCGCGCTGGCTTGGCCGCAACGGACCTGACAGCAACGGACCTGGCAGGCACAGACCTGGCGACAGCAGGCTCGGCGGCCGCCGCCTCCTGACGATGCCCCATTTCGCGCATTTCGAGCGCCTTTTCACATTTGGCCATGTAGTCGCGCGTCATCGGCAGCGTGTCGTTCTTCTTGGCGATCTGGATCTGGAAGATCACCAGATCCTGCCAGCGGAAGGCGGCTTCCGAAGCCGCCAGATAGAACTCCCACATCCTGCAGAAGCGCTCGTCATAGATGGCCTTGGCCTTGTCCCGGTTGGCGGCAAAGCGCTGGCCCCAATGCTTCAGCGTATCGGCATAGTGCAGCCGCAGAATCTCGATGTCGGTGACTACAAGGCCCGACTTCTCGATGGCCGGCATCACCTCCGACAGCGAGGGAATGTAGCCGCCCGGAAAAATGTACTTGCGGATAAAGGCGCTGGTCGCCCACGGCACGCCGGAGCGGCCGATCGTGTGCAAGAGCATGACGCCGTCGGGCTTCAACAGCGTCGCCGACTTGTCGAAGAAGGTGCGGAAGTGGTTGACGCCGACATGCTCGAACATGCCGACCGAAACGATGCGGTCGAAGCGTTCGTTGAGCTCGCGGTAGTCCTTGAGGTCGAAATGCACGCGGTCCTGCAAGCCTTGCGCATGCGCCCGGTCGGTGGCGACGCCGTGCTGCTCGGTCGACAGCGTCACGCCTTGCACGTCGACATCGAAAGCCTTGGCGAGATAGAGGCCGAGTCCACCCCAGCCGGAGCCGATATCGAGCACGGTCTGGCCGGCCTTCAGCCTGAGCTTGGCGGCGATATGGCGTTTCTTGGCCATCTGCGCCTCGTCGAGCGTCATGTCCGGCTGTTCGAAGTAGGCGCAGGAATACTGCATGTCGTCGTCGAGGAAGAGCCGGTAGAGGTCACCCGACAAATCATAGTGGCGCTGCACGTTGCGGCGCGCCCGTGATGCGGTGTTGATCTGCTGCAGGCGGCGAAAGGCGTGGCGCAGACCCTCGATGGCCTTCGACCAGGTGGCGTCGATACCGCCGCTGCCCATGTTCTGGAAGGCGATGCGCATCATACCCAGTACGCCGCCCTCGATGATGTCGAGTTCGCCGTCCATGTAGGCTTCCGGCACGGCCAGCATCGGATCGAAGGTAATGGCGCGCTCGGCATGCGCGGTCTTGATGTGCATATGCACCGGCTCGCCGCTGCCGTCGCCGAAAACCACTGTCGAGCCCTTCGGCCCGGTGACTTTCAGATTGCCCGTACGCACCAGGCGGTCGAGAACGCGCCTCAACAGAATATTCATTACCAAATGTCCCCTCACGGTCAGACTGGCGGACCAATTCTGCAACAATATATAGGCGTTCGGAAAGTTCCATTTGGCACAAAAATGCCCGGGCGAGAGGCCCGGGCATTGGTCCAGAAAGGCTGGATGACGACAAAGTGATTGGAGCGCTGCTCCGCTCGCTTCCTGTGCGATCAGGCCCCGTGCGAGATCAGGCGTTGTCTTCTTCGCCGCCTTCGAACTCGGTGTTCGGGTCGAAGAAGTTCTCCGGCCGTGCGTTGTCGTTGATGTCATCGCCATAGATGGCTTCGGCGGTGGTCAGCGTCTCGCCCTTGGCCTGGCGCTCGGCTTCGTCGGCCGTGCGGGCGATGTTGAGGCTGATGGTGACCTCGACTTCCGGATGCAGCGCAATCGCCACATTGGTGACGCCGATGGTCTTGATCGGCTGGTTGAGCTGGATCTGGTTGCGGTTGACCGAGAACCCTTCGGCGGTCAGCAGGTCGGCGATGTCGCGGGTCGACACCGAACCGTAGAGCTGGCCGGTCTCGCCTGCGGAACGCACGGCGATGAAGCTCTTGCCGTCGAGCTTTTCGGCAACCTGGCTAGCTTCCGACTTGCGCTCGAGGTTGCGGGCTTCGAGCTGCGCGCGCTGTCCTTCGAACTTCTTCTTATTGGCTTCGTTGGCGCGCAGCGCCTTGCCCTGCGGCAAGAGGAAGTTGCGGGCAAAGCCGTCCTTGACCTTGACGGTATCGCCCATCTGGCCGAGGCGGGAAACGCGTTCGAGAAGAATCACTTGCATGGTCTTGTTCCTTCGTCTGGGCACCGACCGCGGGATCGGCGCCGAATTGAATGGAACAGGTCAGGAAGCTCTGAGCGCCTTGGCGCCGGTGTCGCTGTCCTGCCTGTCGCGGCAGTTAGAGGCTTTTCACCTCAACTCGGGATTTCAATGCACGTCGCCAAGAGTGGTCCCGGTTTTGGGACAACGACATGCATCATCAAATTACCCCTGCGGCGCCCGTCGCCGTGGGAGAAGGAAGCGGGCGGCGAACCGCCCGCCCGAAAGTCTTAGCGAACCACGTAGGGCAGCAGGCCGAGGAAGCGGGCGCGCTTGATCGCCTTGGCGAGTTCGCGCTGCTTCTTCTGGCTGACGGCGGTGATGCGCGACGGCACGATCTTGCCGCGCTCGGAAATGTAGCGCTGCAGAAGACGCACGTCCTTGTAGTCGATCTTGGGCGCGTTGGCGCCGGAGAACGGGCAGGTCTTGCGGCGGCGATGGAACGGGCGCCGGGTCGGGATCTGATTGATGTCGACCATTATTCTGCACCTCCTTCAACGCCTTCGCGCGGACGGCGCGGACCACGATCACCACCGGCGTCGCCAAATGAGCGCGGCGGACGATCGCCACGGTCGCCGCGATCACGGTCGCCGAACGAGCGCGGACCACGATCACCACGGTCGCGGTCGCCGAAGCCGCCGCGTTCCGAGCGCTCTTCGCGCTTCTGCATCATGGCCGACGGGCCTTCCTCATGCGCCTCGACCTTGACGGTCAGGAAACGCAGCACGTCCTCGGACAGGCCCATCTGGCGCTCCATCTCGTTGAGCGCTGCCGGCGGGCAGTTGAGGTCCATAAGCGTGTAGTAAGCCTTCCGGTTCTTGTTGACCCGGTAGGTGAGGGACTTCAGTCCCCAGTTCTCGACCCGGCCGACGGACCCGCCATTTGCGGAGATGACGCCCTTGTACTGTTCGACAAGCGCATCGACCTGCTGCTGCGAGAGGTCCTGCCGGGCAAGGAACACATGTTCGTATAGAGCCATAGTGGTTCAGTGCCTTTCTTCGTTTCTCTCCCGGATCCTCGCGGCAAAAGCCTCTGCAACTTCTCTGACCCGCTGGTCCCGAGGGGGCGAGGAAGAAAGGAGCATTTCGAGACGGTCGAGAGCGGAGACACGGGAGGCGGAAGCGCTTCTGGCTTCACACGAAGGTTTTGGATAAAACCTCCGGCCCTCCGTTCAGCCCCCAGCAAGGACCGGCAGATTGCGGGCGTCTATATAGCAATTTGGCTGGAAGGCAAGGGTAACGCATGCTCCGGACAGCGTCCTGGCGTCGCAGGGTTGGAAAAGACCAGGCATCAACTCGTATGCGGGGTACGACCGTTGATCGTTTCGGGGAAGAAGTCCGGAGCCGCCTTACGCTTGCCGAACATCATATCGTATTGCAGCAGGCGGAAATCGTTGATCGCCGGATCGATGTCCTTCTGCCGCGCCCAGTCCGCCGTGGCCTCACCTGACGGTGTCAAAAGCAGATTGCGATCCACGACGCGATAGCGTTCGCGCAGCGCGCCTAAGAAGCCGGTATAGTAGGGGTGCGTGATCCCGGCCGTGGTAAGGATATGGTAGGGCAGGAAGGCCGGGCTCACGGCGCCCATATCCTGCGCCGGACCGGTGCGGTTAGACCAGATGACCAGCGGCGTCTGATGATGCTCCAGTGCCGCCTCGGGCGTCGGTTCCTTGCGCGGCGCGACATTGTCCTTCAGGTAACCGGTTTCGACATAGACGGGGCCGAGCGGCGGCAGATGGTCGCCGAAGAAGGCGATGACCGTCGGCCGCTCGCGCTTCTTCGCCCATTCGATCAATCGTTCGAGGCCACGGTCGGCATCGGCGGAGCCTTCGGCGTAGCTGAGCAGCGATTCCCGCGCCCATGTGCTGATCGGTGCCGCGACCTTGTGGGTCGGATTGTAATAGCGGTACGGCTCGTAGGGACCGTGGTTCTGCAGGCTGACGGCGAAGAAGAACACCGGCCGCTCGCTGGCGTCGGCCTCTGCGATGATCTCGTCGGTCATCGAGGCATCGGAAGCCAGCGGCCCGCGCTTTTCCAGTGGCGGCAGCGTCTCTTCCGAGCGGAAATCGTTGAAGCCGAAATCGGCATAGACGGCGCCCCTGTTCCAGAACCAGTTGGTGCCCGGATGGATGGCGCGCGCCCGGTATCCCTCGCTTTTCAGGAAGGTCGCCAGCGACGGCGTCGGCGTGCGCACATATTGCTGATAGGGGATCGAGCCCGCCGGCAGGAAGGCATTGGAAAAGCCGGTCAGCGCCTCGAATTCGATGTTGGCGGTCATGCCGCCGAATTCCGGCGAGAACATATAGCCGGAACGCAGCGCCCGCACATTGGGGATCGGGTCAGGCGTGATTGTGACGCCGGGCAGCTTGGTCGGATCCCAGAAAGATTCGCTCATCACCACGATGATGTCGGGTTTCTCATCCGGTACCGAGGCCGTCACATCAGGCCTGTCGATCGCGTCGATCGCCTTGTCGGAATAGCCCGCCGGCGCCGAGACATGCGCCATCGGCACGTTGAGCGCGAAGGCCAGCGCAAACCCGTTGGAGGCGTAGTTCTCCTTCTGGTCCCACATGATCGGGATGATCTGCAGCCGGTCGCGGGTCCACGAGAAGGTGGCGTAGTCCATGATCGAGACGAAGAAGGCGAGCAGCGGCACTGCCAGCGTCAGCCGCGCCAGCCGCCCTTTGCGGCTGAGGATCGGAACCTTGCGGCGCCACAACCGCCAGCCATAGATCAGCAGCGACAGGCCGGCGACGATGCCGACCGCCATGGCGAGCGCCGTCCAGGGCCGCTCGCGCACCAGGAGCGGCATCAGTGCCATGATCTGGCGCGAATAAAGAAAATCGGTTGGGTAGAGCGGATCGCCGAGATAATGCGACTTCTGATGCCCGACAAAGGCCAGCGCCAGCGTCAGCGGCGCCACGATCATCAGGCTCTGGTGACTGCGGCCAAGCACGGCGTCCAGTCCCATCAGCACCAATGCAAAGACAATGATGGTGGTCCAGCCCGGCTTGAATGGCTGCAGGAAGAAGTCGACTGTGCCGAAGAAGTCGCCGCGCACGATCCATTCGATGGCGAACACCAGGATGGCGGAGGCAAGCAGCGTGACCAGACCGTAGCGGATGACCGGCCATCTGCGCCCCGGCAGGTAGCCGGTGGACGGATCGTCTTCCAAGAACTGTGGCGCGGGTACGGCCGCGCCCTTCCTGATCCTAGCCACGTCTCTTCCCCCGGCCCAAGCAACGCGCATTTCCACTCGCGCCACCGTTCTGTCATAGAACTGTCATGCAAAAGCTAGCGCCTGTGGCGAAAATAAGAAGAGCCAGCAAACGATTCGTGAGCGGTTTTCATCAGGTGTGATCGGCAAAAAGCCTTTGGGAACAGGGACTCGAGGTCAGCTCCGGTTCAAGCGAGAGCGGAAATGCCGCCTCCGGGCTTGACTTGACGGTCCGCCTTGCGTCACAGGCAGGAAAAATCAGCCGCTGGAGAGCGCCCAAATGGCCGTCGCATTCACCTTTCCGGGACAGGGCAGTCAGGCTGTCGGCATGGGCAAGGACCTCGCCGACGCCTTCCCCGAGGCACGCAGGGTGTTCGAGGAAGTCGATGATGCGTTGGGCGAAAAGCTGTCGAAACTGATCTGGGAAGGCCCGGAAGAGGCGCTGACCCTGACTGCCAATGCCCAGCCGGCGCTGATGGCGGTCTCGCTGGCGGGAATCCGCTCGCTGGAAGCGCGCGGCTTTTCGCTGAAGGACAAGGTTGCCTACGTTTCCGGTCATTCGCTCGGCGAATATTCCGCCCTTGCCGCGGCCGGTTTCGTTTCGGTCGCCGATGCCGCCCGGCTGCTGCGCATCCGCGGCAACGCCATGCAGGCGGCGGTGCCGGCCGGCGAGGGCGCCATGGCGGCGATCATCGGACTGGAACAGCCCGACGTCGAAGCCGCTTGCACCGAGGCCGCAACGGGATCCGGCAAAGTCTGCCAGATCGCCAACGACAATGGCGGCGGCCAGCTGGTGATCTCCGGCGCCAGGGCGGCGGTGGAACTCGCCGCGAAACTGTGCACCGAAAAGGGCGCGAAGCGGGCGCTGATGCTGCAGGTCTCGGCCCCCTTCCATTCGGCGCTGATGGCGCCGGCGGCCGATGTCATGCGCGAGGCGCTGGCCGGGGTGACCAAGAATGCACCGGTGGTGCCCGTCGTCTCCAACGTCACTGTAGTCCCGACCAGCGACCCCGACGAGATCGCGCGCCGCCTGGTCGAGCAGATCACCGGCCGCGTGCGCTGGCGCGAAACGGTGGAGTGGTTCGGCGCCAATGGCGTCGCCACGCTGTTTGAGATCGGCGCCGGCAAGGTGCTTTCCGGCCTGGCGCGGCGGATCAGCCGCGACATCGCCACATCGGCCGTCGGCACGCCGGCCGATGTCGAGGCGGCGCTGGCCGCGCTTGCATAATCCACTGGCGATTCAACCCCTCCCGTGGGAAGGGTGTTCTCTTAAGATCAGGAGACGAAAATGTTCGAACTGACCGGCCGCAAGGCGCTCGTCACCGGCGCATCGGGCGGCATTGGCGAGGCGATTGCCCGGGTGCTGCATGCGCAAGGCGCCATTGTCGGCTTGCACGGCACCCGCATCGAGAAACTGGAGACCCTGGCCGGCGAACTCGGCGACCGGGTAAAGCTGTTCCCGGCCAATCTTGCCGACCGTGACGAGGTCAAGGCGCTTGGCCAGAAGGCCGAAGCCGAACTCGAAGGCGTCGACATACTGGTCAACAATGCCGGCATCACCAAGGACGGCCTGTTCGTGCGCATGGCGGACGCGGATTGGGACAGCGTGCTGGAGGTGAACCTCACCGCCGTGTTCCGGCTGACCCGCGAGCTGACCCATCCGATGATGCGCCGCCGCCATGGCCGCATCATCAACATCACCTCGGTGGTCGGCGTCACCGGCAATCCTGGTCAGACCAATTATTGCGCCTCCAAGGCCGGCATGATCGGCTTTTCCAAGTCGCTGGCGCAGGAGATCGCCACCCGCAACATCACCGTCAACTGCGTCGCCCCGGGCTTTATCGAATCGGCCATGACCGACAAGCTCAACGACAAGCAGAAAGACGCGATAATGGCCGCGATCCCGACGCGCCGCATGGGCACGAGTGTTGAAGTGGCGTCGGCCGTCGCCTATCTCGCCTCCAACGAGGCAGCCTACGTCACCGGCCAGACCATCCATGTCAACGGTGGCATGGCCATGATCTGACAGGATATTGCCGGGTGATAAGAAGACATGGCCGGCTTGTGAAAAGAGACCATTTCGCCTTGGACCTCAGCCATTTTTCGTGTAATGCGGCCCGCAACCCGGCGGTTCGGGCAAAAACCGGTCCGGCATCGTTGCGTTTCCGGCAGGACCATCTTTCAGCTTGATTAGCGGCATTCTGCCCGCTAACGAAGACAGACAAACAAAAGACGAGGATGCCCCAAATGAGTGACACCGCAGAGCGCGTCAAGAAGATCGTCATCGAACATCTTGGCGTCGATGCCGACAAGGTGACGGAGCAGGCGAGCTTCATCGATGATCTGGGCGCGGACAGCCTCGACACGGTCGAACTCGTCATGGCCTTCGAAGAAGAGTTCGGCGTCGAGATTCCGGACGATGCGGCCGAGACCATCCTGACCGTCGGCGATGCCGTGAAGTACATCGACAAGGCTTCGGCCTGACACTATCCGCAGTCATCACCGGGGAGGACCTGCGATGAGGCGTGTCGTCGTCACGGGCCTTGGCCTGGTTTCGCCGTTCGGCATGGGCTTCGAGCACAGCTGGAAGGAACTTCTGACCGGCCGCAGCGCCGCCAAGCGCGTCACCGAGTTCGAAGTGGAAGATCTTGCCTGCAAGATCGCCCACGTCATTCCGCGCGGTGACGGCACCAACGGCACGCTCAATCCCGAAGCCGTGCTCGAGCCCAAGGAACTGCGCAAGATCGGCGACTTCATCCTTTACGGGATTGCGGCCGCCGACGAAGCGCTGAAGGATTCCGGCTGGGAGCCCAGCACCGAAGCCGAGCGCTGCGCCACCGGCGTCATGATCGGCTCCGGCATTGGCGGCCTCGAGGGCATCGCCGAGAACGCTATCATCCTGAAAGAGCGCGGACCGCGCCGTATCAGTCCATTCTTCATTCCCGGCAACATTATCAACCTGGTATCTGGCCAGGTATCGATCCGGCATGGGCTGAAAGGCCCCAACCACGCCGTCGTCACCGCCTGCTCGACCGGCGCGCACGCCATTGGCGATGCCGCCCGGCTGATCATCTTCGGCGATGCCGACGTGATGCTGGCCGGCGGCGCGGAATCGCCGGTGACCAGACTATCGCTTGCCGGCTTCGCTGCTTGCCGGGCACTGTCCACCGACCGCAACGACACGCCTGAGAAGGCCTCGCGTCCCTATGACCGCGACCGTGACGGCTTCGTGATGGGCGAGGGCGCCGGGGTCGTCGTGCTGGAAGAACTCGAACACGCCAAGGCGCGCGGCGCCAAGATCTATGCCGAGGTCACCGGCTACGGCCTGACCGGCGATGCCTATCACATCACTGCACCGGCCGAAGACGGCGACGGCGCCTTCCGCTGCATGACGGCGGCGCTGAACCGGGCCAAGCTGACGCCCGCCGACGTCGACTACATCAACGCGCACGGCACCTCGACCATGGCCGACACGATCGAACTCGGCGCCGTCGAGCGGCTGGTCGGCAACGCCGCCTCGAAAATCTCGATGTCGTCGACCAAGTCGTCGATCGGCCATCTCCTGGGTGCCGCGGGTGCCGCCGAGGCGATCTTTTCGATCCTCGCTATCAGAGACAACATCGCGCCAGCCACCATCAATCTTGACAACCCGGAACGCGAAACCGCGATCGACCTTGTTCCGAACACGCCACGGCATCGCCAGGTCGACGTGGCGCTGTCCAACTCCTTCGGCTTCGGCGGCACCAACGCTTCGCTGGTATTCCAGCGTTATACAGGCTGATTGCGGTATCGACCGGCGCGCCAGCGGTCTGTCGTCAATTTTGCCATATTCAAGCCTACTCTGCCGCTGGGGATTCGTCGCATCGGCCTGAAACCGAAGGCGCTTTTTTAAAAGCACGATGCGTAGGCTTGAAATGTTAGGGCACGCTGTGCGTCCAATCGGGCGCATGGTCGCTCTAAGAGATCAGATGGTAGGGCGCTAATGAACACCAATCCGGGCGGCAGCGGACAATTCGGACAAAACCAGCAGACCGGCCCGATCGTGCCGAAGACCGCGGCCGAAGCTTTGCGCCCGGAAGCCGGCACACCACCACCAAAGCGCTCGCGCGCCTCGCGCAGCCAAGTCGTCGTGTTCATGAACTTCGTCATCTCCGCGGTGATGTTGATGATCCTCGCCGCCGGCGTTTCGCTCTATTTCGGCAAGCAGGCATTCAACGAACCGGGCCCGTCGGTGGCCGGCGACACCTTCCTGGTCAAGCCGAGCACCGGCGTCCAGGATATTGCCGACCAGCTCGAACGGCGTGGGCTGATCAGCGATGCCCGCATCTTCCGCATCGCCGTGCGGGTCTATGGCAATGATTCAGCGCTGAAGGCAGGCGAATACGAGATAAAGCCGCGCGCCTCCATGCGCGACATCATGGAGCTTCTGAAGAGCGGCAAGTCGGTGATGTATTCGCTGACCATTCCCGAGGGCCTGACGGTCGAGCAGGCGCTGCAGCGCATCGCCGAGCAGGATGCGCTGACCGGCGACATGCCGGCCGCCAAGCCGGCTGAGGGCAGCCTCGCCACCGACACGCTGCGCTTTACCCGCGGCGCCACGCGCCAACAGATGGTCGACAAGCTGCTCGCCGACCAGAAGAAGCTGGTCGACGAGGTCTGGCAGCGGCGCGCGCCCGACCTGCCTCTGGCCAATGTCGACGACTTCGTCACCTTGGCCTCGATCGTCGAAAAGGAAACCGGCCGGGGCGACGAGCGCTCGCGCGTTGCCGCCGTCTTCCTCAACCGTCTGGCCAAGGGCATGCGGCTGCAATCCGATCCGACCATCATTTACGGCCTGTTCGGCGGCAAGGGCAAACCCGCCGACCGGCCGATTTATCAATCTGACATCCAGAAACAGACGCCTTACAACACCTATCTGATCAACGGCCTGCCGCCGACGCCGATCGCCAATCCCGGCCGCGCCGCGCTCGAAGCCGTCGCCAACCCGTCGAAGACCGATGATCTCTATTTCGTCGCCGACGGCACCGGCGGCCACGTCTTTGCCACCACGCTTGCCGAGCACAATGAGAACGTTGCCCGCTACCGGGCACTGCAGAAGAAGCAGGCTGAAGACGCCGCCAAGGGCGCCAAGACTCCGGGCCAGACCGATGCGCCGGCGGATGGCGACGACAACGGTGACGCAAGTGGCGATGCCGCCGGTGACAGCGGTGATGCCGGCGATACGGGTGCCGCCCAGTAGCAGGCCGGCGCTTTCAGACGGATCGACCTTAAGCGATGCGGACAGAGGCGGACGCGCTGCTGCTTTGAACGAGTAGCGGGGTTCGAAGCGTTTTCGGTCTTGCTCGGGTGCCTCTGCTTCTCGATTTCAGCCCAGCGAGATCGAAACGACAGCGGAAATCAAGATCTTGCCGGTATTGCGATTCTGACATTCGCGCTGCCCGTGATATCGAACGCATGCGCAATTGTTAGAATCGGACCATCAGGGAGACACGAGCCGCATCATGAATTTGCAGAGCATGACCGGATTTGCACGCACTGTTGCCGAACATGACGGCGCCTCGATCGCCTGGGAGGTCAAGTCGGTCAACGGCAAGAGCGTCGAGGTCAGGTTGCGGCTGCCGCAAGGTTTCGAGCGGCTCGAACCGACTGTGCGGCAGACGCTGCAGAAGCGCTTTTCGCGTGGCAATTTCCAGGCGACGCTGACCGTCGGCCGCGCCGCCGGCCAGCAGGCGCAGCCGGTGGTCAACGAAGCCTTCCTCAGGGATCTGGCGGGCTTGGCCAAGCGGCTGCAGGACCAGTTCGGTGTTGGTCCGGCAACTGCCGACGGTCTGCTTTCCCTGCGCGGCGTGCTCGATATCCCTGAAACCAGCGAAACCGAGGAGGTGCGGGCAGCACTCGACGCGTCAATCCTGTCCGCACTGGAAACGGCGCTTACAGGCCTCGAGCAGGCACGCCAGAGCGAGGGCGAAGCGCTGCGTTCGCTGCTTTCCGGCCATATCGACGCCATCGAGGCGTTGACGCTTCAAGCCGAGGCCGACCCGTCGCGCGAACCGGCGGCGATCCGCGAGCGGATCGCCGAACAGGTGCGGCTGCTGATGGATGCGTCGGCCAATCTCGATGCCGGCCGGCTGCACATGGAAGCGGCGTTCCTGGCCACCAAGGCCGATATCCGTGAAGAGATCGATCGGCTGAAGACGCATGTGGCGTCGGGCAGAGCGCTGCTGGCAAATGGCGGCGCCATCGGCCGCAAGCTCGATTTTCTGGCGCAGGAATTCAACCGCGAATCGAATACGCTGTGTTCCAAGTCGAACGCCGCCACTGTCACCGCCATCGGGCTGGAACTGAAGGCGGTGGTCGACCAGTTTCGCGAACAGGTCCAGAATCTGGAGTAAACCCGAATGGGTGGCAAGGAGCCGATGGTTGCCAGGGATCTCGGATCCCGCATTCGCCGCCGCGGGCTGATGCTGGTCCTGTCGTCGCCGTCGGGCGCCGGCAAGTCGACGATCGCGCGCAACCTGCTGGAAAGCGACGGCAGCCTGGAATTATCGGTCTCGGTCACCACCAGGCCACGCCGCGGCTCGGAGATCGAGGGCGTCCACTATCACTTCCGCACCACGCGCGAGTTCGAGCGGCTGCGCGATTCCGACGCGTTGCTCGAATGGGCCGAGGTGCACGGCAATTGCTACGCGACGCCGCGCGAGCCGGCCGAACTGGCGCTGGCGCAGGGCCGTGACATGCTCTTCGACATCGACTGGCAAGGCGCCCAGCAGCTCAAGGAGAAGATGCGCGCCGACATCGTCTCGATCTTCATCCTGCCGCCGTCGATGAAGGAATTGAAGTCGCGCCTCAAGCGCCGCGCCGAGGACCAGGAGCACGTGATCGAGACCAGGCTGAAGAACGCCCGCAACGAGATCGAGCACTGGAAGGAATATGACTTTGTCATCGTCAACGACGATCTCGACCGCGCCTTCGCCGAAGTGCGTGGCATCGTGACGGCGGAAAGGCTGCGGCGCGACCGCCGGCCCGGGCTGTTCGATTTCGTCTCGGGGTTGCTGGACGAGAAGACGGAATAGGCAGCTGTCGTTCCCCGATGGCCGGCTGTCCCATGAAGGCGTCTTTGGCAAACGATCTGGCAATATGGACGCTGTGGGCATCTGTTACTGGCTGGCGATATCTTTTATGAGTTCTGCCAATGGGGTTTCCTCGCCGGCAAAGCTCTCAATCATCGCATTCAGGACGTTTTCGCGACCGAGCATATCGGCATTGAATGGGAATCCCGCATTCTCCATCAGCATTGCCAGAAAGGTAAGCTGCGTGCGGCCGTTGCCTTCGCGAAACGGGTGGACGGCATTGATTTCGGCCAAAACATGCGCGGCCCGAACGGCGAAGGCGTCGAGGTCGAGTTCGCAGAGATAATCACCGTCGGCGAGTTCGCCGAAAATTCTATGCATTTCCTGGTTGATATACTCAGGATAGCAGAACCAGTTGCCCCCCTTGCCGATGCGGATGGCGCGAACCTCTCCCGCCCATTCATAAACGTCCTGGAACAGGTGATGATGGACAGCCTTGTGGTGCTCGAAATCCAGACGGCCTGCGGGGATATGTTCGTCGGCCCTGGTCAGGAAAAGTGCCAACTCGAATTCATCGAGTTGGGCCTGATCTTTGATATTCAGCCTGTTGCGGAGAACGGTCGTGCCTGGGTAGCACAGCGGATCATGTTCAGCGGCATAGACCACCTGCCGATCCTACTTCTTGCGGGTTACTTGGTCCTTGATAAGCGCCCTGCGCTCATCCCCGCTCAGGCCGCGCTCACGGCTTTCCTTCAGAATGAAGCCCATACGTTGCGATAGCTTCAAGCCTTCAACCGCGCTGATTTTTTCGCCCCTGCCGCTGGTCAGGACAAACTGGCCATTTTGGGTCGGCCGGTGGCTTGAGGTACTCTTTTTCATATGACGACAATATCAACTCGGCGACTCACCGGCAACTGCATGCCGCTATATGCTGCTTGTCGTCGCTGTCACACAGAATGCGATTTGGGTCCACGGCCGCGCCAGCGCCGCCGGTCAAACCGCGTTTGTCAGCCGCACGAATTCCTCGACGCTGAGCGTCTCCGCACGCCGGGTCGGATCGATGCCGGCGCGCGTCAGCAGTGCCTCGCCACCCAGGCTCTTCACGCTCTGCCGCAGCATTTTCCGGCGCTGGCCGAAAGCGGCTTCGGTGACGCGACCGAGTTTTTTCACGTCGGTTGACAAAGGGCTGGCGCGCGGCACCAGATGCACCACCGAGGACGTTACCTTGGGTGGCGGCGTGAACGCTTGCGGCGGCACGTCGAAGGCGATCCTCGCCTCGGTCCGCCAGCCCGCCAGCACGCCGAGCCGGCCATAAGCATCGCTGCCGGCACCGGCGACAATGCGCTCGGCCACCTCGCGCTGGAACATCAGCGTCATCGATTGATAGAAGGGTGGCCAGTCCGCCACGGTCAGCCAACGGATCAACAGCTCGGTGCCGATATTGTAGGGCAGGTTGGCGGCAATCCTCACCGGGCCGTCTTGTGACGCGGTCTTGGCAAGAGCGGCAAAATCCGTCTTCAGCGCATCGCCGCTGATCACCTCGAGCCGGCCCGGATAGTGGTTGGAGACCTCGGCCAAGGCCGCAAGGCAGCGTTCGTCGCGCTCGATGGCGACGACGCGGCCGGCACCGGCAGCGAGCAGCGCCCTGGTCAGCCCGCCGGGGCCGGGGCCGACCTCGATCACCGTGCTGTCGCTGAGGTCGCCGGCGACCCGCGCGATCTTGCCGGTCAAATTGAGGTCGAGCAGGAAATTCTGGCCAAGCGCCTTCTTTGCCTGCAGTCCATGGCGCTCGATCACCTCGCGCAGCGGCGGCAGCCCGTCAATGCTCATGATTTTGGGCTCATGATTTTGGGCTCATGCAGCTGCGGGCTTTGCGCCGGTATCGGCCAGCCGGCGGGCCAGCTTCAGCGCCGCGATCAGGCTGTCGGGACGTGCGATGCCCTTGCCGGCGATGTCGAAGGCTGTGCCGTGATCGGGCGAGGTGCGGATGAACGGCAGGCCAAGCGTGACGTTGACGGCCTCGTCGAAGGCCAGCGCCTTGGCCGGGATCAACGCCTGGTCATGATACATGCAGACCGCCACGTCGTAGCCGGCGCGGGCGCGCGCATGAAACATCGTATCGGCCGGCAGCGGCCCGAAGGCATCGATGCCTTGCGCCCGCAACATGTCGACCGCAGGACGAATGATGCGCTCGTCCTCTGTCCCCATGGCGCCGCTTTCGCCGGCATGCGGATTGAGGCCGGCAAGCGCGAGCCTCGGCCTGGCGATGCCGAAACGGCGTGCAAGATCGCCGGCGGTGATGCGCGCGATGGCAACGATCAGCTCCGTCGTCAGCGTCTTCGGCACCTCGGCCAGCGCGATGTGGATGGTGACCGGAACGGTGCGCAATTCGGGGCCGGCGAGCAGCATCACCGGCGTCACCGTGCCGCCGGTGTGGAGCGAGGCCAGATGCGCCAGATATTCGGTGTGACCGGGAAAGCCGAAGCCGGCATCGTAAAGCGGCTTCTTCGCGATCGGACAGGTGACGACCGCGGCCGCGTGACCGGCAAGGCAGTCGGCGACGGCGCGATCGATGGCCTCGATGATGCCGGCGGCATTGGCCGGGTCGGGCCGGCCGGGATCGTCGGTGAAGTGGGCCGCCAGCGGCACCACGGGCAAGGCGTGTTGAAAGACACCAGCTGCTTGGGCCGGCACCGTCTCGGCGATTGCCACCGCCGCGCCGAGCCGGCGCGCCCGCGCGGCAATCAGCGCCGGATCGGCCAGAAGATAGAAGGGCGCGGCACCGGAACCGCGGGCGCTCTGCCACGCGGCAATGGCGATTTCCGGACCGACGCCGGATGGATCGCCGACGCTCAGCGCCAGCGGAAGCTCTGTCTCACGCACGGCTGGGCCGGTTCAGCGCGTAACGATCTTGGCTTTCGCCTTCAGCTCTTCGACATATTTGGCCGAGAGCTCGTCGGCGTTCTTGTCGCCGCTGCCTTCGCTCTGGAACACCATCTGGGCCGCCTTGTCGTCGGAAACCTCGCGCGACGAGCAGATGCCGATGAATTCAATGCCGCGATCGGTCTCGCGCACGGCCGTGGCGCCGCCCAGCTTGGTGGCCTTGATCTGCTCGGCCCAGTCCGGCGGCAGTTGTGGCGCCAGCAATCGGGGGAGGTCGCGAACGGTGACGTCGATCAGGCCCTTGGCGAATTCACGCGTGGTGTTGCAGCCATTGAAGCGGGCGCGCATGGCTTCGGCCTCGCGCTTGCGTTTGGCGAGTGTGGCACTGCGCTCGGCCTTCGGCACCACGAAGATCACCTGCTGCAGCATGTACTCGGTGGCGCTTGGCTTGGCGCCGCCTTTTTCGAGCATACGCTTGACCAGATCCTGTTCGCTCACCTCCCCGCCGCCGCCGCTGTAGCGTGCGCTCAGCGCCTGGTTCCACGCCATCTGGGAGCGGATGAATTCCTTGAAATGCTCCTTGGTCACGCCGGACTGCGCCATGACACCGTCGAGCTGCTTGAGCTGCATCTTGTTGCTCGAGGCAAAGCGCTGATAGGCAGCCTCTACCTGGGCGTCGGAGATGCGGATGCCGAGACGCCTGGCCTCCGCCATACGCAGCGTCTGGTCGATCATTTCCTGACCCGCGTCACCCTTCTTGCGCTGCAGTTTCAGGAAGGCAGCCCGGTGCGCGATGTCGCCGGTGGTGATCGGCATGTTGTTGACGACATACTTGATTTCACTGGCGAAGGCCGGCGGTACCATCGTGGTGACAGAGACCGAGGTCGCCGCGAACAGGAGCGCGAATCCTGCCGAAAACAGGTATTTCCTCATCGAAAGCATCCCAATTCTAGCCCGGTTTTGGCCGATTCCAGCCCGATATTGGCGAAATCCGTGCCCGCTTTATGCGGCAAAACGATGTCGTCAGCCGGCTCTACTGGATGGAGTCGATCGAGCTTTGGGACGAGCCGAAATCGCCGAGCGTGCGGAACGACAGGTTGAAGCCGACATTCTGCGACACTTCCTTGGTGTTGATGTCGCGTGATTCCGAGTACGTCATCAGGTAGGTGAAGCAGGAATCATTGTAGGCAAAGCCGACGCCGTCCTTGACCAGCACGCTTTGTTGCAGGTCGTAGGTGCCGGTGCCGAAGACGCGCCAGTTTTCGGCCAGGTGTGTCGAGGCGCCGAGCGTGACTTCGTGGCGGTCGGTGGTGAAACCATAGAGGGGCTGCGCCTGGATGAAGGCGTATTTGGCGCTCAGCGAAACCGGCAGCCCGGAATAGGCGGCCTTCACCTCGGCACGGCGAACTTCGAAGGTCTGCTCGTCGAAGCGGCCGCTGAGCGAACCGGAGAAGCCGCTCGGGCTGCTGAAGCCGACAAGGCCGACATAGTCGGAGGTCGAAGTCTCCAGGCCCGAATTGGCGGCGCCATCGACATTGGCGCCGACATTGACCAGATCCGGCGAATTGAAGGAGTTGCGGCCGCCCAGCTGGTAGGATTGGCCGAAGATGGCATTGGTGCCCCAGCCATTGTCGTAGGCGCCGGAATAGCGGAAGCCGACATTGGCGCGGCTGCCGCCTTCGACGCGGTCGTAGCCGGAGAACTTGTCGCGCTCGAACAGCGTCGTGGCATCGAAGACGAAGCTCTGTGCATCCTCGTTGGGAACGGCGAGCCCGCCGACATACTGCTCGTTCGGGCGCATGAAGACCTGCGCCATCGGTTCGACGATATGGCTGGAGCCGGTCATCGAGAACAGCACCGGCCAGCGCATTTCAAGTCCGGCAGTCGCCATGTAACGGGCGAAGGAAGACCGCATGTCGTCGGCGGCACCGACATTCGTCGCCATCTGGTTTACCGCAGTCAGCGAAGCCGAAGAAGCGTTGAGATAGTCGACGTCGCCCTGCAGAGCCAGAAGCGGCGTCAGCTGCAATCCGCCGTCCGTGGTGAAGGTACGCTTCCACTCGGCCTCGGCGGTGAGGCGACCGGATTCGCCCTCGATGCCGCGCACGCGCTGGACGCCTGAGCCCGGCACATAGGGGGTAAAATAGGCCTGATCGAGATCGTCACGGCGGATGATGCGCGCATTGACGTTGAACGACAGCTGGCCGCCGGCCACCGACATGTCGGGAATGTAGGCATAGTCGAGCGATGGCAACACCCAGGGCTGCTTGTCGCTGCGCGATGCGACGTTGCCGTCCGGTGTGTTTTCCTGAACCTGGAAGCGCATGGCGCGCACATCGAAATAATTGCGGTCGTTTAGGCCGGTCAGGTAGACCGACGATTGATGCACGGCGTCGTTGTAGCCTTCGATCGTGTAGGTACGCGAAAAATTCTTGTCGGTCTGAAGCAGGATATCCCAGCCGAAGTCCCAGCGCGGATTGATGGCGAACTGGCCTTTGGTGCCCATCATCCCGCGGAATTTGTTCGGATCGCCTGCTGGCCCCGAATTGACATTGTAGCCGCCGGGGAAAGCCGCGAAATCACGGAAAGCGCCAGGGTCCTGCTGGTTGATTCCGGCAAGCTTCAGCGTGTATTGGCCATTGTTGAAGCGCTGGCGCCACTCGGCCTCGCCGAGGAAACCCTGCTTGGTGTAGCCGCTGCCGGTAACGGTGAGGTCGTAGGTCGGCGACAAAGCGAAGTAGTAGGGGACTTTGACGCCGACGCCGAGACGATTGTTGTAGCCGATGCTGGGGATCAGGAAGCCGCTTTTGCGCTTGACCGTCGGGTCGGCGATCTCGAACGCCGGCAGATAAGCCAGCGGGAAACCGAAGAACTCGAAATTCGCGTTCTCGAAGCGAACCGTTTTCTTTTCGCCGTTCCAGATGATCTTCCTGGCTTTGATCCGCCAGGTCGGCGCCTTGTCCGGCTTGTCTTCGCAAGGCTCGCAGGCCGTATAGACGCCGTTGTGGAACGTTGTCAGCACCCCGCCCATGCGCTCGGCGCTTTCGGCGGCGAAATAGGCTTTTTCGGGCGTTTCGACGCGCAGCGCATTGACGAAACCGTCAGCGAAATCGTCGGTAATATCGATATGCTGCGAGTTGATCTTGGTGCCGTCGCTGTTGACGATCTCGACATTGCCGCTGGCAACCAGCCGCTTGGTGTTTCGATCATAGACGACGCGCTGGGCGACGAGCTTGTTGCCGCCATAGTCGATCTGGACGCCGCCGATGGCGGTGACCGTCTGGTTGTCGTTGTTATAGACGAGCGTGTCGGCCGCCAGCAGCATCTGGGAGCCGGAGGGAACCTTCGTTGCCACGTCGGTGACGTCCTGCGCCAGCGCAGGGGCCGTCAGCACGCCACAGGCGAGCAGGCATGCCAAGGCGCTCGCCGAATAGAGGCGCGCCAAACCGGCCTGCCTATGGCTGCGCAAAGCCGCCTCCCTCACTAGCCGTCTTCCTTGTATAGCAGGAATGTCACCCCAAAGAACATAGCCACGACAACCGGAACCCATGCAGCCACGGCTGTGGGCACGAATCCCGCCACGCCGAATGCCTTGACCAATACCGAAACGACATAAAGCAGAAAGCCGGCGAGGACGCCACCCAGAATCATCGTTGCCGACTGCCCCATCCTCGCAAATCGCATTGAAACTGTTGCCGCAATCAGCGTCATGGCCACAAGCAGGAACGGTAACGCCACCAGCGAATCGAACTGCATGGCGAAGGCATTTGCCTTGAGGCCGAAGGAGCGGGCAACCTCAATCTTGCCGGGAAGGTCGTAAAACGGGATGGTTTCGGGGCGCGCCAGCCGTTCCTGCACGAATTCCGGCTTGAGGTTGGTCGGCAACTGGTCGGTCGTTTCGGAACGGATGTTGCCGTCCTTGAACACCTTGACGTCCTGCAATTCCCAGTAGCCGTCGCGCAGAAAGGCCCGCGCCGCGTCCTTGCGCTCGACGATATTGCCCTGCGGATCGAGGACGAAGAACACGGTGTCGGCCATTTCCAGGCCCTGGTTCAGGATGGCGCGGGCGCCGATGATGGTGTCGCCCGAGTTGGTTTTCTGGCGGATCCACGGCGTGGCATCGGCCGCCACCACGTTCGAATTGCCGGATCGCAGCTGGTTTTCCATCTGCTCCGACCATGAGAAGCCATGCGCGGCGATCGGATTGAGCACGCCGACCGACAATATGCCGAATAACAGCGCACCGATGCAGCAGGGCAACAGAAACTGCCAGGCCGACACTCCGGCCGAGCGCGCAATCACCAGCTCGTATTTGCGGTTGAGCGAGACCAGCGTCGCCATCGCCGAGAACAGGCCGACGAACGGCACCGTCTGCAGCATGATCATTGGCATCCTCAGCGCCGAGATCGCGACCGCCGTGCCGTAGGTGAAGCCCGGCAGGCCGGTGATGCGGCCGGACAGCTCGGTGAAGTCGATCAGGAACACCAGCGCCAGAAGGCCGATGAAGAACCAGATCGTGATCGACACGTAGCGAAAGAAGAAGTAGCGGCCCAGGGTCCAGCCCATCGTCAGGCTCCCTGGCCGGATGTGTAGCGCCGATTGAGGCGCAGCTTGAGCGCCGTCCAGCCATGGCTGACGCGGCCGGCGAAATTCGTCATCCAGTCGGCCCAGCTGCCGGGCAGTTCCATGCTTCGCGAGGTGACGATGAACCAGATGGCGACCGCCGAGGCGATGACCGGCACGCCATAGACCATATAGGCGTATTGCGGGATCTTGTCGGCCTTGCCGGCGGCAAAGAAGCCCAGCCAGCGCACGAACAGCGCAATGGCGATGGCTGTGATCAGCGGGTGGATGCGCGCCTCGCGGTGTGAGCGCGCATCGCCTGCCACGGCCAGCGCGATCAGCGCGAACACCAGCGAATAGGACCATTCGGAAAAGCGCTGGTCGAGCTCGGCCTTGTAGGCGCCGGGCCTGCGCTGGAAGATCTTGTCGTTCGGATCCGGGTTGAGCAGGTATTGCGTCGTTCGGTCCTTGGGCAGGAGCATGATATCGTTCGCCGCCGACATGAAGGCGGAAAGGTCGAAGGCGTAGGACGTGAAGCGGATGACCGACAGGTCGCCGGTCAGCGTCTTGCGATGAATGACGCCGTCATTCATCATCAGCACCTTCTCGTCACCCTTTTCGACGACGCTGCCGCTCTTGGCATAATAGATCAGATTGGCGCCTTCCTCGCGCGAATCGGCCACGAAGATGCCGCCGAGCCGGTTGTCCGGCAGCCGCTCGCCTATCTGCAGGAACAGCCCGTCGTCGATCTTGCGGAACGTGCCTTCCTGGATGATCAGCGACAAGAGATCGGCGCGCGAGGATGCGATCAGCTGGCGGTTCTTCTGCCTGGCATAGGGTTCGACGCCATTGTCGACCGCGAAGGAAAAGACGCTGGCCGCCAGCGCGATCAGCAGGACCGGCCGCACAATCGTCCAGCGCGAGGCGCCGGCGGCGTTGATGACGGCCAATTCCGAATCGGAGTTCATGACGCTGAGCGTCTGGGCCACCGCCACCACCAGGGCGAATGGCACCACGATCGGGATGATGGTGGGGATGATGAGGCCCGCGACCTCGAAAAAAGTCAGCGCCGATTGGCCACTATCGGTGACCAGGTCGATGCGGGCAAGCACCTGCGTCGTCCAGACAATGGCCAGCGTCCAGATCAGCGCAGCGAGAAACACCGCCAGTGCGCGACGCATGATGTAGCGTTCAACGACCTTCATGTAAGGCTTTTCTCGATTTGCCGAACGGCATCATGCCCGCGGACAAGGTAGTCGTCCGGCTGCGGCTGTACAACTGGGTGCGTTTGGCCATTTCTTTCAGGCGGTTCGATCCGATTCTCCGTCCCACATCGCCCGTCCCGCAGGCCGGAGTGTCGGCGGCAATGGATAAGAAAGGGAGAACATCGATGGTTAACAACAGGTTGCGGCAGGAAAGCGGGGCCGTGCCGCGACGAATCGTTATCGATTCCGTTGCGCATATGAGCCCCGATTCCGGCAAAGTCTTGCCAAATCAAGGAAAACGACCAAATGTCGCGCATCTTCCCTGAGAATGCATTTTTCCTGAAAATCTGAGCCGTTTCCCGAAAGCAGGACCTGATGACTTTGAGACCATTGATCGCCTTCGCCAAATTTGCCGCACCCAAAAAGGGCAGCATCTTCGTGCTGGCGGCCGACGATGGTGGTCTTGGCGAACCGGCAAAGGCCTGCGACCCGGCAGGAACGCTGGCGCGGGCGTTTCCGGTGGCGGAGTTTTCCGGCAAATTCGCCGGTGTCGTCGAAGTACTGGCGCCGCAGGGAACATCGCTCGACCGACTGGTGGCGGTCGGCGCCGGCAAGGTCGCCGGCCTCGATGACTTTGCCTGGCTGAAGCTTGGCGGCACCATCGCCGCGTCCCTGCGCAAGGCAGCGGAGGTGGCCGTCATCCTCGATGTGCCGGGCGCAAAGATTGGCGGCAGGCAAGCGGCGAACCTTGCCGCCGGCATCATTCTGCGCAGCTACTCCTTCGACAAATACAAGACCAGGAAAGACAAGGACGATGCCGAGCCGAAGAAACCGGTCAAGGTGACCATCCACACCGCCGATCCTGCCGCGGCGAAAAAGGCCTTCGCCGACGAGGTTGCGGTCATCGACGGCGTGCTTCTGGCGCGCGACCTTGTCAACGAACCGGCCAATACGCTCGGCCCGATCGAATTTGCCGCCCGCGCCAAGGAACTGGAAGCGCTCGGCGTCGAGGTCGAGATCCTCACCGAGAAGGAAATGAAGAAGCTCGGCATGGGCTCGCTCCTCGGTGTCGCGCAAGGCTCGCCACGCGGCGCCCGGATGGCTGTCATGCAATGGAAGGGCGGCAAGGCCAAGGACGCACCGGTCGCCTTCGTCGGCAAGGGCGTCACCTTCGACACCGGCGGCAATTCGATGAAACCGGCCTCCGGCATGGAAGACATGAAGGGCGACATGGGCGGCGCCGCGGCCGTCATCGGGCTCATCCAGGCGCTGGCCGCGCGAAAGGCCAAGGCCAATGTCGTTGGCATCGTCGGGCTGGTGGAAAATGCCGTCGACGGCCATGCCCAGCGCCCCGGCGACATCGTCACCTCGATGTCGGGGCAGACCATCGAGGTGCTCAACACCGACGCCGAAGGACGCCTCGTGCTGGCCGATGCGCTGTGGTACTGCAACGACCGCTTCCAGCCGAAATTCATGGTCAATCTGGCGACGCTGACCGGCGCCATCATGGTCGCGCTCGGCCAGCATTATGCCGGCCTGTTCTCCAACAATGACGAACTTTCGGACAGGTTGACGGCGGCCGGCCAGGCGAGTCAGGAGCGGCTGTGGCGCATGCCGCTTGGGCCCGAATACGACAAGCTGATCGATTCCAAGAACGCCGACATGAAGAACATCGGCGGCCGCTATGGCGGCGCCATCATCGCCGCGCAGTTCCTGCAGCGCTTCGTCAAGGAAACGCCGTGGGCGCATCTCGACATCGCCGGCACCGCGATGGGCTCGCCGCCGAGCGAGATCAACCAGTCCTGGGGCTCGGGTTTCGGCGTCAGGCTGCTCGACCGGCTGGTGCGCGACAATTACGAGGGATAAGGCAGGGAATGGCCGATGTCCTGTTCTACCACCTGACCGAATCGACGCTGGAGGATGCGCTTCCCGGCCTGCTCGAGCGCAGCGTCGATCGCGGCTGGCGCGCCGTGGTGCAGACCGGGACCGAGGAGCGGCGCGATGCGCTCGACCTGCATCTGTGGACATTCAGGGACGATTCGTTCCTCGCGCACGCGACCGACCGTGAAGCCCATCCGGCCGAACAGCCAATCCTGCTCACCACAAGCGACGCCAACCCCAACCAGGCGCAGATACGCTTCCTCGTCGATGGCGCCGCACCCGCCGATCTCGCCGGCTACGAACGCGCCGTGTTCCTGTTCGACGGCCATGACGCGGCCCAGGTAGAAGGTGCGCGGATGCATTGGAAGGTGCTGAAGGAGGCTGGCCACGCGGTCACCTACTGGCAGCAGACGCCGGACCGGCGCTGGGAGCGCAAGGCGTAAGCGCTTTGCCGGCGCGTCTTGAAAACGACGCTGTTATCGCCGAACCATCCGATCTAAGGATTGCGAAAAGCGCAACTCAAGCGGCGGGCTGAGAATGCGGATCAGGATCATCGGAACGGGGCGGGCCGTGCCGGCTCGATGCGTGACGTCGCGCGCCCTCGATGCGCGGCTGGGGTTTGGCGATGGACATTTCGAGGCCGCGACCGGCATCATCGAACGCTATGTCTGCGAGGCCGAATCGCAGGTCGACCTTGCTTGTGCCGCAGCCCGTCTGGCGCTTGCCGATGCCGAACTTGAGGCAGGCAGTGTCGATCTGGTCATCGGCGGTTGCGGCGTGCCTTACCAGCCGTTGCCGTCGACGGCGCCGCTGGTCATGCAGCGCCTCGGCCTTGCCGATGGGTCGGCGGCCGCTTTCGACGTCAACAGCACCTGCCCCGGCTTCCTCACAGCCTTCGAGACCGCGTCGCGCCTGATCGAGGCCGGGCAATGCCGGACGGCGCTGGTGTTCTCGTCTGAAATCGCCTCGCGCGCGCTGCCGTGGCAGGGCCAGCCGGAAATTGCGGCCCTCTTCGGCGATGGCGCGGCGGCCGCCGTGCTGCAACAGGCAGCCCCTGCCGAGGGTCGAGTCGCGGCCAACCTGATGCGCACCTACCCTTCCGCCTATGAGGCCTGCAGCATCGGCTCCGGTGGCACCCGGTTCGACTTTCATCGTGAGCCTGAGGAATTCGCCCGCCACAGCCTGTTCCACATGGAGGGTAAGGAACTGTTTCGCGTCACGTCACGCCATTTCAACGGCTTTGTAGCGGAGTTGCTCGATCGCGCCGGCTGGCGGCACGACGATGTCGACCTCGTCGTGCCGCATCAGGCGAGCCCTTTGGCGCTCGCCCACATGGCGCGCCAGACCGGCTTCGCCAGGGAAAAGCTGGTCGACATCGCGGCGCGCTACGGCAATCAGATCGCCGCTTCCATCCCCTTTGCGCTCGACGTCGCGCGCCGCGAACAACGCATTGTGCCCGGCGCCAAAGTGCTGTTCCTCGGCACCTCGGCCGGCGTGTCGTTCGGCGGCATGGCGCTGGAAGCATGACCGTGGGACGCGTCCTCGTCACCGGCGCCAGCGGCTTCCTCGGCGCGCATGTCATGGCGCGGCTGGCTGCACTGGGCACACCGGCGCTGGGTCTTGGCAGGGACGCCAAACGCTGCGCGGCGCTCGAAGCCGCTGGTCATCGGGTCGTTCGGCTCGATTTGTCTCAACCATTCGATGCAGCTGCCGCGCGCGCTCTCGACGGCGTCGATGCGATCATCCACTGCGCGGCACTTTCCGCGCCCTTCGGCAGGTTGGCGGATTTCCAGACGGCAAATGTCACAGCTACCCGCAACCTCAGCGATTTCGCGCGCGGGCAAGGCGTGCGCCGCTTCGTCCATATCTCCAGCCCGACGGTCTGTTTCGCCTATCGCGACCAGCTCGGAGTTCCCGAGAATGCGGCCTTGCCCCCTCCGGTCAATCACTATGCCCGCACCAAGCGGCAGGCCGAGGAGATCGTGCTGGCGGCGCCTGAGATCAGCCCGGTGGTGCTGCGGCCGCGCGGCCTCTACGGTCCCGGCGATCGCACGCTGCTGCCGCGTCTGCTGCAGGTGGCACGGCAGCGCCCGCTGCCGCTGTTTCGCGACGGCAAGGCGCGCATCGATCTCACTTATATAGAGGATGTCGTCGATGCGGTGCTTGCCGCGCTGTCCGCCGGGAGCGCTGCCGAGGGACAGATATTCAACATCTCCGGCGGCGAAGTGGTGCCGGTCCGCCGCATTGCCGAGGCGGCCTGCGCCCGCGCCGGCGTGCAGCCGCGCTGGCGCAGAATGCCGCTCTGGCCCGCCATGCTGACGGCCGGGATAGCGGAGGCGGTAGCGAATATATTGCCCGGCCGCCCGGAACCGCCGGTGACGCGCTACGGTCTTGGCCTGTTCGCCTATGCGCAGAGCCTCGATCTTTCCAAGGCAGGCCGCATCCTCGGCTGGGCGCCGAAAGTGTCGTTCGAGGAAGGGCTCGATCGCACATTCGGCAAGGCGATGGAAAGCAGGAGGGCAGCGTGAAGATCGTCTTCGCCAACAGCGCCTCTGTCAGCGCAGCCGAGCGCCTGATCCTGCGCGGCGGCAGCTGGGCGAAGGTCAGGCTACGTGTCCGCTACGGCCTGATCATGCATCCACAGGCCGGCCCCGTACTGATCGATACCGGCTGCACGCCGCATGTGACACAAGGCAGCGAGCGCAGCACGGCGCTGCGTCTTTACATTGCGATCCTCCGGCCCCAGCTCAACGAAGCCGAGCAGCCGCTCGCGGTACTGGCGCGCTTCGGCCTCTCGCCGCAGGACGTCCGCACCGTCATTGTCACGCATTTCCATGCCGACCACATGTCGGGCCTGTCGCTGTTTCCCAACGCTCGGCTTATCGCCAATGACACCGCCTGGGCGCGGGCGAAGGCCAAGACTTCCCTGCAGAATCTGCGCCATGGCGTCTTCAAGGAACTGTTCCCGTCTGACTTCGAGGCCCGACTCGACGGGCTGTCGTCGAAGCGGCGGATCGAACCTCGCGGCGGCGTGCCAGGCGGCGCCGATCTGTTCGGCGACGGCAGCGTCGTCGCAGTCGATCTGCCCGGCCATGCCGATGGCCAGTTCGGCCTTTTGTTCCCCAATCTGGAGCGGCCGCTGCTCTACGCCGTCGATGCGCAATGGCTGATCAGAGCATTGGTGGAAAACCGAACTCCCGGTCTGCCTGCAACCCTGCTGGCCGAGGATGCCGCCGCGATCGAGCCGACCAGCGTAATGTTGCGTCGGTTTCTGGCGACCGGCGGCGAGGTTGTTCTTTGTCATGATCCGGCGGTGACGGCCTACGATGTGGCCGGAGAGAGCGCGTGAACGGGCCGGCCGAAGCGATCCGCTCGTTTGCGCTGACGCAATGGGTTTCGCGCAAAAGCCGCGAGAGTTTCGAGCGCTGGCAGGCGCAAGCCTTGCGCCGCTTTCTCGACCGCGACCTGCCGCGCGCGCCGTTCTACGGCAAGGCGCCGCGTCTTCTCGGCGACCTGCCGGTGACCGACAAGGCGACGGTGATGGGCAATTTCGAGCGCTTCAACATTCATGGCGTCTCGGCCGCCGAGGCCTGGAAGGCGCAGGCCGGCGATAGCCGCATTGGCGAGCTGACTGTCGGCTCCAGCACCGGCACGTCGGGCAATCGTGGCCTGTTCGTCATTTCCGAGGCGGAAAAATACCGCTGGCTGGGCACCATCCTGGCCAAGGCCGTGCCCGATCTGCTCTGGCTCCGGCAGCGCGTTGCGGTGGTCCTGCCGCAAAACACCGGGCTCTACGATAGCGCGCGCAAATCGCGGCGTATCGACCTGCGCTTCTTCGATCTGACGCGCGGTCCGGAGAGCTGGCGCGGCGCTCTCGAAGATTTCGCGCCGACGGTGATCATCGCGCCACCGAAGATACTGCGGCACTTCGCGGCCGAGGGCTTTCGGCTCAAGCCGCAGCGTGTCTTCAGCGCCGCCGAAACGCTCGACCCGGTTGACCGGCCGGTCATCGAGGCATTCTTTGGTGGTCAGGTCGACCAGATCTACATGGCGACCGAAGGGCTGTTCGCCGTCACCTGCCGCCAGGGCGGGCTGCATCTGGCCGAGGATTCGGTGTTCTTCGAGTTCGAACCGGCCGGCGACGGCCTGGTCATGCCGCTGATCACCGCCTTTCGCCGCCGGACCCAGATCATGGCGCGCTACCGGATGAACGATCTGCTGCGGCTGTCGGAAAAGCCATGCCGCTGCGGCTCGCCGCTGCGCACGCTGGACGAGATCGTCGGCCGCATGGACGACGCTTTCCGGCTCGCCTCGCCGCACGGGCAGCTCCTCGTCACGCCCGACATACTACGCAATGCGGTGCTCAAGGCCGACCGGCGCATCGACGATTTCCGCCTGGTCCAGACCGCTGAAGATGCAATCGAACTCAGCCTGGCCCCCGGGCTTGCCGACGAAGCCGCCACCGCTGCCCATCAGGCCGTGCGCAATTTGCTGGCGGCGCGCCAGGCGACAGCTTCGGTCAGCCTTGTTCGCAGGGACCTGCCGTTGGAGACCGGCCGCAAACTGCGTCGGGTCGAATGCCACCTGGGAGCGGCATCATGAACCGGCTCGCTATGTTGCCACTCGATCAGACGAACCGGGTAGAAAACAGCCCGCGTGAGGTCGAAGCCTTCGTTCAGCTTTTCAACGAGGTGCCGGTGCGCGACCTCGTGCGCAATCTGACAGTGGCTGTCGAAACCTTCGAGATCGCCGGCCGCTCCTTTCCGCTGACGCTGAACGACAGAAGCGAAGCGCCGAACTGCTATATCTGCTGCCCGTCCAGCGCCTATATCGACTATGCCATCGACGAGACCCGCAATTTCGTCTCCTCGCCCTTGCTGCAAAAAACGATGCGGATGCTGATCGGCCTGTGCGCGCCGCTGGTCAGGATGAGCGGCCTTGACCATCAGGTTCAGGTCAACAACTGGCTCTATTCGACCAATCCGGTGCCGCTGCTCGATCGCAACGCGGTCGCGGCGATGCGCGACGATCTCACCGCGCGTTTTCCAGATCGCGCTGTTTTCATCCGCTCCCTGAACGAGATCGCCGATCCCTCGACAATCGCAGCGCTGAAGGCGGAGGGTTTTCGAATGCTGGCGGCGCGGCAGATCTACATCTTCGCAGGCGACGGTTCGGCCATGACCAACGACATGAAGCGCGACCGCAAGCGGCTGCCCACGACGCCTTTCGAGCAGGTCGGCAATGGCGACTTCACCGAGGCCGACTATGCGCGCGCCGAAGCGCTCTACCGGATGCTCTATCTCGACAAATACACGCCGCTCAACCCGCACTACACGGCCCGCTATATCGGCGAGACGCACCGTCGCGGCATCCTGCAACTGGCAGGCCTGCGTCGTCCCGGCGGTGAACTGGTCGCCGTCGCCGCTTTGTCTCAGAACGGCAGGACACTGACGCAGCCCATCGTCGGCTACGACACCGGCCTCCCGGTGAGCGAAGGCCTTTACCGCATGATGATGGCGCTGGCGCAGGATCATGCGATGGCGCACAGCCTGTTCTTCAACATGAGCGCCGGTGCCGCCGCCTTCAAACGCTTGCGCGGCGCCGTGGCGACGGTGGAATACAACGCCGTCTATGCTGCCCATCTGCCGCGCCGCCAACGCATGGCGGTGCGGATCATGGAATTTGTGCTCGCGAAGATCGGCATTCCCCTGCTCAGGAGATTTGAACTTTGAGCGACACCCGGCAGCAGAAAGACAAAGACTATTGGCAGGCGGTGATGCGGTCTGCCGACATCAAAGCCAAGCCGAAGCGCATCCTGTTCGACGGCGCGCCACTGGTGCTGTTCCGCTCGGCGAAAGGCATTGCCGCCCTCTTCGACCGCTGCGCTCACCGCCTGGTCGAACTCTCGACCGGCAAGGTCGTCGGTGGCGAGATCGAATGTCCCTATCATGGCTGGCGCTACAATGGGGAAGGGCGCTGCACCGCCATTCCCGGCCATGTCGGCGACGTCCCGCATTACCGTATCCGCCGCTACAGCGCGATCGAGCGCGACGGCGTCGTCTTCGTCTCGGCAGGCACGCCTGAGGGCGAGCCCTATCTCCATTGCATGCAAGGCAAGGATGTCGTCGTGAAGCGGGTGCGAAGCTCGGCGCGATCGACGGTGCTCGACGCCGCCGAGAACATTCTCGACGCCACTCACACCCACTTCACCCACAAGGGTGTCCTGCGCGGCCTGACCGCAAAGCGCCATCTCGTGCGCGTCGAGGTGACCGGCGGCAAGGGCTGGGTCGAAAGCTGCTACACCGGCGAGGACCGCCAACAGGGGCTGGTCAGCCGGCTGCTGGAAGGCGAGCGCGCCAAGACCATCGGCCGCTACCGCCATCCCGGCATCGTCGAACTCGAATATTGGGGCAAGGGCGGCTTGGCGCTGGCGACCACTTTCCATTTGCGTCAGGCGGACGAACGGACCGTCGAAGGCGTCGGCTGGCTGATCGGCCCGCGACAGGGCCTGTTCGGCGAACTCAAGGCGCTTGCTTTCCGGCCGCTCTTTGCCTTTGCCCTGCAGCAGGATCGCCGTGTGCTGAAATCGGCCAGCGACAACGCCCGTATATCGCCGCAGGTTCAGCCGGCGATCGGCCCGCTGGATTTCCTGCGCCGCGACATAGCGGCGATCATCGACGGCAAGATGCCACCGGCGGCGGCAGAGCCGCGGGTGCACCAAATCGAGTTGTAATCTAAAGTTCACGGCACTTGATTCCAGTTCTGCTGTAAATTATAGTTCACGGATGATCGAAGTTCGATCCACTGACGAATTCCGAAAATGGCTCAGAGGGCTCACGGACATTCGCGCCGTAAAGAAGATCACCCAACGGATTGTCCGCGTTCAGGCTGGGCTGTTGGGAGACGCCAAGTTCTTCGATGGCATAGGAGAATTGCGCGTAGATTACGGTCCGGGATACCACTTCGTCCGGCGCGGCAACACGGTCATTATCCTGCTCTGCGGCGGTGACAAAGGCTCGCAGGACAGGGACATCGGAAAAGCCAGGAAAATGGCAAAGGAAGTTTGATATGACCCTCAGAACCACACCATTCGACGCCGCCGAATATCTTGATGATGCTGAGTCTCAAGCCGAACTGCTCGCTGATGCGTTCGAGACCGGGGACGCGACTTATATTGCGCACGCCCTCGGCATTGTCGCGCGCGCCCGCGGCATGACAAGCATAGCGAAGGACGCCGGCGTGACCCGAGAGGCACTCTACAAGGCGCTGAGCGAAAAGGGCGATCCGCGCCTCAGTACATTGCTGGGCGTAACCAAGGCGCTTGGCCTGCAATTGTCCGCAAAGCCAGTTAATCCCGTTTAGGCAACCTTAGCAGGACTTACGCACTCAGCTGAAACGGGAAGTTCCGCTTCAACTCGACTAGTCCTGCTCCGGCCCATTCCACTCGATATCGCGCGTCGACGCAGCCTGAAGGCTGATGCGCTGGCGCAGTGCTGTGCCGGCGATCTCGGCCAGCGTGCGCCACTGCGCCCGCTTCGGCGCGGGGTCGCCCGGCCAGTCGAGCAGCTCATCGGCATCGTGCATCGCCTGGCGAAAGCTGCCGAGACCACCGGAGCGCAGTGCCGCCGGCATCCCGTAGATCCACATCGCAAGCCTCACCGTCTGCGGCGCCGTCACGTCGGGCTTCACCTCGGCGCCATCCTCCAGGACCGCGTCGGCGAAGCGCCGCGGATCGCGAAAGAAGTGCAGGCCGCTCACGGCGCGCGGATTGCACTCCAGTGGCAGCACCGTGCCGTTATTCTCGCGCATCAGGTCGAAGGAGATCTGGCCGGTCCAGCCGGCGCCGGCGACGAAGGTTTCGACGAAGCGCCGGGCAGCCGCATCCCCGACTGGCTCGAAACAGATGCCGGCGCCCATGCCGGCGCGATAGAGCGAACTGTAGAGCGCCAGCGCTTTGAGTTCACCCTCGACCGCCACCGCATAGGCGCTGATCTCTTCACCTGCGATGTAGCGCTGCGCCACCCAAGGAGCGGCGGGCGAGGGGCGGACGGCGTCGAGTTCGTCCGGCGATGGCCGCAGCAGTACGTCACGGGCAAAACGTGACCACACAGGTTTGAACACCAATTCGCGCGATTGGCCACGAACGCCGTCGAGATCGGCCTCGCTTTGCAGCAGCATCGTTTCCGGCACGTCGAGCCCAAGGCTCTGCGCCAGCCGGATGAAGGCATGCTTGTCGTGAACGCGGGCGAGCATCGCCATCTCGGGTGCGAAGAGGCGGGCCGGCATGGCGCGGTGCTGCCAGAGACGACCGAGATAAAAGACTTCCTCGCAGGTCGGGATAACGAGTTCGATGCCTTCCGCGCGGACAAGCGCTTCCACCGCCTTGGCATAGGCGTCGGCGGCAAAGCGCGGCGGCGGCAGGCGATGGTAGGCGGCGCAGGCCGTGCTCGCTGCGGCGATCGGCCGGGCCGGGCTGTCGGCCAGGATCACCCGGCGACCGGCGCCATGCAGCAGCCGCGCCAGGTGCAGCGCCACCGGCGCGCGGGCACCGGTGATCAGCACGGTGCTATTGGGCATGAGCCACCGGCATCGGTTGGAAAAGACGAGTCGATGCTTCTGCGGAAGGCTTCATTCGCCATAAGTGCCACATGGCTTGCGTGCCGCCAACGGACTCCACAAAGGTGGCTCCGCTGCGTCAGCCATCGCTTTTTGGCCTTCAGGGCGTTATTGGCAATCTGTCGAACACCCGGATCTCCTCAATGCGCTTTCTGTTTGTCCTGATACTGCTTGCCGGCGCCGCCATTGGCTTCGTCTATCCCTGGGCCATGAGCAATTTCTCCGGCCACGAGATCGGCGCCTGGCGCGTCTACGACCAGGGCCGGTTTAGGCCTGTGACGGTGACGCTGAAAGCTGGCGACGCGCCGGTCAGAGTGCTGGTCGACCTGACGGCAAAGGCCGAGCGCATTGTCTCGCAGCAGCGCACCGTGCTGACGCTGACTGCCGCCACAGCCGGGCGCACGGTGCTTGCCTCGACGCTGCAATTCAACCACGCCGACAATCCGCGGCAGGTCAGCCCGCAACTGCCCGACAAGATCTTTCGCGACGAGGCCGGCGTGATCGAAACCGTCAGTCCCGGCGCCTATCTCTTCACCGCCGGCCCGGGCGACGCCGACGATATCCCGATACGCGCAGTGGATCTGATACTGCGCTCCGGCGCCGGTGAGATCGATCAACGCGCACGGCCGGTTGGCTATGGGCTGATGGCCGTCGGCCTGATCGGCTTCCTGCTTACTCTGGCTTTCGGCGGTCGCCGGCCGGAGAACCCGAACTCGAAGCCGCCACCGCCGCGTTGGGGCAGAGGCTCCTCGACATGAGCGCAGCATGAACTACCGTCACGCCTATCACGCCGGCAATTTCGCCGACGTCGTCAAGCATGTCGTGCTCAGCCTTCTGCTCGACTATCTGAAGCAGAAGGACAAGGCGTTCCGTGTCGTCGACACTCATGCCGGCATTGGCCGCTACGATCTTTCGTCGGCGGAAGCGCAAAAGACCGGCGAATGGCAAGGCGGCATCGGCCGCCTCATCCACGCCCCGATCGAAAAATCGGCGGCTGCGCTGCTTGCCCCCTATCTTGAAGCGGTGCGTTCGCTCAATCCCGATGGCGGGGTGAAGAAATATCCGGGCTCGCCATTGATCGCCAGGCACCTCATGCGAAAGCAGGACCGGTTGTCGGCGATCGAACTGCACGGCGCAGATGCCGCCAGGCTGAAGACGCTGTTTGCCGGCGATTTCCAGACAAGGGTGATCGAACTCGACGGCTGGCTGGCGCTTGGCGCGCATCTGCCGCCAAAGGAAAAGCGCGGCCTGGTGCTGATCGATCCGCCGTTCGAGGAAGCCGGCGAATTCGACCGCCTGGTCGACGGCATGCAGAAAGCGCACAGGCGCTGGCCGGGTGGCATCTACGCGCTGTGGTATCCGATCAAGGATCGCAAAGCGATCATCGCCTTCCGCAAGGCGCTCAAGCAATCCGGCGTCCCAAAGTTGCTCGACATCGAGTTCGAGATCCGGCCGGCATCGCGTGAACCAAGCCTCGACGGCAGCGGCATGGTGGTGGTCAACCCGCCCTTCACGCTGGAGCGCGAACTGCGCATCGTGCTGCCGGTCCTGCACAGATTGCTGGCGGTCGAAAAGCCGGCGCACTGGTCGCTGGAATGGCTGGCCGGGGAGTAGCGACGCTTCGCAGCGGGCGACGCCCGCGGCAAAGACACAAAGTCGCTAGAGGTTTTGACGGTGGCGCCATCCGCGAATGCTCAGCTGTGTTCAACGAACCGAAACCATGGAGATGCACATCTAATCGGCTCGGCGTTGACGCTAATCCCAGAATCAGATAGATAGATATCTAATTATTAGATTTCGAATCGAATGCCAAGATCGACAGAAGAGGAACTGGTCAACGCGATAGGCTTCGCGATATCGCGCTGGCAGGATGCCGTCGAAACGTTCGATGGGACCGTCGCCGAAATCTATGTGCTGAGCGCTGCCGAGCGCCGCTGTCTCGGTGCGATCAATCACGGCCGGCGGGGCCGGCAAACCTCGTAGCGAGGGAGACAAATCTCACGCCGGCGGCGGTCACGACGTTGATCGACCGGCTGGAAAAGCGCGGCTTCGTCAGCCGTCAGCCGGATCCCGATGACAGGCGCAAGGTCATGGTCGCGGCGGGCAAGAAGACCGAGGAACTCGTCCGGCGCTGCTACCATCCGATCCTCGAGGCGGGCGCCGCATTGCTGGAGAATATTCGGCGGCCGAGATGCAGTTTTTGCTCGGCTTATCAAGAGGTCGAAGCGATGCAGAAGGCGCAGACCGAGAGGGTGCGCGGCAAACCAAAACCGGTGCGTTGAGAGAAGGCATCGGAGGATGGTCCGGCGAAACGCCGGTCCGGTTTCAAGTGTGTACTGTCAAGGAGACCCTATGCCCCGCATGATCTTCGTCAACCTGCCCGTCGCCGATCTCGCTGCGTCGATGGCATTCTACAAAGCCCTCGGCTTCGACAACAACCCGCACTTCACCGACGACACCGCAGCCTGCATGGTGCTGAGCGAAACGATCAACGTCATGCTGCTCACCCACGCCAAATGGCGTCAGTTCACCGATCGCCCCATCCCGCCGGCCACCTCGAGCGAGGTCATGCTTGCCGTGTCCTGCGACAGCCGCGCGGCGGTCGATGCGATGAACGAGGCGGCGGCGAAAAATGGCGGCGCCGCCGACATCAACGCCCAGCAGGATTATGGCTTCATGTACAATCGCAGCCTGGCCGATCCTGACGGCCACGTCTGGGAAGCGATGTGGATGGACCCGGCCGCCATACCGCAGGGCGACGCCAAGCAAGGCTGAACCGGGTTTCGGCGGCCCGCCGGCCATGGGCAGGCCGCTTTTCCTAATGGGCATGGCGAGCTTTTTCGAAGGTCAGGACGTGGTTTCGCAGCTTCGCACCGGCAAAACCGGTTGCGGAGCGGTAAACCATCGTCAGGGCGACCGCTTGACCGCGCGCCGCCGAATCCGCAAAGTGGGCGCAGTCGACCTTTGAGAGGCTGCCATGACTCGCTTTGCCAAATCCGCTCTTGCTGCCCTGATTTCGCTTTGCACGCCGCTGGCCGCACCCCTTGGCCAGCCAGCACAGGCCGCCGACCTTTCCGTCTATTCCGACGAGGACAGCGGCGTTTGCGGCGAGGCATGGGTGCTAAGCAAGATCTCCAGCCGCTTCTCCTACCAGGTGCATCACGTGCCGCATCTGCCGGATATTTCGATCACCGATTTTCAACGCATCCACCAGCATCGCTATCTCCCGGCCAGCGAAGAATGGCCGATCGGCCGCCGCTATTGCGGCGCCACCGTCAGCCTTTCCGATGGCCGCGCCCGCACCATCTGGTACTTGATCGAGGAAGGCCAGGGTTTTGCCTCGATCGGCGACAATGTCGAATTCTGCGTCTCGGGCTTCGACCGCTGGATGGTCTACAACGGCCGCTGCCGCGTCCTGCGCTAAGGTCGGATAAGAACCGCCGTTGAACCTGCCATCTCCCCGCAAGGGGGAGATCTGATGTCGCTCCGGATTCGCCAATCTCCGAACTGCTGCCGCTGCCTCACACCGCCTTCCCACCAGATACGTAAGCGCAGATCAGCTCGACCAACTGCTTCTGCAGTTCCGGGGCGTCGAGCATGTCTCGCCGCGCGGCATTGTGGATGACGCCCTCGACCGCTGAGGACAGCACCCGGGCCACGGTCTCATTGTCCTTTCTGCGCCTGCGATATTGCGCCACCGCCGCCGTGTAGTGATCCAGATAGCGCGACTGGAACGAGGCATGGGCGGCGCGTGAGCCGCGATCGCCCGGCGCCTCGTCGAGCAGCACCTGATGCAGCGTCGGATGGATGCTGTGCGCATCGATCATGCCGCGCACCAGCTCCTGCGCGAATCGCTTGAGCGGCTTGTCGCCTTCTGCTGATTCGGCGATCACCGACAGCACCTGATCGAAATGTCGCCGGCGAATTGCTTCGACCAGCGACAGCTTGTCGGGAAAATATTGATAGAGCGAGCCGATGCTGACGCCGGCCGCATCGGCCACCTTGTTGGTGGTGAAGCCGGCCCAGCCGAGCGCGCTCAGAACATGAGCACCGGCTTCGATGAGCGCCTCGACCGTCGCTCTCGAACGCGCCTGGCGCGGCTGCTTGCGCATGCGTGAGCGCGGCTTTGCAATGCGAGTAGACATGTCTGCTCCAGCAGCCAAGAATATAGACAACATACTCATATTTCTTGCAAAGGATACAGACCATGGACGCGCTGGATTTGCTCCGCAGCCTCTTCGTTTATCAAGCCTGGGCGAATGGTGAATTGCTGGAGAAGCTTGCGGGCCTCGACCAGCAGGAGCATGTCGATCAGCGTCACACAGCGACCCGTCTCGTCAACCACAACCTCGTCGTATCGAAGATATTCGCCGCGCATCTTTCCGGCACGCGTCATGGCTATGCGTCCGACAACACCGTGGACACACCGGCACTCGATGAATTGAGCGCTGATGTCGCTGCGATGGATCTTTGGTATCTCGACTATATCGAAGCCGTCTCGCCAAAGCTCATGTCAGAGCCTGTGGCTTTCACCTTCACCGACGGCGACAGGGCGATGATGTCAAGCCAGGAAATGCTGACACATGTCGTCACGCATGGCGGCTATCACCGCGGCGAGATCGGGCGGATCCTGATGCAGATCGGCATTGCGCCGCCGTGGGATACGTTTGCCGTCCACCTCCACCACGCCGAGCCTTCGCGCCGGCTGCAGGTGCGCGAACGGGTTGGCGCTTAGGGGCCCGCACCCGTTGGCTTCCAAGGGATCGCGGCTTCCCGGGAGGAGGATACCCCTATCTTTCGTTTCCCATTTCCGTTCGGCATCTCTTGCGCCGAAGCTGGCGATCCCCCTTCTCGTCTGGGAGACGTCCGACACACAACAGGCTGTCCTTCAAGTGCTGTCTTTCCTGGCTTTCATCCAACCATTTTCGATATACGAGCAAAAAGCTCGTGTTTAGTTTATTGCTGTTCCTGCAACCGTGGGGATGAAGCAAGATCAGCCTCTGCGGTGCGATGATTGTTGCCATCCGATAGGCCGCCGATGACCGCGTGAGATCGACGGCGTTGCAAAGAGAATGTGAGCTTGACGAGAAGATCGTGTGAGTCTCGATATCAGAGATTTCTCCCGCAACAGTTCGCTGCGAAGCGGGAAGATTCTTTGCCGATTTCTGTGCCGATCATTGCGATCATGCTCTCAGCGTAACCGAAACTTAATCTGCGAAATTCTATGTAATGCTTCGCTGGCTAGATAGGCACGAGTCAGATATGCATTAGCTCGCCGGGTCACTCACGGCCATCGGCACAAACGCAAGGGGCATCGCATGGCAAAGACCACGACGAAGGCGCCGGCGGCGAAAGCGCCGGCAAAGAAAGCGGCATCGAAAGCTGCCGCGAAACCTGCAGCAGTAAAGAAGGCAGCACCGAAGGCATCGGCAAAGCCGGCCGCCAAGGCAGCGGCAAAGCCGGCAGCTAAGGCAGTAGCAAAACCCGCCGCCAAGGCAGCAGCGAAACCCGCCGCCAAGAAGCCGGCCGCCAAGGCTGTGGCGAAGCCTGCTGCGAAGGCAGCAGCCAAGCCCGCCGCCAAGAAGCCGGCAGCCAAGGCAGCGGCAAAGCCCGCCGCCAAGGCTCCGATGAAGGCCGCCGCCGCCAAGTCGACGGCAGCTGTGAAGAAGGCTGCACCGGCCAAGAAGCCAGCCGCCAAGAAGAAGTAACAGCGGTCCATCTCAAAGCTCCCGGGAACTTTGCCGACTGGCAGATTCCCGGGAGCTTTTTTGTTGTGATTTAGGTCTTGTTTTGATGCATGTCGTTCTCTCGAAATTGACGCCACTTCTGTGAGACATGCATGGCGATTTCATTGTCGGCGGATTGGCCGCCTGGTTTTGCCCTTCTGGCAGTTGCTCCCTCAGGGAAGATCGGCCAACACTAAGGCGGTCGCATTCGATGGGGTTCAGGCGACACGCTCTAGACCTTTGCTTTACGCGCGTCGTTCTCAAGACCGGAATCGCATTTTTGAGCGACATGCACTGGCCGTCCGAAAACAGGGAACCGATCATGCCGAAGCTGCTCTACGCGTCCTCATCCCCCTACAGTTCCAAGGTGCGCATGGCAGCACTCCATGCCGGCATTGCCGTCGAGCTCGTTCCGGTCAAGACCGAGGACAAGCCTGCTGAACTGATGTCAGCCAATCCTCTCGGCAAGATTCCGGTGCTGGTGCTCGACGACGGCCGCTCGATCCATGACAGCCGCGCGATCACTCAGCATCTCAACCGCGCTTCGAAGAGCCTGTTGTTGCCGCGCAATGCCGACAAGCGCCTCGAGGCCGAAGTGCTGGAGGCGCTGGCCGACGGCATATGCGACTGCGCGCTGTCGATGGTCTATGAGCGGCGCACGCGTCCGGAGGAGATGGTCTATCAACCCTGGCTCGATCGCCAGTGGACCAAGATCACCGCCGCACTCGATTTCCTCAACGCCAATCCGCCGAAGCTGCCGAAGAAGATCACGCTTGGCCAGCTGGCGTTGCGTGCATGCCTCGGCTACCTCTCTCTGCGCTTCGCCGGCAAATGGGAAAAGGGCCGCGGCCGCCTGACCCGCTGGGCAGCGCGTTTCGATGAGAAGTTTCCGGGGCTGAAGGTGGCTGTGCCGGCCTGACGGGCGAAACAAAAAAAGCCGGGCGCGAGGCCCGGCTTTCTTGTGTCGTGGCTTGAACGACAGTTAGAACTTCATACCGACGCCGAAGGTGACGCGGTTGTCGCTCTCTTTGACCTTGGTGCCGACACTGTCGAAGCTCTTGGAACCGAAGTCGGTGTAGCGGTACTCGACACGGCCGAACACATTGTCGGTGATCTTGATGTCGGTGCCGACGCCGGCCGTCCAGCCGAGCATGGTGTTGCTGTCGCTGTCGCCGGGGACCGAGACCTTCTGGTTCTTCAGGGCGCCGCCGCCGGTGCCGTAGAGCAGGATTTCCGGGGTCACGGCGTAACCCAGACGGGCGCGCAGCGAGCCTTCGAAGCCGCCCTTGGAATTGACGCCGCCGCTGTCACCCTTGACGCCATTGTAGCCGAGATCGGCTTCAGCACCGTACACGAAGTTTTCCTGCTGCCACTGGTAGCCGCCGAAAACGCCGCCGACAAAGCCCTTGGTCTTGATGTCCGGGCCGCCGTCATGGACTTTGGCATGACCGCTGAAGCCGTAGCCGGCGCTGACACCGGCATACGGGCCGGCCCAGGAAGCGACGGGGAGCTCGGCGATCGGGGCCGGCGCCGGGGGCTCTTCCGAGACGACATCGGCAGCAAAAGCGGTACCGCTGAGGGCGAAGAGCCCGAGCGCAACCGCGAGCGGCGCGAATTTGAGATTGGTTTGCATTGTTGTTACTCCTTAAGCCACAAGACACGTAGGCTTGTTTGTCCTGAGCGCCATCAACCCGTCCGGGGGGTGAAACGGATCTGGCACTCAACGGTTCCGAATGTCGTGTCAAAATGCGGCGGCAGCGAACCTGAAAATGGGTCATTCCCCGGCACGAATGAGGCCGAAGCTTGACGTTGCATCTTCGCAACAGCGAAATGTCAGTACGCAGGCGATGCTGCACTGCACTCGGCTTGGTGCAACGGGTTCAGCGTCCTATATTGCGGTCCTGCCGACCCGAATCCGGGGCGGTGCCGGCGGCGAAAAAGCCGTTTCGCCACATTCCTGCCCCAGTGGAAACGGCATTTAACCCCTGGACGCGTCACAATGTGCCGCTAGCCGAATTGAGGCGCAGATTGAGGATTGACAGATGATCGAAGCCGCCGGAACGGCGCTGGTGACGGGCGGGGCGAAGCGGATCGGCAAGGCGATCGTCGAGGATCTGGCCGCGCACGGTTTTGCCGTCGCCATCCACGCCAACCGCTCGACCGCCGAGGCCGACGCGCTGGCTGCGAGCATCAGGGACGGAGGCGGCCGCGCCGGCGTGGTAGCCGCCGATCTGACCGACATGGATGCGGTTGGCGATCTCGTCGGCCGCGCCGCGGCAGCGCTCGGCCCGGTCACGCTTCTTGTCAACAATGCGTCGCTGTTCGTCGACGATAGCGTCGAGGACTTCGACTGGGCGGCATGGGACCTTCACTTCGCCATCCATGTGAAGACGCCGGCGCTGTTGGCGCAAAACTTCGCCCGCGCCTTGCCGCAAGGGCAGGAGGGGCTGATCGTCAACATCATCGACCAGCGCGTCTGGCGGCCGACGCCGCGCTATTTCTCCTATGCGCTCTCGAAGTCGGCCCTGTGGACGCAGACCGAAATGCTGGCACAGGCGCTCGGTCCGCGCATCCGCGTCAACGCCATCGGTCCCGGTCCGGCGCTGAAGAATGCGCGCCAGGACGATGATGATTTCCAAAAGCAGGTCGATGGCCTGATTCTGAAGCGCGGCCCGCAATTGGCCGAATTCGGCGCCACCATCCGCTATCTCTGGGAGGCGCGCTCGGTGACCGGCCAGATGATCGCGCTCGACGGCGGCCAGCATCTTGCATGGCAGACGCCGGATGTGACAGGCATGGTGGAATGAGTCCCGCAGACCAGAAACACAAAACGCGCGCCGGCGCCGCCGACGATATGCCGCCCGACATCGAGCTTGAGGATGAAGCGGTCGAGGAGATCGTCGAGCCCGAGGCCACCGGGCCCGATGTCGCCTTCACAGCGATAGACTGGGCGCCGCATGCCGGCGACGCCGACGGCATGGTCGGCGCCGAGGTCATCCAGACATTGGTCAAGCGGCTGCCCAATGCGCCCGGCGTCTACCGCATGATGAACGCTGCCGGCGACGTGCTTTATGTCGGCAAGGCGCGCAGCCTGAAGAAGCGGGTGACCAACTACGCGCAAGGCCGGTTCCACACCGCCCGCATCGGCCGCATGGTGCGCGAGACATCGACGATGGAGTTCGTCGTCACCCGCACCGAAATCGAAGCGCTGCTGCTCGAGGCCAATCTCATCAAGCGCTTGCGGCCGCGTTTCAATGTTCTGATGCGGGACGACAAGTCGTTCCCTTACATCCTGTTGACCGGCGATCACGTCTCGCCCGGCATCTACAAGCATCGCGGTGCGCGCTCGCGCAAGGGCGACTATTTCGGACCTTTTGCGTCGGCCGGCGCGGTCGGGCGCACCATCAATTCGCTGCAGCGCGCCTTCCTGCTCAGGAGCTGCACCAACTCCTTTTACGAAAACCGCACCCGGCCGTGCCTGCTCTACCAGATCAAGCGCTGTGCCGGTCCATGTACCGGGGAGATCTCGCATAGCGACTATGCCGAGCTGGTCAGCGAGGCGAAGGATTTTCTGTCGGGCCGCAGCCAGAAGGTGAAGACCGAAATCTCTGCCGCCATGCAGCAGGCCTCGCAGGAGCTCGATTTCGAGCGCGCCGCCATTTATCGCGACCGGTTGGCTGCACTGTCCCATGTGCAGAGCCATCAGGGCATCAACCCGGCCACGGTCGACGAGGCCGATGTCTTTGCCATCCATCAGGAGGGCGGCCAGGTCTGTATCCAGGTGTTTTTCTTCCGCACCGGCCAGAACTGGGGCAACCGCGCCTATTTCCCCAAGGCCGATCCGGCACTGGAGGGGGCGGAAGTGCTGGGCTCGTTCCTGGCGCAGTTCTATGACGACAAGCCGACGCCACGGAACATCCTTCTGTCGCGAGGCGTCCAGGATCAGGAACTGTTGGCCGAAGCGCTGTCCACCCGCGCCGGCCGTAAAGTGTCGATCTCGGTGCCGCAGCGCGGCGAGAAGAAGGATTTGACCGACAACGCGCTGCAGAATGCCCGCGAGGCGCTCGGCCGCCGCCTGGCCGAAACCTCCACGCAAGGCCGGCTGCTCGCCGGCTTTGCCGAGACCTTCGGCCTGCCGAAGCCGCCGGTGCGCATCGAGGTCTACGACAATTCGCACATTATGGGCACCAACGCCGTTGGCGCCATGGTCGTCGCGGGGCCGGAAGGGTTTGTGAAGAACCAGTACCGCAAATTCAACATCCGCTCGACCGAGATCACGCCCGGTGACGATTTCGGCATGATGCGCGAGGTGATGGAACGGCGCTTTTCGCGGCTGCTGAAGGAACATGGCGATGTCGTTCCCGACGACGCGGCAGCCGGTGGAGCAGGCGACGACATCGAAGAAGACATCTCCGGCAGCTTCCCGGCCTGGCCCGACGTCATCCTGATCGATGGCGGCCAGGGCCAGATGAGCGCGGTGCGCAAGATCCTCGCCGACCTCGGCATCGAGGATCGCGTGGCGGCCATCGGCATCGCCAAGGGCCAGGACCGCGATGCCGGCCGCGAGCGTTTCTTCGTCAGTGGCAGGGACTCGTTTTCGCTGCCCGTCCGCGATCCCGTGCTCTATTTCGTCCAGCGGCTGCGCGACGAGGTGCATCGCTTCGCCATCGGTTCGCACCGCGCGCGGCGCAAGAAGGAATTGGTCAAGAGCCCGCTCGACGAGATCGCCGGCATCGGTCCCGGTCGCAAGCGCGCGCTGCTGCTGGCCTTCGGCACTGCCAAGGCGGTCAGCCGCGCGGCAGTCGAGGATCTGGTCAAGGTCGACGGTATTTCAGAGCAGGTCGCCAAGCTCGTCTACAATCATTTCCATGAGAGCTGAGCGCCGGTGACGCCGCTGTCCCGATCAAATGGCAGCAGCCGTTCTTTTCTCGCAGGCCACTCGAATCCCGGCAATCGCGCGCTATTTTCGTCTGGCCAATCGAATCTCGCCTGTTGACCCCCTACATCCGGTTCTGATTTGAGTACGCAGGCAGAGAGAGTCCCTGAGATATGGCCAAGCGCGCGTTCAACCTGCCCAACATGCTTACCTATGCCCGCATCGTCGCGGTGCCGCTGGTGGTGCTGTGCTTTTTTCTCGAGGGGCATCTGAAATCGAGCGACTTCGCCCGCTGGTCGGCGTTGATCATCTTCCTGCTGGCTTCGATCACCGACTATCTCGACGGCTATCTGGCGCGCGCCTGGCAGCAGACGTCAAACATCGGCAAGATGCTGGACCCGATCGCCGATAAACTGCTGGTCGCCACCTGCCTGCTGCTGCTCGCCGCCGACACCGACCGCCATGCCGGCATCGCAGGCTGGTCGTTGTGGGCGGCAATCATCATCCTGTGCCGCGAAATCCTGGTTTCGGGGCTGCGCGAATATTTGGCGGCATTGAAAGTCTCGGTGCCGGTGACGCAGCTCGCCAAATGGAAGACCGCCATCCAGATGGTCGCCATCGCCTTCCTGCTGGCTGGGCCTGCCGGCGACAAGATCTTCCCGCTGACCACGCAGACCGGACTGGTGCTGCTGTGGATCGCAGCCCTCGTCACGCTCTACACCGGCTACGACTATTTCCGCGCCGGCCTCAAGCACATCATGGACGAGTGAGATGATCACCCGGCTCATTTATTTCGCCTGGGTGCGCGAACGGATCGGCAAGCCGGAAGAGGATGTCGAACTGCCCGCCGGTATCGAGACGGTGGCCGACCTCCTGCGCTGGCTGAAATCGCGTGGCGAGGAATATGAGCACGCGCTGCAATATCCTGATGTGATCCGCGTCGCCATCAACCAGGAACATGTCGAGCATCGCGAGAAGATAGCCGGCGCGCGCGAGATCGCGCTGTTTCCGCCGATGACCGGGGGCTGACACCATGTCCGGCGCGCCGACGGTGCGCATCCAGCGCGACGATTTCGACGTTGCCGCCGAGATCGCGAAACTGACCGAGGGTCGCGCCGACATCGGCGCCGTGGTGTCCTTCTCAGGACTTTGCCGCGACGAGCAGGGCCAGCTGTCGGCCCTGGAACTCGAGCACTATCCCGGCATGGCCGAGGCCGAAATCACCCGCATCGCCCGCGAGGCACTTCAGCGCTGGCCGCTGCAAGGGCTGACCGTCATCCATCGCCACGGCAAGATCGCACCGGGCGAAAACATCGTGCTGGTGGTGGCGGCGTCCTCGCACCGGCAGGCGGCGTTCGAAGCGGCCAATTTCCTGATGGATTTCCTGAAATCGCGTGCACCCTTCTGGAAGAAGGAGCACCGCGTGGACGGCACCGATGGCGGCTGGGTCGAGGCCAAGGACGCCGACGACCAGGCTGCGGCGCGCTGGAAGGCGCGGCCCGAATAAATCTCGGCGCAGCCATGTATTGACCGCATTCCCTTGGCCAAATCGCATCGGCAAAAAGGGAGCAAGGGCATGCTGGACAGGATCGCCGAATTCTTCGTCTTCGGTTTTGTGCCGCTGGTTATCGGCGTTCTGGCCGTTCCCGAGCCTTCCGTCGCCGCCGAGAAAACCCTGAAGGGCGAGGTGATGTATCGCGAGCGCATCGCGCTGCCGCCCAACGCCGTGCTGTCGATTCAACTTGCCGATGTATCGCTGGCCGATGCGCCGGCCGCCATTGTCGGCGAGCGCAAGGTAGCGCCGGCCGGCCAGGTGCCGATCAAGTTCGAGATCAGCTTCGATCCAACGGTGATCCGGCCCAACATGACCTATGCGCTACAGGCGCGCATCACCGCCGACGACAAGCTGCTGTTCGTTACGGACTCGCGCTATCAGGTCGATCCGCTCAGCGACGCGCCGCAGGCCATTGTGCTGAAAATGGTGGCGCCGAGCGACAAGCCGACCTCGGCCTCGCTGTTCGGCCAGAGCTGGCTGGTCGAGTATATCGACGGTATCGGCGTGATTTCGGAGCCGCAGGCGACGTTCCGGGTCAGCGAAGCCGGCAAGGCCGGCGGCAGCGGCCCGTGCAACGCCTATTTCGCCACCGCCAAGGTCGATGGCGAGACCATCGTCATCAGCGACATCGGCTCGACCTACAAAGCCTGCGCGCCGGAGGTGATGGCCGAGGAAAAGGCGCTGTTCGAGGCGCTCGCCAAGGCGGCGTCATACCGTGTCGATGGCGGCAAGCTGATCATCGCCGACAAGGACGGCCGTGACATTTTGCGATTTAACGCAGCGAGTTAAGATCAAGACTGCGGCGGCGGCGGGGGCGCCGGCGTCAGGCCGAACCGGCGCATCAGGTCCATCAGCCTGGTGCGGTCTGGCGGGCCGCCAGTGCTGAAGATGGCGAAGGCCTCGCGAAAATATTCCGGGCCGATCGCCGCCGGTGTCACCACGCACAGCACCTTGGCTGTCGCGGCGATGTCGTTGTCGAAGCGATGGACCGCGCCGCGCGGAATGCACAGCGCCTGGCCCGGCCCGATATCGTGCCGGTGTCCGTCGACGGTCAGCATCAGCACGCCTTCGATCCCGTACATCGTCTCTTCATAGTGATCGTGGCTGTGCGCCGGGGCGGGCAGGCGCTGCGAGCCGGCGACCGTCAGTTCGAAGGCGGCGATGCTGCCGTTCGACTGGTCGCCGGTAAGCAGGAAGCGCACGGCAAGGCCGCCATGGCTGATTGTCTCGTCGGCCGGATTGACGCTGATCTGGCTAGCTCTGTCTAGCATTTCATCCTCCCACGTGGTAAATTGAATTTACCGAAATGAGTAAACTCAATTTACCAGAGTGTCAATGCCATTATCCGCGGAAGCACCGCCAAAGAAGCCACCGCTGATCGGTGCGCTGCTGCGCGTTCCGGCCATGGCCATTCACCGCAAGCTGATCAGGGATCTCAGGGCGTCGGGTTTCGAGGACCTCAGCCCGCCGCATATGGCGGTGATCCAATATCCCGGCCCGGATGGCCTTCGGCCGAGCGCGCTCGCCGAGCGCGCCGCGATGAGCAAGCAGGCCATGAATCAACTGCTGAAGACGCTGGAAGCGATGGGTTATATCACTCGCTCGGCGGCACCCGATGAGAGCGGCGGGACCGTCGTCCACTTCACCGACCGCGGGCGCGCCGCATACCAGAAGATGGCCGACATCCTGCTCGACGTCGAACGGGAATGGGCCGAGGAACTGGGCGAGAAGCGTTTCACGGAGCTGAAAACGCTGCTCGGCGACCTCTGGGACACGCCGCTCATCCGTTGAAAGCGGCATGAAGCCGAAGCCGGGACCTGACCAAAGAAAAAGGCCGGCGAAGTGCCGGCCTCTTGCATACATTGGTTCGCGTCGGCTCAGCCGACGATCTCGGTGTCGGAGAACCAGTACTTGATCTCCTGCGCGGCGGTTTCCGGCGCGTCGGAGCCGTGCACGGAATTCTCGCCGATCGACAGCGCGTGGACCTTGCGGATGGTGCCTTCGGCGGCGTTGGCGGGGTTGGTCGCGCCCATAACTTCGCGGTTCCTGGCAATGGCGTTTTCGCCTTCCAGAACTTGCACGATGGTCGGCGCCGACGACATGAATTCCACCAGTTCGCCGAAGAACGGACGATCCTTGTGGACGGCGTAAAAGCCTTCGGCCTCGCGGCGGCTCATCCACACGCGACGTGAGGCGACGACGCGCAGGCCGGCCTCTTCCAGCATCTTGGTGATGGCGCCGGTAAGATTGCGCCGGGTCGCGTCCGGCTTGATCATGGAAAAGGTGCGTTCGAGCGCCATGGGGTCGTCCTTGTCTTGAGATGGAAAGTCTTGAGATCGGAATGTGGAGTGGCGGGCTCTATACAAGCCGCCCGGCCCATTGCCAAGGGGAGGCGCCCCGGCAGCGTTATTCGACCGCGACCGCCCGCATGGCCGTTCGCAACGCTGTGGTCAAAGGCAAGGCTTTGCGGGAAAATGGCGATTGCGCAGGCACGCACGGTTTCGAAGGGAAACCAGCGGAATGGAAAGACATCGGACCATGTTTGACGGGACGCGCTGGCCCTACCACCACCTCAGGCCGGGCGACATAAAAGGGAGCCTATTGATTATCGGCATTTTTGCTGCCGTGGGCCTTGTTATGCTGCTCTTTCCGGGACTCCGCACAGATACGAACTTCGGCTTCGGCCCCGAATGGCAATGCACGCTGATGCCGAAGGGCGACCCGATCTGCGTCAAGCTGGTCGGCAAAGAGGGCGCGAAGTGACTGTCAGTATCACTACCGCCTGATAACAACGGGCGGCCGCCGGCGCTCCCAGCCCTCGCGCTCCAGCGTCGGCATCTCATGCTCCTCGCTGGGATAGCCGAGGCAGAAATAGCCGATCAGCGTCCACTCAGGCGGGGTGTCCAGGATTGCGGCCATCTCGGCGGCGTCGAGGATCGACACCCAGCCCATGCCGATGCCTTCCGCCCGCGCCGCCAGCCACAGTGTGTGCACCGCCATGACGGCCGAATAGTCGATGGTCGCCGGCATGGTCATGCGGCCGAGCCCGTGGCCCTGTTGCGTCGTGCGGTCGGCGAAAACCGCGAACTGGCAGGGCGCTTCATTGAGACCGGCGAGCTTCAGCCGGGCATAGAGAGCGGCGCGCTCGCCCGAAAAGCATGCCAGCGCCTCGGCATTGCAGCGCTCGAAACAGTCTCTCACCGCGCCCCGCCGCTCGGCGCTCTCGACCACCACGAAGCGCCACGGCTGGCTGAGACCGACGGACGGCGCGACGCTGGCAAGCTCCAGCAGCCGCTCCAGCGTATCCTCGGGCAAAGCCGTCCGCTCGAAGCGCCGCACATCCCGGCGCCAGCGCAGCAGCGTGACCAGCCCGGCGCGAAAATCATCGGTGAAATCGGGGGGTGGTGGCATGGCGATCAGGAGACTTGTGTGGGGAATAGGCAGTAGGCAGTAGGCAGCAGGCAGTAGGCAGTAGGCAGTACAGCGCTCAGACCCTATTGCCTACTGCCTATTCCCTAAGCTGCTGCCGCCGCCTCCTTCCAGCAATGCCGGTTGAGCGGACGGGTCGCGTCGTGTCCGACGAGTTCATAGAACAGAATGGTCATTGGCGGCTGCGTCCTCGCGGTCTAATTAGGCGCCTGCGGCTGAAGCGGAACTCGTCGGCGGGAAAAAGATGAAACAGCATTTCATGATGTTCGCGGCCTACAATCAATGGGCCAATGGCCGCATCTACGATGCCGTCGCCGCACTTGACGAAGAAGAGTTCAACCGCGATGTCGGCGCATTTTTCGGCTCGATGATGGGCACGCTCAACCATCTGCTGGCCACCGACCGCATCTGGATGAAACGCTTCACCGGCGAGGGCGACGCGCCGGCAAAGCTCGACGCCATCCTGCACCGCGCATTGCCTGGTCTAAAGCTGGCGCGTGAGGCCGAGGACAGGCGGATCGTCGACTGGGTCGGCGGTTTGACCGAAAAGGCTTTGTCCGGCCGCTTCTCCTACATGACCGTTTCCGACATGCGCACCGTCTCGCAGCGGCTGGCGCCGGCGCTGGGACACGTCTTCAACCACCAGACCCATCACCGCGGCCAGGCGCATACCATCCTGACCATTCTCGGCCGGCCTTCGGTGCAGCTCGACCTGGCGTTTTTCCAACGCACCGACGAAGGCCGCGCCTACGCCTGATCTCCTGACCGCGCTTCCCGTTTAAACGCACGGGAGCGTTAACCGGTGCATTTGCGCGGCCGTCGATGCCCGGCACCAGCTCTGGATCCAAGCCGGGTTTGAGGACCCTGTCGGCACAACGCTGCCCGGTGACTGGGCCAGATGGCTGGGCTGTCAGTGGCCCGCCTTTTGTGGGCCTTCGGCTCCAGGCCGCCGCAGCCACAACCCGCTCCAACTCCGGTGGAATTTCTGTCGAGAGAATTAAACAAAGTTTAAATATTGAAGCAAAAACATATTTTTTTTTAGCAGACCAGTGCACGCCTTGAGAACTACAATCCTTATTCTTGGAAAAAATAAAGAAACTATAAGGAAGACTCGTGCGTAGCTGTGAGTGCATAAGCATATGTCTGCTTTGGTTTGCTGGCATGTTGCAATGCACAAAGCAGAACGGCAACAAGGAGAGTGTCATGGTTAATATCACTCAAAAAATCGCTAGAACACTGGCGGCGGGTGCAATTATCGTCATTTTTGCCGCTCCCGCGAATGCAGGCGGCGGAATTGGCGTCGGTGTCGGCGCATCTATCGGCGGTGCTGGCGGCATCAATGCCGGTGTTGGCGCTTCGATCGGCGGCAGCGGCGGGGTCAAGGCCGGTGCCGGCGCCTCGGTTGGCGGCAGCGGCGGTATCAAGGCGGGTGCTGGCGCAACGGTCGGCGGCAATAGCGGCGTTACAGCAGGCCTCGGCGCCTCAGTCGGCGGTAGCAGCGGCATTAAGGCTGGCGCTGGCGCGACGGTCGGCGGAGCCGGTGGCATCAATGCCGGTGTTGGGGCCACGGTCGGCGGCAGCGGAGGTATCAATGCCGGTGTCGGCGTCAACGTCGGCAGCGGCATCAACGTCGGTGTCGGCGTCGGCATTGGCGGAACGCCGGGCACGCCCGGTACCCCCGGCACTCCAGGAACTCCTGGAACACCAGGCACCCCTGGGACACCCGGTATCGTCGCTAGCATGTCGAACAGCCAGCTGACACGTATGAAGAAGCGCTGCGTCGATGTGCTCGCCAGCGAGGGCACCTACGACAGCGATCTGCGGCAGCTATGCCTTATGATCTCGCGTCGCTGAGACAGGTTTCGCCGGGAGTGTCGAGCCAGCCGTGAGGCTTTACGGCACTCTCCTACCGCATGGCCCAGACTTCCCGAGGGACATGCGCTGACGAGAAGCCTCCGGCCAGTCGGAAAGCCCGCCGCGCAAGTGGCGGGCTTTTTGTCGCCACTCACAAGGCAACCGATCGCGCCTTTCGATTGCCGGAGTTTTTTATCGTTTAACGGAAACGGTGAAACGCGCTATCCCTTTGTCTTGGTAATTCTCAGGGAAAGCGCCCACGCGCTTCTCCCGGGAAAGCTGCTCACACTTTCCTGGAATTGTTCTGGTTAACCACATTCGAATTGCAGGTAAGATTTTAGGGTTTCATTTGTGTTCCCGCTGCAAAATGGCGAACACAGTGGGAGAAATGGCATGCGGGTCGATCTTTCGCCCACGAGCTTGGGCAGGGTCATAGCAGTCACGGTTGTCGGCACGGCGATCTGTATCGCGGCGGCCTTCCTTGTCGATTCCTACAATTTTCCGTCGCTGTCGCCCGAAGCGTTGCGCTGGGCGCAGCTCACCGACCTGTTGCTGCCGCTCGTGCTGGGTGGATCGTTCTTCTCTTTCCTGATGTACAAGATGCGCCAGCTGGCGATCGCCCAGAAGAATCTGAGCATCGTCGCGGCGACCGACAGCCTGACCGCGGTGTTCAACCGCGGCGCGTTTTCGATGCTGGTCGAGGCCTATCTCGAACAGGCGCGCAGCCAGGCCGTCGTCGATGCCGGCGCCCTGCTGATCGTCGACGCCGATCATTTCAAGACCATCAACGATCGATTGGGCCACGATTGCGGCGATCAGGCGCTCAAGCTGATTGCGCAGACGATCAAGGCCCAGCTGCGCGGCGCCGACATCGTCGGGCGCATCGGCGGCGAGGAGTTCGCCATCTTCCTGCCTGGCGCCGACCCGTCGCAGTCCTGGCTGGTTGCCGAGGGGATCCGGCGGCGCATCCGCGAGGTCGAGTTTGCCCCGGATGGACGGCCCTGTCCGCTCTCGGTGAGCATCGGTGGCGTCGCCTTCAGCGGACCCACCACCTATGCCGACATGTTCCTGACGGCCGACCGGCACCTCTACAAGGCCAAGTCCAACGGCCGCGACCAGGTCAGTTTCGAAACGACCGGGCCGCGCGCCCTGCTCGCCGGCGACCCGACGTTGCATTGAGGGCTGGGACCGGTGCGCCGACAGCTCGGCGTAGCGCCTTAGAGCAATTCCAAGAAAAGTGTGTGTTCCCAGGAAAGCGCTTAGCGCTTTCCTTCGGAATTGCGTCAGAACAAGAGATAGAGTGTCTCGCCGTTTCCCTAAACGATGAAACGCTCTAGCGGCTTGGGCGCGTTATCAACAACCTGTGCATAGAGATAAGCATTTACAGATCAGGCGAGGCGTCTACTATCTGAGCAGGGACGATTCAGAGAGAATTGCCGAATGCTCATACATTTTGTCGATATTTTCGCCGTTGGGACATGTTTTTGTATTTTGGCCGATCCTTGCGCGCTATATTCGATATAGATGGTGAGGTCTTGGGTGGCAAACTTGGCTCTTAGAGCTGAGGTGGTCACCGAGCGTGGGCGTGGTTGGAGGCAGGATGGTATTTTCGGCAAGTAATTTTCTTTTCTTCTTCCTGCCTATCGCACTTGCCATAGCTCTTTTTGCCAAGCCCTCTGCCTTTCGGCCAAGCCTGCTCGTTCTGAGCTTGGCATTCTACTATTGGTCGTCAGGGTCGTATGTAATCATACTCATCGCGGATGTAGTCATCGCCTATTTCGGCGCGCTCGCTATCGACCTTTGCAAAAGCGCGCGATTGAGAAATGTAGTTGTCGGGGCGGCAATCGTCCTGCTGGTCGGCATTCTCGTGTTCTTCAAATATCTCGATTTCATAGCGGTGAACGTTGACCTCGCCTCCGGCAGCAATCTGTCGGCGACATTCGCCGGCATAGTCCTCCCCATCGGCATATCCTTCTTTACCTTTCAGGCATTGTCTTACCTGATCGACGTCTACCGCCGCGACATTCCGGCAGAGCGCAGTGTCGTGCTCTTCAGTACGTACTTCACATTTTTTCCGCACCTGATTGCCGGCCCGATCGTGCGGTTCCGCGACGTCGTGGATGATTTTCGAGCGCCGAGAATATCTCTCGAGAACTTCTCCACTGGGGCCACCCGCTTCGCTCACGGCCTCATGAAAAAGGTGATCATAGCCGATGGTATTGCGCCGATCCCCGATGCCATTTTCGCCGCACCCCACGACACCATAGGTTTTGCCACGGCATGGCTGGCGGCCGCGACCTACGGCATCCAGTTGTATTTCGACTTCTCCGGCTATTCCGACATGGCCATCGGGCTTGCCCGCATGTTCGGCATCCGCTTTGCGGAAAATTTTGAGAGACCCTACGCCAGCCGTTCGATCACCGAATTCTGGCGACGCTGGCACATCTCGCTTTCAAGCTGGTTTCGCGACTATCTCTACATCCCGCTGGGGGGAAGCCGGCATGGCAGGATCGCGACCTATCGAAACCTGTTGATCGTCTTCGCGGTAACCGGCCTCTGGCATGGCGCCTCCTGGACGTTTTTCTGCTGGGGTATGTTCCACGGGCTTTTCATCCTGGTCGAGCGCGTGGCCACCGGCACCTGGCCGAAAGTGCTGGAGAAGGGGTGGCTGCGATATGCCTATTTCCTGCCGGTCGTGACGCTGAGCTGGCCGCTGTTCCGCTCGACGTCGCTTGAACAGGCAATGTCTTTGTGGAAGGCGATGGCTTCGCCCGGCGCCGCTGGTGCATTCAGCCTCGATGCGGCTGCGCCAATAGCCACGACCAGCTTGATCGCCCTTGTGGTAGGTGCAGCAATTTACGTTTTGCCCGGCCGGCTTTCGTTCGGCCAGTTGCTGACAAGCGAGACCAGAGGCGATAGGCTGTATGTCACTGGCGCCTGCTACACGGTTGTTGCCCTGATGGTATGTCAGGTGTTGGCGCTGAGCGGTGGCTACACTCCGTTCCTGTATTTCCAATTCTGATGAAAACAGCCAGAAAAATATGCAGCGCAATAGTCACCGCGGCCTTCGTGGTCATCATCGCGTCGCCGCTGTTGGTGCTGGCTGTTCGCGGCGCCGTTGAACCTTATGGTCAGAAGGACTTTACCGCTTTTCCTGCGCCGGAATCTCTGCGGGCAAGTTCAAGCGGCGCTTTCGATCAGCTGGCTTCCGCCCTTCTGGAGCGTTCCTGGTTAAAGCGGTCCGCCATTTCCATTCGAAATGCCGTATTACTCAAAGTCGTTCGCCAATACGACCACAACAACATCGCTACTGGAAGAGACGGCTGGATATACTGGAAAGGCGACTGGTTCGAGGGGAAATGTCAGGAACGGTATAACGTGGAATTGGCTGTCTCACGTATGGATGCCATGATTGACGTCGCCGGTGCTTCCGGCATTGAGATGTATTTTACGATAGCGCCTGATAAGTCGACAGTATATCCAGAATTTCTCGACCCCCACTTTGAAAAATACTGGGCCTGCAAACAGCAGAGTGCCGACCTTCTGCGATCGACGATCAGAGCCAAAGCACCTCGGATTGTTGATCACTTAAGCGCACTGCAGGAGGCAAAAGGACGTTCAAACGGCACCGATCTGTATCGCAAGACAGACACCCACTGGAGCTACTTTGGTGCGGCCATCGCCTTTCGCCAATTGCTCGTAGCGATCTTCCCCGATGGCAACGGGGTGCGGCCGCCAGTACTAGCCGGGAAAATGGCTCAGAATCCGACAGATCTCGAGACGCGTATGCTGCTGGTAGGTAACGGCGAACCCGAAAGTGAGATAGACACCCCGGCGGAAATAGAGGCGCTTTCTTCGTTCAAGCAGGTCGACCAAGCGGTCTCCACCGTAATCTTGCATGATTCGTTCTACAATAAAGTCATAGGCTTGACGCAGCCATTCCGACACGCCGTCGAATACTTTATGGACCTTTCCGATCCACAGGGGATCACGAACGCGGTGCTCGCCAGCCAGCGGCTGATCGTCAGCCGCGTCGAGCGAGCGGTCGTCGATTCGGTGTTGATCGGCCCTCTTTCGTGGTCCAGCACGCTGGGTCAGGCTCTGGTCGCGCGCGACGAGTTGGCTGCTAGGGAATGCAGAGATTTTGCCCCTGCCACCGGTGAGCCGAAGCTTCAAGCTATGGTTGTTGGCGCGAGTGGTTTTCTTGCGACCGCCCCTGATCCACAAATGATAGCCACCGTGCCCGTCTCGGATAGCAGCCGCACAACCCCCTGTGTTCGCCTGCAGCTTACGCTGAACAGCCCAGATGTGTTCGAGATCTTTTTTTCACCACACGGAGGCGAGGATGGAGCTTTTGTGGCCGGCCGGTCGATTCAACTACCCCTCGGTGCTGGCGACCACGCGATTGCGCTGGTTCTGCCCAACTATCTTGCCGGACGCTCCATTCGTATCGACCCAGGAGATTCAGGGCAGCAAACGATCATGAGGGATGTACAGTTTGGTTGGCATTCGAGCGAAGCGACTCCATGATCCTGTTCCTGGGCAGGTCATTTTCGCGACAATGCCGGAACCCTTGACGGTGAAGTGATGGCTACGACGCAGAAAGAGAGAAACGTCAATGTTGAAAGCCAGGGGGATAACGGGAAGAAGGACCGCGGGCATTCAGATCAGCAGTATGCTGGGGAGCGAGCCTAATATATTCTGTGAGGCCCGGTGGAGATATCAGGATCAGTAATTGTCCAAGAACTGCTTGAGGCCTCCGCCGCACTCGGTGAATTAAAGGCAAAAGGAAGGAGTCAACGATGTTGCCAATGAAGGAACCGAGTCACAACAGCCCGCCGGTCCGGTCGTCAAAGGCGTTTGAAGCCAACGATTTTCTGCGCTCCCTCGCCAAAGTATGGGCGGACAGATACTCGGTCACTCCGGAACTTCATGAATATGATCACATTTTCGGCCATCTGGTCGCTCGATTGTCGACAGGCGAGGAAATAAAGTTATTCGAAGCACTGAAGCACTACTTTGAGAATGGCGCCGCCAATGCGCAACAGGTGCGAGAGCTTATGACATCATTGGGCTTGCCCAGGGATGCCAGGGCGCTGGAATTTGCAAGCGGCTATGGTCGCGTGACGCGACATTTGAAGGACCTGAATTTAGTTGCCTGCGACATTCATCCCGAAGCGGTGTCCTTTTGCACTGAGGTGCTGAGTGTTGCGGCTATTCCTTCGGCCAGCATTCCCGAACACTGGAAACCTGGCGAAAAGTTCGATTTCATCTTCGCCATTTCGCTATGGTCGCATCTTCCGGACGGCTTGTTTCAGCGCTGGCTGTCTGCGGTGTGCGCCGCTCTCAAACCGGGCGGGTACCTGATGTTCTCCACGCACGGCGCGCATGCTGCAAGCGTTGTTCCACAACTTGCCGAAGTCATCAGCAATGGCCAACAATATGGCTATCTTGACGGGTCTGATCAGAAGGATCTAGATCCGTCTATCTATGGCTCCACCGTCGTGTTGCCACCATATGTCATCAAGGCGATCTACGATGCCACGAATGCACGCATCGTATCGTTCAAGCCAGCCGAATGGTGGGGCTTGCAGGATGAGTGGGTCGTTAGGGTTCCCTGACCGGCTTCCTCCGGTGATATAAGGCAGCGGGACGGTGATGACCGGCCGCCGCAGCGCGAACTGAGTCCAGTCCATTCGGAGGCGAGCGGATCGGAACGGACAGGGTCGGCCGATCAGACAGGAAGTCGACGATCTTCTTCATCGCTGCTGGCGAGAACGCGTCGTCCCAGTCTGTCGGCCAATTGAAGCGCGAGCCCTGCAGCCGCTTGTCGTATTGATCGACGCGCGAGATGGCGTCCTTGAGCCCGGCGACCACGCCCTCCAGTGTCGGTTCCACCGGGATCAGATTGGTCGAGATATCCCGCAGGCTCTCCGCCGTCTTGTTTTCGAACGTGTTGGTCACGGTCCACATACCGGCCGAGGCCATCTCGAGCGGCACCAGGCTGGGATGCGGCGTCAGCATCAACGAGAGGCCGACATCGTGGTGCGGCAGACGTTGAGTATACGTCTGCAGGTCGGTCTTGGGCATCATCTCCAGAACCACGTCGCGCGTCAGCCTGATCTTGCTGGCGCCGCCGATCGAGCCCATGCCGTAGAATTTCCACTTGTCGGCGTCAAAATCAGGAGAACGAGCTAGCTCTGCAAGCGCCATCATTCCGAGCTCAAACATATTGCGCGCGGCGTGGGCCTCCGGGCGGGCGTAGAAAAGAATGCGCCGCTCGCGATCACGCATGTCGTTTATCGATGGTTTGAATTTCTGAATGGCATTGCGGAATACGGCGTGGTTCTTGTCCGCGCCGGGCTTCGAGAAGACGCCGATCCTGTTCAGCTTGAAAAAATCGCGCAGCAAGGGCGTCGAAAAAAGCTGGAATTGCGGAAAGCGGTAAGACTGCTGGAAAAGCGCGGCGATTGTGTTCATAGGCAGGAAATAGGGTTCATATTCCTGGACCATGAACATGAAACGGTCCTGTCCCAATTCTCGGCTGGCGCGGTGCGCGACATGAGCCCCCCAGCCATTGGTCGCGATGAAGCGATCGTCGGGGCTGACGAACAATTCCTCTTTGCGGTCATGCCGATGCTCGATTTCGATGTCGTCGAACAATCGCTCGATGCCTGGATAGCCCTTGATGCGCTCGCGGGCGAGCGTCATGTCCAACTCCGTACGTTCCATAGTCACGATCCGGACGAGAAAACCTTCCCGGCGCAAGCGAAGCGCCAGGCTGAACATGCCGATATAGCCGCCGAAAATGTATTTGAAGTCGATCGTGGCCAGAAGGATGTTGACGCGCTTTGGCTCGCGGCGCGATACGTGCAACGTCAACGGCTGGATATTGCGAAAAATCCAGTTGTTCTCCATATCTTCGATGCTCAGTATCCCGCCGGCGGCGACGGCCATCGGTAGAGCTTCGGACCCTGTCTTGATCTTGCGGACATATCGCAAGTATTTGGTTTTCCTTAATCGATAGGCGAGATTTCTTGCTCTGGCCCCCAAGGCGGCGTTCATCAGCAGGCCCTCGACGTTCAATGTCGAATGACGCCGCAATATTCTTGAAATTTTCAGACGTATCGGTTCGAAGATACCGGTCGTCAAACGCGGGATTCGGTTGGCCGTCTTCTTGAGGGTGCTCGACATTCCAGGGTTTCGCAGCCGAAGTGTTTCGGCGAATACTGCCTTTTCCAGCGCCCCCGAAAAATCCGCGCGTGCTTGCTGCAGCAAGGTCCTGCCTGCGTCGAGCAGGGCGCGCTTGTTTTTTGCGCCTTTCAGGATGGCTCCTATTGAATAGGAGATCCCGCGGTAGCGCTTGATAACCTGCCCGATAACGTTAGCACCGTGCTGATGGTAATCGTACAGAGGCTCCTCGATATAGGAAATCCCGCCGGCAACCTCGGCGGCAAGCGCGATCCATTGGTCGTGGTAGGCGTCCATCAGCCGCTGCGGAAACGGCAGGATACGGTCTAGGATGTCGCTGCGAAAAAGGCTCGCGGCGCCGGTCACGCTATTGGCAAGGAACAGCGAAAGAAAATCCGTATATTCGTTTTTGCGGTCGGTCCAATATGTGTCGGAGATAACCTCGCGGCCGGTCACGATGCGACAATCGCTGAATGCAAGTTTCTTGCTTTCCGGCAAAGCATGGATGAGCTTCGTCAGTTTGTCGGCATGCCAATAGTCGTCCTGATCCGCCAGTGCGACGAACTCGGCGTTGACGGGCACCAGCGAAAGGCATTCCTCGAAATTGTTGTAGAAGCCTTTGCGTTCCTTGTTTTTGACATAGACGAACCGGCTGTCGTTTTCGATCAGGTCCAGAATGTCGTTGCGGGAGGCTGCGCTGGAACTGTCGTCGGTGATGATGCAGATCCAGTTCCTATGGTTTTGCTCCCGAATCGATCCGATTTGCCGTTTCAGAAGCTCAAGCGGCGGATTGTAAGCCGCCATGCAGATGGCAACCTTGGCCCCTTTGGCAGGCCACTTCACCTTCACCGGACGACGGTTGGCCCCAGGCTGGAACTCGAAGACAGCAAGCGACTGCTCGATCATCTCTCCCGATTTAAGCTCGGCGAGCAGTCGCAGTTCGCGGCTCTCCGGCTCGGCAATCTCCTCGATCGGCAATATCGTGATGAATTCGGAAAACAGGCTGCCGCCGGTCGGATCCTGTGCGGGATGGAAGTAGTGCACGACATCGGGCCGAGCCCAGGAATGGTTCTTGATTTCGTGCTGCCTGGTTCCGTCCAGGACATAGAGCCGCCTGATCGGATTGCCGGGACAGAAAGCCCAACCCTGCAGATACAAAGCAAGCCCCTTGCCGACGTGAAACGAGCGGCTCGACGGAACGTCGAGTCCGCACATAAGCTTGGGATGCCGAGGCGTATTTTCTCTTAAATCTGGCTGCCCGGTTATAGGGATTCCGGCGACCGGAATTTTGGCAGGTAGTGAGTTGTCTTTGTCGGCGACAGGTTCTTTGCGGAAGTCAAAAAACTGCTGGATGCCGAGTTGCCTTACCGCAGCGAACAGGGCGCCGATATTGGCGCTATTCCACCGGTTACTTGTCGTGCGCGATAATACATCTCGTGTATTCGCCAAGTGTCCACCCATCTGCGCGCCGATATTGTTTTTATACCGGTCTATGACATGAGGATCTAGAAAAAATATCGTGCCGCTCCTCGTGCTGTGACGGCAGGGTAGCCATGAGAGCTCAATTTCACAACATGAATTCGAAGCTTGTCTTCATGTTTTATCTTATACTTTTAACAGAATACCGATCTCAGCTTTCAAATCACAGAAATTTGCACATAAATTGGCTTCCACTGTGAAAAGTTATATTTTGTCGTTAATGTCTTGCAATGTAGATCCTCGGCGAATGAACACGAACAACCGCGAAATTCAATTTGTTTGGCGGAAAATATCGTTTTTCCTAGAGGTAGGAATGCGGAGTGGGGGACGAGGCGCCACGCGTCCTTCTCGAAACCTGTTCAAAAGGCCGGCGCGATCCGGGCCGATGGCGGCAAACTCTCCAGTCGCCGCAGTGCCGCTGCCTGCGTCTGCGCTGTCGGATGGACTGGTTCGCCAAACCTGGGACCTGATTTGGCCAGACATGCAGCCCGTGCCGGCAAATGGAAGCAATCCGTGGCCAGCCGCCGTCAGCAATTGGCGCTAATCTCCGGCGAGCCGATCTTCGGCCGAGGGCAGGGTGTCCAATCTCATAAACCTCAAGGCGGTGCTGGTCATCGCGCTCATCTTCATTCCGCTGGAGCGGCTGTTGCCGCTGCATGCGGAGCACTCGTCGGCGCGCGGGCATTGGCCGAACGACGTCGTCTACCTCTTGTTCAACGGCATCATCATCAAGATTGCCCTGATCATCGTCATCGGCACAGCCATGCTGCTGCTGCACCAGCTTGTTCCGGCCGGACTTACGCAGGCGGTGCGGTTGCAACCGGTCTGGCTGCAGGCGATGGAGGTTCTGGTGCTGGCCGATACCGGCTTCTACCTGTCGCATCGCGCCTTTCACGCCGTCCCGTTCCTGTGGCGCTTCCATTCAATCCACCACAGCATCGAGGAGATGGATGGATTGGCTGGCAGCGCACCGCGTCCATCCTGTCGACCAGATCCTGACCAAATCGGCGTCGTTCCTGCCGGTCTTCGCGCTCGATTTTCGACCCCCGCCATACTGATCTTCACATTGGTCTATCAGTGGCAGTCGCTGTTCATCCATTCGACACGCGTATCAGGGTCGGACCGTTGAAATGGCTGCTGGCGTCGCCGCAATTTCATCACTGGCATCATGCCAATGAGCGCGAAGCCTGGGACAAGAATTTCGCCGGGCAGCTGCCCTTTGCTCGACATGCTGGGAGGCACATTGTTCATGCCCGACAGGATGCCGCAGAAATACGGCGCCGATGACCCGGTTCCCTCGCTCTATCATCGGCAGCTTGCCTATCCCTTTGTCGGCGATCAACTCTTTGTCGGCAACACCGAACAGACCGCCCCGTCGGCAAGGCTGGCACAGGCCTCGCCGACGTCTGCCGGCAAGTCCGAGTATCTTTTTGCTGGGCAGGCCCGGTCCCGGCCGTCTCAGACGGCGTAGCCGCCATAACCGTGTGCGACCGGCTTGACCGAGACGGCCGGCTGGACCGCGGGCCAGAGGATGCCTGCCGTGACTGCAAAGGTGATCAGGGCATCGCGTGCGGCCTCGGTCGAGATTTCGCCGGCGCGCGCTGCCTCGCACGCCCGCACGGCCGCGCCATAGCTCAGGCGCCGGCGTGACGGCGGAAATTCGGTCAGGAAATCATGCATCTCGAACAGCGAGGCGAGCATGCGTTTGTGGCCGGCGCCAACGCTAACGGCAACCGGGGTGAAGAACATCGCGTCGTGCATTCTGGCCTCTCTGGATGGGCGGAAGGGCGGCGGCCGCCGCCCTCCGATCGCGGGTTGGACGCCAGAAAACGCGGCTGGCGGCCCGAGGTTCCCTGAGAGATGCCATGACAGGACGATTTGCTCTTGAGGTCGCTCCCTGCCGGCATTCGCGGTTGCGGCTATTTCCACATGCCGCGCATGCGGGCGCCGAGGTCGACGCGGACTTCAGGTCTGTGGCGCGGATCGTCCTTGGCGTGGACGCTTGCCCACGACGTCTGCTCGAAGGCGCCGAGGATCGAGGCCGGGATGAAACGGGTTCGCGAGGCATAGACGTGGCGGTCGCCGCGCGCTGCCTGGCCGTGAGTGAAGAAGCGCTGCGGCGTCACCAGATGCAGGCCGTCCTTGGCCCGCGTCATCGCGACGTAAAGCAGCCGGCGCTCCTCCTCGATGTCTTCCTTGGTGCCGACGCCGAGATCGGCCGGGATGCAGCCATCGACGGTGTTGAGCACGAAGACGTTCTTCCATTCCTGGCCCTTGGCCGAATGAATGGTCGACAGGATCAGATAGTCCTCGTCGCGGTGCGGTGGCCCGGCCTGGTCGCTGGTCGCATCCGGTGGATCCAGCGTCAGCTCGGTCAGGAAGCGCTCGCGCGAAGCATAGCCTGAACCGATCTGCTCGAGCTGCATGAGGTCGGCTCGCCGCGTCGTCGCATCCTCGTGGATGCGCTCAAGATGCGGCTCGTACCACAGCCTGACCTGTTCGAGATCGGCCGGCCATTTCCCCGACCGGGCGCGCAGGCCGGAATAAAGCGCAACGAAGGCCGGCCAGTCCTCAGCCGCGCGTTGCGGCGGCCGGTAGCGGGCCAGCCCCATTTCCTCGTCGAGCGATGTCGCCATGGTCTCGACGATGGTGCTCGCCGCCGAAGGGCCGATGCCGGGCAGGAGCTGCAGCACGCGGAAGCCGGCGACGCGGTCGCGCGGGTTCTCGGCAAAACGCAGCACCGAAAGCACATCCTTGACATGGGCGGCGTCGAGGAATTTCAGCCCGCCGAACTTGACGAAGGGGATGTTGCGGCGCGTCAATTCGATCTCCAGCGGGCCGCTGTGGTGCGAGGCGCGAAACAGCACCGCCTGCGATTTCAGCACCGTGCCGGCCTCGCGCTCGGCAAGGATGGCCTGGCAGACATAGTTCGCCTGCTCCGCCTCGTCGCGCACGCTGACCAGTTTCGGCCTTTGCGAGGATTTGCGCTCCGACCAGAGCTTCTTGGTGAAGCGCTCCGATGCCTCCGAGATGACCGCATTGGCTGCCGCCAAAATGGTCTCGGTCGAGCGGTAGTTGCGCTCCAGCATGATGACATCGGCGGCTCGCGCGAATTGTTGCGGGAAATCGAGGATGTTGCGCACGTCCGCGGCGCGAAACGAATAGATCGACTGCGCGTCGTCGCCCACCACCGTCAGTCCGGCGCCGTCCGGCTTCAGCGCCGAAAGGATCGAGGCCTGCAGCCGGTTGGTGTCCTGGTATTCGTCGACCAGCACATAGTCGAAACGCGAGCCGAGATGCGCCGCGATCTCCGGCTCGGCGGCCATCTGCGCCCAGTAGAGCAGGAGGTCGTCGTAATCGAGCACGTTCTGCGCCTGCTTGGCTTCGACATATCGGGCGAACAGCGCCTTCAGTTGTTCGGTCCAGCCGGCACACCAGGGAAAGGCCGAACCCAGCACCTCGCCGAGCGGCGCTTGCGCGTTTACTGCGCGCGAATAAATCGCCAGGCAGGTGCCCTTGGTCGGAAACCGGCTTTCGGTCTTCGAGAATCCAAGCTCATGCCGGGCAAGATTCATCAGGTCGGCGGAATCCTCGCGGTCATGGATGGTAAAGGCGGGGTCGAGGCCGATCGTCAGCGCATAGTCACGCAGCAGCCTGGCGCCGATGCCGTGAAACGTGCCGGCCCAGGCCAGCGCATCGGCGATGACGGACGCGTCTCGGCCCAGCACCTCGCCGGCGATGCGTTCGACCCGCCTAGCCATTTCGGTGGCGGCGCGGCGCGAGAATGTCATAAGCAGAATGCGTCTGGGATCAGCCCCCTTGACGATCAGATGCGCAACCCTGTGGGCGAGCGTGTTGGTCTTGCCGGAGCCGGCGCCGGCGATCACCAGCAGCGGCCCGGCGATCTGGCCGTCGCCATGTTCGACGGCGAGCCGCTGCTCGGCGTTGAGCTTCGCCAGATAGGCGGGCTGCAAGGACGAATCATTGATGGCGATGGTCATCGCCTATCAAGCATCGTTTCCGCTTTGTTCGCAACGGGCGGAAGTCGCCCTTACCGCCGTGGCGCGACACCCGTTGCCGCCGACTGGCGCCGCAAGGCGGCGCGTTCGTCGCCAGGCACCGGCAACGGATCGAAATTGTCGGGCACGTCCTTGATGATCTCCTTGGCGATGCGATAGGTCGCGTAAGCGAAAAGGCCGGTAATGAGCAGACGGATCATGGCGCGATCTCCTTTGGGCAACCAACCTCAGAGCCGCCGTTTGGTTCCAGCCGACGCGGCGTCGTTTGCGAGCGTGCAACCAAAGCCGAACCACCTCGTTGCCTTACGAAGGAGAGGGCAGACCTAGGAGGTCGCCATGAAGAGGCTTCTGATTCTGCTAGCCGCCAGCTTGGCGCTCGCCGCCTGCGACGGCGACATCCAGCCAACCAAAGCCCCGGTGCTCGATCAAACTCCGCAGACGGATTCGGCGCCAAAGCCGGCGGCCAGCGGCGATCAGCCGGCGCAATGATCGTTTTCCGGCGGGAGACGAGAAATGGCTTTCAGGAGAAGAAGGCCGGCGCCGCTTGGGAGGTGAGCTGATAGCGCCGGCCAGGCGGATATCAGGTCCGCCGCAACAACCGAAGATAGCTGAGTCTCTCGCCTGCGTCATGAGGTGGCAGTTTTCGTGCCGGTTCTGCTCGTGCCGTCTGCGCAAAACCAGCTGAAACGGCCGCAAATCCCGCAAGGCCGCGGAAAGAATCCGACCTCAGGCCATCGCCTGCCGCAGCACCGGGCCGCCGGCAATCCCGGCGTCCAACTGGCACTGCGTCAGCGCCGCCTCGGCCATTATCCACTGCTTGAACAGTTCCACCTTGCGCGTGTAGGGCGCGGTGACCGGGCAGACGAAATACCAGCCGGCGGTGTTGGGGTGATGCACGGCAAACGGCGCCACCAGCCTATCTGCGCGGATCTCGCTCGCCATATAGGCGCGGTTGGCGACTGCAAAGCCCATGCCGGCATTGGCCGCCTCATAGGACATCATGCAGGAATCGAAATAGATGCTCTTGGTCTCGCCGAGCACGGAACTCGCGCCGGCAAAACCCAGCCACGACTGCCAGTTCTGCGTGCAGGTGTCGGAATGCAGCAGCGTGAAATGCCTGAGGTCGTCGGGCGTCACCTTTGACGGCGGCCTGTCGCCGAGAACCTCGTGGAACAGCTTCCTGCTGCACACCGGCGTCAAATCCTCCTTGAACAGCAGGTCTGCCTTGAGGTCGGGAAAGCTGCCGTCGCCATAGCGGATCTCGAGGTCGAACTCGGAGGTGGCGAACTCATTGGTGGCGTAGGAGGTCGAGACCCGCATTTCGATTTCGGGATATTGCCGCTGGAACAGCGGCAGGCGGGCAAACAGCCAGCGCGCCGCGAACGTCGGCAGCACCGAAATCTTCAGCACATGTGCCTGCGACTGTCCGGTCGCCTCCATGCTGGCCGCCACGATGCGCTCCAGCGCCTCGCGAACGCGCGACACATAGGTCTCGCCCTCGGGCGTCAGCGACACCGCATTGCCGCCGCGCTGGAAGATCTTGAAGCGCAGCTGTTCCTCGAGGCTTTTGACGCGCTGGCTGACGGCGGAAGCAGTAATAAACTGCTCTTCGCCGGCGCGCGTGAAGTTACGGTGCCGGGCGGCACTTTCGACAATCTTCAGCGAATTGAGGTTGACCTGACTGAGCAGACGCACGCGTTTCGACCTTAAGCTGGGCTTACACTAGCACCAGCATTCCTAATTTTACAGGGGTGGGGAAATTAATTGACAGTTTACCAAGTGATGCCCCCATCCTGGAGAAGTAGAATGAACGCCCATACCATACCTGAACTGCGCTACGCGATGAGCCGAGAAGCCATTATCGGTCATGAGACGGCCTGGAAAGTGTCGGGTTTCGGCGTTGCGCAGTATCTGCATGGCTACGACCCGGCGCTGCTGGCGGCGATCGAAGAGGCGGCGTTGAAGCTCAAGGCCAGCCACGCCGTGCACAAGCACCTCGATCTGACCTTCATCACCGGCGCCGACCGTTTCATCCCGGAGATCAAGGAACTGCTGCATGACAAGCTGCGCCTGGAACGTCTGTCCGACATGATGGGCACCAAGCTCGAGCCCTATCCGCTGTCGATCGTCGGCTCGACCGTCACTTTCATGAATCCCAAGGACGGCGCCGTCGATTGGCATTGCGACGGTGTCCCGGTCACCGAACTCATTCCGCTGTCGATCAGCAATCCGCTGGTCGGCGGCCATCTCGAAATCTACTGCGACGATTCCGAGACCGGCCGCGCCATCCTTGAATCCGGCCGCGAGATTCCGCGCAACCAGGTCATGCGCATCGACCACAAGATGAACTACGCCACACTCGGTCAGTTTCTCGGTGTGCTGCACCGCACCGCGCCGATCCAGCTCGGCTCACGCGTCACGCTGGTCCTCAACCAGCGCTCTGTGGCCAAGCCCTACGTCGACGACAATCGCATGTTCTATCTCGCAGCCGACAATGATCACGATCGCGAATGGGTCAACGAACTGGCCGAAGACGTCTGGACGAACCAGCTGCCGGCCTATCGCCGCTTCGAGGAAGAGCGTCCGGTTGCGGCGGCGACCGATGCGCCGGTCCCGGGCGGATCAAGGGAATCATGGTAGCCAGAGCATAGAAGTGGACGCCTGTTTGGCCGTCGGTAACATCATGGTCGGCGATAAGGACAAGGCACCGTCTCGGCGATTCCGGGGTGGATCGGGCTCGCCGTCGGCCCTGGTCTTCGCCGCCGGCGCGGTCGCCCTGTGGTCGACCAACGCGCTGGTCGGCAAATCCCTGCTGGCCAGCCATCCGGTGTCGCTCGTGCAGTTGCTGCAGTTTTGTGGAGCGGCTCTGGTGTTCGCCGTCATCCATCTGGCGAGCCGGAAGGGGGACACGCAAGACGCAGCCTTTGCCAAGGGTGCTGACGGCACCCTGGCGCCGGTCGCGGTCGGCTTTATTGGCCTGGTCGGCACCATGGTGCTGCAATACATCGCCTTTGCCTCCATGCCGGTGATCGAGGCCAATCTCGTCGCCTACACCTGGCCGCTGATGGTCGCGGCGGCGGTCATCGTGCTGGGCAAGCGGCAACGCCCCGTGCTGCTGGGTTTGACTGCCGTGTTCGGCTTTGTCGGCGTGGCGCTGGTGATCTCGGGTGGTCGCGGCCAGCCTTTTCTCCAGGGCAGCATCGTCGGCTATCTCGCTGCCTTCGGCTCGGCGCTGTGCATGGCCTTCTATTCGATTGCGGTCGCCCGCCTGGCCACACCGTCGGAGCGTTTGCTTTTGCCTTCGGCATTGGTCGGCGTCGGCCTGACCTTGCTATGGTGTATTCACGACGGCGCAGCCTGGCCATCCAGCGAGCACCTCCTGCTTGGCCTCTATCTCGGCGCCGGCCCGATGGGGCTGGGATATTATTTCTGGTCGCGCGCCTTGAAGCTTGAAGGCGGCGGCAAGGTTGCGGTCATCGCCTATCTGACGCCGATCGCATCGACGCTGCTGCTGACGCTGTCGGGCGAAAGGCTGACGCTGACCGCGATAGCCGGTGCGGTCCTCGTCATCGGCAGCTGTATTGCGGTGGGCATAGAACGCTCGGAGGCTGAACATGCTTGACGACGATGAACGCCTCGCCAGACAGGAAGCATTCTGGCTGCTCAAGGAGTTCGGCGCCGAGGCGCCGCTCTACGCCGCCATGAAGGCCGAAAAGGCGATAGAGCAAAAAGATTTCGGCCGGTGCGCCCGCTGGAAGCGCATTCTGGAGATACTGGCCGACTCCAAACCTGCCGGGTCCGTGCAGTTGAAATCTGCTGGCGCGAAGTCGGCCGTTTCCAAGTATTAGATTTTCTAATTTGCAACGTTGCAACCTGTTGTGGAAACATCCTCCTGTTCCGATTCTTGATCGTTTATTGAGACTTAGCGACCCGTTGGGGGGTGCAGCTAGGTCGATACATCAAGAGAAGTCTTAAAAAAAGCCGGCAACTTCATGACCGGCGGGAGAAACAGAATTGCACACCATCGACAGCAAGACCGCTATTGAACTGACTGCTGACATCGTCTCGGCCTATGTCGGCAACAATCCTCTCCCTGCGTCCGGCCTGCCGGATCTGATCGCCAGCGTCAGCGCATCGGTGCGCAAGCTGGGCAGCATTGCCGCCGTGGAAAGCCCCGCGCTGAACCCCGCTGTCAATCCGAAGCGGTCGGTGTTTCCCGACCACATCGTCTGTCTGGAAGATGGCAAGAAATTCAAGTCGCTGAAACGCCACCTGATGACCGACCATGGTCTCAGCCCGGAGGAATATCGTGGCAAATGGGGCTTGCCGTCGGACTATCCGATGGTGGCGCCGAACTACTCCGCGACCCGTTCGGCACTGGCCAAGTCCTCGGGCCTCGGCCGCAAGCCGGCCGTTCCGGCCGCCGCGGCCAAGGTGACGAAGCGCAAACCCAAAGCCTGAACCAGGCAGCCTCTGAAAAGTCAGTCTGCTGTTTGCAATGGACGGCGCGCTTAAGGCGCGCCGTCTTCATGCCTTATGCCCCCGCCAGCGCCCAGGCCCTTGCGAAGCGCCGCCCTCCCGTGCAAAAGCCCCGGCATGCTTATCATCAACGATCTTTCGCTCCGCATGGCCGGACGCTTGCTTCTCGATCATGCCTCGCTGACCTTGCCGGCCGGCACCAAGGCCGGCCTCGTCGGCCGCAACGGCACCGGCAAGACGACGCTGTTCAAGGCCATCACCGGCGACTTTCCCTCCGAGACCGGCTCGATAAGCCTGCCCAAGAACACCCGCATCGGCCAGGTGGCGCAGGAAGCGCCCGGCACCGAGGAGCCGCTGATCGAAATCGTGCTCAAGGCCGACCTCGAGCGCACCGCATTGCTCGAGGAGGAAAAGACCGCCACCGACGCGCACCGCATTGCCGACATCCATATGCGGCTGGCGGATATCGATGCGCATTCGGCGGAATCCCGCGCGGCCACCATCCTCGCCGGCCTTGGCTTCGACGACGCCGCGCAGCGCCGCCCGGCCTCGTCCTTCTCCGGCGGCTGGCGCATGCGCGTCGCGCTTGCCGCCGTGCTGTTTGCCGAGCCCGACCTTCTGCTGCTTGACGAGCCGACCAACTATCTCGATCTCGAAGGCACGCTGTGGCTGGAAAACTATGTTTCGAAATACCCGCACACGGTGCTTCTGATTTCGCACGATCGCGACCTGCTCAACCGCGCCGTCAATTCCATCGTTCATCTCGACCAGAAGAAGCTGACCTTCTGGCGCGGCGGCTACGACCAGTTCGAGCGCCAGTACACCGAGCAGAAGGAGTTGCAGGAGAAGGGCCGTGTCAAGCAGGAAGCCGCGCGCAAACACATGGAGTCCTTCGTCGAACGCTTCCGCGCCAAGGCTTCGAAGGCGAGACAGGCGCAGTCGCGCATCAAGGCGCTGGAGAAGATGAAGCCGATCGCGGCGATCGTGAACGACACGGTGAGGCCGTTCTCTTTCCCGGAGCCGGTGAAAACGGTGGCGTCGCCGATCATTGCCTTGAACAACGTCAATGTCGGCTACACCGAGGGCCAGCCGATCCTGAAGAAGATGACGCTGCGCATCGATGCCGACGACCGCATCGCGCTGCTCGGCGCCAACGGCAACGGCAAGTCGACCTTCGCCAAGCTTCTGTCGGGCCGGTTGAAGCAGGAGAGCGGCACCATGACGGTGGCGCCGGGCCTGAAAGTGGCTATCTTCGCGCAGCATCAGCTCGACGATCTCAGGCCTGATGAAAACGCCTATGAGCATGTCCGCCGGCTGATGCCGGAGGCGCCGGAATCCAAGGTACGTGGCCGCGTCGCCCAGTTCGGTCTCACCACCGAGAAGATGAACACCGCCGCCAAGGACCTGTCCGGCGGCGAGAAGGCGCGCCTGCTGATGGGCCTGTCGGCCTTCGAAGGCCCGAACCTGTTCATCCTCGACGAGCCGACCAACCATCTCGACATCGACAGTCGCGAATCGCTGATCCATGCATTGAACGAGTTTCCCGGCGCCGTCATCCTGATCTCGCATGACCGCCATCTGCTGGAAGCGACCGCCGACCGGCTGTGGCTGGTCAAGGACGGGGCGGTCAACCCGTATGACGGCGACCTTGAGGACTACAAGACGCTGGTCACCGGCGTGTCCGGCGACCGACGCGGCAAGCGCGAGGCCGAGAAGGCATCAAAGGCCGATCGCCGCCGCGATGCAGCCGCGCGCCGCGCCGCCTTTGAGCCGCTGGCCAAGGAAATACGCGCCACCGAAGCGCTGATGGACCGCATCCGCAAGCGCATCGACCTGATCGAGGACGAACTCGCCAACCCGGCGGTGTATGAAAAGGATCCGTCGACGGCCACACGGCTCGCCAAGGAGCGCTCGCAGCTGGCGCAGCAGCTGGCCGGCCACGAGGAAAAGTGGCTGACCATGTCGGCCGAGTATGAGGAAGGCACGGCAGAGTAAAGCGGCGCCGTCTCCGCGCTAGCGGATGCTGTCACGTTTGATTGTGTGTTCTGAAAGAAAGCGCCGAGCAGCGGCACACATTTTTTGGGGCTGGTTATAGATCGCCCGCGAGACGATGAGTCGGACGTCCCAGCCGTCAACGATCGTGTTTATGCCGCACCTTGGCGTCGAGGAGCATGGATGCACCTGATCGGCAATTCCGTCTTCCACGATACTGCTGTCGTAATCATCATCGCGGATACAGTATTCATCGGATTTAACTCTGGGATAGAGGCTACTGTTGCTTAAAGTGATATTCAAGAAATTGTCCTTAAGCCGTGCGGGATCGGACAACACAGCCGGCGTCAATTGATCCGTCTTGAGGTCGATAACTGTCTCAAAATCTATGAAAAAGGTTCTTCGCGCGGGCCATTCATACCAGCGGCTTTCTCTGCGTCCTCCCGGGGCGATCGCACCGTTGGTGCCTATCTCTATGGTCACGAACGCTCGTGGCAAGACGACGCGCCACTCAAGGGGCTTTGCCTCAGGCGGAAGACGTTTGCCCCCTTTGAACGGGGTTCGTAGTACGACCCCATAAGGCTCCATGCTTTTGGAAATCATACGAGATGCGCCGAACATTGAAGTGGTGAGGCTTGCGAGAGCCCCGCCCAACAGGAGCAAGGCGCCTGACAATACGACAACCGCAAGAACCAGCCCGACCGCGAGCTTTCGATATTTCATGGATACGGTCCTTCAAAGCCATCTCCATGAATACCCTAGGAAACCAATATCCGCAGTTGAATTTGAGATATGAGCCTAACAGCATGCTAAGCGAGGTGCAGCCCAGCGCCGCGCCGCCTTCGAGCCGCTGGCCGGCCATGAGGAAAGTGGCTAACCATGTCGGTCGAGGATGAGGAAGGCACGGCGCAGTAGGGAGCGGTCCTCCCTTCTCCCCTTGTGGGAGAAGGTGTCGCCGAAGGCGACGGATGAGGGGTGTTCCAGGGAACGCCAACGTCTCACTCCGCTGGAACACCCCTCAACCGTCTCGGCGCTGTGCGCCGATCCACCTTCTCCCACAAGGGGAGAAGGAAGAGATGCCATCTGGCACTACACGTCGCCGTCATAAACGGTTAGTTTGACCCCATGAACCAGCACGCCAAGCTCCGCATCGGCCACTCCGCCTGTCCGCATGATTGCCCTTCGACCTGCGCGCTCGAGGTCGAGCTGCTCGATGGCAACCGCATCGGCCGTGTCCATGGCGCCAAGTCCAATACGTATACGGCTGGTGTGGTCTGCGCCAAGGTCGCGCGCTATGCCGATCGTGTCCATCATCCGGACCGACTGCTGAAGCCGCTGATGCGCGCCGGCGCCAAGGGCGACGGCGTCTGGAAGGAATCCAGCTGGGAAGCGGCACTCGACGTCGTCGCCGAGAACTTCATCGCGGCCGAGGAAAAATACGGCTCCGAGACCGTCTGGCCTTATTTCTATGCCGGCACGATGGGGCTGGTGCAGCGCGACGGCATCGACCGGCTGCGCCATGCGAAAAAATACTCCGGCTTCTTCGGCTCGATCTGCACCAATCTGGCCTGGACCGGCTGGATGATGGGAGCGGGCGCCTTGCGCGGTCCCGATCCGCGCGAGATGGCGAAGTCCGACTGCGTGGTGATCTGGGGCACCAATGCCGTGGTCACGCAGGTCAATGTCATTACCCACGCCATCAAGGCGCGGAAGGAGCGTGGCGCCAGGATCGTCGTCATCGATGTCTACGAGAACGCGACGATGAAGCAGGCCGATATAGGCCTTGTGCTGAAGCCCGGCACCGATGGCGCGCTGGCCTGCGCGGTCATGCATGTGCTGTTCAGGGAAGGCATGGCCGACCGCGCCTATCTCGAAAGATACACCGACGATCCGAAGGGGCTGGAAGCGCATCTGGAGACGCGCACGCCGGAATGGGCTTCCGCCATCACCGGTCTTGCCGTCACCGAGATCGAGGCTTTCGCACGCCTCGTCGGCACGACGAGGAAAACCTATTTCCGCCTCGGCTATGGCTTTGCCCGCCAGCGCAACGGCGCGGTCAACATGCACGCGGCATCCTGCATCGCCGCCGTCACGGGCGCCTGGCAATATGAGGGTGGCGGTGCCTTCCATTCCAATTCCGGCATCTTCAAGCTCAACCAGGATGTGCTGGAAGGCGCCGCGATGCGCGATCCCAATATTCGCCATCTCGACCAGTCGCGCATCGGCCCGGTGCTGACCGGTGCAGCGGACGCGCTCTATGGCGCCCCGCCGGTGACGGCGATGCTGATCCAGAACACCAACCCGGTGAATGTCGCGCCCGAGCAGCGGCTGGTGAAGCAGGGTTTCCTGCGTGACGACTTGTTCACCTGCGTGCACGAGCAGTTCATGACCGACACGGCAAAGCTCGCCGATGTCGTTTTGCCGGCAACGATGTTTCTCGAGCATGACGACGTCTACAAGGGCGGCGGCAACCAGCACATCACGCTTGGTCCCAAGCTGATCGACCCGCCGGAAGGGCCGCGCACCAACCATTTCGTCATCGAGCAATTGGCGCAGCGTCTCGGCGTCTCCGACCGGCCGGGCTTTGGCCTGACCGAGCAGCAGCATATCGACATCATCCTGGGCAAGCGCGGGCTGGGCTCCTTCGCCAGCCTCAAGGAAGACAAATGGGTCGACCTGCAGCCGGATTTCGAGGCGGCGCATTTCATCGATGGTTTCGGCCATGCCGACAAGAAATTCCATTTCCGCGCCAATTGGAGCGGGCAGGCGGCGCCCAACCGGCCGCCGAAAAGCATGGGCCTGTTCGGGCCGGTGGCGGAACTCCCCGAATTCCCCGACCATGTCGACCTGATCGAGGTCGCGGATGCCGAGCATCCGTTCCGGCTGACGACATCACCGGCGCGCAACTTCCTCAATTCGACCTTCTCGGAAACGCCGGTGTCGAGAGCCAAGGAAGGCCGGCCGGAACTCCTGGTGCATCCGGACGACGCTGCCGCGCTTGGCTTGGGCGACGGCGACCGTATCGAGGTCGGCAACCGGCGCGGCGAGGTGGTGCTGCACGCAAAGCTGTTCGAAGGCCTCAAGCGCGGCGTGGTGATCGCCGAGGGCATCTGGCCAAACAGCGCCCATGAGCGTGGCGAAGGCATCAATGTGCTCACCGGCGCCGACGCACCAGCGCCCTATGGCGGTGCGGCCTTCCACGACAACAAGGTCTGGCTGCGGCCGGCGGGCTAAAGCAATTCCAGGAAAAGTGTGAGCGGTTTTCCGTCCGGAATTGCGTAAAGAGACTGGCTATCCCGGCAGAGGCACCGTCAGCCCCACCTTGACACGGTCCATGGCAACGAAGGTGCGGAATTTTCGGACATTCTTGCTGTCGAAGAACAGTCTGCGCGTCAGGGCCTCATAGGCCCCCATGTCGGCCGCGGTGATGACTAGGATGAAGTCGGCCTCGCCGGTGACGTAGTAGCATTGCTGCACTTCGGGCTCTGCCGAGAATTGCCGCTTGGCCGCGTCGATCAGGTCCGAGCGTTCGCTCTCCAGTTCGACCTCGACGAAAATGGTGATGGGATGGCCGACCGCCGCCGGGTCGACCACGGCGACATTGCCCGCAATGACGCCGGACTGTTCCATGCGCTTGATGCGCCGCTGCACCGCCGGCGCCGACAGGTTGACGGCTTCGCCGATCAGCCGCTGCGGCATCGTGTTGTCCCGCTGCAGGATGGCAAGGATGGCGAGGTCGAAACTGTCGAGTGAAGGCGATCGAGGCAAAGCGCTATCCTGGCGAAACAAACTTGCATTTCGAAGCGCCAATAACAGCGCTATTTGCGCCTCGGCTGCAATATGATTTCGTCACACCCAAAGGAGGCCACCCGTGTTCCTGCTCAACAGCAATGCCTTGCACCGTCGGCCGCTCGATCCGGTCGATGCCGAAACGCTGGGGAATGCCGGTGCCGATACGGTCGAGCGCTTTCTTGCCCATCGCGACAATCACCTGGCAACTCCGTTGCATGCATTGCCGACGCTGGCCGGCGAACTCGGCCTCGGCTCCGTCCACATCAAGGATGAAGGCTTTCGCCTCGGTCTCGGCAGTTTCAAGGCGCTCGGCGGCGCCTATGCCGTTTTTCGACTGGTGCTGGAGGAGGCGAGCCGATCGCTTCATCGGCCCGTTGACGTGGCCGATCTCAACCGGTTCGACGTCCGGGCGGTCGCTGCCGGCATGACGGTTGCCTGCGCCACCGACGGCAATCATGGCCGCTCGGTCGCGCAAGGTGCACAGTTGGTAGGCGCGAAAGCGGCAATCTTCGTTCACGCCGGCGTCAGCGAGGCGCGCATTGCAGCAATAGCCCGCTATGGCGCCGAGATGATCCGCGTCGACGGCAATTATGACGACTCGGTCAGGCAGGCCGCCGAGGTTTCAGCGGAGCAAGGCTGGACCGTGGTGTCCGACACCTCCTGGCCGGGCTACGAGCGCATCCCCGGTCTGGTCATGCAGGGCTATACGGCGATCGTGCGCGAAGCGTTGGGCCAGTTGCCGCAGCCGCCGACCCATGTCTTCGTGCAGGCCGGTGTCGGCGGCATTGCCGCCGCCCTGGCCGGCCATCTCGCCATCGTGCTCGGTGACGCCAGGCCGACCTTCATCGTCGTCGAGCCGGCCCGCGCCGCCTGCGTTGTCGCAGCCGCCCGGGCGGGCCACGTGGTCAAGGTCGCACACGACCAGCCGACGGTGATGGCGATGCTCGAATGCTACGAGGCCTCGCAAGTTGCCTGGCGCGTTCTGGCGCGGGTTGCCGATGCCTTCATGACGGTGGATGAGGAGGAGGCGGTCGCGGTGATGCGGCGGCTGGCACGGCCGGCTGGCAATGATCCAGTGATCGTCGCCGGCGAAAGCGGCGGCGTCGGTCTGGCCGGGCTGATCCGGGCGGTGGCCGACCACAAGGCCGCTCTCGGGTTCGACGACAAATCCCGCGTGCTTGTAATCAACACCGAAGGCGCCACAGACCCGCACCGCTATACCGAGCTGGTCGGGCAGAGCCCCGCCGATGTGCTGGCCGGCAAGCTGAAGGCCGAGGCATAGCCATGATCGGGATCGATGCACAGCGTCTGCTTGGCCGCATCCGGGAACTCGCCGCCGTTGGCCGCGACAGTGAGGATAGGCTGATCCGGCTCGCCGCCTCCGACACAGACAAACAGGGCCGTGACCTCTTTGTCGGCTGGCTCAGGCAGGCCAGGCTGGAAGTCGCCATCGACCGGGTCGGTAATATCTTCGGCATCTGGCAAAGCCCCGACAATGCCGGGCAGGCGCCGCTGCTCATCGGTTCGCATATCGACACCGTTATCGATGCCGGCATCTATGATGGCTGCTACGGCGTGCTGGCCGGGCTGGAGGTGATCGAGACGCTGCAGGCTTCGGGCTTTTCGCCGTCGCGCCCGGTCGCGGTCGCCTCTTTCACCAATGAGGAAGGTGTGCGCTACACGCCTGACATGATGGGCTCGCTATGCCATGCCGGTGGCGTCAGTGCCGAGGCCGTGCTGGCCGCCATCGGCACGGATGGCAGCGTGCTCGGCCAGGAGCTCGCCCGCATCGGCTATGCCGGCGACCGCGAACCCGGCTTCCTCAAGCCGCATGCCTATCTCGAACTTCATATCGAGCAGGGGCCGGTGCTGGAGCGTGAAGGCGTGCCGATCGGCGCGGTCGAGAATTTGCAAGGCATTTCCTGGCAGCGCATCACCATCGACGGCGCCGCCAACCATGCCGGCACCACGCCGATGTCGATGCGCAGCGACGCCGGCCACGCCGCCGCCCGCATCATCACCTTCCTGCACGATCGGGCCAGGGCTTCAAATGGGCCAACCGTGGCCACGGTCGGCACGATGCGCTTCGAACCCAACGCCATCAACGTCATTCCCGCGCGCGCCGTCTTCACCATCGACCTGCGCGATCCCGACGAACAGCGCTTGCAGGCGCATGAGGCGGCCCTTGCTGCCTATCTCGAGGAGCTTGAGGTTTTGGAGAACGTATCGATCTCGGTCGAGCGGCTCGCCCGCTTCGAACCGGTGCTATTCGACATCGGCATCGTCGAACGGATCGAGGCGGCCGCGAAGAACCGCGGTCTCGGCGTCAGGCGCATGACATCGGGCGCCGGCCATGACGCGCAGATGATGGCCCGCCTCGCGCCGGCGGCAATGATCTTCGTCCCGAGCGCCGGTGGCATCAGCCACAATCCGCGCGAACACACTGAAGATGCCGAGCTTGTCGCCGGCACCAACATCCTGCTTGATGTCGCCAGTGAGCTTGCAAGATAGGTCGGGGAGAAAATGGCTGAGCTCGATCGTGATGTGCTGAAGCAGGAAATGACCGGCTGGCGGCGCGATTTGCACGCGCACCCCGAGTTCGGCTTTGAGGAAAAGCGCACCGCTGGCTTTGTCGCCGCGAAGCTGCGCGAATTCGGGCTGGACGATGTTGCAGAGGGGGTCGGCGGCACCGGCATCGTCGGCACATTGAAGCGCGGCAGCGGCAACCGGGCGATTGCGCTCAGGGCCGACATGGATGCGCTGCGCATCACCGAGCAGTCCGCGACCGCCCATCGCTCGCAGAACCCCGGCATCATGCATGCCTGCGGCCATGACGGCCACACCACCATGCTGCTCGGCGCGGCAAAGCTGCTGGCCGCCGAGGGCGGTTTCGACGGCACCGTGCGCTTCATCTTCCAGCCCGCCGAGGAATGGGGCAGGGGCGCGCTGGCGATGCTGGACGACGGGCTGCTGCAGCGCTTTCCCTTCGACGAGATTTTTGGCCTGCACAACATGCCTGGCCTGCCCATTGGACATTTCGAGACCCGTGCCGGCCCGTTTATGTCGGCGGAGGACAATTTCGAGATCGTGCTCAAGGGGATCGGCGGCCATGCGGCGCGGCCACATTCCGGGAACGAGACGCTGGTCGCCGCCTGCGCGCTGGTAACCAATCTGCAAACCATCGTCTCGCGAAGGCTGAGCCCGGCCGACATTTCGGTGGTTTCGGTGACCGAACTGATCACCGACGGCACCCGCAACGCATTGCCCGGCCTCGCCCGCATCCTTGGTGACGCCCGCAGTTTTCGTCCCGAGGTCAGCGCCGAGATCGAGCGCCAGATGCGGGTCATCGCGGCGGGCACCGCCGCCGCCTACAATGTCACCGCCGACGTGACCTACAGCAGGGAATTCGTGCCGCTGCAGAACGATGCCGACCTGGTGGACGCGGCCTTTGTCGCCGCAAGGCGCGTGCTGGCCGATGGCGCCGCCGGCATCGCGGCGGAGCCGATGACCGCCTCGGAGGATTTCGCCCGCTTTCTCGACCACGTACCGGGCTGTTTCGTCTTCCTCGGCAATGGCGAGGCCTCGGCCCCGCTGCACAATTCCAGCTACGACTTCAACGATGACGGGCTGTTGCACGGCACGAATTTCCACGCCGCGATCGTCAGGCAAAGGCTGGGCGGCGCGATCGGGAAGTGACGCCTGATCGCCTTCGCAGCTGGCCCAAGCGGCACTGCTATCGCCAGCCAGCTCCCAGGTTTAGGGAGATTGCCTGTTCCCGGAGATCGCACGCCGATGACCAGGGTTTCGCTTCTGGGAATACCGCATGACGAGAACTCGTCCTATCTCAAGGGCGCGGCTGCAGCGCCGGCCCTGATCCGGCGCGAACTCAAAAGCGACGCGCACAGCTCGTGGAGCGAAACCGGCTTCGATGTGGCGGACAGTTTCGTCGACCACGGCGACATCGACTTTTCAGGCGCCGGCGATCCGTGGGAGCGAATCGAGGCCGAGGTCGGCCGCGCGCTGGATGCCGGCCACCCGTTGATCAGCCTCGGCGGCGATCATGCCATCGCCTGGCCGGTGCTGCGTGCCGTGCGCCGCCGCCATGCCAGGCTAACGATCGTCCAGATCGACGCCCATCCCGACATCTACGATGCCTATCAGGGCAACAGGCGGTCCCACACCTCGTCCTTCGCGCGCATCCTGGAGGAGGGGCTGGCCGACCGGCTGATCCAGATCGGCTCGCGCACCCTCAATGATGAGCTTCGTGACCAGCTCAAGCGCTTCGGCGTCGAAATGATCGAGGCGCGGCATTTCAGCGAGGATCTGCAGCTCGATCTCAAGACGCCGGTCTATCTCTCGGTCGATCTCGACGGCCTCGACCCGGCTTGTGCGCCCGGCGTGTCGCACCGCGAACCCGGTGGTCTTACAACCCGGCAAGTGATCAACCTGATCCAGCGGATCGACCAGCCCATCGTCGGCGCCGATGTCGTCGAATACAATGCAAGCCAGGACGTCTCCAATCTCACCGCGCTGGTTGCCGCCAAGCTGGTCAAGGAGATCGCCGGCATGATGCTCAAGACGCATGGCGCCGGCTGAATCAATCTGGCAGGCGGCATGGTAGATCATTGTTGCGACTCGCATTTCCAGTGAAAGCCGCCATGCCGCATCCATTGAAAATAGCCATAGCCGGTGCGCTCGGCCGCATGGGCAGGGAGATGGCGCTGGCCGTCGAGACCGATCCCAGGCTGGCGCTCGTCGCCCGCTTTCACAGGCCGGGCAGCATCGGTGAGGGGCTGGTCGAGCGCGACGAAGCACTGGCGCTTGCGGATGTCGTCATCGATTTCACCACGCCTGCGGCCTCCGTCGATCTTGCACAAGCTTGCGCGGCCCGCGGCGGCCCGGCGCTGGTCATCGGCTCGACCGGCTTCGAGCCGGCCGATCTCGCCGCCATCGCTGCTGCTTCGAAGTCCGTCGCCATCGTTCGCTCCGGCAGCTACTCGCTCGGGCTCAGCATGCTGACCGGGCTGGTCGAGCAGGCGGCGCGAGCACTTGGTCCCGACACCGACATCGAAATCCTGGAAGCGCATCACCGCATGAAGGTCGACGCACCGTCGGGCACGGCGCTGATGCTGGGCGAGGCGGCCGCTCGCGGACATGGCGTCAGGCTGGACGATGTGGCGAAACGCATCCGCGACGGCGTTACAGGTCCACGCCCTGCCGGCGAGATCGGCTTTGCCGTGCTGCGCGGCGGCAGCATCGTCGGCGAGCACAGCGTGAGCTTGCTGGCCGAGGGCGAGACGCTCACGCTTTCCCATTCGGCCGCCGACCGCTCGATGTTCGCGCGCGGCGCCATTGCGGCAGCACGCTGGGTCGCCGTCCGGCCGCCCCGCGAATACGACATGCGCGACGTACTGGGCTTCACGACCTTTTGAGATGCAAGCGTAACGCAACGAGGGGCGTTGCGAGGTCGGAGCCGTATAGAGAATAGAATATAGCAACAACTACGCCATTTCGCGCCTTCCCACACCGAACCGAACGGTTCGGTTCGCACATTTTTGTGATTGGCAATGGCAGATCGCATTTACCGCTGCTGCCATCCTCCTTGCCACCGGCACCGCTTTCGCAGGCAGCGACCACTACGGCTCCGACGGCGTCAACCAGCCTGCTGTGGCCGCGCCCGCCGGCAACATCGATCACAATTATACCGCCTCGATCCGCAAGCCGGCCAGCCTCGGCGATTTCACGATCAAGGGCGACTCGAACCAGCCGGAATCCGGCCAGGGCATCTGGGGTCGTTGATTTTCTGAGAAATCTACGACCACAAAGAGCGGTGGGCCCGGCCCACCGCTCTTGTTTTTATGCAATCGACTCGGGGCCGCAAAGATCTTGAATCAATCCGCCAGCAATTGGTCCTATCTCCTTGTTTGACCGTGGTCTTTTCAAAACACGGTTTGCGGCTGTCACCTGCGGCTAGCCCGTTAGGCAGCTTGGTCTAGCTTAGATCCTTCGGCTTGATGCAATGCGTCAACCGGGCCGCGCCGAAGCCGAGATCCGCCCAGTCGCCGTCGATGACAAAGCGGGCAAGGGCGCCGGTCGGGAATTTCTCTTCAAGTTTCCTGAGAGCAGCCACACCCGATCGCGGACCGGCGAGCCGGCGGGCAAAGTCCTCCAGGCCGGGATTATGGCCGAGCACCAGGAGACAGCTAGCCGATGCGACTGCCTGCTGCAGCTCGGCCAGAATGTCGCCAGCCGTGGCTTCGAAAAGCGCCTCGGCGAACTCCACCGTTACGCTCGCCGACAGTTCCGCCGAGACCAGCCGCCATGTCTCGCGCGTACGCAGCGCCGGCGACACCAGCGCCAGGTCAGGCAGCCAACTGCGCCGGGCCAGTTCGCGCCCCATCAGCGGCGCCGTCTTCAGCCCGCGCGGCCCGAGCGGCCGGTCGAAATCAGCAACCGCCGGGTCGTCCCAGCTCGACTTGGCGTGGCGAAGAAGAAGCAGCTGTTTCATCTGTTAGATCTCAGGACCAGGGAATTTCGCGCTGGAAGTCCATGCCGTATCCGCCACCGTATTTAGCGCCAGTAGCGGCATCAAAGGCTGCCGACAAAGTGCCGAAGACGAAAAGGCCGACGCGCCTCTCATCATTGTCCCATTGGACGGCAATATCCGCTTCGGTGATCGCCCAGGCACCCGATCGAATATGAATTGCGCCGATGATCCGCCCAACTACCTCGTCATGCGCTTCGTATAGGTAAAAATAAGCCGTGGCGTTTGCTGGCCCTTCAGTGTCGTCATGTTCAAAGACGCCGGCGAGATCGCCTTTTCTCCGGATCGCGCTGTCAAAAATATCCAAGGGCTTTCAGGTCCTGAAGCGCCTACGGCGTGATCCGCGCCAGATGTTCGAGATCGCGCTCTTCGCGCAGCGGGTCGGGGGCCATCACCACCGAAGTTCCGTTTTCGGCATCGTCAGCGAAATGCGCCAGCACAGTGCGGCCGCCTTCCATGCGCGCCTTGCCGTCGGCGACGAGGCCGAGCGCCAGCGCGTAGAGCCGGTGCTCGGCTTTCAGAACGCGGGCGGCCAGTGTGTCTTCATTGTCGCCGACCATCACCGGCACCGCGGCTTGCGCGATGATCGGGCCGTCATCCATCTCAGGCGTAACGAAATGCACCGTGCAGCCATGGATACGCATGCCGGCGCACAATGCGCGTGCATGGGTATCCAGGCCCTTGAAGGCCGGCAGCAGGGCAGGGTGGATGTTGATCATGCGCCCCTGCCACTTCTCGACCAGGCCGCGGGACAGGATGCGCAGATAGCCGGCCAGCGCCACGATCTCGGCGTTGAATGCAATCAGCGCGGCGTCGATCGCCGCATCATGGGCTTCCTTGCTGGCATGGTCGGCGCGCACGATGACCTTGGTCGGGATACCGCGCGCGGCCGCGATGCCGAGGCCGGCGGCGTTGGCCCGGTCGGAAATGACGCCAACGATCTCGGCCGGATAGGCCGGGTCGCTGGCCGCCGCGATCAGCGCCGTCATGTTGGAGCCGCGTCCCGAGATCAAAACAACCGTGCGTTTCCTGCTCATAGGCCGATCGAGCCCCGATAAATGACGCCGGCGTCGCGGCGCGGCACGATGCGGCCGATCGGCGTCACCGTCTCGCCGGCCTCCTGCAGCACGGCTGCGACCTGTGCGGCCTGGCCGGAGGCGACGACGAGGATCATGCCGATACCGCAGTTGAAGGTGCGCATCATCTCCTCCGGCGCCACGCCGCCAGTCTTCGCCAGCCAGGAAAACACCGCCGGCACATCGATGGCATTGAGATCGAGCTCTGCGGAAAAGTCCTTGGGCAGGACGCGCGGAATGTTTTCGGGAAAGCCGCCGCCGGTGATATGGGCCAGTGCCTTGATCCCATGCGTGTTGCGGATGGCCTTGAGGACCGACTTCACATAGATGCGGGTCGGCTCGAGCAGCGCCTCGGCCAGCGTCGCTTCGTCGTTGAACGGCGCCGGATCGCTCCAGGCAAGCCCGCTGACGGCAACGATACGGCGCACCAGTGAAAAGCCATTCGAATGCAGGCCCGAGGAAGCCAGCCCAAGCAGCACGTCGCCTTCGACAATATCGTCGGTCGGCAGCAACTGGCCGCGTTCGGCCGCACCGACGGCGAAGCCGGCAAGGTCGTAATCCTTGTCGTTATACATGCCGGGCATTTCAGCGGTCTCGCCGCCGATCAGCGCGCAGCCGGCCTGTCGGCAGCCGATTGCTATGCCGCCGACGATTGCCGTCCCCTGGTCGGGGTCGAGCTTGCCGGTGGCGAAATAGTCGAGGAAGAACAGTGGCTCGGCGCCCTGCACGACGATGTCGTTGACGCACATGGCGACGAGGTCGATGCCGATCGTGTCGTGCTTGCCGGCATCGATGGCGATCTTCAGCTTGGTGCCGACGCCGTCATTGGCGGCAACCAGCACCGGATCCGTGAAACCCGCCGCCTTGAGGTCGAACAGGCCGCCAAAACCGCCGATCTCGCCATCGGCGCCCGGCCGGCGCGTCGCGCGCACCAGCGGCTTGATCTTCTCGACCATGAGGTTGCCGGCATCGATGTCGACGCCCGCCTCGGCATAGGTGAGCCCGTTCTTGCGCTTGGCCCGGTCGCCCTTGCTCATCGTCGGCGCATCCCTGTTTCCCTCGGCGGCTCTTCGCATGAATGGTTTCGGGGGGCAAGGATGACGACAGGATACCGGGCTTTTGCCCAAGATAAATACGTGGACAGTCGCCCCTTCACCGCTGGTCCTTGCAGCCACAATCCATCTCCATCATCTATCTGCAGAACAAGCATGGCGGGACATGCCTTTGACCATTCCCAACCTCATCACCATCCTGCGCTTCGTGCTGGTTCCGGCCGTCGTACTGGCGATGCTGAATATGCGCTGGGACTGGGCCTTTGCCGGCTTTCTCGTCGCCGGCATTTCCGACGGCGTTGACGGCTTCATCGCCCGCCGTTTCAACCAGCATTCGAAATTCGGCGCCTATCTCGATCCAATGGCCGACAAGGTGCTTCTGGTCTCGGTGTTCGTGGTCATGGGCTTCATCGGGCAATTGCCGCTGTGGCTGGTGGTGACCATGGTGTCACGCGATGCGCTGATCATCTGCGCCGTGCTTTTGTCCACGGTCATGGCGCATCCGGTCGAGATGAAGCCGCTCTATGTGTCGAAAGGCCAACACCGCCGCCCAGATCGTGCTGGCGCCGTGGTGCTGGGCGAACTTGCCCTTGGCCTCCACCTCGACCCGCTGAGGCCTGCGCTCATATTGCTGTCCGGGGTCTTGACCGTGGCTTCGGCCGCGGCCTATCTCGTGGCTTGGCTGAGGCATATGAGCGGCTATGGCGAAGGCTCCACCCCGGGTAGTTGACAAGGATGCCGCGACTGCAGCGCTGGCAGAGGCGGCTGCGTCCCTGGCGTTTCGCCGCCAGATTTTCTTCTGGCTGGGCACGGCAATCTTCCTGGCGCTGTTCCTCTACATTTTTTCCAGCATCCTGTTGCCGTTCGTTGCCGGCATGGTGCTGGCCTATTTCCTCGACCCGGTCGCCGACCGGCTGCAACGCCTCGGCCTCTCCCGGCTGATGGCGACGGTGGTCATCCTGATCGCCTTCATCGTCCTTTTGGTGCTGGCCTTCGTCATCCTGGTTCCGGTTCTGGCCACGCAGATGGCCGATTTCGCCAGCAAGCTGCCGGAATATCTGACCCGGCTGCAGTCGCTGATCACCAGCTTCGATCCGAAATGGCTGGAGCAGAAATTCGGCGTCAATGCCAATGGCCTGCGCGACGGGCTGAATTCGCTGCTCACTTCCGGTTTCGGCCTGCTGAGCACCGTCTTCACCTCGATCTGGAGTTCCGGCGTTGCTCTGGTGTCGGTGGTCAGCCTGTTCGTGGTCACTCCGGTTGTCGCTTTCTACATGCTGCTCGACTGGGATCGCATGGTGGCGGTCGTCGACAGCTGGGTGCCGCGCGATTATGTCGGGACGGTCAGGGCGATCTCCAGGGACATCAACACCGCGACCGCCGGCTTCGTGCGCGGCCAGGGCACGCTGTGCCTGGTGCTCGGCGGCATGTATGCCACCGGCCTGACGCTGACCGGGCTGAATTTCGCCATCCTCATCGGCCTCTTCGCCGGGCTGATCTCGTTCATCCCTTATGTCGGCTCGCTGACCGGACTGGTCCTGGCCGTCGGCGTCGCCTTCGTCCAGTTCTGGCCGGACTGGACCATGATCGTTGCTGTCGCCGTGGTGTTCTTCATCGGCCAGTTCATCGAAGGCAACATCCTGCAGCCCAGATTGGTCGGAAAAAGCGTCGGCCTGCACCCGGTCTGGCTGATGTTTGCGCTGTTCGCTTTCGGCGCCCTGTTCGGCTTCGTCGGCCTTTTGATCGCCGTTCCTGCTTCGGCGGCGGTTGCCGTGCTGGTGCGGTTTGCCATTGCCCGCTATCTCGAATCGCCGCTCTACAAGGGACACTCCAGCGAGCCCGTCCCGCCGCTGCCCGCCGCTCGCGGCGGCGGCCACCGGTCGCCGCGCGGCTGAACGTGACGGATCATAAGACCGAACCGCCGCGCCAACTGCCGCTCGACCTTGGCCACGGCACCGGCTACTCGCGCGACGAACTGGTGGTGTCGGCCACCAACCGCGAGGCGGCAGCCCTTGTCGATCGCTGGCCGGACTGGCCGTCGCCGGTGATCGTGCTCGCTGGCCCGGCCGGTTCCGGCAAGACACATCTGGGCTCGATCTGGCAGGCGCGGGCCAACGCTGTGGCGGTCGATGCCCAGCGCATCGGCAATGCCATCACCGGGCTTGGCGGCAGGCCCGCGCTGATCGACGATGTCGACAAGACAGCCATCGACGAGGCGGGCCTGTTCCATCTCATCAATGAAGTGCGCGGCGCCGGGGCCACCTTGCTGTTGACGGCGCGGCGCTTCCCCGCCGCCTGGAGGGTGACGTTGCCCGATCTTGCCTCGCGGCTGAAGGCGGCGGCAACCGTCGAGATCCATGAGCCGGACGATTTGCTTCTGGCCGGTGTCATCGCCAAACTCTTCGCCGACCGCCAGGTCGAGGTCGAGCCGCATGTCGTGCAATATCTGGTGCGCCGCATCGAGCGCTCGCTGGCCACCGCCATGCGCGTGGTCGAACGCCTCGACCGCACGGCGCTCGAGCGCAAGACGCCGATCACCAGGGCGCTCGCCGCCGAGATCGTCAGCGCCATGGATGAAGGGCAGGGCGAGTTCGAGGTTTAGGCAGTGGAAGGAGAAGACTCCGCTCCTGTCCCATTTCGAGAAGAAACCTCTGGCATCCATCTTGCAACACTGCGTTTGCCGGCTGACCCCGGTCCTGATCGCGTTCCTGATCGGGTTGTAGGCTCGCCGGGAGTGATGATTGGGGTTCTCGCCCGGCGAGCTTACCTTCAGATAGAATCGCCGCAAGGCCTACGATTGCACGCCAGCTGTCATTCAGACTTCACCAAGCCGCAAGATCTCATCGTCCTGCATTGAAATGGAGCATTAGATGGTCTACTTTTTGGATATGGACCAGAGCATGGTCCATAAAGGAGCGGTCAATGCAGGTATCCGTTACAGACGCCAAGGGGCAGCTCACCGAACTGGTGCGTCGTGCCGAGGCTGGGGATGAAATTATCCTGACCCGCCATGGTCATGCAGCCGTGCGCCTTGTTCCCGTGAAGGCTGCCCCTGACAGGAAAGGCCGCCGGGCATTGCTGGAGGCAATGCGAGCATCCGGCGCTGCCAAGGCAAAGGCCGGGTCGGATGCCGCGCGGAGCCAGGATTTCCTCTATGGCGCTGATGGCCTGCCCGAATGATCGTGGTCGATACCTCGGCCCTGATGGCGATCGTTCTTGCCGAACCTCAATCCAGTGCCTGCATTGCGGCGCTGGAAGCCGAAGACGATATTTTGATCTCGGCTGGCACAGTGGCCGAGGCGCTGATCGTGGCGGATAGGCGCAATGTCGGTGAGGAAATGGCCGGCCTGATCGACGGGCTCGGCTTCGAGGTCACGGCGGTGACACCAGCCTCTGGCCGACGCATAGCCGAGGCGTATGGGCGATGGGGCAAGGGTATTCATCCGGCCGGGCTCAATTTCGGCGATTGCTTTGCCTATGAAGTGGCAAAGGATCGAGCCTGCCGCTTACTCTATGTTGGCGACGATTTTTCGAAGACCGATATCGAGAGCGCTCTATAGAGCTACGTTTATGCCCACAACGCCGCCAGATACCGGACCAGCAGATAGACCACCGTATGCGCTGCCACGTAGCACGCGGCAACGACGACAAAGAACAGCACGCTGGCGGGCCACGAGCGGGGAGGGCCTTGCCTCTTGCTCGGCCGGTTGTTCCAGATCCACAGGGCCGCACAGATAATGGCCCAGACGACGACGAACGGAACCGTGATGCCGATGTAAGCGAAGTAGGCAGGGCCAATCAGCGAAAGCCATGCCTCGAGACCAAGCATCCAGAATCTCCCCTTGCCCGGAGTCTAATGCATGTCGCTCAAAAGTGGTCCCGGTTTTGAGAGAACGACATGCATCAAAACAAAAATCAAAGCGCGTCGCCTGGATACGTTTCAGCGCGACGCGCTTTTAGACCGGCGATAGAAGTGGAAGCGAGGGGATTATCCCTGCGTCGATTTTTAGCCAAACCCGCCGAAGGGATGCTGTTCGATGACACGGGCGCCTGATGCATGTCGCTCAAGTGGCCCCGGTTTTGAGAGAACCGCATGCATCAAACATGCATCAAACATGCATCAAACAAGACCTCAAGCGCGTCGCGTGAGTCCGTTCAAATGAGACGCGCTTTAGGTCAGATTGGTGCTCCGGTCGCCAAACTCGGCCGTAGCAGGTCTAAAGCGATCGGATCAGCCGCAGACCCTGACCTCTTCGACGACCCTGTGGTGATGGCGCCAGTGCCTGACCAGTTCGATATGGCAGCGGTGATGGCGATGGTGGCGCCGCCATTGGCCATCCTGGTTGTCGCTGTAGTCGTCGCCATAGTCGTCGCTATAGTCTTTGTGGCGCTGGTGATGGCGAAGAATCTGTATATCGCCATCGTCGGACGAATATTGATCGTCGTCATCGGACTGGATAGTCAGACTGGCGGCTTGCGCCGGTGCGATCAAAGCCGCCGTTCCGGCGAACGCGATCATGGAGGCGACGAGAAGGGTTTTCATTGTTTGCTCCTTGGGTTGAACATACACAACTCTCGGAGCGAACTGGTGTTCCAATGTAGGGTCCGATCGGCGAGCGGCTGCTGCTGGGCAATGTGTGCCGCCAGGCGCAACCGGCGAGGCAGCCATTGGCGACCTTGGGGGTGACCTGGGCAAGGATGGGCTTTGTGGGAAAAAATGGTCGGAGTGGAGAGATTCGAACTCCCGACCCTCTGGTCCCAAACCAGATGCGCTACCAGGCTGCGCTACACTCCGAGGCCCTGCGGCGTATACGGTTCCGGACCCTGTCGCGCAACCCCTAAAACATCAAACGGGGCTTGGCGGTCTGCGCTCCCGCGCAATCCTGGCTGCGATCGCCTTGGCCTGGATGCGAGCATTGGCGAAGCAGCCGCGGATGCTTGGCCGCATGCCGGTGAACCACAGGCCCGGCAGTTTCGGGTCGCTGTCGGCGCCGTTGAACAGCGGCACGCCCTTTTGGTCGAGCACGCCGAGCTTGCCCAGCATGGCCTCGAGCCCGGTGCGGTAGCCGGTCGCGGCGATGACGATATCGGGCTGGATCGTCGCGCCATCGTCGAAAACGACCGTGTCGCCGGTAAATTTCCGCACGGTTGGCAGCACGATGATCCTGCCGTCCTTGATGGCATCGACGGCGCCGTCATCGGTGGCGATGGCGGTATAATCCGACGCCAGCCGGCTTGCGCCGCCCGAAGGCGTCGGCGGCACGCCGTAGGCCGTGAGGTCGCCGAAGGCCCATCGCTGCGTCGCCGCCATCACCGCATCGGCGAGCTTGAACGGCAGCCGCGCCAGGATTGGCGAAAATCGGTGGACGGCGATCTGGCCGAGGCGCTTGGGTAGCAGTGCCGGACCGTTGCGCGCCGACAGCCAGATCTGTCCCGCGTCGGCTGCCACCAGGTGATTGAGCACGTCGAAGCCGGAATTGCCGGCGCCGACGACCAGCACTTTCTTGCCCGCATAGGCCTTGGCGTCGCCGAATGCGGCCGAATGGATGATGCGTCCGGCAAAGGCCTTCATGCCTTTCCAGGCCGGAATGAAGGGCTGCCGGTCGCGCCCGGTGGCGATGACGACATGGCGCGCCAGCCGCGGCCCGGCACTGGTCCGCACAAGCCAGTGGTCGCCCTCGAAGCCAATCTCCTCGACCGCGATGCCGAACTCGACCGGCAGCCGGTGCATGGCGTGGAATTCGTTCAAATGGCCGATGATGGTGTTTCGGTGCGGAAAGGCAGGGGTGCCGGCAGGAAAGGAAACGCCCGGCAGCGCCGAAAGGTCGCGATGCGTGTTGAGATGCAGTCGCTCGTGCCGCCCGTGCCATGGCTCGGCCAGCCGGGCTTCCTTTTCCAACACCATCACAGGCACGCCGGTCTTGAGCAGCGCATGGGCTGCGGTCAAGCCGGCTGCCCCGGCGCCGATCACGATCGCGCCGTCGAAAATCGCTTGGCTGTCGGCCTCGGCGTGCAAAATCCCTGCGTCCATGCCTCTTTGTGTCGCCATCATGACCATGACTTTTGATGCTACGCCAGTGTATCCAGCCTATGCCGCTGCCGAAGCGACCTGGTTGCAGGCCGCTTCGGCCTTGCCGTCGGCAGTGTTGCACAGTATTGACTGAAATAAGGCGGCGCTACCGCCAACGCAGCTACGAGGTGCCCATGTCCGCGCGAATTTTCAGCCCAGCCAAAACCGCGATGCAGTCCGGCAAGGCCAAGACCGGCCATTGGGTGCTGGAATTCGATCCCGCCCAACGCAAGAAGATCGACCCGCTGATGGGCTACACCACATCGGGCGACATGCTGAGCCAGATCAGGCTGACCTTCGACACCAGGGAAGAAGCGGTGACCTATGCCGAAAAGCAGGGGCTGGCCTTCCGTGTCGAGGAGCCGAAAGAGACCAAGCGCCGGCAGATTTCCTATGCGGAAAATTTCCGCTATGACCGCAGGATACCCTGGACGCATTGACCGGCGGTCAGCGCCTGGCACATAGACACCAGCCGGCCAAGATATCAAATGCCGGCCAGCGGTCCCGTAGCTCAGCTGGATAGAGCACCGGCCTTCTAAGCCGATGGTCACAGGTTCGAATCCTGTCGGGATCGCCAACAACTTCAAAGAGATAGTGTGGAGGCCTGAGTGGGAATTGAACCCACTACGTCGGTTTTGCAGACCGATGCGTCACCGTCCCGCCCTCAGACCATGGCTCCTTGTGCATTGACCGCGACAGCTAGTCAACTTGGCCGGCCTCTGCTCGCAGGTTCGGACCGCGATCCGGCTGCCACCAGTCGAGATGTTCGGAACGCGGCTCGCGTTCAGGCGTTTGTCGCAGATGGCACCGAAAACCCCGACCATTGCGCGCATCTGGCGCGGCAGGACCTCGCCCGACAGGGCCGACGCCTATGAGCGCTACAATTACGAGGCTGGTATCAAGCCGCTGATCGAGAAAGCGCTTGGCGTGCAGACTTTTCGCGAGGACACGCCGACGCATTCGGAATTCATCACCATCTCCTATTGGGAGAGCGTCGAGGCGATGGCCGCCTTTACCGGCGGCGATCCGCAAAGCATCCACCATCTCGACCGCGACAAGGAGTTCCTGATCGAATTGCCGAAGGGTGTCCAGGTGCTGCGAATCCGTTCCAGCCACGGAATGGTTGGCGGCAGCTGATGTTTGCGGGCTTTGACGCCAGGACCGTTCAAATGGAGGAGACATCGATCTTCGTCAGGGCCGGTGGCTCAGGGCCGCCGCTGCTGCTCGTGCATGGCTTTCCCGAAACGCATGTTATGTGGCGGGACATCGCCGTGGCATTGGCGCCGCACTTCAGCGTGGTTGCCGCCGATCTGAGAGGCTACGGACAAAGCGGCTGTCCGGCTTCCGGAGCCAATCATGCCGCCTATTCCAAACGAGCGATGGCGCGCGACATGGTGCAGGTTATGGACGTTCTCGGCTTCGACCGCTTCACGGTTGCCGGCCATGACCGTGGCGGCCGCGTCGCCTACCGGCTGGCGCTCGACCATCCCGAAACCGTGTCGAAAGTCGCCGTTCTCGACATCGTCCCCACGGCCTCCGCCTGGGATCGGGCCGATGCCAGGTTGGCGCTGGCCTTCTGGCCGTGGAGCCTGCTCGCCCAGCCGGAACCGCTGCCTGAGCGCCTGTTGTCCGCAGCACCCGACGCAGTTGTCGACAATGCGATCGCCGGCTGGGGCTCGGCTCCAGATGCTTTTCCCGCTGAGGTCAGGGCCGCCTATATCGAGGCGCTGCGTGATCCCGCCCATGCCCACGCCATCTGCGAGGAATATCGCGCCGCCGCAGGCATCGACCGCGAGCACGACGCGCAGGACCAGGCTGATGGCTGTCGCATCAGATGCCCGCTGCTTGCGCTCTGGAGCGGCGAGGGCGGGTTGGAGAACTGGTATGCGGAGGAGGGCGGCCCGTTGGCGATCTGGCGGCAATGGGCTGATAACGTCGGAGGCGGCTCGGTCAAGGGTGGGCATTTCTTCCCGGAAGAGCACCCCGAAGACACGGCTGCAAGGCTGTCGAGATTCTTCGCAAGCTGACTACGGGCCGATTGCTAAATCCGGCCCTGTGTAGTCCTGTGTCGACTATCTCAGATGCCCGAGGGATTGCAGGATCAAAGTGCTCGAAAGACCAAGCAGGGCGATACCGTACAACCGGTCGATCCACACGGCGTTTGGCCCAGCCAGAAGCCTTGCAGCCCGCGCGCCAAGGGCTGCGTAAAACGTCAGCACAAACACATCGGCAAGCGCGGCGATAATGGCCAGGATGCCATACTGGATCGCGATCGGCTCATCCACGCGGACAAAATGCGGCAGGATCGCGGGGAAAAGCAGCCAGGCCGCCGGATTTGTGACCGCCACCAGGAAGCAGCGCCCAATGAGTGCCTTGGCTGAATGGCGTGTTTCGGGAAGGTTAGGGTTGAACGAAGGTCGGGACGCGGTGCGCAGGGTACCGATGGCGACGAAAAGCAGATAGCCCGCGCCGAACATCCTGAGAGCCGAGAGATAGAATTCCGAAGCCAGCAGAAGAGCGCCGAAGCCCAGCGCGACGATGCTGATAAGAACGAAATCAGACAGTACGACGCCGGCCATGCCGAGAAACGCGCGTCGAAAACCGTAGCGGGAGCCGTTGGTAATGGCGAGCACGACGTCCGGTCCCGGAACCGCCATTCCGAGCACCGACACGAAGGCAAATGTCACCAGCGGCAGGTTTCCCATGACGCCGCGTAATGTACCCGGCGCTTACCGTCCGTAACGCCCTTCACACAGCGGCTGGGCTATCGCCGTTGTTGGCCACCTTGGCTCAGTGCCCGCCGCGCATCTTCACCACCACCGTCCGCACCGCCAGCACCAGCACAGTGATGATGATCAGGATCACCGAGAGCGCGGCGATCGCCGGGTCGATGTTGTCGCGCAGGCCCATCCACATCAGCCGCGGCAGCGTGATGGCGTTGACCGAGGTGATGAACAGCGTGACGCCGATCTCTTCCCAGGACAGCACGAAGGACAGCAGCGCGGCGGTGACGATGCCGAACTTGATGTTGGGCATGATGATGCGCGTGGCGCGCTCCCACACACCGGCGCCAAGGCCGCGCGCGGCAAGGTCGATGCGGCGGTCGAGCTGGCTGAGCGAGACCAGGATCAGCACCGTGGCGAAAGGCACCGTCATCACCGAATGCGCCATGGCGACGCCAAGCCAGGTGTCGTAGCCGAAGAACGAGCTCATGCCCGAGATCGACGTCAGCAGGAAGTAGAGCGTGATCGCCGAGACCACCGGCGGCACCACCATCGGCAACAGCACGAAGCCGACAAGGGTGGCCGTGAAGCGCGGCTGGAACATCCAGACGCCAAGGCTGAAGCACAGCGCCAGCACGGTGGAGATGACGCTGCTGACGATGCCGATGCGGATCGACAGCAGGATGGCGTCGAGCCAGCGCGGATCCTCGATCAGCGCGCGGTAGTGGCGCAGCGACAGCTCGCCCGTCGGCATCGCCAGCATGCGGCTTGGCGTCAGCGACACCGGGATGACCGCCAACAGCGGCAGCAGCAGGAACAGCGCCACCAGCACGGCGAGGATCAGCGAGACGGGACCGGGGCGATAGGTCGGCATCAGATCAGTTGCTTCGGTCTGACATAGCGGAACAGCAGCGCCATGAGCGCGCCGACGAACAGCACCAGCACGACGCTGATCGCCGCACCCAGTCCCCAGTCGGGACTCTGGAAGATGCGGAGATAGATCAGCTCGGCGATCATCACGCTGCGGCCGCCGCCGAGGATCGCCGGCGTGACGAAGAAGCCGAGCGAGAAGACGAACACGATCATCGCCGAACCGATGATGCCGGAGCGCGTCATCGGCACGAACACGGTCCAGAAGGTGCGCATGCGGCTGGAGCCGAGCCCGCGCGCCGCGAGCAGCACGCGCTCGTCGAGGCTGCGCATGGCGGAGGCCAGCGGGAACACCGCGAAGGGAATGAGGAAATGCGTCATGCCGACGATGACGCCGAACTCGTTGCGCACCAGCGCCAGCGGCTCGGAGATGAAGCCGATCGATTGCAGCCAGGTGTTGATCAGGCCGCGGTTGGACAAAAGCGCCACCCAGCCGAAGGCGCGGGTCAGCACCGAGATCCAGAAGGGGACGAGAATGCAGAATTCAGCGATTATGCGCTGTGCCGGGCTGCCGCGCACCCAAACCATGGTGATGGCGTATGCCGCCGCCACGGAAACCACGGTGACGATCAGCGCGATGCGCAGCGTGCGGATGAACACAGACTGCACCAGGGCATCGGTGGCGAGCGCGCCATACTGGCCGAGCCCCGGTGTCGGCAAGGTTACGCTCCACTTGACGACGCCGAGGAACGGCCAGGCGTAGGCCAGCACAAGGAACAGGAGCAGCGGCGCCATCAGCACCGCCGCGCCCATCCTGTCGGAGAGGGTGCCTCTCATCGAAGCTCGTGCCCGGCCTGGTCAGGCCGAGATGATCTTGGTGTATTCGTCGAGTGCTGCCCCGTAATTCTTGGCGTACCAGTCCATGTCGAGCGCGATCTGCTTCTTCATGTTTTCGGGATCGACCGGGTTGATGCGCTTCTTGTCGGCGGGGATCAGCGCATCGGCGGCCGGATTGGCCGGACCCTGTCCGAGCTTGTCGAACATCACCAGTTGCTTTTGCGGATCCTGGGCGCTGGCGATGAACTTCATCGCTGCGTCCTTGCCGCCGGGGTTGCCCTTGAGCACGGCCAGCGCGCCGGGCGAAATCAGGCCCTGATCCCAGATGAACTTGATCTTGCCGCCCGAGTCCTGCTCGATCAGCGAGGCGCGGGTCGACCACACGATCGCCATCGAGGCTTCGCCGTTGAGCAGCACGCTCTGGCTCTCGGCGCCGCCGCCCCAGTAAGCCACGACGTTTTCCTTGAAGGCGGCGATCTTGTCATGCGCGCGCTTCAGGTCGAGCGGGTAGAGCGAGGCCGGCGCGATGCCGTCTGCGAGAAGTGCGGCTTCCCAACTCGACACGCCCCATTTGTAGAGCGAGCGCTTGCCCGGAAACTTCTTCACGTCGAAGAAGTCGGCCATGCCGGTCGGCGCGTCCTTGCCGTATTTCTCGGAATCATAGGCGATGACATAGGAGAAGAAATAGGTCGACGCCGCGTATTCCCAGCCGAACCCCTCGCGCATCTTCTTCTTGTCGACGATGGCGTAGTCGATCGGCTCGAGCGCACCCTGCGCGCCGAGCGTGATGGCCGAGAACGGGTCGACGTCGACGAGATCCCAGGTCGGCGCGCCGCTCTTGAACTGTGCGGCAATCGCGCCTTCGGTCGGGCCCGAACCGTCCATCTTGACGGTGATGCCGGTTTCCTTGGTGAAGGCCTGGCCGTAGGCGGCGTCATAAGCGGTAAGGGCATCGCCACCCCAGTTGACCAGCACCAGCTCCTTGGCCTGCGCAAAGGCACCGGTCGAGCGCAGCAGCATCGGTGTGCCGGCCAGCACGAGGGCTGCAAGCTGGGTGAATTGCCGGCGCGAAATCTCGCCGCGCACAGCCCGGGCGGTCAGCCCGTCCATGGCTTGTTTTTTGCTTTGGTTTGTCATTTTAGTTCCCCTTTTTCGTTTTGGTTCCGGTGGTTATGGCGCGCTCCAGATTCTTTGCTGGAAGACTTCGCCGTTCTCGTCGTCATCCTCCGTCCGGAAGGAGGAAACCCTTTTCCGCCGGCCATGTCAGCCAGACGGAATTGCCTTTGCTGAGTGCAGCCGCCGCGACCTCGTTCGGCACCGAGACGGTCACCTTGGCGCCCTGGCGTGTCGTCAGATCGAGTTTGGTCGCCGCACCCAGATAGGTCGAGCCGATGGCGGTGGCGGCGATGCCATTCTCGCCGGCGGCGGCTTCGCGCGCGATCGACATATGTTCGGGCCGGATCGCCAATATGGCGTTGCCGTTCACCGCCTCGGCATTGCCGCGCAGCGTGATCGCGCGGTCTTCGCAGAGCGCGGTGGCGCCATTGTCGGCGCGCTTCACGCCCTTGAGCGGCAGCATGTTGATCTCGCCCAGGAACTCAGCGACGAAACGATTGGCCGGCCGGTCATACACCTCGTCCGGTGCACCGACCTGCAGCAATTTGCCATGGTTGAAGATGGCGACGCGCGACGACAGCGCCAGCGCCTCGCTCTGGTCGTGGGTAACGAAGACGAAGGTGGTGCCGGTCTCCTGATGCAGCCGCTTCATCTCGGCCTGCATCTGGCCGCGCAGGCTCTTGTCGAGCGCCGAGAACGGCTCGTCGAGGAGCAGCACGCCGGGTTCGAACACCAAAGCGCGGGCCAACGCCACGCGCTGCTGCTGGCCGCCGGAAAGCTGCGCCGGCAGTTTCGCCTCATGGCCCTTGAGGCCGACGCGCTCGATCATCTCGGCAACGCGGCGCTTGATCTCGAAAGCCGATTTCTTGCGTACCTTGAGCGGGAAAGCGATGTTGGCCTCGACCGACATATGGGGGAACAGCGCATAGCCCTGGAAGACCATGCCGGCGGCACGCTGTTCGGCCGGCCGCTCGGTGATGTCGATGCCGTCGCTGAAAAGCTTGCCGGCGGTCGGTTGCACGAAGCCGGCCAGAATCATCAGGAAGGTGGTCTTGCCGGAACCCGAGGGGCCGAGCAGCGTCAAAAACTCGCCGCGGCCGATATTGAGCGTCAGATCGTCCAGCGCCCGGAACGAGCCGAAGCTCTTGCCGATCCCGATTGCCTTGATCTCTGCGGCCCGGCCGGGTTGCTGCATCCTGCCTCTTCCTTGATCGTGGCTTGAGCGTAGGGCAGGGCGCCGGCTCACCGCAACCGAATAGTTTTCGCCTGACCGGCAAATTTGATTCACGGATGGGAGGCTAGTACGGGCTGATCCGGTTCTCCGAGAGCTTCGACCTCAACCACCCATTGAACGCTTCCAGCACCGGGTGGCTGGCCTTGGCATGTTCCGACACCAGGAAATACGAGCGCGGCGAGGGGATCGCGATGTCGAAGGGGCGCACCAGACGGCCTTCGCTCAGCGCCCGGCGGCTGGTCAGCTCGTCGCCCATGGCGATGCCCTGGCCGGCGATCGCCGCGGAAAAAACGAGGTTCATGTCCGAGAAGAAGATGCCGCCTTCGGTGTCGGGGTTTTCCACCTTGGACAGCGCCAGCCAGCGCGCCCAGTCCTCGGTGTCGCCGAGATGCAGGAGATTGGCGCGCAGCACGTCGGCCGGTTTTGAAAAGCCGCCGACCTTGTTGAGCAGTGTCGGGCTGCAAAGTGGCGTGAACGAGATTTCGCACAGCAACTCCACCGAGCGGTTCGGCCAGTTGCCGACGCCAAAGGCAATGAAGGCATCGGCGTCCGGATTGCTGACATCGTCCAGCCGCCTGGGCGTCAGGATCGACAGCGCCACGTCCGGATACATCTGCCGGAACTCGCCGATGTGGGTGCATAAAAACAGAGAGGCGAAGCCCGGCGTGCAGGAAACGGCGAACGAACCGCCGACGCCGGTGCCGGCCTGGCGCGTTACCGCATCGCCAAGCACGGTCAGCGCCTTCCTCACATCGGCGGCATAGCGCTGGCCGCGCGGTGTCAGCGCCACGCCCTTGCCGATGCGCTCCAGCAGGTCGAAGCCGAGGTCGCGTTCGAGGAGCCGCAACTGATGGCTGACGGCGCTGCGGGTGAGGTGCAGTTCGTCGGCGGCGCGCCAGACGCTGCCGTGACGGGCAAAACTGTCGAGGGCGCGCAGCGCCTGTGTGGAAGGTATTCGCAAGAGGCCTCAGGTGAACCGAATTTGCATGAACCGGAAAAACATATCACTTTTTGCAATGCCGCTTCACTGCTTTCTTGGGCCGCATGGAGAAACCGGTGACGACCTCGGCGCAAGCCACCGCGCTTGCCTGTCTCGATAGCATCCAGCCGTCGCTGTCGGCGTGGACGCGCACCATTTTCGATTTCGGCGAAACAGCCTGGCGCGAATACCAGTCGGCGGCCTGGTATGTCGCGCGGCTGAAGCATGAGGGCTTTTCGGTCGAGGAAGGGTCGGCCGGCATGCCGACCGCCTTTTGTGCCCACTGGACGAATGGCCCGGGGCCGACCATCGGCATGTACGGCGAATACGACGCGGTGCCCGGCAACTGCCAGGACGCGGCAACGGTGAAGCGATCGCGGCCGGGCCTCGGCAGCGAGGCCGGCGGCCACACCGATCCGCATTCCGGGCTTGGCATTGCCGGCCTCGGCGGACTTCTCGCCACCAAGGCGGCAATGCAACGCCACGGCATCGAGGGGACGTTGCGCTTCACCGGCGAGCCGGCCGAGAAGGTCAGGGGCTCGAAGCCGATCCATGCGGCCAAGGGCTACTATGACGGCCTTGCCGGCATGATCTCCTTCCACCCCTTCTATATGCTGCCGCTCTGCAACACGGCGCGCTGGGACACGCATTGCGGCGCCGCCTATGCGATGATCTACCGTTTTGTCTGCGACGAACCCGAAAACTGGGTTCGCGCAAGCGATGGCGCGCCGATCCCGCAGGCGCATTCGGCGGTGCGGGCGCCCGGCGCCAACGACGCACTGATGACGATGTACATGGCCTCCAAGGCGCTGCGCGATTCCATGCTACCCCACCAGGGCGGCTGGTCGATCAGCGAGGCGATCCTCACCGCCGGGCAGGCGACCGCCGACAATCTGCCGGCGGGGCTGGCCGAGATCCAGTACATGATCCGCGTGCCGACCATTGCCATGGCAGAGCAGGTCACCGCGGTGCTCGACCGTAATGCGGCCGCGGCCGCGGCGATCAGCGGCTGTCGCTACGAGCGCCATTGGGTGACGAAGTCGCGGCCGGGCCTCGCCAATCACGTCATGGCGGGGATTGCCTATGAGGCGCTGTCCACCGTCGGCGCGCCGAGCTGGGACGAGGCGGCGAAAGCGATCGGTCGCGAGGTCCAGGTCAATGCCGGCGGCACCGCGACCGACAACCCTTTCATCGACGAGATGGAGCGGCTGGTTGCGCCGCAAGAGGCCGAGGCAATCCTGCGCCGCGATTTGCCTCCGTCGCAGATCAACTCGACATCCGACGACTACACCGACATGTCGTGGCACACGCCGACCGCACGCTTCTATGTCGCTCGCCCGGCGCTGCGCTCGGCGAATGGCCATGCCTATCCATCCTGGGCGATGAACGCGCTGGGCGGTATCTCGGCCACCATTGACCCGATGGTCATTTGCGCCGCCAAGACGGTTGCGCTTGCAGCCCTCCGCCTGCTCGAGGACAAGTCCGCGCGTGATGCAGCCATGGACGAATTCGTCACCCGCACCGGCGGCGGCATTGGTGGCTCCAACTGGATCGCGCCGCTTTGCGACTATGACCCGCCGATCAATTTCCGCTGGCCGGAATATGTCACAACCGCGCGCGGACGCGATTGGTGGATTCCGAGTAGCCAATCCAATCAAGCTGCATAGTCAAATCGAGGAGAACCTTATGACCGTCCATGATCGCATCATCGCCGAACCGTTCTCGCTGCAGCGCCGCAATCCCGCCGGCGGCACCAAGCCGCTGACATCATGGGGCTTTGCCAACGAGACCGACGTGCTGACAGACGTGTTGCTCGGCTCGCCAAACTTCCTGCGCCACCTCTCGACCAGCTCGCTCTCGCGCAAGCATTTGCGCGAAGCGCCCTGCAACGTTCAGATCGCCCAGGCGCAGCACAAGGACCTCGTCGCCGCCTATGAGCATTTCGGCGTCAACATCCACTGGCACGAGCCGACGCCGGAACTGCCGATGCAGGTCTATTCCAGAGACTCCAGCGTCATGACGCCCTACGGCGCCTTCATCACCGCCATGGCCAATTGGTGGCGGCGCGGCGAGAACTATGCCGCCATCCGCACCTATGAAAAGCTCGGCATACCCATCTACGACATGGTCACGGCTGGCACCTTCGAAGGCGGCGACTTCAACGTCATCGAGGAGGGCGTGGTGCTGATCGGCTGCGGCGGCGCCCGCACGCAGGAAGAGGGCGCCCGCCAGGTGCAGGACTGGTTCGAAAAGGAAGGCTGGGAAACGCGCCTCGCCTTCATCGACGAATATTACGTCCATATCGACCTGATGGTGGTGCCGGTCGCCGAGAAGCTCACCGCGGTGTGCCTCGCCTGCACCGAGCCCGGCATCGTCGACTGGCTGAAGGGCAAGGGCCACGAGATCATCGACGTGCCCTTCCAGGACACGATGGCGCTCGGCTGCAACTTCATGTCGCTCGGCAAGGACAGGGTGATCGCGCCGACGTCGAGCCAGTCGCTGATCGGCCAACTCAAAGCGCGCGGCTTCGAGGTTGCTGCCGTCGACATGAGCGAGATTTCCAAGACCGGCGGCGGCATTCACTGCATGGCGCAGGCGCTGAAGCGCGAGCCGGCGTAACGGCACGAATTGCCGCCGGGACCTGTGACGGACTGCTGCCAGATTTGACAAAACAGGCCTGGCAGAGGAAATTGATGCCATTAGAGGAGGGATTCTGTGAAGAAAACTTACGAAAAGCCGAGTCTGGCCAAAGCCGGCAAACTCGGATCGCTGGTCGCTTCAAACCCGTCGAAGCCCGCCCCCTGAGCGCAACCAGCCGCTGAAGGCCGAAATTCGGTCGTCCTGGTTACCGACGACCGGATCGCGCTGTATGATTGAAGGCAGCCCGCCGGCTTTGAACGGCGGGCTTTTTGCTTTGCGCCAGGGCGCTGCCGCGTCTGCCGGCTAGGGTCCAATCTGCCCGAACCTGAATTGAACTTGCTCCGGGCGTTTTCCAGATGCGCCCGCATCGCTTGGCCGGCCGCTTCCGGGTCGCGGCGCTCGATCGCCTCGAACACCGCCTGGTGGCCGGCAAAACTCGTGCGGTTTTCCACCTCGGTGTTGGCCACGTGGATGCGCGATTGATCAGCCATTCGAGCTAGCCGATGGCTTTAAACCAAGCCAGATTTCGCGAAAGATCATGCCCAAACAAAGCCATAGCTCGAAGACCACATGCGCGCCGTTCCCGCCCGCCCGGCGATCAGGGAGTGGCTGGCGTGAGATGGCCGCGCTGACGACGGAACGAGATCGCCTCGTCTGGCCGGCCGGACTCGCGACGGCGTGGTCCGGCCGGAGTTCCATCTGCTATGCGGGTATCAATACGGCGATGCGATGCACGCCGACCTCCTTGCTTGTATTCGTCGCTTCATCGGTCTTGCCCTTGGAGCAGGTGTACATATCACCCGTCTTGAGCTTGAATTCCTTGTCCGCTTTCTTGATCGTGAATGCACCTGAGGTAATGGTGCACACCATGTCGTTGTCCATCACGGTTTGAGGAGCATGTGCTCCGGGCTGAAACACAACGTCGATAATTGCGATGCTCTTGTAGGCGGGAATGTCTGCATTGCCGGTGCCGACCTCCACCACCCTGACACCGGGCGCAATCTCCTTGCCCTCTTTCGGGCCGTATTTCTTGATTTTTGCCGATGCCGCCAAGGTGAACAAAGGCGCTACCGCGGCGGTCGTCAGACCGAGGGCAATTGCAGACCTGCGATTCATGGTTTTCATTGCATCCTCCCGATGCTCGTCATGCATGGATATGCATGACTTTGATATATTAGCACGAGCGAATTTACTTGTATGCAAGCGGCTGGGGCGCAGGCCAGCAAAGGGTATCGCTCCGGCGGGTAAGTCTATTTCACTGCAGCTTCCGCCGGAACTTCGAATGACAGCTCGAGCAATCCTGCAGGATCAGGTGCAGGAGATGCTCCGCCGGCACTTTGGTAGGATCGACTTCCACGGTGCTCGGCCGCTTGCCGAGCAGGCTGCCGCCGCCCATTGCCGGGCCGGTGCCCATGCGCATGTCATCAGTGATGACGGCCGGCGCGCTTTGGGCCTTGGCGGCCAGCGCGCGCGCCAGCGCCCCGATATGATTTGCCAGCGCCTCGAATTCCGCCCGTGACTGATCGATCTCCAGCCTGGCCTGCGAAGGCGGTCCAAGCGAGCCGCTCGGAAATTCGGCAATCAGGGCAGGGCCGGTGCGAGCGCGCAGCGTGTCCGCTGCCGCCTTGAAGGCTGCGGCGTCATAGGGTTGCCTGCGGTCGAACATGCCGGCAATGGTTTTCGCAGCCGCCGCCATCTCCTTCATCGACGCCTGGCGGGCCGCGACCATCGGTCCGCCGCCGACGGAGGCGGCCATCGTAAGGGCACAGACCAGCCACAGCAGCGCCGCTTTCACAGTCCATCTCACGGCGCCATGTCCTTGCCCCATCCATCTGTGATCAGCCAGCCGCAGCAGGGGTTCGACCTGCAGTCGGATTCTTCGGTCGTGATGCCGGTTCTCATCGGTAAATTTCCGTCGCCGGAAGTCTCCGTCTCTGAGCGGATAGACCTCCCAGCCACCGGAAGGTCAACTGATTGAGAAGGCCGATCAGCGGGCAATCAGCACAGGCTTGCAAGCAAGCTGACGCAGCGTTTCCTTGACTTGGATCGCAAAAACGGGCAGCAAGGCGGGGGTGAGGGAGAGCATTCTACCGTGGCGCAGACCATGGAGTGCTCTTTTTTTCGTATCAGGCGCCGCATAATCGGTGGCTGATGGAGGGATTGGTTAACCAACTTTGTCCATCTTTTGATTCAATCGGCAACAGACGCGAAAGGTGCAGGGGGCACCAGCGAACTGTGGATGTCACGGATGCGAGGGTCGCAAGCCTGCATGCCGATTGAGAGTGGTTGTATGGCGTTTTTGCGTTTGAAGGACCGGGGCGACACTCCTGAACGGGGTTTGACTTCGAAGAGATCCGGCCAGCGCTGGGTGGTGGTGCCGGTTGTCGGCGCGGCCTTGGCGCTGTGGTCGGTGGCAACCATGGCCGGCCTCTATTCGCTCGGTACCTCGCTCACCGCAGCCTCCAACAGCCTTCCGCACAGTCTGCTTCTGCCGAACGCAGCACTTGCCGATTCGCGCCGCAGCCTCGCCAATTCGAGGGCGCCGCGGCTTTCGGCGCAAAAATCACAGGCCTCGCTGCTCAGCCAATGCGACGCCGGCTGCGCGCATGCCGCCGCGAACTTCGCGCATGACGGCAAGATGGCGCGGCTGAAGCCGGCCACGCACGCTGTGGCCCCGAGCAGTGTCGCCTCAAACATTGCGCCAAACACCAGCGTCGCTCTCGCCACTTCGCGCGGCATGCGCTTCGACGGCGTGGTGGCCAAGGCAGAGCTGTCGCCGCAAAAGCTGGCTGCCGCCTTTGCCAAGGCCTCGAATGCGCCCTTCATGCTTGCCAGCCTTCCGGTCGCTGCCCGTTTCGCCGAAGTCCGGCTGCCCGATCAGCATGGCCCCGCCTCGGAACGCTTTGGGCCGGAAGTGGCTGAGATCGAACGCTCGTCGCGCCTGGCGCTGGCGCTGGCCAACAGCTTGCCGGAAGACGCTGACATGCTGGCCCCGCCGGCGGCCGTTGCAGCAATCGCCGGTGCGCAGGATCCTGGGCAGGCCGAGGTTCAGGTCGCTTCGCTGCCGCCGCAGGACGATCTGCCCGACAACATTGCGTTGCCGGGTTGGCGTCCACGCGCCGAAACCGCTCAGCCTGCCGAGGCGCAGCAAGCCAGCAAGCCCAGGGCAGCCAAGCCACAGACCGACAGGACGCCCGAGAGCCCCGCACCCCAGTTGCCGGGCAATTCGTCGCCGCGGTCGCCACGCAGTACTTCGGAGGTTGCCGCACTGCCTGGCGTGCCAGACAGCCAGAGCATCCGATCAAGCCGGATCAAGCCTGGCAAACGGTCGAAGACACAGGCCGGCGAGATGCTGGCCTATGCCAAGCCGGACGTCCCGGCGGGCGGTGTCGGTCGCGCCTTCAAGGATCTGTTCGCCACGCCCGGAATGGGCGGCGGCGTCGCCGTCTACGATATCTCGGCCAAGACCGTCTACATGCCGGACGGCTCGCGGCTGGAGGCCCATTCGGGGCTGGGCTCGATGGTCGACCAGCCGCGCTTCGTGCACAAGAAGAATGTCGGCCCGACGCCGCCCAACACCTATGATCTGCGGCTGCGCGAATCCCGCTTCCATGGCGTCGAGGCGCTCCGTCTCACTCCCGTCAGCGGCGGCAACAAATACGGCCGCGACGGCCTGCTCGCCCACACCTACATGCTGCGCGGCGGCCGTGCGGAATCCAATGGCTGCGTCGTCTTCAAGGACTATGCCCGCTTCCTTGCTGCCTACAAGAAGGGCAAGATCAAACGCCTCGTCGTCGTGCCGCGCCTGACCAAGCCGCTGACGCGGGTCGCTCAGGAAGGCCGGGGAGCGTAAGGCATTAGGCAGTAGGCATAGGGCCCATGAGCGTCCATCGCCTGTTCCTTGTTTTTCTGCCCCTATTGCCTATTCCCCACTGCCTATTCCCTTTTGACCCCCAGGCAGACTATGAGTGACCCCTGCGGGTCGGCTTCACCACGAGGACATCCATGACAATACGCGCTGTCGTTTGGGGCGAGAACATCCATGAGCGGACCAATGAGGTGGTCGCAGCCCTCTATCCCGAGGGCATGCACACGACCATCGCCAAGGCGCTGAATGCCGACAAGGCGATCTCCGCCTCGACCGCCACGCTCGAGCAGCCGGAGCACGGCCTGCCGGCCGACCGTCTGGCCGAGACCGACGTGCTGGTCTGGTGGGGCCACAAGGATCATGGCGCGGTGGCCGACGAGATCGTCGAGCGCGTCGCCCGCCGCGTTTGGGAGGGGATGGGGCTGATCGTTCTCCATTCCGGCCATTTCTCGAAAATCTTCAAGCGGCTGATGGGCGCGCCCTGCACGCTGAAATGGCGCGAGGCGGGCGAGCGCGAGCGGCTTTGGGTGACCAGTCCCAGCCATCCGATCGCCGAGGGCGTCGGCGAATATTTCGAGCTCGAGAATGAAGAAATGTATGGCGAGCAGTTCGCCGTGCCCGAACCTCTGGAGACCGTCTTCATCTCCTGGTTCCAGGGCGGCGAGGTGTTCCGTTCTGGGCTGACCTATCGCCGCGGCGCCGGCAATGTCTTCTACTTCCGCCCGGGCCACGAGACCTATCCGACCTATCACGACGCCAATGTGCACAAGGTGCTGCGCAATGCGGTGAAGTGGGCGCACAATCCGCAGGGCACCAAGTCGGCGATCCTCGAGGCGCCGAACGTGCCGGTCGAGAAGGCGCTGGAGCCGATCGTCGAGCGCGGCGGCAAGCTGCACGCTTCGGGCGAGGCCGGCTTCCGCTAAAGCAAAATCCAGGAAAAAAGGCGTAGCGGTTTTCCGCATGGGTTTCCTAGACCGTATCTGCGCCATATGATTGAATCGAACCAATTCGCTCGGAGTGCAGAGAATGCGGCTTTTGATACTGGGTACCGGCTGGATGGCGCAGGAGCATGCCCGCCGCTTCGGCGGTATCGACGGCGTCGAGATCGTCGGTGCTGTCGACGTCGATGAAAAGCGCGTTGGCGAATTTGCCGACGGGTTCAAGATACCGAAGCGATTCACATCCCTGGAAGACGCGCTGGCGTGGGGCGAGTTCGATGCGGTCGCCAACGTCACGCCCGACCGCATTCACCACCCGACCACCATGGCGCTGATCGCGGCCGGCAAGCCGGTGCTGTGCGAAAAGCCGCTGGCCGAAGACTTCGGCAAGGCAAGCGAGATGGCCAAAGCGGCTGAGGCCGCCGGCATCGTCAACATGGTCAATCTCACCTATCGCAATGTCGCTGCCTTGCAGAAGGCGCGGCAGATGGTGCTGGCCGGCGAGATCGGCACCGTCCGCCACGTCGAGTCCTCCTATCTACAGAGCTGGCTGGTCTCGAAATTCTGGGGCGACTGGCGCACCGACCCGAAATGGCTGTGGCGGCTGTCGCGCGACCACGGCTCCAACGGCGTGCTCGGCGATGTCGGCATCCACATCCTCGATTTCGCCAGCTATGGCGCCGCACTCGACGTCGACCACGTGTTTTGCCGGCTGCGCACCTTCGACAAGGCGCCAGGCAACCGTATCGGCGAATACGACCTCGACGCCAATGACAGCTTCGCCATGACGCTGGATTTCTCCAACGGCGCCTTTGGCGTCGTTCACGCCAGCCGCTGGGCGACCGGCCACATCAACGAATTGCGCCTGCGCATCTATGGCGACAAGGGCGGCATCGAAGTCGTGCACAATCTCGAGGGTTCGGAACTGAAGGCGTGTGTCGGCGAGGATATCGAGAACGCCAAATGGCAGGTGCTCGACGCCGGCACGGTGCCGACCAATTACCAGCGCTTCGTCGATGCGGTTCGCAGCGGCGTGCAGGCCGAGCCTTCATTCCACCATGCCGCCGAACTGCAGAAGGTGCTGGATCTGGCCATGGTTTCGGAACAGAAGCGGACGGAACTGAGGGCCAGCGCCGATACGCAGTGATGTGAAGGGGAGGAAGAAACAATGGTCACGCGCCGCGCGCAATGTCTCTGCGGCCAGCTTTCAGCCGTCTGTTCGGGCGAGCCGGTGCGCATCTCGGTCTGCCATTGCCTCGACTGCAAGCGCCGCACCGGCAGCGCCTTCAGCTACAATGTCCGGTTTGCGCAAGCTGATGTATCGATCGAGGGGCGGGCGAAGCAGTTCACGCGCGCCGGCGACGAGGGCGGCCGCGTCATCTACAATTTCTGTCCGGAGTGCGGCGCCGCCGTCCACTATCGCATCGACACGCAACCCGGCGTGATCGCCATTCCCGTCGGCGCCTTCGCCGACCCGTCGTTCCCGCCGCCATTTCAGTCTTTTTACCACGAAAGCCGGCGCTGTGAGTGGGTCGAGATCAATGCCGAGCCGCTGGCGACGTTCGACTGAAGGCCGCTTTTTGGATACCCGGAACCGTCCGCACGCTCCGCGCCTTCAAGAGGGCATCGCCCCTGATTGCCATTGCCGGGCCGTTAGCCATCGCGCTCGGCTGCCCCATGAATAGGCATAAGTCAAGACGAATCCGGCTTGCGGCCCGATTGCTGACATGCTTACCTGACGGCATGTGTTCAATGGGGGTATATGGATGGCTAAGGAATCTTCGAATTCCGCTTCTTCAGAAAAGAAGGCGGACGTAAATCTGATAGGTAACACAGAAGGAAACGGGCTGAACTTCATGGGAGTTCAGGCTCGCGAAAACGGAACCGCCGGCGACGCCGTCGGTGTCGACAAGATCCGTGACCTGCTGTTCGGCAACCAGATGCAGGACTATGACCGCCGTTTTTCCAAGCTTGAAGAACGGGTGTTGCAGCGCTTCAAGGATGTCGAGTCCGAGGCCAAGCGCAATCTCGAAATGTACGAGTCGAATGCAAAGAAGCAGATCGATTCGCTTGCAGGGCAATTACGGAGCGAAAAAGATTCACGAGCCGATGCCGACAAAGAGATCGACCGGAATCTTCGCGAGCAAAACCAGGCTCTTGAAAAGCAGGTGCGCACGTTGTCGGATCAGTTGAGCGCGCTCGAGCGCGACGTTTCGGACCGGATAAATCGAAACGATCATTTGCTGCGTGAGGAAATCAAGCAGAAGAATGAAGGCGTTCAGATGCTGATCGAGAAGATGTTTGCCGACCTCAGCAACGTCAAGACCGACCGAAATCTTTTGGCTGGCCTGTTTGTCGAGGTTGCAAAGTGTCTCAATCAGGATCCCGTCGGGAGCAAGAGCAACTCGGACCGTAGCTGGAAAGTGAGTTGATGGGACCTTGACGTCCACCGTCGACCCATTCAACCTTCCGCAAAGAACAGCCTCGAACGATACAGAGATTGATCGCGAGGCTCTGGCTCGTCTTTTGATCGAAATTGCCCGGAACGTTGATCCGGACTACCGTGCGCAGTTCGAGGCGGTTCCAACCGCCGATCCGCGCATGGAAACGCTGCGGCAGTTGCTGGTCAGCCGCGAAATCTCCGAGCTTTCACGCGTCACGCATCTGCTCGACGAACCCGAGCAGCTTGCGGCGGCCGTGGGCGACGTTCTTCCCAGTGCTGCCGGACGAGCGCCTTACGCGCAACTCGGCGAGGCGCTTGCGCCAGCTGTCGAACGGGCTGTGCAACGGTCGATCCAGAAGAGCCCGCGCACGCTGACGGACATATTGTACCCGGTGTTTCTGCCGGCAATTCGCAAGTCGATCGGCGAAAAGATCGACCAGACCTTTCAGTCGCTGAATGAAACTCTAAGGCACATATTCACCTGGCACGGGCTCAAGTGGAGACTTGAAGCCTGGAGAACAGGGGCAAGCTTCTCCGCAGTTGTTCTGAAGCATTCCCTTGTCTACCGTGTGGAACATGCCTTTCTCATTCATCGGAATTCCGGCCTTTTGATAGCGCATGTAACTGCCGACAATGCGACGAGCGAAGATCCTCAGCTCATTTCTTCGATGCTCAGTGCGATTCAGGATTTTGTAAAAGACTCATTTAACGAGAAAGAGCAGAGCGGCCTGGACACAATCCGTTTCGGCGAGCTTCGTCTCTGGTCGGAAGTTGGACCGTTTGCGACACTGGTTTCGGTGATCCGGGGAAATCCGCCGGAGGAATTGCATGAAATCGTTCGCGATGTGTTGCTTCGCATCCATGAGCAATCCTCAGAGGCTTTAGAGCAGTTCGACGGCGACGGTTCGCAGCTGGCCAGCGTAGAGGCGCAGTTGCAGACCTGCGTCGAGCTCAAGCAAGAGGAATCAAACGACGGATTTCCGTGGCTGGTGGCGGCCGTTGCCCTGTTGCTCTTGAGTCTGGCAGGCGGTTGGTACTTTCTTTCCTGGCAATCAGCGCAGCGCTGGCAGGCTTACGTGTCGCGCTGGCAGGCTTACGTGTCGCGAGTGGAGGCCCAGCCGGGCATCATCGTTGCCGAACAGCAGGTACGCGATGGCCAGTTCTATATTGCCGGCCTGAGGGACCCGCTTGCCGTCGACCCGCAGTCGCTGTTGTCAGGCACGGGAGTCGATCCGGCCGGGGTTCATTCGCAATGGCAATTCTATCAGAGCCTTGAGCCGGAGTTCGTGCTGAAGCGGCTGACGGCGTCGCTGGCTCCGCCGGATTCAGTGCGATTTTCGATCGTCGATGGTCGCGTCGTCGCCGAGGGTGAGGCTCCCGACACCTGGATCAGCCGGGCGCGCGCGGCGGCCCAGCAGCTTTCGGCAGGCGGGCCGGTCTTCGACATCTCGGGGGTTCGTGACGTAAGCCCCGAAGTGCACGCGGCGCAGCGCTGGCAGGCTTATGTGTCGCGACTGGAGACCCAGCCGGGCATCATCGTTGCAGACCAAAAGATACGCGACGGCCAATTCTATATCGCCGGCCTGCGAGACCCGCTTGGCGCCGATCCGCAATCGCTGTTGTCGGGAACAGAGGTCGATCCCGCCCGGGTTCATGCGCAGTGGCAATTCTATCAGAGTCTTGAGCCGGAGTTCGTGTTGAAGCGGCTGACGGCGTCGCTGTATCCGCCGGATACAGTACGACTTTCGATTGTCGATGATCGCATCGTTGCCGAGGGCGAGGCTCCCGACACCTGGATAGATCGGGCGCGCGCGGCGGCCCGGCAGCTTTCGGCAGGCGGACCCGAATTCGACATCTCCAAGGTTCGTGACGTGAGCCCCGAAGCGCGCGCGGCGGAGCACTGGCAGTATTATGTGTCGCGACTTGAGGCCCAACCGGGAATCATCGTCGCCCAACAAAGCGCGAGGGGCGGACATTTCTACATTTCCGGCTTGAGAGACCCGCTTGCCGCCGACCCGCAAGCCCTGCTGTCCGGAACGGACGTTGATCCTGCCCGCGTTCATGCACAGTGGCAATTCTATCAGAGCCTTGATCCGAAGTTTGTGGTGAAGCGGCTGACCGCGGCGCTGTCCCCGCCGAAAACCGTTCAGCTCTCGATCATCCAGGGTCGCATCGTGGCCGTGGGTGAGGCTCCTGCCGGCTGGATCAACCGGGCACGGGCCGCCGCTGAACAACTTTCGGCGGACGGCGTGGTTCTGGATGTCTCGCAGCTGCGTGAACTGAACCTTGCAGAACTTAATCATTTGAGGCAGGCCATCCAGACGACCGATATTTTCTTCTCTTCCGGCAAAGTTGTGCCGGGACCGGAGCAGACGCCGGTTCTCGACAGGTTGGCGGACCAAATAAAGGAATTCGCCCAGAGTGCCCGCAATTCCGGCGTAACGGCGCGGTTCATGTTGACCGGGCATTCGGACACCACAGGCCGTGAGACGGCCAACGCGTCGATCAGCGCCGCCCGCGCCGAGACAGTTCGTGCGCTTCTCAACAAGCGGGGCGTCGCTCCCGAATTGCTGCTGGTTCGGGGCGCGGGCACTTTTGAGCCGGCTGTACCTGAAAACAGTCTAACCGGTAGCTCCACCAATCGCCGGGTTTCGATTACGGTAAACCTGGACTAGCGGAGCCCAACATGTTGCAAAAAAAGATCTGCATGCTGGGCGGTTTCGCCGTCGGAAAGACGAGTCTGGTCCGCAGGTTTGTGCAGAGCATCTTCTCAGAAACCTACTTGACCACCGTCGGAGTGAAAATCGACAAGAAAAGCGTCGCGCTCCCGGACAAAACCGTGGATCTGATTTTGTGGGATTTGGCCGGCGAAGACGATATCGGCTCATTCCGCGTCAGCTATGTTCGCGGTGCAACCGGGCTCGTGCTTGTCGTCGATGGAACCCGCGCCGCTACTCTTGCCGTGGCACTCACGCTGCGCGAACGGGTCGAGGCCGAATTCGGCGCCATGCCGTTCGTATTGCTGTTCAACAAGTCCGATCTGGCCGATCGGTGGGCGATATCGGATGGTGAGATCAACGAGTTGAGGCAACGTGGATGGCAAATCTATCTAACAAGTGCGCTTTCGGGCGAGCAGGTCGATGACGCCTTTCGTCAACTTGCCTTGATGGTCACCAAATAGACCATGCATGAATTGCCAAAAGAAGTCAGAAATTGGTTTTTCAATTTCTTCTTCGACGGGCACGCTGTCGCTTATCTGAAAATCGACCCTGAGCTTTGCATAGCTGCCAAGGGCGGCAATGTTGAACATTACGGGCTGTCATCACTTCGCATCGGCAAGCCTGTTGCCGAGCAGCTTGAATTCATGGAGGGTTTGCTGCCTTGCCCGGAGCTTCCGTTTCGCATGGACATGGTTGAACTGCCCGGCGGGCGTGTCGCCGACCTCCATTTTTTTGCTGACAATGCGTTCGTGTGGCTGCTTTTTCTGGACGCCACTGCCGAACGAGACAACAGGCAGCGGCTTCAACAGAAGGCCTATGAAATGACGCTCCTGCAAGAGAGGGAGCGTCAACTCAACGAAAAATTGCAATCGACGAACGAGGCGTTGAGGAAGAGCCAGGAGGGATTGGCGCGTGAATATCAGCGCGCCGAAAACCTGCTCCTCAACATTCTCCCGGCCTCGATCGCGGAGCGATTGAAAGCGCAAAAGAAAATTGCCGACAACCACGCAGAGGTGAGTGTGCTTTTTGCCGACATCGTCGGTTTTACGGAACGAGCGCGCAGCGTCGGAGCGGTGACGACGCTCGCTATTTTAAACTACTTCTTCAAGGCGGCGGATCGGCTCTCTGAGCGATACGGCTGCGAAAAGATCAAAACAATTGGCGATTGTGTGATGGTGGTCGCCGGCCTGCCCACGGCGCGATCCGATCATGCAAAGGCCCTCACGCGCTATGCGATTGAGCTGCGCAAAGCGGTCAAGCGGGAACGCTTCGCAGGAGAGCCGATAAGGCTGAGAATTGGAATTCACTCAGGACCGATCGTCGCCGGCGTCATAGGCAAGAGGCGGTTCGCCTATGACCTGTGGGGTGAGACCGTTAATCTCGCCTCACGTATTCAAACGTCCGCGGAGCCCGATGAAATCCGTATTTCCGATGCAACTTGCCAACTGCTTGGACCGAAATTTGCTTGCGACCCACTCGAGGAAACGGAATTGCGCGGTGCGGGTCGCGTGCGAATGTGGCGGCTCCCGAGCTGATCCGTCGCCTGCGGTGCGACCGTGGAGCGCCGATAGCGGCGCCCGAAAGCCATTGGCGTGACCTGATCTTGCGATCGCAAAGCACCCTTTGCGCTTGCCCGGAAGGCCTCTATTCTGGAGCACAGTGGCCGCTGGTGGGATAGAATGTCGGTACTGCCTTTTCTGAGAATCTACGCACCGCTAAATGCGGTGCTCGCTGCGCCTGGGCTTCTGGCGGTGGCTGCGCTCACGATGCCGAACATGTCCGGACGAAGCAGACTGGCTCTGGCTGCCGTGCTTGCTGTCATTTGGGCCGCCTATCTTCTGCAGATGGCCGAGACCCTGCTCAAGCGCTGGGCGGGAGACCTCAGGGACAGGACGCCGGCAATCGCGATCGATGTGCTCGCGGTTTTGGTTCCAGTCGCCGCATTTCTGCTCGACGGCACGCCCGACCGGAGCCTCTACTGTGCTGTCTGGCTGCTGAAGCCGCTGCGCGACTCGACCTTCTTCCCGCTGCTTGGCAGGGTTCTGGCCAACGAAGCGCGCAACCTGGTCGGCGTCACCACGGTCTTCGGCCTGGTTCTGTTCGGTGTCGCACTCGCGGCCTATGTCATCGAGCGCGACGTCCAACCGGAAAAGTTCGGCAGCATCCCCGAGACAATGTGGTGGGCGGTGGTCACGCTGTCCACTACCGGCTATGGCGACGACATTCCGCAAAGCTTCGCCGGCCGCGTCCTTGCCGGGGCTGTCATGATGTGTGGCATCGGCATCTTCGGGCTCTGGGCCGGCATTCTTGCCTCCGGCTTTTATCAAGAAGTCCGTCGCGAGGATTTCGTCCGCAATTGGCAATTGATTGCCGGCGTTCCGTTGTTTCAGAAGCTTGGCCCGGCCACGCTGGTCGAGATCGTGCGCGCGTTAAGGCCTCGCACGGTGCCGGCGGGCGCCGTGATCTGCCGCAGTGGCGAGACCGGTGATCGGATGTTCTTCGTCGTGGAGGGCCGCGTCAGCGTCGCGACGCCCAACCCGGTGGAGCTTGGCCCTGGCGCCTTCTTCGGCGAGATGGCGCTGATCAGCGGCGAACCGCGTATGGCGACCGTCACTGCCGCGACTTCTGTCTCACTCCTGTCGCTGCACGCGGCGGATTTCCAGATGCTGTGCAGCAGTAGCCCGGAAATCGCGGAAATCATCCGCAGGACCGCGCTCGAGCGGCGCGGCGCGGCGCCGGTGGCTTGACCGTACAGCCGATGGTGGCCCGGCTGGAACTGGATGGTACGGCTCTATCGACCACGCGCTGAGGTTATGGACGGCACGTGGAAGGTCCCAGAGGCGTAGCCGGAGACCTAAACGTAGCCGATCCACTCTACCGGCGGCTCGTTGTTTGGCGCTATGCGTCGACAGTTCCTGCCCCGCGGCCTTTCGGACGACCGGCTTTGGCTAAACTCTAATGCCTTAGAATCTTGCTTAGAAAAGCCCGGCTGCGGTCGGTCTTCGGGTCGGAGAAAAACGCCTCCGGCGTGCCGCTTTCGACGATGGCGCCGGCGTCCATGAACACCACGCGCTGCGCCACCTTGCGGGCAAAGCCCATTTCGTGCGTTACCACCATCATGGTCATGCCTTCCTCGGCCACCGCGACCATGACGTCGAGCACTTCGGAAATCATCTCGGGATCGAGCGCCGAGGTCGGTTCGTCAAACAGCATGATCTTGGGGCGCATGCCGAGGCAGCGCGCGATGGCCACACGCTGCTGCTGGCCGCCGGACAGCTGTGACGGGTAGGCGTTGACCTTGTCGGCGAGGCCGACCTTGGCCAGCAAGTCGCGCCCGGCCTGCTCGGCCTCGGCGCGGGGGATCTTGCGCACATGGATCGGCGCCAGCGTGACGTTTTCCAGCGCCGTCTTGTGCGGGTAGAGGTTGAACGACTGGAAGACGAAGCCGATCTCGGTGCGCAGCTGCGTCATGTTGGTGGCGGGGTCGCCGAGGCGCTGGCCGTCGACGACGAGGTCGCCATCCTTGATCGCTTCCAGGCCGTTGATGCAGCGGATCAGCGTCGACTTGCCCGAACCACTTGGGCCGCAGACGACGACCACTTCGCGCGGCTCGACGCTGAGCGTGATGTCCTTCAGCACATTGAGCGAGCCGAACCATTTGTTGACGCCGCGAAAGTCGATCATGCCCGTTTTGGTCAGGTTTGTCTTGGTCGGGCTTGGATTGGTCATGGCGGTCAGCCCTTTGGGTTCGATGTCACAGCTGCACCTCGCCATGCGCCGCGCCCATGCGGCGCTCCAGCCGGCGGGCGAGCATGATCAGCGGATAGCAGACGACGAAATAGCCGACGCCGACCAGGAAGAAGACCAGCAGGCCGTTGGGCACACGCTGCACCACCAGCCAGCCGACGCGGGTGAGGTCGGTCAGCCCGATCGCCGAGACGACGGAAGAATCCTTGATCAACAGTACATATTGCCCGACCAGCGGCGGCAGCACGATGCGCATCGCCTGCGGCAGCACCACCTGGCGCATGCGTTGCCAGCGCGACAGGCCGGACGCCAGAGCTGCCTCAACCTGGCCGGTCGGCACCGAGCGGATGCCGGCGGCGACGATCTCGCAGATGAAGCACGCGGCGAGGTTGGTGAGCGCGATGATGCCGGCGGTGAAGGCATCGAGCTCGATGCCGAATTCCGGCAGGATGAAGAAGATCAGAAAGATCTGCACCAGGAACGGCGTGCCGCGGATCAGGTCGACCCAGGCCCCGATCACGCTCGAGATCAGCCGGTTGCCGCCGGTGCGCAATATGCCGAGGCCGAAGCCAAGCAGCGTGCCCAGCACCAGGCTGATCGCCGACAGCATCACGGTCATGCCAAGGCCGCGCAAGGCGAGGGGGTAGCTGCCGGCCAGGCTTTGCAGCTGTTGCCAGATCATGTGCTGCTCCTTGCCGGCTGCAGACCGAGCCAGCGACTGGACAGCCCCGCCAGTCCTTTGAGGCCGTAATAGAGCAGCAGATAGAAGGCGGCGATGGTGATGAAACCTTCCGCCGGCATGAAGCGGTCGGACGCCAGCAACTGGCCGGCGCGCGTCAGTTCGGAAACCGAGATCAGCGACAAAAGCGCGGAATCCTTGACCAGCACGATCGCCTGGCCGAGCAGCGGCGGGATCGTCACCTTGAAGGCTTGCGGCAGGATGACCAGGCGCATGCGCTGGACATAGGTCATCCCCGAGGCGACGCCGGCCTCGACCTGGCCGCGCGGGATCGACAGGATGCCGGCGCGGATGATTTCCGCGACATAGGCGCCGCTGTTCAGCGACAGAGCGATGATGCCGACGACCAGCTCGGGCAGGACGAAGCCGAGACGCGGCAGGCCGAAATAGAGGAAGTAGAGCTGCGCCAGCAACGGCGTGGCGCGCACGGCATCGATATAGCCCTTGGCCAGCACGCGAAACAGCTGGCCGCGCTGCAGGTTCATGGCGGCGAGCACGATGCCGACGGCCAGCGCGCCCGCAAAGGACAGCGCCGACAGCCACACGGTCGTGATCAGACCCTGCCCGAACAAAGGCAGATATTCGATGATGGTGCGGAAGCTGAAATTTTCGAGCATGGCGGTGAATGGTGAATGGTGAATGGGCAGTAGTGAGTAGTGAGTAGTGAGTAGTGAGTAGTGAGTAGTGAGTAGTGAGTAGCGTCCGGAATGGCCATTCACCATTCACCATTCACCATTCACCATTCACTACTTCCTACTCACTACTCCCTGCTTACCTCTGCTTAGTGATCCTTCTTCCAGGCGTCGGAATTGACGCAGTAGTCGAGGTTCTTCTGCAGGCGGCCGTCGATGCTGACCTGGTTGAGGAACAGGTTCATCCAGATCAACAGGTCCGGCTCGTCGTAGCGGGTGGCGAAGGCAAGCGGCTCCTTCGACAACAGGTCCGGCATGATGGTGAAGGTGCCGGCGGGATAGGCTGTCGACTGACCCTTGACCGCCGAGACGTCGTTGACGCCGCAATCGGCCTGGCCGTTGTTGACTGCGTCGAGCAGCAGCGGGCCGCCGCCCTTGTAGCTCTTGATGTCGGCATCCGGGAAGGCGTTCTTGGCTTCCTTTTCGCCGGTGGCGCCCAACAGCACGGCGATCTTGGTGCCCTTGGCCTTGCAGTCCTCGGTTGTCTTGAACTTGCTGTCGGCCTTGGTGAAGACGGTGCTGCCCGTATACATGTAAGGTGTGGTGAAGGCGACCTTCATGCCGCGCGCCAGCGTCGGCGTCATGTCGGCGACGAGCAGGTCGGCCTTGCCCGAAAGCAGCGCCGGGATCAGCCCGTCCCAATCATAGTCGAGGAAGGTGATCTTGACGCCCATTTCCTTGGCCATCAGTTCGGCGAGTTCGACCGAACTGCCGGTGCGCTCGCCGGCCGCGCCGACCAGCGAGAAGGGAGGTCCTTGCGTCTGTACCGCGACGCGCAGTTCGCCGCGCTTGGTGATCTCGTCGAGCGTTCCGGCACTGGCAGCAGCGGTCAGGCCCGCAAGCGCAAGTCCGGCGATGAAAAGCTTGGCAATCTTCATTTGGCATTCCTCCTGTTATCGTTGTTGTTCCACTTTGTTATTCCACCCTTTTGGGTGTTTTTTGAGCGGCGGCACCGTTTGCCGGCGGCAGCCACCGTTCGAAAATCCTCAGTCCCAGGCCACCGTCTCGGCAACCTTGATGCCACGCCTGGCCAGCTCGTCGAAGAACGGCCCGTCCGGCACATGCAGCAGCGGGTTCAAAAGCCCTGGTGTGGCGATCTCGCGCCGCGCCAGCATCTGCGCCACGATGCTGGCGGGATAGCCGACGCCAAGGCTCATGCCGAACAGGCCTGATGCCAGGTCGCGTTCGATGATCAGGTCCGACGTCACCGTTTTGGCGCGGCCGCCTTCGAGACCGGAAAAGACATTGCGCATCACGCAAAGGTCCTTCTCGTCGGCGCCATATTGCAGTTGCGGGCCGAGCAGACGGCCGAGAAATTCGCGTGGGCTGGCGCCGGTGCCGGGCACCTTGTCTTCGGAGAGGAAGCCGAGTTCCTTCAGCGGCGCCCAGAACGCCGACCATCCCGGCCAGCGCAGCGTATAGCGGCCCGAGCGTTGCAATCCCTTGGCGGCTGCCAGCATCTCGACATAGTGCAGAGCGTCGCCATTGGGGAAAGCTTCCAGCCGGCCGAGGCCCGCGACCTCGATCTCGTGGATGAAGGCATTGTCGTGCTGTCGGCCGGCCGGCACTTCGACGCGCTTGCCATGCTCGATCATCACGCTGTCGCGGTTCTGGCTGACCAGAACCATGTCGAAATTCCAGCTTACCTTGTAGCAAAGCGGCTTCGCCATCGCCTTCGGTTCGGGGATGCCGCCGCAATAGGAATCGATCGAGGAGATCGTAGAGAACTGCTTTGCGGCGCGCGCATAGAGCACGAGGTCGATGCCGGGATCGAGCCCACATTCGGTCATGATCGAAACGCCGGCCTGTTCAGCCTCCGGCGCCAGATCGGCAATCGCCTTGCCGTAATTGGTAGTGACCAGCGGCGTGCGCGTTGCGATCGCGGCCTGCACCGCCTCGCGCATCAATGGCTGCGGCAACAGATCGATGGCGGCGTCGACATCCGCCAGCACGGTGGCAAGCGCCGGACCGATCGCGCCCTCGGGCATGACGAAACGCACGCGGGAAAGGTCGGTCAGCCCGGCAAGCCGGGCAGGGCCGTCAGCCGACGTATCGACGCAGACGACTTCCTCGACACCGGCGCTGGCGACGAGATCGGCGATGGCCGCCCGTCCCTGCAGGCCGAGGCCGCCGAGAACAGCTATTCTCATGCCGGCTCCTTGCGTGACGGTGTTTCTTCCGACCAGCAGCCTTCGGGAAGGCTGACCCATTTGTTGCATGAAGCCATGACGACGAAGGTTTCGCTGCGCACGACTTCCCCGGGAATGCCGGCGCCCGGAATCAGCTCGCTGGTGATGCGGTAGAGGTCGGCGACATCGCCGGCGACGGTCACGTCGACGATGATGTCGAAGCGCCCGGTAACCACCGAGGCCGAGTTGACGAAAGGCAGTTCGGCAATGCGCTGCGCCAGTTCCCGGGCGCGGCCACGTCCCTGAGCGTTGATGCCGACAATGGCCGAGATCAACTCGGGGCGTTCGGTCAGATTGAGCAGCCCGACGATCTTCAAGAGGTTGCGGTCGAGCAGATTGCGCAACCTTGAGCGCACCGTCGGCACCGAGATCGCCATCGTCTCGGCGAGCCGGTTGATGCCGGGCTGGGCATCTTGCGACAACAGCTTTACCAGCCGTCGATCGGTTTGATCGAGATGCTCACGCAAAAGGCAAGGCTTTCATAAAGGGAAAGAAACGATGGGATTTTCTTTCGGATATGAAAAATACCTTATGGGAAATTTTTAACAGCAGCAAGAGCTATGTCATCCCTCTGTGCCAGTTCCCGTGTGCGTTCAGGCAAGACAGGATGCATGTCGTCCCAAAACCGCTGCACATTTTGGGGCAGTCGAGGATGTGCGCGACAGCACTAGGTGACGGAGTTCGAAGACGATCTTGCCGCGGCCGTGGTCGCTTGAACGCGACGGTAGGTCGTAGTGAGCAACGCACCCGAATGGCAGGCCGACCGAGCTGCGGCGTAGCCGCAACTCACGCCTTCACCTGATAAGCGGAGAGGCTCATTCGCGACATGGCCAAAAGCGGCCTTTCGATAAAACTATAACTCGCCAGGGACACGGCGATGCAAGCGGTGACAATAGCTATGCTTGCAAGCCATGGTGACACATTGGCGGTTGCAACGACAGGAGCGATCGCGAGCAGCACGATAGGATGGGTCAGATAGAGAGAGTAGGAAGCATCTCCCAGCCTTGCCAGCACGCGAGGAGCAAAAAGTCGGAAGTAGCTCTCCAGGCTGATGCAACCCGCGACAAGGATCAGCGCCGGGATACCTTGAGCAAGGGTTCGCGGCAAGTTGAAGCCAAGTACCATCACCAGTGTGGACACAATAGCGAACCCGACAGCCGAGGCACCCAGGAAAGCGGGCAAACGCACCAGTCTGCCGACCAGATGGCCGACAGCCATGCCGGCAAGGAACTCAAACAGGATTGGCGTGGTATAGAAAAACAGCACAGTGTCGGCGGCGGGTTTGAAGATAATGCGTGCGGCTACGGCGATTGCAAAGACAACGCCAATCGTGGCCATTTGCGTCAGCGCACCAAAACCCATAGTCGCCGCGAACAGAATGTAAAACAGGATTTCCAGATTGAGCGTCCAACCCACGCCAAGCACTGGCTGGACATAGCCTGTGGCCGTATCGAGATAGGGCACGAAAAGCAGGCTATTGGTAATCTGCTCAAAGGACACTCCACGACCGGCAAACAGCCAAAGTGCGGCGACCATGAGGAAGGTCTGACCCAATAGAACGGAACGACGCGCGTGAACCGCTGCATCAAAAAAGCACGGTGGTCGCGATGTCTGTTCTCCGTCGAGAGAACCATGACGAAACCGCTGATGACGAAAAACAGGTCGACGCCGCTGTTTAGAATGGGAATAGGCAAATCGAGCACGCCTAGTGCGGCCGGAAGATGATAGATAACAACCATTAGGGCTGCTAGCCCCCGCAGGGTCTGTATCGATGTATATTGTTGAATCCAACGCGGCGCAGCGTGATCATTATCCGGAATGACGTTCATTAAAAAATGTCCCCGATGCCGGAGAATATTAACACGGATGAGATCGTTGATGCGACGATTAACTGCCGGTTTAATAATACATAAAATTTGAATAGCTTTCACCGACTTTCGCGGCCCGGGCCTTGCGATCGCCATCGTCTCGGCGATGCCTTGGCGCGCTGCTTGTATGCGCTATCGCCCGGTCTGGAAGATCGCCACCGCTGCCGCCGTCAGCGCGGCATTGCCGGCCGCAACCGTGCCATCCGGCAGATGCTTCCCATCCTCCAGCCCGACGCGCGTCGACCAGTCGCGATCCGCGGCACGGCGCACGAACGGCCACACCGTCGCGTTCTCGCCATGCAGCAGGATGGCACGGCGAATGCCGGCGCGCTCCAGGACCTGTTCGATGCCGTCGGCGACCGCAAAATCCTCGTCTAGCGTCTGCTCGGAAATCTCGATCAGCACGCGCAGCACGCGCCCGCCATGGTCGAGGCCGACCAGCCGCTCGGCGTCGGCGACCGACGCCAGACCCGCCTCGATGCCGATGCCGCGCTGGCGCAGGCTCTCCATGACGATCGGTGCCGCCGCCTCGCTGAGATTGACCGAGGCATAGTCCGGCAATTCGCGCCAGCCGGCGATGGCGACCAGCGTGCTTGTATCGTCATTCTCGATCCAGGCGCCGGTGGAGACGCCGATCAGCGTACCAGGGCAGGCACGGCGCAGCCCTGCGATCGTCAGGTCCATCGCTGCCGGCGCAAGGCTCTCGCGGCGGTCCGCTCCGCGGGCATGGACATGCAGCTCGGCCGCACCCGCGGCGACAGAGGCCGCGCCGTCGCGCGCCATGGCCTCGGCGTCGAGCGGCAGCGTGGGGTGAAAATCGGCGGCGCGCGCGCCGTTGATGCAGGTCTGGACGATCATGGCTCTCGCGATCCTGTTGCCGATGGGCGAGCCTAGCAAAGGGCAGGGTGGAGAGGAAACGGGCGCGGTGAAGACTGCTGACAGTGTGTTGCGCCAAACCTGGGCAATGCCGAGTTCCTTCGCACCCCCCTCTGGCCTGCCGGCCATCTCCCCCTCAATGGGAGAGATCAGCTGCGTCTACGGCGTCGCAACGTTGGAGACTGGCGAAGGCAGAGGTGAGGTCCAATCTCCCCCCTTGAGGGGGAGATGCCCGGTAGGGCAGAGGGGGGTGTCTCGCGGAAACCTCAGGTGGTGTTCGGCGTCGCCGCGCCCATCATCGCTACGATCAGCACCGAAGCACCCCGGCCTCCCTTTCAATCGCTGTCCTCGCTCCAGATCAGCCGTAACAGCCGCAGCAGTGTTGCCCGATCTTTTTTCGTCAGCCGTTGCAGGAACCGGTCCTCGTGGTTGCGCACTTTGAGCCGCCATGCCGGCATGGCGGCTTTGGCTGCCTTGGTCAGAGCGAGCACCTGCATGCGCCTGTCCTGCGCATGGTCATCGCGCTCGACCAGCCCGCGCTCCTCGAGTTCGGCCAGCAGCGGCGCCATGTTGGCGCTTTTCATGCCGAGCCGGCGGCAAAGCTCGGCGGCGCTGATGCCGGGCCGTTCGTCGATCAGCGCCAGCATGCCGTAGGTGACCGGGCGCAGTGAGGCATCGGCCATCTCGGCGGTGAAATCATTGAGCGCCAGGGTCGAAGCTCGCCGCAGATTGTAGCCGATCTGTGCGTCGAGCCTGTCTTCAGGCGCCACCCCAGCCACCTTGCCGCTGCGGTCCGATGTCTCGTCCATGCTGCAACCGATCGCTGCGACCAAGGTTCTTGTCAAGCAAAAAAGACTATGCAACATAGCAATTCTAAAAGCTATGTCACATAGCGATTGATGCAGGGGAAGAGCACAACTCTTCTCCCCGCCACACAGGAACGCAAGCGGGAGGAGAGTTGCCATGACCGAAGAGACCGTTGCCTTCGACATCGAGGACGGCATCGCCTGGGTGCGCTTCAACCGGCCTGAAAAACGAAATTGCATGAACCCGGCGCTCAACCGGCGCATGATGGAGGTGCTCGGCCAGCTGGAATACCGCGATGATGTCGGCGTGCTCGTGCTGTCGGGCGAGGGCAGTGCGTGGTCGGCTGGCATGGACCTCAAGGAGTATTTTCGCGAGACCGAGGCCAAGGGGCTGGGCGCCGTCCGCAAGGCGCAAGGCGAGGCCTATGGCTGGTGGCGGCGGCTGCGCTGGTATCGCAAGCCGACCATTGCCATGGTCAATGGCTGGTGCTTTGGCGGCGGCTACGGCCCGCTGTTTGCCTGCGACCTCGCTTTCGCCGCCGACGAGGCGCAATTCGCTCTGTCGGAGATCAACTGGGGTATCCTGCCCGGCGGCGGCGCCACCAAGGTGGTGGTCGATCTCCTGTCGATGCGCGACGCCATGTATCACGCGCTGACCGGCGAGCTGATCGACGGCAGGAAGGCGGCGGCCTGGAAGCTGGTCAATGAAAGCCTGCCGCTGGCGGAGCTGAAGCCACGAGTTACCGAGGTGGCGAACATCCTGCTGAAGAAAAACCCGGTGGCGCTGAAGGCGACCAAGGATGCTATCCGCCGCGTCGGCGAGATGACCTACGACAATGCCGAGGACTATCTGGTGCGCGCGCAGGAAGCGGCCAATTCCTACGACAATGACGGCCGCAAGGAAGGCATCCGCCAGTTCATCGACGAAAAGAGCTACAAGCCCGGGCTCGGCGCCTATGACAAGCGAGGTGATCCCGGCGACCGACTGAGCCGAGAGTGAGGGCGCAATCCGGGGAGAAGATGCGAATGCCGGCCTGGACGACTTCAGACCCCGTGGCGCTGCACGCGGGCGCGCAGCCGCAGCGCGTCGCCTGCGTCGATCTCGCATCCGGGCGGCGCTGGACTTACCGTACGCTCGACGAGGCCATCCAGCGCGCCATGGCTGTGCTGGAAGACTACGGCATCGAGCCGGGACAACGCATCGCGACGCTCGCCCGCAACAGCGCCGATCTACTCATCGCGCAGCAGGCCGCCATGCGGCTCGGCGCCATCTTCGTGCCGGTCAACTGGCGCCTTTCCGTCGTCGAGCAGCAGACGGTCCTGGCCGATTGCGAGCCGGTGCTGCTGCTGCACGACGCGGCGCTGATTACGGCGCTGCCAAAAGGCTGTGTACCTGTGGAGGTCAGGGCCTTTGCCGCGGCGGTCGAAGCGCAAGCGCCCGCGCTACGACGCGCTTTGCCGGCGGGCGATGTACCGTCGATCATCCTCTACACCTCCGGCACATCGGGCCGGCCCAAGGGTGTCATCCTGACCGAGGCCAATGCGTTCGCCACCGCGGTCAATTTCGGCGTGCTGGGGCGGGTCGGCAATTCCAGCATCTTCCTCTGCGACGCGCCGATGTTCCATGTCATCGGCCTCATCACCAGCCTGCGTCCGCCCTTGCTGCAGGGCGGCACCGTGCTGATCTCGCCCGGCTTCGAGGCCGGTCTCACCAACCGCCGTCTGGCAGACCCGGACCTCGGCGTCACCCACTATTTCTGCGTCCCGCAAATGGCACGGATGCTGCGCGACGGCACCGCGTTCGCGCCGGCGAACTGGACCACGCTGACGGCCATCTTTACCGGTGGCGCGCCCAATCCCGCCGCCGACATCCTTTGGTGGCTGGAGCAGGGCGTGCGCATGGTCGACGGCTTCGGCATGACCGAAGCCGGCACCGTGCTCGGCATGCCGGTCGAGGCACGCCAGATCGCCCGCAAGGCCGGCTCCGCCGGCCTGCCGGCGCCGTCTTTGTCGCTGCGCATCGTGGACGAAGATGGCCACGACGCCGCAGCCGGCGAGCCGGGTGAGATATGGCTGTCAGGCCCCAATGTCACGCCGGGCTACTGGAACCGGCCCGATGAGACGGCGCAGGCCTTTACACCGGATGGCTGGTTCCGCACCGGCGACATTGCGCGCCGCGACGAAGATGGTTTCGTCACCCTCGTCGACCGCCGCAAGGACATGTTCATTTCGGGCGGCGAGAACGTCTATCCAGCCGAGGTCGAGATGGCGCTGCTCGATCATCCCGACATTTCGGAAGTCGCTGTCGTCGGGATCGCCGACGAGCGCTGGGGCGAGGTGGGGCGTGCCTTCGTCGTGCTGACGGCTGGCTGCGTCCTCGATCCGGCGGCGCTCGCGGCGCACTGTGCGGCTCGCATCGCCCGCTACAAGGTGCCGAAGGAATTCCTGCTCACCGACGCGTTGCCCCGCACCGCCTCCGGCAAGATTCAGAAACAGATTTTGCGCGGCTGCCGGTGACCCCACCGCCGTCCTTCACTGCGCCCGCGCTTTGGCCACGTCGGCCGGTGTGATGGCGGATTGCTTGCCGCCGAAATGCGCCAGCACATAGTTGCCGAGCGCCGCGATCTCGACATTCGAATAGGCATTGGCGAAAGCCGGCATCGCCTGCTTGCCGAGCGGCGTCGTCATATGCGCGCCCTTCAGGATGACCTGGATGAGGTTTGTGCCATCGGGGTCATTGACCGTGCGGCTGCCGCGCAGCGCCGCATAAGGTGTCTGCAGCCCTTCGCCGTTCCATCCGTGACAGCTGGCACAGGCGCCCTGGAACAGCTTCAGGCCGAGCCCGCCTTGCGCCACTGAATCGGCAGACGGAGCGTAGGCGATGGACGTCGTCAGTGTTGCCGGCGGCTCGACTTCGACGATCGCCTTGTCGCTGCTGACTTGCGGCGGAACGGTTTTTTCGTAAGTGACGATCGCCTTGATGTCTTCCGGCGTCAAATGGCGCAGGCTGTAGTCGACGGCTTCGCCCATGTTGCCGGTGGCCGCACCACGCCCTTCCGCATGACCCTTGGAGAGATAGTTGGACAGCTGCTCCTCGCTCCAGCTGCCGATGCCGGTCGTCTTGTCCGAACTGATGTTGTAGGCCTTCCAGCCCTGCAGTTCGGCGCCGGCGAATTTCTTGCTGTTGTCGAGCCCATAGAACAGGTTGCGGGGCGTGTGGCATTCGCCGCAATGCGCCATCGCTTCGGTGAGATAGGCGCCGCGGTTCCATTCCGCGCTCTGCTTTTCGTCTTGTGGTAACGGACCGTCGGGAACGAACAACAGGTTCCAGAACCGCAGGACATAACGCTGGTTGAACGGAAAACTCAGATCGTTCTTCGGCGCCTCGGCGTGCACCGGCGGCAGGCTGAACAGATAGGCCTTGATCGCCAGCGCATCTTCCGTGGTCATCCTGGCATAGGAGGCATAGGAAAAGGCCGGATAGAGATTGCGGCCTTGCTTGTCGATGCCCTGATGCAAGGCACGCACGAACTCCGCGTCGCTCCAGTCGCCGATGCCGGTTTCCTTGTCGGCGGTGATGTTTGGGGAATAGACGGTGCCGAACGGCAGCTTGAAGGCAACGCCGCCGGCATAGGGCTGGCCGCCTCCGGTTGTGTGGCAGGCGACGCAATCGGCGGCGCGCGTCAGATATTCGCCGCGATCGATCAGCGCCTGACCGGTCGGCAGTTTCGCCGCCGCCACGGAGACGTCCGGCAGCGACGCCGGTTTGAACAGGAAGATCGCAACGCCGGCGGCGATGACGACCACGACAGCGAGGAGGATGCGGATCAAGCTTCTCATGGCCTGGCCCTCACAGCGCTTCGGCTTCGGTTTCGATGCCGGTCTCCGGGCGCTCCCTGCTGTTCGCCAGCACCGCCAGCAAGGGTGCTGAGGGCGGCGGCACCATCGACACGCTGGTCTTGTCGGCGCCGTCGCTCTTCAGCTGGTTGCGGTCGATGGGCAGGCTGCGCAGGCGTTTTCCCGTCGCGGCAAAGATCGCGTTGGCAAGGGCAGGCCCGGCCGAAACCGTTGCCGTCTCGCCGATGCCGCCGGGCGATTCCAGGCTCTTGACGTGATAGACCTCAATCTTCGGCGCCTCATTGTTGCGGAGGATGCGGTAGTCGTGAAAATTACTCTGGTCGACGCGGCCATTGCTGAAAGTGATGCCGCTGTAGAGCGCCGCCGACAGGCCGAAGATCAACCCGCCTTCGATCTGGGCTTCGACCGTGTTTGGGTTGATGGCGATGCCGCAATCGACGGCCACCACCGCGCGCTGCAGCGTAATCTCGCCGGCCGCTGAAACCGAGATCTCCAGCACCGCGGCCATGAAGCTGCCGAAGGCATCGTGCAGGGAAATGCCGCGGCCGCTGCCGGCCGGAAGCGGCGAGCCCCATCCCGACTTTTCGGCCGCAAGCTTGAGCACGCCTGCGGCCCGCGGCTGGTTCTTTGTCAGCGCCCGGCGATACTCTACCGGATCCCTGCCCACCGAATGGGCGAGTTCGTCCATGAAACTTTCGACCACGAAGACATTGTGCGTCGGTCCGACGCCGCGCCACCAGGTGATCGGCACCGGCGGGTCCTCGCGCACCCAGTCGACCTGGATGACCGGCAGATCATAGGGCGGTTTGGCGGCGCCCTCGACGGCATCGTCGTCAAGCTTGTCCTGAGGCCAGCCGCCGGGGATGTAATTACCCAACACCGAACCGCCGGCGACATGGTCGATCCACACGGTCGGCAAGCCGTCGGCGCCGAGACCGGCTGATATCCGGTCGTAGTAGGTCGGCCGGTAGAGATCGTGCTGGATGTCTTCTTCACGCGTCCAGATAACTTTGACCGGGTAGCTCACCTGTTTGGCGATCGCCACCGCCTGGCCGACATATTCAGCGACAAGCCGGCGGCCGAAGCCGCCGCCGATCAGGTGATTGTGCACGATGATCTTGTCGAGCGGAAAGCCCGTGACCTGTGCCGCCCAGCCTTGCGCCTGGGTGGGCACCTGGGTGCCGAGCCAGATCTCGCATTCATCGGCGCGCACATGCACGACGCAGTTGACCGGCTCCATCGGCGCATGGGCCAGGAACGGCAGCTCATAGCTCGCCTCGACCGTCTTGACGGCGGCTTTCAGCGCGCCGGCGACGTCGCCTTCCTGGCGCGCCATGATCGGTGTCTTGTTTTTGGACGCAGCCTTCAGCGTGTTCATCATATCGGCGCTTGAAAGCCTGGCGTTGGCGCCTTCGTCCCAGGTGATGGTGAGGGCCTCGAGGCCTTTCTTGGCCGCCCAGAAATGATCGCCGATCACGGCGACCGCATTGTCCAGCCTGACGATATCGCGCACGCCTGGGACGGCGCGTGCCGCCGTCTCGTCCACATCGCCGAGCTTGCCGCCGATCACCGGACAGGCGGCGACCGTCGCCACCTTCATGCCGGGCACGCGCACATCGATGCCGTAGACCACTGCGCCATTGACCTTGCCCGCCGTGTCGACCCGGCGCAGCGACTTGCCGATTAGCTGGAAATCCTTGGGGTCCTTGAGCTTGACGTCGCTCGGCACCGGTTGCTTGCCGGCCGCGTCGGCGAGCGCGCCATAGGCCAGCTGCCGGCCTGTCGGCAGATGCGTGACCACGCCAAGCTTGGCGCTGCATTCCGAAATCGGAACCGCCCATTGCGCGGCTGCTGCCGCAACCAGCATCGTGCGGGCAACGGCGCCTGCCTTGCGCAGCGATTCCCAGGTTGCCCGCATCGAGGTCGAGCCGCCCGTTGCCTGGCCGCCAAGCGCAGCGGTGGCGTACAGCTTGTCGTTGGGCGGCGCGTCGACGACCTTCACCTGGTCCAGGCCGACTTCCAGTTCCTCGGCAATCAACGTCGCTTCGCCGGTGTGCGTGCCTTGGCCCATTTCGATGTTGGGCAGGATGAAAGTGATCTTGCCGTCGCTGTCGACGCGGATAAAAGCATCGGGTGAAAAGGCGGCGGTGACGTCGCCCTCGACGGGTTCGGCGGCGGCAAAACCGGGCCTGGTGCCGGCGCCCAGCATGGTGAAGCCGAGCAGAAGGCCGCTGCCCTGCAGGAAGGCACGGCGCGAGGTGAATTTTTGGGTGGGGGAGGAGGACGGCTTGCTCATGGCTGGCTATCTCCCTCAGGCCTTCGCGGCCTGTTTTATTGCCGCTCTTATTCGCGTGTAGGTGCCGCACCTGCAGATATTGCCGGACATGGCGGCGTCGATATCGCTGTCGCTCGGGTCGGGGTTGCGCTCCAGCAGCGCCGAGGCCGACATGATCTGGCCGGACTGGCAATAGCCGCACTGGATGACTTCAAGGTCGAGCCATGCCTGTTGCACTTTCTTGCCCGATGGCGTCGCATCGATCGCCTCGACGGTGGTGACATGGCGCGACCCAACCGACGCGACCGGCAACACGCAGGATCGCACCGGTTGCCCGTCAAGCTGCACCGTGCAGGCGCCGCACTGGGCGATGCCGCAACCGAACTTCGTGCCGGTCAGGCCGATGACATCGCGCAGCACCCACAGCAATGGCATATCGTCCGGCACGTCGACACTGCGATCCTCGCCGTTTACATTGAGCGCAATCATGGGCCTCTCCTCGGTTATCCGCATCCCCGTGGACAATGCAGTAGGCACCTGTTTGCCGGTAGTGTCTAATCACATGCATGTTGTTCGGCACCGCAACGCGTGTGCAAATCGCACTCGTGTGCGCGCCACAGTGCCCCTGATCTTTGCCGGGCTGCCGGCTGAAAGGTTTTTGCGATGGCTGAGTTGAAGGTCAGAACCCGCGTCACCGGCGCGACGGCGACGCTGCAGCCCGGCGGCTTGCCTTCCATCACCACTCCGACCGGCGGTGCAGTCGATGTCGTCACCGGCGTCAGCGCGCCGGGCTTCAATCCGCTCGACCTGCTCTACGCCTCGCTCGCCGCCTGCATGGTGCTGAGCGCGCGCATCGCCGCCTCCCGCCTCGGGGTTGCCGCCGCGCTTGGCGAGGTGCGCGCCGAGGTCAGCGGCGAGAAGGCCAAGGACGAGCCGTCGCGCGTCGAAAGGCTCAACATCAGGCTCGACATCTCAGGCGATCTCGACGCTGCGACCAAGCAGCGGATCGTCGAGGACGCCGAAGCGATCTGCACGGTGTCCAACACGCTGCGCGCCGCGCCGCAATTGCATACGACGCTTGGGTGAGGGCTTCGCAGAATGCCTCGCTGCCACCAACCAAGGACCGTCCCATGGCCATGATCCCGCCGATCGACTACGCCTCGGCATCGCATGACATCCGCGCCGAGCACGACAGGGAGCTTGGCCTGCGCGGACGCATGACCAACATGAAGCGCATCCTGCTGCATTCACCGGCGGCCCACCGCATCTATGCCGAATGGTTCACCCTGCGCGATCTGCTCAAGCCCGCACTCGACGACCGCGCTGTCTGGCTGTTGTCGCTGGCGATCTCCGAGAGATGCCGCGCCGAGATACCGCTTACCTTCTTCCGCCGCGCGCTGATCGACAGCGGTCTTGATCCCGAGGCGATCGAGCCCAGCGCCGACGAAGCTTTGCTGATCGAATTCGGCAAGGCAGTCGCTGCCGATCCCAACGCCGTTCCCGACGATGTCTGGGCGGCACTCAAGGCTGGCTACGACGACACACTGCTGGTCAACCTCGTCGCCTTCGCCGGCATCATGGTGGCGACCTGCGTGTTCACGAATGCGGTGAGGGTCGATCTGGACCCTGAGTTGGAGGCGTATCGCCGCAAGGGTGCCGATCCGGTCTGATGCGATCGATACGCAGTCGATCTGCAGTGGATATCGCCCAGAAGGATCAGCCGTAGTAGCCGGCTCCAAACAGCAAAAGTGTTTCCACCTGGGAGTCCGCTTCTTTTCCTATGGCTGTCCAGATGCTGATGCCGAGAGCATTCGAAATCGCGCTATCGATCTCGACCTTCACATTGGGGTCGGTTTGTCTCAAGAACCTCAGCGCAACCTCCATGGAAATCGGAAACAGCGACGCGCCACCCAGTTCCAAGATCGCAGGCGAGGTGAATTCTAGCGCTTCGAGTGCGCCATCGGCCTTGTAATAGGCGAATACTCCAAGGTCCGGCCAATAGTCGGCCGGAACGCTGGTTGGGCTCCGCCGGAAGACCTTGAGCTCTCCTGAAAAGAAGGATCTGACAGTCGCCTTAGACGATCCGAGAGGAAGCCCTTTGACGCCATTTAGCGGTTCGATCGAAAGATGCATGTACACAGTTAATCGCTGCCGGCAGCAGATGACAATGTTCGTCGCAGGAATCGGGTGGCCCAGGCGCCTCGTTCGCCCCACTTTGACCGCAAGCAAAGGAGGCATCCATGACCATCCATTCGATAAGCACCAAACGCGCAGCCCATTCGGCCGAAGCGCGCGTCGCAGCGCAGGACTGGAGTGCTCTGATCGGCGAACTGAACAGCCACGGCAGCACCGTCATGCCGGCGCTGCTTTCACCCGAGGAGTGCGCCGAGATCGCCGGTCTCTATCCGCATGAGGACCATTTCCGCAGCCATGTGGTGATGGCCCGCCATGGCTTCGGCAAGGGCGAGTACCGCTATTTCCGCTATCCGCTGCCGGATCTGGTCGGTGGCCTGCGCACCGCGCTCTATCCGAGGCTGGCCGGCGTCGCCAACGACTGGAACGAACGCATGGGCGTGGCACAGCGCTATCCCGATGACCACGCCGCCTTCCTCCAGCTTTGCCACGAAAGCGGCCAAACGCGGCCGACGCCGCTTCTCCTGCAATATGGCCCCGGCGACTTTAACTGCCTCCATCAGGACCTCTATGGCGACCTCGCTTTTCCGCTGCAGGTCGCAATCCTGTTGTCGCAGCCGGGCGAGGATTTCGCCGGCGGCGAATTCGTGCTGACCGAGCAGCGCCCGCGCATGCAAAGCCGTGCCGAAGTGGTGCCGCTGACCCGGGGCGATGCGGTGATCTTTGCTGTCCACAACCGCCCGGTGCAAGGCACGAAAGGCCATTACCGCGTCAACCTCAGGCACGGCGTCAGCCGCCTGCGCTCGGGACGGCGGCATACGGTGGGAATCATTTTCCACGACGCGAAGTGACAATTCGTCGGACACCGCCAAAGCACCTCACTACCGCTGCTTATTGACATGGCGAGTTCGGCGGAACAGTCTCCGCTTGTGTAAGAGAGGGGAATTTATGAAACGATCCTATGAGAAGCCGACACTCGTCAGACGGGGCAAGCTCGCCTCGCTCGCCGCCCAGCAGGTGCCGTCGATCGAGGTGGATACCAAAGACTAGGCTCAAAGCCAGTTTCAAAGCAGCCCGTTACGCAAAGGCGCAGTGGGCTGTTCTGCGCTCAGAAGGCGCCGTCTGCGGCGCTTCTGGTCTCTTCCCGTGGCGCTAGGGAAGCAATTCCACGGTCTGTGGCGTATTTGATACACGTAAAGCGGGCAATTCAGCCTATATTAGGCCCAGAAAACGAGTTTGCTGCCTGGGGGGCATTCGCATGAAAACTCTGCTGCTTGCGTCCTTTGCGGTGTTCGCCTTTGCCGGCTCATCCGCTTGGGCGGCCGACCCGATGATCCCGATGGCCGACGCACCGGTCGGATCTTGGACGGGCTGCTATGTCGGCGGCAATCTCGGTGGCGGCTGGTCCGACATCGATCAGAGGCAGGTTGGCAAGGTCGGCACTCCGATTTCGCTGGACAATGATTATGGATCCGGCAGTGGCAGCGGTTTCATTGGTGGTGCACAGCTTGGTTGCGACTACCAGATGGATCGTTGGGTGTTCGGCGTCCAGGGCATGTTCGACTTCGGTGACATAAAGAGCCGCCACGTTGTGACCGCTTTCCCGGCCTTTGACCTGGAAGACACGATCAATAGCCTTGGCACCATCACCGGCAGGGCAGGCTATCTCTTCGATCCGGCCGTGCTGGGTTACGTCAAGGCCGGTGGCGCCTGGGCTCGCGTGGATAGCGCGGTCCATGGCGCCACATTCCTGTCGGAAAGCGATAAATACGACCGGCTGGGCTGGACGGTCGGTGTCGGCGCTGAGTGGAAATTCGCCAGCAAATGGTCGGTGTTCGGCGAATACAATTACATGGATTTCGGCAAGCACGACGTCAGTTATACCCAAGCGCCGGGGACCGTTGGCCAGGCTGACGTCGTCTCGACGAAACTCACCGTGCAGCAGGTGCTTGTCGGCCTGAATTACAGGTTCTGAACGGTCCGTTTAAAAGAGCCGGTCCGCGAAAGCGCGGGCCGGCTTTTTGCTGTTCGTCAGGCCGCCGGCGCTCGAAGATTTAATCTTCTTCGGTATGATCGCGATGGCTTCGAACCGCTCTCCCGATCAATCCTCTGCGGCGCTGGGGGCCTCTTCCTATGGCCGCCGCCATCGCGTATGGCCCCCGGGGAAATCCTCCCAACCTCCAATTCCTTCGGAAATCGCATGATCCGTCTTGAAAGCATCAGCAAACAGAACGGCCGCCAGCTTGTCTTCATCGAGGCCTCGGCCTCGCTACAGAAGGGCGAGAAGGTCGGCCTTGTCGGCCCGAACGGCGCCGGCAAGACGACGCTGTTTCGCATGATCACCGGCCAGGAACAGCCCGACGAAGGCCAGGTGCAGGTCGATCGCGGCGTCACCATCGGCTATTTCAGCCAGGATGTCGGCGACATGGCGGGCCATAGTGCTGTGGCCGAAGTGATGAACGGCGCCGGGCCGGTCAGCGACGTGGCGGCCGAAATGGCCGAACTCGAGGCGGCCATGGCCGATCCCGAGCAGGCCGACCGGATGGACGAGATCATCGAGAAGTACGGCGAGGCGCAGCATCGTTTCGAGGAGCTCGACGGCTATGCGCTCGATGGCCGCGCCCGCGAAGTGCTCGACGGCCTCGGCTTTTCCCAGGAAATGATGGACGGCGATGTCGGCAAACTGTCCGGCGGCTGGAAGATGCGCGTGGCGCTGGCCCGCATCCTGTTGATGCGGCCCGACGTCATGCTGCTCGACGAGCCGTCCAACCATCTCGATCTCGAAAGCCTGATCTGGCTGGAGCAGTTCCTGAAGGGTTATGAGGGCGCGCTGCTGATGACCTCGCACGACCGCGAGTTCATGAACCGCATCGTCAACAAGGTGGTCGAGATCGACGCCGGTTCGCTCACCGCCTATTCCGGCAATTACGAATTCTACCAGCAGCAGCGGGCGATCGCCGACAAGCAGCAGCAGGCGCAGTTCGAGCGCCAGCAGGCCATGCTGGCCAAGGAGATCGCTTTTATCGAGCGCTTCAAGGCGCGGGCGTCACACGCCGCCCAGGTGCAGAGCCGGGTGAAGAAGCTCGACAAGATCGATCGTGTCGAGCCGCCCAAGCGCCGTCAGATCGTGAATTTCGATTTTCAGCCGGCGCCGCGCTGCGGCGAGGATGTCGTGACGCTGAAGAACGTGCACAAGGGATATGGCAGTCGCTCGATCTATGAGGGGCTGGATTTCCAGGTCCGCCGCCGCGAGCGCTGGTGCATCATGGGCGTCAACGGCGCCGGCAAGTCGACGCTGCTGAAGCTGGTTGCCGGCGCGTCTGACCCGGATGCCGGCACAGTTGCTCGGGGGCCGAGTGTGAAAATGGGCTATTTCGCCCAGCACGCCATGGAGGTGCTGGAGGGCGAGCGCACCGTGTTCCAGACGCTGGAGGACGCGTTTCCGCAAGCCGGCCAGGCGCCGCTCAGGGCACTCGCCGGCTGCTTCGGCTTTTCCGGCGACGAGATCGAGAAGAAATGCCGGGTGCTGTCGGGCGGCGAAAAGGCGCGCCTGGTAATGGCGCTGATGCTGTTCGACCCGCCCAATCTGCTGGTGCTGGACGAGCCGACCAACCATTTGGACATCGCCACCAAGGAGATGCTGATCACAGCGCTGTCGCAATACGAAGGCACGATGCTGTTCGTCTCGCACGACCGCCATTTCCTGGCCGCACTCTCCAACCGCGTGCTGGAATTGACACCCGAAGGCATCCACACCTATGGCGGTGGCTACACCGAATATGTGGAGAGGACCGGGCAGGAAGCGCCGGGCCTGCGCAGCTGACGCAGTTCCTGCGTCCGCTTCTGCATCAAACAAAGCCCCGGGTCCGTCAGCTCGCCGCCAGCCATTTGCGGGACTGAGCGAACGTCTTGAAGGCTTTTGCGTCCATCGGGTAGCCGAAAAGGAAGCCTTGCAGGATATCGCAGCCAAGCTCTTTCAGAATGCGCGCGTGCTCCATCGTCTCGACACCCTCGGCGATCACTTCGATCCCGAGCGACTTGCCGATGTCGATAATGGACGACACAAGCTGCCGCTGTGCGATTGAGCTGGAGATGGGGGTGACCAGCTGGCGGTCGATCTTGAGGCGACGCGGCCGCAACTTCAACAGCGAGACGATCGAGGCATGCCCGGTGCCGAAATCGTCGATCTCGATGTCGATGCCGAGCCCCTTGATGTGTTCGATGTTCCAGCTGACCAGCTCGTCGTTTTCGTCGAGGAAAATCGACTCCACCAGTTCGAACGACACGGTCCCTTCCTTGATGGGAAGCTTGCGCAAACCCTTGATCAGATCCCTGTCTTCCAGGCGCCTGGCGGAAACGTTGACCGAGACGCGCGGGATGTTGAGGTGGCTGCGCGACCAACGCTCGAAATTATCGAGCGCCTGCTCCAGGACGGTGCGGTCGATAAGCGACACGACATTGAGTTCTTCAGCCACCTTGATGTAGGCGTCGGGAGTCAGCATGCCGCGTTGCGGATGATCCCAACGCGACAGCGCCTCGACGCCAACGATCTCCAGCGTCTTGGCGTCGAACTGCGGCTGATAGTAGACGATGAATTCGTTCCGCTCGAGCCCGCCCAGAATCTCGTCGGCGGTCTGCTTGGTCCGCACGATCTCGCTCTGCAGCTCTTCGTTGAAAAACTCGTAGCGGTTGCGGCCGCGGCCTTTCGCCCGGTACAGCGCCAGATCGGCATTGACAAGCAACTGCCTTGCATCGACGCCGCTATTGGCCGCAATGCCGATGCTGACGCCGAACCGGCACTGGTGACCCAGATAGTCGACCGGCTGGCGCATCGCATCGATAATGTGGTCGGCCAGCGCGGCGAGTTCCTTGTCGTCGCGGCCATGGCTCAGCACGACAAACTCGTCGCCGCCGATGCGCGCAACGAAATCGGCACTGCCGACGCTGGCCTTGATGACTTTCGAAGCATGCACCAGCAATGCATCGCCCGCTGCATGGCCGAGCGTGTCGTTGATCTGCTTGAACCGGTCAAGGTCGAGATGCAGCAACGCCGCGCGGCCGTCGGCTTCGCGGTTTTCGGCAAGCATCTCGTCCAGATACCGACGGTTGGGCAGACCGGTCAGCGAATCATGCATCGCGACATGCTCGATGCGGGCTTTGGCCAGGTTCAGTTCGGCATTTTTCGATTCTGAAAGGCGACGTTCACGCACGAGATTCTCGTTGAGCAGCACGTCGCCTGTCACATCCCATTCGGCGCCGATCATTTTTGGCGTGCCGTCGATGTCCCGGAAGAAACTGGCGCGGGTGCGCACATGGCGAATGGTGCCGTCCGGCCGCAGGAGCCGATACTGCGAAGAGTAGGGGCCTTGTGTTGCAACAGCCGAATCGAAATCTGCTTTAGCCCGTTCGAAGTCTTGGGGATGGATCGCCAGCGCCCAGTCGTCATAGCTACGGGTCTTGCCGCCGCCGGGTTTGCCATAGATCTCGTTGATGCGGTCGTCCCATACGAGTTCGTTGCTGACGGTATCGTGCTCCCACACGCCTATAGCAGAGGCTTCCAACGCCAGCTCCAGCCGCCGGGACAGGCGCCTCAACTCGGCGTCACTTTTCTGCCGCTCACCGAAAAGACGTCCTGCCACGAGGATCGGCAGCACCACCAGCGCGCCGGCAAGCGCCATGAGCAGACGCAACAGCCACTCATTTTTCGGAGCGGTCGGCCAGCCGCCCTTCGGTATGGCTGAAATTTGCCAGGAGCCTGAAGGCAATTGCACCTCTGCCATCACCGGATTGCCGGACACGACATTATCGCCGCCGAAGAACAGTTCCCCGCCGCCGCCGAGCGCATCCTTGCCGATAAGCGCCACATCGATATCCAGATCAGGGTCGGTCAGTCCGCTGGCAGCGTAGAGCCGATCGACATCGATCACGGCCGAGACGATACCCCAGAAACGGTCGCCGCCGCCCGCCGTCGGCACGAAGACCGGGATACGGCCGATGAAGCCACGTCCGCCTTGCGCCAGTTTGACCGGCCCGGCGAGCACCAGCGCGCGCTGGTCACGGGCGCGAAGCGCGGCCATGCGTTGCGTATCGCTCTTGCGGTAGTCCAGCCCGATGGCTTTTTCATTGCCTTCCAGCGGATATATCAGCGCGATGACGAGGTCGGGCGCACCGGCAATATCGCGCAACTGCGATTTTTGCTCGAACAGATTGCGGGCGAGTGCCGCAAATCTTTGCTGGCCCATATAGGGCTCGGTAACGATTGTCGAAACGAGACCCTGAACCAGCTGGAGATTGCCGCCTATGTTGCCTTCGAGCTTGGCACGTATGATGTTGACCTTGGCCAGGACGTCGGCGCGCGCCAGCTGATCGGAGACCTCTCTGTTCCTCTGGTCGGCAACCAGGGCGCAGACGAGAAGCACGACAAAGGCAATCGCCGCCGGCAAGTTGGCGGAAGAAAAAACGGCCCGTTTAAACCGGCCGGAATTGAGCATTGCGCCTGCCAACTCGATCCGAAGACCTTTCCAGGACAGTAGTCCTTCGGTCGACCATAGTAGCTAAAGCTTAAATTTGAGCTTCGAGACGAATCCGAGAACAAACGGTAAGCTTTTGGTTGCCAGGGTCCAGCCGAAATCTGAATGACTGTCCGAAAGTAGGACGCCAGGTTGCAGAGTTCTGCAACCCAGCGGCGAAGTCATATTCGCCTCAGATTGCAACAAGCCGCCTGATCTTGCCGCGCGGGCCCTTGCGGGAGGCTTACTTCCCAGCCATTTGATCGGCCAGCGCCTGCGCCTGGGCGAGCAGCGCCGGGAAAGCCGGGTCAGCCGGCAGGCGCTGCGCCATGCAGGCCCGGTAGTCGCTGTCGCCCTTGTCCCAGGCGGCGTTGGAGGACTCGAACGCTTTTTCGTCCTTCAGGTCCGATGCCTGGTAGGCCTCCTGGAATTTCTGCGCGGCGGCGTCCGCAGCAGCCCACACGGCGTCGCAGGCGGCGAACTTCGGAACGGCAGGGGCTGCCGGCGCTGCGACAATTCTCACGCTGTTGCCTTTGACGAGCGTAACGATGACTTCCTGCTCGTAGATCGGCCCGACGTCCTGCGTCCAGCCGCCGAGCCGTGCGAAGGCGATGTCGGCGCCTTCGGGCTTCTTCAATGGAAAGTCGAGTGTTCCCTCGAAGGCGGCGTCGCTGTTGATCGCCTGGGTGTAGAAGGCATCGAGCTTAAGCGCCTCATCGATGCCGGCGGGCAGTTTGAAACTCTCGTCGGTCTCGGCGGTCCTGGACTGGAGCCAGCGCTCCAGCAGCCCTCGCGTCGTTGCCACTAGGCTGGGGCCGTCGTCGCCCTTGGTGTATCGCAGCCCATCGAGCATGCCATAGCCGATATCGGAGTCGCTGAGGCTTTCGATATTGATTGTGCCGGTTGGCGGAAAGTCCTTGACCGCCAGCGGCCCGATAATGCCGGCAAGACGCTGCTGGAGGTCGGCCAAGGCCTTCTCGTTCTCAGCGTCGATGGTCTCGATTGCCGCGTTCGCGCTGTTCAGCGCCGCGATATCAGCCATCGCCTTGTCACGCGCGGCGACATAGTCGTCCTCCGGCGAGGCCGCGAAAGCCACGCTGCTCACCAGCGCAAACAGAAACGTCCAGACCCACCGCATGATATAAACCCTGCTCTACGTTCGATTCCAAGGATACATGACAACATTGGGCTGAAAAAAGACGGCGTTGGAGCTGCAGATCTCTCCCCTTGATGGGGAGATGGCCGGCAGGCCAGAGGGGGTCGCCGCGCGTGAAGCGCTGACTCCTTTTGCAGCGCGAGACGACGTTAGCGCTTCACGCGCAACGACCCCCTCTGTCGCCTTCGGCGACATCTCCCCCTCGAGGGGGGAGATTGGCGCCTAGTCACGCCTTGCGCTTCTCCACCTCCGCCTTCCTCAGCAGGAAGCGCTGGATCTTGCCGCTCGGGGTCTTCGGCAGTTCGGTGATGAACTCGACCTCGCGCGGGTAGGCGTGCGCCGACAGCCGTTTCTTGACGTGCTGGGCAAGCTCTTCGGCGAGGTCGGGGTTGCCCTTGTAAGCCGGCACCAGCACGACGAAGGCCTTGACGATCTCTGTGCGCTGCGGATCGGGTACGCCGACCACGGCCGCCTCGTTGACCGCCGGATGCTCGATCAGCGCGCTTTCGAAGTCGAACGGGCCGATGCGATAGCCGGCCGAAGTGATGACATCGTCGGCGCGGCCGATGAAGGAGACCGAACCGTCCGGCTCGTACTCCACCGTGTCGCCCGTGCGGTAGTAGCCGCCCCTGATCGCCGGCGTCTCGGCTTGGTGATAGCCGTCGAACCAGCGCAGCGGCGACTTCGCGATGTCGACGGCGAGGATGCCGGGCTGGTTGGGGCCGAGCTCGTTGCCGGCCTCGTCCAGTACCACCATGCGATATCCGGGCATGGCGAAGCCGGCCGAGCCCGCGCGAACGACATGCGAGAGCCCATGATGGTTGTTGACCATCATGCCGTTCTCGGTCTGGCCGTAATGGTCGTGAATGGGCGCGGCGAGATTTGCGTCGAACCAGCGGATGACTTCCGGGTTGAGCGGCTCGCCGGCGCTGCTCACCACGCGCAGTCTGCCTTTGACGCGGGCCGCAGCTTCCGCGCCTTCCGCCATCAGCAGGCGATAGGCGGTCGGCGAGCCGGCAAGGCTGGTGACGCCGAGCCGCTCGATGATGTCGTAAGTGCTCTTGGCGTTGAAGGCGCCTTCATGGAAGGTCGTGGCGATGCCGAGCTGCAACGGGCCGGTGATGGCGTAATAGAGGCCGTAGGCCCAGCCGGGGTCGGCGATGTTCCAGAAGATGTCGTCGGGCAGCAAGCCGATCGCGTCACGCATATAGGCGCCGAAGGCGAGCAGGGCGCGGAGCGGCACCGGCACGCCCTTGGGCAGGCCGGTCGTTCCCGACGTCGACATCATCATGAACAAGTCGTCGCCCTTGCGCATCACCGGCTGGCAGTCGGGCGAGGCGGCGGCAAGCGCGGCGCGGAAATCGATGTCGCCTGCAGGCAGCACATCGCCATTGCCAAGAATGGTGGCGATTTGCGCTGATGTCTCGACCTCGTCGAGCTTACCGCGATCGGCCGGGTTGGTCACCACGATCCTGGCGCCGCTATAGCCGAGGCCGTGCTCGATGGCTTTCGGACCGAAGGCGGTGAACAGCGGCTGGTAGACCGCGCCGATGCGCCACGTCCCGAGGATCAGCGCCACCAGTTCGGGGACGCGCGGCAGCATGCCGGCGACGACATCGCCGGCACCGACGCCGGCGGCCTTGAGCACATTGGCGGCGCGCCCCGACATGTCGGCGAGATCGTCGAAGATGAATTCGCGAAGCTCGCCGCCGGCCGAGATCGCGCGCAGCGCCAGCCGGTCTTCTCCGGTGTAGCGGCCGCAGCATTCGACATAGGCATTGATGCCGGTTCCAGGGTTGCCATACAACCGCGCGATCTCATCTTCGATGCGAAAGCGCTGAACGGCATCCTCATAACGCGGCATTTTGCTCATGGCGATCCTCCCTAGGCGGCGCCCATCTCCCCTTGGAGCGCCTTATCGGTGAGATTGCCTGAAATTGCTGCGCTGGTCGATTACGGCGATAGTCGGGGGATGCGAAGGATCGCAGCGCAGCGACAATCCGCGCCGAGCCACTGCTGTTGACCGAACCGTCCATCCGGCCGATAGCACCGCCAGAATTGCCCCGAGGCCCCAATGACCCCAGACTCAACTTTCGATGACGCGGCCATCGCCGACGAAGGACGCGATGCCGACACCGCCTGGCAAAACGACATCCGCGCGGGCGTGCGCCACGTCCGCGATCTCGCCTCCCTGCCGCTGTCACCCGCCGAGCGCGCGGCGGCGCAGGAGGCGGTCGTACGCCACAAGGTGCGTGCCCCCAAAACCTATCTCGACCTGATCGACTGGAACGATCCCGCCGATCCGATCCGCGCCCAGGTCATTCCATCGCCGGATGAGCTGACGGAAACGGAAGGCGAGCTCGACGATCCGATCGCCGACCATGCCTTCAGTCCGGTGCCGCGACTGACGCACCGCCACGCCGACCGCGTGCTGTTGTTTGCGACCTACCAATGCGCGGTCTATTGCCGCTTCTGCTTCCGCAAGGAATCCCTGACCTCGATTGGCCGCGGCTATACGCGAGAAGCGCTCGAAGAGGCTTTTGCCTATATCGAAGGCCATACCGAAATCCGCGAAGTGATCCTGACCGGCGGCGATCCGCTTTCGCTGCCGGACAAGGCGCTGGCTGAAATCCGCGCCCGCATCGAGACGATCGCGCATGTCAGGCTGCTGCGTATCCACACGCGCGTGCCTGTCGTACTGCCCGCGCGCATCACGCCGGGGCTGGTTGGCGCCTTGCAGGGCCGGCTGATGGTCACAATCGTCACCCATTTCAACCATGCGCGGGAGATCACGCCGGCCACCGAATTGGCCTGCCGCGTCATGCGCCAGGCAGGCTTCGTGCTGCTCAACCAGAGTGTCCTGCTCAAGGGCGTCAACGACACGGTCGAGGTGCTGGAGGAACTCTGCCGCGAACTGATGTACCGGCTCGGCGTCAAACCCTATTACCTGCACCACGGCGACCTCGCGCGCGGCATGGCGCACAGGCGCACCACGATTGCGCAGGGACAGGCGCTGGCCGGCGCGCTGCGCGCCCGCCTGTCGGGCATCTGCAATCCGGTCTATGTGCTGGACCTGCCGGAAGGCGGCGGCAAGGTGCCGCTCGGGCTATGCCATGTCGAGGGACGGGACGGGCAGGATTGGCGCATCCGCGGCCAGGATGGCGAGGTGAGGGTATATCGGGACGTGGTGGTGTAGGCACGGCGCAGCGGCGACGATGACCGCCGCCGTCACATTGTCGATCGGGATGACCATCGCACCAAACTCTCGCCACTACGCGTTCGCCTGCATTCCGTATGTTGACATAAAGATATCCTTATGTGATGGTTGTCGCCTCAAGGATAAAAAATGTCGCAGAATTCTGCATCGCTGGACGCATTGTTCGGCCCCGTCGCGGCAAAGCCCGATGGGTCCGAAGTGCTTGCGGCGCTGACGGCAGCGGCACGCGAGCGCATCCTCATCCTCGACGGCGCCATGGGCACGCAGATCCAGGGTCTCGGCTTCGACGAAGAGCATTTCCGCGGCGAGGCTTTCGCGGGCTGCGCCTGCCACCAGCAGGGCAACAACGACCTCTTGATCCTGACGCAGCCGAAGGCGATCGAGGAAATACATTATCAATACGCCATCTCTGGCGCCGATATCCTCGAGACCAACACCTTCTCCTCGACCTCGATCGCCCAGGCCGATTACGGCATGGAGGATGCCGTCTACGCGCTGAACCGCGACGGTGCGCGGCTGGTGCGTCGGGCAGCGGTGAGAGCACAGCAGGAGGACGGCAAACGCCGTTTCGTCGCCGGCGCGGTCGGGCCGACCAACCGCACCGCCTCGATGTCGCCCGACGTCAACAATCCCGGCTATCGCGCCGTGACCTTCGATGAATTGCGCCTGGCCTATGGCGAGCAGCTGCGCGGCCTGATCGACGGCGGCGCCGACATCATTCTCATTGAAACCATCTTCGACACGCTGAACGCCAAGGCGGCGATCTTCGCCTGCAACGAGATTTTTCTCGAAAAGGGCGTGCGCCTGCCGGTGATGATTTCCGGCACCATCACCGATCTCTCCGGCCGCACGCTGTCGGGCCAGACGCCGACCGCCTTCTGGCATTCGGTGCGCCATGCCAACCCGTTCACCATCGGCCTCAACTGCGCACTCGGCGCCAACGCCATGCGCGCGCATCTGGCCGAAATTTCAGGCGTCGCCGACACCTTCGTCTGCGCCTATCCGAATGCCGGCCTGCCCAATGAATTCGGCAGATACGACGAGAGCCCGGACTTCATGGCCGCGCAGATCGAGGATTTCGCGCGCGAAGGGCTGGTCAATGTCGTCGGCGGCTGCTGCGGCTCGACGCCGGAGCACATCCGGGCGATTGCCGAGGCTGTCAAAAAGTATCCGCCGCGCGCAATTCCCGAGATCGAGCGCAAGATGCGCCTGTCCGGGTTGGAGCCGTTCACGCTGACCGACGAGATCCCCTTCGTCAATGTCGGCGAGCGCACCAATGTCACCGGCTCGGCCAAGTTCCGAAAACTGATCACGGCGGGCGACTATGTCCCCGCGCTCGACGTGGCGCGCGACCAGGTCGCCAATGGCGCCCAGATCATCGACATCAACATGGACGAAGGCCTGATCGATTCGAAAAAGGCGATGGTCGAGTATCTCAATTTGATCGCCGCCGAGCCTGATATCGCCCGTGTCCCGGTGATGGTCGACTCCTCGAAATGGGAGATCATCGAGGCCGGGCTGAAATGTGTGCAGGGCAAGCCGCTGGTCAACTCCATCTCGATGAAGGAAGGCGAGGAAGCCTTCCTTCATCACGCGAAGCTGGTGCGGGCCTACGGCGCGGCCGTGGTCGTCATGGCCTTCGACGAGGCCGGCCAGGCCGACACCAGGGCGCGCAAGGTCGAGATCTGCACCCGCGCCTACAAGCTGCTCACCGAACAGGCCGGCTTCCCGCCCGAAGACATCGTCTTCGACCCCAACGTCTTCGCGGTCGCCACCGGCATAGAGGAGCACGACAATTACGGCGTCGACTTCATCGAGGCCACCGGCGAGATCACCGCCACGCTGCCGCATGTCCATATCTCGGGCGGCGTCTCGAACCTGTCCTTCTCGTTTCGCGGCAACGAGCCCGTGCGCGAGGCGATGCACGCCGTGTTCCTCTACCACGCCATCCAGCGCGGCATGGATATGGGCATCGTCAATGCCGGCCAGCTCGCCGTCTACGACACGATCGAGCCGGAGCTGCGCGAAGCGTGCCAGGACGTCGTGCTCAACCGCGCGCCCAGGGCCGGCGGCACCGCCACCGAACGCATGCTGGAGATCGCCGAGCGTTTCAAGGGCACCGCCGGCAAGGACGCCAGGGAGCGCGATCTCGCCTGGCGCGACTGGACAGTCGAGCAGCGGATTTCCCATGCGCTGGTCAACGGCATCACCGAATTCATCGACGCCGACACCGAAGAGGCGCGGCTTGCGGCCGAGCGGCCTCTGCATGTCATCGAAGGCCCGCTGATGGCCGGCATGAATGTCGTCGGCGATCTGTTCGGCGCTGGAAAGATGTTTCTGCCGCAAGTGGTGAAGTCGGCGCGCGTGATGAAGCAGGCGGTGGCCGGATTGCTGCCGCACATGGAGGCCGAAAAACTGGCCAACGCCGCCAATGGCATCGACAATGGCGAGCGCCAGACGGCCGGCAAAATCCTGATGGCGACTGTAAAGGGCGATGTCCACGACATCGGCAAGAACATCGTCGGCGTCGTTCTGGCCTGCAACAATTACGAGATCATCGATCTCGGCGTCATGGTGCCGGCGGCGAAGATCCTGCAGACGGCTCGCGAGCAAAATGTCGACATCATCGGCCTGTCCGGCCTGATCACCCCATCGCTGGACGAGATGGTGCACATGGCCGCGGAGATGGAGCGCGAAGGGTTTGACATTCCGCTGCTGATCGGCGGCGCGACAACCAGCCGCGTGCACACGGCGGTGAAGATCCATCCCCGCTACTCCAGGGGACAGACGGTCTATGTCAATGACGCCAGCCGGGCGGTCGGCGTCGTCTCGTCCTTGCTGTCGAACGAGACCAAGGGCGGCTACGTCGACACAGTGCGGGCCGAGTACAAAAAGGTCGCCGACGCGCATGCCCGCTCCGAGGCCGACAAGCAGCGGCTGCCGCTGGCAAAGGCCAGGGCCAATGCGCACAGGGTGGACTGGTCCGCCTATGAACCGCCGAAGCCGTCCTTCACCGGCGTGAAAGTGTTCGAGAACTGGGACCTGACTGAGCTCTCGCGCTACATCGACTGGACGCCGTTCGTCCAGACCTGGGAGCTGAAGGGGCGTTACCCCAAGATCCTCGACGACGAGAAGCAGGGACCGGCGGCACGCCAGATTTTCGAGGATGCGCAGGCGATGCTGACAAAAATCATCGCGGAAAAATGGTTCGCGCCGCGCGGCGTCATCGGCTTCTGGCCGTCCAATGCCGTCGGCGACGACATCAGGCTGTTCACGGATGAGGCGCGCTCGCAGGAGCTTGCCACTTTCTTCACGCTGCGCCAGCAGCTGACCAGGCGCGACGGCAAGGCCAATGTCGCGCTGTCGGATTTCGTCGCACCGGCCGACAGCGGCAAGCCGGACTATATCGGCGGCTTCATCGTCACCGCCGGGAGCGAGGAGGTGGCGATATCAGAGCGCTTCGAGCGCGCCAATGACGATTATTCCTCGATCATGGTCAAGGCGCTGGCCGACCGTTTCGCCGAAGCTTTTGCCGAGCGCATGCACGAGAAGGTGCGCAAGGATTTCTGGGGCTATGCATCAGACGAGACGCTGGCGCCGGATGAACTGATCGGCGAGCCCTATCGCGGCATCCGCCCCGCGCCCGGCTATCCCGCGCAGCCCGATCATACCGAGAAGGCGACCTTGTTCCGGCTGCTCGACGGCGAGCGCAATGCCGGCGTCAGCCTGACCGAAAGCTATGCGATGTGGCCGGGCTCGTCGGTGTCCGGCATCTATCTCGCCCATCCCGAAAGCTATTATTTCGGCGTCGCCAAGGTCGAGCGCGACCAGGTCGAGGATTATGCGCGCCGCAAGGACATGCCGCTCGCCGAAGTCGAGCGCTGGCTCGGCCCAATCCTCAACTATATCCCGGTGGATTATGCGGAGGCGGCGGAGTAGGCGGCGGCGCTCTGGCCGGCTCGACGAATCCGGACGCGCAAGGTCGGTCAGACCTTAGTCCGTCGCGCTCACATCTCTGGAACAAGCGCTGATGTCCCGCATTCTATCAGCAGGGACAGAAGGAGTGTCGAATGAAAGCCGTTCTCGGATTGGTCGGCGGCTTCGTGCTGACCCTGGCGGTGTTCAGCAGCGGGCTGGCCTTTGCCACTTGGCTGCTTGCCGCCAAGCCCCCGCGCGAGGCAAGACCCACCGTCAGCGTGGCGGAGCTGTGGACCCGGAAAGCGCTTCCGGTCAACAAGGGGGCGCAGGACTTTGAACGTCTGCCGGCCGAGCAGCCCGCGCCTGCGGACATCGCCGTCATGGAACCGGAGCAGGACAAGCAGCAGCCCGATCCCGCCGTCACCGGCGCTATCGCGCCGGTCGAGCTGCCGCCGCCGCATCTCGCCTGGTGCGTCAGCCGCTACCGCTCCTACAACCCTGATGACAACAGCTACACGTCCTATAGCGGACAGCAGCGCACCTGCGTCTCGCCCTATCTCGGCGCCGAGCGCGCCGCGCCGCGAGCCCCTGAGGCGCGTGCCACGGAGGCAAGCTATGTCGTGGGCGCGGGCGCCTACGCGGCCACCAGCGGCGACCATGTCGAATCCTGCTTCAGCCGCTATCGCTCGTACCGTCCGGAAGACAACAGCTACCAGCCATATTCCGGCGGGCCGAGACGGCAATGCGAGTAGCCAGCGCGAAGGGCGCCGCGAACGATTGCGACCGCGCGATTTCTGGGATCGTTCGGATCGCCCTTAAGGCCCAGGGGAGGAACCACTATGAACGACGACAGGCATCATAAGATACAGCAGCGCGCCTACCAGATCTGGGAGCGCGAAGGCACTGGCGACCCCGAGCACCACTGGCACCGGGCCGAGGCCGAAATCGACCGCGAAGCAGCCCTGCCGCTGACCGCTGACGACGCCCTGCCGCGCGAGATCGCCAGCACCGACGTCCTGACCGTCGAGGAACTCGCCGTGCGCACCGGCATATCGGGCGACGAGGCGCAGGAGTTGATCGACAGACTGGGCACGGACCGCGCCGCAGTTGAGCAGGCGGCGAGGGGGATTGAGGGGAAGCGGCGGGCGACGTCCTGATCGGAGGGCTAGGACGATCTTTCAGAGTGTCTTGTTGACACTTATCACTTTGGCAGTCGCGACAGAGGCCGTCATTTCTGACAGCTTTGCGCCCAAATTGATCCGTGCTGGCCATAGCAACATCCTTAAGCGGACGGTGCCGACGCCGGCGAAGCAGCCCAGATGCCGCGATACGAAGTGCCAACCACTTCGCGGCACCAGCGTGCCTGTAGACACTCTCGCCACTTTCTCTATACGACGTCGAGACGGGGTGGCGAGCAACGATGATCACAGTGTTGGTGCACGAGTTGAATCAGACGCCGATGCGGCGGCTGATTTCGTCGGCAGGGCACTTGTTGCCGCTTTTGCGCATGGAAACCTATCAGTCAGTCTTCCGCCGACTAAACTTTCCCGCGGGTACCTTGGTTTTTACGGATTTTGAGTATCTGAATGGCATGGAAATGATGGCGGCGGCGGATATTGCCGAAGCCGCAAAGCGCGCCGACCCTGATGCTCGAATTCTAAACCATCCCGCGACTGTCCTGGAGCGGTTCGCCCTGCTCCGCCGGCTTCGTATTAGAGGAATCAACCCGGTCGAAGTATCGCGTCTGGAGCAGGATGAGCGACCAACCCGTTACCCTGTTTTTATCCGGATGGAAGATGGCTTTTGGGGGCCGGAAACCAAGCTTCTGGAAAACCCACGCCAACTTGAAGAGGCGATCGCCGTGCTCCAGGGCAACGCCAAGCCGATGAAGCGGCGCATCGCCGTCTCCTTTGAAGCCGATCGCGATTCGAACGGCTACTATCGAAAGTATGGCGCATTCCGCATTGGGGACGCGATTGTGTCCCAGCACATACTTAGGTCCGTCGACTGGAACGTTAAGTCATCGGCAAGCAGCACCGACCCGGATTTCGTGCGCGAGGAACTCGCCTTCGTAAAGGACAATCCGCACGCAGAGGACCTGCTTCGCGCCTGCAATACGGGCCATATCCAGTTCGGCCGCGTGGACTACACGTTGCGTGACGGCGCACTGGTGATATTCGAGGTCAACCCCAATCCGACTTTTCCGAAGTTCAAAGATGGCGCAGCCGCCCGTGAGGAACGACGTGGCCACATCATCGCAGCGTTGAAAGTTGCATTCGAGGCCATCGACAGTTCCGGCACCGGGAGAATCGACTTCCTGCCTTCAGCCAGATCTTACCAATTCATTCAGTCGGGCCGCTGGATATGGCCAGTGAGATGGCTTTGGAGAACAAGAATGGCCCGGCGAAGGAAGATGCATTCGCAATGAACGGCCCGCGAGAAAGCCCACCGGCAGGGCAACGGATCTCGATTTACACCGACGAACCACTCACGCAACTTGCCCGTTTTTCGTTTGATTGGGCTGAGGTGCTGTGTGACCCGAGCCATGGGTGCAGGCCCTACCATCGCACGTGGAGCATGATCCGCCTGCTGGAATCGAAAGGTGCCAAGCCGGCCGGCGGGGGGTTCTTTGGACGTGAATTGGCTGCCGTGGCCCAGGAGGGACGCTGTCGGATTCTCCTGTCGGGCGCGGCCGACACCGGCCTGGCGGCAATGGTTCTGGGCCAAACGAGGCCGGTCGGCATCGAGCCCGAATTTGTGCTGATCGATCGCTGTGAAACGACGGTCGAACAGAACAGGCTGTTTGCCCGCTCCGCCGGTTTTGCGCTCGAGACCCACCGCGCCGACATTCGCGGTTGCGACTGTGCGCCGGTGCAGGCAGTTGTCGCGCATAGCGTTCTTAATTTCTTCGACCGCAGCGCACGCCAGCAGGTGGTCGACAGTTGGGCGCGTAGTCTCAAGCCTGGCGGACGCCTGCTTCTCTCCCAGAGGTTGCTATCGGAAAAAGACCAGCCGAGGGGGCCTCGCGGCAGCGCTGAAATCGGCCGAAGGCTTTCGACCATCGAGAAGGCCGCCGTCGCGGCGCATTTTCCTGCCGCTGCCGTGGCGGAGCTGAAGACGGCCGTCGAAGCGCTCTGGGGTGAACCGCTGCATGAAGATCGCACTACATATTCAGACCTTGCGGATATGCTGAAGCAATCCAACCTGACGATTATCGGCTCGGAGCAGCATCATACCGGGAAAAGCGTTTCCCCGCTTGCCGCTGCCGACAGCGTCCAGACAATTCCAAGATACGAAATCGTCGCCGTCAGGATGTAGCCCGACCACTAGAATAAGTGCGACATCGCAGAAGCGGGAAGGTCGATAGCGGCTATCCGATCGAGATAAAACCAGGTCGCCACTGCGACCGCAACCGAGGTGCAAGATGCCAGTGTCGCCGACTTCAAGGTCAGCTTCTGACCGGCTGCAATCCATATCAGGGTAAACAGGGATAGCGCCGCCGGGAGGCCCGCCAGCCAGACAGCGGCCGGCAACAGGAGCATCATCATCAACGGCACACGATGGCTTTCCGGGATCGTATGGGTCCGTTCGCCTCCCTGTTTCGCGTGGCCAACAAGCGAGATCGTTTGCACAAGGGCGACCGCGAGCATCGCAAACAGACAACACCAGGCCACGGCCTGCGCGAAGATCGAATAGCCTGGCTGCCCTTGGAGCGATATCGCTGCCATCACAGCGCATCCACCGGTCAACAGCCATGCGACTGCGGCATCGGCACGCTTTGGCTTGACACGTCGCGGCGGCAAAACACCACCGCGCACGATCCATGCGAGGGAAAGCGCGATTATGACCATGATCGTCAACGACGCCGGCCGTTGTAGAGGGTTCAGCCTGCCGACACGGGCCAACTCCACACTGAGCGCCAGGTTTCGCTCGATGAAGCCGCCCAGGACGAATGATATGACAAAAGGAATTTGCGGCCAGGCGAGGCGCTTCAGCATGTAGCCGGCCAGCCCGAAAGCGACGGCTACGTACAGATCGATCAGCAGCCCGTTTAGCTGCACGATCGTCACGAAGCTGACGACAATGATCGGGAGCGCGATGCGGTCGATCCTGAGAGCAGTCAGGCGCGCAAAATATGGTGTCAACGCCAATCCCACTGCGGACGTCAGCAGGTTCGACAGCAGCAGCGCGGTAATCAACGTGAACGTCAGGGGCAAGCCGGTCGTCAGCATCGGTATGCCCGGAACGATGCCGTGTACCGTCAGGACTGTCAGCAGGATCAAGCCGCCCTCGCTGCCGGGAAGGCCGAAGGCAACGGTCGGCAGAAGCGAGCCTCCGTCCTTCGAATCGACGGCCGCTTCCGGCGCAATGATGCCCCTGATGTCACCAGATCCGAACCTTGAGCGCTGGTCCTTGGGGGTTGTCTGGATCGCCTGCCCGTAGGCAACGAAGCTGGCGACCGTTCCTCCAACACCTGGAATGATGCCGACCAACACGCCGATGGCCGACGATCGCATTGTTAGTCCCCAATGACGAAAGACAGCAAGCATACCGGTCCAGATCGAGTCGTTCGCGTTTTCCAGGCCAGCCGCTTTTTCAAGCTGCAATCTTTTTCGCCACGAGATGATTTCAGAAACGGTGAAAAAGCCAAGCAGCAGCGCGACCATGTCGACGCCGTCGAAGAGAGCGATGCTCCCAAACGTCCAGCGTGGTTGGCCATAGGTCGGATCAGTTCCGACAAGACCGACCAAAAGCCCCAGCAGCGCCATCGCCAGCGCTTTCAGACGGGACGCGCTTGGAACCGCAATGATCGTCGACAGGCCCCATACGCCCAGCAGCACGTATTCAAACGGTCCGAATTGCAGGATGAACGGCCGAATGATCGGCATGAGCGCTATGAGGACGAGGACGCCAAAAACCGATCCGACGGCCGAGGCCGTTGCCGCGGCGGCTATCGCGGTGCGAGGCAGGCCGGCCCTGGACATCGGATGGCCGTCGAGCAGGGTTGCCGCGCTTGGCGCATTGCCAGGTATGTTGAAGAGGATAGCCGTTATAGATCCCATGAAGGTCGCGCCGCCGGTCAGGGCGCCAAACAGCAACAACACCGATACCGGATCCCAATGCACGGTTGCGACCAGCAGAAGGGTTGCAAGGCTGGCGCCGCCAATCCCTGGAAGAAAGGACGTAGCCATGGCAACCAAGGTGCCAAGCACCGGGATCAGTATGTTCGGCCAGGAGAATACATTGCCCAGTCCAGTGCCGAGGGCAGCCCAATATCCGGTCATCAGCGCGTTGCTCGCGCATCCCGCTCGAGTTCCGGGTGTTTTTTCAGATACGCTTCCGCCTCGTGGAAGGCACTGAGCATATCGTTGATCACGATGACGGTCTGGTCGGCGCCGCGCGGTTCGATTGGACGTTTCTGAGCTTCAAGCGCCACCTTGAACCCATCGCTCTTAACCGCGGCGGAGACGGCGTCACGAAGACAACCTAGCGATTTCTGCTCCATGTCGGCAGGGGCAAAAAATCCCCGCGCTGTCGCCGAAGCTTTCGCGACGGCGATGGCCAACCGCAATCGCTCTTCCTGCTTCTCCTTGGAAAGGCCTTGGCTGCGCTGCCACACCAACCCTCCTTCGCCCGCCAGGAAAGCCACGCCTGGCGCGTTCGGGTCAGGTCCCTCCGTGAGAACCAGACCGACTTTGGCCTCGCCTGCGGCGGTCGAGCGCAAGCCTGTCGTCAATGAATTGGATGTCATATCGCCTTCGCCACGCAGGAGCGCCGACATGAGTGCGCCGCTGCCTTCATAGCCTGAGACCACGTCGACCTTGATATCGAGGAGGTGCGCGGTGAGCACTATCGGCAGGATGCCGGCTTCAAACGATGAAACCGACGCGACCAGATGTTTGGCGCTTTGCAAATCGACATCGTTCCGAACGATCCACGCTTCGGGATCGATGTGAATCAGTCCTATCGGATTTAGCCGATTGATCCAGTTGTCGACGCCAGCCGGAATGTCACCTTGCGAAATTATGTCGGAGACGCTTTCAATCATAAGGACCAGTTCGTCGGACGGCGCATTGGTTACACGCTTTAGCGCCGCAAATCCGCCTGCCGCGGGCATATTCACGACCCTGACATCGAGCTCGGTCGTGCTGGCAAGGGCCGGCGCAAATGCACGGGCATAGGTATCATAGCCGCCGCCGGCAGCGTTGGGGACAACGAGGGTGATTCGCCGGCCGGCGTAGGTGGTTGCGCAAGCGATCTCGCCGGCGCTTGCCGCGGACGGCAGGTAGATTGCCGCGGCGGTGATTGCCGCCAACGCCACACGAAAGAACTTCATCTCGCCAAGCCCCAGATTTCACCCAGTGGTGATACTTTAGATAGCCCTTGCAACGCCAGCGTTGTTCCTTAGCAATCGCGCTTAGTTTCGTGAATGTCGCGGTCTGTGTCGCCAATTGGCGTCCGATCTGCCATGCGGTTATTCAGTTCATTAACCTTTCATTAACCATACCACGGCTAGCGTTTACCTCTCAGTAAGGAATCGCCCGCCGTGACCTTTGCCGCTCCCCTCGAGGCCAAGTCCATTCGCTTTCGCGCCCGCTCCTTCGTCGCTTTCACGCTGACGCCAGATGCGCCTTTGGATGTTTGGCTGGAGAGCCTCGATCGCTGGGTCGGCAATTCGCCGGGCTATTTTGCCGGGCGCCCGGTGGTGCTCGACCTGAACGTGCTGAAGCCCGATGTCGTGGCCATCGAAGCGCTGGTCGATCTGCTCGGCCAGCGCGGCATTCGCATCTACGCCATCGAGCTCGACGGCGGCACTGAGCTTGGCGCGCATCTGCCGCCGGTGCTGGTCGGCGCCAAGGAGGCGACCACCGACGGGCTGCTGCTGCAGCCGAGCCGCAAGGCGGGCAGGGCGGAGGACGCCACTGCGGTGGGCGACATGAAGGCGGCCGGTGACATCAAGGCAGAGGCCGGCGATTTGAAGGCGGGCGAGTTGAAACCGGCGGGCGGTGCCAAGACGCAGCCTCAAGACGTCAAAATTGCCGCGCCGGACGCCGGCACGTTGATGATCCGCTCGCCGATCCGTTCGGGGCAGCTGATCTTCCATCCGCATGGCGATGTCATCGTGCTGGGTTCGGTCGCCTCCGGCTCCGAGATCGTCGCCACCGGTTCCATCCATGTCTATGGCACGCTGCGCGGCCGCGCTTCGGCAGGCGCTCAAGGGAACACGGCGGCGCGTGTCTTCTGCCGCAGGAACGAAGCCGAACTTCTCTCGGTCGATGGCTGGTATTGCACGGCCGAGGAGATGGACCCGTCAGTCCGGGGCAAGCCTGTGCAGGCATTTCTCGAAAACGGCATGCTGCGCATCGCCCCTTTCAGCTAATGCGTCTCGCCCGACAACGACATAACGAACAACAACGGAGGCTTTATTGATGGGCAAGGTAGTGGTGGTCACCTCGGGCAAGGGGGGCGTCGGCAAGACGACCTCTACCGCGGCTCTGGGGGCGGCGGTCGCCAAGACCGGCAAGAAGGTGGCGCTGGTGGATTTCGATGTCGGCCTGCGCAACCTCGATTTGATCATGGGCGCCGAACGCCGCGTGGTGTTCGACCTCGTCAACGTCATCCAGGGCTCGGCAAAGCTGTCGCAGGCGCTGATCCGCGACAAGCGGGTCGAGACGCTGTTCCTGCTGCCGGCCTCGCAGACGCGCGACAAGGATGCGCTGACCGAGGAGGGCGTCGCCGAGGTCATCGGCAAGCTGCGCTCGGTGTTCGACTACGTCTTCTGCGACAGCCCGGCCGGCATCGAGCGCGGCGCGCAGCTCGCCATGCGCTTTGCCGACGAGGCGGTCATCGTCACCAATCCGGAAGTGTCGTCGGTGCGCGATTCCGACCGCATCATCGGCCTGCTCGATTCCCGCACCTTGCGGGCCGAGGAGGGCGAGCAGATCGCCAAGCATGTGCTGGTCACGCGCTATGATGCGGGACGCGCCGCGCGGGGCGAAATGCTGTCGATCGACGATGTGCTGGAGATCCTGTCGGTGCCGCTGCTCGGCATTATCCCCGAGAGCCAGGATGTGCTGCGCGCCTCCAACCTCGGTTCGCCGGTGACGCTGTCGGAGCCGCTGAACGCCGCTGCCAAGGCTTACATCGACGCGGCCAAGCGCCTCGAGGGCGAACAGCTGCCGGTCATCGTGCCCTTCGAACGCAAGGGCTTCCTCGATCGTCTTTTGGGAAGGAGGGCGGCATGAACCTGCTCGACATCTTCAAGCGGCGCACCAGCGCGCCGGTGGCGCGCGAACGGCTGCAAGTGCTTCTCGCCTATGAGCGCCGCAACCGCAGCCAGCCCGATCTCGTCTCCATCCTGCGCGAGGAGATCATGGCGGTGATCGCCAAGCATGTGCAGATCGACCAGGATTATCTGCAAGTTTCGATGGACCGCGGCGAGACCATGTCGACGCTGGAGATCGACATCCAGATCCCCAACAAGAGCGCGGTGCCGCTGGCCATGGCGGGGTGAGGGCACTTTACCCTCCCCCTTGTGGGGAGGGTCGATCCGCAAAGCGGATCGGGGTGGGGGTCTGCGCGGACCTCCGCCGTCTTGGGTTCCTCTCCCAGACTTTCGTGAGGGAAGAGGAAATCCACATCCCCTACGGCAGCGCTAGTACCCCCGCCCGGACCTACGGTCCGACCTCCCCACAAGGGGAAGGTAGGGGGCCAGCGCCTCTCCCCAAAAAATATTCAACCAACTAGTTGACTATCTAAAATCTCGCCTCTATATTCAACTACATGGTTGAATTAGAGACGCCCCAGATGGACCAGATTTTTCACGCCCTCGGCGACGCCACGCGCCGGAACATGCTTAACCACCTCGCCGGCGGCGAGCGTACGGTGAGCGAGTTGGCTCAACCCTTTGCCATGTCGCTGGCCGCCGCCTCCAAGCACATCAAGGCGCTGGAGCATGCCGGGCTGATCCGGCGCGAAGTGCGCGGGCGCACCCATGTCTGCCGCCTCGAGGCCCGCCCGCTGGCCACCGCCTATCAGTGGCTCGGCCAATACGCGCGTTTCTGGAACAGCCGCCTCGATGTCCTCGAACAGCTTTTGCGCGAGGAGGCGGGGCGCAAAACGTCGACAACGCCGTCAACGCCGGCACCGGCAAATCCAGAACCATCGAAGCCGGAATCACCCAGGCCAACACCTTCCAAGGGAGACGACCGATGAACCAGATGAACAGCTTCGACGGCTACGCCCAGCTGATCCAGCCGGCCACGTTGAGGGTCGAACGGCTTTTGCCCGGAACCAGGGAGCGCGTCTGGGAATATCTGACGCAGAGCGATCTGCGCCGCAAATGGCTGGCGGCCGGCGACATGGAGATGGAGGAAGGCTCTTCCTTCGAGCTGGTCTGGCGCAATGACGAACTGACCGACCCGCCCGGCGACAGGCCGGCCAGCTTCAGTGGCGGCGAGCAGCGGATGCACAACCAGATCGTCGAGTGCGATCCGCCGCGCAAGCTCACCATCACCTGGAACGGCAGCGGCAATGTCACCTTCGAATTGGCGCAGCGCGGCGACGACGTCCTGCTCACCCTGGTCCACCGCCGCCTGCCGGACCGCTCGAGCCTGATGATGCATGCCGCCGGCTGGCACGTGCATCTCGACCTCCTGGTTGCCCGCGTGGCGGCCGAGAAGCCCGAACCGTTCTGGGACAGCTTTAGCCGTATCGTGGCGGAATACGACCGGCGCCTGCCGGCCTGACCTGACCTAACGCATCGCCCGGTCCAACCGGGCACCATCGATCCCTTGCATCGGATGCCGGCGCAAGGGCCGGCGAAACACGCGCCTTCGCCAGACACCGCGGCGCGCCAGCGGAAATGAAACCAGGCAACGTGCTTGCATCCCGCAAGCCCGAAGGAGGAAGTCATGCGTAAATTGATCACCGGAATGAAGATCTCCATCGACGGCAAGATCGAAGGCCCCGAAGGCTTTGCCGACTGGGTCGACAACTGGTCGGAGGAATACGGCCTGATGCCTGAGATCGACGCCTGCCTGCTCGGCGGCATCATGTATGCCGGTTATGAGCGCTACTGGAGCGCGATCCAACAGAACGAGCCGGACCAGCCATTGCCGATGACCGGCAGGCTGGTCGACCCGGCCGAACTCGAATGGGCGCGCTTTGCCGCGAAAACCCCGCACTATGTGCTGTCGAACACCATGACGACGTCAGCCTGGGCCTCGACGCGCTTCCTGCGCCGCCTCGACGACGTCGCGGCGCTGAAGCGCGAGCCCGGCAAGAACATCTACCTCATGGGCGGCGCCCGCATCACCGCCAGCCTGATCGAAGCCGGCCTGGTCGATGAAATGCGGCTGATCGTCTATCCGCTGCTCGCCGGCGACGGCAAGGCGCTGTTCGGCACGGTGCACGCCCGGCACGGACTGGAACTGCGCCAGGTCGGCCAGCTGTCGGATGGGCGGGTGAGCCTGGTGTATGGGCTGGCGAGCTAGCCTCTTTTCCTCTCCCTCCGGAGGGGGAGAGGTGGCGCCGCGAAGCGGCGACGGAGTGGGGGAAGGCGCTCATGAAACCCACGGTCGCCGCAAAACAGGAGCGACGGAAGCGAGCGCGAAACGCCTGCAAGCAGGCAATCAGGCGGATGTGATGGACGGTCGACCCCCACTCCGTCGAGCTTCGCTCGACACCTCTCCCCCGATCGACGGGGGAGAGGAAATGCGTCGGCGTTCGCCTCCCACCCTTGCCCTATCAACAGCCCGCTCGTGCCACACGACAGCCAGGCCCTTTATCCCTATCTCCGGCCTGCGCTACGGCCGGCTGGTCGCGCGGGGAGGGACTGGAATTGACGTCGACGCCGATTGCCGCAGCTGAAGCGAAGGGCTTGCCGATCGGCGCGTTGCTTGGCGCCATGGTGTCGATCCAGATCGGCGCCACCTTCGCCAAGGGCCTGTTTCCGCTGATCGGCGCCAATGGCACCACGGCGCTGCGGCTGGCCGTGGGCGCGCTGATGCTGGCGGCGGTGCTGAGGCCGTGGCGGGTGCGGCCGTCGCGCGCCGTGCTGCCCTGGCTCATCGCCTATGGCGTCAACCTCGCGGCGCTGAACCTGCTGTTTTATGCAGCGCTCGCCAGAATTCCGCTCGGCGTCGCGGTGGCGCTCGAATTCTCCGGCCCGCTGCTCGTGGCGACGCTGTCGTCGCGGCGCGCCACCGACTTCGTCTGGGTGGTGCTGGCCGTTGCCGGCATATTGCTGTTGTCGCCCTTCATCCACTCCGGCAGTGCACTCGACCCGATCGGCGTGATGCTGGCGCTGGCCGCCGGCTGCTGCTGGGCGCTCTACATCGTCTTTGCACAAAAGGCGGGCGCCGAGCTTGGCAGCCAGACCACGGCTTACGGCCTGGTCATTGCCGCTGCCGTCGGCCTGCCGTTCGGCCTCGCCGAGGCGGGTACCGGCCTGATCGCACCGGCGATCCTGGTCAGCGCGCTGCTGGTCGGGCTGTTCTCCAGCGCCTTGCCGTTCTGGCTGGAGATGGTGGCGCTGACCCGGATGCCGGCCAGGCTCTACGGCACGCTGACCTGCCTGGAGCCGGCGCTGGGCGCGCTGGCCGGCTTCCTGTTCCTGCACGAGATCCTGAGCCCGTTGCAATGCGCGGGCATCGCCGCCGTGGTCGTCGCCGCCTTCGGAGCCGCGCTGACCACCAAGCCGCCGGTGCCATCGCCGGAATAGGTGCCTGAAATGGGTATGTGACGCCGATGCCGTGGTCCGCCGGTCCCGTGTCCGGTTGCTCAAGCGCCTGCAGCATCGATATATGGATCGATGTATGTGCAGGAGATCCAGATGAGCAGGGCCGACAGCATTGCTTGAGCCGTCCGTGATCAAGGCAATACTCCTTGTCGGGTTCGCGGCTGTCGTTGCGGCTCTCGCCTGGCGGCTGGCGCGGTCTCGTCGCAAGGCCCGGCTTCGTGAAGATCCGGCCAACGACTACGCCGTGCGCCGGGACTGGTCGGGCAACCACGGCAAGCTCAATCATTCGACCTTTGTCTATTTCGATTCCGATCGCGACGGCCGCTACGGGCTCGGCGACCGCCCGATGGCCGGCATCATGGTCAGACTGCATGATGGCGACGGCCGCTTCGTCGCCGCGGCGCGGAGCAATCGCGGCGGCTTTGCCAATTTCCTGGCGTCGGCGAAACGTCGGGCCGCGCCCATCCATGTGCCGGGCAGCTACCGCTTCACCGTGTCGGTTCCGCCCGGCTGGCGCTCGAGCAGCGCCAACGAGGTCCAGTCGCAGCACCTCCGGCCGCTGCCGGGCTCGCCCACCGGGCTGGTCTCGGAAGCAATGCTGCAGCCGGTCGGCCTGTTTGCGATACGCCGGCTCAGCGGCCGCGTAGCGGACGGTGTCTCGGCGAGCATCTCGGTGATGGCGAAAGGGCAAGAGGTGGCGGTGCATCCGCTAAGTGCTGGCGCTGGCTTCCGTCTCGATCTGCCCGATGACGCCGACGCGATCGAAGTCACCGGCGATGGCAGGGAACGACGACTGGTCTTGTCGGCCTACCCGACCGAGCTCGGCCTGCTGTCGCCCGAGAACGCGGCTGTCGACAGCGCCGCGTCCTTGCAGGCCATCGGTTTCGACGATGTCACGACGCGCGGCCTGCGCAAGGTGCCGTCCGGTTATGCCGGGTTGACCTGGTTCAACCTGAACGCACTGGCGCGCGATCATACCGAAGGCAGCGAAGGCTACGTCAACGGCAATATCTCGGGAGACCATGTCTGCTATACGAGCAGCGGACACCCGGCCGAATTCTCGAGCGACAAACCGTTCGGGTTCCATTCCGTGATGCTGACGGCGGCATGGTTGAAGTCCGAAGGCGAAACCGCACTGGTCGAGAGCTGGCTTGGCGACCGGCTGATCGCCAGCGACACGATCGTCCTGTCGGCACTGGCGCCCGTCCACTATGCGCCGATGTTGGCGGCGGTGACGCGCGTGCGCCTCTCCACGAGCCACTATTGGCAGCTCGTGCTCGACGATCTGGTGGTTGCGCGCTGAACGGTCCCGCCGCCTGCGGGAGATCATGCTCTGGAAACGATCAAGCCGCCCGACTCTGTCAGGAGGATCTCGATCTACCGGGGGAACGAGTTTAGCCCGGAATAGGAGCAGAAGCGCCGTTCGCGGTGATCTGCGAGAGCTTGCCCTTCTTGACCAGCACCGGCTTCGAATAGGTCTTCCTCATTTTCCACTCTCCACGTCGGGCACCCAAAGCCCTGTTCCCGGCCAGACGGCACGAGGCGTCGGATAATCGGCTGCTAGACTGCGACCGGCCCGGAGCCGTTACCATTGTCGGCTGTAACCTGCGAGAGCTTGCCCTTCTTGACCAGCACCGGCTTCGAATAGGTCTTCTTCATGCCGCATCTCCAGTGTCAGGCGAGGCCGCCAGATCAGGCGACAGTCCGACTCAACGACTTCACTCGATCGGGCCGGAACCCGCTCCATTGGCGAGCGCCGTAACCTGCGAAAGCTTGCCTTTTTTGACCAGAACAGGCTTCGAATAGGTTTTCTTCATAGTGAATCCTCCAAGCTTACGCGATAATGCCAGACGGATCGGCACTGTCAACCTTCGCGGCGCCGTCGTCCCGTCCCGGGTTTTCTTGGCGCCGATGCGTTAATCGCAAATCCACCTTCATCGAGAAATCGTTGTTCTTGGGCGTGCATGGCGCGGCCGGGTTGCGGTGCGGAAAACGTCCGAAACGGCGGCGGGTCTGGCCTGGTTGGTCGGCCTGGTCAAACAGAGCGGCAATGCAGCGCGGAATGGCCCAGCCTAAACATTGGCCTTGCCGTCGCGCCGCACTCACAGTTCCTTCTCCGCCAGTTCGCGGAAGGCATCGGGAACCGAGCGCCGGGCTTCCAGCGCCACGGCGCCATAGCCGACAGCCTCTCTGCCAAAGCGCTGGCGGATCTTGTCGATGGCGCGGTCGGCGCCAAAGCGCGCCAGGCCTTGCCTGCTGCCGGGCCGCTGCTTTTCATCGGCAAGCCCGAGCGGCAACTCCAGCTGCAGCTCGGCACTTTCTTCCAGCTGCGACACCGAAATCGCCAGCAGCGAGATGGTCTTCTCTCGAGGGTTGGCGGCCAGCACGCCGCGCACCAGCTCCTCGGCGATTTCGGCCAGCATCGCGGTTGCCGAAATCGGCTGATCGAGCGTCAGCGAGCGTGTGACCGCGCGCAGATCGGCGAAACGCACGCGCACCGTCACCGTGCGCCCGGGCCGTGATTTCGCCCTGAGCCGGCTGGCGACCCGGTCTGCCAGATGCAGCAGGACGGGTCCGAAGATACGCGCCTCGGCCGGCCGTCTGCCAAGCGCCGACTGCGCGCCGGCGGAATGCGACCGCCTGTGGGTTTCGAGCTTTCGCGGGTCGCGGTTCCATGCCAGCGACGCCAGCTTTTCGCCGGCGGCGGGCCCGAGCAATCTTCGCAGCGCCCCACCATGCGTCTTTGCCAACTGGCCGATGGTCTCGATGCCGATCTCGGCCAGCCGCGCTCTGGTCGCCGGGCCGACGCCCCACATCAGCCCGACCGGCAGATCATGCAGGAAGGCAAGTTCGGTGTCCGGATCGACCACCACCAGCCCGTCGGGCTTGGCCACCTGCGAGGCGATCTTGGCCAGATGCTTGGTGCGCGCCACGCCGATCGAGATCGGCAGGCCGAGCTCTGCCCGGACGCGCCGACGCACCGTGGCGGCAATCTCGGCCGGCGGCCCGAACAGATGCGTGCAGCCGGCGACGTCGGCAAAGGCTTCATCGATGGAAATCCGCTCGACCAGCGGCGTGAAATCGTCGAGCACCTTGATGGCGGCGTCGCCCAGCCGCTGATAGTCGGCGAAATGGCCGCCGACGAAAATCAGTCCGGGGCAAAGCTCGCGCGCGCGTCGTCCGGGCATGCCGCCGCGCACGCCGAAAACCCTGGCTTCGTAGGAGGCGGCAAGCACGACGCCGCCGCCGACGGCGATCGGCTTGCCCCTGAGCGCCGGGTCGAGCAGCTGCTCGACCGAGGCGTAGAAGGCGTCGAGATCCGCATGCAGGATGGTGGGCTCCATCCCGACCGTTCCCTTTGCGGCGTTGCAGCATTAGCCGCGTCTGTTGTGATAGGCGTTTTTGCCGAACAAATAGAGAACAAACAGGGCCTATTGTCAATCGAAGCGGTTGCCGCCGGCCGGTCCGTTCCAGGTCGGGCCGTCGAGTGCTCCGCCTGGGCATCGGACCTGCGGAACATTGTCTCTCGCCTCAGCGTTCATATCCGCGACGGGACGCTGTTTTTGTGGAGGCCGGTATGGGCCAGTTCGAGATGATCGACCTCGTCAGCGTCGTTGACGCCTGCACGAGCGATCGCGTTGCCGGGCACTGCGTGTCAATGGCCAGGGCGGTGGAGGAGTTGCGAGTGCTGACCGGTGATTTCGTATCGCCGGACGAGACGGTGGCCAACGCGCTGTCGGCAGTGGCGCTGGGGCGCGGCTGCGCGGTGGTGTTCGACGAGCGAGCGGGCGCCGACATCTTGCTGACGCCGTAGCGCGGCGGCGCCGGGTTGTGGCAGCCAGAAAAGTCGAACAGCGTGCAAAAAGCTGTGCAGGCATGGCCCCATAACCGGGGCGTGGAAAAGTTCTGCGCGTGGGTGTATTCTCCAGGTCGCAAGCGGTCGCAGACCGCATAGGGGGAGAAATGACATGCCGAGGGTTTCAGAACTCTTTTTCAAAACTGCCATCTTGTTCCTGATGTTGGGGATTGCGGCCGGCCTGCAGATGGCGATCTCGGGTGACCACGCCGCTTTTCCGGCGCACGCGCATATCAATCTGCTCGGTTGGGTGACGAGCGCCATCTTCGGCGGCTACTACGCGCTCAATCCGCAAAAGGCGGCGCGTCGCATCGCCATGATCCACTACGGGCTCTACACTCTCGGCTTGGTGATCATGCTGCCGGCGCTGTATGTGATGCTGCAGGGAAACCCGGCGCTTGAACCGATTGTCGCCGGCGGCTCGCTCATTATCGCCGCTGCCGTTCTGGTTTTTGCTTTCGTGGTGTTTTCGCCCGAAACGGCGCGCTCGGTGTCCGGCGTGGTTCCGGCCTCTCGCTGACTGTTCGCGCGCGGCGATCAAAGTCCGACCCGCGTTCGCGACCCCGACACGGGTTGGCCAAGCCGATGGCCGCAGCCGCTGGCTGCGGTGTCTATCGCCGCGTCGGCGCTTAACATACCCGAGTCCCACCACGTATTATTTCGTGACTATTTGGCGCCGGAACCTTCCCAGATATCGCGCGTTGCGGCGACTGTATTCGCGCTGCCTTATATATAGGCAGACTTGAGTACGTCCACAGCATGGGTTGGGGGAGGAGCAGGCCACCATGTCGAAAAGAGAAATCGGAACGTCGGCCTCACTGGGCCGACGCATCGCCGATCTGAAAGCCAGGATGCGAGACGCCAGCGTTACTGAACACGAGATGCAGACCTTCCAGAAGGTCGCAGCCATCATGGGAGGTGTCGAAGGCTCCCTACGCCTCGACGCCGACGACCTGATCGCGGCGTCCTTCGTCACCGAGGCGCTCGGCGATCCCGGGTCGAATTGAAGGTCAGAGCCCGTCGGCACTCAAGTGCCGGCGGTCGATGGCCCGGTTCGCAGCGCCGCGATGCCGGAGCGTGTCTGCACCGCCCGCGGCGGGGATTTCTTGCGCACTTTGAAGATTTCAGGCGAGCGGCCTCGACGGCGCTTGAAATATTGGGCTTCGCGTTCGTGCTTCTCGGCTGCTTCTCGGCTGTCGAAGGTGCCGAGATTGTCGCCGTCCAGCCCTTGACCACAAGGGCTAAGCCAAACCGCCAAGGCGCCTTAAACGAAGGATCCGGCCAGCCGGATCCTTCGAAATATCGCGATGCTCCGGCATCGCCTTCAGCTCATACTTGGTCCAACTGGTGACGGCGTGGACGTCCCGGGAAACCTCTCGAAAGTCCGCGGTCGCTGCCTTACACGTCGTCGAACGGGCCGCCGCGCCTCGCCAGGTCGTGACCAATGGCGGCTTCCTCGGCGTCGTCGGGCAAGGCATCGTCACTGTCTTGGTAGGGGTTGTCGTCATCCTCCTCGGGCAGTTCGCCTTCCTTCTCGACACCGGTGGTGTCCGGCAGGCTTTCCTCATCTGCTCCGTCGGGCAGGACCGTTGCGCCACGCAGCGCATCCCAATCCTGCCGACCCGGCGTCGGCGCTTCCACTTCATCATTGGCGATCCTGTCGCGGGCATCGTTTTTGCTCGGTGGCGCCTCGACCTCGTCATTGGGTTTTCTGTTTCGTTCCATGATTGCCTCCTCTGGGCGGCTTAGCGTCGAGAAGGTGGAACTCACTTCCGGCTGCCAGGTTCCAGCAACCACTCCAGCTTCAGTGGAACCAATTGCAGCCAGTCTGCTTTGCCAAGGACTAGTCTGCTTTGCCAAGGTGATGAATCCAGAGGAGCTGGACCATGAAGACTTTCCCCCTCATCCCATGCGTGCTGCTCTTGGCGCTGGTCGACCCGGCGGCCGCGCAGGACAATAGCGACCAGCACGGCCCTGCCGCGCCTTGCCAGGCGCAGCCTCAGGACGATGGTCAGAAGCCGCCGGCCGCCAATGGCGGTGGCGAATCGTCCAGCACGCTCGGTCCCTGCGGCGGCGTGCTGCAGCCGCCGCCCAGTGGTGACCAGGGTATGACGCAGCCGCCGCCGGATCAGGGCAAGACGCCGGTGATCAAGCCTGGCGAGGTGCCTGCGCAGCCGCCGAAGCAATGACCTTTGCTTGAAACTTCACGGCGTGGCACGAAGGCGGTCGGTTCCGGTCTTGGCCGGGCACGACGCGGTCACCGGATCAATGCCGGCGCCGGCCGCGATCGCCACCGGAATTGGAGCCGTGCATCGTCCATGTCGAAGGTCTCCTGAGGGATTGTGCTTCAATGCGAATCTTGCGGGTGCGGGTTCTGCTGGCATGACCGGAAGCCGATCAATTTAGTCTCCGCTTGCGGAACAAGACCGTACCGGCTGCGTTTGCCTCCAGGAGCCCGCCACCTCGATCTGCGCTGTTTTCGCCTCATGCGGGAACACGGCGGAGCTCGCCAACAACGACAGGAGACGAAGATGAAAACCATCCTTATTCCCGCCGTCGCCGGGCTCGCCATGATCGCTGGTATCGGCATTGCCGCCGCCGACGAGGTCATCGTCACGCAGCCGGCACAGCAGCAGGTGATCATCACCCCGGAACAGCGCACGGTCGTGCACCAATACGTAAAGAAACATCCGCTTGCCTCGGTCAATCTGCTCGGCGTCGAATTGAATGTCGGCACTGCCTTGCCTGACACTGTCGAGCTGCAGGAGGTTCCCGACGTTCAGTACAGATACGCCGTCGTCGACAACCATACCGTGTTGGTCGACCCCAGCACGCGCAGGATTGTCGAGGTGGTCGAGTAACGCTCGACAACCTAACCATTCATCGGTGATACGGCCCTGTCGTTCTTCCCAAAAGGGCGGCAGGGCCGAATGACGAACATGATGAAAGGAGAATTGCCATGTTGCCGCATGTCGAGACCCCGAACTCCGCCAATGTTGCGGCGTGTTGCGACAAGTTGCTGGCCGAGCGCAACACGGCGCTGTTATCGATGAAGGAAGCGATCGCGCTCCTGCGGGAGCGCACCGGCACCGATCGTTCGGATGCCGACCTCGCCGGGCTGATCGTCAAGAAAGCGGCGCTGCTCGGCGTTGCGGTGATTTCCGACCCGCGCTGAGATGTCTCGTCACTCAAGACGCCGGTCGAATTTTCGGCTAATGTTTTCGTGGAATCTGGACCAACCGACCGGACCCAACCACGGAGGCTTAAGTGACGGACGACAAACAGGACCGCATTCGCCAGCGCGCGCACGAGATCTGGGAAAAGGCCGGCCGGCCTGAAGGCGCGCATCAGGAACACTGGGAGCAGGCCACGGCTGAAGTCGATGGCGCGGTCGCCAAGCCCAAAAAGGCGGCGAAGAAAGCTGACGCCAAGCCCGCCAAGGCAGCCGCCAAGCCAAAGGCGGCGAAGCCTGCCGCTGCAAAGTCCGGCAAAGCCAAATCGAAATAAGGCCAGAAATAAGGCCAGTCGAAATAAAGCAAGGCCGGAATTCGCTGGCCGGGGCCATCCTTGGCGCCCGCCGTTCAGGCGCGCCCGAGCCTCTCAACCTGACGAATTGCGCCTGCGACGGGCAGCGCAATTCCTTGTGTTTGGCGACAGGCGCCCTCATGCCTCCCAGGCATAACTCGACAGCGCAAAGCGAATGCCGGCAGCTGTCATGGCCAGTTCGCATTCGGTGATCTGGCGCAGGTGGCGCAGATAGCGCGTTACAGTCTGTGGCAGCCAGCCGGCGCAGGCCTCGACATAGGCGCGGCTGTGAACAAGGGTGCCGGTCGACAGCCTCTCGTCCTTCTCGGCAACGACTTTCAGATATTGGCGGACGAAGCGGATGTCGTCGGCGATGTCTTGGCTGGCCATTCGCCAAGCCCCGGCGAGGCGTTCGCACTGATCGAATGACAAGGGCAACAAAGGGGGCGGCAATAAAGGCGGCGGCAACAAAGGCGGCGGCAACGACGGGGGTGACAGCAAAGGCCGAGAGAGATCGGCGAAGGCAACATGGTTCGCTGTGCTCAAGGACATTCCTCTCTGCGAAAAGAGATATCGTACTTTATGTACGAATAAGCGTCAAGCCAATTTCGTACGGTTGGGACGATGGAAATGAATATAGCAGCGGTCGCTTCAGCTAATCCCGCATCGTGAATCCTTCAGGAGTCGCACCAATTTCGCGGAGGGATTTCCCCAGGATGGTGTGACTGTTTTCCCTCGTGGCGGCGTCGAACAGGTTCAAGCCGCCCCGGATCGTCTCGCGCCAGTTTTCGCCCTTGTCCCACGCTTCCATGAAGGCGAAGGCAAGGTCGTCCTGGCGACGCGTGGCTTCGAGCGCTTGGGTCAGCAGGCGCGCTTGATGGAGATCCTTCTCCCGCTTGGCGCCAGCGCTCGGCCCGCGTCGCGAGGCGACGATCAGCTTGTGGATGGCGTAGCGCTGGGGCGAGGGGACCAGCACAGGCAAGCCCGAGCGATGCAGGAGCACAGTCCGGATGGGGTCGCGGATAAGGAAATCCAGAAACCGTAAGGGCTGCGCGGAGTCTCTGCCGTTTTCTTATAATTACGTTTATCAACTTGAATTTCAACGCAGTTATAAGAAGTTCGTGGAAACGTTATAACGCAACGAACTGACGAGTCGTCTGTTAACGCCCGGGCGCCCGGCACGTCTGGCCCAAAACACTTTCCCGCAGTGCCTCAACAAACGGCTTCCCCAATGCCGCGAACGGTGCTTTAACCCGCCCATCCACAGGGGTGCTCCGTATCGTCGGGGCTGAGATGAGGGCGGCAAGCCTTCGGACCCTAAAGCTGATCTGGATAATACCAGCGGAGCGAGGCGGGCGATGTTTTCAGGCGCACAGATTTCCCTTTATCCCATGACCGACGATTTCGTCGGCGTCATCCTCGGCGCGTTCGGCGCGCTCGATCCCTGGCGCGACCGGCTGCGGATCGAAACCGATGACATCTCGAGCCTTATGGTCGGGCCGCCCGAGGTGCTGTTTCCCGCCATGCGCGACCTGTTCGTCGCGGCGGCCAAAAGCGGCAAGCACTGCGTGCTTTCGGCGGCGGTCTCGCGCGGCTGTCCGGGCGAGCCCGACGATCCGATCTGCCGCTCCGACGAGACCGGCGGCCCCGCCATTCCGCTGGACGAGCGCAAGATCGCCGCGATCCGCGCTGTCCAGGCCACGCCGTCGACCGGCCAGCCGGTGGCGGCGCAGTTCTCGCTCTACGTTATGGGCACGGGCGACCATATGGACGAGATCTACGGCTGCATCGATTTCCTGAAACAGTCCGGCGTCTTTGAGCGCTCAAAGAACTTCTGCACCAAATTGCGTGGCGATGCCGGTGCGGTGTTTGCCACGCTCAACGAGGCCTTCTGCCGCTTCGGCCCCGGCGCCGGCCACGTCACCCTCGACATCACGATCTCGGCGAACAGCCCGAGCGCCGTCTGAGCCGCGGCTCAAGCGTCGTTCCTTGAGGATATTGCCGTGGCTGGTTTATCTGACCCATTGCGTGGAGGAGATGCCTCTGACCCCTCAGCACAGAGAGGAGGGGAGCCATTGGCGATTGGCGAAGACCGCGATGCCCACGAATCTCCCCCCTCGAGCAGGAGATGGCCGGCAGGCCAGAGGGGGTCCCAGCGCGTGGAGCGCCGACGTCCTTTTCGCATCGGCAAGGCGTGGGCGCTCTATGCGAGACGACCCCCTCTGTCGCCTTCGGCGACATCTCCCCCTCGAGGGGGGAGATTAGCCGCAGCCATCGCCAAGACCATCCCCGCCGCCTGCGCCTCCGCCCTGCTCCTCGCGGCGTGGGAGCTCTACGCCCGCTATGGTGGCGCTGCGCCCACCATGCTGCCGGCGCCGTCGCGCGTGCTGCAGCAGGCCTGGGAGCATCGCGCTGCCCTTGCCGACAACACGCTGCCCACCATCCGCGCCACATCAGCCGGCTTCGCCTGCTCGTTGGTCGCTGCCTTCGTGCTTTCGGCGCTGGTCGATTTCTTGGCCCCGCTGCGCCGCGCGCTGTTTCCGCTGCTGATTGTCAGCCAGACCTTGCCGCTGGTCGCGATTGCGCCGCTCATCGTACTGTGGTTCGGCTTCGGGCTGATGCCAAAAATCTTGCTTGTGGCGCTCGTTACCTTCTTCCCGATGATGGTGGCGCTGGTCGAGGGTTTTGCCGCGACCAGCAAGGCGATTTCGCAGATGCTCGCCACCATGGGGGCAGGGCGCTGGCGCATCTTCTGGCTGGCGCGCCTGCCTTCGGCGCTGCCCTATTTCTTCGCCGGGCTGCGCATCTCCATCACCTACGCCGTCGTCGGCGCGATCTTCGCCGAATATGCGGGGGCGGCGAAGGGGCTGGGCATCTACATGCTCAATGCCAAGAACAACTTTCGGCCCGATCTGGTGCTCGCCGCGGTCGCCGTCAGCGCCGCGCTCACGCTTGTCTTGTTCGCCATTGCGGTGCTCGTCCAGCGCTTCGCCATGCCTTGGGAGAATGCAGGGAGCGAAAGCCGCGACGGCAAGGTTGAAGCTGCAGAAGAGAACCGTCAATGACGCGGCTCGAACTCCGGGACATCAGGAAGAACTTCGGCGCGCTTGAGGTGCTCGCCGGCATTTCGCTTCATGTCGCGGCCGGCGAGTTCGTCTCCATCCTCGGCCCTTCCGGCGCCGGCAAGTCGACGCTGTTCCAGTTGCTGACCGGCGCGCTGAAAGGCGAGGGCGACATGCGCTTCGACGGCGCGCCATTGCAGGGCAGCCCCTTCGCCTTCATGCCGCAGCGCGACGCGCTGATGCCGTGGCGGCGCGTCATCGACAATGTGACGCTGGGGCTGGAAGTGCAGGGTCTTGGCCGCAAGGCGGCGCGCGAACGCGTCGCGCCGTTGTTCGCTGAGTTCGGCCTTGCCGGTTTCGAGCGCGCCTGGCCGGCCGAGCTTTCCGGCGGCATGCGCCAGCGCGCCGCCCTTTTGCGCACCGTGGTGCAGCAGCGCGACATGCTGCTGCTCGACGAGCCCTTTGGCGCGCTGGATGCACTGACCCGCGCGGGTATGCAGCGCTGGCTGGAAGGCATGTGGCAGCGCCAACGCTGGACGGCGCTGCTGATCACCCATGACGTGCGCGAAGCCGTCTACCTCTCCGATCGAATCTATCTGAGGTCGGCGCGGCCGGCCCGCATCATCGGCGAGATTGCCGTGCCGCTGCCGCGCCCGCGCACCACCGGCAGCGATGCCGCGCGCCATGCCGCCGCGCTCGAAGCCGACATCCTCGACACGCTGCTCAATCCCGGGACTGACCGGGGCTTGTTTCCGCAGACCGCTCAAAGGAGTTTTTCATGACCGAATTCACACGCCGGCAGGCTTTGCTGCTGACGCTGGCTGCCGGACTGCCGCTTGCCTCTCGCGCTCATGCGGCTGCGCAAAAAATCACCGTCGCGCTCGACTGGACGGTCAACACCAACCATGTCGGCCTGTTCGTTGCCCGCGACAAAGGATTCTACAACGAGGCCGGGCTCGATGTTGAGATCCTGCCCTATGGCGATACTGGCGCCGGCACGCTGGTCGCCAACCGCATCGCCGATTTCGGCATTGCCGGCGTCGGCCTGTTTACCCAGCGGGCTGCCGGCGCCGATCTTAAGGCGGTCTACGCCGTGGTCCAGCAGGAGACCGGCCGGTTGGTCTTCAACGCGGATCGCGGCGAGATCAAGAGTCCCAGGAATCTCGACGGTCTGACCTATGGCGGCTTCGGCAGCGCCTGGGAAAACACGCTGATCTCGACCATCATCCGCCACGATGGCGGCAAGGGCGTTTTCGAGACGGTGACATTAGGCACCTCGGCCTATGAGGCGCTGGCCAACGGCTCGGTCGACTTCACGCTGGAGGTCTCGACCTGGGAAGGCGTCGATGCGGAGCTGAAAGGCGTCAGGCAGCGCGGCTTCCGCTACGCCGACTACGGCGTGCCCGACGAGCACACCACCTTGATCGCCTCCAGCAATGCATATCTCCAGGCAAACCCGAAGGCCGCATCGGCCTTCGTCGAGGCAACGCGGCGCGGCTACCAATTTGCCTGCGATCACCCGCAGGAAGCCGGCGATCTGCTGATCGCTTCCAACAGGGATGCGCTGACCGACCCGGCGCTGATCCACGCTTCGCTGAAAATGATGGTCGACGGACACTTCTTGCGCAGCCAGGACGGCGTCATCGGCACCATCGCCAGGGCCAAGATCGAGGCGATCGGAACCTACCTCTTCAGGGCCGGCATATTGCTCGATGGCGATGGCAAGGTTCTGAAGGAGAAGCCGGATTTCGGGGGGTATTTTACGAACGAGTTTTTGGGCGCGTAATCTCCCCCCTCGAGGGGGAGATGTCGCCGAAGGCGACAGAGGGGGTCGGTACGTCCTGACGCGACTTCCTATCGCGGACAGAGGACGTCAGCGCCTTACGCGCGGCGACCCCCTCTGGCCTGCCGGCCATCTCCCCTTCGAGGGGGGAGATTGCGCCTCACCGCCTTCTCCCTCACATATCGATCATCGAGCGCTTCACCCGGCCGATGATGGTGATGGCGCCTTCCAGCGCCGGCGGCGGGATGTCCATGTAGGAGGCCGGCTGGAAGGGCGGGTTCTCGTTGGGGCGGTAACGCTTGTAGGTGGCCTGGCCGGATTCGTCCGAAATGACGTAGCAGCCATTGGTCACCAGCCGCTTGTCCCTGAGGTTGACGAAGATGATCGAATCCGGTGGCGAGATCTTGTTCATCGACGGGCCGTCGACGCGCAGAGCAATCCATTGGCCCTGCTCCAGATCGGTGGTGGGGATGGTCGGATAGTCGCTGAGATTGACCACCATGTCCTGGCTGCCGAGTTCGCCGGCGCTGATCCATGAGACGATGGGCACATCGACGGTGGCCAGCGACGGCATCGGGATCTGCCGGCCCGACTCGTCAAAGCCGAAATGGCCCCCCGCAAGGCTGCCGCCGTCACCGTTGAACAAGAGCCAGCCGGGATCGACGCCGAACAGGCGGCCGTATTTCTCCGCCGCCTTGCGCGACAGCGGCCGGTTACCATTCTCGTGACTGATCAGCGTGTTCTTGTTGATGTCGCGCAATGCCCGCGCCGCGTCGCTCGGCGAGGCATAACCCGCCTCCGCCCGCGCCTGCTGCAATCTGTGCCTCGGTTCCTGCATCGTACAAATTGCCTGAAATTTATCGTCCAATACGTACGATTTCGCTTGCGTACGTTTCGTACATATCGTACGCTTAGCGCATGATCGAACAAACCGCAAGCGTTTCCGCAGACATCGTCAGCTTTCTCCCATCGTCCGGGCTGTCCTCCTCCCCGGTCCGGACGCAAACCGGGGCTCTTGCCCCGGATCCGGTCGAACCGTCGTCCCCCCGATCGACCGGAACGGCCGGAGCCGCTCCTCTCCCGGCTCCGGCCACCTCTTCAGCCCATGGCGCCGCCGGTGCGCCAAGGGCTGTCTCCGGCGGGCAGGGTATTTCCTGCATCCGCACGGAAGATGGCACCGTCATCCTGTTCGACCGGCTGACGGGCAGGGCGGTTTCCGCCCTCACCAAAGCGGCCGCCGAAGCCGCCTTGCGGCATCTCGCCGGCTCGCTGCCGGCCGCCAGTATCGGCTGACCGCACCGACCATCCGCTCTGATTTTTTCCCGTGGGCCCTCGGGGCCGGCGCTCGGCCTTTGCGCGCGCAATCAATGGATACCGACATGACTGCCTATACCGACACCGAATTGCAGGAGATCGCCGTCTGGCTGAGGGATGGCCTGTCGGCCACAGGGATCGCCGTCCGCTTCACGGCGCTGCGCGGCAGTCCGGTCTCGCGCAATGCCATCATCGGCATCGTCCACCGCAACAGCGCGTTGAAGATCATCGGCTTCGCCAACCCCAGAGGCGGCAGGTCCGGCGGCCGACCGAGGAAGAATGCGACGGGGAAGACTGCGGCAAACGAGAATACCGCCAAGAGGAATCCGCCGGCGCAGCCAAGCAAGCTCGTAAGGGAAGTAGGAGTTTCGAAGCAGGCCGCGCCGGTCAAACCGGCCGCCAAACCGAGCCGTCAGCCATCGGCCAGGCCTCTGTTGCCAGCCCGTCCGGCGCCCTCGATCCCGGGCGAAGGACGGCTGGTGGTGGACGGCGAAATCTACCGCTTCAATGTGCCGGCGCCGCGCCCTGCCTCGCTCGGGCGTCAGCCGCATGTCGCCGCCATGCGCTTCATCGACTGCCTGTTCGACCGCTGCCGCGCGCCGCTCGACCTGACGCTGGAGGAAGACCCCGACAACGATGCTCCCGGCAGTCGGCCGGGGCTCGAGATGCTGTGCTGCGGCCTGCGCACAAGGGCGCTGAAAAGCTACTGCGAATATCATCAGACGCGTTTCCACCGACCTGTGGCGGAGGTGGTGTGAGCGGCTGGGCTCCGTTCCTCGCCTCCGGACGACCCCACCAATGATCGAAAGCCGGCGGGACAGCGCCCCCCTCTGTCCTGGCGGACGTTCGTCGCTCGGAAAGCCAAGCAATTGGCTTTCCGTCCGCTTCGCGGACCACTCCTCAACCCCCACGAGGGGGGAGATTGGCAGCTCGCCCGCACTGCCTTCCAACGGCGGTGGTGATTGGCGAAAGCCGACGCGACATCCGATCTCCCCCCAAGTGGGGGAGATGCCCGGCAGGGCAGAGGGGGCGCGAAGGAACGCCAACCTTCCGGCTCAACAACCCAATCCCACAAGGATCCCCCGATGAGCAAAAAAACCGCGCAGAAAGCCAAACCGCCGAAATTGCCTGCGGGCGAAGCCGAGCAGGTGCGCATCCGCCGCGAGATCGGCCATGATTTCGCGCTGAAGGACGATCGCTTCGGCCGCAAGCGGTTGAGCGTCGGCACCGAAGAGGCGCGGCGCGTCTACGAGGTCTCCAATGACGGCTACACCGCGACCGGCGGCATCGTGCGGGTGCGCAATGTCGATCCGCTGGTCGGCATCACCTCACTGACGCGCCAGCAACGCGAGGCCGGCCAACGGTTTCGCGACGATTTTGAGCGCGCCTCGCGTGACGGGCTGCGGCCGATGCCGTGGGAAGAGCGCATTGACGGCGGCCGCATCAATGGCGGCATCCCCGACCGCGTGCTCAACGCCGGCCGCGCCCACACCCATGCCATCGCCGCCATGGCCCACTGGGAAGTGGCGGAGGTGGTTCGCAAAATCTGCCTCGAAGGCCAGTCGGTGAAGGCGCTCGCCGAACGCACCGGCGAGGGACGAGATGTGGTGGTGAAGCTGTTGAAGGTCGGGCTCGACCTTTTGGCCGTTGGTTACGGGATGATGCTGATGCGGAAGCCGCGATAAGGCCGGCAGCCGCGCAGGAAGCGGCCGGCCGGCAGATGCCGGCCGAACCGGTTTCACCCTATCGGATCACCGTTCGCAAACGCGAATTTCCTCGACGATCCTGTGATGATGGCGCCAATGCTTGACCAACTCTATACGGCAATGCCGATGGTGCCTGTGATACCTGTGGTACCTGAAGCCGTTGTCGTAGGCATCATACTGGTAGTAGGGGCGAGGAGCGTAGCGATCGTAATAGTCGCCATAGCTGTCATTGTAGTCATCGTCATAGTAGCCGTTGCCGATGCCGATCACGACGCGCCCGCCGGCATTCGCCGGGGCGATCATCGCCGCCGCCGCAGTGATAGCGATAGCCGAAGCAAGCAGGAGCTTTCTCATAGCTGCCTCCTATTCAAGGTTGCGCTAATATAACTCGCTGGGCACGACCTCGTTCCATAATTTTGCAAGATGCGAACGACCCCTGCGCCGTGCATTGCGAGGAAAGCCGGCGTCACCTCCTGTCAGCATCGTCCCCCGATTTTTGAACCCTTCGCCGCCCCAGCCATTAATCCGGCATGAATCAGCAAGGGAAGGACGAGACCATGCATGTCATTCTTAGAGGTACCGGCCATGTCGGCTCGGCGGCGGCAATGGCGCTGTTGCGGCAGGGCGAGGATGTCACGGTGGTGACGCGCGACGAGTCGAAGGCCGCATGGTTGGTTGAACAGGGAGCGGAGGCCGCGGTTGCCGATGTGCTCGATGTCGAGGCGCTGCGTGAAGTCTTGCGGCGCGGCAAGCGGGCGTTTCTGCTCAACCCGCCGGCCGATCCATCGACCGACACCGACGCCGAGGAGCGCAAGACGGTTGGCGCCATTGCGGCGGCGCTGGAGGGCTCCGGCCTCGAAAAGCTGGTGGCGGAATCGACCTACGGCGCGCAGGCCGGCGAGGGTGTCGGCGATCTCACCGTCCTTTACGGCCTCGAGCAGAAGCTGAAGGCCCAGACCATTCCGGCAAGCATCAACCGCGCCGCCTATTACATGAGCAACTGGGATCAGGCCCTGGAGACGGCGCGGCGCGACGGCGTCATCACCTCCTTCTTCCCGGCGGATTTCGAGCTGCCGATGGTGGCGCCGCAGGATCTCGGCGAGGCTGCGGCGAGGCGTCTTCTGGAACCGGCGGACAAGACCGGCACGCACTATATCGAGGGTCCTCGGCGCTACTCCGCCGCCGATGTCGCCGCAGCCTTCAGTGCGGCGTTGCGCAAAAACGTGCGCGTGGTCACGGTGCCGCGCGAGCGCTGGACAGAAACCTACGAAAAACTAGGCTTCTCCAAAGCGGCGGCCGAGTCCTATGCCCGCATGACCGGGGCCACGCTGGACAAGCCGATGCAGCCGGAAAACCCGGAGCGCGGCACGACCAGCCTGGAAAGCTATATTGCTGCGCTCGTCGAGGGCCGGCCGGAAGACCTGTTGAAGGGCGCAGCGTAAAGTGAAGGGTTGCTGTTGAGAAACAGGCGCTTCGACGACCTACGTGGCCCGCTATTCCTATTGCCTGACCGTTCGGCAGTTGCCCGCCGGCGGCGTGGTCTTGCAGATATCGATGGAGGTGCGCGTGTCGCCGTGACCGGTTTCGGTTATCAGATTCAGGTCCAAAAGTTCGTATGTCACGAGGTATCGTATGCTGTCGTCGGGTATTTTTTGCATGGCCGATACGATCCACGAACCTGCTTTCATCTCGGTGAAATAGCTGTCGACCTTGCGTTCATACCATTTGGGTATCGGAACGAGGACGATGGTCTTCTTGCCGTGGATTTTCTTGGCGGCCGGCAGCATGATCCGGTGAATGCCGACAAAGGCGCGGCTGTCTGCCAGGCGCCGTACGCCGCCCGCAAGAACCATCGTACAAGCTGACGAACAGACTGCGCCGACGGGGTTGGCGACGCCGAAGCGGAGGTCGCCCGGCCCGCAGGCTTTTGTGTCTGGCGCGCATTCGGAGAACTCCGTCTTGCCAACCATCGTGTCGAGCCCGCTGGCGCGGATCATATGGCCAAGCGCCATCGCCGCATCGGTCTCGCCGCCCGGGGAATTCAACGCCAAAGGCAATTTGCGGGGGCCGAGTTTTTTCAGCAAAGCCTTCAGCAAAGCTGGCGTGCCGGCCACGATGTGACCTTCCGCCGAAATCCATTCCGGGCATGTCGGCTCGCATCCTGGCGTGCTGTTGCGTACAACGACGAAGTGCATCGGCGGTGTATATGCCAGTATGGCAGGCTCAGGCGTCGTTTGGGCGATCGCGCCGCCAATCGCCAGCAGCACGAAAACCAACGTCCATGCGAATGTCTTCATGCCGAGCCTCGCCTGGCAGAGCATCACTTGAGAAATGGGTCTTTGCAAGCATTATCAAAACAAGCCGAGCACGTGTTTCTATGGGCCGCGCACTATCTCTGCATGATGGACAGGCAGCTACTGGCGGCCCCTGTCTGAACCGTCGTCGCTTTCCGCCGCCCCCTCCCACCCGAACACACTGCGCCCTCCAAGCAGATGCGACTGGTCGAACTCGCCGGCGACGATCTCCTTAAGGCTTGGCCCGGTGACGTAGCGCTCCAGCCGCCGCGCTTCGCCATCCAGCCGCTGCAGCGCGCCGAGCTCTTCCTCGCGGCCGAGCTTGGCCTTGCCGACGGCCGATTTCAGCACCGCGATCGTCTCGTCATAGACTTTCAGCGGCACCGGGAAGGGGTGGCGGTCCTTGCCGCCATGGGCGAGCGAGAAGCGCGCCGGATCGGAGAAGCGGCAGGGCGCGCCATGCACCACTTCCGCCACCATGGCCAGCGCCCGCACCGTGCGCGCGCCGACGCCGGGCACCAGCAGCAGCTCGGGAAAGTCGGCCGGCCCGCTTTCGATGGCGGCGGAAATGTTGCCGTGCAGCCGGTGCATGACGATGTCGCTCTCGCGCACGTCGTGATGCGCCGGCATCACCAGATTGGGCAGCATCGGCTGCGCCGCCGGTTTCGCAGGCGCTGCTTTCGGCGGCGGCTCCAGCACGGCAAGCTCGTCGAGGATCCGTTCCGGGCTCATGGTCTTCAACAGGTCGATCTGGCCGCTACGTGACGGCGCGGCGCGATGGTCGGTCAGGTTGACGATCTCGCCCTGCCGCTCGCCCTCGATCGCCGCATGCGGCTGGTCGACGAAGCTTGTCAGCCCTTCCGACAGCCAGTGATAGCGCCGCGCCTGGCGGCTGTCGCCGTTCATGCCTTGCTGCACCACCACCCAGCGGCTGTCGTCGGTGACGATGAAGCCGTGCAGATAGAGGTCGAAGCCGTCCTGCACGGCCGCACTGTCCACTTTGGCGACCAGGCGGCTGGCGGTGGCGAGTGCCGCGCCATCGATGCCGACGCGTTCGCCGATCGCGGTCAGCTCCTGCGGCGTCTTGCGCGAATGCGCGCCGCGCCCGCCGCAGACATGGATGCCGAGCTCGCGCGACATCGGGTTCAGCCCGCGCTTCAGCGCGCCGACGACCGAGGTGGTGATGCCCGAGGAGTGCCAGTCCATGCCCATGACGGCGCCGAAAGACTGGAACCAGAACGGATGCGCCAGCCGCCGCAACAGCTCGTCGCGGCCATAGTGATGGATGATCGCCTCGCACAGCACAGCGCCCAGCCGCGTCATGCGATCGCCCAGCCATTTCGGAACCCGCCCGCCATGCAGCGGCAAATCCGCACTGCCGCTTCGCTGCGTCAAGTGAAAGCTCCGTGGCTAAGGCGCACCGGCGGTGCGCCTGTGATCTAGATGGCATTTGGGGGGCGATTTGCAAGTGGGGTGGGGGCGGCGACTATCGTCGCCCTACGCTCTTCTTGGCGTCTCGCCGAAAGATGCAGTTACGCCGCCTGTCGCACCTGGCAATAAGGTCGGCTCCATGCTTGTAGGCGAGACAGGTCTCGAATAGAGCTTACCCAGCCGACGGCAACTATTAAAATCAAAAACGATGTCGCAATTCTGGTGGGTAAATCACAGTCAGACCGCCTGCCAAGAGATCGACGGGCAATATCTCTGGTCGCCCAAAACTCAGAAGAATGGGGCACGCAGCGAGTTCTACAAAAATATGCGTCGGGCGACACCTGGTGACCTCGTGTTGTCTTTTTTCGGTCAAGCCGTGCGCTATATTGGTCGGGTAGCGGAGTTTGCATTCACAGCACCGAAACCACCGGAGTTCAAGAACACTGGAGCCAATTGGAACGAGGAAGGTTGGCTTCTCCCGGTGTATTGGGCGCCGCTCCTGCCGACGGTGCGCCCGTCGGACATAATTGGCGAATTGGGTCCGCTTCTGCCTCCCCGATACTCGCCCATCGACCCAAACTCCGGATCAGGCCGTCAAAACGCCTATCTCGCGAGCGTATCGCAAGAGGTGTTTCACACCATTGTCGCGGGTACAGCTTTCGACCGCGAAGCTCTGAGGCGTGGTGGCGCAAACAGTCTCACTTTCGAAGTCGTCAATGAAATTTTAGAGGACGTCGTTGAGCGCCGTATCCGAGACGACCTCCAACTCGAGGACACTGTAAAGACGAGCGTCATTCAAGCTCGTCGCGGCCAAGGTAAATTTCGTTCCAATGTCGAAGCCATGGAGCGCTCGTGCCGACTCACAGGGGTCACCAATCCCTCGTTGCTGATTGCAAGCCACATCAAGCCTTGGCGCCTATGCGCTTCCGCGCAGGAGCGCTTGGACGGCATGAACGGGCTGCTCCTCACGCCTGATGCCGACCACCTCTTTGACCGTGGCTTCATCAGTTTTGAAGATAGCGGGCAGGTCCTCATATCCCAGCGCGTCGACAAGACTGATTTGCGGCGGCTCGGTTTCGAGCAATTGGTGATGCAGAGTTTCGGCTTTGCCGAAGCCCCCGCCGTCTGGCGCACTAGCACCTTCACCCCGCCGCAGCAGGCTTACCTCGCTCACCATCGAGAGGATGTGTTTGTGGCATAGCTCGCATCAACTGAGCGGTCAGCCGTCAGGTCCCCCTACCTCGCCGCCCCCTAAAACACCGCCTTCTCCAAGACCGGCTCCAGTGATTCAGCAAATGGCGTCGCCAGGTGGTGTCGGTCGCGGAAGGCGAGTTGGCCGTTGATGAACACGTGGCAGGTTTGGGCGTCGCAGAACTGGCTGGTCAGGTCGACATAGGTGGCGCCGGGCACGCTGCGCACGACGTCGCGCTCGGCCGCGGCGATGTCGTCGTTCGCCGCCGCGTCCCTCGGCGTGTCGCAGACTTCAGGCACCTGCCCGCGCCACAGCGCCCGCGCCACGCATTTGTCGGCATAGCTTCCATTGTAGGGAACGTCCCGGATTACCGCGACCTTGATCCCGGCCCGGCTGAATGCCGCCAGCGTCCAGCGCAGGCCGGCCTTCCACTCCTCGTTCCAATCGGCGTGCTTCAGTTCCTCGGGCGATTCCTTCATCACATTGCCGATCGAGAATTCCGAGATCACCACCATGTGCGGGTGCAACGCGATAATGTCCTTGACCGATTGCTCCCGCCACTGGTCGCATTCGGTGTAGTCGCGCTTCAGCCGCCAGTTCCAGGTCGTCACCCGCGAGGCACGGCAGGACGATTTGAGATAGGTGACGAGGCGATAATTGTTCTTGGCCGCCGCGTCGATCAGCGGCGTCGACCAGTGGTCGGCATGCGAATCGCCGAACAGCGCAATCGAGCGCCCGGCGTCCTTGTTGCCGAACACGCAGGCCTTCGGCGTCACCGTCTCAAAGGAGAGAATACAGCCGGCCGCGCGCGCCGTGGACGGCTGCGCGGCGCTGGCGGCAATGCTGCGCTGCTCAGGGTCCAGATCGTGGACGGCAAGCCTGGCATTGGCGTAGGCGGCTGCGACGCCGGTGCCGGTCAGGAGGACGGCCGGCACCAGCGCCCGCGCCGCACTGGCCATCAGCCAGCCATTGCGGCGGATCGGGTTTTCGATGACATGATAGGTGAACCCCGACAGCGCCAGCGTCAGCGCCAAGCAGCCGAGCCGCTGCAGCGGCGAAAGTTCCGGCGTCAGCATCGTGGCATACACGATCACCGGCCAGTGCCAGAGATAGAGCGAGTAGGAGAGTTTGCCGACCCATTGCAGCGGCGCCAGCGCCAGTGCCTCGATCGGGCTTTTCTTAGCGCTCTCCTGCTGCGCGTGCGCCGCTCCTGCCAGCAGCAACAGCACGGTGCCGGCCACCGGCACCAGGGCGAGGAAACCCGGGAAGGGCGTTTCGTCGCTGAAGGAAAGATAGGCGCCGGCAATCAGCGCTAGGCCGAGCCACGCCAGCGGCGTGGCGAGCCGCGGGCGGTTTTGCCAGACTTGCTGCGGCACCATGCTGGCCAGCCCGCCGGCGGCGAACTCCCAGGCGCGTAGCGGCGAGAAATAGAAGGCCCAGGGCTGCGAGACCGTGGTGAGCCACGCGCAGACGGCGAACGAGACGAGGCCGGCAATGCCGATCACCAGGATCGCGCCGCGCTTGCCGGGGCGCAGCCATGCCGCCAGCACAAGCAGCGCCGGCCAGGCGACATAGAACTGCTCCTCCACCGACAGCGACCAGAAATGGACAAACGGGTTGCTGGCCGCATCGGCGGCGAAATAATCAAACGACCAGCGGATCAGCCACAGATTGATCATGTAGGCCGAGGCGAACATGGCGCCTTTGGAATAGAGCGATTGTTCCTCCGGCGACAGGATGAAGGCGCCGGCCACCAGTGTGGCGAGGATGACGAACAGCGACGCCGGCAACAGCCGCCGAGCGCGCCTGGCATAGAAGCGCCACAGGTTGAGCCGCCCGGTCTCGGTGATTTCGGCAAGCAGGTGTTTTGTGATCAGATAGCCCGAGATGACGAAGAAGATGTCGACGCCGGTGAAGCCGCCGGGCAGGCCGGTGAAGCCGAAATGAAAGGCGATCACGCCTGCCACCGCCAAGGCACGCAGTCCTTCGATATCGGGCCGGAACGATGCTGACACGATTTGCCACCTCGTGCTGGTGCATGATCCCGCCTCGGCGAGTAACGATCGCGCCGGGATCATACGTGCGGCAGCTTTGCGCGCCCAACGGGACACGGGCGCTGCAGCCGTTGACAGTCCGCCCGACCCAAGATTCCGCCCTATGGTCGATATCGCAATGCAACAAATCTAACGCAGTGCAACATTGGGGGAGATGAACTGCCAATCTCCCCCCTTGAGGGGGAGATGGCCGCGAAGCGGCCAGAGGGGGTCGTCTCGCGTGAAGCGCCAACTTCCGTCTGGTGCAGGGCGCCGCGTCCAGTCGAACCGACCCCCTCTGTCGCCTTCGGCGACATCTCCCCCTCGAGGGGGGAGATTAGCGCGCGCGTTCGCCAATCCCCGACGCCACACGTCGGCCCTTGCGTTGCCCCTGTCGCACGCATCGGCTATCCAACCGGCAGCCATGCAATTCGAACGGAGCCTCCCATGACCAACACCACCATTTTCAAATTCGGCGCTGTCGAGCATGCCGAGGGCGGCGACTTACCGGGCTGGATCGTTGTCGCGGGCCGGCCGACCATGCAGACCGCCGTGCAGCACACCACCGCCGACGGCAAGGTGCTGTCGGGCACCTGGCGGGCCTCGCCCGGCACTTATCACGCCACCTACACCGACTATGAGTTCGTGCACATGATCGCCGGCCGCATCATCATCACGCCCGATGGCGGCACGCCTGTCGAGGTCGGTCCGGGCGATGCGTTCGTGGTCGAAGCCGATTTCAAGGGCACCTGGCAGATCCTCGAGCCGGTAACCAAGCACTTCGTCGTCAAGCTTGCTTGATCGACGTAGTCAAGCTTGCTTGATCGACGTCGCCAGGGTCGCCTGATCGGCTCGTCGTCAGGCTTGCTTGATCGCGTCGTCAGGAGTGCCTGATCGGTGCCGATACACGTCGGCCGGCGCGGTTCATCGCCAGCGTCCCCCTCGCCCAGCAGGGGGAGGGGGACGTAGCGAAGCGAATATCGGTTAAGAGGGCGTCACCTCGTTCGCTTCGAACCGATGCGGATCGAAAAGCTGAGACGATGGCGTTCTGCGGAGCCTGGTCGAGATAACGCAGGCCAGGACTGCTGCCGGGTCGCCGGCGCGTCAGCCAAGAGCGAGCGGCGCACTTCGAGAGTGCATGCCGCCCGTCCGGCGCCGGGCCGTCAATGCTGTTGTTACGAAACCCCCCAGCCCCGTCTCAACCGCCACGGCCATGGCGTGACCCATGGCTTGCTATACGCATGCAGCACCGCGGTCTGTCAACGCCGCCCGCGATGGCCGCGGGGGGTCGCCTTTGCACCTCCCGGCCAGCTTCCAACCGGCCGCGCGGACGCCATTCGCCGCTGCAAAATGCGCTTGAAATGGCGGTTTTCCGGGTGTTCCGGCCGCTCCGGAGCGGCCCTTTGGCGCGACAGAGGTCGCGATCTAGGCGATTGGATGAATTTGTCTTTCGCGGCTGAAACGTTTCAGGAGCCGATTTGTAAACCTGACTTTTTTTGGGTGTATTTCCCTCACGTCAGTTTTGCACTCCAGCCGGCCCGATCGACCCGCCGGAGGGCAAGCCTCAGGGGCCGGCGTCGGCGCTCTGAGTCTCTCGGACCGACGGGCGCCGGACCATGCCGCTGACGACATAGGCCGCCGCGCCCAGCGCCGTGATCCAGAAGCTCGTCGGCCAGTCGGTCAGGAAGGCGAGCGTCAGGCTGATCCAGGCGATGATCACGGCAAGCGCGATGGACGTCAGCACGCCGGCTCCGACGCCGCTAGTAAGCCTGAGCGCGGTGGCTGCAGGCGCCACCATCAGCGCGAAGACGAGCAGCACGCCGACGATCTGCACCGCCTCGGACGTGGCGACGGCGACCAGCACCATGAACAGGGTCGAGACAAGAGTGAGCGGCACGCCGCGCGCTTCGGCGAGTTCCGGCTGCAGGCTGGCGAACAGCAGCGGCCGCGCGATCAGCAAAAGCGCGACAAGGATCGCCACCGCCAGCACCGCAAGCACGATAACGGTGCGCAGGCTGATGCCCAGCACATTGCCGAACAGCACGTTGGTCGCCTGCGAGGCGAAGGCGGTGTAGAAATGCAGAAACAGCAAGCCCAAGCCGAGCGACAGCGTCAAAACGATGCCGATGGCGACGTCGCGATGCGCGCGTTCGCCGAGCAGGCCGATGCCGATGCCGGCGGCGACGGTAAACACGGTGAGGCCGAGAAACGGCGACAGCCCGATCAGGCCGGCGCCGGTGGCGCCGGGAAAGCCGACATGGGAGAGCGCATGACCGGCGAAGGTCTGGCCCCGGAGCACGAGGAAATAGCCGACCGCGCCCGAAACGATGCCGACGATGGTGCAGGCATAGAAGGCGTTGCGCATGAATTCATAGTCAAAGATCGTGGACATGCGCCCCGCTCTCCAGTTCGACATCGTCGGCCATGACGAAGATGCGGCCGGCAACCCGCACCACATTGATATGCGTGCCATAGAGTTTCGACAGCACCGGACCGCTGATGACCTCGTCGACGGAACCGATCGCCGCCTTGCGGTTGCCGAGATAGAGCACGCGGTCGACGGCGCGCAGCAGCGGGTTGATCTCGTGCGAGCAGAACAGCACGGCAATGCCGAGCCGCTCGCCGATCTGATGCACCAGGTCGATGATCGCGCGCTGATGGCCTGCATCGAGGCTGATCAGCGGCTCGTCGAGCAGCAGCAGTTGCGGATTGCCGATCAAGGATTGCGCGATCAGGATGCGCTGGCGCTCGCCTCCGGAAAGCTCGCCCAGCGGCCGCCGCGCAAGGTCGCCGGCGCCCACCTCTTCAAGAGCCTTCCACGCCGCCTCCTTCTCGGCAGCCGATGCGACGGGCCAGCCCCAGCGATGCCCGCCGGCGGCACTCAGCACGAAGTCGAGGCCGCTGACGCCGACATCGCCAAGCGCGCGCCGCGCCTGCGGCATATAGCCGATGTCGGCGTTGCCGCGCGTCGGCGATTTGCCAAGCACCGAAATGGCGCCGCCGGCCGGTTTGATCAGGCCGAGAATGGCGCGCAGCATCGTCGTCTTGCCGGCGCCATTGGCGCCGAGCAGGCCGACAAAGGCGCCTTGCGGTAGAGAAAAGGAGACGTCGGATAAAACCCGGCGTCCCCCATAGGTCAGCGTGACCTTGTCGAATTCGATTGCGTTCATTTAGTCACATTCATTCGCAGTCACATTCATTGTGTGCGGGCGGCGAGCGCCTTCTGGACCGCGTCGATCTGGCCGCCGAACCAGGTCTGGATCGTCTGGCCCGCCGGTTCCGTCTCGGTGACGCCGATGACCGTGACCTTGTTCTGCTTGGCGATGTCGAGCAGCCTTGTCGTTGCCTCGTCGGTCACCTGCGAATTGTAGAACAGGATCTTGGCCGAGCCGTCCTTCAGGCTGTTTTCGAACGCCGCCACCTGCGTGGCGCTCGGCTCCGCATCGTTCATCAAGGCCACCTGGAAATCGTAGTTCAGCATCTTGAGACCGAGCGCTTCCGCCATGTAGCCGAAGACCGGCTCGGTAGCCGTCACCTCGGTGCCGGCATAGGTGTTCTTGACGTCGGTGATTTCCTTGTCAATGGCCTCGAGCGAGGTCTGGAATGCCTTCAGGTTCGTCTCATAATACACGGCATTGGCCGGATCGCGCTTGGCAAGGTCGGCGCTCAGCGCCTTGGCGATGGCCGGCAGCGTCGCCGGGTCGTACCACAGATGCGGGTTGTCGCCCGACTTCTTGCCGATCAGGTCGGCGGCGACGATGGTCGTGCGATCCTTGGCTGTCGAGGCCGACAGCAGCTTGTCCATCCACGGATCGTAGTCGGCGCCGTTATAGATGACGATCTTGGCGTCGGCGATGGTGCGCGCCGTCGACGGGCTGGTCTCGAACAGATGCGGATCGTCATCGGGATTGGCCAGGATGCTGGTGACGGTGACGTTGCTGCCGCCGATCTGGCGGGCAAGGTCGCCATAGAAATTCTCGGCCGCCACGATGGTCAGCTTGTCTTCGGCGCGGGCAGCCGTGCCGGTCAAAAGCGGCACCGCGACGAGCAGCGCGGCGAGAAAGGGAATGCGACGCATCCGTGGTCTCCTTGCAGTCTGAAAGGTATGTCGCCGGAGAGGCGGGCTGTGTAACTGTATAACAGTAACAATATAACGTTTGCGTCGAAAATACGGCTGATGTCAATGGGCTTTTCGAGCCGCGCAGTTTTTCACGCGCACAAAAGCGTGAGCGGCCTGCGCCGTTCAGGCGGAGCCACTCATGCCTGTCGGCTATATGCGAAAGGGCAGGCGATCGCCGGCACCGCGAGGCCGCCGCGAGCACACCGGTCGTGGCGGTATCCTGATGAATTCGCGGCGGGTAAGTTCCTTGCTTGTTGCCGTCAGTTTTGCGGACGCCTTCCCTCCCACGCGTCCTGCAACAGGGCGCGGATTGCGGCGCGGTCGAAAGGCCGCGGATTCCAGTATGGGTTCCTGGTCGCAATCTCGGCGGCGCGGTCGAGATCGGCCTGCTTGAGGCCGAGTTCTTTCAATGTAAGGGGCGCGCCGACCGCCTTGGCGAAATCGTGGAGACCGCTACCGGCGCTGCCGTCAAACAAGTCGGCGACCGGCTTCAACAAGTCGGGCACCGCGACGGCGTTGAAACCGATCGTGTGCGGCAACATCACCGCATGCGTCTCGGCATGCGGCATGTCGAAAGAGCCGCCGAGCGTGTGACAGATCTTGTGATGCAGCGCCATGCCGACGGCGCCGAGCACCGTACCGCACAGCCAGGCGCCGTAAAGCGCATCGCCGCGTGCATCGATATTTCCAGGCTCCTTGGTCAACACCGGCAGCGCCGCCGTCATGGCGCGCAATCCTTCTTTCGCCATCAGGGTGGAAATCGGATGGCGATCCTGCGCGTAAAGCGCTTCGGCCGCGTGCGCCATGGCGTTGAGTCCTGACGCGACGCTCATCGCTATCGGCAGGCCGACGGTCAGCTCTGGATCGTAGATCACCACTTCCGGCAGGATCCTTGCGTCACGCATTGTGGTTTTTTCGCCGTTCTCGGTCTGACCGAGGATCGGCGTCACCTCCGAGCCGGCATAGGTGGTCGGGATGACGATCTGCGGCAGGTCGGTGCGCCAGGCGATCGCCTTGCCGAGACCGGTGGTCGAGCCGCCGCCAAGCGCGACAACGCAGTCAGCGTTGACCTCGGTCGCCTTGGCCATTGCCGTTTGGGTTACCTCGACCGGCGTGTGCATGGCGGCGCCCGAAAAGGTGCCGGCCGCCAGCGCGCCGAGGGATTTGGCAAGCGCCTCGCCGTCGGCAGCCCGATGCGGCGTCGACAGCACCAGCGCGCGATTGCAGCCGAGTTTTTCGATCCAGGTGCCCACCTCGGACGACGCGCCATTGCCGAAGACAATATGCGCAGGGCTGCCGGAATAGGTGAACGTCCTTGTCATGCCGATCCGCTCCCTTTGCATATTATCACTGTGACGGAGCCGAAATCGAGCGACCAGCTCTCGCCGCCGGCGACATCGTTTGCGTCGTCACCGTCTCGCAAGCGGGGCCTGATCTCTCCCGCGTACTCGCAAACGTATCGCCTTGACCACAAAAACGCCAAAAAAGTATCAGTGAGGTGGACACACCGTGGTGGCGGCTGCATGAATTGCCGCCTAAGCTTCGATCACTGCAGAGAGCGGCAAACGCGGCCTGCGGGAGATGGCACTGCAACTGGTCGCATGACCGGACCGGCGCCGGGAGGAACTGACATGAATCCGGACTTGGAAGTCGTCCAGATCAGACGCGGCGAGTCGTTCAAGGCCTGGGCCCACGGCTACCCCTTCCACACGGTGCGCTGGCACTTCCACCCCGAATACGAAATCCATCACGTCGTCGCCACCACGGGCCATTATTTCGTCGGTGACTTCATCGGCGAGTTCGAGCCCGGCAATCTCGTGCTCACCGGCCCGAACCTGCCGCACAACTGGGTCAGCGACGTGCCGGCAGGCGCCAGCGTGCCGCTGCGCGGCCGCGTCGTGCAATTCTCGCAAGAGTTCATCGCAGACGCCACCGCCGCGTTGCCGGAACTTGCCGGTTGTGAAAACATTCTCGAGCTCAGCCGCCGCGGCGCGCTGTTCTCCACCGCTACCGCCAAGCTCGCCGCACCTGTGCTGGCCGAACTGGTCGAGGCGCAAGGCGTTCGCCGCATCGCGCTGTTCATGGAGCTGATCGATATTCTGAGCCGCGCCGCCGATGTACGGACGCTGACCAGCGCCAGCTATCTGCCGGATCCCTCAGGCTTCATGTCGGCCGGCGTCAACAAGGCGCTTGCCTTTATCAACGCCAACCTGACCGAGCCGTTCAGCGAAAGCGATCTGGCGGCGATTGCCGGGCGCAGCCCGAGCGCGTTTTCGCGCAGCTTCCGCCGTCATACCGGCATGGCGCTGGTTCAGTACGTCAACCGGCTGCGCATCAACCTTGCCTGCCAGTTGCTGATGAGCGAGGCCGACATGCCGATCACCGAGATCTGCTACGCCGCCGGCTACAACAACATCTCGAATTTCAACCGCCAGTTCCTGACCCAGAAAGGCATGTCGCCTTCGCGCTTCAGGGCCCTGCTGGCGGAAAACGTCAGCGCGGAGATTGCCGCCTAACAGGGAGGACCGGGAGGAGCCTAGACATTTACTGAGGTAAGAACGCGGGGTGCGTTGGAGGCGCCCCGTGCTGGAGATCGCTTGTCCCGAAATCCAGAGATATCAAGAGGATGCGCAGCACGGATCAAGTGCTCCGTTGTTCCTCGCAACAGCCGACTGCAGTCAAGGCCCGGCGCCATGTGGTGTCCAAGGCTTCATGAAACCATTCCTTGAAACGGAGCTATCGAAATGACCAGATTTGCCTGGAAATCGACGGGAGCCATCGCGCTCACTCTTTCTCTTCTTGGCGGCACCGCTGCCTTTGCCGCCCCGGTTACCGACGCCACGGTCGCCTTCTTGATGCCCGACCAGGCCTCGACGCGCTACGAGCAGCACGACTATCCCGGCTTCGTCGCCGAGATGAAAAAACTCTGCCCCGGCTGCAAGGTGATCTATCAGAACGCCGATGCCGACGCCTCGCGCCAGCAGCAGCAGTTCAACTCGGTGATCTCGCAAGGCGCCAAGGCGATCGTGCTTGACCCCGTCGACTCGACCGCCGCCGCCTCGCTGGTCAAGCTGGCGCAGAGCCAGGGCGTCAAGGTCATCGCCTATGATCGCCCGATCCCGACCGCACCTGCCGACTTCTACGTCTCGTTCAACAATGAAGGCATCGGCAAGGCCATTGCCGACTCGCTCGTCGAACACCTCAAGGCGCTGAAGGTCGACCCCGCCAGCGGCGGCCTGCTGCAGATCAACGGATCGCCGACCGACGCGGCCGCCGGGCTGATCAAGAAGGGCATCCATTCCAGCCTCGACAACAGCGGCTACAAGATCCTTGCCGAATACGACACGCCGGAATGGGCGCCGCCGAAGGCGCAGCAATGGGCAAGCGGCCAGATCACCCGCTTCTCCACGCAGATCGTCGGCGTCGTTGCGGCCAATGACGGCACCGGTGGTGGCGCCATCGCCGCCTTCAAGGCCGCCGGTGTCGATCCGGTACCGCCGGTGACCGGCAACGACGCGACGATCGCCGCACTGCAGCTGATCATCGCCGGCGATCAGTACAACACCATCTCCAAGCCGAGCGAGATCGTTGCGGCGGCTGCCGCCAACGTCGCCGTCCAGCTTCTGTCGGGCGAGACGCCGAAGGCCGAAATGACCCTCTACGACACCCCATCGCAGCTGTTCACGCCGGCGGTGGTGACGCAGGAAAACCTCAAGGCCGAGATCATCGACAAGAAGATCAACACCGCCGAAGAGCTCTGCGTCGACCGCTATGCCGAAGGCTGCAAGAAGCTCGGCATCACAAAGTGACAATGCAGGTCGCCCAAAATCGCGCAGCGGTTTTGGGATAAGACATGCATAAAAGGATGACCTAGAATCCTGATCCTGCTTTCCGGCCGCCCTTGCGGCGGCCGGAAGTTCGCAGTCACTCTTGACCGTCCATCCGGAAAGGTTTGCCACCATGTCTGACATCTCTGACGGACCGGTTTCGGCAGGCGAGCTGGTGCTCAGCCTGCGCGGCATCTCGAAGAATTTCGGCGCCGTTTCGGCGCTCACCGATATCGATCTCGATGTCCATGCCGGCGAGGTGGTGGCGCTGGTCGGCGACAATGGCGCCGGCAAGTCGACGCTGGTCAAGATTCTGGCCGGCGTCCACCAGCCGAGCTCGGGCACCATCAATTTCCGCGGCAGGCAAGTGACGATGCCCGACCCGAGCGCCGCGCTGACGCTCGGCATCGCCACCGTCTTCCAGGATCTCGCACTGTGCGAAAACCTCGACGTCGTCGCCAACATCTTTCTCGGCAAGGAGATCAACCCGCTGCGGCTGGACGAGGTGGCGATGGAAATTCGCGCCTGGACGCTGCTCAACGAATTGTCGGCGCGTATTCCAAGCGTCCGCGAGGCGGTCGCCTCGCTGTCCGGCGGCCAGCGCCAGACCGTGGCGATCGCCCGCTCGCTGCTGCTCGACCCCAAGGTCATCCTGCTCGACGAGCCGACCGCCGCTCTTGGCGTCGCCCAGACGGCGGAAGTGCTGAACCTCATCGACCGGGTGCGCGAGCGTGGGCTCGGCGTGCTGATGATTAGTCACAATATGGAGGACGTGCGCGCCGTCGCCGACCGCATAGTCGTGCTCAGGCTCGGCCGCAACAACGGCGTCTTCGAACCCGACGCCTCGAACCAGGAACTGGTCAGCGCCATCACCGGCGCCGCCAACAATGCAGTGTCGCGCCGCGCCGAACGGCGCAAGGCCGCCGAACAAGCGAACAATCAGGAGCAGCGGCCATGAGCGCGGAGCCCAAGCAGGACACCTCCTCATCGACGGCGCTCGACCGCAGCGACGTGCGCGTCAAGCACCAGGCCGGCGTTGGTGGCGCCATCAGCGCCTTCTTCGACCGCGTCCGCTCCGGCGACCTCGGCTCGTTGCCGGTCATCGTCGGCCTGGTCATCATCTGGAGCGTGTTCACCGCCCTCAATCCGGTCTTCGTCTCGTCGAGCAATCTGGTCAATCTCCTGTTCGACTGCTCGACCGTCGGCGTCATCGCGCTCGGCATCGTCTGTGTGCTGATGGTCGGCGAGATCGACCTGTCGGTCGGCTCGATCAGCGGCTTTGCTTCGGCCATGGTCGGCACACTGTGGGTCAACCAGGGCTGGCCGGTGGCGCTCGCCATCCTCGCCGCGATCGCCGTCGGCGGTTTCATCGGCGGGCTCTATGCCTTGCTGTTCAACCGGCTCGGCATGCCAAGCTTCGTCTCGACGCTCGCCGGCCTGCTCGCCGTGCTCGGCCTGCAACTGTATATTCTGGGCTCCACCGGCTCGATCAATCTGCCCTATGGGTCGGACCTGGTGAATTTCGGCCAGTTGCTGGTCATGCCGGACTGGCTGTCCTATGCACTGGCGGCATTGCCCGGCATCGTCATGCTGATCAGCGGCCTGCGCACCGTCAGCCGCCGCCGGGCCGTCAATTTGTCGGCGCCGTCTGTCGGCGGCCTCATCGTGCGCGTCGCCGCCCTGACCATCCTGCTAGAACTGATCGTCGGTTATCTCAACCAGGCGCGCGGCATACCGTGGATGTTCGGCCTGTTCGTCGGCCTGGTGGTGGCGATGAACTATGCGCTGACCCGCACCCAATGGGGCCGCTCGATGACCGCCGTCGGCGGCAACCGCGAAGCGGCGCGCCGGGCCGGCATCAAGGTGCGCTCGATCTACCTCAGCGCCTTCGTCATGTGCTCGATGTTTGCCGCCCTCGGCGGCGTCCTGTCGGCGGCGCGGCTGGCCTCCGCCAGCCAGCAGGCCGGCACCGGCGACGTCAACCTCAACGCCATTGCGGCGGCGGTCATAGGCGGCACCAGCCTGTTTGGCGGCCGTGGCAGCGCCTATTCCGCGCTGCTCGGCATCATCGTCATCCAGTCGATCGCCAGCGGGCTGACCTTGCTCGATTTGTCATCGTCGCTTCGCTACATGATCACCGGCGCCGTTCTGGCAATTGCGGTCATCGTCGACTCCCTGGCACGCCGCTCGCGGGTTTCCCACGGCCGAGCCTGAACGCAACCGCAATCGATACGAGGATAGAATGGCTCAGGATTTGAGTGGAAAGGTCGCGGCGATCACCGGCGCCGCGTCGGGCATAGGCCTGGAATGCGCGAGAGCGCTGATTGCCGCCGGCGTTCGCGTTGTGCTCGTCGACCGCGCCGAAGACGCGCTGAAAAGCGTCTGCACCGAACTCGGTCCCGACGCGATCCCGCTGGTGATCGATCTGATGAAGCCGGCCAGCGTCGCGACGATGATGCCGCAAATCCTGGACAAGGCCGGCCCGCTCGATATCTTCCACGCCAATGCCGGCGCCTATGTCGGCGGCCCGGTGCTCGAAGGCGACCCGGATGCCTGGGACCGCATGCTGAACCTCAACATCAATGCGGTCTTTCGTTCCATCCACGCCGTGCTGCCGCATATGGTCGAACGAAAGACCGGCGACATCATCGTCACGTCCTCGATCGCCGGACTGGTGCCGGTGGTCTGGGAGCCGATCTATACGGCATCCAAGCATGCCGTGCAGGCCTTCGTCCACACGGTGCGCCGGCAGGTCGCCCCGCACGGCCTGCGCGTCGGCGCGGTGCAGCCGGGGCCGGTGGTGACAGCGCTGATCAGCGACTGGCCGAAGGACAAGCTTGAGGATGAACTGGCCAAGGGCGGCCTGATACAACCGGTCGAGGTCGCCGAAGCCGTGCTGTTCATGCTGACGCGGCCGAGAAATGTCACTATCCGGGATCTGGTTATCCTGCCGCAGAGCAATGATTTGTGAGGCGTTAGGCGGTAGGAAATGGGGAGAGGCTCTTGCAACTGACGGTTCACTGCTGACCATCTCGCCTACTGCCTACTGCCTACTGCCTACTGCCTACTGCCTACTGCCTAACTTCTGAGGTTCCCCATGTCCCACTTCCTCGGCATCGACGTCGGCACTGGCAGTGCCAGGGCGGGGGTGTTCGACAGCAAGGGCACCATGCTTGCCTCGGCGAAGCGCGACATCGCTCTATTCATCGAGCCCGGCGAAATCGCCGAACAGTCGAGCGAGGACATCTGGCGTGCGGTTTGCGCCAGCGTGCGCGAGGCGGTGACCAAGTCGGGGCTCGCTGGGCGCGACATTGCCGGCATCGGCTTCGACGCCACCTGTTCGCTGGTCGTGGTCGGCCAGGATGGCGCGCCGTTGCCGGTCGGCCATTCCGGCGATGCCCAGCGCAACATCATCGTCTGGATGGACCATCGTGCGCTCGATCAGGCGCAGCGCGTCAATGCCGGCAAGCACGCCGTGCTCGATTATGTCGGCGGCACCATATCGCCGGAGATGGAAACGCCGAAGCTGTTGTGGCTGTGCGAAAACCTGCCCGCCACCTTCGATGCCGCCGAGCATTTCTTCGACCTCACCGACTATCTGACCTGGCGCTCGACCGGCAGCCTGGGGCGTTCGATCTGCACGCTGACCTGCAAATGGACCTATCTCGGCCACGAGCGGCGCTGGGACGAAGCCTATTTCCGCGCCATCGGCCTCGGCGCGCTCGCCGATGAAGGCTTTGCCCGCATCGGCACCGAGATCGTCGAGGGCGGCACCGCGCTTGCCCAAGGCCTGACTGAGGCCGCCGCGGCCGATCTCGGCCTGTTGCCGGGAACGCCGGTTGCGGCCGGCCTGATCGATGCCCATGCCGGGGGAGTCGGCACGGTTGGCGGGCAGGGCTCCGTCGGCACCTTGCAGTCGCGCATGGCCTATGTGTTCGGCACTTCGGCCTGCACCATGGCCAGCACCAGCGAGCCGGCCTTCGTGCCCGGCGTCTGGGGCCCGTATTTTTCCTCGATGGTGCCGGGGCTTTGGCTCAATGAAGGCGGGCAATCGGCGGCGGGTGCTGCAATCGACCACCTCGTCGCTTTCCATCCGGCCACCGCTGAGGCATCCGCGAAAGCCAAGGCGGAAGGTCTCGGCCTGACCGCTTGGCTTGGTCAGCAGGCGGCGGAGCAGTCCGCCGACCTGTCCGCCGTAGCGCACCTGGCCGATGGACTGCATGTCGTGCCGGAATTCCTCGGCAACCGCTCGCCCTTCGCCGATCCCGAGTCCAAGGCCTTGATCGCCGGGCTTGGCATGGACACGTCCCTCGACAGTCTGGTCGCGCTCTATGTCGCCGGCCTGCTGGGCATCGGCTACGGCGTGCGCCAGATCCTTGCGGCGATGGCCAACAAAGGCATCGCCATCGACACTATCGTCGTCAGCGGCGGTGCCGCGCAAAGCGAGCTGGTACGTCAGCTTTTGGCCGACACCACAGGCCTGACCGTCGCCGGTTCGACCTCGCCCGAACCGGTGCTGCTCGGTTCGTCCATATTGGCGGCGGTGGCGGCGCAAAAATATCCCGATGTGATCGCGGCGATGACCGGCATGTCGCGCATCGGCGACATCTATCGCCCGGCCGGCGGCGATCTGGTGCCTTGGCACGACAAGCGCTTCGCCGCCTTCGAACTGTTGCAGCAGGCGGGCCGCGCGATCCGCGATTGAGCGGCTTCGCTCACGTCCAGAAATAGCGGACGATGTGGAAGAACACCGGCGCGGCGAAGACCAAGCTGTCGGCGCGGTCCATCATGCCGCCATGGCCTTCGATGAGGTGGCCCCAGTCCTTGACCCCCTGGTCGCGCTTGATCGCCGACGCCACCAGCCCGCCGAGGAACCCCATCAGGCAGGCGATGAAGGCGACGCCTGCCGCCGCCAGCGGCGAGAACGGCGTCAGGAACGACAGCAGCGCGCCCAGAAGGCTCGATGCCACCAGCCCGCCGACCAGCCCTTCCCAGGTCTTCGAGGGCGAGACGGAGGGCGACAGAAGATGCCTGCCGAACAGCTTGCCGAAAATGTATTGCAGCACGTCGCTGCCTTGCACGGTGATGATCAGGAAGGCGATGAGCAGGAGGTTGCGGCCCTCGAAACCGGGCACGTTGAGGGTCAGCAGCGCCGGCACATGGCTGACGCAGTAGACCGAGATCATGACCGCCCATTGCTGCGCGGACACGCGCTCGAGGAAGCGCTCGGTGTCGCCGTTGAGCGCGGTGACCGCCGGCATCAAGAGGAAGCAGTAGACGGGGATGAAAATGGTGAAGAGCCCGTACCAGGCGGTCCACACCAGCCAGTACTGGAAGGGAATGATGATGCCGAACATGCCGAGCAGCACCCAGTGGTCGCTGCGCCGGCTGTGCGTCAGCGTCACGAACTCGCGCAGCGCGGCAAACGAGATCAGCGCAAACAGGATGGTCATGCCGGTGCGGCCGAAGAAGAAGGCGACGGTGATCGCCAGCACCATCACCCACCAGGCGTTGATGCGCTGGTTCAAGTTGACGAGCGTCGAGGGCAGCGGCTTCGGCGCCCGCCATGAGAGGATACCGGCAACGATGCTCGCCATGGTCAGCACGCAGATCAGGCCGGCCAGCAGGATGACGGTTTCATGCATTGGCGGCAGTGTCATACGAAGTCTCTTTGCCTTGTCATGCTAGTGGTCCCGATCGGGACGCGGGTTGAGCGACAGCAGCGTCTGGCGGGCGCGCTCGAGGAAGGTGCGGCGTTCTTCGCCGGGCGCGATCGCCACCGGCGGACCGAAGACGACGCGGCACAGAAGCGGCACCGGCAGGAACTGGCCCTTGGGCAGCACGCGCGACATGTTCTCGATCCAGCACGGGATGAGTTCGACATCGGGCCGCGCCATCGACAGATTGTAGAGGCCGGAGCGGAACGGCAGCAGATCCGCCTCCGTCGTGTTGCGAGTGCCTTCGGGAAACAGGATCAGCGAGTGGCCGTCGTCGAGCACCGACAGCATGATCGAGATCGGGTGTTGCGTTTCGTCGGTCCACTGCCGGTGGATGAGCACGGACGACAGCATGTCCTGCGCGATGAAGCGGCGCAGCCACGACTTGCCCCAATATTCGGCCGCCGCGATCGCATGGGTCCGGGCGCGCACCTTCTCACTCAGACAGGCCGACAGCAGGATGAAATCACCATGGCTGGCATGGTTGGCGAAGTAGATGCGCTGCCGCTCCGACGGCTGGCTGCCGTTCCAGATTGGTCTGACGCCGGTTACCACCCAGGCCGCCGCCGACAGGCCGACCGACGTCACCGTCTGCAGCAAGGTGAAGGTGTTGGCGCGCAGGTGAAGTTTTGTCATGGCTCAAACAAATGCTGCGAAAAGGGATGCCGCAGCAAACATGGCGAGCGCCATGCGCTGCCTTGTCAGCAGGCGGCGCGTGCCTGCCATGCGATGGTCGAGCGAGCGGCCGCCGGCAGTGGTGGATTTCAGGCGCATGCGCGCCAGCACATCGTCGACCGCGGCACCCCCGGCGGCCTCGCTGGCGTGGCTTGCCATCAGCCGGAACAGCAGCGCATCGAACAAAAGCAAGGCCGAAAGAGCCAGCGTCGCCACGGCGCTCGCCGCCGCGACCAGCCAGGCCGCCGCGGACAGCGCTGTCGTCTGCGGTCCGGCCACCAGGCCGATGACCGGCGCTGCCATCACAGCCGCGACCACCAGCAGGATCGGCCACACCGCCTGCACCATCAGCCCGGCGGCGAATATTTCGGCCTTCTCGGGAAAATTGTCGCCACTCATGCCGGCCAACTCATGTCGGTTCTTCCAGCCCCGGTTCTTCCAGCCCCGGTTCATCCAGCCCGATCTGAAGGTGCACGGGCCTGCCCGACGCGGCGAGTTTCTTGCGCGCCTGTGCAGCTGTGTACGAGCGCCCCGTCACCACCAGCCAGTCGGCGACGACGGCTGCACTGCGCTGGAAGCCGAGCGCGCAGCAGACCAGGACGGTGCCGCGCCGGCGCGCCAGCTCGATCGCCGCCACCGCTCGCTCCAGCCTGTCGTGAGGCGGCGCCACGAGGTCGAGCATCGCGTAGCTGATCCAGCGGCAGGTCACGCCGCGCGGCCGTTCCATCTCGCCGGCAAGGTCGATCACTGTGCCGAAGCGGTTGGCCTCGTCGGCACTCGGAAACCGGCCGAGGAAAACACCGTCGGTGATCTCCGCTTGCGGCGCCAGTTGGCGGGTCCATACCCACACATTGATCCGGGCGCCAAGCCGGTAGGGCAGGAGCAGGATACGGTTGGCCAGTGAGACGCTACCATCGGCTGCCTTCTGGAACACTTTGGCGCCGGCCCCAGCATAGCCGAAGGCGACGATGGCCAGCGCCAATGCCGGCCACAACAGGATGAGAAAATCGGCGGAGACCAACGCGCCCTCGGCAGCGCCGGCCAGGGCAAGGGCCGCCCCCAGCCCGTAATAACCCGCCAGCCGCCGCGCCCTTGGGTCGGCGGTCAACCGAAAACCCCAGAATGGCAGCTCGCCCTTGGACGGAAACAGCCACAGCGCAAACAGGCCGAGCAGGGCGCCGGTCGGAATGTCGATGAAATGATGCTGCCAGGTCGTCAGCACCGAGGCGCCGATGAGAAAACACCAGACGTGCCAGACCGGGCGGAGAATGCCGCCGAGACGGTGACGTGCCAGAACGTGACGCCAATGGTCCCAGATGATCACCAGCAGCGCGATGTGCAGGGATGGCGCCTGGTTGAACGGCTTGTCGAAACCACCGAGCACCGCAAACAGAAAACCCGGCAGGCCGGTGGTTTCCGGCCGCACGAAGGTCGCCGTCAGCGGGAACGCGATGAAGCAGGCGACGGCAATGATCTGCGCCGAGAGATAGCGGCCGGCGAGCCGGTCGACGCCGCGCCTGGTCGTGTTGAGCAACAGCGACAGGCCGTAGAACAGATCGATAGACCAGTAGGGCACGATCGTCCAGGCGACGAACGGGATGGCGTGTTCCCAGGCAAACACGATGCTGCCGACATGGTCGCGCCGCGACGCCAGCCAGTTGGCAAAGCCATAGGTCGAATAGAAGAACGGCGCCAGCAGCGCCAGCCAAAGGGCGGCCCTCAGCACGATATCCAAATTGTGTTCCCGAGCCGGGGCCATGGTCTCAGACGCGCCGAGCGACCGAAACAGTGAAGATGCCCCATTGGTCGATGCGCTGGTCGATCTTCTCGAAACCGGCCGCCGTCACCAACTGGTCCATCTCGCCCTGCGAGCGCCGCCGCATCACCCATGCCTGGCCGCCGCGATGCGAGGTCAGGCTGCGCGCGATCATCTCCAACTGCGGATGCCATGGCTGGTTGGTGTAGACGAGCAGGCTGCCGGGTTGCATGGCGCTGGCCAGCCCGCCGAGCGAGCGGGAAATCATCGTGTTGTCGGCGAACAATTCGTAAAGCCCGGAGACGATGGCGAGGTCCGGCGCCGGCTTTTGCCCGGCCAGCATGTCGGCATCGAAGGCGTCGGCCTGATGGAAGGTGACGCTGGTCGGCAGCTGCCGCTCGGCGATCAGCTTCGAACCCAACCCGACATTGAGCTCGGAATAATCCTGCAGCCGCACGCTTGCTGGCGGTTCAGTGCATTTGGTGACGGCATCGAGCACATAGCGGCCGTGACCGGCGGCGATGTCGAGCATGTGGACGGGACGGCCGGCTGCCTTCAGGCTGGCGGCGGCGTTGCCGATCAGCTCTTCCAGATGCAGCTTGCGCTGGCGGATGCCGCGCCAGCCGATCGCGTCGAGGAAGGTGCGGTCGATCATGCGGCCGATGAAGCCGGTGCCGCGCGCGTCGTTCTCGTAGACATAGTCGAGCGTCGAGCCGGAATCGAAGCCGGTGGCGATGCCAATCTTCATGCCCGAAGACAGCCAGGCGCCCATGCGGATCGAGGCGCGACTCATCGCCCAGAAAATTCCCTTGGGCGACAACAGCGTCAGCGGCGAGGCGAGCCTCTCGGCCTCGTCGCGGGTGTAGCCGGCGCGGTCGGCCTGAAGCAAGTCGATGGTTTTCTCCGGCGTGGCAAATTGCTTTTCGAGGAACGGCCGGATCAAGTCCAGCGCCTGCTTGCGATCGCGCTCGCCCAGCGTGTCGTGGAAGAAGCCGGGCAGCACATGCCGCTCCTTGGCGCTGCTGCCGAGATTGACGAAGAATTCGTGCTGCGGTCCATGCCGCACCACCCAATCGCTGCCGGAGATCAAGAGCTGCGTCGGCACGGTGATGGCGCGCGCGTCCGAGACGATGCGGGCAGCGTGGTCGTAAAGCTCGACCAGGATGTTGGAGGCGATCGGTCGCGTGATCAGCGGATCGGCGTCGAAGGAAGCGATGCGCTCGGCATCATGCGTCAGGAACTTCGCCTTGACGTAGGAATTGACGAAGAAGCGGCCCTTGAGCTTCTGCCACAGCGCAATGCCCTCTTTGGCGAAGGGCACGTAGAGCTTGACCGAAAAGGCCGGTGAAGCCACCACCAGCGCGCGGATGTCGGGCGCATAGTCATGCACCCAGGCAGCGGCCAGCACGGCGCCGAAGGACTGCGCGATCAGCGCGATGTCGCGCTGGCCAAAACCATCCCGGCTGATCTCACGCACCAGGCAGTCGATGTCACGAACCAGGGCGGCAAAGGACGGCGCATAGCCGCGCTCGCCGGCCGAGCGGCCATTGCCGCGCGCGTCCCAGGCGTAGAAGGCATGATCGGGCATGGCGAGTTCGTCGACCAGATGCGCCATGCGGCCGCCATGCTCGTGGCCGCGATGGAACAGAAGGATCGCACCCTTTGGCGTCGACTCGGCGGCCGGCCAGTAGCGGTAGAAGATCTCGGTGCCGTCATGGCTCTTGAACGTGCGCTCCTGCGCGATGCGCTCGAGGCTCGCCGGTGCTCCGGCTGCAATGGTCTGGTGGATCATGGTTTCCCTCTGGCGGTCGGGTGCCTGACGCTTTGGCATCATGCGCCGCCCGCTCTAAGGCCGCCGCGTATCCGGTTGATGGCGGTTACGACTGACAGTGTAGCCATGACCGGAAACACAAACGGCGCGATCCCCGCCACCCACAGGCCGCAAGCGAGGAGAAAGCCGATGACGCCGAGCACCAGGGCTCGGTCGCTCTTGCCGAACGGCCCGGCATAGTTGCGCCCGCTGCCTGCGGCAACGCCAAGCACGCCGGCGAACTCGACAAGCATGGCGGTAATAGCGAAGGCGACGACACCCCAGGCCGGGAACAAGGTGGCAAAGGCCAGGATCAGCGCCAAGTCCGAGACGACGTCGCAGAGTTCGTTGAGATACATGCCGAGTTTTGATGCTTGCCCATGTTCCCTGGCCAGCATCCCGTCAATGGCGTTGAGCGCCATGCGCACGAACAGCACCACCGGCATCAAGAGGAAAACCAGGGGATGGAAGGCAAAGGCCGCGACCACCAGGCCTGTGGCGGTGGAGAGCGCGGCGGCGAGAAGCGTGATCTGGTTGGCGGTGACGCCGGCATCGGCCAGCCGGTCGGCCAGCGGCCGCAGCCTGGCCTGAAAGGCCGGTTTCAGTTGATAAAGCGTTGGCATGTGCGATCCCCCAACCGCGGCTCATGACAGTGTCGGCGAGATTGGTCAATCGGCAGGCAGGGCGCAAGGGCTCGCACCAGTATCCGCACCGTTGCGGGACTCGAAACTCCCGAAATGGATGCTGAGGCGGAGCCGAAGATCTCGGCCAAGCAGGATGTTGCGCGCTACAAACCGTCTCGCAAATGAGAACTTTACAAATATTCGTATTTGTGTGAAGTAAATCACTGAAAGGTCGATCATGACAAACAGTCGCTTCGCCACCCGCCTGAATTCCTTCGCCTCGCGGCCGCAAGCCGAATGGCCTGATCTCACCGGCAAGCCGTCCATGCTGCAGATGGCAGCCCGCGCGGCCAAGGTCGACGGGCTGACCGATCTTGATCTTAATTTCCCCGACCATGTCAGTGAAAAGCCGGCTGAAATCCCCCGAAGGCTCGGCGATCTCGGGCTTTCCATCAATGGCTTTGCCATGCGTTACTACTCCAATCCGGCCTTCAAGCTCGGCGCCTTCACCAATCCGGACCCAGCGGTGCGCCGCGAAGCCATCGACTTGACCAAGGCCGGTATCGATGCGGTGCGCGCGGCCGGCGCCAGTCTGATGACGCTGTGGCTGGGCCAGGATGGCTTCGACTATGCATTTCAAACTGACTATGCGACGCTCTGGCAGCACGAAATCGAGGGGGTTCGTGAAGTTGCCGCGCATGATCCCGGCTGCCAGATCAGCCTGGAGTACAAGCCTAACGAACCGCGCTCCTACTCGCTGATGCCGGATGCGGCGACCACCTTGCTGGCGATCCGCGAGGTCGGCCTACCCAATCTCGGCGTCACGCTCGATTTCGCCCATGTGCTCTATGCCGACGAACAGCCGGCCTTCGCCGCGGCGCTGATCGCTCGCCACAGCAAGCTGCTCGGCGTCCATCTCAACGATGGCTATGCCAAGCGCGACGACGGCCTGATGGTCGGCGCGGTGCACACGCTGCAGACCATCGAACTGCTGTGCCAGATCCGTCGCGACGGCTACGCCGGCGCCATCTACTTCGACACTTTCCCCGACATGACCGGGCTCGATCCGGTGCGCGAATGCGAAGTCAACATCGCCACCGTCAAGCGCCTGCTGCGCGTTGTCGACCGGCTGGAGAAGGATAACCGCCTGTCCGCCGCGATGGCCAGCCAGGACGCCGTGACGTCGCAGGCTATCGTCCAGGAAGCCATGCTCGGGCCGGAGACGAGGGGACGTGGATGACGTTGAGCAATCTCGATCTGAAAGCCGTGGGGCCGCGCATCCGCATGATGATGCCGCATCTCACCCCGCTTGAGGCCAAGGTGGTGGAAACCGTCTTCGGCCGGCGCGGTTTCGACGAGACCATTCCGCTCAAGCAGATCGCCGAGGAGGCCGGCGTGTCGGAGGCGATGGTGGTCAAGATCGCCAAGAAACTCGGCTTCTCCGGCTACCGCGACTTTCGCACCGCCGTCTATGAATACAGCCGCCTGCCGACCGCCGAGATGCACCAGGAACTGTCGGTCGACGACAGCTCGGCCGAGATCGTGCAGAAAGTGTTCCGCACCTCGATCCAGGCGCTGGAGGAGACGCTCGCGATCCTCGACATGGACGATTTCGACCGTGCCGCCGATCTGCTCTACCGCGCCAGGAACCGCGATTTTTATGGCGTCGGCGGCTCCGCCCAGATCGCCCGCGACGTCTCGCACAAATTCCTGCGCATCGGCATCCGCGCGTCTGTCTATGACGACTCGCACATGATGCTGATGTCGGCCTCGCTCCTCGGCGCCGACGACATCGCCGTCGGCTTCTCGCATTCCGGCAACACGTCGGCCGTCATCGACGCCATCCATCTTGCCCGCAAGAGCGGCGCCCGCACGCTGGCCATCACCAACTACGACAACTCGCCGCTGGCCCGGATTGCCGACATCGTGCTGTGCTCGACGGCGCAGGGATCGCCGCTGATGGGCGAGAACGCGGCGGCCCGCATCGCGCAGCTCAACATCCTCGACGCGCTGTTCGTGGCGGTGGCGCAGCGCGACTACCAGGCGGCGGAGCGCAATCTCGGCCGCACCATGTCGGCGGTCACCTCGAAGCGAAAAGACCGCGGCACATGACGGTTCCGCTGGTCACCGTCTTCGGCAGCCTGCACTACGACATTATGGTCGACGCGCCCGACCGTCCGCGCAAGGGCGAGACTGTGACCGGCCATGCCTGGCAGCCGAAATGCGGCGGCAAGGGCGGCAACCAGGCGGTCTCGGCGGCACGCGCCGGCGTGCGCGCGGCGATGATCGGCGCCGTCGGCGACGACGATTTCGGCACGGCGCTGCTGGCCAATCTCGATCGCGCCGGCGTCGATCGCCGCTTCGTGCGCGTGGCGGCAGGCGCAGGCTCCGGCATGAGCGTGGCGATCTTCGACAGCGATGGCGACTATGGTGCGGTGATCGTCTCCGGCAGCAATCTCATCCTGGGCGGTGATGACATCGCGGCTGCGGGCGAGGTGGTGGTACAGACGGCAGTGCTGTTGCTGCAGAACGAAGTGCCCGATGCCGCCAACATCGCTGCCGCGCGCGCGGTGAAGGCATCCGGCGGCCGCGTCGTGCTCAACGCCGCACCGGCGCGAACACTGTCGGCCGAATTGACCGCGCTGACAGACATCGTCATCGTCAACGCCATCGAAGCGGAATTTCTCGCCGGTGTTCCGGTCGTCGATACCCTCGCCGGCGCAGCCGAAGCCGCGCGGCGGCTGATCGATACCTACCCCTCGGCGATCGTCACCGCCGGCGGCGAAGGCGTCGCCTATTGCGACCGGACCGGCGCGGCCTTCGCGCTGGCGGCCGTCCCGGTCAAGGTCGTCAGCACCCATGGCGCCGGCGACGAATTCGTCGGCGCCTTCGCGGCAGGCCTCGCGCGTGGCCATCCGATGGAAGCGGCGATCGCCACGGCCAATGCCGCCGCCGCCTCGCTGGTGGCGACACCGGAGGGAAAGCGCAGCTCGCGTTGAAAACTCAGGCCGCATGTTGCGCCTCCAAAACCCGTGCCCCCGTCGATGAGCGAAACGGCAAACCGGGCGCGGCGAGAACCTGCTTGGCTTTGCCCTGACGGAGGCGCGGGACCAAGCTGCGTGGTCGAAAGTCGGGAGCCCTCAGTCCGCTTCGCCGGCCGAACCTTTGCCGCACTGCGCCAGCACCTTACCGATCGCAGCGCTCGAGCCCGTCAGCGGAAAGCTGTTCTCGCCATATTTGTCGGCCGTAACCGTGACGTCGCCCTTGCCGCGCAACAGGCCGAGCAGTGGATCGTCTTTGCTCAGCTCAGCCGTGAAGTAATTATACATGGCTTCGAGGTCGAGCTTTTTGGTCACGCTCTTGTCACCACCCTTGAAGGTGAAGGAAGCGCTGATGCCGGGCTCCAGCTGCTGGCCGGCCGCACCCAGATCGTAGCTCAGCACCGGCTTGTCGAAACAGACGAGCATCAGATGCGCATCGGCCTTCGGTCCGCCGCACACCGAAGCCGTCAGCACGCTGCCGCCTTCGTCTTCTTCCATCTTGGCTCTCCAGTTGCAGGACGCGGCAAAAGCCGGCTGCGCGGCTTGCAGCGCGGCCAGAACGGAACCTGCCATGATGAACTTCGCCAATGCACTTTGCATGATCCCCTCCCAAGCTACATTCAACGAGATCATACAGGACAAAAGGCCTGGTGACAGCGGCATATGCCGTCTTAGCCCCCGGCGCGCCCCATTGATCAAGCCTTTGAGACCGGCCTCGACGTCCAGGGCGGCTCCGGCGCGAAGCGCTTGCCGATCCACTCGGCGAAGGCGCGTGTCTTGGCGGCTTGTCCCTTGGCCGAGGGCATGACGACATAGACCGCGCCTTCGTCGGCCAGCGTCCAGTCCGCCAGCACCGGCACCAGCCGTCCGTCGGCGAGTTCGCGTCCGACCAGCCAGTCGGTGCTCATCATCAGGCCGAGGCCCTGCACCGCGGCTTCGACCAGCACCTCTGCATCGTCGCACACCATCGGCCCCGAGACGTCGACGTTGACGCGGCGTCCCGAACTGTCGGTCATCTCCCAGGTTGGAAAGGTCTGGAAGCCGGAGAAGCCGAGGCAGGCGTGTTCTGTGAGCGCTTCCGGCGCTTCCGGCGTGCCCCGGCGGGCGAGGTAGGAGGGAGCAGCGCACAGCAACCGCCGCCGTGTCGCGATCTTGCGCGCCACCAGGCGCGAGTCCTCCAGCGCGCCGAGACGGACGGCGACATCGAAGTTCTCTGCAACGAGATCGACGAACCGGTTGGAGAACTCGGCCTCGATGCGGACATCCGGGAACGTCGCTAGAAATTGCGGCAGCAGCGGCCCGATCCACATACGGCCAAAGGTTCCCGGCATCGCCAGCCGCAGCAAGCCCCGCGGAGCCCCGCTGGCATGCGCGGAAGCAGCTGCCTCGGCTTCGTCTACCGAGGCCAGGATGGCGCGAACGCGTACCAGGAACTCCGCTCCCGCCTCCGTCAACGATACGCTGCGGGTCGTGCGGTGCAGCAGCCGCACGCCGAGCCGCTCCTCCAGCGATTGCAGGCGGCGTGACAGGATCGTCGGGTCGCGCCCGACGCGCAACGCTGCCTTGGTGAAGGAGCGCGCTTCGGTGATGGCCGCAAAGGCGGCCATTTCGGCAAGGCTGGCGGGGTCGTGTGATTGCTGCATGAAACACAGGACTCATATGTAAAGATTCCGGATTATCTGCTTGTAGCGCAGCAGATAGCTTCACTCAATCCTGACGATCGACCCCTTCAACCGGAATGCGTGAGCCATGAAAGCCATCGAACTGACCGCCGCCAAGCTGGACGCCTTTCGCGCCACCACCATTGCCACGCCTGAACCGCAGCGCGGCGAAGTGCTGATCCGCCAGCGCGCCGCGAGCCTGAATTTCGTCGATGTGGCGGTGGCCAGCGGCAATTATCGTGTGCCCGGCTTTCCGCTCATTCCCGTCGCCGACGGCGCCGGCGAGATCGTCGCGCTGGGGGAGGGCGTTACGGATTTCGCCGTCGGCGATCGCGTCGTTGCCCATGCCAAGCCGCGCTGGATCGGCGGTCCGCCCCGGCCTAACGAGATGACGCAGATGCGCGGAATTTCGCTGCCGGGGTCGCTCGCCGAATATGTCGCGCTGCCGGCCAACTCGCTCGTGCCGGTACCGGCTCGTCTCTCTTTCGAGGCGGCGTCGACCCTGCCGACCGCCGCGACCACCGCTTGGAACGCCGTCCGCGCCGCCGATGTCGGGCCGGGCTCGGTCGTCGTGCTGCTCGGCACCGGCGGCGTCTCCATCTTCACCCTTCAACTGGCGAAAGCCGCCGGCGCAACCGTCATCATCACTTCTTCGTCGGACGAGAAGCTGGAGCGGGCGAAGGCACTCGGCGCCGATCATCTCATCAACTACCGCGTGATGCCCGACTGGGACGGCAAGGTGCTGGAACTGACCGGCGGCCTCGGCGCCGACCTCGTCGTCGAGACCGCCGGCACCGCCACCTTCGCCCGCGCCGTCAACGCCACCGCGCCTGGCGGCACGCTGTTCACCATCGGTTTCGTCACCGGCGCCGAGGCCACGGTCGACCTGCTGCCGATCATCATCAAGGCGCTGAAGGTGGTCGGCAACAACACCGGGTCGGTATCTGACCTTCGCGCCGCCGTCCGCGCCATCGCCGCCGCCCGGATCGACCCGGTCGTCGACAAGGTGTTCAGCCAGGAGCAGGCGGCCGAAGCCTACGCGCACATGGCGGCAGGCGGGCAGCATTTCGGTAAGCTTGTGTTCAAGCTCGACTGGTAGCCGAGGCGGTCGAGCTGCCAATCTCCCCCCTTGAGGGGGAGATGCCCGGCAGGGCAGAAGGGGTCGGTCCGACTGGGCTCGACCTACTGCGGCGGAAGGAGGTTGGCGCTCTACGAGAGGCGACCCCCTCTGTCGCCTTCGGCGACATCTCCCCCTCAAGGGGGGAGATTACGCACGCCGCTTCCTAGATCAACTTCTCCAGCGTGATCGGCAAGTCCCGCACTCTTTTTCCCGTCGCATGGAACACCGCATTGGCGATCGCCGGCGCTACGCCGACGATGGCCAGTTCGCCGACACCCTTGCCGCCGAGCACAGAGGAGTGCAGGTCGGGAATGCCGACCGAGATGACCTCGATATCGCAGATGTCGGCATTGGTCGGCACCAGATAGTCGCCGAGATTGTTGTTGACGATGCGGCCATGCCTGCGGTCGACAATGCCTTCTTCGAGCAGCGCCTGGCCGATGCCCATGATGATGCCGCCCTTCCACTGGCTTTCGGCCAGCTTGGGGTTGTAGAGCCGGCCCGAATCCAGCGCCGATACCACGCGCGACACGCGCACCGTGCCGAAATCCTCGTCGACGCGCACCTCGATGAAATGCGCGCACCAGGAGTGGCGCGAATAGTCGCCCTCGGTGTGCGGCAGTGCCGCCGCGATGGTGGTGTAGTTCTTGTAGCGATCGGCGGCCGTCGAGTTCGCCGGCATGGTGTCGCCTGTCGGTGTGCGGCAGTGCCGCCGCGATGGTGGTGTAGTTCTTGTAGCGATCGGCGGCCGTCGAGTTCGCCGGCATGGTGTCGCCTGTGGCCTCGATGCGGTCGCGGCCGACGCTGGCCAGCAGGTCGGCGATCGAGACATCGGGACCATCGCCGCGCGGCGACCTGATGCGGCCATTGGCGACGACCAGCGTGTTCGCCTGCAGCGCGTGGAAGGGCGAGCGCGAATCGCTGATCGCCAGACCGACCAGCTGGTCGAGCGCCGATGTCGCCGCCTTGTAGACCGCGCCCGTCATCACGCCGGCCAGCCGCGACCCACCGGCTACGCCGGCGCGGGGATACCGGGAATCACCGAGCTTCACCACGACCTGGTCGGCCGCCACGCCGACCGTTTCGGCCGCCGTCTGCGCCAGGATCGTGTAGGTGCCCTGGCCCATGTCGATCGAGGAGCTTTCGACCTCGACCGAGCCGTTGGCAAGGATACGCACGATGGCCTCGCCGTAAGCGCGCCGTACCGGATAGGTGCCGGCGGCGACGCCCCAGCCGATCAGCTGGTTGCCATCGCGCATCGAACGCGGTTTGGGCGTGCGCTGGGCCCAGCCGAAGCGTTCGGCGCCAGCCGCGAAAGCCTCGCGCAACTGCCGCGTCGACCAAGCCTTTTTTGCGTGCGGATCCTGCTCGGCGTAATTCCTCAGCCGGATCTCCAGCGGATCGATGCCGACCTCGTAGGCGAGCTCGTCAATGGCGCTTTCGATGCCGAAGGCGCTAGGGTTTTCGCCCGGCGCGCGCATGGCGCCAGGCACCACCGAATTCACCCGCACGACATTCTGCTTCGAGGAGAAGTTGGGCGTCGCATACATGATCGAGGTGACCACGCCCAACGGCTCGACCCACATGCCGTCGATCGACGTTTCATTGACGCCGCGATGCACGATCGACTGGATTTTTCCGTCACGGTCGGCGCCGATCGTCACCGTCTGGCGGGTCGCGGCGCGGCCGCCATAGCCGGTAAAAGTCTGCGGCCGAGTCATGACCACCCTCACGGGCCGTCCCAGCATCTTGGCTGCGGCAGCCGCTACCGCGCCGTGGCCGAGCGCCAGCGCCTTGGAGCCGAAGCCGCCACCGATATAGGGCGAGACCAGCCGTACATTTTCGAACGGCACGCCGAACCATTCGGCATAGGTGCGGGCCATACCGTCGAGCCACTGGCTCGGTTCCCACACGGTCAGCCGGTCGCCCTCCCAGCGGGCGATGAGGCCATGCGGCTCCATCGGCGCCTGGTATTCGCGCGGCGTGTTATAGGCGCCGCAGACGCGCACCGGGGCAGCGGCGAAAGCGGCCTGCGCATCGCCCCATTCCTTGGTCATGGCGGCGATCGGAATGCCGTCGCCCGCCTTGGCGTCGCTGAGGTCGACGATGGCCGGCGTCTCGTCATAGCTGACCTTGACCAGGGCTGCGGCCGCAACGGCCTGCTCGAAGGTCTCCGCGATGACCGCGGCGACATGCTGGCCCGAAAAGGTGATATCGCGCGCCAGCGGGCAGTAGGGCTTGTCCGGCGGCGGTGTGCCGAACCAGTCCGATGCAGTCTTCAGCGGCATGATGGTGTCCGGCGTCAGCACCTTGAGCACACCAGGTGCCGCCTCGGCGGCTGACGTGTCGATCGAGCGCACCTTGCCTGACGCGATCGTGCTTTCGACCAGAACGCCGTAGGTTAGCCCGTCGAGCTGCTGCTCGACGGCGTATTTTGCCGCACCGGTAATCTTGGCCGGGCCGTCGACGCGCGACAGCCGCCCGCCAACCTGATCGGCAGTGCCGTCCGAAGCGTCGCCGTGCCGTGCCCTCGGGTCGTGAATGGTCATGCCATGGCTCCCGTCTTGAGGATGGCGCGGGCGACGACGCGCGGCGCCAGTTCGATCTTGTAGTGGTTGGCGCCGTGGCCGATGGCCCCTTCCACGGCGAGCAAGCTGGCCGCCCGCACCCTGTCTTCGCTGAGCACCTTGCCCTTCAACGCCGCTTCCACGGCGTGCGCCCGCCACGGCTTCGTCGCGACGCCGCCCAGCGCGACGCGCAGGTCGCGAATGGTGCGGCCATCGGCTTCGAAGTCGATGCCGACCGCGGCGCTTGCAGCGGCGAACTCATAGGACTGCCGGTCGCGAACCTTGAGATAGGTCGACCGACGGGCGGCGGCTGAAGCCGGGATGCTGATGGCCGTGATCATCTCGCCCGGTTGGATGGCATGTTCCCTGTCGGGCGTGGCGCCGGGCAGGAGAAAGAAGTCGTCGACGGCAACCTGGCGTTCGCCAAGATGAACCACGGCGTCGAAGGCGACAAGCGCGGTGGTGAGATCACCGGGATACATGGCGATGCAGGCGTCGCTGGTGCCGAGCACGGCATGGCCGCGGGTGACGCCGCCGATCGCCGAGCAGCCGCTGCCGGGCGAGCGCTTGTTGCAGGCGGAAAAACTCGCGGGATCGCGGAAATAGGGGCAGCGCGTGCGCTGCATCAGATTGCCGCCGATGGTCGCCATGTTGCGCAGTTGCGCGGAAGCCGCCTGCCACAGCGCTTCGGAGACCGCGGGAAAGCGGGTCTTGATCTCGGCATTGTCGGCGACGAGGCTCATCTTGGCCAGCGCGCCGATCATGGCACTGTCAGCGTCGACCTTGATGGCGTCGAGCCCTTTGAGATGGGTGATGTCGACCAGGCTGTCGGGTTCGGCCACGCCGCATTTGGCGAGATCGACCAGCGTCGTACCGCCGGCAAGCAGCATGGCCCCGGGCAGGGCGGCAGCTTGGCGTGCGGCATCGATGCTATCGGCGCGAACGTAGGAAAAATCCCTCATGACGCCACCTCCAGTGCCGCCTGGCGTACGGCGGCAACGATGTGCGGATAGGCGCCGCAGCGGCACAGATTGCCGGCCATGTATTCGCGGATCTCGTCATCCGAGCCGGCATGGCCCTCGCGGATGCACGCCACCGCCGACATGATCTGTCCCGGCGTGCAGTAACCGCACTGGAAAGCATCCTGGTCGAGGAAAGCAGCCTGAACTGCGTTGAGCGTGCCGTCGTCGCCGGCCAATCCTTCGATGGTGGTGATCTCGCGGCCTTCGGCTTGAGCTGCAAGCGTCAGGCAGGCGAGCATGCGCTGTCCCTCGACATGCACCGTGCAGGCGCCGCACTGGCCCTGGTCGCAACCCTTCTTGGTGCCGGTCAGGTCGAGGCGATCACGCAACGTATCGAGCAGCGTGACGCGCGGCTCGATCTGCAGTTCATGGTCGTGCCCGTTGATGATGAGATGGATGGTGGTCAGGCTGGTCATGGGCGTCTGGCTCCAGTTGCTTGACGCCAGGGGAATGAAATGGCGTCCGGGTAGGAGAGGGCAAGGGCGGTGCGCCTAATCTCCCCCCTTGTGGGGGAGATGCCCGGCAGGGCAGAGGGGGGCGCGAAGGAATGCGACGTTCCCGATTTACATGCGTCGAAATAGACCTTTCCAAGCGGGTGTTGGTCGGCGGGACAGCGCTCCCTCTGTCCTGCCGGACATCTCCCCCACGAGTGGGGAGATTGGCAGCTCTGCCGCCCCAACTCTCCAGCGGGCAGGGGATGCTTCAGTCTTCACAATCTCAACACGTGACATACCGGCTCCCCTGATTATATGATAAGACTGCTCCACTAATACGGAGGCGCCTCCGTTTATCTAGTTGGGGGCTTACCCCTTTGGGTTCAAGCCCCCATATATCGACAGTGGAGAAAAAATTGACCGAGCAGTCGCAAGCAATTGCCGACGAGAAGCGCGAAGCCGCAGCGCCAAGGCCGCTGCGCGCCGATGCGCAGCGCAACCGCGACCGGCTGGTCGAGGTTGCGGCAGCGGCCTTTGCCGAGCACGGTGTCGATGCCTCGCTGGAGGAGATCGCGCGCCAGGCCGGCGTCGGCATCGGCACGCTCTACCGGCATTTCCCAACCCGCGAGCATCTGGTCGAAGTGGTCTACCGGCGTGAAGTCGAGGCGCTCTGTGCGGCGGCCGATGACCTCGCCAGCCACCATTCGGCCGACATGGCGCTGGAACAGTGGATGCAGCGCTTCGTCGACTACATCGCCACCAAGCGCGGCCTGGCGGCCAGCCTGCGCATCCTGTTCAACACCAATTCCGCCGTGTTCTCCGACATGTCGGGCCGGGTGTCGCTGGCCTTGCGGCAACTGGTCGAGGCGGCGGTGGCCGAAGGCTCGATCCGCAGCGACGTCGACGCCTCCGATGTGCTGCACGCACTCGGCGGCATCTACTCGGCCCCCGACACCAAGGACTGGCGCGACCGCTCGCGCCGGCTGGTCAAGCTGCTGATGGACGGGCTGCGGTTCGGGGCAGGGAAGAGGTGACCTAGCGGCTCAAGCCGAACCATCGACCGCATAGAACGGAAACGCGCCGGGCAGCCCGCTTGCCGCCATTTCGCCACGCTCCTCGAACCGCAGGCCGGAGCCGACCACGAGATCGCGCACCGTCCTTGATGCGATGATTTCGCCCGGCCGCGCATGGTCAAGCAGACGCGATGACAGTTCGATCGCCGCGCCTGAAAATTGATGGCCCCGCTGCTCGCACTCGCCGATATGCACCGCCGAGCGGACCTCGATACCGGATTGCCGCAAGCGATCGCGGATGGCGATCGCGCACTGGATCGACCGCGTTGGCCGCTGGAACACCGCGAGCACCTTGCCGTCCGATCGGCTGATCTCTCTGCCTTCGGCCGCGAGGAGTTCGCCACGGAGCGCTTCGGCGTGCCGCTCGGCCGGGTCGATGCCGAAAGGCGAGCCCGTCATATCGAGGGACAGCACCGACACAAGCAGCCGTTCGCCTGGGGCCGCCGGCAAGGCGCCGGTGACGAAAGCCTGGATCTCGTCGACGATCCGATCGGAATTCTCGCCCCAGATGACGTGGTCGCGGCCGGCGAACTCAATGTATCGGGCGCCCTCGATGTGCGTCGCCAGGTAACGTCCTTCTTCCCGCTTCACCCAGCCGTCGCCAGTCGTCTGCATGATCAGTGTCGGAACATGGACAGCAGGCAGAATGTCGCGAACATCGATTTCGGCTCCCCAGCGCCACAGGGCGATCGCGTCGGCGGGCGAGGCAGAATTCCTGAGATAGGCGGCGAACCATTCTGTCTCGAACGTGTCGCTCATCAGACTGGGCGCCGCGTTGCTCATATCCGCCGCCGCTCCCCATTCTTTCTCGACGATCGCCAGATCCTCTTCCACCTGCTCGCTTGTCTTCGCCCACGGATAGTCTTGTGACCACCTGCCGCGGGCGTAGGCCCCATTGAGCACGAGTGCCGCTGTGCGCTCGGGATAGGTCGCCGCGAACAGCATGCACATCGGGCCGCCCTCGGAGCTGCCGAAAAGCACCGTGCGCTTCGAGCCAACCGCATCCAGCACTGCCCGCACATCTTCCATCCGCTCTTCCAGGGTCGGCAGACCGACATTGCGGTCCGAGAGCCCGGTGCCGCGCTTGTCCATGCGGATTAGGCGCGAGAAAGTGCCGAGCCGCCGGTGCACATGCGAAAGCCGCGGCGAGCCCCAGGCGTGGTCGAGGTTGGAGACCCATCCCGGCACATGGATCAGGTCGACCGGACCGTCGCCGGTCACCTGATACGCGATGTTGATCCCGGCCGATTTGACATAGTGGGTCGGGGGGGCTGCGAGTTCGTGGCTGAAGCCGGTAGCGTCATCCGCATCGGTCGTGGGTGGCCGTGCCGGCGCCATTGTGCGGCGTGTGCGCAGCGTCTCAAACAATTGCCGCGTCTCCGGCTCCGGCTGCAGCTTGAGATCGCGTAGAAGCGCGGTGCGGCAGTGCTCATATTGCTTCAGCGCGAGATTGGTCCTGCCTTGCGCCGCATAGGCGCGCATCAGGGCACGGTGGACATCCTCCCTCAACGGGTCCATGGCCAGCAGGCGCGCCGCCGCGCGCACGCATGCGGCAGGATCGTTCGTCGCTGCATAATGCGCGACGAGCCTGTCGAGCGCCGCGACGGCCAATGCCCGCAGCCGCTCGCGTTCGATCCTCAGCCAGTCCTCGAATGGCTCCTCCTTCAGGCCGAAGCCGTCGAGCAGGTCGCCGCGGTAGACATTGAGCGCCAGTTCGAGGTCTTCGGGTGCCGGGCTGGCGACCAGCGCCTCGAACCGCGCGACGTCGAAATCAAGGCCGTCGAGATGCAGAGCGACGCTGTTGCCATCGGTGAGGAAGCGGCCGCCGCCGCACGTCTGCATGGCCTTCCTGACAGACGATACCGCTTGCCGCAGGCTCATTCGCGCCTGCGCCTCGCTGTTGATGCCCCAGAGCAGGGTCGCCAGCTTCTCGCGCGACTGCGAATGCCCCGACTGCAGCGCGAGATAGGCGACCATCGCACGCGCCTTGCGGCTGATGGCTGGAACCGTGGCCCCGACGCCGGCAAAGTCGAAACCACCCAGCAGGTGAAGATAAGGTCCGGTCATCGGATCCGCCACGGTCACAGCGCGACGACGATCCGCTCAAGCTCGGTCCATTTCAACACTTATTCCGCCGCCGAGGCGCTTTTCACGATTCCATCACGCAGGTTCCCACGCGTTGCTCACGGCGCTTGAGGAGATTGTTCGCACTGGATCTGTTTTCGCAGGAGGATACCGTGCATCACCCTAGCCCGACCGAGTGGCCCATCTGGCATGACGACCCCGGGCGCGACCGGCAGGAGCTTGGCGCACCATCGCGTCACGATGTTGCGCTGGCCCGCTATCTCGAAACACAACAGGCCCATCGGGCATTGGCGGCTCGCAGACTCGATCCGGCGGCGGTCGTGGCCTCTGCACTGGCAGCGTTCGTCCGCTGCCTTTTCCGTGCAGCGCTGCGCCGAATTGTCCGCTGGCCAACCGATGCCGCGACAGGGATGGACGATTTCGGCTTGACGTTGTCCAAGGCTCATGCGGATCTTAGCAAGACCCTTTGGGGCCGCTGAGTGCAGCGCCCTTGGTCGACGATCTCATCCCCAACCGCCGCCGCCGCCGCCAGCCCCACCGCCTCCGCCGCTACCGCCGAGAGCGGGAATGACGGGCGGCTTTTGCGGGATCTCCTCGGCCGGCTTGATCACTTTGCCGGTGGCCGCCTTCTTGAATCTGACCACCTTTGGCTGGGGTGCTGCGCGAACCACCTTGCGATGTTTCACCGGCGATGCCGGCTCAAACATCGGCGACACCGAGGTGCAGCCCATGAGCCCGGCCAGAACGCCGGATAGAATTATCCCGATGAATGCCTGCCCGAATGTCTGCTTGAATGCCTTGCCCACCATGGCCTCCTTATTGTTCAGAACAAATCCCGACGCGGATTGGCTTCTTCCCAGACCCCCCGGGCCGCATTGACCAGTTGCGTGTCCAGCGAACCGGACGCGGGAATCTTCGACTTGAGCTCTCGACGCAGGGCGTCCAAAGCTGCCGTTTTCGGCTTGGTGCCGAACTGCGCCAGGCCCTTTTTGGCGTCCGGCAGCTCCTTGCGCAGATCGAGCGCGACGGCGAATGCCAGGAAGCGCACCGCGACAGCCTGATCGGCCTTGTCGCCTTTCGCCATTTCAAGCGCCGCGCGATCATAGGCGCTCGACGGATCGCCGCGCGTGGTCGCCAGTTCGAACAGCCTTTGCGCTTCCGCCGGGTCCTGACGCACACCGGCGCCATCCCTGTACATGCGGGCGAGGCTGCCCGGAGCGTAGGGCTGGCCAAGATCGGTGGCCTGCTGGAACAGCGCCTGCGCCGTCTTCGGATCCTTGTCGATGCCCTGGCCGGCGAGGTAATTGCGGCCGAGCAGGTTCATCGAATACATGTCCTGGCGCTGCACCCCCGCTTGCAGGAAGGCGACGGCGCGGGCCGGATCGGCAGGCACGCCATTGCGGCCCTCGGTGAAGATGGCGGCAAGATCGTTCATGGCATAGGTGTGCCCCATGGCCGCCGCCTTGAGCAGCAGGTCGAGGCCCTTGGCCGTATCGCGGTTGACGCCATAACCATTGAACAGCGCGCGTCCCCACGAGGTCATGCCGTAAGGATCGCCCTTGTCGGCGGCAGCCTTGTAGAGAGCGTTGGCCTGGGTGCGGTCTATGGTCGTTCCGGTTCCGGTTGCGTTGAGATAGCCGAGTTCGAAGACGGCGCGCACATGGCCTTTCTTGGCGGCGTCCTCGATGGCTGTCCTGGCCTCTCTAACCTGGCCTGCCGCAAGCAGGGCGCGGCCGAGCTCGTAGTGGAAGCGGGCGACGTCTGGATAGGTTTTCACGGCCGCCTCGCAGGCTGCCACCGCACCGGCGCCGATCTCGTTCGGCAGCAGGCCGGGCACCACCCCTTGCAGGTCGAGAGGCTCGCCGGCGGCGGTATCGCAGGCATCGACCGTCGGCGACAGCTTCATCGTCGCCGGCTTGGCCGAGCTGCTGTCGGCCCGGATTTCGAAGCCGACCTCGACCGGCGCGCCGGCGCCGATCTGCGGCTCGTAACGGAGATGGTCGACTTCACCGGCCAGAAGGCTGGATTGCGGCGACAAGGTTCGATCAGGCAATGACAGCGTTCCCGTTGCCGGATACCCCGTGACCTTCAGGCTGACCGCCGGATCGTCGGTGGGGAAATCCAGATTGAGCGCGACCGGGCCGACGCCGACGGGAATATCAAGCTTGCGGTTCTCGATCGCTTCGGCAGCCCCGGTGATGTGGATGCCGCGATCCAGCACCTGCTGCTTCTGCTCGGCCTCGAGAGAAGCCATGATCTGCTGACCCGCCGCACCTTCGCCGCTCTTGACGCGGAACACGAGTATGCCCTGGCTCCCGCCGCCCCAATTGTCATGCGTGGCATAGGCCAGCATATCCACCTCGTCCTGCGTGGCGGCGCCTTTGGGGACATCCATTTGCAGGCGCGGCAGGTCCTTGCCGGCGATCGGTTCGCCCACCGCGACGTCTTTGCCGTCCAGCACCAGACGGCCCATTGCCGGCGGACGTTCGATGCTGACGCTGATAGCGCCGCCATCGACATCGACCGGCTCCGGCAGGCCGAGAGCGACAGGACCGACCCCCGAGAGCACTACCTTCTCCAGCACTGGCGGCAGCGAAGGCCGGTTGTTGCGGCGCACCAGCACCACGTCATCGATCAGCGAGGAATTTTCCCAGGGCACCTGCATGCCGTTGGTGGCCTGCACGACATCGCGGCGCACCGCCGACATGACCGTGCGGATCTCCTGGTTCGGCGCCAGCGCGCGCCGCGAAAAGGCCGATGAAAACGGGCTGAGGTCGCCGCTGCCGTCATAGGCGACCGCGCCTGGTTCGGTGGCGAAGGCAATCAGCGTGTTGAGCGAGCTTCGCACCTGCGCCAGCCCGGTATTGCCGGCGGTGACAAGCTGGTCGCGCAGCCAGTAATTGTTGCGCGGGAAGGGGTTGTTGCGGCAGGCATCGAGGATGATCACCTGGATCTTCGACTTCGAGCGCAACTGCTCCAGCACGTCGTTGAGCTTGATGGCCTGGACCTCGATATCGGCCGCCTTCTTCAACGAGGCGTCGACCGGTATCAGGAAATTCTCGCCACCGATCTGAAAGCCGTGCCCGGAATAGTAGACGACGGCGAGATCGGCGCCGTCGGCGGCGGCCAGATAGTCCCGGAACTGGCCTTCGAACTGCTGCTTGGTGAGATTCTCGGCGACGAAAACCTCGAAGCCCGCCAGCCGGAACGTGGCCGATACGTCCTGGGCATCCTTGGCCGGGTTCTTCAGCGCCGGAATGTTGCGGTATTCGGAATTGCCGATGACAAGCGCGACCCTTCGATCGGCGCAGGCCTCGAAGCTTGTGAGGCCGGCAAGGATGAAGGCCGCGATGAATCCGCAAAGTCGGAGCATGACAAAACTCCTGGTCGCGGCCTGACGCCGACGAGAACACCGCTTGCGGCATCAAGGTCCGTTGAGAGTATGCAACCTGCCACAGCATAAAGTGAAAGGCCCGTCACCGCCAGACCAGGGCAGGCGATTTCTTTCGGCGTCGACCGACCGCAGGGTGCAAGTAGCACGCGCTTCACGAGCAGGTATGTGACAAGTCTCACAGTTCGCTGTTTGGGGAATGCCTGGTGCCGGCGGCTGCGCGCCTATTCCTTGAAGAGCAGTTCCTTGTCGTTCGAATATTTCACCAGCAACGGAATGCTGGCGCCGCCGATAACGGGGCCGAGATGGCCAAACGTCCCCTCGATGACGGAGAACGGCTCGGGGCGATCGACAAGGATCCGTGCCAGCTTTCTGCGCATGGCCTTGGCGATCTCCTTGCGCACGCCATTCGGTATGGCGCCGTCGATCACCACATTGTCGATGTCGAGCAAGGCAACGGCACTGCGGGCGGCATAGGCAAGCCCGTCCGAAACCTCATCGATCCACGCGGTGAGCGGCTCTCCAAGGCCGCCCCAGTCGTCGGGCGACGACCAGATGCGGCCGGCGCCCTCATCCCCATTGTCCTGGTCGTTGAGCTTGCCGGCCAGCGAATGCAGCGAAGCGACGCGCAGCAACGGGGTCATCCGGTCGCCCTTGCGCCCCGGCGCGGGCACCGGCATGTCGCCCAGCGCCCCGGCCAGCTTGTTGCGGCCGGGGAACAAGTGATGATCGAGCACCAGGCCGCCGCCGATGAAGTGCCCGACATAGGCATAGAGAAAGTCGGCGCGCGATCCGCCGGCGCCAAACATCAGTTCGGCCGCGGCCGACACCGTGGCGTCGTTGTAGAGGAACACCGGCCAGTCGAACGCCCGGTCCAGTTCGGCGCGAATGTCGATTTCCCTCCAGGCATCCAGCCTGCTCGCCGGCACCGCGCCCTCTTCGCTCAGGTTCCACTGATGGAATGGCGAGGCGATGCCAAGACCCGCGATGCGGTCTTGCTCTATCGATCTGTGCTTGCGGCACATGCGCGCGATGGCGCCCTTGGCGAATTTCATCACCTCGACGGGCGTCGGATAGTCGAACAGTGTGCGTTCGAACGCCATCACGTTGCCGACGAAATTGACCAGGGCGACATCGGCGCTGCGATGGTCGACCTTGAGGCCGAAGGCGTACGCGGCTTTCGGGTTCAACGCATAGGGAACCGAGGGTTGCCCCAGCCGTCCGCGCAAAGGCTCCAGGCGCAGCAGCAGCTTGTTGTCGGCGGCGCGGTTGACGATGGTGGTGATGGTTTGCGCGGCCAGCCCGGTCAGCCGCGTCAAATCGGTCTTGGCCAGCTGGCCGTGCCGGCGGATCAGCGAGACGATCAGGCGTTCGTTGTAGACGCGGCTCTCGGCCTGCGTGGTTCCGCCGCTGCGGCCCTCGGCGATCTTTTCGAGACTGAAGAAGCTGGTGCCGGTCACGCTTTCCCCTGCGCAAGGAGGTTGGCCGCAAGGCGAGCCGATCAAAGCGCTGACGTAGCAATGCGGGCACGGCAAGGCAACACTTAAATCCACCCGATGGAAAAATGTAGTTGACGCCGGCCAGCCTGCTGGCGTTCAAAGTATGCAAGCCTGGAGGAGCAATGCCGTGACGCAGACCCGGACCATCATGTGCTTTGGCGATTCCAATACCTATGGCGCCATTCCCACCCTGGCCCGCGTCGGACGGCGCCGCTTCACGCCCGACCGGCGCTGGCCGGGCATCATGCGCCGCCAGCTCGGCAGCGGATGGGATGTGATCGAAGAAGGGCAGGGCGGGCGCACCACCGTGCACGACGATCCGATCGAAGGTCTCCACAAGAACGGGCTCAAATCGCTCCCGGTGTGCCTGGAAACGCATATGCCGCTCGACCTCGTCATCCTTATGCTCGGCACCAACGATCTCAAGCATAGGTTCTCGGTAACCCCGAACGACGTCGCTGATTCCATTGAGATTTTGGCCAGAATTGTCCTGCGCAGCGAAGCTGGCGCCGCGGGCGTGGCGCCCGCGGTCCTGATAGTAGCGCCGCCGCCGATGCTGGAGGTCGACTGGTTCGGCCAGATGTTCCTGGGCGGCGCCGCAAAGTCGATGCACTTTGCCGGCCTGTTCCGCGATGCGGCCCGGCGCGCCGGCGCCGCCTTCTTCAACGCCGGCGACGTCGTCGAATCGAGCGCGGTAGACGGCATTCACCTCGACAGCGACGCGCATCGCGTGCTCGGCACGGAATTGGCCAAAGCCGTCCAGTCGCTGATCGCCAAGGCGTGATCGCGTGGGCGAGCCACCCGACTATCTCTGATTAATTAATTCCACTGGAAAAACTTTTGACTTGCAAGCGGGAAGGTGGGTATCTGGGGAGACTGGGAAGAGTAGCGACCGCGAGGCTTACGAAGCGCGGCAACAATCAACGACAGGGAGGAAGTAAAATGCGATCTGACAGGAACATGATGCTGGCGACGCTGCTCGGCGTTGCCGCTGTGCTCGCGGGCGGTACCATTCTGGCAAGCGCGCAGGACGGCCCGGCCGGGCTCACCAAGCCGGCGGTATTTGCGCCGTTCGATCCGAAGGCGCCGGCCTGCAGCCCACCGCCCGGCCTGAACAAGGTGCTGGCCTTCGCGCAGGATAACGAGCGTGAATTCATGCAGGGCGTCGACCGCGGCCTGGCCGCCGCCGCCAAGGATCGCGGGCTGGAATATCGCCGCGCGCTTGCCAACAATGACGCCGCCAAGGGGGTCGAGCAGGTGCAATTGTTTCTCGCCTCCAAGATCGGCGGTCTGGTGGCGGCGCCCGTGGACCCGGCCTCGATGAGCCGCAGCCTGCAGGAGCTTATCTGGTCGGGCGCCTATGTCGGCACCATCGTGCCGCCGCCAGCCACGTCGCTGCTCAATGCGCCGCAATACGAGACCGGCAAGGTGCTGGCCGAAGCGGCCGCAGCCTACATAAAGGACAAGCTCGGCGGCAAGGCCAATGTCGTCATCCTGTCGCATGACAGCATGGAATTCCTGGCGCCGCGCTTTGCCGCCATGCGCGACATCTTCAAGGCAATGCCCGGTGTCACCATCGTCGCCGACATCTCACCCAATCCCGTCAACAAGGAAGGCGGCTTTGCCACGATGAGCACCATTCTCCAGGCCCATCCCGACGTCGATGTCGTGCTCGGCGCCGACACGGTCGTGCTCGGCGCGCTGGCTGCCCTGGAAGCGGCGGGCAAGGCGCGGCCGGACCAGTTCCTTGGCGGCATCGACGGCGAACCGGAGGCAGTCGCCGCGATCAAGAAAGGCGGCGGTCCCTACAAGGCAAGCATCAGCCTGGCGTCGCCGGTCTTCGCTTATGCCATGGGCCAGCACGCCGCCGACTGGCTGGAGGGCAAGAGCATCCCGCAGGCGATGGATATCCTCCCCGTGGCGCTGACCAGCGACTACATGGCCCAATACGAGGCCGACGTGGCCGATCCGGCCGCGGTCTACAAGGACCCGAAGCGCCGCGACATCTATCTCAGGATGTACGGCAACATCTGCTACGATACGCGCGACCAGTATGTGAATTTCCCCTGGTCATCCGAGGCAAAGTAGCGCCCAATGTGTTGCGCCGGCCGGATCCAGCCGTGGCTGGCCGGCCGGTTCTGATCCTTGAGTCCGGTTGGGCATGATGACAGACAATGTTCGATCCGAGCGGCTGCCGATGCAAGCAGCCTCATCCCTGCTGCCCGGCACCAAGCCGCCCGGCGAGGCCTCGGGCCGCGTCGGCCTTGCCCTGGTTGCGCTGGGGTTGATCGTCGCCTTCTCGCTGTTGAACAAATCGTTCTTCAGCCTCGACAATTTCGTCGTCATCGGCGTCAACTCGACCTCGATCCTGATTGCCGTGCTCGGCACCTCCGCGCTGCTGATCGCCGGCTATGTCGACCTCTCCATCGGCAGCATGGTCGCCTTGATCGGCATCATCACTGCCAAGGTTGCAGTGGCGACGCAGAGCACGCTGCTGGCGATCTGTGTCGGCCTGGGTCTGGGCCTTTTGCTCGGTCTGCTCAACGGTCTGCTGGTGCGCAGGCTGAGCATCTCGCCGTTGATCGTCACGCTGGCGATGCTGGCGCTCTATGGCGGCCTTGCCTTCGTCGTCTCCAGCACCGCGGTCTATGGTTTTCCCGAGGCTCTGCTCGAATTGGGGCGGGGCAAGATCTTCGGCATCCAGTACACCGTGGTGATCGCCGCGCTGGTCTTTGTCGCCGGAGCCTTTGTCCTGACCAGCACGGTCACGGGACTAAGAATCTATGCCATCGGCGGCGACCCACGCGCGGCCGAACTCTGCGGCATTCCTGTGGGACGCACGGTGGTTGGCCTCTACGCCGCCAATGGCTTGCTGATCGGTTTGGTCTCGGTTCTGATCGCCGGTCGTCTCGGCAGCATCACGCCGACCATCGGCGTTCGCTTCGAGCTCGACGTGCTCACCGCCGCGATCCTTGGCGGCGTCGCTTTTTCCGGCGGCTCCGGACGGCCGCTCGGCATCGCCATCGGCGTTGCCACCATCGGCATCCTCAATGCAGGACTGATCTTCGTCGGCCTGCAATCATGGTGGCAATCCATTTCGGTGGGAAGCATGCTGTTGCTGGCGTTGGTGGCCGATCAGGCTGCGATCGGTTTTCGCGGCCGGCGCGCTCGGGCGGCCGCGACCAACTTCACGGTGGCGGACAATGGTGCCGTCGCCTCGGCCGGCCCTGCCGTGACGGCGGGCAATGCAGAAGCCCCGCAAGGTCCGGCATTCTCGATTGCCGGCGCCCGCAAATCCTACGGCGCGCTGACGGCCGTGGAAGAGGCGAGCTTCACGGTCGGCAAAGGCGAGATCGTCTGTCTGCTCGGCGACAATGGCGCCGGCAAGTCGACGCTGGTGAAGATTATTTCGGGCGCCATCCAGCCCGATGCCGGCGCGATGACCCTTGAGAGCCAGCCGATTTCCTTCAGGAGCCCGCAGGATGCACGCGGCGCCGGCCTGGAGACGGTCTACCAGGATTTGGCGCTCTGCCCAAACCTCAGCGTCGCCCACAACATGATCCTCGGGCGTGAGGAAACGCGGCGTTGGCTCGGTGTCTTCCCGGTTCGCGACGACCGAAAGGCCGCCGAGCAGTGTTGTGCCCGGCTTGCCGCGCTGGGCGTCACGCTTCGCGACGAAAACGTTCTGGTGCGCTCGCTGTCGGGCGGCCAGCGGCAGTCCATCGCCATTGCCCGCGCGCTTGCCGATCACGTCAAGCTGATCTGCCTCGACGAGCCCACCGCCGCGCTCGGCGTCAAGCAGACCGCGCAGGTCGTCAAGCTGATCCGTTCGATCGCCGCCAGCGGCACCGGCGTCATCCTGGTCACGCACGACCTGTCGACGGTCAGGGCGCTGGCCGACAGGATCGTCGTGCTCAGCCTCGGCAGGGTGGCTTACGACGGCTCGGCCAGACAGCTGACCGCCGATCAGCTCTGGGGCCTGATGGCAAGCGGGACGCTGGCGCCGGCCGCTGGGTAGGAATGCCGATCGCAGGATCTAAAGCTCGAGGCAGACCTTGCCGAAATGCCTTTGCGCTTCGTAGTGCCTGAAGGCGGCGGCGATATCCTGCAGTGGAAAGCTGCTGTCGATGACGGGCTTCAGGCGGTTGACCTCTATGGCACGGATCATGTCCTGCTGGTCGGCTTTGCTGCCGATGGAAATTCCGCTGATGCGGATCTGGTTCGAAAACAGCGCCGGGATCGAAACTTCTGCAGCAAAGCCGGTCAGGACGCCGATGAGTGCGATATGCCCGCCTGTCCGGCAGGCCGTTATCGACTGCGCCAGCGTCGCCGGTCCGCCGACCTCGATCACATGATCGACGCCGCGTCCGTCCGTCAGTTCCCTGGCCCTGCCGCCCCACTGCGGCACCGCCTTGTAGTTGATGACGCTCTCGGCCCCGAGCCGTCTGAGCTTCTCCAGCTTCTCTTCATCGGACGACGTGGCGATGACCCTTGCGCCGGCGGCCTTGGCAAATTGCAGCGCAAACAATGACACGCTGCCGGTGCCAAGGATCAGCACGGTGTCGCCGGGCTTTACCTTGCCGCATGTCACCAGGCCGCGCCAGGCCGTGACGCCCGTGCAGGTCAGCGTTGCCGCCTCGAGATGCGTATAGCCCGCCGGCGCCCTGGTGAAGGCCTGCGCCGGCATGCACACATACTCGCTGGCGAAGCCGTCGAAACTGTCTCCGGGAATGTCGCGGCTTGTATCGGATCTCATGTCGCCGGCCAGCCACCAGGGGTAGAAAACACTGACGACGCTGTCGCCCGGCTTGAACGTGTCGACGCCGTCGCCGATGGCGATCACCTCGCCGGCGCCATCCGACAGCGGCACGCGGCCGTCGGCGAGCGGCACCTTGCCTTGTACGGCGAAATCGTCGCGCATGTTCAGCGCGCAGGCGCGAATCCTGACCAGCATTTCGCCCGGCCCAGGCCGGGGCTGATCCTCCTCGACCAGGTCGAGCTTGTCCAACCCGCCCGGCGCTCTCAGCCTGACCAGCTTCATTGTCTCTCTCCGACGTAAAGAGCGGTAGAATGGCGGCGGCGGTCCAGCCTATCGCCGGACCGGCCGGCCGGAAATCACGCGCAGCCAGGGCGCCAGATGGACGGCGCTCATCAAGAGATACATCACCGGCATGCCGGTGAGCGGGGAGGCATCGGCCCCCAGGCACGACATGACGCCGTCGCCAGCGTGAATGCAGGTGAGCAGCGCCATCACGGCGAAAACAGGGGCCGCGGCGAGGCATAGCCACTCGGCGGTGCGGAGAGAAACTGCATCGGAGCGTTGAGGGACCTCACTGCCGGTGCCTGTGCCGATATCGCTCATGGTCATAATCCCTTGATGATCAATGCCCGGGTTTCCTGTCCCGTGAGGGACAGGAAACCAAGCTGGATGGGCGCCGCTCCAGGTCCTTACTTGCCGTCCTTGTTGCGGAACGCGGCTTCGCCGGCCGCCGACACTTCCTCCCACGTCTTGTCGGGTGCGGCGTCGTAATTGTCGTGCCAGTTCCACCAGCTGTAGAGCTCGGTCTGCGGATAGCCTTCGGGCGAATCCTCCCAGATTTCCTGGCGGCCGAGCGGCGTTGCGTCGAGGTAGCTCCAGACCGTGCCCATCTGCTCGTCGCCGCGGTTGTTGATGAAGTAGGTGCGATACACTTTCTTGCCGTCCTGGATGAACACGTTGTGGCCGTGCCATTCGTCGACGCCGAAATCCTTGTCGAAACTGTCGGTGATTGTGTACCAGGGCATCTCCCAACCCATCCGCCGCTTCAAGTTGACAATGTCGGCCTGCGGCGCGCGCGAGGCATAGGCAAGGGTGGTGTTGCGGGCGTTCAGATGGGCGAGATGGCCGACCTGGTCGGCGCCGAGCGAACAGCCGCGGCAGGCATGTTCGGGCCAGCCGTGGACGCCGGGTTCGTAGAAGGCGCGGTAGACGATCAACTGCCGCCGGCCCTCGAACAAATCGAGCAGGCTCGCTTTGCCGTTGGGACCTTCAAACACATAGGCCTTGTCTACTTCCATCCATGGCATGCGCCGGCGCTCGGCCGACAGCGCGTCCCTGGCGCGCATCGTTGCCTTTTCCTTCACCAGCATCTTTTCGCGCTCGGCTTCCCATTCCTGCCTTGAAACGACCGGTGGGGTCTTCATTGCCACGTGCTTGGTCATTGCTTGTTTCCTTTGCCAGTTGTTGAGCCGTTGTGGCTTGTCGTTGACTGTTGATCGTGAGGCAGGCTAGGGCCGCGAGGCGGCGAGGGCGGAGTTACAAATGTGACGGCATTTGCAGGCGGGCCACCGCAGCAGGGGTGGCGAGGCCGCACGGTGGGCTCGAAGTCCTCGGAAGCAGGCATGGTCGGATTTTCCCTATTGAGAAGCTTAATACGACTGTCTGAGATGCTCAGGCTAGCGAATGCGAATATTGCCGTCAACGCAGGCCTGGGCGTCTTCAACCAGTCCAGATGGCTAGGTCGCCGTCCGCGGCTTGCTGCTTGGCGGTGGTGACTTAAGTTAGGGCCGGTAAGGGGAGCGGTGGGAGTTACAAATGTGACGGGATTTGCATGGACTCGCTGATCACCGCGGCAGGGCTGGCGCTGGCGGCGGGCAATCCGCTGGCGGCACTCGACCGCGTCGCCTTGCGCGAGGATGCCCCGGCGCTGGCGTTGCGCGGCATTGCCATGGCGCAGCTCGGCGATTTCGATCGCGCCAAAGTACTGTTGCGTAGGGCCGGCCGTGCCTTCGGTCCAAAGGAGGCGGTGGCGCGCGCCAGATGCGTTGTCGCCGAAGCCGAGATCGCGCTTGTTTCGCGTGATCTCGGCTGGCCATCCAAGGCGCTCGACGCGGCGCGGTCGACATTGGAAAAGCATGGCGACCGGCTGAACGCGGCGCATGCCGGGCATCTCAAGGTGCGCCGCCTGCTTCTGATCGGCCGCCTCGACGAGGCTGAAGACGTGCTGGTTGGGCTCGATCCGTCGCCGCTTCCGCCGGCCTCACGCGCTGCGCATGAACTCGCGGTTGCCGGCATCGCCATGCGGCGCCTGAAGACGAAGGCCGCGCGCGCAGCCCTTGAGTGGGCGCGCTATGCCGCCCGCCGGGCCGGCATTCCGGGTCTCATGGCGGAGGTCGACAGCGCCTTCCTGGCACTGGAGACGCCGGCGGCGCGGCTGATCGCAGGCGGCGAGGAGCGCCCGCTGCTGCTCAAGGAGGTCGAGGCACTGCAGGCGTCGCCGGCCTTGGTCGTCGATACGTTCCGCTATATCGTGCACGAGCAGGAAACAACGATATCCCTGGCAACGCGCCCGGTGCTGTTTGCGCTGGCGCGCGCGCTTGCCGAAGCCTGGCCGGCGGATGTGCCGAGGGCGACGCTGATTGCCCGCGCCTTTGGCGGCCGGCATGCCGATGAATCGCATCGCGCCAGGCTGCGGGTCGAGATCGGCCGCCTGCGCGCCGAATTGCGCCCGCTGGCCGGCATCGGCGCGACCAGCCAGGGCTTTGCGCTAAAGCCGCGCGAAGCAGGCTCCGTGGCGGTGCTGGCGCGGCCGATCGAGGAGCGGCACGCCGCGGTGCTGGCCTTCCTGGCTGATGGTGAATCCTGGGCCAGCTCGGCGTTGGCGCTGGCGCTGGGCGCCGGACAGCGCAGCGTACAGCGGGCGCTCGAGCAGTTGGCCGAGACCGGCAAAGTGCAGTCCTTCGGCCACGGCCGGGCGCGGCGCTGGATGACGCCACCGGTCGCTGGTTTCACGACCACCTTGTTACTCCCGTCGCCGCTGCCGAACGGCTAGGAAAGGTGACCATGATCGAGGACCAGGACATGAAACATTCAGCAGCGGAAATCCTGCGCGAATACGGGCCCTTTCCTGATGTCGACACCGTGCACGGCGTGAGCTTCGACGGACAGAATGTCTGGTTTGCGACGGGCGAGCGGCTGACCGCCTTCGATCCGGCAAGCGGTGAGACGCTGCGCTCGATCGATGTCGCCGCCCATGCCGGCACCGCCTATGACGGCCGACATCTGTTTCAGCTCGCCGGGGACCGCATCCAGAAGATCGACCCGGATACCGGCAAGGTGCTCTCCACCATCCCGGCGCCCGGCGACGGCCGCGATTCCGGCATGACCTGGGCCGAGGGCACGCTCTGGGTGGGGCAGAACCGGGAGCGCAAGATCCACCAGATCGATCCCGAGACCGGGAAAATCCTGCGGACCATCGACTCAAACCGCTTCGTCACCGGAGTGACCTGGGTCGATGGCGAGCTCTGGCACGGCACCTGGGAAGGCGACCAGAGTGATGTCCGGCGCGTCGACCCACAGACCGGAAAGGTGCTGCAACGGCTCGACATGCCGGCGGGGCAGGGCGTGTCGGGGCTCGAATCCGACGGCGGAGACCGCTTCTTCTGCGGCAGCGGCCCCGGCGGCATGGTGCGATCGGTGCGTCGGCCGAAGTAAGGCCGTCAAGTATTGGGCCGGCAGCGTATTTCCTGCGGTCATCCCGCCGAGATCATATCCCGGAGCCGTCGAGCAGCGGGACGTCTTCGCCTTGCCACGGACTTGGCATTGAAGCACGGCTCAGATTGGCCGTCGGCAGCGGCATCCAGCATTTCAACTCCGGTTCGGGGTATTCGATCACCCGTCCTGGCGACGAATCGGAAGAGCGCCAGCCCTCCGTGCCGAACTGGTCTGCGCGCGACCAGTAAGCGAGGTCGACCTCGGCCGGCCCCTGTTCCGATGGCCTGACCGTGACCAGGATGCGGCTGCCGTCCTTGGGCGCGCTCGCCATGTGCCGCCAGCGATCGGGTTCGTCCATTCTCATGTCCTCCTGCACGTTGCAGGGATAGTCGCCGCGCTCTTGGCAGCGGTCAACCCGAACTTTGCACGAGATCTGTTTAGTACTCCCGCGCCGTCGGCCGAAACAAGATCTGGTTCATGTCGACCTCGTCGGGCTGGCTCACGGCGAACGCCCCCATGGCGAAAGAATCCGGATGCCGGGCCGCAACAGGAAAATCGAAGCCGGCATGTGAACGGGCTCACATGCCGCCACTGCAAGGAACGCTATGGGACGTCCGGCCATGACAGGGGTTTCGGATGACACTTGCTGATCTGTCTTTTTGTCTCTTCACTATTTTCAATGGCTTGCGCGTGGTGTCCTACCTGCCGCAGATCGTGCGGGTGGCCCGGGACAGGCACGGGGCGTCGGCGATTTCCTACGCGACCTGGCTGTTGTGGACAGGCGCCAACGCCACGACGGGACTCTACGCCCACATCAATCTGAACGATCCCGCTCTGGCGGCGATCAACTGGCTGAACGCCGTATGCTGCGTGCTGGTCATCGCGCTCACCGCCTACAAGCGCCATCGCGCACGGCTTCCAGTTGAGGAAGCCGCAAGCCGGTCGGAAGCGACCGCTCTGATGGTCGACAATGTTTGTTGAAGATCACCGCGGCAGATTGCGCTTTTCGAGGCCGCTCTCAGACATGCACGGTGCCATGCGAAAGCTCGCCCTCGGCGCTTGAGATGAGGAAAGCGGCTGCGAGTAGGCCGACATAGAACAGCCCGACCATGCACACGACATAGATGCCTGGAACCGGGCCGAGCTGCGCCACGCGCGCGGCGTCGAGAAACGACGCGCCCAAGCCTATCGGCGACCCTTCGCGCTGCAGACTGGGCGTCGTGATCTTCAGCACCCACGCCAGCATCAGGATCGTGTACATGAAAATGTAGTTGCGGCGCAGCCGGCGCACCAACGCCGCGCGTTGCGAGATCAGGAAGCGCGGCGAACGCAGGCCTTCGCCGACGATGGCCAGCCAGTTGGAGGCGTAGTCGGGCTGCGGCGAGAAGATCTGCGCGAAATAATAGCGCTCGAACTGGCGCACCCTGGCCCGGTAGACATCGAAGAAACGATAGCGCCGCGCCTCGATCCATAGCAGCAGCGTGGTCAGCAGCATGGCAAAGAGCAGCACCCCGTGATGGGCGCTGGGCGTCGAGAGTGAGACTGAGAGCATGGCGGCGACGACAGTAATCGCCCAGTTGCTGGTACGGTCCAGCCGGTCGCGCCAGCCGGCCATGCGGGCGATTTCGGCGCGGTGGAAATGCGACATGGTGGCCACGAATTCCGATGAGGTGAGCTTCAGCGCGAACGCATCAGAGGCCCGCGGCGCTGCAGCCGCTTCGTCGGTTTTCACGGTCTTGACCTGGGACATCCCTTGCCACGCGCCTCCCAACGCCATGGCCGGCCGAAACGACGCCGGTCATCCCCATCTGCGCAACGCGCAATCGGTTGAAAATGTTCCGTCGCCGGCCCGGGTCTCGGCGGTTTATCCGCAGTCAGATAGGCCCGTTATGCGATTCAGGTAAGGAGGGACCTGCGGCGCGCTAAGGGAGCGTGGCGTGCAACCGATCTCGCCCTCAAAACGTTAATACCGGGCACAATGAGGGGGTGCATGTCCTTCGTGATCAACCGGCGCCGGTCGGTCGCGCTTGCCGCGGCAGCTTTCGCATTCATGCCGGCCGCATCGTTGGCAGCCGAAAAGACCGGCATGTCCAGCGAGGGCATTTTCGTTCTCGAAATCCTCCTTCTGCTTCTCGTCGGCCGCGGCATCGGCGAGTTGCTGGAGCGTCTCGGCCAGCCGGCGGTGATGGGTCAGCTCATCGGCGGCATCCTGCTCGGGCCATCGCTGCTCGGCTGGCTATTGCCGGAAGCAGAACGCGTGATCTTTTCAGGCGACGCCACCCAAAAGAGCATGATCAGCGCCATCGCCCAGCTCGGCGTTTTGATGCTTCTGTTGCTCACCGGGATGGAGACGGATCTGCGGCTGGTGCGCAGGGTCGGCCGTGCGTGCTTTTCCATCTCCGCCGCGGGCGTCGCCGTGCCTTTCGCGCTCGGCTTCACCGCCGCACAGTTCATGCCGGCCTCGCTGCTGGCCGACGGAACCGAGCGCATTGTCGCCGGCCTCTTCCTCGGCACGGCGCTGTCGATCTCCTCGGTCAAGATCGTCGCCATGGTGGTGCGCGAGATGAACTTCATGCGCCGCGATCTCGGTCAGATCATCGTCTCGTCGGCCATCATCGAGGACACGATCGGCTGGGTGATCATCGCCATCACCATCGGCATCGCCACCAAGGGGCGCATCGAGCTCGGCAGCCTTGCCTTCACCATTGTCGGCGTCGCCGCCTTCATGGGGTTTTCCTTCACGATTGGCCGCCGCATCGTCTTCGACGCCATCCGCTGGACCAACGATACGTTCCGCAGCGAATACGCCGTCGTCACCGTCATTCTCGCCATCATGGGCGCAATGGCGCTGATCACCGATCTGATCGGCGTCCACACCGTGCTCGGCGCCTTCGTCGCCGGCATACTGGTTGGGGAATCGCCGATCCTGTCGCGTCATATCGAAGGGCAATTGCGCGGCGTCATCATGGCGCTGTTCATGCCGGTTTTCTTCGGCGTCGCCGGCCTTTCGGCGGATCTCACCGTGCTTGTCGACCACGAGCTTGCGCTACTCACGGCCGCTTTGGTGCTGATCGCCAGCTTCGGCAAATTCGCCGGCGCCTTCATCGGCGCCGAGCTTGCCGGCATGAGCCGCAAGGAAGGCATCGCCGTCGGTTGCGGCATGAACGCGCGCGGCTCGACCGAAGTCATCGTCGCCTCGATTGGCCTGTCGATCGGCGTTCTGTCGCACAATCTTTTCACCATGATCGTGACCATGGCCGTCATCACCACGCTCGCCATGCCGCCGACCTTGCGTTGGGCACTCGGCCGCTTGCCGATGGGCGAGAACGAGAAGAAGCGTCTGGAGCGCGAGGAGATCGACCAACGCGGCTTCATCGCCAATCTGGAACGACTGCTGGTGGTGACCGATGAGGGCGTTGTCGGCCGCTTTGCTGCTTACCTCGCCGGAGTCGTGGGCGCCGGCAGGCCGACGACGGTGCTGCATGCCCGAGGCGAGGGGGAGGAGGCCGAGCCCGGCACGGATGCGAAGCTCGAGCCGATCGAAAAGGGTGCCGAGGACAGCCGCGAGGCCGCCAGGAGTTCGGACGAGGAGCTGGCCCGCGCGGCGCCTGTCACGCGGCGCCACGAGGCCGAGCTTTCGGCCGAAACGGTTGCCAAGGAGGCGCGCAAAGGCTATGGGCTGCTGCTGATCGGGCTCGGCCGCGCGGTCACGTCGAAAGGTGGGTTTGCCCGCCGCATCAACGAGATCGCCGGCGCCTTCGAGGGCCCGCTATGCCTGGTGCTGAAGGCGACCGGCGCCGGCCGCCAGATGCCTGAAGGCGGGAAGATTCTGGTTCCGGTCAACGGCACCGCGATCGCCCGCCGGGGTGCCGAAATGGCACTGGCGATTGCAGCGGTCACGGGTGCGCGGGTCAAGATACTTTATGTCGCGCGCGTCGGCCGCGACGAACCGCGCGACACTGTCTCGCATCGCCGCAGGGAGGCGGTGCTGAAGGATACCGTCGCACTAGCCGACCGCTATGGCGTCGAGATCGAGACGGCCATCCGCAGCCGGGCTGCCGCCGCCGATGCCATTGCCCGCCAGGCCGGCAGGGGGGCGGCGCTGATCGTCATGGGCGTGGCGCGGCGCCCTGGCGAGGAACTCTTCTTCGGCGAGACGACCACCGGCGTGCTGCAGCGCTGCCAATGCCCGGTGGTGCTGATCTCGGACGCCAGGCTCAGCCGCGACGACGAGGGCAGGGAAGAGCTGCGCTCGGGAACGGGGACAGGGTGATGAGTATTTCCCCTCGAGGGAAATTTCGCTCACGTCGCCTGCAGCCTCTCTCGGCCGGGCTGCGGCGGGAAGGCGATGGCGATGCCGGCAGCACCGAGGCCGATCAGCGCCGAGCCGATGAACAGCCAGGAATAGCTGGCATAGGCGTCGAAGATCATGCCGCCGGCGAGCGGGCCGAACGACATGCCGAGGCTGGACAACAGGGTCGCGGCGCCAAGTATCGTGCCGATGATGCGTGGCCCGAAATAGTCGCGCGCCAGAACCGCATAGAGCGGCATGACGCCGCCATATGTGGCGCCGAAGATGATCGCCAGGAGATAGAACTGCTCGAGATTGCCGACGGCGAGATAGGCGGCGATCACCACCGCCTGGATGGCGAGGCCCACGATCAGCACCGGCTTGGCGCCCAACCTGTCGCCGAGCACGCCGTAGAGCACGCGCCCGCCAAGGCCGGCAAGGCCCTCGACGCTGTAGATCGACACGGCTGCCATCGGCGCCACGCCGCACGACATGGCATAGCTCACCATGTGGAAGATCGGCCCCGAATGCGCCGCGCAACAGGCGAAGAAGGTCATGCCCAGCACCAGGAATTGCGGCGAGCGCAGCGCCTGGCCGACTGACATGCCGGGGGCCGCGGCAGGCGCGGGCGCGCTGCCATCCGCTGCCGCGACCGCCGCCGACGGCTGGCGCACCAGGAAGACGGCCGGCAGCAACAGCACCCAGGCCATGATCCCGATGTCGAACATGGCGGTACGCCAGTCATAGGCCGTGATCAGCCAGCGCGCGAAGGGCGAAATGGTCATCGGCGCCACGCCCATGCCGGCCGAGACCAGCGACACGGCCAGGCTGCGATGGGTCTCGAACCAGGCGGTGGTCAGCGCGATCATCGGCGCGAAGAAGGCGCTGGCCGCCAGCCCGACGATGACGCCATAGCTCAGCTGGAAGACCAGCAGCGATTGGGCTCGGCTCGCCACCACCAGCGACAGGCCGAGCAGCACCGCGCCGGCAAAAACCACCGGGCGGGCGCCGACACGGTCATAGATGGCGCCCCAGGCGAAACCGCCTGCACCCATCACCAAGAAATTCAGCGTCATGGCGCTGGAAATGCCGGTTCGCGACCAGTTGGTGTCGAGCGCCATCGGCTCGAGAAAGATCGCCAGCGAAAACATCGCGCCGAGCGCCACACAGGTCATCAGCGCGCCGCACGCGACGATCACCCAACGGTAGGAACTGTTCATGCTCTTCTCCCGAGATCGGTTTCGATGCGGCGCCACTCGCTCCAGCTCCGTTGCGCCGCTTGCGTCCGAAGGACGTTGGCGGGATTTCGAATCCGACAATCCGGTTGCATTTTTTATCCGGTCTGCGTGGAAGTCCATCCGGATATGACAAAAGCAGGGGTGTAAGGCTGCCAAGCGCGCCGACAAGATAGACTGCCGAATTGACGAGCCGCTCCGCGGCACTAGCTTTGTGGTCTCGCGACGGGAGATATCGCTCATGGAACTGCATCGCGGCCGCCTCATCGACCACGTCCAGCTGGTGGTCAGGGACCTCAAGGCGAGCCGGCGCTTCTATGAAGCCGTCTTCAAGGTGCTCGGCATTCCGATCGGCGGCGAGGCCGAGGACTATTTCTGGGCCGACGAGCTGTTCATCTCAAGCCTCGACAGCCGGGCGGCGAAGGGACAGCTGACCGGGCGCCATCATCTGGCCCTCCAGGCCAGGGACAAGGCCATGGTCGATGCCTTCTACAAGGCCGGCCTCGATGCCGGCGGCGCCGACAATGGCGCGCCGGGTGAGCGGCCCTACCACCCCGGCTACTACGCCGCCTTCCTGCTCGACCCCGACGGCAACAACATCGAGGCGGTGTTTCACGGGCCGGCAAAGCGAAGTGCCGCTTCGGTCGAGATCAATTTCTAGCGCAGGTTCACGAGGAGCGGGTTGCGGTGATCCGTCCGGAGTTCTCGTAAAAACAAAGAGTTGAAGCGGTCCACGGATTCAATCGCTGAACTGCTTCACATTGCCGGCGCGTAGCGGTTCACCACCATTCCGCAGGCATAGGCTTTAGAGCCGAGCAGGCGCAATTTCCGGAAGCCGCCACGGTCGAAAATCCGCTCGCCGTCGCCCAGCGCGGCCGGATTGATGAACAGCTGGAACTCATCGACCAACCCCGCTGCAATCAGCGCCGAGGCAAAGCCGGCGCCGCCGAATACCGCCATGTCGCCTTCACCTTCAGCTTTCAGGGCCTTGACCTCGCGCGGCAGGTCGCCGCTGGCAAGCGTCGTGCGCTCCCACCGCGATGCCGCGAGCTTGTCGCTCAGCACCACCTTGCGCGCCTCGACGATGCGCTGCGCAAAGGCGTAGAAGGGATCGCGCTGATAGTTTTTTGCCGCATTGCCCCAATGGGTTAGATAGCCTTCTTCGGCCATCTTGCGGCTGAGCAGAATGGTATCGATGCCGGCGAACACCGCGTTGAAATCCTGCTTCAAGTCGTCGTCCCACGGGCAGTTGGCGCCCCATTCCCAGAGCTGCCAGTGCTCATCGCCGGCCGCGCCGACAAAACCGTCGACCGACATCTGCATCTGCAGGATCAGTTTTCTCATCGTCGTTCTCCTGATTGAGCTCTGGTGTCACCAGCGCCAGGTCAGGCGGCGTTGGTTATTGCTTTACTTTCGGAACCATTGACACGAGAGAAAAATGATGTCAATAGTAAAGTGATTTAGAATGGAAGCATTGAAATGTCGACCAGGGAAAGATCCGGCTGCCCCATCAGCCTGTCGCTCGAACTGCTGGGTGACCGCTGGACGCTGCTGATCATCCGCGACATGATTTTCGCGGGAAAAAGGCACTTCAGGGAGTTCCTGCTATCAGGCGAAGGCATCTCGTCGCGCACGCTGGCCGAGCGGCTGCAGAACTTGCAGGATGAGGGCATCGTCACCAGAAGCGACGACCCCACGCACAAGCTCAAGGCGATCTACAGGCTGACCGAGGCCGGCATCGACCTGTTGCCGGTGCTGGCGACGCTCGGCGCCTGGGGCAGCAAATACCGCAACGCCGACGACAAGCTGGCCAGGATCGCCGACGAACTGGCGGCCGGCGGCGAGGCAGCGCTCGAGCAGATAAAGAAGAAGCTGCGCGCCGAGCATGTCGGCTAGGGAGGAACGCCTCCCTTCGCGCTGGTGGCGGGCTAGATCGACACGACATCGCGCAGCCTCACCCTTCCCATCCCGCAAATCGCTGTGGCCGGAGCCATGTCTGCTTCGGATTGCCATCGCCCGAACCACGGCCTCCTCCAGCCAGCGCGCGGTGGCGGGGGCGGCATGCATGCCGATTGGGCCTATGCCGCCATGCACGTAGAGCTCTTCGACCGCGGTGCGGCCGGCGACAGGCAGCCCGTCCGACAGCATGGGGCGATTGCCGGGATAGACATTCGTCACCGGGGTGAGCCGAGACCGGACAGGATGCGTAGCGTGCGCGCCGCGATGCGAAGGCGTCTCGGCGCTAGCGCGCCGTCCACCTTCTCCAACAAGGGGAGAAGGTGAGGCGCGCCTTGTCCCGCCTGCGCTTCTACGCGTAGCCTAAGGAGCTAGCGGGAGGAGAATCGCTTGGACACCACTGTCGTTATTGTCGGCGCCGGGCCCGCCGGCCTTGCGGTCGGTGCCTGCCTGAAGCGGGCAGGAGTGGATTTCATCCTGCTCGAAAAATCGCAGGAGATCGCGCCCGCCTGGCGGCGGCACTATCGGCGGCTGCATCTGCATACGGTGAAGTCGTTCTCGTCGCTGCCGTTCCTGCCATTTCCCAGGGACTATCCGCGCTACGTGCCGCGCGAACTGGTGGTCCGTTACCTCGACGACTATGCGGAAAAATTCGACCTGCGCCCGCGCTTCGGCGTGACGGTGAAAGCCATTCGCCTCGGGGACGGCGGTTTTCTGGTCGAGACAGAATCGGACAACCTCAAGGCGCGCCATGTCGTCATCGCCAGCGGTAACAATGCCGAGCCGATCGTCCCCCGGCTCCCTGCTATCGAGGCTTTCAAGGGCGAGGTGCTGCACAGCGCCGACTATACGCAAGCGGCGCCCTTTGCCGGCCGCTCGGTGCTGATCGTCGGCATGGGCAACACCGGCGCCGAGATCGCGCTCGACTTGGCGGAAAGTGGCGCGCGTCCGACCATTTCGGTGCGCAAGGGCGTCCACATCGTGCCGCGCCAGCTGTTCGGCGTGCCGATCCAGATGGTCGGCATCGCCAGCCGGCCGATGCCGCAGGCGCTGAACGACTGGATGTTCCCGATCATCCTCGATTTCGCGCTGGGCAAGCTCGAGAAATACGGCATCGTCAGGCCGAAGCAGGGCATCCTGCAGCAGATCGACGAAGTCGGCCGCATCCCGGTCATCGACGTCGGCACGGTCGACGCCATCACCAAAGGCGCCATCAAGATCGCACCCGACATAGCGGGCTTCACCGAGCGCGGCGCTGCGTTCACCGACGGCAGGCAGGAAAATTTCGACGCCGTCATCCTCGCCACCGGCTATCGCCCGGGCTACGAAAAGTTTCTGCCCGTGGAATTGCAGCCGGAGCGCAGTGGCGTCAACGCCCGCGCCTCTCAACTCGGCCTCTACCTCGTCGGCTTCTACAATCCGGTCACCGGTCTGCTACGAGAAATCGGCAGGGAGGCGAAGGCGGTGGCGGCCGACATTGCGCGGCGGCGGTAAAAGGGGAGATCGGCTATCCATCACAGCCGCGCCGCATCGCCCTCATCCAGCAGCCATCGCCGCACGGCTTGCGTCGGTTCTGGGTGCCGTTGCTTGCGCGGCATCACGACATAGAAATCGTGCGTCCCACGCATCTCCGCGTTGATCGGCTGCACCAGCCGGCCGGCGGCAATGTCGGCGGATACGAGAAACCGGCTGGCCAGCGCGATGCCCTGGCCGGCAATGGCGGCGTCGATCGCGAGGCCTGTCTGGTTGAAGCGCATGCGTTTGGCCTCGGCGGCCATCCTCAGGCCGAGCGCCTTTTCCATGAATTCCGGCCATAGATTGTGCGCGTCGTGCAGCAGGACGTGGTGCTGGATGTCGGTCGGCGCGATCTCGTTCGCGCCGGTCGGCAGCAGGGCAGGGCTGCAGATGGCGACGATCTGCTGTGGAAACAAAAGATCCACCATCAGGCCGGCGCCGAAGGGCAGGCGGCCTTGCCTGACCGCAATGTCGACGCCGTCGGCCTGAAAACTCGACAGGCTTTCGCTGGCCAGGATTCGCAAATCGACCAGCGGGTTGTGGGCGACGAACTCCGGCAGTTTGGGGATCAGCCATTTGGTGGCAAAGCTCGGCGTGACGCTGATCGTCAGCCGCGCCGGTTCGGGCCGCAGCAGCAAGGTGGCCTCCGAGATCAGCTCGAAGGCGCGGCGGATGTTGGGCATATAGGCGCGGCCCTCATCGGTCAGCGCCAGGCCGCGCGGCAGCCGGTCGAAGAGTTTTGTGCCGAGATCGGCCTCCAGCCCGCGTATATGCTGCGCCACCGCCCCTTGCGTCACGTTCAGCTCTTCGGCGGCGATGCGGAAGTTGAGATGACGCGCGGCGGCTTCGAAGGCACGCAGCGCATTCAATGGTGGCAGGCTCAGGAAGGCTTCAGGCATGCAGGAGTTTTTCTACAGCTTGATTTCAGGCTTTCTGGTTCGAACCAGATGGCAACACCGTTTATAGCATTGCTCGAAGGTCGGAAACATGGGCTTCAGAGTCCCGCCAACCCGTGCGAAGGAAAATCAAGATGAATGTAGAAAAAGTGGCAGTGGTCGTCGCCGGTGGCAGCGGCATGGGTGCGGCGGCGGCCAAGCGGCTGGCGGCGGACGGGTTCAAGGTCGCGATCCTGTCGTCCTCAGGTAAGGGCGAGGCCTTGGCGAAAGAGCTTGGTGGCCTCGGCGTCACCGGCTCCAACCAGTCGAATGACGATCTGCAGCGGCTCGCCGACCTCACGCTCGAGCGCTACGGCCGCATCGACGTGCTGGTCAACAGCGGCGGCCACGGGCCACGCGCGCCGATCCTCGAAATCACCGACGAGCAGTGGCACACCGGTCTCGACGTCTATCTGATGAACGTCATCCGGCCGGTGCGCATCGTGGCGCCGCAGATGGTCAAGCAGAGGGCCGGCGCCATCATCAACATCTCGACCGCCTGGGTGGTCGAGCCGAGCCCGATGTTCCCGACATCCGCCGTGTTCCGCGCCGGGCTTGCCGCCTACACCAAGATCTTCGCCAACACCTACGCCGCCGACAATGTGCGCATGAACAATGTGCTGCCCGGCTGGATCGACAGCCTGCCGGCCACCGAGGAGCGCCGCGACAGCGTGCCGATGCAGCGCTACGGCACGTCGGAGGAGATCGCCGCGACCATCGCCTTCCTCGCTTCCGAAGGTGCGGGCTACATCACCGGCCAGAACATCCGCGTCGACGGCGGCATCATCGGCGCGATCTGACCGCGCCGGTCGCCTTGCGTGAGCCGGCGCGTCACTCCTTCACCGCGCCGGTCATCGACGAGACATAGTGCTCGACGAAGAACGAATAGAGCACCACCACCGGCAGCGAGCCGATCAGCGCTCCCGCCATCAGCGCCCCCCATTCGTAGACGTCGGAGCGCACCAACTCGGTCAGCACACCCACCGGCACGGTCTTGTTTTCCGAGGACTGGATGAATGTCAGCGCATAGATGAACTCGTTCCATGACAGGGTGAAGGCGAATATGCCGGCGGAGATCAGGCCCGGCACCGACAGCGGCAGCACGATCTTGGTGAGGATCTGCCACCGGCTCGCTCCGTCTATCAGCGCGCATTCTTCCAGTTCGAACGGGATGGAGCGGAAGTAGCCCATCAACAGCCACGTGCAGAACGGCACCAGGAAGGTCGGATAGGTAAGGATGAGCGCGAAGGGCGTGTCGTAGAGCCCGAGGTTGAACACCATCACCGACAGCGGAATGAACAGGATCGAGGGCGGCACCAGATAGGCGAGGAAGATGCCGAGGCCGACCTGCCGCGCCCCGGAAAAGCGCAACCGCTCGATCGCATAGGCGGCGAACACCGACGCCAGCAGCGACAGGAACGTAGCGGCGGTCGAGATGATGATCGTGTTGAGCAGCCAGCCCGGATAGGAGGTCTCGAACAGGAGATAGCGGATGTGCTCCAATGTCGGATGCACCACCCAGAACGGATTGAACTGCGCATAGTCGGTCATTTCGAGATTGGGTTTAACCGCCGTGATCGTCATCCAGTAAAACGGAAACAAAAGCACGAAGACGAACACCAGCAGCGGCAGATAGACCGTCACCACGCGGCGCGGCAGGCTCTGCAGGTAGCCCATGCCGCCTTCGTCGATATCCCCACGTTTCGCCTTCCTTGTCGCGGCCGTCTTGACCATGTCAGTCTCCGCCGCCTTGTTGCCATTTGCGGCGTTGCAGGCCGAAATAGCTGAACAGGATCGCCGCCAGCAGGAACGGGATCATGGCCACCGCGATGGCCGCGCCCTCGCCAAGCTGGCCGCCGGAAATGCCGCGCTGGAAAGACAATGTCGCCATCAGATGCGTGGCATTCACCGGTCCGCCCCGGGTCAGCACGTAGATCAGCTGGAAATCGGTGAAAGTGAACAGCACCGAGAAGGTCATGGTGATGGCGATGATCGGCGTCAGCAGCGGCAGAGTCACATAACGAAACAACTGCCAGCGACTGGCGCCGTCGAGCGTGGCCGCCTCGTAGAGCGACTGCGGAATGGTCTGCAGGCCGGCGAGCAGCGTGATGGCGACGAAAGGAATGCCGCGCCAGACGTTGGCGGCGATAACCGAAGCGCGCGCATTCTCCGGATCGCCGAGGAAATTGATGCGGTGGTCGATCAGGCCCATTTGCTGCAGCGCCCAGGACAGGATGGAGAACTGCGAATCGTAGATCCACCAGAAGGCGATGGCTGACAGTACGGTGGGCACCACCCAAGGCAGCAGGACTATCGCGCGGAAGAACGATTTGAACGGCAGGTTTTCATTGAGAATGAGCGCCAGCCACAGGCCGAGCACGAACTTCAGGATCGAGGCGCTGACCGTGTAGAGCAAGGTGTTGAAGACGGACAGCCAGAAGACGGCGTCACTCCACAGATACTGATAGTTCTCGGTGCCAATGAAGATGCCGGGGCGGCCGATACGGGCATCGGTGAAGCCGAGCCAGACGCCCAGCCCGAGCGGATAGGTCAGGAAGACCAGCAGCAGCGCCGCCGCCGGCAGCATGAAGCCGAAGCCCAGCGCGTTGCGGCTTTCGGAGATCCGCGAAAGCATCGACGGACGCGGCTGGGCGGCAACGGACGGCACGGCCATGGAGGGCTCCTCATCGGGGAATCAGGTCACGGCGTCAATGGCCGCCATGGGATTGTGCGACGGGCCGGGCAGCGCACTAGACGCTGCCCGGCGGTGCCGTGATCAAACGCGGTAGTAGCGGTTGGCGCGCTTCTCCGCCTCCTCCATCGCCTCCTGCGGCGTCGCCTGGCCGGTCACCGCCTTGGCAAACATGTCGACCAGGACATAGTCGGCCATGGTCGCCGCCGAGGCATAGCCGAGCGGCCCGGCATAGCCGTTGGGGCGCAGCGTCGCCGAGGCCTTGGCATAGGCGGCATTGTTCGGGTCGGCCGTCCACACTGGATTGTTGTCGAAGGCCTTCAGCGTCTGGCAGCAATAGCCCGCCGAGGAGGTGATCCAGTCGGTCATCTGCGGATCCTCGAACATGAACTGCAGATAGGCCTTGGCCGCATTGGGGTAGGGCGTGTAGTTGAAGATGACGGCGGTGGTCACCTGGAACAGTTCGACCGATTTCCCGACGGGACCGATCGGCAGGTTGGTGGTGCGGATGTCCTTGGCGATCTCAGCCAGCTTCGGATCGTTGTCCTTGTTGATCTTGGCCGTATTGTAGGCGGAAATGCCGTTGGCGATGACGCCGAGTTCGCCGGCCAGGAAGGCGCGGTTGTTATTGACGTCGAGCCAGCTTTCGGTCCCGGGAATGAAGGTCTTGTAGAGTTCCTGCGCGTATCCGATCGCCTTTAGCGTCTCGGGGCTGTTGATCGCCACCTTGCCGCTCTCGTCGACCATCTGGCCGCCATGGCTCCACAGCAGCCAGTGCGCGTAATTGTTGCCGTCGCCGACGCCGTGGCCGTGCGTGAAGCCGGCCGGATGTCCCTTCGCCTGCAACGCCTTGCAAAGCTCGAGGAAGCCTGCCGTGTCCTTCGGAAATTCGGAGAAGCCGGCCTCCTTCACCCAGCTTTCGCGATAGACGATGGCATTGCCGATCGTGGCCAGCGGCAGGCCGACGAACTTGCCGTCCCGCGTCGCATATTGCTTTGGTCCGTCGTGCCAGCCGCCATATTTCGAGCCCAGATACTCGCCGAGCTCGGTCACGTCGTGCAGCTTGTCGGGATATTGATGCGGGTCGTCGAACCAGACGAACATGAGGTCCGGGCCGGAACCGACATTGGCGGCGACCGCTGCCTTGGGGCGAATGTCCTCCCAGCTTTCCTTGTCGACACGAACCTCGACACCTGTCGCCTCGGTGAAGCGCTTGGTGTTGGCCAGCCATTGATCCTCATCGCCCTTGACGAAGGGCGACCAGCGCAGCAGCCGCAGCTTTGCGCCTTCCTCGGGCTTGTATTTCAAGCCCTCCTGGGCAAAAGCCGGCGAGCCGACGAACCGGCTTCCCAGAGCTCCCGCCGCGGCACCTGCGGTCGTGCGGATTACATCGCGTCTCGTGAATTTCATGGTCGTCTCCTCCGGTTTATCTTCCTTGCTATGCGGTCCTTACCATCCGTTACGCGTTTCAAATCGTGTTCCGGTCTTGCCGTCAAAGAGATGAATCAGGCCAGGCGCGGCAGAGAGCCGTATGGATTCGCCCGGTGTGAAGGCATGGCGTTCGCGGAAATTGGCGACGATCTCGTCGCCGCCGGCGGTGCGGCCGATGATCTGCACTTCCGACCCGGTCGGCTCGACCACCGCGACGGTGACTGGAATGCCTTGGTCTGACGATAGCCGCAAATGCTCGGGCCGTATTCCCAGCACCACCGGATGACCGTTGCCAACCGCCGGCGCGCCGGCCAGCGGCACGGAAATTCCCCCGGCGCCGCGAAAGGACGGAGACCCGTCGGTGACGATCTCGCCCTTGATCAGGTTCATGGCGGGCGAGCCGATGAAACTGGCGACGAAGAGATTGTTGGGCCTGTCGTAGAGCTCCAGCGGCGGTCCGATCTGTTCGACGATGCCGTCATGCATGACGACGATCTTGTCGGCCATGGTCATGGCCTCGATCTGGTCGTGGGTGACATAGACTGTCGTCGTCTTGAGCCGCTGGTGCAGTTCCTTGATCTCGGCGCGCATCTGCACCCTGAGCTTGGCGTCGAGATTGGAGAGCGGTTCGTCGAACAGGAAAACCTGTGGATCGCGCACGATCGCCCGGCCCATGGCGACGCGCTGGCGCTGGCCGCCGGAAAGCTGGCGCGGATATCGCGTCAGCAATGGCACCAGCCCGAGGATTTCGGCGGCGCGCTGAATGCTGGTAGCGCAATCGGCCTTCGAAACACCTTTGAGCATGAGCGAGAACGCCATGTTCTCGGCGACCGTCATGTGCGGGTAGAGCGCCTAGTTCTGGAACACCATGGCAACGTCGCGCTCTTTCGGCGCAACGTTGTTGACGACCCGATCCCCGATCGCGATCTCGCCCCGAGAAATCTTTTCCAGGCCGGCGATCATCCTGAGAAGGGTCGATTTTCCGCAACCCGACGGGCCGACCAGCGTGACGAATTCGCCGTCGTCGATATCCACACTGACGCCATGCAGGACCTCGACGGTCCCGAACGATTTGTAAACATCGCCGATCGCGACAGACGCCATCGATCTCCTCCCGAATGCTTCTTGCGACGCCCCGAAGGAAACCGCTCCTCTCCCGCCTCGCGACCGTCTCCCATTCCCCCAACAGGTCGCGTGACGATCAGACGGTAGCGCTACCAAGCCTGCCTGTAAAGCGGCCATGCGGCCGGTGCTCTTGTCATTCGGAACACCGGGGCAATGACCGGTTCGCCGGCAAACTACCCCCCATTCACAAAAGCCAGCACCAGCTTCTGCAGGTTTCCGCCGGGGCCGAATTCGACCCGGTCGAAGTCGCGGCTCGCCTGCCGCTGAGCCAGCGAGATCTGGGCGAGTTGCCTCGTCAGCTCGGTTCTGATCTTGCTGCAGGCGGGGTCATCAGTAACGGTCAGGCCGACGCTCACCGCCTCGATCTTGCGCACCATCTCGGCGATGGCTGCGCCATGCACTCTCTCGTGGGCGGCGAGCCCGGCGATGAACACCGTCCAGTTCTTCTGGACGGAAGCCGGCAACGGTTCGGCCGGCTTCGGCAAGGTGTAGGTGATGATCAGTTTCGGGCGCGCCGATTTGAGCACGCAAGCGTCGCCTTGCGGCCTGTAGTCCCTGGTCCAGGTCAGCTTGAAATTGGTGTGCGCAATGACCCGACCCTTGCCGAGCAAGGGGCCGGCTTCGCCGATCGCGGCATAGAGTTCCGGGCCGGTCCGCCCTGCGATGGCGTAGGTCTCGACCTTTTCGACCGGCTTCCAGTCGGCGCGTGCCGGCGACGCCAGCAGAGAGGCCGCGAACAGGAGAAAGAACATGACTGGTTTCATGGAAACGTCAGAGACACTGGGCTGAGGCAAAGATCAACCCGGCGCAAATGCACTCAGGTCCCACGGCAGGCCGCGTCATAATCGGCCAGCACCTGATCGACAGCTTCGAGAAGAATAGCCTCGGGATTGCCCGCCGGCCCGAGTTCGGCCGGCAGCGCCGGCAGGAATTGCCGAATCAGCGTTTCGGGAATGGCAACGCCGTCCAGCGCCTTGCGCAGGCGCTCGACGGCCGCGACAGCGGTGGGGTTGCTCCAATAATAGCGGATGCGGTCGCTGTAGCTGTAATGCCGCTGCACATAGAGCTCTGCTTCGTTGCCGTGATAGTGGCTGTGCCAATGGCCGGGTGCTGCCAGCATCGCGCTTTCCATGGTCCGGGCGAGCGACCGGTCGCCATAGTCCCTGGCCATTTCGGAGGCGATCAGGTCGAGCCCGTAAAGCGCCTCGCGCAAGGCGAAGGTCAGGCCGGGGCCGACCTTGAGGATAGGAAAGCCGTTTGCGACCAGCGCGGTCAAAGCCGCACGGGTCTGGTAGTCGGTCGAATGCGCCTCGTAGACGAGCGACGGCTGCTCATCGAGCAAGCCGGTCAGGCCCTTGGATTTTTCGGGCGCGTAGGCGACGACATTCTGGCTGCCGAATTCCACGCCCGGCTGCACCACCACGGCCATGACGCGGCCGAACGCCTCGGTCAGGCCTTCGCGGGCAAAGATCTCCCGGTGAACCTCGATCGTGCGCCGCGCCGCCGCCGCCTCGGTCGGCTTCAACTCGCTGATCGCATGGTCGACTCCGCCGGGGGCGGGGACTTCGGTGCCGATGATGTAGACCGGCAAGGTGCTGCCTGCGGCGTGCGCGGCCGTTTCGGCCGCCTTTGCCAGCCGCGCCGCCCGGGTGGCGATGGTCTCGTCGTCCAGGGCCGCCGGCTCGCCGGCGCAGCCCATCGATGCGTCGAGATGGATCTTGGTGAAGCCGGCCGCGATATAGGCGCCGACCATGGCCTCGGCCTTGTCCATCGCGTGCGCCGCCGGCTCGGCGCGCCACGGGTTCGGTCCCAGATGATCGCCGCCGAAGATGATGCGCGAGGCTTCCAGCCCCTCGCGGCAGGCGATCTCCAGCACGAAGGCGACGAACAGCGCCGGGGTCATTCCGGTATAGCCGCCGAACTGGTTGACCTGATTGCAGGTTGCCTCGATCAGCAGGTTTTTCTCCCTGTCGGCAACGGCGCGCCGTATCGCTGTCTGGATCACCAGCGGATGAGCCGAACAGATGGACGTGATGCCGTAGGGTGCTCCGTTCCGGCGGGCCGCCGCGAGACCGGCAAGGGGATTGGCCATCATCTCGCTGTTCCCTTGATGAATTGATCGAGTCCGTCGAAGCTGGTGACGCCCTCCATCGGGCCGCGCCGGGTGACGTTGCGGGCGCCGGCGGCATTGGCATAAAGCAGCGCCTTGCCGGGCTCCATCCCCTGGCGGCGGCAGGTCAGGTAGGTGGCGCCGAAACAATCGCCGGCGCCCGTGGGGTCGACTTCCTCGACCTGAAAACCGGCGCAGTCGATCCTGGCGCCGTCGGCGCCGAACCAGGAAGAGCCGTCAGCACCGCGCTTCAGCACGATCTCGCCGACGCCCCTGGCAAACAGCGCCGCCACCGCCCGGTGCTCGTCATCGACGCCCGCCGTAGCGAGCAATTCGTCGCCGGACGGCAGCAGCAGGTCGGCATCGTCGATGAGTGCGGAAAACAGTGCGCCGTCGGAGCCGTCGATCAGCTCCTTGCGCACATTCGGGTCGAATGAGGTCGAGCCGCCGCGGGCACGAACCGCCTGCACTGCGTAGCTGACGATCTCCTTCAGCCCTGCCACCGACAGCGTCGATCCCATGATATGCAGATGGCCGGCCCTGTCCGCCAGCAGGCGCGCAGCAGTGGTCAGGTGGATCTGCCCGGCGGCGGATTCGGCGATGTTGTAGACGAAGTCCCTGATACCATCGGGCCGGTAGCGCACGAAGGCGCATCCCGTCGGGAAGCGGTCGCTGATATCGACGGCTGAGACGTCGACGCCGTCGCGCTCCAGCCTGTCCAAGTTGAGCGTGCCGAAATCGTCGCGGCCGACGCAGCCGATAATGCCGGCGCCGCCTCCCAGCCGGGCGACCTGATCGATGAAGATCGCCGGCGCGCCGCTGGGGAATGGCCCGACAAGCGATTGCGGCTCGAGGAAGCCGAAACCCCGTTCCGTCGCCATGATCTCGACCAGGATTTCGCCGGCGACAATCGTTGGCCCCACGGCCTCGGCGGCGATCTCGCTTCGGCGCGAAAGGCTCATGCTTGCGATTCCTCTCACACGCAAACTGATTGCTTGCCCGCGCAGTTATCCGACGCAAGTGTTTATCGGGTAAATCGCACATACAGCGAAGTCAATAAAACTCTACATGCGTATAGTTTATCTGTTTCCGCGCGTACACATTGCAGGATTCGGGTGGCTGGTATCGTGGCACCGTGCAAATCAGGCGTCGACCGCAGCGAAAGGACAGCCATGCTCACGCTTCATGATTATTTGCCGTCGCAAAACGGTTGGAAGGCGAGGGTCGTGCTCGGCCTGCTCAACATTCCCTATGAAAGCCGCCTGGTGTCGATTTTCGAGGGCGAGAGCCACACCGACGCCTTCCTGAAGCTCAACCCGGCCGGCGCCGTTCCTGTGCTCGAACTCGAGGATGGCCGTGCGATCGCCGAATCGAATGCGATCCTCATTTATCTCGCCGAAGGCACGCCCTTGCTGCCGGCGGATCGCTATGTCAGCGCGAAAGTTCTGCAATGGCTGTTCTTCGAACAGTACCATGTCGAGCCGGTCATCGGCTCCCTGCGCTTCTGGACGCTGGCCGGAAGGCTGGAGCGCAACCAGGCGACGCTTCCGGCCAAGCGCGAAGCCGGCGCCCGCACGCTGGCAGCGCTGGAGCGCAGCCTGAACGACACGCCGTTCCTTGTCGGCGACATGCTCACCATCGCCGACATTGCTGTCTATGCCTACGGCCACCGTGCCGAAGATTGCGGCTTTGCGCTGGCGGCTTATCCGGCGGTTCGTGCCTGGACGGGCCGGGTACGCGACGCCATCGGTCCCGGCTATCCCGTGCATCTCTACAGCATCGATCGGCATTCGGCTGCTTGACGGCAAAAGGCGCGCGTTCACCTTGCTTAGTCGAAAAGAAGACCCAGATTCTGCTTTGTCGGCGGCTTTCGCTCGCAATCCGTTGACTGGATGGCCGGATCCCGGCATCAACTCGACGACCTGCCGGCACTTAGCATGGAGGTGACCATGACACGCGACGACATCATTTCGGTGTTGGGGCCGGTAGACGAGGCGGTCATAGCCGACATCGCGCTGACCGGCGCCACCCTTCAAGAACTGCGCGAGGCGTTCGCCTGGCTCGGTGCCGACGAGGCGCTGGTCAACGAGGGCCGCCCCTTGCCGGGAACGAAGGTGGCGCGGCTGATCGAACTCCTCGATATGCCGGACGACGAGGACGGTCCACAGGCGGTGGCGGCGCAGGGGTTAGGGCAGTAGGGCCCTGACTACTGCGGTTTCCCATTCACTTCACGCCCTCGACAGCAGCCGGCGCATGATCAGCGAGGCATGGCCGGCGACGCCGTGCGCGGCCGGGCGGTGTTCGACCACCTCGAAACCGTGCTTGCGATAGAAGGCGATCGCCTGGTCGTTGCCCTCGATCACTTCCAGCGCAATGCTGGGGATGCCGGCATGCGCGACAAGCACCGCGTGCAGCAGGTCGGTGGCGAGCCCGCTGCCGAACTCTGACTTGTCGATGTGCAGCCGGTCGAGCAGGACATCGCCACGATCGTCCATCGCCGCCATCGCGTAGCCGGCGATCGAACCGTCCGGCCGTTCGGCCACGAACGACATCTTGTTGTCGTCCAGAAGTTCGGCTGCCAGCCGCTCGGGCGCATGCTTGTCGTCCGAGAGGCGTGCCGTGGTCTCGGGTCCCAGGATCGGCGAATAGGTGCGCCGCCAGGAGTCTCCCAGCAGCCGCGATACCGACGCTACATCGTTCTCTGTCATCGCCCTGATCTGAACCATGGCCGATCCCTCACCGCCTCACCCGCGACTTCAGCCAACGATCGAAGGCCACGGCCAGGATCAGGATCAGGCCGATGACGATGCTTTGTGTGTAGGAAGAGACATTGTTGAACTGTAGCCCGTTCTGCAGCACGCCGATCAGTGCTGCGCCCACCACCGTGCCGCCGACCGAGCCGATGCCGCCGAATAGCGAGGTGCCGCCGATGACCACGGCCGAAATCACCGTAAGCTCGTAGCCGATGCCGGCCACGGCTTCGGAGGAGTTGAGCCGTGCTGACAAAACGAAGGCGGCCAGCCCGGCGAAGAAGCCGACGATGACATAGACCGAGATCAGAATGCGGTCGACGCGCAGGCCCGAAAGGCGCGCGGCCTCGGCATTGCCGCCGACGGCATAGACGGCGCGGCCATAGCGCGTATAGCGCAGCACGATGTGGCACAGGATGGCCGCCACCGCGAAGATGATCGCCGGCACCGGCACCGGTCCGATGAGCCCGGTGCCGAACCAGCGCATCGAGGCGTCGAAGCCGGAGATCGGTCCGCCATTGGAGATGGTCAGCGTCAGGCCGCGAAACACGGTGAGCCCACCCAGCGTGACGACGAAGGGCGGCACTTTCAGCCGGGTGATGGCAAAGCCCTGGACGCCGCCGGCCAGCGCCCCGACGATGACGGCGGCAAGCAAGGCGGCGAACCAGCCATATCCTTGCGTGCCCGTGGTCGACAGCGACAGCGTGTTGGCGGTGCCGCCCTTGGCCACCACCGCCGCCACCATGCCGCAGAAGGCGAGCAGCGAGCCGACCGACAGGTCGATGCCGGCAGTGAGGATGACGAAAGTCATGCCAAGCGCGATCAGCCCGGTGATCGAGATCTGCCTCAAAATGTTGAACAGGTTGATTGGATCGATGAAGCTCGGCTTCAGCACGGTGAAGATGACGATCAACACCGCCAGGAACATCAGCGGCCCAAAACTCATCAGAAGCCGCGCGATGTTGATGCCGCTGCGCTGGGTCTGTTCGGTGGTGCTGGTCATTGCATCGCGTCCTGCTTGCGGTCGAGCGCCATCAGTTCCATCAGTTTTTCCTCGGTCGCTTCGATGCCCGGCATTTCGCCGGTGATACGGCCGCGCCGCATGGTGACGATGCGATCCGACACCGCCAGCACTTCCGGCAGCTCCGACGAGATCATCATGATGGCGATGCCGCGTGCGGCAAGCTGCACCAGGATCTGGTGCACTTCGGCCTTGGCGCCGACATCGACGCCGCGCGTTGGCTCGTCGACGATCAGTACTTTCGGGTCGCGCGCCAGCCAGCGGGCCAGGATCACCTTTTGCTGATTGCCGCCGGACAGGCCCTCGATGGCCTGCTCGGGCGAGGCCACGCGGATCGACAGTGCCTTGCGATACCCGGCCAGCGCCTCGCGCTCGCGCCGTTCGGCCATGAAGCCGGCCCCATTGCTGTAGCGGCCGAGCGAGGCGATGGAGAAATTGTTGAGAATGCCAAGTGCTGCAAAAATCGCCTGGTGCTTGCGGTCTTCCGGCACCAGCCCGATGCCGAGTTTGATGGCGTCGGCGGGCGAAGCCGGGGCGATCGGCTTGCCGTCGAGCGCAATCGTGCCGGCCGCGATGCGGTCGGCGCCGAAAATGGCGCGGGCAAGCTCGGTGCGGCCGGAACCGACGAGGCCGGCAACGCCGAGGATTTCACCGGCCTTCAGATCGAGGTTGACGCCTTCGAGCACGATGGCATGCGGCGCCAGCGGGTCGCGCACCGTCCGCAGCCCGCGCACCGAGAGCCTGACCTCGCCGGCGACATCGCGCTGCGTCGGCCGCGCGTAGAGTTCGGAGGCGGCGCGGCCGACCATCTTCTCGATGATCTTCGGAATCTGGATCGGCCGGCCGTCGCGGTCGAGATGACCGGCCAGCCTGCCGTCCCGCAGCACGGTCATGCGGTCGCAAATGGCGGACGCTTCCTCCAGCCGGTGGGTGACGAACATGATGGCGACACCGTCCTTGCGCAGCCTGTCCATGATCGACATCAGTTTCTGCACCTCGGTCTCGGTCAGCGCCGAGGTCGGCTCGTCCATGATGATCAGGCGGCTTTCCAGCGACAGAGCGCGGGCGATTTCGACCAGCTGCTGTTCGGCTACCGACAGCGAGGACACCGGCGTCGCCGGATCGATGTCTAGACCGACGCGGGCGATGATCGCGCGCGAGGCGTCCTCCATCCTGCGCCAGCTGACCAGCCCGAGCGGACCGAGCAGCGCGCGGCCGATGAAGATGTTTTCCGCCACCGTCAGCGTCGGGATCAGGCTGAGTTCCTGGTAGATGGTGACGATGCCGTGCCGCTTGGCGTCCTGTGGGCTGGACGGTGCGTAGTCGGCCCCGTCGAAGACGATGCGACCGCTCGACGGCGGCATCACGCCGGACAGGATTTTCAACAGCGTCGACTTGCCGGCGCCGTTCTCGCCGAGCAGGCCAAGGATCTCACTGGGCCGCACCTCGAGCGAAACGTCGATGAGCGCGGTGACGCCGGAAAAATGCTTGGTCACGCCTTCGACGGAAAGGAGCGGGGGCGATGATGCGGTGGGTTCAACGGCGGACAAGCATTGCTCCCGGATTGCGATAGGCAGCGGGACAGCGCCCCCCTCTGTCCTGCCGGACATCTCCCCCACACGGGGGGAGATCAGCAGTTTTGCCGGCAGCACTATTTCTATAACGTTGGCGATTGGCGAAAGCAGACGTGACGGCCAATCTCCCCCCAAGTGGGGGAGATGTCCGGCAGGACAGAGGGGGGCGCGACAGAGCGCGACCTCCACCCGGGCCCTACTCTCACTTCGTCTCGTTCAGCCTCTCTGCCTTGTCGAGATTGTCCTTGCCGATGACGATCGGCGTCAACAGCACCAGCTTCTCCTTCGGCTCGGTCTTGTCCCTGGCGAAGGCGACCGCGATCTGCACCGCCTTGCGCGACTGTTCGCCGGGGAACTGCTCGACCGTGCCGGCGAGCTTGCCGTCGCGCACGGCGACCAGCGCTTCCGGCAGCGCGTCGAAGCCGTAGATCTTGACGTCGGTGAAGTTGCGCGCGGCACAGGCTTCGAGCGCGCCGAGCGCCATGTCGTCATTGGCGCAGATGATGGCGTCCGGCTTGCCGTTGGCGGCAAGCCCGGCCTCGGTCACCGACAGCGCTTCGGCGCGGGCGAAATTAGCGGTCTGCTCGAAGATGATCTGGTACTTGTCCTTGAGCGGATCGAGCACATTGTGGACGCCTTTGTTGCGGTCGATCGCGGGCCCGGCACCCGGCTGGCCCTGCAAATGGAACAGCTTGGCGCCGTTCGGGAACGCCGCCACCATGGCCTGCGCCTCGGCCTCGCCGCCCTTGACATTGTCGGCGCCGACATGGGCGAGAATGCCCTCGACGCCGTCGACGCGGCGGTCGATCGTGACCACGGGAACCCCGGCCTTGACCGCTTCCTCGATCGCCGGCGCCAGCGCGTTGACGTCAAGCGGCGAAATCACGATGGCGTTGACCTTCTGCACAAGTGCGGCCTCGATGTCGGCGGTCTGCTTCGGCGCCGAGTTCTGGCCGTCGCTCTCGGCCAGATTGACGCCTTGCGCCTGCGCCTCCGCCTTGATCTCGTTCAGCATGTGCACAAAGAACGGAAAGCCGAGATTGGGCACCGAGCCCAATATGGTCAGTTTGTCGGCGGCAAAGGCCATGGGCGCGGCCAGCGCCATGGCGCCTGTCGCCACGGTCGACAGCAGGAATTCGCGTCTGTTCATCAGATATCCTCCACATGGATGCAGGAGCCCGAAACCGTTAGCGGCTCGGGATTTTCCTGCGTCGATTCAAAAATGGAGTGTCCTGTGAGCGCCCGAAGGGACGCGACGGCGCTCCAGCCGGTCCACCGCAACGTCTCCTCCGCTCGGCGCCGACCCAGGGATGCTAGCCAAGGAAAATCGATTACGCAAGGTGAGGCGAGGGGCTGAAACTGCTAATCTCCCCCCTGCGGGGGAGATGTCCGGCAGGACAGAGGGGGGCGCTGTCCCGCCGACATTGGCCAATTTCACTTACATCTTTGAGCTAACCTCTACGTAGAATACTTGATGCGGGCGATCCTTCGCGCCCCCCTCTGCCTTGCCAGGCATCTCCCCCACGAGGGGGGAGATTGGCAGCTTAGACGCCTCTACCGATCGATCGTCGTCATCACCCGCTCATTGTAGCGCGGCCCTGAGACCTTGCCCGGCGCAAGGGCCGCGTCGAGCGCAGCTATCTCGGCCGCGTCGAGCGTGATCGCGGCCGCAGCAACATTTTCTTCGAGATACTTGCGCCGCTTTGTCCCCGGGATCGGCACGATGTCGATGCCGAAACCGTCGCCCTTGCCGAGCACCCAGGCCAGCGCGATCTGTGCGGGCTTTGCCCCTTTGGCCGCGGCCACCTCCTGCACCGCAGCCGCAGCCGCGACATTAGCGTCGTAGTTGGCGCCCTGGTAGCGGGGGTCGCCGCGGCGGAAATCGCCTTCCGGATAATCCTCGGCGCGCTTGACGTCGCCGGCGAGGAAACCGCGGCCGAGCGGCGCGAACGGCACCAGGCCGATGCCGAGCTTCTTGAGCAGCGGGATGATCTCCGGCTCCAGATTGCGCTCCCAAAGCGAATACTCGCTCTGCAGCGCCGAGACAGGGTGCACGGCATGCGCACGGCCGATATTCGCCGCGCCCGCTTCCGACAGGCCGAAGAAGCGCACCTTGCCATCGGCAACCAGCCGGCCGACCGAGCCGGCGACGTCTTCCATCGGCACCGCCGGATCGACGCGATGCTGGTAGTAAAGGTCGATATGGTCGGTGCCGAGCCGCTTCAGCGAGCCCTCCAGCGCCTCGCGGATATGGTCGGGCCGGCTGTCACGCTCCGTGCCGACCTGTCTGCCGTTTTCGATGCGGAAGCCGAATTTGGTGGCAAGGGTCACCTCATCGCGCCGGCCCTTCAGCGCCCGCCCGAGCAGTTCTTCATTGGCATAGGCGCCGTAGACTTCCGCCGTGTCGAGGAAGGTACAGCCGAGTTCGATGGCTCGGTGCAGGGTGGCGATCGATTCCGCCTCGTCGGCAGGGCCGTAGGACTGGCTCATGCCCATGCAGCCGAGGCCGATCACCGAGACCTGCAGCCCCTGGCTGCCGAGTTTGCGGGTGCTGAGGGTCATTGCCGTTCTCCTTGGGGCTGAGGAAAACTATAGCGGCCGCTCCTCCAGTTTCCATAGCTGTTCGGCGGAAGAACAGCGCTTCCCTTGACAAAACCCAGCCGCAAGCGCCTTTGCCGGCGGCCATTGGGGGCCATGGGATACCAATGAAGAAGATCTACGAGAAGCCAACGCTGAACCGGCGCCAGCAGCTCTCGCGCGTCACCGCGCTCATAATTCCTTCGGACCACTAACCGAATATTGTCGTCGCCATTGCAAAGTCCGCTGCCGAGGCGCAGCGGTTTTTTGCTGCCGTCGGATCGTAGCGCTGCCAGAAGCAGGCGGTCAAAATTGACAGAGCGGCCGATCTCCAGCATCCTTATGCCGCCGCCATGTCTTGCGGTCTTGTGTATGAGTGAGCCATGGCCAGTTCCGTCACCAGCCAGAATTCCAAGCGCGCCGCGGTGCGCAAGGCGCTCGACCGCCACAAGGTCTACGTCACCGCGCAAAGCTTTTCCGGCGGCGTCTACTCGGCCCGCGTGCTGGTCGACGGCGAGGCCTACTGGGTCGACGAGTTCCGGCTGAGCCAGCTCCAGCAAGGGCTGTCCCCGGCCGAGCTAGACCTGACGCCCGCCTCAGACGATTGAGCGTGATCTCCACATTCTTCGCACCGCGCTGGGAAATTTGAAATGTTGGCGGGACAGCACTGTGCAGGAACGCGGCGCAGGGAAGGTTCGTCCGCCGCCGCCGCTCCCGCCTGACCCATGCCAACCCCGCCAACACTCAAGGCCTATCGCGCCAAGCGCGAATTTACGAAGACGCCGGAACCGGCGGGCGGGCTCATTTCAGGCGACGGCAACCGCTTCGTCGTCCACAAGCATCACGCCACCGCCGACCATTACGATTTGCGCCTGCAGGTCGGCGGCGTGCTGAAAAGCTGGGCGGTGCCGCGCGGGCCCTCGCTCAACCCGGCCGACAAGCGGCTCGCAGTTGAGACCGAGGACCATCCGCTCGAATATATCGACTTCGAAGGCGTCATTCCCGAAGGCGAATATGGTGGCGGTCCGATGATCGTCTGGGACACCGGCACCTGGGCGCCGATGGACGATGTCGACAAGAGTCTGCGCACCGGCGCGTTCAAGTTTCGGCTGGCCGGCGACAAGTTGAATGGCGGCTGGATGCTGACCCGTCTGAAGCCCAAGCCCGGCGAAGACAGCGAGAAGAAAAACTGGCTGCTGTTCAAGGAGCGCGATCTCGCCGCCGATACCGGCCTCGACATCCTGGAAGCGCGGCCGGAAAGCGTGAAGTCCGGCAAGCGGATCGAGGAGCTGGTGGCGCCGCCGAAGAAGCCGGCCCGCCTGCCGCCCAAACCCGGCGCGCTGAAACCCGGCGCGCTGCCCGGCGCTGTCAGGGGCGATCCGCCGTCGCGCATCGAGCCGCAGCTCGCCACGCAGGTGCCGAAGCCGCCGGGTGGGCCAGTGGAAGACACAGGTGAACTCTGGTTGCACGAAATAAAATTCGACGGCTACCGCACCATGGCGCATATCGCCGATGGCGAGGTCAGGCTGATCACCCGCGGCGGCATCGACTGGACGAAGCGTTACGGCGACCTGCCGCAGGCATTCGCCCGGCTGCCCCTCAGCAAGGCGATCATCGACGGCGAAATCATGGTACTCGACGAGAAGGGCATCTCGCGTTTCGCGCTGCTGCAGGATGCGCTGTCGGCGGGTGCGGGCAGCAAGCTCCATTTCTATGCCTTCGACCTGCTGCATCTCGACGGCTGGGACCTCCGCAAGGCGCCGCTCGCAAGACGCAAGGCCTTGCTCGCCGAACTGCTAGCCGGGCAGGGCGCCAACTCCGCCATCCAGCTGAGCGACCATGTCGAAGGCGACGGGCAGGGGCTTTACGATCAGGCCTCGATCCTTGGGCTGGAAGGCGTCGTCTCCAAGCGCGCCAACGCCATCTACCAGAGCGGCCGCACCAAGACCTGGACCAAGGTCAAGGCGCTGGAGACCGGCGATTTCATCATCGCCGGCTACACCGTTTCCGGCGCGGCCGAAGGACTGGCGGCACTCGGCATGGCTGAATTCGCGGATGGCGAACTGCACTATCGCGGCAAGGTTGGCACCGGCTTCGATGCCGCTACGGCGGGCGACTTGCTGGCCCGGCTGCAGCCGCTGCGCGACGGCGCGACAGCCCCCGAGGGTGTGCCGCGCGAGATCATGCGCGAGATGAAATGGGTGCGGCCGATGCTGTCGGCCCGCATCCACTACGCCAACCGAACGGCGGACAATTCGCTGCGCCACGGTGTGTTTCGGGGCCTCCGGGATGTCGGCCTGTCGACGCCGGTGTCGCCGAAGCGCAAGCGGCTGATCGCCGAAGCCGATCTCGCCACCATCTGGGTGACCAATCCGGAGCGGCGGCTGTTCGGCAAGACCGGGCCGACCAAACTCGACATCGCCGTCTATTACGCGCTGGTCGGCGATTTCATGCTGCCGCACATTATGGGCCGCCCGGTGTCGCTGGTGCGCTGCCCGACGGGCCTGCCGAAGGACTGTTTCTTCCAGCGCCACGCCTTCACCGGCATGCCGCCGTCGGTGGTCACTTTTGACGCCACCAACTCCGAAGGTGAAACCAAATCCTATCTGTCGGTCGAGGGAGCAAAAGGCTATCTGGCGCTGGCGCAGTTCGGCGTCGTCGAGTTCCACACCTGGGGCACGCATCGCTTGAGCCTCGACAAGCCCGACCAGATCGTTTTCGATCTCGATCCGGGTGAGGGCATCGCCTGGCGCGAGGTGGTCGAGGCCGCCGTCCACATCAAGGGCGAATTGGAACGGCTCGGCCTGGTGCCGTTCGCCAAGACATCCGGCGGCAGCGGCATCCACATAACCGTGCCGGTGACGCAAAAGCAGAACTGGAAGAAGCTGCACCAGGCGACCAGCGCCATCTCCACGCACCTAGCGGCCACCGCGCCCGACACTTTCACCACCACAATGGGCAAGGAAAACCGCAAGCGCCGCATCTTCATCGACTATCACCGCAACGCGCGCGGCCACACCTCCGCGGCGCCTTATTCGCTGCGCGCCCGCACCAACCTGCCGGCGTCGACGCCGGTGAGCTGGAGCGACCTTGAGACGATCGATGCGCCGCAGGATCTGAACTATTCCTCGCTGCCGGGGTTGTTGGCGACCTCGGGCGACCCCTGGGCGGACATGGAGGATTTCGCGAGGGATTTGCCGGCCTTCAAATAAGGTTTTTCTCCCCATTTCATGGGGGCGAGGAACCCAAGTCCATCGACGCTTCGGACAATTTGAATTATTCTCGGCCTTGGACCTTCAGGGCGACTGGAAGATTTCGCTAGGGATTTGCCTGTATCGTGCCCGGTCGGTGTAGGATTTCCGCAGCACCATTCGTCCTTTGGACGAAGCGCTGCAGTAAGCATGATCCCGAAAAGTGGCAACCGGTTGTCGGTAAGATCATGCTCAGTCTGAAATGTCAGTGCGTGGCCGCGTAGGAGAGTATCATGGCGCCCAGGGCAAGTTGGAAAGGTTACCTCAAGCTCAGCCTCGTCAGCTGTCCGGTCCGGCTCTATCCGGCAACGACGACCAGCGAGCGCATATCGTTCAACCAATTGCACAAGAAGACCCACAACCGCATCAACATGAAGCCGGTCGACCCTGAACTCGGCCTCGTCGAGCGCGCGGACTTGGTCAAGGGTTACGAATACGAGGACAAGCAGTACATCATCATCGATGAGGCCGACCTCGAAGCAGTGCGCATCGAATCCAATCACACGATGAACATCGAGGCCTTCGTCGACGAAGACGAGGTCGACGTCATTTATCAGGATGCGCCGTACTACATGGCGCCGGATGGCGCCATGGCGGAGGAAACCTTCGCCGTGCTGCGCGAGGCAATGCGCAAATCCGGCAAGCTGGCCATTGCCCGCCTTGTCCTGTCCAGCCGCGAGCGCGTGGTGACGATCGGCGCGCGCGAGAACGGCATGTTCGTGTGTACGTTGAGGAACCCGAACGAAGTGCGCGGCACGGCTGAATATTTCGGCAACATCCCGGCTGGCAAGCCGGATCCCGAAATGCTGCAATTGGCCGAAGCGCTGATCAAGCAGAAGGAAACCACCTTCGATCCGAAGAATTATGAGGACCGCTACGAGATCGCGCTGATGACGATGATCCGCGAGAAACTGAAGGGCCATAAGCCGATCATTGCGGCGGCGCCCGAGCGTGGCAATGTCATCAACCTCATGGACGCGTTGAAGGCGAGCCTGTCGCAATCAGCCAAGCCGCCGGCCAAGTCGAAGAGCAAGGCCGACGACGCTGAAAAACCTGCCGCCAAGGGTAAGGCGGGTGCGGCCAAGGAAAACCCGTTGAAGGCCAATCTGCTCAAGGCCGTCGGCAAGAGCAAGGGGTGACGGCGCCGACCGGTATAATCCCGGGCGCCGTCTTCGGCGCCATCGGCGCGCTGGCGGCATTTCCGCTGCGGCTCGCGGCCCGTGAGGTGGAGCGTCAGCACGGCCAGTTGCGGCGCGGCGTCACCAGGCGCACCAGCCATGTTGTGTTCGGCCGAACGCTTATCGCCAAGGCCGGCACGGCGAAGGGCGGCGATGCCGAGATCGAGCGCCGGGTTGCAGCCGAGGGCTCCGCTGGCCGAACACTCCTTAGCGAAAATGGCTTCCTGCGCCTGCTTGGTCTGATGAAGGCGCCGGAGGCGTCTTCGCTGTCCAGGCAGTCTCTCGTCGACCAGTCCAGACTGTCCGGTGCCGACCTCGACCTGCTCAGCCTGTTCGACGCCTTCGAGCACGATTGTGAACCCTACTCGTTCCGCGATCTGATCCTTGCCCGCAAATATGCGGGGCTGGTTGCCGGCGGTGCATCCTGGGGCGCGATCGCGCGCTCCGTGCATCGCTCCGGTCCGGTCGCTTCGCTCACCGCCAAATCGCTCAATGTCGGCTCGCAGCATGGCCGGCCCGATCAGATCTATCTCGAGGATGGCCAGAGCGAACTCGACGGCCAGCTGCTGTTCGATCTCGGCAGCGCAAGCGCCGCCGGCGACGACACGCTGGAAGAATTGTTCGCCGAGGCTGAAAGCGCGGAAGAGGAGGGCCGGCACGACGATGCCGCGGCGCTCTACCAACGCTGCCTCAGCATCGATCCGAGCGACGCCATCGCCGCGTTCAACCGCGCCAATTGCTTGCGTGGCGCCGGTCGCGTGGCCGACGCGGCGCACGACTATGCAAGAGCGATCAAGCTCGATCCGGCGTTCGTCGAGGCCTGGTTCAACCTCGCCGGGCTGATGAGCGACGAAGGCAAGATCGCCTCGGCGCGCCGGCATCTGGTCAAGGCCATCGCGCTCGACAAGAGCTACGCCGATCCGGTGTTCAACCTTGCCCGGCTGGAGTTCGACGCCGGCAATCTGACCGAAGCCCGCCGCCACTGGGTGCGCTATCTCGAACTCGATGCTGACAGCGAATGGGCGCGCACTGCGCAAAAGGGGATACAGTTCGTCGATCTGCAGCTGGCGCGGACGGCGGGGTGAGGCTGCCGTGGATAATCTTGTTCAGATTTCGAGTATGGGATTAACCGCGTGCTTCATCGTTTTGGCGGTGCAGGAGGCCCGCGAGCTGCTCTTCTACTGGAGCAATGGCTGGAATTTTTTCGAAGACAGCAAAATCAATTGGGCCACATATTACAACCGCAGAACTTGGCCATTTCCCCAGCGCCCCGAGGACCGTATGTCGAACAAACAGCGCGTTTGCTTCGGCCGGCCATTCTTCATCGTGCTCGTGGGGTTTTTTGCAGCCATTTTCACCCATGTTACCCTGCATCCGGAGCAGTGGCGTAAGGAAGTTCACGGTTCCAAAACCACCTACCACTATATCGGGGTCCCGCAGCCTGATGCCCACTAGCTTCCTCTTCGACGGCTTTGACACAGCCCCGGTCACCATCGTGCTGGCCCACGGCGCCGGCGCGTCGATGGATTCCCCCTCGATGACCGACACCGCCAAGGCGCTCGCCACAGCCGGCTTCCAGGTTGCGCGCTTCGAATTCCACTATATGGCGGCGCGACGCTATGGCCAGCGCAAGCCGCCGCCGCGCGCCGAGACGGTCAACCCGGAATACATCAAGGCCATCGCCGATCTGAGGGCGAGGGGCGTCGCTGGTCCGCTCATCATCGGCGGCAAGTCGATGGGCGGGCGCGTCGCCTCGATGGTCGCCGACGAGATGTTCGCCAAGGGCGAGATTTCGGGCCTCGTCTGCCTCGGCTATCCCTTTCATCCGCCGGCCAAGCCCGAGCAACTCAGGACAAAACATCTCGCCGACCTCAAGACGCCGACGCTGATCTTCCAGGGCACCCGCGACGAGTTCGGCACGAAAGAAGAGGTCGCGACCTACGGCCTTTCCAAAGCCATCGAGGTGATCTGGCTGGAGGATGGCGACCACGACCTGAAGCCGCGCAAGAGCGTGTCGGGGTTTTCGACCGCCGATCATTTGAAGACGCTGGCCGGGACGGTGAAGGCGTGGACAGGGCGGATCGTTTCCTGATCGCCAAATGAAAATCGCCACCTTCAATATCAACAACGTCAACAGCCGGCTGCAAAACCTGCTGGCGTGGCTGGCGGCAGCCAAGCCCGATGTCGTCTGCCTGCAGGAGCTGAAGGCGCGCGACCTGCAGTTTCCGCGCACGGCACTGGCCGACGCCGGCTATGGCGCGGTGTGGAAGGGCGAGCCGACCTGGAACGGCGTAGCCATACTGGCGCGAGGAGCCGAGCCGGTGCTGACCCGTGACGAACTGCCCGGCGATACCGCCGACAAGCAGAGCCGCTACATCGAGGCGGCGGTGTCGGGCGTCGTCATCGCCTGTTTCTACGCGCCCAACGGTAACCCGCAGCCGGGGCCGAAATTCCAGTACAAGCTGGCGTGGCACGCGCGGCTGGAGGCGCATGCCGCAGAACTGTTCGACACCGGCCTGCCGGTGGCGCTGGTCGGCGACTACAACATCGTGCCCGAGCCGCGCGACATCTACGCCACCCGCTCCTATGACGACAACGCGCTGGTGCAGCCGGAAAGCCGGGCGTCGTTCCAGCGTCTGCTCGAGCAGGGCTGGACCGATGCGCTGCGCAAGAAGCATCCGAAGGAAACGCTCTACACATTCTGGGATTATCGCCGCAACCGCTGGCCGCGCGATGCCGGGCTGCGGCTCGACCACATCTTGCTGTCGAAGAAACTGGCGCGCCGCCTCACCGCTGCCGGCATCGACCGCGATGTCAGAGGTGAGGACGGCGCCAGCGACCACGCGCCGGTATGGGTCGAATTGAAGTGAATTTGGCTGCGTGATCGCGCCCACTTTCGTGGGCGCAGTTTTGCGCTACTTGTTTCGCTGCGGCGGCCGCATGATGAGCAAGGTGCGGCACCGGAGGGGGAGTCCGATGGACAGGTTGGCCGAAAGGCTGTTTGCGCTTCCGCTGCTGGCGGCCGCTTTGGCTTGTCTGGTGCGGGCGTATCTGCTGCTCGGCGACAGAGATTTCAGCTGGAGCGGGATCGACCACATGCTGCACGGCCCAGCCACGCTGCGACCGGTGGTGTTCCTGACCGTCGGCGGGCTTTGCCTGCTTGGCGCCCTGTTGTTCTGGGCCGGACTGCTGCCGGGTCGGCGAAGCCAGCCTGCTGGAACGCCGCTTTTTGGCCGCGACGCCGAGATCGAATCTAAGGGTCGCCCGGGCTGGCGGCGCGCCTTCCTCATGTTGCCGGTGCTCGCCGTTCTGGCGCTGCTGGCCGACCACTTCCCTTGGGCGCGTGACGCCGGCCCGGGCGCTGAGGTCGTCGCCCCGAAGGAGCCCAAAGCCGAGCCGAAGGGCCAGGATATCGCCGGCGTCCCACCGGACTTGGCGACGCCGGCGGTTCCACCGAGTTCCCCGCCGCTCGCCACGCCTCCCGAGCCAACCCCGCCTGAGCAGGCTGCCAAACCGCCGGAACCGGCGCAGCCTACGCCTCCGGCTGCTCCCCCTCGGCCGCCACAAGTCGCAGTCGCTCCGGCGACACCGCCACCGGAGACTGCTCCACCGCCGGCTCCGGCGACACCGCCACCGCAAACCGTCGCGCCGTTGCCGCCGCCTCCGCCGGCGCTGCCGACCGAGCCCGACGGCCATCGCGACGCCGTCGTCTGGCTCGCCGTCTCGGCCGATGGCCGCGACATCATGAGCGCCAGCACCGACCATATGATCAAGCTCTGGGACATCGCCGGCAAGCGGCTGATCCGCAACCTTGGTGAACACAAGGACATGGCGCGCACGGCGCTGTTCATGCCCGACGGCGCAACCGCGCTGACCGCCGGCGACGATGGCGAGATCGTGCTGCGAAAGCTTGCCGACGGCGCGGTGCTGCATGTCTTCTCGTCGGGCGCGAATGGCGGCGTGCGCAAGCTGGCGATCAGCCCGGACGGCAAGCGCGCCGTCAGTGGCCACGACACCGGCAACGTCATCGTCTGGGATCTCGTCAACAAATCGGTGCTGCATGTGATGACCGGACATGACTGGCCGATCAGCACGGTCGCAATCTCGCCCGACGGCACGCGCGCGCTCAGCGGCTCCATCGACGGCACGCTGAAATTCTGGGACGTCGAAAGCGGCAAGCAATTGCGAAGCTGGCACGGCCACGAGCAGGGCACTTACGGCGCTGTCTTCACCGCCGACGGCCATCATGTCGTCACCGGCAGCGGCGACTACACGATCAAGCTCTGGGACCTCGACACGTTTAGGGAATTGCGCCGCTTCGAGGGCCACGAAGGCACCGTCTATACGCTGGCCCTGTCGGCCGACGGCGAGCGCCTGGTCTCCGGCTCGCTCGACGGCACGGCGCGGCTGTGGGATGTCGGCACCGGCGACCAGATCGCCATGTTCGACAGCCGCACCGGCCCGATCTACGCCGTTGCCTTCGCCGCCGACGGCACACTGCTCACCGGCGGCAACGATCGCACCATCAGGGATTGGCCGGCGGCTGGCGGCGATGGCGAGATCCTCTTTGCCGGCGCGGCGCAGTAGCGATATCAAATGCTTTGGATATTCCAGAACAGCCTGGCTTGCGCTATGGATTACTGGTGGCTGCAAATGGATTGGGGACGGTGAGCAACAACGACTGGGCGCCCAAAGTGGATACACCTGTCTACAGCCCGCCCAAGTCGCGTCGCCGAGGGGTCCTTACCGTCGTTCTGGTGTTGCTGGCGGCTTTTGTGCTGCTCGGTCCTGGCCGAAATTGCTATGTGCAGTGGTCGGCCATTAAGAAGATTCAAGCGGCTGTCCTGGCAAAGGATTATCGCGAGCAATTCCATCAGATCTCCGTGCTGGCCGACCTGGGAAATGCTGACGCACAGTACAATCTGGGATTAATGTACTGGCGTGGCCAGGGTATTGCCCAAAATGACAGGCAGGCGACCTACTGGTGGGGCAAAGCAGCCGAGCAAGGAAATGCAGATGCGGCATCCTTGCTCGCCCAGGCCTATTCCCATGGCCGAGGTGTCGAAAGAAACGACCAGCTGGCGTTAAAATTTGCCACACAGTCGGCCGACAAGGGCAACGCGAATGGTTACTATGCCATCGGCACCCTGTACGCGCAGGGCCAAGGTGTTCCGCAAAGCTATGAGCAAGCTCTCTCCTGGTGGCGCAAGGCAGCCGATGGCGGCAGTACCGAAGCTGCCTACTGCATCGGTCGATCCTATTATCTCGGTGAAGGTGTTGAGAAGGACGATCAGCTCGCCGTGACGTGGGTGCGAAAGGCGGTCGACAAGGGTGAGCCGAATGCCCAGTCTCTGTTGGGCACGCTGTATTCGCTTGGCCACGGCGTCGGTCAGGATGACCGCCTGGCCTTCGAATGGTGGATGAAGGCCGCGGTCGCCGGTGTGCCGGAAGCGCAATACTCATTAGCAAATGCGTATGAATTGGGAAAAGGCATCGGCAAGGACGACGCCCAGTCGTTCGCCTGGTTGGTCAAGGCGGCGGAACAGGACAATGTCCGGGCGCAGTCTGCGCTGGCCTATGCCTATGCTACGGGCAAGGGCACTGCCAAAAGTGATGCCGAAGCATCGTCCTGGTGGCTGAAGGCGGCGAGCCAGGGAGACGCTTATGCGCAGGCGAACCTCGGCCTTGCATATTGGACGGGCGTCGGACTGACCCAGAGCGACGCTGATGCCGTTTCGTGGTGGCTCAAGGCCGCAAAGCAGGGGGACGTTTCGTCTGAACTGTACCTGGCTGTTGCCTATGCCCGCGGCAGAGGGATAGCCAAGGATGACAAATCCGCCGAATTCTGGTTGCTGGAGGCAGCCAAGGTGGGAAATGTCGAAGCAGAACTCAACCTTGGCAAGCTTTATTACACCGGGATCGGCGGCAAGCCGAACTATCCGGAATCTGCCAAGTGGTTTTCCACATCGGCAAGCCACGGAAATGCGGAGGCCAGGACCTTCCTCGAAATGATGAAGGAAAAAGGCCAGTTCGACAGCAAGACGCTGTGAGCTCAGGGTCAGGCAACGCCGATGACGTCGGTGAGGTCGTGTCCATAATGGACATCGGCAGCGGATACCAAAACTGTCTTTCATCAGTCAATTTCGGAGGCCACTTATGCCTGCCGGCCATCTCCCCACTTGGGGGAAATCAGCAGCGTCGCCGTCACGCCTTTCGTTTGCGGCGTGACACTCGCATCGCACGATGCGAAGACTCATTTGCCGCTGCATCTCGAGAATCCCATGCCCAACCTCCAGCTCGTCGAAGCCACGATCGCCGACCTGCGCCGGGCGCTGGAGGCCGGCACCGTCACCAGCGTCGAGCTGGTGGGCGCTTATCTCAGGCGCATCGCGCATTACGACCGCCATGGCATCGCGCTCAATGCCGTGCCGGTGCTTAACCCGGCAATGTTCGAGGAGGCGGCGGCGTCCGACCTGCGGCGGCGCAATGGTGCCACCCTCGGGCCGCTCGACGGCATCCCCTACACCGCCAAGGACAGCTATAAGGTGAAGGGCCTGACGGTGGCCGCAGGCTCGCCCGCCTTCGAGCATCTCGTCGCCAATGAGGACGCTTTCACCATTGCCAGGCTGAGGGCCGGTGGTGCTGTGCTGATCGGGCTGACCAACATGCCGCCAATGGCCAATGGCGGCATGCAGCGTGGCGTCTATGGCCGCGCCGAGAGCCCCTACAATGCCGACTATTTGACCGCCGCCTTCGCTTCCGGCTCGTCCAACGGCTCAGGCACGGCCACCGCCGCCAGCTTCGCCGCCTTCGGGCTGGGCGAGGAAACATGGTCTTCCGGCCGCGCGCCGGCGTCCAACAATGCGCTTGTCGCCTACACGCCGTCGCGCGGCGTCATTTCGGTCAGGGGCAACTGGCCGCTGGTGCCGACCATGGATGTGGTGGTGCCGCACACGCGCGGCATTGCCGACATGCTGGAGTTGCTGGATGTGATCGTCGCCGACGATGCGGAGACGCGCGGCGATTTCTGGCGTGTGCAGCCTTGGGTGTCGATCGCGAAAAGCGCTGATCTCAGGCCGCCAAGCTACACTACACTCGCGTTGGAGGGCTCATTACAAGGCAAACGCCTCGGCGTGCCGAAAATGTATATCGGCAGGGATAGCGGCGCTGAACGCCCGATCGAGACCCGCGCCTCGGTGCTCGACCTCTGGCGGCAGGCAGCGCGTGACCTGGAAAAGCTCGGCGCGGAGGTGGTCGAGGTCGATTTCCCCGTCGTCTCGAACTATGAGCGCGACCGTCCGGGCACAAAAACCATGGTCGAACGCGGGCTGGTGCCGGAAGCCTTCGCCGAGCGCGAAATCTGGGATCTCTGCATCTGGGGCTGGGACGATTTCCTGCGCGCCAATGCCGATCCGGCGATCCCCGATCTGGCTGCGGTCGACGGCCCAAAGATTTTCCCGCAGCCGCCGGGCGCGCTGCCGGACCGCTATGGCGATGACGGTTTCGATCTGGCGGACTATGTCACACGCGCCAAACAGGGCGTGACGCCATTGCTGGATATTCCAACGCTGGCGGAAGGTCTGAAGGGATTGGAGGCGACGCGGCGCATCGACTTCGAGGACTGGCTGGACGCGAACCGGCTCGACGCCGTCGTGCTGCCGGCGGTCGCCGATGTCGGCCCGGCCGATGCCGACGTCAACGAGACCTCTGCAGCAATCGCCTGGTGCAACGGCACCTGGGTTGCCAACGGCAATCTGGTGTGGCGTCATCTCGGCATTCCGACCGTCACCGTGCCTATGGGAACGATGGCCGATATCGGCATGCCGGTCGGGCTGACCTTTGCGGGCAAGGCCTATGATGATGCGGAGTTGCTGCGGCTCGCCGGCGATTACGAGCGCGCCACCCAACGCCGCACGGCCCCGCCGCGCACGCCGGCGCTGGTGGGCGATGTCTTTGCGGAACGCGGTGATTTGCGGGTCGGCGCCGCGCCGCCGCCGGCGCTCCGGCTTGTCGCTGAGACGAGACAACAGGGAGACCACGCCGAGATCCTCGTAACGGTCGAACTCGATGCGGATACCGCTGATCTCAAAGTTCACGTCAATGGCGAAGCCATTGTCATGGAGCGAAGCGGCCCAAGCTTTCACGGTCGCATCCTGGTGCCGGCCGGCGAGCACGAAAGAATGCACAGTGTGTGGCGAGGCGCTTACGGCTCGATCGTTACGGCCGTCATCCGGCTGGAGGATGGACGCACGGCTGGTGCTTACGTGGTCGCGGGTGGAATCGGGTGAGGTACATGTAATCTCCCCAAGGGGGAGATCAGCAGCTTCGCCGTCTTGACCCTCCCATCGCCCGCGTTATCTTCGCGCCATGCCAAACCTCGCTCCCCTCATCGTCATCGACCTCCAGACCAACATGTTCGACGGGCGCGTCGAGCCGCCGATCCATGATGCGCCGGGCATCGCCGAGCGTACCCGCTCGCTGATCGGCTGGGCGCGGCGCGAGGGGTGCAAGGTCGCTTTCGTCAGGCATGACGGGCCGGCCGGCGATTCGCTGGCGCCGGGCGAGCCGGGTTGGCCAGTGTGGCCGGAACTCGGCCAGGCCAAGGACGAGCCGACATTCTCCAAGACCGTCCGCAACGCCTTCTCGAATGCCGAGCTTGGCGCCTGGGTGGCCGGGCAGGGGGCCGGCGAAGTCGTGCTCGCCGGAGCGCAGACCGATTTCTGCATCGCCGGCACCGTCAAGGGCGCCCTGGCCGAGGGCCTCGGCGTTACCGTCGTTTCCGATGCCCATTCCACGCTGGACACTGAAGGCGAGACCGCGACCGAGATCATCGCCCGGTACAATGCGGACTTCACCGATGCCGGCGTCACGCTGGTGACGACGAAGGCGCTGACCGGCGACTGAAGCGCCGGCGCTTCGAATACTGGGAGACTGCCGTGCCAACCCTGAAATTGCCGGCCGAAGGCGGGTGCCGCTGCGGACGTGTGCGGCTCAAGATTTCCGCAAAACCGCTTTTGACCATGGCTTGCCATTGCACCGGCTGCCAGCGCATGTCGGCCAGCGCCTATTCACTGAGCGCCGCCATTCCCTCGGACGGCTTCGAAATCATGCAAGGCGAGCCGGTGATCGGCGGGCTGCACGGCGCCTCGCGTCATTACTTCTGCCCGTATTGCATGAGCTGGATTTTCACGCGCCCCGAAGGGCTCGACTGGTTCGTCAATCTGCGCCCCACCATGCTCGACGAGCCCGGCTGGTTCACGCCGTTTCATCGAGACATGGACCAGCGAGAAACTGCCCTGGGTGACGACGCCTGCGGTGCACAGTTACGAGGCGCTGCCGGCCTTCGAGGAATATGAGGGGCTGGTGGCGGAGTTTGCTGAAACCGCGAGTCTCCCCACTTGAGGGAGATGGCCGGCAGGCCAGAGGGGGTCGGTGCGACTGGGCTCGACGTCCTTGCTGCAGATGGAAGGTTGGCGCTTCACGCGCGGCGACCCCCTCTGTCGCCTTCGGCGACATCTCCCCCTCGAGGGGGGAGATAAGCCCCGCTAAAAATTTCCATCGAATCGATTGCGCAAACGTTTCGATCGCCCTAAGCTCCCTTGAAATCCGCCATCAGAGCGGATGGGAAACGCATACTAGGGAGGAGCGCTTGCAGGCGCTGATATGTCTTGCCGACAATGGCTGAAGTGGCGCGGCGCGCCGGCGTGTCGGTGTCGACCGTCTCGCATGTCGTCAACAACACGCGCTTCGTTTCGCTGGAAAAGACGAGGCTGATCAACGACGCCATTGCCGCCATGGGCTACCAGCCCAACGAGCTGGCGCGCTCGCTGAAGGCCTCGACCACCAACAGCGTCGGCCTGGCGATCTCGGCGATCTCCAACCCTTATTTCACCGACATCATCTGCGCGGTCGAGGCCGAATGCGCACGGCTTGGGCTGATGGTGTTTCTGTCGGACACCCAGGAGGATCCCGACCGCGAACTGCAGGTGGTGCGCGCTTTCCATCAGCGCCGCGTCGACGGCGTCATCCTGGCCCCGTCGGGCTCGCCGCAGCGCGCCATCGATTACCTCGCCGACAAGAAGATGCCATGCGTTCTGATCGACCGTTTCGCCGACCAGCGCTTCGATCAGATCGGCGTCGAGAACGAAACGTCGATGCGCGCGCTGATCGACCATGTCGCCTCCTTCGGCCACAAGCGCATCGGCTATATCGCCGGACAGCCGGGCCTGACGACGACGCGCGAGCGCATCGAGGCGTTCCAGGCTTCGCTCGCCGCCAATGGACTTGAAAGCGTGCCGCACTATCTCTCGGCCGAGAATGTCGACACGGCGGCGGCGACCGCATCCACCCACGCCATCCTGTCGCTGCCGTCGCCACCAACCGCACTGGTCACCGGCAACAACATGACGACGATCGGAGCCGTCCGCGCCATCCGCGAAAAAGGCCTCACCATTCCGGGCGATCTGTCGCTGGCCGGCTTCGACGATTTCGAATGGGCCGATTGTTTCGAACCGCGCCTGACGCTGGTCGCGCAGCCCTGCACCGAGATAGGCAGGCAGGCCGCGGCCCTGCTCAGCGCCCGCATCGCGGCGACCGGTTCCGCGCCGCGTTCGGTGCGGCTGCAGGCGACGCTGCGGGCGCGCGCCTCCTGCGGGAGGCCGACCCACACGAGGCTAACATGACCGCGCCGCTGCTGGTGATGACCGGCGCCGTCAAACGCTTCGGCGGCGTGCAGGCGCTGCGCGGCGTCGACTTCGACCTCAAGGCGGGCGAGATCCACGCGCTGCTCGGCGAGAACGGCGCCGGCAAGTCGACCCTGATGAACCTGTTGTCGGGCGTCTACACGCCGGACGAAGGCACGATCGAGATCGACGGCAAACCCGTGCGTTTCAACAACCCGCGTGAGGCGCAAGCGGCCGGCATCGCCACCATCTTCCAGGAGCTCGACCTGGTGCCGTCGCTGGATGTCGCCGCCAATCTGTTCCTCGGCCGCGAACTGATGCGTCCGGGCGGCTTCCTCGACGTGCCGGCAATGCGCCGCGAGGCCAAGAAGCGGCTGGAAGCCATCGAGATCGCCATCGATCCGGCCGCCATGGTGGCGGATCTGTCGATCGGCCAGCGCCAGGTGGTGGCGATCGTCAAGGCGCTGTCTTACGCCTCCCGCGTGCTGATCATGGACGAGCCGACGGCCGCACTCACCGTCGGCGAAGTCAAGCGGCTGTTCGATATCATGCGCAAGCTCGCCGCCACCGGCGTCGGCATCGTCTACATCTCGCACCGGCTGGAGGAAGTGCCCGGCATTGCCGACCGGGTGACGGTAATGCGCGACGGCCGTGTCGCCGGCATCACCGAGCCGCACGCGCCGCAGGCCGAGCTGGTCAGGCTGCTGGTCGGACGTCCGCTGGACGAACTCTATCCGCAACGCGCCAAGGCCGCGGGCAAGCCGCTGCTCAGCCTGAGGAACGCCAGCTTCAAGCTCGCCCGCGACAGCGCCGGCTGGCAGGCGCCGCAAGGCGTTTCGCTCGATGTCCATGAAGGCGAGATCGTCGGCCTGGCCGGCATTATGGGGGCAGGGCGCACCGAACTGTTGTCCGCGCTCTACGGCACCGGCCTGTCCGGCCGCTGGGAGGGCGAGGTCGCTGTCGGCGGCAAGCCGGTGAAACTGGATTCGGTCAGCGCTGCCCGCCACGCCGGCATCGCCTTCGTCACCGACGACCGCCGGGGCTCGGGCCTGATGCTGCGCATGGCCGTCGGCCTCAATCTGGTGATGTCGGTCATATCCCGAATCTCGCCGAACTGGCTGGTCTCGCCGCGCCGCCAGGCCGAGGCGGTGAAGGAATCCTTCGGTCAGTTCGATATCCGGCCGAAGAACCCCGATATCGCCGTCGGCGCGCTCTCGGGCGGCAACCAGCAGAAGGTGGTGCTGGCCAAGGAAATCCTCGGCAACCCGCGCCTGTTGCTTCTCGACGAGCCGACACGCGGCGTCGATGTCGGCGCCAAGGGCGAGATCTACCAGCGGCTCAGGGCACTCGCCGCGCAAGGGCTGGGCATTCTGGTGGCGTCCAGCGAGATGCCGGAGCTGATCGGTCTGTGCGACCGCATCGTGGTGCTGCGCCAGGGGCGCAATGTGGCGGAATTTTTGGGCGGCGTCGACGAGCACACGGTGCTTGCCGCGGCTAACGGCAGGGAGGCCTGATGTCTGACGAGAAGATTTCCGTGGCAGCAAGCCCAGTCACAGCAGCAGCGCAAAAGCATCGCGACCCGCTGGCGCTGATCGTGCGCTTCCAGAGCCTGATCGGCCTGGTGCTGGTGGCGATCGGCGGCATCATCTTCTCGCCGCGCCGCCACGGCGAGATCCTGTTCCTCAACCCCGACAACATCGCCAACATCGTGCGCGCCGTGTCGGAGACCGGCATCATCGCCATCGGCATGACCTTCGTCATCATCACCGCCGGCATCGACCTGTCGGTCGGCGCGGTGCTTGGCCTGTCCAGCGTCGTCACCGCCTCGATGATGATCTCCGGCGGCTTCGGCCTGATCCCCACCATCCTCGCCGTGCTCGCTTTGGGCATCGTCTTCGGCGCCATCCAGGGCACCATCTCGACCCGTTTCCGGCTGGAACCGTTCATCGTCACGCTGGCTGGCCTGCAGGCCGCGCGCGGCTTGGCGCTGGTCGTCTCCGGCAACCAGTACATCAACATTTCCTATGGCGAAGGGCCGGGCCTGGCGCCGCCGGTGTTCGCCGTGCTGGGCGAGCGGCTGTTCAACAACACCGTGCCGGTGGCGACGCTTGTGTTCGTCGTCTTTGCCGCGATCGCCACCATCGTGCTCAACACCACGCGCTTCGGCCGCTATGTCTTTGCCGTCGGCGGCAATGAGCGCGCCGCGCGCATATCCGGCGTGCCGGTGTCGATGGTGAAAATCTCGGTCTACGCCATCACCGGCTTTGCCGCCGCCCTTGCCGGCATCGTCCATGCCGGCCAGTTCAATTTCGGCAGCGCCAATGACGGCATGGGCTATGAGCTGACGGCCATCGCCGCCGTGGTCATCGGCGGCACCAGCCTGTTCGGCGGCGCCGGCTCGATGGTCGGCACCGTTGCCGGCACTATCATGCTGGGCGCACTCGCCAACATCCTGCAGCTCAACAACATCACGCCCGCCATGCAGCTGCTCGCGACCGCCGCGATCATCGTTTTGGCGGCAGTGCTTCAGTCCCTCGTTCGCCGCCGCGAGGGGTTGGGTCGTTAGTGCATGTCGCGCAAAAGGTTTTGCGATGACGACATGCACAAACAAACAAGGAGGAGACGGCAACACGTGAACGTCAAACCAAGGTCTGGCCCCCGGCCGGACGAGGAGGAGAGTGAGTTATGAAAACGACACTAAGAGGATCGACCCTCAAGGCCGTGCTGCTGGCAGGCGCCGGCCTGTGCATTGCAGGCTCCGCTTACGCCGCCGAGCCGCTGGTGAAAGCCTGCGCCAAGGACGGCCAGTTCGTCATCGGCTTTTCGCAGGCCAACAATGCCGAGCCCTACCGCCAGCACGTCAATGACGAGCTGGAGGCGGCGGCCAAGGAAGTGCCCGGCTTCACGCTGCAGATTGCCGACGGCGCCGGCAACGTCAACACGCAGACCTCGCAGGTCGACAATTTCATCACCCAGAAGGTCGACATCCTGCTGATCTCGCCCTTCGAGGCGGCACCGCTGACGCCGGCGGTGAAGCGCGCCATGGATGCCGGCATCCCGGTAATCGAGCTTGACCGCAAGACGGTCGGCGACCCCGGCAAGGACTACACCGCCTTCATCGGCGGCGACAATTTCAAGATCGCCGAGGAAGCCGGAAAGTACACCGCCAAGACGCTGCTGCCCGATGGCGGCGAGGCGGCGGTGCTGCAAGGCCTGCCGAGCTCGACGCCGGCGGTGGAGCGCCTCAACGGCTTCAAGGAAGGCGTGAAAGGCAACCCGAAGGTCCAGATCGTCGCCGAGCAGGCCGCCGACTGGGTGCCGGACAAGGCGCAGGTCGCCTTCGCCGCCATGCTGCAGGCGCACCCTGACATCAAGGTACTCTACGCCTCCAACGACATGATGGCCGCCGGCGCGCTGCTTGCCGCCAAGGGCGCGGGCAAGGACGTCAAGATCATCGGCACCGACGGCCTGCCAGGCCCGGCCGGCGGCATCGAAGCCGTCGCCAAGGGCGACTGGGTCGCAACCTTCACCTACCCGACGGGCGCCAAGGAAGCGATCGAAATGTCGAAAAAGATCCTGCTCGATTGCGCCACCGAGGTGGACAAGACGGTGACGGTGGAGACCACCGCGATCACGGCCGAGAATGCCAAGCAGCTGATGGGGAAGTGAGGGGCGACGCTCAGCACTGAGGTTGAAAGCAAGGCCCCGGGAGGGGCCTTGTTGCGTTGCGGCGAGCTACGGGTGAATGGCCGCTGCCGGCTTTCAGATCAATGCCATCGCTACCCGTAAGCGGACGTTGGTCTGCTTTAAACCGTAAGTTGCGGCTGCGCGGGGATCGTGATGTTGCCGAATCCGCGCTCGTCGAGATTGCCGGCAGAACGTGATGCGTCGTTAATCACTCAATGTCTGCTGCGATGAACCAATCGTTGATCTCCCGCAATTCCGCACGCGCCTCTTCGAATCTACCCTGTGACCGCAATAGCTTTGCCAGACTATTGGTCGCCTGCAACTCCCAACTCCTAGCGCGCTGCTGCCGCGCAAAGGCAATAGCCTCGCGGAAAGAAGCCTCTGCCGCTCTGTCTCCGACTCCATTTGCAAGTTCGATCTCGCCGCGAATGCGAAGCAAGGCAGCTGTAAAGTAATGCTCCCCAATCTTTTCGGCCTCGCGCAGACCTTTCTCGACGGTCTCTGCCGCTATATCGAATTGTCCAGAGTTAATGAAAGCTTTGGCCAGTAAGCCTAAATAACACGATTTGTCGACTTCCTGATCTTCAAGGTCACTCTCGGTCAATGCCATCATATGGCTTCCCACCAGACTGTCATCGAGGCTTGATGCAGCCAAGCCACCAAAAAAGCGCGCCACCCGTGTCCAGAGATTGAAACCGTTTTCCTGCGCTAATGGCAGAAGTTCATCCGCCAGCCGAGCGATATCCCTGCTCTCTTCGCGGAAGGCGAACAACACACACCCGTTTCCCAAGCAGGCGGCCAAGCGATAGGCGGATTGCTGCCGAACGGTCGCCTCCGCCTCGAGGTAGAGTTTCAGCGCTTGACGGCGATACCCCAGAATATGCAAGGTCCACGAAAGGTAGATCATGGCCATACTCGGAAAGTCGCTGCCGACCTCGTCTGCACTGCCCTTGTGGCTGAGAGCGCGCTCAAGATATTGCCGAGCCTCCGCCAACTCACCCTGACAGAACAGACTCATGCCCTTAAACTGCAGACCTATAACGAGCGCGTTTAGGTAGCCGCCCTCCTCGCCGACTCGAATTAATTCATCACTGGCCGCGAGGGCCTTACCAAACTGGCCCGAGTTGAAATGGGTACCGAAAAGCCCGTCGAGTGCCCTAATCGTCGCCTCCAGTTCGCCAAGCTTCCCGCTCAGCGCTATGGCCCGCTGATACGCGGCACTGCCTTCGCCCGTCACGTAGCCGAGCGCAGCGTACAGAACGTCGCCCAGTTCCAGTTCGAAGCGAAGCAACCTGCGGCTACGATCGTCGGAGTCAGGCAAGAGTTTCGCGGCTTCAAGCCCTTTCCTGAAGATACGCACTGCGTCAACTTTCGCCCAAGTCTTGGCGGCCTTCAGCCCTGCCTGCAGCCAGTAGTCAGCGGCGCGATCGAACAGACCGGCGTCGGCGAAATGCTCAGCGAGCACTTCGGGATAGGCAAAGCCCGCGTTGGGGTCGCGCAGCTCGATGCATTCGGCAATCGATTTGTGAATCTGTTGCGCACGTTCGTGCAGCATCGTGCCTCTAGCGGCCTGCTGTAGCAGCACGTGGGTGAACGAAAAGCCTGCTCCGGCCGTCCCTCGCTCGGCTACGATCAGCCCTGTGCGCATCAGCTCACCAACCGCAGCGCGCAACTCCGCTTCAGGCCAATCACAAATTTCGCGCAGCATGTCGAAATCGAATTCGCGGCCGATCGCCGCCGCGACCTGCGCGACTTCCTTGGCGGTCCCCAGCCTGTCGAGACGGGCAAGCAACGAGAACTGCAGAGAGTTTGGAATGTTGTTCGTGAGTGACAGACGCTTGGGCTGCGATACGTCTAGGCGCAACCCTGTTTCGACCACGCTTCGAGTAAGCTCTTCGATATAGAGCGGGACGCCTTCACCGCGATCGAGCACCGCTGCTACGTCAGCAGCGAGCGCATTCGGACTAATGTCATGGACAATCGCTTCAGCGTCCGCTCGGCTGAGCGCTTCAAGCCTGATATGGTGCCCGTCAGGACCGTCGACCCATGGAACGCTTGCGTTGTTCCTGCTCGACACAAGCAAGAGGGCGGGTGTCGAAGCCAGGCTGGCGACGATTTTTTCGAGAAGGTCGCGCGAGGTCGCATCGGCCCATTGCTCATCCTCGAACAAGATCAGGATCGGGGTAGTTCGCGCCAAATAACTGACCAGATCGATGAATGCTTGCTCGGCAATGTTGCGCTGTCGTTCGGCACTTATCCCTTCAAGCCTGTCCGGCATTGTCGTCGGCATCCCGAGCAGGCCTGAGAAGATCGCCAGCGCGATGTCGCTGGACACCGAGCCTATCGACAATCCGTTGCGGAGCTTTCGAAGCTTTTCTTCCGTTGAGTCACCGTCCTCGATCGTTGCAATCCTCTGCAACTCTGCAAGGAATGGATAAAGGGTGCTGTTCTCAAAGGTCGGAGAACATTGCATGGTCAGTTGCGGAAAGCTGCGCAGACGCTGCTGGATTTCGTTGAGCAACCGGGACTTGCCGATTCCCGACTCCCCCGAGACCAACACGGCATTGCCACGCCTGTCGCGCACGACAGTCTCCCAGTGCTCCATCAGCAGTCGCAATTCGGCGTTGCGGCCGCACAGCTTGGTCATACGCGCCCGCTTTGCAAAGCGGGTCGGCACCATGCGCGCCCTTTGCACCTGCCAAACCTGGACTGGCGCGGCGAATCCCTTCAGTTCATGTTTGCCGAACCCGGTGAAATCAACCGCACCGCTTGCGGCCTCGAAGGTCGCCGCGTCGACAAGGATCGTATTCGGCTTGGCCAGTACCTGCAGCCGTGCCGCTAGATGCGCGACGTGACCGAAGGCGACGGTGGATACACCGCTCGGTGCGCCGACGAACTCACCCACCACGACTTGGCCGCTCGCGATACCCATCCTCACTTGCAACGGATATCCCTGATTTGCGGAGATGGTGGCCACCGCATCAACGATCTCGAGCGCGGCCAGCACCGCGAACTCGCTGTCGTCCTCACCAGCTGTTGGATAGCCGAAATAGGCCTGAATAGCATCGCCGATGTAACTAGCCGTCACGCCCTTGCGGCGCCGGACGACGCTGCTGCAGGTCTGTAGAAAGCTCTCAATCAGGTGTTGGAAATCCTCGGGATCCAGGCGGTCGGCATATTCGGTTGACCCCACCATGTCGCAGAACAGGATGGTGAGATAACGCCGTTCCGCAACAGGTTTCGCCGGATTGCCGGGCAAAATGGGGCTAGCCAATGGAACCGGCGTGGTCACGCTCCGGGACCCTCCTTAGTGCGGCGACCATGTAGCACCCAGTCATGTTATCGCAAATCCCGGTGCTCACCAGTCGCTTTCGATCGCGTCAGGTGGTTCATTGAAGCTCGCCACACTGAACATCGGCGTAGATCAAATGGTCTGCCTCGCTAAATGCCGCTTGGCTCTGGTCGAAGCAGAACCGTTTGGGCACCAAACGAACTAAGGTGCGTCGGTTGCATTCACCGGGCAGATCGATCTGGAAGGTGCGCGGCGACATCGACGGCGCCGGATCGCTCCATTTCTTGTGACCAGCAAACGAAACGTTCTCGATCCACAAGCTGGAGCCGGCTGAACCGACTGGACCGGAGATAGCCTCGACGCTGATGCCCTTTGCCTGCTCGATGCTTGGATACTCGCCACTTTGCGGCGGATCCCCGTTTGCCGGAATCGTGCCCGCGCTGACTGCCACATTGATCCTGATATCGTCGCGCTCGGGAACACCACCGTAGCTGTTGCGAAAGGTCCAGCTTAAGCGAAGGACACGCGTCCTGACGTCCTCTCCGGGCGGTGGAGGCAAAACCCGAATCTCGGCATCGGCAAGCGAAGAGCCTTCATCCTGCGCTTCTGGCGCCGGGCAGCGCGTGTAGAGTGGGCGGTAGCCACACTCAGGACCGCCGGCTCCCCACAGACAGTCGCTCAGCTTGCGCCAGTCTTCCAAGCTCAATCGAGGCGTTCCTGAGGACAGGTCATTGCCGGACCCCGGCACCATCCAGGGATGGATGCCGCTGCTGCCGATCGCCCAGTCCGTGCGATGTGCTTCTATGCCGGCGTAGACGGTCTGTTCCTCGTGCAGCTCGAGCAATTGGACCCAGGTTGGCGATGTGACCGCCGGTTCGTACCCGACTGCGTCCGCGGCAAAACGGCGGCCGGTGATTTGTGTGGTAAGCGTGTGGCAGCTTGTGCAGTTTCCGGTCGGATCTTCGACCGTCCTGGCTTGGCTAAGTTCATTGGGATAGGTGCCGGTGTAACCGGAGCCGACCACGCGGAACGGCGCGCCCGGCAACCGCGGTCGGCGCGGTAGAAAATCTCCCAGGCTGAAGGCGGTCGATTTGGAATCGCGGGCTGAACGGAAACCGACCCTGCTCTGTTCAATGTGCGGATCTATCACATAGGGGCTTTTGTTGTCATGGCATGCATGGCACGAGATCTGGAACGTCGGGTCATATATTTTCTCCGCCGCAACCCTTCCGATGTCATCGGAATAGTTGCGCCCGCCTGGCGGAACGAAGGGCTTTGACCAATCGAACTCGCTCCGGTCCTTGCGGCCGTCGAAGAAGATGATTTCTCCGGATTTCCGATTGAACCCGATGGTGCCGAAGACGGAAAATCTCGGATCCGACCGTGTCCAGTAGGGATCGGTGCTGACCTCGTGGCTGATATTGGACTTTCTGCAGAGGAACAGCCATTCCACGTTGCCGCGCACGACCCTTACTGCACGTGAGTTCAGCCCACAGTAGGTTGAGCTGCCAGTTAGCGAAGGCTTGTCGCATCTGGGCAATGTCGCCGTCCATTTCACCACCTCTCCGTTCTCATTGCTGTGCTCGAACTCCAGCGGAGAGCCCGGTTTTGTCGGATTGGGCTTGAGGTCGACGACATTGCCATCAACTTCCAGTGGGATGACCTTCATCTGTGGGCTGCCGCAATCGCCCTCTGGAATAGGACCGAACACCGCCCGCGCTTCATCGCCAGACCTCGTTATGACGTCGGTGCTCTTTGAGGCTGGCGCCCAAAAGATGTCAGGGTTCCATCGCGTAACGGCTTCGGCGAACGCCTTCCCATCGAGTTCAGCGGGAGCGAAAGCGACGCTGCGAGGGCGCAGCGGCTCGAAAGCGGAACTGCCTGGCAATGGTGACGCCGCGCAGTTGCCCGCCTTGCTGCAAATCATGTCGGCCTGATTGGAGCCTTGCCTCTCGCCGGCTCGCGGCGTCGACACGAAAGCTTCATGTCCGATCGTCCCGGACAACAGGAGAAACGCAACGCCGAGGACAGCAGCGATCAGCGCAACAGCACGCATCTCAGCCCACTGGAGCGTGCCAGTGAACCCATGGCCGATCTCTGGGCGTCATCGCTTCTTCGCTGCGACAGAGCCAGCGTCATAGTCAGCGTGGACAGTAAGCGATTGAAATCGCCACATGCCGTCATCGCCCTTTACAACAGACGCGCGGGCATCCGCCGAATAGTCAAGACTCGGTGCCGAAGAGTGGAAGTCCTGCATTGTCACAAGGACTATCGATTTGGTGTTCACCGTCTTGTCGTCAACCACGTCGAACAAGGTGTTGGTCACGAGATGCCGGGTCTGGAGTTTATCGGTTTCCAGTTTCTTAACTATTATTTTCATTTGCACGAGAAGATCATGTGCCGACTCTGGGCCAAGGTCGAGTGTCAGCTCGAGGACACTGCTGCCTGCATCGCAAATCTCATAGTAAGACGATTTAGGTTCCGCAAAGAGGGTGGCGAACGCGGCTGCATTTTTTTCGTCGATCGTCCAGGCGTAGCGGGACAAAAGATCTTGGATTGCCTGACGGTCTTCGGCCGGAGGATTATTATTGACGTTCCAGCCATGAGTAGCCTCTGTTCCACATGAATCAGCCAAAGCAGTGCCGCTGAAAGCAAAACAGAACCCATACGCCAGGGCAAAATACCTCAAAATCGCGCAGACTGTTATTAAGCCTTTCCAACGCTCGCTCATAATGGCCCCCTCGGATGGAGCTTGATGGGAAAGTAGCGGTTCATCTTATACCACGCCAAAAAAGGCGCCAGTGAAAATCGATGTCATTGGAGGCCGGGGATGTCGTATTCCTGAATTTGTGAATTTGTGGTAAGTTGTACTCCCCTGTCTGCAGCAATTTTATTCCTGATTGCCAGATCAGCTGTGGGTGATCCTGGTATGCGTTAGCAAAATAAAAGCTCACGTAGGCGAAACAATAGATTCTAATCGTGGTTACACAGGAGCAAAAAATGCCAAACATTGTTCGAAATATGGTGTTTCTAATTTCAGCTTTTTTTAGTATAGTCCCTTGGGCGTTTGCGCAGCAGAATCAGGAAATTGAGATAGTTCTGCAATCGCGCCTGACTTCTTTTGGAAACGATACCCCACTAATTATTGACTTTACTCTCACGAACCGGTCACGCAGCCCGATCAGACTGCTCAGGTGGACCACGCCGATCGACGGCGTCTCGGGCGAAATTTTTTCAGTAGCGAGAGGGTCGCAGCCAATTCAGTATATTGGCCCTTTGGTGAAGCGAGCAGAACCGACCGAGGCTGACTTTATCAATATCGAACCCGGACAATCGATTTCGGTACCCGTCGATCTGTCATTGTACTACGCCATCTATGAAGCAGGGATCTATGCGGTTACCTATGATACAGAGAGAGTGGGTCTGCTGGTTGGCCCTCAAGGTGCCCTGAGACGCGCCCAGGTTCTGAGCAACGCCGTCACGTTCAGGCTTCTATCCGGTCGAATTCCTCCGGAACGGATACCGCTCTCGGCACCCAAATTCGACCAGTGTGACAGCTCTCAACAGGACGATATTGGCGCTGCGCTGGCGGAAGCAAACAACATAGCCTCGGCTGCGCTGCAGGTTTTGCAGGGCACGCCTTCTGCCCAGCAACCGAATTCCCAACGATATCTGACATGGTTTGGGGCGCATACCGTAGGACTGTACGCGAAGGCCACTGGAAATTTCTCGATGATTGCGGATGCTCTTGCAAACAAAGCAATATCGTTTGGATGTCACGGCAGCCTCTGCGGACCGGGAGTTTATGCGTATGTGTTCCGTGGTCAACCTTATAATATCTTTGTTTGTCAAAAGTTCTGGTCAGCCGCTCTGAAAGGAACGGATTCAAGATCTGGAACGATTGTACACGAAATTAGTCACTTTGAGGTCGTCGTCTTCACAGATGACTATTCCTCTGGTGGTCAAAATACCGCCAAGCTACTCGCGGTTGAAAACCCCCCGCAAGCCACAGAAAATGCCGATAGTCATGAATACTTTGCGGAGAACAACCCGGATCTTCCGATGTGAGGGACACCCAGGCAACTGATCCAGCGTGGATACGGGTGCCGTATTGCCATCAGAAACGAGAAAAGATCACCGAGGGCCGGACACATTGCGATCGCATGGTGAATGTCCGCTATCGCTCCCGCACACCGAAAGCGGTCCGGTCGCTCTCGGCCAAAATGCGACATTCAACTTTCGTCTCGTCCTGTCAGGATTGGGCAAGCCGCCCGCCGGCTGGCTCCGAAATGTAGGATCGAAGTCCTGGGCGCGCATGCTAATGCGGACAACACGAACTGGACCGGTTTGGCAGTGATCCACTGCGCGCGCCAAACCCTGGCCGATTCACGGCGCAGCCGTAAACCCGCACTGCTTCTGTTCCATCTCGATCTGCTTGGTGATGCGGATGGCGTTCTGGGCGTAGGCTTCGGTCACCGAGCCGCTGTTGACGGTCTTGTCCTTCAGCGGGCTGACGGCTGCGCAGAGGTGGAAGACATGCTCGGTGTCGGACTTGGCGGCGCCGTTTTCCGGCGCGATCCAGTAGACGATATCCTGGCCATTGGGGTGTGCCGCGTCCTTCGTCGCCGCGGCCACCGTGGTGGAGTCGGTGGCGATCGCCTGCGCCTGGGCGGCGACTTCGGGCGAACAGGCCGTGGTCGGCTGCCCCGCCTTGATCTGTTCCGCGCAGGTGTTCATGTCATGCGTGTACTGCTCGACCGACGGCGGCTGGTAGCTGACCCCGATCAGCGTCGCCAGCACGGCCAGCACGGCGCCGATGCCGCCGGCGACCTTCTTGCTCTTCGGGTCCATGTTCTTGTCGTTGAGGATCAGGAGAACCAGCGGCAGGAAGGCAATCAGCGTGATGATCGCGCCGAGCTGGTTCTGGACGAAGAACCGGAACGTGTCGGATTCGCGGGCCGGGTCCTTCCTGTTGGCCGCCTTCCAGAGCAGGCTGCCGGCGATGGCGAAGATCGCGATCCCGACCAGGATGCCGATCAGCAGCGGCAGGTTGCCCTGGTCGAATTTGTGCTTGTAGAGCAGTACGATCCCGGCGATCTCGCCGCCAATGGCGATGACCCACGACAGCACGGCGAACAGGCGCAGCCGCGTGGCCCCGGACTTCTGGCCCTGCGTTGCCTGCCAGTCCTTGGTAACGTCTACGGTCGGCTTGTTGTCGGTCATGACCAGATCCCCCGGTATCGACACTTTTGCGGGGCGGCGTCAAAGGCGCCCGGCGCAGCGTCATTGAACGAACGTCGCCTGCCTCGGCGCGAAAGCGCCACGGCAGACCCCATCCTTATTGCGCATGATGGGATTCGTCCATAGCCGAGCGGGCGGACGAGGATGCCGGCGATGGCGCGGAGGAGGGCAGGGCAATCGCATAAGGCGGCGCCAGCCCCACTCCGTCCGCCGCGGCCACCTCCCCCATGTCCATGGGGAGAGGAAAGCCAAGCCCATCAAGGCCGCGACCTCGGTGATTGGCATTTCCTCTCCCTCCGCGGAGCGAGGCAATCGCATATGACAGGTTTGCGCTCTACGAACACCCACCCTTAATCCCTCCCCACAAGGGGGAGGGAGACTTGGTAGGCGCCGATCGCCGCAAATCGCCTGGGTTCCACGCCAGAAAGGGTGGCTTGCGGCAGCGTTCCCTCCCCCTTGTGGGGAGGGTTAGGGTGGGGGTCCTCTTCGTAAGAACTCATATGTGATCGCCTTGCGCCGACGAAGGGAAGGTGGGTCGCCGAACCCGAGGGAGCGCCATATGCGATCGCCCTGCCATAGGTCGGATCACGCCACCGCGGGAACGCAACTAATTTGTATACAAATGTTTCTGGGCGGCATCGGTTTGTGAAGCGCTTCACCGTTGCCGCGCAATCGATCGGTTACAGAGGCGGCGCAAGAGCGGGCCTGAGGCAGCGCTCTGCTGCTGCATGGAGGTAACCGATGTTTGAAAGTCTCAGCAGAATTCGTGCTGCCCTGGCGCGCGCCAGCAAGCACAGGAAGACCGTGCGCGCACTGAACGCGCTGCCGACGGAGATCCAGAAGGACATTGGCTGGACGGAGTCGAGGTCGATCGATGAGATAAGGCTGCCGTTCTAGCGCCGCATCCAGCGTCGCTAATATATCGCTCGCCATCGATTGTCCGGAAGCGTACAGTAAAGCATCGTCGGCCACATCAATGGGCGCTGACGCTTGGGAGCGACCATCGCACTCCTGCCCCGACAGGAGGCATTGGAGCCATGGCGGAGCAACCGAGACAGTCCGGTCTGAGCGCCGAGGCGCTCGCGGCCTTGGCGCGGGAAACCGGCGCCTCCGAGCAGCAGATACAAGAGATCGCATCGCTGATCGGCAACGATCGCTCGTCCATCGTGCGCGAAGCGCGCATGGTTGCGGCTGACCGCCCGAAGCGCTGATCCAGGAAAAAGCTGCTGGATTGATTGATGGGGCGTCGCCCCTGATTTGTCGGTTTTGTACGAAGTACAATGGCTGAATCCGAGTCAGCTATCGTCCAATGACCGTTTGCATTTGGGCAGGGCGCCGACGGCTGGGAGATGACATGTGCTCTTGCCCTTGACGGGAGAGAGCGATGGACCAGTCGGTCAGCAAGGAGAAAAGCGGCCTCTTGCGCCGCATGAACCCGGCCGACTTCGCACTGCTTGCGCCGCATTTGCACCATCGTGTGCTCGATCTCAAAGCCCCGCTCGAAATGGCGGGCGAGCCGGTCGCCTCGGCCTGCTTCCTGGAAAGCGGCCTGGCCTCGGTGGTGGCGAGGAACCGGCCGGGGCTCGACACCGAGGTCGGCATCATCGGCCACGAAGGCATGTCGGGCTCCGCCTTGGTGATGGGCGCCGACTGGGCGCCCCATGATTGCTACATGCAGATGCCGGGCGAGGCGGTGTGCATCGATTCCGAGCCGTTCAAGGCAGCGTTGCAGAAAAGCCCGACGCTTCGCGCCTTCCTGCTGCGCTATGCCCACTACCTGCACGGCCAGACCAAATCCACGGCGCTGAGCAATGCCCGCGCCAAGCTCGAGGATCGGCTGGCCCGATGGCTCCTGATGTGTGACGACAGGGTGGTCGGCCATCAGATCCAGATCACGCATGAGTTCCTGTCCGTCATGCTCGGCGTCAGGCGTCCGGGCGTCACCATCGGCCTGCAGATCCTGGAAGGGCGCGGCCTGATCCGGTCGAGGCGCGGCGAGATCGTCATTCGCGACCGCGATGGCCTGGTCGCCGTCGCCGACGGCTTCTATGGCCAGGCCGAGGCCGAATACGAACGCCTGCTGGGCTGAGCCTGGCACGGGCTGGAAATGGCCGACGCGAATGCCGGTGAAAGCATGTTGCCAGAGCCGCGCCGGCCATTTGCGCCCGTCTGGGGAGAGGCCGCCCGGCAAATCTAGCATCGGCGCAAAAGCGGGCAACGAACCGCAATGGCTTGGTAAAAACCGTACAATCGAATTGTGTTGAACCTTGGTTCGGCAAGAGTATGAATCTGCTGTCGTGACCATGTATAGGGGGCGCTGGCGCCTGAGGCTTCGACAGGCCCGCCAGCCGATGTGAACGGGGAAAACCGAAATGGCAGAACTGCTTTTCGATGTATCCGCCTTCGATTGCGCCATCCTGCGCGCCGCCTTCATCAAATCGGTGATGGAAGACAATGTCCCGGAAAAGCGGTGGCGCGCGCTCGCCGCTTCCCTGGTTCGCGACCTGACCGACCACGAAGACGTCGAGCCGGATCTGCTCGGCTGGATCACGCGCAAGTAGCAATATTCTGACGGTCCGGCGGCTACCCCAGCCACCACCACAGCGCCGCGATCGCCGCAAGCACCGCCGCCACCGACAGCCCCAGCATGATGTAGCTGCCCTTGATGATGTCTCGGATGATCTTCTTCACGCTTTCGCGGTCGTTGAGGTTGGGGAAGGGCTCGTTGGGCAGCGCCACGCCGAGGAAGCCGCAGAGCGGCGCCCAGCCATCGCTGACCTTGAACACCAGAAGCTTCTCCGGCGGCACGGCCGCTATCACCTCCTCGGTGTAGGCGTTGTAGCGCGCCACCGCCTTGGCGCGGTCGTCCATCACGCCGGCAAGCGTGCGGCCCCAGATCAGCCTATGCGACATGTCGCCGAATTTGCGGCCGAACGGCGTCAGCCATTCCAGCACCTTGAACTGCCACAATGTCTCGGTGAAGTGGATGGTGTCGATGGTGCTGTCGTACCAGGCCTCGGCGCCGCGCGGATGCAGCGTCAAAAGCACCTTGGCGTCGGGATAGGCGGCCATCAATTCGCGCCACACGCAGCATCCCGGATTGTCGACCGTCGCCTTGTAGTTGGCAAAGACTTTGGTCCAGTCGTGCTGGGTGCCGGGCGGGCTGTTGGCCACCTTGCGCCAGAAGTCGAGATGGCCCTTGTTGGCCTTGTTGAGGATGACTTCCTGCATGTGATAGCTGGGAAGGCCCAGCCTGTTCAGCGCGGCAAAGGTCGACCATGTGCCGGTGCGGCCGAATCCGGCACCGATGAGCTCAAGCGTCATTTTAACCCCCCTTGTTGAGACCGCTTTTCTTTTTATGCCGGTCCGCTCGGAATGAGGTTGCATCCGCGCCCCTCGGCGCGCAACAATTTTCCCTGTGCAGCGGCCAAAATGTGTTTGCTTTTTCGTCTGGGCCACGCGGAATGAGGGTCTGGCTATTCCAGCGGGTGGGGGAGCCTGATAATAGGTCAGCCAGATTGACCTAATTCGCATGGCCGGAACGGTCATGCTGGACCAGATGCCGTATCCCGGGAGGGGCTCGTGAGTTTGATGGACCTGTTGGCGTCGCGCGCCTCGCGCATGAAGGCGTCGGAAATCCGCGAGCTGCTCAAACTGCTCGACCAGCCCGACATCATCTCCTTCGCCGGCGGCATCCCCGATCCGGCTTTGTTTCCGGCGCAGGCGATCGCCGATGCTTACGCCTCGGTGCTGGGCGGCGCGGAGGCGAGCGCAGCACTTCAGTATCAGGTCTCCGAAGGCTATCTGCCGCTCAGAAAATGGCTGGCCGGCCAGATGGGCAAGCTTGGCATCGCCTGCGACGAGCACAACATCTTCATCACCTCCGGCTCGCAGCAGGCGCTGGATTATCTGGGCAAGCTGTTCCTGTCGCCCGGCGACACAGCGCTCGTGACGTGGCCGACCTATCTCGGCGCGCTCCAGGCCTTCAACGCCTATGAGCCGCGCTACGACCGGCTGACGCCGGATGGCGGCAACATGACGCCGGCCGCCTACCAGGCGGCGGCTGCTGCCCCCTCTACTTTTGCAAAAGAGGGCGGCAAGGTGAAATTCGCCTATCTGGTGCCCGATTTCGCCAACCCGACCGGCGAGACGCTGAACCGCCAGCAGCGCGAGGCGGTGCTCGACCTCGCCGGCGAGCTCGACATTGCCGTCATCGAGGACGCCGCCTATCGCGCGCTGCGCTATGACGGCGAGGGCCAGCCGCCGATCCTGGCGCTCGACTGCGAACGCTCCGGCGGCATCGAAAACGCCCGCACGCTCTATTGCGGCTCGTTCTCGAAAATCCTGTCACCGGGCATGCGCGTCGGCTGGGTCTGCGCGCCGCGCCGCGTCGTCGAGCGGCTGGTGCTGATGAAGCAGGCGTCGGACCTACACAGCCCGTCGATCAACCAGCTGGTCATGCACCGCGTCTCCGAGGCCGTGTATGGCGGCCAGGTGGAAAAGCTGATCGGCGCCTATCGCCAGCGCCGCGACGGCTTGCTTGCGGCACTCGAAGCGGAAATGCCGGATGGCGTCAGCTGGAGCCGACCGGAAGGCGGCATGTTCGTTTGGCTGACGCTGCCCGAGGGTGCGGACGCCACGGCACTGCTCGCCCGCTCGGTCAAGGAAGCCCGCGTCGCCTTCGTGCCGGGCAACGCATTCTACGCCGACGGTTCGGGCCGCAACACGATGCGGATGAGCTTTACGCTCGCAGATGAACGCGCCGTGGGTGAAGGCGTGCCGAGGCTGGCGAAATTGATGAAGAGCTAGGCGCCCTACCTCCCCCTTGTGGGGAGGTCGGTTGTGTGCGTCAAGTTCTGCAAAATGGGGCGGCCATGAAGATGCGCACGACATAGGTGCGCCGGCGGATTTCCTCGTTGAGCCGCTCCAGCATGTTGGTGGACTTGAGGTGCTTGTGATGCTGACGCGGCAGCCGGAAGAAGGTCAGGGTTTGTTCGATGGCATCCTCGGCCCAGCCTGTCAGGCGCGGATAGCGTGCCGACCATTTGGCAAGCCATGCGGCAAGATCAGCCCTGGCCTCTGCGAGATCGCGCCGGTCGTAGAGCCAGCGCAATTCCTGCAGGCAGTCGTCGCCGTGCTTCCTCGGCAGATGATCGAGCGCGTTCCTGAGGAAGTGCACGTAGCAGCGTTGCCAGGCGGCTTCGGGGATCACCTCGCCGATCGCTGCCACCAGGCCGGCGTGATCGTCGGACACAACCAACTCGACGCCCTTGAGGCCGCGCGCCTTGAGGCCGACGAGGAAGTCCCTCCAGGCCGAGCGGCTCTCGCGATTGGCCATCTCCACGGCCAGGATCTGGCGCCTTCCGTCCCAGTCGATACCGACCGCGATCAGCACCGCCTGGCTCATGACAACACCGGCTTCACGCACCTTCTCGTAGCGCGCATCGAGGATGAGGTAAGGAAACGGCTCTTGAAGGGGGCGCCTGGCAAAGGCAGCGAGGCTCTCGTCCAGCCGCTTGTTGATGGCCGAGATCGACGAGGCCGAGAAGGCATGGCCGCACAGTTCTTCCGTGATCGCCTTCACCTTGGGGGTCGACACGCCCTGGACATACATCTCCGCCAGTGTCGCCACCAAGGCCCGCTCGGAACGCTGGTAGCGCTCGAACAGCTCGGTGGAGAAGCGCCCGGCCCGGTCCTGCGGAACCCGCAGCTCGAGCTTGCCGACCCGCGTCACAAGGGTACGGCCGTAATAGCCCGAGCGATAGCCAAGCCGTTCGGGCGTGCGCTCGCTCTTCGAGGCACCCAGCGCCTCGTCCATCTCGGCCTCAAGCACCTCCTGCATCACCGCACGGAGCACTTCGTGCAATCCATCCGGGTTCGAAAGCAAAATGTCTTTGACGGCAGCGCTGGCGGTCTTAACTTCAGTCTTGGTCATGGTGGCGTTCCTTCGCGGGAATCAGGTGACGTGAACAATCACCAGCCTGCCATGACCGCCCCCTCTCAGCGAATTTGCAGAACTCTCAGCACACTACCGGGAGGTCGACCGAAGGTCGGGTGGGGGTGCTTGGCGCCGACCCCCACCCCGATCCGCTTTGCGGATCGACCCTCCCCACAAGGGGGAGGGTAAAAAAGTCACTCCGCCACCACCAATTTATCCTGCGTCTTCGTCTCGAAATCGCTGGCGTCGTGGCGCTCGTGCAGTTGCATGGCGGGGTCGCCGAAGGCGCGGTTGACCATGCGGCCGCGTTGCACGGTCGGGCGGGCGTCGATCGCCTTGGCCCAGCGTTGTACGTGCTCGTAGTCCTGTACCGACAGGAACTCGGCGGAATCATTGTACATGCGGCCGAGCGCCAGGCCGCCATACCAGGGCCATACCGCCATGTCGGCGATCGAATAGAAGGCGCCGCCGAGATATTCGGTCTCTGCCAGCCGCCGGTCGAGCACGTCGAGCTGGCGCTTGGTCTCCATGGCGAAGCGGTCGATGGCGTATTCGAACTTTTCCGGCGCATAGGCGTAGAAATGGCCGAAGCCGCCGCCGAGATAGGGCGCCGAACCCATCTGCCAGAACAGCCACGACAAGGTTTCCGCGCGCGCCGGCTGTTCGGTCGGCAGGAACTCGCCGAACTTTTCCGCGAGATAAAGCAGGATCGAACCGGACTCGAAGACGCGGACAGGCGTCTTGCCGCTGCGGTCGAGCAGCGCCGGGATCTTGGAGTTGGGGTTGACCTCGACAAACCCCGAGCCGAACTGGTCGCCATCGTTGATGCGGATCAGCCAGGCGTCGTATTCGGCGCCCTTGTGGCCGAGCGCCAGAAGCTCCTCCAGCATGACAGTCACTTTGACCCCATTCGGCGTCGCCAGCGAATAGAGCTGCAGCGGATGCTTGCCGACCGGCAGCACCTTGTCATGCGTCGGACCGGCAATAGGCCGGTTGATGCTGGCGAACGTGCCGCCATTGGCTTTCTTCCAGCTCCAGACTTTCGGCGGGGTGTATTCGGTCATGCGGGAAATTCCTTGGGTTTGGCGGGGCGAAAACGACTTGCGCGAGGGCGCGAGACTGATGGCGGAAAAGTCGGCGGAACCTAGATACGGGAACACATAGGTGCAATTCAGAAAGGTTCAACTTGTGTTGAACTATTATCGATGTCGGCGCCGCCCCTCATGGCCCTGCCGGGCACTTCTCCCCGTATAGTGACGGCGAGAAGGACGCTGTCGCCTACTGATTTCGCCAATTGCCAGCGTTGCCAAGAGCGCCGATGTTGCGGCCATCTCCCTTCTCCCCGTCGCTATACGGGGGAGAAGGTGCCGGCAGGCGGACGAGGAGCAGCGCCAGCCTCTGAAATGATTGCCTTGTTGCCTAAGCCCTTGCGCCCTGTGCAGCGCGGCATACCTATAGAGGATACTGCCCACGCATAATCTGCCAGGATGAAAGCATGCCCATCGATCCCGTTTCCCCGCTCTTGCGCTCCGTCGTTGGCGTGCGCGCCATGGTTCCCGACGATGCCTTCACGGCCAATGCCCTGGGCACGCGCCGGGAAGGCAGCGGCGTCGTCATCCGCGGCGACGGGCTGGTGCTCACCATAGGCTATCTCATCACCGAGGCCGAGGAAGTCTGGCTGACCGACCAGGACGGCCGCGTCGTGCCGGCGCATGCGCTGGCCTATGACCAGGAGACAGGCTTCGGCCTGGTGCAGGCGCTGGCGCCGCTCGGCCTGCCGGCGGTGGCGCTGGGTGACGCCTCGAAGGCCAAGATCGGCGACCCCGTGGTGTTTGCCGACGGCACCGGCCGCTCGGTCAAGGCACACATCGTCACCAAGCAGGAATTCGCCGGCTATTGGGAATATCTGCTCGACGAGGCGATCTTCATTGCCCCGGCGCATCCGTCCTGGGGCGGCGCGGCGCTCATCGGCCAGGATGGCAGCCTGCTCGGCATCGGTTCGCTGCTTTTGCAGATGAGCCGCAACGGCGAGGTCGCTGACATCAACATGGTCGTGCCGATCAACCTTCTGACCCCGATCCTCGACGATCTGCTGACGCGCGGCCAGGTGGCGAAGCCGCCACGTCCATGGCTCGGCGCCTTCTCGGCCGAGAGCAACGGTGCGGTCGTGGTGATGAGCGTCGCCGAAGGCGGCCCCGCCGCCAAGGCCGGCCTGCGCCAGGGCGACATCATCTCCGACGTGCGCGATGGCGAGGTCGACGGGCTCGCCGATTTCTACCGCAAGCTATGGCAGAATCCGGCGGGTTCGGAGATTCCTCTCAGGGTCGTGCGTGACGGTCGTGAGACTTGGCTGCGAGTGAAATCCGCCGACCGAAACAGCTTTTTGAAGAAACCGCATCTGCAGTGAAGCCAATCTCCCCCCAAGTGGGGGAGATGCCCGGCAGGGCAGAGGGGGGGCGCGAAGAATCGCGACCTCTCGATCTATTTTCTGACAAGAATCGCGGGATAAACGTGGCTGACACTGGCCGGTGCGTTGGCGGGACAGCGGCCCCCCTGCCGGCCATCTCCCCACGAGGGGGGAGATTGGCTGCCCCCTCAATCCCCGCATACCCTAAAAGGCGTCCCCGTGTCCCACTCCGCGAAGGGCACGACCTGGCCTTCGACAGACACGATACTGTTCACCTTGCTGTCATCATCCTGCGTCTGCATACTTTTGCCCTTGCCGGTCAGCACGTCGTAGTCGCAGCTGCTGTAGACGACAACGGACTGGTATTTGTAATGGTCATAGGCAACGCCGGCGACGACGAAGGCTTCGTTGCGCCAGGCGATGGTCAGCGTCATGTCGGTCCGCTCGCCGGGGCCGATCAGCCCCGGCAGATAGATCTTGATCGAGCCGTTGGGCAGCAAGGTCAACTCCGGTTCGATGCCGGAGCCCTCATAATGCGGCTGGTCGTAGTCGTTCCATTCGCCGTAGACCTGCTCATGCACGACGCCGGCGGGTTTCAGAAAATTGTACTTTTTGTCCCTCAGGAAGAAATGCATGTCCATGGTATCGTCTTCGGGCTCGGTCTCGACGATCATCGCCAGATCGGCGGCGCCGTCGCCATTGAAGTCGCCGGTCAGCGCGGTGATGATTTTCTGGGTTTCGATCGGTTCGGCCAGTGCCGAGGCCGGCAGCAGAAGGATGAGGCCGAGTAACATCGCTCGCATGGCATTTCCCCCGAATTGCAGTCTGCCTTGCCCGGCTGACCAGCAGGAAACTGCCACGGGCGTCGGCTGCGGCGCAAGCCAGTGCGGAATAGTTAGGGATTATCGACGCAGCTGACGGAAACTGGCATCGACAGCCGATACAGCCGGCCCGGCAACAACGAGGTGATGATGGCGCCGTTCAAGGTCGATCCCGACAAGGTTCATGAATTCCCCGATCCCGACAGTTTTTACGCCTGGCTGCGCGAAAATCATGCCGGCGAGAGCGAGGTCTGGATCAAGGTCCACAAGGTCGGCTCGGGCCTCGCCTCGATCACGCCGAAGCAGGCCATCGACGTGGCGCTGTGCTTCGGCTGGATCGACGCGGTACGCAAAGGGCTCGACGACAAGAGCTTTCTGCAGCGCTACACGCCGCGCGGCAAGAAGAGCATCTGGAGCAAGATCAACATCGACAATGTTGCCCGCCTGGTCGCGGAGGGCCGCATGACCGAACACGGGCTGAAACAGGTCGAGGCGGCCAAGGCCGACGGCCGCTGGGACCGTGCCTATGGCTCAGCCATGGAAATCCCCGCCGATCTGCAGGCCGCCATCGATGCCGAGCCAAAGGCGAAAGAGATGCTGGCGAAGCTTTCCGCCCAAAACCGCTTCGCGCTCGCCTTCCGCACCCACAACATGAAGACGGAGGCGGGGCGCAAGAAGAAGATCGAGGCTTTCGTCGCGATGCTGAAGCGCGGCGAGACGATCTATCCGCAGAATCGGTGAGGCGTTCGCTCCTAGTCACTCATAAGCTAGCGCTTGAACACCCCCCTCTGGCCTGCCGGACATCTCCCCCGCAAGGGGGGAGATCAGCAGCTTCGCTGACGGCGCCACCCTGCAACGTCGGCGACTGGCAACGGCGGCAGTGACAACCAATCTCCCCCCTTGAGGGGGAGATGTCCGGCAGGACAGAGGGGGGTGAAGGAACTCGGCCTCCAAGGCTTGTCGTTATGCCTGCACGCCTGCTACGAAAATAGCATTCTCGCCTCGCGAAATGTGATGCTACGGTTCCCGGCGCACCCAGGGCGGAGGGGTTGCCAAGAGGAGAAGTGACGGGCGCTGGCCCGGATTTCAGCGAGAACCGGACGGAACTGTTGAACCATTGCAAGGCCGCCGCGTTTCCCGGCGTCGGCCACAAGGGAGGAACCACCTGTGAAAGCATCCTATCTCGTCTCAGCCGCGCTGCTTGCGGCGACTGCGATGCCGGCGGCGGCCGGCGAAATTTCCGACGGCAAGGTCAAGATCGGCATCCTCAACGACCAGTCGGGCGTCTATGCCGATTTCGGCGGCGAATGGTCGGTCGAGGCCGCCAGGATGGCGGTCGAGGATTTTGGCGGCAAGGTGCAGGGCGCGCCGATCGAGATCGTCAACGCCGATCACCAGAACAAGCCCGACATTGCCTCCAACATTGCGCGCCAGTGGTACGACACCGAGCAGGTCGACGCGATCATGGAACTGACGACATCCTCAGTGGCGCTCGCCGTCCAGGGGTTGTCCAAGGAAAAGAAGAAGATCGACATCGTCACCGGAGCGGCATCGGCCGACCTGACCGGCAAGCAATGCTCGCCCTACGGTTTCCACTGGGCTTACGATACCCACTCGCAGGCGGTCGGCACCGGCGGCGCGCTGGTGCAGCAGGGCGGAGACAGCTGGTATTTCATCACCGTCGACTATGCCTTCGGCTATTCGCTGAAGGAGCAGACCTCAAAGGTTGTTGAGGCAAGCGGCGGCAAAGTGCTGGGCGAGGTGCGTTACCCCTTGGGATCGACGGATTATTCCTCCTTCCTGCTGCAGGCGCAGTCCTCCGGCGCCAAGGTTATCGGCCTTGCCAATGCCGGCCTCGACACCTCCAATACCATCAAGCAGGCGGCCGAGTTCGGCATCGTCGCCGGCGGCCAGCGGCTGGCAGCACTTCTGTTCACGCTTGCCGAGGTGCACGGCCTCGGACTGCAGGCGGCGCAGGGCGTGGTGCTCACCGAAGGGTTTTACTGGGACCGCGACGACAAGAGTCGCGACTTCGCCGGGCGCTTCTTCAAGCGCACCAACCGCATGCCCAACATGATCCAGGCCGGCACCTATTCGGCGGTGCTGCAATATCTCAAGGCCATCGACAAGGCCGGCACCGACGAGACCGAGGCGGTCGCCAAGCAACTCCATGAAATGCCCGTCGACGACATCATCAACGCCAACGGCAAGGTACAGGCCGACGGCTCGATGGTGCACGACATGTATCTCTACCAGGTCAAGAAGCCCGAGGAGTCGAAGAAGGACTGGGATTACTACACCTACCTTGCGACCATTCCGGGCGACAAGGCCTTCATCAAGGCCGAAGACAGCGGCTGCCCGCTCGTCACCAAGTGACGATGGTGCAAGCCGTGGCCGTCCAGCAGGACGGTGCCGAAATCCAGCCGCGGGTGGTGCTTTCCGCCCGCGGCCTGCGGCGCGACTTTGCCGGTTTCGTCGCCGTCAACAATGTCGACCTCGACGTCCATCACGGCCAGATCCATGCGCTGATCGGGCCGAACGGCGCCGGCAAGACGACGATCTTCAACCTCTTGACCAAGTTCCTGCAGCCGAGCAGCGGTAGGATCAAACTGTTGGGCAACGACATCACCCGCACCGCGCCGGCCAGGGTGGCCCGCATGGGTCTCGTCCGCTCGTTCCAGATATCGGCGATCTTTCCGCATCTGAGCGTGCTCGACAATGTCCGCGTCGCCTTGCAGCGGCCGAGCGGGCTCGGCTTCCAGTTCTGGCGCTCGCTGGCCGCGCTTGACCAACTGACTCCACGGGCGCGCGAACTGCTTGCCGTCGTCGGTCTCGACGATGTCGCGCATCGTCCGGCCGGCGATCTCTCCTATGGCAGGAAGCGCGTGCTCGAGATCGCCACCACGCTGGCGCTCGACCCGAAAGTGCTGCTGCTCGACGAGCCGATGGCCGGCATGGGGCACGAGGATGTCGGTGTCATTTCCGGCATCATCCGCTCGCTGGCAACGGACCGCGCCGTGCTGATGGTCGAGCACAATCTCACCGTCGTCGCCGACCTCTGCGACTGGATCACCGTCATGCAGCGCGGCCAGGTGCTCGCCGCCGGCGACTACGCGACGGTGAGCAACGATGAGCGCGTCAGGGTCGCCTACATGGGGACCGAGCAGGGGGACCGAGCATGAGTGAGCCGCTGCTTGCCGTGCGCGATCTCCATGCCTGGTATGGCGAGGGCCATGCGCTGCATGGCGTCAACCTCGACGTTTTTCGCGGTGAGACCGTGACGCTGCTCGGCCGCAACGGCGTCGGCAAGACCACAACGCTGCGCGCCATCATGGGGCTGGTCCGCAAGCGCAGCGGCAGCGTCGCGTTCGACGGCAGCGACCTGATGCGCCTGCCGCTGCATCGTGTTGCCCATCGCGGCATCGGCTTCGTGCCGGAGGAGCGCGGCATCTTCGCCACGCTCACCGTCGACGAAAACCTGATCCTGCCGCCGGTGGTGGCCAAGGGCGGCATGAGCGTCGAGGAAATCTTCGATCTCTTTCCCAACCTCAAGGAGCGCCGCAACAGCCCCGGCACCAAACTCTCCGGCGGCGAACAGCAGATGCTGGCCATGGCCCGCATCCTGCGGACGGGCGTGCAGATGCTGCTGCTCGACGAGCCGACCGAGGGCCTGGCGCCGGTCATCGTCCAGCTCATCGGCGAACTGCTGGCGACCTTGAAAAAGCGCGGCATGACCATCCTGCTCGTCGAGCAGAATTTCCGCTTCGCCGCGCGCATCGCCGACCGCTTCTATCTGATGGAGCATGGCAAGGTGGTGGAGGGTTTTGCCGCAAGCGAGCTTGCCGCTCACACGCAACAGCTGCACGAGGTGTTGGGGGTATGATGACGACAGCCCACGGCAGTACCCCCACCCCGCTGCTGCGCAGCGACCCTCCCCACAAGGGGGAGGGTGGAGGGCCACCGCCCTACCTCCCCCTTGTAGGGAGGTCGGACCGAAGGTCCGGGTGGGGGTACGTGCCGCACAGACGCATCCCGCTTGCAACACCCTCGGTGACGCCATGACCATGATCTTCGGCATCCCCGTCCAGGCCTTGCTCGGCCAGATGCTGGTCGGGCTGATCAACGGCTCCTTCTACGCCATGCTGAGCCTCGGCCTGGCCGTCATCTTCGGCCTGCTGCGGATCATCAATTTCGCCCATGGCGCACTCTATATGCTCGGCGCCTTCATCGGTTACCTGCTGCTCGTCCATCTCGGCATCGGCTACTGGCCGGCGCTGCTCCTGGTTCCGCTCATCGTCGGCGTCTTCGGCATGGCGGTCGAGCGCGTGGCGCTGTCGCGGCTCTACCGCCTGGATCCGCTCTACGGGCTGCTGTTCACCTTCGGACTGGCGCTGGTCATCGAAGGCGTGTTCCGTTTCTACTACGGTGTGTCAGGCAACCCATATGCCGTTCCGGCGCAGCTTGCCGGCGGCACCAATCTCGGCTTCATGTTCCTGCCCAACTATCGCGGCTGGGTGGTGGTGGCCTCGCTCATTATCTGCATCGGCACCTGGCTCCTGATCGAAAAGACCAGGCTCGGCTCCTATCTGCGCGCCGCGACCGAAAATCCCGAGCTGGTGCAGGCCTTCGGCGTCAACGTGCCGCTGCTGCTGACGCTCACCTATGGGCTCGGCGCGGCGCTCGCCGGCCTTGCCGGTATTCTCGCCGCGCCCGTCTACCAAGTCAGTCCGCTGATGGGCTCCGATATCATCATCGTCGTCTTTGCCGTCGTCGTGGTCGGCGGCATGGGTTCGATCCTCGGGGCCATCGTCACCGGCTATATGCTTGGCCTCGCCGAGGGCCTGACCAAGGTGTTCTATCCCGAGGCGTCGAACCTCGTCGTCTTCGTCATCATGGCGGTCGTGCTGCTCCTGCGCCCCGCCGGCCTGTTCGGAAGGGACGCCTGAGATGAGCGAGGCAACCCTTCACCAACAGCGCACCGCCGCCTCCGTGCGGCTGGAGCGGGTATTGCTGGCATTGGCCATACTGGCGCTGATAGCCGCGCCCTTCTTCGTCTATCCGATCTTCCTGATGAAGATGCTGTGCTTCGCGCTGTTTGCCTGCGCCTTCAACCTGCTGCTCGGCTACACCGGGCTGTTGTCGTTCGGCCACGCCACCTTCTACGGCGCCGCCGCCTATTTCTGCGCCTACGCCGTCAAGGCATGGGGCTGGCCGCCCGAGGCCGGCATCCTGCTCGGCACCGCCGGAGCGGCCGTGCTCGGCCTGGTCATGGGCTTCCTCGCCATCCGCCGGCAAGGCATCTATTTCTCGATGATCACGCTGGCGCTGGCGCAGATGTTTTATTTCTTCTGTGTCCAGGCGCCGTTCACCGAAGGCGAGGACGGCATACAGGGCGTGCCGCGCGGGCATCTGTTCGGCATCGTCGATCTCAACGTCACGCTCAACATGTATTTCGTCGTGCTTGCCGTCTTCCTCATCGGCGTCTTCGCCGTCTGGCGCATCGTCAACTCGCCCTTCGGCATGATCCTGCGTTCGATCCGCGAGAACGAGAACCGCGCCATCTCGCTGGGCTATTCGGTCGGCCGCTACAAGCTCGCCGCCTTCGTCATGTCGGCAGCCCTTGCTGGGCTTGCCGGCGCCACCAAGGCGATCGTCTTCCAGTTCGCGACGCTGACCGATGTCACCTGGCAGATGTCGGGCGAGGTGATCCTGATGACACTGCTCGGCGGCATCGGCACCATGGTCGGTCCTGTAGTCGGCGCCGGCCTGGTAGTCGGGCTGGAAAACACCCTCGCCACCTCCGGCTTCCCGGTGACCATCGCCACCGGCCTGATCTTCATGATCTGCGTGCTGGTCTTTCGCCGCGGCATCGTCGGCGAGATTTACGCGCGCTGGCTGGCGCCGGCCAACGGCGAGGAGGCCCGCGATCAATAGGTGATGGTCACCACCACCGTGTCGGTGTAGACGCCGGCCGAGGGCGTCGTCTGCGGCGGCACGCGGCCATAGACGGTGAGCGCCTGGGCCGTACCGGTTCCGGTGCCGGCCACCGTGCTTCCCGGCGTTCCGGCATCACCCCAGGGCTGCGCGCGCGCAATGTCCTTGTAGAGGCCGTAGGTGACCCGCTCGGCCCCCTTCGACATCTTGCGGTTGGTCGGCGTGCCGCCTGTCGTGCCGCCATCCAGGGAAACCGTATAGGCGGTCGACGGCGTGCAGGTCACCGAGACCTGGCCGGTGGCATCGGCATTAGCGGTGAGCACGCCCTTTGAGCCAAAATCGATGTTCTGGGTGGTGACCAGGCAGTTTGCCTGGACCGTGGCGTTGATGGTGAAGGTCGGATCGGGCGCCGTCAGACCGAAGCCGGTGTTGCAGCTGTTGCCGAGCAGGTCGTTCTGGTAGCGAAACTCGACGTGGATGCCCGAAAATATCGACTGATAGGTGCCCGGCGGAACCGCTGACTGGCCGCCGGTCACCCGAGCGTAGATCGTGGCGCTGCCGGATGCATTGCCGATGAGAATGGGCACCAGCACCTGCGGCGGCGGGCGCGATGCATAGGCCCAGGCATAGGAACCCCACACGACGCTCATTCCGGGGTCCGAATAGAGCTGGTAGTTAAGGCTGTTGGCGCCGCTCGCCATCTGCCTGGCTGCCGCCGAGGTAGCACCCCCACTGCCGGCGCCGATATTCGGACAGAACAGGATGCGCACCACGCCGCCGGTGCAATTCATGTTGAGTGTCGCCGTCGCGGTGGCTGCGGTGGCCGACAGCGTGTCGATGAGACCGAAATTCATGTCGGTGACGGTACCGGTGCAGCTCTGCGCCCGGGCCAGCGACGGCAGCAGTACGAGGATTATAACGACTGCAGCGCGCATCATTTGGCCTGGGATTTTCATTGGCACACCACATCCTTGATCGTCACTTGCCGGCCTCGCACCGCTTCGAACGGGAAATCCGCTCGGCACGAGCTGCCGTCCGCCAGACCGACCACCACCGCATTCTGCTTGCCGAGGCCCTTGATGTAGGCCTGCCCATCATAGCCGACGACGAAATCTTCCGTGCCGCCGTCGACGCGGCCGGCAAGCCCGGCTTCGAGCGGCGTGCCGCTCGGGTCGACCAGCGTCACCAGCGCGGCCTGCGCCGCCTCCGACACGCCGAACTTCAGCACGACGCCGTTGCGGTCGGCCGGAACGACAGTCTCCTTGGTGGTCGGAATATCGGCGTCGACGGGCAGGTTCTTCGGGTCTATCGACACCGTGTTCGGCTCATAGGAATTCAGCCCGGTGACCAGGATGCGGCCTTTGCTGTCGGTCTTCCCGACCGGCCGGTTCTGATGCAACACCTCCACGTCCGGCGTGCCGACATCGACGACGGCAAAGGCGTCGTCGATGCGATTGGTGGCGAACACGCCGCCGCCGGCCACGGCGATGGCGCCGTCCATCTGCCCGGTCACGCGAAAATCATTGTCGAACTGCTGGGCGCCGGCCGCGAGGCGCGCAAACGGCGCCCGGTAGCTCACCGCTGCCGAGCGGTTGGGAACCTCGCCTTCGGAGGTGCGCAGCCGCCAGCCGATGCTGCCGTCCTCGGCCCGCTCCGCCTTGGCGAGGTCGGCAGTGACATTGAGGCCGTCAGGGCCTTGCTCGACGCCTGTCGAGGCCGAGATGTCGTCGTTGAACGGGATCGAAATCCCGGCGAACACGCCATAGCTGCTGTCGTCATCGAGATCGGCGAAGGCCGTGGCATAGAGCGTGCTGCGCTTGAAGAATGCCTGGCTGTAGGACAGGCCGACGATCTGGCTGCTTTCGCCCTTGGCGCTCTTCAAATGCGTATAGGACAGGTTGAGGCTGGAGAAATCGATCGGCATCGGCACGCTGAGTGTCACCTGGTCGACAGCGCGCGGCACGCCGGCGCTGAAACGGGTGAAGTCGTCGGGGTCGAGAACCGGCTGCGCCGTCACCGAGGCGATGTCATCATAGCCGCCAAAGGCCCGCTGCATGTGAGCGTTGATCGCCCAGCCATCATAGCCGAATTCGACACTGGCATCGACCAGCGAGCCGGTGCGCCCCTCATGATGGCTGCCGGCCACCGCCACCGACGCCGCGCCATAAGGCCCGAGCGGGAAGGCAGCACCTATGCCGCCATTGATCAGCTCGGCGCCGCCCTCGGCATGGGCTTCCAATGTCAGCCGGTCGGTCACGCCGTAGCGCGCGCTGGCGACGCCCATGACGCGGCCATCATAGTCGTCGGAAGAGATGCCGAAATTGCGCCGCGCCATGCCCGCCTCGACGGAAAAATCGAGCAGTCCCTGACGCAGCATCATGCTGGAGGCATAGAACGGCAAGGTGGCGGTGGTCTCGCGCCCCAGGCTGTCGCGCAGCACCACCTGGGCCTGTCCGGCGCCGGTGAACACCGGCAAATTGGTGACCTGGAATGGCCCGGGCTGGATGTCGCCGGAATAGGTACGCACGTTTTGCGTATAGACCTCGAGCGTCGACGGCACCGCCGCCGTGCCGCCGAAGGACGGCAGCGGCAGCGTCACCAGGTCCGATCGCAGGTGGAAGTTGCGTTGCGCCTGGACGCCGCCGAGATAGACCGGCCGCGTCCACGACAAGCCGCCGGAGACGAAGTCGCCGGCGCGGTAGGTCATCAGCCGGTCGGGGTCGGAATAGCTCCAGGTCGTGTTGAGCCGCGTAAAGCCGCCCAGCTTGCCATCGGAATAGCCGGCGATGAACGACTGGCTGAGCGTGCCATAGGGGCTGAACACGCGCGCATCGAAGCCGCCGGAAACGCCTTGGAACAGCTCGACGTCCTTGTCGAACAATGTGTTGGAGCTGGCAAACAGCGAATAGTTGAGAACCGCGCCCAAGCCCGATTGCGGCGCCGGCCGGTCCTGCAAGCGCAAGCCGAGATCGACCATGCGCGCCTCGCGGCTGTCATCGGCGGCGGTGACGTAGAGGCGCTGGGCTACCTCATCGATCCGAAACGAAACGTCGGCCAACTGGTCGAGCCTGACCAGGCCGCCGGCGTCGGCTATGTCCTCCGGCGGTTTCAGGCCGACCTCCTTCAGCTCTTGCGGCGTCGATGCCAGGCCGCCATCCGGCATCTGGGTGAAGCTGCCGATCAGTTTGGTCGAGACGTCGTTGATGAACACCTCTAGATAAAGGCTGCGGCCGGCTTGCTGGCCAGGGTCTTCAGGGTTCGTCACGGCCGGCAATTCTTGCGCGTTCACCGCCGAGAAAGGTGTGAAAATCGCGAGCGCGACGACTAGCGCGATCCTATTTGCCCTTGACGGCAACTTTGGCATCGAAGGGTCCAAGATCGCTCTGTGCCTTCAAAAGCACGGAGCCAGCGGACAAGGATTTGCTGCTGCCGATCGGCCACTGCATGGTCGCGCCGCCCAGCACATAGCCGACGAGCCCGTTTCGGTTGCCGAGCTTTTTGCCGTTCTGGGTCAGGGATAGGTTGGACAAGCGGAGACGACTTTCACCGGTATTGCTGGCTGTCAGCACAAGACTGCCGCCCTTGCGCGAAACACTCCAGGCGACTGCCGGCGCGGCGGCATCGGCGTCGCGGAAAAACACCGGGACCGAATAGCGCAGCGCGAGCGCGACCGTACCGGCCTTCTTGCGCGACGGGTCGGGTAACTCGTCGACGATGACGCGGTAGCTTTCCTCGGCCCGCACCGGCGCCTTGCTGACGCGCACGACGCGAACCACGTATTGGGCATTGGGTCCGAGTTTGGTCGATGGTGGGCTGGCGACGACGTCCGTAGTCGGCGTCAGCGTCTCGATCCCGCCAGCCTGGCTCCAGGCGAAGACGCGTATCTGCACATTGATCGGCCGCTTGGGGTCATCGTTGCTGAGGTTGAGAACCGCCGAGGCGTCGGGCGAGATCAGCTCGAGACCTGTCGGCGCCACCCTGAGCGAAGCGGCTTGTGAGAGACCGGCGCACAGCAACAGAACAGCCGTGGCTCCGATGCATGAAAGCATGGATCGCATGATCGTCCTCGTGTTGGTATCGATTGTCAGTACGTTATGGTGATCGCAACGGTGTCGGTGTAGAGGCCCGCCGCCGGTGTCGTCTGCGGTGGAACACGCCCGTAGACCGTCAGCGGCTGAATGGCGCCGTTGCCGGTTCCGCCGACCGTGTCGGTGGGGATCGTGGTGCCCCAAAGCTGCGTCCGGGTGCTTTCCCTGTAGATGGTGTAGTCGATCGTCGCCGACGCCGGCCCGGTCATCTTGCGAACAGCAACCGTTGCGCCCGCGCCCGCTCCGGCGCTCAGACCAACATTGTAGGACTTGCCGGTCGTGCATTGCACGTTGATGGTGCTGGTCTGGTCGACATTCGCATCAATGACACCGTGCGAGCCGAAATCGAGATCGCTCGCCGTCTGCACCTTGCATTCGTCGGTAATCGTGATGCGGACATTCATGCTGCCCGTCGCGGTCGCGGCGATCGCGGGCAGGATGGGAAGCAGCGACGCTCCCGTCAGCAGCGCATATTTCAGCAATCTCATGCGTGTTTCCTCCGTCGGGCAGACCGTTCCTCGCAACACAGTCTTGACCCGGATTTCACTCCTACAGCTCCTCCGTTGCATGCTTCGCAAGACATCAACGATACAGTAATGTCAGAAGCGAACTGTGCAATGATTATTACAACTTAGACTCGGATTACGACAGCGAATAACTTCGGTATGTATCGGATAATTTTGGTTAATATTTGGTTAACAGAGATGAAATGGACATTTTTCCGAAGTGAAAGTTCGTCTGTCGAAAATTTATTTTGCTTCTCGTGCCGAAAAGGCGAAAATATCTGGCAAATCATCTTGATTTTGTAGAGTCTCACCTGTCGCCCTTTATTATCGATATTTCGCGGCGTGCACCGGCGCCAAGCAGCCATCGCCATAGCCGCGCCGGTAGCTGTTCGCGCCTGTCCAAGCCTTGCGGTCGTGCTGACAGGGCCGCATTCGCCAAAACCGTGTTCCGCCCGGCCCAAGCATGGCCGTCCCGGCTGAGATAAATCCACCGCCGTCGGATCGCGGCGAAACACATGCGAATCGTTCTTGCCACGCTGGCCCGGATTTCCTTCGGCGGCGCATCGGCCGGACGGGAGATGCGCCTGTTGTCCCTTGGGGCCATGATCCACGGCCGGCAGCCGCGCGGACCGGCTGCCAGACGTCAGAAAAGGAAGAACGATGAAGAAGACCTATGAAAAGCCACAGCTCGAAAAGCGCCAGAAGCTGTCGCGTGTGACCGCTGTCGCCGGCCCATCAGTGACCAGTGAGAGCTGACGCCGTCGACCGGCATCGAACCACCAGCGGACAAGGAGAGCAGTCATGGATCAGCATGCGAACCCGTCACCCGGCTTCAGGCGCAATCCGGGCAAGGTGATCACCGTCGAGCCCTTCAACGGGCGTGTCGTCGTGTTTGCAAACGGCACCATCATCGCTTCCTCGGCAAAAGCCAAAATGGTGACCGAGCCGCCCCATCCCTTCTCCTTCTACATCCCGTTCGAGGACATCGACTTCCGCAAGCTCAGGAAGACGGAGCGGTCGACGCTGTGCCCCTACAAGGGCGACTCCAGCTACTGGAACGTGCTGCCGGCGAGTGAAACCGGCAACGACGCGATGTGGGCCTATGAGCAGCCCTTCGACGAGATGGCCGAGATTCGCGCCCACGGCGCCTTCTATCCCGACCGGGTCACCATCGACGCCACGCCGCGCTAGCGCGTCATGCCTGTCGCCCAAAAGTGCCCAGCGTTTTTGGAGCCGACGACAGGCATGAACAGAGGAATTTTTTCAGATCAGCCAAAGCTGTCCTCACCCGGGGGCGCAGCGGTTTTGCGGCAACGGCATGCCGAAACGAAGACAAAAGGTCATGGACGAAAAGCAGAGAGCAATTCTCGACGAAATCCCGCGCCTGCGCCGCTATGCGCGCTCGCTGCTGCGCGACCGCGATTCCGCCGAGGATCTCGTCCAGGACTGCCTGGAGCGGGCGCTGCTGCGGCTGGACAACTGGCAGACGGGAGAGAGCCCGCGAAAATGGCTGTTCACGATCATGCATCATCTGTTCATTGACCAGATGCGCAAGGTGAACCGGCGTGGCGAGGCCTCGATGCTGCCGCTGGAGGCCGGCGAGGTGCAGGCCTCTCCCGCCGACCAGCTGGAGAACGTCGCCGCGCGCGAGATCATCGACGCGCTGCAGGCGATCAGCCCGGACCGCCGTGCCGCGCTGACCATGGTCGCCATCGAGGGCTTCTCCTATGCCGAGGCCGCCGAGATGCTCGGCGTGCCGGCCGGGACGCTGATGTCGCGCATCGCGCGCGGCCGTGAGGAACTGCGCGGCCTGCTCGAGGACAATGCGCGCCGCCGCGCGATAAGGATCGTCGAGCCAGGCCCGGCCAGGGCGGTTCCAATCAGGGCGCCAATGGCATGACGAGCCCCAATCGCATGATGATGCCTTACGGCATGGTCCGGCACGATTGCAGGCCTTGTCCGCACTGTGGGCGCGGCCACCCGGTAACGCTTTCTTCTCTGCTTGCGTGCATAGTGGCGGCGACGGAGTGAGCGAAACCAGGGCATGGCTGAAGAGAAAATACGCAACGGCGAATTCTGGGCGCTTGCGCTCGAACGCGCTCATCTCGGCGTATGGGATTGGGATATTTTGAGCGGCGACTGTTTCTATTCGCCGACCTGGTCGCACATGCTGGGTTATGAGGATGGCGAGCTTGCCAACAGCGACGACCTCTGGCTGAAGCTGACGCATCCCGACGACCGCCAGCGGGCGCTGGCCAGCGGCGAGCGGCACATTTCCGGCCTGACCGCCTCGATCGAGACCGAGCTGCGCCTCAAGCACAAGGACGGCCACTGGATCTGGGTGCTGGACCGCGGCGGCATTGTCGAGCGTGACGAGACGGGCAAGCCGGTCAGGCTGATGGGCGTGCAGACCGACATCAGCCGGCAGAAAGAGGCGGAAGCCGAACTGGAGCGGGTCAATGTGCGCTTTCGCCTGGCGCTGGCGGCCAGCGGCACCGGCATCTGGCATCACGATATCGACGCCAACAAGAGCTATTGGGACGCCCGCACCAGGGAGATATTCGGTCTGGTCGCCGACACCGACGAGGTGGCCGCCGACCTCTGGCATTCCTATCTGCACCCCGACGACAAGGATGCCGCAGAGCGCGCCCATCTGGCGCCGCTTTCGACCGACGGCGTCGTCGCCGCGCAATACCGCATCGTCAGGCGCGACGGCGAAATCCGTCATGTCGAATCGCTGGTGCGCTTCATCGCGGCGCCCGAGACGGCGGGCCAGATTCTCGGCACCGTGCGCGACATCACCGAGGACAAGAAACGCGAGCGGGAACTCGCCTACGCCGCTCACCACGATGCGCTGACCGGCCTGTTGAACCGTGCCGCCTTCGACCGGCTGCTGGCCGTGCATATCGCCACCGAGCGGGCTTTGCCGCTGGCGGTGTTCTATGTCGATCTCGACTACTTCAAGGCGCTCAACGACTTTGCCGGCCACGCCGCCGGCGACCTGGCGCTGAGGGGTGTCGCCGCCGGTATTCTGGGCTGCCTGCCGGCATCGGCACGTGCCGCGCGCCTCGGCGGCGACGAGTTCGCGCTGCTGGTGCCCAATTGCCAATCGGCCAAGGCCGAGGCGCTGGCGGGCGCCATCCTTGCGGCGGTCCGTGACGCCGACCTCGGACTGCCGGCGACCTCGCGAAAGCTCGCGGCCAGCATCGGCATCGCCTTCGTCGAGGACACCACCACCACGGTTGCCGATGCGTTGGCCTGCGCCGACGACGCCTGCTATGCCGCCAAGGCGGCCGGGCGCAATCGCTTCGCGGTGTTTTCGGCGGACGCGGCGTCGGGCTCCGGCGGCCTCAACGCGGCGCGTGTCGCCGCCGACACGGTCGACGCCATGGATGACGGGCGGCTGAAACTGTTCGGCCAGGAGATCCATCTTCTGGGCCAGCCTTGGCAGGAGAGCCGCCATGTCGAGGTGCTGGCGCGGCTTGCCGGGCGCAATGGCAAGCTGATCCCGCCCAACGAATTCATTCCGGTCGCCGAGCGCTTCGGCATTGCCTCGCGGCTGGACCGCTGGATCATCAGGACAGCGCTTTCGCAGCATGGCGCGGCGATGCGGTCAGGCGCCATCATGCTCGGCTTCAACCTGTCGGCGCAGACGCTGAGCGATCCGCTGCTGTGGGATTTCGTCGACGCCGTCATCGCCGAGACTGGGGCGCCGCATTCCGGCATCGGTTTCGAGATCACCGAGACCGCGGCCGTCACCAACTTCGACGCCGCCGAGCAGTTCGTGCGCAAGGCGCGCGAGCGGCAATGCCGCGTCAGCCTCGACGATTTCGGCGCCGGCATGAGCTCGTTCGAATATTTGCGGCGCTTTCCGGTCGATCAAATCAAGATCGACGGCTCGTTCATCGAGAATATCGCGGAAAGCCGTTTCGACCGCGAGATCGTCTCGGCCATAGCGGGCATCGCCAAAAGTCTCGGCTGCGCGGTGGTGGCCGAAAAGATCGAACAGCAGGAAGCGCTCGACATTTTGCGCGGCATGGGCGTGGCCTATGGCCAGGGTTTTCTGCTTCACCGGCCGGAGCCGCTCGAGGCGATCGTCGCGCGGGCCGGCGAACAGTCACCATCCAGCGGACAGTCACCGGAAAAGCGCTTCGGCTGACGGCTTCTCATCGCCCGAGCTGGCGCGACTTGTCCGGCTAACCGGCGTCGGCCTTTTCCTGCTTTCGCTGCGCCGCCTCCTTCTTGCGGCGCAACACCTCGTCGGTGCCGACAAGGTCCTTCGAGCCGCCGGAAATGGCGGTCGAGACGACGGCGGGCGGATCGCTGGCCGGAAAACTGTCTTCGAGGCCTGATTGCAACTGCTCCTCGAGCGTCTGCGGGTTCTCGGAGCGGCCTTCGGCGCGGCGCTCGCCAACGGCTTCGACATCGCTCTTGGTGTCGGGGTGAGCGCGGGCTTCCGATATCGTCGACACCACCAGCTCGATGGCGAACTCTTTCATCGCCTCGGCTTGCGGCCCATCGACATCAGAGTCTTCGATCAGGCGGATGAGCGACTTTTCCAGGGCGCCCAGTTCCTTGACGCCCTGACACCGCGCCAGACGCTTGGTGAGCGAACCGATCAGCGCCGGGGCAAAGGTCGAATAGGCAAGCCTGCGTGTGTCGTCGACCTGCTCGGGATGAAGCTTTTGCAAGGACATAGATGCCTCCAGTCAATCAGCCGTGCAGCTTCTGCCGCTGGCCCCTCCTTAGGAAACAGAGGGGAGGGCAAGAGGTTCCATACAGTCCTCGACAGGGTCGACGAGTTCAACTCCACAGCGACGCCATGGTCAGTGACGCTTCGAATATCTGCTCCCTGTTCTCGTTCAGCATCTTGACGGTGATCCGCCGGTGGTCGCCCTCCGGTATCTCGTCGCGCGCCACATCGTGCAATATGCGCAGCGCTTCGGCTCCCGCACGCTCCCGGCTGGGAAAAAGCTGCCCCTCTTCATCAATCTGGGTCTCGGCGTTGTACAAGTCGAAGTAGAACCGTTCCATGTGTGCAAGGATCCCTGCGTGAGAACGCTAAGGCGCATCGCGGTTGAAAGGACGCAGGCGACGCGCTTCAGGTCTGTGTTTTTATGCATGTCGTTGTCTCAAAATCGGGGCCATTTTTGAGCGACATGGATTAAATCCCAACCCGCACCCATGGTTCCATGCGACTGTGTCCTGAGCAGATTTCCTGCCAGGAGCCGTCGCCGTGCCGGCCGATTGCAACCGCACCCGATCTCCGGCGTTTGGCTAGGCCACGAATGTCCACGAAATCTCGAATTGGATCCTCGATGCTAGAACCGCTTTATCTCAACCTTGGCCAGCATGACGCTTTGTCCGAGCAGGAAAAGGGGCTGCTGGCCGCCGCCATGACCATCGAGATGGATTTTGCCACCGGTCAGGACATCGTTTCCGAGGGATCGAGGCCAGGCTACAGCACGCTCATCATCGAGGGTCTGGCGGCGCGCTACAAGGTGCTGGAGGATGGCGGCCGCCAGTTCACCTCGTTGCAGGTGCCCGGCGATTTTGTCGATTTGCACGCCTTCCTGCTCAAGACAATGGACCATGGCATTATAGCTTTGTCGCCATGCCGGGTGATCGCCGCCGACCACAGTCGGCTAAGGACGATCACCGAACAGGCGCCTCATCTGAGCCGCTTGCTGTGGCTGGACACGCTCGTCGATGGCGCCATTCACCGGGAATGGATCGTGGCCATGGGCCGGCGGTCCAAGACCTCGCACCTGGCGCATCTTGTGTGCGAGCTGTTCGTGCGGCTCCAAGTGGTCAAGCAGACCAACGGCATGAGTTTCCGGCTTCCTCTGTCGCAGGCGGAACTGGCCGATGTGCTTGGGCTTTCGGTGGTCCACATGAACCGGGTCATCGGCGCGTTGCGCAAGATCGGTGTGATCGGCTGGGCAAATTACATGGTGACCATTCTGGACTGGCAGCAGCTGGTGGAAATCGCCGAGTTCGACCCGACTTATCTCAGCATGAACCGCGAGCCGAGATAGGCTATCCGGCGTTCGCCATGACATCGCAGGCAATCCGTCAGCCGGTCTTTCAACGATGCCCATCCAGCGACGCCAATTCGTCGAGCATGGCAAGGGCGGCACTTGGCTTGGCCGGCTTCAGCAAGCCCTGTTGGGCGGCGGCATTCTGGAAAGCGGCAAAGGCGATGTCCGGGCGGCAAATGCCGTTCAACGCGTCGTCCACCAGCCTGTCGGCCGCCTTGTAGGCCGCCGTCTGCTTGTTCTTCCAAGTTCCGCCTAGCGCCCTCCTGGCGTCGGCGATCGACGACACCGTCATCGCGCTGCCGTCCACGAATCTGATCGTCAGGGGCAGAAAACGGCTCATGCGCTCACCATCCAAACCATTCGCGTCTCGCCCGGATCGATCTCATCACTTGCCTCCTTGAAAACGGGATCGCCATAAACGAGGAAATCACAAACTGGTTGCAGGCCTGGCGAGCTACATGTTGCTTGCCGGCCAGATCGGCCGATGCGGACGATAAGGCGGCCGCGGCGCCGGCTTCAACGGGATGTCGGCGAGCGAGTTGCGGATCGGCCTGAACAGTATCGGCGAAGACGCGGCGCGGCGGTGCAATACCGCGGCCGACAGTTTGGCAATCAGATTTCGAACGTCCATGGGACACCTCGAGCGCGTTGAGAGTCCCCCCATCGGGATCACCTACCACCTCACGCCCAGCATCCGCATTTAACTTTGATATAGGCCGGACGAATACGCGCCGCGCGCAATGTCTGCCGCCGAGATTCTGCCGATCCTCGGCGGCGGCTATTGAGGGCGGCGCCAGGCTGGCGGTCACGCATCCCAGCAGCGACGTCGCAGACGCTGCTGCAACCGGATGAATTTTCGTGCATTCTTGTGCATGGCCACAATGCTTCGAACCGACACGCCGGCAAAATGCTGCTCCTATTGCGGTTCGCGAGAGCATGACTACGAGGATTGTCCGAAGCGCAAAGCAGAGGCGGAGCGGCAGTGGGAAGGCCAGGCAAAGCCCGGCGCCGAATCCGAGGCGACGGCCGAAGCCTAGCTGGGCTCGAACAGCTCGATCACGTTGCCGGACGGGTCTTCACAAAGAATCTGTCGCCCGCCCGGACCTTCGACGATCTGGTTGCGGAACCGCACGCCGGCCTCGCCCATCTCAGTCACGATTGACGGCAATTGCTCGACTTCGAGCACGAAGCGGTTCCATCCGCCCGGCTCGGGTGTCCGGCCGTCCGGCATCGGCCTGGCTGCCGACGCCAGGGGGCCGGCGAGCCAGAGCGAAAGGTCGCCGCGCGTCAGGATGGCCATCGCCGGACCGAATTGCTGCTTCAGCGCGAAGCCCAGATGGCTCGTATAAAACGCGATGGACAGATCGACATCGCGGACCAGATATCGGACGGACACCATTCGCAGGCTCCCTCACAAACGCCCCTCCCGAGAGATAGCTGGCGGGACAAGTCGGGGCAAGCCCGCGCGCACGCTTCGGGCGCCTACGGTGCGATTGCGTGGTCGGCCTGTCTCTCTCTCACGAAGGCCGTCAGCAGCTCCATTCCCGCCGGCCAGTCGCCCAGCCCGCTATTGCTGTTGATGTGACCAAGCGGCCCGGCGATGTGCAGTTCGCTGCCCCATTGTGTGGCTTTCTCACCGGCATAGCCGTTCGGATCATAGGGATCGTCGGTGCTGGCCACGATCAGCGAGGGGAAGCGAAGCGGCCCGCGCGGCGTATCGGCGAAGGGAATTCCGTAAGCGGGATAGACCGGCGAGGCCGGGTCGGGAACCGCAACCAGAAACGCCCCGCCGATCCGACTGCTCGACACCGCCTGCCAATGCGCGACCAGCAGGCAGCTGAGACTGTGGGCGACGAGCACCGGCGGGGTCTGTGCCTGTGACACCGCGACGTCCAGCGCCGCCACCCAGTCGTCGAAATCCGGCAGCTCCCAGCTTGCCGGGCTGAAGCGGCGCATCGCCGGGTCGGCCTGTTGCCAGCGTGTCTGCCAGTGGGCCTCGCCCGATCCGCCGCTGCCCGGCAGAATGATGAAGTCGGTCATGGAAAATCCTGTTTCTTCGCCGCAGATGATGTCCCAATCCTAGGGCTTCTCCTTGTTCGCGGAATGAGAGATCATCGGAAAGCGACGAAGAATTCCGATGGATTGAAGGTGTTCATGGCAAACGGCGATTACCGGCCACGGCTCGACCCCACCGACATGGCAATCATCGAGATCATGCAGGAGGATGGCCGCATCGGCATTTCCGAACTCGGCCGCCGCGTCGGCCTGTCCCAGCCCGCGACGTCGGAGCGGGTGAAGCGGCTGGAGGAGCGCGGCATCATCGCCGGCTACCGGGCCGCGATCGATCCCACCGCCCTCGGTCTCGGCACCATGGCCATGATCCGCCTGCGCACCACGCATGAGCACATCCAGACCTGCCTGAAGAAATTCGCGGCCATGCCGGAAGTGGTTGAGGTGCTGCGGGTGACCGGCGAGGATTGTTTTCTGGTCAAGGTCGTCGTCCCGTCGCCGCCCGACCTCGAAAGCATCGTCGACGCCATCGGCCGCTACGGCGCGGTGACGACCGATGTGGTGCTGCGCGCCGAGCCGCCGAAGCGGTTGGGGCGGGAGCTGATGGCGAAGCTCTGAGCGGGCGGCAATCAGGCTTGCCCGCAAGCGGCGGCCTTTTCAGAAGTTCTGCTTCGCCGGGAAAGAATTTTGCGGGACGATGTCGGATCGGCGGCGTCGCGCCCGTCCTTGGGATGAAACCCGTTGCAAACCTTTGGAGCACATCATGGAAGCCGTTCAATCGCCGTGGCAGACCGCGGCCATTCTCATCGCCCGCCTGACCCTGGCCGCCATGTTCGCGATGGGAGCAGCGTTCAAGTTCATGGATATGAACATGACCGCCGGCTACATCGCCGCCGCCAGCTTCCCGTTCCCGCTGTTTCTGGCCTGGTGCGCCGCGATCCTCGAAACGCTGCTGGTGATCGCCCTCCTGACCGGAGCATTCTTCACACCGGCCGCCCTGGTCGCCGCCGTCTACGTGGTCTTCCTCGGCTTTGCCTTCCACGGTCCGTCGCACTGGACCGGCAACCAGGCCGAGTTCGGCGCCTTCATGTCCCATTTCCCGTTCGCCGCCGGCCTGCTGTTCGCCGGCGTGCATGGACCGGGCAGCGTGCTGGCCTCGAAGCTCGGCCGAGGGTGAGGCCCCGCGTCGGCAGACCGCCTCACATCTGGTCGTTGTAGGGTTCCTTCATCTGGCCGACCATGCGGGCCAGTTTCGAGAAGGACGGCATGTCCGCCTCCGGCTGGCATTGATTGGCCAGTTCCAGCAGTCGGATCGGAAAGTTGACGGCGTCGCGGTTGGACTCCGACATGCCGTCGGACCGCTCCTCGCCGGTTTCGATGGCCTCGGCCTTGCGCAGCGCAATGTCGATATCCTCCACCGTGAGCAGGCCCTTGCGCACCAGTACCTGATTGATCGAGGCGACGGCCATCAGCAGGCCTTCGAGTTGCAGATTGGCGACGTTCATGGCTGTTGCTCCCATTTGGCTCACGCTCAACGCATGAGCCGCTGTTACGATCCGGACGGGGATGCAAGCGATAGGCGTCGGCCGATGGCCTGCGCTACTCTTCCATCCAGCGGCGGCCATATTCGGCCCACAGCGCCTTGACCTCCCGGCTGCCGAGGCGCGGGGCCGAGCCGTCGCCATAGGCGATCGAAACGCCGCTGATGTCGTAATGGGGATGGGCGTCGATGACGAAGCGGATCGCCTCGCCGAGCGGCCTTCTGCCGATGACCGGATCGGCCTGGCCTTGGCCGACGCTGCGAACGCCCGAAACAGTGGCTGGCGCTTGCCGCATCCTGAACACGGATGCCATGGCTGGTTTGTCCATCCCGCTCTCCCCCGATTGGAGTGGAATGATTCCATAAGAGCCAGCTAATGACCAGTCGCTAGACGGCCTGTCGAAGGCTGCGTCTTGTATCCTGCAGCCCGTTGAAGGACTGTTCAGGCCAGCGGATCCGCCGCCGGCGGCCTGGCGGGAAGGCCGAGCCTTGTCCGCTCGCCGTCGGCAAACTCCTCGGCCGCTTCCTGGGCCATGAACAGATGCTGGGTCACCGTGCCATTCTCGGCAACCAGCACCGCCCATTGGCGGCGGTCCACACGTTCCACGCGAACGTCATTGGGCTCTCCGGCCACCACGATCGTCCTCCAGCAGGCGTACGGCACGGAGGGGGCGTGCCTTTACGCCTTGGTCTTGCTCTTGGCCGGCGCCTTGGCGGCCGGGGCCTCGGGTGTCCTGATGCCGAGCCCGAACTCCTTTGCCAGCTCCGAGCGCTTGGCGGCGTAGCTGGGCGCCGTCATCGGATAGTCACCGGGCAGGTCCCATTTGGCGCGATAGGCTTCCGGCGTCATGCCATGGGCGGAGCCGAGATGACGCCGCAGCGACCTGAACTTCTTGCCATCCTCGAGGCAGTAAATGAAATTCGGCGTTACCGAGCGCTTGCGGTTGACCGCGGGCTCAGGCGCAGGTTGCGGCGGAGCAACGGGATTGTCCACGGCCGCGAGCGCTGCATTGACGCTCTCGATCAACGCCGGCAGGCTATCCGGAGGCACTGAATTGTTGCGCACGAATGCCGCGACGATGTCGGCGGTCAGATTTATATTTCGGATTTTGTCCTCAGACATGGCTTCTTTTGCCCCCTTGATGCCAAAGGGCAAATTATCAGACAACATCCGCCGACGGCATGGCACTTTAGAACATATGCATATGACTTGACGCCGGATGTGGTAGCGCTAGCATCGCCGAGTCTCCGATCGATGTCGATGTAGGAATTATTTCCTGACATATCTTGACCGGTGAGGGCAGCTATGCTATAATTTTTTCATGGTGCTGATTTGCGCCAGCAACCCGCCGCGAGGCGGGTTTTTGTTTCATGCCGGCTTGGAAACAATAACGGCCAGTGAGGCGAGTTTTCCCTCGCTCAGGCTGCTTATGTAGTTTTTTCGCCGACGCACGAACTCGGCGCCGAGCACGATCTCATTGGCCTGCTGCTGGGCGGGCGAGGGCACGATGCCGGAATTTGCCCGTTTCAACGCCAGCTCGACATGATCGCCGGTTTCGTCGATGACATCGTCGACCCGGAATCCGGCTGAAGCAAACAGACCCTTCAGGGTCTCGCCGTCGACAAGATGGCTGGCCGCCGACGACACCGCCCAAGGCAAGGGATAGTAAGGCTCGCCGTCCGCCAGCACCGCCTCGGTCCAGACAAGCCTGGCTTTCGGCTTCAGCACGCGCCACGCTTGCCCGATGACCGCCGCCTTGTCAGCGATATTCATGCCGACATAGAAGCAGATTGCCGCGTCGAATGTGTCGTCTGCAAAAGGCAGCCTTGTCGCATCGGCCTCATGGAAACGCACTTTGTCACTGAGGCCGCAGAACTCGGTCAATCGGCGGGATGCCTCGACGAACGCTTGCGTCAGGTCGACGCCGTCGACGCTGCATCCATAGGTCTCGGCAAGGAACCGGGCTGGGCCGCCAATGCCGCTGCCGATGTCCAGAACCCGATCGCCGGCGGAGGGCGCAAGACGCGCGGCATGGTCCTGCGTGGCGATCAGCTCGCGGCCATGAAGCTGGTCGAACGGATAGAGTTGTTCGGCCGCGAGGCTGCCGGCCCTGGCGTCCGGCACAGCCGACAGGATGCGCTCGACGATGCCGCCGCTGCCATAGTGACTGGTCACATTGCTCATTGCGCTCTCCGACGAGACGCAGCATCCCATCGATGCTGCCCTTGCGCAATGCGCGGCCGCGCCAAGACGCGGCTTTGACCGAAGTAGGAATTATTTCCTTTTTTGCATTGACGGGTGAGGGCAGCTTTGCTATGATTTGTCCACCGACCCGCCCACGAGGCGGGTTTTGTTTTCCTGATGCCCACAACGTGCGGATATCGGATGTCGGCGGGCAGCACCCCCCTCTGGCCTGCCGGCCATCTCCCCCTCAAAGGGGGAGATCGGACTGCCGCCTTGCTTTCGCCAATCGTCGGCGCTGCAAATTGGTCGCGACCCTGGAGCTGCCAATCTCCCCCCTTGAGGGGGAGATGTCCGGCAGGACAGAGGGGGGCGTGAAGGAACGCTATCCTCGGTTCATTCTGCCTTATCCGCGAGGCCTCCCTTGTCCAACCGCTATGCCACCATCATCACCGACGATGACGGCCGCGAGGTCGTCAGCGCCATTGGCGTGTTCGAGGGCGCTGCCCCGCAGGCGCGCATCGGCCGTATGGAGCCGGTCGTGCCGGGCGTGCTGATCGGCATGGTTCGCGGTGGTCCCGTCGATGCCATCGGCGGCTTCGGCTTTCCGCGCGGCGCGCACGACGCAAGGGCGATCGCCAGGGCAAGCCTGAAAGCCGCGTCTGCCGGAAAGCGCCACGCGCCGGCCGCTGATGCAGCCCGCAAGGCCGCCCCAAAACGGTCAGGGCCAAAATCGGCACGGCGCAAGTCCGGCAAGATCAAGTCCGGCAAGATCAAGCGGCCGGCGAAGCAGGCAGCGACTGCCGAGCCCGCCGGGATCTCGGATCATGGCTGACCGGACGGCGCCGCGTGCGCGCCCTGACCGCAAGGCGCCTGCCGCCGCCGCTGCCAAGCCGAAGCGGACGAAGAAGACGCTTGGCGATGATTTCCTCGACGCGGTGCGCGCCGACTTCCGCGCCCATGGAGCCGGCGTCATTGCCGCGGTCCGGGCCGACAAGCCCGACCAGTATCTGAAGATCGTGCAATCGGTGCTGCCCAAGGATCTGGCCAAGGATTTGCATGTTTCATCTGACAATCTGGAAGCCCTGAGCGATGACGAGATCCGCCGCCGCATCCGCGGCCTCGAAGCCGTCCTCGGGCCGTTTGGCGACCAGCCTGAAGGCGAGCCGCCACTATCTGGCGCTGCTGCAGGAACTGGACCGCAGGCGCAGGACTAACCAGCTTGCCGCCTACCGGCCTTATCCCAGGCAGGCGCAGTTTCACGCCGCCGGCGCGCAGAACCGGGAACGTCTGTTCATAGCCGGCAACCAGCTCGGCAAGACCAGGGCCGGCGGCGCCGAATGGGCCATGCATCTCACCGGCCGCTACCCCGCGTGGTGGCAGGGCAAGACCTTCGACACCCCCGTCAGGCTATGGGCTGCCGGCGTGACGGGCGAGGGCACGCGCGACAACCCGCAGCGCGTGCTGGTCGGCCCGCCGCAGCAGCAGGCGGCATGGGGCACCGGCATGATCCCGGCCAACGCCATCCTGCACACGACCATGGGCCGCGGCGCCCCGGGCGCGCTCGACAGCATCGTGGTGCGCTGGGGCGGCGGCGGCGACGTGCAGGCCGATGAATCGGTGCTTTCGTTCAAGAGCTATGAGAAGGGCCGCGAAAAGTGGCAGGGCGAAACCCTGCACGGCGTCTGGTTCGACGAGGAGCCGCCGCTCGATATCTATTCCGAAGGCCTGACCCGCACCAACGCCACCGGCGGCATCACCATCGTGACGTTCACGCCGCTGCTGGGCATGAGCGACGTGGTGTTGCGGTTTTTAACGGCGCAGGAGGTTCTCCCTTCCCCCCTTGTGGGGTGAGCAGCTGGTTCGCGAAGCGAATTCGTCGTGCCAGTGGCACGACGAAAGGCCGGCGAACGCCGGGACGCTGCGGAGCAGCGGGGACCCGGCAGGTTGGATCGGCCACCATCCGGCCCCTCGCAGGCTCAGGGCGTTCGAAGCTCGAAAAGCCAAGCAATTGGCTTTTCGTCCGCCACGCGGACCGCTTCTCACCCCACAAGGGGAGAAGGTAAGAGCCGCCACGCCCGGCGCAAATATCGTGCGCGGACAACATCATACGACATTACTTTGAATCAGTTCGGCAGGCTCTACGTCATGTCACGTCCCCGAGATCAGCGGTGCCTCAGGCGATTGCCGGCAATGATGATTGCCATACGGCGTGGTGCGATATCTGGTTGTGCTCGATGCAATCGGTTGCCAGTTTGCTGATTTCAGGATCGGCGGACGCCTGCGCCCATTCGACGAACGCGTCAACAACGACCAACCTCGCCCGGCTGGCCAGCCCCAGGCCGTAACGGCGCACTACCGGCTCTGAATGGTCGAGCATCGCACGGATCATGCCTGATGCATCATCTCGCCATTGCCCGGAGATATCGGCGATCGCCGAAAACGGCGTTTGCGGCCTGAGCAACGCGGCGTGCTGACGCGCAAGCTTTAACTGCCAGTCTTTTGCAAAGCGCACAAATTTGACGGCTCCCATGCGTACACCATGGTGATAATCATCAAGGGCAAACAACGCGTGCGCGAGATGCTGACCATCGTTCCGCGTACTGCATCGCAAGATAGACTCCACGGCATCGAAGCGCGTGCGCGGGTTGCTGTCCCTAAGCAGCGCGGCCAGCTCACCCACCATCGAACTTATGTTCTGGTTTTGAAAGGTGGCAATAAACGCACCCGCCGCTCGCGTCTCAGCATTGGCAGAGGTCAGCAGGAGACGAAGGCTTTCCAACGGCACCGTCTTGCCGAGCTCGCCGAGAAGGTCGTTGGCAAGCGCGCCATCGTCATCATGCGGGGACGACAGCAGCCGCTCCAGCATCTCCTGACCTGTCATGGCATTTGTCGATTTGCCGAGTGGCAGCAGGATCTTACCGCCTTCGCTGAAAAAAAGATGAGCAACCTCGCTGTCCTCGGCGGACAGGCGCATCGCCTCGAATAGATCTGTCATGGCAAAGAGTGGCTGTCCCACCCGCGTAGAGTACAGGCCGCGCAGAATGCACCAGCCAGACGCATCGATGTCGCCGATGCACGGCAAGACCTACCGCATAAAGCGATAAAGGAAAAGATGAGAGCGAAGCTTTCCCGTTTCGGCGCGTTGCGGAATCGCGAACCGCGACTAGACTGGTGGCCAGGTTGTCGAGGAACCAAGTCCATGAACAGGCGGCAGGTATTGACAGGCGGTTTGTCGTCGCTTGTCGTGTCGCCGGCGGGTGGTGCTGAGGTATCAAAGCCCCAGGTGCCCAAATGGCGACCCTCGTTTTCACAACCCATCGATCGCATCGAGGAACGGTTCGGCTATTACTTCGACAGAGGCCGTGACTTTGCCATCCTTGAAAACGGCACCTGCGTGCTGACGGAAGCCGGCCTGTCCGATGAGGCGGCAGCCATGGCCGCCATCCAGACGCTTGCCATGATTTACAACTATCACCCGGACATGAAGCCGTCCGACATGGATGATGGCAACGTGCTGGTCAGCTACAATCATCCAGCCTTCAATGTCGTGCTTTCCGACGTTGCGAATGCGCATTGGCAAGAGATCGAGGCCCGCCACCAGGATGGGCTGGCTACGGGCGAGGTGCTGATCACGCCGCTGGGGCAGAATGTGTTCGATGAGCTCGGCAAAAAGGCGCTGCTCGGCAGGTGCTACATGTTCATGGATGCGCAGGCGCCAAAGGTGATCCGCATCAAACCCAGTTGATAAGTCGAATCAGGGATATTTGGTGCCCGCAAGCTGCCTGGCACGACCCTCGGCGGTTGGCGATTTGCGCGTTAATGGGCCGCACAATATTTTCTCTCGACCGGTATACTGATATATATAGAGCATACAGGATTGATTGGGAGTGTCGGGGACGCAGACCTCGCGTTTGAACCCTGTTCCTGGATCGGTACGGGTTCTGCAGATTTTTTTACTCGTATCGTAAGGAACATTCGCCTGGCTGGTGCATGCCGATGCACTGGCGGCAATGGCGACAACGATTGCAATCCGAATCATGTGTTCCCCCAAGTCTTGGGTCAGCTTCGCATTGATGAGCGGTGGTATCAATGGCCACACTCTATTGGAGCATGCTTGCATGACCCGTCACGTCACCTTCATGACCATAGACGACGTCGAACACTATTCGCCTGACGAGCGCGCCGCGATCGTCGCCGCCTATCCCGAGCATGAGCGCGAGGCGCGGGCGCGCGGCGTTCCGGTGCTGGGCTCCGGCCGCATCTTTCCGATTGCCGAGGAGCTGATCGCCTGCGAGCCGTTCCGGCTGCCGCGCTACTGGCCGCGGATCGGCGCGCTCGATTTCGGATGGGACCATCCCTCGGCCGCCGTCGAACTCGCCTGGGATACGGAAGCTGATATCGTTTACGTCACCAAAGCAGCCAGGGCCTCGCAGCAGACGCCGGCCATGCAGGTACTGGCCCTGAAGCCGTGGGGCGAGTGGCTGCCCTGGGCCTGGCCGCGCGACGGCCGCCGCGAGACGCTGGAAGGGGCGGGCACCGCACTTGCCAGACAATATTCCGCGCATGGGCTGAACATGCTGTCGGGCCACGCCCGCTTCGCCGACGGCTCGGTCTCGGTCGAGGCCGGGCTGATGGAGATGCTCGACCGCATGCAATCCGGCCGCTTCAAGGTGTTTTCGACCTTGCTGCCCTGGTTCGAGGAGTTTCGCCTCTACCACCGCAAGGACGGCCATGTGGTCAAGCTGCGCGACGATTTGATGGCGGCGACGCGCTACGGCTTGATGATGCTGCGGGAAGCGGTCGTCGATCCGGCGGAGTTCAAGAGTGCCCGCAAGCCGGTAGGGCAGAGCGATCCGCTGCAGGCGTTTCGGTAGCGGCATTTCGGCAATTCTCCGCCCTTGAGGCGGCATACCGGCCGGTTTCTCCAGGCATCTGGAAGCCGCTGCCCCAGATCGTGCGTGCGATCTCGTCCTTTTTTCAAATCCAGCCAGGCAGGAAAAACAAATGGTTCACATCATTCCTTTGTCCGTCGGTCGGCGCAGGAAAGCCTCCGGCAACGAGCAGCAGCACCCGGCCGGTGCGCAGGCGGGCGGTGCTGTGCAGCCGCTCGACGAATACTGGCAGGCAATCGCGGACCGTTACGAGCAGCGCCTGGCGCAGCAGAATGCTTTCGACACGGAAATCGCTACGCGCGCACTGGACGGCGAGCTTGCCAAAGCGGAAGCCGACGCCGTTGCCAATGCGTCCGCGGACGGGGCGGGCCTGCATGATGGAATGTACGGCCAGGTCGATCCGCATACCGGGCGGGTTTTGCAGACGGGCCGCTTCGATACGCTGTTCGACAATTTTGTGAAGCAGGCGCCGGCGGAGATTCGTCCCGATCTTGCAAGCCGTAAGACAACGCTGCGCGAGGCCGGCGCCCTACGGATGGCACAGCAGCAACTTGATCGCCGCAGGCAGTACGAGCAAGACCAACTGGCCGGCGTCCAGGCTGCCGGGCTCAACACGATCAAGCTAAGCGATCCGAACGACCAGCCCACTTTCGACGCAGCCCGCCGGACCGGCCTCGATCTTATCTCCAATCTTATCTCCAAGATGTATCTCGATCCGCAGGCCAGGCTGCGGGCCGAAGCCTCATGGCGAGAGAGCACGGCAAAGGCGCGGATGGAAACGCTGATCGTGCAGGACCCCAGGCGCGCGCTGGATATGTTGAGTGCCGCGCTCGGCCAACGGGGCAAAGCGCCGCCGGCTGCTCAGCAGACATCAGGGGAAAATGGAGGGCAGGAATAATGGAGACCGGCAAAGGCATGATTCTTGACGGCGCCGATGAGCAAACCGATGACACCGGCGAACTGCCCGGCGCTCAGGACCAGTCCGCCGCGCTTGCGCCGCTCTATGAAAAGATAGAGCGGGCGCTGGATGGGGATCGGCCCGTCGCTGCCCTGCTTGCCGACCTTTCACCCGAGACCACCGACGGTCTTCTGCGGCAGGCGCATGCGGCCAACGCATCCCAACTGATCGGGGCCGGCGCCGACATTTCTCTTGCTTCTCAACACGGGCCGAAGGCCTTTGCCAGCGACGGCAACTATGCCGGCGTCTTGCCGGGGCCGGAAGCGTTCGTGTCGGTCTATGGAGCGAAGGAGGGCGGCCGGCAATTCGCGAAATTCGACCAGGAGGTAAAAGCAGGCAAGCAGGCTTTTGACATGCGTGCCATGCCGGACCGGCAGATAAAGGCTCAGCTTCTCGAAGCGGCGGCTAACGTAGGACATTCCCCTGATGGCCAGTCGCGATATCAGGTGACCGCTGCCGCGGCTCAGCAAGCGTTGGAGGCCAGAAGGAACGATCCGGCCGGCCAGGCCAGCAAAGCCTTTCCGCAAGTGAATGCGGCCTGGCGCGCGCTGCTTGGTCAAGGCGAATACAGCCCCGCGGCCGCCCAAGAGGCGATTGCACTCAGTCTCGCGGCCCAGCAGTATCTCGGCATCGAGAAAGTCCAGCCCGTGCCAAGGTCCGTGCTGAAAGGTCTTGGAGGCCTGGCCCCGCAAGACATGAAGACAAAAGTGGGTGATCTGCTTGCGGGAACCGCCGATCCGTACGTCAGGCTGGCGATGTCGCGGCAATTCGTCGAAGCCGGCTTGCTCGAAAGACCGATGTACTTTGGGCAGCCGTTTAGTTCCGATGGGTTGACCGAGAAAAGCAGTGGCGCCCCCCAACTCACGCCAGATGAACGAATAAAGCAGCCGTTTCAGGATGATCTGCCAATAGATGTTCAGCTTGCCAATCGCGCGCCCGATGTTTTTGGCAACCGTAACCAAGCGGCGAGCGAGCCCGACGCGGAAAGTCCAATCAGCGCGGGCGTCGACCCGGGGACGGCATTCAACTCGAAGACCGGCGCCGAGCCGTTCATCGCTGCTTTTGGTGTTGACGAGGGTATCAAGCAGTTCGAGAAAGGGAATGGCAACTTTAGCGCGGAAATTCTCGCCGCCAAAGGCAGCCGCAAGAAATTCGTCAACGTTTTCTATCAGGCTGGCAAGAGCCTTGGCCTAACCGACACGCAAGCCCGCCTGATGGCCGCTCAAGCCGCGCACGAAACTGGCAACGGCAGGAGTGTCCCCGGTTTCAACTATTTTGGCATCAAGGCCAACAGTTCATGGAAGGGTGCTACGCAACTTCTTTGGACCCACGAGGAAAGAAATGGCCAACGTGTGAAAGTTAAACTACCTTTTCGCAAATACGCCACCCTTGAAGACGCCATTCGCGACCGCATTGCAGTCATGAAACAATCTTGGCCCAAAGCTAACGATGCCACGGATATAGATAGCGCGATTGCCGAACTTCGGCACGGTACTTATGGGGTATATGCGACAGCTTCGGACTACGCCGATCTGTTAAAGCCTTATCTGAAGGAACTACCCTAGTGGCCTTACCCGCCATCGCAGCAAAGCGGCCATCCGAGCCCGACAAGTGATTGGTTCTGAGATTTGCATACCGAACTGTATGTGCGCCGATTACCCATTTTTGCGAAATGACCTGGCAATGCGCTCAACAATTGGATCAAGCACCGCCTGTTTCTTCTTGTCATATGCAATGTCAAAGCAAGTGACGATAATCCGCTTTTGGCACATACCGTAGAAGACCCTTGTACCATCCGGCGTGGTGCCGGAAATTACACCAAGCGATGGCTTGTCAATTGTATATGTTGCCTTGCCCTCGCTTGAGGTCTTTTCCTTAATGTATTCGAACGGACGCTTGTCCGGCTCGTCAAATATTCTGTATTGACGAAGATAGACTCCATACTCTTTCGAGGAAAACGTTGTGCCGTGGCTTACGCCGTCCGTCAAAAGCTCTCGACCATCGTCGTCCTTGAAGAAGACGGGGATCTCGATTTCGCTCCCGCCGCTTACTGAAACGGTCCATTTGATTGGCTCTTTGGCTACCGCAGGCAGCGCCGACAGCGCCAGGAGGCCGAAGGCGAAGCCAAATGCTCTCATGACGTTGGCTCTTGGAGCGACAACTGGGGCGAGAATGAGTGATCGCAAGGGTGCTCTCTTAAATTGTATGTTGCAAGCTATAGCGCCATCTTGGTTGTAGCAAGTGCTGACATCGCTGGGAAGGATATGGGATAGGATTGAAAAAAGCGCGCACTATGGGTAATCCAGAGGTGGCAGCAAACTTTGTCATAGATGAGTGCCCGACGCCGGACCTGGTTATTGGCCCGCTTGATGAGGGAGAGCGGTTTGAAATGCATCGGAACCGGCTGCGGGGACGGCGAGTGAGGGAGCAATCTGGGAGTTTGTGGAAGGCACGTTCAGTCCTGCTCGCGAGCCTTTCCCTTGGCCTTGTCTACGCCGTGCCCGCGTCGGCAATCACCCTTTCAAAGAAAGAATGGAAGGCATTCTCCTGCGTTCTAAGCAAGGCACGCGATCAGGGTAACCCGGACGTCGCTGCCGGCTACGCTATCGACGAGTGTCCCACGGAGGGCCTGAGTGATGCGCAGAAGGAGCGGATCAGGGATTTGGTCACCCGCCGGCTGATGAAAGAATATGGCTTGACGTGCATCGGAACCGGCTGCGGGGGAGGCGAGTGAGGCGAGAGCCTCTGTACTGTTCACCGTGGCTCGCCAATCATCGGTTTTTGCGGAATGACCTTACGATGCGTTCGGCATCAGCAAACTGAGGCATCATCATGGAAGCGGAAACCAGCATTCTCGCATACATTATTTCCTACCTGCCATTGCTGGTTTATCTGGTGGCGCAGCTCTGGGTGAGCATCTGGCTCACATTCAAACTCATCCGCGTTCAGCAGCAGATGGTGCGCGCGCAGGAAGGCATCCTAGCCAAGTTGAGCGAGATCGACAGCCGGATGGCGGCGAAACCGAACAAGGACTGAGCATTCACCAGGGCGATGCCTCCTGTCGACGGGCAGTAGGATTTTATTCCTAATTATATACTTGACAAAAGTAGCCCTTTGGACGATAACAAATCCAAGGAGTTACCCAAATGACCGACCTTCAGAACCCAATCTTTCACGACGAGGACAAGGCCCGCGAGGCTCTTGAAGCCATCCGTTGGCCGCACGGTCCGTATTGCCCCCATTGCGGCAATGCCAATCCTGAAAAGATTGCGCTGATCGAAGGCAAGAAGCAGTCGCACCGTCCCGGCCTGCGCTACTGTAACGAGTGCAAAGGCCAGTTCACCGTGACTGTCGGCACCGTGTTCGAGCGCTCCAAGATCAAGCTGTCCAAGTGGTGGCTAGCTACGCATCTGCTTGGCGCATCCAAGAAGGGCATGTCCGCGCATCAGCTGCACCGTATGCTTGGCGTCACCTACAAGACCGCTTGGTTTATGGCTCACCGCATTCGTGAAGCCATGAAGGAAGACGTTAAGTCTGCCGGTCCGCTTGGCGGCGAAGGCAAGACCGTTGAAGCCGACGAGACCTATATCGGCAAGCGTGAGACGCCACGCGTTTCAGAACAGCGCAAGGGCCGCCCCTTCACCAAGAAGGGCAAGGGCGGCGGCGCACAGAAGCGCATTGTGGTTGGTCTGGTCGAGCGCGGCGGCAAAGCTCGCATGTTCCACTTGAACGACGCCACGGCCTCTACCGTCCGCGATGTGCTGGTCCGCAACGTGTCTCGCGACACAACGCTCTATACCGACTCGTCGCGCCTCTACACGCGCACTGGCGAGGAATATGCATCGCACAAGACGACCAATCACGCCGCTGGCGAATACGTGCGCTACGAAGGCGAAGAGACGATCCACTCCAATACCATCGAAGGCGTGTTCTCAGTCTTCAAGCGCGGCATGGTCGGCGTCTATCAGCATTGCGGCGAAGCCCACTTGCACCGCTACCTTGCCGAATTCGATTTCCGCTACAATCGCCGCACCAAACTTGGCTTCACTGACAAGATGCGCGTTGACGAAATTATGGAAGGCATCGAAGGCAAGCGGCTGACCTATCGAAGTGCTAACCAAGCCAATCACGCCTAAGCAAAAGGCGCGAGCGTTCTTTCGATGGCGTAAGAAACGCCAGAAGCCCGGCTAGTCGTCGGGCTTCTCTTTCTTTTCCTGACTCTTGTCCTGCTTGTCGCTATCGTGCGGTTTCGGCGGCGACTTTACCAAGCGCTCCATGATTCGCTTGGCTTCCGACAGATCGTTTTGAGCATCGTGTTCGGGCTTTTGCATGAAACTAAAACCGTTAGCTAGCGCCTATTCACAGATCGAACGGGCCGAAACCCATATCCACGATCTCAACCAAAGGATCGAATCGTTCTTCGAAGGAAACCCGTACAAAATCTCCTCCCACGTTGACCCGAAGAGAGACGAGGAAATCTGGCAGATCCAGGTCAACCAACCGATCCCCTCCGAAATCTATAGCATCATCGAGGATGCCGTTCACAATATTCGAACACCGCTCGACAAGATGCTTTCGGCCTATATCTCCCAAGGTGGCCGATCCCCCAAGGGCGTTTGGTTCCCGGTGGCGGATACCTTGCGGGCTCTTAAGGAACCGAAAGGCCATCCGCAAAGAGGAATAAAAAAGCTTTCCGTCGACATGCGGCGCTTCTTGATGGCGACCAAGCCATACAAACGAGGGAACCCGCTGTTGTGGGCTATCCACGAGATCGACATTGGTCACAAACATTGGGACCGGCTCGTCGACGTCCGACCGCACCCCAAATTTAAGGTGAAGCGGATCGAAATCCTTTACGGTTTCGGTCTGGTGCTGGGTTCGGTCAAAGGACAACATCTCCTCCAGCCCCGTAGACCTACGGCGCTCCAATTGCTCCGGCAGGCCGGACAACCCATGGGCCTCTACGAAATGCCTGGCAACGAAGTGATCGAATTCTCCATAGCGCCCAAGTTCACCAAAGAAGGCTATGAATTCTTGACCACTACGCCGGGCGCGAAACCCAAGGTACGCTTCTATCCGTCCTTCGACATAACGTTTGGCCAAGTCCCTGGATTTGAGAGTGAGCCTGTCGTTAGCACGCTCTACCAGATGCGTGATCTGGTTAAGGGCATCCTGTTGGCGTTTGAAGAGCGCTTCTTCAGTTAGTGCCGGCCTGTCCGACATAGGAAATATTCCTAACTGTGACTTTTGTCACGTATATAATTAGGATTTTATTCTTAAATCCGTTGACGGGTGAGGGCAGCAATGGTATACTTCTATCCATGGTGCTGATTTGCGCCAGTGACCCGCCATCAGGCGGGTTTTTGTTTGCGCGATAGCCGGTGCGGATGCCGCGACGATTGCGAGAGAATGCGGCGCCTCAGAATTCTGCACCGCTGCACCGCTCGCAGGTCACGGCATGGATCCCTTGGGCTGCGGAGCAGCTCCAGGGGTCTGCGCCGCGTCGCTTCGCTCCTTGCTTCGCCATAGGATGACGAAGGATGGGGGACGTCTCGCTTCCTTCACTGACGATGGCTTCGCTTCTCGACTGACGAAGGTCCATCCATGACCCTCCGCATCATCCCCGCCACGCTGCGCGATCTCTCCTACATCGCCGCCAATCTGCGTGCCGAGGACCGGGCCGAGATCGACTGCCAGCTTGACCATTGGTCGCCGGCCCTGCTGGCGGTCACCGCGCTGCAGGGCTTTGCCTATGTTGCCGAGCTAGACGGCAATCCGGAGGCCGGCTTCGGCGCTGCCGAACAGCGCGGCGGGCTGTGGATCGCCTGGAGCTGGGGCACGCGCCGCATGAAGCGCTGCGTGCCTGGCATCACCGGCCACTTCCATGCGGTGCTTGGGCCGAAGGTTGCGGCGCGGGGCGCCTGGCGGGTCGAGGCGCGGGCGCTCGCCGCCAATCATCTCGCGCTGCGCTGGCTCGGCCGGCTCGGCGCCACGCAACGCTGCCTGCTGCCGGGCTATGGCCGCAACGGCGAAGATTTTTTCCTCCACGACTGGACAAGAGAAGGCTGGAACCATGTGTCTCTTTCAAAAGCCGCCGGCGCTGAAGCCGCTGCCACCGACCCCGACCATTGAAGACAAGGACGTGCAGGCGCGCGAGGCAGCCTTGCGGGCTGAACTCGAACAGCGCCAGGGCACGGCGGCGACGGTGAAAACCGACCTCGCGCCCGGCGACCTCACCGGCCAGCGCCGCGTTTTGCTGGGGGTATGACCATGACCGCGATGAAACGCAGTTTCAGCAAGCGCGTGCTGGCGTGGTGGTACTGGCGACGGCATGCCAGGCTGGTGAAGCGGAGGTGACGCATCTTACCCTCCCCGTTGTGGGGAGGGTCGTAGGCTGAGCCGCACGGTACGTGCGGTTCAGCCTGCGGGGTGGGGTCTGCGCTGCACCCCCACCCCGTCTCCCTCGCTTTGTTTTGCAAAGCGAACTCGCCGACCCTCCCCACAAGGGGGAGGGCGTAGCAATTCGTCATCTCTCAGCGGCTTGACAATCGCTCCTCAGGCGCCATGCTGCAGTGCAACATGGCTAGCTACGAAACCAGCATCATCAAGTCGTCGCGCATCGAATGCCTGGACGGGCTTCGCGCGCTTGCGGCGATCTGGGTGCTGGTCGGGCACTGCATGCTTTTGACCGGCTGGCAAATTCCGATCGTCGGCGAGCCGGATCTCGGCGTCGACCTGTTCATCATGCTGTCCGGCTTCCTGATGGTGTTCCACTATCAGCTGCGCCAGGAAAAGGAGCCTTGGCAAAGACCGGAAACCTGGCTGAAATTCTGGACGCGCCGCTATTTCAGGATCGCGCCGCTGTTCTATGTCATGCTTTTCCTGGCGCTGGCGCTTGGCCCCTATCTCTACGATTGCAGGATCATCATCGACGATTTCCTCTCCAGATCGCACCAGGCGCCGGAACGCTACCTCGACGGCAGCCTGAAAAACATCGTCGCTCATCTCACGTTCCTGTTTGGGCTGGTGCCGAACCTCGCCTATCGCACGCCGCTGCCTGACTGGAGCCTGGGGCTGGAGATGCAGTTCTATGCCGTGTTCCCGGCCGTCATGCTGCTGGTGCGCAGGCTGGACTGGATGAGGAGCGCCCTTGTGGTCGCGGCGGCCGGCTGCGTCATCGTGTTTGCGATGCGGCTGTTGTCGATCCATTTTCCGATGCCGTCCTTTCTGCCGCTCAAGATACAGATATTCCTGTGCGGGATGCTGCTGGCCGGAGTCGTGCATCAGAGCCAGCCGCGATCTATCCTGTACTTGGCACTGGCGCTGCTGCTGGCGGCGCTGCCCTTTGGCGGCGACCAGGGGCTGGGCAAGCTTCTGGTGCGTGAAGCGCTGGTGGCGGGCTTCTTTGCGCTGGTTCTCTACCGCATGCTGCCTGGAAGGGCGGGAACGCTGGCGCGAGCGATCGCCGTGACGCTCAGCAACCGGTTCTTCCACCTGATGGGCGAGCTTTCCTTCAGCATCTACCTGATCCATCTGCTGGTGCTGCAGCCCGTCGCGGCGTTCGTCATCAGTGAGTTCGGCCACCAATTGTCGGCGCCGCTGCGCTTCGCCATCGTCGTTGCCGTTGTGCTGCCGACGGTGACGTTGCTGTCCTGGATCACCTATACTTTGATCGAGGTCCCCGGCCAGAAGGCGGGCCGCTTCGTCGTCCAGCGCTTTGGCCGGAAAACTGCGCCGGTGCTCGAGGGCATCAAGCGCAGCGCGTAGTCGGCTGACGCTGCCGATCTCCCCCCTCGAGGCATAGGCGCTAAGATAGCTTTGGCATGGACTGAAATTTGCGCTTTCGTGGTGGTTCGCGCCAGCGATATCGCAAGGCATGGAGATTTTGGCGCAGGGCCGCCAAGGAAGGTTGAGTAAAGATGGTCGCGATCAGAGAGGCGACGATCTGGCGGGTTGCGCGCCACAGCAGCGGGCGCCCGTCGCTCAAGGGGGAGAGACACCCAACTCCTGCGAGAGGGGTTCGGTCACAAGCGCGATGAGGAAGTGTGCAAGGATCCAAGGCCTTGCGATCCTTGGGTCTTTGGCGGGAGGAGAGCGCAGCCCGATCAGGCTCTTCAGGCGCTTGAAGGCGAGCTCGATGCGCCAGCGCATGCGGTAGAGCTTGAGGACCGTATCGGCGGGAAACTCCTCCCGGTCAAGCGAGGTCACAAGCAGGACGAAGCCGGCCGCAATCAGCGTCTGCGGTTGAACCTTGTTGCCCTTGGCCCTGGCTTCCTTGTTGATTTTGCGCCGCGCTTCTTGTGCCGCGGCCTCGGATTTGCGCAAGGCGATCAGGCGCATCTTCACAGGCTCGCCCTTCTTGAGTGCCAGCCGGGCAGGCGTTTCGCAGACTTCCTCCCGGCAGCTCTCCAGGTAGCCGATGAGATCGAACGCCCTGCCGTTGGCGTCGAGCCATCGCGCGTTTTTCCACGACGCGCGCACAACAACATCGCCGCCTTGCGCCATCACCTTGGCGATCCGCTCGGCCTGCAGATAGGCGCGGTCACCGATGCGGATCTCGCCCGCCACCACCGGCACGCGGTCGATCAGCTCGGCCTCGCTCTGGTCGGTGATCTCGATGAAGTCGAACTGCTCGCGCTCAAGCTCGAAGGCGCAGTGCATGCGCCAAAGACCATTGTTCTTCTTCTCATACGCACCGGCCTTGGCAACCGCTGTCGCATCGAGGATGCGAACCAGTCGGCCTTTGGCCAAACCTGCATCCTCGCGCTTCAAAAGGTGCCCAATCAACTGCTGCAGCCATGGTCCTGCATTGCGCAGCCGGCCAAGCAACGCCACGTCCGAAATGTCGGCAATCCCGCTCGCCGCCGCCCAGGCCACGACGCCCCGCATGCCAACCTTGCCAAGGCAGTAAGCCAGTGTCAGGCGCAACAGGTCGCTCGCCGACCTGACGCCGCGCGGGCGCAGGAACGCCTTTGTCTCGCGGGCGCTTCCTGCGATCAACTCTTCGCCGCCCAGAAGCTCAATCGTCTCGGCCCAGCCGTCATCAACAAGCGATTCGTGTGTCATCGCAGTGTAGAATCACACCCGATTCCGCAGGGCAATACCTATCTTAGCGCCTATGCCCTCGAGGGGGAGATGTCGCCGAAGGCGACAGAGGGGGTCGGTGCGACCGGACGCGACCTCCCGCCACCGACAGATGACGCTAGCGCTCCACGCGCGGCGACCCCCTCTGGCCTGCCGGCCATCTCCCCCCTCAAGTGGGGAGAAGCGCCGCTTCGCCGTCCATTCACATCCTACCCAGCGAGCCCCTCATGACCGATTCCCGTGCCCGCGATATCCTGTCCCGCCAATCCGAGCTCGAGACCGAGCGCTCTCAGTACGAGGCGGTGTGGGAGCAGGTGGCGGAATTTTGCGATCCCGATGCGCCCGATGTCTGGAGCGGGCGCAGGAGCGGCGGACCGGATTCGCAGGCCGAGCGGCAGGAGCGGCGCGGTGCCCGCGTCTATGCCAACACCATCAACTCGGCCGCCAATCGCCTCGCCGCCGGGCTCGAAAGCCTGATCATCCCGCAGTCGGAAAAATGGCACGGGCTGACCACCGCAGAAATGAACGACGAGGAGACCGACGAGGAGAAGGAATGGGCGGAAGGCTTGCGCGATTTCCTGTTTGCGCTGCGCTATTCCGCCAACTCCAACTTCGTGCCGGCGACGCAGGCCTGCCTGCGCAATGTCGTGCGTTATGGTCCTGCCTATCTCTATGCCGAGGAAGGCTTTGGCGGCACGCTGATCCGCTATGCCTCGATCCCCGTGGTCGAAGGCTATCTCGCCCGCAACCGCTGGGGCCAGGTCGACATTTTCCACCGCCGCTATGAGCGCACGGCAAGACAGGCGGCGCAGCTGATGGGTTATGAAAAACTGCCGGCGCGGATCAAGATGCTGGTCGACGACCCCGCCAAATGCGAGACGAGGATTTCGCTGATCCAGTGCATCCAGCCGCGCGACGAGCGCAAGATGTATCGGCTGTCGGGCGACTATCAGTATCTCGACACCGCCTTCGCCTCCTATCACGTCATCGAGGACGAGGAGGAGATCGTCAGGGAAAGCGGTTTTCGTTCCTTCCCGGTGTCGACCTTCAACTGGCGCCGCTACGAGGGCGACCCCTATGGCATTTCGCCGACCATAGAGGCGCTGACGACGGTGCGCGAGGAAAACGCCGTGCGCCGCTCCGGCTTGCGCGCGCTGCAGCAGATCACCGATCCGGCGACCGCGTCCAAGGCCAGGCTCGACTATGTCCCGGTGCTCAATCCCGGCGAGAATTATCCGGGCCTGATCGACGACAATGGACGGCCGCTGATCCAGCCGATCGCGACCGGACAGAACCCGACCTACGCCTTCAACTATGCCGCGAGCCGGGCGGAGGAAATCCGCGACATGATGTTCGTCAACTTGTTCCAGACGCTGGTGCAGAACCCGCAGATGACGGCGACCGAAGCGCTGATACGGCAGGAGGAGAAGGGCGCGCTGCTCGGCCCCTCCGGCTCGATCATCCAGGCCGGCTTTGCCAGCAATCTCGACCGCGAGCTCGGCATTCTGGAAGACAAGGGCCTTTATGACGAGGACAGCCGCTTCGCGCCGCCGGATAGCCTCGCCGGCAAGGCGGTGCGGCCGACCTTCACCGGCCCGCTCGATGTGCTCAGGCGCTCGGCCGAAGCGCGCGACACCATCCAGGTGGTGACGACGGCCATGCAGATGGCGCAGTTCGATCCCGGCATCATGGACAATATCGACGGCGACGAAGCGCTGAAGATCGTGCAAAGCGCCGGCCGCAGCCCGCAGCGCATCTTTCGCCGCAAGGACGAGGTCGATGGCATGCGCAGCGCAAGGGCCCAGGCCCAACAGGCGCAGGCCGGCATGGCGGCGATCGCCTCCGCCGGCAAGGTCGCCAAGGATGCCGTGCCGGCAGCCGTCCAGGCGCGCGACAGCGGCCTGCTCGACGGGCTGCAAGGGCTGCTCGGCGGGCAGGGGCCAACTGGTGAAGCCGGCGGGCAGGCGACGGCCGTTCCGGCCGCGCAGGCGACGGCCGGAACGGCCGGAACGGCCGCGCCGGAGCAGCGCGCATGAGCGGCAAACGCTTCGCTCGTTCGGGACAAGTCGGCGGTCCCGCCAAGGCGCGCGACGCGCTGGCCAAGGCCTATCTCCGGGTGTTTTCCGGCGAAGACGGCGAAATGGTGCTCGCAGATCTCGCCGCAACCGTTGGCTACTACCGCCGCCCGTCCTATGGCGAATGGATGGCCAGGACCAGGACGCCCACCGGCTTCGAACTGCACAGCGCGCTCAGCAATGCGCGGGCCGAAGTGGTGCAGCACATTATGGGGTTTCTGACGCTGGACGAGGCGCAACTCACGGCGCTGGAGAAGGCGGCGCGGGCTGAGGGGTAGCGGACGTAGAAGCTGCGTCCCTCGCCCCGTTTACGGGGAGAGGATGCCGGCAGGCAGGTGAGGGGCGGCTCCAGCATCTCAGAGGTTCGCGCTGCCCCTCATCCGCCCTTCGGGCACCTTCTCCCCGTGAACGGGGAGAAGGACTAATCGCGGTCGCTGGCCGCGCTCCCGGCGAGGTTCATTGACCTGCTTAGGCAGCGCGCTGCCCCAGGGTTCCTGCAAAAGCCAATCCGACAAACCCCGCAAACGCCGGCGACCGAACGCGTGCGCCATGGCCCTGCCGTGACCGCCAGCGCAGCGCGCCTTTGCTCCAAGCCAGGGAACAGCCAATGGTCCACATCATCCCACCCTCCGTGGCTAAACGGCGGCGCGATGCCGATCCCTCGCCGGTGAGCGGAGCGGCGCAGCAGCTCGACAGCTACTGGCAGGAGATTGCCGAGCATTACGAGCGGCGCATGGCGCAGCAGCGGGCCTTCGACACCGAGATCGCGGCCCGCAGGCTGAACGGCGAGATTGCCCAGGCCGAGGCCGATGCGGTAGCCAGCGCGCCGTCCGACGGCGCCGGCCTGCACGAAGGCATGTATGGCCAGGTTGACCCACACACGGGGCGTGTGTTGCAGACGGGTCGGTTCGACACCCTGTTCAAGGGTTTCTTGAAGCAGGTGCCGCCCGAGCTGCACTCCGGCTTGGTTGCGCGCAAGGAGACGCTGCGCGAGGCGGGGTCGCTGCGGGTGGCGACGCAGCAACTCCAGCGCCGCAGGCAATATGAACAGGACCAGGTGTCGGAGGTACATACCGCCGAACTCAACAAAATCGCGCAGGGCGACCCTGACGACACCGTCGCCTTCGATGCCGCCCGCCAGACCGGTCTTAGTCTCCTCGCCAAGATGGATCTCGACCCGCAGATAAGGCTGCAGGCCGAAGCCGCCTGGCGCGCCAGTACCGCGAAAGCTCGAATGCAAGCGCTGATCGCGCAGGACCCGCGCCGCGCCGCCGAGATGCTGAGCGCAATGCCGGTTGCAAGCGACGGCATGGGCGAGACAGTGCGCTCACAACTCGCTGCCGCCCATGTATTTGGCGAGACCGCTTCGCCGAACAGCAAGGCCGCCCTCGACGCCATCACCTACCTGAAGCCCAGCGATCTTGCGGCACTGAAGGGGCAGGCTAACACCGCGACCGCAGCCCAGATAGTTGGTGCAAATGCGAGGGTCATGCTTGCCGAGCAGAACGCGCCGGCCGTCATTGCCGCCACAGGTAAGTATCCAGAGTGGGAAGAGCCGACGGCGCAGGACTTCTTCAACGTTTACGGGGCCGACGAGGGCTCAAACCGTTTCGAGCAGTTCCGGATTACCGCCGGCATCGCCAAAGCATATTCCGACATGCATGCGGCGTCGAACCACGCCATCCACGCAGAGCTTCGCGATTTCGAACCTGGACCCGACGGCTCGCCGGAAGCGCGTGAGCGCTACGAGATCAAGGCCGGCGCCGTCCAGTTGATCATGGCCGCCCGCGACGCCGATCCCGTCGCCTATGTCAGCAAAGTGTTTCGCGGCGACGCGCCGGACTGGAGCAAAGTCTCAACGCCCGAGAAATTTCAGGTAGCCATCACCTGGGCCAGGGCCGCTGAACAGCAACTGGGTTTCACCAAAGCCCTGGCCGTTCCGGAGGAAATCGCGGACGGCCTGGGCAGAATGTACGTCGATGAAAGCGCGCCGTTGCAGCAGCGCATCATCGAACTGAGCGAGAAGCTCAAGGCGGTGCGCGACCCCGAGGCGCGCTTCGTTTTAGCCGGACAGGTTTTCAAGTCCGCCTTGGCTCGTTTGAGCCAAAACGCGGCGAACAACCCAAAAATCACACCGGCGGAGTTGGAAGCCCAGGGAAAAGCTCTTGAGGCCGATTTGATCGAGATGGCCCAGCATCCCGCTCGGGTGCGGTTCAACGCCGGCTCGTGGTGGCAAAAGCCATTTGCGGCCGCGAACGATCAGGTAAGAATTATTGCCAACAGCGCGACATTCGAGCAGGCCGACAGGTTCGCCGCCGGGATGAATTCGCTCTTTTCCGACAAAAGCTACAACGAACTGCTGGCAGCTGAACAAGCGGAAACCGAGGACGCCGAGGATCGCGCCGGGTCGGCTGGCGTTGCCGCGAAACTACTCGGCGCCTTCGCCACCGGCCACGGCTTTCAAAGCGCCGGCCTTACCTTCACCGGAAAACTCGGGGCTGGGGCTCTGGAGGGACTGCCGGGCCTGTTAGCCCGAAGTGCTGGCACTGCTGCCGACGGTGCAGTCTTCGGTGGCGTCGATGCCGCACTGAACGGCCGGGACATCGCGCGCGAGATGGGCGCTGGAGCCCTTTTCGGTGCAGGTGGCAACGCTCTCGCCGAGGGGCTCGGTGCGATTGGCCAGCGGGTGGTGGCAAAGCTCACAGGAGGCCAGCCCGAGGTTCAGCCTGTTGTGGCTTTGGAAGCTCCGAATCCCCCAGTTCCCGAAGGCATGCCCGCGCCTTCGGTGGCCGAGAACGGAGGTAGCAAAGGCGGCGTCGATGAAGCGTCTGTTGGCCACGACCTGCATCTAAACTATATGCCGGAGTGGGACGACGCGCAGCGGGCTGCGGCAGATCTCAAGGTCAAGATATTGACTGAAGCGAACACCGTCGTTAGCCGTTCTGTGCGTTTATTTGGGTCGGCTCGCAGGAGGTTTGTAGCCGCAGGTAACAAGGTCATCGCTGGTAGCCATGTCGACCACAGAGTTGATTTGCAACTTGGCGGCTCAGACACGATAGGCAACATGGCCCTACTGGACGCCAGTGTTAACACTAGTCTCGGTTCCCAGATAAATCACCTGATTAAGAATCTGCCTCGTGGAACCAGAATTAATAAAGTAACGATAGGAGACCGCGGTGTTCGAGACATTCCAAAAAAACTTTCCGGTGGATAGCAAGATGCCGGGGGATGCAGGTAACTTCTCCCTTGATGCGAAGGTGCCCGGGCTAAACGAATTGCTCGCGAGTTTCGGTGGCGCGACCTTCCGTCATGGCTTGTATCGGATAGTTCGGGCGCAGGATGTCGCACGATGGAACGCAAGGGTGCTGCTGGGCTTTCCTGAGTTTACAGGGCGGATAACCTGCTTTGGCTATGATTGGCAGGGCTCGGCCTTTGCAGTTGATACCGGCAGGCTTGAGCAGGGCGAGCCAGGCGTTCTGATGTTCGAGCCGCATACGGCGGAAGCATTGCAGATACCGTCCAATATTCGGACTTTCCATGACGTCGAACTCATGGAGGACGACGGTGCCGCATTGGTTCCTGACGGCTACGCAGCATGGCGTGAGAGCGGTGGCGCCCAACCGAGTTACCAACAATGCGTGGGTTATAAGAAACCGCTGTTTCTCGGAGGTGAGGACACAATCGAGAACTTCGAATTGTCGGACTTGGATGTCTATTGGCACATCATGGGCCAAATCATCGCCAAGGTGAAAGGATTGCCACCTGGCACACCAGTGCGCATGTCACCTTGAGCTGAGGGAGGCAACTGCGTGACCGTTTAGTCGACCCACCAACAAGATCGTAGTGGAAAACAGTGCACAACCAGACTTAAGCAGCGTTATCCGTCTGCCTCCGGCCGACATCAGCACCGCCGATGACGATCTTGATGCCGCCCGGATCGAGGCACGGCAGTATCTGGAATTCTACACCTGGGTCTTATCCATCAAAGGCGAATATTTCGGATATGGCGCCGAAGGAATAATCTATATTTTCCTGTTCGAGATAGAGCCGCGACCGGATGTGAACCGATGGATCTGGGTGATCGTTGGCGACGTACCGCCGACATATATCCCTGCAGACGACGCCAGGACGCCTTTCGAGGCTCTTGATGGCTATATCGGTGCCCTTGAGGACTGGGTTGAGGCAGCGCGACAAGGAAAGTCGGTGGCGAAATTGATACCGGTCAATGTAGACGCAAATCCCGCTAACGCCGAAATGCTGGCTGGCCGCCTCAAATTTCTCGACGAAAAAATCTTGCCGGAGCTTAAACGGTAATTCGGACGATTGAGGACGCCGGTAGGCAGGTGAGGCGCCGGCCTCTCAGAGGATCGCGCTGCCCCTCATCCGCCCTTCGGGCACCTTCTCCCCGTGAACGGGGAGAAGGGGGAGCCGGTCCTCAATAATCGCCGTTGTAGTACCGGTCGTCGCAGGGCGCGGTGTAGATCCGGCCGTAGCGATCCTGATAGCGGCAGAGCTGTTCGCCGCGGCGCTGCGGCGTGGTGGCCTGGCCGATGACGGCGCCGAGCAAGGCGCCGCCGGCGGCGCCGATCACGGTGCTCTTGGTGTTGCCGCCCAGCGCCTGGCCGGCAAGTGCGCCGACACCGCCGCCGATGAGCGCGCCGTTGGTTGCCCTCTGCTGCTGTTCGGTCTGCGTCGCGCAGCCTGCCAGAGCGGCAGTCATGAGCACGGCGGCAATGGCTTGTCTGATGATCATCTTGGAACTCCTTTGAAGCCCCAAACGCGGATTGGAGCGAATGGTTGCCAGTTGCTGGCGCATTGCGGCCAAACGGCGGCACGCCCGCTCACGAAATGCGACATGGTTTCTCAGGCCTTGAAGATGATGGTGGCCAAAGCGGAAACGCCTTGCGCGAACAGGGCGATAGCGCCTCGGTTTGAATCGATACGCCAGCGTTGATCCGACGCTTTCTGAATAACGTCCTTTCCGGAAAATTCCCCCCAAGAATGGAGATACCAATGACCCGAGGTCTTCCCCGGACGCTGTCGCGCGCCGCCGCTCGCGAGGCTGGACTTGCCCCGCCCAAATTCGGCCTCAAGGCCGTCACCACGGGGCAGGGCGGCTCGTACCGCACCGTCTTCACCCTCGCCGGCATGCAGGTGCCGGTGGCTGACGCGCTGGCCTATGCCAGCCAGAAACTGTTCGACTTCGCCGACGGCAAGGTGCGCATCAAGGGCGGCACGGCCAGGCTGCAGTTCGCCGTGCCGACGCCGCGTGCGTCGACCGTCAACGACAATGCGGCGCTGACCTGGTCGTTGGGTTCGAGCGCGGCTTCGAGTGCGACCTTGGTAGGCACCATGGTGAATGTGCTGGCCTCCACCGCCCGCACGCTGGACGGTGTGGGCACCGCGCTCTCAACCGCCTCGATTGCCGATGTCGCTGCCGCCGCGACGCTGGACGGCACGGTGACGCCGGTGGATCTCTATCTGAACCTGGCGTTTGCCACGGGCACCGATATCGATGCCGATGGGACGGTGGCCGTGACGGGAACGATCACACTGCTGTGGGAGAACTGGGGCGACAACGCGTAGGCGCTAATCTCCCCCCTTGAGGGGGAGATGTCGCCGAAGGCGACAGAGGGGGGCGGTGCGACCGGGCGCGACCTCGTTCTGCGACGGAGGATGTCGGCGCTTCACGCGCGGCGACCCCCCTCTGGCCTGCCGGCCATCTCCCCCTCGAGGGGGGAGGTCAGCAGTTCGCCAGCGCCTCATTTCTTCCAACACCCCTCAACCGTCTCGGCGCTGCGCGCCGATCCACCTTCTCCCACAAGGGGAGAAGGGAGAAGAAAAGGAAAACATCTCATGACAGATCTGGCAGATTCCGGGTCCGTGGCGGCGCGTGCGCAGCCGGCGGGCAACCCAGTACGGCCACCGGCAGGCGCGGAGAACGGGTCCGCCGCGCCTCCGGTCAAAAGTTGGTTTGACGGTCTTTCCGAAGGCAACCGCAAGCTCGCTGAAGCCAAGGGCTGGACCAAGGCCGAAAACCTCGATCGGGTTTTCACATCCTATGCGGAGCTGGAGCGGCAGCAGGGTGAGAGCCTGCGCGTTCCCGCACCGGACGCATCCCCGGAAGACTGGCAGAAATTTCATGCCCGGCTGCCCGAGACCATGCGTCCGCTGACATCGCCCGACAAGGTCGAGTACAGGCGGCCCGACGGTCTGCCGGAAAACTTCGCCTATTCGGACGAGCTTGCCCAGGCGTCCAAGGCCTGGGCGGTCGAGGCCGGCGCCACGCCGAAGGTGGCGCAAGCCTATCACGACCGCTTCGTCGGCTACATGGCCGAGCAGGCCGCGCGCCAGGACATCGCGCTTGCCCGCTCGGTCGAAGCCACGCACGACGATCTCGTGCGCGACTGGGGACCGACCGACAGCGATGGCTTTCGCCAGAAACTTGAGGTCGCCAACCGGGCGATGAAGAAGCTCGGCCTGGTCGACGCCTACAAGTCCAAGGGCATCCTTTTGCCGGACGGCGCATTGACCGATCCACAGATCGCCAAGGCGTTTCATGCCGTCGGTGAGGCGATGTTCCGGGAAGACACGATCGACGGCGGCGCGGCCGTGAGCGGTGGCAATCCGTTCAAGCGCAACGCCACCGGTGAACGCAACATTTCGGCGATTTCAGCCCTTGTCAAAAGCGACCCCGCCCGCGCCCGGCGGCTCGCGCGGGAAGCGGGCGAAAACCCGGATCTATGGATGCCGAACAACCCGCTCTGATCCCGAGCTACCCGCCGCCACATCAAACCTCAAAGGAAGTGAAAAATGGCAGACGCCTATACCCGTATCGCAGACGCGATCGTTCCATCCGTTTATGCCCAGTACTCGTTCGAGGAGCACGTCCAGTCGCTGGAAATCTTCCAGGCCGGCATCCTCTTCAACGACCCGGCCATCACCGCCAAGCTCTCGATGGGCGGCCGCTCCGTCGACATGCCCGGCTGGAAGGATCTCGGCAACGATCCGTCCGAACCGGTCAATGACGATCCGGCCGATTCCATCGAGATGAAGAAGATCGGCGCCCGCCGCGAGGTCGCCGCCCGCAATGTCCGCGCCCAGGCCTGGGGCGTGCCGGACCTGACCTCGATCCTGGCCGGCGACGATCCGCAAAAGCTGATCGTCAAGCGCCAGACCGAGTACTGGCAGCGCGCCAACAAGCTGACCCTGCTCGGCATCCTGAAAGGGGTCGTCGCCGACAACATCGCCAATGACGGCAGCGACCTGGTGCGCGTCACCGGCGCCTCCATCGTCGACACCGACATCATCGAGGCCGCCTATCTGATGGGCGACCGCGCGGACAAGTTCAAGACGATCTGGATGCACTCCAAGCAGATGAAGGCGCTGAAGCTCGCCGACCTCATCGACTATGTGCCGTCCTCGGAGCAGGGCGGGCCGCTCATCCCCTACTATATGGGGCTGCGCTGCGTGGTCGATGACGACATTCCGGTGGCGGCCGGCGTCTACACCGCCTTCATGTTCAAGGACAAGGCGATCCTGTGGAACGAGCTGCCGGTCAACACCGAGGGCGGGCCGCTCGAGTTCGACCGCAAGCCGCGCCAGGGCCATGGTGGCGGCGTCACCGAAATGGTCGGACGAAGGCACTTCGTGCCGCACGTGCCCGGCACCCGCTTCCTCGATGCGTCGTCGGCGGGCGAATTCGCCACCGATGCCGAACTCGCGCTGGCGGCAAACTGGGACCGCACCGCGTCGAGCGTCAAGGCAATGACGTTCATCGCGCTGAAGACGACCGAGGCCTAAGCCCACGAGAGCGCCCCTCTCCCCGTTCTACGGGGAGAGGATGCCGGCAGGCAGGCGAGGGGCGGCGTCAACGTCTCAAGGCTTGAAGCCAACGCTGGCGCTGCCCCTCATTGCCCTGCCGGGCATTTCTCCCCGTGAACGGGGAGAAAGACGCAGCTTCACCCACCCATCACCACGAGGCGCTGATCCATGGCCATCACCCCGCTCGACATCGCCAATATGGCGCTCGCCGTCCTCGACGAGGCGCCGATCGACAGTCTCGACCAGGACGTCAAGGCGGCGCGTCTCTTGAACCTGCATTTCGACCTGACGCGGGAGGCGGAACTCACCAGGCACGCCTGGGTGTTCGCTATCCTCGCCGCCAGCGTCGCCGGCGCCGATACCGGCAGCGGCGACGGCACCTTGAACTTCGCCTATGAACTGCCCGCCGACTGCCTGCGGCCGCTGCCGCTGACCGCAAATGGCGAACCCGGCGGCGTACCGATCTCCTGGCGCCAGGAAGCAGGGCTGATTTACTGCGACCGGTCCGGTCCATTGATCATCCGCTACATCGCCAATCTCACCGACCCCAACGACTGGGATGCGCTGTTCACCGAAGTGCTGGTGGCAGCCCTTGCCATCAAGATCGCGCATCCCTTGACCCACAAGGCCGGCATGATCGACATCGCCCGCTCGGCCTATGACCGCGCGCTCGACGCGGCCTTTGCCGCAAACGCCATCCAGCGCGGCGGCCGGCTTTACACCGCCTCCTGGGCGCAGCAGCGCGGCGACTTCAGGGTGTCTGCCCGATGACCGCGCTCTACCCCATCCAGGATGTCTTCACCCGCGGCGAGATATCGCCCAGGCTGCACGCGCGCGCCTCGCTCGATCTCTATCGTGCGGCGCTGGCGAAATGCGAGAACTTCGTCACTTTGCCGCATGGCGGTATCCGCGCCCGCGGCGGCAGCTATTTCGTCAACGAGGTGAAGAATTCGGCCAGGAAGACGCGCGCCATCCCCTTCATCTTCTCCTCCGAGCAGGCCTACTGCCTGGAGTTCGGCGACCTCTACATCAGGGTCTATGCCTATGGCGCCCGCGTCGGCACCGTCGAGGTGGCCTCGCCCTATCTGGAAGCCGATCTGTTCGACCTCGCCTATGTCCAGTCGGCCGACCAGATGTGGATCACCCACAAAAACTATCCGCCCAAAGTGCTGACACGCACCGCGCACACGGCATGGACGCTGGCAGGCTACGAGTTCCTCGACGGCCCTTACGATCCAATCAACACGACCGGCACCACGATGACGCCGGCCAGTTATGGCTCGTACGTGCCGAAGATGACAGGCTTGACGGCACCGGCCGGAACGGTTTTGGCCAGCAACGGTTCCGCGTCGGCGTGGGCGATTTTCGACAAGGACAGCAGAACAGGTGCGGAGATCGGTGCCGGCACCAATGGTTGGGTCCAATATCGGCAGGCGAGCGGAGCGAAGAAGGTTTGCAACGCCTACTGGGTGCAAGCCATGAACAGCGCGTCGGAAGCAGAAAACATGCCGACCCAATGGGAAATCCAGGGCTCGAACGACGGATCGACATGGACAACCATCGACTCGCGGATTGGGCAGATAGGGTGGGGTAACTCGGAGCGTCGGTTCTTCGAATTCTTCAACAAGGCCGCCTTTGAATATCTGCGCATGGACATGGACGGTGGCGGCGGGTCTGACAGTACGAGAACCGACTTTGCCGAATGGGCGCCGAACGAGGACGGCGACTTGATGACGCCGTTCAATCTGACGGCGTCATCGGTCATCGGCATCAACGATGATACCGGGTTCCAGACATCGGACATTGGCCGCGCCATCCGGCTGCTCGGTTCGGATGGGCGGTGGCGCTGGGCCAAGATTGCAGCGCGCACGAGCGCGACAGTCGTTACCGTTCGTCTGTATGGCCATGCCTTGCCGGATCTCAGTCCGATCAGTCGCTGGCGGCTTGGCACCTTCGTGCCCGGAAAATATGTCGAGGCGGGCTCGCTCTACGAGGAGCGGTTGGCCTTCAGTCGAAAATTCTCGGTCTATGCATCGGCGACCGGTGACTTCGACAATTTCGCGCTCGGCGAGGAAGATGACGACGCGCTGGAATTCGTCCAGGCCGGCGGCGGCCAGGCCAATGACATCGTCTGGATCGCCGATTCCGATGGTGCGCTGCTGATCGGAACCTCGGGCGGCATCCGCGCGCTGTCCGGCTCCGGCATCGACGAGGCGCTCACCCCGTCTTCGTTCAAGAACCGCCGTTCGCGCACCTTCGGCTGCGCCCGCATCCGCCCGGTCGATGCGGGGCAGTCCTTCCTCTATGTCACCCGCTCGCGCAAATCGATTGCCGAGCTGACGCAGAGTTCTACAGCCAAATTCACCTCCGATGACATCGGCCAGATCTCGGAACATATCCCCAAGCAAGGCGTGGTCGAACTCGCCTTCCAGACCGACCCCGACCCGATGCTGTGGTTCCCGCTCGAAAATGGCGAACTTGGCGGCTACACCCACCAGCCGAGCCAGGAGGTGCGCGGCATGCACCGCCATCGCTTCGGCGGCAGCTTCGCTGGATCCGCCCCCGGTCAACCCACTTGGGCGGTCGTTGAAAGCGCCGTGGTGACGCCTGGCCAGAACGGCGTCGACGACATCTGGCTGATCGTCAAGCGCACCATTGGCGGGGTGACCAGGCGCTACATCGAAATCATGACCACGCCATTCGAATACGGCATGCTGGAGGATGCCTTTCAGGTCGATTGCGGACTGACCTATTCGGGTGCACCCGTCAACGTCGTCTCCGGGCTCGGCCATCTCAACGGCCAGCTGGTCGACGTGCTGGCCGGAGGCAAGGTCTATCGCGGCCTGCCGGTTGCCTCCGGCCAGGTGACGCTGCCCGCCGGCGCCACAGCTGGGAAGTGGCAGGTCGGGCTGCCCTTCCAGTCCGAGGCCAACACGCTGGAACTCGACGTCGGCGGCCAGGACGGTTCCGTCATCGGCCGCCGCAAGAAGGTGGCGAAAGTCATCCTGTCGCTGCTCGAGACCGACACCACCGGGCTGCAGGTGCAGTCCTTCCTCCGCGGCCGCTGGGAGAGCGTGCGCATGCCGAGCATCGTCGCACCCGACGACAATGCGAAACTCTACACCGGCAATGTCGATGTACCGGTCGACGACAGCTGGGAAGGGCAGGGCAGGGTCCGCATCCGCCACGTCAACCCGACGCCCTGCACGATCCGGGCGTTTACGCCGGTATTCGACGCCGAGCCGTAGAAAATTTGATGCGGCAATAGTCAACGCCGAGTTCCCGCCCACCCCCTCTGGCCTGCCGGCCATCTCCCCCGCAAGGGGGGAGATCAACGGCATCTTTGCCTTCGCTAATCGCTGACGTAGCAAGACTGGCGAGCCTGCTCGAGCTGCCAATCTCCCCCCATGCGGGGGAGATGTCCGGCAGGACAGAGGGGGGTGCTGTCCCGCCGACGTCACCATTCTCGCACCATTCCCACCAAGGAACCCACCCCAATGACCCCCCATGCCGAGACCCTCGGCAAGGCGCGGACGGCTGCCGATTTCGCGGCCGTCATCGCCTTGCTCGACACCGACATTAACGACGCCGTCGTCCGCAGGCGCGCGCTGGAGCAGGCCGAGGACCGGGCGGTCTTCGGCGACGGCGACCTGGCCGCGGCGCGCGCCGCGCTCGATGCCTGCAACGACGTCATCGCTGTGCTGGAAAAGACCATCTGCGTCGCCGACACGCGCCGCATCGAAGCCGCGGAGAGCGAAGCCCGCGCCGACATTGCCGCTCTTGGCGACGAGATTGCGGCCAAAGCCGCCACCCTGACCGAGCGCTGGCGCAACGCTGCCCGGCTGGTCGAGCTGCTGCGCCAGGAACTGTTCGAGGCCGATGCGCTCGTCCGTGCCATCGCCACCGCCAATGGCCTGTTCGACGCCGCCAGCGTCGCCGAGCTGAAGATAAACCTCACCGCTGCCCGCCGCGCTGCCATGGCCGGCGCACGGGCAGCCGCACCCGCTCGCCTCAGCCGCGCCGGGCTGCAGGCCGACCGGCTGCTTTTGTCCCTGCTCGCCACCGGCGGTGCGCTCGACCCGCGCCCGCAGCTTGGCGCGCCGGTCGCCGGCGTCAAAAGCAAGTTCATTCCCGCAATCAAACCCATTCCCGCGAGAAAACCCATTCCTGCAATCAAACCCCTAGGCAAACGAGGCTGACCATGTGCACACTTGCCCTTCTCGGCACCGTTCTTTCCGTCGGCGGCGCGCTGGCCGAGGGCCAGCAGTCGAAGCAGATGGCCGACTATCAGGCCAAGGCCTATGAGCAGCAGGCGCAGGCGGATGCTCAAGCCGCCGCCTTCGAGCAAGGCCAGGAGCGCCACAAGCAGGACCTGCTGCAGGCGCAGGCGCGCGCCCAGGCCGGCGCGTCCGGCGTCGGCATAGCCGGCTCGCCGACCGAGGTGCTGGCGGCGAATGCCAGGCAGGGCCAGGCGGATCTCGGCGCGCTGCTGTACGGCTCGAAGCTGCGCCAGAACAATCTCAACAGCCAAGCCGCCATCTCGCGCTTCCAAGGCAAGCAGGCGGTGACGGCGTCAATCTTCAACGCCGGCAGCGCGCTCGTTGGCGGCCTCTCCAAAATCAACGACCCGACGAAAGCGGCAGCGTCAAGCGCTGCGGCCGCCGCTGTGCCGGGCCGCTCCGTGATCTTCGGCAGTGCGGCCCTCAGGGCTCCGTGGGCGGGGAACACCTAGATGGTACACATCATCCCCCTTTCCGTCGGCCAGCGCCGGCTCGATACCGGCAACGCCGTGCAATATCCCCAGGGGTCGCCGATCGGCGGCGCCAAGCAAGGTTTCGGCGACCACCTTTCCGCTCTTGCCGAACGCTACCAGCAGATGAAGGACCAGCAGGACGCGTTCGACGCCGAGCTGGCGCGTCGCGGCTTCGACGCGCGGATCGCGCAGGCCGAAGATGAAGTGGCGGCGAACGCGCCGGCGGATGGCGCAGGCATGCATGAAGCCATGTATGGCGAGGTCGACCTGCGCGCCGGCCGGGCGGTGAAACCAGGCCTGTACGATACGCTGTTCGACGATGCGAAACGGACGATGCCCGAAAGCCAGCGCGCCGCTTTCGCAGGTCAGAAGGAAAACAAGCGCGTCGTTGGCGCATACCGCGTGGCGCTGCGGCAAAAGACCAAACGCGACGACTACGAGAAGGCCACCGTCGACACGACACTGACGACCAATGCCATCGCCATCGCAAAAGGCGACCCGAACGACACCGCGACCTTCGAGGCGATCCGGCAGAGCGGGCTCGACCTGATCGCCAAGATCGGCAACCCGCTTGCCAGGCAAGCGGCGGAAGCCGCCTGGCGCACCAACTCGGCCAAGGCGCTGGTTCAGGCGATGATCGCCACGGACCCGAAGCGCGCTGCTGAAATGCTGGGGGCGGTGCCGGTGGGAGGGCGGGTACGAAATGATACGGCGGCCGTAGGCGGCTCGAATGTTTCAGGTGAATCCAATGCGACCGCGGTGACGCAGGAACAGTCGGGCAAACTATCGCTGGACGAAAACAGGGCACAGGCTAGCGAAACTGCTGCGCCGAATGGCGAAGCGGATATTCCACTGGAAGCTATCACCTACCTTAAGTCCAGCGATATTGCCACACTGAAGAATGAGGCGAACTCCGCCACCGCGGCTCGATTGATCGACGGGCATGCGAGGGTGCGGCTTGCCGAGCAAAACGCGCCCGCTGTCATCGCCTTCACAGGCAATTACCCGGAAGAGGAAGAGCCAGCCGCTCAGGATTTCGTCAGTACCTACGGCGCCACAGACGGGCAGACGCGTTTCGATGAGTTCAGGGCGACGGTTGATGCCGCCAACTCATTTCACAATTTCTACCGCGCATCGAACCGCGAGATACATGCCGAGCTTCGTGATTTCGAACCCGGCCCGAAGGGTACGCCAGAAGAGCACAAACGCTACGACATAAGGGCCGGCGCCGCCGAGATGATCATGGCCGCCCGCCGCGAGGATCCCGTGGCCTATGTCACCCAACTGTTCCCCGGCGAAGCTCCGGACTGGAGCAAGGTTTCAACGCCACAGGATTTCCAGAAAGCGGTGACCTGGGCCAGGGCCGCTCAAGAGCAGATGGGCTTCGACACGAGACTGCCGCTGCCCTGGGCTGTAGCTGACCAGTGGGCTGCGAAATACATCGACCCAAGTTTGCCATTCAACACCCGTCTCGCGGAGTTGAGTTCGATTGTCCTCGCAGTTCGCGATCCGGAAGCGCGCGAGGCAGTAGCCAAACAAATCTTGCTGGCAGCGGAAGCCCGGTGGCGAGCCAAGGCCGCCCAAGATCCGACCATGACGCCGGAGGTATTGGAACTCCAACTTGCAGCGCTGAAGAATGGTCTGACGTGGATTGGGGAAAATCCGGCTCAGGCCCAATACAGCACCATGTCGTCGTTACAGCAGTTCGGCATGGCATTCGGGGATATCGGCAGGACCATAGCCAAGGGCGCAACCGCTGGCGGCGCGGACGCAATCGTCGCCAAGCTCGCATCCTCGGCGTCAGGTGAAAGCTACCAGAACCGTCTGGCTTTCGAACAGGAGCAGACGGAGGATGCCGAGGACCGGGCCAGTTCCGCCGGCTGGGTGGCAGAGGGTCTTGGTGCCGGCCTGTCAGGATACGGCGCCGCGGTCGGTGTGTACGGTTTGCTAGGTCGGGCAGGGATTGGCGCGGCAGCGGAGGGCGGGTTGACCGGTCTAGGCGTCCGAACCGGCGTAGGCGCCGCGACTGGCGGTGCTTATGGCGGAGCATATGCCTACAATGTCGGCGAGAGTGTTCCCCGCGGTGTTCTCAACGGCGCGCTTTGGGGGGCCGGCGGCAATGTTCTTGCCGAAGGACTAAGTGCGATTGGCAGCCAAGTGGTGGCTCGGCTTGCGAAACGCGCGGCAGTTGCTAAGCCCACGACCGTCCCAGATAATGATCCAACCCCGGTTCCTCCTGTCAAAGCGGAAGAGATTCCTATCTCAACCGACCAGGCACCCGAAATAAGGAGGCCCTATGCACATTTGGAAGATCCTCCTAACGTTGCGCCTGGCAAGAAGCCAACGAAGAAGCAAATAGCGACTCTTCATAAAGAAAATATTAGGATGAACGGTGGGGTTTTACGATCAGATGAGAGTGGAATAGACATAATTCCGGCAAAGCAAAGTAAGAGGGGCGTGACTCCTCCGATGAATGAAGCTCACGTCGATCATATAGATCCAATCCATCCTCGTGATATTACGAAGATCCCAGGGTCAAATAGTTATAAGAATCTTCGTCTCATTGCCGGCTTTGAAAATGTCGAAAAGTCAAATAAATAGGTGCGACATGGAAAAGTGGAAGTTTGCGGATCCAAAAAATCTAGCCGTTGTCTCGACTCGCAAGATATTTAGGGGCGGCGGCTGGATTGCATACGCGTCACATGATGCTGACGACGAGTCGTGGCAGTTCTACGGAAATGAAGCTGAAGTCGATCAGAACGACTTGATTTTGGTAGGCTTGGTTGAGGTGGTGGAGCTTGATGAAACAGTTGCACAGCTGGCGGATTTGCCATTGGGCTGGCATGCTTGGCGCGATGCAAAAACCTCGCCATGGAAGCGAGCCAAAATGCCTGACGAGGTTCCAGGGTCGACGCTGAGTTAGTTCCATCATCCCGAATGGGATAGGTTCGAATGGGGACGGATTTTATAATTTGAAGCTCAACGCGTGAGTGAAGGCGCGGGAGAGAAATGAACAACGCAATTCCGGACCTGTCCACCGTTGTAAGGTTGCCTCCAGCCAATGTCGGCACCGGTGAAAGCGAACTTGACTCTGCCCGCGTCGAGGCTCACGAACACCTCGAATTCTTCGATTGGGTTTTGTCCATCAAGGGCGAGTTCTCGGCTACGGCGCCGAAGGCATCATATCTTTCTGTTCGAGATCGAGCCTGGAAGGCCGGACATACCAAGATGGATTTGGGTGATCGTCGGCGATGTGCCAACGACATATAACCCGGCTGACGACACCAAAACCCCTTTCGAGGCTCTGGATGGCTACATCGGTGCGCTTGAAGATTGGGTTGAGGCCGCGCGTCAGGGAAAATCCGTGGCGAAGTTGATACCAGTCAATGTCGATGCGACTCCTGCCAATGCCGAGATGCTGGCAAGTCGCCTCGAGTTCCTCGATGAGAGGATTCTGCCGTTGCTTCAAGGGTGATGCCAAGAAGCGTGCAGCGAGGCCTTGTCGGCCAGCCCGTGGATGTGCATGAAATTAAGCCAGTGAAGTTTGGCGGGAGTCCGACCGATCCGTCCAACAAGGTCATTCTGCCCCGAGAAGTTCATCAGCAGCAGGTTACGCCCTGGTGGAACAAATTACTAAAAGACATTGGAGAATAGCAGTGGGATATGCACTAACTAAGGGACGTTTCGACCCACCGGCTCAAGCTGCAGTTGTCGATGGCCTGCCCGCAAGCCTGGGAGTGACGTTGCCGAAGGATTACGCCAATTTCCTTAGGGAGCATAATGGAGGTGAAGGCTTCATCGGCGACAGCTATATAATTTTTTTCAAGGCTGAAGAGTTGGTAGACTTCAATCGAGAATATGAGGTTGAGAAATACGCACCAGGCATCCTCTTGTTTGCGTCGAATGGAGGAGGGGAAGCCTATGGCTTCGACACCCACGATGTGGAAATGCCGATCGTGCGCATCCCATTCATATTTATGGAACGGAAATCCGCCGAGACGATAGCGCGTGACCTCGCCGGTCTATTTGCTGCGTTGGAGGACTTGAAATGAGCGTCCAAGGTACAGATTCGCGTTCCAAAGGCATGGAATTGTTCGAGATCAAACCGGTAGCGGTTGGCGGCGATCCAGTTAGCATGGAGAACAAGATCTGGTTGACCAGGCAAGAGCATTTTCAAGTGGTGCGCTTTTGGAATCGAACTATCGAAGTTCAGCGTAAGGCGGCACTGGAAAAGGCGGGACGAAACGGGGAATAGAGTGCAAGGAGCACGAGCCATGACCAGCGTCGGACGATCATTTGCAAATCCACCGAACCGCCGGCGCAAGCAACTCGTCCCTAGATCCCAACATAATAATGGTACCATCTTCCAGGAGGTTTTGCATCCGAATCGTGGCGGAGGGTTTCTCTTTGGGGCAAGTAGGCAGGCTGATAGACATAGTTGCAAGGCTGTCGGAGTTTGACGAGTACGACACGATTTATGCGTCGGAGCCTTGGACCGAGGATTCCGATGCGATGGTTGCTACCGGGCTGGACACGGGAAGATCGCCACCGGAGGCCGTCGAAGCCGGTTTGGAATATTTTCTTGAGATACATATCTGTCGAGAAGTCATCGAGGGTTGGCTTGCCTCAATAAAAGAAAAACCTAGCCTAGCGGGGGTTTGTCAAAGGCTTATCGAATACGCCATCAATGACGCATAGGAGAGATAGAGTGGAACATAACCCGCGCTATGACGGAAAGCCGCTGCTTAAACTATTGGAATTTTATGTTTTGTGGGTAATTGGTGAGCTGCCCGAAGAGGTGGATAAATCCTTGAAGGCGATAGCTCCCAAACTGCACACTCTCTATGGCGGCGATGGACAGTGGCAGGGCGCAATTGCCGCATCTGTTCATTTTTCCGAGGAATAACGGCGGAAATCCGGGGTCTATGGGCGAGGAACCTCGAAATCGCTCGCGACAACGACGTAACGCTTTCGCCTCAGAAATTTGCCGAGATGTTCGTAGATGAAAATTTCGAGAATGATGGATTACGGTGACAGCGTATTTCTAGAGGTCCGCACCAGTGCGAGGTAGAGCGAAAGCTCTAAAGCTGACAAATTGAAAAGAGTGCACTGTCACCGTAATTCCGAAGCATTGAGACGCATAATTCAGCTGGACAGCCTGATCGTGGGCGTTGGAGGAACTGCCGGGTTATACTTGTCCAGCGGACAAAGTGGCTCCAGTATGGACGGACCCGTTGAGGAGAACAGCAATGTCTATTAGATTCGCTGCGCTGGCGCCCACTTACATCTGAAGGGCTGGCCAGCGGTCACCTTGAAAATCGCATGGGACGGCGGCCTTGGCTCGCCGCAATGAACATGGGCAGGAAGATACTTCTCGGTGGAACGTTTCCTATGACGACGACATCGAACTGAACAAGCGGCGGCAACACCCGACCAATAGGCCTGGTTGTGGCGGCTGGAGACATGTGATCCTTCGGAAAGGCCAGAGCTACTGGCCAAATACGAAGAATGGAATCAACTCCACGAAGAGAAAAAGCGGAATGCCAAGGGTTGGGAACACCGCAGCTTTTACCCCTTGCTGGATTTTGATGACATCGGTCGCACAGTCATGCAGAGGGCGACGCCGAGGCAATGGCGCTGAGGATCGAGCTTGGGCTGCCGGCTGAACCGGAGAAAGTGCCGACCGAAGAAGAGCGTATTCTGGCCGAGGCCGGGGATGGCTATGTGACGCCTGCGCAGCGCAAGCGGCTGCGCTACCTGCGCAAGCACCCTGAGGAGGGGTGATGCGCCGCGTCTAACTCTTCGGCCTTCATCACAGCGCTGATCGTCGCGCACCAAATTGGAACTTCTTTCAAGCCTCGCTTCGCGGGGTTTTTTTCATGGAGCAAGCCTTATGGCCCGACCTGCAACTGCCGCCGTTCGTCTGTTGACCGGCGAACGCGAACCCGTGCGCCTGGCGACGACGGGCAACATCACCCTTTACGGCCTGCAGACCATCGACGGCGTGCCGGCCGAGGTGGGCGACCGCGTGCTGGTCAAGAACCAGGCCGACGCCCGCGACAACGGCATTTATACCGCCAGCGAAGGCCAATGGTTCCGTGCCGCCGATGCCCGCACCAGCCGCACCATGCAGAAGGGCACGACGGTGCATGTGCAGCAGGGGGCGGTCTCGGCAGACTTCGTCTATGTTTTCGAAACGTTCGACCCGGTGATCGGCACCGACGCGGTCACGATCGCCTTTTACCTGTCGGAGGACACGCTGGGCGATGCGGTGGGCGCGGCCAGCGCTGCTGCCGCCAGTGCCGCTGCGGCGCTCACCTCAAAGAACGCTGCCGCCACCAGCGCCACCAACGCCGGCACCTCGGCCGGCGCCGCCGCGGGTTCGGCCACGGCCGCCGCCGGCTCCGCCACAACAGCCGCGACCAGCGCCACCAATGCCGGCAATTCGGCAACGGCGGCTTCCGGCTCGGCATCGGGCGCGGCGACCAGCGCCACCAACGCAGGCAACTCGGCTACAGCTGCAGCCGGTTCGGCGAGCGCTGCCTCGGGCTCGGCAACCGCGGCTTCCACCTCAGCCACCAATGCCGCGACCTCCGCTTCCAATGCGGCGGCCAGCGCTGCGGCGGCATCAACCTCGGTGGCGGCGCTCGGCTACACCTTTTCCACGACCACAGCCGACGCCGATCCGGGCAACGGCACCTTGCGGCTGAACAATGCGAGCGCCGCCTTGGTGACCGCGGCCTATATCGATAATCTCGATGCCGGCGGCGCCACCGTGAGTGGCATCCTCGATGGCTTTGATGACAGCACGAACCCCATCAAGGGCCAGTTGACCCTGCGCTCGAAAGCCTCCACCGCTATCTACTATGTCTATAACGTCAGTGGCGCAGTTGTGGATGGTAGCGGCTACCGCAAACTGACGCTCGCCTATGTCAGTGGCGCCGGCACTTTGCCGACGGTGGCCAACGGCATCTGGTTGATGTTCGACCGCGCCGGCGACAGAGGCGCCGACGGGACGGGAGTAGGAGATTTTTTGGGGCCTGCGTCTTCGGCAACCGACAATATTGTCACTTTCGCGGGCACCACGGGCAAGGTGGGGAAGGATAGTGGGATCGCGGTGTCCAGCCTGGCGCCGAAGGCCAGCCCGACATTTACCGGGACGCCAACGGGGCCGACCGCAGCGCCTGGAACGAATACCACGCAATTGGCTACAACGGGGTTCGTCAAGGCTGGGTTTGATCTGAAACTTGATAGCCGACCTAACCTCGGTGTCGTCGCGCAGACGATCACCGATTGGAACAACGCCCTGGACAACGGCTGGTATATGGCCTCGGCGGCGGCTAATGCGCCAGACGGCGTAAATTGGTTCCTGGGGTTTGTGGAAGCGCACGGAAGCACTGGCTACCGGACGCAGACGGTGCATGATTTCGTCAACGACACTATGGCGGCAGACCAAAAGCTATGGCGGCGCAGGCAGGCTGGCGGTGCCTGGGGAGGATGGATCAAGCTGCAATGGTCGCAGGCCGAACAGGATGCACGCTATGTCCAGTCGTCCACGGCGTTGCTTCAGAAGTTTTATGAAAGCCCGCAACAGACCATCACATCCGGCGGGTCGCTGACGTTGGCTCATGGGCTGGGGGTGAAGCCGAAAAATTACCTTGCATTCTTACAGTGCACCACTGCTGAGGGTGGCTATTCTATTGGAGACGAAGAACCTGTCTCGATTGGATCGCACGAAGCAAGCACCAATCGAGGCCTAAGTGTCGTTCCCGATACTACAAACATGGTCGTTAGATTTGGGTCGCAGGCTTCTAGTGCCGTTCAGATTACACGCAAAGACACTGGTGGATTTCTAAATATTACCAATGCAAGCTGGCGGCTTGTCATTAGGGCATGGGCCTAACATAAATTCGAGTGAATCTTCAAAAGAAAGATCAAAAGGCCGCTCTCTCTTTCCGAGATATGGCGTCTGCCCAATCCACCACCGAATCTCAATAAGCCTCGGCTATTTTCGTCGTCGAAGCGCTTCTTGATCACCTTTGCCGGAATTCTTCCTAACACTGCATACGGAGGTGCATCTTCGATCACCATCGCAGCGGCGACGACGGCAATGGTGCCGTCGCTCGATTCGCCGTTCCGATCTCCTTTCCGGCCGACGCCACCAAATACCGCCCCGCCAAGGTCTCCAGCGACGTTGTCTCGATGATCGACGCCTAACCGCAAGCAGCTTCGCAAATCGACAACCTGCCTTTCGCGGGCAGAAAGGAAAACCCCATGGACCGCAACTTCGCGCGGGCGCTTGCGCTCGTCCTCAAATCGGAAGGCGGCTGGTCCGACAATCCGGCTGATCCCGGCGGCGCAACCATGAAGGGCGTGACGCTGGCCAATTTCCGCCGCTACGTGAAGGCGGTTGCGACGAAGGACGACCTTCGCCATATCACGGATGCTCAGGTGGCGACGGTCTATCGCCGCTTCTATTGGGATGCCGCTGCGGGCGCCGAGCTTCCCGGCGGTGTCGACTATGCCGTCTTCGACTTCGCCGTGAACAGTGGGCCGGGCAGGGCGGCTAAATATCTGCAGGCGGCAGTTGGCACCGCACAGGACGGCAGGATCGGCCCGGCCACGCTCAAAGCTGTCGGCGCCAGGCCACCGGGCGCAGTCATCGACGATCTTTGCGATGCCCGCCTGGCATTCCTGCGGCGGCTGCCGACCTGGCCGGTTTTCGGCAAGGGTTGGAGCGATCGCATCCGGTCGGTCCGTTCCCAGGCGCTGTTGATGTCGGCACTACAGCCCGCTCCGGCACCTTTGCCGGGCACCCCGCCCCAGCCATCAGCGCTCTCGCCGAAGCCCGGCAGTGCGATGCCGCCGGTGTCTACCGGCGGGCGCGTCAGCCCCGTCGAACGCCTGCCGTTCTGGCGTGCGCTGCTTCAAATCCTGAAATCGATTTTCGCAAGGAGTTCGACATGATCGCCGTCTTCATCCGCATCGGCTTGCGTTACGGCGCCGGTGTTCTGGTCGCGCGTGGCCTGCTCGGCGCCGACGACGCGGCGGCATTTTCTTCCGACCCCGACATTCAAGCTGGTCTGGAGATCGCCGCCGGTCTCGCCATCGCCTCGGTCACGGAGACCTGGCACTGGCTGGCCCGCAAATCCGGCTGGGAGCACTGACATGGAAGGGTTTCAACAACTGCTCATCGCCTATCTCGAAGCCGCGAAACCCTATGCTATCGGCTTTGCCGCCGGGCTTGTCGCCGGGTGGCTGCTGTGAGCGCGCTCCTCGCCGTCCTGCTTGGCAACAAGGCGCTGCTGGGCTTCCTGGCATCGGTCATCGCCGCCCTTTGCTGGGGCGTTCACCAGCGGCTGGCCGGCGCCAGGGCCGAGCGCAGCAAACTGGCGGCCGCTGAGGCCGCGGCGCGCGCGGTCGCCGAGCAGGTGCAGAACGACGTCGGCGCACTGCCGGCGGACGCTGTTCGAAAGGAGCTGAAATCATGGGCAAGGGACTGATGCTTGCGCTGCTTGTGGCGCTTGCCGGGTGCACGACTGCTTCGGGCGGCTTCTGCGCGATTTCGAGCCCGCTGCGCCATTCGGCCGAAGCCGTCGACGTCCTGTCGGACGCCGAGGCGAGAGCGCTCCTGGCGCACAACCGCAAGGGACAAAAGCTCTGCGGATGGAGGCCTTAGCCGATGCACGACCTCTTCGACATGCTCGGCATCAAGGGGCCGGTCGTCGCCGCCGGGCTAGCCGGCGGCGTGCTGCGAGCACTGTCGCGCCATCGCTACAAGCTGCGCGAGATGATTGCCTCGCCGATCTGCGGGGCGCTGGCGGCTGCGTATCTGACGCTGCCTGCCGTCGCCTGGTTCAGGGCAACCGGCGTGCCTATCCCCGATCCGGCCGACGATACCACGACGCTCGCCGCCGCCTTTTTGATCGGCGTCTCGGCCATGTGGATTTCCGACATCGTCTTCGAGGTCATCGTGCGGCGGTTCGGCTCGGCCGGCAACGAGTGATGCACTTGAGATGCTGGAAGAAGCCAGCGACAATGCCTACCTAAGGAGCAATCCAATGGAGGTATGATATGGCGACGTCCATCGAACGTGCAGTCCTTGCCGGCGGCTGTTTCTGGGGCATGCAGGATCTGATCCGGCGCTATCCCGGCGTGATCTCTACCCGCGTCGGCTATAGCGGTGGCGATGTGCCAAACGCCACGTATCGCAACCACGGCAGCCATGCCGAAGCCATCGAGATCGTTTTCGATCCGGCCAGGATCAGCTTTCGCACATTGCTCGAATCCTTTTTCCAGATCCACGATCCGACCACCAGGAACCGCCAGGGCAACGATGTCGGAATGAGCTATCGCTCTGCGATCTTCTACACCAGCGACGAGCAGAAGCGCGTCGCCGAAGACACCATCGCCGATGTCGATGCCTCTGGACTGTGGCCGGGCAAGGTCGTCACCGAGCTTGCGCCGGCGGGCGACTTCTGGGAGGCGGAGCCAGAGCATCAGGACTATCTCGAGAAATACCCCAACGGCTATACCTGCCACTTTGTCAGGCCGGGCTGGAAGCTTCCGGTCCGCGAAAAGGCTGTTTCGTAACGCAGCCGCTATCGTCTGCTTATCTGGCGGTCGAACTATTCTTCCGCGCGATCGGTATGCCGGCCGCCTCGTAGAGGTGGCCGTGCTCGGGCTGCCCATAGACGAACGCGCCGTGGACGGGTTTGCCGTCGACCTCAGAGCCTGAGAACGCGACGGCCTCGATCTTCTTTGTTCCGGTCAGGCTCTGGTTTCGAAGATAGGCGAAGGTTCGCACCGCTTCTCCAACAATTCGATCGAGAAACGGTTTTGGCCGCCTCCCGGGCCGTCGCACTAGGCTTGGAAAGCGCTCTCGTCCGAAACAAAATGGTGCTGTGCGCAAAGCGCCGGCATGATCTGATAGATTCGGTTGAGCGAGCAGGTCATGAATCCTGGGTGAAAAAGAACGAAGTCGACCTCTCCTCTCAGATGCATGGTCCCGCGCAGCAATCTTTGCGCTGCCGATCTGGAGAGGACATAGCCTGCGGCGCCCGCGTGCAGGCCATAAAGTCTGGCAAGCGAAAACCCATCATCGAGAGCGACTTCCTTGCGTCCGACCCTCACTTTGGCAAAATGCGTTTCCAGCTTGATCACATCGGCATCGCGTGGCACCCATCGATCGGAAGCAAGCAGCGAGCCGGCGCCAGCGCCGAAAACGACGTCGTCTTCGAAAACCGCGCCATATTGATCCGCGCCGTCCGCAACGATCTCCCAACACGAGCGGTGGCTCAGGAAACAGCAAACCTCAGCAGCGCTCAGCGGGCTTTTGGCGACAGAGCAGCAATCGGGGCAATCAATGGCGGAGACACGCTCAAATGGTACTCCGATCCGGCCGAACTCGGACGCGACATGCGCCAGCCGATCGCGAGAACGATCAAGATTGATCACCAGACACCTCATCAGCGCCCCCTTTGTCCGGTGATCAGTGAATATCACGTTCCCGTGATTGCACAAAATTTGCTTACGTGCGGGGCAGTAGCGGCGTACGTGCCGCCGGTTGATTTTGGAGGTTGGGTGGACATTGACTGCATCCCCGGCGAGGCGCGAGGCTTAACCGTGCGCGGGTAGACGAGTCGAGTCGCCCTAGAAGCCGAAGAATTGCCGGCCGATCATGTATCCAAGCGCGACGACCACAAGGGGAAACAGGGCGGGCGCCAGCCGACCAAGAGCGGAGGTCTTTGGCTGTTGCCTGGAGATGGTCGTGGGCGCATTGCCGAGATTCTTGGTCATCCGGCATAGTAGCAAGCGCTGATTAACGATTCCGTAACCCAGTCGAGGCCGCCGCGGCTTTTTGCGTTGCTGGCGCGACCTTGACAATGCCCAGCCCGTGACGCAACTGGGCCGTCTTGAGAGCATTGTGAGGCAAGGTCAATGCGGGTGACGCTCGTTTTGAAGGGCGTAATACCCTGCCGAGGTTACGGTGGGATTCAGCGTCAGGTCGAATGGCTGGCCACGGAGATGGTTCGTCTCGGACACGAAGTCGTGGTGATCGCTGGCCCTGGCTCCAGCCACCTGCTCTTCGAAGTCCGGCACGCTTCGACCGATGCCGAATGCCGGGCAGCCATTCCGCGCGACACTCAAATCGTCCACACCCATAGTTGGCCCGTCGAGGTGCCATTTCCAACGCTGAATACGCAGCGCGGCTTTATGCCGGACCAGCCCATGCCAGTTGCGAACTGGAGCTTTATCAGCGCCAATCATGCCCGCCAGCATGGGCGCGAGACATTCGTCTACAATGGCTTTCCGGTGGACGCCTATCGTTTGTCGGCTGCAAAGGGCGACCGCCTGCTATTTCTCGCCGGCATTGCACGATCAAGCAAAGGCCTCAACCGCGCTGTCGATCTCGCCAAAAAATTCGATTTCGGTCTCGATATCGCCGGTGGCTCGCGTTGGAAACTGCTGGGCCGAAGTCAGACCCGCCGCGAAGGGTTGTTTTTCAAGAGCCTTGGCAGGCGATACCGTTTCCACGGAATCGTTGACGGCGAGCCGAAGCTTCGCCTTCTCGGCGAAGCGCGAGCCTTCCTCAACCCCATCGCCTGGGAGGAGCCGTTCGGCAACGCACCGGTCGAAGCCATGTTGTGCGGCACTCCGGTGCTGACGACGACGCGAGGCGCATTGCCCGAGACGGTCGATGCCGACAGCGGGCGCTTCTTTGAGACCGATGAAGAATTTGCGGCCGCTTTCGAGGCCGTCGCCGACCTTACGCCTCAGCAATGCCGCGAATCGGCCGCGACGAGATTTCCCATCCAAAAAGCGGCGCGCGGTTATCTGGATCTCTATGCCCGCATCCTTGACGGCGAAGCGCTTCCTTGACGACCGGCGATCCAATCCTCTTCGTCGGCTTCCCCGCGGTCGGCGACTTCGTCCGTTGCCATTCCGCCATCCAGATCATCGCTGCGCGATTTCCTGATCGCCCCATAGATGTCGTCACCTCGCCTGTCGCAGCGCCGCTGGCGCGCCTGATGCCGCATGTCAGGAAGGGCTGGGCGCTTGCCAAGCGTCATCAGCGCCCCGGTTTTGGCGAGCGCAGCCGCCTGGTTGGCGAGTTGCGCAAGGAAAATTACCGTACGGCCTATCTGATGACCAGCAGCACCAAGGCGGCGCTGATGGCGTTCATGGCCGGAATAGAGGAGCGCATCGGCTATCCGCAGGAGTTGCAATTCGGCCTCCTCAATCGCTTCCCCGCCGGCTGGTTGGCCCATCTATGGGCCTTCGGAGCCCGCAAGACGCGGCTCTTCGAGGAGGTCTGCTCGATTGCCTCGCTTGGCGAAAAGCCGGCTGCGGGCGCAGAGTGGCCGGCGCCCCGGCTTGTGGTCGATCCGGCCGAGTTGGACGATTGGCGCCAGCACAAGAAGATCGATGCCGGCCGACCGGCCCTGGCGCTCTATACTGCCGACATTGAGAATTTCCGCTCATGGCCCGTCGAGCGCTTCATTTCGATCGCCAGAGACCATCATGATCGCGGCTGGGCAATCTGGATTGTAGGCGGACCGCGCGAGCACGCCGGTGCCGCAAAAATCCGCGCCGCCATTCCTGAGGCAATCGACTTCACCTCGACCCCGTCGATTGCTGACGCGATGTGCCAGATCGCTGCGTCAACCATGTTCCTCGGGGTTGATGGCGGGATTTCCCACGCCGCCGCTGCCCTGAACGTCCCATGCGCGCTCATCTACGGGCTGAATCGCCCCTATGTGCATGGGCCCGTAAACAACCATGTTCGCTTTATCGAACCACCGCTTTCGACGCCCAGCTGGGTCAAGGACACGCGGGGCATCAGCGAAACTCGGGTGAGGGAGGCTCTGGCTGACATCTCAGCCGGTATCGCCAACTGACCAATGGTCTCGCCGGCCCCAGGCGTCTGGTTAAAAACGCCCCGTGGGGGCAACCATCGCTGCGTTTCGGTTACCCCATGGCCCTGCGGCTTTCGGGCTCGTGATTGCCGACCCAATGTGCACGGATGCGGTCGCTGGCTTCAAGGTAGGCCATGTCGATGAGATAAGTCAGAAGCTTCTCGCCGTCGGCTTCGGCTTTCTGCCTAAGCTCCCGCAGTATCCCTTGCGCGAACTGCAGGTTCTCCATTTTGCTCGGCTGGTCCATCGGTGCCCCCCAACGTCTGCGTATGAACTTTGCGCTGGCTATGCTGCATGAAGATTGCCGTGAAGTGGATATTGCACGTGCGGACCGCGATCCTGCGAAGGCGCTGCCTGCACGAAAATCGCCCCATCCGGCTTCAAGATTCGCTACACTATGTGACGGAAAGAAAATAAACAAAGCGTTCTTTTGTACAAGACAGGAAGATTCCTTCAGTTCACACCACGAGATACTTGGACAGCATAGTTGACGTAACGATATTGCGTGGTCTTAAGCTCTCGTTCCCAAACAAACGTAGCATCGTTGCAACCACAAGACGAATTCCAGCTGACCGGGGCCGCTCCGTAGTCAATCGCCGGTTACAAACGGCATGGGTCTCAGCCCAGGGCTTTGGCCAACCCATCGTTCCACGGCAGCGCAGGCCGGATGATCTACCGCCCGCCTTGGATTGACGCCAAGGCGGGCTTTTTGCGTTTGGCTTCTGCCGGGTGAAATGTTGTCGGACCCGGTTCTGTCGGCATCGGGCGGTTTCGAGAACGATTTCCTGCCTGCCGGCTGTCTGCGCCGCTCGCGCTAGGCCGACTTGCGTTGCGGCAAGCTAGACGGCGTCTCGACACCGTCAGAAATCGGTTCGGCTGTACGGTTTGTCGGCTCGTCATCGACCCGGTCGTGCTCGAATTGCCGGGCGGCAGGCAAGGGTTGCAACCAGTGCTCACGGCGATTGACCCAGAGTTCATAGCTGGGCTCCAGCCCTTCGGTGGGCACCTCATCGAGGCTGCCAATCGTCACTTCCACCTCATTCTCACGAACCAAAGGGACCCGGCCGCCGCAGGTGGGACAAAAACTTCTGTCGCCGTAGCTGCTGACGATACCCGTCGTTTCGAATGCCTCGAGCGGCCACACTGCAAACGCCGAAAAAGCCGACCCGCTAGCCTTGCGGCAGTCCTTGCAATGGCAAAGGCCAATCCGAAAGGGATCTCCCGTCACCGAAAACTGGATGCCGCCGCACAGGCAGCTGCCGCTCCGCCTTGTATCATTGGGCATGACCGCTCCTCCATCTGGTTGGGCATCACACCGCTACATCTTGCAGCGCCATGCGCACAATCAATTCACGCGCAGCGCAAGGGTTCCATGTCGCCTCGCGCAATGCATCGTCTGAACCCGGGAGCGCCATAGCAACGACCGCCGCAAGGCTGCTGGATATGTCAGTTCGGGAAATCGAACACCGGTTCCCGGCACCAATAGACACGGCACTGGCCATCACGTGTCGGAACGGAGGCAGCGACCGGCACCTCCGGCCAGTCGCACTCGTTGCCGTATTGGCGGACATAGCGATCGTAAGTATTCCGGCCGGTCGTCAACACCGCCGAGTGATGGCTCTGGATCAGGCGCTGCGTCTCCTCGCAGGTCATCGAACGCGTGTCGGGTCGGGCGTACGCCGTGCTTGTCGCGACAAACAACGCCGTTCCGATGATCCCTGCGATTGCTTGTGATGTCATGGCGATCCATATCCTAAAATACTGCCAGGTATTTCAACAGCGAAATAATGCCGATAATGATGACAACGATCTGCGCGATCTGCCTCGTGCGGCCATCGAGCGGCAGACGCTGGACGAGATAGAGCACCAGCACGATCACCAGGAAGGTGATCAGAATGCCGATAAGTGCCGATGAAGCCATGTCCCTCACTCCGATTGGCTATGTCTGAAAAGAGTACGCAGCGGCAAACGCTCTGACCGTTGATTGGTTCCTGTCGATGCGAAGCCGCCGGCGCAACGTAAAGGCTGCGAAACAGCGTTCCGCGGCCTTTGAAGCTGAACGCCGATCAGGGCCTGTTTGCCGCAATGGTTGTCGTTTGCCATCGGCGACACAGTTCCAGGCAACTTGTTGCTGGCCTCAGGCGGGGCTAACGGGAGAACCGCCTCGGGTTGACGAGCTTCCGACAAAGACGGCCGCATCACGTTCTACAACGAGGCCGCTGCCGACGTTTGGGGCATCGTCCGGTCATTGGCCGAGACCTGTGGTGCGGTGCGTGAAAACTCCGTCACCTCGATGGTCGGCCGATGGCGCATGCTGAGTGCCCGATGGCCGTTTCCATGGTTGAAGGAAGCGATATCCCGTGGGACCAGGCCATTGCAGAGCGGCCGGATGGCGAACTTATTCCGTTTAGAGCCCAACCACGCCTGCTCCGCGACGAATCGGCGAAATTGTCGGCGCCATCAACAGCTGCTTGATCTGCGCACGCAAACGCAAGCTGACGAAGCCCGGATCCGGTCATCATTTCGATAATCGGTGAGACGAGCAAATCGGCGGGCAGCCCGGCGACATTCCTCGAACAGGTGCGAAAGCGCATCTCGGCGCTTTCGCAATCGCACGATCTCCTGGTCGACGCCGAATGGCGCGGCGCCAGCATCGGCGACCTGATCAAGGCGCAACTCAAAGCTTTCGCGGCGCAGGACCGTTTGTCGGTGGCCGGGCCTTTGATCACACTCGCCCGAATGCCGTGCAGTATCTCGGCATCGCTTTCCACGAACTGGCCACCAATTCGGCAAAGCATGGAGCACTGTCACGTCACGGCGGACGAGTCGAAATCGACTGGGATACGGCGCCGGCAACCGACGGCACCGATACCTTTAGCTTGACCTGGCGTGAATTGGATGGGCCGAACCTGAGTGGGACGACGCGCCGCGGTTTTGGCTCCGTCGTCCTCCAGCGGGTTGCGCCACAAGCGCTTAGCGGCACCGGACAACTGGAATTTGGGGACAAGGCGTCGTCTGGACGCTCAAAGCGCCGCCGAGTTCGGTCCAAATCTCTCTCGCGGATTTTGTCGATTGAAAGAGAGGGTCGCGCTTAGGACAATCCCAGCAGGGGAGCGGTTTGACCGCCTGTGGTGTCGGAATTGCCGATGCCAGACAGTTCGTGCTTATCGTCGGCAAGCGAAGTCAATCTCCCCGCCTCGACGGAGGTCAGTCCGTCCAATTCCATCACCGCGCCGTAGAGTTGGGCCGTCTGCATCACAAGCCGCTCGACGTCTTCAAGGGCGACGTTCTCGTCCAGGTTACGCAATCGTATGTCCTCGGCAACCACCGCAATATTGACCATTCCGCGCGAGCGCAGCGCGCCCAGGACCCGTGAATTGAGATCCTCCCGTAGCCGAGCCGAATATCCGTAGCGCATGGAAACCTTCCTTTCAGGAGCCGGTTGTCCCGTCGTGATCAAGATGCGCTAACGACCTTCAGATGGCAAGAAGAATATAAGATATTCTCAACCAAATCAAATAGTTAGAAGACTACACTGGTTGTGCTATCGGCGTATCTCCCTCATCGTTGGTCTTGTATGTGAGTCACCCATCAGCCTCTCTTGACGCGCTGCACGGGGACCCCTAGCTATACTGCAATTGAGGCACATACTAACTCACCATATTTTTTGGTCTTGACGGTTGGAGGCGCGAATGGCCGACCTGGAACGACCCGAGCGACTGCAGATCATGCTGACAGCCGAGGAATTGGCTGCCTTGGAAAACTGGCGCTTCGAAAAGCGCATGCCAAGCCGGTCCGCGGCAGTGCGGGAACTGCTGCGGCGCGGCCTGGATGCGGATGGATTCCTGACTGCGGGACAAGGAACAAAGTCTCAGGACTTTGGAATTCTGGGCAGCAGTGTGACTGGCGACGGCCAGTCGGGCGAGTAATCCGACGGCGGTTAGCCAACAATCGCTTTTTCTGGAAGTGCCGCTACCAATTTATTGCGGTGGCGGAAACGCAAAGCGGGTCGGCTCTCGGCAGGGTACTGGTCTCAGCAGGGTACTCTTGGCGTATGGTTGCAAAGCCCGCTCCGGTTCGCCGGAGCGGGCTTTTTGCGTTTTCCCAACAGGAAATAGTCGCGATCGCTTCAGACACGCTCAAGGTTCTCTTCGCACTCCATGCACGCGACGCTGTGACCGGGGCAACTGAGCCGGTGTGTTCCTCCGGGGCAGCAATGGCCGTTCGAGCTCGCCCACCGGGCACAGACAAACACCTTGCGGGTTCCGTGGCATTGTGGACATTCCATCGGGCGGGCCAGCAAAGCCTCGTTTTCCGAGACACGGCATTCCCTCTCAAGAACCTGGACCATCTGAAACCCCAAGGCCGAAACATGGCTAAGCTATCCATACCCGGAAAGCCTAAATTAGAATTTAATTACATACGCCACGAGAGCCTTCCGAGGGGAAGTTCGCGGATGGCAATCTCAGGCCACCGGCAGTCCGCCGCGCGTGTCTCATTCCCAATCACGGCCGTCTCAAGATCAAGCTCCGGTTGCTCCCGGCATCGGTCAACCCGCGATTTTGCCCACCGATTTTCGCATTCGGATCGTTATAGGCTTTCGCTTTGCTGGAGCGGCGTTAAAGCTGCCCGGCAAATGCCTGAGCGGGAACAGTCCGTTCCTGCGTCGGTTCGTTTGGACAAGGATGTCTGCCAATGACATTGATGGGCGCAGCGGCACTTTTGATCCTTGTCCTGACTTATGCCGGCGTCGCAATCGGGCGTATTCCAGGCCTCCGTCTCGACCGGGCAGGGATCGCCTTGCTGGGGGGTGCGGCGATGATCGCCATCGGCGCACTCAGTATGGAAGATGCCTATCGCGCCATCAATTTCGACACCATTACGCTGCTGCTCGGGATGATGATCGTGGTGGCGCATCTGAAGGTGTCCGGCGCCTTCCGGGCGCTTGGCGCCTACGCTATCGAGCATGCGCACGCGCCTTTCGTGCTGCTGGTGATGGTGACGCTGTTGACCGGCGTGCTGTCGGCGTTCCTGGTCAACGACGCCATCTGCCTGGTCATGGCGCCGATCGTCGTCCACGTCACCCGTGTCATCAATCGCAATCCCATTCCCTATCTGATCGCCACCGCCACCGCGTCCAACTGCGGCAGCGTCGCCACCATCACCGGCAACCCGCAGAACATGGTCATCGGCGCGCTGTCGGGAATTTCCTACCCAGCTTTTTCGGCCGCCCTGGCGCCGGTTGCCCTCTTCGGCCTCGTCGCGGTCGTCGTCATCGTGCGCATCGTCTACCGCGCCGAATTCGCCCGCACCGCCGATCTCAACCCGGAAGTCTATCGCGGCCGCATGCTGCCGGGACAGGTGCTGAAGGCGGTGGTTGTCTGCATTGGCCTGGCCATCGCCTTCTTCGCCGGCGTTCCGGTTGCCAAGGCAGCGCTCATCGGCGGCGCCATCCTGCTGCTCACCCGCGCCATCAAGCCGGCACGCATCTACCGCGAGATCGACGGTCCGCTGCTGTTCATGTTCGCCGGCCTGTTCATCGTTGTCGCCGGCGCCGAAAAGACGCTGCTGACGCCCGACATCATCGCCTCGGCCAAGAACCTCGGGCTGGACGACGTCTGGCGTCTATCGGGCTTCACCGCGGTGCTCTCCAACATCATGAGCAATGTTCCGGCCGTGCTGGCGCTGCGGCCATTCATACCCGGCCTTGAGAACCCCGGGCGTGCCTGGCTGGTGGTGGCGATGAGCTCGACGCTGGCCGGCAACTTCACCTTGCTTGGCTCGGTCGCCAACCTGATCGTCGCCGAACAGGCGCGGGCGGCCGGCACGCAGCTGTCCTTCTCAGCCTTCTTCAAGGTCGGCCTGCCACTGACGCTGCTGACCCTTGCCGTCGGCACGGCATGGCTGGCGGCTGGATTCTAGAGCAACTCCACGAAAAGTGTGAAGTGGTTCTCCGTCCGGAATTGCGTCAAAGAGATAGCGTGTTTCGCCGTCTCCATTAAACGGTGAACGCTCTAGCGGATAGTCGCCGATCCTGACCTTGCTCGAACCAGCGTTGCAGCGGCATGTCCGGCGGCCTCGACATAGTCGGGGTTGCGGTGGATCAGCATGATCGAGAACGCGCCGTCCATCAAAAGCACGATTTCGCGCGCCAGGGTCTGCGGCTCGTCGACGCCGTGGCCTGTGAGTTCGCCGGCCAGCCAGGTCTCGAAATTCTGCTTATGCCGCGCCCCCGCTTTAACGGCCGGGTGTCCGGGCATGGAAGCGAGTTCGGCTGCCGTGCGCAGAAAGCCGCAGCCTCTCCATTTCGGGTGCTTCGCCACGCGCGCCAGATTGGTGAAAATCGCCTCGACCTTGCGCTCGACATCGCCTTCGGCCATCTCGAACCAGCCGGCTATCTGCTTGAGGTTCGGCTGGTCGCGACCGTCGAGATAGGCCGCGATCAAATCGTCCTTGCTCTTGAAATGATAGTAGAGCGTGCGCTTGGTCAGCCCGGCTTTTTCCGCCACTGCATCGACGCTGACGCGGCCGATCCCCTCGGCATAGAACAGCTTCGTTGCGGCATCGACAATGCGTTTGCGGGTAGGGCTTGGTGCTTGGCTCATACGCAAGTATACCGACTAGTGAATATACATACAACCGAAAGCCTGATCCTCTCCGTCGACAAACACAGGGAAGGAAAAGACATGACCGAGCTTGTGCTCACCGGGGCCCGCAACGGGATCGCCATCCTCACACTTAATCGGCCGGAGAAGCTCAACGCCTTGAACTATGCGCTGATTGATCGCCTGCTTGCGCTCCTCGATGCCGCCGAGACCGACGATGCCATCCGCGCCGTCATCCTCACTGGAGCAGGAGAGCGCGCCTTCTCCGCCGGCGGCGACATCCATGAATTCTCAGGCAGCGTGGCCATCGGCGTCGACGTTGCCCTGCGCGACTTCGTCATGCGCGGACAGCGGCTGACGGCAAGGCTGGAGGCATTCCGCAAGCCCGTCATCGCCGCCGTCAACGGCATCGCCTTCGGCGGCGGCTGCGAGATCACCGAAGCCGTGCCGCTCGCTATCGCCAGCGACCGCGCCTTGTTCGCCAAGCCTGAGATCAACCTTGCAATGCCGCCTGCTTTCGGCGGCACGCAGCGGCTTCCGAGACTGGCAGGGCGCAAGAGGGCGCTCGAGCTGCTGTTGACCGGCGATTGGTTCCCGCCGCCGCGCGCCCTCGAACTCGGCCTCGTCAATCAGGTGGTGCCGCATGAGGAGCTGATGCCCGCCGCAATTGATCTCGCCCGGCGCATGACCAGGCATTCTCCTGCAGCAATTGCCTCGATCCTCACAGCAGTGGCGCGGGGCCTGAACCAGAGCATCGCGGAAGGCTTGGCTGTCGAGGCCGAGCAGTTCGCCCGCATGGCTCCGACCGCTGATCTGCGCGAAGGGCTGGATGCCTGGATCGCACGGCGCCAGCCGGGCTGTGACGGCTCGTGGACGCACATCACCCGGCCGGATGAAGCCAGGCGAGCCTCAACGCAGCAGGACGGGCTTGCGGACCGGGATCAAGGCGCCGTCACGGCCACATGACCTTTCATGTTGGGGTGGAAGCGGCAGAAATATTCGACCGCTTCCGCCTTCCGCAGGGTCAGGCTCGCTGTTGCCTTCGGCGGGATCATCACTTCCCAGCCACCCTTGACGGTAGCCGTATGTGCGAACACGTCCTTGTTCACCCACTTGATCGTGTCGCCGACCTTCGCCTCGACGGTGGCCGTCGAAAAGACAAGCTTGTCGATGGTGACCTGGATGGTTTCGGCCTGCACGGGTGAGGTCCCGAAGACCAGCGCCAGTGCAATCCATAGCAGCCGTTTCGACATGGCCTGGTCCTTACTTCAGCATACCTGCAACAAGCTCGGCGTGCTGTTCATGGCCCTGGAAAATCTTCAGGCCGGTCTCCAGCAGGCTCTTCAACTCGGTATTACTGGCCGATGGGATCAAAAGGGTTTCAAGCGCGCCGTCGACCTGTTTGTGGTAGGCGATCTCGTTGTCGACATAGGCTTTGTCAAAGGCTGCGCCGTCGAGTTTGGCGAGCTTCGCCCGCTCCTCGGCCGCAGCCTTGGTCAGCGCCTAGCTGGTTGCGTTGTCTTCCGGCGTCACCTTCAGCTTCTTTACCAGTTCCAGTGCCTGCGCGTTGACCGCTTCGTGGTCGCGCACCATGTCGTTGGCGAAATCCACGACCTCCTTGGTCTTCGATTTCTTGATCGCCTGCTTGGCGGCTTCCACATCGATGACGCCTGCCGTGTAGGCGATGTGGGCGATCTGCGGGTCCGTCGGCTTGTCGGCGGCTTGCGCGAGCGGGGCAGCGCCAAGCAGCAGCAAGGCAGCGAGGGCGGCGGTGTGTCGGGTAACCATGGCATCTCCTTCGCCCGGACGCGGGATCGCGCCGGGCCGTGTTTTTCAGTTGACGGTCATTGGATGCGCAGCGGCGGCAAACGTTCCCGGGGAAATCGGCCAAATCAGCCGATGATCAGCTCTCCAGGCCGAGCCGCTGCATGACGGCGCTGGTCAGCCTGTCGCAGCGCCGGCCGGCAAACGGGAAGGCGTCGAGCAGCACCGGCCCGATCTGGTCGTCGAGTGCCTTGCGTACCAGGGCGCGGGCGCGGTGTAGCCTTGTCTTGACGGTTTCCGGCCGCACGCCAAGCAGCTCGGCGGTCTCCTCGATACTGAGCCCCTCGATAACCCGCGCCACGAACACCGTCCGATAAACATCGGGTAGGCTGTCGGTCGCCCGTTCCACCAACTCGAGGATCTGCCGCTGCGCCATCGTCCGCTCCGGATCGTCGCTGGGATTGAGGGGGAACTGGATGATTTCGGCTTGCGGGTTTTTCGCCACCGTCCGCCGCCTTTTGCGCAGACGACCGAGCGCCTCGTTGATGACGATGCGCGACAGCCAGGTGGCCAATGAGGACTCCCCGCGAAAGGCATCGAGATGGGCAAAGGCTCTGACATAGGCCTCCTGGACGATGTCCTCGGCTTCGGCATCGTTGCGCACCACCCCGCGAGCGATGCGATAGAGCCGCTGATTATGGGTCTTCATGATGATGCAGAAGGCGTTGCCTTCGCGTGCCAGCGCGCGGCGCACGAGAAGCATCTCGCTTGAAGCAGCCGTGGGCATTGGTACAGACATAGCAGGCATGGCCAGTTCCTCGATCCAATCCCCGTCCGAAACCTCGATCAAGACATTGGATGACATCGCCGGCAAAAGGTTCCCGGCCATTTTCGCCCGGCTCCGACGGCGCCTAGAATACTGCTTCCGCCAGCGGCTTGTCAGCAGCCTGCACTCGCGCCGTGGCCGCAAGCAGGTCGGTCTGCGTGATCAGGCCAAGGATGCGGCTGTCCCCGTCCACGATGATGACTGCATGGGTGCGGCCGTCGGTGAGCACCGGTAGCAGGGCCATGGCGGGCGTACCGGCGGCGGCGGTCGACGCTGTCGACGTAACGCTTCCGACGGCTTCGTCGGCTCGCGCCAATTCCCTCAATCCAACGGTGCCGACCAGCCTGGCGTCCTTGTCTACAACCGGCAGCGTGCGGATATTGTGGTCGAGCAGCAGATGACGCGCCCGATCGGCGGACGCGTGTTCATCGACCGAAATCACGTCGCACGACATGATGTCCTCGCACAACATGGTTCGGTGTGCGCGCATCGTCGCTTGCAGTTCGACCTGTCGCAGCAGTTGTTCGAGATCGTTGCGGTCGATGTCGAAGGTCTCGTCGAGCGCAGCCAGCGCGGCATCGATGTCCTCGGCCCGGAAGCCGATGCGCTCCTGAGCCGGCGGATCGCTGGTTCCGTGCGTGCTTTTCGGGGCAGGGGCCGGCACATGCGGGTAGCTGCGTCGCGACAGCCTGTGGAAAGCATAGCCGAGCGCGACCAGCATCATGGAGTTCAGCGCCACCGGCACGAACGGAAACAGGAAGCCCGCACCGATCACGGCCGGCCCGCCGAGCACGGCGGTCAGTGCGGCGGCTCCGCCCGGCGGATGCAGGCAGCGCGAGAACGACATGGCGGCGATCGCCATCGCCACGGCAATGCCCGTGGCGAGAACGGGCTGATGGACGAAATGGGCCACGATCACGCCGACCAGCGCCGATATTGTATTGCCGCCGATGATCGACCATGGCTGCGCCAGCGGGCTTGCAGGCACCGCGAACAGCAGCACCGCCGACGCCCCCATCGGCGCCACCAGCAGCGGCACATGCGGGCCATTGCCAAGCACCAGCGCGCCGATCGCGCCGGTCAGCGCAATGCCGATCATCGCCCCGATGCAGGCGATGAGGCGCTCGCGCAGCGTCGCGCCGGCGAGAATGGGGACAAAGAGACGAAAGGCCATGGCAAGCTCAGTCCGGCTGGAATTGTGCGCGCAGCGCCTGCAATGGCGTTGGCCCGACGATTTTGAAAGTCAAACCGATCCGAAAAAGCGCGCGTTGGGGAAATAACATTGCGCTTGGTTGACCGACGAGCGGCTTTGCGAGGTCAATCGCCTGCGAAAGTCGCTCGCCAATCCTTTCAACGGGTTAAGCCGGCTAGCGGAATCAGCTTGGCAAGTTTGCTGGTGTCATGCCGCAGCGGCCGCTTCCAGCCCGCGCAGGATATCGGCCTTGAGGTCCTCGACATCCTCAAGCCCGATCTGCAGCCGGATCAGCGGGCCGTCATAGGGGCCCTTGGCGACGGTACGGTCGCCGAGGAAGACCGGCACGGCAAGGCTCTCATAGCCGCCCCAGGAATAGCCGAGACCGAAGATTTTCAACGCATCGAGGAAGGCATGCTGCTGTCTCTGGCCGCCGCCTTTGAGCACGATGGAAAAGATGCCGCTCGAGCCGGAAAAATCACGCTTCCACACCGCGTGGTCGGGGTGGCTGGGGAGCGCCGGGTGCAGCACGCGGGCCACGCCGGGCTGGCCTTCAAGCCAGACGGCAATGGCAAGCGCGCTCTTTTGATGGTGATCCAGCCGAACGCCCATCGTGCGCAGGCCGCGCAGGACTTGGTAGACGTCGTCGGGGCCCGCGCAGCAGCCCATCGTGTAGAACGTCTCGCAAAGCTGCTTCCAGCAGTTGGCATTGGCAGACACTGTGCCCAGCAGCACGTCCGAATGCCCGGCCGGATATTTCGTCGCCGCATGGATCGAGATATCGACGCCGTGGTCGAGCGGACGGAAATAGAGCGGCGTTGCCCAGGTGTTGTCCATCATGACGATGGCGCCCGTTTCATGCGCCGCCTTGGCGATCGCCGGCACATCCTGCACCTCGAAGGTGTTGGAGGCCGGTGATTCCGTAAACACGACTTTGGTGTTCGGCTTGATCAAGCTGGCGATGCCGGCGCCGACATGCGGATCGTAATACTCGACCTCGACACCCAGCCGCTTCAGCATCGTGTCGGCGAAATTGCGGGTCGGATGGTAGACGGAATCGACAATCAGGATGTGATCGCCTGCCGAGAGAAACGCCAGAAACGGGACGGTCACCGCCGCCAGGCCCGACGGCACGATTATGGTGCCGGCGGAGCCTTCCAGCGCGTCGATCGCATGCGCCAACGCATCGGTGGTCGGCGTGCCGCGTGTGCCATAGGTGTATTTCTGGCTGCGCGCCGCCATCGCCGACGCATTGGGATAGAGCACGGTCGAGGCATGCACGATCGGCGGATTGACGAAGCCGAAATAGTCGTGCGGGTTGTTGCCCGAATGGGCAAGCCGCGTGTTGATACCCATTTCGTTGCCGTCAGTCGCCATTGCTCTTCGCCTCGTGGTGAAAGCGCTAGCCATAGAGCGGCGGCATTGGCCGTGCAACAGCGGGCGCCCGCCAGGCGGTGCCCTTTGCATAGGCCAATTCCCCCATGAATAGTCTGGAATGCGTGGCGATCCAGAGCCGCGGATTTCATGAGTGGATGTGGATTAGCGTCGACGGACTTTGCCGGTTTTATTTGCGGGGCTTGCTGCCTTCCTGATGCTGTTGTCTGCAATTCAGGCATTTGCGGCAATTGGTTTTCAAAGCTGTCGTGAAACGGTCATTTCCCTTGACCTCACAGAGATAATCGCCTTCGATGCAGTTCGTGAATGGGAGGGGCCGGGCGTCGGTTACGACGCGAGGTTCCGGAATGAGCCGGATGGGAGCCGGGTTCACGCGGGAAAAGATCAGGATTTGCCTGAGGATCAGGGTTTACCTGAAAACAGAAAAGGGTCTGTGGGTTATGAAACATATTGCAATTGGCATTCTCGGTGCCGCTGCGCTTGGATGGATGGCTTCGGCCGCGTCGGCGACAACGCTCGATACCGTCAAGGCGAAGGGCTTCATCCAGTGCGGTGTCTCGACGGGCCTGGCCGGCTTCTCGGCGCCTGACGACAAAGGCGATTGGAAAGGCATCGACGCGGATTTCTGCCGCGCTGTCGCTGGTGCAGTCTTCGGCGATGCCTCCAAGGTCAAGTTCACGCCGCTCAGCGCCAAGGAGCGCTTCACCGCGTTGCAGTCGGGCGAGATCGATCTCCTGTCGCGCAACACCACATGGACCATCAATCGCGATACCGCGCTTGGCCTGAACTTCATCGGCGTCACCTATTATGACGGCCAGGGTTTCATGATCAACGCCAAGAAACTGCCTGGCGTCAATTCGGCGCTGCAGCTTTCAGGTGCGGCAGTCTGCGTGCAGAGCGGCACCACCACCGAGCTCAACCTCGCCGATTACTTCAAGGCGAACAAGATGGAGTACAACCCGGTCGTCTTCGAAAAGCTGGAAGAGGTCAACGCTGCCTATGACGCCGGCCGCTGCGACGTCTACACCACCGACCAATCCGGCCTCTATGGCATCCGCCTGACGCTGAGTGCGCCGGCCGACCATGTCGTGCTGCCCGAGATCATCTCCAAAGAGCCGCTCGGCCCCGCCGTACGCCAGGGGGACGACCAGTGGTACCACATCGTCAAGTGGACCTACTTCGCCCTGTTGCAGGCAGAGGAACTGGGCATCACCCAGGCCAATGTCGAAGAGATGAAGACCTCGGATAATCCGGAGATCAAGCGCGTGCTCGGTCAGGAAGCCGAAACCAAGATCGGAACCGACCTTGGCGTGAGCAATGACTGGGTCGTCAACATCGTCAAGGCAGTCGGCAATTACGGTGAGATGTTCGAGCGCAATGTCGGCACCGGCAGCCCGCTGAAGATCGCGCGCGGCATCAATGCGCTGTGGACCAAGGGCGGCCTGCAATACGCACCGCCGATCCGCTGATCGAAATGTGATCCGGAAGGCAGATCATCTGCCTTCCGGTTTCTCTTTCCAGGGGATGAGCAATGGCGTCGCAGGAAGTTCTTCGCGAGGAGCCGAGCCGCGGTTCCTTCATCAACGATCCGAAAGTCCGCGGGTTTTTCTTTCAGGCGGTGGTTGTCATCTTGCTGGTGGCGGGCGTCTGGTGGATCGTCCACAACGTCATCGTCAACCTGCAGCGCTTGCATATTACTTCCGGTTTTGGCTTCCTGAACAACCGAGCAGGCTTTGACATTCCAGTCAGGCCCATCGCTTATGATTCCGACTCGACCTATGGCCAGGCCATTGTCGTCGGGCTTATCAACACCATTATCGTCGCCGTTGCCGGCATTATCACCGCGACCATCATTGGCTTCATTGTCGGCGTCGGCCGGTTATCGCGCAACTGGCTGGTTCGCAAGATTTGCACGGTCTATGTCGAGGTGTTCCGCAACATCCCGCCGCTGCTGGTGATCTTCTTCTGGTATTCAGGCGTGCTCGCGGTACTGCCGGCGCCTCGCGACAGTTTCAATTTGCCGTTCGGCTCTTTCCTCAACCAACGCGGTTTCTATTTTCCGCGCGCTATCTGGGGCGACGGCTCCTGGCTGATGTTTGTCGCCTTGCTTGTCGGCATCGCCATGGCTTTTTTTGTCGCGCGCACGGCACGCCAGCGGCAAATGGCAACGGGCCAGCAGTTTCCCGTATTCTGGACTTCGGCGGCGCTGATCGTCGGCCTTCCGCTCCTGGCCTATGCGCTGAGCGGCTTTCCCTTGAGCTTCGACTTTCCAAAACAATCGACCTTCAACCTGACCGGAGGCTTTCAGATCGGGCCGGAGTTCCTGTCTCTCTATTTGGCGCTGTCCTGTTACACGGCCTCCTTCATCGCCGAGATCGTGCGCGCCGGCATTCTCGGCGTCAGCAAGGGTCAGACCGAAGCGGCTGGCGCCCTGGGGCTGCGGCCGGGATCTATCCTGCGGCTTGTCGTCGTTCCCCAAGCCATGCGGATCGTCATCCCGCCGCTGACCAGCCAGTATCTCAACCTGACCAAGAACTCGTCGCTGGCCATTGCCATCGGTTACCCCGACCTGACGGCGATCGCCGGCACAGTGCTGAACCAGACCGGTCAAGCGGTCGAGGGTGTGCTGATCATGATGGTCGTCTATCTCATCATCAGCCTGGTGACGTCGGCGGTGATGAATGTGGTCAACGCCAGGATGGCGCTGGTGGAGAGGTAAGGCCATGCAGGAACATGATACCTCCTGGGTGCGGACCGAAATGGCACTCGCTCAACAAGCCCCGGCCGGCGTGCGAGGGCCTTTGGCCTGGGTTCGCAAGAACCTGATCGGTTCGGTGGGCGACGTCATCCTGACTGTAGTGGCTATTGCGCTGGTGGTGATGATCGTGCCGCCCATCGTCAACTGGGCCTTCATCAACGCCCAGTGGACGGGGCCGGACCGGACTGTATGCGCCACGGTGGCGCAAGGCGGCATCCAGCCGGACGGTTGGTCAGGCGCCTGCTGGGCCTTCGTCAACGCGAAGTTCGGCCAGTTGATGCTTGGCCGCTATCCCCTGGAAGAGCGCTGGCGGCCGATCCTGGTCGCCGTCCTGTTCGTGGCGCTGCTGGTGCCGTTGCTGATGCCACGCGTGCCGCGCAAGGGGTTGAACGCCATTCTTCTATTCCTGGCATTGCCGATCATCGCGTTCGTGCTCCTGGTCGGCGGCATCTTCGGCCTGCCGCATGTGGAGACCCAGCTATGGGGCGGGCTGCTGGTGACGCTGAGCCTGTCCTTTGTCGGCATTGCCGTGTCGCTGCCGATGGGCATCGTGCTGGCGCTTGGCCGGCGCTCCAAGATGCCGATCGTCAAGACACTGTGCGTGGTCTTCATCGAGTTCGTTCGCGGCATCCCGCTGATCACCGTTTTGTTCTTTGCCAGCGTCATGCTGCCGTTGTTTCTGCCCGCCGGGGTTTCGTTCGACAAATATCTCAGGGCGCTGATCGGCGTCTCGCTGTTTGCCGCCGCCTATATGGCCGAAGTGGTGCGCGGCGGCCTGCAGGCGATCCCCAAGGGCCAGTATGAGGGTGCGGATTCGCTTGGCCTGGGCTACTGGCAGAAGATGGTGCTGATCGTGCTGCCGCAGGCACTGAAGCTGGTCATCCCCGGCATCGTCAATACCTTCATCGGTATGTTCAAGGACACAAGCCTCGTCATCATCATCTCGATGTTTGACCTGCTTGGCGTCGTCAAGCAGAACTTCTCGGACGCCAATTGGGCGACGCCACAGACCGCGAGATCCGGTCTCATCTTTGCAGCCTTCGTCTTCTGGCTGTTCTGCTTCGGCATGTCGCGGTATTCGATGTACACGGAACGCCGGCTCGACACCGGCCACAAACGTTGATGCATGTCGCCCAAAAGTGTTTAGCGGTTTTGGGACAACGACATGCATCATAGCTAAAAGACAGAACAAAAAGGGGAACCTGCCATGGTCATAGAAAACGCCGTCAGCGCCGAAGAGATCAAGGTCGATGCCAAGAAGATGCACATTTCGACCACCGATGTCGCAATCGACATCATCGGCATGCACAAATGGTATGGCGAGTTCCATGTGCTGAAGGACATCAACCTCAAGGTGATGCGCGGCGAGCGCATCGTCATCTGCGGTCCTTCGGGCTCGGGCAAGTCGACCATGATCCGCTGCATCAACCGGCTGGAAGAGCACCAGAAGGGCAAGATCATCGTCGACGGCAAGGAACTCACCAACGATCTCAAGAAGATCGACGAGGTGCGCCGCGAGGTCGGCATGGTGTTCCAGCACTTCAACCTGTTTCCGCATCTGACCATCCTGGAGAACTGCACATTGGCACCGATCTGGGTGCGCAAGACGCCGAAGAAGCAGGCCGAGGAAATGGCCATGCACTTCCTCAAGCGCGTCAAGATCCCCGAACAGGCCAACAAATATCCGGGCCAGCTGTCGGGCGGCCAGCAGCAGCGCGTGGCGATAGCGCGTTCGCTGTGCATGAACCCGCGCATCATGCTGTTCGATGAGCCGACCTCGGCGCTCGATCCCGAAATGATCAAGGAAGTGCTGGAGACGATGGTGGGCCTGGCCGAGGAAGGCATGACCATGCTGTGCGTCACTCACGAAATGGGCTTTGCCCGCAAAGTCGCCAACCGGGTGATCTTCATGGATCAGGGCCAGATCGTCGAACAGAACACGCCGGCCGAGTTCTTCGACCATCCGCGCCACGAGCGCACGAAGCTGTTTCTGTCGCAGATCCTGCACTGAGCATTTTCATGCGAACCAAAAGAGCCCGGCCGTAATGCGGCCGGGCTCTTTTGCTATCTGGGGTCGGGGTTGATCTTCTCCATTGAAACACAAAGCCGCCGCCGCATGAGAAAAGCCCTGCGTTTCGTGGCCATGCTGATTATCGTGGTCGCGCTCGCTGCCACGCTCGGCACGCTGGTGCCGCGTCCGCTGTGGCCGGCGTCAGCGGCGGGTGAGGGCACGCGCCATATTCTGGTGCTGGAGAATCCGATCCACACCGACATCGCCATTCCCGTCGATGACGAAGTGCGCCGGCGCTTCCATTTCCTGGTCGCTGCCGGCATCCCTGTCGACGCCCCGGAAGTGCGCTACATCGTCTTTGGCTGGGGCGGCCGGGCCTTCTATCTGGAGACGCCGAGCTGGTCGCAGCTGAAAGCAGTGCCCGTCCTCAAGGCGCTGACACTGGACGCCTCGGTCATGCATGTCGATATCGCCGGGGCCATCGCCGAGCCGCACCCTGCTGTCACCGGTTTCGACATCGATGAGGAACGTTTTGCAGCGCTGCTCGACTATATCGACGCGAGTTTCCAGCAAGGGCCGCATGGTCCGGTCGTCATCGAGAACGCCGCCTATTCCAGCTTCGACCGCTTCTTCGAGGCGAACGGCCATTTCAACGCGCTTGTCGGCTGTAACACCTGGACAGCCGCCGGCCTGCGCACCGCCGGCCTGCGCACCGGCTGGTGGAACCCGCTGCCGGCCTCGCTGGGCTTGTCGATGCGGTTTTATAACTAGCAGTCCTTCATCGCACCGCGACAGTGTTGGATCTTTTGAAGTCAGCGGGACAGCACCCCCCTCTGGCCTGCCGGCCATCGCCCCCGCAAGGGGGGAGAGCAGCCGTTTGCCCGCGGCGCTCCTGCTGCAACGCCGGCGATTTTGGCGAAGGCGACGGCGACATCCAATCTCCCCCCTTGCGGGGGAGATGTCCGGCAGGACAGAGGGGGTGGGAAGGATCGCTAAGTCGACGATCTAGACTGCCGAGCGTCCGCTCGCCATCCATAGAGCCAGTCGAGGTCGGCGGCGAGCTTGTCGGGCGAGCGCATGGCCAGGAACAGATTGCGGGCGATCGCCACCGGGCCGGCAGCATGCCAGGCGAGGCGGTTTACGGCCCCACGACGCGCGGCCTTGGCGACACGCGGTCGCCGAAGATTTTCCCAGATTTGAAAACTTCTGGGCAGATCGCCAGGGAAATCGGCGATAGCATCGGCAAGCGTGATGGCATCCTCGATCGCCATTGCCGCGCCCTGCGCGGCAAACGGCGTCATCGCGTGCGCGGCGTCGCCGATCAGCGCGATGCCCTGCGGGCTCGTCCACCGCTTCTGTTCGACGGTGTGGATCGGAAAGGCCGTCCATGGGCCGGCCAGTGCCACAAGCTTCGTCAGGCCCGGCGCGGTGCCGCGCAGGGCAGCCGTGAGGATCGCGGGATCGGCATGGCCCGACCAACCTTTGGCTATGCGCTCACCCTTGGTGAAGGCGGCGAGATTGAAGGCCCGGCCTTTGCTGACGGGGTAGGCGACCATGTGGAAGCCAGGATGCAGGAACGTGGTGACGCAGTCGGCGGCGCCGATCGCGACAAAGGCTTCTCCGGCCGCACCGTCGGCCGCGATCGTGACTCGCCAGGCGAGTTCGCCCGAAAAACGGCTTTTGACGAAGTCCTCGCCTGCGAGTTGCGCCCTGACTGCCGACCAGACGCCGTCGGCGCCGACCAGCAGTTTGCCGCGTGCCTCGATCTCGCGGCCGTCCACTTCGGCGGTCACGGCGACATATTGCGCGTCTTTGACGATGCCGGTCACGCGGGCGCCGGTGATGAGCTCAATCTCCGGCCGTTCGGCCATTTGCGCCAGCAGCGCTGCCTGCAGATCGGCGCGGTGAGCGACGAGATAAGGCGCCTGCCAGCGCGCTTCGGCGGCTTGCCCAAGCGGTACCCGCGCCAGTTCGCGCAGCGTCCCGGCGTCCTTGAGCACGACCGCTTCCGGCCGCAACGCTGCGGGCAGCAGTCGGTCGAGCACGCCGAGTTTTCCAAGAATGCGTGTTGCGTTGGGCGAAAGCTGGATGCCGGCGCCGGCCGCTTCTAGGTGCTGTGCCTGTTCGATCAGCTTTACCGGATAACCCCGTCCGGCGAAGGCAAGGGCAGCGGTCAGCCCGGCGATGCCGGCCCCGGCGATTATGACCTGCCGGGACCTGATGTCTTCCATCGGGCTTGTCGCGGAAGGATCAGGCGGCCTGGTCGATATAAAGGCAACCGGCCGGCAGCGTTTCCGTCGCCCTCAGCTTCGCCGAATAGCGGTAGAGCGTCGAGCAATAGGGGCAGACCTTTTCATTGTCGTCGCCCATGTCGAGGAACACGTGTGGATGGTCGAAGGGCGGGTTGGCGCCGGTGCACATGAATTCCTTGACGCCGATGTCGATTGCCGGATGGCCCGCATCGTTCTGGAAGTGGGGAATGGAACCGCCTGCCATCGTCGTCTCCTTGATCTCGTCGAAAAGCATCTGGAACATAACAGGCCTGTTTGCAAGATCGATGAAATGAAACTGTCGCAAAAGCCTGTCAGAGGATACGGTGAGCCGGTTAAGTGCATGTCCCTGAAATCGGAATGGTTTTCGCCGAAGGGCCATGCGTCACAAAAGCGTGTTAGAGGCATGGCACGTCCAGCGGCGCTCCAAGGGACGGTTGGCGGGGAAGAGCAGGAACCATGAACGAACTGAAGCCGGTGCAGAGCGAATTCATCAATGTCGAGGTGGCGAGCCCCGAGGGCGGCAACCCCGATCGGTTCGTCAACCGTGAGTTCTCCTGGCTGCAGTTCAACCGGCGTGTGCTCGAGGAATCACAGAACGAGCACCATCCGCTGCTCGAACGCGTCCGTTTCCTGTCGATTTCGGCCGCCAATCTCGATGAATTCTTCATGGTCCGCGTCGCCGGCCTTGCGGGCCAGGTGCGCGAACGCATTGCGCTCAAGAGCCCCGACGGCCGCACGCCGGAGCAGCAGCTGGAACAATTGCTGCGCGAGGTCGAGCGGCTGCAGGAGGACCAGCAGAACAGCCTTTCGGCGCTGATGTTGCTGCTCAACAAGGAAGGCATTGAGAGCATCACCCGCGATGCACTGACCAAGGATGAAAAAGTCTGGCTGGAAGACCATTTCCAGGACCAGGTTTTCCCGGTGCTGACTCCACTGTCGATCGACCCGGCGCATCCGTTTCCGTTCATTCCCAATCTCGGCTTCTCGATGGCGCTGCAATTGCGCCATCGCAAGAATGGCGAGGAGATGAGCGCGCTTCTGCGCCTGCCGGTGGCGCTGAAGCGCTTCATCCGTCTGCCCGACCGCAAGCAGCACGTTCGCTTCATTCCACTGGAGGAGGCTGTCGGCCTCTATATCGGCAAGCTGTTCCCCGGCTATGAGGTCAAGGGTTCCGGCACCTTCCGCATCATCCGGGACAGCGATATCGAGGTCGAGGAAGAGTCGGAAGATCTCGTGCGCCTGTTCGAGACGGCGCTGAAGCGGCGCCGCCGCGGTTCGGTCATCCGCATCGAATTCGACAAGTCGATGCCCGGTGAATTGCGCGAGTTCGTCGCCGGCGAGCTTGGCGTCTCTTCGAGCCGCATCAGCGTTCTGACCGGCCCGCTGGCGCTCAGCCAGATTTCCGAGATCGTCGCCGTGCCGCGCGACGACCTAAAGTTCACCCCCTACAATCCGCGCTTTCCCGAGCGCATCCGCGAGCATGGCGGCGATTGTTTCGCGGCCATCCGCGAGAAGGACATCGTCGTCCACCACCCCTATGAATCCTTTGACGTGGTGGTCCAATTCCTGCGCCAGGCGATGGCCGACCCGGAGGTGGTGGCGATCAAGCAGACGCTCTACCGCACCTCCAACGACAGCCCGATCGTGCGCGCCTTGGTCGACGCGGCCGAGGCCGGCAAGTCGGTAACCGCCCTGGTCGAGCTCAAGGCGCGCTTCGACGAGGAAGCCAACATCCGCTGGGCGCGCGACCTCGAACGCGCCGGCGTCCAGGTCGTGTTCGGCTTCCTTGAACTCAAAACCCATGCGAAAATGTCGCTGGTGGTGCGGCGCGAGGACGGCAAGCTGCGTAACTATGTGCATCTCGGCACCGGCAACTACCATCCGGTGACCGCGCGCATCTACACCGACCTGTCCTTCTTCACCACCGATCCGACGATCGCGCGCGATGTCGCCCAGCTGTTCAACTTCATCACCGGCTATGCCGAGCCGACGGATGAGATGCGGATCGCCATCTCGCCGTTTACGCTGCGCAGCCGTATCCTCAAGCACATTGCCGACGAGGTCGCCTACGCGCTGGCTGGCCGTCCGGCGCGCATCTGGATGAAGATGAACGCGCTCGTCGATCCCAACATCATCGACGCGCTCTATGACGCCAGCCGTGCCGGCGTCGAGATCGATCTCGTCGTGCGCGGCATCTGCTGCCTGCGGCCACAGGTGCCCGGCCTGTCGGAAAACATCAGGGTCAAGTCGATCGTCGGCCGCTTCCTCGAACACAGCCGCATCTACTGCTTCGGCAACGGCCATGGCCTGCCGTCGGACGAGGCGATCGTCTACATCGCCTCGGCCGACTTGATGCCACGTAATCTCGACCGCCGCGTCGAGACCATGGTGCCGATCACCAACCCGACGGTGCATGAACAGATCCTTGGCCAGATCATGCTGGGCAACATCATGGACAACCAGCAAAGTTTCGACGTATTGGCTGACGGAACCTCCCGGCGCGTCGTGCTGGAGGAGGGTGAGGAACCGTTCAACGCGCAGGAATATTTCATGACCAATCCGAGCCTGTCGGGACGGGGTGACGCGCTGAAGTCGCATGCGCCCAAGCGCATCGCGCAGTTCAAGCGTCGCAAGAAGAACACCGGCTGATGATTTCAACGTCCCAAGGCCGGCTGCAGGATCGCCGGCCGCTGTCCATCATCGACATCGGCTCGAACTCGATCCGCCTTGTCGTCTATGAAGGGTTGGCGCGCTCGCCGACCTTGCTGTTCAACGAAAAGATGCTGGCCGGCCTCGGCCGCGGCATCGTTTCGACCGGCAAGCTCGATCCCGAGGCGGTGACGCGCTCGATGGAGGAGTTCCGCCGTTTCCGCGCGCTCTCCGACCAGGCGGGTGCGGAGCACATGTTTGTGCTGGCAACGGCCGCGGCCCGCGAAGCGATCAACGGACCCGATTTCATCCACCGCGCCCAGGATGTGCTCAAGACCGAGATCCGCGTGCTCACTGGCCGGCAGGAGGCGCATTATTCGGCGCTTGGCGTCATTTCGGGCTTCCACCCCGCCAATGGCATTGCCGGTGATCTTGGCGGCGGCAGCCTGGAGCTTATCGACATCAATGGCGAGGCGATCGGCGACGGTATCACGCTGCCGCTGGGTGGCCTGCGGCTGCAGGACATGGCCAGGAATTCGCTCGCCCAGGCGGCAAAGATCACCCGCGACGAACTGGCGCGCGCCAAATTGTTGAAGGGCGGGCTGGGACGGCCCTTTTACGCCGTTGGCGGCACCTGGCGAAACCTTGCCCGGCTGCACATGGAAATGACCAACTACCCGCTTGGCGTCATGCACCACTATGAGATCGGTGTCGAAAGCGCCGCCAATTTCCTGAAGCAGGTGGCGAAAGGCGAGATCGAGAAGGTCAAGGGCATCGAAGGTGTGTCGAAGAACCGCCGTTCGCTGCTGCCCTATGGCGCGGTCGTGCTGCAGGAGATCATGGCGGCGATGCAGCCGTCGAAGATCATCGTCTCGGCATTGGGCGTGCGCGAAGGGTTTCTCTATTCGCTGCTCGACCCTGCCGAGCAGAAGGCCGATCCGCTGGTCTCCGCTTCGGAGGAACTGGCGCGGCTGCGGTCGCGCTCGGTCACCCATGCGCATGAGCTTGTCGAATGGACGGACAAGACCTTTGCCGCCTTCGGCATCGACGAGACGGAGGATGAGGCGCGCTATCGCCACGCTGCCTGTCTGCTGGCCGATATAGGCTGGCGCGCGCACCCGGAATATCGCGGCAAGCAGTCGCTCAACATCATTGCCCACGCCTCCTTCATTGGCGTCGATCACCCCGGCCGTGCCTTCCTGGCGCTGGTCGGCCTGTTCCGCCACGAAGGCGTGTTCAACGATGCGGCGCCGGAAATCCGCGGCCTGGCGACGCCGCGCTATCTCGAGCGCGCCCGCATCCTGGCGGCGGTGCTGCGCGTCGTCTATCTGCTGACTGCGGCCATGCCCGGCGTCATGCCGCGGCTGAAATGGGAAAACCGCGGCAATGGCACGTTGGCGCTGGTGCTGCCGGCCTCACTTTCCGATCTTTACGGCGAACGCCCGGCCGGACGGCTGGCGCAACTGGCGCGGATCACCAACCGCCGGCTGGTGCTGGCGGTCGAGGGTGGGCAGAGCGTGTCGGTGAAGTAGGCGCGGCCTGACAGCAAAACCATGTCGTCGTCGGCCTCGCGTTCGAGGACCGGCTTCCTCTATCCGTCGCTGCTTCGCACCGCCACCTTCCCCCTCCGGAGGGAAAGGAAGGGAGCCTCGTTGGAAAGCGTTGGCGGCAATAGGCTCGCGCACTTCCTCTACCCCGTCGATCGGGGGAGAGGTGGCTCGACGAAGCCGAGACGGAGTGGGGGTCGACCTGGCACGGATGGTTCAACCGGGACGATATTTGACGATATCAGACCGCGGCGCGGCGCCCGTCGATCGACCAGGCCCCGGCGCCGGCCATGGCTAGCGCCAGGAATCCACCGGCGATGGCAATATCCTTCATCAGCATCTGCTGGTGCAGGAAGGTGAGCATCGGGTCATCGCCGCCCTGGCCGTAGTGGCCGATGGAGCCTGCAACGATGCAGAAAGCGGCAAGAAGTATCGCAACGACCGGCGTCTGAAAGCCGACCAGTATCAAGAGACCGGCAATCAACTCGAACAGCCCGGTGCCCCAGGCGGCAAGCGTCGGCAATGGCATGCCGAGGCCGGCGAAATAGCCGGTCGTCCCGGCAATGTCGGCGAGCGCGTGGTAGCCGGAGGGAACGAGCAGGACGGCGAGCAGCAGCCGGGAAATCAGAAGCAATGCATCGCGGGGCATGGTCATCTCCGATGTCTGTCCGCCGGCTGTTTCGAGACCGATCCTAGCAGGGATGGGTCGAGCGTGCGCTTGGGCAGACAACGAAAAAGCGGCGTGGAAAATTCCACGCCGCTTTTTTTCAGGCTTGGGAAGGGAAAGCTCAGCCGCGCTTGGCGTCGATCGAGTAGGTGCCAGGGCCTGAGGAAGCCAGCAGCAGGAAGCCGCCGGTGATGGCGACGTTCTTCAGGAAATGGATCATCTGGTTCTGGTCGGCCCAGCCGGTATGGGCGACAAAGGCCGAGGCGATGGTGAAGACCGCGAGCACCCAGGCGGCGATGCGGGTCTGAAAGCCAACGAGCACGGCAAGGCCGCCGAGCAATTCGATCAGGCCGACGACAATGGCCGTTACGGTCGGCACCGGCAGGCCCATGGCGCCGAAATAGCCGGCGGTGCCGGAAATGGCGGTGAGCTTGCCGAAGCCGGAAAGCAGGAAGATGGCGGCGAGCAGGATGCGGCCGAGCAGGATGGTGGTGGAGCTGTTGGACGCGATGCCGGCGCCGGCAGCGGAAGTGTTGATGGACATGGTGGCTCTCCGAAAAGGGTTGATGTCCCGTCAGATAGACCAAGCCGACTGTTCACCAAAGCCGCCAGTCCGGCGACACATTGTTCACAGGACGTACATTTCGGGATCGTTCGACCGACGCAAAATTCTTGTCGCGGCCAGCAGCGGCGGGAGCAAATTGTCCCGCCACAAATTCGGATTTCTAGTTGACGCAATCCCCAAGAAGAGGGCTGCGCGCTTCCCGAGGAAACGCAAGGCACTTTCCCTGGAATCGCTTAACCCGGATGCGTCATGTCCTCCGGCCGCACCAGCCGGTCGTAGTCTGCCTCGCTGACCAGCCCAGTGGCCAGTGCTTCCTCGCGCAAGGTGGTGCCCTTCTTGTGCGCGGTCTTGGCGATTTTGGCGGCATTGTCGTACCCGATCGTCGGCGCCAGCGCGGTCACCAGCATCAGCGAGCGGTCGAGCGCGGCTTTGATGTTGTCTTCGCGAGCCTCGATGCCGACGACGCAATTGTCGGTGAAGGAGATCGAGGCGTCGGCCAACAACTGCACCGACTGCAGGAAGTTGTAGGCCATCAGCGGGTTGTAGACGTTGAGCTCGAAATGGCCCTGGCTGCCGGCGAAGGTCAGCGAGGCGTTGTTGCCGAACACCTGCACGCAGACCTGCGTCAGAGCCTCGCATTGGGTCGGGTTGACCTTGCCCGGCATGATCGAGGAACCCGGCTCGTTTTCCGGCAGCGACAGTTCGCCGAGGCCCGAGCGCGGGCCGGAGCCGAGGAAGCGGATGTCGTTGGCGATCTTGAAGAGGGCGGCGGCCGCCGCGTTGATGGCGCCATGCGAGAACACCATGGAATCATGCGCGGCGAGCGCCTCGAACTTGTTCGGCGCGGTGACGAAGGCGATGCCGGTGATTTCGGCGATGCGCGCCGCCACCGTTTCGGCAAAGCCCACCGGCGCGTTGAGGCCGGTGCCGACGGCGGTGCCGCCCTGCGCCAGTTCCTGCAGGCCGGGCAGCGTCATCTCGATGCGCTTGATCGAAGAGGCCACCTGCGCGGCGTAGCCGGAAAATTCCTGGCCCAGCGTGAGGGGTGTCGCGTCCTGCGTATGGGTGCGGCCGATCTTGATGATGTGGGCGAAGGCCTTCGTCTTGACCTCGAGCGCCGCGTGCAGATGCTTCAGCGCCGGCAGCAGATCGTGCACGATGCGCTCGGCGCACGCGATGTGCATGGCTGTCGGGTAGGTGTCGTTCGACGACTGGCTCATATTGACGTGGTCGTTAGGGTGCACCGGCTTCTTCGAGCCCATGACGCCGCCCAGAAGTTCGATCGCCCGGTTGGAGATCACCTCGTTGGCGTTCATGTTGGACTGCGTGCCCGAGCCGGTCTGCCAGACGACCAGCGGGAAATGATCGTTCAGCTTGCCGTCGATCACCTCTTGCGCCGCCTCGATGATCGCCTTGCCGACTGCCGGATCGAGCCGCTTCAACTCCATATTGGCTTCCGCCGCCGCTCGCTTGACGATGCCGAGCGCACGCACGATCGAGGCCGGCTGCTTTTCCCAGCCTATCCTGAAATTGCCGAGGGAACGCTGCGCCTGCGCGCCCCAGTAACGGTCGGCGGCAACCTCGATGGGGCCGAACGTGTCGGTTTCGGTTCTGGTCCTGGCAGCGGTCACTTGTCTCTCCGACGATCGAATTCGGCAACGGCGTATCGCGTTGCACAATGGCCTTCAAGCAGAGATTGCGGCCGGCAGGCAGTAAATCGGTTGAAGCGGTAGCGCCGCCCTTCGGGATCCTGCACCCTCCACTTTCGTGTGAAGGAAATTGCTCCTCAGTGCGGCTTGATCCCATAAAGTGCACGGAAACTTGCGGATTTAGCTCGATAGATCATGTCGAGCTGGCGGATTGCTCTACGCAAACTTCCCCCAGGATCAGCAATGCGCAATTCATGTCTACTTACTCTACCTACGAGCGACGCTGCCACACAAACTACCATCCGTGCCGGCGTCTCACTGGCAACAGCAGCGATGAGGTAGCTTATGCACTTGTCCTTCTGTTCAGTTTCCGACCAAAATCCGGCATCGCATCCGGATCGAGCTTCGGATCGCGAAGCCGAGAATTTCAAGTCCACCCTGGGAGCGCCTCCACATAGCCTCGGAGTTTTCCAAGATGCATGGCGGCAAGGTCAAAGCCGTCTCGACGTCGCAAGAGACGCTCTTTGTCCTCCGTATTTTGCTGAAAGCGCGCCTGATCGCGGACCGTCAGCTCGGAACCTTTTTCCTCCAACGGCGCAGCTTTGTCCTGAGATAGGATCTATAGCCGAACGGAAGTGTTCGCCGTCCGGAAGGCTTGCTTGTCCGCGCCTCCAGACGCTGGCGCACGACGCTCATCAGTCTGCAGAACGCGGGTGTTTCCAATGATTGCACCCGTTTGACGAGATTGTCGGGCAATGGCTTTGAGCGCCAGTCGAAATAAGCCTCGTAGTCTTGCGGCGTTGCGATCAGGTGCTGGAGATAGGCTGCAAGATCGCTGGCGCTGGCGAAGGCACTGGCGTCAATAAAGGAGTGCTCCGGAACGAACTCGTCCACATTGGGAGCGCCAAGGTAGATCGGCACCGTGCCGGCCATGAACGCGTCATAGATTTTCTCGGTGACATAGTCGGCCTCGATCGAGTTCTCCATGGCCAGGCAGAATTTGTGCCGCGCAATGGTTTCGATCTTGGTCTTCGAGCCCAGATCGGGGCCAGAGACCGATCGGTTGTTGCGATATCGGCCATAGGAATCGATCTTGATGTGGCGCGCCAGTTCGTTCGCCAAATCGACACGGCCGCTATAATTCAGGCCGGCCGACTGGAAGAGTGCGACCGGCGCTTCTTCCGTTTTCGGCACGATTGGTCTGGCCAGCGCATCTTTCCACCACACCGCACGCGGAAGGTAGGGTACCCAGACATCGGACCGGGATTCATGCGTCATGATGATATCGAAGTGCCGCATGATTTTGGGGTCGGCAAGTCGCTTGTAGTTTTGGCCGCATTCCATCGACCAGGCGACCCAATATTGACCAGGGTATTTGTAGGCATCGCCCACTTCGCGAAAGTTCGGAATATGGAAGACGACTGCCGCGGCCTCGGAAATCCGTCGTTTGTCCAGTGTCCACCGCCCGGGCATTTCGCACTGTATCGACGCGATATCGACGGGTTTGCTGAAGAACGTTGTGTAGAAGAGGATCAGTGGATCGATAGACGGCATGGCACCACGAATGTCTGAAGCATTGCTCAATCTGCAGACAGACGCGGTATCGGAAGTTTGGTCAAGTGCTCCGCTTGTTCGAGGCCGAGGGCCGTCCAAACGGTCACCCCGCCGTATACCCGCCATCGATCGCGAAAATGCCGCCGCTGGTCCACGCCGCCTCGTCGCTGGCCAGATAGACGGCGATGCCGGCAAGATCGCTGGTTTGGCCGATGCGGCCGAGCGGGTAGCTGCGCTCGACATAGGTTTTCAGCTCGGCCTGCGCTGCCGCCGGCAGGTTGTCGATCGACTTGCGCCGCATGGCGGTGTCGACCGTGCCGGGCGCAATCGCATTGACCCTGATGCCGCGCGGACCAAGCTCGAAGGCCAGCGACTTGGTCAGCGAATTCAGCGCGCCCTTGGACAAGGAATACAGGCTCGACGGCCGCTTCGGGATCATCTTGTCGGCGAAGTAGGACGAGATGTTGATGACGGAGGCGTTGGCGCCGAGATGCGGCAGCAGCCGCTGGGTAAGGAAGAACGCCGCCGTCACATTGAGCGCGAAGGATTGCTGGAATTGGTGCTCGGTGACGGACTCGAACGGCACCAGATAAGCGACCCCAGCATTGTTGACGAGGATGTCGAGTGGGCCGGTTGCTTTCGCGCGATCGACCACGGCATCGATGCCGGAAGAGGTCGAGAGATCGGCCGACTGGGTGCCGACGTTGCCCGCCGCCGCAAGTGTCTCGTGGGCGGTCTCGAGCTTGCTGGTGTCGCGGCCGACGATCAGCACGTCGGCGCCCTCGCGCAAGAAAGCTTCCGATATCGCCAGGCCGATGCCGTCCGAGCCGCCGGTCACCAGTGCTCGTTTGCCAGAAAGTCTCATTGAAGGCCAAGTCGCATCGAATGCTCTTGCTGTATTGCCCGCGTCACGAAGGCAATGCCGATCGGCGAGGGCGGTCAAGCCGCCGGCCTATCGCTCAGTATGAACTTCGGTTGGCCGCGTGCCGATCCGGTTACCGCAGCAGCGACTGCGACGTCGGCGTCAGGCGCAAGGTTTCGGTCCGCCAGGTCACATCGGCCGCTTGCCATTGGGGCGAAGCGGCAACTGCGGCTTCGTAACTGGCATGCGCCTCGGGACTGTCGAAACCCGTCACCGCGATAAAGACGTTTTCGCTCAAGCGCACCGGCAGGCGGGGAAAGCTGTTTTCGGCGTGCTCGGTGATGAAGGCGCCAAGCAACCGTCCGCCGGCGCCGATAAGGACCGGAACGGCATCCGTTTCGAAATTGCCGGCGAAATCGGCTTCGGCGCCAGACCGCAGATGATGAATCTGGATGACAACAACACCGGTCAAGCCATTGTCTGCGCTTGGCTTTCCATCCGCCGGCATGGCGCCTCGCTGCGCGCCTGACAGATCGAAGCCGGCGCCTGGCCATGCCGGCTTCAAGAGCAGTACATCGTCGGAATCGATCATCGTCGCATTGGCGGCGTCGCGGTGCGCCGTCCACACCGGCCCGTCATAGAAGGCGGTGAGCGCCTGCTTCCGCGCTTCCATGCCATCGAAGCCGCGCAGCCAGACGAATATGTCGGGGCGGTCGAGGTCGCGGAACTGTCCGATGATGGTCATGCCGGCGTGTTCCTGGCCTTCGATGAACCGACTGTCGAAGATGTCGATCAGCGTCTCGCGCCGGCCCGGCTTCAGCGTGTACTGCCGCAACTCGACGACAGGCGAAGCGAGCAGTTTTGCCGCCGCAGGCGCATTCAGGGGTACGGTCATTGTGTCGTCTCCAAAAAACAGGATGATCATCCGGTTTATAAAACGGACCGGTTGTCCTGTTTTGTCAATCTGCTATCGTTGGCAAATGTCAGCAGAGATTGCTCGGGCTCCGAAAGGGCCGCCGCGAAAACGCACCAACGATCCCGAAGGGCTGCGCAACAAGGTGCTCGATATCGCCGAAGCGTCGTTCCAGGCGCGTGGCTATCATGCATCCGCTCTTGGCGAGTTGATGACGACCGCAGGCGTCAGCGGCGGCGCGCTGCATCATCATTTCCCGACCAAGAAGGCGCTCGCTCTGGCGGTGATCGAGGAGCGCGTGGCAGCGGCCCTCGATGAAACCTGGATCAACCCTGTACGGGCGGCAGGCTCGGCGCGCGAAGGCGTGCGCGCGGTGTTCGAGGCGGTGGCGACCGAGCTTGAGCAGCAAGGCTTCGTGCGCGGCTGTCCGCTCAACAATCTGGCGCATGAACTGTCGCTCGCTGACCCGCATTTCCGCGCCGCTTTGGCCGGCATCTTTGCCGGATGGCGTCAGGCGGTTGCCGACAAGGTGCGAGCCGACCAGCAGTCGGGGAGGGAGCAGGGCACCGACCCCGAGCGCTTTGCGGCACTCGCCATCGCCGCCTATTCCGGCGCCATGTCGATGGCCAAGGCGGCACAGGATGCCAGCGTGCTGCGCGATTGTCTGGCCGAACTTCAGGGCAGCTCAACGCCGCCATTCCCGAGCAGAGCGAAGCGGCGTCGCAGGATCCTGCTGCGGCCGGGAAAAGCTTGAGGCCGGAACTGCGCTGTTCTAGTCGGAAAGCGGCTTGATCGTCTCGTAACCGTTCACCGATTCCGCGCTGGTCCCTTCGTCGTAGCGCCGGGCGAGGGACGCTTGCAGATCGGGCGCATAAAGCGCGGTAAATGTGTCCAGCGTTTCGCCGGCGCCGTTCTTGAAGGTCTCCGTGACCGCCAGCACGTTGTATTTGCAGCCGCCGACACTGAACGTCTCCTTGCCCTTGACGACCAGGCTCAGCGTCTTGGTGCTCTTCGGCTGCTTGTTCGGCGACAGCTCGACGAATTCGATCGTGCTCTTGGCTCCAGTCTTCAGCGGAAACAGTTTTCGCAGATCGGAAAACGGGATCGTCGCCACCCGTCCGGTATCGCTGTCGCGAAACACTTCGACCAGGCCGGCAAACAGGAACTGTGTCTGCGGCGATTGCGATTCGTAGGTGTTGGCGACGGACACCATGCCGCCGGCCACCGACCGAAACTCGCTGCGGACGCCAGGCATTTCCAGAACGAAGCCGGCCTTGGCCGTTTTTGCGTCGACACAATCGGCGGCATGCACCGCAGCCGCCGGCAGCAACCCAGCCAGCACCACGCCTATCGAAACGGCTCTCATGAAATCCCCCTGTGCTTGTATTTGCCGCGCGCCAGCATGACCCAAGAAATGCCAGAGCCAGTGTACCGTGTCGACCTGCCATTCCTGGCAACTGGACGGTGGGGCGCCGGCTGTGCTGAATTTCAGGTCATGAATCGCGAGCTCGTCCTCTCCCGTCGCAATTTACTCGCACAGGCAGCCGGCCTTGCCATGGCTGGTATGCTGCCGCGCGCCGCGCTTGGCCAGACCGGCAAGCGCATCCAGCCCATCGACGCCACCTTTCTGTTCATCGCCGATGTCCATGCCTGCCGCATGTCGAGCGGCCTCAGCCCCAACTGCCTGGAGGAAGGCAAGAGCGATGCCGCGCTGTTGCGCAATGTCGCTGTTCTCAATGGCTTGGCCGGCCGGCAATGGCCAGTCGAGATCGATGGCGTTGCAACCCGCCTGCGTTCGGCCGGCAGCCGCATCGATGCGCCGCTCGGCCTCGTTGTCGGCGGCGACATCACCGACGATGGCGGCGGCCAGATCACCGAGCCCAGCGAAGGCACGCAACTGTTGCAGTTCAGCCAGCGCTATCAACAGGGCGTCGGCCCCGACCGCGTGCACATGCCGGTCTATGTCGGCCTCGGCAACCACGATCTCGACCAGAACGGCTCGCCGCCCCATATCGACTGGTATCGGCGTGAACTGCGCGACTATGTCGAGGTCAACCACCGCCCCGGCGTGTTCTTCAAGCCGCCGGTGCCGGCCACCGAATACGATGTCGACACCGACTGCTATTCCTGGGACTGGGGCGGCCTGCATCTCGTCCAGACCCACCGCTTTGCCGGCGACACCGGCCATGGCGCGGTGAGCAGCCTGCCGTGGCTGAAGCAGGATCTGGCGACCTACGCGGCGGATGGCCGTCCCGTCATCCTGTTCCAGCACTATGGCTGGGACACTTTCTCGGTCGAGCGCTGGGACCCGGCCAAGCGCACCTATGACGATGACGGCGCAGGCGCGCCGCACTGGTGGAGCGAGGCCGACCGCCAGGCGATGCTGGCGGCGCTGAAGGGCTACAATGTCATCGCCATCTTCCATGGCCATCAGCACGAAGTGCCTATGATCTACAAAAGCGATGGCCTCGACCTGTTCAAGCCGAAGGCTGCCTATATGGGTGGCTTCGCGCTGGTGAGGGTAACCGGGGACGGCATGGACGTGGTGCTGGGCGAGGCGGCGGGCGACCGGGGCGGGGTCAAGTTCACCAGCGCCTTCAGCAAGAGCCTCAGCCTCTGACAAGAAAAAGGCGGCCTTGAGCCGCCTTCCTCATTGCCTGCAAGATCGAATCAGAGCGCCTTTTTGATCTTGTCCTTCACGTCGCCATAGACCTTCTGCACCTTGCCGGCGGTCTTGTCGGCCGTGCCTTCGGCCTGGGTCTGCCTGTTGCCGGTCGCCTTGCCGCCGACCTCCTTGACCGAGCCCTTGACCTGCTTGGCCACGCCGGCAACCTGATCCTTGTTCACCATCTTTGCATCTCCTGGGATTCCGGGGATTCATTCGCAGGAGGCAAACGGGCCGGCTTGGCTTAGGTTCCCTGGGCGGCGATCATCGTCGCATCTGGTCGCTTATATGGTCGCCGAAACGCTTTGCCGCGTCGTATCGTGTGACTAGTGTGACGAAATTTTGGGGAGACCGCCTTGGCTGAATTTACGCTCATCATCGCCAACAAGTGCTTTTCGTCCTGGTCGCTGAGGCCATGGGTGGCGATGAAGCATCTGGAGATCCCGTTCGAGGAAGGTTTCGTGCGCCTGCGCACGCCCGAGACTTTTGCCGCTCTGGCGAAAGTCTCGCCCACCGGCCTTGTGCCAGTGTTGAATCACAATGGCAGGATTGTCTGGGAAACCCTTGCCATCCTTGAATATCTGGCCGACCTGTTTCCGGAGAAAAAACTTTGGCCGCAGGATATCGGCGCCCGCGCCTTGGCTCGCTCGGTGGCGACCGAGATGCATTCCGGCTTTCGCGAGGTGCGCTATGGCTGGCCGATGAATTTGCGCCGGCCGAAGGGCCACAAGCCGCTCGACGCCGAAGGCGAAATGCAGCGCGCGCGCATCGAAACGATCTGGCGCCAGTGCCGGGAACAATACGGCAAAGGCGGCCCCTTCCTGTTCGGTCATTTCACCGCGGCCGATGCCATGTATGCACCTGTCGTCACCCGCTTCGACACCTATGGCGGCAAGCTCGCGCCCGACACGCGCGCCTACGTCGACGCCGTGTTGGCAACGCCGGCGATGCGGCACTGGTATGCGGAAGCAGCGAAGGAGACTTGGCCGGAACCCGGCCCGGACGAATAGGACCACTAATGACATCACGGTGAGTGACCGATGGCCAGCAATGATGGACCGCGTGAGACTACCGCGCCAACAATCTTCCACTGCCGGCTGATCCCGCCTCGGCCGGACTTCGCCTTCACCCTGACGGAGGAGGAGAGGGAGTTGATGGGCCGGCATGCCGACTATCTGCGCGGCAAGCTTGCCGAGGGCACCATGATCCTCGCCGGGCCGGTCGCCGACCCGGCCGGCCCTTGGGGTCTGCTGATCCTGCGTGTCGGCAGCGAAGCCGAGGCAAGAGCGGTCACCGACGGCGATCCGGTGTCGAGCTCCGGCCGCGGTTTCCGCTACGAGATCCTGCCGCTGATCAGCGCGATCCTGTAGGCGAGCGTAAGTTTAAGGAAAAGTGTGAAACGGTTTTCCCTTGGGAATTGTGTCAGACAACGGCACATACAAGAACGCCTCTCGCACCGTTCAATGTGCGGGAGGCGTCCTTTTGCCAGCATTACTGAGATTGCTCTCTGAATTGCTGACACCATGGAAACGCGCCGGCTTGCGATTGGTTCCGGGGCGTGGAATATTTTTGGGAACGCGTTGCGCTCCGCCACCTCGTCAGTTGAGGCTTATGCCTCAGGCATCCTCAGGTTGAATTTGGGCTGTGGCCAAACCAGAAATTGACTCGGCGCTAAGAGAAGTCTATAAGAAATATGTCGATATTTGTTTGACCGACTTTTGTTATCCGCGCATGATGCGCGCCTTTGACGAACTTCCCCATCAAAAATCGAGACAAAACGCTGTTGTGCAGTCGCACGATGGTGAACGAATATTTGCCAGGGAAAGGGTTCTTCATGGCCACCGGCACAGTGAAATGGTTCAACGCCACCAAAGGTTTTGGTTTTATTCAGCCTGACGACGGCTCCGCCGACGTTTTCGTCCACATCTCGGCCGTAGAGCGCGCCGGCATGCGTGACATCGTCGAGGGTCAGAAGCTCGGCTACGAGATGACCCGCGACAACAAGTCGGGCAAGATGTCCGCCGACCAGTTGAAGGCGGCCTGATAAGGAATTCGGCCTTCCGGTGACCACGGATGTACTGGCACCGATGAAAGGCTGAAAGGAGCGCCTTGCGCATCCAACTGGATGCGCGGCGCTTTCATGGAAGGTCAGGCGGTGCCTGGCCTTTTTCATTTTGTGCGTCGTGCCGCTAAAAGTGCGCCGCACGCCGGCCGGAACGTGCTAAGGGACGCTCCAGCAATCTGAACCGCCCATACTGCCCCGCTGCCGTATTGCTTTGGTCGTAATCGAAGACCGCTCTCGCTTTATCGGCACCAGGCTCCCGACAGGAGAAAGTTTTGACCACTCAATCCAAGACCGCCGACCAGGCCGGCTCGCTGTTCAGCAAGACGCAAACCCAGTCGATGTCACTCAACCGCATCCTGTCCGAGCGTGATGCCGTCAGCGAGGCGCGCGAAGCCAAGACCGCGCGCTTGCGCGAACTGCGCAAGGAAAAGGAAGCCGACGACATGGCAGCGGCCGCAGCCCTTGCGGCGCTGCCGAAGCGGGCAGGCAAACGCTGATGGCCACCAAGCGCGTACCGCCGACGCCGATCGATGCCGATGCGACCATAGCGTCCATGGTCCCGGGCCTGGACAAGCCGGTCGAATATGTCCGCCGTGTGCTGGAAAAGCTCGAGCGCTGCAAGCGCGCGCATGGCGATGCCCAGGTGCGCGTCGGCGTGCGCGGCCGTGCCGAAGCCCCGAACTATCTGGTCGAATATGTCCGCGAGGACAAAAAGACCCAGGAGCGCGTGACCTACCAGGATGCCGCCTATAGCGGCAGCACGCATCGCGAACTGGCGGCGCACCACATTGCCGAGGCGAGGAACTGGTCGCCCGAGGAAATGAACATCACAGCGGTCTCGGCGCTGATCGGCCGCTTGCGCAATCCGCGCGCACCATCATCCCGCTTTTCCGACGAGGACTGACATGGCCATAAAGTTTTCCACCAAGGACCAGCCGGCAGTGCCGGCTGCCGCTGCAAAGCCGGCCAAGCCCGCTGCCGCGCCAAAGGCCGCCGAGGCCACCGAGGCTGCGACCGACCTGTTCAAGTCGCCGGCGGACGCGCCGAAGGGCAAGAAGAAGAAATAGCGCCTTGCCGCAAGATGCCGGTCGTCGGTCCATAGCGCCTGCCGGCCTGGCTGGCGCCACCGACTTTTTGTCTGGCGACGAGGACGCCGGCGCGGCCGCAATCTTCGATTGCCAGAGCTGCGGCGCCTGCTGCTCCTACTCGGCCGAATGGCCGCGCTTCTCGACCGAGGACGATGCGCAACTTGACCGGATTCCGGAAAAGTTCGTGTCCGCCGACCTGTCCGGCATGCGCTGCGAGGGCGTGCGCTGTTCGGCGCTTACGGGCGAGATCGGCAAGCACACGGCCTGCGGCATCTACGAGATCCGCCCGGACGTCTGCCACGCCTGCATGCCTGGCGGCGACGATTGCCTGATGGCGCGCAAGGCGCACGGGATGCCAACGATCTAGCCGACGCCCACCTTGCCTCATCCCACATCCCCCGATAGCTTCGACCACGGGCAGGGTGTCGGAGGAACCATGAGCATCGAATTTCTGTTGACGTCGCTGATCGTTGTGGCTTCGCCCGGCACCGGCGTTCTCTACACGCTGAGCGCCGGGCTTTCGCGAGGCGCGCGCGCCTCGATCACTGCTGCATTCGGCTGCACGCTTGGCATCATCCCGCATATGGCCGCCGCCATCACCGGCCTGGCGGCGCTGCTGCACACAAGTGCTGTCGCCTTCGAGACGCTGAAATATCTCGGCGTCGCCTATCTCCTCTACATGGCCTGGAACACGCTGAAGGAGAAGGGCGGCCTGAGCGTCGATGAAAACGCGGCACCCCGCTCGGCAGCCAAGGTCATCACCTCCGGTATCCTGATCAACATCCTGAACCCGAAGCTGTCGATCTTCTTCTTTGCCTTCCTGCCGCAATTCGTCAGCACGACCGAACCGAACGCATTTGCCAAGATGCTGGAGCTCTCGAGCGTCTTCATGCTGCTGACCTTCGTCGTCTTCGTCGCTTACGGCATCTTTGCCGCCTCGATCCGCAGCCATGTCGTGTCGCGGCCGATGGTGCTGACCTGGATGCGCCGCACCTTCGCCGGCGCCTTTGTCATGCTTGGGGCCAAGCTGGCGCTTGCTGATCGATAGAACAGGATCTGGCAGGCATCGGCCTACTCTTCGTCGGTTCCGGATCCGGTCCGGATGCCTAGACGCCAGGCGGAGGGCGGAAGGCCGATCATCTTCTTGAAGGCGCGGCTGAACGCTGCCTCGGATTCGTATCCGATTTCAGCGGCGATGCTGGCCATGTTGCTGGAGCCGACGCTGAGCAGCTCCGAGGCGATCTGCATGCGCCATTTGGCGAGATAATGCATTGGCGGCATGCCGACCAGCCTGGTGAAGCGTTCGGCGAGCACGCTGCGCGACAGCGCGGAGTCCTTCGCCAGCGCCTCCACCGTCCAGTTATGCGCCGGCCGGTCGTGGATCAGCGCCAGTGCCCTCGCCAGGTGCGGATCGCGCAGGCCAGCCAGCCATCCCGTGGTTTGTGGCGGCAGCGATTCCAAGTAACGGCGCAACACGTCGACAAACATCAGTTCGCTCAGTTTGGTGAGCACCGTTTCACTGCCTGCGCGCTTTTGCGCCACCTCCGTGACAGCCAGGTTGATGAACTGGCTGAGCCAGCCGCCATCGCCTTTGGCAGCTCCGGCCTTGATCACCGGCGGCAAAGCCTCGAGCAGTGGATTGAAAGGCTGTGCATCACAGGCGAGATAGCCGCAAACCAGCCTGGCCGAGGTCGCGCCGTCGCCGGCGCAGTTGATGTAAAACGGCATCCGGCCGGCTGTTGCGATGTCGAGAACGTCGGCTGTCGGCGGATCGGCGCGCAGCGCCGGATTGCTGGACATAATATGCGGGTCGCTCCTGGTGAAGACGACGACTTCGCCGGCCTCCAGCGCGATCGCTTCCTGGCCGACGATGCGCGCGAAGCAGCGACCGGCCGTTACCACATGGTAGGAGATCAGATGGTCCGCACCGGGCAGGATCTTCGGCAGGATGGACGATGGCGCCGGCGAGCAGACGGCCCACGGCTCGTGGCCCTCAATGTCAAAAAACGTCGCGCCGGTAAGGCGTACCGTCCTCAACAGGTCAGACAGAGCATCCCCGGCCATTCCGTTTCGTCCCGCACCCGGCTAGCCGGTCAGCCATCCCTTTCGAGTTCCGGACGCGCTGTCAAGCGAGGCGGACGCCGTATCATTCAGTTCGCGGCCAGAACTCCTAAACCTGCACCGGTGCTCAAGCGCTGCCGAGAGAGGGCGCTGAGTGCTGTCGAAACCAACCAGGGACAAATGTCATGACGGTACATAAGGGCGGGTGTTTTTGCGGCGCCGTGGAAATCGAAGTGCACGGAGCCGCCGAGGCAATGGGCTATTGCCATTGCGGTTCGTGTCGATCGTGGTCGGCGTCTCCCGTGAACGCCTTCACGCTGTGGAAGCCTCAGAACGTCAAGGTCACCAGGGGCGCGGAGTTCCTGTCCGGGTTCGAGAAGACCGAAATGAGCGATCGCCAGTTCTGCACGAAATGCGGTGGTCATCTGATGACCGTTCATCCGCCGCTCGGCCTGGTCGATGTCTATGCGGCAACCATACCAGGCGTGAAATTCACGCCTGGGGTTCACGTCAACTACGCTGAGACCGTGCTGCCGATGAAGGATGGGCTGCCCAAGCTCAGGGACTTTCCGGCTGAGCTCGGCGGCTCCGGCATCGCGGTGCCGGAATAAGGCCCGGCCACTGCTCGCCATTTTTGACAACGACAATTCAAGACAGGAGATTGTTCATGGAAATCGCAACATTTCGCGCCACGCAGGAGCCGATCAAGGATCTCTATCGCAGGGATGCGAAGGCCGCGTTCCTCACCTTGAAGGCCAAAGGCGTCGCCGACGCGTCCACCGTGACCTGCAAGGTCGAGACCGGACGCGGGCTGGCGCTTGCCGGCATTCATCCGATGGCCGGGGGCAGCGGCCAGGAACTGTGCTCCGGCGACATGCTGCTGGAGGCGCTGATCGCATGCGCCGGTGTCTCGATGCGCGCGGCGGCGGCCGTGCTCGAAATTCCGATCAGGTCCGCCGAAGTTTCCGCGGAAGGTGACGTCGATCTTCGCGGCACGCTCGGCGTGACTGCGGGTGTTCCAGTCGGCTTCAAGGAAATCCGCTTGCGCTTCGACATCGACACCGACGCTCCCCAAAGTCAGCTCGACCAACTGCTCGAACTCACGGATCGCTATTGCGTGATCTTCCAGACCATCCAGAACAGTCCCAGCACCACGGTGAAGCTGCACCGCGTCATCCAGTGACCAGAAAACCGGCCCGGAAACTCGACTTGAGCGAGATTCCGGGCTGGGAACGGGAGTGCCGGGCAACGCTTCTATCCTTTGACGTAACCCATCGCCTCGACGATCAGCTCGTCCGCGACACGCATCAGGTTGACGCCGCGGATGGAGTTGCCGTCGGCCATGAAGTAGCGCCAGCGGATCGTCGCCCGTTCACCGGCGACGAAGGTTTCCTCGAGGTCGAAGCGCGTGCCGGGCTGGGTGGCGATCGCCGACCATAGGTCAATGCATGCCTCTTTGCCGGCATGGCGGGCGCCGTCCGGCGCCGGCACGGTGTTTTCGATAACGCAATCCTGCGCCACCAACTCGGCAAGCGCGGACGGATCGTGCAACTGGAACACATCGTTGAAGCGACGCATGATCTCGGCCGTCTGGCTAGAGTGGTCGCCCGGATGAATGCTCGTGATGCTGTCCTGGCTCATCTCATACCTCCTGGTTTTCATTGTTCCGTGGCAGTGGTGGCGGCCAGCTCGGCCTTGAGGGTGATGGTTGTAACGCCGGCCAAAGCGCGAGAGACAAGGCAGGTCGTCTTCGCCGTCTCCGCCATACGCTGGAATTCGGCAGGCTGAAGGCCGGGAATCTCTGCTTCCGTTTCGAGCTCGATGCGGGTGATCGTCGGCCCGGCGGCGGTCGCGCCGAGATGCACCTTGGCGACGGTGCGGATGGTGCGGGCGACGTGGCCTTCCTGGCCGAGGATGAAGGTCAGCGCCATCGAGAAGCAGCCGGCATGTGCTGCCCCGATCAGCTCTTCGGGATTGGTGCCCGGACCGTCCTCGAACCGCGACGGAAAGGAATAGGCGCCTTCGAAGACGCCGCTGCCAAGCCGCAGACGGCCGCCGCCTTCCTTCAGCGTGCCTTGCCATTCTGCGGAAGCTTCACGGATGGTCATGGTCGTTCTCCTGATTCGGGGTTGAAAAGCGGGCAATTGGGTCAGGCGCAGTCGATGACAACCTTCCCGAACACGTCGCCCTGCTGGAAGTGGCGGTACGCTTCGGGGGCTTCGGCAAAGGGGAAGACCCTGTCGACAACGGGCTTGAGGCGATGCTGCGACACGGCGCGCAGCATGGCCTCAAGATTGCTGCGGCTGCCGACGAACAGGCGGCTGATGGTGGCGAGGCTGCGCTGATAAAGCGCTGCCGGCATCTCGATCGATCTGCCACTGGCGTCCTGCAGCGTCAGCAGCACGATGTGTCCATAAAGCGTGCTGGCAATCAGCGACTGCGCGAAGGTGGCCGGGCCGCCGGTTTCGACGACGAGGTCGACTCCGCCTGTCTGCTCGCGCGCCCAGCCGCCCCATTCCGGTATGTCGGTGCTGGAGACAACGAGGTCGGCGCCCAGCGCCCGCAGCCTGTCGGCCTTCTCCGCGCGCGATGTGATGGCGACAACCCGGCAGCCGAGCAACTTGGCGAACTGCAGAGCAAACAGCGAAACGCCACCCGAACCGATGGTGAGAACCCATTGACCAGGCTTCGGAATCCGGGTCCCGGTCACCGCGTTCCAGGCCGTCACGCCGGCGCAGGTCAGCGTCGCCGCTTCGTGCCAGCTCAGATGATCGGGCAGTCGCGCCGCCCATTGTTCGTCGAGCACGGCAAACTCAGTCAGCATGCCGTCAAGCGTACAGCCGAGCTGGTCGATCAGACCGGCATTGATGCGGCCATCGATCCAGCGGGCGAAGTAGCTGCCGGTGACGCGGTCGCCGACGGCAAAACGGGTGACGGCATCGCCGATTGCGACGACGTCACCGGCTCCGTCGCTCAGCGGCACGATGCCTTGCCGCGCCGGCAAGGGATAGGTGCCGCCAAGGATCATCGTGTCGCGCCGATTGAGCGAGGCGGCGCGGACTCGCACCACGATCTCATGCGGTTTCGGTTCCGTCCGCGCCTCGTCGCGCATCGCCAGGGATTCGGTTCCACCAAACCCTTCGAGACGGTAGCTGCGCATGTCACTCTCCTTAATAGTATATAGACTGATCCACATATTATATAGACCGATTGTCATATTCTTGGCAAGGCCTATAATGCGTCACTGCTGACAGAGGTTGACATGGCCAACGACACCCGCACCCGCATACTCGAGACCACAGGCCTGTTGCTCAGGCAGCGCGGCTATCACGGCACCTCGCTCAACGACATTCTGGGCGCCAGCGGGGCGCCGCGCGGCTCGCTCTATTTTCATTTCCCAGGCGGCAAGGACCAACTGGTCATCGAGGTGACGCGCAACAGCGTTGCCGACGTCACGAAAAGGCTGGGCGAAGCACTGGCAGCCGAGAGCGATCCTGCAGTGGCCGTCCATCACATCTACCAGTCGGTCGGGCGCATGCTGGAGGACAATGATTTTTCGCTGGGTTGCCCCATCGCGCCGGTGGTGCTGGATTCACCCACCGATGTGCCGGAACTGGCGGAACTCTGCCGATCGGCTTTCGAGCAATGGATCGGCTTGCTGCGACAGGCCTTTGTCAGGGCAGGAGTGCCCGAACGCCGGGCGCATGCCCTGGCACTGCTGGTCGAATCCTCGCTGGAAGGGCTGATGGTGATTGCGAGGGCCACCCGCGATCGTGGCCCGGTGCTGGTGGTGGCCGACGAGGTCGCGGCGCTTGTCGAGCAGGCGGTGCTTGCAGGCAAGGTTGCGCGGCAGGCGGACAGCGCCGCCTAACCATCCGCTTTCCAAAACAAAAAGGGCGCCTCTCGGCGCCCTTTCCGTATGCATAAGCCAGATAGCTTGGATTAGAAATCCATGCCGCCCATGCCGCCCATGCCGCCGCCGCCCATGCCGCCAGGCATGCCGCCGCCAGCAGACTCCTTCTTGGGGGCCTCCGCGATCATGGCTTCGGTGGTGACGAGCAGGCCGGCGACCGAAGCCGCGTCCTGGAGAGCGGTGCGAACGACCTTGACCGGGTCGACGATGCCCATGGCGATCATGTCGCCATACTCGCCGGTCTGGGCGTTGTAGCCGTAGGTCGCGCCCTTGTTGTCGAGGATCTTGCCGGCAACGATCGAAGCTTCAGCACCTGCGTTCGAAGCGATCTGACGGGCCGGAGCCTGCAGTGCACGACGAACGATGTTGATGCCGGCAGCCTGGTCGGCATTGACGCCGGTGACCTTGATGTTGGCCGAAGCGCGCAGCAGTGCGACGCCGCCGCCTGCAACGATGCCTTCTTCCACGGCCGCGCGGGTCGCGTTGAGGGCGTCATCGACGCGGTCCTTCTTTTCCTTGACTTCGACTTCCGTCGCGCCGCCGACACGGATCACCGCAACGCCGCCGGCGAGCTTCGCCAGACGTTCCTGCAGCTTCTCCTTGTCGTAGTCCGACGTGGTCTCTTCGATCTGCTGCTTGATCTGGGCAACGCGGCCCTGGATCTCGGCCTTCTTGCCGGCGCCGTCGACGATGGTGGTGTTCTCCTTGGAGATCGACACCTTCTTGGCGCGGCCGAGCATGTTGAGGCCGACGTTCTCGAGCTTGATGCCGAGGTCTTCCGAGATGACCTGGCCACCGGTCAGGATGGCGATGTCTTCCAGCATGGCCTTGCGGCGATCACCGAAGCCCGGCGCCTTGACGGCGGCGATCTTCAGGCCGCCACGCAGCTTGTTGACGACCAGCGTGGCCAGAGCCTCGCCTTCGACGTCTTCCGAGATGATGAGCAGCGGCTTGGAGGTCTGCACGACGGCTTCGAGAACCGGCAGCATGGCCTGGAGGTTGGACAGCTTCTTCTCGTGCAGTAGGATGTAGACGTCCTCGAGCTCGGCAACCATCTTGTCGGCGTTGGTGACGAAGTAGGGCGAGAGATAGCCGCGGTCGAACTGCATGCCTTCGACGACTTCCAGCTCGGTCTCGGCGGTCTTGGCTTCTTCAACCGTGATGACGCCTTCATTGCCGACCTTCTGCATCGCTTCGGCGATCATGGCGCCGACCGACTCGTCGCCATTGGCCGAGATCGTGCCGACCTGGGCAACTTCCTCGGAGGTCTTGATCTTCTTGGCAGCCTTGCCGAGAGCCGCGACGACTTCGGTCACGGCCAGGTCGATGCCGCGCTTCAGATCCATCGGGTTCATGCCGGCGGCAACGGCCTTGTGGCCTTCCTGGACGATCGACTGCGCCAGAACGGTCGCGGTCGTGGTGCCGTCGCCGGCAATGTCGTTGGTCTTCGAAGCAACTTCGCGGACCATCTGCGCGCCCATGTTTTCGAACTTGTCTTCAAGCTCGATTTCCTTCGCGACGGTGACGCCGTCCTTGGTGATGCGTGGTGCGCCGAACGATTTGTCGATGACGACGTTGCGGCCCTTGGGGCCGAGCGTGACCTTCACCGCGTCGGCGAGGATGTTGACGCCGCGCAGCATGCGCTCGCGGGCGTCGCGGGAGAATTTTACGTCTTTAGCAGCCATTTTTTAGCTCCTGGCAGGGGGCTTGCGATCAAGCCCGAAATTCAGTTGACGGTGAGGCCGATAATCAGCCGATGATGCCCATAATGTCGGATTCCTTCATGATCAGAAGGTCTTCGCCATTGAGCTTGACTTCGGTGCCCGACCACTTGCCGAACAGGATGCGGTCGCCGGCCTTGACGTCCAGCGGGACCAGCTTGCCGGCTTCGTCGCGAGCGCCGGAGCCGACGGCGATGATCTCGCCTTCCTGCGGCTTTTCCTTTGCCGTATCCGGGATGATGATCCCGCCGGCGGTCTTGGATTCGGATTCGACCCGGCGTACGACCACGCGGTCATGAAGCGGGCGGAACTTCGACTTTGCCATTTTTTCTTCCTCGAATGAGAACGGTGAGAGCTGTTCCTCGATCCGGCGGTGCCGGATGTGCGTTAGCACTCACCTGGGGAGAGTGCTAACGTCGCGCTGAAATAAGCGCGTGGCTTTCGAGAGTCAAGGCGCGCGGGAAGGGGCAATAGCGCGAAATTTATCCAAAGTTGCCTCACGATTCCGGAAAACCCGGCTCGCTGCCTGAACGCAGGCCCGAATGCCGTCCTGTCGATGGGAACTCAATGTCCGAGGCGCAGGCCGATCTCGCGCGTTTCAAAATCCAGCAACATGCTATTCTTCTCGAAGTAGCGGATGCCGACGATGTTATGCTCAAGCCCGGGAACGATCTCCACCTCGGGATTGTAGGTGGTCTTGAAATTCCAATCGTCCTGTCCGTCGGCTTTTACCAGGACTTTCGTGCCTCGGTTCAGCGACGAATACGGCGCCGAGGCGTCGGTGGGGACCATGATCGTTGAGTTGCCCGTATCGTAAAGCGTTGGCCGGCACGTCGGTTCAAATCCCCATGAGATACAGGCGTCGGTCGTGGGAAAATTGTATCGCAAGCTGGCCACTTTCCAGCTTTGCACCCTGAAGTCCTTTTTTACGTCTTTCGGCACGCCAATATGGAGCCCTTCCACTTGCGGGCAGTTGCCGTCCTCGTTTGTGCAGACCTTCCATTTGGCGCCGATCGGCGAGAGGTAATAGCCTTTGTGGAGGCCGGGCCCAAAGTTCACATAGGCAAGCGGAGATTTGATGACCCGGTCTGGTCCGCCTCCGCCAACGGGAGAGATACCGAAAGTGCCTTTGGCCCAAAGCGGGCCACCAACGATTTCGCCGGTACTTCGCCTGACTACTTTGTAGCGGATGAGGAACGGGATTGCAGTGATGGTGGCGACCGGGGATTTCGGCGACCCGAAAGCCACGCGAGCATAGGCAACGTTGCCGTACTCATCGTAAGTTCCATACGTCATCACCGCTTGTTGCGTGGTCACCATGATGCCGTCGATCTGCTGATCCTTCGTGATCTTTATTCCTGTGTCCGAACAGAGTTCGGCCGACAGCACCGATTGGCACTCGATCGTCATTCCGCTCGATCCGGTATCGAGCAGCAAAGGCTGGTTTACTGTGTGATCGCCGAGCGAAAGGATTTTCACATAAAGCATGCGAATGTTCCTTGGCTCTCCGGGATACTCCAATTTGATCAAAGGCACGATCAACGAGTGTGCATCTTCGCATTGGGCCGGTGGCAATGTGGCCCCGAGTGCCGCGGCAATTGCCATCAGGCGTGCAAACCATTGAAAGCGAATCCCCAATGCATCCCTCCCGCAGAGCTGAACTACTGGAGGAAAGTCTAGTTTCCGCATGCCAAAGTAAAGCTCTGAAGCTGGCCGACTCCGCAAATTGCGGCGAACCAAGGCCAGATGGTCATGCCGCCCTAGACTTCGACAGGCTTCGCCCACCGAGTGTCATGCGGCAACAGCGTGCCGAAGAAATCTACCGGCGCCGCGGCGATTCAAGCACCAGAAGCGGGCATCGTTCCGCCAGCCCATAACCCCCTGTCGGCGCGAGGCGGACACTGTCAAAAAACCGGCTCGCCTCTTCGACCAGCGTCGCCGCCGGGGCGAAACTGTAGACAGTCTGCGAATTCGCATAGACATCGATGGTGCCGATGACCGGCATCTCCCATCCGGTCGTCGCGGCAAGGGCCTCCCGGTCGGCAAACAGCGCATCGAAGGCGTCGAGGATCGCCCGCACCGGAATGGCGCGGTCGGGATCGCCGCCGGCACAAGCCATGGCAATGCGCCATTTGAGTTCGTGGAAGGTCGCGACACCACCGGACAGCGTCAGCGCCCGGACCTCCTGCAGATCGTCCGGCACCTGAGGGCTTGCATAGGCGCGCAATGCAGCCCGCCCACCGGACTTCAGCACACGCGCGATCTCGGCAAGCAGCGCCTGCCGTGCAACCGAGGAGTCCAGCGCCGACAGGCAGCCGTCGCCGATCACCGCCCCGGCGCTTTCGTCGCCCAGCGGCAACTCCAGCCAGTTGCCGATCACCGCCTTGCGTGAGGCGGTATCGCCCGGCCAGATGCCCGATATCATGGCAGTGGACTCGTCGATCGCGAGCATGGTCCTTCCGAGGCCGGCAAGCTCCGGCGTGACCCCGAGCAGCACCACATCGACTGATTGCAGGCTAAGTTCGCGCTCATAGGCGGCGACAGCTTCCGGGGGCGGACACAGCGGCGACCCGAGAAGCCGCCAATGACGGCGAATTGCGTCCCAATGCTCAGTCATGCGGAACGGTTTGGGGAAAGGCTGGACATATTTCCTTCCAGGCTGTTGGTTGCCTTGCGAGTTACCTCATGCAGGAAAGGCCATGGCCCGCATTGCCGTCATAACGCATGAATTTGACCGCTTCCAGAGCCGGCGGGGCCTCCTGCTGCGCCAGGACAGCCCCTACATGCTGTTCGACGTCCTGGCGGAGCTGAAACGGCGCGGTCACTCCGTGCAGATCATGCGTGGACCTTCGGCAAGTCATAACGCCGATATTGCCGTCCTGCATGTCGACGCGACAGTGACGCCATCGGACTATGTCGACTACGCGCGCGGATTTCCGATTTGTCTCAATCTTGGTGCAACCGACATTTCCAAGCGCCGCATCAGCGGTGCGATCCTCGAGGAGGGTGCCAACTGGAGCGGCCAGGTCATCGTCAAGAGCAACCTCAATCATTGGGGGACGCCCGAGGAGCAGCTCAACCGAAAATCCGTTCGCGCCGGCAAGGCAGTGCCTTTCCCGGGCGCGCAGACCTTCGATCGTTATCAGGTGCATGCCTCGCTGGCCGATGTGGCGCCGGAGATTTTCAGGCGTGCCGACCTGATCGTGGAAAAATTCATTCCCGAAATCGAGCCCGACGGGTTTGCGGCGCGGTTCTGGATATTCTGCGGCGATCGGGAGCGCTGCACCCGCTATGTCTCGCCGCAGCGCCTGGTCAAGGGCGACAACACCGTCCGCCGGCAGCCGGTTGCGGTTCCCGACGAACTGCGCGCCCTGCGTCGGAAGCTGGGCTTCGACTATGGCAAATTCGACTTTGTCGTGCATGAGGGCAGGGCCGTGCTGCTCGATGCCAACAAGACCCCAGGTCGCGCCAGGAACCTGTCGAAGATTGTTGCCGCCGGCACAGCCAACCTGGCCGACGGCTTCGAAAACCTCATCCACCAGACCGGACGGGGTCGAATCGGGCGCTAGAGAAACAGTCCCAACTGCGTATGGATGATCGACCGGTAGTCCTCGATGGTGTGGCGGCTTTCCTCCTGGTTCTGGGTCAGCGCCATGCGCACGACGCCGCCGGCCAGCTGGAAGATCAGGAAAACCATACGGCCGAACTCATTGCGTCGCTCTGGCGCGAGAAAGGGGCCGACATGGTCGCAGAACATCGTCGCCTGGCGCCGGGTTTCGGCGATGTCGAGATTCTTCAGCGCCTTGTCAGCCTGGATGGCGTTTTGCAGGTCCTGAATGGCGGGGTCGCCGGCGACGCGCTCATAGTAGTCGTCGAGCAGCCGGTCGGCCGCCGCGATGACGTCGCCCAGCCCGCCAATGTCGGCGACGATCGCGGCAAGCCGAGAGCGGCTCACTTCGGAGAACCGCTCGTAGAGCATCGCCAGGATCGCCGACTTGTTGGGGAAGTAATGATAGACGGTGGCGATCGGCCCGCCGGCCTGTGCGCCGACTTCCTTCATGGTGACGGCGTCGATGCCTTTCTCGCCGATCAGCCGCATGGTCGTCGACAGGATGGCGTCGATGCGCTCGCGGCTGCGCTCCTGTTTGGGCCTGCGCCTCGGTTCGGTCGTCATCTGCACTGCTTCGTTCATGCCGCCATCCTCTCGATCGCCCAGACCATTCGATCGCCAAGACCATCCCCAGCCTTGTTGGTGCCAAGTCCCGCTACTGATTGACAAACGAATATGATCGAGTATCAGTTTCTAAATGCTGACAGACTGTCAGTTTTTTTGCCGTCAGGCAAGGACGTTGGGAGGCGACCGTGACTTCTGCTGGTAACGCGGATGCCGGGAACGGCGACTGGCTGGTCGGCAACCCCACTGGGGCGCAACTCGCCTCGGCATTGTGGATCGGCTCGGTCGGGCTGCTCATTCTCGGGCTGCAGCCGGTGCTTCTCGGCGCGCTCTACACCGAAGGGCATGTCAGCGGTGACGAACTCGCGCTGGTCGCCACGGCGGAGATGATCGCCATCGGCATCGGATCGGCGGCCATCGCCATGATGCTGTCCGCCCACAATATGCGCTTGAAAAGTGCCGTCCTTCTGCTCTTGCTGGCGCTGGCTAACTGCGCGACCGCCTATGCGCTGACCTCGACCTCGCTGATTGCCGCCCGCGCGGTGGCCGGCCTCGCCGAGGGTGGGCTGGTGGCGGTCGCCACGGAACTGATCGCCCGTTCACGCCGGGCCGAGCGCATCGGCGGCTTCTTCGTCACCCTTCAGACCCTGGCGCAATGCGCCCTTGCCCTGCTGCTGGCGCTTTACGTCATCCCGGCCGCCGGATCGGCGGGCGGCTTCATCGTTCTTGCCGTCGTCTGCATCGCCTCGGTGGCCGTCGCCTTCATCGTCCCGGATAGCTATGCCGACCTGCCCAAGGAGGAACAGTTCAGCAATGTGCTGACCGTTCCTTCGCTTGCCGCTTTGCTGTGCGTCTTCTGCTACTTCATGTTCTTCGGCTCGGTCTGGGCGTTTCTCGAGCCGCTTGGCGCACAATACGGCATCGATGGCCGCAGCGTCGGCCTGATCGTCTCGGCCAGCCTGGCATTGCAGGTGCTGGGCGCAATGACGGCTACCGTCTTCGAGGCGCGTATCGACTACCGCTTCGCCATCGTGGCGATCGGCGTGGTCGCCGTCGCCAGTTCCGTGGTGCTCGCCGGCAGCCCCGGCCTGACGGTTTTCTGGGTCGCGGCCTTGATCATGGGCTTCATCCTTCTGTTCATCGTGCCCTATCAGATCCGGCTGGCGATCACCGCCGACGAGACGCGCACGGCCGTGCTTCTGGTGCCGGCGGCCCAGCTTTTCGGTCTGGCGATCGGCCCGGTCGCGGCATCGCTGCTGATCGACGGCAAGGATTTTCGGCCGGTGCCGGAATTTGCCGCCGCCAGTGCTGCGGCCAGCGTCGTGCTGCTCGGCCTGTTCGTCCTGATCGCACGGCGCCGCCGCGCCATCGCCTGAGACACGACCGGGGGAGCATCTCCTCGATACTTGACTAAGTCAAATAAATGACCGATCGTTGATGGGCAGGAGGCTTCCCATGACGATCCATCATCAACCCGGCAAGGAACGCATCGACGCGGTGCGGGCTTTCAACCGCTTCTACACCCGCCAGATAGGTCTGCTCGACGAAGGCCTGCTGAAAAGCGCCTTCTCGCTGACCAAGGCGCGGGTGCTCTACGAACTGGCGCATCGCGATGGCCTGACCGCCAGCGATCTCATCCGCGATCTCGGCCTCGACGCCGGTTATGTCAGCCGGCTCCTGAAGAAGTTCGAGCACCTGCAGCTGATTGCGCGCGCGCCGCTGGCGTCGGATGCGCGGCAGTCGTCGATCACGCTGACGCCGGTGGGCCGGCAGGCCTTCGCGCCGCTGAACCGGGCTTCGCACGACCAGGTCGCGGCCTTGCTGGAGCGGCTTCCTGCTGCCGAACAGGACCGGCTGGTCAAGGCCATGCAGACGGTGCAGCAACTCCTGGGCGACAGCCCGGAGTCCAAAGTGCCGTATATGCTGCGCCCCTTGCAGGTCGGCGACATCGGCTGGGTGGTGCGCCGCCAAGGACAGATCTACGCACAGGACTATGGCTGGGACGAAACCTACGAGGCGCTGGTCGCCGAAATCCTCGGCGCCTTCGTAAAATCCTTCGATCCAGAATGGGAACGCAGCTGGATTGCCGAACGGCAAGGGGAGGTGGTCGGCTCGGTCTTCGTCGTGCGCAAATCCGACGCGGTGGCGAAGCTGCGCCTGCTCTATGTCGAACCATCGGCGCGCGGCCTCGGCATCGGCAAGCGGCTGGTTCAGGAGTGCATCGGCTTCGCCCGCGCCAGGGGCTACAAGACGCTGACCCTGTGGACCAACGACATTTTGACCGCCGCCCGGCACATCTATGAGAGTGCGGGCTTCAGGCTGGTGGACGAAGAGCGCCATCACGCCTTCGGCAAGGATCTGGTCGGCCAGAACTGGAACCTGGAGCTGTAGCGCCTTTTCACCGGAAGAAGGCAAGATCGCGCGCAAACGCTCTCACACTCTAACCGGAATCCATATCTCCAGCCCGCCATTGCCACTGCGCGGATGGAACTCCGGGCCGTAGCGTTCGAATTCGGGGCCGTCGGCTATATCGTGCCCCGAGGCCGGCAGCCATTTGTTCCAGATCGTGTTGACGGTGCGGCGGATCGTGGAGATGTGCTCGGCATGGGTGAACACGGCGTATTTCTGCGCCGGCACCCGCACCCGCGAAAGCTCCTTCGGCAGGTCCGAGAAATCCGAAACTTCGACGCCGGCGATATAGTCGAAATTGCCGGCATCGTCGCCGTTGACGCAGACGCCATAGGCGACGTCGCCGGTCTCGCCCGGAATGTTGCCGATATAGGGACCGAAGCGCTGCCACTGCATCGGAATGGCCGCGCTGGTTTCGCAGCTGTAGCGCTCGCCGAGGCCGGCAATGAGGAAGGGACGGCCGGTCTCGAAGCGCGGCGGCGGCAGTGAGGCGAGGAAGGACTGGTCCATCAGGATCGGCTCCACCAGGTCGAGATTGCTGAGGCTGCCCTGCGCGCGCACCAGTTCCGGCGTCGTGCCGAACTGATCGCGGAAGGCGCGGGTGAAGGCTTCGTGCGAGGCGTAGCCGGCATCGAGCGCGACCGCGAGGATGTCGGGCGCGCCGGAAGCCAGCTTGCGCGCCGCTTCGGTCAGCCGGCGCGCGCGCATATAGCCCATCACCGAACGGCCGGTGGCGGCGCCAAAGGCGCGCGTCACATGAAAGCGCGAGACGCCGCTGCTTTGCGCGACATCCTCAAGCGAGATCGCTTCCGGCAAATGGCTCTCGACAAACCACAGCGCTTTCTCGGTCGGGTTCATGAGTCTCCTCGCATTTGGCCACACCATGCTGCCGGCTTTTTGCGAGGCCAGTTTGATCGAAATTGCGCCTGTCGTAAAATCGAAGGGCGCTGGTCGACTGTGGCAGGTCACCATCGTGGAAAGCCGCTGCTGGGCGGCCTCGGCCTGGCTCGCTGGGACAATATCCGGGCGCGCTGGGTGCGGGCACCATCCTTGCCTTTGCCCTGTGGAACCACCGCCGGCTCGATGCCTTCCCCGCCGGCGAAAATGCCGCCGAAAGCCTAGATGTGCCGGTGGCGAGGACGCGCAAGACGACCTTTCTCCTCGCGGCGTTCTCGACGGCAATTCACGTCTCGGTCGGGAGGTCATCCGCAACCGTCATTGCCTGTGCCGTGACCGCATCTGCATGGCTGCCATCCCTCTTTTTCGGCTCTGGTGCAATGCGGCGCCTTGAATGGTAAGCACGCTTATAATATATACCGCTCATGGTTTCCGACGGCATAGATAGATTGGGCTTTTTGATCCACGACGTGCAGCGCCTTATGCGCAAGCGCTTCGAGGCGCGCGCCAGCGGTCTTGGCCTTTCCTCGGCACAATGGCGGCTTCTGGTTCGCGTCGCCAAGGAGGCCGGCGTCGCCCAGGCTCGCCTCGCCGAACTTCTCGAAATCGAGCCGATCAGCGTTTCACGCCTCGTCGACCGGATGGAGGAGGGCGGCTGGATCGAACGGCGCTCCGATGCAACTGACCGGCGCGTGCGCATGATCTTCCCGACAGCCAAGGCGAACGCGGCCTATGCCGAGGTCAAAAGCCTTGCCGGCGAAGTTTATGAGGAATCGCTGGTCGGCGTTTCGCCGGACGACCGCCGCGTCCTGATCCGGGCGCTGGACACCATCGTGCAAAACCTGGCGGACGGCGAGACGTCGTCCTTGAAGAGTACGGAAGGGGCAGCAGCATGAACGCGGCAGCCAAACTAGACGAGAATGTTACCAAGATCGAGACGCCGGCACAGCCGGCTGCCGAAGCGCCGGCACAGCCGGCTGCCGAAGCGCCTGCACAGCCGGCCGCAGCACCTGTCGCGGTGGCTCCCCCGGTTCAACCCGCTCCGGCTCCGGTCAAGAAGCGCCGCATCGGCCGCTTGCTGCTGATGGTCGCCCTGCCGGCCGCGCTGGCCATTGGCGGGGGCTACGTCTGGGTGACCGGCGGCCGCTATCAGGAAACCGAGAACGCCAATTTGCAGCAGGCCAAGGTGTCGATCGCCTCGGACACCGCCGGCCGCATCGTTCAGGTCGGCATCTCGGACAATCAGCAGGTCAAGCAGGGCGATGTGCTGTTTGCCGTCGACCCCGAGCCCTACCGGATTGCATTGGCGCAGGCCGACGCGGCGGTCGCAGTCGCACGCGTCGGTATCGAACAGCTGCGCGCCGCCTACAGCCAGGCGCTGGCGCAGGAAAAGTCCGATGCCAGCCAGGTCGACTACGCGCAGTCGCAGTACGACCGCGCCGCCGACCTTGCCCAGAAGGGCATCAACGCCAAATCGTCGCTGGACGAGGCCAAGAACGATCTCGACAAGGCCAGGCAGCAACTGGCCGTTGCCGAGCAAGGCATCATCAGCGCCAAGGCGGCTCTCGCCGGCAATCCCGATATCGAGACCGACAAGCATCCGACGGTGATGGCCGCACTCGCCGCGCGCGACAAGGCCGCCTACGATCTGGCGCAGACCACGGTCAAGGCGCCGGCCGACGGCGTCATCAGCCAGGCCTCCTCGTTCAAGATCGGCCAGTATGTCGGTTCCGGCACGCCGCTGTTTGCGTTGGTCGAGACCGGCGACACCTGGATCGATGCCAATTTCAAGGAAACCCAGCTTACCCACATGGAGCCTGGCCAGAAGGCCGAGATCGTCGTCGACACCTATCCGGGCAGAACTTTCGAGGCCACCGTCAAGGCGATCGGCGCCGGCACCGGCGCGGAGTTTTCGCTGCTGCCAGCTCAAAACGCCACCGGCAACTGGGTCAAGGTCACGCAGCGCATTCCGGTGCGCCTGGAACTGACCGATGCCGACGCCAAAATGGCGCTGCGCACCGGCATGAGCGCCTCGGTTACGGTGGATACCGGCGTTGCTCGCGGGTTCCCCGCTATCTTCGGCCACGCCACCGCAGGCGAAGCACAATAGACTGTGAATGGACCGTGATCTCGAAAAGCAGGATCACGGCCCGGCAGAACGCCCGCCGCAGGCGAGGTGAAGTTGAGATGACAGGATCGGTCCGACGGCAGGTTGAACGAGGGGTGGATTGGACCGGGCCGCATCGCGGCCTGCCCAGAACCTGGACCATCTCGGCGCCCATCCTTCGGACCTTGGATTTCCGGGCGGCAAGCGCCTGATGTGTCGAGACCTTCGATCGATGTAACCCCCACATCGATAGATCGCGTCCCACCGCGATGAGGGTCTCTTCACCAGAGAAGGCCTCGCCGCCCGGAAACCTAGTGTATACGTTTTTGTTACCTGTCGGAAGTTCCGCATCATGACCACACCAGAACCTTTCAAGGAAGTGCCGCATCGCGGCCTGATCACCGTGGCGCTGATGCTGGCGACGGTCATGCAGGCGCTCGACACCACGATCGCCAATGTCGCGCTGCCGACCATGACCGGCGACCTCGGCGCGTCGCCCGACAACATCAACTGGGTGTTGACCTCCTACATCGTTGCCGCCGCGATCATGACGCCGGTGACCGGCTGGCTGGCCGACCGCTTCGGCCGCAAGGAACTGTTCCTGGCGGCGGTTGTCGGCTTCACCGTGTTCTCGATGCTGTGCGGCATTGCCTGGAGCCTGGAGAGCATTGTGTTCTTCCGGCTGATGCAGGGCGTGTTCGGCGCAGCCATCGTGCCGCTGTCGCAGACCTTCCTGCTCGACATCAACCCCAGGGAACGCCACGGCCAGGCGATGGCCATCTGGGGCGCCGGCATCATGCTGGGGCCGATCCTGGGTCCGACGCTGGGCGGTTGGCTGACCGAGAATTTCAACTGGCGCTGGGTGTTCTTCATCAATTTGCCGGTCGGCATCATCGCCTTCCTCGGCATGGCAGCCTATTTGCCGGTCGTTGCCCGGCGGATCCGCAGCTTCGATTTCTTCGGTTTCGCCATGATTTCGCTCGGCGTCGGCGCACTGCAGCTGCTGCTCGACCGCGGCGGCGAGGTCGACTGGTTTTCCTCGGTCGAAATCTGGATCGAGCTTGCTCTTTCGATCACCGGCTTCTGGGTGTTCATCATCCACACACTGACGGCGGAACGTCCTTTCATCGACCCCAAGATCTTCCTCGACCGCAATTTCGTCACCGGTCTGGCCTTCATCTTCGTTATGGGCGTGCTGATCCTGGCCTCGATGTCGCTGCTGCCGCCGATGCTGTCGACCATCTTCGGCTATCCGACCGTCACCATCGGCGTCGTCCTGGGGCCGCGCGGTGTCGGCACGATGATTTCGATGCTTGTCGTTGGGCGGCTCATGAGCAGGATCGACGCCCGCATCCTCGTCGTCGTCGGCTTTCTGCTCACCGCGCAGTCGCTCTACACCATGTCCTCCTTCACGCCGCAAATGGACAATTGGCTGATCCTCAGCTCCGGCGTCATCCAGGGCCTGGGCATGGGCATGGTGTTCGTGCCGCTGTCCACGGTGGCCTTCGCCACGCTCGACGTGCGCTTTCGCACCGACGCCACGGCTCTGTTCAGCCTGGTTCGAAATCTCGGTTCATCGATCGGCGTGTCGGTGGTGACGGTTCTCATGGTGCGCAACACGCAGGTCAATCACACCGAACTGTCGGCTTTCATCAATCCGTTCAACCCCAATTTGTGGGCGGCCTCGCCGGCGGCAGCAGGCGGCGATCCGACGGCACTTTCGCAGGTGGACCGCATGGTCAACATCCAGGCGATGATGATCTCCTACGTCAACGACTTCAAACTGCTGATGGTGATGACGCTGGTTGCCATTCCGTTTGTCTTCCTGCTGCGCAAGCCGAAGACCGCTCCGGCCGGCGCGGCCGCTCCTGCCGCGCATATGGATTGAGGCGGGCGCCGGTAGCGCTGGCAGCAAGCTGGTTGCCCCTGATGATTGTTGCTCGGATGATCGTCAAAACCCGCGTGTGCAAAAGAATATCGATAATGAGCCGTTGGAAGTTGATTTGAAATGACATTTGCACCTTTGGTATCTGGTTGCTGACGCCTCCAATTCCGTTACAGTTCATCTTGAATTAGCACATCTGTAACATTGTCAGTCGACTTTCGTCTGGCACGACAGAGGCCCTTTCTTGTTTCAGGTGCCAAACCGGAGGAGGTCTGTTTGGTCACGAAGTCATCCAGAAGATCCGTCGGGGCGCGCGGGCCGGTGGGCGTAGCCGCATTGGCAAGACTGGCTGACGTTTCCTACGATACGCTCGAGGGAGAACTTCGCACGACCATTGCGGGTCTCGAAGGGCAGACCCTGCGCTTCGAGACTGCGATCGAGAATATTTCGCAAGGCATCTGCTTTTTCGATGCCGATGAACGCCTGATCCTGAGCAACCGGCGCTATGCGGAAATCTACCGCATTGCGCCCGAGGAATTGCGGCCTGGCGTGACACTGAGCGAAATCGTCGAACGCCGCGTCGCCGCCGGCACGGCGGCGACGGCCGCCGACACCTATCTCGCAACGGCTCGCTCGATCAATTCGGGCAAGGCTTCGCGGCTCTGGACCGCCAAACTTGTCGATGGTCGCACAATCCAGATCCGTAACCAGCCCATGCCCGATGGCAGTTGGATCGCCACGCATGAGGACATCACTGAACTTCTCGCCAATCGGCAGATCGTCGACGAGCGCATTTCGCTGCAGGCGCTGATCGACTGGGTGCCGGATTATCTCTGGGTCAAGGATACGCAAAGCCGTTTCGTCGTGGTCAACAGCGCCCTTGCGACCGATAGCGGGCGCAACAAGACCAGCGACATGATCGGTTTGACCGATTTTGATCTCCACGCCCCGGAAGTTGCGCGGAAATTTCGCCTGGTCGAGCAGCGCCTGCTCAAGAGCGGACAACCAGTGATCGACGCGGAAGAGTTTGTCGTCGATGCGTCGGGGAACGGCAAATGGCTTTCGTCGACGAAGGTGCCGTTGCGCAATCGCCAAAATGAAATCTTCGGCCTGGTTGGCATTGCCCACGACATCACCGCCCGCAAGCAGGCGGATGTCCTTCGCAGCGGGCAGGCGCAGATCCTCGAAATGATTGCCACGAGCGCGCCGCTGGAGGACGTGCTCGACCGCCTCATGCGCTTCGTCGAGGCTCAGTTGAAGGGAATATTCGGTTCCGTCCTGCTGCTCGACAAGGACGGCATTCATTTGCGTCACGGTGCGGCGCCGGGCCTGGCGAAAGCCTATACGAGCGCCATCGATGGGGCGGCCATCGGTCCCAAGGTGGGATCCTGCGGAACCGCCATCTACCGGCGGGAACCGGTCATTGTTACCGATATTCTGCAGGATCCGCTTTGGGACGATTACCGCGAACTGGCGGCACCCCATGGCTATCGTTCGTGCTGGTCAACCCCGATCCTGTCGCATCGGGGCGTCGTGTTGGGCGCCTTTGCCATGTATTCGATGACCGTGCGCGAACCCACCCATGCCGAGACCCGCCTGATCGAATTCACCACACACATTGCCGGCATCGCGATCGAGCGCAAACTGGCGGAAGACCAGATCCACTTCATGGCCAACCATGATGCGCTGACCGGCCTGCCCAATCGCGCTTTGCTGGAGGATCGGCTTTCCCAGGCGGTCCTCTACGCGCAGCGATACAATCGCTGGATGACGGTGGTGTTCATCGATCTCGACAATTTCAAACTGGTGAACGATACGTTTGGCCACAATGCCGGCGACGAACTCCTCAAGACCGTCGCCAGCCGTTTGGTTGGATGCGTGAAGGCCACCGACACCGTCGTGCGGCTTGGCGGCGACGAATTTGTCATCGTCCTGTTCGACCAAACCACCAATGTCGATGTGGTCTCGGAAACCCTGCAGACGATCAGGGATGCGATCGCGGAACCGGTTCTTGTCGGAGAGCATCGGCTGAGAACGACGGCCAGCATCGGCATCGCAAATTACCCGAAGGACGGGACCAGCCCGGATACGCTGTTGGCCAATGCCGACGCCGCCATGTATCGCGCCAAGGAATTCGGCCGCGACAATTTCCAGTTCTATGCCCCGGAGTTCAACTCAACGGCACATGAAAAATTCCTGCTTCAGGAGGAATTGCGAAACGCGCTCGCCCGGTCGGAATTCGCTCTGCATTATCAGCCACAGGTGGATCTGCGATCGGGGCAGGTTTTCGCCGTCGAAGCGCTGGTGCGCTGGAACCACCCGACGCGAGGCCTGGTTTCGCCGGCGATGTTCATCCCGACCGCCGAGGAGACCGGGCTGATCGTGCCGCTCGGCGACTGGATCCTGCACGAAGCCTGCCGGCAGAACAAAGCCTGGCAGCGCGCCGGTCTGTCGCCCGTAACCGTCTGCGTCAACGTGTCGGCGCGGCAGTTCCGGGAGAAGAACCTGATCGACCGCGTCGTCAACGCATTGAAGGAAAGCGGCCTGGAGGCGAGGTATCTCGAGCTCGAAGTGACGGAAAGCCTGATCATGCAGGATTTCGAGCTGGCGGTCGCAACGATGAACGGACTGCAAAAGCTCGGCGTGCAGATATCGATCGACGATTTCGGAACAGGCTATTCCAGTCTCAGCGCCCTCAAGACGTTTCCGGTGGCGCGGCTGAAGATCGACAAGTCCTTCATCAACGATCTCGCGACCGACGAGAACGATCAGGCGGTCACTGGCGCCGTGATTTCCCTGGGGCAGAAGTTGAACCTTCGGGTGCTGGCCGAAGGTGTCGAAACGGAAGACCAGGTCGCCTTCCTGCGCAAGAACAATTGTGACGAGGTGCAGGGCAATTATTTCAGCGAACCCCTGTCGGCCGGGGATATCGGCGAGCTGATCGCGAAAGGCTGACGGCTGGCTCGCGCCGTAACCGCTGGCTGCTATTTTCCGAGCACCAGGCTCCAGTAGCGGATGGCGCTGTCGCGTCCGTCGCGTACATAGGCGAGGCCGAAGCGGCTGAAATCCGGATCGAGCATGTTGCGGCGGTGGCCAGCCGAATGCATCCATATGTCGAACAGTTTCTGCTGGTCGAAGCGGCCCTCGGCGATGTTCTCGGCGGCGGCGCCCCGCACGCCATTGTCCTTCATCCGCGACGCGAAATCCTTTCCCCAGCCCGTCGTGTGGCTCATGCGCTCGCGTGAGGCCATATAGCCGGCCTGCTGCCGAGCGGCCTGCTCGAGCTGGGCGTCCGGCACCAGCGCCGGCAGTCCGGCCGAAGCTCGGATGCCGGCCAGCGTCGCGGTGGCCGAGGACGACACACCGGCGCCTTCGCCGGTCGGCACCGAGACCGTGCTGCAAGCAGCGAGGCCGGCCATGGCTGCAAGGCCGATCAGCAGCAGGCGCCTGTTTGGTTTTGGACTTGCTGCGCCAGAGCGGGTTTGCGCGAGCGGGTGATTGGTGGTGCAGATCATTGTCATGCCTGCCTGACTTAGCGGCGATCATGGCTTTTGCCGGGCAGGGCTGCGAAAATCTCAATCGCTGGCCTCCGTGCAGGTTCGGCCGGCCGATTCGAATGGGAAGGTCGGCGGCCGATGTAGTCTCGGCGCGCTGCGTCCGATCAGCGTTGCGCGTCGGTCGCCATTTTAAGCGCCAGCCCAGCAAGCACCGTGCCCATCATCCAGCGCTGGATGACCATCCATAGCGGCCGTCCGGCAAGGAAGGTGGCGATCGAACCGGCCGTTACCGCGACGATGGCATTGACGGTCAGGCTGATCGAGATCTGCGTGGCGCCGAGCACCAGAAGCTGCGACAGCACATGGCCCTTGCCCAGCGAGATGAACTGCGGCAGCAGCGACAGATAAAGCACCGCCACCTTGGGGTTGAGGAGATTGGTCATCAGGCCCATCGCGAACAGCTTGCGCGGCCTGTCCTTCGGCAGTTCGCGCACCTGGAATGGTGAGCGCCCGCCGGGCCGCACCGCTTGCCAGGCGAGCCATAGCAGATAGAGCGCGCCGGCAATGCGCAGTGCGTCATAGGCAAACGGCACGGCAAGCAGCAGCGCGGTGATGCCCAGCGCAGCCGATACGACATAGAACAGAAAGCCGGCCGCCACGCCGCCGAGCGAGATCAGCCCGGCCTTGGGGCCTTGCGACAGCGAGCGCGAGATCAGGTAGATCATGTTCGGCCCGGGCGTCAGCACCATGCCCAGGCAGACCAGCGCGAAGGCTAGATGGTTGGCGGTTTCGGGCACGGGCAATCTCCGGGAAGCGGTGACGATACCGAGCACGCGTTTTGACTCACCGCAAGAGCATGATGGCCGGAGACTTTGCGCCAGCGTCGAAAATTGGCGAAAGCGGCGAAGCCGCCAATTTCCCCCGCAAGGGGGAAGATCAGCAGCTTCAACCCTCAGCTCACCACGCGCAGGTTCGAGAGCTCGTTGGCGATTTCCTTGAAATTGTCGGACAGCGTGGCGCCGGTCGCGTTCCAGAACAGTTTTGCAGGCTTGCTCGGGTCGGCCGGATCCTTGCGGAAGCGCGAGTCCGACGAGCACGTCTTCAGTGCCTCCATCGCGCTCTTGTCGCCGGCGTCGGTCGTCGACATGTCGAGCGCCACCGTCATCACCATGATGTTGGCCGCCTTGGCGTTGTTGCACAGCGTCGCCATCTGCTCGTTGAGCGCGGCGGTGTAGTTGCTCGACGAATAGTTGAGCTGGCCGATGGCGCTCGACGTGCCGCCGAACAGGCGGGTGACCGCAGTGCCGTTGTAGCCGACGCCGGTATAGCCATAGCCGGCATAGGTCGACTTGTTGCCGGCGGGGTCGGAACTCACCGTCGAATAGGTGTTCTCGCCGTCGGTGAGCACGATGACCACCTTGTCATTGCCTCGTTCCGTCTCAGGACGTCCTCCTGTGAAAGGCTCCGTGCTGGAGACGGTGCGCCAGCCCCAGGCCATGCCTTCCGGCACATTGGTGTTGCCGTTGGGCGCCATCAGGTCGATTGCTGCCTTGATCTTGGTCAGCCCGGCGGCGTTGGCGACGTCGGTCAGCGGTGTGATCGGCGTGGTGGTGCAGCTGTAATTCGGACCTGCACCCGTCCCCAGCACCGGAGCATTGATCGGCCGTGGCTGGAAATACTTGGCCATGTTGGACTGCCTGGTCTTGCCGGTGGTGCTCGCCGGATCGTCGTTCCACCAGCTGTTGGCTGCGCCATAGGTCTTGGGGGCCACCTCGTCGGGGTCCTGCGTTATGTACCAATGATTGCCCGGCTCGTCCGGCGCGAACATCGGCACGAACATGGTCGCGGGATCGCCGACGCCGGTGCCGGTGTTGTTCGGTCCGCCGGAGGCCGGCGCGTCGGTGACATTATAGGGGTAGGGACGGACCTCGACGCAGCCCTGCCAGCTGGCGAACGGTCCGTATGTGTCGTTGTAGTCGTATTCGTTGTGGCTGTCCGAGCATGTATGATTGGCACGATATTTGTCGCAGACCACGCGTTTGCTGCCGACGATGCGCTCGTGGCTGGTGACCACCTTCATGTCGCGGTAGAGCGAGAAGCGGGTCAGCATCTGCCCCTCCTGCTCACCCCAGCCAGTGCCTTTCTTGTACCAGATGCCGCCGATCTTCTGGGCATATTTGTCGGCTGCGTTAAGGGTGGACCAGGCGAAATTCTCATTGTGGATGGGCGACAGCCCGTAGGCGTCGATCCACGACGCGTTGTCGTTGCTGGCGCCGACATTGACCGAGGCGGCGAACGGCACAAGGCTGAACTGGACCGGCTTGTCGATCTGCTTGATCATCGCGGCCTGCAAGGCAAGCGTGTCGACGAGCTGCTTGGCGGCTTGCTTGAGAAGGTCGATGCGCTTTTGTCCGGCACCCGTGCCCGTGTTCGACATCGACCCCGAATTGTCGAGCACCATGGCCACTTCCAGCGTGTTCTTCAGCCGGACTTGCGAACACACGGAGTAGGTGACGTTTTCCGACGTCCTGCCGATCAGCATCGCCGCTGCCGGCAGGAAATAGGGCTTGTAGACCAGGCTGGCGCACAGCTTGACGATGCCGCCGCCGGTCGTGCTGCTGGGCAGCGTAACGCTGAGCGTCGTGTCGGCGGGATCGACGTCGTTGAGGTTTGCCTTGAAGAAGTCGAGCGCATAGGCCCGCAACTGGTCGTCGGTGGCGCCTTCCACCAGCCGGCGCGCGGTGGCGAAGTTGGCGGCGTCGAGCGCGTTGACCACCCTCTGCTTCTCGCTGACCACGCCGGTGTAGTCGACGGCCATGGCCACGCCGCCCATCAGTGGCACCATCGCCACAACGGTCATCAGAGCGTAATTGCCGCGGCGGTCACGCCAGAAGTCACGCCGGAATGTGCGCCAGAGTTCACGCATGTGATGTAAGCGGCCCCGCCTGCGGATTCTTCAATGCCGCCACAGTTTCACAAAACGTTGAAGGACGGGTTTGGGAAACTGCTCGATTGCGCGGATAGCGCTTCACCAGGCGCTAACCAAATGCGCCAGCTGCCGAACGCAAAACGCCCCGCCGAGGCGGAGCGCCTTGTTCGAAAGATCGCGCCGATCAGCTGACGATGCGCAGGTTCGACAGTTCGTCGGCGATTTCCTTGAAACTTTGCGACAAGGTGGCGCCGGTCGCGTTCCAGTACAGCTTCGCCGGTTTGCTCGGGTCGGTCGGATCCTTGCGGAAGCGCGAATCCGAGGAGCATTTCTTGAGCGCATCTATGGCAGTCTTTTCCGCCGGCTTGGAACTAACAAGGTCGAGCGAGACGGTCATCAAGAGAATGTTCGAATTCTTCGCATTGGCGCAAAGGGTTTGCATCTGCTCGTCAAGCGCGGCCGTGTAGTTGGTCGCCGTATAGGTTGTCTTGGCGACGGTCGTGTTGACGAACAGGCGGGTCGCAGGCTCCACTGGCTTCGGAAAATTAGGACCGGTGTAGCCATAGGCGGCGTAGGTCGATCCATTCTTGGCGTAGTTGCTGGTCATGTCGTTGCTGGGGCCGATGCTATAGGTGTTTGCGCCGTCGGTCAGGACGATGACCACTTTGTCGTTGCCTCTTTCGGTGTTCGGCCGGCCTTGCGTAAAAGGCTCGTTGCTCGACACCGTCCGCCAGCCCCAGGCCAGCCCTTCCGGCACGTTGGTGTTGCCCGTCGGGGCCATGGCATTGATGGCATCGGTCAGGATTTTCTTGCCATCGGTGGTGGTTATGTCCTGCAACGGCGTGATCGCGGCGGTCGTGCATGCCGAATTGGGTCCATCATCGGCCGCAGCGGCTGCTGCGTCCCAGGGCTTTGTCAGAAAATACTTGCGCATATCCGCCTGGCGTTTGGGGACAGTCAGCGTGTCGGAATAATCGATCCACCAATTGTTGGCGTAACCCCACGTCGATGTGCTGGTGCGAGTTGTGTCGGTCCAGAAATTGCCAGCTTCGTCCGGCGCGAACATCGGCACGAACATGGTGGCGGGCGTGCCAGTGGTCGGCGACGTGTCGTCGTCATTATAGGGATACGGCCTCGCCTCCACGCAGCCCTTCCAGGCTTCGTATTTGGCGACGACGGAGGTCTTGCAAGTGCCGTTCGAGTTTTTCTTCGTACAGGTCGTTGCCATCATGTCCTGATAGAGGGTGAAACGCGTCATCTCCTTGTCTTTGTCAGTGCCCCAGCCCGTGCCGCGCTGGTAGTAAACGCTGCCTACTTTTTCGATCCATTTGGTGGCATTTGCCGCCGCTGTCATCGTCGACCAATCGAAGTTCTGATGATGGATCGGGGAAATGCCGGTCGTGTCCAGCCACGTCGGCAATGGAGCCGGGGGGATCGGAGCGCCGACATTGACCGACGCAGAAAACGGGACCAGCGAGAACTGCACCGGCTTGGTCACCTGCTTCATTTGTGCGGCCTGGAGCGCCATTGTATTGACAAGCTCGGTCGCGGCCTTCTTGAGCAAATCTATTCGCGGCTGGCCGGTGCCGGAGCCGTTGATGCTCATAGAGCCGGAATTGTCGAGCACGAGAGACACTTCCAGCGTGTTTTTGAGGCGGATCTCCGAGCATGCCGATGTTGTGACGTCGGCGGCGGTTCTTCCGATCATCATGGCCGCTGCCGGCAGGAAATAGGGGTGGTACGTCAATTCGGCGCACAGCTTCAGCGTGCCACCACCTGCGTTGTTGTTGGGAAGCGTCACCGTCAGGGCCGTATTGGCTGCTTTGACGCGGCCGAGATTGGCTTCGAAGAAATCCTTCGCATAGGCCTTGACTGCCGTGTCGGTCGCCCCGGTGACGATCTGCTGTGCCGTGGCGATCCCGGCGGCATCCAGCGCATTCAGCATGTTCTGCTTTTGACGCAGGAGGTCGGTGTAGTCGATGGCAAGCGCCAGCGCGCCCATCAAGGGCACCATGGTGATCACTGTCATCAAGGCATAGTTGCCGCGTCTGTCGTTCAGAAATCTGCGGATCATGCCTTCAGCACCCCTGCCAGGACCCCAATATCGGTCCGAAGATGCCCACAAAATCGTTAAATTTCAGGTTGCTGAACTGCGTTCAACATAGGGCCATCTTTTCAAGGCTCGTTAACCACTCGGCCCTGGTGATCAGCGGTGCGACATTGTTTCGATCGACCGAAGCTCGGAGAAGGGTGGTTCCTGCCTGTTGCAACCTTCGATCAGCCCGTTGCGCAACAGCCTCGCAAGTGCCGAAAAGCTGGTGACAGGATGAAACGCTTCGGTTAATGCGGGGCCGGTTGCGGCGGACCGTCGGCTGCAGCTCTCGCAATGATCGTCACAGCAGGTAAACGGCATGGCGGATTCGCCTGATATCATCGGCTCGCTCGCGGATTTGTCGGGCGCCTACTCGGCCATCCTGTGCGATGTCTGGGGCGTGATCCACAATGGCGAATGGCATTTTCCGGCGGCTGCCCAAGCGCTTGCCGCCGCGCGTGCGGCGAAGGTCCCGGTCGTCCTGATCACCAACTCGCCGCGCCGCAATGCCGATGTGGTGGCGCAGATGAATGCGATCGGCGTTCCCGCCGCCGCCTACGATCGCGTCGTCACCTCAGGCGATGTGACCCGCGACCTTATCGCCGAAGGTCCACGAAAAATCTTCCATATCGGCGCCGACCGCGATTTCACCCTCTATGACGGTCTCGACGTCGAGCTCGTCGAGGAGTTCGAGGCTTCCGGCGTGGTCTGCACCGGGCTGTTCGATGACGAGGTGGAAACGCCTGAGGACTACGCCGATATGCTGCGCCGGCTGCGCGCCAGGAACCTGCCTTTCATCTGCGCCAATCCCGACATCGTGGTCGAACGCGGCGAGCGCATGATCTGGTGCGCCGGCGCCTTGGCGCGCGACTATGCCCAGCTTGGCGGCCGCACGCTGATCGCCGGAAAACCCTATGCGCCGGTCTATGACGTAGCGCTGCGGGAGGTCGCCGTGCTTCTCGGCCGAGACGTCGCGCGCACCGAGGTGCTGGCCATCGGCGACGGCATGATGACCGACGTCAAGGGCGCCGCCGACAACGGCATCGACGTGCTTTACGTCTCGGGCGGCATTCACGCGCGCGACTATGGCGATCCCATGCAGCCGGACCCCGCCAGGCTTGCAGCCTTTCTGCAAAAGCACGGCTACCGGCCGGTCGCCGTCATTCCGAGACTGCGGTAGGGTTGCTGCATGAGCGCAGCTTTCGAACACATTTCAGCAACCGCGCCGCTGCCGCCGCATTTGCGCGGCGGCGTGGTGGCGATCGGCAATTTCGACGGCGTCCATCGCGGCCACCAGGCGGTGCTCGATCGCGCGCTTGCCGAAGCCGGGCGGCGCGGCGTGCCGGCGCTAGTGCTGACCTTCGACCCGCATCCGCGCAAGGTGTTCAGGCCGGATATGCCGCTGTTCGTGTTGACGCCGCCGCCGATGAAGGCGCGGCTGTTGTCGCATCTGGGCTTTGCCGCACTCGTCGAACAGCCGTTCACGCGCGCCTTTGCCGGCCTGTCGGCCGAGGCTTTCGTGACCGATGTACTGGAGTCGAACCTCGGCATCACCCATGCCGTGACCGGCTTCGATTTCCACTTCGGCAAGGACCGGCAGGGCGGTCCTGCGTTTCTGATGGCGGCAGGCGAGCGCCATGGTTTCGGCGTCACCCTGGTCGACGCCTTTCGCGACGAGGGCGCCGAGGTCGTGTCGTCGAGCCGTATCCGCGAGCTGCTCTGCGAGGGAGAGGTCGCCGAGGCCGCAGGCCTGCTCGGCTACCGCTTCACCGTCGAAAGCGAAGTGATCGGCGGCCAGCAGCTCGGCCGCACGCTCGGCTTCCCGACAGCCAACATGAGGCTTTCGCCGGAAACGACTCTGAAGGAAGGGATTTATGCCGTCCGCTTTCGCCGCGCCGACGGCACGCTCTATGATGGTGTCGCCAGCTTCGGGCGTCGCCCGACTGTCGACGACAATGGCGCGCCGCTGCTCGAAACCTTCGTCTTCGACTTTGCCGGCGATCTCTATGGTGAGATCTGCGACGTATCGTTCTTCGGCTTTTTGCGCCCCGAGGTGAAGTTCGATGGGCTCGATGGGCTGGTGGCACAAATGAAGCGCGACGAGGCGGAGGCGCGCGCGCTGCTGGCCGGCGTCAGGCCGCTTTCGGATCTGGACGGCGCCATCGCTTTTTGAGCCTTCCGGCCGCTTACCTCTTCAAGCCCCTACTTCTTCAACGCCAGTCCGAGAGCGATGAAGCTCCAGCCCTGGAAGATCAGGTCGATGGCCAGGAACAGGCCGAGCACCCACAGGCTGTTGACCGGCCAGCCCATGGCGATGGTCAGCCCCGCCAGCACGCTGATCAGGCCCGCCGCGACGACCCAGCCCCAGCCCTTTTCCGGTCGGTGGCTATAGCCGACCCAGGCCCTGAGCGCGCCTGAAGCGACCAGCGCCACCGCCAGCAGCAAGGTCAGCACCGTCGAGGCCAGCAGCGGATTGTCGAAGGCAAAGAAACCGGCAACGGCATAAAGTAGGCCGCTGAGCAGCCAATAGAAGAAGCGACTCCAGGTCTTCACGCCGAAGGCATGCACGATCTCGATGATGCCGGCCATCAGCATCAGCCAGCCCACGACATAGACCGAGGCGACGGTGGCGATGAACAGATTGCCGAAGGCAATGCCGCCGAAGATGAGCAGCAGCACGCCGAGCGCGACGAACCACCCCCATTTGTCCCGTGTCCGGCCGATCGCATCTTTCAGGGTATCACCGTGCAGGGTCATGGCTGCATCTCCTCGAAATCGCCTGGCACCTTGCCGGGAGGTTAGCCCCGGCTGTAGCGGACGTCCAGCCGATGGCGACGGCTAGCAAACAAACAAAGCGTCGGTGGCTTGAGGTTCGCGCGTACGTGTCAATTTATGGCAGCCCACCCAGTCACAAGGACGAGGACAAGCGTGACGATCGCTCCAGAGACGTAGACGATCGTTCTGACACTGCCACCCTTGGCGGCATTGCCGCCGCGTAGGTAAACCCCCAGGTGAAGCAGGCGTATCGCCACATGAACCCAGACAATGGTCGCCAACGTGGCCGACCCAACGCCAACCATCATGGCCAGCACCGCCGGGACGACAAAAGGCGCCAGCGCCTCGACCGAGTTCATATGCATGCGGTCGATCCTGTAGAGGAGATTGGCGTCGTCGGCCGGGATCACCGGACCGGAAAGCGCTCCGGCAAATCCCTTGGACGAACCCGAGTAAACCGCCAGCGCGACTGACAAAAGACAGAGGATCAGTACACCGAGGATGCTTAGCCAATAGGGTTCCATAATTGTGCTCCTTCAGGTCACCTTGCTGGCAAAAAGATCTTGGAATCGCCTGAGATACAGCGGCCAGCCTTGATCACCGTCAATCCCAAAGCGCACGCCTTCCCAGCCTTCGCCATGACGTTCGAGATTGCGATGCTCGATCTCGACGCAGGTCCGGCTATTCGTCTCCGCCGTAAACCGGACTTCCCACTCGCTGGTCCTGTCCGGATTGGTCTCGATCTGCCATTGAGGGCTGATATCCCAACTCAGAAGCAGTCGGTTCGGCGGCTCGTAGGCCAGCACCCGTGCCCAGCGGCACTCGCTGCCATCCACACCGCGGTCGTAGACGTGACCGCCAACGCGGGGTTCGAAGATCGTCTCCGCGATCGGCACCGCAAGCAGGTTATGCTCTTTGGGTTTGAAACTGCCGAAGTCCTCGGTGAAGACCTTGAAGGCATGTGCGATCGTAGCCTCGACAAGGATGGAGTGCCTCACGGGCGGTTGATGCGTGCTCATTCCTGCTCCTTCAAGGGCTGTTCGACGACCACTTTGTAGGCCGCCAAGGTCTTGCTCCAGAACCGGTCGAGTTCGGCGCGCAGGCTGGCCAAGCCTTCCGGTTCGACCCGGTAGATGCGTTGCTTGCCTAGCCGTGTGTTGGCCACGAGGCCGGCGTCCTTGAGCACCTTCAGGTGCTGCGAGACCGCCGGCCGGGTGACAGGAAGCGCACGAGCCAATTCCCCGACCGAACAGGGTTGTTCGACCAGCAGTTCGAAGATCGTCCGCCTGGTCGGGTCGCCAAGCGCTGTCCATCTGTTCATGTTAGTCTGCACTAACGCGAATTTAGGCAACCTCGCTATTTCTGTCAACTCGCCACAGGCCCGGCGGCGCCCTGTTCAAATGGGCCACAGCGCAAAAAACAGGGTCGCAGTTGCCGCCACTGCTGTAGATTTTAAGTCAAATTTTACCGAACCGGCGCCATGGCTTTGGCTGCCGGGTGTTCTCTCCGTTTTGTTTCGCGTATGGGGTGATGATGCGTATTGTCTGGACGATTCCGCTGTTTCTCGCCTCGGCGCTGCTCACTGTGTCCACCGCCAATGCGGGCGAGGGTGCCTTCGGCTGGATGTCCGGCGACTGGTACCTGACGCTTGGCGCCACCGGCATGGTCGCGCCGAAATTCGAGGGCTCCAACAGCTATCTGCTCAGCGCATCGCCGATCATCTCGCTGGGCAAGGCCGGCCCGGCCGCACGCTTTAGCTCGCGCAACGACAACATCTCGCTGGCGCTGGTCGACGATGGCGGCGTCCGCGCCGGCCTGACCGGAAAATTCCTGTTTTCCCGCGACAGCAAGGATGAGCTCAAGGGCCTCGACCCGGTGCGCTGGGGCGGTGAGGTCGGCGGCTTCTTCGAAATCTATCCGACGGACTGGCTGCGCGCCCGCGCCGAACTGCGCCATGGCATTCGTGCCCATGATGGCTTTGTCGCCGACATCGCCGCCGATGCTTTCTACGACGTGACGCCGACTGTCAGAATTTCGGGCGGACCACGCGTGTCCTTTGCCTCGTCGGGCTATTTCGACTCTTATTATGGTGTCAACGCCAAGGAGGCTGCGGCCTCGGGCCTGAGCGAATACCATCCTGGCGGCGGCCTGAAATCGACCGGCCTTGGTGGCGCCATCACCTGGAAGGTGACCGATCCGATGACCGCCAGCCTGTTCGGCGAATATGCGCGCCTGACGGGCCCGGCCGCCGATTCCAGCCTGGTCAAGGAGCGCGGCGACCGTAACCAGTTCACGGTCGGCGTCTCGACCACCTATCGCTTCGACTTCGCGATGTAAGTGAATCGAACAAGAGACGCTTTATTCCTGCGGCTTTCTCGGCTAAAAGCCCGGCAATGACGAGCTTTTCGCGCCTTCGCGCGCTGACGATACGAATTACAGGCCCGGTGTTCCGGGCGGCCTGAGCGCCGCCGGAGCCGCCGGGAGTTTTGCGCGCGCCCTCGCGCTTTTTCCAAATCATGATAGTTCACGCCCGAGCTTTTACGCCCGCCGGGCAATGCACATGGCAGACCAATGACCGACACTGTTGAAACGATCGACTATTCCAAGACGCTTTACCTGCCGCAGACGGATTTCCCGATGCGCGCCGGCTTGCCTGAAAAAGAGCCGCTGCTGGTCAAGCGCTGGCAGGATATGGACCTTTACGCCAAGCTGCGCGAGGCGGCCGCCGGCCGCGAAAAATACGTGCTGCATGACGGCCCGCCCTACGCCAACGGCAACATCCATATCGGCCACGCGCTGAACAAGATCCTTAAGGACGTCATCACCCGCTCGTTCCAGATGCGCGGCTATGACTCCAATTACGTGCCCGGCTGGGACTGCCACGGCCTGCCGATCGAATGGAAGATCGAGGAACAGTACCGCGCCAAGGGCAAGAACAAGGACGAGGTGCCGGTCAACGAGTTTCGCAAGGAATGCCGCGACTTCGCCGCGAACTGGATCACGGTGCAGGGTGGCGAGTTCCAGCGGCTCGGCGTCGTCGGCGACTTCAAGAACCCCTATACGACGATGGCTTTCCACTCGGAGTCGCGCATCGCCGGGGAGTTGTTGAAGTTCGCCATGTCGGGCCAGCTCTATCGCGGCTCCAAGCCGGTAATGTGGAGCGTCGTCGAGCGCACCGCACTGGCCGAGGCCGAGATCGAATACCATGATTATGAGAGCGACACGATCTGGGTGAAGTTTCCAGTTGTGTCAGGATTTTGGAGCGTTGAGCACTTTGTATCAGACGCTGCACCGTCCATGCGCGTTCCGGAAAGCGTTGCACTTTTGGACAACGCCCACGTCGTCATCTGGACGACAACCCCGTGGACGATCCCCGGCAACCGTGCCGTCAATTATTCGTCACGGATCGGCTACGGCCTTTATGAAGTTACCGCAGCCGAAAATTCGTTCGGTCCACAGCCCGGTGAAAAGCTGATCTTTGCAGATGCGCTTGCCGAAGACTCCTCGGCCAAGGCCAAGGTCACCTTGAATCGGCTTCGCAGCGTTTCGGTCGAAGAGCTTGGAAGCCTTACACTTTCACATCCCTTCAAAGGTCTCGGCGGCGGCTACGAATTCGCCGTGCCGATGCTGGCCGGCGAGCATGTCACCGACGACGCCGGCACCGGCTTCGTCCACACCGCGCCCGGCCATGGCCGCGAGGACTTTGATGCCTGGATGGATGCGGCATCGGATTTGCGCGCACGTGGCATCGACCCTGCCATCCCCTTCACTGTAGATGATGCCGGCTTCTTCACCAGGGACGCGCCGGGTTTTGGCCCGGATCGCGAAGGCGGGGCGGCGCGCGTCATCGACGACAACGGCAAGAAGGGCAATGCCAACCAGGCGGTCATCGACGAACTGATCAAGCGCAACGCGCTGTTCGCGCGCGGCCGGCTGAAGCACAGCTATCCGCACTCGTGGCGGTCGAAGAAGCCGATCATCTTCCGCAACACGCCGCAATGGTTCGTCTATATGGACAAGGACCTCGGCGACGGCACGACGCTGCGCAGCCGTGCGCTGAAGGCGATCGACGACACACGCTTCGTGCCGGCGGCCGGCCAGAACCGCATCCGCGCCATGATCGAGGAGCGCCCGGATTGGGTCTTGTCGCGCCAGCGCGCCTGGGGCGTGCCGATCGCCGTCTTTGCCGACGAGGACGGCAATGTGCTGAAGGACGAATCCGTCAACCAGCGCATCATGGACGCATTCGAGAAGGAAGGCGCCGACGCCTGGTTCGCTGCCGGCGCCAAGGAGCGTTTCCTCGGCAATCACGATGCCTCTAAATGGAAGCAGGTGATGGACATCCTCGACGTCTGGTTCGATTCGGGCTCGACGCATGTCTTCACGCTGGAAGACCGTCCGGACCTGAAATGGCCGGCCGACGTCTATCTCGAAGGCTCCGACCAGCATCGCGGCTGGTTCCACTCCTCGCTGCTCGAAAGCTGCGGCACCAGGGGCAGGGCACCTTACGACACCGTCGTCACCCATGGCTTCACCATGGATGAGGAGGGGCGCAAGATGTCGAAATCGCTCGGCAACACCGTCGTGCCGCAGGACGTCATCAAGCAGTCCGGCGCCGACATTCTGCGGCTATGGGTGGTGACGACCGACTATTGGGAAGACCAGCGTCTCGGCAAGAACGTGCTGCAGACCAACATCGATGCCTATCGCAAGCTCAGGAACACCATCCGCTGGATGCTGGGCACGCTCGCCCATGACGATGGCGAGGAAGTGCCGCTCGAAAAGATGCCGGAGCTGGAGCGGCTGATGCTGCATCGGCTGGCCGAGCTCGATGAGGTCGTGCGCTCGGGCTACGACGCGTTCGAGTTCAAACGCATCACCCGCACTTTGCTGGACTTTATGGTGGTCGAGCTGTCGGCCTTCTATTTCGACATCAGGAAGGACGCGCTCTATTGCGAGGGGCCCGCCAGCGTGAAGCGCAAGGGCTCGGTGCAAGTGGTGCGCCACCTCTTCGACTGCCTGGTGAAATGGCTGGCCCCGATGCTGCCCTTCACTACGGAAGAAGCCTGGCTCGACCGTCATCCGGATGCTGTCTCGCTGCATCTCGACCAGTTCCCCGAGATTCCGGCCGACTGGAAGAACGAGGCGCTGGCGGAAAAATGGCGCAAGGTGCGGCAGGTTCGCCGTGTCGTCACCGGCGCGCTCGAGATCGCACGCGCTCAGAAGGTCATCGGTGCCTCGCTGGAAGCCGTGCCGGTCGTGACCCTCGACGATGCCGCGCTTGAAGCCGCGATCGCCGATGTCGACATGGCCGAAATGGCGATCACCAGCGATCTCGTCATCGCCCATGGCAAGGCGCCGGAAGGCGCCTTTGCGCTCGACGACGTCAAGGGTGTCGCGGTGGTGGTCGAAAAAGCCGAGGACCGCGGCTTGGTCAAATGCGCGCGTTCGTGGCGCTATACCGCCGATGTCGGGCAGGACGTGGAATTCCCCGACGTGTCTGCCCGCGATGCCGCCGTCCTGCATGAACTCAAGGCTCTGGGACGTTTGTGACTGCTCATAAGCCGGTGCACAAATGCCACGCCGCGTGGGCGAAAACCGCCCGCGCGTTGCCCTTAACGAGTGGTTGAGATAAACACGCGAAACTCCGGAAGACAAATTGTCGCCGGAATTCCGTCGCAAGAGCGTGGACGATGGGGACCGGGCCTTTGGCCGGTGACGATCGAGAGGCTGTCTAGAGTGGGACTTTTTGGCATGATCGACAGAACTTCCGTGCGCGTTGCGCTGCTGGCGCCGCTTGTCGCGTCCGGCCTCGCTCTGTCCGGTTGCATGGGCTCGCCTACCTACGGCACCGACAAGACGGCTGGCGAGCAGCTTGCCGGAGACCTTTCCGGCGCCTTCGCGATCACGCCCAAGCACAAGGAACAGATCGACTACAGGCCGCGTCCGGAGCTGGTAAAGCCGGCGCCGGGGCAGAAGGAAGTGCTGCCGCCGCCGCAGGAAAGCATCGAGACGGCGAGCACCGATTGGCCCGAATCGCCCGAGCAGCGCCGCGCCCGCCTGCGTGCCGACGCCACTGCCCACCAGGACGACCCGTCCTATCAGTCGGGGATCGTCGATGACGTGCAGACCGATCCGGCTTCCGTGAAGAAGGCGCTGGCGGATTCGGGCTCCAGCCACCCGCCGGCCTGGTCGCCGAAGGATTCAGACAAGGGCCGCGCCGCCGAGATCCAGCGCCGCACCGCAGAGCAAAAGCAGGGCGACCCCAACACTCGCAGATATCTGAGCGAGCCGCCTCTGGCCTATCGAGCTGCCTCCGACACGGCGCCGCAGGGCGAACTCGGCGAGGATGAATACAAGAAGGAACGCCGCCTCAAGAAGGAAGCGGCCGCCAAGGGCAAGAGCGGCGGGCTCTTCGACTGGCTGCCCTCCTGGTAGGAACCGTCGCCTTCGGTAGCTGAAGGCTCTACGTTTCGCGTCTTTCCCGAAAGAATTCCCTGAGCAGCAGCGCCGCGTCGGCCTCGGCCATGCCCGGATAGATGTCGGGCGTATGGTGGCAGGTCGGCGAGGCGAAGAAGCGCACGCCGTTGACCACCGCGCCGCCCTTCTCGTCGGCCGCGCCGAAATAGAGCCGGCGCAGCCTGGCGAAGGAAATGGCGCCTGCGCACATGGCGCAGGGTTCCAGCGTCACATAGAGGTCGTGGCCGGTCAGCCGCTCCCTGGAGAGCGTTTGGCAGGCCGCGCGGATGGCCAGCATTTCGGCATGCGCCGTCGGATCGGCAAGTTCGCGGGTGCGGTTACCGGCGGATGCCACCACCGTGTCGCCGCTGGCGATGACGGCGCCAACTGGAACTTCTCCACGCAAGGCGGCGGCTTGCGCCTCTTTCAGCGCCAGCGCCATGAAATCCGGCCGCTTCACGCGGTTTCCATTCCGATTATCTCCTCGCCACTTGGCGGTGATCCTGTTATGGAGCGCGTCAACCCGAATATCGGAACAGATTTTCGGAAATGATCATGCGCCAAATCAAAGTGCTATAGCGTCCTTTGCGCGTCCGAAAGGATGCGCCACGCTGTAGCAGCGCAACAAGGCAAAGGCCACATGGACGACAACGACAAGAAATCTCCGCGCCACAAAGGCCCGGGCAAAAGCGGCCCTGGAGCCGCGGGGCCGCGCCGCGATGGCGCCGCCGGCAAAAGCGGCAAACCCTCCTTCGGGGCCAAGAAACCCTATTCACCGCGAGGCGCCCGGCCCGCAGCGGCTGAGGGCGAGCGGCCCAAGCGCGATTTCAAAAGTGGCGACCGGCCATTCAGCAAAGGTCCGCGTTCCGAAGGCAAGCCCTTCGAAAAGCGCGAGGGACCGCGCAAGCCATATGCACCACGCGGTGACCGGCCGATGGCAGCCGAAGGCGAGCGCAAGCCGTATGAAAAGCGCGAAGGGCCGCGCAAACCCTATGCGCCGCGTGGGGATCGCCCTATGGCGGCCGAGGGTGAACGCAAGCCGTATGAAAAGCGCGAGGGGCCGCGCAAGCCTTATGCACCGCGCGGCGATCGGCCGGTTGCGGCCGATGGCGAGCGGCCAAAGCGCGATTTCAAGGGCGGCGATCGGCCGTTCAGCAAGGGGCCGCGTCCCGAAGGCAAGCCTTTCGAAAAGCGTGAAGGGCCTCGCAAGCCCTACGCACCGCGTGGCGATCGGCCTGCTTCCGCCGAGGGCGAAAAGCGTTTTGACCGGCCAAAGCGCGATTTTGGCGATCGCCCGCAGCGCGACGCCGGAGATCGTCCCAAGCGTGACTTCAGCGATCGCCCCAAGCGCGATTTCGGTGGTGACCGGCCGCAAGCATCTGGCGGCGCCTTCAAGCCGCGCCCGCGTCCGGCAGATGCGGAAGAAGCCGGCGAGCGTATCGCCAAGCGGTTGGCCCGCGCCGGCCTGGCGTCGCGCCGCGACGCCGAAGACCTGATCGCGGCGGGCCGTGTCAAGGTCAACAACCGGGCTTTGACCTCGCCGGCCTTCAACGTCATGCCGGGCGACATCATCCATCTCGACGGCATGGAGATCCCGCCGATCGAGCGCACCCGCCTGTTCCTGTTTCACAAGCCTGCCGGCGTCGTTACCACCAACCGCGACCCCGAGGGCCGCAAGACCGTGTTCGACGTGCTGCCGGCCGAATTGCCACGGCTGATGACCATCGGCCGCCTCGACATCAACACCGAAGGCCTGCTGCTGCTCACCAACGATGGCGGTCTGTCGCGCGTGCTCGAACTGCCTGCCACTGGCTGGCTGCGCCGTTACCGCGTGCGCGTTCATGGCAAGGTCGAGGAAAGCATGCTCGCAGGCCTGCGTGAAGGCATTGCCGTCGACGGCGTCTTCTACGGCGCCATCGAGGCGACGCTCGATCGTGAACAAGGCACCAACGCCTGGCTGACGATCGGCCTGCGCGAAGGCAAGAACCGCGAAGTGAAGAACATCCTTGGATCGCTCGGCCTCGACGTGACGCGGCTGATCCGTATCTCCTACGGACCGTTCCAGCTCGACGATCTCGCCGAAGGCCATGTGCTGGAGATCAAGGGCCGCGTCTTGCGCGACCAGCTCGGCGAGCGGCTGGTCGAGGAATCCGGCGCCAATTTCGACGCCGAGATCATCAAGCCGTTTTCCAACCAGCCGGTGCGGCGAGAGCGTGACGCGGAGCCGGAACGGCCGAAAGTCACCCGCGAGGGCGACCATCGGCCGATCGGCGAGGGCGGTCTGATCAAGAACCGCAAGCGCCGCGAAGGCAGCCGCGACGAAGCGCTCGGCAAGCTGTCGACCAGTCCCGAAAGGGGCGCGAGGCCGGAAAAGAGCTTTGGCGAACGCGGCCCGAGACCCGAGCGCAGCGAGTTTTCGGACAAGCCGCGCAGCGAGTTTCGCGAAAAGCCGCGCGGCGATTTTGGCGACAAGCCCCGTGGGGGCTTCGGCGACAAGCCGCGCGGCGCCTTTGGTGACAAACCGCGCGGCGGCAAGAAGCCCGAGCGCGAGCAGCGGCCGATCGATCCGCCGGGCCAGCGCAAGGCTAATGTCTGGATGGCGCCGGGCGCGCGTCCGATCGGCAAGGGCAGGGCGGAAGCCGATGCCGCCAAGGCGGCCGAGGCCAAGGCGCGCAAGGCGTCGTTCAAGCCGTCCTATGGCAAGCCGTCCTATGGCAAGCCGGGCGGAGCCAAGCCGTTCGGCAAGCCGGGTGGCGAGCGTCCGGATGGCGGTCGGGGCGGCGAGCGGCCACGCAACGGTCCCAAGGGCCCGAGGACCAGATGATGCCGGGACTTAAATGAGATCCGGCCTTAAATGAGACCCGGGCATAAATGAGAATCGTCGGCGGCCAATTTCGCGGGCGTCCGCTGGCGACGCCGCGCGACCATGCCATCCGCCCGACGACCGACCGCGCCCGCGAGGCCGTCTTCAACGTGTTGGCGCACCGCTTTGCCGACAAGCTCGACGGCGCGCGTGTGCTCGACCTTTTCGCCGGCACCGGCGCTCTCGGCCTCGAAGCGCTGTCGCGCGGCGCTTCCTATGGCGTCTTTATCGAAGAATCGGCCGAAGGGCGCGGCCTGATCCGCACCAATGTCGAAGCTTTTGGCCTTACCGGCCGCACCAAGATCTTCCGCCGCGACGCGACCGCCCTGGGTGAGGCCGGTACGCTTGCGGCATTCGGCCTGGTCTTCGCCGATCCGCCCTATGGCAAGGGCCTTGGCGAGCGCGCCCTGCGCTCGGCCAGGGATGGCGGCTGGCTGCTGCCAGGCGCGCTGTGCGTGGTCGAGGAAGCCGCCTCGGCGCCCTTCGAGATTGGGCCGGAATTCTCGGTGCTTGATGAACGAAACTACGGCGAGACGGTGATCCGGTTCGTCGAGCTTGCGTAAGGGTGGGGCGATCGGCGCCTTCAAAATGACGCACAATTCACTTTGCCTCCCCGGCTAACCTTGCCTATCGTCGCGCGATAACAACCGGAGCCATCAATGACATTTCATACTGAATGGCTGCGGAGAGCCTTGCTCGCCACCGCGCTGACCATGGCCGGCCCCGCCCTGGCCGCGGATGATGGCAAGGTGGCCAACTTCCTGCTCGACAATGGCATGGAGGTGGTGGTCATTCCCGATCATCGCGCCCCCATCGTCACCCATATGGTGTGGTACAAGATCGGCAGCGCCGACGAGCCCCCAGGCAAGTCCGGCATAGCGCACTTCTTCGAACACCTGATGTTCAAGGCCACGACCAACCACGCCGCGGGCGAGTTCGACCGCGCCATATCGGCCATCGGCGGCTCCAACAACGCCTTCACCTCATATGACTACACTGCCTTCCACGAGACGGTGGCGCCCTCGGCACTTGGTGAGATGATGAGCTTCGAGGCCGATCGCATGCGCAACCTCATCTTGACCGACGAGGTCATCAAGACCGAGCGCGACGTGATCCTGGAAGAGCGCCGCTCGCGCATCGACAGCAATCCGCAGGCGGTGCTCGACGAAGAGGTCGACGCGACGCTCTGGCAGAACCAGCCCTACCGCATTCCGGTGATCGGCTGGATGCAGGAGATGGAGCAGTTGAACCGCACCGATGCGGTTGCCTTCTATGACAAATACTACCGCCCCAATAATGCGGTGCTGATCGTGGCCGGCGATGTCGAGCCGGAGGTCGTGAAGGCGCTGGCCGAAAAAACCTATGGCAAGGTCGCGCGCGGTCCCGACCTGCCCCCGCGCATCCGCCCGGTCGAGCCGGAGCAGAACACCAAGCGCACGGTGACGCTCACCGATGGGCGCGTTTCGGTGCCGAGCTTTTCGACGCAATGGGTGGTTCCGTCCTACCACACGGCAAAACCCGGCGAGGCCGAGGCGCTCGACCTGCTGGGAGAGATCCTTGGCGGCGGCAGCCGCAGCAGGCTCTACCAGCAACTCGTGGTCAAGCAAGGCATCGCATCGGCGACCGGCGCCTTCTTCCAGGGTACGATGCTCGACGCCACCAATTTCACCGTCTATGGCGCGCCGCGCGGCGACGCCAAGCTGAGCGACGTCGAGGCGGCCGTCGACGCCGAGATCGCCCGCATCGTCAAGGACGGCGTCACCGCGGACGAGCTGGAGAAGGCCAAGGCCCGCTATATCAGGGCCATGATCTTCGCCCGCGACAAGCAGGACGAGATGGCCAATCTCTACGGCGCCGAGCTCGCCACCGGCGGCAACGTCAGGGATATCGAGGAATGGCCGGACCGCATTCGCAAGGTCACCGCCGATGAGATCAAGGCGGTCGCCGCACGCTATCTGCTGCTCGACCGTACGACGACCGGCTATCTCTTGCCGCAGCAACAGGCGGGGAATTGATGATGACGAGATTGAGCGTTAGCGCTGCCCCTCACCTGCCTGCCGGCATCCTCTCCCCCTATAGTGACGGGGAGAGGGGCGCTGTCATCGTCGATTTCGCCAACCATCAGCGTCGTAAGAAGAGCGCCAGCGTCGCGGCGAGACCCCTTCTCCCCGTCACTATACGGGGAGAAGTGCCCGGCAGCGCGATGAGGGGCGGAGCTGACCTTGGTGATCAATGGCCTGATGCGATTACTCATAGGCGCATCGCGGTTCTCCACGTCTTCGCCACACTGTTCCTCGGCATCTTCTTCCTCATCCTGCCGGCGCTTGCCGCGCACGCGATGGACATTCAGCCGGTGACCTCATCGAAAGGCGTCAACGCCTGGCTGGTCGAGGACCACTCCATTCCGATCGTCGCCATCCGCTTCGTCTTCGATGGCGGCTCGACGCAGGATCCGGCGGGGCGGGAAGGGCTGGTCAATCTGATGACCGGCCTATTCGACGAGGGCGCCGGCGACCTCGACAGCGAGGCCTTCCAGATCAAGCTTGACGATGCCGGCGCCGAAATGGGCTTCGAAGCGGCGCGCGACGGCACCTATGGCGCGATGCGGATGCTGGCCGAGCAGAAGGATGCGGCCTTCGACCTGCTCAGGCTGGCGGTCACCAGCCCGCGCTTCGACCAGGCGCCGATCGACCGTATCCGCGCCCAGATCCTGTCCGGCATCATCGCCAATGAGCGTGACCCCAACACCGTCGCGCAAACCAAATGGCTGCGCGCCATCTATGGCGACCATCCGTATTCCAGGCCCGACCAGGGCACCAAGGACAGCATCGCCACCATCACGGCAGCGGATCTGGCTGCCTTCCACAAGGCCAATTTCGCCCGCAGCGGCCTGCATGTTGCGGTGGTCGGCGACATAGATGCCGCGACGCTGAAACGGAAGCTCGATGAGGTCTTCGGCGATCTGCCGGAAAAGCAGGTGCTGCTACCGGTTGCCGATACCGAGCTGAAGCTCGGCCAGCAGCTCGAGGTCGACTACGACCTGCCGCAGACCTCGCTGCAGTTTGCCTACCCCGGTGTGAAGCGCGATGCGCCGGATTTCTTCCCCGCGGTGCTGATGAACCAGATTCTCGGCGGCGGCACCTTCACCTCGCGCCTCTATGACGAGGTGCGGGAAAAGCGCGGCTTGGCCTACTCCGTCGATTCCAACCTGGTCGACCACCAGCATTCCAATGCGCTGATCATCACCACGGCGACGCGTTCCGACCGCGCCGCCGAGACGCTCGCCATCGTCAAGGAGGTGGTCAAGAAGATGGCGCAGGAGGGGCCGACCGAGGCCGAGCTGGACGCGACCAAGAAATACATGGTCGGCTCCTATGCTATCAGCAATCTGGATTCTTCCAGCGCCATTGCCGCGACCCTGGTGGAATTGCAGCTCGACAATCTCGGCATCGACTACGTGCAGCGCCGCGCGGCGCTCATCAACGGCGTGACGCTCGATCAGGTCAAGGCAGCGGCGAAGAAGCTGCTGACGCCGGCGCCCGCGATCATGAGCATCGGGCCGAAGCTGGAGGCCAAATGACAGGTCCGACTTTCGGTATCGCCTTTGGCGGCGGCGGCGCGCGCGGCCTCGCCCATATCCACATCGTCGAGGCGCTGGACGAGCTCGGCATCAAGCCCGTGGCCATCGCCGGCTCCTCGATCGGCGCCATCATGGGCGCCGGCATGGCCTCGGGCATGAGCGGAAAGGACATCGAGGACTACGCCCGCTCGATCCTCGGCCGCCGCGCCGAGGTGGCGGCGCGCATGTGGCGCTCGCGTCCCGGCACCATCGCCGAGGCGATGCAGGGCGGCATCCGCGTCAGCCAGTTCAACATAGAGCGCATCTTGAAGGCGTTCCTGCCGGAAGCCATCCCGGAAACCTTCGCCGAGCTGATGATCCCGCTCAAGGTGACGGCGACGGACTATTTCGGTCACAAGCTGGCCGTCTTCGACGAGGGCGACCTGCATTCGGCGCTCGCCGCCTCGGCTGCCATTCCCGCCGTGTTCCGCCCGGTGACGCGCGACGACCGCGTGCTGATCGACGGCGGCATCTACAATCCGGTGCCGTTCGACCTCATCGAAGACGCCGCCGACATCATCATCGCGATCGACGTCGTCGGTGCGCCGAGCGAGGCCGAGCGCAAGCACCCGACCACCGTCGATCTGATGTACGGCGCCACGCAATTGATGATGCAGTCGATCATCGCCCACAAGCTGAACCAGCGCCCCCCCGACATACTGATCCGCCCGCCAGTGTCAAAATACCGCGTGCTCGATTTCATGAAGATCGACACGCTGCTGGCCGAGACGCAGGAGGTCAAGGACGAACTGAAGCGCGAGGTGGAAAGAGTGGTCGAGGCGCATGCCAAGGGCAAGCGGGGGAAGAAAGCAGGGTGAGCTGCCGATCTCCCCCCTCGAGGGGGAGATGGCCGGCGGACCAGAGGGGGTCGTCTCGCGTGAAGCTCGACCTCCTACGGTCGATAGGAGGTTGCGTCAGGACGGACCGACCGCCTCTGTCGCCTTCGGCGACATCTCCCCTCAAGGGGAGATTACCCACCAGCGTCTCACACCCTCCCAGCCGCATATTCCAGCGCCACCACGCCATTGCTGAACTGTACGGTCGAGATCGGCTCCAACGCCACCGGCATATCGGGCGGGAACAGCTTCTTGCCCTCCCCGACGGAGCCAGGGTAGCTCAGCAGCCTGACGCGATCGACCAGACCATGGCGCAGCAATTCCCGCGCGACGCTCAGGCTGCCATGCACATAGATGTTGCCGCCGCTGCCTTGCTTCAGCGCCCGAACCGCTTCCGGCAACACACCCTTCAGCAACTCGGCCGGTTTCCAGTCGAGTGCCTTCGGGCTTGACGACGCGACATATTTCGGCAGCGCATTGAACCGGTCGGCGAAGTCTCCGGTTTCCTTGGGCCAAGAGCCGGCAAAAATCTCGTAGGTCGTGCGCCCCAGAAGCATGGCCCCGCTGTCGGCAAGCTCGTCCTCCTTGAACCTTTGCATCTCATCGTTCCAGGTCACGCTGGGCAGCTTCTCGACCTCGGCGATGCCATCGATGCTGATGAACTCGGTGATAATAAGGTTTCTCATGGCGCTCTCCTTCTTCTGTCAAAGGACGAACCGTGTGAGCCTTTTGCGACCGCTCTGCGAAAAAAAGCGCTTTGTTGAGCAGGCGTTGCTGTCGGGCGCTAGCCCATCGCGCTTAAAGGGGGGCGCTTCGGACACCATCGACAAACGCCAGAACGACCACACACGGAGCAACGCAGTAAACCAGTCTCGCTCTGCGGCCCGTCTTCGTCACAGCGTCGCTTGCGTCGAGATCGACGGTGATGTCCTCATAGCCCAGCACTTCGCCATCAAGCGGGTAGGCGGCCTTGTAGACAGCTTCCTTGGCGGCAAAAAGGATGCGACCGGCAAGATACGGGTCGGTTGCGTCGATCCGGTCAGCGGGGACTGCAACCAGCGCGAAGATGTCGTCGGGCAGGGGCAAAGCGGGCTCGATATCGATGCCGAGCGAGGCGACGTGGGAGAGCGGCGCGATGGCCGCTACGGCTATCTCGTCGTCGTGAGCCAGCGACCCCGTTACTCCATGAGGCCATACCGGTGCGCCGGAGGAGCCGCGGAGGATAGCGACGTCGTTCAAGCCCATATCCGCCAGCAACTCGTGCGCGATCCACCGCGCCGCGCCACTCGCCCGCCGCATCAGCGGCAGGCGTGACGGGATGGAGCGTGCTTCCTGCGGCAGCAAATGGTTCTCATCGCCTTCGCGGATCGTGCGGCATCCGATCCGAACGCCGGCCGGTGCCATGGCGGCCATCGCCGCCAGCAGATGCGCCGACAGGCTGGCGCCGGCATCGAGCGACCGTGTCATGGCTGGCCGCCCGGCAGAGCGAGTTCGGCGATCATTTCCCCGTCCTCGTCCAGTCCCTCTTCGACGAAACCGGCAGCGCGATAGAGGCGGCGTGCCGCTTCATTCCCAGGTTCGTAGCAGATCGAAACGTGGCTGATGTGGCCGAGCCCCATGATTTCATCCAGCACTTCGCGCAAAGCGGCCTTGCCGAAGCCTTGGCCCTGATGAACGCGATCGATCATGAAGCGGTAGATCCGCGCCTCGTCGTCGTCCTCTGGCGCCTCATACATCAGGAAACCGACGACGCGATCCCCTGCCATGACGACGCGCGGCCGTGCGTCCCCGTCGGTTTCGGCTTCGTCCAGCGACTCCGCATTGCTGGCGACAAAATCCATCTGATCCGCGGCCAGTTGCAGGGCCGCGACTAGGGCCCGGTTGGCCGCAGTCACCGAAACGAGGCGGATGTCTGCGCCCATCAAGCCGTTGCCTTGACGCTATCCTCCGGCACCGGCGTGACGAAGCGATGCAGCTTGGCCGGGTTGCCCCGCCAGATCGAGTTGGGCTCCAGCTCTTCGCCCTTCATCACGAAGGAGTCCGCATCGACCATCGAGCCTTTGCCCATCACGACGCCGTAGTGGACAAAGGCGGAAGGCCCGAGCGTGCAGCCATCGCCGATGCGGATGAAATCGGACTTGAACGCGCCTTCTTCCAGCGAATGGGCCTGAATGACGCAGCCCTCGTTGAGCGTGACGTCGTCGCCGATCTCGACCAGCGAACGCTCGGTCAAATTGCTGCCGCCGTCATAGACCCGCTTGCCGACCTTGACGCCGAGCAGGCGCAGGATCATCGGCCGGAACGGCGTGCCGGCAAACAGGCGCACGATGGGCGAATCCGCCAGCTTCCAGTGGCGTTCGTGGCGCCAGAAGGCGACGTCGTAGATCGTCGTCATCTGCGGCTTCAGCCGGCCAAAGCCAAGGCTTGCCCGCTCGACCAGAATGTAGAACGGAATGGTGATCGCCGAGGTCAAAAGCACGGCGGCGAACAGGGCGACCTCCGCCCATTCCGTATAGTAGTTCAGCGCCCGGTCCCAGATCGCCAGCGTGACGAACAGCATGACCCATTGCGTTGCCAGGAACAGAAGAATGGTCACCAGGTTGTGGCGGTTCTTGTGCGGGATGCGCCGGCGCCGGTCGGCCTCGTCGACGCCGGCGATAAGCTCCTTGTCGCGGTTCACCATGCGCGGGATTTCAAAGGCGGGCGAACCGAGAAGGCCGACATTCTGGCGCACCGGCCCGTCGATGGGGATCATCACCTTGGTGCCGAGCAGCACGTTGTCGCCGGTGCGGCCGTCCGGGGGATAATAGATGTTGTTGCCGAGATAGTTGCGTTCGCCGATGCGCGTCGGCTCGAGCCTGAAGGCCGAGGCGGATTTGTGCATGTTGATCATGAACAGCCCGTCCGAGACCATGGTCTCGGTGCCGATCTCGCACAGAAGCGGATTTTCGTGCTGCTGGTTGGAGCCGAAATTGGAACCGGTCTGCACCACTCTGTTGAGGTTCCAGCCGATGGCGCGCATGTAGTGCACGATCGCCGAGCTGTCGCCGGCCAGGAGCCCGAGCACGCGGGAATTGCTGGCGAATTCGGCGACGGTCTGCAGCCAGTAGCGGAAACCGTAAAGCGTGTAGGTGCGGCCCGGCTTCAAGATCAGGCTCGTCAGGCGCGGCACCAGCGTCGCTGCCAGGAAAGCCGCCGCGATATAGCCGAAAAGCGTGACCGTGGTGCCGATTGCGACAAGGCCGATCGTCTCCTGATAGTCGTCGCCGACATATTCCCAGTAGCTGTGGAACAGGAGCGGCAGCGGGGTGACGAGGCCAAACAGGCCGATCAGCTGCAGCGCTTCATAGAGGAAGCGCCGGACCTGGTAAGGATTGACATTGCGCACCTTGCAATAGTCCGCCGTGGTCGGCACTGCCGGCGATCCATGCCAGTGCTCGCCGTCCGGAATGCTTTGCCCGCGATGCAGCGAGGACGAATGGCCGAGCTGGGCGCCGTTGCCGATGCTGGTGTCGATGTCGAGCGTGGAGCCGACGCCGACGAAGGCATCGCGGCCGATGGTCAGCGGCCCGGTGTGGATATAACCGGACTGGGCCCTGAAGCCGAGGATCATCGATTCCTTGCGCAGGATGGTGTTGGCGCCGATGGAAATAAGATCCGTGCAGACGGGCACGGACTTTGATTCGATGACGGCGTTTTTCCCGAGTTTGGTGCCGAGCAGCTGCAGATAGAGGCTGTAGAGCGGGCTGCCGCGGAACAGCACGACGGGTGCGGTGCGGATCAACGTCTTGACCACCCAGAAGCGGAAGTAGCGCACGCCCCAGATCGGAAACGCCTCGGCCTTCCAGCGGCCGATGAGCACCCATTTCGCCAGGACTGCAAAGCCCGACATGCCGAAGAACACGGCGGCCGAGAGCGCCACGCACCGGATATAGAGCTGCAGCGGATCGTCGAGCGCGTCATACATCCAGTTGAGGCCGTCATTGATCGCCCAGAGCGCCACGTAGCTGTAGAGGCCGTAGAACGAAAGCTGCGCCGCGCCGCAGGTCCAGTAGGCGAAATTCGAGGCCCGGCGGGTGAGGACCGGCTCGTTGGTTGCCGTCGTCATCTCCTCCGCTACCCCCAGATGCAGCGCCAGGCGCGCCACTGTGGGATAGAGATAGATGTCGCGCATCGACGTCGTCGCCCATTCCTTCCTGGTGCGCACGCGCGCGCAGAAATGCGCCATCAGCAAGGAGTTGGCGCCGAGATCGTCGAAGAAGTGATCCTCGACCGACACCGCGTCGAATTTCAGCACCGTGGCCAGCGCTTCCGCCAGGAAACGCTCGTCCTCATTGGCGGGCGGCACCATCGTGCGATCGGCCGAAAGCCGGATGCTCGTCGGCTTCGGCAGCTGGCGCAGGTCTACCTTGTTGGAGACGGTCATCGGGATGGCAGGCAGTTCCTCCAGATAGGCGGGCACCATGTAGTCGGGCAGCCGCCGCTTCATCGTCTGGGCGAGATCCGCACGGGAAACCGCCGCTACGCCGGTTTTAAGCGCGTAATAGGCAACGAGTTCGACGCGGCCGGGCTCGATCTCCCAGGTGGTCACGGCGGCCTGGGCGATCTCGGGCTGGTCGAGCAGCACCGCCTCGATCTCGCCGAGTTCGATGCGATATCCGCGAATCTTCACCTGCGTGTCGATGCGCCCGGCATACTCGATCTCGCCGCTATCGTTGATCCGGCCAAGATCGCCGGTGCGGTAGATGCGCTGCGACGGGTTGTTCGGCAGGCCGACGAAATCGGCGATGAATTTCTGGTCGGTCAGGTCCGGCCGGTTCAGATAACCGACGGCGAGCCCGATGCCGGCAATGCCGATCTCGCCCAGTTCACCGGGCTCGGCAAGTTGCGGCAGCGAAGCGTCGAGAATGACGATCGAGTAAGTCGGCAACGGCGCGCCGATTGTGACGGGACGGTCCGGCGTCAGCGCCCCCATCGTTGCGGTGACGGTCGCCTCGGTCGGCCCGTAGGTGTTGAGGATCTGCCGGCCCGGCTTCGACCAGCGCACCACCAGATTGTGCGGGCAGGCCTCGCCGCCCACCAAAAGCGTGCGCAGGCTGGGAACGTCCGATGTCATCGATGACAACAATGTCGGGCTGCAGGCCATGCAGGTGATGTCATGGAGGCGCAGGAAATCCGCCAGTTCCTCGCCCACCAGCGGCATCTGGCCAGGTGCCGGCACCACCGTCGCGCCGGCGACGAACGGCACCCAGATCTCTTCGGAGGAAAAGTCGAAGGCAATGGTCATGCCCTGATACGCCCGGTCGCCCGGCCGGTAGCCGTAGGAGGCGGCCGCGACGTGTATGAAATTGACGAAGCTCTGGTGCGTGATGACCACGCCCTTGGGCTTGCCAGTGGTGCCCGAGGTATAGAGGATGTAGCAAATGTCGTCGGCCGCCTGCGGCTTCAGCGGCGCGGGCGACTGCGCGGAAATCTCGGCGGCGGCGCTGTCGATCAGCACATGCGGAACGGGCAGTTGACCGGCGCGCGACGCATAGGCGGCGATGGTGACGATCATGCTGACGGCGGCGTCTTCGATGATCAGCGCCATCCGCTCCTGCGGAAACGCGGTGGCCAGCGGCACGAAGGCAGCCCCCGCCTTCATCACCGCCAGCAACGCGACATAGGTTTCCGCCGATCGGTCGAGAATGAGCCCGACCCGGTGGCCCGGCCGCACGCCGTGCTTGATCAGCATGCGGGCGAACTGGTTGGCGCGGCTGTTCAGCTCCTGATAGGTCCACACGCGCCCTTCGGAGATCACCGCCGGCAGTGCGGCAAACGTTACGGCGAGCTGCTCGAACACCGTATCGAGCCGCTCACCCGGCTGCCGGGCAAAGTCGGCGCCCGTCAGGACCTGGCCGTTCCTTGTCGGGCCGCGAGCGATCCGTGCCAGCGCATCGATGCCTGGCAGGCCGCCGATCGGTGTTGCCGCGTCGCTGTCCAGTTCGGCGATATCGTAGTCCATGTCCATACTTTCTCGTCCTCGCCGGGCATCGCCCGGCTGTTCGTGCCGCCGCTGGAGGAGGCACTGCGCCGCCGCTGCGATTTTGTTGGTGGAGGGCTTCCAAAAAGGAAGTGCCCGGAATCCCGACGGGGAAGCTTATGCCACCCGATCTTTTCGCCGGTTTTTCCGAACTGTTGAATTTTGTTTCTGGAGTGTGTCTGGGCGGGGAGCTTGGCCGGCCGCTCGCTGCACCTTGCGGGGGAGGGCTTCAGCGTTGGTGGCAGCCCGGAAAGAGACTATGAGCGAACCTCATGCGGACGGCGCCGGCGAGCTGTCTATCTTGGAGCGCTACGGCGACCCAGCAGCAGAGCGATGCCCAACGCCGGAAGCGTCGCCGCCGCGACGGCCAAGAAGACGAATTGCAGCCCGGTCGACGCGGCGACCAAGCCGAGCGCCGGACTGCCGAAGCCGAGCGCCACGTCGAGGAAGACGGTGTAGAGTCCCATGGCCAGGCCGCGGCTGCGCGACGGAAGACGGCCTACGGCCTCGGCGCCGAGGCCGGGATAGACCAGCGAGTAGCCGAGGCCAGTCAGGCCCGCTCCGATCGCGGCGACGACAGGCCCGGTCGCAAGCCAGATCAGCATCAGCCCTGCCGCCTCGACCGCGACGAAGATCACAGCGACGCGTGCGCCCCCAAGCCTGTCGGGCAGGTGGCCGAAGCACAGCCTTGCCACGATCAGCGACGCGGCATAGGCCGTGAAGGGAAGCCAGACCGGCTGCCAGCCCCGCTCGGCGAAGAGCAGGGCGCCGAAGCCCAGAATAGCACCATAGCCGAGGCTGCTGAAAGCAGCTCCGACGCCAGGAAGCCAGACCGCTTTCGCCACGCTCCTCCATGACTGCGGCGCGCTGCCCGCGACGGCGCCGGTGCCGCGCATCGGCAGGATGGCAAGCAGCGTCGCCAGCGGCAGGACGATCGTCGCGAGTGCGATCGCGGTGAAACCGCTCGCTGCATAGAGCGCAGATCCGACCGGCGCTCCTAGCGCGAGCGCCGCAAACATCGCCGTGCCCACCCAGGCTATGACTTTTCCGGAGTTCTGTCCGCCCGCAACGGAGAGGCCCCAGGCGACGCCGCCGGTGATGATGAAGCTCTCGGACGCGCCCAGTACCGCCCGTCCGGCGAACAGCGCGGATGCGGACGCTACCGGCCGGTCGAGCAATGCCAGCGAGCCGAGGTAAAATAGCCCGGCAAGGGCAGCGGCAATGAGGCCGATGACGACGGCGCGCTTGCCGCCGCGTCCATCGGCATAGTTTCCAGCCCCGATGCGCGACAGCATCGAGGCGACGAACTGGCTGCCCGTCACCAGTCCCACTGCGAAGGGGCCGAAGCCAAGCTGCTGGTGAAGATGCAGCGGCAGGACGGGTAGCGCCAGGCCGATCAGCAGGAAGCCGGCGAAGACAGCCGCCATGATCGGCACCAGTTCCGCCATGACGCCATTTCGGTCTGACATCCGCGCCATTTTGGTCAATCGGCAGCCCAACTGTTCGGATCAGTAGCGTTCGTAGGTTACGCGCCAGCCTTCGGCCGGGTTGTCAGGCGTGAGGACGAGTTTGTTGTCCGAGACCTCGAATTTGCGTTTCATGCTCTTCCCGACAAGGTTGCGGACCAGGGAGGACTCGATGGTGATGACGAAGGTCTTGTCCTGGTCGTTGATGGCGACCGGCCCGTAATAGGCTTCGTAGCCATTCGCCGTGTAAGGCGTGTCCGGCGCCTTGGGGTCGGGGTTCTGCGCCTGCACCGAGAGGGTGCCGGCCTCGGTGAAGATGACCTGGCCGGAATAGGACACGGGCTTCAGGTTTCCCTCGGAGCCGGCCTCGAGCGAAATCATGCGCCATGCGCCGATGATCGCGGATTCTTGCGAGAGAGCCGGCGTGGCGACCGAAAGGGCAAGCGCAAGGGCGGCAATCTTTAATCTCATAGTCATATGTCGTTGTTCCTTTTCTGAGTTGTGGGTGCGCACAGGCCGTCCGGCCGATCTTGCTCACACCGAAAGCATGACCTTGATGGCGCGACGCTCGTCCATGGCGCGATAGCCTTCAGCGACCTCGGCCAACGGCAGCTTGAGGTCGAAGACCTTGCCGGGCATGATCCGACCTTGCAGCACACGGTCCATCAGGTCGGGCAGGAAGCGGCGCACCGGCGCCGGGCCGCCCAGCATGCGTTTCTGGCCGAAGAATAGTTTTTGGCCGTCGAAGTTCACGCCGTGCGGCACGCCGACATAGCCGATGGTGCCGCCGGGGCGGGAGCAGGCCAGCGCCTGGTCGAAGGATTCTCCCGTGCCGACGCATTCCAGCACGGAGTCCGCGCCGACGCCCTTGGTGAGTTCCTTGATGAGGGCCACGCCTTCCTCGCCGCGCTCAGCGACGATGTCGGTGGCGCCGAACTCGCGGGCGAGCTTTTGGCGGCTGGCGTGCCGGCTCATGGCGATGATGCGCTCGGCGCCCATCTCCTTGGCCGCAAGCACGCCCATCAGGCCGACCGCACCGTCGCCGACCACCACCACCGTCGATCCTTCGCGGACCTCGGCTGCGTCGGCCGCATACCAGCCGGTGCCGAGCACATCGGACACCGCCAGCAGGTCAGGGATGAGGTCGGCCGGCGGCACCTCGGCGGTGGCGACCAGTGTGCCATCGGCCAAGGGTACGCGAGCGTAAGGCGCCTGCGCGCCCGACATGAACTCGCGCTGCACGCAAGACGACTGGAAGCCGAAGCGGCAATGCGGGCAGGTATTGTCCGAGAGGCAGAATGACCCGACGACGAACTGGCCGGGGCGGACCGTGCGCACCTCTGCGCCGACCTCGACGACGATGCCGCAATATTCGTGGCCCATATGCATCGGCCCGGCGACCGGCTGCAGCCCGCGATAGGGCCACAGGTCCGAGCCGCAGATGCAGCTTGCCGACAGCTTGATGATGGCGTCCGTCGGCCGCATGATTTTCGGATCGGCGATTTCCTCGCAGCGTATGTCGCCCGGTTTGTGAAGAACGGTTGCAAGCATGTTGGTTCCTTCCGAGGGGAGAAGATCAGCCGCCGTAGTCGGCGTCGCTGACATGTTCCAGCCAGTCCACGACCTTGCCGTCCTTGACCTCCTGGAGGGCGATGTGGGTCATGGCGGTCCGAGGCGACGCGCCGTGCCAGTGCTTTTCGCCGGGAGCGAACCAGACGACATCGCCCGGATGGATTTCCTCGACCGGGCCACCTTCGCGCTGCACGCGACCGAGGCCGGAGACGACGATCAGCGTCTGGCCGAGCGGATGCGTGTGCCAGGCGGTGCGGGCGCCGGGCTCGAAGGTCACCTGTGCGCCTTGAACCCGCTCGGCGTCGAAGGGATTGAAGAGCGGATCGATCCGCACCGTTCCGGTGAACCAGTCAGGCGGTCCCTTGCCGGAAGGCCTGGTGCCGGCGCGAAGAATGTCCATGGTGATCTCCTTTGCGTCCTCAAATGCGTTCGATGCGAAGCGGGAATTTGCCGCGAATGTGCAGGGCCTGCTCGCCCTCGTCGAAGCGGCCAAGCCTGATCAGCCCCGGATGGCGGTAGTCGGCGTAGAACATGGCCAGGTTGCCCCACGGCATGAAATAGCACAGGTCATAGGGCTGCTCGTCGGCGAACGGACCGCTTCCCTCCTCGGTCAGCTTGCGCGGCAGATAGGCGATCTTCTCGTTATGGGCGTAGTCCTCGATTTCGAGGTCGAGCGGCAGCATGGAGAAGAAGTCGTGCGCCGACGGATTGTCGTAGAGCGTGGCGGTCATGGTGCGGCCGTTGAAAACCATCCTGATCTTCATGTCGGTGGGCTCCTGGCTGACGGGAGATTGGCCTTCCTGGCCGGCGGCTGTGCGAGGCAGGGCCGCCGCCGCGAGCGCGGCGCCGAGCAATGTCCGGCGGCTGAGCGGCGCATGTTCGTTCGTCACGGCAAAGACCTCCGGGCCATATGCGCTGCGGCAAGGGCGGCGAGCGCCGATCCGCAGAGCAGCACCGCGCCCAGAGTGAACGGTCCCCGCCAGCCGACCGTATCGAAGAGCGTGCCGCCGATCGCGGCGCCGCCGGTGATGGCGAGCTGGATGACGGCAACCTGCAACCCGCCGCCGGCCTCCGCGTCGTTCGGCAACGTTCGGCTGAGCCACGTGCCCCAACCAACCGGCGCGGCCATGCCGAAGAAGCCCCAGGCAACGAGCAGCAGCGCTGTGGGACCTGGGAGTGCACCGAAGGCGATGAGCGCGGCGGCCAGCGCAGCCATGACCAGCGGGATGACGGTGAGGATGCTGAACAGACGCGTGCGCAAAAGCCGGCCGACGCACCATGTGCCGAGCACCCCGGCCAGCCCCATCGCCAGCAGGACCGCCGAGAGGGCGGCGATGTCGAGCCGGGTGACGTTCTCGAGGAAGGGCCGCAGATAGGTGAAGAGCGCGAACTGACCCATGAACAGCATCATGATCGACGCCATGCCGGTGGCAACGGAAGACGGCCGAGCAGCGTCAGCGGATTGCCGGCACGCTTCCTGCGGCGCGGCGGCAGCGCCGGCAGGCTTGTCCATTGCCAGGCCAGCGCCAGGAGGCCAAACGGCACGACGAGGAAGAAAGCGCCGCGCCAGCCGACATAGGCGCCAAGAAAACTGCCCAGCGGCGCGGCGATGGTGGCCGCAATGGCATTGCCGGCGTTCAGCATGGCGAGACCCTTCGGAACCATGTCTTGCGGCACGAGGCGCATGACGATCGCGGTCGACATCGACCAGAACCCGCCGATCGCGATGCCGAGCAGCGCCCGGCCGACCATGAGGAAGGCGTAGTTCGGCGCGAAGGTGACAGCCAGCCCCGACACGATGAGGAGGAGGGTGAAGCCGGTCACGACCAGTCGGCGGTCGATGTGGCGCGTGAGGCCGGCGACCAGCAGGCTGGTCACCACGGCGAAAGCGCCCGAAATCGAGATCGCCTGTCCCGCGCGGCCCTCGGTGATGCCGAGATCGGCCGCTAGCGGCGACAGCAGGCTGACCGGCATGAATTCCGACGCGATGAGCACGAAAACACACAGCGCCATCGACAACACCGCGCCCCATGCGGCGCGGTCTTCGACAAGCCTTGTGTCGTATGTGGTTTCCATGATTGGCATCCTGGCAAAGCGACCGGACGGATCAGCCGCAAATTCCCGTCGCTGCCAGAAGATATTGCAGGGGAACCCATTTAAGTAGACTAAGCAATCCGCATGGACTTATCTGCTCATGATATGAATGTCCGATGGGAGGTGCCCTATGCAGCGCGATGGCATGAAGGATCTGCTCTGGTTCGTGGCGGTCGCCCGGGAGCGCAGTTTCACCAGGGCGGCGGCCAAGCTCGGCACCTCGCAGTCGACCCTGAGTTCGACAATCAAGGAGCTTGAAGCTCGTCTTGGCGTCCGCCTGCTGACGCGTACGACGCGGAGCGTCTCTCCGACCGAGGCCGGCGAGCGACTTTTTCAATCTCTCGTTCCCCGCTTCGAGGAAATCGAATCCGACCTCGCAAGCCTGGTGGCCTTTCGCGACAAGCCCTCCGGAACGGTCCGCATCACCCTGTCCGACCATGCGCTCCAGACGACCGTCTGGCCGAAGCTCCAGCTCTTGCTCAGCGACAATCCAGACGTGCGCGTCGAGCTCTACAGCGACAACGGCATGAAGAACATTGTGGAGGAGCGCTTCGACGCAGGCGTGCGGCTTGGCGAGAGCATCGACAGGGATATGATCGCAGTGCGCATCGGGCCCGATTGGAGGCTCGTGGCCGTGGCTTCGCCGGACTACTTTTCCCGCCATCCGGTTCCGACCGCGCCCCAGGACCTGGTCGATCACGACTGCATCAATATGCGGCAGGCGACGTTCGGCGGATTGTATGCCTGGGAATTCGCCAGGGATGGCCGCGACCTTCGTGTGCGGGTGGAAGGCCAACTCACCTTCAATTCGTCCATTCCCATGATCGAGGCTGCGACAAGCGGCTTCGGCATCGCCTATGTCCCGGAAAACCTCGTCAGCCACCACATCGCCGATGGACGCCTCAGGCTCGTGCTTGACGACTGGAGCCCGCCTTTTGCCGGCTATCACCTCTATTATCCGAGCAGGCGACAGCTCTCCCCTGCCATGGCGGTGATCATCGACGCGCTCCGCCATCGCATATGACACCTGTTTGGATCATGAAGCTGAGCTTGGTAAATGGCAGGTTCTGCCCGGCGATATCGTAGTCCATGTCCATACTCTCTCGCCCTCGCCCGGCATCGCCCGGCTGTTCATGCCGCCGCTGGAGCAGGCTTGTGCCGCCGCTGCGATTTAACCGTTGTTTGTGGAGGACCGACGCTGCCAAAAAGGAAGAACCCGGAATCCCGACCGGGAAGCTTATGCCACCCAATCTTTTCGCCGGTTTTTCCGAACTGTTGAATTTTGTTTCTGGAGTGTGTCTGGGTGGGGCGGGGATTTGCCCGGCCCGCCTTGGCTCTTGCGGGGGGCTTCAGCCTCCGTGGTATCAAGGGAGAGAGAGCGCCGCCCTTGGCGTTCCAGATTTTCAATCGCTGGCGCGAAGGTCGGCGCTGCCACTGATGACCTGTGTTTTGAGGGGAGGTGCGGCGTTTCGGTGTCGAACAAGGCTTGCTCGATTTCATCAAGATAGGTGCCTTGATGAGCAACCGGTCAGCAGCGCTCTAAAGCGAAGGCGAGCGATTGGTGATGTCGGCATAGACCCTCGCTCAATAGCGACAAATCCGCCAGATGGCCAATCTTCATACGTTGAGATAGATATTGGCAGCCAACGTCTCGCATACTGCTTGACTGAAACGAATTGTGCTTGAATGCAGACGATCGATCCAGATTGGACCGCGCCCCCCACCGGTCAGGACTGGCGCGACGATGAATTGATGCTTGCTGTTACCTGGCTCAAGTCATTCGTGCCACGCAGTGACATGGAGCGTCGGATCGACGCTGTGAAGGCCTATCTCGCATCGTCGCGAGAGCGCATGCGTGAAGGGGTGCAGGCACCCCTCTACGATCCGGCAGATACGGTGGCATGGTATATCCTTCAGGCGGAAACCTATGCTACCGACCGCGCCTATTGGAGCCCGGAGGGCGTGATGCGGGTGGTGCCTTTTCTCACCCGGATAGGTAAGGAGCTCCCGCTTTTACTCACCGTGAAAGGTGTTGAGGAACGGGCGGATCGCACAATGTTGGCAGAACGACGCCAGCCTGATGGCAGCATATTCGAGTTGCTAGTCGCGCTCGCGTACCGTCGCGGCGGATGGGAACGAGTCGAGTTCGTACAGGAAACTCCGGGGCGTGGACGAACTCCGGACCTGCATGTCTTCCGGCCAAGGAGTCGATGGGCAGTGGAGTGTAAGCGGCTCGCACCGTCGCCGTACGCGGCGCGGGAAAAGCTGCGTGGGATGAAGTTGGCCGATCCAGTCCATGCCCTCTCATTAGAGATGGGTATATCTGTCGTGGTTGAAGTGATGTACAAGATCGAACTTGCTGACGTACCTGAAGATTATCTTGTTGTGCTCGTACAAGGCGCGATTAAGAAGATATCTGCGAGCAATTGGGACGATGAAATTTCCAAAGGTCGCGTCAAACCCGTTAACTGGCCATTGGCGCGAAAGGTGCTGGCCAAGGACGATGTATACTTTGGCGCTAGTCGCATGATCGAACTTTTGGTTGGCTACTATGTCCACGAGGCAGATCACAGTATGGCTGCCAAATGGCGACCAGCTCCGTCTAGACCGTCGTATGCACAAGCTGTCTACCAAGCGAGCGTTGTCAGTTGGCGAAGCCAGTCAAGGGCGGCTGTTCGTCAAAAGGCGCGGCACTTCCGCAGTACTCTCGCAAATGCTGAGGGCCAGTTACCACCCGATCGGCCGGGCGTGATCCATATTGGTGTCGAAACCTACGCCGGCGCAAATGTTGATCTCGCACGGCACATTTTCAATACTTTTGAAGCGCGCTCTTTCGCCCCAAGTAAGTCCCGTCTGCGATGGGTTTATGGGAACTATTTCGTACCTGAGGCGACAACTCGGAAGGACGAAAGTTGGGCTATTACTGAGACGATGGTGCCGTATAGGATCGGCTCTCATCGCACGCGCTGGCCACTGCCTGGACATATGCTTGTTTCACCCGAAGGCGAAGGGCGGCAAGGTGTGCACTGGAGTGAGGAATCTGATTGACGGCGGCATCGATGACCCGATGCCTTTCGACCTGATCGAGCACGACGCCGACGCCATTATCGTCATCGATGTGGTCGGCGCGCCGACCGAGGTCGAGTGTAACGAACCTCGGTCGACTTGATGTTCGCCACCCAGCTGATGATGCAGTCGATCATTGCCAACAAGCCAACAGTGCCCCGCCTTACTGCAAAGTCCCAGAACCGTGCCGCCTGCTATACAAATAGCAGCATTTGGTCGCCGAGAGGCTCGACGACCGATCGCTTGAACTGAACGCCGCGTATGGTTCCAATATCGGCCACCACGCGGGTGATGTGATGGGTGGTGTTGATAGCTCGCCATTCTTTTGCGCCGCCCGGTCCGCCTGCATTGTTAGCCGTTCGAAAGATGTATTCGTCGGCCGACGAGAATGTGCGCCCCGCGAATTCTCCACTTGCCAAAATCTCTTTGCAGACGGCTCTCATGATTGCTGTGTGAGTTCCATGATCTGTACCGCGTTGGACAAGCCACGCATCCGGCGTGGCATAGCGATAATGCCGAATGGCAGGTGCGCCACCGCCGGTCGTGAAGACCATCTTGGCGCAGTCAGCAGCGTAGTCGCCGAAGATCATATAGTCGGCGGTCTGCGGATCGAAGCGGATGGCTCGTTTCCAAGCGATCCATTCATTGCGTGGCACGATCGCGCGTGATCCAGGAGCTGCGGGATTTTTCTCGGGGAAGTTTGTGCCTTGAAAAACGATCTGCTGCCAAAGTGCCGACGATTGGAGGGTGTCAAGGACACCGGTGATAACGGGCGCCACGTATTCGGCGTTTGAGAAATCGGAGTCGCTGAAATCCGCGATGACCAGGCAATCTTTCGGATCAAGCCCCAGCTTGTCGATGGCGCCCAACACCTGCTTGAGAAGTTCGTTGTCGGCTAGATCCCCGGACGAGAAGACGATGCCAAACTTCAACGTGGCGAGTGTGTCGATGGCTGCCTTGTAGGCTGTTAGATCATCTTTCAAGAGGTCATTGATTTTAACCAGCGGAATGGGGCGCGCATTTGCCTTGCGGGCATCCTCGAACATCTTCGGGAGCCAAAGGCCCATACGATTCCGGCCGAATTCATCAAGCAGATGCGTCGCTTCCACCAATACGTCGCGACGCCAATGTGCAGCCAAAGCATTGCTGATGTCAGGGAACGTAGCGTCAGTGAATAGCCTAGCCTGGAGTTCATTGTCGCGCTCGCTCCGAGGCGGCACGATCATCCTTGGCGTGATGCAGTCGGCCACGTCCGCCGCAAGATCCCGAACGCCCATGAGCTCTCCGGATTTCATGCGTAGGGCAGGGACATAGAGAGGTTTGCTGATTGCAGCCATTCTTGGCTCCTAACTCTGATTCAGAAGCTGCTTGCGCACCGTGCCTCTGCCAATCTTGTTTGAGAAAATGCTGTAGTCGTTGCGCTCCATACGAATCCTGCCGAACACGATTGCAGGATTGATCTTGAGCTGATTCGCAAGCTTTTCAATCGGCTCGGCTGTCTTCGAGATTCTGGCAGGCGAGCGTACCCAGATTTCTTCGGGGATTAGAAGATTCTCGGCAAATCGGTTTGCCTCTTTCTCAAACTCGTCAGCCTCTGGCGATGTAACGTCGTCAAAGAAGCCGGCGGAGAGTCCGGTCCGATAGTGGAGAATGATGTGTGCGATCTCGTGAAGAAGCGTGAACCAGAAATTATCGACAGTATCACGCAGTAACGTCAAGCCGATGACCGGAACGTCGTCTGCAAGAAATGCAGCGCCGTCCACGGACATTCCGGGAATCTGAGGCTCCGCGATCAACACAATCCCGTTTTCCAACAGGAGGTCTCTAACGCGCTTCGGACCATCTTCAAACTGACTGAGCCGGGCTACATCAACAAGCCACGAGACGTTGATCGGCCGGTATCTAGGTTTGGCGTGGATGATAACTACCTCAGCGCGACGGGTGACTTGGGCTTTCCACGAAAGAAGGGACCAGTCCTGAGAATGATCGACTGCATTCAGTCCAGTTCTCAGAAGCGAAGGAGTCCCATAGCGATTGACGTGATCACCTACATATCGAACGAGGGTTGCGATGGCGTTTTCATCTGAGGTGTCAGCAGCATCCAGCCAGCCCTTATCTCGGGCATGCCGAAGGACTTTGCTCAGATCGTCCCGTGTTACGTCATAGAGAGGCGACCATTGGCTATCGTTGGGGACAATATCGCTCATCTGCCAACGCACGCCGAGTGTCTGTGCCACTTTTTGATAATTCGACAGGCTAATCGAGCGGTACTTTTCAGCCTCCCAGCGTTGAATGGCCTGTTCACGCAGACCAAGCTTTCGGGCAAGATCCTTTTGGGACAGCTTCCTAATTATCCGCGCCACGATAAGGAACGTGCCAGGGTCGTTTCCTGCCTGCTCCCTTAGGATCGAAAAATCCCCAGCACGTGCCTTCTGATAAGCTAGTAGGAGGTGAGCGCGCTCGCGACGGTCGGTTGCCAAAGAGCGGCGAACACCGTTGATGACCTCCTGAGGGAGTCCTTCTACTATCGACTTCAGGACATGCTCTGACGATAACGCACGATCCAATTCTGCGATCGCGTCTTCTGCGTCCCGTGCTTGGCGTTCTGTTGATATGAATGTCCCAGCAATCATTGCTCCATGGCATGACACAACAAATTTGTTGTGTCAATCGCAACCGCTTTGGGCCCCTGTAATATCAACTGGAAAGATTTCGTAGAAACCCTGCCGGTCATCTGATCTTCCAACCCAACCCCTTGCCATCCCCAAATTCTCATCCTAGTCTCCCGCAGAGAAAACCTTTTCCCAACTCCCGCAGCATCCGCCACCCACCTATATCGACACAGGGGCCAGTAAGAGAAAACCTTTTCCCAACCGAGGATCGACACCCGAACAATGGCCTCCGAAACCTCGCCACCACCCACCAAACAACCCGTCACCCTGCGTGAAGTGGCGGCGACGGCTGGCGTCAGTGTGGCCACGGCGTCGAAGGCGCTGAACGGGCAGGGGCGGATGACCGCCGAGACGCGGCTGCGCATTCGCGAGACGGCGCAGCGGCTCGGCTTTCGCCCCAACAGCCTGGCGCAGAGCCTGCTGCGGCGGCGCTCCTTTACCGTCGGCCTGTTGACCAACGATACCTATGGCCGCTTTTCGCTGCCGGTCATGTCGGGCATTTCGGACGCGCTGGTCGATGCCGGCGTGTCGGTGTTCCTGTGCAATGTCGAGGACGACCCGCGGCTGGCGCAGCTGCATGTCGAGGCGATGCTGGACAAGCGCATCGACGGCATAATCGCCAGCGGCAAGCGCATCGACCGCCATTTGCCGGTCGACCTCGCCAATCTCGGCGTGCCCGTGATCTACGCCTTCAGCCAGCCCGATCCCGATGCCATCGCCTTCGTCTCCGACGATGCCGGCGGAGCGCGGCTGGCGGTCGAGCATTTTTGCCGGCTCGGGCGTCGGCGCATCGCCCATGTCAGCGGTCCCGAAAGTTTTGCCGTGGTGAATGAGCGGGCACAGGCTTTTCGCGATGTGCTGGCCGCCCACGGCCTGCCTGTGAGCGAGCCCTTGCTCGGTTCGTGGTCGGAAGCCTGGGGGCATGAAGCCGTCGGAAAGCTGTTCGACGGCCCAACGCTCTTCAACAAGAAGGGAGAGAAACCCGACGCCGTGTTCTGCGGCAACGACCAGATCGCGCGCGGCGTCATCGATGCGCTGCGCGAGCGCGGCTTAGGCGTGCCTGGCGACGTCGGCGTCGTCGGCTTCGACAATTGGGAGATCGTGGCCGAGGCAACCCGCCCGCCGCTGACCTCGGTCGACATGAACCTGGCGGCGCTCGGCCGCGAGGCCGGCCTCACACTGCTTTCGCTCGTCGGCGGCCAACCCGCCGCGCCGGGCATTCGAAAACTGCCGTGCCGGCTGGTGGTGCGTCAGTCATGCGGCCGTCCGCCGGGCGGCTAGGAGAACGTGCGGCGCCATCTAAGGGAGCGCCGCAACAGGGAGGAGAACAGAACCATGAGGAGGAAAACCATGAAGACCGTGATTACCGGGTTCGCGCTCGCCGCGAGCATCATTGCCTTGCCTGCAATGGCCGCCGACACCGCCAACATCTGGGTTCGCGCCGACGGCTCGAACTTCATGCCGCGCATCGTCGATGCCTTCAACAAGGGCCATGAGAACCAGGTCAAGCTGGACATCATTCCCAATGCCGAGATCATCCCGAAATATGGCGCCGCCGCCGCCGGCGGCACGGCGCCCGACGCGCTGTCGCTCGACCTGATCTACACGCCGTCCTTTGCCGCCGCCGGCCAGCTTGAGGACATCACCGACTGGGCGAAATCGCTGCCCTATTTCGCCAGCCTGTCGCCGGCGCATGTCAAGACCGGCACCTACAAGGACCACATTTATGGGCTGCCGTTCTCGGCCGACGCCTCGGTGCTGATCTGGAACAAGAAGCTGTTCAAGCAGGCGGGGCTCGATCCCGACAAGGGGCCGGCCAACTGGGCCGAGATCGAGGCCGATGCCGAAAAGGTCAATGCGCTTGGCGGCGACATCAAGGGCTTCTACTTCTCCGGCAATTGCGGCGGCTGCAACATCTTTACCTTCACGCCGCTGATCTGGGCCTCGGGCGGCGACATCCTCTCCGAGGACGGCTCGAAGGCGACGCTGGACAGCCCGCAACTGCGTGGCGCCATCGACCTCTACCGCTCTATGGTCAAGAAGGATCTGGTGCCGGCCGGCGCGCAGACCGACACCGGCGCCAACTTCTTTGCCGCCTTCGCCACCGGCAATATCGGCATTTCGCCGTCCGGCGCCTTCGCCATCGGCGCACTCAACACGCAGTATCCGGATATCGACTATGGCGTCACCTTCCTGCCGGGCAAGGACAGCGGCTGGTCTTCGTTTGCCGGCGGCGACAATTTCGTCGTCACCAAGGGCACCAAGAAGCTCGCTGTGGTGAAGGAGTTTCTCGACTTCGCCTATTCGCTCGAAGGCCAGACCATCCTGGCCAAATACGGCAGCCTGCCGGTGCGCGGCGACATCGCCAAGGAGGCGCTGAAGGATCTCGATCCGCGCTACCAGATCGCCGCCGAAGCCATGGCCAAGGGCCGCACGCCCTATTCCGTGGTGTTCAACGACCTGATCAACTCGGCCAACGGTCCGTGGACGCAGATGATCAACGAGGTCGTCTTCGGCGACGACGTCGATGGCGCCATCGCCAATGCACAAGAGACCATGCAGTCGATCATCGACCAGGCGCAGAAATAAGGACTGGCCGGCGGCGAGGGCGGTGCAACGCCCCTGCCGTCGCGGGTCCTGATCCGGCCGCCCGGTCCGTCTCCCTGGACGGGCGGCCGGCGCTCCTTACCCTCCCACTTGTGGGGAGGGTCGCTGCGCAGCAGCGGGGTGGGGGAGGTGTGTCCCACCGCCCTACGAGATCCAACGGAAGAGCAGCATGACCTCTGGCATTCTCAATCATCGCACCGACGCCCTACCTCTCCCCTGCGGGGAAGTCGGACCGCAGGTTCGGGTGGGGGGCCGGCGCCGCACCCCCACCCCGCTGCTGCGCAGCGACCCTCCCCACAAGGGGGAGGGTAAATGACCGCCATCACCACCACCCCGCCACGCGCCAGAAAACTGGTCGGTGCCGGCCGCCGGCAGTGGATCGGCCTGCTCTATGTCGCGCCGGCGGTGGCGCTGGTCGTCGTATTCTTCATCATCCCGCTCGGCATGACGGCGTGGATGTCGCTGCACAACTGGCCGCTGATGGGCGAGCATTTTTACATCGGCTTCGACAATTACCGGGCGATCCTGCGCGACAATCGCTTCTGGAACGCGCTGAGCTTCACCGCCTACTACACCGTGATCGTCACCATCGTGATCTTCGCCGTCGCCTTTCCGCTGGCGCTGTTCATCGAAAAGCCCAGGCAGCTGACCGGCTTTTACCGGACGTCCTTCTTCATGCCGGCGGTCGTCGGCTTCGCCTCGGCCAGCCTGCTGTGGTCGTGGCTGCTCAATGTCGATTCCGGCCTGTTCAGCCCGGCCGCCTACGACCTCGGCCTGACCGCGAAAAAGTTCAACCTGCTGGCGACGTTCCAGCCGGCCTTCTGGTCGATCATCGCCATGGTCGTCTGGAAGGTCGCGGGCTTCACCATGATCATCCTGATGACCGGCCTGCAGTCGATCCCGACCGATCTGCAGGAAGCGGCGATGATCGACGGGGCAGGGCCGTTCGCGCGCTTTCGCGCCATCACCCTGCCGCTGATGCGCCGCACGCTGGCGCTGGCGCTGATCCTGTCGATCGCCGGCTCGATCCTCGCCTTCGACCAGTTCTACATCATCCTGCGCGGCGGCCCGCGCAACCAGACGCTGACCGCCGTCTACTGGATCTTCAACCAGTCCTTCGTCTCGTTCAAGCTCGGCTATGGCGCCGCTTTGTCGATGATACTGCTCGCCATCCTGGTGGCGCTCAGCCTGGTTCAGCTGTGGCTGCTGCGCAAGCCGGAGGGCATCGACTGATGGCGCAGGCAAGAAGCCGCAGCAGCCGCCTCTGGCTCAGGATCGCCGAGCATTCGACCGGCATGATCGCGTCCGCGCTGTTCATCGCGCCGATCGTCTGGGCCGTGCTGTCGACCTTCAAGCCGGCGCAGGAGGCGCGCCAGCCGCCGCTGCCGCCATGGCCGACGACAGGGTTTTCGGTCGAGAACTACCGCACGCTCAACACCTTTGGCGACGGCCTCTGGCTGCCGGCGCAAAACAGCCTCTATGTCGCGTCGATGACGGTGATCCTGTCGGTCATCGTCAGCGTGCTCGCCGGCTACGGCTTTTCGCGCTTCCGCTTTCCCATGAAGGACACGCTGTTCATCGTCATCCTGTCGACGATCATGATCCCGTTCCAGTCGATCCTGACGCCGATCTTCCTGGTGCTGACCAAGGTCGGTCTGCACAACACGCTGACCGGGCTGGTCCTGGTCTACACCACGCTGCAGCTGCCGTTCTCGATCTTCATGATGCGCAACGCCTTCGACGCGGTGCCGCGCGAGATCGAGGAAGCCGCGCGCATGGACGGCGCCAACAACGTCACCATGCTGTTGAAGGTGATGTTGCCGCTGGTCTGGCCGGGCATCGTCACCATCGCGCTGTTCGCCTTCCTCGGCGCCTGGAACGAGTTCCTGGCAGCACTCGTGCTGATGACCGACCAGTCCAAATTCACGCTGCCGATCATGATGACCGCACTTCAGTCCGGTCGCTTCGGCGCCATCGACTGGGGCGCGGTGCAGGCGGGCGTCACCGTGATGATGGTGCCGTGCCTGGTGCTCTTCCTGTTGCTGCAGCGCTTCTACATCCGCGGCCTGATGGCCGGCGCGGTGAAATGACCCGCCGTGAAATGACCAATATCCAACGGAGTGACACGATGACCGTTCAACCATCCGCCAAGCCCGGCAAACTCGCCTTCCGCCCACTGCCGGTGCCGCAGGTCGATGTCCGCGGCTTCTGGGGCGACCGTGTCGATGCCGTGGCGTCGCGCACCGCCGACATCCTCTACGAGCGCTGCGTCGAGGCGCGCATGCTGGAGCAGATCGACCCGGACCGGCCCTCGCCGGGCGTCGTCATTCCGTTCCATTCGCCGTCGCCCGACGAGGCTGCCAGCCCCGGCTTCACCGGCTCGACGGTGACGACGCAGATGTTCTGGGACTCCGATTGGGGCAAAACCATCGAGACCGCGGCCTATTCGCTCTACCGGCGCAAGAATGCGGCACTCGAGACGAAGATCGATGCCGTCATCGACCTCTACGGCAGACTGCAGCAGGAAGACGGTTATCTCTCCAGCTGGTACCAGCGCATCCAGCCCGGCAAGCGCTGGACCAATCTGCGCGACTGCCACGAGCTCTATTGCGCCGGCCATCTGATCGAAGGCGCGGTCGCCTACTACCAGGCCACCGGCAAGCGCAAGCTGCTGGATATCATGTGCCGCTATGTCGACCATATCGCCGACACCTTCGGTCCGGAGCCGGGCAAGAAGAAGGGCTATTGCGGCCATGAGGAGATCGAGCTGGCGCTGGTCAAGCTGGCGCGGGCGACCGGCGAGCAGAAATACATGGACCTGGCCAGGTATTTCATCGACCAGCGCGGGCAGCAGCCGCATTATTTCGACGAGGAGGCGCGTGCGCGCGGCGCCGATCCGAAGGCCTATCATTTCAAGACTTATGAGTACAACCAGTCGCACAAGCCGGTGCGCGAGCAGGACAAGGTCGTCGGCCATGCGGTCAGGGCGATGTACCTCTATTCCGGCATGGCCGACATCGCCACCGAATATGGCGACGACACGCTCAGGGTAGCGCTCGACCGTCTGTGGAACGATCTCACCACCAAAAACCTCTATATCACCGGCGGCCTCGGGCCATCGGCGCACAATGAGGGCTTTACCAGCGACTACGACCTGCCCAACGAAACCGCCTATGCCGAGACCTGTGCCTCGGTCGGCCTCGTGTTCTGGGCCAGTCGCATGCTCGGCATGGGTCCCAACGCCCGCTACGCCGACATGATGGAGCGGGCACTCTACAACGGCTCGATCTCCGGCCTGTCGCTCGACGGCTCGCTGTTCTTCTACGAGAACCCGTTGGAGAGCCGGGGCAGGCACAATCGCTGGAAATGGCATCGCTGCCCCTGTTGCCCGCCCAATATCGGCCGCATGGTCGCCTCCATCGGCAGCTATTTCTACTCCCTGTCGGATGATGCGCTGGCCGTCCATCTCTACGGCGACAGCACCGCGCGCTTCGATATATCGAACCGGGCGGTCAGTCTGATTCAGACCAGCAATTATCCTTGGGATGGCGCGGTCTCGATCCGGATCGAAGCCGAAGCGCCGGTCGAGTTCACCTTGCACCTGCGCGTCCCCTCCTGGTGCGGCAAGGCGGCGCTCAAGATCAACGGCGCCGCGGTCGATCTGGACGGCATCACCAGCGACGGCTATGCCGCGATCCGGCGCGAGTGGCGCCAGGGCGACCGGGTCGAACTCGATCTCGAAATGTCGATCGCTCGTCTGTTCGCCAATCCGGAGGTGCGTCAGGACATCGGCCGCGTCGCACTTGCGCGCGGTCCGCTGATCTATTGCGTCGAGGAGACCGACAATGCCGGCCAGTTGCATCGGATCGCTCTGCCGCGAACGGCAAAAATCCAGGCGCATGCCGAGCCGAACCTGCTCGGCGGCATCGTCACGCTTTCGGCACTTGCCAGCAAGGAAGCCCAGGAAAACTGGGAAACCGGGCTCTATCGCACCGATCCGCCGGCGGTGAGCGAGACGAAAATCACCGCCGTTCCTTACTACGCCTGGGACAACCGTGAACCCGGCGAGATGCTGGTCTGGCTGCGGGACGGATGAGTTAGAGGCTGACAAACGCCGTCAGCGGCAAATGATCCGACGCAACCCGCGACAGCGGCGTGTCATGGGCTTCCACCGACGAGACCATGCCGTGCCGGTTGGCCATGATCCGGTCGAGCGCCAGCACCGGCAGGCCTGAGGGAAAAGTCGGCACCGCCGCCGGCGTGAAACCAAAGGTGGCGTGCAGCGTCTTGAGCGCCGAGCGGTTGCCCAGCCGCCATTCGTTGAGGTCGCCGAGCAGCAGGGTCGGCCTTTCATCCTGGTTGCTCATGATGTCGAGCACGACGCGGGCCTGCTCCGAACGCGAGCGGCGCAACAGGCCGAGATGCGCGGCGATGACGCGCAGAGTGCGCGTTTCGTCGAGGTCGATCTCGGCAACCAGCGCGCCGCGGGGCTCCAGTCCCGGAAGCTTGATCTGATGGACGTCGCGCACGGTGCCGCGCTTGAACAAAAGCACATTGCCGCGCCAGCCATGGCCCTTGCCGCTTCCGGAAACCGGCACCGGCACAAGCCCGGTTTCGTGTTCGATCCGGGCAAGATCGAGCAGCCCGGCGCGATCGCCGAAGCGGTTGTCGGCCTCCTGCAGCGCGATGACGTCGGGGCCGATCTCGCGGATGACGCGGGCGGTCCGTTCGGGGTCGAACCTGCGGTCGGTGCCGATGCATTTGTGGACGTTGTAGGAGGCGACCACCATCTGGGCGCCTTCAATGTGCTTGCGCGGCGTCGCGTTCGCCTTGCGCGCTTTCCTGCCGCGGATCGACAGGAGCACTGTTTCAGGAAGGCTGCGTCCGTTTATGTCCATAGGCCTGCTATTCGATGTCCTGATTCTTTGTTCTATGCATATCGTTCTCTCACAACCGGGACCACTTCGAGGCGGTATGCATTAGAGATAGGGCGATCCCAGCCATAACAACCGGTCAAAAACCCGGATGAGAAATGGCCGCGCTTTCAAGGTTGCGAGTGTGACGGGTTTGGCGGAAGCGATTGCCGCTCCGATGCGCCCTTCGATCTCGGCGGCAAAGCCGGTATCCAGCACCTCCAGGTCGATTTCGAAATTCAGCCGCAGCGACCGGGCGTCGAGGTTGGAAGAGCCGACATAGGCCCAGACGCCATCGACCGACAACAGCTTCGAATGGTCGAACGACCCCTCATGCCGCCAGACGCGGCAATAGTGCTTCAGCACCTGGTCGTACTGCGCCGTCATGGCGCGGCCGACCAGGAAGAGATTGTTGACCGCGGGCACGACGATGTCGATCTCGACGCCGCGCCGGGCCGCCGTGACCAGCGCGCTGACAAATTCCCGGTCCGGCAGGAAATAGGGCGACATGATGCGGATCGATTTGCGGGCGACGGAAAATGCCCCCATCAGCAATTTATGGTTGGTTTCGATGCTGGCGTCAGGCCCCGAGGCCACCGCCCGCACCAGGATCGGTTGACCGGGAGGCGGCGAGGGCTTTTCCACGTGCCAGACCTCGTCCTTGAGGGCCTCGTTGCCGGCAAAACGCCAGTCTTCGGCGGCAACCGCGAAAAGGTCGGCCACGACGGGCCCCGTGACCTGGAAATGCGTATCCGCCGAACTGGCGCTGCCGGCGAATTCGGCCGAAAATCCCTTGCGGATGTTCATGCCTCCCGTGAACGCCACCACACCGTCGACGATCAGGATTTTCCTGTGCGTCCTCAAATTCGCATAGGGAAGTCTCAGGCCCATGACGATGTTGCCGTTGAACAGATCGACGGTGACGCCGGCTTCCCGGAGTGTCCCAAGGATGCTGGGCACGGAATAGCGCACGCCGACCGCATCGATCAGCACGCGAACCGTCACACCGCGCCGGACCGCGCCGGCCAGCGATTCCACAAAACGTCGTCCGATCTCGTCATTGTCGAAGATGTAGGTCTCGAGCAGAATGCTGCGCTGTGCGCTGTCTATCGCCCGGCACATTGCTGCGTAAGCTTCGTCGCCGGTCCTGAGGATCGTGATCGCGTTTGCCGACGTCAGTGCGCGCCGCGCCACCCTGTCGCCTAGCGTCTTCAGGCCGGCAAAGCGCTGGCCGAATTCGGCTGAGATGAGTGTTTCGAGCGCAATGTCGTGGTCGTGTTTGGCTGTCTCGGCTTCACCGGCGACGGGCCGCATGGCGCTGATCGTGGCGCGGCGGATGCGGTTGATGCCGGCAATGGCATAGATGATCGCGCCAAGGAACGGCGACAAGATCATCACGCCGACCCAGCCGGTGGCGGCGCGCACGTCTTCCTTGGTCATGATTGCGTGGACGATGCCGATGGCGGCCATCAGCATCGGAATGATCACAAGGATCAGAGGCCAGTAGGTCACAAAGGTCTGCCACATCGGCAGGACTATCGAGCCAGCGGCCGCAGAAGGCAATGTGGGGGATTAGTACCGGGCAAGGGATTAACCAGGACGGAGGCGCTCGCGCCTCAGTCCTTCGCCCGCTCCACATAGGCCCCGTCAGCCGTCATCACCACCACGCGGGTACCCGGCGCGATGTGCGGCGGCACCAGCGTGCGCACGCCGTTGGAAAGCACGGCCGGCTTGTATGACGAGGATGCCGTCTGGCCTTTGGTCGTCGGCTCCGTCTCGACCACTTCGAAAGTAGCGCGCTGCGGCAGCACCAGGGCTATGGCGATGCCGTTGAACTGCGAAATCTGCACCGCCATGCCTTCGAGCAGGTAGGGCGCCATGTCGCCGACCACGCTTTCCGGCACCGCGACCTGGTCGTAGCTTTCCGGGTTCATGAAGTGATACCCCTCGGCGTCGGCGTAGAGGAAGGTGTGCTCGCGCTCCTCGACATAGGCGCGCTCGACCTGCTCGGTGGTGCGGTAGCGCTCCGAAACCTTCACCCCGTCGGAGATGCGGCGCATGTCGAGCTGGGTGACCGGCGTACCCTTGCCAGGGTGGATGTTTTCGGCAAAGAGGATCACGTAAAGCTTGCCGTCCTTGTCGACGACATTGCCTTTACGGAGCGAACTGGCGATGACCTTCACCACGGTTTTCAATCCTAGACTTCGTTGGCCTGAAACGATCGTTCGGCGCAAATCGGCTGCGAGAGCCGTCGCCGTAGCGCATCTTGGCCCGAACCGCCAGCCCTGTCAGCAATTCCGTTGCCCGGCAAACCCATGACTGGCGCTTCGCCCTGGTGGACGCCGGATGTTCACGCCGACCGCCGGCCGCGGCTGATGGCCCGCAACGCCATAGCTGCCGCAATGCGCGGCTGGTTTGGCGAGCGGGACTTCATCGAGGTCGAGACGGCGGCATTGCAGATTTCGCCCGGCAACGAGGCGCATCTCTCAGCCTTCGCCACCGAGGCGATCGGCGCCGACGGCGCGCGCCGGCCGCTTTATCTCCACACCTCGCCGGAGTTCGCCTGCAAGAAGCTGCTGGCCGCCGGTGAGCGGCGCATCTTCAGCCTGGGCGCCGTCTGGCGCAACCGCGAGCGCGGCCCCTTGCACCATCCCGAATTCACCATGCTGGAATGGTATCGGGTCGGCGAAACCTATGACAGCCTGATGGCCGATTGCGCCGAACTGCTGAAGCTGGCAGCCGAGCGGGCCGGCGCCAAAACCTTCCGCTTTCGCGGCCGCGAGGCCGATCCGTTCGCCGAGCCGGAACGCGTGAGCGTGGCGGAAGCTTTTGCGCGTTACGCCGGCATCGATCTTCTTGCCACCGTTTCTGCCGATGGCGGCACAGACCGCGCCGCACTCCATGATGCTCTGATCAAGGCCGGCCTGCGCACGGCCGGCGATGACAACTGGGCCGATTTGTTCAGCCGGGTAATGGTCGAGAAGGTCGAACCGGTGCTGGGGCAGGGGCGGGCCACCATCTTGTACGGCTATCCGATCTCGGAAGCGGCGCTCGCCCGGCCGAGCGCGGAGGACCAGCGCGTGGCCGAGCGCTTCGAGCTCTATTGCTGCGGCGTCGAGCTCGCCAATGCTTTTGGCGAACTGACCGATCCGGCCGAGCAGCGCCGGCGCTTTGCCGCCGAGATGGACGAGAAGGAGCGCGTCTATGGCGAGCGCTATCCGCTGGATGAGGATTTTCTCGCCGCCCTCGCCATCATGCCGCAAGCCAGCGGCTCGGCGCTCGGCTTCGACCGGCTGGTGATGCTGGCAACGGGCGCGACGAGGATCGATGACGTGATCTGGACGCCGGCCGCCACTCCTTGACGGAAATCGGCCTCGGTTAAACTCACAAACCGGTCAAGCCGCGCGTCTCTGGCGGCCGCCGCCGCGGATAGCTTTCGCGCTCCGCTCGGGCGCTATGCCGCAGCGGGACAATTGTCCGTGCGCCATTGCACAAGCCGCATTGGGACAATAGATGGTGCAACAGCCGCTACCGCCCGGCGCGGCTTCAGCCAGGACCACGCGCATGACCGATACATCAGAGGCAGCGAAATTGACCGACCGCGTCGCGGCACTGGTCGAGGCTGCCAAGCGGGCCGGCGCCGACGCCGCCGACGCGGTTGCCGTGCGCGGCCGTTCGATCGGCGTGTCGGTGCGGCTGGGAAAGGTCGAGAACACCGAAGCGTCCGAGGGCGACGATGTCTCGCTGCGCGTCTTCGTCGGCAACCGGGTGGCGAGCGTCTCGGCGACGGCGGCATCGGACCCCAAGGCGCTGGCTGAGCGCGCCGTGGCCATGGCCAAAGTCTCGCCCGAGGACCCCTATCAGGGTCTCGCCGATCCGGCTTTGCTGGTTGGCAAGGTGCGCGACCTCGATCTGTTCGACGCCACCGAGGTTTCGGCCGATCAGTTGAAGGAAGCGGCCCTTGCCGCCGAGGAAGCGGCCCTTGCAGTCAAGGGTGTCACCAATTCGGCCGGCAGCGGCGCCAGCGCAGGCCTCGGCGGGCTGGTGCTTGCCACGTCGGACGGCTTCGTCGGCCACTATGTCGCGTCGCGCTTTTCGCGTTCGGCCAGCGTGATTGCGGGTGAGGGCACCGGCATGGAGCGCGACTACGAATACTCCTCGAACCAGCATTTTTCCGATCTCGACGCGCCGGAGCTGATCGGCCGCAAGGCCGGCGAGCGCGCCGTGCGCCGCCTCGGCGCCCGCAAGGCGGCGACCGGTCCGGTCAACGTGGTGTTCGATCCGCGCGTCGCGCGCGGCATTGCCGGCCATCTCGCCGGCGCCATCAACGGCGCTTCGGTGGCGCGCAAGACCAGTTTTTTGCGCGAGATGATGGGCAAGCAGGTTGCGTCGGCTGCCATCACCGTCACCGACGAACCGCTGCGGCGTCGCGGTCAGGCCTCGCGCCCGTTCGACGGCGAAGGCGTCGAGGGCGAAAAGCTGTTGATGGTCGAGAACGGCGTGCTGAAGCACTGGTTCCTGTCGACGTCCGCCGCGCGGGAATTGGGGCTGACCACCAACGGACGCGGCGCGCGCAGCGGCTCGTCGGTATCGCCGTCTTCGACCAATCTCGCCATCGAGCCGGGCGACAGGACGCCGGAAGACCTGATCAGGTCGCTAAAATCCGGCTTTTATGTCACTGAAGTGTTCGGCCAGGGCGTCGACATGGTGACCGGCGAATACAGCCGTGGCGCATCCGGCTTCTGGATCGACAATGGTGAGCTTGCCTATCCGGTGGCCGAGGTGACCATCGCCTCGAATTTGAAGACGATGTTCCTCAACATGGTTCCGGCGAGCGATCTTGACCGCGATTTCGGCACTGCCGCACCGACGCTGCTGATCGAAGGAATGACCCTTGCCGGAGCGTGACCCGGTCATATCGGCCGGGGCCTCGGAAGACCTCGATCTGCTGCGCGACGCCGCCCGCGAGGCGGGCGCGATCGCCATGCGCTATTTCGGCAAAAACCCGCAAGTGTGGATGAAGGGCGGCACCTCGCCGGTCAGCGAAGCCGACCACGCGGCGGACGCCTATCTGCGCGATACCCTGCTGGCGGCCCGGCCGGACTATGGCTGGCTGTCGGAGGAAACGACTGACGATCCGGCGCGGCTTCTGGCGCGGCGCACCTTTGTCGTCGACCCCATAGACGGCACCCGCGGCTTCCTCGAAGGTCTGCGCTCGTGGTGCGTCAGCGTCGCGGTGGTCGAGAATGGCCGCACGCTCACCGGTGTGCTCGAATGTCCGGCCAAGGGCGAAACCTATTGGGCGCTGCCTGGCCATGGAGCTTTCCGCAACGGCAAGCCGATTGCCGTGCGCGGCCTGGGCAAGACGGTCGAGATCGGCGGGCTGAAGCAGTTGATCGACCTGATGCCGGCGCAATGGCAGGGCCGGGTGCGGCGGGCGGCGCACATTCCCTCTCTCGCCTACCGGCTGGCGATGGTCGCCAACGGCACGCTCGACGCAACCTTCGTCAAGCCCAACGCGCATGACTGGGATATCGCCGCCGCCGATCTCATCTTGCGCGAGGCTGGCGGCGCCGTGCTCGACGGCCATGGCCGCGCGCCGCTTTATGCCGGGGAGATCATCCGTCACGGCGCGCTGGTCGCCGGCAGCGGCCAGTTGCTGACCGTGCTTGCCGGCGTCATTGCCGATACGGAGGCGTGATCGAAGGTTCCAAAGTCGGCAGCTTTGGGCTAGACCTGTCGCAAACTCACAATATGTGAAGGACCGAAATGGCCGCGGAAGACGGAAAGAAACAGCTTTTGCACCTGGTGTTCGGCGGCGAGCTGAAGAAGCTGGGAGGCACCGAGTTCCGCGATCTCGACGCGCTCGACATCGTTGGCGTTTATCCGGACTATCAAACCGCGCACACCGCGTGGAAGGCAAAGGCGCAAGCCAGCGTGGACAATGCCCATATGCGCTATTTCGTCGTCCATCTGCACCGGCTGCTCGACCCTGAAAGCAAGGCCGCCGGTTGACAGCGATGGAGCATGAAGCGGTGAAAGGGCAGCCCACCGGCGCCGCGGTCCGAAGAAGACGCGGCGGCAGTTCGAAGACATTCTGGCGCAAGATCCGCGAGCCGTTGGCGCAGTCGCGAATCGTCAAGAGCATGATCGTCAGCCTGCTCGCCCAGTTCGTCCGCCTGGTGCGCCTGACCAACCGCGTGGTCGAAGGCTCGGCTAAATTTTCAGGCGGCGACTACGCCGAATTCGAACCCGGCATCATCGCGCTCTGGCATGGCCAGCATCTGCTGACCCCAGCCTATTATCCCAAGGGACGGCCGCTGGTCGCCATGGTCTCGCGCAGCGCCGATGCCGAACTCAACGCGCTGATGATCGAAAAATTCGGCATCGAGGCGGTGCGCGGCTCCGGCGGGCGTGAAAGCACGAAGCATCTCGACAAGGGCGGCGCCAAGGCGCTCATCGCCCTGAAAAAGTCACTCGTGGCCGGCAAGAACGTCGCCATGATCGCCGACATTCCCCACGGCACGCCGCGCGACGCGGGGCTTGGTATCGTTCTGCTGGCACGCCTTTCCGGCCGGCCGATCATGCCTGCCGCCATCGCCACCAGCCGCCGCAAGGTGCTGGAAAGGAGCTGGGACAAAACCACCATCAACCTGCCGTTCGGCCGCTCCTCGATCGTCATCGGAACGCCGGTTTTCGTGCCGGCCAATGCCGACGAGGCCGAAATGGAGCGCAAGCGCCAGGAAGTCACGGCCGCGCTCAATGCCGCAACCGCCGAGGCCTATCGGCTCGTGGACGGCAGGCCATGAGCGTCGGCTGGGCGCGCGCCTTCCTGGCGGCCTACCGCCTTGCCGGTGCAGCCGCCTATCCGCTGATGGGTCCCTATGTCGCCTGGCGCACATCGCAGGGCAAGGAAGACCGCAGCCGCAGCCGTGAGCGCTACGGCGTTGCCGGGCGGCCGCGCCCCGAAGGGCCGGTGATCTGGATCCATGCGGCAAGCGTCGGCGAGACCCTTGCGGTCGTGCCGCTGGTGCAAAGCATCCTCGACTACGGTGTCAACATCGTGCTGACGACGGGAACAGTGACCTCGGCGCAGGTTGCCGACGAACGGCTGGGCGACCGCATCATCCACCAATATGTTCCGCTCGACCTCAAGCCGGCCGTCAGCCGCTTTCTCGATCACTGGCGGCCGGACCTGGCTATCATCGCCGAATCCGAGATATGGCCGATGACGATCCTCGAGCTCGGCGCCCGCCACGTGCCGCAGGTGCTGGTCAACGGCCGGCTCTCCGACCGTTCGTTCAAATCCTGGAAGAAGCGCGCCAACATCGCCGAGGCGCTGTTCGAGAACCTTGCACATGTCGTTGCCCAGTCGGATGTCGACGGCGAACGGTTTCGCGCGCTTGGCGCCCGGCCGGTCACCGTGTCCGGCAACCTCAAGGTCGACACCTTGCCGCCGCCCGTCGACGAACGGGCGCTGGCGACGCTGAAGCGCCAGATCGCCGGCCGCCCGACCTGGGCGGCAATTTCGACCCATGACGGCGAGGAGGTGGTCGCGGCGGAAGTCCACGCCACGCTCTACAAGCGCCACCATGGCCTGCTGACGATCATCGTCCCGCGCCATCCCGACCGCGCCGAAGCGCTGGCCGCACAGATTTCCGGCATGGGCCTGAAGCTGGCGCGGCGCAGCAAGGGCGACCGGATCACCGCCGACAGCGATATCCTGCTCGGCGATACGATCGGCGAGATGGGGCTTTATCTCCGGCTGACGGAAATCGCCTTTGTCGGCCGCTCGCTGACCTCGGAAGGCGGCCAGAATCCGCTGGAGCCGGCCATGCTCGACACCGCTGTGCTGGCCGGCCGCAACGTCCAGAATTTTCGCGAGGCCTATCAGCGCCTGCTCGACAGCGGCGGCGCCAAGCTGGTGCGCGACCGCGACATGCTGGCAGGCGCCGTCAATTTCCTGCTGAGCAATGAAGTTGCGCGCCACGAGATGATGGCGGCCGGTGCCGCCACAGTCGACCAGATGCGCGGTGCGCTGGCGCACACGCTGAAGTCGCTCGAGCCTTATATCCAGCCATTGATCGTCAAGTCGCGCCTGAAGGGCGCCGACGGGCGATAGGTGGCGTCGGAAGCACCACCTTTCTGGTGGGAAGCGCCGGACTGGCGGGTCTTTGCGCTGTCGCCGCTATCAGCCGTCTATGGCATCGTCGCCGGCCGCCGCATGCATCGGGCGGTACGTGAAAAGATCGACGCGCCAGTGCTTTGCGTCGGCAACTTCACCGTCGGCGGCAGCGGCAAGACGCCGGTCGCCATCGCGCTGGCAAAGCAGGCCAGGCGCATGCAACTCAATCCCGGATTCCTGTCGCGCGGCCATGGCGGCTCGTTCGCGCAGCCGCATGTCGTCGATGCCGGTCACGACGCTGCCAAGCATGTCGGCGACGAGCCGCTGCTTTTGGCCGAGCACGCGCCGGTTGCGGTGAGCCCCAACCGCGCTGCCGGCGCCAAGCTGCTCCTGGAAGCCCATGGTTGCGATTTCCTGATCATGGATGACGGTTTTCAGAGCGCGCGCATCCATATCGATTATGCGCTGGTCGTCGTCGACGCCCGTTACGGCATCGGCAACGGCCGGGTCATTCCGGGCGGTCCGCTGAGAGCCAACATCGTCGACCAACTGGTGTTCACCGACGGGCTGTTGAAGATGGGCGAGGGCGCTGCCGCCGACCAGGTCGTGCGCCAAGCGGCGCGCGCCGGCCGGCCGATCTTCGAGGCGCATGCCGAGCCCGCGGCCAAGGAGCGGTTCGCCGGCCGGCGGTTCCTCGCCTTTGCCGGCATCGGCCACCCCGAAAAATTCTTCGACACGCTGCGCGGCACTGGTGCGGAAGTGGCGCTGAGCCGGTCGTTTCCGGACCATCACTTCTATGCCCCTGATGAACTCGCGGAACTGGCGGCAACGGCGCGCCGCGATGGACTGGGCCTCGTCACCACCGCCAAGGACGCCGCCCGGCTGCGCCACGGCGCTGCCCCGGCCGATTTCCTCGCTGAACTCGCCGTGCTGGAGATCGACGCCACGTTCGAACTCGACACTGTGCCGGAGCGCATCATCGACGAGACGCTGGATGCCTGGAGACAGCGCCGGCTGCGAGGGTAGGGCGCTCCCGCGTTGACACAGGATATTTCTCGCCGCTTATCACTATTATAAGTCAGACCGGCTTCAGCGCGGGGGGTGGAATGGTTAGGTTGCGGGCACTCTTTGTGGGCTTTGTTCTTGTGGCGATAGCGAACCCATCTTCGGCGCAGGCACCCACCGCGACCGACAGCGAATTTCTGGTCTCGGTCACCGAAGCGGACGGTGCTACCCACGTTCGGCCCTCAAACATTGTACCGCTTATCCCCGATAGCGCCTGCTTTGAATGGCGCGTACGTCTGGCGCAAGGCGACAGACTGGTATCGGTCACCGAGGTGTTCGCGCTTCCCGCGGAGCCCAGGCAGTGGGGTGGTATCGACGGAAACGAATACAGCTTGAGCAAGCTATCGGGCGATCGAAGGGTCTCCGAGACCACCATGTTCTACAAACCGCAGGACGGATGGATCTCGCATGGCTGGTGCATGGCCGAGGGTGATCCGATCGGGCCGTATTCCATCAAAGTGCTTGTCGGAGATCGGCTTGTTCATAAATTCGACTTTTCGGTCGAAAACGCGCCGGCATCCTCAAAGCCATAGTCCTGCAGGCGTTCCAGGAAAATCAGATCGACGGTGAGCCTTGCTTTCCGGTGTGCCGATCTAACCCCGGCTGCGCAGGTCCGGATGCATCTCGATCTCGCGGCGCAGCGAGGCGGCGGCGCTGACATAGGGCTCCTGCCTGGCGACGCTCCAATATTTGAGCTCGTCCAGCGGAATGCTCTCGCCGGTCACCGCGCAGCGCACGAAGGCGCCGGGGCTGGTGACCTGGAAGTCGCCGTCGAGATAGCGGATACGGGCTTCCTTGCCGCCGGGGCCTTCGAAGCGGTTCATGATGGAGTGGTGCCAAGGTTCATGCTGATTTCATCGCCATAAATTGCCGGCAAGGTCAAGCTTGACGCAATGCTGAGGCGCTATTGTCGCTCCAAACCATTCTTATGGGACCGGCATGGACATTTCATCCGCCCGCCTGACCGCGCTGCTGCGTGAGGCCATGATGTTGGCAGCGTTGCCGTCGGCGAAGGCCGATCCGGCGAAAGCAGCACTTATAAAGGCGCTGGTGCAGCCGCCGACGCCGTCCGGCGCGCCTTTGCAGCCGGCAGCGGCGCCGGCGCTGCAGGCGCTGTTGTCCGCAGCCACCGCAAAGGGGCAGCAGACGGGTTCTGCCGAGGTCCTGCAAGCCTATCTGGCCCTTGCTGAACCTGGCGTCGAGGCGCCAGACAAGGTCGCGCCGACAAGGGTCGTTGCGGTCTCGCCGGCAAATGACGACACACGGCGCGGTCTGCCGCTGCCGTCGGCCAAGGCCGAAGATGGCGCTGCCGCAAAGCCCGCAGGACTGCCTTGGTTTGCGCTTCTCGCACCCGTGGTTTCGCCGCAGCGCCGCGCTGCCACCACCGATATGCCAATGAAGCGGGAGCAGGCGACGTCTGGGCCGAATGATGCGGCCCAGCCGCAAGGCCGACAGCAGACGCGTGTCGGTCTGATGGCGCTGGCAACCGGGTTTCTGGCCGTCGCCATTGTCGGGCTAGCCCTGCTGGTGCTTCGCTGAGCACCGAACGACCGCCGCTATCGCTCGGCTTCGAGGAATGCTTCCATCTTGTCCATCGCCAGCCCCGCCTCGACAGCGATACGGCGTGAAAGTTCGGCGGCAGCCGTGCGTGGCCGCCCCAGCGGCCGGTCGAGCCAGTACGACACCGGGTTCAGCGCCGTGCGCTCGTCGACGGCGACGATGCGGCCTGCCTCCAACTGGTGTCCGGTCAGCGGCGGCCGCGCCAGCGCGATGCCGAGCCCGTAAGCTGCGGCGTCGAGCACCAGATTGTAGTCCTCGAAGCGGCGATCCTGCGGGCGCGGGCGGTAGTCCATCCCTTGCGCGGCAAACCAGGCACGCCAACCCGAAGCGTCGGAATCGTTGATCAGTGGAAACCTCAGCAGCCGGGCCGGGTCGCCGCGGCCGATCTCGCGGGCAAGGCCGGGCGCGGCGACGGGAAAGACATGTTCCTCGAACAGCTTCACCGAGATGCGGCCCGGAATGCCCCCGCGGCCGCAGCGGACCGACAGGTCGATGCCTTCATCGGCAAGGTCGGCCTGGCGGATGTCGACGTCGAGCACGATGCGCAGCTTGGTTGGATTGTTCTCCAGCGCCGCCATGCGTGGCATCAGCCACAGCCCGCTGACGGAGGGTATCGAGGTCAGCCGCACCACGGCGGTGCCGCGCGGCTCGACCCAGCGGTCGGAATGACTGGAGATCAGCGCAAAGGCTTCCGCCGTGCGCAGATGCAGGCGGTTGCCCTCGATGGTCAGCGAGACGCCGCGGGCCCCGCGGTCGAACACTTTCAGGCCCAGCCAGTCCTCCAGCTTGGCGATCTGCCGGCTGACGGCGCCATGGGTGATGTTGAGCTTCTCGGCCGCGGCCGAAAAGCTCCCCGTGCGCGCCGCCGCATCGAAAGCACGCAGTGTCTCGAGCGGCACCATTGTGTCTGAGCTGTGATCCATAGTCACAGGTGATCCTCGATTTGATCGTTTGTCAACGGCGCCGAAAAGGCGCTTTCTGCGGTTCATGACTGAAAAACGCGAGGACAGTGGAATGAGCGCAGTAACCGGCACATCGAATCAGACACAGCGGATGGACACCACGGCAGCCATCGCCGTGGCTCTGACGGTGGTCGGCTGGGCATCGGCCTTTCCAGCGATTCGTGCGGGTCTCGCCGCCTTCGGGCCGCTGGAACTCGGTTCGCTGCGCTTTGCCATTGCCGCGGTGCCGGCGGCGATCTTTCTTGCCGTCAAGCGCCCGGCACTGCCGAGGCTCGATGAAGTGTGGCGCCTCGGCTTTGGCGGCGCCATTTTCGTCGCGCTCTACACCGTCATGCTTAATTACGGCGAACTGACCGTGTCGGCTGGCGCCGCCGGTTTCATCATCAATGTCAGCCCGATCTTCACCGCCATCATGGCAATGGCATTGCTGGGCGAGCGTTTCTCAACGTGGGCCTGGTTTGGCACGGCCATTTCTTTCGCCGGCATCGGCATCATTGCGGTCGCCGACGGCAATGGCTTGAGTTTCGACACCGGCGCGCTGCTGGTTCTTGGCTCCGCGCTGTGCTCGGCCGTCAACACGATCGTCCAGAAGCCGCTCTTTGCCCGCCATCACCCGCTGACCATTTCGGCCTCGAACATGATCCTTGGCGCACTTTGCCTGGCGCCCTTTTTGCCAAGCGGCTTTGCGCAGGCAGCGGTCGCCAACACGGCCGGGATCGGCGCCGTGATCTTTCTTGGCATCGTGCCCAGCCTGATCGCCTATGCCGCCTGGGCAACCGCTCTGTCGCGTCTCCCGGCCGCCCGTGCCTCGAACTTCCTTTATCTGGTCTCGCCCATGTCTGCCCTGATCGGTTTCTTCTGGCTGGGCGAAGTGCCGACACTGCTCGGTCTCCTCGGCGGCGCGCTGGCGCTCGGCGGTGTGATCGTGGTGAATTTGAAGCGTTAAAACAAAAAGTTGGAACCGTTTCCGGACTCAAACCGGGAGCCGTATCCCCAGCATGCAGACACCCGGAGGAAGGACCGTTATGGTGAGTTGCCTGGCTGGGGGATGGAATGGGAAAACTGTTCATATCGGCAATCTTTTGCGTTTTGCTGCTGACCGGGAAAGCCTTCGCTGGCTGGTACCAGGTCGAAAACTACGAAGGGTCCATCGGGCCTAATCCAGTCCATCTGTCACTGCAGAGATATGACAGTTTCGGCAGCGGGATTACGGTCGAAGGAAGCTATTTCTACGACGCGAAGCAAAGCCCGATAGCGGTGTACGGCAAGATCACCGGTACCAGCGTCTCCCTTTGCGAGATTGCGGACGACAAGGAATTCGACCGGGTCCTGGTCATTGGATCGAAAACGCCGGTCGACACCGCCCGATGTCCGTTTTCTCTCGACCTTGGCGAAAGCGGCGCAACGGGGACCTGGAACAGAGGCCTGGACAAGTTCCCGATCGTGCTGAAGAAGGTCGCAAGCCTCGACGATACCGGTGAGGCGAAGGTTGACGGGACCGTCGAGATCCCCTTCTGGGCGCAGACAGCCACCCACAGATTTGCCGGGGACTACGAGAAAGCCGGCTTTCTCGTCTGCATGAGTAAGCTGCGGGTCATCGACAAGAAGAAAAAGAAGGTCGTTCAGGAGATCGTTTTCGATGACGACGATTGCGATGCCGGCATGCTGATGACTCCCATCTACATGAATGTTCAAAAACAGGTTGGGGGAAGCTTCGAGATAATCTCCGTGAATTTTCGCGGCGGTGGCGCCGGTTACTCAAGGGATTACGTTTTCTCTCATAGGTTCAAGGATTATCGCCTGTTGGTGAATTGAGCGTGTGGCCTGACCTGGCTTGTGCTCACCGCCTTCCGAACAACCGCTCGATATCGGCGAGCTTGAGTTCGATATAGGTCGGGCGGCCGTGGTTGCAGGTGCCGGAGGCGGGAGTCGCCTCCATCTGTCGCAGCAGTGCGTTCATCTCCTCGGCCTTGAGCAGCCGGCCGGAGCGCACCGAGCCATGGCAGGCCATGGTGGCGGCGATCTTGTCCAGCCGCTCTTTCAGCGTCTCGACGGTATCGTTGTCGGCGATCTCATCGGCAAGGTCGCGCACCAATTGCTGGACATTGGTTTCGCCGAGCATGGACGGCGTCTCGCGCACCGCCACCGCACCGGGGCCGAAGCGCTCGATGCCGAGACCGAACCGGGCAAGTGTCTCCGAATGCATGGCCAGCCGCTCGGCGTCTTCTTCCGGCAGGTCGACGATCTCCGGCAAAAGCAGCATCTGCGAGGGCACCGCGCGCGAGTGCAGGGCATTCTTCAGCGCCTCGTAGACCAGCCGCTCATGCGCCGCGTGCTGGTCGACGATGACAAGCGAATCCCTGGTCTGGGCGACGATGTAGTTCTCGTGGACCTGCGCGCGGGCGGCGCCCAGCGCGGTGCCGAGCAGCGTCTCGGCCGGCTCGGCTAAGCCGGCACGCGCATCGGCGCTGGCGAGCGGACCGGCGTCGAATGCAGCCTGGTCGTTTTCGCGGAAGCCGGCGCCGTCAAATCCCATATCCAGCGGCCGCTGTGGCGAGCGGTCAAAGCCCGAAAAGCCCGAGGCCCGGTAGGCCGCGTCATAACTGCGATGACCGTTGGCAGGACCCGCATGGGCGTAGGAGGCGGCTCCCGGCCGGAACGCCGCCACCATCCCGGCGGCCCCGCTGGTGGCGGCGCGGATGCCGGCATTGGCCAGCGCCTCGCGAATGGCGCCGACGATCAGCCCGCGCACCAGGCCGGGGTCGCGAAAGCGCACATCGGCCTTGGCTGGGTGGACGTTGACGTCGACGGTCGCCGGATCGAGCGTCAGGAACAGCACGGTCACCGCGTGCCGGTCGCGCGGCAGCACATCGGCGAAAGCGCCGCGAATGGCGCCGGCAATCAGCTTGTCGCGCACTGGCCGGCCGTTGACATAGGCATATTGCTGTAGCGCGTTGGCGCGGGTGAAGGACGGGATCGAGACGTGGCCGGTCAGGTGCACGCCGTCCCGGCTGGCGTCGATAGCGATGGAATTGTCGGGAAACTCGGCGCCCATCGCCTGAGCGACGCGGCGCAGGCTGCCCTCGGTACTGTCATCGGTCGCCGGCAATTCCAGCGTCGAGCGGTCCGAGCCGGCCAGCGTGAAGCGCACGGCGGGGAAGGCGATGGCGATGCGCTTGAGCACGTCGCTGGTGGCGGAGCTTTCGGCGCGCTCGCCCTTCATGAACTTGAGCCGGGCCGGCGTGGCGAAGAACAGGTCGCGCACCTCGACCGTGGTGCCGCGGTTGGCCGCCGCCGGTTTGACCGCCGAAACGCGGCCGCCTTCGATGGCGATCTCGGCTGCAGCGTCGCCTGCGGCCGTGCGCGAGCGAACCGACAGTCGCGACACCGAACCAATTGACGGCAATGCCTCGCCACGGAACCCGAGCGAGCGGATATCATGAATGTTGTCGGCTAGTTTCGAGGTGCAGTGGCGCGCAATGGCCAGCGCCAGTTCCTGTTCGGGGATACCGGAGCCGTCATCGGTGACGCGGATCAGGTTCAGCCCGCCGCCGGCAGTGACGACCTCGACGCGGGAGGCGCCGGCGTCGAGCGCGTTTTCGACCAGTTCCTTCACCACGCTCGCCGGACGCTCGATGACTTCGCCGGCGGCGATCTGGTTGATCATCGTTTCGGAAAGCTGGCGAATGGGCATGGGGGTATTATAGGCGGATTCGAAGGGTGTGCGGAAGGCTTCAATGAATGCCGGACATTGGAGACGCCAGCGGGACAGCACCCCCCTCTGGCCTGCCGGCCATCTCCCCCGCAAGGAGGGAGATCAGATGTCACGACGGCTTTCGCCAATCTCCAATGCTTGAAGGGTGACGCGACATATGAACTGCCAATCTCCCCCCTTGCGGGGGAGATGTCCGGCAGGACAGAGGGGGGTGTGAAGGAACTCCGCGATAGTGACTACGCTGCAACCGATTTCAAGCCTGCGTTGCCAGCCAGTCCCTGACTTTCCGCGCATTCTCGCTCAGCTCACGGTTCTTAGGCCAAACCACATAGAACGCCTTGCCGGTCTTCAGCACATGATCGGTCACCGGCACCAGCAGCCCCGACGCCAGGAGCCGTTCGGCCAGATGCCGCCAGCCAAGCGCGATGCCCTGGCCTTCCATGACGCCCTGGATCACGAGGCCGTAATCGTTGATGCGCAGGCCGCGCGCGGTGTTGTCGAGGCTGCCGCCCGCCGACTGGAACCATTCGTCCCAGCTAGCCGCCTCGCGGTAGGGCTCCTCGAGGTGGATCAGGCGATGCGTCGCCAGCTCCGCGACGCTCCTTGGCATGCCGAATTTCGCGAGATAGCTGGCGCCAACCACCGGAAAAATCTCCTCGTCGGCCAGCGGCAGCGAGTGATAATCGGCCCAGTCGCGCGGTTCGCCGCCGCGAACTGCGAGCGGGATGCCCTCGGCGATGATGTCGAGATCACGGTCGGCGGTCTGGATGCGCAAGTCGATGCCCGGCAGTTCGTCGCGGAACTGCTGCAGCCGCGGCATCATCCAGAACGAGCCGAAGGCGGTCGACGCCGCCAGCGTGACATGACCGCCGGTCGCCTGCAGGCGCAGATCCTCCGCCGATTTGCGGATATGCGACAGGCCGAGCGAGACGTCAGCATGGAAGCGTTCGCCCGCTTCTGTCAGGACGACCTGGCGGTGGCGGCGCTGGAACAACTGCGCGCCAAGCTGTTCCTCCAACCCGCGCACCGCATAGGAGACGGCGGCCTGCGTCATGCCGAGCTCGCGCCCGGCGGCAGTGAAGCTCGACAGCCGGCCCGCCGCCTCGAAGACGATCAGGCTGCCGGCCGAGGGTAGGAGATGGCGCAGGCTTCGCATAAGTTGAGCTTATACAAGAGATCAGGATTTTCCAGCATCACATCCATATTTCCTCTCGCTAACTTGGTTGGACGGAATGAGGAGGCTTCATGAACGCACCGGCCGCTGAACTGACCGAGCAAACCCACCGCCGCGGCGGCGGTCGCCTCGGACGCAAGGCGCTGAGGAGCGCCCCCGTCGCCTCGTTCCCGACGCTGGTCCGCGAGATCCCCACCTACCAGATGGTCCCGGACGAGGCGATGGAACTGATCCACCAGGAGTCACTCGCTATCCTCGAAGAGGTCGGTTGCGAGTTCCGCGACGACGAGGCGATCGCCATGTGGAAGGCGGCGGGCGCCGACGTGTCCGAGACACGCGTCCGCATCGACCGCGGCCTCCTGATGGAACTGGTCGCGAAGGTTCCATCCGAGTTCACTCTCAATGCGCGCAATCCCGAGCGCACCGTGCGCGTCGGCGGCAAGAACTCCATCTTCGCGCCGATGTATGGCGCGCCTTACGTGCGCGACCTCGACAACAACCGGCGTTATGGCACGCTTGAAGACCTCAACAATTTTCACAAGCTCGCCTACATGGCCCCGGCTCTGCATTCGTCGAGTTCGATCATCTGCGAGCCGATGGAGATCGCGGTGCCGAAACGGCATCTCCACATCATCCATTCGGCGCTGAAGCATTCCGACAAGCCGTTCATGGGCATCGTTACTTCCAAAGACCGCGCCGAAGACACGATGGCGATGGCGGGCATCGTCTTTGGCGAAGATTTCGTTCGCGACAACCCGGTGCTGGTGTCGATTACCAACTGCAACTCGCCGCTGGTGTGGGACGCCACCATGCTGGACGCGATGAAGGTCTATGCGCGCAGCAATCAGCCGCTGATCCTGGCTCCCTTTGCGCTGTGCGGCGCATCGACTTCGGCCTCGGCCGTCGGCGCGGTGGCGCAGGTCAATGCCGAAGCACTGGCCGGCGTCGCTTTCACCCAACTGCTGCGCCCGGGTTCGCCGCAAATCTACGGCCAGTTCATGGTGACGGTCGACATGAAGACCGGCGCGCCGATGGGCGGCACGCCGGAAGCCGCCCAGATGATGTATCTGATGGGCGCGCTGGCCCGGAAATACAAACTGCCCTGGCGAACCTCCGGCTTCCATGTCGGCTCCAAGCTCAACGACGCCCAGGCCGGCTATGAATCCAACATGCTGATGCATGCCGCCATCCTCGCCGGCGCCAATTATATCTGGCACTCCGCCGGCTGGTTGGAGGCCGGGCTGACCTGCGGCTATTCGAAATTCGCCACCGACTGCGAGCAGCTTGTCGGCTGGTACAAATATGCCGGCGGCCTGCCGTTCGACGACTTCAAGGAGGCCATGGCGGCGATCCGCGAGGTCGGGCCGCAGGGCCATTTCCTCGGCACCCAGCACACGCTCGATCATTACGAGTCGGCATTCTTCATGCCCACCATCATGGATTTCAACTCCTACGAACAATGGAAGGCCGGAGGGGCGAAGGATCACGATACGCGCGGCCGCGAGAAAGCCCGCAACATGCTGGCCGACTATGAAGAGCCGAAGCTCGATGAGGGCATTGCCGAGGGCCTCAGGGACTTTATCGCGCAGCGCGAAGAGAGGCTGCCCGACAGCGTTAGCTAAGAGAACGACGAATGAGTTGATAAACGGGCGAAGACCCGATGGGAACCGCAAGGGAGAAAGACATGACACTTTTCAAAAGCAATGGCGATCGCGTGCCAACCGCCATCGAGGCGCTGGCGCAAGAGACGCGTGCTGGCCGCATGGACCGGCGCGAGTTTCTAGCATTGGCAAGTGCGTTCGGCGCATCGACGGCGCTGGCCTACGGCATGATCGGCCTTGCCGCGCCGGGACAGGCTTTTGCCGAGGAGCCGAAGAAGGGCGGCACGCTGCACATATCGATGTCGGTCAAGGCCCAAAAAGATCCGCGCACCTATGACTGGGTGGAACTCGCCAACATCTCGCGCTGCTGGCTGGAGCCGCTGGTCCGCTACACCAGGGAATTCACCTTCGAGCCAGTGCTGCTCGAAAGCTGGGACATCAATGACGACGCCACGGAATACACGTTGCATGTGCGCAAGGGCATCACCTGGAACAATGGCGATGCTTTCAACGCCGATGACGTGGTCTTCAATGTTACCCGCTGGTGCGAGAAGAAGGTCGCCGGCAACTCCATGGCCGCTCGCGTCGGCGGGCTGATCGACGAAAAGTCGGGCAAGGCTAGGGAAGGCGCGATCGCCAAGGTCGACGACAATACGGTCAAGCTGACGCTCAGCGCGCCCGACATTTCGCTGATCCCGAACCTCACCGATTATCCCGCGCTCGTCGTCCACCGCAATTTCGACGCCGAAGGCGCCGACCCGGTCAAGAAGCCGATCGGCACGGGCCCGTTCGAACTGGTCTCCTACGATGTCGGCCAGAAGGCGGTGGTCAAGCGTCGTGAAAACGGCAAGTGGTGGGGTGGTGAAGCGCCGCTCGACAGCGTCGAGTTCATCGACTACGGCACCGACTTCAACGCTTCGATCAACGCCTTCGAATCCGGCGAGATAGACCTCAATTTCGAGACGCCGGCCGACTTCATCGACATCCTGGATAAGATGGGGCTGGAGAAGTCCGAGGTTGCGACGGCAACCACGCTGGTTGCCCGCACGAACGTTACCCACAAGCCCTATGACGACCAGCGGGTGCGCAACGCGCTGCAGATGGCGGTCGACAACAATGCGGTGCTGGAACTCGGCTATGCCGGGCGAGGGACGGTCGGTGAAAACCACCATGTCAGCCCTATCCATCCTGAATATTTCGCGCTGCCCAAGAAGACGCGCGACGCGGCCGGCGCCAAGAAGCTGATGGCGGACGCAGGGCAGGCCGATTTCGAGCACGAGCTGATCACCGTCGAGGACGATTGGCAGAAGAACACCGGCGACGCGATTGCGGGCCAGCTGCGCGACGCCGGCATCAAGGTGAAGCGCACGGTGCTGCCGGGCTCGACCTTCTGGAACGACTGGACGAAGTATCCCTATTCGATGACCATCTGGTACATGCGCCCGCTTGGCGTCCAGGTGCTGGCGCTTGGCTATCGCACCGGCGAAGCCTGGAATGAATCGGCCTATTCCAACCCGGACTTCGACGCCAAGCTGAAGCAGGCGCTGTCGCTGATCGATGTGGAGAAGCGGCGTGAGGTGATGAAGGATGTCGAGCAGATCCTGCAGGATTCCGGCGTCATCATTCAACCCTTCTGGCAGAAGCTCTACAGCCACATGAACAAGAAGGTGAAGAACTACGGCGTCCACCAGACCTTCGAGATGGACCTGCAGAACGTCTGGCTTGATGGCTGAGACGGTGCAGCCGGGGCTTCATGAGCCGCAAAAAAACCGATATGCAGGATGTCTGGTATTGCACCTTGCCGCCAAACGTCCGGAGATCCTGCATGAAACCGATAGTGCTTGCCGCTGTCTTTTCTATTGCCTTGCCAGCGACAGTGCTGGCCGGGCCGGCTTCCAACGCCGTCAAGTTCTTTTATGTGCCTGAAGTGAAATTCGAGGGAGACGCAAAGAACCGCGACCGCTTCACCGAGCCGGTGACCAAGCTGTTCGATCTCAACGACCAGGCAACGAAGAACAAGCCCGACGAAGTCGCCTGCCTCGACTTCGATCCCGGCCTTGACGCCCAGGATTTCGACCAGAAGTCGATTGCCAAGACATTGAAGCTGGCCGAGACCGTCAATGGCGATACGGCCGAAGTCACCGCCACCTTCAGCCTTTTTGCGGAAGGCGATGATTCCAAACGCGAAATGCTGTGGTCGCTGAAGAAAATCGACGGCAAATGGAAGGTCGCCGACATTACCTCCAAGACCAGCAGCTGGACGCTGAGCGCGCTGGAATGCATGCCCGACAAAGCGCCGGAGTGATCCCGACGCGCTGTTCCGGCGTCGCGGCTCGCCAGCATATTGGCAGCATTCAGACATAATCGCCGCCGCCGGGTCCAGGCGAGGGTGTATTCGGCCCATGACAGCCGGAATTGTCGCGGCTTGCCGAATCGTGCAACGGTCAGCACCCTGGGTCAGTGATTGTTTTCATGCTGTAACGGCGGTTTCTCAGCGCGACAGCCATAAAATTGCTAAGCAAAATATCGTAACATCCTTTGTGATGGTCGCTATATTCTACGGCGATTCAGCAATATTTCCCGGTTGCAGAAAAGCCGGATTTGGAACAGTTGCATCCGCAGGGCTGGTCACATCAGTAGTTGCTTTTTTAGATGTAGCGGGGTATGTTTCCTTGCTCGGCTGCAAGTATTAACTTGCTCAAAATTTGGAGGGTGGGCATATGAAATCGATCACATATCTATTGTCATCAATTCTAGTTGCAATTGTAGTGGCTTGTCTTGCCACGCCGGCGTCCGCACAGGCGACCCGGACATGGGTTTCCGGTGTTGGCGACGACGCCAATCCGTGCAGCCGTACCGCACCTTGCAAGACCTTCGCCGGTGCGATCTCGAAAACCGCCGCCGGCGGCGAAATCAATTGCATCGATCCAGGCGGCTTCGGCGGGGTGACCATCACCAAATCCATGACGATCGCCTGCGAGGACGTTGAGGCGGGCGTGTTGAATGCGTCGGTGAATGGCATCATCGTCAACGCGTTGGCGACCGACATCATCGTTCTGCGCGGTCTCGATATCGACAGCGCGACGGCTGGGCCAGGTCTCAATGGAATCCGGTTTCTTGCCGGCGCCGCCTTGCATGTCGAGGATTGCGTCATTCGCGACAACACGGCTGCGGCGCCGAACGGCAACGGCATTTTGTTCGCACCGTCGGGCACAGCCGAACTTTATGTCAGCAACTCGTTCATCACCGGCAACAATGACGGCATTCATATCCAGCCGACCGCCGGCGGCGTTGCCAAGGTCATCATTGAGAACTCGACCATTGAGAACAACAACCTGGCCGGTGTGAAGGCTGACGGCACAAGCAACACGGGCGGCTCCAACACGACGATCGTGAACAGCAGCGTGTCGGGCAACACCAACGCCGGCATCAGCATATTCAATCCGGCTGGCGGGCCGGTGATCAGCATGATGGTTGACGGCGTTGCCGTCGCCAATAACGGCGTGGTCGGCGGGCTGCGTGTCGATGGCGCCAACGCAACCATCCGCGTCGGCCGCTCGACGATCTCCGGCAATGGCACCGGCACGGTCATCGTCAACGGCGGGTTGATCTCGTCTTACGGCACCAACCAGCTCAACGGCAACACTGCTGACGGCCCCAATCCGCCAACCATCGCGCTGAAATAGCTGCAGGGGTTAACTGTTGATAGCAACGCTTGGCGCGGCAACACCGCGCCAAGTGCATTTTATGGCTGGACGCGCAACCAGCTTGAATGACCGGGCGGGTCCCGGAGTACTGCCACCAGTCCTCTCTGTCGTTGTCGACTGCCAGTCCTGATGACATGATCTCGAGGCAGGACCACGCGAAGTAGGGCGTGGCTGACAGCCAGATTACAAGACGACCGAAATCGATGTCTTGCAAATCGATGTCTTGCCAAGGGCGCCCGATTTGTCGGTCCGCTCCACCGGGCTGTCAGTGAGACCATCGCAATCTTCGCGGGGATCGCTTTTGCCGGCTGAGAAACAGAGCCGATTTCAGATTGAATTGTGTTCTAGTTGCTCTTTTGGCTGTAGCGTGTTAGATTTCTATTGCATATATGCAATAGTTCCTAGTTTTCCATTGGGGGGTGTGAGAAGATGATTAAAATTGTATACATGGTATCTTCTATTTTAGTCGCCATGGTGATGGCTTGTCTTGCGACGCCGGCGTCCGCGCAGGCGCCCCGGACGTGGGTTTCCGGCGTTGGCGACGACGTCAATCCGTGCAGCCGCACCGCACCTTGCAAGACTTTCGCCGGCGCGATCTCGAAAACGGCTGCCGGCGGCGAAATCAATTGCGTCGACCCGGGCGGCTTTGGCGCGGTGACGATCACCAAGTCGATAACGATCGCTTGCGAGGACGTCGAGGCAGGCATATCGAATGCGGGGACGCAAGTGACCATCAACGCGCTAGCGACCGACGTCGTCGTTCTGCGCGGTCTCGATATCGACACAGCGACGGCATCGCCTGGAATCAATGGCGTCCGCTTTCTCGTCGGCGCCGCCTTGCACATCGAGGATTGCGTCATTCGTGGCAACAGCTCTGCGGCGCCGAACGGCAACGGCATCCTGTTCGCACCGTCGGGCGCGTCCGAACTCTATATCACCAACAGCTTCATCACCGGCAACGGCGCGGACGGCGTTCATATCCAGCCGACCGCAGCCGGCGTTGCCAAGGTCATCATCGAGAACTCGACCATCGAGAACAACAACCTGGCCGGCGTGAAGGCTGACGGCACCAGCAACACGGGCGGCTCCAACACGACGATCGTGGATAGCAGCGTGTCGGGCAACACGAATGCCGGCATCAGCATCCTGAATCCGGTCGGCGGGCCTGCGATCAACATCATGGTTGACGGCGTTGCCGTGGCCAACAACGGAGCGGCAGGCGGCCTGCGTGCCGACGGCGCCAACGCGACCATCCGGGTCGGCAGATCGACGATCTCCGGTAATACGACGGGCACGGCCATCGTTAATGGCGGTGCCATATCGTCCTATGGCACCAATCAGCTCAACGGCAACACGGCTGACGGTTCGAACCCGCCAACCATTGCGCAGAAATAGGTTTGCGGATTGCAGCGCTTCGCGCGGGAACCACCAGGGCGAAGCAAGCAATCGAGGGCTTGTTAGCTTCGTCAAAGTCTGCATCTTTGCCGCCAGGCGCCGATGACATGGCTGAACGTTTCGGCCGGTATGTGACTGATCGGGCCTGGAGTGATGCGTGATGGCCCATAGCCGTCTTCCGACTTTGCTGACTGTAAGCCTGCTGGCAGGATTGAACACGGCTGCCGCTCAAGGGCTGCTCGGTTCGCCACCTGCAAATGCCCCGGCCGAGACAGTGCCGGGCGGCGCAGCACCGCCCGCAAATCCACCCGGGACAGCGGTGGAACCGGCGACACCGCCGGTTGGGTGGTCGCCGGCCGAGCCGGCCGCGCCCGTCCTGGCGGGCTCGCCGACGGCTGTGGTCAAGCCGTTCTACGAACATCTCGGACTGGAGCTCGATCCGACCCAGCGCAAGAACTTCGTCGACCCGGCCAAGACCGTACTCGACAAGAGCGACGCGTTGCGCAAATCCGGGCAGGGCGAATGCCTCGACCCCAACATGGCGCTCGACAATGCCGATTACGACAAGCTTGCAATCGACAAGAGCCTGAAGAGCATCGAGGCCGTCAATGGTGATCAGGCCAAGGTGGTGGTCGCCTTCGTCGTCGAAGGCAACCAGCACCGGCTGGAGTGGAAGCTGAAGAAGGTCGACGGCGACTGGAAGATATCCGATCTGCTTTCGGTGACCGGTGAATGGGCGCTCAGCCAGTATCAGTGCGAATAAGCCGCCGATTGTTTCCGGGTGGTCGGCAATGAAGCTTCGCGTTTTGCTCGCGATCGCGCTGGTCGGGTTGGGCGCTGCCGGCTGCGGCCTCGACTCGCACATCGGCACGATGCTGATCGCCCGCGCGCCTTGGCAAGCTTTGGCGGCTCCCGGCGATTTGCCCGTCGAGCGCGTCGTGCTCGACCAGCCCGGCGCTCCTGATCTGGTCGGCTGGGCGGCTGATCGAAAGGGCAGCTGCGGCGCGGTCGTACTGCTGCATGGGCGCGGCGCCAAGCCGCCTATGGCTGACGTCAGTTCAGCCACGGCCGCGATAGGGGGCAACGCCGGTGTCGGGCAACCAGGCGCCTTCGGGCGGAGCGCCGGTCTGCCAGAAGACATCGATCGGAATGCCGCCGCGCGGATACCAATAGCCGCCTATGCGCAACCACAGCGGCTTCGTTGCCGCCACAATGCGGCGGCCGATCATCACCGTGCAGTCTTCATGGAAAGCGCCATGGTTGCGAAACGAGGTCATGAACAGTTTGAGCGACTTCGATTCCACGAGCGTGGCATCGGGTGCGTAGTCGATGACGATATGAGCGAAATCCGGCTGTCCGGTTACCGGGCAGAGCGAGGTGAATTCCGGGCAGGTGAAGCGCACGATCGCCGGCGGTCCGTCGCCGCGCTGGAACGGCACGGTCTCCAGGACCGCGGTCTCCGGGCTCTGTGGCGTCTCGACGTGGGCGCCGAGCTGGGTGAGGGTTTTGGTATCGATCATCGTGGTTTTCCTGGGGATTTTCCGCGCTCATTAGCATCGGATCAAAAAGTGTGCAGCGATTTTCGGATAAATTCGATGCTCAAGACAAGAACTGGAGCAGCGCGCGCTGCTCCGACACAAACTGGAATGGCAGGAAGATGATGACCAGCAACGACCCGCTTCTCCAGCCTTACCAGCTCAAACACCTGACGCTGAAGAACAGGGTGATGTCGACCAGCCACGAGCCGGCCTATTCCGAGGACGGCATGCCGAAACAGCGCTACCGGCTCTACCACGCCGAAAAGGCCAAGGGCGGCATGGCGCTGACCATGACGGCGGGCTCGGCGATCGTCTCGCGCGACAGCCCGGCCGCCTTTGGCAATCTGCATGTCTATGACGACCGCATCGTGCCGTGGCTGGCCGAACTGGCGGACGCCTGCCACGAGCATGACTGCAAGGTGATGATCCAGATCACCCATCTTGGTCGCCGCACCGGCTGGAACAAGGCCGACTGGCTGCCGGTGCTGTCGGCTTCGCCGGTGCGTGAGCCGGCGCACCGCGCGTTCCCCAAAACCATCGAGGACTGGGACATCGAGCGCATCGTCGCCGACTATGCGTCGGCTGCGCAGCGCTGCCAGGCCGCCGGCCTCGACGGCATCGAGTTCGAATCCTACGGCCATCTGATGGACGGCTTCTGGTCGCCGGCCACAAACCATCGCGACGACGAGTTCGGCGGTTCGCTCGACAACCGGCTGCGCTTCACCGACATGGTGCTGGATGCCGTGCGGGCGGCGGTCGGCGAAAAATTCGTCGTCGGCATCCGTATGGTCGCCGACGAGGATTTTGACAAAGGCCTGTCGAAGGAGGAGGGCGTTGAGATCGCCCGGCGGTTGGCCGGTTCCGGCAAGGTCGATTTCCTCAACATCATTCGCGGCTCGATCGAGAGCGATGCGGCACTAACCAAGGTCATCCCGGTCGCCGGCATGCGCTCTTCGCCGCATCTCGATTTTGCCGGCGAGGTGAGGGCGGCGACGAAGTTCCCGACCTTCCATGCGGCGCGGATTTCCGATGTCGCCACGGCGCGCCACGCCATCGCCACCGGCAAGCTCGACATGGTCGGCATGACCCGCGCCCATATCGCCGATCCGCACATCATCAAGAAGGTCATGGAAGGCCGCGAGCACGAGATCCGGCCTTGCGTCGGCGCCACCTATTGCCTCGATCGTATCTATGAAGGCGGCGAGGCGCTGTGCGTCCACAATGCCGCGACCGGCCGCGAGGCCGAGATTCCGCATATCATCGTGAAGACCGAAGGGCCCAGGCGGAACGTCGTTGTCGTTGGCGCTGGCGCTGGCGGGCTCGAGGCAGCTCGCGTGATGGCCGAACGCGGCCATCATGTCACGGTGCTTGAAGCCTCCGGTCAGGCCGGCGGCCAGGTTCGGCTGGCGACGCAGAACCCGCGCCGCAAGGAGTTGATCGGCATCATCGACTGGCGGCTGGCCGAACTCGACCGGCTCGGCGTCGGGATCCGCTACGACACCTGGGCCGAGCAGGACGAAGTGCTGGCGCTGTCGCCCGACGTGGTGGTGATCGCCACCGGCGGCCTGCCACAGAACCCGCCGCTGACATCAGGCGACAATCTCGTCACGTCGAGTTGGGACATCATGGCCGGCAGCATCAAGCCGGCGGAGAACGTGCTGCTCTTCGACGACAATGGTGGCCACCAGGGCATGGGCGCGGCGGAGCTGATCGCCAATGCAGGGTCAAAACTGGAGCTGGTTTCGCCGGAGCGCTTCTTCGCCCCCGAAATGGGCGGCATGAACCACGTGCCCTATATGCGCGCCTTCCAGGAGAAGGGCGTCACCATCACCATCAACACCAGGCTGCGCTCGGTACGGCGCGAGGGCAACCAGCTGGTCGCCGAACTCGCCTCCGACTTTGCCGACGGCTGGCGCGGCGAGAGGCGGGTCGACCAGGTGGTGGTCGAGCACGGCACGGCGCCGCTCGACGATCTCTATCTTCAGCTGAAACCGCTGTCGAAGAATGGTGGCGCGGTCGACTATGAGCGGCTGGTCGGCGGCGGCGATATTTTTCCTTCACGCAATCCCGAAGGCGGCTTCGTGCTGTTGCGCATCGGCGATGCAGTCGCCTCGCGCAACATCCATGCCGCCATCTATGACGGCATCAGGTTCGGCTTGCGGGTTTGAGCCTACAAGCCGGCCTACGGCTTGTTCCAAAGTTCGATCTCACCCTTCCGGCGGGCGCAACTCGATCGATCAAAGTGATGGGTGGCGCGCAGCCAAACCTCTGTGCGGAGAGCCACCTTGCACATCCGTCCGAACTGCGCGCCGCGTACGCCATCAGCCGAGAGCCAGGCGACGCACGATGCGGAATGCTTTTCAACCGGGAGGCAACGCGCGGCAGGGCTCAAATCATCCTGGCCGTCGCCATGCAAAGTACGGTGAGTACCAGAAGCCAGGCGGCGATGCGCTCGCCGCGGGCCATTTTGGTGCGCAGCGCCGCTTCCGTTGCGGCGTCCGCGCCGGCAAGCTGCCGGCTGGTCTTGCGGACGACGACGCTGAGAACGCCGGCAGCGGCGAAGGCGGCCAGGATGCCCGCGCCAGCACCATTTCCATCGAGCCGAAATAGGCGCCGTGGAAGAAATACCAGAGCAGGGCGCCGGTCACGAACACCATGCCGGCCGAGCCCATTTGCGGTCCGATAAAGCGCTCCGCCCTGATCTCGGGGTCGCGGGCAAGCGTGATGGTGGTGCCGGCCCAGAACACACCGGCCATGACGTGAAGGCCGATAACGACGATGTAGACATATTGCATGACCGCTTCCTCCTTGCCCGCCGCCCGTCCTCGGATCCCTGTCGAATGCAGGATGATACGAACTCGGCAGATCGACACGCATGATAGTTAGGTATCAAATGGTTCGATGTCAATGTATAATGCCGCGTTCCATCGCTCGGCGCCTTGTTCTACTGTCGGCGCATGACTCCCTTTGACCGTCCGCCAATCGGCATGAATCTCGCGCGCACCTCCAAGCTGGTGGCGCAGGCATTTGACGCCGCTTTGGTCGAGGCCGGGGGCACGCTGCCGGTGTGGCTGACCTTGCTTTCGGTCAAGTCGAGCGAGCTTGCCAACCAACGCGAACTTGCCGGCATGATCGGCATCCAGGGCGCCACGCTCACCCACCATCTCAACGCCATGGAGGCGCAAGGCTTGCTGACGCGCCGCCGCGATCCGGACAACCGCCGGGTTCATCTGGTCGAACTGACGCAGGCGGGCGAAACGATGTTCCTGAAGCTGCGGGCGGCGGCTCTCATCTTCGACAAGCGGCTGCGCGCGGGATTGCCGGACGACAGGCTGGCGGAGTTCGCCGAGGTGCTGGCGGCATTGCGGGCGAATGTCGCGCCGGCCAAATGACCGGCACCGGTGGGCAATAGTCTAGGCTAAATTGCCCTGAAGCACCTTCAGCTTGGCTTTCTTCGGGCTGCGCGCCAGCAGCCATTCGCGCGCTTTGTCCTGCGGCATCGGGAAGGCGATGGAATAGCCCTGCACCTGGTCGCAGCCGATTGCCATCAGCGAATCGAGCTCGGCTTCGGTTTCCGCGCCCTCGGCGACGATCGAAATGCCGAGACCGCGCGCCAGCTCGGTGATGGCGCGCACGATCTTGGTGTTGTCGCCATTCTCGTTGATGTTCTGGACGAAGCGGCGGTCGATCTTCAGCCGGTCGATCTCGTTGGGATTGACGTGGCTGAGCGAGGCATAGCCGGTGCCGAAATCGTCGAGCTCAAGATGGACGCCAGCAGCGCGGATGTGGCGCAGCTTCGCCGCGATGCCCGTCTTCTCGTCGTCGAGAATGACGGATTCGACGATTTCAAGCGACAGTTTCTGCGGCGCCAGGCCGGCCTTTTCCAGCGTCGCGAACAGGAAGCGGTCGAAGTCGGGTTCGCGCAGCTCGGTGCCGGACACGTTGACGGCGAGCCGGCCGAAGGCAATGCCGGCGCGATCCCATTCGGCTGCTTGCTCGATCGCCTTCGTAAAGACTATGCGGCCGATCTCGGGCATGAAGCCGCATTTTTCGGCGACCGGAATGAACTCGCCCGGCGCAATCATGCCGCGCTCGGCATGCTTCCAGCGCACCAGCGCCTCGATGCCGCTGATGGCGCCGTTGCTCAGCGACACCTGCGGCTGGAAATAGACCTGGAAGGCGTTCTCCGAAATGGCGACCTTGATGTCGTGCTCGAGCTGCTTGCGGTAATCGAGTTCGCGCCTGAGTTCCTCGGAGAAGAACGAGAAGCTGCCGCCGCCGAGCTTCTTGGCGGAATAGAGCGCGAGGTCGGCGTGGACGAGCAGATCCTCGGCATTGTCGGCGTCGATGGGATAGACGGCAATGCCGGCGCTGGCCCCCGGAAGGATGGTCGTGCCCTGGAAGGTAATCGGCTCGTTGATCTCCTCCAGGATGCGACGGGCCAGCATGTTGATGTCCTCGGGGCCGCCGGCGCCATTGAGGATCATCACGAATTCGTCGCCGCCAAGGCGCGCGCACAGATCCGACGCGCGGCAGGAATCACGCATGCGCTGCGCGGTGACGACCAGAACATAGTCGCCTGCGGCGTGGCCGAGCGTGTCGTTGATCTGCTTGAACCGGTCGAGGTCGAGCTGGATGACCGCCAGCCTCTCACGCCGGCGATGCGCGCCCTTGATCAGCGTTTCGAAGTGGTCGGTCAGGAAGGTGCGGTTGTGCAGGCCGGTCAGCCCGTCATGTACGGCGATGAAGGCCATCGAGTTGCGGGCATCGACAAGCTCATGGGTCTTGCGCAGGATCGCCTTCGACATCGGCCGGAAGATGAAAAGCGCCACCAGCACGATGACGCCGATGGTGGCGTAGAACAAGGTGCGGTGGAGATCGAGGAGCTTTTCCGACCGCTCGTCGGCAAATGCGGCGATGCGTTGGCCGAGCGCGGCATAACCCGACAGCGTCGCATTGGCGACGGAAGCATCGAGATTGACGCGCTCGCCGCCGCCCTTGTAGGCGGCATTGCCGGAGAGCTGGGATTCGAAGGACGAGATCAGCCTTTCGCCATTGGCGACCAGCCCGACCGAGAAATAGTCGAGGTGGAACGGCTTGCCGTAGAGCACGCTCTCGATCGACCTTGGGTCGGACAATGCCGGCGACAGCGGGTCGGCTCCCGTCTGTTTGAGGAGCAGGTCGTAGTTGGTCTCGAACTCGGCGGTCGCCTGTTTCAGCGCGGCAACCAGGGCCGGCTGCTTGTCACGCGCGGCGGAGCCGGTTGCGCTGGTCAAAAAGACGATGCGCTGCGACAGCGCCTTCTGGGTGCTGACGATGTCGAGCAGAGTATGGTTGTGCTGTTGCGCCGCCATCATCTGCTGCAGCAGGATGAAGGAGGCCATCACCATGGCGGCGATGATCAGCAGCGCCAGCCAGTAGCCGCTCTTGATCAGCAGGATGAGTTTGCCCGAGACGGTTTGCGCCGGCTGCTGCGACATATTCTAGGTGACCCCTCGGTCGACGGATTTCTGCCACCGATTCGTGGCAAGAACACCATTGCCTTGAAAGGGTTAACAGGGTCTGGAAGCCGGCGGAACTGTTGCTTCGGCAGTAAACGAAAGCTGCCGAGATGGTTATCATGTTCTTTCGCGGCATAGCCGTATTCGCGTGCCTGCTACTCCAGCATGCGGGCCATGCGATCGGGTCGCGCCAGGGTTGAGCCCGCCGTGCCACCGAAACGGTCGCTTTTGCGATGGATTTTTAGTGCGCGTAGCGCGACAGTCGCGCCAATCTCAACAGGACCTGATCCATGAGCGCGGCATTCCTCTCCCATATCGACAACGAACTGCAAGGGCTGAAATCCGCCGGGCTCTACAAATCCGAGCGGGTGATCACCTCGACCCAGTCGGCTGAGATCGAAGTCGGCGGCGACAAGGTGCTGAATTTCTGCGCCAACAACTATCTCGGCCTCGCCGACAGCTCAGAATTGCGCGATGCAGCCAAAGGCGCGCTGGACCGCTACGGCTACGGCATGGCCTCGGTGCGCTTCATCTGCGGCACGCAGGAAGAGCACAAGCAGCTTGAATCAACGATTTCATCCTTCCTCGGCCTGGACGACACCATCCTTTACGGCTCCTGCTTCGACGCCAATGGCGGCCTGTTCGAAACGCTGCTCGGCGAGGAGGATGCGATCATCTCCGATGCGCTGAACCATGCCTCGATCATCGACGGCGTGCGGCTGTCGAAGGCCAAGCGTTTCCGCTATGCCAACAACGACATGGCCGACCTCGAAGCGCGGCTGAAAGAGGCGAAAGACTGCCGCTTCCGCCTGATCGCCACCGACGGCGTGTTCTCCATGGACGGCATCATCGCCAATCTGAAAGGCGTCTGCGACCTCGCGGAAAAGTACGGCGCCATGGTGATGGTCGACGACAGCCATGCCGTCGGCTTCGTCGGCAAGAACGGCCGCGGCTCGGCCGAGCATTGCGGCGTCGAGGGCAGGGTGGATATCATCACCGGCACGCTCGGCAAGGCGCTCGGCGGCGCCTCCGGCGGCTACACCTCCGGCAAAAGCCAGGTCGTGGACTGGCTGCGCCAGCGTTCGCGGCCTTATCTCTTCTCCAACACGCTGATGCCGGCAATTGCCGGCGCTTCCATCAAGGTGTTCGAGCTGATCCGCAATGGCGACGCCCTGCGCGAACGCCTCTATGCCAATGCGGCGCGCTTTCGCTCCGAAATGGGCAAGCTCGGCTTCACGCTGGCCGGCGCCGATCATCCGATCATTCCGGTGATGCTGGGCGATGCCAGCCTGGCGCAGGAAGTGGCGGCGCGCATGCTGAAGCGCGGCATCTATGTCATCGGCTTTTCCTTCCCGGTGGTGCCGAAAGGCCAGGCGCGCATCCGCACGCAGATGTCGGCGGCGCATTCCAGCGCCGACATCGACCGCGCCGTGGCAGCGTTCGCGGCGGTCGGCAAGGAACTGGGCGTGATTGGCTGAGAGTTTTACCCTCCCCCTTTGTGGGGAGGGTCGACTTTCGACCGCTTGCGAAGCAAGCGGGCGGGAGGCGGGGTGGGGGTCTGCAGGGTCACGACCTCCGCCAGTTTTTGACCCCCACGCGGCCCTTCGGGCCACCCTCCCCACAAGGGGGAGGGTAAGGAGTTGTAGCATGTCGAACATGATGAAGGCGCTGGTGAAGGCCAAGGCTGAACCGGGCATCTGGATGGAAGAGGTGCCGGTGCCGGAGATCGGCCCCAACGACGTGCTGATCAAGGTCAAGAAGACGGCGATCTGCGGCACCGACGTCCACATCTACAATTGGGACCAGTGGGCGCAGAAGACCGTGCCGGTGCCGATGGTGACCGGCCATGAATTCGTCGGCACGGTGGCCGATTTCGGCGCTGCGGTCACCGAATACAAGGTCGGCCAGCGTGTCTCCGGCGAAGGTCACATCGTCTGCGGCCATTGCCGCAATTGCCGCGCCGGCAGGGGGCATCTCTGCCGTAACACGCTCGGCGTCGGCGTCAACCGCCCCGGCGCCTTCGGCGAATATCTGGCGATCCCGCAGCACAATGTCGTGCCGATCCCCGACGATGTGCCCGACGAGATCGCCGCGATCTTCGATCCCCTGGGCAATGCCGTCCACACCGCTCTGTCCTTCGACCTGGTCGGTGAAGACGTTCTGGTCACCGGCGCCGGGCCGATCGGCATCATGGGCGCGCTCGTTGCCCAATGTGTGGGGGCGCGAAAAGTCGTCATCACCGACATCAACCCGGTGCGGCTGGCGCTGGCCAAAAAGCTCGGCGTCCAGCATGTCGTCGATGCCTCGAAGGAAAAACTGCGCGACGTTATGCCGGCGCTGGGCATGACCGAGGGTTTTGACGTCGGCCTCGAAATGTCGGGCGCCGCGCCCGCCTTTCGCGACATGATCGACACCATGAACAATGGCGGCAAGATCGCCATTCTGGGCATCGCGCCGACCGGCTTCGAAATCGACTGGAACAAGGTCATCTTCAAGATGCTGCACTTGAAGGGCATCTACGGCCGCGAAATGTTCGAGACTTGGTACAAGATGATCGCCCTGGTGCAGGGGCCGCTGGATGTGTCGGGTCTGATTACGCACCGCATTGGGATCGACGATTTCCAGACGGGGTTTGACGCGATGCGGAGCGGCAGTTCGGGCAAGGTGGTGATGGATTGGTGAGGCACGTGTGGGTGCAAGATGGCGGACAATGAGCACGGTCGTATCATTGCCTCGCAGGCAAAGCTCGTACTGAAGCCGGCCGGATTTCGACGCAAAGGGCAGTCCCGAATCTGGATCGCCGATCGCGGCTTCTGGCTAAGTGTAGTCGAGTTCCAGCCCAGTTCCTGGTCCAAGGGCACTTACCTTAACGTAGCAGTCCACTGGCTCTGGGGTTCGCTTCCGGAAACGATTACCTTCGATCGCGTTGAGCGCATTGGACAGTTCGTTCCGTTCGAGAGCCCGCCACAGTTTCTTCTCGCGGTTGATCAAATGGCCAAGAAGGTCGTCGAAATCGATCAGGTTCACCGATCGATGTTCCCTTCCGTCCAGGCGACAGCGAAAATCCTCGTGAGTGAATTGCAGCCGGGCGCCTACGGCGAGTGGGCGGCCTTCCACGCCGGGGTGGCGGCTGGTTTGGCCGGTGATTTTGAAACGGCAAGGCGACTGTTTGAAAGCGCTCAAAGACACGCGGCTTCGCAAGCGCAGGCGCTTCTAGCCTACATTGATGATCCGGCGGCATTTCGAAGCCGTGTCAGAGGCTTCATTGAAGCCGAACGCGCCTATTACGGTCTAGGGGCGTTGCCTGCCGCATTCGCGATCTGATTTCAGCGACGGTCGAACTTATGGGAAGATCTCAACCCAAGGTGAGTTTTGCCTCCAGCGCCGCCACCCCATTCACAATCGCCGCCCGCTCTTCCGTACCAAGCCTCGCCAGCAACTGCCGTTCAAACGCCTTCGCCAGCGGCACCATTTCGCCATAGGCCGCCAGCCCCGCCTTCGTCAGCGCCAGATGCTCCACACGCCGATCATTCTCGTCCGGCGTGCGCGTCAGCCAGCGCCGCCGCTCAAGCTCCGCCACCGCCCGCGAAACCTTGGTCTTGTGCATGGCCGACTGTTCGCCGAGCGCCGTCGCGGTCATCGTGCCGCGCTGTCCGAGCCCAGAGAGTGTGCGCCATTCCGGCCGCGTCAGACCGTGACGGTCGCGGTAGATTTTTGAAAATTCTCGGCTGACAGCGTCGGCCAGCCGGTAAAGCCGGTAGGGCAGGAAATTTTCGAGTTCGAGGGTTTCCATATGCGCACCGTGGATGCGGCATCAGCCGTTGATAGTTACATTTTCGATGGTTACAAATGAAACCAGTTTGGTCAACATCGCCGGCAGGCCGCGCTTCGCGGCGGTCGGGATCAGGGAGGATCGGATGGAATTTTCCTACATGCCGGGCTTCGGCAATGATTTTGAGACCGAAACGCTGCCCGGCTCGCTGCCGCAAGGGCGCAATTCCCCGCAGCGGCCGGCTTACGGACTTTATGCCGAGCAGCTCTCGGGCTCGCCCTTCACCGCCCCGCGCGGCACCAATGAGCGCTCCTGGCTCTACCGCATCCGGCCGAGCGTCAAACACACCGGCCGCTTCAAGGCGGCGAGCTATCCCCTGTGGAAGACCGCTCCCAATGTCGGCGACCACGAGCTGGCGCTCGGCCAGTACCGCTGGAACCCGGTGCCGATGCCGAAGGAGCCGACCGATTTCATTCAAGGGATGCGCACCATCACCACCGCCGGCGACGTGCTGGGCCAAAGCGGCATGGCGGCGCATGTCTATGTCGCCAACCGCTCGATGGTCGACGACCATTTCTTCAACGCCGACGGCGAGTTACTGATTGTCCCCCAGGTCGGTGCCTTGCGCTTTGTCACCGAGATGGGCGTCATCGAGCTTCGGCCCGGCGAGATCGCCGTGCTGCCGCGCGGTCTGGTGTTCAAGGTCGAGCTCGCCGACAAGGAAGTGCGCGGCTATGTCTGCGAGAATTACGGCGCCAAGCTGACGCTGCCCGACCGCGGCCCGATTGGCGCCAACTGCCTGGCCAACCCACGCGACTTCAAGACGCCCAGCGCCTGGTTCGAGGAGAAGGAGACGCCGTGCCGGCTGACGGTGAAATGGTGCGGCAATTTCAACGTCACCGAGATCGGCCATTCGCCGCTCGACGTCGTCGCCTGGCACGGCAACTATGCGCCCTACAAATATGATCTGGCGACGTTTTCGCCGGTCGGCGCCATCCTGTTCGACCATCCCGATCCGTCGATCTTCACCGTGCTGACGGCGCCGAGCGGCGAGGAAGGCACCGCCAACATCGACTTCGTCATCTTCCCGCCGCGCTGGCTGGTGGCGGAAGATACGTTCCGGCCGCCCTGGTACCACCGCAACATCATGAGCGAGTTCATGGGCCTGATCCAAGGCCAGTATGACGCCAAGGAGGAAGGTTTTGTCCCGGGCGGCATCAGCCTGCACAATCTGATGCTGGCCCACGGCCCCGACGCGCCTGGCTTCGAAAAGGCCTCGCGCTCCGAGCTGAAACCGGTCAAGCTCGACAATACGATGGCGTTCATGTTCGAGACCCGATTCCCGCAAATGCTGACCCGCTACGGCGCCGAGCTTGAAACAAGGCAGGACAATTACATCGACTGCTGGTCCGATCTGAAGAAGCGCTTCAACGGCACTGTGGAGGGCGACTGGTCTTGAGATCAGCCCGATGAGCGACCGGCTGCTGCTTCTCGGCTCGAAAGGCGGCCCGGCATTGCGGCCGGGCGGGCCGTGGCCGAGTTCGTCGCTGCTGGAACTGGGCGGGCGAACCATTGTCGTCGATTGCGGGCTCGGCGTCACGCGCGGTCTGGTCGATTCCGCCGTCAGCCTGAAGGCGCTCGACCTGGTCTTCATCACCCATCTGCATTCCGACCATGTGCTGGAACTGGGCCCGTTGCTCCACACCGCCTGGACCGCCGGGCTCGCCAGCCCGGTGACGCTGTTCGGACCGCCCGGCACCGACCAATACTGGCGCCGTTTCTGCCAGGCGATGGAGTTCGACATCGAAATTCGCATCGTCGATGAGGGCAGGCCGGACATTCGCGATCTGGTTTCGATCGTCGAATTCGGCGAGGGCGAGATTCTCTCGAAGGGCGGCCTGAAGGTCTCGGCACTGCGCGTCGACCATCCGCCGGTGACCGACTGTTTCGCGCTGCGCTTCGAGCATGGTGCGAATAGCGTCGTGTTCTCGGCCGACACAGCCTTCTTTCCGCCGCTCGCAGGCTTTGCCCGAAATGCCGACATTCTCGTCCATGAGGCCATGCTACAAGAAGGCATCGAGGGGCTGGTCGCCAGGACCGGCAATGGCGCGCGGCTGAAAGAGCATCTGCTTGCCAGCCACTCATTTGCCGAGCAGGCAGGTCGCATCGCCAGCGATGCTGGGGTGAAGAGGCTGGTGCTCAACCACCTCATTCCGGCCGATGATCCCGAGATCGGCGAGGCCGACTGGGAGGCTGCTGTCAGGAAATCGTGGGTGGGTGACTTGACGATTGCCCGCGACGGCCTTGTTGTGAACTTAGACGGCGCCAAAGCCGCATCAGGAGAGGAAACCGCATGAAGCTTGCCACATTGAGGGACGGGACGCGCGACGGAAAGCTTGTCGTCGTCTCGCGCGACCTGACGCGCTTCACCGACGCCTCGTTCCTGGCGCGCACGCTGCAGGCCGCACTCGACGACTGGCAGCGGATTTCGCCGCACCTGGCGACGATCGCCGAATCGCTGGAGAACAATGCGGTGCCGTCGGCACGCTTCCATGAGCATGACGCCCATTCGCCGCTGCCGCGCGCCTATCAATGGGCCGATGGTTCTGCCTATGTGAACCATGTCGAACTGGTGCGCAAAGCCCGCGGCGCCGAGATGCCGGCAAGCTTCTGGACCGATCCGCTGATCTATCAGGGTGGCTCGGATTCCTTTATCGCGCCGCGCGAGCCGATCCGCGCGGCGGACGAAGCCTTCGGCATCGACATGGAGGCGGAGGTCGCCGTCGTCGTCGACGATGTGCCGATAGGCGCCAGCCTCGACCAGGCGCGCGCTGCGATCCGGCTGGTCATGCTGGTCAATGATGTGACGCTGCGCGCGCTCACCGGACCCGAACTCGCCAAGGGGTTTGGCTTCTTCCAGTCGAAGCCGTCCTCGGCTTTTTCGCCGGTGGCGGTGACGCCGGACGAACTCGGCGACGCCTGGGATGGCGGCAAGGTCAACCTGCCTCTGCTCGCCGACGTCAACGGCAAGCCGTTCGGCCGTGCCAATGCCGGCGTCGACATGACCTTCGACTTCCCGGCGCTGATTGCCCATGCCGCAAAGACACGGCCGCTGGTTGCCGGCACCATCATCGGCTCCGGCACCGTCTCCAACAAGCTGGATGGCGGGTCGGGCAAACCGGTGGCGGCCGGCGGCGCCGGCTATTCCTGCATCGCTGAACTGCGCATGATCGAGACCATTGAGTCTGGCGAGCCCAAGACGCCGTTCCTGCGCTTTGGCGATACAGTGCGTATCGAGATGAAGAATAAAAGCGGAAACTCGATCTTCGGCGCCATCGAGCAGAAGGTCGAGAAGTCCCAGGCATAAGAGGGGGCAATGCAATGACGGGCGAGGCGTTCTACCTGCTGGCCGGCGTCTGGGCGTTGGCCATTCTGGTGGTCTTCATCCAGGCGATCCGGCTGAGCTACCGCATCGAGGCGCGCTCGCCCGATCTGACCAACCGCAGCGGCTACCCGCGCAAGGCGATGATGTTCCACACCATCACCAACACCAATGTGGCGCGGGACGAGGAGACGCAGGCGACGCGGCGGCGCATGAACCGGCTGCTGCTGATCGTTGTCGCCGGCTTCGCGGTGATGGCGGCTGGCATTGGCCTGATCAGACGAATGAACGCGTGACCCTGCTCGAGCATTTCATCCGCATGGCCGGCAACAATCTCTGGTCGAACGACCGGCTCTATCGCGCCGTGCTGCAGCTAAAGCCCGGCGAATTCGAAGCCGAGCGCACCAGCTTCTTCCCGTCGATCAAGGCAACGCTCAACCACATCCTCGCGGTCGATCATCTCTATCTCGATTTTCTCGAAGAAGGCGGAGTCGGTGCGGCCGCTTATGACGACTACGTGCCGTTCGATGTGCCGCAGGCGCTGTTTGCCGCCCAGGTCGCAGCAGATCGACGCCTAATCGCCTTTTGCGAGAAGCTGTCGGAGGCGGATCTCGACCGTCAGGTCATCACGGACCGGCGCGAGGACGGCATGATCCCCGAAAAGATCGGCGACATTCTCGCCCATGTCTTCCTGCACGACATCCACCATCGCGGCCAGGTTCACGCGATGCTCTCGGGCAGCTCGGTCGCGCCGCCGCAGCTGGACGAGTTTTTGCTCGATTATGATTTGAAGGTGAGGAAGGAGGAGGTCGAGCGGCTGGGCCTCTGACCTTTATCTGGTGTACTCGTTCCATTCAGGGCCGAGTTTGTCGAAATCGTCAGAAATCCAAATCTTGCCCTTCAGGGCACCTATGCGCGACAACAAGTCTTCTCGAACTTGGTGCCACGAGCCGCGCCGCGATCTTGCCGTGACGAGTGATGACTATCTCCTCGCCGGCCTCCGCGCGGCCGACGAGTTCCGATAGTTGGCCTTTGCTTCGGTTATGGAGACGTTCACGGCTTGACCCTTTTGATCGAAACTTAGATCAAGGCCGATCGAGCCGAAAACGGGGGTTCACGCCGCCTTGCCATCGACCTTGATTACGCCGCGCTTGATCTGGTCCTGCTCGATCGACTCGAACAGCGCGCGGAAATTGCCTTCGCCAAAACCTTCGTCGCCCTTCCTCTGGATGAATTCGAAGAAGATCGGGCCGATCACGGTTTTGGAGAATATCTGCAGCAGGATCTTGGTCATGCCGCCGTCGACCACGCCTTCGCCGTCGATCAGGATGCCGTGCTTCTTCATCCGCTCGATCGGCTCGTCATGCCCGTTCACCCTGTTGTACGACATGTCGTAGTAGGTCTCCGGCGGACCGGGCATGAACTTCAGCCCGTTGTCGGCAAGCTTGTCGGTGGCGGCGTAGATGTCGTCGGTGCCGACGGCGATATGCTGGATGCCTTCGCCATTGTACTTCTTCAGGTATTCGGCGATCTGGCTGGTGTCGTCCTTGGATTCATTTAGCGGAATGCGGATCTTGCCGCAGGGCGAGGTGATGGCGCGGCTGACCAGGCCGGTGATCTTGCCGTCGATGTCGAAGAAATGGATCTGCTTGAAGCCGAACAGCTCGCGATAAAAGTCCCACCATTTGTCCATCTGGCCGCGATAGACATTGTGGGTGAGGTGGTCGAGGAAATAGAAGCCGACGCCTTGCGGCCGCGGGTCGCGTTCGCCCAGCCACTCGAACTCGGCATCATAGGCCGAGCCCTTCTTGCCATAGGCTTCGATGAAATAGAGCAGCGAGCCGCCAATGCCGACAATGGCCGGCACGTCGAGCGCCTTGTCGTTGCCGTCGTAGGGCGTGGCGCCTTTCGATACCGCATGCTCGAATGCGTGCTTGGCATCGACAACACGCCAGGCCATCGAGGCGGCGCAAGGGCCGTGTTTGTCGACGAACTTCATCGCATGCGAGCCCGGTTCGGCATTGACGACATAGTTGATATCGCCCTGGCGCCAGACGGTGATGTCCTTCGTGCGGTGCTTGGCCATCGCGACATAGCCCATGCGGGTGAACAGTTCTGCTAGCTTCTGCGGCTCCGCATGCGCGAACTCGACGAACTCGAAACCGTCGGTGCCGGCGGGGTTTTCCTTGCTGATCTTTGCGGGCGGGGCGTCGTGCGGGAAGGGACCCATGGCATTCCTCCAAACGGATGGTGGCCGCATCGGACCACGAGATGACGCATGATAGTGCGAAGTGACCGCACAGTGCTTGCATTCAAACGCTTGAAATGATCATCTCGTGCGTAATTAATGCATGATTGGAGATGAATCGATGAATGAAGCGCGCATCGATCAATTTGACCGCAAGATAATGGCTCTCTTGCAGGGCGACGCGCGGCTCACCAACAACGATCTCTCGGAGCGCGTGAACCTGTCGGCATCGCAATGCTCACGCCGCCGCCAGCGGCTGGAGGAAGACGGCTACATCAAGGGCTATCGCGCCGTGCTCGACCGCGACAAGCTCGGCTTCTCGCTGGTCAACGTCATCTCGGTGACGCTCGCCACCCATAACCGCGACAATGCCAGGCGCTTCGGCGAGCTGCTGGCGCGGCTGCCGGAGGTGCAGGAGGCGCACGCGCTGACCGGCGAGATGGATTATATCTTGAAGGTGGTGACGCCCGATCTGAAATCATTGTCGGAATTCGTCAACGGTGTGCTCCTGCCGCACGAATCCGTGCAGCATGTGAAGACGGCGATCGTGTTGGAGACGCTGAAGGAGACCGGCGCGCTGCCGATCTAGTTTGAGAGAGTTTCAGTTGATACGTCGGCGAGACAGCACCCCTCTCTGGCCTGCCGGCCATCTCCCCCGCAAGGAGGAGATCAGCAGCTTTGTCCAGCGCTCATCCTGCAACGTCGGCGATTGGCGAAGAGCGAAGGCGACATCCGATCTCCCCCCGGGGGAGATGTCCGGCAGGACAGAGGGGGGTGTGAGGGATCGCCAGCGCCTCAGGATGCTCACCCCTTGGACTGCTGAATCAGCCCGTAGAGATTGGTGCAGCGCGCGCCGGAGCGGCAATAAGCAAATACCGGGCCTTCGAGCGCGTCGAGCGCTTCGGCCTGATCTTCGACATTCTCGGCTGTGATCTGGCCGCTGATTACCGGGATGTAGCGGAAGGCCAGCCCCGCGGCTTCGACCGCCGCCTTGACGCTGTCGGCCGAAGGCTGGTCGGGCTGCTCGTCATCCGGCCGGTTGCAGATCACGCTCTTGAAACCGGCTTCCTTGATGGCGGCGGCATCTTCGGGCTGGATCTGGCCCGAGACCGAATAGTCCTCGCTGATTTCTCGATATTCCATGGCTCTCATCCTCTCAACCTGGTTTGGCGCGAAGTCTTGCCACTCTCACACGAGGTCGGCAATCCGCGCCGGAAAGAAATACCTCGGCGCAGATAGACATTTGCGGTCTAAGATCCAACCCAGGCTCAAGAGGTTTCGCGCTGTTGGCCTTGCCCGAAGCCGGCAGCGACTCTAAACAGGCGCACCGACAAACGAAGGAACCATCCCATGAGCATTCGTCGCATCGATGTTGGCCCGCGCATGAGCCAGATCGTCATCCACGGCAACACCGTCTATCTCGCCGGCCAGGTCGGAACGCCCGGCGCCAGCGTTGGCGAACAGACGAGGTCGATCCTCGCATCTATCGACGAACTGCTGGCCAAGGCCGGCACTGACAAGACCAAGATCCTGCAGGCGATCATCTGGCTGGCCGATATGGGCACCTTCGCCGAGATGAACAAGGAATGGGACAAGTGGGTCCCGCAAGGCAACACGCCCGCCCGCGCCACGGGTGAGGCCAAGCTTGCAGGGCCGGAATACACTGTCGAGATTATCGTTACGGCGGCGATTTAAAGTGCAGCCTTCTACCTCCCCCTTGTGGGGAGGTCGGACCGAAGGTCCGGGCGGGGGGCTGGCGCCGACCCCCACCCCGCTGCTTCGCAGCGACCCTCCCCACAAGGGGGAGGGTAAAGGAGCTACCCCTGCGAAGGCCTGAACCGCGCCACCAGCGTGTGGCTCTCCGCGGCATAAGTGAACCTCACCTGCGTCACCGGGTGCTCGGCGCTCCAGGTTCGGCGCTCGACCACCAGGCAGGGCGCGCCGGTTGCGATGTCGAGCGCTTCGGCAATATGTCTGTCGGCCGCGACCGCGCGGATACGGTGCTCTGCCTCGCTCCATGGCACGCGGCCGATCAGCCAAGGGCCGGGGGCGATGTCGAGAAACTCCTCCTCGGCGGCTTCCGCGACGGCGGCGAGATTGATCAGCCGCTGTTCGTGCGCGAATGGCCGCTTGCCGGCGAAATGCCGGCATTCAAGCGCCAGCACCTGTCCGGCTGCGTCCAGTTCCAGCAAGGCGCGATCCTCGGCGCTGCTGCGCCTTTTCTGCCGCGCCAAGCGCTCGTAACGATAAGCCAGGCCAAGCGACTCAACCTCGATCCTGATGTCGTGGATTTCCAGCACCGCGGCCTGCGACTGCGGCTGGCGGACAAAGCTGCCCGAACGGCGGCGGCGCTCTATCAGCCCGGCCTTGGCCAGTTGCGACAGCGCCTTGTTCACTGTCATGCGCGAGCAATTGTATTCGGCCGTCAACTCGTGCTCGAACGGGATGCGGTGACCCGGCGCCCAGGCGCCGGACATTATTTTCTCGCTGATGTCGGACAGGATGCGCTGGTGCAGCGAACCGCCGCCTTCCACCGCCGCTGTCTCTGATATGCTCATGCCGAAAGCGCCGTCATCACATGGCGAAAGCGCTCGGCGATCGTCTCACGCGCTGCATGCCGGCCGCCGCTGACTTGTTTTTTTCCGTGCACCCAGACGCAATCGACCTTGCCGCCATTGGCAAAGATCCAGGCGTCGAGGATCGCATCGCCACTTTTTCCGGCCAGCGAAGGATGATTTTCGTCGAGTGAGACGAAATCGGCTGCGGCACCGGCGGCGATCCGCGACGGGCCGGCGCCGAGTGCAGTGCTGCCGCCATCGCGGGCCGCGTCGAACAGAGCCCGCCCGGTCGAGCCGCCGGCCACCGCCAGCACATTGCGGGCGCGGTGTGCGAGGCGCTGCGAATATTCGAGCTGGCGCAATTCATCCGGCAGGCCGATCAGCACGTTGGAATCCGAGCCGACGCCGAAGCGGCCGCCATGTTCGATGAACAGAGGTGCTGAAAAGGTGCCGTCGCCGAGATTGGCCTCGGTGATCGGGCAAAGCCCGGCAATGGCGCCGCTTCTGGCCATGCCGGTTGTCTCATCCTCGGTCATGTGGGTGGCGTGGATCAGGCACCAACGCTTGTCGATCCCGGCATTGGCGAGCAGCCATTCGACCGGTCGCGCACCCGACCACGCCAGGCAATCCTCGACCTCCTTCACCTGCTCGGCGACGTGGATGTGGATCGGTCCGTCCGGCGCAATGGCGGCAACAGCGCTGAGTTCCTCCGGCGTCGCGGCGCGCAGGCTGTGCGGGGCGACGCCAACGACAGCCTGATTCAACGCACGAACCGATTCGCGGCTTTTCTCAAGCAAGCGTTCGAACCGATTCACATTGTTGATGAATCGCCGCTGGCCTTCGTTGGGCGCAGCGCCGCTGAAGGACGAATGGGCATAAAACACCGGCAGCAGCGTCAGGCCGATCCCGGTTTCGCCGGCGGCCGCGGCAATACGTTCGGCCATCTCGGCAAGGTTGGCATATGGTTTTCCGTCGCGATCGTGGTGGAGATAATGAAATTCGCCGACGCGCGAGAATCCGGCCTCCAGCATTTCGACATAAAGCTGGGCGGCGACCGCCTCGACCTGGTCCGGCGTCATCGACAGCGCGAAGCGGTACATCACCTCGCGCCAGCTCCAGAAGCTGTCGGCGGAGGGACCGCGCAGTTCGGCAAGCCCGGCCATGCCGCGCTGGAAGGCGTGGCTGTGCAGGTTCGGCATGCCGGGCACCAGAATGGCGTGGCGTTCGTCACCGCTCCGCGGTGAAGAACCTGGCTCCACCTTCGCGATCTGACCGCCGCTCAGCGAGATCCGCACCTTGTCATGCCAGCCATCGGCCAGCAGCACCTGTTCCGCAAAGATCGCCGTCACGTTTTTCTCCGCATTCCATCAACAATGCACTTGCAGCGCGTTTCAATATGTATATACATAATCGCCATCCAAGCAACGGAAAAAGATGATGGCGGCACAAGACAAAAGCCGGGCAGGGGGCCTTCAGCTTTGGCGTAATGCGCGCCTGGCGACCATGGCCGAAGGCGTTGCCGGACTGGGCATTGTCGACAAGGGCGCGATCATCGCCCGTGACGGCGTCATCGTCTATGCCGGTCCGGAAGCCGAGATGCCGTCAGCGTTGGCTCAGGGCGGCGAGACTACCGATTGCGAAGGCCGCTGGATTACGCCCGGCCTGATCGACTGCCACACCCATCTCATCCATGCCGGCAACCGTGCCAACGAGTTCGAGATGCGGCTGGCCGGCGCCAGCTATGAGGAAGTCGCCCGTGCCGGCGGCGGCATCGTCTCCTCGGTCAAATCCCTGCGTGCCGCGAGCGAAGACGAACTGGTTGCGCAGACGCTGCCACGCCTCGATGCGCTGATGGCCGAGGGCGTCACCACGGTAGAGGTAAAGTCGGGTTACGGGCTCGATCTCGAAAATGAACAGAAGTCGCTTCGCGCCGCGCGGCAGCTGGACAAGCAACGCCCGGTCACGGTCCGCACCACCTTCCTCGGCGCGCATGCGCTGCCGCCGGAAGCAAAAGGCGACAAGGACGCTTTTGTCGATCTCGTCGCCAACACGATCCTGCCCGCAATCGCCGCCGGGGGCCTGGCTGACGCCGTAGACGGCTTTTGCGAAGGCATTGCCTTCTCGCCGGAGCAAATCGCCCGCGTGTTCGACAAGGCCAAGGCGCTTGGCCTGCCGGTAAAGCTCCATGCCGACCAGCTGTCGAACCTGCATGGCGCCGAACTCGCCGCCCGCTATGGCGCGCTGTCGGCCGACCATCTCGAATACACCGACGAGGCCGGCGCCGCAGCGATGGCCAAGGCCGGCACCGTGGCGGCCATCCTGCCCGGCGCCTACTATTTCATCCGCGAAACCAGGAAGCCGCCGGTCGGCCTGTTCCGCCGGCACGGCGTCAAGATGGCGGTCGCCACCGACAACAATCCCGGGACGTCGCCGCTGACCTCGCTGCTTCTGACCATGAACATGGCCGCGACGCTTTTCGGCCTGACCGTCGAGGAATGCCTGGCCGGCACCACTCGCGAGGCTGCCCGCGCGCTGGGATTGCTCGGCCAGACCGGCACGCTGGAGGCAGGAAAATCCGCCGACCTGGCGATCTGGGACATCGAGCGTCCGGCCGAACTCGTCTACCGCATGGGCTTCAACCCGCTCCATGCCCGCATCTGGAGAGGACAATGACCGAACTTAACCTGAAGCCCGGCAATGCGACGCTGGCCGACTGGCGCGCTATCTATCGCGGCGCCGTGCCGAAGCTCGACGCCTCCTGCCGGCCAAAAATCAAGGCCAGCGGCGAGGCAGTCGCCCGCATCGTCGCCAAGGGCGAGCCGGTCTATGGTATCAATACCGGCTTCGGCAAACTGGCCAGCGTCCGCATTCCGGCCGAGGATCTAGAGGCCTTGCAGCGCAACATCGTTTTGTCGCATGCCGCCGGCGTCGGCGAGCCGATGCCGGTCGCTGTGGTTCGGTTGATGATGGCGCTGAAGCTCGCCAGCCTTGCGCAGGGCGCGTCGGGCGTACGGCCGCAAACCATCGAGTTGCTGGAAGCGATGCTGGCCAACGACGTCATCCCCATGGTGCCGGCGCAGGGCTCGGTCGGCGCCTCCGGCGATCTCGCGCCGCTGTCGCACATGACGGCGGTGATGATCGGCGTCGGCGAATGCTTTACACCGCATGGCCGCTTCCCGGCCAAGGTCGCTTTCGTCTCGCACGGCCTGGAGCCCGTGACGCTCGGCGCCAAGGAAGGTCTGGCGCTGCTCAACGGCACGCAGTTTTCCACCGCCTACGCGCTGGCCGCTCTGTTCGAGGCCGAAGTGCTGTATCAGTCGGCGCTGGTCGCCGGGGCGCTGTCGACCGACGCTGCCAAGGGCTCGGACGCGCCCTTCGATCGGCGCATCCATCTCCTGCGCAAACATCCCGGCCAGATCGAGACGGCGGAAGCGCTGCGCAACCTGATGGCCGGCAGCGCCATTCGTGAATCGCACCGCGTCGGCGATGAGCGCGTGCAGGATCCGTACTGCCTGCGCTGCCAGCCGCAGGTGATGGGTGCGGCGCTCAACGTGCTGCGCCAGGTCGCCGATACGCTCGGCACCGAGGCCAATGGCGTCACCGACAATCCGCTGATCTTCGCCGAGGACGATACTGCGCTGTCCGGCGGCAATTTCCACGCCGAGCCGGTGGCTTTCGCTGCCGACATGATCGCGCTTGCCGTCTGCGAGATCGGCTCGCTGTCGGAGCGCCGCATCGCCATGCTGGTAGACCCCGCGCTGTCCGGCATGCCGGCCTTCCTGACGCCGAAGCCCGGCCTGAACTCCGGCTTCATGATCCCGCAGGTGACGGCGGCGGCGCTCGTCTCTGAGAACAAGCAGAAGGCCTATCCGGCAAGTGTCGATTCCATCCCGACCTCGGCCAACCAGGAAGACCATGTCTCGATGGCCGCACACGGCGCTCGCCGGCTGATCGGCATGATCGAAAACGCCACGGCCGTCATCGGCATCGAACTCCTGGCCGCCGCGCAAGGCTGCGATTTCCATGCGCCGCTGGCGTCGAGTGCAGCTCTGGAAGCGGTTCGCAAGCTGGTCCGCGCCGAGGTGCCGCATCTCGACAATGACCGGCATTTCCACCCTGACATGGAAAAAGCCATCGCCTTGGTGCGCAGCGGCGCTGCCATCAAGGCTGCGAGCGCGGTGACATTGCCTTCGATCTCGGGAGTCTGACATGACCGACTGGCTGACAGCGACGGAAGGCACGGCACCCCTGTTGGTGTCCATCCCGCACACGGGTATCGATCTCGCCGGCATCGACAATCGGCTGGTCTCGCCCTGGCTCGGCCGCCGCGATTGCGACTGGTGGATCGACAATCTCTACGATTTTGCCGCCGGCCTTGGCGCGACTGTCGTGCACACGTCGATCTCGCGCACCGTCATCGATGTCAACCGCGATCCTTCCGGCGCCTCGCTCTATCCCGGGCAGACGACAACGACGCTATGCCCGACCGAGACCTTCGACGGCGATCCGCTGTATCTGCCCGGCGCGGAACCGACGCCATCGGAGATAGACCAGCGCCGCATAGCGTATTTCGTGCCCTACCATGAAATGCTGGCGGCTCAGTCCGTCAGGCTGCGCGGCCTGCATGAGAAGGTCGTCATTTACGATTGCCACTCGATCCGGTCGGTGCTGCCGCGCCTGTTCTACGGCACGCTGCCGGTGTTCAATCTCGGCACCAATGACGGCCAGACCGCGGATCCTACGCTGCAGGCGCTGGTTGGCCAGATCATGGCCGAGAGCGGTGAAAGCAATGTCATCAACGGCCGTTTCAAGGGTGGCTGGATCACCCGCTATTTCGGCAATCCGCAAGGCGGCTACCATGCGCTGCAGATGGAACTTGCCGATCGCGGCTATTTGCGCGAGCCCAAGGGCAAGGGCGAACCGGACAATTGGCCGGTGCCTTATGATGCCGAGTTCGCCGCGCCGATGCGCGCCACACTGACGAAAATCCTCCAATCCGCCATTGACTGGGCCGGGCGCTGAGACGCCGCCTTACTCCAAAGGGACAATGATGAACAATCCTCGCCACAACATCCGCGAAGTGCGCGCGCCCCGCGGCGACAAGCTCAACGCCAAATACTGGACGACCGAAGCGCCGCTGCGCATGCTGATGAACAACCTCGATCCCGATGTCGCCGAAAACCCCAATGAGCTCGTCGTCTATGGCGGCATCGGCCGGGCCGCGCGCACCTGGAACGATTTCGACAGCATCGTCGCCTCGTTGAAGACCCTCAATGAAGACGAGACGCTGCTGGTCCAGTCCGGCAAGCCGGTCGGCGTCTTCCGGACGCACACCGATGCGCCGCGCGTGCTGATCGCCAACTCCAACATCGTGCCGCATTGGGCGACCTGGGATAAATTCAACGAGCTCGATAAAAAAGGCCTGATGATGTACGGCCAGATGACGGCCGGCTCCTGGATCTATATCGGCACGCAAGGCATCGTGCAGGGCACCTACGAGACCTTCGTCGAGGCCGGCCGCCAGCACTACAATGGCAACCTTACGGGCAAATGGATCCTGACCGGCGGCCTCGGCGGCATGGGCGGCGCCCAGCCGCTTGCCGCCGTCATGGCCGGCGCCTGCTGCCTCGCCATCGAATGCAATCCGGACTCGATCGATTTCCGGCTGCGCACCCGCTATGTCGACGAGAAGGCCGAGACGCTCGACGAAGCGATGGAAATGATCGAGCGCTGGACCAAGGCCGGCGAGGCGAAGTCGGTCGGCCTGCTCGGCAATGCGGCCGACATCGTGCCGGAAATGTTCAAGCGGGGCATCCGCCCCGACATGGTCACCGACCAGACCTCGGCGCATGACCCGATTAACGGCTATCTGCCCAAGGGCTGGACGATGGCTGAGTGGCGCGAGAAGCGCGTCTCCGATCCCAAGGCTGTCGAGAAGGCCGCCCGCGCCTCAATGCGCGAGCATGTCGAGGCGATGGTCGCGTTCTGGAATGCCGGCGTGCCGACGCTCGACTATGGCAACAACATCCGCCAGGTCGCCAAGGACGAAGGCTTCGAGAACGCCTTTGCTTTCCCGGGTTTCGTGCCGGCCTATATAAGGCCGCTGTTCTGCCGTGGCATCGGCCCGTTCCGCTGGGCTGCTCTTTCGGGCGATCCCAAGGATATCTACAAGACGGACGCCAAGGTGCGCGAACTCACCCCCGGCAACACCCATCTGCACAACTGGCTGGACATGGCACGTGAGCGCATCGCCTTCCAGGGCCTGCCGGCGCGCATCTGCTGGGTCGGCCTCGGCGACCGCCACAGGCTGGGCCTCGCCTTCAACGAAATGGTGGCCAGGGGCGAACTGAAGGCGCCCGTCGTCATCGGCCGCGACCACCTCGATTCCGGCTCGGTCGCTTCGCCGAACCGCGAGACGGAAGCGATGAAGGACGGCTCCGACGCCGTCTCCGACTGGCCGCTGCTCAATGCGTTGCTCAACACCGCGTCGGGCGCGACCTGGGTGTCGCTGCATCATGGCGGCGGCGTCGGCATGGGCTTCTCGCAGCATGCCGGCATGGTCATCGTCGCCGACGGCACGCCGGACGCCGCAAGGCGCCTGGAGCGCGTGTTGTGGAACGATCCGGCGACCGGCGTCATGCGCCACGCCGATGCCGGCTACGACATCGCCATCGAGTGCGCGAAGGAGCACCAGCTCAATCTGCCCGGTATTTTAGGCTGATTGGCTTAAATGATGCGCATCCTACGGGCCGCCGACTACCGCGTCATGCCGTGGAAGAATGGCGGCGGCACGACCACCGAGATCGCCGTCTCGCCGGACGGCGTCGGGCTGGACGATTTCGACTGGCGCGTTTCCATGGCGCGAGTCGAGGGCAGCGGCCCGTTCTCGGGGTTTGCCGGCGTCGACCGCACGCTTGCCGTGCTGGAAGGCGAGGGTATCGTGCTTGATATTGCCGGCCGTCCGCCGGCCGAAGTGACGGCGGCTTCCGCCCCGCTGTCCTTCCCGGCCGATGTGCCGACCTCGGCGGCGCTGATCTCCGGTCCGATCACCGATCTCAACGTCATGACCCGCCGCGGGCGGGCCACGCACTCGGTCGAGCGTCTGATGGTTTCGGTTCCGACCGATATCCGGCCGACCAGCGCTATGACCCTGATCCTGCCGTTCGACGGCGAGGTCGGCCTCAGCGGCCCGACATCGTCTCGTCTTGGACCCCTCGACACGCTGTTGCTCGGTCCGCAGGCGAAACTACGGGTTGAACCGGTACGGCCGACGACCGTGTTCGTCGTCCGGATAGCCAGGCTGGGCCAGCCGCACCGCCAGCACAACGATTAACGCCTGTTGCCAAACATGATCGCACGCCGGAGAAATCTGGCGTAAGCTGTTGTCTGGATCACGAAAAAGCCCGAATCCTTCCGTCGTTCCAAGGCGGACGGGAGGGCAGGGGTGCTCGTCCTTGAGTTGTCGAAAGCCCCACTTAAAATGTCGAAGGGATAACGCCTCTGGCGTGGTGCGAAGCAAAACTTTCGGCCAGTGTAATCATGCAACCAATTGCATTTGAATCGGTTTTAGGGACATTGCCGTGGCGGTGGCGCCGCATCGCGTCCCCCATGCGGAATTTTCAATGAATATCCAGACAAATCCTGCCCATATCGAAAAGTCCAGCGCCGGCTTCCCGGTCATCACCGAAGAGCCGATACGCTCCAATTTCCTGCCCGAAGAGCGGCTGCGCGCGCTGGGCGAAAGCCTTGCCAAGGGCGACATCAAGGACCTGTTCGGCCTGACGCCGTTCGATTTCCAGGCCCGCATCCGCGACAGCGCCAAGAAAATCCTCGAAGTCTACCGCTCGACCAATGCCGCCCAGGCCAAGGGCGAAACCATCACGCCTGCCGCCCAATGGCTGCTCGACAACAATTATCTCGTCGAGGAGACCATTTTTCAGGTGAAGCGCGACCTGCCGCGCCGTTTCTACCGGCAGTTGCCGACCCTGAAAGTGGCCGATCGCGCCGCGGTGCCGCGCGCGCTGGCCCTGGCCTGGAGCTATGTCGCCCATTCCGACAGTTCGGTTTCGGCGACCATGTTCAAATCCATCGTCGAGGGTTTTCAGTCGGTCGAGCCGCTCAAGATCGGCGAGCTCTGGGCGCTGCCGTCGCTGCTGCGCTTCGTTTTGATCGAGAATCTGCGCCGCATCGCCGTGCGCGTCGACCGCACCAGGCAGATGCGCCATATCGCCAACGAGGTCGCCGACCGCGTGCTGGCGACCGACGACAATGCAGACCGCCGGAAGATCCTGTCGGGCTACGGCGCGCATGCGCAGGACACCACCTTCGCCACCCAGTTGCTCTACCGCCTGCGCGACGGCTCGCAGAATGCCGGCAGGGCGCTGGAATGGCTGGAGGTCGAGCTCGAGAAAACCGGCTCCGACGCCGAGGAAATCATCATTTCCGAGCATCGCACGCTGTCCAGCGGCAATGTCACCACCGGCAATATCATCCGCGGCCTGCGCCTCATCAACGACGTCGACTGGACGGTGTGGTTCGAGGGCGTCAGCCGCATCGACACGCTGTTGCGCGAGCGCACCGATTTCGCCGCGCTCGATTTCTTTTCGCGCGACCAGTACCGCACGTCGATCGAGCAACTGGCGCGGCGCTCCGACCTGTCCGAATTCCGTGTCGCCGAAAAGGCCATCGAGCTGGCCAGCCATGTTCCCGGGGTCACCGATGCCTCCGGCGTGCCGGATGCATCAGCCGATCCGGCCATGCATACCGATGTCGGCTTCTTCCTGGTCGGCCCGCGCCGGCCGGATCTGGAAAAGGCGATCGGCTATCGGCCGCCCTTCCATGTGACTTTCAAGCGCGCCTTCACCGCCACGGGCTGGCTCGGCATCGTTGTGCCGGTCTTCCTGCTGACGGTGCTGCTGCTGGTTGTCTCCGGCAATGCGCTTGCCCATCTCGGACTGTCGGTGGAATCCATCACGCTGATGCTGGCGCTGTTTGCGGTGCCTGCCAGCGAAGGCGCGCTCGCCTTCTTCAACACCGTTGTTTCACTGTTCCTGAAGCCGACGCGGCTCGTCGGCTATGATTACAAGCACGGCATTCCGGCGGCATCACGCACCTTGGTCGTGGTGCCGTCGCTGATCGGCTCGCGCGATGATGTCGAGGAAAACATCCGCAACATCGAGGTGCATCACCTCGCCAACACGGCCGAAGAAATCCATTTCGCGCTGCTGTCCGACTGGCCGGATTCCAAGACCGAGATCGACGCCGCCGACATCGAGATCCTGCAATATGCGCGCGACGAGATCGCCAGGCTCAATGCCCGTTATCCCTCGGAAGGCGCGCCGCGTTTCTATATCCTGCATCGCCGCCGGCTCTACAACCAGGCGCAGGGCGCCTGGATGGGCTGGGAGCGCAAGCGCGGCAAGCTGCATGAGCTGAACCTTCTCTTGCGCGGCGACAGCGACACCACCTTCCTGCCGCTCGACGTGCCGCTGCCGGAAAAGGTCGTCTATGTCATGACGCTCGACGCCGACACGCGCACCACGCGCGACGCCGTGTCGTCACTGGTCGGCAAGCTCGCCCATCCGCTCAACCGCCCGCATTTTGACGCGACAAAGCGCGTCGTTACCGCCGGCTACACCATTCTGCAGCCGCGCATCACAGCCTCGCTCACCAGCGGCGACGACGCTTCTTTCTTCCAGCGCGTCTTCTCGTCCAACAGCGGTCTCGATCCTTACGTCTTTGCCGTCTCGGATCTCTACCAGGACGTCTTCAGCGACGGCTCCTTCACCGGCAAGGGCCTTTATCACGTCGACGCTTTCGAGGCGGCGCTGCAGGGCCGCATCGAGGAAAACACCGTCCTCAGCCACGATCTGCTCGAAGGTGCGCTGGCGCGCGCAGCACTTGTCACCGACGTCGAACTGGTCGAGGACTATCCTACCCGCTACTCGGTCGACGCCTCGCGCCACCACCGCTGGGCGCGCGGCGACTGGCAGCTGCTGCGCTTCATCTTCTCGCCGCGTTCCGGCGTGCCGGCGCTGTCGCGCTGGAAGATGGTCGACAATCTGCGCCGCTCGCTGACCCCGATCTTCTGGGTGATGGCGGCGATCGCCGGCTGGACGCTGCTGCCCTTCACGCAGGCCGCGCAGTGGCAGGCGCTGCTGATCCTGTCGCTGTTCATGGCGCCGACCTTCGATGTCGTCAACGCCATCCTGCCCAAGAGCGGCGACCAGACGCCGCGCGGCCATTTCTCCGCACTGGCGCACGACACCGTCTTCGGCACGGCCCTTGTGGCGCTGAAAGTGCTGTTGATGGCGCACAATGCCTGGATGATGGGCGACGCCATCGTGCGCACGCTCTACCGCCTGTTCGTCAGCCGCCAGAACCTGCTGGAATGGCGCACCGCGTCGCAGGCGCACAAGGGCGGCGACAACGATATCGGCTCCTATTACAGCATGATGTATGGCGCCGTGATCATCGGCGTCGTCGGTCTCGCTATCCCCGTGCTGGCCGATTCCACCGGTGCCTTCGTCGCCTTCTTCTTCGCTCTGTTCTGGATCGGTTCGCCGGCGGTTGCCTGCTGGATCAGCCGCTCGGCCGAGACCGAGGACCGCCTGCGCATATCGCAAGCCGACATCCACGCGCTGCGCACCGTGGCGCGCCGCACCTGGCATTATTTCGAAACCTTCGTCACGGCCGAGCACCACAATCTGCCGCCCGACAATTTCCAGGAAAGCCCGGCGCCGGTTGTGGCGCCGCGGACGTCGCCGACCAATATCGGCGTCTACCTGCTGTCGGTGGTGTCGGCACGCGATTTCGGCTGGATTGCGCTCTCCGACGCCATCACTCGCATCGACGCCACGATGACGACCATCGAGAGCATGCCGCGCAACCGCGGCCACCTCTTCAACTGGTACGACACCACGACGCTCAAGCCGCTCTATCCGCTCTACATCTCGGCCGTCGACAGCGGCAATCTGGCCGGACATCTGGTCGCGGTGGCGGCGGCCTGTGCCGAGTGGGCGGAAGCCCCGTCCGTTCACCTGCAGGGCGATTTCGAAGGCGTCCTCGACACGGTGAGTATCCTCGACGAGAGCCTCGAGGAATTGCCTGACGACCGCCGGCAACTGCGGCCGTTGCGCCAGCGTCTGGCCGATCGCCTCGATGGCATGCGGCGCGCCGTCATGACCATCAAGGCGCAGCCGGAGATGGCCTCGATCCGCACGATTAACCTGGCCGTGCTTGCCGGCGAGATCCGCAAGCTCGCCACCGCCATCCACACCGAGGCCGGATCGCAGCGGAGCGACATTATCGCCGACTGGGCGGCACGGCTGGAAGCGACCTGCGAGGCGCATGTGCATGACTCGCACAGCGACGAAAACGCCGTCGAAGCCTTGCGCGCCAAGCTGCTGGCGCTGCGCGAACGCTGCCGCCGCTATGCCTTCGAGATGGATTTCTCTTTCCTGATGCGTCAGGAGCGCAAACTGCTGTCAATCGGCTACCGGGTCGAGGAGCATCAGCTCGATGAGAGCTGCTACGATCTGCTCGCCTCCGAGGCGCGGCTGACCAGCCTGTTCGCCATCGCCAAGGGTGACCTGCCCACGGAGCATTGGTTCCGGCTTGGAAGGCCGATCGTCGAGATCGGCTTCCAGGGTGCGCTGATGTCCTGGTCGGGCTCGATGTTCGAGTATCTGATGCCGCCTTTGGTGATGAAGGAGCCGCAGGGATCGATCCTCAACCAGACCAGCAAGCTGATCATCAAGCGCCAGATCCAGTACGCGCGTTCGAAGAACGTGCCCTGGGGTATTTCGGAAGCGGCCTACAATGCCCGCGACCGCGAACTGACCTACCAGTATACCAATTTCGGCGTGCCCGGACTTGGTCTCAAGCGCGGCCTTGGCCAGAACACGGTGATCGCGCCTTACGCCACGATCCTCGCGGCGCAGTTCACACCGCGCGAATCCGTCCAGAATCTGGCCAGGCTGCGCTCCATCGGCGCGCTCGGCCGGCATGGCTTTTATGACGCCGTCGACTTCACGCCGCAGCGCGTGCCGGAAGGCACCGACCATGCCGTTGTCCTGAACTACATGGCGCATCACTCCGGCATGTCGATCGCCGCCGTTGCCGACGCCATCTTCGAGGGCAGGCTGCGCGACCGCTTCCACAGCGATCCGGTGATCGAGTCTGCCGAACTCCTGCTTCAGGAGAGGGCGCCGCGCGACATCCCGACCGCCACGGTCAGGACCGAAGCCGACGAGCGCTCGAAGGACGAGACCGAGGTCGAGAGCCCGGATTCGCGCATCGTCCTCGACCCGCTGAGGGCGTTGCGCGCCACCAGCGTCATGTCCAATGGCCGCTACTCCGTCATGGTCTCGGCCACCGGTTCCGGTTACAGCCGCTGGGGCGAACTCGCCGTCACCCGTTGGCAGCCCGACCCGACCGAAGACCGGCTCGGCTCCTACATCTTCCTGCGCGACGCCGGCAGCGGCGACTGGTGGTCGGCCACCGCGGAGCCGAAGCAGGCGACCGGCGAGAGAGTGCAGACGCTGTTTTCCGACGACAAGGCGAGCTTCGTCAAAACAGTGGGCTCGCTGCGTTCGGAGGTCGAATGCATCGTCATCTCGGAAGGCAATGGCGAGGGACGGCGCGTCACGCTCTACAACGACGGCGCCACTGACCGGCATATCGAGGTGACCTCCTTTGCCGAGCTGGTGCTGGGCAACGAAGCCTCCGACAATGCCCATCCTGCGTTCTCGAAAATGTTTATCGAGACCGAGATCGCTGCCAACAACGGCGCCATCTTTGCCACCAGGCGCAAGCGCGAGAAGAACGAGCCTGACGTCACCATGGTGCATTTCGTCACCGATCCGTCCGGGTCGGCGCGCGATGCCGAGGCCGAAACCGACCGCCGTGCCTTCATCGGCCGTGGCCGTACCATCGCGGAAGCGGCGGCCTTCGATCCCGGCGCCAAGCTTGGCGGTCACCACGGCTTCACCCTCGATCCGGTAGCGGCCCTGCGCCGCCAGGTGCGGGTGCCGGCCAACAAGAAGATATCGCTGACCTTCTGGACCGCCGTCGGCGCCAACCGCGCCGAACTGGACGAGGCCATCGCCAGGCTCGACCATCCCGAAAGTTTTGCCCGCCAGGCGATGCTTGCCTGGACGCGTTCGCAGGTGCAGACCCGCCATCTTGGTCTCAGCCTGACCGACGCCGCCAACGTGCAGAAGCTGGCGCGCTTCCTGATCTATCCCGATCCGTTCCTGCGCCTGCCCGGCGAATCCATCGCTTCGGGGCTGGGCAAGCAGTCCAGCCTGTGGCCGACCAGCATTTCGGGCGATTTCCCGATCTTCCTGGTCCGCATCGGCGACGTGGCCGACCTCGAAATTGTCGCCCAGGCGCTGCGCTTCCAGGAGTATATGCGCGCCCGCGGCATGATGATCGACTTCGTGGTCGTCAACGAGCAGGCATCGTCCTATGTCCAGGATCTGCAGCGCGCGGTCGAGACGCTGTGCGAAAACAGCCGCCTGCGCGGCAAGGAACTCGGGCCGCGCCAGCACATCTTCGCCGTGCGCCGCGACCTCATGGACGAGGCGACGTACAAGACGCTGCTGGCGGTTGCCCGCGTGGTTCTGCACACGCGCAACGGCACCATCTTCGACCAGATCGAACGCGCCGAGGCGGCAGCCTTGCAAGCACGCGATGCCCTGCAGCCGGCGCCCCCCGCGTCACTGCGCGAGCCGTCTCTGCCGGTGCCGGCGGCGCCTGCATACCATGCCGCGTCCGACAGCAGCGCCGACGGCAGCGGCCTCAGCCAGTGGAACGGCTTTGGCGGTTTCGAGGGCGACGGCCGCCACTATGTCACCCGCCTTGCAGGCCGGCGCTCGACGCCGCAGCCCTGGATCAACGTCGTCTCGAACGCCTCGTTCGGATTCCATGTCTCGGCCGAAGGCGCTGCTTTCACCTGGAGCCGCAACAGCCGCGATTACCAGCTGACGCCATGGTCGAACGATCCGGTCACCAACCGGCCGGGCGAGGGCATCTACATCTACGACCAGACCAGCGGCAAGGCATTCTCGCCACTGGCTGCCGTGGTCCGCGATCCCTTGATGACCTATGAGACATGGCACGGCCAGGGCTTCTCGACCTTCCGGTCCAAACGCGGCCCGCTGTCGATGGATCTGACGCACGTCGTCGATCCCGTCGATCCAGTGAAGATCACGCGGCTGCGCATCCAGAACTCAGGCCCGGCGCCGGCGCGGCTGCGCGTCTATGCCTATGCCGAATGGGTCCTCGGCAGCCATCGCTCGAGCACGGCTGCGACCATCATCCCGTCCAGGGATCCAGCGACTGGCGCGCTTCTGGCGCAAAACCCCTACGGTCTCGATTTCGGCGACCGGGTGGCCTTCCTGGCCGCCACTGGTCCGGTGCATTCGGTGACAGCCGATCGCGGCGAGTTCATCGGCAGGCACGGCACCAGCGCCTTCCCGCACGCCGTCGTCAGCGGCGCCGGCCTGTCGGGCCGCGTCGAGGCCGGCGACGATCCGTGCGCAGCTGTCGCCAGCGAAATCGATATCCCTGCCGGCGGCGACGTCACGCTGGTCTGGCTGCTTGGCGACGCCGCCACATCAGCCGAGGCGAGCGCGTTGGTGCAGACTCATTCGGGCAAGGATTTCGACCAGCGGCTGGCCGACAATGAACGCGTCTGGCGCGGCTTCCTCGACACCATCCAGGTCGAGACGCCCGACAAGGCGCTCGACGCCATGGTCAATCACTGGCTGCCCTATCAGAGCCTGGCCTGCCGCATCCGCGCCCGCTCGGCCTTTTATCAGGCAAGCGGCGCCTTCGGCTTCCGCGACCAGCTGCAGGACACGCTGGCCCTGCTTGCGCATGATCCGAAACTGGCGCGCGACCAGATCCTCAATGCGGCGCGCCGGCAGTTCCCCGAAGGCGATGTCCAGCATTGGTGGTTGCCGCGCACCGACGCCGGCGTGCGCACCATGATCTCCGACGATGTGGTCTGGCTGGCGCATGCCACCAATCGCTACATCGAGGTGACCGGCGATACAGGGATCCTGAAGGAGCAGCTGCCTTTCATCGACGGGCAGGTGCTGGGCGAGGGCGAGCACGACGCCTTCTTCACGCCGGAAATCTCCAAGACGAACGCTTCGCTCTACGACCATTGCGCGCGTGCGCTCGACCTTGCGATCAAGCGCAGCAGCCCGGCCGGGCTGCCGCTGATCCTCGGCGGCGACTGGAACGACGGCATGAACCGTGTCGGCGAAGCCGGCAAGGGGGAGAGTGTCTGGCTCGGCTGGTTCCTTTTGAAGACGCTGGGCGACTTTACCACCGTGGCCAAGGGGCAGGGCGACACCAAGCGGGCGCAGGCCTGGACAAAACACGCCGATGTGCTGAAGCGGGCGCTGGAAAGCACCGCCTGGGACGGCCAGTGGTATCGCCGCGGCAGCTACGACGACGGCACGCCGCTTGGCTCGCACAATTCGGACGAGTGCAAGATCGACTCCATCGCGCAGTCGTGGAGCGTGCTCTCCGGCGAGGGCGACCCCGCGCGCTCGACCACGGCGATGCAGCAGGCGACGAACCTGCTGGTCGACGACAAGCTCAAGATCGTCAAACTGTTTACCCCGGCCTTCCAGAACACGAGAAAGGACCCTGGTTACATCAAGAGTTATCCGCCGGGCGTGCGCGAGAACGGCGGCCAGTACACCCATGCGGCGACCTGGTTCGTGATCGCGCTCGCCGAAATGGGCCGCACCGACGATGCCTATCGCTGCTTCTCGATGCTGAACCCGGTCAACCATGCGCTCGACGATGCATCGGCCGAGCATTATCGCGTCGAGCCGTACGTCGTCGCCGCCGACATCTATTCCGGTGAGGACAAGGGCGGTCGCGGCGGCTGGACCTGGTATACGGGCTCAGCGGGATGGCTCTACCGTGCTGCGGTCGAAGGAATTCTGGGCATTGAGCGGCGGGGCAAGCAGATCACGTTCCGGCCGAAACTGCCCAGCCATTGGGACGGCTATTCTGCAACGCTGAAGATGCTGGGGGCGGAGGTCAAGGTTCGCGTCATCCGCGACAAAAAGGCCAAATCCATCTCGCTCGAAGTCAATGGAACCAAGACAAAGTCTTCCGGTTTTCAGCCGAAGGCCGGCGACAAGACCGAGGTGGTCGTCAAGATACCCGCGTAAAATCAAGGGCTTCAGATTGTTGACGCGCGCCTTTCGAGGCGCGCGTTTTCTACTTGGGCATGCTCCTGGCGCAGTACGGCGTGCCTTCCCGGATACCGGCGGGCCAAGCGTGCAGTGATTAAAAATGTGGCAGCGCCAGCTGCTGCCATGATTTTGCCGCAAGACTGACATTTCACCTTTTATCTCAAACCGTTAGGTGATCACGGCAGATTTCGCAACGTCGTCATCTTTTGTTCGCAGAATGGGAACGGAAGAGGTAGACGGGCATTGTTTTGCGACCCGTTAACCGGTACGTGTCAAGAAATGGTGCGGTGCACAATAATGTTTTGGGCGGAGTAGCTGAAGTGTCACTTCTGCAAATCTACTGGAGAGCGCTGGGTTATCTCGCAGCCGACAGGAAGCGCGTTGCGTTTATCTGCGGTGCGAATGTCGCGCTCGCCATTATCGCCATCCTCGAGCCGATCATGTTCGGCCGGGTAATCGACGCCATCTCCGATAAGGGTTCGGTGTTTTCGACGCTGGCGCTGTGGGCCGGTCTCGGCGCCTTTAACATCGTCGCCTTCGTGCTGGTGGCGCGCGGCGCCGACCGTTTTGCTCACAAGCGGCGCAGCGAGGTGCTGTGCCAGTCGTTCGAGCGCGTGATCACCATGCCGCTCGCCTGGCACCACCAGCGCGGCACCTCCAACGCGCTGCACACGCTGCTGCGCGCCGTCGAGACGCTGTTCAGCCTGTGGCTTGAATTCATGCGCCAGCATCTGTCGACGGCGGTTGCGCTGGCTCTGCTGATTCCGACCGCGATAAGCATGGATCTTCGCATGTCGCTGGTGCTAATGGCGCTGGGCGTTCTCTATGTCGGCATCGGCCGGCTTGTGATGAAGCGCACCAAGGCGGGCCAGGCCGCGGTCGAGCGCCACTACCATCAGGTCTTCGCGCATGTGACCGACTCGGTCAGCAATGTCGCCGTGCTGCAGAGCTACAACCGTCTCGGTCACGAGGCCGATACGCTGCGCCGCTATGTCAAGAACCTGCTCGACGCGCAGAACCCGGTGCTCGACTGGTGGGCGATGGCCAATGCGTTGCACCGCCTGTCGTCGACCATTTCGATGATGGTTGTGCTTTTGATCGGCGCCTATCTGGTCACCCATGGCCAGCTCAAGATCGGCGACGTCATCGCCTTCACCGGCTTTGCCACGCTGCTGATTGCCCGCCTCGACCAGATGTCGGCTTTCGCCAACCAGATTTCGGAAGCCCGCGCCAAGCTCGAGGACTTCTATCACCTCGAGGATTCGGCCGCCGACTCCGCCGAGCCGGACGGCTTGCGCGACCTCACCAACGTCACCGGCCACGTCCGCTTCGAGAATGTCGGCTTCGAGTTTGCCAATTCGAGGCAGGGCGTCGACGACGTCTCCTTCGAGGTCCAGGCCGGGCAGACGGTTGCCATCGTCGGCCCGACCGGCGCCGGCAAGACGACGCTGATCAACCTCTTGCAGCGCGTCTTCTCGCCGTCTCATGGCCGTATCCTGATCGACGGCATCGACACCCGCACGGTGACCCGCAAGTCGCTGCGTCATTCGATCGCCACCGTCTTCCAGGATGCCGGCCTGCTCAACCGCTCGATCGAGGACAACATCCGCGTCGGTCGTGCCGAGGCGACTTATGACGAGGTTCACGCCGCCGCCAATGCGGCTGCCGCGCAGGATTTTATCCTTGCCAAGAGCGCCGGCTATGACACCGTCGTTGGCGAGCGCGGCGGCCAGCTTTCGGGCGGCGAGCGTCAGCGCATCGCCATTGCCCGCGCCGTGCTCAAGGACGCACCGATTCTGGTGCTCGACGAGGCGACCAGCGCGCTCGATGTCGAGACCGAGGACCGCGTCAAGGAAGCCATCGACGAACTGAGGCGCAACCGCACCACCTTCATCATCGCCCACCGCCTGACCACCGTCCGCGACGCCGACCTGGTCGTGTTCATGGACAAGGGCAAGGTGGTCGAGATGGGCGGCTTCGCCGAACTGTCGCTGCGCAATGGCCGTTTCGCCAGCCTGCTGCGCGCCGGCGGCCTGCTCAACGACGAGGAAGTCCGCCGCCTCAGCCGCACCGTGAATATCGAAGCGGCGTAGCTTTTTTACCTCCCCCTTGTGGGGAGGTCGGACCCGTAGGGTCCGGGTGGGGGTAGTGCCCCACCACCCCCACCCGGCTGCTTCGCAGCGACCCTCCCCACGAGGGGAGGGTAAATAAGACTGCGACACTCGCTCGATTGCCCCGAACGCGCCGCCGGTCTATCTAGACCTTATGAGCGATACCTCCTCACGCCTCGCCGGCTGGACCGACCTCGCCAACCCCACGCGCTTTGTCGGGCTGGCCGATAGGCTGGTGCCGTGGCTGGCGTCGATCGCCGCGATCCTGCTCGCCATCGGTCTCTATATGAGCTTTGCCGCGCCTGAGGATTTCCAGCAGGGCATCACGGTGCGCATCATGTATATCCACGTGCCTTTCGCCTGGCTCGCCATGATGTGCTACACGGTGATGGCCGTCGCCGCGCTCGGCACGCTGGTCTGGCGCCATCCCTTGGCCGATGTCGCGCTGAAGTCGGCAGCCCCGATCGGCGCCACCTTCACCGCGCTTGCGCTGGTCACCGGCTCGATCTGGGGCAAGCCGATGTGGGGCACCTGGTGGGTCTGGGACGCCCGTCTGACCTCGGTCTTCATCCTGTTCCTGATGTATCTCGGCATCATCGCGCTGACGCGTGCGCTGGATGACGCCAGCCGCGCCGCCTGGGCCGCCGCCATCATCACGCTCGTCGGCTTCATCAACATCCCGATCATCAAATTCTCGGTCGACTGGTGGAACACGCTGCACCAGCCGGCCTCGGTGTTCCGGCTCGGCGGGCCGACGATCGATCCCAGCCTGCTATGGCCGCTGCTGGTGATGGCGCTCGGCTTCACCGTGCTGTTCTTCGCGCTGCATTTGACGGCGATGCGCACCGAGATCCGCCGCCGGCGGGTCATTGCCATGCGGCGCATCGCGGCGCGGCAGGCAGAGCAACGCGACTAGGCGGTTCTCTTTTCCGGCACTCGAATGACAACCGAAACAGCAGCCTTTGCCTGTCTCCGTCTAAATTAGAGTATGCTGCTATGTTGCTGCATAGCAACGAGGATTCCTGAAAGAGTGCCCTGACTGCGTCTGCTTATTGACAGCTCCAACCGCAGGCGAGCAAGTAGCTGGAAGGCTACGAGGGAATCGACGATGAAACTGCTTCTACTAGCTGGTGTGTCGACAACGGCATTGGTGCTTGGCTGGAGTTCGGCCTACGCCGCCGACGCGATCGTCGACGTTCCGAGGGCAGAGGATCTCTGGTACGTCACGCTCTTCGGCGGCGCCAGTTTCCCGAACCATGTGAAAACGGACTACAATGGTACTGGGTATTCAGTCGATCTTGATACCGGGTTCGTAATCGGCGGCGCTGTCGGTCGGCGCATCAACGATGTGTTTCGTGTCGAAGGCGAACTGTCCTACGCGCGCTACAAGGCAAGCGAATACAGCTACACGGGCGTCGGCAACTATCCGGCTTCCGGCAATCTGTCGGCCACCTATCTTCTCGCCAACGTCTGGGCCGATGTTGCGCATTTTGGTGATGCCAAACTCTATGTCGGCGGCGGTCTCGGCGCGGCGTATGTTACCGCCGATACTCACTTTGATGGCCACGCCTATGGATACGGGCCTGGCGGCTGGGGTTTCGCCGGCCAGGTGGGCGCCGGTGTTACCTACGCGGTAACGCAGAATGTCGACCTCGATTTTGGTTACCGCTTCAAGGCCGTGACAAGCGTGGATCTAGACGACAATGATGGCGGCGGCACATACGAGAACGCCAAATTGTACTCCCACAATCTCCAGCTTGGCGTTACCCTGAAGTTCTGATTGGTTCGTCGCAGGCCGCGACCGGGATTTGACGGATGCCGCTCTTGCCACGCCGGCAACCCCTGGGCCTGCCGGCAATGATCCCAGCCTCGCTGCCGACCGCCGGTGAGCCGGCGGAAAAGACATTGCAGCGCGGCATCGACCTGCAACGGCGCAAGCGTTTTCGCGAGGCCGAGTTCTGCTACCAGACGGTGCTTCGCACGCAGCCCAAAAATGCCATGGCGCTGAACCTGATGGGCACGCTCGCCATCGAGGCCGAGCATCATGACGCCGCCATTGCCTATATGGAAAGGGCGGTCAAGCTCGAACCGGACAACGCCATCTTCCGCAACAATCTCGGCAATGCCTACAATGTCACCGGCAACGTCGACAAGGCGCGCAGACATCTGAGAAAGGCGATCGAGCTCGACGGAGGGCTCATCGAAGCGCTGTGCAATCTCGGCCGCTCCTACCGCAGCCAGCTCGAGGGCGACATTGCCGAAGGGTTCTATCGCCAGGCGCTGGCTATCGACGGCCAGTCGGTGATGGCACTTGCCGGTATGGGCGATTTGCTCACCGACATTGGCCGGCCGGCCGAGGCGGTCGAATGCTTCAGCAAGGCCCTTGCCATCGACCCGGGCAATGTCGAGGCGCTGGCTGGAATGGCGCTTGCGCGCCGGGCGGTCAAGGACGATCCGACGTTGCCTTTGGTGCTGAAACGCCTGGAATTGCCGACAACCACCGATCGCGAGCGGGTAGTGCTGCACCACGCCGCCGGCAAGATGCTCAATGATCAGCGCGAGTATGGCCCGGCCATCCGCCATTTCGCGAGGGCCAAGGCGATTTCCGGCAATGATTTCGACATCGACCGGCACACCCAGCTTTACGACAGCTTCATCGACACCTTCGACGCTGGCTTCTTCAAGACGCGAGCCAGTTTGGGAAATCCATCCAGGCGCCCGGTCTTCATCGTCGGCATGCCCCGGTCGGGAACGACGCTGACCGAGCAGATATGCGCCAGTCATCGCGATATCCATGGCGCCGGCGAGTTGTCGACCATTCGTTCACTTGCAGGCGAACTTGGGTTCGACAAGCTCGACCCAGCCATTTTCACCAAGGCCATGGCGGCGCTCACTGCGGCCAAGGCCAAGGAGCTTGGATCGAAGTATCTCGACGATCTCAACAGACGCAACAGCAAGGCGCGGCTTGTCGTCGACAAGATGCCGCATAATTTCGAGCTGCTGGCCTTCATCAGCCTGATCTTGCCGAATGCCCGCATCATCCATTGCCGGCGTGACCCGATGGACAATTGCGCGTCCTGTTTCATGCATAACTTTTCCGAGGCGCACGGCTATAATGCCGATCTGACCAAGCTTGGGCAGTATTACCGGCAGTATGACCGCCTGATGCGCCATTGGACCAAGGTCATCCCGCTGAATATCCACGACATGCCCTACGAAGAAACGGTCGCCGATTTCGAAAATCGCGCCCGCGGATTGATCGGATTCCTCGGCGTTGAGTGGGACGATGCCTGCCTGCGTTTCAACGAGACCGAGCGCACCGTGCGGACGCCGAGCCGCTGGCAGGTGCGCCAGCCGATCTATTCATCCTCGGTCGAGCGCTGGAAGCTGTATGGCGACGCGCTGGATCCGCTGAAGGCGGCGCTGGGTCCGGTTTATCAGTCCTGATTTCAGTTGGCCCGAACAACCTCGCGCTCGACGCGCGCTGGCGTAGATTAGACCTGAGTTGCATCGTGCTTTGGGGCCAAATGAAAGCCGAATGCTTTCATGACCGCCAGTGTGGTTTCCAGCGTAGGATTACCGTTTTCGCTGAGCGAGGTATAAAGATGCTCGCGAGCCAAGCCGGTCTTTCTGGCAATGTTGCTCATCCCCTTGGCGCGGGCAACGACACCGAGGGCGGACGCGACGAATTTGGCGTCTCCGGTTTCCATTGCCTCTGCCAGAAACGCCTCGATTGCCGTATCGGAATCGAGCATTTCGGCGGGATCGAAATCATAGATTTTTTCAACCATTGTCGTCACTCCATTCTACGGCCAGGCGCTTTGCTGTCCGTATGTCGGTTTCTTGTGAACTTTTATCCCCGCCGCACAGGAGCAGGATGACCGTTTCACCGCGCTTGTGAAATAAACGCGATAGCCGGGCCCATAGTGAATGCGCAATTCACTGATGCCTTCACCCACTGGGGCCACGTCGCCGGGATTTCCTACAATCAAACGTTGCAGCCGAACGGCAATTGCCGCCTTGGCTCTTCCGTCTTTCAGCTTTTGGTGCCACCTCCGAAAGGTGGCTGTCTGCTTCAGGATTGCCATGGGGACTAGTAAGTTATAAATTACAATTCGTCAATGTCGAAATAGGGCGAGCCTCCAAAACGAAAAGCCTCACCCCATCCGCCCACGCGCTTCCACCTTCAGCGTTTCCAGCACCTTGTCACCGTCGATCAGATGCACCTGGTCGAACAGGTTGGTCACGACGCAGCAATGATCAGGCACCACGCGAACGCGTTCGCCGATGCGCAGGCTCGCGCCATTCGCAAGCGTGACCGTGCCATGTTCCTCGCTCAAGCTGGTGACGCGGGCGCCGGGCATGCCGAGCAGCTCGCCAAAATCGGCGAGCCCCAGCGTGTCGCTGGACAGCGCCTTGCTGCCGCTGTCCAGGATGGCGCGGGCCGGCGTCGGATGGCTGACCACGGTGGCGAGCACCGTCAGCGCACAATCGTCGAGCGTGCCGACGCCTTTGGCGACCTGATACCGGTCGAGGTAGATGTAGGTGCCGGGGCGGTATTCGGTAACCAAGCTGTCCTCGCCCGAGCGCCACATGTCAGGCGTGCCGCCGCTTGAAATGCGATCACAGGCGAGACCCGAGGCCGCGAGCGTTTGCTTGGCGCCGGCCAGCCAGGATTCAGCCTCGGCGGCGCGGCCGGCCGCGGGGTAGGTCATCAGCCCGCCGAAAGTGAGCCCCTTGGCTTGGTCGATCAACTTCGCCAGTGCCAGCGCCTCGGCGGCGCTCTGCACGCCGCAACGGCCCATGCCGGTGTCGCATTCGACCAGAACGGGCAGGGGGTGCCCGGTATCGGTGAAGGTGGCGGCGAGCCCATCCAGCGTTTCGAGGCTGTCCACGGTCACTGACAGTGTCACACGGCCATGCAGCGCCTTGAGGCGCTCCAGCTTGGCGCGGCCAAGGATGTTGTAGGGCAGAAAAATATCGGTCAGCCCGGCATCGGCCATCACTTCCGCCTCGCCGATCTTCTGGCAGGTGATGCCGACCGCGCCGGCCGCCATCTGCTTCTTCGCCCAATAAGGCAGCTTGTGCGTCTTGATGTGCGGCCTGAGTTTCAGCCCGTGGCGGTCGGCATGCGCCTGCGCTCGTGCGATGTTGGCTTCGGCGCGGGCCGCGTCGATGAGGATCGCCGGCGTGTCGAGGTCGTCTATGCCTTGCATGAAATATCACCCTGGGAAATCTGGCTGACTTATGGCCCCGATCCGCACGGATGTCATGGGGCCAGCACGCAGTTTGCGTCGACACCGCAGCGCTGTTCGGCTATGCGCTTCAGATAACTCCAGGGAACGCGACGCGAAGGGATCACAATCATGAAACGCTCCACCGTCAACGACATCATCCGCGATGCAGACGCCTTCATCCGCTCGTTCGGCTACATCATGCCGCCCTTCGCCTACTGGAGCCCGGAAGAGATGAAGGCGCGCAAGGCCGACTCCGCCGCCATTTTCAGCTCGCGGCTCGGTTGGGACATCACCGATTACGGCCAGGAAAAATTCGACGAACTTGGCCTGTTCCTGTTCACCGTTCGCAACGGCGTCTATGCCGACATGAAGAAGGGCATGGGCATGCTTTATGCCGAGAAGATCATGATCTCGCGCAAGGATCAGCTGTCGCCGATGCACCGCCACAACGTCAAGGCCGAGGACATCATCAACCGCGGCGGCGGTAAGCTCGTGCTTGAACTGTTCATGCACGATCGCGACGGCGGCATCGATCCGAAGGCCGAAGTGACGGTGCCGGTCGACGGCACCATCCACAGGCTGCCGGCAGGCGGGCTCCTGAAGCTCGACCCGGGCCAGAGCGTCACGCTGCTGCCCGGCGTCTGGCACGCCTTCTGGGCCGAGGGCAAGGATGTGCTGATCGGCGAGGTCTCGACCGTCAATGACGATCTCACCGACAACGTCTTCCGCGAACCGATCGGCCGCTTCTCCAACATCCACGAGGACGTTGCGCCGGTGCACCTGCTGGTGTCCGACTATGAAAAGTGGGTGGGGTAGGCGGCCTCGCCGCTTTTACTTCGTTTGATTGAGAAGTGCGCCCAGCCTGCGCACTTCGGCGATCAGGCGAGGCATGTCCTGCCGCGCCGCAGCCATGAAATCCTGGTCTTCGGCCGTGGCGCTGGCCATTTCGATATCGTCGCCGCGATCCGCGCCTTCGTCGGTTTGAATGAAATTCGATCTGCTCAGCAAATCCCGACCCTCGACCCATGATTTCCATGGGCCTGGCTGAGCTGCGGCAGCACGCGCGCCTCCATTTCCTGGAGTTCGAGCTCGGATGGAGAGGTGTTCATGGTGACCGATTACTCGACGCTGTTAACGACAAAGCGCAATGCACTCTCGAACAGCACGCCCGAGATCCTCTGGCGTATCTGTTGAAGACAAGATCGTGTCCAGCGGCACGGCACTCTCTCTGTTGACTTTGGCATAGGGGGTAAGTGTGAATTTGTCGTCCCTTCCCTGGTCGACCGACATCTGACGGGATTTCCGAAGGAGGGAGTTGTACGACTTGAAGCCGAACCGCGAAGCCGAGCTGTCAAGAAGAACCGTGTGTAGGATGTCGTCGGGCACATCGCTGGCATAAGCACCAAGCGCGTTGAGTGTTGCTAGACCGATCTCTTTGTCGGAGACCGAAGGTAGCTCGCCAATCAAAATGACGGGACCTGCGAACTTCTCCCAGCCGTCGCGGGTGGTAGCCATCGGAATTGCAAACACACTTTTATTAACTATGTTCAGGAAGCAATGTCTCATGTATCGACTCCCATCTGAGGCACGGCTCACCGCTGATACTTATCCGCCTTGCGGTTGCCCAACAGCAGCTTGCGCTCAAGCTGTGCCCGCAGCTCGCCGTAATAGGCGGTGAGGAAGGCCCTGGAATCGACCGGCTCGATCGTCATGCCGATCTTGCGTCCGATCGTTTCGGCCACGGCTTTCAGCGCGAAATAGTCGTCGCGGCGCAGCACTTCCTCCAGCTTGTGCAGTTCGGCGATGCCATAGGCATCGAGCTGTGCCTGGGTGAAGCGGAATGCGCGGGTGGTGGTGTCCTGGCGTTGCGACAGGTCTTCGACCAGCGCCAGTTTCGGCGCCTCGACAACCCACGTTCCGGCCAAAAGGTCGCCGATGCGCATGCGGTCGCGGTTGAACAGCGGGAAGAGCGCAAACAGCAGCGTCCACACCAGTCCGAAGATCGTCGTCAGCGTGTCGGCGAGCCCCATCTCGCTGCGGCCGAGGATGATCGACAGCGGCAGGAAGATCTCGATCTCGCGCATCAGGTTGCGGGCAATGACCTGATCGACTGACAGGCCGGCGCCCCTGCGCGACGCCACCCGGATGCCGAGCATCCGTTTGCCGGGCGTGGCGGCGCGGCGGCCGGCTTCGAAGACGATGAAATAGGCGTTGCGCAGGAAGAAGATCAGGATGATCCAGACGATGAACAGCGGCTGCGCGCCTTCGCCTTTGAGGCCGGCCAGCCCGAACAGTGCAACGATCGAGATCACGATCGCCGTGACGATGATGATGACAAAGTCGAGCAGGAAGGCGGCGGCGCGGGTGCCGGCATCGGCGAGCTTGATCCGGAGATCGACCCCTTCCGGCGTGATCAGCGGCCGTATCGTCGAGACGGCAGCGCGCCTAGCGGTCGCCATGCCGCACCACCCTGAACACATAGAAATAGCAAAGCCACAGCGTCAGCATGACGCCGCCAATGGCATAGCGTGTCACGTCGCTGGTGATCACCTGCCTGCCGATGCCTTCGAGCAGGCCGGCAAACAAAAGCATGATCGTCACCCCGACCATGGTGGTGGCGGCCACGCGCCCGGCATCGGCAGCAGCCGTCATCCGCGTCAGTTCGCCGGGGAAGGCGATGCGCGTGCCGATGCGCATGCCGGCGGCGCCCGCCAAGGCGATCGCGAACATCTCGGTGGTGCCATGGATGGACAGCCATCCGCCCAGCCCCAGCCCGAGCCCCTTGGCGACGTAGATCTGGAACATCGCGCCAAGCAGGCAGCCATTCATCAGGATCAAGAGCACGCTCGGCACCGCGAAGGCAAAGCCGAGCGCGAAGGCCAGGATCGCCACCTGGACATTGTGCGTGAACAGATAGGCGGCGAAGCCCGACAGGAAATTGCTGTCGGCGCCGTCATAAAGCACCTGTCGCAGGACTTCGACTGAGGCGTCCGGGTTGCGCCCGCCGGCCAGGCTCGGCGGAATGATGGCGTCGAACCAGCCCTTGTCTTTGGCCACCAGCCAGTAGCCGGCGCCGGCGCCGACAAAGGTCAGGACGACCGACAGCAAGGTCTCGCGCCACAAATCGCGAATGGCATGCGGCCAGTCATGCAGGAAGAAGTCGCCGATGCGCTGCCGCAAGCCGCGACGTGCGCCATAGAGGTAGAAGTAGCCGCGCAGGCAAAGCGCTTCGAGATAGCTGACCAGCGCATTGTCGAGCGACGTCGCCCGCGCCACCGAAAGCGAGGACAGCGCCGAGCGGTAGAGCAGCGGCAGCGACAAAAGCTCGTCTTCCGACAGCGTGCGCGGCGCACGTTTCTCGACCCGGGCAAGCAGCGCCTCGAACGCCTTCCAGTCGGCCTCGCGCTCCGAACGGAAGCTCGCCAGCGACTGCCGCACCGCATCCTTGCCGACCAGCGCGTTCACAACAGATCCTCTCGCTTGAGTTCGAGATAGCGCTCGACCAGTGCCGGCCCGAGCCTCTGATGGTCGGCTTCGATGACATGCGCGCCGAGCAGCCTGAGCCTGCCGATGACGACCTGCCTTTCGCGCAGCAGCCCGCCGGCGACGACCGAGCGCGCCACATCCTCCGGTGCGTCCGGCGGCATGTCGGCCAGTGTCTCCAGTTCGACATCCTTCATCATCATGAACAGCACCAGATGCCGTTCGGTGAGCCGGCCGACGGTGCGCAGCATCAGTTCGGCGCTGATCGGATCGACGAAGTCGGTGAAGATGATCACCAGCGAGCGCCGGTCGAGCCGCGCCGCCAGCGTCGTCAGCGCCAGGGTGAAATTGGTCTCTTCGGTGGAATAGTCGATTTCCGCCGCCCGCTTCTGGATCATGGCGAAGCTGGCGGAGCCGCGCACGGCGCCGCTGGAAACGCGCGGCCGCGCGTCGAAGCCGAACAGGGAGACCATGTCACCGCCCTTCAGTGCGATGAACGCCGACAGCAAGGCGGCGGTGACCGCGCGGTCGACCTTCGGCACGCCGTCGACGGGCTCGCACATCAGCCGGCCGCTATCGATGGCCAGCACGATGTTGTTGTTCTCCTCGATACGGAATTCGCGCGCCAGAAGCCTGCCGTGGCGGGCGCTGCGCTTCCAGTCGATCATGCGCCGGCCCATGCCGGGCTGGTAGTCCTTGAGCGCCTCGAATTCGCGGCCCTGGCCGGCGCGGCGCTGCGCATGTCCGTCGGGCAGCGCCTGGCGCTGCAGAAGCGTGATCGCCTCGTCGCGGGCGCTGCGGATATCGGGCAGTATCGCGACCTTGTTGTCCATTGGCAGGACGACCTGGTTCCAGACCAGGCCGAACGGCCCGCGCCAGCGCAGCCACAGGCGATCGAACCTGGCAATGCCGCGCCGCAGCGCCTGAAATCTGAGATCGAGCGATGCGCTGCCGGCCTCGGCGGTCGATGCGCCGCCGGTGCCGCCCAGCGGTTGCAGCCGCTCGTCATGGCCAAGACGCGCCTGCACGGCGCGCGGCCGTCCGCCGAGCCTGGCGGTGACATTGACGGTGAGCTGGCCGCCGACGCTGACCTGCGGCGGGGCGTGGATGCTGGCGTTCAGAGAAGCCCGTCCGCGCCCGGCGGCCGCGTCCACGGCCAGGAAAGCAAGCAGCGCGCAGATCCACAACAGGCCGAGATACCACATCGACGGCAGCGCGAGCGCGATCAGGAAGGCCGGTATTGCACCGGCCGCACCTGCCCAGACTGCCCGGCCGCTCGGATAAATCAACGTGGCGCTTCCGTCTGGTCTACAAGGTCGGTCACGATCTGTTCGACCAGGCGGCCGTCGATCTGCGCCGCCGGCGACAGGATAACGCGATGGCGCAGCGCCGGCACGGCAAGCGCCTTGACGTCGTCGGGGATGACATAGGCACGCCCGTCGAGCGCTGCCCGAGCCCGTGCAGCTCTCGCCAGCATGGCGCCCGCGCGCGGGCTGGCGCCGACCTCGAGGTCAGGGCTTTCGCGCGTGGCCCGCACCAGCTTGGCGATATAGTCGACGACATCATCGACCAGCGTAACCTCGCCGACGGTCGCCAACCCCTTTTCCAGCGTCTTGCGGTCGGCCTGGGCCTTGATGCCGTACTGCTTGATGTCGTGCGAGGCGGTGCCGCCGCCATGGTGGATGATGATCGCCTTTTCCTCTTCCGGGCCGGGGTAGCTCACCCGGTGCTTGAACAGGAAACGGTCGAGCTGGGCTTCGGGCAGGGGATAGACGCCCTGGTGCTCGATTGGGTTCTGCGTCGCGACCACCATGAAGTTCGGGCCGAGCGCATAGGTGGTGCCGTCGAAGGTGACGGCATGCTCCTGCATCGCCTCCAGCAGGGCTGCCTGGGTCTTCGGCGGCGTTCGGTTGATTTCGTCGGCGAGCAGCAGATCGCAGAAGATCGGGCCGCGCGTCAGCGTGAACTGCCCGGTCTGGAAATTGTAGATGTTGGAACCGACGATATCGCCGGGCATCAGGTCGGGCGTGAACTGGATCCTGCCATAGGCGACGCCCAGCGCCTGGGCAAAGCAGCGCGCCGTCATCGTCTTGGCCGTGCCCGGCGGTCCCTCGAGCAATATATGCCCGCCGGCGAACAATGCCGTGAGCATCAGATCGACCGTATCGTGTTGCCCGGTGATGGCCTTGGCCACCTCTTCCCTGATCTGTGTCGCCAGGGCCTTCACATCATCGACGTTCACCGAGCCTCCTTGCCGTCCAGTCGTGCAGCTTTTCGGCTGCATCATGCATTTGTGTCAGGGTCTTTGCCGCGTTCGCAGCTTGCAGGCGGGTCGTGAACCCGCCGGCTTCGTCCTTATCGCGGGAATCGAGCCAGCGGTCGAGCGCTTCGCCCTGCAAACCGTGCGGCGCGCCGAGCAGCGCGCCGGCGCGTACGCGTGCCAGTGCTCCATAGCGGTCGCCCAGTTCTTCCAGCCGGCCGGCGCGGCGCAACAGCATCGCCGTGGTGTCGACCAGCGCGCGTTTGCCGAAGGCGATGGCGCGCTGATCGGCCCGTGGCGGCCCGAACCGGCCAAGGCCATGCAGGAAGGCAAGTGCCGCCGCCGCCAGGATGGTCAGCGTCAGCGCCAGGAAAGGCGGTTCGACCAGAAGCTTGGCGAGATCGTATTTTCGCCCGACGCCATGCAGCGTCAGGTCGAACATGACGGCACCCTCTTCGGGCTGGAGGAGCTCGATCAGCTTGAGCGCCGCCGCCGCCTTGTCGGGATCTTTCAAGCCAGCGTTGTTGATGAGATCGGGGTCCGTCAGAATGTAGAACCGCTCGTCTTCGACCTCGGTCAGCACGGCCTTGCCGTTGCCGGCGGCAATCAGCGGGTGTTCGTCGGCCACCCATTGCAACTGGTCGGGAACGCTGACCATTTGCCCTGAGACGTCGAGTTGCTTGGCCGTGCTTTCGCCTTCGCCGAGCTTGGCCTTGGCGATGCGGCCGAGCCAGTCGTTGACCACCACATCCGGCAGTCGCTGGATCTTCATCTCCCAGCCTTCGTGCAAGGCCAGCGGCAAGGTCGCCCATTTGGGCAGAACGAACAGCGTATCCAGGCCCTTGCGAAGCTTGATGATGTTGGCGAGCGCATCTGGGTCGCTGTCGGGCGAAATGGTGACGATCAGCAGCATCTCGGTCTCGAGATCGCTGTCGGACCGCGCCATATCGGGCGCCTTGCCGGTCAGCTTCAGCCATTGCGCCAAGCCGGCATAGCCGATGCCGCTCTTCGACAGCGGCGTTGCGCCACCGGCGCTCGGCTGGCGAAAGTCGGGCGCATAGGTGGACAACAGGAAGAAGCCCGCGGCCGCGAGTAGGCTGGCGAAAATGCCCCAGAACAGCGTCCTGCGGCTGAACGGTTCCTGCTGGGCGATGTCGGCTGTCGCGTCACTCACGTCCAGGCATCCCTGAAGACGAATCGCTCATAGGCGCTGCGCGCCTCCTGCCAGCCTTCCGGCCCGACCGGCCGGCGCGCGAACAACGCTGCCTCGACGATGCGCGCGATCTGGGTAAAGGCGCTGCGCGCCCGCGTTGGCAGCGACGCCGCTCCCGCGATATCGCGCGCGGTCAGCGACGGGCGAAGGAAGTCGGGCAGGCGGCCGGCAATGTCGGCAACGCTGCGGCGAAGCAGGAGATGCACCGCCTCGTCGTAATTGCCCCGGGCGGCGAGCGCATCGGCTTCCGACAGCAGGACCTGCGCGGCGCCAACGTCGGGGTGCCATGTCGCTTCCGCCTCGGTCACGCTCTTTTTGCGCCACCAAGGCAGGCGCCAGGCGACGCCTTTCACCTCAAGCAAAATCAGCAGCAGAATGATTGCGGCACCTGTGATCACCGCGCCCCAGAACAGGTAGATCATGTACGGGCCGAGCCATTTCAGGAACTCGCCCAGCGGTTTCAGCCATTCGGGTGTCTCGGGTGGTCTGTAGGCCGGCAGGTCGAACTGGATCGAATCGTCCGACAGCAACTGCTTGTGCAGTTTGGCCAGCCATTCGGCTTGCGCAGCGTCCGGCTGTGCAGCAGTCACCTTCTCGCCCCCCTGCAACCTGCGGTTCGCGAGCCGACACTGGCAATACGCCAAGGCAATTGCAAGCGGCGGCAACCGCAAGTATCAATATCGGTGATTTATACTTTCTGATTTCGGGTAACCATTAGTCGGGGGGAATGTAACATGACGTCAATCGCGAGCGAGCGGCCGGAACGGTTCAGCGTCGGCAGGGCTTTCAGCAATACGTTTTCGGTAATCGGACGCAGCTTCGTCCCACTTGCCGCCATCGTCGGCCTTTTTTCGACGCTGCCTGCGCTGCTGTACAACATCTGGAGCTTTAGACAGATTGCAAAGATAGCAGTACCTGGGGTGAGCTTCGAGCAATCGGCTATGGCGGGCTATGGTGCCGTTTCGATGATTGCCGGCCTGGTGCTCCTGATCTTGGCCTTTCTGGCGCAGGCGGCGCTGGTACGAGCGACAATCGAAGATTTGAACGGCAAGCGCCCGTCGATTGGCGATTGCATTCAGATAGCCCTGCGCAGCTTCCTCCCCACGCTCGGAATTGGTCTTGTGATCATCGTGGCAATGTTTCTGATGGCGATGATATTAACGGTCATCACCATGGCCATCCCCATCGTCGGCGGTGTGATTGCACTTCTGTCGCTCATCCCCATAGCCATGTGGCTGATCAGCATATCGGTGGCTGTGCCCGTCGCAGTTCAGGAAAGGCCTGGCGTCTTCGCCTCGATTTCGCGAAGCAGGGCGCTGACGAAGGGAAGCCGCTGGCGGATATTCGCGCTGTTTCTGGTCCTCGGCATTGTTGCGATAGGGCTACAAGTGGTTTTCACCTTGCTGTTTCAGGCTGCTATTGCGAGCGGCGGGATCAGCACGACCGGTCTCGTTGCCGCTGCCATCGGAAGCAGCCTGCTGTCGACAATCGTTTCGGCGGTGATTTCGGTGGCGATTGCCGTCACCTATGTCGAGCTGCGCCAGGTCAGGGAAGGCACCAGCGTCGACGAACTGGCGGAGATCTTCTCGTAACGAAGGTTTTGGCCCGAGAACAGCCAGTCATGTTGGCGCGATTGGCCGGGATCTAGCTCGGGCCGGAAGGGGTAATCGTGGCATCGACGGCGTCGGCGCGGCTTGAGAAGTTCCAGATCGGCAGGGTTTTCAACAACACCTTCGCCGTGATCGACCGCAATCCCGGTCTGATGATTGCTTTGGCGGCGCTTTTCCTGGTCCTCCCAGCAGTTGCGCTCAATCTGTCGAACCACTGGAATGGCGGCCCCAGCGGCTACATCGCCACACCTCCACTCGGCGCGAAGTGGGTCATTATGAGCAGCTCGTTCTTATCGCTCGTTTTAAGCCTGATCTATTTCGTTTGCGCGCTGTTGTTCCAGTCCTCGCTGGTGCAAGCGACGATAGAGGACCTGAACGGCAAGCGCCCGGCGATCGGCGACTGCATCCAGATAGCCTTGCGCAGCATATTCCCGACGCTGGGGGTGGGGCTGATTGTCTTTTTGGCCATGATCCTTGGCCTCATCGTGATGGGCATCGCCGGAATGTTGGTGCCGATCTTCGGAGCGATCATTGCCTTCGTGGTGTTGCTCGTTGCCGGCATCAGGTGGCTGCTCGGCATATCGGTTTCCGTGCCGGTGCTGATGCAGGAGCGGCTTGGCATGTTTGGCGCGATGTCGCGCAGCCGTGCTCTGACAAAGGGCAGCCGCTGGCCGATGTTCGGTGTCTTGCTAATCCTGTGTTTGGCGGCGCTTGCCTTCCAGATGATGTTTGCCTTGCTGATCGGCCTGATTTTCGCTTTCTTCAGCGGCCTCTCGACGGTCGCCCTGATTTTCGGCGCTATCGGAAGCGTCCTTATCGCGACGGTCGTGTCCACGGTGGCATCGGTGGCCATTGCGGTCGCCTATGTTGAACTGCGCCAGGTTAGGGAAGGCACCAGCGTAGACGAACTGGCGGAGATTTTCTCTTAGAAGGCGAAGCCAACTCGGCTGGTCGGGCGGCGGGGATTTCAGTGACAACAGCTTGGCCCCGCCTCCGCGCTCGTCCGACACAGGCACGACGAGGTGATCGCCACATCCCGCGCGAGCTGGACATGGTCGAAGCAGCGTTTGGCCGCACGGTCTGCCTCGTCCTTGCCGTGCTCCTTCCAGGTGAGGTTGTAAAAAGGCTCGGCGGCATAGGCGATGCCCCAATACACGAAGGCGCAATCAGGATCGGTCTCCAGCGCCTTTTCGAAGCACTTTGTGTCTTCCTCATGGTTGAAGCCGTAGCACCAGTTCAGCCCGATATCGAACCAGCGCTGTGTTTCAGCCGAAGAGGTGGAGATGGGGCGGCGGTAGGTGCCGAGGTCGAAATGATCCATGCGTTCTCGTGCAAAATATCGCGGCCAAAGTCTATCAGGCCTTGAACTCAATGTTGGGGTGCTGACCTAGGTAAAGTGCGAAGCAATCTGTTCGACAGGGTCCTTGTCTGGGCGCACCAAAAGCCAGAAGATCAGCCCTGTAGCGCCACCGAGTATCCCTATGAAGGAGCATGCATAGAGAACTCCGCCGATTCCCAATGGAGGACTCCACTTAATGAGGCCGAAGACAAACGCTGGAACAAAAACTGCCAGAAAGCCAACGACGACGTATACCCAAAAAAACTGCCAGCGCCGTCGGGTGAGGACATAGAAGGCCGGAATTCCTACCATCGCCTCCACAACATAGAAAACAAGGGTTACGAAGATGAAGCCCGACAATGGCCCCGTCTCAGGGTGGTTCGCATGCCAATTGTAGCCGGGCAGGATCGCCGGAATAATGGGTGCAAGAATGAAAGCCCAACGGGCGCGCATGTGTATTCTCCGGAATGACGCGAGCCCACAGCGGCGCCTCGTCGACACACCAGACCGATCCACGATCGCCGCGTCAAGACAGACACCGTCGTAAATGCTCGGAGTGCGCTGCAGGTATCTACCTGAGCGACATACCGCTCAGGTGCCAGCCGGTATGCGGCGTCCCCGAAGGATCACCCCTCCAGCCACACCTTCTCAAAATGCTGCTCCAGCGACTGGTGCTGTTCGCAGCCCTGCACGCCTTTGCGATAGGTGCGGTAGACCGAGCGCCAGTAGGGCTGGATGATGATGCCGGCATCGCGCAGATTCTGCTCGATCCTGGCCATGATCTCCTTGCGCTGGGCGGCGTCCGGCGTTGCCAGCGCCTTGTCGAGAAGCGTGTCGAATTCCTTGTCGGCATAGGCGCTTTCGTTCCAGGCGGCGCCCGATTTGTAGGCGAGCGCCAACACCTGGACGCCGAGCGGGCGGCCCAGCCATTCGGTTGTGGAGAAGGGGTATTTGCTCCAGTCGTTCCAGAAGGTCGCGGCCGGCAGCACGGTGCGCTTCATCTTCAGGCCGGCCTCGCGCATCTGCGCGGCGATCGCATCGCCGGTGCTCTTTTGCCATTCGACGTCGACCGAGATCAACTCGAATTCGTGGTCCGTCTTGCCGGCCTCGGCGAGTAATTTCTTGGCCTGTTCCGTGTCGCGCTTGGCCGGGCCGATATCGGCAAATTCCGGGTGCATCGGGCCGACATGGTGATTGTCGGCAGGCTTGCCGCGGCCGCCGAGGCCGAGCGCCAGCACGGCCGAATTGTCGACCGCAAGCTGGGCGGCGCGGCGCACCTTGACGTCGTCATAGGGCGCGTTGCCGACATTGAAGCGGGCAACGATGGTCGAGCCGGTGGCGATCTCGGAATTCAACAAGCCCATTTGCTCGGTCTGCGACACGGCGTCGGACGCGGTCTCGTGGTCGGTGTCGATTTCGCCGGATTCGAACGCCGACAGCATGGCGTTGGGGTCGGAGCCGTAATCGACCCATTTGATGCCGTCGAGGTAGAAGTCGCCCTTCCACCAGGGCTTGTCCTTGCGCTTCACCTCCGCACTGGTCTCGGCATTCCAGCTGACCAGTTCGCAGGGGCCGGTGGTGATCGCCAGCGCCTTCATCGGATCGTCGCCGCCCTCATAGGTGCGATGCATGATCAGCGCGGGATAGTCGGCCATGCCGGCGATCAGCGAAATGTCGGGTTTCGGCAGATTGAGCTTTACGGTGAAGTCGTCGACCTTCTCGATGCCGCCATCGACCGGCTTCTTGGTGTCGGCATTGACCAGCGCGCCCATGCGCGCGGCGACCGAATTGCCGGCGACGGAAGCGTCGCACCAGCGGTTGAGATTGTGGATGACGTCGTCGGCGTTGAAGGTGTCGCCGTTCGACCAGGCGATGCCCTTGCGCACATGCAGCGTCAGCGTCCTGGCGTCGTCGCTGGTTTCCCAGCTTTCGAGCAGCCACGGCTCGAAGGTGAAGTCGCGGTTCCAGCGCACCAGATATTCGTTGCAGTGGCGCGCCACATTGGACATCTCGACACCGTCGAAGGTGCGCGGATCCTTGAAACCCTTGACGTTCATGGCGACGCGCAAGGTGCCGCCGCGCTTCGGCTCCTCTGCCCGGGCGGGCGACGCGCTGAGGCCGCCCAATGCCAGTGCTCCGGCCGCGCTGACGCCGAAGCCGGCCATGATGGCGAGATATTCGCGCCGGTTGACGCCGCCCTTTGTGAAATCTTGGGCGACGGGTTTGGCCTGCGGGTGCAAATTGCGGTCGGTCAGCATGAATTTCATCGTCGTTCCCTCTTTTGTTGGGCGCCCCGACGGTCCGCCTCCGCTGGGGCGGATGCGATCATCGGGCGCCGTTGCCTGAGCAGGTGATGATAAAGCGGGCCGACCCCGGGAAATGTTCTCTTTTCCGCAATTCTTGTGCGCCACTCCGCAGAGGTAGACGGCCAATCTCCCCCCTTGTGGGGGAGATGTCCGGCAGGACAGAGGGGGGCGCTGTCCCGCCATCCCGTCTGCCGACTGGAGTATCTTCACAGATAATCGTTGCGTTGATTTAGGATACTGAAGGGCCGCGATCCTTCGCGCCCCCCTCTGGCCTGCCGGCCATCTCCCCCACGAGGGGGGAGATCAGCGCTTCATCGTTCTTGCCGAGCACGGCGACGGCGGCGATGGCTGCAAGCGTGCACACGAACGCCTCGCCGGCGCGCTGAACACTTTTGCGGGCGCGCAGAAAACTGTGCACCAGCCGCGGCTCCTCATACCACCAGGCGCGGCCGCCGGCGGCAACGATGCGGTCGCGATAGGTCTCGCCGTCCGATGACAGCGGATCGCACTGGGCGGTGATGATGACAGTCGGCGGCAGGCCGGAGAAGTCATTGTCTTTCAGCGGAGAAAAAGTCGGGTCGTCGGGCGACTGTGCCGGGGCAGCGCGAATGGTGCGGTAGAACGCGATGTCGCGCAGCGTCAGCAACGGTGCCTCGGCATGTTCGACATAGGAGCCGGCACTCTCGTCGCCGCCGAGGCCGGGATAGATCAGCACCTGGCCGACCGCCCGGCGCAGGTGGCGGCGCGAGGCGTGCGCGACCGCGGCGGCAAGGTTGCCGCCGGCGCTTTCGCCAACGAGCACGATCGGCAGGTCCGTTGTCACCGCCGCCCATTCGAACACGGTCAGCGCGTCGTCGAAGGCGGCCGGGTGCGGATGCTCCGGCGCCAACCGGTAGTCGGCCGAGACAACGTCGAAACCGGTGCCGGCGCAGATCTCGGCGCAGATGTCGTCATGGCTGTCGAGCCCGCCAAGCACAAAGCCGCCGCCATGATAGTAGACGATGACGGCGCGCACGGGCTTGCCCGCCATCCGGTAGTAGCGAATCGGGATGGCGTGCCCTGCATCGGCGGCGATGATGCCGCCGCTGGCCGAAACCCCTTTGGGATAACCCTGATGGAAGGCGCGGCACATCGCATCATAGACCGACCTTTGCTCGGCGATCGGAAGTTCGGCGATTTCTGGCGGGAACCAGTCATTGACCAGGTCGATATACTCCCACAGCGCCGGATCGAGCAGGGTGGCGTATTTCCCCCGCCTGGCGATCTTGAGCTTGTGGACCGTGCCCATCTGTCAGAGCTCGCCGTAGAGCCGTTCGGCGTTTTCAAAGGTGAAGCGCAGCGGCACCGAGCCCTCGACCCGCCATGCATCGACGGTGTCGCCCGCCATCAGCCGGCACGCGTCTATCGTGTTGGTGACGGCGCCGCCATAGAGCCGGTTGGCAAGGTTGAGGATGGCGGTCTGGTGCATGGCGGCACTGCCGCTGCCGCAGGCATCCTTGACCAGAAGCACACGAAAGCCGGATGCGACCGCGTCCTTCACGGTGGCGTCGATGCAGGCCTCGGTCCAGACGCCGGCGACGATCAGCCATTCGATGCCGCGCGCCTTGAGTTCGGTTGCGCCAGGTCCGGCGCCGAAGGCGCTGGCCTGCGTTTTGACCAGCATCGTCTCGCCGGCCGCGGGCGCCACCTCATGGCAAATCTCCGTCAGCGGATCGGTCTTGTCGGAAAAGGCAGACTTGCCGTCGGCGTCGAGCGGATGGAACGGACGCGCCTTGGCGGTATCGACGACATAGGCCCAGTGATAGAGCGGCACGAAGTTGCGCCGCGCCGCCGCCTGCAGGCGCTGGACGTTGGCCAGCACCTCGCCAAAACCCTCGACCAGATAGCGCTTGTCCTGCCGATGCTCTTCCTGGAGGTCGATGAACGCCGCGGCGACCGTGCCGCGTTTGATGGAGATGGGGCTTTTCATGCGGATAGGCCTTGGTTCGCGACCAACGCCATTCCGTTCAGCGAAGTCGCGCAAACAGTGGTGATTGGCCGGTGCCTCCCCACCTTCGTCATCCACGGGCGAAGTAGGAGCGAAGCTCCGTCGCGGAGACCCGAGGATCCATGCCGTGACACTGGTCGGAGAGTGCGGCGGAGCAGAACTTGCACCGTTGGGGCGCGGATGAGTCCCGGCATGGATCCTAGGGTCTGCGCCGCGTCGCTGCGCTCCTTGCTTCGCCCTAGGATGACGAAGGCATAGCTGCCGCGACTATTCCCGAAGGTTTGCGATACCGCGCTGACGTTAGTGAGGGACGCTGCGATCAAACCTGCTTCTCCAGAAATTCATCCTCGTAGGGAAAGCGCGACAGAAGCTCGGTGCCGGTGTCGGTGATCAGGATCTCGTCCTCCAGCTTGACGCCCTCGCGGCCGCCTTTCTCGCCGATATAGCTTTCCACGCTCACCACCATGCCGGGCACGACAAAACCGTCGCGGCCATAGGTCTCATAGTCCATGGCATGCGCTATGAACGGCGTCTCGCCATGCATGCCGACGCCGTGCATCACCGAGGTATAGCGCTGGTCGACGAAACGGTCCGGGATTTTCCACGCCTTTTCGGCGATTTCGCGAAACGCCATGCCCGGCCTGACGATCGAAATGTTGTGCTGAACCTGGTCGTGCGCCATGCGGTAAAGCGATTTCTGATAGTCGGTCGGCTTGCCCGGCCCGCAGCGGAAGGTGCGCGAAAAATCGGAATAATAGCCATAGCAGCCGATCGTGTCGGTATCGAGCGCCAGAAGCTCGCCCGGCCGGATTTTGCGGCCGCTGGCCTCGTTGAACCACGGATTGGTGCGCTGGCCCGAGGTGAGCAACCGCGTCTCGATGAACTCGCCGCCCTGGCGGATCACCTCGCCATACATGATGGCGAACAGCTCGTTTTCGGAGACGCCGGGCTTGATCGCCTCGCGCACGGCATAAACAGCGGCTTCCGCGCCAGCCATCGATACCTGCAGGCATTTGACCTCCTCAGGCGTCTTGACCGCGCGCACCGCCAAAATCTCGCCCTGGCAATCCTTGACCTCGCAGCCGCGCTTTTCCAGCGCCAGCGCCTGCAAATGGCTGCAGCGGTCGAGCCCGAGCTTCATCGAGCCGCCGCCATGTTTCTTCAAAAGCTCGGCGATCTCGTCGGCGAAGGGGCCGGCGGTTTCGTCGTCGCGGCCCGACACCGAAGACCATACCAGCTTGGACGGGCGCGCCTCGTCGATCGTGTCGAGCACCATCGAGACATGGTAGCTCTGCGGGTATTCGAACAGCACGATCGGCCCGTCGGTGGGGATGAAGAAATAGCGCGTCGAGTTGCGCAGGAAATAGCCGAACATGTTGCGCGAGCCGGTGGCATAGCGCTGGTTGTAGGGGTCGAACAAAACGACGCCCCCATAGCCCGCCTCGCGCATCCAGCCGCGCAGTTTCGCCAGCCGACCCTTGCGCAGCGCGTCGGCATCGATGAAGGACGGCTCGGTGTCCGACAGCCACATGCCACCGGCCGAGTCGGCCGCGACCGGGTGGCGCATGCGGTCCTTGAAATCCACATCCTCGGTGCTGTCCGGGTCGAAAACGACGATGCTCATGGGTGCGCCTCCTGAAGGGCTAGACCATAGCCATGCGCCGAAAAATGTCTGTGCGAGAATCCGCAGATGTCGTGCGAAATGCCGCAAGAAGGGCATGGATACAAAGGGCAATGTTGCGATCCTTCGCCCCCCCTCTGTCCTGCCGGACATCTCCCCCACAAGGAGGGAGATTAGCAGCTTTCGCGTCCCGCTCGCCCTGCAACGTTGGTGATTGGCGAAAGCGGAGGCGACATCTGATCTCCCCCCGTGTGGGGGAGATGTCCGGCAGGACAGAGGGGGGCGCTGTCCCGCCAGCATCTCACCGCGTTAGCGCGCAGCGCCCTCTAATGCCGCCGCATCGCCTTCGGCGCGTGCCCATGCTCCTCGCGAAACGCTCGGGCAAAACTTGACATGGACGCGAAGCCGCAGGCCAGCGCCACGTCTCGCACCATCAGCGTCGAATGGGCCAACAGGTCGGCGGCGCGCCGTAGCCTGAGGCGCCGGTAATAGCCGTTGGGCGAAATGCTGAGCTCGGTGCGGAAATTGCGCTCCAGCTTGTCGGAGGAGACACCGAGCCTTGCCGCCAGCTCCGTCATGCCAAGCCGCTCTTCCACCGCATCCTCCATGATGGCGATGGCCGACAGCACCAGTTCGTTCTGGACGCCGGTGCGCAGCCTGAGCGGCATCAGCTTGCGGTCGACGCTCGAACGCAAGGGGCTGTGCACGAACCATTCGGCAACGCCCGCCGCGAGCTCGCCGCCATAATCGTTGGTGATGATCTCCAGCATCATGTCGAGGCTGCCGACGCCACCGGCCGAGGTGAAGCGTTTGCGGTCGATGACATAGAGATCGCGCCGAAGCTCGATATCCGGGAAGGCCTCCGTGAAGGCCGCCTGGCTGGTCCAGTGCAAGGTGCAAGCATGGCCGTCGAGCAAGCCGGCCCTGGCGAGGAAGAAGGCGGCGTCGGCCACCGCGCCGATATGGGCGCCGGCGCGCAGGCTCCTGCGGATCCAGGCAACCGCATCGTCCGCGACAAGCAAGTCCGCATTGCCGCCGGAGCAGACGACGATGCGGTCGACCTTCGGTGCGCTCGAGGCTGAGAATCCCGGTTGTATGACAACCCCATTGGACGCCTCGACCGTGCCCTGGTCGGCGCCGACGATCACCCAGCGGTAACAATCGCGCTTGGCCAGCACATTGGCGGCGCGCAGCGGCTCGATCACCGAACTGAACGCCATCATCGGAAAGCCGGGAAAGACCAGCACAGCGAAGGTGAGGGGACCTTCGCTCGCTGCGGGTTGCGCCCGGTCGTGTGTTTGGCTGGCACGGTCGGTATTCACAATTGTGTATTTCCTGGGAGCGTCATTGGTGGCAGACAGGAAATGTAACGGGCTTTTTGGCCCGCCGGCAATGGAGACGACGCCATGTTTGCGGCCCAGACCATCGACAGCACCGACAAGCCGGCCTTCTACCGCGAACTGGCCACCCAGTTGAAGGCGCTGCTGGAAGGCGAGAGCGACTCCGTCGCCAACGCCGCCAACACATCGGCGCTGATCTTCCAGATGGTGCCCGATCTCAACTGGGCCGGCTTCTATTTCCTGGCCTCCGACGAGGAGCTGGTGCTCGGACCGTTCCAGGGCAAGCCGGCCTGCGTGCGCATCGCCGTCGGCAAGGGCGTGTGCGGCACCGCCATCGATCTCGAAATGTCGATGCTGGTCAAGGATGTGCATGAATTTGCCGGCCACATCGCTTGCGACGCCGACTCGCGCTCGGAACTCGTCGTGCTGCTGAGGGACAATGACGGCGTCTTCGGCCTGATCGACCTCGACAGCCCGGCGCCCGGCCGCTTCGACAAGGACGACCAGGCGGGCATCGAGGCGCTTGCCGCGATCTATGTCGCGGCGAGTTCGTTCGAGGATTAAGCGAACTTCACCAGCATCAGGCTGAAGCAGCCGATGAACAGGAAGGCGCAGGAGGCGAGCGCCAGCGGGCGAAGGCCGCGCGAGCGCAGCTGCGAAATGTTGGCCTGCAGACCCATGGCGGCGAGCCCCATGGTCAGCATGATGGTGGTGGCGAACGCCATGGCCGACTTCACTTCGGCCGGCACGGCAACCAGGCTGTTCAGCGCCACGACGGCGATGAAAGCGGCGACGAACCACGGCATCGGCGGCCGCGCACCGGATTGGTCGCTTGGGCGATCGCCATTGCTCTTGCGGCGCGCCATCAGGCCGAGCGCGATGACCATCGGCGCCAGCAGGGCGACGCGGGTCAGCTTGGCGACGGTGGCGATCTCGCCGGACTGGGCGCCGTTCTGGAAGCCGGCGCCGATGACCTGTGCCACCTCGTGGATCGAGGCGCCGGCCCACAGGCCGAATGCGTGCTGGTCGAGGCCGAGCACCGGCGCCAGCAGCGGAAAGCCGAGCATGGCGACGGTGCCGAACAGCGTGATCGAGGCGACGGCATAAGTGACGTCCTCGTCGCGCGCATCGGTGACGATGTTGGTGGCAACGATCGCCGAAGCGCCGCAGATCGAGGTGCCGGCGGCAATCAGCTGCGCCAGCTTGGCGTCGACGCCGATCAGCCGGCCAAGCGTAATGGTGAAGACGAAGGTCGCTCCAAGGGTCAGCGCCACGATGCCGACGCCGCCGGCGCCGATGGAGACAACCTGGCCGAGCGTCAGCTGAAAGCCGAGCAGCACGATGGCAAAGCGCAGCAGGCGCTTCTGCGAGAATGCAATGCCGGCCTTGGCGTGGGCGGGCGTGCCGAGCACGTTGGAATAGATCATGCCGGCGACGACGGCGAGGATCATCGGGCTGAACAGCGCGAAGCCGGAGACATTATGGGCCGAGAAGGCCACCCCCGTGATCATCGCCACCAGCACGATCCCGGGGATGACGCCATTCCACACGGAACCGAGCCGCTTCCGGCCCACGGCCAGATCGGCGGAAATCATGCTGATCGGAATATCGTTCGCTAGCTGGGCGGCGGAAGACAATGCATTCTCCACGCAAGTACCTCAGGAGAATGTCATTCCAGAATCGATCTTTCCAACGAATTGTTTTTGTTGAAATGATCGATTTTTGTGAACGTTTAGGGCGGCCGAGGTCAGAATGAGAAAGAGCGGCCGGGCGAAACCTGGAGCCGCCCTAGATCATGATGAATTCCCTCACGATCTAACCCCACTTTTTGGGATCATGCCCTAGTATTTCATCCCAATTCGCGCGGCGATCGTATGGTCCTGGCTGTCGCCGTTGCTGCCGACCGCGGTGCTGTAGTTCAGCCCGAAGGCAATACCGCCGATTTGCGCATCGACGCCGAGCCCGATTGACAAATAGTCGTTGGAAAAGGCATCTGCGTCCAGCGCGTAGGGCGTGGTGCCGATATCGGCATAGCCGAGGCTGACGCGGCTGGAGCCGGCAAAGTCGTGCGTATACTCAAAGCGCGCGCGCGGTGTGAGCAGACCCCAGCTGGTAGGAATGTTGTTCTCGATGCGCAGGCCAAGGGTGCCCGACAGCGTGTCGACGGTCTGCTTGCCGAAGGTCAGATTATAGATGTCGCCACCCGTCTCGGTGAAGCCGTCAAGCGTGGAGTGGGACCCCGACAGACGTCCATAGGGTGATATCAGAGAGTCCGGCCGGCGAAATTCGTAGCCCGCCGTCAGCGACCCGAAGACCTGGCTTCCGTCGCGCGTTCCAGACGCGAAATCGCCGGTATCGGTCACATAGCGCTCACTGTCGAAATTGAGGGCGCCATAGCCGGCAAGGCCATCGACAAAAAAACTTGGCGCCGGGCGGTAGCTGCTATAGGCGGCGACCGAGATGGCATGGGCGCGGCTTTCGGTGCCGTTGCTCCCGACGTCGGTGACGTCATGGCCATAGCCAAACCCGAGACCGGCGGTGAAGGTCGGGGAAAAGCGGTAGTCGGCACCGACGCTCACGCCGACCAGCGTATGGTCGAGCTTGATGGCTCCATCGTCATCGGTGCCGAAATTGACGTAGCCGCCGCTCCAGAAGGCCAGTTCGCCAAATGGGTTCTCGGCCGGCAGTGACGACGTCTGGGTGTCCACGTCCGTGCCAGTTGAAGACTGTCCGGTCTTGATCGGCGACGCGCCGGTCGAAGTCCTGTCCTGCTTTGCGTTGGCGTTGGGCTGAATGCGCTCCGGATTGGGCGCTCCGTAAGTGGACTGCGACGATGCCGTGGCGATTGCGGCGAGCGCCGGATCGTTCGCCGCATTCTGCTGCTGAGCGTATGCGTCGGGATTGTCCGACGATTGCTGGACGGCAACGCTGAGGCCTATCGAATTGTGGCGCTGGTCGCCCTCATTGTGGAGCTGTTCCAGCCTCTGTCCAAATCCCTGGATCTGAATGTCGGCGAAGTGCTTTGCCGCCTCCACCTGTGCCCGAATCAGGCCGATCACTTCCGGATCGCGGGAGGGGTCGGGCCGTGCCGTGACGTTGATGGTCACGGTTGCCGGAGGTGACGTTCCGTCGGCATTCGAGAGCGTGTAGGTCAGGCTGGTTGTGCCGACAAAGGTGGCTGCCGCGGCAAACTGCAGGATATAAGCGCCGCCATCGGGCACAATGGAAGCCGTGCCCGCTTCGCTCGGCGGCGGCGAGGCAATCGTGGCGCTGGTAAACGGCCCATTCGTAGCCCCTTGCGTCAGGTCGAGGGACCCGGTCGTTCCGGCCATCACGTCCAGCGTGTGGTCCTGTGCCGACGGCAAGTGGATCTCGACGACCACAGTGTAGTCACGTTGGCCGGTAAAGCCGTTGCTGTCCGTGGCCCGCACCGTAAAATCGTAATTGGCCGCGACAGTGGGTGTGCCAGCCAGCGTACCTCCAGGCGAGAGCGCGAGGCCGGGAGGCACTGAGCCGGAAACCACGGTGAAGGTGTAGGGTGCGGCGCCGCCATTGGGGCTGCTTGCGGTGATGGTCTGGCTGTACGGCGTGCCAATATGTGCATTCGGCAATGTTGCCGGCGAAAACTCCACCGTCACCGTGGTGCAGGACAGGACAAGATTGGTCACGTCGGCTCCCGCCACCGTGCCCGAGGCCGTCGTGACCGTGCATGTCTGGTCGGCCGGCTTGGCAGTAACCTCAACGCTCCAGTTGGAGCCGGTCAGCAGGCCATCCGCAAAGGCAAAGGTGGTATCGCCGACATTCACGTCCCTGGTTTGCGTCCCTGCCGGCGAGCTTGATGTCAATTTCAAACTCACCGTCCCGGTCTGACCGCTCGCCGTGCCGCTGATCACATAGAGCGGCTCATCAAAACAGATCAATGCGGACCCATCGCCTGAATTGACGCCTTCCGCCACCGCAGCCGATTGCAGCGAGCCGGCATCCGATGATCCGCCGCCGCCGCCGCCGCCGGCGCCGTTCCAGTTCTGCTGGCACGAGGTCGTGCCGACGCCTGCGCCGCCACCACCGCCGCCGACAGTAGCCCCGCCACCGCCGCCACCAGCATATCCGGCGCCCAGGAAAGACCCTGAGAAATTTCGTGCAGTTCCGCCTTGGCCATTTGTCTGACCGGCCGTGCCAGGAAAACTATCGCACCCAGCGCCGATCGCGCCACCGGCACCTACAGTGCCACCTTCACCGCCAAAGGGGCCAAGGCCGCCCGAAACATCGGTTCCTGCCGAGCCGGACCCCCCGCTCTTGCCACCGGCGCCACCAGCTATCGAATTTGTAGTGTGCCAGCCCCCGTTGCCACCGCCGCCACCGCCGCCAGCAATTGCCAGGCGGGTTCCGCCCAGCCGCAGGTCGGTCGCCCCGCCACCATTGCCGCCGTCGGGAGTACCGCTCGCGCCACCGGGATTGACCGCGAGCGAGCCACGGCCGCCAACGCCGACAGAAAGGATGTCACCCGGCGCGACAGTCAAGGAACCGCTCACCTGGCCGCCGAGCCCGCCGGCGCCGCCTGGGCTCAATGGGCTGCCCCCGATGGTGCCGGCGCCGCTCTTGCCAACCCCGCCTTGCGCTCCCTTGAGGTATACTGTGGCGGAATGGGTGTTGCCAGGAACCGAGATGGACTGGTCGCCGCCAGTAAAGCTAAAAGCATGAGCTGTCTGTGTGGGACTACAAGACTGCCCGAGCGCTGACGTCGTGCCCGCGAGCGCGTAGACGACCGTCATCGCGCCTAACAAACGTGAGATTGTACGCTTTGCCAGCCCTCGATGCATGGCGCCCCCCCCGTCAGCCCGTCCAGTGCTTCTCCGCTTATATTATGATGCCAAGATTAGATCAAATAGAAATTTGAACCAATGGTAGGTTGAATGTCCAACAATATTAGCTGTTGCTGTTTTTTTTGTACGCGTACGAGAGCCCTACTCGACGGCGCAGCAGTTTAGGCGAGCAACCACCGCGCAAGGTGAAGACTGGCGTTGCCTGGCAGTACACTTATGGCCTTGCCGGCGCCGCCCGCTCTAGCCGCGCGGGTCAACTCGGAGGCTGGGCCAACGCCAAAATCTTGACAGCGCCGCGCTTCCTGCTCCAGCGTGGCGTCATGTTCGTTTTCTCGTTCGCCATCGCCAAGCGACGCCGTTCCTGCACCACGCAGCGCGGCAAGCTGTTTGCGCGACGAAAAGGACCGGCCCAATAAAATTCCGGTTCGTTCGTTCCAGCCCCGCCCGCGACGTCTGCCGGCGGGGTTTTCATGTCTGGAGCCTTTGCCATGTCCAATTCTTCCATCCTGTTTCGGCCGGCCCAACCGGCGGACGCTGCCGCCATCAGGGACATTGTGCGTGCCGCCTATGCCAAATGGGTGCCTCTGATCGGCCGCGAGCCGCTGCCGATGCGCGCCGACTATGACAAGGCGGTCGCCGAACATCCGTTCGATCTCGCCATCGAAAATGGCCGCATCGTCGGCATGATCGAGACCATCCTGGCCGACGATCATCTCTGGATCGAGAATGTCTGCGTCGCGCCACAGGCGCAGGGCAGGGGCATCGGCCGGCTGTTGCTGGAACGGGCGGAGCAGAAGGCGCTGGAGGCCAGCTGCTTCGAGCTGCGCCTGCTGACCAACGGCGCCTTCATGGCCAATGTGTTGTTGTACAAACGGCATGGCTATACGATCGACCGGGAGGAGCCGTTCATGAACGGCATGACGGTCTATATGAGCAAGAAACTGGGTGATGGCCGATAACAGGGAGGATCGGATGGCAGTCAGGGTCCGGTTGAAGCCGCTCACGGGGCGGTATGCGGTTTCGCGCCTCGAAGCAAAAGACAGCATTCCCGGCTGGGCGGACGGGCCGGGCTTCGTCAGCATCACCAGGACAGAGGACGAGCTTTCGGTCGTCTGCCTGCAGGATCGGGTGCCGGACGGGGTGAAGCATGACAGGGAATGGGTCGCCCTGAAACTCCAAGGTCCCTTTGCCTTCGACGAAACCGGCATCGTCCTGTCGGTGATAAAGCCATTGTCGGAAAGCGAACTCGGCATTTTTCTGGTATCCACCTTCGATGGTGACCATCTGCTCGTCAAAGCCAAGGATGAAGCCGCGGCAAGGGGGCTTCTGGTCGCGGCGGGGCACACGCTTCTGTAGCCGTAGGCTCAATCGCCCGCCCTTGCGTTTGACATCGCTCTTGCCCCATCGTTATCCCTGAACCGTTACGACGATCTGGCGATCGCCCCCCATCAATTCAGAAATCCCCCGAGGAGGAGCCCATGTCACACAATCTGCAGTTCTATATTGACGGCGTGTGGGTCGATCCTGTCGTGCCCAGCACACTCGACGTCATCGACCCGTCAAACGAAGATGCTTTCGCGCAGATTTCGCTCGGCTCCAAGGCCGATGTCGACAAGGCGGTCGCCGCCGCCAAGCGCGCCTTCGGCACGTTCGGCTTCACCTCGGCCGAAGAGCGGCTCGATATCCTCACCCGCATAATCGAGGTCTACAAGAAGCGCAGCGCCGATCTGGCGCTGGCCGTATCGCGCGAGATGGGCGCGCCGCGCCAGATGGCACTCGACAGCCAGGTCGGCATTGGCCTGGCACATCTGCGGAAGATGGCCGAGGTGCTGAAGTCGTTCGAATTCCGCCACGTCAAGGGCTCGTCGCTGATCGTCAAGGAGCCGATCGGGGTCGTCGGCCTGATCACGCCGTGGAACTGGCCGCTGAACCAGATCACCTGCAAGGTCGGTCCTGCGCTCGCCGCCGGCTGCACCATGGTGCTGAAGCCCTCGGAAATCGCGCCGCTCGACGCCATCATCTTTGCCGAAATCATCGACGAGGCCGGCGTTCCCAAGGGCGTCTTCAACCTCGTCAATGGCGACGGCCCGAGCGTCGGCCAGGCGCTGTCCAGCCATCCCGATGTCGACATGATGTCGTTCACCGGTTCGACCCGCGCCGGCATCCTGGTCGCCAAGGCGGCCGCCGACACGGTCAAGCGCGTGCATCAGGAGCTTGGCGGCAAGTCGGCCAACATCCTGTTTCCCGATGTCGATCTTGAAAAGGCCGTCAGCAAGGGCGTCGCCGGCTGCTTCAGCAACTCGGGCCAGTCCTGCAACGCGCCGACCCGCATGTTCGTGCCGCGCGACCGCCACGACGAGGCGACCGGCTACGCCAAGACGGCGGCCGAAAAATTGACCGTCGGCCCGGCCGATGCGGCCGGCACCAAGCTCGGCCCGGTGGTCAGCCAGATCCAGTTCGACAAGATCCAGGACCTGATTCAGGCCGGCATAGATGAAGGCGCCACGCTGGTCGCGGGTGGACCGGGGCGTCCGGCCGAGCTCAACCGCGGCTACTATGTCCGCCCCACCGTGTTCGCCGACGTCACATCAGATATGCGCATCGCGCGCGAGGAAATCTTCGGGCCGGTGCTGGCGATCATGCCTTACGACACCGTGGAAGAGGCGATCGGCACCGCCAACGACACTGTCTATGGGCTGGCGTCCTACATCCAGGCCAAGGATATCGAGAAGGCCCGCGAAGTCGCCGCCCGCATGCGCACCGGCAATGTCTACATCAACTATCCGCAATGGGACGCCGGCCTGCCATTCGGCGGCTACAAGCAATCCGGCAACGGCCGCGAATACGCCGAATACGGGCTGGAGGATTTCCTCGAGATCAAGGGCATCGCCGGCTATGAGGCGGCGGAGTAGGCCTAACCCTTGGGGACCGGCAACCAGCCGGTCTCGAGGCTTCAGCTCTTAAAGGTGCGGCTTCATTCTTCGCGGAAGGCTTTCTGGATCTGATCCGACAGCGGCTTCACCAGATAGGAAAGCATCGTCCGGTCGCCCGTCGGGAAGAACACCTCGGCCGGCATGCCCGGCGCCAGCGCCAGCCCGCGCAGCTTGGCGACCTCGGTTTTGGGCAGCGTCACCCGCGCCACATAGAAGGCTGCTCCGGTGCGCTCTTCGATGGTGAGATCCGCCGAGATCCGCGACAGCGTCCCGGTCAGCTCCGGCGTGGTTTGCCGATTGAAGGCCGACAGGCGCAAAATCGCATTCTGGCCCATCGTCACCTGGTCGATATCCTGCGGTGCGATATGCGCTTCAACGGTCAGGTCGTCCGTCACCGGTACGATCTGCATCACCTGTTCGCCGGGGGTGATGACCCCGCCGATCGTATGCACCGCCAACTGCAGCACCACGCCATCCTGCGGGCTGCGCAGATCGATGCGCTTCAACTGGTCCTCGGCCGCTACCTTGCGTTCGACGAACTCGGAGATCTTTCCCTGGGTATCGCGTAAATCGGTCGCGACCTCGCTGCGAAGATCCTGGTCGATCTGGATGATCTGCAGTTCGATCTCGGACGCCTTGCCTTTCACCTGGGCAATTCCCGCGGTCAACTGGCCATGCTCGCCTTCGAGCCGCACCGCGTCCCGTTCCAGCGACGTCATGCGGTCGATTCCTATCAGCTTGCGATGCCAGAGCGACCGCACACCTTCCAGCTCGATCTGGATCAGCTCGATCTCGCGGCGTTTCGCCTGCAGCTGCTCGGTCAGGCCGGCACTCTCCTGCTTCAACTGCGCGATCCGTTCGCGCAATTGCGATCGCTGGCCAGACCGCGCCTGGTGCCGGAAATCGAACAGCGATTGTTCTCCGGCCATCGATGCGGCGACACCGGCTTCGTCGCGCCGCGATGTCAAAACGTCCGGAAAGCTGATCGTGTCCTTGCCGTCACGCTCCGCCTCCAGGCGCGCCAACCGTGCATAAAACTCATCCAGACCTTTTGAGACGATCGCCAGATTGGCGCGTGTTGTCGTTTCATCCAGCCGCACCAGAATATCGCCCGCCTTGACCCGGTCGCCTTCACGCACCCTGATCTCGCCGACCACGCCGCCCGTCGGATGCTGAACTTTCTTTACATTGGAATCGACCACCAGCCGGCCAGCTGCGATCACCGCACCCGACATCTTGGTCACTGCCGCCAGGCCGCCAACACCTCCGACAAGCAGCAGACAGGTAGCAACGCCAGCCACGAGATAGCGGCGGACCTGCCGATGATGCAAAGCGGATCTGTCCTCGCTCATGCAGGAACGCCTCTCTCCGTGGCGGCAACGACCTTGAGCGGTGCCGCCGATCGGAAGACCTTGTTCAGCACCTCATCCTTCGGACCGAAGGCCTGCACATGGCCATTGGCCATCACCAGCACGGTGTCGACATTGGCCAGCACACTGGATCGGTGCGCGACGACGATAACGATGCCGCCGCGGTCCCTGATGCCCTGGATGGCGGCGGACAAGGCCACTTCACCCTCTGAGTCGAGATTGGAATTCGGCTCGTCCAGGATGACTAGGAAGGGATCGCCATAAAGAGAGCGGGCAAGGGCGACACGCTGGCGTTGCCCCGCCGACAGCGAGGCGCCGGCTTCGCCAACCTTTGTGTCGTAACCGTCGGCCAGATGCACGACGAGATCATGCACGCCGGCGGCCTTGGCTGCCGCAAGCACCATGTCGGACGACGCATCCGGGTCGAAGCGGGCGATGTTCTGCGCAATCGTGCCGTCGAACAACTGCACATCCTGCGGCAGATAGCCGATATGTTTACCCAGCTCGTCGGCCGGCCACTGGTCAAGCGTCGCGCCGTCCAGCCGCACGGCGCCGCGCGCCGGAAGCCAGACACCTGCAAGCGTACGCACCAGCGATGATTTGCCGGAAGCACTCGGGCCGATGACCCCCAGGCCCGCTCCCCTGGCCAGTGAAAAACTTGCATCCCACACCACCGGCGTGCGTTCGCCCGGCGGCGCGACACTGACATTCTCGACCGCCAGCGCGCTGACAGGCGCGGGCAGGGTCACGCCGGTTGCGCCTTCCGGCAGCGCGGACAGAAGCTGCTTCAGGCGTGCCCAGCTTTGCCGCGCTGAAATGAAACCCTTCCAATGCGCTATCGCCAGTTCGATCGGAGCCAGCGCCCTGCCCATCATGATCGAGCTTGCGATCATGATGCCGCCGGTCGCCTCTTGCTGGATGACCAGATAAGCGCCGATCGCCAGCATTGCCGATTGCAGCATCAACCGCAGGATCTTGGAAATCGTGCCAAGCGTTCCCGCGACATCGCTGGCCGCCGCATGGGCGTTCAGGTACTCGGCATTGACGGCAGACCACCGCTCGGCGATACGCCCGCCAAAACCCATGGCCTGCATGGCTTCGGCATTGCGCCTTGTCGCCTCGGCCAACGTGCTGCGAACGGCCGCGTGCTGTCCGGCGATCCTTGTCGGGCCGCGGGTCCGGAATTCGGCCAGAAGCGTCAGTGCAAACAGGACAACGGCGCCGGCAAGCGCGGTAACGCCGATCCAGAAATGAAAAATGAAACAGATGCCGATATAGAGCGGCATCCATGGCAGGTCGAACAAAGCGGTCGGTCCGGCACTGCCGATAAAGGAGCGGACCTGATCGAGATCCCGTAGGGGTTGCAGCCCGTCGCCGGAAGGCTTGGCGCGCAGCGGCAGGCGCATCAGCGCCGAATAGACCGACGGGCTCAGCTTTGCGTCCAACCCCTGTCCCAGCCGCACCATGAGGCGAGAGCGGATCAGCTCCAGCACTCCCTGAAACACGAACAATGTTCCCGCAAGCACCGCCAGGCCGACCAGCGTCGGCACGCTGCGACCCGGAACGACGCGGTCATAGACTTGCAACATGAAGAACGAGCCGGTCAGGGTCAGCACGTTGACGACCCCGCTCATCAGGACGATGCCCGAAAACGCACGTCGAAAGGACGCCAGGATTCCGACCAGCGTAAGCGGCGTCGATGGCGTCAGCTGCATGCTGGCTCGCAATCAGGATATGGCATCTCGTCCCTTCAATAGATAACTGCCTTGAGTGTGACATGGACGGGCAAGCCGGCCTGGAACTGCGCGCTGCCCCGCGCCACCAGCCAGCCGTCCGCACGCTCCAGGCGCGCAACGACCTGCAGCGTTGGTGAAGCGGTCGAGCTTGCGGGCAGGGGCAAGGAAAATTCTATGGTCTTTGAGCCGCCCTCGCTCTTGAGGCTGGTTTTGGCGGCGCGGCGTCGCCCACTGTCCTGAATGGCGGGATCCTCAAGATAGATCTCGAGATGACCTTCCGGGATAGCCTTGCCCCCCACAAAGGTGACGGCGCCGCGAATATCTGTTGCGCGAATATCTAGCGCGCGAATATCTGGCGATTGCGCTGCCGCTGCCCCGGTGGCCGCGGCGACTGCCGCAACTCCGGCGGCCATTAACACCGTGCGGCGGTCAGTCATCGCGTCCTCTCCCTTTTCACTGCGCTGGGGTATGCGGGAGGGCAGCCTGACGGCACCCCTCCCGGCAACGCGTTAGATGACGATGAAGTCTGCAGCCGAAAGATCCAGATTTGTGTTCAGGTGTGCAAACTGAACGGCTGCTCCCTGTCCGGAACCATCGGCGTCGTAAGACAATATTCCACTGTCGGTGTCGTAGATGATGCGGTCGTCGGCATCATGAGCAACACCGGCTGCGCTCTTGTAGAATGAGCCCAAAGCGAGGGCGCCGTCGCCGCCAACGCTGGCAAAGATGAGGTTGTCCAGCAGGATCGTATCGTCGGCGACCTTGAAGTCCTTGATCCAGTCGATATTGCCGTTCCCGAGTTCTGTCGAGAAGCGGAAATAGTCGCCGCCGGCGCCGCCGGTCAGCGTATCGGCAGCCAGCCCGCCATCCAAAAGGTCGCTGCCGCCGCCGCCATTGAGCGCATCGGCGCCCGCAACGCCCGGCTGAGCTGGTGCCGGCGGGAATTCGACCGATACGTTCAGCTTGTAAGTCGAGCCCTCCGGCACGGATTCCACCCAGCCATCGCCGGGAGCGGAGTCCGACCATTCGCCCTCCACAATATAGTAGGTTCCGGTTTCCTGAACGATGAAGCTGGTGCTCGAATCGCGGCCGTTGTTGGAGCCGGGGTCGTTGCCGCCATCGTCGTTCTGGGCGACGATATTGCCATCGCTGTCCAGCACCCTGACGATGCTGTCATGGACATTGGGGTCGGCAATGCCATCGATGTCGATGGTGATGATCGTGCCGGCGGCCAGGTTGATGCTGTAATATCCGCCGAGGCCGTTTCCGGTGGCATTGACGGTGGTGTGAAGGGTGGTCGTCGAATCGAAGATGTCGGGGTCAGCCGTCAGCGAGAAGTTGTTCGAGATGTCGAAGGCGGTCGAGACCGAATTGTTGGTCGCGTCCGGTCCGAGCGTGGCGTAGCCGGTGCCCATGCCCGGGCGTGGCGGAGCATCGCCCTGATAGGCGAAATCGCCGAGCAGGGTGTCATCGCCGCCGCCGCCGTCGATCTTGTCGGCGCCGCCCTGGCCGGTCAGCACATTGGCCGCGCCATCGCCGGTCAGGTGATCGTTGAAGCCCGAGCCAGCCAGATTTTCGATCGAGATATAGGTGTCGCCGCCGGATTTGCCGCCACCCAGCTTGAGGTTTTGCCCGATGGCCGCGTCGGCGTAGTCCGCCGTGTCGCTGCCGGCGCCGCCATTCAATATATCGGCACCGCCACCGCCGGTCAGCGTGTCGTTGCCGGCGCCGCCGGAAAGTTTGTTGGCCTGGGCGTTGCCGATGAGATGGTCGTCGAAGAACGACCCGACGGCGTTTTCGAATCCGACCAGGATGTCGTGCCGGATAACGGTGCCGCGCCCGACGATCTGCACCGGGCCATCGCCATCGCCGCCATTGGCCGTGCCATTGGCGAGGTCGATCGTCACGCTGGCGGAGCTGCCTTCGTAGACGACCGTATCGATGCCGGCGCCGCCATCCAGATAGTCCTGGCCGGCGCCGCCGATGATCGTGTCGTTGCCGGCTTCTCCGTACAGGATGTCGCCGTCATTGCCGCCATCCAGTATGTCGTTGCCGCCGCCGCCGTTGAAATAGTCGCCGCCGCCCCGGCCCCAGAAATGATTGGCCGCCGACGTACCGATGAAACGGTCGATGCGGTCATCGGAGCCGATCAGGTTCTCGATGCTGTAGAAGGTGTCGCCCGTGGCGGTTCCGCCGCTGGCCACGTTCGTCTCGAGGTTGACGAGCAGTTGGAAGGGGCTCTCCTTGCTGAAGTCTACCGTGTCGACGCCGGCGCCGCCCCTGAATATATCGACGCCATCCTGGCCGCTCAGCGTATCGTCGCCGTCGCCGCCGTCGAGGATGTCGTTGCCCTGGCCGCCGAGGATCGTGTCGTTGCCGCGGCCGCCATAGAGCGTGTCATTGCCGTCGTCGCTCTCGGTCTGGTCTGGAAGGTCGGCGACATCGATGGTGTTGTTGATGTCGCGGCTGGCGAGCGAGTCGCGGCCGCCGATGATGAGATCATCGCCGCCCTGGCCGAAGATCGTGTCGTCGCCGGCGCCGCCGTCGAGCGTATTGTTGCCATTGTCGCCGAAGATGACGCTGGTCAGCGTGTTGTCGCCGATGATCGGCAGGGTTTCGGTGCCGCCGTCTCCAGGCTGGAGTGTCGACTCGTCGGCGTAGATGATGTGTTCGACGTTGGCGATTTTCCGGATATTCAAGTTCCGGTTCAGCAGAACGACCGTGTCATTCCCGCCATTCGCTTCCTCGCGCACGATGTCGTCGAGAGAATCGACGAAGTAGGTGTCGTCGCCGCCATTGCCGGCCATGCGGTCGCCGCCGCCGCGGCCATCCAGCACGTTGGCTCCGTCATTGCCGATCAGGACGTCGTCATAGCTGCTGCCGATGCCGTTCTCGATGTAATAATCGGTGCCGTCGGCGTTGTGCCCGGCAAAGATCGACACATTGTTGCTGTGGCCGTTGACGCTGGAGAACTGTCCGGCGCGCAAATCGAGGATCGTGCCGGCCGTCGAGCCGGAGAAGTCGATCGTGTCGGTTCCGTCGGTGTCATGGATGACAAAACCGATATCGTGCTGCATGCCCGAGGAGGTCAGCCGGTAGCCGTCCACGGCACTGCCGAAGCCGTAGACGTTGTCGCCCGTGTTGAGATCGATATGCTGATAGGTGCGCACGCCGTTCTCGTCGACGGTGGAGAAAAAGCGGCGGATGACCGCCTCGATGTCGGCCATCATCGGCGTTGACGCCGACCAGCGGCTGGTTTCACCGACATCGATCCCGTCGAAATAGGACATGACGCTGTATTGCTGACGGTCGTAGGTCCAGGTCGCATTGTTCAGATAATTGATCTGTACGCCGCCGGGGCCGCTGTAATTGTAGAGCCCGGGGTGGTTCAGCCCGAACTCATGACCGAATTCATGGATGAAGGAATCGAAGACATAGCCGCCAATATCTGTCTTGTTGACCTCGGTGTCGTGGAAACGCTGGCCGATGCTGACATAGCGGTCGTTGGAATAGGCGCTGCCGTCGTCCTCTTCGCCCAGTTCGGGGCTGACAACCTGCATCCAGTCCGTTGCACTGTTGTAAGGCGCATTGTCGACGATTTCGAACTTCAAAGGGGTGACACTGGCCCACATCTGCAAGGCGCCGATCGCGGCGGCCTTGTATTCGGGATGGTCATTGAGCTCGGAGACATTGATCCTCAGCGTTCCCGCCGCGATCGCCGGCGTTATCGACCGGTCCAGCGCTCCAAGGTAGGTCAGGAAGGCCCCGTAATCTTCGCTTTTGCCGTACGGGTTGTCCGGCGTCTGGTCGTTGACCCACCATTGATCGCTGGTTTGGCTTGGGTTCGGCATCCTTGGGACTCCTTGGTCTCGCAGCCGTGGCAATTACGGCTGTACTTAGCAGTTGCCAACCACCGACAAGCATCGTTTGCGCTTGCCGGTCGAGCCCCGTCCCAGTGCCAACAATGCTATTGGAATCTTCGCTTGTCTAGCCTCTGTTCGCGCTCAGTACATGTGAAGGTTCTTGGGCGCGCTTGTACCGGCGGGTTTTGAGATACTCGTTTGGTGTTAATTGAGCTATCGCTAATCTATGGTCGTACCTCGCCCGCCATGCGCACCACAATGTCTGCATCAACCATCCCGGCTGGCGCAGGCTGCCGGTCGGGCGGCGCAAAGCAATCCGGCAACGGCCGAATACGCCGGATACAGGCTCGAGGATTTCCTCTCGATCAGGGGCATCGCAGGCTACGAAAGCGGCGGAGTAAGCTTCCGTCTTTCGCTCAAACGCCGGTATGCGCGCTGTTGCCTTTCGCGGGCGGGGCAGGCGGCGGGACCACCGCCTTCGTGCTCTCGCCGGGGGCGTCGACCGGGACGAGGGTTATCGCGCCGGTTGGGGAAATGATCGAGCGTTGCGCAAGGACACGAGGGGCTGAATGCAAAGGCGTGCTTCAGAATCCCGTCCGGCGCGCGAAATGTTCATATGTCACGCGCCAGGGGTCGCTCTCCGCGCGTCTCTCCTCGCCGATCCAGTGAAAGCTGTCGGCGGTGATCTCGGTGAACCGCCACCGGGCTTGCAGCCCGCGCGAGTACTCGCCGATCTGGACGATGTCCTTGCCTTCGGCCCGCCCGATCTGGCGCGAATAGTCCTGGTTGAGCGGATCACTCCAGATGATGTGCCAGCCACCGATCCCGGGATCGAAGACGCGCAAGGTCGTGCCATACATGGTGGACGGGGCAGGGCGCCTGGGCCTGATCCAGATGTCCTGAATGGCGCGGCCTTCGAGCACCCAACCAAAGTGACACTCGCCATCCCATTTCTGAATTGTGCCGTCGTTGCGGTGGTGAGTGTCTCCATGTCCCAGCTGCCGATCAACCAGCCATAGAGGTCCATGTCTTTCGCCCGGTCGGCTGGCGGGCCTTCGGATGCGAGAGCGGTGAGAAACGTCGTCATGATTGTCTCCAGGGCAAGCCGCGCCGAAACACTGGGCGTTCAACCATCGCAGCGTTGCGGGTTCGGGGTCTTGGGAAAAATTGCGGAATGCTGCTGTGAAGGCAGCCGTCCTTCCGTGTTCGCGCCATACCGAATCTATGCGCGAATGCTAATGTAGCATCGGCGGGTACCCCAATGCCCGCCTGGCCGGCGCCTCCTCAGGCAAGCTCTTGAATGAGCGGCGCCGGCCGCTGGCCTGGGCCGCGTCCAAGTTCCTGCCGGGGAAATATGAGGCTTGGCGGGAGGGTTATCGCTGGGCGGTTTTGGCCGGCATTTGGATATCGGTCTGTATTCCCAGAACGTCCGCTGCCCAATCGCGCAGTTCCGGAGAAGCATCGCCCGATTTCATGATCATTGGAACCCAATCAATTCTCGGGTGGCGCTTCATCTTCCCAGCCGGCCAGCTCCGGCAGGTCGTCAAGCCAGCTTTTCTCTGTGATCGAGGCTTCGCCGGCCTGCGGCACAGCCTCAGTCGCGTTTTGAATGAGCCAGTCCATCCACTTGCGATAGGCAGGCGGGGCCAATTCCGGCGGAAGCACCTTGGCCTTGGCCAGCATGCGTTTGCGGAAACTGACTTGACGGCGCAGTTTGGTCGTCGTGAACTTGATGGCCTTGCCCTGGTACTCGACCGACCAACGCCCATCGCCGTGGCTGGTCAGCCTGTCGAGGGCAAAACCGGCGTCGACCGGCCTGTCGCGCCAGGGAAGCTCGATGGCGTTCCGCCTCAGATCGAGAGCCCATCGCCGGTAGTCGGCCCCGGCACGCTGCGGCGGCAGCACGCCAGCCTGTTCGAGGATTTTCCTGCGAAAGGTCGGCTGCTTCTGGATCTGGCCGGTCGTCAGTTCGATGCGGTGCCCACGCAATTCGACATGCCAGCGGATCCTGCCGTTGCCGACATACTTGACTAACCTGTCGATGACGAACTCGTCATCGGCAAGCGTCACGCATCCCTGCCTGATGCGTTCGAGAATGTACTGGCTATCGGTGGGCATGAAGGGCCTTGCGCATGAGTCTTGCATCAAGCTTAGCGAGTGGCTCGCGCCAGCGCGCCACCAATCTTTTCGCTTCGCAAAGGCGCACTGGTGTCGCAATGGGAAGAAGTCGTCGTCACAGCCTGGTTTCGGGACAATGGGACTGTGCAGCCCAATGGCGCTGCGCTCTGCGCCAGCTCAATGCCTGGAACGACCTTGAAGGGCGGCCAGACATGCTCTGCTACGCGAACTGCCCTGAGTCGTAGCCTGAGCTCCGTGTTCAGAAGAACTCTGCTTCGGCCGTGCTTATTTTTATATTCAAAATTATCGTATAAATTCGTAGTATTTACGGCTTGGAGGTGGGGCCTCTGTCATGATCGATTCAGACGTGTTCGACTTTGTCGAACGCTGCAGGAGGCACACGTCGACAGGTCCGCTTCTGGGTGACCTGCTCGAAACCGTAAGGAATCTGGGCTTCGAGCACCTTATCCTGAGCGGTGTGCCGCTCGGTGGGCAGAAGCTGGCCCCTATGGTTGAACTGAACGGCTGGCCCGCGGGCTGGTTTGAACGCTATGTCGAGGCCGAGCATGCCGCTGTCGACGGCGTCTGCATTTATTCAGCCAAGACGCTGAAGCCGTTTCTTTGGGCCGATGTGCCGGCAAAATGGTCCAGTACAGAAGGCTCCCGGCGCGTCGCGGGCGAAGCGACGGAGTTCGGCATCTCAAGCGGTTTTGCTGTGCCCATGCTCAGCGTTCACCATTGGCAATCCGTGCTGTCGTTTGCCTCTTCCGCAAAATCCTGCACGCTCTCGCCGCGGCAACAGGTTCAGCTGGTGACGATGGCAGTCTATGCCGGCGTGTCGATCCAGGCCTTATCCAATGACGATGGCGGCGACGAAGGTCTGCTGACAGATCGGGAGAAGGAAGTACTGTTGTGGGCGGCGGCCGGCAAGAGTTCGTCGGAAACATCCCAGATTCTTGGTTTGACCGAGCGCACGGTCAAATGGCACTCGACGCGGGCCCGCGAGGCTTTTGGCGTCGCTACAACCACGCAAGCAGTCGTTGAAGCAGTGCGCAGGCGTTTGATTCACCCTTAAATGCGTCAACTGTCCGATCGGACAGGTGACGTACTTTAGCATGACTGCAACTATTCCTCCGAGAACGGTCGGGGGATCGCGCTATGATAGCTGCTCATGTCGTCAATGCGCAGAACAAACATCTATATGAAAACGAATTTGATGAGTTTTTGCGCCGACGTCACGACTTTTTCGTGCATCAAAAAAGATGGCGCCCTCCGAGCCCGGACGGTCGAGAGCTAGACCAATTCGATACGGACGCAGCGACTTATCTGCTGGGCATCGAAGACGGTCGCGTGGTGACTTCGGCTCGACTGATCCCAACAAGCGAGCCGCACATGGTCTCGGAGGTCTTTCCTCACATGTGCGAAAAATCGGGCGTCCCGCGGCGTCCCAATTGGGCCGAATGGACGCGCACCTTCGTCGTTCCCGACAAGCGCTCAACCGGGCTGAGGGGCACGCTGACGCAGCTCTGCTGCGCGGTGATGGAATACGCACTCGATGAAGGCCTTAGCGCCGTCGGCGGTATCCAGGAAACCTACTTCATGCCCCACCACGGTGCGCTGAAGTGGCGGGCCGAGCCGATGGGCATGGCCAGGGAAGAAAACGGCGAATGGTACATCGTTGCGTATATCGAGGTGAATGAAGCGGCACTGGCGAGTGTGCGAAAGATTCTTGGGATTGGGCATTCGCTGCTGGTTCGGAGCGGCAAGCAATTACCGTTTATCGATGTCCAAAAGTTGGTCGCATAGGGAAAACTAGCAGGGTCACGACCAGTCGCGGCGCCAGAACAATAGTACACTTCCCAAAAGAACGACAAAATGGAGAGATCTGTCATGAATACGCGCAATTGGTATGCCTGGATAAACACGATGCCTCCGAAACCGGATGATCTCCACGTCATTGGTGAGGTATATGTAGGGAATCCGGGGGTAGAGGCCTTCCTCGTCGTCAGAGAACCTCAGGGGATCAATCCCAAAATATTGCTCCTTGACCTGCATCTTGTGCAACGACCTGGAATGTGGCCGCAGATGATGACGTGGATACAGGCACGCTACGACTCCGTCATTCGTCCAGGTGGACAAGAATACACAGGCATAGAAATATTCGCGGAGTCTAAGGTTACCGCGAAAATAACAGTAGAAATCGCATAATAGGTCTAAAAATGTCCACAAGTGCCTCCATGGCTGCACTCTGGAATAGGTGTTATTGCCCAAATGGAAAGGTGTTTTTGACGTTTCTCGCTTTCTCCATCAGCTTCGTTTCGAATGAAGCAAATCCAGTAACAACGAAGGCAGTCAGGACTTTATCGCAAATTGCGGTCCCTGTCACTCGCTTGCGGAGGGCGTGCATTTATTTGGACCGTCGCTCTTTCAAGTCTATTGGGCGTGTCGTTGGAGAAGCGCAGGGGTATAACTATTCTGATTCTTACAAAAGGGCGCGCGTGAAGGGATTGACCTGGGATAGAGAAAATTTAGACAGCTTCCTCGATGATCCGCCAAGTTTTCTGAAATCCAGGGTAGGGCTTCCAGTATGTAACCAGATGCCGACTCGGTATCCAGATCAGCATATCAGAAACTTAATAATAGAATATTTGAAAAGAACTTCTGAATAGAGGTTAAAATGAAGCTCTCATCAAAAAAAGGTTATACTTCTAATTTCGATAATAGGGGCGAACTCCGCTCAGGCGGCTGGCCCGGACGTGATCGTCGGTTTCATTGAAGGAGGATCACAACAATCAATCCTGCCGACTGGAGAGCTGTCTCTTTCTGCCGGAACCAACTCTTGCAACGCAGGGAACCAGAATCTCGCCTGGCTCAGGCTGCCTAACAGTCGACACCCGGTGATTTCACTTAACATCTATCAAATCCGAGATGGCCAAATCCGACAGATCGCGGCGTCTTGGGTTAAGCACGGATTCTTTGCTACAAATCAGGATGCCTGCCGTGACATCAAGGGCGTTCCTGCCTGTGTTCCCGCTGCCTCTGACCACCTCGGACCAGGTTGTTCTGATCCATATGGCGAATCTCTCAATGCCAATCCGAGCATGCTGGGTCCGAGGAGTAGAATTAATCCTGCTACCGGCGCGTTCGACGGAGCGACGGCACGAGATCCAGAAGCGCAGCCTATCGACGACGCCCTGAAAGCGCTAGTTGTGTCTAGCGACACGCTGTCGGTACCTGATGCAAAATACTTCGTGGAAGCACACTATATTACGGAGGATGACGCCACGGCCGGAAACTATCGTAACAACATGACTACAAGGAGTTTGCGCCACTCCAAGGGACGGGCTTTTTCACCTTTCAGTATCTAGGAGCCGAAGTGAGGGGAAATCCCGCCGTTATGTCATGGGCAGGGGCGAAGTTTAGTGAAGTCCATTCGCAGGAGTACAAGTTAGAAACCGCTATCATAGTGAAGCACGGGCGACTTTCGTTACGATTATGCCGTTTATAACATGAACAGTGACCGAGCGATCCGCTCGTTCGAGCTCTTAAACGTCTCGGGTGCTCGCGAACTGAGTTTCTACGCTCCCAAAATTTACGGCGAACCTTGGGATCAATCGCCGTGGCCTTCAAGTGTCGAAGGCAGCTCATTGGCTTGGAAAGGCCCAACGGCCGAAGACAATCCAAATGGAAACGCGATCCGCTGGGGTACCACATATAGCTTTTCATTTGTCGCCGATGCTGGGCCAGGAGTCGGTTCCGCCAAGGTCGTAAAATTCAAGCCAGGTGACGCAGGTCAAGCAAACGAATTAACGTTTGATATTGTTGCGCCGGTTCAATAAGGGACAACAGCGATGATTACTAGACGTGAAGTCGTGAGTGGTGGGGTCGCTGCAATTGCTCTCTCCGCCGTATTGCCCGTGGCGAGTACGGCACAAACGGCAGTGGTTCGACGCTCAGTCACCCAAATTGGGGCCGATGATCCAGATCTTCTTGCGTACAAAGCCGCCGTGCAAGCGATGAAAGGTCTCCCGGAATCAGATCCAAGAAATTGGGTCAACAGGCTGAAATACATCAGAACCATTGTCCGCACGGTAACTGGTACTTTCTGCCTTGGCACCGAGCTTATTTATACGCCTTCGAGCAAATTTGTCGGGAATTGTCAGGCAAGCCAGACTTTGCGCTTCCGTATTGGGATTGGTTCATAGATCGTCAATTGCCGGTCCCTTTCCGACCGGTTGCTGCCTCAAGCAACGTTCTGGACCACCCGAGACCCGGATTTCCTGAAAATGCTTTTCTGCCGGCTGATATATACAGCCAAGTGGTTCTTACGCGGGTCTTAAAAGCCGCTACATTCGAGGAATTCGGGAGCACGCGTCCCCAAGGTCAGGACAGCGCAGGGCCTGAATGGCAACGGCGCAGAGGCAACGCTACTGAACTCGAATTCAGTCCGCATAACAACGTTCACACAATCCTGAGCGGCGATATGGCGTCGTTTATGTCGCCTTTGGATCCCATATTCTGGCTCCATCATTGCAATCTTGACCGCGTGTGGACTTTGTGGGCGGGGTCACACCCAGATGTCGCCCTAGATCCGTTGTTTCTGAACATGAAGTTCAATGGGCAATTTGCGCTACCACAAGGCGCGCCATTTTCTCCGTCAGTCGCAGATCTAGTTAGTACCGAGCAACTCGGCTATCGCTACGAGCAACCCGCCGTTATTGTTAGCATAAGTGATCCCGGCTTGCTCGAGCGCATCCAGGTCTGGCATGAACTGCCAAAAGACAGTCTAAAAGGAGTAGAAGCGAAGTTTCAAGATCTCCAGGTTAAAGTGCCGAACCCGCCTAACGGAGAGCGACAAATACTGTTTGCGTTTTCGGATGCAGGTGGACGTGTTGATAGTAAAACGCCAGTAACAATTCCATTGACCGCCAGCAAGCCAATTATATCGTTGATTGGGGATCTTGGTCTGGTGGAATCCGGAGTGCAGGAATTTCTGGCAAAGCCAAACGATGTAAAGGTGTATGCTATAATAATGAATATATCTCCACCAAACGAACTATCAACTACACTTAGGATATTTGTAAATTGCGCATATATTAGCCAAACGACGGGGTCGGAGGACCCTCATTATGTAACGACTGTTTCATTCTTTGGTGTTAATCACCACGATGGTGACCATGGATTGTCGATTTCTGTGGATTTGACCGCTGCCTTGGGCACGCTGCGGCGAAATGGTGATCTCGCCGAGGACCAATTGCTGGTGCAGCTGCAGGTTGCGCCTGCAGGCGACGTGCCCCCGGCCACTACCGAAATGAAATTTGGTAGGGTCGAGGCCGCGATCCTTTGAAACGCCACGATTCTCTGCCTAAACTTGCGCGCTGAATCGGACGGACCATATGAATGAGATCCTACTATTCCTGAAGGTTGGGCTCGTTTGCTGTCTGGCCGGCATTGTCCGGGACGGCCATACGGACCGTTTGCAAAATGTGACCGAAACTAATCCTAGCCCCGTGATAGTGTCCCAGCCGCCTGAACTGTGGAAGGACGGAGACATATATGTGTTGAACATCGAAGTTCGGCAGGTGCAGCCTGTCGATCCGAATATCCCCGTGGCTGGAGTAGTCGAAGTTAAGTCGTTGTTGAACGATGACGTAGTCAGAATTGGCCAATTTTCCATTTTCCCCCCAGAGAATTCTGAGGAGACTCACAGCTTCAATTTTGATCTTTCGACTTTCAAGGACGCGTTGTCAGCTTTGGGGCCTCGGTATGAAGTGGAGGTTGTGTCTGTAAATGTCCTGGCGGGCACACCTACCAAAACTCCTTACTACGAGATTGTCGGCGCCACTCTTAAGAGGCCGGAATCTGAAATCAAATGATGGCTCGGCATTCTTGCAGATTTTGACCCACGACGGACATCCGCTTTGCGGTACGCCCTGAGGTAAATAGGTCGGTCTCCTGTGTCGAACGCTGGAACCCTATCAGGGCTGTTTCCGACGGTTCGAATGACCGACAGTGTGTGGCGATCCGCGTATGGCTACGCAAACCAGTCATTGCTTTTGATTGTCAGTTCTTGTGATTAGGTTATTGAGATATACATCGTTCTTTGCCTTGTCTTCCGGGGTTGGCCCTGCCTTTTTAGGCTTCACCCCGTGCTCCGGTTTCTTCGGGGGCGAATTCTCTGTGTAAGCGATCGTCATATTCTGCACGTCGCTGCGACTAGCCGTAAGAGATAGCCCTGATCCAAGCACAGAGTCACCAACTGGAACCAGAGAAATCGCCGGGCCACCTGACCCGCTATCGGCTATGCTGAATTCCAAGATGTATCCGACTTTGTCGGCCTTAATGCCGGTTCTAGAGATTGTCTTGTCCATATTCGCGAGCCACGACTGGATGCCAAGATTTCCCCGCAAGCGTCGTCCATTCGAGGCTCCAGTGATTGGCTCGCCACATTGAATCTTCTCCGGATGCCCAAGATCAACCTGAAATGAAAAGGTGCTCTGGCGATCTGCCTTGCCAGAATGTGTCGCAGAGGCAGTAACAAGCAACCCCTGCGGCACCAGAGGCACCCCAAGATTCGCGTCGGCTGTGCCGCCGGCCTCATTTATAACCTGAAGAGTCATATCAACTCCAGCAAGCCACCCATTGGTACTTTTCTTGACAAACGGGACGTTAGTTGCTGCCGCCTGGAGTTCACAGCTTATATTGTTCACGATGTCTTTCACGCTAACTGCGTAGTCAGAGTGCGGCGTTGGCACGGACCCACACCCATAAAGAATCGTCAGAGCGCATATCGAAGTACATTTAGGTTTTGTCACAAGCGTACCCCTCCCACTCTCTGCAAGGAGCACAAATCTTGGAATTGGTCTAGTAGTGCGGCTTCAAAACGAAATCCGTATGTCAAATTTTTGGCGAGCGTCACCTGGCGCTAGATTGGAGCTTGGCGATTTCGGCAAATTCCAACATTCGCGGAGGATATGCTCTCTCTTCTGTTTCGCCACCGGCCAGATCCCAACGAGGCTATGACCCGATTTGATAATCATTGGCTGGGGAACCTGGATTCGAACCAGGACTAACGGAGTCAGAGTCCCCGTTCGCTCGTTGATTATTAAGCAGTTTTTCCCGACTTCAGGGAAAAACGCCGCATGTCAAATCAATGCGTTACTGGCGAATTGCCGACTGGGGCGATCGGCATTTCGCAGCAGCACTGCGCGTCGATCGAGAATGCTGCTCCTGATTTTCCCGCATTGCGCCGCCGCTTCGGCCTGGCACCTCATGACACTGTCATTGCCATTCGCGAGGCCAATGGCGAGCGAACTGACTGATGGCGGTTCGTCTTCAGAGACAAGATATTTTGTTCGCACACTTAGCGCTGAACATCGCGCAGGGGCTATCAGGAACGACACGCCAGGTTGGTGCCGCCATTGTTGACCATTTCAACAAAAAAACAGGCCGTTGTAATTCTAGCCTCGAGCGCATTGCCACGTTGCTAGGGCTCAGCAAGACGACGGTTCACGAGGCAACCGCGGCACTTGATCGAGAGGCATTGATCAAAAAGGAAAGTCACGGCGGCCGACATCATTCCGCATCGTATATTCCCAATTGGGACAAGTTCCGGGCGATTGTCGCCGACTGGAATATCCGTATGAGAGTTCTGGCGCCACCTCCGAAGAGGGAATCTCCTAGGTTCGCCAAACGGCGAAGTTTAAGTTCGCCAAATGGCGAAAGCGACGTTCGCCAAACGGCGAAACAAACCTTCCGAAAGAACCTTCCGAAAGAACCGGGCGTGGTTGAAGGGTTGGACTCGAAGTCGGGAATGAAGTCGTGGAAGGGGGTTGCAAGCCCGCTAACACAGTATGACGTCGTTCATGCATTGGAGAGAACAAAACGGGACAGCTCTCGCAGTGCGGCAGCGCAAGCGGCGGCCGACCGCAAGCTCGCTCGAGGCATTAATTCGATTGCCAATCCGAAGCTGCGAGAGGCCGCGTGGCTGCGCGAAATGGGCGAAACGATAGTAGTTAGCGAAGAGGTCGAGCTAAGCGGCACATCCCGCCGTTGTGCTCGGAAAGTCGCGGGTCCTTCCGGCTCCAAAACCGTATGCGGGCGAGCTAAGCCCGATAAGTCACCAGCCTGACAGCAAAATACAAGCCTAAACTTTAGCCTAAACAAAAGGCTCTAACTCGCAGAAAGCGAGGCATCGAAATAAGCTCCCAGACGGGTTGAGCCGCCTTGGAGACGGCGCAGACCATCGCAATAAGATGGGTCTCGCCAACTACTTTGGACCGCGATCCGCAATTGCAAACGCGAATATGTTTGGCGCGAAGCTCGTTACTTCTGCCGAAACGCGGAGTGGAACGACACAACCAGCGGGCCCAAAATGTAGTCGAGTGCGGTGCGTTCCTCGGTGACGATCATGACTGACGCCGGCATGCCCGGATAAAGCGCAATCTGTGGGGCCGCTGCCAATTCCACCGGATCGACAGCCACGTCGGCGAGGTAGTAGGGAAACCCAGTCTTGCTGTCGGTAATGCGATCCGCCGAAATGCGGGCGACGCGTCCATGAATTATGGGTATCGAACGCTGCTTGTAGGAGGTGAAACGGACTTCGGCGGCCATGTTGGGTCGCAGGTTCGATATGTCCTCGACGCGAACTTGTGCCTGGACGATCAGCGAATTCTCGGTCGGCACGATGTCGAGGATTGTCTGGCCCGGCGCCACGATCGCACCGATCGAGAAGACGCTGAGATCCATCACCTGGCCATCATAGGGCGCGCGCACTTCGGCCCGGTCCATGGCAGCCTGGGCGGCAAACATCTTGGGCACAAGGTCAGCAAGGTTCGATTGCGTATCGATCAGCATGGCCGACAGCTTGGCCCGGCGCTCGTGGGTCAATTGCGCGATCTGGCTCTCGAGTTCAGCTTTGCTCTGTTGGCTGCCGCCAATTGCGCCGAGGTTCTCGTCGATCAGACCCTGCAGATCCGAGGCTGACCGTTCCAGTTCCAGGATGCGCGAGCGGGTCGTCAATCCGGCCTTGAGCAGCTTCGACAGACTGGCCTTCTCGTCAATCGTCGATTGCAGCTGGGCCTGGTAGGATTCGACCCGAGACTGCTTGCCCTTTATCTGCTCCTCGAGCTCGGCAATGCGCCGCTCGAGGATCTGCGTGGCGCCAGCCATCGAGGCGCGCTGGCTTTCCAGGTCGGCGATCTGGTTTGCCATCGCATCCCTGAGATAGTCCTCATGCTCCTTGAGAATGTCCTTGGGAAAGGCAACAGCCTCGCTGCCGTCCAGCTCGGCCCGGATCCTGGCATCGGTTGCGCGCAATAGCGCATATTGCTGGGCATAGAGATTGAACTCGGACCGGATTCTGGTGTCGTCCAGCTTCAGCATTATGTCGCCCTTCCTGACGACGTCGCCATCCTTGACGCGGATCTCCTTCACCGTGCCGCCGTCGAAGTGCTGTACGCTCTTTCGATTGCCTTCCACCTTAACGATGGCGTCCGCGAGCACGGCACCGTTCAGTGGGGCGAAGGCTGCCCAGCCGCCGAAAATGCCGAAAAAGGCGACGATGATCAGCAGACCGACACAGGCCGGCACCCGGATCGAATCCGGGGCCATGATGCCGACCTCGCCGGGCAGGCTCCGGTAGGTGAGGGCGCCGTCGCTCATCGATCTCTCCGGCCACGGCTCATTGGGTTGCCACCGCCATTGGAGCCGCGCGCTGGTTGAGCAGCGCCACGATCTCGTTTCTCATCCCGAAGGCCTCGACGGCGCCATCGCGCAACAGAAGGATCTTGTCGACATTGGCCAAGGTCGAAGGCCGGTGCGAGACGATGATCACTGTGCTGCCGCGGCGCTTGAGCTCGATCGCGCACTCGCTCAGCGCGCGGTCGCCATCGGCGTCGAGATTGGAACTCGGCTCATCGAGAATGATCAGGTTCGGCGTTCCGAATACCGCACGGGCAAGAGCAATCCGCTGCCGATATCCTCCTGACAGCACTGCGCCGCCTTCGCCGATGTGGGTCTCATAACCCTGGGGCAGGCGGATGATCATCTCATGCACGCCGGCGAGCCGCGCGGCCTCGATCACCTCCTGGTCGACATTGGTCTTGAAGCGGCCGATGTTGGCGGCGACCGTATCGGAGAAGAGTTCGATATCCTGCGGCAGGTAGCCGATGTGGTCACCGAGCGCGTCGTGTCCCCATTGCGACAGGTCGGCCCCGTCCAGCCTGACGGTGCCGCGGCTGGGTTGCATGACGCCCGCGAGATGACGCGCCAGCGTCGATTTGCCGGCGCCGGAAGGCCCGACGATTCCCAGCGCCTCGCCTGCGTTCAGCCGGAATGATACGTCCCGGAGAAGCACTTTCTGCTGGCTGGCAATTGCAAAGCTGACCTGTTCGACCGAAATCTTGCCGGTGGGCTTCGGCAGGTTGAACGATCGTTCGTTCTGCGCGCCCCCGTCGACCAGCTTCTCGACCCTTGCCAACGCCGCCCGCGCCAGGATCAGGCTGCGCCAAAGGCCGACGATCTGCTCGACCGGCTGTAGCCCCCGGCCCAGCAGGAGGCTCGCCGCAAACATGGTGCCGCCGGTGATCTGCCGCTCGATCACCAGATAGGCGCCGAGGCCGAGGATCAGCGACTGCATGGTTAGCCGCAGGAAACGGATCAGGCCGGACATCAGTGCGGCGCGATCGCTTGCCTCCGCTTGGCGCCGCAGCGCCAGGTTGCGGTCGCGCCCCCAGCGGCGGATGAGACCGTCGATCATCCCCATGGCGCGAACGACTTCCGAGTTTCTGAGGCTCATTTCGGTAAAGTTATAGTTGGTCGTCGCCAGATCGTTGGCCTGCTTCAGCGGCGAACGCACGAGATACTCGTTGAGCACGGCCATGGCGATCAAGAGCAGCGAGCAGCCCAGTGCGAAGAAGCCGAGCCACGGATGCAGCAGGAAGATGATGCCGATGTAGATGGGTGACCATGGCAGGTCGAACAGGGCATGGATGCCGCTGCCGGTGATCACCTGCCTGAACGTGTCGAAATCGCGGATCGGCTGGCTTTGCGAGGAGCCCGGCGATGGGGTCTCGACCGACGCGGCGAGGACTTTTGCCGACAGCAACCGGTCGAGCCGCGCGCTGGCACGCGTCAGGATGGAGGCGCGCACCAGATCGAGGCCGGCCAACGAAAGGAAGGCCGCCAGCAACACCAGGGTCAACATCACCAGCGTGGTTTCGCTGCCGCTGGTGACGACCCTGTCGTAAATCTGCAGCATGTAGAGGGGGGAGGCGAGGTAGAGCAGATTGATCGCCAGGCTGAATGCCGCCGCAACCAGGAAATAGCGGCGGCATGCCCGAAGCGCATCCTTCACAATCTTGGATTTGTTGTCGAGACTCAAATACCCAGCGGAAAACCGCCCCCCTGTCCACGCCCGGAACCGATACTACTCCTGATCGTCCAACCGGCCATGTGGTTCCCTTCCTATTCCTGCCGTAAACCTTAATTCGTAAGCTGAATCAGGAACCGGCAGCATGAAGAGAGCCGCGCTTTGTCCCCGCGGCTCTCTTTTGTTCACATCACAAAGTCGCTCACTTGCACCACCGTCCTGCCGGTGCCGTCGTCGGCAAGTGTGAAGCTGTGGGCATCGTAGACGCCGAGCAGGTGGAGCGTGGCGTTGTGCGTGCCGTCCGAGACGGTCAACGTTCCTCCGGTGCCGTCGAGGTCCGCCTGATAGGCAGCGGACGTTCCCGTGCCGAACAGGATGTCTTCGAGGTTCACCTTGTCGTCATTGGTGATGCCGGCGATGCTTCCGCTGAAATCGAAGGAATCGTCCAGCTGCAATGTGCCGGCGGCATCCGCCGCGAACGTGACGTCGGTTGAAGAGGCCGCACCGAATTCCAGCTTCGACAGGTTGCCGATCGTGGCGTCGCCGTCGCCAGTGACCTGGCCGTTGATGTCAATGTTACCGCCATTGGCCCACAGCATGCCGGAATTCGCCAGCCCACCGGTGATCGTAAGGCCACCGGAGCCGGTTGCCTCCAGCGTTCCCGAATTGACGACGACGCTGCCTCCAGTATCGATGACCAGCGCATTCGAGCCGGTGGCGATGATGGTGCCCCTGTTGTCGAGGCTGAGCATCCCGCCGCCCAACTGGCCGGCGCCCGAGATCGTGTTGTCGACATTGACCAGAGTGACGTCGGCAGCAGTGCCGGAGATGACGTTGGCGGCGCTGTCGGACAGCAGGATATGCCCGCCACCCTGCAGGGTCACGCCATGCTGGATGACCTGCAGCAGCGTATCGCCGCCCGCCGAGTCGAGCGAGATGAGACCGCTGTTGTTGATAATGCCGCTGAGCGGCAGCAACGCGCCGTCGCCGATCGTCATGGTTCCGGCATTGTTGACCACCGGCGTCTGGTCGAAGACGAAATTGCCGTCCGTGAGCGCACTCGAATGCACGCCGTCGAGCAGGATCGACTGCCCGTCGCCAAGCGTGATCACCGCGTTGCCGTTGGCGTCGTCGGCCATATGCGCCTGGATGTCGGCGAAGCTCTGGACGCCGGAATAACCGATCAGGTCGATCTGGTCAGCGGCCGCGTCGAAGCTGTGCACCGTGTCGTTGCCGATCGGCTGTGAGAAGACGAACAGGTCGTTGCCGCTCGATCCGGTCAGCACGTCGTCACCGGACCAGGCGAAGATCGGCGAGCCCGGCGCGTAGGCTTCGACATTGTCGGCGATCGACATGTTTCCCGTCGTGCCGTCTGCGTTGGTCCAGTTCATCGAGACGTCGAGCACCACCGCCCCCGCGAAATCGGCAGGCGTTGTGACCGTCAGCCCGTGCAGGTCGTTGGTCTGAACCGTCCAGCTCCCGTTGGCGTTGTGGGTTGCACCGTCGATGGTCCATCCCGAAGGCACGTCCTTCACCGTGACGGTGATGAGCGCACCCTCATGCGATGGATCGGTGAGGGCGAGATTGATTGGCTCGCCGGAGGTGCCGGCGGGAGCTGCATGCGTCATCGAGAACGTGTTCCCGGCTGGATCCGTAGCAGTTACGGTCAACGTGTGGTTTTGGAGCTGCGCCCCATTTGCGATATCTGTAAAGGTCCAAGTGGAACCGTTCTTGACTATCGAAGCCCACGTGAGCGGTGTTCCGGCATCGGTAATGGTAAAGCTAGAGACCGCGTCGGAAACGCCTGTCACAACAATCCTTTTGCCCGATCCGCCGGATGTCTCGTAAGTCCAAGCCGTAAATGTAGGATTCTCCCTGTCGATCGCGACCGTGTCGGAGCCCGCACTACCGGTGTTGCCGGCGGTGTCGGTGTAGCTGCCGGCCGTCACCGAGACCGAGCCCTGGCCGGCGAAGCCGTCGTCGGCCGTGAAGGTGGCGGTGAAGACCAGCGGGTCGGCCGTGGCGGTGAGGCCGGTGACCGTGCCGTGCGTGGCGGTAATGTCGGCTATGGTGAAGCTGGCGCCTGGCGCCTCGGAGAAGGCGAAGGTGACGACCGAGCTGGTGTCGCTGTCGCTGAGCGAGGTGTCGACGATGTTGACGGTCACCGTCGGGTTGAGCCTGTCGATCGCGACCGTGTCGGAGCCCGCACTACCGGTGTTGCCGGCGGTGTCGGTGTAGCTGCCGGCCGTCACCGAGACCGAGCCCTGGCCGGCGAAGCCGTCGTCGGCCGTGAAGGTGGCGGTGAAGACCAGCGGGTCGGCCGTGGCGGTGAGGCCGGTGACCGTGCCGTGCGTGGCGGTAATGTCGGCTATGGTGAAGCTGGCGCCTGGCGCCTCGGAGAAGGCGAAGGTGACGACCGAGCTGGTGTCGCTGTCGCTGAGCGAGGTGTCGACGATGTTGACGGTCACCGTCGGGTTGAGCCTGTCGATCGCGACCGTGTCGGAGCCCGCACTACCGGTGTTGCCGGCGGTGTCGGTGTAGCTGCCGGCCGTCACCGAGACCGAGCCCTGGCCGGCGAAGCCGTCGTCGGCCGTGAAGGTGGCGGTGAAGACCAGCGGGTCGGCCGTGGCGGTGAGGCCGGTGACCGTGCCGTGCGTGGCGGTAATGTCGGCTATGGTGAAGCTGGCGCCTGGCGCCTCGGAGAAGGCGAAGGTGACGACCGAGCTGGTGTCGCTGTCGCTGAGCGAGGTGTCGACGATGTTGACGGTCACCGTCGGGTTGAGCCTGTCGATCGCGACCGTGTCGGAGCCCGCACTACCGGTGTTGCCGGCGGTATCGGTGTAGCTGCCGGCGGCCAGCGAAACCGTGCCGGTGCCGGTGAAGCCGTCTGTTGCCGTGACCGTCGCGGTGTAATGGGTGGCGTCGACCATGATCAGCGACCCGACATCCAGCGTGAGACCGGTCGACACAGCAATGTCGGATTCGGTGAAGCTGGCGCCTGGCGCCTCGGAGAAGGCGAAGGTGACGACCGAGCTGTTGTTGCCGTCGCTGAGCGCGCCGTCGACGATGTCGACCACAACGGTCGGGTTCTCGGTGTCGATGGTGACGGTGTCGGAGCCGGTGCCGCCGATGTTGAGGGCGGCGTCGGTGTAGCTGCCGGCGGCCAGCGAAACCGTGCCGGTGCCGGTGAAGCCGTCTGTTGCCGTGACCGTCGCGGTGTAATGGGTGGCGTCGACCATGATCAGCGACCCGACATCCAGCGTGAGACCGGTCGACACAGCAATGTCGGATTCGGTGAAGCTGGCGCCTGGCGCCTCGGAGAAGGCGAAGGTGACGACCGAGCTGTTGTTGCCGTCGCTGAGCGCGCCGTCGACGATGTCGACCACAACGGTCGGGTTCTCGGTGTCGATGGTGACGGTGTCGGAGCCGGTGCCGCCGATGTTGAGGGCGGCGTCGGTGTAGCTGCCGGCGGCCAGCGAAACCGTGCCGGTGCCGGTGAAGCCGTCTGTTGCCGTGACCGTCGCGGTGTAATGGGTGGCGTCGACCATGATCAGCGACCCGACATCCAGCGTGAGACCGGTCGACACAGCAATGTCGGATTCGGTGAAGCTGGCGCCTGGCGCCTCGGAGAAGGCGAAGGTGACGACCGAGCTGTTGTTGCCGTCGCTGAGCGCGCCGTCGACGATGTCGACCACAACGGTCGGGTTCTCGGTGTCGATGGTGACGGTGTCGGAGCCGGTGCCGCCGATGTTGAGGGCGGCGTCGGTGTAGCTGCCGGCGGCCAGCGAAACCGTGCCGGTGCCGGTGAAGCCGTCTGTTGCCGTGACCGTCGCGGTGTAATGGGTGGCGTCGACCATGATCAGCGACCCGACATCCAGCGTGAGACCGGTCGACACAGCAATGTCGGATTCGGTGAAGCTGGCGCCTGGCGCCTCGGAGAAGGCGAAGGTGACGACCGAGCTGTTGTTGCCGTCGCTGAGCGCGCCGTCGACGATGTCGACCACAACGGTCGGGTTCTCGGTGTCGATGGTGACGGTGTCGGAGCCGGTGCCGCCGATGTTGAGGGCGGCGTCGGTGTAGCTGCCGGCGGCCAGCGAAACCGTGCCGGTGCCGGTGAAGCCGTCTGTTGCCGTGACCGTCGCGGTGTAATGGGTGGCGTCGACCATGATCAGCGACCCGACATCCAGCGTGAGACCGGTCGACACAGCAATGTCGGATTCGGTGAAGCTGGCGCCTGGCGCCTCGGAGAAGGCGAAGGTGACGACCGAGCTGTTGTTGCCGTCGCTGAGCGCGCCGTCGACGATGTCGACCACAACGGTCGGGTTCTCGGTGTCGATGGTGACGGTGTCGGAGCCGGTGCCGCCGATGTTGAGGGCGGCGTCGGTGTAGCTGCCGGCGGCCAGCGAAACCGTGCCGGTGCCGGTGAAGCCGTCTGTTGCCGTGACCGTCGCGGTGTAATGGGTGGCGTCGACCATGATCAGCGACCCGACATCCAGCGTGAGACCGGTCGACACAGCAATGTCGGATTCGGTGAAGCTGGCGCCTGGCGCCTCGGAGAAGGCGAAGGTGACGACCGAGCTGTTGTTGCCGTCGCTGAGCGCGCCGTCGACGATGTCGACCACAACGGTCGGGTTCTCGGTGTCGATGGTGACGGTGTCGGAGCCGGTGCCGCCGATGTTGAGGGCGGCGTCGGTGTAGCTGCCGGCGGCCAGCGAAACCGTGCCGGTGCCGGTGAAGCCGTCTGTTGCCGTGACCGTCGCGGTGTAATGGGTGGCGTCGACCATGATCAGCGACCCGACATCCAGCGTGAGACCGGTCGACACAGCAATGTCGGATTCGGTGAAGCTGGCGCCTGGCGCCTCGGAGAAGGCGAAGGTGACGACCGAGCTGTTGTTGCCGTCGCTGAGCGCGCCGTCGACGATGTCGACCACAACGGTCGGGTTCTCGGTGTCGATCGCGACCGTGTCGGAGCCCGCACTACCGGTGTTGCCGGCGGTATCGGTGTAGCTGCCGGCGGCCAGCGAAACCGTGCCGGTGCCGGTGAAGCCGTCTGTTGCCGTGACCGTCGCGGTGTAATGGGTGGCGTCGACCATGATCAGCGACCCGACATCCAGCGTGAGACCGGTCGACACAGCAATGTCGGATTCGGTGAAGCTGGCGCCTGGCGCCTCGGAGAAGGCGAAGGTGACGACCGAGCTGTTGTTGCCGTCGCTGAGCGCGCCGTCGACGATGTCGACCACAACGGTCGGGTTCTCGGTGTCGATGGTGACGGTGTCGGAGCCGGTGCCGCCGATGTTGAGGGCGGCGTCGGTGTAGCTGCCGGCGGCCAGCGAAACCGTGCCGGTGCCGGTGAAGCCGTCTGTTGCCGTGACCGTCGCGGTGTAATGGGTGGCGTCGACCATGATCAGCGACCCGACATCCAGCGTGAGACCGGTCGACACAGCAATGTCGGATTCGGTGAAGCTGGCGCCTGGCGCCTCGGAGAAGGCGAAGGTGACGACCGAGCTGTTGTTGCCGTCGCTGAGCGCGCCGTCGACGATGTCGACCACAACGGTCGGGTTCTCGGTGTCGATCGCGACCGTGTCGGAGCCCGCACTACCGGTGTTGCCGGCGGTATCGGTGTAGCTGCCGGCGGCCAGCGAAACCGTGCCGGTGCCGGTGAAGCCGTCTGTTGCCGTGACCGTCGCGGTGTAATGGGTGGCGTCGACCATGATCAGCGACCCGACATCCAGCGTGAGACCGGTCGACACAGCAATGTCGGATTCGGTGAAGCTGGCGCCTGGCGCCTCGGAGAAGGCGAAGGTGACGACCGAGCTGTTGTTGCCGTCGCTGAGCGCGCCGTCGACGATGTCGACCACAACGGTCGGGTTCTCGGTGTCGATGGTGACGGTGTCGGAGCCGGTGCCGCCGATGTTGAGGGCGGCGTCGGTGTAGCTGCCGGCGGCCAGCGAAACCGTGCCGGTGCCGGTGAAGCCGTCTGTTGCCGTGACCGTCGCGGTGTAATGGGTGGCGTCGACCATGATCAGCGACCCGACATCCAGCGTGAGACCGGTCGACACAGCAATGTCGGATTCGGTGAAGCTGGCGCCTGGCGCCTCGGAGAAGGCGAAGGTGACGACCGAGCTGTTGTTGCCGTCGCTGAGCGCGCCGTCGACGATGTCGACCACAACGGTCGGGTTCTCGGTGTCGATGGTGACGGTGTCGGAGCCGGTGCCGCCGATGTTGAGGGCGGCGTCGGTGTAGCTGCCGGCGGCCAGCGAAACCGTGCCGGTGCCGGTGAAGCCGTCTGTTGCCGTGACCGTCGCGGTGTAATGGGTGGCGTCGACCATGATCAGCGACCCGACATCCAGCGTGAGACCGGTCGACACAGCAATGTCGGATTCGGTGAAGCTGGCGCCTGGCGCCTCGGAGAAGGCGAAGGTGACGACCGAGCTGTTGTTGCCGTCGCTGAGCGCGCCGTCGACGATGTCGACCACAACGGTCGGGTTCTCGGTGTCGATGGTGACGGTGTCGGAGCCGGTGCCGCCGATGTTGAGGGCGGCGTCGGTGTAGCTGCCGGCGGCCAGCGAAACCGTGCCGGTGCCGGTGAAGCCGTCTGTTGCCGTGACCGTCGCGGTGTAATGGGTGGCGTCGACCATGATCAGCGACCCGACATCCAGCGTGAGACCGGTCGACACAGCAATGTCGGATTCGGTGAAGCTGGCGCCTGGCGCCTCGGAGAAGGCGAAGGTGACGACCGAGCTGTTGTTGCCGTCGCTGAGCGCGCCGTCGACGATGTCGACCACAACGGTCGGGTTCTCGGTGTCGATCGCGACCGTGTCGGAGCCCGCACTACCGGTGTTGCCGGCGGTATCGGTGTAGCTGCCGGCGGCCAGCGAAACCGTGCCGGTGCCGGTGAAGCCGTCTGTTGCCGTGACCGTCGCGGTGTAATGGGTGGCGTCGACCATGATCAGCGACCCGACATCCAGCGTGAGACCGGTCGACACAGCAATGTCGGATTCGGTGAAGCTGGCGCCTGGCGCCTCGGAGAAGGCGAAGGTGACGACCGAGCTGTTGTTGCCGTCGCTGAGCGCGCCGTCGACGATGTCGACCACAACGGTCGGGTTCTCGGTGTCGATGGTGACGGTGTCGGAGCCGGTGCCGCCGATGTTGAGGGCGGCGTCGGTGTAGCTGCCGGCGGCCAGCGAAACCGTGCCGGTGCCGGTGAAGCCGTCTGTTGCCGTGACCGTCGCGGTGTAATGGGTGGCGTCGACCATGATCAGCGACCCGACATCCAGCGTGAGACCGGTCGACACAGCAATGTCGGATTCGGTGAAGCTGGCGCCTGGCGCCTCGGAGAAGGCGAAGGTGACGACCGAGCTGTTGTTGCCGTCGCTGAGCGCGCCGTCGACGATGTCGACCACAACGGTCGGGTTCTCGGTGTCGATGGTGACGGTGTCGGAGCCGGTGCCGCCGATGTTGAGGGCGGCGTCGGTGTAGCTGCCGGCGGCCAGCGAAACCGTGCCGGTGCCGGTGAAGCCGTCTGTTGCCGTGACCGTCGCGGTGTAATGGGTGGCGTCGACCATGATCAGCGACCCGACATCCAGCGTGAGACCGGTCGACACAGCAATGTCGGATTCGGTGAAGCTGGCGCCTGGCGCCTCGGAGAAGGCGAAGGTGACGACCGAGCTGTTGTTGCCGTCGCTGAGCGCGCCGTCGACGATGTCGACCACAACGGTCGGGTTCTCGGTGTCGATGGTGACGGTGTCGGAGCCGGTGCCGCCGATGTTGAGGGCGGCGTCGGTGTAGCTGCCGGCGGCCAGCGAAACTGATCCCGTTCCAGAAACCCCGTCGGTCCCGGTAAAGGTGGCGTGATAAGTGGTCGCGGTGTCCTGCGTGAAGCCGCTGATCGTGCCGTTAGTCGCGGTGATATCGGCAGCTGTGAAGCTGGCGCCCGGGGCCTCGCTGAAGGTAAAGGTGACAACGGAGCTGTTGTCGCCGTCGTTGAGGGCGCTGTCGACGATGTCGACCACGACGGTTGGGTTGAGCCTGTCGATCGCAACCGTGTCGGAACCAGCACTACCGGCGTTGCCGGCAGAGTCGGTGTAGCTGCCCGCCGTCACCGACACCGAGCCGGTGCCGGCGAAGCCGTCTGCTGCTGTAAACTTCGCCGTATAATGTGAAGCGTCAATCATCACAAAATCAGTCAACGTGCCGTGGGTTGCCGTAACGTCGGCTAAAGTGAAACCCGCCACAGGGCCAACAAAAGTGAACGTTACGACCGAGTTATTGTCGCCATCACTTAAGGCCGAATCGACAATATTGACGTATACGGGAACATGGCCGTCACTATCGAGAACGGTAACTTGCTCGATCGCGGAAACTTTAAGGTTGATCGTAGTGAACGCAAATTCTGCCTGACCTGCTTGGCCGGTATTCGTGTTCGAGTTCGCGGCAATGAAGGCACGAAACTGAGCAATCTCAGTGTTAAACGCTGTCATAAATGACGCATTGGCTAGTTGATCATTGCTTAGATAGATAGCGAGCGTATCGATCTCGGCAGTGCCTTTCGCAGCATTGCCGTTGCCGCCGTCATAGATGTCGTAGCCGGAAAAGGTTGTTTGTCCACCGGTTGTCCCGGTGCCGTATACTAGGCCACCCATCTTGTACTGATTTTCCCACGCACGGTAGATAAGCGTGTCGGCTCCCGATCCGCCCAGGACCGTATCGAACCCACTGCCTCCATCGAGCGTATCGGCGCCTGAACCGCCATTCAGGCGATCGCTTCCGGCACCGCCCAAAAGCACGTCGTCTCCACTACCGCCGACCAGATTGTCGTTGCCGCTTGTACCAGTTGTCGTTGCCATACCCCGTCCCCTATATCGCTAGTTGTTCTTGTCGATCATGAAGTGTCGACATCGACCTGCCGCTTGCGGCGGGGTCGCTCAAAAATTGTGAATCTGTGAGGGCAAGTTCGCCTTCGCCAACTAACGGCTTGATCCTGGTAGAGAGCGCCGGACCAAATGAGTTCGCATTCAGACCAATGGCACGTGTACCAATGCCAAACGCCCACGCCCACACGTCCGGCAAACACAGCTTGATGCCTGCTGAATCTTCGTAGGCAACAGCGGGCTTCTTCGGATCGGTCGAGGCGGAAAACCCATCATCGATAGAGCAAAGTGCGATTCCGGCTAGATCGTTGCTCAGCACATCAAGAGAAATAATGGTCAGGGGGGTGGAAATGGGGAGGAGCGTATCTTCGGCAAAACGGTGGGCGTCGTGTCCGGCCTGTGGCGCATCGGGAAGCGACGTCGACATTCCGTCGGCGTCTATGATCTGAGAAGAAGCCATAATACCCCCTTTGCCCATACACAGATGCCCCCACATCCGTTTGCCGACCGCACTGAAAGACAAGCCACTCCTGTCAAAAACTCGTAGACGTCCATTGTCAGCAACTCGTAGACGTCTATTGTCCGCGCATCCAACCCGCCGCAACGTTGCGGCCTTAGGAACAGCCTGGCTCAGCAAGGCCGTTTACAGACGGATGGCAGCTCGATGTTGATTCTGCGACGACATTGGTCGTCGCACTGCGTCTCCCCAACCCAACTCCGTCGGCTAACTCGTTGGTTGCCGATCATAAGTTTAAGAAAATACTTATATTAGGAGATCATTAACTCTGACGAAGGGGAAGCGTCAACGTCCAACTTGGCGGAACAGTTAATAGTCGAAGTCAAAATATTCGCGAGCGGGGGCTTGCTACACTTGTAGCACCTTCGCTCGTGTGCTACAAATGTATCGTGATGTACGCCACCGACCGAATCTTCCCCGCTGCCAAAGTCTGTGTAGTCGCAGGCTGCAAAGACGTGACGTTTCGCGCATGGCGCCGCAGAAATGGACTGTTCCCTGAGCTGTGGGGCGGCAGGACCGTCAACCATTTTTCGATCCTCGATATCTGCATGGTGCGGCTAGTGGTCGTTCTTACGCGCCACGGCTTGGGGGCCGACGACGCAGTCGCATTCGTCCAGGGCAAGGATCTGCTGTTCGGCCTCAAGCTGTATCTCAGCGGCATGCTCGATGACAGCCGCGGCGAAGAGATCGTCGGGTTCAGCTTCAGCGAGGAGACCACCGCCGACACGAAGGTGATGTTGATGGAAGGCGAGGGAACCATCGTCGCGGCGGGCGATGTTCCACCGCCGCGCATAACGTATTTTCATGAAGGCGCCGGTCAGGCCACGTTGAGCGAAGCAATGAAGAACAACAGAGGCGTGGCTACATTCTTGAGTGTTCGCGCGATAGTTGACCATGTGCTCGACAGGCTCGGCGTTATTGCCTCGGTAGAGGAGTAACGGACTATGGTCGGCACGCCCGTTTCCTTCAAGGCGGCCGACATTGCACGCGCCATCAAGGGCGCGCGAAAGGGCAACATGGAGCCGGGCAGGGTAGAAATCGATCCCGTTACCGGCAAGATCGTCGTCATCGCGGCCACACAGACCACCGAGTCGGAAAATGCCCTAGACAAATGGGTGAAGAACCATGCGCGTTCGCCTTAAGGGACTGAACAGCCGCACCAAAACGCTCGCCGATGGCAGGGTCGTCACTTACTATTGGGCATGGAAGGGTGGACCGAGCCTGCCGGGCAAACCGGGAGATCTGGAATTCATGGCGGCTTATTACGCCGCCGTCGCCCGCAAGGCCAAGCCTCGCCAGGGCGTGCTGTTTTGGATCTTGAACGCGTTTCAGGCTAGCTCGGATTGGGATGACCTAGCGCCACGAACCCAGGCTGACTACGTCAAATTGATTAGGGTCCGGACCCATAAACCGCTTTCATTGATGCGGCTGCCGTGATTCAAGGTCACCGACTGGAGGCTTCGATGGATCGGGACTATTTCTGGCTGACGGGCGAACAATTCTCGAAGCTCAAGCCGCATCTTCCAACTGACACGCGGGGCAAGGCTCGCGTGGATGATCGGCGGGTTATCAGCGGTATCATCCACGTCATCAAGAGCGGTGGACGCTGGGTGGACGCACCTGCCGCCTACGGTCCGAGGAAGACGCTCTACAATCGCTTCCATCGCTGGGCTAACAAGGGCATCTGGACCGGCATATTCCAAGCCTTGGCCAGTGCTGGTGGGCCACCGGCACAACTGCTTATCGATTCCTCGGCTGTTCGTGCCCATCGCAGTGCGGCGGGCGGAAAAAGGGGGAACTCAACCAGGCAATTGGCAGATCACGCGGCGGGCGCACCACCAAGATCCACGCCCTGACTGATGGAATGTGCAGGCCAGTCGCCTTCCTTTTGACCGGCGGCAACGTTGCCGACTGCAAGGCGGGCGAGGTGCTGATCGATCAGATGCCGACGACAACCCTGCTGAACGCCGACAAAGGCTACGACAGCGACGCAATTCGTCGCCAGGTCAAGCAGCGCGGCGCTTTCGCCAATATTCCACCGAAGGCAAACAGGAAGTGGAAGAACTGCTTCTCGCCCTACCTCTACCGCGACCGCAACGCCATCGAGCGCATGTTCTGCAGGCTTAAGGACTTCCGCCGCATCGCCACCCGATATGATCGATTGGCTACCAACTTCCTCGCTGCGGTCTGCATCGCAGCGACAATCAGCTATTGGCTCTAACGCCGAACCCGAACTACTTGCAAAATTGTGGGATCATAGGCAAACAGTAGTCTGGCGTGATGTCGACGCTCAGTGCGGAAGGACAGGTCGCTCCTGTAGGGCCCGCAGCGGCATTTCGGGCTTAGATAGTCGGGGTAACCCGTTTCGGTGCGAATCCGAACCCGGTCAGGGTCGCCCCCTGATCGCCTCATAACAATTCAAGCACAATGTTGCCGAGACTGACGACAGCGCTGCAGCGCTCGCACCACAATTATGAGTCTTGGCCCTAAGATCATCGAGAAGAAATTTGGCGAATTCCCGCTGTCAGGCATGAGCGATAGGCGCACGCGCGGCATCTTCATGGAATGGCGCGACGACCGTGCCAAGGCGTCTCGCCGCCAGGCTGACTACGGCTGGCAGGTTCTCGCCCGGATCCTATCGTGGGCGCTCGGTCGCGGCCTTGTGTCAGCCAATCCATGCGAGAAGGGCGGGCGACTCTATCGCGGCACGCGAGCCGCGAACGTCTGGACCGCAGTCGACGAGGCAGCATTCTATGCCAGCGCTCCCGCGCATCTTCATTTGCCGCTCACGCTCGCTTTGTGGACGGGGCAGCGCCAGGGTGACCTACTGCGCCTGACCTGGCAGCAGTATGACGGCAAGCTGATCCGCCTTCAGCAATCCAAGACGGGAACCCGCGTGGTCATCCCAGTCGGCGCGCCGCTGAAAACTGCGCTCGATGCGCTGCGTGGCAAGGCCGGCCAGATATTGCTCAACAGCGACAGCGTTCCGTGGACAGCCGACGGCTTCCGGTCGTCCTGGCGCAAGGCATGCGCCGCCGCCGGCGTGGTCGGCGTCACCTTCAATGATATACGCGGAACGGCTGTGACGCGCCTGGCGATCGCCAGCGCGACGGTGCCTGAGATTGCGACGATCACCGGTCACAGCCTGCGCGATGTCAACGCGATCCTCGATTCCAATTACCTCAATCGCGATCCGGCGCTCGGCGAAAGCGCCATCCGCAAGCTCGAAACGGGAACAAAAATTCCCGACCGTGCGTCCGACTGACACGAAATCTTCTAATTATGAAACGGGAAAACCGCTCTAAAATCAAATGGCTGGGGAACCTGGATTCGAACCAGGACTAACGGAGTCAGAGTCCGTGGGTCTACCGTTAACCTATTCCCCAGCAGGCGCTGTCGCGCTGGTGGGCCGCCGAAGCAGCCGCGCGTGCCTTGTAGCCGCCGCCGGAAAATAGTCAAGCCTGCGTTGCATTTCAATCTCGGTGTTTCATCAGCCAATTGCGCCAGGCTGGCGCTGTCGCCCGGCGCGACCTCAACTGTCCGTCCGGCTGTATTGCGAGTGCTCGAAGAACAGCACCACGCCGAGCGCGATCAGCAGCGGGATGATCAGGTAGAACAGGCGAAACACCAAAAGTGCCGCCAGCACGCCGACCGGGTCCATATCAGACAGTCCGGCGAGGAACACGACCTCGAACACGCCGAGCCCGCCCGGCGCGTGCGAGATCTGCGCAACCGAGAACGACACCAGGAACACGCCGAGGATGACGAAATAGCCGGGATTGCCGGCAACGGGCAGGGCAAAGAAGATGATCGCCGCCGCCGCCAGAAGCTCGATCGGGCCGATCAGCAATTGCCGCGCCACGATCGGCAGCGCCGGGTAGTGCAACTGGAAGCCGGCGATTTTCAGCGGCTTCAGATGCAGCCAGCTGCCGAAGATGTAGGCGCCGACCAGGATCAGCAAAGCGATGCCGGCGGCGATCGCCAGCCCATGGTGGGGCGCGCCGGAGAAGCGGCCGATGATCTGCGGCTCGAACACCAGCACCAGGCCGCCGACCAGCAGGCTGGAGAGCACGAAAGTGATCCAGCAGATCGCCACCAATATGCCGACATCCTGGCCGGTGAGCCCCCTGGTGCCATAAGCGCGGTAGCGGATCACCGCGCCCGAAAGCACCGAGCCGCCAATGTTGTGCGACAGCGCATAGGTGGTGAAGGAGCAGAAGGTGACGAACAGCCACGACACCTTCTTGCCGATATGTAGAAGGGCAATGTGGTCGTAGCCGGCAAGCGAGGCGTAGGCGACCACCGAGCTCAGCGCCGCCAGCACCCAGCCGCGCGTCGGGATGGCTGATATGCCGTCCCAGACATCGTCGATCGAGATGCCGCGCAGTTCATGCCACAGCAACAACAGCGACCCGATGACCGCCGCGACACCGATGACCGGCCACAGATAGCGCTTCCAATTCGTGGCCCCCCAATTCATGGAGTTGTCGTCATGTGTTGCTGCCCATCGCCCAGGCGGGCGTTAAAACGTCCGCGATTCACCAATTCCCCCTCATTTCAGAAATGCCTCATTGAAGCCGGCTATTCAACCGGCAAGGGTGAGCAGCCGGTTCGCCAACGGCGAATTCGTCGTGCCAGTGGCAAGATGAAAGGCTAGCGAACGCCGGGACGCTGCAAAGCAGCGGGGATCTGGCAGGACGCAGCCGGCAAAATTTGAGTCCTTGCTCTTGGTGATCCGGCCCGGCGCTGCTACTCTGGCGGCAACTTAAAAGATTGAAGCGCCTGCTGCGTCCGGTTTTCCGGTTCGCGCGGCGCCGGAAGGAACTGAAGTGGAAGACCACGACACCGGCGCTGGCGCGCCGGAAGTGGGCGTGTCCAGGGCTTCGCCGCCGTCAGGCGGGCCAAGCCCATCCGCCGGGTGGCCCCGCCAGGCGGGGCCTCAGTCCGGTAACGGACAGGCCGGCGAAGCCCAGCATCAGCGAGGCAAGGCGAGAAAGCGGCGCAAGCGCCGGCGTGGGCGCAAGGTTTTTGCGCGCGACGACAGCCCTCTCGCAACGGCGGCAGCGGTTGGTGCGCCGGCCTCCGTCGGCCCGGCCGCTCCAGCGCCGGTGCCTTTGCCCTCGGCGCCACAATCCCGACCGGAACAGCCAATGCATCGTCCGCCGATGCAGGAACTGCCGGTGTTTGCCGCGCTCGATCTCGGCACCAACAATTGCCGGCTCTTGGTCGCGGTGCCGCAGCGCCATGGCCAGTTCCGCGTCATCGACGCCTTCTCGCGCATCGTCAGGCTGGGCGAGGGGCTGACGGCGAATGGGCACCTGAGCCAGGCGGCGATGGACCGCGCCGTCGAGGCGCTGAAGATCTGCGGCGACAAATTGCGCAACCGCAAGATCCGCAAGGCACGGCTGATCGCCACCGAGGCCTGCCGCACCGCCGACAATGGCGTGGAATTCCTGCAGCGCGTCGAACGAGAGGCGGGGTTGAAGCTGGAAATCATCGATCGCCAGACCGAGGCGCGTCTGGCTGTATCCGGCTGCGGCTCGCTGATCGAGCGCGACACGCAAGGCGTGGTGCTGTTCGACATTGGCGGTGGCTCGTCCGAAATCGCGCTGATCGACCTCACCGGCCAGCGCTCGCCGCGGCTGGCCAACCACATCGTGTCGTGGACCTCGCTGCCGGTCGGCGTCGTCTCTCTGGCCGAACGCTTTGGCGGCCGCACGGTGACGCGCGAGATCTTTGCCGCCATGGTCGACGACGTCGCGGTGCGGCTGAAAGCCTTCGACGGCCGCGACCGGCTGAGCCATGTGCTGGCCAGTCCGAAATTCCATCTGCTGGGCACATCCGGCACGGTGACGACGCTGGCCGGCGTCCATCTCGATCTCGAACGCTACGACCGCCGCCGCGTCGATGGGCTGTGGATGGACCGCGACAGCGTCGACCGCATGGTCGAAAAACTGGTCGGCTGGGACTTCCAGCAGCGCTGCGCCAACCCTTGCATCGGCGCCGACCGTGCCGATCTTGTGCTGGCCGGCTGTGCTATCCTGGAAGCCATCCGTGCGGTGTGGCCGTCGGAGCGGCTGCGCGTCGCCGACCGGGGCTTACGCGAAGGCATTTTGAGCGAGCTGATGGCCGATGACGGCGTCTGGCGCAACAGTGGGCGGGGCCGACAGTGACCAAGAAGCCGGAAAAGCCGGGCTCCGCCAGCATTCGCGTCCTCAAAACACGAATCAAGAAGAAGTCGGGCCTCAAAGAATCGTCGCGCCGCTGGCTGCAGCGCCACATCAACGATCCCTATGTCCAGAGGTCAAAAGCCGACGGCTATCGCTCGCGCGCGGCCTACAAGCTGATCGAGATCGATGACAAGCATCATCTGCTGAAACCTGGCATGAAGGTCATCGATCTCGGTGCGGCCCCCGGCGGCTGGTGCCAGGTGGCGGCCGCGAGGACCAAGTCGACGGCGGAAAATCCGCATGTCATCGGCATCGACTATCTCGAAATGGATGCGGTGCCGGGTGCGCCGGTGCTGCTGATGGATTTCCTCGACCCGGAAGCGCCGCAAAAGCTCGCCGAGGCGCTGGGCGGCGACCCCGATATCGTGTTGTCCGACATGGCCGCGCCGACCACCGGCCACAAGCGAACCGACCACATCCGCACCATGCATCTGTGCGAGGTGGCCGCCGATTTCGCACTGTCGGTGCTGAAGCCGGGCGGGCACTTTTTGGCCAAGACGTTTCAAGGCGGCGCCGAAAACGAGCTGCTGTCGATGCTCAAGAAGAACTTCCGCTCGGTGCACCACGTGAAGCCGCCGGCGTCGCGGGATGAGTCGGTGGAACTGTATTTGCTGGCGAAGGATTTTAAGGGCAGAGAGCCACCAGTGGCATCGTCATCCTAGGGCGAAGCAAGGAGCGAAGCGACGCAGCGCAGACCCTAGGATCCATGCCGTGACGTTAACGCGTTGAAAACGCTGCACAATTCTGTGTCGCTGCATCCTTCGATCAAGATCACGGCATGGCAACTGTGTTCATGCGAATGCTTTTTTATCGCGAATGATGGCGTTGAGGACGACGAGAAGCTTTCTTGCGACGGCGATGATGGCGAGTTTCTTGGAACCTGAGCGGGCTGCGATGGCGGTGTAGAAAGTTCTGAAGCGCTCACAAGCCCCGATGGCGCCGAGCGCTGCCATGTAGAGTGCGCGACATACGCGTGATCGACCACCCTGGATCTGGCTCCTGCGATTGAGCTTGCCCTCTTGTTGTCGAAGGGAGCAAGGCCGGCGAGTGCCGCGATCGACTTGGGTGAGCGTTGGCCGAGCTCGGGCAGGTGCGCCAGCAGCGAGAACGAAGTGATCTTGGAGACGCCGGGTACGGAGATCATCAGCGCGTTGTCGCGGGCCATGTCCTCGGCTTGGGCAATGGCTTGGGCGATCTGCCCCTCGATACCCTTGATGCGGACATTGAAGGTAGCGATCAGCTCTTCGATTTCGGCGATGACAATCGCGCCGAAGGCTTCGCTGCGCTGTTTCTTCAACGTTGCCCTGATCTCGACCATTTGGTCGCGAAGGCGGGCAAGCGATTGAAGGTGTTCGCCTTCTTCGCGCGGTGCCGGCTCGGCTTCCGGGTGATAGCGGCGGCCATAGTCGCTCAGCATTCTGGCATCGAGACGGTCGGTCTTGGCGCGCCGTCTCGTCGACTTCGCATAGTGGTGGGTGTGCGCCGGATTGTGCCGCGAGAACGGCACGCCGGCCTTGGCCAGCACATGACGCAGCAGGCGGTCATGAACGCCTGTCGCCTCCATGACGACGAAGTCTCGACTGGGATGCAGGCCTGCCACATAGGCAGCGATCGCATCGGCCTGATTGTCGATGCGATGGTATTGACCGCTTGCCTCATCAAAAAAGTCCAACCACGCCTTTGAGATGTCGCAGCCGACATAGTTCTGCATTATCATGTCCACGCCTCTTCCTGTGGTGCGGGGTCTGCTTGGAACAGCCCCGTGCAACTGTTCAGGTTGATGGTTCACCGGTGGGAAGGGACCGAGCCATGCCACGGCCTGTCCTCAAAAAGGACGACCAGGATCCTGTCGGTCTCCTTCCCACCCCAAACATAGCATGGGAACAACACACAGGATCCCAGGGTCTGCGCGACGCTTTGAGTCGCTTCGCCCTAGGATGAACGAAGTGATGAGGGGCGCTCGCCCCTTACTTCCCAGCCGTGCTCACCGGCTCCAGCGTCTTCGGCGTCGTCAGCCGGCCATGTCCCGACACGGCATTGCCGGCATCCGGCGCCAGCCGCATGAATGACACGGACGCTGCCGCCGACACCGCCGCCACGATGAAGAAGGCGATGTGGAAATCGCCGAGCGCCAGCGGTCCGCCATGGATCGAGGTCGAGACTTCCAGGATGCCGCCGGCCAGCGCCACGCCGAGCGCGATCGACAGTTGCTGGAACACCGCCGTGATCGGCGTTGCCTTGCTGGTGTCTTCAGCCGTCACCTCGGCATAGGAGAGCGCGTTGACGCCGGTGAAGAACATCGAGCGGATGAAGCCGCCGACCAGCAATATCGCCAGCATCAGCGCGTAAGGCGTCTCCGGCGTGAACAGGCCGTATATGGCGATCGATGCCGCGGCGATCAGCGAGCCCCAGATCAGCACCCGGCGGAACCCCGCAAGCCGGAAGATCAGCGCGGTAACGAATTTCATGCCAATGGCGCCGATGGCCGAGACGAAGGTGATCATGCCCGACTGGAACGGCGTCAGCCCGAAGCCGATCTGGAACATCAGGGGCAACAGGAACGGCACCGCGCCGATGCCGATGCGAAACAGCGAGCCGCCGAGCACCGAGGAGCGGAACACCTGGTTGCGGAACAGTTCCAGCGCCAGCAGCGGGTTCTTGGCGCGCCGCGCATGCAGCAGATAGAGCACGCCGGAAATCAGCCCGACCGCCACGGTGATGAGGCCGGTCGCCGGCGGCAGATAGGGCAGGCTGACCACCGACAGGCCAAAGACGACGCCGGAGGCCGCCAGCCCGCTCAGCACGAAACCGACGAAATCGAGCGGCGGCGTCTCCATCGAGTCGGTTTGCGGCAGGAAGCGCGTCGCCAGCCAGATGCCGATCAGGCCGATCGGCACGTTGATCAGAAAGATCCAGTGCCAGGTGAAATAAGTGGTGATGAAGCCGCCGATCGGTGGTCCGACGAGCGGTCCGACCAGCGCCGGCACCGTCAGCCACGACATGGCGGCAACCAGCTCGCTCTTCGGCGTCGCGCGCACCAGGACCAGCCGGCCGACCGGCGTCATCATGGCGCCGCCTATGCCTTGCAGGAAGCGCGAGACGACAAAGGCCGGCAGCGAGTTGGAGACGGCGCAGCAGACCGAGCCGACGATGAACACGCCGATCGCGGCGCGAAAAATGGTCTTGGCGCCAAACCGGTCGGCCATCCAGCCGCTGATCGGAATGAAGATGGCCAGCGACACCAGATAGGCGGTCAGCGCCAGCTTGAGCGCGATCGGGCTGGTGTGGATGTCGACGGCGATCGCCGGCAGCGATGTCGCAATGACGGTCGAATCCATGTTTTCCATGAACAAGGCGACCGCCAGAATGAGCGGAATGATGCGGTTCAACGAACGCGTCCGAATTGGCCAAAATTGCGTGCCGGCCAATCCAGGCAATGAAAAGGCGGGGCAAGCGATACGAACCGGCGGTTATCACGCCTCAGGCGCGATGTCGCATTAATTTGCTGTCACTTTTGTGCGACCGTGGGCGGACAAGAGGCGTCGCTGCGTTTCGCCACATTGAATGAACTTGCGAAAATTGACCGGGTTCACTATGCTGTAGTGAATATAACTACTATATGGACAATGCCATGGAAGAAGCCGTTTCCGCAGCCGACGCCAACCGCAAATTCTCGCTCCTCCTGCGCGGTGTCCGCGAAGGACAGAGCTATGTCGTGACCAGCCATGGGCGTCCCGTGGCGCGGATCGTGCCTGCAGGGCAGCCCGACCCTGCGGCGTCTCGTTCGCGCACAGCGCTGCTGTCGCGCCTCGAACGCCAGCCTGTTGTAGAAGCCGGGCGCTGGAGCCGCGACGAGCTTTACGAGGACGAGCGGTGAAGGTCGCGCTCGATACCAACATCCTTGTTTATGCCGAGGGGATCAACGGAGCCGAGAAGCGCGACATCGTTTTCGGCCTGCTGCACGACATTGCGCAAGAGGCAGCCGTCATTCCAGTCCAAGTGCTCGGCGAATTGTTCACCGTTCTCACACGCAAGGCCGGACGATCACGTGCACAAGCGCGCGACGCCCTGTTGAGCTGGCGCGACGCGTTTCCGGTTGTCGGCACGACGCCGGAGGTGATGACGGTCGCGGCTGATCTTGCGACCGATCACCATTTCGGCATCTGGGATGCGACCATCCTGTCTGTTGCCTCGCAAACCGGTTGCCGGCTGCTGCTGTCGGAAGATCTGCAGGACGGCTTCACCTGGGGCGGCGTAACGGTCGTCAATCCTTTCGCGTCACCGCGCCATGTCTTGCTCGATGCCCTGTTGGGCAAGTCCGCCGAATAGGCCACGACCGGCTTTTCAACCACGCCGCGACGTGTTACCAGCCAGCGCCAATCCTGAAAGGGAAGAAACGAGTCGGCGCTGTCCATTTCGGTCCAGCGCTTTTTTGTATTCTCCCAGCGCTTTTCGTATCCGAGGACTGGCCATGGCAAAAATCATCGAAACGTCCACCGGCGCGCTGGCGCTGACCTTTGACGACGTGCTGTTGCAGCCCGGTCATTCCGAGGTCATGCCCGGTGAGACCGACATCCGCACCCGCATCGCCACCGACATCGACCTCAACGTGCCGATCCTGTCGGCCGCCATGGACACCGTCACCGAGGCGCGGCTCGCCATCGCCATGGCGCAGGCCGGCGGCATCGGCGTCATCCACCGCAATTTCTCGCCGGCCGAACAGGCCGAGCAGGTTCGCCAGGTCAAGAAGTTCGAATCGGGCATGGTCATCAATCCGGTCACCATCGGCCCCGACGCCACGCTCGCCGACGCGCTGGCGCTGATGCGCACCTATTCCATCTCGGGCATTCCGGTTGTCGAGAATGGCGGCACCGGCGGCCAGAAGATCGGCCGCCTGGTTGGTATCCTGACCAACCGCGACGTGCGCTTCGCCTCCGATCCGGGGCAGAAAGTTTACGAATTGATGACCCGTGAGAACCTGATCACGGTCAAGGAGAATGTCGACCAGGACGAGGCCAAGCGGCTGCTGCACCAGCACCGCATCGAAAAGCTCGTCGTCGTGGACAAGTCCGGCAATTGCGTCGGCCTGATCACCGTCAAGGACATCGAGAAGTCGCAGCTCAACCCGCACGCCACCAAGGATGCGCAGGGGCGCCTGCGGGCGGCGGCCGCCACCAGCGTCGGCGATGACGGCTTCGAGCGCGCCGAGCGGTTGATCGATGCCGGTGTCGACCTCCTGGTCATCGACACCGCGCATGGCCATTCGCAGCGCGTGCTCGATGCGGTGACGCGGGCCAAGAAGCTTTCCAATTCCGTCCGCATCCTGGCCGGCAACGTCGCCACCGCCGAAGGCACGCAGGCGCTGATCGACGCCGGCGCCGATGCCGTCAAGGTCGGCATCGGCCCGGGCTCGATCTGCACCACGCGCATCGTCGCCGGCGTCGGCGTGCCGCAGCTTTCGGCGATCATGTCGGCGGTCGAGACGGCGCATAGATCAGGCGTGTCGGTCATCGCCGACGGCGGCATCAAATATTCGGGTGACCTGGCCAAGGCGCTTGCCGCGGGCGCCAGTGCGGCCATGATCGGTTCGCTGCTGGCCGGCACCGACGAAAGCCCGGGCGAGGTCTATCTGCATCAGGGCCGCTCCTTCAAGGCCTATCGCGGCATGGGCTCTGTCGGCGCCATGGCGCGCGGCTCGGCCGATCGCTACTTCCAGGCCGAGGTTCGCGACACGCTGAAACTGGTCCCGGAAGGCATTGAAGGGCAGGTGCCCTACAAGGGACCTGTGTCTGGCGTGCTGCACCAGCTTGCGGGAGGGCTAAAAGCCGCTATGGGTTATGTCGGTGGCCGCGACCTTGCCGATTTTCGCGAACGCGCCACCTTTGTGCGCATATCCAACGCCGGACTTCGTGAAAGCCACGCCCATGACGTCACGATTACCCGCGAAAGCCCGAACTATCCTGGCGGAGCCTGACCGGCAGCCAGAGCGGTACATGCTCTGGCGCCACCAGGCGACGATCGTGCTGCGGCTGGCGCGCCATGCCGGCGCGCTGTGCTTTGCCGCCGCGGCGGTTTTCATCATCATGACGCTGCTGGAATTCTTCTATTTCCGCCGGCTGAGCGGTGGCCTGCCGTCGCTCGACGTGCGCCTTGGCGGGTTCACGCCCGATGAGGGCATGGCCTGGCTGACGGCACTCGGCCGACGCGGCAGCGAGATCATCCTGGTCTGGCACTATTTGACTTTCGACCTTCTCTTCCCGGCGCTGCTGTCGCTGACCATGGTCAGCCTGATCCTGGCAACGGGGCGGCGGCTGAAGAATTTTCGTGCCATGCCGGTGCAGCTTCAGGCGCTGTTCGCGCTGGTCATCGTGCTGCCCTACACATGCGCCGACTACGCCCAGAACATTGCGGTGGCGCGGCTCTTGTCCGATGCGCTGTCGGCCAACCCGGATTCTCTGTCTTTCGCCTCGTCGCTGATCGTCACCAAATTCGCGCTGCTGGCGATCCCCGTCATCGTCATCGCGTTTTTGATCCTTGCCGCCCAGCGGCGTCCACAGGCATGAACGACAGAGCAGGGGCAACGCCATGAGCCAGACCGCGATTTTCTGGCCGATGCTGGCGCAGGTGTTGCTCGTCTATATCGTCTATGTCGTGATGGGCCGGCGCCGCTACGGCGCGGTCAAATCGGGCGAGGCCAAGGTCGGTCAATACAAGGTGCGCACGACCGAGCCCGGGTCGAGCGTCACGGTTGCCAACAATCTCATCAACCAGTTCGAACTGCCGGTGCTGTTCTATGTGCTGTGCCTGGCGCTGCACGCGACCAATGGCGTCAATTATCTGACCCTGGCGTTGATGTGGATTTTCGTTATTTCCCGCTATGGCCACGCCTGGGTCCACCTCACCAGCAACAATCTGCGGTTTCGCAGCCGCGCCTTCTACGTCGGCGCGATCATTCTCTTGTTGGCATGGATCTGGTTCGCGCTACACCTGCTCGGAGCGGTGTAGGGCAGTCGTTTACCCTCCCCCTTGTGGGGAGGGTCGCTCCGCGCAGCGGAGCGGGGTGGGGGTCTACAAATCGAACACCGCGATCTTGCGCTTGTCGAACTTGATGCCGATTTCGCCGCGCACCAGCTTCAGTGCGGCTTCGCCGAACACGGCGCGTCGCCAGCCCTGCAGGGCCGGCACGTCGGCATCCTCGCCCTCGGCGGCGATGCGGTCGATGTCGTCGCTGGACGCCAGCACTTTCGAGGCGACGCCTTCCTTCTCGGCGACGATCCGCAACAGCACTTTCAACAGCTCGGAGGCGGCATTGGAGCCCTCGGGCGGCTGAAAGCTCTTGGGCAGCTTCGGCATTTCTTCGCGGGGCAAAGCGAGCGCCGTGTTGACCGCGCCGAGCAGCGCCGTTGCCGTCGATGACCGTTCCCAGCCTTTCGGCGTGGTGCGCAGCTTGCCAAGGGCTGCCGCATCGCGCGGCGCCTGCTGGGCGACCTCGTATATGGCGTCGTCCTTGAGCACCCGGCCGCGCGGCACGTCACGCTCGCGCGCCTCGCGTTCGCGCCATGCCGCCACCGTCTGCACGATCGCCAGCTCCTGCGGCTTGCGCAGCCGCATCTTCAGCCGCTTCCAAGCGTCTTCGGGGTGCGGATCGTAGGTCTCGCGCGAAGTCAGCACCTCCATTTCCTCGTTTAGCCAATGGGCGCGGTTTTCCCGCTCCAGTTCGGCGCTGAGATGCTTGTAGACGTCGATCAGATGGGTGACGTCGGCCAAGGCATAGTCGAGTTGCTTGTCCGACAGCGGCCGGTGGCGCCAGTCGGTGAAACGCGAGGATTTGTCGAGCCGTGCGCCGGTGATGCGCTGCACCAGCTGATCGTAGGAGACGCTGTCGCCGAAGCCGCAGACCATGGCCGCGACCTGGGTGTCGAACACCGGATGGGGCACCAGATCGCCGAGATGGACGATGATTTCAATGTCCTGGCGCGCGGCATGGAAAACCTTGACCACCGCCTCATTGGCCATCAGCCGGAAGAACGGGGCGAGGTTGATGTCGGGCGCCAGCGGGTCGATCAGCGCGGTGACGCCGGGCGCCGCCATCTGGATCAGGCACAGAATCGGCCAGAATGTCGTTTCGCGGATGAATTCGGTGTCGACGGTGACGAAATCCGACTTTTCAAAAGCGGCGAGAACGGACTCGAGCTCATTTTGGGTGGTGATGACGTGCATCAAATCGCTTTTTAGTAACGGGTAAGGTTCTCTTTCAATTTCAGCCATGGGCGCTTTCGTCAAGCCGCCCTTCGGTCAAGTATCAGCCGATCCGTCGGAATCGCCATTCCTGCGCGCCAGCCGCGCGAAGACGGTTGATGTGCGCAGCAGCGCCGTGAAGCGGCTGCGCTTGCCCGCCGGCACGCTGCCGCGCACCTGCATGCGGTAGAGAATGACGGCGATGAGGGTGGCGTAGACGACTGCGCTGAAGACAAACAGGGCGCCCGGTCCGAAATGTTGCATCACTGCGGACGCCGCGAAGGGGCCACCAATGGCGCCGAAGGAATAGAACAGCATCAAGGCGGCGTTGATCAGCACGAACTCGCCCTTGTCGGCGCGGTCGTTGGAATGCGCCGCCGACAGCGAATAGAGCGGCATGGCGAAGCTGCCGAAGATGAAGACGATGATCAAATTGAGGGTCGGATCGGCGCCGGCGACGAAGACCAGCGCCAGCGCGGCGAACATGGCGCCGCATGTCGTGGCCAAAAGCACCGCGCGCCGATCCCAGCGGTCGGAGAGGTAGCCCAGCGGATACTGGATGAGGGCGCCGCCGAAGATGCCGACGCTGACGAAGGTGACGACATCGGCCACCGACATGCCGATCTGTTCGGCATAGACTGGCGACAGCGTGCGGAACGCGCTGTTGGTGACGCCGACGCAGATGCAGCCGAAGCAGCCGAGCGGCGAAATCCGCCAGACGCGGGCGAGATCGAGCTTGACGTCTTCCGGCGGCGTCGGGTTGGAGCGGTCGCCGAGCGACACCGGAACCAGCGACAGCGTGATCATCATCGACATGATGGCGAAGATGGCAAAGCCGCCGGGGCCGAAGATCGGGATCAGGAACTGTGCGCCGGTCACCGAGCCGATATCGACCATGCGGTAGATGGCCAGCACGCGCGCACGATCCTTGTTTTCGACGCCGGAGTTCAGCCAGGCTTCCATGACGGTGAACAGGCCGGCAAAGCAGAAACCGCCGGCAAAGCGCACCGCGCACCACATCACCGGATCGATCACCAGCACCAGGAGCAGCGTACTGGCCGCGGCGATGGCGGCCAGTGCTGAAAACGTCCGGACATGGCCGACTGCCTTGAGGATACGGGTGACGGCCAGGCACCCCAACAGGAAGCCGGCGAAATAGAACGTGCCCATCAGGCCGATGTCGGAGGCCGAAAATCCTTCCTGCGCGCCGCGCAGCGCGATCAGCGTGCCCTGCAGCCCGTTGCCGCCAAGCAGGATGCCGGCGGCGATGAGGAGCGGGATCAGCGGGCGGATGGAGGACATACGGAACCGTTGCTTAGGTGGCTCCACAGTTCTGAACCATCGGTGTGGCCAATGCCAGTGGCTTGTCCCGCCGCCAACAGGTGTGTGGCTTCAAGTGCGGCCGTTCAAGCTCCGTCGGCCCTCGCCAAAGCTTCGCTCGCCGGCGCAGGCTTGCCCCGGGCAGCCCTTCGGCCAAGCGAGCCGGCGGTCAGCAGGCTGAGCATGATGAACGGGATGCCGATACCGAAGGCCGAGCGGATGCCCCAATGGTCGGAGACGAAACCGAGCAGCGGCGGGCCGAGCAGGAAGGCGACGAAGGAAATCTGCGACAGCGCCGCGACATTGATCGTCGCGGAGCGGTCCGTCCGCTGGGCTGCCGCCGAGATCGCCAGCGGAAAGAGCACGCTGCTGCCAATGCCAAGTAGCGCAAAGCCCAGCATCGATACGAGCGGGGCAGGCGAGAAGAAGACGAGCAGCACGCCCACCGCCATCGTCGCCAGCAGCACCCGCGCCACGACGCTCGGCGAGTGGCGGTCGACAAAGGAGTCGGCAAAGAAGCGCGTGCTCGCTTGCGAGAATGCAAACAGCGCCACGGTGAAGCCGGCGACGAAAGGGCCCGCATCGAACACGGTGCGCATGTAGATTGCCGACCAGTCGATGCTGGCGCCTTCCATCAGCATCGCCGACAGTGTCACCGCGACGAGGACGAGGATCGGCAGCGTCGGCCGCGCCAGCCTTGGCGCCGTCTCGTCATTGCCGGCGAAGCGGCTCGGCGCCGGTTCGTAACCGCCGAGAAACAGCGCGATTCCTGTCGCCACCATCGGTACGACAATCGCCAGGTGCAGTTGCGGCGAAATGCCGAGATGCGCAAGCGCGGCGCCGAACAGGCCGGCGCCGAAAAAGCCGATGCTCCAGAACGAATGCGCCCGGTTCATGATCCGGCGCTTGAGCAGGAATTCGGTTCTATCGGCCTCGACATTGAGAATGATCTCGACGCTGCCGATCATCAGGCCGACCGGAAACAGCATCAGGAACAGCGCAAGCGGCCCAGGCGCATGCACGGCAATGGCAAAGACAACCGACAAAAGCGGCACCAGCCCGAGCAGCGCGCGGCGGAAGCCGATGCGCTCCAGGATCGGCGCCGCCAGCGTCAGCGCGGTCAAGGTGCCGATCGGCGTCCCGATCAGGCTTAGCCCGAGCGTGCCGTCCCCGATGCCCATGGCGTGCTTGATGTCGGGCAGCCGCGGGAAGATTTGGCCCATGGCGAACGAATAGATCGCAAAGCCGGCGTAGACCCGGTGTTGCGGAGCGAGGCGGAGGCCAAAGGTCATGACGATGCTTTCGGGGAAGAGAGTCGACGGTTGTCACTGTTTGATATGCCTACATCTTGCACAAACATGCAAATCGTGCAAGAACGTGCATGGAAAAAAACAGGATCATGCAATGCTGACCGATGAGCGGCATCAAATTATTCGCGATCGCCTGGCCGTCGAGGGAAGGGTGCTGGCCGGCGAGCTGGCAGGCCGCTTCGGCGTTTCGGAAGACACGGTTCGGCGCGACCTCAGGGAGTTGGCCAAGGCCGGGCAGTGCCGCCGCGTCTATGGCGGCGCGGTCGCGGCCGCACCCTTCGCGGCCACGCCGGTCGGCCTGCGCGCCGGCCATGCGGTCGAAGAAAAGACGCGGCTGGCCCGCGCGACCGTGGCACTGCTTTCGCGCGGACAGACCCTGTTCATCGACAGCGGCTCGACCAATGCCGCGATCGCCAGGGCCATCCCGCGCGACATCGATCTGACCGTCGCCACCAATTCGCTCGAAATTGCCTCCGTCCTGTCAGACCACGCTTTGGTCGAACTGATTGTGCTGGGCGGGCGGTTCGACCGCCATCTCGGCGCCTGCGTCGGCGCCGACACGCTTGCCGCTGTCGCGCAACTTGGCGCGGACCTGTTTGTTCTCGGCTCCTGCGGTCTCGATGCGTCGCGCGGCGTCACGGCCTTCGATTCGGCTGAGGCCGAGGTAAAGCGGGCCATGGCCAAGAACAGCGCAGGCATCGTCATCGCTGTAACCAACGACAAGCTGGCCACAGCCGCACCCTACCGGGTTGCCAGGCCAGAGGCGATCCGCCACCTCGTGGTCGAAAAGACCGCGCCGGCCGCAATCCTCGCCGACTTCGAACGCCAGGGCGCCGAAATCCATTTGGCTTAAACGGAGCTCGGCGCGCGGGCAGTCCGGGACGCAGCATGGGCGACGAACACTTCGACATCTTCCTTTGAATAGCCGAGAAGGGCTCCTTCAAGCCTCGCCAGATCATTCGATGTGAAGATGTCAAAGGCCTCTCCGCTGCGGCACATTCTGGAGATCAACAAGCTCAGTTTGCAGCGCCATTCTTCTGTCGGCAGGCAGTAGCAGCGCTCTTCCACTGAGGTTTTAGGAACAATCTGGGTGAACTTCAGGATGCGACCTTCGTCGACAAACGGTGCAAAACCTGCATCGCCAATATCGTCGGCGTCCATACCCGGTTCCGCCGCGAACAAGGCCATTGATTTGTCGCCCTGAAGCATCAGCTCCAATTCGCGGCCATTATGTGGCCCGACACCCGGCGGGACTGTGGGTTCTGGCATGAAGTATCTCCAGATCATTCGATGACTGCACTGTCGCGAGAAACACTTCTGGCGGCAATGCGCCAAGCCTGGCAAAGACTTCAACACTGACTAGCGGATAGAGAGACGACCCAAACCCGGCTTGCCTTGACAAATCGGGCCTCCCATGCGCTTTTCGCGCAAATTTTGGACCGGGCTTTGATGCTCGACCCACAACCCAGCACCCCGGAATTTTGACATGACAATGCATCGTTACCGCAGCCACACCTGTGCCCAGTTGAGAAAGAGCGATGTCGGCTCTTCGGTTCGCCTGTCGGGCTGGGTGCATCGCGTGCGCGACCATGGCGGCCTGCTGTTCATCGATCTGCGCGACCATTACGGCCTGACCCAGATCGTCGCCGATCCGGATTCGCCCGCCTTCAAGGTGGCCGAGACGCTGCGTGGCGAATGGGTGATCCGCGTCGACGGCGAGGTCAAGGCGCGCCTGCCGGACACCACCAACGCCAACCTGCCGACCGGCGAGATCGAGATCTTTGCCCGCGAGATCGAGGTGCTGTCGGCAGCCAAGGAATTGCCGCTGCCGGTGTTCGGCGAGCCCGACTATCCCGAAGACATCCGCCTGAAGTACCGTTTTCTCGACCTGCGCCGCGAGACGCTGCACAGGAACATCGTGGCGCGCACGAAAATCATCGCCGAGATGCGCAAGCGTATGACCGATGTCGGCTTCACCGAATTCTCGACGCCGATCCTGACGGCCTCGTCGCCGGAAGGCGCGCGCGACTTCCTGGTGCCGTCGCGCATCCATCCCGGCACCTTTTACGCGCTGCCGCAGGCGCCGCAGCAGTACAAGCAACTGATCATGGTTTCGGGCTTCGACCGCTATTTCCAGATCGCGCCCTGCTTCCGCGACGAGGACCCGCGCGCCGACCGTCTGCCCGGCGAATTCTACCAGCTCGACCTCGAAATGAGCTTCGTCGAGCAGGACGACGTGCTGTCGACCATGGAACCGGTGATGCGCGGCGTCTTCGAGACCTTCGCCAACGGCAAGCCGGTGACGCAGACATTCCAGCGCATTCCTTACGATGTCGCCATGCGCAAATATGGCTCCGACAAGCCGGACCTGCGCAACCCGATCGAGATGCAGGCCGTCTCCGACCATTTTCGCGATTCCGGCTTCAAGGTCTTCGCCAACATCCTGGCCAACGATCCGAAGGCCGAAGTGTGGGGCATTCCGGCCAAGACCGGCGGCAGCCGCGCCTTCTGCGACCGCATGAACTCGTGGGCGCAGGGCGAGGGCCAGCCGGGACTGGGTTACATCTTCTGGCGCAAGGAAGGCGACAAGCTTGAAGGCGCCGGTCCGCTGGCCAAGAACATCGGCGAGGAGCGCACCGAGGCGATCCGCCAGCAGCTCGGCCTTGCCGATGGCGACGCCGCCTTCTTCGTCGCCGGCGATCCGAAGAAGTTCGTTACCTTCGCCGGTGCCGCGCGTACGCGTGCCGGCGAAGAACTGAACCTTGTCGACCGCGAGCGCTTCGAATTGTGCTGGATCGTCGACTTCCCGTTCTTCGAATGGAGCGAGGAGGAGAAGAAGATCGACTTCGCCCACAACCCGTTCTCGATGCCGCAAGGCGGTATCGACGCGCTCAACGGCGACGACCTGCTCGGCATCAAGGCCTTCCAGTACGACATGGTCTGCAACGGCTTCGAGATCGCCTCTGGCGGTATCCGCAACCATTTGCCGGAAACCATGGTCAAGGCGTTCGAGACGGTTGGCCTCGACCGCGCCACGGTGGAAGAACGCTTTGGTGGCCTCTACCGCGCCTTCCAGTATGGCGCCCCGCCGCATGGCGGCATGGCGGCCGGCGTCGACCGTGTCGTCATGCTGCTGGTCGGCGCCAAGAACCTGCGAGAGATCACCATGTTCCCGATGAACCAGCAGGCCTACGATTTGTTGATGAACGCGCCTTCGGAAGCCTCGCCGCAGCAGTTGCGTGATCTGTCGCTGCGTGTCGCGGCAGTGAAGAAGGACTGACGGCAGCGTTGCAGCTGCCCTTTCTCCCCGTCTCTATACGGGGAGAAATGTCCGGCAGGACAATGAGGGGCAGCACGCATGCAGGCGATTGGCGAACGGCCTTAGCAGTTGGCGCCTTCTGACAATCGGTTCAGCATCGAACTACAATTTGCACGCGTTGGCGCCGCCCCTCATCTGCCTGCCGGCACCTTCTCCCCGTATAGTGACGGGGAGAAGGGAGCGAACTTCGATCAGTCTTCGTTGGCCTTGACGTGGACGCCCAGCGTCTTGGTCAGGTCGGCCGGGTTGGACATGGCGCCGGCCATGATCAGCGCGAACGGCACCGCTGCCGGCGGCTCGGCCGAAATCTCGAGGCTCTTCGGATCGTCGAGGTACTTGCTCACCGCGGCCGTCACTTCGGCGGTCAGTTCGGGATTGTTGAGCTGCGCCATGCCGAACGGCACGATCGCCTTGGCCTGGTTGGCGATGTCCTTGCCCGACATGCCCTGCTGCTTGCCGACATATTCAAGCACCTTGCCGGTCAGCGAATCGTCGTCGAAGCGGATCGAGGCGCTGTTGAAGGAAAGCTGCTGCAAAAGGCCGAGCAGGGCCATGCCTTGCGCCGAATTGTCGGCGCCTTCGGGCTGCGCCGCCATCTTTTTCTGCATCTCCTGCAGCGACTTGACGAAGTCGACCGTGTAGCCGCCGAGGCCGAAGGTCATGCCGAGCGTGCCGGCATTCTCGACCGAGATATCGTATTTCGACAGGTCCATCTTGCCGTCGCTCGGCTGCCAGGTGCCGCCGATCTCGATATTGCCCGTTATGTTCTGGTAGCCGAGGGCCTCGATGGCTTCCTTGGACTTCGCATCGTCGACCAGGGTCAGGTCGGCGTTGAACTTTTCCGTGGTGGCGGAAAACTCCATCGCCTTGCCGTCGGCCGGCGGCGTGATCTGGACAGCAAGCCCATCCACCGAGAAGGCGGTCTTGTCGGCAACCTTGACCGTCAGGTTTTCGAGTTCGGCCGACTTGTAGATCATCATCGAGCCGAGCGGGCCTGTAGCGCCCTCGGCCGGGATGTTGGCGTCGTGGATGACGAAGGGGGTGAGGTTGAGCGTGACGCCGTCCTTGCTGTGCTCGAAGGCCGAAGTCGTGATGGTGGCGACATCGAAGCCGCCATTGGCTTCGGTCACGCCCTCGAGCTTGACGTCGCCGATCGGCAGCGCCTCCTTTTCGGCCGCCGGTTTGACCGACACGCCCTGCAGCACCATGCTGGAATTGTCGCCGGTAACGCCGGTCCAGGTGATATCGACGCCCTGGACGGCAAGTGCGGCCTTCAGTCGGTCGGCAACCGCCGTGTCTTGCGCAAAGGCGGCATTCAGCGGCAGCGTCAGCAAAAAGGTCGAAAAAGCAAGTTTCTTGAGTGTCGAACGTTGGATTGTCATCGCGAGTTCCCTGAGAGAGTCCTGAAAAAGTGTTTTCTCAATTCTACGCCATCACTATTCCGTGACGAACTGGACGGGAAAAAGGCGCTTTCCCGCAGAGTTGTCGAAAATCACGGCGAAAGGCAAATCGGAGCGGGAGCCTTCGCTCGATGCGGTGAATATGTCATGAAGGTCGGGCTCCCCTGCGTACCGTCTCCTGCCTTAGAGAGGGCGTGTAACAGATTGATGTTGGTTGGCAACAGCGCTGCTACCGGTGCTGTTGCACAGGGACGGCAAGCTGGAACATGAAGTTCGTCACATCCATCGTCGGACCTTGAGCCGCCCTCGTAAGCCAAAGGCTGCAAAGTGCGGATTTCCGCAGCCCCGCCTTGCCGCGAATCACCCGCTCGGCTAGTCCAGCCGCATGGGAAAAAGGATTTTGCCGCCTGAAAATGGCGGCGGTGACCACATCGAACCGGTGGATCTGAAGAAGGCGCTGGAAGAGCGCTATCTCGCCTATGCGCTGTCGACCATCATGCACCGGGCGCTGCCTGACGTGCGCGACGGGCTGAAGCCTGTGCATCGTCGCATCATGCATGCCATGCGACTGCTCAGGCTCAACCCCGACCAGGGCTTTGCCAAATGCGCCCGCATTGTCGGCGACGTGATGGGCAAGTTCCATCCGCACGGCGACCAGTCGATCTACGACGCGCTGGTGCGCCTGGCGCAGGATTTCTCCATGCGCTATCCCCTCGTCGACGGGCAGGGCAATTTCGGCAATATCGACGGCGATAACGCCGCCGCCATGCGCTATACCGAGGCGCGCATGACCGAGGTGGCGAGCGATTTGCTTGCCGGCATCACCGAGGACGCCGTCGATTTCCGGCCAACCTACAATGAGGAGGACGAGGAGCCCGTAGTGCTTCCCGGCGCCTTCCCGAATCTGCTCGCCAACGGTTCCTCCGGCATTGCGGTCGGCATGGCCACGTCCATCCCGCCGCACAATGCCGCCGAGCTTTGCAACGCAGCGCTGCAGTTGATCGAGCAGCCGGACGCGCCGGTGACAAAGCTGATGGAGTTCGTTCAGGGGCCGGATTTCCCGACCGGCGGCATCATCGTCGACAGCCGCGCATCCATCCTGGAGGCCTATGAGACCGGCCGCGGCGGTTTTCGCGTGCGCGCCAAATGGGGCCAGGAGGATCAGGGCAGGGGCACCTGGAGCATCGTCGTCACCGAAATCCCCTACGGCATCCAGAAGGCCAGGCTGATCGAGAAGATCGCCGAGCTTTTGATCGCGCGCAAATTGCCGCTGCTTGAGGATGTCAGGGATGAAAGCGCCGAGGACGTCCGCATTGTGCTCGTACCGAAGAGCCGTTCGGTCGATCCCGGCATTCTGATGGAATCGCTGTTCAAGCTGACCGAGCTCGAAAGCCGATTTCCCCTCAACATGAACGTTTTGTCGCGCGGCAAGGTGCCTAACGTCCTGTCGCTGAAGGGCGTGCTGAAGGAGTGGCTCGACCATCGGCGCGATGTGCTGATCCGCCGCTCGAAGCATCGGCTTGGCGAGATCGAGAAGCGGCTGGAAATCCTTGCCGGCTACCTGATCGCCTACCTCAACATCGACGAGGTCATCAGGATCATCCGCGAGGAGGATGAGCCCAAGCAGGTGATGATGGCCCGTTGGTCGCTCACCGACACCCAGGCCGAAGCCATCCTCAACATGCGGCTGCGGGCCTTGCGCAAGCTGGAAGAGTTCGAGATCCGCAAGGAGTTCGACGGTCTCACCACCGAGAAGAAGCAGATCGAGGCATTGCTCGCATCCGACGCCAAGCAATGGTCGACGATCAAATGGGAAGTCACGCAGGTTCGCGACAAGTTCGGCCCCGAGACCGAACTCGGCAAGCGCCGCACCCAGTTCGCCGACGCGCCGGAGCATGATCTGACCGACATTGCGCACGCCATGATCGAGCGCGAGCCGGTCACCGTGGTGGTCTCGGAAAAGGGCTGGCTGCGGGCGATGAAAGGCCATTTGGCGGACCATTCCACGCTCACCTTCAAGGAAGGCGACAGCCTCAAGCTCACCTTCCATGCCCAGACCACCGACAAGATCCTGGTCTTCACCACCGGCGGAAAATTCTACACCATCGGCGCCGACCGGCTGCCGGGCGGCCGCGGCCATGGCGAACCGATCCGCATCATCGTCGACATGGACAACGACCAGGACATCGTCACCGCCTTCGTCCACGACCCGAAGCGCAAGCTGCTGCTCGTCTCCTACGATGCCAATGGTTTCATCGTGCCGGAGGAGGAGGTCGTCGCCAACACCCGAAAGGGCAAGCAGGTGATGAACGTCAAGGCGCCCGACGAGGCCAAGGCCTGCATCCCGGTTTCCGGCGATCATCTCGCCATTGTCGGCGAGAACCGCAAGATGCTGGTGTTTGCGCTCTCCGAAATTCCGGAGATGGGCCGCGGCAAGGGCGTTCGCCTGCAGAAATACAAGGATGGCGGTCTGCTCGACCTGAAACCTTTCACGCTGGAGAGCGGCCTGTCCTGGCAGGATTCCGCTGACCGCACCTTCGTCAGGTCGCGCGAAGAGCTGGCCGAGTGGATCGGCGCGAGAGCGTCGGCCGGACGGATGGTGCCGAAGGGATTCCCGCGGACGGGGAAATTTGGTTGAAGCTGCTGATCTCCCCCCAAGTGGGGGAGATGGCCGGCAGGCCAGAGGGGGGCGCTGTCCCGCCAGCGCATCAAATGGTCATGGCTCGCCACTCGGTCGCAACTCTTGGGTCTTCAATGTCGGGTGCCAGGCTGGCGATCCTTCGCGCCCCCCTCTGTCCTGCCGGACATCTCCCCCACAAGGGGGGAGATCCCAAGGCATTTGGACTATCGTCACGATTGCGGCGCTATGACAGTGCATAAACGCTGTGTAGGCCGGGAGAATTGACCGTTTGAAGGAAGCGAAGATCCAGAAGCCGGAACGTCAGCAGCGCCTGTTCGGCCTGTCGACACCGCTCAGAGCCGCCGTCATTCCGCCGCTGTCGGCGGCGCGCTGGCTGTTGGTGCTGATCGTTGCCGCCGGCGTCTATTTCTTCCACGGGTTCCTGTTTCCCGTGCTGGCAGCCCTCGTCATTGCTTTTGCCAGCTGGCCGCTCTACCGCCGGCTGCTTGCCGGTGTCGGAGGCAACCGCACGGTCGCCGCGACGCTCGCCATCCTGTTCATCCTCGCCTTCCTGGTGGTGCCGATAGCGCTTGCCGGCACCTACGCCATCAACGAGGTCCGCGAATGGGTCGGCTGGGCGATCGAAACCAACAGGCACGGTGCGGTCACACCGCACTGGATCACCTCGCTGCCGGTCGTCGGCGAGTGGCTGAACCAACAGTGGACGGACAATTTCGGCCATCCCGGCGGCATCGGCGAACTGATCCAACTGGTCAGCGGCGCCAATATCGGCAGCATCTATCGCGGCGTGCTGGCGGCCGGCGGCAGCGCCTTCGGCCTGTTGCTGACGCTGCTGTTCATGATGATCGCGCTGTTCTTCGCCTATCGCGACGGCGCACACTTTGCCGGTCAGATCGACCGCCTCGGCGAACGCATCCTGCCGGCACGCTGGGAGCGGATTTCGCGCGTCGTACCGGCAACGATCTCGTCCACCGTCACCGGCATGACCGTGATCGCCATCGGCGAGGGGCTGGTGCTGGGCATCGCCTACTGGCTGGCCGGCGTGCCGTCGCCGGTGACGCTGGGCGCATTGACCGGCGTGATGGCGCTGATCCCCGGTGGCGCGCCGCTGTCGTTTACGCTTGTGTCGATCTACCTCGCCGCCAGCGGCTCGCCGATGGCGGGTCTGGCGCTGTTCATCTGGGGCGCAGTGGAACTGTTCATCGTCGACAAGACCTTGCGCCCGAAGCTGGTCGGCGGGCCGATCAAGCTGCCCTTCCTGCCGACCTTTTTCGGCCTGATCGGCGGCGTAAAGACAATGGGCTTTCTCGGCCTGTTCATCGGCCCGGTGCTGATGGCGCTGCTCGTCGCGATCTGGCGCGAATGGCTGCGCGAGGTGGAACTGGCCGAAGACACCGTTCCCGACGCGGCGGCCGAGCTCGAAGGCGGGCCGCCGCAGATCGAGATTGTCGCCGGCCCGGCGAAGAAAAGTCAGGCTGGGTAAGCGACGGCGAGCGCTGCCCGGCGCTTGCGCCCTTCATGCAACTGCCACAGGGAATGGGCAACCAGCGTGACGATCAGGATCACGCCGCCGATCAAGCTGTTGCGCGACGGCGTCTCGGCAAAGATCATCCATATCCAGACCGGCGCCAAAACCGTTTCCAGGAGATAGAACATCGCCACTTCCGGGCCTGAAATGTATTTCGGCCCGTTGGCTAGGCAGAAGAAGGCGAACGGCATGATGACGGCGCCGTTGAAAACGATCCACCATGGCGCTTCCACCTGGAAACCGGTCCTGGAGACCATGAGCGCCGCCAGCCCGAACGGCAGCAGGACGCCGGTCAGCGCGGTGAATCCCATATCCCTGCCGCTGGCGCGTGAAACGGTGATGGCGCAGGCAATCGCCAAGGCCGAACACAGCGCCATCACATCGCCGAACAGATTTCCCGTGCCGACGGAATCGCCGACGATGATCGCGATGCCGACGATCATCAGCGCCATTGCCGCAAGCGTCAGCGGCTGTGGTCGCTCCTTCAGGAACAGCCACGACAGCAGCGCCGAGAACATGGTGGAGAAGGCCAGGATGAAAACCAGATTGGCGGTCGAGGTGTTGTAGACGGCAGTGATGAAGGCGATTGCGCCGAGCCCGTAGAGGGTGGCGACGACGAGCCCCGACCAGCCGGGTATCAGCTGCGGAGCATTCTTGCTGAACGAGCGCCAGATGGCCCATACGATCAGCCCTGCCACGAAGGTGCAGCCGGTGCGCAGCAAAAGGATCGTCCAGGCTTCGCCATGGGCGAGCCGGATCAGGGGAATGTCGATGGTCAGCGCCAGCCCGCCAAGCGCGGTGAGCAGAAGTCCTTTGGTGTGGGCATTGTGAGAGGACATGCAACGGCTTTCGCAATGATTTGAGCAGATGCCGGTCGGCGCAATCGCCCCGCCAACGGGCGGAAAGACCAGCATCGTCTCGGCTGAAAATGTTTAGATCAGGATTTGGTAAGAAGAAAAATCAGCTCGTGACCGCTTCGTGGTCGTAGCGTTCCCAGCCCTTTGGGCCGAGATGCTCCTGCGGCATGAAGCGCATTTTATAGTTCATCTTGCGCGAGCCGTTGACCCAGTAGCCGAGATAGACATGGGGCAAGCCCATGGCCCGGGCGCGGGCGATATGGTCGAGGATCATGAAGGTGCCGAGCGAACGGTCCTCGAACTCGGGATTGAAGTAGGAATAGACCATCGACAGGCCATCGGCCATCTTGTCGGTCAGCGCCACGGCGATCAGCTCGCCCTGGCCCTTGCCGGTGATGAATGTGTCGGGGCCGCGGCGCCGGTATTCGATCACCTTGGTGTCGACATGGGTATCCTCGACCATCATGGCGTAGTCGAGCACCGTCATGTCGGACATGCCGCCGCGGCGATGGCGAGCGTCGAGATAGCCGCGAAACAGCGAATACTGCTCGGTCGACGGCTGCGCGTCGTGCATGGCGCCGATCAGATCGGAATTGCGCTGGATCACCCGCTTCATGTTGCGGCTGGCGGTGAACTCCTGCGCCAGGATGCGCACCGAGACGCAGGCGCGGCAGGTCTCGCAGGCGGGACGGTAAGCGATGTTCTGCGAGCGCCGGAAACCGCCTTGCGTCAACAGATCGTTCATCTCCGGCGCCTTGTCGCCGACCAGATGCGTGAACACCTTGCGTTCGAACTGGCCCTCGAGATACGGGCACGGCGATGGCGCGGTCAGGAAGAACTGCGGCGACTGGGTCGGATGGTGCGTCATCGAACCTTGGGAACACTCCTGCGAATCGCTCTACCTTTGGCTTGGCTGGCGAAAAATTCAACAGGATTGTGAAGGCGGGGTTGAACGGACCCCTTCACATTTGCGCACAAATGCCTGTTGGCGTCGGTTGGACGCCGGTTCAACGGTCGCTGCGGCTGACGACCGTGCCAAGCAGCAGGTCGTGCAGTGTGCGCTTGCGATCGGAAAACAGCGTCACCAGGAGGACGAGCGGCGTCAGGATGACCGTGCTCGCCCAGAACAGCACCGAATGGACAACGGCGGTGAGGCCGTCGATACGGCTGCCGTCGAGACGATCGAGCCGAATGCCCATCATCTTCATGCCTGATGTGGCCTGGTTGCGACCGCCCAGCGTGTTCCAGATGTAGAGAATGGCGACCGCCGGCACGAGGATGGAATACAGCGCCCAGCCAAGACCGAATGTCAAAAGGCCAAGCACGGCCACCAGGATCGCGAACGGAATGGTGAGCAGCGCCACGATGCAATAGTCGATTATGAAGGCCAGGATGCGCCGCGTGCGCACACCGTCATAGGCCCTGACGTCGTCGAGCCTGCTGGTGATGATTTCGCCGTCAAGTACGCGCGCGTTCATGTCATGTCCTCGTAACAGGCGCCACGCTAGGGTGCGCCGCCACTGAAATGGTGAAGACCGCGGGCGGAATCAAGATCGGTTCGTCCATCGGTCCGGGTCGGCAGTGTGGCGCGGTTGAGCCGATTGAATTTGGTGGACGGATGGCGTTAGCTTGCTGCGGCGCAACAAGACGCCGAGGGGACGGGGTTACATGGATTACGACATGCTGGTCATCGGCAGCGGCCCTTCCGGGCGCCGCGCCGCGGTGCAATCGGCAAAGCTCGGCAAATCGGTGCTGGTGGTCGACAGGGGCCGGCGCCTCGGCGGCGTCTCGGTGCACACCGGCACCATCCCGTCGAAGACGCTGCGCGAGACGGTGCTGAACCTGTCCGGCTGGCGCGAGCGGGGCTTTTACGGCCGCGGCTACCGGGTCAAGCAGGACATCTCCATCGCCGACCTGGTCGAGCGGCTGCACAAGACGCTCGACCACGAGGTCGAGGTGCTGCAGCACCAGTTTATGCGCAACGCCGTCAAAAGCGTCCGCGCCATGGCGAAATTCGTCGGCCCAAACAAGGTCAGCCTGACGGCAGACAATGGCGACTACTCGGAGGTTGGTTTCACCAATGCGCTGATCGCGGTCGGCACCAGGCCGCACCGGCCGCGCGACTTGCCTTTCGACAAGATCCGCGTCTTCGACAGCGATGAGATGCTGGAACTCGACCATCTGCCGCGCACGCTGACGGTGATCGGCGCCGGCGTCATCGGCGTTGAATATGCGACGATCTTTTCGGCGCTCGACGTACCGGTGACGCTGGTGGAGCCGCGCAACACCATCCTCGATTTCGTCGACCGCGAGATCGTCGACGACTTCATCCACCAGATGCGCGACCGCGGCATGACCATTCGCCTCGGCAGTACGGTCAAGGAAATCGTCTCAAAACCCGACTATGCCGAAGTGACGCTCGCCGATGGCCGCACCATCCGCTCCGAGATCGTGCTTTACGCCGCCGGCCGCAGCGGCAATCTCGGCAGCCTCGGCCTCGACGTGGTCGGCATCGAGGCCGATTCCCGGGGCCGCATCAAGGTCGATCCGCAGACCTTCCAGACCAGTGCGCCCAACATCTATGCCACCGGCGACGTCATCGGTTTCCCCAGCCTTGCCTCGACATCGATGGAGCAGGGCAGGGTGGCCGCCTGCCACGCCTTCGGCGTGCAACTGCCACCGCCGCCGGAAACCTTCCCCTATGGCATCTACGCCGTGCCGGAAATCTCCACCGTTGGTCAGTCGGAGGAGCAGGTGCGCGAGAGCGGCGCTGCTTATGAAGTCGGTCTGGCGCGGTTCCGCGAAACCTCGCGCGGCCACATAATGGGCGTCAACTCCGGCTTTCTGAAACTGCTGTTCTCGGTCGAAACGCGCCGCCTGCTCGGCGCCCACATCGTCGGTGAAGGCGCCACCGAACTGATCCATATCGGCCAGGCGGTGATCAACCTCGGCGGCACGGTTGATTTCTTCGTCAACAACACCTTCAACTATCCGACGCTGGCCGAAGCCTACAAGATCGCCGGGCTCGATGCCTGGAACCGGATGGGACAGGGCTAGGCGACGAGCATCTGCTCAGCCGTTCCGCCGGGCGCCGATGCGGTCTACCAAGGTCTCTTAGCCTGCCTGGCGTGCGACCAATGCTGGTCCCGCCAGCCATTGCCGGACGATGGCGGCATCCGGGTCGCCGATTTCGTGACCTGAAGGCACGATGCGCGCATCGACCTCGGCGCCATGTTTGTTGAGCAGCCTCACCAGTGGCGGCGCAAACGGCCCGTAGGTCTCGTCCGCGGCACCAGCGACAATCAGGACGCGCCTTCCTGTCAGATCGGTTGCCGGCGCATCGTCAAGCACGGGCATTGCTCTCAGCAACGCCGCTTTTCGGACGAGGCCGGAGTTGAGCAGCATCAGGCTGGAAACCAGATTGGCGCCGTTGGAATAGCCGAGGAAAGTCGCCCGGGCGAGGTCGAGCCCGTGGCGCTTTGCGGCCTCGCTTGCGAAGGCGGCAAAGTACGATGTTTCGGCACGGATGCTCGCCTGTTCGAAACTGGTCGGCGTGATCCGCTCGAACCAGCGGAAGCCGTCTTCTTGGCGGATGCGGCCACGCACCGCGACCAGCGTGGCGTTAGGGGCGATCTGCCTCGCAATCGGGACCATCGTCGTTTCGTCGACACCCGATCCGTGCAGTAAAAACAGGCTCTCGCCGCCGGCATTCTCCGGCTTGAGGAGGCGGTAGGGAAAGGCCAGATCCTGATGCAGAAAGGCGTTCTCGTCGCTATATCGATGCACGCTCATATCTCGTTGTTTTCACGGAGACATTGGTCCTTTGCCAGCTTCAAAACGGAATATTTTCACGCTCCGCCAAATGTGATTGCAACAGGCTCATTTCAGACCGTTTCTGCGCCGATATGCTCCCTGCGGGAGGAATCGAAGCGGTGTGCGCCGATGGTCGCATCCCGGCATGAACAACGCGAGCATCCTTGCTCTCCTTTGAGGCCTTTTGTCGATGACCCTGCCAGTCCCGCCCGATCGCGCCCCGCGTATCGCCGATCGCGCTCCGCGTATCCCCGATCGCGACACGCGCATTGACGTGTTCCGTGCGCTCGCACTCCTGACCATCTATATCGACCACGTGCCGGGCACCGTCTTCGAAACGCTGACCTACAAGAATTTCGGATTCTCGGACGCGGCGGAAGCCTTCGTGCTGATTTCCGGCATGTCGGTCGCACTCGCATATGGCAACAAGTTCCAGCCGGGCGGCCGGCTGCTGGCGATGTTGAAGATGTGGCGCCGGGCCGGCGTGCTTTACAGTGCCCACATCGTCACCACCATGGTTGTGATGGCGTTGTTCTGCGCCGCGGCGGTGTACGGCCGGCGGCCGGAACTGCTCAAGCTGATCAACATCGAGCCGCTGATGAAGAACACGCCGGAGGTCATGATCGGCATTGTCACGCTCGGCCACCAGCTTGGCTACAACAACATCCTGCCGGTCTATGCGGCGCTGCTGTTGATGGCGCCGCTTTTCCTGCTCTTCGTCAGCTACCGGCCGCTGCCGGCGCTGGTCTTTTCCGGCGCGCTGTGGCTTGCCGCCGGCCTCTGGCAGATCGCGCCGCCGAACTATCCCGAGCCCGGCTTCTGGTTCCTCAACCCGCTGTCCTGGCAATTCCTGTTCAACATCGGCCTTGCCGGCATGCTGCATGTCAGGCGCGGCGGCACAATTCCCGTCAATCGTTGGCTGGTGGGCGCCGCGGCGACCTATGTCGCGGCAGCGGCGGTCTGGGTGCACAGCCCGCTCTGGGGCGAGATAACGTGGTTTAACCTGCCCGTGGTGATCGGCGGCTTCGACAAGACGTTCCTGTCGCTGCCGCGGCTCCTGCACATATTGGCGGTGAGCTATCTGATCGTCGCCCTGCCGGCTTTCTCGAACCTGTTCCGTCTTAGCCCGGATCATCCGCTAGCACTGCTCGGCAAGCGCTCCTTGCCGGTGTTCCTCGCCGGCACGCTGATCGCCATGGCGGCGCAGGTGATGAAGCTGATCAATCCGGGCGGCTTTGCCTATGACGTCTTGCTGATTTCGGCCGGCATCGCCATGCAATTCGCGCTCGCCTTCTATCTTGAGTGGCTGTCCGGCATCGGCTTGGGCAAAAAGCCGGTTCGCAAAGAAGCGCCAGCCGTTCACCAGACCTTCGGCATGCCCGCGATGCCAAGGCTAAGCCGATGATCCCACATCAGCCGCCTAGCTAGCAGGCGAGGGGCCGGACGACCCCCGCACCACAAGATCAACCGGCAGCAATTGCCGGTGCTGCGAGCCGTCATTTTCGAGGATCGCCTTGACGGCCAGCCGGCCCATCTCGGCGATCGGCTGGGCGACAGTGGTTAGTGGCGGCTCGGAGTCGGCGCCTTCCGGCACGCCGTCGAAGCCGACGATTGACACATCGCCCGGCACGGCAATGTTACGCTCGCGCAGCCAGTCGAGCGCATGCAGCGCGATCTTGTCCGACATGGCCAGGATTGCCGTCGGCGTCTGCGGCAGCGCGAAAATATGATCGAGGCCGGCCCGCACGCTCGCCTCGTCATTGAGGGTTTCGTAGATTGGCACTTGCGAGACGTCGATGCCGAAGCGGGAGAGCTCGCCGAAATAGCCACGCAGACGGTCGCGTGTGCCCGAGTAGAGGGATGTCGTCTCGACTTGCTCCTGCGTGACGGGACCAAAGCCAGCGTCGGCAGATTCCAGGGCGAGTACGGCAAAGCTGCGATGGCCGAACTCGGCCAGATGGCGCGCCGCCAGACCTGCGCCGGCGACGTTGTCGACGCCGATCGCAGCGACCGCCTCATTTTCCGAATCGAGATCAAGCGCCACGAAAGGCAGTTTGCGTTCGCGCGCCAGTTCGACCAGCCGCGACCCACCCTCGATGCAGAACACGATGAAGCCGTCGACTAGGGCGCTCTGGATGTTCCAGGCGAGCTGCTCGCTGTTGGCGGCCGAGACCAGCGAAATTCCGGCGCCGGTGGCGTCGCAGGCCTGCGAAATGCTGGCCATCATGACGCGGGCAAAGGGATCGTCGAAGAAATAGGACAATGGTTCTGCCGTTGCCACGCCGATGGCGTTGGCCTTGCCGGCGCGCAGCAGCCGGCCCTTGGGATCCGGGCCGGCATAGCCCATCGCTTCCGCCGCCGCCTTGACCCGCTCGCGGACCTCTTCGCGCACGATCTCCGGGCGAGCGAACACGTTGGACGCGGTACCGTGCGAGACCCCGGCCGCCTTGGCGATGTCGGCAAGCCGCACTGGTCTCGTCTTGCCGGAGGTCAATGCCGTCATTTTCGTCTCCTGAACCGGAGCCTGTTTAGCACTTTCGTTGGATCGGTTCAAATTTTCCCTTGATCGGACGGCGGAGAGGGTCTATATTTGAATCGATCCAAGGGATTCACCAAGTATAACTTGGATCGATTCAAGAGGAGGGTGCCGTGCATCCCGTGAATTATCTGTTCGAAGACATCTACGGCAATGATTGGGGCATAGTCTCCGACGCCGCCACCCGCAGGCGCCGCGACAAGGTCGGGCCGTGGAGGCGTGACCTGCAATACCTTGTGAAACGCAAGCGCAGCTGATCGGCCCCGGCATTTTCGTGCCAGCTGATTGGATCGATTCAAGTTCTTGAAGAGGAGACGAACATGCATCCCGTGAAGCATCTGTTCGAAGACATTTATCGCAATTACTGGGGTATCTCGCCTGCCACGGAGCAGCCGGAAAGGCGGCGGCCGACCAAGTCTGCCAAGCGCAACCGCGACCTGCTGCCGCAAAACCGGCAGGATTAAGCCTCGTGTGATATCTGATGGGACAGGGTTCTTGGCTCGTCAGGACCGTTGCCGCACGAGCGCCGAGGCCGCGATCACCAGCCAGCCCGCGATGAGCAAGGTGCCGCCGATCGGCGCCGACATCGGGAACAGCCGCGATCCCACGAAATCCCGTGCCAGCAGATCGCCGCAGAACAGAACAAGCCCGACGAGCAGCACCAGGCTGCCGATCCGCAAGATCCGGTTTGCGCCGGCGAGGCCGACGGCCAAAAACACCGGCGCATGCATGAGCAGGAAGGATGCGGCCGTGCCGACGAAGGCGCCGCCGAGATGCGCTGATGCCGCCGACAGCGCCACGCCCGCCGCGCCGGCAATGCCGCCGGCGAAAACGAGGATGCGCGCGCTGTTTGCTGGTGCTGACTCGGCGATGCTCATGTCTCGGGCTCCGTGATTGACGATAGGCGGCGCGACCTGTCTGTCAGGATTTTTCCGATATCGCCAGCATGTCGCGCGTGCGGCGCGCCTGGGCCAGCCAATTATACGCGGCACCGCCCGCCATCAGCAACGACGTGCCGAGAAACACCGCGCGCATGCCGAAATGGCCGCCGACGAAGCCGCCCAGCAGCGGCCCCGCAACCTGGCCGACATATTGCGCCGAGATTGCCAGGCCCAGCACATTGCCGCCGACCCCATCGGGAACATTGTGGCGGATGACGCTGGTGATGCAGGGCAACAGCCCGCCCAGCACCAGACCCATAAGGAACCGCAGCCCGACCAACTGCCAGCTCTCGGTGACGAAGGCCTGCGGTATCAACAGCAGCGCCGAGACGGCCAGCGATGCGACGATGACGTTCCAGTGGCCGATGCGGTCGGCGAGTTTGCCCAGCCGTGACGCCGACAGGATGGCGCCCAGCGCCGCCGCCGACATGACGACACCTGAGACCAGGGTCACCCGGCTTGCCTCCGCGACCAGTTGCTGGACGTAAACGGTGATGATCGGCTCGATCGACATGTTGGCGAAGGTGAACAGCATGCCGGTCGCCAGCATGGCCACGACAGGGCGTTTGTCGGGGATCTGCGCCCAACTTCCCTTTGGTTTCTCCTCGCGTTTTGCCTGTACTGGCGGGCGAGGCATCTCCTTTATCAGGAACGTCGTCGCCAGCGCCGCCAGGAAAATGACGCCGCCCGCGATGAGGAAGGTGGCGCGAATACCGATCAATGGCGGCAGCGCGCCGCCAAGCAACGGGCCGACCAGGGAGCCTGCGGTGATGCCGGCCGACAGCACGCCAAGCGCCCAGCCGGAGCGCTCCTTCGGCGTCTGCATGGCGACAAGGATCGTCGAGCCTGAGGAATAACCGCCGGCAAAGCCGATCAACAGGCGCAAAAGCACCAATTGCCAGACGGTCTGCACCATGCCGGTCAGCGACATGCAGATCGCCATGCCGAAACTGGCGCGCACCAGCATCACCTTGCGGCCGTAGCGGTCGCCGAGCCGCCCCCACAGCGGTGCGACAAGGGCCGCGGCAAGGAAGGTGGCGCCGAAGGCGATGCCGGACCATTGCACGATCGCCGCGTGGCCCAGGGCGCCCAGCTGTTCGACATAGAGCGGCAGGAACGGCAGCAACAGCGTCATCGCCACAAGCGTGCTGAACGATCCGGCAAAGCACACGAGCAGGTTGCGCCGCCAATGAATGTTGTAGGTGGAAGGCGCTTCGGCGGCCTGCGCTGCACTGTCCTGCGGCATGTCCTGTCCTGTCCGCTTGCTGCGGATACCATTTTGGGATACCAACTTGGTACCTCATGGACGCAAAGCCCGGCTGCTGTCAATCAGGCGCTCTCAATGTGATCGGCAAGACCAACGGGCAAGGCCGATCGCCAGCAATGGAAGCAACTATGTCGCAGATGCAGATCGTCGAAAAAGCGCTTCGCGAGATGATCCTTGGCCTCGAGGTCGGTCCTGGCGAGCGGCTGACGGAGCGCTGGATCGAGAGCCGCTTCGGCGCCTCGCGCACGCCGGTCAGGGCAGCCCTGCTGCGGCTGGAGACGGAAGGGCTGATCTGCCGTGACGGGCGCGGCTGGACCGTGTCGCCGATCAACCTTGCCGAACTGGAACAGATCGCGGTGTACCGCGAAGCGGTCGAGGTCGCGGCGGTCAGGCTGACTTCGGCGCTGGCCGACAGGAGCGCAGCCGATGTCATCGAGGCGATGCTGGACTCCTGCGACACTGCCACGCCGCGCGAGGAATGGCACCGCGTCGGCATGGATTTCCATATCGAACTGGCGCGGCTCTCCGGCAACGAGTTCCTGTTTCGGGCCGTGCGCGATGCCATGACGCGGCTGTCGCGGGCGCGCTGGCTGGAGGTGCGCGACGAGGCGGCCCTTGGCCGCGCCTGGAGCGAGCATCACGCCATTCTGGCGGCGGTGCGGGCCGGCGATGCCGATGCGGCGGCGGCGCGACTTTCCGCCCATATCGCCGGCAGCCGCGCTCGCCTGGTGACGTCGTTGCACAATGACCGGCGCGGCCTGCGCGCCAGGGGTTTTGCCGTCGTCGCCGCTTGATACTGGTCACGAAAACGAAAGAACGCCGTCGCGATCCGCTTTCGGCCTCGCTTCGCGGACGCCGATGGCGTAAGAGGCGCCCATGGAAAACAACCGATTTGAAACACCCGTGACCGTTAAGTCGGGCACGGAGGGAAGCACTCAGCTCTTGCGTACGGTGCGCGAGGCTTCCGATTACCTGCTCAACAGCTGGCCCGGCAAGCGCAGCCCCAAGCACCGCGAAGCGCTGCAGGCCTGCCATGACGCGCTGGCCGGCGACAAGCCGGCGATGATCGCAAGACGCGCCTTCATCGCCGCCGCGCGCGAGGTCAACGTCTTCGTCAGCGACAAGGCCCCGGCCTGATCACATCGGCCTGATCAGACCGGCATTTTGCCAGGATCCGGCCCGTTTCGTGGGCCGGTGATCCTGTCTTGCCTATTTTTCTGTTTCGGTGTCGGTTTTCGAACTTGCCTCGTTCTCAGGCTCGGCGCGCTCCTTGGCCGCGACCTTGGCGGCGAGCTTCTCCGCCTTCTTGGCGGCCTTCTGCCGGTCGCGCTCTTTGCGTTCCTGACCGTAATTCGGTGGTCGAGCCATATCGTTTCCTTTCGCTGTGCCTGATCCTGCCTAGAAGCATTGGCCGGCAAACACAACAGCGCCGCGAGGGCAGATGCCAGCGGTTCTGGACTTGCGTGATGGCGAACACAATGGTTTAGAAAAGGCTGCGGGACAGTTGCTGGAGCCGCCGCCGACCGATTTCGAATCAAAACGACCGATGGCCACGCTTCAAAGAAACGCACAGAAGCTGATCTACTATGCGCGCAACGCCATGCGCGACATCGCGCCGCCGGTTCTTTTCCGGCGCCGGCTCGGCCGGCTGCTCGATCAGGCCAGGCTTTCCGACGCATCGGTCCGCCAGCGGCTCAATTACTACAACACGCTGCGGGAGCCTTTTAGCCCCAGCCCCGAGGCCGTGCCGGTCAGCCGGCTGCCGTCGGACCGCAGCATGTACTATTACGATCTGAAGGAGTTCACCCGTTATTTCGACCCAGATCTGCGCATCGACCTGGAATTCGGCGACGTCATCGAAGTGCCGAAGATGCCGTCGATCGTCAAGGACCGGCCGATAGCCGGCGACAACGGCAACGGCGTCCTGTTCAAGCTGAACAAGTTCCGTCATTTCTACATGCCGGCCGACGATGTCGCCTTCGCCGACAAGCATCCGCTCGTCGTTTGGCGCGGCGAACTCAACAATCCGATCCGCACCTTGTTGCTGGATGCAGCCCGCAATCTGCCGTTCTGCGATGTCGGCACGCCGAGGGCGACAGCACCTGCGGAATACCGCAAGCCCTATCTCAGCATCGATCAGCAGCGCCGCTACCGCTACATCATCTCGCTCGAAGGCAATGATGTCGCGACCAATCTGAAATGGATCATGAGCTCGAACTCGCTCTGCCTGATGCCGCCGCCGACTTACGAGACCTGGTTCGCCGAGGGGCAGCTCGAGCCCGATGTCCATTATGTGCCGCTGGCGCCCGACTTCAGCGATCTGGCCGAGCGGGTGCATCATCTCGAGCAGCATCCGGCCGAGGCCCAGCGCATCGTTGCGGCGGCCAACGCCTATTGCCGCAAATTCGCCGACGAGCGGGCCGAGCAGGCGATCTGCCTGCTCGTGCTCTACAAATATTTCGTGCTCAGCGGCCAGATCGAGCCCGATCCGCAGGTCTGGCGGTTTATCGCGGGCTAGCGGCTTCCGGCGCCCTTAAGTCAGATGACGCTGCGGTCCATAACCAGATCGGCCGGGCCGAAGCGGTCCTTCGCCGTAAACTGCTGGTGCCAGTAGGGATAGAGCACCGGCGGCCGGCTGACGGCATCGAGACGCTGGCGTTCATCAAAGGACAGCGTCAGGCTTGCCGCGGCGAGATTGTCTTTCAACTGGGCCTCGTTGCGTGCGCCAATCACCAGCGAACTGACGGCCGGCCGGCCAAGCAGCCAGGCCAGCGCCACCTGGGCCGCCGAGACGCCGCGAGTGGCGCCGATGTCGACCAGCACGTCGACGATCCGCCACAGCCGGCCCTCGTCGCGGATCGGCGGTTCCGACCAGCCGCCGATCTGGCGCGCCGTCGGACTGTCGCGGCGGTATTTGCCCGACAGCAGGCCGCCGGCGAGCGGGCTCCACACCAGCACGCCAAGGCCCTGGTCGACCGAAATCGGCAAGAGCTCATACTCGGCCTCGCGTGCTTCCAGCGTGTAGTGGATCTGCTGGGTGACGAAACGCGGCTGGTGCTGGCTGTCGCTGATGCCGAGCGCCTTCATGACCTGCCAGCCGGAATAGTTGGAGCAGCCGACATAGCGGATTTTGCCCTGGGCAACCAGCGTGTCGAGCGCGGAGATGGTTTCCTCGAGCGGCGTCGCGCCGTCCCATTCGTGCAGGAAATAGATGTCGATGACATCGGTCCTGAGGCGCTTCAGGCTCTTCTCGCATTCGCGGATCAGATGATGGCGCGACAGGCCTTCGTCATTGGGGCCCTTGCCGATCCGCATGCGCGCCTTGGAGGCGATCAGCACGTCGTTCTTGCGCTTGCCGCCGAGCGCCTCGCCGATGATCTCTTCCGACAGACCGTTGGAATAGACATTGGCGGTGTCGATGAGATTGATGCCGGCATCGATGCAAGTGTCGATGATGCGCGAGGCCTCCGCGAGATCGGAATTGCCGACGGCGGCGAACGGCCCGCTGCCGCCGAAGGTCATGGTTCCCAAGGTCAGCGCCGAAACTTTCAAGCCGGAACGGCCAAGCGTGCGGTATTCCATGTCAGATCCTCGTAGTTTTGGTGGGGAGGCGGTTTTAGCAGGAAAGGGCGGGGAAGCCCGAAGGGGTCCGCCAATTGTAGGACAATTTGAGCGGCTTGTCGCCATCCCAGGGCGATGGATCGGCAATGCTCGCTGGTTTGCAGTGATGACCGGCTGGCCGGCGGCTTGCAATAAAACCGTCATTGGCGGCCTATATCGAGTCGGCTCAGGGTTTCATGCCAGCCGGCAAGCGGAGCAGTGGAAATGACCGAGTTGAAGCAGAATTCTCCGGCCAGGGATTGGCTGGAAGCCGAACTCGCCGACATGCTCGACGAGGACTATGAGCTTGAAATGTCGGAGCCGGCGCTGTCGCTGGAGATCTCCAAGATCTACAAGAACGCGCATCCGCCGTCGATCGACCGCATGCAGTATTTCCGCGACCTGATCGGCTTGCAGTCGGAACTGATCAAGCTGCAGTCCTGGGTCGCCTACCACAAGAAGAAGCTGGTGGTGGTTTTCGAAGGACGCGATTCCGCCGGCAAGGGCGGCGTCATCAAGTCAACCCGCGCATCTGCCGCGTCGTGGCGCTGCCGGCGCCGACCGAGCGCGAAAAATCGCAGTGGTATTTCCAGCGCTACGTGCCGCATCTGCCGGCCGGCGGCGAGATCGTGCTGTTCGACCGCTCCTGGTACAACCGCTCCGGCGTCGAGCGGGTGATGGGCTTTGCCGAACCCGATCAGGTCGAAGAGTTCTTCCGCGACGTGCCGGAGTTCGAGCGCATGCTGGTCCGCTCCGGCGTCACGCTGGTCAAATACTGGTTCTCGATCACCGACGAGGAACAGCAGATGCGCTTCATGATGCGCATCCACGACCCGATGAAGCAGTGGAAGCTGTCGCCGATGGACCTGCAGTCGCGCGTGCGCTGGGAGCAGTACACCAAGGCCAAGGAAGAGACGTTTGCCCGCACCAACATCCCAGAGGCACCGTGGTACATCGTCGAAGGCAACGACAAGAAGCGGGCGCGGCTGAACTGCATCGACCATCTCCTCAAACAGCTGCCCTATGAGGACGTGCCGCACGAAGAAATCACGCTGCCCGAGCGGGTGTTCAACCCGGAGTACGAGCGCCAGGTCCTGCCGCGCGAGCTTTACGTGCCGGAGAAGTATTGAGCACTTTTCCTTCTCCCCGTTTCACGGGGAGAAGGTGCCCGAAGGGCGGATGAGGGGCAGCGCCGGCATCGACGAATTCACAGCCGTCGGACGCTGCTAACCTCCAAAAGCAGCGCTGCCCCTCATTGCCTGCCGGGCATTTCTCCCCGTAGAACGGGGAGAAAGAAGCCTGCGCCTATCACTTCGCCACTACACCCGCTTGATCGTCACATGCGTGGCGAGCGCTGTCGCCACCTGCTCGGTGCACTGGTAACCCAGCTTCAGCATATCCAGCCCGGCAAACAGGCTCTCGCCCCTCCCGAGCAACACCGGCGACACCGCCAGATGCAACTCGTCGATGAGCTTCTCTTGCAGATATTGCCGGATGGTGGAAACGCCGCCGCCGACGCGGACATCCTTGCCGCCGGCCGCGGCCTTTGCTTGTTCGAGCGCGGCGTGGATGCCGCCGGCAACGAAGTGGAAAACGGTGCCGCCTTCCATCACAATGGGGTCGCGCTTGTAGTGGGTCAGCACGAAGGTCGGCACGTGATAGGGCGGGTTGTCGCCCCACCAGCCTTTCCAGCTCTCGTCTGGCCATTCGCCACGGATCGGGCCGAACATGTTGCGGCCGAGGATCCAGGCCCCGACATTGTCGAAGCTGCGGACAGTGAACCGGTCGTCCACATCGGTGGTGCCGCCATCCTTGCCGACCATCTCATGGAAGGTGCGGGTGCCGGTCATCCATTTGTGCAGATATTCGCCACCAACGCCGAGCGGATTTTGCAGGTCCTGGTCAGGACCGGCGCCGAAACCGTCGAGCGACAAGGTGAAGGCATTGACGCGAAGTTTGGACATGGAGACTCCCTTTCGGTGACCAGTTGTGATTTGCAATCAGTATTCAAACTGATCATTTTGCAACTAGTATTTTTAGAGGCAAGCCGATCTGTGGAATGCGCAGGGACCTCAAGCCGCCACGCGCTTCGGCATCACCGCAAACGGGCTGAGCCCAAGCCAGATCTGCATCTTGCCGGCGACGTCGAGATCGCCGGTCAGGCTGATCTTGTCGCGTTCCTTGTGAACTGTCGTCAGCCCCATCCAGATCGAGGTCATGGTGCACAGATCGGTCGAGACGTAGAGATCGACGTCGAAGCCCGGATCGTACCAGCAAAGATCGACCTCGCCCTGCTTTTCGACGATCAGCCACCACGATCGTTTTGACGCCGGCAGGTCATGGTACAGGAATTGTATCACGGTGCGCCCGTCCGGCAGCGGACTGGGGTTCAGATTGCGCCGCATGTCCCACATCAGCAGCGACGGATCGAGGTTTTTGAGCGACAGCCTGGCCTCGACCCATTTCTGGCCCCAAAACCCCATCGCCTCGACAACCGGGCGCAAATCCCGGCCCGCCTCGGTCAGCCGGTATTCGAACACGCCCTTCTCGGTCGCGATCTCGGTCCGCTCGACGATGCCGCCGGCCTCGAGGTCCTTGAGCCGTTGCGACAGAAGGGTTGGCGACATTTTCGGCACGCCGCGGCGCAAATCGTTGAAGCGGGTCGATCCCGCCACCAGTTCGCGCAGCAGCACCATGGTCCAGCGTGTGCAGAGCAGCTCGGCGGCCATGGAGAGCGGGCAGAATTGCTTGTAACCGGCTTGTGTCATGTGGTGAGCTCCAAAAGATGTTGCCGGACCTTATTCAGAAAACCTGAGTTCAGCCAGTACAGAAGCTGTACTGGCACCCCCGGTACAGTTCTGTGACTGGAGCGGTCCGGCGCCGCCATGCGAGGCAGCGGTCACGTCACCGGGCAGTCCGGTGCCGATCCATGAGGAGTTGGACAATGACCGCTTACGTGATCGCAGACATCAAGGTGAAGGACGACAAATGGGTGCCGGCCTATGCCGCTTCGGTGCATGACCTCGTCCACAAGCATGGCGGCAAGTATCTCGCCCGCAGCGGCAATGTGAAGACGCTGGAGGGCAAGCCGCTCGACACCAGCCTGATCGCCATCATGGCGTTTCCGTCGGCAAAGGCAGCCGAAGCCTTCACCAACGATCCGCAATACGCTCCGTTTGTGGCGGAGCGCCGGAAGGGCAGCGACAGCCGCTTCCAACTGATCGACGATACCGATCTCGCTGGAACGATCCCTTATTTGCCGAAGGCGTGAGGAAAAGCCGGAACCCGGTGTATCAGGGTTCCGGCTAACCCTTCAGCATTTGCGCCACTTCGGGCGCGAAGCAGGTGGACGGGTACTCTCACGCGATTTAGTCTTGAACTCGAAAGTCGGTAAACTGAGCAGGCGCGCACGTGACCATTATTTCACTCATTGCAAAACTGTTTGCCAACCGGAACCGCCCGCAGAATAGGCCAGCTCAAGTCCCAGAGCGGGTTTTCCGCAAAGAGGCGAAATTCAAGAAACATGGAAAATTCTTCCAGATCGGACCGACATATCGCGGCGGGTCCCATTGTCTTCAGCTGGAAAACGCCCAAGCTTTGGTGCCGCCATCCCGCATACTGCTCGGGCCGACGGAGTTTGGGGGATACGGCTTTCCTGAGTACCCGGAGACGCCCAGGCTACGGCCTGAAGCGACAGACTATTGCAGGCCACCAAAAGACTTAGAAGATTTTCATTGTTACTGGCTTGTATCCGAGCGCCTGAAGGACGTTCTGCAGTCAGTCGACCCCGATGGGGTCGTGTTTAACGACTGCGACGTATTCTATTTGAGCGGAAAGCCGATCGAACCAAAGCACTACCTTTGCGACATCGTTCGCAAGATTGATGCCGTGGATCTCGAATCGTCGAAGTTTAGGCTTTTGATCGGCGAGAATGGAGGCGTCCACTACGACCGCGCCGGAGGCGCCTGCTTCTATTTCAAGGAGGAGATTGTTGGCGATGCGCATATCTTCAAACAGAAGAACATGGGCATTGTCATTTGCACCCCCAAATTGAGAGAAGCCTGTGTTGAAGCAGGCATCAAGAATCCCGACTTGTTCCAAGACATGTCGGTTTACGGGAGCGGTCGGCTGGATTTCGAAACAAGAAATGTCAAAGAGAGTTATGTGCTGGAGTGAAATTTATCCCTTCAGCATCTGCGCCACTTCCGGCGCGAAGTAAGTCAGGATGCCGTCGCAGCCGGCGCGCTTGAAGGCGAGCAGCGATTCCAGCATCGCTTTCTCGCCGTCGATCCAGCCATTGGCAGCCGCCGCCTTGATCATCGAATATTCGCCCGAAACCTGGTAGGCGAAGGTCGGCATCTGGAACTCATCCTTCAACCGCCGGATGATGTCGAGATAGGGCAGACCGGGCTTGACCATCAGCATGTCGGCGCCCTCGGCGATGTCCTGCTCGGCCTCGCGCACCGCTTCGTCGGAATTGGCGTGGTCGAGATAGTAGGTCTTCTTGTCACCCTTGAGCAGGCCGGCGGTGCCGACCGCCTCGCGGTAGGGGCCGTAGAAGGCGGAGGCGAATTTCGTCGCATAGGACATGATCGCCACATCCTGAAAACCATTGGCGTCGAGCGCGTCGCGGATGGCGCCGATGCGGCCGTCCATCATGTCGGACGGCGCGATGATGTCGGCGCCGGCCGCCGCCTGGATGACGGCCGCGGCGGTCACCTGTTCCACCGTCTCGTCATTGACGATGATGCCGTCGCGCAAGATGCCGTCATGGCCGTGCGAGGTGAACGGGTCGAGCGCCGCATCGGTGATGATGCCGATCTCCGGCACCGCGTCCTTGATGGCGCGGGTGGCGCGGTTGATGATGTTTTCCGGGTCGAGGATGTGCGATCCCGTCTGGTCGCGCAGGCTGAGTTCAACATTGGGGAAGGTGGCGATCGCCGGAATGCCGAGCTTAGCGGCCCGCTCGGCCTCCTTGACGGCGAGGTCCAGCGACAGGCGGAAGACGCCGGGCATGGCGGCGATCGGCTCGCGCGTGTTCTTGCCGTCGATCACGAAGATCGGCCAGATCAGATCGTTCACCGTAAGCCGGTTTTCCTGCACCAGGCGGCGCGACCAGTCGGCCTTGCGCATGCGCCGCAAGCGGCGGCTGCCGGTGATCTCGTCGACGCTGCGCGCACCGGCGGGCTTTGCCGGTGCGAATTTGTTGCTCGTCGCGGGGGTGAATTTGTTCATCGCAAAAACTCCGGGTCGGGGCGGCTTTTACCACGAGGCCTTGCCGCTGACCAATGCGACACGATTGTGCCAGTCGATAACGCGCTGCTTACGGCTTCGGCGGCCACGCCAGCTCGGGGCCGGTTTTGAAGAACGACACATTGTTGGTGAAGATGCTCTCCGGGGCGAGCCGGATCAGGCGCCCGTCCGGATGGTCGATGTCGGCCACATTGTCGATGAACCAGCGGTTCCAGGTCGCCTCCGGGCCGAGATATTTGTGCAGCAGCCGTTTGAAGCGGTTCGGCGCCATCGCTTCGATGGTGGCGACGCCGCGCAGGCCGAGATGCAGCAGGATGCCGGCCTCACTGTCGAAATGGACGATCTCCACGGCGCAGCGGGTCACGTTCGAGGTGTTTGACAGCACTTGCCCCGGTCGAGCCGAGCAGCCAGATCGCAGCGTCCTCCCAGATGAACCACATCGGCGCGTTGCGCGGCGCGCCGTCAGCGGTCACGGTCGCCAGATTGGCCATCAGCGGGCGGCTGAGAACATCATCCGGGTCGAACTTTTTCGGCATCTCCCAGCCATGGCTCGGCGCTGCGGTTTCAAGCGTCATGCGTTTGTCCCTGCATCAGAAGAAAGGCTGTTTCGCCGGCAATTCTGCGCGCATTTCTGCCCGGGGCAAAGCACGGTCGCGTTGCATTGCGAAAATCCAAACCGCGCCCGCCGGTTGACGCACCCATGCGCCACCTTTAGCACTTCAGTCCCGCAGGCGCGGGGAGGGATTCTCTGACGATGGACTTTGGCGGCGGCGACGAGATCCGCTTCGAACGGTTGGGCAAGGCAGGCGTCGTCACGCTGACGCGGCCGCAGGCGCTCAATGCGCTGACACATCGCATGATCAAGGCGCTGGACAAGGCGCTCGACGCTTTTGAACGCGATACCGGCGTCGATGTCGTCGTCGTCAAGGCCGAGGGCAGAGCGTTTTGCGCCGGCGGCGACATCATGCACGTCTACGAGGCCCGCGCCGGGAAGCCGCCGGTCGAGTTCTTCGCCGACGAATACCGGCTCAACGCCCGCATCAACAGTTACAAAAAGCCCTATGTCGCGCTGATCGACGGGATCGTGATGGGCGGGGGCGTCGGCATCTCTTTCCACGGCTCGCAGCGCGTGCTGACCGAGAACGCCCAGTTCGCCATGCCCGAAGTCGGCATCGGTTTCTTCCCCGACGTGGGCGGCAGCCATCTGCTGCCCGACCTTGGCGGCAGCTACGGCATGTATCTGGCGCTGACCGGCAACCGCATTCGCTATGGCGATGCGCTGTGGTCGGGCCTGGCCACCCACACCATCAAGGCCGCCGACCAGGCTGCCTTTCTCGACCGGCTTTGCGCCAATGGCGATCCGGAATCGGTGCTGCGCGGCTTCTTCGTGCCGGCCCGGCGCGAAACCGCCCAGCCGGTGCTGGAAGCCATCGCCCGGCATTTTTCCCAACCGTCGCTCGCCGAAATCCTCGAGAGCCTGGAGCGGGCGGCAGGCGCCGACGAGTTTGCCGCCAAGACGCTGGCCACCATCCGCACCCGCTCGCCGACCAGCCTCAATGTCGCGTGGCGCCAGATCAGCGCCGGGCTGACGCTGTCGATGGAAGCCTGCATGAAGATGGAGTTCCGCATCCTCAACCGCATGCTGGCCGGGCACGACTTCTATGAAGGCATCCGCGCCGTCCTCGTCGACAAGGGTTCGACGCCGCAGTGGCGGCCGGCAAGCCTGGCCGAGGTCGACGCTGCTTCGGTGGACGCCTATTTCGCGCCGCTCGAACGGGAGCTCGAACTGTGAGCGAGGTCACGTCGCGGCGCATCGTGCTGCAGCCCTCGGGCGTCGAGATCATCTTCGCCTGGTTCCTGCGCGTCATAGCGGGCTATTGCCTGCTGTTCGGCATCCTGTACTGGATCCGGCTGATCGGTTTTTATCCCGGCCCGCTGTGGCGCTTCGACCTGATGCCGGTGCACTGGCAGGTCGTGGCGGTGATGCTGGCCGTGTTCTTCCCCTTCGCCGCCGCCGGCCTGTGGATGCTGGCGTCGTGGGGCCCGGTGATCTGGTTCATCTGTGCTGTCACCGAGACCATCATGTATGCCGGCTTCCCCGATCTCTACGGCCACCGGCCGCTGATCGTCTTCTCGCATGCCGCGGTCGCGCTGCTCTACATCGCCTTCCGCGTCGTCATCTGGATGCGCAAGCGCCCTGCGCGCGCCTGAAACGCCGCCCCGCAGCCATTGGGTAAATCTTTAGGTTAATTATCCTTGCTCGGGTGACCGTTCGTTAAGCGTCTTGCGAAACCTATTACCGGTAAGCTCTTGTTAGCCCTAGCGTTTAAGTCGAATTTTATGAGTATTCGATAGTGTCGCAATCAAGGTGAAAAACAAAAAATCACCAGGGCGACAAACGAGAGGCAAAGACAATGATCAATTCGCGTCCGGCGGCGAAGACCGCCAACGTATCCGACGATCGCCGCGAGGCTATCCGTTCGCTTTACATGGAATCGCTGCAGCTGGTGGAGCGTCTGCATCGCCGTCTGCTTGACGTGATCAAGGACGAGTTCGACCGCAACGGCCGTTCCGACATCAATGCCATCCAGGCGCTGCTTCTGTTCAATATCGGCAATTCCGAACTGACCGCCGGCGAGCTGCGCTCGCGTGGCTACTATCTCGGCTCGAACGTCTCCTACAATCTGAAGAAGCTGGTCGATCTCGGCTTCATCAACCACCAGCGCTCGCGCATCGACCGCCGTTCGGTCCGCGTTTCGCTGACGCCGAAGGGCAATGAAGTGGCGGAAGTCGTCGCCGGTCTCTATGAGCGCCATGTCGGCTCGATCGAACAGGTCGGTGGCATCAACAGCGAAGAGTTCAAGCAGATGAACCGCGCGCTGCAGCGCCTCGACCGCTTCTGGAACGACACGATTGCCTACAGGATGTAATCAGCGGGCCATTGAATAGCAGCTGCGCCGGAAGAAGCGCGGCCGGAGGCAAGTCTCAGCCAACAGGCCGGTGCCGAAAAGCACCGGCCTTTTCTTTTTCGAGCCGCCTGCGCTTCCAATTCGGCGCAAAGCCACGTTGCCGCCATATTCGCGGTGGAAGCGAGGGGTGTGGGTATGCGGCGGCGAAAGCTGTTCGCGCGCCTGTAAGGTCGCATCGCCGTCCGCTTTTGACGGCCAGGTGACGCAGGTCATGGTTGGCTAATTGTTAACAGTGCCAACTTTAAAGTGCGGGCGATATCGCCCAACATCGAGCACGTAGCCGAACGCTGCAACAGCCAAACGCTACAAGCCAAACACGACAAGAATGTCTGGAACGTCCATGAGAACCAGCCGCCGCTTTTTCCTTTCTGGAGCCTCCGCGCTAGCCGTCGCCATGGTTGCCAATGCCGCCAGCGCGCAGGATGTCATCGACGATATCCTGAAATCTTCGGCCCGCGGCAATTGGGACGACCAGTTCGACGCCCGCGCCTCGGAAGGCGGCAAGGTCGCCTCGACGCTGCCGATCTTCAGCCTGCAGACGGTCGCCTTCACCGAACAGGCGGTGGCGCAGTATCAGAACATCGTCGCCCAGGGCGGCTGGGGCGAGGTGCCGGCGACCAAGAAGCTGCAGCTTGGCGTCGACGATCCGGACGTGGTGCCGCTGCGCAAGCGGCTGATGATTTCGGGCGACCTGGCGCAGAGCGCCGGCATTTCGACGTCGTTCGATTCCTACGTCGACGCCGCGGTCAAGCGCTTCCAGGCGCGCCATGGCCTGCCGGCCGACGGCGCCATGGGCAAATACACTTATGCGGCGATGAACGTTTCGGCGCAGATCCGCCTCGGTCAGCTGCAGACCAACCTGGAGCGCCTGCGCGAAAAGGCCGGCACGCTGGGCAGCCGTTATGTGCTGGTCGATATCCCGGCGGCACAGATCGAGGCGGTCGAGAACGATCGCGTCGTGCTGCGCCACACCGCAATCGTCGGCAAGATCGACCGCCAGACCCCGGTGGTCAATTCCAAGATCAACGAGATCATCGTCAATCCTTACTGGAACGCGCCGGTCTCGATCGTGCGCAAGGACATCATTCCGCTGATGCGGAAGAACCCCGACTATCTCAAGGACAGCCACATCCGGCTGTTTGCGCCTGATGGCAGCGAAGTCGATCCGATGACTGTCGACTGGTCGACGGATGATGCCGCAAAATACCGCTTCCGCCAGGATCCGGGTTCCGGCAACGCCATGGCCTCGGTGAAGATCAACTTCCCCAGCCCCGACGGCGTCTACATGCACGATACGCCGCAGCAAAGCCTGTTCGGCAAGATGATGCGCTTCGATTCCTCGGGCTGCGTGCGTGTCCAGAACGTGCGCGACCTCGTCACATGGGTCCTGCGCGACACACCCGGCTGGGACCGCCAGCATTTCGAGGCGACCATCAAGACCGGCGAGAACACGCCGGTGCAGGTCGTCAACCCGGTTCCGGTCCACTTCCTCTATGTGTCGGCCTGGTCGACGGGTCCGGGCGTCGTGCAGTTCCGCGACGACGTCTACGCGCTCGATGGCGCCAGCGAACTGCAGATCACCTCTTCGCTCTAAGCTGCTGATCTCCTTCAGGAAAGGCCACCGCAAGGTGGCCTTTTCCGTTCGACATCCCAACAGAAGAAGACTGGTGGCCGCCAGCCATGCAGGCCATGAACACTGCCGGACGTTGCGCCGCAGGCCCATCTGGACGGACTAACGGCAATTGCGCATGGTCCTCAAAACAGCCGGAATCGCGCCATGCAGGTCGCAATCTTCATCCTCGCCGTGCTGGTCTTCGTCGCTCTTTCCGGCGCACTGGTGCGGTTGGTTCGGGTGCCGCTGCCGGTGCTGCAGATTGCCATCGGCGCCGCGCTCGCCTGGCCGGTGAAAGGCATCCATGTCGAGATCGACCCCGAACTCTTCCTGCTGGTGTTCATTCCGCCGCTTTTGTTCGGCGATGCCTATGGAGCGCCCAAACGCGAGCTGATCGCGCTGCGCGGACCGATCCTCGATCTGGCCATCGGGCTGGTCTTCTTTGCCATTGTCGGCTTCGGTTATGCCTTGCACTGGTTGGTGCCGAGCATCCCGCTGGTCGTCGCCTTCGCGCTCGCCGCCGTGCTGTCCCCGACCGACGCCGTGGCGGTGTCCTCGATCGTCGACAGAAGCCTGGTGCCGGCGCGGCTGATGCATATTCTGGAAGGCGAGGCGCTGCTCAACGACGCCTCGGGCCTGGTCATGTTCCGCTTCGCCGTCGCCGCCGCCGTGACCGGCAGCTTTTCCTTCGCCGATGCATCGCTGTCCTTCGTCTATGCCGTCGCCATCGGCATCCTGGCCGGCATCGCCGCGTTGTTCATCGCCGCCAGGCTGCTGCAGCTTCTGAATCGCATCGGGGGCGTTCCGGCCGAGGCGCAGGTTCTGGTCATGGTCCTGCTGCCCTTCATTGCCTATCTCGTCGCCGAACATCTGCATGCCTCAGGCATTCTGGCGGCGGTCACCGCCGGGCTTTTGACCGGCGGCTCCGGCGTCTTCCGCTTCCTCGGCGTCTCGGCGCGCATGCAGACGATCTCGCTGTGGACGACCTTGTCCTTCGTCTACAATGGCGCGCTGTTCATCGTGCTCGGCATGCAGCTTCCCGAAATCATCCACCGCGTGCCGCCCGAACTGACCGGCCATTACCCGATCATCCAGCCGGTCGCGACGGTGATAGCGCTGACGCTGTGCCTGATCGCGCTGCGCTTCCTCTGGATCTGGGTCGGCGATATCGCGGCAGGCCTCAAGGCAAAATGGGGAAAGCGCAAGGCCGAGCCGTTTGGCATCCGTGTGCGGCTTGCCGGCTCGGTGGCGGGCGTGCGCGGCGCGATCACGCTGGCCGGCATCCTCTCGCTGCCGGTTGCCATGCCGGACGGCTCGTCTTTTCCGGCGCGCGACCTGGTGATCTTCCTGGCCGCCGGCGTCATCATCTGTTCGCTCGCCATCGCCAGCGTGGCGCTGCCGAAGATAGCGCACGGACTCGTCGAGGCGGGCGAGGATGGCAGCGCCATCGAGGAGCGTCTCGCCCGCATCGGCGCCGCCAAGGCGGCCATCGCCCGCATCGAAAGCATGGCGGGCGCCAGCGACGACGACCAGGGCGAGGTGCCCGGCGCCAGGCTTGCCGCCGCCGAAAACATCGTCGCCGGCTACCGGCGCCGCATCGCCACTTCGGACGAGGCCGACGACGCCCGGGCAGAGGCCCGCGAAGCCGGGCGGCTGGAGCTCGAAATGCGGCTTGCCGGCATCGAGGCCGAGCGCATCGCCGTGCGCGACATGTTAAGCAGCGGCGCGATCAACGACCATACGGCGCGGGCGCTGTTTACCGAGATCACGCTCACCGAAGCCTTGCTGCAGGGGCGGCAGGAGCGAAAATAGCGGTTCAGGGCCGCTCTGGCGCAATCCGGCCAGCAAATTTCGCGCTGCAAACGTGGCGAGGCGAAAACAACTGTGTTAATGGCGCGGCAATGCATGTCGCCCGGAACCGTGCAGCGGTTTCGGGGCAACGATATGCATAGATAAATGCCCCGAACCGAAGGATTTCAGGCCATGGCAACTGCAGCGGCAGCGTCGAACAAGTTCGAATCCTTCTTCGAAACCACGCTGGAAGATGCCGATCCGGAGATCTTCGGCTCGATCCGCAACGAGCTTGGCCGCCAGCGTCACGAGATCGAGCTGATCGCCTCGGAAAACATCGTTTCGCGCGCCGTGCTCGAGGCGCAGGGCTCGATCATGACCAACAAATACGCCGAGGGTTATCCGGGCAAGCGCTATTATGGCGGCTGCCAGTTCGTCGACGTCGCCGAGGAACTCGCCATCGAGCGCGCCAAAAAGCTGTTCGGCTGCAACTTCGCCAATGTCCAGCCGAATTCCGGCAGCCAGATGAACCAGGCGGTCTTCCTGGCGCTCTTGCAGCCCGGCGACACCTTCATGGGCCTCGACCTGAATTCCGGCGGCCACCTGACGCACGGCTCGCCCGTCAACATGAGCGGCAAATGGTTCAAGGTCGTTTCCTACGGCGTGCGCAAGGACGACCATCTGCTCGACATGGACGCGATCGAAAAGACCGCGCATGAGACCAAGCCGAAGCTGATCCTGGCCGGCGGCACCGCCTATTCGCGCATCTGGGACTGGAAGCGCTTTCGCGAGATCGCCGATGCGGTCGGCGCCTATCTGATGGTCGACATGGCCCATATCGCCGGCCTGGTTGCCGGCGGCGTGCATCCGTCACCGCTGCCGCACGCCCATGTCGTGACCACGACCACGCACAAATCGTTGCGAGGCCCGCGCGGCGGCATGATCCTGTGCAATGACGAGGACATCGCCAAGAAGATGAACTCGGCGGTTTTCCCCGGCCTGCAGGGCGGCCCGCTGATGCATGTCATCGCCGCCAAGGCGGTCGCCTTCGGCGAGGCGCTGAAGCCGAGCTTCAAGCTCTATGCCGAGAGTGTCGCCGCCAACGCGAAGGCGCTGGCGTCGAGCCTCAAGGAAACCGGCCTCGACATCGTCTCCGGCGGCACCGACAACCATCTGATGCTCGTCGATCTCAGGCCCAAGAACGCCACCGGCAAGCGCGCCGAGGCAGCGCTCGGCCGCGCCAACATCACCTGCAACAAGAACGGCATCCCGTTCGATCCGGAAAAGCCTTTCGTCACCTCGGGCGTGCGTCTGGGCACGCCGGCCGGCACCACGCGCGGCTTCGGCCAGGCCGAGTTCCGCGAGATCGGCAAGCTGATCGCCGAAGTGCTGGACGGGCTGAAGGTCGCCAATTCCGACGAAGGCAATGCGGCGGTCGAGGCGGCGGTGAAGGCAAAGGTCGTGGCGCTGACCGATCGTTTCCCGCTCTATCCCTATCTCGGTTGACCACCAGCGGCGCTTCGTCTTTTATCCCGCGCTCTGCGCGTCTTGCTGTCCGGGCGGCGCGGCCTGTTGGAGATCTGACGATGCGCATATTCCGTCCTGCCGTTCTGGCCTTCATCGGCTCGCTTGCCGCTTTCACCGCGTCAGGCGCGATAGCCCAGGAGCAGACGCAGCCGGGCACGGATATCCCGGCCACCAACACCTTTGGCAGGTGGACTACCATCATCGATGAGCTCGACACCGGCCAGGATTCGCACAAGACGTGTGCGGCCTCGACAGCCTTTGTCGACGGCAACGGCAATGCCGGCACGCTGACGCTTTCGATCTCGACTGGCGACGCCCTGCCGCCCGATGCCTATCCGGCGATCATGTTCACGATCGCCAACAAGGAGCTGCCGACCGGCAAGAAGATCGCCGCGACCTTTGGCGACCCCGGCGTCAAGGTTTCCGCGACCGTCTATTCCAATGATGCCGGCCGCCCGAGCTGGACCGTCGACAACCAGGCCAAGACCAGTCTCGCTTTGTTGCGTGCCATGCGCCAGGTCATCTCGCTCGATGTGACGTTCGGCAAGCAGGCTGTCGCCAGCATCCCGATGGATGGCTTCACCAAGGCCTACCGCAACCTCGGAACGTCCTGCGGCTTCCCGACCAAGGACGTCGCCCCCTGACATATCTGGCGCGGCTGGCAATTTTCCTCCCGCCTCGCTATCTCTGAGGGCGCGAGCGGCCGTTGCCGAACCTTTGCCGTCCCGGCAAAAACCTCTAAGCCTATCGTTCCGCCAGAATCGCCAACCCGAAGGCTCTCCATGCGCTGTCCCTATTGCCAGTCCGAAGATACGCAGGTGAAGGATTCGCGCCCCGCCGAGGATGGCGCCGCGATCCGCCGGCGGCGCGTTTGCCCCGATTGCGGTGGCCGTTTCACCACCTTCGAGCGCGTCCAGTTGCGCGACCTCGTGGTGGTCAAGAAGTCCGGCAGAAAGGTGCCGTTCGACCGCGACAAGCTCTTGCGTTCGGTGGAGATCGCGGTGCGCAAGCGCAATGTCGATCCCGAGCGCATCGACCGCGCCGTCACCGGCATCGTGCGCCAGCTCGAAAGCTCCGGCGAGACTGAAATCGCCTCGGGCGAGGTCGGCCGGCTCGTCATGGAAGCGCTGAAGTCGCTCGACGACGTCGCCTATGTCCGCTTCGCCTCTGTCTATCGCAATTTCCGTGAGGCCAAGGATTTCCACGATGTGCTGGGTGAGCTCAAAGGCGACGAGTTCAAGGGCGACGAGCTGAAGAGCGAAGAGGACGCCGGCTGAGCATGGCAACCCAAACGTCAGGGAAGGCCGATCAGCAGGCTCTCGATCGCGGTTTCATGGCGGCAGCGCTGAGACTCTCGCGCCGAAATGCCGGCCGCACCTCGACCAACCCTTCGGTCGGCACCATCATCGTTCGCGACGATGGCGCCGGGCCGATGATCGTCGGCACCGGCGTCACCGCTGTTGGCGGCCGGCCGCATGCCGAGACCGAGGCGCTGGCTCAAGCCGGCGAGTTGGCCCGCGGTGCCACCGCCTATGTCACGCTGGAGCCCTGCGCCCACCATGGCCGCACCCCGCCTTGCGCCAACGCGCTGGTCAATGCCGGAGTGGCGCGGGTCGTCGGCGCCGCCAGCGATCCCGATCCGCGCGTCTCCGGCAAAGGCTATGCCATCCTGCGCGCCGCCGGCATCGAAGTGGTCGAAAAGGTGCTGGCCGAGGAAGCCGCCGAGCAGATGGCCGGCTATTTGATTCGGTCCCTGAAAAAGCGCCCGGAAGTGATTCTGAAGCTTGCGCTTTCCAGCGACGGCAAGATCGGCAGGCACGGCGCCGGCCAGGTCGCGATCACCGGCGATATCGCCCGCCGCGAAGTCTATCTGATGCGCGCCGAAGCCGATGGCATACTGGTCGGCATCGGCACGGCGCTGGAGGATGATCCGGCGCTCACCGTGCGGCTGCCGGGGCTGGAGAACCGCTCGCCGGCGCGCATCGTGCTCGACCGCCAGATCAGGCTGCCGGAAGCCTCGAAGCTGGTCTCCGGCACCGACCGAGTGCCGCTCTATGTCGCCGCGAGCCTGGGGGCCGATCCGCTACGGCGGTCGGTGCTGGAGCGTGCCGGTGTGCGCTTCATCGGCACCGAAACCCATGAAGGCGGCGTGGCCTTGCCGGAACTGCTCGAGGATCTCGGCGCGCTCGGCATGGCCAGCGTTCTGGTCGAAGGCGGCGCCAAGGTGGCCAGCGCCTTCCTCGCCGAAGGACTGATCGACCGCATCGTGCTGTTCCAGGGGCCGGAAGCGATCGGCGAGGGCGGCATTGTATCGCCCGTCGACGCCAACCATATCCCGGCAGGCTTCCGCAAATTGCGCGAGATGCGCTTCGGGGAAGATGTCTATGCGGAATGGATAAGGGACCTCTAGGGATCAGCATCGATGTTTACCGGAATTGTCACCGATATCGGCACCGTCGCGGCCGTCAAGCCGCTGAGCGAAGGTGTCGGCCTGCGCATCGACACTGCCTATGATCCCGCGACCATCGCCATTGGCGCCTCGATCTCTTGCGGCGGCGTCTGCCTGACGGTCACGGCTTTGCCCGACGATGGCTCGAACGCCCGCTGGTTCGAGGTCGAAGCCTGGGAAGAGGCACTGAGGTTGACCACGGCGTCGGGCTGGAAATCAGGCACCAGGGTCAATCTGGAGCGGGCGCTGAAGATCGGCGACGAGCTCGGCGGCCACATCGTCTCCGGCCATGTCGATGGCATGGCCGAAATCGTCGAACGCAAGGACGAGGGCGATGCGGTGCGCTTTACGCTGGAGGCGCCGCGCGAACTGGCGAGATTCATCGCGCCAAAAGGCTCGGTCGCACTTGATGGCACCTCGCTTACCGTCAACAAGGTCGAAGGCACCCGTTTCGACGTGCTTTTGATCCATCATTCGCTGACCGTGACCACTTGGGGCGAGCGCAAGGTCGGCGACAAGGTCAACCTCGAGATCGACACCATGGCCCGCTACGCCGCGCGCCTAGTCGAGGCGGCGAAAGAGGGGCTTTGATGGCCGCAAGACTCACAATCGAACAGAAAAAGCGGCTTACGCGCAAAGCAATGGCCGATGTAGACGGGGGTCGTGTAGTGGATCACGAAGCTGTTCTCGTCTGGGCTGAAAGCCTCTGCAGCGAGTGCCCGCTACCGACGCCCAGCCCAAAGACGCGCTAGGCCAGGCTTCGCCTCCAGCAATCTTCCGCTTGCGATCAAACCGGCTTCGGCCTAAGTCACCGGCTACCCCCGGAGACATTTATGGCTGGCACATCCCAACACGGCAAAGCGTTCATTCGCCCGAAGAAGAAGGCCCACCTTCTGATCATCGAGGCGCGCTTTCATGACGATCTTGCCGACGCGCTGCTCGACGGCGCGACGAGCGCGCTCGACGAAGCTAGCGCGACCTATGACGTCGTCACCGTTCCCGGTTCGCTGGAAATTCCAGCCGTGATCACTTTTGCGCTCGACGGCATGGGCGAGGGCGGCAAGGACTATGATGGTTTTGTCGCGCTCGGCACCATCATCCGCGGCGACACTTATCATTTCGACATCGTCGCCAATGAATCGAGTCGCGCGCTGATGGATCTCTCGGTCCAGGAAGCGATTGCGATCGGCAACGGCATCCTGACCACCGAGAACGACGCGCAGGCCTGGACGCGCGCCAAGCGCTCGGAGGGTGACAAGGGCGGCTTTGCCGCGCGCGCGGCGCTGACCATGATCGCGCTCAAAGAGAAGCTGGGAGCGCAATCGTGAGCGAACCCGCTTCGCCCGGCCAGCCCGCGATACGCCACGCCAACAAGCGTGGCGCCGCCCGTCTGGCCGCCGTGCAGGCGCTTTACCAGATGGACGTGGCCGGCAGCGGCGTCTTCGAGATCACCGCCGAATACGAGGCGTTCCGGCTCGGCAAGGAAGTCGACGGCGCGCTTTATCGCGAGGCCGACGCGCAGTGGTTCCGCGCCATCCTGGCCGGCGTCGTCGAGAACCAGACGACCATCGATCCGATTATACGCCAGGCGCTGACGGAAGACTGGCCGCTGTCCAGACTCGATTCGACGTTGCGCGCAATCCTGCGCGCTGGCGTCTACGAACTGATGAAGCGCGACGACGTGCCGGTGGCCGTCATCGTTTCGGAATATGTCGACATCGCCAAGGCCTTCTACGAGGAAGACGAGCCGAAGCTGACCAACGCCGTGCTCGACCGTGTGTCGCGCCGGGTGCGGGGCGAGGGGCGCGGCAAGGACGCATTGTGACCGGCACCGTCCCCGGCGCAGCAAGGGAAGCGCGCCGCACGGCGATCATCCTGGCGACGTCGCAGGCGATTATCGGTTCGGCCGCGCCGATTGCCATTTCCATGGGCGGGCTGGCCGGGCAATATCTGCTTGGCCCCGATAAGTCGCTGGCAACGGCGCCAATCACCGGCTTCAACATCGGCGTGGCGCTCGGCGCGTTGCCGGCCGCGGCCATCATCCGCTGGCTCGGCCAGCGCGGCGGCTTCATGACCGGCACCATCGTGACCGCGCTTGGCGGCGTCATCTCCACGCTGGCACTGTTCCACGCCAGCTTCTGGCTGTTCGCTTTCGCGCTGCTGGTGATCGGCGTCGGCGGCGCCTTCGTCCAGCAGTTCCGCTTCGCCGCCGCCGATAATGCTCCGCCCGAATTCAAGGCGCGCGCCATTTCCTTCGTGCTGGCCGGCGGCGTCATCACCGCGATCCTCGGGCCGCAGATCGTCATCTTCACCCGCGAATTGCTGGCGCCGGTGATGTTTGCCGGCTCGTTCGTGGCCATTCCGGTTCTGGCGGCGGCCGGCGCCATCATCCTGTCATTCCTGCGCATCCCGGCCAAGGCTCCCGGCCACGCGGAAGTCGCGTCAAGCGACGCCCGGCCGCTGTCCGATATCGTCACCCGGCCGCGTTTTGTCGCGGCGCTGTTTTGCGCCGTCGGCAGCTATGCGCTGATGAGTTTCGTCATGACCGGCGCGCCGCTGGCCATGGTCGGCTGCGGCCTGTCGACAGACGACGCCACGCTCGGCATTTCCTGGCATGTGATGGCGATGTTTGCGCCGAGCTTCTTCACCGGATCGCTGATCCATCGCTTCGGCGCCGAACGCATCGTCGCCACCGGCCTGGTCCTGCTCATCGGCTGCGCCGCGGTGGCATTGTCCGGCCTGCATTTGTGGCAGTTCTGGACGGCGCTGATCCTGCTTGGCCTCGGCTGGAATTTTGCCTTCATCGGCGCCACCTCCATGGTCGCCGACAGCTACCATCCGTCCGAAAAGAGCAAGGTGCAGGGCTTCCACGACTTCGTCCTGTTCGGCTCCGTCGCCTTCGCCTCGCTAATGTCGGGCGCCATCTATAATGCCTGGGGCTGGGAGATGCTGAACTGGCTGGTTTTCCCGGTCGTCGCCCTCTGCTTCGTCGCCCTTGGCGCGCTCAAACTGACCGGATCGCGCAAAGCCCGCGCCTGATCCGGTTCTATCTTTGGCTTGGCACGACGTGTCAGCATGGCGGCGGCCGAAATCGCGGCGACCGCACAAAATTATTGCGTCTGTACCCATTGTTATGAAACCGTGTGCCCCGACGGGGCGTTGAAGCCATGCTCATATGCGGCCACCGCATTTCGGTCCAAAGCAAGGGGTTTTCACAATGTTTTCAGTCAAGATTCTGACCGGCGCGGCGTTGGCGCTCGGCATCACGGCCGCCTCCGCCAATGCCCAGGTGGTCGTCTCCTCGAAGATCGACACCGAGGGCGGCGTGCTCGGCAACATCATCCAGCTTGTGCTCAACGCCAACAACATCAAGACCACCGACCGCATCCAGCTCGGCGGCACGCCGGTGGTACGCAAGGCGATCACTGCCGGCGAGATCGACATCTATCCCGAGTACACCGGCAATGCCGCTTTCTTCTTCGAGAAGGCCGACGATCCGGTCTGGAAGGATGCCGCCAAGGCCTATGAGACCGCCAAGAAGCTCGACTATGACGCCAACAAGATCGTCTGGCTGTCGCCGTCACCGGCCAACAACACCTGGGCGATCGCGCTGCGCAAGGAGGTTGCCGAGACCAACAAGCTGGCGACCCTGACCGACTTCGGCAAATACGTCGCCGGCGGCGGCACGGTGGTTTTGGCGGCGTCGGCTGAGTTCGTCAATTCGGCGGCAGCCCTGCCGGCGTTCCAGACCACTTACGGCTTCACGCTGAAGCCCGAGCAGTTGATCACGCTTTCGGGCGGCGACACCGCCGCGACAATAGGTGCTGCCGCCAACCAGACCAACGGCGCCAACGCCGCCATGGTCTACGGCACCGACGGCGGCATCGCGCCGTCCGGCCTGGTCGTGCTCGCCGACGACAAGGGCGTGCAGCCGGTCTACCAGCCGGCGCCGATCATCCGCGAAGCGGTGCTGAAAGAGCATCCGGAGATCGAGACGCTGTTGAAGCCGGTGTTCGCCAAGCTCGACCTCGTCACGCTGCAGGAACTCAACGGCCGCGTCCAGGTCGGCGGCGAGCCGGTCAAGGGTGTCGCCGAGGACTTTTTGAAGAAGAACGGGTTTTTGAAGTAGTCAGCGCATAGCTGATCGTGACGCTGGTGCGAGACACCCCTCTCTGGAAGCTGCTGATCTCCCCCCTTGCGGGGGAGATGTCCGGCAGGACAGAGGGGGGTGCTGTCCCGCCGACCTCACAACCGGTAGCAGGTGCGTGCCTCGACAGGGTTGCTTCTGAACAGGCCGACGCTCGAAAGCTGGCGATCCTTCACACCCCCCTCTGGCCTGCCGGCCATCTCCCCCGCAAAGGGGGAGATCGGATTTCGCGTCGGCTTTCGCCGATCACCAGCGTAGTCTGCGCAACGTGGAAAATCGCTCCTCATGAGGGGCATCCATGACCCTGCGTTTCGACAAGCTCGGCATGGTTATCGCGGCGATCGTTGCCTATGCGGCGTTTCTGGCCCCGTTCGCCACCTTCCGCGCCAATCGTATCGTCCCCGGTCAGGCGCGCTCGATGCTGGAGGCTTTGCCCGCAACGATCGGGCCGCTGCTGCTGGCAGTCGTCGTCGTGGCCGCAATTGTTGCCTTGCTGAAGACCCCGCTTGTCCTGCGCCTGGCCGCAAGCGTCGTGGCGCTCGCCGCCCTTGCCATCCTGATCGGTGTCGCCGGGACCTTCCTGATGCCGGCCGGCAACACCTTCGCCCGCATCTCGCCGGCTTCCGGGTTCTGGCTGTTGATCTTCGCCTTCACATTGTTGCTCGCCGACGTGCTGACCAGGCTCAACCTGTCGCCACCGGCCCGCGTCGGCGTGCTCGTCGTCGCGGCGCTGGCCATCGGCTTGTTGCTGATATCGGGGCAGTGGGACAGCCTGTCGATCCTCAAGGAATATGCAAACCGCGCCGATAGTTTCTGGGCGGAAGGCTCCAAGCACATCACACTGGCGCTGGGGTCGCTGGCGGCGGCGGTGATCGTCGGCCTGCCGCTCGGCATCCTGTGCCACCGCGTCGAACGGGTGCGGGCCGGCGTGCTCAATGTGCTCAACATCGTCCAGACCATACCCTCGATCGCGCTGTTCGGCCTGCTGATCGCGCCGCTCGGCTGGGTCGCCGCGCATGTTCCGGGTGCCGCAGCGCTCGGTATCAGAGGCATCGGCACCGCGCCGGCCTTCGTGGCTTTGTTCCTCTATTCGCTGCTGCCGGTGGTGGCCAACACCGTGGTCGGGCTTGCCGGCGTACCCCGCGCGGCCAATGATGCAGCGCGCGGCATGGGCATGACCGATGGCCAGCGCCTGTTCGGCGTCGAGTTTCCGTTGGCCTTTCCGGTGATCCTCGCCGGCATCCGCATCGTGCTGGTGCAGAACATCGGCCTTGCCACCATCGCAGCACTCATCGGCGGCGGCGGCTTCGGTGTGTTTGTGTTTCAGGGCGTTGGCCAGACGGCGATGGACCTGGTGCTGCTTGGCGCCGTGCCGACGGTGGCGTTGGCCTTCGCCGCGGCCATCATCCTCGACGCAGTAATCGAAATGACCGCCACCAGGCGCAGGGTTGAAACGGCATGATCGAGATCGAAGGCATTACCAAGCGCTATGACGCGACGACCGTGGTCGACGACGTGTCCATGGTCGTCGAGCCGCGCACGGTTTGCGTCATTGTCGGTACCTCCGGTTCCGGTAAGACGACGCTGCTGCGAATGATCAACCGGCTGGTCGAGCCGACCGCCGGCGTCATCAAGCTCGACGGCAACGACAACCGCTCGCTGCCCGGCTACGAGCTGCGCCGCAGCATCGGCTACGCCATCCAGGGCCACGGCCTGTTCCCGCACCGCACCGTTGCGCAGAACATCGCCACCGTGCCGGTCCTGCTCGGCTGGGACAGCGCCCGTATCAAATCCCGCGTCGCCGAGCTGATGACGCTCTACCAGCTCGACCCCGAGGCCTATGGCCCGCGCTACCCGCACGAACTGTCCGGCGGGCAACAGCAGCGTGTCGGCGTCGCCCGCGCGCTCGCCGCCGAGCCCAATGTGCTTCTGATGGACGAACCGTTCGGCGCACTCGACCCGATCATCCGCACCAAGGCGCAGGAGGACCTGCTGGCAATCCAGAAGCGCTTCGGCACCACCATCATCCTCGTTACCCACGACATGGAGGAGGCGGTCCACATGGGCGACAAGATCGCCGTCATGGATGCCGGAAAGCTGGTGCAATACGCCAAGCCGGAAGAGATCCTGGCGCGGCCGGCGAACGCCTTCGTCGAAACCCTGGTCGGCGCCAGCGAAAAGCCGTTCCGGCTCTTGTCGCTCGGCCGCGTGCGCGACGCCGTGGAAAAGGGGACTGCCGAAGGCGAGGCGATCCCAGGCGACGCCAGCCAGCGCGACGCGCTGGCCGAGCTTCTGTGGTCGGGCCGGCCGGCGCTGCCGGTCAAGGGCGAAGACGGCAAGCTGCTCGGCCGCGTCACCGTCGACGGGCTGGTGAAGCGCGCGGCGAGGCCGGCATGAAAGGGGCCGGTCTAAAAGCCTGGCTGCCTTCGCTGCTCAGGCTTGCCCTGGTGGTGCTTCTCATAGCCTTCGTCACCAATCCCGGCTGGTTCGAGCCGCTGTTGAAGCCGCTGACCGAAAACAATGCGCCGGCGATCTACAATCAGGGCAGCCTGCTGACGCTGACCCTGCTGCATCTCAGGACCGTGCTGATCGCTACCGTCGCCGCAACCATCGTTGCCGTGGCGCTTGCCATCCTGGTGACCAGGCCGGCGGGCGCCGAATTCCTGCCGCTGTCGCGCAGTCTGGTCAATATCGGCCAGACCTTTCCGCCGGTGGCGGTGCTGGCGCTGGCGGTGCCCGCCGTCGGTTTCGGCGAGAAGCCGACGCTGATTGCGCTGTTTCTCTACGGCCTGCTGCCGATCTTCGAGAACGCGCTGACCGGCCTCACAACGCTGCCGGGCAACATCATGGAGGCCGCGCGCGGCGCCGGCATGACGGGCTGGCAAAGACTGGTCAAGGTCGAATTGCCGCTGAGCGCGCCGATCATTCTGGGAGGAATAAGGCTGTCGGTGGTGATCAGCCTGGCCACGGCGACGATCGGCTCGACGGTTGCCGCCAAGACGCTGGGCGAGGTGATCATCGCCGGCCTGCTGTCCAACAATCTCGCCTTCGTCCTGCAAGGCGGCCTGATCGTCGCGGCGCTGGCGGTGCTGATCTATGACGGACTGTCCGCCATCGAGCGCTATACGGCGCGCAAGATGGGGCAGGAGACTGGCGACTGACCTTCGCTGGACTGCGGGCAAAGCATTGACTGACGCAGCGTCATTTCAACCGATCTAATAGCAAGGCATCGGCCACGGGAATGTTCTGGCCTAAACCTTTTGGCTGAAAGCGGGGCAAAAACCGAACAATATCTTGACGTTCCGAGCCCTGTTTCGCATACACCGCTGCGAAGGACGGATTCCGCCTAGGCTTATCCGCTCCCCGCACCAACGGCCCAGGGAGGGGTTCTTTTGGGCCATCAATCGAGGAAAATTCGGCAATGACCATCATTTCTGCCGTCATCGCCTGCGGCTTGCTTTCAATCCTTTACGCCATCTGGGCGACACGATCGGTTCTTGCAGCCGATCAGGGCAACGCACGCATGCAGGAAATCTCCGCCGCCATCCGCGAAGGCGCGCAAGCCTATCTGGCGCGCCAGTACACCACCATCGCCATCGTCGGCGTGGTCGTGCTTGTGCTCGCCTGGTGGCTGCTCTCGATCACCGCCGCGGTCGGCTTCCTGATCGGCGCCGTGCTCTCTGGCGCCGCCGGTTTCATCGGCATGCACGTCTCGGTGCGCGCCAATGTGCGCACCGCGCAGGCGGCGTCCAACAGCCTCGCCGCCGGTCTCGACATCGCCTTCAAGTCGGGCGCCATCACCGGTATGCTGGTGGCTGGCCTCGCGCTGCTCGGCGTGTCGATTTACTACTATATCCTGACCGGCCCGATGGGCCTGCAGCCCAATGACCGCATCGTCATCGATGCGCTGGTTTCGCTCGGCTTCGGCGCATCGCTGATCTCGATCTTCGCCCGTCTGGGCGGCGGCATCTTCACCAAGGGCGCCGACGTCGGCGGCGATCTCGTAGGCAAGGTCGAAGCCGGTATTCCCGAAGACGATCCCCGCAACCCGGCCACCATCGCCGACAATGTCGGCGACAATGTCGGTGACTGCGCCGGCATGGCCGCCGACCTCTTCGAGACCTATGCGGTGACCGTCGTTGCCACCATGGTGCTGGCTGCCATCTTCTTCGGCGGCACCGCCGCTCTGGGTGCGGCGATGCTCTATCCGCTCGCTATCTGCGGTGCCTGCATCCTGACCTCGATCGTCGGCACCTTCTTCGTCAAGCTCGGTTCCAACGGCTCGATCATGGGCGCCCTCTACAAAGGCCTGATCGTCACCGGCCTGCTGTCGGTCGTCGGTCTCGGCGTCGCTACCTCGGCAACCGTCGGCTGGGGCGAGGTCGGCACCGTCGCCGGCATGACCATCATCGGCAAGAACCTGTTCATCTGCGGCCTGATCGGTCTCGTTGTGACCGGTCTCATCGTGGTGATCACCGAATACTATACCGGCACCAACAAGCGCCCGGTGAACTCCATCGCCCAGGCCTCGGTGACCGGTCACGGCACCAACGTCATCCAGGGACTTGCGGTGTCGCTCGAATCGACCGCACTGCCGGCAATCGTCATCGTCGGCGGCATCATCTCGACCTACCAGCTCGCCGGCCTGTTCGGCACGGCGATCGCGGTCACCACCATGCTCGGCCTTGCCGGCATGATCGTCGCCCTCGACGCCTTCGGCCCGGTCACCGACAATGCCGGCGGCATTGCCGAAATGGCCGGCCTGCCCAAGGAAGTGCGCCACTCCACCGACGCGCTCGACGCGGTCGGCAACACCACCAAGGCGGTGACCAAGGGCTATGCCATCGGTTCGGCCGGCCTCGGCGCGCTGGTGCTGTTTGCGGCCTATTCGAACGATTTGAAGTTCTTTGCCGCCAATGGCGACAAATATCCGTACTTCCAGGGCATGGGCGATGTCTCCTTCGACCTCTCCAATCCCTACGTGGTCGCCGGCCTGATCTTCGGCGGTCTGATCCCGTATCTGTTCGGCGGCATCGCCATGACGGCCGTCGGCCGTGCGGCCGGCGCCATCGTCGAGGAAGTGCGCAAGCAGTTCCGCGAGGATCCGGGCATCATGGCCGGCACCTCCAAGCCAAACTATGCGCGCGCCGTCGACCTTCTGACCAAGGCGGCGATCCGGGAAATGATCATCCCCTCGCTGCTGCCGGTGCTGGCGCCGCTCGTCGTCTATTTCGGCGTGCAGCTGATCTCGGGCTCCAAGGCGTCCGCCTTTGCGGCACTCGGCGCCTCGTTGCTCGGCGTCATCGTCAACGGCCTGTTCGTCGCCATCTCGATGACTTCGGGCGGCGGCGCCTGGGACAATGCCAAGAAGTCGTTCGAGGACGGTTTTGTCGACAAGGACGGCGTCAAGCACCTCAAGGGGTCCGAAGCGCACAAGGCTTCGGTCACCGGCGACACGGTTGGCGATCCCTACAAGGACACCGCCGGCCCGGCGGTCAACCCGGCAATCAAGATCACCAACATCGTGGCGCTTCTGCTGCTGGCCGTGCTCGCGCACGGCTGAGGCAAAGCCACTGATTCAAGAAAAAACCCGCGGAGCGATCCCGCGGGTTTTTGTTTGAGATTCATGCGGGGGTCTGTTCAGACCTCACCCGGCTCGCTGCCGGCATCGCCACGCTTGCTGTAGCGATCGAGCAATTCGCTCACGCCAGGCTCGCGCTCAGGCATCGGCGCCAGGCCACGCAGGCGCCGCAGCTTGGCGACGAAAGCGCCTCGCTTGTACTTGCGGCGGAAGGCGCGGGCGCGGGGATGGATGCCAAGAGCCGCCATCAGCCTGCGCCTGAGATAACTCGATGCCGCCAGGCGAATGGGTTCGCCCGCGCAGCCAAGGATTTTCACGCGCAAGGCGTCCGGCGTCTGCATGGCGTCCAGAAGATCCTTCTGTTCCTGCGCATTGTCGCCGAGATAGGAGCCCTTGCGTATGCCGGAATGCAGCTTGATCACGGTGAGGTGCGGCATCGTCGCGATCACCGCGCCCTTTCGCCATGCCCGAAACAGCCAGTCCTGCGAGCTTTCGCAAAAGCACTGGCTGGCGGGTCGCCAAGGTCCGAGCAGGCTGAACGAAGCGCGGCGAAACATGTGTGCCGAGCCAAATCCTTCCGTCGTGACGGGGTCGTAAAAACCATCCTTGCCGATCCCGAAGATCGAATTGACAGGATTGCCGGCCGCCGACGGCGGCTGGATGACGGCACCGCGCGCCAGCACCACGTCGGCGCCCGAGGCGTCGATCCAGCCGGTCATCGCCGCCAAATGGTCGGGAAACCACAGATCGTCGTGGTTGAGCAAGGCGACGAAGCGGCCACGCGCCCTGGCAAAGCCGATATTGTTGGGACCGGACTGTTCGCCGAAATTGACAGGAAGATCGATGTAGACGATGCGGGCATCGTCAAATTCAGCGACAACGGCCGCCGTATCCGGCCTGCAACCGTCGCCAATGACCAAGGCTTCCCAGTCTTGCAACGTCTGGCGCATGACGCTGGTCAATGCCTGCCGCAGTGCTGCCGGCCGGTTGTGCGTCGCGATCACGATCGAAACCAGCGGTTCGCCGCCGGCCTGATCGCGCTGCGCCGATGCTTCCACGCTACACCAGTCTGTAGGGAATGTGGTCGGTGTCTGGCGGCAGGCGCCAATGGTCGGGCTGATCGTAGGCATAGGCCTTGTCGACGAGGTTGAGCAGCACCGCCGTCTCCGCTCCGAGCGAAACAACACCGTGCCATATTCCGGGTGGAATGATGACGACCGCCGGGCGCAACGGGCCGATAATCTTGTGCCAGACGGCGCCGAAGGTCGGCGAGGCCTTGCGTCCGTCAAACAGCGAAATGCGAACGCTGCCGACGCAGCAGAACAGCCGGTCGGTCGTCACCGCATGGGCATGCCAGCCCGTCACCGCGCCGGGATACAAGGTGCGTTGGAAGACCTGGCCGACCGGCTCCGAATCGAGCTCCCACTCCTGGCGAAAGATCTCGGTCAGATAGCCGGTGGAGGTTGCGACCGGCCTGATCTCCTTGACCCTCACGCCATCGATCGTCACCGGCTCGATGGGCATCCAGTCAGGCGTGACCACTTGGCTGTCAGCCGTTCCGGTCGCCATCCAGCCTGTCGGTTTTGTCCGGGTTTTTTCCGGCACGGATGCTCCTCCCAATTCAGCGTGATGCGCCATTGGCCAGCACGGTCTGATACGAATTTGACCGGTCGCTGGCAAGTACGCGTCAAGATTGCTGATGGGTTTCGACCTCACGGCACTTGATGTTTCCGACGCAATCGGAGGGCCGCATTGCCCAAAACATCGTTCCATCCTACCCAAGCCCGGACCGTCCGCCTGCTTTAATACCCCGGCCATTGGCCAGGACATTGCAATAGGCGCGGTGTCGGGCTCGCCTCTGCGGCGATTTTGGCCAGGGAAACGACATTCGGGCAGGGAAAAGACATGGACATTTTCTTGATGGCGGCTTCGCTTGCGCTGGCTGGAATTATTGCCGGCATCTACGTCTCGGGCGTAATCCACGATTTTCGCATCGATGATCTTACCGCCGGCCAGTACATGGCCATGCATCAGATGCGCGACCGGACGTTTACCCGGGTGATGCCGTTCGTCAGGCTGACGACGCTGGTGCTGATCGCGGCGATGGCGATGTTTGCGGTCGATGCCGGCCTGCCGCGCATCCTGACCATCGTCGCCGCGGCGCTGGTGGTGATCGACATTGGCTTCACCGTCAGCCGTCAGGTGCCGCTCAACAAACAGGTGCAGAGCTGGACGCCGGTGACCATCCCCGATGATTGGGCGCAGACGCGCGACAGCTGGGCGGCCAACCACAATTTGCGCCTAGTGCTTGGACTGGCCGAATACGCCTGCCTGTTTGCCGCGGTCATCCTGACGCTCAGCCGGTGATTCAGTTTTTACGGAACGCCGCGGCATGGGTCGGCACTTCTGCCGGCCGCCGCCGTTGAAAACAGGAGTATTGCCATGCTGCATCACGCTTCATTCAACGCCCGCGATCCGCAGGCCGTCGCCAGCGTCCTTGCCGAAATGCTTGTCGCCACCGCGGTTCGTGCGCCGTCGCCGCCATTTCCTGAGGGGGCATGGTTTGTCTGCCTCGGCGACGATTTCGGCTCGCTGATCGAAATCCTGCCGTGCGGCACGGTTCTGGACCAGCAAGCGCCGCTCGGCATCGGCTTCGACCCGAACATGCGCCTGCGCTCCGGCTCGCATGTGCTGCTCAGCACGCCCAATTCGACCGAAACCATCCAGGGCATTGCCGCCCGCATGGGCTGGCATAGCGAGCTGATCGATGCCCGCCTGTTCAAGGTGCTCAAGGTCTGGGTCGAGGACGAAACCCTGGTCGAATTCCTGACGCCCGAGGTCGCACCGCTATACCGCGCGACATTCGCCTGGGGCGGCATGGCGACACTCGACGCCAAGCTGCGCGAGCTGGAGAGCCAGATGGCGGCAGCGCTTGCCGCCAAGGCGGCGAACCAGTCGGGCCGCAAGGATGAGCAACTGGCCGATACGATGAGTCCGTGAGCCCCGACGCCTTCCGATGAGAGCTCCTGGACGGCCGCCGAGGTCAACCGTCGCCGGTGTTGTCGCCGGCTTCCGCCTTCAGCCAGTTGATGAACGATCTGGCAGGCTCCCAGGCGGAGATGGACGGGTGGACGACGACGTAGTGGTTCCAGTTCGTCGGTATGTCCGTCGTCAGGAGGCGCACGAGCCTGCCGGTCCGCAAATCGCTCTCGACCAGCGACTTCCTCGCGATAGCGACGCCCAGACCGCTCGCCGCCGCTTCGACCGCCAACAAGGTGCCATTCAGATTCATGCCGTCGCCAACCGTATCCAGCGGCAGATTGTTTCTCTCGAACCAGTGGCGCCAATTGGCGCCGCTCTCGTCATTTTCGGCCGTCGTGTCGAGGATGCGGAACAGTCGCAGCACATCGTGCTGGTCTCTGACCGGGCCGTTGGCGGCGAGATAGTCGGGACTGACGACAGGAAAGATCGCATCTGCCATCAGCCATTCGGTCTCGACGGCCGGATAGTGTCCGCCGCCGAAACGCAATGCGATGTCGACTGTTCGCTGCGAAAGGTCGACGACTGCAAGATCCGCATTGATGTCGATCTCTGTTTCGGGATGCTTTTTGCGAAACCTGTGCAGGCGCGGGGCCAGCCAGCGTACGGCATGCGAAGGAATGGCAGTGACCCTCAGCCTCGTGCGCTCGTTGCGCGCGACACTCGCGACCGTGCTCTGGATTTCCAGCAATGCGCGTCGCACGCCCGCGGACAATCGTTCGCCTTCAAGCGTTAGTTCGACGCGGCGGACATGGCGGGTGAACAGAAGCACGCCGAGATCGGCTTCGAGATCGGCGATGCGGTGGCTGAGCGCGCTTGGCGTAACATTCAGCTCATCGCCGGCGCGCTTGAAGCTGCCCAGCCGGGCAATGACCTCGAAAGCACGAATGGATTCCAGTTGTGGAAGCCGTCTTGTCATTTGCCGTTACCCGATCCTGCCCATGGGTTCCTTAGCATGAATGAACAAAGCTCATCCATAGCTTCGTAAATAGTCTTTTGTCCAAGTGCGCAAATCATTGTAGCCATCCAGTGCCCCCCGATTGCCGCCGTCGGATGAGAGGCCGTTCATGGAACGAGCCTCGACTACGAACGACAGTGAAATGAAGACAATCGCTTGGGAGTACCCCATGACTATTCGACCCCCCGAGTTTGCGTATGCGCGCTTTTCGACCGCCATGTGGCCGCGAGCGGAATGGCGAAACGTCTATTGCGACCTGTTGCGCCGGATGGTGACCGACATGGATTTTAACGTCACGGAGGAAAAGCTCTCCGTCGACGCGACCATCCTGCGGCTGCCGGGCGTCGGCATTGCCGATTCGAGGACCACCGCCTTCCGCACCATCCGTTCCAGCGCCATGGCCAAGGGGACCGATGACTACATTTTCTTCATGTGTCTGGAGGGCGCTGCCACCTTCTCGCATCTCGGCCGCGAGGCCAGCATCGAGGCCGGCCAGGCAATCCTTCTGTCCTCCTCTGATCCGCATGTGATCGAGCGGGCGATGTCGCATCATCTCTTCATCACCATCCCCAAGGCAGCGCTCGGGCCCATGGCTGCGAATGCGGATGCCGCCCTGATGACGCCGATGTCATGCGTGGGCGAAAAGTTCTTGCTGCTGACCAGCTATGTCCGTCTGCTGATGCAGGAGCCGAACCTGGCCGCGTCCGAATTGCGCTGGCTTGCCGCCAAGCACATACAGGACCTTGTCGCGGTCGTGGTCGGGGCAACGCAGGACGCCACCGAGGTCGCCGCAGGCCGCGGCATACGCGCCGCGCGGCTGCGCGCCATCAAAGCCGATATCGAAAGCAATCTGGCTTCCGGCGATGTCGGGTCCGACGCGCTGGCCGGGCGCCACCGCGTCAGCGCGCGCTATATCAGAAAGCTGTTCGAGGGTGAGGGTACCTCGCTGTCGCAGTTCGTGCTTGGCCGGCGGCTGGCGCTGGTTTGCAGCAAGCTATCCGACCTGCGCCTGGCACACCGCACCATCGGCGCCATCGCCTTCGACGCCGGCTTCGGCGATCTCTCGACCTTCAACCACGCCTTCCGCCGGCATTTCGGCATGACGCCTTCGGAAGCGCGGCAGAGTGCGGCTGTGCACCGCGCCTCGCTGGAGCCCGGTGGCCGAACAGGCCACGCGCGGCAAAGCGCGACGGGTGTTGCGGCCGCATGACCTCAAAACAAAAGCCCGCAGGATCGCTCCCGCGGGCTTTTGGTCGCCTGAGATGGTGTCGCTTCGGGGGAAGCAAAAATCTGAGGAAGGCGGTCGCTTCTTAGGCGCCGCCGCCAGGAATGGGGGGCGCCAGCTTGCTGGCGCCTTTGATGATCTGGCTGAGGAAGTTCTGGTCCTTGCCGCCGGTCGGCGTGGTGCGCGAGATGAAGTCGAAAATCTTGCCGTCCTTCAGACCGTAATTGGCAATCTGGGTGACGCGCCCGTCCTCGCCAAAATAGACCGCGAGCACTTTCTGGTCGACCAGGCGCGGCTTGTCGAAAGCGACATAGCGCTTGCGCGTTTGCGAAATGTAATAGAACGCCTCATTGTCGAAGGTGGCTTTCGTCGATGGCGTGCCGAGCGCCAGAAGCACCTGTTCGCGGCTGGAGCCCACCGGCACTGAATCGACCGCCTGCTGGTCGATAACATAGCCCTGCGTCAGCGTCTCGCTAGGGTTAAGGTCGCCGAACATCTTGGACGAATTGCAGCCCGACAGCGCGGAAGCCACCAGCACCAGCGAAACCGCGGCGGTGGCCCCGGGCAGAAAAGTCGACTTGAATTTCAGCGCGCGCAACAACAACTCCATTAGCTGGCCGCAACTTGCGCTGGGCGGCAAAACCGGTAAACCAGCTTGCTTGCCGATGCAACAAGGCCCATTCAAACAATCGGTCCCCAGGAGACCACCCTCAATGTTCCAGCGCCTTTTTGGCCGCGAACGCAAGGCCAACCGCGCTATCACCGAGGCGCTTTACGCACAAATCGTGGCGGCGGCGCGGCAGATCGTGTTTTATTCCCACTGGAATGTGCCGGATACGCCACTCGGCCGTTTCGAGATGCTTTCGCTGCATATGTTCCTGTTTCAGCACCGGCTGCGCGGCGAAGAGGGCGTCGCGCAAGAGGTCGCGCAGGTGCTGATCGACGAGTTCTTTCTCGATGTCGAGCATTCGCTGCGGGAACTGGGCATTGGCGATGTCGGCGTGCCCAAGCGCATGAAGAGGCTGGCCAAAATGTTCTACGGCCGTACCGCCGCCTATGACGACGCGCTGGGACGCAGCGACCCCGACGCGCTTGCTGCCGCCCTGGCGCGCAATGTCAGGCCCGATGCCGGCGCCTGGCCGCAAGCCTTGCCGCTGGCGTCCTATGTAATCGATGCAGCAAGGCAGCTTGAAGCACAGCCGTCCGAATCGATCGTTTCCGGTGCCGTGGCGTTTCCGGTCGCGAAAGCGGAGTGAGGAGGGAGACCAAGATGAAACATCTGGACACGCCTAGCCCGGTCTCATTCGCGGCCAATGTCGGCCGCCTGCCGCACAAAGGTTTGCAGGTGGTGATCGACGCCGACGCCGCGCAGCGCGCAACGCTTGCGCGCGAGCACGAGCTGCTTTCGGTCGAAAACTACCGTGCTGAGCTTTTGGTGGCGCCGTGGAAGCGCAATGGCGTCAAGGTCAGCGGCCGCGTCGAGGCTGATATCACCCAGGCCTGCATCGTCACCCTTGAGCCGGTCGCGGCCCATATCGACGAGGAGGTCGAGGCGCTGTTCCTGCCGGAGCAATCCAAGCTCGGACGGCAAGGGTTCGAAGGCGGCGGCGAGATCCTGCTCGACGCCGACGGGCCAGACGGCCCGGAAACATTCTCCGGCGACACGATCGACGTCGGCGCGCTCGCCGAACAGTTCTTCGGGCTGGCGATCGATCCCTATCCGCGCAAGGCAGGCGCCTCTCTCGATGCCGCCGGCCCGGACGAGCCCGTCGAGAATGAATTCCAGCAAAAGCTGCGATCCTTGCTTGGAAAATCCTAAAACACGAAGCGATCGGAGAAAAGCCGGTTGTGCGGCAGCCCAAAACCGCTATTTTCGCCGAACCTTCGCGAGCCCCCGAATTTCGCGAGTTTAGTATTTCTTTCGCGGGCCATGTGCCCTGGCCCAAGCTAGTGAGATAAAGACCGCGTGATCAGGATTTCCATCGATGCCATGGGTGGCGATCACGGGCCAAACGTGGTCATCCCGGCACTCATGACGGTCGCCGTCAGGCGTCCCGACATCCGCTTCGTCATATATGGGCGCGAGGAATTGGTGCGCCCCGAACTCGCCAAATTCCCCAAACTGGCCGAGGTCAGCGAGTTCCACCACTGCGAAGTCGCGGTCAGGATGGACGACAAGCCGAGCCAGGCGCTGCGCCACGGCCGCTGGAAGTCGTCGATGTGGAAGGCTGTCGAAGCAGTCAAGAGTGGCAGCGCGCAGGCCTGCATTTCGGCCGGCAATACCGGCGCGCTGATGGCGATGTCGAAATTCTGCCTGCGCACGATGGCGACCATCGACCGTCCGGCGATCGCGGCGATCTGGCCCACGATGCGCGGCGAGAGCGTGGTGCTGGATGTCGGCGCCACCATCGGCGCCGATGCGCACCAGCTGATCGACTTTGCCATTCTCGGCACCGGCATGGCGCGCTCGGTGTTCGGCATCGACCGGCCGAAAGTCGGCCTGCTCAATGTCGGCGTCGAGGAGATCAAGGGACAGGAAGAGGTCAAGGAAGCCGGGCGCATGCTGCGCGAGGCCAACATGGCCTCGATGAATTATCATGGCTTCGTCGAGGGTGACGACATCGGCAAGGGCACGGTCGACGTGGTCGTCACCGAGGGCTTTGCCGGCAACATCGCGCTCAAGACGGCAGAAGGCACTGTGCGCCAGATCTCAGGCTATCTGCGCGCCGCGATGAACCGCACGCTGATGGCCAGGATCGGCTATGTCTTCGCCAAGGGCGCTTTTGACCGCCTGCGCGAAAAGCTCGATCCGGGCCGCTCCAATGGCGGCGTTTTCCTGGGTCTGAACGGCATCGTGGTGAAGAGCCATGGCGGCGCCGATTCGGACGGTTTCGCGGCAGCGATCGAGCTTGGCTACGATATGGTGCGCAACAATCTGATCGACCGCATCGAGGCCGATCTCGACCTGTTCCATGCGCGCAACCCGCATGCCCAGGCAAGCAGGAAATCCGACGCCACCGTCGACGAAAAGGAATAGGAAAGAGCTTTGATCAGATCAGTCGTGCGCGGCACCGGTGCTGCGCTGCCCCGCCGCATCATGAAGAATGCCGATTTCGAAGGCATGGTCGAGACCTCGGACGAGTGGATCGCCCAGCGCACCGGCATCCGCCAGCGTCATATCTCCGCCGATGACGAGACGACGGCGTCGCTGGGCGAGGCGGCGGGGCGCGCAGCGCTCGACAATGCTGGTCTTACGGCTGCCGACATCGACCTGATCGTGCTGGCGACCTCGACGCCCAACAACACCTTTCCGGCGACCGCCGTCGAGATCCAGAACCGGCTCGGCATGCATCACGGCTTTGCCTTCGACCTGCAGGCGGTGTGCTCGGGCTTCGTCTATGCGGTGACCACCGCCGACCTCTACATCAGAGGCGGCCTCGCCAAGCGCGTGCTGGTGATCGGCGCGGAGACCTTTTCCCGCATCCTCGACTGGAGCGACCGCTCGACCTGCGTCTTGTTCGGCGACGGCGCCGGCGCGCTGGTGCTGGAAGCGGATGAGGGCACTGGCGGCATTGCCGACCGTGGCGTGCTGGCGATGAGCCTGCGCTCCGACGGCGCCCACAAGGACAAGCTTTTCGTCGATGGCGGTCCCTCGACCACCGGCACCGTCGGCCATCTCAGGATGGAAGGCCGCGAGGTGTTCAAGCACGCCGTCGGCATGATCACCGACGTCATCGAGGCGACGTTTTCGCAGGCCGGCATAACCGCCGACGACCTCGACTGGTTCGTGCCGCATCAGGCCAATAAACGCATTATTGACGCTTCGGCCAAGAAGCTCGGGATTGCTGAGCAAAAGGTGGTGGTCACCGTCGATTTGCACGGTAACACCTCCGCTGCTTCCGTGCCGCTGGCGCTTTCGGTGGCCGTCGCCGACGGTCGCATCAAGAAGGGTGATCTCGTGCTCCTGGAAGCGATGGGCGGCGGCTTCACCTGGGGCGCGGTTCTCGTTCGCTGGTAAGTGCCGAACGGTCCGGTTTCGGTCCTTGACCTTGCCGGATCAATTACTTAGGCTCTGCCTTTACCTGTATCGATTTATGTTTTTTGAACTGATGGGACGGTCGCATGGGGGGAAAGACACTTACGCGCGCCGACCTTGCCGAAGCTGTTTACCGTAAGGTCGGCTTGTCACGCACTGAATCGGCAGAACTCGTCGAAGCGGTGCTGGACGAAATCTGTGAAGCCATCGTACGCGGCGAGACGGTGAAGCTGTCGTCCTTCGCCACCTTCCACGTCCGTTCCAAGAACGAACGCATCGGCCGCAATCCCAAGACCGGCGAGGAAGTGCCGATCCTGCCGCGCCGGGTGATGACCTTCAAGTCGTCGAACGTGCTGAAAAGCCGTATCCTGCGCTCGCACCAGAACAGCAAGGCCAAGGGCGGCAAATAGGTTCTGCCGCAGGCTTCGGTTGAAAACGCCGGGCCGTTTTGACGCCGGGCTTGAATATTGTTTCATAAACCGCTGAAATGATACCCGATTCGGCAGACTGGGCCGGATCGCCGTCCAGCGTGAGGATTTCGCCCATGGACAAGAGCCCCGACGCTTTCCGCACCATCAGCGAGGTCGCGGAGGATCTCGATCTGCCGCAGCACGTGCTGCGCTTCTGGGAAACCCGTTTCAACCAGATCAAGCCGATGAAGCGCGGCGGCGGCCGCCGCTACTACCGGCCACAGGATGTCGAACTGATCAAGGGCATCCGCCACATGCTCTACGACCAGGGTTACACGATCAAGGGCGTGCAGAAACTGCTGCGCGAGAACGGCAACCATTTCCTGGTCGCCATCGGCAATGGCGACATGGCTGCCGTCGAAGCGATCTCGCAGCGCAGGCAGGCCGATCAGGTGCCGCTGACGCCAGCCGCCCAGCCGCGCGGCATGGATGACGAGATGCTGGTCGGCCAGCCCAAGGTAAAACCCAGCCGCCGCTTTTTCGGCCTGGGCAAGACCGAGGAGGAAGGTCCGGTCCAGCCCGGCGCATCGAAACTGTCGCGCGACAACCGGGCCTTGCTGCAGGAGGCGCTGTTTGACCTCCTGGAGTGCAAGCGCCTGCTCGACCAGGTGCGCTAACCTTTCCGCTGCCTCGGGCAAGCAGACCGGAACCGGTTCTGCGGCCATGCGTTTGGCCTTCTCTCAAAAAGAAGGAAAACAATCATGGCATCGCTTTCGACCCTCTCCGATCTCGATCTCGAAAAGCAGGTCGCGACCCTTTCCAAAGAGCTCGCCGCCTTGCGCAAAGTCGTGGCCAAACGCGGCGGTGCTTACTACGAGGACGGGCGCGATGCCGCTTCGGACTATTATGGGCAGCTTGCCGACCTTGTCAGCGATGCGCTGCCGGCGATCAGGAAGCAGGGCAGGGCGATGGAAAAGACGGCGCGCGATCGTCCGGCAACAGCCGCTGCTGTTGGGTTGGTCGTGGTCGGCCTTCTCGCCAGCTTGTTGCTCAGCCGGCGCTAAAACAATTCACGAAAACAAAAAGAAAATGGCGGCCGTCCCGCGGACGACCGCCATTTCCCTGATCTGCGGCCGATTACTTGGCGAGCTTGATCTTGGCCTGCGGTGAAACCTGCGCGGTCTGGCTGCACTTGCCATAGACAGTGCCATTCTTGTCCGTGGCGTCGGTATAGGTGCCTTTGCACTCGATCGAGAGCACCAGGCAATGACCGGAGCCCTTGCAAACCGCGCCGCCGTCGCCCGTGGGATGCGTGCCGTTGGCGAAAGCCGAGGTCGGAACGGAAGCCGAACCGAAGGCCGAGACGATGAGGGCCGCGGCGAGCGTGATGCGCTTGAAGTTGGTCATTTGAGCATTTCCTTCTCTGGATCGAGGATCGCCACCATGGCGTCCTTCTGTGTTGGGATCGCCTTCTCGGCGTCCATGCCGGTTAGTGCGGCCTCCAAAGCAAAGGTTCATGCGTGGTTCGAATTTTCTTCGCGTTTTTTCGCGACGTCGATTTTTAGCCTTCGCCAACGGACGGCGCCTGGCGGGGCCGGCATCGATCATGCATTTTCGCGTGAAGGCCGCTGAGGTAGCGGCGCGGCATCCCATGCGAAGGTCACACCGTGGCGTGCCCAAATGGCCGGCCAAGACCTAGTCCGCGCCCGGCTCTTGTCAGGTAGCGGCAGCAGTCATTGCCGCCACTTGGCACCGCGCTTTCTGCCACTCCCGGCTGCGACTATAACGCCAGTCCAAAGGTACCGGCGGAGGAGACGGGCGTGGTCGCAAATTACATCGACGAGTTCATCATGTTCTGCGCTGGGCTGTGGATGACAGGCGTTGGTTTTGGGCTGCTCCAAAGTCCTTTTCAGGCCCAGAAAGGTCAGCAGCCATGGTGGCTGCAGGTCGCGAAGCATTTCAAATGGATGGGACCGCTTTTGATTTTGATCGCAATAGTGCTCGCGTTCGCGGCGCCGTCCTAGCGGGTTCCGACAGCATTGAGAGACCCGTGGTGTCCTGCAACTGGCAACCGCTGTGTTGTCGGCCTTGCGCCTGATACGTTCGTTGGGTGCGCTGTGGTTGCTCGCGTTCTGGCGCATCGGCGCCATCGAATCCTGCCTTCAGCTTTTCCACGTGTCGCCTGGCAAAACCAACGGGAAGGCGGCCTTGGCGAGGACTCCAGGGCCAGCCTTCCCGTTGGGCAAGTCGGCCGTGTCAGGCCTTCTTGGCCTCCACCTTCTTGTGGTGGTGGTGGTGGTGGTGGTGATGGTGATGGCGGTGATGCTTGTTGTGATGATGATGATGGTGGTGATGCTTCTTGTGCAGCGGTGCTGCGTCGGCGCTGCTGGCGCCGATGAGCGGCAGAGAGACAGCCAGGGCAAAAGCCAGCCCGAGAGCCGACAGGAGGGACTTCTTCATGACTTCGTTTCCTTTTCTGCGCGGGCTGAATTTGGCCGTCACCGAGCAAGATCGGTGCCGGTGAACCCCGCAGTCATGACTATCGCCTCCGAACTTTTCGACAGTTTTTCCGGACTGTAGAATTTTGTTTCTGGATTGTGTCTGGCGGCTTCGTCGGCAACTTACATCGGCGGAATGACGCCGTTTGTGCCGACAACGACCCGGCCCGCGGTCAGCTTGCCGTCACTGCCGCGCTCGGCGTTGACGAACACCACAGCGCCAGGCTTGAGGTCGGCGGGCGTCGCCGGCGCGAAGGTCACCACCGGCGTCGTCTGCGGGATCGCGATCTGCTTTTTCTGGCCATTGTCGTAGGTCAGCGTCACCGTGCGACCTGCAATCTCGGTGACATCGGCGACCGTGCCGTTGGTCATCCGGCTGTTGGGCTCGAGATCCCACGGGCGGTCGCCTTCGCCGGCGCCCTTCAGCGCGGCCGGGAAGATCACCACCTCGAGCGCGCCGCTGCCGCCATCGGCCTTCGAAACAGAGGCAATGCCGAGGAAATCGCCTTGCTTGATATCCCCGGCATCCGCCTTGGCGACGCCGGAAATCTTCCACCCTTCAGCCAGCGCGATGGCGTCGGTAGCGCCTTCGCGGGTCTTCACCGTCAGCGTCGCTCCGGCAAAGGCGGTCACCGTGCCGCGAATGCGCACGGCCTCGGCGGCTTGCGCCGCGACCATGCTCGCGCCAGCGAGGCCTGAAATCGTGGCGAGCACGATGGCTGATGTCTTGAATGTCATGGATCTGATCCTCTTGGGAAAAGCTGGCCCGATGCGGCTGCCAGCAACATCAGGCTAACGCGCGAGCGGCGCAAAACCGCTGAACACTTCGGCCTGCGGCCCTTCAAAAGAACTTGATTGGGAGATCGGGGCGGAGATCCTATATGTGCCCTGGCGCCTGCGGTTTTGACGCCGGTTCACGATGCTGTGACGGTCGGTTTGGGCCTTGGCAAATCGCCGTCAAGCGGGCATTGTCCCGGCTCTCAGGCAACACCCTATCATTTGATCCAAAACTCTTTAGCCCCATGGAGTTGCCAATGGCCCAAACTGCAAAACACGAACCCTTCTCCAGGCTGGCGGCCGACGTTGCGCTCGAGCACCCCGGCCTCAAAGCCATCCGGGAGACAAAGGGATACAGTATTGAAGAGCTTTCCCTGACCTGCGGTCTGTCGACCAGCGAGATTGCCGACATAGAGAGCGGCAAGGACACCGATCCGACGAAACTTCGCCGGATCGCCGCAGCATTGCAATTGCCGGAAACGGCCCTGATCGATGCCCCGGCGCCCACGGCGCCTGTGGAAAACCGGTCCGTTTCATAAACAACGGCCAAGCGTCGTTCAACAAGCCCGCCATGGTTTGCCCTGGCGGGCTTGTTGCATTCGCCCAACGGCGAATGTCACTTCTTGCTCGGATCGTCCGCCGGGTTGACGTAGGTGATCGCGAACGGCCCCTCGCCATGAACCTGGACGATCGTAGCGCTTGTCGTCCAGGCGTAATGGTTCATTCCCTGTGGGGCTACGCCGAAGCCGCCGGCGGTCAGTTCGATGCCCTTGGTCTCGTCGAGCTTGTCGCCCATGCCGATATGAAAATTGCCGGAAATCACCGTCACATATTCCGAGGTGGGATGGTTGTGCGCGGCAATCCTGTAGCCGGCCGGCAGCTTCAACCGCAGCACGTAGATGCCATCCTTCGAGGGGTCCCCGGCGATGACAGCCATGTCCGCGCCGGCGGGCAAGACAGCAGGAGCAGGGCCCCATTTGATGGCGTCCGCCTTTATCGGCATGTCGTCGGCAAGCAGCGGCGCCGTCCCGACAAGCAGCAGCGCCAGAGCCGAGGCGAGCTTGAGCATGATGATCTCTCCGGTTGGTCGTGGGAGCACAGCATCAGCGCCGGCCCTGATCCATTGCGACCTACCAAGGCAGCAGCCCGAACACATCTCCCGCACGGGGGATGCGCCTTGCGTTGCTGACATGCGGCGCGACCCGCCTGGCCTGGTATCGCTGCAGCCGTCGAGGGGCGGGAGGTTGCCGCCGACCGAGCGTGAAGCTATCCAGTGTGAACGCTAACCGTTTTCGAATGGGACAATGCCGAGATGAGCCTTGAATCCGTGCGCGCCTTCCTGGCTGCCCATGCGCCCGATGTCGAAGTGCTCGTCACCGAAGCGAGTTCCGCGACGGTGGCGCTGGCGGCTGAGGCGCATGGCGTGGAGCCGGCGCAGATCGCCAAGACCATCTGCCTGCGCGTCGGCGGTGAGACCATGCTGATCGTGGCCGGCGGCATGTCGAGGCTCGACAACCGCAAATTCAAGGACCGTTTCGGCGGCAAGCCTCGCATGCTTGACGCCGACGAGGTTGTCGCGATTACCAGCCATCCCGTCGGCGGCGTCTGCCCATTCGGCCTGCCAGCGCCGCTGCCGGTCTATTGCGACGTCTCGCTGCGCGCCTTCGATGAAGTCGTGCCCGCGGCCGGCGCCACCAACGCCGCTGTAAGGCTCAGCCCGCAGCGCATGGCACAGATTGTCGGCGCCGAATGGGTCGACGTCTGCCAAGGATGAATGTTGGTGATTTGAGAAGCAGGACCTTTGGGGGCAAGTCCTGTCTAAAAATGGTCGGAGTGGCCGGATTCGAACCGACGACCCCTTGACCCCCAGTCAAGTGCGCTACCGGGCTGCGCTACACTCCGGACCGCGCAAAGCCATATATTTTCAAGGGGTATGGTGCAAGCGCTAAAACGGCGCGCCGGGCCTGAAAGTCGCCAGCATTCGGCCTTGTCGCCGCAACGCCAAGGCGATATGGCTCGCGCAGTGTCGATACGAAGGATTGCGCGTGGCAAATTCCTGTTTTTTTCTGGCGGCCGACGCAAATTATTTTCCGTATGCATGCTTGGCGGCGCGCAGAATTCTGGATGTTTCGGGAGAGGCAACACCGGGATTCATCCTGCATGTCGGCGCACGCGATGCCGATATGCGTGTTGCTGAACGCCTGCTGACGAACCGTCTTCGCATAGTGGACGTTTCGGGGCTGTTTGCGGAGGCTGGCCATACTTTCCGGCCAAGCAATGTCGGCACTTTTGTTCGGCTTTTCGCCGACCAACTGCCTCAGTTCGCGGACTATGACCGCATCGCCCATGTCGATTGTGATGTTCTGTTCAATCGAGATATCGCCGACCTGGTGGGCCAGACACTTCATGCTCCGTTGTTGGCCGCTCACGACGATTACATGTATTTCCGCCCGGGCTATCGGAACAAACTGTCGATGCAGCCGGGGGCGCCTTATTTCAACGCCGGCATCATCGTCTTCAACATGCCGCCCGTGCGTCAACAGGGACTTTTGCACCGCGCCAGAGATGTTGCCGTTGCCGGGCAAATGAACGATCAGAACGCGCTGAACATCGTCTTCGAGGGCAAGTGGCAGACGATGCACCCGAACTGGAATTTGATGTCCAACGATACGAAGGAGTTTCGGTTCGCCCAAGCCTATGCGCGGCATTTCGCCGGCGGCAAGCCCTGGGGAAGCCAGGTCGACGTGGAGCCCGAGGCGCTTGCCGTCTGGCGCGATCTGGCAAGGGATACGCCGTGGCTTGAGCCCTTCCGGCAGCGTATTCCCTTCGAGCGGGGCGTCATGAGGCGGTTCGCCCGAAGGTTCGACGGTATCATGGGGATGTTGCCGAACAAGGACCGGTATCGGCGGCGCGCACGGTACGACGGCAGCAAGGTGCATAAGATATATGCCGAGCATGCTGACGCCGGGGCGATGGCTGTGCAGTTTCCGGAAGTACTCGGTGGTTTCGCCTGAGACCCGCAACGGAGCTCTCGCGAATGGGTCAGGCAACAGGTTGTAGCATGCCGCAAAAATCGTGTTTCTTTTTCGCCACCGACCAGAGGTATTTCCCGTATGCCAGCCTGGCGGCGCGCCGCGTGCTGAATGTGTCGGACCACCTCGACGGCTTTATTTTGCACACCGGTGTCATCTCCAACGAAGACCGAGCTATCGGAGAGCGTCTGCTCGGTGGGAAGATCCGCATCCTGGATGTCACGAAATTCATGGAAGCGACAAACTTCAACCGCGGAACGCACCCAACCCTTGCGACCTACATCAGGCTGTTTGCCGATCAATTGCCGGAGTTCGAACCATATGACCGCATCGCCTATTCCGACGCCGATGTGCTTTTCAACAGATCGATAGAAGACCTCTGCAACGTCCCGCTCAACGCTCCGCTGCTGGCCGCACACGATGAGCAGACCTATTTCGACGTAAAGTATCGACAGCATTTACCGATGCAGCCAGGCGCGCCGAAGTTCAATGCCGGCGTGCTGGTGTTCAACATGCCACTGGTCAGGCAGGAGGGGCTTCTGGAGCGTACCCGGCAGTTGGCCTCCGAGCAGGTTTACGGGATGGATCAAGGTGCATTGAACGTGGCTTTCGAGGGCAGGTGGCAGACGATGCACCCGTTCTGGAACGTGATGACCAACTACACCAGCCAGATTTCTTTCAGCCGCTGCTACGCCCGCCACTTCGCCTGGGGCAAGCCCTGGGACCGTCCGCCGATCGGTGTCGAGGTCGACGCCATGGCGATCTATCGTGATCTGGCGAAAGGCACGCCCTGGGCCGGCCGTTTCAGCAGCAGCTGGCCGGTCAAGAGAGGCATATTGAAAAACCTCGGCCGCAAGTTCGACGCCATCAGCGGGATTTTGCTGAACGACGAGAAGCGCAAGCGACGGGCGCGGTTCGACGCCGAAAAGGTCAGCGCCATCTTTGCCAGCCATGCGGACAATTCGATGTTGGCCGTGCAATACCCCGAACGGGTAGCTGGCATAGCCAGATAGAACTTGACGCTCCGCCGGACGCGGTTCCTCCCGCCAATCTTCCTCGATAAGTCTATTGCCTCGCTGGTTGATGCCCTCCGGCTAGCACGCTCAAGGCCGAGCCGATACTTAGCTCCAATCCAGATTGATGTTGCGGATGCCTTCCTGCGCGATCCGGCCCCGCAGCTTGCCGATCCGGTCGGCCAGGTCTGGCGAGAACCGTTCATGTGTCTCGACCAGGATTTGTCCAATCGAACGGTGAATGCTGGCGTCCAGCATGGCTTCGATGCATTCCGCTTCGGCCCCTTCTATGTCCATCTTGACGATGGCGATCGGCTCATGGAGACCTTGCAGGAACTGCACCAGGTCAACCACCTCAACTTCAAAGCTTTTCCCGTTCGTGTGTTCGTGTGTCTGGATCAGGGACGACGATTCGGTCCTGCGGAGATCGCTGACGTCCGGCCTCTGATGGAATGTGGCCGCTCGCGCTGATCCACCAACAGCCTTCGGAATGATCGTCACCCGGTCGTTGTTGCCAAACCTTTTCGTCAAAATCTGGCGAGCAACAGGGTCAGGCTCGAAAGCAATCACCCGCATCCCATAGGCTAGTACATGTCCCGTGACGTCGCCAATATTGGCGCCGAGATCGATGAACAGACTATCGGCGGGAAGCTTTTTCATAAGCTGATGGAAGTCGTATTCGGCCTGCCGCACACGCCGCGGGGGCCTGTGCCATCGGCGATACGCGTACCAGCGCAGCATGAATTCGAAATAGCTTTCCCTCAGCATAACCACGCCCGTCAGATTAGTGGCGCCCACCAACCCGGAATATTATCCAGCCCGGCAAGCACGCCAACTCAATTGGAATTTTGTCAGTCGCGTTTAGCGACGTTTTCCCACCATCACAACATAAATGCGCCGCCGGCAACCCGTGCTCAATTCGACCAGGGGTTGGAGCAAGCAGATCAAAGCCTGCGAGGGCCTGCACAACCCCGGTATTGGCGTGCGCGGCTGTTCCTGTCCTTTAGGATTACTCGGCTACCTCGGTTGCGCCACCGCCCGCAACCCGCGCTGATGCCTGTATTCCAGCGCGATCGCGCCCCAGATTAGGCCGAGCAGCAGGTAGACATGGCGCCAGTGGTCGATGTCGATGAAGGTGCCGAGCCCGATATTGCCGATGAAAGCGACGTAGGCGCAGAGCAGATAGGGCTGCCACGGCCGGTCGCGCAAAAGGATGCGGAAGCCGGCGGCGATCGTCCACAGCGTCAGCGACAGGAACGAGACGAAGCCGAGCCAGCCATAATCCATCAACGTCTTCAGCCAGATGTCGTGCGTGTCTTCGCCAAAAATGGTGCCGAACACCAGCGGGCCGATGCCGAGCGGATATTCGAGCGCCATCTCGAAGCCGATCGTGTAGCGGGCGAAGCGGCCAAGGCGCGCCGTGTCGTAGCTCTGTTCCAGCTGGGCGCGGCTTGAAAACATCTCGCCGACGCCGGGCAGCTGCAGGATGACGATCATGGCGACCACCAGCAGGGTGACGGCGGCAATGGTCATGATGATGACGCGCAGCCGGAACTTGCCGCTGTTGCTTTGCAGGAACAGGGCGCCGGTGAGCAGGATGGCCGAGACGGCGAACATGCCCCAGGCGCCGCGCGAGAACGAAAAGAAGATGCCCGCGGTGATGATCAGCAGCGGCACCGCCAGAAGCGGCATGCGCGCGATTGAGCCGGTCAACAGCAGATAGAGCAGATAGATGCCGGGCAGCACCAGGAACGGCCCGAACACGTTCGGATCCTGGAAGGCGCCCTGGGCGCGGTCGTATCTGGTGAAGACTTCAGCGCCCGGGAAAGCGTGGAAATAGCCGGCAATGCCGAGCAGCGAGGTCACCACCGCGGAGACAACATAGGCGATGAAGATCAGCCGGTAGAGGCCGGGCTGCACCGCCGTCACCGACGAGAAGAACACCGCGGTGACCGCGAGAAACAGCGAGACCGCGAGATAGAGCGGTGTGTTGGCGAGATCGGCCATCTGAGTCATTGCAATCATGCCGCCGATGTTCATCGTGATCAGCAGCACCAGCAGCGGCACGGCCGCGCGCGATATGCGCAGGCCAAACAGCCCCCACACCCCGATCAGCCCGACCATGAAAAGATCGTAAGGCGCCGGCTCGTCGATGACGAAGCCTGACAGGAAGACGCCGAAAAACACCGCGCCCGACGATATCAGCGCGATCAGCTTGGCATTGACCGCAGCCTGCGGCACATCATGGGAAATCGCGCTCAATAGGCGTTTTCCGTGTTGAGCAGCCGCAGCGGCGTCATGAGCAGGATGCGCAGATCGAACAGCATCGACCAGTTCTCGATGTAATAGAGGTCATATTCCGTGCGCATGCGGATCTTCTCATTGGTGTCCATCTCGCCGCGCCAGCCATTGATCTGCGCCCAGCCGGTAACGCCGGGCTTGACCTTGTGGCGGGCGAAATAGCCGTCGACCACCTCATTGTAGAGAAGGTTGTGCGACTGCGCGGCAATCGCATGCGGGCGCGGGCCAACCAGTGACAGCGTGCCGAACAGCGAGTTGAAGAACTGCGGCAGCTCGTCGATCGAGCTCTTGCGGATGAAGCGGCCGACGCGGGTGACGCGCGGATCGTTCTTGGTCACCGTCTGCTTGGCGGTCGGGTCCGAGCGGTCGGTGTACATGGAGCGGAATTTGTAGACTTCGACGATCTCGTTGTTGAAGCCGTGCCGCTTCTGCTTGAATAGCACCGGCCCCTTGCTGTCGAGCTTGATGGCGATGGCAGTCGCCAGCATCACCGGTGAGAACAGGATGATGCCGATCAGCGAGAAGACGATGTCGAAGGCGCGCTTGGCGACCGAATCCCAGTCGTTGATCGGCCTGTCGAAGATATCGAGCATCGGCACCGAGCCGATGTAGGAATAGGCGCGCGGGCGAAACTGCAAAGCGTTCGAATGCGCCGAGAGCCGGATGTCGACCGGCAGCACCCAGAGCTTCTTCAGCAGCTGCAGCACGCGCGTTTCGGCAGTCAGCGGCAGCGACACGATCAGCATGTCGATGCGCGCGATGCGAGCGAATTCCATCAGCTCCGAAATGGTGCCGAGCTTGGGATAGCCGGCCACGATCGGCGGCGAGCGCTTGTCGCCGCGGTCATCGAAGATGCCGCAGATGCGGATGTCGTTGTCTGGCTGCTTCTCGACCGAGCGGATCAGCATCTCGGCCGCCTTGCCGCCGCCGACGATGACGGCGCGGCGTTCCATGCGGCCGTTGCGCGCCCAGCGCCGGATCAGCTTCGACATCACCAGCCTGAGTCCGAACAGCAGAAGCAGGCCGACGACAAACCAGGTGCCGAACAGCAGACGCGAATAATCCTCCGACATTTTCATGATGAAGGCCGTCAGCGCCATCAGCGCGAAGGTGCCGGCCCAGACCATCAGCACGCGGCCGAGATTGGAGATCGGTCGCATCAAGGCGGAGATCTGGTAGCAATCGCTGACGTCGAGCAGCACCACGGCCACGAATGACGCCGCGGCAATGGTCAGCGGATATTGCCAGGCGAGATAGTTGAAGAAGCCGACAAAGTGGAAGTAGAGCGCGAGCCCCGACAGGAACAGCAAGCCGAATTCGACGATGCGCAATACGCCGCTGACCATGACCGGCGACATCGTATCGCGCCGGTATTGCGAGGCGACCTGGCGGGCAACACTGTTCATGCCGCCGGGCGTGGGGCTCTCGGCAGGACTGTCGAATTTGCGCACCGCATCGGCCGAAAAGCGGCGCGTGGGGTCGGTCTCGTTCATCGGGTTTCCCACAAGCTTCCGCGATGACGATAGCAGAAAGAGAGCTAAAAAAACCTTGAGACAACTTGTGGTTTTGGACGGTCGTCTATCTGTTGAGCGCGGCGAAATAGGCCTTTTCGATTTCGGCGGCCATCACATCGGCGCCGAATCGCGCCTTGAGGCTGGCGGTATCGGGCATGACGCGCCGGTAGGCGTCGAGATCGCGCAGCGCTTCACCCATCTTGTCGCCGAGTTGGCGCGGATCGGGACGGATCAGGGCAGGGGATCCCTCACCGAAGATTTCGGGAATGCCGCCGACGGCCGTGGCGATCATCGGCCTGCCGGCCGCCAGCGTCTCCAGCACGATATAGGGCATGGCTTCCGCGCGGGAGGGGACGACGACCAGATCGGCCAGCGAAAATGCCTCCCTGGCCGGCATCGGCGGCAAGAAGCGGACCTGTTTTCCGAGGCCCAGCCGTTTCACCTGCGCATGGTAGCGCGGCAGGTCGTCGCCATCGCCGACCATGACCGCGGTCAAGCGGCGCTCAAGCTGGGACCCGGCCAGCACCAGCGCGTCGATGAAAATGTCAGGCCCTTTGAGGTCGCGCATCATGCCGATGTAGAGCAGGTCGGCCGCGTCGGGCTGTGCGACCACCGGTTCGAACTCGGCGGCGCGCAGGCCGTTATAGACCAGCGTGTTCGGGATAGGCGGTTCACCGACCTTCCTGCGATAGGTGCGCCGCTCATAGTCGGAGACGAACAGCAGGCAGTCGGTGAAGCGCGCCATGAAGCGCTCGAGCGCGAAGAACAGCTTCCCGGTCGTCGTCGTTTCATCATAGTGGAGGGAGCCGCCATGCGGCGAATAGAGGCGGGCTACGCGAGACCTTGATACCCGCAACAATGAGCCGAACAGACGGGCATAGGCGCCACCTTTGGCGCCATGTCCGTGCAACACGTCCGGCTGCAATTCCTTGATGATCCTGTAAGTGCGCCAGGCCGAGGCGAAGTCGCCCGGCCCGACATGGCGCTGCATCGGCGTGCGATGGATGCCGAGCGCCAGGCTGTCCTTCATCTGGTCGAACAGGCGTTCCTCGTATTCGCCGCCGGTGGTCGAATCGCAGACGATGCCGACAACATGTCCGGCGGCGAGCTGGGCCTCCGTCAGGTCGCGCACATGCCGGAAGATCCCGCCGACGGGTGAGCGAAAGCAGTGGACGATCCTGAGCTGGTCCGCCACGTTGATGTCAGAACAGGCGTTCGCGAACGTAGACCGTGTCGCCCGGCAGCAGCGGATCGGAGGTAACCACCCGGCCTGTCATCACCTTGCCGTTGATGTCGCGGGTGATGTCGACGCTTTCCTGGTTGGCGCGCGGCGAGAAACCGCCGGCAATCGCGATGGCCTTCTGCACGGTGAGGCCCGGCACGTAGGAATACTGGCCGGCGGCGCCCACTTCGCCCATGACGAAGATCGGCCGGTAGCGATCGATCTCGACCGACACGTCGGGGTCGCGCAGATAGCCTTGGCGCAGTTTGTCGGCGAGCGCTTTTTCCAGCTGCTGGGCCGTGTGGCCGCGCGCCGGCACCGCGCCGACCAGCGGGAAGGACATGTAGCCGGACTGATCGACACTGTAGGTGTTGGTCAGACCGTCCTGTTCGAACACGGTGACGCGGACACGGTCGCCGGCGCCGAGCCGATAGGGCTGGTCGAGTACCTCGTGGAAGGCCGCCGGCGTCGGCCGGTAGCTGGAGCAGCCGGCGAGGATCGACACGGCCAGCAGAGCGCGAAACAGACCAGCAGCGCTTTTCATGATCGGACACACACCTTCGTCGCTATGGCCGCCAGGACACGGCGGCAAACCTTAAGGATCTGGGTTCGTTATCATCCTGTTAGGGTTAATGGCCGGTAAAGGGACGCGGCCGATTTGGCGGCAATCGACAAAAAGCCGTATAGTTTTGCTGGCTTTGTTTACCGGATGTCAGCAAACCCTAACAGCTGCTTACCGCGATCTTAACGGCTGAGTTACCATAGTTGTTTACGCTACCATCTAGCCTCATGTCCGGAGCAGGAATGCATGTCCGACCAGTCCGCGGCCGCAGATGTCGATGTCGACCTGAGACAGCTCTTCGCCAGCCTGGCGCGGAACTGGCTGCGCATTCTTGTGATCACGCTCATCGTCACCGGTCTCGCCTTCGCCTTCGCGTGGCTTGCCACGCCGCATTATAAGGCCACGACGCAGCTGAAAATCCAGTTGAGCGAATCGGCCTATACGCGGCCTGCCGGTACCAATGAAGACGACAAACCTGTGCTCGATGCGGAAGGTGTAGCAACCGAGGTTCAGGTCATTTCCTCGTCCGACATTCTCAAGCAGGTGGCTGCCGACCTTAAGCTGGGCGACAAGCCCGAGTTCAACGATGCGCTCGGCATGTCGCCGGTCACCCGGCTCCTGGTCATTGCCGGGCTGAAGAGCGATCCGGAAGAAATTCCGCTCGAAGAGCGCGTGCTGACGAAGATGCGCGACAAGCTCAATGTTTATGGCGTGGAAAAGACCCGCGTCATCGCCGTCGAATTTTCCTCTGAAGATCCCCAGCTTGCCGCCGACATTCCGAACGCCATTGCTAAGGCCTACCTGGCCTACCAGGCGGATGCCAAGACCAAGTCGAACGCCGCCGCGACCGCCTTCCTCGGGCCGGAAATCGACGATCTGCAGAAGCAGGTCAGGGATGCAGAGGCCAAGGTCGCGGCCTTCCGCTCCGCCCAGTCGGACCTGTTGATGGCTGGCAACAATTCGGTGCTGGCGACGCAGCAATTGTCCGAGCTATCGACCGAACTGTCGCGTGTGCGCGCCAGCCGCGCTTCGGCCGAGGCAACGGCCGAAAGGGTGCGCCAGGCTTTGCAGAATGGCGGTTCGCTGGACGCTGTACCCGAAGTGCTGTCTTCCGATCTGATCCAGCGGCTGCGTGAGCGTCAGATCGAGCTCAGAACCAACATCGCCGATCTTTCCACCACCTTGCTCGACAACCATCCCCGCCTGCGGGCGATGAGGTCGCAGCTTGCCGATCTCGACGGCCAGATCCGCAACGAAGCGCAAAAAATCATGCGCGGTTTGCTGACGCAGGCGCAGACCGCCCAGGCGCGCGAAAACCAGCTGATATCGGACGTCAACAAGCTGAAAGCGGCGTCGTCGCGCGCCGGCGAGGAGCAGGTCCAGCTGGATGCGCTGCAGCGTGAGGCGAACGTCCGGCGCCAGCAGCTCGAATCCTACATGGCGAGCTTTCGCGAAGTGTCCTCGCGCAAAAACTATCTGCCGGTCGATGCCAGCGTGTTTTCCGAGGCGCGCGTGCCATCGGAGCCCTATTTCCCCAAGCTCGTCCCGATCGTCGGCGCTGCCTTCGTCGGCTCGCTGCTGCTGATGTCGGTCATCACGCTTCTGCAGGAGCTGTTTTCCGGCCGCGCCATGCGTCCGGCCCCAGGGGCTCGCTTCGAGCGTATCGAGCAGGTTGCGATGCCGGCAATGTCGGCGCCGGACGTCGACCCGGAACCGGCTCCTGAGGTCGTGGAAGTGGACGATCAGCCGACGACCATGGAGTCTGAACTGGTGCCAGAGCCCGAACCGGCTCCTGCAGTGCAGGAGGACGCAGCGATCGCCGGTTCCGAACCGCAAGCCGAACCTGAACCTGTCCGCTCCAGCCTTGGCGAGATCGATGTCGAGAAGGCGGCGGAGAAGCTGATCGCCGGCGGTGCTGCGCGCGCCATCTTCGTCTCGCCCGAAGGCGATGAGGCCGCGGCCTCGGCAGTGCTGGTAGCGCGCGAAGTCTCCGACGCCGGCCTGCGCGTGTTGCTGCTCGACCTGACCGCATCGGGCGCGGCGTCGCGGCCGATGCTGGACAGCGGACTTTTCCCCGGCATCACCAATCTGCTGGCTTCGGAAGCGCAGTTCAGCGACGTCATTCACGCTGACCTCTATTCCGACTGCCATGTCGTTCCCGTCGGCACCGCCGATCCGGTTCGCGCCATGCGCGCCGCCGACCGGCTGCCGATCATCATGCAGTCGCTGACCACCGCCTATGATCTGGTCATCGTCGAATGCGGACCGGCCGATGCGCAAGGCATCAGCCGACTGGTCGGCGACAGCACCGAGGTCTTCATGTCCATGCTGCAGGCGGACGATGAGGTGGCGCAGGCCGCCGTCGAGCTGATCGAAAGCGGCTATCCCGACCTCACTCTGGTGACGCCGATCGGCCACGAGACGCCGGGTAACCCGGTGCCGGGACGACGTAGCGCCGCCTGAGACATCGGACAATTCAACTTAGGCGGCGCTACTACAGATTGGCTCGTCCATCGCCCGCCGGCTCCCGAAAAACCAAGCCTGTCAGTCGGCGCCGGGATCTACCCCAACTCCAGGGTTGTCACGCCAAATATTCGGCGCGAGTCGACCTTCGGAGGCGGGCCCTTGTACATGCGCGTGGTGGTGAAGGTCGGCCTGAAACCAATTGCTGAAAGCGCCGTGGTGAAATCGAAATTTTCGGCAGGAACGTCGATATGCAGGTCGCCACCTTCGCATGCGGCAGCCAGACTGCCCATGAGCTGCATCGCCGTCTCGGTGTCGTCGGCAAACAGCGGGCCGATCTTGTAACCCGAACGGCAGGGACGAGCCACGGCGTAGCCTATGGTGCCGAGTGAACTGATCGCGGCGAACCCGCAATTCGGCGGCTGCGCCCAGCGGTGCAGGAAGGCTCGTCGAGGCGCGGGGAAACAGCGGGCGTCATAGGCGATGATGTCGGGCACGAGTTGCGTGGTTATCGTGCGCACCCCTTCGCTTCGGACGGGCGGGGTCGCGATACGGCCGCTGAAGCGGATGGTTTCGTACGCCGAGCTGAATCCCGTGCGGCGATAATTCGCCAGCTGCGCGGCGACCCCGTCGAGGCCGACCGTTCGGCCGGCCAGCCTGGCCATGCCCGCATTCCAGACTGCTTTGCCATGGCCTTTGCCGCGCATGTCTGGTCGGCAGATGTAGAGACCGATGAAACCGAAGTTGCCGCCATAGGCGACAGCCGAGATGGCGGCGGTCATCTCGTTGGCGACAAAAGCGCCGATGAACCCTTCAGGATCGGTTGGCCGGAACGCGGCGGCATCATCAAGGCCAGGGTTCCAGCCTTCAGCCGCCGCCCAGTCGATGAGAACGGTCAGTTCCGGCGGAGACAATGCGCGGACGGTAGGCTTCATAGCGTTCACTCCGCGGCGACCACCCCCGGCGAGAAGGATTTCAGCACGCCGCGATAGGGCTTGGCCAGCGGACTGGCATAGGAGCCGCGCTTCGAGGTCGACAGGCCCAATGCGATCAGCGCCTCGGCCTGTTTGAGGGCGGCGCCGACGCCGTCGATGACGGGCAGGTCGAACTCTTGCTGCAACCGGTGTGCCAGGTCGGCCATGCCGGCGCAGCCGAGCACGATGGCCTCGGCGCGGTCTTCCGCTATGGCGCGGGCGATCTCGGCGCGCAGTTTCTCGACAGCGCCGGAAGCAGCGTCTTCAAGCGAGAGTACGGGAATGTCGGCGGCGCGCACGCGGGCACGCCCGGCCATGCCATAGCGCTGCACCAGCCCCTCGACAGGGACACGCGAGCGTTCGGTGGTCGTCACCACTGTGAATCGCTGGGCAATGTAGGAGGCGACACCGAGTGCGGCCTCGCAGATGCCGATGACCGGAATGGAGGCCATGGCGCGTGCCGCATCCAGGCCGGTATCGTCGAAGCAGGCGATGATGGCGGCCTGAGCCCCGGCACGTTCGCCGGCGGCGATCTCCATCAAAAGGCCGGGCACGGCCAATGCCTCGTCATAATAGCCCTCGATCGAGGCCGGGCCCATCGAGGAGGTGACCGCGATCACCTCGGTCCCGGCGCCGGCAACGCCGCGCGCCGCCGCCGCGATCGTCTCGGTCATGCTCGCCGTCGTGTTGGGGTTCACCACCAGTATCTGCACAATCAAACCCTGGCCCGCCTGCGGCCAACATAGAGGATGGCGCCCAGTGTGGCCAGGATCACCAGGAAGGAGAACACGGTGGTCACCGTGCCCAGCGCGTAGAGCACCGGCGTCGTGACATTGGTGGTCATGCCGTAGATCTCGAGCGGCAGCGTGTTGAAGGTGCCCGACGTCATCAGCGTGCGGGCGAACTCGTCATAGGACAGCGTGAAGCCGAACAGGCCGACGCCGATCAGGCTCGGCGCGATCATCGGCAGCACGACATGGGCGAAGGTCTGCCAGGAGTTGGCGCCCAGGTCACGCGCGGCTTCCTCATAGGCGGGCGAGAAGCGGTTGAAGACGGCGAACATGATGAGCACGCCGAAGGGCAAGGTCCAGGTCAGGTGCGCGCCGAAGGCCGATGTGTACCAGGCTGGGCGGAAGCCGACCTGCTGGAAGACGACGCCGATGCCGAGCGAAATGATGATCGAGGGTACTACGAGGCTGGCGACCGCCAGGTAGAACAAAGCGGTGGCGCCACGAAATTTTTGCCGGAAAGCGAGCCCTGCCAGCAGCGACACGACGACGGTGACGATCATCACCATAAGGCCGAGCACGAGCGAGCGCTTGAAGCTGCCGCCGAAATCGCCGACCGCCTGGCGCTCGAACAGATTGGCGAACCAGTGCAGCGACACGCCATTGAGCGGGAAGGTGAGGCCGCCGGTCTCGCCTTGGAAAGAAAGGATCAGGATCGCCGACAGCGGGCCGTAGAGGAACAGCACGAACAGAGTGAAGAAGACCGCAAGCACATAGAATTCGAGGGTGCGTTTTTCGTGGCTCACCTCAAAGCTCCTTGCGGATGTCGACGATGCGCAGGATGCCCGCGACCATCAACAGTACCAACACCAGCAACACTACGGCATTGGCGGCGGCTGCGGGATACTGCAGCAGCGACATCTGGTTCTTCATCATCAGTGCGACCGACGCGCTCTGGCCGCCCGACATCACCTGCACAGTGGAGAAATCGGCCATCACCAGCGTGACGACGAAGATGGTGCCGATCGCCATGCCGGGCTTGGCCAGCGGGATGACGACGTTCCACAAGACCTGCCAGCCGGACGCGCCGGCATCGCGCGCGGCCTCGACCAGCGAGCGGTCGATGCGCATCAACGTGTTGAAGATCGGCGTTACCATGAACAGCGTGTAGAGATGCACCATGGCCAGCACCACGGCGAATTCCGAATAGAGCAGCCATTCGATGGGTTTTGGCACCAGCCCCAATTGCACCAGCGTCGAGTTGATCAACCCGTTGCGGCCAAGCACCGGGATCCACGAGATCATGCGGATGATGTTGGAGGTCAGGAACGGCACCGTGCAGACAAGGAACAGCACCATCTGCATGGCGGTGGTGCGGATATGGAAGGCGAGGAAATAGGCGACCCAGAAGCCGATGAACAAGGTCAGAGCCCAGACGATGGCAGCGAATTTGATGGTGTTGAGATAGGTCTTCCAGGTGACCCATGATCCCAGCACGTCGGAATAGTTCGTCGTCAGGAAATCCGGATACATGGCGGCGAAGTCATAATCCCAGAAGGAGACGACGACGATCATGATGATTGGCAAGAGCAGGAACGCACCGAGGATGAGCGCCAGCGGCGCCGATTGCAAATAGGGCGTGACGGCGCCAAGGGAGACGCGGCGGCGTCTGGCGGGCTTGGCTGCTGCGATGGCGGGGCGTTCGAGCGCGACTGTCATTGGGAAAATCCTCCGCGTGATCGCGATGACTTGCGATCCTTCGCGCCCCCCTCTGTCCTGCCGGACATCTCCCCAACGAGCGGGGAGATCGAACTCTCATAACGGCCTTCGCCAAACTCCAACGTTGCTAACGAAGAGCCGGCCATGACGCTGCCAATCTCCCCCCAAGTGGGGGAGATGTCCGGCAGGACAGAGGGGGGCGCGAAGGATCGCAACATCACAGTGAACGCGTCCGCTCTACGCCGCGATGAATTCGTTCCAGCGCTTCACCATGTAGCGGTCCTCGTCCATGACCGAGTTCCAGCAGGCGACCTTGCCCATGCGCTCTTCGAACGAGCCGCCGTCGCGCACGGCGCCGGCCTTTTCCATGACGGTGCCGTCCGGCGCCTTGATCTCGCCCTTGGCCGGCTTGCCTTCAATCCAGTAGCCCCATTCGTCGTCGGACATGAACTTCTTGGCCGAGACCATATTGGCGGAATAGTAGCCCTGGCGGTTGAGATAGCCGCCGACCCAGCCCGACGTATACCAGTTGATGTATTCGTAGGCCGCGTCGAGTTCGGCGCCCTTGAGATGGGCGGCAAGGCCAAGGCCGCCGCCCCATGAGCGATAGCCCTCCTTGAGCGGCTGGAAGCGGCAGGCGATGCCTTTGGAGCGCACGGCAGCGACGGCCGGCGACCACATAGACTGGATGACCACTTCGCCCGATGCCATCAGGTTGACGCTCTCGTCGAACGACTTCCAGAAGGCGCGGAACTGGCCGGCCTGCTTGGCCTTGATGAGGAAGTCGATCGTCTTGTCGATCTCTTCCTTGGTCATGTTGCCCTTGTCGGCATATTTGATGCTGCCTGTGGCCTCCATGATCATGGCCGCATCCATGATACCGATGGACGGGATGTTGAGGATCGCGGTCTTGCCCTTGAAGGCCGGGTCCATGATGTCGGCCCAGGTGGTGATGTCGCGGCCGACGAGGTCGGGCCGGATGCCTAGCGTATCGGCGTTGTAGATCGTCGGCACCATGGTGAACCACTTGGTCGGCGCCTTGGCGAAGGTCTTTGAGTCCTGCGCTTCGACATAGCCGACCGTGTGCGGCGCGGTGCCCTGGGCAATGACGCTGTCGGGCGTCAGCTTGCCGGTTTTGAACAACGGCACCAGCTCGTCGTAATATTTCAGCTTACTAACATCCATCGGCTGCAGCACGCCGCTCGGGAACACCTTCTTGCAGATCCAGTATTCGATGTCGGCGATGTCATAGCTGTCGGGCTGGGTCACGGCGCGCTGGGCGGCCGCGTCCGAATCGGTCGCCGTCATTTCCAGCGTGATGCCGAGGTCGGCCTTGCACTTGTCGGCGATCGCGTTCAGGTTCGACACGCCGGTGCCGAACTGGCGCAGCGTGATGTTGGACTGCGCCCAGATGGTCGGGAAGCCTGTAATGGCGCCCGAGCCGGCGGCGAGGCCGACGGCGGCGGCACCTGTCTTGAGCAACGAACGGCGCGAAATTCCGGTCTTTGTTTCTACTGGTTTTGTCATTCCTGTTCCCCTGTTTTGTTTTGCTTCGTTGAATTCATGAATGAAGGCGCCCGAGGACGATGGCGTCCTCGGAATCCCAGGCGAGCGGTACGGCGTCGCCAAGGGCGACGGGTTTGGCGAAGAAGTCGGAATCGTCGATGATAACGGTGAAATCGTCGATGCCGCCGCCGGTGGCCGACAGCTTCACCGTGGCGCCGCGATATTCGATGTTGGAGACGATGCCGGTGAAGCCAAGGCCGGGCGAGGGCGCTTCGCCGATGCGCACATGGTCGGTGCGGATGGCAATGTCGATCGGCGTGCCCACCTCCTGGCCCGCCTCCCGGCCTTGCCCGCGGGCGGCGAGCGAGGCGCCACCATTGACGTCGAAGACGACCATGCCGTCGCGCGCGCCGGTGACCCGGCCGGAGATGACATTGTGGTCGCCCATGAAGCGCGCGACGAAGGCGGTGGCCGGCCTTTCGAACACATCTCGCGGCGGCGCCGCCTGTTCGATGCGGCCGTCATTCATCACCACGATCAGGTCCGCCAAGGCCATGGCCTCTTCCTGGCTGTGGGTGACGTGGACGAAAGTGATGCCAAGCGAGGTCTGCAAGTTCTTCAACTCGGCGCGCATGCGTATCTTCAGGAACGGGTCGAGCGCCGACAGCGGCTCGTCGAGCAGCAGCGCCTCGGGATCGGTGATCAGAGCGCGGGCGAGTGCAACACGCTGCTGCTGGCCGCCGGAAAGCTGCGCCGGCCGGCGCGCCGCATAGGCCTCCATCTGCATCAGCTTGAGCATCTCGAGCGCCTTGGCACGGCGCTGCTCCTTGTCGACGCCCTTCATCTTCAGGCTGAAGGCGACATTGTCGACAAGATCGAGATGCGGAAACAGCGCATAGGACTGGAACATCATCGCCGTGCCACGCTTTGCCGGCGGCAGGTCGGTGACGACAATGTTGCCGAGGCGGACATCGCCCGACGAAATGCTTTCGTGGCCGGCGATCATGCGCAGCGTCGAGGTCTTGCCGCAGCCGGAGGGGCCAAGCAGGCAGCAATAGGTGCCTGCCGGTATTTTCAGGCTGATGGCCTCGACGGCAGTCGTCGTTCCGTACACTTTCGAAACGGACACGATGTCGATCTCGGCGGCTTTGGACATTCAGGCTTCCCCGTTTGGTCGCATTAACCAATGCATTATGCGTGCCAATCGGCGGCAATCGGCCCAAGCGTTTGAATCGTCAGCAAAATCGGGGTTCTTGCCCACTGCCTAGCCGGTAGGCTATCTTGTGCATTGCACAAATTATGGGCGATTGTGCGCGATCTGCACAAGAATCGTATGCAATCTTTTTTGGCTTGGTGTCCACTTTGCCTCTCGTGCGCAGGCGACGAGTTGCGCTAGAAGAGGCTGGGAACCATCATCGCCATGAACATTGCCGATCAGATCCATTCCGCCGACAGCGCCAACCAGGATCGCGCCCAGGCGATTCGCGACAATCTGCGGGACGCCATCGTTGACCGTCGGCTGACGCCCGGCACCAAGCTGTCGGAAGGCGAGGTCGGCACGCTGTTCGACGTCTCGCGCACCGTCGCGCGCGCGGCGCTGCAGATGCTGTCCTTCGAGGGGCTGGTGCGTACCGAACGCAACCGTGGCGCCTTCGTCGCCAACCCTTCGCCCGAGGAAGCGCGCCAGGTGTTCGCATCGCGCCGGCTGATCGAGCCGGGCATAGCCATTGCCGCCTGCGGGCGGGTCACAGCGACCGATATCGCTGCGTTCCGCGCGCAGCTCGACGAGGAAGGCCGCTTCATCGCCGAGCGCGGCCCAACCGCGCGGCGCTCCGAAATCAAGGCATCAGGCGATTTCCACCTGCTGCTCGCCTCCGTCGCCGGCAATGCCATCCTGCAGCGCTTCATGGAGGAGCTGGTGGCGCGTTCGTCGCTGGTGATCGCCCTTTACGGACGATCCGGCGTGTCGGCCTGCGGACACAGTGAGCACACGGAAATGGTCGGCGCGCTGGAAAGCGGCGATTGCGGGTTGGTGAGCCGGCTGATGCTGCACCATATCGACCACATCGAGGCAGATCTCGACCTGCGGGTCAGGGCCGGCCCGGCGCTCCGCGAAGCGCTCAATTTCTGAACGCTAGTTTTCGTCGTCCGCGGGAGCGGGCGCTGCCTGTCCGACGGCCTTGCGGCGCAGCATCTTGGTCAGCTTCCAGACCGTCGGGTTGTTCTTGATGAAGGCTTTCGCCCGTGCGCCCTGCCGCAGCGCCGACGCCAGGGCGCGTCCCTTCAGCGTCAGGGGCGCCAGCACCTCGAAATGCCTGGTCTCGATATCGCACCAGAGCCGCTTGTAGGGCTCGTCGCCGACCGAGAAATCATAGACATCGAAGCCTGTTTGGCAGGCTTCCTCGATGATGTCGAAGAAAAGGAAATCGCCGGGGCTGGTGTGGCCGAGATCGTCCTCGGCGATGGCGCCGAATTCGCAGATCAGGCGTTTGCCCGAGCGGCTCGAGCCGGTGATTGCGCGCAGCTTGCCGGCCACTTCGAGCCCATGCAGCACAAAGGCCGGTTTCTCCTCGGCCAGCGCGCCGGCGAAGAGGGCACGGAAGAAAGCCCGCACCTCCGGCTCGCCGAAGACATTGGCGATGCCCATCTTGGCGAAGCGGAACTCCTTCATCTCGAAGAAAGCGTCGAGCAGCCGGTTCACCTCTTCGGGTGTCTGCGCCTCGATGCGGCGATGAACGCCGACCGCCTCGAACTTGCGTGTCTGCGAACGGTGCTTCTTGCGCTTGCGCTTGCCGCCCACACGCGACAGCAGCGCATCGAAACCACCGTCGAGATTGACGGCGAGCGACAGGTTTGGGCTCGGAAAGTTGGAGAACGCCGCCAGCGGATTGGCAACGCCATCGAGGTCGGGCAGCAGCCTTTCCAAGGCAACGAGATCGATGTCGGGACGCGCCTTGCCGATCGCCGTCACCAGCCTGCGGATCCCCCCAGCATCTGCCTTTGCCAGCCATGCCGGATCGGCGGCGGCGAAATTGCCGTTGGCATGGCGCCCGCCCATGAAGCGGGCGACGCGGAATGGACCAGTTCGCGTGATTTCCAGTGCCAGTGCAAAGACCGGCCTGTCCTCGATTGTCAGCGTGGCGACGACCGCATCGGGATTGGCCTGCGCCGTCCAGGCACGAACCCAGGCCGCGCTTTGCGCCGGCGCAAACAGCGCCGAACGGCAGAATTCGCCGTAAGAGGCGAGCGCGGCAGCATCTGCGATCGACACCGACAGACTGGTCTGGTCGGCAGCCGGCGTGCGCGCAGACGCCTTGCTTGCGGCGAGCCGATTGCCGTCAAATGACGCGGTGGCGTCAACCATACCTCAATCCTTAAGGCGTATTCGTCGCGATCAGGAGTTCGCGTCGGCGCGTTCCGTGCTTGGATCGAGCCTAGGCGCAAAAGGTGAATGAATGATCGACGGTGGTGAGGCAGTTCGGAAACTGGCGCTTAATATCGCCCGCTTTACCGGCCTTGCACCGCTGGCCAAGCCGTTTGTCGGCGGCATTGGCGCCATCCTCATGTTGCATCGGGTCACCGCCACGCCGGAGAAGCCGGACGGCGTTAACCGCCACCTCAACATCGCCCCGCGATTCCTCGACGCTCTCGTCGCCGACATGAAGTCGAGGGGCTATGCCTTCGTCACCCTCGACGAGGCGATCGAGCGCATCAAGGCCGGCGGCAAGGACGGCCAGTTCGCCACCATCACCGCCGACGACGCCTATCGCGACAACATGACCGAAGCGCTGCCAGTGCTCGAAAAGCACGACGCGCCGATCACCATCTATGTCGCGCCGGGTCTGATCGACGGCAGCGCCGATTTATGGTGGGACGTGGTCGAGGATATCGTCAACGCGCGGGAGCGTTTGACGCTGGCGACTCCGAAGGGGCCGGTGACCATAGACTGCTCGACCCACGGCAAGAAACTCCACGCCAATGCGCGTCTGCATGCCTATCTGACGCTCGAGGTGCGCGAGGAGGATCAGCGCGCCGTGCTGCGCGATCTGGCGCACTCGAACGGCATCGACCTCGATGGCTTGCGCCCAAGCACGCTGATGACTTGGGACGATATCCGCGCCGTGGCCGGGCACAGGCTGGTCACGATCGGCGCGCATACGGTCAACCACCGCAATCTGAAGCGGCTCGACGAAGCCAATGCGCGCCATGAGATCGTCGACGTCAGGCGCCAACTGCAGGCGCAGCTCGGCGAAGACCCCCGTCATCTCGCTTACCCCTATGGTTTCGCCAGCGCTGTCGGCTGCCGCGAAGTGGGCTTTGCCCGCGACGCCGGCTACGCCTCGGCGGTGACCACTCGCCACGGCGTGCTGCACGCCGAGCACGCCGGCTTCCTGCACGCGCTGCCGCGCATTTCGATCAACGGCCGCTACCAGAGCGTCGCCCATATCCGCACGATGTTGTCGGGCGTGACGACGCCGCTGGCCAATGCCGGCAAAATGGTCGTCACCATCTAACCTGGGTCGGGCGCTTCAGCCTTTCGGCGGCGGCTCCAGGATCAGCCATTTGATGATGCCCATCGCAGGCAGCACCCAGAACAGGCCGCTGAACAGGAAGAACAGGAAATGCACCAGCGGGCTGGATTGCGACAGCTGCGCGACCGCTATGATCGACGCGACCAGCGCATAGATGATGACCAGCGCCACCAGCAGGAAAGTTCCGATCAGCTTTTTCAGGCGGATGGGCATGAGCGTTCTCGTTGATCGCCTCCGCTTAGGCCCAACCGCGCGCCTGTGCAACCCGGGAGATGCGGCGCGACGGCGTGCCGCGCCGTCCGGTCTTGTCAGCCGGGTTGCGATGGTTCACCAATCCGCCACGTCAACCTGCCGGGACCAACCATGGCCGCCATATCAGCCGCCGCGCCTTACATTGACCGCGATCGCGACTTGAAAAATCGGGCGCTGGTGCGCGGCTGGCTGTATGTCGTGCTTCTGGTGCTGTTTGCGCTGGTGCTGGTCGGCGGCGCCACCAGGCTCACCAATTCCGGCCTGTCGATCACCGAGTGGAAGCCGATCCACGGTGTGATACCGCCGCTCAATGACGCGGAGTGGCAGGAGGAATTCCAGCTTTATCAAAAGATTCCGCAATATGCCGAGCTCAACAAGGGCATGAGCCTGGACGCCTTCAAATCGATCTTCTGGTGGGAATGGGCGCACCGCATCCTGGCGCGCAGTGTCGGCCTGGTCTTCGGCCTGCCGTTGCTGGTCTTGTGGGCGACGCGCCGCATCGAGCGCGGCCTTGGGCCAAAGCTGGTCGGTATTCTGCTGCTTGGTGGCCTGCAAGGCGCCATCGGCTGGTGGATGGTGGCCTCCGGCCTGGTCGACCGCGTCTCCGTCAGCCAGTACCGGCTGGCGACGCATTTGACGCTTGCCGCCCTGATCTTCACTGCCACCATGGTGGTCGCGCGCGGGCTGGCGCCGCATTCGGAGCCTGCCGCCGGCCGGTCGACGCAAAGACTGGCCGGTTTCATCGTGCTGCTGGCGCTGGTCCAGATCTATCTCGGCGGGCTGGTCGCAGGGCTCGACGCCGGCCTGAGCTACAACACCTGGCCGCTGATGGACGGCAAGATCATCCCCGGCGAGCTGCTGCTGCTCGAACCGGCCTGGCGCAATTTCTTCGAGAACCCGAAGACGGTGCAGTTCGTCCACCGGCTCGGCGCCTATACGGTCTTTGCCATCGCGCTCTGGCATATGATAGCGACGCGCCGGCGGCTGCCGGGCACGACACACGCACGCCGCGCAACGCTGCTGTTTCTGCTGGTGCTGGTGCAGGCCTCGATCGGCATCGGCACGCTGCTGATGCAGGTGCCGCTGCACATGGCGCTGACCCATCAGGCCTTCGCGCTGGTCCTGCTGGGATTTGCCGCCGCCCACTGGCGCGGCAACAAGGGCGCCTATCCACTGCCAACGCGGCCGCCCATGAACGCAGGTACATCGTCTACGGTGTCTTGGCCGTCGCAATAATCTATTTCGCGAACGAACTGCCTCGCTACGTCTAACGCGCGAGGCTGCGCCGGTCAGAAGCTGAGCCGCACCTTTCGGATCACTCCCGCAACCGACAGCTCGCGGTTCTCGTCGACCGCATTCTCGTCCTCATGATGCCATGCGGCCGACAGGCAGCCATAGGCGATGGCATGGTCGAGAATGGCAGCCGGCGTCTGGCCGAGTGTCCTGGCGAAGATCTCAGCCATATGCGCGATGCGCTCGGGATCGAGGCAGAGGTCGTCGCGCCCCAGTGGGTTGTAGAACAGATTGGCGGCGTCGAAGCCGGGATCGCCGAGCACGCCCTTCGGGTCGATCGCCAGCCAGCCGCGCGCACCGTGCAAAATGTTGTCGTGATGCAGGTCGCCATGCAGCGGCTTGACCGCATGCGGGGCATCGAGCAGCCGGTCCGCGATTTCGGCGGCCTCGATATAGAGGCTGTGCTCTCCGGCGTCGCGATCGGCTCCGGCCTTTTTGAACAGGCTGGCAAACCGTGTCCGCAGCGGCTGCAGGTCCGGCGGGGCAGGGTGTCTTGAGGGCGAGAACAGTCTCCCCATCAACTCGGCCGCGATTGCGGTCGCGGCGTTGTCGCCTTCCTTGGCCAGAACTTCGGAAAGCAGGGTGTCACCGGCATATTCCAGCAGCATGCGGTGGCCGTCCCGGCCAAGCAGCCGCACCGCGCCTTCGCCGCGCCGCCATGCGAGATAGTGCTCGCCGCGCAACTCGTCCTCGACATCGTCGAATGGTTTGAGCGCCTTGACGATGGCCGGCGAGCCGTCCTCACGCCGCACCTTCCAGATGCGGCTCGAAAACGTCTCGGCAATGAGCTCGGGCGCGCTGATCTTCCAGCGCTTTGGAAATGCAGGCGCGTCCATTCAGAGCGTGATGCCGAAAAGTGTTAAGCGGTTTTCGGGCGACAGAATGCTCTCTCCAACTGAATTAAAGGCCGAGCATCAGATCCATGTTCTGAACGGCAGCACCCGAGGCGCCCTTTCCGAGATTGTCATAGACCGCAATCAGCAGCGCCTGCGCCCGGTCGTCATTGGCAAAGACATAGACCTTCATGCGGTTGGTGCCGTTATAGACCTCGGGATTGATCTCGGGCAGGCGCTCCACGTGCTCGTAAGGAGCTACCTCGACCACGCCGCCCTTGATGGCGGCAAAATGGTCGGCGATTGCCGCGTGCAGTTCGGCGCCGGCCGGCACATGGTCGAGCCCGCCGAGCTGCAGCGGCACCACTGTGATCATGCCTTGGGCGAAATTGCCGACCGCCGGCTGCATGATCGGATCGTGCGACAGCTTCGCATAGGTGCGCAGCTCCGGCACATGCTTGTGCTGCAGGGTCAGCCCATAGACCTGGAATTCAGAGGCATCCTCGCCCTTGGCGACATAGTCCTCGATCATCGGCCGGCCGCCGCCCGAATAGCCCGAAATGCCATTGACCGTGATCGGGAAATCCGCCGGCAGCAGACCGGCAGCGACCAGCGGCCGCAGCGTCGCGATCGGCCCTTGCGGCCAGCAGCCGGGATTGGCGACGCGTTTCGCATTGGCGATGATCCTGGCCTGATCCTTGTCCAGCTCGGCAAAGCCATATTCCCAGCCCTCGGCGACGCGATGCGCCGTGGAGGCGTCGATCACCTTGGTGGTGTCGTTGGCAATCAGCGACACGCTTTCCTTGGCAGCCGCATCCGGCAGGCACAGGATGGCGACATCGGCGGCATTGAGGAACTCGGCGCGCGCCGCCGTTTCCTTGCGGCGCTCGGCCGGGATCGAGATGATCTCGAGGTCGCCGCGCTCGGCCAGCAGCGCCCGGATCTGCAGGCCGGTGGTGCCGTGTTCGCCATCGATGAAGATTTTCGGTTTCATGTGCCCGTCAATTCCCTGCTAATTCAGGCCTATATGCCCTGGCCATGGTTTGCCGCGCCATGGTTGCCGCTGTTCAGCTCTTCCGCCCGCGCTTTTCGCTCGGCCACCAGGCCGAGATAGTGCATGGCCACCATCGAGCCGGCGATCGCCGTTATATCGGCGTGATCATAGGCCGGCGCAACCTCGACGACGTCGGCGCCGACAATATCGACCTGGCCGAGCTGGCGCAGCGTCGACAGGATTTTCGCCGAGGACGGTCCGCCGGCAACCGGCGTGCCGGTGCCGGGCGCAAAGGCCGGGTCGAGGCAGTCGATGTCGAAGGTGAGATAGGTCTTCCTGCCGCCGGTGCGGTCGACGATCGCATAGGCGATGTCGGAAGCCCGCATCTCCTCGATCTCGTGACCGTAAAGGATCTTGATGCCGAACGTATCGGGGGCATGCGTGCGGATGCCGATCTGGATCGAGCGGTCGGGGTCGATGATGCCTTCATTGACGGCGCGGCCGACGAACGAACCATGGTCGATGCGCTTGCCATCGTCAGGCCAGGTGTCCTGGTGCGCATCGAACTGCACCAGCGCCAGCGGCCCGTGGATGGCGGCATGTGCCTTGAGCAGCGGCCAGGTGACGAAATGATCGCCGCCGAGCGACAACAGGAAGGCACCCGATTTCAGGATCTTCGCCGCCTCGCGCTCGATCGTGCCTGGTGTCTTCTGGTGATTGCCCGAATCGAGCAGGCAATCGCCATAGTCGATGACGGCGAGATGCTCGAACAGGTCGCGCGAGAACGGATATTGCGGGTCGTTGTCGAGGATCGCCGAGGCGCGGCGGATCGCCTGCGGCCCGAAGCGCGCGCCCGGCCGGTTGGTGACGGCGGCATCGAACGGAATGCCCCACACGACGGCGTCCGCGCCCTTTGCATCCTTGGTGTATTTGCGCCGCATGAACGACAGCGCGCCGGCATAGGTCGGCTCGAAGGAAGGCCCCGTCTTGGAGCGGGCGGTGAACGCGTTGTCGATGGTCTGGTTCGCCATTACGGGTCCTTCTTTGTTCATCGGGCTGCCACAACTATAGAACCGGCACGCAAGATGCCAGTCACAGCTTGGCGAAGGACTTGTATAGCCAAGGCGCAAGGCCCGGCGGCTTCCTCTCCGGCGGCTGCGGCGATGAACTGGCGGTGCAGGCCGGCATTTCGGCCGAGATCACGGTTTCTGGGCCGAACGCGGCGTCACCATCATCCAGACCGACGAACCGAAGGCTGCGATTGGCTGGCTGGGGGCCAATGGGTTTCGGGTGCCTTATGTGGATGAGGCGAAGCCGGCCGAGCCGCGAATACGGCGAGTATCAATTAGAAATCGTACGTCGGCGCCATCACCCCACCCGGCGCTGCGCGCCGACCTCCCCATCGAGGGGAGGTAGGGCGTTGGCGCTTTAGATTCCGACAGTCGTAGCGATTGCGAGGCATGCAAGGCTGCCGCGACCTCCTACCTCCCCTCGATGGGGAGGTCGCGCCGAAGGCGCGCGCCGCCCGCAAAATCTTCACGCCGCTTTCGCCACCCCATCCAATTCCCTCAGCACATCAGCCGACAGCTCCAGTTCCGCCGCCGCCAGGTTCTCTCTCAAATGCCCGACCGACGACGTCCCCGGGATCAGCAGGATGTTCGGCGAGCGGCGCAGCAGCCAGGCGAGCGCGACCTGCAAGGGTGTGGCGCCGAGCCGCGCGGCCACATCCGACAAGGTCGACGACTGCAGCGGGCTGAAACCGCCGAGCGGGAAGAACGGCGTGTAGGCGATACCGGCGCGCGCCAGTTCATCGATCAACGCGTCGTCGTCGCGATGCGCCAGATTGTACTGGTTCTGCACGCAGACGATCTCGGCGATCCCACGGCCTTCCTCGACCTGCGCTGGGGTGACGTTGCTCAGGCCGATATGGCGCACCAGGCCCTTGCGCTGCAGTTCGGCAAGCGCGGTCAACTGCGCCTCGATCGAGCCCTCGGCCGGACCCATCACCCCGAACATGATGCGCAGATTGACGACATCCAGCACCTCAAGGCCGAGATTCCTGAGATTGTCGTGCACGGCCTGCTCTAGTTCCTTGGCGGAATAGGCAGGCAGCCAGGAGCCGTCGCTGCCGCGCCGCGCCCCGATCTTGGTGACGATGACGAGGTCTTGCGGATAGGGCGCCAGCGCTTCGCGGATCAGCTGGTTGGTGACATGCGGGCCATAATAGTCGCTGGTGTCGATGTGGTTGACCCCGGAGGCCACCGCTTCGCGCAGCACTGCAATGGCCGCGTCATGATCCTTCGGCGGACCGAAAACGTGCGGGCCGGCAAGTTGCATGGCGCCGTAGCCGAGCCGTTTCACGGTGTGGCTGCCGAGGGTGAATGTGCCGGATTTTTGGATGGTGGACATGGTCGGTCTCCTTTGAGGAGGCGAAGATAGACGCTGCTCAACCTCGGGATAATAAGGTACAATCCGTACAGCTTGTGCGGAATGGCGAACAATGATGGACCTTGGCGATCTGAACGCTTTCGTGACGGTGGCGCGTGCCGGCGGTTTTCGCGAAGGGGCTCGCGCAGGCGGCGGCAGCGCGTCGGGCCTGAGCGAAGCGGTGCGCCGCCTGGAGACGCAACTCGGCGTCAGGCTGTTCAACCGCACCACACGCAGCGTTGTTCCAACCGACGCAGGCCTCAGCCTCTTGGGAAGGCTTGGCCCGGCGCTGTCGGAGGTGGAGGCGGCCCTCGACGTGGTCAATGGCTTTCGGGACAGGCCGGCCGGTTCGCTGCGCCTCAACGTCCCGGTCAGCGCCGCGCGGCTGATATTGCCCGACATCGTTCCGGGCTTCCTCGCCGCCTATCCCGGCATTCGGCTGGAGGTCATCGCCGATGAGAACTTCGTCGACGTGTTGGCGGCCGGCTGCGACGCCGGCATCCGCTATGACGAGCGACTGGAGCAGGACATGATCGCGGTGCCGATCGGACCGCGCGTCCAGCGCTTCGCCACTGGCGCCAGCCCCGCCTATCTCGAGCGCCATGGGCGGCCGCAGCACCCGAGCGACCTGCTTGGCCATGCTTGTCTGCGCGGTCGTTTTGCCAGCGGTGCGATGCTGCCGTGGGAATTCGAGCGCGACGGCGAGGTGGTGCGGGTCGACACGACGGGGCCGTTGATCGTGCGGATCGGCGGGGCGAGCGATCTTGCCGTCCATGCGGCCATTGCCGGCAGCGGCATCGTCGCTCTCTTCGAGGGCTGGCTTCGCCCTCACTTCGAAAGCGGCGCCCTGGAGCCCGTGCTCGAACCGTGGTGGCAGAGTTTTCCCGGACCATTTCTGTACTATCCCGGACGGCGTCTGGTTCCAGCGCCGCTACGGGCGTTTATCGATTACATCAAGGCCGGCAAGTTCTGAGACTTGAACCGAGGCCGGCGCCATCACCCCACCCGGCGCTTCGCGCCGACCTCCCCATCGAGGGGAGGTAGGGCGTTGCGCTCTTATGGTCGGGTTTTGGTGTCAGCCGAACCCTCGTGATTGTTCAGGGCGGCAAAACTGCCGTGACCCCTACCTCCCCTCGATGGGGAGGTCGCGCCGAAGGCGCGGTCGGGGTGACTGCCGTGACCGCAAAACAAAAAAGGCCGCCCGGAAGCGGCCTTTCGATTGCTTGAAGCCCGATACGCTTAGCGCTTCGAGAATTGGAAGCTGCGGCGGGCCTTCGCCTTGCCGTACTTCTTGCGCTCGACGACGCGGCTGTCGCGGGTCAGGAAGCCGCCCTTCTTGAGCACGGCGCGCAGTGCCGGCTCGTAGTAGGTCAGCGCCTTGGAAATGCCGTGACGAACGGCACCGGCCTGGCCGGACAGGCCGCCGCCGATGACGGTGGCGACGATGTCGTACTGGCCGGCGCGGTTGGAAGCGATGATCGGCTGGTTGAGGATCATCTGCAGGACCGGACGCGCGAAATAGGTCGCGAATTCCTTGTCGTTGACGACGATCTTGCCGGAACCCGGCTTCACCCAGACGCGCGCAATGGCGTTCTTGCGCTTGCCGGTGGCATAGGCGCGGCCCGACTTGTCGAGCTTCTGGACATGGACGGGTGCTGCCGGCTGGGTGTTGGTGTTGCCGGTGGCGGCGCCCAATTCTGCGAGCGAGGAAAGCTCAGCCATCTTATGCAACCTTCTTGTTCTTGGCGTTCAGCGCGCCGACGTCGAGGGTGACGGGCTGCTGGGCGACATGCGGATGTTCCGTGCCTGCATAGACGCGGAGGTTCTTCATCTGGCGACGGCCGAGCGGCCCGCGCGGGATCATGCGTTCGACGGCCTTCTCGACGACACGCTCGGGGAAACGGCCCTCGAGCAGCTGGCGCGCGGTGCGCTCCTTGATGCCGCCGGGGTGACCGGTGTGCCAGTAGTAGACCTTGTCGGTGAACTTCTTGCCGGTGAACACCACCTTGTCGGCATTGATGACGATGACGTTGTCGCCGTCGTCGACATGCGGGGTGAAGGTGGGCTTGTGCTTGCCGCGAAGATGATTGGCGATGACAGTGGCGAGACGGCCGACGACGAGACCCTCGGCGTCGATCAGCACCCACTTCTTCACCACATCCGCAGGCTTCTGCGAAAAGGTTGCCATGGATTTCTGCTTTCGATTTTGACCTTCCGAAGAAGGCGTTTCTTGTTGCTTGGATTGGCGACAAGGCACTTGCCCGCCGCCAATAACAAAACGGCGGCCTTTGCGGGCCGCTGCTTCGTGACGGCTTATAGGCGAGGGGAGTGGGCACGTCAAGGCGCAGGAAACGCACGTCTGCTCGCAAAGTGTAATAAAAACAAAGGTTTGACCAAAAGGTATTATTTTACCACATCGGCGGCGCGCTTCGGCGGGATCGAATAGGTGCCGGTCGCATGCGCTACCGTGTGTTCCCTCGGTCCGCCGACGATGTCGATATCGAACACCATCAGGCTCTTGCCCAGCTTCAGGATGCGGCAATGGCCGTCGATCGGGCCGGCCTCGGCCTTGCGGACGAAATTGATGTTGAGGTTGACGGTAACCGAAAGCGCATCCGGCCCGGCATGGCTGAGCACGCAGACATAGCCGCCAATGTCGGCCAGCGTGAACAGCGAGGGCCCGGACACCGTGCCGCCGGGCCGCAAATGCCGCTCGTCGGCATTGAGCCGCACCGTGCAGCCGCCCGGAAACACATCGAGCGCCTCATACGACGTGAACTCGTCGTTGAGCTGCGGGTAGACGCTGGCCATCAGCGCATTGACTTCAGCCGCCGTCAGCACCGGCTTGAGATTATCCTGGGCGGGCATGTCGGTCTCTCGTTCTATGCCGGGCCTGTATGAACGCAATGATGCGCTTCTGGCAACACCTCTGGCGCAAGCGATGGGTGTTGATGAAACTCGATCCGATATTAGATAGTCTGGCGGCGCCCGGCGGAATCGCGGAGACCCTTGTCATGGCCGAAATCCTTTCGATCAAACCTGTTGCCATAGACGGGCCGGTCATCGCCGGGCTGGACAAGGGCGTGCTGCGCCTGACGCTCGCCAATCCGCCCGCCAATGCCTTGTCGCTTTCCGTCATGGCGGCATTCAGCGCCGAGCTCGACCGTGCCAAGGCCAACAAATCGGTCCGCGTCATCGTCTTGGCGGCCGCCGGGAAAGTCTTCTGCGCCGGTCACGATCTCAAGGAAATGACCGCGCGCCGCGCCGACGCCGACAAGGGCAAGGGGTTTTTCGAGCAGACATTTTCGGCTTGCGCGGCGTTGATGCAGCAGATCGTGCGCCATCCGCTCCCGATCATCGCCGAAGTCGATGGCCTAGCCACCGCTGCGGGGCTGCAACTGGTTGGCAGTTGCGACCTCGCCATTGCCTCGCATGAAGCGACCTTCTGCACGCCGGGCGTCAATATCGGCCTGTTTTGTTCGACGCCGATGGTGGCGCTGTCACGCAACGTGTCTCACAAGCACGCCATGGAAATGCTGCTCACCGGCGAGACCATCGACGCCGCAACCGCCAAGGAATTCGGCCTGGTCAACCGCGTCGTGCCGCGCGAATACCTGAATCAGATCGTCACCAAATACGCGCAAACCATTGCCTCCAAATCATCTCTGGTGGTCAAGACCGGCAAGGAAGCCTTTTACGCGCAGGCCGAGATGGGGTTGGCGGACGCGTATGCCTATACCGGCCGCGTCATGGTCGAGAACATGCTGGCCCGCGACGCCGAGGAAGGCATCGGCGCCTTCATCGGCAAGCGCAAACCGGAATGGACGGACGAATAGGTTTTCGATCCATGGAACCGCGCATCTCCATCATCACCATCGCCACCGACGATCTCGAGCGCGCCGTGCGCTTTTACGAAGGCATGGGCTTGAAGCGCCACGCCGGCATCACCGATGGCGTCGCCTTCTTCCAGATGGGCGGCGCCATTCTCGGCCTGTTCCCGAGGCCAAGCGCCGAGGAGGATTCAGGCATTGCCTTCGCCGCAGCACCGTCGGCGGTCTACCTCGCCTACAACACCCGCTCCGATGCCGAAGTCGACGACGTGCTGGCGGCCGCCGAGAAGGCCGGCGGCAGGATCGTCAAGCCGGCAGGCCGCGCCTTCTGGGGCGGCTGGTATGGATATTTCGCCGATGCCGACGGCCATGTCTGGGAAGTCGCACACAATCCGGCCTTCCCGATCGCGGATGACGGCACCATCTCGCTGCCGGACTGAGCGTCCGCATGGGCTATCGCAAGCAACTGACCCGGCTTAAGGCGCCTTATCTCAAACGCATCCTGATTGACCCCGAGCGCGTGGAAGATTGGGAAAAATATCCATGGAACCTGCCGCTGTTTCGCGGCCGTGAATTCGAGATCGAATTCACCACGCCGATCACCATCATTGTCGGTGAAAACGGCACCGGCAAATCGACACTGCTGGAAGCCATCGGCGCGCTGGCCGGTTACGACGAGGCCGGCGGCGGCAAGGGCTATCGTCCGGTCGATCATTCCATCGCCATCGACAAGAGCGGTGCGGCACTGGCGAATACATTCCGCGGCCACTGGCTGCCAAAAGTCACCGCCGGCTGGTTCTTTCGTGCCGAATCTTTTTACTCGGTCGCGCGCTATCTCGACCAGGCGGCACTCGAAGACCCGTTCGGACCGCCGCCGCCGGACTTTCTATCGTGGTCGCATGGCGAAGGGTTCATTCGCTTTTTCGAGGAGCGCTGCCGCCGGCAAGGCATCTACATCCTCGACGAGCCCGAAAGCGCGCTGTCGCCGTCGCGGCAGATCGAATTGTTGAAGATGCTGCGGCGCATGGACCGGTCAGGCACGGCGCAAGTGATCATGGCGACGCATTCGCCGCTGCTGATGGCTTGTCCCGGCGCGCGGCTCTTCCGAATCAGCCGTTTCGGCCTCGACCCCACAGATTTCACCGATACCGATCATTTTCGCATGATGCGCGACTTCTGCACGGACCCGCAGTCCTTTATGGAGGAAGCACTGAGGGAGACCGACGAGTGAATCACGATAGCTACGACAATGCCTATATCGGCGGCATCCTCAATTCTGTGAAGACCATCGCCATGGTCGGCGCGTCGGCCAACGATGTCAGGCCGAGCTTTTTCGTGCTGAAATATCTGCTGGCCAAGGGCTTTTCGGTGTTTCCGATCAATCCTGGGCAGGCCGGCAAGGAAATCCTCGGCCGCATGACCTATGCCAGCCTTGCCGATCTGCCGGAGCCGGTTGACATGGTCGACATCTTTCGCGCCTCCGCAGCGGTGCCCGGCATTGTCGATGAGGTGCTGAAGCTCGACCCCTTGCCGAAAGTCGTCTGGATGCAGCTTGGCGTGCGCGATGACGAGGCGGCGACGCGTGCCGAGGCGGCCGGTATCAAGGTGGTGATGAACCGCTGCCCGAAGATCGAATATGGCAAGCTGTCGGGCGAGATTGGCTGGACCGGCGTCAACTCCGGTGTGCTGTCGTCGAAGAAGCCGCTGATGCGGTCGGGATTCCAGAGTTTCGGTGTGCGCCAGAAGTAAGGCAGTGAATGGTGAATGGTGAATAGAAGGATTTTCCTGGAAGCCGGGTAAAGCCGCATATGAGCGGCTTGCAATCAAGGTGGGACTGGCCGACTTTGCGACCACCATTTATCGCTCACCATTCATCATTTCACCATTCACACGTTTACCGCTCAGGGAGGTTTTCGATGACCCGCACGCCCGGTTTCAACACGCTCGCCGTCCATGCCGGCGCCAAGCCCGACCCGGCAACGGGCGCACGCGCCACGCCGATCTACCAGACGACCTCCTTTGTGTTCGACGATGCCGACCATGCCGCCTCGCTGTTCGGGCTGAAGGCCTTCGGCAACATCTACACCCGCATCATGAACCCGACCCAGGCGGTGCTGGAAGAGCGGATCGCGGCGCTCGAAGGCGGCACGGCTGCACTTGCCGTTGCTTCCGGCCATGCCGCACAGGTGATCGTGTTCCACAATCTCATGCGGCCTGGCGATAATTTCGTCGCCGCCACAAGGCTTTACGGTGGTTCGATCAATCAGTTCGGCCATGCCTTCAAGAATTTCGGCTGGGAGGTGCGTTGGGCCGACACCAACGACATCTCCACTTTCGAAAGCCAGATCGACGATAAGACCAAGGCGATCTTCATCGAGAGCCTGGCCAATCCCGGCGGCACCTTCGTCGACATCGAGAAGATCGGCGACATCGCCCGCAAGCACGGCTTGCCGCTCATCGTCGACAACACACTGGCCTCGCCCTATCTGGTGCGGCCGATCGAGCATGGCGCCGACATCGTCGTCCATTCGCTGACCAAGTTCATCGGCGGCCACGGCAATTCGATCGGCGGCGCCATCGTCGATGGCGGCACGTTCGACTGGTCGAAATCCGGCAAATATCCGATGCTGTCGGAGCCGCGCCCCGAATATGGCGGGCTTGTCCTGCACGAAACCTTCGGCAATTTCGCCTTCGCCATCGCCGCGCGCGTGCTCGGCCTGCGCGACATCGGCCCGGCAATTTCGCCGTTCAATGCCTTCCTGATCCTGACCGGGCTGGAGACCTTGCCGCTCAGGATGCAGCGCCATTGCGATAATGCGGTCACCGTCGCCGGCTGGCTGTCCAACCACCCCAAGGTCGCCTGGGTCAACTATCCCGGCCTGCCCAGCGACAAGAACAACGCGCTGCAGAAGAAATACTCGCCGCAAGGCGCCGGTGCTGTCTTCACCTTCGGCCTGAAGGGCGGCTACGAGGCCGGCATCAAGTTCGTCGAGGCGCTCGAACTGTTCTCGCACCTCGCCAATGTCGGCGACACCAAGTCGCTGGTCATCCATCCGGCATCGACCACGCATCGCCAGCTTTCCGACGAGCAGAAGGTCAAGGCGGGTGCGGGACCGGACACGGTCCGGCTGTCGGTTGGCATCGAGGATGTCAACGACATCGTCGCCGATCTGGAACAGGCTTTGGCCAAGGTTTGATTTTTTGAGTGAGTAGTGAGTAGTGGTCGGTATTCACTAGTTAGCAGTGATTAGTGATTAGCCACCCGTTCGAGGGAGCGCTTTCCGCTCACTACTCACTACTCACTAACCTGTTGGAGGCAAACCCTGTCCGCGCATTACCTGGCCATATCGACCGACAGCGTCGACGCCGAGATTGGCGCCCCGGCGCCGAATCGTCTGATTGCGGGCGATCCGAAGTTCCGCACCTGGAATGTCGAGGAGCGCGATGGCCGCCTCTATGCCGGCATCTGGGAAGCGACGCCGGGCAAATGGCGCATCGAATATGACGAATGGGAGTTCTGCCACATCCTGTCCGGCGTCTCGGTGGTTGCCGAGGATGGCGGCGAGGCGCGCACGGTGCGCGCCGGCGACAGCTTCGTGCTCAGGCCAGGCTTCAGGGGCAGCTGGGAAGTGCTTGAAACGACCCGCAAGGAGTATGTGATCAAGCTCTGACGCTCGCGGCGCGCTTGGATTTCACAAAAGCCGATCGATGTCAGTGTCGGAAAAGCCGTATCCGCTCATCATCTCCCTGTGCCAGGGACTTCCAAGCAAATCACTGAGACATGAATCGACGCGCTGGAGCAGGGTGGCACTGCCTTTGGCGAGAGCGAAAGCGCCGGGCGCTGGCTGTTTTTCGACTGCCGGGACGTCGACGACGTCGAGAGGCGCGTCGGGTCGCCGGCTCAGATAGCCGCGATGCGCGAGCGCTGCACTCGCATAGGCATGCACCACGCCGGCCGCGACGGCGTTAGCTGCTTCGGCCTGAGTGGCAAATATCCTTAGCCGTTCGGGCTGAATAGCGTTTTGCAGGGCCGTCCGGTGCTGGATCTGGCCCGATATGACGCCGATCAGCGCCGTCCGATCATTGGCGACGGACCGATAGCCATCGAAGGCGCGGGGATTGTCTTTCGCGACCAGCAATCCATTCGCCAGCATCCAGATCGGCCTTGTGAAGTCGACCAGCTTCCGGCGGTCGTCGGAAATGAACAGGCCGGTGGTTATGTCCCACCGATCTTCGGCAAACCCAGGCAGCAGCTCGGCAAACTCGGTCTCGATGGGCAAAAGTTCCAGCCCGAGCGTCAGGCAGACCCTCTTGGCCAGTGGGCATCGCTGCCGCCCAGACGTCCCGATCCGTCGATAAAGCAGAAGGGTGGTTCCTGTAGAAAGGCGAATCTCATTTTCTCGGGCATGCGTCGGCTCCGCCGTCCTCACAAGCTCACAATGAGCTTTTCCAGCCCATGAAAATGATAGGTGTCGCGGAAGCGCGGCTGCTCCGCAAGATGGAGTTGCGGCTGCCGCTCGAACAGGGTTTTCAGCGACACCTGCAACTCCAGCCGCGCCAGCGGCGCACCGATGCAGAAATGGATACCGGCGCCGAACGAGACATTCTTCTGGTCTGGTCGGCCGGGCCGGAAGGCGCCAGGTTCGGCAAAGGCAAGCGGATCATGATTGGCCATGCCGAGCAGCAGGCCGACCGTCTCGCCCGGTTGTACGACAACCCCGGATGTCACCTCGACCTCCTGATAGGCGTAGCGGGTGAACATGTGCAGCGGCGCGTCGAAGCGCAGGCACTCCTCGACCGTCGCAGCGGTTGCTTCCGGCGAGGTGAAGAAACGGCCGGGGTCGCCGCCTTGCGCCAGCAGCGTGCGCACGGCGTTGCCGGTTTGATGGACGGTCGCCTCGTGGCCGGCATTGAGCAACAGGATAGCGGACGAGACCAACTCGTCTTCCGACAGCTTCTGGCCATCCTCTTGCGCCGCGATCAGCAGCGATAGCAGGTCGTCGCCAGGCTTCTTGCGCCGCTCGGCGACATAGCCGCGCAAAAAGTCGGAAAAATCGCGCGCGGCGCGATTGGCCGCTTGCTCGGTCTCGCGCGTGCGGCCATGCATGTACATGGCCACCATCCGGTGCGACCAGTCGAGCAGTTGCGGCCCCATTTCGACCGGCACACCGAGCATTTCGGCGATGATGGTGATCGGCAAAGGCGCGGCGAAGCTGGGCAATAGATCGACCTGGCGCGTTTCGAAACGGTCGATCAGTTCATTGGCCAGCGCTTCGACGCGCGGTCTAAGCTGCTCTACCTGGCGCGAGACGAAGGCGCGGTTGACCAGGGTTCTGAGCCTGGTGTGCACCGGCGGCTCCAGCTCCAGCATCGAATTGGTCTCGATGCCGTCGAAGGCGATGAGGTGCGAGCGATCCTCGCCGATGCCCCGGCTGTCGGGAATGCCGGCCGGGTTCTGGCGGCCGAAGCGGCGGTCGCGCAACAGCCGGTTGACGTCGTCGAAGCCGCCAAAGCACCAGAAGCCGAATTCCTCCCAGAAGAAGGCATTCGATGCGCCATGCAGAACGGCATAGGCGTCGTAGGGGTTCTGGAAAAACGCCGGTTCGTGCGGATCGAGCCGCAGGCGGCGCGTGGCTGGATCAAAGGCGAGGTAGGGCGGCATGGATTTAGTCATGCCAGACCATTACCGCGGCTTGCCGGCTTGGTGCCAGACCGGATGTTGGCACCCGACGGCCCTATGGATTGAGCCAATCGAGGCGGACCTCGGCGAAGTACCGAAGTCTAATCCTGGCAATGCCTGGCAATATGCACGCGGCGCCAGCTGGTCGAGCCTTCCTGCACCACCACCCGGCGCGCCACCCTCTGGTATGACGGCGCTATCTGGGTGACGTGCCGCCGCTCGGGCCGCACCAGCACTTCATGGGCGACGCTTTCATATTCGGCCGGCAGCACAACCCGGCGTGTGCGCTCCGGTTCAAGCATCACCGTTTCGGCGACACGCGCGTAGCGGGCCTTGCGCCACACCTTGCACAGCACCTTGCGGCCGTGGATGACGCGCCATTCCCAGGCATAGCCGCCATCGTCGACCTGGACCGTGCGGTAAACGGTGCGGGTTCTCGCCGGTACGATGTCATAGGTGACTCGGGGCGGCGCGATCTGCTCGACGCGCTCCATGGTGCCATAGATCGGCGGATCATAGTCGACCAGCTGCCCGCCGGGACTGACCATGACGTCTTCATAGACGGTGTCATAGAGCGCCGGCCTGTGCACCGGCTCATAGCATTCGGCGGCCCGGCCGTCGGCAACCGCATCGGACACCATGCCGAGACCGGCAAGGCCGGAAATGGCGAGGCAAACAGTTTTCCTGATCATGGCACTCCCCCTGTTTGAACGCGAGAAGGTGAGGTTCAACGTTGAACTGTAGGGGATGGTTCTCCGGGGGAAAGCGGTTTCGCCGCGTTTCGTTAAGCGACGCGGTTAAGGAATTGCTACACCGCAAAAACGCCGCTGGCCGCGTTCGGACTTTCCCTTGCGCGGAAACCTTGATTCGACTTAACCAGATGGCTAGGAGGAGGCGGCCTTGCGCTAGGGTGAGCCGGCATCCTATTTACATTCTAACCGTCAAGAACCGATTCTGCCCGATGTTCCGGCGCCGGAATCCCCATCTCCAAAAAGGGTAGTCCATGAAGAACCCCGTCGAAACCTACATGAACCTCGTTCCGATGGTGGTCGAGCAGACCAATCGCGGCGAGCGGGCCTACGACATTTTCTCGCGCCTGCTGAAAGAGCGCATCATTTTCATCACCGGCCCGGTCGAAGACGGTATGGCGACGCTGGTTTGTGCACAGCTTTTGTTCCTCGAGGCCGAGAACCCGAAGAAAGAGATCAATCTCTACATCAACTCGCCGGGCGGCGTGGTGACCTCGGGCATGGCGATCTACGACACCATGCAGTTCATCAAGCCGGCGGTGTCGACGCTGTGCATCGGCCAGGCGGCGTCGATGGGCTCGCTGCTTCTGACCGCCGGCCACAAGGACATGCGTTTTGCCACGCCGAACGCCCGTATCATGGTTCACCAGCCTTCCGGCGGTTTCCAGGGCCAGGCCTCCGACATCGAGCGGCACGCGCAGGACATCATCAAGCTGAAGCGCCGCCTCAACGAGGTCTACGTCAAACACACCGGCAAGAGCTACGAAGACATTGAAAAGACGCTTGACCGCGACCATTTCATGACAGCCGACGAAGCCAAGGATTTCGGCCTCATCGACAAGGTCATTTCGTCGCGCGAGCCGGTCGAAGGCGCTGCGGCATAATCGCTGCATGGCAGTTGGGTGGCGGGATAACGCGCTTTTGCTGGGATTTGCGGCATTTCGGCCACAATTGGCTGTTCCCTCGGTGGATGGGATTGCCTACGTTAAGGCTATGTTGATTTTCGACGGCTTAGCTTTGTGCAGGGTTGGCGCGAATCATTGCGACGTTTTCTGATTTGTGTTTCGTACGGAATGCGTTGCGGGAGCCGGGACACTGGCGGCGGCGAATTCCCGCGATAGATAGAATATGCGCCCTTTCAGCCAGACCATCGGCGGGCGGCCATGAAAGGACAGGAAAATGAGCAAAGTCGGCAACAACAGCGGTGATTCGAAGAACACGCTTTATTGCTCGTTTTGCGGCAAAAGCCAGCACGAGGTGCGCAAGCTGATCGCCGGCCCAACGGTGTTCATCTGCGACGAGTGCGTCGAGCTGTGCATGGACATCATCCGCGAGGAGAACAAGACCTCGATGGTGAAGTCGCGCGAGGGCGTGCCGACCCCGCAGGAGATCCTGAAGGTTCTTGACGACTATGTCATCGGCCAGCCCTACGCCAAGCGCGTGCTGTCGGTGGCGGTCCACAACCACTACAAGCGCCTCGCGCATGCCGGCAAGAACAACGACGTCGAATTGGCGAAGTCCAACATCCTGCTGATCGGCCCGACCGGCTGCGGCAAGACGCTGCTTGCCCAGACGCTGGCCCGCATCATCGACGTGCCCTTCACCATGGCCGACGCGACGACGCTGACCGAAGCCGGTTACGTCGGCGAGGACGTCGAAAACATCATCCTGAAGCTGCTGCAGTCGGCCGACTACAATGTCGAGCGCGCCCAGCGCGGCATCGTCTACATCGATGAAATCGACAAGATCTCGCGCAAGTCCGACAACCCATCGATCACCCGCGACGTGTCGGGCGAGGGCGTGCAGCAGGCGCTTCTGAAGATCATGGAAGGCACCGTTGCCTCCGTGCCGCCGCAGGGCGGCCGCAAGCATCCGCAGCAGGAGTTCCTGCAGGTCGACACCGCCAACATCCTGTTCATCTGCGGCGGCGCCTTCGCCGGGCTGGACAAGATCATCTCGGATCGCGGCAGGAAGACTTCCATCGGCTTCGGCGCCATCGTCGCTTCGCCCGAGGATCGCCGCACCGGTGACGTGTTCCGCCTGGTCGAGCCCGAGGATCTCTTGAAGTTCGGCCTCATCCCCGAGTTTGTCGGCCGTCTGCCGGTCCTGGCGACGCTGGAAGACCTCGACGAGCCGGCTCTGATCCAGATCCTGACCGAGCCGAAAAACGCGCTGGTCAAGCAGTATCAGCGGCTGTTCGAGATGGAAAGTGTCGACCTGACCTTCCATGAGAATGCGCTGTCGGCGATCGCCAAGCGCGCCATCGAGCGCAAGACCGGCGCCCGTGGCCTCCGCTCGATCATGGAAGCGATCCTGCTCGACACCATGTTCGAACTGCCCGCCCTGGAAGGCGTGCGCGAAGTGGTGATTTCGGAAGAAGTGGTGACCGGCAGCGCCCGGCCGCTCTACATCTATTCCGAGCAGAAGGAAAAGAAGGGCAACGTCAGCGCCTGATCTGGCATCTGGCCTAACCTTTTTATGGAACGGCGCCCGCGGGGCGCCGTTTTGCTGTGGTGAGGTACCGATCCTTGTGACGGAGTGGATGAACGAACGTGTCGACCCTTGATCTTTGCCCCTCGTGCATCCAACTAACATCGGAAGGCCGAGGTGCCGAATTCTGTGCTGTAAAACTCCCGTCACAAACGGTGGTAGGCGGAACGATCCCCGGTCGTTAATATGAGATTCGCGGTTGGCTCAATTAGCGGCCGCGACATGAAAGGTTGGACAATGGCCAAAATATCCAAGGCTCCCAGCGACGGCGTCTTCGCAGTCCTCCCACTGCGCGACATCGTGGTGTTCCCGCACATGATCGTTCCGCTCTTTGTCGGGCGTGAAAAGTCGATCAAGGCGCTGGAAGAGGTTATGGGTCAGGAAAAGCAGATCCTGCTTGCCACCCAGATGAATGCCGCCGATGACGATCCCGAGCCCGATGCGATCTTCGACATCGGCACGCTCGCCAATGTGCTGCAATTGCTGAAGCTGCCCGACGGCACCGTCAAGGTGCTGGTCGAAGGCGCTTCGCGTGCCAAGATCGTCTCGTTCACCGACCGTCCGGACTTCCACGAAGCTACCGCCACGGCGCTGGTCGAGCCGGAGGAGGAAGAGGTCGAGGTCGAGGCGCTCGCCCGTTCGGTCGTCACCGACTTCGAAAACTACGTCAAGCTGAACAAGAAGATCTCGCCTGAAGTGGTGGGCGCCGCCAGCCAGATCGACGACTATTCCAAGCTCGCCGATACGGTTGCCTCGCACCTCGCCATCAAGATCCCCGAGAAGCAGGAGATGCTGGCCACGCTGTCCGTCAAGGAACGGCTGGAAAAGGCGATGGGCTTCATGGAAGCCGAAATCTCCGTCCTGCAGGTGGAGAAGCGCATCCGCTCGCGCGTCAAGCGCCAGATGGAGAAGACGCAGCGCGAATATTACCTCAACGAGCAGATGAAGGCGATCCAGAAGGAGCTCGGCGAAGGCGAGGACGGCCGCGACGAGGCCGCCGAGATCGAGGCGCGCATCAAGAAGACCAAGCTCTCCAAGGAGGCCCGCGAAAAGGCGGAAGCCGAGTTGAAGAAGCTGCGGACGATGTCGCCGATGTCGGCGGAATCGACCGTCGTGCGCAATTATCTCGACTGGATCCTGTCGATCCCGTGGGGCAAGAACTCCAAGGTCAAGCAGGACCTGGCGTTTGCGCAGAACGTGCTCGACACCGATCATTTCGGCCTCGACAAGGTCAAGGACCGCATCGTCGAGTATCTCGCCGTGCAAAGCCGCCAGAAGAAGCTGAAGGGGCCGATCCTGTGCCTCGTCGGCCCTCCCGGCGTCGGCAAGACCTCACTCGGCAAGTCGATCGCCAAGGCGACCGGCCGCGAGTTCATCCGCATGGCGCTTGGCGGCGTGCGTGACGAGGCCGAGATCCGTGGCCACCGCCGCACCTATATCGGCTCGATGCCCGGCAAGGTCATCCAGTCGATGAAGAAGGCCAAGAAGTCCAACCCGCTCTTCCTGCTCGACGAGATCGACAAGATGGGCCAGGACTTCCGCGGCGATCCGTCATCGGCTTTGCTCGAGGTGCTCGATCCCGAGCAGAACTCGACGTTCATGGACCATTACCTCGAGGTTGAATACGACCTGTCGAGCGTGATGTTCGTGACGACGGCGAACACACTGAACATCCCTGCGCCCCTGATGGACCGCATGGAGATCATCCGTATCGCCGGCTACACCGAGGACGAGAAGATCGAGATCGCCAAGCGTCACCTGATGCCCAAGGTGATCCGCGATCATGCCCTGCAGCCGAAGGAATTCTCCGTCGGCGAGGACGCGATCCGCGGCATCATCCAGACCTACACCCGTGAAGCGGGCGTCAGAAGCCTGGAGCGCGAGCTGATGAAGCTCGGGCGCAAGGCGGTGACCGAGATCCTGAAGACGAAGAAGAAGACGGTGAGCATCACGGCGGCGAACCTCGCCGATTACCTCGGTGTTCCGCGCTTCCGCTTCGGCCAGGTCGAGGCTGACGATCAGGTCGGTGTCGTCACCGGTCTTGCCTGGACGGAAGTCGGCGGCGAGCTGCTGACGGTCGAAGGCGTCATGATGCCCGGCAAGGGCCGCATGACGGTGACCGGCAATCTGCGCGACGTGATGAAGGAATCGATCTCGGCGGCGGCCTCTTATGTCCGCTCGCGGGCCATCGATTTCGGCATCGAGCCGCCGCTGTTCGACAAGCGTGACATCCACGTCCACTTGCCCGAAGGCGCCACGCCGAAGGACGGTCCGTCTGCAGGTGCTGCCATGGCGACGGCCATCGTATCTGTCATGACTGGTATTCCGGTCCGGGCCGATGTGGCGATGACTGGCGAGATAACGCTTCGCGGCCGCATCTTGCCGATCGGCGGCCTCAAGGAGAAACTGCTCGCCGCACTGCGCGGCGGCATCAAGAAGGTGCTGATCCCGGAAGACAACGCCAAGGATCTGGCGGAGATACCGGACAATGTGAAGAACGGTATGGAGATCATTCCGGTCTCACGTGTCGGCGAGGTTCTGAGGCACGCGCTGGTGCGCATGCCGGAGCCAATCGAGTGGGTCGAGCCGGTCAATCCGCCGGCTTCCACCGATACCGTTGACGATGCTGGAAAGTCGCTTGCACATTAGAAACTACTAAAGTTGCAGTGCACAAAGAGAGAGCCGGGCCTTGAGCCCGGCTTTTTCATGTGAAAAACCCACCATTTCCGGGCTTTTTTCAACTTTTTTCCGGCTTTTTGACTTGGGTTTGCGAGCGCTTCTTTCTAAAGTCCCTCTCCTGCCGGATGAGTCGAAAGTTCCGGTTTTCTCATGGAAGGGAATTTTTATGAACAAGAACGAACTGGTTTCCGCTGTCGCTGAATCCGCGAGCATTTCGAAGGGTGACGCACAGTCGGCGGTTGAGGCGGTGTTCTCCGTCATCACTGGCGAACTGAAGAAGGGCGGCGATGTACGGCTCGTCGGCTTCGGAAATTTCACCGTCTCCAAGCGTGCGGCATCGACTGGCCGCAACCCGCAGACTGGCGCGGAAGTGAAGATTCCGGCGCGTACCGTGCCGAAGTTCTCGGCCGGCAAAGGCCTCAAGGACGCGGTCAACTAAAAATTTTTTCAGAGAATGTTGAAAAGCCGGGTTCGCCCGGCTTTTCTTTTGCCTCGATGGCGGCAGGCCGTCAGCCCGCTGAGGCGAGCCTTCAGCCCACCGGCGCATCCGCGCGCATCAGGCCTTCCTGCTTGAGGTCCGCCCACAGCGCCGCGGGCAGCTTGGCATCGAGCAGGGCGCGGTTGCTTTCGACTTCACTCGGCCGCTGGCCGCCGGGGATGACCGACACCACGGAAGGGTGCAGCAGCGGAAACTGCAGCGCCGCCTCGATCAGCCTGACGCCATGGCGCTCGCAGACGGTCTCGATGCGCCCGACGCGTTCCATGATGTCACTTGGCGCCTCGGAGTAATTGTAATAGGCGCTTGGCTTCGGCCCAGTCGCCAGGATGCCGGAATTGTAGGGACCGCCGAGAACGATGCCGATGCCGCGTTGCTCACAGAGCGGCAGGAAGGTGGCAAGCGCTTCCTGTTCCAGCAGCGTGTAGCGCCCGGCCAGCAGGAACAGGTCGAAGTCGCCACGCTCCGCCAGGGTCTGGCAAACCTCCCACTCGTTGATGCCGCCGCCGAAGGCCTTGATCACGCCCTGGTCGCGCAGCGCAACCAGTCCGTTGTAGCCCGAGGCCATGAATTCCTCGATGCGCTGGTCTGACGCCTCCTTGCTGCCATGGGTGAAGATGTCGAGGTCATGGACGAAAAGGATGTCGATGCGGTCGACGCCAAGCCGTTCCAGCGACGCCTCGAACGAGCGCATGACGCCGTCGTAGCTGTAGTCGTAGACCTCCTTGCGCGTCGGTGTGTCGAAGAACTTGCCGGTGCCGGTTCGTTCCTCCGGCGGGCAGGCGCGCAACAGGCGACCGACCTTGCTCGACAGCACATAATCGTCGCGCTTCCTGCCGCGCAGGAAGGCATTGAGCCGTGTTTCGGCAAGGCCCAGGCCATAGAGCGGCGCGGTGTCGTAGTAACGGCAGCCGGTCGCCCACGCCGCCTCCAGCGTGGCGTTGGCATCCGCGTCGGGGACGGCGCGGTAAAGGTTGCCGAGCGGCGCGCTGCCGAAGCCAAGCTCGGTGAAGTCGAGGCCGCCATTGCCGATGCGGTCGAAATGCCGTGTCTTCATGTCGTGCTGATTTCCTGGATTGATTGTCTGACATGACACTATCACGCCGCTGGCTCAGCAAAAGCCGCCATGGCCGTTGGACAGGCATTTTCGCGGTGATAGCATGAACAAAAACAAGCCTTTTCCGAAAGCGCGCAACCCGAAATCACCGGCCACAAACCCAGCCGGACAGATGGGACTCTCATGACGAATGCCGGCTCGGATATGTTTTCGACCGCCCTGCAAGAGCTGGGCGCCGTACTGGCGCGCGTCGACGAAGCCGGCATCGACACCGCCTGCGAAACCCTGGCTCGCGCGCAAAAGATCGTCGTCTATGGCTGCGGCCGCGAGGCCTTGCAGCTCAAGGGTTTCGCCATGCGCCTCTATCACCTCGGGCTTGAGGTGTCGGTGGTCGGCGACATGAACACGCCACCGCTTGGCGCAGCCGATGTCTTCCTGGTCAGTTCCGGCCCGGGCGAGACGACGACGGTGCTCACCTTGATGCAAGTCGCCCGCAAGGCCGGCGCCACCGTGCTTTTGCTCACCGCCGAGGCAGGCAGCAGTGCGGTCGCGCTTGCCGACTTCACCTTGCTGATCCCGGCGCAGACCATGGCGCGTGACCAGGGGCCGCAAAAGACATCGCTGCTGCCGATGGGCTCGGTCTTCGAAGGGGCGCTGGTCCTGCTGTTCGAGGTCATGGTGCTGAAGCTCAAGGCGCTGACCGGCCAGTCGTCCGAGGCCATGCGCGCCCGCCACACCAACATGGAATAGATCATGCGCTACGAACTGATGCTGCCGCACCAGATCCGCAAGGCGATCGCCGAGAATTGGCCGGTCGCTCTCCCGCTCGGCGTGCTCGAATATCACGGCGAGCACATGGCCGTCGGCATGGACACGCTGGCGGTCATCAAGACGCTGGAGCTCTACGAGAGGGAGGCCGACATCGTCATCCTGCCGGCTTTCTACTACGGTGCGGCGAGCTATGTGGTGGCAGCACCCGAAGGCAACGGCTCAGTGCAGGTCGGCGGCAACCAGCTGGCGCCGTTCGCCGAAGAATTGTTCTACAGCCTGCTGCGCATCGGCTTTCGCAACATCAACGCCATCATCCACCACCAGACCGAGAACTTTGCCGCCGGCATGCCGACCGATCTCGCCTTCAAGGCCGCCGGCCGCCAGGCGATTTTCCGCTTCCTCGAGAAGCAGCGCGGCGAGGGCTGGTGGGGCTCAGACGAGATGGCCGATTATTATGCCGGGCACGCCGCCGGCGAGAATTTCTTCAACTGGGTGCAGGTGCACCCGCTAATGTCGGCTGCCATGAACGGGAAGTATCCGTTCGATCACGCCGGTGTTGGCGAGACATCATTGATGCTGGCACTGTGTCCGGAAGCGGTCGATGCCGGGCGTTTTGGCGAGAATACCGCGTGGTATACGGCCAGTGCGCCGGAGGCCTCGGCGGAGCTAGGGCAGAAGGGCGTCGCGATGATCATGGATCACCTGAGGGCGATATTGGGGCGCTAGCAGACAAAGTCGCTCTGTAGCGATCCTTCACACCCCCTCTGTCCTGCCGGACATCTCCCCCGCAAGGGGGGAGATCAGATGTCATTTCCGCTTTCGCCAATCACCTACGTCGCAAGAAAAGCGATGCAGCCAAAGCTGCCGATCTCCCTCCTTGCGGGGGAGATGGCCGGCAGGCCAGAGGGGGGGTGCTGTCCCGCCGAGGTCAACAGTAGAGGGGCACGCCGCCTCTCGCCCTACTTCACCGCGCCCGCCGTCATGCCCATGATCAGATACCGCTCAAGCGCAATCCCGATGACCGCCAGCGGTGCGATCGCGGCGGTGGCAAGCGCCGCCATCGACCACCAGTTGATGCCTTGCGAGCCGGTCTGGCTCGCCACCATCACCGGGATGGTCTTGGCGTCGGTCGACGTCAGGAGTGCTGCAAAAAAGTACTCGTTCCAGCACAGCACCATCGCCAGGATGAAAGCGGCGACCATGCCCGGCAGCGCAATCGGCATGACGATGCGGAAAAAAGCGCCCCAGATCGAGAGGCCGTCGACCAGCGCTGCCTCCTCCAGTTCGACCGGGATCGAGTTGAACTGGTCGCGCATGATCCAGATGACGATCGGCAGCACCATCAGCGTGTAGAGCAGGATCAGGCCGATGCGTGTGTCGAGCAGGCCGACCTCGCGGTAGAGCACCAGGAAGGGCAGGGCCAGCACCACCGGCGGCAGGATCAGCTGCGACAGGAAGAAGAAGGAGATGTCCTCGTTCTTGAACCAGGCGAACTGATAGCGGTACCGGGTCAGCCCATAGGCGGCGAGGCTGCCGATGACGATGGCGAGGCTCGACGCGCCGACCGAGGTGATGACCGAATTCATGAAGCGCTTGAAAAACTCCTCGCGCACCGTCGAGGTCTGGAAGATCGAATCCGGCGACAGGCCGAGCGAGCGCCAGCCCTTCCAGTCCGGCTGGAAGTCGACGAACGGGATGAGGTGGCCCTGCGTGACGTCGACCGCGGTCTTGAACGAGGTGGTGATCGTCCAGTAGATCGGAAACAGGCAGATGAAGGCCCAGAACGCCAGCGCGCCATAGATGAAGATGCGATTGGCCAGAAAACCCAGCGGTGAGCGGATTTCCGAGGCAGCATAGTCGGTGGTCTGAACGCTCATTGTGCCTCGTCAGTTCACGTTGCGCACGAAGCGATTGGCGAATTTCAACAGCCAGGTCACGAACACGACGATGATGACGAGATAGGCCATCGCCAGCATGGTGCCGTAGCCGACATTCGAGCGGTCGCGGTATTCGCGGTAGATGAAGCTCGACACAGAATCCGTGGCGCCGCCGGGGCCGCCGGAGGTGACGGTAATGATGATGTCGGCGAGCTTCAGCTTGAAGATGATGCGCAGGATCACCGCCGTGACCGACACCGGCAGCATCAGCGGGAAGGTGACCTGCCAGAAAGTCTGCCAGGGCGTGGCGCCATCGACGCGCGCCGCTTCCAGCACGTCGCGCGACATCGCCTGCAAGCCGGCAAGCAGCATGATCATCATGAACGGGATGAAGGTCCAGGCGTCGAGCACCATGATCGAGATGCGGGCGGTGATCGGGTTGGAGAAGAAGGCGGGGTTCTCCCAGCCGAGATGGCGCGCCAGCGTCGCCGCCGGCCCGAAACGGTATTCCATCAGCGATTTGCCGATCATCCAGGATACCGCGACCGGCGACAGCATCAGCGGCATCAGGAAGACGACTCGGAAGAATTTGCGCGCCCGGATCTGCGCGTTGAGCAGCAGCGCCAGGCCGAAGGCAATCACATACTCAACCAGCACGGCGAGCACATAAAGCACCATGTTGAACAGCGCGTTGCGGTAGTAGGGATCGGCCAGCATCTGCCAGAAATTGTCGAGCCCGTTGAACTTGCGGCCGGAAAAGGACGACAGGTTCCAGTCGGTCAGCGCGATATAGAAGCCGAACAGCGTCGGGAAGATCACCATGGCGATGGTGAACAGCAGCGCCGGCAGCAGGAACAGCGCGCGCTGGCCGTCCTCGCCGCGCGTCAGCACCTGGCCGATGCCGAGCGCCACCCCCCACAGAACATAGGCATAGACGATGGGACGCCAGGTCTCGAAGCCGAGCGTGGTGATCTCGTTCTTGTAGAGGATCTCAAACGCGATCACCGCCAGCAGGCCAAGCGTGGCGGCCGCCATCAGGGCAAAACCCGCCCGCTTGCGGGCCGGCGAGATCAGATCGGCTGGGCCGGCGTTGGCCGGCCATGCATTGGTGGTCTGGTCAGCCACGCGTCCCCGTCCGTTTAAAAAATCAAGCCTGCGACCGGCCCGAGCCGGTCAGGTCCGGCGGCTTGCACCGCCGGACCTGTTGTCACGATAGGATCAGCCTACACGCCGAGCGAGGCCTTGTAGAGCTTGATCTGGTTTTCGCGGCCGATCTGGTCGGTCAGCTTCTCCCAGGCCGCGGCAATGGCGTCGGCGCCTTCCTGCGCCTTCATCTTGCCGGCGAATGTGTTGGCCAGAATGTCCTCGGCAGCCGAATAGTACTGGAAGATGCCGGGGATGCGCGGTTCGATCGCCGCGTTCGGATGGTTGTAGCTGTCGGCTTCCGACTTCAGATACGAGGTGATGAAGGCCTCGTCGTAGCCTGCCGCCACCCATTCGGGAATGTCGAAATGCGAGTTGCGGTAGGGCTGGAAGCCGGACGGATACATCGCCGTCCAGATCGACAGGTCCTTGCCGCCGAGATGGGCGGCGGCCGACCATGCCGCTTTCTTCTTCTTTTCGTCAGTATCGACGCGGGCCATGACGTAGACGCCCCAGCCGAGATAGGCGCAGTTCGGCGCATAGTTCGGGCCGCTGGCGAGTTTGTCCCAAGCGCCGGTCTTCGCATTGTAGACGTCGTCGGACCCCGGCAGGATCGAGAAGCCGGTGACGTCGCCGATGACCGAGCTATCATTGGTCTTGACGTTGGAGCCGACGTCGCCCCACCAGGTGACCATCGAACCGGTGCCGGCCAGGAACTGCTGGAAGGCTGTCGTGTTCGGGTCGGCGTTGATCTGGTCGGCGGGCTCCGAAGGCAGCGCGTCGATGACGTCCTGGATGGCTCGCACCCAGGCTGGGTTGTTGATGCGCGGCTTCATCGTGTCGGCATCGAACAGCCAGGCCTTGTCGTCGGGATGCTTGGCATAGGCGGTGGCGCGGCTGCCGAGGAAGTAGAAGCCGAAACCGCCCCAGGCCTTGGGCGCATCGAGATAGCCGAAGACGTCCTGGTCCTTGAACTTCTTGCCCTTGAGGAATTTTGTGACGGCCTGGACTTCCTGCCAGGTCTTCGGCACACCCCATTCGGTGGCCGCGCCGCCGTCCTTCCACGCCTTGGCGAGGTCGGCATCGGCAAAAACGTCGGTGCGGTAATTGAAGTTGTGCGCATCGCCATCGACGGTGATCCGGTACTGCTTGCCGTCCCAGGTGCCGACCGGCGGCTGCAGATAGGCCACGACATCCTTCATGTCGATCTGCTCTTTGACCCAGTCGGGCATCTCGGACGTCAGGCCCTTGCCGCAGACATCGCCTTCGAAGGGCGCGCCCATCTCGATGATGTCGAAGTCGACGGTGCCGGTGGCGATCGACTGCTGCAGGCGGGCATTGTAGTCGGCCTGCGCCAGGTCGATCCAGCTGATCTTGGCGCCGGTATAGGCCTCCCACGGCTTCAGGAAGCCGCGGAACAGCACATTGTGCAGGTTCTGGTTGTTGAGGCCCATGAAGGTGAGCTCGACGCCGGCGAATTCGCCTTCCTTGACGTTGGCCTTGGTGGCTTCCAGGCAGAGTTCGCCGACCTTCTGGAAATCGGCATCCGTCGGCTGACCCTTGCCGACGCCGGGGATCTGCAGAATTTTGGAGCGTAGCTCGCTGGCGGCTTCAGCCGGGCGGGTGAAAGCGCCGAGCCCAGCGCCCGATGCGGCGGCGATCGCGGCCATCGAGGCCGCGCCTTTGAGTATGTCACGCCGGGTGGCACCCGCGCGGACGAGTTTTTCGTACAGACCGACTCTCATCTATTCCTCCCAGAACAACAGTCGTGAATTAAATGCCAATCCCTCCGACGCCGAAACGTCGGCGGTTCTCCTTTATCATACGGGGACGTGGGACCCCACCCTGCGTCGCCTGGAGCTCCGATTTTCGGATAAAAATCCGACTGCCGGATTGGCAACAGCTAATATTTGCGTAATCGATTACCTTGTCAACACGAATGGCTTTTTATCGATAACATACCGACTTGCCCTTGCCGTTGGCAATGGCTAGCTTCACCGCGAGAAAAGGGGGGACGATGGCTCAAGTCGCGATCAGCAATGTGGCCAAGGCGTTCGGAACCGTCAAGGTCCTGCACGAGGTCAGCGTCGATATCGCCGATGGCCAGTTCGTGGTGTTGGTAGGCCCGTCGGGCTGCGGCAAGTCCACGCTGCTCAGGATGGTGGCCGGGCTGGAGACCGTCTCCGGCGGCACGATCGCCATTGGCGAGCGCATCGTCAACAATCTGCCGCCGGCCAAGCGCGACATCGCCATGGTGTTCCAGAACTACGCGCTCTATCCGCACAAGACGGTGGAGCAGAACATGGCGTTTGCGCTGAAGCTGCGCAAGACCGATCCAGCCGTGGTCGCCGAGCGGGTCAAGCGCGCCGCCGACATTCTCGACCTCAATCCGTACCTGAAACGTTATCCGCGCCAGCTCTCCGGTGGCCAGCGCCAGCGCGTCGCCATGGGCCGCGCCATCGTGCGCAATCCGCAGGTCTTCCTGTTCGACGAGCCGCTCTCCAATCTCGACGCCAAGCTGCGCGTGCAGATGCGCACCGAGATCAAGGAACTGCACCAGCGGCTGAAGACCACCACCATCTACGTCACCCACGACCAGATCGAGGCCATGACCATGGCCGACAAGATCGTCGTCATGCGCGATGGCCGTATCGAGCAGGTCGGCGCGCCATTGGAATTGTTCGACCGGCCGGCCAATCTGTTTGTCGCCGGCTTCATCGGCTCGCCGTCGATGAACCTGCTCAAAGGCGTGGTGCGCAAGGGCGACAAGGTCGAGATAGCAGGCACGCTGTTCCCGATTGCTGCCGGCAGCGCCGCCAAGGAGGGCCAGGCCGTGGTCTATGGCGTGCGGCCCGAGCATCTCGAAATCCATCCCGACGGCGTGCCGGCAAAGATCTCGGTGGTCGAACCCACGGGTTCCGAAACGCTGGTCTTCGTGCGCTTCGGCGACAGCGGCGAGATGGTGGCGCTGTTTCGCGAGCGCCACGACTTCAAGCCCGGCGACACGCTCAATCTCAAGCCGCGCCTCGACCAGGTCCATCTCTTCGACGCCGAGACCGGCAACCGGCTCTGATTTCCAATCGACTTTGACCAAACCTGTTTGATGAGGACTGCCATGCTCAAAGGGATCAACCCATTGCTCAATGCCGATGTGCTCCAGGCGCTCAGGGCAATGGGACACGGCGACGATCTGATCATCGCCGACACCAATTTCCCCGCCGATTCGGTGGCAAAGCAGACCGTGCTCGGCAAGCTGCTGCACATCGACGCCTCGGCGGCCGATGTGGTCAAGGCGGTGCTGTCGCTCTATCCGCTGGACACTTTCGTCGACGATGCGGCCGCGCGCATGGAGATCGTCGGCAAGCCGGACGAGATCCCGCCGGTGCAAAAAGAGGTGCAAAAGGAGATCGACAAGGCCGAGGGCAAGGCCTGGCCGATGATCTCGGTCGAGCGCTACGCCTTCTACGAGCGCGCCAAGAAAGCCTATTGCGTCATCCAGACCGGCGAGCGCCGCTTCTATGGCTGCTTCGCCTTTCGCAAGGGCGTCGTGCCGCCGGACGCCGAGTAGGGCCATGGCGTCGGGCAAACCTGTCGTCATTCTGGGCGTTTTCGTCGCCGACACCGCTTACCGGGCCAATCAACAGCCGCGCATGGGTGAAACCATTCTTGGTAATTCCTTCAAGCTGGGACCTGGCGGCAAGGGCTCGAACCAGGCGGTGGCGGCAGGCAAGCTCGGCGCCGACATCACTTTCCTGACCCGGCTTGGCGTCGATGCTTTCGCCGACATGGCCAAGGCGACCTGGGCAGAGGCGGGCGTGAAATCCGCCGTCATCGACACGCCGCAAAGCTATACCGGCGCGGCCTATATCTTCATCGAGGAGACGACCGGCAACAACGCCATCATCGTCAGCCCGGGTGCGGCGATGCTGATCTCGTCTGAAGACATCGAGGCCAATGCCGGCCTGATCCGTGGAGCCGGCGTCTTCGTCACCCAGCTCGAACAGCCGATCGACGCGGCACTGCGCGCACTCGAGATCGCGCGCGGGGCAGGGGTGACCACCATTCTCAATCCGGCGCCCGCGGCCAAGCTGCCGGACCGCATCTACACGCTGTGCGACTATGTGACCCCCAACGAAACCGAGGCCGAGGAACTGACCGGCATCAAGGTTTCTTCGATCGACGACGCTCGCCGCGCCGCCGACAGCCTGCTCAAAAAAGGCGTCGGCTCGGTCATCATCACGCTCGGCGAAAAAGGCGCGCTGCTGCACACGGCCGCTCGGTCCGACCATGTCCCGGTGGTCAATGCCGGCCCGGTGGTCGAAACCACCGGTGCGGGCGATGCCTTCAATGGCGGCCTGGCCGCCGCACTCGCCAAAGGCGTGGAGCCGCTGCAAGCCGTCCGCTTCGCCTGCGCCGTCGCCGGCATTTCGGTGACGCGGCCGGGTACGGCGCCATCCATGCCGACGCTGCATGAGGTCGAGGCGCTGCTGGCCAAGGGGTGACGTCGTTGCGGGAGAGATCGAATTCAGATCCGACCGGATCTGAATTGCCTCATGCAAGATCATGATTCTAGACGATTATGCCACATTTCTCCTGAGGAGAAATGGCGCGAGTGACGGGGCTCGAACCCGCGACCTCCGGCGTGACAGGCCGGCGAAAACGCCTGATTAATCAACGACTGATTCAATTCCTTACGCTCTCGAATTTGCGGGAAAAAGCGCGAAATTGAAACATGCTTATCAGAACTCCTCGTCGTAATCCGCGAGTCATTAACTTCCGATCCTCAGCTTATCGACGACGCGTCCGGGGGGTGCACGATCCTTCTGACGACGACGGGCACTGCGCGCGCGTATTTGTAGCAAGCCGCCAGGCTGAAGCTACACAACCGCCGGGCATGTTACTGCCTCGGATCATTAATTTTTCGCTAGCGTTTGATTAAGCCCCTTAGGGCCGGACGTCTGGGCGTTTTGTAATGCACGGCAATAGCCGGGCGGGCGCCGGTCGCCTCCGTCATGTCGCCGCTGCGCCGCGTCAGGCTTCTTTCTCACCAAGCCCGAAAAGTGTTTTCGAGAACTCCCATATCGTCTCCGCGCAAGGTTTCGCACCAATGCAGCGCGAGAGCTTGGGACAAGGAGCCCGGCATTGATCGCCAGGGCTCCTGAGAGAACGGTAGACTCGGCGTCAGAGTCTCGTCGGTGGCCTTTTCCAAGTGCCAGATTGAGGAGCGACACAGCTTCGTCGCGGCCAAGTTCGGAAGCCCATGTGTTGATCGTGCAAAAGCGCGAAATCTCGTAATGCTCGAGGGCTTGGGAAACAGCTAGAAGGCCGGCATCTAGTGCAGGCGCGCCCTTGTATTCTTCCATGATCTCGGCGCCTTCATCCGTGATGCCGACGATAGCCGCGCAGGTCTTTGCCTGTGGCTTCTTGCCGATCTCTTCGAGAACCTCCGGGGCCTTTTAGCTGCCGTTCAGCATTCGATACGCCCCGAAATCGCGGTCACGCGTCTGGTGCCACCGTCGCCCATTGCTCGCCCAAATTGCAGATCCTTAGCGGGAGACTCGCAGGCACGAGATATTTCGGTGTTGGGCGTGATGCACCTTTTTTCTCCGTCGATCAAAAATGGTGGGGCGGGAGATTCGCTCCCTTTTCGCGCCCCCTAAAAGCAGACGCTTGATTTGTTGACTGACCCTTGGGCGAAATTGTCTGCCCGCAAGCCAAGTATGTTCCGGAAACCAACAAGACCATCAGCGTCGAGTCGAGAATATCATGGCCGACAAGGATGCCTGTCATCCCTCCAGCAACGTATATTATGACGGTGACCACCATTATGGTGGCGCCAAAACGTTCCAGCGGATCAGCACTGATGCGCAGGACTCTTGTCGCATTCCGGATCGTCACGACGAATATTGCAGCCAATGTCAGCGCACCTGCGAGTCCGGCCTGCACCAAAGCCGTAAGGAAGCCGTTGTGAAAGTGGTTGAAGCCTTCGGTGGCGCCAAAGCGCTGTTTGAACCCCTGCCTTGAAAGCATCCGGCCGGCGGCCATTCCGTGACCAAAAACGGGCGCTTGGCGAAAGGCATCGAGCCCGACGTCCCACAACCCGACCCGCAACCCGAGCGGCGTGGTATAATCGCCGTTGACGGCGAGGGCATTCCAGTCCTCGAACAGGACATGTGTGCGATCGGCGACAATCGGAGACGTAATTGCCGTGATGATCAATGTCGATGCGCCGGCAATCACCAGCAACTGCTTCATGTCTGATCGGAAGACCCTTTCGCGATGGGTCACAAGCACCGCTACCAGCGCGATGAGCAAGGCCACCCAGACCATGCGCGAGCCCGAGTAGAGTGTTGCCACCACACCGGCAAGCGCGGCGGCCGTGAGCGGCTTCCACGCTTTCTCGACCCCAGACAGAGCACCTGTAAGACACATCATCACGGCCAGGCAGGTGACCGTGGCAAACACGATGGGGTTTCCGGCCCCACCTTCGGGTCTCAGCATCCCAATCCAGTGGTATTGGACGATGGCCAGCACCAGTGCCCCGACACATGCTGCGGCGCTGGCACGAACGGCAGTGCGTGCGAGGCTCTCCTTGTCCATGATGCTCCACGTCGAATAGGAAATCGGGAACAACAGCAAGGTCATCAGGGGCAAGAAATGAGTGGCATCGGCCCGCAGCGTCCCGTTTACGATCGACGCCAGGATCTGGGCGGCGCAATAGGCATAGATGGCAGTGGTCATGGCAAGCATAGGCCGATCAATGTTAAGGCGCCGCCGGCCGGCCGCCAGCAGCGCCAATGACCAGAGCGCGCCGCCATGGAAGACGAAGCTCACCACCGAACCGAATACCGGCGGCGAAAAGAAGCAGGCGATCGAGAAATACTGGTTGACCTGGTCAGTCGTGAAATGGCGACGGAGCGATTTAAACAGGGTTCAATGCCTTTGCTTCGTTGGCTTCCAGGTCCCTGAGGGTCGGTTCGAACGACCCTGGCGCACGTCGGTTCGCCCTCTCCCTCCCGTATAGCTGCTCGCTTTCGCGTCTGATAGTGCCGAACGTCTCGTCCCTTCCGACGGCATGAGCGGCACCGCAAAGACTAAACCGCCCGGGCTCACCACCCATCACGCTGCGATCGCGTTTGAAAATCCCTTGGTCGCTCCCCGCCAGGACTGGAACATCAACACGTCCCAGAGTAGATATTGGTTGTTTTGGTGCCCGGAGAGGTGCTCGAACCAGGCACGCCGGATCGCTTCAGGCCGGAAGAATCCGTCTTCGCGCAGCCGGCGCTCGTCGAGCAACTCCTCGGCCCATTCGCGCAAAGCGCCGCGCAACCAGGAATCAATGGGCACGCCGAAGCCCATCTTGGGGCGTTCGACAAGCTCTTTTGGAAGATGCCTGTAAAGCAGCTGTCGCAGAGGCCACTTGGTCTGGCCGCCGGCGCGCAGAATTGAGAGCGGTAGCGACAGCACGAAGCTTATGAGTCGATGGTCGAGAAACGGTACACGTGTTTCAAGACTGACGGCCATGGCGGCGCGATCGACCTTCACCAGTATGTCGTCGGGTAGATAGCTCATAAGATCGATGTACATCATCCGCTCGACGCTACCGGGCAAATCCGGCAACGGTTCCAGGCCGGTCAGCATTGTTGGCGGCTCGACCGCATCCGAGATGATCTCGGTCGGATCCCAGTGCGAGCACAGGCGACGGTAGACATCGTCCATGGTCCGCAGCGAAAGCACAGACGCGGCTTTGTGGATCATGTCGCCCACGCGTTCGCGGCGCAGGCGTTGCGGGAGGAGCGGCATGATCCCGCCCGCGAGGTTGTTGTAGAGGCCGGCCGACGGCAATGTCGCCAGGCTAGCAGACGCGCGGCGCAGACCGACCGGAATTCGGGACAACTTGTTCCAGAACGCATCGGCGAGCGCGTAGCGGTTGTAGCCTGAGAACAACTCGTCGCCGCCGTCACCCGACAACGCCACGGTAACGCTGCCACGTGCCAGTTTAGAGACGAGGAAAGTCGGGATTTGCGAGGAGTCGGAGAAAGGCTCGCTATAGATGCCCGACAGTTGCGGCACCACGTCGAGCGCGTCGCGCTGGTTGAGATAGAGCTCTGTATGATCGGTGCCGAGATGGCGCGCCACTTGCTTGGCATGGTGCGCCTCGTTGTAGCCGACGTCCTCGAAGCCGATTGTGAAGGTGCGCACCGGCCGCGCACTGATCGACTGCATGACTGCCACGACCGCGGAAGAATCGATGCCGCCAGATAGGAAGGCGCCAAGCGGCACGTCGGCGATCATCTGCCCTTCAAGTGAGCGGCGCAGATGACGCTCGACCTCGTCGACCACCTCTTCAGAGCTGCCCAGGAAAGGCTCGCGCCGGCCTTGCGCTGCGACGTCGCTGGCGCGCCAGTAATTTTCGACGCGCGGCTCATTCATAGGATCGGAGAGGACGAGTAAGTGGCCGGGTCTCAGTTTCCGTATGCTCTGATAGATGCTGTAGGGCGCGGGGATGTAGTTGTGGCGCATCATCAGCGCCAACGCATTGCGGTCTATCTCCGGGCGCCAGTCCGGCAGAGGTTGAAAGGCGCTGAGTTCCGAGGCAAACGCGAAGGCCTTGCCGACACGGCCGTAGTAGAGCGGCTTTTCACCCACGCGATCGCGACCGAGAACCAGAGTTCTTTCACGCCGGTCCCAGACGCCAAAAGCAAACATACCGGCGGCCAGTTCGAGTGCTTTTTTGGTCCCTAGCTCTTCGATTGCGACCAGGAGGACCTCGGTATCGGAATGTCCACGCCACGCATGTACACCAAATTGCTGGTCAAGGTGCGCCCGCATCTCGCCGTGATTGTAGATCTCGCCATTGAAGACAATGACATAGCGGCCTGTGTGAGAGATCATTGGCTGGGCGCCAGCCGAGGACAGGTCGATGATGGCAAGGCGGCGCTGGCTGAGCGCGACGCCCGCCTCGGCGTCGCTCCAGACCCCGTCGCCGTCGGGTCCACGATGTCGGATGTTGTCGGCCATCCGACGCACAGTATGGCCGCCGCCGCTCGTCGCAGCCGCTCCACCCACAATGCCGACGATACCGCACATCCGCCGTTACAGCTCCATATCGGCTTGCCCAAGTTATCCGCGCGTCACCAGACTGGGAAGAAGCCGGTGGCTATAAATCTATCCGCTCGAAACACCATTCACCACAGCCGGTGCCGAAAAGGCCAACTCCCGGCAGCACATTGAAACGCCGATCCGTGCGAAACCCAAGATTTTCCACAGTCCGCTCCAACTCGCTGGCTAACGCGGATTGATAGGGATAGCCGCCAAGCCAGTCGTCGACATCCGCCAGAAATTCCATGCCTCGGCGCGCGCGGTAGTTCCTTACAAACGATATCGGGTCCCGGTGGCGCAGGGTCCTTGCGACCATATAAGCCGAGACAAAGACCGCCTTGATCGGCGGCCGTACCCATCGATGCGAGGCGTAGAACCTCTTTTCGACCGTCCATAGTCCGCACAGCGGCGTCTTAAGATAGATCGCAATACCCAGTCGCCCAGAGCGGCCGACCAAGCCAGCCGCATTGGCGATCGCTGTCCACATATCTCCGGTATGGTGGAGGACCCCCCATGAATAGACGACATCGAACGTGCCGGTGGGCAGCGAGGATCTGTCAAGGATATCGGCCCGCTCAACGGTCCAATCGGCATCGGGTGCAAACCGGGACAGGACGGCCCTGGTCGTCTCCACGCAATCCGCGTCATAATCGAGTGCTGTGACTTTCGCCGCGCCGAGCCGGAGTGCGGCCGCTGAATGCAGCCCCGAGCCGCAGCCGATGTCCAGAAAAGTCATGCCGTTGAGGTCACCCGCCAGTCGACCAAGATCCTCACACGCCCGGTCCAGATGTTCGGCCTCGAAACGCGCGGCAAGCTCGGACCAGTTGCGGCCGAAATCATAGCGCACGTTCATTTGTCGCCCACCTGTCGTCCTTTTTGCGTGGCACCGCCTCTGCGGATCATACCCGATAATACTCCCGATACCATTCGCAAAGCGGAGAACTCCGACCTCTATTGGAATCCGGCCTGGATCCCGTCGCCTCCTCGAGCGAACTGACATCGACGAAAGTTGCCGGCACGTCACCCGGCTGCAGCGGCATGGGATTGCGGTTCGCCTTTAGTCGGAGCGCGTTCTCCAGCACCGCGATCAGCCGTTCAGCTGAACTGGCGAACTGCCGTCGATATTGTGGATTCTGAACGGCGCGTTGCTGATCGCCGGATCCGGCGACGCTTTCCCACTGCGGGTTGGGTGTCGCGGGCTGACGCATGGCGCGGACGATGCCTTCGACAATATCGCCGACATAAGTGAAATCGCGGTGCATGTTGCCATGGTTGAAGAAGTCGATCGGCTCGCCAGCGACGATGGCCTCAGCGAAGATGAGCAGGGCCATGTCTGGCCGTCCCCACGGACCATAGACGGTGGAGAAGCGTAATCCTGTCGTGGGCAGTGCAAACAGATGGCTGTATGTATAGGCCATCAGCTCGTTTGCTTTCTTGATGGCGGCGTAGAGGCTGAGCGAATGGTCAGCCGAATCGGGCACTCAAACGGCATGCGCGTGCTGGGGCCGTAAATCGAGCTCGATGACGCATAGACAAGATGGTTCACCGAGGCGTGCCATCCCAGGCCGATAACAGCAATGCGTTCGGACATAGGCAGGTTTCCTCAGGTAGTGAGTCGACGTCCTTGTATGGTAGGCGTTACGTCAATTCAACGACACGCTGTTGCCAAGGGGCAAGTCTCCGCTCGAAAGCAACTCTGAGACACTTTTGGCGAAGCATCTGCTCGATGTTGTGGATAACATGCGCCATGATTGGGTTTTGCGTGTCAAAAATCTACAAGGGTCGAATGGGTCGCGAGCAATCTCCCAAGAAATGACTGCATGAAACGAATCGTCGTCATCGTCAGCGAACCAACGTCCCTCGCAAGCACCAGGGGACACTTGCTTCTTGCGCTGCGCGATTCCGGGTACGAAGTTCATGCCATGGCGCCGGTCGACGCCATGACCATTCGTTGGCTGGCCGAGAACGGCGTCCACTTTCATCCATTGCCAATGGAACGAGCCGGGATTGCTCCGTTCGGCGATACGGTGTTGGCTTTTCGTCTCCACAACCGGCTAAGAAAACTCAAGCCTCAGGTGGTGTTGACCTGTGCAATCAAGCCGATCGTCTACGGCATGCCGGCTGCGTTGCTTGCCGGGATCCAGCGACGGCACGCACTTGTCACCGGCCTCGGCTACGCCTTCACGGACCGGCACAAGTCACCACGCTGGAGGATGGTAAACGCAGTGGCTCGGCTCCTCTATGCCGCAAGCCTTCGGGTTGCCACCACGGTCACCTTCCAGAACGACGATGACCGCAACGACTTCCGTCGCCTTGGGCTGCTCGGGCGGACCCAAGCTAATGTCGTCAACGGCTCGGGAGTCGATCTAGACCGATTCAAAGTCGCGCCACTACCCGATCAGCCGCGATTTCTGATGATTGCACGCCTGCTGCGTGACAAAGGCCTCGCCGAATATCTGGGTGCGGCGACGCTGGTTAGGGCTGTCAGACCTGACGCCCGTTTCCACCTCGTCGGAGATATGGATCCAAACCCCTCGGGGTTTCCATTATCGGAGGTTGAGGAGGCAGTCGCCGGCGGAGCCATCCGTTATCACGGACCGGTCGAGGACGTCCGTCACATCATCGCGGATACGCGTATCTTCGTGCTTCCGTCGTATCGCGAGGGGACGTCGCGATCGGTTCTGGAGGCCATGGCGATGGGGCGCCCGGTGATCACAACGGATGCGCCGGGTTGCCGGGCGCCAATCGTGCCCGGGGTCAACGGGCTGCTGGTTCCGGTTGGTGCCACCACATCGTTGGCTGAAGCCATGATCCGCTTGATAGACAACCCCGACGAAGCCCTATCCATGGGCAAGAACAGCCGATCGATTGCCGAACAGCGCTATGATATTCAGAAAGTTACAGCTGACATGATGGGCATCATCGAAGGGGGAGTCCGAGCCGCAGGATGACATTCACAGGCAACCCATCGTCGAATCGGTACGAGTTCGGAGCCAATTGGGCGTCGTTCGTCGACAAACACTACTCGACTGAACGTCGGCAGGTGGCGGCCGACAAGCTTCTGTCCTTCCTCGGCAAGCAGAGCCTGGAAGGAATGGATTTTCTCGATATCGGCAGCGGCAGCGGGCTACACTCGCTTGCCGCCTTCGACGCAAAGGCGGATCGGATACATTCCTTCGACTTTGATCCTCTTTCGGTAAGTACCACCGGCAGGCTTCGCAAATTGGCCGGGGACCCGCCGAACTGGGCCGTCGAACGAGGTGACGTTCTCGATGCCGACTATCTTGAGGCGCTGGGCACTTGGAGCTTGGTCTATTCATGGGGCGTGCTCCATCACACTGGCGCCATGTGGCAAGCAATTGAGAATGCTGCACGAAGGGTAGGGCCTGGCGGCCTTTTCTTCATCGCTCTCTATTCGTCGAATGTCGTAACGCCTTCCGCGCAATTCTGGCTCAATGTGAAACGTCGGTACAATGCCGCCAACCCTCGTCAAAGGCGATGGATCGAATGCTGGTACATCTGGCGTTTCGGCCTTGGCAGAAATCCACTTCGGCTGCCAATGCTCCTGAAGCAGATTCGCGAGAAGAAAAAAGGTCGCGGCATGAGTTACATGACCGACGTCCGCGACTGGCTGGGAGGGTGGCCGATGGAGTTCGCCGACGACCAGGCCGTGATCGACTTCTTGAAGCAACGGTTCGATTTCGAAATCGTCAGGATATCCACCGGTGAAGCCTGCACGGAATTTCTCTTCCAGAACCCTGGCAAGGTGCAATCCAAACCGAACTGACGTGGCGGCCTTGCTGCACCGGCGGCGCCAGCCCGATCAGGCACGTTGCCGAACCCGTCCACGCGATGCATTCAAGCGATCTGTCCGCCGGTTGTCGTCGAGATATGCGGCTGGCGGTGTTCAAGGGTTACGATCTCGTCGCAACTTTCAACTGTCGTGAGACGGTGTGCGATGATCAATATTGTCAGATCGGTGGGCAGTTCTCGGATCGCCTCCATGACTGCCGCCTCGGTCTCCATGTCGAGAGCGCTCGTCGCCTCGTCGAAGACGAGCACAGATGCCTGTTTGTACAAAGCCCTCGCGATGCCTATTCGCTGGCGTTGACCTCCCGACAGGCGGACGCCGCGCTCGCCAACACGCGTCTCGTAGCCCTGCGGCAAGCTTTCTATGAAGTCCGCCAATGCGGCCTGCTGCGCCGCGCTGCGGACGCGCTCGTGGTCGGTCCTGGCAGGGTCGATGCCGAAGGCGATATTGTCTGCGATGGACGCATCCGCCAGGAATATGCTTTGTGGCACATGTGCGATCTGTCTTTGCCAGGCACGTCGCGTAGCGCCGTCCAACGTCTGCCCGTCGATCTCGATCGCTCCGCTGGTCGGTTCCAGCAAACCCATGATCAGATCGACCGTCGTGCTCTTGCCGCTGCCGGTCTTGCCTACGAAGCCGACCTTGGTCCCCTTCGGGATTTTGAGATTGAAGCCTTCGAGTATCGGCGGCTGGTCGGAGGCGTAACGAAACGACACGTCCTTGAGTATGATCGCTTGTTCGAATGGCAGGCGCCTGGCTGGAGGCTCGTTCCATTCGGGGCCAAGTGGTGCTTCCAGCGCCTGGAGCACAACTTCGGCGCCGGCAAGATTGCTGAGTATCAACGCCCAATTGCCGTATACAAGCTGCATCGATGGCAGCAGACGCTGGGCTCCCAGCACGAATGTTCCAAGTATTGGCAGTACCTCGCCGGCATTGTTGGATCGGATGATGAGGAAATAGGCGAGGGCCGCGATGATCACCATACCCGCGGCTTCAATCGCGAAACGCGGAGCGCTGGCTGCAAGCGCGTTCGTTGCGTTGGCGCGTTGCAGGCGCAGGTCGAGTTCGCTGTAGCGGGAAAGAAAATATGGCTGTGTGTCGTTGATAATGACATCGCGGATACCGCCCAGCCCCTCCTGTACAGAACGAATGCCTTCGGCCTGCGCGCTAGCGATGATCCGCGCATTCTGCTTGAGGTGTTTTCGGATCACAAGCGACATGGCGAGATACACCGCACCAAAGCCCGCGAAGATAACGAAGGTGATGATCGAACTTAGTATGAAAAGCGCTGCGACGACGAAGACACCGATGATTATGCCGCTGATTGATTGCAACAGTGGCAGCATCACGCCAGCGGTGATTGCTTGTACCTGTCGTAGCGCCGCCAACACCGAACTGGAGTTGCGCGAAACGTGGTAGTTGTAGGGCTGGCGCAGCACTCGGTCATAGACGGTCACGCCCACCTCATGTCCCAGCGAGAAGACGTATGAATTCGTGGCCCAGGTGAGGAGTATACGCACGGCACCGGCCACGATGGCCACTACGGAAAACAAAACCGTGAGCCCGAGCAGGCTGTCAGAAGAGCCGGTCAGCCGAAAGCCTGCAAGCTGACGCGCCAGAAACGACTGTCCGCCAACCGTCTCAGGATTGGCGATGCGCGCAAGAAACGGCAGCAAGGCACCAAGCGTGGCCGCTTCCGCCAGAGCACCGAACACCATCAGGACAAGGAGGCCGAAAAACTGCCTTTGCCGCCGCTGCGATACCTGCCGCCACAAGCGCCGCATTGTGTCGAAAGTGCTGCCCGAGTCTCGGTTTCCGCTCAACGCCAAATCGATGTCCGTATTCAGAGGGCCCAATGCACACGTCCAGCGGGCCACGACAAGCCACAACCGACGTCGATTGGCAATTTATCACAGAAGCGCCGAAGGTGGTCCGTCCACAAATTTCCTCGCAATGGACTAGAAGCCACGGCCGCGACGAGGTGATAGTCTTCGACCATGAATGATGCCTTTGAGATTCGGTATCAAAAGTTGCGGCCAAGCTTAACTGCTGCATTGCTGTGCTCATTCGGCTTCTTCTCGGCAGGGGTTGGGGCGGCTTTCCTGCTGTTTGTCTCGGCCTATCCGCTCGGATTGATCAGCGCTTACCCGGCACCACCTGCCGAGGCAACCGAAGGGCCGCTGGGATTCCAGCAGAAGGTGGTGGATGTCGATGACCTCTACCGCGCTACGGACGAACCCATGCAGGCCTATCTCGAGCGCCTGACAAAGGCTGTCGCGGGTGGAATGGTGCATTATTGGACGGTAGGCGACAGCTGGGCGGCGACCGACACGTCCTACACGCGCATCAGCGTTTTTGACAACTACCTGCTCTGGATGCTCAGCTTCCGGCCGCAATATCGCGAAACGCTGCAAAATTATGAGTTTGTAACGCCCCGCAAAGGGCTTGCCCGGGGGTATGGGTTCTGTTCCCAGGTGTCCAAAATCGTCTATTCCATCCTTGCCGATCAAGGCATCGAGGCGACGATCTACAGTGTCCCCCAACACACCGTGGTAGTGTCGAACGGCAATATTCTGGATTCCGACTACGGCGTCTTTGTTCCTCGCTCGCTTGAGGACGTGCAGAGGGAGCCGTCAATCATCGACACCTACTACGCGCAATTCGCGCCGATGTTGCCCCTGCTGAAGACGGCTTATGGTGGGGCTTGGCAACCGGCTGGCACCATAGAGGACCTCGACGGCGTGCGTGCATACGAGGCAAAGTTCGAGCGGCTCAAATGGGCACCGCCACTCGCCCTCCTGGCAACCGGAATGGTGCTTGCCACGTTCGGGATGATGCTGCGGCATCGTGAAGGACGCAGCCCGTCTGCTGCGCGGCAGGCTGGAGCTGATCTTGCCGGCTCGTGACCTTTTGTGGATTGTATGCGCAATACGACTTCTTCTTGCCGGCTCTGGACGCTATGTGGAAGCGGGACGGGCGAGAACAGGCGGAGGGGTGAGCGACGCTGCGAGAAGACCTTGCGTTGACTAATGCTGAAAGCCGACAGCGCGTTGCCGCGCCTTCCACCGCGCGCCTGAGAAGGACCCGTCGCAACGTGCTCTTCATTATCGGGACGCTCGATCTCGGAGGCACGGAAAGCCAACTGGTGCTGCTTGCCAAGGAGTTGAAGGCGCGGGGCTGGCAGGTCGAGGTCTTTGCCCTCTCGTCGGGCGGTGTTCTTGCGGAAACGCTGAATCGTGCCGGTATCCGAATATCCTACGGGCTTCATCGCCCCAATCCCTTGCCCGCATCACTGACAGCGGCGGGGGCGGAAGAAAAATCGAGCGTTGCCCCCAAGACGCGGCCGAGCGTCAAGGCAATGCTGGTGCTCGGCGCCGCGATCACTTTGCTCGTTGGTCGCATCATTTTGACCCGGCCACGCGTGGTTCACGCCTTTTTGCCATTGACCAACTTTCTGGGCGCGTTGGCAGGTCGGTTTGCGCTGGCCCCACTCGTCATCACCTCCAGGCGCGGTCTCGGCAACCACCAGGAGCGATGGCCGCGGCTGAAGCGCATGGATCGAATCGCCAATCGGTTTTCACATGTGGTGGTCGCTAACTCGCATGCGGTCGCGGCCGACATGGCGGCCCGGGATGGCTATGATCTCGCCCGCGTGCGCGTGATTGCCAATGGTCTCGATCTGAGCCGTTTCGATGGTATCAGCCATCGCCGTGATGAGATCAGGCGCAGCCTTGGTCTTGAACCTGACGATGTCGGGGTCGTCATCGTCGCCAATCTTATTCCCTATAAGGGACACAAAGATCTTATCGACGCTTTCGCAAGCGCAAGCCAAACTCGGCCGGAGCTGAGGTTGTTCATCGCCGGACAAGATCGAGGTATTGGGCAGGCGCTGATGGAGCAAGCCCAGCGGCTTGGCGTCGGATCGACAGTTCGGCTGCTCGGGGCTCAGGACGACGTACCAGGCCTGCTTGCCGGCATGGACATCGGCGTGATCGCCTCCCACGAGGAAGGCTTTTGCAACGCCCTGATGGAAAAACTCACCGCAGGCCTCCCAGTGGTGGCCACCAATGTCGGTGGAAATCCGGAGGCAGTTTCGGGGATGCCGGGTTGTGTGCTGGTGAAGCCTCGTGACCCTGCCGATCTGGCCCGCGGACTGCTTGCCGTTCTCGAGCGGTTGCCCGAGCAGACAGTGGACCGAAAATTTCGTCAGCGGGCGATGCGCGAACGCTACTCCATAAGGGCTATGGTGGACGCTTATGAAACCCTCTACCTCGCGGGCAAGTGAATGAGCGGGATTGCTCACTTCCAAGGCCCGGTGAATTCGGCGTCTACGCCGCGCAGCATCCTGCCATGTGTCGTCGCCGGGCTGTGTGCATTTGCCATAGTTATCTATCAGTCGTGGTTCATGCCCTATTTTCTGCCGTTCTTTACGGGCCGGGACGAGTTCGCCAGACTGGTTTTCCATGCCCTCTACGGCAGCGTGTTGATTGTTTCGATTGCCGTTCTTGCAATCCGTCGGGACGTGCGTGGCGCGATCCTCCTGCTCGCGATCGCCGGGGCGATGGCGGTTGCCCCGGTTGCGCTTCATCCACTTGGCATCGTCGCAAAGTGTTACCTGATTACCCTTTTCCTTGGCGGCGGGGCGATTGTCCTCATGCTCGCCTCATCGCCCGCAATGGTGCTGCGTCTATGTGCGTCGGTGACGGCGCTCAATGCGGTGGTCTGCTTCCTCGACCTTCTTTTTGCCAACGGCTTCACCAGTACGCTTGGCAGAGCCGCCGGCCTGGCGATCAATCCGAATGTGGCAGCCGCCGGCCTGCTTCTTGGCGCCGCGGCGAGCTATCGCGCCGTCGCGCCAAAATGGCGTGCCACTTTCCTTGTTCTCGTAAGCGCCGCTCTGCTCGTCACGCTTTCCCGCTCGAACATTCTTGCAGCCTGTGGCACCGTGGCGGTGCCGTTTGCCGTTGATATTTGGCAGCAATTTCGGGGTCACCGTCGTTTAAGGCTCGATCCAAGGGGCTGGGGTCGCCCGCTCGCCGTCGCATTAATACTGCTGGGGACAATCGGTGTCGCGCTCGCCACAAATGTTTATTTTCGCGTTTCCGTCGGCAACTCCTTCGCCGGGATGATCTCGGTTGGAAAGGCGCTCGATGAGGCGGCGGATGCTGTCGATTCATCACATAATGAGGTTGCGTCGTCCGCCTTAGACCCGGTTGCGCCGTCGTCTCAACAAGCTCTGGCTGAATCAAGTTCGGCTGCGACGATTGACCAGCCCACGGCAGAACCTTCGATCAGATCAGACCCTCCGCAAGCCGATCCTGCGCGAGCCACTGCCTCATCTGCGCCTCCGTTCAGCGGCCTGCCTTCGTCCGCGACAGGCCAATCCACAAACGCTGCCAAGATCCAGGCGCTAGGCGAACGTCTCGTGGACGAGGGCAAGAGAAATTCGATCTCGGCAAGAGCACTCTTTCTGGAGCGAGGCCTGCTCGCGTACAGAGAAGGCGGCTTCTTCGGTCGCGGCCTTGAGGTGGCGCAGGCTCTCGCGCCTCACAACACCCTTGTCCTTTTCGCAATTGCTTTTGGGCACATCGGCTGGTTGATCCCGATCGGCCTGGTCGCTTCCGCTTTCTGGTATGTCCGCAGCGCCGGCGATCTGGCCCTTGGTGTCGCACTCGTGGGGGTCATGCTGACATCGCATGACCTCTTGCTGACGCCCTCTCTCTTTCTTCCGGTCGCGCTGGGAATTGGTGGGATGCTTGCCGAGCGGCGGGGATTTACTGAAACACATTCCTCAGCAAAAAAAGGCGAGCATCGCAGCTTTGCTTTTGGAGCTAATGCAGGCGTGATGGCCTTTGCGGCTGGCTGCATTGCGATATTGCTCATCACACCGTCGCTTGTTACCGGACGGCTGCAGAACGAGACCATGTTTACCGCAAGAGGCGGGTACGAGACGCTGCTACCACGCTCGCAATTTCCTGGCCTTTTCCAATTTGACAACCTTGTCCTCGATCCCCTGTTGAAGGCTTCAGACCTGCGTGAAGAAGGGACCCCGCTCCACCAAGTTGAATGGGCGCCGAACGCATGGCCGGCTGTTGGCCCGGGCGAATATACTTTTCGCCGGCGGGACGCGGTGCTGTTTTCGGCCACGGATTCGAGCGACCCTCGCCAAAACGGACGAACCTACGCAGTCGCCGTTCCGCTCTCAGTCAGCGCGCTGTGCCTTGCTCTCCTGGGCACAATCATCGCTTGGTCGATTGTGTCGACGTCTGCCTTGACGCCACGGATAAGTCGTCGCGAAGCCTCTCTATGACTTTCGGAACAACAAGGCGTGCCCCGTAGATGGAGAAGTGGTTCTCATCCAGGTAGAGGCTATGCCCTGCGCCGTCCGTCACATCACAGCCATTTGCCGAACAGATGGTTTCGCCGGGATCAAGCAGGTGAAAGCTGGAATGGCTGGCGAAAACCATGAATGCCTGGTCGAAGGCGACGTTCTCCACCCGGGTGGGAACCGGGCAGGGCAAGGAAAGGTAAGTCGGTCTCAAATGGCAGACCACATTGGCGTCCGGCGTGTGCCCGATCAGGATCACCGGACCGCGAAAAGCGGCATAGAGTTTCGCTAAGTCCCCAAGCATGCTCGCATACAGTTTTGCCAGGTCGGGCATCTCGACAGGCGCACCATCCACTTTCCGTTCGAGAAGAGTGCGATATCCGGGCCAGCGCTGCGCTTGGACAATGGCGAGTATGTCACCGGCCTTCAACCAGCGAGCCGCCTGGTCGGTAGCATTCCGGCAGTGCCGCGTGACCGCGCCGTTTGTTCTGGTCTGGAACTCTGCTCCGAAATAGCAATTGCCGGCATCGGCCAGCAGGAAATGGAATTCTTGACCGCCGAGTTCTTGAAGCGCCCGCGTGTATTGGTCGATGTGCGAATCGCCGACCACGAGTATCTTCTTTGGACTTTGAAGGTTGCCGAACTCGCAGAAATCCAAGCAGGCCAACGAGCCGGTGATCGCCTTCAGGGCTGCGCTGTTGGCAAGTTCGTTCCCCGCGACGGAATGAAGACGCCACGGCATTCCGCCCGACATCGCGTAACTGACCACGGAACATGAGAGCAGGCCAGTCAAGGCAAGTCCAAAAGAGGGGAGCAAGCCATGGCCAGCGCGAAAAGGCTGCTCGACGAAATGAAACATCGACATGGCCATGACGAGGGCCAGAAGCCCGACGAAGAGCGCTTCGGTCGGAAGCAGGGGGCGAAGCAAACCGTATTCGCAAAACACGATCAGGGGCCAATGAACGAGGTAGAGCGAGTAGCTGATGCGACCAAGATAGCCGACTGCGCGATTGCGCAAGGCGAAACCTCCCAATCGCGAACGGTTCGCAGACAACACCATCGCGGCGCCGGTGGCAGGGGCAAGCACGTTCCAGGCGGGCGCGCCCGAACGGCTGTCGAAAGAGAACACTGCAAACGCTATGAGGGCCAAGCCCAGCCAGGCGAGCAGCTCGTGGACAAGGACAGGTCGCGGCTTGGGAAGCCAGACCAGCGCCGCGCCACAGGCGAACTCGAACACGCGAAATGGCGTGTTGTAAAACACGGTTGCACGGCCGTCGGCGATCCAGTCCGCCGCCGGGGTCCCCGCAAACGGCCAAAACGATCCGTCCTGGAATGCGACAATGAGCCAGAAACTGAGAATGGCAATCGTGATGATCGACCAAACCATTCGTCCTGGGAATGCGGCAAGCAAAACTGAAAGCAGCATCGGCCAGACGAGATAAAACTGCCACTCCACACTGAGTGACCATGTATGAAGGAGCGGTTTCATCCGCGCGGCGAGATCAAAGTAGCCGGACTCGCGCCAGAAAAAGATGTTCGAAACGCCGTAACTCGATGCCATCAGCGATTTCGCGAAGGTCTCCAGATGTTGAGGCGTAAGCAGAAGAAACGCGGCGATGCATGACAGGGAAAATGTCGCGAAAAATGCCGGCAGCAGGCGGCGAGCCCGGCGCGAATAGAAATGCGCCAGACTGAAACGCCCTGCCTCCACATCGGTGGCCACAATGCGGGTGATCAAAAAGCCGCTGATTACGAAAAACACATCGACGCCGACAAAGCCGCCGGAGAAACCTGCGAATCTCAGGTGGAAAAACAAAACAGCCAGCACCGCGACCGCTCTAAGCCCGTCTATGTCCGTGCGGTGACCGTCCCCAGCCGCTGCCGCACATGACGGGCTGCCGAACTGTCCTCCAACCCGCAACGCGCGGCTGTCTTCCGAACAGGCCATTCCAGCCGTGGTCGAGAGCGGAGCCTGGCCGCTTCGCATCCCGTTCAATTGCTCTTGCCAGCCGTTTGAGACGGGGTGGTGTTGGCGGCCGACAATCGGTTTTGCTCCTGGCCTTTCAGGGCCGGATAGAGACCCATCATTCGCGCGACGGCTTCGTCTGTCTCGGGCTTCAGGTTTCTGCGTATATGCGAACCATCTCGGTAGATGAACTCGCCATTGACGTAGGTTGCGCAGTGTCTGTCTGGACACATCCCTTTGAGCGGATTGACGAAGACGACGTTATTGTCATGAACGAGCGATGCGAGCGCGGACACCATAGGCGACCAGATCCGGAAGACTTGCTCGCTATTCATCTCGGTCGAACAACGCCTTAGCATACCGCTTTCGAGCATCGCTGCGCATGAAGTCAGGTCCAGGCCGGGACCAGGCACTTGGCCAATGATTGCGACGCGCCGATCCGCCCTTTCGACTTCCTGGATGAGGCTACGCAGGCCATCGCGCAACAACAGGACTTTGCTGGTCTGCCTCTCACCATTGTCAGCAAGGACATTGGTGTCGGCAAGGCTTGTCCAGGCTGCGGAGAGCACCACGAGGTAGATGTCATTGCGTTGTTTCAGCATGGCGACCGCGGCCTTTCGCGACGATGAGCAGCTTTCCCGATATCCGGCCAAATCCGGAAAGTCGCGGTGGACACCTTCTCCAAAGGCGGCCGGACAGGCGCGGTAAAGAAAGAAAGCCGTGTTTTCTCTTTTACCTGCGCTGTCTAACAGCGGCGCAAGATGCTCGGCATGGCTGTCGCCCCAGAGCACGGCGTGGCGCGCCGCTTTGTCCCAGGGCGCACCGAACGCGCAAAAGGTACTGCCCAACTCAGCGATGCTGACCATCTGCGGGCATGACCAGTCCCACATCACATCGAGGCTGCGCATTGCCTCGACTTGCTTCGAGATCCTGCTGGTGAAACCACGGGCTTCGAACACGGCATTGGCACTCAGGCAAACCATTGCCACCGCGGCGGCACCAGCGAGAAGCACGCTGGATGGCGGCGCCCGCAGGCGGCGAACGGGTTCCTCGATGAACCGCCAGGACAGATACGCCACCAGCCAGGCAACCGCTACAAGCACGCACGATTCAACCGCCGAGGGCATTGCGGTGCCAATATAATGGCGAAAGAACACGAGGATCGGCCAATGCCAGAGATACAGGCTGTAGGAGATTCTGCCCGTCGATCGCAACGGCGCGCTCGCAAGCACGGCCGAAATCGTCGACTGCGACCGCGGCCAGACGACCAGAGCAGCCCCGATCACAGGACCGAGCGCGAAAACGCCTGGAAACGGTTGGCTCGGCGAGAGAAAAAGGATGCTTGCGACTACAAGACCAAGGCCGCTCAGCTCAAACCATTTGGACGTACGCCCGCGGCCTTTCGGTGGCGCAAAGACGAGCAGGCCGCCGATAGTCAACTCCCAGGCTCGGCTGAAGGGAACATAGAATGCCTGCTTCGGATCGGCCTCCACCAGATTGAGGGCGATCGAGAAGCTGACCAGCGCAACAATGCAGATCAGCGCGACAACGGGGAGCTGGCGGCCGCGTGACAGCCGGTTGGCAACCAGAAGCAACAGCGGCCATACGAGATAGAACTGCTCTTCGACGCCGAGCGACCAGAGATGAAGCAGCGGCAGCAGCGCCGCCTCGCGATCGAAATAGCCGGTATTCCAAAGGAAATAATAGTTTCCCAATCCGAACGTGGAATATGCCGCACTGCGTCCCAGACCTTCATAGTCGCCCGGCAGCAACAGAAACCAGCCGGCAACGAGTGAGAAGCAGATCATCACCAGCATCGCCGGCAATATTCGACGCATGCGTCTGCCGTAGAATTCCACAAGGGACAGTCCGCCGCCTTCAGCCATTAAAAGGCGCGTGATCAGGTAACCGGAGATAACAAGGAAGACATCAACGCCAGCAAAGCCGCCCCGAAAACCGGGCACGTCAAAATGGAAAAAAACCACTGCGACCACTGCGATAGCGCGCAACCCGTCAATATCTGGGCGATAGTCGGACTTCAAAGCTCCCCCCCGGAACAGTCCCTCGGCCTCTTAGCCTAATTGCGCGATATGAGTCGATGGCCTGAGTTATGCAGTGGCGGCACTCGCTGTTGGAGGTGCAAGTTGCATTGCGAGAAACGTGGAGATACCCCCACAATTTGTTTCGGCCAGAACGACGGAAATCTCCACATTGGTGGGGATGTGCCAGAATCAGCTATGGTCTGGTGACCAAAGGACGGAGAACTGGCAGGATTTCGGGTGGGTGTTTGTTCGCTGATGATATCGAGGGCGACGAAAACTCGCCAGCCTTGATATGAAAGTGGTTGTTTGCCCCATCCTCGACTGTATAGATGACGCTCCCGTGGGAGGACGTGGCAACCTTGGACAACCATAGCGCGGACTTGGTCGAATTTGGCCAGCACACACATGTGCTGGTTACTGGCGGAGCAGGCTTCGTAGGGTCGGCGCTTGTCGATCTTTTGCTCGCCCGCCATTGCACCGTAACCGTCATCGACGATCTCTCGAACGGGCTGCTGCCCAATCTGCCCACCGGCAATTCCCGGCTGACGATCCGCACTTTCAGGGTTGGCGATCCGGCATACGGCGCGGCGGTCCACAATGAGGTCGGGTTGGCCGATGCAGTCTTCCACCTGGCGAGTCCGATCGGCGTTCAGCTTGCCCACATGGAGCGTTTTGCCGTCACCAGCCGCATTCTCGAATCAGGCTGTGCGATCGTGGAGGCGTGCAGAGTACACCGACGTCCGCTGCTTTACACGTCGAGTTCAGAAGTCTACGGCTCCGGCCGGGACAGGCCAATCACGGAATCCGATCCGGTGACGACGGACCTGCGACCGAGATGGGGCTACGCAGCTGCCAAGGCCGCGATCGAACATTTAGTGGCGGGACTGTTTTTTGAATTCGGAATCCCGACCTGGATCGTTCGACCATTCAACATGGCCGGACCGCGCCAGCGCTCGGCGACCGGCCTCGTCCTGCCGGTGTTCGTCGATGCAGCGCTGCGTGGTGAACCACTCGTAGTCCATGACGATGGAGAGCAAAGGCGGGCGTTCCTGCACGTTGCCGACGCCGCCGAAGGTCTGCTGCTGGCAATGCAGTGCCCGTCATTGCGTGGCCGGCCAGTCAACTTGGGCGGAAGCGAAGCGATTCAGATTGGAAATCTTGCAAGAATGGTGATTGAGGCCACCGCGACGACCGCGCCCATTATCATGAAACCATCCAGCACGGTGTTTGGTGATCGGTTCGCCGTAACATACGACCGAGTACCTGACACAAACCTGTTAACAACCATGACCGGATGGCGACCCGTGCGAAGCACGAGGCAGATGGTCCTCGACTGCATAGAGCACATGCGTACCGAACGAGTGGTTGCTTGACGTCTGGCTCCTTGGTCTCGTTCATCGGGGCCCTGCTCATCGCGGTTCCCGGCGTCTGGCTGTTTGCGCGTCTTGCGCGGCGTATCGGAGCCGTCTCCAAGGTCACGAAAGATCGGTGGCACACATCAGGCGAGGTTCCCCGGCTCGCGGGGCCCGCCATGCTGATCGCGATGTCACCATGGCTCCCCGTTGAACATACTCTCCTGCTATCAGCCTTCTGTTTGATCGGGGCGCTCGATGACCTCCGATCTCTTTCTGCCGGTGCCAAGGCAGCAGCGTTGGCCGCCGCAGCTGTTTTGGCCGGTATCATTACGCATCTGTGGTGGGTTCCGATCATCATTTGGATCGCTTGCAACGCCGTCAATATGCTTGACCATGCCGATGGTCTTGCCGCGAGCGCAATCGCGGCCGCCTTCCTCGGGCTGGGCGGCGCTCTCGGTATGGCGGGCGTCGGAGCATGCCTGGGATTTCTATTCTTCAACTATCCGCCGGCACGCGTTTTCATGGGCGATAGCGGCAGCCTTCTCCTCGGAGCGGCAATCGTGCTACTCGCGTCGCAAAGAGGGTTTGACGCTTCCCTGGCGTGGATTGCCGTACCGCTGATTGACGCCGTCTTCGTAATCAGTCGCCGCTTGCTGCAGGGGCGAAAACCTTGGATCGGCGGCACAGATCATCTTGGTCACACCTTGCTCCGCCTGGGCGTGAACCGCCGGGTTTTGCCCGCCCTATATGCAGCGACGGCACTGACGATCGGGCTTATGTTCTCGGTCTGGGCAAACACATAGGCACTTGAAGGCGTTGGGTCGAAGCTTCGGACACACGCCAGCGGCGTGTCGGCTTGCCGTGACTTCAGCCTAAAAGCTGACAGTCCGCTCGCGGCCCCAACTTGTTCTTGGGTTGCTATGACCCATCTGGCGGAAGATGCAACGGCAGAGCTTTGCATCTTGTCGGGGTAGCGCGCGTTGATTTAAAAATATGTGCGCTGGATCGCTTTGGCGACAACCGCGTTGCCAGCGATGGTCTCACACGCGCCTGAACATCGGTTTGTCAACACCGGGAGCATTGGGCTTCACGTCGTCCAGGTTGGGCCTGCCGAAGGCAGGCCGGTCATGCTCCTGCACGGCTTTCCCGACTTCTGGATCGGCTGGAGACGGCAGATCGATGCGCTCGCTACCGCCGGATTCCGGGTCATCGTTCCCGACCAGAGGGGCTACAACACCAGTGACAAGCCGAAAGCCATCCGTGAATACACGCTCCCCAAGCTCGTCGGCGATGTCGTTGCCATCGCCGACGCGCTCGGCATCGGAAGGTTTCACCTCGTCGGTCATGACTGGGGCGGTATCGTCGCCTGGGCCGCAGGCGCAAAGCTGCCGCACCGCCTGGAAAGGCTCGTCATCCTGAACGCGCCCCATCCCGAGGTGCTGCTTGCCCATTCCTTGCGATCTCCGACCCAGTTCCTGCGGAGCAGCTATGCGGCCTTCTTCCAGCTCCCCTTGCTGCCGGAGGCTTTTCTGGGGGCGGGGCGCTCGGCTCTGCTGGCACGGGCGCTCATCAAATCCAGCCGAACAGATGCCTTCACGGCGGAGGAAATCGCAGAGTATCGGCAGGCCTGGGAACGGCCGGGGGCGCTGACAGGCATGCTCAACTGGTATCGGGCGCTGCGCTTCCGCCCAAGCCTGAAGGAGCGGATCACGACGCCGACCCTTGTACTGTGGGGGGATGCAGGACCAAGCTCTGGAATATGGCCTGGCCGAGCGCAGTCTGGCCCTTTGCAACGATCGGGGCCTGCAGACGTTCGAGAAGGCGACGCATTGGGTACAGTGCGAAGAGGCCAGCGCGGTGAATGCCGCGCTTCTGGCGTTCCTGGACGGCTGAGATGCCGTTCCGTTCTGCAGGTGGCCTGACTCGCCGTGATCTCCTGACCGTGCTCGCTGCCGCGGTCACAACCCACCACCTTACCTCCTCTGCTGATGCAGCATTGGCAGAGGCCTCAACGGAGCATCCGATGCCACACGTCGTCCTTCTCGGGGATTCGATCTTTGACAACGCTGCCTATGTCGCGCACGGGCCCGACGTAGTGCGCCAGCTGCGGGAGCGGTTGCCGGAGGGGTGGCGTGCAACGCTAAACGCCGTCGACGGCGCCGTCACAAGCGGCGTCGAGCGGCAGCTTGAACGGCTCCCCCAGGATGCTAGCCATCTTGTCGTCAGCGTCGGTGGCAATGATGCTCTTCGTCATGCAGGGATTCTGGAGCAGGGGGCCTGTTCGGTGGCCGAGGTTCTGGACAGGATCAGCGATATCCGGGAGGAATTCGAGCACGACTACTGTACGATGCTCGAGGGGGCGCTGGGCCAAAACCTACCCACCGCTGTCTGCACGATCTACGAGGCGCGCTTTCCCGACCCACAGCGTCGTAGACTTGCCGCAACTGCCCTGACGGTCCTCAACGACGTCATCACCCGGGCGGCGTTTTCGCGCGGTTTGCCGCTCGTCGACCTGCGCTTGGTATCGAATGAGGACGCGGACTTCGCCAATCCTATCGAACCGTCAGTGCAAGGCGGCGCGAAGATCGCGGCAGCCATCGCGGCACTTGTAGTCGAGCACGATTCAGCCGGACGTCGGTCGGTGGTCTTCGTCGGCTAAACGGCGTAATCCCGCCCGATCGTCTGCACTCCCGATGGTCGGTCGGACTGAAAGCAACAATTCAGACGGCCAGCACGATCTTGCCTTGAATACTGCCGTCGGCGGCGCGCTCATGTGCGCGCGATGCCTCGGCCAGCGGGAATGTGCTGTCGATGACGACACGCACAAGGCCGTCGTCGAGCAGGCGGGCGGCTTTTGCCAACTGCGCGCCATTGGATCGAACCTGTGTGGATGAGACCGTGATCCCCAGCCTCTCTGTCTCTTCGTGACCAGCGAAGCCCAGTGGGTTGACCAGGAACAGCGCGCCGCCCGGCTTCAGAACATGGAAGAAGCGCTCCATGCCCGCGCCGCCCACCGCGTCGAGGACAAGGTCGACGTCTCGGACGACATCTTCCGCCGCGGTTGTCTTGTAGTCGATGAATTGATCCACGCCGAGATCGCGCATCAGCGCCTCGTTCTTGGCCGATGTCACCGCGATGACGCGCGCGCCCCGCCATTTCGCCAACTGGACGGCCAGATGCCCGACACCGCCTCCGGCACCATTGATGAGCACCGTCTTGCCGTCGAGGGGCACCGGCTCATGCGGTAAGGGCTGGAACGGATTCGGCTCGTCGTGGCCAAGTTCGATCAAGAACTGCCATGCCGTCAGAAGCGACATCGGCGCACCAGCCGCATGAATATGGTCGATGCCGGCTGGTTTCAACGCAACATGCGATGCCGGCACACTGACATAATGCGCGTAGGCATTGCTACCCGTCATCAAGTTATCGGGGAAGCGAACCATTGCGTAGACCTCGTCACCGATGCTGAACTCAGCGACGTCAGCGCCAACCGCTTCAATGACGCCCGACACGTCCGTGCCGAGAATCAGTGGGAAGGACGCGTTGGGTCGCCATTCTGGCGGCAGTGCGCGATAGCCATCCCGCAGATACCAGTCGGGCGGATTAAGCCCGGCCGCCTGGACTCGGACAAGCACCTCGCCGGGCTTCACACCCGGCCTAGGCGCGTCTTCGTACACCAGCATCTCGGGACCACCGAATGCGTGCAGACGGACTGCCTTCATCTTATCGCTCATTGGTGAAATCTCCGCTCATCCATGTCATTGGAGCGAATCTAGCGGCATGACCGCCGGTTGATAATCGGTCTGGATGGCGGTTAAGTAATGCCATGGCGGAACATATCACTTTGGATCGGCTCACTGGCATCATCGCCTTCGCGCGTGCGGGATCGCTGGGCAGCTACACGGCAGCGGCGCGCGCGCTGTCGATTTCCCCGTCGGCGGTCAGCAAGAGCGTCCAGCGGCTCGAGCGGCATTTAGGAGTGTCGCTGTTTACCCGTACAACGCGCTCGCTCACCTTCACGCCCGAAGGGCGCGACCTGCATGAGCGCGCGCTGCGTCTGCTACGCGAGGCGGAGGAAATCGAGCAGGCGGCAATGACCGCGCGCTCCGAACCATCGGGCACGTTGCGCGTGGCCGCGTCGCTGCCGATCGGACTGCATCTGATCGCTCCGGCTTTACCGGCTTTCCGTCGGCTCCATCCGAACCTGATCGTCGATCTCAGGCTGGGTGACCAGATGGTGGACATGATCGAGGAAGGGATCGATGTCGCCATACGCATCGGTGATCTGGCTGACACCCGGCTACTATCACGCAAGCTCGCACCCCATCGGCTTTGCTGCTTCGCCTCGCCAGCCTATCTCGAGGAACGCGGCACACCGACCCATCCCGATCACCTGGAAGGGCACGACACCGTCAACCTTCGATATCAGAGCACAGGCCAGGCCTTTCGCTGGCCCTTCCGGATTGGCGACCGTGAAATCGAGATCGTGCCCAATTCCGGTGTGGTCGCCGATGCCAGCGATGCCGTGCTCATCATGCTGGCAGCCGGCGGTGGGATAGGCATAGGCGCCTCCTTCATGGCGGCTCCCTATGTGAAGCGCGGCGAACTGGTCCCAGTGCTGTCCACGTTCGCGGTCGAGCGAAACAATGTCACCGTGCTCTGGCCGGCAAGCCGACGCGCCAACCCCGCCGTGCGCGCCTTTCTGACCATGCTCGACGCCGCGTTCACTCTGCGAATGGCAGCTTCAAGCATCGACTGATCTGGCGCGGAAGGGTCGCTAAAGGGCGAAAGCGGTCAATCACTGCTGATTGGCTGAACGGCAGCTATTCCGGGCACAACGTCCAAAAGCTGCTATTCCGTTTCGGTCCCACTACAGGCCGCCCCTCCTCGTCGAATAGCATTAGACTAGTTGATCGGCTACAACGACCTAGAGTGCTAGCAACGGGGAGGGCACATGTCGGCGAGTGCTTACGCATTGACTGGCTTCATCTCGTGGGCGCTGGCCCTGCTGATCGTGATGGAAGTTATCCGGAGCTACCTGGTGATCTCTGGGCAAGTCCCGGCAAACGGCTTTACGCCAGATAACGGAGCCCTCTCCCCGTTTATGCGGAGGTTAGCCCGTGCCCACGCCAACTGCATTGAAGGGCTTCCAATCTTCGGAGGTCTGCTCGGAGTCGCGATCATCATTTCAAAGACAGATGTCACGGATCCCTTGGCCTCCACGATGTTAGGCGCACGTATAGTGCAGTCGGTGATCCACCTCGTCTCAACCAGCCAACTCGCGGTCAGTCTCAGGTTCACCGCGTTCGCTGTGCAAATGGTGATTGGTGCGTATTGGTGCTGGTTGCTGTTGATCTGAAGAGTGGCGGAGCCCCGACGCAAAAGTGGGCCACCTCGATTCCGGGAGCCTTGGCAAACCCACTCCGGATCGTGACCCGAAAGACTGTCCCTTTTGACAAGCGAGCGAACCGCAAAACTGGTAGTGGCAAAACCGCCGTTGAGGCATGATATTGCTGTTGGATTTTGGGGCTACTCCCCAGCTTCGGAGAAGGATCGGCGTTCAGAGAGCAATTTGCACGCCTGGACGCTGCGGCGCTCCCCAGCTTTTGGCCACACGCACGCCCTGCAAACGCTCGGCTCAAGAGCGCCTGGCAGCGGAGCAGAGAATTGTTGGACTTTGTGAGTGTTAGAGTGAGAGGAACTGAGATTCAACCTTCTCCACCTGCACTTGGTCCTTGCACGCTGGCCTCAGCAGCACCTAATCCTGCCACGCAACCTGGAGGAGCAAGCCAGTGCTACCGAGCTATGTAGACACCGATCGGCTCGCGCTGTAGCCATAGGCCTCCGCCCGTCGGGGTTCACCGGCGCCGGGGTGGGGGGCCGGCCTAGGGGGCCCAGCAACGCGCACGTCAGCCTAGCTATCTTTGAGTCGCCGGGTCCGGTGACCGCCAGGCTGGATTATACCCGACAAATCTTGATAGGCTGCCGTTCTGGGGGTCGCACGATGAACGAGGTTGAAAAGATGGCCGTCGAGGTTGTCGCGACCGGCCTTGGCTGGCCCGAGGGCCCGACGGTGCTGCCCGGTGGCCGAATTGTCATGGTCGAAAGCTATCGCAGCCAGCTGACGGCCATAGATCGCGACGGAAGTGCTCGCCAGTTCGCGTATGTTGCCGGAGCGCCCAACGCCTGCGTTCTCGGATCGGATGACCTGCTCTATGTCTGCCAGAACGGCGGCACGACAGGACCTTGGCGGGCCGCGGAGATGACGACACCGTCCATCCAGCGGGTTGCCGAAGGCGGAAAGCCGGAAATCCTGCTGACCGAAGTTGCAGGCATCCGGCTCAATGGTCCAAACGATCTCGTATTTGCTGCTGATGGCCGGCTTATCTTCAGCGATCCCGGCACATACAACCCGGGGAACCCGGACCCCAGCTACATCTTCGCCGTCAACCCCGATGGCAGTGCGTACCTTGCTCTCGGTTTCGACGAGCCGACCTTCCCGAATGGTGTGGCGATCGAAGCCGACGGCTCGATCATTTGGGGAGAGTCCTATACGGGGCGCGTCCACAGGCAGCGTCCGGATGGTTGCGTCGAAGACCTTGGCCGCTTGCCTGGGGTCAATCCGATCCCGGACGGGCTGAAGGTCGGTGCGGACGGCCGCCTTTACGTAACGGATATTGCCGCCAACGGCATTCATGTGCTCAGGCCGGACGGAACAGCGGAAGGTTTCTTCGTCTGCGGCAAGGCAACGACCAACTGCGTCTTCTTTGGCGAGACGCTTTGGGTGACAAATGCCGGCGTGCTGGCGACCGGCAGCGATCCATCCTTTGAGGGAACACTCTCCCGCGTGCGTGTTCCGGGAGGCGGTGGACCGACGCACCACGGTCGCATAGACGGTAAGAAACCGTGAGTAGCTCCTCGACTGTCTCGAACGCAGGTGCTCTGATCAGCAGTGGCGTTGGTGCATCGCCTGCTTCGACGGCGGCGTTGAAGCGCCTGTACAGCGTGGCCGCGGTCCGCGTCGCCGCGCGGCGGACTTTGCCACGCCCGGTGTTCGACTTCGCCGATGGCGGTGCCGAGGATGAGCGAACGCTGCGCCGGAACGAGCAGGCTTTCAGTGAGGTTGCCATTCTGCCGCGACCACTCAACGGTGCAACGACGCGAGACCTTTCCCTTGACCTCTTCGGCGCGAAACTTGCCATCCCGCTGGGCATCGCGCCAACCGGCCTGGCTGGGCTGTTCTGGCCCGACGGCGAGCGCGCAGCCGCCCGAGCCGCAGCGGCCGCAGGGACATTCTACTGCGCCAGCCACGGATCGGTCTGCACGCTGGAGGACATAGCAGCCACCGGAAGTAGCCCACGGTGGATGCAGGTGTTCGTCAATACCGATCGCGGCTTCACCCGAGAAATGGTGGATCGGGCGCGTGCCTCAAGCTACGACGCGCTGGTGCTCACCATTGATAACCAGATGCTTGGCAACCGTGAACGCGACATCCGCAACGGTTTTGCCATCCCGCCGCGCTTCGGTGTGGCCGGAACCCTCGCGGTCGCCACCAAGGCGGCGTGGCTTCTTCGTATGCGCACCCGACTCCCGAAACTGACTTTCGGCAACTACGCGCGCCCCGGAGATACGGCGACGGTCGGTGCATTGGCGGGCCGAATGGCCGCAATGCTCGATCCCGGACTCTCCTGGGCCGATGTCGACTGGCTGCGCACTGTCTGGTCCGGACCGTTGTTGCTGAAAGGCGTCCTGCATCCCAGCGAAGCCGCCGAGGCTGTAGCCCGAGGAATCGACGGCATCATCGTATCCAATCACGGCGGACGTCAGCTCGACGGCGCCGCCGCGTCGCTGGACGCGCTGCCGGCAGTTGTCGCAGCTGTCGACGGCCGCATACCAGTGCTTATCGACGGTGGCGTCAGGCGAGGCTCCGACGTCGTGAAGGCGCTGGCGCTCGGCGCCTCGTGCTGTCTGATCGGGCGGCCGCAGTTGTGGGGGCTCGCGGTCGCCGGCGAGGAGGGGGTACGCCACGTGCTCGAACTCTACCGCAAAGAAATCGACCGCGTCATGGGACTGATGGGGGCGCGGAGCCTGCGCGACCTCGGGCCGGACTGTATTTCGTTCGTTCAGGGAATGGGGCCGCTACATGATTGAAGACCCACCACTGCTCACCATCAAGCGCCGTTTCGAACGGCCCGCAGCAGAAATCATCAGTGCTTTTGCGGGCGTGCCGGTTAGCCAGGTCGTAGACGCGATGGGGGGACGCGGCGCCTTGCATTATGCGATCAAGCCACTGTCGCCAGCTACTGCGACGATGGTCGGCGTCGCCGTGACCTGTCACTGCGGTCCCGCCGACAACCTCGCCCTGTTTGGAGCACTGGATGCCGCAGCAAGTGGCGATGTCATCGTCGCGGCCACCGACAGCTTTGCCGGTACGGCGGTAACTGGCGATCTCGTGCTCGGCATGGCGCGCAACAAGGGGGTCGCCGGCTTCATCACTGACGGCCTCGTGCGCGACGTTGTCGGGATCGAGGCGGTCGGGTTGCCGGTTTACTGTGCCGGGATCATTGCGAACTCGCCTGCGCGCAATGGTCCAGGCACGGTCGGATTCCCGGTGGTGGTGGGAGGAGTGACTATCTCGCCGGGAGACATACTGGTCGGCGACCGCGACGGTCTCGCCGTGGTGCCTCGCCTGGAGGCTGAGACGGTGCTGGCCCGGCTCTCCGCCATCAGGGCGGCTGAGAAAACTCTTGATGGCCTGGTGCGGCAAGGTCTCGAGATGCCCGACTTCGCCAAGGTCGTCCTCAAATCGAACAGGGCGCGCTTCGTTGACTGAGATGTGAGCTTCTCTAGCTGCGGGACATATGAAGCGCAACACGATTTCGTCCTTCCGATTTGGCACGAAACAGAGCCAAATCGGCGGCATTGACGAAATCGTTTGGCGTCTCGTTCTCGGTGGGCACCGCTGTTGCGACGCCGACGCTGATGGTCACGCGATCCGGGCCGTGGGGTATGTTCAACTCTCGCACGCTCTGGACGAGCCGCTCGGCGATCGCACTGGATTGTTCCAGTATGGTGTCGACCAGCACGATGACGAACTCTTCGCCTCCGTACCGCGCAGCGAGATCGGTGGAGCGGCCGGAACCGCTCTGGATGACGCGGGCGATTTGCTTCAGCACATCGTCGCCGGCCATATGGCCATAGGTATCGTTGTATCGTTTGAAGTTGTCGGCATCGATCATCAACAGCGACAGTGGGGACTGTGCGCGAAAAGCGCGTTTCCATTCAGCCGCCAGATATTCGTCAAAATAGCGCCTGTTACCGAGACCTGTCAGGCCATCGATCCGCGTCAGACGTTCAAGCTCTAGATTTGCACTGATCAGCTGTCGCTGGCTTTCCCTCAGCGCTCGGTGTGCCGAGTCTCGCTGGACGTGATCCAGATAGGCCCGCGTGTGATATCGAATGCGTGCAATCAACTCGATACGATCCGGCAGTTTGACGAGATAGTCGTTCGCGCCCGCAGCGAAGGCTTCGCCCTTGGTGGCTGGATCTTCCTTGCTCGACAGCACAATGACTGGAACCGCGCGTGTCGACGCATGCTTCCTGTATTCTCGCACCAGATGTAGCCCATCCACCCCGGGCATGACGAGATCCTGCAGGATGACGGTTGGCTTTACCTCATCCGCGACCGTCATCGCTCTCAACGGGTCGGTGCAGAAGTGTAAGGAAATATCGGGCTCGTTGGCTAGGGCGCGCCTGACCGCCTCGCAAACCATGATCTGATCATCGATGAGCAGAACCATGGATGAATAGTTATCTGCGAGTGGCGGGACCAACTCTGGTTCTTGCGTCATCGGAAGGGGCCTTTCACGTGGAGCGCTCGCAGGCTTCGATTATACGTGAGCCGATCGCACCCAAAGGAAGAATATCAACAGCCGCGCCGATGTCGGCGGCGGCCTTCGGCATGCCATAGACGGCACTGGTTGCTCTATCCTGCGCGATTGTGAGATGTCCCTTGTCACGGAGCTGTCTCAGCCCGCGCGCACCATCCCTGCCCATGCCTGTGAGCAGAACACCAATCACCGAGCCAGGCCACCATTGCGCCGCACTTTCGAAGAACACATCTACCGACGGCCGATAAACATTGTCCTTGGGGCTGGGCGTATAGCCAAGTTGCTGAGCTGACTTGAAAACCAGATGATCCGCAGAACTGGCAACGAGAACGGTGCCCGCTTGTGGACTATCCCTTTCCCCCGCCGGACGGATCGGGAGACGCGTATGCTGCCCTAGCCAATCAACAAGGCCTGGAACGAACTGAGCATCGAGATGCTGGACGAGCACAATCGCGCCGCCAAAATCAACGGGAAACGCGCTCAGGACTGCGGCAACGGCAGCCGGCCCGCCCGCAGAGGCGCCGATTGCTATCAGGCGTCGAGTTGACGGCTCAGCCGCACGTGACATCCGCCTTTTTGCCTGGGTAGGCGCATCGCCGATCAACTTGCCTATCGTTCGTATCTTGTTCGTCAAAAGCCGGGCGGATTGCGAGGACGCGTTGCCTTCGATGCCCACTGACGGAATATCGACTGCGTCAAGCGCGCCATGACCCATTGCTTCGTAGACGCCGGCGAGGTTGGCTTCGATGCTGGCGGTCACCAGAAGGATTGAGCACGGGGTTTCCGCCATGATTCTGCGGGTCGCTTCCACGCCGTCCATCTCTGGCATCGCTAGATCCATGAGTATCAGATCCGGTAGATCACGTCTGCAGACCTCGACCGCCTCACGCCCATTAGTCGCGATCCACGCGACCTGATGTTCGCCGGTCGACAGAACCAGTCGACGCAGAAGTTCAACCGCCATCGGCATGTCGTTGACTACGCCGATTCTCATTCGCTGGCTTCCAATCTCGATCTCATTCAGCCGCCTCGCCAATCATGTCCACGACGGCATGGATCAGCGCCTCGTCCTGAAAACTACTCTTGGTCAGATAATAGTCCGCACCTGCGTCGAGCCCGCGCGCGCGATCTTCTTCCCGATCCTTGTATGAAACGATCATAATGGGTGTGTTCTTGAGATCAGCGTCCTTTCTGATCAAACTCACCAGCTCGATGCCATCCATGCGAGGCATGTCGATGTCGGTGACGACGAGATCGAAAGGACCAGACCGGACGGCATTCCACCCGTCCATGCCGTCTACCGCCACTTCGACCTCATAACCGTAATTGCCGAGCATCTTGCGCTGGAGTTCGCGAACCGTCAGTGAATCGTCAATCACGAGCACGCGCTTGCGCCTGCTCGCTTCGGGACCGCCCGCGGCGCGCCGAAGAGCTCGAAATCCGCTGGACGATGCAAGCTTTTCCACCGATCGGATCAGATCGTCGACGTCGAAGATCAGAACAGGCGAACCGTCTTCCATCAGGGCCGCTGCGCTGATGTCCTTGATCTTGGCAAACCGTGGATCGAGAGGTCTGATCACTAACTCGCGTTCCCCGAGAAAACGGTCAACGATCAGGCCGTACGCATCGCCCCGACCCGCATCCACGACGACGACCGATAGTTCGTTCGGTTCCGATCCGGGCTCACCTCGATCGAGCACCTCGCGAGCGGTGACCAGCCCGATCTGTCGATCGTTCAATCGAAAATGCGGCCGGCCCTGCAGGACGTTGATCTCCGTCCGCTGCAGTTTCAAAGTCTTGGAAATGGCAGCGAGTGGAAAAGCATAGGGCTCTCCATCGACATCGACGAGCAGCGTGCGCAGGACCGACAGTGTCAGCGGCAATTGCAGTTGAAATCGGGTTCCGTGGCCAAATTCTGAGGAGACGCTTGCGACTCCCCGGACTTCCTTCGTCATGGCTTGCACTGCATCGAGCCCCACACCGCGACCTGAGACGTCGGTAAGGCCCGCTTTCATGGAAAAGCCTGGCAGAAACAGAAACGCGAGCAATTCGCTTTCGCTGAGTGTTTCAGCACTTTCCCTCGTTGCAAGTTGCCGGGCGACGACGGTCTCGCGCAGCTTCGAGAGCTCTATCCCCCTGCCGTCGTCCACCACGGCTATCTGCAGCAGCCCGGCATTGTGCCTCGCTTCGAGCCTGATGAGCCCCTCTTCGGGTTTGCCCATCGCGAGGCGCTCCTCAGGCGGTTCAAGCCCATGGTCTACAGCGTTGCGCAGAAGGTGCCCCAAAGGGGCATCGAGCTGCTCGAGGATATCGCGGTCGATGCCGGTCGAGCCGCCTACGATCTCCAGTCGCACCCGCTTGCCAAGGGTACGACCGAGGTCGCGGATCATTCTCGCATAGTGTCGCACGCCGTCCTCAAAAGGCCGCATCCGGCTCGCCAACGTTTCGTCGTACAATCTGTTGGCAAGATCGGTCGCTTTCCGATCCACTGAATCCAACTCATCGAAACGCTCCGCCAGGAACGCTTGGCTCAACCGAAGCTTTCGCTGCGCTTCAGCCAGCGCCTCCACCACCGCCGCATCGTTTGAAACCGGCGGCAGCACTGCATGAAGATTGTCGAACGCACTTGCGAGGTCCGATTGATGTCGCTTCAGCCGTAGCAGCCCGTCAGCGAATGGCCTGAGCCGCCGAGCTTCCATCAGCGACTCGCCAGCCAGCCCGAGCAATCGGTTCAGGCTGTCTGCCGTCACCCGAACCATTCTATCAGAGCCGATGCTGCCGTGGGCTTGCGGTACCGCCCCAACGAGGAGGTTCGCTGAAGAGGTCGTCGCCAGTTGCTCCTGGGCATGATCTGGAGTTGCGAAATCAGCTGCAAAATCTTGGGGCCCGGGCTTTGCCTGGGGGAGGGACAACCCCTCGAACTTCGCGAGAAAGGTTTCGACTTCTGAGTTGGCGCTCTCGCTCGATGATCCCGATGCGATCAATTTCAAAAGGTCAGAACCTTGCAGAAGCGCATCTATATGCTCCCGTCGCACCCTCAGATGCCCGCGTTGCGCTGCGACCAGGCAGTCTTCCATCGCATTTGCAACTTTGACTGCGGGCATCAGGTCGATGATGCGGGCAGCTCCTTTCAGAGAATGCGCGGCACGCATGCATGCTTCCAGGGCGTCGGCGGCGATAGGATCGCGTTCGAGTGCCAGAAGTCCAGAGGTTAGAGCCCGTGACTGCGTCTCCAGTTCGGCCTGGAAGAGGCTGAGCATCGAAACCTGGCTGAAGTCTTCATCTGTCATGCGATGCTCCGATCCAGCATCGTGAGCAGTTGTCGTGGATCGAGACAGCCAACGGCTCGTCCTTGCCATGGCAGCACGGCAACCGTAGCGGCCGACAGTGCCTTGCCAATCATGGCCGGAACAGCGAGAGTGTCGCGTTCCTGGTACCGATGTAAGCCGTGGATCTCATCAACCATAAAAGCAACCCGCTTGTCGCGCTCGCCTACCACGACAAGGCGGCGAAATACCTTGGTTCGTGTGCCTTGTTCCCCTTCCTTGCGCTCGTCTATCCCGAGCAATTCGGCCAGGGACAGGCAAATGAGCAATTCACCACGGACATTCGCAATGCCGAGCAGTGCACTGTTCCTGCGATGTGGAAGTGAATGAACGCGACGAGATTCAGCCACTTCATGAAAAATACCGACCGGAAGGGCCAGCCATTCCTCCCCCAAACGGAAGAGAACGGCCGTCTGCAGCGCGTCGTTGTCTGCCGAATCGATCCCTGCACGACCAGCGTTGTCAGGCCATTCGTCGCGAGATGCCGAGGGAGCTGCACGGTCGAGGAGGCGTCGTGCGATCTTCTTGTAGGTCGGGCAATTGCGGCAGTGGAGATGCTGCTCTAGTAGCGGACATGACTTGTCACCCCGTACGCCTATTTGCCGCCAGCAGTCGTTGATTTCGATCTGCTCCACCGGCTGAGCGATCCTTGTCGAAGCCGCTATCAACTGCCGCTCCTTTTCTGGACCCGACCCAGCCGGCCGGCCAGCGCCTCGGCGCCGTTATGGTCGCCTTGCTTGCTAAGCAGCAAGGCCAGATGGACAAGAGCTTCTCGATGATTTGGCGCGAGATAGAGCGCCTTGCGATAACTTTGCGCGGCTTCGGGTGCAGAACCATCCGCATCCTGGACGAGGCCCAGCAGGTAGAAGATTTCTGCGGAAGGACCGAACTCCCTGAGATGCGCCAGGGCGACCTCCTGTGCCTCCTTTACGCGTCCTGCATTGGCGATCCGTTCAACCGCGATGAGGCTTTCCGAGGCGCGTGCAAGCGGCTTGGCCGGAGCCTGCCCGCGGCCTTCATTGCCAATTGTCGGTCGGAACGGACGAAGAGGCTCGCTCTTGTTGACCTTAGGGCTTGGCGTCCGCACCGGGACGGCGGCCGAAACCTTCGGCGCCGTGGTCTTGACGGGCTCCGATTTCAGAAAGGCGAAGGCCAATGGCCATTCAGCGGAAAGAAAGCCATGCACCCTTGGAAGAGCTGCTTCCGCCGGACCGACCAGAAGAAGTCCGTCTTTGGCCAGCAGGTCCTTCAGGCAGATCAATGCGCGATCCTGCAGCTCTCGATTGAAATAGATCAGCAAATTGCGGCAAAGCAGGATGTCATAGACCTCTTGCCCGAAAGGCGCGTGAGAACCGAACAGGTTTCCTACCATGAACCGAACCTGTTTCAGCACCCCAGCAACAGGCCGCAACCCGCCCTCGGCCGCTTCGAAATAGCGATCCTTGAATTCTAAATGGCTGCCGCGAAACGAATTGCGGCCATAGATGGCGTGTTCAGCCGTCGCGATATTGCGGCTGCTGACGTCCACGCCATCGATCTTGAACTCATGCGCCTCAAAGCCGGCATCGAACATGGCCATGGCGACCGAGTAAGCCTCTTCGCCGGTTGAACATGGCAGGCTCAGGATTCTTATCGGCTGAGCAGGCTTGTGCGCGCGCGCATGCCGCGCCAGCATCGTGAACGCTTCTCGGTCGCGAAAGAACCAGGTCTCTGGGATCACCACCGCATTGATCAGCTCCTGCAGCTCCTGCGAGGAACCGGCCAAGTGTTGCCTATAGGCCTGAGGGTTGGTTATCCGGCATGCTTCCATCCGTTCTCTGACCGCCTGACGAACCACTGTCGGACCAACGCTGGCACTGTCCAGTCCAATGGTTTCCGTCAGGAGCTTTTCTATTGCTCCGGTCATTGATCACCTATTGCCGCCTGGCGGAGCAAAGCGGTACGAATCTCTTCCGAAAGCAGCGCTTCCACTTTGACCCACTGAATGATCTCCAAACCATCGGAAGCCACCGGCCCAAGATAGGGCGGGGTTCCTGGTTCCAGTCCGAACGGCGCGAAATCGGCCGGGTCTCGCTCGATCGTATCCGTCACCCGTTCCGCGATCAGCCCCAGCAGGCGTCGCTCGCCATCATCCGCCGGATAGCGCGTCACAACGATCCGGGTGCTCAACAGGCGCTCCGATGGTCGGCCAAGCGCAAGAAGGGTGACATCGATCAGGGGGATGGGTATTCCGTTATAGCTGACCAAACCCACCACACCAGTTGGCGCACCCGGAAGAACTTTCACGTCGATATAGGGCAGCACCTCTTCAATTTTGTGGACATCGATCAAGTAGCGATCCGGACCCATGCTGAAGGCGAGGAATAGCATTGTCACCTCCTACTGCCGGCTCGCTATGCTCGTAGCTTGAACCTCGATATGCTACTTCGCATGCCGCCTGAGACTTGATTGAGCTCGTCGATCGCGAGCGTCGATTGCTGAAGGGACTCGACTGTTTGCTGAGCTGCCTCGCTTAGCTGGGTTAGCGTGTCGCTGATCTGCCCCGCGCCGGTCGCCTGTGCTTGCATGCCTTCATTGGCGACTTCGAAACGTGGCACCAGCCCCTGAACCTGCTGAATGATCTCGAAGAGTTGCCCGCCGACCTGCTGGATGTCCTGCATACCCCGACGGACCTGCTCGGAAAACTTGTCCATGCCCATCACCCCGGCCGCGACTGCCGACTGGATGTCCTTGACCATTTGCTCGATATCGTAGGTGGAGACAGCTGTCTGGTCCGCGAGCCTTCGGATTTCCGTCGCCACCACTGCAAAACCCCGGCCATATTGGCCTGCCTTCTCCGCCTCGATGGAAGCGTTGAGCGACAACAGGTTCGTCTGATCGGCCACTTTGGTGATGGTCGTCACCACCTGATTGATGCTGCCGGCTTTCTCGCTCAGGATCGCCAGTTTGGAATTGATCGCGCCAGCCGCTTCCATGACCTGCTGCATGGTTTCTTCCATACGGGTCAGCCCCGCTTGCCCCCCGCCAGCCACGGCAGCGGTTTGTTCGGCAACTGTGGAGACCTCGTTCATCGTGCGGACCAGTTCGTTTGATGTGGCGGAGATTTCCTTGGCTGTCGCTCGGATTTCTGTTGTGGTCGCTGCGATTTCAGTCGCAGTTGCCTGCTGTTGCTTGGAGGTGGCGGCGATCTCAGTTATCGACGTGCCGACCTGTATGCTGGACCTTTGAACCTGACCAATGAGGGTTGTGAGATCGTCCGCCATTGCGTTGAAGCCGTCGGCAAGCACGCTGAATTCGTCTCGGCGCCTCAGATCGAGCCGTTCGCTGAAGTCGCCTTGCCGCATCAATTGAACCGCGTCGACCAAACGGGTGAGCGGACCTGTAATGGCGCGAAACAGCTGGTAACCCAAAAGAAGGGCTAGCCCGAGGGCTATCAACAAGCCAACGCTCAAACCGACTTCGGCCGTTCTGACGATCGAGCTGATCCGCTGCGTCGCGCTGTTTGCCTCGCCTCTGTGATCCTCAACCATGGCCTGCAGAGCGGACTGCAATTTTACAAAGATCGGCTCTACTTCGTTCTTGATAGCTGGGCTTTCATTGGGAGTTTCACCTTTTGACAAGGCAGCCCGGCTTGTTTCCAGCACAGCAGTTTCAGCCAGACGGAATTGGTTGGCGAGTTGTTTGACGGCTGCATAATTCTGCTTGTCGATATCGGAGACGATCGTTGCCTCATAGTCGTCCATCGACCGCTGCACCTGGTTGCGATTGGTCGTGATCGCGTTTTCAACCGTGCTTCTGTCTGACGGGTTGTCCTGAAGGGCATATTCCTGAAGCAGACTATGGGCCGCCATCTGGCCCGTCATGATCTCGGTACTGTGATAAAGGTCCGGAAGGATGCCCTTCTCGACCTCAGTCGCCTCCTCCCCCGCCTGAAGAAACCAGGCGTACGCGATGAGGGCTATCACGGACATGACCACCAGAACGGCTGCGAAACTGACGAGGATGCGGTGGCGTATTGTCAGACTCTTCATGGAACCGGTTCACCAATGGGGGGCATCGTGGGCTGCGTGACAAGCGCTCGTTCCGACATATTCGAAAAGGTGCGTCGAAAAGCGGTAGTCTGATGCTGAATGGTTTCTTTTCCGTTCCATAACTAATGATGGCGAGAACTAATGATGGCGAGGCGGCCGCCAATCGGCGCCGCCAGAAGCGGTGGTCAAAGGACGACTGCCGTCCACGCACATCAGCCCGAGATCGGCTGGATGGCACGCCGCGTCAGGAGGAGCGTGGATGAGCTGCTTGAGGCCACGAACTGAATGACTGCTTAGGCCAGGTCGAGGCAAGAAAGCCGACGTCCTGCTTGCTGCCCCTAAGCTGCCAGGCGGGAACGCGCCTCATATCAGCCGTCCAGCATGATCGTCGCTACTGAAAGCGGAATCGCCGAAACCAGATGTCGCAAACTGGCCAGCGCGTAGATTGGCGTCGAGTGCGGGTTCGGCATTTGCAGGTGACGATAACTAAATGGCAAGCGCCCCCGTCTGAGGCCCTCAGGACTAAAAGATCTTGAGAAAACCAGTTTCAAATACGCATCCTCAAGCGGCGGCCGCCCACCGCACGAGGATGGGCACAACGTGACGAGCGCTCTGGAGCCTAGAGAGAACTGACCCGAAACCACCTTCCTTTGCGGCATTGCGGCGGCGCAAAAAGATTACGAGATGGAGCAGGCGTATTGCCAAATGGGTCCACCAGCGAGAGTTCGCGTTTTCCGCCTCGGCTGTGAACCCCACTTCCATTCGCGGGTCTTGCTCAGGTCGAGGTCTACTTTGCCATCGAGGGCTCATGTTGCAGCTCATAAGCAGGCGGTTGGGTAGGTCTCGGCCAGCACACGGCCCGGTGGCACTCACTGCGGTCCACACCGCAGTTGAAACTGACCACCCGACCCAGGGTTCGAAGACGGTCCCCGATCGGAACACCGAGCAGAGTGTGCTCGCGCTCCTCAAGTCACCGATATCCTTGGTGAAGACGTTGAAGGCGTGTGCAAAGGACGCCTCGACATCGGCGGAGTGATTAAACGGCTCGGCTACCGGATGCTTAGACATCGTTGACAAGGGTGCTACGGGATCATAACGTACCTGATTGGTATAACAGGTATGCCACATGATCGGAGTTCTGATCAAGCAGCGGAAGCTTTCGGACGAGGTGGCAGCGCACCTCGAACGGATGATCCGAGAGGGAGAGTTGGCCGAAGCCGACCGTCTCCCATCTGAACGGGAACTCATGCGGCAGTTCGGGGTAGGGCGGCCTTCCATCCGTGAGGCGCTGCTGCATCTGAGCAAAATGGGCCTTGTCGAGGTAAAATCGGGGGAGCGTGCCCGCGTCACTCGACCCACTCCTCAATTCGTGATTGACGCCCTTTCAGGGCCGGCTCGGCACATGATTTCGGCGCCGGGAGGGGTTCACGACTTCCAGAGCGCGCGCTTGTTTTTCGAGGTCGGTCTTGCCCGCAACGCCGCCGTGCATGCTACCCCGGAAGACATTGAGAGCCTCAAGGAGGCGCTCGAACTCAACCGTCAATCAATCGGCGACCTGGCGCGCTTCGAGCGCACGGACGTAGACTTCCATTACGTGCTGGCGGTAATCACCCGCAATCGGATCTTTACAGCTATTCACGCGGCGTTGGCTGAATGGTTGCTCGAACAGCGTCGCACCACATTGGCCAAGGGTGAAGACCGCAAGGCTTACCAGGCTCATCGCGAAATCTTCGAGGCCGTCGCCGCGCGCGATCCAGACGCGTCAGAGGCGGCCATGCGCAGCCATCTCGAATATGTGGCCAAGCGGTATCTGCAACTTGCGAGGCCCAAGTGATGACCGGATTTGTCGTCTGGGTCGATTTCCGCCTGAGGCCTGGTGCCCGGGACAAATTCCGAGAACTTGTCGACGCCAATGCGACCGCCTCGATGCGCACCGAGGCCGGCTGTCGCCGCTTTGACGTGACGGAGGCGCGCGGCGAACCGGATCGGGTCCTGCTCTATGAGATTTACGATAGCGAGGCCGCATTCGAGGACCACTGCCGCACCGCTCATTTCGACGAATTCAATACGCAGAGCGCGCCGCTCGTCGTGACCAAGTTGGTGACGACCTGCGACCTCGTTCTTGAAGCCACGCATTGAAGCGAACATAGGCGGATTGGCCCATTGGGGCGAACGGGAGGAAGTGCATGTCGGAGCCAAGTCTCAGGGCGTTAGCTTCTCACAAGCGGGTCAAGCTCGGTACGCTCGTCGCCGAGTTCGCCACGCCGGGAATCGGTCACATCCTGAAGTCCGCAGGCTGCGATTTCGTCTTTTTCGACATGGAGCATTCGGGATTTAGCTTGGAAACGCTGAAGAGTGCGATCCGTTATTTCGAGGCGGCCGATCTGCCGGTCATGGTGCGTGTGCCGTCGCAGGACTACCATTTCCTCGCCCGCGCCATGGACATGGGCGCCGAAGGCCTGATCGCGCCGATGGTGAGCAGCGTCGAACAGGCGCAGCACATCATCAACTCCATGAAATACCACCCTGCCGGCGCCCGCGGCGTGGCGCTGCAGATCGCTCATGACCGTTACCGTCCGGGCTCGGTCGCTGACAAATTCGAGGCCGCCAACAAGCGCTCGACGTTCATCTGCCTGATCGAGACCGCCGACGGCGTCAAGAACATTGACGGCATCGCGGGACTGGACGGGGTCGATTGTCTGTGGGTCGGACATTTCGATCTGTCCGTCTCGCTCGGCATTCCTGGCGACTTCGCCCACCCCACTTTCACTGCTGCAATGGCCAAAATCGTTGCCGCCGCCAAGAAGCACAACAAATCGCTTGGACGCTTGGTGCCCAACGTCGCCCAGGGACACGAGTTCTATGCACAGGGCTTCGATTTCATTTGTTATTCAGGCGACGTTTGGGTCCTGCACGACGCGATCGCCGACGCGGTTTCCAAGATCCGGGCCGGGTGCCAATAGGAACGGAGGAGACGATGGACAGCGTGAAATTCAGGGTGGCGCTTTCCGGTGATTTCCGCAGGCCGGACGGCTCGCCGACCTACCCAGATTTCGATCTGGAGCCGCTGCGCAATGCGACAGGTGTCGAGATGGTGTTCCTGGAGTCAAACAGTCCGCTTCGCGGCGACCAACTTGAGAATTTCGATGCGCTGATCCTCCTCGCCCATCGTTTCGATGCCACGAGTGTCCCCAGGAGCGGCCGCCTGGCCGTCGTTGCCCGCTTCGGGGTCGGCTACGACACTGTCGACGTTGAGGCATGCACCGCAGCCGGTATTGCCTTGGTCATCACGCCCGATGGCGTGCGACGGCCCGTCGCCGTATCCGTCATCACCTTCATGCTGGCGCTGACCGGCAAGCTGCTGACAAAGGACGCGCTCACCCGCAAAGGGTCTGTTGGTTTTGAGAAGCGCTCCGAACATATGGGGGTCGGCCTCGTCGGGCGTACGCTTGGGTCGCTGGGCATCGGCAACATCGGTGCCGAGGTCTTCCGCTTGGCGAAGCCCTTTGACATGCAATTCATTGCCCATGACCCGTTTGCCGACAAGGGGGTCGCTGCCGACCTGGGCGTCGAGCTGGTCGGGCTGGAGGATCTGTTTCGCCGCGCCGACGTGCTGTCGGTGAGTTGCCCCCTGTCGCCCCAGACCCACCACATCGTCAATGCTGAGCGGATCGCCCTGATGAAGCCGACAGCTTACCTGATCAACACCGCGCGCGGCCCGATCGTCGACCAGAAAGCGCTGACGCAAGCGCTGCAGGAGCGCCGCATCGCCGGCGCCGGTCTCGACGTGCTGGAACAAGAGCCTCCCGAGGCAGACGATGCGATCCTCAAATTCGACAATGTCATCCTGGCGCCGCACGCGCTTTGCTGGACCGACCAGTGCTTTGCCGGCAACGGTGCCGCGGACGTCAAAGCGGTAATGGAGGTGCAGCGTGGTCGCGAGCCGCGCGGCGTGGTCAATCGCGAGGTGCTTTCGAGCGAGCTGTGGAAGACCAGGCTGTCTGGGCTCGCCGCCCGCTTTGGAACCTAGGAGGACACTGATTTTCGGCGCGCCGCCGCGGCCTCTTTGCGGCGACCTTACGGGAGGAAATGCTTGACCGCTGCGCCGGCGGACGAGTGAAGCAAAAGGAAAATGGGAGGACCAAGCACTATGAACGATCGTGAAAAACGTGACTTTCAGGCAGGCCTCGAAGCAGAGGTCGACGCCTTCATGCGCGGCGAAACCACCCGCCGAACTTTCATCACCCGCTTCGGTCAGATGACCGGTATGTTGGCCGTGTCCGGCCCGCTGCTGGGGACAATGACCGATTGGGCGCTGGCGCAGCAAACATTGGAATTGGCGGACGCCACGTCGCCGCTCGGCCAGGCGCAGGCCGCAGCCCTGAAAGCATCGAAGGAAGGGCCTGCGGACGGTTCCGCCTTTCGCGCGGCGGAGGCGGCCAAGGCGCATTCGGGCGTCACCCTCAACATGACCTACGAGGCTGGCCTGCAGGCACTCGACCCGCGCAATTTCAGTGGGCCGATGTGGGAGCAGCTTACCGGGATGAAGTCGAATGTCGTCGAGCTGTCGAACCCGGACCAGTACTCCAAGGCGGTCGCCGAGCACATCGCCGGCTCAGGTGCCTATGACGTCCTCGACATCTCGCCGGCCTGGACGCCGTCGCTTGCCGATGGCGGCGTCATCGCCCCTCTAGACGACTACATCGCCAAATACATGAACCCGGCAGACCTCGAGGACTATCATCCCCTGTACAAGGCGCTGCCGACCTACAAGGGCAAGATCTGGGGGTTCTTCGACGACGGCGACATGTTCGCTCTCTACTACCGCAAGGACATTTTCGAGGATCCTAAAATGGTGGAGGCTTACCAGGCGAAGTTCAACGCCAAGCTTGGACCGCCCAAGACATGGGAAGAATATGCCCAGATCGCCCAGTTCATCACCGACCAGATGGCGCCAAAGGTCTATGGCGCGGGACATTTCCGCAAGGCGGGCAGCCCCGGCAATCAGTTCGACTTTCTGCAGCAGTACCGGGCCAACGGCGGAAAACTCTTCGGCGACGACATGAAGGCAGGTTTGGTTTCGGATGCCGGCATCAAGACGCTGACAAACATGCTCGCCGCAAACAAGGCCTCGATCCCCGGCAACAACGAGCTCGACGCCGTCTCCTTGTGGGCGGCTTTCCTGACCGGCAAAGTCGCGATGATCTATTCCTGGCCTCCTAGCGGCCGTATGGCGGCGAACTATTCGCAGTCGGCCACGGCAATCAACTTCATTCCGCAGTCCCAGATCGCCGGCAAGGTCGGCTATGCCGTGGTTCCGGGAAATCCGGAACATGCCACCGGCTACAACAAGGCACTGTCGGCCGACTCGCCCAACCCTGAGGCGGCGTATCTGTTCATGCAGTGGGTATGCTCGCCACCCGTCTCGCTGGCACGTTGCATGCTGCCCTACGCGTTACGCGACCCGTACCGCATCTCGCACTTCAAGTCCGAGCTCTACGGCGCGCTCTTCCCGAGTGCCAAGGAGTACCTTGCCAACCTCAACAACTCGGCAAACGTCGGTCTGCTCGACCCGATCATGCCAGGCGCGCAGGACTACTTCTTGAGCATCGATCGCATGTGCACGGCGGTGTGGGCTGGTGCGGATCCGAAGGCGTCGCTTGAAACGGCGGCCGCCGAGTGGAACGAGACGACCGACCGACTGGGTGTGGATTCGCAGAAGGGCTTCTACACCGAGTTCTTGAAACTGCCTGGCGCCACCGCCGACAACACGGTGGAAAAACTTGGCATGGCGGTCACCCTCTGAAGGGAGGCGGACTCTCTGGAGCAATTGGTGTTGCGGGCGCTTGGCTCGCAACACCTCCCCGCTAAGCGGCGATAGGATACGCCTATGCAGCCCACCGCCACGATCCGTCATTTGAAGGCCGCCGGCGCACCGCCCCGGCTGTCTGCCTTTGCCCAATGGGCAGACCGTCATTTCAAGTGGCTGCTGGTCGCCCCCGCTGTGCTGCTGATATTGGCACTGTCGATCTATCCGCTTCTGTTCTCGCTGGTGGTATCCTTCATCAACTACGACTTCCAGGTGCCGGGCCACGCCTTTGTCGGATTGAAAAACTTCGAGCGGGTCGTGTTCGATCCCGTAGCACGTTGGTCGCTGTTGCTGACAGCATCGCTGTCGGGCATCAGCGTCGCTATAGAATTCGTTCTCGGCCTCCTGGTGGCGCTGACAATGGTGCGCAGCTTTCCGGGCCGCGGTGTGATCATGTCGATCCTGATCGTGCCGCTGTTCATCAGCCCGGTCATCGTCGGCCAAGCCTGGACGCTGCTCTTACAGCGGCCTTTTGGACCGACCAACTATGTCCTGACGCAACTATTGGGGCAGGAGGTTACGATCGGCTGGATGACGGAGCGCCCGTGGCTCTACGTCTCGCTGATCATCGCCGATGTCTGGCAGTGGACGCCGTTCATGTTCGTCATCCTGCTCGCCGGGCTGACCGCAATCCCACCCAATCTCTATGAGGCGGCAGAACTCGACGGCGTCAACGCCTGGCAGGTTTTTTGGGCGATCACGCTCCCGCATCTCGGGTCGATGATGCTGCTGGCGCTGACCTTCCGTCTGCTCGACGCAATCCGTATGTTCGATACCATTTTCATCATGACAGGGGGTGGCCCAGGAACACAAACCTACACGGCCTCCTATTATCTTTATACCATAGGCTTCACGCAGTTTCATCTGTCGCAGGCAACAGCAGGAAGTTGGCTGTTCCTGATCTTTACGGCGCTCATCGTGACGTTGCTGGTGCGTCGGCTCTTGAAGGTGGAACCGGTCTGATGGCCGCCGTCGCGCCCGCCCGCCGCAGGAAACGCCGGTCGTTGCCGATCGGCCGAATTCTGCTGCTGGGGTTCTTCCTGGTGTTCGTGCTGTGGCCGCTCTACTGGATGTTCAACACCTCCATCAAGCCGAGCGACGACTACCTCACCGTACCGCCTGTCTGGTTCCCCGCCGCTCCGACGCTTGTCCACTACAAAGCTGCGCTGTTCGCCTATCGTGGTCTCGACGGGCTCATCAACAGCCTGATTATTTCGCTTTCGGCCACGGTGCTTTCGGCGCTGCTCGGCACGCTGATGGCCTATAGCCTGGCGCGCTACGACACCGGCGGCAAGCATCTGTCTTTCTGGGTGCTGTCGCAGCGCTTTTTGCCGCCGATCGGGATCGTGCTGCCGGTGTTCCTGATCTATCGCCAGGTCGGGCTCTACGACACTCATGTCGGCCTGATCATCGCCTATACGGTCTTCACGCTGCCGGTCTCGGTGTGGATGATGTTCGCCTATTTCCGCGGCATGCCGAAGTCGATGGAGGAGGCGGCCCTCGTCGATGGCTGCACGAGATGGGAGGCGTTCTGGCGCGTTGCCGTGCCGCTCGCAGCACCGGGCATCGTCGCGGCGGCTGTCTTCGCCTTCATTGCATGCTGGACGGAGTTCTTCTTCGCTCTGATCTTGACCAGCCGAACTGCCTTTACACTGCCAACGGTCTTCCGCGCCTTCATCGGCTTCCAGGGCGCGCAATATGGCGAAGCCGCGGCCCTTGCCATCGTCTCCCTTGTGCCATCGATCGCCCTTGGGGTCCTTGCTCAACGTCATCTGGTGCGCGGGCTGACGCTCGGCGCCGTTCGCGGTTAGGAAAGCTCCCGCATGGCCGAAGTCAAAATTACCGGCTTGCACAAGCGCTACGGCGCGTTCCATGCCGTGCGCGGCATCGACCTGGACATTCGCGACGGCCAGTTCACCGTTCTGGTTGGACCGTCCGGCTGCGGCAAGTCCACGCTGCTCCGGACCATCGCCGGCCTGGAGGAGATATCGGAAGGCACGATCGAGATCGGCGGCGAGGTGGTCAATGATTTCCGGCCGCGCGATCGCGACGTGGCAATGGTGTTTCAAGATTATGCGCTCTATCCGCATATGAGCGTGGCCAAGAACATCGGCTTCGGCCTCAAGGCTCGCAAGATGCCGAAGCCAGAGGTCGAGGTGCGCGTGGCCGAGGCGGCACGCATGCTTGGGATCACTCCGTTGCTGGGGCGTTTTCCGCGCCAATTGTCCGGCGGCCAGCGCCAGCGCGTCGCCATCGGCCGCGCCATAGTCCGCAACCCCCGCATCTTTTTGTTCGACGAGCCGCTGTCCAACCTCGACGCACAGCTTCGCGACGAAATGCGCGGCGAAATCAAACGCCTTCACCAGGACATTGCGACAACGATGATCTACGTCACCCATGACCAGATCGAAGCGATGACGTTGGCTGACCGCATCGTGCTGATGCGCGACGGGTTGATAGAGCAGCAGGGCGCGCCACTCGAGTTGTTCGAGCACCCGGCCTCAACGTTCGTCGCTGGGTTCCTGGGTTCGCCGCGGATGAGCTTCCTGCCAGGTACCCTTGCCTTGGACGCAGGCGCCGCTGCCATCCGGCTCGCGGATGCACTGCTGCCTTTAGCGCCCGGCAGGGGGCTGAAGGGCGTCGCGGACGGACAGCAGGTGCTGCTCGGGTTGAGGCCAGAACACCTCACTCGTGCGCACACTGCCACGCCGGAGCAGGGCACGTTTCGCTATGAGGCAACGATCGACCTGCTGCAGCCGACCGGCTCGCGCAGTTACGCGACATTCCGACTGGCCGGCGCGCCGGTGATGGCTGAGCTGCAGGCGCACGATGTCAGCCGTCCGGGCGAGAAGCTTGCGATCGACATCAACATGAACCGGGCCTCGATCTTCGACGCCACGACGGAGCGGGCAATTTGACCTCGACAGCTTCCCTGCCAGTCCGCTTGTGTGGCACCGAACAACTCGAGGCACCGTTGTGCACGCTGCGCGCCGGATCCTTGTCGGTCGCGTTCGACAATGGCGCCTTGCGTTACATCCGCATCGGGACGATCGAAATCTTGCGCGGAATCTCGTTTCTTGTACGGGACGAAAACTGGGGAACATGTACCCCCGTTCTCGATGATCTGCGGATCGACGAGAGGCCGGATGCGTTCGCCATTGAATACCGTGCAACATGTGCCGCAACATCCGGCCGCCTGATTTACCGGGCGCGCGTCTCAGGCAGCAGCGATGGTGCGCTGTCGTTTGTGGCGGAGGCAGAGCCCGAGACCGACCTTTTGACGAACCGGACCGGCTTCGTCGTCCTTCATCCGATCGAGGCCTTGGCCGGCAAGCCGATAAGGGTGCTGCATGAGGATGGTCACGACGAGCTATCGTTCTTTCCGGACCAAATCGATCCAAAATGTCCGTTCACCGACATCCGGGCGTTGGCGCACGAGATCGCGCCTGGGATCTGGGCGACATGCACCATGGAGGGTGATGCCTTTGAGATGGAGGACCAACGCAATTGGTCTGACGCCTCGTATAAAACATATGTCCGCCCTCTGCGTCGCCCGTGGCCTTACAGACTGCCCAGGGGCCAGAAATTCACGCAGGCCGTCCGGCTTCACGTGTCAGGAACGCTCCCTGCCGGGACGTCTGAAAATCGCAATCCACTCATCAACCTGACCATCGGCGGACCGGTCGGCCGAGTGCCCCGCACTGGCGTCGGCGTCGCCGCCGACGAGGCAAAGCACGCGCTCGAAACCCCCGAGCTCCTACGACGAATGGCTCCGCAGTGGATGGTCTGCCAGGTCGATCTCCGGATCGCACACGGCCAGGACGAACTAGAAAGCTACGCCGCGCTCGCACGGCTGACCGGCGCTGGCGTGGTCCTCGAGATTGTCACCAAGGGCACGCGCGATCCATTCGGCGAATTGGCGCCGGTCGCGGATGCTGTCCACTCACTCGGCCTCAAACTAGAAGCTGTCTCCGTATTTCCGGCGCAGGACATGACATCCGTACAGCCGGGAGCACCGTGGCCGACTATGCCCAGCTTCCACGAAAGCTACTCCGCCGCTCGCCGGGCTTTCCCGGGCATCGCGCTGGGCGGCGGCATGGCCGCGTACTTCACCGAACTCAACCGCAAGCGTCCGCCAGCCGAAGCGCTCGACTACGTGACCTTCACCACCTGTCCAAGCGTGCACGCCGCAGATGATGTCTCGGTGATGGAGACACTTCAGGCAATCCCCCATCTAATCCGCTCCGCGCATGCTTTCATGGGGGAACGCTTGCCACTGCGTATCGGTCCCATCCAGCTCGGCTGCCGTGAGAACCCATACGGAAAATCCACTGCGCCGAATGAAGCGAACGCTCGCGTCTGTCTATCGCGCATTGATCCTCGTCAGCGCGGGCTGTTCAATGCGGCTTGGACTGTCGGATATTTCGCGGCCTGCGCTCGCGAAGGAATCGAGGCCGTCGCGTTCGGTGACTTCGCCGGCCCCTTTGGCCAAATCCATAGGAAGGCTGATTTCGTGCAGCCATGGTATGATCAGCAGGATGGCCCAACGGTCTATCCCGCTTTCCATGTCTTGGCTGGTCTCTCAAAGCTCGGCGGAGCCACCTTGCTGTCCGTAGGAACTTCCGGCGCTGACGGCGTCGCCACGATCGCGGCTGAAAAAGATCGCCGCGTGACCCTGTGGGTCGCTAACCTTACCGCCAAGACGCAATCTGTGCGGCTTTCGGATTCGCCGAGCAGCGCCCGCATTGCTCTTCTCGGCGCCGAGCAGTTCGAGCGGGCGGCAACCGATCCCGACTTCATGGAAAGTTCCGCAAGACCGCTGGATGATCAAAGCATCTCGCTTGGCGCCTACGCCGTCGCGCGAGTCGACCTCAATCGATCGTCTTAGGCCTAGCCGATGTTCGCTGTTTGGCCAAACCCCCGTCAAGGATGAGGGTGATAGTTCCATACTCTAAGGCAGCGCGTGGAATCCATCTCGCTTATACGTTGTACTATCGCGACGGCGACCAGGCTCGCTAGGTTCCGCCTGCCGAGACGCCAAGTTTTGAGGCCGCTCGCGCCGAAGCGATCCGTTGCGGAATCGGCCTGTTGGCTGATCTGGGCGATGACGATATGACCGGATGGTTAGTGCGCATGCGCGATCAGGCAGGCAACGAGCTTTGCACGATCAACGTCTGCGAGGCCGAAGCCGCACCGCAAACGGAAACAAGCCGGTTAGGCAGCACCGCTCACGTCTGTGTCGATACGCCAGCCCTTATTCAATTAGATCGTCGCTAGTCGGAACTTTTGTGATGTTGAGCCCTTGTCCATTGAACAGTGGAGGTACCAATGGCTAACCTGGGAAAATTGGCGATCGCGATGCTCGGCGTCTTGGCATACCAAAATCGCGACAAGATCGGCGACATGATCCGTGGAGCGGGCGATCGCAACCCAAATGATCCGCAAGGCGGGATTCTGGATCAGCTTTCAAAAGGCATTTCGGGGACCGCGCTTGGCGATATTCTCGACCGGTTCAGAGGGGCAGGCGCCGGATCGAAGGTCGATTCGTGGGTAGGCACCGGGCCGAACGAGCCGATCCAGCCAAGCGAGGTGGAAGCAGCCATAGACGAAGACACCCTGACTTCCCTCTCGATGCAGACCGGCCTATCGCGCGAGGAGCTCATAAGCCGGATCACGCGAGATTTGCCTGAGGCCGTCAGCAAGATGACGCCTACTGGTGAATTGCCCGTTGAGGCGCCGAAAAGCTCCGGTGAGACGACCTTGCTCGACGACGTGCCATCGCACAGGACGGAAGCGAATTCAGGCGGCCAAAGCGATATCTAAGGTGACGGCTATCCATCAGGGAGAGATACTAAATCGTACTGGCGCGCGAGTTGGCATGATCGGGCAGGGCGGTCACGGTGGTCATACAGCAAACGTACTTGCCGAGTTGGATCTATTGGCCGCGCTACTCGATTCCCGCTGGCGCATTCCAGGCACATCAATTCGTTTTGGACTGGATGCGCTCGTAGGTCTGGTTCCCGTACTCGGAGATGCGGCGACGGGCATTGTCTCGGCCTACATCGTCTTGCGAGCTCGAAACGTCGGTGCCGGAAATGGGTTGGTCGCCCGCATGCTAGGCAACGTGCTGCTGGATACGCTCGTAGGAAGTGTCCCAATTCTCGGCTCGATCTTCGACGTCTATTTTAAGGCGAACAATCGCAACATCACTCTGCTGCGCCGTCACATCAACAAGTGAGGCGGATAACCAATCGTCGCGATGCAATTCTTCTAAAAGGCTCGGAACCGACAGGGGCGCTGGGGCTTGAGTCGCGATTCCTGGAGTCGCGAGCATATGACCAGTGCCATTGACCGGCTTTCGTTCATCGAGTTCCAATCGCCCACACTGGTCGAGAAAGCTCCCGAAGGCGGAGATTGGCTTCACGAGATCAAATATGACGGCTACAGGACGCAGCTGGTCGTTGAAGGCGGAAAGGCGCGAGCATTCACGCGTCGCGGCTACGATTGGTCCCACCGTTACAAGAGGATTGTTCAGGCCGCGGCAAGCCTGCCGGTCAAATCTGCTATCATCGATGGTGAAGCTGTCGTCCTGGGCGACACCGGCCTGCCGGACTATCAAGCCCTGGAACGTGAGCTGGGCAACCCAAGTTCGCTGCGGATGACTCTCTACGCTTTCGACCTCCTGTACCTCGATGGCCGTGATCTACGGGAACAACCGTTAGTGAAGCGCAAGGCTGCGCTGAAGAAGCTGCTGACCGAAACCGAGCCAACCCTGACTTATGCCGAGCATCTGGAGGTGAACGGCAAGGATATGTTCGACCATGCCTGCCGGATGGGCATAGAGGGAATCGTATCGAAGCGAGCGGATGCTCACTACCGCTCGGGCGTCCAGACCAGTTGGGTCAAGGTCAAATGTGTCAAGAGCGACACTTTTCCAATCGTGGCTTTCGTCGAGAAACTTGGCGCGCAGCCGCGCCGCATCGCATCGTTGTACATCGGCAGGCGAGAGGGCGACCGGCTGCTTTATGCCGGGAAGGCCCAGACCGGCTATACGCTGGACCGGCTCGTCGTCGACCTCGATCCCGGAGAAGGCGTGCCATGGGACGCTGTGATCGAGGCCACGCTGGCGCTACGGGGCATCTTGGAAGCGGCAGGATTGGAGAGCTGGCCAAAGGTCACTGGCGGCAAAGGCATCCACTTGATGGCCCCGCTCGTTGCGAAGATGACCCATGACAGCGCCCGGAAACTGGCCAAGTCGCTCGCCCACCGTCTGGTTGATACCGATCCTGACCGATACCTGTTGTCAGCTGACCCCGCAGCCCGAGGAGGCCGGATCTTTCTCGACTATCTCCGCAACGGACGGGGCAATACCGCAATAGGCGCTTTTTCCCCGCGAGCGCGGCCCGGCTTCCCAATTGCCCACCCGGTCCCATGGAAGCAAGTCGAGGCGGGCATCCGGCCAGACGTTTTCACGCTCGCGCAGCCTTTCAGACCCGCTCGTCGAAAAGCCGCGTGATGCGTCGCGACCATCAGCCGATATCAGCCCGTTTTCTTGCCTCGCGTTCGAGCCTCTTCCGGTCGTTGCCGTGTTCTCTGATTAGTTCGCGGACCTGTTCTGGCGTGATACGATGCTGTTTGGCGAAATAGCGAACCTCATAATCTTCATCGACTGATACACGATTGCGATCTCGAAAATCACGCTTGCTCTTATCGTCTGCCATTATCTTTCCTCCTGATCAGAGAAACAACGACCGACGTTGTATGTTCCCGGCGCCTCACTTCGGCCGCCAGAGGCGCGGGCTGTCCGACCGTACTGGGGCCGCAGGCATTGCGAAGGTGATCTGGCGAAAGTTGGTTGGCCAAAGGCGAGGGTGATTTCGTTTGCTGTTCGGGATAGCTGACCGTCGATCGAGCCTGCCTGCGGGCCTCTTGGTTTTTTACGACGCCAGTCGGAACCCAGACGGGTCGCAGATGATTCAGATGCGCATCCGGGCTATCAACGAGGATCGTGAGCAAAATGGCGGGGGGTGACCACGAAGGCGACAAAACTGCGCTCCGGGAGCCCAAAGTTTCGTCTAGGACGCATGACCCGGGTCACAGCGCCGCGGCACGAGTTCGACTTCATCACCAAGGTCGGCCGCATAGACCACGCCGGAGCTCTCGCAATGTAGCAGAGGCATATGGGAGATATAGAGGCGGTCTTTTTCGGAACTGATGTTTTGGCTAAAGCGCTAGACCAGCCTGCCGAGTGACGCTCAGTTATCCCTATCGCGGCGCCCAGCCAGCCTTTCCGTTGCCGCTCAGTAAGCCGGCACAAGGCGCGTGTTTCGCAACGGCAAGGCCATGGTGAACTGCAAGCCGTCACGATGGTAGTTCAATTCGATCTTGGCGTTGCATTGCACGGTCACGACTTTTTCCAGAAGTGTCGTGCCAAACCCCCGGCGACTGGGCTGCTCGACTTTCGGCCCATCTCGTTCCCGCCAGTCAAGATTGACGATCTGTGTATCGCCGGACCCGCCTAACGACCAGCGGACATCAAGGCGGCCTCCCGTTTGCGAAAGCGCGCCAAACTTCGACGAATTGGAGGCCAGTTCGTGGAAAGCCATCCCGACAGGGACCGCAATGTCGGCGACTAGCGCTACGTTCGGGCCTTCCATAACGATACGCGGCCTGTCGCGCGTCTCATAGTGGTCAAGCTCGCTTTCGAGCAGCTTGTGCAGCGAGGCAGTCTGCCAATAATCGTCGGTAAGCATCGAATGGGTCTGGGCCAGGGAAACGAGCCTGGCTGAAAAATCGCGTACGAAATCATCGACGTTGCCGCTCGACTTGGCCGTCGCGCCCATCATGGCGCGAACGTTGGCCAGCGTGTTCTTGACGCGGTGATGCAGCTCGCGGATGAGCAATTTCTGCCGATCGGCGACCTCCCGCTTCTGTTCGATGTAGGACTGGACCTCACGCTGGCGGGCGCGGGCACGCAAGGCGGAGCGCACCGAGTTGGCGAGGCTCGAAGCCAGAAATGGCCGTTCAAGCACGATCAGATAGCGGTCCAGAAATGCCATCCGCGTGTCGACTTCGTTCCCCCGCATCGTCAGAAGCACGATCGGAAAATCCGACCATGCGGGTTGGGCTTCAAGCCAGGCCGCAAACTGCGTTCGATCGGAACTGAGCAGGGCCTCCTCGGCCACGACAAGGCACTGAGCCTCGTCGAGAAGCGGCACTGCCTCTTCCAAGCTGCCGCACACACGCGAGGCAATCTGGTTTGTAGCCAGGATGGAGGCCGCGATCCTCGCGTCACGGCCAAGCGGCGCCAGCACGAGAACGGCGGGGCTGGACGACATCATAACGCCTTGTCCCTCAGAAGGTCTGTCGGCTTGCCTTCAAATTCCGGAGATCCCATCAGGATACCGCGGAATTGTTCCAGTGGCTCACCTACGGCCACGCCGTTACCGCCGATTTTAAACTCACGAATCGTCTCTTCGTGGGGGCCGACACGTTTCTTGACAACCGAAATCGCGCGTCTCAACTGACCTGCGTTCTCGAAGAAGCGCAGAAGCATGATGGAATCGCAGAGATAGGTCATGTCGACCGGCGCTGCCGTTTGCCCAAACAGCCCATGATTGGCCAACAGCAGGATCGTCGCCACTGCCTTCTGATTGAGATAGGTGAGGATCTCGTGCATCTGAAGCACCAGATGTTGTTCTTCGGACATGGCATTGAGATAGCCAGTTAGGCTGTCGATCACGACGATCCGCACATTGGATTCTTCGACGGCCGCTTGGATGCGCGAAGACAATTCGCCTGGTGAAAGCTCAGCCGGATTGACAGATTCAAGCATCAGCGTGCCGTCCTCGGCAAACGGCTCCAGGTCCATGCCGAGCCCGGCGGCGCGCGCCAAGAAGATGCGCTTTGTCTCGTCAAACAACAGCACCAGCACACGCTCGCCACGCTCGAGTGCGGCATAGCAATAGGTGCAGGCAATTGTAGACTTGCCAACGCCAGACGGCCCCATCAGCATCGTGCTGGTACCACGGGCCAGCCCGCCGCCAAGCAGGGTGTCGATCCGGTTGTTGCTCATGGCCGGCGTATCATGCTCGGCCACCTCATGCTCGGCTGCAACGAGCCGCGGATAGGCGATAACGCCGCCTGGGCGAATGACGAAATCGTGAAAGCCGCCCCGGATCTGCACGCCGCGCATTTTGATCACGCGTAGCCGCCGACGCTCTCCACCATAGACGGGCGACAGCTGCTCCATCCGAATGACGCCGTGACTGATCGAATGCAAATTGAGGTCATCCTGCTCAGCGGTCAGGTCGTCGAGCATAAGCACCGTCACATTGTTGAGCATGAAGAAGCTCTTCAATGCCAACACCTGGCGCCGGTACCGCAGTGACCCTTGCGATAAAAGTCGAATTTCAGAGAGCGAATCGAACACCACGCGATCGGGTCTGACGCGTCCGATCTCGACCATGGCAGACTGCACGGTTTCGCCGAGTTCCAATTCCGAGGAATGGATCAATGTCTGTAGCTGCGCAGGATCGAAACTGAGCTCCGGCGGCACAAGTTCAAGAATTTGCACCCCCTTCAGATCCCAGCCGTGACGGCCAGCAACCGAGAGCAGTTCGCGCTTGCTTTCTGACAAAGTGATGTAAAGGCATGTCTCGCCATTCTTGGCGCCCTCGATCAAAAACTGGAGGCCAAGAGTGGTTTTTCCAGAACCTGGTTTCCCTTCGATGAGATGGGAGCGGTTCCTGGCGTAGCCGCCACGAAGAATGTAGTCGAGGCCGCTAACTCCAGTTGTGATCGCCGAGGCGTCGTCTCTGTCCAACTAATCCCCCAATGTAATTTCGAGAACCAGATAACGACGGGCACCTTTCGCGGTTCCACGTCTCTCGGTGAGCGCCCTTGTCGTGAGACTCACGAAAAGGCGACAAGAAACGCGGCAAAAAAGGGCGCCGTACCTCTCGGAGCCCTTTTTCAAGTTCAGTTTGGAACCGGCGACCTACCAGCCTTGCCGGCCATACCAGTCATCGATGTCGCGCCGGGCGCGGTCCTTCTCAATGCCGTAGCGCTCCTGAATCTTGCCTTCCAACTGATCGCGGTTACCGGCAATACGGTCCAGATCATCGTCTGTGAGTTTGCCCCACTGTTCCTTGACCTTGCCCTTTACCTGCTTCCAATTGCCTTCGACACGGTTCCAGTCCATGGCACCTATCCTTGTTTGTTTCGGACTGAGAAAAACGCCGTCAGGCTAGCGGAGTTCCCGTCAAGTTTGAGCAGATCGACCGATCGAAGCGTGGCGAGGTAGGCGGCCCCGAAGCAACCCGCCCTGGAACGCGATGATGGCTTGCCGCGCCGGCCGTGGTCTCCACCGTCTTGGCCACAGTCGCTCGCGAGACCAGCTTCGTTGAACAAACACCGACAGGGATAGCGTGAAGCCAACTATGCTGCGTTCGTCATCCAAGCCTGGCGTCAGATACTAATTCTTTCTGTTGGGAGCCATGTTCCCTGCGGCTTTTGCCCTGAAGCGCCTTACCCGGCTGCGTGTGCCGCAGCTCTCATCCGAGCACCACCGCCTGCGCCCGCCACGCGAGGTGTCGATGAAAAGCCAACCGCAGTTCGGCCCGGTGCACTCGCGCACGCGGCGGCGGTCATTCCTGGACACCAAAAACTCGGCTGTCTCAAAGGCCACGCGGTGGCCGATAGTGTTCAGACTGGCTGCGTCGGTCCACTGCCAAGCGAGGCGGTCGCCGGACGGGAAAAGCGAGCGCTTCGGCAGGGCTAGGGCGACTGTATCGCGCACGATTTGCAAGGCATCGTCCGGCACCCGCGCGCCTGCCGCCTCGGCCTGGAGAGCCGCGTAAACGGCCTCGCGCAAAATCTTGGCCTTTTCCAATGCCGCCTCCGCAAGGAGCGGGCGGGCGGAAGCCTCCGCGAGCAGTGCTCGCGCCTCATCGACGTCGATCAAATCGGCACGTCCAGCCCAGACGACCAGGTCGGCATAGGTCTGCAAGAGGTCTGGCCCCCACACATCGCGTCGCGCGTCGACCGTGTTGACGAAGTCCAAGCAGGGGTGACCGCCAACCATGCGCATGTCGACGATAGTCTTCGCACCATCCATCCCGGAAACATCGGTTGGCGGAACCGTATTGGCAAGAGGCCGTTGTAACGAAATAAACGTCCTTTGGCCGTTACGACGAACCAACAACGCCCAGCGAAGGCTGCTTCCGATGAACCGCAACACAGCGACATTTCTGGTTTTATATGTGATCTGGGGCACCACGTGGATCGGTATCAAGGCAGGGATCGCCACCGTGCCGCCTCTGATGTTCGCAGGCACGCGTTTTACAGTAGCCGGCTTGCTGATCCTCAGCGCGACGCGCCTAAGGGACGCTGCTCTACCACGGGTGGCGAAAAGGAGTTGGCCGCGTCTTTTCGTTGTTACGTTGTTCATGATTCCGCTTTGCTATGGCCCACTCTTTTGGGGCATGCTCTATGTCGATACGGGCACCGCGGCTGTTCTTGAGCTTTCGCTGACCCCTGTCACGCTGCTTGGATTTGCGTTGCTTCTGGGGGACGAACGCTATGACGGCCGCAGGCTCTTTGCGATTTTGCTCGGTGCGGCCGGTCTGTGCATCCTGTTCGGGCCCGAGGCCTATGCTAGTTGGACACACGCAGACCAGCAGGGCAGGGGGCTCCGGCTGCTGGCGATGACAGCGGTGGCGTCGGCAGCTGTAATCTATGCATGGGGTTCGGTGCTCGCGCGGCCGCTTCTTGAGGTATATTCATCGGACTTCATCGCCGGCTTCACCACCCTTTTCGGGGGCGCATTCCTAATTCTCATCTCACTCGTTGTGGAGCCAGGCGCGGCCGCGGCTCTAAAAGGCGATTGGGGCTGGCCGGCCTGGGTCGGGTGGCTGTTCCTCGTGCTGTTTGGTTCGTTCATAGGCTACACACTCTTTATCCGGCTCCTGCACGAAATCGGCGCCTCGCGCGCCGGAGCATTTGCCTTCGTCTCACCCGTGATTGCCGTCGTGCTTGGCATCATCACCTACGGCGAGGAGGTTAGCCTGATCGACATCATCGGCATGGCTATCATGCTCTTCGCAGCGTTTCTTGCGCTACGCGAGCGCAAACAGGAAACATCATCCGCTTCCCCGCCGTTGATTCCACGCTCCGCGCGGGCCGATGGCAGAATATGAAAGACGGCGCGCGCATCCAGCCGCCAATCAGCCTTGAGATGGAAAAGCACAAGGTTCGCGTCTATGCGAAAAGAGGGCTTTCCCGGCAGCGTATCCCGCCTACACCGGCGGCGAGGAAAGCTCCAGCTCATATGAAAACACTAGTCGGCGAGGGATTTTGCCGAGTTGCTGTCAAGATTGTAGGCGGGATTTGATGGAAAAATCGCGAGGCTGCAATCAGCGACCTATTCGTTCCGATCGCGATGCAGGCTATCCGCTAACGCGTCGACAAAGTGTCAGCCGCATCGCTTCAGTTCCGCCACCTGAACGCCGAGACGGAATGCCTGACCATCGGCATAAGAACGTGCATAGCTTTCTGCTTCGAACGGAAACGTCAGGGTGCTGCCGTAGGCGGTGACGCGGACCGTCCACTTCTTGTCGCGAACGAGTTCGACCGAATTGTCGGGCGACGTCATGATTTCCTCCGGCACCAGCAAGGCGAAGGCACGGATAACGTCGCAAAGGTCGTTTGAATGCAAACAATCCGACACGCTCATGTCGCTTGTTCTATACGCCCAGACTTTCTCTCGATTAGAGCAGCGCCCGGCTGCAATGTCGGTGGCGTTAAGTCCCCTAGCTGCCAAGACCTTTCCCATTGGGTCGGTCCCCTTGCGGCCTCACGCAGCGACCTTTCTGAACCCAATCGCCGAGATCGTCAGCCCGCAGTGTCTTCGAGAGAATAGCCGGCAAGCCGCAGGGTGCGAATGGCAACTCTGCGACGACTGCTTCAACAACTTTCGCGACTGGCTCATGTGAACGTCGACCACCTGGGCGCTCACACTGGCTTTCTGCGACCAGCCAGCTGCGATGAATTCATCACGGCTGATCACCTTTCAGGATTCTCGAGCATGTGGCGCACCAACTTGAACTCGATCGGCCCAAGAGGAATCTCCCCGGTGCTGCAAATACGGTGGTATCGAGCTCCATCTCGAGGTCGCGATGTGTCAGTGGTCTGCGCTTCTGCGCCAATTTCGTGACGGTAGCCCAATCGCGAGCCTTCGCAGGTGGTCGAGGAGCTATTGCGGCGCAAATGGTCTGATGAAGCGTTCGTCGAGGGAGATGCACCGGCCGCGGCTCCGTCGAACTCAACGAGGGAAACGGAAGTCAGACGTTCCTGGATTGGCCTTGGCACATTTGTGAACGGTCGATTCCAATGGCTGTCAAAGAATACAGCGCGACATTGAGGGCGCCAGCGAACCAGCTCGAAACCGGTCGAGCTAGTAGCCGGGCCGGGTCAATCCGAGACAATTTCGTAGTGAAGAAGCTGGGCTTCGTCGAGTGCCGACTTCACTCCAGGCGAGATGACGCCGGAGCCGAAGAGGACAATATCTTCACGGCGTACGAATACTTCATGGCCGAGTCCCATGGAAACAAATGTGCCCGAAGAGCTTCGTTCGAGAAGCCGAGCTCTGCCATTCAATATGGTGAAGGCGGCGTGGCGCCTCGATACCCAGGGCCGCTCGACGATGATATCGCATTCCGCCGATCTGCCGATTGTCACGGATTCGCCGTTTCGACAGGATCGCAGCTGATCTCTGTAGCGGATGACCAGATGAATCTGCCGCGGCAGGACCGAGCGTCTATCTGTAGTGGCGCCATGGCTGGTGATCTGCGTACCGGGGGCCCCATCGTCGCTCCACAGGGTATAGACATCGAAGAACTCTTGCTTCCCTTTCAAGGCCATTTTGTCGAGGAGCCGCAGGCCGTTGCGGCTTCTCGGGGAAAGGGCTTCGCAGAAGCTCTGGCTGATCAGCACCTCTCCGGGGTTCGCCGTGGTGGACAACCTTGCGGTGACATTGACAACGTCACCGAATATCGCGCCCCGCGCGCGAATGACCGCCCCGAAATGCAATCCGATACGGGCGCTTAACGGACCTTTAGTCAGTTGGTGGCTGATTTGGCAGACGGCCCTCAGCGCCATTTCCGGGCTCTCGAAGAGGCTGAGTATGTCATCGCCCTTCGAGTAAATGAAATCACCACCGTGCTTGGCGACGATCTCGCGCATCGTGTCCAGGCAATGCGAGACCTGCTGTAGAGCGGCATCGTCTCCGATCCGCTCATAGAGTGGCGTGCTGCCCACGACATCAGCTAAGAGGACTGCGGCAAGAAGCGTTTCCTGGTCCATCGATCTCGTGTCCGACCCAAAAAGTCAGCGTGCGTGTATAACACACGAGGTTGCCTGCGACATATCTGCTCGTGCGCCTGGGGCCGGGGCGATGCCTCAGGTGATCGTCGCGGACGGTCGGGCATATGCCATTCGTCGGCTTCGTGCCGGCATCCAGAACCCTCTTCGCCCCAATCGTTCGCGACTTCGGTGCTATGAGTGGACTTGTCTTTTTAGGTTCGGAAAGGCTGACCGAGTTGCAACGGGCGACGGCCTTCTCATGCACCATCAACCACGACCCGATCTCGGCCCTCCGACTTCGCACGGAATAGTGCCAGATCGGCGGCTTTGACGAGATCATTCGGGCTCTCGTTCGTATTTGGGACCGGTGGCGACGCCAACGCTGTGCTTTGCGATAAGATCACGGATCCATTGATCAGATTTCAGGTATATTCTCTTTGAAGATCACCTGAAGTCGTGGTTGGTGCGGTTCATAGTTCAGGTGCCTGACAGAGTGGCTTAAAATGTTGAGCGCTTCCCGCGCCTCAACGCGCGGATTTTGATCTATGACCGCATCGAGCGTCCCATCCAACAAAAGTTCCTTGGTGCCGTCTGTCACCTCGTGGCCGAGAAAGAGAATGTCTTTGGCGCGTCCACGCTCCTTGAGCGCCCGAGCGATGCCGGTGTTGCCGGCGCCGACATTGTAGATCGCGGCAAGATCGGGGTGCCGGTCCAGAAGCGCTGATGCTTCTGAATAAGCCTTCTCTCGGTCATCCAGCATTTCGCGCATCTCGACGATCTTGAGATTGGGCGACTCCTCGGTCAAGATGTGCCGGAATCCCATCTCGCGTTCCTCATGGCCGCGATAGGACAGCGAACCGGCGAACAGCGCCACCTTGCTTGGGCGTTCCGATGCCATGAAGCGGTTGAGCAGATAGCCGGCCAGCCGCCCCGCGGCGCGGTTGTCGATGCCGATATAGGCCACTCTCGGAACATGCAGGATGTCGGAGGCGATGGTCACCACCTTGACGTCATTGGCTGACAGCGAGCGGATCGCCTCGCGCACCGTTGGATGATCGAGCGCGATCACGCCGACGCCTTGTGTCTGTCCACGCAATTCTTGCAGCAGGCGGGCGAGCCGGTCGGGGTTGAAGCCCTCTATGGTGGCGATGTGGACGTCGAGATCGGGGCGCGCTAGGGCCTGCGCCTCGATGTGTCGATGCAGCATCTTGATGAAGGAATTGGTGCCGGCCGGCAGAGCGAAGTCGAGACGGATGACCTCTCCAGGTGAGGGCCTGGGCGGCGCTCCGTTCGGGCCTTCCGCGATGTAGCCGAGGCGCTGCGCCATTTCGAGCACGATCTCACGCGTGCGCGCCCGCACACCGGGCCTGTTGTTCAGCACGCGGTCGACGGTGGCGGCGGAAACGCCGGCTTCCCGGGCTATGTCAGTCAAGGTGGAACGCACCGTCTTCATCTCCTCAATGCATCAGATCGCACAATGCCGCTAGCCCGTCCGACGGCCACAGCTGCCAGCCATCAGCGATTCTGATGGGAAATGATGTATCGAGCCTTAGCCGATGCGCAAGGAGGTTGGGCTAAATCGCGTCGCCCGGCGTGATAGTCGCGTGCCAGAAAGGCAGATTTCCCATCAAATCGAGGCATTGAGCCCGTGTGTCGACCTTTGCATGCCGTATTTTCTCCGCGGTTGCGGTGTTACGATGTATTTTGAGTATTTATGATGTTGACAGCCTTCCGGTGCTGCCGTCAATATCCCTCAACGGGCTCGTGGAGGAAACATCGGCCCTGAGGGAGGAATTCCAATGTCTGATTTGATCCGCATATCGCGACGCGGCTTGTTGGCGTCCGGAGGGAAGGCGGCGGCGTTCGTGGCTGCGGCCGGTATCGCACCGCAATTCATCCGTCCCGGCCGTGCCGTTGCGGCCGACGCGCTGGCGCCAGGCATGGTCGGCGGTCCCACCGGTTTCGAGGGCGCCGAGCGCTATCAATATGGCGCCGACACGCCGGAAGCCCGTGCCGTTGAGGCGGCCAAGGCCTTGAAGGGAGCTGGCAAGGCACCGGCCAAGATCGTGCTTGGCCTGTCGGATGGCTCGATTGGCCAACTCACACAGCCTTTCCCTGCGGGTGCGCCGTCGATCAAGGAGCTGTGGGAAAAGGAAACCGGCATCCAGATCGAGATCGTCGGCCTGCCGAACGGCCAGGAATTCACCAAGACGATGCAGGACATCTCCACCAAGGGTGGGGCCTATGACATCTACTCGACGGAATGGAACCGGCTCGGCGACCTCGCCGAGACCGGCGGCATCGCCAAGCTCGACGACTTCGTCGCCCAGTACAAGCCCGAATGGGACGATCCCAAGACCGGCTATGTCGACGGCGCCAAGGGCGTGTCGCTGCTCAACAAATATCGCGGGTCCAACTATGGCGTGTCGCTGGACGGCGACTTCCAGACCTGGGTCTACCGCAGCGACCTGTTCGGCGACGCCGCCGAGCAGAAGGCGTTCAAGGACAAATTCGGCTACGATCTGGCGCCGCCGAAGACCTGGAAGCAGCACAGTGACATCGCGGGCTTCTTCCAGCGCCCCGACAAGGGCCTGTTCGGCTCCACCGACCTGCGCAACCAGGGCTGGGGCTACACCAACTGGTATCAGCGCTATGTCTCGATGGCATCGCCCAACCAGTTCCTGTTCGGCGACGACGGCAAGCCGCTGATCAATTCCGAGCACGGCATTGCCGCCACCAACGAATATGTCGGCTCGCTCGTTCATCACTCGCCGGACGCGATCTCCTGGGGCTGGCCGGAGCAGTATGGAAATTTCGCCAAGGGCGGCGCGGCGATGACCTGCGCCTTCTCGAACCTGCCGAAATTCCTCGACAATGCCGGCAACAAGGATTCAGCCGTCACCGGCAAGATCGGCTCGATGCTGCCGCCCGGCCGCGAAGTCGACGGCAAGCTCATCAGCCGTTCCGTGCTGTGGTTCTCGCTGACCGGCATGGTCTCGTCTCAGTCGAAAAACCAGGAGGTCGCCTACCTTTTGCTGCAGTGGCTGGGCTCCGCCCGCATCTATGCCTGGATGAGCGCCAATCCGGGCGGCTATCTCGATCCGTTCCGGCTCTCGGATTTCTCCGATCCGCTGGTGCGCCAGACCTACCACGCCTACCACATCGACGTGGTGCGCGAGACCGTCGCCCGCACGGTGCCGACGATCAACTATCCCGGCGCCACCGCCTTCCACAACGCATTGGACGAAAACCTGATGGCGTCGCTGACCAAGGCCAAGACAGCGGAACAGGCGATGGCCGACACGGAAGCGGAGTGGAAGAAGATCGCCCGCCGCATCGGCGAGGACAAATTGCTTGAAGCCATAAGGACAAACAAGGAGGCCTGGCCGACTGTTCTCGATCCAATCAGCTGATCCGTCTCCCTGGATCAGCGCTGGAGGGGAGGAGCATCTGTTCCTCCCGCCGCAGTCAACGCCACCAGCAAAGCAGCCAGATGAAGCGTTCCGTCCCCTTCGAGATATTCCGCTACGCCGCGATCTTCGCGGCGATGGCCGTGACGCTGGTGCCGATCCTTTGGATGGTGTCGATGGCCTTCAAGCCGATCGCCGAATGGTCGGCGACCGGCGCCGACCTGACATGGTGGCCGAAGAACCCGACGCTGGGCAATTTCCAGTTCGTCTTCGGCGAGTCCAACAACAATCTGATCGTGGCGCTCGACCGCACCGCGCTGAAGCCGATCCTGTCGTCGCTGCTGTCTTCGGTGTTCGGCACGGCGATCGCAATGTCGGCGGGCACGGCTGCGGCCTACGGGCTGTCGCGTTTCGGCTCCGGCCAGAACCTGCCGCTGGCGCTGATCCAGCTCAGGCTGTTTCCGCCAATGGCGGTGATGATCCCGGTCATGATCATGTGGGCCTTCCTGAACTTCACCGACAGCTGGTTTGGCCTGGCCTTGATCTACGGCATCGTCACCCTGCCATTCGCTTTCTGGCTCATGAAGACCTTCTTCGACGACATGCCGCGCGAGATCGAGGAAGCGGCGCTTGTCGAAGGTTGTTCGCGGCTGCGCGTCTTCACGCGCATCACGCTGCCGATGATGCGCGCACCGCTGGCCAGCGCCGCCCTCTTCGTCTTCATCCTCAACTGGTCGGACTATCTGATCGCGCTGCTGCTGACGACGCGTGAATGGGTGACGATCCCCGTCTACATGGCCTCGCTGTCCTCCTCGATGACCGGGCAGCTCTATGGCGCCAAGGCCGCGCTCGGTCTAATCGCCGCGGTGCCGCCGGTCATCATGGGCATCGCCATCCAGCGCCATCTGGTGCGCGGACTGACGTTCGGCGCGCTCAAGCAATGAGCGCGGTGACCGTGACTGTCTCGAAGGACGCAAAGGCCGCGCTTGGCAAGCCCGCGCTGCGGGACGAGGGAGCGCGGCTGGGATTCCGGCTGACGCTGCCGGCGCAGGTTTTGGTGCTCTTCATCTCCGTCTTCCCGCTGCTGATGCAGCTCTACATCAGCGTCACCGACTGGTCGCCGCTCTCCGGCCTCGGCTGGTGGAACGCATGGGAGATGTGGAACAGCTTCGCCAACTACACCGACCTTGCCGCCGATGCGCGCTTCTGGAGCGCGCTGAGGCGCACGGCCATCGTCATGGTCGTGTGCGTGCCCGTCGAATTCCTGCTTGGCCTGGCATTGGCGACGCTGTTCGCGGACGATTTTCCGGGCAAGCGGATCTTCTATTCGATCCTGCTGATGCCGATGATGGTGGTTCCGGCGGTGGCCGGCTACATGTTCTTCATGCTGTTCCAGTCGGGCGGGCCGCTGAACGACATCCTGTCGGCACTCAGCGGTTCCCGCGTCACCATCGCCTGGCTGTCTGACCCCACACTGGCGCTGATCGCGGTGATCATCGCCGATATCTGGCAGTGGACGCCGCTGATGTTCCTGATCCTGCTTGCCGGCCTGGTCGGCGTGCCGCAGGACCAGATCAAGGCGGCGACCCTGCTCGGCGCCAACCCGTGGCAGCGCTTCGTCACCATCGTGCTGCCGAAGATGAAGACGATCATCATCATCGCGCTGGCGATCCGCGTCATCGAGAACTTCAAGATCTTCGACACGCTCTACATCATGACCGGCGGCGGCCCCGGGGTCGCCACGGAGACGATCTCCGTCTACATCTACAAGGTCACGACGCAGGACCTGATCTGGGGCTATGTGGCGGCGATCGCGCTGGCCATCCTGGTCGTGCTTTCGATCGTTGCCGTATTCGCCATTAAGCGCATGGCGCGCGCAAGGCTGGTGCCGGCATGAGTGCGATCCAGCTGCGCAACCTGGTCAAGACCTTTGGCGAGTTCACGGCGCTGAAGACCATGGACCTCGACATCGCCGATGGCGAGTTCATGGCGCTGCTCGGGCCTTCGGGATGCGGCAAGTCGACGACGATGAACATGATCGCCGGCATGGAGGAGCCGACCAGCGGCAAGATCCTGTTCGGCGAGCGCGACATGGCCGGCGTGCCGATGGGCCGGCGCGGCGTCGGCTTCGTTTTCCAGAACTACGCCATCTTCACCCACATGACGGTGCGCCAGAACCTTGCCTACGGGCCGCGGATGCGCGGTGCGGCGACAGCCGAGATCGACCGCCGCGTCGGCGCCATCGCCGAGCTGCTGCAGTTGACGCCGCTGCTCGACCGCAAGGCCGACCGGCTCTCGGTCAACATCCTGCAGCGGGTGGCAATCGGACGCTCGGCGATCATGGAGCCGGCCATCTTCCTGCTCGACGAGCCGCTGTCCAATGTCGACGCCGCCTTCCGGGCGGTAATGCGGACCGAGCTCAAGCAGCTGCAGCGCCAGTTCAGGCAGACGATGGTCTACGTCACCCATGACCAGCTCGAGGCCATGACCATGGCCGACCGCATTGCCGTCATGGATCACGGCGTGCTGCAGCAGGTGGGAACGCCGCTGGAAGTCTACAACAATCCGGCCAATGTCTTCGTCGCCCGCTTCATCGGCGCTCCGGGCATGAACCTGCTGAAGGGAAGGCCGGCGGAGAGCGACCGGGGCCTGGTGGTCGATCTCGGGTCGCTGGGGGTCACGCCGACGCTGCCGGATGCGCTGGCCGCCACCTTGCGCGGATCGCGCTCTGAGGTGCTTTACGGCTTCCGGCCCGAACAGGTGTCGCTGGTGCCGAGCGGGCAGGGCCTCGCCATGCCGGTGAGCTTCGTCGAGCGGATCGGCGCCAGGACCATCGTCCATCTCGGCGATGGCGAGACCGCCGTGAAGGCGGTGTTCGACAATGCTGTCGGACTTTCGATCGGCGAGCTTGCCGTCGTCGCCCCCGTGGCATCGTCCGTGCGTGTCTTCGATGCCCGCAGCGGCATTGCGATGAAGGCAGGTTGACATGGCCGGTATCGTCTTTCGCAATGTCAGCAAGCGTTACGGCACGACGCTCGCCGTCGACGACGCCTCGTTCACCGTCAATGACAACGAATTCTTCTGCTTCTTCGGGCCGCCGCTGTCGGGCAAATCGACAATCCTGCGCCTCGTGCTCGGTCTGGAGACGCCTGACGCCGGAGAGATCCTGATCGGCGGCAAACCGGTCAACACCGTCTCGCCGGCCGAGCGCAATGTCGCCATGGTGTTCCAGAACCTGGCGCTGTTCCCCCATATGAGCGCGCGCGACAATGTGCGTTTCCCGCTGGTCGAGCGCAAGGTCGCCGAGGCCCAGATCGAAAAGCGTGTCGCCGACGTCGCCGCCAAGCTGCATATCGGCCACATCCTTCACAAGCCGCCGGCGCAGCTTTCCGGTGGCGAGCGGCAGCGCGTGGCCATAGCCCGCGCCCTGGTGCGCGACCCGAACGCCTATCTGATGGACGACCCGATCTCTGCGCTCGATGCGCGGCTGCGCGAGGAAACGCGCGTCGAGCTCAAGCGCATCCAGCGCGAACTCGGCAAGACGCTGATCTACGTCACCCATGACCAGGAAGAGGCGATGTCGATCGCCGACCGCATCGCCATTCTGGAGAATGGCAGGATCCGGCAGATCGGCGCCCCGTCCGAGATCTACGACCGCCCGGCGAACACCTATGTGGCGCGACTGCTTGGTTCGCCGATGATGAACATCCTCAAATCCGTTCGCGGCGACGGTGGCATCGAGGCCGCAGAAGGCACGGTCAGCATCGCCGATCGCGCTGCTCCGGCCGACGCGATCGAAATCGGGCTGAGGCCGGAGGACATCCAGGTCCGGCCCTGGGTCGAAGGGGGCGCTGGCCGCCCGGCGCGCGTGTTCGAGGTCGAGCCGCTTGGCGGCTACACGGTGGTAACGCTCGCCGCCGGAGAGGCGCGGCTGAAGGCGCTGCTGCGCGGCCAGCCCGACATCAGGCCGGATGCGGTGGTAGCGATTTCCTGCGAGCCGGCCCGGGTGCATTATTTCGGGCAGGACGGAGGCGCGTTGGCGAGATGATCGCGGCTGCGAAAACAGAATTGCGGGAGGAAGACATGGCGAGCGAAGGCTTCGAGCCGGACGTGAAGGTCCGCACGAAAGAATACCGTATCGGCTGCATCGGCGCCGGCATGATCATGGCCGAGTGCCATCTGGCAGCCTATCGCGAAGCGGGGTTCAACGTGGTGGCGATCGCCTCGCGGACCCGTTCCAATGCGCAGAAGGTCGCCGCGCGTTGGGACATCCCGACCGTCCACGACACGCCGGAACAACTGATCGAGAATCCCGAGATCGAGATCGTCGACCTTGCCTTTCCACCCGATCTGCAGCCGGCGCTGATCCGCCATGCGCTGAAGCAGCCCCACATCAAGGCGATCCTGGCGCAGAAGCCACTGGCGCTGTCGGTCGATGAAGCCGTGAAGCTGCGCGACGAGGCAGCCAAGTCCGGCAAGATACTCTCGGTCAATCAGAACATGCGCTACGACCAATCGATGCGCGTCTTGAAGCAGATCATCGACAGCGGCGCACTCGGGGACATCGTCTTTGCGCAGATCGACATGCATGCCATCCCGCACTGGCAGACTTTTCTTCAGGACTACGACCGGCTGACGCTCGCCAATATGAGCGTGCATCATCTCGACGTGCTGCGCTTCCTGTTCGGCGATCCCTCGGAAATCACCACGCTGACACGCAAGGACCCGCGCACGACATTCGAACATACCGACGGCATCACCGTCTCGACGCTGCGCTTTCCCTCCGGCGTGCTCGCCGTGTCGCTGGAGGATGTCTGGTCCGGCCCACGTCAGGAGGGCTATCTGGACGACCAGCACATCAACTGGCGCGTCGACGGCACCAACGGTGTCGCCAAAGGCACGATCGGCTGGCCGAAAGGCGTGGCCTCGACGCTGACCTATGCCTCGACCGAGACGACGGATGGCAAGTGGGTCAGCCCGAGCTGGGACACGATGTGGTTCCCGCATGCCTTCATCGGCGTGATGGAGCAATTGCAGCATGCGGTAAAGACAGGCGCGCCGCCGGCATTATCGGTTGCCGACAACGTCAAGACGATGGCGCTGGTCGAGGCCGGCTATCGCTCGATCGACGAGGGCCGCACCGTCAAGCTTTCCGAAATCTCGATAAAATCAGCCAACTGAATCGCTTACAGGGAGGAATTCACATCATGATGCAGGCAGGTATTTTCACGGGCTATTTCCCGTACGGCCTCGAAGAGACGGCAAAGAAGATCCGCGGGCTCGGTTTCAACACGGTGCAGCTCGACCTGCATTTCAGGGATGTCGATCTCACGGCCGGGCAGATCACCGGGGACAAGGCGAGGACAGTGCGCGACACGTTTCGCGACCACAATCTGCCGGTCTGCTGCATCTCGGGCTACACCAACATCATTCATCCCGACAAATCCGAGCGCGACAAGCGCGTCGGCTATCTCAAGGAAATCATCCGCAATGCGCGCGCCTTCGGCTCGCCCTACGTGATCTCGGAGACCGGAACCTACAACACCGAATCCGACTGGGTGCATCACCCCAGGAACAAGACCGAGGAAGGCTTCGAGGAATGCCGCAAGGTGATCTCGGACCTTGCCCAGACGGCTTACGACCACGGCGCGGTCTTCCTCCTCGAGACCTACGTCAACAACGTCGTGGGCTCGGTCGAGGAGACGGTGAAGATGTTCGCCCAGGTCGACCATCCGGGCCTCGGCCTGCTGATGGATCCGACCAACTATTTCGAGACCCACAATATCGACAAAATGGACCAGATCCTCAACCAGGTGTTCGATACGCTGACCGACAAGATCAAGATCGCGCATGCCAAGGACGTCAAGCGTTCGGGCAGCGACAAGTCGGAAAAGCATGCCGACATCGGCGACGAGGATGCGATGGAGAGCCACACGTTCCGCGGCGTCGGCGAGATCGAGCTGCCGGCGCCCGGGCTGGGATCGCTGAATTACGATCTCTATCTGCAGCGGCTCAGTGAGAAGCACCCGAACATCCCCGTCATCATCGAGCATCTGACCGAGGACGACGTGCCGCGGGCGAAGAAATTCCTCGACGGGAAGTTCCGCGCCAACGGCCTGTGAGCGCCGGTTGCGCGGCCGGGGCATGGCGGCGCAACTCCAACCAAGGGAGGAATGAATGTTGAAATTCGCGTTGAAAGTGGCTGCCGCGGCAACGCTGGTAGCCGGGGTCTCCTTGAGCCTGCCGGCATTCGCGCAGGACGGCCAGAAGACCTTCTATCTGCTGTCGCATGGTGGCCCTTCGGACGCGTTCTGGATCGACTGGAATGCCGGCGCGACCAAGGCCTGCGACCAGCTCAAGGTGACCTGCAAGATCTCGTTCAGCGGCGGCGACATGGCGGCGCAGAAGGAGGCTTTCAACTCGGCGCTCGCCGCCAAGCCGGACGGCATCGCCACCACCTCGGCTCAGCCCGGCCTGTGGACGGAGGAGGTGAAGGCCGCCAAGGCCGCCGGCATACCGATCGTGTTCTTCAACACCGACGATCCGGCGACCGGGCGGCAGGCCTATGTCGGGGCCGACCTCAGGGAAGCGGGCGTCATCTGGGCCAAGTATCTCGTCGACCACAAGATGGTGAAGCAGGGCGACAAGGTGTTCCTGCCGGTCGAAGTGCCGGGCGCCAGCTACCAGCAGCTCGAGACCGGGGGCATCGCCAGCGTCTTCGATCCGCTCGGCATCAAGTACGACGTGGTCGATTGCGGCACCGACCCGGCCGGCATCATCGCCAAGATGACCGACTACATGGTCGCCAACAATCCGCCGGCAATCATTGCACTCGGCGATTCCGTGGCAGCAAGCATCAAACGCGTCTTCGACGGGGCCGGTGTGTCGGCCGGCAAGGTCCCGGTCGTCGGCTGGGGCAACTCAAAGGAGACGGCCGAGGCGGTCAAGTCCGGCTTCGTCAATGCTGCGGCCTGGCAGTACCCGTCGGCGCAGGGCTTCATGCCGGTGGCGCTGCTCGGGCTTGCGGCCTCTGGCGAGCCGATCGGCTACGACATTCACACATTCAGCCTCTACGACGCCTCGAGCGTCGAGCCGATCCTGAAACTCTACAACAAGTGACGACAATCGGCGCCCGCCGCGAAATGGCGGGCGCCGGACGAAACGCATGGTCCTGACAGATATGGCAATCACAGCAGACGACGACACGCAGCGAGCGAAGGGCAGGTCTGCGCTGCTGCGTTCGCCGCAATTCTCCTCGCTCATCATCCTCATCGTGCTGCTCGTGGTGTTCGCCATCGCCGACGGCAACTTCCTGTCGCCCCTCAACATATCCAACATGATGGCGTTCCTGCCCGAGCTCGGCATCATCGCTCTCGGCATGACGCTGCTGCTGACGGCGGGCGAGTTCGATCTGTCGGTCGGCGCCGTGTTCGGCCTTGCGCCCGTCGTGGTGATGCTGCTGGTGCAGAATGGCGGTATCGACATCGGCGTCGCCCTCCTGGCCGGGCTTGTGCTGTGCATCGCGATCGGCGCCATCAACGGGCTGATCGTCACCAAGATCGGCATTTCCTCCTTCCTGGTCACGCTGTCGATGCTGCTCGTCGTGCGCGGCGCGGCGCTCTACATCACGCAGGGATTCCCCCTGAAGTCGTGGGACCAGCCCGGCTTCTTCGTCACGCTGCTGGCCGGCAGCTTCAATGTAGGCTCGTTCCGGTTCTACACCTCGCTCTGGTGGTTCATCGGCCTGTCGCTGCTGGCGATTTACATCCTGCGCTACGCCAAGCTCGGCAACTGGATCAGCGCCATCGGCAGCAACCGCAACGCAGCGGTGGCGCGCGGCGTGCCGGCCGACGCGGTGAAGATCTGGCTGTTCATCCTGACCTCGGTGGTGGCCGGGCTGGCCGGCATGATCAGCGCGTTCCGGATTTCGGCCGCCTCGCCGGTGGCCGGCACCGGCTACGAACTCGAAGTGATCGCCATGGTGGTGGTCGGCGGCACGGCGCTCACCGGCGGGCGCGGCACCATCCTCGGCACCATCGTCGGCGCGCTGATGCTGCGCGTCATCCGCAACGGCATCGTGCTGATCGGCGTGCCGGGCTTGGCATACAACATCTTCGTCGGCGTCATCATCCTCGCCATGCTCATCCTGCACGCTTTGCTGCAGAAGAACGCCGCAAGGAGCTGACGATGGAAGTGCTGCGTCTGCAAGACCTGCAAAAGTCCTTCGGCAACGTGCGTGCGCTGAAGAACGCCTCGTTCACCCTCAACGAAGGCGAGGTGGTTGCCCTGCTCGGCGACAATGGCGCCGGGAAATCGACGCTGATCAAAGCGATCTCCGGCGTCTTCCCGGCCGACCACGGCGACATCTTCGTGCGCGGCGAGAAGGCATCGATCCGCTCGACGCGCGACGCGATGGACCTCGGCATCGAGACCATCCATCAGGACACATCGCTCGCGCCGGACCTCAGCATCGCGCGCAATCTTTTCCTGGGCCGGGAGCCGGTCAATTTCGGTTGGCTAGGCGTGTTCGCGCCGCTCGATCTCGCCAAGCTTCGCAACGCCGCCTCGGCGCTGCTGAAGCGGGTCGGCATTTCGAAAAAGCTCGATGCCGATGCACTGGTGAGCACGCTCTCGGGCGGTGAGCGGCAATCGATCGCGATCTCGCGCGCCATGCAGTTCGCCGCCAAGGTGATCATACTCGACGAGCCGACCAACAATCTTGGCGTCGAGGAAACCCACGGCGTGCTGCGCTTCGTCAAGGAGGTGCGCGACGCCGGCCACTCGGTGCTGCTCATCACCCACAACATCCACCACGTGTTCCAGGTCGCCGACCGCATCATCGTCATGCGCCGCGGCGAAATCGTCGCGGAACAGACGGTCGCCGACACCGACCTGTTGACGGTGGAAAGCATCATCACCGGCGCCGACATGTCGGCCTTGCTCAAGGAGGCGAGGGCAAAGTGAAGGACGTCGCATGGTAGAGCTTTACGGCAAGACGCTGTCGCGAAGGCAGGTGGCCGAGCGGTCCGGCATGCTGTCGCAGTTTGCCGGCGTGCGGCTGATGACGCTCGGCGACGGCGTGGAGCGCGGCATCCGGATGCTCGAGTTCCGCACCGGCTCCGGCCTGCGCTTCACGGCGCTGGTCGACCGGGCGCTCGATATCGCCGATTGCGACTTCCGGGGCCAGGCGATCGGCTGGCATTCGCCGAGCGGCTTTCGCCAGCCCGGACTGCACGAGCATGAAGGGGAGGACGGTTTCGCCTTTGGCCGGTCGTTCTCGGGGCTGCTCGTCACCTGCGGCCTCGACCATATACTGGGCCGGCAAGACGTGCCGGCCGAAAGCTACAATTATCCGGGGCGCAAGCGGGTATTGCACTCGCTGCATGGCCGCATCGGCACCGTGCCGGCGCGGCTGACCGGCTACGGCGAGGCCTGGGACGGCGACCGCTGCGTGCTGTGGGCGGAAGGCATTGTCCAGCAGGCAACCGTGTTCGGCGAGGATCTCCATTTGCTGCGCCGCATCGAGGCCGATGTCGGCGGCAGCGAGATCCGCCTTTCGGACCGCGTCGTCAATCATGGTTTCAGCCGCACGCCGCACATGTATTTCTATCACGTCAACGTCAGCCATCCCTTGCTCGACGAGGGTTCGCGCTACCTGGCGCCGATCCGGGATGTCGTCTGGGCGGCGCACGCCGGCGATCGTTACGAGGCGCAGAAGGTCGGCTACCGAACCGTGCCGGCGCCGCAGCTGGGATTCAGCGAGCAGGTCTGGGAGCACGAGCTTGGCGCCGATGCGGCGGGCGAGGTGCCGGTGGCCGTCGTCAATGACCAACTGGGGCTCGGCTTCGAGGTCGTTACCCGCAAGGATCAGCTGCCCTGCACCTATCAGTGGCAGAACTTCCAGGCAGGCCTATATGCGTTGGGAATCGAACCCTCGACGCATCATGTTCTGGGCAATCTCGCCGCGCGCGAACGGGGCGAGATGATCTGGCTGGACCATGGCGAAAGCCGCTCCTATGACGCCGTGTTCCGGGTGCTCGACGGTGCCGGTCAGATCGCCCAAGCGGAAGCGAGGATAGGGTCGATCGCCCGGCAGCCGCAACAGGATTACCCTGCGCCGTCGGGCGCTTTTGCGAGACTGCAGGCGTGACCGGCTTGAAACGCACGATCGGTTGCCGCGGCGGGCGGGAAGTGCGCCGGAATACGGAAGCAGGCGCGGCCCGGCCGACCCCAGGCGGCCCTTGCGGAGCGCAGGCGGGAAACGGAGATGACGATGACGGCAAGCAGGAAGCGCGACTACAGCCTGGTCGGTGAAAGCACCAAGCGCGCCATCGAGACCGGATTGGCTTCGGCCGAATGGTATCACACCGATGTCCCGCGCAGGGCGATCAAGGAGTTGATGCAACGCTCCGACGGGCCGGCGATCCGCGACACGATCATCTGGGTCGCGGCGATCCTGGTGTCGGCCGCCGGCATCGTATGGTTCTGGGGCACTTGGTGGGTGGTGCCGTTCCTGTTCGTCTATGGCGTGCTTTACGGCTCGTCGAGCGACTCGCGCTGGCACGAATGCGGCCACGGCACCGCGTTCCGGACGCGCTGGATGAACGATGTCGTCTACCAGATCTCAAGCTTCATGCTGATGCGCAACCCCGTGCAATGGCGCTGGAGCCATGCCCGCCATCACACCGATACCATCATCGTCGGCCGCGATGCCGAAATCGCCGTCATGCGCCCCCCAGATCTGCTGCGGGCGGCGCTGGCCTTCACCGGTATTCTCGATTTCCGCTATTCGCTGCCGGCGCTGGTGCGCCAGGCGTTCGGCAAGCTGTCCGATGAAGAGAAGAGCTATATCCCCGAGATGGAGCAGCACAAGGCGGTGATCGCTGCGCGCTGGCATGTCGCCATCTATGCGGCGACAGTCGGGCTGGCGTTGTTCACGTGGTCGCTGCTGCCGCTGGTGCTGATCGGCCTGCCGCGCCTCTATGGCAGCTGGCACATGGTGCTGACAGGGTTGCTGCAGCATATCGGCCTGGCCGACAATGTCGTCGACCACCGGCTGAACACGCGCACCGTCTACATGAACCCGGTCAGCCGCTTCATCTACTGGAACATGAATTATCACGTCGAACACCACATGTTCCCGATGGTGCCCTATCATGCGCTGCCAAGACTGCACGAGCTGATCAAGCACGACCTGCCGGCGGCGAACCCGTCCATGTGGCATGCCTATCGCGAAGTCTGGCCGGTGCTGCTGAAGCAGCTGCGGTACGAGGATTATTTCCTCAAGCGCGAATTGCCGCCGACGGCGCGGCCCTATCGCGGTGAATTTCACGAGCTCGATATGTCGGCGGCGGCTGAATAGCCATAGCGGATGGTGCGGGAGCCGGAGATGGCCGACTGGATTGAAGCGTGCGCGGTCGATGACATCGAGGAAGAGGATGTCATCTGCTTCGATCCTCGCGGTTTGCCGCTCGCCCGATGACGAGCTCTTCGCCACCGACGGATATTGGACCCATGAGAAGGCGCATCTAGCCGAAGGGCTGGTGATCGACGACGTCATCGAATGCCTTGAAGCACATTGGCCGCTCTGCGACGTTTTCCTGAGCCGAAAGAGACAGACCGTCGCCGACGGGCGCGCCATGGAGGGTAAGCGCCAGCTGACCATGCTGCGCGTGCTGGTCATGGACGTGGCCGAGGGCCGCCGACCGGGCTGAGGTCGATCGTCTCGATGCCGCCGGAGTTGTGCTGAACCCTAGATCGCGATGCGGCCCCCAGCCTGTTCACCGTGCCGGGCTAGAATTCTTCGAGATCGGCACCGCCGACTGTTTTCTTAGTTGGGCTTTCCGGCTCCACAAGACGGGCACCGACGCCGTCATTGCAGTGCCGGCTATGCCACGGTCACCGTGCCCAGACATATGTGCTTGGCCCTTTGACCCTGATCGACGAGGTCCTGATTCACTGCTGCTTCTGCTGATCAGCTTTGAGGTGCTGATTGTGCGGTTTGATCTGGCAGCGTTGATACTGGGCGCTACCGCGATCGAAGCGGAAGGACAGCGCCTACCGCAGCGGCAAAACGACCGCCTGAACAAGATCAGTGTGAGGGAAGGAGATGGAATTTATTGGTGCGCAGCGAGCGCGGCAAAGCTGCGCAGGTGATCGTGGCTGGAAAGCGTCGCTACAAAGGCGGTGCGTTGTCAGTTTGGAAGCCGACACGCGTCCGGCAGACGACGGTGATCTCGCTGGCTGACTGCGGCGCGGGATTATTATTGAACGACGGCAGGAAGTAGGCTCGGTGCCACGCCGTGCGTCCAGGACTCGGGTTGGAGTGGATTATGGTTCGGGGTGACGATAGCCGATCTGCGCAGCCTCGAACCTCCAGCGCTTGCCGCATGTTGGGCAGGGGTACAATTGTCACTTTCACGCTCGACCTGCTCCGCGTGTGCGTCAGGATGATGCTACACTCAAATTCTCACCACGGCTCAAGGTTCTCCTCGGCAGCGAGGCTTCATGCCGTAAGCGAGCCGCCCCGGGAAACTGATTTCAATTCCTTCGCAGCCGCAACGAGGCGCGGTCATTCCCGACGGCTTTGATGAGCTCCATCACCTGCTCAGGCGGATGCCGTTCTGCTGGGCAAAATGGAAGAGTTCGTTGCGTTCGTTGGACGAGACCCGGTTCCTGTCGCGAAAATCACGCTCGGTTTTGTTGTCCGTCATCATCTTCTCCTTTCAACCTCAATTCGCCGGCCCGAACCGCCCGCTGGAGCAAAACTTCCGAGACCGCCGAACGCCGAGGCTGATCGAGCCTCGCTAGGGCTGCTGCGAGTAGACGAAAGCTCCAACTGGCGAAAGCTGGGGGGAGCTTGTCCAATGCCGGGGTGGGCTCGGTGCACGCCGTGGCATCGCTTCGGCGACTTTAACCACTTGCCCAGAACACGGATGGGAGCAGCCTCGGAAAGATCCGCCCACCAGGCAATGAAGCTACGCGAACACCGAGTTCCTCGTCCTGTAGCATCAGCAGACGCTCGTGGATGTCTTACCCGGCATTCTCGCCGGAATGATCGAAGTGGATGGCGAGGCCAAAGGCGAGCGCTCGCTCGGCGATCATATTGACAAGATGGCTTTCGCCGATCGACAGCGCCGGAACGGCCTCTTTCAACGCCTCGAGAGCGTGCCGTGTCGACAAAAGACCCCGCCGCTTGCGGCTGCTCACATATTGATCGATCAGGTATTCCAGTGGCATCTGCCTGCCTCCGCTTCGGACAGGATCTCGTAGCGTTGCTGCGGAGCAACAGCATTCACATTGGTTAAGAGATGGCGGCGAACGCCATCATGCATGCCGCCAAAAACAGACGGCGGTGGGGCTGGCTGATTTACCCCGGGTTGGAGCGCTACCCTCGGGTAAGCATGGCACGACCGTCGCGCCGGGTTCGGACATTTTCGGTGCTACCGCTCCGGTACCGCGGAGGTTTGTGGATGGTTGCGTGCCGCCTCGGCGATTTCCGGAATGAATTTCGTCGCGGTGCAGCTTCGGTTTACATTGGCGCGGGCGGTAAATACCTCTTGCCCGCAGACTTGCGAAGCGAGCGCGATCGGTACGTGCACCGCCAGTGGCAACTCGGTCTCAGCCACTCCCAGATGTCTTGCAACCTGTTGCTTCACCTCCGGCCGGCCGAGCGAGACGTCAACGCCGACATCATCCTTGGCGGTCGGCGACGATCCTTGCGCCGGCAGTCGACCCTGCTTGGCTGTATGCGACGAGTCGCCGGATTGTTGAGCCGGCTGACTTGTCTGCGCAGATGCCTCGACGCCCGAAGTCAGCGAGGCCGCCAGTCCCAAAAAAGCCCGGAGCCCCAAAGACGCAACCCGAAGTCCGAATGTGCTTATTGTCATGTTCCTCACCGTGCGGGGCGCTCAGAGTTCGGTGTTGCTTCGGCCTCTTTCGAAGACAGGGATGTCTTCCTCCTCCTCATCATTGTCACCGGTTGGTATGTCCTCGGCGTAGCTGCGGGTCAGTTCCTCGGTTTCGCTTAAGCCGTCGATCGTGTCATTGGCGCCTGCCCCTTCATCATGACGACCGGTAATTTCGCTGCGGGGCCTTGCGCCGATCGGCTGGTCGACATCGTCGGCTCCCACGAAACCTGGCTCCGCGCCGTGCCTGTCTTCGTGGCCCACGGGGCTGTCCAACACGGCGGCATCCTCCGGGCGAATGGGTTCATCATTGGCGAAGTCACTTCGTCTCGAATGCGAGGTCTCGTTTTGCTTTGGCATGTCAGGTCTCCTGTTCGTTTGGCAAATTCGACGACGCTGGTGCTTGCACGCCGGACTACCTGAGCGACGCACCTTTAGAGTTCCTGCATCGACGACCGCTTGAAGGTTGCAGCGTCCCTGGGGGCGGAGGCAGTGCCAGAGGGTTGGCACAGACTCCACAGCGCCGCGAAGAACCAACGTCGTGGCCAGATCCACTCAGCCCTGAGAACCGCTCTTGCTCAGTTGCTGGGCATGTTTGAAATGCTGCCGGATGACCGGCGCGGTCTTTTTCGCATGGGCCGCCAGATGTTTTGCCTGACCGTTTTCCGCATAGGAGGTCATCAGCGTCAGGGCTTCCTGGTGCGCTGCAACCTGGGCGTCGATGTAGGCGTTATCGAACGCCCCGCTGCTGTCGTTGCTCAATGCTTCCAATTGGGCAGCATGCTTGCTTGTCATCTCCGGTGCCACTGCGACGTCGTCCTTCTTTGCCGCCGCAATGAGCCGCTTGGAAGAATTCGTGTGGTCCTTGATCATCATGCGAGCGAATTCCTTCACTCGTGATGTCTTCGATTTCCGCAGCGCCAACTCACTCGACTGGATCTCGAACATGTCTGAACTCGCAGCTGCTTTGACAAATTCCTGCGGGGACGTGGTCGCCGTCTGAGCCATTGCCCCCGGGCTGATGAGACCGATGGCGATCGCAGCCAAAAGCACTTTGACGAAATGCATGTTGTGCTCCTGCAATATTGCTTAACTGGCCCAACACGGCCGAGCTGCCGTTGTTCCCCTTTTTGTGACAATAAATACCGGGCGGCAGGCGTAGACCCCGAATGGCTCCTGCTCAGCGCTTTGATCATAGATCCGGCCGTATTGCAGGACCGGTGACTGCGCGGAGCTCAGCGCGGTTCTCCGATAAGGCACTATGATCGCAGAGCAGCCGACCGACTTCGTAAGCCCTGTGGATGCGCAGGAGTGCGCTGTTTGCCGACCCGTCGCCGTGGGTCACGCCCGTCGTGGCAGACCTGTCCGACAGGCCCATGAAAACTTCTGCAAAGCTGCGATGATGATGGGCAAATAGGCCCAGCACCTAGCTTAGTATAATACGCGCCCGCTGGCCCGGCCGGCCGGCTTTTCGTTTGCCCTCGGAACCTGGTCAATTCGCACAGTTGCTCCCCTGCGATGGCGCGGGCCGCCTCGAATCTGAAATTCTGTCAATCGCCCGACGCGGCTGCTGCCCTCCCTGCCGCGAGCCGGAATGCATAACGATTGCGGATGTGGCTGTTAAAATAGACGCCCTTGGCAAAGGCAGCTTTGAACGCGGCAACGGCCTCAGCAGGTACGTCCAAAAACTCGTAATGCTTCCCGCTCGCTACAAACCAAACCGAGAGAACCCTGGTGTTCGGGTCATAGTCGAACTTGCGTATCGAAGTCGACGGCATGGTATGCCATCCAAACTCAGCTAGCCGGGTTGGATCGCCAGCTACAGGCTGAAACTGTATTCGAAGACGTGGCCGCGCCTCTCGTCGGCAACCCTGATCCAAATGGGTTCGCTGGTGAGCAGGGTGACGTCGCGCTCCGTCGCTTCCCGCGCCGCCCTGATCGGCGTTGTCGCGTGGACGATGTGGGTAGCCGTCACGGTATCGCCATCCATTTCCTCAACGTGGTATTTCGGCACTTGTGTTCCTAAGCGTCTAGTTCGAGAGGCTGATCGTGATCCGGATCGGCATGATAAGCGACCTGGCGAAAGTCGCGCATATCGATCTGTTGGCCGCAAACAGGGCAAGGCATGAAATGATCGAGCTCGCTCGCGGGCGGGCCTTCATGTCGGTGCCCAATTATTGGTCTGCCGAGATCCGATAGCCTGGTCATTATTTCCGCAGAGCCTTCGCTTCTCGCTCCAGCGTTTCGCGTTGGTTGCCGTGCTTCGCGATCAATTCCTTGACCTGCTGCGGGGTGATCCCGGCCTTGGCTGCGAAATACTCGACTTCATAATCCTCATCGGCCGAGACCCGGTCCCGATCGCGAAAGTCCCTCTTGCTCTTGTCGTCAGCCATATCTCGATTCCTCCTGCGAATATCGAGCAACGTTCAGTCAGCGTGTTTTGTTGCACCAAAGCCAACTTCCGGCTTCGGAACCATTTTAGCTTAAGCTTATTGAATCGCCGGAGGGCGGATTAGTGCATGCGTTTGAAGTTCATCGAGCCGTTGATGCCGACCCTTGTGGAGAAGCCTCCCGAGGGTGAAGGCTGGACCCACGAGGTCAAGTTCGACGGCTACCGCTCGCAGATGATCATCGATGAAGACGGCACACGCATTTATACGCGCAACGGCCACGACTGGACCGCGAAATATCGCGACCTGGTGGGGGAGGCAAAGAGTCTTGGTGCCGAAAGCGCGATTGTCGACGGTGAGATCATCGTCTTGAACGAAGCTGGCCTTTCGGACTTCGGCGATCTGCGCAAAGCGATCACCCGCCGACAGCAAGACCTCTATTTCGTCGCCTTCGATCTATTGCACCTCAATGGGCACGATCTGCGCGACATGGCGCTTGAGGAGCGGCGCGAGATCCTGGCCAGCATGATCAAGCCCGGGCGGCGTATTCAGTTCAGCGAGCCTCTGCCCGGCGAAGCCAAGGCGATCCTCCACTTGCTCGACCAAGCCGGACTTGAAGGCATGGTGTCGAAGCGGAAGGACAGCAAATACCGCAGCGGTCCGTCGGCCAACTGGCTGAAGGCCAAGTGCTATGCGATCGACGAGTTCGATCTGCTCGGCGTCGAGCGTGAAGCGGGCAAGCCGGCTATCGCTCTCATGGCCGAGCGGGGCACAGGGCGCTATGTCGGCAGCGCGTTCGTCACCTTGAACCGGGAAATGCGCGAGAGGCTATGGAAACGCGTCCAAGAGCACCCAGGCACGGCGCCCAAGGGCGTCATGAAGCGGCCTGCGACGCAATGGGTCAAGCCGGGGCTGATCGGCCGCGTAAAGCACCTGCGCGGCGAGGATGACCTGCGCCACGCCTCACTGCAGGACTTCCGAGAGGATGACACAGATGGCCGTGGCTAGGAAAGACCAGGAGCGCGCCACCTACGCCTGGATGTACGCCCAAGCGAGCAAGGATGGCAAGGAGACGTGCGGTGCCAGCCTACTGGGGAGAGCATGCCGACGCGTGGCTGCAGGGCTTTGACGGTGAGCCGGTGGCCGCCTTCGGCAAGACCAAGACTGTCAACGACGAAATGGAAGCCGAGGTCGACGAAGCTGCCGTCGAGCGCCCTGCTGGAACCTAAGCGCTGGATCGAGCTTAGGCTTCATGAGCACACGCGGCGTCAACTTTCTCGATCGCTGGATCGGCAACAATTTCCCCGAAACGGCTAAGACCGACGCCGTTTCGGTAAGTGAGTACATACACAAATTGTATGCCGACGCTAAAGCCTTGACGATCGAGCGCGAAGAGATCGACGAAGAGGTTGATAGCCTATATCGGACGCTGGTCGATGCCGTCGTGCACTTTGCCCCAGGTGTTCCCGAATGAGCAAGCCGGCCGTCCTATTTTTGAACCAATGGATAAAAAAACACGATCTATCCGACGCCGGTGCGCCGAAAGAGCGAGCGGAGATCGAGCAGCTCGCAAAGCGCCTAATCGCCGACGCGGAGGCTGAGGGGATTGCGGAAAGCGAGCTGACCGAGGCGTTTGACGACAAGGAGGTCGACAGCCTTTATCGTACCCTCCTCGATGTTAATTCTGGGATACCGAAATGAGTGTTCCCGGCCTGAAGGTTCTGGACAGTTGGCTGGCCGAGCAGTTGCCCACTCTGGCGAGGGGCGATCCGATCGCCACCAGCGAGTTGGCATAAGGTTCTCATGTAAGTGCGGGCGGCCGATTTGAATTCGGCCAACTGTGGCAGAAAAACAACTGCATCAATCGGCGCGCTCTGCTACCAAAAAGGTAGTTACAGGAGATCACCTATGAAGAAGCTGCTTCTTGGTCTGTCGTTGTCTCTGCTGGCTTCGTCGGCGTATGCTGCCGATGCCATCGTTGCAGAAGCCGCGCCGGTCTTTAGCTGGACGGGTGGGTATGTCGGCCTACAGGCAGGCTATGCTTGGGGGAATGGCAACATAGACGAAATCGGTGGGCCGGGCTTTGTCGACACAGATCCTGACGGGTTCCTTGGTGGCGTCTACGCCGGTTACAACTATCAGATGTCCAATAACATTGTGATTGGCGCGGAGCTGGACGTCGTATATGCGAATGTTGATGGCAGCGGCCAAGTCTTCAGCGCTCCTGGTATCCCGATCCCGGGCGGCATCGCCACCGAAGAACTCAACTGGAGTGCGGCGGCAAGACTGCGCCTAGGATATGCCGTTGATCGCTTTCTTCCTTATATTGCGGGTGGCGTTGCGTTTGGCGATGTCGACATAAGTAATAATGGAGGCGGACCTTCGTTCGGAGATACATTCACAGGATGGACGATAGGCGTGGGCTTGGATTATGCCATGACCGACAATCTGCTGCTGCGAGGCGAGTATCGCTATACCGACTTCGGTACAGAATCCTTTGGTGGTCTGGTCAATGCCGACGTTGATCTGAAGACCAACGAGGTTCGCTTCGGCATCGCCTACAAGTTCTAATCCCCTGATGTCATAAGAGCCTGTCGCTCACCGCGACGGGCTTTTTTGTGCAAGAACCGTTTGCGGCGATCCCCTCAACGGAGTTCGCTACCATGGTCAAGACGAAAACCCCTCACAACACGTTTCGCAGGAACAGCTCGCCCGCTTCAAGATCGAGGCGGAACGGCTGCACAAGGCAATCGTCGGCCCGATTGTCGCCGATCTGCGACAATCACCAGGCCGTGTAGGATCCGCATGAAGTGCTGCTCAAGAACGTGAACAATCACCGACAGGGATGCGCTATCCGATGGCCTCTTACAGGTCCGGCGTCGCTGCCTACTGCTGAATAGGTGGAGTCACGAGACCCGGAAAGGGCAACACGTTGCCGCCCGTCCCCCGCCGGCGGCGCAGTTCAATCTCGCGATAGACCAGGGTGCCCATCACCATTTCCGCGCTGGCGATTTCCGATCTCGATGGCAACGACTTGAGCAATTGGTGCAGTTGTCGCGTTTCCATGGTCGCAATGTGGGCGGCAATGGCTTCGATGCTATCGCCCAAATTCGCCAGTAACCCTGCGGACATCTGCATCGCGCTACTCTACAGCCGGGAAAACGTGTTGAGATGCAGACGCGACCTTTGGCCTTCTGCAAAGGCCAAAGCATAGGATTCGAGCTTGAATGATCGGGTGAGTTCCTGGTCTTCCTCGACCACTCGCCACAGGCTTCGCCAACTTCGACACAAGGGCGTGCTTTGCGAATTGGAATGATATCAGCCAGGGCGTTGCCTCCCAGCAATCAGGCCAAACGGGATTGTAACGTCGTAAGCGGTCTTCAACAAGAAGAGTTTGGGCAGCAATACGAAACTGAGGTGTGGGCCACAAATGGCCGGCGCCATGGGTTGGGGAACCTGGGTGGGCACCGGCCAAGAGCGGACAGGTCCGCCGCGATGCATACATCGTCGATTGGTGCCGCAGTGGTAATGGTGTGATCGCGGAAGCTACGCTTTAGCCTTAGCCGCCGGCCTTGCCTTGCCCGTTACAGTTGCCGTGGGCTGCGGTGCCTTCCTACCCAGACCGATCGACTTCGCCATGGCAGACCGTGAGGCCGCATAGTTGGGAGCGACCATCGGATAAGTGGATGGCAAGTTCCACTTTGTTCGATACGCGTCAGGAGTGAGACCGAAATCCACGCGCAGATGTCGCCGAAGGGTTTTGAACCGCTTACCATCTTCAAGACAGATGATGTAATCGGGAAATACTGACTTCTTTGGATTTACCGCAGGCACTGGTTCTTCGGTCGCGGCAGCCACGCGATGGCCAATCGCAGACAGCGACGCGTGCACTGAGGCTATCAGGTCCGCCAAACCCGCGACCGGCACGGGATTGTTGCTGACGTACGCCGATACCACATCCGCCGTGAGTTCTACCAGTTCAGGGGCGTGGTCGGGGGCGTCGGTGATGGTGTGAGTCCTCGAATTTGAGAACGATCTATTATAGCTGCTGCCGCAGCTGCGCAACTCGAGGCCCGATGATGGGCCGCTTCCCTCGTAAGCACCAATCCTGTTGAGCCTGTGTTTGCCGATGGAGGAAAGGACCATCCGAAGCAGTGCCAGACTTATCACAGGTTAAGTCGGTCCGGTGTTTATGATATAAGGTCGGGCATCATTCGCGTTCTGCTGGCCGCGGGTGACTGAGAGACCATAGCGCTCCCGCCCAAACGGAGAGCCGACATGCTTTATCAAAGCCCATTAACCGCCAAGTTCCATCGTGCCTTCACCCTCACGTCAGGTGAGCGTCAAGCTCTCGACGCGGTAAGAATAAGGATCGTTGCGATTGGCGCAAACCAGAACTTGGTTCGGGAAGGCGACCAGCCGTCCCGGTGCATAATGGTCCTGGCTGGCTTAGCCAGCACCTCGAAGGTAACAGGAGACGGGAAGCGTCAGGTCACTGCTTATCATGTGCCTGGCGACATGCCCGATCTGTTGAGCCTGCACCTCGATCTGTTGGATAGCGACGTTCGAACGGTGAGCGCTTGCAGTGTTGGCTTCATAGATCACTCGGCTATACGGCTGCTCTGCGAACGCCACCCCAGGCTGGCGGCAAATCTTTGGCGAACGACACTGGTTGATGCATCGATTTTCCGCGAATGGGTGGTCAATGTCGGGAAGCGCCAAGCGCTTGGCCGAGTGGCCCACCTTCTCTGTGAAATCATGCTACGTATGGAAGACGCCGGACTCGCGTCCGATCAAACCTGCGCTTTTGCTGTGACTCAAGCTGACCTTGGCGAGGCGACAGGGCTGTCGGCAGTCCACATCAACCGCACGCTCAAGTCTCTTCGGGAGAAGCGCCTTACATCACTTGTGAATGGCCAATTGACCATCCATGATTGGGAAGGACTGGCCTTTCTTGCTGAGTTCCGGCACGATTACCTGCACTCAGCAAGGACCAATAAAACGGCCGAGTTCATGTCAATGCACTGATTGCTCCAGGGGAAAATCGCCAGAAATGCGGATTGGCTCCAAGGGTAGCCGGACCACTTGTTGGCCTTCGCTGACCATCAGCGGTGCGATCGCCCCCCAACATGGTCAATGCTTTGATGGCGCGTCGAAGCGTTAGCGCAAGGGGTTCACTTGCGCGCAGAGTGCATTCGGATGCTTACCGGCCCACATGGGCGTTGACTGTCCGTATGGCCGTCTGCGTAGCACCATCCATCCCCTCAACTGATACTTCGGCACTACAGGGTTTCCACCTCTCTTCATGGCTTTCGATTGGCCGCGCGATCGACCAATTTGTGGGCTCAGCCGCATCAATTCGAGCCCCGCTATTGGCTAGCGACTGTGGAAGAGGTTCCTGGGGCACACCATGCCGGCGCCCAAGGGAATAAATCTCGGCGACGCAATGGGTCAAGCCCGGGGCTCATGCGTCGCTGCAGATTTCGGGAGGACGGCGGATATTCGCTTTTCTCCGACCGAAAGCGTGCCAAGGGACGTCGCCAGCTAAACAGCAACCGGCGTTGACGCTTGGGAGCGCCTGGCAGCGTTCACGGTGGCCTGTATGGGCGCTTGACATTTCGCGAGTGGCATGTGTTGCGAGCTTGTTGCAGATCATGTTCGCACCATGCAACGGCAAAACGCCTCATCGAGCGCTATGGAAAAGCCGCATTGTCAGTTCGGTCGAGCGAGCGCTTTTCTGCACGAGTTGTGACAGGGGAGGGCCTGTCAGGCTTGGAATTCACAAGCTGCAACGCAATTGAGGAAGAAGCCGAAAGGGTGCAAGACCAGATCGATTCTTGCAGCCAAACTCGGCTCTGGTGTGGTTCAATCCTGTTTGCATCATCGCGGATCAGCGGTCGGACTGTCGAGAACTGAACTGCGCGATCTCAGCCGGTGGGCTTCGAACCAAAACATGCGGACCACCGCGGACGGGGACAGTCGGTCCCGCGTCCCGTCCTGCGGCCGGCGCTATGCTGACGCTCCTACGGCTGTCCTGTTCACCGCCCGCGGCGGGGGGCGAATTTCCTCCGTCCTGCGCGTGACAATTGTCCGCTGTTGCGGCCGCGCGCAGGAACTGCGGCTTATGCGCCGTTCTTCCTTGAGCGCCGACGGTCGCCGGCGCGGTGCTTGGGCATGGAACCGAATCCCAGGCAGCGTATTGACATGTATCCGAGTTCCTTGTCCGAGTAGACGGCACTCTCAACAAAAGGCGCAAACGGCCCAGAGACTCGGCCAATCTCGATCCGGCAACGAGATCGCCGCTGCTGTCGGCGTCAAGTTGACGCATTCGGACAAGGTCATGTATCCAGGCACCAAGGTGACCAAATCCACGCTCGCCGCCTACTACGCAGTGGTCGCCGAGAAGATGCTGCCGCACATTCAGGATCGGCCGCTGTCGCTGGTGCGCGATACTCACGGCGACCTGCAGCAGACCTTCTTCAGAAGCACAACCTGCCAGGCGTGCCCAGGGCCATCCATGATGGCCACTTGGAGAAGGTGTCCGGTAAGGAAAGCCGCATCTCGTGGTCGATGACTTGGCTGGGCTGATCGCGGGCGTCCAGACCAACGTGCTCGAATTCCACATCTGGGGAAGCCGTCGCCAGCAGCCGGATCTGCCGCACCGCATGATCTTCGACATCGACCCCGACAGGGCTTGGGCTTTGCTGCCGTCAAGCAGGCAGCCCTCGACATTCGGAGCATTCTGGAAGCGCTTGGATTGCAGTCGTGGCCGTTGCTGTCCGGCGGCAAGGGCGTTCATGTGGTCGTCCTGCTCCTCCGGAGGCAGACTGGGACGAGGTCAAGAGCTTCTGCCAGGACTTCGCCGAACTGCTGGCCCGTACAGATCCGTCGCGCTTCGTCGCCAATATGAGCAAGGCGAAGCGCAAGGGCCGAATGTTTCTCGATTACCTGCGCAACGGCCAGGGCTCCACTGCAATCTGCCCCTGGTCGACTCGGGCACGCGCGGGGGCGTTGTGCGCGGTGCCTGTCAGCTGGGATGAGTTGCCCACCTGCGAAAAACGCCAACGGCTTCGATGTCTTCGCCGCCGCCGCGCGGGCTCAGTTGCGCGAAGCCTGGGAAGGTTATTTCGACGTCGCACAAACGCTTACCGACCGCATTCGGCACGCAGTCCGGCAGCAATAACCATAGGTCAGCGACACTACTGATTGGCGCGGACCGCCTTTGCCCCGAGTTCAGGAGCGTCCCCTTCGAGGCCTGGGCTATGCCTCTAGAGTGAGAGTACGGACCGGTTTGCCGTGACGGGTTGAGAGCTGGAGGAGAGGCCTCCGGCGCCCGTCGCGGAGAAACCCGATGTCCAGACATTACGCTCGCGCCGGCGCCGACCGGACAAGCCTCTATGATGATATCACCAACAAGATCATCGCCGAGCTGGAGGCTGGGCGCTTTCCCTGGGTGCCCTGGGGCACGGCGGCGGCGCAAGCACCCCTCGCCATGCCGGCCAATGCCGCCTCTGGCCGTGCCTATTCGGGGATCAACGTGCTGATCCTGTGGGGTGCGGTCGTCGAGCATGGCTTTCCCGTCCAGGGCTGGCTGACTTTCCGCCAGGCGCTATCGCTGGGCGGCCATGTCCGCAAGGGCGAACACGGGACCACCGTCGTCTATTCTGACCGCTTCATCCCTGACGACGAGAAGAAACGCGCGCGGGAGACCGGCGAGGCAGCGCGGGCCATACAGTTTCTGAAGCGCTTCACCGTCTTCAACGTCGCGCAATGCGAAAATCTGCCCGACGATCTGGCGATGTTTCCGCCCGCACCAGAGCCCGGACTGATCGAACCGGCCGTCGAGGCACTAATCAAGGCGACAGGGATCGATTTCCGCATCGGCGGCAATAGCGCCTATTATGTGCCGGCGCACGACTACGTGCAGGTGCCGTCTCCGCAGGCGTATTTCGAGACCATTGACTGGCACCGCACCGCCCTGCACGAGCTTGGCCATGCGACCGGCCATCCCTCCCGCGTCGGCCGTGACCTCGGCGGCGCCTTCGGCACAAAGCGATATGCTTTCGAGGAACTGGTCGCCGAAACGGACGCAGCCTTCTGCTGCGCCTCGCTAGGTATTGTGCCGACCGTGCCACGCCGATTACCTGGCCTCCTGGCTCGATGTCCTGCGCGAAGACAACCGCGCCATCGTGCGTGCCGCCTCCCAGGCCAGCAGGGCAGCCGACTGGTTGCTCGCCTTCCTTCCGCAACCTGACAACGGAACCAGGGCAGGACCCGCCAACGTCGATGAAGTCGAAATCGAGAAGAGGGCGGCATGATCGTTCTCACCGAGGAACTGCGCGTGCCTGCTCGCCAATAGCCGCGATCGCGACGCCGGTGGTGAAGCTCTTCAAATCAACTCGGCGAAGGAATTTGGCTCGCAACCGCGCTCGAAATGACGTCGATCCGGCTACCTTTCGGCATCGGCATCGAGCGGGACATGCTCTTTGGCACCGACCTGCCGATTTCCGTCTGGGCAGAGAGGCGCGACGATACCAGGCAAAATTCTGGGCACTCCGCCCACGTCACGAGTCCTCGAAGCGCAGGCCGATCTTTCCCGCTGCATGTTCCTGCACGCGTTCGGAAACGCAGATCCTGCCAGGCTCGGCGATCCTCTCTAGACGCGCGGCGATGTTGACCCCCGCGCCCAAGACGTGACCGTCCTGTTCGATGATGTCGCCGACGATCTTGCCGCGATGCGTGGCAATACAGGGATCGAGGTGGTCACGTTGATGGCTGTTCAAGCGCTCGAGGGCACCTTCTTCGTCAGCGCCCATCAGTTGACTGTACCCGGCGAGGTCAGCCGCAAGGATCGCCGAGAGCTTGCGCTCGACCCGACCGATTTCCATCCAGTCCCTCTGCAAGGCGTCAGGATCATATTTGCCCAGGTCAAGCGATCCAAGTCCGCTCTTCCGGTTTTCTTTGGGATCGCGTCAACCATGTCGGGCGCACCCGTTCGTACGGAGCAACTGGGGCTCCGCACGAGGGACAGGGCAACTCACTGGTGACTGGGTGCGTGCCTGACGAAGCTCTTCGTTTCGGCTGAGATAAATGCTCTCACTTACGGAACATCGCAGGTTCGTCGAAGTTGGAAAGCTACGGAGGACGTGCATATGAACAGTGTCATTTATCTTATAGGCCTTATCGTCGTCGTGCTCGCGGTCCTCTCCTTCCTCGGTTTTCACTAGGTGGCCTCATGCAGCATGAGAAGGATCAGGGCGGACAGCCCACCGAATTCGACAAGGCGAAAAGCGACGTCTCCGAAAGACTTCGCCAGGAAAATGAGCGTGCCAGCGAGTTGCTTCACGACGCGCGGGACGAGGTGACCCGTAAGGCTGGCGACTATGCATCTGAAGCCACGCAGGTCATCTCCGACAAGGCGGAGGAGGCGCAGCGCGACATCGGATCGAGCTTGGCGGCGTTGGGTGGTGCACTGCGAGCGGCCAGCGATCACCTTGCCAGCAACGATGAAAGGAACGCATCGAAGTTCGCTTTGGATGCTGCCAGTGGCCTTGAGCGGCTTTCATCGTCCTTGAAACAGAAGCCCTTTAGCCAAGTCCTTGATGACGTCCAGTCCTTCGGCCGGCAAAATCCCGGTGTCCTGCTTGCGGGATCGGTGTTGGCCGGATTGGCTCTCGGGCGGTTCATCAAGGCTTCTCCGCCGGCAAGGCCCGATTCTGAGGCCGCTCCGGGAGGCCTCAAATCACACACCGATCAGCCACAGGGTTGGTCCGCTGATCGTCCACAAGATTTTGGCGTGGTCGGCGATGATGGGGCCACGCAGATCGCGGAGCAGGACAGATGAACAACCAGGACAATCCCAGCCTTGCCGGGCTAGTCACCGATTTGGCCCAGAATGTCACCACTCTGGTGCAAACCGAGGCGAGGCTGTTTCGGGCCGAGCTCTCTGAAAAGCTTACCAAAGCCGGAGCAGGTGCCGCGGAAGTGCTGGGCGGCGCGATTTGCCTGCTCGCCGCGCTCTTGGTGTTGCTGCAGGCGCTCATTATCGCACTGACGCGGGCAGGGCTTGGCGCGGGATGGTCTTCCCTGCTGGTCGGTGTGGTCGTGGCGGTCCTCGGCGTCATCCTGCTGCGGACGGGGACGGCCAGCATGGCGCCTTCGGAACTTACCCCCGACCGGACCCAGGGACAGCTCAAGCGCGACGCGAGCGCGATTAAGGAACAGGTGAGATGAACGAGAAATCCGCAGCCGAACTTGAACGCGAGGCCGAGGCTGCTCGCGCTCGGGTGATGGAGACCGCCGAATCCATTCGAGGCAAGATGACGCCTGGACAATTGCTGGATGAGTTCACCGGGCTGTTCTCGGGAGGGGAGAGCGCGGCCATGCTCAGAAATCTCAGAACGCAGGTCCGAGACAATCCTTTGCCGGTCACCATGGTGGGCGCAGGTCTGGCCTGGCTGATGTTCGGCAGCGGTACCTCAAACACAGCCCACCGTTCGGCTGGCTATCCATTGCCTTCAGCGCCGGGACGACATGATGTAGCAGGGGAGCGCGGCGGCTTGGGCGGCACGCTCTCCGACGCCGCGGAATCGCTCTCCTCGAGCGCTGCCAGCGTCGGCGACACCATATCGAGCACCGCAAGAGCCGCTGCGGCGGGTCTGACGGGAAGCGCTGCCAATGCAAGCTCGACGACTGGGGACATGGCGGCGAAAGCCAGCCGCTCCGCGCAAGATCTGTTGGAGGACCAACCCTTGGCCGTAGCGGCCGTCGGTCTCGCCATCGGCGCCGCTATAGGTGCAATGCTGCCCCATACCGCAACGGAGGACGAGCAACTAGGCGCCTATGGCGACAAGCTTCGCGATTCCGCCGAAACTTTGCTCGACAGGGGCCTCGATGAGGCCAAGCAGGTCGCCGCCGACGCCTATCAAACCATCAAGCAGGAAGCTGGCCGGGAACATATGGAAGCAGACACGATGGCCGATCAGATCGGCGAGATCGTGAAGTCCACAGCAGACAAGACCGAGCATGCCTTGCGCGAACGTATTTCCGATACGTCTCAGCGTCAAACCTAGCCTGATGGTCCTGGATCAGCGATAGACGGTTCCAGAAGGCGTGCATAATGGTCGCGCTGATCGCTGCGCGTGGAGCTCGATCATGCCCTTCAAAGCACGTGGAAGATGGGCGGACGGGGACTTAATTCCTGACCACCTTGCAACCTGTCAGATTTTCCGACTGGCCAGCAATCTTGTCAGCCAGTCAGGATCCATTTCGGGAACAGAGGACAAAAGCCGTTCGGTGTAAGCGGCATACGGAGGTGTGAGAACCACGCTCTTCAATCCCTGCTCGACGACTTTGCCGCCGTGCATGACGACAATCTCGTCTGCTATCGCGCGCACCGTGGCAATGTCATGGGTAATGAAGATGTAGCTCATCCCGAGTTCACGCTGTAGGCGCATCAGAAGCTTGAGGATCTCCTCCTGCACAATTTGGTCGAGCGCGGATGTGATCTCGTCGCAGATGATAAGCTCCGGTTCGGCAGCCAATGCCCGCGCAATGCAGACGCGTTGTTTTTGGCCACCTGATAGCTCGCCAGGTAGACGTTCCAGAAAATCCTCGCTCATCTCGACCATGTGCATAAGTTCGCTTATCCGGCGATCTCTCTGCGCGCCTTTGAGGCCGAGGTAGAATTCGAGTGGCCGATCTAGGACTTCTTCGACCGTTTGGCGCGGATTAAGGGCGTTGTCGGGCATTTGATAAATCATCTGGACGCGACGCAGGACCTCCTTGGGCCGCGCCTTCAGGCTCTTGGAAAGGAGCTGGCCTGCGAAAGAAATCGAACCCGAACTTGGCGGCAAGAGTCCGGTAACGACTCGAGCGAGCGTCGATTTCCCAGAACCGGATTCGCCGACCACAGCGACTGTTCTTCCGCGCGGAACCTTGATGGAGACATCCTGGAGCACCTTGACCCCTCCGGCATAAGCCGCGGTGACGTTGTCTATCGTCAAGAGATAGTCATCGGCTGGAACTTCGGGCTTGGCGAGCTTGCGGACTGCCCAGAGCGTCCTCGTATATTCCTGGCTGGGCGAGGCCAGCATCTGACGTGTGTCAGCCACCTCCACGGTAACTCCGTGTCGCAGAACCATGATGCGATCCGCCATTTGCGCCACCACCGCCAGGTCATGCGTTACGTAGATTGCAGCAGTACTGAATTCCTCAACGATGTTGCGAATGGAGGCAAGGACTTCAACCTGCGTGGTCACATCGAGCGCCGTTGTTGGCTCGTCGAATATTATGAGGTCCGGTCGACAAGCCATTGCCATCGCTGTCATGGCCCGTTGCAACTGCCCGCCTGAGACCTGATGAGGATAGCGAAAGCCTATGCTCTCGGGTTCTGGGAGCTGAAGACGCCGATAAAGATCCACGGCGCTCCGGTTCGCCTCTTCCCGGCTGACGATTCCATGCGCCACCGCGGTTTCGATGGTTTGTTCCAAAAGTCGATGTGCCGGATTGAAGGAGGCCGCCGCGCTTTGCGCGACATAGGCAATGCGGGAGCCCCGGAGACGACGGCGCCCCTTTTCATTGACTGCCAGGAGATCAATCCCGTCGAACAGGACCGAGCCCTGTGTGATCCGGCAGCCCGGTTTGGCATAGCCCATTGCGGCAAGGCCAATGGTGGACTTGCCGGCGCCTGACTCGCCGATTAGGCCAAGAACCTCCCCCCGCTTCAGCGTAAGATCGATCCCGCGGACGATGGGATGCCACTGTTCGTCCGAGGATCCCTCCACATGCAGATTGCGGATTTGCAGTAGATCCTTTCCTTTTTCGCGTGAGCCTGGATCGCTACTTTTCATCCCGCAACCCGCTTGTTGCGTGCAGGTACCAGTCCACAACGAAATTTACGGATACGGTAAGAAGAGCTATCGCGCCGGCCGGAAGCAGCGGCGTGACATCGCCGTAAGTGATCAGGGTTGCGTTCTCGCGCACCATTGATCCCCAATCGGCCGTCGGCGGCTGAATACCGACTCCGAGGAACGACAGCGCCGCGACTGTCAGGAACACGAAGCAGAATCGCAAGCCGAACTCGGCGACCAGTGGAGGCATGACATTGGGAAGGATTTCCTTGGCGATGATCCATCTCGGTCCCTCGCCGCGCAATCGCGCCACCTCGACATATTCCATCACGGCCACGTTAAGCCCAACGGCGCGAGAAAGCCGAAAGACACGGGTAGAATCGAGAAGCGCAATGATAACAATCAGGCTGGTGATCGACGAGCCGAAGATCGACAGAAGCACCAGCGCGAAGATCAGACTCGGGATCGACATCAGCACGTCCACCGCACGCGACAAGATCTGGTCGAGCCACCCCCTATACAATGCGGCAAGGAGGCCGAGCGACACGCCTACCGCGAAGGAGAGCAATGTAGTCGCGACCGCGATAGCGATGGTGTTGCGCGCACCGTAGATCAAGCGGGTGAGCATGTCGCGGCCGAGCTGGTCGGTTCCCAATTTGAATTCCTGATTCCACGGCGCGAAGGCTTCGCTGAAGACCTGCGTCTCGCCATATGGGGCTATCCAGTGCGCGAAGACCGCAACAAGGACGTAGCCAACGATCACCACGATGCCGAACCATGCACTAAGCGGTGCCTTCTTCAGCGCTGTTTTCGCCCGGCTGGCACGCGAGCGCCTCAGCCTCTGAACCGCCGCGATAGATTGGGATCTGGTCATCGTGGGTGCAAGAGCCTGGGGTTGGTGGCGATGGAAATAATGTCGGCCAGCAGGTTGAGAAGGATGTAGGTCGCGGCGAAAATCAGGGCACAGGCCTGGACAACCGGAACGTCCCTGGATTTTACCGCATCAACCATCAGTTGGCCGATCCCGGGATAGACGAAAACGACCTCGACCACGACCACTCCGACGATGAGATATGCCATATTGAACGCCACGACAGTGACGATGGGAGCCCAGGCATTGGGCAGGGCATGCCTCAGCACGATCACCATCGGGGACATTCCCTTGAGGCGCGCCATATCGATGTAGGGACTTGCGAGCATGTTGATGATGGCCGCTCGGGTCATGCGCATCATGTGGGCCACGATCACGAGTGTAAGGGTGATTGCCGGCAGCGCCACTTTCCAGAGGTGCTCCCAAAATGGGGTATGATCGTTCACATTCGACAGTGTCGGAAATTTGGGAACCGCATTGAGTGCCCAGGTCAGTGAGATACTGAGCCAATGGGGCAGGGATTGAGCGAAATCGGATGCAATGAACGTGTCGCGCGAGATCACCAGGTAGGCGAGCATATAGGCGACGAAAAACTCCGGGAACGAAATAGTTGTCAGTGTCACGGCATTCACCAGCCGGTCGAACCAGCCGTTGCGGTACAGCGCGGCGAGAATGCCAAGCCCGAGCGCCAGCGGAACCGCTATCAGCGCGGTCACCGCTGCAAGAAACATCGTATTGTAAAGGCGTGGCGCGATGATCTCAGCCACGGTACGCCGATATCCGGTGCGGCTCGCGAACGAAGAGCCGAAGTCGCCGTGAAGCATTTGCGCGACCCAGACGAAATAGCGCTCGACAGGCGGACGATCGATGCCGATTTCCCGCTGAAAGGCGGCGACCGTTTCGGGCGTCGCCGACTGCCCGAGCGTGGCCTTGGCGAAGTCGCCCGGAAGCATCGCGATGGCAGAGAAGATGATGATGGACACGATGAACAAAGTGACCAGGCCGAGGCCAAGGCGCTGCAGAACCGTTCTTGCGACGGGGTTCATTTGAGTGCCGTCTCCCTTTGGGCGGCAGTCCTGCACTCGGAGCAAGCCGACCGGAGCCTCACAACCATCGTGGCCCCGGCCGCCTTTTCATGCCGTGGCGATCCACCAGCGTTCGGCCATTTTCAGTCCATCGTTCTCCCAGTTGGGCGCCACTTCGCCATGTGCGAGCTTTTTGGATTGGGCGCTGACGAAATTGTTGAAGACCAGCACGATGCTGCCGCCATCGTCGTGGGTTAGTTGCTGCATCTCGGCATACATTCCCGCTCGCTTGGCCTCGTCCGTCTCGGCCCGCGCCTTAACAAGCAATTCGTTGAAATGGGGATTTTTCCAGAACGACTCATTCCAGCTGGAGTCCGCGGCGAAGGCTTGCGTGAACATCCAGTCGGCCGTCGCTCGACCGCTCCAATAGGATGCGCACCAGGGTTTCTTGAGCCAGATATTGTCCCAATAAGCGTCCTCGGCCTCCCGCACGACATTGACGTCGATGCCGCATTGGGCTGCCGTCTCGCGAATGAGCGAAGCCGCATCCACCGCGCCTGCAAAAGCGGCATCGGCGACCGAGAGATCCACCTTCAGGTTCTCCATTCCGGCCTTTTTCAGGTAGTGCTTGGCTTTTTCCGGATCGAAGTTGTGTTGCGGTTGCGGATCCTTGGCGAATTTGATCGCTGGCGCGATCGGGTTGTCGTTAGCCACGGTGGCGTGGCCGAGAAAGATCTTGTCGACGATTTCTTGGCGATTGATCGCCCATTTCAATGCCATTCGCACGTCTGGATTATCAAACGGCGCCATCGCGGCATTCATCGGCAAGGTATAATGTCCGTAGCCGGTGACCTCGACGATTTCCACCTTCGGATTGCGTTTCAACATGCCGAGGGTCTTGAGGTCGGCGCGGCCGATATAGTCCACCTCGCCCGTCGACAAGGCCGCCATGCGAGCGGCAAGATCAGTGATGGCGATGAATTCCACCTCGTCGAGATAGGGCCTGCCGTTTTTGAAGTAGTTTGGATTGCGCTTGAGTTTCGCCGAAACGCCGGGCTGGAAATTCTCAAGGAGGAAAGCGCCGGTGCGAACCCCTGAAGCCCAGTCCGCCTTGCCGTCCTTGGCTGGCATGATGACCAGATGGTAGTCACTCATGATGTAAGGGAAATCGGCGTTGCCGCTCTTGAGCGTGAAGACCACCGTTTCCGGGCCGTCCGCCTTGATCCCGGCGACGGACTCCAACAGCGACTTCGCCGCCGACTTTGTGTCCTTGCCCATGTGATATTGCAATGACGACACGACGTCATCCGCCGTCACAGTCTTGCCGTTGTGGAAGGTTGCGCCTTTGCGCAGCTTGAAGGCCCAGGTCTTGGCCCCATCCGAAGATTCGAAGCTCTCGGCGAGGTCCGGTTGGACATTGCCTTTGGCGTCGACCTCAGTGAGGCTGTTGGATAGCGAGCCCGAAAACGCGGTTTGTGTGAACGTATCGGGGTAGCCGGCCGGATCGATTGAATCCGTCGTCGCGCCATGAGCCATGCCGAGCTTGGCGAAGCCGCCGTGCATCGGTTCGGCACGCGCCCTGGCGACGAAGAGCGTGTCGGCGGCGGCGACCGTCAGGCCTGCGGCTATCCCAAGATGAATGAAGTCGCGGCGGGAAACTTTGCCGCCACCGACCAGGCTTTGCGGGATACCAAGCTTGTATTCAGATTCTGACATTTGACTCTCCCATTGCGGAGTTCTCCGCGTTATTTTTTTCAAGCACCTGCGAACAAATCTGCTAGTTGGCTTCGGCCATCTTTCTTCGAATTTTTCCAATCCCAATCGGCTTTTGGGCCAATCAGGCCGTCACATAGATGCTGCCGGCTTCGACGGTGACTGGAAATGTGCGAGCGCGAATGGACGGATCGACCAAGGCTTCACCTGACTTGATGTCGAATTCCCAGCCATGCCAGGCGCATCGAACGATCTCGTTTTCGCGATGATAGATGAATTGCGCTTGTTCAACGGGCGCGGTTGTCCCGCATTGCGGTCCCTCGCAAAGTGGAGCGCCGCGGTGCGGACAGACATTCAGCAGCGCGTGGAATGAATCTCCGATGCGGAAAATCCCGACCGAAAGGCTGCGGATCTTGGCGATAAACGGAGATCCTGTTTCGATCTCGTCGACGCGGCAGATATATGTCTTCTCGGGCATCGTATGCTTCCTCAGGCAGCATTCGCAGCTTGCGCGCGGGGGATGCGTTTGTAGACTTCCAACGCATTCAGTCCCATGATCTTGCTCTTCCAGGCAGGAGGGATTTGCAGCGTGTTGGCATCGTCGTAATCCCAGTGCGGATAGTCCGACGCAAACATCAGCGTGTTTTCCCCGTCCATCGCTTCGAGCGTGGACCAGAGATGTTGGATGCTTGCAGGTTGCTCCAGCGGCTGCGTGGAAAAGCGGATGTTGCGCCGGCAATATTCCGATGGCAGCATCTTCAGCCATGGCGTCTCTTTACGCAGCGCTTTGTAGTCGGCATCCAGGCGCCACAGGACCGACGGAACCCAGGCGACACCGCACTCGATGATCACGAAGTAGAGGTCCGGCCACTTCTCGAAGACGCCATGGGCGATCATGCTTGCCACGTGCGACATCGCGGACATGTGCAAAATGGCATGCGTTTCCCAGAAGAATGTCGTGGGCGCAGGCGCAATGGCAGTTGAATTCACGCCGCCATGCCCGCCCAGATGTATGGCGAACGGCAACCCTACTTCAGCGCAAGCTTCGTAGATCGGATGGTAGAACGGGTCTCCATACGGCTTGACGGACCCTTGGGAAGCGAGAACCTGGACCATACGCGGATGACTGCCCAGACGGCGTATCTCGGCGGCAGCGAGCTTCGGATCCTGTGGTGCGATGATGATCGAACCCATGAAACGATCGTCTTTCGGCAGCCATTGGTTGATCTGATAGTCATTGTAGGCGCTGACCAGGGCGCTGGCATAGTAAGGATTGGCGAGGGTCGACGCCTCGATCGGCTCATCGCCGGTGAGGATCGCCACGTCGACTTTGTACTTGTCGAGGTGCTTCTCTTTCATGATGAGATAATTGTCGGCTTCCGTCTTCGGACGGACGTCCTTGCGGGAGAAGTCCTGCGGATGAAACCAGGGGCGATGGCCATGCGGAAATGCGCCGACTGGACCTGTTTTCTCGCCCTCGGTGAACATGTCTTTCCACAAGCCGGAAAGGTATGGCGTCAACACGGTGGCGCTTGACCAGTAATTGTGACAGTCGCAATCAACTATGAACACTTTGTTCCGCTCCGTGGCCCGTCCCGGCGGTGCGCCGGCCGATGATCTGGTGCAGCTTCCCCCTTGAGAATTGTTTGATCAAGCTTATGGTAAGCAGGAACATGATCGAATTTTTCGATCGGGATTTCCATGCAGCTTGATCACATCGAAACCTTTCTCGACATCATCGAATCGAGAAATTTCAATCGCACCGCAGATCGGTTGGGCTTAACCCAATCGACAATCAGCACCCGCATCAAGAACCTGGAGAGCGCAATCGGATCTGAACTGTTCCAACGCGGACGCGCCGGGGCAGAGCCGACTGCCGCAGGGCGCCGGTTCGAAGCCTACGCAAGATCTCTGGTATCCACTTGGTCGCAGGCTCGCCACGATGTCCGGGCCTTCAACCGTTTCGAAGGCACCTTGCGCGTTGCCGCCCAAGTGGGCATGACCCGCTCAGTCCTGCCCGGGTGGGTCGAAACCCTGTGCCAAGCACTTCCGAAGTCCTCAATCCATGTCGAGTCGGATTATTCGAACCAGATGGTCAGCGACCTCAGCATGGGAAACCTGGATATCGCGGTGCTTTATGCCCCCCGCTACTTGCCTGAGATCGCATACGAGCACCTGATGGTCGAGCAATATTTAATGGTTTCGACTGCCGCCAGAAACCTGTCGGACGTCGATCCCGACACCTACATCCGCCCAGGCTACACCGTCGTGTTGGAGAAAACGCACGCAGAGATGCTGGCTCAATTGGCGATCTGCCGACTTTCGACCGGATCGGAAGCTCTGGCGGAGATCATGCTCCGGCGAACGGGCGGCACTTGCTACATGCGCAGCGATGATGCGCGCAGGTTTACCGGTGAGATTCCATCGTTCCTGGTCGAAGGAGCGCCGACCTTGCACCAGCCAGTCCATACGGCGATACTGGCACGCCGCAAACACGAACCGATCATTCGCAAAGGCATCCGTGCTCTCCATCTCGCTGTTATGTCGCTGGAGGTTTAATCGATATTCCCGATCATAACGCTGGAATAATATTGCTGTTCAGCGGGGTAAGAACTGGCATGTTCGCTCGACCTAACGCCGAGCCGCACGATGAATGCATACGCCTCCATCCAAGCCTCAGATGTCGTGCCCACCATGCGTCAGCGGCGATGGGCACAAAAGACGCGAGATATAGTGCTCTGCCGTCGCGTGATAGACGAGACGCACGATGTGAAAACATTTGTTCTCACATCTGCCGCTGGTCGGATGTTCTGCTTCAGCGCGGGCCAGTATGTTCTCGTGCACCTCAGGATCAACGGCGCCACAATAACGCGCGCCTACTCGGTATCGTCACCGCCGACGCGACCGCTTGATCTTCAGATCACCGTGAAGCGAACGCAGGGCGGGCTCACTTCCAACTGGATCCATGACCATTTGACGCCGGGCAGCGAGATCGAGATCGAAGGGCCGCTCGGTTCGTTCAATCTGGATAAATTGCCGTCGGAGAAACCTGTTTTCCTTTCGGGCGGGAGCGGCGTGACTCCGACCATGTCAATGCTGCGTGCGCTTACAGACCGCGCAGACGACAGGGAGATCCGCTTCATTCACAGCGCGAAAACCCCAGGCGACATCATCTTCCGAGCGGAACTGGAAGCACTTGCCGCTCGCTTTCCCAATGTTCAAGTGACTTTGGTTTGCGGCCAGGGAGGTCCCGCTTGGACGGGTTCAACCGGCCGAATTGATGGTCGGATGCTGCTGAGCCTGGTTCCCGATCTTCACAAGCGCACCGTTTTTGCCTGTGGGCCCGAAGGATACATGAAGACGGCACGCGCCTGCCTTGATGCAATAGGCTTCCCGCCGGCGCAGTATCACGAGGAGAGTTTCGGAGGCAGCAATGGTTCTCGGTCGGAATTGGGCTTGGCGATTTCGTCTTCGGTCCGTTTTGTCCGCTCGGGTGTGGAGCATCGCTGCGCGCCCGGAGAGACCCTGCTGGACGCGGCGCGGAACTGTGGCATCTACATCCCAACCGCCTGCCAGCAGGGCGTTTGCGGAACGTGCCGAATAGCCAAACTATCCGGCGAGGTTACCATGGACGATTTAGGCGGACTGAATGCTAAAGAGAAATCTGCCGGCTATGTCCTGGCATGTTGCAGCCGCCCGCGAGGGACGGTTTTGCTCGACGCTTAGCTCGGCGTTGTTGACTGTTGGAAGATTCCGTCGGCGCACGCATCGGCGTCAGGGCCTAACCCAACGGCTCGACGCTCGAAGCTGTCAGTCCGTTATCGGCCCCCAAATGAGACGTTGGAAGCATTGAGGGCAGGGGGACAGTTCGTGGCGCAGACGAGATAGCAGCTCCGAGTAGTCATCGCTGTTCGCGAAACGGTCGATTTCTGGACATCGCAATGTCGGGTATGGACTAACGCGCTATCTCGGCTCGAGGACCAATTCAGGTACGCGCCTGACATTAGGTATTGAGCATAGATCCTCGCGTCCCGGAAAGCGGACGCGGCACGATCCGGGTTAGGCGAGTAAGATACGCTCGATGACGGCGGCGCGCGCGGGAACGTCGCAACCAAGGATGAAGCTGTTGCTGGAGTCGAGCGGGCATTCACGCGGCCATGCCGGAGCAGATCGGCGCTACGACGGCCCAGCAGCCTTTGTCGCGGGGGGACACCTTGCGGCGGGCGGGCCGCTGGGCCCGACCGGTGAGACTCAGCGCCCGCCGGCAAACAATATGCGCACGCCTGCCAATGCCAACGAATCATACAAAAGGAGGAAGGAAGCGATCTAACCAGCGATCGCCATTTCCGATGCCAGCGCCTAAGCCTTTTATGAGACCTAAGCGCAGCTTGCCGGCCGCAGCATGGTCCCAATTTGGGACGAATAGTTTGGCACCCATATTGCACCCACATCTTTCGCCGGCTGATCCCCGGTCCTGATCGCGTACTCTGATCAGGTGTAAGGCTCGCCGGGCTCGAGGTAGTTGGGGTCTTCGCCCGGCGAGTTGTCTGCCAATGCGCAGTCACAGCCACATGGTGACGCCATACTCCGCAATGCCGCAAGCATTCCGCAGTTGTGCATCGCCCGACCAAGGTCCGATCGGTATGGCGACTTCAGTCGCGCAAAAGGCCGATACGGTCTGCGACTCCGAATTTTTTGTTAAAATTCAGTCGGTTACAAAGAGCTTCGCAGTCGTCAGTCGCTCATTGCAACAAGCATTTATCTAAAGTTCATTCAGTCGGATTAGGAAACTCTTACAAGCCGCTCTATAACGAATCGTCGAGGTGGCTATTCGCCTGAGGAGGTACCATGACATCCCGAAAAACGCTGTTGGCAGCGCTTGCCGCGCTTGCGCTAGTGACCGCTCCTGCTTTCGCTGGCGCGGGTGGAAACGGTGGTGGTCACGGCAATGGCGGTGGTCACGGCAATGGCGGTGGTCAGGGCAATGGTGGCGGCAAGTCCAGCAACAGCGCTTCGCACGGCAAGTCGGCATCGGCTCACGCCGGAAAGAAGGCCTCGGGCGAAGACCAGGTCGCCGTCGACGACATTGAGGTCGCCGCGACGCCTAAGGACAAGAACATTCACGCCAAGCTTGGCCGGCTGAACTCGCTGCAGCGCAACATCAACGCATATATGAACTCCAAGAGCAAGAAATTCGCCGGCATTCAGGCTTATGTGACAGCGTCGGCGGCCGCGAAGAGCGCCCAAGCCGCGGTGGATGCCGCCCAAGCCGAAGTCGACGCTTTGAACGCCAAATTGAACGACCCGAATACTCCGGCTGACCAAGTCCCGACCCAGGAGCAGATCGATGCAGCGCAGGAAGCGCTCGATGCGGCCAATATAGCGGCGGCCGATGCTGCTGCCGCCGTCCCATCGCTGGATGACGCGCTCGCCGATATGGCCAACAAGCCGGTCGACGCCAAGGTCACCGAATGGGCCAACGGCGTGCTTGCCGAGAAGATCGACGAGATGGCTGCCAAGCAGACTCCCGCGGCAACGCCGTAAGGCGGTCACAGCCGAGCGATCCTAGCCGAACGTCCAAGCCGCCGGGTCACACCCCCGGCGGCAGGGCGACGACGAGCTTGCCACCTTATTCTCCTCTTTGAGGGCGACCCTAAACAAGCGGAGTCGCTACCGACGCGTAGGAACAAAGTGCCGAAATACCGTGTTGAGGAGATCGCAGCCGATGCCGTGACGGCCACCCACACCGTCAACGCGAAAACTCCGATCAGGGCGGCGCGCGAAGCGGCGGAACGCGACGTCATTCTACGCCCGGCCACATCATCGAATACAGCTCAGCCTGTAGGGCGGTCCATACCCGGCTGGCCGGCTCACGCTGGTTTCTTGAGACGCACCATGCCGTCGACCACGATGAGTTCGACTATTGACCCGGACCAGGGTTCTCTCGGTCTGGTTTTGAGCGAGGGGGGAAGCAATACGATTTCCTGGACGTGCCGCTTGAGGCGTTTGTCGCGTTCAAATCTGCCTTCACCAAGGGCCGCTATTCAACAATCACATCCGCAACCAACTATGCATTCCGGCTTGCCCAAGAAAAGGCTGCAGGCTCCTTGGACGATTAAGGGAGGTGCTTTCAGAAAAAGGGCCCGCGCTGATCGAAGGGCGCGGGCCGGTCCGTTGCCGCCGGTCGGCAGCGGGAGGCATCCATTCCGGCCGGTGCAAACCGGCCTCTCCCGGCACAATTAGCAACCTTCGGCAGTCGTTTTCATCTGTCCAGGGGCTGCGGACTTGGCACTGGTGTCATCCTGTTGACCAGGAGCGGCCTGCTTGGCACTGCCACTCTGCTGGCCCGGCGCACAGTCCTTCGCTGAGTTCGAATTGGTCGACTTCGTTGTGGTCGAATCCGTGTTGTTATCTGTCGTCGGCATCGTTGTGGTAGTGGAGGAGCCACTCGACGTCGTCCCTGTTGTCCCTGTCGTCCCCGCGAACGCAAGCCCGCTGGAAACAGCCATCATGGCAGTGGCAAAAAGAAGCCGCTTCATTCTTCATCTCCTAATGACAAGTAATGTCCCTTCCATTCGATAACGGGGGATGCGAAGGATCGGTTCCAATGCGATCTTGTGTTGACCGGCAGCTTTGGGGCGGCCGTTAGCGGACTGGCAGCCTTCACGCGGCGGATCTTCGGTAGCTGACATTCCGGCTAGCGCGGACATCGCCTTCCCCATGGGCAGAAATTAGTCTCCTGGGGCCCGCCCACGTTTCTCTCAAGCCACCGATTTCATGGCCGACAGGTTATCACGATGTGTCTGAAGGTGGAGAAGCTGATCGTCGCCCTTGGTTGTGCAGCCCTTCAGCCGTGGGCCAACCTCCGAACACCCTTGAAAAAGAACTTGAAGTCGTCCCGCACCAGAGCGAACGTCTTCGGATGATCGGGATAACACGGCGGTCACGAGACACCTGTTCCCGCGTTTTTTGCTCGCTCGCCGGCGCAGCGGCAAATTGATCATAGACGGTACTAAGTGGTCTTGCTGCTCCGGCATCTCGCCGTGAGGAAGAAATGACGCCGAGAATGCCCAACTGTCGTCGGGTCCGCTGGCCGCGCTTATGGGTCACGCCGCAGGCGTTGCAATCCCTTCTAAAGCGATGATCCTGGTGTTAGCGGAACGTTTGCGGATCTCGATCAGCCGGGCGTATTCCGGCGAATTATACCAGCCCATCAATGACGCCATGTCGGGGAATTCGACAATGACCAGTCGGTGTGGATCCCAATCACCTTCCAAAACCTTGGTGGCGCCACCGCGGCCCAGGTACCGCCCACCGTACCGCTCTTCGGTAGCGGGAACGTCCCGCCGATATTCCTCGAACAAGGCAGCGTCTTTTACGTCTACATCCGCTATCAGATAGGCAGCCATCTGTGTTTCCTCCTTAGACCCCGCTCGCCCTCCTCGGCTTCGGCGTCGTCGGTCCGCACCCTAACGACGATCTCCGTGGCGACATCCAGCGCCAGCGCGCTTTTCGATGATTGTTGGCGCTGCCACGGCTTTCCTTCTTTCGCATGGTTCGCAAACATTAGCATGATCGCATGCTCTCGTGTCTGGCGGTCTCCCTCAAAGCGTCATCGAGCGCCCTTCAGATGAGACACCGCCGTCTCGACAGGTAGGCTCGGCAGGGTTCGGTATTTCTTCGGTTCTTTTCAACCAAAGCTTGTCGAAAAGCGCGAATGAAAATAGGAAATATGCAACCTGAAAGATGATAAAAATCAGCAAGGTCCATGCAAGGGACTTCCAGAACGAATCGGTTGCTAGGTAAATCCAGGTCGCTACCACGGTCGACGTGGCAAACATCCCAATCAGTAATCGCGGAAAAAACATCATGTTCAATGCCGCCCCATAGCTGGACCGACCGGTCTCACGTCTACTCCCCAGAAGAACGTAAGGTTTCACTAAATTAGTAATTGCGCAAGCACCAATGGCCAGAACCAAACCTTCCGAACAGCTTTCCCGGGCTGAAATCGAGCGCTTCCTGGCGGCAGCCGAAGCGCTGCACAAGAGCGTATTCGGGTCGCTGTGCGTACCACAGCGAGCATGCCAAGCTCTGTGAGGTCCATCGACCCCTTTTGAAGGCGATCGAGAACATCACCGGCCACAAGGCGCAGTTCATCCAAAGGAACGGGACAGGGCCGTCTCAGCCGCGCGGGAGCCGTCTGGCTAGCCGCCGGTCAAGTCCTATAAGCTCGGATGCGAAGCTTCGCTTCTCTTCCCGCAGGGTATTGCGATGCATTTTAAGCGCTTGAGTTTGCCGGCGGTCTTCTCGAAGCGTACACTTTAATACCTGGGGGGCGAAGCCCGCCAGCCGAACGGTTGCCCTCCGCTCGCAGCCAACCGGCTCCGTGGCTCGGTGAATGGCTAGCACTGTCGCAGCAGTCCTCCGAACGCAGCCCGCCATGGCGGTGGCCGGCTTAGCAGTCTGATCCCCCTCGCGGGCGAGATTGTCCACGTCGAGCGGATTGCTGACCAGTTTCAGCGCGCCGTCCGGGTTGCGCGGCCATTCCGCTTCCGGGCGATCCCAATAGAGTTCTACCCCGTTGCCGGGGATCGCGCACATAGATCGCCTCCGAGCCGCCATGGTCATTCGCGCCGGTGAGCGTCACCCCTGCTGCTCGCAGGCGGCGCAGCGCAGCCGCCAACGCCGCCCGTGTCGGATAGAGAAAGGCGACATGGTGTAGGCCCGTCGTGCCAATCGGGGGCGCGGCGCCGCCGCGGCTTTTCCAGTTAGTGAGCGCCAGATGATGGTGATATCCGCCCGCCGCGAGAAAGGCAGCCTCCTCGCTTAGCGACATGGTGACGCCGAACCCGAGGGCACCGCAATAAAAGGCTAGCGATCGCTCGATGTCGGCGACGTTGAGATGGACGTGACCGACCCGAACGCGCGGGTTGATGGCATATTTTTCGACGACGCTGGCGGCGTCATTGGGATTGATCGATTGATCGTTCATGGCCTCCGCTCCCCTGCTGGCGATTTCCACAAGCGAAATCATCGCGCAAATGCATTGCCCGGAAAATATGAGATGACTGGAATGAGCATCCCGTTTTCTGCATAATCCGGGAATGCGCATCGACGAGATATGTTCGGCTGACGGCGTCAGTGGAAATCGCGCAGACGCTTCTACCGCCTGTTATTGCAGCGTTCCGTAAGGCTTATCCGGCGGTTGCCGTTGATCTCGTCGTCACCGACCGCGTTGCCGATCTCGTCGCCGACGGCATCGACCTCGCCGTGCGCGTCGGCCCGTTGCGCGATTCCAGCCTGATCTCACGCGCTTTCGTGACGGGTCCTTCAGGACTGTTTGCTTCCCAGGCCTACCTCGACCGCCGGGGCACACCTGTCTCACTGGAGCAACTCGAACATCACGATCTCATCGCCCTCAGCAAGGCATGGGCGCGACCGCTGCCGATGCTGGCGGGCGACCGGAAGATCGGTGTTGACCTGACAGGGGGCCTCGCCTGCGATGATCTGCTAACGGTGAGGGCGCTCGTGGCGATGGGATTGGGCATCAGCTTTCTTCCAGGCTATCTCGCCCATCAGCTCGATCTGGTGCGGGTACTCCCCGAACTGCGTTCACCGTTTACCGGCCTATTCTTTGCTTATCCGGCACAGAAGTTTGTGCCCGCACGGGTCAGGGAGTTCATCGATTTCGCCGCTTCTTCCGTTAAGCGTCTGGGACTTCATCCCTAGCCGCGGTGGGCGCAACGACACGGGTATTGGTTTGAGAGGAATCCGGTGTGATTCATAGATTGCCGACTGATTCTGGAGGTCGGCAATGTCTACGAAGATGACGGAGATGGATTGGTTGGCGGCGGTGGAGGTGTTCCGCGGATCGCTGCCACGGCGCGGAGCCAAGGGTCGGGACGACCTGCTATTCGTGGAGGCTCTGCACTATTCTCAGTCCACAACATTACATGGCGAGCGCTGCCGGAGCGTTTCGGCAAATGGAACAGCGTTTGGAAACGCTTCGACCGGCTGAGCAAGGCGGGCGTGTTCGAAACGTTCTTTGATCATCTCGCTGCGCTCTCGTCGTCGGCGCACCTGGTGCAGATGTTCGACAGCTCCGTGGTGCGCGCTCATGTCTCGGCGGTAGGGGCAAAAGGGCATAGGCGATAAGATAGGTATTGCCCTGCGGAATCCGGTGGGATTCTAACTGGGATGACACACGAATTGCTTGCAGACGACGGTTGGACCGAGACGATTGAGCTTCTCGGCGGCGAAGATTTGCTTACGCGGAGCGCCCGCGAGACGAAGGCGTTCCTGCGTCCGCAGGGCGTTCAATCGGCGCCCGATCTGTTGCGCCTGACGCGCGGCGGCTTCTCGACCAAAATCCATCTGAAGACACCTAACGCGTCATTTGGACAGCGACCCATTACTTGGCCCGCCGGCTCATGCTGGCGGGCTTTTTTGCGTCAGTCGGGAACATCCTCGCTCTGAGGCTGTTCGGTCACACCCGGCTCGTTCTTCAGCGATTCCTGCCGGTGACCAAGATGTCCTCTCCACTCGTCATGGTCGGCCCGCGCAGCCTCGGAAGCAGGCGCGGGCCTCATTCGCCGTCATTGCTGTGTTCTCGGTGCGCAACCGCTTCTTTGAATGCGCGTGCTGCTGCATCCCAAGCGACACGTGAGGAGCCGTTCACGGACAAGATGATTTCGGCTGCCTTCACGGTCAAACCGTGTTTTTCGGCGAACTCTGCGGCTGTGTATGCGAGTTTTGTTTTTTCGCTACTCCGCATTTCTGACTCCATAGATCTCTTGCGCCTCGTGCAAGCTCTGTCGGGCCTGTTGCAGTGATCGATGCAAGTTCGCCAGCAATTCGTCGGCGTCGGCCGTCGGACTGCCTTCGTGATCCAGTAAGCCGACGATAATATCCTGCTTGGAAACGATGCTCTCGTTGTGAACGAGTTGGCCCATAAAATACATGAGCCGGCTCTGTGCCTGTGTGGGCATGGGCCTTCTCCCTGGTCGGGCGAAAGCCTGATGATCGCTCCCAAGCGCCTCGTGCCTGTTTGTTTTTGATTTTTCGAGGCGACCGCAGCAGTGTGCGCTCGTTAGCAGGCCATGGCAACCGGCCAGGCAATTTCAGCATCCACGCTGCGCACGCCGCCCTGACCGCGCGTGCCGGCCCCTGGCGTCGCTCGGCCGCTACTTCAGTGTTTCCGGTTGACAATCGTGGTCGGCGCACCGCATTTTCGCATTGAGGGACAAACGTGGGGAACCCTGCATGAAGAAGCCTTATCAGAAGCCGGACCTAAGAAGCGCGAGAAGCTCTCGGCCGTAACGGCTGTGTGCACGCCATCAACCTGCACCGATGAGTGAGAACCTTTAGGCCCAAGGCGCTTTGCCGAAATTCGCTAGAGAGGGACTGCAGTGAAGAAAGAATACAGCAAGCCAGTACTGACCAAACGTGGGCGTCTCAGCGCAGTGACGGCGCAATTGGCACCCAGTGTTGAACCCAGAGGAGCCTAGGCAAACCCCTGCAACAAAGCCAGTTGGCTTCGGCGGCGGGCTTTTCCGCTTCCAGGCGCCGAAACTTATCTTCGCGTGCCTGTCACAACGAGCCATGCGGTTTCCGTGCTCGGTCTCCGCACTTCAGGGTCGCTGAGCCCTGCATCTCGCAAGGCAGCAATGACCTCATCCGGCTCGCGAGGTGTAAAAATGTCGGCCGGCATGTTCATCCTGTCCATATGCGCCTTCGGAAGGAAGCCAAGCACGACGCGACCGCCTGGTTTGAGGACGCGAGCGAGCTCTGCGGATCCAGCTCTAAGGCTTTGCCAGAAGTACACTGTGTGGACGCTGAGAGCCTTGTCGAATGTGCTATCCGGCAAGGGCAAGTCCTCGACTAGCCCGACTCGGAACTCGGCTCGTCCGGCGCGCACTGCATCGGCGAACCGGCGGCAGGCAGCGTTCACGACATCTGCGAGCGGTCAACCCCGCAAACGAATGCTGCCTCACGGCGAAATTGCGGCAGTAAAACTGCGCCGCCGAAACCGACCTCCACGGCGCGATCTTCCGGGACCAGTTGCACTTGATCGAGAGCGTAGCCGTTGAGCCGGGCATTGCCCCGGTTCATTCCGGCCCGGACCAGCCAGCCGCCGGTTCGGTCGGCCAGGACAGTGGTTTCGCATAAATCGTGGCGCCATCCGATCCCACCCGTATTCGGGTCATCTAGCCACCATGCGCCTAGAAGCGGCCGCCCCGCAAACGCTGCTTCGATAGCGATGACCAGTTGGGTTGTGCTGCGCTCTTAGGCGTCGAATTCCAGCGGCTGGTGGTCCGGTTGCTCGTGCCACATCACCTGGCGGAAGTCGCGACGGTCTACCTTTTGCGCGCAAATGGGGCGCGCATAGAAATGCTCTTCCCAGTCAGGTCATGTGGCTTGCCGGGGATGGGCGGTCCGAGGTCGGCTATTCTGGTCATGCCCGACCGAACCCGTCGCAGCGACAACAGTTCCGGAAAGGCGTGCCTGTTGCCCGATCGCCCGCTCGCATTTTTTGTACCATATATTCGCGGCCTCCATTAGCGTCCTCTCATGGCAACTCTGCGGTACGGGGTAAGGCGGGAACCGGATGGGACGTGGACGGTATTCGACGTGTTCACCGGGCTGCCGGCTATTGTAGCGGGCCACCCATCTGTCGACCTTCCCGACATGGAGTATGCCGAAGAGCTGGCGGCCATCCTGAATGCCAACGACCCAAAGCAGAGGCTATCTCACGGAAGGTTCCCGGGAGGGTTCGCCTGACTGAGGTGTGATTCGCCCGCATTCGTACTGCCCATCCAGGGTGGTTCGTCCGATCCGCACAAGGATTTGTTATTGAACTACCGACTACCAGGGTCTTAAATCGACTTGCCATTGCTTTTCGTAGGGAGGATGTGATGAGCAACGTGGTGCCAATCCGCAAGGCGTTGCCTCGCGTGGAGGTGGTCGGAGCCAGTGGCGAATGGGTCGTGCGCATCATAGAGACCGACCAGGAAATTACACGCTCATTCGGCCTGGAATCGTTTGCGCTGTCCTTCGCTGAAGGCCAGCGGATACGGCTACATCTCGACAAGATTGTGCGGCTTTAGGACCCTCCTGCGGCTGGGTAACCTCAGGGCCGCGACGGTGATGGCCCATGGATATGCTTGAACAGGAGACTGCCGATCTCCTGCATTGCCGTCTATCCGGGTAAGCCGCTAAACGGAGACTTCACCGCAGACGCTGCCGATCATCGGGATCAACACGAAGCTGTCATCCCGAACTTGGTGGTGATCGTGAAATCTTGTGCTTCACAAACCACACCCATGAGGAGAATGCTTCCGCTGTCCGAACTCACGACCTGGCAATTTGGCGCCTTGCGCGAAGCGCGATCGACCCAAGATATGCGTGTGTGGATCTAGGACTCCTGTCGAGGCTCAATGGCGGAACAGCCGCGCAGCCATGTGGCTCTCAATCACGGACGGTCAGGTTGCGGCCCCAAAGCTGCCGGTCAGCAATGCGCCTCCGTTGGCCGTAATGATGACGCCGCGTGAAGCACATGCGAGGCGAGGAGGAATTGCAGCACATCTACTTCGTCTGGCAGGTCGGACTTCATCGAATCGGAACGGGTTTTTTACACATTCGTTTATCTATTCGTGGTTCCTAATACATATGGCATCCAACGCGTTCACCCGGATCTGGTTTGCTTTGGGCCGCCTAAGGCGCCTCACGAACGGTAACGTTGCCGTCATCGTTGCCTTCACCTTGCCGGTCGTGGTCGGCGGCGCCGGCCTCGGTGTGGAGACATCCTTCTGGTATTACAGCAGCCTTAAGCTGCAGGCCGTTGCCGATGCCGCGGCCTATGCCGGCGCGCTCGAGAAAGTCGCGGGTTCCGATAACCCGACCATCATCGCCGCCGCCACGCAGTCCGCGACCTCGAACAATTTTGCCACGCCGGGCACGATCCAGGTCAACACGCCGCCATTGTCCGGCCCGAACACCGCGAAGAAGGCAGTGGAGGTCATCGTCAAGCAGAACCTCGATCGCTACTTCACGGCGATTTTCAACCAGGCGCCCGTTGCCGAACAGGCAAGGGCGGTGGCGCTGATCAATGACGCCTCCAAGGCTTGCGTGCTGGCGCTTAGTCAGTCGGCCTCCCAGGCTGCGCTCTTTTCCGGCAACACCACCGTCAACCTCACCGGCTGTTCGGTCATGTCGGACTCGATTGCCTCGGACGCCATAAAGACGCAGGGCTCGGCGGTGCTCAAGGCCGACTGCCTGATCACGGTCGGCGGCATGGTGCTGAACAATCCGGCGACCACGGTCTGCAAGTCCAACATCACCCAAGCCTTGCCGGCAGCCGATCCTTTCTCCAGCTTGGCGGCGCCGACGGCCGGGAACCCGTGCAAGTCTGTCAACGGCAACAAGACGTCGCAAACACTCCAGCCTGGCACCTACTGTAGCGGCATGAGCCTCAGCGGCAACGTCACCCTGCAGCCCGGCGTCTACGTCGTGCAGGGCGGTATGAAGGTCAACGCCAACGCGGTCGTCGCGGGCAGCGGGGTAACCATCTTCATGGCAGGCAGCAACACTGTCAGCATGAACGGCAACGCCAAGGTGACGCTGAGCGCGCCTACCTCCGGAGCCTATTCCGGCGTGCTGTTCTATGGCGACAGGACCGGGACTGCGGCGCAGAGCACCTTCAATGGCACAGCGGACTCGCTTTTGACCGGCGCCATCTATTTTCCCAGGCAGCAGGTCAACTATCTTGGCAACTTCTCGGGGAACGGTGGCTGCACTCAGGTCGTCGCCGACACCATCCAGTGGTCCGGCAGTACGACCATCAAGCAGGACTGCACCAGCCTCGGGATGAAGAACATTCCGGCGACGCAATCCGTTCAGCTCGTCGAGTAGCGGGATGGGTGGGCGGACCTTGCGCATTGTCCTGGACAAATCCGGGATAGCTGCCGTCGAGTTTTCCATGTTGCTGCCCATCCTGTGCCTCGTCTGCCTCGGCATCGCCGACGGCTGGTCCTACGTAACGAGTTACCTGCAGATGCGCGCGGGCGTTAAAACCGCGGCCAATCTCGTAATGGCCGGCGCGTCCAATGACACCGGAACGCAGGCGGTCGCGCTTTCGAGCTGGAACGACAAGCCCGAGGACGCCGCGGTCGTACTGGTCCGCTCCTATTTGTGCGGCGCCACGGTCGTGGATGCGACCACCATTTGCGGCGGAACGAAGCTGCCGACCGTCTTCGTCCAGATAACGGCGACGGGCACCTGGGTGCCCCCGTTTAACTTCGGTGTCTTCCCGGACCCGCGCGCGATCAGTCATCAGCAGGTGATCCGTGTCCGCTGAAAGGATCGGATCCAGGTGGCGCCGTGACTGCTCCGGCGCAGCCGGGCTGGAATTCGCCTTGATCGCGCCTTTCCTGGTGATGCTTTTGTTCGGAATCTTCGCCTTCGGCTGGGCCATGAATGCCGTGTCGACCGTCCGCTATACACTGGAAACCTCTTCTCGGGCGCTGCAGCTGAACAACACGCTTTCGCAGAGCGACATCCAGGCTATCGCCACGCAGAAATTGGTGAACCTGGGTCTGAAGAACGTCATTGTGACGATCGCGACCGACCCTGCCAGCGGCGGTTTCAAGATGGCGCATCTGACCGCCAGCTATGCCTTCGTCATCGCTTTCCCGTATTTCGACCAGTATCCGATAAATTACGCCACGACCGTCACGGTGCCCCTGGTTGCCAGCTAGGATACGGCCCGCTTGGTTGAGTTGGCGGCCCTGTATTCAGCTTCCCAAGGCAATGCGTCGAAGTCGGGCTTGTGCCCCGCTTCACGGTAGGCGGCCTGAGTGAGGAAGCCTGCTTTGTCCCGCTCCACAACGCAAACAAATGGCGGAGTGCCCGGGCACCTATAAACGCCTACAGCTTTTTCCATGCAACAGGTGTGCTACGGGTGCTCGGAGATGTCGTCCTTCATTACGATGACAGAACAAGAGCGAGGACAGCAGCGGCCCGGCATCACTGAAAGGGTGCGGGTTGGTAAAATTCGTACAACTCTTTTCATTGCGGAGAGAGTTTCGGCGAGCTTATTAATGTGTCGTTTGCCATTGCCTTTTCTGGGAGGCTGCGATGGTTGCAACGCCCATAGATATCGCTCGAGCGGCCACTACGGCCACCTTGCTGATGCGCCAGAAGTCCATGGCGGAACCCGCCACATTTCGCCGGGACATGGATCAATCGCGCAGGGCCATCCGAGCCTCACGCGAGCTTCTGAAGCGCCTTGGTCAACGTCGTCATGACGTGGCGCTAGGCTGGGAAGATGGCGACCCGTCTACTGTTGCCGTCTCCGCATTTCAAGCCGACGTTCTCCGCTCTGCATTCCGAGCCCTAGTAGGGGAAACGGGTACGCCTGAGTGTCAATGGCGCGATTTAGCCAAGGCCCTGGTGCGCGATTTCACTGGGTGCGAGCTGATCGAAACTGGCTTGGTGGATTGGATCGTCAGCAAGTAGCCGCTGCCCGCCAGCGGCCCAGCAGCGGTCTGCGGGGACTTTGCAGCGGACGCGCTGGGCCTGACCGGTGGGGCGGTGTGGTATCCGCCGGCTGGCGAACATATGCGCCTCCTGCCAACGCCAGCGAAACATCCAAACGAACGAGGCGATCTAACCGCGATCTCGCCATCCAAGGCCAACACATAGGCCGATAGCAAAGGCCTATAATAGCTGAGAGAACGAAAATGGCCGACGCCATGGTTGGGGAACCCGGGTGGGTAGGCGCCGGCCACAAGCGGAACAGGCCCGCCGCGCCACACACATGGCTGATTTGTCATCACGTGGTTATGGTGTGATCGCGTAGGGCTAGACTAGCGGAACCTAGCGATCCTCGACGCAATCGTTCATCGCCACGACGACTTGGGAAACTTGACGGTTGCAGCCCTCTGCGATGTAGGTCAAGTCATGTACATCGGCCCTCCGATCATGAGCAGGCATGCGCCCATCCTACCATATCGCGCTGCCGGTATCGCAAGGCGCCGGCAGCAAGGGGGAGGCGACCAGAGCCGATGTGAAGGGACTAGGCAGCTAATATTCGCTTGCGCTAATTTAAATGTGCCGTAACGTCATGCTCAGCGTTTTTGGGGAGGAGCAACGGTGGGGAGTATGATGAGATTAGCTGTGTTTTGCGCGGCGATCGTGATCGCTGGGACTGGTGTCGCTGTTGCCAAGGAGAAGAAGGTGGTGGTGAGTCACGCCACGGACCTTTGCTCTACGAAGCACTCGGCCAAGAAGCAGGTGCTCGAGCTGGACTGCAGGCCGACCGGAACCGCCAAATTGCCGGCCGATGGAACGCCGGAAAAGCCGCGCCTCGGATACGACACCAATCCGTGGCTGGTTAAAGGCCTTTAGAGACTAGCCGATGGCAATACAGCGCGGCTAAGGGGAATGTGCGCTGGCGGTGAAGCCTTCTTTGTTCTCTGATCGGTGGAACATTGTCGCCTGGAAACGCTTCGGACGGTGCACTGCCCCATCAGTGCAACGTTCCCTTCCTTGTTTGCACTGGCCGGCTGCCGAAAGGTGGCCGGCTTTTTTGTATATAACCGCGACCTGATGTTTGGGGCTTGTTGATTGGACAGCAGCGAGTGGCCGCTGCTGGCTTAGCGTCCAGGATTGGAATCTGTAAAGGCGAGATCACCAAGGCAGGGATGACCAGACTAAACAGCGGTTTCGTCTGTTAGCCGCGACGCCGGCGATAATTGAATTCAGAAGGGCGTCGGCCCGGCTGCACAGCCGGGCCAAGGCTGGAAGAGTTCCGCTCCCGCCCAGCACGATACGCATCGCACCTGGGCGCAAGCGGTACCAATGGCTCGCCTATTCCGCCGCGCCTTTTCGGCAGGAAACCCTCGGCCTCATCACAATGGAGGGCGACATTCGCAGCGCCCTATGGAACCATCCAGAGTGACATAGGCTGTTTCATGGAACTTCCTGATGACATCAGGAGGCCTGTTAAGCATGCCAGTTGTTCGCGCTCGTAGCTCAGATGCAGGTTGGAGCTCTGCCTAGTGCACCAGTATCGGAAGCGAGAACTAGGAACCGGGAGTGCTGCGGATAGATTGCCGCAGTCGAGCTTTTATCAGAGCATGGCAAGGGCTGCCTTTCTCTCCACGTTGGCGGTCGTCCTGTTGCTCGCGCTATTGCCAGACCACTTGCTGCACGCCCTCGGATTGGCCTTTACGTCTCATCACGACAAGCTCAACCACGCCGCCGCGTTCGCCACCTTGTCGGCTTTGGGTAGCCTCGGCTGGCCCCAACAGGTGGTCCGGCTGGCGGTTCTACTTGCTTTAACGGGCGCAGCGATCGAAATCCTTCAATGCGTCACAGGGCGTGACATGAGTGTCTTCGACTGGTTTGCCGACTGCGCCGGAATGGCATACGGGCTGAGAACTATGAGCTGGGTGAACGAGATTCTGGGCGAACCGGTTATTTGATCGCCACAGGCTCCGCTTTACCGCCGCCGTCTTGGCCCCACTTGCCAGCCTCACGCCCGGGGCCGCCTTCGATCACCCTCGCTATTTCAATTTCCGACGCAAAGGCCGATAGCAAGGCGAATGGGTTTCAGGCCGCTCACCATTTAGACTTAGGTCCGATTCTTTCGCGCAAATGGCCGAAGCCGGAAACATTTCTCCTTCTACTTTGTTGCAGTGGCCGTGCCGCTGAGGAGAACATGCACAGTGCCTCTATCAAATGAACTGCGCGACGTACCTTTAGAATTCCAATGCCCCTCCTGTTCACGCCCTATGGTGAGAAGGGGATCCTGGCTGAAAACGATTGCCGGTTTCAAATGCGATAGCTGCAGGTCCAGAGTGCGGCTCGGCTACGAAGAGAAGCTGGCCATATTCGACCGGCACCTTAAGCGAGGCGCGCCGGATCTGGGCCGACGACCAATGGAGTGCGATCCCGGCAACGGTTCCTGAGAGTGTGTCGGCAATTCAAGCTCCAACTGCTTGCGGTCTGCCGCAAGTCCAAGCTTTCATCTGGTCGCAGGGTCAGGCGGCTCTTTCGTCCGTACGGAACCGATGATGGCGAGAGGTTTCGATGCGTCGGAGCACCGAGCAGGTCTACACGTTTTTCGTAGCGACCACCAATCTCTAGCTGGCCACTCCAACGCTTTGACGAGGTGCGAGCAACTTGATTTTCAATAGTCTTTTTCGGGCCAAGATGCGCGCCGCCTCTGCGATGCGGCCTCCGTAAGCATCGGCGACGAATGATAGCGTCGACAGGTCAATAATGAGGTCACCGACCGCGCCCGCCAAGACATTGGACCCGGGCCCAAATTGATGCACCAGCGCCCGCACTTCCTTAAGTGCCGTCGAGGCTTCACCCGCATCCAGCAGCGCCTCGATGTGATCGAAAATCTGCATCCCGACCCTCCCGCTTTGCACCTCACACGCTGAGCCCCCTCGAATGGAAAGGAAAACGATGGCAATATCGCGCGAAAAGAAAGCGCCTGCCAAGGTGCTCGCGGACGAGGCGGCCCGCGACATCGTATCGCATCGCCGCAGGGAGGCGGTGCTGAAGGATATCGTAGCACTTGCCGACCGCTTGGCGTCGCGAGCGTTTCTCGAAAGGGTTGCGGCAGAGCGGCGATCGCCGCCTCCAGGGCCGCCACGTCTGCCTTGGCGATCAGGCTCGCCTCCGGGCTTTCGCTCTCAGTCAGATCGACTGCGTGAGCGGCGCTCACCTCGTCGAGATCACCGAGGTCGCCCACCGAGACGATGCTGCGCGGTCGATTGCGCGACAGCCATGTGTAGCACGAGTTGCGAACGATGGTGAGAAGCCAGGCACGTGCATTGCCGCCGGCATAGCTTGCGATGTTGGCGTGTGCCTTCATGCAGGCGTCCTGCACGACATCCTCGGCGTCGGTGGCATTGCCGGTCAGCCAGCGGGCCAGCGAAAGCGCGTCGGCGAGATGGGGCATTACCACTTCGCCGAAGCGGTCGGCCCGCGCATTGCTGCTCAGTATCGGTACACCGTCACATGCGCCTCGCCTGGAGCTCGTGTCCTAATTTGGCGAGAATGGTTCTGCCTTGCGATTGAACCCAGCGCAAACATCCCGGGTCGCCGGGATCGGCGAAGCCGCGAATTACGAATTCTCCATAGCCCTTCGCCAAGATGCGCAGCAAGAACCCAAGAAGCGAAAACGCGACCGAGACCGCGCCGAAGCACTTCGCCTTGCCGGGGGTCCCATACCGTCACTTCGCGACCGAGCTGTTGCTCTCGCTCGGAAGAGCGGTGAAGTGCGGACCTGTGACCTGGCGAGCGCGGGAATACCCCGGTGTTATCTGTCCCGGATGTGCAAAGAGGGTTTGCTTGTGAAGATCGGCTATGGGCGGTATCGCGCCGCGGAAACCAAAGCCCTGTGATCTTGAGCCGAAGCCAGGGCTTATTGATCGCGAATGCCCGTCGCCTCTTCTATGCAGGCGCGGTTGAAGGCTGGGGGCGGCCTGACCGCACATGGTCACCCGATCGGCAGCGAACACCAGATGTCCGATCAAAGCCAGTCGGCATCCATGGCTTCGCCATGAGACGGTGAAGCCGTATGCATGTTCTCCTCGGGTTACTCGCGCGGTAAAGACAGGTCGTTTCGCGTGCGCTGTGCCTCCAGCACCTTTTTGGCGCCCTGCTGAACGCATTGCGGTCCGGCATAGTAATCGGCCTTGACGCAGACGTCAGGCGTCTTGCCCTGCATCGCGCCATCCTCGCAGGCTTGGCAGAGGCGTTCAATCGCTGCCCGTATCTGCAGTGAATAATCCAGTGCGGCAACGGCAGGAGGATCGTTTGGCTCAAAGACTTCGCCCGGTTTGATATTCTGGAACCAGAGTTTGACATGCGCACTGACAGCCGCGGCATCGTTCAAATCGACCGGATTCTTGCCTGGCCTAGCAATACCTACGGAGGCAAGCGGCAGCCTGGCCGCCGCATGGCAGGAGATGCAGGACGAGTTGCGGTTGTCGGCCGGCCCGTTGCCACGTCCGAGGAAGCCAAGGAACGGGCGTTCGGCCCAACCGGACAGTGTGGAGGCGACAGAGGGGTTGATCCAGCTTTCCTTGATCGCTTTGGTTGTCACGTCCTTGTCGTTCGCCCAAATCAGCACCGCCGGCATCAGATTGTCGAACAGCCCATCGCCTTTCTTCGGCCCCATCCACACGAAAGTCCCGAAGACCCATCCGGTCTCACTGGCATTGCTGTCGCGCACGCTGATGTCGAGCTGCAGCAAGTTGACGTCTCGTGTCACGCGGCCAGTGGTATCGGCAGGCCACCCAGTCCCTTCGCGGTCAATGTGCGCGTGGTAGATGGGCCCTTCGTTCAGGTAGTCAATCTGGCCGGAGAACTTGCCGAGATTGGCGTCAGTGAAGAGAAACTTGATCGCGACAGAGCCCTCCAGGAACATAAGTTTTTGCGGAACCACCGGTAAGCATGGATCGGCGAACACCTGATGAAGAGCTACAGCGCCTGGTTCGTTGTAAAAGTTGACTGCCCACACTTGCGAGCCGGCTTCCGATTTCATTGAAAGCTGCCGTTTGAGTGGGGCCAACTCCTTGGTAAGGCCCATCAGCGACTCGCGACCTAGCTTGTCGTAGTCCATCCATTCCGACATCCACCAAGGTTCGCTTCCAGTAGAGGTCAGCGCATTGTCCTCGTAACGGAAGTATGGACGCACGGTGCTCAGCACGGCATTCATGTAACGTGCCGGCTCTGTGGCAAACGGGACGTCGTGCCAAGGCGGTGGTGCGGACGTTGCAGTCGAGGGATAGTCAGTACGCCACGAGGCAATCGGCGAAACGCCGGCGTCGTACATGGTGCTTTGCGAGAAACTCCTGCATCGCGCGTCGGCTTTCGTGGCTGTCAGCGGGAGTATGAACAGGATAGCGGCGAGAGCAGCAATAGCAGTGGCGCGCATGTCAATGCTCCAATAGGCTGGGCAAGTCGCAACGCAAACGTCGTTCAACGCTGCTCATCAATGCAATTCGCCGCATCGTGTTAATGGGATAATTGCTGTCGAGTAGCAATTTGGCCTCGAAGAAGGGCTCGATCGCCTGCAGGCTCCGCAAAGCCGAGCGAAAGCCTTTACCGTCATTAGCGGCCGCCTTTAGTGCCACCAAATAGCGTCGCGGAGCGGCAAAACGCGGAGCGAGCCGAGTTGAAGTTTGTGCATGCTCCGTTGCCAATTGGTAGTCGCCGAGCCCGGCCGCCGCGATGCAACAATAAAACTCGAAAAAATATCCAACGGACGTTCCAGCGCTCAGATCGGCAGCTCGACGTGCTGAACGATAGGCGCCTCGGTGGTCGGAGGTCGCTGTCTGAAGGTTGGCAAGCGCCGCCCAGGCCAAGGGATTGAGCGGATTGCCTCGGGTAGACAATTCGGCCATTCGAAACGCCGGCCGGATGCCACCACCGAATAGATATTCGGCATGCGCACCCATACACAGGGCCAGCGAGTCTTGAGGGAACTGGCCAAGGGCAGCGGCCGCGAATCCGCCTTGTGGCTGCCGGGGCAAAAACTCACAGCTCATATGCTGGAAGTGGCTTATCTGGCGGATAAAGGACCGCCACGCGAGATAGCTCCCGCGCTGTACGATCTGAAAGGCGGTGTCGCACTGCTGATCAGCAATCGCCAGGTTATCCTTGTCCAAGGTCATGGTCAGGATTTGGGCGCTGCGGAACAGCCTGAGCGCCGTCGTTGGCTCGTGGTCGTGAACGCCACCGCGCATCAATGCATCGAGCGCCATCCACGCTGTTCGAAAGGCGAGCGTGTCCAAGCGCGGAACGGTCGGGGCTACGCGTTCATCCCATTGGATCTCGTCGGTCCAGGACACGCAACCAGTGCCGGGATCGGCAATTGTCACCGAAATCCAGACGATCGGGACATTGACGGCGATCCGAACGGCAACAATCTGATCCACAGGGTCAATGTCATGGTTGTTGGTCAGATCGGTGCTGTAGGTGAATTTGACGTCGGCATCTGAACCGACCGCGGTCGATGCCAGAGTGAAGAGCCGGCGGGCAATCTGATCGCCATACTCGCTTGTACCGACATTTGCCCTGAAATGTACGATCCTGGGGCGAGGCTTGGCATATTGTCGATGCATTGCCAGGCGACTGTTGTCGTGGCTGCAATTCAAGTTGCCTGCCGCCGCTCGCTGGCGTTCGATCCAATCCTTGAATCGACGGTCGAGAACGCTGAGATCCTCGAACAATTCCGATTCCGCGCGAGCCCGGCCCGCGGGCGATGGAGGTTCGAACGAAACGCGCAACATAGAAGCATTCAGCGAAACGGATGCCCGGTCACCGTCGAGGGCGTCGCAGTTGGATCCAAGGTGCCGGCGGATATCGCGGAGGGCCTGGCGCAGGCTGGCCGCTGCCTGCTCATGGCCACGGTCGCTCCAAAGCTTTTCCTGCAACCATGTCCTGCTTCGAGAAAATCCCGGCGAGAGGGCCAACAGCGCGATGACCCCGCGTGCCTTGAGCGATCGCGGGCTATAATCAACACCGTCGCCATCCAGAAGCGCAAATCTCCCCATTGCCCGCAATGTGAGCATACCCAAGCCTCCGATCCCGACTGGACAATACAGGTAAATAATCGAAGTTTCCATAGGATTAGACGCGCGAGCATATGCCTCCGCAGCACTTGTGATGGTAATACAAATATCAATATGATAGAAGTAGTGCCCAACGATAATTAAGATTAAAGCAAATCCAGAGCACCGCTAGACGAATATGATGTTCATGACTTCTGTAATAATTGCACGATATGTTGTTCATTGATCGAGCGTTTGGGCCTCTTTTTGGCCTGAATAATGCCTGGTGCATACAAATGCTGCCTTTCGAAGGTCATCGGCTCTGTCGGGATGGTTTTTCACGTTTATTTCACGCGTCGCAGATCGACAGAGCCGCTATCGTCAAGCTGGGGTGGATCTGAGAGGGCACGATGGACGGGGGCGAACGATCGGGTCGGGAAGGGGGCCGCAAACGAAGACTCGGGATCACCCGTCGGGGTTTTCTGGGGGGCGCCATGTCAGCCCCCATCGTCGCCGCCACCAGCAATCTTGCTGCGATTGCCCAGGACTCTGAGGCAGATTCCAGCGCTGATCTGCTGTTCATCCTGTCTCAGGATGAAGGCAGCGTTGTGGTACGACGTGTGCCCCCGAAGGATTCCCCGATTTCAAGGTACGATGACTGGACCCTGGACGCGACGGCGTTTGGTCCGAAAGCATGGTTCGATCTCGATCCGCGCGAGTACGCGCAGTGGGACACGCGCACCCAGGCATTGAAAACTGATGACGGCGTGCTTCGCCGACTGCTGACGGTCCGAGAAGCGTCATGGGGCCGGCATGTCCAAGACGCGCGGGGCCAGCAACTCGAAGTTACCTTTGTGTTCGAGCGCATCGGAACCGAACACTGGAGTGTCGGCATCGAAACAAATGTGTGGTCGAGCGCGACCGGGAACCCGGTCGTCCATACAGAGAATGCCAACCGCAAGCCGCTGCATTCGTTCATTGCTGATCGAGACAAATCGATCCTGGCCGAAATCCTGTCGAAGGGTCGAATTGAATCTGCCTTGGGGCCTATGTTCGACGGACAGGTTTCGGTCAGTGGCGACATGAAGGTTGGCTTGAATGCCAACCTCGACTGGATTCTGCAATCGATCAACGCGGACGATCGCGCGATCACGGCATTTGACGGATGCGTAGAAGGGCCCGACGCGCACGGTGGAAATGAGGAGTTGCCGTTCCTAACGTTCCGGTGGGAGCAGCGGGTCGGTGAAGGCGTCGCTGCGGCGGGGCGGCGCCTTACCGCACATTGTCCGGCCCGGTGGACCTCGGCATTCCGATTGACCGCAAATGGTGAGGCGCCTTCGGTCTCGATTACGCCCAATGGCTCTCAGGAACAGAGCTTCACGGCCGCTGGCGATTTCTTTGTCGGCCAACTAGATCCGGTGTCGAGGGTGGTGAGTGAGGGGGGAGTGGACTCCGCCTCGGTCATCGCGCTTTTCTCGACACCGTCTGCCGTCCTCGATTGCTATCTGCGGGGCGGTGCAGAAAAGGTCGGCCCGCTCTGCGTCGGCGTTCCGCTCGACGATGTAACCTTCACGCGAATCGTGACCGGTAGCGCAAGGGATCAATGGCGCGATGTCGTGGTCGCCGACGCCGGCGGCAAGCGCACGGCAACACCCGCCAGCGAGGAAGCCAGGCCTTCCGGCGAGGAGCCGAAAGCCGCTCCCCCTCTGGCAGAGCTGGTCCGCGTCGCCACGACGATCGGCCGGATGGATGTTGCAGCGCTGCCCGTCGATACGGCAGCCCTTATCAACCAGCCTGACGAGACGGCAAGCGAGGCACTCAAGGCCTTGCGCAAGTTCGACGCGGTATCGGCGGCGGCGATCGGCGACCGTGCCGGCGTATCGGAGCGGACATTCTTCCTGCTCGTTGATCGCCCTGGCGGGTCTGGCCTCAGCAAAGCAAGTGGGGAGGGGTCAGACATCCTGCGCAGGCTCTATGCCGACGTCGCCCTGTACAGTCTGGACGCCGCATTGCCGGATACGCGTGACAGCACCCTTGCCGTCGCAGGCAGCCATTTCAGATTCAATTACAGCGACGGCGGCAAGCTACCCGGCCTCGTTCTCCCCGAGGTTGCCTGGAACACCCCTGACGGTCATCTTTGGGTCGGCGAACTGACGGTGCCAGGCGAATTTGCGTGGCTTGATCTTGGCGGCTCGACGCTTTGCGCGCGCCGTGATCACGATCTGGTCGACGTCAGATTTCGCTTTGCCGACTTCGTCCTCGGATTCTCGGTCGGTTGGGACATGAATGGGGAGCCGCGCGGGATCGAGAGCGCACTGCGTCCGTCGGATTCCGCTCCCCGCCAGACCTATGTTCAAGGTCCAGATCTGATCGGCGGCGCCAAGCGTGATCGGAACGTCGAAAAGCACGATACAAGGCCGATCCTGGCTGTCGAGTTCCCGCCGCAGCACGTGATGGAGGAAGCGTTCTTCCGTCAGAGCCCGGGACCGCTCCCGGACACGGATTGGCCGAAAGACGAGGGCACTCTCGAAACCTTCCTGCACAAGCTGAGGCTGGAACCGGACGAAGCCAAGCGAACCACAGAGCGTAAAAGAATCGGCATCAAAAAGGTGGCTCTCGAGGCCAAGCTGTCAGGGACAGAAGATGCGAAGCCGTTCGCCGCCCTGCGCGATGTCCTGTTCAACGATGCGACCTTGCCCGCCGACGAGCGTGAGTATTTCGGCCCGTATGCGATGGGGCTGAAGGCCATCAAGGTCGCTCGCGACTGGCAGACCACTCAGCTGGAAGAATCGCTGCAGAAAATAGTCGCGGGCATGCTCGCAAGGGCCAGCGACGTCCAGCCTGCGGGCATCACGAGCTGGCGCATGGAGACCCTGCTGCAGGCGGAAGCCGATGCCGAAAAAGTCTATCCGCTATACAAATTGTGGCGCGATGCGTTTCGCGCCTACGTCATCGAGATCGCCATACCGGCCGGCGCAACTCCCGACCAGGCGACACCTGAGAAAATGCTCGGTCAGACCGAATACGTGAACCGGTTGAGGAAGCCTGTTCCGGGTGAGGACGTCCTGCCTCCTCCTAAGCTGGAGGCGGATTTCACCCAGCGGTTCTACAAACAGATATCTGGCAGCGAACCTTATGACCGGCTGGCCATGGCCAGGCTTTCCGGGCGCAGCCTTCTCGCTTTCAGCGTCAATTTCGAGGCAGCGCCTGGGGATTCAGGGGAAGTCAACGGCCTGCCCGCCTATCCAACGGACAATCCGAATGCGCCCGGTCCGGGCGTGCAGCGCTTCGGCGCCATGCCGTTCACCTTCGCGGCGCTGACCGACTGGTCGCGTCATGAGCCGTATGTGACGCAGCGGGCGAGCAAGCTCTACGAGCCACTGGCCTCTGGCGTCTTGCCTCCCGTTGCGGGCCGAGTTGCCAGCGTGGACGACCAGGCTATTCTTGTTCAGCAGGGCTTCGACCGGGGGGCCAAGTCATCGGAGATGCATCTCGGGCAGGTTCGCGCGAGCCTTGCCACGCGTCCGCACGGACTGGAGACACAGATCGAGATACCGTCGCGGCTAATTTTGTCGACGGCCCAAAACGCGATCTGGCAATCGCCGCGAAAGGTCAGCCGCTCCCGGACCGAAGGCGGGGAAGCCGATGTCTTCGACACCGATCCCGTCCTGCCGGATGACGAGCGCGACTATGAGGCCTACGAACCGCTCTGGACCGCCCGTCTAATTACTGGAGATGCCGAGCCTGGTCTGAGAGCTGTATGGTCGCCCGACATGCGACCCGAGGCCGTCGGAGTGGTCAGGTCGAGCGAGGCCGGCGTTCCAAGGGTCGCGGGAGCTCCGCCGCGCGGCCCATGGGCGCCCTGGATACTACGGCGCGAGCAGGTCGACGGCGTCCGGCTGTCGCCGCTTGTGGTCGGCACGCTGATCAAGGCGAACACGCCCACCGACCCCACGGCGCTGGCGGCAACACCGGAGCCGCCGCCAACGAATGAAAGCGTCTGTCCGGATCCGAAGTTCGAAGAACTGCTCGGCCGCAACAGGACGCCGAGCATGTTCGAGCGGATATGCGAGATTTTCAGGATTCGAACGCTCTACAACAACCAGCCCGACCTTCATACCTTCCGCACCTCGCTCGACGCTTATGACCGGCATGAGCTGGTGCTTCTGTCGTCCGCATATGGATTGCCGGTCACTGGCCGCCGGCGACAGATCGGAAGCAACGACACCGATGCCGGCGAGCTGGTCGAAAAGTCGGGCCAGTTCGAACCCGGCAATGATTTCCACCTGACGGATGCGACTTCCGATCTGGCATACTACCGCCCAAAACCGCTTGATGTGAGCGAGCTGTCACTCAGCGCGCTTGGCGGCTTTCTCAACCACGACACCAACTTCCTGCCGCCTGCTCCGGCCGTCACTTACGACGGCAGGTCTCTGTTTGATGGCTTGTCGATCGAGCGCTGGCAGCATTTGATCGTGCTTGGACGCGACGTGCTCGCGACGGTGGTGTACTCAGGCTATCTGTTTCCGATCGGGCACAAGGCGTCGCTGGTCAAGATCACCGAACGCATCTTCGTTCGCATGAAGGGCGACGGAGCGAAAGATCCGGACTTCGGCATCAAGGCGGTGCTGCGCCAGCGGATCTTCGTGCGGGTCTCGACGCCGTCGAAGAAGTTCCCCGCGGTCGGGCAGCCAAACAAGGGCCGGCAATGGTGTTCGGAAAACGTGACAATGCTCACGCGCGAAACGCCTGATATCGTCGACCCGACCCTCGAACTGACCACGTCGCCCACTAAGGTCAGCCTGAGTGGCCGCATCTTCCTCGACGATCAGCCGGGCCTGGCGTTTTGGCCTCAAACGGCCATGACGGACGAAGCACGCTTCCGCTTCGAATTTCTTCTCGACGGCCGGCGGAGCAAGATGCCGCTGATTTTCGTGGATCGGATCGCCGCCAAGAACAAGACTTCGCTCAACGCGCTGCTCAGATACTACAGAGATCTCGATGAGGAGAAGGGACGTACGGCCCTGCTCGGCGGGCAAACCCTTCGCTTTGCAGAGTCCGTCAAGGAAGGCGATACCTCCTTTTCCACCGACCGCATCGTCCTCAGCGTTGACGGCAGGGCCAGCGGCGACGGCAGCTGGGAGGGTCGCAACGATCTGATGACAAACACCGGCGTGCTGGAAGGGGCGGATCAGCCGCCATTCTACCCAGCCCTGTCGTCGGCCGACATCCGTCTGGAGCAGGCCGAAAATATGTCGGGCGCTGGCATAGGCAGGGTGAAGGTGCGTTTCGACGGCAGCTATGTGCGCGGTGGTTTTCCACCCAGGCAAGCCGCGGAACCGCAGTCCAAAGCAGCCAAGCAGGATGGTGCCGAACAGCAGGCCAACCAGGCGCGTGCCGACAATGCGGCAGAGGTTTTCCTCTATGTGGATATGGCGACGCCGCCCAAAATGAGTATGGGGCCTAACGGCAACCAGTCCGGCGGTGTCGGGCGGCCGAACATGGACATAGTCGCGCTCAGTCGCTCCAAAGGTATATTGGGCGCGCAGCCTGGCCAGGCAATCTATCAGAGCGATCCGACGCAGCCGCCAATCGCCCATGAGATTCGCAAACCGCTGTCGTCGGTGGCGAAGTACTTTTCCTTGCCCGCGCCCGCACCGGCTCAACAAGCTCAGCAGAACGCCGGCCCTGCCGCCGCGCCTGCCGTCGACAACGCGCCAAACACGTCCGTGTTCGAGAGCTTTTTCAGCGCCGACGCGAAGCTGCTCGGCGTCATTTCATTCCAGCAGCTTATGAAGCTGATGAAACTGGCCGGCGGCGTCGATGCCATGCCGGCCCTCAAGGAAGCCGTCGACTACGGATCGCAAATGTTGGATCAGGTCGAGAAGGGCGCGGCCGGCGCCCTCGATCTGCTGCGCAACGAGGTTCTCGCGCCTCTTCTGCAACTGGTGCGCGAGGCGCGCAAGGAGTGGTCCAAGCTCGACGGGCGCCAGGTCGGTGCACAGCAGAGCGCCATCGACCAATTGAAGGGTGTTTTTCCCGGCTTCCAGACGACGTCGCTTCGCACGCTTTACCCAGAGATTGACCGCGGCCTGAAAAACCTTGAAACGGCGCTGCTCGACGCTATGGGAGAAACCGATGCTCTCGCTATTCTCGGCCGTCTCGCGGCCGTGCATGAGGCGGGTCGGCAGTTCATGCGTGAGCTTGCCCGACTGGCAGCGAATCCGGTCGAGCGGATCGAGCAAGCGGCGCGGGCGCAATTCGACAATGTGGCGACCGACATACAAAAGCAGATCAGGGCCTATGAAGGAGCCGCGGCCGACTTCGTTGTGAAACTGAAAGCCGCGGGCCTGCAACTGAGCGCGGAATTAAAAACCTACCTCCTCGACCAACTGCCCTGGGACGAAATCGAGGCGCTGCGCCGAACATCGGCGAGCGGCGAGGCGATGTTCGATCTCGCCACAAAAACGCTTGGCGAACTGAGGACGGTCGACGTTTCCTTCGAAAAAGTGCTTGCCGACCTCGCCAGCGGAAAGACGGACCCTGCGTCGGCACTAAAAGCCATAGCGGCCACATTCCTGGACGCGGCGATCGTTGCTGCCACAAAGACCGAGGCCGGACTGCGCGACCCGTCTTTGTCCGAATGGTTCAAGAATCTGTTCAACGGCTACACGTCGGGCGACCGGGCCGCAGTAGCGGACGCGGTAAAGACCTATCACGAACGCCTGCGGGTCGCCAAAGACAAGATAGACACATGGATCAGCGACAAAGTCGTCGATGCGCCTGAATGGGCCGAATGGGTGGCAAGGGTTCGCGCGCTGCGGCAGTTGATTGCATCTGTGCAGGAACTTTTGGGTTCAAAAAACCCGGCGCGCGTCTTCGAACTGCTGGTTCAGATCGGGCGGGATTATCTTGGCGTCGACGTCAAACTCAGTTCTGCGGAGATCGAGGCCCAGATCAAGGCCCAGGAGGCCGAACTCAAGGCCTGGATCACGACCATTCTCGGCCGGCTTGTGGCCGTCGCCAGCGGCACCATTGCGGCAGATGCCAAGATCAACCCGCAACTGCCGGCCCCGGTGGTTGCATCCTGCATTGCCCATCGTCCGGTCGACGACAAGGACGAGGCGGCCAGCGTTGCGCAGCAGATTGGCCAGTTGTCGCCACAGCATTTCCTCACGGACCTCGCCAAAAACGCCGCCGACACGTTCGATATTGGCGATGGACTCGCCGAAGCCGATGTAAAGCTGAAAGCCGACAACGGCACCAAGGTCTTTCAGGACGCCGTCGCAGACATCGCGAAGGCCCTCCGGATCTATCGTGAACTGTTCTGCGACGTCGCAGCGGTTGTCGGTCAGGCTCAACGCGCTCATGCCGAATTGACGGAACTGTTGCAAGGCCAGGGAACCCCTCCGGTCGTGACCCCGCAAGCGATGGGCAAGGCTCTGGATCGACTGCGCATTCTTGCTCAGGAAATCCAGGATGGTCTGCGGCGGATACGCGTCAATGTGCAGGAGATATTCGACCTCCTGGCCGACAACCTCGACGTCATTGCCCAGGCGGCGGCCGTTGCCTCCTTCTCCAACGATCTCAAGGCGCTGCTGTCGTCATGGGATGTGACCGCCGCATCGAGCCTCAGGCTTGCTATGGACACCATGTTCCGCTGGACCGGCGTGGTTGCGACTGCCGCGCTGCCGGAAGGTCAGGCGGCGCTTGCGTTCTGCGCGCGTCAAGTCCGCGAGAGGATCCCGCGCCAGCTTGATCCCCAGCGTGAAAAACTGGCCGCATCTATCGCCATCTTGAGCGAGGCGATCGGCAAGAGCGCCGGAAGTATCGCGGCGCTGAAACTTCCGCCGCCGGCAGCCAACGAAACCGTGGCGCAACTGCTCGAGGCCGAACTGCCAAATGCCGTCAAGGTCAAAGACCTGCTCAGCGCTCGAGGCAGCATTGCGCGGACGGACGACGTCGAGGAGGCGCTTCAAGCGCTTTCAGCCAGCTATGCCGCGCTGGTCGATCGCGCCACGGGACTGCCAGCGAGCCTTGTTGGCCTCCTCAACCAACCGGTGGCGGCGCTGCTTGTTACATTGAGCGACGCCTACCACCAGGTTCTTTTGGCGCGCAACGCGATTGTCGAGAAAGCCGACAAGTTTCCGGCCTTACGCAAGGCTCTTCTCATCCAGCCACTTTTCACCACCTGCGATCCGCTTGCGCCGGGATGTGACGATAAACTGACCGAGGAGAGCAAGGCGCTCGCGGCGCTCGCGGGCAAAACCGAGCCGATGACCAAGCTGCGCGCAGAGTTGCAGGCCTTTTGCGATTCCATAGCGGGCGGCCGCTCGGCCGTAGAGACCATCTTCGACAATATCCAGGCGATCTGGGACGACATCTCCCGGGGCGACCTCGCGTCCCTGGTCGATATTGCGGCGCTGCGCGATCAGGTCGAGGAGCTGATCTCGAAGCTGATCCCGGTCAAGCGGACGCTGCGCTATGATCTGAATTTTGATTTCGATGGCGACAAGATAGCCAAGCTCACAGGAGGCGTCTTCATACCGAAGACGCCGAGCCGCTTCGAACTTGGCATGGTCGCCACCATCGATTTGTTGAAGGCCAAGGCGGACATGAAGGCCAGCGGCCGCATTGGACCGTTCAACATTCAATTGCTTGGCGGTGTCTTCGACGCGGTCACCCTGATCTTCGACGGAGTCGATTTCGAATTCAAACAGGGCGGATCGCCCCGCTTCGACGTGCATTACCGCGATTTCCAGATCGGCAAGAAACTGGAATTCGTCAAGAAGCTACAATCCTATATGTCGCCTTCGAAGGACGGCAGCGGATTCTTCATCGAGGCGATGCGCGGCAGCCCCGGCATCGTGGCAGGGTATGGCATCAATCTTGGCACAATCCAGCTGGGCGGCGTCGCCTTCTCCAACGTCTTATTGAATGCCGCGGCCGAGTTGCCGTTTGATGGCGAGGCCGCGCTCTTCCGCTTCGCGCTAGGGCGCACGCTGGCGCCGTTCCTGATCTCGGTTCCGCCCTATGGCGGCGGCGGTTTTGTCGCGATCTACGCCGATGCTCAAGGTTTTCGCGGTTTTGAGGCATCGTTCGAATTCGGCGGTGTTGCCGACTTCTCCACCGGACCGCTTGTCGCCCAAGGGCGCCTGACCAGTGGTTTCTACATCCGTTCGATGAAAGTGAAGGTCAACGACCAGTTTCGCACGTTGACGGACATCTACGGCACGTTCTTCGTCGGCGGCGAAGCCAGCATCTGGATATTCAGCTTCTACGCATCGCTCTATGTCCGGTTGGGAATGAAATCGGGCGGCGAAATGGAGGGCGAAGCGACCTTCACCTTCTCCTTCTCGATGGGCATTGTCGACTATGATTTCACGGTGACCGTCACCCACAAGCAGGCCGCGTTTGGCGGCGGCGGAACGAACTCGATCAGCAATGGATCGGCGCTCGGCGACGACGTGCCTTCGGACGATGTGGATCGATCGATCATCACGCGAAGCACCCCGAAAGTCGTGCCGCCTGGCAAATCCTCGGTCCCCAATGTCCTCGCGGATACGACATCCTTCGGCACAGCCACGGTTGCCGAATATCTCGCCTATTTCGACAAAACTCTGCTCGTTCCGGAGACCAGCCAATGAGCGCGCCAAAGGTCAAACCCGTGCTGCGGCTGGTGCCGAATGGCACCGTTGGCGGCCGCCTTCGCATGACTTTGATCGCGACGCCGGTCGGCGCGGACGACGGTTTCGAATTCGATCAGTGGCCCCAGATGATCAGGAACCGCATTCTCGCGTCAGTTCCGCAGGACGAGGAGGGGCGTGACCAGATATCCATTCGCCTCAGCGGCACGCCCAGCGAGGCGGCAAGCAGCGAGGATTTCGGATTAGTACTGCAGCCCCGAGCATCGGAGGATTTTCAGAAAAAGCTCGACGACGCCTGGAAGGCTATCGTCCCGCGGGGGAAGGATGAACTTTGGGACAAGCTGCTCGAAACCATCCATTTGTCGCTCGCCTCGCGGAGTTTTCAAAACGCGCTGGACGACAAGCCGGCAGCGAACCCAGCGGCGCCCGCCGAGGGGACGCATTCAGCTCCGGCCATAGATCCGGCAAAACAGCTGACCATCAAGACGGTCCTGCCGGTAAAACACGGCGATCTTGCGCTGTTGCTGGAGTTTGAACGGGCAAGGCGCGTAATCGATCTCCTCGATGGCAAGGTCAAGAGAAAACCGGCACATATTAGTCGCGCGCCGAGCCTGGGCGATCCCGACGCGGGCAAATTGGTGGACGACGCCAAGAACCAGGCAAAGCAGGACAAAGCCACCGGTAAAACCCTTGATGACGAAGTCGTCAAACAAAAGCGCGCCGAACTGCAGAACGCAATCGATGCCTTGCGCGACGAACGGGCAAATTCGGCAAGCGCTGTTTGCCAGGTCCTGAAGAAGCCCGATGTGACGGCTCTTTCAAGGGAGGACAAGTCCGGCAAGACCGCGCTTGCAAGTCATACGGCCGCGACCTGGGAACAGCAGGCGGCGCGTGCGCCGGCGGCGGACAAGCCCGACGAACAACGCGACTTGGTGATTCAGTGCTATCAGGCAATCGTCTCTTCGCCCGCATGGGCAAGGTTCTTTGGTTTCGCCTTCGACATAGAGATGGAACTGACCAGAGGTCTGCCTAGCTGGATCTCGACCGGCCCGGCTTCGGTCAAGGTCAAGATGAAGGACGCGGAGCAATCCGTCGGCCGCGCATGGGCGGCTCTCGATGAAGCAGGATGGCCAAAGTCTGACGACACGCGCGGCGGACTGAGCCAGGGATTGTTCCTGATGGGTGCCGACTGCCAGGCCGACGACACGTTGCCACGCTATGATGTGGTGACGCTTGATGTGCGCCAGGCGACCGAAGCGCTGGTGCGCCCGCTCGACTATTCCGGGCAACAGGATCGGGGTTTTCAAACTGCTGGAATGACCCTGATCGACCGCCGCCGGGCCGAGGACGTTCGCACGCAGATCCGGCGGACCAGCGACGAGAAGGACACTCAGGAGATCCAGCTCTTCGCACAGGATCTCGTCATCGGCCGCCGCCTTGACGCAGGCATCAGAACCGACGCTGGAATCGTATGGCGCGCGCTGGGCAGCAAGCTCGTGACGTATGGATTGCGCAGGGACGACGCGGCTGGCAATGACGATTTCGACGTCATCGACAGGTCGATCGCCGACACCGTGCTTCAGCGGCAGGCGGCCGGGGTCCTTACCCTGGACGAGGCGATCGTAAGTCCTTCGGCGCGGCTCACCCCCACGCCGGGCGGTGGCGCTTCGGACAAGGATGTCTACGTGGATGAAGCGTTCGCCACGTGGAGCGGTGCCCCGATGGGCGTCAATACCGCGCCCAAGATTGGGCCCGACGACAAGACCACGCTGTCCTTTCTGCAAAAACAGTCTCTTCCGTCCACCCGGGCCGAGGCTGGCGCGTTGGCTCCGCCATTGCGTTATGGGCGCAGCTACCGGTTCGGGATGCGCGCGGTGTTTCTCGGCGGTCAATCCAGAAGCGTCGCCGACGCCACCAAACTGTATGAAGACAAGACGCAGTCGTACACCTATCCACGCGATCCCAGCGAGAACAGGCAGATACCCCTGCGGCGTTTCCTGAGGCAGGAGCCTATCGGCGCGCCGGTGGTCCTGCTGCCCGGTTCGGTTCTGCGTGAGAAAATCAACGAGATGGATTTCGGATATGTAGAGTCGGCGATCCTGAGGAGCTTGCCTGACGACTACGAAACGCCGGATCTGCCGAAGATCGTGAATGGCCGCCCATATGTGCCGGCAAAGGATCGCGTCTCGCCGGACGAGGTGGTTCGTATCTTCGTTCCACCCCAGGCGGCCTTGGACCAGCTTCTGCGGGCTGGCGTATTCGATGCCGAGCAGGGGCGCGGGGATGCGGCTCTTGGTGGACTGCGTGACATTGCATTTGGCGTTTTTGAACCCTTGGTGAAGACCAAGGAGCCGAGCAATTCCCAAGGCGCGTTTCCAATTGCGATGATCGACGAACAGCGTGCCTTCGACCAGATGCCAACGCGACGCAAGCTGGCGCCTGGGTGGAGCGCAGCTCCGCCGGATAATCAACAGCCGGCCGTCCGCGGCGCAGCTATTTTTGTCGGCCGATCGACCTTTGCCGGCTATGGCGGCCCGAACTTCGTGCCCAAGCCCTACTACCCCGACCCATATGCAAGACAACTGATCCTGCGGTTACGCAGCCGCAGCGACGATCGCTATCTGGGCCCGGCAGCAAAGGTGCCCGTCTACGATGGGAAATCGGTCTATCCCCATGCGATGCCGACGATCGTCGTCATCAAGAAAGCCCAGGAGCAGTCGTCTGCGGCCGCGATCGCCACGCCCACGCTGACATACACCGATGGCACCACCTTCAGCGGCAAGGTTGGACAGCGGGCGCAAAGGGTCGAGGTCACGCTGACGCGCGGCGATGATCTATACCTTGAAGCGTTCTATTTGACCGACGAGAAAAGTCTCGCCACACACTTCGCACTCACGGAAACGATCGGAGCTTACAAATTTTCCGAGGCCGGCGGCGCCGAGGCGGTCGCCGATCACGTTACAACCGGCTTCTTCGACGTGCCGGATGACGACACACTGATCAACCATGCCGCCGATCTCGTGAGCTTTGCATGCGGCGAAGGCAAGTACGTGGGTGCCGGCGCACCGCTCGAGGAATTGGCGGGCGTGTTTTCGATGCGCATTGCCCATGCGGTAAACAGGCCACTTGCACCGGCCTCGTTTCAGGATCAGGCGGAAAGCTACCGTATCTATCGCAAGGGCTTCGATACTTCCCGATGTGTCAACAAGCTCGCCATCGATCCGGATTTTGACGGCACCCCGCCAACCAACACAAGTCCCGATGCCGAACGGCGGCATAGGCCGTCGGGCCTGGGCCTGACCGAAATCAAGCTGTCCGACCTCGCCAATCTCGAGGCCGATCTCAAGGATTCAACCGACACCCATAATTATGTGCTTTCCGGTCGAATTGCGTTCGATCGGCGAACCACCTCGGCGGTGGAGATACTCGCCTCCTGTGTTTCACCGCGGGAAGTCCTGATGGACGATCCGTCACGGCGCCGTCCGCCCAAGGCCCGCGTCGCAGGGGCGTGGCCAAAGGAGACCGTGACAGTCGACGAAAAAGGCAACGCGATCGCGCCCGAGAGAAGACCTGCCAGTGAACTGGGGGTCTATGGGTTCGAGAAGATCGACGTGAAGACAGGTTCAGTGACGCTCCACCGCTCCGAAGTTACGCTGCTGCGCATAGACAGCATCGGTGATCCCGGAGCTGGCCCGCTTACTGTCGAACCCCCGGGGTCGGCGAGCGGAACCCCGTCAGAGAGCATGATTGAGCTTTCGCTCGCTCATATTTCCGCGCAGATCGGCAAGCGCGTCACCGACTCCACGAGCGGAGCCCAGCTTTTTAGCGCCTCACAACAGCATATCTTTCCCGACGGCAAGGCGCGTCAGTTGCGCCTGCGTCTTAGGGCGGTGTCCCGTTTCGGTCCCGATTTCGAAACCACTGGCCGCTGGACGGGCGCCGACGGACGCTCGCAGCCGGTGGTAAGGCTGCGTCAGCCCTTGGCGCCATCCGAACAATCCGTGGAAAGCATGGCGGCAGTCGCCGCGCTTGGAGAATCGCAGGACAATGACGGAAAGACCATCACCATTTGGTTACCCTCCAGCAGCCGTCCCGCCAAATGCGCTCCTTTGTCGCCGGTTCCGGTTTTTCGATTTACCTCCGGCAACGACGGCGCTGCCGTGTCGACGAAGCGCATCAACGGGGTACGAATCTATCTTGAGCGAGGATGGTTTTCGTCCGGCGAAGGCGAGCGGCTGGGTGTAGTCCTCCTGCCATCGGACGTGGTCAACCAAGCAGGTGACGAATTCCTTGCAGACGATCGTTTTGGGCCAATAGGCTCTTATGTGACGCGTTGGGGCGGCGATCCCATCCGCAAGGATTATGCTCCTTTGACAACCGGCTTGACCGCGGCGGCGTTCATCTCTCCCGAGATGCCGGCGTCCCAGCGTCCGCAGTTCGTGACAGGCGTGGCCATTCCGGTCCAGATTCCGAAGCCGCCCGGCGCCGCCGACAATGTGACGGTGCTGGAGACGGCCGACCTTCTCACCTACGAGCCGCGTTTCGACGTCGATCGCGAACAATGGTTCGTCGACCTGGATCTTCAGTGTCCAGAAACTCCAAACCTGTTCGTCCGTTTCGGGCTTGTCCGCTATCAGGAAAACACGATTGACGACGACCTCCGCGCTTCGGAACCCGTGGTGGTCTGGAGCCAGCTTCTTCCTCAAAGGACGTTGACTGCGAGGATGAGCAAATGCCTGCGACCTCCAGAAGCGATGGACAAGCCAAGGACCGTCGGGGGGAACAAACCGGACAGCGCCGGCATCTCCATGCTGAAGATCATCGCCAGAGTGACAGGCCCAACTCATCAATCCGTACGCGTGCCGCAAAAGCCTGTCCGCAAGGGAATGCCGGAGGACGACCTGGCCGCGCTCCAGCGTCCCAAGGTGCGGTTCCGGCTGGTGCATGAAAGCGGCGACACGACCGCTCTGCGGCGCGTCCAGATCGGGGACGACGGTGAAGCTGCTCTTGCCAGCGAAAGCCCCACGATCAAGGATTTCGAGGCTTGCAAGCCCGGGAAAAAGGTTCTTTCCGGCAACAAGAACAGCCACACCGAAGACGTTTGTGTCTTCGATGTGGATCAAGCCGACTTTGCCGCGTTGGGGCCAGGCACGGTCTATGTCTACGCCGAAGAAATCGAGACGTTCATGCCTGCCACTTACGCAAGCGAACCCGTCACCGTCGAGGACATCTTCGGGCCACAGACTTTCACCGAATCCGGGCCCAGATTCGCGGCAAGACTGAACCTGTTCAGTCTGCCCGAAGTCGATCCGGCGCTGAAGTAGCAAGGCCGGAGCGGGGCGCATTGAATTGGACTGATCTTAGGGTGGCCTGAAGGCCGAGCAGGAGGAAGATATCGAGGAGATCGAGAGGCGCTTGGGGGTAACGCGGCGAAGAATGAAGCAACAGCGCTACTTTAGGCCAGCCAGACGGAACTGTCCCCGCAAAATTGGGCGGATCGACAGCTAACCCATGATTAGAAGCCGTACACAAAACGTCAATTCCAGGGAGACTCAACATGTACAAACCACTGTTTCTAGCCCTCAGCATTTCAACATGCCTAGCGCCTGTGGCACGGGCCGAGCAGGTTTCAATTATCATCCGAACGTTCATCCCCGGCGAGCATCCCGGGCGACCAGGCTATATGCTGCCTGTTCCCGGGCATCCCGGCTTGACCATGCTTCCCGAAGCCCCTGTTGGACAATGCTTCGGCACCGACAGCAGGAGTTTCTCTGACAAGCCGAATGCCTCGTCCCGGTTCGGCGGAAAGATCACGGTCGACATTGGATCGGGCGCGGCGCCGCAGCTGGATCCCATTCTGGGCGTAACCCACGAATATGATTGCGACGACGGGACCGTGCTCTGCGAGAAGACCGCCGGCACCGACGGCTTTTCGATCTCGGACGTCAACGTTTCGGCGGATGTCGTGACCTTCAGCTACAATGGCGCTGCGAGCAATCCTTGCTTGATGATTGCGCCCAACATCCGGTTTACCGGCACCGTCCGTGTAGACCGCAAGACCAAGAAGGTGACGATCGACGGCAAGAATGACGTTTTTCCGTCCTTTGAGGCGGTGCTGCTCACGTCTGCGGGTGCGAAATCGCTGTTTCGCATGACGCCAGACGGCGATGCAACACCGGCCAGCCTTGTCACCTCGTCCGCCAGTCGGCCGGCATCCGGGTCAGCCTCCTTTTAAGTCAACGGTTCGCACTTGATGCGGGCTTGCACGGGTCAAAACCGAAACGAATAGGAGTGTGAAATGGGAACGCTAAGCGTATGGCACTGGCTGATCGTCATTTTGGTGGCGATGCTCTTCTTCGGGCGGGGTCGCATTTCAGCGCTCATGGGAGACGTCGGAAAAGGCATCAAGACGCTGCGGCATGAACTGCGCGAGATCGACGAAACGAAATCCGCTGCGCCCGAGAGCGAGAGCCGGAGACAATCGGCGGCAAGCGTTTCTGTCGAGTAGCTTTTTCGCACCAGGGCTCTCACCATTGGCTCGAGTCTGTGTTGGCTGGCAAGGAGCGCTGGAAAAGCCTCAAGCTTACGTATCAGGGGATTCATCGGTTTTGTCGGGGGTAGCATTGCCGTCTTTTCTGTCTGATGCGCGACACGTCGTGCTCAAAATGGCCAATGACGTGCGCTGGGGCTACTGGTGCGTGGCCGTAACGATCGCGCCGGCCGCGGCGATCGTGGCTCTCTATCCGACAAGCTGGATCCTCGGGTCCGTCGCCTTCAACGCGAATGCCGTCGAGATCGGCTGGCTGCGCATGTTCATGATCGTTCCGCTCCTGGCGGGAGCGTTCGTTGCTCAGGCAAACAGGAGCTGGATCCTAGCTGTCATGCTAACACCTGGGCTGCTTCTGATGCTAAGCGTTCCCGACCACATCGGGGCGTTCCGGACATCGCAACTCACGGAATTCCAGTACTACCCCGACGTCTACGATGCCGAGAAGGTTAAGGCAGATATTGGCAGGCTCGATCAGGCAGTCGCGGATGGAGGCTGGCTGCTTTCTGTCGTTCCGCCACAGATCCCGTCGACCGACAAGCTCACAAACCGGAATGTCACTGCTGCGGATGCCAAGAGGTTCTGGCAAGAAGCAGTCGCCCTCGTCGACGCCGCCGCAGCAGTACAGACGCAAATTGGACAGATCCAGGCACAGAACCAAGCCCTGAAGCCACAGCTTTGTGCCCGTAGAGGGGTCGGGTTCGGGAAGTGCTGGGCAGAGGTGCAGCGAAAAATTTCGGCAAACAACGCGCAGCTCAAAGCCCTTAGTCAGCAGCTCGCCAGCATGCAGGCTGCTCCGAGCCCGGAGAACATGTATTCCATCGCCGTAGCGGCCGGGTCGGGTGCGAAAGTGGAATTCCAGATGCTCGAGCGCCAGATCCTCGAGAAGCAGGCCTTCGTCGGTGCTTTCCCGTACATTCTAGCGTCCTCGCTGGCCTTTATTTTGCTCGTCTACGTGGCGGGGTTTCGCAGCTCCACCCTTGTGGTCCTGGTAGTCTCAACGATTGCGGTCGGTGTAGTTTCTAGTCTGCCGGTCAGCCTGGATGATCAGATCGTCGACAGCATCCTAGTCCTTTATCCCGCATTCATATGTATCGCTTCGGCCTTCGTGCTTCGATTCCTCTATCGATCGTTCCTTGACAACAGGGTGATCCCGGAACGCTTTCCACATGGCTGGGTTCTCAACTCGCTGCTCATAACCGCACTGCTCTGGTTGCCATTTCCGATCGTGGTGGTTGCGATCATCGGGTTCAACCAGACGGTATATTCGGCCGTGTCAGATGTTATCTACTGCAATGTGGAGGTCGCGTGCGGGTTGGAGAAGTCGAGCTTCCCCGTATACGACAGCGATCCGTCTCGAGACACGCTTCGGGACGACGTCAACGCAGCGATCTCGCGGCAGTTTGCAAGGTTCGAAGCGGAGGCGCTTGGTAACGCAGCAATAGCAAAAGGCAAAACGCCTGAACTGGTTAAGGCGGCGATCACAAAGGTCATGGAAACCTACGACCGCATCCTCCCCGCAAATATCTACGACATCTTCCCCAATCTCAGGCCGCCGAGCATGAGCGACTGCATAGGATGGCTCTACGTCCGGCCGACCTGCTTTGCCAAGAAGATCGCCCTAGAGAAGTTGAACGATGCTTATCGGGGACCGCGAGACAAGTTTCGAGGAAACCTGCTCACGAAGGTAACCAACATCGGAAATCAGGTCACCGCGACCGTCGATCAGGCTGCCGACGCCTTGCAGGCGGGTGTAAAAGGGGAGTCCGAGGCAGCTGCGGCATACGCTTCCAAGGCCGTCGACGCGACCTTCCTCGGATTCAATGTCATCTCCGTAGGCCAGATGGCGATCATGCTGGCTGTCCTGATGCGAGCATACCTTCTTGCGCTCGGGCGCGTCCTATACAGGGCTCCGGGACGCGTTTTCAAACAGAATGTCGCCACGCCCTATCTGACACTGGGACACACCGATCCTATTTCCCCGGGAGGGGATGAGATGCGGGAGTACGACGACAAATGTAAGGTCGCGTACGACCACACGCCGCTACTTGTGAAACGAGCCTACAGCGCGGCCGACGCCGTCCAGTCGACATTGATTTGCAAGTCACTCACGACACGCTGGCACTTGCGACGGCTTCGAAACAGATGCCTGTTCCTCAAGCGTGTGCAGCCAAGTAGTTCGAACAAACGCCTTTCCTTCAGCTCAGGTCAGGGCCGAAGCTATGTCGCCTGCACGATTCCTCCGGGCTCAAAGGTGTTCTTCGATTGGGCCAAGTTCGTGGGAATGTCGGAGCATCTCGAACTCAGTAAGGAGATCACTCTGAGAATTGGCGGACTCACCCTTGGAACCACAATGCACGCGTGTCTGACTTCCCACCAGAGAGAGGGCGTCTTGATCCTGGAGAGCGGCGGCAAGGTGACGTTCTTCCACGAGCATGCCAATCCTCCCGTGGATTCCCCGTTCCGACTGATGGCGTGGCGAGACGACGCCGCCTTCAAGATCGTTTCTCCGATCCACATGGCCAACGTGTACCTCGACGCCCCGTCTCTTGACCCCCGACCGAAATCGGCTAGAGGAGCCTTGGACACGGGACGAAACATCCCAACGCTTGGTATCATAAGGGAGTTGTGTATGCTCCTGCGCCCATAGGCGGCATTGTCGGAGGGAGATCTTTTCGGTGGTCGGCTTCAGGCCATCGTCTTCCTCAGTCTCTGCCGCGGTCTCGACGTCCGCGGTGAGGTGATCGTCCTTATGCTCCGTTCGCGCCCGGACGATGCCTGTGCCGTCCTCGGTCCCGGGAGTGAATTCCGGCTCGGAGCGTAGGGAAAAATCGCACGCTGGCGCGCAATATCGGGCCATGGTGTAGGAAAAAGCGCATTAAAGCCCGGTCCGTGACTGCATGGGGTGGCCCGGATTCAGCCCATCAGGATTTCGTCCACGTCGGAACTGCTATCGAGGTGAAGACCAGTCTCGCGAAGCGCCATGCGCGAATCCTCATCGCCAACGAGAAGCAGCTTGACGAGCGACCGCACGTGGCACTCGTTCTCGTGCACCTGCGAATGGACGAGAGCGCCAGCCTTGGTCAGTCGCTTCCGACGGCCGTCGATCGGCTGCGTCAGGCGCTTGCCCAGGATCCCGCAGCCGCACGGGAGTTCGACGATCGACTTATGCTTGGCGGGTATCTCGATCTGCACGCCCCCCTCTACGCGCCGAACAGGTGGCGTTTGTCATCGGCGCACTATTATCGGGTACAGGGAGAGTTTCCACGCCTGACAGAAGCCAACCTTCCAACCGGGGTCGGAGATATTCGCTACTCGATCATTGCCGACGATCTCGGTGCCTATGAAATCACCGTCCAACAGACGGCCGAGCTTCTGGAGATCGACCATGTCTGAAGCAGAGGATCTTCAGGCTTTCGCACTCAACATTCAGCAGGATGTAATCGCGCGCGCCGACGCTGCGGCGGACGGGGCTCTTCGAGCTGAGGCTTTCGCGGAGCTCATGTTCGAGCATCTCGTCGACGCGGGCGAAATCGACGACGGGATTCCATGCGCCGTCGAGGGACGCGGCATCCGGTGCTCCGGATACTTTCTTTCGGAGGACAACGATCGCCTGGACCTGTTCCTTGTGATCCCCCGCCTCGATGGCGCAGCTTCGAGCGTGCCGAAGGCGGATATCGACATCGGATTTCGGCGATTGAGTGCTTACCTTGAGAAGGCCGCCGCTGGTCTCCACAAGGAACGTGAGGAGGCACTGACTGGATACGACATGTCGCGTGCCATCTGGGAAGCGCGGGATGATCTGAGCCACGTCCGGCTGTTTGTTGTGACCGACGGACTCGCCACCGTTGAGCAGATCGAAAGCACCATGTTCGGTTCGATCGAGGTTTCCAGCCATCTCTGGGATCTTCGTCGGCTGCATCGGGCGGGGTCCTCCGGCGCAAACCGTGAGCCCATCCATGTGGATTTCTTAAAGCTGGGCGGATCAGCCGTTCGCTGCATCATCGCGAGTCCACCGGACAGCGGCTACCGCTGCCTTTTGACCATGTTGCCGGGTAACGTGCTCGTTGAAATGTACAGGCAGCATGGTCCGCGGCTCCTCGAACGCAATGTCCGAAGCTTTCTCCAGCTCAAGGGCAAGGTGAACCAGAGCATTCGGAAGACAATCATCGATGAGCCGGAGATGTTCCTTGCTTTCAACAACGGCCTTTCGATCACCGCGACGGGTCTGAAGCTGATCGAGCACGGCGATGGAACAGCGGACCTCGTCGCGGCTGATGACTTCCAGATTGTAAATGGCGGTCAGACCACCGGTTCGATTTTCCGCGCATGGCGGAAGGACAAGGTCGACGCGAGCCGGCTGCAGGTCCCGGTCAAGATCACCGAGATTCTGGTGGATGGCGACATAGACGAGATTGCACCACGGATCTCTCAGTCCGCGAACAATCAGAACAAGGTCAACATGGCCGACTTTTCGTCTAACCATCCGTTCCACAGGAAGCTGCAGGAGCTATCGCGATCGATCTGGGCTCCGCCGGCGGCGGGCATGCAGCGTCAGTCGCGCTGGTTCTATGAACGCGCGCGGGGCCAATATCACGATGCGCTGGCGCAGAACCGCACGGACGGCGAACGCAAGGCGTGGGAGGCCATCCACCCGCGGAGCCAGTTGATCACCAAGACCGACCTCTCCAAGTACGAGCATACGTGGTCCCAGCTTCCGCACATCGTCAGCAGAGGCGGTCAGAAGTGCTACCTGGATTTCATGGACCACGTGGAAAACAGAGGTTCGTTCGAGCCGGACGAGCGGTACTTCGAGCGTTGCGTCGCCAGGGCTATTCTCTTTCGACGGGCCGAGAAGATTGTCTCACGTCAGAAGTTTGGCGGCTATCGGGCCAACATTGTCACCTATGCGCTGGCTTGGCTCTCGCATCATACCGCGAAGCGGGTCGACCTGGAGGCGGCTTGGGGCGCGCAGCAACTTTCGCGCGCTCTTGAAGAGTTCATCGAGACGTTGAGTGTGCATGCTCATGAGCATGTAACCACGCCACCGGGCGGGCAGAACGTCACCGAGTGGTGCAAGAAGGAGGTCTGTTGGGAACAGTTCCGTGAGCGGTCGATACCTATCCCCGCTGGCCTGGAGGCGGAACTGCTCTCGCGTGACAAGGCACATGTTGCCGGATCGACCCATGCGCTTGAGGAGCAGACCAGCGTCGCCGAGACTGAACAGGTCGCTCGGGTCGCGGCCTTCCCGGCGCAGACTTGGTTCGATCTGGCAGCCTGGGCAAAGGACACTCAGACATTGCAGCCTTGGCAGCGGTCGCTCTCGTTCAGCCTGGGCAAGTTGGCAGGAAGTGGGAAGCAGCCGACCCGAAAGCAGGCAATGCACGGAGAAAAGATCATTGCCGAGGCGAGATCGCTTGGCTTCAGGGGATAGAGGTCGGGTCAACTCTGCCCGATAGCCTTATCCGAGGTCCAAGGTATGGGCGGGAAGTTGATCGACGAAGTTGCCGTGCATGGCCTGGAGCATGTGCATGACGGCATTCGACACGTCGTTGACGAGCACGCTCACCTGCTCGAATTCGGCTTCGGTGAGAAGCGTGCCCTCCCGGAAACGCGGCGGATACAGTGTCGTGAACGGGTGCCCTTGCTGGTCGCTCGAGTGTATCACGACGGGCATCGAGTACTCGACATGGTCTGCGTCGCTGTGCGCAAAGAATTTGTTCCGCCTAGCGATGAGGCTATCATGCAGCGCCTTGACGAACGGCGACAGATTGATGCCGAGCGCTTTGTAGGACAGCCGCGGGATGCCGCCCCGCGACTCCGAGAATGGGCGGCAGTAGGACACTATCAGCGTCGTTTCATAGCACTGGAAACGTCGAAGTTCTGCGAGGTCATACTTGGCCTCGAAATCCACATCCTCCCGCACGAACGTGATGGCACTCCGCGCGTGGGCGAAGTCCCGTAGGGACAGGAGCAGCCGTTGGAAGAGCGCGTAGTCCCTCAGCCGCTCGGCATGTACCTTCGACGTGTCGACAGGCGGGAAGCATCGGATACTGCCATATCCAGACTGCGGGCCGGTTTCGACGTAGTAGAACCAGTCGTCGGGGAAACCGTATGGGTGCGGTTGTGGTGGCTCGTCCATGTGGTCCCTTTCTGGCCGATTGCGGAGGTTACCTCAGTCGGCACGAACCTCAAGGTTCCCGCGCCTTTAAGGCTGCGCTAGCGTAGCGTTAAGTCCGAGGGTCGCCAGTGGCACCCAGGTGCCGCCTCGCCAAATCCACCGCAACGTCCCCTTTCGGACGCCGCAACGTGAACTCTTTGACCGAGATGGGCGCGAGCGGACTTCAGTCACCGACCGCGTTTGCTGTTAATCGCAACCAAGCCGAATTAGGGTTGAGCGACATCGCTGCCGTCCTGACGGATCCAGCAAAACTCAAGCGTAGTCAGATAAACTATCGCACCAAGCGGTGCTCCGATGAGCTGGAGATATTGGGCAAGCTGCCCCTTGTGCTGGCGGCGGGTCGCATCAGTGGGCGCAACATCGCTCTTCCAGTCGAAGCCGGCCGACACCGCACCGCGCTCATCGACTGCTATTGCATCGGCACGAGCTGAGATAAGAACATTCTCCGATCGGCGGATAAAGGATCATCCGCGCTCGTGGCGTGAGATGAGACACACTCCTCTCCGTGCCACTCTTCCACGTGGTACTCTGGCATGCCGGCCTACCCATTGCCTCTCTGAGCCTTCGCTTCCCGCTCCAGCGTCTCGCGTTGGTTACCGTGCTTCGCGATCAATTGCTTGACCTGCAGCGGGGTGTCCGAACGGACGGATCGAACAGCTTTCGATGCTGCTGGAACGAACGCTCGGGAGTGCAATCAAAATTGAACGCAACTTGGACGCGGCGCTTGGCCCTGTTCTGGTCGACCCCAACCAGCTCGATGTCGCCATGCTCAATCTGGATGAACGCCAAGGACGCCATGGCCGGCGTGGGAACGCTCACAATCGAGACTAGCGATGTCCCTGACGACATCGACGACGTGCATTCACTGGCGGGTTCGTGCGTTCGTATGACCGTGCGCGATGCCGGTTGCGGCATGAACAAGGAGATTCTGGCGCAGGTCTTCGAGCCGTTCTTCACCACCAAACCCGATGGACGCGGGACCAGACTTGGACTTAGCCAGGTTTATGGCTTCGTCCAACAATCCGGCGGGCACATTCGGATCGAGAGCGAAGCTGGTGAAGGAACAAGCGTCCATCTTTTTCTGCCGCGTGTGCAGAAACAGTAACCAAGCTCTGCCGGGATCGTCTTTGCATTGGGTATCGCGGAAGTGACGTGGCCAGTCCGCCAAAGCAATCCCGTAGAGCGACATAATGGGTGGTTAGCGGCCGCTTTAGAGATCGGGTGCAGAGGGTACACGGGCTTTTCCCCTTTATCCTTTTTTCTCCCGGCCGCGCCACCGTCTATTATCGGCGGCTAGGCCGCTATCACCTTCTGAGCGGGTTAGCGATGGAGTGCCTTGGACGGTGAAAACGATTCCGGCATCCTCAAACGCTTTGCGGATGGCGGCGATGTTGTGGGGACGCGGTTTCCTGTATCCGTTCTCAAAAGCGCTGATCACCATCTCGCTAAGATTGGCCTTGGCGGCAAGTCGCACACGCGGCCAGTTCAATAGGGCTCGTGCTGCTCTGACTTGATCTGCTGAGAGTAGGGTTCGGCTGTCCATAGCCAGTCGAACATTTAGTATCGCTAAACTGTTCCTCTTGACCTTCTGCAATTTCTAACGGTGTGAGGCCGGCCTGTCGCAAGCCGTCATCGATTATGGCTGCAACCTTTCGGACGGTTGTTACCTCGGCTCCAACAAGACGTGCTGCCTGCATTCTTGCTTGGAGATCAGCCAAGCGGGCAACCAGGGCTTGCGTCCTCTCGAGTTCAGGGTTCGTCATGTTCATTGTCCAGCTGAGTGGCAATTTGAATTTGTACGGCTGAGTAGCGTTTGAATGCACACACTCGCCACCCAAGGGTGGCGAGCGTGGGTTCGTTCGAAATCTCAGTCGTAAACTTTCACGATCTTGCGGGTGCCCGGATCGACCAGGACCGTGCGGTTGTCGACCACCACGTAACGGTATTTGACGTTCGGGACCTCGTGGATCTCGACAGTTTCCGGCAGAGCTGTCCCGACGTTCAATTCCACGCCGGGAAGGTTCACCGAAGCCAAGGGCTGCTTCTTGACATACTCACGGATGACCGTGTCCTGTTCCGGCTGGATGATAATGTCGTCAGCGGCGGCGGAGCCGATCCCCGCCAAGAGCAACATGGCTGCGGCGGTGTTCACAAAGTGCATCTTCATATCTTCTCTCCTGCAAGGACCGGCACACGACGATCATCGTCCCGCACTGCCCGGCAACCAACTTTGAACCGGGGTAAACGTTCCCGCCTACGCACCTTTGTCTAATCCGATTGGTCTAAAGTCCGACCGTACAACGCAATGGTCTTACCTTTGGACTAGGCGGAACGGATTAGGGCTTCAGGTTGTTGGTTCTCCACAACGGGAGAGAACAAATGGATCAAAGTGTTGGCCAGGCGCGATGGTTGCTCGCACCGATTTTTGCAACGGCCGTTACCTTTCTGGTAATGGCGGTCGTCCTTAGCTGACATGTCCTGGATCGGCGCAGCCAGGTCCCTTCCTGCGCTGATAGGATTCGCGAGTTGCTTGAGCGGCTGGCGAATCCTCTGTTTTACCGTGCGCTGGGCCTGCTCCTTCAGCAGGCGGGGCGCTTCGTTCAGCTCATGTAAGTTGGGAGGTTTACTATGGATCGGCGATCCTTTTTGACAGCGATATTTGGCGTTGCAGGGGCAGCAGCCTTTGCAAGCGCGGTTCGGCCTATCAACGCATTAGCCGGGGTTCCAGCGGCCAAAAGCGGCATTCTCGAAGAACTCGACGCGCCAGACGCCTTCGACAACGAAGGTACTCACGCGGAAGTGGAGCCGGTCAACCATCGGCGCTACTACGACCAAGATTACGACCCAGACTACGACCCAGATTACTACCACCGGCGCCGCCGCCGCCGGCGGGGCTGGAGAAGAGTCTGCCGTAGTTACTGGCGACACGGGCGCCGTCGGGTCCGGTGCTATCGCCGACGTGGTCCTTCGGTCGTCTTGCGATTTTAGCTAGTCGGCTGCTTCTGCCCATGGCCCGTTCCGGCTGACGTGCTGAGAACGGGCCGGTACGATTCCTTTTTCGTGGCAAACGCAATCCATCTGAGGGCACTCATCAGCAGGGTCGATGGACCTGACTTACAGCTTGGTGGTGCCGCTGTGTGTGGTGCGCCAGGAGCGGTCTGACGATCCCTCTGTGCAGCGCTTCGGCTGCCGTCAGCCTGGGAAAGCTTTTCGGAACGGGTAGTGTGCTGAGAGTTCTGCAAATCGCTGAGAGGGGGCGGTCATGGCAGGCTGGTGATTGTTCACGTCACCTGATTCCCGCGAAGGAACGCCACCATGACCAAGACTGAAGTTAAGACCGCCAGCGCTGCCGTCAAAGACATTTTGCTTTCGAACCCGGATGGATTGCACGAAGTGCTCCGTGCGGTGATGCAGGAGGTGCTTGAGGCCGAGATGGACGAGGCGCTGGGTGCCTCGAAGAGCGAGCGCACGCCCGAACGGCTTGGCTATCGCTCGGGCTATTACGGCCGTACCCTTGTGACGCGGGTCGGCAAGCTCGAGCTGCGGGTTCCGCAGGACCGGGCCGGCCGCTTCTCCACCGAGCTGTTCGAGCGCTACCAGCGTTCCGAGCGGGCCTTGGTGGCGACACTGGCGGAGATGTATGTCCAGGGCGTGTCGACCCGCAAGGTGAAGGCGATCACGGAAGAACTGTGCGGCCATGCCTTCTCGGCCTCGTCGATCTCGGCCATCAACAAGCGGCTGGACGAGAGCCTCGCTGCCTTTGCCAGGCGCCCCCTTCAAGAGCCGTTTCCTTACCTCATCCTCGATGCGCGCTACGAGAAGGTGCGTGAAGCCGGTGTTGTCATGAGCCAGGCGGTGCTGATCGCGGTCGGTATCGACTGGGACGGAAGGCGCCAGATCCTGGCCGTGGAGATGGCCAATCGCGAGAGCCGCTCGGCCTGGAGGGACTTCCTCGTCGGCCTCAAGGCGCGCGGCCTCAAGGGCGTCGAGTTGGTTGTGTCCGACGATCACGCCGGCCTGGTGGCAGCGATCGGCGAGGTGATCCCCGAAGCCGCCTGGCAACGCTGCTACGTGCACTTCCTCAGGAACGCGCTCGATCATCTGCCGAGGAAGCACGGCGACGACTGCCTGCAGGAATTGCGCTGGCTCTACGACCGGCGCGATCTCGCAGAGGCCAGGGCTGATCTTGCCGCATGGCTTGCCAAATGGTCGGCACGCTATCCGCGCCTGACAGGCTGGGCCGAGGATGCCATCGAACAAACCCTGACCTTCTTCAGGCTGTCGAGACAGCACCACAAGCATCTCAAATCCACCAACATGCTGGAGCGGCTCAACGAGGAAATCCGCCGGCGCACCTATGTCGTGCGCATCTTCCCCAACACCGAAAGCTGCCTGCGCCTGGTCAGGGCGTTGGCCGTCGAGACCAATGAAAACTGGATGGAGGCCAACCGATACATCAACATGGACGACCTGCGCGAGCACAAGAAGCTCGCTCTGCGCCAAGCCGCATGACCAGCATCATGGCTGCCCCATTTTGCAGAACTTGACGCACACAACCTCGGAACGTTTGGTTCTGGCCGTTAGGCCACGGGGCCAAGCTCAGCCATCAGGACACCCCGCAAGCGATGAGCAGCGGGGCCTGGTAAGGCCCGGCGACCTCCTTTTGACATACGGGGAGAAACCAAGAAGGGCGCCGAGCCTTACCGGCGCTGCTTTGAGGGAGACGACGCCGGACGAGATGAGAGTAGGCGATCATGCTAATTTCTGCGAACCATGCGAATGAAGGAAAGCCGTGTGCGATTCTTCGCTATCCAGCCACGAACCTCTGCCTTTCGGGCATGGCGGTCCGTCGCTCGATCGAAGATGAAGAACGCCTGTAGCGCTCGACTTCGTAGAGCCCGACCCGGATCTCGAACCCTGTCTGGCGGGTGGCATCGAAGTCACCGGGACCGATGACAGGGAAGGCGACGACGATGGCGAAGCGGACGACGAGCGCGAAGCCAACGATGCCGAGTATGGCTTCATGGAGGGAGGGCAGGGGCCTATAATTGTCCGGTCGAGAATGAATAGCCCGCTGCCTCACGGTGGCTGGCTTCAGTTTTTGTGTGGCACGATGTAGCGACTGCTCACCGCACCCGCCCCTGTGCCCCGCGTGACGACAATCGTGCTATACCCGGCTGGAACGGAACCTGTAGCGGAGGGGTCGATCGAACTGCATCGCCCGACGATCTCCCCGTTGGGAGCGCCCTCGAGCCTCACGGCTAACGCCAACTGGCATGTGTCAAGGGATCCGAACATGGCCGGTGATGTATCGAGTGGCTTGCAGACTCCCTGGGCGGGACTGCAAGAAAGCAAAATCATCACAGCTGCAGTTGCCGGATCCATTCGTGAAGCTCCGTTGTTCGACGAGCCTCAACGCAGAATAGCGAGCTTTGTTTCGTCGGTGCTAAAATACGAGTTTTCTGGTCTGGCTCACGGTGGCGGGCTTTTCATTGTCACAGCTTTCGCCTCTCAATTGTCCCGATCCCGAACGGTAAAACAGCCATCCGACGAGACACACCGAGGGGATTGCGATGGCCAGAAGGATGCCGCCGGCAATGTTCACCATCAACATGAAATCCATCGGACCTCTCCCTCTTATATGCCGACAGTCGGAAACTCGTGAAATCAACATGGGTGAACAGGTTGCGAACATGCTGCTACGGTTTTTGCAGAGCCACGAGATGAGACGAGACCGACCAGCACGACAGGGACTAGCTCTCGTCGCAACAAATTGACAGACAAGGACTGGACGGAGTCGAACGGCAAGGGCAGGGACGCCATCAAGCGAATTTCAAAACAGATGCCTTGGCCGACGGGTAATCGCTGAAAAGATCAAGGTATGCCCTGAGGTGACGTCACAAGGCAGTGTGCTTGGGTGTCGATCGGGCGGGCGGGTCGGAGAGGAACGGCAAATTCGGTGATGTCGCAATCGTCGACATCGCGAGGCCGCTGTATGGCGCTTAGAGCTTCGAACTCCCGCTTCGGCGCGGTGTCCATTTCGTTGCCGAAGCAAGTTCGTGACCGTGAGAACAGCTAATCGGGCGCCGGAGGAGCGTCAGCATGGCGACGCCGCAGGCGAGACGCCGGGCCGCCGCCCCAAACGAGGGTGCCGTTTCAAGGCTGGTGATTTCGCCAGAGCACAGGGTGCGATTCTGACTACGCACAAGCCAGACGCTGTCATGACGCATACCGGGTTGGCCGGGCGTAGCGGCTTCGAGGCCGCCGATTATAAGTATTCTCGCCCTGTGGCTGCCGATTCTGCGATTAAAGGACTGGAGGAATGGGCATGGGGGAGAAAGGCCGCTATTCTAAGCCTCATTGACGCTCGATGCAGGAATAACGAGATCATGGAGTAGGAAAATCTCATGCTATGCGGCGGAGGTGCTTACAAGGGCGAGATTCACACCCGCCCAACGACAAGGCGCCCATCCCCTGCCCGATGGACGGTGGATAGAGTTTTGGTGCCATGAGCCAAACCCACACATTACAACCGTCATCTATCCGCTTCCCGGTACAACCACGGCTGGTGCCGGCGATCAAGGCGGCGCGTTATCTCCACCTGACGCTGCGGGAATTCATGGAATTTCTGCCCGCGTTGCAGGATCAAGGCTTTCCCAAGGCCTGCCCAATCACCGGCAACTACGACATGGTTGCGATCGACGCCTGGCTCGATTAACGCTCGGGTCTTGCAGGATCGGGATCGGGCGCGCAGTCTAGCATTGACATTGCAAGAGCGAGGCTGGCGATCCTTGGGTAAGATCAAATTGAAGCACTACGTCATCCGTAAGGGCAAATACGGCTACTGGCTGCCGACGCCGAAGATGGTCGAAGCTGGCTCAGATGCTTTCCTGTGGAATCGACGGGCCTGAGGCTTGGACGATAGCCCGGGAGTGGGAAGACCGCTGGCAGGAACTCCGCAAGGGCAGGGAGCCGTCGCGCCTGCATGTATGGCCAAAGGATTCCATCGGCGACGCCTTTGCACGCTACCGCCGCATGGATGCATGGAAGCGCAAGCCACCGCGCACCCGCGAGGATTGGGAGCGCGGCTGGACCTTCATCGAGCCGTACTTCGCCGACCTGCCGCCAGCCGACATCACCCTCGAGCTGCTCGACGACTGGTATGGCCGTCTGCTGCGGGTCAAAGGTGTCGACATCGCCTACCGTGCCGTAAAGACGTGGCGTTCGCTCTACAATGTCATGGCCGGCATGAAGCTATGCCCGCCCGGCTCCGACCCATCGCAGGCGATCCGCCGCCAGACGCCACCACCGCGCCACCAGACCTGGACGGCAGGCGAGGCGGTGCGCATGGTCAAGTGCGCCTGGCGCGCCGGCTACCGCGGACTGGCCTGCATCATCGCCGTTGCGTGGGACACGAGCTTCTCACCCGTCGACGTGCGCACGCTCACACCGGCGCAGGCAATGCAGACAGCGCAGGAATGGGGTTTCCTGATTGCACGCAGCAAGAGTGGCGAGGCGGCTTTCGGCACGCTGTCGTTACGCACGCAACGCCTGGTGCTGGCCTATGTCGAATCACTAGGCGTCACCCTGCTCGACGATGCGCCGATCTTTCGCTCGCGCGGTTTCGCGCCGGGCCCGAAGGGCGGCCGGCCGCGCGCCGGCGTGCCTTACACGAAGGATTCTCTGGTCGACGACTTTGCCGATCTGCGCACGCTGGTGTTCGGGACATCGGAGAAGCGGCGGCTGATGGACATGCGGCGTTCCGGCGCGGTCGAGGCGAATGCCGGAGGCGCGTCGGTCGAGGCAATCTCGGCCAAGATGGGCAATTCGATCGACGGGAACAAGGCGCTGCAGAAGACCTATATGCCGGTCAATCTGGCCGCCGTCCGCTCAGCTGATGCCAGCCGCCGAAAGGGCAGAAAGCTGCTTGGCCTGGAACGGAACGAATACAGAAAGTTGAAACTCTCCGGAGAATGAGAGTTGAAACTTTTCAAGGGGCGGTAGCTAACCCCTTGAAATTAATGGCGCGAGTGACGGGGCTCGAACCCGCGACCTCCGGCGTGACAGGCCGGCACTCTAACCAACTGAGCTACACCCGCGCATCGGACGAGCACGTGTCAGCCGTGTTCGTCGTTGGGGGGGTGGATAAGGGGTTCGCCACCGGGTGTCAAGCGTAGCTGGACAGCATAAACGCAAACAGGAGAAGGTTTTTTGACAGGCGGCACTTTGCCCGCGAAAACCAGTATGCGGCTAAGCTCGCAGCTGTTCATTTGGCCTTGCGAAGCCGGTTGCGACCGCTTAAAGGTCCGGCCGGAGCGGGCGATTAGCTCAGTTGGTAGAGCGCTTCGTTTACACCGAAGATGTCGGCGGTTCGAGCCCGTCATCGCCCACCACTCAATCTCTTGATAAATCGGTGCTTGCCTGGAGTTACGGTCTCATATCCGGTTGTATGCGTTGTCGGCATTCTGCTTCCTGGCCTTGTCGCGTTCGAAAGGGGTGACGCAGACCAAGTCGCTCTCGAACGCTTCACGCCAGACGTAGCCGTCGCGGCAGGTGCTGTCGCCGTAAGGTCCGCCGGTCGGCGAACGATTGTTGCGGGCATTGGCATTCTGCGCCTGCACCTCGTCGTAGTCGGCAGGACTCACGCACACGCTGTCGCCGAAGATCGCCGATCGCCAGACGAATCCTTCCTTGCACCCTTTGGCCTCGATCGCTGCGGGCACGATAGGCGACGGCAAAGGGGAGGGCCTCGGCCACAACGCCGCCGTTGTCCCGCCGATGCCGAGCGCGATCGTCGCGACCAGCCCGTACAGCAGCCAGAGCCTCGGCCGCCGCGCCGCTGGCTTCGCTATCGCCGACGCAATCGCCGCCATATCGTCGTTGAAGCGCTCGTGGCGGACCTCCATGGCTTGACGCTTGGCCAGGTCCTGCAGATCGGGTGGCAAGGCGCTTTTCTTTGGCATGCTGGCGCCGTTGACGAGCACGGGGATGACGCGCACCCCAGCCTGGAGTGCCGTACGGATCTCCTTGCGCACGAAGTCGTCGGGGGACTCCAGCCGAACCTGGCCCTGCTCATCGGCAAGCGCGGCCCACTGCGGCCCCACGATCGCCAGCATGATTTTGCAGCTGGCCAAACTGCGAGCAAGCGCCACCTCAAAGTCATCGCCGGGGTTGAGCTTGTCGACGTCCATGAAGATGGATGCATCAGGAAGCGCGCTGTTCAGATTATCGTAGACGCGGCCCGCCACGCCGGAATCGGTCTGCCGTCGGTAGTTGATGAATACGTCGCCAAGCAAGGCCTGCCTCTTCCCACATCAACGAGACGGCCCCAAAATAGCATGAGCGGTGACCTCGCAGCTAGTCTGGCGATAGACTGGCCATTACTGCGGGTGCAGTCCGTTTCATGTCTCGCCAGAGGACACATGCACCGGCCCTTCGCGTCGCACGGTGGACTAAGTACAAGAGGCCATTACGGCGCGTCGCCAAAGCGGAATATACACAAATGTCTTCCGTCTGGATGGCAGCTGCAGAGCAAGTTCGACCCACGCCCGCGACGATCGGCTCCGCCACTTCTTCCTGTTTCGGCTCGCAGATGCGGGCAAGCGTGTACTTGTCGACGTTGTTCGCATACGGCTTCGATATCGGCGTAGGTGCCGTGTCACCGTGCCGCGATAAGGGTTCACAGCGGTCGAGTTGACGATAGCGTTCTCAGCGAAGATGTCGGCGGTTCGAGCCCGCCATCGCCCACCATATCCGGCCCGCATATCCCGAATGCCGGGCGCGGCCGCAATGAGCCGCAGCCGCCGTTCTTTCCTGGCGCGCTAGTCTATCGCTTGACGTAGCAGTTCTTCTTCACGCGGCGGATGGGATCCTCGCCAAAGGCGTCGACGCTGCATGTGACGCCGTTCCTGAATACGCCCTGGACGTACTGGCCACGCGCCCCGTATCTCACCACTTTGCGGCCACGGAACTCGCAGAACCGCCCCTCCGAGGCGCAGGCCACCCATCTGCCGCGGCCCTGGCCGTAATCATTATCGCCGTAATTGTCATCATTGCCGTAATTGTCGTCGTCGTTGTCACCATAATCATTACCGCTATCGCGCCTCGCAATATAGCAGGCCTTGTCGCGGCCGGGCGCCGGGTCGCCGAAGACGCGATTCGAGCAAGGCACGGAACGACGATCGAAGAAGCGGGAGGTGGTCTGGCCGCGCGCGCCGTAGACCACTTCCGAGGGGTAGGGCAGGCGGCACGTGCCGCCTTCATCGGCGCATTTCTGCATGCGCTGGGCCGACGCGGTGGCGGGGAAAAGGATAGAAACTGACGAGGCCAGGCCGACCAGGCAAATGAATGTAAACGTCATCCGGATCAAAGCAGTGAAGGTTTTTGACATGATTTTGTCTCCCGTTCGATTCGACCAGCATGGTACAGCTGCCTTGTTAAATGCACGATGAATGAAAGCCCTCGCGGAGGCAGCACAATGATCGACCATCCACGGCGGCTGATGTTACAGCTGCTATTGGCATTGGCAATCTCTGGTATTGGGCGCTTCGCCTATGCGGGGAATGTGGGCGACGGCGTCGACCAGCCCGCCGCCAAGGCAGCCTTGCTCAAGGCCTATCCCGGCCTTTTCACCATTTCGGGCAATGTCCTGACCTGGACCGACGGCACCACCATGGTGTGGAACGACGGCAAGGCGCGCGACGCCGATGAGCTGCTTGAGAGCCCCGACATCGAAGACATGTTTCGCTACGTCTATCCCAGAGCAGCCGAGGGCGCGCTGGTCCCGGCGGAGGATTTCGATCCCGGCCGTATCCGCAATGAACCTTTCTTCGAGAAGCTCTACGGGGCAAGTGCCGCCGAGGTGGGCAAGCACATCGCCAACGTCAAATGGTTGCCGAAGCTCGGCAAGAAGACCGTGCAGGTCACCAGGATTTTCGGCATCAACGACCGGCTGGGCAAGGTCTCCGCTGCGCTTGAGGCGATGCCCGCGGAGCTGAGCCGTTACGGGCTCAAGCCCGGCGGCGGCTTTGTCTGGCGGCCGATCGCCGGCACCGACCGGTTGAGCGTTCACTCGTTCGGAGCGGCCTTCGATATCAATGTCGGCTTCTCCGACTATTGGTACAACAACAGGAACAAAACCAACCCGAAGGCCCACATTCCCTTCAAGAACCGGATTCCGCTGGAAATCGTGGAATTGTTCGAGAAAAACGGCTTCATCTGGGGCGGGCGCTGGTATCACTACGACACCATGCACTTCGAGTACCGGCCTGAGTTGCTGCTGTACAAGAAATCCGGCTGATCACGGCGGCAGCAGCCGGAAATCCTTGCCTTCGGGGAGCAACTGGCCGCCGTCGACGACGATGGTGGTGCCGGTGATGTAGCTGGCATCGTCGGAGGCGAGGAACAGGAAGGCGTTGGCGACGTCGCGCGGACTGCCGAGGCGTCCGAGCGGGATCGAATCCTCCATGTTCTTGATGTAGGCGGCGCCGCGATGCAGCTCGATCGCTTCGGTCAGGATGTTGCCGGGCTCGACGCCGTTGACGGTGATGCCGTAGCCCGAAAATTCCAGCGCCGCCGAGCGGATGAAGCCGTTGATGCCGGCCTTGCTGGCGGCATAGTGGCCGTGGCCGGGGCTGGTGACGTGCGGACCGGTGATCGACGAGGTGTAGAGCATGCGCCCGTAACCTTGCGCCTTCATCGGCGCCAGCGCCGCCAGCGTGGCGTTGAACGTGCCGCGCAGATTGACCGCCATCACCCGGTCCCAGTCGTCCGGGCTGGTGTTTTCGATCAGCTGCCAGGGATAGATGCCGGCATTCTGCACGACGATGTCGAGGCGGCCATGGCGGCTCAGCGCCAGCGCCACCGCAGCTTCTGCATCGGCCATTTGCGAGATGTCGGTGCGAATGAAATCCGCGCCGAGCTCGTCCGCGGTCGCCTGGCCGGCTTCGGCCTCGCTGTCGGCCAGGACCAGCCTTGCGCCTTCCTCGGCAAAGCGCAGCGCAATGCCCTTGCCGATGCCGCGCGCGCTGCCGACGATAAGCGCGACCTTGTCTTGCAGCCGTCCGGTCATGTGAGCTGTCCTGTCATGCGAGTCTTTGGCGAATGGTTTGCTTGAAGGCGTCGAGCAGCACGGCGGCGAGCACCAGCAGGCCATGGATCACCTGGGTGAAATTGGCCGGCAGGCCCATCAGGTTGATTGCCGTGTTGATGGAGGAGAGCAGCAGCACGCCGGCATAGACGCCGGGCAAGGTGCCGACACCGCCTTTCAGGCTGACGCCGCCGATGACGACCGCGGCAAAGGCGTTGAACAACAGCCCGGTGCCGAGATTGGCGGTGGCGCCCGAGGTGCGGATGGCGAGCAGCCAGCCGGCGAGGCCGGCAATGGCGCCGGCAAGTACGAAGGCGATGATCAGATTGCGGTTGACGCGGATGCCGGCGCGGAAGGTCGCTGTCTCGTTGCCGCCGATCATCACGAGGTGGCGGCCGAACGGCGTCTTGGCCATGATCAGCGAGAACAGGACGAAACAGGCGACGGCGATCCAGGCGGTCAGCGGCAGGCCGGCCAGCCGCTGGATGCCGAACCAGCGGATGGCCGGCGCCAGATCCTGTGCCGACCGGCCGCCGGAAATCACCAGCACCAGGCCGCGCACCCAGATGTAGGACGCCAGCGTAATGATAAAGGCGCTCATCTTCACCTTGACCACCAGATAGCCGTTGAAGGCGCCGATGAGGCCGCCGACGGCGAGCGCAACCAGCAGCGAAACCGGAACCATCAGCCACTGCGGATTGAGCTGTATGCCCATGCCGATGCCCGACGAGCAGAACAGGATGCCGACGGTCATGGCGCTGAGTGCGGCCACCGATTCTACCGACAGGTCCATATGGCCGGCAATGATGACCAGCGACAGGCCGATCGACATCACGCCGAGAACGCTCGAGGCCTCGATGATGTTGGCGAAGATGCCGAGCTGGAAATAGTTGGGGACGAAGATGGAAAAGACAACCAGCACAAAGATCAGCATGAACCAGACGAGGTTGTCGAGGACGAACTCCAGGGCTTTGCGGCTGCGCGGGTTCATGGGCTGATCCGGTTGGCGCCCCCGAGAAAATCAGGCTGAGAAATCAACTCGATTTCGTCGGGTTCAGGCGCGGGTTTAGGTTCGCCACGGCGTCCTGGACGCGGCGTCGTGAAGGGCAGGCTCCGGGCCGCAATGGCCCGGAGCGCTTCGCTAGGCGACTATTCGACAGACTTGATCGTGTCCGTCGGCGGCTTCTGGTTGCCCCAGAAGGCCGGATTGTCGACGTTTTCCTTGGTGATGGCGGCGCCCGGGATCTTGATGTTGGGGCCCCAGCTCTCCTTGGTCACGGTCGACTTCAAGCCGAGCACGTCATACTCGCCAGGCTTGATTTCCTGCTTGCCGGCGATCTTGTCCATGAACATGGCGACGGCTGCGGCCTGCGCGTAGAGCGGTTGCTCGACTTCGACATTGAGCCAGCCCTTGCGGATCAGGTCGAGACCGACCGGAGCGCCGTTCGAGCTCATCAGCATGACGTCGCCCGGCTTCTTGCCGGCGGCCTCGAGCGAGGCGACGGCTGCAACCGAGAGGTGCGCGGCATGGCTGAAGATCAGGTCGATGTCGGGGTTGGCGAGCATCTGGTCGGCAACGATCGTGCCGGCGTTGCTGGCTTCCCATTGCATGGCCGGCAGCGAGATGATCTTGACGTCAGGAAACGCCTTCAACTTCTCCTCGAAACCCTTCTGGATGTCGAGCGTGTAGGGATCGCCGGGATCGCCGAGCACCTGCAGGATCTTGCCCTTCACCGAACCGTTCTTGGCGGTCAGAAGCTTTTGCGCCTGCTCGGCGGCGACGTAGCCGATCTCGACCGTGCCCGCCACCGAGGTGAAATCGGACGGGGTCGAGGTGATCTGGCGGTCGAACTCGACCACCGGGATGCCGGCCGCACGCGCCGCTTCGATGGACGGCTTCAGCGCGTTGAAATCGACGGCGGCCAGGATGATCGCCGCCGGCTTCAGCGCAATGACGTCGTTCATCTGCGATTGCTGCGCGTCGGTCTTGTTGTCGGCGTTGAGTGTTTTCACCTCATAGCCGACCTGCTTGAGGAACAGCTCCAGCGCGCTCACCGAGCCGGTCTGGAATTCATCGAGCAGGGTCGGGACCATATAATAGACGGTGCCCTTGGTCTGGGACATTGCCGGCGTGAGCGAGGCAAGAGCCAGTGCCAGGATACCGAAGACAAGAACCAGTATTCGCTTCATGTCGTTCGCTCCTCTTTTATACCGGACCCCTCTTTGTCCCTCAACCTGCCGGTCCGGCACCGGCAAGCGTCTCACCGGTGATCATGTTGATCACCGCATCGGGACTTGTTTTGTTGCGCGCGACATCGCCGGCCACGACGCCTTGCCGGATCACCACGATCCGGTCGGCGACCTGAAAAGCCTGTTGCATGATGTGGGTGATGATGACGACGCCGATGCCCTGGTTGGCCACTTGGCGGATCATCTCGAGACCGCGCCGCGTCTGTTCGACGCCGAGTGCCGCGAACGGCTCGTCGAGCAGCACAAGCTTGCCGCCCCAATGCACGAAGCGGTTGAGCTCGATGGCCTGGCGTTGGCCGCCCGAGAGGTGCTCGACATTGGTGCGTAGCGATGGGATGCGGGTGCCGGCACTTGCCAGCGCCTTGCCGACCACGGCCTCCATGGCGCGCTCGTCGAGGATGGGGACACCGAGAACCTTGCGGGTAATCTCGCGGCCCATGAAGAAATTGGCGACAACGTCGACATTGGTGCACAGCGACAGGTCCTGGTAGACGGTCTCGATGCCGGCAGCCTTGGCCTCGGCCGGCGATTTCGCCAGGAACTCCTTGCCCTCGAACAGCATGCGGCCGGAGCTCGGCTCGAGGCCGCCGGCGATGATCTTGACCAGTGTCGACTTGCCGGCGCCATTGTCGCCGAGCAGCGCCACGACCTCGCCCTTGCCGATCGAGAAGCTGATGCCTCTCAGCGCATGGATGGCGCCGTAATTCTTGGTGACGTTTTCGAGTACCAGCAGCGGTTCGGTCATGCCGCCACTCCTTTGCTGTGCATGAGGTCGGACCGGCGCTCGCGCTCGGCGATGAACATCTGGCCGAAGCGCGGGGAAAGCACACCGGACACTGCAAGGGCGGCAGCGCCGCGCAGCACCGAATGCTTGCCGCCGGTCGCCACCGTCACGCGCGGTGTCTTGCGGTCGCGCCGCGCCGAGACCGAATTGGGAAGCTGTCCCGCCGCGCCGACCAGCTTTTCGAGCAGGTCGGTGGGCGCAAGCCCGCCGAGGATGACGGTTTCCGGGTCGAACACATTCTCGATGGTGACGATGGCGTTGCGGAAGATCGGCGCGATCTCGGCCACCCAGGCGGCGTCGCTGATGTTGCGGCGGCGACGTGCTTCGAGCGAGAGATACCGTTCGAGGCAGCCGCTGTTACCGCATGGGCAAGGCTCGCCGCCCGGAACGGCAGGGATGTGTCCGATTTCGCCGGCATTGCCCCAGGCGCCGCGCATCACCGCGCCGTCATGCACGATGACGCCGCCGAGGCCGACGCCGAAATAGAGGTAGTAGTATTCGGAATAACCGGAGCCGAGACCGTAAAGCCGTTCGCCCATGGCCGCCGCGGCCATGTCGGTTTCGAAGAAGGCCGGCAGCCCGGTCGACGCGGCCAGCCGTTCCGGCAGCGCGACATCCTTCCAGCCGGCCATGGTCGTCGGGCCGACGAAGCTCATCGACTCCACGCCGAACGGTCCAGGCAGCGCCATGCCGATGCCGAGCACGCGTCCGCCGGGCCGCAGCGCGGTCAGCTCGGGCACCATCGCGCCGATCAGCTCGAAGGCATGGTCGGGCGTTGCATGCGGCGCCTCGCGATGCATGCTCTCGATCACATCGCCGCTGAGATTGATGAGCGCCGCGTCGATCCCCAGCGGGGTGAGGTGGACGCCCACGGCATAGCCGCCCTCGGGGTTGATCCTGAGCGTCGCCGGCGGCAACCCGCGTCCGCGCGGCTCCTCGCGCAGCGACAGCACATAGCCATGCTCTTCGAGTTCGCGAACGATGGTCGATACGGTCTGGACGGTGAGGCCGACCCGGCTGGCAATGTCGCCGCGAGCGATGGGACCGTGAAGGCGGATGGACTCCAGCACGATGCGCCGATTGTAAGGCCGCCCGAACTCCTGATTGGTCCCCCGCAGTGCCATGTCCGCGCCCCTTAGGAAGGCCAAGACTTGCACAGGCAATTTATTCAGTCAAATGGAATTCAAAAATAATTCGTGACGGTTCCGAACGCGGTGCAGGACCTGTCCCATTCGTCGCGCTGGCCGATTGCAGCCGGGCTGAAACCACCGCAATGGTGAATGACGTCAGGCGGGCGCGGGGCTCGCCGGCCAACAATCCAGCAGGAAAACCGATGATCGAATTGCCTTTTGCGCGCGATGAGTACCAGCGGCGGCTCCAGAAGATCCGCGCCGAGATGGCGGCGCGTGGGCTCGAACTGCTGGTCGTCAACGATGTCGCCAACCAGCATTACATCACCGGCTATGACGGCTGGTCGTTCTACACGCCGCAGGTCGTGCTGGTCCCGATCGAAGACGAGGCCGAGCCGGTCTGGATCGGCCGCGCCATGGATGCGGCAGGCGGCTTGCTGACGGCCTGGATGAAGCCGGAGAATGTGGTTGGTTTTCCCGAGGACCATGTCCAGCGCGCCGATCGCCATCCGATGGACTGGATAGCGGCCTGGATCGTCGCCAAGGGCTGGGGCGCGAGACATATCGGCGTCGAGCTCGAAGCCTATTATTTCTCGCCGAAGGCGCATGCCCGGCTGGTCGCCGGCCTGCCCAATGCGAAATGGCACGACGCCGATCTCCTGGTGAACTGGATCCGCGCCGTGAAATCCGCGCCGGAAATCGCCTACCTGCGCAAGGCGTCGACCTTGGCTGAAGCAGCTGTCGCGCGGGCCTTCGAAGTCATCGCGCCAGGCGTGCGCGAATGCGATGCGATTGCCGCGATCCAGGCGGCGCAGATTGCCGGCAGTCCGGACTTCGCCGGCGACATCACGGCGCTTCCGCCGACAATCCTCGGTGGCGAGAATGCATCGGCTCCGCACATCATGTGGAGCGATCGGCGCTTCGGCAAGGACGAGACGATCGCGCTCGAACTTGCCGGTGTCTGCCGCCGCTATGCCGCAGGCCTCGCCCGAACGATGCAGCTCGGCAACACGCCGGCCCGTGTCGCCGACACCGCAAAGGCGGTGATCGAAGGCATGGATGCGGTGCTCGACGCGGTCAGGCCGGGGACCACAGCCGAAGCGGTCGAGGCCGCTTGGCGCAAGGTTATCCAACGCTACGGGCTGAAGAAGGAATCGCGCATCGGCTATTCCATCGGCGTCGCCTATCCCCCGGATTGGGGCGAGCACACGATCAGCCTGCGGCCCGGCGACAAGACCGCGCTGCAACCCGGCAATGTCGTGCACTCCATTCTTGGCATGTGGATGGATGGCTGGGGCATCGAGATCAGCGAGACCATTCTGGTGACCGAGACCGGCCATGAGACGCTGACCAAATTCCCGCGAGACATCCATGTCAAATCCTGACCGGTCAGCCACGACGGACGCCACCGCGACCCGCCTGACGCATCTGCTCAATATTGGATCGTCCGGCGCTCGATCAGCACCACAAGACAAAACAGGACGATCGACAGGCCCGATGACAGCACGATCGCCGCGTAGAGGCGGTCCGACTGGTAGTTGAAGGACGCCTGGACGATCAGCGCGCCAAGTCCTTGGTCGGAGCCGATCCATTCGCCGACAATGGCGCCGATCACGGCGGTGGCCGAGGCAATCCTCAGCGATGAGAACAGCATCGGCAAAGCGCGCGGCAGCCGCAGGCTCCAGAACGTGACGCCGGAGCACGCGATGTCGGATTGCCAAACAACAGGATGGTACAACGGGTGAAGGAGGCGGGGGCGTGCAACCAGCCGCCTGGCTTGACCCTACAGATACTGCTCGACCTTCTTGCCGACGGTCAGGAAGCGCAGCGGGTCGATGGCCTCGCCATTGTGGCGGACTTCGTAGTGCAGGTGCGGGCCGGTCGAACGGCCGCTGCTGCCGGTTTTGCCAATGATGTCGCCGGCTGCGAGTTTTTGGCCGACGGCAACGTCGATCTCGCTCAGATGGCCGTAGCGCGTGGCAAAGCCGTTGCCGTGATCGACCTCGACCATGCGGCCATAGCCGCCGTTCCAGCCGGCCTTGGTAACGATTCCGGCCGCCGTGACCTTGGCTGCCATGCCGACCGGCGCGCGGAAATCCATGCCTGAATGCAGGGCAGCGGTGCCGAGGATGGGGTCGGTGCGCACGCCGAACGGGCTGGTGACGGAGTGGCCCGGCGCCGGGTTGGCGAGCGGCAGCCGCCGCGCCTCCTTCTTCAACTGGTCGAGCGTATCCAGCGCCTCGTCCAGTTCCTTGACCTTGCTGTCGAACATCATCGAGCTGTCAAGCGGGATCAGCGGCCCGCCGACATCGCTTTCGTTCTTGCCGAAATCGCTGTCGACCGGCAGGCCGGCCGCCTGGAGCGCCTGGGTGATGGCGTCGGCGTTCTTGTAGGCATTGTCGGCCAGGGTCTCGATGCGGGTGAGTTGCTGGCTTTCGATAGCCTTCAGTGAATCATTGATCGAGACGAACAATTTGTCGGCGCGGTCCGCAGCCGTTTCGCTGGGCAGCGGGTCGGAGCGTGTCGACCACAGCGAGAATGGCCTGGTGTCGCCCGAACCGAGGCTGGCGACCGAATAGGCGAGTGGCTCGCCGCCAGTCAGTTCGGCATGTTCGTCGGGTTTTGTTGTCGCTGCGGCATCAGCGGTTGGCAGCGTCCCGACTTCGTTTTCGGCCCGCTCGAGAATCGGGCCGAGGCGGCCATGGCGCTGGCTGAGCTGGCTCTGCCGCTCGATCAATTCGCTGACCTTGGTTTCCATCAGTTTTTGGTCGAGAAGCTGGCGGCTGGTGATGCGGTCGACCTGCGCGCGCAATGCGGAAATGCGATCTTCATAGGCCTGCTGCATGCGCGCCTGCCGGGCCGTGGTGGCGCCGATCAGATCGTCGCGCAGTACGAGATAGGAGGTCGCCAAGAGATAGCCGATGGCGATCGCCGCCAGTGCCGAGCCGAGAAAGGCGACGAGCCACGGCCGGATGGTGAAATGCCGTATTTCATTGCCCCGCGCAATGATAACCGTATGCGGCTCCTTGCGCCTGCCGAAGACCGCTGACTGACCGGTTAGGTTCACGGGACCAAGCTTTCGTTACGACACCAACGAAGCCCGATTACACATTATTAGGGTTAACAAAGTTTTGCCGTCGCGGGCGCGCTAGTGACCAACGGTGTCAGCCAACCGCATATATGTCTTATGCCCCTAATGCACTGCGCGGCGTTGGCCAGATCGGTGGCGCCTCAGAGCGCGCGGACCGCCTCCAGCACTGCTTCGGCATGGCCTTTCACCCGGACCTTGCGCCAGATCCCGGCGATCCGCCCGTCCTTGCCGATCAGGAACGTCGCCCGCTCGACGCCCATATAGTTGCGGCCATACATCGTCTTCTCGACCCACAGATTGTAGGCCTCGATCACCTTGCGCTCCTCGTCGGCAACCAGGTCGACGGTGAGGTCGTATTTGGTTTTGAACTTGTCGTGCTTCTTCACGCTGTCCGGCGACAGGCCGATCACCACGGCGCCGGCCTTTTCGAACTCCGGCTTCAGCTGCGAAAAGCTGATGGCCTCATTGGTACAACTTGTGGTGTCGTCCTGCGGATAGAAATAAAGTACAACGGGCTTCCCCCGCATCGAGGCAAGGCTGAGTGAGCCGCCGCCGTCGCGCGGAAGATCGAATTGCGGCGCAACGTCGCCAACGTCGAGATCAGCCATATCGATGCCCTTGTTTGAGGTTACGCGGCCCTAAATCAAAGAGATAGAGCATGATGTCTGGACAAACGGAAACCGTTTGTCCGAGAAAACCGCCTCACACTTTTCGGCATCATGCTCTAGCCTGCGTCGTTATAGTGTCGGGCGGGGATTCGTCCACGATCGAATTCGCACAACGGAAAATTGCGTGGATCAGGAAGAACCGCAGCACGAGAAAATCCGGTTCAGGCGTGACGAGATCACCGACCTGGGGGCTTTCCCGTCCGCTTGCCGCGTGCCGCCGCTCGGCAAGGCACGGATCGGCCGCGGCTTTCGCATCCTTGCCCGGCTGTTTGCCGGCATTGGAGCCCTTGTGCTGCTGGCAGCGGCCGCCGTCTACGTCATCGGCGCCACCGGCATCGGCAACGAACGGCTGCGGTTGGAAGCCGAAACGGCGATCGAGAAACTGGCCGGTTTCGACGTCAAAGTCGCCGTCGGTCCTGCCAGCCTGACACTTGACGGATCGAGCTTCATTGCGCTGCAGGTCAAGGATGTCAGCGTCGAGACGGCCGACGGCAAGCCGATGGCCGATGCCGGGCGCGTCCGCTTCGGCATCCGGCTGATCCCGCTGCTTTCGGGCGAGGTTCGGCTGACCAGCGCCAGGATTTCCGACGCCCATATCGTCACCGCGGCAATGCCGTCGGGTGGTGACTGGACAGCGCGCCTGCGCAATCAAGACGGTCTCATCGATCCGGAAAAACTGGCCGCCGCCGTCTTCAGTGACGTCAATCGTGCACTCGATGCCGTGCGCGAGGATTCGATGCGCCGCATCGATCTCAAAAATGTCGCATTCGAGCTGCCCGAGGCCGGATCGGTCAAGCTGGTCATGATCGCCAACGCGACGGTGCTGCAGTCGGGCCCCGGCAGCGTGGAGTTCTCGTCCGAGGCGGATGTCGATGGCCGCGCGCTCACCGTCACGGCCACCGCCACCCGCGATACGAGCTCGATGCGCGTCACCGCCTTGAACGCCGCCATCGACATGGCGGATGTCGCGGAGACAACGCCGGCGGCCGGCGGGCGAACCGGCGCGATTGCTTTGAAGCTCACCGGATCCGAAGGCTCGGGCGAGACCGATTCGCGGCTGACGGGCTCGCTGTCGCTAACCGGCTCGGTGCTCGACCTCGGCACACGCGGGCTGTTGCCGGCCGATGTCGATGTCGACGCCGCCCTTGTCTCCGGCTCCAACAAGATCGATGTCGGCAGGCTGGTTCTAAAGACCGGGCGCTCGGCGTTCAATTTCGCCGGCTCGATCGGGCCAAAGCCGTCGACCGGCGCGGCCGGCGAGGAGCCTTCCTATCGTTACGACCTGACCAGCGACGGCTCGACGCTGGCGCCTTCGGAATCGCCCGAGCCGGCGCTGAATTTCTTCGCCCGCATCGCCGGCGTCTATCAGATCAAGAGCCGCAAGCTTGTCGCCGACCAGATCGGCATCAGGTCGGGATCGGGGAGCGAAGTGCTGGGAACCGCTGCGGTTTCCTTCATCGACAACGGACCGCCGGGTATCTCGGTGTCGCTCAACGTCCACGACATGGCGGTCTCGCACGTCAAGCAATTGTGGCCCTGGTTCTCCGCCAAGAACGCGCGGCTGTGGGTGCTGCAGAACCTGTTTGGCGGCCGCGTCGTCGATGCCAGCCTGCAGTTCCAGGTCGTGCCAGGACGTCTCGGCAACGGCGTGCCGCTTTCGGCCGACGAGGTGTTCGGCCGCTTCCAGGTCGAGGGCTCGCGTTTCGACACCGCCGGCCGCATCCCGCCGATACGCGATGCCGTCGGCGTCGTTTCCTTCCACGGCAACGATGTCGACGTCGCGCTGTCCTCGGGCAGCGTCTATATGCCGAGCGGCCGCACCGTGGCGGCAAGCAATGGCACACTGTCGGTAAAGGCGGCAAACCACCCGCCGGTGATCGGCGCGCTCGACATCGACGTCGCCGGTGAGGCGCCGGCCATCGCCGAACTTGCCTCCTACGAACCGATCAACGCCATGCGCCATGTCGGCATCTTGCCGGACGACCTGTCGGGCACGGTGACCGGCCACGTCAAGGCCGACATTCCGTTGCAATCCGGCGTCGACACGTCGAAGCTCGATTGGCTGGTATCGCTCGACTACAAGGACCTGTCGCTCGCCAAGCCATTCGAAGGCCAGATGGTGACCGATGCCGACGGTTCGATCGAAGTCGGGCCTGACAAGGCGGTGATCTCTGCCAAGGCGCGGCTGAACGGCATTCCAGCCGAGCTCGATCTGGTCGAGCCGCTCAGGGATGGCGGCCCGCCGCGCAGCCGCAAGGTGGCGCTTGTGCTCGACGACAAGACGCGCGCCATCGCCATGCCTGGCCTGTCGCCGCTGATTTCCGGCACCATCAAGGTGGCAATCGACAAGAGCGGCGAAGGCGGCAGCCAGAACGTCGACGTCGACCTGACGAGCGCCAGGCTGGACATTCCCTGGGCAGGCTGGAGCAAGGGGCCGGGCATTCCCGCCAATGCCACTTTTACCATGAGCAAGTCCGGCGATACCACGACGCTGTCCGACTTCGACCTCGACGGAAAGAGCTTTTCGGTCGAAGGCGATGTCGTCCTGGTCAAGGGCGCGCTGTCTTCGGCCCGCTTCAGCAAGGTCGCCTTGAACCGTGGCGACGATGTCGCCGTGACGGTGAAGCGGTCGGGCAAGGGCTTTGCCGTCGATGTCAGCGGCAACGCGCTCGATGCCCGCTCGCTGATCAAGCAGTTCACCTCCGATGTCGATACCGCCACCAAAACCACCGGCACGGACGCGGTTTCGGTCAGCGCCGACGTCAATTCGCTAACCGGGTTCCATGACGAGGTCCTGTCCAATTTGAAGCTCGACTACAGTGCCGCCGGCTCCAGGGTGAACAGGCTCAAGGTCAGCGCCGCGGCAAGTTCCGGCGCCGCCATCACCATCAGCAATACGGCAGGCAATGGTGCTCGCGCGCTCACCATGAAGTCGGCCGACGCAGGCGCCATATTGCGCTTCCTCAACATCTACGAGCATATGGAAGGCGGATCGATCACGCTGGCGCTCAGCGGCGCAGCCGACGGCCCGATGCGGGGCCAGGTCGATTCGAGCAACTTCTTCATCGTCAATGAACCGAAGCTTGCGTCGATCGTATCGACCACGCCAACCGGCGACAGCCGCAGCCTGAACGAAGCGGTCAAGGGCAAGATCGACACCTCGCGGGTAAAATTCGAGCGCGGCTTTACCGAGATCGACAAGGGGTCGGGCTATTTGAAATTGGCGAATGGCGTGCTGCGCGGCCCGCGCATCGGCACCACCTTCCAAGGCACGCTCTACGACCAGAACAACAATATGGACATGACCGGAACCTTCATGCCGGCCTATGGCCTCAACCGCATCTTCGGCGAGTTGCCGTTGGTCGGCGTTCTGCTCGGCAACGGCCGCGACCGAGGCCTGATCGGCGTCACCTACCGGCTTAAGGGCAACGCCAACAAGCCGGTGCTGGACATCAACCCGCTATCGGTAATCGCGCCGGGCATTTTCCGGTCGATCTTCGAGTATCGCTGAGGATCCCAGAAGACGGCTCAGGCAGGCCGCACAAGCACGTGCTTTTTCTTGCCCACTGAAAGCTTTGCGACGTTTTCCGGACTCAAATCCTGAGGCGTCACCATCCGCCGGTCGTCCGCCACCGGCTGGTCGTTGAGGCGCACGGCGCCACCCTGTATGTGACGCCTTGCCTCGCCGTTGGACCCGGCAAGGCCCCCGCTGACCAGCAGCGACAGGATGCCGATGCCGGCTTCCAGCGCGGCGCCGTCCACTTCCACGGTCGGCAGCGTTTCGGCTGTCACGCCTTCCTCGAAGGTCTTGCGCGCGGTCTCCTCGGCTTGTTGCGCCGCCTCGCGGCCGTGCACGATGGCCGTGGTTTCGGTGGCCAGCACCTTCTTGGCCTCGTTGATCTCCGAGCCGCCAAGGGCGGCCAACCGCGCGATCTCCGAAAGCGGCAGCCGGGTGAAGATCTTCAGGAAGCGCTCGACGTCGGCATCCTCGGTGTTGCGCCAGTATTGCCAGAAATCATAGGGCGAGAAGAGGTCGCCGTTCAGCCACACCGCGCCCTTGGCCGATTTGCCCATCTTGGCGCCCGACGATGTCGTTAGCAGCGGCGTGGTCAGCGCATAAAGCTGCGGCGTGCCCATGCGGTGGCCGAGATCGACGCCGTTGATGATGTTGCCCCACTGGTCCGAACCGCCCATCTGCAGCCGGCAGTCGTGGCGGCGGCTGAGCTCGACGAAATCATAGCCTTGCAGGATCATGTAGTTGAATTCGAGGAAGGACAGCGACTGTTCGCGCTCGAGCCGCAGCCTGACGCTGTCGAAGGTCAGCATCCGGTTGACCGAAAAGTGGCGGCCGACATCGCGCAGGAACTCGACATAGTTGAGCTTCATCAGCCAGTCGGCATTGTTGACCATGATGGCGTCGTTGCCAGTGTCGCCGAAGCGCAGGATGCGGCCAAAAATTCGCTTGATGCCCTCGATGTTGGTGGCGATCGCCTCGGGCGTCAAAAGGCTGCGCTGGTCGTCACGGAAGGACGGGTCGCCGATCATCGAGGTGCCGCCGCCCATCAGTGCGATCGGCCGGTGGCCGGTCTCCTGCATCCAGTAGAGCATGGTCGCCGATATCAGATTGCCGATGTGCAGGCTGGTCGCCGTGGCGTCGTAGCCGACATAGGCGGTCACGGTTTCCTTCGCGAAAAGTTGATCCAGCCCGGTCTCATCCGAAATCTGGTGGATGAAGCCGCGCTCGCTCATGACGCGCAGGAAATCGGACTTGAAGGCGGGCATTGTTTCTTCCTGAAAGCGCCGGGTCCGAACGGCCCGGCATGGCCTGAACGCGGGCGTTTAGCATCCAAGCGCGTCAAGCAAAAGTGGTTTCCGATTTTGCGCCGGCATGGACAGCCTATTCTGCACTGCCGCGCATGCTTGCTTCATCCTGTCGGCTGGCGTAATGAGGCGCCGCGCCAACGGGTTCGATCCGCTGGAACGGCACCGCACGGCATCCACCGAATGCCATATCTTGTGACAGAGCCCGACGCGATATGCCGGACGCATTAATATCCATCGTCATTCCCTGCCGCAACGAGGCGGCGAACCTGCCGCTGCTGATCGACGAGATCGAGGCGGCGATGACCGGGCGCGACTTCGAAATCATCGTTGTCAATGACGGTTCGACTGACGACACCGCTTCGGTGCTTGCCGCTGAAGCCGCCAAACGTCCGTTTCCGCTTCGGCAGCTTCGGCACGAAAAATCCGCCGGCCAGTCGCTTTCGGTGCGCTCGGGCGCCTGGGCGGCGCGCGGCTCGATAATCGCCACCATCGACGGCGACGGCCAGAACGACCCGCAATATATCCCCGTGCTGGTCGATGCGCTGCGTCAGGCAGGGCCCGATTTCGGCGCCGCGCAGGGGCAGCGGTTGAAGCGCCGCGACAGCAAGATCAAGCAATTGGCATCGCGTTTCGCCAACTGGCTGCGCGGCGCGATCCTGCATGACGACACCCGCGACACCGGCTGCGGCCTGAAGGCGATCCACACCGATATCCTGCGCAAACTGCCCTTCTTCGACGGCACGCATCGTTTCGTTCCGGCCCTGGTCATCCAGGAAGGCTACCGCGTCGTCCATTGCGACGTCGTCGACCGCTCGCGCCGCCACGGCAAGTCGAATTACGGCATCTTCGATCGCGGCCTGCAGGGCGCGCTCGATCTCGCCGGCGTCTGGTGGCTTCGGCGCCGGCGCCGCAGAATGCCAAAGGTAGAGGAAATCACGCATGGCTAACGTGTTTCAGGAATTGGCGACCTGGCTGCACCAGGTTTTCGTCAAGCAGTTCGACGCCTGGGTTCTGCTCGGCTTCGTTGCCCAGTTCTTCTTCACCATGCGCTTCCTGGTGCAGTGGATCGCTTCGGAAAAGGCCAAGCGCAGCGTCGTGCCGATCGCTTTCTGGTTCTTCTCGCTGTTCGGCGGCGGGCTGCTGCTCGTCTACGCCATCCAGCGTGAGGATCCGGTGTTCATCGCCGGCCAGGCCATGGGCATGGTGATCTATGTCAGAAATTTATGGCTCATCGCCAATGAGCGCAAGGCGGCGATGACCAAGGTCGACTGAGCCACCAGTCCCGCCAAATCCAGTCTGTCCGGTGTTGACCAGTCTGTCCGGTGTCGAAATGAGCAGGAACTACATCTTTCTCTTCCTGTTCAGCCTGGTGATGACGGCGTCGGGACTGGCCTCTTTGCCGCCGCTCGACCGCGACGAGCCGCGCTTCGTCCAGGCGACCAAGCAGATGACGGAGACCGGCGACTATGTCGACATCCGCTTCCAGGATGCGTCGCGCTACCAAAAGCCGATCGGCATCTACTGGCTGCAATCGGCGGCGGTGACGCTGAGCGGCGAGGGGGCACAGGCGCCGATCTGGATTTACCGGCTGATCTCGGCGCTGGGCATCGCCATCGCCGTCGTCGCAATCGCCTGGACCGGGGCCAATCTGTTCGGCGCCAATGCCGGTCTTGCCGCCGGCCTGGTCATGGCGGCGATTTTCGCCACCGCCTTCGAAGGCCGCGACGCCAAGACCGACGCGATGCTGCTTGCCTGCTGCGTTCTGGCGCAAGGCGCGCTGGCGCAGATTTATCTGGCATCGCGCCGCAACGAGCCGGTCGCCGGCCATCTGCCGTGGATTTTCTGGGCTGCGCAGGGCGCGGCGATCCTCATCAAGGGGCCGATTGCACCGCTGCTGTCGGCGCTGACGGTGCTCACGCTGGTTGCCTTCGAGCGCGACTGGCGCTGGCTGGCGAGGCTGAAAGCCGGGCGTGGGCTGATTCTGGTGCTGTTGATCGTGCTGCCCTGGCTCGCCCTCATCACCTGGAAGAGCAACGGCGCCTTCCTGCAGCAGGCCGTCGGCAAGGATATGCTCGGCAAGGTCGCGCAAGGCGAGGAGTCGCACGGCGTTCCGCCGGGCTTCTACGTGCTGACCTATTGCCTGTTCATGTGGCCGTTCGGCCTTATGGCGCTCGGCGCCGGACTGCAGGCGCTCAACCGATTGCGCGACGATCCGCGCCTGCGTTTCTGCATCGCCTGGTACGTTCCGTTCTGGCTCGTCTTCGAATTGATCCCGACGAAACTGCCGCATTATGTGCTGCCGGCCTATCCCGGCATGGCCCTGCTCATCGGCTGGCTCTTGACGCTGACACCGCAAGAGGCAAATGCGCCGCTCAGGCGCTGGCAGACATGGCTGTGGTGGGCGACCGCATTCGGCACCGTTCTGGTGACAGTCGGTCTCGCCGTGCTTTGCGTCGGTGCGCCGATCTATCTCATGAAGACATTTTCATGGTGGAGCGTTCCGGCCGCCGCGGCAGCATTGGGCGCCGGCTACCTCGCTGTTTCGCGCCAGATGCTGGTGCCGCTGGTCCGCATCGGCGGGGCTGCGGTTTGCGCCGGTATAACCTACGCCCTGCTGTTCGGTGTCATCGTGCCGTCACTGAAACCGATTTGGATGAGCCGGGAAATCGAGGCTGCGGTTCGCGCCGATCGTCCCTGTGAGATGAGCGTGCTCGCCTCCGCGCAATATCACGAACCGAGCCTGGTATTTCTGGTGGGCACAAAGACGGTACTGACCGATGTCGATGGGGTTGCGCAACATCTGCTTGGCGATCCGGCCTGCGCTTTGGGCCTGGCGCCGGTCGGCGATGAAAAACGGCTGGATGACCTGCTGGCAGGGCAAGGCAAGAAGGCCAGCCGCGTCGCTGAAATCGACGGCATCAACTATTCGTCAGGTGATAAATTGTCGCTCGGCCTGTACCGTGTGGCGAACTGATATCTCTTCGATGATCGCTTCGAGCTCCGCATGTTGACGAAGTCGCCATCACCGGCGCGTGCCGCTATGCCTGCCATGCTCCGGCAGTCTGTCGATAATTTCCGCGATACTTTCGGGATTGTACGGCATCGCCTGGCGACGCGCCCGGCGCGCTACCCGAAAATCCTGTGGTCGGTCTGGGTCGTGGCCTGGCTTTTGCTGACGGTCGCGGTGTCGCTCCGTTTCGACCATCTTGCGGGCACCATGGCGAGGCAGTGGGCTTTAGGCTCGACCAATGTCTTCCGCATCGCCGAGTTTTTTACCTTCTTCGGCCTAGGCGGCTGGTATCTTGTCCCGTCGGTACTGGTGCTGATTGCCGCGAATCTGACGGATTGGCGCAGCCTTTCCCGGCGCGCGCGGATGACCTTCTACAACTGGACCTGCTTTGCTTTCATGGTGCTGGGTTCGATCGCACTCTCGGCCATGGTCGTCAACGTGCTGAAATATGGCGTGGGCAGAGCCAGGCCGATGAATTTCGACAAGCTCGGCGATCTGTCGCTGCATCCTTTTTCCTTGGAGGCGCGCTTTGCCAGCTTCCCGTCCGGCCATGCCACGACCATGGGCGTCATTTTCGGCATTGCACTGCTGTTGTTGCCCCAGCGCAGATGGGTGCTGCTGGCTGCAACCTTGTCGGTCGCATCGACCCGGATCTTTATCGGCGCGCACTATCCGAGCGACACTGTCGCCGGCTTCGGCCTTGGCTGTGCTGTTGCCATCGTTTGCGCGATGGTGCTTGGCCGGCTGGGATGTATCTTCCGCTACACGGCGTCGGGGTTGCCGGTGGCAAAAACTACGTTCCGCCTATTCCGTCGGGCTCGCAAACCAAACCAAAACGATGCGCCGAGACAGACGAATTTCCGCATTGGAGCAGCGCCGGCAAGCAACTGAATTGCTGACGCCTTTGGAACCATCTAAGACCACCCCAGCTAGCTGTCGATGCCACCCCAGCTCCGCACCAGCCGAGCCATGTCAGGCGCGCCGGCGGCTTCCTTCTCCAGCCCTTCGGCGACACCGACGCGGTCGGCGACGGGCCGGTTCTGGCTGACTTTCCACTTGCCGCTGATTTCGGCGATCTCGATCTCAAGCCCGATGATGCCCTTGATCTGCGACTGGATGAAGGTCGGCGGCGCATCGGTCACCGCCCAGGGTGCCTCGCGGGCGCCTTCCTGTGACAGCGTCAGCTCGGTGATCTGCTGTGCGATCCAGGCGGAATCCTCGATCACTCTGACCGTTCCTCGCACCTGGACAATGGCGTAGTTCCAGGTCGGCACGACCTTGCCGGTCTCGCGCTTGGTCTCGTACCAGGACGGCGTCACGTAGGCGTCGGCGCCCTGGAAGACGACCAGCACCGGCGATGTCGGATTGTCGGCCAGCTGACGCCATTGCGGGTTGGCCCTGGCCAGATGGGCGCGCAGCCGGCCATTCGGCCCAACCTCGGCATCAAGCAGGAAGGGAATGGCATTGGCGACCGGGCCATCGGCGCCGTTGGAGATCAGCAACCCCAGCGGATGCGTCCGGATCAGCCCGTGCAGGACGTCCGGCCGCGTTTCCTGGAAATGGGGAGGCTGGTACATGATCGGTCATGCCTTCTTGCGCTGGCTGAACCGGCATTGTGCACCGTTCAGCCGAGCCGCGCCACATGTCAGGCTGGCTTCACCGTTTGGATCAGCCGAAATGGCATTGTCGCGCCCATGATGGGCACGACTGTGACGGCATCGGACCGGGAGTTTTTGTTTTGACGCAATTCCGGACGGAAAACCCGTTTACACTTTTCCTGGAATTGCTCTTAGCGCAGCCGCTTCGGCCGCGGATCGGACAATTCGCCGGCCAGCCGTCGGTCGAGATAGTCGGCGCATTCCTCGAGCAGCAGATCGGCGTCGTTGGCGAAGAAGTGGTTGGCGCCTGGCAAGGTCTTCTGCGTGATGGTGATGCCCTTTTGCGTGTGCAGCTTGTCGACCAGGCCCTGCACATCCTTGGGCGGCGCCACCTTGTCGGCATCGCCATGGATGATCAGACCCGATGACGGGCAGGGCGCCAGGAACGAGAAATCATAGGTGTTGGGCTGCGGCGCGATCGAGATGAAGCCCTCGATCTCGGGCCGGCGCATCAGAAGCTGCATGCCGATCCAGGAGCCGAAGGAATAACCGGCCACCCAGCAGCTCTTGGAATCCGGATGCAGCGACTGCACCCAGTCGAGCGCTGCGGCGGCATCCGACAATTCGCCGGTGCCGTGGTCGAATTCGCCCTGGCTGCGGCCGATGCCGCGGAAGTTGAAGCGAAGCGTGGTGAAATCGCGCTTCTGGAACATGTAGAAGAGGTCATAGACGATCTTGTTGTTCATCGTGCCGCCGAATTGCGGATGCGGATGCAACACGATGGCAATCGGCGCGCTCTTCTCCTTGGAAGGCTGGTAGCGGCCCTCCAGGCGGCCGGCCGGACCGGTGAAAATGACCTCAGGCATGAACTACTCCAAATGGCATACGAATGCGCGGCGCCCGGAACAACTCTTTACTCTAGCCCCAGCCCTTCCGGGCCTTGACGCAGGGCAAGCGTCTTCTTAGAAGCTAGTTTAGAATTGTTCAAAACTGGATAGCCAGCCGTGACGGCCCGGCCATCCTCGCCGCAAGCCGCGTAAATAGGACGTCTTGCCTTGCAATTTCAAGGAAATAACGCGCTATCCTTGCGGAAAGGGTCTTGACGGGATCGATTGGGTGAAAATGGCCGCAGCACGCGCCTATCTCGACTACAATGCCAGCGCGCCGCTCATTGCCGAGGCGCGCGAGGCGATGATTGCCGCGCTCGATCTCGTCGCCAATCCGTCGTCGGTGCATGCCGAGGGGCGCGCGGCGCGGCGCCTGATCGACACTGCCCGGCGTGATGTGGCAGCACTTGTCGGCGCCAAGGCCGAGCATGTCGTCTTCACCTCGGGCGCGACGGAAGCCGCATCGACGCTGCTGACGCCGGATTGGCAGATGGGCCGTGGCACGGTGCGCATGAGCCGGCTCTATGTGTGCGAGGCCGACCACCCTTGCCTGTTGAACGGCGGCCGCTTCCCGGCAACACAGGTTTCGCGGATCGGCGTCGACGCCGATGGTATCGCTGTGCTCGCTCATCTGACAGCCGCTCTGGCCGCGCATGACAAGGCCGAAGGCCTGCCGTTGGTCGCGATCCATGCGGCCAACAACGAGACCGGCGTCATCCAGCCCATTGAAGCCATCGCCGCGATCGTCAAGGCGGCGGGCGGCATTCTGGTGGTCGACGCGGTGCAGGCTGCGGGCCGTGTTCCAATCGATATGTCAGCGGCTTACGCCGACTATTTGATTCTGTCTTCGCACAAGATCGGCGGCCCCAAGGGTGTCGGCGCCGTCGTTGCGGCAGCCGATCTGATGATGCCGAAGCCGCTGATCAATGGCGGCGGCCAGGAAAAGGGCCATCGCGGCGGCACCGAAAACCTGGCGGCCATCGCCGGCTTTGGCGCCGCGGCGCGGCAGGCTTTGGCTGGACTGAAAGACGTCGAAGCGATCGCGCAACGCCGCGGCGAGGTCGAGAAAACACTCAAAACGCTGGTGCCGGACGCAGAAATCTTCGGAACCGGCGCGCCAAGGCTTGCCAATACGACATTCTTCGCTATTCCCGGCATCAAGGCCGAGACGGCGCAGATCGCGTTCGATCTGGCTGGCGTGGCGCTGTCGGCGGGATCGGCCTGTTCGTCGGGCAAGGTCGGGCCGAGCCATGTGCTGAAAGCCATGGGTTACGGCGACAGCCTCGGCGCTTTGCGCGTGTCCATCGGCCACGCAACGAGTGCCGGGGATATCGAACTGTTCCGTGCTGCGCTGGCTGGTATTGCCCAGCGCCGGGCGGGCAGGGAACAAGCCGCCTGAGGCGGCGACAAAGAATTCAGGCCCTCGCGGCCTGGTAGAGCCGTGCGTTTGCAAGTGGCCAGGTGAATTCCCGGCCGAGACGCACTATATGAAACTTACGCCGCCTTCTGCGCCTCATGGGCAGCCCTGGCGATGCCATAGTTTGAAAACTGTCGGGCCTTGACCCCGGCGTGGATGGAGAACGCTTATGCCTGCTGTGCAGGACACGATCGATCGGGTCCGAAAGATCGACGTCGACCAGTACAAATACGGATTCCAGACAGAGATCGCGATGGACAAGGCCCCCAAGGGCCTGAGCGAAGACATTATTCGCTTCATCTCGGCCAAGAAGGATGAACCGTCCTGGATGCTGGAATGGCGTCTGGAAGCATATCGGCGCTGGCTGACGCTGGAAGAGCCGACCTGGGCGCGCGTCCATTATCCGAAGATCGATTTTCAGGACCTCTATTACTACGCGGCGCCCAAGAGCACGCCCGGCCCGACCTCGCTGAGCGACGTCGATCCCGAGCTGTTGAAGGTCTACGAGAAGCTCGGCATTCCGCTGCGGGAACAAGAAATCCTCGCCGGCGTGCAGAAGACCGACGTCTCCGATCTCGAGGAGCCCAGCGACAACGTCTACAAATCGGGCCGTGTCGCGGTCGACGCGGTGTTCGATTCCGTTTCCGTCGTCACCACGTTCAAGAAGGAGCTGGCGCAGGCCGGCGTCATCTTCTGCTCGATCTCGGAGGCCATCCGCGAGCATCCGGAGCTGGTCCAGAAATATCTCGGCTCGGTCGTGCCGACCTCCGACAATTTCTACGCCACGCTGAATTCGGCTGTCTTCACCGACGGCTCGTTCGTCTTCGTGCCCAAGGGCGTGCGCTGCCCGATGGAGCTGTCGACCTATTTCCGCATGAACGAGAAGAACACCGGCCAGTTCGAGCGCACGCTGATCATCGCCGAGGAGGGGGCTTACGTCTCCTATCTCGAAGGCTGCACGGCGCCGCAGCGCGACGAGAACCAGCTGCATGCCGCCGTCGTCGAACTGGTGGCGCTCGACGATGCCGAGATCAAATATTCGACGGTGCAGAACTGGTACCCCGGCGATGCCGAGGGCAAGGGCGGCATCTACAATTTCGTCACCAAGCGCGGCGACTGCCGCGGCCACCGTTCGAAGATCTCGTGGACACAGGTCGAGACCGGTTCGGCGATCACCTGGAAATATCCGAGCTGCATCCTGCGCGGCGACGATTCCTCCGGCGAGTTCTATTCGATCGCCGTGTCGAACGGCTACCAGCAGGTCGATAGCGGCACCAAGATGATCCATCTCGGCAAGAACACGTCGAGCCGCATCATCTCCAAGGGCATTGCCGCCGGCTTCTCGCAGAACACCTATCGCGGCCAGGTCTCGGCGCATCGCAAGGCGACCAACGCCCGCAACTTCACCAATTGCGATAGTCTCCTGATCGGCGACCAGTGCGGCGCCCACACCGTGCCCTACATGGAAGCCAAGAATTCGACGGCGCAGTTCGAGCACGAAGCGACGACGTCGAAGATTTCCGAGGACCAGAAATTCTACGTCATGCAGCGCGGCATTCCCGAGGAAGAGGCGATCGCGCTGATCGTCAACGGCTTCGTCAAGGATGTCATCCAGCAGCTGCCGATGGAGTTCGCGGTCGAAGCGCAGAAGCTTATCGGCATCAGCCTCGAGGGCTCGGTCGGCTGACCGGACAATATATATCCAGGAAAGAAAAAATGCTTGAGATCAAGAATCTGCATGCCCGCATCGTCGATGACGGCACCGAGATCATCCGCGGCCTGAACCTGACGGTGAAAGCCGGCGAGGTCGCCGCCATCATGGGGCCGAACGGCTCGGGCAAATCGACGCTGTCCTACATCCTCGCCGGCCGCGAGGATTATGAGGTCACCGAAGGCGACATCCTCTATAACGGCCAGTCGATCCTCGAAATGGATCCGGCCGAGCGCGCCACCGCGGGCATTTTTCTCGCCTTCCAGTATCCGATGGAGATACCTGGGGTCGCGACCATGGAATTCCTGAAAGTGGCGATGAACGAGCAGCGCAAGGCGCGCGGCGAGGAACCGCTGAAAATTCCGGAATTCCTGAAGCGGGTGAAGGAGGCGGCAGCCTCGCTCTCGATGGACATGGCGATGCTGAAGCGGCCGCTCAATGTCGGCTTCTCCGGCGGCGAGAAGAAGCGGGCCGAGATCCTGCAGATGAAGCTGCTGGAGCCGAAACTTTGCGTGCTCGACGAGACCGATTCCGGCCTCGATATCGATGCGCTGAAGATCGTCTCGGACGGCGTCAACGCGCTGCGCTCGCCCGACCGCGCCATCATCGTCATCACTCACTACCAGCGCCTGCTCGAGCACATCGTGCCCGATAGCGTGCACGTCCTATACAAGGGCCAGGTGATCAAGTCCGGCGACAAGTCGCTGGCGCTCGATCTCGAAGCCAATGGCTATGCCGGCGTGATCGGCGAAGCCGCGTGAGATGCCAGGTCATTTTGTACCAAAAGACAGGGCCAAGCTTATGAACATGCATTCGACACCCCAGCGCACCCAGGCTGAAACGGCGTTGATCGACGCTTTCGGCGAGCGGCTGTCGCTGCTGCCGGGCGACGGTGCGGTGATGCTGAAGCGCGACGACGCCATCGAGGCGATCAAGCACGGGCTGCCGACGCGGCGCATCGAATCCTGGCATTACACTGACCTGCGCCGGCTGTTGACCGCGGTGCCGGCATTCGATCCGACGGCCGCCGCCAAAACGCTAACGCCCATCGTCGAAGGTTCCGCCGTGCTGGCGGTTCTGAACGGCGTCTCGAGTGCGAAATTCCCCGCGATCGAGGGCGTGACGATCCAGCGCCTGTCGGAAAAGCTGACCGACGGCTCGATTGCGCCCGGCCTCGACCCCTATGGCAGCGATGACGCCATCGGCGCGCTGAACACTGCTTTCGTCGCCGACGGCTATTTGGTCGACGTCGCCGATGGCGCAGCACTGGAGAAGCCGATCGAATTGCAGAACCTGCAAGCCGGCGGACAGACCCATGTGCGCTTTCCCGTGCGTGTCGGCGCCGGCGCCAAGGCTGCGATCGTCGAGCGTCAGGCGGGCGAGGGCGCGGCTCTGGCCAGCTCCGTCAGCCAGCTGGTGTTGGGCGAGGGCGCCGAGGTGACCTGGCTGATCATCCAGGAACAGCCGGAAACGGCCACCCATCTGGCGCAGTTCAAGGCGCATCTCGGCAAGAATTCGAAGCTGACGCTGTTCTTCATGAATGCCGGCGGCAAGCTTGTGCGCCAGGAGATCGTGGTGAAGACCACGGGCGAAGGCGCCGACTTCAAATTGCGCGGCATCAACCTTCTGGCCGGCGACACCCACACCGACGTGACAATGGTGCTCGACCATGCCGTGCCGCACACGACATCGACGGAAGTGATCCGCAATGTCGTGACCGGCAAGGCGCGCGGCGTCTTCCAGGGCCGCATCAACGTCCACCAATACGCGCAGAAGACCAACGCCAAGATGGCCTGCAACACGCTGCTTTTGTCGGACGATGGCGAGTTCTCGACCAAGCCGGAGCTGGAAATCTTCGCCGACGACGTCATCTGCGGCCACGGCGCGACCGTTACCGAGATCGACCACAACCATCTGTTCTACCTGATGGCTCGCGGCATCGACGAGAAGAGCGCCCGTGGCCTGCTGGTCAAGGCGTTCGTCGCCGAAGTGATCGAGGAACTGGACGACGAAACCATCGTCGAGGCCCTGGAAACAAGGCTGGACGACTGGTTCGTGGCGCATGGGTAGCGCCTCCCCTTCTCCCCTTGTGGGTCCGAAGGACGGGCGAGGCAAGTGACTCGCCCCGGGCGGTGGCCGAGCGAAGCTCGGTCGAGTGAGGGGTGACGAAGTGAGGCGGTGCCTCAAGAGAGCTTGTAATGGACCAGAAGATCGAAACAACCCCATACGACGTCGAGGCGATCCGCCGCGACTTCCCGATCCTGTCGCGCGAAGTCTACGGCAAACCGCTGGTCTATCTCGACAATGGCGCCTCGGCGCAGAAGCCGCAGGTGGTGCTGGATACGATCCAGCACGCCTATTCCCAGGAATACGCCAACGTGCATCGCGGCCTGCATTTCCTGTCGAATGCCGCAACCGACGCTTATGAGAAGGCACGCGAGACGGTGCGCCGTTTCCTCAATGCGCCAAGCACCGACAACATCGTCTTCACCTCGAACACGACCGCGGCGATCAACACCGTGGCTTACGGCTATGGCATGCCCAATATCGGCGCGGGCGACGAGATCGTGCTGTCGATCATGGAGCACCACTCCAACATCGTGCCGTGGCATTTCATCCGGGAGCGGCAGGGCGCCAAGCTGGTCTGGGTGCCGGTCGACGATCTCGGCATCTTCCACATCGAGGAATTCGAAAAGCGGCTGACCGACAAGACCAAGCTCGTCGCCATCACGCATATGTCGAACGCGCTGGGCACGGTAACCCCGATCAAGGAGATCGTGCGCATCGCGCATTCGCGTGGAATTCCCGTACTTGTCGACGGCAGCCAGAGCGCCGTGCACATGCCGATCGACGTGCAGGATCTGGATTGCGACTTCTTCGTCTTCACCGGCCACAAGGTTTACGGGCCGTCCGGCATCGGCGTGCTTTACGGCAAGAAGGATATTCTCTCGGCCATGCGCCCCTTCATGGGCGGAGGCGAGATGATCGAGGAAGTGACGGAAGACGTCGTCTCCTACAACGAGCCGCCGCACCGCTTCGAGGCCGGCACGCCGCCGATCGTGCAGGCGATCGGGCTGGGTGCAGCATTGGAATACATGGAAAAGATCGGCCGCGAGCGCATCGCCGCGCACGAGGCCGACCTCAAGACCTACGCACACGAGCGGCTGCGCGCCATCAACTCGCTGCGCATCTTCGGCGACGCGCCGGACAAGGGCGCCATCATTTCCTTTGAGTTGCAGGGCATTCATGCCCATGACGTGTCGATGGTGATAGACAGGCAAGGTGTTGCCGTCCGCGCGGGCACCCATTGCGCCCAGCCGCTGTTGAAACGCTTTGGCGTAACCTCCACATGCAGGGCATCGTTCGGCATGTATAATACCAGGGCCGAAGTCGACGCTTTGGCCGATGCGCTGGAAAAAGCGCGCAAGTTCTTCGGGTGACAGGTTCTTTGGATGACGACCATGGATGATGCGAGCCACACCACCGCGCCGGAAGCAGCCATCAATCCGCTGGTTTCCGCCTCGGCCATTCCCGCCGACGAACTGGCGCGGCTGACCGACGACATCGTCTCGGCGCTGAAGACGGTCTATGACCCGGAAATACCGGCCGACATCTATGAGCTCGGCCTCATCTACAAGATCGACATCGAGGACAACCGCGCGGTCAAGATCGACATGACGCTGACCGCGCCCGGCTGTCCGGTGGCCGGCGAAATGCCCGGCTGGGTGGAAAACGCCGTCGGCGCCGTCGAAGGCGTCTCCGGCGTCGAGGTCAACATGACCTTCGACCCGCCCTGGTCGCCCGACCGCATGTCGGAAGAGGCGCAGGTGGCGGTGGGCTGGTACTAGGTTGACTGAGGTTGGTGCACTTGCACCAGTGGTAAAACTTCACCATTTTAGGTGAGGAATCATTCGGCAGGCCTTGAACCTGCATGGAATGGAAGAGGAAAAAGAATGGGACGCTTCGCCGTCATCACGATGACCGAAAAGGCCGCCGACCGGGTGCGCGAGATCGTCGCCACGCGCGACAATGCGCATGGCATTCGCCTCGGCATCAAGAAGGGCGGCTGCGCCGGCATGGAATACACGGTCGACCTGGTGACCGAGCCCAATACCAAGGACGACCATATCGAACGCGACGGCGCGCATGTCTATGTCGCGCCCGAGGCTGCCCTTTTCCTGTTCGGCACCGAGATGGATTTCGAGCAGACCACGCTGCGCACCGGCTTCACCTTCCACAACCCGAACCAGAGTTCGGCCTGCGGCTGCGGCGAATCCGTCGAACTGAAGCCCGCCGACCTGAAGGCGCTGGCTGAAGCGCGCGCTTCCGCCTGATCTTTCCTTCGCCCCGTTCACGGGGAGGTGAGGAATGGTCCGCGCAGCGGGCGAAAAGCCAATTGCTTGGCTTTTCGAATGACGAACGGCCCGAAGGGCCGGATGAGGGGCAGCGCTAACCATCGGAAGTCGCGCTCCGAGTCCTCACTTCACCCACATCTTCGTCCGCTTGTGCCAGTCGGCGATCGATTCCTCGGGATAGACGTCGAACGCATTGTCCTTCTTGCCGATCACCGGCTCGACCCAACTCGCCTTGTATTTCAACATCAGATGCACCTTCTCCGGCGGCTTCGGCAACTCGCTGTCGATTGCCGAGGCGAAGGGGTGGACCAGGTCCGGCCATGTCGGATCGTAGAGCCAGAGCGCCGAACCGCACTTCTTGCAGAAATTGCGCTCGCCCGTCGAAATCTCACACTTTGGATGCTCGTCGTCCGCGATCTCGGCCTGGTAGACGCCGAGATTGCGCTTGCCCTTGATTTTCAGCGTCTTGTAATCGGCGCCGAGATTGATGGCGAAGCCGCCGCCGCCCTGCTGCTTGCGGCAGATCGAGCAGTAGCACAGCATGAACGGCACCGGCGTGTTGCTCTCCACCTCGAAATGGACGGCATCGCAGCGGCAGGATCCCTTGAGCAGCAGCGGCATGACAAAACTCCGACGGATGGCTCTCAACTTGCCAGCATGGTTTTTGGTTGCAGCCATGGCAAGCCCGGTGACATGATTGCGGCATGGACAATGAACGCATCGAAGAGCTGTTCGAAGGCCTCGGCCCGGTCAGTATCCGAAAACTGTTCGGCGGCAAGGGTATCTATTTCGACGGCGTCATCGTCGCCATCGTGCTGCGCGGCGAATTGCTGCTCAAGGCTGACGAGCAAAGCGCGCCCGATTTCGAAGCCGCCGGCTGCAAGCAATGGACCTATACCGGCACCCGCCACGGCAAGCTGGTCGCGATGCCGTACTGGAGCATTCCCGACGACGCGTTTGATGATCCTGACGAGATGAGGGTGTGGGCGCCGGGCGTATGAGGCGGGGCGGCGGGCGGGGAAGTGAACCGGGACCGTCGCGTTTCTTCCCACCCCCCTCTGTCCTGCCGGACATCTCCCCCGCAAGGGGGGAGATCAGTTGTCACATTGGCCTTCGCCAATCACCATCGTTGAAAATGGGAGCCTGCGGCTAAGCTGTTAATCTCCCTCCTTGCGGGGGAGATGGCCGGCAGGCCAGAGGGGGGTGCTGTCCCGCCGACGTAGGCGATCCTACAGCGCCTTGGCAATCCTCGCCGCCAGCCGCGCATTGTTCTCGACCAGCGCGATGTTGGTCTTCAAGCTCCGGCCGCCGGTCAGTTCGAGGATTTTGCCCAACAGGAACGGCGTCACCGCCTTTCCGGTCACATTCTGCACTTCCGCCGCCTTCTGCGCGGCCTCGATATAGCCGGCCATCTCGTCGGCCGGGATTTCATCGTCCTGCGGCACCGGGTTGGCGATCAGCATGCCGCCGACCAGGCCAAGTGCCGCCCTGGTCTTGTAGAAATGCGCGATCTCTTCCGGTCTGTGCAGGGTCAGCGGCGCGCGGAACGGCGAATGCCGCGACCAGAAGGCCGGCATCGTCTCGCAGCCATGGCCAATCACCGGCACGCCGCGCGTCTCCAGCACTTCCAGCGTCTTTTCGATGTCGAGGATCGCCTTGGCGCCGGCCGAGACGACGATGACCGGCGTGCGCGCCAACTCGTCGAGATCGGCCGAGATGTCGAAGCTCTTTTCCGCGCCCTTGTGGACGCCGCCAATGCCGCCGGTGGCGAACACCTTGATCCCGACCATGTCGGCCGCGATCATGGTGGCGGCGACCGTGGTCCCGCCGGTGCGGCCTTGCGCCACCGCAAAGCCGAGATCGGCGCGCGACAGCTTCATGGCGTCGCCGGTCATCGCCAGCGACTCGCGCTCGCCGTCGGACAGCCCGATCTTGATGCGGCCGGCAACCACGGCGATCGTCGCCGGCACCGCGCCATTGTCCAGGATGATCTTTTCGACATTGGCGGCCATGGCGCCATTGTCGGGGTAAGGCATGCCATGGGTGATGATGGTGCTCTCCAGCGCCACGACCGGGCGGCCAGCGGCGAGCGCCTCAGCCACGGGCGCGTGGATGTCGATCAAGGGGCGGGCGCTTTGCGGTGTCATGATGGTCTCCGATCCGGAGATCCGCGCGTCCGCTTGGACGTCGCGCTCCGGCAATGGCAATTGGCCGCCCTCATGCCATTTCCTGCGCGTCGGGCACAAGAGCCAGTGCCTCAGTGAAGGTCGCAATCGTGAAGGCCGGAACCGCGTCGGCGCTTTCAATGGCCAGCGTGGCGGCGGCAACGCCCTCGCGCAATGCCTGGCGCAGGGGCAGGCCGCGCAGCAGGGCAGCGATGGTGGCGCCGGCCAGCGCGTCGCCGGCGCCGGTGACGTCGGCGACTTTTCTCGGCGCCGGCGGCAGGATAGAGAAGGCGCCGGCTTCGTCGAATCCCAGCACCGGGCCATCGCCCGCCGTCACCACGCCACTGGTGAGGCCGCTGCAGCGCAGTCCGTCGATGGTCTCGCGCTCGGTGGCATTGGCATCGACGCCGGCCAGCACCATGGCCTCGCGCCGGTTCATGAAGACCTGCGCGAGCTCCTTCAGCACCGGTATCATCCGCACCACCTTGGCCGGCGAAATGGCAATGGCGAACACCGGCTTGCCGGCGGCGAGCCCCACCAGCCGCTCCAGCGCCGTTGATGGCAGATTGGCGTCGCAGAGCACCGCATCGGCCTCGGCGACCACCTCGCGCACCTTGGAGCGGCGGATCTGCTTGGGGAACGCCAAATCGTAGAGCGCCATGTCGGCAAAGCCGGTGATCAGCTCGCCGTCGCGATCGATCAGCGCCGTGTAGCTCGGCGTCGTGCGGTCGAGGAAAACCGCCGACAGGTCGGCAATGCCGGAGTCGGCGATGGCGCGCGCAACCGTCTCGGCCGAGGCATCGCCGCCGCGCACCGACAAAAGCGAGGCCGAGACGCCGCGCCGCACCAGGCTGCGCAGCGCGTTGAATACGCCGCCGCCGACATCCTCGCGCATCGTGCCGGGGTTGGACGCCGCGGGCACGTACGTGCCCGACACCTGGCCGCGGCGATCGATATGGGCGCCGCCCACCGCCAGTATCTTTGCTGATTTCACCATGCCGGCGATATGACCTTTGTTATTCGAGCCGCACAAGCGCTACGCTGTGCGGCGGAGCTTCGCAGGCAAGCCGGCGATTCGGCCGATCGAAACAGCCGGCGCGTCTGGCCCAATGGTGGATACATCCGGAAACGAAACCATGAGACAAAAAAAGAACAAATCCGGATAAAGATTGCTTTTCAGATATTTGACCCCTCTTGCCAAACGAGAACAAAAGTAGTACAAAATGGGCAGGGATTACGGATTGTCCGGCCTTCATTGACGACCAAGGGGTGATGTATCATGGCTCAGAATTCTTTGCGGCTTGTAGAGGACAAAGCGGTGGACAAATCAAAGGCTCTGGACGCGGCGCTGTCGCAAATCGAGCGCGCCTTCGGCAAGGGCTCGATCATGCGGCTTGGCGCCAACGAGCAGGTCGTCGAGATCGAAACCGTGCCGACCGGATCGCTGGGCCTCGACATCGCGCTTGGCGTCGGCGGCCTGCCGCGCGGCCGCATCGTCGAGATCTACGGGCCGGAAAGCTCGGGCAAGACGACATTGGCGCTGCACACAGTTGCCGAAGCCCAGAAGAAAGGCGGTATCTGCGCCTTCGTCGATGCCGAGCACGCACTCGATCCGGTCTATGCCCGCAAGCTCGGCGTCGATCTGGAAAACCTCTTGATCTCGCAGCCGGACACCGGCGAGCAGGCGCTGGAAATATGCGACACGCTGGTGCGTTCAGGCGCCATCGACGTGCTGGTCGTCGATTCGGTGGCGGCGCTGACGCCGCGCGCCGAAATCGAAGGCGAGATGGGCGATTCTCTGCCCGGTCTCCAGGCGCGTCTGATGAGCCAGGCGCTGCGCAAGCTGACCGCCTCGATCTCGCGCTCCAACACCATGGTCATCTTCATCAACCAGATCCGCATGAAGATCGGCGTCATGTTCGGTTCGCCCGAAACCACGACCGGCGGCAACGCGCTGAAATTCTACGCTTCGGTGCGCCTCGACATCCGCCGCATCGGCTCGGTCAAGGACCGCGACGAGGTCGTCGGCAACCAGACCCGGGTCAAGGTGGTCAAGAACAAGCTGGCGCCGCCCTTCAAGGTGGTCGAGTTCGACATCATGTATGGCGAGGGCGTCTCCAAGACCGGCGAACTGGTCGACCTCGGCGTCAAGGCCGGCGTGGTCGAGAAGTCCGGCGCCTGGTTCTCCTACAATTCGCAGCGTCTCGGCCAAGGTCGCGAAAACGCCAAACTGTTCCTGCGCGACAATCCCGACACGGCGCGTGAGATCGAACTTGCGCTGCGGCAGAATGCCGGGCTGATCGCCGAGAAATTTCTTGAAAATGGCGGCCCCGAGCGCGGCGAAAGCGACGACGGCTTCGAGGAAGAATCCGGCGCCATGTAGGGCACGGCCAGAGTTCGGCCATAAATCCAGTCTATTATCCGATGCTTAAGTAACCGAGTTCTTTAGTATTGCGTTTCAAACCGCCGGCCTTCGCGCCGGCGGTTTTCGTTTTTGGGCAGCGTGAAGCCGGCTTGGCAGTTGCCGGGATGGCCCAATTCCGTGTTTCTGGACAGGGTGGGGCGTGCCCGCTAAAAGGCCAAGTCAATCTTCTAAAAAGCAGAGACCAGTGTCCGCCGGCCGTGCCGGCGGTTTTCGCGAAAAGGCAGCAGTCATGAGTGGCGTGAACGAGATCCGGTCGACATTCCTCGACTATTTCCGCAAGGAGGGCCACGAGGTCGTGGCCTCGAGCCCGCTGGTGCCGCGCAACGACCCGACGCTGATGTTCACCAATGCCGGCATGGTGCAGTTCAAGAACGTCTTCACCGGCCTGGAGAAGCGGTCCTATTCGCGCGCCACCACTGCGCAGAAAAGCGTGCGCGCCGGCGGCAAGCACAACGACCTCGACAATGTCGGCTACACCGCGCGCCATCTGACCTTCTTCGAAATGCTCGGCAATTTCTCCTTCGGCGACTATTTCAAGGAGCGCGCCATCGAACTGGCCTGGAACCTGATCACCAAGGAGTTCGGGCTGAACAAGGACAAGCTGCTGGTCACCGTCTATCACACCGATGACGAGGCGGCCGGCTTCTGGAAGAAGATCGCCGGTTTCTCCGATGACCGCATCATCCGCATCCCGACCTCCGACAATTTCTGGGCTATGGGCGACACCGGACCGTGCGGGCCGTGCTCGGAAATCTTCATCGACCGTGGCGAGCACATCTGGGGCGGCCCTCCCGGCAGCCCGGAGGAGGACGGCGACCGCTTCCTTGAATTCTGGAACCTGGTGTTCATGCAATATGAGCAGGTCACCAAGGATGAGCGCATCGACCTGCCGCGGCCGTCGATCGACACCGGCATGGGCCTGGAGCGCATGGCCTCCATCCTGCAAGGGGTGGAGAGCGTCTTCGAGACCGACCTGTTCCGTCATCTGATCGATGCGGCCTCGTCAGCGCTCGGGCAGGGCCCGGACAAGGAGACGGTCGCCTCCTTCCGCGTCATTGCCGACCATCTGCGCTCGTCCTCCTTCCTGGTGGCCGATGGCGTGCTGCCGTCGAACGAAGGCCGCGGCTATGTGCTGCGCCGCATCATGCGCCGCGCCATGCGCCATGCGCAGTTGCTCGGCGCCAAGGAGCCGTTGATGTGGAAACTGGTGCCGGCGCTGGTGCGCGAGATGGGCCAGGCCTATCCCGAACTGCTGCGCGGCGAACAGCTGATCACCGAGACGCTGAAGCTCGAGGAGACCAGGTTCCGCAAGACGCTGGTGCGCGGCCTCGGCCTGCTCTCGGAGGCGACGGATACGCTGCACGCCGGCGATATGCTGGATGGCGAGACCGCGTTCAAGCTCTATGACACGTACGGCTTCCCGCTCGATCTGACGCAGGACGCACTGCGCCAGCGCAACATCTCGGTCGACCTTGCCGGATTCACCCATGCGATGGAGCAGCAGAAGGCCGAAGCGCGCAAGCATTGGGCTGGCTCCGGCGACGCGGCCACCGAGACCATCTGGTTTTCTGTACGCGAGAAGGCCGGCGCCACCGAATTCCTCGGCTACGAGACCGAACAGGCGGAAGGCCTCATCCAGGCGCTGGTCAAGGACGGCAAGACCGTCGACAGCGCGATCAAGGGCGACGCGGTGGCGGTGGTCGTCAACCAGACGCCGTTCTATGGCGAGTCCGGCGGCCAGATGGGCGACACCGGTATCATCTCCGGCGAAGGTTTCTCGATCGAGGTTTCCGACACGCAGAAAAAGGCCGACGGCCTGTTCGTGCACCTGGGCAAGGTGACGAACGGCACGGTCAAGCCAGGTGCAGCCGTCGAGCTGAAGGTTGACCATGCGCGCCGCACCCGGCTGCGCGCCAATCATTCGGCAACGCATCTGATCCACGAGGCGCTGCGCGAGGTGCTGGGCACCCATGTCGCGCAGAAAGGTTCGCTGGTCGCGCCCGAGCGCCTGCGCTTCGACATCTCGCACAACAAGCCGATCTCGGCCGAAGACCTCGAAGAGGTCGAGCGCATGGCCAACGAAATCGTCGTCCAGAACAGCCCGGTGACGACGCGGCTGATGTCGGTCGACGACGCCATCGCCGAAGGCGCCATGGCGCTGTTCGGCGAGAAATATGGTGACGAGGTGCGTGTCGTTTCGATGGGCACCGGCGTGCATGGCGCCAAGGCCAACCGGCCCTATTCGGTCGAGCTCTGCGGTGGCACCCATGTCCGGGCGACCGGCGATATTGGTCTGGTTCGCGTTGTCTCCGACAGCGCGGTCGCCGCCGGCGTGCGCCGCATCGAGGCGCTGACCGGCGAAGCCGCACGAAAATATCTCGACGAGCAGGACAGGCGCCTGAAGGCGACGGCGGCTGTGTTGAAGATTTCGCCGGCCGACGTGCCGGCGCGTGTCGAGGCGCTGCTCGAGGAACGCAAGAAGCTCGAGAAGGAACTGAGCGAAGCCCGCAAGAAACTCGCGCTGGGCGGTGGTGCCGCGGCCGATGCTCCGGCCACCACCGAAACCGTCGCCGGTATCGGCTTCCTCGGCAAAGCGGTTTCCGGCGTGTCGCCGAAGGATTTGAAGCCGCTGGCCGATGCCGGCAAGACTTCCCTCGGCTCAGGCGTCGTCGTCTTCGTCGGTGCGGGCGAAGACAACAAGGCAAGCGTCGTGGTCGCAGTGACGGACGATCTCGTCGGCCGCTTCAGCGCTGTCGATCTTGTGCGCGTTGCCTCGGCCGCATTGGGCGGGCAGGGCGGTGGCGGACGGCCCGACATGGCGCAAGCCGGCGGCCCGGACGCCTCGAAGGCCAATGATGCGATCGCCGCGGTGAGGGCGGCGCTGGAGGCAGCCTGAAAGCCACCCTATGTCGTATCTGGTTTGTGTGCGGCTTTCCGGCCTTCGCCGCCGTGCTTGCCATTCTGTGGCTGATAGTGGCAAGCCGGCAATCAGCTCTTAGACGGTCCGTCTAGCTAGTTCTTTTCGCCGCCTTCAGGGCGCGCGTCATTCTGCTGGAATCGCCCCAGGTGGACAGCCAGATCAGCACGTCCGTGGCGATCGAAATCAGCGACCGTAAAAAGTTCAGCGCCGGGCCGGGCGATTTCAGCTGCTCTTCGGCGTGATGGAGATGGGCGAGCTCTTCCTCGCGGATCGCCAGGATGATGCCGTGCAAGTCGTGGTCGCGATTGGCGAGGAAAAACAGCTGATCGTCCAGATGGCGATGCACCGCCGCTTCAACCGCCGCCGTGCAGGCCCAGGTGCCTTGCGGACCGAGCAGGGCGGTGACAAAACCCAGCACCCAGCCACCCCAGCTCCAGAACTGCATCACCCGGCACGGTCGCGACCGCCGCGCCGGCATGGCGGCGCGGAACGCAGCGCAATGCGTGCGCTCGTGCCCAAGCATCTCGGACAAGGATGGCACGCAATCCGGCCATAAGCGCCTGGCGACAAGAATCTGCGCCGAATAGATCCTGATCGCACCAAACCCACCGGCGTGGTTGACCCTGACAATTCTGGCGACGGTGAGCGCGTCCTGGCGAGATGGGTCAGCCATGGCCCGAACCCATATCAGCCCGCCGCCAGGCTCGGACGTTTTGCGATGCCCTCCCACCAGGCCTGGATGTCGGCGAACGCCGCAAGCAGCTTTTGCCCGTCGGCGACCTTGACGAAATAGGCGATGATGGATGCCGCATGCAGGTCGGCCAGCGTCAGATGGTCCCCGAGCAGCCACGGCCCGGGAGGCTTGAGTGCGGTGAGCACCCGCAGCACCGTTTCCGCCTGGCGCAGCCCGTTGGCGACCAGTGCCTCGTCTGGCGCTTCCTTCTCAAGCCGCTCGACGGCGACGTCCCAGACCATCGATCTGTAGGCATAGGCGTCGAGCATGCCGATGAGCTGGTTCATCGTTGCACGGGTGCGGGCGTCTTTTGGCTGCAGTGCCGGGCCGTCGAACGCCTCGTCGACATAGCGGGCGATTGCGCTGGTTTCGAACAGGCGAAAGCCGTCGTGCTCGAAGGCCGGAATGCGGCCGAAAGGGTGATGCTCGAAGTACCAGGCGGGAGTGCCCTCGGCGGCAAAGACATCGACCGGCACAAGGTCGTAGTCGATGCCTTTTTCCGCCAGCACGAGGCGGACGATGCGCACATAGACGCTGTAGTCCGCCCCGTAGACGACCGGCTTGGCCATGGCTGCCGGCTTACGCCATCGCCTTCTGCAAATTCTCGTCGATCTTGTCGAGGAAGCCGGTGGTCGACAGCCATGGTTGGTCGGGACCGATCAAGAGCGACAGGTCCTTGGTCATGAAGCCGCTCTCAACCGTCTGGATGCAGACCTTCTCCAGCGTGTCGGCAAATCGCTTCAACTCGGCATTATCGTCGAGCTTGGCGCGGTGGGCGAGGCCGCGCGTCCAGGCGAAGATCGAGGCGATCGAATTGGTCGAGGTTTCCTCGCCCTTCTGGTGCTGGCGATAGTGGCGCGTCACGGTGCCGTGCGCGGCCTCCGCTTCCACCGTCTTGCCGTCCGGCGTCATCAGCACGGAGGTCATCAGGCCAAGCGAGCCAAAACCTTGCGCCACCGTGTCGGACTGGACGTCGCCGTCATAATTCTTGCAGGCCCAGACATAGCCGCCAGACCATTTCAGGGCGGAGGCCACCATGTCGTCGATCAGCCGGTGCTCGTACCACAGCTTCTTCGCCTTGAACTCGGCCTCGAATTCAACCTCGTAGACCTCCTGGAAAATGTCCTTGAAGCGGCCATCATAGGCTTTGAGGATGGTGTTCTTGGTCGAGAGATAAACCGGATAGTTGCGCAGCAGGCCGTAATTCAGCGAGGCGCGGGCGAATTCCCGGATGGAGTCGTCGAGATTGTACATCGCCATGGCAACGCCGGGGCCGGGTGCGTCGTACACGTCATGCTCGATCACCTTGCCGTCCTCGCCGACGAACTTGATGGTCAGCTTGCCCTTGCCGGGGAAGCGGAAATCGGTGGCGCGATACTGGTCGCCGAAGGCATGACGGCCGACGATGATCGGCTTGGTCCATCCCGGCACCAAGCGCGGCACGTTCTTCATGATGATCGGTTCGCGAAAAATGGTGCCGCCGAGAATGTTGCGGATGGTGCCGTTGGGCGACTTCCACATCTTCTTCAGCTTGAATTCCTCGACGCGCTGCTCGTCGGGCGTGATCGTCGCGCATTTCACGCCGACGCCCCATTTCTTGATGGCATTGGCCGAATCGATGGTCACCTGGTCGTTGGTGGCATCGCGGTGCTCGACGCCGAGGTCGTAATATTCGAGCTTCAGGTCGAGATAAGGGTGGATCAGCTTGTCCTTGATGAACTGCCAGATGATGCGGGTCATCTCGTCGCCGTCGAGCTCGACGACCGGGTTCGCCACCTTGATCTTCGCCATGAAAAGAATGCCTCGCTTTTGGGGAACTAAACGGCCTTGCCCGCATGGCTTCGGCCGGGGATGCGGAGCGTATATCAAAGCCTATTTGGCCGCGCAAACGCCGATCCGTGCAGAATGGGTCGTCTGTGCCGCGACCGGTGTTTGCAAAAGCTTCATATTGCCGAGCGGATGTGGCAGGGAACGCTGAAATGCCGCAAACAGCAGTTCATTGAGACCATGTCCGCCGCCGATCATCCTGAAAACGCATCCGCCGCCGCCCCGGCGATCATCCTGGTCGAGCCGCAGCTTGGCGAGAATATCGGCATGGTCGCGCGCGCCATGGCCAATTTCGGCCTTGCCGAACTGAGACTGGTCAACCCGCGTGACGGCTGGCCGAGCGAGAAGGCGCGCGCCGCCGCCAGCCGCGCCGACCATGTCATCGATGCCGTAACAGTGTTCGGCGACCTGGCGTCCGCCGTCGCCGACCTCAATTTTGTCTTCGCCACCACGGCGCGCGAGCGCGACGGCTTCAAACCCGTGCGTGGTCCGGTCGAGGCGGGCAGGGCGCTCAGGGCGCGTCAGATGGCCGGCCTGCGCACCGGCATCTTGTTCGGCCGCGAGCGTTTTGGGCTCTACAATGACGAGGTCGGGCTGGCCGACGAGATCGTCACCTTTCCGGTCGATCCCGGCTTTTCGTCGCTCAACATCGCCCAGGCCGTGCTGTTGATGTCCTATGAATGGATGAAATCCGGCCTGAAGGACGAGACGGCGACCAATTTCTCCAGCCCTGAAATGAAGCCGGCGAGCAAGGAAGAGTTGCACGGCCTGTTTGCCTATCTCGAAGGCGCGCTCGAAGCGCGCGGTTATTTCCGCCCGGCGCCCAAGAAACCCAAGATGGTCGACAATCTGCGCGCCGTCTTGACGCGCGCCGGTTTCGCCGAGCCGGAACTGAAAGTGCTGCGCGGCATCATCTCGTCGCTCGACCGGTTTTCGCCGGCCATGCCGCGCGGTGACGGCTCGCCGGGAGACGATCCAAGGCGTTTGCCGGCCGCTGCGCGAAAACCCCAGGCAGATAAAGAAGATTAGAAATCGCTAAGCTTCGAACGGCTGAAGTAACCGAATTTTATTTGCTTATCATCCATTGTTGTCAAAACGGTGGGGTGGCAGATGTTCACGTCCAAAATCGGCCGTATGCGCTTCTTCTTCTATTCCCTCGGCGTAGCCCTGCTCGAGGCCGTTCTTGCCGTGCTGTGCATCGTTGGCACGATCGGCTTTGAGGGGCTGGTCAACTCGGCGCCCGGTCCATCGCGGCAAGGGATGGCAGGCGCGGTTCTGATCGTTTCCCTCCTGGCTGTGGTCATGCGTGCCAACATCGCCTGGCGACGCAGCCGCGACGCCAACGGCAAAGCCTGGATCCTGTGGTCCTACATCGTGTTCTGCGCCATCTACGCCTTTCTGCAGGCAGGCACGCTGCTGGTCATCGATTTCAACAATCCGGAAAGCACGTCCAGCGGTTTGAACCTGCTTGCGCTGTCGATCTTTGGCCTTTGGTGCACGATTCTGGTGGCTAAGCCGGTGGCGGGCATCAATATCGACGAACTGACATCGGTTTTCGATTTCGATGGCGATACGCCCATGCCTGCGGCATCCAGCCGGATGGCCAGCAGCGCGGCACAGTCTTCTATGCGCAACGCCACACCGGCCACGCGCTCGGTGCCGTCCGCCCAGCCTCTGGGCCGTCCGCGGCCCGCCGGCTTCGGCAAGCGCGGGCTCTAGAGCAGCCGAGGCAAGGTCGTCTTCGCCGGCTTTGCGTGGAAGTTGCTAACATTCGCCACTTCAAGGCCATGATGGTTGCAGATAGAACGGCATTGGCCAATGACCGCCAAGCCTTCTGATCCAGCCTCTTTCATGGTCCGATATCAATGAGCCACCGTCCGATACTGATGTTCGATTCCGGCGTTGGCGGATTGACCGTGCTGCGCGAAGCGCGCGTGCTGATGCCCGACCGGCGCTTCGTCTACGTCGCCGATGACAAGGCCTTTCCCTACGGCGCCTGGGAAGAGCCGGCGCTGCAGGCCCATATAGTCGAGCTCTTCGCCAAGCTGCTCGACCGTTTTGATCCGGAAATTTCGGTCGTCGCCTGCAATACCGCTTCGACGCTGGTGATCGATGCGTTGCGGGAAAAATTCCCTGGCCATCCCTTTGTCGGCACGGTGCCGGCAATCAAGCCGGCTGCCGAGCGCACCCGGTCCGGGCTGGTCTCGGTGCTGGCGACGCCGGGCACGGTGAAGCGCCAGTACACGCGCGACCTGATCGGCAAATGGGCGCAGAAATGCCATGTCCGGCTGGTCGGCAGCAACAATCTGGCCGGACTGGCCGAGGCCTACATGCGCGAGGGCTTTGTCGACGAGGAGGCCGTGCGTGCCGAGATCGCACCGTGTTTCGTCCAGCATGACGATTTGCGCACGGACATCGTCGTGCTCGCCTGCACGCACTATCCGTTCCTGGCCAATCGCATGCGCAAGACCGCGCCCTGGCCGGTCGACTGGATCGACCCGGCCGAGGCGATTGCGCGGCGTGCTCTGTCGCTGCTTCCGGCTGTCGACGGGCCATTGCCGCAAAGCGAGCCCGACATCGCCGTCTTTACCTCGGGAAAGGCGGATTTCGCCATCAGCCGGCTGATGCAGGGTTTTGGATTGAGCGCGCGCTAATGCATGTCGCCCAAAAGTGCGCAGCGGTTTTGGGACAACGACATGCAAAAAACAAAAAAACCAAAGCGCGTCGCCGACGCGCTTTAGACAGGTTCGAAGACAATGACGCGCCGATCCGGATCGGCCGAAACAAGCCTTAGCGTCAGGCCATCGCCCTGCCTGAACCCTGAGGCCTTCACATTCGCAACGACAGGCATGTCCGAGAGCTGAACGCGCGCACGCTGATCACCGACGTCGGTGACGACGGCCTTGAATGTTTCACCCACGCGCCCCCTCAGCATCACCGCCTCGGCAAGGTCGATGGCCGCGTGGTTGATCTGCGAGGCGCGGGCGCCTGCGCGGCCCATCACCTTTGGCAGTCTGGAAAACGCCTCGGTAACGGCTTGCGGCACCGGCTGGCCGTTGACGATGGCCAGCACGCAGCGCACGACATAGCGATCGGCCAGCCGCCTCAGGGGTGCGGTGGCGTGGGCATAGGTCGCGGCCATCGCCTCGTGCCAGGGGACAACGCCTTCTTCATAGGGTTGGTAGGACGCACCGGAGCCGGCGCGGCGGATTTCCAGCATCAGCGCTGCCTGTTGCATGTTGGTCGGATCGAGGGTTCGCTGATAGTCGGACAGGCTGGTCGAAGGAGGCCAGGACAGGCCTAAGGCCCGTGCCGCGCTGCGCAGTCTTTGTACTTTGGAAGCATCGGGCGGCGCCATCACCCGGAACAACCCGGTCCGGTGTGCCAGCATGGCGTCGGCAATCGCCATGTTGGCGGCCAGCGAAAGTGCTGCGTTGTCTTGCTCGGATTGCAGCAGCGGTCTGAACGCAAGCTGGAATGTGCCATCGGCAAGCTGTTCCACCTCCTGCTCGGGCGGGTCGACGCGCGAAGCGCCGCGACGATCTTCGGCCGCCGCCATGCGCCGCGCGATTTCGGCGAAGCCGACTGGGACGTCGGCGGCCTGCACGCTGTCATAGGCGAGCTTGGCGCGGCTTTGAATGATTGCCCGCTCCGCGCCATCCAGCCTTACCGCTCCGTCGTCGGCGATCCGGACCGTGAAGATGACAGCCGGACGCGGACCGCCGGGCAGCAAGCTCGCGGCGCCCTCGGCAATGACCCGGGGATAGAGCCCGGCCTTCCCGTCCGGCAAATACAGGGTTTCGCCCCGCGCCCAGGCTTCGCGATCCACCGCGTCGCCGTCTGCGACGAACCAGGCTACGTCGGCAATGGCATAGTGCAACAGAAGGTCGCTACCGCTCGCTTCGATCGAAAACGCTTGGTCAAGATCGGTGGAAGCCGCGGGGTCGAGCGTCACGAAGGGCATCGCCGTGCGGTCGGCATGCTGGTCGGGCACGCGCCTGGCCGCCGTCTGTGCCATGGCCATTACATCAGGGGGAAATCCCTCCGGCACATGGAACTCGGTGCGGATTTTCGCGAGGCCGGTAGCGAGTGCCTGCGAGGGATCGTTCAACGATTTCATGGCGCCGTCCTACACCGGCGTTGCGGGCACGGGAAGGTGGTTTTGCCGGCAGTGCCGGCCGACCATGGGCAGGCATAAGCGCGGAACGGAAGTTGACCGCCAGCGCTGGAACCGTCGCCGGAGCGCAACGTTTCTTCCTCTGGCAGCAAAGGAGGAGCCGATATGCCTGCAACCTCAAAAGCACAGCAAAAGGCCGCTGGAGCAGCCCTGTCGGCCAAGCGCGGCGAGACCAGGAAGAGCGAGCTTCAAGGCGCGTCGAAGTCGATGTACAATTCGATGAGCGAAAAACAGCTCGAGGAATTCGCCGAGACCAAGCGCAAAGGCCTGCCGGAGAAGAAATCGGCAGACTGAAACCTTGAACCGAGTTGATAAACAAAGCCCGTGGCCGAAACCACGGGCTTCTTCGATTCAGGCCAAGCCCGAAACTCCTGACGTCACCAGCAGCGCTTCACCTTGTAGCGGATGACCTTCTTGTGGCCATGCCGCCAGATGACCTTCTTCTTCACCACGACATGGCAGGTCTGACGATGCTTGTGGCCCTGCCAATGCTTGGCCATCGCTGGCTCGGGCACGGCGATCGACATCGTCCCGGCCAGGACGGCTGCACCGACCAACGAGAGGAAAAACTTCTTCATGCGACTTCGGGCTCCTTTGGCTCCAGTCCCTTCCTAAATGCCGTCGGCGCAACAACCTCCCGCCGCATCCGGCACGGCACTCAACGCCAAAGACGTGATATGGTTGCCGGGCCCAGCGCCAGCGACGCGCTTGACTCTGCTCAAATCTCCGTTTAACGAGCCCACCAACACCGGGCCGCAATGCCCGGTTGTTTCTTTTGCATGGCAAACCCGGGAAAGCAGGTTTATCGTTTCCTGGGTTTTGTCTAGACTGACGTGTCCCGTGGGTTTTCCGCCGCGTTGCGTGGGAAAACCCTGTCAGGCCTCGAAAACGGAGGCCAGAGGAGGGCGCGTTTCCTTCACCCGGACCATGAGGCTCCGGGTGGTTTGTTTTGAAAGGGAATGCGATGAGCAAGCGCGAATCCGCGAAGTACAAGATCGACCGCCGTCTCGGCGAAAACATCTGGGGCCGCCCGAAGTCCCCGGTCAACAAGCGTGAATACGGCCCCGGCCAGCACGGCCAGCGCCGCAAGGGCAAGCTTTCCGATTTCGGCCTGCAGCTGCGCGCCAAGCAGAAGCTGAAGGGTCACTATGGTGATGTCTCCGAAAAGCAGTTCCGCAAGGTCTATGAAGAGGCTGATCGCCGCAAGGGCGACACCTCCGAGAACCTGATCGGCCTGCTCGAGTCGCGTCTCGACGCGGTCGTCTACCGCTCCAAGTTCGTGCCGACCATTTTCGCGGCTCGCCAGTTCGTCAACCACGGCCACGTCAACGTCAACGGCAAGCGCGTCAACATCGGCTCGTACCGTTGCAAGCCGGGCGACGTCGTCGAAGTGCGCGAAAAGTCGAAGCAGCTGGTCATCGTGCTGGAAGCGGTCGGCCTCGCCGAGCGCGACGTGCCGGACTATATCGAAGTCGATCACAACAAGATGGTCGCGACCTTCTCGCGCATCCCCGGCCTGGCCGATGTTCCCTTCGCCGTGCAGATGGAGCCGAACCTGGTCGTCGAATTCTATTCGCGCTAAGCGATCGCTTTTCTGCGATACCGGAAAGGGCCGCCCGTCGAGGCGGCCTTTTCTTTGTCGGCCATGTCCGCTAATCCGGCACTCTCGGCTATGGAAAGCGACAAGCCATGAACATGCTGGCAGACATCGAAACAGTTGAACCGATTGCTGAAGGCGGCTTCCATCCGCTGTTTGCCGACGTGCCGTCTTCCGTCGAGTTCAACAAACTGCGTAAGCGGCTGTTGCGGTTGACCCGCCAGGCGGTCGAGGATTTCGCCATGACGAGGCCCGGCGACCGTTGGCTTGTCGCTTTGTCCGGCGGCAAGGATTCCTACGGCCTGCTGGCCGTGCTGCTCGATCTCAAATGGCGCGGGCTACTGCCGGTCGAGCTGCTGGCCTGCAATCTCGACCAGGGCCAGCCGAATTTCCCGAAGCACATTTTGCCCGATTACCTCGATGCGCATCGCATTCCCCATCGCATCGAGTATCAGGACACCTATTCGGTGGTCACCGACAAGCTGCCTCAGGGCAGCACCTATTGCTCGCTGTGCTCGCGGCTGCGGCGCGGCCATCTCTATCGCATCGCGCGCGAGGAGGGCTGTTCGGCGCTGGTGCTCGGCCACCACCGCGAGGACATTCTCGAAACCTTCTTCATGAATCTATTCCATGGCGGCCGCCTTGCCGCCATGCCGCCAAAGCTGCTCAATGACGACGGTGACATCATGGTGCTGCGGCCGCTGAGCTACTGCGCCGAGGTCGATCTGGAAAAATTCGCGGCCGCTATGAAATTCCCGATCATTCCCTGCGATCTCTGCGGCAGCCAGGAAGGCCTGCAGCGCAACGCCATGAAGGCGATGCTGGACGACATGGAAAAGCGCATGCCGGGCCGCAAGGACACGATGCTGCGCGCGCTGTCCAACACCAGGCCGTCGCATCTGCTCGACAGAAAGCTGTTCGACTTTGCCGCCCTCAATGGCAGCCTCAGCACAGGACAAGACATTTCCGATGATATTTGACGACCAAGCGATCGACTGGCTGGCCGAGCTTCTCGCCGATGCAGCCAGGGCCGAAATCATGCCGCGCTTCCGCCGGCTGGGTGAGGGCGACATCAGACAGAAGACCTCGGCTGCCGACCTGGTGACCGAGGCCGACATCAACGCCGAGCGGCTGATCACGGCCAGGCTGCGCGAGCGCTATCCCACGGCGATGATCGTCGGCGAGGAAGCCTGTTCCGACAATCCGGCGCTGCTTCAGGGGCTCGGCGATGCCGACCTCGCCTTCGTCGTCGACCCGGTCGACGGCACCTTCAACTTCGCCTCCGGCGTGCCGCTCTTCGGCGTCATGCTGAGCGTCGTCGTCAAGGGCGAAACCGTCGCCGGTATCATCCATGACCCCGTAGGCCGGGACTGGCTAATCGGCGCCAAGGGCGCCGGCAGCCATATCCGCCATGCGCATGGCGCGCTGGAGACGGTGCATGTCGCCGATGCCGTGCCGATCTCGCAGATGACCGGCTCCGTCTCCTGGCAATATCTGGCGGAACCGCAACGCTCGCTCCTGGCGCGCAACCAGACCAAGACCCTGTCGCAGTTCGGCTATCGCTGCGCGGCACATGAATACCGTCTTCTGGCCAGCGGCCATGCCCATTTCGTCGTCTACAACAAACTGATGCCGTGGGACCATCTGGTCGGTGTGCTGATCCACGCCGAGGCCGGCGGCTACACCGCGCGGATCGACGGCAGCGCCTATCTGCCCTCGCATATCGACGGCGGCATTCTTGTCGCCCCGGACAAGGAAAGCTGGCAGGAGTTGCGCAGGGAACTCTGGGCGCAATAATCGGTCCAACTGCTGGTAGAGGCTTTCGTCAAGTATATTGGCTCTGTTATAGTGTCCAATCTCTCGCGAAGTCGGAAGCTGCGAAATGAAACATCGGTCCGCAATTGTTGCAACGGCGCTTGCACTTGCCTTGGCCGCCGCTGGCGCCACTGAGGCAAGATCGCAGGAACGCGCGTGCGGCAGTCGCGATCCCGTCGATACCATAGACGAGATGTTTTCCGCGATCTTTGCCTGTTGGCAGCCGCCGCCTGGAAGTGCTGGCATGACCCTGACGCTGAGTTTCTCAATTCGCAAAAACGGCACGCTGATGGGCAAACCGCGCGCCACTTTCTCCCATATGGGAGATGATGCCTCGCTCAACCGGGTCTTTGTGTCATCCGTGCTCGAAGCTCTCGACAAGGCTCTGCCGATGCCTCTTTCGGACAGCATGGGTGGCGCCATCGCAGGGCGCCCGCTGTTCCCTCGTTTCACGGCAGTGATTGGCGGCGCATCCTGAAACGCGTCGCTTGAAGGTGGCTGCGGTCTGAGACAAATAAAACTCGTAGCGCAGAACAGTTGCTCAATGCAGGTCGGTGACGTGCCCTGAAATGGGTGGGTTGTGCGGCTGGAACATCTTGCCGCGCTCGGCGATCAGGATCATCAGGAGGGCCGCGACCGAGACGCTGCAGAAGCCGGCGGCAAGCGGCGTCACCGTGCCGTTGAAGGCCTGGCCGATCAGCGTGCCGAGGATGCCGCCGAGAAAAGTCTGCATGAAGCCCAGGATGGACGAGGCGGTGCCCGCCAGTTGGCCGAGCGGCTCCATCGCGAGCGCGTTGAAATTGGCGCCGAGCGCGCCGAACGGGAGCATCGCACTGGCGAAGAAGGTGATGAACAGCCAGAGTGGCATCTTCATTTGAAGCGAAACGGTGAGCCAGGCAAGGCTGATCACCAGGAACAACAGCAGTGCGCTCTGCGACAGGCGGCGCATGCCGATGCGGCCGACCAGGCGCGAGTTGAGGTAGTTCGAAAAAGCGAGAACGCCGGCGACACCCGCGAAGATGACAGGAAACAATTCGCCGACATGAAAAATGTCGACATAGATCTGCTGTGCGGAGGCGATGAAGCCGAACATGGCGGCGAAAATGAAGGTGCTGGCAAAGGCGTAGCAAAGCGCCATTCGGTTGGTGAGCACGATGCGGAAACCACCGACGACGGATGAGACTGTCAGCGGCCGGCGGTACTCCGGATGCAGCGTCTCCGGCAGCCGCAGCAGCGACCACGCCGACACGATCAGCGCTCCGACGGCCATGGTGACGAAGATCCAGTGCCATGTTGCGAACAGCATGATGAACTGGCCGATCCCAGGCGCGATCACCGGGATGGCCATGAACACCATGAAGATCAGAGACATCACCTCGGCCATGCGCCGACCGTCGAACGTGTCGCGCACGATCGAGACGGCGATGACGCGGGTCGCCGCCGCACCGATGCCTTGCACCAGCCGGCACAGCAGCAGGACGGCGAATGACGGGGCGATGGCGGCAGCTGCCGCCGCCACGACATAAATCGCCAGCCCGGCAACGAGCGGCGCGCGGCGCCCGAACCGGTCCGAGATCGGTCCGAAGAAAAGCTGTCCGCCACCGAAGCCCAATATATAGGCGGTGATCACATACTGGCGGTGGTTTTCATTCTCAACGCCAAGCGTGGCGCCGATTTGCTGCAGTGCCGGCAGCATGATGTCGATGGCCAGCGAGTTCAACGCCATCAGTGCCGCGCACAGCGCGATGAATTCCCAGCGCGGAATAGGCAATTTGCGTGCCTGTTGCGGCGCTTTTGCTGGCTGGTCCACGGCGGGTCCGATCTTCAAAACGAATATGCGCCGGCATGCCGGCGCATAAGTTCGTCCTCACTCCGATAGGGGGAGGTAACATTTTGCCGGGGCGGGGCTTGCCCCGTCTCAACTCAGAATCAGGCTGTCGCTTTGACGCTGACGCCCTTGTCGACGAGCAACGTCTGCAACTCGCCCGCCTGGAACATTTCGCGGATGATGTCGCAGCCGCCAACGAATTCGCCCTTGACGTAGAGCTGGGGGATCGTCGGCCAGTTCGAATATTCCTTGATGCCCTGGCGCAGTTCGGCCGAGGTCAGCACGTCGACGCCCTTATAGTCGGCGCCGATGTAATCGAGGATCTGGACGACCTGGCCGGAAAAGCCGCACTGCGGAAAACCGGGCGTGCCCTTCATGAAAAGGACGACGTCGTTGCCCTTCACTTCGCTGTCGATGTAGTCGTTGATGCCGCTCATGAGATATCCTTTCACGCCTGTGGGAGTCAGGCTCGAAGCATAGCCATCAAATAAACCCATAGATGGGCCGAAACAAGATGTTTGCGCCGCCGTCGCGGAAATGGCGCAAAGGATCGCCTGTCTTGGGCCAAGCATCCGAGCCGATTGCAACCTTCGGAACATGATGAAAAGACGATATGGCGCCGCCCTTCCGATCGCCATCCTGCTGGCGGCGATTGCCGTTGTCTGGTGGCCGAGACGCCCGGAGCCGCCGCCGCTGGTCATTGGCGGTGACCTGCCCGCGCCTTGCCGGAATGTCGCCTTCGAGGCGGTGACCTATGTCGTTTGCGAGATCGATCTTCGCGCCGACAGCATCGGTGTTTTCCACGCCGGCGCCGATGGCAAGCCTTTTGGTTCGCTCGAAGCCTTCGACAAGGCTGTTGCGGGCGAGGGGAGGCCGGTGCTGCTCGCCATGAATGGCGGCATGTATCACGAGGATTTGTCGCCGGTCGGGCTCCTGGTCGAGGACGGCAGCGAAAAGTCACGGCTCAATCTTGCCGACGGCGAAGCCAATTTCTTCCTGAAACCGAACGGCGTTTTTCTGGTGGGCAAGGACGGCAAGGCGGCTGTCATGGAAAGCAACGCCTATGCGGTCACCAAACGCGATGTTGCCTTCGCCACGCAGTCCGGCCCGATGCTGGTGATCAATGGCAAGATTCACCCACGCTTCGAGCCGAACGGAACCTCGCGCTACATCCGCAACGGCGTCGGCGTGCGCGATGAAAACACCGTTTTGCTGGCGATCTCGCGGTCTGAGGTCAGTTTCGGCAGCTTTGCGCGGCTGTTTCGCGACGCGCTACAATGCCGCAACGCGCTGTTCCTCGACGGCGCGGTCTCCGCGCTGTCGGATGGGAAAAGAATGATCGTCGGCGGAAAATACCCGGCGGGCCCGATCATCTCAGTGTCGGCGAAGCCGATCACGTCAGTGTCGGCGAAGCAGCCGCAGAAACAGTAGGCCAGTCTGGCTTCAGTCCGGCACGCTGGTCTGCAGGGCCAGCGCGTGCAGCACGCCGCCCATATTGCCCTTCAGCGCATCATAGACCATTTGGTGCTGCTGGACGCGGCTCTTTCCGCGGAAGCTTTCGGCCACCACTTCGGCTGCATAGTGATCGCCGTCACCGGCGAGGTCGCGGATCGTCACCTTGGCGTCCGGAATGCCGTCCTTGATCAGTTTTTCGATGTCGTGGGCATCCATTGCCATGGCAAAATCCTGTTCTGGGCGGCTAGGCACGAGTGACTCGCACGGCAGCCTAAAGCCTTTCTGGTCCGGGTTGAAGCCGTTCTGTCGGCGACGCAGTGTCTAAGTGCCATCCTGCCGCGGGTGAACCACACCATCTTCGGTAATGTCGTCGCGGGTCGAGAACCCCCGGCCAAGGCTGAACACCAGGACATAGAGCGGGATGTTGAGCGCCAGGTTGATGATCGGGAGATAGCTGGTCATCTGCCACAGGGGCGAAAAGAATGGTTGGCCATTGCCGTCGCAGATCAGCGATGAGCCGTATTCCCACAGCGCGCCCGTAATGACCGCAACGGCAAAGAGGTTGATGCAGGTGGCGACATGCCTTGCGCGCGCCGGGTTCGGCAAAAGGCGGCTCCACAGCACCAGGCAGACGATGGGGATCGCGTAGATCAGGCTTTGCAAGGCCAGCATCGGCAGTGTGCCATTGGCCGCCTCAAGGAACTGTTCACGCCTTTCCAGCAGCGGACAGACCTCGCTCGAGGTCGTCGACAGCAGGAAAAAGACGAACGGCCCGAGGAACCAGAAGAAGAACAGCGACGGCCAGAAGACGACTGCGATCAGCGTCCGGGCTGCCAGGCTGGTCAAATGGACTTGTCCATGAAGTTCGGGAACCAGCCTTCGTGGGCGGCAGTCAATTCGCTGACCGGGATCGCCCTGGCATCGCCGAGCTTCAGTTCGTTTCCACCGGTCGAGCCGATCCATGGCGCAAAGATGCCGAGCTTGCTCTGTTCCTCGCGGATGGCGTCCCATTCCTTGCTCTGCGGATCGACGGACAGCGTCAGCAGGTAGCGGCCCTGGTCTTCGCCGAACCAGACCGGGATCGGGTCGGTGCCGGCGAGCCCCGGAATTGTGGCGCCTATGCCGGACGCCATCGCCATCTCGGCCAGGGCTATCGCCAAGCCGCCATCGGAAAGGTCATGCGCCGCGGTCACGACGCCCGACGCGATCAGCGCGCGCACGTGGTCGCCGACGCGCTTTTCATGGGCGAGGTCGACGGGTGGCGGCGGCCCGTCGGTCCGACCGTGAATGTCTCTGAAATAGGCGGACTGGCCGAGATGGCTGCCCCAGCTTGGGGGCGCGCCGACCAGCAGGATCATCTGGCCCTCGGCGGCAAAGCCGATACGGGTCATCTTCGACCAGTCGGCAATCAGCCCGACGCCGCCGATGGTCGGCGTCGGCAGGATGCCCTGGCCGTTGGTTTCATTGTAGAGCGAGACATTGCCCGACACGATCGGGAAGCCGAGCGCGCGGCAGGCATCGCCAATGCCTTTCACCGCGCCGACCAGTTGGCCCATGATCTCAGGCCGTTCCGGATTGCCGAAATTGAGGTTGTCCGTCGCCGCCAGCGGCAGCGCGCCGGTGGCGGTAAGGTTGCGCCAGCATTCGGCCACAGCCTGCTTGCCGCCTTCATACGGGTCGGCCTCGCAATAGCGCGGCGTCACGTCGGAGGAGAAGGCGAGCGCCTTGGTCGGATGGCCTTCGACGCGCACAACGCCGGCGTCGCCGCCCGGAAGCTGCAGCGAATTGCCCTGGATCAGCGTGTCGTACTGCTCCCACACCCACCGGCGCGACGACAGGTCCGGCCCGCCGAGCAGTTTCAACAGCGCATCGGCGACATCGGCCTTCGGCGCATCGCCGGCGGCAAGCGCCGCAGGCTTCTTCGGCTCGACCCAGGGGCGGTCATATTCCGGCGCCTTGTCGCCAAGGTCCTTGATCGGCAGATTGGCGACCTCGTCACCCTGGTGAATGACGCGGAAGCGCAGATCGTCGGTGGTCTTGCCGACAATGGCGAAGTCGAGGCCCCATTTGTGGAAGATCGCCTCGGCTTCCTTTTCCTTCTCGGGGCGCAGCACCATCAGCATGCGCTCCTGGCTCTCCGACAGCATCATCTCATAGGCGCTCATGCGCTCTTCGCGCACCGGCACCTGGTCGAGGTGAAGCTCGATGCCGAGGTCGCCCTTGGCGCCCATCTCGACCGCCGAACAGGTGAGGCCGGCCGCACCCATGTCCTGGATGGCGATGACGGCGCCGGACGCCATCAGCTCAAGGCAGGCTTCGAGCAGGCATTTTTCGGTGAAGGGATCGCCGACCTGCACGGTCGGGCGCTTCTCGTCGATCTTGTCGTCGAACTCGGCCGAGGCCATCGTGGCGCCGCCGACGCCGTCGCGGCCGGTCTTGGCGCCGAGATAGACGACCGGCAGGCCGACGCCCTTGGCTTCCGACAGGAAGATCGCATCTGTCTTGGCGAGGCCGGCGGCAAAGGCGTTGACCAGGATGTTGCCGTTGTAGCGGGCGTCGAAATTGACCTCGCCGCCGACGGTCGGCACGCCAAAGGCGTTGCCGTATCCTCCGACGCCGGAAACCACGCCGCTGACCAGGTGCCTGGTCTTGGGATGGTCCGGTGCGCCGAAGCGCAAAGCGTTCATCGCCGCAATCGGCCGCGCGCCCATGGTGAAGACGTCGCGCAATATGCCGCCGACGCCGGTCGCCGCACCCTGGTAGGGCTCGATGTAGGAGGGATGGTTGTGGCTCTCCATCTTGAAGACGACGCAGTCGCCATCGCCGATATCGACCACGCCGGCATTCTCGCCCGGACCCTGGATGACCTGCGGCCCGGTGGTCGGCAGCGTGCGCAGCCATTTCTTCGAGGATTTGTAGGAGCAGTGCTCATTCCACATCGCCGAGAAGATGCCGAGTTCGGTAAAGCTCGGTTCGCGCCCGACCAGATCGAGGATGCGCTGGTATTCGTCGGGCTTGAGCCCATGCGCGGCTATGAGTTCCGGGGTGATCGGCACGGAATTAGAAATGGTCATGGGCGGCGATTGGTGTCCATGGGAGAGGGAATTTGAGTCCCTCATATCGCAAGCTTTGGCGTGATACACCCCATCGGATGACGAAAAACGCCGGAAAACACAAGGCGACGATGGTAGCGGGGCGCCGTTGGGGAACGCTATGGCATCCCGGCCGTTAGGCCTCAAACCAATCAGGAGATTTCGACATGGCCACCAAGCAAGGCAAGAAAGACAATCGCCTCTCCGACAAGGAGGCCATGCATATTGCCGAGACCACCGACGTTTCGCCCAAGCAGGCCAAGGACCTGGCCGAGAAGCACGGCAAGGACAAGGGCGCGAAGGAAGCCAAAAACTTCAAGGCAGAGGGCTGAACCTGAGATCGGTACGCAGGGGCACGGTTTGGCGCCAACGATTCAGGACGACCTGTCGTAGCCGGCGCGGCCTTCCTCCAGCAGCCGCCGGATCACCGCGACGCCGCCGGTGATGTCCTCGCGCCGCCTTGGCTGCGAGACGCCGAAACGCACGCCGTGAAAAACCTGCTCGGAACGCCCCGCCTTGAACTCGTCCTCGTCGTCGAGGAGCACGCCATTTTCGAGGCATGCGCTCCTGAACGTGCCGGACAGCCAGGGATCGGGCAGCGTCAGCCAGACGAAGGGCACGCTGCCGTGTGACTTGAAGGCGAAACCCGCCAGTGTCTCGCGCACGATGGCGATGCGGGCGGCAATTTCGGCAATGCTGCGTTTGCGGATATCGCCAGCCTGCCCAGACAGCACCAGCCGCGCATTCACCTCCGCCAGCAGGAACGGCATCCCGCCGGTCATCATCTTGTGGGCGACGCGGATGCGATGGCGATAGGCGGGCGGGCAGGAGAGCCAGCCGCCGCGAACACCTGCCGCGACCGATTTCGACAGACCGCCGGCGACAATGGTGCGCTCGGGTGCATATTCGGCGATGAGCGGCGTCGGATCTTCGGTCAGGCCGCCATAGAGATCGTCCTCGATGACGATGACATTGTACGCGCGCGCGACACGAGCGATCGCCTCGCGGCGCGAAACCGACAGGATCGCCAACGTCGGGTTCTGCACCGTCGGCATCAGGAAGATCATCTTCGGGTGCTTTTGCGCGCAGACGCGTTCGAAATCCTCGGGATCGAGGCCTTCTTCGTCCGATGCCACCAGTGCTATGCGCCGCCCGATCAGCCCGGCGCTGCGGGCGATCTGCGAATAGGTGAGGTGCTCGAAGGCGACATAGTCGCCCGGTGTGGTCAGTGCCGCAATCGCCGCCATCACCGCGGCATGTGTGCCAAGCGTGGGAACGATGGTGTCGGCCGCCGGACGGAACGAATTGCGCGACAGCCAGCGGGCGCCGGCCTCGAACCAGCGCTCCGGAAAATCCCTGGTGTAGCTCGAAATCTCGTGCGGGTGATCCTGCACCGTGCGCGAGAGCATGTCAGCGACAATGGCGCCCTGGCCGATGTCGGGCGCGGCAGTGCTGTCGAAACGCAGCTTGCCGGGCGGTGCATCGACATAGCGCGTGCCTTGCACGGCCGGCTCGGCGAATTCGGGTGACGCCGCTTCCGATTGCTGCGCCAGCACATAGGTCCCGCGTCCGACTTCGCCGCTCACCAGCCCGCGTTCGCGCAGCAGCTGATAGGCCCGGCCGATCGTGCCGACCGTCGTGCCGATGTCATAGGCGAGATCGCGCTGCGGCGGCAATTTTGCCCCGGCATCGATAACGCCCTTGTCGATGTCCGATTCGATGCTGTCGGCAAGGCGCTGGTAAAGCGGGCCGGAACCGATGGTGAGGTCAGGGAGCCAATTTGTCATGGTGACAATTCTGTATATTGCACCAGATCGGGTGTCAATGCATATCAGAACCGTACCAAGATGGGTACAATTTGCAAGGTTGGCAGAAAAACAATGGATACAATCGAGACAATCCGCTGCGCCGGCATTGAATTGGTCGGGCCGTCCAGCCGGCGAGGCTTTGTCGGCCGGATCGTGCATGTGGTCAGATCGCTGGCGCGATGGATCGAAGCGTTGATCGAGCGCCGTCGCGGCCGCCTGGCCTTGCTGGAAATGACCGACGAGCAGCTCAGGGATATCGGTGTTTCGCGTGGCGACGCCTACCGTGAAGGGATCCGACGGCTCTGGGACTGACCCGGAGCCGGTTCGTCAACGACGGGTGCGCGGAGCCCTGAGGCGTGAGACGCCCCTATCGGCAAGCACGGCGAGGATGCACAGCACCAGGAAAACACCGGTGACGGCCAGCGCCGCAAGGGCGACGCTGGCCGCGCCGTTTTTCGCAACGTCGAGGAACGGGTAGGGCACTTCGCCTGCGATCGGTGCGCGCGCCAGCGCATAGGCGAGATAGGCGATCGGAAAGGCCATCCACCACGAAATGTCGCTCCAGCGTGTCCTGCCGTCAGCGCCTGCAACAAGCCACCACAGCACGAACAGCACCGGCGTCACATAGTGCAGCAGCACGTCACAGAGCAGGAACAGCCCCTGCGGCTGCCAGAGCTGCGCCAGAACTGTCGCGTAGACGATGAAGACCAGGGCGATGGAAGCCGCCACGCCCGCCCGCATCCGCGGCCCGGCAAAGGCCGGCAGCCAGGCGTAGCCCGAAGGCGACAGCAGCGAGACGTGGACCAGCACTGCACCGATGTTGGTCAGGATGGTGAAGAAGCTGAACAGAAAGACGATGGAGCCGAGAAAACTGCGGCCGGCTTCCATCGATGCCGGGATGGTGATGCACGCTTGCAGGACAAGCCCGGCCAGACCGATGATCAATCCCGCAAACTGCAGGAAGCGGCCCATGGCGTCAGGCGGCCGCGTTGCAGGAGGGGTTGCCCGTTTGCCAGCGCGCAATGTCGGATCCGATGCGCGCGCCGAGCGGATCGTCCATCAGCGGACCGAACACGTCGACGCGGCTGGAATTGCCTTGCGCCTGGACGACCAGCAGCGGCTTGCCGCCATAATGCTTGGCCGGCACCAGCAGGAAGCGGGGCGTGCCGCTGAACGAATTCAGCTCATTGGCCATCTGATAGGATTTGAAGGCGGGATCCTTGCTGGCGATCCAGCATTTGTGGGCCGATATCGCTACCTGTTCCATGGCCAGCAGCGAAGCGCTCTTGCCCGTGGGGACCGGCGCGCTCTTCGGGCTGGACTGGCAGGACGCCAACGCCAAGCCGGCAGCAGCCAGGGGACCTAGGCGAACAATCGTCAGTCTCATGGTCAACCGCCCCCGTGTTTTGAAAGGAATTCGAAGAGATATCAGGCGGCGATGCCGAGTGCGCCTTCGAACAGCGCCCGGCCGTCACTGCCGCCATGCGCGGCCTCGATCAGGTTTTCCGGATGCGGCATCAGGCCGAGCACATTGCCCTTCTCGCTGATGATGCCGGCAATGTCGTTGATCGAGCCATTGGGATTGGTGCCTTCGGCATAGCGGAACACAACCTGTCCTTCGCCCTCGAGGCGCGCAAGCGTGTCGGCATCGGCGAAATAATTGCCGTCATGATGCGCAACCGGCGTGCGGATGATTTGGCCCGGCTGATAGCGGCGGGTGAACATGGTGTTGGCGTTGGCGATCTGCAGCTTCACCTCACGGCAAACGAATTTCAGCGAAGCATTGCGCATCAGCGCGCCGGGCAGCAGGCCGGCCTCGACCAGAATCTGGAACCCGTTGCAGACGCCAATGACCATGACGCCCTTGGCGGCCTTTTCAGCGACTGCCCGCATCACCGGCATCCGCGCGGCAATCGCGCCGCAGCGCAGATAATCGCCGAAGGAGAAGCCGCCGGGAATGGCGATCAGGTCGACATCGGGGATTTCGGTGTCGGTCTGCCAGACGGTCGCCGGCGCCTGCCCGGAGATCTTGGTCAGCGCCGCAATCATGTCGCGGTCGCGGTTGAGGCCGGGGAGAAGAACGACAGCTGATTTCATATCAAGCGATCTCCACCGCGTAATTCTCGATCACCGTGTTCGCCAGCAGCTTGTCGCACATGGCTTTCAGATCGGCTTCAGCCTTGGCCTTGTCGGTCTCCGAGAGCTCGAGGTCGAAGACCTTGCCCTGCCGCACCTGGCCGACGCCGCCGAACCCCAGTCCGGACAGAGCGTGCTCTATGGCTTTTCCCTGCGGGTCGAGCACGCCGTTCTTGAGGGTGACGGTGATGCGGGCCTTGATCATGCTGGACAGGTTCCTGTTCGAAGACTTAGCAATTCCAGGAAAAGTCTGAAGCGGTTTTCCGTCCGGAATTGCGTCAAGAAATGAAGACTTAGTGCGGCTTGCCTTTGAGGCCGTCGGTCGAGGCGACGAGCACCGGGCCGGTCGGGCGCGGCGGCTCGTTCTCGTTCATGATGCCAAGGCGGCGGGCAACTTCCTGATAGGCTTCGACGAGGCCGCCCATATCGCGGCGGAAACGGTCCTTGTCGAGCTTGTCCTGCGTTGCCACGTCCCACAGCCGGCACGAATCCGGCGAGATCTCGTCGGCAACGACGATGCGCATCATGTCGCCCTCGAACAGGCGGCCGCATTCGATCTTGAAATCCACGAGTTGGATGCCGACACCCATGAACAGGCCGGAGAGGAAGTCGTTGACGCGGATGGCCAGCGCCATGACGTCGTCGATCTCCTGCGGGCTTGCCCAGCCGAAAGCGGTGATGTGCTCTTCCGACACCATCGGATCGTCGAGCGCATCGGCCTTATAATAGAATTCGATGATCGAGCGCGGCAGAACGGTGCCTTCCTCGATGCCGAGGCGCTTGGACAGCGAGCCGGCGGCGACATTGCGCACCACCACTTCGAGCGGAATGATCTCGACTTCCTTGATCAACTGCTCGCGCATGTTGAGCCGGCGGATGAAGTGGGTCGGAATGCCCATGCGGTTCAGATGGTTGAAAATATATTCGGAGATGCGGTTGTTGAGCACCCCCTTGCCGTCGATGACCTCGTGCTTCTTCTTGTTGAATGCGGTCGCATCATCCTTGAAGAACTGGATAAGTGTGCCCGGTTCCGGTCCCTCATAGAGGATCTTGGCCTTGCCTTCATAAATGCGGCGGCGATTTTTCATCTGATTTTTCTCTGGATTTGCGGGCAGGCGGCAAGCGACCAGTTCCTGTCCGTCTGCCTAAATTGGTGCGGCGACGGGTGGGGTTCAATGCCGGGTCTATCCCAATCACAGCGTTTGCTCAATCGGCAAATCCTTTCCATCGACCGCTTTCAGGAATGAAATGCCGCAGCGCAGCAAGTGATGTAGCATATTGACCGGCCCGCGCCCTTTTGGTTTGTGCTGCGGCAACACACATATCCATCGCCAACGCGAATCGATTTCATCGGAGGGAAGCCATGAGCAGCATGAAAGACCGCGAAGAGGGTTTTGAGCGCAAATTCGCCTTCGACGAAGAACTTCGCTTCAAGGCTTCCGCACGCCGCAACAAGGCGCTCGGTCTGTGGGCCGCCGAAAAGCTGGGCAAATCCGGCACTGACGCCGACGCCTATGCCAAGGAAGTTGTGGTTTCCGATATCGAGGAAGCCGGCGATCACGACGTATTCCGCAAGATCCGCAAGGATTTCGACGCCGCCGGCGTCGACCAGTCGGATCACCAGATCCGCCGCACCATGGACGAACTGATGGCGCAGGCGATCGAGCAGATCAAGAACACCTAGAGCGAGTAGCGCTGGACCAATCGACCGCCCGGTCCAGCCGGGCGGTTTTTCTTTGCCTTTTCAGCCTTTTCCGGCTGAAACTGTGCGTAGGCCTGTTACAAGGCTCTACCCAACGAGGAAAGCACCCATGTCCCTGAAGTCACGCCTGGCGGCGGATGAAACGCTGTTCACCGCCTGGTCCGGCGTTCCGGACGCTTTGACGGTCGAAATCATCGCCAAGCAGGGTTTTGACGCCGTCACCCTCGATATGCAGCATGGCGGACACCACGAAGACTCGGTCTTGCGCGGCCTGGTGCCGGTGCTGGCCGCCAACAAGCCGGCGCTGGTGCGCATTCCGGTCGGCCGCTTCGACATGGCCAGCCGCGCCCTCGATTTCGGTGCCGAGGCGGTGATTGCACCGATGGTGAATTCGGTGGCCGATGCAAAACTCTTTGCCGCGGCGATGAAATATCCGCCGATGGGCGAGCGCTCCTGGGGCCCGACCTATGCTTTTCCGCGCCATGGCAAAGGCGACCACGCCGAATGGCTGCGCGACACCAATCAACGCACCATGGCCTTTGCCATGGTCGAAACGCGCGCCGCACTCGATGCGCTGGACGGCATCCTCGACACGCCGGGCATTGACGGCATCTTCCTCGGCCCATCGGATTTCTCCATCGCCTGGTCGAATGGCGCCACCGTCAATTCGACGCTGGAAAGCATGATGGAAACCGTCGCCTCCATCGCCGAGCGGACGCGCAAGGCGGGCAAGCATGCGGCAATCTACGTCGTTGAGCCGGCGATTGCCGGCCGCGTCGTGGCGATGGGCTACCGGCTGCTGGCGATGGGCTCGGACCATGCGCTGATTTCGCTCGGCGCAAAGATACTCATCAAAAGCATGAACGATTCGATCAAGGGCTGAGGCGTGGTGCCTTGCCCGGTCAGGCCTTGAGGTCGGTCAGGAACTTGGCGAAGGTCATCGACCCTTCCGGCCACGGGCCGAAGCCGGCATCCTCATTGAGGTGACCGGTTTCGCCGGCATCGATGAACAGCGAACCCCAGGCGCCGGCAATGTCCTCGGCAACCTCGAAGGCGCAGAACGGATCGTTGCGGCTGGCGATGACGATGGACGGGAAGGGCAGCGGTTCGCGTGCATAGGGGCCAAAGGTCATCAGGTGACGCGGCCTTATCTCCGGGTTGGCGACGTCGGGCGGCGCGACAAAGAACGCACCGGCGACCGGCTTCCTGAACTGCGGAATGGCCTGCACCGCGGCCGCCACGCCCAGGGAATGGGCAACGATCACCACCGGCCGCTCGGCCTCGTTGACAGCGTTCGCCACGCTCGCCGTCCAGTCCTCGCGCACCGGCTTCGACCACTCCGCCTGCTCGACCCGGCGCGCCGTCGACAGTTTCGACTGCCAGCGTGTCTGCCAGTGTTGGGGGCCGGAATTGGTGTAGCCCGGCACGATCAGAATATCTGCGTCTTTGACTTTCATGGCGCTGAGATAGCGAGCGGCCGTGTCTCGTGCAACCCGCGCTGACGCATGCGGTGCATCACAATTGTGAACAACCTGTTCGATTCTTTCCATCTTGTGTGAACGATCAGGATCGACGATTTGAGGCAGGAAGAGATGGACGACAGAATAGACTGGTGGCGCGGCCTGGGATAATGCGCTGAACGGAGAGTTTTATGAGCGAACTGCCTTTTGCCGCGACGACCCCCGTCAGCGTGTCACGCGTGGGCCTGAAGGCGCGCGACGCCGAAGGACTTGCCGATTACTACCGGGCTGTTGTCGGCCTGCAGGAATTGAGCCGCGCCGATGGCGCCATCACGCTGGGCGCTGCCGAGCGCCCGCTGCTGGTGATCGAGCCTGATGCAGCGGCCAAGCCCGACGATCCGCGCAGCGCCGGCCTGTTCCACACCGCTTTCCTGCTGCCCAGCCGCGCCGATCTCGGCCGCTGGATAAACCACGCCGCCGCCAACAAGATCCGCATCGAGGGCGCCTCCGACCATCTGGTCAGCGAGGCTCTCTACCTGACCGACCCCGAAGGCAACGGCATTGAAATCTATAGGGACCGTCTGCCGCAGGAGTGGAAGTGGAACGGCGACAAGATCGCCATGGCGACCGAGCGGCTGAACCTGGCTGCCGTGGTTGGCAGCGTGCCGGCCGGTGACGCCGGCTGGCAGGGCGCGCCGCAAAACAGCATTGTCGGCCATGTCCATCTGCGCGTCGGCCGGCCGGAAGATGCCGAGGCCTGGTGGCACGACGAATTTGGCTTCGACACGGTCGCTAAGTATGGAGGGCAGGCGGTGTTCCTGTCGTCGGGAGGCTACCACCATCATATCGGTGGCAATTCGTGGCACAGCGCCGGCGCCGGGCGCCGCGATCCGTCCCGCTCAGGGCTGGCCTGGGTCGAGATGCGCTCGGACAGGACAACCGCTGAAACCACGCGGGAAGATCCGTGGGGCACGGTGATCCGCACCGTGCCGGGCGCCGCCGGCTGAGCGCCCGCTCGGTTCTTACAAGGAATTGGCGGCGTAGCCCGTCAGCAGCCCATGCGCCCAGCTGTCGAAGCCGGTGGCTGTCGCGCGGCTGGACGCCTCGGTCCAGTCATAATTGACCACGTGATGGCTGAACGACCATTGTCCGTCCTTGCGCGTAGCGAGGGCGTAGCGGGCATGCGGACTGCCGGTCACGGTCAGGCCGGGGAATGCCTGGACGCCGACGCTGCCCGGATTGAGGATTGTCCGGTTGTCCGACAAGCGCACAACGCGCGGCGTATGTGTATGGCCGCACAAGGTCAGCCCGGCGCCGGCGCTGCCGAGCTTGTGCCTGATCTGCTTTTCATTGGACGGGTGGAAGTGGCTGCCTCCATCTTCCTCGAGCAGGAACACATTGTCGTCACTGGGGCTGCCGTGGCAAAGCAGGATGTCCGGGGTAGGCGACAGGGTGACCGGCAAGGCCGAGAGCCAGGTCAATGACGCCTGGGAGAGGCGTTGGTGGGTGAAAGCATCGACGTCTTCCAACCCGGAAGCAGGCGGCTCGACCAGCACACGGTCGTGATTGCCGCGCACGGTCGGCCAATTCTGCGCCATCAGATATTGCGCGGTTTCTTCAGGCCATAGCGGCCCGGAAAGACAATCGCCCAGATTGACGATGATGTCGGGAGAAGCGTCTTTGATCTGCGCATGAACCGCCTCAAGCGCGCGCAGGTTCCCATGGATGTCGGAAAGGACAGCCAGCCGCATGGAAGATCCTATCCGAAAACCCGCTTGAAGATCGTATCGACATGCTTGGTGTGATAGCCCAGGTCGAACTTCTCGCGGATCTCGGCTTCGGGCAGCGCTGCCGTGACTTCCTTGTCGGCCAACAATTCCTCAAGGAAATCAGCGCCATGTTCCCATACCTTCATGGCGTTGCGCTGCACCAGGCGGTAGGCGTCCTCGCGGCTGACGCCGGCTTGCGTCAGCGCCAAAAGCACGCGCTGCGAATGCACAAGGCCACGGAACTTGTTCATGTTCTTCAGCATGTTGTCGGGATAGACCAGCAATTTGTCGATGACGCCGGTCAACCGCGACAGCGCGAAATCGAGTGTTATCGTGGCGTCCGGGCCGATCATGCGCTCGACCGAGGAATGCGAAATGTCGCGCTCGTGCCAGAGCGCGACATTCTCCATCGCCGGCAAGGCCATGGAGCGCACCATGCGGGCAAGGCCGGTGAGGTTTTCGGTCAGCACCGGGTTGCGCTTGTGCGGCATTGCCGACGAGCCCTTCTGGCCCGGCGAAAAATACTCTTCCGCTTCCAGCACCTCGGTGCGCTGCAGATGGCGGATCTCGGTCGCCAGCCGCTCGACCGACGAGGCGATGACGCCGAGCGTGGCAAAGAACATGGCATGGCGGTCGCGAGGGATGACCTGCGTCGACACCGGCTCCGGCTTCAGCCCAAGCTTTTTCGCCACATGTTCTTCGACATAGGGATCGATGTTGGCGAAGGTGCCGATCGCGCCCGATATGGCGCAGGTGGCAATATCCTCTCGCGCGTGCACCAGCCGCTCGCGGCAGCGTGAGAACTCGGCATAGGCCTGCGCCAGCTTGACGCCGAACGTGGTCGGCTCGGCATGAATGCCGTGGCTGCGGCCGATGGTGACGGTGTCCTTGTGCTCGAAGGCCCGGCGCTTCAGCGCGGCGAGCAGGCCGTCGAGGTCGGCCAGCAGGATATCGCTGGCGCGGCCGAGCTGCACCGCAAGGCAGGTGTCGAGAACATCCGATGAGGTCATGCCCTGGTGGATGAAACGCGCATCCGGCCCGACGAATTCGGCGAGATGGGTGAGGAAGGCGATGACGTCGTGCTTGGTGACGGCCTCGATCTCGTCGATCTTGCCGACGTCGAATTTTGCCGCATTGCCCTTTTCCCAGATGGTCTTGGCGGCTTCCCTGGGGATGACGCCGAGCTCAGCCAGCGCATCACAGGCATGGGCCTCGATTTCGAACCAGATGCGGAAGCGGGTTTCCGGCGACCAGATGGCGACCATTTCCGGCCGGGAATAGCGAGGGATCATCCGTCAGTCCTGATGTGTCCGTGGTTAAGTGCGCGTCCTAACAGAGGCGGACCGAATGCTCAACGCTGCTGGCGCGCAAACCACACGCTGGCGGCGGCAAGCGCGATGAATCCGAGCGGAAAATAGAGCCTGATACCCAGCACCACGAATTGGTAGAGCGCCGTCAGCGAGGTGAAGACCAGTTCGAACGCCCACCGGGCGGTGAAGGCCTCCGCGTGCCATTCGGCATAGTAGGAGCGGTATTGCAGCGCAAACAACCCGCCGGTGAAGGCGAGCGTCGTGGCAAGCAGGCAGACGAAGGCGGCGGCGAACGCCACTTCCCAGTGCCGGTCGAGCGAGACCAGCCGCGCCGCGAACAACCCGACGGGAAAGGCCAATGCCGCGCCGGTCGCAAACAGCAGGGCGACGAAGCGGATCTTTTCCGGGGTCTCCCAATTGTCGAGCCAAAGACCGGTCAGCGCGCTGGCGCCCATGGCCATCGCCCACAGCAAGGCGCCGACAAGCGCCGCGCCCGTCGATGGTATGGCGCGGCTGACGCGATTTCCGGCGCGCTTGCGCCAGCTGGATTGATCGAGCGCAGTCACAGGCGTCCGGTCACGGCGATCCAGCGAAAATCCGGCCCTTCGAAGCCGTATTGGCGCACCGCGATCAGCACCGCATAGGCGCTGATGCTGTCCATCGAGAACGTCTGCACCGCGCCGATCCTGTAGCCGTTCGGGCAGCCACGGCTTTTCGGGATCGATTTATCCTCATGCAGCAGATGGGTCCGGCCGCCATCCCTGGCCTCGATCCGCAGCAAGCGAAAACCGTTGACCTCGCCCTGGCTCTGGCAGCTTTCGGTGTCATTCATGCCGATCTCGTCCAGCCGGAATTCCAGCGGCGGGTCGACCGGCGAAAAGATCGGCCGTGGGTTCACCACCATGCGGAACGGGTCGACCGACAATTCGGTCACCGGGTTGAAGCCGGCGGTGATGCCGCGGTTTGCGGTGAGTTCGGCCTGCACAACGACGGCTTCGCCCTTCTGCCTGGCCTGCTGACGGGCCGTATCGAGCGAGGCGGTCTCATCCTCCAGCCGGACCCGGATTGGCGTGCCCTTCAGGAACGTGTCGTCGGCGGTGTTGATGTAGTAGCGATTGGCATAGGGAAAGCCCGAAGCGTCTGCCACACCGTATTCCTCGAAGGCGAAGACGCCGCCATCCTTGCTGAAGCCGAGGATTTCAAGCTCGGCGACATCGCCCGCTCGGGCGGCCATGGCGGATGCCAGATGGACCAGCAGGCAAACGCCAATCAGGACGAGATTTCGCATCGGGGTTCCGCTCCGCCTGCCTTGGTTCGATCGTTCCCTATCACGAGACAGTCAAAACATCGTGCTATTCAAAAGGCGATGCATCCAATTTCGCCTCTGTTTGTTATCGTCGATCGTTTTCAAAAGGAGAACACCCCATGACTGAGGCCAGCAAGATTCGCGAGCATATGGAAGTGGTCGGCGCCGACGGCGTTCACATCGGCACCGTCGACAGGGTCGATGGCGAGCGGATCAAGTTGACCAAGGCCGACAGCGGCGAGGGCGCCCATCAGGGGCATCACCACTACATTCCCTTGAGCCTGCTTGCCGAGGTCGAGGGCCAGAAAGTCTGGCTGTCGGCGAATTCGGATGTCGCGGTCAGCTTCGAGGAAGAGGAGTCCGACGCGACCTGACTGAAAGTCAGCGCGACGACCACACCGCAAACAGATCGCCATCGGCCGGCGTCGCGGCGTGGATGCCGCGGCTGATGGCGCGCGCCATGGTGGCGCCGGCGGCGGCAAAGAAATCGACGGCATCGTCGGCGCTGAGTTCTATGCCGCTCTTGCCCGTCGCCAGCGCGAACACCAGATCGCCGTCAGCCGGCGTGTGCACGGGCCAGATGGCGCGCACGAAGCCGTCATGCGCTGAAATGGCCAGCCGCTTGGCTGCCGCCTTGGTCAGCACGGCGTCGGTGGCGATGACGGCGATGGTGGTGTTGCCACCGGCCTCGGCTTGTCCACCGACACGCTTGTCGCGGTGTTTCAACAGGATCCGCCTGGCGTCGTCCGGCATTGGCGAGGGATAGCCGAGGCCTCCGAATTCATCGCCGATCTCGAAGGGTGCTGCCCAGAAATAGCGGGTCCGCGCGATCGTTACCGAGCCGGTCGGGTTGGCGGCGGCGAGTGCGCCGATGGTGACGCCGCTGTCGAGCACAGTCGAGGCAGAGCCAAGGCCGCCCTTCAGGCCGGAACTCAGCGCCCCGGTGCCGGCGCCGATTGTGCCGAGCGGAAAGTCGACTGTTGCCGCCTGGGCGGCTTCGTAGCCAAGGTCACGGTAGGGCGGGTACTGGCCCCAATCCTTGTCGCCGCCATTGCGCAGGTCAAACAGGATCGCCGCCGGCACGATCGGCACGCGAAAGCCGCCGACATTGATGCCTATGCCGTTTTCACGCAACGCCGCCTGCACGCCCGATGCGGCGTCGAGGCCGAAGGCCGAACCGCCCGAGAGAACCACGGCATGGACCGCCTCGATGGAATTGTGCGGTTCGAGCAGGTCGGTCTCGCGCGTGCCCGGCGCGCCGCCGAGGATCTGCACGCCTCCGACCGCCGGTTCATCGCACAGCACGGTCGTGACGCCCGATTTCAACCTCGCGTCCGACGCGTTGCCGACGCGCAGGCCGGCGACATCGGTGATCAGATTGCGCGGTCCGGTGCGAAACATCAGTTCGTCTCCGCCGGCACGAAACGCGTCCCGTCGAAGCGGAAGGCGCGATAGAGGTTTTGGCTCAGATCGCCTTTGTCGTCGAACCGCAGCGGACCGATCGCGGTGGTGAAATCATGCCCGGTTAGCGCGTCGGCCAGCCCCTTGCCGGAGCCCTCGGACACCGCCGAGGCCGTCTTGGCGATCTCCACCGCCGCATAGGCAGGCAAGGAATAGCCATCAGGCGCGATGTTTTTGGCCGTAAACGCCGCCAGCACCTTGGGATCGGCGACATCGGCCCATTCCGGCGGCGCGATCATCAGCGTGCCGATGGCGTAAGGCACATCGCCGGGTGGCGTGCGCAAATTCTCGCCGCCGGCAAAAACGATGCCGGCCTCGAGCTGGCCGGCGTCGCGGCCCATAATGGCGATGTCGTCGCCGTCGCCACCGGCAAAGACATGCGTCGCGCCCGCCTTCTTCAGCCGGCCGATCAGCCCGATCTGGTTGTCGAGCTGGGGCCGGAACGTGTCTGTGAAGACCGGCTTCAGCGCCGCCTGTTCGGCCGCGGCGCGCAGCGTCTCGGCGATTTCGCGGCCATAGATGGTGCCGTCGTCGACGATGGCGAACAATTCGCTTTGCCACAGCCGGGTGAGGATGCCGGCCACGGCATTGCGCTCGTCGTCGCCGCGCGGCCCCAGCCGATAGACCGGCCAGCCGGTTTTGGCGCGGCGATCGGTCAGGCTTTCGGTGCGCACGCCAACGGTGATGACCGGTATGTTGGCGTCCTTGAGGATCGGCAGCGCCGCCTGGATCGCCTCGGTGCAGAGGAAGCCGACGACGATATCGACCTTCGCAGCGGCGAATTCCCTGGCGGCGGCAGCCCCGCCATCGGCGGTGCAGGCATCGTCGACCGTCCTGATCTCGGCGCCGTTGGCTTCTGCTGCCAGGGCAGCGCCCGCCTCGATCTGCTTGCCCAGGATCGCCGACGGACCGGACAGGGGCGCGGCGACGCCGACATGCAGCGTCTGCGCGCCGGCGCTTGCCGGCAGCAGCCAGAGCAGTGCCGCTATTACAGCTGTTGGGGGTCGCATTTTGACGACGAATTCCTCCGTGCCGGTCGCATGCTTCCAGCGTCTCTTGTGCCAAGACCTAAAGGCTGCCCGCCCCAGGCGCAACACGGGAATTTGCGGATTGGCGTCAACCACTTCGCTTGTGGCCTATTGTGTGCCGCCATATATAACGCTTGGGTTCCCGCTTATGGAAAATCATCGGTGTTGAAGTTGAACGACATAGGGCCTCAGGCCTATCGCGACGCGATGGCGCATTTTGCCGGCCACGTCCATGTGGTGACCACCGACGGCGCCGCCGGCAAGCGCGGCACAACGGTGATCGCCGCCTGTTCGGTGTCGGACACGCCGCCGACCGTGCTCGTCTGTCTCAACCGCGAGAACGTCAAGAACGAGCTGTTCGTGCAAAACGGCCGGTTTGCGCTGAACACCCTGGCTTCGCACCAGCAGCCGCTATCGGTGGCGTTTTCAGGCCTGACCGGGCTGTCTGCCGATGAGCGTTTCGCGCTTGGCGAGTGGGACGTCGTATCGACCGGCGCGCCTACCCTGAAGGGCGCTCTTGCGGTTTTTGACTGCGAATTGATGGACACCAAGGATCTCGCCACCCATCGTGTGCTTTTTGGCAAGGTGACAGGCCTGCGCATGGGCGATAATTTGCGGCCGCTGATCTACCACGCCCGCGACTACCACGTGCTGCAGAGCGGAGCAGAGGCGGCAACGGAGAAAGAATGACCGAGCTGAAACCGCGCCCCGCGCCGCGGACGATCGACGAAACGCTCGATCTCCTGACCGGCGCGGACTACGTCGCGGACCGCTCGCTGGCAACGGTGCTGTTCCTGTCCCTGCGCATGCAGCGGCCGCTGTTCCTTGAAGGGGAGGCCGGCGTCGGCAAGACCGAGATCGCCAAGGTGCTGGCGCAGGCACTCGGCCGCCGGCTGATCCGCCTGCAATGCTATGAGGGGCTCGACGTCTCGTCCGCTGTCTATGAGTGGAATTACGCCGCGCAGATGATAGAGATCCGCATGGAGGAGGCGGCAGGCTCGGTCGACCCCTCCGACATGGAGCGCAATGTCTTTTCCGAAAAATACCTGATCCGCCGCCCGGTGCTCGATGCGCTGACCGGCAAGGCGGGTGCGGCCCCGGTGTTCCTGATCGATGAGCTCGACCGCACCGACGAGGCTTTCGAAGCATTCCTGCTCGAAATTCTGTCCGACTTCCAGGTGACGGTGCCCGAGCTTGGCACGATCAAGGCGGAGGAGCCGCCGATCGTCATCATCACCACCAACCGCACCCGCGAAATCCACGACGCGCTGAAGCGGCGCTGCCTCTATCACTGGGTCGACTATCCCAATGCCGAGCGCGAGCTGGAGATCGTGCGCCGCAAGGTGCCGCAGGCCAACAGCCGACTTTCCGCGGAAGTGGTGTCGTTCATCCAGAAGCTGCGCCGGGTCGAGCTGTTCAAGGCGCCGGGTGTCGCCGAAACCATCGACTGGGCCGGCGCGCTGACCGAACTCGACAAGGTGGCGCTCGATCCCGAAACCGTCTCCGACACGATCGGCGTTTTGTTGAAATACCAGGACGACATTGCCCGCATCGGCGCGGGCGAGGGCCGGCGCATCCTCGATGAGGTCAAGGCCGAACTGGCGGCGGCGGAGTAGGGCAGTGAAGGCGCCGGGTGCTTACTCCAAAGAGACCGACCCCAGAGAGGCGACGGAAGACGGGCGCATCGCCGACAACATCGTCTATTTCGCCCGCACCTTGCGCAAATCCGGCATGCGGGTCGGGCCGGCTTCGGTCAAGGATGGGATCGAGGCGGTGCTGGCAGCCGGCATCGGTTCGCGCGACGATTTCTACTGGACGCTGCATGCCGTGCTGGTGTCGCGGCACGAGGATCACCCTGTTTTCGACGAAGCCTTCCGGCTGTTCTGGAAATCGCGCGAGCTGATCGAGAAACTTCTGGCGATGTTCTCGCCTGTGGCGCCCGACACCAGGGAGAAGCAAAAGCCGCGCGCGGCAGAAAACCGCGTCAGCCAGGCCATGTTCGAAGGCCACGAGAAGAATCGGCCGGTCAGGGAAATCCCGGAGATCGAAGTCGACGCCCGGCTAACCTTCTCCGGGAATGAAGTGCTGCGCGGCAAGGACTTTGCCCAGATGAATGCCGACGAGATGGCAGACGCCAAGAAGGCGATTGCCCGGCTGCGGCTGCCGTTCGACATGGTCCGTACCCGACGCTTCAAGGCAGACCTGCATGGCCGCCGTATCGATCCACGCGCCATGATGCGCTCGGCCGCGCGCACCGGCGGCGAACTGATCCTGCCGAAATTCCGCTCAGCCCGCGAAGTGCATCCGCCGCTGGTGGTTCTCGCCGATATCTCCGGTTCGATGAGCCAGTACACGCGCATCTTCCTGCACTTTCTGCATGCGCTGACCGAAAAACGGCGGCGCGTGCACACCTTCGTCTTCGGCACGCGGCTGACCAATCTCACGCGGCAGATGCGCCATCGCGACCCCGATGCCGCCCTTGCCGACTGCTCGGCGGCGGTCAAGGACTGGTCGGGCGGCACCCGCATCGGCGATACGCTGGCGGAGTTCAACAAGCACTGGTCACGCCGCGTGCTCGGGCAGGGCGCGGTGGTGCTTTTAATCACCGACGGTTTGGAGCGCGACGATGTTTCCGGCCTGTCGCAAGAAATGGATCGCCTGCACAAATCCTGCCGGCGGCTGATCTGGCTCAACCCGCTTCTGCGCTTTGGCGGCTTCGAGGCGCGGGCCCGCGGCGTCAGAGCGATGCTGCCTCATGTCGACGAGTTCCGCTCGGTACACAATCTCGATGCGCTGGCCGACCTCTGCGCCTCGCTGGACAAGAAATCCGCCGCTTCGGTCGATCCGCGTCGCTGGCTGGACGCTGGTGTCAGGCGCGCCGCATAGCCATATTGGATTCCGAAAACAGGCTCCCAGAGAAAAACAGACTTTGAGGCAAGCGATCATGGACAACAGCATCTATCTCGATGAAGCCCGCGATCCGCTGATTATCGCGGAGGGCTGGATGAAGGACGGCAAGGATGTCGCCATCGCCACTGTGGTCGAGACCTGGGGTTCGGCGCCGAGGCCGGTCGGCAGTCATCTGGTCATCGACGCCGAAGGCAATTTCCACGGCTCGGTCTCGGGCGGCTGCGTCGAGGGCGCCGTGGTAAGCGAGGCGATCGACGTCATCGACAGCGGTAAGGCCAAAATGCTGGAGTTCGGCGTTGCCGACGAGACCGCCTGGCAGGTCGGCCTATCCTGCGGCGGCCGCATCAAGGTCTATGTGGAGCGGCTCGGTTAGGCATGGATCCCTACGCTCTCAAAGCCCTCAATGCCGAACGCCGGGCCCGCCGCGCCGCGATCCTGGTCACCGATCTCGGCGACGGCCGCGACCGCATCGTGCGAGAAGGCGACCAGGTTGCCGGCGATCTCGGGCAAGCGATCGCCAAGGCTTTCCGCACCGGCAATTCGGGTTCGGTCGAGGCTGAAGGGCGCACCTTCTTCCTCAACGCGCATTTGCCGCAGCCGCGCCTGGTGGTAGTCGGCGCCGTCCATATCAGTCAGGCGCTGGCGCCGATGGCCAGGATCGCCGGCTATCCCCTGGAGATCGTCGATCCGCGCACCGCCTTCGCCACCCCGGACCGTTTTCCCGATGTAGCACTCCATGCCGAATGGCCGGAGGATGTGCTGAAACGCCAGCCGCTCGACAGCTATACGGCGCTCGCCGCCGTCACCCATGATCCGAAGATCGACGATTTCGCACTGAAGGCCGCGCTCGACGCCAACTGTTTCTATGTCGGCGCACTCGGCAGCCGCAAAACACACGCCAGGCGCGTCGAGCGCCTGCTGGCGCTCGGCGCCAGCGCCGACCAGATCGCCCGCATCCACGCACCGATCGGTATCGACATTGGCGCGGCGAGCCCGGCCGAGATCGCCGTCGCCATCCTGGCGCAGACGATCCACGCCTTTCGCTCGCGCGGGCTGGAATCGAAAGGCGCTGCGGCGTGAGATTCGGTCCGGTTCCAATCGACCAGGCCGAAGGCGCGGTGCTCGCGCATGCCACCACGGCGGGTGAGCGACGTTTCCGCAAGGCGCACACGCTGAGCGCACAGGACGTGGCGGCGCTGAAAGCAGCCGGCATTACCGAAATTGTCGCGGCGGTGCTTACCGCTGATGATCTGAGCGAAGATGCGGCGGCTGAAAAGATCGCCGCTAGCATGATCCATCGCAACATCGAGGCAAAACCCGCCGCGACCGGCCGGGTCAATCTCCATGCCAAGGCAGCCGGTGTCTTCACCGTCGATGCCGCCATGATCGACGCTATCAACACGGTCGACCCGACCATCACCATTGCCACGCTGGCGCAGCACGCGCCGGTCGAGCAAGGCCAGATGGTGGCGACGGTCAAGATCATCCCGTTCGCCGTCGCCTCGGCTTTGGTCGACAAGGTGGTGAAAATCTGTGCCGGTGGCGAGATCTTCGCCGTCAACGCTTATCGGCCGGTGCGCATCGGCGTCATCCAGACGGTGCTGCCCGGCATCAAGGCCAGCGTGCTCGACAAGACGCTGCGCGTCACCGAGGCGCGGCTGGCACGCTCCGGCGGCCGGCTGACCACAGAGCGCCGCACGCCGCATGAAATTGCGCCCCTCGCCGAGGCAGCGGCCGCGCTGGCGCGCGACAACGACATGGTGGTGATCTTCGGCGCCTCGGCGATGAGCGATTTCAACGATGTCGTTCCGGCGGCGATTGAACGCGCGGGCGGCACGGTGATCCGCGCGGGCATGCCGGTCGATCCCGGCAATCTGCTGGTGCTGGGCACGCTGGACGGCAAGCGCGTCATCGGCGCGCCCGGTTGCGCCCGCAGCCCCAAGGAGAACGGTTTCGATTGGGTGCTCGACAGGCTGATCGCCGGTCTCGACGTCACCGCCAAGGACATCGCCGGCATGGGCGTTGGCGGCCTCTTGATGGAAATCCCGACCAGGCCGCAGCCGCGCGAGCCGCTGCCGGCGAGAGCCGGGCTGAAGGTCGAGATCGTGCTTCTGGCCGCCGGTCGCTCCAGCCGCATGGGCGGGCCGAACAAGCTTTTGGCGCTGTTCGACGGCAAGCCGCTGGTGCGCCGCACCGCTGAACGGGCGCTCGATTCCAAGGCTTCTGCCACCGTTGTCGTCACCGGCCATCAGCGCGAGCGGGTGCACGCCGCGCTCTCGGGCCTCGACGTGATCTTCGCCGACAATCCGGATTTTGCCGACGGCCTGTCCTCGTCTCTAAAAGCCGGCATTGCCCGCGTTGGAGCCGAGGCGGCCGGCGCCATGATCGTCCTCGGCGACATGCCGGGTATCTCATCGGCCGATCTCGACCGGTTGATCGAGGCCTTCCGTAGGGACGGCGGCCGCTCAGTGGTGCGTGCCGCCCATGACGGCCGCCGCGGCAATCCGGTGCTGCTGCCACGCGCGCTGTTTGGAGGCATCGCTCACCTCGAGGGCGACACCGGCGCCCGCCATCTGGTCGAGGCCGAGGGACTGGATGTCATTGACGTCGAGATCGGCGACGGCGCGTCGGTCGACGTCGACACCCGCGAGGCGCTCGAAGACGCCGGCGGCGTGCTGCAGGATTGACAAAGCGAAGCCGAAAAACGCATGCCTTTAGCATGGCTCTCTCTTTACTTGCCTCAGCGCTTCTACCCCCCTCTGGCCTGCCGGCCAGGCCGGCAGGCCAGAGGGGGGTAGCCGCGTTCCATACCCTTCTGGTTTCACTTCTTTTCTTGTTCTCCGCCGCCCACGCGGACGCGCTCGAACTAAAACCCTACAAGGATGACCTCTTCGCCTATCCGGCGACGCTCTCGTCCACGGACAAAGGCGCCTACACCGTCATCGACTATCGCGAGATGCGCGACATCAACGACCGCGACGAGGTGCCGGAAAAGCGCGTGCAGGCTAAGTATACCGACACCGGCGTGCGCAAGGTGCAGCGGGCTTTGATGCTGAAAACCGATGCCGGCGATGTCAGGCATGTCGCCGTAGGCAAGACCGAAGGCGCCGGTATCATCGTGCTTTACCTGCACGGGCAGGGCGGCAGCCGCAAGCAGGGCGTCGACGACTTCACCTTCGGCGGCAACTTCAACCGAATCAAGAACCTGATGGCCGGCAATGGCGGCCTCTATCTCTCACCCGATTTCACCGATTTCGGCGACAAGGGCGCGGCCCAGGTCGCGGCGCTGATCGGCCACTATGCCGAGGCCTCGCCGGACGCGAAAATCTTCGTCGCCTGTGGCTCGATGGGTGGTGCGCTGTGCTGGAAGCTGGCCGGCCGCAACGATACGGGACGGCGCATCAACGGGCTGCTGCTGCTCGGCTCGCTATGGGATGACAGTTTCCTGTCGAGCCCGGCCTACAGGCGCCATGTGCCGGTGTTCTTCGGCCAGGGCAGCAAGGACCCGGTCTTTCCCGTGGAGAAGCAGGAGGCCTTCTTCCGCTCCATCATTGCGAACTCGAAAGCTTATCCGACCCGGTTCGTCCGGTTCGAGACCGGCACCCATGGCACGCCGATCCGCATGGTCGACTGGCGCCAAACGCTGAACTGGATGCTGTCGAAGGCGCCCTGAGGCATATCGCCCAGAGGTGCCCCTTGGTTTTGGCAATCATGGTTCGACCGATATCCTCTTAGGTGTAGGCTGATATGATCCAACAGATCGGAAGCACAGCGATGGACGCCCACCCCTTCAAGATCCAAATTCCGAACGAACAACTTGAAGATCTCCAGCGCCGGCTTAGCGCAACAAGATGGCCAATTCCGCTAAGCGAAGCGGGCTGGAGCGATGGGGCCGAGCTGCCGTTCATCAAGCGCCTTGCGGATTACTGGCGAGACTGCTTCGACTGGAGAGTGCAAGAGGCGCGGCTGAACCGGCTGCCGCAATATCTGACGAGGCTGAACAACCTAGATGTCCACTTTGTCCACCAGCCAGGCAACGGACCGGCGCCGCTGCCGCTGATCATAACGCATGGCTGGCCCGGCTCGTTCATCGAAATGGAACACGTCATTCCATTGCTGGCAGACCCAGCTGCCCATGGTGGTGACCCGGCCGACGCTTTCCACGTGGTAGTTCCCTCCTTGCCCGGATACGGCTTTTCCCAGGCGCCGACGGAACCAGGCTTCCATTCCGGCCGCATCGCGGAATTATGGGTACAGTTGATGCGCGGGCTCGGCTACGACCGCTTCGCTTCCCAAGGAGGCGACATCGGCGCGGGCGTTTCCGCCTGGATGGCACGGCTCCATTCCGAAAGCGTGCTTGGCGTCCACGTCAATTACATTCCCGGGAGCTATCGGCCACCCTTGGGTGCAGGTCTGCCACCTGTCACCGTTGAGGAGCAGGCCTTTCTGGAAAAGGCCGCGGCCTGGACGGCAACGGAGGGCGCCTATGCCCATCTGCAGGGCACGAAGCCTCAGACGCTTGCTTATGCTCTGACAGACTCGCCGATCGGTCTCGCAGCCTGGATGATCGAGAAGTTCCGTACCTGGAGCGATTGCGACGGTGACGTGGAGCGTACCTTCGGCATGGACACGCTCCTTACGGATGTTTCGCTCTATTGGTTCAGCAACGCGCTCACCTCGTCCTTGCGGCTCTACAAGGAGAATCGACTGTTCCCTCTTGCGTTCGAGACGCTGGAACGCGTTTCGCCGCCATTTGGGGTAGCGCTTTTCCCTCGCGAGTTGCCGATGCCGCCTCGATCCTGGGTGGCGCGGGTCTTTGACGTTCAGCGATGGACATCGATGCCGCGAGGGGGCCATTTCGCTGCGCTGGAGGAACCGAGTCTTCTGGTCGAGGACATTCGCGCCTTCTTCCGGCCGATGCGTTCCCGGCCTGAAACGAGAAGGCGAATGTGAAGGACTGCTTGAGCGCGGCGGTTCCTGGTAAGATCCCTACGGCGCGGTGTTGTAGTCGACCACCGTCTGCGGGTTCTCCTCGCCATCGTAAGACGCGTCCACATCATATTGGACGAGGGAAAAATCGCCGTTACGGAACAGGTATATCCCCTTGTCCGAGGCGTCGCCGATGCCGCGCCATTTGTTGAACGTGGTCAGCGTCTTGGCGTCTTCGTCATATTCGGAATTGGCCGCCCAGCCGGATGTGCGGAAGCCGATGATATCCATGCCCAGGAGTTTGCCGTCGCTGTCATTGTTCTCGTAACGGATATCCATTTCGGGCTCGGTGAACTGCAACTGCCGCAAGCCCGATACTTCGTCGGTCATGTAGTAGACCGAACTTGCGTTATAGGCTGCCGCTTGGCAGTAGAACTCGAAAAGCCGCGTTTCCTTGTCGGGATCGCTGGCAGCCGCGTCCTTTGCCTTGTATTTGATCGAAAAGATGTTCGGCTCGTCGCCGAGAAATTGCTTGTCACACTGATCGCCATAATCGGCGGCGAACAGTTTCTTCACCTGCTCGAGTGCGGTGTCCTTCTTCGGCGGCGGCGGCCCGTCACCACAGCTTGGCGGCAGCGCCTCCTCGAAATCGGCCTTGGACGGCTTCAGCGCGCCCTTGTCGATAAAGATCGGGCGGAATGGCGGGGCCTGGATCTGAGCGCTGACCTGGCGCAGCGTGTAGCAGCCGGCGAAGACCGCTTCATTGCCGTTCTTGTCGGTGGCGCGGATGGCGACCGGAACGCTGTAATAGATGCTGCCGGCTGCGCCCTCGTCGGAAACAGCACCGGTTTCGACGTCGACCCTGCCGGTGCCGTCATAGCCCTTGACGAAGGTATTGAAATCCTTTGCCGGCTTGGTATCGCCGTAGTAAGCCCAGGCGCGGGCGAATTCGTGCCGGTTGATGGCGCTGTAGAGCGAGCGGATGACGGCTGCGGCATCCGACCTGTCATCGACGTAAGGGGCTTGGTCATCGGCTGCCGGTTCATCGTCGGCGAACACAGCCTGGCCGGATGCGGCAAGGGAGCAAAAGGCGGCCGCTGCCAGAAAGACGCGTCTCATCGGAGAATCTCCACCACGAAAGGAGCCTATCATAGAGATTGCGGCGACGTGGTGACGCTTGAAGAATCGCCCGGGAAGGCGCTACGTCCCGCGGTCGGCGCTTCAGCCGCAATGGAGATTTGACGTGACACTATCGATGTATGAAGCCTCGGTGCCGGTGTTTTCGGCCAGGCTGAAGGCGCTGTCCGGCGTGCTGTCGGCAGCCGAACAGAATGCAACTGAACGCAAGATCGACCCGCAGGTGTTTTTGACCGCGAGGCTGGCGCCCGACATGTACGCGCTGGTCAGGCAGGTGCAGGTCGCCACCGACCACGCCAAGGGCGCGCCATCACGGCTGGCCCGTCGCGAGGTGCCGAAATACGAAGACAATGAAGCGACCTTCGCCGAGCTTCAGGCGCGCCTGACCAAGACGCTCGATCTGCTGGCGTCATTCTCGGCCGCCGAATTCGATGGTTCGGATGACAGGGTGGTCGAACTGAAGTTTGGCCAGCGCGAAGTCTCGATGCCCGGCATGCAGTATCTGCTGCATGTCGCCATGCCCAACTTCTATTTCCACGTGACCACGGCTTACGACATCCTGCGCCACAACGGCGTGCCGCTGACCAAGGGCGCCTATCTCGGTAATCGTTGAAGCATTCGCCGTTGCGAGGTTTCCCGGCCGCTGCCGGGAAACTTCGTTTGGCGCTGGTTCAGCGCCAAGGCTTACTCAACGCAGTGACATTTCGCGCGCGATGCGCGGGAAATCGGCCGGCTTGACGCCGATGTCGGCGCGGTCGGCATTGCTCATCAAGTGCAGCAGTGCCAGGGCGGAACGATAACGCTGATGCTCCTGCGGACGCGGACGGGCAAACATTTCAGTGAAGAACCCCATGATTCGGCCCCTTGTTGATCCTCCACGGCGCCGAGTATAGGAAAATTGTGAAGATTGTGCAGTGCAGCATTTGCATGGCAGCCATGCCAAGCGATTTTTTTTCGGCACAATTGCCGCGTGCGCTGAAACTTGTGGCGCATCCCCACCGTATGCATAGACGCTGGCACATGGCCGGCTTTTCCTCGCCACTCCTGGCGAATTTCCGGACTGCATGCAAATGCAGTCCGGCTTTTTGTTGGGTCTTGCGCATCGCCAACCGGGCCCGCCCAAACCTCGCAAACGCCTAAACTGGTTAAGATCAGCGGCATTCATTTTTAACGAGCCGGTTCTATGCTGCGACCGGCTCTGTTCGCACGCTTAAACGAGGGGGAGGCTGACATCGGCGCCAAGCGGGATTTCGCTTCCTTGCTCGACGATCTGTTCGTTGCCTCCGACAAGGACGAGGCGGGCGAGGAGACCGGCGCGCGGCCGTCGATCCCGTTCGACTATCTCTCCGTGGCCGACGAGCTTCATTCCGGCCGGATCAAGGTCTCGGGCGAAACATTCGCCGCCGAATACCGCGAGGCGGGAGCCGATCTGGCCGCAGAATTTGCCGCCCTTCTCGATCATGCCAAGCTGGCGCTGGCCGGCGAGGAGGCAAAGCCCGAGGAAAAGCTGCCGCCGATCGACCCTGACGCGATCGCCGTCGAGCTCGGCCTCGATCATCCAGTCAAGAACGCCGATCTCGGCCGCATGCGCCGCAGCTTCGCCTTCGCCAACCACCCCGACCGCGTCGCGCCGCATCTGCGCCAGCGCGCCATGATCCGCATGCAGGTGGCCAACATGCTGATCGACGAGGCCAAGCGGCGCGCGCTGGCCGGCGCAAGGCGCTAACTTTTCCTCCTTCACGCAAAAGTCGGTCCGCTGAGGGTTGGAGAGCGGCGCCGCTTTCCCTATAGATGCGACTTCCTTCCCGCGCTGTCGCGCCCAGCATTCCCGCCGGAGAAATTCCATGCACAAACGCCGTCTCGGTCGGACCGATCTTCTTGTTACCCAGATCTGCCTGGGGTCGATGACCTGGGGCGAGCAGAACACCGAGGCCGATGGCCACGCGCAGATGGATCTGGCTTTTGAGCGCGGCGTGAATTTCATCGACACCGCCGAGCTCTACCCGATCCCGCCCAAGGCCGAGACGCAGGGGCGCACGGAGAAGTTCATCGGCAGCTGGATGAAGGCCAACGGCAACCGCGACAAGGTCATCCTGGCCTCGAAAGTGGTCGGCCGCACCGCCAACAGCTGGTTCCGCGGCGGCCGTCCGTCGAAGCTGGTGCGCGCCGACATCTTTGACGCCATCGACAAATCGCTGTCCAAGCTCGGCACCGACTATCTCGATCTCTATCAGATCCATTGGCCGGAGCGCGACATCCCCTGGGGCGCCAACCCGACCCGCGTGGGTGCTGTGCCGCGCCGTGCCGATGCCGTTGGCGCGCCGCCCGGCGAGACGCCGATCGCCGAGACGCTGGCTGTCTTCGATGAACTGGTGAAGGCGGGAAAGATCCGCCATCTCGGCCTGTCGAACGAAAGCTCCTGGGGCGTCATGCGCTTCATTGCCGAGGCCGACAAGGGCGTCGGCCCGCGCGTCGTTTCGCTGCAGAACGCCTACAATCTGGTCAACCGCACGTTCGAGGTGAACCTCGCCGAGGCCTGCGAACGCGAGGATGTCGGCTTTCTCGCCTATTCGCCGCTGGCGCAGGGCTATCTCACCGGCAAATACGACCATGGCGCACGGCCGCAGGGTTCGCGCTCGCAGCTGTTCAACCGCGGCCAGCGCTACGAGACGCCAAATGCGGCGGAGGCGCAGCTCGCATACAATAAACTGGCGCGTTCCTTCGGCCTTGAACCGGCGCTGTTTGCCAACGCCTATGTCGCCAGCCGGCCTTTCGTCACTTCCAGCATCATCGGCGCGACGACGATTGCCCAGCTTGAGATGGCGCTGTCGTCAGCCGACGTGACCTGGACCGACGAGATGCAGAAGGGCGTGGATGCGATCCACCAGCGCGTCGGCAATCCGTGCCCATAAGCAGACCGTTTGGCCGGAATTGCCGAGCAAAGACAAGGGGAAGGGGACAGCCATGGATTTTCCGATCGAGACCGTCAGGGGAAAATTTCCGGCGCTGGACCTGACCGATAAGGGCCGCCGGCGCATCTATCTCGACAATCCGGCCGGCACCCAGGTGCCGCAAGCGGTTGCCGACGCGGTGGCGCGCTGCCTCCTGACCACCAACGCCAATCTCGGCGGTTATTTCGAAACCACGCTTGCCGCGCAACAGGTGGTCGACGGCGCCCATGCGGCGATGGCCGATTTCCTGGGTGCAGCGAGCGCTGAGGAAATCATCATCGGCGCCAACATGACGACGCTGACCTATCACATGTCGCGCACGCTCGGCCGCGGCTTCAAACCGGGCGACGAGATCATCGTCACCCGCATGGACCATGAGGGCAACGTCTCGCCCTGGCTGCAACTGGCCGAAGACCTTGGCCTCGTCTTGCGCGTCCTGCCCTTCGACGAGAACAGCTGGCAGGTCGAGGAGGCGGCATTGAGCGCTCTGCTTACCGACAAGACGCGGCTCGTTGCGCTGAACTATGCCTCGAACCTCACCGGCTCGATCAATCGGGTGAAAGCACTGACCGCCATCGCCAAACAGGCCGGCGCGGTGGTCTATGTCGACGCCGTGCAGTTCGCGCCGCATGGGCTGGTCGACGTGCAGGACCTCGGCTGCGACTTCCTGGTCTGCTCTGCCTACAAGTTCTTCGGCCCGCACATGGGCATTCTTTGGGGCCGCCGCGACATCATCGATGCGCTGAAACCCTACAAATGCCGTTGCTCGTCCAATGGCCTGCCGGAGCGCTTCGAACTCGGCACGCCGCAGATCGAACTGATGGCCGGACTTACCGCAGCGGTCGATTACTTCGCCGAACTCGGTGCTGCGGCCGGCGAGGGCGGTTCGCGAAGGCAAAAGATCGCAAAGGCATACGAAGTGTCGATCGCCTACGAAAACCCGCTGGCGCTGAGGCTGATCGATGGGCTGTCCGCCATTGAGGGCCTGACCATCCGCGGCATCACAGATCAGAAGCGTGTCATTGAGCGCGTGCCGACCGTGTCCTTCACCGTCGACGGCATCGTGCCAGAGACGATCGTGCGGCAGATGAATGCCGAGAACATTTTTCTATGGTCGGGTCACAACTACGCCTGGGAGATCGTCCACCATCTCGGCATTCCGGCCGAGCAGGGCGTCGTGCGCATCGGTATTGCGCACTACAACACGGCGGCAGAGATCGACGAGACGTTGGAAAGCGTGCACCGGGTGATCGCCATGCTGAGGCAGCAGCGCTAGTCAGCTATCGCTGTTTGCCGCCGAAACCGGTGAGGAACGCCGTGAGATTGTCGCCGAGCGCGTCGCAGAGATAGCCGCCTTCCTGGACGATAACCGTCGGCAGGCCGAGCTTGGCAATTGCCTCGCCGATCCGCGAGAAACCGGGCGTGGTCACCGAAAGCCCGCCGAACGGATCGCCTTCGAACGCATCGAGACCCAGCGCCACGACCAGCGCATCCGGCGAGAAGGCGCGGATACGCTGGAACGCCACTTCGATTGCTTCGAGAAACGCCGCGTCGGCGGATTTGCGCGGCAGCGGCAGGTTGAAATTATAGCCGAGGCCCGGCCCTTCGCCGCGCTCATCGGCATGGCCCCAGAAGAACGGGTAGAAGCGCACCGGATCGGCATGCAGCGACACCGTCAGCACGTCCGAGCGCGTATAAAAGATGCCTTGCGTGCCGTTGCCATGATGCAGGTCGACATCGAGGATCGCCACGCGCGCCGCCTGCTTGCGCAACACTTGCGCTGCGACCGCCGAATTGTTGATGAAACAGAAGCCGCCGGCGACATCGGCAAAGGCATGATGGCCGGGCGGCCGGCAGAGCGCATAAGCGGCAGGCGCGCCCGATATCACCGCTTCGGCTGCCTCGACTGCACTCCAGGCGCTCCACAGCGCGCTGTGCCAGGTTTCGGCCGAGATCGGGCAAGCGGTGTCGGCCATGTGGTAGCCGGCCTGGCCGACCGCCGAGGCCGGATAGGACCCTGTGCGGGCCAGTGGATGGATGTTGGGGGTGACTTCCGCGGATGCGCCCTCGATGCGCTGCCAGCGCGCAAAAATGTGTTCGAGGAAGGCGAGATACTCCGGCGTATGCACGGCCGCCACCGGGCCTAGGCCATGTTCCCTGGGCCGCTCGATCATCAATCCGGCGGATTTTGCGCCGGCTAACAATCGCTCTGCCCGCTCCGGCTGTTCGGGATTGGGCTGCGGCGCACCGCTGGACAGAAAGGCCTTCGGGTCGTGGCGTTTCTGCTCCTCGGCAAAGAAGGCTTTCATTCCGCGTCCCCATCCTGCGCTGCATCGGCAAAGGCGAAAAAGGCATCGCCAACAATCTTCCGCGTCTGCTCGTAGCTCGACCAGGCGATGCCCAGTCTCTCATAAAAAGCCTTGGCGCCGTCATTGTCGGTGTCGACGGACAGCCTGAGATAGGCGCCGCCGTCCTTGCGGCAGTCGCGCGCGACCCGGCGCAGCAGTTTTTCGCCGATCTTGCGGCCGCGAAACCGGTCCTCGACATAGAGATCCTGGATATAGACGCCGGGCCGTCCCATCCAGGTCGAGAAGATCGGGAAATGCAGGCACAGGCCTGCGAACTCGCCGCCTGCCTCGGCGATCACGGTGGAGAAGGCGGGTTTGTCGCCAAAGCCGTAGCGGCGGAGATCGTCGGCAGTGGACGTGATCTCCTGATGCGCGCCGATATGGGTGCCGAGCTTGAGCAGCGCGGCATGGATGGTGTCGATGTCGTCGATGGTGCCGGGGCGGAGGGTGACTGTACTCACGATAGGCAAGGCGCCCAGGCACCCCCCTCTGTCCTGCCGGACATCTCCCCCTCAAGGGGGGAGATTGGCAGCCTTGGCGCTGCCATCCATTTTGCAACGATTGAGATTGGCGAAGGCCGCAGTGACATCCGATCTCCCCCCTTGAGGGGGAGATGGCCGGCAGGCCAGAGGGGGGGGTGCCAGAACGCCATCATCGCAGATCAATCATCTCAAAACGCCACCCTATCACCGCCCTTCAGCGCCAGCATCTCGCGCGCCTCGGTCGGCGTTGCGACCTCCAGCGACAGGCCATCGAGAATAGCGCGTATCCTGCGCACCTGGTCGGCATTGGCTTTCGCCAATTGCCTTCCATCGTAGAGACTGTCCTCCAGCCCGACGCGGACATTGCCGCCCATCGCCGCCGCGATCGAGATCAGCGGCATCTGGTGGCGGCCGGCGGCGAGCACCGAGAACTGGTAGCTGTCGCCGAACAGCTTGTCGGCGATGCGCTTCATATGGATGAGATTGTCGGGATCGGCGCCGATGCCGCCGAGAATGCCGAGCACGAACTGGATGAACAGCGGCCCCGACACCAGCCCGCGGTCGCGAAAATGCGCCAGCGAATAGAGATGGCCGACATCGTAGCATTCGAACTCAAAGCGCGTGCCGCAGCCCTTGCCGAGCTTTTCGAGCACGCCTTCCATATCGGCAAAAGTGTTCTTGAAGATGGTGTCGCGCGTGGCTTCGAGCAGCTTTGGTTCCCACTCGTGCTGCCACTCCCTTGGCTTGTCGAGCATCGGGAACAGCGCGAAATTCATCGAGCCCATGTTCAGCGAGCACATTTCCGGCTCGGCCCGCAGCGGCGCGGCCAGCCGCTGGTCGAGCGTCATCAGCGACGAACCGCCGGTGGTGATGTTGATCACCGCATCGGTCGCTTGCTTGATGCGCGGCAGGAACTGCATGAACACCTCAGGATCGGCGGTCGGCCGGCCGTCTTTGGGATCGCGGGCGTGGAGATGCAGGATTGAGGCGCCAGCCTCGGCCGCCGCGATGGCGTCGGTCGCGATCTGGTCCGGCGTCACCGGCAGATAGGGCGACATGGACGGGGTGTGCACCGAACCGGTGACCGCGCAGGTGATGATGACTTTCCTCGGCGCCATTCTTTAGCCCTCAGCCTTCGACCGGCAGGTCGAGTTCGGCGGCCAGAACTTCCAGCGAATCGCCGGTGATGGAAATGATCTCGCCGACCTGCTCAGCCGTGACGATCATCGGCGGCGCGACCATGAAATTGTCGCCGTCGACGCCGCCCTTGACCCTGCGGCCATAGATGATCAGCCCGCGTTCATAGGCGAGGTCGAGCAGCCGCTGCGTGGCTTTCTTGCCCTGCTCGATCGGCCGCAGCGTCTCGGGATCGGCGACCATTTCTGCGCCGGTGAGCAGGCCTTTGCCACGCACATCCGCAATGAACGGGAAGCGCTTGGCCAGCCCTTTCAACCCGTCCATCAACACGTCGCCCATGGCGGCGGCGTTGGCGATCAGGTCGAGCCGATCCATTTCGCCCAGCACGGCGAGCCCGGCGGCGCAGGCGAGCGGATTGCCGGCATAGGTGTGGCCGTGCTGGAAGCCGCCCGACGCCAGCAGCGGCTCGACCAGCCGCCTCGGCGCGGCCAGCGCGCCGAGCGGCGCATAGCCGGAGCCCAGCCCCTTCGACAGCGCGACGATGTCGGGCTTGCAGTTCCAGTGATCGCCGCCAAGGAATTTTCCGGTGCGGCCGGCGCCGCTCATGACTTCGTCATGGATGAGCAGGATGCCGTAGCGGTCGCAGATCTCGCGGATGCGCGGATAATAGCTGTCCGGCGCCACCAGGGCGGACGTCGCGGCACCGCCGATGGGCTCCATGATGAAGGCGAGCACGCTGTCCGGGCCCTCGGCCTGGATCTTCTCCTCCAGCATGTCGGCATAGCGGATGCCGCGCTGTTCCATCGACAGGTTGTCGCGGTCGCGCCAGGCGGTCGGCGCCGGCACGGTCGGCATCACCCGCATCATCGGTGTAAAGGTCTCGGCCAGCGCATCGTCGCCGGTTATCGAAAGCGAACCCAGCGTGCCGCCATGATAGGAGGGAAAACGCGTGATAACCTTCCAGCGCTTCGGCTGGCCGGTCGCGACCGCCCATTGCCGCGCCAGCTTGATGCAGGATTCCGTCGCCTCCGAACCGCCGGAGACGAAGAAGATTCGGTCCATGCCCTCCGGCAGTTTGCCGGCGAGCTCCCGCGCCAGTTCTTCCGCCGGTTCGTTCTCGAAATGCAGCCGGTAGGCGAAGGTGGCGCGGTCCATCTGCCGCTTCATGGCATCGAGCACGTTGCGGTTGGAGTGACCGATATTGGCGACCATCGGCCCGCTCGATCCGTCGATGAAGCGGCGGCCGTCCTGCGTCCACATATAGATGCCTTCGGCGCGGTCGATCAGCGGCCGGCGCAGGCTGGAGAGGTAGAACAGGTGCGATGGCGCGCGCGTTTCTGAACCAGTTGATGAGGGCTTCTGCATGTCAGGACTTTCCGAGGTAGCGATCGATTACATTCCTGGTCACGCGCTCGACCATCGGATCCTGCCTGAGCAGGCCGGCCACCCATTCGCAGCTTCCGGCGTGGAAAACCTCGCCCTTGCCGCGCGGGAAATTGACGATCATGCCGTTGCCGCGTTTGACTTTTTCCAGATTGGCGTCGGTCGCCTCGCCAAATAGCGTTTCGGCCGTAAAGCGGCCATCCTCGTCGGTGAGAAACTGGTCCTCGATCGGGATGTCGGCGCTTTCCTCGACCTGGCTCGCCATGCCGACGGCCAGCACCTGCAGCCCGTCAGGCGCACCGCTGTCCGGTGTCGGATAGGGCAGGCCGCCGCGGATCTCGAAATCGAGCCCGTCGACCTCATAGCCATAGACATGGCTGTCGGCGCCAAGCAGGTCGCCATAATAGATGCCGGTGCCGGCAAAGGCCCAATGCTCGGGCCGATAGACCGGAAAGCCGCGCACGCCGCGCGGCGCGCACCCGCCCCAACCGGCATAGACGCCGCGCGTGGCGTTGAGGCCGAAGGTCATTGCACCGGGACGACCGATCTCAGGCGCTTCCCAGGAATTGGTGGCGCGGGTGACGTCGCCGCTATAGGCCGGGTCTTCGGCCCGCGCCCGGTATTTGTAGCAGACCTGCCGGCGGCCTTCGTCCTCGAGCCTTGTCTGCCACATGAAATTGCCGGCAAAGCGAGCCGCATGACCGCCGCGCTCGACGTAGCTGTCGACGGCGTCCCGCATTTCCCAGGTCCAGTACTCGTCATGGCCGACGAAGACCACGCAGTCATAGCCATCGAGGATTTCGGGCGAGAAGTGCAAATCGTGCTGGCTGGCGAGATCGACGCCGTAGCCGGCGCGCTCGGCAAAGCGGAAGAAGTGGCAGTCATAGCCCGCCCAGCCGGAGGAGGTGTATTTCTTCGAATGTCCGGTGGCGTACGCCCATTCCATGTGCGGATAGCGCGGCACTGTTTTCGGCGGCACCGCAACCTCCAGCGGCACGCGCGGCGCATCCTTGGGCAGCACCACGAAGCCGCGGCACCAGGGCCGCTGCGTCGACACCATGCGCGCATATTGGTCGCGGCCCGGGCCGGTGATGCCCTGATAGGCGTTGGAGCCGCCCCATGTGTTGTAGGACAGCCAGGTGCCGGTCGCCGCCACCTGCAGCACGCGACCGGGTTTTCTGCCGGGCAGGGGCGCGACGATGATGAGGTGATGGCAATGGATGGGCTCGCGCCCGTCCGCCGTCAGCGTCAGCCGATAGGCGCCGGATGGCCAATCGTCGCCGATGCGAAATTCGAAAGACGCCTCCCAGCCGCAGCCTTCGACCGAGCACTGGTCGGGCGTATCCTGCCAGCGCGCCGAAAGCCCCGTTTGCTCGAAGACCTTTGTCTCGCTGCCGCCGTCGCGGACAATGACAATGCTGAAGCGCAGCGCCGTCGAGCTGACATGCAGCGTCACGGTCTCGCCGGCGCGGTAGGAAAATCGATCAGAATAGCACCAGATCTCGCCCCGCTCGCCGTCCATTCCCGGCCATTCATAGTAATGGCCGCGCACTGCCTCGCGGCGCTGCTCGGGCGTCAGTCCGAAATCGGGAAATTCGGTTGGCAGATGGGTCATGAACACCGGAAAAGTGACAGGCCGCCATTTCGGCCATCTGCCGGCCAAGCGTCAAATGGAAACGATCGGGCCAGCAATTGCATACGACACAATTGCTTGGCCGCTCTTGGCCGCACCCGGCAAACCGACTATCTCAGGCGAGGCGGTATGTTCCGCCTCGGGAGCCGGCATGCTGAGAGTGCAGAAGGTCAAGGTCGACGACATCTACGTGCCGACGGCGCGCAAGAAGACGCTGCATCCCGAAACGGTCCGGCACCTGGCCGAAGACATACTGGAAAACGGCATGAAGACGCCGATCCAGGTTCGCAATGACGGCAAGCGCCACATCCTGGTCGAGGGCCTGCACCGGCTGGAAGCCGCCAAATGGCTCGGCGAGACCGAGATCGACGCCTATCTGGTGCAGGCCAAGCGCCACTGAGGCGCGCGACCCGATCGAAAACAGCCAAACCGGTCATTCTTCCGCGGATTTTTTCGCAGGGCATGTCGGCATGCGGCGTGCTCGCTCGTCCTTGGGGCGGAACCCGAGGAGACCGACATGTCCAGACCAATCTATTTCGCCATTCTTGCCTCGGTCGCTGCCTTGTTTGCAGCGCCCGGCCCAGCCAATGCAGTGGAGACCAAGCCCGCCATGACCACCGAAGCAACAGCCATGCCGAAGCCGGAAAAGTCCGGCCTGCTGCCGATCGACGGCCTGAATTACTACTATGCCGTCTACGGCAAGGGCGAACCGCTGCTTCTGCTGCATGGCGGCCTTGGCACGTCGGACATGTTCGCGCCGCTGCTGCCGAAGCTGGCGGAAAACCGCACCATCATTGCCGTCGACCTGCAGGGCCATGGCCGCACCGCGCTCGGCGAGCGACCCTTCAGCCTGGAGGGGATGGGCGACGACATGGCTGGTATCGTCAAGGCGCTCGGCTATGACAAGGTCGACGTGCTTGGCTATTCGCTGGGCGGCGGCGTCGCCTTCCGTATGGCCGTCCAGCATCCCGAGACGGTGAGACGTCTGGTCCTGGTCTCGACCGGCTTCGCCGCCAATGGCTTCTATGACGAGATGCGCGGCCAGCAGGCGCAGGTGAGCGCGGCCGCCGCCGATTTCATGAAGGACACGCCGATGTACAAATCCTACGTCGCCGTCGCCCCACGTCCCGACGATTTCCCTAAACTGCTCGATGCGCTGGGCAATTTCATGCGCAAGGATTACGACTATTCCGCCGATGTGGCGAAGCTGAAGATGCCAGTCATGCTGGCCTATGGCGACAGCGACATGTACAAGCCCGAGCACGAGATCAAGTTCTACCAGATGCTCGGCGGCGGGCTGAAGGATGCCGGCTGGATGCGTGAGAACCTGTCGCAGAACCGGCTGGCCATCATTCCCAATCGCACCCACTACGACGTCTTCTTCGCACCGGAGCTGACGGCCGCGGCACTGCCCTTCCTCAATGGCGAAACCAAGGTGAAGACCTGGGACGAAGTCCTCAGCGAAACGAAATAGCTTGCCTGAAAATACATGCCGGCCGTCTCGAAGAGGCGGTCGGCTTTTTTGTGCCTGCGAAGCTACGGAGCCTTGGCGCAGCCATTGGTCCTATCGGCGCAATCGATGGCGCCATCAGGGCTTTTCAATTGACCGGAAGGTACCTGTCGATATCATCAAGAGACCTTCAGTGCGATGGGTTCGAATGATGACGAAATACCAGGGCGGATGCCATTGCGGGGCAGTGCGCTACGGCACCGAGGCGGCGCCGCTCAACCAGCGCGTCTGCCATTGCCGGCGCTGCCAGAAGGTGATCGGCGCGGCTTTCAATGCCCGCCTTTTGTTTCGCATCGACGATGTCACCGTCGAGGGAGAGGTGGCGACGGTCAACACCTCTCCGGACCTCAAGCGCGGCTTTTGCGCCGCTTGCGGCACCACGCTGTTTTCCCGACGCGACTCCGCCGGCATCGTCGGCATCACCACCGGCTCGCTCGACGATCCCTCGCTGTTCAAGCCGGAAATGCATATGTGGACCGCCTCGAAGCAGCCCTGGCTGCAACTCGATGACGGCCTGCCGCACCATGAAGGCGCGCCGCCTCCGAACTGACGCCGGCCTTACCGGAAATTAATCCCGAACCCACGACATAGCCGGCAAAGCGTCATTGGCGGGCCATGATTGCCTGCCTATCTATCGTCTGCGGGCCGGTATCGAGGAGACGACCGATGAGCGACAGAATCAACACCCTGGACGAGCTTTTGAGCGACCCGATGGTCCTCCTCGTCATGGAGCGTGACCGCGTGCGCCCCGAACAGGTTCGCCTGCTGCTCGAACGTGCCCGCCGCCCGGCCGCCGACGAACCGTCGGTGCCGCCGGCGCATGTGGTGGCCAAGACTTGTTTGCAGCAATGGCTGGGAAGGTAAGGCTATGATCCTTCGTCGTCCTCGGGCTTGACCCGAGGATCCACGCCGTGACGTCGGCCGAAGTATGTCGCGGTCGAGAATGGCTTCCTTGCTCGACCCGTTTCGCCCAAACTCAATCTTGAACCGTCTTCATGCCATGGATGCAACGGCATGGATTCCAGGGTCTGCGCGACGTCGCTTCGCGACTGCTTCGCCCTAGAATGACGAAGGTAGGTTATGGCCGCCGAACATACCCCGGCCAATTCCTAACAACTTGATTCAAACTTTGTTGGTAATTTCTCGTTAGTAATCGAGGCCGGTTTGTCCGGCGGCGTCTGTTTGCCTTCGGTCTGTTGTGTTTTGCGTACAGGTCCAGATGCGGATTTCAGGCGTCGTCAGTTTCATGTTGGCATCGCTGTGGCTTGCCGGCTGTTCGTCCACAGCGGGCGTCGATGGCTTGCAGCCGTCGAACGAGACGACCAGTTCGGTCGTGCGTCCGAGCGCGCCGGTCACAGCGGCTCCGGCGGAGACCGCCGACCTCGCGCCGATGCGGTCCGACATGGTGGCCGACAACGCTGTGGCCGACAATGCGCCGCCCTTTTCCATGGTCGAGGAAGAAGAGGCCATCGTCGCGGGCACGCCGCAGGGGAGCACCAGACCACAGCTCGAGCCCGCCGCTCTGATGTCTGCGCCGAAGCGGTTGACGCGCGCTGCGCCGGCCATGCTGGCCTCGCCGGTCACCCGCTACGGTTTTCGCGACGCCAAGCCGATCAATTTCGGCAAGGCTTCGCCACGCTACCTTGCCGTCCACGGCGTCGACGTCTCGCGCTGGCAGGGCAATGTCAATTGGGGCAAGCTGCGCGCCCAGGGCGCCAACTTCGCCTACATCAAGGCGACCGATGGCGGCGACCATCTCGACCCGATGTTCATGAAGAACTGGCGCAATGCCGACGCCGCCGGGCTGAAGCGCGGCGCCTATCATTTCTTCTACTGGTGCCGCACCGCGGGCGAGCAGGCCGACTGGTTCATCCGCAATGTGCCGAGGGTCGAAGGCGCGCTGCCACCGGTAATCGATGTCGAGTGGAACGGCGAATCTTCCTGCAAGCGGCGGCCGTCGCGGGCCACCGTGCTGGAAAAGATGAAGGTGTTCATAGACAAGCTGGAGCGCCATTACGGCCAGCGGCCCATCATCTACACCGCACCGGATTTCTATCGCGACAATCTCAAGGGTGCGTTTCTCGATTATCCGTTCTGGCTGCGCGCCGTGGCGCGGCATCCCTCAAAAGTCTATCCCGGCCGCAAATGGCTGTTCTGGCAGTACTCCGGCTCCGGCCTGTCGCACGGCGTGACCGGCCGCATCGACCTCAACGTCTTCCATGGCGACGAGCGCGCCTGGCGGGCATGGGCAGGCGGGCAGACGACCGTCGCCGACGCCGACTGAACGTCAGGCCGGTGTCGGTGCGCCTGCGCCGCCTGCCGCTGCGCCTTGGGTTGAATTTTCAGCGTCTCGCTAACGATCCGCTCACTCTGTCCTTTAGCGGTATCGCAACAGCCTTCCGGTAACGTGCCCGTGATCGGGTTTTCGGAGGGATCCATTGCGCAATCCAGTTGTGGCTGTCGCACTTGCCGCCGCCGTCGGCTACGGGTTTTTCAGTTCGCTCGGCCACATGCCGGGCGGAAGTGGCGCTTCGCTGGCGGAGTCGAAGCAGAACGTCGTGTCCTATTCCACCGAGGACAAGGCGATGCAGGCCGCCAAGGACAGCGGCCGCTCGACCCTCAAGCGCTTCCACGAACTGATGGACGCCGGCACGCCGGGCACCTACACGGTAAAATTCCCGCTGACCCAGAACGGCGCCACCGAGCATATCTGGCTGCAGCTGGTGGGCTACAGCGAAGGCTCCTATATCGGCCTGCTTGCTGACGTGCCGGTCAATGGCAACAAGTACAAGATGGGCGACAGGATGACGGTAACCGAGGCCGACGTCGAGGACTGGATGATCAAGAACGGCAAGGTGATCTACGGCGGCTACACCACGCGCCAGGCGCTTGCGGATATGCCGAAGGAGCAGGTTGCAAAGTACGGGTTGACCTTCAAGGACTGAGCGCTTCTTCCTTCTCCCCTTGTGGGAGAAGGTGGCCGAGCGAAGCTCGGTCGGATGAGGGGTGTTCCAGCTTGGCAATGACGGTACTCCGTCACGCACCCCTCATCCGTCTCGGCGCTATCGCGCCGATCCACCTTCTCCCACAAGGGGAGAAGGGAAAGTCTAGCGCCTTTCGCGTTCGCGTATGTCAGCCGTCTGCGCCAGCACCCAGTCGCGAAACACCTTGATTTTGGGCGCGTTGCGGCGGCTCTCCAGATGCACCAGCCAATAGCCGTCGCCGTCCGAGCCAAGCACGTCGAACGGCTGTATCAACTGGCCCTTTTCCAACAGGGCGCTGTAAAGGTTTCTGGTGAGGATCGCGGCGCCCTTGTCGGTCAGCGCCGCCATCGCATCATAGGCCTGCGTACCCAGCTTCGGGCCAGCGATGACGCGATCGGGCTCGAACGGCACGCCGGCAGCCTTGAACCAGATTTCCCACCAGGGATCGTCGGCACAGCATAGCGGCACTTGGTAAAGATCCTCGGGGCGGTGGATGCCGCCGACGCTTTCGGCGAGTCTCGGGCTGAGCATCGGCGTATAGTCCGCCTTGAACAGATAGTGAGCCGTCAGGCCCGGCCAATTTCCACTGCCGGTGCGAATGCCGACATCCATGTCGCCGCGCGTGAAATCGACCAGCCCGTGCGATGTATTCACCTTCACGGCAAGGTCGGGATGCATCAGCTGGAATGTTCCAAGCCATACGGCCAGCCAGTTCGATGCGAAGGTTTCCATGGTCGTCACCGACAGCACGCCGGTCGCTCCACCCTTGGTGGCGACCCATGCGTCGGCCAGGGTCGAGAACGCGCCTGTTGCGTGCGGCGCCAGCTGCTGTCCGGCCTCGGTCAGCGCGATCTGCCTTGTTTTTCTTATGAAAAGCAGCGTTCCGGCACGTTCTTCCAGCACCTTTATCTGATAGCTGGCAGCTGATTGGGTCATGCCGAGTTCTTCGGCTGCCTTGGTGAAACTGCCCAGCCGGGCCGCGGCTTCAAAGACCCTGATGGCTCCTAATGGTGGCAGTTCCCAGCTCATGACGCATCAATCCCGCTGATGCATACTACGCGACGTTCGATTGGAAACCAAGCCCGGAAAACGGCATGCTGCATTCATCGGATCAAACCCTGGAGGATACGGCAATGACCACCACCATCGCTCTCTACAACACGCTTCGCCGCCCGGTGCTCGACCTCTTCACCGCGCCGTTCAGGCCTCGCAAGCGCGGCCTGCTCGACCGCCGCTCGCTGTCGGATCATTTCCTCAGGGATATCGGTATGCTTGACGGACGCGTGCCTCCCGGCACCATTGGCTAAGCAAGCTCTTTGACCATGGGGGAAAGATGACTGTGCCATCCGAGGATCTGGCGAAGAGCCGCCAAACGATCAACGCCTATGAGGACTATGCCGAACGCTACGACGCTCTGGTGCGGCACGTTCCGAACCAAAGAGAACAGAAATGGCTGAAGCGCCTGGTGAAGATCGCCGGCAAAGGCGGCCGGATTCTGGAAGTCGGTTCGGGACCCGGATACGATGCGGACTTCGTCGAAGGGCTCGGTGTCCAGGTTCGGCGCACAGACGCAACGAAGCGGTTTCTCGAGTTGCAGGCCGCACGCGGCAAGCATGGTGAGTTTCTCGATCTCATCACCGACGATCTCGGAGGCCCCTACGACGCGGTGCTGGCCTTGTGCGTCCTGATCCACGTGCCGCGCGAGCAGGCCGACCAGGTGCTTGCCAAGATTGCCGGGTCGTTGCGGCCGGGCGGCGCCTTCCTCGTCTCGATGCGCATTGGCGATGGCGAGAAGAGCGGCGAATATCATACGGTCTACTGGCGCAGGGACGACTTCGCGGCCCGCCTCGAAAACGCCGGGCTGGTCCTTGTCGGAGACGAATTCAACGTCGGCCGCGATCGCGAAGAGTGGACCACCTTTCTGGCTGTGAGGCCGTCATGACGCGCCGCGGACTGTTTTTGTTCGTGCTGCTCAGCCTCCTGTGGGGCATTCCCTATTTGTTGATCAAGCTGGCGGTTGCCGAGGTGTCGGTGCCCTTCCTGGTCTTTGCCCGAACAGCCGTCGGCGCGCTCGCGCTGCTGCCCTTCGTCCTTGTCCAGCGCAGTTTCGGATGGCTGAAGACACATTGGCGGGCGGTCGCCGCATTCTGTCTGGTCGAGATGAACCTGCCATGGGGGCTGATCACCCATGGCGAAGTCAGCATCGACAGTTCCACCGCCGGACTGCTGATTGCCATGACGCCGGCCGTAACCGTCGCGCTCTCAAAGCTGATGGGCTCGGATGAGCGGCTGGGGATACGCCGCTGGACCGGCCTTTTCCTCGGTTTTGCCGGTGTCTTCGTGCTGGCGCTGCCGACCTTGGGTGGCGGATTTCTCGCGGTCGTCGAGATTCTCGTGGCCGCGGCCTGCTATGCCTCGGGTTCGATCATCGCGTCGCGCTGGCTGAACGATGTGCCGGCAACCTCGCTGACGGCAGTCTGTCTGGCAGGGGCCGCGCTGATCTACGCCGTGCCGGCGGCGTTGGCCTGGCCGGCGGCCATGCCGTCGACAACGGTGGTTGGCGCAATCCTCGGTCTTGGCGTGTTTTGCACGGCGATTGCCTTCGCCACCTACTTCTTGCTGGTGCGGGAGATCGGCCCCGAACGGGCGGTCGTCATAACCTATGTGGCGCCCGCCGTCTCCGTGGCAGCCGGCGTGCTCGTCCTTTCAGAGCCGCTCGATATCGGCATTGTCGCGGCCTTCGCGCTCATCCTGTGCGGATCATATCTCGGCACGTGGCGCGCTCCGCCAGAACCGTCCGTATCCGCGACCTCGGCAAGTTGACCCGCGGCCGCCAGCCGCCGTCAGAAATAAGGGCGCAGGTTCTCGCGAATGCGGTCCAGCACCGTCTTTCCCGAGATATCGGCGGTGAAGGTCTTGCCGGTGATGGTCTCAAAGGCCTGCGTATAGACACGCGACGTCTGCTCGATGAGTTCGGCGGGGATTTTCGGAATACGATCCTTGTAGGGATCGCAGCGCGCGGTCACCCAGGCGCGAATAAAGTCCTTGTCGAAACTTTGCGGCCGCTCGCCTGCCTTGAAACGCTCCTCATAGCTTGCCGCAAGCCAGTAGCGGCTTGAGTCGGGCGTATGGATTTCATCGGCAAGGATGATGGCGCCATCCTTGTCCGTGCCGAACTCGTATTTGGTGTCGACCAGGATCAGGCCGCGCTTGGCGGCCAACGCCTTGCCGCGCGCAAACAGCGCCAGCGCATAGCGCGAGACTGTGTCCCATTGCTCTTCCGATAACAGGCCGCGCGTCAGGATCTCGTCGCGCGTCAAGGGCTCGTCATGGCCGCCATCGAGCGCCTTGCTGGTCGGCGTGATGATGGCCTGCGGCAGCTTCTCATTGTCGCGCAGTCCGTCCGGCAGGCGGATGCCGTACATATCGCGTTCGCCGTTCTTGTATTTCGTCAGCACCGAAGTGCTGGTGGTGCCGGCGAGATAGTCGCGAACGACGATTTCCACCGGCAGAATGTCGAGCCTGGTGCCGACGACGACATTGGGGTCGGGATAATCGAGCACATGGTTTTGGCAGATATCCGCCGTTTCCTCGAACCAGTAGCGCGCCGTCTGCGTCAGCAGTTCTCCCTTGAGCGGTATTGCGGTCAGGATCACATCGAAGGCGCTCAGCCGGTCGGTGGCGATGATGATGCGGCGGCCATCCGGCAGATCGTAATTCTCGCGGACCTTGCCTTTGTAGTGGTTCGGGAGTTCCGGAATGAAGGCATCCGAGAGAACGCGCAGTGCTGTCATCCTGGTCTCGTGGCTCCTAACAGTTTGGGCGACTCTTAACAAAGTTGGCGGGGCTTCGATACCCGAGGAAGGGCGGTTCGTCCTTTGCGAATAATCAAGACATTGCCTTCGCCGTGCTATCTATTCGCAGCTTCCGACACTCCTGGGGGACGCGGTGGACGTAGAGCTCAAATTTCTGATTGTCGGGTTTGCCTGCGCGATCGCGGGCGGTCTGTCGTTCATCACCTTCGTCAAATGGCGCGAGGTGCAGGCGATGAGCCACTGGCTGCCGGCGCCGGGCAAGATCATCTCGTCGCGCGTCGAGGCGCGTGAAGTCAGAAGGTCGGGCGTCGGCTCGGACAGCAGCGACACCACCGAGATGCGCAATTTTCCGGCGATCACCTTCGAATACAAGGTCGGTAAAAAGAAATTTCAAAGCTCGCGCTACAGCGTGAAGGAGAATCTGGGGAATTTCGAAGTCACCGAAACCCTGGCGCAGTTTCCCACCGGCGCTGAAGTGACCGTCTTCTACAATCCGGCCGATCCGGGCAAGGCCGTGATCGAACGCACCCTGCCGGACGGCGCCTTCAAGTTCATGGTCAAGCTCTCGGCCGGGCTGGTGATCGGCACGGTGGTGTTGGTGTTTTCGCTCGGTGGCGTGCTGGAGGCGATCCGGCCGCACCTGCCCAAGCCGCAGAACCTCGGCGCCGGAGCGCTGCTGCTGTTCATGGGCCTGATGATCCTGCGCATGGCCTTCGTCCAGAAGTCGCTTGCCGAGCAGGCGGCAAAATGGCCGGTCGCGCCCGGCCGCATCGATTCCTCCGGTCTGCAGGCGCTACGAAACTACAGCGGCCATCGACGCTGGAGCACCGTTTTCAAATCCCGCATCGTGTACAGCTACGGCGTCGCAGGCCAGCACTACACCTCAGACCGCGTCACCTTCGGCGCCACGGTCACCGCTTCAATGCCCGGCCTCGTCAGCGGCCAAGGGCGCAGCTATGCCGAGGGCGGCAAGGTCGACGTGCATTACGACCCAGCCAACCCCGCCTCGGCAGTGCTCGAATGCAGGGTGCGCGGGCTTTGGCTGCTGTGGGTCTGTTCGGTGGGGTTTATCGGCGCTGCGGCCTGGTTCGTCGGGCTGGTGTGAGGCATTGAGTCTTCGGCCCGTCGGGTTGCTTCATGCCTCCACATACTCGGCCAGACTAACGCCTTTGGGCACGTCCAGCCCATCGGCGCGCAAGCCTTCGATGTGAAAGCGTATAGCGTCGCGGATTTCGATTTCCACCTCAGGCACGGTCGCGCCCGTCGCGGTGCAGCCGGGCAGATCCGGCACATAAGCAGAGAAATTATTGCCAGCGGTTTCGATCACTACGGCATAACGCATATAGCTAGTCCCCAGCACACGTCTTAATGGGAGAAGTTAGTCTTCTTGGGTTGCAATTTCAAAAAGAGCTCGTTTTCCTTGTGGCCCAAGCGTAAATAATCCGGGAGAGGATTCCAACAAAATGCCAGTTGCAGTCAAAGCAATGCGTATCTTCTCGGAACTGCTTATTGTTAATTCTAAGTGTGGCGCTAAATTTGATGTAATTCCTAGGCCATAGACTCCTTTGTTCGCCTCGGGTATCAATTTTGTCAAATCCTTCAGGGGCGCTGGTTCGAGATACTCATATCCAATTTTCTTAACAATCTCTGCCAGTGAAATTGAAAAATGATGACTACTTGGTGTGGAATCTGAACCTAGAAGACCGGGGGAAATTCTTTGTATGAGCGGAATCGACTTTCGGTAGTCCAGATTTATAATCTTGTTTAGATCCGATATTAGTCGGTCTTGGTCGCCGGATCCCTTTGCTTTTAGCTGAGCTTTCAGTCGGTTATTTTCTTCTCGTAGACTTACTAGCTCGTTTAGTGTTTCTGGTGGGGCTTCGCGATTTCCTCGAACCCATCCTATTGCCGGCTTTCGTCTTATGGCTGAGTTGAGCGAAATAACTACTTGCCCGGGCAATTCCTTTGGGTCAGCCCAGTACTTCACTAATCGACCCGTCGAGACTTTCTCTTTGAACCGCTCGAGGGACTTCCTAAGGTCTTCGCTAGCCTCCGATTTTCCGGAAGGTATACAATTTGGATTGGAGTGAATAAATGCGCAAATCTCCAATCCTCTAGATGAGGCGTAGTCGTATTCTTTCTCTGTGAACGATACCCCTTCGCTGCTCACGGTCCCATATCTGCCGCCAATAATGAGTAGATAGTAGTCCGACTCATCAATGACAGTCTTTATGAAAGAAAACTGCTCCTCGTCAGTTGCTGGAAAAAGCTCCATGCCTGCCGGGATGCAGCTCATCTCCATTAGGGCCTGCGACACCCGCGCGCGCTCCTCCTTCAAATCTGAAAAGGTGGAGCTAACAAAAACCTGATAACGGGTGTCGCTCACTTTGGGTCAGTAAGCCTCAGCTGCACCCGCTCGTCGATCCACAAGTATCGCACTTCTCGCAGGTTCCGTTCCGCACCATGGTGAAGTTGTGGCATTCCGAGCATTCGTTGCCGGTGTAGCCTTGCATCAAGGATTGCTGACGCCGCGTGGAGGCAAGCGCCTTTGCCTCGGCCGCTTCTTTCGCTGCTTCGTCGGTGAACAAACCGGTGAGGTCGGCTGCCTCCTCGGAAACAATATCTTCGACCAGTTCCTTGGCTCGCTCCTCATAGTCGCGCTTGTAGGCGATGGCTTCGTCGCTTGCTGGTTTAAGCGCCAACACGTTGGAGCCTGAGAACGCAGTTGGAGTGACCCGGGCCGGGGCCGCGGCAGGTGATCCGGCAAAACCCTTGGGTTCGCCACCTAGGCCAGACACCAACTTGACCGGCGAGGCGCCGCGGGTAAGGCCCTTCGAGAACGGCGTCGCCTTGCCTTCGTTGATGCCGCGTCCGAGCGCCGTCTTGTCGAAATCCGACTGGTCGACATGGGCGAGGTCGTGGCGGCCGAGGTAGGACACGGCGAGTTCGCGGAACACGTAGTCGAGGATCGACGTCGCATTCTTGATCGCGTCGTTGCCCTGCACCATGCCGGCCGGCTCGAATTTGGTGAAGGTGAAGGCCTCGACAAATTCCTCGAGCGGCACGCCATATTGCAGGCCAAGCGAGATGGCGATGGCGAAGTTGTTCATCATCGCTCGGAAAGCGGCGCCTTCTTTGTGCATGTCGATGAAGATCTCGCCGATGCGGCCGTCGTCGAATTCGCCCGTGCGCAGGTAGACCTTGTGGCCGCCGACGACTGCCTTCTGGGTGTAGCCCTTGCGGCGATTCGGCAGTTTTTCACGATCGCGGTAGAGGCGTTCGATGACGCGCTCGACGATCTTCTCGGTGACCTGCACGGCACGCTGTGAAGCGGGCGCCGCGATCAACTGCTCGACCGCATCGTCCTCGTCGTCCTCGCTGTCGGCGAGCAGCGACGAATTGAGCGGCTGCGACAGCTTCGAGCCGTCGCGATAGAGCGCGTTGGCCTTCAGCGCCAGCTTCCACGACAGCATGTAGGCGCCCTTGGCGTCTTCCACCGTCGCATCGTTGGGCATGTTGATGGTCTTGGAGATGGCGCCGGAGATGAAGGGCTGTGCCGCCGCCATCATCTGGATATGGCTGTTGATGGACAGCGAGCGCTTGCCGATCTTGCCGCACGGGCTGGCGCAGTCGAACACCGCCAGATGCTCGGCCTTGAGGAAGGGCGCGCCTTCCAGCGTCATCGCACCGCAGACATGGATGTTGGCGGCCTCGATGTCCTTCCTGGAGAAGCCCAGCGCCGGCAGCATCTCGAACGAGAAGTCGTTGAGCTGCTCATCGGTGAAGCCGAACGTCTCCTTCACCCAGTCGGCGCCCAGCGTCCACTGGTTGAAGACGAACTTGATGTCGAAGGCCGACTTCAGTGCTGCATTGAGCGCCGCGATCTTGTCGTCGGTGAAGCCCTTCGCCTTGAGCGAGCCGGGGTTGACCGCCGGCGCCTGGTTCATGTTGCCGTGACCGACCGCATAGGCCTCGATCTCGGCGATCTGGCTTTCTGAGTAACCCAGTGTGCGCAGCGCTTCCGGCACGGCGCGGTTGATGATCTTGAAATAGCCGCCGCCGGCGAGCTTCTTGAACTTCACCAAGGCGAAGTCGGGCTCGATGCCCGTGGTATCGCAATCCATGACGAGACCGATCGTGCCGGTCGGCGCAATCACGGTCGCCTGCGCGTTGCGGTAGCCATGCTCTTCGCCGAGTTCGATGGCGCGGTCCCAGGCAGCCTTGGCGTGCGCGGCCAATTCCTGCTGCTTCAGGTCGGACGCGACCAGCGGCACCGGATTGACGGCGAGCTTCTCGTAGCCCTGTTTCTCGCCATAGGCGGCACGGCGATGGTTGCGCATGACGCGCAGCATGTTCTGCGCGTTACGGTCGTAGTCGGCGAAGGCGCCGAGCTCGCCGGCCATCTCGGCCGAGGTTGCATAGGCGACGCCGGTCATGATGGCGGTGAGTGCTGCGCAGATGGCGCGGCCGTCGTCGGAATCATAGGGAATGCCGGACGTCATCAGCAGGCCGCCAATGTTGGCATAGCCGAGGCCGAGCGTGCGGTATTCGTAGGACTGCTTGGCGATCTCCTTCGACGGGAACTGCGCCATCATCACCGAGATTTCGAGGACGACGGTCCACAGCCGCACCGTGTGCTCATAGGCGGCGATGTCGATCGTGCCGTCGGCGTTGCGGTAGGGGAGCAGGTTGATCGAGGCCAGGTTGCAGGCCGTGTCGTCGAGGAACATGTATTCCGAGCACGGATTGGAGGCCCGGATCGCACCGGCCGAAGCGCAGGTGTGCCAGTCGTTCATCGTCGTGTTGAAATGCAGGCCCGGATCGGCCGAAGCCCAGGCGGCGTAGCCGATTTTTTCCCAGAGGTCGCGTGCCTTCAGCGTCTTCAGCACCTTGCCGTCCTTGCGGGCGGTCAGATGCCAGTCGGCGTCGTCCTCGACGGCGCGCAGGAAGTTGTCCTTCAGCGACACCGAATTGTTGGAGTTCTGGCCGGAAACGGTGAGGTAGGCGTCGGAATCCCAGTCGGTGTCGTAGGTCTTGAACGACATCGCGGTGTAGCCCTGCTTGGCGAACTGGATGACGCGGTAGATGTAGTTCTCCGGCACGGCCGACTTCTTGGCCGCCTTGATCTCGCGCTTCAGCGCGGTGTTGATCGACGGGTCGAAGCAATCGTCATCATGGCCTTCGCAATTGATGCAGGCCTTCATGATCGCTTCGAGATGTTTTTTCACGATCTTGGAGCCGGTGACCAGCGACGCCACCTTCTGCTCTTCATTGACCTTCCAGTCGATGAATTCCTCGATATCGGGATGGTCGGCGTCGACAATGACCATCTTGGCCGCACGACGCGTGGTGCCGCCCGACTTGATTGCGCCCGCCGCGCGGTCGCCGATCTTGAGGAAGCTCATCAGGCCGGACGAACGGCCGCCGCCCGACAGCTTTTCGCCTTCGCCGCGCAGCATGGAGAAATTGGAGCCGGTGCCCGAGCCGTATTTGAACAGGCGCGCTTCACGCACCCACAGGTCCATGATGCCGCCTTCATTGACGAGATCGTCCTGCACGCCCTGGATGAAGCAGGCATGCGGCTGCGGATGCTCGTAGGAGGACTTCGACTTGGTCAGCTTGCCGGTGAACGGGTCGACATAATAGTGGCCCTGGCTCGGGCCGTCGATGCCGTACGCCCAGTGCAGGCCGGTGTTGAACCATTGCGGCGAATTCGGCGCCACGCGCTGGGTGGCGAGCATATAGGCAAGCTCGTCGCGGAAGGCGCTGGCGTCTTCTTCCGACTTGAAGTAGCCGCCCTTGTAGCCCCAATAGGTCCAGGTGCCGGCCAGCCGGTCGAAGACCTGGCGGGCGTCGATCTCGGAACCGTAGCGCTCGGCTTCCGGCAGTTTTGCCAGTTCGGCCTCGTCGGCAACGGAGCGCCACAGGAAGGAGGGGACGTCGTTCTCCTCGACCTTCTTCAGGCGCGCGGGGACACCGGCCTTGCGGAAATACTTCTGCGCCAGGATGTCGGCGGCAACCTGCGAGAACTGCGCCGGCACATCGATATTGTCCAAGCGGAACACCACCGAGCCGTCCGGATTCTTGATCTCCGAAAGCGCCTTGCGGAATTCGATCTCCGCGTAAGCTGATTGGCCTGGCTTGGTGAAACGACGCTCGATGCGCATTGGTCCGGTCCCTTTTGTCTATATATAGCGCTTTTCCCCGGGGATTTCTGCCCCCAATGCGAAACGCGCATGTCCGCCGTCTGCCGGCGTTCGAAAACACCGGCTCTCCTTGTGGCAGTCTTCGTCGCCTTGCCGGTCGAGCTTCTTACGAAGCCGCTGTTCCAACTCTGCGCCGAACCCTGCGGGTCCCTCAAAACTGAATTTTTCCTCGATTCCCTCGACCGAGGGAAATTCACATTATCTAGCGTCGAACCTGCCTGCAAACACTAAATATAGTGTTAACAGACAATTTATTCCAGTCCGACAAATCTCCCTTTTCGCTCCCGAAGCCCCCACGATCCAACGCTTCCGCCAGCCTCGTAAACAGGCGGAAATCATGGCCAAAACGCACAAAATCCGGGAAAAATGACCGGGCTCGAAACTCTCCGGTCGCGCCCTCAACAAGAGCACATGGCACATAAAAGGCGACTCGGTTTGCGTCGTCAAGGATTCGTTTGCGTAGCTTTTGTGACCCCAACATCTTGTGTGTCACATATGTGGATAACGGGGACAAAAAGCGGCTGAGGAAAGCCCGATTCTGCCGGCGTGGACCGCTGGTGAGCGGTTCACCCGAGACAGGCCCGGCCGGATTCTGGCTCACAGCCTTTTCATTTTAGCTGGCGTGCATTATGTCTTTGGCGTCGCGCGGGGGCGCGTCTTGTCAATTCCAAGAGCATCCGTTACGCCCCGCCCATGACAGTTACCGTCCGTTTTGCCCCCTCACCAACCGGCCGCATTCATATCGGCAATGCCCGCACCGCCTTGTTCAACTGGCTGTTTGCCATGAACAACAAGGGCCGTTTCATCCAGCGCTTCGACGACACAGACATTGCCCGCTCGAGGCAGGAATTTTCCGACGCCATCCTCTACGACCTGCACTGGCTGGGGATTTTTCCCGACGCCACCGAATACCAGTCGCGGCGCTTCGAAACTTACGACGCGGCGGTGGAGCGGCTGCAGAGAGCCGGCGTTGTCTATCCCTGCTACGAGACCCCCGAAGAACTCGACCTGCGCCGCAAGGTGCGCCGCACGCGCGGCCTGCCGCCGGTCTATGGCCGCGAGGCGCTGGCGCTTTCGCAGCAGCAGATCGCCGAATACCGCTCCGATGGCCGCCGGCCGCACTGGCGCTTTCTGCTGCCCAACTTCACCAGCGATCCGCTGCAGCCCGAACGCACCGAAATCCACTGGAACGATCTGGTGCGCGGCGAGGAAACCGTCGATCTGGCCTCACTGTCCGATCCGGTGCTGCGGCGCGAGGACGGCACTTATCTCTACACGCTGCCTTCGGTCGTTGACGACATCGAGATGGAGGTCAGTCATGTCATTCGCGGCGACGATCACGTCACCAACACCGGCGTGCAGATCGCGCTGTTCAAGGCATTGGGCGCCGAGCCGCCTGTCTTCGGCCACCACAATCTCTTGACCACGGCCTCGGGCGAGGGCCTGTCGAAGCGCAGCGGTGCGCTGTCGATCGAAAGCCTGCGCGAGGAGGGCATCGAACCGATGGCTGTGGCTTCGCTGGCCGTCCTTGTCGGCACCTCGGAAAATGTCGCGGCGGTGCATGACATGCCGGCACTGGCCGCGCGCTTCGATCCCGCCGCCACGTCGAAATCGGCGGCCAAATTCGACCCGGACGAGCTGTTCGTGCTCAATCGTGCGCTCATGCACCACATGCCGTTTTCCGAGGCGCGGGATCGGCTGATCGTGCTCGGCATCTCCGGCGACAAGGCCGAGCCGTTCTGGCTGGCGGTGCGTGGCAATCTCGACCGGCTGAGCGACGCGGTCGGCTGGTGGCGTATCCTTGCCGACGGCCCGCAGCCCGCGCCGGAATTTTCCGACGAGGATCGCGACTTCCTGCAGCAGGCCTTCGACCTGTTGCCGGAAGAGCCGTGGACCGGAACGGTGTGGAAGGACTGGACGGCCAGGATCAGGGAAGCCAGCGGCCGCAAGGGCAAGGCGCTGTTCATGCCGCTCAGGTTGGCCCTTACCGGACTTGCTTCCGGGCCGGAGCTTGCAGATCTATTGCCGCTGCTGGGTCGGGAAGGAACGCTGGCCCGACGACCCTGACCTTGCGCTGGTCCGGCGGGATCAGCGACACCGGCGACACCACCGGCTTGACGGCAAGGCGCTTGATGGCGGCGCGGTCGAGCCCGCCTTGTACGTTCGCCAGCGTCTCCGGATCCGCGCCCGGATCGGGTTTGGCCGCCGGCACCGGAATGAATGGCGTTGTCTCGGTATCAGGCTGCGATTGCTCGGGCGGTGGCGGGTTGCCGCCGATGATCTCGAAATTTCCGGCCTGCGCATTGCAGCCACAAGCCAGCGGCCGCGACATGTTGGGCTGTTTGTAGAGATAGGCGGTCGGCAACTCGCTGTAGGGCCTGCCGGTCACCGACGACGTCATGTTGGCCGAATCGTCTTCCATGCCGCGCGAATAGAACACCTGCATTTCGGTGCCGGGGCAGCTCGATTCGCAATTCTTCTGATCGCGCTCGAAATCGCCGAGCGAAGCCGAGTTCGACATCGGGAAGAAATAGCCGTCGCAGGTGCGCACGCAGCTCGTATGGAACTCGCCGCCGACCGTCGGGAAATCCGGCACGCCGGGCTGATTGAGCACCCGGCGCACATTGCGCTCCTCGCCGGGATCATCGGGCTGATCGAGCGTGTCGATCTGCCGGTTGCCGCCGAAAAGCTGGTCGAACAGATTGCCGTCGTCGGGTTCGCGGCTGGCTTCCTGCAGCGGCTCCCGGCGCGGCGCGGGCTCGTCGCGGCAGCCATTGGCGTCGAGCGCGGCCAGGATGCGGCCGCGGTCGCGCCGCGAGCCGCCGCCGGCAAGCTGCGCGCGCTTGGCTTGCAACGCATCGAGATTGGCGTTCATGCGATCAATGCTGCTGTTCAGCGCGGCACATTGGCTGACATTGCGCGAAAACAGCGAAATCCCGCAATTCGCATCGCTCGCACGACCGCGCACCTTTGATAGCTGTTCGAACTGGCGGGAGATGGCCTTGTCATACTTCCGCACCATGCTGGAATTGCCGCCGCCATTCGATGAAGAAGCAAGCTCGGCTTCCAGTTGACGGCAAACGCGGGAGGCGGCCTGCGGTTCAGTGGTGGCGACGGCCGAAAGCACAAGCGCGCCGAGCAGCGCAGCCAGATGCTTCAGCCTCCATCGTCCGCCCGTCATTGCCCGAACCCCGCTTGCCTGCCTGTCTACCGGATTCGCGGTTAACCGTTCCCTCAATCTACAACCAAAGATGGTCTTAGCCCATAGACGCGTTGCAGGAGGCGTTTGGATAGAGCGGCAACTGTGCGATCTCACCGCTGCATGAAAAAGGCGCAATCGCCCCGGAATTATCCCACGATCCAGCAATGCCCCGGGGAGCTGGCATGACCGCGATTACCCGTCGAACCGCACTGCAGTTCGGCCTCCTGTGCCTGGCGGCGCCCGCAGCCTTGGCGCAGGAAAATCCAGCCGCTCCGGACTGGCGCAGCAAATTGGTCGAAGCCGCGCGTGAGCAGATCGGCGTCACCACATTCTACGACCCGACCTATGTCCGCCTCGACTATCCCGGCGGCGATGTCGCGCCGGATCGAGGCGTGTGCACGGACGTCATTGTCCGCGCCTATCGCCGCGCCTTCAAGCTCGACCTGCAGAAACTGGTGCATGAGGATATGGCGGCCAATTTCGCCGCCTATCCCAAGACCTGGGGTCTGAAAGCGACCGATCGAAACATCGACCACCGACGGGTCGGCAATCTTGCCGCATTTTTCGGGCGCAACGGAGTTTCCTTGCCCGCCAGCGAGTATCCTCCCGACTTTCAGCCGGGCGATATCGTCACCCAGATGCTGCCCGGCAACCTGCCGCACATCGTCATCGTCTCATCCGAACGCTCGGCGGACGTGCCGGAACGAGCGCTGGTCATCCACAATATCGGGTCGGGCGCCCGCGAGGAGGACACGCTGTTCGCCTTCAAGCAGACCGGGCATTACCGCTTCGCGCCTGCGTGAGAAACTCAGCCGAAATGAACCACCGCCTGCGCCTTGTGCGCCGCCTCGACCACCGCCAGCGCCGTCATATTGACGACGCCGCGCGACGTCACCGACGGCGTTAAAATATGCGCCGGCTTGTCGGTGCCAAGCAGGATCGGACCGACATGCAGCGCGTCCATCATCGTGCGCAGCGCGGTCAGCGTGATGTTGGCGGAGTCGAGGTTGGGGAACACCAGGAGATTGGCTTCGCCCTTCAGCCGCGAATGCGGATAGACGCGCTGGCGCAGATGCTCCGATAGGGCTGAATCGGCATGCATCTCGCCGTCGCATTGCAGGTCGGGCGCAACGCGCGCCAGGATCGCCGCCGCCTGCCGCATCTTCAGCGCGCTGGGAGAATCGCGCGAGCCGAAATCCGAATGCGACAGCAGCGCCGCCTTCGGCTCGATGCCGAAGCGCTGGATTTCCTCGGCCGCCAGAATGGTCATTTCGGCGATCTCCTCGGCCGTCGGGTCGACCGAGACATGGGTGTCGGTGAGGAAGATGATGCCGCGTTGCGAGATCAGCATCGACAGCGTCGACAGGTCGCGGTCCTTGACGCCTGCGCGTGGTCCGATGACCAGCGTCACATTGCGCAGATGCCGCTCGAAACGGCCCTCGAGGCCGCAGATCATGGCGTCGGCATCGCCGCGCTTCAGCGCCAGTGCCGCAATCACCGTATTGTCGGTGCGCACCATGGTGCGCGCGGCCTCCGTCGTCACGCCGCGCCGGCCGGCAAGCTCGATCAACAGGTCGACATAATGGCGGTAGCGCGGATCGTCCTCAGGGTTGATCAGGCCGAAATCGACGCCCGGCTTGATACGCAGGCCGTAGCGCTTCAGCCTGACCTCGATGACATGCGGGCGGCCGATCAGGATCGGCTCGGCAATGCCTTCCTCCAGCACCACCTGGGCTGCGCGCAACACGCGCTCATCCTCGCCGTCGGCATAGATGACGCGCTTGGCGGTCGACGCCTTGGCCGACGAAAACACCGGCTTCATCACCAGGCCGGAGCGGAAGACGAAGCGGTTGAGCTGGTCGATATAGGCGGCGAAGTCGGTGATCGGCCTTGTCGCGACGCCGGTGTCGCAGGCAGCCTTGGCCACCGCCGGCGCGATGCGCAGGATCAGGCGGGGGTCGAAGGGCGAGGGGATCAGGAAGTCGGGTCCGAAGATCGGCGTCTCGCCGGAATAGGCACGGGCGGCGACGTCGGATGGTTCCTCGCGGGCAAGGGCAGCAATCGCCCGGACCGCGGCCATCTTCATCTCCTCGTTGATGGCGCTGGCGCCGCAGTCCAGCGCACCGCGGAAGATGTAAGGAAAACAAAGCACGTTGTTGACCTGATTGGGAAAATCGGAACGGCCGGTGCAGATCATCGCGTCGGGACGGGCGGCGCGCGCGACCTCCGGCATGATCTCGGGATTGGGGTTGGCCAGCGCCAGGATCAACGGCTTAGGCGCCATATGATCAAGCAATTCCGGCTTCAGCACGCCGGCGGCCGACAGGCCGAGAAAAACGTCGGCGCCAGGGATCACATCGGCCAGCGTGCGCGCCTCGGTGTCCTTCACGTAGGGGTCTTTCCAGCGATCCATCTCGTCGGTGCGGCCCTTGTAGGCGACGCCGAAGCGGTCGGTGACCCAGATATTCTCTACCTTGGCGCCAAGCGAGACCAACAGGTTGAGGCAGGCGAGCGCTGCCGCACCGGCGCCTGAGGTGACGATCTTGATGTCGGAAATGGTCTTGCCGGCGAATTCCAGCCCGTTGAGCACGGCGGCGGCGACGATGATGGCGGTGCCATGCTGGTCGTCATGGAAGACGGGAATGCCCATGCGGGCCTTCAACTGCGCCTCCACCTCGAAGCATTCGGGCGCCTTGATGTCCTCGAGATTGATGCCGCCGAAAGTCGGCTCCAGCGCCGAGATCGTCTCGACCATGCGCTCTATGCCCGGCGCGTCGATCTCGATGTCGAAGACGTCGATGCCGGCGAATTTCTTGAACAGCACCGCCTTGCCTTCCATCACCGGCTTGGAGGCGAGCGGGCCGATATTGCCGAGCCCGAGCACGGCCGAGCCGTTGGAGACGACGCCGACCAGATTGGCGCGCGCTGTATAATCGGCCGCGGTTGCCGGATTGTCGCGGATTTCGAGGCAGGGCGCGGCAACACCCGGCGAATAGGCCAGCGCCAGATCGCGCTGGTTGCCGAGCGGCTTGGTCGCCTGGATCTCGAGCTTTCCCGGCCTTGGATGCTTATGGAAGTAGAGGGCGGCTTCGTCGAGGTCCGAACGTGCCGTCTTCTTGTTCTCGCCTTCCATGCGGCCGCTCCCTCAAACCTGCTTTGCAGCCTTTTAGCACGCAAAAATGGTTTTTCGCGACGCCAAATGACGCAAGGGCGGCTAAAACAACCCGGTCCGGAAAGATCGAACTATTTCAGATGATTGCGCTGAAATCCTGCCGATTATCCATCGAGCCCTTCAGAACGCGCTGACATAAAGGCCGCCATCGACCGGGATGTTCTGGCCGGTGAGATAACCGGCATGGACCGAGCACAGAAAGGCGCAGATCTGGCCGAACTCTTCCGGCGTGCCGAGCCGCTTGGCCGGAACGTCGGCGCTGATGCGGGTCTTGCGCGCTGCGGCCGCTGCCGGGTCTTCCATCGTGCCGGCCTCATGCGGGCCGCGCAGCCGGTCGGTGTCGAGCTTGCCCGGCAGCAGGCTGTTGATGGTGACGTTGCGGTCGATCACCGTTCGTGCCACGCCGGCGAGGAACGAAGTCAGCCCGGCTCGCGCGCCGGACGACAGATCGAGGCCGGGAATCGGGACGTAGACCGACAGCGAGGTGATGTTGACGATGCGTCCGAAGCCGCGCTTGGCCATGCCGTCGATGACGGCCTGCACCAGTTCGATCGGCGTCACCATGTTCTGCGTCACGCCTTCGAGGATCTTTGCGCGGTCGAGTTCGCGGAAATCGCGCAAGGGCGGGCCGCCATTGTTGTTGACCAGGATATCCGGGTCGGGGCAGGCGGCAAGGAGCGCGTTCTGCACGTCGGGTTTCGAGACGTCGCCGACGATCTCGGTCACCTTCACGCCGTAGCGTTCGCGCAGTTCGGCTGCGGTTTTTGCCAGCAGCTCGGCATTGCGGCCGTTGACGACGAGATCGCAACCGGCCTCGGCCAGCGCCATGGCGCAGCCGCGGCCCAGCCCCTTGCTCGATGCGCAGACGATGGCTTTCTTGCCCTTGATGCCAAGATCCATGACGATTTTCTCCTGTGAATGGCGCGGCACGCTAGCCCTTCGGCTGGCCCAATCGCAACCGTCATACGGTTGTTGCATGAATCGGGGCATAGCCTGCGCGAAAGCAACGGTGACGATCTGATGTCCGGTACAGAAACCCGCACTTTCCGCAGCATGTTCATATCCGACCTGCATCTCGGATCGAAGGCGGCCAAAGCCGAGTTCCTGATCGATTTCCTGCGTTATCACGACGCCCATATCATCTATCTCGTCGGTGACATCGTCGACGGCTGGCGGCTGCGGCGCAGCTGGCATTGGCCGCAGAGCCACAATGACGTCGTCCAGAAACTGCTGCGCAAGGCGCGCAAGGGCACCTCGATCACCTATATCGCCGGTAATCACGACGAATTCGCGCGCCAGTTCCAAGGCGTGCATTTCGGCGGCATCGTCGTTGCCGACCGCGCCATCCACGAAACCGCCGATGGCAGGCGCCTGCTGGTCATCCACGGCGACCAGTTCGATACCGTCGTCCACAATGCACGCTGGCTGGCCTACCTCGGCGACTACGCCTATGACGCCGCGATGGTGGTCAACCGCGTGGTGACGAGGCTCCGCCATATGCTCGGCCTTCCCTACTGGTCGTTCTCGTCCTGGGCCAAGGTCAAGGTCAAGAAGGCGGTGAACTTCATCGGCTCGTTCCAGACGGTGCTGACCGAGGAGGCCCGCCGCTCGCATGTCGACGGCGTCATCTGCGGCCACATCCATCACGCCGCGATCGAGACTTATGAGGATGTGCAGTACATCAACACTGGCGACTGGGTGGAGAGCTGCACGGCGGTGGTCGAACATTTCGACGGCAAGATGGAGATCATCCACTGGGCGCTGGTGCTGCCCGAAGCACCGGACGAGCCGCTCATCCCCTTGCTGATCGAAGACAGGGTCGTCGAAGCGGCATAACCCTCCTGTTAATCGACTGGCCCAGGCAGTTTCGGACCGCTTTCGCGCATGTTAAGGGATCGATCTGCGTTGCAGCCCTTTGTGCAGCGTAATTGGATCGATTCATGTCGCTGCCGCCGCTCTCGCCCGAACAACTCGTCAAGCCGCGCCATTTCGAACTGCGCATGAGTCTGATCTTCGCGACATTATTCGTGTCGCTGGGAACGCATGTGCCTTATTTCCCGCTGTGGCTGCATGCCCAGGGTTTCCACGCCGAGCAGATCGCCATCATCCTGGCGGCGCCGATGTTCCTGCGCGTGGTGACGACGCCGCTGCTGACCGCGCTGGCGGACCGGGCGAAGGACAGGGCCGATGTCTATATTGCGCTGGTGGCCGCGACGATGGTGCTTTCCGCCGGCTATTTCCTCACTCCCACCTATGCGGCGGTGCTTGCCGTATCGCTGGCGCTGACGGTGGTGTGGACGCCGCATTCGCCGATCGCCGATTCGCTCGCGCTGTCGGGCGTGCGCCGCTTCGGCTCGAACTACACCGCGATGCGCAAATGGGGCTCGATCTCCTATCTCTGCGCCAACGTCGCAGGCGGCTTTATCCTGGCCTGGACGAGCCCGCAGGCCGTGCCGGTAATCATCTTTGCGGCATTGTCTGCCGCGCTCGTCGCCGGATTGCTGGCGCCGCGGCTTGGCCGCCCGCGCCGGGCTTCGCCGCTTTCGGCCGCCGACATCCAGCATCAGGCGCCGAGCCTTCTCAATCCGTATTTCCTGTATTTCACCCTCGGCGTCGGCATCATCACCGCCAGCCATGCCTTCCTCTACGGCTTTGTCTCAATCTACTGGAAATCGGTCGGCATCAGCGATTCCGTCGTTGGCCTGCTGTGGGCCTGGGGCGTGGTGGCCGAGGTCTGCATGTTCGTGTTTTTCAACCGTATTTTTGCCTCCGTCTCAGTCGTCAAGGTGATGCTGATCGCCGGCGTCGGCTCCATCGTGCGCTGGATCGCCTTTCCGTTGATCTGGCCACTCGGGCTTGGCGTTGCCGGTTTCTTCGGCGTCCAGACCCTGCATTCGGTGTCGGTGGCGATGGTGTTGATCGGCCTGCAGAAGATGATCGGCGAAACGGTTTCGGAAGAACGCACGGGTGCGGCGCAAGGCATTGCCTATTTCTTCAACGGCTTCTTCATGGCGGCGGTGACGCTGGCGTCCGGCCCGCTTTACGAGCGCTACGGCGTCGACGGCTTCCTGGCGATGATCCCGATCGCCATCGTCGGCCTGGCGCTGATCGGGCTCGCCGCGCGTTCAGCCCCACAGCATCCTGTCAGGCGGTGACACCAGCGACCCCTGGTACACGAGGCCGGGCTGGCGGTCGCGGGCAAGCAGCAGCGGACCGTCGAGGTCGACGAAGTCGGCGCCTTGCGCCAAAAGCACTGCCGGCGCCATCGCCAGCGACGTGCCGACCATGCAGCCGACCATCACGCCGAATCCCAGCTCCCGGGCGCGGTTGCGAAGGGTAAGGGCGGCGGTCAGGCCGCCGGATTTGTCGAGCTTGATGTTGACGGCGTCATAGAGGCCGACAAGCGTTTCGAGGTCCTTCGCCTCGTGGACGCTTTCGTCTGCGCAGATCGGCACCGGATGCGCGATGTGGCGCAGGATGGCATCATGGCCGGCGGGAAGCGGCTGTTCGATCAGGGCTATGCCATGTTCGGCGGCGAAAGCGAGATTCTCGATGATGTTGGCATCGATCCAGCCTTCATTGGCGTCGAGGATGATGCGGCTGTCGGGCGCCGCTTCGGTCACGGCGCGGATGCGGGCCATGTCGTTGTCGCCGCCAATCTTGACCTTGAGCAGCGGCCGCCCGGCATTGGCGCGGGCTTGCGCCGCCATTGCCTCCGGCTCGCCCAGCGACAGCGTGTAGGCCGTCTCCAGCGCCGACAAGGGCACAACGTGGATGGCGTCCGCGACCGCAACGCCGCTGATCTTGGCCTCCAGGTCCCACAAGGCGCAATCGATGGCGTTGCGGGCAGCACCCGCCGGCATCGCATCGAGCAGGTCCTTGTGGCTGATGCCGCCTTCTATCTGCCGGCGCATGGCCTCGATGGCGTCGCGCACCCCCTCCATAGTCTCGCCATAGCGCTTGTAGGGGACGCATTCGCCCCATCCGCGATTGTCCCCATCACTGATCGTGCAGGTAATGACTTCGGCTTCGGTCTTCGACCCGCGCGAGATGGTGAAGGTGCCGGCAATGGGAAAACGCTCGGCCTCAACCGAAATGACACGCGCCATAATTTTCTGCTCCGGCTATGCGACAACGCGTCGTCGGCAAATCGACAGGTACGACCCGTCAGGCTAAACAGGACGCCATGTTGACCATCGGCAAACGCGACGCAAGCGGCAACGCCGCCAAGGAGGCCGACCACCAGCCCCGCGTTGCGGTCGGCGAGGAGGGCGGCGTCCTCGGCTGCGCTTTCTCCGGCATCTGGACGACGACGACAGTGGCGCTGATCGACGCCGAGATGCGCAAGATCGAGCAGCGCAAAAGCTTCCAGACGCTCGCTTTGGATCTTTCCCACATCGAGAAGATGGACACCGCCGGCGCCTGGCTGATCGATCGCCTGGTCAGTGTCTTCGAAAAGAAGGGTGTCGAGATCAAGATGCAGGGGCAAAGCGATGTCGCCTCGATCCTGCTCGGCGCCGTTGGCGAAGCTGTCCGGCGCGAGCCCGAATCGCGCGGCGTCCGGCGCCCCAACATCATCCTCCGCGGGCTGGAGGCGGTCGGCCGCCGCATCTATGAGATGCGCGACGATTTCCTCGCCTCGATGAACATCCTCGGCGCCACCATCGGCGGCGCCCAGATGAAGCTCGGGCGCGGCCATGCCATCAATCCGGCGGCGATCTTCAACCAGATCGATCGCATGGGGGTCGGCGCCATCCCCGTGGTGGTGCTGATGTCGGCGATCGTCGGCGCCATCGTCGCCCAGCAGGGCGCCTACCAGCTCAATTATTTCGGCGCCAACATTTTCGTTGTCGATCTGGTCGGCGTGCTGATCCTGCGCGAACTCGGCGTGCTGATGACCGCCATCATGATCGCCGGCCGCTCCGGCAGCGCCATCACCGCCGAGATCGGCTCGATGAAGATGCGCGAGGAGGTCGACGCGCTGAAGGTCATCGGCCTCAACCCGATCGGCGTGCTGGTGTTTCCGCGCCTGGTGGCGCTGGTGATCGCGCTGCCCTGTCTCACCATCGTCGCCAATTTTGCCGCTCTTGGCGGCGGCATCCTAGCCGCCTGGCTTTATTCCGGTATTGCGCCGACGGCCTTCATCGACCGGCTGCGCGGCGCGATCGATATCAGCACCATCTTCGCCGGGCTGATCAAGGCGCCGTTCATGGCCATGATCATCGGCACCATTGCTTCCGTTGAAGGCATGAAGGTCGGCGGCAGCGCCGAATCGCTGGGTCTGCACGTCACCGCCTCGGTGGTGAAGTCGATCTTCGTCGTCATCATCCTCGATGGCCTTTTCGCCATCTTCTACGCATCGATCGAGTTCTGACATGATGCGCAGAAACTCAAAGGCGACCAAGGCTATGCAGGGAACGGGCGAAAGCGATATCGTGCTGTCGGTGCGCGACATCACCGTTGCCCTGGACGACAAGCTGATCCTCGACAAACTGGCGCTCGACATCAAGCGCGGCGAAATCCTCGGTTTCGTCGGCGCCTCGGGCGCCGGCAAATCGGTGCTGCTGCGCACGATTCTCGGCCTGCTGCACAAGCAGTCCGGCACGATTAAGCTGTTTGGTCTCGACCTCGAAAAGGCCAGCGACATCGAGCGGTTGCGCATCGACATGCGCCTTGGCGTGCTTTTCCAGCACGGCGCCCTGTTTTCGGCGTTGACCGTGCAGGAAAACGTGCAGGTGCCGATGCGCGAATATCTCGATCTGCCGAAGAAACTGATGGACGAGCTGGCCTTGCTCAAGATCGAACTGGTCGGCCTGCCGCCGGACGCCGCGCAAAAATTTCCCTCGGAGCTTTCGGGCGGCATGATCAAGCGCGCCGCCCTGGCGCGGGCGCTGGCGCTCGACCCCGACATCGTCTTCCTCGACGAGCCGACGTCCGGCCTCGACCCGATCAGCGCGTCCGAATTCGACGAATTGGTGGTGAAGTTGCGCGATACGATGGATCTGACGGTCTATATGGTGACGCACGATCTCGACACGCTGTTTACCGCTTGCGACCGCGTGGCGGTGCTCGGCAACAAGAAAATCCTGGTCGAAGGCACGATCGACGACATGCTGAAAAGCGAAGAACCGTGGGTCAAATCCTATTTCCGCGGAAAACGCGCTCGGCAACTTGATCTTGCCGCGCGCGCATAGACATAAGTGGGGCAATGGAAACCAGAGCCAACTACGTAATTGTCGGCATTTTCACCCTGGCTGCAATCCTGGCGGCGTTCGGGTTCGTCTATTGGACCGCCCAGATCGGTGATCGCGGCGAGACGGCGGAGCTGCGCGTGCGCATTCAGGGTTCGGCCTCCGGCCTCGGCCCCGGCAGTCTGGTGCTGTTCAACGGCGTCAAGGTCGGGGTGGTCAAGCGCGTCTATTTCGACCGCAATGACCCCAATGCCGCCATTGCTACGACCGAGATCGACCAGACAACGCCGCTCACCAAATCGACGCAGGCCGATATCGGCATCGCCAGCCTTGCCGGCCAGGTCAACATCGAATTGAAGGGCGCCGATCCAAAGGAACCAAATCTCCTGGAAGAGGCGGCAAAGGAAGGCAGGACGGCCGAGATCATCGCCAATCCGTCAGCGGTCACCAACCTGCTGCAGACGGCGCAGAACATCTTCACCCGCGCCGACAAGGTGCTTTCCGACCTAGAAGGTTTCACCAGGGATGTGCGCGGGCCGCTGACCCAGACCGTCAAGAACGCCCAGACATTTTCCGATGCGCTGGCCAGGAATGCCGACGGCATCGACAAGTTCCTGACCGCCGTCAGCGCGCTGTCGGATGAGCTGAAGGGTGTTTCCGGCAAGCTCGACGGCACGCTGAAGGCTGCCGAAGGCCTGCTCAATGCCGTCGACAAGGACAAGATCAAGAGCATCGTCGCCAATGTGGACGCCGTCACCGCCAATCTGAAGGAGACCAGCGGACAGCTCGACGGCGTGATCAAGAACGTCGATACCGCGGTCGGCTCGGTCAACGATTTCGCCACGCGCACGCAAGGCACGCTGGCAAAGGTCGACAATGTGCTCGACGGCATCGATCCGGCGCAGGTGCGCGTGGCGCTCGCCAACATTCAGAAGGCCAGCGAAAATGCCAACAAGGCCGCCGCCGACATCGCCAAGGTGACCGACAAGTTCGCCGACCGGGCCGACGACATCGACGAGACGATCAAGGACGCCAAACAGCTTGCGTCGCGCCTCAACGATGCCTCGGTGCGCGTCGACGGCATCCTGAAAAGGGTCGATACGCTGCTCGGTTCGGGCCAGGCCGACGGCGTCATGGCCGATGCCAGGGACACGCTGAAGTCGTTCAAGCAGGTCGCCGACACGCTGAACGCCCGGCTTGGCACGATCACCGACAACATCGCGCGCTTCTCGGGCCAGGGCCTGTCGAATGTCGAGGCGCTGGTCCAGGACAGCCGGCGTTCGATCAGCCGCATCGAAGAGGCGGTGACCGATCTCAGCCGCAACCCGCAGCGCATCCTGTCGGGCGGCGACGGCGAGGTCCGGCAGTTCGATGGCAGGGCACGGCGTTGACTTCCGTGCCCGCCCGCAGCAATTACATGGATCGCGGATGCGGATTCATCATACGATCCGGGGACAGTGGGGATCACGCGTGACGTTCGGGTTGGGTGGGTATAGATCGGCAGTCGTTTTGCTTGGCTTGACGCTGGCTGGTTGCGCGGCATTGGGAGGCAAGCCGGCGCCGCTCGATACGTTCGAGCTGTCCGCCCCGTCGATCGACGCCCATGGCCACAGCCGCCGCCAGATCCTGATCGCCCAGCCCTCCGCGCTCAAGGCGCTGGACAGCCAGAACATCGTCATCAAGCCGTCAGACCGCTCGATCCAGTATCTCAAGGGCGCGCAATGGGCCGACCGGCTGCCGCTGATCGTGCAGGCGAGGCTCGCCGAAACCTTCCAGCGCTCCGGAAGCTTTGCCGGCGTCGGCAAGCCGGGCGAGGGGCTGGCGATCGACTACCAGGTGATCGTCGAGATCCGCTCCTTCGAAGTCCGCGTCAATGGTGGCGAGCATGCCGAGGTCAATCTCTTCGTGCGCATCCTGAACGACCGCAACGGCGAGGTGCGCGCCTCGAAGAGCTTCACCGCATCCGCTCCCGTCTCCGGCGGCGGCAATCCGGCCTATGTCAACGCGCTCGACAGCGCCTTCGGCGAGGCGGCGAAGGATATCGTGGGCTGGACGGATTCGGTGATCTGAGCCGGTCGAGGCTTCGAACGATCGTTCGTCGCGTTAAACCAGCACTCGACCAAATATCGCAGGTTCGCGCTGCCCCTCATTGCGCTGCCGGGCATTTCTCCCCGTATAGTGAGAAAGAACGCCATCGCCAATGATTTCGCCAATTGTCACCGTCGCAGTATGGGCGGCGAGGCTGATGCCATCTCCCTTCACCCTCGCTATACGGGAGAAGGTGCCGGCAGGCGGATGAGGGGCAGCGCAGACCGACGATTTTGCACAAAGAAAAAGGCGGGAACTTCCCGCCTTTTCTGTGTCTGTGGTGTCGCCTCAATCAGTGCAAACGGCCGCTCGCATGGGCCAGCATGGTGTAGACCTTGCCGGTGTCCGACGTCAGGTAGGTCTGCGCCATGATGTTGTCGCGGTCGTTGCGCGAGACGTCCTTGAGCAGCTTCTCGAAATCGTCGCAGTAGCGGTCGACGGCGGCGCGGAACTCCGCCTCGGCCTGATATTTGCGGCGGATTTCGTCAAAGGTCTGCTGGCCCTTGAGCGTGTAGAGGCGGCGCGTGAACACGTCACGCTCGCCGCGCCGGTAGCGGTTCCACAGCTCGATCGAGGCGTCGTGGTCGATCGCCCGGGCAATATCGACCGAGAGCGAGTTGAGCGACTCCATGACATGCAGCGGCGAGCGCTGGACGGGAGTTGCGCGCGGTGCTTCCGCGGGCGCTGCCGGCCTGGCGACTTCCTCCTCGCGCGATGCCCCGGTCAGGAGATCGCGCACCCAGCCGCCTTGCGGCGTGCGGGCGTTGGCGTCGCGCTGGCGCGGTGCTTCGGCAGGGCGTTCGATATCGAGCGTGCCACGCAGGCCGCCGAGCGGCGCCTGCGGAGCAGGGCGCTCCGGCTGTGGCGCCGGCGGCGGGCGGCGTACCGGCTCGGCCGGGCGCTGCACTGGCGCCTGCGGCGCCGGGCGCAGGGCGCGCGGTTCGGCATTGTCGCCGCCGCGTCCCGATTTCGCAACGATATCCGAAAGTTCCTTGAGCGCGTTGATCTGCTCGGCAACGGCACGGCGGATCGCCGAGGTCGATTCCTTGGCCTCTTCCGGCATCTCGATGACGCCCTTCTTGAGCTCGGCGCGGGTGAGGTCGAGCTCGCTCTTGATCGAGCTTGCGGTGCGCCGCATCTCCTCGGTCGCATCGGCGAACCGGCTGGTTGCCGAATCGACCACTTCCGTTATGGCGATGCGGATCTTGTCGGCTGATGCCAGCGTCTTGCCTTCGGCATTCTGCATCGTCTGGCCGACAAGGTTTTCGAACGAACGCATCACCTTCTCGAGGTCTTCCGACTTCTTGACTAGGCCGACGGCGAGATCTTCGAGCGACGATTGCCGCTCAAGCGTGTGCTCCAGATTGCTCTGCGCCGAGCTCAACAGATCCGAAGCCGAGGACAGCAAGCGGCTGTGCTCGTCGAACTTGGTGGCGATCGAGGCCACTTCGCGCAGGGTCGACGACGACAATTCGGTAAGCCGCGTCGTGTTCGAATCGACCAGGCGTGCCGAGCTGGCGAAGGTCTGCGCGGCCTTTTCGGTGGTTGCCGCGAAGCTTTGCGTGCTGCCGCTCAGACGTTCGTCAACCTGGCCGAGGTTGATCGCCGCCTGTTCGATCAGCTCACCAAGCTGCGAGCTGGAGACGCTCATGCGGCCGATGAGGTCGGCGACGCTATCGGCGAGCGACGAGCGCGCGCCTTCGACGGCCGACAGCGTTTCGGCGGTGCGGCTGGCGAGCGCGTTGACGAGGGCGGCATTTTCGCTGCGCAGCTTCTCGGTCGCGCGTTCGGTGACCTCTTCCATGCTCTTTTGCAGTTCCGAGCCGCCCTGGGCGAAGCGCTCGACCAGCGGCCGCGCGGTTTCGTCCAGGATCTTCGCCATCTCGGCCGAACGCGCCGCCAGCATCGTGTTGAGCTCGCGGGTATTGGTGCCGATTGTCTTGGCAGCGTCGTTGGTGCTTTGGCCGATGTGCTGGCCGACCGCGGTAAAAGTCTCCGCAATCGTGTTGGCGCGCGAGATCAGCTGAGCTTCTGCGCTGGAAACCTGCTCGTTGAGCTTCTGGCCCATCGTCTCCGTCGTATAAAGAAGGCGGTTCTCGACGCTGGCGACCTGTTCCTCGACGCGCGAAGCTGCGGACGCAACGCTCGCGGCCAGCCGCTCGTCGGCGCCGGCAAGAGCCTGCTCCATCTCGCGGGCGTGGACGGCAAGTTCCTGGCCGGTCTGGCGTGCGCGTTCGGCAACACGCTGCTCGGTGCTGGCGAAGGCACCGACGATGTTGTTGGCATGCTCGCCGATCGTCGACGTGGAGTCGGCGATGCGCGACACCAGGCGGTGATCGGCCTCGTCGAAGATGCGGCTGATCTCGGTGGCGCGTGCCGACAGCGCGTCCGAACCCTCGGCAATGCGCGAGATCAGCTGCTGGTCGGCGGCGTCGAAGATGCGGCCAAGGTCCGAGGCGCGGGCGGCCAGCGCTTCGGCGGATTCGCCGATGCGCATGCTCAGCCGCTGGTCGGCGCCCTCGAAGTTACGCAGGATGTCGCCGGCGCGGTCGGCCAACGACTGCGCCGTCTCGACCGCGCGGGCGACCAGCTTCTGGTCGGCGGCGTCGAACGTGCCGGCGATCTCGCCGGCGCGGGCAGCCAGCCGTCCGGCCGTTTCTTCGGCGCGGGCGAGCAGCGAGTTCGACGTCTCGTCATGCCGGGCAAGCAGCACGCTCGTTGTGTCCTCGGCGCGGGCAAGCAAGGCGTTCGTCGTATCCTCTGCGCGCGCAATCAGGGCGCTCGATGTGTCCTCGGCACGGGCGTGCAGACGGCGATCCGCGTCCTCGAAGGTCCGGGCGATGTCCTCGGCCCGGGCCAAAAGGGCGGCCGAGGTCTGCTCGGCACGCTCGGCGATCTTGCGGTCGGCGTCGCTGAAGGCAGCACCGGCCTGTTCGTGCAGCGCGCTGGTGACTTCCATCACCTTCTCACGGAGCGCGCCGGCAACGAAGACGGCGCTCTTTTCAAGCACGCTGCGGACATTGTCGACACCCACCGACAACGCGCGCTCCATGGTTCCGGCGCGCTCTTCGATGATGCCGGTCTGCTTGCTGAAGGCCTGCTCGATTTTCTCGACATCGGCAGCGATTGCCGCCGAGATATCGGTGCTTCTGCCGGCAATCTGGTCGATATGGCCCGACAGAGAGCGGTCGACGTCCTTGCGTATGTCGGCGAGCTTTGCCAGATCGTCTTCCAGCGCCTGGGTCAACATGTTGCGGCCTTCGGCCAGCTTGCCGACATGGCCGGCGATGATGTCGTCAACCTCACCGCGGCTTGCCGACAGCTTCTGCAGGTCGGCTTCCAGCGCACGTTTCAGGATGTCTCGGCCCTCGGCCAGCTTCTCGACCTGGCCTGCGACCAGTCCGTCGATGCTCGACCGGCTCTCGGCCAGCTTGGCGAGGTCGTCCTCGAGAGCCTTCGACAGCGTCGCGCGATCCCGGACGAGCTTGTCGCTGTGACCCTCGATCAGGCTGTTGACATTTTCCAAATCCGCTTCCAGCACCCGTGCGAACTCGCCACGGTTTTCGCTCAGCTTCTGCGACTGGTCGGCAATGGCGCTCCTGATCGCATTGAGATCGGCTTCGAGCGCCCGTGTGAGGATGTCTCGGCCCTCGGCGAGCTTCTCGACCTGTCCGGCGACCAGCCCATCGATGTTGGAGCGGCTCTCCGCCAGCTTGGCGATGTCGTCTTCCAGTGCCTTTGAGAGCGCCGAACGGTCCTGGACGAGCCTGTTTTGATGATCGGCCATGATGCCGCTGACATTGTGCAAATCGTCCTGAAGCGCCTGGGATAGCGTCGAACGATCCTGGACAAGCCGGCTCGAGTGGTCGGTGATCAGGCTGTTCACATTCTGAAGGTCATCCTTAAGCGCCTGGGATAGCGTCGAACGATCCTGAACAAGCCGGTTCGAGTGGTCGGCGATCAGGCTGTTCACATTCTGCAGATCGGCCTCCAGTGCCCTGGAAAGCTGACCGCGCTCTTCCGCCACCTTGTCGGAATGACCCGCGATGGCGCCCTTGATGGTGTTGAGGTCGGCTTCGAGCGCGCGCTTGAGGATATCGCGGCCCTCGGCCAGCTTCTCGACCTGGCCGGCGACCAGCCCGTCGATGCTCGACCGGCTCTCGGCGAGCTTGGCGAGGTCGGCCTCGAGCGTCTGTGACAACAGGCCACGATCGTCGGCAAGCCGGCTCGAATGGTCGGAGAGCAGGCCTCTGATGCCGGACAGGTCGTTCTCCAGCGCCTTGCTGAGTTCGGTGCGATCCTCGGCCAGTTTCGCAGAGTGGCTCTCGATCACGCCCTTGATGCCGATAATGTCGTTTTCGAGCGCCTTGGTCAGGATGGCGCGGCCTTCGGCGATCTTTTCAACCTGGCCGGCGACCAGCCCGTCAATCGAGGCGCGGCTGTCGGCGAGCTTGCCGAGATCGGCTTCCAGGGCGCGCGACAGAATGTTGCGGCCTTCGGCCAGCTTACCGACATGCCCGGCGACCATTTCGTCAATGATCGTACGGGCTTGCACAAGTTTTCCGGAGTCTTCATGCAAAGCCTGGTTGAGCCGGTTGCGGCCTTCTTCAAGCCGCTCGAGATGGCTGCCCAGCGACGCGTCGATGGCGGCGCGCGACTCGTTGACCTTGCGCAGATCCTCTTCCAGGGCGCGCGAGATCAGGTTGCGGCCTTCGGCCAGCTTCTGCACCTGGTTCGTTACGGCCGCATCGATGCCGGCGCGGCCCTCGGCGAACTTCGCCAGGTCCGCCTGCATGGCAGCCGCCATGCGTTCGCGGCTTTCGGACAGCTTGCGGCTGTGGTTTTCGACGGCGTCCTCGATGCCGACACGGGCATCGGCAAGACGCTGGATGTCGGTGTCGAATGAGCGCGACACGACATGGCGGGCGGCTTCCATCCGGCCGGCGAAATCGCTGGCGCGGGCTTCGAGCATCGACGAGGTCGACGAGACGATGTCGGCCATGTCGGCGCCGATCTGGGTCTTGCCCTGATCGATCATGGCCGACAAATGATCCTTGCTCTCGGCAAAGGTGTGGGCGATCTCGCGGGCGCGCTCGACCAGCGTTTCGTTGATCTGGCGGGCGCGCGCCTCGAGCGCGGCGTTGAGCTTCTGCGTGCCGGTATCGAGTGCTTCGGCGCGGGTCTGAAATTCGCTGATCAGCGCCTGGCCGCGCTCGGCCAGCGTCCGCTCGATGCCGTTCAGGCTGGACTCGAATTCCGAGCTCAGGGTGCGGGCGGCGCCGCCGAGCAGCGACACCATACCGGTGGTGCGGTCGTCGAGCAGGTCGGTCAGCGACCGGGTCAGGCCGTCTGTGGTGTCCGTCAGCTTGGCGATGCGGGTGTCGAGCAGCGAAGCAAAGGCTTCGCCCGACGTCGACAGCCTGTCGGTGATTGAATCCAGCCGGGTTTCGACGGAATCGAAGATCGACATCGAGCTTTCATTGATGCGGTCGATCAGTGTGTCGCCGGAATTCGTGATCGTCATCGACAGCTTGGTCGACGCGTTGAGGATAGAGTCGCGAATAATGTCGGAGGCGGCGCCGATCTCGTCCTTCAGCGTTTCATGCGCGCCGGTGATCGAGGCGCGCACGCGCTCGGCATGAGTGACGACGGCTTCGCGCTCGCTGCCCAGCCCGTCGACCAGCGACCGGATGCGCGATTCATTCTCCGAATAGGAGCGTTCGATCTGGTTGACCTCGCTGTGGACCAGAGTTTCGAGCTCGACGGCGCGCGCCAGCGTGCGCTCGATGCCTTCGCCCATCGCCGCCACTTCACGGCGAACGGCCTGGCCGATCATCATCACGCGGTCTTGGGCGAGGTTTTCCGGCTCCGCCAAGCGGAAAGCCACCTCCGTCATCGATTGCGCGGCAATGCGCATTTCCTGCGCGCGGCGGATCATCGCCGCGAAGGCCCAAAACAGGACGACCGGTATGATTGCCGCGATCGCCAGGCCGATCAGTTCAGGGCGGGCCAGGATTTGATCGAACGTACGAATTTTCCAGATGCTGGGGCCAAACAGCAGATTGGCGAGGCCGCCGGCGCCGGCGATCCAGGCCAGCGACACGAACGCCACGACCCAATAGATCGTGCTAGACGCGCGCCGGTTGAGGCTGTGCAGCAGCGTCTTGTAATCTTTCTGGCGGTCATCGTTTGCCGGCTTGAAGCCGGCTGGCTGCGCGCTGTTGCGCGATTCGACCGGGCGCAGCTCGGCGGGCTTGGCTGCCGGCTTCGCACTCTGGTTTTGTTGGACGGGCGCGTTTTGAGCGGGGGCGGGCTTCTGGGGGCGGCCTTCGCGCGCCAGTTCGTCCGCGGCCTGCGATATCTGCGCTTCCAGATCTTCCATCGACGCCGCGATATCGAGATCGCCGCTGCCGTCTCCGCTGAGATCGAGGTCTAGTGCCTTTTCGAGTTCCCTGGCTACGTCGCTGTCGAGAGTTCTGGTCGTCGTTGGTTTCTTCGCCATGCCTTCGCTACCCTGTACTAGCTGCCGAGGGACTTCTTATTTTTGCCTGATTCTGGCTCGTCTTATCCCACGCAGGAGGCTGAAAATGGACCTTCGTATCGTAATGACACACAGGGGTAAAGAAAACATGCATTCCGCGAGATACGTAAAACTTTAAATATAAGGTTAACGACAACGTGATCTAACCGCCTCAACGGCAACAATTTTCCAGCCCATTCATTAACGCGTTGGCGACGGAAATCGCCTAGTTTTTTCGGCGATCGGCACAAGGAGTTTCAAATTGGTACGCGGTGAAAGCGGCATTGCCTTCTCAATGCCGGGCGGCGATGCGTCGGGACCGGCCCGTTCGCGCCCAGTGGATCTGGCCCATCTGGCCCGTCAGACAATGGGCGATCGCGCCCTCGAACAGGAGGTATTGGCGCTGTTCGTACAGCAGGCGCTTTCCGTCCGCGACAGAATAGTCGATGCCGATGTCAGGGAGCGACTGCTTCTGGCGCATGGGCTGAAAGGTTCGGCGCGCGGGGTCGGCGCCTTTGCCATCGCCGACTGCGCCACCTCGATCGAACAGCAGCCGGAAGATGCGCGCATCCTCAAGCGCCTCGGCACCCTGATCGAGGAAGTGCGCGATTTCATCGCCGCCATCAGCCGGTAATGGCTGCCGCTCGGCAGCGGCCACCGGGATGAATCGACGGGGCCAGGGCGTGCTTTGGCCAGCTTTCCGAAAAAACGTCACAAAGCGGCGCTTTCGCGCCGCAGTTGACTTGTCCGGTGGAGTGATTATCTCGGCTGGGACTCCCTTCAGGTGATAAATGACCAAGCTGACCTTCATTGCCCATGACGGCACTCCTTTCGATGTCGAGGCCGAAAACGGCTCGACCGTCATGGAGAATGCGATCCGTAGCGCGGTGCCGGGCATCGAGGCAGAATGCGGCGGCGCCTGCGCCTGCGCGACCTGCCATGTCTATGTCGACGAAGCCTGGACGGCCGAGGTCGGCGAGCCGGAGGCGATGGAAGAGGACATGCTGGACTTCGCCTATGACGTCCAGCCGAACTCGCGGCTGTCCTGCCAAATCAAGGTGCGCGACGCGCTTGACGGCCTGGTCGTGCGCGTGCCGGCTCGCCAGGGTTGATCTCCCGTACCATCTGATTTTTCCCGCCGCCGCTTGGCAGCGGGCCAATGCTCATGCAGTCTCGCGCCAGTTTCGCCCCAGTCTGACAATGAGGCTCGCCTGGCATGACCGATGTAATCAAGACGGACGCACTCATCGTCGGGGCGGGTCCGGTCGGCCTGTTCGCCGTGTTCGAACTTGGCCTCTTCGACATGAAGTGCCATCTGATCGACATCCTCGACCGACCGGGTGGCCAATGCGCCGAACTCTATCCGGAAAAGCCGATCTACGACATTCCAGGCTGGCCATCGATCTCGGCGCAAGGCCTGGTCGACAGACTGCTCGAGCAGATTCACCCGTTCAAGCCGGATTTTACCTTCAACCGCATGGTCTCCAGCCTGGAAAAGCTTGACGACGGCTCATTTCGGGTCACCACCGACGAGAACGAGGTGTTCGAAGCCAAGGTGGTGGTGATCGCCGCCGGTGGCGGCTCGTTCCAGCCCAAACGGCCGCCCATTCCCGGCATCGAGGCCTATGAGGGCAGGAGCGTCTTCTATTCGGTGCGCCGTATGGAGGAATTCCGCGGCCACGACCTCGTCATCGTCGGCGGCGGCGATTCCGCACTCGACTGGACGCTGAACCTGCAGCCGGTGGCAAAAAGCGTGACACTGGTCCACCGGCGCGCGGAATTCAGGGCGGCGCCCGACAGCGTCAACAAGATGTATGCCATGCAGGAGATGAAGCAGCTGGAGTTCCGGGTCGGCCAGGTGAGCGGCCTGACCGGCGCCGACGGCGAGCTGGCCTCTGCTATCATCAAGGGCGGGCCTGACGGCGACATCGAGGTGCCGTGCACGCGCATGCTGCCGTTCTTCGGCCTGACCATGAAGCTCGGCCCGATCGCCGAATGGGGGCTCAACCTTCATGAGAACCTCATCCCGGTCGATACCGAGAAATTCCAGACTTCGGTGCCAGGCATCTTTGCCGTCGGCGACATCAACTGGTACCCAGGCAAGCTGAAGCTGATCCTGTCGGGTTTTCACGAGGTGGCGCTGATGGCGCAGGCCGCCAAGCGCATCATCAGCCCCGGTGAGCGCATCGTCTTCCAGTACACGACGTCGTCGACCAGCCTGCAGAAGAAGCTCGGCGTCGTGGAGTAGGTCCTACAGCGCTTTCCGGATCACTCCACCAGAACGACCGGCGCCTCGGCCTCGTCGCGGCCGCGCAGTGACTTCTCCGGCATCAGCGCCAGCGTCATCAGCGCCAGCACGAGCGTGACGGCCGCGGCAAGGAAGATCATCATGAAGGGCGTCGCCGAGACGATCTGTCCGGCAGCCGGCGCGCCTTCGCCGGCAAGCGGCAGGCCATAGCCGAGCGCGACGGCGCCAAGCATGGCGACGCCGAGCGCGCTGCCCAGCGAACGCAGGAAGGTCAGCACGCCGGTGGCAACGCCGAGATGCGCGCGATCGACGGCGTTCTGCACCGATACGGTGGCGACCGGGAAGGTGGTGCCGCTTCCAAGGCCGATGCAGATGGTCAAGAGCTCGACCACCAGCAGCGAGGCGCGGCCGGCGACCAGGCTGAGCACGCCAAGACAGATAATGGCGAAGAGAACGCCGACCATGGCGATACGCTTGTAGTGGAAGAAGCGCGGTATCGTGCGGCCGCTGAACGTCGCGCCGGCGACCGTTCCGAGCAGCAGGCCGAGCATGGCAAGGCCCGACTGGCTGACCGACAGGCCGATGATCGACTGCAGATAGACCGGCAGGTACACCGACAGGCCGATATTGGCGGCCTGCAGCAGGAACATCGACGCCGTGCCGGCAAGCACGATCGGATTGCTCAGCACTTCAAGCGAAATCAGCGGCTCGGCCGCACGCATCAGCCTGAGCGCGAACGCACCCCAGAAGACCGCCGAACAGGCCAGCAGGCCGACGATCTCGCGCGAGGCCCATGGATAGGCGCTGCCGCCCCAGTTGAGGGCCAAAAGCAGCAATGCCGTCGCCACCACCAGAAGCAGCGCGCCCAGCGCGTCGATGCGATGCCGCTTTGCGGCGACCGGCAGTTTGCGCAGCGGCTTGTTGATGATGGCCATGGCCAAGATGCCGAGCGGGATATTGATCCAGAAGATCAGCGACCAATGCAGATGTTCGGCAAATCCGCCGCCGAGCAAAGGCCCGGCGATGCTGGCGACCGCCCAGGTGCCCGAAATCCAGGCGGCATAACGCGCGCGTTCGCGCGGCGGCACCAGGTCGCCGATGACGATCTGCGCCAGGGCGAACAGGCCGCCGCCGCCCGCACCCTGGATCGCCCGGCCGACAACCAACACGAACATGTTGGGGGCCATGGCGCTGACCAGCGATCCCAGAAGGAAGATCAGGATCGCCGCATAGACGGTCGGCCGGCGGCCATAGACGTCGGAAATCTTGCCGTAGAGCGGCGCCATGGCCGTCGCCGTCAGGAGATAGCCGGTCACGATCCACGGCAGGTAGTCGGCATGGCCGAGCGAACGGCCGATGGTCGGCATGGCCGGCGCGACGATTGTCTGGTCGAGCGCCGCCAGCAGCATCGACAAAAGGATGCCGGCGATGATGACGTTCTTCTCGCTTTCCGTCAGCGGCGCGGCGGGCGCCACCCCGTCCGGCTTGTCGACAGCCTGGTCCATATCAGTTCATCCATAACGTTCGAGAGCGATTGCGCGGCGCCAAATGGCCGCTCCGCTACACGCCGCCTCAATTGGTCTTGATCTGGTGTTTCGAAGCTCGCGCCTTGCCAGCCTGACATATCTTGCGAGCCTGACATATGTCGTCCCGTATAGGCCGATTTCGACCTATGCCCGAAAATATTCTGGGGCTGGCCTCATGTTTCGGCAGAATTGGCTTGGTATCAGTCCGTGTTTCAGCCGGGCGGAAGCTGGCCGTTCTCGACGCGCTGCATGCGGTAGCGCAGCAGCCGCAGGATGCGGCTTTCGAAATTCACGCCTTCCACGCGGTCGAAGCGCAATTGGTCCTGGTCATGCCTGGCGAGTTCGGCCGCGGTGATCTGCGCCGCCTTCGCCTTGGCCCCGGCGCAGGTCTTTTGCGCAAAGCTCGCGTTCAGCGCGTCTTCGAGCAGACGGCCGTGGTTCTTGGCGATCTCGACATGACGCTCCTCATGGCGCTTGATGTCGGCCGACAGCGTGTCCCAGAACAGCCTGACATCGGGATCGGCCTTGCGCGGCCTGCGCCACTCCGGAAGGATGACCTTGACCTTGACGGTAACGGCGGCCTTGGCGATGCGGCAGGTGTCTGCGGTTTGCGCGTAGCTGATGCGGGTGGTGAACGCCATCTGGGTGGCGCCTGGATGCCGCATCCCGGTGCTTTTCACCTCGGGTCCATGCTTCGACAATTGCGTCTCGATGTCATCGAGCGTGCTGCCGCCGATGGCAAAATAGCTGTAAGTCTTCACCAGATTGGCAGCATTCGCCGGCAGGACGGTCAAAGCCAGCATCAGGGCGCAGAGCAGGGGTCGTTTCATCATGTTGCCTCTTCACTCACCTTGCTTTACGGCCGTTGCCGGCGCAACGGAATTGATCTTCCACCGATCACGCATCGTTGATGGATTGCAAGCGCTCGATGAGCCACATGCCAATGAGCCACATGCCAATGAGACACATGGTTGAAGGACAATGACGACAAGGCGATGGCAACTGGCGCATAAGTGCCATCTTGACCTTGGCGAGAAAGCCATTGTGGTCGGCATTCTCAACGTCACGCCGGACAGTTTTTCCGACGGCGGGCTGTTCATCACGCCTGATCAGGCTGTGGCTCAGGCGCACCGCATGGTCGAAGAGGGGGCCGCCGTCATCGACATCGGCGGGGAATCCACGCGCCCTGGCGCATCGCCCGTAACTGCTGAAGAAGAGCAGGGCCGCATCCTGCCGGTGATCGCAGCACTCGCCGTTTCAGGCGAAGCCCTGGTATCGGTCGACACCTATCGCGAGGAAACCGCGCGCCTCGCCGTCGCCGCCGGTGCGCATATCGTCAATGATGTCTGGGGCTTGCAGCGCGAACCGGGCATCGCCCGCGTCGCCGCCGAGACCGGCGCCGGACTGGTCATCATGCATACCGGGCGCGAGCGGCAAAAACTGCCCGACGTCATCGCCGACCAGTTTTTGTTCCTCAAGGCTTCGCTGGAAATCGCCAGGCGCAGCGGCGTTGCGGACGATCATATCGTACTCGATGCCGGCTTCGGCTTCGCCAAGGAGACGGCTGAGGAAAACCTCGACCTGATGGCGCGGTTTTCCGAGCTTAAGGAGCTCGGTTTTCCCTTGATGGCCGGCACCTCCAGAAAACGCTTCATCGGCACCGTCACCGGCCGCGAAGCCGGCGCGCGCGCCGCCGGGACGGCAGCCACCAGTGTCATCCTGAGGCTGAAGGGCGCCGATCTGTTTCGCGTTCACGATGTCGCAATCAACATGGACGCACTGGCCGTCGCCGATGCTATGCTGGCGCGTGAAAAGCCAGGACGCTGAGCCCAGGACACCAAGAAATGCCAGGACACTAAGAAATGTACGTCATCCGCATGAAGAACTGCGCCTTCTTTGCCCGGCACGGCGTGCTGGACGAGGAAGAGGCGCTTGGCCAGCGTTTTTATGTCGATGCCGAGTTGACGGTCGAGCCCAGCCGCCCACTGGAGGATGATTCCATCGAGGACACCGTCAATTACGGCATCGCCTTCACGGTGATTGAAAAGATCGTCACTGGACATCGCCGTTTCCTGATCGAGGCGCTGGCGCTCGAAGTGGCGAAGGCGCTGACTTCACGGTTTCCGCAGATCAGGAAGGCCGAGATCACCGTGCGCAAGCCCAACGCACCGGTGCCCGGCGTGCTCGATTACGTCGAGGTGACCGTTGTCTGGCCAGAGTAGCAAAAACACGGTCTATCTCAGCCTTGGTGGCAATCTCGGCGATCCCTCGGCCTCGATGGCCACGGCGCTGCGCCTGCTGGACGCCGACGAGAACACGCGTGTCATCGCCGTCTCCTCGCTCTATCGCACGCCGCCCTGGGGCAAGCTCGACCAGCCGGATTTCCTCAACGCCGCTGCCGAAATCTCGACCGCGCTGGCGCCAAGGGCGCTGCTCGACCTCTGCCTCGAGGCCGAGCGCAAGCTGAAGCGGGTGCGCGAGGAGCGCTGGGGTCCGCGCCTGATCGACATCGACATATTGGTGTTCGGCGACCGCATCATCCACGAAACCGGGCTGGAAGTGCCGCATCCCCGGATGCTGGAGCGCGCCTTCGTTCTGGCGCCCCTGGCCGAGATCGCGCCGGATCTGGCGGTGGGCGGCAGGAGCGTGAGCGCGCGGCTCAGCGCCGTCGATACATCAGGCATAGAGCGACTGGCATCCGGCCGCGACTGGTGGCTGGGTTAACCGGAAAATCCGCCGCCATCGAGAAATGCCTGTTCGTCCGCCGTCGTCTCGCGGCCAAGCATCTTGTTCCTGTGCGGAAAGCGGCCGAAACGCTCGATGATGTCGCGATGCTCGATGGCGTATTTCACATACTCCGGCGCCCTGGCGGTGGTGAGCTCGACCGATCTGTCCTGGTCGGCGGGCAGTTCCGAATGTTCGTAGGGCAGGTACAGGAAGACGCGCAGGTTTTCTTCCAGCGCAAGGTCGTGGCCGGCAGCGATCGCCTTGGCGGCAAAATACCGCGCCAGCGGATCGGTGGCGTACATATGGCCTGAGCCGCGAAAGCAGTTGCGCGGAAACTGGTCAAGCAGGATCATCAGCGCCAGCGAACCCTCGGCATGCTCCGACCATGCGTCGCACTCGCGCCGCGCGGCGGCAAAGTGCAGGTCGAGAAACCTGCTGCGGAAATTCGCGTCGAAGGCGTCGTTCTTCTCGAACCACGCGTCTTCGCCGGCCTCGCGCCAGAATTTTGTGACGGCGAGCGCGCGCTCATCCAATGCGGTCATCAGCTTTCCCCCTGATCGGCGGGCTCCGGCTTGTGCAGCACGCCGGCCGTCTCTTCGTTCAGAGCCTGGCCGGGCCGGCGCGGTTGCGTCAGCGGCGTCGGGATCGGCGTGCCGGTATTGCCCCTGAGGAAACGTTGCCCGGCGCGGACGCCTTCGGCCAGCTGCGTCTCCAGTCGGGCATTGTCGCGCCGTCGCACATCCTCGATGACATCGGCGACATCTTCCGGCTCGACGCCCAAAACCTCGAGCGCGGAACCGCCGAAGACCAGGGCCGATTCGAAGGTCTCGCGCAGCTGGAAGTCGACCCCGGCGCGGATGAGCGACAGCGCGGTGCCGCGATCGAAGGCACGCGCCAGGACAGTCAGCAGCGGGAACTCCGCCTTGATCAGTTCCGCCATGCGCACGGCGGCGTCCGGCTTGTCGACGCAGATCAGCACGGCGCGGGCGCGGCCTGCACCTGCGGCGCGCAGAATGTCGAGCCGCGTGCCGTCGCCATAATAGACCTTGAAGCCGAAATCGGCGGCCGCCTGGATCATTTCGACATCATTGTCGATGATCGACACGTCGATGCCGCGCAACAAAAGCGGCTGGCTGGCGATCTGGCCGAAACGGCCGAAGCCGATGACCAGCACACTGCCGGTAAGGCCGTCGGCGATGTCGACGCCTTCAAGCGACTGCTCGTCGCGCGGCGTCACATATTTGAGCGCAATGATGGCCAGCGGCGTCAGCACCATGGAGATGATGATGATCGCGGTCAGCGTTGCGTTGGCCCGGCTGTCGATGATGCCAACCGCCGCCGCGGCCGAATAGAGGACGAAGGCGAATTCGCCGCCTTGCGCCATGATCACGGCGCGTTCCAGCGCTTCACGATGACCGCTGTTCAGCAAGCGGGCGACGAGGTAGATGCCGAGCGCATTCATCGCCATGTAGGCGACGACATAGACGGCGATCAGCCGCCAGTTGTCGGCCACCACATGCAGGTCGAGCGACATGCCGACGGCGAGGAAGAACAGGCCAAGCAGGATGCCGCGGAATGGCTCGACGTCGGCCTCCAGCTGGTGGCGGAAAGTCGATTCCGACAACAGCACGCCGGCCAGGAACGCGCCCATCGCCATCGACAGGCCGGAAAGCTGCATGACCAGCGCCGACCCCAGCACGACCAGAAGTGCTGCCGCCGTCATCACCTCGCGCGCCTTGGCGTCGGCCAGGATGCGGAAGAACGGATTGAGCAGATAGCGGCCGGCCACCACCAGCCCGACGATGGCGCCAAGACCGATGCCGATTTCGGCCAGCCTCTGCTGCAGGGTCATCTCGGCGCCGCCCGGCGCCAGGAAGGCGACCAGCGCCAGAAGCGGCACGATTGCCAGATCCTCGAGCAGCAGGATGGATACGATGCGCTGGCCCTTGGGGCTGGCCATCTCGCCACGCTCTTCCAGAAGCTGCATGACGATCGCCGTCGAGGTCAGCACGAAGCCGGCACCGGCAACGAAGGATTGCGCGATCGGAAAGCCGCCGGCGAGACCAACACCGGTAAGCAGCAATGCGCAGACGCCGACCTGCAGCGCGCCGAGGCCGAAAATCTCGCGGCGCAGGCCCCATAGCCGCGACGGCTGCATCTCCAGCCCGATGATAAACAGGAACATGACCACGCCGAGTTCGGCGACATGCAGGATGGCTTCCGATTCGGAAAAAATGCCAATACCGAACGGGCCGATGACCACGCCCGCGGCGAGATAGCCGAGGATCGAGCCCAGCCCCATGCGTTTGAAGATCGGAACGGCGACGACGCCTGCGGCAAGCAGCGCCACCACCTGAATGAGATCGCTGCCCGATGCTTCCGCTGCCATGCCTCTTGTCCCTGTGTCCGACAGCACTCCTTGCATGCACTGGGAGCGGGAGGCAAGGGCGGGAAGCCTGCCAGGATGGGTAGGGTGCCGCGGCAGCGATTCCCCGGTGGAACAACAGTCTGCGCTTGCCTGTCGGACGGCCGGTATTTATATCTGACAAATGCCTGATTATTCGTCCCGGCCGTCGCCGCTGCCACATATCCCGATGGATGCGCTCAGCGAAGTTCTGCAAGACTTTCGCTTGAGTGGCGTCAACTATGGCCGCTGCGAACTCCGGCACCCATGGAGCATAGACTTTCCGCAACAACAACTGCTTCGTTTTCACTTTGTCGGCCAGGGTCCATGTTGGATTCACACCGAAGCGCAAGGCTGGCAGGAGTTGCGCGATGGCGATCTGGTGCTGCTGCCGCAAGGCATCGCCCATCGGCTGGCGAGTGCGCCGGACGTGGTGGGCGACTCGCTCGAGGGCTGCCAGGTGATCAAGTTGGGCGGCAACGTTTGCGAAGTGATACGGCAGGGAACGGGCGCGACAAGCACCCTTTTCTGCGGCTCCATGTCTCTCGGCTCCTATGCGCTCAATCCGTTGGTCACGTTGATGCCGCCTCTCATCAAGGGTTGCGACGTGGCCGGCAATGACCCGATGGTCGGCCCTTTGCTGGCGGCCATGACGGTGGAGGCCGCGCAACCGCAGATGGGCAGCGCCACCATCCTGTCGCGTATGGCGGATTTGCTGACAGCCAGGCTCATACGCTGCTGGGTCAATTGCAACGGCGCCTCGACCACCGGTTGGCTCGCAGCCATCCGCGACCCCCATATAGGCCGCGCTCTGGCGGCCATGCACCGCGACCCCGGCCACAACTGGACGCTGGGAAGCCTCGCCGGCGTGGCAGGCCAATCGCGTTCGATTTTCGCCGAGCGCTTCAGCGCGGTATTGGGGGAGGGTGCCGCACATTATCTCGCCCGCCTGCGAATGCAGCTTGCCCGCGAGTTACTGGGCCAAAACGGCTTGTCGGTTGCCGAAGTCGCTACCCGTTTGGGCTATGATTCCGAGGCGTCCTTCGCCCGCGCGTTCAAGCGCATCACCAATGTCTCGCCAGGCGTTGTGCGTCGCACAATTCCCGGACGAATGGATATGAATTTCGGATTTTAAGGTACATAACATCCGGACGGACTCGCCTATCTAAGATCTCCAACTGTGGAGATCTTTCCGTGACTGACACAACACTACAGCTTGAAGACGCCGCCATCGGCCTTGATGCCGATGCACCAGCCGCGTGGAGCGCGGCCACATGGTTTGCGGTCCTATCATTGGCGGCCACCAGCTTTGCCCTGGTGTCAGCCGAGTTCTTGCCGGCAGGTCTGTTGACGCCGATGGCGCGCGATCTCGGCATCAGCGAGGGAACTGCCGGACAGGTCGTCACCGCCACCGCTTCCGTTGGCGCCGTGACGGCCATGTTGAGCAATGTTCTCATCGGCCGATTGAACCGCAAGGCGGTGCTGGTTGGCCTCATGGCCTTGGCGGTCGGTTCCAATATTCTTGCGGCGCTGGCGCCCAATTTCTGGCTGTTGTTGCTGGGCCGGGCCGGGCTGGGGATTGCTCTCAGCGCTTTCTGGGCACTTTCGGTTGCCGTCGTGTCGAGGCTGGTCGGCGCCAATGCGACAGGTCGAGGCATGGCGATCGTCACCCTCGGCGTCTCGCTCGCCACCATCGCCGCGCCGTCGATGGGTGCGTTGATCAGCGACTGGCTGGGATGGCGCAGCGCGATGGCCATGACGGCGGGGCTGGCCGCGCTTGCCATGCTGCTGCAGCTTCTCAGCCTGCCGACCTTGCCTGCGGCGGCAAGCAACAGCCTTGCAGACGTCTTTCGGCTGACACGGCGGCGTGGCATCCAACTCGGCATGCTTGCCATTGTTCTGCTGATGACCGGGCATTTTGCCGGCTCGGTCTATGTGCGCCCCTTCCTCGAACAGGTGACGCTCCTCACAACCGGGCCGATTGCCCTGGCGCTGCTCGGGTTCGGCATCGCCGCTGTGATCGGCAATATTGCCGGTGGCCGCCTGGCCGACACCAACATCCACATGGCCCTCGCAGTTACCGCCGCGTTGATGGCGTTTTCGGCACTCGCTTTGGTGCTTTGGGGCGCGCAAACCGGCGTTGCCTTCGGCTTTGTTACGCTGTGGGGCTTCGCCTTCGGCATGGCGCCGGTTGTGCTGCCGACCAATATGTCCCGCGCGGCGCCTGATGCGCTGGAAGCAGCAGGCAGCCTGATGGTCACTTCCTTCCAGGTTGCCATCACCGTCGGTGCGGTTGTCGGCGGTTATGTCGTGGACACCTATGGCGCTACGGGGCCTTTGACCCTAACCGCCGTCCTTGCCGCGGCGACGGCCGCACTGGCGCTGCTGCAGCCTCGTGGCTGAAACCTTGCTTCGTCTGACACGGGCGGCCTCAATCAGGCCGTCCGCGCCGTTGCAGCAGCGCTGCACAAGTTTATGCGCCGCACACGTTGCGTTTTGCCGCAATCGGCGGCTATGGGACGCCAGGCTTCGGCCGTTGGAAGGCAGCGACGATCAAGTTCTGCCTTCGTGAGGAGAATGACTGACATGAAGAAGTTTTTGCTCGTCGGCGTGGGTGTCGCCATGCTTGCCGCATCGGCCTGTTCGAAGGCGCCTGAATGCACGCAGGAAATCGCGGCCAAGAAGGCGCAGGAAATGACCGCCGCGCTGCAGGAAGCGATCACCAAGGATCCGACCAAGGCCGCCGACCTGACCGCCAAGGTGCAGGCTGTGACGACCAAATATCAGGGCGCCACCACGCCGGCCGACGCCTGCAAGGCCTATGACGAGCTGACGGCCGCCATCAAGGGCTGATTCTTCGTTCGGAAATTGAGAAAGGCGGTGGCTCGAGTAGCCGCCGCCTTTTTTGCTGGTGTTCTTAAAGCGCATCGCGCTGACACGGAGGACCGCCGGCACGCACAGGACCCCTGACACGTCGGCCTTGCTGTGGCTTGGGCCATCGGAGACGCTGACTTCGTCGGTTGCGCGCCACATGTCCGGTCGCGGCAGAAAGGTGCCGCCCCGAGCGGCCCGTGCTTGAGGAGCGCCAACCTGGCCGCAAGGTGGCCTGTCACTTCCCGACATCGAGCTGAGCGGAATCGCTCAGCTATCGCGCAGTGCAACCCCGTTCCGCGCTTTTTTCGGGGAACCGCTTGAGAGTCAGTTTTTGGCGATGGAGCCGACTTCGACGGCGTCGACGCGCTTGAGGCTCATACCGATGACCGGCACCAGTTGCTGGTCGACGCGCACGGCGATAGTCACCGTCATCGAATTGTCGTCGGGAATGCGGGCCTGCATGACGCCGCGCAATTGGTTGCGGTTGATGGTGAAGACGACTTTGCGGGCATCGACCACATTGCCGCCGATGATGTCCAGGCCCGACCCCGCGGCGCCGCCCATGAAATTGCCCTTGTAGTCGCGGCCCTTGCGCTCGACGGTCGCCGACATTTTCTGGGTGAAGACACCGACGCGGCAGTCGCCATCGAGCGTCATGCCGGTCTTGTTGTCCGGCGTCGAGCCGTCGAAGCTGCAGGTGAACTTCGTGCCCTTGTATTTGCCGGCGATGATTTCGCCCGGGCCGACCCATTTGCCTTCAACGGTGCGGAAGAACTGCTTGTCGGGCTCGGCTGCAAAGGCTTTCCCGGTCGGGCCCAGAGGTGCTGCAAGCGCGACCAGGGGCAGGACGCAGGACAAGATTACGCTTTTCATAGACGACACCCGGCAACAAGGAGGCTGTTGTTGGACGACCATGAACAAGATTGGTTAATGCTTGGTGACCGCGAGAGGGCGTTCACTTGCTTGAGGCGGGTGCTTCATTCTCTTTTTTGGCCGCAAACGAGGTCAGCGCCGACAGGAAATCGCCCATACCCGGCCGCCTGCCGGCAATGAAGGGCAGGGGCCGCGCCGTCTCCATGGCAGCAATGCCAATACGCGCCGTCATCATGCCGTTTACCACGCCTTCGCCGAGTTTCGCCGACAGCCGGGCGGCAAGGCCATGGCCGACGATCTGCTGGACGAAGCTGTCGCCGACGGCGATCGAGCCGGTCACCGCCAGATGGGCAAGAACGCTGCGCGCCAGCCGGAAAAAGCCCAGCGTGCCCGGCCTGCCGCCGTAGAGTTCGGACAAGCGGCGGATCAGGCGCCCGGCCTCGAACACGACATAGGCAACGTCTACGAGTGCGCGGGGGCTGACGGCGGTGACCAGCGACACGCGTTTGGCTGCTTCGAGGATCATCACCTTGGCTCTCGCATCGAGCGGCCCGAGAATCTCGGCCTCGGCCAGTCGCACCAGATTGCCGCCGTCGATGATCTCGCCGCGCAATTCGGCCAGGGAGCGCCTGCCGGCCGCGGTTTCGGGTTTCGCAGCGACAAAGGCCGAAAGCTCTTCGACGACGGCCCTTGCAGCCTTCGGATCGTCGCGCGCCACGGCATCGAGCGCCCGCTTTTGCAGTTTTTCGACCTCGGCCAGCCGGGCAATAGCCAGGAATTCCCGCACCAGCACGACCGCGAGCGCCAACACGGCAATTGCGGCCATTCCCGCTGCCAGCCACCCCAGCCACTCTGCGCGCTCGAACAGGTCGCGGATGAGTTGGTCGGTCCACAGGCCGACGGCGAGCGAAACCAGCACGCCGACCGCGCCGAAAAACAGGCTGGCAAACAGCGAGCGCCTGCGCGGCGCGGTCGCCGGCGGCGGTTCGGCGGCGACAATGTCGGGTTCGTTGAAGACATCGATCTCGGCCGGCAGGACGACGGCGCGCGACTTGCGTGCCGGCGGCTCGGCATGGTGGCGGCGCGTTTCCTGCTTCGGTTCGGCCTCCGGCTCGATGCGGAAAGCTGCCGGTCTGCGGGGCGCGGTCATGCCAGATGGTCTCCGATCAGGAACTGCAAGGCGCGGTCGAGCCTGATATGCGGCAGCGACAGCGTGACGCCTTCAGCGGTGCGTTCGAGCTTTGGCGGGCGAAAGCGCACGAAACGGATCGCCGGATCGTCGCTGCTCTGCCGGTGGTCGGCTTCGGAAACGTCGAAAACCGCGTCAATTTTCTCCGGCAAGTCCCCGGGAAATATGGCGGTTTCGGCATTACCATCAAAGGTTTCGCCGTTGATCTTCTCGCCCTTCAGCGGCGTGCCGATGATCACCGGCAGGGTTTCGCGGCCTTGCTTGACCGTGCCTTCGCGCGTCGCGCGCACCGCCGCCATGGCGACCACGTCGACATCGGCGCCGGTGAAATTTGCCCGCGCCACGGCGCGGTCGGCAAGCCGCCGCACGATTGCCTGCAGCCGGTCATGGCTTTCGTGATGCAAATGGTCGGCCTTAGTCGCGGCAACCAGAATGCGGTCGATGCGGCGTGAAAACAGGTCGGTGAGGAAATTGCCTCGGCCAGGACGGAAACAGGAGAGGATTTCGGTCACCGCGCGTTCCAGGTCGGCCATCGCGCCGGGGCCGGCGTTCAGCGCCTGCATGGCGTCGATCACCACGATCTGGCGGTCGAGGCGGGTGATGTGTTCGCGGAAGAACGGTTTCACCACATGCGTCTTGTAGGCCTCGTAGCGGCGCTCCATCATCGCTTGCAGCGAGCCGGACCGCGGCCGTTTCTCACCCTTGAGCAGCAAGGGCGCGAAGGTCAGCGCCGGCGATCCCTCGAGGTCGCCAGGCATCAGGAAACGGCCGGGCGGCAAGGTCGAAAGCGCCCGCTCGTCGAGCTTGCAGGCCTTGAGGTAGGCGGCAAAACTCTCGGCGAGGCGCCGCGCCTTCATCTCGTCGGCGTCGGCATTGGGTTCGATCCTCGCCGACAGCGCCCGCCAGTCCTGCGACAGGTCGGCCCGCACCGGCAGCATCGCCATCTCGAACGCCTCGCGCGAAAAATCTGCGAAGGATTTGCCGAGCAGCGGCAGGTCGAGCAGCCATTCGCCGGGGTAGTCGACGATGTCGACCGACAATCGGCCGCTGGAAAACATCCGGTTCCAACCGGAGGCAGACTCATATTCGATGGTGAGCCTGAGTTCCGAAATGGCGCGCGTCGAGTCCGGCCAGGTGCGGTCGTTGACCAGGGCGGAGATATGGTCCTCGTACTGAAAACGCGGCACGGCATCGTCCGGCTGTTCCTCGAGGAAGGCGCGCGCGATCCGTCCCGACTTCTGCGCCTCGAACAGCGGCAGGCGCCCGCCATGGATGAGATTGTGGACGAGAGCCGAGATGAACACCGTCTTGCCGGCCCGGGACAGGCCGGTGACGCCCAGCCGAAGCGACGGCGAAAAAAGCCCGCTCGCACGCCCCGACAGCGTATCCAGGGCAATTCTCGCTTCGTCGGTGAAAGTGGTCAGCGATGATGCCAAAATCTGTTCTCTCAGGCGTGCTCTTGCGCCCGATATAGGCTTTGCGGTTCAAGTTTGAAATGGCGCCCGGCCTCGGCCGGCTCGGCTCAGAGATCGACGGGCGTCAGGAAGGCTTCGAGGTAGCCCGCGCCTTGCGCAGCCTCCGTGAGGGTGCCGTCGAAGCGCACGACCGCAAGGCCGGAGGTCGGGAAACCATGGTTCATGATGGCCCGAGCAGCCTCGTCGCCGTCGCCCGAGACCGCCATGGCAAGGTCTTCCGTCATCGGATTGTGGCCGATGACCAGCAGCGAGCCGGGGCCGCCATTGCTGCGGATGATGGCGAGGTAGCCGGCGGCATCCTCGCTGTAGAGCGTGTCGAAGAACAGCACCCGGCCGGTATCGGTGTGGCCGGCGATGCCTTCCAGCGTCTGGCGCGCCCGCTTGGCGTTGGAGCAGAGCGTGATATCGGGGATGTAGTTGCGGGCACGCATCGCCGTCCCCATCATTTCGGCATCGGCAATGCCGGATGCGTCGAGCGGGCGATCGAAGTCGCGCACGCCGGGCAGGGCCCAGCCAGCCTTCGCATGCCTCAACAGATACAGTCTGCTCACCGGACCCCCAATGGTGTGCTGCCCACCAATGACACAACTGGATTAGCCACGAGAAAGGCCTGAGGCACAATGGGCGGCGACGCCCAAGCGCAGCGAATCATGTGCGAATTCGCCCGCGCCCTTCCTATGGAAGGCTTTGCTGAGGATCGCCCGCGCGGCATTAACAATTGCGTGAAACGCGCGCGGATTACGCTTGTGCAGCCTTCTCTGCGCGAATATATAGGCGCCAAATTTGGGGTTGTTGGGTGAGTCGAATGAACGATATCGTTACAGCCAATTACGTACCCTCCGAAGACGAGCCGTTCATGAACGAACGGCAGAAATCCTACTTTCGCCTGAAGCTCGTCACCTGGAAGACCGACATACTGCGCGAAGCGCGCGAAACCCTCGAAATCCTGCAGCAGGAAAACGCCAACCATCCCGATCTCGCCGATCGCGCTTCCTCGGAAACCGACCGCGCCATCGAGCTTCGGGCCCGCGACCGCCAGCGCAAGCTCATTTCAAAGATCGATTCGGCGCTGCAGCGCATCGATGAAGGCACTTACGGCTATTGCGAGGAAACCGGCGAGCCGATCGCGCTGAAGCGTCTCGACGCGCGTCCGATCGCGACCTTGTCGATCGAAGCGCAGGAGCGCCACGAACGCCGCGAGAAGGTCTATCGCGACGATTGAGCCGCTGCCGTCAGGCAGGACTGTTTCATCAGAAATGGCCGGGTTTCCCGGCCATTTGTGTTTTTAGCGAAGGGTTTAATCGCACGAAGTTAAAGCGCGTCGCGCTGAAACGGACGACGCGCTTTAAGCGCCGTTCCGATCGGGAAGCGGCAAGATGTGACGGTTCGCCGGGCTTTATCGTTTCTGGCTGGCGAGTTCGCCGAGCAGCTTGGTCATCTCGTCGTCGAGAGACTGCGGTGCCTTCGCAGCCGGCTTGCTTGCCGTTTTGGGGTGCGAATCGTCGAGCGAGACCTCGAGCTCCCGCATCAGGGTATCGTCGATGGACTCATGCTTCGGTGGCGGGGCCTGCCGGGCAGTATTGGCGGCGGAGCCATAGGCCGGCAGCGGTGTCACATTGCTCGCCTGGTAGATTTGAGCCGGTTTCGGCGCCGGTGCGGCCTGGCGCGGCGGAACGGCGGCTGGAGCAGCCCTTACCGGTTGCGGCGGTGGCGCCTGCCTTGCGGGCGCGGTGGGAGCGGGTTGTGCTGCGCGCGGACGCGGCGCCTGTTGCTGCTGGCCAACACCGCCATCGCCGGTCAATGCCGGACGGCGTGGCGCTGCAAGCCTGATATCGCGCTCGACGACGACGTCGGTTGGGCCGCCGATCAAAAGCAGGTGTTCGATGTCGTCGCGACGGATGAGCACCAGCCGGCGGTGGCTGTCGACCGCCGTGGCGTCCATGACCGCCAGCCGTGTCTTGCGGTTCCTGCCGCCGGCAACGAAGGTGCCGAAGGTCAGGTTGCGGACCAGCCTGATGATGATGAGCACGATGACCAGCAGGACAAGGGCAGCAAACGTCCACAGCAGCGCTGCGGCATATCCGGGACCCGCCACATTATCCAGCCACTGCATCGGTGCCCCCAATCGGCTTTTGAAGTGGAGGGACACTAGACCGTTGCGGCCAGCCACCGCAAGTTGCCTTCACGCTTCGTGAACAGCTTGAAAACACCGACGCGTCATTTTTATCCGACATTTGCCGCCAGGGCCTTTTCCGGATTAGGAGAATGTGATTCAACCGGCCGGGGGCGGTGTCGGACAACTCACGAGCAGGGGGCATATGGCCAGGGAAACGCGCGGCGATTTCTATCCGGTACCGATCGTCGATCAGAACACGCGGCCAGGCGCGGTTACCCGGCTCATCGTGTTCATCATCGTCCTGACTGGGGCCGCGATCGTTTTCGGCATTTTCCGCGAGCGTCTTGGCGATCCGTTCCTGCTCGGCATGCTGGGCGTGCTTGCCATGATCGGCGTCGGCTTCCTGTTCGCCACGGCCATCGGCTTCGTGCAGATCGCGCCGCGTTCGACCGGGGACGAACTGTCGAAGGCCTTCGTCGATTCGATGTCGCAGGGCCTGATCGTCACCGACACCAAGGGCCGCGTCGTCTACGCCAACCGGGCCTACGCCGAGATGACCGGTGCTGCGTCGGCCGCCGATCTGAAGACGGTCGAAGGCCTGCTTTCCGATGTCCCCGAAGCTTCGGTGACCATATACCGGCTGGCCTCGGGCTTGCGCGATGGCCAGGCCGGCGACGGTGAGTTCCGGCTGGCACAGTCGATCCGGCCGGGCGCCGAACCCGGCGCGCGCTGGTACCGGGCGCGAGCCCGTACCTTCAGCGTTCCCGGTCAGCGCCTGCCGATGCTTGCCTGGCAACTCGCCGACATCTCGCAGGAACGGGCCGAGCAGGAGCGTTTCTTCCTCGACTTGCAGAAGGCCATCGACCATCTCGACCATGCGCCGGCCGGTTTCTTCTCGGCCGACCAGGAAGGCCGTGTCACCTACATCAACGCCACGCTCGCCGAATGGCTGGGCATCGATCTGGCGAGCTTCACCCCTGGCGCCGTGACACTCCCGGAAATCGTCGCCGGCGATGGCATGGCGCTGGTGCGCTCGGTCAAGGCCGATCCCGGCACCACCCGCAACGCCGTCATCGATCTCGATCTTACGACGACGACCGGCGAGGCGCTGCCGGTGCGCTTCATGCATCGGGTCTCGGCCAGCCGCGAGGGGACCAACGGTCCCACCCGCACCATCGTGCTCAACCGCACGCAGGGCGAGGACGCATCGGCCGATCTTCGGGCTTCGGAGGTACGCTTCACTCGCTTCTTCAATTCGACGCCGATGGCCATTGCCGCCGTCGACAATGGCGGCCGCATCCTGCGCACCAATGCGCCGTTCCTGTCGCTGTTTTCCTCCGTCGTCGACGGCGACGCGGTCGACCGCCGCGTGCGGCTGGACACCGTGATCCACGAGCGCGACCGGCCGGCCTTTGCCGCCGCGTTCGAAAAGGCGCGGCTGAGGCAGGCCGACATCGAGCCGATCGACACGCTGCTGCCCGGCAATGAGGAGCGTCACATCCGCTTCTACGTCAACGCCGTCGCCGACGGCACGGGCGAGGGCGCCGAGGAATCGGCCATCGTCTATGCCGTCGAGACCACCGAGCAGAAGGCGCTCGAGGGCCAGATGGCGCAGAGCCAGAAGATGCAGGCGGTCGGACAGCTCGCCGGCGGCATCGCCCACGACTTCAACAATGTGCTGACCGCCATCATCATGGCGTCGGATCTTTTGCTGACCAATCACCGGCCGTCGGACCCATCCTTCCCCGACATCATGAACATCAAGCAGAATGCCAACCGGGCGGCCTCGCTGGTGCGGCAGTTGCTCGCCTTCTCGCGCAAGCAGACATTGCGGCCGGAAGTGCTGAACCTGACCGACGTGCTTGCCGATCTCCGGATGCTGCTTGCCCGCCTCGTTGGCAACGAGATCAAGCTGAAGGTCGACCACGGCCGCGATTTGTGGCCGGTCAAGGTCGATATCGGCCAGTTCGAGCAGGTGGTGGTCAACCTGGCCGTCAACGCGCGCGACGCCATGCCGGCCGGCGGCGACCTCACCGTGCGCACCCGCAACGTCACCGCCGAACAATGCAAGAGCTTCTCCTACCGCGAGCTCACGCCTACCGACTATGTCGTGGTCGAGGTCGAGGATAGCGGCTCGGGCATTGCCCCGGACGTGCTGAAGAAGATTTTTGAGCCGTTCTTCACCACCAAGGAAGTCGGCAAAGGCACCGGCCTTGGCCTGTCGATGGTCTATGGCATCATCAAGCAGACCGGCGGCTTCATCTTCTGCGATTCCGAAGTCGGCAAGGGCTCGACCTTCCGCATCTTCTTGCCGCGCCATATCGTGGAGGCGAAGAAGCCCGGCGACGTAAGCGAGGCGCCGGCTGCGCCGGTGAAAGCCGCCGACAGCGCCAAGGACCTGTCGGGCTCGGCCACTGTGCTCCTCGTCGAGGACGAAGACGCCGTGCGCATGGGCGGCTCGCGGGCGCTGACCTCGCGCGGCTATACCGTCCATGAGGCCTCCTCGGGCGTCGAGGCGCTGGAAGTCTTCGAGGCGCTCGGCGGCAAAGTCGATATCGTGGTGTCCGACGTGGTGATGCCGGAAATGGACGGACCGACGCTGCTCGGCGAACTGCGCAAGCGCCAGCCCGACATCAAGTTCGTCTTCGTGTCCGGCTATGCGGAAGACGCTTTCGCCAGAAACCTGCCGCCGGACGCGCAATTCGGCTTCCTGCCGAAGCCGTTCTCCCTCAAGCAGCTGGCCACCGTGGTCAAGGATGTGTTGGAGTCTTAGGGCGCCCTAATTCAAAGCTTGCGCAATGACGTGACGCTGCCATGATTGCAGGCGAAACGGGCGGCGGGTATTGGGGAGCATGTCGTGACGCCGCACAACGAGGCTGCCAGGGGTGACTATGCCGCAACGGTGCTGTTACCGGGCGATCCGCAACGCGCCGAGTGGATGGCAAAGACATTTCTTGAGGCACCGCGCTGCGTCAACCGCCGCCGGGGCGCACTCGGCTTCACTGGTCTCTATCGCGGCCGTCCCATCAGCATCCAGGCCACCGGCATCGGTGTCCCGTCTTTCCTGGTCTATGTGCATGAACTCCTGGATGTTCACGGCGTCAAAACGCTGATCCGCACAGGTACCTGCGGCGGCCTGACACCCCGCGTGCCGCTGCGCTCCTTGGTGATCTCGCAGTCGGTGCGCGCCGAAAGCGACCAAAGCGGCCAGGTCTTCGGCCTCTACGATGCTGCCGCCGGGCCCGATCCCGGCCTGTTCGCCCACGCTTTGGCCTGCGCCGCCCAGCTCGGCATCGACCACCAGGCCGGGCTGACCATCTGCAGCGATGTCTTCTACCACCCTGAAGGGCGCGACCGCTTTGCCGAAGCGCAGGCGCTTGGGGCTCTCGCTGTCGATATGGAAACCAGCGCACTCTACCGAATCGCGGCGCATTTCGGCGCCCGCGCGCTGTCGCTGCTGACCGTCGTCGACAACATCGTGACCGGCGAACAGACTGCCTATTCCGAACGTCAGGCGCTGTTCACCGATATGGCGCGGCTCGGGCTCGACGTTGCGGCGGAACGCTAGCTTCCTCAGGCCGCTTCGCGCTTCGGCGTCAGCTCATCCATGTCTGGCCGGTGACCGCGCAGATAAAGCGCGCAGGTGGTACGCAGCATCGACGCGAAGTTGGGAATGGCGCCGTTGATCTCGATCGCCTCGTCATAGAGTTTTGAGATGAACTTCGGCGTCGTCAGGCCCTGGCTGTCGGCAATTTCGTCAAGCAGCGCCCAGAACGTTCCTTCAAGCTGGATACTCGTAGAGTGACCGTCGATGCGGATCGACCGGTTGATCTGTCGATAGCCTTCCGGATCCTGCCCGGCAAAAACCCTGCACATCCTTACCTCCCGATATTGTTGGTTTTGGGCGCAGCGTGTCGCGCCTTCAAGTTGTGGTTGTCCCTGCATGTTCGGCCTTGTGGGCCGAATCGGCAATCGGACTTTCGTCTTTAGGCGCAGGCATAGCAGCGATTGCAAATTTAGCCGTGGTAACCGGCTGCCACCACCTTTCACGCGTGCCGCCCATAATCGCCTCCAACATGCAGCGGCGGAGACTGATTTGGCGAAGGCAATCCATTCCATGATCCGGGTTCTCCAAGAGGCCAGATCCGTCGATTTCTACAGAAACGCTTTCGGGCTCGACGTCGCCGACAGGCTGGATTTCGAGACATTCACGCTGATTTACCTTGCCAACGCCGAAACGGGGTTCGAGCTCGAACTCACCGTGAACAAGGGCCGCACCGAGCCTTATGGGCTTGGCGACGGTTACGGCCATCTGGCGGTCTCGGTGTCCGATCTCGACAGCGAACACGACCGGATCGGCGCGCTCGGCCTCAACCCCAAGAAGATCGTCGAATTCAACCGCGACGGATCGCTGATCGCCCGCTTTTTCTTCATCGAGGACCCCGACGGCTACAAGATCGAGGTTCTGCAGCGTGGAGGGCGCTTCCAGTAGGGGATTATCAGCCGCATTCAGCCGCGCGGCGCCAGCAACGGCGCTGTTCAAGGGCGCAAACAGCAAGCAGGGAGGAACAAATGGTCACGATCTATGACGCGAGGCTCTCACGTCGTGAACTTCTCAAACGCGGCGGCATCGGCGCGTTGCTCGTCATTTCCGGCAGCGCCGTCATCAGCCCTGAAAATGCCTGGGGGCTCGAGACATCGGCGCTCAAGCCCGAAGCCATGGCAACGCTGATCCAGATGGCGCGCGACATCTATCCGCACGATCAGGTGCCCGACAAATACTACGCCATCGCCGTAAAAGGGCATGATGAGCAGGCCGGCAAGGACGCTGCCTACAAGACGATGATCGAAGACGGCATCGCCAACCTCGACAAGAAGTCGGGCGAGGGCGGCTATCGCGGCCTCGGCTGGGAGGAGCAGCGCGTTGCCGTGCTGCAGCAGATCGAGGCGACGCCGTTCTTCCAGTCCATCCGCGGCGGCCTCGTCGTCAGCCTCTACAACCAGCAGGAGGTGTGGCCGATTTTCGGCTACGAGGGCGAATCCTACTCCAAGGGCGGCTACATCGCGCGCGGTTTCGACGACATAGAGTGGCTCTGAGCCCTTCCGTCGTTCTGAAACCCCGCAAACAGGAATTCATGGGAGGAAACCATGGCAGCTTCATTTGATCTCAACAACGACGGCGTGGTCGTGATCATCGGCTCCGGCGCCGGCGGCGGCACGCTCGGCAACGAACTCGCCCAGAAAGGCGTCGATGTCGTCATCCTCGAGGCCGGCGCGCGCCACGAATACGAGGATTTCATCAATGATGAGTGGGGTTCCTTCAGCCAACTCGCCTGGACGGACAAGCGCACGACGTCCGGCGACTGGCGGGTGTCGAAGGATTTCCCCAATTTGCCGGCCTGGATAGTCAAATCGGTCGGCGGCTCGACCACGCACTGGGCCGGCGCCTCGCTGCGCTTCCAGGAGCATGAGTTCAAGACGCTCTCGACCTACGGCAAGCTGGAAGGCGCCAACCTGCTGGACTGGCCGGTCACATTGGCCGAGATGGAGCCGTACTACGCCAAGGCGGAAGCCAAGATGGGCGTCACCGGCACCAATGGCTGGCCGCGGCTGCCCGGCAACAACAATTTCAAGGTGCTCAAGGCCGGCGCCGACAAGCTCGGCTACAAGGAATGTCATACCGGCAACATGGCAATCAATTCGGTCGAGCGTGATGACCGGAACTCCTGCCAACAGACCGGCTTCTGCTTCCAGGGCTGCAAATGGGGCGCCAAATGGTCGACGCTCTATACCGAGATCCCCAAGGGCGAGGCCTCCGGCCATCTCGAAGTCCGGCCGAATGCCATGGCGATCAAGATCAACCACGACGCCTCAGGCAAGGTGACCGGCGTCGTCTATGCCGACAAGGACGGCAAGCTGCAGGAACAGAAGGCCCGCATTGTCGCCGTCGCCGGCAACTCGATCGAAAGCCCGCGCCTGCTGCTAAACTCCGAGTCAGCGAAGTTTCCGCAAGGGCTTGCCAATTCGTCGGGGCAGGTCGGCAAGAACTACATGCGCCACACCACCGGTTCGGTCTACGCCATCTTCGACCAACCGGTGCATATGTATCGCGGCACCACCATGGCCGGCATTATCCGCGACGAGGCGCGGCACGATCCCTCACGCGGCTTTGTCGGCGGCTATGAATTCGAGACGCTGTCGCTCGGCTTGCCCTTCATGGCCGCCTTCCTCAATCCCGGCGGCTGGGGCCGTTCCTTCACCACCGCGCTCGACCACTATGATCACATGGCTGGCCTGTGGATCGTCGGCGAGGACATGCCGCGCGCGGAAAACCGCGTCACGCTGCACAAGGACGAGAAGGACGCGCACGGCATGCCGATCGCCGACGTGCATTTCGATGATCATCCCAACGACACGGCGATGCGCAACCATGCCTACAAGCAGGCCACAGCGCTTTATGATGCGGTCGGCGCGACGCGCTCCTTCCCGACGCCGCCCTATCCCTCAACCCACAATCTCGGCACCAACCGGATGAGTGAAAAGGCGGAAGACGGCGTCGTCAACAAGCACGGCCAGGCGCACGACATCAAAAACCTGTTCGTGTCGGACGGCAGCCAGTTCACCACCGGTGCGGCTGAAAATCCGACGCTGACGATCGTGTCGCTGGCTATCCGCCAGGCCGAATACATCGCTTCGCAAATGTCGGCCAAGACGATCTGAGCCGTCCTCCCGGATCGCTACGCGGAACGCGCATGGCGCGTTCCGCCCTTTTCCCTAGGACACTATGCGCCGACCGGCTGTCCGTCCTTGCGGCGGATGGCGACGACGGACGGCCGCGGCAATTGGCCATCCCTGAAGTCGGGCCACAGCGTCTGCGCCTTGTCGAGCGTCTCTGCATCTTCCGCAGGGTGCTGCACCGACAGGAACAAAGTCGAGCCGTCCGGCGTGAAGCACGGGCCGGTCGCTTCGGCGCCGTGCGGGCAGGTGAACAGCAGCTTCGGCAGGCCGCGCGCCGCACCTTCGGTGTCGACGCCATAGACGCCGTCCGGCAGGTCGAAATCATTGGCGCCGTCCGTCGCCACCCACAGCCGCCCGGCCGGATCGAAGGTGATGTTGTCGGGGCAGACGAACCAGCCATTGTCCGACGTATCCGGATGAAAAGTGGCGCCGACCTTGGCATCCTTCGGGTTGCCGCAGAGCACGAACAGGTCCCAGGCATACTTTTCCGCCGTGTGGTCGGCATCCGCGCCGCGGCCGCCGGGCGGGATCAGTTCGACAATATGGCCCCACAGGTTCTCCGGCCGCGTGTTGGCCGGATTGACCTTCGACTGGTCGCGCTTCTTGTTCTTGGTCATCACCGCATAGACGCGGCCGGTCACCGGATTGGTCTCGATGTCCTCGGGCCGGTCCATCGGCGTGGCGCCGAGCGCATCTGCCGCAAACCGCGTCTTCAACAGCACCTCGGCCTGGTCGGCAAAACCGTTCTCGACGGTAAGCTTGCCCTGGCCGTGCACCAACGGCAGCCACGTCATCGAGCCATCGGCATCGAAGCGGGCGACCGACAGCACGCCATCGTCGAGCAGATCGGCGCCGGAGGCCGGGTTGGCCTTGTCATAGGCCTTGGCCGAGACGAAGCGGTACATATATTCGAAATAGTCGTCGTCACCCATATAGACGACAACGCGGCCGTCCTTGTTGAGGACCACGGTCGAGGCCTCATGCGACATGCGGCCAAGTGCCGTGCGCTTCACCGGCCTGGACTGAGGATCGTAAGGGTCGATCTCGACCACCCAGTCGAAGCGGTTGGCCTCGTTCGGTTCCTTGTCGAGGTTGAAGCGGTCATGGAAGCGGCCGCGGCCATAGATGTCGGAGCCGTCGAAGCCGTAACGGTCGAGCAGGTCGGCAGTCGGCGCCTTTTTCGGGTCGCCGCCGAAAATGTCGGACACGCCTTCCTCGCAGGTCAGCACCGTACCCCAGGGGGTGAAACCGCCGCTGCAATTATAGCTGGTGCCGAGCACTTTCGTGCCAGTCGGGTCGGCCGAAGTTTTCATCAGCGCATGGCCGGCAACCGGTCCGGAAACGGTCATTTCGGTGTTGGCGGTGATGCGGCGGTTGAGCGGGCTGTCCGCCACGGTTTCCCACTTGCCGTCCTTCACCTGCACCTCGAGGATCGAATGGCCCATCGCGGCCATGCCGAGATTGACCTGTTCCCTGGTCATCGTCTTGCCGGCATCGCCCTCGGTCATCCCCGGAAACATCACATTGGGCGAGATGTATTCGTTGTTGACGCAGAGCAGGCCATGATCGGAATTCACCGTGCCCTTGGGCAGCGGCATGAAGGCGATGTAGTCGCAATTGTAGCCGAAGCGCTTTTCCTGTTCCTCCGCCGCGACCTTGTTGCCGTCGAATTCGGCGAGGCCGGCTGCAAGCGGGTCGCCCCAGCGCGCGACGATGGTCGTCTCATAGCCTTCGGCGGCGGCATGGGTCTTGTCGTAGACCCGCTTCAGCTCGGGAAAGCCGAGCGTCGACTGCGCTGCGGCGGCATGCGTTTCGCCGGCAAACAAGGAGCCGACAAAGCTGCCGCCGGCAATCAGCGCGCCGGAGGCGAGGCTGCCTTTCAAAAGAGACCGGCGCGAGACGCGCTCGGCAATGATTTCGCGGATGACGGGGGAGGATGAAGACGGTGTATTGGCCATGGTGTCTGCCTCTCAGGGTGGATGTTACGGCGCACCGTTGCCCTAGTCTGCTTAGGCAACATTCACATGACATAAGAGGAAGGTTTTGCCGCAACTGGGCGCGGCACTACGCATCGCTCAGCCCTTGGTGCAGGTCGAGGCGGTGAAGGCGCCGTCGGGCTGCTTCAGAATGATGTCGAATGACGGGGCGGTCTCGCCGTCCAGTGTTGCCTGTGTCATGGAGACGGAGTTGCCACCGGTGGTATAGCCGCCCAGCGGCCCGAGCCAGGTGATCTCGCCATTGGCATTCATCTGATAGTTGTAGCCTTGCGTCGCGGTGCCGAATGTCACCGGACCACTATAGACGTTGCCCTTGATGGTGATGTCGCCGAGGTTGAGGAAGGCGCCGAGCAGGTAGACCTCGCAATGATAGGTGCCGTCCGGAAGCTTGCCCTCGCTGAAATCGGCGCGCGCGGCGCCGCTCGTTGCCATCAGCAGCAGGATGCCGGAAATGCATGAGGTGCGAGATGTCATGACGTCACTCTTTTGAAGGGCGAGCTTGCCCTATTTTTGCGCGGTACCGCAACATTGTTAGCCCGGAACACACGGCCGGAGATCAAAAACTAGGCATTTGTCTCAATTGGGCAAAAATTAGGCAAAAGCCATGTGCGCTGCGCAAATTTGCCTCAATCAATTTTCGCCGGCTACCACTGTTTTCTCGAGGCTAATATACCAACCGGCTGATAACGCTCGGCTATTCCATCTTCGTGAGCGGCGCCTTTGCGTTTGGCACGGCAGTTGCATTGCATTATCGCGGTGCAATCAAACAGCTTGGGAGTCTTCGGTATGAGGGGTAATTTCTCCACAATAGCAAAAATGTTTTCGGCCGGCGTGGTCGCCGCCGGCCTGTCGATGTCGTCTCCGGCCCAGGCCGCCGAAGACACGATCAAGGTCGGCATTCTGCATTCGCTGTCGGGGACCATGGCGATTTCGGAGACGACGCTGAAAGACGCCATGCTGATGCTCATCGAAGAGCAGAACGCCAAGGGCGGCCTGCTCGGCAAGAAGCTTGAGGCGGTCGTTGTCGATCCGGCCTCCAACTGGCCGCTCTTCGCCGAGAAGGCGCGTGAGCTGATCTCGAAGGACAAGGTCGCCGCCGTGTTCGGCTGCTGGACCTCGGTGTCGCGCAAATCGGTGTTGCCGGTGTTCTCGGAACTCGACAACATCCTGTTCTACCCCGTCCAGTATGAGGGCGAGGAAAGCGAGCGCAACGTGTTCTACACCGGCGCCGCCCCGAACCAGCAGGCGATTCCTGCCGTCGATTATCTCATGAGCGAGGACGGTGGCTCGGTGAAGCGCTGGGTGTTGGAAGGCACCGACTACGTCTATCCCCGCACCACCAACAAAATCCTCGAGGCCTATCTGAAGGCCAAGGGCGTCGCCGCCGAAGACATCATGGTCAACTACACGCCGTTCGGCTTCTCCGACTGGCAGACCGAAGTCTCCGCAATCAAGAAATTCGGCTCGGCCGGCAAGAAGACCGCCGTCGTCTCGACCGTCAATGGCGACGCCAACGTTCCGTTCTACAAGGAACTCGGCAACCAGGGCATCAAGGCCGAGGACATCCCGGTCATGGCCTTTTCGGTCGGTGAGGAAGAACTGGCCGGTCTCGATACCGCGCCGCTGGTCGGCCATCTCGCTGCCTGGAACTATTTCGAGAGCGTCGACACACCCGAAAACAAGAAGTTCATCGCCGACTGGCACAAGTTCATCAAGAATGACAAGCGCACCACCAACGACCCGATGGAAGCTCACTATATCGGCTTCAACATGTGGGTGAAGGCGGTCGAAAAGGCTGGCACTACCGATCCCGACAAGGTCATCGACGCCATGGTCGGCGTGTCCGTGCCGAACCTCACCGGCGGCTATTCGACCATGATGCCGAACCATCACATCACCAAGCCGGTGCTGATCGGCGAGATCCAGGCCGACGGCCAGTTCGAGACCGTGTCGCAGACGCCCGGCCTCGTGATGGGCGACGAATGGTCCGACTATCTGCCCGATTCCAAGGACCTGATTTCGGATTGGCGCGCGCCTCTGTCCTGCGGCAACTTCAACGTTGCCACCGGCAAATGCGGCGGCAAGGGCACGAACTGATCCCTCCCGGGACTGACCGATCGTGGACGCGTCCACGATCGGTACCGCCAAGCGTCCGGGCGCTTCAGCCCGCCCGGACGCGGAATTTCCCCACAGAAGAGTATCTGAACGGATGATCCTGTTGCGCACTCTCGGCCTCATGCTGATGTTCCTGGTGGCAAGCCTATTGCCGTCGAACGCAGCCGAAGCCGATCTGCGCGCCATCGTCGCCAAATTCGCCACGGGCACGGGCTTTGCCACCACTGAGGCTGTTGTGCGCGAACTTGCCGCCACCGGCGATCCGCTGGTTGAACGGCCGCTTGCAGCCCTCGCCGAAGGCAATCTCTACATGCGTAAAGCCGATTCAGCCGTCTTCGTCGGCAGTGAGGCCGCCGACAGCGTCACGCTGCTCGACCCGCTGAGCGGCGAGAAAGCCGGCGACGCCGCCAAGGCCGACATCACGAAGATCAAGGTCAACAACACGCTGCGTCGTGTCATCCGAGATGCGCTGGGAACGCTGACGTTGCGCGCGAAAGATCCTTCTGTCCGCATCGCCGCCGCCGACACCATGTTCAAGACCCCCGATCCCGCCAATATCGAGCCGCTCGATGCAGCCATCGCCGCCGAGACCGACGCCAAGGTCAAGGCATTGTTCGAACAGGCGCGCGCGGCATCGGTGCTGGTCTCCGACAAGCCGGAGGCCGACAAGCTTGCCGCCATTGCCCTGATCGGCGCGCGCGGCGACCGCGACGCGGTCTCGCTGCTCACCGCGGTCGAGGCCAATGCGCAAGGCGCGGTCAAGGATGCCGCGACGGCGGCAATCGCCAGCATCAATTCGAGCCTGGCGCTGTGGGATGCCGGCCAGAACATATGGTACGGCATCTCGCTTGGCTCGGTGCTGCTGCTGGCCGCCATCGGCCTCGCCATCACCTTCGGCGTCATGGGCGTCATCAACATGGCGCATGGCGAGATGGTGATGCTCGGCGCCTACACCACCTTCGTCGTCCAGCAGGTGATCCGAACCTCATTCCCCGGCCTGTTCGACTGGTCGCTGGTGATCGCGCTGCCGCTCGCCTTCCTGGTTGCCGCTTCCGTCGGCCTGATCATCGAGCGCGGCGTCATCCGTTTCCTCTACGGCCGGCCGCTGGAAACGCTGCTCGCAACCTGGGGCGTCTCGCTTGTCCTGCAGCAGGCGGTGCGCTCGATCTTCGGACCGACCAACCAGGAGGTCGGCAACCCCTCCTGGATGTCGGGATCGTTCGATGTCGGCCAACTCGCCGTCACCTGGAACCGCCTCTGGATCCTGGTCTTCGCGCTCACCGTCTTCGGCGTGCTGCTCTTTGTTATGAAGCGCACGCCCTGGGGCCTTCAGATGCGCGCCGTCACCGCCAACCGCCGCATGGCCGCCTCGATGGGCATCAGGACGCCTTGGGTCGATGCGCTGACCTTTGCGCTCGGCTCCGGCATTGCCGGCATTGCCGGCGTCGCGCTCAGCCAGATCGACAATGTCTCGCCCAATCTCGGCCGCGGCTACATCATCGACAGCTTCATGGTCGTGGTCTTCGGCGGCGTCGGCAATCTCTGGGGCACGCTGGTCGGCGCCTTCTCGCTCGGCATCGTCAACAAGGTTCTCGAACCCTATGCTGGCGCGGTGCTCGGCAAGATCGTCGTGCTGGTGCTGATCATCCTGTTCATCCAGAAGCGCCCGCGCGGCCTGTTCGCGCTCAAGGGCAGGGCGGTGGAAACATGATCACGGGACGCTTCTTCGCCGCGGGTGCCGACCGTCGCATCGCCATCACTATTTTCATCCTGCTGACGGCCGCCATTATCGTGCCGCTGCTCAACCTCGCAGTGTCGCCGCAAAGCGCGTTCTATATTCCGTCCTACATCGTCGCGTTGACGGGCAAGTACCTCTGCTATGCATTGCTTGCCTTGGCGCTCGATCTCGTCTGGGGCTATTGCGGCATCCTCTCGCTCGGCCATGGCGCCTTCTTCGCCCTCGGCGGCTATGCGATGGGCATGTACCTCATGCGCCAGATCGGCTCGCGCGGCGTTTACGGCAATCCGATCCTGCCCGATTTCATGGTGTTCCTGAACTACAAGGAATTGCCCTGGTTCTGGACCGGTTTCGACCACTTCTGGTTCGCCGCCATCATGGTGCTGGCGGTGCCCGGCCTGCTCGCCTTCGTCTTCGGCTGGTTCGCCTTCCGCAGCCGCGTCACCGGCGTCTATCTCTCCATCATCACCCAGGCGATGACCTACGCGCTGCTGCTCGCCTTCTTCCGCAACGACATGGGTTTCGGCGGCAACAACGGCTTGACCGATTTCAAGGATATTCTGGGCTTCAACGTGCAGGCCGACGCCACCCGCTCGGCCCTGTTTGCCGCCAGCGCCATCATACTCGCGCTCGCCGTCTTCATCACCTGGGCGATCGTCGGCTCCAAATACGGCAAGCTGCTGATGGCGGTGCGCGACGCCGAGAGCCGCACCCGCTTCCTCGGCTGGCGGGCGGAGAACGTGAAGCTGTTTGCCTTCACCGTCTCGGCTGTCATGGCCGGCATCGCCGGCGCGCTCTATGTGCCGCAGGTCGGTATCATCAATCCCGGCGAATTCGAGCCGTCCAATTCCATCGAAGTCGTGATCTGGGCAGCCATCGGTGGGCGCGGCACCATTGTCGGCCCGATCGTCGGCGCGCTGCTGGTCAACGCCGGCAAATCCTGGTTCACCGGCCTGCTGCCGGAGTTCTGGCTGTTTGCGCTCGGCGGCCTGTTCGTCGCCGTAACCCTGTTCCTGCCCAAGGGCATCGTCGGCATGTGGGATTCCTGGCGCGGTAACGCTCGGGCGATGCGGGCTGCAGCGATTGCAGAGGAAGCGGGCACAGACCCTGATGCCGCGCCGCCATTGAAGATCGTGCGCAGCGCAGCAACAACGCCCGGTGCCTGGTCCGCGTCCGGGCCTGAACCGCAGCCGGCGGAATAGAGCGATGTCGAAGTCCAACACCATCCTCTATCTCGACGGCGTCTCGGTCTCCTTCGACGGTTTCCGCGCCATCAACAATCTGTCGCTGGTGCTCGACAAGGGCGAGATGCGCGCCATCATCGGTCCCAACGGCGCCGGCAAGACGACGATGATGGACATCGTCACCGGCAAGACCCGGCCCGACGAGGGCGAAGTGTTCTTCGACGGCCAGGTCGATCTGACCCGGCACGACGAGGCGGAGATCGCCATGATGGGCATCGGCCGCAAATTCCAGAAGCCGACCGTCTTCGAAAGCCACAGCGTCGAAGACAATCTGATGCTGGCGCTGAAGGGCCCGCGCTCGATCTTTCCGGCGCTGTTCCATCGCCGCTCGGCCGCCGAAGCCAGACAGATCGACGACATCCTCGGCATCATCCGGCTGGGCGACAAGCGCCACGATCTGGCAGCCAATCTCAGCCATGGCCAGAAACAGTGGCTGGAGATCGGCATGCTGCTGGCGCAGGACCCGAAGCTGCTTTTGGTTGACGAGCCGGTCGCAGGGATGACCGATGCCGAGACCGAGGAAACCGCGCGGCTGCTCAAGGACATAGCGCGCGACCATTCGGTCATCGTCGTCGAGCACGACATGCATTTCGTGCGCGAACTCGGCGTCAAGGTCACCTGCCTGCATGAGGGCTCGGTGCTGTCGGAAGGCTCGCTCGATTTCGTCTCGGCCGACGAGCGGGTCGTCGAAGTTTATCTCGGGAGATGAGCATGGTCTGGCGGGTGCAATTCCATCGCTTCGACTTTTCGTTCCTCCGCTTCTGGAGAAGGCGCTGACATGCTCGAAGTTTCCAACGCCACGCTCCATTACGGCGCTGCTCAGGCGTTGCGCGGTGTGTCGCTGACGGCGGGTGCCGGCAAGATCACCTGCGTGCTCGGCCGCAACGGCGTCGGCAAGACCAGTTTGATGAGATCGATCGTCGGCCACCACCGGCTGACGAGCGGAAGCGTTGCCTTCGAGGGGAAGGCGCTCGACCGGAGCGCGGCGTATGATCGCGCCCGGTCGGGCATCGCATTCGTACCGCAGGGCAGGGAGATCTTTCCGCTGCTGACGGTGCGCGAAAACCTGGAGTCCGGCTTTGCGCCGTTGAAGCGCGCCGACCGCAACGTGCCGGCGCATGTCTTCGAACTGTTTCCGGTGCTGAAGCAGATGCTGGGGCGGCGCGGCGGCGATCTCTCAGGCGGCCAGCAGCAGCAGCTCGCCATCGGCCGGGCGCTCGTCATGCGGCCGAAACTGCTGGTGCTCGACGAGCCGACCGAAGGCATCCAGCCCTCGATCATCAAGGACATCGGCCGCGCCATCCGCTATCTGCGCGACCAGGCCGGTATCGCCGTTCTGCTGGTCGAGCAATATCTGGATTTCTGCCGCGAGCTCGCTGACGAGGTCAACATCATGGACCGCGGCCAGATCGTCCACACCGGCCCGGCCGAAGATCTCGACCGGGCGGACGTCAGGAAGTTTCTGACGGTTTAACGCAGGTCGACGGCTGCACGGATCGTACACGTCGAAGATTGGCTGAAATGCCCACAATCACTTCGTCATTCTAGGGCGAAGCAAGGAGCGGAGCGACGCGCGCAGACCCCAGAATCCATGCCGCGACATCAGCCAAAGAGTGCCGCGATGCAGAACAAGATCGCTTCTGCGGCACATTGGCCATTCCACATTCTGCCCCGTTAATGACGCTTCTTCGTCCCGGCATGGATCCCTGGGTCTTCGCTCCGCTTCGCGTCGCTACGCCCAAGGATGATGAAGTCGCGAAGGTCCGCGCCCGTTGCGTCGGACTTTCCTCGGAGGCCGCCACACTCTGGCACGCCGAATACTGCATGCTAGTCTTTCCTAGGCCTCGGTGAGTCGGCCGCTTCCGTATCAGTCTGGTTCTGTAGCAGATCGAGGGAATATGCTGGCTCAGCCTGCAAGTTCCACGCAAGCAAGCCACCCTAGCTTCCCTCGCAGTTCTGATTGTCGGTCAATGCGTTCAGATAATCTTGCCAGGAGAATAGGGCTATGGAACGGTTCGTCGAGGACCACCAGAAACGACGGCTGACAGAGCGTGTCGACATCATCACCGCCATTAACATTCTGCGCTCGCAAGGCTACCAGCAGGATGAGCTGATCGGCGAAATCACCAAGGTTTTCTACGTCGACCTCGACACTTACAACGAGATCGTCATAGCGGCCTAAAAGCGCGTCGCGCCTGAACGGCCTCATGCGACGCGCTTTGGGGTGTTGTTTTACGTGTGGTGAGGTTCAGGCCGGCTGAATATCAGCCCAGCCTACCCGGCGCGCCGGAAGGCGAGCACACGGTTGCGGCCGCCGCGCTTGGCGCCGTAAAGCGCTTTGTCGGCGGCGCTGAGCACCTTGTCGAATTTGGTGCCGCCCTCGCTGCCGAAGGCGTAGCCGGCGCTGACGGTGCAGGACAGCAGGCGGGTCTCGGTATCGATCCGGCGCATGGCAAAACTGGCCCGGATCCGCTCGGCTATGAATTCCACCTTTTCAGGCAAGGTGCGATCGAGCACCAATGCAAATTCCTCTCCGCCCATGCGCGCGGCGACATCGCCCGGCTGGAGATTGGCGGTCAAATCCTTGGCGAACAGTTTCAGCACCTCGTCGCCGGTGGCATGGCCGAACTCGTCATTTATCGCCTTGAAGCCGTCGAGATCGAACACGATCACGGCGGTGAAGGACCGGACAGGTGTTTTGCCGTGCAGGTCGAACAAAGCGCGCCGGTTGAGCAGTCCGGTCAGCGGATCGGTCAGCGCTTCGCGGCGATGATACTGCGCCAGGCGTCCCTGGTTGAGCGCCAGCGAGAGCGCGCCGATGCCGGTCATGCACGCGATGACGACGATGAGGCTGAAATCCTCGGCCCAGTTGCTCGGCGCATGGCCAAGCACCAGCCTGCCATCCCAGACAAGCGCACCGGAGCACAGCACGAAGGAAATTGCGGTGGCTGTGTAGAGCCCGGCAATGCCGAGGATCGGGGCCGGGAATTCGGTGCGGCCCTTCCAGTATTCAGAGGCCGTCGCAAACAAAAGCAGCGCGGCGAAGGCATTCTCCAGCATGAAGCCCAGCCCGTCATAGCCAAGCGCCATCGGCGGCAAGGCGACTGCCAGCGAGACGCCGGCGCCGACAGCAATGCGGGGCAGCGGTGACCTCCCTGTCGTGAACTGATGGGCCGCGCCCAGCATGGTCGCGAAGCCGAGCAGCAGGAACGTGAAGCTGGCGAGGCCGAGCAGGCGTCCGGGCGCGTCGATATAGGCCTGGTAGGCGAAGACGTCGGCGACGATCAGAAGCACGCTGACCGCCCAGGTCAGCAGGAATTTTTCCGAGCGCGCGGTAAGCCAAATGCCGAACAGCGTCAGGCCGAGGCAAGCGGCGGAAAACCCGACAGCCAACAGAAGGGAACTGTAGTCGAGCGACATGCCCTCGTCCTTGCGCGCGGCGGCCGGCCTCTAGAAAGGACCCGCACCGGATTTATGCAGGATGGAGGTATCGATAAGGTTACGATGCGCATAAGCTATCACGCTTCGGTTCATCGTAGCAATTCTGGGTTGAAACCCTTTTCAAGGGAAAGCGCTGCCCGCTTTCCCGGGAAAAACGTTCCACACTTTTCCTGGAATTGCTCCTAATGCATGTCGCTCAGAAGTGTGCCGCGGTTCTGGGACAACGGCATGCATCAAGACAAAGACTTAAATCGCGTCGTATGAATCCGTTTCAGCGCTACGCGCTTTAACCGATCAGCTCACCCGCTTCATCAGCGCCATGGCGCCGAACGGCGCGCGCACCTTGCCCTCGGTGATGAAGTAGACGAACACATCGCGCGGTTTCACCGGCGCGTCGAAAGTCGGATCGGCGCGCCGCAGATCGGCCGGCTGCTTGCCTTGCGCCCAGGTCTTCACCCGCGCTGCCCATTCGTCCAGGCCCTTCGGCGTATAGCAATCCGGATTGTCGTCGCTGCCGGTCTGCAGCCGCGCATAGATAAAATCGCCGGTGATGTCGGCGATACCAGGATATTTGGCATGGTCGGCATAGACGATCGCCGCCTTGTATTTGCGCGCCAGGCTCACAAATTCCGGCACGCTGAAACTGTCGTTGCGCACTTCCAGCGCATGGCGCAGCGCCACGCCATCCTGCTTTTCCGGCAGCAGCTTCAGGAAGGCCTCGAAATCATTGGCGTCGAACTTTTTCGTCGGCGCGAACTGCCACAGGATCGGGCCCAGCTTGTCGCCCAGCGCGGCAATGCCGGAGCCGAGGAAGCGCGTCATGGACTCGCCGGCTTCGCCAAGCACGCGCCGGTTGGTGACGAAGCGATTGCCTTTCAGCGAATAGACGAAACCGTCCGGCGCCTCGCTCGCCCATTTGACGAAGGTCGGCTCCTTGAAGCTGGAATAGTAGGTGCCGTTGACCTCGATGCTCGGTACCTGGCGGGTGGCGTAACTTAGCTGTTTGGCCTTGGAAAGCTTGTCCGGGTAGAAAGACGTATCCCAGGGTTCGAAAGTCCAGCCGCCCATCCCGGCGCGGATTGTTCCTTGGCTGATCATCGTCTTCCTCCCAGTTCTAAAAATGCGGTCAGGCTATTTTTCCAACCGGTTTGATCATGTCGACCACGGTCCATCCGGGACGGTGGGGATTGGCTCGGCGGCCCGTTTCGTGGAAGCCATAGGCCGTATAGATCTCGATGTTCCGCTCCATGCGCGAATTGGTGTAGAGCCGCACCTCCGGCACACCCCATAGCCGCGCCTGTTCCTGGGCGAAGTCGAGCAGCGCGGTACCGAGTTTCCTCCCCTGAAAAGCGGGGGAGACCGCGACGCTGAAGATCATCACATGATCGGGGTGGCGCTCAATAACGATCAGCCCGGCGAGCTCAGCGTCGCTCTCCAGCAGCCAGACCTCGCCTCGCTCGATGCGTGGCGCATAGCCCTCGGTGACTGGGATCGGCGGCGCGCCGAACAAGGCGGTGTAATGCCCATAGGCGGCTTCCGTCAGCGAAACGACTCCGTCGAGATCACCGGCAAGCGCCTGTCGGACTGTCATTCAAAGCTCTCCAGGCGCCCGGCCGGTCTGCCAGTCACTCCGCCGCTTCGCGCTTGCCTCCGGGGCGCCGTTCCAGCAGTTCCTTCAGGAAGTGGCCGGTGTAGCTGCGCTTTTCGCGCACGATCGCTTCCGGTGTGCCTTGGGCAACCAGCTCGCCGCCGCCATCGCCGCCTTCGGGGCCGAGGTCGAGCACCCAGTCGGCGGTCTTGATGACTTCGAGATTGTGCTCGATCACCACCACCGTGTTGCCCTGGTCGACCAGTTCGTGCAGCACTTCCAGCAACTTGGCGACGTCGTGGAAGTGCAGGCCGGTGGTCGGCTCGTCGAGGATGTAGAGCGTCTTGCCGGTCGCCTTGCGCGACAATTCCTTGGCGAGCTTGATACGCTGCGCCTCACCGCCCGACAGCGTCGTCGCCTGCTGGCCGATATGGATGTAGCCGAGGCCGACCTGCTTCAGTGTGTCGAGCTTGTCGCGCACGCCGGGCACGGCGGCAAAGAAATCGACACCTTCCTCGACCGTCATGTCCAGGACGTCGGCGATCGACTTGCTCTTGAACACGACATCCAGCGTCTCACGGTTGTAGCGCTTGCCATGGCAGACGTCGCAGGTCACATAGACGTCGGGCAAGAAGTGCATCTCGATCTTGATGACGCCGTCGCCCTGGCAGGCTTCGCAGCGGCCGCCCTTGACGTTGAAGGAGAAGCGCCCCGGCTGGTAGCCGCGGGCCTTGGCCTCGGGCAGGCCGGCGAACCAGTCGCGGATCGGTGTGAAGGCGCCGGTGTAGGTGGCCGGGTTCGAACGCGGTGTGCGGCCGATCGGCGACTGGTCGATGTCGATGACCTTGTCGAGGAATTCGAGGCCCTCGATGCGGTCGTGATCGGCCGGATGCTCGCGCGAGCCCATGATGCGGCGCGACGCCGCCTTGAACAGCGTCTCGATCAGGAAGGTCGATTTGCCGCCGCCAGACACGCCGGTGACGGCGGTAAAAGTGCCGAGCGGGATTTCGGCAGTGACGTTCTTGAGATTGTTGCCGCGCGCGCCGACGATCTTCAGCCGGCGGTTTTTCTTGGCCTCGCGCCTGACACCGGGCGTGGCGACTTCGAGCGCGCCCGACAGATATTTACCGGTGATCGAGTTGGGATTGGCCATCACCTGCTGCGGCGTGCCCTGGGCGATGATCTCGCCGCCATGAATGCCGGCTGCCGGACCCATGTCGACGACATAATCGGCATGCAGGATGGCGTCCTCGTCATGCTCGACGACGATCACCGTGTTGCCGATGTCGCGCAGATGCTTGAGCGTGTCGAGCAGGCGGGCATTGTCGCGCTGGTGCAGGCCGATCGACGGCTCGTCCAGCACATAGAGCACGCCGGTGAGGCCGGAGCCGATCTGCGACGCCAGCCTTATGCGCTGGCTCTCGCCGCCCGACAGCGTGCCGGAATTGCGCGACAGCGTCAGATAGTCGAGGCCGACATCGTTGAGGAAGCGCAGGCGGTCACGGATTTCCTTGAGAACGCGCACCGCGATCTCGTTCTGCTGGTCGTTGAGATGTGGCGGCAGTTCGGTGAACCACTGGTCGGCCTTGCGGATCGACAGCTCTGTGACTTCGCCGATATGCTTGCCGGCGATCTTCACCGCCAGCGCTTCCGGCTTCAGCCGGTATCCCTTGCAGACCGGGCAGGGCGTCGCCGACATGAAGCGCTCGATCTCCTCGCGCATCCAGGCGGATTCGGTTTCCTTCCACCGCCGTTCGAGATTGGGAATGACGCCCTCGAACGTCTTGGTGGTCTTGTAGGAGCGCAGGCCGTCATCATATTGGAAGGTGACCTCGCGCTCGCCGGTGCCGCGCAGGACGGCTTCCTTGGCCTCTTCGGTCAGGTCTTTGAACTTGTCGCCGAGCTTGAAGCCGTATGCCTTGCCCAGCGCTTCCAGCGTCTGCGCATAATAGGGCGAGGTCGATTTCGCCCACGGGCTGACGGCGCCGTCGCGCAACGAGACGTTTTCGTCCGGCACGATCAGGCTGGCGTCGATGGCGCGCTGATTGCCGAGGCCGTCGCAGGTCGGGCAGGCGCCGAACGGGTTGTTGAACGAGAACAGCCTGGGCTCGATCTCCGGAATGGTGAAGCCAGAAACCGGGCAGGCGAATTTTTCCGAGAACAGGATGCGCTCATGCGTCTCGTTCTTCGATTTGTTGACCGAGTCCTCGCCGGTCTGGCTGGCGTCGAGCGGCCGGTCGGCGAACTCGGCCACCGCCAGCCCTTCCGCCAGCTTGAGCGCCGTTTCGATGGAATCGGCAAGCCGTGTCGCCAGGTCGCCGCGCACGACGATGCGGTCGACGACGACATCGATGTCGTGCTTGTACTTTTTGTCCAACGCCGGCACATCGGCGATCTCATAGAAGACGCCGTCGACCTTGACGCGCTGAAAGCCCTTCTTCTGCAGCTCCAGCAGTTCCTTGCGATACTCACCCTTGCGGCCGCGCACGATCGGCGCCAGCAGGAAAAGGCGCGTGCCTTCCTCGACCGCCAGCACCCGGTCGACCATCTGTGAAACCGTCTGGCTCTCGATCGGCAGGCCGGTCGCCGGCGAATAGGGGATGCCGACGCGCGCGAACAGCAAGCGCATGTAGTCGTAGATCTCGGTGACGGTGCCGACTGTCGAGCGTGGGTTCTTCGACGTGGTCTTCTGCTCGATCGAGATGGCCGGCGACAGCCCGTCGATCTGGTCGACATCCGGCTTCTGCATCATTTCGAGGAACTGGCGCGCATAAGCCGACAGGCTCTCGACGTAACGGCGCTGGCCCTCGGCATAGATGGTGTCGAAAGCAAGCGACGATTTGCCGGAGCCCGACAGGCCGGTCATGACGATCAGGCTGTCACGCGGCAGGTCGAGATCGACATTCTTCAGGTTGTGTTCGCGTGCCCCGCGAATGGAAAGGTATTTATGGTCGGCCATCGCCGGTCGCCGCCTCAGGTCTGGTGTCAGTGGGATCGGCGGGTTTTCCCGGCCATTCCCTATGTAGGTATTTTTGCCGCCACGTCGAGAGACGCCACACTTCTCGACCAAAGCCGTTTAACCGTCTTTCGCGCGAACGGGCAAGCGGAAAGAACAAAGACCGAACACGCTCCTGACAAAGCTGTGCAGAAACTGACAAGGGTGTTTCAGAAACTGACCCTGACGTAAGCTCCCGACGATCACATTTTCCGTAACCGGCTATTCAAGGTTGACGCCGTCGAATCAGGGGCGCACTCTGCCGGAGTCAACGGAGCCGGCCGTCTTTGATGGCCTCGCCGCCCATAGCGGCCTGCGAGACGCCGCAGGTTTTTGCGATTTGTGCTTCGGATTGACACCAGTCGCAACGGACATAGGAGCGGAGCATGACGCCACCGGATAGTCCCTTGAGGCTCCACCTGCTAGTGGAGCCGCGGCGGGCATAAGTGCCAGGTAGTTTCAAGGCATTGGAGTGTATGCGTCCAAACGAACGCATCGCGTCAGTCCAACAAACCACCAGACAAACCGTGACCTGCCGAATCCCACAAAAATCAGAGACGGCTAGTCGGATCGTCGGCTGAATGCCGCGAAGCATCCGAAATCAAAGTCGGTATAACACTACCGGCAGTTTGGATTTGGAATCCAAAAAAAGCCCCGACCGTTAGCGGAAGCAACGGCGGGGCTGTTCTTTTGCGAGGAAGTCGTCGGCGCAGGCTTTCTCTCCCGTATAGTAGCTGGGAGAAGGGGCTACCGGCGCGGCGGCTTGATCCCACCCGTGCCGACATCGACAGTGATGCTGCCGGAAATCCTGACATCGGTGTCGCCGATCTTGAACGTGCCGTTCTCGCCGGCAGGCAGCGCGTCGTCCGGGTCCGGCTGCGGCGCGGGCTTGGCGATGCGGTAGTCGCCGGCCACGCCGGGCAGGGCGCCTTTCCACGACGTGCTGGTGCTGCCCCCGGCAAAGGCCATGCTCGATGTCGCCGCCGTGATGGCAATGGCTATGGTCAGTCTGTTCAGGTGGTAGCGCATGGCAAGACTATAGTGCCGCGCTCAAGGCGAGGCCAGACCAGCGGCGTTGAAATTGAGGGAACACCGGCCTGCATTCAATCCGCCGATCAGGCCGCCGCCTTTTTGCGGGTGTCGAACACATGGTCGACGAGGCCCCACTCCTTGGCCTCCTTGGCGGTCATGAAGAAATCGCGGTCGAGCGTGCGTTCGACCTCTTCATAGGTGCGGCCGCAATGCTGCGCATACAGTTCCGTCATGTGCCGTTTGGTGCGCAAAATGCCTTCGGCATGGCGCTGGATGTCGGAGGCCTGGCCTTGGAAGCCGCCCAGAGGCTGGTGCAGCACGATGCTGGCGTTGGGGAGCGCGATGCGCCGGCCCGGCGTTCCCGCCATCAGCAGGAACGAGGCCATCGAGGCGGCAAAGCCCATGCACACCGTCGATACCGGGCAACTGACAAATTGCATCGTGTCGTAGATGGCGAAGCCGCTGGTCACCACGCCGCCCGGCGAGTTGATGTAAAGCGAGATCTCCTTGTCGGGGTTTTCGGATTCCAGCGACAGGAGCTGGGCGCAGACCAGCGCCGACATGCCGTCATTGATCTCGCCATTGACGAAGATGATGCGCTCGCGCAGCAGCCGCGAGAAAATGTCGAAGGCGCGTTCGCCGCGGCTCGATTGCTCGATCACCATCGGCACCAGATTGGCAAAGCCGCTCATCTCATTGTCTCCGTTTTGATTTTTCCGGTTCAGGCAGCGCACAGCAACAGGCGTGGCGCGTTGGCGGCGACAGGCGGTTTGGGCTTGTATGCGCGCAGCGAGAGCCGGCAGCCGGCGCCGGCCATCGCAACCGCAGGCGTCAGGACAAACCCGTCATGGACGATGCGCAGATGCGTGCCGCCGGAAACGGTGCGGGCGAGTGTGAAGGTGACGATGCTCTCCAGCTCCTCGCGGTCGGCGTCGCCGGAACGCTCGCGCCAGGAATAGCGCAGCAGGCGCCCCGGTTCGGCATCGAGCACTTCGCACTCGATCGGCTTCTCAGGCCGGGCAAAGGCAAAGCGGCTGCCGGTTTCCGGATTGATGTCGTTCGGCATCATCCATTCCGCCAAGAGGTCCGGCACGGTCAGTGCCCGCCACACCTTTTCCGGTGCGTCCGGCAGATCGCATTCGAAGGCGAGGGCATCTTTGGCGGTCTGCGTCTGCTTTTCGTCGGTCATTGGTCCATGTCCTTCAAAACGGCCTTCAGTCTTTCGATGCGCTCCGGCCAGAATGCGCGGTAGCGTTCGATCCAGCCGAGCAGCGGCTCGAGCCCTTGCGGATCGGCGCGATAGTAGGCGTTGCGGCCGGCGCGTCTTTCGCTGACCAGGCCTGCGCCGCGCAGCACGGCAAGGTGCTGCGACACCGCCGGCTGCGACACGCTCATGCCAGTGCGCAACTCCGACACGCTCATCTCGCCGGAAGTCAGCCGCTCGTAGACGGCGCGTCGCGTCGGGTCGGCCAGGGCGCGAAAAATCTCTGCTTCGATCATGGCAAAAGCATAAGTCGATACTTATCGATTTGGCAAGGGGTGTTTTGAATGCCCGGTATTGATTGGATCCTGCCGGGCCTCTAATCCACGGGGAACAAGATGGGCCGATCATCGCGAGGCAGGAGTAGTATTTATGAATTCCAACGTCGATCTTTCGTCCGCCGAGAACCTCAACGAGGCTCTGAGGCTCTATCGCCGCCTCGTCCTCGGTATAGGCGCCATCGCCGTCATCGGTTTCGTGGCCGTGATCTTGTTGGCCAAGTTGGGTACGGCGCTATCGCCGCCATACGGGATTTACATCTTCGGCGAAGGATTGGGGACCTGGGGCCTGATCGCGGTGGTAGCGGCGCTCGTCGCTCAGGTCTGGTGGCACGGGCGCGCGATCGGGAAATTGCTGAATGACCCGGCTCTGAAATCTGAACCTGCAGTCGGGCTGATGTCGGCACCAACCGTGATCGCACAGCGCGCCCATACCATGGGCATGGAGTGGAGCGGCTTTTTCGGTCCGTTGCGACCAGCTAAAAAACGGCGCTGACGACACCGCTTCTCGCCGCTGCGTGTCAGCTAAATCCACGCGCCCGCGTCGGCGATTGCTGCCATTCCTTGACAATCCGTGGTTAACAGTATAGGAACGAAAAGGGAACAAAAACCTTGTGGGAAAAGCCAGCCGCGGCAAGCCAGGATTGTCCGCGGCCTGTAAGGTGAACGACTTGAAATTTGTTTCGGATGAGCGCGGAGAAGTGTCATGGCGGGTAGCGTCAACAAGGTCATTCTGGTCGGTAACCTCGGCGCGGACCCTGAAATCCGCCGCCTGAATTCTGGTGACCCGGTCGTCAACATCCGCATCGCCACGTCGGAAAGCTGGCGCGACAAGAACTCCGGCGAGCGCAAGGAAAAGACCGAATGGCACAACGTGGTCATTTTCAATGACCAGATCGCCAAGGTCGCCGAGCAGTACCTGAAGAAGGGCATGAAGGTTTACGTCGAAGGCCAGCTGCAGACACGCAAATGGCAGGACCAGACCGGCGCCGACAAGTACACGACCGAAGTCGTGTTGCAGAAATTCCGCGGCGAGCTGCAGATGCTCGATTCTCGCGGCGAGGGCGGCGGTCAGGTCGGCAACTATGCTGGCGGCGGCGGCGCGAGCCGTGGCTCGGATTTCGGCCAGTCTGGCCCCAATGAGAGCTTCAACCGCGGCGGCAACAGCGGTGGCGGCGGTTCCAAGGGCGGCGGTGGCGGCGGCTCGTCGCGCGAACTGGACGACGAAATCCCGTTCTGAGCTGACGATAGTCAGCGATATCTGAGGAGAGGGCGCCATGTCGCTCGGACCGCTTCTGTCGGCGCGCCCTCCCATTCCATGGCACGCCTTCGCGGCCCTTGCCGCGCTGGCCATTGGCGCTACGCAACTGGCACTGCCGAAAGGCACGACGCGCCATCGTGTCGTCGGCTATACCTGGGCGGCGCTGATGCTGGTCGTCGCCATCTCCAGTTTTCTGGATCCAGCAGATACGCCTCGTCGGTCCGTTCAGCCCGATCCATCTCTTGTCGATTTTAGTGTTGATCGCCGTGCCGCTGGCGGTCTGGCACGCGCATATGCATCGGGTCGCCAACATCGCAGGGTCATGATATCGCTGTATGTTTTCGCCCTGATCGGCGCCGGCGTGTTCACGCTGCTGCCAGGGCGGATCATGCACACGGTCGTCTTCGGCCAGTGACGCTTTCTGAAAGGAAGATTGCCGTGAAAGCGCGGATCAAATGGGTCGAGGAGCGCACCTTCGTCGGCGAGTCCGGCAGCGGCCACAAACTGGTGCTGGGGACCGCCCCCGGGCCGGAAGGCAAGACGCCGGGTCCGAGCCCGATGGAACTGGTGCTGATCGGCACCGGCGGCTGCTCGGCCTATGATGTCGTCCACATCCTCGAAAAAGGCCGCGAGGCGATTGAGGACTGTGTTGTCGAACTCGACGCCGACCGGGCCGAAACCGACCCGAAAGTCTTCACCCGCATCCACATGCATTTCATCGTCACGGGCCACGCGCTGTCGCACGACAAGGTCCAGCGCGCCATCAACCTATCGATCGAGAAATACTGCTCGGCCTCGGCCATGCTGGCCAAGACGGCTGTCATCACCCACGATTTCAAGGTCGTCGATACGGCGGTGGAGTAGGGAGTAGGGCTGCCGTTTACCCCGCCATCAGCGCCTTGACGCCATCCGCGACGAACTGAACCGCAAGCGCGGCCAGGATGACGCCGAGCAGGCGGGTCAGGATCGAGCGGCCGGTCTGGCCGAGGATGCGGTCGATGCGCTCCGACAGCACGAACACCAGATAGGTGATGGCAAGACAGACGAAGATGATGCCGACAAGCGCCGCTTGTGCGGCAAAACCCTGGAAAGAGCCCGACAGTAGCACGGTCGCCGAAATCGCACCGGGGCCGGCGATCAGCGGGATCGCCAGCGGGAAGGCCGCGATATTGTGGATCATGTCCTTGGTGATGGCGACGTCGCCGATCTTCTCCTTGCGGTCCTGGCGGCGCTCAAACACCATTTCGAACGCGATGAAGAACAGCAAAAACCCGCCGGCGACGCGGAAAGCCGGCAGCGTGATGCCGAACACCGACAGGATGGACGCCCCGGCCACCGCAAACAGCGCCATCACCAGGAAGCCGATGATCGAGGCGCGCACCGAAACCTGCTGACGTTCCTCGCGGTTCATGCCGCGTGTCACCGCGAGGAAGAGCGGCGCGAGACCTGGCGGGTCGATGGTCACCAGAATGGTGACGAAGGCGTTGAACAGGCTGTCGAAACTCGGCATCGCTGACCCCTCCCGCCGGGCCGGACCCCTGCGCCACGATAGTGGTAGAGCAAAGCCTGGCCGGTGGGAACCGTCTGAGATGCCGATACCGGAGACGCCGGCTATGTTAGGCGGCAGCGTTGCAACAGGCCTCCAGACGATAGCCGTCGGGATCGACGACGAAGGCAGCGTAATAGTTCTCGCCATAGTCGGCGCGCAGGCCCGGCGCGCCATTGTCGCTGCCGTCTGCACGCAAGGCGGCGGCATGGAAGGCAACGACACTCTGCCTCGTCGGCGCGGTAAAGCAGAAATGCAGACCGGACTTCTCGTCCGATGGCACTGGCCGCGCCGCGTCGTTCACCCACAGCGCCACGGTTTGCGCACCATAACCCAGTGAGCCTGGCGACTGGCTGAGGCAGGAATAACCGAGCGGCTTTAGCGCGGCATCGTAGAAGGGCTTCGAAACGTTGGTGTCGCGGACGCCGATCGAGACATGGTCAAGCATGCTTTTTGTCACCTTTTTGCAATATGTTGCGTCATCAGTCGTGGGCGACGCGGCGCGCCAGGAACTCGACTTCGAGACGCCATGTCTTGCCATCGTCGTGCGAACGCTCGCCGAGCCAGCGGAAGCTGTCTTTGGTGATGCGCGAAAAGCTCCAGCGGACCGAGGAACCAGTGCCGTCGGCGCCGACCTGCACAATTGTGTCGCCTTCGGCGCGACCAAGCTGGCGGCTGTAGTATTGGTTTCGCGGGTCGCTCCAGAAGATGTGCCAGGCATCCGAGCCGGGATCATAGGCCCGCAGCGTTGTGCCATAGAAAGTCCATCTGCCGACCGAGGGCGAGGGGCTGGCATCGCGCGCGGGCAGGATCCATACATCCTGGATCGCCCTGCCTTCCAGGACCCAACCGAAATGCACCTCGCCGCGTCCGGTGAGAACCGTGCCGTCCTCGAGATGGCGCGTGGCATCGAATGTCCAGGCGCCGACGAAGCGGCCGTAGAGATCCAGCTTTTCAGCCAGGCCGGGATTGGGGCCGTCGCTATGGAGCGCTTTGGCAAAGGAGGATGTACCGATCATACTTGCTGCCTTCGTTGTGTCAGGAGGCTGCAAGCGATAGGCCCCGACCGGGTGTCGCGCTTGGGAAAAATTGCTATCTTTCAAGCCATGACGACGAGCGAACAAAACCTGGCATCGGGGCAGGGCTGGCATGTGTCCGACGTGCTGTGCACGGCCGGCGCCGGCGACCGCCCGTTCGAGGAGGCGCACGACACCTTCTGCGTTGCCGCTGTCACCAGCGGCACCTTCCGCTACCGCACCAGGCAGGCGCCGCCATGCTGGCGCCGGGCGCGATCCTGCTCGGCAATGTCGGCGCCTGCTATGAATGCGGGCATGAGCATGGCGCCGGCGACCGTTGCCTGTCCTTCCACTTCGCTCCGGCCTATCTCGACCGCATCGCCAGCGACGTGCCCGGCGCGAGCAAGCTCGCCTTCGGCGTGCCGCATATGCCGCCTTTGCCGGCGCTCGCATCGCTGCTGGCCGAGGCGGAAGCGGCGCGCGAGATGGTCGACATCGACGCCTTTGAGGAGCTTGGCCTGCGAATTGCCGGCGCAGCACTGGCTGTTGCCGGCGCAGCACTGCCTGTGGCCAGCGATGCGGTGCCGGGCGTCCGACCGCCGAGCCGCCGCGACCAGAAACGGGTTGCCGAGGCGGTGCGGCAGATCGAGCTCAATGCCGGCAGGCCGGTCTCGCTTTCCGAGCTTGCCTGCGCGACTGCGACCAGCCCGTATCATTTCCTGCGCACCTTCCGGCAGGTCGCCGGCATGACGCCCTATCAGTTTCTGCTGAGAACCCGGCTGCACCGCGCGGCGGTGCGGCTGCGCATGTCAGGCGATGCCATCTCGGAAATCGCCTTCGAGGCCGGTTTCAACGATTTGTCGACGTTCAATCGCCGTTTCCGGCGCGTCATGGGTGAGACGCCTGGCCACTATCGCTCCCGGCGGGTGGCTACCCGCTGACGCGTCTGTCTGCCTCCAGATACGCTCTTGACTTGGAAAACTGTCCTTCGCAGGCTTTTGCCCCTGGCGGCGGCGAATGCGTTATGGCCAAATCGTCGCAATCAGAGGTATCCATTTGAATTTACCGCTGAAATTGTCGTTGGAAAAGCACCACGAATATTGGAGTTTCGGCCGTGCTTCCTATATAAGCGGTCAATGATTCCTGATTAGATTGTGATCCGATTTGACCGACCAAAAACCCCCGCGCGGCGCCGACGGCGGCCCCACCGGCATCGAGCCCATCTCCATCATCGAGGAGATGCAGAGCTCCTACCTCTCTTATGCCATGAGCGTGATCGTCAGCCGTGCGCTGCCCGATGTGCGCGACGGCCTGAAGCCGGTGCACCGCCGCATTCTCTATGCGGCGCATGAGAGCGGTTACCACTGGAACCGCAAATATGTGAAGTCGGCCCGCCCGGTCGCCGACGTGATGGGCAAATACCATCCGCATGGCGACGCCTCGATCTACGACGCCTTGGTGCGCATGGCGCAGGACTGGTCGCTGCGCGTTCCGCTGATCGACGGGCAGGGTAATTTCGGCTCCATCGACGGCGATCCGCCGGCGGCGATGCGCTACACCGAATCGCGGCTGACCAAGGTCGCACATGAACTCTTGGAGGACATCGACAAGGAAACCGTCGATTTCCAGGAGACTTATGACGCATCCGACACCGAACCGAAGGTGCTGCCGGCCCGCTTCCCCAATCTTCTGGTCAACGGTTCCGGCGGCATCGCCGTCGGCATGGCCACCAACATCCCGCCGCACAATCTGGCCGAGATCTGCAACGGCGCCATCGCCATCATCGACAATCCGGCGATCGATTTGCCGGCGCTGATGGAGATCATTCCGGGTCCCGATTTCCCGACCGGCGGCATCGTGCTCGGCCGTTCCGGCATCTACAGCGCCTATGCGACTGGCCGTGGCTCTATCGTCATGCGCGGCAAGGTCAATGTCGAACAGCGCGGAAACGACCGTGAATCGATCATCATCACGGAAGTCCCGTACCAGGTGAACAAGGCCTCGATGATCGAGAAGATGGCCGAACTGGTGCGCGACAAGCGCATCGAAGGCATTTCCGACATTCGCGACGAAAGCGACCGCCAGGGCTACCGCGTCGTCATCGAGCTGAAGCGCGACGCCGTCGCCGACGTCATTCTCAACCAGCTTTATCGCTTCACGCCGCTGCAAACCTCCTTCGGCGCCAATATGGTGGCGCTGAACGGCGGCAAGCCGGAAGTGATGAACCTGACCGACATGCTAAAGGCATTTGTCGGCTTCCGCGAAGAGGTGATTAGCCGGCGCACGAAGTTCCTGCTGCGCAAGGCGCGTGACCGTGCCCATGTATTGGTCGGTCTCGCCATAGCCGTCGCCAACATCGACGAAGTGATCAAGCTGATCCGCACCGCGCCCGATCCGCAGACGGCGCGCGAGCAGTTGATGGAGCGGCGCTGGCCCTCCGGCGACGTCGAGTCATTGATTCTGCTGATCGACGATCCGCGCCATCGCATCAATGAGGATGGCACCTACAACCTGTCCGAGGAACAGGCGCGCGCCATCCTCGAACTGCGCCTGCAGCGCCTGACTGCGCTCGGCCGTGACGAAATAGCCGACGAGCTGAACACCATCGGCGACGAGATCAAGGATTACCTCGACATTCTGTCGTCCCGCGCCCGCATCCAGCAGATCGTCAAGGACGAGCTTGCCGCCGTGCGCGACGAGTTCGGCACGCCGCGCCGCACCGAGCTCACCGACGGCGGCGCCGACATGGAAGACGAGGATCTGATCCAGCGCGAGGACATGGTCGTCACCGTCAGCCATTCCGGCTACATCAAGCGCGTGCCGCTGTCGCTCTACCGGGCGCAACGCCGCGGCGGCAAGGGCCGCTCCGGCATGTCGACCAAGGAAGAGGATTTCGTCACCCGGCTGTTCGTCGCCAACACGCATACGCCGGTGCTGTTCTTCTCCTCGCGCGGCATCGTCTACAAGGAAAAGGTCTGGCGGCTGCCAATCGGCAATCCGCAGTCGCGCGGCAAGGCGCTGATCAACATGCTGCCGCTGGAGCAGGGCGAGCGCATCACCACCATCATGCCGCTGCCCGAGGACGAGACCAGCTGGGGCGAACTCGACGTCATGTTCGCCACCACGCGCGGCACCGTGCGCCGCAACAAGCTGTCCGAATTCGTCCAGGTCAACCGCAACGGCAAGATCGCCATGAAGCTGGAGGAGGAGGGCGACGAGATCCTCGGCGTCGAGACCTGCACAGACAATGACGATGTGCTTTTGACCGCCAGCTCCGGCCAGTGCATCCGCTTCCGCGTTGGCGATGTGCGCGTCTTCCAGAGCCGCAATTCGGTCGGCGTGCGCGGCATAAGCATGGCCGAGACCGACCGCATCATCTCCATGTCGGTGATCGAGCATGTCGATGCTTCGCCGGCGGAACGCTCCGCCTACCTCAAGCGGGCAGCACTGGAGCGGCGGCTTGCCGCCGAGGTGACCGGCGAGGAAGAAGAGATTGCACTCACCAATGAGGAGATTGGCGAGGAGACCGAGCTTTCCGACAGCCGTTACGAAGAGCTCAAGGCGCATGAGCAATTTGTGCTGACGGTGACCGAATATGGCTACGGCAAGCGCTCGTCATCCTACGATTTCCGCCTGACCGGACGCGGCGGCAAGGGCATCCGCGCCACCGACGTGTCGAAGGTGGCCGAGATCGGCCAGCTGGTGGCGACTTTCCCGGTCGGCAATGACGACCAGATCATGCTGGTTTCGGACGGCGGCACGGTCATCCGGGTGCCGGTCAACGGTATCCGTTTCGCCAGCCGCGCCACCAAGGGCGTGACCATCTTCAACACCGCCGAAGGCGAAAAGGTGGTTTCGGTCGAACGGATCTCGGAGCCGCAGGCCGACGAGGATGTCGAAGAGAGTGTCATTGAGGCCGTGGCCGGAGATGCCGTACCGGACAGCGCCGAATAGGTTTTGACCAACAACGCCGGCCCGATGGGCCGGCGCAAACAAGAAACTAGCAATAAATCAGGGGTGACGGTGGGGCCAGCGAGCGCCGAAACCTTCGAACCGCTTTGTCCGGACACGGACGCGCTCTGCCTCGCTATGCAATCCGAATGCGGTGGCGATCAGCATGGCGACGGTCATTGCGGTGGCGAGCATGTAGATCAGCATGTGCGTGTTCTCCTGCGCCTATCCAACGGTTAGATCGGGTTTTGGTTTCATCTTCCGAAGTGCAAACTAGCGAACGCGGCGTGAAGTCTTCGTGATCAAGGCATTCATCTGTCGTTCATGTCTGCGAAAAGGTTCACGCAGATGTTCCCAATCGCATTTGCCTTCCGCCCAATGCCCCGCTAGAAGCACCTCCCATGACCGATCGCATCGCCCTTTATGCCGGCTCCTTCGACCCGCTGACCAACGGCCATCTCGATGTCCTGAAGGCATCGCTGGCTGTCGCCGACACGGTTTATGCGGCGATCGGCACTCACCCCGGCAAGACGCCGCTGTTTTCCTTCGACGAACGGGTGAAGCTGATCGAGGCCGCGACCAAGGCCGAATTTGGCCGCGACGGCGACCGTATCAAGGTCGTCGCCTTTGACGGGCTGGTCATCGACGCGGCCCGCAAGCATGGCGCCTCGATCATGATCCGCGGCCTGCGTGACGGCACCGATCTCGACTATGAGATGCAGATGGCTGGAATGAACGAGACGATGGCGCCGGAACTGCAGACGGTTTTTCTGCCCGCCAGCCCGTCGGTACGCACCATTACCGCCACACTTGTGCGCCAGATAGCCTCGATGGGCGGCGACATCCGTCCGTTCGTGCCGGCCGCCGTTGCCGGCGCGCTCACCGCCAAATTCGCGAAATAGTGCATGTCGCCCAAAAGTGGATGCCGGTTTTGGGGCAACGACATGCACCCTAACAAAGACCTTCGGAGATCCCTTATGCAGCTGAAAAAGCTCGCCTCGTTCCTCGTCGTGCTTGCCGGTCTCGTGACCGCATCCGTTTCGGCCTTCGCCGCCGAGCCGGAAAACACCATGATCATCACCTTGAAGAACGGCGACGTCACCATCGCGCTGCGCCCTGATCTGGCGCCCAAGCATGTCGCGCAGATCAAGAAGCTGGTGCGCGAAGGCGTTTACGACGATGTCGCCTTCCACCGCGTCATCAACGGCTTCATGGCGCAGACCGGCGACGTCAAGTTCGGCAACATGAAGAAGGGGTTCAGCCCCGAAGCCGTCGGCACCGGCGGTTCCGAGCTGCCTGATCTTCCGGCCGAATTCTCGCAGAGTGAGCATTTCAAGCGCGGCACGCTCGGCATGGCCCGCTCGCAGGATCCGAACTCCGCCAATTCACAGTTCTTCATCATGTTCGCGCCGGCGCCAAACCTCGATGGCCAGTACACCATCGTCGGCAATGTCGTCAGTGGCATGGAGCTGGTGGACAAGATCAAGAAGGGCGACGAGGCCGACAACGGCACGGTCAGCGACCCCGACCGCATGGTCAAGGTACGCATCGCCGCCGACAAGTAAACCTATCAAATCATTCTGTTTTCTGAGATAAAGGAGATCCGACATGGCTGAGATCAAGGACCGCGAAAACGCGCTCATCCTGGAAACGACCAAGGGCAAGGTCGTCATCGAACTGTTTCCCGACCTGGCCCCCGGCCACGTCGCCCGCATCAAGGAACTGGCCCGCGAAGGCGCCTATGACGGCGTGGTTTTCCACCGCGTCATCGAAGGCTTTATGGCGCAGACCGGTGACGTCAAGTTCGGCAATTCGACCAAGCCCACTTTTGCCCCCTCCCGCGCGGGCATGGGCGGTTCCGAGAAGCCTGACCTGAAGGCTGAATTCTCCAACGCCAACCATGGCCGCGGCACCTGCTCGATGGCCCGTTCGCAGAACCCGAACTCCGCCAATTCGCAGTTCTTCATCTGCTTCGACGATGCCGCTTTCCTCAACCGCCAGTACACGGTCTGGGGCCAGGTCATCGAAGGCATGGACAATGTCGACAAGATCAAGCGCGGCGAGCCGGTGGTCGATCCCGACAAGATCGTGTCGCTGAAGGTCGCGGCCGACGTCAAGTAAGGACAAACGACGATGATGGGCGTGGTCTGGTCGCTGCTCGGCATCCTGTCAGGCGCCTTCATCGCCGTCCAGGCGCCGATCAACTCGCAGCTGGCGCGCGGCCTGGGGCTCCCGGTCGCGGCTGCTGCGTTTTCGTTCCTGTCAGGCGCGATCGTGCTTGGTATCATCTCCATTGCCGTTGTGCGGCTGCAGGACATCTCGCTCGACTGGAAGGCGCCGGCGCCTTGGCTGTTCATCGCCGGCGGCATGCTCGGCGGTTTCTATGTTACCCTGTCAACCATTCTTACGCCGCGCATTGGTGCAGCCGCGTTGATGGCGTTCCTGGTTGCCGGCCAGTTGCTGGCCGGCATGCTGATCGATCGCGTCGGCTTTCTCGGCGTGGCGGTGCGCGAGATTTCGCTCGGCCGCATCGCCGGCGCGGTGCTGCTGTTGGCCGGAGCGCTGCTCGTCCGGCTCTACTGATGCGCGTCGATCTCTTCGACTTCGACCTGCCGGAGGAGCGCATCGCGCTGCGCCCGGCCGAGCCGCGCGACAGCGCCAGAATGCTGGTGGTCAGGCCAGGCGAAGACTTTGCGGACCGCGCGGTGCGCGACCTTCCGTCCTTGCTCAGAACGGGCGACGTGCTGGTCTTCAACGACACCAAGGTCATTCCTGCCCAGTTGAGAGGCATCAGGCGGCGCGGCGAAGCGCAGGCGCAGGTCGACGCCACGCTGCATATGCGCATGGCGCCGGACCGCTGGCTGGCCTTCATGCGGCCGGGCAAGCGCATCGCCGCCGGCGACCGCATCCATTTCGGCCATGACGGCAATTCCTGTTTCCTCGGCCAGTTCGACGCCACAGTGATCGAGAAGGGCGATGCCGGCGAGGTGCTGCTCGGTTTCGACCTGTCGGGGCCGTTTCTCGACGAGGCGCTGCATGCCGTCGGCCACATCCCGCTGCCGCCCTATATCGCCTCCAAGCGCGACGACGACGCGCGCGACCTGACGGATTACCAGACAATCTATGCCAAGGAGGAGGGCGCAGTCGCTGCCCCCACCGCAGGCCTGCATTTCACGCCGGAGCTGTTTGCCGCGCTGGATGCAAAAGGCATCGAACGCCGCTTCGTGACCTTGCATGTCGGCGCCGGCACCTTCCTGCCGGTCAAGGCGGACGACACCGCTCACCACAAGATGCATGCCGAGACCGGCTCGGTCAGCGAAGCAACAGCCGACGCTCTGAATGGCGCCAAGGCGCGGGGCGGGCGCATCATCGCTGTCGGCACCACCTCGCTGCGCTTGCTGGAGAGCGCGGCACGGCCTGATGGCTCGCTGACCGCCTGGTCCGGCCCGACCGACATCTTCATCACGCCGGGCTATCGGTTCAAGACCGCCGACCTGCTGATGACCAATTTCCATCTCCCGCGTTCGACGCTGTTCATGCTGGTTTCGGCCTTCAGCGGCCTAGACACGATGCGTGCGGCCTATGCTCATGCCATCGGGAACAATTACAGGTTCTATTCCTACGGAGATGCAAGCCTGCTTTATCGAGCGGAGATGAGCGATGGACGATGACCTGCAAGCCTTTGATCGCGAAAGCCTGATCGCCGAAGTGAAGAAATTGCGTGCCGGCATTCGCCAGCACCGAGATTCTACCGGCCATGATTTATGCTGGCATCATCCCAACCTGTGGGACCTGCTGCCGGAAAAGACCGATCCATCGATTGCTGTGCCGCCATGGCCGAAATTCATGCGCGGCTGCATCCAATACCGGCAGTCGCTCGACAGGCAGGCGCCAGGCGCGCCTGTCCATGACAAGGAATTCAATGGCTGAGACATTCACCTTCAAGATTCTCGCCACCGACGGCAAGGCGCGGCGCGGTGTCATCGACATGCCGCGCGGCGAAATCCGCACGCCGGCCTTCATGCCGGTCGGCACCGGCGGCACGGTCAAGGCCATGTATATGGACCAGGTGCGCGGCGTCGGCGCCGACGTCATTCTGGGCAATACCTATCATCTTATGCTGCGGCCAGGCGCCGAGCGCGTGGCGCGGCTTGGCGGCCTGCATGAGTTCGCCCGCTGGCCACAGCCGATCCTGACCGACAGTGGCGGTTTTCAGGTCATGTCGCTGTCGAAGCTCAGAAAATTGACCGAGAAGGGCGTCACCTTTCGCTCGCACATTGACGGCGCTGCCTACGAGATGTCGCCGGAGCGCTCGATCGAGATCCAGGGCCTGCTCGATTCCGACATCCAGATGCAGCTCGACGAATGCACAGCGCTGCCGGCCGACCTCAAGGAGATCGAGCGCGCGATGGAGCTGTCGCTGCGCTGGGCCGAGCGCTGCAAGACAGCGTTCGGCGACCAGCCCGGCAAGGCCATGTTCGGCATCGTCCAGGGTGGCGACAACGCAGCACTCAGGGTGCGCTCGGCGCAGGCGCTGAGCGCGATGGAGCTGAAGGGCTATGCCGTCGGCGGCCTGGCCGTCGGCGAGCCGCAAGCGGTGATGCTGGATATGCTGGAGGTCACCTGTCCGGAATTGCCTGACAACAAGCCTCGATATCTCATGGGCGTCGGCACGCCGGACGACATCGTGAAATCGGTGGCGCGCGGCATCGACATGTTCGACTGCGTGATGCCGACCCGCGCCGGCCGCCATGGCCTGGCCTATACCAGGCGCGGCAAGGTCAATCTCAGGAATGCCCGCCATGCGGACGATCCGCGGCCGCTGGACGAGGAGAGTGACTGCCCGGCGGCACGCGACTATTCACGCGCCTATCTGCATCATCTCGTGCGCTCGCAGGAGGCGCTGGGCGCGATGCTTCTGACCTGGAACAACCTGTCTTACTATCAGAAGCTGATGCAGGACATTCGCGCCGCGATCGAGGCAAAGGCCTTCGAGGCGCACACATCAGACATTTCAGAGGGATGGGCGAGGGGCGATATTCCGGTGCTATAAGCACATCTAGGTGCTGAGCGAATTCGCTGCGCGCAAGCTGCAGCCGGTGATTTGAAAGCTGCCGTCGGGCTGCTGTTCCAGCGTGTAGACCGCCTCATAGTCCTTGCCGTCGGGCCCAACGATCAGCACTTGCTGGATTAGCGAAGTTGGCCCCATCTGCTCGACCTTGCCGAAGGAATAGCTCTGCGGCTGGCGCACCGGCGGATAGCCGTTGGTCACCATGTTCATGAAGGTGTCGACGGTCGGAAAGATGCGCTTCACATTTGGAGCGGCGAAACTGTACGCCTTGGCGCCATCATTGGCGATGAGCGCCTTCAACTGACCATCGATGACGGCCTGGCCGGCCTTGACTTCGGCGTCGCCGGCAAGGGCTGCCGACACGAACAACGCGAACAGCAATGAAACAACTGCGAATGCGGTGCGGCGCATGGCCTGTCTCCATTGTCCCCCAACAAAACCTGTCCCGGGACGCATCATACCATACGGTTTGCGGAGCCTCACGGTTTCAGCAACCGCAATATTCGCCACGCAAGTGCCACATGATCATGCTTAAGCCTCCTTTAACGCGGGGCGCGCATCGTAGGGACGGGTGGGGACCCGTTCGCGCAACCAGGGGACGACCATGTTCAAGCAGCCGATCGACCGGCGCCTTTTGCTGAAGGGCGCGGCAAGCCTCGCGGTTTTGGCTCCCTTGCCCGCCTGGGCAAGCACCGGGCCGACTGTCACGGAAGTCGCCTTCGATCCCGCCATTCCAGCGCTCGGCAACCCCGATGGCGACGTCACCATCGCCGAATTCGTCGACTATCAATGCCCGATCTGCAAGCTCGTCTTCGTCGAACTGAAGAAGTTGATGGAAGAGGACAACGGCGTCCGGCTGGTGATGAAGGACTGGCCGATCTTCGGCGACGTGTCGCGCGACGCGGCGCGGGTGACGCTGCTGAGCGGCGAACACTATGGCGCGGCGGTCGATGCGCTGATGACCAACCAGCGCGGCCTTTCGGAACGCCGCACCAACGACATCCTTTCTTCCGTCGGTGTCGATGTGGCGATGGTGCGTGCCGACCTCGCCATCCGTGAACCCGACATCGACGCTGCCCTTGTCCGCACCGAAGCCCAGGCGACGGCTTTCAAGCTGCGCGGCACGCCAGCCCTGGTCATCGGCGGCAACCTGTACCGGCGCGGCATGCCCGTGTCCGAACTGAGACAAGCCGTCGCCAAGGCCCGCTCCGCCTGATGCTTGAAAGCCGGGCGGCAGTCTGCCACAAGGGCCGCTTGAGTGCTGAAGCTTGATCGGGACCGGCAATGAAGACGTTTTTCATGCAGATAAAGTGCGATCTGGGCAAGTCCTATGAGGTCGCCAGCGCGCTCGCCGATGCCGAAATCGCCTCGGAGATCTACTCGACCGCCGGCAATTACGACTTGCTTGCCAAATTCTACGTCGACGACGAGGAAGATGTCGGCCACTTCGTCAACGAGAAAGTGCAGATTATTCCCGGAATCAAGGACACCTTCACGGTCGTCACTTTCCGCGCATTCTAAAGCAATTCCAGGAAAAGTGTGAAGCGGTTTTCCGTCCGGAATTGCGGCAAAGCAAAAAGCCATGGCAGGTCGCCGTTTCCATGAAACGGTGAACTGCTATGGCCGCATCAGGCACTTGCCCGGTGAACTGCTAGAGCCGCATCAGGCACTTGCCCGGCGACAAGGCAGAGCCTGATTAAGGTCCTGTTCCGACTGCCCGAATTTTGGGCAGTCGGAACATACTGATCGCCGATATCCTCCAAATCACCGATTGCGCTTGATTTTCTCCCGCGACGCCAGTGAAATGGCGTCACAGGGGAGTATGCGATTGGCAGCGTTCGACGAAATGCTTCCGGAAGTTTCCGGGCTTAGACAACCCTATACGGCTTACGACCGCTGGCTGAAGGAGCAGGACCCGGCCAGGCTTACCGAAAAGATGCAGGACGCCGAGCGCGTCTTCCGCAAGACCGGCATTACCTTCGCCGTCTATGGCGAGCAGGAAGCCTCCGAGCGGCTGATCCCCTTCGACATCGTGCCGCGCATCATCTCCGGCAATGAATGGCGAAGGCTGACGCAAGGCATCGAGCAGCGCGTGCAGGCGCTGAACGCTTTCCTCGACGACATTTACCACCGCCAGGAAATCCTGCGCGCCGGCCGCGTGCCGAGGGAGCTGATCGCCAGGAACGAGGCGTTCCTGCCGGAAATGATCGGAGTGCGGCCACCGGCCGGCGTCTACACCCACATTATCGGCGTCGATATCGTCCGCATCTCGGAGAACGAGTTCTACGTGCTGGAGGACAATGCGCGCACGCCGTCGGGGGTCTCCTACATGCTGGAGAACCGCGAGACGATGATGCAGCTCTTTCCCGAGCTGTTCCAGCAGATCAAGGTGCGGCCGGTGGAGAATTATCCGCAATTGCTGCGCCAGTCGCTGGCGGCAGTGCGGCCGCAAAGCACCAAGGGTGCACCGACCATTGCCGTGCTGACGCCGGGCAGCTTCAACTCCGCCTATTTCGAACATGCCTTCCTCGCCGACCAGATGGGCGTGCAGTTGGTCGAAGGCCAGGATCTGCGCGTTGTAGACGGCCACGTCGCCATGCGCACGACCGAAGGCTACAAGCAGATCGACGTGCTTTACCGGCGCGTCGACGATTCCTTCCTCGATCCGCTGACCTTCCGGCCGGACTCGGCCCTTGGCGTGCCCGGCATCATGGACGTCTACCGCGCCGGCAACATCACCATCGCCAACGCGCCGGGAACCGGCATCGCCGACGACAAGGCGATCTATTCCTACATGCCCGACATCGTCGAGTTCTACACCGGCCGCAAGGCCATCCTCGGCAACATCCCGACCTGGCGCTGCTCGGAGCCCGACAGCCTGAAATACGTGCTCGAACACATCCATGAGCTGGTCATCAAGGAAGTGCACGGCTCCGGCGGCTACGGCATGCTGGTCGGCCCGGCTGCGACCAAGAAGGAATGCCAGGATTTCGCCAAGAAGCTGCAGGCGAAGCCCTCCAACTACATCGCCCAGCCGACGCTGGCGCTGTCGACTTGCCCGATCCTGACCGAAAAAGGCCTGTCGCCGCGCCATGTCGATCTCAGGCCCTATGTTCTGGTCTCCGACCGAATCCAGATCGTTCCCGGCGGCTTGACGCGGGTGGCGCTGAAGGAGGGGTCGTTGGTCGTGAATTCCTCGCAAGGCGGCGGCACGAAGGATACGTGGGTGTTGGACGATTAGTAGGGAATAGGGCAGTAGGCAGTAGGCAGTAGGCAGTAGAGGGACAAGAAATGCCATATTCCACAGAGATTCAAATGCTTACCAATCCCTACTCACTATTCCCTACTCACTAGCCCGAAGGGCCACTTCACATGCTTCTCGGCCGCACCGCCAACGGGCTCTACTGGATGAACCGCTATATCGAGCGGGCGGAAAACATGGCGCGTCTGGTCGATGCCGGCCTTCGCATGGCGCTGACCCGCACCCAGAGCGCGTCGGAAGAGTGGAATTCGGTGCTGCTCAGCGCCGGCTCCGACGTCAGCTTCACGCAGAAATACAAGGACTATACCGCCGCCAATGTCGCCGACTTCCTGCTGCGCGACACCTCGAACCCGTCGAGCACGATGTCGGCGATCGAGACCGCTCGCAACAATGCCCGCATGGTGCGCACCGCGCTGACGCGCGAGACCTGGGAGAGCATCAACGAAGCCTGGATGGCGCTGAAGCGCATGCTGGCAAAGCCGATCGACGAGCGCGACCTGCCGAGTGTGCTCGACGCCATCAAGCGCGAGACGGCGCTGATCCGGGGCTCGTTTTACGGCACCATGCTGCGCAACGAGATCTTCGACTTCTCGCAGCTCGGCACCTATGTCGAGCGGGCCGACAACACGGCACGCATCCTCGACGTGAAATACTACGTGCTGCTGCCGTCGATCTCCTGGGTCGGCTCGAGCCTCGACAACTACCAGTGGGAATCGATCCTGCGCTCGGTGTCGGCGCACCGTTCCTATCGCTGGGTCTATGAGGCCGACTACAAACCGACCAACATTGCCGACTATCTGATCCTCAATGTGCGCATGCCGCGCTCGCTGACCTTCTGTTATCGTTTTCTCGCCGAGCATCTGAAGTTCCTCGGCGATGATTATGGCGACCGTCATGCCTGCCACGCCACCGTCGACAGGACACAGGCGATGCTGCAGGCAGGGTCGATCAAGGACATATTCGACGCCGGCCTGCACGAATTCCTGGCCAGGTTCATTCAAGACAACACCAAGCTTGGCGAAGAGATCGCACAAGATTACCGGTTCAATTGAGCATGATCGCGAACCGGAGGGCCGCGCTAGCGACAAGTGAGACCCGGTTTTCGGATAAGATCATGCTTACAAACGGAAAATAGGCATGCGGCTCAAGATCACCCACCGTACCGAATACCGCTACGACGCGCCGGTGCACTATCTGTTGCAGCGGCTACGCCTGTTACCGGTCAGCGGACCGACGCAGACCGTCTTGTCCTGGGCGCTGAAGATCGAGGGCGCGCGCGAGGAAGTCCGCTTTAACGACCATTTTGGCAACGATAACAGGCTGTTGAGCGTCGAGGGCGAGCGCGACTTCATCACCGTCGAGGCCTCCGGCGAGGTTGTCACGCGCGACACAGCAGGCGTCTCGGGTCCGCATCACGGCTTTGCGCCACTGTGGCTGTTCAGCCAGGAGACAGCTTTGACCATCCCCGGCGAGGGCATAAGCGAGCTTGCCGCGGCGGTCGGCAAAGGTACCGACATCGAAAGGCTGCATCGGCTGATGGGGCTGATCGTCCAACGCGTCGCCTACACGCCGGGCACCACCAGCGTGACGACCCCGGCGGAAGAGGCATTGGCGCTGAAGACCGGCGTTTGCCAGGATCACAGCCACATCTTTGTCACCGCAGCCCGCGTCATGGGTTTTCCGGCCCGCTATGTCAGTGGCTATCTGATGATGGATGCGGCCATCGAGCAGGCGGCAAGCCATGCCTGGGCCGAAGCCCATGTTCAGGGTCTCGGCTGGGTCGCCTTCGACGCCGCCAACGGCATTTCCCCCGATGAACGCTATGTCAGGGTAGCCACCGGCCGTGATTATCGCGACGCCTCGCCGGTGTCGGGAATTCGACTGGGACAGGCGGAGGAACAGCTTGCAGTCACCGTCACGGTAGAGCAGTAGTCTCCGGCAAGATTGCTGCCTGAAGAGATTCCATGACTTATTGCGTCGGCCTCAAGATCGATCGTGGGCTCGTGTTCATGTCGGACACGCGCACCAATGCAGGGATGGATTCGATCTCCACTTTCAAGAAGATGCATGTCTGGGAAGAGCCAGGCGAGCGCGTCATCGTGCTGATGTCGGCCGGCAATCTGGCTACGACGCAGGCCGTGGTCAGCCTGCTCGACGAGCGCACCAAAGCGGTGGCGGAACGCCACGCGACGCTGCTCGAGACCCCATCCATGTACCAGACGGTGCGGCTGGTCGGCGACACCGTCAAGGAAGTCATCGCCAGCTCGTCGCCTGCCGGCGAAAAGGCGGATTCCTATTTCAACGCCTCCTTCATCCTCGGCGGCCAGATCAAGGGCAGCCCGCCACGGCTGTTCATGATCTATCCCGAGGGCAATTTCATCGAATCCACCGACGACACGCCGTTCTTCCAGATCGGCGAGACCAAATACGGCAAGCCGATCATCATCCGTGCCTATGAAAGGACGATGAGCCTGGCTGAAACGGTCAAGCTCTTGCTGGTATCGTTCGATTCGACGCTGAAATCGAACCTGTCCGTCGGCCTGCCTCTCGACCTGCTGTTCCTGGAGGAGGATACGTTCACGGTGGGTTTGAAAAAGCGCATCGGCCAGGACGATCGATATTATCGTGCTATTTCCGAAGGCTGGTCGAACGCGTTGAAGACGGCCTTTGCCAGCCTGCCTGATTTTCCGGGGTAGCGCGGGAACCTTCGTCGCGGTTGCCTCACTCTATTTAACATGTTAATCAAAAACCCATACGGCTGGGACTGATCGGCACGTCGGGAGGATAGATGGACAATGAGCAATTCCGCGACTGGTCGAGGCGCGCCGCCGACTGGGGCGCTGATTACCGCGCCGGCCTTCGCGATCGGCCCGTGCGACCTGCCATAGCGCCGGGCGAGATCTTCAGGAGCATCGAAGCTTCTCCGCCGGAGGCGGCTGAATCGATGGAGACGATCTTCGCCGATTTCGAAGCCAAGATCGTGCCCGGCATGACGCATTGGCAGCATCCGCGTTTCTTTGCTTATTTCCCGGCCAATGCAGCACCCGTCTCGGTGGTTGCCGAATATCTGGTCTCTGCGATGGCCGCGCAGTGCATGCTGTGGCAGACTTCGCCGGCGGCGACAGAGCTTGAGACGCGCATCGTCGACTGGATGCGCCAGGCGCTCGGCCTGCCCGAAGGCTTTTCCGGCGTGATCCAGGACTCCGCATCATCGGCGACGCTGGCCGCCGTGTTGACCATGCGCGAGCGCACGCTCGACTGGCAGGGCAACAAGAAGGGTCTTTCCGGGCAGGGCAGGCTGCGCGTCTATTCCTCCGACCAGGTGCACACCTCGATCGACCGCGCCATCTGGGTCGCCGGCATTGGCGAGGAAAACCTCGTCCGCATTCCCGTCGCCGGCACCTACCGCGCCATGGATACCGCGGCTTTGGAAGCGGCGATTGTTGCCGACCGCGCGGCCGGCCTATTGCCGGCCGGCATCATCGCGTGCGTCGGCGGCACCAGCACCGGCGGCACCGACGACATCGCTGAAGTGGCCGCGGTGGCCAAACGCCAGGGGCTCTATCTGCATATCGACGCCGCCTGGGCCGGATCGGCGATGATCTGTCCGGAATACCGGCATTTCTGGACCGGTGTCGAGGGCGCGGACTCGATCGTCTTCAACCCGCACAAATGGCTGGGCGCGCAATTCGACTGCTCGATCCAGTTCGTCCGTCAGCCGGAGGATCTCGTGCGCACGCTGGCGATCAAGCCGGACTATCTGAAAACTCGCGGTCATGACGGCATCATCAACTACTCCGAATGGTCGGTGCCTCTCGGCCGTCGCTTCCGGGCGCTGAAGCTGTGGTTCCTGCTGCGCGCCCATGGCCTCGAGGCGCTGCGCACCATGATCCGCAATCACGTCGCCTGGAGCGAAGGCATAGCAGCGCGCCTGGCCGAGGAGGAGGATTTCGAGCTCGCCAGCCAGCCGATGCTGTCGCTGTTCTCGTTCCGGCATCGCGCCGCATCCGGCGCTGACTGCGACGAGCACAATCTGCGTCTGGTCGACGCCATCAACAATGACGGCCGTATCTACCTGACGCAGACGCGTGTCGATGGGCGGGTCGCCATCCGCTTCCAGGCAGGCCAGTTCGAGACAACCGCGGCCGATGTCGATACCGCCTTCACTGTCATCTGCGAGTGTGCAAGATCCCCGAAGGACTGACAGGGATTGCCCGGGTGGTTGCCGCCGCCGGGGCAAGCCAGCAAGGACTTGCGAGCAAGCATATGGCCGGAAGGGCTGAAGGGGTTAGCCAGAATCTGACGGGCGTCTGGAGCGGGCGCTATTTCTATCCGCGCGAACTGCCGCCGGTTTCCTTCGTTGCAACGCTGATCGAGACGGCAACCAGCTTGACGGGGATGACCCACGAACCGGCGGCGACCAGCACGGCAAGATACGCAAGCCTGCAGGGCCAGCGAGAGGGCAACGCCGTCTCCTTTACCAAGACATACGACAAGGCCCAATTGAAGGCGCACCCGATTCACTACAGCGGCATCATCAACGGTGATGCAACCGAGATCAAAGGCACTTGGCGAATCCCGGGATACTGGTCCGGCAATTTCCTGATGATCCGCTCGCCAGGTAAAGTCCCGGCTGTCACCCGCAAGGTGGCGGAGCGGGTCTGAGCCGTATCTGCCCGGTTCGCCTTTGCAATCATCGATATTTCATTAGCCGGCGTCTCCCTTTTCATTGCTTTCGTTTTCAGCTACAAACAAGAAAAACGAAAACGGGAGGTTCTCAGTGTATTTGTCGCCGCGCCATGCCGAAATCATCCAGATGGCGAAGGACCATGGCCGTGTGCTGGTCGATGGCCTCGCCACGCACTTCAACGTGACGCCGCAGACCATCCGCAAGGACCTCAACGATCTCTGCGATCAGCGGCTGCTGACGCGCATTCATGGCGGGGCCTTGTTCCCGTCCGGCATCGAGAACATGGAGTATGAGGCGCGCCGCAAGATTGCCGCCGACGAGAAGGAGGCGATCGGCCGCGCGGCGGCCAGGCTGATACCCGACAACGCATCTTTGTTCATCAATATCGGCACCACGACCGAGTCGGTCAGCAAGGCGCTGCTTGACCATACCGGGCTCATGGTCATCACCAATAATATCAATGTTGCCAACAGGATGCGCATCTATCCTTCGATCGAGGTGGTAATCGCCGGCGGCGTCGTGCGCGGCTCCGACGGCGGCGTTGTCGGCGAGGCCGCGGTCGATTTTATCAGGCAGTTCAAGGTCGACTATGCGGTGATCGGCGCCTCGGCCATCGACCATGACGGCGCGCTGCTCGATTTCGACTTTCGCGAAGTGAAAGTCGCGCAAGCCATTATCGCCAATGCCAGGCATGTCATCCTGGTCTCCGACCAGACCAAGTTCGAACGAACCGCGCCGGTTCGCATCGGCCATCTCTCGCAGGTAAACACCTTCATCACCGACCGTTGCGACATCCCGTCGGTGCGTAAGATCTGCGAGGAAGCGGAGGTTCAATTGATCGAAACTTCGCTCGGCTAGGCTATCGATCACGGTCCCGTTACATTTCGTTTGACATTCGTTCTTATTTCGAAATAATCCCGATACGGTTTCGTAACAACTCAAAAATGCTGCAATGCGAAATCGCGGGAGGGATTTGTGGACGCAGTCCGTGACATCTTCGTCATCGGTGGCGGCATCAATGGCTGCGGCATCGCCCGCGACGCCGTTGGGCGGGGCTTTTCGGTATTTCTCGCCGAGATGAACGACCTCGCCAGCGGAACCTCCTCCGGTTCGACCAAGCTGATCCATGGTGGCCTGCGCTACCTCGAATTCTACGAGTTCCGGCTTGTGCGCGAGGCGCTGATGGAGCGCGAGGTTCTGTGGAAGAACGCGCCGCACATCATCTGGCCGATGCGCTTCGTGCTGCCCTATGCCAAGGGCCTGCGCCCGGCCTGGCTGATCCGGCTCGGCCTGTTCCTCTACGATCATATTGGTGGCCGCAAATTGCTGCCGGCGACCCGGACACTGGACATGTCCAAGGATCCGGCCGGCAAGCCGCTGAAGCCGCTGTTTCACAAGGCTTTCGAGTACTCGGACGGCTGGGTCAACGATGCCCGGCTGGTGGCGTTGAACGCGCGTGACGCCGCCGACCGCGGCGCCACCATCCGCACCCGCACGAAAGTCGTCGGGGCGCGGCGCGAAGGCGATCTGTGGGCGATCCGCGTGGAAGACGTGCAGACGGGAGAGGCAGAGGAGGTCAAGGCCCGGCTGCTGGTCAATGCCGCCGGTCCGTGGGTCGACCACGTCCTGTCGACCACTGTGGGCCAGAACGACGTGCACAATGTGCGCCTGGTGCAGGGCAGTCATATCGTCATCAAAAAGAAGTTCGATGATCCGCGCGCCTACTTCTTCCAGAACAAGGACGGGCGCATCATCTTCGCCATTCCCTACGAGGAAGAATTTACGCTGATCGGCACCACCGATCGCGACTATCCCGGCGATCCGCATGACGTGAAGATCAGCGACACCGAGATCGACTATCTCTGCGCGGCGGCGAGCGAATATTTTGCTGAAGCCGTGACGCGCCCCGACATCGTCTGGACCTATTCGGCCGTGCGCCCGCTCTACGACGACGGCGCTTCGAAGGCGCAGGAAGCGACCCGCGACTATGTGCTGAAAGCCGATGGCGGCGGGGGCAAGGCGCCGATCGTCAACGCTTTCGGCGGCAAGATCACCACCTACCGCCGGTTGTCGGAATCGATGCTGGAAAAGGTCGAAGGTTTTCTCGGCAAGCGCGGTAAGCCGTGGACGGCGAACGCGCCCTTGCCGGGCGGCGATTTCCCGGCCACCGGTTTCGACGTCCAGGTGGCGAAGCTGAAGAGCGCCTTTCCTTTCATCGACCAGCGCCTGGCGCGTCGGTTGACCCGGCTTTACGGCACGCGCGCGCAAGTGCTGCTCGGCCTCGCCAAGTCGAACGCCGATCTCGGCCGCAATTTCGGCGCCGATCTCTATGAGGCCGAGGTACGCTACCTCAGCGAAAACGAATGGGCGCTGACCGCCGAAGATGTATTGTGGCGTCGCACCAAGCGCGGTCTGCATCTCAGCCGGGAACAGGCGTCGGCGCTTGACGAATTCATGCGCGGCATCAGCCGGCGCCATGTCGCGGCAGCGGAATAGGGAAGGCGATTGATGCACAAAGCCTGGGAGGAGGCATCATGCTGGAACTGAGAAACGTGACGAAGATGGTCGGCGCGGTGGAGCATATCCGCGACGTGTCGCTGACGCTTCAGCACGGCTCGCTCAACGTTTTGCTCGGGCCGACACTGTCGGGCAAGACAAGTCTGATGCGGCTGATGGCCGGGCTCGACGTGCCGACCACCGGTTCAGTCTGGTTCGACGGCCAGAATGTCACCGGCATGCCGGTGCAGCAGCGCAAGATCGCCATGGTCTATCAGCAGTTCATCAACTACCCCGCGATGACCGTCTACGAGAACATCGCCTCGCCGTTGCGCGTCGCCGGCACCGACCAGGCCAAGATCGACAAGGAAGTCCGCAACGCGGCAGGGCTTCTGAAGCTCACACCCTATCTCGACCGCACGCCGCTCAGCCTGTCCGGCGGACAGCAGCAGCGTACGGCGCTGGCCCGCGCCATCGTCAAGAATGCCAGCCTGGTGCTGCTCGACGAGCCGCTCGCCAATCTCGACTACAAATTGCGCGAGGAGCTGCGCGCCGAACTGCCCAAGATATTTGCCGCCGCCGGCACCATTTTCGTCTACGCCACGACTGAGCCGCATGAAGCCTTGCTGCTCGGCGGCAATACGGCGACGCTGTCCGAGGGGCGGATCACCCAATTCGGGCCGACCATCGACGTCTTCCGCAAGCCGATCGACCTGGTGACGGCGAAAACCTTTGCCGATCCGCCGCTCAACACCATCGTGCTGGCCAAGAAGGGCCCGGATTTCCTGCTCGAGGGCGGCGTCAAGCTGCCGGTACCGGCAGAACTCGCCGGCATTGCCGACGCCAACTACACGATCGGCTTCCAGCCGCATCATCTGTCGCTCGAGCGGCCCAACGCTGCCGCGGTGCCGGTGCGCGCCAAGGTGACGATCACCGAGATCACCGGCTCGGAAAGCTTCATCCATCTCGATTTTGCCGATGCGCGCTGGGTCATGCTGACCCACGGCATCCGCGATTTCGAGCCCGACGCCGAGATCGAGGTGTTTATCGATCCGCGCCACATCATGGTCTTCGACAGCAACGGCAGCGCCGTCGCCGCGCCGAAGCTTGCGGCCTGAGGGGGGAAGAGATGGCGCGCATCGACGTCAACCATGTCAGGCACTCCTACCTGCCCAACCCGCAGAAGGATGCCGATTTTGCGCTGCGGGAAGTGCACCACACTTTCGAGGATGGCGGCGCCTATGCGCTGCTTGGGCCTTCGGGTTGCGGCAAGACCACGCTGCTCAACATCATTTCGGGACTTCTGCACCCCTCGCACGGTGAGTTGCTGTTCAACGGCAAGGACGTCACCAATCTGTCGACGCAGGAGCGCAACATCGCGCAGGTGTTCCAGTTCCCGGTCATCTACGACACCATGACCGTCTACGACAATCTGGCCTTCCCGCTGCGCAACCGCGGCGTGCCGGAGGCCGATGTCGACCGCAAGGTGCGGGAGACGCTGGAGATGATCGACCTGGAGTCGTGGGCGAAGAAGAAGGCGAGGGGCCTGACCGCCGACCAGAAGCAGAAGATCTCGCTCGGCCGCGGCCTGGTGCGCTCGGATGTCAATGCCATCCTGTTCGACGAACCGCTGACGGTTATCGATCCGCACATGAAGTGGGTGCTGCGCTCGCAGTTGAAGCAACTGCACCGCCGCTTCGGCTACACCATGGTCTATGTCACCCATGACCAGACCGAGGCGCTGACCTTCGCCGACCAGGTCGTCGTCATGTATGATGGCGGCATCGTCCAGATCGGCACGCCGGCCGAATTGTTCGAGCGCCCGCGCCACACATTCGTCGGTTACTTCATCGGCTCGCCCGGCATGAACGTCATGCCGGTGGCGATCGACGGCAAGACCGCGACCATTGGCAGCCAGCGGATCGAGCTGCCCGGCGCGCCAAAGACCGCCGCTGGGAGCTCCGGCGCCATCGAACTCGGCATCCGCCCCGAATATGTCAGGCTCGGCCGTGACGGCATGGCGGTTAAAATCAGCAAGGTCGAGGATCTCGGCCGCCACAAGGTGGTGCGCGCCAGCCTCGAAGGCCGCGAGATCGCTGCCGTCATCGGCGAGGACGAGAGCGTGCCGGCCGACCCAAAGGTTCGTTTCGATCCGGCCGGCATCAACATCTATGCCGATTCCTGGCTGGTTGAGATGGGGCGTGTCGAGATGGGGGCATAGATGGAAAAGACCTGGAACAACAAGGCCTGGTTCCTGGTGCTTCCGGTGCTGGTGCTGGTGGCGTTCTCGGCCGTCATTCCGCTGATGACGGTCGTCAACTATTCGGTGCAGGACACCTTCGGCAACAACGTCTTCTTCTGGGCAGGCACCCAGTGGTTCGAGGAACTGCTGTCGTCCAGCCGCTTCTGGGAAGCGATGGTGCGCAACCTGATCTTCTCCTTCATCATTCTGGCCATCGAAGTGCCGCTCGGCATATTCATCGCGCTCAACATGCCGAAGAAGGGCTGGGGCGTGCCGGTCTGCCTAGTGCTTATGTCGTTGCCGCTGCTCATTCCGTGGAACGTCGTCGGCACCATCTGGCAGGTCTTCGGCCGCAACGACATCGGCCTGCTCGGCTACTACGTCAACGCGCTCGGCATCGACTACAATTACGTTCAGGATCCGTTCGACGCCTGGGTCACCATCATCATCATGGACGTCTGGCACTGGACCAGCCTTGTCGTGCTGCTCTGCTATGCCGGCCTGGTTTCGATCCCGGATGCCTTCTACCAGGCGGCCAAGATCGACGGCGCCTCGCGCTGGGCGGTGTTCCGTTATATCCAGCTGCCGAAGATGCAGCGTGTGCTTTTGATCGCCGTGCTGTTGCGCTTCATGGATAGCTTCATGATCTACACCGAGCCCTTCGTCGTCACCGGCGGCGGCCCCGGCAACTCGACCACCTTCCTGTCGATCGACCTCGTCAAGACCGCGCTCGGCCAGTTCGACCTCGGTCCGGCGGCCGCCATGTCGCTGGTCTACTTCCTGATCATCCTGTTGTTGTCGTGGGTGTTCTACACCGTGATGACCAACTACGACGCGGAGCGCTGAGATGAGCGGCGCCAACGAAAGAGCCGACAGAGTGAGCGAAACCACCGCTTCGGGAAAATTGGCGAGCACGCTTTCGCAGGATCAGGTCGCCCGGCTGATGCGCAAGCGCGGCGAGGAATCGCGCTGGTGGTGGATCGTGCCGACGATCTACATCATCGTGCTTCTGCTGCCGATCTACTGGCTCATCAACATGAGCTTCAAGACCAATGCCGAGATCGTCTCCTCGCTGACGCTCTATCCGCATCAGCCTACGATCGCCAACTACGTCACTATCTTCACCGATGCGTCCTGGTATTCGGGCTACATCAACTCGATCACCTATGTTGTCATGAACATGGTGATTTCCGTGGCTGCGGCGCTGCCGGCGGCCTACGCCTTTTCGCGCTACCGCTTCCTCGGCGACAAGCATCTGTTCTTCTGGCTGCTGACCAACCGCATGGCGCCGCCGGCAGTGTTCGCGCTGCCGTTCTTCCAGCTCTATTCGGCTTTCGGCCTGATCGACACCCACATCGCTGTGGCGCTGGCGCACTGCCTGTTCAACGTGCCGCTGGCGGTGTGGATCCTCGAAGGCTTCATGTCGGGCGTGCCCAAAGAGATCGACGAAACAGCCTATATCGACGGCTACTCCTTCCCGCGCTTCTTCGTCAGGATATTCATGCCGCTGATCGCCAGTGGCATCGGTGTCGCCTGCTTCTTCTGCTTCATGTTCTCATGGGTCGAGCTTTTGATCGCTCGCACGCTGACGACCACCGATGCCAAGCCCATCGCCGCCACCATGACCCGCACCGTTTCGGCCGCCGGCATGGATTGGGGCCTGCTCGCTGCCGCCGGCGTGCTGACGCTGATCCCCGGCGCGCTCGTCATCTGGTTTGTCCGCAACTACATCGCCAAGGGCTTCGCCCTGGGGAGGGTGTGATGAAACAAAAGCACGGGTTCACCCTCACCACCACCGCCAAGGGCTTTGCCCTGGGGAGGGTGTCACCATGAATCTCGACCTCACCTGGATGGCGTGGACGTGGCCGACGGCGGCGTTCTTCGGCACCATTCTTCTGCTGCTGTGTGGCATGGCGTTTTGGGAATTTGCCTCGCCGGGCGGCAATCCGCGCGCCGGCATCCTGCGCTTCGAGACGACGCGCGGCGACCGTCTTTTTCTGTCGCTGCTTGGCAGCGCCTTTATCCATCTCGCTTGGCTGGGTCTTGTCGGATCCAACCTGTGGTGGGCTCTCGCTCTCTCCGTGGTCTACGCCGTCGGCGTGTTCCGCTACGTATAGAGGGGGAAACTGTTGGATCGACCGCGTGCCGGCGGCCGTTCCAGATCGCACTTGAAACCTAAATGTGGAGGAAACCTATGCGACGGCAATTTTTAACATCAACAACTGCCCTTGTCCTGTTGCTCGGGGTAGGCAACGCCTACGCCGGAATGGATGAGGCCAAGGCGTTTCTGGACAAGGAAATCGGCCCGCTGTCGACGCTCGACCGCGCCGGCCAGGAAGCAGAAATGCAGTGGTTCATCGATGCCGCGAAGCCTTTCGCCGGCATGGACATCAAGGTCGTGTCCGAAACCATCGCCACCCACCAGTATGAATCGCAGGTGCTGGCGCCGGCCTTTACCGCCATCACTGGCATCAAGATCACGCATGACGTCATCCAGGAAGGCGACGTCGTCGAGAAGATCCAGACCCAGATGCAGACCGGCCAGAACCTTTATGACGGCTGGGTCAACGATTCCGACCTGATCGGCACCCACTGGCGCTACCAGCAGGTCCGCAACCTGACCGACTGGATGGCGGGCGAGGGCAAGGACGTTACCAATCCGAACCTCGACCTGAAGGATTTTATCGGCACCTCCTTCACCACCGCGCCGGACAAGAAGCTCTATCAGCTGCCCGACCAGCAGTTCGCCAACCTCTACTGGTTCCGTTACGACTGGTTCAACGACGAGAAGAACAAGGCCGACTTCAAGGCGAAATACGGCTACGACCTCGGCGTTCCCGTGAACTGGTCGGCCTATGAGGACATCGCCGAGTTCTTCACCGGCCGCGAGATCGATGGCAAGAAGGTCTATGGCCACATGGACTATGGCAAGAAGGACCCGTCGCTCGGCTGGCGCTTCACCGACGCCTGGCTGTCGATGGCCGGCAACGGCGACAAGGGCCTGCCGAACGGCCTGCCGGTCGACGAATGGGGCATCAAGGTCAACGAGAAATCACAGCCGGTCGGCTCCTGCACGGCGCGCGGCGGCGACACCAACGGCCCGGCTGCCGTCTACTCGATCCAGAAATACCTCGACTGGCTGAAGGCCTACGCTCCGGCCGAAGCCCAGGGCATGACGTTCTCCGAATCCGGCCCGGTGCCGGCACAGGGTGCGGTCGCGCAGCAGATATTCTGGTACACCGCCTTCACCGCTTCGATGGTCGACGCCGGCGCCAAGGCGGTGCTGAACGAGGACGGTACGCCGAAGTGGCGCATGGCCCCGTCGCCGCATGGCGTCTACTGGAAGGACGGCATGAAGCTCGGCTATCAGGACGTGGGTTCCTGGACGCTGATGAAGTCGACGCCGACCGACCGCGCCAAGGCCGCCTGGCTCTACGCGCAGTTCGTGACCTCGAAGACGGTCGACGTGAAGAAGAGCCATGTCGGCTTGACCTTCATCCGCGAAAGCACGATCCACGACAAGAGCTTCACCGAACGTGCGCCGAAGCTCGGTGGTCTGATCGAGTTCTACCGCTCGCCGGCCCGCGTTCAGTGGTCGCCGACCGGCACCAACGTGCCCGATTATCCGAAGCTGGCACAGCTCTGGTGGCAGGCGATCGGCGATGCCTCGTCCGGCGCCAAGACGGCGCAGGAAGCCATGGACTCGCTCTGCGCCGAGCAGGAAAAAGTCATGACCCGCATCGAGAAGTCGGGCGTCCAGGGCGATATCGGCCCGAAGATGGCCGAAGAGCATGACCTCGCCTACTGGAACGCCGACGCGGTCAAGAACGGCAATCTCGCGCCTCAGCTGAAGATCGAAAACGAGAAGGAAAAGCCGATCACCATCAACTACGACGAACTGGTGAAGAGCTGGCAGAAGTAATCTTGGCGTACGCGCCAGGATCATAGTGAACGGGGAGGCGGCATCTTGCCGTCTCCCCTGTTTGTATAGGCGAGCTACCGGGAGGACTAATGACCGGATACATCCTTGCAATCGACCAGGGTACGACATCGACCAGGGCGATCCTGTTCGACGGCGCGATGAAGGTCGCCGGCAGCAAGCAGCAGGAATTCACGCAGCATTATCCTGCCTCCGGCTGGGTCGAGCATGATCCGGAAGAGATCTGGGCAAGCGTCGTCGCCACCGTCAAAGGCGCGCTGAAGGCCGCCGGCCGCGAGGCTTCGGATGTGGCGGCGATCGGCATCACCAACCAGCGCGAAACCGTCGTCATCTGGGACAAGGCGACCGGCAAGCCGATCCACAATGCCATCGTCTGGCAGGACCGCCGCACCGCGCCGCTCTGCCAGAAGCTGAAGAAACACGGCCTGGAGAAAAAGTTCACCAAAAAGACCGGCCTGCTGCTCGATCCCTATTTCTCCGGCACCAAGATCGCCTGGATGCTGGACAAGGTGAACGGTGCGAGAAAGCGCGCCGAAAAGGGCGAACTGCTCGCCGGCACCATCGACAGTTTTTTGATCTGGCGGCTGACCGGCGGCAAGGTGCATGCGACAGATGCCACCAACGCCTCGCGCACGCTGGTCTACAACATCGAGAAAAATGTCTGGGACGACGAGCTGCTCTCCATCCTGCGCATCCCGGTGGCGTTGCTGCCTGAGGTCAAGGATTGCGCCGACGACTACGGCGTGACGGAAAAAAGCCTGTTTGGCGCCGAAATCAAAATCCTTGGCGTGGCCGGCGATCAGCACGCAGCGACCATCGGCCAGGCCTGTTTCGAGCCAGGCATGATGAAATCGACCTATGGCACCGGCTGCTTTGCGCTGCTCAACACCGGCGCCGATCTGGTGCGCTCGAAGAACCGGCTGTTGACCACCATCGCCTATCGGCTGAACGGCAAGACTACCTATGCCTTGGAAGGCTCGATCTTCATCGCGGGTGCCGCCGTGCAATGGCTGCGCGACGGCATCAAGGTGATCGGCAAGGCCGAGCATAGCGGCGTTTTGGCGGCAACCGCCGACCCCACGCAGAACGTCTATCTGGTGCCGGCTTTCGTCGGTCTCGGCGCGCCGCATTGGGACGCCGAGGCGCGTGGCGCGATCTTCGGGCTGACCCGCAACTCTGGCCCGGCGGAGTTCGCCCGCGCGGCGCTGGAATCCGTCGCCTACCAGACGCGCGATCTCCTCGACGCAATGCGCAAGGACTGGAAGGGGGCGTCGGCCAAAACCGTGCTTCGCGTCGACGGCGGCATGGTGGCCTCCGACTGGACCATGCAGCGGCTGGCCGATATCCTCGATGCGCCGGTCGATCGCCCGACCATTCTGGAGACGACGGCGCTGGGTGCGGCGTGGCTTGCCGGCTCGAAAGCAGGCGTGTGGCCGAAGGCGAAGGATTTTGCCAAGAGCTGGGCGCTCGAGCGCCGCTTCAAGCCGGACATGGATGCCGACATGCGTTCGGCAAAACTGGCCGGCTGGCGCGATGCGGTGCGCCGGACGCTGAGCGCGTCCTGATTTCGCACTTAAGACCAAGTCCGCGAAAAGACGAAGCCCGCGCCCGTTGCCGGCGCAGGCTCCGTCCTACCCTAACTTCGCCCTAAACACATCAATAGGGCGAATTACACTGCCGCCGAGGGCCGTAATTGGGCTGGAATGTGTTGTCCGAAGCGCGGTACGACCGATAGCGGTCGTAGCACCACTGCACATGGGCATCGCCGCGGTTGTTCTCGCTGTTGACGATCGCACCGGTGATCAAGGCGCCGGTGGCGAAGGCAGCCAGCGGGAACCAGTAGTCGCCGTGACGGCGATAGCCGCGGTGATATTCGCGATAGCCGCGATGGCCATTCCAATAGCTGCCGCCATCATTGTTGCGCGAGAACTGGCGGCCTACGCGGAAATCGCGATTGCCGGAATTGCGGTTGCCATGGCGCATCCACCGCCAGTTGTCATGACGAGAATCGCCCACATTCACGATGTCGGACGAAGTTGCTGATGACTGGGGCACGAACATCTGGGCGGCATTGGCCGGCATAGCGGCCGCCGCGGCAAACGAAATTGACAGGGTGGTCGCCAGTAGACCCGTTGCGATCTTGTTCATGATCTTCTCCTTGAAGGGTGGTTGACGTCCCTTGTGAGACGAAAACGGCCCGCTCGTGCGATGGTTCCCACCAAAACAGTAAGTTGCTGATTTGTAATGTTTCTCGAATTTGGCGCGTGAGAAAAGGCGCGTTTCGCGCGCCAACAGATCGAAGCGGCGACCACGTTGCGGGAGCGGCTCACCGGGCTGGTGACGACGCAATTTGCGGCGCGTCGGGCGATGGCCGAAACCCCGGTGGAACGGCCATCTTTTTCCGGTTGACCGGTCGCGGCACTCTCCCTATGTTCCGCGCAATTTCGAGGGCGGCCTTTAGAGCCCGCGGGAGCGCGTAGCTCAGCCGGTAGAGCAACTGACTTTTAATCAGTAGGTCTCGGGTTCGAACCCCGACGCGCTCACCAGAAATATTTCGTGCGAAAGTTGCTCCCTATCAGCAGCCCCATCGCCGCCTACAATCGCCGCCCGGTCTTGGTGTCGAACAGATGAGCGCAGGCGCGGTCGATCTCGATGCGCATCTGCTCGCCCCGTTTCAGTGCCAGCCGCTCGCGGAAAAGGCAGGAGATTTCTTCTCCGGCGCAGTCGACCCTGGCAAAGATTTCCGAACCCGTTGCTTCCAGAAGCACGATCGTGCCGGGGATTCCTTTGGCGGTCGTCGCTCGGATGTGTTCGGGGCGGATGCCGTAGATGAGGTCCCCGCCGGGAATGTTGGTCAGGTCGATGCCTTCCGGCAGCGGCAAGATCAGTCCACCGGCGCTGCGGAAAACACCTTCCTCGACATGGCCGCGAATGAAATTCATCGCCGGCGAGCCGATGAAGCCGGCAACGAAGAGGTTGGCCGGGCGATCGTAGAGATCGAGCGGCGCGCCGATCTGCTCGACAAGGCCGTCATGCAGCACGACGATCTTGTCGGCCATGGTCATGGCCTCGATCTGGTCGTGCGTGACGTAGATGGTTGTGGTCCCGAGCCGCTGGTGCAGCGCCTTGATCTCGCCGCGCATCTGCACGCGCAATTTGGCGTCGAGATTGGACAGCGGCTCGTCGAACAGGAACACCTGCGGGTCGCGCACGATGGCGCGGCCCATGGCGACGCGCTGGCGCTGGCCGCCGGAAAGCTGACGCGGATAGCGGTCGAGCAGCTTGTCCAGGCCGAGAATGCTGGCGGCCCTGCCGACGCGGCCGGCGGTGTCGGCCGGATCGGCTTTCTTGATCTTCAGGGCAAAGCCCATATTGTCGGCCACCGTCATATGCGGATAGAGCGCGTAGTTCTGGAACACCATGGCGATGTTGCGGTCGCGCGCCCTGAGATTATTGACGACGCGATCGCCAATGGCGATCCTGCCGCCCGAGATCGTTTCCAGTCCGGCAATCATGCGCAGCAGCGTCGACTTTCCGCAGCCCGACGGCCCGACCAGGATGACGAATTCGCCATCGGCGATGTCGACGCTGACATCGTGGATGATCTTGGCGGCTCCGAAAGCCTTCTGAACGTTGTTGATTGTTACCGATGCCATTGGATTTCTCCCGGAAATGCGTGATGTCGGGGCCGTGCCTCAGCCGCCCTTGACGGCGCCTGCGGTCAGCCCCGCGACGATCTGCCTTTGCGCGAACAGGGTCAGCACCAGCACCGGCAGCGTCACCACAAGTGCCGCAGCGGCGAGCGGACCCCAGCTCACCTGCTCGTAGGAAAGCATGTTGTAGACGGCGACCGGCAGCGTGCGAGTCTCGCGGCTGGCGAGCACAATGCCGAAGACGAAATTGTTCCATGAGAAGATGATCGACAGGATGAAGGCGACGACAATGCCCGGCTTGGCGATGGGCAAGGCGACCAGCCGGAACACCTGCCAGGAACTGGCGCCATCGATGTTGGCCGCTTCTTCCAGCTCCATCGGCGTGGTCTCGAAATAGCCGATCATCACCCAGACCACGATCGGCACCGTCACCACCAGATGGATAATGATCTGCGGCCACAGCGTGCCGAGAATGCCGACCCACTGGAACAGCAGGAACAGCGGAATGAGATACGAAAGCCCCGGCGTCATGCGGGCGATCATGATGACCACCGCCGAGCGTTCGGCCTTGAGCCGCGCGATGCCATAGCCCGCCGGCACGCCGATCAGCAGCGCCAGCAACGTTGCCGTGCCCGTCACCAGAACCGAATTCCAGAAATAGAGCAGGAAATTGTTCTCCTCGAATACCTTCACATAGTTCGACCAGGCGAGATGTTCCGGGATCAGGATCGGCGGGTAGGCACCGTTGTCGATCTCGAACTTCAGCGACAGCGAGATCATCCAGAGGAAGAACAGGATCGCCGGCGAGACGAAGACCAGAGCCGCGAAAAACAGCCCGATCCGGTTGAGCAGCCGTGAACTCATCTATTTGCCCTCCACCCCGATCCATTGGGAGCGCTGGCGCAGCATCAGCAGGATGAAGGACAGCGCGACGATGACGATGAAGAACACCACGGCCATGGCCGAGCCATAGCCGATGTCGTAGTAGGAGAAGGCGGTGTTGTAGAGATAGATGTTGATGGTTTCCGAGGCCGTGCCCGGTCCGCCCTGGGTCATCGCGTAGATGATGTCAAAACTCTTCAGCGCATCGATGGTGCGGATGATCATGGCGATCATCAGGAACGGCGCGATCATCGGCAAGGTGAGATAGCGGAACTGCTGCCAGGCGTTGGCGCCGTCGATCTCGGCGCTCTCGAAGGGCTCGCGCGGCACGGAGGCCAAGCCGCCCAGCACGATCAGCATCACCAGCGGCGTCCACTGCCAGGTCTCGACCGCAACCAGGGACGGGATGACCGTCCTGGCGTTAAAGATCCATTCCTGCGCCGGAATGCCGACCAGCGACAACAGATAGTTGAGCACGCCAAGCTGGGGATGGAACATCATCGTCCAGACCAGCGCCACGGCGACTGGCGTTGCCATCATCGGCATGACGAAGACGCCGCGCAACAGGCCGCGCAGCGGAAATTTGGCGTCGAAGATCAGCGCCGCGACAGTGCCAAGGAACATCGGCGCCGCGACCGAAAGCGCCGTGTAGGTCAGCGTATGGAAAAGCGATTCCCAGAAGCGTTGGTCGGCTGCCAGCCGCAGATAGTTTTCCATCCCGGCAAAGCTTCGCGCCTGGCCGAGGGTCCAGCGGTTGACGCTCATCCACAGTGTGAAGGCCCAGGGAAAGACGATCACGGCGCCGACGATGACGAGCGCCGGGACGACGAAAGGCCAGTAGTTGGGAGCCAGACGGATGGTCTGCCCCCCTTCGATGGCTTGCGTCGTCACCCCGGTGCGTTCTGGGGTGATGGCGGACATCAGCCTTGCTCGCTCCGGTCGAGCACCGGCTGGAACTGCTCGGTGGCCTTCTTCAGTTCCTCCGCCGGATCGGCGCCGGCGATCAGATTGGTCAGCGCCACGCCATAGATATCGCGGAACTCGGTGACCGGAATGATGACCGGCAGCGACAGCCGGCTGACATTGCCCGAGCCGACCACGGCATCGAGCCAGCTCGCCGGCATGGTGACGCCTTCGCGCACCTTGGGATCTTCCAGCACCGACTTGCGGAACGGCACGCCGGCACCCGCCTGCAGCAGGCGCGTGCCCATGGCAGGCGAAATCGCCCACTGGCAGAAGAGATAGGCGGCCTCCTTCTTCTCGCTGGCGGCCGTCACGCCGAGGCCGTCGCCAAAGGTGCCGGCGGCATGCGCCTTGGGCCCTTTGGGCATGACGCCGTAGCCGACCTTGCCGACCACACGCGACTTTTCCGGGTTTTCCATCGGCGGGGCAAAGCCGACGCCATCGAACCACATGCCGATCTTGCCTTGCAGGAAGGCGGACTGGGCTTCGGCCCAGTTGAATCCGGTGACGCCTGGAGGCGCCGACTTGGTCATCAGCCGCTGGTAGAGGCTGGCGGCCTCGACCGCCTCGGGCGAGGTCGTGCGCAGCTTGCCCTTATCATCGAGCGGCGTCATGTCGTAGCCGAGCATCAGCGACGTCCATACCGGCGTGTTGGCGTTTTTCAGGCCGCGGGCGACAAAGCCGTAGGTGTTGGTCGACGGGTCGGTCAGCGCTTCGGCGGCCGCCACCAATTGCTCGAAGGTTTCAGGGTATTTGAGGCCCTTGGCCTCGAACAATTCCTTGTTCCAGTAGACGATCCAGTAGTCGACTGAGAACGGCAGCGAGCGCAGCACGCCCTGGCCGTCCTTGGCAAACAGCATGCCGGCATCGGCGAAATCGGTTTCCACCAGCGCAGGATCGGTCAGGGTCGAGTCAGCGAGATAGCCTGATATGTCGGCCAGCCAGCCGCCCTTTTCGAACTGCCGCTTCTGCACGTGGTAGCTCAGATGCACGACATCGAAGCTCGGCTTGCCGGAGCTGAGTTCGATCACCGTCTTCTGGCGCTGCTGCTGTTCCGGCGTCGCTTCGGCATTGACCTTGATCCCGGTCAGTTCCTCGAACTCGGCGATATATTTTATCAGCGTGTCGCTGCGCGGGCTTTTCACCAGATTGACGTCAAGCGTCGTTCCCGCAAAGCGCTTCCAGTCGACGCCGGCGGCAAAGCTTGGGCGAACACCGGCAAAGCCGGCGGCGGCAAGGGCGGCGGTTCCCTGGAGGAGTTGCCTCCTGGTTGGGTTGAACAGATTGGACGACATTTTCTTCCTCCCGGTTGTTGTCGTTGTCGATTGCGCCGCAGCGACCGCGGCGCGGCTCATGCTTCCTCAGATTTGCAGCGCCAGCCGGCGCGCCTTATCGATATGCTGGCTAATGGCCTCGACAGCCTTGCCAGGGTCGCGGCTCTGCATCGCATCGATCACCGCCAGGTGCTCGCGCATGACCGGCACGACGCGCCCGTCGATACGGAACCGTTCCTGGTGGATCAGGCGGATCTTCACCGAATTGACCAGATAGGCCTTGGCGATGATCTCGTTGCCCAGCGCATCGATGAACGTGTCGTGCATGGCCCAGTCGATGGTCTGCGCCTTGGCCTCCATCTCCGGCGTCGGGGTCTGCTCCAGCGCCCGGGCAAGCATGTCCTCATGCTCGCGCCGCAAGCGGGCAAGCTCGGCATCGGAGGCGCTGACCGTAAACAGCGCCACCGCTTCACGCTCCATGAACAGGCGGAACTGAAAGGCCTCGCGGATCAGGCTGATGTCTATATGGGCGATCTGCATGCCGCGCTGCGGAATGGTCGTCAGCAGTCCTTCCGCCTCGAGACGCGGCACGATCTCGCGAATGGCGCCGAGCGGCAGTCCGGTGAAGGCAACCAGCTCACGCTGCGACACGAACTGGCCTGGCTTGAAGTCGCGCGCCAGCAAATGCCGCGTGAAGCTGGCATAGGCCTTCTCCCTGAGGGTGGTCGGTTCGTTGCCGTCTTCCATTTCGGCGCGCTTCCCTTTGCCGGTCAGGCCGGTTCCCTGGCAAACAAGCTGTCATAGGCTGAGGCAAGCTGCTGCTGCCCTTGCAACGCGATCGGCTCCAGCGGCGGACGGACCGCCAGCCAGCGCTCGTCGCCGGTCTTACGCGCCACCATCACCTTTACCGCCGGGGTGACCGGATATTTGAGCAATTCGAGCACAAAACTCTCGACGCGAGGATCGTCGCGCCCGTCCTCGGCCATGGCGCGGATTTCGCCCGGGACGAAATTGGCCATGCCCGAGATTGCGCCTTGAGCACCCAGTCGCACCGCACGCGCCAGGTGCCTTTCATCGCCGATCAGGATCACCAGATCGCCATGGGCGGCAACCAGCGCCTCGCTGTAGCTCCAATTTCCACCGGAATCTTTCACCCCGGCGACCACGTCGGGAAAAGCAGTGCGCAATCGGCCGATCAGGCCAAGCGAAAGCTGCACCATGGTAACCGAAGGGATGTTGTAGAGCAGCACGTCACGGGCGAGGGGGCCGAGCGCGGCAAAGACGGCGGAGAACCAGCCGAAAAGGCCGTCCTCGCCGACATTCTTGAAGTAGCTCGGCGGGGCCAGCAGAATGTTTCGGGCGCCTCGCTGCAAGGCATGCTGTGCCTGTTCGGCGGCGTCTTCGGCGGCGTCGACCAGCACGCCGGCAACGAGTTGATGCGGCAAGATTCCAGCAGCCAGCATGGCTTCGGTCACCGACCGCCGCTCCGTCGTGCCCACCGATGCGCCTTCCCCTGTGGTGCCGAAAAGCGTCACGCTGCCGCAACCCTGCGCCAGGCAACTTTCGGCCTGAGCGATCATGGGGGCAGTGGCGATCTGCCCGCGGGCATCGAAAGGCGTGGCGAGAGCGGCCGAAAGGCCAAAGCGTGATGTCACCGGAAGGTCTCCGAAGTAGGTGTGTATGCCGTGCTAGCACACTAACATGTTAGTCGTAAATTGGGGTGGTGCGCTTTTTAACAGCGGAGGGCCTTCGCAGGTTCGAAGCCCATGGCGGATCGAGTACCATTGGCGAAACAGCAGGATGGTCCAGTGTTCGGGCGCGGAGCGGCAGCTCCAACCTTGTCCCCATCCCAGTCGATGGCTAAACTCAGCCTTTCCCAGGGGAGGTTCTGACATGACACTTCAGCTTTCGGCGGATGCTGTAGCCCCTAAGACGGCGACCGCTCAAAAATACCTCTTCGGCCCGGTCGCCGATTTCCTCATGCTGGGCGGCAGCGCCTTTCTCATCCTGCCGGTGCTGTTTCTCGTTCCGCTCGAATATGAAGGTCCGGTGGCCGCAACGATGGTCTTCGTGGCCTATCTCGTGAACTATCCCCACTTCGCCCACTCCTACCAGCTCTTCTACCGCAATTTCGGGCGCAAGGTGACGGGCGACGGCTACGACAGGAGCCTGCAGCTTCGCTACATCTTCGCGGGCATTGTCGTGCCCCTCGCCATGGCCGGGTTCTTCGCCTATGGCGCCGCGGCGGCGAACACGCGCCTGCTCGGCTATGCCACCAACGCCATGTTCTTTTTTGTCGGTTGGCACTACGTCAAGCAGGGCTACGGCATGCTGATGGTGGATGCGGTGCTGAAGCGCAAATTCTTCGACGACCGCGACAAGAAGGTGCTGCTGGTCAACTCCTATGCCGTGTGGATCCTGGCATGGCTGCAGACGAATACGGCGGTCACCCAGGGCAAATATTATGGCCTGGACTATTACACATTCGCGGCCCCTTCCTGGATTACCGACATCGGCGTGCTGGCGGCCGTTGCGTCGACGGCGGCCACGCTCTTGATGCTGGTCAATCGCTGGCGGAAGAACGGTGGCGGCCTGCCCTATAACGGTTTGGTGGCCTATGTCGCGTCGCTCTATCTCTGGATCCTGATTGCGCGCGTAAACCCGCTTTGGCTGCTGATCGTGCCCGCGCTCCACTCGCTGCAGTATCTCGCCGTGGTCTGGCGCTACCAGACGAACGTCGAGCGAGACAGTTCCGATGCCGAAGGCGATCCGCAGCCGAAAATCCTGTCCTTTCTTGGCCCCCTCTACAGGTTTCGGCTCCTCGGCTTCATCGTCGGCGGCACGGCCCTTGGCTATCTCGGCTTCTGGCTGATCCCATCCGCCCTGACGGCTTTGATTCCCTATGACAGGCAAGTGCTGGGGTCATCGCTGTTCTTCTTCATCGTGCTCATCTTCATCAATGTGCACCATTATTTTCTGGACAATGTGATGTGGCGCCGTGGCAATCCGGAGGTATCGAAGTATCTGTTCCGCTGACTGATGCGCAGACTGTCGAGCCCGGTTTTCGTCAGCTGTCGAGTATGCCATCGCGAGCGTGATCGTCAGTGCAACGGAGATCCCTGGAATGGCGGAGTGCTTTTCCGAGAGCCGCCTGGAAAATACCCTGCGGTGGCATCTGTACCGGCATGAAGATGGACATTGAGGGCAGCGAAGCCGAATGCCTGGAAGCCATCCTCGAAGCTGGGCTGCAAGATGCTATCGGCGCCATTCTGGTTGAAACGCACGACCGGGTGTCGCCAGACATAGCGCGTCGGGTGGAGCGCATTCGCCAGCGCATCGCGCAGGAAACATCCGAAACATCAATCTGGAATGGATCTGACTGCGCGCCGTCGTTGCCCGGCAACCGACGGCCCCAGTTTGCTTGATCGGCTAACTTTAGGACAACCCGACCAGGGAAAGCGCCTTGCGCCGGACCCGCTTTGCCTGCAGGCGCGCGAGTTCTGCCGTCGACTGGATTGGCGGCTCGACATAAACCGGGACCTCAACGGGGACCTCGACCACCACGGTCTCTCGTTCCGGCGTCGTTTGGTGCGGACGGAAACATTGCGTGGCGTTTTTGCCGCACGTGGATCGGGAAATGCTAGGCCGGCTTGCGCTATAGGACCTTTTCCGGCAATGGAAACGCAACATCGGGGCGTTAGCGTAGAAATGATTGATGGATTGCGTGTGGCGGTGATCATGCCCGCCTATAATGCGTCGGCTACACTGGAGAAGACCTACTTCGCCTTGCCGATGCAATTGATCGACGACGTTATTCTCACGGACGATCTCTCGAAGGACGATACTGTCGGCATTTCGCGACAGCTCGGCATTCACACAATCGAGCATTCGATCAACAAGGGCTACGGTGGCAATCAGAAGACTTGTTACGATGCGGCGCTGCAGCGCGATGCCGATATCGTCGTGATGCTTCATCCCGATTATCAATATTCGCCCAGGTTGGTGCCGGCCATTGCCTCGATGGTCGCCTCTGGCGAGTATGATTACGTCTTTGGTTCGCGCATCTTGGGCAAGGGTGCCCTGCGCGGCGGCATGCCGGTCTATAAATATATCTCCAATCGCTTTCTGACCCTGGTTCAAAACATTCTGATCGGCCAGAAAATGTCGGAGTTTCACACTGGCTTTCGGTGCTGGAGCCGGAAAGCGTTGACCGAGATTCCTTATCACCGGTGCTCGGACGACTTTGTGTTCGACAATGAGATGGTCTGCCAGGCCGTCTATCTCGGCCTGCGTGGTGGCGAGATGTCCTGTCCGACGAGATACTTCCCGGAGGCGTCGTCGATCAACTTTCGGCGTAGCGTCGTCTATGGCTTGGGTGTCTTGAAAACCGCGGCGAAGTTTCGCCTCAGCAAACTGGGCATTCGACAAGATCCGTTATTCGTCGGGAGCAATATCTGATGAGGCGTCGGACACGAATGGCCCTCGGTGTGGCGGGCCTTGCGATGGTTCTCGTCCCCGCGGCGCTGTCGGGCTATCTCGACGATATCTTGCGGATCGCCAAAGCGAGCGTTCAGCAGACAGGGCTGTTTGGTTTCGTTGCGCTGGTCGTGATGCAGTTTCTAGTGGCCGCCACCGGCATATTGCCGGCGTCCCTGCTCGGGATCGCAGGCGGAGCGGTTTACGGATTCGCCGGTGGATCGGCAATGGCGCTCGTCGGGACTTTGGCCGGCGGCATCGTCGGCTACTACGTAGGCCGAAAGGGTCTCCAAAACGTTCCTTTTACCAACACGAAAATTGTTGGCGGCCTCGACAAGGTCAAACAGTTCCTTGCCGCTGACGGCTGGCGATCGGTTTTTCTGATCCGCCTGTCACCGGTCGTTCCCTTTGCCGCCACAAGCATTGCGCTGGGCGCGAGTGGAATTCGCCTCGCCGACTACGTGATAGGAACCGCAGCGTCGCTTCCCGCCCTTTTTGGTTATGTCTATGTCGGTTCATTGCTCGGCAATGCGGCGTCTCTCGAATCGCCTGAGTTTCACCAGGTTTTTTTGCTGATGCTGGCGGGAGGCGTTATTGCAGGCGCGACGTTGGTCGGCAGGTTCGTCATGTATAGGCACAATTCCGAAACAACCTGATGTGCTTGTTAGCAGTGGTATTCTCCACAGTCTGGTAGCTGCACTCCGCCTGCTCCGGGGTAATTTACAAGCGTTTGCGACGGTGACGTGAGATGGGTCGTTGCTTGCGAGGACCAACTGGTGTGGGACGGTGTGAAGAACAAGCCGTCGACCATGGCGTTGTAGTCTCGATTTGCGAGGACCGCGCATAGGCAAATAGCAACCGCCGCGACCCTTGTAACCAACCTCCACGAAGACGCCCAAATCGCCAGAACGATCAGAAGTGTTGCAACTGGCGCGAAGTAATACCTGAAGCCAGATCCTGATTGGAGCAGTGACTCGGCACCTCCGACGGCGAGAATCGCAGTAGCCGAAAATTGCAGCGCAACGATCGGGACGAGCAGCAGGATGGGCTGGCGGCGGGCGAGGAAAACTGCAGCTCCAAGCACGCCAAGGAACACGATGGCAGCTGCTATCAGTTCAAGCGTACCCGGTGTCAAGTTGCTGAAAAACAAGGCCGGCCAAAGGATCGCACCACCCACCTTGAGCAGGAACAGGTCTGGCAAGCTTGCAAAACCGAGGAACGTGAACGGCCGTACGGCCAAGCCGGTATTCGTTGCCGGCAACAGTGCGCAGCCGATCTGCGTCGCCAATCCAGGAATAGACCAAACCAGAGGTCGGACAAGATAAGGCTGCCGTAGCACAAAGCCGGCAGCCGCCCATATGATAAGTGCGAAAGCTGCGGGGGTTCCTGTGAACGGCAGCACTAGAAGAAGACCGATATGAACGCGATTGAGCGGCTGTTTGAACGCCAACGACCCAAAAACAAGCGCGGCATAAACAGGTCCCCAGCCTTTGATGTGCAGTGCCGTTCCGAATGTTTCCGATGCGGTGACGCAATAGAGCGCGGTCGCAACCGCCAACAGGATTCCGGTTCGCCACGATATCGATTGCGTTGTGCCGGCGACAACAAATGGAAACAGCAAAGCCACCAGAAGACCGGAGCCGGTGTCAACGACCGGCCACCACTGAAGTCCGGCCGACACCGCAACGGCTGAAGATAGGTTTGCCGCTAGATCGTAGTAATTGCTTGCCGGGTTGAACAGAGCGGCTAACGGACCGTTCGCATAGGCATAGCCGAAGTACAGAGGGCCAATTTCAGCCCAAACCCTATAGAAAGTAAGCAACGCCGGGGCTCTTACCGCGACCAGGATCGCAAACAGTATCCCTGCGATGATGGTGTATTCGGTCTTGCCCCTGGGGGATAACGAATCGTCTGCCCGGACATAAAGGAAGCTCAACCCTGCAAAGGCGAGAAACTCAACCAAAGTAAATGCATTGAACGGTGTCGACATCTGCCCCCCGGCTGGATGGCGTGGCGCCCCACGCGGTCTGGGGCGGTGATACAGACGGGATGGCGAAGAGTAAATGGCTACTTTTGCTACCCGCTCAGCGGCGCTCCAGACAGCCCGAAGACGAATTCTGCGGAGCTAGATCAAGTCCAGGATGTTCGGGTCGCCGCGCTCTGCCCGGAAGCGGTCTGCCCATTCGAGGTTTGATGCATCCCTTTGCAGCTCAACGGTCACGTTGCCGGGGTCCAGCTTGGAGGGCGGCTTCAGGCCCATCAGCTCGGCGACCTGACTGACGGCGTGGCGAGGGTCCTCGATCATTGTCTCGTATTCGAACCGCAAGGGCTCGATACCGGTGCGCGCAAAGAACATCTCCCAGCGGGCTCGTTCACGAGCAAGGGCGTTGAGCTGGCTCTGGATCAGTCCAGCGTCGAAGACCGGCTTCTGTGCCATCGGTTGGCTCGATCGGTATTGTCCTGTCTGCAGCGCGCGTGCCCAGGAAATCGCTTGGCCAAGCAAGTCGCGTCTGGTGAGCAGCACGAAGCGAAGATTGGGAAGGGCATCGACCCAGTTCACCTCGCCCGAAATCCAGTCGTGCTGGTGGGCAAATAACTTCAAGCCGTAGATGCCGTTGGGAGTGGCGCCCATGGTAAGGATTTTCCAGACCTGGCCGGCGATATCCTTGGGGTAGTCCGGGTCATCGAAATAGCGCCGCCCGCCCCAATTGAAATATTCCAGCGGATGTCCGAGCAGGCCCGTGCCGCTCAGATGCTGGCACAGGAAATTGCTGCCGGATCGTGGCGAGGTGCAGATGCTGTAGCCACTCAATTTATCGCGGTCCAAGCCGTCGAGCCCTGTCAATGTCCGACCCCTTTACGCGCCCGAAGGAGAAGCTTTCTGATGAACAGGGGGATCATACCGTTGTACAGCCGCTTTATCTCGTCCACAAAATTTGAAAGGTTCGAAAGCTGTTCCTCCACCCGGCTCAGCACAGCCGGGTTGTCGCCCAGCGCGGCGGCGCGCGAGACAGCCTCGTCCAGAACAAGCTGCTGGGTTCTGGCGATCTGTTCGCCAAGCTTCTCCAAAACTCGCGAGTTTGCGTGGGACTGAGCCAGAAGCGTCGCCAATTCGGGCGCATCCGGCCAGCCGTGCAATTCTTTCACGATGTGAAACCATCTTCGGCGTGGATGCGAGACCCCGATCTCTTCGATCCACACGGCGGTCGCAAGCGCGCGCTCATCGGGATTCAGCCCCCTGTCGGATCGCAGCACCTGATCATAGATGCGCACATGTTCCTCGACAAAATACGCGTCGCCGGCCGCCTTCCGAAAATAGGTGGACACCGCCGCGGCATCGTTCGCATCGAAACCGGATATCGCGCCCAGAAGATTTTCGACCGTGGTCGGCTTGGTCAAAAGCCCAACGCCCAGATTGAAGCGACGCCATGCCTCCATGTTTGCGCTGCTGAGCAATCCCGCAAAACCGCGCGCGTCGCAAACCACGACGGAACAGCCGACCGCAGCTGCCTCGATGGCCATCCGGGCGGTTGCGAACACGATGTCGTAACCAAGCAGATCCTGTTCCAGCTGCTGCGAAAACCGCCCGGTGGCTGGACCTAGCTCATCCAGCTGGATGCCACTTCTCGCACAGGCCTCACGAACCGCCGCCTGGTGCTCGAAATTCTTGGTCAGCAGCAGGCCTCGCGCGGGTCTGGCGGGCAGCGGTGGGCGCTGTTTGAAGCGATTGAGATCGACCGCGTTGTAGACAAGGCTCATCTGGTCGGCCGGTATGCCCCTCGACAGGCATTTGGCTCGGCACGCCTCGTCGACCGCAATCCAATGGCGTATCTGGGGATGCAGCATCGGCGCTTCGACTTCAAAGAAGGCGCTGTGACAGGAAAATACCGCTGGCACGTCGGGAAACCTGGCGAGCGCAGTTAGGCAGGGCGTCAGATGCTGGGCGTGAATGACATCGGGCCTTTCGACGATCTCGGCAATCCGATCGACGACATGATGCCCGCGCCGACGCATTCTATCGGCTATGTCGCCCAGAGTGGGAGCCAGCAGCATGGTCTGATGGCCGGCGCCGCGAAGCCCGTCGGCCAACAGTTCGACGACCGCTTCCGATCCGCTGTTTCGCGACAGGGAGAGATTGGTGATAAGAATTCGCAACGGGCGATTCCTTGCTTGCGCACTACATCTGATATGAGAGAGAAAGGCGCATGAGTTTCTGGCAGCGTCTTAAGTTGAAGCCGCTGACCAAACAAGCTTCGTCAGCATTGTCGCGGCCAAGGTTTGCGCCTGAATTTGTCCCCAGGCCATTCGGCTCGATCGGACCAGAAACTGGATTGGAGCCATTGTTGCCTGAAAAGTCAGGAGAAAAACTGGAAAACGTGCTGATCCTCGCTCACCCCGGGCACGAACTCAGGATCCACCATTGGCTCGAGATCGCCAAACCAAGGGTCTATCTTCTGACCGACGGATCAGGCGGCAAGGAAACATCGCGAACCCGCTATTCGCGCGATCTGGTCGAAGCTGCGGGCGCGACACGCGGCGCGGTGTTTGGGGAAATTCCGGATGGCGCCTGGTACGAAGCGCTGCTGGCCGGGAACCATGATTTCCTGATCGACGTGTTTTCGAGAGTGCGCGCCGATCTAACGACCGCAAAGAGTGTCCAGATCGTATCGGATGCGGTCGACGGCTATAATCCCATACATGATCTTGCCTTTGCGTTTGGCCAGGCCCTCTGCCGAGGACTGCGAAAGACGGCACAGGTCGGCAAACAGCTTTGTTCCGCTGCGGTTCCAAATGTGGCGGGACGTGTCGAATCGGCAATTCAGCTTTCCCCGGCCGCGCGGGCGCGGAAGATAGCCGCTGTTGAAAACTATAGTCCCCTCGGCGATGAAGCGCGTCGGATACTCGAGAGGGATCCGCAATGCTTCGACAGGGAAAATCTGATGTCCCAGGATTTTGACTGGAATTCCTCCTGGACACCGGAGTGGGAGCGCATTGGTAAACAGCGCGTTGCCGATGGCCGCTACCGCCAATGCATTACATACAGGGATAATGTCCAACCCGCCGCGCGGCGCCTCATGTCTGAAAGTGCTGCGGTATTTGCGGCCGCAAACTAAGTCTCAGGCTTTCACGAAACCAGTGAGACATTGCCGCCGGCATGGCGCTCGATGCGGCCGGCAAGGTCGAGTTCCAGCAGCACCATGGAGACTTGCGCGGCGTTGAGGCCGGTGTGGCGGATGATCTCGTCCACGCCCACCGGCGTTGGGCCTAGCACTTCGAGCACGCCGCTGCGTTCGTCCTCACCGGGCGGGGGAGTTGCCGAAAAATCGGGTGCCTTTTCTGGCGGCGCAATGCTTCGCGTTCGCGTGCCCGCCAAGGGTGCGATCGCACCGGAAACATCGGCCGCCTCGGTGACCAGGGTGGCGCCGTCCTTGAGCAGGCCGTTGGAGCCGGCGCAGCGCGGATCGAGCGGCGAACCCGGCACGGCAAAGACCAGCCGGCCCATCTCGCCGGCCAGGCGCGCGCTGATCAGCGAGCCGGAGCGTTGCGCCGCTTCGATCACCACCAGTCCGAGGGCGGCGCCCGCGACAAGCCGGTTGCGGCGCGGAAAATCCTGCGCCCGCGGCTGCCAGCCGAACGGCATTTCCGAAATAACGGCGCCGCCACGCTCGGCAATGTCGTCGCACAAGCCGATATTTTCGGGCGGGTAGGGGACATCGAGCCCACCGGCCAGCACACCCACTGTACCAGTCGAGAGACTGCCCTGGTGTGCTGCCGTGTCGATGCCGCGCGCCAGGCCGGAAACGATGACGTAGCCGTCGCGGCCAAGATCCGCTGCCAGCATGCGCGCCATCTTGATGCCGGCGAGCGACGCGTTGCGGGCGCCGACGATGGCCACCGCCGGCAGGCGAAAGACGGCTGCCTCGCCCTTCACGGCAATCAGCGGCGGCGGATTGTCCATGTTTTTCAGCATCGGCGGGTAGTCGGCCTCGCCGATGCCGACGAAGCGGGCGCCGTTTTCACTGGCTGCGTCGAGTTCCGCTTCGGCTTCCTCCACGGAAGGAATGCGCATGATCCTTTTGGCTCCGCCCGAAATCATCAGCTCGGGCAGCATCTCCAACGCCGCCTCCGCCGAACCAAAGCGGTTGATCAATTCGCGAAACGAGGCCGGGCCGACATTTTGTGTGCGGATCAGCCGCAGCCAGCTCAGCCGCTGCCGGTCGCTGAGGCGCGGCCCGGCGGCGGGCTTGCTCAACCCTTGGCTCCGATCTTGCCTTCGGTGCCGGCAAGAAGGCGCGAAATGTTGGCGCGATGTTTGAAGATGACGATCAGGCTCATCACCAGGAACAGCCCGGCGGTCTCAGGTGTGCTCCAGAAATAAAGCGCGATCGGCACGATGACCGCCGCCGTCAGCGCTGCCAGCGAGGAATAGCGAAACAGAAAAGCCATCGCCAGCCAGACGACGATAAAAATCAGCGCCACATGCCAGCCGAGCGCGATCAGCACGCCGAGATAGGTCGCCACGCCCTTGCCGCCCTTGAAACCGAGCCAGACCGGAAACAGATGGCCAAGGAAGGCGCCAAGGCCCGCCCAGAGTCCAAGGCCGGCCCACAGTCCGTAGTCGTGTCCAAAATGGCGCGCGATCATCACCGCCGCCGTACCCTTCAACGCGTCGAGCACCAGCGTCGCGGCGGCGAGGCCCTTGTTGCCGGTGCGCAGAACGTTGGTGGCGCCGATATTGCCGGAGCCGATTTTGCGCACATCGCCGAGGCCGGCCGCGCGGGTGATCAAGAGGCCGAAGGGAATCGAGCCGAGGAGATAGCCGAACAGCAATGCCAGGATAACGTTATAACTCATTGTTTGCCCCCGCATTTCCCCAGCAACATGTCGGTCTGCGACGTGGCGCGATCGCTCTAGCTCGAAAACACTGTGCGGCCCGCCACCAGCGTTTGCAAGACCATGCCTTGCAGCCGCGCACCTTCGAAGCAGGTGTTTTTCGAGCGCGAGCGGATGCCGCTTTCACTCACGATCCAGGGTTCTTCAAGGTCGATCAGCGCAAGATCGGCCGGCGCTCCCGGCTTCAGCGTGCCGCCCGGCAGGCCGAACAGCCTTGCTGGTGCAGTGGACAGTGTTTCGACCAGCCGAAGTAGCGGCACGTCGCCATTGTGGTAGAGCCGAAGCGCTGCTCCAAGCAGCGTCTCCAACCCGATCGCGCCGGCAGCTGCATCGGCGAAGGGCAGGCGCTTGGTGTCGACATCCTGAGGGTCGTGCGAGGAGACGATGATGTCGATCGTGCCGTCCTTGACCGCCTCGATCATGGCCAGCCGGTCTTCCTCGGCGCGCAAAGGCGGCGTCAGCCGGAAGAAGGTGCGGTATTCCCCGACATCGTTCTCGTTCAGCGACAGATTGTGGATCGCCACGCCCGCCGTGACATTGGCCTTGTCGGCTTTCGCGCGCGTCATCGCTTGCGCTGCCATCGCCGTCGAGATCTTGGCCGCGTGGTAGGCGCCGCGCGTCAGCCGTGCCAGCGCCAGGTCGCGCTCCAGCGGGATGGACTCGGCCTCGCGCGGAATGCCGGCAAGGCCGAGCCAGCTGGCATACAGGCCTTCATTCATCACGCCTGCCGAAGCGAGGTCGCCATCCTGTGTCTCATGTGCGATGACGCCGCCGAAATCGCGGGCATAGGTCAGCGCCCGGCGCATCACCAGTGCGCTGGATATTGTGTGCCGCCCATCGGTGAAGGCGACCGCACCGGCCTCGCGCAACAGGCCGAATTCGGTCATCTCGCGACCGGCGAGGCCTTTGGTGATCGCCGCCGCCGGAAAGATGTTGACGCTTGCCGTGTCCCGGGCGGTGCGCAGCACGAATTCGACCAGCGCGACATTGTCGATCACCGGGTCGGTGTCGGGCATCATAACGACGGAGGTGACGCCGCCGGCCGCCGCCGCAACGCTGGCCGAAGCGATGGTCTCGCGATGTTCGCCGCCCGGTTCGCCGATGAAGACGCGCGCGTCGATCAGGCCGGGAATGATCGCCTTGCCGGCGCAGTCGACCACGGTGGCTCCCGCCGGCAGGCCCTGGTTCAGGGCAGCCTTGCCGGCGGCAACGATCTTTTTCCCCTCGACGATCACGGTGCCGACCTCGTCGAAGCCGCGTGACGGGTCGACGATGCGGGCGCGCTCAAAGACCGTCGTGCTCATGCGCTCCGGCCCTCGTTGCGGCGCGGGTCGAGCAGCGCTTCCATCACCGCCATGCGCACGGCGACACCCATCTCGACCTGTTCCTGGATGACGCTTTGCGGACCGTCGGCGATTTCGGACGCAATCTCGACGCCGCGGTTCATCGGACCGGGATGCATCACCAGCGCGCCGTCCTTGGCGGCCTTCAGCTTTTCGGCATCGAGGCCGAAATAGCGGAAATATTCGCGTACCGAAGGCACGAAGGCGCCTTCCATCCGCTCGCGCTGCAGGCGCAGCATCATCACCACGTCCGCGCCCTTGAGGCCCTCTGCCATCGAGCGCGAGACGATGACGCCCATTTTCTCGATGCCGGACGGCAGCAGGGTCGACGGCGCCACCACACGCACCTGCGCACCAAGCGCGTTCAACAGCATGATGTTGGAACGCGCCACGCGAGAATGCAGGATGTCGCCGCAGATCGCTACGATCAGTTTCGACAGCGGCCCCTTGGCGCGGCGGATGGTCAGCGCGTCGAGCAGCGCCTGCGTTGGGTGTTCATGCGCGCCGTCGCCGGCATTGACCACCGAGCAGCCGACCTTCTGCGCCAAAAGGGCGGCGGCGCCCGCAGACTGGTGGCGGATGATCAGGATGTCGGGGCGCATGGCGTTCAGCGTCATCGCCGTGTCGATCAGCGTCTCGCCCTTCTTCACCGAAGAGCTCGCCACCGACATGTTCATGACGTCGGCGCCGAGCCGTTTCCCGGCCAGTTCGAACGACGACTGCGTGCGCGTCGAGGCTTCGTAGAAGAGGTTGATCTGGGTGCGGCCGCGCAGCGTCGAGGTCTTCTTTTCGGACTGCCGCGAAATGGCGACGGCGCGATCGGCCCGGTCGAGCAGAAGCTCGATGTCACCGGGGGAAAGATCGCGGATGCCCAGAAGATGGCGGTGAGGATAAAGCGGCAGGGACGAAGCGTCGGTCATCTCAAGGCGCTGCTATAGGGGGGAGAATTCCTTGCCGCAAGCGTCAGCTTGGCATTGCGGCCTTTCTCCCCGGTATTTTCGTCGCGCGCGCCGCCTGCCTTGGGCTATATCTAGCCGATTGCTTCGGATTCGAAGCCTTGTGATGATAAGTGCCTTTCTAGCGTTAGAAGGCCCTTCTACTTTCAGAAGGATTGGGCGTGACCGACGACGTGACCAACCAGCCGCCGCCGCTGACGGGCGGCAACGCCTGGCGGGGCGATCCGTTGCTGATCCAGCTTGCCGAGCGTTTTTCCGATCCGGTGCGCAAGGACCTCGACGGGCTTGGCCGGTTCGTCCTGACGCAGGAGGCGCAGGAACTGGCCCGCCTCGCCAATGTCGAGACGCCGAAGCTCCGCACGCATGACCGTCAGGGCCGGCGCATCGACCTCGTCGAATTCCATCCGGCCTATCATGCGCTGATGCGCCGCTCGGTTGCCGGCGGCCTGCATTCCTCGATCTGGGAAAACGGCGATAGCGAGATCGGCCGTCGCCATCAGGTGCGCGCCGCGCGGTTCTACCTGACCGCCGAACTCGAGACCGGGCATCTCTGCCCCATCACCATGACCAGCGCTTCGCTGGCCGCCCTGATGGCCAGCCCAAAGCTGTTTCGCGAATGGGCGCCGCGCGTGACGACGCGCAAATACGACCAGAGCCAGAAGCCGCCGGTCGACAAGGCCGGGCTGACGCTCGGCATGGGCATGACCGAAAAGCAGGGCGGCACCGACGTGCGCGCCAACACCACACGGGCCGAACGCGCCGGCAGCGGCTTTTATCGCCTCACCGGCCACAAATGGTTCATGTCGGCGCCGATGTCGGACGCTTTTCTCGTGCTTGGACAGGCGCCTGAAGGGCTTTCCTGCTTTCTCGTCCCGCGCATCCTCGGCGACGGTTCCGGCAACGGCTTCCGCTTTCAGCGGCTGAAGGACAAGCTCGGCAACCGCTCCAACGCCTCATCGGAGGTAGAGTTCGTCAACGCCATCGGCGAGATGGTCGGCGAGCCCGGCGCCGGCATAAAGACGATCATGGACATGGTCACGCTGACCCGGCTCGACTGCGCCGTCGCCTCGTCGGCAATCATGCGGGCGGGGCTGGCTGAGGCCGTGCATCACGCCCGTCACCGCCAGGTGGCCGGCTCGACGCTGATCGAACAGCCGCTTATGCAGCGCGTGCTGGCGGACATGGCGCTCGATGTCGCCGCCGCCACGGCACTCTCGTTCCGACTGGCGCGCTCCTTCGACGAGGCTGCCGGCGACCGCGGCGAGGCTGCTTTTGCCCGCGCCATGACCCCGGTGGTCAAATACTGGGTCTGCAAGATCGCGCCGCCACTGCTCTATGAGGCGATGGAGTGCCTCGGCGGCAATGGCTATGTCGAGGAAGCGCCGCTCGCCCGCTACTACCGCGAAGCCCCGGTCAATGCGATCTGGGAGGGCTCAGGCAATGTCATGGCGCTCGACGTGCTGCGCGTGCTCGGCCGCGCGCCCGGCCTGTTCGAGGAGGTGCTGGCCGGCATCGACCGCGATCTCGGCGCCGGCGGACGCGGAACCATTGGCGTGCTCAAGGCGGCCATGCAGGTCGCCGGCACCGATGAGGGGTCGGCCCGCCTGCTGACCGAACAGCTGGCGCTGTCGGCGGCAGCTGCGGAATTGCGCCGGCTGGGGGCAGGGCGGATTGCGGACGCCTTCGTCGAGACGCGGCTCGCCGGCCAGTGGCGCAACACCTATGGCATGCTCGATTCGCGCCACGATGCGCGCATGATCGTCGACACGCTCTATCCGCCGGTGAATTGAGGGCCTTCCGCCAGGCCTCGAACGAATTTGCCTGCCTGTGGACAGCCGTTAACCTTAACGAATGGTTTCCGTTGCAGCCGCAGGCCGCAGACCCCACTGTCTTTGTCACCAAAGCAGGAATGCCATGCGGCACATTTTGACGTCCTTTCTGGCCTTGCACTGGGCGCTGGTTTTCGCCCTGCTGGCGTTCATCTGTGTCGATGGAAACCGCGGCGTTGCGGGCGCTCTGGGCGTGCTCGGCGTCGTCGTGGAAAACACTCGTCTGGCCGATCTCGACAATGCTGCCGTCGTGGCGCCGCTGGCCATCGCCTTGCTGGTCGTGGCGGTGCTGTTTTGCTGGGTCTTCGTCGAGAGCCTGGTTAACGCCGCAGCGAGCCCGGACGGAGCCGACAGTGTGGCGCGGACCGCCTTCATTTCGGCATCCGCGGTGTTGTCGCTCATCCTGATCGGCGGCGCAGCGCGAGGCATCAACGGCCTGTTTTTGGTTGTCGCCGTGCAATTGGCGGCACTTCTGGCCTCCTATGTCGCCATGCTGGCCGAGCGGAGGTCGGTCTTCGCTGTCATGGTTTCTCGGGAGGCAGAGAGCCGCGCCACCGCCCATGCCATGGCCAAGGGTGCCGCGCACGGCTCCTTGCTGTCGCGCATTTCCGGCCGTCCGGACATTGGTCCCAGCGGTCGCAGAGGCGGCTCCAGCCGCAGGGACGGTCACTGATGCGCACGCTGTTCGCATTGTGGGCCGCGCCACTCGCTCTGTTCTGGGGCTGGTTCTTCCTGTCGCTCAACGACATCAATTTCGGCTACGTCATGCTCAGCCGGCAGCTGCATGATTTCGTGTTTCAGCTCTACGGGCAGATGCTGGGCATCGATCCGGCGATCATTCCGGGCATGGTGGCAAGGGCCTGCATCTTCGACGGCTTCCTGCTGATGGCATTGTGGGCGTTTCGCCGCCGCCGCAACATCATGGCCTGGGTCAGGCGGCAGGCGGGGAATCCGGTTCCGTCCGATCGCGTGGGTCAAGCGACTGGAGCCGGTCCAGAACTCCCTGCAGAATAAAGGCCGCAGCCGCCGAATCGATCTTGCCGGCGCGCTTTCGGCGCGAGAAATCCATCTCGATCAGCGTCCGCTCCGCCGCCACCGTCGACAGCCGCTCGTCCCACAGCACGAAGGGCAGGTCGGTTATACCTGCCATGTTGCGCACGAAGGCGCGCGACTTCTGGGCGCGGGGACCTTCCGAACCGTCCATGTTGATGGGGAGACCGAGTACAAACGCGCCGACATTGTCCTTCTGCAGCTGGGCGAGCAGCGCTGCCGCATCCAGCGAAAACTTTTTGCGCAGGATGACCGCGCGCGGATGGGCGAAGGACAGGCCGCGGTCGGAAACGGCGACACCGATCGTCTTGTCGCCGAGGTCGAGCCCGGCCAGCGTCCTGCCGCCCTCCAGCCGTGCCGGCAGATCCTCGATTGCTATGATGCCCAACGGCTTTCCCCAACCAGTTTTACCGTGACCCAGTCTAACCGTGACCCAGACTTGCCGTCACAAAGAGCGCGACACGTTCTTTTGAACCGCGAGCACACTATGTCACTTTAATTTTGCTGCCGGCGTTCTATCTTCCGGCGCAACCAAAATCGAGGAACACGATCGATGAAATTGACCTGGTACGGACATTCCGCCTTCCGCGTCGAGACATCAGGCGCGAACATCCTGATCGACCCCTATCTCGTCGGCAACCCATCATGGACGAGCGGCTGGGAGGGGCCGGCGGAAGGCGTCACCCATGTGCTTCTGACCCACGGCCACAGTGATCATGTCAGCGGCGCGGTGGAGGTGCTGAAGAAGAGCGGCGCCCAGCTGGTCGCCAATTACGAGATCTGCATGTACCTGGTCGGCAAGGGCGTCGACGGCAAGAAGATCAATCCCGGCAATCATGGCGGCACCGTCGATTGCGGTGCCTTCACCACCACATTCGTGCAGGCACTGCATTCCTCGTCGTTTGGGCTCGATGGCGGCCAGAACGTCTACCTCGGCAATCCCAACGGGCTGGTCCTGCATTTCCCGGAGGACAAGACGCTCTACCATATGGGCGACACCGACATCTTCTCCGATATGGCGCTGATCGAGGAATTGCATGAGCCGAAGATCGGCCTCGTGCCGGTCGGCGACCGCTTCACCATGGGCGGCGCGGTGGCGGCCCTGGCCTGCCGGCGCTTCTTCCACTTCGACACCGTCGTGCCATGCCACTTCGGCACCTTCCCGATCATCGACGCGACGGCGGAGAAGTTCGTGGCCGGCCTCGAAGGATCAGGTGTCGACGTAGCCTTGCCAGCCATCGGCCAAACGATCACACTATAGAGCGATCGTTGAAACGATCCCTTGTCGCAAAGGGGAATTAAACCATGGGTTTGAGAGAGACTCTTTGCGTTTCGATGCTGGTCGCTGCGTCGCCCGCATCCGCCGCCGAGGACTTCATCAAGGGCGTTTACCTCCAGACCCAGGAGCTTTGCGCGCAAGCCAAAAAGGACACGCTGCAGACGCTGATTGACACCGGCAATGTCATCTTGTCGGCGGACGGCCTGCAAAGCGTCGAGTATAATTGCGAGTTCGTCCAGGTCACCAAGGCGACGCGCTCGCCGAGCTGGGCGGTCACTGCCATCTGCCAGGAGCCGGGCTTTCTCTTTCCCGATATACTGTCGATCACGCAGATGAACGCGACCCAAATCGACATCGTCTCGGTGCGCCCGACCGCCGACGAAGGCGAGCAGGCCGGCAATGGCGGCAGCTATTATCTGTGCGAGGGTGTATCGCTGCCCTAGGCTGAAATGCCGCCCTGGCATGAACGGGCTCTATCCCCAAGCACGATCGATGTTGCGCGGCACGCGCCACGCCGCTATAGCGCCATCTGGTTTTCCCAAAGGCTAAAGACATGTCCGTTGATCTGCAAACTGTGAAGCGCGTCGCGCGTCTCGCCCGCATTGCGGTGAGCGAGGAGGATGCCGAGCGCATGACCGGCGAGCTGAACGCCATTCTGGGCTTTGTCGAGCAGCTGAACGAGGTCGATGTCTCCGGCGTCGAGCCGATGACATCGGTGACGCCGATGGAGATGAAGAAGCGCCAAGACATCGTCACCGACGGCAACAAGGCTGCCGATATCGTCGCCAACGCGCCGGCCACTGACGAGAATTTCTTCCTCGTGCCGAAGGTCGTGGAGTAGCTGGCCGATGGCAATCGAGATCGCCGTCGAAACGCCGCTGCAGGACGATGTCCGCGCTTTGGTCGAGGAGCTCAACGCGACGCTGCTCGAACTGACGCCGCCGGAGCATTGCTACCATCTGACGGTCGAGCAGATGGCTGGCGACGACACCACCGTGTTCATCGCCCGCGACGACGGGCAAGCCATCGGTTGCGGCGCGCTGAAGCGCCATGACGCCCGCGTCGGTGAGGTCAAGCGCATGTACACGCGGCCCTCGCATCGCGGCAGGAAGATCGGCGCCAAGATCGTCGAGCATGTCGAAACGCTGGCGCGCAGCGAAGGGCTGAAGCGCCTGGTGCTTGAAACCGGCGACCGCCATCCCGCCGCCTGGACCGTCTACGAACGCGCCGGCTTCTCGCGCTGCGGGCCGGTGCTGGATTATCCCGATTCCGAGTGGTCGGTGTTTTACGAAAAGAGCCTTTGATGAGCGGATTGACCCATCTGACAATTTCGCAGGCGCGCGCCAAGCTGCGCGCCAAGGAGATTTCGGCCGTCGAAATCACCGAGGCCTATCTCGGTGCCATCGAGCGCGCCAATCCGGTGCTCAATGCCTACATCGTCGTCACCGGCGACAAGGCGCGCGATATGGCCAAAGCTTCCGACGCCAGGCTCGCCAAGGGCCAGGGCGGTGCGCTGGAAGGCATCCCGCTCGGCATCAAGGACCTGTTCGGCACCGAAGGTATCCACACCCAGGCCTGCAGCCATGTGCTGGACGGCTTCAAGCCGCGCTACGAATCGACCGTCACCGCCAATCTGTGGGCAGACGGCGCCGTCATGCTGGGCAAGCTTAACATGGACGAGTTCGCCATGGGCTCGTCCAACGAGACCTCCTATTACGGCCCTGTCGTCAATCCGTGGCGGCGTTCGCGCCTCGACACGGTGGTGATGCCGACCACGCATCAGGGCGATGGCGGTTTCGTTTCGGCCGGCGGCACCAAGACCGCGCGCACGCTGGACAATGCCCAACTGGTGCCGGGGGGCTCGTCGGGGGGCTCGGCTTCCGCCGTCTCGGCTTTCCTGTGCGCCGGCGCCACCGCCACCGACACCGGCGGCTCGATCCGCCAGCCAGCCGCCTTCACCGGCACCGTCGGCATCAAGCCGACCTATGGCCGCTGCTCGCGCTGGGGCATCGTCGCCTTCGCTTCGTCGCTCGATCAGGCGGGCCCGATCGCCCGGGACGTGCGCGATGCCGCGATCATGCTGAAGTCCATGGCCTCGGTCGACGCCAAGGACACCACTTCCGTCGACCGGCCGGTGCCGGATTACGAGGCGGCGATCGGCAAACCGATCAGGGGCATGAAGGTCGGCATTCCCCGGGAATACCGCGTCGACGGCATGCCGGAAGAGATCGAGGCGCTGTGGCAGAAGGGCATTGCCTGGCTCAGGGATGCCGGCGCCGAGATCGTCGACATTTCGCTGCCGCACACCAAATATGCTTTGCCGGCTTATTATATCGTAGCGCCTGCCGAAGCATCATCCAATCTGGCGCGCTATGACGGCGTCCGCTATGGCTTGCGCGTGCCGGGCCAGGACATTGTCGACATGTACGAAAAGACCCGAGCCGCCGGGTTCGGTCGGGAGGTCAAGCGTCGCATCATGATCGGCACCTATGTGCTGTCGGCAGGTTATTACGATGCCTACTATCTGCAGGCGCAGAAGGTGCGCAATTTGATCAAGCGCGACTTCGAGACGGTTTTTGCCGACGGCGTCGACGTCATCCTGACGCCGGCGACGCCGTCGGCCGCCTTCGGCATCGCTGACGAGGACATGGCCGCCGATCCGGTCAAAATGTACCTCAACGACATTTTCACGGTGACCGTGAACATGGCCGGACTGCCGGGCATTGCCGTGCCTGCCGGCCTCGATGCCAAGGGCCTGCCGCTCGGCCTGCAGCTGATTGGCCGTCCCTTCGACGAGGAAACCCTGTTCCAGACAGCCGCCGTCATCGAGCAGGCGGCGGGAACCTTCCAGCCGGAGAAGTGGTGGTAGCATGCCGCCTCCGTCTCGCATTTCCATCGTCGAGACGGGAAACGAACTGCTGATCACGAACCCGCCACGCACCTCGGATTTCAGGACAGTCTTTGTCCTGATCGGGGCCGCGATCGTCGCCTACACCGGCTACATGGGATTGACGGATATGTCGTCCGCAACGCTCACCAGCGGCACGCTCGGCCTGCTGTCCTTCGTGGCGGTCATTGCCCTCTTCACCTATTTCCTGGGCAAGGATTTCATCTGGCGGGTGTTCGGCAGGGAAACCCTGCGGCTGACCGACACTGCAGCCGTGCGCTCGGTGAGGGGTTCCTTGCGAAATCGGTGGTCACTGCCTTTGAAAGGGCATCTTAGGGTCGAAATCCTCGACCATACCTATCCCACGGACCAAGTGGGACTGTCGGAAGTCATCAGCTTGACCAACGCGAACGGCGTCCTTGTTTTCGGCAGGGAGTTAAGCCGCCTCGAAGCGGAAGCGGTAGCGAGTGCGGTCGAGCACTTCACCGGCCGTCACAATTTGAGCTGGAGATAGGCAGGCAATGTTCTTCTATCTCTCCAAGGTATTCTGGTTCTTCGTCCAACCACTCAACCTGGCGATCTTCCTGCTGCTTGCCGGCTTGCTCGCGGCGCTGATCGGCCGCCGGCGATTGGCGGCGACGGGCAGTGTGTTCGCCTTCCTGATTCTGGCGCTGTCGGCCTGGACGTCGCTTGGCGCCATGATGCTCAATCCGCTCGAAGAGCGCTTCCCAAAGCCGCCGCTGCCGCGGAAGGTCGACGGCATTGTCGTGCTCGGCGGCGGCTTCGAGGGCGCCATCAACTTGGCGCGCGGCGGCTATGAGCTGAATTCCGGCGGCGACCGCATGGTCGAGGCGGCGATCCTTGCCCGGCGCTTTCCCGAGGCGAAAGTGGTTATCTCGGGCGGCACCGGTGAACTGTTCATCGATGGCGAGGGGGATGCGGCCACCGCGCCGCGGCTGCTCGGTGCGCTTGGCGTCGACGCCGATCGCCTGATGCTCGAGAGCAAATCCCGCAACACCTATGAGAATGCCGTCTTAACCAAGGAACTGGTAACGCCGAAATCGGGCGAAACCTGGCTGCTGGTGACCTCCGCCTTCCACATGCCGCGCGCCAAGGCGCTGTTCGACAAGGCCGGCTTTCACACGGTCCCGTGGCCGGTCGACTATCGCACCTCGGGCAAGGAAGGCTTTGGCCTGTTTCGCGACAACGCACCCGATTCGCTGCAGACCACGACCATGGCGATCCGCGAATGGATCGGGCTCGCCGCCTATTGGCTATCGGGCCGGATCGACCAGCTTTTCCCCGGCCCGGGCGGCTGACCGATCACCGCTTGTCGCGCCGCTGAAAAGAACTGGCGCCGCACCAGCACCGCCAGAAGCAGCAGCGTCGACAGCACGAACACGATCGGGTCGACGAACCAGCCGAGATAGCCGATCGAGAAGAACACCGCGCGCAGGCCTGAATTGAAATGCTTGCCGGCCAGCATGTTCATGCGCGCCGCGCGCCACACCGCCGTTTCGCTGACCGGGTTGCGTGACGCCTCGCCATAGGGGATCGGCACCGCGCCGATCAGGATCGTGCAGTAGTTGAACAGACGGTAGGCCCAGCCGAACTTGAAGAAGGCGAAGGCCAGGATCAGCACCAGGCCAAAGACCTTGATCTGAAAGGCGGAGCGCGATGAGGTCGCGTTCAACGGCAGATCGTTCAGCACGGCAAGGACCTGATCCGAGGCGCCAAGCAGCGCGAAACAGCCACCGAGCGCAATCAGCGAACTGGAGGCGAAAAAGGCGGTGCCTTGCTGCAGGCCGCTCATGATGGCGGTGTCGACGATGCGGATTTCGCGCTCGGCCATGGTGCGCATCCAGGCCTCGCGCTGCACGTTCATGGCCATCGTCAACGACACCCGGCTGACCAGTCTGCCGTCGGACGCCAGCGTATGCAGCAACCATGCGAGCAGGAAGAAAGCCAGCGCCGCCAGATCAGCCGTCGACAGATGGAAGGAATCGCCCATGCCCCCTTTTACCACAGGCAAAGCGGTCAGTTCGATGCTCCATGCATGCCGCCCAGAAGTGAGCTGCGGTTCTGGGACAACGACATGCATTGAAACAAGAACTTAAAGCGCGTCGCATGAATCCGTTTCAGCGCGACGCGCTTTCAGCCGGTGATGTCGCTGCCGGAGCAAACAAGGTCGGCAGGTGCAGCGCCGCAATCCGCAAAACAGCACAAACATCATGGAAAGTCCTATATGTAGGTCTTGATCCCATTCCCGGAGACGGCGCAGCGTGTTTCTTTCGGTTTTCGACTTGTTCAAGATCGGCATCGGACCGTCGAGTTCGCACACGATGGGACCGATGACGGCGGCGCGGCGGTTTCTCGACGAGATCGCCGGCGATGACTGGCCGCGCCCGGCCGGCGTCAAGGTCGATCGCATTGGCGCCAGCCTGCACGGCTCGCTCGCCTATACCGGTATCGGCCATGGCTCGGATCGCGCCGTTGTCCTCGGACTTGCTGGCCTGACACCGCAGACGGTCGATCCCGATCAGGCCGAGGGAATCGCCACGCGCATCGCCGCCGAGAAGCGGATATCGCCACGCGGCCATCCCTCCTATCGCTTCGACCCGGCGACGGATCTGGTGCTCGACCGCAAGACGCCGCTCACCGGCCACGCCAACGGCATGGCCTTCTACGCTTACGATGCCGGCGACCGGCTGCTGCTCAAGCGCATCTACTATTCCATCGGCGGCGGCTTCGTGGTGTCCGAGGAAGAGCTGCAGCGGATGAAGGTGAAGGGCTCGGTGACCACAGAAGGCAAGAAGGTGCCCTATCCCTTCAAGAATGCCGTCGAGATGCTGAAGATGGCAGGCAAAAGCGGCCTGTCTATCGCCGACATGAAGCGCATCAATGAAGAGACGCATATGTCGCGCGAGGAGCTCGACAGCGGCCTTGATGCGATCTGGGGCGCCATGAAGGGCTGCATCGACCGCGGCCTGTCGCAGGACGGCATCATGCCGGGCGGGCTGAAAGTGCGCCGTCGTGCCCGCATGCTGCACGACAAGCTGCAGGAGCAATGGCAGCAGAACAAGCCCAACCCTTTGCTGGCCAATGACTGGCTGTCGATCTACGCCATGGCGGTGAACGAAGAGAACGCCGCCGGTGGACGCGTCGTCACCGCGCCGACCAATGGCGCGGCCGGCACATTGCCGGCGGTGCTGCGTTACTGGCTGCATTTCCACCCCGAGGCCGACCAGCCGAGCATCCGCGACTTCCTGCTCACGGCGGCCGCCGTCGGCGGCATCATCAAGACCAATGCCTCGATCTCCGGCGCCGAAGTCGGCTGCCAGGGCGAGGTCGGCTCGGCCTCGGCGATGGCTGCCGCGGGTCTCTGCGCCGTCATGGGCGGCACGCCCGAGCAGGTCGAGAACGCCGCCGAAATCGCGCTCGAACATCATCTCGGCATGACTTGCGATCCGGTCGGCGGTCTGGTCCAGGTGCCTTGCATCGAGCGCAATGCGCTCGGCGCCGTCAAGGCGGTCACCGCCGCCTCTCTGGCGATCAAAGGCGACGGCGTCCATTTCGTGCCGCTCGACGCCGCGATCGAAACAATGCGCCAGACGGGCCTCGACATGAACGAGAAGTACAAGGAAACCAGCCTTGGTGGGCTCGCCGTCAATGTCGTGGAATGCTGACCGCGCAACGCCACTGGCACTGTGGAGAAGTCGGGCAGGGCCGTTGACGCAATCGCGCGCCGGACTAAACCTTAAGCGATGGCACTCAATCTCCTAAAACTGTGCGTCGGTTGCGACAGCGTCGAGGACCTCGAAGAATGGATCGCCTTCCGCCTCGATGAGCGCCGCCGCGCCGGCGAACCCGCCGAGCACTGGCACACAACCCGCATGGTGCCGACGCGCGGCGCCGAGGTCACCGATGGCGGTTCGCTTTATTGGGTGATCAAGGGCAGCGTGCAATGCCGCCAGCTGATCACTGATATCAGGCCCTTCACCGACGACGAAGGCATCGGCCGTTGCCGCCTGATGCTCGACCTCGACGTGGTGCGCACCGACTGGCAGCCGCGCCGCGCCTTCCAGGGCTGGCGTTATCTCAAACCGTCGGATGCGCCCGCAGATATCGGCAAGGGCAAGGCCGGAATGGTCGAGATGCCGCCAAAACTGAAGCGCGAGCTCGCCGATCTGGGCTTGCTGTAGAGCCAAGGGCGCGGCCGCTTCTCCCAGAGCGTCGAGCGCTGGCCCTTCATCTTGTCCAAGGCTGGACTTGCAAGGGGGCCGACAACGCCACATCTTGCTTCCTATGAGCGACAAGAAGCAGCGCGTGCCCGCCAGGGCCGATCCTGCGCCGGTCAAGCCTCAATCCAATGCCGGCGAGATCGACGCCTTTATCCGTCAGGCCCGGACGCTTGCCGCGTCCGCGACCGGCTCCGGGCGGCTGATCCTTGCGCTCGACGCCACGATGAGCCGCCAGCCGACCTGGGATCTCGCCACCAAGCTGCAGGGCGAAATGTTCGACGCCGTCGGCAAGGCCGGAACTCTCAGCGTCCAACTGGCCTATTTTCGCGGGTTGGGCGAGTGCCGCTCGTCGGCTTTTGTCGCCGACACCAATGCCCTGAAGCAGCTGATGACGCGGATCGACTGCCGTGCCGGCCACACCCAGATCGGCAAGGTGCTGGCGCATGCGCTGAAGGAAACGGCGGCGGCCAAGGTCAACGCTCTGGTCTATATCGGCGACGCCATGGAAGAGGATATCGACGACCTGGCGCAGAGGGCCGGCAGCCTCGGTCTGCACGGCGTTCCCGTCTTCGTCTTCCAGGAGGGCCATGATCCCGGCGCAGAAAAGGCGTTCAAGGAGATTGCGCGGCTGTCCAAAGGGGCTTGGTTCCGATTTGATCGGCGGGCTGCCGCGACCTTGGCCGGGCTGCTTTCAGCGGTCGCCGTCTATGCGACGGGTGGATTGAAGGCGCTCGAGGCAAGGGACAGGCCGGGAGACCGGCTGCTGATCGAGCATCTCAGGGGCGGCGGGAATTGATGGGCGCTATCATTGCACTTGTTGCACTGTTTCTGGTGCTGCTCGGCGCGGCGACGATCTTTGTCCGCGCCGATGCGCAAAAACTGGCAAGCGGCATGCGCACGCTCGGGCCGGTGCTTCTGGCGCTGGTCGGGCTCGCCGTGCTGGTGGTCGGGCGCGAAGGCATTGCCGGCCTCATTCTGGCCGCGGCCCTTGCCTGGTACGGTTCGGTGCGAATGAAGCAGCCGTCGGTCGGGCCGGCGCCCGGCAAGCGCTCGACGGTGCGGACCGCCGCACTGGAAATGGAGCTTGATCACGATACGGGCGGGCTTGAAGGCCTGGTTCTGGCCGGCCGCCATGAAGGCAAGATGCTGGGCGCGATGGGCCTGGCCGAGCTGCAGCAGCTTTACCGCGAACTCCCCGGCGACCCGGAGAGCCGCCAGCTCCTAGAGACGTATCTTGACGGCCGTTTTCCCGTCTGGCGCAAAGACGCTGAGGCGAACGGTGGCGAAGGGTTGGGTGTTGCGCCAGGTGCGGGCGCCATGACTAAGGAGGAGGCCTACAAGATCCTTGGTCTTGAAGCGGGGGCCGCCGCGGCGGATGTCCGCAAGGCGCACCGCCGCCTGATGCAGCGCCTGCACCCCGACATCGGCGGCACGTCTTTCCTGGCGGCGCGGATCAACGAAGCCAAGGACGTCTTGCTCTCCAATCACAACTAGTCTCCTTCGACGCAGTAAATTTCCGGGAGATGGTTCCGACGCCGCCCTACTGTTGGACTGCGTAGCAGGCGATTTTCTTTTTCTTCAGGGCATTGCAGGCGTTCCAGGCCGCGTCCTTCGAGCCGAAGCCGCCGAACCGGGCGCGGTAATAGGTCTCGCCATCCTTCTCGAAGGCGACGGTGAAACCGGAAGCAGCCGCAAGAACCTTGGGCGCCTGCTTGGCGGTCTTGTCGAGGAAAGCCTGGGCTTCGGACTGCTTGGGCGACGACGCCACCTGCACCGCCCAACCAGCCGGCACCGAGGCCGTGTTGACCGGGTCGACCGCCTGTGGGGATGCAGGCGTGGGTTCGGCGTAGGCAGCCACAATCTGCGCAGTTTCGACCTTCGGCGCCGTCACGATGACGGTCTTGACCTTCCTGGTCTTGACGGCGGGGGCGGGCTCTTCGACCGCGGCCACCGTCTGTTCGTCGGCAGACTGCCCTTCAGCAGACTGCTCGTCAGCGGATGTCGGATCGTCATTGGACGCTACGGCATCGTCTTCAACCATCGGCTTGTCATCCGGCGTCGGCGCGTCATGCTTGGGCAGGAAGACCTTGGCCAGCGCCTTGACCGGATTGTCGCCGCCGGCCTTGGCGACCAGTGCGCCGCCGCCGCGGGTCGATGCGCGCGGCATGTAGGCGTTGATCAGGCCGGCCATCTGGTTGTCGCGGCTGCGCCCCGAAGTGCCGCCCATGACGACGGCTACGAGGCGGCGGTTGCCATCCGAAACCGACGAGACCAGGTTGAAGCCGGAGGCGCGGGTATAGCCGGTCTTGATGCCGTCGACGCCCTTGATGCGGCCGAGCAGGCGGTTGTGGCCATTGATGCGCTGGCGGCCGTAAAGGAAGGAGCGCTGCGAGAAATAGCCGTAATACTGCGGATAATGTTCCCTGAGCGCTATGCCAAGCATCGCCATGTCGTGGGCGGTTGTGAACTGGCCGGGATCGGGCAGGCCGTTGGCATTGCGAAACACGGTGCCGTCCATGCCGAGCGCGCGCGCCTTAGCGGTCATCATGCGGGCGAAATTGCTTTCGCTGCCGCCGAGCAGTTCGCCGAGCGCGGTCGCCGAATCATTGGCCGACTTGGTCACCATCGACAGGATGGCGGTCTCGACCGAAACCGCTCCGCCCGCCTTGACGCCGAGCTTGGTCGGCGGTTCGGCCGCCGCTTTGGCCGAGAACGGCACGGGCGTGTTCCTGCTGATCCGGCCCTTCGCCATGGCCTCGAAGGTCAGATAGAGCGTCATCATCTTGGTCAGCGACGCCGGGTAGCGCCGGCCGTTGGCATCGGACGAATAAAGCACCTTGCCGGTCTTGGCGTCGACGACGATCGCCGAAGACCTGGCGGCCATCGAGGACGCGGCATCCGCAACGACAAATGACATCGCCAATGCGAGGATCATGATCGTTTTGAGGGAAGATGCGGATTTTGAACCGAAGACCGACAACGCCTGACGCACTGATAGTTCCTTTGAAACTCATTGCCCTGGAGGCGGCAAAGGGATCCGACCTCACTTGTCGTCAAACTATCGCGGCCAGCGTTACCAATCCGTTTATGGTAACCGGCGCGTTCACCATTTTCCTCGGGCTTGAGCCTTTCTTTATTCGAATTTTAGCTGTTGCCGGCGCAGCGCGGCCTGATGCCGCTGAAATCTTGACTTTTGTGCAGCGCACAATATATTCTCGTGCATTGCACAACCGCGCTCAGGCAAGGGCGCTTCAAAACGCCAAGGGAAACGTCAAATGACCCAGACCTACGAGGACTTCTCGAAATACGGCAAGGAGTTTGCCGATACCGGATTGAAGAGCTTCACCTCGCTCTCCAAGGGCGCGCAGGCGATCGCCACTGAAGCTGGCGAATACACCAAGAAGAGCTTCGAAGCCGGCAGCGCCGCGGTCGAAAAGCTGTTCTCCGCCAAGTCGCTGGAAAAGGCGGTCGAGATCCAGTCCGACTTCGCCAAGCAGAGCTATGAGAGCTTCGTTGCCGAGGCGACCAAGTTCGGCGATCTCTATGCCGATCTCGCCAAGGAGGCTTACAAGCCCTTCGAATCGATTGTCGCCAAGGCGAAATAATTTCGCTCGAGAATACCAGGCACGGCCTTTCGGGCTTGCAAAACAGACCCGGTCGCGGATGCGCGGCCGGGTTTTTTCATGCCGGTTTCAATTCCGGGGCTTTGGCGGTTCACGATTTTGAAAATCGCCTCGGTTTGCCCACCTAGCCATATTGTCAGCTAACAAGAAGGGCTTAAAATCGTCCATCGAACACCTACATATCGAACTCGCCATGGGGATTCGAAAGAGGCAGGATTACGTGACTTCAGGTTTGACTGCCACAACAAGTGTGGTGCGGATGCAAAGTGACGGCGACGGCAATGAGGCCGGTCGCGGCACAGCCGTCATTACGCGCACCAAGACCAAGACCAAGAAGCCCAGCCTTTACAGGGTCCTCATCCTCAACGACGACTATACGCCCATGGAGTTCGTGGTTCACGTCCTGGAGCGTTTTTTTCAAAAGGACCGCGAAGCCGCCACACGCATCATGCTTCATGTTCACAATCATGGGGTGGGCGAGTGCGGGGTCTATACATTCGAGGTGGCCGAGACCAAAGTGTCTCAGGTCATGGATTTCGCCCGACAGAATCAGCATCCGCTGCAATGCGTGATGGAGAAGAAGTGAGGTAACATGCCGGCTTTCTCCCAAGGCCTGGAAAAGGCGCTTCACCAGGCGCTGACGCTCGCCAATGAGCGGCACCATGAATATGCAACCCTAGAACATCTGCTGCTCGCCCTCATCGACGACACCGAGGCGGCCGCCGTTATGCGCGCCTGCAACGTCGATCTCGACGAGCTGAAGCACACCGTTCTGACCTATATCGACACCGAACTCGACAATCTGGTCACCGGTTACGATGAGGATTCCAAGCCGACCGCCGGCTTCCAGCGCGTCATCCAGCGCGCCGTGATCCATGTGCAGTCATCCGGCCGCGAGGAAGTGTCCGGCGCCAACGTGCTCGTCGCCATCTTTGCCGAGCGCGAGAGCCATGCCGCTTATTTCCTGCAGGAACAGCAGATGACCCGCTACGACGCGGTCAACTACATCTCGCACGGCATCGCCAAGCGCCCCGGCGCATCGGAGACGCGCTCGCCGCGCGGCGCCGATGACGAGCAGGGCGGCCAGAACGGCGCCGAGCCGCAGGAGGAAGGCGGCAAGAAGAAGCAGCAGCAGGATGCGCTGACGGCTTATTGCGTCAACCTCAACAATAAGGCCAAGGCCGGCAAGATCGATCCGCTGATCGGCCGGGAGAGCGAAATCAACCGCACCATCCAGGTGCTGTGCCGCCGCTCCAAGAACAACCCGCTCTATGTCGGCGATCCCGGCGTCGGCAAGACGGCGATTGCCGAAGGCCTGGCCAAGCGCATCGTCGAAGGCGATGTGCCCGAAGTGCTGCAGGACGCCACCATTTTCGCGCTCGACATGGGCACGCTGTTGGCCGGCACGCGCTACCGTGGCGATTTCGAAGAGCGGCTGAAGCAGGTCGTCAAGGAGCTCGAGGATTATCCGGGCGCCGTGCTGTTCATCGACGAGATCCACACCGTCATCGGCGCCGGTGCGACGTCCGGCGGCGCGATGGATGCGTCGAACCTGTTGAAGCCGGCGCTGTCTTCGGGTGCCATCCGCTGCATCGGCTCGACCACTTACAAGGAGTTCCGCCAGTTCTTCGAGAAGGACCGCGCTCTGGTGCGGCGCTTCCAGAAGATCGACGTCAACGAGCCGACCATCGAGGACGCCATCGAGATCATGAAGGGCCTCAAGCCCTATTATGAGGAATTCCACAAGGTGAAGTTCACCAACGAGGCGATCAAGGCTTCGGTGGAACTGTCGGCCCGCTACATCAACGACCGCAAGCTGCCGGACAAGGCGATCGACGTGATCGACGAGACCGGCGCCTCGCAGATGCTGGTGCCGGAAGCCAAGCGCAAGAAGACGATCGGCATCAAGGAGATCGAAGCCACGATCGCCACGATGGCCCGCATCCCGCCGAAGACGGTTTCGGCAGACGACGAGAAGGTGCTGCAAGGCCTCGACATCGAGCTGAAGCGCGTCGTCTATGGCCAGGACACCGCCATCACCGCGCTGACCTCGGCGATCAAGCTGGCGCGTGCCGGCCTGCGCGAACCGGAAAAGCCGATCGGCTCCTACCTGTTCTCAGGCCCGACCGGCGTCGGCAAGACCGAAGTCGCCAAGCAGTTGGCTGCCTCGCTCGGCGTCGAGCTGATCCGCTTCGACATGTCGGAATATATGGAACGCCACACCGTCTCGCGGTTGATCGGCGCGCCTCCCGGCTATGTCGGCTTCGACCAGGGCGGCTTGTTGACCGACGGGGTCGACCAGCATCCGCACTGCGTGCTCTTGCTGGATGAAGTCGAGAAGGCGCATCCGGACCTGTTCAACATCCTGTTGCAGGTCATGGACCACGGCAAGCTGACCGACCACAACGGCAAGCAGATCGACTTCCGCAATGTCATCCTTATCATGACCACCAATGCGGGCGCATCCGATGCGCAGCGCGCGGCGATCGGTTTCGGATCGACCAAGCGCGAAGGCGACGATGTCGAGGCCATCAACCGGTTGTTCACGCCGGAGTTCCGCAACCGTCTCGATGCGATCATCCCGTTCGGCTCGCTGCCGGTGCCGGTCATCCATCAGGTGGTGCAGAAGTTCGTCATGCAGCTCGAGGCCCAGCTCTCCGAGCGGGGCGTCACCTTCGACCTGTCGTCCGACGCGATCGCCTGGCTGGCCGACAAGGGCTATGATGAGCGCATGGGTGCGCGGCCGCTCGGCCGGGTCATCCAGGAGCACATCAAGAAGCCGTTGGCCGACGAGGTGCTGTTCGGCAAGCTCAAGAAGGGCGGCACGGTGCGCGTCACTGTCGAGAAGAAGGAAACCGGCGAAACCGGCCTGAAACTCGAATCACTGGCCGACGAAGCCCCGGTGCAGCCGAAGCAGGAGCCGGAAGAGACGCCGAAAGCCCGCAAGGCGGTGGCCAAGAAGCCCGTCGCCAAGAAGGCCGTGGCGCAGAAGCCTCAGCCCAAGGGCAAGGACGAGCCTGAGCCGAAGGGCAAGGATGGCGGCAAGCGCAGCCTGGTGCCGCAACTGCCGCGCAAGAGCTGAAAGGTTCGCCTATGAAAAAAGGGCCCGGTGACGGGCCCTTTTTTCATTGGCTGGCCGGTTTGCCGACACAGCGCCCCTGCTTTTCAGGTCAGATGCTGTTAGGTCAGGCGGCGCCGCCCTCGGGTGCAAACTTGCCCAGGAAGTACCCGCACGCCTTCCAGATGGCGATCGAAATCAGAACGCTCGCATAGCCATCCACGGCATAATGCCAGCCAAGGACGACCGAGCCGACCATGATGATTGCGGCGAACGCCCACATCAAAAGGCCGGCCAACCGTGAGCGGCGTGTTGCATAAAGTGCGAAAAGCACCGCCATCGCCACATGCATGGACGGGAAGGCGGATATGCCGAGACTGCCTGGCGTCGCCCCGATATAGCCGCTCCACACAATGTCCTGCGCAAGGTGAAAAAAGCTGCCGAGTGCAGCCATCGATCCAGAAAGCGAAAAGAAGGTATTGGGCATAGTCTTCCAGCACGCCGAAATCCGGCATGTTTCCGGTGCGCAGGCCGACCGCGGCTGCCAAAAGCAGGGCAGCGATGGCCATCGCTTGCAGCAGGCGGTGTCGCCGGTACGCGTCGGCCAAGGTGCGCAGAAAGGCCCGCCCGGCAGCTGCTTCTACCAACGGCTCTGATGTCGCAACCGAATGTTTCCACGATTTTGAAAACCCAAACGCATCCCGGTACGGCGCGCGTTATCACGGGTGGTTTGATATTTCCCTAACCGACGTAATGGATTGTGGCTGAGCTCATCGGCTTGAGGCGCACGCCACCTCAACCGTTCAGCGCTGCCCGGATCCTGGCCGCGTTCTCAGTCAGCAGTTCGGGCTTCTCCATCTGTCCCGTATGCGGCTTGAGCGCGATGCCTTCGAACCGCGGGATGACATGGACATGCAGGTGGTAGACGGTCTGGCCAGACGCCGGTTCGTTGAACTGCAGGATGGTGACCCCGTCAGCGCCGAAAGCCTTTTTGACCGCCAGCGCCACCTTTTGGACCGTGGTGAACAGCCGGCCGAGCGTCGCCGGATCGGCATCGAGCAGATTGCGCGACGGTGCTTTGGGGACCACCAGCGTGTGACCGGGGCCTTGCGGCATCACATCCATGAAGGCGACCACGGCATCATCCTCGTAGACGCGGTGCGACGAGATTTCGCCGCGCAGGATCTTCGCGAAGATATTGCTGGGGTCGTAGGCCTCGGTCATGGCGGCGCTCCGGGAGTATGCTCCCGGTGTAGCGAAGCTGTCCCGGACCGGCAAGATGGTCCGGCGATATCGACAGGCGAGGGCAGGGGCGGATCGCTATTCCTCAAGATCCTTGCGGAACGGCGTATGCTCTTCCAGGATTTCGCCCATCCGCTCGACCTCGCGGCGTTCCCGCCGGAGATAGTCGGCCACAGCATTGCGCAGGCCGGGATGTGCGATGTAGTGCGCCGAATGCATAGTCACGGGACGATAGCCGCGCGCCAGCTTGTGCTCACCCTGCGCGCCGGCCTCGACCACCTTCAGCTTACGCTCGATGGCGAAGTCGATGGCCTGATGGTAGCAAACTTCGAAATGCAGGAACGGGTGGTCCTCGATGCAGCCCCAATTGCGGCCGTAGAGCGCATCGGAGCCGATGAAGTTGATGGCGCCGGCGACATAGCGGCCATTGCGCTTGGCCATGATCAACAGGATGTCCTGGGACATGCGCTCGCCGATCAGCGAGAAGAACTTGCGGTTGAGATAGGGCCGGCCCCATTTGCGGCTGCCGGTGTCCATATAGAAGGCGAAGAAATCGTCCCAGGCCCTTTCGGTCAGGTCCTTGCCGGTCAGCCGGTCGATCGAGATATCGTTGGCGAGCGCCTCGCGCCGCTCCTTCTTCATCGCCTTGCGCTTGCGCGATGCCAGCGTAGCGAGGAAATCGTCATAGGTCGAAAAGCCTTCGTTGAAGAAGTGGAACTGCTGGTCAGTGCGGTGCAGGAAGCCGGCTGCTTCCAGCGTTGCAACGTCGCTTTCACTGGCGAAGGTGACATGCGCGGACGACACGCCGAGCTTTTCCGTCACCGCCTTCAGGCCCGCTGCGAGACCGGCCTTCACAATGGCGCTGTCCTCGCCTTTGCTGACCAGCAGGCGAGGGCCGGTGACCGGAGAGAACGGCACGGCGCATTGCAGTTTCGGATAGTAGTTGCCGCCGGCGCGTTCGAACGCATCGGACCAGCCGTGGTCGAAGACATATTCGCCCTGGCTGTGCGATTTGAGATAGCAGGGCACGGCGCCCAGCAATCTGCCTTGGGCATTTTCCAGTCTGAGATGATGACCTTGCCAGCCGGTACGCCGCACGGCGCAGCCGGAATCTTCAAGCGCGCTCAGAAAAGCATATGAAACGAGAGGGTTATAGCCATTTTCTGTGTCGCTGCGGGTTGTGCCGGTAAAGCCGTTCCACTCATCGCAGGTGAAGGCATTGATGCCGGCGGCAACGCGGATGGAAAACTCCGCATTCGCCGTTTGCCCGTCACCTTCATCACCCTGATCCATGGGGCTTATTTAAGCTCTGTCGGGGCCGCTACAAGTCACGTTTCAGGCACTTCCATCAGGCGACATTGACCAGATCGGGTTCGAACCCTTCGAACGTCATCTGGTCGGCGTATTTGAAGGTGAGATCCACCGCCGGCTGGTCATGCACCGTCCAGGTGATGACAGGCATTTTAAGCCTTTCGCGCACGAAGCTGACGAACGGGTTCGGCAGATCGCCCGCGGCATAGGAGGTGAAGGCGAGGTCATGTGCCAGCATGGCAAAATGCGCCTCGATCAACTGATTGTCCCTGCCGTAGGCGGTCAGCCCACCCGGAATGCCAGGCGCATCCTTGGGGAAGTCGCGGACCAGCCAGTGGTCGAACGACATGATCGCCGCCTTGCCCTTGTAGCGCTCCAGCATCTTGCCGACGCTTGCCACCAAGCCCTCGTCGTAACCGGGCACACCCTTCAGTTCGACAACCATCGGCACACGGCCGTCGACCAGGTCGAGCGCTTCTTGCAGTGTCGGCACATGGTCCTTGGTGCCGCCGATCCTGAGCGCCGCCAGTTCCGCTGCCGTGCGCTGCCAGACGAAGCCGTCCTGGCCGGTCAACCGCCTGAGATCGCCGTCATGAATGATGACGGGGACGCGGTCGGACGACAAATGCACGTCGCATTCGATCGCATAGCCGCGCTCGGCGGCAGCAGCGAAGGCCGACAGCGTGTTTTCCCAGCGCGTCTTGTTCATGTCGTGAAAGCCGCGATGCGCCACCGGGCGGGCGGTCAGCCAGGAAAGGTCGGTCATTGTCTTGGTCCTGCTCATGCGACCTCGAAGACGGCTTCGATTTCCACTGCGGCATTAAGCGGCAGACAGGCGGTGCCGACGGCGGAGCGGGCATGCTTGCCGCGCTCGCCAAGGGCCGCGACCAGGAAATCGGAGGCGCCATTGGCGACCAGATGCTGCTCGACGAAATCCGGCACTGATGCAACAAAGACGGTGATCTTGACCAGCCGCTGGATTTTTTCGAGATCGCCAAGTGCTGCTTTTGCCTGCGCCAAGATGTTGATTGCACAGTACTTTGCGCCTTCCTTGCCGGTTGCCGTGTCGACGTCGCGGCCGAGGAGGCCGCTTGCCTGCAGCTTGCCGTCCTTGAGCGGCAACTGCCCGGCGGTGAACAAAAGATTGCCGGACCTGCAATAGGGCACATAGTTCGCGGCGGGCGCTGCGGCGGCAGGTATCGTCACGCCGAGATCGCTTAGCCGCTTTTCGATTGTTTCACTCATGGTATTTCCCTATTGCTTGGAGACGCCGCGCTGGCCGGGCCGAAATTGCTATTTTTGCCTCGCTTCCGCCACGACTTTTTTTAAGCTGGACCATCTTTACCTGCGGCCTGCCATCGGCTGCGACGATCGGAGCCCCTTATGCGCGCAACGCGCCTTGCCTTCCACGCCGTTCTCGTTCCGGTGCTGTTCTCGATGGCTCCGGCCTTTGCCGTGCCGGCGCTGCAGGCGCATCGCGCCGTCTACGATCTTACCCTCGACAAGGCGTCGGACCGCTCGGGCATCACCGGCATTTCCGGCCGCATGGTCTATGAGTTCAACGGCTCGCCCTGCGAGGGCTATACGGTAAAATTCCGTTTCGTCACCCAGATCGCCACCGGCGACAACACCAGGCTGACCGACCAGCAGACGACCACGTTCGAGGACGCCGAAGGCAAGACCTTCTCGTTCGTGACCAAATCCTTCGTCGACCAGAACCTCGACAAGGAGGTCAAGGGCACCGCCACGAAAGAGACCAAGGGCCTCAAGGTCGACATCGACAAGCCCGAGAAGAACAGCCTGGAACTCGCCGCCACTCAGTTCCCGACCCAGCATCTGGTCGAACTGATCGGCAAGGCCGAGAAGGGCGAGAATTTCTACGAAACCAGCCTGTTCGACGGTTCGGAGGATGCCAACAAGGTGATGACCACCACCGTCATCGTCGGCAAGAAGGCCGAGGGCGACAAGGCCGACCCCGAAGCGCCGGCGCTGGCCAGGCTTGCCGGCGACAAATACTGGCCGGTCGACATCGCCTATTTCGACGAGACCGACAAATCGGGCGAAGAGGTGCCGGAATACCGCATCAGCTTCAAGCTGCACGAGAACGGCATCACCCGCGACCTCACAATGGACTATGGCGAGTTCTCGATGACCGGAAAGCTGGTCAACCTGTCGCTGTTCGATCAGACCAAGCCTTGCCCGGTCTCGAAATAGCAACAATGCGGCGCTGGCCACGGCAGGCTTGATGGCAGTTCCCGATGGCGGTCTATGTCGATGCGGCGATCTGGAAATGGGCAGGCCATCGCTGGTGCCACCTGATGGCCGACGATACGGACGAACTGCATCGTTTCGCCGCCGAGCTTGGCGTCAAGCGTTCGTCCTACCAGGGGCCGCCCAGGACATCGGCGCCGCACTATGACATAACCGGCTTCGAGCGCGACCGGGCGGTGCGGCTCGGCGCCATCGAATGCAGCCGCGAGGAGATCGTTGCGATCTTCAGGCGCGTACGGGTACCCAACGGAAAGGGCCGATCGTGACGCTAACGGCATTCCTGGCTTATTGCCTTGCCATCACACTTGCCGCCGCCACGCCGGGACCGGCGATGTTCACGGTGATCACCAACGGCGTGGCACGCGGCTTCCTGCGTGCGTTCGTCGCCGGAATGGGCATTGCCGCCGGTGATGCCGTGCTGGTCACCCTGGCACTGCTCGGGCTGGTGGCGCTGGCCCAGACCTTCGAATGGGTGTTTCTCCTGTTGAAATACGCCGGTGCGGCCTACCTGATTTTCCTCGGCATCAAGATGTGGCGGGCCGCGGCCGCGCAATCGGCCGCGCAAGGAATCCCCCAAACCGGATTGTCGCGGTCGTTCCTGCTTGGCGCCTCCGTGGCGCTCGGCAACCCGAAGGCGATCCTGTTCCACGCCTCGATCATGCCGCTGATCCTCAACCTCGACACCATGACGTTTGCCGACGGCCTGCTGGTGGTGGCAGTCGTCGTCGGCGCCAATATTCTCACCATGGGCATCTACGCCGCGCTGGCGGGCAGGGCATCCGGCTGGCTCAGGACGCCCGAACGCATGCGGCTGATTAACCGGTTCGCCGGCAGCGCCATGATCGGCACCGGAGCGCTGATTGCCGCACGCTGAGCGATGAAGCACCTCACCGCTTGCGTTTGCAGCGCTTCCCCTCTATATGCGCGCTCATTCCACACACGGACTTTGGTGTCTGCCCGGGAGAAATCCGGCTGAAACCTCCGGTGGCGTTCGAGGACAAAGTCCAAAAATGCCTGTGTCCGTGGAGGCTAACCGGAAAAGGAACTAAGAATGGCACTGCCTGATTTCAGCATGCGCCAGCTTTTGGAAGCTGGCATTCACTTCGGCCACCAGACCCACCGCTGGAACCCGAAGATGGCGCCTTACATCTACGGCGCCCGCAACAACATCCACATCATCGACCTGTCGCAGACGGTGCCTTTGCTGCACCAGGCTCTGAAGCAGGTTTCCGACACCGTTGCCAAGGGCGGCCGCGTGCTGTTCGTCGGCACCAAGCGCCAGGCGTCCGACATCGTCGCCGACGCCGCACAGCGTTCGGCCCAATACTATGTCAACTCGCGTTGGCTCGGCGGCATGCTGACCAACTGGAAGACGATCTCGAATTCGATCCAGCGCCTGCGCAAGCTCGACGAGATGCTGGCCGGTGAGGCCCAGGGCCTGACCAAGAAGGAACGCCTGAACCTCGACCGCGAGCGCGAGAAGCTCGACAAGGCGCTCGGCGGTATCAAGGACATGGGCTCGACCCCCGACCTGATGTTCGTCATCGACACCAACAAGGAAGCGATCGCCATTCTCGAGGCCAAGCGCCTCGGCATTCCGGTCGTCGCCATCATCGATTCGAACTGCGATCCGGACAAGATCGACTTCCCGATCCCCGGTAATGACGACGCGGCGCGCGCCATCCAGCTCTATTGCGACCTGATCGCCAAGGCTGCCATCGACGGCATCGCCCGCCAGCAGGGCGCGCTCGGCGTCGACATCGGCGCCTCGGTCGAAGCTCCGGTCGAACCGGCGCTTGATCCGGCTCCGGCCCCGGCTGCGGACGCTCCGGAAGCTTGACAGTCGAAGGCCGGTTGCGGCCTTCATCATTCTCATATTTGGCACGCTAGACGGACGCATCACCGAGTACCGGTGGTGCGTCGGTGCATTTAAAACAAAGAGGCGACAATGAGCATTTCGGCTGCACAGGTCAAAGAACTCCGCGACTTGACCGGCGCGGGCATGATGGACTGCAAGGCGGCGTTGACCGAGACCAACGGCAACATCGAAGAGGCCGTCGACTGGCTGCGCAAGAAGGGCATTTCCAAGGCCGACAAGAAGGCTGGCCGTACTGCCGCCGAAGGCCTGATCGGCGTCGACTCCGGCGTCCGCGAGGCCGCCATCGTCGAGGTTAACTCCGAGACCGATTTCGTGGCCCGCAACGAGCAGTTCCAGGAGATCGTTCGCAATGTCGCCAAGGTCGCGCTTGCTTATGGCACGACGGAGGCTGTCTCTGCCGCAAAGTATCCGGGTTCGGACAAGTCGGTCACCGACACCATCAAGGACGCCGTTGGCACCATTGGCGAGAACATGAGCTTCCGCCGTTCGGCCAAGCTCACCGTCCCGCACGGTGCTGTCGCAACCTACGTCCACAATGCGGTTGCCGATGGTCTTGGCAAGCTCGGCGTTCTGGTCGCGATCGAGACGACGGGCAATGAGCATGCCGCCAACGCCTTTGGCCGCCAGGTCGCCATGCATGTCGCTGCCACCAACCCGCTGGCGTTGACCGCCGAGCAGATCGATCCGGCAGCGGTCGAGCGCGAGAAGGCGATCTTCGCCGACCAGGCGCGCCAGTCCGGCAAGCCGGAAGCGATCATCGAAAAGATGGTCGAAGGCCGCCTGCGCAAGTTCTACGAGGAAGTCGTGCTCCTCAAGCAGGCCTTCGTGCTCAATCCCGACATCACTGTCGAGCAGGCGCTGAAGGATGCCGAGAAGGACATCGGCGCTCCGGCCAAGATCTCCGCCTATCTGCGCTTTGCGCTGGGCGAAGGCATCAAAAAGGAAGAGACCGATTTCGCGGCGGAAGTCGCGGCGGCGGTGAAGAAGTAGTTTTAAAAATAGCCCCTAAAAGGGCTTCTCAGCTCAGGCAACTCGGCCGGGTGTCCGCAAGGATGCTCGGCCGATTTCTTGTGCGGTGTCGATGAAGGCCCTGAGCTTTGGCGCCGTTGACGCCCTGCGCGGGAAGTAAAGGAAGAGGCCGGGCTCCTCGATCGCCGTTTGCGGCAGGATCTGAACGAGGCGGCCGGCGGCCAATTCCGCGCGCACCAGCGGCTCGAACACATAGGTCAGCCCGACGCCGGCAAGCGCAAGGTCGATCGCGGCCAGCGAATCGGTGACGATGACCGTACCCTTCGTCTCGGCCACCACATCCTTGCCGTCCTCGGTCAGGTCCCAGCGATAGAGTGCGCCGGAGCGCACAAGCCGGTAGCCGATGCAATTGTGGTCCGAAAGATCCGCCACACCGCGCGGACGGCCATGCCGGCCGACATAGGCGGGGGAGGCGACGATCACGGCGTTGAATGGCGGCGTCAGCCGGACCGTGACCATGTCCTGTGCGATCATCTCGCCCAGCCGGATGCCGGCATCAAAACCCTCGCCGACAATGTCCACCAGCCCCTGGTCGGTGAGCAATTCGATGGTCACATCAGGATAGCGTTCAGCCATCGCGGCGGCCACGGGAGTGACGGCAAGTGGAACGGCGATGTTGGGAACGTTCAACCTGAGCAAGCCGGAGGGCCGGCCCTTGATGGCTCGGATGCGGTCCATCCGGTCGGCGATATCCTGGAGGGCAGGGGCTGCCGTGTCCACCAGCGCCTTGCCGGCTTCCGTCAGCGAGACGCTGCGCGTGGTGCGCGCAAACAGCGGCTGGCCGATCCGCTCCTCCACGAGGCGCACCGCATGGCTGACGGCAGATGGGGACATGCCCAGTTCGGCCGCGGCAAGCGCAAAGCCGCCGCGTCGGGCAACGGCGACGATGACAGGCAAATGACTGAGCAGATCCCGGTCCATTCATGCATGATATCGCATAGTCCTTGCGAACACTTCAATCTTCTCGATGCCGACAGGCTGACCCATATTGCCATCACAGAAGCACAAAGGAGAAGAGAGATGGATGCCTTGAAACACGCTACCTTCGCCGCAGGCCTTGCCCTAGCGCCGGTCGATGCCGGCGGCGCCGAGCCGTCCGGTTGGCGCGCGCTCGCCGACGAACGCGCCGTCATCCGCATCGCCGACGCCATCGACCGTGCCGTCGATGCGCAGGACTGGAAGCTTGCCCGCTCCTATTTCGCCGAGCGTGTCACCGTCGACTTCAGCAGCCTGTCAGGACAGCCTGCCGCCACCATCCCCTCCGACAATCTGATCGGTACCTGGGCCGGCAACCTCAGGGGCAGCAAGACCAGCCTGCATCTGCGCACCAATCACCAGGTGATCTTTGAGGCGGACGCGGCGACCGTCTCTTCGAACGGCTATGCCTGGAACCGGATGGAAGGCAATGGCGACCCGCTGTGGGAAGTCTGGGGCACCTACGAGCACCATCTGGTTCGCTCCGGGACCGGCTGGAAAGTCGACGGCTTCGTTTTCCGCGCCACGCATGAGCGCGGCAATCCCTGGGTCAAGATGACGCCTGGCCAGTGAGCCGGCGTCAAGAAATCAGGATAGGAAAAACACCATGACCATGAGCTATTACACACTGGGCAACAGCGGCCTGCGCGTCAGCCGGCTGGCACTGGGCACCATGACCTTTGGCACCGAATGGGGCTGGGGCGCGGACAGGGAAACCGCGCGCGCCATGGCCGACGCCTATGTCGAGGCCGGCGGCAATTTCTTCGACACCGCCGACCTCTACACCGGCGGCACAGCCGAAACCTGGCTCGGCGAATTCATCGCCGAGCGAGGCTTGCGCGACAGAGCGGTGATCGCCACGAAATTCACCTTCAACGCGGAGCCCGGCAATCCGAACGCCGGCGGCAATGGCCGCAAGAACATCTTGCGCGCCGTGGACGCTTCCCTGAAGCGGTTGGGCACTGATTATATCGACCTCTACCTCCTCCATGTCTGGGACGGGCTGACGCCGGCCGAGGAGGTCATGCGCACGATGGATGATCTCGTGCGTGCGGGCAAAATTCGCCATGTCGGCCTGTCCGATGTGCCGGCCTGGTATGCTGCCCGCGCGCAGACGATCGCCGAGTGGCGCGGCTACGAGCCGGTGTCGGCCCTGCAGCTTGAATATTCGCTGGCGGAGCGTTCGATCGAAAATGAGTTCGTGCCCTTCGGCACCCGCCATGGCGCAGGAATCATGGTGTGGAGCCCGCTGGCCAGCGGGCTGCTCAGCGGCAAGTACCGGCCGACGCAGGAAGGCCATGCCGGCCGGCTCGACGGCTTTCGCAACACCACTCATCCGGGGTTCCAGAAGTTCACCGAGCGCAACTGGGCGATCGTGGCGGAGCTCGAAAAAGTTGCCGCCGAACTCGGACGCAGCATGGCGCAGGTCGCGCTCAACTGGGTGGCAACGCAACCGGGCATCGCCACCGTGATTCTTGGCGCCACCAAGCTGGCGCAGTTGCAGGACAATCTGGCGGCGTTGGATTTCACTTTACCCGCCGAGCTTCGCGCGCGGCTGGATACGGTCAGCAAGACACCGCCGCCATTCCCGTACGCCTATTTCGGTTCCGACATACAAGCCCGGGTTACCGGCGGCGCCGTGACCGGCGACAAGCCGTTGGGTTATGCGCCGCCGCTGCTGGTCGACGGCGACGCCGTCAGCATCACCAGCAACTGACGGGCCGCGACGGGAAGGCGGAATTGGGCGAGGGGCGCCGCGTGACATCGCGGCGCCCTTCGTGTATCGGAACTCGGCATCGCGCCAGCGGCGGCGCCCGCGCGAGGGCGGCCTGCCCAGGCTGCCATACGCAACAATGACGAGGTCCAGATGACGGCAAAGCCCCTCTATCGACGTGTCCTGCTGAAAGCGTCGGGCGAAGCGTTGATGGGCGAGCAGCATTTCGGCATCGATGTCTCGGTGGTCGACCGAATCGCCGCCGACATCGCCGAAGCCCGCGCACTTGGTATCGAGGTCGGCGTCGTCATTGGCGGCGGCAATATCTTTCGCGGCGTGGCGGTGGCATCCAAGGGCGGCGACCGTGTCACCGGCGACCACATGGGCATGCTGGCTACCGTCATCAACTCGCTGGCGCTGCGCACCTCGCTGAACAAGATCGGCGTCGACGCCGTCGTGCTGTCGGCCATAGCCATGCCCGAACTTTGCGAGAGTTTTTCCCAGCGCCAGGCCACCGCCTATATGAACCAGGGCAAGGTCGTCATTTTCGCCGGCGGCACCGGCAATCCGTTCTTCACCACCGATTCGGCCGCGGCCTTGCGCGCCGCCGAGATCGGCGCCGACGCGCTGTTCAAGGGCACCCAGGTCGACGGCGTCTATTCGGCCGATCCCAAGAAGGATCCGAATGCGACCCGCTTCGAGCGCATCAGCCATGCCGAAGTCATCAACAAGGGCCTTTCGATCATGGATACCGCCGCAATTGCACTTGCGCGCGAAAACAACATCCCGATAATCGTCTATTCGATCCACGAAAAAGGTGGTTTCGGCGATATTCTGCGGGGCGGCGGCCGTTGCACGATCGTCGCCGACGAGTGACCCGGAGTATACTCTCCTAAAAAGGGGATCAGTTTTCGAAAGCGGGTCCGAATATAGGCCCTAAGCACTGAACCCGGATCAAACGGGTCGAGGAGACTAAGATGAGTGGTGAGTTCGACGACCTCAAGCGGCGCATGGATGGCGCGATCGCCGCCTTCAAGCACGATCTGGCTTCGCTGCGCACCGGCCGTGCCTCCAGCAATCTGCTCGACGCCATCCAGGTCCAGGCCTACGGCACCACCATGCCCATCAACCAGGTGGCGAACGTGTCGGTGCCGGAGCCGCGCATGATCTCGGTTTCGGTATGGGACAAGTCGATGGTCGGCGCGGTCGACCGTGCCATCAGAGAATCCAATCTCGGCTTCAATCCGATCGTCGACGGCACCAATCTCAGAATTCCGCTGCCCGAGCTCAACGAGCAGCGCCGCAAGGAACTGGTCAAGATTTCGCATGGCTACGCCGAGAACGCCCGCGTTGCGGTGCGCCATGTCCGTCGCGACGGCATGGACTTCTTGAAGAAGGCGGAAAAGGACGGCGACATCAGCGAGGACGATCAGCGCAAGCGCTCCGATCAGGTCCAGAAGCTGACCGACGAAACGATCAGCACCATCGATCACCTGCTTTCCGATAAGGAAGCTGAAATCATGCAGGTCTAGGGTCGGCCCACACCGGCCCGAAAGCGAGACAATGGCAACGCCCGCGCATGTCGCGATCATCATGGATGGAAACGGACGCTGGGCCAAAGCGCGCGGCATGCCGCGGCTTGCCGGCCATCGCGCCGGCGTCGAAGCGCTGCGCAAGACGGTGCGCGCCGCGCCCGGTCTCGGCATTTCCTTCCTGACCGTCTACGCCTTTTCGTCGGAAAACTGGTCGCGGCCCAAGGCCGAAGTGAGCGACCTGATGGGGCTTTTGAAGCTGTTCATCCGCCGCGATCTGGCCGAACTGCACCAGAACGGCGTGCGCGTCAGGATCATCGGTGACAGGGCGGGGCTGCAGCCGGACATCAGGGGCCTGCTCGAAGAGGCCGAATCGCTGACTGCGCGCAATGAATCGCTGACCTTGGTCATCGCCTTCAACTATGGCGGGCGCGACGAGATCGTGCGCACGGCACGCAAGCTCGCAGCCGCAGTGGCGCGCGGCGAGATCGACGCAGAGGCGATCACGGCAGACACTTTTGCCGGCGCCCTCGACACCGCAGGCATTCCCGATCCGGAGCTGGTCATCCGCACCAGTGGCGAGCTTCGGCTGTCGAACTTCCTTCTGTGGCAGGCAGCCTACAGCGAACTGGTTTTTCTGCCTTGCTACTGGCCTGACTTCAGCCGCGAACACCTGGCCGACGCATTGCGCGATTTTGCTGGCCGCGAGCGCCGTTTTGGCGGGCTTGCCGCTCAAGATGTCGCTGCCTCGTGATCGGCGGCGGGATGAACAATCTTCAGCTTCGCATCGTCTCGGCGCTGGTGCTGGCCGCAATAGCGCTTGGCCTGACCTGGTTGGGAGGGCTGTGGTTCCGCCTGCTTTGCGCCGGGATATCGGCGGTCATCTTCTATGAATGGGCGCGCATGTCGCGCCCCTTGGCCGGTGCGACCCTCGGCTTCATTCCCGAAGCGCTGCTTCTGGTTTTCGTCGTCGCCCTGGTTGCAGGCGTGCCGGCATCGTGGCTTCTGTCTCTTGTCCTGGCCATGGTTGTGGTCGCTGCTGTCGGCGCCCGTATGCGTGGAGCGGCGCAATGGGATGCAGCCGGTCTTGCCTACGCGGCTTTGTCCGGCTTATCGCTGGCGCTGCTGCGCGGCGGCGACCATCCCGGCCTGGTCGCAATCCTGTTTCTGTTCGCCGTGGTCTGGGCGACCGACATCTTCGCCTATTTCGTCGGCCGCTCCGTCGGTGGGCCCAAGCTCGCGCCATCTATATCCCCCGGCAAGACGCAGAGCGGCGCGCTTGGCGGCGCTGTCGGCGGCGTGGCCGCCGGCGTGCTTCTGGCTGCCGCCGCCGGGGCCGGCAATCTTGGCGTCCTCGCCTTGGTTGCGCTGGTGCTGTCGATTGTTGCCCAGGCTGGCGATCTCTTCGAATCCTGGGTCAAGCGCCGCCACGGCCGCAAGGATTCAAGCGCGTTGATACCCGGGCATGGCGGTGTCATGGACAGGGTGGACGGGCTTGTCGCGGCGGCTTTTGCCCTATACGTGATCGGCTGGATTTCGGCGGGCGCCGATCATCCAGCGCAGGGGCTGTTTCCGGCTTGAGTGATATTTCACGGCGAAGAAATGGCGCACGCCACGGATTCGCCTGGATTGATGTCACAGTCGCGGCGACACCTTTTGCCGCGGGTGAATTTGAGGGCACGACTTGAACGAAATTCTTCACGCGTTTTTCAGCACGGAAGGCTTTGTCCTCGGCACGCTGGTGCCGTTTCTGTTCGTGCTGACCGTGGTCGTCTTCATTCACGAAATGGGACATTACCTGGTCGGCCGCTGGTGCGGCATTGGCGTGAAGGCCTTTTCGATCGGCTTCGGCCCCGAACTTCTCGGCTTCAACGACAGCCACGGCACGCGCTGGAAGCTCTGCGCCATACCGCTCGGCGGTTATGTCAAATTCGTCGGCGACATGAGCGCCACGTCGAGCCAGCCGAGTTCGGAAGATCTGGAAACGCTGACTGACGCTGAACGCAAGGTCGCCTTCCACACGCAGCCGATCTGGAAACGCGCCGCCACGGTGGTGGCCGGACCGCTGTTCAACTTCCTTTTGACCATTGCCGTCTTTGCCGTGCTGTTTTCCCTCTATGGCCGCCCTGTGTTTGAGCCGATGGTGGCGGCGGTCACCGCCGGCAGTCCAGCCGAAAGGGCCGGCATTTTGCCAGGCGACCGATTCGTCGCCGTCGACGGCAGCAAGGTTGAGACCTTCGCCGACGTCCAACGCCTGGTCTCAGGCCGCGGCGGCGACGCCATCACCTTCACCATGTTGCGCGACGGCAAGGAGGTCACGGTCGTCGCGACGCCGGAGCCGATTGAGCAGCTGGACGCACTGGGCAACAAGGTCAAGGTGGCCGTCATCGGCGTCGTCAACAACAAGGATGTCGGCCAGCCCAGGCTGATCACCTACAGCCCTGTCGGAGCAGTCGGCGCCGCGGTCGAGGAGACGGGGCACGTCATTCAGCGCACCGGCCAATTCCTGCAGCGATTCGTTGTCGGCCGCGAAGACAAATGCCAGCTGGGCGGCCCGATCAAGATCGCCAAGATGTCGGGGCAGGCGGCAAAGCTGGGCTTCCTATGGCTGGTGCAACTCGTCGCCGGCCTGTCGGTCGGGATCGGAATTCTGAACCTTTTGCCGATTCCCCCCCTCGACGGCGGCCATCTCCTGTTCTACGCACTCGAAGCCGTTTTCCGGCGTCCGGTATCGGAGCGGATGATGGAAATGGGATACCGGGCCGGCCTCTTTCTGGTGCTGGGATTTATGGGCTTCGTCTTCTGGAACGATCTGTTTGGGTGCTGAAATCATGAAGAAATTTGGCTTCAGCACCGGCAATGTTGAGACGCCGTTTACCATGCACGGGGGTATGCGTGACGCGAAAGCCACGCATCAGGGTTAAGTAATTACAAATTAACCAGAAGCCTTGCGTGTAGGGAAAATCCGGTTAATACGGTAGGAGAAATTACCGCACGTCCGGTTTTCTCGCCGTGGGGACTTCGAGAAAAGGTACAAAAGCCCGATGAAGGCAGCATCCAAATTTTTGAGCGCCGCGTCCGCGGTGGCTATGTCCGCCGCTCTGGTTGTACCAGGTGCGCTCGCCGTGCAGTTCGTTGCCACATCTGCGGCGCAGGCAGCCGTTGTCTCGAGAGTCGAGGTCAGCGGCAACCAGCGTGTCGACGACGACACCATCCGCAACTACATCACGATCAAGCCGGGCAAGGCGTTTTCCAGCGCCGATATCGACGATGCGGTCAAGGCGCTGTTCGGCACCGGGCTGTTCTCGGACGTGCAGATCAATCAGGTCGGTTCGACGCTGGTAGTCAAGGTTGCCGAATACCAGGTCGTCAACCAGGTTCTGTTCCAGGGCAACAAGAAGCTCAAGGACAACGCGCTGGCAGTCGCCGTGCAGTTGAAGCCGCGCGGGACGTTCTCGCAGGCAACGCTGGACTCCGATGTCGAGGCGGTAAAGGCTGCCTACAGGCGAATTGGCCGGGATGACGCCGCTGTCACGACGCAGATCATGGATCTCGGCGACAACCGCGTGAACGTGGTCTTCAACATCAACGAAGGCGGCCGCACCAAGATCGCCGCTGTCAATTTCGTCGGCAACAGCGCCTATTCGAGCCGCCGCCTGTCCGACGTCATCGCAACCAAGCGCTCGAGCTTCTTGTCCTTCGTGCTGCGTGACGACGTCTATGACGAGGACAAGCTCCGCGCCGACCAGGAATCGCTGCGCCGCTTCTATTACAATCACGGCTATGCCGACTTCCAGGTGGTCTCAGCCGTCGGCGAGCTCGACGACACGACCAACCAGTACACCGTTACCATTACCGTGCAGGAAGGCGACCGCTATACGTTCGGCGACGTCAGCGTCGAGAGCACCATTCCCGAAGTCGACTCGAAGGCGCTGGAATCGGTGGTTCAGACCCACAAGGGCGACGTCTACAACGCCAAGGATGTCGAAGACACCATCATCGCGCTGACCGAAAAGGTCGCGGGTTCGGGCTATGCCTTCGCCCAGGTGACGCCGCGCGGCGATCGCAACTTCGAGAACCACACCATTTCGGTCGTCTATACGATCGACCAGGGCACCAAGGCCTATATCGAGCGCATCGAAATCCGCGGCAACGACCGCACGCGCGACTATGTCATTCGTCGTGAGTTCGATGTGAGCGAAGGCGACGCCTTCAACCAGGTTCTCATCCAGCGCGCGAAGAAGCGGCTGGAAAAGCTGGATTACTTTGAGAAAGTCGACGTTTCGACTGTCCCGGGTTCTGAGCCAGACCAGGTCGTGCTCGTGGTTGACGTAGTCGAGAAATCGACCGGCGAGTTCTCGGTTGGCGCAGGATATTCGACCGGTGGCGACACTGCCGGTCCGTCCGTCGAAGGTTCGGTCGCGGAGCGCAACTTCCTCGGTCGTGGCCAGTACATCAAGGTTTCGGCCGGTGGCGGCAAGAATTCGCGCGACTACAGCCTGTCCTTCACCGAACCCTATTTCCTCGGGCGCCGTATCGCTGCCGGCTTCGACATCTTCCAGCAGACGCGCAACTACGACCACTATGACAGCGAGACGCTGGGTGCGACGGTGCGCTTCGGCCTGCCGATCACCGACAATATCTCGACGCAGCTGGCGTATAATATCGCCCAGGAGAAGTACAAGTTCGACGACGACTGCGATGACAACGACGACGGCACGCTGGGCGATTGCGACGTCTCGGAAGCGATTAAGCAAGGTATTGCGGAGAGCCCGTGGATCAAGTCGTCCGTCAGTCTTGGCTTGGTCTACAACACCATCGACGACATGAAGAGCCCGCATGAAGGCATTTACGCCACCACGACTGTGGAAGTGGCCGGCCTTGGTGGTGATGCCAAATTCGTCAAGGTTACCGGTCGTGGCACTGTCTATCAGACCTTGTCCGAACAGTTGGATCTGGTCGGCCTGATCTCGGGCGGCGCCGGCCACATCCAGGGCTTCGGCGGTGACGGCTTGCGTATCTTCGATCAGTTCCAGAGCAGCGACCGCATGATCCGCGGCTTCGAGTATGGTGGCATTGGCCCTGTGGACCTCAACACAGGTGACCACCTCGGCGGAACCACCTATTTCAATGCGTCGGCGGAAGCCCAGTTCCCGATACCGGTCATTCCGGAAAGCTTTGGTGTGCGCGGCGCCGTGTTTGCCGATGCCGCAACGCTGTATGGCAGCAAGATTAACACTCCTTTGGTCAATCAGGGGTCAGTCGACTTGGAACTGCGCGCTTCGGTTGGTGTCGGCTTGTTGTGGTCATCGCCTTTTGGCCCGATCCGCATTGACTACGCGATGCCCGTCAAGAAGGAAAAGACCGACGACGTGCAGGAATTCAACTTCGGCATGTCGAGCCGCTTCTGATCTTGCGGTAACGATGCTTCCGGGCCGTTGGGGTCCGGAAGAGAATTGATCCGACCTAGCTGGATATTGCTTCTGGAATGACCGATCCGGTGTTCTTCGCGCCATCACGCCGGTATACGGCCGGCGAAGTCGCGAATCTGACCGGCGCATCGCTCGTCGATTCCGATCTTGCCCACATATCGATCGACGCTTTGGCGCCAGCCAATGAAGGCGGCGAGGGTGCGCTCGTCTTCGTCGACGGCAAGCGCAATTTCGCGCTGATGCAGTCGCTGAAGGCGGCGGCCGTGTTTTGTCCCGCCGAGTTCGCCGGCAAGGCGCCGGCCGGCATTGCGGTTCTGGTGCATCCGCGCCCGCAGCAGGCCTTCGCCATGATCGGCCGGCTGCTGTTCCCGACGGCGGCGACGCCGGGACCGATGACCAGCGAAACCGGGGTCTCGCCGCAAGCTCATGTCGATACCACGGCGCATATCGAGGCAGGCGCGATCATCGAGGCCGGAGCCGTCGTCGGCCCGCGTGCTTCCATCGGCAGCGGAACGGTCATTGCCCCCCACGCCGTTATCGGTCCGTCATGCCAGATCGGCCGCGACGGCTATATCGGACCAGGTGTCAGCGTCCAGTACGCGCTGATCGGCAACCGCGTCATCATTCATGGCGGCGCCAGGATCGGCCAGGACGGCTTCGGCTTTGTCGGCGGCGCCAAAGGCCCTGAGCGTGTGCCGCAGGTCGGCCGCGTTATCATTCAGGACGATGTCGAAATCGGCTCGAACACGACCGTCGATCGCGGCGCCATGTCGGATACGGTCATCGGTCAGGGGACCAAGATCGACAATCTGGTGCAGATCGCCCATAACGTTCGCATCGGCCGCAATTGCATTATTGCCGGGCTCTCTGGTATTTCCGGCTCCGTCACCGTCGGCGACGGTGTCACCATGGGGGGCGGCGTTGGCCTTGCCGATCATTTGACCATCGGATCAGGGGCCAAGCTTGCTGCAAGAAGCGGGTTCATGAGCAACGTGCCGGCGGGCGAGATCTGGGGAGGCTATCCGGCGCAGCCGATGGCGGAAGCCATGCGTGAGATCGCCATGCTGAGGAAGCTTGCCAGGACGCGCAAGCAGGGCGAAGGGGGAAGTAGCTGAGATGGTGCCGGCGACGCTCGAAGCGGTCGATATATTGGGGTTGATGAAGCTTTTGCCGCATCGCTATCCCTTCCTGATGATCGACCGCATCATCGATATCGACGGCAATGATTCTGCCATCGGCATCAAGAACGTGACCATCAATGAGCCGCATTTCCAGGGCCATTTCCCGGATCAGCCGGTGATGCCGGGCGTGCTCATCGTCGAGGCTATGGCGCAGACGGCCGGCGCGATCTGCATCCGTAACCTCAACACGGAAAAGCCGTCGCTGGTCTATTTCCTGACCATCGACAACGCGAAATTCCGCAAACCGGTCGTCCCGGGCGACCAGTTGAAGATCCACGTCAAGAAAATCAAGATGCGCGGCAACCTGCTCAAATTCGCCTGCGAGGCCATGGTGGAGGGCACAAAGGCCGCCGAAGCCGAGATCTCGGCAATGATGGTTACCGGCTGACGGTTCGAAATGCTCATGAAAATACAGACTTCAATCCACCCCTCGGCCGTCATCGAGGCCGGCGCGCAGATCGGCGAAGGCGCCTCCATAGGACCTTTCTGCTACGTCGGCGCTGACGCCGTGATCGGTGACCGCGTCGAACTGGTCAGCCATGTCTCGGTGCTGGGCGCGACAACCATTGGCGCCGCGACCAAGGTCTATCCGATGGCGACACTGGGCGGACCGCCGCAGAACACCAAGCACAAGGGCGGCCGCACCACTTTGGTCATCGGCCAGAACTGCACGATCCGCGAAGGCGTGACCATGCATCTCGGCACCGATTCCAGCCGCGGCGAGACGACCGTCGGCGACAACGGCAATTTCCTTGCCTATGCCCACATTGCCCATGATTGCGTCGTCGGTAAAAACGCCACCTTCGCCAATGGCGCGACCCTGGGCGGCCATTGCGAGGTCGGTGACAGCGTTTATATTGGCGGCCTCAGCGCCGTTCATCAGTTCGTGCGTGTTGGTGACAACGCCTTTCTCGGCGGCTGCTCGGCTTTCGTCGGCGATGTCATTCCCTACGCCATTGCGGTGGGCAATCGCGCCAGCCTGCGTGGACTCAACATCATCGGCCTGAAGCGCGCCGGGTTGCCGCGCGCCGAAATCTACCTGCTGCGCAAGGCTTACAAGACCATCTTCGACCGCTCCCGCACTGTCGGCGAGAACATCGAATTCGCCAAGGCCGAGTTTGCGTCGTCGCCGACGGCCATGAAAATCATCGATTTCATCACCAGTCGCGGCAAGCGGCATTTTGCCGTCCCGTCGCTTAAGGGTGGCGACGGCGACGATGCCGATGACGAAGGCTGAGGCCACTTCAACGGGCCTCGATCTTGCGCCGGACGCCAGGGTCGGCATCATTGCCGGCGGCGGTAGCTTGCCGGTCGAAGTTGCCGCCGGCCTGGCGGAGGCCGGACATCCGCCCGTCATCATCCTGGTCGAAGGTCAGGCCGACCGTCAGTCCGACCTCACAATCTATGAGCATGAAAGCCTTGCGCTGGAAGACATCGGCTCGCTGGTTGCGTTGCTGAGGCGCCGGCGGATCACCCATCTTGTGCTTGCCGGCGAGATCAGGCGCAGGCCGCGGTTGGTCGACATGCGTCCGAACCTTGGGCTACTGGCACTTATACCCTCGCTCGCCATGGCGCTTGCCCGCGGCGATGACGGGCTGTTGAAGATATTGACCCGCGGCCTGGAGGCACGGGGCGTCAAGGTTGTCGGTGCGCATGAAGTCGTGCCCCGGCTCGTCGCGGCCGAAGGGCCGCTGACCAAAGCAGTGCCGCGAAAGTCCGACTGGCGCGATATCGAGGCGGCACATGCGGCGGCAAAGGCCATCGGCGCGCTCGACATTGGTCAGGCGGCAATTGCCATCGGTGGCCGCACTGTTGCCCTGGAAGGCGTCGAGGGCACCCACGGACTGCTCGAGCGGACGCAGCAGTTGCGCGGCCATGGCAGGCTGGCCGGCAAGACGCGCGGTGTCCTGGTCAAATGCGCCAAGCCTGGCCAGGAATTGCGTGCCGATCTGCCATCTATCGGCCCCCGGACCGTCGAGGCGGCGCATGCCGCGGGGCTCGCCGGCATTGCCGTCGAAGCCGGCCGTTCGCTCATCCTCGAAGGCCCCGCCGTTGTCGCGCGCGCCAATGCGCTCGGCCTGTTCGTGTTCGGCCTGCCGGCTGCGGAGTCTGTCCATGGCAGCTGAGAAGCCGCTGAAGATTGCCATCGTCGCCGGCGAAGAATCCGGCGACCTGCTGGGCGCCGACATCGTGCAGGCGCTAAAGCGCATAACCGGGCGCGAGGTGCAACTCGTCGGCACTGGCGGGCGGCATCTGCAGGCGCTCGGACTGGCGCCGCTGTTCGACGGCGCCGAGATCGCGCTGATGGGGCTCAGCGCCATCCTGCGTGACTTGCCGCGCCTGATGCGGCGGATCAGCCAGACGGCAAGTGCTGTCGCCGCCGAAAAACCCGACTGTCTGATCACCATCGACAGCCCCGATTTCTCGCTGCGCGTCGCCAAAAAGATCCGCGCCGCCGATCCGTCGATCCCGATCGTCCATTATGTCTGCCCGAGCGTCTGGGCGTGGCGGCCGGGTAGGGCGGCCGCGATGAAGCCCTATGTCGACCACATACTGTGCATCCTGCCTTTCGAGGTAAAGGAGCTCAGCCGTCTCGGCGGCCCGCCCGGCACTTACGTCGGACATCGCCTCACGCATGATCCAGGCGTGCAGGGCGCGGCCAGGGCGCAAGCCCAGCCACGCGATCTCTCTGCCGATCACGTCAAGACGCTGCTCGTCCTGCCAGGGTCGCGGCGCGGCGAGGTGAGCCGGCTTATCGGTCCGTTCGGCGAGACGGTGTCGGCGCTGCGCGCGCGTGGCCACCGGCTGCGGCTGTTGCTGCCGACGGTGCCGCATGTCGCCGAACTGGTCAAAACATCGGTGGCGCGCTGGGATCAGGAGCCGGAAATTATCCTCGATCCCGAGCGCAAATGGCAGGCCTTCGGCAAGGCCGATGCGGCGCTGATCGCGTCTGGAACGGTGTCACTGGAACTGGCGATGTCGGGTGTACCGATGGTCTCTTGCTACAAGTTCGATCCGATCATGCTGATGGCGCAGAGCCTGATCACGGTGTGGAGCGCTGCTTTGCCCAACCTTATTGCCGACCGGCCGGTCGTGCCGGAAAGCTACAACCAGTATGTGCGGCCGCACTATCTGGCGCGGCAGCTCGAGGCACTGTTCTCAGACACCGCCTACCGCGCTTGGCAAAAGGACGGCTTTGGCGAGGTTGCCAGACGCATGGCCACCGACAGGCCCTCCGGCGACATCGCCGCCGATGTCGTTCTTCGCCACATCGGGAGAGCGAATAGGGCTTAGTAAGGAGTGAACGATGAATAGTGAATAGCGAATAGTGAATAGCGAATAGCGAATAGTGAATAGTGAATAGTGAATAGTGATTAATGCGCTCTCGCTATAATCAAGCTGCTACTTACTACCTGCTACTTACTACATGCTATTCACTACTTACCATTCACCATTCACTCTCTTTCACCTTTTCGCAATCGGCACGTAGTCGCGTTCCGGGGCGCCGGTATAGAGCTGGCGCGGGCGGCCGATCTTCTGGTGCGGGTCCTCGATCATTTCCTTCCACTGCGCGATCCAGCCGACGGTGCGGGCGACCGCGAACAGCACGGTGAACATGGTGGTGGGGAAGCCCAGCGCCTTCAGCGTGATGCCGGAATAGAAATCGACGTTCGGATAGAGCTTCTTTTCGATGAAGTAGGAATCGGTCAGCGCGATCTTTTCCAGCTCCATGGCGATGTCGAGTAGCGGATCGTCCTTGATGCCGAGTTCGCCGAGTACCTCATGCGCCGTCTTCTGCATGATTTTCGCACGAGGATCGTAGTTCTTGTAGACGCGATGGCCGAAGCCCATCAGCCGGAACGGATCGTTCTTGTCCTTGGCGCGGGCGATGAATTCCGGGATGTGGTCGACATGGCCGATTTCTCCCAACATGTTGAGCGCCGCCTCATTGGCGCCGCCATGCGCCGGGCCCCACAGGCAGGCGATGCCGGCGGCGATGCAGGCGAACGGATTGGCGCCCGACGAGCCTGCAAGCCGCACGGTCGAGGTCGAGGCGTTCTGCTCGTGGTCGGCATGCAGGATGAAGATCCGCTCCATGGCGCGCGCCAGCACCGGATTGATCTTGTATTCCTCGCACGGAACCGCAAAGCACATATGCAGGAAGTTGGCGGCGAAGTTCAGCTCGTTCTTCGGGTAAATGAAGGGCTGGCCGATATGGTATTTGTAGGCCATGGCCGCAATCGTCGGCATCTTGGCGATCAGCCGCATCGAGGCGACCATGCGCTGATACGGGTCCGAAATGTCGGTGGAGTCGTGATAGAAGGCCGACAGCGCGCCGACCACGCCGCACATCACAGCCATCGGATGCGCGTCGCGGCGGAAGCCGGTGAAGAAGCGCGACATCTGCTCGTGCACCATGGTGTGGCGCGTCACCCGGTAGTCGAAATCGTCCTTCTGTGCCTTGGTCGGCAGTTCGCCGTAGAGCAGGAGGTAGCAGACTTCGAGGAAGTCGCCATGCTCGGCCAGCTGGTCGATGGGATAGCCGCGGTGAAGCAGGATGCCGGCATCGCCGTCGATGAAGGTTATCGCCGACTCGCAGCTCGCCGTCGAAGTGAAGCCGGGATCGTAGGTGAAGGCGCCGGTGGTGTTGTAGAGCGCACCGATGTCGATGACGTCGGGCCCGACCGACCCGCTTCGCACCTTGAATTCATGCGTCTTGCCGGCCAGTTCGAGCGTGGCAGTCGACGGGTGCGTCGTCTTGCTGCCGGTTTCCAGTCTCGTCGCAGCTTCGCTCATTCTCAAACTCCTTCATGTTCCTCATGCCGGCAAGGCAATTCCTGCAAACGACACGTCGAAATCACCGGAATGCGCGAACTCGCCACCGCATTTTGGGAGGTGCGTGCCTGATTGGGCCAAGGCCTAATGTTGCACTGCGAAACCCGCCTTTCAATGCCAATCTTTTTGGGCCAGCTCGCTCCTAATCGATTTGATCCGCAATCCGCGCCAGGCTTTCCTCGCGGCCAAGCACGGCAAGCACGTCGAACACGCCGGGCGAGGTGCTACGGCCGGTAAGGGCCGCCCGGAGCGGTTGGGCCACGGCGCCGAGCTTGTGGCCGCCGGCCGCTGCGAACTCGCGCACTGCGGCTTCAGCCGCGGCAGCCGACCAATCGCCCGAAACAGTCTGCAAAGCGGCATGTGCGCCGCGCAGGATCGCGCGCGCGTCGGCACTGAGCAGTGCTGCCGCCTTCTCGTCGATCGGCAGCGGCCGCTCGACGAACAGGAAGGCCGCGCCATCGGCCAGTTCCACCAGCGTCTTGGCGCGCTCTTTCAGGCCCGGCAAGGCGGCCAGCAGCTGCGCCTTCCTGGCGTCGTCGAGACGGGCGGCGATAGCAGATCCGCCTTCGAGGTATGGCAGAGTGGCGACGAAAATGTCGAACAGCTCGGTATCGGCCATCTTGCGCATATGCGCGCCGTTGATTGACTCGAGCTTGGCGAAGTCGAAACGCGCCGCACCCTTGTTGACATCGCCGATGTCGAACCACGAAATCATGTCCTTGATCGACATGATCTCGTCGTCGCCATGGCTCCAGCCGAGCCGCGCCAGATAGTTGAGCAGTGCCTCGGGCAGATAGCCCATGGCGCGATAAGCCTCGACACCGAGTGCGCCGTGCCGCTTCGACAGCTTGGCGCCGTCGGCGCCGTGGATCAGCGGGATATGCGACATCGACGGGACGTCCCAGCCCATCGCGTTGTAGATCACCGTCTGGCGCGCGGCGTTGGTCAGATGGTCGTCGCCACGGATGATGTGGGTGACGCCCATGTCATGGTCGTCGACGACGACGGCATGCATGTAGGTCGGATTGCCGTCCGAGCGCAGGATGATGAAATCGTCGAGGTCCTTGTTGGGGAAGCGCACCTCGCCCTGCACACGGTCGTGCACCACGGTTTCGCCCTCGGTCGGCGCCTTGATGCGGATGGCGCCCTTGACGCCGGGAGGCGCCTCCGAGGGGGCACGATCGCGCCACGCGCCATTGTAGCGCGGCGGCAAGCCCTTGGCGCGTGCGGCCTCGCGCATCGCCTCGAGCTCGGCAGGGGTCTCGTAGCTGTAATAGGCCTTGCCCAGGCGCACCAGCTCCTCGGCCACCTCACGGTGGCGTGGCGCGCGCTCGAACTGCGATATGGCCTCACCGTCCCAGGAAAGGCCGAGCCAGGTCAGCCCATCCAGAATGGCCTGTGTCGCCGCCTCGTTGAAGCGTTCGCGGTCGGTGTCCTCGATGCGCAGCACCATCGTGCCGCCGGTGTGCTTGGCGTACAGCCAGTTGAACAGTGCGGTGCGCGCGCCGCCTATATGCAGATAGCCGGTGGGCGAGGGGGCAAAACGGGTGACGACCGTGTAGGACATGGAACTCTCGGGAACCTTGGAAAGCGGGGCGTGATCGCGCGGGCTTTCGCGCTTTGCGCGTTCATGTAGCATAGGAGGTCTGGGGCGCAAGGGGCAGACCCGATGGCTGGATGAGGCCGGGGCACGTCGCCAATTATCGGTTGCGTCAACGGGCGCCGGAGCCTTGTAGCACAAAATCTGTTCGCACCTCCGCGCAACCTCATTTGGCAGCAGCGTCAATGTCTGGGTTTCATTCGGCTGCAGCGTCCGTCACAGTGCCTGGAACATCGCTGCGACGGTGGTAGTCTCCTCTGACGAGCGGACATTTCTTCACGGAGGCGGCACTGCCCGACTACAAAGCCGCCGTGACAGCGTTGGCTTGGTCACGCATATTGACCTTTCTGCAATCATTATCGTGAACACCGCAACTGTGTGCAGTCCGGTCTCGCCACTAAGGAAGCATGATTGAAAGAAGGACTACCGATGACCAGAAACGCTGACCATACGGAGGGTGATCCGTTCTACCATGGCACCCGGGCGGATTTGAAACCCGGGGATCTGCTGAGCGTCGGCCACCCTTCCAATTTCAGAGGTAAACCACTGTCATGGATCTATTTCACCCAGACACTGGAAGCCGCCATCTGGGGAGCAGAGCTTGCAACGGGTGACGGTCGTCAAAGGATTTACATCGTAAAGCCGACGGGGTTTTTCATGGATGACCCTAACCTGACCGATAAAAAATTTCCCGGTAATCCGACGAAATCCTACCGCTCCCGTGATCCGTTACTCATCCTGGGGGAGCTCGCTGAATGGCAGGGTCATACACCCGAACAATTGAAGGCAATGCACGATGGGCTTGCTCGCCTGAGGGCGGAGGGCCGGGATATGATTGAGGATTGAGCGTCCTTGGCGAGTGATGGTCAATTCCGGCGCGGTGGACGCGACCGCACGGACTTTCGCGCTTTGCGCGTTCATGTAGCATAGGAGGTCTGGGGCGCAAGGGGCAGACCCGATGGCTGGACGTGGCCGGGGCACGAAGGAAGGCGAAGGCGCCGAGGCAAGCGTCAGCGAACGCTCGCTGTTTGCCGATAGTCCCTATGCCGAGCCGCTGCCCCTCGCGCTGCCTGAGCCGCATCCCGGCGTCGCGCCTGCGCTGCCCGGTCACGCCTTGCCGGCGCAAGTCACAGCGCCCGGATCTATCGCCCGCCTGCGCAGACGGCTTCGCCGTCCGTCATGGCCCGCGCTCCGCCGCAGCCTTGCCGCGGCCGCCAACACGGAGCTCGACCGGGGCGTCGCCTTCCTGCTGGTGCCGGTTTTCCTGGCGGCCGGCGTCATCATTTATTTCTCGCTGGCCGGCGAGCCCGGCTTTGCGCAGCCAATCGCCATTGTGGTGCTGGCGACATGTTGCGCTGTCGCCACGCGACCTCGGCCGAGGACGCATCTGTTCTGCATGGCCGCGATGCTGTGCGCGCTCGGCGTCGTCGCCGCCAAGGTCGAGACCTGGCGCGCCGGAACGCAGATGCTCGGCTCCGAGATCCAGACACGGCTGACCGGCCGCGTCGTCAGTCTCGAACAGATGGAGAGCGGGCGCATCAGGCTGACGCTTGACGTGGTTTCGACCGCTTACCCCGAGTTGCGCTACGCCCCGAAGCGGGTCAGGCTCTCGGCGCGGACCGTTCCCGCCGATATGACCGCCGGCTCCCTGATCACCGGCTATGCCAGGCTGTTGCCGCCGACCGGTCCGGTGCGGCCGGAGAGCTACGATTTCTCCTTCGACAGCTATTTCACCGGTATCGGCGGCAGCGGCTTCTTTCTCGGCAATCCGAAAACCATTGCTACGCAGGGACCGCCGCCGCTGGCCGCGCGGCTCTCCTCGGCAATCGAGAACGCGCGCGAAAACATTGCCGACCATATCAGGGGCAAGATCGGCGGCGCCGAAGGCGAGATTGCCGCGGCGTTGATTGTCGGGGTGCGCGCCGGCATCCCGGACGAGGTCAACGAAGCGATGCGGCGCACCGGCATCTACCACATCATCTCCATCTCCGGCCTGCACATGGCGCTGGTTGCCGGCACCATCATGGCGTTGCTGCGTGGCGCCTTTGCGCTGTTTCCCGATTTCTCATCGCGCCGGCCGGTGAAGAAATATGCGGCCGCGGCAGCGCTTGTCTCGATCGCCGCCTATCTCGTTATTTCAGGCGTCGTGGTTGCCGCCGAGCGCAGCTTCATCATGCTGGCGGTCATGCTTGTCGCCGTGCTGTTTGATCGCGCCGCACTCACCATGCGCAATCTGGCGATCTCCGCCATTGCCGTCATCCTGGTGTCGCCGCACGAGGTGGTCGGTCCCAGCTTCCAGATGTCGTTTGCCGCCACCGCCGCCCTTGTCGGCGCCTATGCCGGCTGGGCCGATTACCGCGCCGACAAGGTGAGAACGCCGCCGGCAAAGCGCTCCTTCGTCGGCTTCCTGTCGCGAAAATTCGCGCTGGCCATGGGCGGCCTCGCCATGACCTCGATCATCGCCGGCAGTGCAACCTTGCTGTTCGCCATTTGGCATTTTCAGCGTGTGTCGCCGCTCAGCCTGATCGCCAATCTGGCCGTGATGCCGATTGTTTCGTTGATCGTCATGCCCTTTGCCGTGCTCAGCGCACTGGCGATGCCGTTCGGCGCCGACGGGCCGTTCCTCTATGTGATGGGCAAGGGTCTGATGGCGATGATCGCTATATCGGCCTGGATTTCCGAGCGCTCGCCGGTCGACGCCGTCGGGCTGATCTCCATCCGCTCGGTGCTGTTGGTGGCGGTCGCCCTCGTCATCGCCACCATGGCCACCACCTGGCTCAGGCTGGCGGCCGTGCCTTTCGCGCTGGCCGGCCTGTTGACGGTGCCGCAGGTGCTTACGCCCGACGTGCTCATATCCGAGGATGCGCATCTGGTGGCCATGCCGATCGGTGGCGGCGAACTCGCCCTCAACCGCGAAGGCTCCAACGAATTCACCACGGACAATTGGAAACGGGCGCTGCGGGCCGAAACCATTATCCCGCCCGAGATTTTCGAGGCAACAGATACGCGGTTCGATCTCGATCCGCTCGATCTGCCGCCCGGGTCGCCCTTCTATTGCATGGGCGATCTCTGTATCGCCCGACACCCTTCCGGAGCCATTGTAGCCCTTGCCAAAGACCGCAAGACGGCGCGGCCGGCCTGTGCCTTCGCTAGCCTGATCGTCATCGATGACGCCACGGCCTACAATCCGTGCCGCGACCCGCTGGTGCTGGTCGTGACGAAGAAACAGCTGGCCCGCGACGGCAGCGCCGCCGTCTTCTTCGATCCGCAATCGGCAGCTGCAGCGCCAACCATCCGCTTCGCCGTCGACAAGCCGTATCGCCCCTGGCACGAGCAGCGCCGCTTCTCCCGCGAAGCGCGCGGCCTGCCGCCTTACAACCAGCGTGAAAAGTACAAACCCAAGCCGGCTCAGTAGCGCCGGATCAATCCGACAAGCTTGCCCTGCACCTTCACCCTGTCCGGTCCAAAAATGCGGGTCTCGTAGGCCGGGTTGGCGGCTTCCAGGGCGATCGAGGCGCCCTTGCGGCGGAAGCGTTTCAGGGTCGCTTCCTCATCGTCGACCAGCGCCACCACGATCTCGCCGGGGCTGGCTGTGTCGGCATTGCGGATGATGACCGTGTCGCCATCGAAAATGCCGGCCTCGATCATCGAATCGCCCTTGACCTCGAGCGCGTAGTGTTCGCCGCCCATGATCATGTCGGGCGGCACCGAGATCGAATGGGTCTGATGCTGGATGGCGTCGATCGGCACGCCGGCGGCGATGCGTCCCATCACCGGGATTGAAATCGAGGAAACGGCATCGTCATTGCCGGCAGACATCGAACGCGACGGCGAGCCCGGCTTGATCTGGCGGCCGAGACCGCCTTGGCCCATCCCGCCTTGTCCCTGGCCGCCTTGCCCTTGGCCGGCTTGACCAAGACTGCCCTGAATGACGCTCGGCGAAAACTTCCTCGCCGCGTTGAGGCCTGGTGCGATCGAGTCGGGTAGCCGCAGCACTTCCAGCGCGCGCGCCCGGTTCGGCAGCCGGCGAATGAAACCGCGCTCCTCAAGCGCTGTGATCAGTCGGTGGATGCCGGACTTGGAGGCGAGGTCGAGCGCTTCCTTCATCTCGTCGAAGGACGGCGGGATTCCGCTCTCCTTCAGGCGTTCATGGATGAACATCAGAAGCTCATGTTGTTTGCGCGTCAGCATCGCGGCCCCCAAGGGTTCTGAAACCAGAATCGGAAAAAACAAACCCAGAACAAACACTATCTGTTCCAGTTGTGTTCCGCAACCTTTTAAAGTTTAATGAATGTGTTGACGTTATGTTCAGCGTAACGTTCGGCGCTGCGAGCGCCGCCTGCGCCCAGTTGCCAGCAACGGGGTGAAACGAAGACAAAGTGCCCTGCGTCGTCGGTTACGATCGCCGCTTCCCTTTCGGACGGGGCTGCGCAGCATCCGCGCCGGGTTCGCTCTGGGCATAGACCTGCAGCGTGGAGCCGATGTGAGCGGTCATCAGAGTTTTCGCACGTTCGACGTCGCGATCGAGGGCCGCTTCCATCAGGGCGGTATGGTGTTCGATCGCCACGGCGTCGCGCAGGGCCGCCACGGCCTTCCGGTGCCCATCCGTGCGGCCGGCGGCGGCGCGCAGCGTGGGGGCCAGACCCAGAAAGCGGTGATGGCGATGCAATTGGTCGGAAATCGTTGCATTGAAGCGCAGCAGCCAGCTGGATGTCGCGGCACTGAGCAGCGCCGCATGGAAGGCATCGTGTTTTTCGTACCACGCGTCGACCGCATCATCCGATGGATCGTCGAGAACAGACCCGCACCGTGAGAGACGATAGTGGGCGGCAACGACCGCGTCTTCCCACTCGCGGTCGCCCTTCTCGACCGATTCCACCAGCAGGGGCAGTTCGACCACGAGCCGCGCACGCGCCAAATCCTCGAGCTCCGCCAGAGAGACGGGAGCGACCGCAAACCCGCGGTTGCTGATGGCGGTCACAAGCCGTTCCGCCTCCAGCCGCGACAGCGCCTCGCGCAACGGCGTCCAGCCGATGCCGTAGGTGTTGCGCAGCGTGCTCAGCTTCAACGGCGCGGCAGGCGCCAGCCGGGTCGCAAGAATATCGCGCCTGAGCAGGCGATAGGCCACTTCCGTCTTCGAGGTCTGCTCGTCATCCAGCATCGTGATCCATCAGACAAAACGCTCGGCTGAGCATTATATATCAAAGCCTTTCAATGGGTGAATTATATATAATGTTGACAGTTCAAGGGCGACCACTCAAAGTCGACGGCATGTTTGGGCGGGCAGGCTCCGCCGCGCGCGTTTGTCCATGGAGGGGCGCCGGATCATGATGACACCCGATCTCGCTGCAATCGAAGCAATGGATGCCGCCGATCCGCTGCGCCCCATGCGCGAACGCTTTGTCTTGCCGCAAGGCGTGATTTATCTCGACGGCAATTCCCTGGGCGCCGCGTCAGCGGTCGTCTTCAGCGAACTGCAGCAGGCCGCCACGCAGGAATGGGCGCACGACCTCATTCGCGCCTGGAACACCGCCGGCTGGTTCAACATGCCGGTGGAACTCGGAGATCAGCTCGGGCGACTGATCGGCGCGGCTGATGGGCAGACGGTGGTCTGCGACACAACCTCTATCAACATCTACAAGCTGCTGCACGCAGCGCTCGGCATGCGGCCGGATCGGTCGGTCATCGTTGCCGAGGGCGACAGTTTCCCGACCGACCTCTACATGGCCGAAGGCGTCGCCTCGACCCGGCCGGGAACGCGGCTGCGGCTGGAGGGCGTCGACGCGGCCGCAATCGAGGACCTGATCGACGACAGCGTTGCCGTCATCCTGGTCAACCATGTCAACTACAAATCCGGCCAGTTGCGCGACATGGCGGCGCTGACGCGCAAGGCACATGACGCCGGCGCGCTGATCATCTGGGATCTCTGCCACACCGCCGGTGCCTTGCCGGTCGAACTCGACCGTGCCAATGCCGATTTCGCTGTCGGCTGCACCTACAAATACCTCAATGGCGGCCCGGGCTCGCCGGCCTTCATCTACGCGGCCGAGCGCCACCATGGAGATATCAGCCAGCCGCTCAGCGGCTGGTGGGGCCATGCGCGGCCGTTTGCCTTCGAGCAGGGCTTTGCCGTTGGCAGCGGGATCCGCCGCTTCCTGTGCGGAACGCAGCCGGTGCTGTCGATGCGGGCGCTCAAAGGCGCGCTCGATATCTGGAACGACGTCGACATGGCGGCGGTGCGCAGAAAAAGCATCGCGCTGACCGACCTGTTTATCCAGCTCGTCGAAGCCAGATGCGGCGCCTACGGGCTTGAACTGGAAAGTCCTCGCGACGGCAGCCAGCGCGGCAGCCAGGTGTCGTTCCTCCATCCGCATGGCTATCAGGTGATGCGCGCGCTGATCGAGCGCGGCGTGATCGGCGATTTCCGGGCGCCGTCGACCATCCGTTTCGGCTTCACGCCGCTCTATGTCGGTTATGGCGATGTCTGGCAGGCGGTCGAAGCGCTGGAGGATATTTTGCGCACCGGCGCCTGGCAGGACGCCCGCTTCGCGGTGAAGACCGCGGTTACGTGAGAAACTAGAGCAATTTCAGGAAAAGTGTGAAGCGGTTTTCCGTCCGAAATTGCGTCAATCAAAGAGCTAGAGCATTTCGCCGTTTACGTTAAACGGTGAAATGGTCTAGAGCCGGGTGCGGACCGTCCAGAGCTCCGGAAACAGCACGACCTCCAGCATCTTCTTCAGATAGGAGGCGCCTGAGGTGCCGCCCGTGCCGCGCTTCAAGCCGATGATGCGCTCGACCGTGGTGACGTGGTTGAAGCGCCAGCGGCGGAAATAATCCTCGAAGTCGACCAGCTTCTCGGCCAGTTCGTAGAGCATCCAGTAGCGCTGCGGGTCGCGGTAGACGGTTTGCCAGGCAGCCAGCACTTCTTCGTTCTCGACGCGCGTCTCGCGCCAGTCCGTGCGACTGGCGTCGGCGCCGATGTCGAAGCCATTGCGCGCCAAAAGCAGAAGCGCCTCATCATAGAGCGACGGCGTGGCCAGGATGGCTTCCAGCCTGTCCGTAAGGTCGGGCCGGTGCTTGTGCGGCCCGAGCATGGCAAGGTTGCGGTTGCCGGCCATGAACTCGATGGCGCGGTATTGCCAGGACTGGAAGCCCGAGGATTGGCCGAGCGCGTCGCGAAACTCGGTGTATTCGCTTGGCGTCATCGTGCGCAGCACGTCCCAGGCATTGTTGAGCTGCTCGAAGATGCGCGCGACGCGAGACAGCATCTTAAAGCTCGGTTCGAGGCGGTCGGCGCGGATCGAGCGGATCGCGGCGCCGATCTCGTGGAGGGCCAGTTTCATCCACAATTCGGATGTCTGATGCTGGATGATGAACAGCATCTCGTCATGGGCAGAAGACAGCGGCGCCTGCGCATCGAGCACCTTGTCCAGCTGCAGATAGTCGCTGTAGGACATCCGCTCCTTGAACGACATCTGCGCGCCATCGGACGCTGGATCGTTCGGCTTAATCAATTGATCTTCTCCGCGCGCAACCGGAAGCGCTGGATCTTGCCGGTCTGGGTTTTGGGCAGGGCGTCGATGAACTTCACCGAACGCGGATATTTGTAGGGCGCGATCGTTGCCTTGACGTGGTCCTGCAGGCGTTTGACGGTCAATGCGTCCGGCGAAACACCTTGCACAAGCACGATATGCGCCTCGACGATCTGGCCGCGTTCACCGTCCTCGGCGCCGGTCACCGCGCATTCGGCGACGTCGGGATGCGAGAGCAGCGCCGCTTCGACCTCGGGGCCGGCGATGTTGTAGCCGGCGCTGACGATCATGTCGTCGGAACGCGCGGCGAAGTGGAAGAAGCCATCCTCGTCCTGCGTGAACGTATCGCCGGTGAGATTCCAGCCGTCGCGGACATAGTCCTTTTGCCTGGCATTGGCCATGTAGCGGCAGCCGGTCGGGCCGCGCACCGCCAGCCGGCCAGTAGAGCCGCGCGGCAACTCCCGCATCTCGTCATCGACGATGCGTGCCTGATAGCCGCCGACGGGTTTGCCGGTGGAGGCCGGCTTCATGTCGTCGAAGCGGTTGGAGATGAAGATATGCAGCATCTCGGTGGCGCCGATCCCATCGAGGATCGGCTTGCCGGTCTTCTCAGTCCATTCCTCGAAGACAGGCGCCGGCAGCGTCTCGCCCGCCGAAACCGCGACGCGCAGCGAGGACAAGTCAGCGCCTTGATCCATGGCCTTGAGCATGGCCCGATAGGCGGTTGGAGCGGTGAAGGAAATGGTCGCTTTGTAGGTCTCGATGATGTGGATCATGTTGGGTGGCGTCGCCTGTTCCAGCAGCGTCGCCGCGGCGCCGAAGCGCAGCGGGAAGATGGCGAGCCCGCCAAGACCGAAGGTAAAGGCAAGGGGCGGGGAGCCGACGAAGATGTCGTCGGGCGTCACCTCCAGGATTTCGCGGGCATAGGCGTCGGCGATGATCAGCAGGTCGCGGTGGAAATGCATCGTCGCCTTCGGCACGCCGGTGGTGCCGGAGGTGAAGCCGAGCAGGGCGACATCGTCGCGGCCGGTGTTGACGGCAGTGAAGGTGACCGGCTTGTCGAGGGCGGCGCGGTCGAGTTCCGCGTCATGGTTGGCCGTGCCGTCGAAGCCAATGACCTGCTTGAGATACGCACTGCCCTTGGCGCAGGCGGTCATCTCGTCCATCAGCCTTGTATCGCAAAGCGCAACCGTGATTTCCGCCTTGTCGACGATCTTGGCGAGTTCGCCGGCGCGCAGCATCGGCATGGTGTTGACGACCACCGCGCCAACCTTGGTGGCGGCCAGCCAGCAGGCGACCATGGCCGGGTTGTTGGCCGAGCGGATCAGCACCCGGTTGCCCGGCTTGACGCCATAATTCTCGACCAGGGCATGGGCGAGCCTGTTGGTCCAGTCGGACAGTTCCTTGTAGGTGCGGCGGCGGCCATTGCCGATCAGCGCGGTGTGGTCGCCGAACCCTTTTTCGACCAGCCTGTCGGTCAATTCGACGCCGGCATTTATGTGGTCGGGATAGTCGAAGCCGTCGAGCAAAAACTCCGGCCATTGCTCCGGCGGCGGCAGGTTGTCGCGCGTGAATGTGTCGATATGCGCTGATGGCCCAAGCATTTTCGGCTGCCCCTGTCTGCCTCGCGCCCATGGCTGAACAAGGCGCAGGATCGCACCAGTCGAAATTTGTTTCAAGCCTAAAATGTTTTTAGATCGCAGCATTGACGCCGCCCTGTTCGGCGGCCATTCCTGCCGACTGAACTGAAGCCATCCGGGAGGGATGCAGATGCTCGAACATCGTGTTGACGATTGGGACAATGCCTACGCCAACGGCGACAACATTGCCGGCAGCAATCGCTGGCCGGCCGCGTGGGACACACCGGCACAGGCTTTTCGCGACACAATGTCGGCGTCCGGTCGGGCCAAGCTCGACATCGCCTATGGCGACAGCCCGCGCAACAGGCTCGATCTGTTCCTTCCCGATGTCATGCCCAAAGGGCTCGTCGTCTTCATCCATGGCGGTTACTGGAAGGCGTTCGACAACAAGCCATGGTCGCATCTGGCCAACGGCGCGGTTGCCAATGGCTTTGCCGTGGCAATGCCGACTTACACGCTTTGTCCCGACATACGCATTTCCGGCATCGTCAGGGAAATCGCGGCGGCGATCGGCAAGGCGGCGACGATGGTCGGCGGGCCGGTGATCCTGACCGGGCATTCCGCCGGCGGCCATCTCGCCTCCAGGATGGTGACGACAACGACGCCTCTGGCCGCCGATGTGGCCGGCCGCATACGCAATGTCGTCTCGATCTCCGGGGTTCATGATCTGCGGCCGATCATGCGGACGGGGATGAACGCGACACTGGCCATCGATGAAGCGGAAGCACTGGCCGAAAGCCCGGTTCTGCTGCGCCCCATGCAGGGCGCGCGCATCACCTGCTGGGCCGGCGGCGGCGAGCGGGCGGAGTTCCTGCGCCAGAATGCGCTGCTTGCCAACATCTGGATCGGCCTCGGCGCCACGACCAGCACAGTGGTCGAGCCGGACCGGCATCATTTCAGCATCGTCGACGGGCTTGCCGATCCGACACATCCGCTGACGCGGACATTGCTGGCGGAGTAACAACCAGTCTTATCTCTTGGAATTAACGGCTTGGATCCGCGACCTTCAGCGCAACATCAGAACGCTGCAAGCAGCGCCTGCTTCTGCCGCCGGAGCGAAGGGCTCGCGCACGATCAGGCCGGTGGCGTCGGCCAGCATTCTCAGCATCGAGGAATCCTGGATGCCGAACGGCGTCGCCACCAATGCGCCGGCTTCTTCCCGGACCACGGCGCGCACATAGTCTTGCCTTAGATCATTGGCCGGCATCGCGGCGCCAAGCTGAGCCTGGCGGATGTCCTGCCGGTGGGGACGGCCGCCGAGCTGCGCCAATAACGGCTTCAGGAACAATTGCGAGCAGACCAGGCTCGCCACCGGATTGCCGGGCAGGCCGATGCACCTGATATCGCCCAGCCGCCCGAACATCAGCGGCTTGCCCGGGCGCATGGCGAGCTTCCAGAAGTCGAGGTTCATGCCTTCGCCGGTCAGCACGTCATGGACGAGATCATGGTCGCCGACCGAGGCGCCGCCGAGCGTGACGATGACGTCGGCTTTCGCATCGACCGCCTTTTTCACCAGCGCCGCGATCGCTTCCTTGCGATCGGCCGCTATACCGAGATCGAGCGCGCGAGCGCCGACCGACTGCGCCACAGCAGCGACGCCATAGGCGTTGGACGAGATGATCTGGTCGGGGCCAGGTTCGCTACCCGGTGGCAGCAATTCGTCGCCGGTGGCGATGATGGCGACCAGCGGCCGTTGCACCACGTTCAACCGGGGATGATTGGCCGACGCCGCCAGCGACAATGCAGCCGGATCGAGCACGCGGCCTTTCTCCAGCAGCACGTCGCCTTGGGCAAAATCCAGTCCAAGGCGGCGGATGTTACGGTTCTTCGCCGTCGGTTCGGTGACCTCGATCCGGCCACCGCCGAGATCGCGGACATTCTCCTGGATGACGATGGTGTCTGCGCCTTCCGGCAGCGGCGCGCCGGTGAAGATGCGCACAGCTTCCGCCTTACCTACAGCGCCGTCAAAGCCTCGCCCTGCAGGCGCCTTGCCGATCACCGAAAGCCTCGCCGGGAGGGTCGCCACATCCCGCGCCCGTGCGGCATAGCCGTCCATGGCAGATGCATTGAAAGGCGGCTGGGTACGCAGCGCCACGACCGGCTCCGCCAGCACCCGGCCGGCCGAATCCGCCAGCGCGACGCTTTCACCGGGCAACGCCACAGCGCCGTCGAGTAGGCGTTGAAGCGCCTCGGCGACCGGAACCAGCGCCATTTACGAACCCGCCTTGTAGTCGCCGGACTTGCCGCCGGTCTTTTCCACCAGCTTTATACCGGAAATCACCATGGCGCGGTCGACCGCCTTGGCCATGTCGTAAATGGTCAGGCACGCGACAGATGCCGCGGTCAGCGCCTCCATCTCGACCCCGGTCTTGCCGGTGACGCGGGCGAGCGCGGTGACCCTGAGGCCGGGCAGCGTGGTGTCCGGTTCGATGTCGACCGACACCTTGGTCAAAAGCAGCGGATGGCAGAGTGGGATCAGCTCATGCGTTTTCTTGGCAGCCATGATGCCGGCAATGCGCGCGGTACCCAGCACATCGCCCTTCTTGGCGTCGCCGTCGAGGATCATCTTCAGGGTTTCGGCCCGCATCGAGACAAAGCCCTCGGCGACCGCCGTGCGCGTCGTCTCCGCCTTCTCGCCGACATCGACCATGTTGGCCTCGCCCTTGGCGCCGAGATGGGTGAGGGCGGCTGCCATCCTCAGATGGCCTCTGCTTTCGCCTTGCCTGTCAAAAGCAGCCGCGTTGCCGCAGCGACATCCTCTTGCCGCATCAGGCTCTCGCCGACGAGGAAGGTGCTGATGCCGGTCTTTTGCATCCTGAAGCAATCGTCGTGGGTGAAAATTCCGCTCTCGCTGACCAGCAATCGGCCGCCCGGCACCATCGATGCCAGCCGTTCCGAGGTCTCGAGGCTGGTCTCGAATGTTCTGAGATTGCGGTTGTTGATGCCGATCAGCTGCGACGAGAGTTTTACCGCGCGCTGCGTCTCGGCCTCGTCATGCACCTCGATCAGCGCGTCCATGCCGAGTTCGAACGCGGTCGCTTCCAATTCGCTCGCCAAGGCATCATCGACGCTGGCCATGATGATCAGGATGGCATCGGCGCCCCATGCGCGAGCCTCGTAGACCTGGTAAGGGTCGAACAGGAAATCCTTGCGCAGCGCGGGCAGGGACACTGCCTTCCGTGCATTGGTGAGAAATTCCGGCGCGCCCTGGAAGGATGGCGCATCGGTCAGCACCGAAAGACAGGCGGCACCGCCTTTCTCATAGGCCTGCGCCAGTGCGGGCGGGTCGAAATCGGCACGGATCAAGCCTTTGGATGGGCTTGCCTTTTTGATCTCGGCGATCAGGCCGAAGCTGCCCGATCTGCGCTTCGCCTCAAGCGCCCTCCGAAAGCCACGCGGTGCGTCGGCATCCTTGGCTCGCGCCTTGATCTCGGCCAACGGTATCCGCGCCTTCGCCGCCGCGATCTCGTCGCGCTTGTAGGCCTCGATCTTGCGCAGAATGTCAGCCACGGCTCATCCGTTCGAAATCTCGACCAGCCTGTCGAGCACGCCCAGCGCCCGGCCGCTGTCGATGGCCTGTGTGGCCGCGGCCATGCCGTCGGCAAGCGTCGTCGCCTTGCCGGCCACCACCATGCCGGCGCCGGCGTTCATCAGCACCGTATCGCGATAGGCCCCGGCAGCACCTCTCAGCATGTCGCGCAACGCCGTGGCATTGTAGGCGGCGTCGCCGCCGCGCAACTCGTCCTTGGTGTGGCGCTGCAGGCCGACGGCTTCCGGGGTGAGCCTGAAATGGCGGATCTCGCCGCCGGCCAGTTCCGCCACCTGCGTTTCGCCGGTGGTGGTGATTTCGTCATAGCCATCCCCATGGACCACCCAGGCATGCTCGGTGCCCAACGCCTTCAATGTCTCGGCCACCGGCACGATCCATTCCGGCAGGAACACGCCGACCATCTGCCTGCTGACGCCAGCCGGATTGGACAGCGGTCCGAGCAGGTTGAAGATGGTACGCGTGCCGAGCTCGACGCGGGTCGGGCCGACATGCTTCATCGCAGGGTGGTGCGCCGGCGCGAACATGAAGCCGACGCCGGCCTCCTGGATGCAGCGGCCGATCACCTCTGGCAGGATATCGATCTTGACGCCGAGCGCGACCAGCACATCGGCAGCGCCCGTCAGCGACGACAGGCCGCGATTGCCGTGCTTGGCGACCGGCACGCCGCAGCCGGCAATGACGAAGGCCGAAGCGGTCGAGATGTTGACTGAATGCGAATTGTCGCCGCCCGTGCCGACAATGTCGATGGCGCCCTCAGGAGCTTCGACGCGCAGCATCTTGGCACGCATGGTGGCGACGGCGCCGGAAATCTCGCTCACGGTCTCCCCGCGCACGCGCAACGCCATCAGGAAGCCGCCGATCTGGCCCGGCGTCGCGTCGCCAGACATGATGATGTCGAAAGCTTCGCGCGCTTCCTCGAAGGTAAGCCCGGTTCCCGTGGCGACCTTGGCGATATGGGTCTTCAGGGCGCTCATTGGGCCAAGACGTTCATTGGGCTAAGGCCATTCATTGGGCGAGGGCTTGGGAAACGGCGGCCTGGTCGACGCTGACGGCGTACTGCGTCTGCAACTGCGCCACCAGCTGGTCGAGCAGATCGTCGGACATGCCTTGCGTGAAGGATTTTTGCGCATCGTCGGGTACCGAGCTGGCGTCGGCTCCGGCCGGCTCGAACACTTCGGCGACCTTGAACAGGATCTGGCCGTCGCCGGTGGGCGAGGGGATCAGCCCGGTGCCGCCTTCGCCGACCCCGAACATCGCAGCAGCACCCTCCTTGCCGAAATCGACATCGTCGGCCTCGCGCTTCACGCCGCGCTTGGTCTGCTTTTCAAGCTTCAGTTCGCCGGCGATGACGTCGAGTGTGGTGCCAGCCTTGAGGCGCTTGTCGAGTTCGTCTGCTTTCGCGGTCAGCCGCTTGGTCGTTTCCTCTGTCGTCCAGTCCGCCACCACGCGCTGGCGGACTTCGTCCAGCGTGCGGTCGCGAGCCGGCGTGATCGATGTCAGTTCATAGAACACGAAGCCGTTGTTAGGCGTGGTCAGGGCTTGATTCTCGGTGTTGGGCTCGGCCTCGAACACCGCCTTGATCAGGTCCGGCGATGCCGGCAGGTCCTTGATGATGGTGCCGTCCGGCTTGAGGCCGGTGCGGTCTATGGCCTCGACGGTGACGTCCTTGAGCTTCAGTTTGGCGGCGGCTTCGGCCAGCGTGCTGCCGGCGGCGCGGGTGTCTTCGTAGTTGTCGTGCACGTCGAGCAGGATGCGGCTTGCTTCGCCGAGCGCCAGATCCTTTCGGATCTGGTCTGACACTTCCGCCAGCGGCTTCACCGTTTCCGGTTTGATCTCGGTGACGCGCAAAAGCACCGGACCGAACGCGCCCTGGACGACCGGGCTGACTTCGTTGACGGCAAGCGCGAATGCGGCATCGGCGACCGCCTTGTCGGTGATCTTATCCTTGGAGAGCGTGCCGAGCAGCGTGTCGGCCGGGGTCTTGCCCTGCGCGGTGACGATCTTGTCGAAAGTGGCGCCCGTCTTCAGCGAATCGGATGCCGCCTTGGCGGCGTCCGCGGAAGGGAACACCAGCTGTTCGATGGTGCGCATTTCCGGCGTGGTGTAGCGGCCCTTGTTCTTGTTGTAGTCGTCGCTGACCTGCTGGTCCGTTACGGCGCTGACATCCATGATGTCTTCGGGCTCGAGCCGGACATAGGAGAATTTGCGGTATTCTGGCGCCGCGTAGGTTTTCTTGTTGGCCTCGAAATAAGCCTGAAGCACGCTGTCGGATGGCGCCTCGATGGGCTCCACCAACGCCTTTGGCAAGATCAGATAGTCGATGGTGCGGTCTTCGCCCCGATAGAGCGCAACTGCCTTGAAGAAGGTGTCCGGAGCCTTGAGGCCGTCCGAAACCGCTTCGACGATCTGCTGGCGCACCGCCACCTGAGCCCGGTTCTTCAGATAATCCTCCGGCCGCATTCCCAGTTCGCGCAGCCGGGATTCGAACAGCCGGCGGTCGAACTGGCCATTCGGGCCTTGGAAGGCGGGTTCCTGCCGCGTCAGTTCGGCCAGCCTGTCCTTGGAGAAGCCAAGCCCGAGCTTGCGCGCCTGTTCGTCAAGGACGGCGCCGGACACCAACTGAGCCAGCACCTGGTTGTCGATGCCATAGGCCTTGGCCTGGTCGCGGCTGATGCGCTGGCCGATCTGCTGCTGCAGCATGGCGATCTGGCGATCGTAGGCGAGGCGGTACTCGGTGATCGACACGGTGGTGCTGCCGGCGGTGATCACCGCATGATGGCCAGCCAGGAAGCCGCCCGTCATCCGCGTGGTGACGCCCCAGGCAAGGAAACTCAACACCAGCAGCGACAGCAGGGCTTTCGCGACCCAGGTCCCTGCCGCGCTTCTCAATATACCAAGCATTGTTACTTCCGATTTTTGCGCAGTTTTGCGTGCGCCCGAGTCTGAAACAAGCGCAATAGCGCCCTTCCGGCTCACTGTCGATTGCTTTGTGGCCTGATTTTGATAGGGAGGGCGAGACCCCAATGTCGCCCGGAGAACCAGATCCCCATGACGCCAGGAATTCGACCGCTCGTTGCCGGCAACTGGAAAATGAACGGCACCAGCGCTTCGCTGAACGAGCTCAGGATGATCGGCAACGGCTTCATGAGCGGGCTCGACGCAGAGACCGAAGCATTGGTCTGCGTGCCGGCGACCTTACTGTCGCGCGCCGTCGAAATCCTGTCGCGCACGCCGGTGCGGGCCGGTGGCGAGGACTGCCACATCAAGGAAAGCGGCGCCTTCACCGGCTGCGTCTCAGCCGAGATGCTGAAGGATGCGGGCGCCAGCCACGTCATTGTCGGCCATTCCGAGTGCCGCGAACAGCGCAGCGAGGACGATGCCATCGTCCTCGCCAAGGCCTCGGCGGCGTGGCGGGCAGGGCTCGTCGCCATCATCTGCATCGGCGAGACCAAGGCCGAGCGCGAAGCGGGCACAGCACTCGACGTGTTATCGCGCCAGGTCGCCGGCTCGGTGCCACCGAGCGCAACGCCCGCCAACACCGTTATCGCCTACGAGCCGGTATGGGCTATCGGCACCGGCCTGACGCCGACCGCCGAAGACGTGGCGGAGGCGCACGCGCATATCCGCCAAAAACTGGCGGAAGCGCTCGGCGCAGCCGTGGCCGGCAAGATGCGCATCCTCTATGGCGGCTCGGTCAAGGCGTCCAACGCTGTCGAACTGCTAGGCGTCAAAAACGTCGATGGCGCGCTGGTTGGCGGCGCCAGCCTGAAGGCGTCCGACTTTCTCGCCATCGCCGAGGCATACCAGAATATCTCGTAGGCCCCGGAATTTCGTTGCCGACCAGTTCGGTCATAGACTTATGAACGCAGCAGTTCGGCGGAAATCGTTGCAAAGGGCGCATTGCTTCCCATATTCCGGCCACGGGCTTGGAAATGCCGTTAAAGCATTGTATGGAGCCGCCTCCAAATCACCGGCCCTGATCGCCAGGGAGCGGCAGGGCTTGCCAGGATAAAATATGGAAACCGTACTGATCGTCATCCACCTCATGGTCGTGCTCGCCCTTGTCGGCGTGGTGCTGCTGCAACGCTCCGAAGGCGGTGGTCTCGGCATTGGCGGCGGTTCCGGTTTCATGACCGCGCGTGGCGCCGCCAATGCGCTGACGCGGGCGACGGCGATCCTGGCCGCGGCCTTCTTCGTGACGTCGCTGACACTCTCGATCGTTGCCCGCTATGGCGAAAAACCGATCGACATTCTCGACCGCGTGCCGGCCGACAGCGGCAACGGCGTGCTCAATCAGTTGCCCGGCACGACGGCGCCGACGCCGCCTTCGGGCAACACCGCACCGGCCGCGCCCGCGGCCAACGGCGCCGCCACCACGCCGCCCGCCACCACGGCCCCGGCGACGGCTCCATCTCCGGCGACGCCACCTGCAACCGATTCGGCTACGCCGCCGGCTACCAATGGCGTTACCTTGCCGGTCACGCCGCAGGTTCCGAACCAGTAGTCGGTAGGGTCGGATGCCGCGATCTGTTGTTGTTTCAACACAGTCGCGGCAAATGGCACACGATCACGAAGATTCGACCGCACCCCGTGCTTGAGGCCCGTACGCCACTTCGATTATAGATTGCCGGCGGCACTTTCTGCGCCCTTGGGGGGCGCCGGGCGACGCCGTGGGCAACAAGCATTGAACGATCGGATCTTCGCCATGCAGCTTCGCAGCTTCATTTTCATGGGGTTTTGTGCCGTATTCGGCATGAGCTCCGCGGCCTTCGCCGGCACTCCGGCAATGACCTCACCGCAGGCGGTTGGCAAAACCGCTGTCATCAACGTCGCCGCCAAGAGCGATGCGACGCAGCTGAAGCTTCTCAAGAAGAAGAAAAACCCGAGCCCGGACGATCTGGCTCAGATCAGCAAGCTCGAAGACAAGATCGCCGCCGACAGGGATCTCGCCCGCGTCAAGGCGCTCGAGGCCCGCAAGCTGGCGATGCGCGATGCGGCGAAAGCCAGGGCCGATGCCCAGCGCCAGGCGTTCCTGGCCAGCAAGGGCAAGCCGGTGGTGATCGCTGACGCCAAGCCAGGCAAGAAGATCACCAAGATCATCGCTCCGGTTGACCCGATCGCGCCGGTCGAGCCGATCGAATCGGCTGAACCGCTTCCGGCCGAAGCGATGAATATCGCGCTGACCGGCAACAATGGCGAATTGCGCAGCGAGGCCCCGGGCCAGAAGCCGACGAGTGGCGGACTGTTCGCCGGCCTGTTCGGCGGCACGTCCTCTGCCTCGTCGATTGCCTATCTCCCCGAAACGCGCGCGCTCGACCAGGCTCTCGCCAAGCGGCAAGCCAAGAAGCAGTTCAAGGTGAAGCCGGAATTCGTGCCGCAGGACGTCGAATTCAGCGGCTATGAGCCGGGTACGATCGTCATCGATACCAGCGCGCGCCGCCTCTACCTCGTCGAATCGGCTTTCACCGCCCGCCGCTATGCGATCGCGGTCGGCCGCGAAGGCCTGCAGTTCAAGGGCAAGGTTGCCGTTGGCGACAAGCAGGAATGGCCGCGCTGGATCCCGACGCTCGACATGCAGAAGCGCGAACCCAAGCATTATGGCCAGTACAAGGACGGCATGCCCGGCGGCGGCCAGAACCCGCTCGGCGCCCGCGCCATCTATCTCTACGACGGCAAGAAGGACACGCATCTGCGCATCCACGGCACCATCGCGCCGCAGTCGATCGGAACCAGCGCTTCCAATGGCTGCTTCCGCATGATCAACGAGCACGTCATGGACCTCTACAGCCGCGTCAGGGTCGGCACCAAGGTCGTCATCATCTGACGCTTTCACAAACCTGCCGAAAGGGCCGGCTTTTGCCGGCCCTTTTGTTTTGACCAAAACACCAGTCTCGAACCTCGGGACTATCGCGCCTTCTCTGGAAAAAGCCTCAGCGGCGGTTTTTTCTCTGGCGGAATCAATTCGGCCGCGTTAAGCGATGACTCCCATGGCGCGATATGTATTCATCACAGGCGGCGTGGTTTCCTCACTTGGAAAAGGCATCGCTGCAGCGGCCCTTGGGGCTCTCTTGCAGGCGCGAGGCTATCGCGCACGCATCAAAAAGCTCGATCCCTATCTCAATGTCGATCCCGGAACGATGTCGCCTTACCAGCATGGCGAGGTTTTCGTCACCGATGACGGCGCCGAGACCGATCTCGATCTTGGCCATTACGAGCGCTTCACCGGCCGCTCGGCCAACCAGCAAGACAACATCACCACCGGCCGCATCTACAAGAACATCATCGAGCGCGAACGGCGCGGCGACTATCTCGGCGCCACCGTGCAGGTCATTCCGCATGTCACCGATGAGATCAAGAATTTCGTGCTCGACGGCAATGACGACTATGATTTCGTGCTGTGCGAGATCGGCGGTACGGTTGGCGATATCGAGGCGATGCCGTTTCTCGAGGCTATCCGCCAGCTCGGCAACGATCTGCCGCGCAACAACGCCGTCTATGTCCACCTGACCTTGATGCCTTACATCCCCACGGCCGGCGAGTTGAAGACCAAGCCGACCCAGCATTCGGTCAAGGAACTGCGCGGCATCGGCATCGCGCCCGATATCCTGCTGGTCCGCGCCGACCGCGCCATCCCCAAGGAAGAGCGCAGAAAACTGTCGCTGTTCTGCAATGTGCGCGAGAGCGCCGTCATCCAGGCGCTCGACGTGCCCCACATCTATGACGTGCCGATGGCTTACCACAAGGAAGGGCTCGATTCGGAAGTGCTGGCCGCCTTCGGTATCGATCCGGCGCCGAAGCCGCGCATGGAGCCCTGGCAGGCCGTGTCCAACCGCATCCACAATCCGGAAGGCGAGGTAACGATCGCCATTGTCGGCAAATACACCGGCCTCAAGGATGCCTACAAATCGCTGATCGAGGCTTTGTCGCATGGCGGCATGGCCAACCGCGTCAAGGTCAAGCTCGACTGGATCGAGAGCGAGATTTTCGAGAAGGAAGACCCGACGCCGTGGCTGGAAAAGGTGCATGGCATCCTGGTGCCCGGCGGCTTCGGCGAGCGCGGCTCGGAAGGCAAGATCCTGGCGGCGAAATTCGCCCGCGAGCGCAAGGTGCCGTATTTCGGCATCTGCTTCGGCATGCAGATGGCCTGCATCGAGGCAGCGCGCTCGCTGGCCGGCGTCGAACACGCCTCGTCGACCGAATTCGGTCCGACCGACGAGCCGGTCGTCGGCCTGATGACCGAATGGCTGAAAGGCAACATGCTGGAGAAGCGCCGCGAAACGGGCGATCTCGGCGGCACCATGCGGCTTGGCGCCTATCAGGCTGAACTCGCCAAGGGTTCGAAGATCGCCGACATCTATGGCGACACCCAGATTTCCGAGCGCCATCGCCACCGCTACGAGGTCAATATCGACTACAAGGAGCGGCTAGAAGATTGCGGCCTGGTGTTTGCCGGCATGTCGCCCGACGGTGTGCTGCCGGAAACCGTCGAATATCCCGACCATCCCTGGTTTATCGGCGTCCAGTACCATCCGGAGCTGAAGAGCCGGCCGCTTGAGCCGCATCCCCTGTTCGCCAGCTTCATCTCGGCCGCGGTGGACCAGTCGCGACTGGTCTAGGGCCACGGTGAGGTTTCGCAGCTGATGCAGACCTATGTTGCGCTGCTCTACAGCATTATCCTCGGCGAAGGCCGCCGGGTCGTCATGGCCGACCTCAAGGCGATGGCTGAACAGCTTGGGCTGAAGAACCCGCGCACCCTGGTGGCGACCGGCAATCTGGTCTTCGAGACACGGGCGACCGGCATCGCCAAGCTGGAACAGCGGCTGGAAACGGCCTTCGAAAAAACCTTCGGCCGCAACGTCGTCATCATCGTGCGCACTGCCGAGGATTGGCTGAAACTTGCCGCCGGCAACCCATTCCCGGCCGACTCTGCCGAGGCAGGCGATCAGGTGGCTGTGCGGGTGATGCGCAAGCCAGCGCCAGCGGATGGTGTGGCCGCGCTCCAGGCCTATGCCGCCGAGGACGAGAAGGTGGCTTCGGTCGATGGCGACATCTGGGTCGTCTTTTCGCGCGAGCGGCCAAGCTCGCGGCTGCTCGCTGCCATGAACCACAAGCGCATGGGCATCGGCACCGCACGCAACTGGAACACGGTGCGGAGATTGGCTGAGATGGTGGAGTAGGGAGTAGGGAGTAGGGAGTAGGGAGTAGGGAGTAGGGAGTAGGGAGTAGGGAGTAGGGGTATTATTCCCTACTGACTACTGACTACTGACTACTGACTACTCCCTATCCCTCAATTTCACGCCTTCGCCGTCCTGGCCCCTGCGCCAAGGGCGGCGGTGCGAAGGACGTAGTAGATGACCCCTGCAATGCCGACGCCGAAAAACCAGCCATAAACGCCCCACCATGCCGGCAGCAAATTGGTGAAGTTCGGCAGGACCGAGGAGAAGATGGCGCCGATGCCGGCGGCTATGAAGGCGTTGATGTGCCAGCCGCCCTGGAAGCGGAACTCGCCATCTTCGCGGTACAGTGCCTCGACGTCGACCTCGCCCTTCCGGATCAGATAGTAGTCGACCATCATCACCCCGAAGATCGGCCCCATCGTCGCGCCGATGACGTTGACGAAAGACGCCGCACTGCCTTCCCACGGCGCGAAGGGATAGAGCACCAGCGCGATTACGGCCGCGATATAGCCGCCCTTCTTGAAGTCGATCTGCCGCGGAAAGACGTTGGAGAAGTCGAAGGCCGGCGAGACGAAGTTTGCCACCACATTGATGCCGAGCGTCGCCACGGCAAAGGTCAGGGCTGCAAGCGCTGCCAGGAACCAGCTGTCGAATTTCGCCGAGATCTGGTCGGGATGCAGAAGCACTTCGCCATAGACGTCGAAGGCAGCGATGGTGGTCACGCCGGCGACCAGCGAGAACAGGATGAGATTGATCGGCAGGCCCCAGATGTTGCCCTTGCGCAGCGATGCCTTGTCTGGGGCATAGCGGGCGAAATCGCAGAAATTGAGATAGAGCGCCGAGAAATAGGTGACCCAGATCGCCGCCACCGCAAACAGCGACGTCCAGGAGCCAGGGGTTCCGGGTACGCCGGCATCCTTTGTCTTGTCGAGCAGCACATCCATCGGGATGTCGCTGGTAAAGGCAAATCTCCCGGATTTTACACAGAGATAGATCGCCAGGATCAACATCATCACCCACACCGCCGGGCCGGCCCAATCCTGGAAGCGGCGCACCGTTTCCATGCCGTTCTGGATGATCAGCAATTGCAGTGCCCAGATGACCACAAAACAGATCACTTCCAGACCCGTATGGCCGAGGAAATGCGTGTTGGCGTTGAAATCGGCGAACCATTGCGAGCGGATCAGCAACGCCACGATCGCGCCCGATGCCGCTGCCGTCTGCGCGCCGTACCAGAAGCAGGCGACGATGGCGCGCACCAGGGCCGGAATGTTGGCGCCCCAGATGCCGAAGGACGCGCGCGCCAGCACGGGGTAGGGCACGCCGGTCTTCACGCCGGCATAGCCGACCATGTTCATCAGCGCGTAGATGATCAGCGAACCGATGCCGATGGCGATGATGAAATTGACGAAGCCGCCGCAAAACAGGAACAGGCTTGCGGCGAGATAATAGCCCCAGAGGCTGTGGACGTCCGACGTCCAGACGTTGAAAATCGAGAACGGCCCCCAGTTTCGGACTTTGGCCGGAGCCAGATCCTCATTGTATAGATCGGGTGATGCGCCTTGTATGGTCACTGCGATGTCCTCCCCTTGATGCCGCACGCGCCCTCACGCGTCGACTGCGCAGGTTATGCCTGACGCAGGGGAACCGGCAAGCAATCCATTTGCCGGCTTTGGCCTTAAAGATATTCAATGAGAACAGCGCTTATCGATCGGCTTTTGGCGAAGGTCGGCGCAATCACGGCGATCTTGATTCGACCCGCAGACGGCAGGGATCAGGACGCTTTGCGGTTGAGGGCCGGTGATGCGTCGAAATTGGCGGCAAGCCAAGCTATCGCGCAGGTGACATCATCGAGCCTGTATTGGGCCACGGTCGGCCCACGCGGCTTGACCCGGATCGAGATGCCGCCGGCCTCGTTGATCGCCTCGAAACCGTTTTCGTCGGCGGTGTCGTCGCCGAGAAAGACCGGCCGCCGTCCGGCAAAGGGCGGGATTGCCATGAAACGCCGCACGGCAGCGCCCTTGGCTGCTTCGAGCGGCATGAGTTCGACGCCGGCGTTGCCCGGGATAACCCGATAGCCCTTGGGAAGCTCGGTCAATGCCTGTTCGGCAAGATGCGTTGCCCTGGCCAGCAGATGCGGCGCCGCACGCGTATGGATGGCGAGGATCGGACCCTTGCGCTCGATATGAACAAGGCCGTCATCCAGTTCGGCCTCGATGGCGTCGGCAAGGGCAGCGATATCGGCGGGAGCATCGGCGGTAACGACCGGGCCGTCCGGCGTCAGCCGGTGTTCCAGCCCATAGAGACCGGCAACACGCAGCTTCAACGGATGAAACAGGCGGTCGGCGCCTTCGACCGAGCGGCCGGTGATAAAGGCGACAGCGCCGTCCAGCCGTTCATCGACGACGCCGAGGAGGTTGCGCAGTTCGTCGCTTACGGACACGGCGTCGGGGTGCGCCGCGTGCTCCAGCAACGTGCCGTCGATATCGAGGAAAAGCGCCCATTGTCCTTCCGGCAGGTCGGGTGCGGTTGGCAGGCCCGGTGCTTTTGACAGGCTATTCATGACGCCACCTTCCGCATGCGGTCGAACAGCGAGACGATGTTGGTGTCGGTGTTTGCGGGCCGCTCGGCGACACTAGTCGCTCTTTCGAGGTCGCCGCGTTTGCGCAGGCGCGCCGCATCGAGCAGCATGCTGCCGGCCCAGCGAAAGACATTGTTGTCGCGCACTATTTCCCGCATCGGGCGCATGCGCTCGCGCTGTTCGTCCGGTGACATGGTCAGCGCCTGCAGCAGCACCTGGCTCATCATCGCCGCGTCGTAAGGATTTACGATCAGTGCTTCCAGCAGTTCGCGCGACGCGCCGGCAAATGTGCTGAGCAACAGCACGCCCTGTTCGTCGTCACGCGCGGCGACGAATTCCTTGGCTACGAGGTTCATGCCGTCATGCAGGCTGGTGACCATGCAGATGTCGGCGGCGCGATAGATCTCATAGACCTGTTGCTGCGAATGGTGCTCAGCCACCATGACCACGGGCTTGTACCCGTCATGACCGTAGCGCTGGTTGAGTTCGTTGGCATAGCGCATGCATTCATCGTGCAGTTGCTGGTAGGCCGGCAGCGTGCCGCGGCTTGGGGCAGCAATCTGCAGGAACACTACCTTGCCGATCCACTCGGGGTGGCGCGTAAACAATTCGTCCAGCGCATGGAAGCGGTCGAGGATGCCCTTGGTGTAGTCCAGGCGCTCGACGCCGACGCACAGCTTGACGTCCGCCGACAGGCCGAACCGCTCACGCAGGCGGGCGCGGCTTTCCTCGACCGGTGGCAGTTTGGCCAGGAGTTCGGCCGGCCATTCGATGGAGATGGGATAGGCGTGCACCAGGGTCGTCCGCCCGCCATACGAGATCGCGGCGTCGGCGCGCTCGATGCGGCTTTCCAGGAACCGGTCTACGCTTTCAGTGAAATTATTGGCATGAAACTGGGTGTGAAAGCCGATGATCGAGCTCCCGAGCAGTCCATCAAGAACGCGTTCGCGCCATGGGCAGATGCTGAACACTTCGGAGTTCGGCCACGGGATGTGCCAGAAGGTGATGATGATCGCCTCCGGCAGGCGCTCGCGGATCATGCGCGGCAGGAGCGCGAAATGGTAATCCTGAACCAGCACGATCGGCCGCTCATTGCGCGCCTCGGCAACCACCATATCGGCGAATTTGCGGTTGACGGCCTCATAGGCCTCCCAGTCCGAGGCACGGAAGACCGGCCGGGTGAAGGCGATATGGCAGAGCGGCCAAAGCCCTTCATTGGCAAAGCCGAGATAGTAGCCCTGATATTCGTCGTCGCTCAGCCACACGCGGCGCAGCGTATACGACGGATTATCCGGCGGCACCTGAACCCGATCGTTGCTATCGACCGTCAGACGATCCGCCGTTCCGCCGCCATAGGCGATCCAGGTGCCGCTGCAGGCGCGGGTGATAGGCTCAAGCGCCGACACCAGGCCGCTGGCCGGCACCAGAAGCTCGACGCCGTCGTCCTTGATGTTGTGGATATAGGGTTCTCGGTTCGAGACGACGATGACCTGCGCGTCCGGCAGGTCGTCGGCAAGTATCTTGCGCAAGGTGTCGGGCGACCAGTTCACCAGCGCCGCGTCGGGAGATTGTCCGTTCTTCTCGAACTCCCGCAAGACCTTGCGCGTCGCTTCCGATGCGACGTCCTCGCCGGCAGTCGGTGCAACCGTCAAGCTATGGCTACGACGTTGCCTGGAGATCGATAACATAACGGCTAGAATCGAAAGGCCAAGGCTTGCAACGATCAAGACCCAGAGCAGGGCCATGCCATAATCAGTCATTCCAATTCCAACTCAATTTTGGCCGCCAGGGCCTTTTTCTTCATGGTTCGATTTGAGTGTTCGCAGCCGACGATCGCCCGTGAGAACCTGTGTTTTTCGCAACGCACAAACCCTGGGTTCGGTTCCCGTTGAAGGCCGTTCAGATCATGTCCGCACGATCAGCGGAACCAGCCCTTCATGGCGGTCGGCGAGAAAGGCGACGACGCGGTCGCCGACGCGCTGGAAGGTAAGATCGACCCTCTTTTCGCCGACACCCAGATGCCTGAGCGTCAGCGTATCGATGCCGATCGGCAAACGGGGTCGAGTGACGTGGATTTCGCCGTTCCAGCCGTCGATTTCCAGACCGAGGCACGCCTGCATCAGCATGAAGGCCGAGCCTGCCGACCACGCTTGCGGCAGGCAGGCGACGGGGTAGGCGATCGGCGCTTCGCCCGGCGAGCGGGTGAAACCGCAGAACAGTTCCGGCAGTCGCATGTTGAAATGCACTGCCGATTCGAACGTACCGCTCATCAGCCGCACCACGCTGTCACGCTCGCCGAACCGCGCCAGGCCGGCGCCGCACATCGCCGTGTCATGCGGCCAGATGGAACCATTGTGGTACGACATCGGGTTGAACAGCACAGCGTCGTCGGAAAGCGTTCGCACCCCCCAGCCGGAGTGGAAGGAAGCCGAAAGCAACTGGTCGGCGACCATCTTAGCCCGCGCCGGTTCGGGCAGGCCGACATAGAGCAGGTGTCCGGCATTCGAGGTGCGCACCTTGCACGGCTCTCCGGCGCCGTCGATCGCCAGCGCATAGAAGCCGAGATCGTCCAGCCAGAAATCACGCTCGACGGCGATCCGCATCTCTTCGGCGCGATTTTCCCAGTGCTCGGCCTGCGCGAACTCGCCCCGGCGGCGGGCGAGAGCGGCAAGGCCCCTGAAGGCGGCGAAGACATAACCCTGCACTTCGACCAGCGCGATCGGCCCCTTGGGAATGCGCCCGTCGGCGTGGAAGACGGAGTCGAAGCTGTCCTTCCAGCCCTGGTTCGCAAGGCCGGATTCGGCAGCGCGCTGATAGGTGACGAAGCCGGTTGCGCGGCTCGCCTCTTCCGTCCACTTGGCGGCGGCGCAGAGAGACGGCCACAGGCTGGCGATGAAGTCCATGTCGCCGGTGCGTTCGGCATAGGCGCAGGCGAGGTGGATGTAGAGCGGCGTGGTATCGACGCCGCCATAGTAGCGGCCGAAAGGCAGTTCCTGCAGCGCCACCATCTCGCCCTTGCGCGTCTCGTGCATGATCTTGCCGGGCTGCGAGTCGCTGAAAGGCGATGTCTCGGTCGCCTGGTGCTGGGCGAGGAAGGCAAGCACGCCGCGCGCCAGGCCGGGGTTGAGCCATAGCATCTGCAGCGCCGAGATGACGCCGTCACGGCCGAAGGCCGTCGAAAACCAGGGGATGCCGGCATAGGGGTAGGGGCCGGTCGACAACTCGGTGGTCAGCAAGGCGACATCCGCGCGGGCGCGTTCGACCCAATCGTTGAAGACGCGACCCGAACTGTGCACCGTCGCGCCATGGCGGCGCTTGGCCCGCATGCCGAAACGGGCGCGCGCCGCGGCCGCCCGGAAGCGGTCGCGGTCGGGCGTTTCGGTCAGTTCCGCGCCGACCTCGACGTAAAGCATCTTGCTGCTGCGCTTGGTCACTGCGATGAGGAAATCCGCGCGCTCGGCGCTCAACTGGTCTGGCGGCTGCGAGAACGAGATCGCCGACACCCGCGCCAGCCCGTCCAGTCCGTCATAGCGCAGCAGCACCGAGGCAGGCTCGATCTCCGCTGCATGCGCCATTCCGCGCTTCGGCCGGGTCGAACCGCGGACCTCGAACATGTCCCGGAAATCGGCGGCAAAATGCAGCGAGACGCGGATTGCCGAATGCTCCTGGCTGTAGTTGGAAAGGGTGATGCGCTCGAACAGCCGGTCCTGCCACAACAGCCTGACGCGCTCGATATGGATGGCGCCCTGCGGGATGTCGCGGCCACCGACGCTTTGCATCGGCAAATTGGTCATATTGCTGGTGAACAGCACATTGTCCTGGCTGAGCGAGGCGCCGAGCAGCGATGTCTGCCGGCCGCCGACGGTGAGCCTGAACTCCGACAGCACCCGGGTGTCGTCACGGAAGAAACCGTCGCCCGCACCCCTGATATCGCCGTAGGCATCGGCCACGGCAAAACAGTCGCCTTGCTTTAGGGCAAACAGCCGGTGCGGCTCGCGCGGCGCGGTTTCGTCCAGGGAGGCAAGGGCCACGGCAGGGTCGAGCTTGCGCTCGTCAAGTTCGGTCATCAGTCACAAATCTCTGTTTCGGGCTCGGAACGTCCGCCGTCGTTCACGACGCTTTCGATTCAGCCGGGGCGCCGATGAGACGCGCATAGGCAGTGAGATAGTCGCGCGCCATCCTGTTGGCGGAGAACCGACTTTCGAAGACGGCGCGCACCTTTCGCCGGTCGAGTTGCAGCAAGGCCGGCACCGCGGCGACCGCGGCGTCGAGAGAATCGACGACAAATCCGGTAACGCCATGGTCGATGACTTCCGGCAACGCACCGCAGTTCCAGCCGATGGTTGGCGTACCGCACGCCATCGCCTCGATCGCGGCAAGGCCGAACGGCTCGGGCCAGTCTATCGGAAACAGCAGACCAGCGGCATTGCCGAGGAATTCAGTCTTCTCACTCTCGGCGATCTCGCCGACATAGTCGATGCGGTCGCCATCGATCAACGGCTCGATCGTCTCATGGAAATAGGCGCGATCATCGTCGCCGATCTTGGCCGCCAGCTTGAGTTTCATGCCCGAGCGCAAGGCGATGTCGATGGCCCGGTCCGGCCGCTTGTCGCGCGAAAGCCGGCCGAGAAAGGCGAGGTATGGTTCGCCTGCCGCCGTCTCGAAGGTCGGCTGATAGAGACCCGTCGGCAGCCCGTGATGGATGGTGGCCAGCCAATTGGCATTCGCAAGCCCGGTCTTCTGGCTATGCGAGATCGAGATCAGCGGAAAGCGCGGAAAACGCTCATAGGCTGGCGCCAGATCGACATAATCGAGCCGGCCATGAGGCGTCGTCACCGTCTTGTCCGGCATGGTCTCGAAGAACGAGAAATGCAGGAAATGACTGAGGTGAAAATGAATGATATCAAAGTCGTGGGCTCGGTTCCTCACATCGGCAAGCATCGCAAGATGCGCCGCCGTGTCCGATTTCAGCGGGCGCGGATCGAGGCGTAGCGCGCGTTCGCGACCTGGTATCAGTCTGGCCGACGTCCGGCTGTCGCCGCTGGCGAACAGCGTCACCTCATGGCCGAGTTCGACCAGCCCTTCGGTCAGATAGGAAACGATGCGCTCGGTGCCGCCATAGAGAAGGGGTGGCACCGATTCGTGCAAAGGGGCGACATGGGCTATGCGCATGGTTTGAACGTGTCCCTCAAGGCAATCACGAGAGCGAAATGCATCAGCCGGCCTAACGTTCCGGACAAAAGCGGGCGTCGGCAACCCAAGCCCACCAGCGCAGATTTTTTTGCAATAAGCGGAACAAACGCGCCATCCGCGAATTTAGTAGGGTTGGTTCGCGCTGCGGCCGACCAGGGAGAGAACAAAATGGACCGCTTGCATTTCTTTACGCCCGTGCGCATTGCGCGCGGGCAGGGACACCCCGTCGAGGAAGTCGATAGCGTTGCCGAAGCGATGGTCTTTTTGCAGAAATGGCCATTGGGACGGCGTGGGCCTGTGTATCAGTGCGCCGTGAATTGCTGCTCCGCGGCCCTGTCGGGCAGAATGTCGGCCGAAGCAGCCAGGAAGGCGTTTACGGGCTTTGCCCGCATCACCCGGCTGCTCGATGATGACATGGCCCTGCCGATGGGCGGCGAAAGCATGGCGGAAGTCCACGCGCTGAGGCGCTAGGCGCCGGTCCAGCCATTTGGCTATTGAACACCCGGGCTTTGGCGGCGCGGGCATCATCTTTTCCGCACCGGAGTATTCCGGCGCGGCCCTTCACCTCATGGGCCACACTGTGCTTTCATGCGGCGTTTCGCATGACCGGTGGGTGACGACCATCCACAGGCGGCCCGAACGTGGAGGGGTAGACAATGCCGAGACTGATCCTGGGAACACTCGGCGCTATCGTCATCGCCCTCATCTGGGCGGTCTTTGCCAGTTTGATGGGCGCGCCATCGATCGTGATCACGGTCGGCGCGGTCGCCATTGGGGCCGGCGTCTACACCTACGTCGACCGACGCTCGACTTGACGCGTCCCCGGTCTGCCGCGCGCTCGACCAATTGCACGCCGGTGTTTGACGCGCGCGGCAGCCGCGGCGGGCATTCTTCAAGGACGAGCTTGCTGGCCGCATAGAGAGCCAAGGCGCAGACAGGGCGCCACACGTCGGACCGGGCTCCGCGAGAACTTGGGAGAGATCGTCAAAGATCTTTCAATCCGGCCAATGTAGATCGAAACGGCGAATCTGTGGATTTCCGGTGGAACATCGTCGCCTCGAAACACTTCGGGCGTTGCACTGCCCCATCAGTGCACGTTCCCTTGTTCTGTTGGAACTGGCCGGCTGCCGAAAGGTGGCCGGCTTTTTTGTATATAAGCGGAACCTGAAATTACGGGGCTTGTTCTGCATGCGGCAGCGAGCCCCTCGCTGCTGGTCGAGGGCCGTAACCCTTGGCCGGGCCCGCATCGCTCCGCCAGTGGTGCGGGCCCACGGCCTCCGGTTTTTCCGGGCGTCTCGACTCGCTGATCCTCACCCTGGTCCGGCTAATGCATGTCACTCAAAAAAAGGCTCGGTTGTGAGACAATGACATGCACACGCGGCGCGCTTTAGCACAATCATTCACAAAGCCGTGGGTTCAACTGTTGCTACCCTTCTTGGCTGGATTGTGCGAATGATGACTGTCCTTTTCACCGCCACCCCCTGAAACTCGGCTTTTGGATCGACGGTCTTCATCCGCCGGGGGCTTGTTGATCTGTAAGGGTTTTCTGGCGTTCTCGTGCGATGCGCCTGGCCCGCCCTGCCGGATCGTGTTCGGGTGTTTCTTCGATGTGGACATGATCACCGATCCTGCTGACGGCCCTGATGAGTGGTGTTGACCTTGGTGTTGGCTTGCTGCCCTTGGCGCTCCGGATCCGGCGCTCCGTGAGTGCCGTGCTGGGCATCATCGTGGCTAATCTGTCGCCCTTCTCCTCGACCCTTCTGGCTCTGGTTCTCAGGCGGCACGGGCGGCATTTTGCTCGACATCTGCATCTCCTTGGTTGGTCTCGTGACTCCAAACCGTGATCGTGGGGGGAAGTTCCGTCTGCTTCGTCAGCACCTGTGCTTTTCGGTGCCGACGGAATCTGACTCCCAACGCGGATTTCAAGGAACGGCAGCGGCCCGCCCGCGTCGCCCCGCCAGTGGTGCGGGCCTGCAATATAAATCCTAAGCCTGGGCTGCTATCGCAGTTTATTGCGAGCTTCCGGCGACTTGCGTAGCGGGCTGCAGTGGCTTTCAGGAGAGCAGCGTGTTGTACCCGGTCAATTGGAGCGACCGAAATACAGTGCTTGACCACGTTGCTGACATGATCGGTGACGAGCGTGGTGTCGCGCCTGGATCGCCGCAGCAGCCTCTGGTCCGATCTGCCTGCAGCTGATGGCAGCTAAAACGACGTCAAAAGACCTAAGTCTCTTTTATCGCCCTCGCTGCTCGCACGAGCGATGACCAGTCAGCTCCCATGGCTGCGACAAGATCTCGAGCATCTTCGTCTGATATTCCGGTACGGTCTACGAGCTTCCGTGCCAGCAATTCGAATGCCAATTCTATGATCGTCATAGCTCAGCCCTTACGAGAGTACCCGTGACGATAGCTTGCAAATGGGTCTTCCGCATTTGCACATGTTAAGCGACCATCACGAATGTCTCAGGTACCGCAGAATGTCTGCAGGACGCGCTCATCCGGGCGTGGCGGCTCAGCATAGCGTTCCATTCCCGGCTGCTCATCGAAGGGACGGCTGACGACCGTCAGGATCTCCTCGAACGGTGTGAAGTCGCCGCCCAACGCCGCCTGGATCATCGCCTCGATGCGATGATTGCGGGGGATGAATTTGGGATTGACGGATTGCATGGCTGCCCGGCGCGTGGCCGTGTCGGCTGCTTCGCTTGCGATGCGCTGTCGCCACCGCGCCGACCAGGCATCGAATGCACCTGGATCCTTAAACAACTGCCGCGCCGTGCCTTGGCCGTCCGCAGCGTCGAGGTCATCGCCCAGGCGCCGGAAGCCGAGCGTAAAATCCGCTTCGCCGCGAGCCAGCACATCCAGAAAGTCGGCAGCGAGCTGCAAGTCGCCTTCCGCTTCGGTCAGCAGTCCGAGTTTTCTGCGGAAGCCGCGCTGCAACACAGCCTCATAGGAGGCCTGGAACGACCTCAGCACCTCTTCCGCTTCAGACACTGCTTCATTCTCGTCCGTGCTCATGAGCGGCAGCAGGGTCTCGGCAAAGCGCGCAAGGTTCCATGTGGCGACACGAGGCTGGTTGGCATAGGCATAGCGGCCGGCGCGGTCTATCGAACTGAACACCGCGCTGGGGTCATAGGCGTCCATAAAGGCGCATGGACCATAGTCGATCGTCTCGCCCGAGATCGACATATTGTCGGTGTTCATGACGCCATGGATGAAGCCGACCAGCATCCAGCGCGCCACCAGGTCCGCCTGTGCGGCGACAACGGCCTCCAGCAAAGCCCGGTACGGCCGTGCTTCCCCCGCCAGCTGTGGGAAGTGACGCTGAATGGCATAGTCGGCCAGTATCTTGAGCGCCTCGGTGTCGTGGCGCGCGGCGAAATATTGGAACGTGCCGATCCTGATATGGCTTGCCGCCACCCGTGTCAGGACGGCGCCGGGCAGCCGGACCTCGCGATAGACCGGGTCGCCGGTGAGCACCGCCGCAAGGCTTCGCGTCGTCGGAATGCCGAGCGCCCCCATCGCTTCGCTGACGACATATTCGCGCAGGACAGGGCCGAGTGCGGCGCGGCCGTCGCCGTTGCGCGAGAACCGCGTTGGTCCCGATCCTTTCAGCTGGATGTCACGGCGAACGCCGTTGACGTCCACCACTTCGCCAAGCAGCAGGGCGCGCCCGTCGCCAAGCTGAGGCACGAAGTTTCCGAACTGGTGGCCCGCATAGGCCAGGGCGATTGCTTGCAACCCTTCCGGAAATCTGTTGCCGGCAAGCATCGCCACTCCATCCGGGCTGGTAAGCTGGTCGGCATCGAGCCCGAGTTCCTCCGCGAGGTGCCGGTTGAACCGGATCAGCCGCGGTTCGGACACCGGCTTCGGATCTGTTTGCGCGAAGAAGCGCTCCGGCAATTGCGCATAGCTGTTGCTCAGGGCGGGAAGCCCCGTCTGAATGACCGGGGGTTGTTCAGCAGTCGCAGGTGACGTCATGACGAGCTGTCTCTGAAGAGGAGGGGTTCAACAGATCCCGTTTCGAGGAGCCTGTGTTCATTTGTTCATATAGGGACGCAACGTCGTTGGTGCCATCCGGATCCATCAGGCCGGCACCGGATACAAGCTGGGAACCACCCGCCTCAACTATCGAGGTTCGGGCTGCCGTGGGACGACGGGCCGTGGCGGAATCCAGAGCTGACGCCCGCATCGCCACTGTCTCCGAACTGAGCACCCGGCAATCTAGTCAGTGCGGGCGGGCAATGCCGGGGCAGGGTCTGCCTTGGGTGGCAGCGGCTCTCTCGGGACCGCTCCCGGCGACGATGTTGAACCCGGTTCGACTCGTTCCTCGGCGATAAGCCGGGCGCCACGCTCATAGGTCAGGTAGCGCCAGAGCCACTGGATCGAGACCTGAACGCGGTGCTGAAAACCGACGAGCAGGTAGACATGGATGAGCGCCCAGGCAGACCAGGCGATCCAGCCTTTCAGTTTCAGCCTGCCCGATTCGAACACGGCAGCGTGGCGGCCGACAATGGCCGTGTTGCCTCGATTGCTGAAGGCAAAAGCCGGCAGCGTGTCGCCAGTATCTATCCGGCGTGCCAGTGCCATGCCGAGGTGCTCGCCCTGCTGCTTGGCGACCTGGGCAAGACCTGGCAATGGCTGGCCGTTCCCATCGAGGACCAGTGCGACGTCGCCAAGCGCGAAGACATCGGGGTGGCCGACGACCTGCAGGTCGGATTCGACCTTCACCCGACCGCCGCGGTCGAGCCCGACACCGAGCTGGGCGACCAGCGGAGAAGCCGCCACCCCAGCGGCCCAGAGCGTCAAGGCCACCGGGATCACCTGGCCGCCGACGGTGATCTGATGCGCTTCGATCGCCTCGACCCGGTTGCCGAGCGCGACCTCGACGCCCAGGCTTTCAAGGCGCATACGTGCATATCTGGAAAGCTCCGGGGCGAATCCGGCAAGCAGACGCTCGCCGGCTTCTACCAGTATGATCCTTGTCTTCTCGGGCCGGATGTTGCGGAAGTCGCGCGCCAGTGTGTGCCGGCTGAGTTCGGCGATCGAGCCCGCCAGTTCGACACCCGTCGGGCCGCCGCCGATAATGGCGATCGTCATCAGCCGGGATTGCTCGACTGGATTGGTGGTCCGTTCCGCGTGCTCGAACGATAGCAGCAGCCGTGACCGGATCGTGCGCGCGTCCTCGATGGTCTTCAAGCCGGGACAAACCCGAGCCCAGCTCTCCTGGCCGAAATAGAATGGCTGCGAACCGGTGGCCAAGACCAGGATGTCGTAGGGGACCGTGGTCCCATCGGCCAGCACCAGTATCCTGGCCTCGGTGACGATCTCGGTGACATCGCCGAAGAGGACCTGAACCGAGGGATAGCGGCCCAGGATCTTGCGGATTGGCTCGGCGATGTCAGGCGCCGACAAGGCGGCGGTTGCAACCTGATAGAGCAAGGGCTGGAACAGGTGGTGATTGTGGCGGTCGATGATCGTCACCCCGATTTCCGCCTTGCCGAGCGCCTTGGCAACCTCCAGACCGGCAAAGCCTCCGCCGACCACGACGATGCGCGGTGTCAGGCTCCGGCCGTGGCTGCTCTCGGTGGCGAATTGCATGCTTGATACTCCCCTATCCCTGTCCGGAAGTCATAGCCTGGCAGGAGTGCCACGCTGCTGGCTGGAGCTACTGCTCACTCCGGCGGCATCGGTCCAGGCAAGGCATCCGGCAATGACAGGCGTCGTGCTGACCACCAAGGCGCCGCGCGCGTGAAGGGCTACCAACCCGCGCCATGAGACGCGGTCGACCGCCCAGATGGTGCCGCTGGCGTCGACCCATTTGAGATGGGCGTCGGCGACTTCAACGGCCCGCATCATCGCCGCCGGTTCCATCCCGACACGAAAGACGATGATGGAATTGGCGGCGCCGTTGAAGAACGGGCCGGCGCCGGCTGCCAATCCCGCGAGCAGGACGATGCTGGTAAGCGCTGCCGAAGCACCGCGTGCCGGTCCGCCGCGGTTGGGCAGCACCAGCACCAACACAAGCGGCACGATGCCGAAGATGACCAGCCACGCAATATCCCAGGCGAGCGGCAAGTCGCTGTTCATCTTGATCCGGTGCAGACCCAGCAGCCAGTGAAACACGACGGCATCAACGACATGCCAGACGCCGAACCCGGCGAAGGCGAGCCGCAGGATCTCCGTGGTGGTCCCGGGCCGCGCGCCGGCCGCCCTCGCGGCCACCAGCAGCACCGTGCCGGCGACGGCGAGCACATACATGAAAAGATGGAAGAGGCCGTCGGCCATGATCTGGAAGCGCAGGTCGGAACCCGCCGGATCGGCGACGCCCGAGAGAAGATGATGCCATTGCAGGATCTGATGCAGGACGATGCCGTCGAAGAAACCGCCGAGCGCGAAGCCGAGCAGCAGCCAGCCGGCTCGCGTCCTCGGGTCGAGTGTCGCGGTGATCGCGTCCATGTCAGGACCACCGGCTCCAGGCCGGGGCGTTCAGTTGCCTGGGCACCGACATGTCCGGCGGCGTGGGGTCATGGAGACCATGACGCGCCTCGAGCCAGAAGGCGGATATCAGCCCACCAACCACCGTCGTCAGAACCAGGGTCGCAGCAATTATCGCCAGCATGGACGTCGATCCTCAGCCGCGCAGGGTCGGCCGCGCGGAACCTAACAGCGACTTCCGTGGAATGTTCCTACCGCCGGTTCGGTGGAGGGAACAATCAAGTTCCAGCACGGTTCGATGCTGGCGACGGACGGCTCAAGCGGAGAAGGTCATGAACGAATATACGGCGGCAGATCCGGACGGTCTCGACAGCCACCAGCCGACCGGCATCACCCGATGGCTGTTTTCGACCAACCACAAGGACATCGGCTCACTCTATCTGGTCTTCGCTTTCATCGCGGGGGTGATCGGCATGCTCTTGTCGGTGAGCATGCGAATCGAGCTGCAGCAACCCGGGATCCAGTTTTTCCCCGGACTGGCGTCGATGATCTACGGTTACCAGGGCGACGCGGCGATCGACGCCGGCAAGCAGCTTTACAACGTCTTCACCACGGCCCACGCGCTGATCATGATCTTCTACACTGTGATGCCCGCCCTGATCGGCGGCTTCGCCAACTGGATGGTTCCGATCATGATCGGCGCCCCCGACATGGCCTTCCCGCGCATGAACAACATCTCGTTCTGGCTGCTGCCGCCGGCATTGATGCTGCTTTTATTGTCGATCTTCATGCCCAGCGTCCCCGGCGGCTATGGCCCTGGGACCGGCTGGTTCCTGTACCCGCCGCTGTCGACCTCCGGCCATCCCGGTCCCGCCGTGGATCTGGTCATCCTGTCTCTGCACATTGCGGGCGCCTCTTCGATCCTGGGAGCCATCAATTTCATCACCACCATCTTCAACATGCGCGCGCCGGGGATGACCCTGCACAAGATGCCCCTGTTTGTGTGGTCGATCCTCATCACCGCCTTCCTGCTGCTGCTGGCTCTGCCGGTGCTGGCCGGCGCCATCACCATGCTCCTGACCGACCGCAATTTCGGAACCACGTTCTTCGCGCCGGACGGCGGAGGCGACCCGCTGCTGTACCAGCATCTCTTCTGGTTCTTCGGCCACCCGGAAGTCTACATCATGATCCTGCCGGCGTTCGGCATCGTCAGCCAGGTGATCTCGACCTTCTCGCGAAAGCCGATCTTCGGGTATCTCGGGATGGTCTACGCAATCGTGGCGATCGGGGTGATCGGCTTCGTCGTCTGGGCCCACCATATGTACACCAGCGGGATAGGCCTCGACACGCAGCGCTACTTCACCTTCGCCACGATGGTGATCGCAGTGCCGACCGGGATAAAAGTGTTCTCCTGGATTGCAACCATGTGGGGCGGTTCGGTCAGCCTGCGGACGCCGATGCTCTGGGCCCTCGGCTTCATATTCCTGTTCACCGTAGGCGGGGTGACGGGCGTTCAACTCGCAAATGCCGGCCTCGACCGTGAACTGCACGACACATACTTCGTCGTCGCGCATTTCCACTACATACTTTCACTGGGAGCGATCTTCGGCATCTTCGCGGGCTGGTATTACTGGTTTCCGAAAATGACGGGATATCTCTACAACCCGCTTCTGGCTGGGGTCCATTTCTGGACGACCTTCGTCGGCGTGAACCTCGTCTTCTTCCCCCATCACTTCCTTGGATTGGCTGGCATGCCGCGTCGTTATGTCGACTATCCCGACGCATTCGCCGGCTGGAACATGGTGTCCTCGTATGGATCGTACCTGTCGGCCGCGAGTGTCGTGATTTTCCTCTTCGGCATCTTGGAAGCTTTCTACCGGCAAAGAGCCGCCGGCATGAACCCATGGGGGCCAGGAGCTACCACATTGGAGTGGGAGCTGACCTCTCCACCCCCTTTCCATCAATGGGACAGGCTGCCGCAAATCAGATGAGGCCGGGTTGTCGAACTCCTTTGCGCAAGCCAGCCCGGTTCGCCGCTGAGGCGAACTTCAGCCTGCTGGTGGCAGACGTTGGCTGCAGCTGAGAACCGGATCGCTATCTGAAGCTGATTAACAGCACAGCGAACAAGCTTGCGAGCGCGACTGCCCAGCAGAATAACCAATTGGCGATCAGAAGAAGCGATTTGAGCACGGTGGCATGGCAGTAATCTTCGATGATCGATTGCATTCCAAGCCGCATGTGAACGCAGCTTACGAGAATGAAGCCAATAAGGGCTGGCGCGACATAGATCGATCCTACGACGCTGAGGACGGCGTCTCGAGGCTCACCGACCAGCATTATAACGACCGCGACGATGTAAATGACAAGGATCAACAGGGCAGCAGATGTCAGCCGCTCCAGCATGAACGTTTCGGTTCCGTGTTTCGCCGATCCAAGGCCCCGCACTCGAGCTAGCGGAGTTCTGATTGAGGGTCTGTCAGCCATGGCGTTTCCCCAAAACTACTTGGTTGCCTTGCGCGCAACTCAAGCTGTTGCTGTTTCGATGCCCGGGCCGTCGGTGCCGACGGATAGTGGGCAAGCACGGTCTCCAGTCGAACAAGGCGGGCTTTGTGGGCGTTCAGTTCGTATCCTGAACGCCATCCAATTTGCCTGGGTCTGCCATCTCTGCATAGCTCGCTTTCAAGCAGCGAGATACGAAGGCGGACCGCGTCGATCTCCTTGACGAGCGCGGCCTTCACCGATTTTCGACTCTGCATGGCTGTAGTTCCGGTGCAAGGATGGTTCCAAACCTGACGCGTCTGGAAATGTTCCCGGGTGCCGAAGGCGTGCTGAAGATTAATGCCTCAGTGCTGGACCCGCACAATGGGTCGCCATGAGCTAAAGCCGGGCACTAGCTCAACGGGCGCGATGTGCCCGGCGAATGCTTGTGAAAACGAGCGAATGCCTGGCCCGCCTCGTCCCGAGAGATAAGTAGCCCTCAGAACAGCGACCGCACGTGGCCGAGATGACCAGAGGGTGTTCTTGGGCCAACATATGTTAACGGCCACTTTTGTTTCTCTCTCCTGCAAAAATATTTGGGCTGAAAGAGCCGGGAACTAACCGATCCTCCGGATGTTGCGGAGTTAGTCAGGAGAAACGGACTATGTCGGACAAAGAAATTCATCGGGGCGCCTCGCGTTTTCGCCCTATCCGCGTCGTGGACGCCCGCGTGTTTCGCGGGCCGCACCTCTATAGTATGACGCCAATGGTCCAGATTCGGATCGACCTCGGAGCCCTTGAGGCGTTCCCGACAGACAAACTGCCCGGGTTTTCCGAACAAATCGTCCGACTGTTGCCCGGCCTTGCGGGCCATGGCTGCAGCTATGGCGCCGCCGGCGGCTTCGTCCGCCGCATGCAGGAAGGAACCTGGCTCGGCCACGTCGTCGAGCATGTCGCCCTGGAACTGCAGAGCATGCTCGGTCACCGGGTGACACGAGGAAAGACACGGTCGGTCAAAGGCAGTCCCGGCACTTATAACGTCATGTTCGCCTACAAGGATGAGCTTGTCGGGCTGCTCGCCGGACGCGTCGCGCTCGAACTGGTGGACAGCCTGCTGCCGGCCAATCTGCATGGTGTCGAGGGGCTCGGCGACATTGCGGAAACGCAGGGGCCATTCGAGTTCGCAGCCAGGCTGCAGCAGCTCAAGCGTCTGGCCGCCGAGCGTGCCTTGGGGCCTACGACTGCTTCCTTGGTGCGCGAGGCCGAGAGGCGGGGCATACCCGCCGCGCGGATCGACGACAGCAGCCTCGTGCTGTTTGGTCACGGAAAGCATCAGAAGCGGATCCGCGCCAGTTGCAGCGACCTCACTTCCGAGATTGCGACCGAGATCGCCTCGGACAAGGACCTGACCAAATTCCTGCTGCAACAGGCCGGCCTGCCGGTGCCACGCGGGGAGCTGGTGCGATCGGCGCAGGACGCAGTCGCGGCGGCAGCACGGCTGGGCTACCCCGTGGTCACCAAACCACTCGATGGCAATCATGGAAGCGGCGTCAACATCGGTCTGGCAACAGAAGACGAGGTCCGCTGGGGCTTCGAACAGGCGCGAGAACACAGCCGTAGCGTTATAGTCGAGCAGCATTTCGTCGGCTCGGACCACAGGATCCTGGTGATCGGCGGAAAGGTGGTGGCGCTCGCCGAGAGGGTTCCGGCCCATGTGGTCGGCGATGGCCGGAGTTCTGTCGCCGAGCTCGTCGAGGAGACGAACCGCGACCCACGAAGGGGAGAGGGCCATTCCTCGGTATTGACCCGCATCGAGATCGACGAATGTGTCGAGCATTTCCTGTCAAAATCGCAGCTCACCCTGGCGAGCGTTCCAGCGCCGGGTCAAATGGTGCTCTTGCGGCCCACCGCCAATCTCTCCACCGGTGGGACCGCGATCGACCGAACGGAAGAAATCCATCCCGAAAACGCGCTGATCGCCAGGCGGGCGGCACAGATCGTCGGCCTCGACATTGCCGGGATCGACTTCGTCTGTCCCGACATCTCACGGCCGGTGAGCGAAACCGGCGGCGGCATCATAGAGGTGAATGCCGGTCCTGGCTTTCGCATGCATCTCGAACCCTCGTCGGGGCGCGCCCGCAACGTCGCACGGCCCGTGCTCGATCTTCTCTTCAAAGGCGGCAAGGACGGCCGGATTCCGATCTTCGCGATCACCGGGACCAACGGCAAGTCGACCACTGCCAGAATGCTGGCGCACATCCTGCAGGCGAATGGCGCAACCGTCGGGCTCACCTCGACCACCGGCGTGTACCTGAACGGCGAACGAATCATCACAGGCGATTGCTCAGGCCCGCAGAGCGCCAGGATCGTGCTGCGCGAGCCGGGTGTCGATGTCGCGGTGCTGGAATGTGCACGCGGCGGCATCCTGCGCGAAGGGCTTGCCTTCGATGCATGCGATGTTGGCGCGGTGCTGAACGTCCACGGCGATCATCTCGGGCTGAGGGGCATCGACACAATCGAGGACCTGGCGGAGGTGAAATCGGTCGTGGTCGAGTCCGTCCGCCGCGGCGGATGGAGCATTCTCAATGCCGACGACGTCCATACGTCCGCAATGTCGCGCGATGCCGGCGGCAGGATCTGCTACTTCTCGCTGGCGAGCAGGAGCGAGTGGCCCGGTTTCTTGCGCAGCCACCTGGCGGAAGGCGGCCGCGCCGTGACGCGGGAGCCCAGCAGCGACGGCTGGGACATTTTCATCCATGAGGATGGGGAATCGATGTTCCTGATGAGCGTCGACGAAATTCCCGCGACCTTCGAGGGTTCTGCCGAATTCAACGTTGCCAACAGCCTGGCAGCCGTCGCCATGGCGCATTGCCACGACGTTCCGGCGGCAACGATCCGGGCGGCGCTGGCCGAGTTTGGCACCTCGTTCGAGCAATCTCCCGGTCGCCTCAACGTCTTCGACGGGCATGGTTTCCGCACGATCGTCGACTATGCGCACAATCCGGAAGGGCTGAAGGCGCTCGGAAAGCTCGTTTCCCACATGAGGCGCGGCTATCAGCGCACGATCGGCTTGGTCGCCATACCCGGTGACCGCCGCGATTGTGATATACGCGAGATGGGCGCGATCGCTTCGCGGATATTCGACGTCATCGTCTTCAAGGAGGATGAGCAGGAGCTGCGCGGCCGAGCCCCCGGAGCGATCGCCGGCTTGCTGCGGGAAGGTGCCTTGAACGCCGGCTGCGCCCCAGGCCGCATTCACGCCGTCTGTCCCGAGAAGGAGGCCGTCGACGTGTGTCTCAGGCTTGCACGGGAAAACGACCTTGTCGTGCTGACCGTCGACGACGTTGAAGCCGTGTGGCGGCAGGTAACCGGCTTCGGAGGCGCGACGCCTTCGAGGGGAGGGCCCGATCAGACCCATATTCGCCATCTGAGGGCTGGCTGATGTGGTCGCTGATCCTGCACGGCGGCGCCAAGAAGATCGATCCGCAAGAGGAGGAGGCGCATCGCAACGGATGCATCGAGGCGCTCGAGGCAGGTCGGGCCGTCCTGGCCGGCGGCGGAACGGCGGTCGATGCGGTGGAAGCGGCCGGTCGCATCCTCGAGGCGGACCCGACGTTCAATGCGGGATATGGAAGTGCCCTCAATTCGGACGGCGAGGTCGAGATGTGCGCTGGCCTGATGGAGGGCAGGGACTTCAATGTGGGTGCCGTCGCAGTGATCAAGGGCGTGCGCCATCCAATCAGTGTCGCGAAGGCCATGCTGCATGAGGAGCCGATCCTGCTGGCGTCGGAGGGGGCCCGGCGTTTCGCCGCCGAGAAGCAGCTGGAGCTTTGCGATCCGGCGGATTTGATCACGCCGCAGCAGCGCGACGCCTCCAGCAAGTCGGAGGCGAAGGATACGATCGGTGTGGTTGCCCTGGATCAGTACGGGGACATCGCCGTCGGCACTTCGACCGGCGGACTGGACGGCAGTGCTCCGGGTCGTGTGGGGGATTCTCCGCAACCCGGTTGCGGCTACTATGCCGACAACCGGTTGGGAGCCGTCGCCTTCTCGGGAGACGGTGAGCATATTGCGCGAAAGGCTCTCGCGGCCCGTGTCATGCAGTCACTCTCGGCGCGGCAGGCATTGTCCTCGGGACAGGCTGAAGGCGGCCTGGAGCAGGTGCTGAATCCCGCGCTCAAGGAAGTCGAGGCGATCGGCGGCGAAGCCGGAGCCATCGTGCTTACCGCGACCGGCGTGTCTGGATGGGCGCATAACAGCAGGGAGTTCGCAGTCGCTTTCATGACCAGCGAGGACAACCACCCGCACGTTTTCCTGCGCAAGAAAGACGTGGGCAAATGACCGACAAGAAGAAAAAACGATCCTCGAACGGTAAAGCTGGAACGCTCGTCATCATCGGCGGCCACGAGGACCATGATGGCGATCGTGTCATCTTGAAGGAGGTAGCGAGCCTGGTTCCGAACGGCCGCCTGGTGCTTGCCACCATCGCGTCTCATGAGCCGGATGGCTATCTCGAGAAGTATCAGAGGTCCTTCGGTGAGCTGGGCATCAAGGATGTCATCGAACTCTACGTCAACGACCGCCTCGAGGCAGCTCATGAAAAGAAAATAAGTGCGCTCGCAAACGTGAGCGCGGTGTTCTTCTCCGGCGGCGACCAACTCCGGATCACCAGCCAGATCGGCGACACGCCCATCGACGAGCGGGTGCACGAAATCTATGAAGCCGGCGGCGTCATTGCCGGCACCTCCGCGGGCGCGTCGGTCATGAGCGACACGATGATGGTGAAGGGGCCGAACGCAGCCTCCTTTCGGATCGGCCACATTCGGATGGCGCCGGGACTGGGCCTGCTGCCGAATGTAATTATCGACCAGCACTTTGCGGAACGGGGCCGCATTGGGCGGCTCATCGGGGCGGTGTCGCAGAACCCGCGCGTCCTCGGCATCGGCATCGATGAAGACACCGCGATCGTGGTGAAGGGCGAGATGTTCAAGGTCATCGGCAGCGGCGCTGTCTATCTGGTCGATGCAGCCGGCGTGACGCATTCCAACATCGCGGAAGGTGAGCCTGATGCCGCCCTTTCCATCCATGATCTTAGGGTTCACGTGCTGAGCTCAGGCGACGGGTTCGATCTCGCGCTGCGACGGCCGGTAGGGCTTCCGTAAGACTTCGCCACACTCAAGCTGATGGTGCGGCGCGGTCCGCGTACCGCGAAAACCGCATATATGAAGCAGTTCTCCTATTTGAAGTCGCCCAACCAGAATTGTCGCATTGTTGCGGGTCCGGCAGGATTACAGACGGCCTCTCGTCGGCTCCAATCCCGCTAAGCTGAAGACCTTCGCTCGCCCGGCGTTCTGTCGGGCTAACCCCGCCGGCGACTGGCCTGAATGGCAGCAAAGGTTACCGGACGAAACCCCCATGCGTCGACGCCGACATCATGCTGGCGCGTCATCGGCTTCAGACGACCGTGCGAATGACCGTGCAGGTTTACCGACCTCTTGCCGATCTGGTTCCAGGTGCGAAAAGGATAGTGGCACAGAACCAGCAAGCTGCCCTCGACAAGAAGCTCCATGTAGTGGTGCACGCTCGCCCAGGCCGGGTCGCCAATGGTGGCGGCGCCATCATTGTTGCCAATTATCAGGTGCTTGGACCCGTTAAGAGACGACAGCAGTGAAGACACGGTCTCGGCTGGACCCTTGGCGAAATCGCCGAGGTGCCAGACCTCGTCGTTCGGGCCAACCGTTTCGTTCCAAAACGCAACCAGCGCCTGGTCATGATCGACCAACGAGGCGAAGGGACGCCGGTCGAGGCGCAGAATGCGCGGATCGTTGAAATGCGTATCGGAAGTGAAGAAGATCATGCGCCGCGGCCGGCTGCGACGCGCGACCGGCGATCGCGTCTAACTGCCGGAGCGCTCTTCGGCTTCATCATCGATCCCGATCGGGGCTTCCCTAAGCATCTTGAGTGCCTCTTCCTTCGTAAGGCCGCACTTGCGCGCGAAGTAGAGCGCCTCGATCGCCTTTTCGCGATCCGCCGTGGATTTTGCGTGCTGTTTGGGCTTTTTGCCCATCGTTCTCTGCCACCTTCCGAGGCCACCAAACCATCACAGTGCCGCGTTGTTCCCGTGCATCGGCTGACCTGCCGGACTGCGCGAATGCCGATGTCGCCGGCATCCCGCGAGCCCCGGACAGCGCGTATATCAGCCGGCTCGCGACAACGGCGGAGCGACTCCAACCCCGACAGCGTGAATTCAAACGAAAGCCCGCGCCGTGGGAGGGGCCGGCGCGGGCGATCGGGCTACCGATCTTGCAGCGCGGGGGTCGACCGCTGCATGGCTCGAACTGTGCAAGCGAGCATTTGTTCCGGGCCGCATGCAAAGCATCGGCGTTTCATTGCAATTCTGGGGGACACAACCAGCATTTCGCTTCAGTCCGCCGCCGATGTGGGAGGATGAATACCGCCTTGCGCTAATTCGTCCGCCCTGGACACGAAACCAACCGCGCATTGAGCGCGTAGCTTCGGCGATTTAAAAACACCTGCACTGGAATATTTCCGGGCGCATGGAACATCTCCGGCCGCTGATGTTTAGGGCGGAATGACGATGATCTCTGTTCTTACAATGATTTACTCTCTCGCCATCTTTATCGGCGCGAAGCGGCGCAACCTCTTGGTGAATGCGAAACTCGATAGAGTTTTGCGCAATATGGCTGGCGCAGAACTGAATCAACGTGGCCAGTAAACCGCAACACCGCCGGTTCCAGTTCACAGCCAGTGTCCTCGCGGCCGCTACCTCGGTTCGGGTGGCAAGCGGCTCGGCAGGACTGCAAGGGCCGCCCCCTCTGGGCTGGCTGGTGCGTGGTCGATCCGATTTCGTCGATGAGGGCGGAGCACGATGCTCCCGCAGTGCGCCGTGCTGGCTCGAATTGCGGGGCCGCGTCCACGATCCGCTCACGGGGCACGCACCTTTAGGTCCGGCCCACGCGAGTGGCTTCGGAGGACCTATCCATGAACGATGATGATCCTATAAATTCGCTCGCCAATGCAATTCGTCATCGCAGCGCAATTTTGTTTGTGGGGGCGGGGGTATCGATCAGCGTCGGACTTCCGTCTTGGGAGAAGCTCATCGAGCGAATGGCAAAGGAGCTCGGCGTCGACGATGAATTTTCCACGCGACGCGATCGTTTTCAGACCTTGGCCGAATACTATCGGATCAAGCATGGCAGCATCGGACCACTTCGCAGTTGGATGGACAGAAACTGGTCTGTCGCCAAGGAACGGATCGAGAAATCGGAATTGCACCGTCTCATCGTGACGCTCGATTTTCCCGTCATCTATACGACGAACTATGACCGGAACCTGGAACTCGCTTTTGAAATCCACGGTCGAGAGTACGTGAAAGTGGCCAACGCACGGCACGTTGCGCAGGCCCGTCGAGGCATAACGCACATCGTGAAATTTCACGGCGACTTTGACGAGGACTCTTCCCTTGTCCTCACCGAAACCGACTATCTTGACCGCCTGTCCTTCAATTCTCCCCTTGATGTCCGCTTTCGCTCCGACGCTCTCGGCAGCACGATCCTGTTCATTGGCTATAGCCTCTCCGATCCAAACATCCGGCTGCTGTTGCACCGGCTTTGGCAAACCTGGCACCGGTCTGGATATGAGAAAGATCGTCCCCCTTCGTTCATCTTCATGCCCAGCCGCAACCCTGTGGAGGAGGCCGTGCTTGGGCGCTGGGGTATTTCGGTGCTCGTTGGCGCAGGTGATGATCCTGAAGCCGGTCTGACGGATTTCCTCAGGCGTTTGGTGGAAGCGGTCGCGGTGACCTGAGGCGCGCTCCCCAGTGGACCGTGGTTGGGTTTTCGCAGGTGCGCGGTGACCGACGAACCGGGCGGTGGCCGACAGGCGCCAGATCGGCGACTGTTGGAGCCACGACTTCCACAATCAATCCCGCAGCGATCATCTTGGCGTGAAGTCGATCTCCGGCGTCAATTGCCGGCAATATGCACAAACCAAGTCAATCGTCGTTTGCACATCATCCAAGCAAACAACTTCGGACGGGGTATGCATGTAACGCAAAGGCACGGAGAGCACCCCACTTGCGACGCCGCCGCGGTTCTGCTGCATGACACGCGCGTCGGTAGGGCTTGAGCTGCCCACCGCCTGAAACTGATAAGGCAGGCCCTCTTTCTCGGCCACCGACTTCAGCAGATTGAACACCACCGGGTTGGTGTTCGCGCCTTGAGTGATTGCCGGCCCTTTCCCAAGGTCCAGTTTGCCCTGATCCTCGGCGCGAGCGCGCGGATAGTCCATCGCCACGCCCATATCGATTGCGAGGCCGGTTCGAGGCGCGATATTGAACGCCGAGGTCATCGCGCCTCGGGAACCGATTTCCTCTTGAACCGTACCCAGGATATAGAGCCCCACGCCGGGGTGAACGCCTCCCTCCTCAGAGAGGCAGCGCAGCACCTCGGCGCCGATGAGGAGGCCGACCTTGTTGTCGAACGCTCGTCCGACAGCAAGGTTGCCCTGGAGCGCTGCAAACTCGCCATGGATAGTCACCGCGCTGCCGACCTCTACGACCTTCAACGCTTCCTCTCGCGAACTCGCGCCGATATCGATCCACAGTTCCATCAGCGAGGGTGTTTGAGACGTGTCAGAGGCTTTGAAGGTCTGGATTGCTTTGCGACCCACGACCCCCAGGATCGGCTCTTTGCCGTGCACCCAGACACGCTGGCCGATTTCAGTGGCAACGTCCGTTCCACCTATGGTGCTGAAGAACAGAAAACCGTCATCGTCGATGTAGTGGACGATGAAGCCGACCTCATCCATGTGCCCGGCATACATGAAGCGCATAGACGCCTCAGGATTGATGATCGCTGTGACATTGCCCATGACGTCCGTCGTCAACCTGTGGGCATACGGACGAACATACTCGCGGAAAAGCTCCGCTACAGGTTGCTCAAAGCCGCTCGGCGACGGGGTCGCCACAATTTTCTTCAAGAACTTGAGTGATTCATCGCGCATGAAGCTGACTTTCACAGTTCATGGGTGGAGGGCCATTCGAGCATGGTCATACTCGTCGGGCTTCGCGCCAATTTTGGCCTTCTTCGGTGCGATCGCCCGCGAATTGGTCAGCCCAAGGCAGGTTGTGGAGCCAGGCTTCGCGCCGGGGGGTCCAAAGCTCGTATGCCGGGAGAAGGTCGTTTGGCGCATCATCGAGAGTGCCGATCATGATCTCGGCTTCGTCGTCGCGGAGGTTCACCACGCGCGACCCGCATGCCGGACAAAAACCTCTGCCGTTGAATGCAACAAGCTCGCCCTTGCACTGGTAAGCCGACCGCGGCCACACGGCAAAGGCACTGTAGGTGCTGCCGCTGGTTCTCTTGCAATCCTGGCAATGACACAAGCCAACGCGCAACGGCGCGCCGGTGACAACATACCTCACAGACCCGCAAAGACAGCCGCCGGTCCGCTCTATCTTTTCAACCTTGCCGTTCATGGTCGCCGGAGCCATGAGTGAGGGAAGCGTGTTGGACTCGGCTCTGCCGTTTGCATCCGAGGCGTCAAGTTAATCGGCAATGTCTTCAACAAGGCCCAACTCCAAAGCTCTGGCTGCCATCAGGTAGCAGTTGGTCAAGGCATGGTCGCGCAGCTCTTCCAGCGATGTTCGAGAACCTTGGACGAGATCGGCGAACCCTTCATTCTCGAGTCGCTCTGCCGTTTCCAACAGCGCAAGTTGTTCGCGAACGATCTGAAGACAGCTTCGAATTGGTCCATTCAGAACCAAGTCTTTCTCAAGCCTTCTTTCATGAATCAGCAGGACTGCTTGCGGGCAAAGGAACCTGCAGGCTTTCGGGAAAGCGGCAAGGACCGTTACCCCGGCAGAGTAAACCGTATTCTTGCCAATGATGTAGCCGTTGCGGCCCGAGTGTTTCAGAAAAAGCTTGAACTCTAGAGCTAGACGTCGCGCGCCGTCGGCGTCGCCTCCGGGCGTGTCGATTTCAACGTAGAGATCGTCTTCCCCGGAACGCACGGCTTTCAAATCGTCCAAGGCTTTGGTGACGACAGTGTCATCAATCAAGCCGTGTATACGCAAGTTTGGATCGAACAAAAGCCGGTGAAGGTCTGGAGCGGGCGGCGGGGAGACGGTGTGTTCGGCTGACTGGGGCAACAGATCCATATAGACATCCTCACTATGGGGGCCGAACTTAGTTGGTACCCTTTTGTTCCCTTGAGGGAGTTCGAGCGGCGGTGATCACGACCGCGTCTCTCTGCGGCTGTTGAGCTCCCTCTTGCATTGCAGATCGTTTTCGCACCAGGCCCGGTAGAGGCACCTCAGCCGCTGGGTTGGCTCCATGGGCATATCGGGCATTTGCCGGAGCTGACGCAGTCGCTTTGCTGACTTCTGCCACGTCCGGGACCAGTCCTGTGGACGGTTGAACTCGACGGCCTCAATGGTTCCCGGCTGCTGCCTTCCGGACCCCCGCGGTCGGGCTGTTTTTCCTGGCCGTGCCATTTTTCCGGGGGGCTGAAACAAACAGCTTTGTTGGCAGTTCTAGCGTCCGGAGCACCGGCTCCGCGCGGCGCGGCCGAGCGGCCGGGGCTGTCCGGCAGGAGGTCCAGCAATGTCTCACGATGTGCAAAGACGATTTGCAACGCGCTTGATCGCGGTTGCGCTGATGCTCTCGGCCAGTGGCGTGGCGCCTGTCCTGGCCCAGGATACCCCGACCGACTTCACAGCGATCATCCAGCAGAAATTGCCGGCCGTGGTCGCGATCACGACCCGGGAGGTTGTCCAGGACCAGACGACGGCGGGCGACTTTACAAGTCCGTTCGACGGCCAGGGCCTCGGACCCGTTCAGCCGCAGGTGAGGGAGGCGCTTGGCTCCGGATTTGTGATCAGTGCCGACGGCTACATCGTCACCAACAACCATGTCGTTGCCGATGCGACAGAGATCCATGTCGTATTTTCCGACAAGGAAACGGCGCCGGCGCAATTGGTCGGCCGTGACCCCGCCACCGATATAGCGGTGCTGAAGGTCGACCCGCGGCCCAACATGACCACGACCAAATGGGGTGACTCGGATGCAATGCAGCCGGGCGCATGGACAATCGCGATCGGCAGTCCCTTCGGACTCGGAGGGACAGTCACTGCCGGCGTTCTGTCGGCCCGCTCGCGAGACATTCAAGCCGGGCCGTACGACGATTTTCTCCAGACGGACGCGTCGATCAATCGAGGCAACTCGGGCGGTCCGCTGTTCAACGCACGTGGCGAGGTGATCGGCGTCAACACCGCCATCGTCTCACCGTCGGGCGGCAGCATCGGAATCGGGTTTGCGGTGCCATCGCGCACCGCCCAGAGCATCGCCGACCAGTTGATCCGAACCGGCCGGATCGAGCGTGGCTTCATCGGGGTCCGCCTGCAGGACATCACGCCGTCGCTGGCTGAGGCCCTCGGGATGAAGGATGACAAGGGCGCGCTGGTTGCTTCGGTTGAGCCCGGCAGCCCGGCGGAGAAAGCCGGCTTGAAGCCGGGTGACGTGATCACCCGGTTCAACGGCAAGGGCATTGAGGGTGTCCATGACCTCACGCTTGCGACGGCTAGCCAGAAGCCTGGCAGCAAGGCCACTCTGACACGGAGTAACGGCGGCAAGGACCAGGAGATCGCGCTTGTCATCGGTGAGCGCAAGGATGCGGAGGTGAAGACCGGCGCTGTTCCCGACAAGAAGTCGGCGGCCGAAGGCCTCGGCCTATCCCTCAGCCCGATTCCGGATCAGGCGCGTCAGCAGCTAGGCATCAAATCAGGAACAACCGGCGTCTTCGTCGTGGAAGTGGTTCCCGATGGCCTTGCCGCCCGGAGCGGATTGCAGCCCGGCGATGTCATCATATCGGCCAACAATCGCCGCGTGACGGAGCCTTCGGATATCGTCGAGGAGTGGGCGAACTCTCGCCGGCAGAGCAAGCCCATCCTGTTTCGGCTGGAAAGGCAGGGGCAGTCCGTGTTCGTGGCGGTCGCCGGGAAATGACCAGGACGGCCATGTGACTGCACCAGGATCCGCTTGCGGATCCGCTCCAAAGGCGCCGGAGCCCAGGTGCAACGGGGAAGCATCGCCGCAGAAAGTTTGCGGGATGCGCTCATTGGCCGGGCGCCCAACGCGCATTTATTCTGCAGCGTCAGAGCTCTTTTGAGCTCGTCGTGCTCGAGTGTGCTCGCCATCCTCAGGCAGTTTCGCGCCTTGCCGTAAGCCGTGCCTGGAGAAGGACGACGACGAGCAAAAACAGCCCGCGGATCACCGACTGCCAGTAGGCTGACAGCGAAATCCAACCCATGCCGTTTTCGAAGTTCAGGACGTTGAAAAGGATGCCGAGCAACAGCACGCCGGCCAGCGTGGTCAACACCGAGCCAGAGCCGCCGGTCAGCAGCGTCCCGCCCACGACGACCGCTGCGATGGCAAACAGTTCCCAGCCGACGCCCTCGATCGGTTGGCCTGCGCCGAACTGAGAAGCGAGAACGACGCCGGCGAGCCCGGCCAGGCACCCGCTTGCAACATAGACGAGAAATTTGACGCGGTCCGTGCGCAGCCCCATCAGCCGCGAGGCATCCTCGCCGCCGCCGATGGCCAGCACCGTCCGTCCCGTGCTGGTGTAGTTCAGGACCACTGAGCCGACGGCATAGGCAACCAGGGCGATGACTGCCGGAATCGGGAAAATCCAGAAATTCCCTTGGCCGATGGCGGTGAAACCCGAATCGTAAGACACCGAAACGGTCTGGTTGCCGGCCAGAAGCAGCGCCGAGCCGCTTGCGGCCAGCATGGTGGCAAGCGTGGCGATGAAAGGCATCAGGTTGCCGCGCGTAACCAGGAGCGCGTTGATCAGCCCGGCTGCCAGGCCGGCGCCAACGCCCGCTGCAAGGCCTGCCACGATGCCGTGCGGGCTCGCCAGGGCCGACGCGACGCTGCCCAAGGCGGCGACGGAGCCGACGGACAGGTCTATGCCGCCGGTCATGATCACGAAGCACATGCCGAGCGCGACGAGCGCGAACATCGAGTTGTAGCGCAGAACGCTCATCACGTTGAAGAGGCCGAGGAAGCGGTCGTAGCGCAGGAATCCGAACAGGACGAGGGCTGCAAGCGCGATGACGACACCGTAGGTGCCGATGATGCGAACCAGTCTGGCGCTGTTCATGGATTACACCCGGTGTTGCTGCTGCAGCCAGACGGCGAATGCGATGATGCCGGCCTTGACGACGAGCGCAGCGGCGTCGGGCACGCCATTGGCAAGCAGCGTGTAGCGCACCAACTGGATGGTCAGTGCGCCCAGCAGGGTGCCGATGATTGTGGCCTTTCCGCCACTCAACAGCGTGCCGCCCACCGCGACCGCCGCGATGGCGTCGAGCTCCATGCCCAGCCCCACGAGATTGGCGTCGCTGGAGGAGTTGATCGCAATGACGACGAGACCGGCCAGCCCCGCGCACAGGCCGCTGATCGCATAGACAGCGAGCTTGATCCTCGATACGGCGATACCGGCCAGTTCAGAGGCCTTTTCATTGCCGCCGACCGCCAGGATGCTTCGCCCGAACACCGTGCGGTGAAGGGCCCAAGCGGCCGCCGCAACCAGCACGGCCATGATGATGACCTGCGCGGGAATGCCGAGCGGGCGGGCAAGTCCGATCCACTGGAATTGCGGCACGCGGAAGGTCTGCAGATTGCCGTTGGTCATAACCTGCGCGATCCCGCGCCCCGCGATGAACAGCACGAGCGTTGCGACGATCGGTTGGATGCGGAAGCGCGAGACCAACCAGCCGTTGAACAACCCGAACAGGCCGGCGACGAGGATCGAGGCAACCATCGCGACGGCTACCGCCAGATAGATGTTTCCGACCGGGAAAATCGTGCCCATGAAGATCATCGGCGCCAATGCGCCGGAGATCGCCATCAGCGACCCAACCGACAGGTCGATGCCGCCGGTGGCGATCACCAGGGTCATCCCCACCGCGACGATCACAATCGTGCAGACCTGGGTCAGGTTGACGTTGAGTGTCTGCAGCGTCGCGAAATTGCGCGTATAGGCAAGGTTGAAGACGACCAGCAGCACAAGCGCGATCACCGTGCCGTAGCGCGCCAGGAAACCGAACACATCAAAGCGGCGGTTTCCAGCGTCGTTGGCTGCGGATGGTGTGGCCAGATCGCTCACGCTGCCTCCTTCGCCGCGCCGCCATGCGCCATCGCCGCGAGCACGTCCTCCTCGTTGGCTGCCTGACCTTCCAGTTCGGCCACCCTCACTCCTTCGCGCAGCACGAATATGCGGTCGGCTCCTTCCATCACTTCCTCGAGTTCCGAGGAGATCATCAGCACGCCGAGCCCGTCATCGGCAAGCTTGCGGATTAGGCGCTGGATCTCGGCCTTGGCCCCGACATCGATGCCGCGTGTCGGCTCATCGAGGATGAGTAGCTTCGGGTTCATTGCCAGCCAGCGGGCAAGCAGCACCTTTTGCTGGTTGCCGCCCGACAACTCGCGGACCTTCTGGTTAGGCCCCGAGCATTTGATGTCGAGTTCACGAATGAAGCGCTCGACGATCTCCTTCTGCCGGGCCTCGTTCAGGATGCCATTGCGGCTGATTTTCGGCAGCAGTGCCAGTGTTATGTTCTCCGCGACGGTCATTTCCGGCACGATGCCCTCGGCCTTGCGGTCCTCAGTGCAGAAGCCCATCCCTGCGGCGATGGCATCAGCGGCACGTGCGGGATGGTAGGACGCGCCCTCCATCGTCATCTCGCCTGCGCTCCGGCGGTCGGCGCCGAATACGAGGCGGGCTGTTTCCGTGCGGCCGGCGCCGAGCAAGCCGGCAAAGCCGGCGATCTCGCCGCGGCGCAGGTCGAAGCTCACGTCACGGACCAACTGGCCGGCTGCCAGCCTTTGCGCGGTAAACAGCACATCACCGATCCTCGACCGATCGCGTTCGCCGAACGCGGTCGCGTGGCCTTCGACGGCTGCGACGTCGCGGCCGAGCATGGCCGCGACCAGCTCCAGCTTGCCGATGTCGCTCATCGCCGCGCTTCGCACCGTGCGGCCGTCACGCATGATCGTGACCCGGTCGCAGACCTCGTACAACTCGTCGAGCTTGTGGCTGACGAACAGAACGGAGACGCCGTCGGCCTTGAGCTGACGGATAACGCTGAACAAGACCGAGACTTCACGCTCGTCCAGCGAGGAGGTCGGCTCATCCATGATCACGAGGCGGGCGGAAAAGCCGATGGCGCGGGCGATCGCCACCATCTGCTGCGTGGCGGTGTTGAAATCGCTGAGCGGGCGGCGCACGTCGATGCCGATCGAGAAGCGGCTGAGCAGGCGCTCGGCTTCCGCATGCATCGCGCTCCAGTCGAGCAGGCCGCGGCGGCGCTTCTCGCGTCCAAGGCAGATGTTCTCGGTCACCGAGCGCAGCGGTACGAGATTGATCTCCTGGTAGATGGTGCTGATGCCGCTGACCTGCGCCTGATGCGGAGACCCAACTTCGAACGGCTTCCGTTCGAACAGCACCTGCCCCGCATCCCGGCGGTAATAGCCGGTGAGCACCTTGATAAGTGTCGATTTGCCCGCACCGTTCTGGCCGATGAGTGCGTGGATCTCGCCCGGAAGAACCTGGAGCGAGGCATCGGCCAGGGCAGGGATGCCGGCAAAACGCTTCTGGATGTCACGCATGTCGAGGAGCAGCGGGGCTCGGTCCGGCTGAGCGGTCATCGTCAAACTCCCAAACCCTACCCGCCGGAGCGGGTAGGGCAGCTGGAAAGAGAGTGGATATCAGAACGCAATATCGAAGTCTTTCTTCGCGTTCGTGGCGTCGAAGAAGGCATCCTCGTTCTTGATGAACGGCGGGATCTTCTTGCCGGCCGCATAGTCGGCCATCGTAGCGAAGGCCTTCGGCCCGAACAGCGGGCTGCAAGCGCAGATAGCACCGATCTTGCCGTCAATGATCGCCTGGACGCCTTCCTTCTCGCCGTCGATCGACAAGATCAGCACATCCTTGCCCGGGGTCTTGCCGGCTGCTTCCAAAGCGGCGATGGCGCCCAGCGCCATCTCATCATTATGCGCGTAGATGATATCCGCATCAGGGTGCGCCTGAAGCAGCGTCTCGGCGACCTGCCGGCCCTTGTCACGGGCGAAGTCGCCGGACTGCGACGCCAGGATGGTGAACTGCGAGTGCTTGGCGATGAAATCGTCGAAGCCTTTCTTGCGGTCGGTAGCGGCCGAGGCTCCGGTCGTGCCTTCCAGCTCGATGATCTTCGACTTGCCATTGGCGTTCTTGACCAGCCATTCGCCGACGCGGGTCGCCTCCTCGATGAAATCCGAACCGATGAAGCAGACATAATCCTCGCCCGGCTTGGCCATGGTGTGATCAACGTCGCGGTCGACCAGAAACACCGGTATGCCGGCATCGCGCGCGGCAAGAATGACCGGCACAAGGGGCTTGTCTTCGCGGGGCGGCAGGAAGATTGCGTCGACGCCCTGCGCGATCATCGAGTTCACGTCGGAGGCCTGCTTGGCCGACGAACCGGCGGCATCCGTGTAGACCAGCTGATGGCCAAGCTTGGCGGCTTCGTCCTGCATGCTCTTGGTCTCGGCAAGACGCCACGGATTGTTGCTTTCCGTCTGGGCGAAACCGACCTTGTACTTGTCCTTCTTGGCGAGCGGCGGGAGCGCCGCGAAGGCGCGTGAGCCGAGTGTCAGCGCGACCGCGCCGGCGGCGGAGCCAACCAGTAGTTTTCGACGGGTAATGATCATGCTCTTTCCTCCTTTATCGTCGCTTTCAGCGACTGTGTAATTTCCTCACGATATCGGCCCAGACGGCTTCGGCGATGACGCCGTCGGGAAGCTGGATCAGGGCGCTATGCCGCCTCCAAAATAAAGTCGGCGCAGCGGTCGCCCAGCATCATGGCGGGCGCCGCCGTATTGCCGGCATTGATGTTGGGGCAGGCCGACATGTCGGCAACCCGCAGATTGTCTATTCCGCGCACGCGCAGCGCCGCGTCCAGCACCGCCATCCGGTCGCTGTCCGAGCCCATCCGGCATGTCCCGGCCGGATGGTAGTTGGTCTTCACAAAGCGCTTGCAATGCTTTGTCATGGCTTCGTCGCTGAGATCATCCTGGCTTGGCACGGCAATGGCCTTGACCCGATCGGCGAGCGGCTTGGTCTGAAAAGCCTGCAGGAAATAACGCTGGCCGCAGATCATTTCCCTCATGTCGTCGGGATGTTTAAGGAGGTTCGGCGAAACGATCGGCATGTCCTTCGGATCCGCCGAACGCAGCCTTACGAAACCGCGCGACTTTGGCTTCACCACCACTGTCGTCACGGTAAGCCCATAGGTGTTCTCGACCAAGGTCAGGATATCGCGGTCCAGATAGACGTGCGGCACGCAGAAGGCCTGGATCGTCGGTTCGCCCTCGGGATCGGCCGGATTGACGAAGGCTCCGGCCTCCACCCCCGCTGACAGGATCGTGCCGGTGCCGAAGAGCTTGAAATGCAGGCCGTTCCTGATCATCCTCCAGCCTTGGCCCTGCCTGAAATAGCCGTATGGGCCGTTTGCGGTGGCGATGATCGGCACCTCCGGATGGTCGATCAGGTTTTCGCCGACCCCGGGCAGGTCGGCGACGCAGGAAATGCCGTGCCCGGCAAGCGCCTCGGCGGGGCCGATGCCGGACAGCATGAGCAGTTTCGGCGAGACGAGGGCACCGGACGAGACGATCACGTCGGCATCTGCATGGACGGTATGCTCGGCGCCCGACGCATCCGAATAGACGACGCCGGTGACCCGACCGTTTTCGATCAGCAGCCGGCTGACTGTGCAATTGAGTTTCAGCGTCAGCTTGGGATCATTCGTCAGCGGCTCGATGAAGGCATAGGCGGCGCTGCTTCGCTTTCCCCGCCGGTTCATGAACTGGTAGAAGCCGACCCCGCGCTGCGACGGTCCGTTGAAGTCATGGTTGTACGGCAATCCAAGGCCTTGGACGGCCTGGACGAACCAACGGGAAACATCATCGATGTGGCCTGGATCCGAGACCAGCAGCGGACCTTCGCTTCCATGCAGTTCGCCGCCGAGGCGGTTGTTTCCCTCCATGCCGGTGAAATGCGGCAGCACCGCCTGCCAGTTCCAGCGTACGCCGGCATTGTTGCCGCGCAGCAGCTCGTCCCACTCCTCATAATCGGCCGAGCGGCCTCGCATGTAGACCTGGGCGTTGACCGAGGTGCCGCCGCCCAGCACGTTGCCTTGCGAGATTTCATGGACGCGGCCGTCGAGATGGGCCTGCGGCTCGGTGCGGTGATAGCGCATAAATTTCGAGCCGTTGATCATCTTGAAGATGCCGGGCGGCATGTCGAGCAAGGGGTGATGATGGGAATGGCCGGCCTCCAGCAGCAGGGTTCGCCGTCCCGCTTTGACAAGCCTTGCCGCCGCGACGCAGCCGGCTGCTCCGCCGCCCACCACGATATGGTCGTAGGACTGCGTCATGCTTCCGGCGCCTCACGGCTTTCGAATGTTCCGCGGACATACTCCCAGGCCGCCGAGAGGTGGTTGAGCAGCGCCCGCTCGGCGCCGTCAGGATCTCGCTCAATGATGGCCGTGCAGATTTCACGATGGCTGAGGAAATTCACGCGGTTGCGCTCGGGCGACCGTGGCATGCGCATCCAATGCGGCGACAGCCAGGCGGTAAATGCCTTGTGCACGACAGGCAGCACCGGGTTGCGCGCGATGTCATAGAGCGCTGCGTGGAACGCCACGTCCGTCGCATAGAATTTCTCAGAATCCGGGATGGCTGCCTCGTTCATCGCCAGCGCCGCCCTCAGGGCTGTGACGTCATCCTTGCGGGCATGGATGGCGGCGTTGCGCGCCAGCGACGCCTCGAGGAAGACGCGCATGTCGTAGAGGTTCTTCACGCCCGCCTGGTCGCTCAGCAGATGTCCTACGATGCCGTCGAGGGCGCCGAGCGCGGCATCCAGGCCAGGCCGGCGCGCCACGGGCCGGAACCGCGGACGCGCTTCCACCAGGCCGCGGCTGGCCAGGCGCGCAATCGCCTCACGCACAACGCCCCGGCCCACACCATACTCGATCATCAGTTCGCGCTCGGCCGGCAGGTAGCTGCCGTCGCCAAGCCTTCCGGACGTGATGTCGGCCTCTATGCCGGCCACCATCGCGTCGGCCGCGCGAGCGGCGAGAATAGCCGCGGGCATCTCAGGACGCTCTTCCGTATCCAGCAAGCCTTTTTCCTCCCAGATGGTCCTGTTATTAGAAGGTAAATCGGACCAAAGCACAAGCGGATTGATGCTTTTGTAGGACCAAAAATGACGGATTGGCTTCAGAACCGCTGAAAGATCAGCCACATTGTTGCCAGTCAGCGCTGCCGGTGCAATTATGGTCCGATGAAAAAACGTGAATGGAGCGCAGCATGAGCCGCACCGAAATCAAGGAAGTCGAGACCCGGCTGTTTCGGGTCCCACTGCGTGAGGTGATGACCGATGCCAAGCACGGCGCGCACACGCATTTCGAGCTGGTCACCGTCACGCTGAGGCTTGCCGACGGCACCGAGGGCACAGGCTACACCTACACCGGCGGCAGGGGCGGCTATGCGATCAAGGCAATGATCGATCACGACCTCGCGCCGTTCCTCAAGGCACGCGACGCAACGCAAATCGACACGATCTACGACGGCATGCTCTGGCACATCCACTATGTCGGGCGCGGCGGCATCGCTTCTTTCGCGATCTCGGCGATCGACATCGCATTATGGGACCTCAAGGGCCGGCGTAGCGGCCTGCCGCTTTGGCAGATGGCGGGCGGGGCCGGGAAGAGCGCCAAGGCCTATCGCGGCGGCATCGACCTAAACTTCACCCTCGATCAGCTTTTGGCCAGCATCGATTCCTATCTCAATGCCGGCTTCACCGGGGTGAAGATCAAGGTCGGCAAGGACGACCTTGCCGAGGATGTGGCCCGGGTGAAGGCAGTTCGCGAGCGCATCGGCCCTTATGTCACCTTTATGGTTGACGCCAACTACGCGCTGGACGTCCCGCGAGCGATCGAGGCAGCGAGAGCATTCGCCGCCTACGATCTGCTGTGGTTCGAGGAGCCCATCATACCCGACGACTATGAGGGTTACGCCAGCATTGCCAAGGCGACCGGAATGCCCCTGGCAATGGGAGAAAACCTGCATGTCATCGAGGAGTTCGAGCATGCCTTCGCTTGGTCGAATCTCGCCTACATCCAACCCGACGCCTCCAACTGCGGCGGGGTCACCGGCTGGCTGCGCGTGGCAGCGCTCTCACGCAAGGCTGGCATTCCGGTCTGCAGTCACGGGATGCAGGAACTTCATGTCAGCCTCGTTGCAGGTCAGACAAATGCCGGCTGGGTGGAGGCGCATAGTTTTGATATTGACCATTATACCACTGAGCCGCTGAGGCTTCAGGATGGTTTGGCGATAGCACCCGACGAGCCTGGAGTGGGCGTTGTCTTCGACTGGCGGAAATTGGCGGATTTTCGCCAATAGCGCCCCCTGAACGGCGGCACGGCCGCATGCATTTTGTCCGGATCCTGATTCCTCGTTCCGGCAACGCGGAGAGCGCTTCGCCGAGGAAGACTTCGACCGTCTGAAGAACGAACTCGCCGCCGCCGCAGCCAGCGGGCATACCACTTATCGGATGCCACACTTACATTTGTAATTGCAGCGACGCTTCACCGGCTTTAACTCACGCGATCATAGCAGCGACACGACAAATGCAGGCGGCCGCCCGAACACCGGCAGAAGCTGCAAGCATTGGGTGCGCCTGCAGGGAGGCGGCGATGGTTGCAACGCGTACGGACACTGCGCATGCGGTTATGGAGGACTTCATTCTATCACGGCACCGCTCACCGGTCCGCGAAGTTGGATTTTACGAGGCTATGAGTCAAACCCGACAAGCGATCGCCACATCGCGCGAGGTGCTGAGGCGCTTTCGCGAACGTCAGGGCGACGACACTCCTCGAGCAAAGAATACAGACCGTGGTCCTGTCGCCGTGTCAGCCTTCGATGCCGACATCATACGCGCTGCATGCCGAGATCTGATCGCGGAGATGAACGTGCCCGAGTGTCAATGGCGCGAGCTGGCGCGAAGTCTGGTGCGCGAATTCGTGGCCTGCGAGCAGACCGAAGCCGGTTTGGTGGATTGGATCGTCCGCCGGCCAGCGATGACGGAGACGGACGAGGCCGGCTGACCGGAGCCAACTGGCGAGGCGGCGAATGAGCCAGGAGTCGGTCGACCGCAATTAACGCGAGCAAACAGTCCTCCCGGCGACTTGTTGCGCGGGAACTGCGGTGATCCGAGGATCGGAAACTTTGGCGAGCGGCTTGGACACATCTGATCCTCCTCGTTTTTAGGCGTCCGGCCCCGTGTTCGTATTCGGAGACGAATACGTCCAGCCGACTGTCCAAGGCAGACGGCGACGGCCATGTCGCGTTGCTCCCGGCCTTCGCACACAAAGGAGCCCAAGCCGGATGCTAACTGGCTGCATTAGGCCAATGGGAACAATTTGCGCGGGCCGAGCTTGGGCTAGCGTCGTACAGAGGTGCAAGTATGCAAGATAATTTTGACCGAGCTTCATCCGTCGCCGAGGTTGCGGAATCATTCGTGAGATCCCGGAGGCCGTTCTCTGTCGTATCGACCCGGGATGCGGTCACGATTGTCAGGAAACAGGCAGCTTTTTGCGAGCATACGGATGGCGAGCTTGCGGAGTTGGTGGCGGCAATTGCGGTCAGGCATGGTCGATTGGTCGCCTTCGATCTTGATCTCGACGACACAGGCTTGGAGATCGGTCGCGCAGCATAGCCAACGCCTCACGCAATGAGATAGCCACCGTCAACCGGCAGAATTGCCCCAGTGATGAACCCCGCGAGCGAAGAACACAAGAACAAGGCGGGGCCGGTCAGGTCGCCCGGCGTACCCCAGCGACCCATCGGAGTGCGTTTCATCAATTCCGCGTTGCGAGCTGGATCGGCCCGTGGCGCGGCGGTCATGGCGGTCTCGATCCAGCCAGGCGCCAATGCGTTTACGCGGATGCCATCCCCGGCATAGGCGATGGCGAGCGACTTGGTAAGTTGCACGATGGCGCCCTTGGATGCGGCGTAAGCCGGCGCATGAGCCGCGCCGAAAAACGCGAACATCGAGGCGATGTTGACGATGGCGCCCCCGTTCGAGAGTGCCCCTCGGAACGCGCTCGCACTCCGCATGGAGCCGGTGAGATTGATATCGACCACCGTTTCGAAACCCTGGACAGTGAATTCGGCGGCGCGCAGGTTTACCCCTGCGCAATTTACGAGCGCTGCAACGGATGTGAACTGACTGGAATATCCTTCGACCGCAGTCATGTCCCGGACGTCGAGTACTGAATACGAGACGGCGGTGCCGTATGCACGAGCGGCCGCCACCTCGGCGGCCGTGGCCCCCGTCGCGTGGACGATTGCCCCGGCCCCGGCGAACGCCATGGCGATGCCGTTTCCGATGCCTGTCGTGCCTCCGGTAATGACGACGGTCTTGCCCGCGAAGAAGGGCATGGCCCATATGGAATCGGTCACCAAGATCTCCTCGTTTCGCCTCTGTGGCGGAGCGCGAACTCATCGGCGCGGAAGACAAACGGGCGGATGTCTACCGCACGAACTGATCGACGAAATCCTTACCGAGACCCACGCTCGCATAATGATTTCTGCACATGTCGATCTTGGTGAAAACGTCCTCGAAACCAATCTGCTTGTTATCCTTGTCCAGGTAAACCATGCAGCCGGAAATGTTGAAGAAGGTGATCATCTCGGGCACGTCGCTTGGAACCGTGAGCGTGTGGATTTCACCGGGCGGCTCGAAAACGTAAGATCCGGTCTCTGCCACCCAGTCGTGTTCAAGATAGTGCCAACGCCCCTTGATCACATAGCCATGCACGGGGGCCGGATGCAGATGACGGCTTAATATCCCGGCCCGGCGTACGCGGAGCAGATTGCACCACTGCCCCTGCATTGTGTTGAGCATAAGTGGTCGGAACCACACGCCCTCCGCCTGTGGGACCCAGACACGCTCGTCTTCGGGGACGGCAGCGATCGCGATCTCTTTCGGTGCCAGGGGATGGGCGGAGCCGTTGAAGGATTGATACATAGGAACCTCTGTCGCCATTCATTGGAGCGTCCATATCAGCGCGATCCTAACAACTCGGCCGAGTTCTGCCGAGGCGCAATCGGGCGCCCACGCATTGGGAAAGTTGTCGGCGCTCGCCCGCCCGCTGCCGCGACCGCAAGCGGGAAGAGGTTCAGGATGGTCCGTTGGGCGTCGAAGACGATCCGTGGGTTCCTTCTTGCCTTATCATGCGGCTATCCGGGAGTGCACCGGGCTGGTCCTGGTCTGGAAGCCCCGGTTTCGGACTTCCAAGGCCAGCAAGGCGAGTTCGACCTCGTCCAATCGCGACGGGCGTGCATTTTCCGGCATGCCTTCGGCTGTGGCCAGGTCGATCAGGTACTCGTTCCAGGCCCAGTTCTTGAGCACGGCGCGTTTCTCGTCGGGTGCGAGCACCGGGTCGTCCACGACCTCCATCGGAGAGGCGTAGAATGTCTCGGGCTCCGAAAGCGCCGTCTGTATGTGCGCTGTCTGTGCACCGGCGCCATAGCCGTGACTTGCCTGGAGCCAAGCCAACTGCAGCCGCTGCCAAACCAGGTCGGAAAAGGCCTGTTTTTCCTCCGATACATGTTGTCTCCTGATCTTGGCCGGGGAAGCAGGAGGTGCCGCCTGCACCACGTAATTGAGGCCTTGACGCTCGGCATAACGGATCGCCGCTTCCAGCGTCGGAAAGTTCAGTTCAACCTGGGTCAGGGTGTCCCGGCCACCGGTATAGCCCATCAGCGGCTCGATGAACGGGGCTGTGCGGCGTTCGAAGACCAATCGCCAGTCCCTGTGGGGCTTTGCCGAGGTCATGGCCGAGCGGCAGGGCTGGTAGATCCGCGCCACTGCGCCCTCCGGAAACACTGACCGTCCCATTGACAAAGCCGGCCCGTCTAGACGAGGCCGATTGTCATTGTCCGGCCGGACGGACGTCTTGGTTGGGTTCCTGATGTTGTCGCTGCTTTGAACTGTCTCCATTGCCTGTCCCTCCCGTTATGAAGGGTCGCACGGGCAGCGGCCGTAAGGGCCGCCACCCATACTGCATCCGTCAGTTCTTCCCGTTGATTGCGATCCGCTTGGCCTTCGCCTGCGCCCGCTCGGTCTTGGGCAACGTCACGGTCAGCACCCCGTTCTTGAAGGTGGCGTTGACCTTGTCTTCTTCGACCTCGTAGCCGAGCGGAATGAGGCGCTCGAAGCGACCGTAGAAGCGCTCGGAGAACTGCCGGTCCTTGTCCTCGGTCTCGGAACGCTTCTCGCCTTTAAGCTTGAGCGCCCCATTTTCCAGCAGGACTTCTATGTCGCTCTCGTCCAGGCCAGGTATTTCCGCCGTGACGCGGACTTCCTTGTCCGTGTCGGAGATTTCGACACTCGGCCAACTGGCGGCGAAAGAGGGACCGAAGGCCGGCAGTCTGGCGCCAAAGCTGCGGAAGGCGTCATCGAACAGCCGGTTTACCTCCCGGTGGAGGGAGACGAAGGGGTCTCGATCTCCGTCGGGGAAGAGACTGGGCGCCGAGTTTCCGTTGCCCCGGCCCCATGGGATCAAGTCACGTACGCTCATTGTCTTTCTCCTTTCGTAGGTCTCTGAGTCGGGCGGGACGCCCGGCTCAAGCGAAAGCCTTCATGGTGGATTGCTCAGGCGGCCAGCTTGTCGGTCTCGACCTTGGGCGCCTCGATCTTCGGCATGGGAGCCCCGCTGGAGATTTCGATCTTGCGCGGTTTCATCTCCTCGGGAACCTCGCGCTTGAGATCGATGCTCAGCAGCCCGTTCTCAAGGCTGGCGCCCTGGACTTTGACATGATCGGCCAGTTCGAACCAACGCTCGAAAGCGCGCCCGTTGATGCCGCGGTACAGATGCCGGCCGTTCTCATCGCCGGATTGCGACCCGCTCACAACCAGCATGTTGGGCTGGTGGGTGACGGTCAGCTGGTCCTGCGAGAAACCGGCGACCGCCATCGTGATGCGATACTGATCAACCTTGGCGATATCGTAGGGCGGCCAGTTGTCGAACGAGGCCACACGGCTCGCACTTTCAAGCATGTCGACCATGCGGTCGAAGCCGATGCTGGACCGGTATAGAGGGGTAAAATCGAGGTTTGTCTTCATAGCCACATCCTCCTTTGAGCAACATGGACAAGAAGGCGCCAAGAGCCTTGCCGCCTCCCTGTGTTGCCGGCCCCATTGGGCGGCCGGCGACCATCAATTTAGAATCGCGACGTGCACCTTCAAGAGGAAGAATAGGAAAATTTTCATCGGCAATCTGGGCGAACGCACCGATGCCACACCCCTCCCGCCGGCGGGGTCACTCGCCGACGGGTCCATGGTGCAAGAACAACTACGTCGCCCTTAAATCCGATCGACGAATGGTATGAACGCGGCCACTGCCGCGCTGTCACTGCAGTCAGGACCGGCACGCTCATCCGATTGATCCAACTGTTGCAACGCATCCATGATCGTGTCGAAGCTGACCGGTTCACCCGCTCGCGGCAGCATGCGAAGCGCTGGCACGGATTATACGGCGCAGGCATCCGATGCCCATGGCGAAAGAATGGCGCGCTTCTCCTGATCGTCCAGGGCAACATCGGCCAAAACGTCGTGGGGATGTTTGAAATGCCGCGCCGGATGCAGCAAGCGGTCCAGAAAACGTCAGGGCCCCACGGGTTCAATCGATGCAAAATAGCTCGAAATGGGTCCTTCCATGGATGGTCCTCCGCTTCAGACAATCTCATGCGTGTTTGGCGGCTCTCGCCAGCGGCTGTCGCGATCACGACCAGGCAGATCATCCAGGAACGACGCTCAACGACTTTCCCTAGGTGATGTCGATACCGAGACTCATCGTCCGGCACCCTGGGCGGCTCGATCACGACCGAAGCGAACGAGCCGTTCGCGATCGAGGGTGGCGATGCTGCACTTCCCCAGATGTTCGGAGCATAGCGAGGGCTGCGGCCTTGGAGCGGCGAGGGGACTTGCCTACATCGCACATGTCGTCGATATGGAGGTCGATGAGTTCGCCGAAAGTTTTCAGGCGCGCTATACGGACTTGGTCGGCGTCTCACCGCGATCGACTTGGTGTCGGTGCCCCGGCGCCGCGCAACGTCGCGTTGCAGGGAGGTCTCGCTGACGCAGCGTGTGCGGCAGGTTCTAAGGTTCTGATGTTAAACAGATGCTGAAAAATCAAGAGCATAGACTGACCGTGGCACCTATGATGGATGGGGAAGAAGATTAACAAAATCAGATGTTTATGAGGGTTCGTGTGCAAATACTGCACACGCAAGTTCCGCTTCTCATCTTTTTTCGTTCCTACGAGGGAGCTGCCGAAAGGCCTTTTCGGACCCTCTTTTGCCGACGATACTGTCCGCTCCAATGCGAATAAGCATCAGTGGACGCAGACCACAAACCCTGGCCGACGTTGAAGTCAAAACGTCCGGGGCGGCCTTCTTCTTGTCGGGGTCGATCACCGGCAGTGGCGCAGTCGGCTCATGGAGCGGGGGCGACAGCCCAATTCATGACGAGATTGCTTTGACCAACGATCGGCCTGTTGCGACCGACGCATGGTCGATACCCACAACGGAGAACGATGCGACCAGGGATTTCACAGTCACCCTGTCCGGCTCTATCATCTAGGCCGTGGGCATCTCGTTCCAGTAAGGATCAGCCGGCGATTCGCCATTCCAAGGCCAAGCTAAGGGCACCTAGTGGGCCATATCGCGCAGAGGCTTCTTGCGCTTCGGCGGCACATAGGCCTGCACCAGCCTGACCTTGTCGATGTCGACCGTGACCGGCGGTCCAGTATAATTGTCACCTTGCCGCCTTGCTCGTCGACATAGGTGACGTTGCCGACGAGTTCGATCTGCTGCCCGCGCTTCACCTTCGTCGTGCGATCGAGGATCGAATGGGGGAAGTTGTAGCTGGGTATGCTGACGCTGACGTGGTCCTCGTCGACCCGCCTGCGCACTGTGGCCGTTTATCGCCACCTCGTCGCCGATGCCTATTCCCCGAGCCATGACAGGATTCTGGAGCGGACAGCTTTTTAGTCGAGATGTAGCTAATATACGGCGCAGCCCTTGGTGGACTGACGGGCGCCACGGCCGAATCTGCCTATTTCCCAGCCGGCCAGGCCTGCGTAGGCTGACTACCAAGTTATATACGCTCATGCTAATATGAGGGCACCACACCTTTATGAAGTAGGCAAAGGTGGAGCATGGTCAACGAGTCGGTGACAACCTACGTTGTGAGCGTGTTTGAAGCGCCGAACTGGCGCACGGTGCTTACGACCAACGACAAGGCTAAAGCCTTGGCCTGGGCGAGAGAGATCGGCGAAAACGTGCAGGTCGAGGAGATCACGCCGGAGCCAAAGGGTGCTAGCGCTGAGTAAAACGGCTGGTTGCTGCTGGGCGGCTGGCCGGAAGGACCGTTATCCTGCCGGAATTGATCAAGCGCGACCGTGACGAGTGCTCCCTTGCCTTGCAGGCGGCTCACGTCGCGTTTGCCAAGACAGGGGATCCGGATTGCAAATTGCCACACCTAGGCCGATACCGAGGCCGAGGAACAGCTTACCTGCCGCATCGATGGCGCGTACCAAGCATTCAGCAACAACGCGCCACTGACACTCGGGCACGTCTGCATCCCTGACTAGGTTTTGAAATGCGGAGCGGAGAACGTCGGCATCGAACCCCGATATGCGCATCGGCGCGAGATCGTCCTCGTCTTCGAGCACCTGGGCCATATCTTCGCGGTAGCGTTGGCGAAGGCGCTTGAGCAGTTCGCGCGACTCTTGGATGGCTTGCCGGGTGTGGTCCATGTGGCTGCGGAACGCAGCTGTTCCGGTCATCGACCGGCTCTGCAACTGAAAGCTGGTTTCCATCACCGCACGTGCGGTTTCTAAATGCTTATTAGATCCATCGCGGCCTCCCTTCCGGCGAAGGGAGTTATTTACTCTCTTTTTAGCGAAGGAGGTTCAAAGGTACGGTTTCGTACAGGGGAGGCCCCGGCCTAATCAGCCAACATTGAGCGTGGTCGGCGCTGTCGGGGGCAACGTTACAGTTGGGTGACGTGACGGTGCCGACCACACTGGAGAGTGGTTGTGTGCGTCAAGTTCTGCAAAATGGGGCGGCCATGATGCTGGTCATGCGGCTTGGCGCAGAGCGAGCTTCTTGTGCTCGCGCAGGTCGTCCATGTTGATGTATCGGTTGGCCTCCATCCAGTTTTCGTTGGTCTCGACGGCCAAGGCCCTGACCAGGCGCAGGCAGCTTTCGGTGTTGGGGAAGATGCGCACGACATAGGTGCGCCGGCGGATTTCCTCGTTGAGCCGCTCCAGCATGTTGGTGGACTTGAGGTGCTTGTGATGCTGACGCGGCAGCCGGAAGAAGGTCAGGGTTTGTTCGATGGCATCCTCGGCCCAGCCTGTCAGGCGCGGATAGCGTGCCGACCATTTGGCAAGCCATGCGGCAAGATCAGCCCTGGCCTCTGCGAGATCGCGCCGGTCGTAGAGCCAGCGCAATTCCTGCAGGCAGTCGTCGCCGTGCTTCCTCGGCAGATGATCGAGCGCGTTCCTGAGGAAGTGCACGTAGCAGCGTTGCCAGGCGGCTTCGGGGATCACCTCGCCGATCGCTGCCACCAGGCCGGCGTGATCGTCGGACACAACCAACTCGACGCCCTTGAGGCCGCGCGCCTTGAGGCCGACGAGGAAGTCCCTCCAGGCCGAGCGGCTCTCGCGATTGGCCATCTCCACGGCCAGGATCTGGCGCCTTCCGTCCCAGTCGATACCGACCGCGATCAGCACCGCCTGGCTCATGACAACACCGGCTTCACGCACCTTCTCGTAGCGCGCATCGAGGATGAGGTAAGGAAACGGCTCTTGAAGGGGGCGCCTGGCAAAGGCAGCGAGGCTCTCGTCCAGCCGCTTGTTGATGGCCGAGATCGACGAGGCCGAGAAGGCATGGCCGCACAGTTCTTCCGTGATCGCCTTCACCTTGCGGGTCGACACGCCCTGCACATACATCTCCGCCAGTGTCGCCACCAAGGCCCGCTCGGAACGCTGGTAGCGCTCGAACAGCTCGGTGGAGAAGCGGCCGGCCCGGTCCTGCGGAACCCGCAGCTCGAGCTTGCCGACCCGCGTCACAAGGGTACGGCCGTAATAGCCCGAGCGATAGCCAAGCCGTTCGGGCGTGCGCTCGCTCTTCGAGGCACCCAGCGCCTCGTCCATCTCGGCCTCAAGCACCTCCTGCATCACCGCACGGAGCACTTCGTGCAATCCATCCGGGTTCGAAAGCAAAATGTCTTTGACGGCAGCGCTGGCGGTCTTAACTTCAGTCTTGGTCATGGTGGCGTTCCTTCGCGGGAATCAGGTGACGTGAACAATCACCAGCCTGCCATGACCGCCCCCTCTCAGCGAATTTGCAGAACTCTCAGCACACTACCTGGAGAGTGGCATTAACCACACCCCGATCCTACCCGCAGAATGACAGCGCAGCAATTAAGCCTGATGGTCTAATCCGCGCTGCAACCATAACCCGATTTAAACTCGGTCCCTTCCCGAGTGCCCGTATGAGTTTGAGCTGTGAAGCACCTGCGCGGCGAGGAGGACCTCCGCCACGCCTCACTGCAGGACTTCCGCGAGGAGAACTAGCCCGGAGGCTTCTCCCGCGGCTGTGCCGGTCCTGTCATGTTCGGCTGGATGAATGGCGCCCTCTTGCCGGTAATGGTCTCAATCGACTTCAACAGCGGTCGATGGACCTCACGTAGAGCTTGGTAGTGCTCGCTGTGATACGCCAGGAGCGGCCCGACGATGCTCTTGTGCAGCGCTTCGGCTGCCGCGATGAAGCGCTCGATTTCAGCCCGGGAAAGCTGTTCGGAAGGTTTGGTTCTGGCCATTGGCGATCTCCGCTTGAGGGGGGTCGCCGCAACGAGGACTACAATCCTACATGCCGGACTGCCTCACAATAGGGCTCGCTGGCCTACTCGAGGGAAGCGATAGGACCAGCGTCAGCATGATCCTCATTGCCCCCGTCCGCAAGCGGCCACCGAAGACCCTATTCCTCAGCCTATCTGGTCTCGGCAAAATGACGCGCGAAGCTCCCCTGGAGCCTTGCGGAACTTGGGCAGATACCCTCTCTAGTCTCTACTCAGGAGCCGAATGCTGGTATCGCGACGCAGTTCGGAATCGGCGCGATCGACGCCTTCAACCGTGATCGCGATTGTCCCGTTCTCAATTCTTGCAATCCATCCCTTTGCCTTCATGTACCAGAGATGAAACTCCAGATGCTCTGGTGGACAGCCTAACAACCGTTCGATTTCGACGTCGCCAATGCCCGGATTGCCGACATCCTGGCGGCGCTTCACATAGAGCAGCGAAAGCAGTTTGGCCTGGACCAAAGCATCTTTCTCGACCCCTTTGGGGTCGCTTGCCTCCTCGACCAATTTAAGCCGCTCACCGGCATGCTCTCGATAGGAGATATCGTACTGGGCGCGCTTAACGGGATCCCTCAAGACGTTGTGTGCTTCTACTATTTCGCTGAAGCGGGCTTCGTTTCCAGTTTGCTGATTGTCGGGATGATAGCGCATCGCAAAGTAGCGGAATATTCGCTCAAGTGTCTCCGAGTTGGCGTTTGGGCTGATCTCCAAGAGTTCGTAGTAATCGACGAACAATGCGCTGCTCCCTCAAACATCGCTCGACAGCCGCGGGGGCCGACCGCCTACATGGCGATGCAGTGCCCTCACTCGTCGAGTTCATATACGGACAATACATTGCGCCCGGGGTCAAGATGAGCGGGAGCTAGTGGACGTCAGCCAAGGCGGCTCCCGCGCGGGGTGCAACGAAAATGGCCGGGGCCGCAGTGGGAGATTGCCTGATCAGCGCCGGCCGAAGTTCGGGGTAGAACTCAATGCCGAAGCCGCCTGCGCAGCCAAGGTTGGGGTTTGACCGCGCCGTCCTATAATGGGACAGCGCGGTCAGGCGGTTTCGTCATCACGCGCAATTGCATCTGGTCGATCGTTGCGACGATGGCAGCCGCCAGCGCTTCCGCCTCATCCATGAGCCCCGGCCCATAGAGACCGTTCACCGCTTCCTCGCTAGGCAGCACGCCGGGCGGGCAGTGGTCCTCGATTGTGCGCCGGATGAGCGTCAACGCTGCCCGGCATTCGTCGGCTTCGATCTTCATAACCATTGAAACATGCGTTTGAGCTAAAATGTTCCGGAACCGATTTCGGGCTCGCGGCTTGAGACGGTGAGGGAAGAACACTAGTCATGCCCATCAGACGAAAAGCCGTGGATGCCGGGATCCTTAAGCCTGCCGAATTGGCCTTGCTAGGGCGCGTTTTCGAGCAGCTTAAACTCGTCGACGACCAATCACCCGATGCGCAGGGCCGGTTGGCCTCTCGGATCATTGCCAACTACATGGCCGGGATAAAAGATGAGGCCGAACTTCTCTCCCTTTCGAAGCAGCCGTTAGGGCGGTAAGGTCGGGAAAGCTAGAGCTTCACCAGCCGCACAACATCAAGCGCGACCGTCACCACCGGGCCACCCAGGCTGACCGTTACGGCGTCCTTCTCGACCCGTGTGACGCTGCCGATCAGTTCGATGGTCTGACCTTTGACCACCTTCGTGGTGCTATCCCGAACGGAATGCGGAAATCCGTAGGTCGGTATCGACACGCTGATCCTGTCGTCAGTGACGCGTCGAATAGTGGTGGCGTCGATCGCCACCTCATCGCCGATCTTGAGACCATTAGCCATGCACTGGAGTCTGGTGCGGCCGTCTCAGGGGTCAAGTAGCGGAACCTAATATGCGCTTTGAACTTATCGGCTGATGAGCACACGCGGCATCAACTTTCTCGATCGGTGGATGGCAGAGCACCTGCCCAACGCAATGACTGATGATCCAGTGGCGGTAACCGCGTTCCAAACATTGCTTGACACCAACGAAACGAGCCGGTGGCACCGTGATGAAATGATGACGGCGCTGACCTTCCTCGAACTGCAGCGCGTGTCATGAGCGCCCTTCGCGTTCTAAAAGCCCATGGGATGCCCGCAGGGAACCGACGCGCGCATATGGCGCCAGTCCGTAGAAAAGCGCCTGAACGACCTCCTAGACCGTGCCGTGAGCCTGATAACGGCACTGGATCTCATGCAGGCTGATTGCGATCTGGAGGAAACGGCAGACGATGAGCCGTCGCTTGGCTGCCTTGATGATCTAGAGCTGGACAACGTCGACGAGGAAGGCGCGGACGCAGAGCCATGCCCGGACACCCACGGTGAAACCGTGATTTGGGGCGAGGATCTGAAATCTCAGGAAGTGCTGGTGGAGAGCGGCCCTAAGATGAAATACTAGGACACCATGTAGCCCTCGACAGGCTGGTCCTTAAAATTGTCTGGAACAAGGAGCCGCCTCTGCGGGTTTATGTCGTGCGCGGTCTTCTCCGGAAAGTGGCCGCTCTATTCAAGGTGAAGAAACCCGCCGCCCTCGGCCCCCTCTCAGCGGCGGGTTTCTCTATTCCGGCGGGTTTTTTCTGTTGTCATGTCGCGTTTCTTTACCTGAGCTTTTCAGCGGCGGCGTTTGCCTTGTCCCTGTTGCCCTTGGTTTCCTTGATTATTTTCAAGGCCATATCCTTTGTGATTGCGTGCTTCCGGGCGAAGTAGTTCACCTCGTAAGGCTCGCTGGTGGACACCCTGGCCCGATCTTGCTTTCCCCGATTTGATTTGTTGTCAGCCATAGCTCTCTCCATGTCGCTTCCAAGTCCACGGACCTGCCGATAGTTGCAGGAAAGAATTGGCGCCGCAATCGGCTATGGGTGGCGCGCGCCTTCATTGGCGAACATGACGGGAACAATCCGCCTTTCCGTGTTGCAGTCATGTTGCAATGACAACAAGGTACAGGACGGGACATGCCCGGTATACAAGGGTTTGCGCGTTACAGCGGGAAACCGATGTAACACGGTTCGGTCGCGGCCTTGTTCGCTAACTTCGTGATTTGCCTGATCAATTGTTTGGCTGGGGTTTCCTGGAAGCTTGTCGAACTTTCTGCGTCGCGGGTCAGCCCGAATTGCGCTTGCTTATGGACTCGTTAAGCCTGTGGTCGGGAGGCTCGGACCGCACCGGCCCACGATATCGCGTCGGCGGCGCCGCACCTATTAGATCGCTTATGGCTGGCTGCTGCTCAACAGGGCGAACGTCTACGACGCCCGCCTTCCGCATGAGCCAGGCAGGACACAGTTCCTTCAGTACCGATTTGAGATAGTCGACCATGCAAAGGCAACGCGCGTTGCCGCCTGCCGGTTCCGCCGCCGACTTGGCGCTCACATACCGAGCGTTTGAGTGCTTCCGACAGGTCGAGCCGCCTCAGCGAACAACTCAGCCGCTGCTTGCACCTTATCGGCAGCCTCTTCGACCCGATCGAAGCGCGTCAACACACGACATTGGAGCATCGACAACCGCGCCGCATGGTAAAGCTCGCTGCGCTTGTGACCGTCCAAGTCCAAGGATTGAAACAACATCGTCATGGCGAAACCCCTCCCTCCGGTGCCCGGCTCTCGTCGAAGGCCGGGCCGTTAGACTGCGATCAATAGTCGGTGTCATAATCGTTGTTGTCGTCCTGCTGAATGACGACGTGACGGCGGTGATGCATCGGACGGTTGATCGATCCGGTGACCACAAAGTCGCTGGACCGGTGATGATGCCGGCGCCAGGCGCGCTCGCCATTGTCGTAAAACGCCTGCTCGCCATGATGGCGGCGATGGAGACGGTGTCCGTTCCGATAGATGACCACACGGTCGTTATTGTTGTCGTCCCAATAATGGCGGTGGTGATGTCGCTGGGTCTGGACGACGATGCCTTCTTCTGCGGACGCGACCGCAGGCGCAGCCAAGCAAAGCGCCAATGCGCCAAGGATGATGGTCTTCATTTCGAGTTCTCCAAAAACCTAAAACGCCCTTCGGTAAGGAAACTTTGCTCAACGACTTTGGTTCCGGCATCGATCGAGACGTGCCCATGAGCACCGTGCGCAAACTCGCAGCGATCAGACGCCAACTCGCGCAAATAGCGGCGCTCGTCGCTGAGATCGAAACGGAGTTCGAGGATCGGAGTTCTGGAGATTGGGTCGAGACGGCGGTTGCCGCCGAGGCTCTCGGCCAGAAGATCGGAAAGGTTTCGGCCGGCGCGTCGGCGGCAGATGGAAAGCCGAGGTAGCGGCTAGGCGGGAATATTTTCGGCAAACGTGACAAACGCGACGGGACGCATCGCGTTTGCGATGGACATAATGGCAATGAACATCGCTGCCAAGATATCTCGCTCTTCGAAAACGGCCAGCGCCGCTTACTTCAGATCAGCACTGAAGCTCCCGAGACCGACCTCGGAATTCGTCGCGGCGGAAAATGCCTACCGCAAAGAACCGACGCTCGGCGGAGTCTGAGCGGCAGGCTCGAAGCACTGAAGATCGAAGCCAACATCGACAACCCTTCCACGGCGAAGATTCCGACGCCCGGCACCGATTCCTTCAAGGACCAGACCGGCGGCGGCCGGCACTTCGAGAAGATTGGGGTCACCAGTGCGCAGCCGGCCGTTACAACTGCAGGTCCAATCAGCCGGACATGCGCCGATTTCAACGGCATCACCAGCCAACTGATAGGCGCGAGCATCTCCAATTTCGTGAGGCTGTCGTCCGGCTTTGTGATCTGTTCGGGCTACATCGATGCCATCAACACCAACAACACCAACAACACTGGCGCAGGCAACGCCGCTAACAATGACATCCTGTGGGGTGACGACGCTGGTTATTTGCAAATGGCACTTCTATCCCGGGGCCCATTGGCCAAGGATCGAATTTCGTGTCGTACCCTTGGCAGGTTCCCAGTACTGCCATTTCGACCGGCGTGCCTGTGGTGACGACATGGCGCCACGAAGGCGGGAGCCTCTATTCTCCGTCAATGGCGGCATCGAGGCGTCCGTTGCGTCGGGTAATACCATCAACGATTTGACGACGCGCAAGATGTGCCTCGGCAAATCGGTTGGCGGCTATCTCGACCGCAAGATTTTGAGCTTGCAACGTTCTCGACGGTACCGAGCGCACCCGAGAGGGACACCGTCATTGCCGATCTCATGGCCCACATCGGTGCAGTCTGATGGTTGCGGCAACCTTCTGGCCATGATGTGCAACCAATCGCGATGCGCTAGTTTATGAGTTTGAAGCCTGCGACTAGACCCACGCTGCGTTCAATCTGGGCAGTGTACAGCCCTTTGTTCGCCACGTTGTCCCAGATGTAGAACACGGCGACAGCGGCAAGGATCAACAGAAATATTCGCATGAACTGCGCCTCGGCAACGTGGTTTGCCCACGGCGCTTAGGCGAGTTGAAGGTTTCGGCCCGAGTCCGCGCGCATCCTCAACACCAGCAGGCGCGTCGCTGCGAATGGCGTCAAAACAATAAGCGCCATCGCGGTGTTGACTAAGAGCGACAGCAAACAGATCGAGCTTTGGGCGTAGCAAACGGATTCCATGACGTTCCCCTTTTCCATCGTTACTGGTGGCCTCCGTGCGGCAAGAATGATCCTGGTTCACGGGAAATACAAGCAGTTGCTAATACGTTGATATTTCCCCTAGGGTTGGGCAACGATGCGAAATCGACGCCGGTCAGTTGTTTGGATAGCGATTGCCCTTGTCCTGGCGGCGTTGGCGATCACGGCGGCGATCATTGGCTTTCAGAATTTACGGCGCGCGTCACCGATCATGGTCTCGGCTGTGTCGTCCTTTAATACTGGCGGGCTCGTCCCTGGCCCGACGGTTAAGGCGCCCTCGAAAAACCTTGGTGCTGTTGCTGCCGGTCGGGATATCTGGCTCGAAGTCTCATGGAAGTTCTTCGGGGGAGTTGCGGACGCTGGATACCGTAACTGTCGGCGACCTTCAGGCAAGGCGCCTGGTGCGCAGTCATGATGTGCCCTCAAGCGCCAATTCCGAGATCTGGTTCATATCAGCCGGCAGCGGCGACATATTGGAAAACACAACGTCGACCGACATCGCGTTCACTTTTGATGGCGGCAACCCGTCTGTCACGGCGCAGATTTACAGAGTGGTTGGAGCTTCCGAGATACCTGCCGCCACAGCTGCAGAAAGCGGCGACAGGATTACCATCACCATTCCAGCCGATGGCATCGCTTTTATCTCGCTCATCGCTTCCGGCACCACCTCCGGCTCCCTGAGCAATGTCACCGAAGATTTTAGTGCCCTTTGTGGAAAGGATTTCCTTGGCATCCATGCATCAACAAGTTCGACCTCCGCTGAATCAGCGACTGCTACGTTTTCGGGAAACTCAACGGCAGATTTTGCTGCTGTCGCACTTCAGCCGGCCGCAGCGAGATAGCTAACCAGCCGCGCCATTCCAAAGCCAACGCCTAGGCCGACAGCGAGGCCAAGGAACAGCTTGGCGGCAAGATCGAGGGCGCGAAGCGCGGACTGGGCGCCACACGTCTGAGCGGGGCTCTCTGAGGGCGTTGGCGATATCATCAAACACCGTTTCCATGGAATGATTCTAGATCGGAACTCCGGAAATGTGAATCCCCTGTTTGTTCCACTGTCGCCCCATTGGGCAACCTGCACGGTTCGCCCGAAACCGTGCAGCAGCAAAGGTGGCTTAACGCACCACTCTGAAGCCACTCGACTTCAGCGACGCTAGTGCCGTCTCTGCAAAGGTCGAGCAATTGTCCGAAAGATCATTGTTTTCATAGAGCGTGGCTTGATAGGCTCCTGCTATGCCTTCAAAAATGGCGGCTAGAACTTGGTCGCGGCCTCTGGCGGCGTCAGCGGCCGGTTCAACAGTCATCTTTGGTGTTTCTGGGTGTTTGCCTTCCATGAGGAAATCGAGGAGCGCCGACCCAGCCACTCGGCGCTGTCCTTGTCCAGGGTCCCGCAAGACTCGGCCGGGCTCGCGTCACCTCGCCGGGCGGTGCGAGCCCACAATCGCGGGCCATCTGGTCCGCTGCTTCAGCTTGGGCTTCATCAGAATGAAGGGCGACATGGTTCATCCGAATGTAGAAATTTGCGTTGGGGGAGGTGAGAATGAGGCTACCAGGAAATGTGTTGGCTGGGAGAACGCCGAGGTGCAGTGCGGTCCGCGAAAGCGATCAATGAGGTTGAATGCACAGAACGTGCCGCCAAGACAGCCAGGTTGAAATCGCTACGCTTGGCTCAGATCTTGCCAGAGGCCGACCCGCACTTTTCGTTCAACGAGGAACTCGACTGCTCGGTACTTGTCGCCGTGCTGGCTCGGGAACCGCATAATAATCCAAAGCGGCCCGAATCCCATTCTTTCCGGCGGCTGCCCCTGCGACGAGGCCTTTGATCTCCTCAAGCAGCGCCGTTAGGCTTTGTCGACAATCGGCTTTTTTCGCCGTGGCGACCCCACATGGCTCTCAACAACGCGCACGTGCTCGGCGTCGACAGTCACCAGTGGCCGCAGGCTGACGGTTACCTTGTCGCCGTCGATGCGCGTGACCGGGCCGACTAATTCCATATCTGGCCGATCACGGCCTTCGAAGTCGAATCGACAACCGCATGCGGGAAGTCATAGGAGGGAATCGTCACGCTTATGCGATCGGGTGTCACCCGGCCGCGGGCGGGTGCAGTGTCAAGGATGAGAGGTTGCTAACAAATGAGCGTCCGTGGCCTGAGGTTTCTCGATAAGTGGGTAGCCAACAACTGCCCATTGTGGCGCGGGGAGACCCCATCTCGGTTGGCGACTTGAAAGACCAGTTGATGACAGCTGCCGAGAAGGCCGGGATTCCTGCCGACGAGATCAACGGCGAGCTTGAAAGCGTCTTCGAATTGATTATCGAAGTGAATCGTCGTGTCGCCGAAAGGGTGGACTTAGCCTGAGGCTTCCCCGACGTGCCGGTCATGTCCTACATGCCGTACTGCCTGACAAGGGGCTCGCCAGCAAGTGGGCCTACAACGTGTTTGCGGTGACAGACACCTACCCCGAGCTTCGGGCTGAAAGCCTTATCATTGATCCAGACGCGGAACTGGAGGACGGGTGCGTTGTGGTCGCCATGTTTGGAGGCGGTCATCCGCAAACCATGAGCTGGCGCAACAATCACGGGCGAGGCTATGGGGGCCGCTTTGCCGCCAAGGGAAGTCTGCACGAGACGTTCCTTCTCGATTCCCTGGTGTGCGGACGAGGGCCATCTTCTTGCATTCGCATCCTCGGCCGGGTGTTCGGCTACCGGCCGCGCTTCCCGCGCTACAGAACCTGGAACGATCCAGTTTAATTCTTGAATAATTTGGCTCGCAGCCTCACGGTGGCGGGCTTTTTTGTTGCTCAGCCCAACGTCTCGACGCCGGGCTGCGGAACGCAAACGTCGTGATCTCGTCACGGGAAATCCCGATGTCGCTGAGCATGTCGTCTGGTGACGCGCTCAACTCGTCCGTCGCCTTCAACAGCGCCTTCTGCTCGGCTCGATGACGGACCCAATCGGCAAGGGGACCAACTGCGACAAGACGAAGATTCACAAGCATAGGAAGGTTCACAAGCATCGGGACCACTCCCTTTACCCCTGCAGGAAACTGCACGTAGCCTACGCCGATACGTCGATGCGTCCGTGACAAACCTCACAGATCGATCCGAACGGGCAAAAACTGCCCGGACGCCTGACGGTGGCGGGCCTTTTATATATTAGCAATGCATAAAATTCGAGAAGGTTCATGGCATGGTTGTTAGCAAACTCGCTGCTATCGTGCGACGCAGGGCTCGGTGGATGGTGTGCTGGAATGCGCGGGGCTGGATGGATCAGGGGTCTGATGGAAGCTGACGCTCGCGATCTGCGGAGCGAGATCAGTCGGCTACAAATAGACTTGATCGCTGCCGCCAACTCTCAGGGTAAATCCAGGCTGCATGACGTCGCGCACACACTGCGATGCCAGAAGGCGCGGCTGGAACGTCTGGAAGAGTGCCTCGCTTCAATGACGTCGAATGTCCGGCCAGAGGCATCCGCAACCCCGCCCCATGAAGGCCGGCCGTAAAAGGCAGCTCATCATTTCCGAAAGAGAACCCGCTGCCTCGCGGTGGCGGGCTTTTTATTGCTCAGCCCCTTGCCGGCAGCGGCTTGTCCGTGTTGCGGCGGAAGGTCATGCGAAGCCGGAAATTTTTTTGCCAGGAATGGTCGCCTCCGCGCCGATCGCCGGCTCCCGAGGCAGATCACCACCAGGCGACTCCTGCAAAAGCAGATAATTTGGGAGACTGTGTGCAGAGAGCGCACAGATTCTTCTTCTCTTCCTTTTTTCGATCTGGAACCTGCCATTGAAGCGATCTTCGATGATCGTGCCAATGTCGTTAGGAGCGCTGGGGAACGCATGGCACGCTGTCCAGGCGCGAACTGAGGCGGGGTGGCGGGCGCGCGGCCGCGAGCAGGAGACCCTGGCGGTCTTCGCCGCACGGGTCGGCGAAAACCATGCGGCGTTATGAACTCGCCGGTGACGATTCCGAAGTCGGCGAGCGCACCATCGACTCCAGATCAACCCCCTGCACCGCAAGATCGAGCGCGATCCGTCCAATCCGGTCTGGCTGCAGACGGTGCGCGGTATTGGGGACAGGCACCACTGATCGCTATGTACGGCGCCATTTTCGGACGAACGTCTTTTTGATGATTGGGAGCGGTGGCGGTTCGGCGCTGAGAATTGTTGGTGTCGCCGGTTTGTTGACAACAGCCGCAAACGGGAACGCCACGGCACCAACAATCAATCCAGCCGCCAACCAGGCAACTGTCGACCGGTAATCCTGTATCATAGCGCACCCTCAATAGGCAAATAGACTGCCAGTTCGGCATTAAGCAAAGGTTACGTCGGCGCGCGCTTCGTGCAGCAGAGCGGACTGCCGAGGTTCAATTAAGCTGATCCAGGATTCCGGAGCTGCTCGCCACCACCCAACTCCCGTAAATCTGGAAACCGATAGCGCCAATCGCAGCTGCCGAAATCGGCACGCCAAAAGGAACGACGCCCTTCCTGTCCATATGCTGGACATAGACGCGAAACGCGCCCGCCGGCAGCAGGAACGGGTTTTTCATGACCGCCACCGTGGCGACGGCGAAAACCAATAGCAGCACCGAGAAAATGGCGAGACCGCTTCCACCGGTCAGAAACGGGACGACCGCAATCAGCTTGACGTCTCCGGCTCCGACCTTGCGCAAAATCCAGAACGGGAAGAGCGCGACGAACAGCAAAATTCCGGCGATCACGCTCAATCCCATATCCCACCACGATCGGCTTGCTATGGAAACAAGCTGAAGCGATCCCAGCCCGAGACACAAAAGCAGCAGCACATGACGGTTGGATATCTTCTGGGACGAGAAGTCTATCCAGGCGACCCATGCCAGCAGAGGGATCGCAAACGCCTTCAGCAGCAGCGAAGCGGCAAACAACATACAGGCGCTCTACCGTTCGACGTTCTGCACGCTGGACGATAGCAGCTTCAGATTGTTGACCACGGTCGGATCATTGGGCGCCAGTTCGTAGGCCTTGAGGAAATTGCTGCGCGCGTCCTGCAGCTTGCCGCGCAGCAGATAGGAATAGCCGATATTGTTGTAATATTCGGGCGTCGCACCCAACAGCTTGAAGGCCCGGCCATAGGCCCGATCGGCAAGGTCGAAGCGATGGATCCGGTCGCAGGAGGCGGCCAGTCCCATCCAGGCGCCACCATCATTGCGGGCAAGCTGCGTCGCCTTGAAGAACAGGGCGCCGGCATTGCCGTAATTTTCCGCGCGGAACTGGTTCTTGGCCTCGGCAACAGCCTGATCCGAGGCATAATATTCGACGTCACCAACTGTCTTCAATCCGTCGAAAGCGTCGCCAAAAGACGTCAAGTCGCCTTTCGACGGCTCGTTGGTTCGAACGACACCGTCCGCCCCGTTCGTCTGGCAGCCGGCAAGTGCCGCCATGAACAGGCAGGCCACGACTGCAATTGGCCTTTTCATACAATCTCCCCGTGAGTCCCCCGACCCATATTAGGACCAAAGCATGTGCGCAACTAGAAGAAAATCCCCTTCATGCGAATGACCACCGGCAGCATGATTACCATCATCACCACAGGAAAGATGCAGAGTCCCAGTGGGATCATCATTTTGACAGGCAAGGAATTGGCGCGCTCTTCCGCCTGCAGAATCCTCTGGCTGCGCATCTCCGCGCTGTAGACGCGCAGGGCGTCGGTAAGGCTGGTGCCGAGTTCTTCCGATTGACGGAACAGGACAGCCAGTGCCCGCGCCTCGTCAAGTCCGATGCGATCGGAGAGTTCGCGTAGCGCTTCCCGCAAGGGTTTGCCGGCGCGCAGTTGCAAATTCATGATCGACAGCTGTATTCCCAGCCATTTGTGGGTGGCGGCCATTTCATGGCTGACGCGTTCGACCGCCCCCTCCAGGCTCATGCCGGCATCGGCGCAGGTGATCATCATATCCATGAAGTCGGGGAAGGCTCGACGATAGATCTGTTTCTGGCTGTTCTCGAAACGGTCGAGCAGAATGGCGGGAATTACCATGCAGGCCAGGCCGAAGAGGGCAGAGCCAGCAAGGGTGATAAAACCTGGCAGGTGCGGCGGCAGAACCCGTGACAGGAGTGCATACATTGCCAGAAAACCGACGCAGACTGCGACAAGACGGGATAGCGTATAAATCAGCGGCGCGCTTGATTGGTAAAAGCCGGCGCGAAACAGCTTCGCTTCCAAGGCGTTTGGCTCTTCCCGCTCCCTCTCGATCGATTTGAAGTAGGCATCGACCGGCCGTTGCGCCGCAAGCTTGGCAAGCTGGTCTTGTCCGAGCATCGATCGGCGGTCTGTAATCCTTTCGCCCATCAGGCTCTGCGCAACGAGCTTTCGTGTCTGCAGAGCCGGCAAGAAGACAAGCGCACCGAACAGGAAGAAGGACACCGCCGCCACAAAGACGGCAATAGACACCAAGAAGCCCAGGTCCTGAATGTTCGAAAACAATTTCTTTCGTCGCCCCCAGTCAAAAATCGAAAGTAACCATCCGGTACATGATGAAGTCGCCAAGCAGCGCCCACAACCCAAAAAGCAGGAATACCGGGAAGATGAGCGGGTCGCCCCAGACGGCGCCGTAATAGGCTGGGGAAAGGATTTGAAGCGTGAAGAACATCACAATAGGAAACAAGGAGATGATCCACGCGGAGACACGACCTTCGGCCGAAAGCGCCCTGATTTTCATTCGCAATTTCTGCCGTTCACGCATAACCGAGGAAAGATTGGCCAGAATTTCAGTAAGATTGCCACCCGTCTTGGCCTGGATCGACAGCGATACCGACAGCAGCTGAAGGCCCTCGAAGCCCACACGCTGCGAAAGCTTTCGCACGGCCTGCTCGATGCTGAGACCAAAGGTGATCTCGTCGGAGACGATGCCGAACTCGGTGCCGAGCGGATCGGGCATTTCGCGCGCGACCAGACCGATCGCGACCGAAGCAGGGTGTCCGGCCCGCAGCGAGCGAACAATCATGTCGAGCGCATCCGGCAGCTGTTTAGCGAACTTCCGGATTCGTTTGTTGCGGGCACGCCGGAGGACGAGAAGCGGCAGGACAAGCCCTATGACCAGAAAGATAATGAGCGATGCCAAGGCGGAAAAATTGAAGAGAACCAGCAGCAACGCCATCGCCAGCCCTGCAAGCAGAAATGTTGCGGCGAAGGTCAACGGATTTCCGGTAATGCCGGACTGGGTATAGAGCCTGTTCAGCCAGACCATTCCAAAAAGAAAGTCGCCGGATTCAGTGAGACCGCGCTCTCGCAGCAACCCCTGTAGCGTTTGTTCGGCCGGAACGTCGCCAGCGAGTCGCTTCAGCCGGCGATTGACTGCCATAGACCGGGAGCGGCGGCCGGCAAAGGAAAGATAAAGGGCTTCACCGGCGAGAATGACCGAGGCCGCCGCCAGCATATAGATGAAATACAGCAGAGCTTGACCCGTTAGCATCAGAGGGCAACCTGCGGGTTGAAGGCGTCCTTGGCAAAATGGTGCCCCAGGGTTGCGGCCTCCGGAGCGAACCGCGGGCGGACGCCGGTTGCGCGAAAGTCTCCGATGACCTTGCCCTCGGCTGTGACCTCACGGCGGACGAAATGATAGATTTCCTGAAGCTGGACGACATTACCCTCCATGCCAGTCAGCTCCGATATGGAGGTGACACGCCGGCCGCCGTCCGAAAGACGCTGTGTCTGGACGATGATGTCAATGGCGGAGGCAATCTGCGCCCGGATTGAATCATGCGTCATCGGCATGCCGGCCATGCCGACCATCTGTTCAAGCCGCGAGATCGCGTCGCGCGGCGTGTTGGCATGGATGGTGGTCATCGACCCCTCATGGCCGGTGTTCATCGCCTGCAGCATGTCGAAGGCTTCCTCGCCGCGCACCTCGCCGACGATGATGCGGTCCGGCCGCATGCGCAACGCGTTCTTCAGCAATTCGCGCTGGCGCACCTCGCCCTTGCCCTCGACATTGGGGGGGCGCGTCTCCAGCCGGCCGACATGCGGCTGCTGCAGCTGCAACTCGGCCGCATCCTCGATGGTGATCAGTCGTTCCTTCGATGGTATGTAACTCGACAGCGCATTGAGCAAGGTGGTCTTGCCGCTGCCGGTGCCGCCCGAAACCAGGATCGATTTGCGCGCCTGGACGGCGATCCGTAGCAGCTCGATCATCGGCGGCCGGATCGAATTAAATGCCATCAAACGCTCGAGCGAATAAGGGTTCTTGGAGAATTTGCGGATCGATACCAGCGGACCGTCCACCGAGATCGGCCGCACCGCGATGTTGACGCGCGAGCCGTCCGCCAGGCGGGCGTCAACCATCGGCGACGATTCATCGACACGCCTGCCGATAGCCGAAACGATCTTGTTGATGACGCGCAGCAGATGCGCCTCGTCACGAAACCGGATGGCCGTCTCTTCAACCAGGCCACGCCGCTCAATGAAGACACGCTTGTGGGTATTGATCAGGATGTCGGTAATGGAGTCGTCCTTGAGCAGCGGCTCGATCGGCCCGAGCCCGAGCATCTCGTCGGCCGTGTCACTGGTCAACTGGTCGAGTTCACGCGCATTCAGCGGCACACTTCGGCCGCGCACGAATTCGCGCACAATCGGCCGAATTTCGTTCAGGATCTCATCTTTCGATGCCGTTTCAAGCGCGGCAAGATTGAACCGGTCGATCAGGTGACTGTGGATCTCGACCTTGAGCGTCAGGAAATCGTCGCCGCGGGATTCAACATCAGCGGCCGGCGAAAGGGCCGGAGCGGCAGGCAGCACCGTCGGCTGCTCCGCCCTTACCGCGGCCTGCTGCTCGCTTGGTCCCTTGATAAACCGCCCCAGCATAATCCCTTATACCCCGCTAGCCCTTATTAGCGGAAACTAACCGTTAACCAAGCGAGGCACAAGCGCTGGAGGGTCTCACGTGAGGCCAATGCTTTCAACATAGTTAAGGAGGACGCCAGAAAAATATCGTTTTATTTCGACGCCGCGCGCTTAGCCCTCTCCCAAACTTCCGGCTCACGGGACCTTTCATACCGCAACAAATGAGATGCGGGGTGAAAAATGTCGGTAACCCCTTAGATATAAAGGAATATGCATCTTTGCTGATGCGACTGTCGTTTTGCCTTGACTGCGGCCAAATTGTGAACGAATGGTTAAAGACGGTTGAAAATTCAACTGAATCAAGCTCTTGTCAGAATTCAAATCCCTGTCGAGTTCGCAAGTTCAGGTATTGGAAGGTTAAGGAAACGTTAATCCGTTTGACTCTGCTTTTTCGTGGGACCTAGGATTGAGGTGACGGGGGATGCTTGGGTATGGGGTTCATCCTTGGCTCTGTCTCGTCGGGTTCAAACCTCCAGAGGGAGAAATTGACATGAAGAAGCTCATGACGATGACCCGGCAGTTCCGCGACGATGAAAACGGCGCTGCTATGGTCGAATATTCCATTCTTATCGGCATCATTGCCGTTGCATCGATCCTAACTGTCCTCGCCATCGGCGGCTGGGTAAACGGTCGTTTCTCGGCACTCTGCACCGCCCTCGACGGGCATCCGACCGGCACGTGCAATGCCGGCGCCGGCACCGGCAGCTGATCGCCTGACTACTACATTCAGGCCCGGATCGTTCGAGCCGGGCCTGAATCCGATCGCAGCGGGCGAATCCCGCATTGGGGCTTGGGGCTTTGGGCATGCGCGCCAATACGCTTATCATGATCGTTCTCGCCGGCGTGTTCGGCGTTCTGGCAGTTGTGCTGGTCAATATCTGGCTGGCCGGCCAGCGTAGCGCCATGGCGCAAACCGGCCTCGTTCAAGGCAGCACAGTCGTCGTAGCGGCAATGCCGCTGAAGTTCGGCGACGCGCTCACCGCAGATAAATTGCGCGAAGTCGCATGGCCGGCGGGAGCGGTCCCAGCCGGGGCGTTCAAGTCAACTAAGGACCTGTTAGCTGGTGACGGTGCCAAGCAGGCACTGCAAGCGATCGGCGTCAATGAGCCGATTCTTGCTACCAAGATTACTGGCCCAGGCCAACGCGCCACACTATCGGCAGTGCTTGGCGAAGGCATGAAGGCCGTTTCGATCCGCGTCAATGACGTGCTCGGCGTCGCCGGCTTCGTTTTCCCGGGCGATCGAGTCGATATTCTACTCACCCGCACGGCGCGCGGCGATGATGGCACGGATAAGAGTTTCGTCGACGTGCTGCTGCAGAGCATGAAGGTGCTCGCCATCGACCAGGTCGCCGATGAGAGCAAGGATAGCCCGACAGTTGTGAAGTCGGTGACGCTCGAGGCCAGCACCAAGGATGCGCAGAAGTTGACCTTGGCCGCCGGCGCCGGCCAATTGTCGCTGGCGCTTCGCCAGGCCGCGGCCAGCAAGGGCGAGAAGACCGAACGCGTGACGCTTTCGGATCTGACCGGCGAAACGCCGGACGATGTTGCCAAAAGGCAGGCCGAACTGGATAAGCAGGCAGCCGCCGAAGCGGAGGCCGCAGCTGAGCGCAAGCGCGCCGACGACAAGATTGCCGGATTGACCCAGGCGGTGGACCGAGTGGGAAGCCGCCTCGACGAGTTGGGCAAAGTGAAGCCGGCTGTGGCATCTGCGCCGCAAGTGCAGGAAATCGTCAAGGAAGTTGTCAAATACGTACAACCGGAACCGCCGAAGAATGTTACAGTGGGCGTCTTTCGCGGCGTGAAGCTCGAATCCTATGACGTGCCGCGACAACCATAAAAGGGACGCGGCGAAGCGGGGGCTGCAGGCGGCAGCAGTTTGGGAGATGGGGATGCAGGGGTTTTGGATGAGGGTAGCGGCGGCCGCGTTGTCCTGTTTGGCTGCGCTGCTGACGTCGAGCCTTGGGGCTGAAGCAGCCGACCGCTTCATCGACGTATCGAACCCCAGCGTCCATCGCGTCTTCCTGCCAATGTCACAGTCGGTGACGCTCCAGGTGAGCGCCAATCTCGGCGATATCGTTGTCGGCGACGAGAAGATCGCCGATGCCCAGCCGATGACCGACCGCACGCTTTATGTCATCGGCAAGAACGCCGGCACCACAACGGTCAATCTCTTCTCCCCGGAAAAGCGCTCGCTGGGCGTCATCCAGATCGAAGTCGGCGTTGACGTCAGCGACATGGCGCAGGCGATCCGCCAGGTGGCGCCTAGGTCACGCATCGAGATCGGTTCGATCAACGGCAAGGTCAGGCTTGGCGGCCATGTCAAGGATGGCGCCACGCTGGCATCGATCCTGGAGGTGGCGCAGCAATATGGCCCCGACGCCATCATAAATTCCGTCATCGTCGACGACAGCCAGCAGGTGAATCTCGAGGTCCGGGTGCTCGAGGCCAAGCGCAATACCGGGCGCGACCTCGGCGTCTCGATCAGGAGCACAAATGGTAGCGGCACGTCGCGCACCGGAACCGGCATTGCCGCCGTCGACGAAGACGATGTGGTGCTTGGACCGGGCGGTCTGCTTACCGGTCTACTGTCGAACAGTAGTCCTTTCGCGGCGCTGATCACCCGCGTCATCGACAGCAACATCAAGGTCGACCTGATCATTGAAGCGCTTGAGGCCAAGGGGGCTGTGCGCACGCTGGCTGAGCCCAATCTCACCACGCTGTCCGGTGAGCCGGCCAGCTTCAACGCCGGCGGCGAAGTGCCTATCCGTGTCATCGGCACCGATGGCGAGGTAACCATCACGTACAAGCAATTCGGCGTCAATCTGCTGTTCACGCCGGTCGTCCTCGACGACGGCAAGATCCATATGAAGCTGGCGCCGGAAGTGAGTGACCTCACCGGTTTCACCACTGCCGGCGACCCGATCTTCACCAACCGCAAGCTGGCAACCGTCGTCGAACTGCGCGACGGCCAGAGTTTCGCTGTCGGCGGGTTGTTGTCCAGCAAGACCACCAAGCTGCAGAACCAGGTGCCGTGGCTCGGCCAGGTTCCGGTCATCGGCGCGCTGTTCCGCAATTCGAGCAACCAGAAGGAAGAGACCGAACTGGTGGTCATCGTCACGCCGCACATCGTGCGACCGGTCAAGCCTGGCGAACAACTGGCGACGCCGTTCGACAAGACACGGCCGGCCAACGATCCGGAATTCTTCATCCTCGGTCAGCTCGAAGTGAACAAGGACATGATCCGAAAATATGAAACGGGAGACGGTGTGACTGGCCCCTATGGCCACATGCTGGACTTCAAATCGAAGGACAAGTTGCTCTATGTCAAGAAATAGCGCCTTGATCCTCATTCTGTGCGCCGGTGCACTATCGGGCTGCGCCGCCGACTATCTCAACCACTACGATTCGGTGACGCTCGCCGCCGGCGATACGCAGAAATACAATTCGCTGGCGCAGACGGTCGATCCGTTCAATCCGAACGCGAAGAACACACATATCGAAGGCGACGGCACGCGGGCTGTCGCTGTTGCCCAGAGCTATAAATTTCCACCGCCACCACCACCACCGCCTGCGATGACGGTCAATGTCGGCGGGTCGGGTGTGACTAACGGAGCGAATTGAAAACAGAAGGATGCGGTCGCATTGCGCCGGGTGAGCGAGGGGCCTGGTGCAAGGAAGCTAGAGAGTAAGGTCATGTTGGGGACCATTAGGGCGTTCTGGAACGATCAACGCGGCATAGCGATGATCCTCGTCGCCATCATGCTGCCGGTAATCATCGGCTTTGCTCTGCTGGTCATCGATATGTCCCGAGCCAATAGCCTACATAACGACCTTCAGAAGGGGGCCGATGCATTTGCGCTTGCCACGGCAGCGGAGCTTGACGGCAAGCCGGACGCGATCACCCGCGGCAATAACGCCCTCGCAACGCTTGTCTTCAACACGTACCGTTTCGCTGAGCCAGTTGCCGGCGATCCGCCTGGCGCAGAAGCGCTAGCAGCAGCTGGAGTGACATGGCGCTACCTGAGTAGCCTCCCAACTAATGACAGCGATCCCATCGTTGCCGCGAATGTGACTACCGATCCGACCGCAGCCAAATTCGTTGAGGTGACCGTCACACCGGTTGGTTTCGCGACAATGTTCCCCGCCACTTTTGTCGGTAGCGCAACAAACAGCTTCGATATCGGTGCGGTTTCGGTCGCAGGGTTCAAGAGTGCCGTTTGCCACTTCACCCCAGTATTTATGTGCAACCCGTACGAACTCGCACCGGGCGGCGTAACCCTGCAGCAAGCCGCAGCCGATCCGAACCTGCGCCGCCGACTAATCGAACTCCGCAAAGTCGGGAATGGCGCCGCCGCCGGGCCGGGCAATTTCGGTTTCCTGGAGCCTCCCCAAGGCATCGGCAACGGTGCGCAGGCGCTCGCCCAAACCATTGCGACATCAAATCCGGTAGGCTGCTACGGAAACAACAACGTCACCACCAAAACCGGGCAGAACGCTGGCCCAGTACAGGACGCATTCAACGTCCGGTTTGGCATAAGGACGACCGGCGGTCACTTCAACACTGCAGAATACGGTCCTGCCGCCAACGTCCGAAAGGGCGCCCTAAAGACTCAGGGAGGCGCGGGCCAGTGCCCCAGCTTTAACCAGTTGACCTTCAATCTGCCCGGCACTCAGGGGCTGCCTCGGGATGCCGGGCAGATCAATTCTCGGCTAGGTGACGGGAACTGGGATCTAGACACTTACTGGAGCACCAATTTCGGAGCCGCCGCCAAGCCGGCCAGTTGGGCGACAACCAAGCCGACACGCTATGAGGTCTATCGCTACGAGATTTCGGCAGGCCTTGTTGGAACACCATCGACCGGAGGGGAGAGCGGAACGCCTGTGAATTCGTGTCAAGCCCCGGTAACGACAGTCGACCGCAGGTTAATCTATGGGGCAATTCTCAACTGCCTAGCTCTTTCAGCATTGGGCAATGACCTTTCTGGCCATAGCGAGAATCTTCCCGTCGAATCGTTCGCCAGCTTCTTCCTGACCGAGCCTGTCCTATCGGCATCGGACGATGCCTCCGTCATGGTCGAGTTGGTCGATATCGCCGCAGGCGGACAGGGAACGCTCGACAATTTCGTGCGTGACGAACCGCAGCTTTACAGGTGATGTGATGCTGACTGCGCTGAGGTCTATTTTACGCAGTTTTGGCCTTGAGGAGCGAGGCACGGTTCTCGTCGAAATGACCTTGATTACGCCGTTGATGATCAGCCTTTCGGCGGGTGTCTTCGAGTTCGGCAATCTTCTCCATCAAAAGCTGCTAATCGAAGCTGGCCTCAATGACGGGGCTCGCTACGCCGCACGCTGCAATCAGACGTTTAACACGGCGCTCAACTGTGTCACCTATGCGCGGAACATCGCCGCCACAGGATCGTACAACTGTGGTGGAAATTGCAATGTTGCAAGCCGGGTCACCGGTTGGCTGCCGGCGGCTGTCACGGTCGATCTCAATCACCTCGTCATACCGGTGACTATCGACCCCAATACTGGCCTGGCTAACTACCACAGCGCGACAGCCAATGTCCGGGTAGTCCGACTTGAGACCTCTTTCACATATACCGGCGCCTCCCTTCTCACTTTTCTCGGCCTGGGGCCGGTTACCTTTTCCGCCGCCCACGAAGAACGTTACAACGGGTGGTGAAATGCGCGCATTAGCCCTGTTCAGGAAAGATGAGGCTGGCGCTGTGATGGTGGAGTTCGCCATCAGCATGACCCTGCTCCTGACACTTACCCTCGGCTTCGTAGACTTTGGATATGCATGGTACCAATGGAATGCCGCGACCAAAGCCGTGGAGATCGGCGCACGCCTAGCGTCGATTTCGACGCCGATTGCGCCAACGATTGCGGCAGCAGGAACCGCGACGACGCCAGGCGATCCGATTCCCGTCGGCAACTACGACTACACGTGCAATGGCGCCACCGGCGTGTGCAGTTGCTCCGGTTCGGGATGCGTGGCCGGAACTTTTACTGCCGCCAACTTCAATCGCATTTTTCGAGGCGACGCGACGGGTGCGGGCACCTGCCCGCCGCTTAGTGCGGGACAACGGCCGGGCATGTGTCATTTCTTTCCGATGCTCCAGCCAGCCAATGTGATCGTCAGATATACGGCCACCGGGCTTGGTTACCAGACCCGCCCGGGCGGACCGGTACCGACGATCACCGTCAGCTTGCAGAACGTGACCTTCCAGTTCTTCTTCCTGGGCGGACTGCTCGGTTTCGACAACATCACCATGCCCTCCATGCTGAGTACGGTAACGGGCGAAGATTTGAAGAGTACCGCGTCATGAATGCCATCAACACCAAGGTTACACCAACCAAGCGAAAGCAGGTGGCGCTGTTCTCGTCGGATGCGAATTTCAAGCGCGATGTGGCGACGCGGCTCGACGCGCTGGCGATCTACGACGTCAGGGTTTCCGAGACCGGCGACTTCCTTAGGGGTCCGCCCGCGGACACGCGCCCCGGCATCGTCATCCTCGACCTTGGCAATGGCGAGTTGCTCGGCCAGCCCGGCATCGTCGAGGCGCGCTCCAAATGGGCAACCGTGCCGCTGATCGCGGTCTCCGACGAGCTGTCGTCGGAGCAGACGCGTGTGCTGGTGCGCATGAACGCTTCGGACTGGCTGCACAAGCCGCTCGACGGCAAGGAACTGCTGAACGCGGTGACCTTCCACGACACCGGCAACCAGGGAACGAAAAGCCGCATCATCACTTTCATCAGCGCCAGCGGCGGCGCCGGCGCGACGACGCTCGCTTTGTCGGCGGCCGAACACCTGGCATCGAAATCGACAGAACGCGGGGCTTCCACCTGCCTGGTCGACCTCGATTTCCAGAGCGCCAATTGCGGCGCCTATCTCAACCAGTTCAACCAGTTCGACCTCGGCGGCATCATCGGCCAGCCGGAGAGGCTCGACGTCGAGCTGATGGATGTCATCAAGCTCTCGCGCCCGTCCGGGCTGACGCTCTATTCCTTCGAGAGGCCGCAATTGCCTTTCGAGCCGCAGGGCGCCGATTTCGTGTTTCGGCTGCTGGACCTCGTCGCCTACCGGTTCGACGACATCGTCATCGACCTGCCGAACATCGAGACGCCCTGGCACAATTCCGTGCTGTCGACGAGCGATGAGATCTTCATCGTCTTCGAACTCAACGTCGCCTCGCTGCGGCAAGGCAAGCGGCTCTACAAGAAGATCCGTGAGTTGCGTGGCAATGCTGTCAGCATCACCCTGGTCGCCAACAAGCACAAGCGCAAATGGTTCGGGAACCACTTTTCGCGCAGCGAGCTGGAAAAGATTTTCAAGGCGCCGCACATCAAGTCGGTCGCGCTGGACAATGCGCTTCTGACCGATGCCTTGAACCGTGCTATCCTGCCTGCCGAGGTGGATGGGCGTGCGCGCTTCAACAAGGACCTGAAGCGGATGTTCAAAGAGCGGCTCGATGACGCTGCCAAATAGGGGGCGGCCAAGTAGGTATCGGATTGGCCCGGGATTGGCCTGCGTCATGAGCATTGCGCTGATGATGCTGGTCCAGGATTTCGCCAGCGCACGATCGGCACTTTCGGATCGGCCGCCGCTGCCGGCAATGGGCCCCAGCCTGCGCAAGACAGTTGCCTTCGAGACGACAGAACAGCCCGGAACAATCGTTATCCGCAAGGACGAGAAAGCGCTTTACCTGGTGACCCGACAAGGCCAGGCGCTTCGCTATCAGATCAGCGTCGGACGCGACGGATTTGGCTGGACCGGAGTGGTCGAGGTGGGGGCGAAGACCGAATGGCCGGAATGGCGCCCACCCCGCGAGATGCGCGCCCGCCAGCCGGACCTGCCGCAAATGGTGCCTGCCGGTCCTTACAATCCACTTGGCGCCAGGGCGCTCTATCTGCTTCGGAACGGGCGTGACACGCTCTATCGGATACACGGAACCAACGATCCGTCCGGGGTTGGCTTTGATGGAACATCGGGGTGTTTTCGCCTTACCAACACCGATGTGATCGATCTCTTCAGGCGCGTCGCGATCGGCGCAAAGGTGGTGGTTCAATGACGATGATCAGCGAACCGGACATGCCGGCAATCGAGATTGGGACAGCAACCCACATTGGAGAGCAAGCTGCCGTTGTGAAACCGAGCGACAGAAGCATTGTCGGCGCCGTCATCATCGGCACGTCCCTGCTCACCTTGGTGAACATAATAGCCGCAGTCTATCTCTACCGCGGCATCAGCGATATGCGCTTTCTGGAAGGGCGCCTGGAACAACTCGGGACGTTTGAACAACGAATCGGCAGCCAGTTGGATACGGTCAACAACGGTTTTCAGAGCCGATTTGAAAAACTGGACAGTCAACTGCAGAGCAGCTTTGGCGAAATCAACCGGAGCATGGCCCGGCTGGCACAGAACCAGCCTCTTGCACGTGACGAAGTCATGTCGAGCCCAACGGAACCTTCGATGGTCGCGACCGGCAGCATGGCGGAGGCGCCTGCTGTTCTCGATGGTGAAGACGCGACCGAGCCCAGCGTCGTCGATACACCGCGTCCGCCCAAAAGGAGGATTGCAGCTGCAGCGCCTGCCCCAAGCCCCGACTACCAGCGCATAGAGCAGGCCGACGGCAAGGTTTACTACCGGAAGATCAACTAACGCCGGAAAAAGGTGGGGCTATCCTAGAGATCTCGCTGCAGAGCAACGAGCCTAGCGGCCAGCGCTTCGGACCGCTGTCGGGTTTCGCTGAGGAAGATGACATGGCAGTAGGCGCATGCCGTCACGCCCAGAAACAGCACAAGACTGTTGTTCAAGGTGAAATCGACCGTAAGTTGGAACGGAAGGCCGCCGGGTACCGTGAAAGAGGCGATCGTGCTGGCTGTTTCGGAATGGCTGGTGACAGCGATCATCAACCCGGCGAAAAGCAGGGCGACGTGGTTGGCAAGGAAGAAGAACGCGGCCGACCTTCTTGTGCGGCACGCCATCCAGCAAACCATCGACGCGGCGGCCAGCATCAAGGCATCAAGGACCATCGACGACCCGAGATAAAGATCGACCTGTTGCCAGAACATCGTCGACAGCGGCCTTAGTTCAAGCCAGATCCGCCACATTGCGGGACTGGCCGGATATGCTCCCAGCAAGAAAGTCGCCATGCGCTCCCCTGCCAAGATCAGCAGGATCAGAGCTGGGAAGGCAAAGAGCATTATCGACTTGCGCTTCATGTCACCCTCGACAAACTGGCAACAAGATAGCTTGCAGAGATTGAGCGAGGCTTAACGGAGCGTTGGTGGTGCCGCGGCAGCGCAGCCGGCGGCGCATGGCAGCTGCATATCAGAAAGCGCCATGCGCCATTAGTTGTTTTGGGTGAGCACGAGCGTCACCACCTTCGGCTCGACTCGTTGCAGACATCGTTCCGGAATATTGGGCCACATCGCCTTGGCGCATCCCTCTTCGCCTGGCGCCGGCGCCAGCGAGAGTTCTGAGCTACGGGCTTCCTCGGCGGTCGACAGGAATACCTGTGTAGCCAGCGCGGTCGCCATGGATACCTGGACGAGGATAAGAGCGTAAGCGAAACTTCTGATCATCCGCTCGCAACGCCGAATTCGCGAACTGGTTCCAATGGCCTGGCTACCGGGTAACCACGATCGCGATTCTTGGCTCCTCGCAGTGAATTTTGCCATTCAATACCGGCGGATGTTGAACGAAGTACGCGTCTTGTCCTTGGCCGCCTTTCCAGAATACGACGCGTACTCGCGAAAGGTGCCGATGCTCGTCCCTTTTTCGCGAAGGTTGACGCTAGCCGCGCATTGATGGCCAGCAGTCGGGGTCGGTTCCGGTAGGGCGCGCGCCGGCATTCATCGCTGATCCGGTGCCGCTTGAACGTCCGCTCTTGACACCCTTGAAACTAGAGGCCCCCGAATTCGCCTCCGAATGTCAGTAATTGCGAGAGCGCTTCGGGCAATCCCGGAAAGAGCAATCCCACTTCAATCGCGATTACCGCGAGGACTTGGAGAAGGACGATGCGAGCCAGGCTGGAGCGGAACGGCTCCTTGCGCGTCTTGTGCCGGATCGTCTTTTGCGCGATCACAGTCCCGATGCTACCGCCAATGATGGCGAGTGTAAGAAGCGTCGACTCTGGAATGCGTTGGGCACCGTTTTTGGCCATAGCCTTGTCGAACGAGATGGTGGCGTAAGCCAGCAAGTTTACCGCGACAGCGTAGCCGATGACCCCGATTGCAAACTGCCCCGGCATGCGCTCCTCCACCTTCGGGCCAGTATAACCTAAGCCCGCTAAATCATCGGATGGCAACGGGTCCATCTAAATGGGCTATCTGAAACGTCGTCATGGTGACACGAAGTGACCGACCAGCCTGTCGAGTTCATCCTGCGTGGGGCGCCTGTCGCGCTGATGCCCTTTCCAACCACGCGAAGCCTCTTCAGGGCAATACGCGCGAGATCAACCGGTTCGACCTTGACGGGCAGATCGTGCACCGCAGCGGCATGAGCCAGAATGAGTTTTACAAAGCCAATGTCGATGCCGAGCGTCATCGGTCCGGCACCTTGGGCGGCCCGGTCGCGACCAAAACGAATGAGCCGTTCGCGATCAAGGGCAGCTATGTTGCACTTCCCCAGATGTCTTTGGAGCATATCGAGGGCTGCGGCCTTGGAGCGGCGAGGGGACTTGCCTACATCGCACATGTCGTCGATATGAAGGTCGATGGGTTCGCCGAAAGTTTTCAGGCGCGCTATACGGACTTGGTCGGCGTCTCACCGTGATCGACTTGGCGCTCGGTTTAGGTTGCCCAGCGCCTGGCGTCGTCTCGGCGCAGAAAGGTCTCGCTAACGTAGCGACCCTTGCGACGGACTTGGACACGCCATGAACCGGACGAGAGTTTTGTGTAGGTGGCCATTTTCTCGTGTGCGCTCCGTGTGCACTGAGAGATCGAAACGTGGCGAAAAGGGTCGTATTCTGGCGTAAATTCGCGTGCACTCGGGCTGCTCTAACGATTTGATGTTAAAGAAAAAATGCTGAAAAATCAAGATCATAGACTGGCTATTGCACCCATGATGGATTGGACGGACCGGCATTGCCGGTTCTTCCACCGCCAGTTGACGCAGCGTGCGCTGCTCTACACCGAAATGGTGGTGGCGGACGCTGTCATCCATGGTGCGCGCGAGCGGCTGCTTGGTTTTGACGAGACCGAACATCCGGTGGCACTGCAACTCGGTGGCTCCGATGCGCAAAAGCTGGCCGAGGCGGCGCGCATCGGCGAGGCGTTCGGTTACGACGAAATCAATCTCAATGTCGGCTGTCCGTCCGACCGGGTCCAATCCGGCACGTTCGGCGCCTGCCTGATGAAAGTGCCTGACCTCGTCGCCGATTGTGTGGAGGCGATGAAGGCGGCGGTGAAAATCCCGGTGACGGTTAAATGCCGCATCGGCGTCGACGAGCAGGATCCGGAGCCCGCGCTCGACGCGCTGGCCGACGGCGTTTTCGCGGCCGGCGCCGACGCGCTGTGGGTGCATGCGCGCAAGGCTTGGCTGGAGGGTCTGAGCCCGAAGGAAAATCGCGACATCCCGCCGCTCGACTATGACAGGGTCTATCGCCTCAAGGCTAGAAAATCGAACAAATTCATTGGCATCAATGGAGGCGTTCAATCGCTAGAAGAGGCGGCTCGCCACCTCGATCATGTCGATGGCGCCATGCTTGGCCGCGCCGCCTACCACACGCCAGGCATCCTGGCCGGCGTCGACGCGGCATTCTACGGCGACAAGGCCGGCGCCTACGATTTTGCCGCGCTGATCGACACGATGGCCGACTACGCCGCGCGGCATATCGAGCAGAGCGGGCGGCTCGGCCACGTCACCCGCCACATGGTCGGGCTGTTCCACGGCCTGCCGGGCGCGCGCCGCTTCCGGCAGATACTGTCCACCGACGCGACGAAACCCGGCGCCGGACCGGATGTGCTGAAGGCAGCGTTCGCTGCCGTCGATTTCGACCGTGTTGAAAAGGCCGCTTAAGCAGTTCAGTCGCGCAGAATCATCCGGTCGCCGCGCACGTCGAAACCCGACAGGGAACCGATGAAGTTCATGCCGAGCAGGCTCTGGCTGAGCGCGCCGGGCGCGGCGACCATCACCTGCATGTTCTTGCGCACGATGCCGCCGATCGCCAGTTCGTCGGTGCGCACCGAAGCGGCGCGTGCCATGCCATTGGCGGTCGAGACCGGGACGGTGAAGCTCAGCGCGGCCGGATTGAAGCCGGCCGCCTGCGCGTCTTCGGCGGTGAGCACTGTACTGGTCGCGCCGGTATCGACGACGGTGAGGATCGGCGCGCCGTTGATCGTGATGCGGGCCTCGAAATGGCCGCTGTCGGCCTTGTCCAGGGTCACGGTGGCATGGCCGTCCTCGACGCCGAGCGCCAGCGGGCTGCCGGGAACCAGGCCCGCCGTCACCCGGCTGGCGAAATCCTGCAACTCGTAGCGGTACTGGTAGCCGGCGACGAGCGCCAGCACGATCAGGGCCCACGTGCCGAGATTGCGGGCCATGACGCCGAGCGGCCTGCCGGACCGGACAAGGCCGGCGCTGACCAGCAAGCCGATCGCCCCCAGCCAGACCAGACGGCTGAAATCGTAATTCTCGATGCCGAACGTGCTGCCGGCGTCGTTGTTGATCATCAGCAGCACCAGCCCGAGGCCGATTGCCGCCATCACGATCCAGAACAGCCGGTTCATTGGACCTGCCGTTTCAAGAGAGGACGTCGCGCTCGCGCGCCATGCGGCTGCGGCGTGTTTCCCGGCGCGGCCGGCGCTCGACCGTTTCCAATCGGGCCGGCAACTCGGCCATGACGCTGCGGCGTACCTCCGGCGTCATCCCCATCCAGGCGCCGATTTCATCGCGCGTGCGGCCACAGCCGAAGCAGAAGCCGGTTTTCATGTCGATCGAACAGACCAGGATGCACGGGGATTCGATGGCCGTCATGACTTTCTCTTGAAGGTTCCGTCCGGAATCCCTCGTTCCATCTCCACATGGTGCAACGGCAAAGCCAATGCAAGCCCTTCGGAATGCGGCGCGGGCAACCGCTTTCGCGCCAATGTCGAGGGGAGTTGTGCTGGCCGGGCAAGGCGGTTATGCCGCTGATCAACCACAGGGAATGATCAGGACCGACATGACCAGCGCGCTGCCCTTCGACGACTTTCGCAATCTGCTGGCGAGCCTGCCGCCTGCCGACACAGTCGCGGAAAACAGGGTGCGCACCCTGTTTTCCAAGGCCGACAAGCCGAAAGCCTCGCTTGGCCGCATCGAGGACATCGCCGCCTGGCTTGCTGCCTGGAGCGGGCGCGCCCCGCCGGCGGTGAACCGGCCCCTGGTGGCGATCTTCGCCGGTAACCATGGCGTGACCCGCCACGGCATCTCGCCGCGCCCTGTCGCTGAGACCGCAAACGCCGTTGAGCTGTGCGCCGCCGGCGGTGCGGCAATCAACCAGATTTGCGTCGCCAACAATCTTGGCCTCAAGGTGTTCGATCTGGCGCTGCACATTGCGACCGCCGACATCACCGAGGACGCCGCCCTCGACGAACGCGGCTGCGCCGCCACCATGGCCTTCGGCATGGAAGCCATTGCCGGTGGCTCCGATCTGATTTGCCTCGGCGATCTCGGCGTCGGCAACTCCACCGTTGCGGCGGCTTTGTGCGCCGCCCTGTTCGGTGGCAGCGGCGCCGACTGGGTCGGCCCCGGCTCCGGTGCCGACGCGGCCATGCAGGCGCGCAAGGCTGATGTAGTCGATGCAGCCGTCGCCTTCCATGGTGCGGCTCTGAAGGACCCGTTGGAAGCACTGCGCCGGGTCGGTGGCCGCGAGTTTGCCGCCATTGCCGGCGCCATCCTCGCCGCCCGGATGCAAAAAATCCCGGTGCTGCTCGACGGCTTCGCCGCGACCGCTGCCGCTGCCGTGCTGCATGCCGCCAACCCGGGTGCGCTCGACCATTGCCTGCTGGCCAGCCAGTCGCCTGAACCCGGCCAAAGGCTTGCCGCCGAGCGGCTCGGCCTCAGGCCGCTGTTCGATCTCGGCATCAGCCACGGCGAAGGGGTAGGGGCCGCCCTTGCCGCCGGTCTGGTCAAGGCGGCGGCGCTTACCAGTTCGGGCATGGCGGCGGCGGTCAAAGCCTAGAACAAGCTTTCAACGTCGGCGGGCCGCCGCCACGGTCTTGGTTGGCAGCGCCGGCAGTTCCTCCATCACTCGGGCGAGCGGGAAGATGGCGATTGCCTCGGTGCCTTCGCGCAATTTCGACTGAAGTTCGAATTCGCCGCCATGCATGGCGAGCAGGCCCTGCACAATCGGCAGTCCGAGCCCGGTGCCCTGTTCGGCGCTCTTGATGGCGATCGAGCCCTGGCCGAAGGCGGACAGCACGATCGGGATTTCGTCTTCCGGTATGCCCGGCCCATTGTCCTTGACCGAAATGTACTGGCCGCCGCCCGCCGTCCAGCCGACGCGCACGCGAACTTCGCCGCCGGTGGCGGTGAATTTGATGGCGTTGGACAGGAGGTTGAGCGTGATCTGCCGCACCGCGCGCTCGTCGGCGAACAGCCGCGGCAGGGCACTTTCGAAATCCTGGACGATGCGGATGTCCTTGTTGCGCGCCTTCAATTCCATCATGTGGCAGCAATCTTCGGCGATGTTGAGCAGCATCACCGGCTCTTCGTTGAGCTGATAGCGGCCGGCCTCGATGCGCGACAGATCGAGGATTTCGTTGATCAGGTCGAGCAGATGCTGGCCGGAATCGTGCACGTCGCGGGCGTAGTCGCGATAGGTCGGGTTGCTCATCGGCCCGAGCACCTCATTGGCCATCACCTCGGAAAAACCGAGAATGGCGTTGAGGGGCGTCCTGAGCTCATGGCTCATCGAAGCAAGGAAGCGCGACTTCGCCAGATTGGCGTCTTCGGCCCGCCGACGAGCTTCGTCCGACATCGATTTCGCGGTCTCCACCTCGGCGAGCAGCGCATCCTTTTCGGAGCGGAAGGACAGAAGTATCAGCGACGAGCGGTTGAGATGGCGCGCGATGTAGGCAAAGAACGGCAATGCCGCGACCAGCAGGGCGACCATGATCGTCCCGACCGGCACCCAAAATTGCGTTTCGGCATAGGCATAGACCGCCACCGGAACGACGAAGGTGGCAAGCAGCGAGCCGCGCAAGGACGACGCCATGATAGCGGTCGTCGCCATGGCCAGCAGCAGCACCACCGCCTTGGCCACCTGGAACTGGTCGATCTGGCAGGTGGCGCAGCCGAGCCAGGCGAACCACGCCCAGCCGAGGCCGCACAGCGAATGGCCGATCAGAAAATCCCTGCGGGTGCGAACAGGGTTGAGCTCGGCAGCTTCGGTGCGGCCGACGCGCCGCGCCATGAAGGCGACGATCGAATAGCAGATCAGGGTGAACAGCGCCCAGACGCTGATCTGTTTGTCCACACCGGCCAGCAGCCCGGCCGCCGCGACCGCCAACACCAGCAGTGGGATGACGGCTGCGCCGCCCACCATGGTCCCGGCGTGCAGCTTCAGCAGCTCGCGGTCGAAGTCGAGATTGCCGACCTGCTGCGAAAGACGGTCGCGCGTCTTGCGCACCGCGCGCGCCACATCGCTGTTGCGGTGCGGTTTCCGGCGGTCCACAATGAATTTATCCGCTGTGTTCGAGCGTAGCAGAGGCATGGAAACTTCGATTTATGCGCGCAGCGATCTCAATTCGTTAAGCTACGTTCGAATGATTAAGAGACTGTTTGCCATATGAGCCGTTCGTGGTCGCCAAGGCCGCCCCGGCGATACTATCCGCCGCCGCCGCGAAGCCTGTGGCGCAAGCTGCTGGATTACGCGCTGACGGTCATTCTGCTCGGCCTGCTGATCCTGCTCGCCGCACGCCTTGACCGTTTCGAGACGCGCAAGGCGGAAGGGGTGGCGATCGTCAACGATGGCGATTCACTCACTCTTGGCACCGAACGTATCCGCATGCGCGGCATCGACGCTCCGGAATACCAGCAGATCTGCCGTAGGGATGGCGCAGACTACGCCTGCGGCAGGCTGGCGCGCCAGGCGCTGGTGCGGCTGATATCAGGAAATCCGGTGACCTGCAGCGGCTGGCAGCGCGAGCGCTACGGCCGCCTGCTCGGCGATTGCAAGGCCGGTGGAAAGGATCTCAACCGGGCCCAGGTTGAGGCCGGCTGGGCAATTGCCTATGGCGATTTCGACACCGAGCAGGCCATTGCCCGCGCCGGCAAGGTTGGCATCTGGGCGGCACCTTCGATGCGCCGCAAGACTGGCGCGAAAGCCACCACGGCGGCCCGCTCGAAAGAAAGCACGGCACGCTGGCTTCGGTCGGTGACGCCTTGCGAGAGATGTTTCGCGTCTGGTGACGAGCACTATAGTTGAAGGACCATATCGGGAGGAAAGCATGAAACTGTTCGATGGCGGCCGCGCCCCCAATCCGCGGCGCGTGCGGGTTTTCCTGGCCGAGAAGGGCATCGCAGTGCCACTGGTGCCGGTCGATATGGGTGCGATGGGGCACAAGCAGGAGCCGGTCAGGTCGCGCAACCCGCTGCAGCGGCTGCCGGTGCTGGAGCTCGACGACGGCACCATCCTCACCGAATCCGTCGCCATCTGCCGCTATTTCGAGGAACTGCATCCCGAACCGGCGCTGTTCGGGCAAGGCGCGCTCGGCAAGGCCAAGGTCGAGATGTGGCAAAGGCGCATGGAGTTCAATCTGCTCAGCTGCGTCGCCCAGGCTTTTCGCCACATCCATCCGGCGATGAAGGAATGGGAAATTCCGCAGATCCCCGAATGGGGCGAGGCCAACAAGGCGAAAGCGGTCGAATTCCTGAAACTGCTCGACCCCGAACTGGCAAACCGCGAATTCGCCGCCGGTGACGCCTATTCGATCGCCGATATCACCGGCATGATCGCCATGGATTTCATGAAACCAGCGCGCATCAAAGTGCCGGACGAGTGCACAAACGTGCTGCGCTGGTACAGCGCCGTCTCCAGCCGTCCGAGCGCTTCCGCCTGATGGAGGCGGAACTCGAACGCTTGACGGCAAAGGTCCGCGCCTGCCGCATCTGCGTCGACACTCCGGTCGGCAGGCCACTGCCGCACGAGCCGCGCCCGGTGCTGCTGCCATCATCCAGCGCCCGCATCCTGCTCGCCGGCCAGGCGCCAGGCACAAAGGTGCATTCGTCCGGCATGCCGTTCACCGACCCGTCCGGCGACCGGCTGCGAAGCTGGCTGGGCGTAACCAGCGAGGAATTCTACGACACGGATAAATTCGCCATCGTGCCGATGGGGTTCTGCTTCCCCGGCCAGGACGCAAAGGGCGGCGACCTGCCGCCGCGCCGAGAATGCGCGCTGGCCTGGCGCGCGCCGCTGATGGCGCTGATGCCGCAGATCGACCTCGTTTTGACAATCGGCTCCTACGCGCAATCCTGGCATATGGGCGCCACGCGCCGGCCGTCGCTGACCGAAACCGTGAAGGACTGGCGCACCATCTGGGATGCGCCGGCCAGCCTGAAAGTGCTGCCGCTGCCACACCCGTCATGGCGCAACTCAGGATGGCTGAAGCAGAATCCATGGTTTGAAATGGATTTGCTGCCGTTTCTGAGATCGGAAATCCGCTATCGCATAGATTAGACTTTAAGCAAGATATCACTCGCTTTTGTGCCATCCGGCAGAATTTCTTTCTTGTGAAAGGCCGAAATAAGAGGGAGTATAGCCAATCTATTCCCAAAGCGCGTCGCGCCCGAGGGAACGCGGCCTGCACCAGGAGCACCTCAATGGATCGCCTCGACAGAAAAATTCTCCGCCTCCTGCAGGAGGACGCGACGCTCGCGGTTGCCGATGTCGCCAAGAAAGTCGGCCTGTCGACGACGCCGTGCTGGCGCCGCATCCAGAAGCTGGAGGAAGAGGGAGTCATCAAGCGGCGCGTCGCCATCCTCGACCACGAAAAGGTCAATGTGCGCGTCACCGTCTTCGTGTCGATCCGCACCAATTCGCACAGCCATGAATGGCTGCGGCGTTTCTCGGAAGTCATCCAGGAATTTCCCGAAGTTGTCGAATTCTACCGCATGAGCGGCGACGTCGACTATCTCCTGCGCGTCGTGGTGCCCGATATCGCCGCCTATGACGCCTTCTACAAGCGGCTGATCGCCAAGATCGAGATCCGCGACGTGTCGTCGTCCTTCGCCATGGAGCAGATCAAGTACACGACCGAAATGCCGCTCGACTACATGCTGCTGGACAAGGAATCCGGCGCCAACGCGGCCTGAGCGCGGTTGTCCGTGACTGGGCGGTGACGCTGCACAAGCAGGCGGCGCTTAGTTTTTCTTTTTGTTGAGGAAACTCCAGGGCGAGTTGACCGGCAGCGTGATCGTGTCCGGCACCGTGTCGACTGCCACCACATCGGCTTTGCGTACGGTGTAGCCGGACTGGATGATGCTGACGCCGTCGAGAATGAACAACTGGCTCTTCTCCAAGCCGGGCCGCAAGGCGCCGGTCACGGCAACCGACTCATAGGCCTGCGACATCTTGTAGGGACGGGCCGGCGTCACCAGCACGATCTGGTTGGGCGGCGGCGTCGGCATGTGGCTGCAAGCGCCTGTCCACGGCACCAGCAGGAACTGGTAGACGAGATCGCCATCACGGTCGACCGGCAATGCATAGCCGGCTAATTGTACCGTCTTGTCCTGCAGGTTGAGCGACAATGTCTCGCCACGATCGGGCAGTTTTGCCGCAATCATCGGCAGGCCGGCATCTTCGGCCACCGCCTGCGTCGCCGGGCGGAGATCCTTCCAAAAGATATGCGCGGTTTGCGCTGAGGCGTCGAAGGTACCGGCTGTCAACAACGCGGCTGCAAGCGCGAGGGTCGATTGGAGATGTTTGGCCATAGGCCGAGTAAAGACGTCCTGGCCAATTGCGTCAACGCTTGAGCCGCATCATATGTCTGCGAGAGCCGGCGGCCAGGTTGCGTTGGCAAACGGGTTGCCAGGTCAGCCTTTTCTGGCGGCGATCCGCTCGATGATCTTGGCATTGGTGAGTTCCCGTACGGCGTCCTTGCCAATCCAGCGAGCCGTCTTGTCGGTCGACTGGGCCAGCCGTTCGGCCACGGCAAGGGCAGCGCCGTGCATCTCCAACGATCGCTTGCCGATCGAACGAAGCGCCCAGTTTACCGCCTTCTTCACGAAATTGCGGCTGTCGGCGGCATGCGCTTCGATGATCGGCAGGAAGCCAAGGAAAGTCGCCACCGGCTCCTGCTTCCGGTGCACGACGGACCACGCCATCATGGCAAAGGCCGTGCGTCGAACGAACTCGCGCTCGTCCGCCGCGAACTCTTCGATCAGCTCCTTCCAGGCGTCCGTGTCGACGAAGAGATCGGAGACGCCGTCGACGATATCCCAGGAATCGAAGGATGCGGCCCATTGTCGTGCATCCGCGGCTGAGAAGCGCTTCGGGTCGGCCGTGACGGAAGCGATGAATTGCGCCTCCATGATGCCGGTCTGCCAAAGTTCGAAAGCTCGCTCGTGTTTGCGCTTGATCTTTTTGGCGATCTGCCGCTGCATGCCATGCGAGATGCCGAGCGCGCGCTCGATCTTGATGCCGTAGCGCAGCATACCGCGGCGATTGTCCTCCGAGCCGATCGAGCGCAAATGGGCGACGATCTCATCGGCGCTCGATTGGGGCGAAAGCTCGGCCATTGCGAACGCCTATTTTTCCAGGCGCGCCAGCAAGGACGAGGTGTCCCAGCGCTTGCCGCCCATCGCCTGCACATCCTTGTAGAACTGGTCGACAAGGGCGGTCACCGGCAGTCTCGCGCCATTGCGGTCGGCTTCATCGAGGCAGATGCCGAGATCCTTGCGCATCCAGTCGACGGCAAAGCCGAAATCATATTTACCGGCATTCATCGTCTTGTGGCGGTTCTCCATCTGCCAGGACCCGGCAGCGCCCTTGGAAATCACCTCGATGACCTTCTCGATGTCGAGCCCGGCCTTCTTGCCGAAATGGATGCCTTCGGCCAGTCCCTGAACCAGCCCGGCAATGGTGATCTGATTGATCATTTTCGTGAGCTGGCCGGCGCCCGACGGACCCATCAGCCCGACCATCCGGGCAAAGGCGTCGATGACCGGGCTGGCCTTGTCGAAGGCAGCCTGCTCGCCGCCGACCATCACCGTCAGCACGCCGTTCTCGGCGCCCGCCTGCCCGCCGGAAACCGGCGCGTCGAGGAAGGAAAAGCCGGCCTTTTCAGCGGCGTCGGCCAGTTCGCGCGCGACTTCGGCCGAAGCGGTGGTGTTGTCGATGAAGACCGAGCCTTTTTTCATCGCGGCGAAGGCGCCATCGGCCCCGGTCGTCACCGAGCGCAGATCGTCGTCATTGCCGACGCAGGAGAAGACGAAATCCTGGCCCTCTGCGGCGTCCGCCGGCGTCGCGGCAGACTTGCCGCCATGCTGGGCCACCCATTGTTCCGCCTTCGCCGCGGTGCGGTTGTAGACGGTGACGTCGTGGCCGCCTTTGTTCCTGAGGTGCCCGGCCATGGGATAGCCCATCACGCCAAGACCGAGAAATGCCACAGATGCCATGAGTTTGCCCTTCAGACGGAACGGAATTGTCTTGGAAAGCTCTAGGCTCTACGCGCCATTCGTCAAGACGCGCATGAGCCGATCGACTGGTACAGCCGACCGCTCAGCGGATCAGATGAATGGTGATCCGCCGCTCGATCCATTCGACGCCATGTCGCAGGATCTCGACCATCACCAGATAGACGATGGCGACCCAGACATAGGCCTGGAAGTCGAAGGACTTGGCGTAGGCGAGCTTCGCGTTGCCCATCAAATCATAGACGGTGATGATGGCAACGATGGCGGAGGCCTTGATCATCAAGACGAGTTCATTGCCGTAGGGCCGGAGCGCCACGATAAACGCCTGCGGCAGGATGACCTTGCGCAGCGTCTGCAATTTGTGAAGGCCGAGCGAAGCAGCGCCCTCCCATTGGCCTCTCGGAACACTTTCTATGGCGCCGCGCAGGATTTCGGCCTGGTAGGCGGCGGTGTTGAGCGCGAAGGCAAACACACCGCAATTGAAGGCGTCGCGGAAGAACCACCACAGTCCGACGGATTCGAGCTGCACCCGGAATGAGCCCAGGCCGTAATAGACGAGATAGACTTGGACGAGCAGTGGCGTGCCGCGGAAGAAATAGACGTAGCAATAGGCCAGGACGGACAAATAGCGGTTCTTCGACATGCGGGCATAGGTGACGGGCAGCGAAAAGAGCGCGCCGAGCACCATCGAGATGGCCACCAGCGCAAGCGTGGTTCCCAAGCCCTGCAGATAGGCAGGCGCGTATCTGGCGAAGAACTCGCCATTCCAGGCGTAAACCAGATAGACGGCGATGCCGATGCCGAACAGGATCCAGAAGCCGACCAGTGCATAGCCGACGACACGGGCTCGCGGCCAGCCCCGCGCCCGTGGTGGTGGCTTCTCGATGTCGACGGCGGCGCGCGTCACGACGCTCATCGTGCCTCCCTCCGCCCGAGCGAACGCAGGATGAAGCCGGTGGCGATCGACGACAGGATGGCAAGGATGAGAAACACCATCGCCGCGACGCTGTAGAACAGGAAGGAATGTTTGGTGACACGGGCCGCCACGCCGGCGTTGCGCAAGGTTTCAGCCAGATTGACGACCGACACCAGGGCGGTGTCCTTGAGCAGGCTCAGCCAGCAATTCTCGAGGCCGGGGAAGGCGATGCGCAGCAGCTGCGGCAGGATCACCTTGCGCATCGTCTGCCATTTCGACAGCCCGATGGCATAGCCGCCTTCATACTGGCCCTTCGGAATGGCGCGAAAGGCCGAAAGGAAGACTTCGCTGGAATAGGACGAAAAGATAAGCGACAGCACGATCATGCCGGCGAGGAAGCTGTCGACATCGACCGTCGCTTCCGGCCTGAACAGACGGATGACATACTGCAAGAGGATCGGCATGCCGAAGAAGAACAGGAAAAGCGTCACCAGTTCCGGCAGTCCGCGAAACACCGTGGTGTAGATGTTGGCAGCCACGCGAAGCGACGGCTCTTCGGATTGTTTCGCCCAGGCGACGAAAAAACCGATCGTCAGGCCGATCGGCAGTGTCGCCAGCGCGAGCGCAATGGTGACCAGTGCGCCATAGGCAATATCGTCAATCCAGCCATCGGGTCCCCAAGTGAGAAGTATCCATATGTTCTGGCTTGGCATTGACGGGTCTTGTCTCCACTTCTGTCAGGCCAAGGCGGCAGGAGGAAACTTCCCCTGCCGCCTTGTTTCAGACGTTCAGGACTCGGCGCCGAAGACGTCGAACTTGAAGTACTTGTCGTTGATTTCCTTGTACTTTCCGTTAGCGCGGATTGCGTCGATGGCGCTGTTCAACTTGTTGACCAGATCCGTCTCGCCCTTGCGCACGGCGATGCCGGCGCCCGGTCCAAAGATATCGACCGGCTGCGGCGAGGGCTGGCCGAGAATCTTGCAGCAGGCGCCATCAGGCGAATCCAGGAACTGCTGCAACACGACGATATCGTCCTCGATCGCGTCGAGACGCCCGTTGGCGAGATCGGCCTGCTCTTCGGGGCTGCTCGGATAGCCCTTGACCGTGCTGTCCGTATAGGTTTTCGAGGCGTAATTGAAATGCGTCGTCGTGGTTGCGACGCCGATGGTCTTGCCGGCCAGGTCTTCCTTGGTCACGCCCTTGAGGGTCGAATCCTTGGGTACCGCGATCGCCGACGGCGTGTTGTAGTATTTGTGGGTGAAGTCGACCTTCTCGGCGCGCTCCGGCGTGATCGACATCGAGGCGACGATGGCGTCGAACTTGCCGGCCTGCAGAGCCGGAATGATGCCGTCCCAATCCTGGGCGACGAAGGTGCACTTGACCTTCATCTCGTCGCAGAGCGCCTTGGCGATGTCGATGTCGAAGCCCACGAGCTGGCCGTCCGAGGTCAGGTTGTTGAATGGGGGGTAGGCGCCTTCGGTGCCGATTCTCAGGGTCGTTTCCTGAGCCTGGGCGACGCCGAGCGTCAGCAGCGCAGCCGATGCGGCGAGCGCGATACGCAGTGCAATACGCATGATAGTCCTCTCTTTATGGCTCCCGGCCGTCGTTCCGGAACGGCTCTGTGGGGCGGTGCTTTTGACCGCCCGCTGGCGCGATACTCCCACTGTTTTCGGGAGAAAAGCAACTGTAAAACCGTTGCTTGCGGGATTTGCGGGTCCAGCCAATGCCGACGCCGGGTTAATGCATGTCGCCCAAAAGTGCGCAGCGGTTTTGGGACGACGACATGCATAAATAAAACAACCTGAAGCGCGTCGCATGAGGCCGTTCAGGCGCGACGCGCTTAGACAATGCAACGGCGGAAGAGGGCGGCTGACCCGGGCGAGGGCAGGGGCCTCAAGGTTTGAGGCCGGTCATGCTCTCGATGAAGTCGGCTATCCCTCCCGTGTCGTCGAGATCGAACACAGGCAGGCTTTCGCCGGTAACCGCGAAGTCGGCGGCAATCGCCACGATATGTCCGTCGTTCGCCGACAGCGGCGAGCGGTCCTTGGCCTCCCGCCGCCGGGTCTCGATCTTTTTGTGCGCCTCGCGCTTGTAGCCTTCGACCAGCACGATGTCGCACGGGGCCAACCGCGACAGGACCGTCTCCAGCGTCGGCTCGTCCTCACCGCGCAATTCATGCATCAGCGCCCAGCGTTTGCCCGACACCACCGCGACTTCGGTGGCGCCCGCCTGGCGGTGACGAAAGCTGTCGGCGCCAGGCTTGTCGATGTCGAACTCATGATGGGCGTGTTTGACCGTCGACACTGTCCAGCCGCGCCGGACGAGCTCTGTGACCAGCTTCTCGGTCAGTGTGGTCTTGCCGGAATTCTTCCAGCCGGTGATGCCGAAGATGTTCATGGGCCGATGCTCTGCAACAGACGCTCGGCCACCGCAAGGTCGTGCGGTGTGTTGATGTTGAAGAACGGGTCGATCTCGTCACTGCCGTGGGTCAGCAACGGAAATTCCACTTCGACACAGTCGTGCCGCTCGATGAAGGCGGAGACGCGCCTGTTGTCCTCGTCGATCAGGAAATGACGCAAGGCCTCACGCAGCCCGAGCGGCCACAGCGCGAAGGTCGGATGCTGCCGGCCGCCGGAACTGGCAACCGCCATCGAGCCCGGCCGACTGGTCGCGGCAGCGGCCAGCTTTGCCACCAGATCCACCGGCAGGAACGGCGTGTCGCCGGCGGCCGTCGCCAATGCCTTGAAAGCGGTATTCGCTGCCGCCCATTCGAGGCCGGTGAGGATTCCGGCAAGCGGTCCGGCATAGCCTTCGACCGTATCGGCGAGAACCGGAAGACCGGCCGCGGCGAAGCGCGCCGGGTCACCATTGGCGCTGACCGCCAGCGATCCGACCTGCGGCGCCAGGCGGGCAACGACATGGTCGAGAAGCGGACGCCCGCCAAGCCCCAGCAAAGTCTTGTCGCCGCCGCCCATGCGCCGTGACAGGCCTCCGGCGAGGATAATTCCTGCAATGTCTTGGCTCATGGCCAAACTATATGCCGTCCGGCGCCATGTCGGGTCCAGCGCTTTCGGCTGCGGGTTTTTGCCGGCCGGCGACCCGCTCGCGATAGAGCGCGTAGAGGCCGGAGCCGATGATGATGGCGGAGCCGAAGATCATCGGCAGGTCGGGAACATCGCCGAAGATGATGAGGCCAAGCAGCATCGACCAAAAGAGGGCGGTGTAGCGGAATGGCGCAATGAAGGAGATGTCGCCGGCCCGCATTGCCATGATGATGAACTGGTAGCCGATCAGCACCAGCACCGCCGCCAATGCCAACAGTGCCGTGCCTTTGCCGGACATCGGCGTCCAGCCACCCATCGGCGACAGCAGCACGGCGCCAACGATGGTCATGGCGATTGCCGTTGCCGTCGACACCAGCAAGGTCGGGATAGCCCTCGGGATGCGCTTGGTGGCGAGGTCACGTACTGCGCAACAGGCGACGCTGACGAGTGCGTACAGCGAATAGACGCTGAAGCCTTCGAAGCCTGGTCGCACGATGATCAGCACGCCGCCGAAGCCGACGGCGATCGCCAGCCAGCGCCGCCAGCCGACCGCTTCGCTGAATACGAGTGCCGCCCCCATCGTCACCGCCAGCGGCAGCGCCTGCAGCACCGCGGAGACATTGGCGATCGGCAGATGCGCCAATGCGACAAGGAAGGCGACGGTGGCGCCGGCCTCGGCGATCACGCGCAATGCCACCAGCGGCTGCAGCATCGAGCCCGGCCGTGCGAGCGCGCCTTGCTGCCAGGCGAGCAGGCCGACGAGCAGCGACGCAAAGGCGCCGCGCACCAGCATGACTTGCGCCATGTTCATCGATTCCGACGAGAACTTGGTAATGGCGTCGTTGAGGGTGAAGCCGATCATGGCCACCATCATGCACAGCGCGCCGCGAATGTTTGGGGAAAGAGGCAAGGGCGTTACCGGTTTGCAAGAGCAATTCCAGGAAAAGTGTGAAACTGTTTTCCGTCCGGAATTGCGTGAAAACAAAGAACAAAGCGGTTCGACGTTTCGGCGAAACGGTGAACCGCTCAAGCCTGTAGCAGCCGGCGGCAAGACAGCAACGTCAAAGAAATAGGCCACGGATGCTCACCCGTGGCCCCTAGAAATCCCTGAGAGGGCTGGCCGGATGACCGGCAGCCTTATTTCGGCGTCAGCACCTCGGTGCCGCTGCCGTTCTTACCGGCGATGGTCCACAGGCCGTGCAGCGAGCCGTCATCCTCTACCTTGTAGACGACGAGACCGATTTCCTTGCCCATGACATAGCCGGCGGAGAAGGCATCGTCGTTGCGCATGCAGATGCCGTCCGACGATGATCCGCCCGTCTCCCAATGGATGGTGCAGGTGGTCTCGCTGGTCAGCGTGATGGTGGCTTCGCCGCCATATTTCGAGCCGTCGAAATTGGTGCCCGCGACGGTGTAGCTGCCACCGATGGACTGTGCTGCTGCCGGCGCGGCGGCAAACCCAAGCATTGCAAGAGAAAGTAAGAATGTGCGCATGTCGTATTCCCCCAAACCGAGCGACGAGCCGCTATGTCCAGGAATCTAGGCTCGAACGCGCTTGCGGTAAATCCGCCAGCTATATGCGCATGAGACTTTTTCTGGTGTGTGTCCGAAAAGCTCACGGTCCTTTGAGGCTGCCGGCGATGGCGCCGACCAGCGGATCGTATTTCGCTTTAACGGCCGGCGGATAGTCGATCCGCACGGTGCGGATGACGCCGTCCTTGCCGAACAGGCGCCGTTCGTAAAAGATCTTGCCATCCTTCAGTCCCGGCAGCACCGCCCAGTTCTTGCCGGTCTTGCTGTAGCTGATCTGGTAGCCCGCTTCCTTGATTGCCTTCTCCTCGGCGACGAAGCTCTTTGGGGTGTCGTCACTGACGTTGAAAATACCGGAGCAGATCAGGCTGGCGCCGTCGGCGCTGAGCCATTGCTGTCCGTCGCGATTGTACGGCTCGGGCTGGCGATCGGTGAAGATGTCGTCGGGAAAGGTGCAGACCGTGCCGAAGCGCGCATTGGTGTAGGTGAACGGCGCTGCATTGGCGCTGCCTGCCGCGATCAGTGCAACTGCCAATCCAATGGAAAGACGCTTCATTCGATGTCTCCAGCCAACAATGGGAGACACTCCTTGCACCAAATCTCGGAAAAATCAGCCGCCGGTGACGCTCATATGCCTGGATACCGAGGGGCGGCTGGTGCGGCGGTCGATGATGAAATCATGGCCCTTCGGCTTGCGGCCGATCGCTTCGTCGATGGCAGCAGCGACCAGCTCGTTGCCTTCGGAGGCACGCAACGGCGCGCGCAGGTCGGCGGCATCCTCCTGACCCAGGCACATATAGAGCGTGCCGGTGCAGGTCAGCCGCACGCGGTTGCAGCTTTCGCAGAAATTATGCGTCATCGGCGTGATGAAGCCCAGCCTGCCGCCGGTCTCTGCGACATGGACGTAGCGGGCCGGACCGCCGGTCTTGTAGGGGATGTCGCTCAGCGTGAACTGGCGCTCGAGCGAAGCGCGCAGCAGCGACAGCGGCAGATACTGATCGGTGCGGTCGGCGTCGATCTCGCCCATCGGCATGGTTTCGATGACGGTCAAGTCCATGCCGCGGCCATGCGCCCAGCGCATCATCTCCGGCAGCTCGACGTCGTTGAAGTCCTTCAGCGCAACGGCGTTGAGCTTCACCTTCAGCCCCGCCGCCTGCGCGGCATCGATGCCTTGCATGACCTTGCCGAGATGGCCCCAGCGGGTGATGGCGTGGAACTTGTCGGCATCGAGCGTGTCGAGCGAGACATTGATGCGCTCGACACCGCAATCGGCAAGCTCGGCGGCAAAGCGCGACAGCTGCGAGCCATTGGTGGTCAGCGTCAACTCTTCCAGCGCGCCGCTCTTCAAGTGCCGCGACAGCTGGCGCACCAGATGCATGATGTTCTTGCGCACCAGCGGCTCGCCGCCGGTGAGGCGCAGTTTGCGCACGCCCTTTTCGATGAAGACGGTGCAGAGCCGGTCGAGTTCCTCGAGCGACAGCAGGTCCTTCTTGGGCAGGAACGCCATGTCCTCGGCCATGCAATAGGTGCAGCGGAAATCGCAGCGGTCGGTGACCGACACGCGCAAGTAGCTGATCGTGCGACCGAAGGGATCGATCATGTCCATGCGTTCAAGCGTTTCCAATGCTGCGAGTGGTGCCGTTATATACGGCTATGTGATACGATCCAACCCGCCATTCAAGATAGCCGCTCTCGATCTTTGGTGACATTCCCTGGCCGACATCCGATGTCGGCCGGGTTCAAATGGCCTTTTCCGCTCGCGCGAAGCAGCGTAGGGAAGGGCGGAGCGATGCGGGATGCAGAACAATGACGGCGCCGAAGGAACTCAGGGTCTCGAAGGACAGAAAACTGCTGTCCGTCACCTTTCCCGATCATCGGCCGTTCGAACTGCCGGCCGAATTGCTGCGCGTCGCTTCGCCCTCGGCCGAGGTGCAGGGCCATTCGCCGGACCAGCGGGTGACGGTTCCCGGCAAGCGTAACGTTGCTATCCTGAAGATCGAGCCGGTCGGCAACTACGCCGTGCGCATCACCTTCGACGATTTTCACGACACCGGCATCTTCACCTGGAATTACCTGCACACGCTTGGCCACGAAAAGGACGCGCGCTGGAATGCCTATCTCGCCGAGCTCCAGGAGAAGGGACTGAGCCGCGACCGCTAGTTCGGCACTGTCGGCAAAACGTCATTGACTGGGGGTAACGCCGGCAAAGGTTCGGAGACGGGAAAATGTCTGACATCACCACGGTCGAACAGCTCGAAGCCCTCTACGGCCTGCCCGGCGAAGCGTCGACGGTCAAGGAACTCGACCACGTCATTCCCGAATATGCCGCCTTCATCGAAGCCTCGCCTTTTGTCGCCCTGGCAACGAGCGGGCCGGAAGGGCTGGACTGTTCGCCGCGCGGCGATCTCGCCGGCTTTGTGCGCATGCATGACCCGAGAACGCTGATGATGCCGGACAGGCGCGGCAACAACCGCGCCGATTCGCTGAAGAACATCATCCGCGATCCGCGCGTCGGGCTGCTGTTTCTTGTGCCGGGTTCGGGCACGACGCTGCGCGTCAATGGCCGCGCCCGCATCACCACCGACGCCGCGCTTTGCGCCTCCTTCGCCGTCGAAGGCAAGCCGGCGCGCTCGGTCACCGTGGTCGATGTCGATTCGGTCTATTTCCAGTGCGCCCGCGCCATCGTTCGCTCGGAGCTGTGGAATCCGGCAAAGCACGTCGACCCGAAATCGCTGCCGACACCCGGAACAATCCTGGAAGTCACCAGCCGCAAGAATATCGATGCCGGTACTTACGATAAGGAATGGCCGGAGCGGGCGAAGAAGACGATGTGGTGAGGTGGGAGGCGCGTGGATCGAACGGCTCAGGTATCCTTCAGCACGTCATAGATCTTGCGCATCTGTTCGCCGATCATGTCGCACTGTTCCGCTGTCGACTGGCTCATCGCCTTTTCGATCAGCGCCATATGCACCTTCAGCGCCTTCATCAAAAGCTCCGTGCCGGCCTCGGTAAGCGTCAGCCGCAGCACGCGCTTGTCCTTCTCGTCGCCTTCGCGGCGCAGCAGGCCGCGCGCCTCGAGCTGCGGCAACAGCATGGTGATGTTGGAGCGGCCGACCAGCAGTTTGCGGGCGAGATCGTGCTGCGACATGCCGGGATGGCGATAGAGGTTCATCAGCACGTCGAGCTGCGCCGGCTTGAGATCCAGCGGCGCCAGCTTTACCGCCAGCGCACGCTCCAGCACATGGCAGGCGCGCGCCACCGCGACCCAGTTGCGAAAGCGCGGGTTGTCCCAGGGCAGCTCTTGTTTAATGTTCATGTTTGAACTATTATGTTCATGCTTGAACGGAATGGATGGATCGCCACTATGGCATCATTTGGACTGAAGGTCATCCGGGGCGTGTTCCGCGCCGCCGAGCATGTGGCGCCCCGCCTGAGCGGGCGCGCCGCCTTCGAACTGTTCTGCCGCACGCCGAGCGTGAAGGCGCTCAGTGACGGCGAGCGGCGTGCGGTCGACCGCGCCGCCGGCTTCATGGCCGAGGCGCGCCATCATCGGCTGCCGACCAAGGCCGGCTGCGTCATGGTGCACGAATTCCGGCCCGAGCCGGGCAGGGCGTCCGCCGGCACGGTGCTGGTCGTCCATGGCTGGCGTTCGCGCACGGAATATATGCGCGCTCTGATCGAAGGTTTTCGCGATGCGGGCTACCGGGTCGCCTCGCTCGACCTGCCGGGCCATGGCCAGTCGCTGGGCCGGCATCTCAACATGGTCAATGCGGTCGAGGCGGTCAGGGTCGCCAGCGAATGGTTCGGTCCGTTCAAGGCGATCGTCGGCCATTCCTTCGGTGGCGCCGTCGCCGCCAATGCCATTGCCGGTTCGATCAGGGGTATCCACCCAGTGGCGGCCGAGCGGCTGGTGCTGGTGGCCGCGCCAAGTTCCCTGCCGGCGATCTTCGCCGACTTCAGCCGCATGCTCAACGTCGGCCCGCGTTCGCAGGTTTCCATGGCCGATCAGGTGAAAAGGTTGTCGGGCCGGCCGCTGCACGAATTCACCGGCGATCGCCAGCTGGCCGAAGCGCCGGTGCCGACGCTGGTCATCCACGCGCCGGACGACCGCGAAGTCCCCGCCGATCATGCCACACGTTATGCCGGCGCCGGCAGCCATGTGCGGCTGCACTGGGCCGATGGGCTCGGCCACCGTCGCATTCTCGCCGACAAAGGTGTTGTCGAACGCGCCGTCACCTTTGTCAAAAACGAGCGCGAGCCGATACTGCATTGATTCCAATGGTGTATTGTCGACTCCGACAACGCCGGAGCGGTGAAACTAGCCCTTCTTCTTGCCGCCCGGCTGGACGGGCAATCCGGCCGCCTTCCAGGCGGTATAGCCGCCAAGGATGTGCTTGACCGGCGACAGCCCCATATCCTGCGCCGTCTTGGTGGCCAGCGCCGAGCGCCAGCCGCCGGCGCAAAAGAAGACGAAGCTTTTGCCCGAGGCAAAGAACGGCTTGTGGTAAGGGCTTTCGGGATCGATCCAGAATTCCAGCATGCCGCGAGTGACATGTTTGGCGCCGGGGATCTGGCCGTCCCGCTCGATCTCGCGTGGATCGCGCAGGTCGACGAAGATGGTGTCCTCGTCGTCGAGCAGCCCGGCCGCTTCCTCGGGCGAGACCACCTCGATCTCGGCATTGGCCTCGTCGAGCAACTCGCGATACCCTTTTTTCACGGATGATCCCTCCCGGCGCATTTCGCCGCCGACTGGATTTCCAGCACAAGCTCCGCGCTTTGTCACGCTGTTCCGACCAGCCCCTGCCACGCCGCCATCGCTCCGGCCACTGTGGCCATCAGCGCGTCGCACGAGGCGCCGTCGCGGGCCTGGATCGACATGCCGTGCTGGACCGTCGCATAGAAGGTCGCCGCCGCGTTGCTGTCGAAGCCCGCCGGCAATTCGCCTTCCGCCACACCGCGTTCCAGCCGTCTCAGCAAGAGGGTGTGGTTTTCGGCGCGGCGGCGGCGCAAATCATCGCAGATCGCGCCGCTGCTTGAATCCTGGTGCAGTGCGCCCAGCGCGATGAGACAGCCCTGCGGGCGGTCGTCCTGAGAGTACGCTTTTGCCGTCTGGCGCAGGAAATTCTCGATCGCCTGGCATGCCGTCGGCGCTTCGTCCAGCGCGCTCCAGATCTCGGTGCCTTCGTTGCGGGTGTAATACTCGGTCGCTTCCAGAAACAGCGCCTCCTTGCTGCCGAAGGCGGCATAGAGGCTGGGCGAGCTGATCCCCATCGCCGCGGTCAGGTCGGCGATCGAGGTGCCCTCATAGCCTTTGGCCCAGAACAGCTCCATCGCCTGCCGCAAGGCGGCGGTTCGATCGAAGGTGCGGGGACGGCCTCTTTCCGGCATGACGATCTTTTCTGTGTTGACCGATACATAATTCACTTGACGTCGCCAGGCAAGGTTGCCAGATTTATGTATCGATCGTTATATAAAAGGAGCATGACGTGTCAGCGAACGGATTGAACGGCAAGGCAGCACTCGTCACCGGCGGCAGCCGCGGCATTGGTGCTGCGATTGCCAAGCGGCTCGCGGCCGATGGCGCCGACGTCGCCATCACCTATGTCAACAGTGCGGCGCCGGCCCAAGCTGTCGTCGCCGAGATTATAGCGGCAGGTGGTCGCGCGATCGCCATCCAAGCCGACAATCGCGACGCTGCCGCCATCGAAAATTCGGTCACCGAGGCGGTGAATGCCTTCGGCCGGCTCGACATCCTGGTCAACAGCGCCGGCATCTGGCGCGCGGCGCCCATCGAACAGATGTCGCTGGCCGACTTTGACGAGACCATTGAGGTCAATCTGAGAGCGCCGTTCGTGGCCTCGAAGGCGGCAGCGGCTCACATGGGCGAGGGCGGCCGCATCATTTCGATCGGCAGCAATCTGGCCGAGCGCGTCACCGACACCAGCCTCAGCGCCTATTCGACCAGCAAGGCTGCGCTGGTCGGCCTGACCAAGGCGCTGGCGCGAGACCTCGGTCCGCGCGGCATCACCGCCAACGTCGTTCATCCCGGTTCGACCGACACCGACATGAACCCGGCCCAAGGCCCGCATGCCGAACACCAGCGGCGGAAGATGGCGACGCCCCGCTTCGGCAAGGCTGACGAGATCGCCGGCATGGTTGCCTGGCTCGCCGGTCCGGAAGGGCGCTTCGTCACCGGCGCCGCGCTCACCATCGACGGTGGCGCCAACGCCTGAAGCAGCAGCCGCTTTGACCGGTCTGGAGCGGCAACGCCGCTCCAGACGTCACGATGTTGTGAAACCGTTCTGCAACAGGCCTGCGGAAATTTATGGAAGCTTAACGAAATCGGTATGAATCGGTATAGTAGCGCCTTACATCCGCCATGCGGTTGGCAAGATCGTCTAGCGGCGCGGAACGGGAGCCGGCTTGCAGCCGGAGCGGGTGATTAATGAAATTCCTCGGAAATAAAGCCACCGTGATGCCGCTTGCAGTGGCGGCAGCACTGGCCTTCGGTGTGCCGCAGGCAAGCGCGCAAGGCCTGTTCGACATGCTGTTCGGCGGTGGCGTCAAGCACAGGCCGCAAGGCGAATTCCCGCCGCCGCCAAAGCGCAAGCCGAAGCCCGCCGTATCGGGCGGCGGCGGCACGAGGATCAGCAGCCCGTCCTACTACACCTACAAGGCCGACCGGCTGGTGCGCGTCGACTTTGCCGCGTTGGTGGCAGCACCTCCCCAGGTGGCAACAGCTGAAGACGCCGCCTTTGTGCCGTCGGCGACCAGCACTGCCTTCCGCGAAGCCGTTGCAGGCCTCAGTGACTATGAACTCTATGCCGAGCCCGATATCGCCAAGGCACTGATTGCCTATTACTCTGCCAATCCTGATTTCATCTGGGTGAACGAGGGCAATCCCAATGCCCGCGCCCAGGATGCGGTGCAGGTGCTTGGCGAAGCCGCAAGCTATGGTCTCACGTCGGCCGACTACACGGTCGAGGTGCCGGCAGCCAACGCATCGGCAGTCGATGCCGACGCCCGTCTGAAGGAACTCGTCCGCTTCGAGATGGCGCTGTCGGCGCGCGTACTGCGCTATGCCCGTGACGCCCAGAGCGGGCGCGTCGATCCCAATCGCATCACCGGCTACTATGAATTTCCGCCGAAGCCGGTCGACATGGAAGGCGCGCTCAAGACGCTGGCCCACACCCAGGAAGTGCGCACCTACCTCGAATCGCGGCACCCGCAGAACGCGGAATATCAGGCGCTGCGCGTCGAACTTGAATCGCTGCAGGCGAGCGCCGAAAACGAAATCGTCGTCGATCCCAAGCTGTTGCTGAAGCCCGGCGAGACCAGCGCCGAACTGCCGAAGCTGCTGACGCTGATCGCGCGCAATCTCGACGACGAGATGGGCGGCGCCTATGGCGAGATCCTGTCTCGTCTCGGCACCAGCGATGTCTATGTTCCCGAACTGGTTCCGATCATCAAGGCCGTGCAGGTGAAGGCCGGCATGAAGGGCGACGGGGTCATCGGCCCGCGCACCGTCGCCTCGCTCGCCGGCACGTCCAAGGCCGACAGGCTGCAGAAGGTGCAGGTCGCGCTGGAAGAATTGCGCTGGATGCCGTCCGATCTCGGCAGCCCGCGGGTCTTCATCAACCAGCCCGCCTTCACCGCCAGCTATATCGACAATGGCGAGGAGAAGCTGAAGACCCGCGTCGTCATCGGCCGGACCACCAACCAGACCGCCTTCTTCTTCAAGGAGATCAAGCAGGTCGATTTCCATCCCTATTGGGGCGTGCCGCAGTCGATCATCGTCAACGAGATGCTGCCAAGGCTGCGTGGCGATCCGGGCTATCTCGACCGTGCCGGCTACGAGGTGACCGATTCGCGCGGCAGGCGGGTTCCCTCTTCCTCGGTCAATTGGGGCGCCTACGGCGCCAACATTCCCTACAGCGTGCGCCAGCAGCCGAGCGAAGCCAATGCGCTGGGCGAACTGAAGATCCTGTTCCCCAACAAGCACGCCATCTACATGCACGACACGCCGCAAAAATCCTTCTTCCAGCGCGATATGCGGGCGCTCAGCCATGGCTGTATTCGCCTTCAGGATCCACGTGGGATGGCGGCGGCGGTGCTCGGCGTCTCGGTCGACGACATCGCCGAAAAGCTCAAGCACGGCCATGCCAGCGAAGACGTGACACGCACGATTCCCGTCTATGTCTCCTACTTCACTGCCTGGCCGGACCTGTCCGGCAAAGTCGAATATTTCAACGACGTCTACGACCGCGACACGCGGCTGATGCAGGCGCTGGACGCGACCGAAGCGGTGCGTTCGCCGACGAGCTGAACCAGCGGAGTTCCTCGTTCAACGAAACGAGGAACTCACTTTGTCTCTCTGGTTTTATTAGATTTTTGGCCGATAGACGGTCACCCGTTTCCTGCGATCAGCGCTGGATGAGCGGACGCCGGAAGCCGGCGTCGCGGCCCGCGATCAGCCAATAGACCAGACCGGCTACGAGGCCGGCGGCGGCGATGATGCCGATATCGGCCCAGCGTCCGGCATCCTCTTCCGCGGCCGGCCAGACCAGGAAGAAGCCGGCTGCAGCGGCAGCGGCGCCAAACAGCATGTGCACCAGGAAATTGCGCAGGGCAAAGAATTCGGCGAGCAGCGCGAAGATCAGCGTCTGCAGGCCGGTCAGCACGATCGTCAGGAAATAGACGACCATGCCGAGCGGCGGCCACAGCAGCACGACAATGGGCGAAAATTGCATGGCGCCGAAATAGTCCGGCGCGTTGGGCAATACGGCGAGTGCGCAATATATCGCCACGACCGCGAACAATCCGATCAGCACCGAAACGAAATAGCCGGCAAGCATCATCAGGATGCGCTTCAAAACATGCTTAACCATGGCCATGCACCCCCGTGCCCTGCAACTGTTACGCGCACTCAGCCATCAAAGGCGGATCGGCGCAAGAGTGCATCCAGCAGTGCTTTGCGGCAAATCTTCAGGCGCCGCCGCATAGATGTTGTGAATCCGGCAAAACCCATGTGCCTTTTATCGTGAGGTCGACGCCGTAATAGACCCGCCCGCGCTCGTCGCCCTGCGGACAATCCCTCGGGATCGATATCAGGCACATGACGACAGGATCGCCGGCTTTCGAACTGGCAAGGCCAGGCTCCCGCTCGTAGGAAACCCCGGCGCCGCCATTGCTGAACCGCGCCAGGCTGCCGGCTTCAGGGCCGGCGGTTTCCAGCGGGTCGTCGCCGAGCCGCGTCGTCAGCGCGGTGATGTGGGTCAAGGCGCATTGGCCGATCGACGAGGGCAGGGGCTGGTCGGGGCTGCCCGGATGGCGGGCCGCGGTGTCGAGCGCCTTCTTGCCGATCAGGGCGATGTTGTAATCCTGCACCCAGGACGGCGCATTGCCGTAGGTCTGCAGCGCATTGTTCTGGGCGCTGACGATGCAGGCGGCATCCTGCCCGCAGGCGTTCCTGTCAGTGATGAGCGCACGGGCGATCTTGCGCTTGTCGCGGCCAAAGGCTGGCTCGAAACCCGTAAAGGCCTTGGCGACCGAGGCATCAATTGCCGACAGTTGCGGGTCGGCACAGATCGCCTTTTCCACCGGCAGGCTGGCTTTGCGGCAGTCGAAGGACGGCCCGTCGGCACGCGCTGGACCAAGGCAGACCGCCCCGGCAGCAAGTGCGACGACAAGCGCAAACGAGTTGGCAATTCGATTGGAAGAAAGCATGGTCGCCCCGTTGTCCGACAACTGCCACCATTCTAGGCAAAAAACGCAGCGGACGGAATTGCCGAAGCGGTGTCGGTATCGGCGCTATTTCGGTTCGGCGGTCACGGGATCGAAGGTGATTTCGACTTTCGCCTTGTCGGCGGTGTAATAGGTGACGGTGTACCCTTCCTTGTCCCAGTCGACCTCCTTCACATAGCGAAAGCCGTCGCGCTGCTCGACCTTGGCGATGATTGCCGACAGTTTCTGGGCATTCGTCGGCGGCAGTGGGCTGTCATCCGCGGCAAAGGCCGTCGAGCCGGCCAGAAGAACGACGACACCGGTCGCCAGAACAAGATTTCGCATGATTACCCTCATTTCACGTTGGCATGAACCGCACCGGAAACTCGCAGGCAGCACAGTTTGTTCCGAGAGCTGACATCGCGCAGCTTCCGTGAAGCCCTGGATCGCCGCGCTCAGAGCGACGGCACGCCAATATTTGCGCCAACCGCCGGCCAACCATGAGTGCTGCTACGGCCCGCGCTGGACAACCCGATGGTGGTAGAGCTTTGCCCAAGACCCTGCTAGACTTCTGGTCCTGGCGGGGTGGCATGGCGCGCCAACCCCGCCGGAATCTTCATCTCTCAGCGCGCGGCGAAGTGTTTCAGGAACGGGTCGTCGCCTGTGCTGGACCAGAACCAGAAAGGGAGCGGGGGCTCGAACATGGCTGTACGGAACTACACCCGTCAGCTGGCGACAATCATTTCTATCGATGCCGTCGGGTTCTCCCGGCTGATGGGCATCGACGACGAGTCTGCTGTCGCGGCATTCGAGGAACGGCGCGACATCATCGCCGACAGCTGTGGCACATTTGGCGGCCGCACGTTCGGCGACGCCGGCGACAGCATCATGGCCGAGTTCGGCAATCCGATCGAGGCGTTGCGCGCGGCCTTTGATTTCCAGGGCCGCATCGTCGCCCTCAACGCCGAGGTTGCCGACGACATGCGCATGCCGTTTCGGGCCGGCATCAACACCGGCGACGTCATCGTGCGTGGTGGACGCCTCTACGGCGACGACGTCAACATCGCCGCGAGAATCCAGGAATTCGCGCCGGGCGACGGTCTCGCCGTTTCGGAGACGACCTGGCACCATGTGAAGGACAAGACGGCGGCCGAATTCACCGATCTCGGCGAATTCATGCTGAAGAACATCGCCTTGCCGGTGCGCGTTCTGATCGCCGGCCGCAGTGGCAACGGATCCTCGCCGGCGGCGTCGTTCGCCGCCATTCCCCAGGCCAATGCGCAGCAGAAGCTGTCGTCCAAGGGGCCGCCGGCGATCGCCGTCCTGCCCTTCCACGCCGATGGCGGCGAGCATGACATCGGCTACATGGCCGACGGCATCGCCGAGGACATCATCTATGGTCTTTCCAACACCAGATGGCTCTCGGTCATCGCCAAGGGCTCCAGCTTCCAGTTCCGCGACGACACGCTGGGCACGCGGGTGATCGGCAACGCGCTCGGCGCGCGCTACATCGTCAGCGGCACGCTGATGCGCAATGGTGGCCAGATCCGCCTCAACACCTCGCTGGCCGACGCGTCCAACGGGCGGCTGGTGTGGTCGCAGCGCTTCGATCGCGATCTGGTCGACATCTTTAACCTGCGCGACCAGATCGGCGCTGAGATCGTTTCGATCCTCGACAAGGAGGTCGACCGGGCGGAACAGGCACGCACCTTCCAGGTTCCCTGGGAAAGCCTGGAGACCTGGCAACTGGTGCGACGGGGCCGCTGGCACATGAACCGGCGCACCCGCGGCGACACCGAAACCGCACTCGAGTTCTTCCAGAAGGCCTACCGCGAGGACGCCAACTCGAGCGCCGTGCTCAACGAACTGGCGTGGTGGTATTTCTGGCGGGCATGGCTGCGTTTCGGCGACAGCGACGATTTGAACAAGGTCGAGCAGTTTGCCCGCAAGACGTTGCTGGTGGACAGCCTGGATGCGCGCCCGCACGCCCATCTCGGCGCCGTCGACATCATGCGCGGCGAACCGCGGTCGGCCGTCGACCATCTCGAGGAAGCGATCCACATCAATCCGAGCTTTGCCTTCGCGCGCTCGGCCATGGGCAGCGCCCAGCTGCTGCTCGGCAATGCCGCGACCGCGATACCGTTCTTTCTCGATACCGAGCGATTGAGCCCGTTCGACCTCTACCGCTTCCACAATCTGGGGGAACTGACGGCGGCCTATTGTCTGGTCGAGAACTGGCCGGCGGCTATCGCTGCCGCTGACCGCTCGCTCAACCTGTCTCCCGGCTATTTCTATTCCAGGTTCCTGAAGATCGGCGCGCTGATGCGAAGCGGCCGGCCGGAACAGGCGCGGCGCGAGATGACCATTTTCACCACCCGGCATCCCGATTTTTCAGAACAGCGTGTGCGCTGGATACCGTTCACCGACAAGGCCGCGAACGAGATCCTCGTCGCCAATTTCCGACTGGCCAAATGAACATGGCGTCAATGCTGGCTGGAACATGGACCAACTGTGAAAAGATTCACATACGTGCAACCGATGCAAACCTAGGCGTTGAACGGCCGGCATCGCAATAACGTGGATAGCCGGGGGGCTTGAACGCGCATGACCGAACTGAAGTATTTCGACGCTATTCGCGCGGCCCAGAAAAACCAGCGCCCGCTGTCGGAAATGCCGCCCTTCGATCTCGGCCGGATCCGGAAGACAGGGCTGATTGCGCGCATCGTCGGGTCTCTGGCCGAAGACCCCCGCTGGGCGCTTTCCTTGTTGCGGCGTTTCCGGCCGACCGGCAAGCTCTTCGGTGTTCTCGTGGTCACCAAGAACGCCGATGTCCGCGACATATTGGAGCGCGGCGACGAATTCCAGACCCCATACGGCCCGGAAATGACCGAGCTTGCCCGGGGATCCAACTTCATCCTCGGCATGCAGGACGGCGCCGACTACCGGCGCATGAAATCGTCGGTGCTGAGTGCATTCCCGCCGGCCGAGGTCGAAGCCGCCGTCAGGCCGATCGCGGCGCGTCATTCGCAAGAGATCATGACGCGCGCCAGCCCCGGCTTCGATGCGATCTCCAGGTTGATGAAGATCGTCCCGGTGCATATCTGTCGAGATTATTTCGGCGTCGAGATCGACGATGAATCCGAATTCGCCGACTGGGCGATCGCGCTGAGTGCGCTGTTCTTTTCGGACCCGACGGCGAGCCCCGTCATGCGCGAACTCGCAGTGGTGGCGGGCGACCGTCTTCTCAAAGTCATCGATCGCTCCATCCAGTCGGCTAGGGACCGGGGCTTGAAGGCCGAGCAACCGCTGGCGAGGCTGGTTGTCCAGATGGATCAGGGCCGCCTGTCGCGGGACGACCTCAATTCGATCATGCTGGGCATGATCGCCGGCTTCGTCCCGACCAATGTGCTGGCCGCCGGCAATTGCCTCGACGTGATCCTGTCGCGGCCCGACGCAAGGCAGGCTATCGATGCCGCATTGGCCGAAAACGATACCGCCAAGCTCGACAGGGCCGTCCTTGAAGCCATGCGCTTCAAGCCGATCTGGGTCGGCCCCTGGCGCTACACGGCCCGCGACGCGATCATCGGCAAGGGTACGCGCCGCGAGCGCCTGGTGAAGGCCGGCACGGTGGTGATGCCGGCGACGCTGTCGGCGATGTTCGATGCCGACGCCGTGCAGAACCCGGACCAGTTCGACACATCGCGCCCGCATCGCGACTACATGGTGTTCGGCCACGGCATTCATCAGTGCATCGGCGCCGAGATTGCCAGGATCCAGATCGGCGAAAGCCTGCGCGCCCTGTTCCAGAAGCAGGGCGTGCGCCGCATGCCCGGCAAGGCCGGGCGGATGACCCGCATCGGCGCCTATCCCGAAACCCTCAAGGTCGATTTCGAACGGGCAGAACTCTGCCGCACCGTAACGCAGTCTATGGTGACGGTGGTCTGCCCGGTCACCCGATCCGCGTCGCTGGATGCTGTCCGCGACAAGGTTGCCAGCCTCGGCAACCCGGCCGTCGAAGATATCCGCACCGCGCTCGACATTGCCGGCACCGTCCACTTCACCAGCCTGACCGTGGTCGGCACCGGCGAGATCGGCGCTGATTCCGGTCAGGAAAAAGGAGCTCTGGTTCTCGAGATTTCCGGTGACGGCAGCATCGACGATGTCATCGATGCGGTCACGCACGCCATCGGGCACCGGCTACGGCCGATCTTCAAGGATGTCTGCGATCTGCGCGATGGCGGCGCATTGAACGATTTCCTGCGCAAGCACAATGTCGACATATCGCCGTCCTTCGGCAGCAATGCCGGACTGGTGTTTTCGGGCACGCCGGGGCACTCGGTCCAGCGTATCAAGGCCGAGCAGCAGCTTTTCGAAGCCGTGCGCGACATCGTCGAGCGGCCACGCAAAGGCGCCGGCAACGCTCCTGCCGTGCTCGCTGAAGTTCGCCAGCATGTCCAGTCATTAGAGACGTTTGCCTGGGCGTTCGAGCCGGCCGAGAGCCTGCTGGAAAAGCCGCCGGGTCATTGGGGCCGTGCCCTGATGACGACGTTGCTGGTACCGCCGGTCTTCGTCACGGTGGCGATCATCTGGGCTGCTTGCTGGTACATGGCCTACGGTGTGGTGTTCGGCAGATCTATCGACATCAGTTCCCAGGAAATCTCCTTCACCGCCATAGCCGTAGCAATCACCTCACTTCTGTTGTCGGGACTCGGAGTGTTGGTGGCAGCGGCGCTGCTGGCGTTTTCGTGCTTGCTGGCGCTGCGACGCCGCGAGGACAGGGATCGGCCGGAAAGCACATCGATCGGCATATCTGAATTGAACGCGATACTCGTCAAGGAGGGCCACGCGGCACAAAACCATCTGACTGCGATTTCGACGATGAAGGCCGGCATTCTGCGGCGGCTGGCGCTCAGGTTTTCTTTCTACCTGATCTCGATAGCTGCCCAGAAGGTATTCAAGCCAGGCTTCCTCAACACCATCAACACCATCCATTTCGCCCGCTGGATACTGCTGCCCGGCTCCAACCGATTGATGTTCTTCTCCAACTACGGCGGCAGCTGGGAAAGCTATCTTGAGGACTTCATCGCCAAGGCGTCCGCTGGCCTGACCGGCGTGTGGAGCAACACCGTGGGCTATCCACGCACACGATGGCTGTTCCTGGACGGCGCCCGCGACGGCGATCGTTTCAAGCGCTGGGCGCGGCGCCAGCAGGTGCCGACCCTGTTCTGGTACTCCGCCTATCCCCAAATCAACACAGAGCGCATCCGGATCAATTCCCGGGTCAGGCGCGGCATTGCTTCCGCCGTCGGCAACGAGGCGCGCGACTGGCTGAGCTTGTTCGGTTCGCTACGGCGCCCGGCGAGCGAAACAACCACCGTTCAAAAGACCACTTCGCTGCTGGCCAATATCAGCTCTGCCTTTCCGGCGCCTCTCGAGCAGCAGCTGGAAACCGGCGAGATCCAGTCCATCTTCTTCGGCCCGCTCGGCCCGCTCGCTTATTCGCATATGCTTGCGATCCGGGTGCCGGACAAGTTGCCGGCGCCCAAGCGCAGAGCCTGGCTCGATTTCGTTGTCGAGCAGACGAGTTTCGGCGAAGGCAGGCCCGCCGGGCGCGCTATGATAGTCGCCTTTGGTCCCGGTGGCCTGCGGCAGTTTGGGCTCGACGAGGGTGTGGAGGGCGATCCACTGGAAACATTTCCGATCGCCTTTCGCCATGGCATGGGCAACCCCGAGCGTGGGCGCATACTGGACGACCGAGGCCGCGACGGCCCGGACGAATGGGAGTGGGGGTCGTTGGAGAACCCTGTGGACCTGGTCATCGTCTGCTATGCTGAAGACCCGGGACGGTTGAAGACCGAGATTGCCACCGTGAGACGAAAGACGACCGGTGCAGGCATGAAGGTCGTCGCCGAACTGCCGCTCGCCGTAAACCGGGGTCCGACCGACACGAAGACGAAATCGTCCGACGGGGCAAAGCGTGACGATCGGTCGGAACGTGGGCCAGCCTACGAGCATTTCGGTTTCGCGGACGGGATTTCGCAGCCGATTGTCCGGGGCACGACCCGCGCCAGCAGGGGCGCCGCGCCCATGCATCTGGTCGCGCCCGGCGAGTTCCTGTTCGGCTATCGTGATGAGCATGGGTTCTATCCAGCCTCGCCCTCGGTAAGCGCATCACGCGATCGGACCGGAATCCTTTCGCAGGTGCGCCGTAGCCGGCTGATTCCGGGCCTGCCGCCACCGCCGCGCGATTTCGGGCGCAACGGTTCATTCCTGGTTATTCGCCAGTTCGAGCAGCACGTCGACGTCTTCAACAACTACTGCAAAAAGGCTGCAGCCTTGGTCGCGAGCCAACTCGGCAACCAAGCCATCACGCAAGACTGGATTGCCGCCAAGATGCTCGGCCGCTGGCAGAACGGCAGCTCGCTGGTGCGCAACCCCGATCATCCGGGACGCGTCATCGACAACAACTTCGCCGCTGGCGCCGAGGATCCGCAAGGCCATCGCTGCCCGCTTGGTGCCCACATTCGCCGTTCCAACCCACGCGACTCGCTGGGTGAGGACCGCGATACGCAGATCAATATCGGCAAGCGCCATCGTATCCTGCGGGTCGGCCGTACCTATGAGAAGCAGGACGGCAAGAATGGCAAGGTCGAAAAAGGGCTGCTGTTCATGTGCCTCAACGCCGACATAGAGCGCCAGTACGAATTCATTCAGCAGACCTGGGTTTCGTCGGCCACGTTCCAGGGCCTCGTCGCTGAAAAGGACCCGACGATTGGTTCGCGCGGCGGTGATGGCAGGTTCACCATTCCGTCATGGGAAAAGGTCACGACGCTCCGTGACATGCCGCAATTCGTCACCACCAAGGGGGGTGGATACTTCTTCATGCCCAGCCGCTCGGCGCTGCGCTACCTGATTTCGCGGCTCTGATTCGGCGTCAGTCGTCGTCCTGCGACTCGGCGATATGGCGCAGTGCCCCGGTGTCCGTGATACGCAGCCCGCCGCGTTTGATGGCAATGAACGAGCGGTTGCGCCAGTCGTTGAGCGTCTTGTTGACGGACTCGCGCGTGGCGCCGAGGAACTCTCCGAGTTCCGATTGCGAGATCGGGATCCAGCCGGCGCTGTCGGCCATCACCTTGGCCAGGAAGACCAGGCGTTTGGCGAGCCTCGCCTCGATGCCGAAGAAGGCCTGGTCGCCGAGTTCGCCGCTGACCCAGCGCAGCCGGGCGCACAGAAGTTCGATCATCGCGCGTGCCAGCGGTGGATTTCTCTCAATGCGATCAAAGAGTTGTGTCCTGCTGAGCGAAACCAGCTCGCAAGCGGTCAGGCAGATGGCGGTGGCGGTGCGTGGCCGCCCGTCAAGCGCGCCGATCTCGCCGACGAGGCTGCGCGACAGCTCGATATTGGCCACCAGCTTCTGCCCGCCAGGCGAATAGATCGAGATTTCCACCGTGCCGCTCATCACCCCGTAGATCCGGTCGGCGGCGTCTTCCTGGACGAACAGATGCTGGCCGGCGGCGTAGCGCTCGGCCTTGCAGCCGCTGAACAGGATATCGAACAGCTTTGGATCGATGCGTGCTAGGCGCGGCAGATCGTTTCTGTCGTTTGGGCCGCCAAAAGCCATGTTCCAAATTCCCAATTGCCGCAATCGGCGAAGTTTAAGGGCCGAAGTCTAAGGCAAGAGTGCACCGCGTCAAAGGCCGGCGTTCATCCCTTGCGATTACGCCTTGTGAAGGCTTGGCGCAGTGGTCGCGCCCAGTGCCTGGCTCGTGCCGGGCGGAAAGCCGCCTGCACGCGCGGCGAGAGGAGCCGCGCGTGCAGGCGCCAACTGATTAAAATGGTTAGGTGATAAAATTTCTGTAAAACCGAGCGGCCGCAATGGCCTTTCCGCCTGTTGCGATAGCTGGGCGCAAACAGCGTGAGCGTCTGTGACGGAGATCACATACAGCATCGCTGAAATAATGCGAGCGTCATACATCGCGCGAGCGACTGCGGGCAAAGAGACATGCCGACGTTGCGCCCCGGTCATATTCGACGCAAGTTGATTTGTTTCCTTGCCTGCCGGTCAGAATTGCACCAGTCTAAAATGGGGCAATACACTTCTTTACTTCGACAGAATCTTTGGGGGCGACTATGCCGGTCAGCAGAGAGCAGCGAATCCGTCAATATCTCGATCTCGTCACCGGGGGCGAGGGGACTGAATCGGTCCTCGGCAACATGGAGACGATGGCAGGCGGCGGCCTGGAATCCCTTGCGCCTGCGGAAGCCGGCAAGACGGAGGCGGCGTTTGAATCGGCGCGCGCTGGCATGGAGAGCCTTGCGCGGGGCGCCGAAGTCGCGCCCGAGCAGCTTTCCGATCTGGAAGCCATAATCATCCCGGAGTTGCGGCCGGTCTATGACATCAAGGATGGCACCTTTACGACGCTGACTTTCGACGGCGCTCCGACACCTGGCCATTCGCTGTGGACGAAGCTTACCAGCGAGGCCGCATTGAAGCAGCGCATCGAAGCCGCCCTGCCGGCGATCGGGCGTATCGAACTGTTGTGGGACACCAATATCCCTTACGGCGGCACGGGCTTCGTGGTCGGCCGCAACCTGTTGATGACCAACCGTCATGTGGCGCAGATATTTGCGGACGGCCTTGGCGACCGCAATCTGCAATTCATCAACGGCCGCGCCGCCGGCATCGACTTCAAGCGCGATTCGGCGGCAGGAAACGTCTTCAAGATCCGCAATGTCCGGATGATCCATCCCTATTGGGACATGGCGATACTCGAAGTCGAAGGCCTGCCCGACAACATCACGCCGCTGTCGCTCGCGGTCGCCGACGCGCGCGATATGCTGCGCCAGGAAGTCGTCGCCATCGGCTATCCCGCGTTCGACAATCGCAACGCGGTCGATATCCAGAACGAGCTCATGCGCAATCGTTTCCAGGTCAAGCGCCTGCAACCGGGCATGCTGCAGGGCGGCTTCGATACGGAGAGTTTCGGCAAGATCGTCAGCGCGGCGACACATGATTGCTCGACCACTGGCGGCAACTCCGGCACCGCCATGATCAACCTCGCCACCGGCGAGGTCGTGGCGCTGCATTTCGCCGGCCGCTATATCGAGCGCAACTACGCCGTGCCCACCGGCGCGCTCGCCAAGGACCAGCGTGTCGTCGACCTCGGCCTCAATTTCGCCGGCGCCGCCAGCGGCGGCCCAAACGATTGGGGCGCATGGTGGAACAAGGCGGACAGCGGGTCGCCGGCCGAGGGCGTAAACCTGGTTGAAGTCGGCGGCGTCCAGCAGATCCCGGGCGTCGCCACTCAGACGCCTCCATCCGGAGGTGTCGTCGTTTCGCCGGGCGGCAGCGTCACCTTCGAAGTGCCGTTGCGCATCACCGTCTCGCTCGGCGCAACGCCTGCCCATGAAGCGGTCACGGAATCGGTCGAGCTCGAAGCGGCCAAGTCGACCCCTCCAGGCGGCGCATTCGTTCCCAAAACGGTCGCGGACTATGCCGGCTATAAGGGCTACGACGAGAAATTTCTCTCTGGCGGCACTAAACTCGCGCCGGTCGTTGTGCCGATGCCTGAGGCCACCGACCTCTCAGTGCTGGCGCCGCTCAAGGCCGGCGGCACGCAACTCGACTACCAGAATTTTTCGCTCAAGATGCACGCCAAGCGGCGGCTGGCGCTGTTCACCGCCTCCAACGTCACCGAGGAGAGCAATCTGCGCGAGCCGGAAAAGGGCCGCAACTATTCGCGCGGCGGCCTGTTCAACGAGCGCTGGTTCCCGGATCTGCGGCTCGACGACAAGTACCAGATCCCCGACGTCTTCTACACCCAGGATCAGGGCGCCTTCGACAAGGGCCATATCGTCAGGCGCGATGACGTGGCCTGGGGCAGCACGTTCGAGCTTCTGCTCAGGGGCAATGTCTGCTCCTTCCATGTCACCAACTGCTCGCCCCAGGTCGAAGGCTACAACCGCTCCGACAGCGGCGAGAAGAACTGGGGCGATCTTGAGAACCACGTCCTGTCGGAGGCGGCCAGCGAGCGGCTTTGCGTCTTCGCCGGGCCGGTCCTCGCCGAAGACGACCGGACCTTTGCCGGCAAGGGTCCCAAAGGCACCAGCCTTCGCGCGCTAGTGCCGTGCCGCTTCTGGAAGGTGGTGGTCGCCCGCGTCAGTGACGGCATCGCCAGCTACGGCTTCGTGCTCGAACAGGATCTGTCAGACACCGAGCTCGAGTTTGCCGTCTCCGACGAGTTCGTCGGCGCCATGTACCCGCTGACCGAAATCTCCGAAATGACCGGCGTCAGCTTCGACCAGTCGCTGATCGACGCCGACCAGTACGAAACGGTTCGCGGCACCGAAATTGCGATGCGGGCGGGATCACGCAAGCGGAAGAAGAAGGCTTAAGGTGGCGCGGCGCTGCGATGCCTTCCAGTCTGAGGGGACACCATGACCGAATGGAGCAATCCAAGCCGACCTCACTGCCGCCGGCCACGCGGTAACCGCCCGAGCGGTGCCGGTCATCGGCGCCAACACTGGAGATCTGGATCAGCACATAGCTGGCTGCGAGCCGGGCATCGGAAAGAAGTCGCTCGTCAAAAAGCCGTGATGCAGCGCTTCAAGATAGCGGCAACAATACGGGCTGGTTTTCATTCGGGGTTTTTACATGCGCACACGTCACGCCATCATGCTTGCACTTTCCGTGCTTTCCATTCCTGCCGTCTCCATCCCGGCGCAGAAGGCACGAGCGCTGGAGCCTGAAAAATACACGGTCTACTGCGCCAACGATCACATCGAGGTTTCGTTCTGGGATCTCGAGCAGATGAAGGTGCGGAACGGATCCGATGTATGCCAGTTCCAAAGCTACACGAGCTACTCAAGCGCGTTGAACTTTGCGCAGAAGAATTTTGGTGGGGAAGAGGCGAGTTGCAGCTGCTAGGAGTGCTGGCTTGGAGTGTGCTGTTCCGGGAAAGAAAATGGTGGGCGATGCAGGGATTGAACCTGCGACCCCACCCGTGTGAAGGGTGTGCTCTCCCGCTGAGCTAATCGCCCGCTCGTTGCCCGAAGGCCAAGCGAGCCGCGATATAAGGGAGGCATGCCGTTGAAGTCAAGGCGATGCGCCCGCCTTCTATGCCTGAAATAGCCGAGGGCGGGTGCTGCCGCGCACTCGCCCGTTTCGCTCAGCCGGCCGCCGCTGCAATCAGCCGTTCCGCCAGCTCCAGCGTCAGCGCGTCGAAATGCGAAATCACCGCCGACGGCTCGAATTCCCTGACATGGCGGTCGGTGTAGCCGAAATCGACGGCGACCACCGGAATGCCGGCGGCCTTTGCCGTGTCGATGTCGGTCTGCGAATCGCCGACCATCAGCGCATGGTGCGGGTCGCCGCCGGCCAGCTTGATCGTTTCGGTGAGATGGCGCGGGTCGGGCTTGCGGAAGGCGAACGTGTCCTGGCCGGCGATCGCGGCGAAATGCTTTGTCAGGCCGAGCGCCTCGATCAGCGCCACCGAATTCGCCTGGTATTTGTTGGTGCAGATGGCGAGCAGATAGCCCGCCTTTTCGAAGCGGGCGATCGCCTCGACCACGCCAGGGTAGGGGCGCGACTTGCCGGGGATGTTGAGTGTGTAATGGTCGAGGAACAGCTTCAGCAGCCGGTCATGCTCCTCCACCGCCAGCGACTTCTGTTGCGCGGTATGGGCGCGCTCGATCATCACCCGTCCGCCCTGGCCGACAAAACGCCGGAAGCCGGCTTCGTCGACAGCCGCAAGCTCGCTGGCGGCAAGGCTGTGGTTGAGGCTGTCGAGCAGGTCCGGCGCCGTGTCGATCAGCGTCCCGTCGAGGTCGAACACGATGATCGGTTGGGTCATGGCCTGTCCTGTGGCTGATGCATTGCAGGCAGGCGATAGCGGCTGCGCTTCTTTCAGGCAAGCCGGTGCGAGCCAAAGTCTTTGACCCTGCGGGCAAAAGTGCTAGGAGCGCGCATCCAGAAAAATCAGAACCAAGCCAAACCCCTGGGGCGAGCATGGATGCGAGGCAGTTGAAAGTCGAGGCCGCGCGGGCAGCCCTTGCCCATGTCAGCGACGGCATGCGCATCGGCATCGGCACCGGGACGACGGCCGACGAATTCGTGCGGCTGCTGGCCGAAAAGATCGCCACCGGCTTGTCCGTCATCGGCGTGCCGACGTCGGAGCGCACCGCAGCCCTTTGCCGCGAACTTGGCGTGCCGCTGTCGACGCTTGAGGAAACGCCCGAGCTCGACCTTACCGTCGACGGCGCCGACGAGATCGACGCGGCGCTGACACTGATCAAGGGCGGCGGCGGCGCGCTGCTGCGCGAGAAGATCGTCGCGGCGGCATCTCAGCGCATGATCGTCATTGCCGATCGCTCGAAGATGGTCGGCACCCTTGGCCGGTTTCCCTTGCCGATCGAAGTCAACCAATTCGGCCTGTGCGCGACCGAAATCGCGGTCGCGGCAGCGGCCAAAAGTCTCGGCCTTTCCGGCCCGGTTACATTGAGGATGACGGGGGGCCAGCCTTTTGTTACAGACGGCGGCCATTTTATCCTCGATGCATCTTTTGGCCGCATTCCGGATACAAGAGCGCTTTCTAATGCTCTCCATGCCATTCCTGGTGTGGTCGAGCATGGTCTTTTCATCGGGCTGGCGTCAGCGGCCATCATCGCCGGCGGCGACGGCATCCAAACAGTCCATGCCGCCCGAAAACCAGGGAGTTCTACCGATCATGATGTTGCATAACCGGGTTCGCAATCTTTGCGCCGTTCTGGCGGCTTCGGCCGTTTTCGCCTTCTCTTCCCCGGCGTTCTCGCAGGAGATCACGGAATCGCATCTGAAGGCGGCACGGGCGGCGGTCACGGCAATCCACGCGACCGACTCGTTCGACAACATCCTGCCGCAAGCGGCGGCCTCGCTCGAGCAGCAGCTTATCCAGAAGAACCCTGATATGCAGGAGCTGATCGGCAAGACCGTCAGCGAAAAGGCACTGGCGCTGGCCTCGCGCCGTGCCGATCTGGAGAAGGAAGCAGCGCTCGCCTATGCCAAGGTGTTCTCCGAGAAGGATCTCACCGACATCGCCGCCTTCTACAATTCCGATGCCGGCAAGAAGCTGCTCGACAACGGCCCCAACGTGACGCGCGAACTGGTCAAGGCCGCCGACATCTGGCAGAACGGCCTGGCGCGCGATCTCGCCCAGCAGGTCGGCGAAACGCTGGCAGCCGCCGCGAAGGCCGCTGCTCCGGCCGCGCCTGCGCCGGATAACGCAACAGCCCCCGCCGATGGCGCTGCACCTGCCGACGGCGATGCGCCCGCAGACGGTGACCAGCCGGAAGCGCCGAAGAACTAAGACGTCTGATTTCGCCACCGGCATCCTTGCCGCTGGACCAGAAAGCCCGGTGGAAACCGGGCTTTTCTTTTGGCTTCATGCGGCCTACCTGTCTCAAACATTTCTTGAGGCAAGGAACAGCAGCATGGCCGGTTACGACTACGATCTCTTCGTCATCGGCGGCGGCTCCGGCGGGGTGAGGGCGGCGCGCGTGGCGGCAGCGCTCGGCAAGCGTGTCGGCATCGCCGAGGAATACCGCTATGGCGGCACCTGCGTCATCCGTGGCTGCGTGCCGAAAAAACTCTATGTCTATGCCTCGCAATTTCCCGAGCATTTTGCCGACGCCGCCGGCTATGGCTGGACGGTGCCGGAGGCGAGCTTCGACTGGCCGACGCTGGTCGCCAACAAGGACCGCGAGATCGCCCGTCTGGAAGCGATCTACGAAAAGAACGTGAAAGGCGCCGGCGGCGAGACGTTCCACTCGCGCGCCATGCTGGTCGACCCGCATGTCGTGCATCTCCTGGGCGATGACCGCACCGTCACCGCCGACCAGATCCTGATCGCCACCGGCGGCCGGCCGGCGCCGCACCCGGCGCTGCCCGGTCACGAGCATTGCATCTTTTCCAATGAGGTTTTCGACCTCAAGCAACTGCCGAAGGCGATCATGATCGAGGGCGGCGGCTACATCGCCGTCGAATTCGCCAATATCTTCCATGGCTTGGGCGTCGACACCACGCTGGTCTATCGCGGCAAGGAGATACTGTCGCGCTTCGACATGGACCTGCGGCGCATGCTGCACGAAACCATGGAAAAGAAGGGGATCAAGATCCTCTGCCACGCCGTGTCGGAATGGGTCCGCAAGCGGCCGGACGGCAGGCTGGATGCGTTGGTCACCGGCGGCAAGGTGCTGACAGTCGACCAGGTCATGCTCGCCATCGGCCGCCTCCCCAACACTGAGAATATGGGCCTGGAAGGCGTCGGCATCGAACTCGGCAAAACCGGCGCCATCGTTGTCGACGAATATTCCCGCACCAACATCGACAACATCTGGGCGATCGGCGACGTCACCAACCGCGTGCAGTTGACGCCGGTGGCGATCCACGAAGCCATGTGCTTCATCGAGACCGCATTCAAGGGCAATCCGACCGCGCCCGACCACGACACCATTCCGACCGCCGTCTTCTCACAGCCGGAGATCGGCACCGTCGGGCTGTCCGAGGACGATGCCGTCAAGCGCTACTCCGATATCGAAATCTACCGCGCCACATTCCGGCCGATGCGGCACACGCTGTCGGGCCGCGACGAAAGGATGCTGACGAAGCTGGTGGTCGATGGCGCCACGCGAAAAGTGCTCGGCGCGCACATCCTCGGGCCGGACGCCGGCGAGATGGCGCAGTTGCTCGGCATTCCGCTGAAGGCCGGCGTCACCAAGGATGATTTCGACCGCACCATGGCCGTCCACCCGACGGCAGCGGAGGAACTGGTCACCATGTACAAGCCTACCTACCGCGTGAAGAACGGCGTGCGGGTCGATTGACGCCCGCGCGCTCGATCTTGAAGAACCCCCCATGGCAGCCGCTGTTGCCACCGAGATGGGAGGCCTGAAGCTTATTACAACAAAGTGCCGCGCAGGATGACCAGCGCCACCGAGAAATAGATCACCAGGCCGGTGACATCGACCAGCGTGGCGACGAACGGCGCCGAGGCGCTCGCCGGATCGAAGCCGATCCGTTTCAGCGCGAACGGCAGCATCGACCCCGACAGCGAGCCGAAGGTGACGATACCGACAAGGGCTGCCCCCACGGTCGCCGCGATCAGCGGCCAATGCGGCCCATAATCGTAGAAGCCCATATACTGCCAGAGCGCGATGCGGCAGATGCCGACCACGCCAAGCATGGCGCCGAGTACCAGGCCGGTTGGCAATTCGCGCAACGCCACCCGCCACCAGTCACGAAGGCCGATCTCGCGCAGCGCCAGCGCGCGAATGACGAGCGAGGTCGCCTGCGAACCGGAATTGCCGCCCGAGCTCATGATCAGCGGAATGAACAGAGTGAGCACGATCGCTTTTTGCAGTTCGCCTTCATAGCTTTGCATGGCGTTGGCGGTCAGCATCTCCGAGATGAACAGCGCGCACAGCCAGCCGCCGCGCTTCTTGATCATGGCGAGGAAACTCATCTTCATGTAGGGCTCGTCGAGCGCCTCCATGCCGCCGAAGCGATGCGCGTCCTCGGTCGTCTCCTCGATCATGGTGTCGATGATGTCGTCGATGGTGACGATGCCGAGGATCTTGCCGTGGTCGACGACCGGAACCGCGAGCAGGTCGTATTTGGAGATCGTCTGCGCCAGTGTTTCGCGATCGGTAAGCGGCGTCACCGTCACCGGGGCGCGATCCGGCGCCACCGACAGGATCGGATCGTCCGGCTCGCCGGTGATCAGCCGGCGCAGGCCGGTCGAGCGCACCAGCACATGCGTGTCTGGATCGACGATGTAGATGGCGTAGACGGTCTCCCGCGTCCGCTCCACCTTGCGGATGTAGTCGAGCGTGCGCCCGACGGACCAGTCCGACGGCACGCTGACGAATTCGGTCGTCATGATCGAGGCGGCGCTGCCTTCGGGATAGCCGAGAATGGAAAGCAGCGTTGCCCGCAGCGGCGGGACCAACCCGCCGAGCAGCTCGGAGCGCGCCGGTTCGTCCAGTTCGCGCAGGATATCGGCGGCGCGGTCGACCGACATGGCGGTCAGGAGCTTGCACGCCTTGGCGCGCGGCAGCGCCTCGGCCAGATCGGAGGCGCCGTCGAGTTCAGGCTGGTCGAAGATCTCGACCAGCCGCTCGAACGGCATTTCGCAAAGCAGTTCTATCGCGGTATCGCGAGATTCCCGGTTCAGGGCCTCGACGACATCGGCGACGTGATCATTGGCAAGGATACGCGCGATAGCGACGGCATCGTCGCTTGCTACGACGGGGGTAAATTCGTTCATGGCTCACTCCTTGCCGTCCGGCGGGACGTGAGCCGTTAGAGGTCACATCGAGGCGGACGGCGGTTGCGTTCGACTACTGTCGCCAGGCATGGCGCGGTGACCTTTCTGCTCGCGGGTTCGAGTTGGAATTCAGCGAGCGGGCGCAACATAGGAGCGCATCTTGGCGAGTCAATCGCGGGGGTGGCGGAAAACAGCCGGGAGCCGGCCCAATCGCGAGACTGTGATGATTATTGAAGGGGGAGGGAGCGAGTGCCCCGCCGCCAGTGGCGGAACGCGCTTCGGCGTGGCTGCTATTTCTGCTTCAGCCGGCGTGAAAAACGCATCCATTTGTCCTCGACCGGCCGCGGCTGCGTAAGGATGGTGGTGAGCTCGCGCGGAAGGTTCGGAACAAGCGGCCTCTTGGTGGCGACGCCGTCTGCGATCGCGACCACGCTGTGATAGAATTCCTCGCCCGAGGCCGAGCGTGGCGCCACCGCCTCGTGCATGATGCTGATCACCGTGACATCGGGACAATTGTCCTTGATCGCCTGATGGAAGGCAATCTTGCCATCGGGATCGAGCGCGCCGGTCGCTTCGTCGAGGAACAGCAGTCCCGGTTGCTGCAGCACGATGCGGGCCACCACCAGCTTCTGCTTCTGGCCGCCCGACAGCAGCTGGTCCCAGATCTTTCCCTCGCGGCTTTCATCGGCCATGTGTTCGATGAAATCGCCAAGGCCGGCCTTGTGCAGGGCTGCCGCGACCTGCGCATCGCCATAGTCGTCCTCGGAGCCGGGCAGGCACACCAGCTGCTTCAGCGACACCTGCTGCAGCTTGACCTCCTGGGCGGCATAGAAGCTCCTCACACCGTCAGGGAAGACGATGGTGCCGCGGCCATAAGGCCACAAGCCGTTGATCGCCTTGATCAGCGAAGTCTTGCCGCAGCCGGATTCGCCCTTGAGGAATGCCCACTCGCCGCGCCGAAAGCGCAGATTGGCTGCGCTCAGGAACGGCGTGGCGTCTTCACCCTGATGCGCCAGTTCAAGCTTCTGGATGGTCAGGCCGAAGACCGGGTTCTGGCTGGCATAGTGGAAGTCGGAACGGCCGGTCTGGCTGTAGAATTCCTGCGGCTGTTGGACGTTTTCAATGGCGTGCGCCAATTCAATGACGCGCTGGCTGTTGGCCCGCAAGGTGGCGAGACTCGGCATGACATGGATGAACCAGGAACATTTGCTGATCAGCGCGTTGACCTGCTCGGAACCGGTTATGTAGCCCTTGAGGTCGACGCCGTTGTGGATGAACGGCACCAGACCAGGTCCGTAGGCGACAACTTTGGCCCCGACGAAATTATAGACCGATTCGAATCCCGCATAGAGGGTGTTGACGATGTTGAGCTTCGACCAGGTGGTATCGATATCGAGATAGAGCCGTCCATGTATCGTCTTTTGCACGTCTTCGCCTTGCGACGCCGACACATGGAAACTGCGGCGCAACAAAGTGATCAGCTCGCTGCGATAGGTGCCTTCGGCCTTCTGCATCCTGACGTTGAGCCACTCCAGCATTCCGCCGAGTTTGATCGCGATCCAGGTATTGACCGGCACGTAGATGGCAACCGCCAGCAGAGCGAGGACGGCGCTGCCATAGCTGCCGAGGGCATCCAGGCCTTTTACCTCCACGGAATTCGCCAGCAAAGCGCCGCCGACAAAATAAAGTGAGGTGAAGACGCCGAACACACCTTGGGCAAGCCCGATGGCGCCGCCCGCCATGTCTTTGATGGATTCCTGCACGCGCTGATCAATGTTGTCGGGCGCTGGCGCATCTGGCGAGCCATTCTGGGCGTGGTAGTGCGTATGGTTGGTATCGAGCAGCGCCGCATTGAAACGCGCGTTCAACCAGGCGCGCCATTTGCGATGCAATGTCGCCGATACAAATTTGCAGGCGCCTATGATTCCCATGTCCTTGAACACGACCAGCAGGACAAGCAGGCCGGCATTGGTAAGCACCGATTCAAGGGGCGTGGTATTCGCGGCGTCGTGAAAAAAAGCGATTGAGGCTGCCAGTTCGCCCGCCAACACGGTAAACCACACGTCCGCCTTGCTCGACAGGGCTATGATGAGTGCGAGGACGACGGTGAGAGCCCAGGCTTCCCTCCACCGGTCCGAGAACCAGTAGGCCCGCATCAGTCCCCAGAAGGTCCGCATCGACGATACTGGCGTCAGGGGCGACGGCCCGGCGGGGGCGTCGCGGTTCCAAAGTGCCGATATTGAACGTCGCGGTCTGTCGACCCGAATCACAATCCCGCCCAAACCTTTTTTAGTTTTGTTACGGATAGTAACACCAATTGATCATTTTCTATGAATTTTATCCCGGCGAATGTGAGGCAGCCCACCCCCGTTGCTATGAGGCAACAGTTGGTGCTGCGAGACCGCCGTCTTTGGGCCGAATTTGTCCTTTGTTTCAATGTGTTGTGAGAACGCTTAGATGTGCGAAAATATTCCCTGGGGGAAGGCTCATACACGGCTTTGTGACCAAAAGGCCTGCCCGTCGGCCGGTTTTCCCACCGCGCGCTAACCGGATCGCCCGAAAAATTGCCGTCCGTGATCGCCCCAGGCCGCCCGAATCATTTCACTGGCCATCATGGTTGGGCACGCAAGATCGTCGCTCCTGTAAAGCGACTGTTCATGAGGTGGCACGCGCTTTTTAGGGTTGTGTGCGTCAAGTTCTGCAAAATGGGGCAGCCATGATGCTGGTCATGCGGCTTGGCGCAGAGCGAGCTTCTTGTGCTCGCGCAGGTCGTCCATGTTGATGTATCGGTTGGCCTCCATCCAGTTTTCGTTGGTCTCGACGGCCAAGGCCCTGACCAGGCGCAGGCAGCTTTCGGTGTTGGGGAAGATGCGCACGACATAGGTGCGCCGGCGGATTTCCTCGTTGAGCCGCTCCAGCATGTTGGTGGATTTAAGATGCTTGTGGTGCTGTCTCGGCAGCCTGAAGAAGGTCAGGGTTTGTTCGATGGCATCCTCGGCCCAGCCTGTCAGGCGCGGATAGCGTGCCGACCATTTGGCAAGCCATGCGGCAAGATCAGCCCTGGCCTCTGCGAGATCGCGCCGGTCGTAGAGCCAGCGCAATTCCTGCAGGCAGTCGTCGCCGTGCTTCCTCGGCAGATGATCGAGCGCGTTCCTGAGGAAGTGCACGTAGCAGCGTTGCCAGGCGGTTTCGGGGATCACCTCGCCGATCGCTGCCACCAGGCCGGCGTGATCGTCGGACACAACCAACTCGACGCCCTTGAGGCCGACGAGGAAGTCCCTCCAGGCCGAGCGGCTCTCGCGATTGGCCATCTCCACGGCCAGGATCTGGCGCCTTCCGTCCCAGTCGATACCGACCGCGATCAGCACCGCCTGGCTCATGACAACACCGGCTTCACGCACTTCTCGTAGCGCGCATCGAGGATGAGGTAAGGAAACGGCTCTTGAAGGGGGCGCCTGGCAAAGGCAGCGAGGCTCTCGTCCAGCCGCTTGTTGATGGCCGAGATCGACGAGGCCGAGAAGGCATGGCCGCACAGTTCTTCCGTGATCGCCTTCACCTTGCGGGTCGACACGCCCTGGACATACATCTCCGCCAGTGTCGCCACCAAGGCCCGCTCGGAACGCTGGTAGCGCTCGAACAGCTCGGTGGAGAAGCGGCCGGCCCGGTCCTGCGGAACCCGCAGCTCGAGCTTGCCGACCCGCGTCACAAGGGTACGGCCGTAATAGCCCGAGCGATAGCCAAGCCGTTCGGGCGTGCGCTCGCTCTTCGAGGCACCCAGCGCCTCGTCCATCTCGGCCTCAAGCACCTCCTGCATCACCGCACGGAGCACTTCGTGCAATCCATCCGGGTTCGAAAGCAAAATGTCTTTGACGGCAGCGCTGGCGGTCTTAACTTCAGTCTTGGTCATGGTGGCGTTCCTTCGCGGGAATCAGGTGACGTGAACAATCACCAGCCTGCCATGACCGCCCCCTCTCAGCGAATTTGCAGAACTCTCAGCACACTACCCTTTTTAGCTGCAGCTCAACACCGTTTGACAATCAAGCGCACTGGAATGAACCTCGTCGGGCACTGTCGGCACCAATGCATGTCCGGTCCCCAACAAGGAAGCTCCCCAATGCTTGCACACGCCGCCGCTCCCGCGATCCTGTCGCTCTTTGCCTGGCTGCCTCTGGCGCATGCCGGCAGCCAGACCATTGCGGCAAGCGCCGAAGGGCAAATCGAGTTCAATGGGCCGTCCGGCAACATCGGCTGCATCTACACGCCGAAGGGCGGCACCAGCACCTACGAGCCACAGGATGGCGGTCCGGAACTGAGCTGTTCGCGCGTCGAGCCCAGCTACGTCACCGTGATCCTTGGGCCGAACGGCCCGGCGACATTGATCAAGAATCCGGGAGAGCAGGGCTGCTGCAGCGATGTCGCGAAGCTGGCCTATGGCAACAGCTGGAGCAAAGGGCCGTTTACCTGCCAGTCGTCAACCAAGGGACTGACCTGCACGGGCAGCAACGGGCATGGCTTCTTCCTCAGCAAAGCCAAGGTGACGGTGAAATAACTTCGGTCAGCCGGCCTTTTCCAGCTCGCCCTTGGCCTTTGCAGCCGCGACCTGGCGGATGGCATCAGTCAGCGTGTCGGCGTCCTGCGCGCCCATGACGGCGTATTTGCCTTCGAGCAGGAAACACGGCACGCCGGTGATCCCCATCCGCGATGCCGTGGCGATTTCTGTGCGCACCTCCTCGACGTCGGCATCGGTCGGCAACAGCGTTTCGACCACGGCAGCGTCCATGCCTGCCTCGCGGGCGGCATCGACCAGCACGGCGTGGTCGCCAATATTGCCGCCTTCCTCGAAATACAGCTGGAACAGCCGGCGCACGAGCCGGTTCTGCACGGCTTCACCGGCGGCACCGGCCCAGCGGATGACACGGTGCGCGTCCAGCGTGTTGGCGGCGACCTTGATGGCGTCGAAAGCGAAATCGATGCCTTCGGCTTCGCCGAGCGGCTCTATGCGGGCATGCATCTGACGGATGCGCTCGTCGCTGCCGAATTTGGCCAGCATGTATTCGCGCCGGTCCTTGCCCTCGAGCGGGATGGTCGGGTCGAGCTGGAACGGCCGCCAGCGCACATGAACCTCAACGTCGCCGGCAGCGGCAATCGCTTTATCCAGCCGCTTCTGGCCGACGAAGCACCAGGGGCAGACGACGTCGGAAACCACGTCGACCGTAATGGAATTGTCATCGCTCATCTTGATCTCCTGCAGCCGAGCGTTTTACCGAGCATGATCTCGGCTACGCTCAGTTCGGCTTGCGCCACCATGTCGGCCATTGATAACCGAATATGGGTGTCTTTTTGGGATGATCCAGGTAATTCCAGTAAGCGAGCCATTGCTGCGCGTTGTACTGCATCGGCACCATGTAATTGCCGGAGATCAGCAATCGGTCGAGCACGCGCACGGCGGCGACATAGTCTTCCTTGGTCCGTGCTCTCAGCATCGCGTCGATCGCCGCGTCGACCGCCGGATCGGCGACGCCGGCCAGATTGAATGAACCTTCTCTTTTGGCCTCTGAAGAACCCCAGCGAAGGTTCTGCTCCATACCGGGAGACAGCGAGTTGCTGAACCCGCTCGACCCGACAAGAACCTCAAAGTCGAAACGCTGCTTGCGCGACTGGATCTGGTCGGCCTCGAGGCTGCGGATGGTCACCGCGATGCCGATCTTTTCCAGCGAGCGCTGATAGATGGCGGCAAAGCGTTCCTCGTCCTGCGACGCCGTCAGGATCTCGAAACCGAACGGGTTTCCCTTGGGATCCAGCAGGACGCCATCCCTAACGGCGTAGCCCTGGCTCTTCAGCAGGTCGAACGCCAGCTTCAGCACCTTGCGGTCCTGGCCGGTGCCGTCATTCACCGGCGGGCGCCAGCTGCCGTCCATGACATCGGCCGGCACGCGGCCGGGGTAGGGCGCCAGCAGCGCCTTTTCCCTGTCGCTAGCGGGATGGCCGAGCGCGGAAAGTTCGGAATTCTGCCAGTAGCTCATCGTGCGCGTGTACTTGCCGCCGAACAGGTTCTTGTTGGCCCATTCGAAGTCGTAGAGCATGCCGAGCGCGCGCCGCACCTCCGGATTGGAAAACTTCTCCAGCCGCGTGTTGAACAGGAACCCGGTCACCACGGGCGGTATGCCGGTGTCGAAGGTCTCGGCGATCACCTCGCCGCGATGAAAGGCGGGAAAATCGATATCGCGCTCGCGCTTGACCGGATCGCCCTCATCGTAAATGGCGCAGATGCCTTTCTTGAACGCTTCCGTCTTGGCATTGGCGTTGAGGAAGTACTCGATGGTGATCTGGTCGTAATTGTCGAAGCCGCGCTTGGAAGGGATGTCCTTGCCCCAGTAATTCGGGTTGCGCTTGAACACGATGCGCTGTCCCGGCTGCACCTTGTCGATGATGTAGGGACCGCTGCCGATCACCGGCTTCAACGTCGTCTTGTCGAAGGTATCCTTGTTGAAGGCGTGCTTTGGGATGATCGGCGTCAGCGCGATGATCAACGGGGTCTCGCGATTGGCCTTGTCGTTGAAGGTGAAGCGCACGCTGTGATCGCCGGTCTTTTCGAGCTTGGCGATCAGGCTCATGCGATCCCTGTAGGGCGGGCGGCCCTTGTCGGTGAAGACATCGTAGGTGAACAGCACGTCATCCGGCGTCACCGGGTCGCCATCGGACCACTTTGCATTTGGGTTGAGATGGAACTCGATCCACTTGCGCTCGGGATCCATATCGGCTGTGTCTGCGAGCAGGCCATAGAGGCTGAAGGCCTCGTCGTAGTTGCGCATCATCAACGGCTCGAAGACGAGATTGCCGAAAATGAGGTCCTGCATGCCGCGCGCCGTGGTGCGCAGGCTCTTCAGGATGAACGGGTTCAGATTGTCGAAGCTGCCGACGACGCAGTAAGTGATGTTGCCGCCTTTCGGCGCATCGGGATTGACGTAGTCGAAATGCTGGTAGTCGGCTGGCAGCGCCGGCTCGCCCTGCATGGCGATGGCATGTTTCGGTTCCGACATCGCCACGCCGGGTGCAAAGGCGAAGAACGAAATTGCGGCGATCAGCCAAACAAGAATGCGGCCCATGACCGTCTCCTTACTGGGCGGCTTGATGATTCGGAGTGCACCCTAACATGGCCCCGCGGCGCTCCGGCCAGATACATCAACCCAAATCGCACGACCCAAATTGCGAGGCCAAGAATTGCAGGCGGCGGGCTGGATTCGGCTGCTCATGCAGTGTAACACGCGCTCCGAAGTCATTCTGTTGCCTCAATTCGGCAACAGGTAGCAGGACCACACGGCGCGAAGAAGCCGGTCCCGGGATCATTTGAGAGGAAATGCACGACATGACGAGCCTGAACAGCAACGCATACCGCCTTTCGGTCCTGGCCGCGGGCGTGGTCGGCTTTCTGGGCGCCGGACTTCCCACCGCTTCGGCACAGCAACAGATTCCGCAGGGTTGGTTCAAGGCCTGCACCAAGCAGGAAGATGTCGACATCTGCAATGTCCAGAACATCATCACTGCCGGCAACGGCCAGTTCGTCACCGGCGTCAGCCTGATCGAGTTGAAGGGCAAGGTAAACCGCAAGGTCTTCCAGGTCACGGTTCCCCCAGGTCGCCTGGTGCCCCCCGGCATCGCCCTGCAAATAGACGCCGGCAAGGCGACGAAGCTGGATTATGTCATTTGCTTCGCCGACCGTTGCGTTGCCGAAGTGCCGCTGACCGACGCGCTCGTCGCGTCCTTCAAGAAGGGACAGGCGATCACGCTGACCTCGATCAACTTCCAGAGTCAGCCAAATCCAATCAAGGTTGCCTTGACCGGCTTCAGCGGCGCCTTTGACGGCGCGCCGCTGCAGCAGTCGGACATCGAGGATCGGCAGAAAAAACTCCAGGATTTCGTCGTCAAGAACAACCAGGACTTCGCCAAGAAGCTCAAGGACGAGCAGGCCAAGGCCAAAGCCGCCAACTAATCGCCGGGACAGATACCGGAGCGACAAAAAGCGGGGTCATGCCCCGCTTTTTTGTTGTCGTCACGTCGATGCAAGGTGATGTCAGTGTCTCGACTGGCGTTTCGGCTCATAGCGTCCGTCCGGCCGCTTGTCGAACATCTCGCCGATCTGCGGATGCCGGACCGGTTCGCCCGATTGATCCTCGAGCAGATTCTGCTCGGAGACATAGGCAATGTATTCGGTTTCCGAGTTTTCAGCGAGCAGATGGTAGAACGGCTGGTCCTTGCGCGGCCGCACGTCGGCCGGGATGGCTTCGTACCATTCGTCGGTGTTGGCGAATTGCGGATCGACATCGAAAATGATGCCGCGGAACGGAAACAGCCGATGACGAACCACCTGTCCGATCGAAAATTTGGCCGTTTTCATCATACTCACCACTAAGCCTCTAGAGCGCCCGGCGTCCCCTCGAATGTGCGAAGAGCGCTCTAAGACTTTGAATTTACACACACCGTGGCCAAAAATCGAGCCCGACTTAGGTCTGGGATCAGGCTTTATTTGGCGCAGATAGCGTGTCAGTTCAATGCCGAAGCGCTTGACGCCCGATGAAGCTACGGGCTAGCCCGGTCCAGGGGTTTCGGGCCAGGGCAAAAATGTCTGACGTCGTCGGTCTTGTTCTTCCGTTCTTCGGGCTGATTTTCATCGGCTTTCTGGTCGCACGCATGACCAGGCAGCCGCTGGAGGCGCTTGGCTGGATGAACACTTTCATCGTCTATGTCGCGCTTCCTGCCCTGTTCTTCCAATTGCTGGCCCGCACGCCGTTCGAACAGTTGACCGAATGGCGCTTCATCTTCGGCTCGGTATTTTCCACCTACACGATCTTCTCGATCATGTTCGTATGGTCGGTGACGGCGTCGCGCGGCGAGATCGCCCAGTCGACGATCAAGGCGCTGGCCGCGGCCTACGGCAATATCGGCTATATGGGGCCGGGGCTGGCGCTGCTCGCCTTCGGCGAACAAGCGGCGGTTCCCGTCGCGCTGATCTTCTGCTTCGAAAATATCATGCATTTCGCCATCGCGCCGATGATGATGGCGCTGTCGGGCGACGACAAGACATCGCCGTGGCGGCTCATCCTCGGCGTAGTCAGGAAAATCGTCCTGCACCCGTTCATCATCGCGACCGCGCTTGGCGTCGGCGCCGCCTATCTCGGCTTTCACCCACCGCAGCCGGTCGATCGCCTGCTTGAATATCTTTCGCGGGCAGCCGCCCCTTGTGCCCTGTTTGCCATGGGCGTGACGCTTGCGCTCCGGCCGCTCAACCGCGTGCCGCATGAACTGGCGTCGATCGCGGCGCTGAAGCTGATCCTGCATCCATTGCTCTGCTACGTCGTGCTGAGCTGGATCGGGAACTTTTCCGAAATCTGGGTTTTTTCAGCCGTGCTTTTGGCGGCATTACCGACTGCAACCAACGTCTTCGTCATCGCCCAGCAATATGGCGTCTGGGTGCAACGCGCCTCGGCCAGCGTCATGATCACCACCTGTCTCTCGGTGCTGACGGTGACCGGGCTGCTCTACATGATCCGCCACGGCATCTTACCGCCGGACCTGTTTCCCTGAACCGCCGGTAAGCGCCGCAAAGCCGCTGCCCGGCCTCAAGCCTTCGCGCATGAAAAAGGCGCGCAGCGGCGCGAAACTGCCGAGCACATTGAGGCCGGCGCTGCGTGCCATCTGCGCCGGCAACATGTCCGACAGCAACGACATGTTAAGCAGATTGACCGCGCCCGAACGCGCCAGAACGTCGGGACGGCGCCTGGAATCATAGGCGGCCAAAGCCCTTGCGGCGCCAGGGTCGCCGCGATTTTCGCGTGCGATTCCAATCAGATCCTCAACGTCCCTGATGCCGAGGTTGAGACCTTGGGCCCCGATCGGCGGGAACACATGTGCAGCCTCGCCGACCAGCGCCACACGGTTTTGCGCGAAGCGCCCCGGTGATGCCGCTGAAAGCGGGTAAATTTGTCGGCCGGGCTCAACCGACACCCGGCCCAGCATCGACTGCATCTGCTGCTCGACACGCTCGGAAAGTGTCACGTCATCGAGTGCGGCGAGGTCCTTCGCCGTCTCCGGTTTCACCACCCAGACGAGGCTGGAGCGGTTGCCGGGCAGCGGTACCTGGGTGAACGGCCCGGTCTCTGTGTGGAACTCGGTCGAGGTGAAACCATGCTCGCTGCGATGGCCGAAATTCAGCACCAGCGCCGCTTGGCGGTAGGATCGCACCGAGGCCACTATGCCCGCCGCCTCACGCGCCGGCGACAGGCGCCCATCGGCAGCGACCGCGAGCGAGGCCGAGACTTCGCGGCCATCAGCCAAAACGGCATGCGCCTGATCGGCGTCCAGACGCCAACTCTCGACCATCGACGTCAGCCATTCGATCCCCGAATGTGCCGCGACGGACTTGGCCAGCGCCGGGTTCAGCGCACTGTTGGGCAGGTTGAGCCCGAACTGCTCCTCGCCGATCTCCATGGCGCGAAAAATCACCACCGGGCTGCGGATGAGCCGGCTGGTCGCATCGACGATGCGCATGACCTTCAGCGGCGCGGCCTTCGGCGCAAGTTCGGCCAGCACGCGCAGCCGATCGAGAACCTTGAGAGCAGGGTTCATCAGCGCCGTGGTCCGGCCATCGGGCCCGCCTGCTTCGGGTCCGACCAGGGTTACCGGAAAGCCCGCCTCGGCGAAACCGAGCGCCGCGATCAGTCCGGCAGGGCCGCTGCCGGCTACCAGTATCCGTGCTGTCTCGCGATGATCCAAATTGGACTTCCAGTTTGCGATGCAGGTGTCTACCCATGGATATAGGTCAGACCATGCGGCTTGATCAACGCGGCGATTAGGCTCATTCGGTTGTCATGACCGGCCAGCAGGACGATTTCAGCCATCTCGACCGCGCCGGCCGCGCCACGGCAAGCCTGGCCCGCAGCCCCCGCCTGACGGTCAACATCGCCATCGCCGGCGGCATTCTGCTCGCCTGGTTCATTCTCGGCGCCATGGCGATCCGCGACGCCGAAGGCCGGCTCCCCGGCGTACCAGGCGATGTGGTCCTGCGATATCTGCCGCAACTGCCGCTGCCGGATGTCCTCGACCGCTTCTTCGGCATGTGCCTGACGCCCGCACCACTTGATGCCGGCGGCGCACAGCTTCTGGCGTTGATCGTGATGTGGTTTTCGATGGCTGTGGCGACGATGCTGCCGTCGGCGGCGCCGATGATCCGTACCTATTGTGAAATCGCCGACACCGCCCGCATCAAGGGCGAACCGGTGGTCCACCCGCTGGTCCTGGCTGCCGGCTACCTCTCGACATGGCTTGTCGCCTCTATCGGCTTCGCGGTGCTGACGTTGCTCGTCCACGCATTTACGTCCTCCGCTCGATTGCTCGATCCGGTGAGCGGCCTTGCCGCGGCGGCCGCGCTGCTGGTTGCCGGCCTCTACCAGTTCAGCAGCCTCAAGCAGGCCTGCCTGACAAAATGCCGGAACCCGTTCTCGACACTGTTTTCCAACTGGAGCGCGGAGCCGGGTGGCATCTTCCGGCTAGGGCTGAAGCAGGGCCTGTGGTGCCTCGGCTGCTGCTGGGCGCTGATGCTGGTGATGTTTGCCGTCGGCGCGATGAACGTGTTCTGGATGGCGCTGATCGGCCTGTTCACCTTGATCGAAAAACAGACCACCGGCAGCCTTCCAACCCGAGTGGCCGGTGCGATACTGCTTGTCTGGGTAGTCGCCCTGCTAGTAGTCTCGGCATGACGGGGGAGAATTCTATGGCAGAGCAAGGCTGGGCAATGAAAGGAGAGCTCGTACTCTCCTGCAATTGCACGGTTTTTTGTCCTTGCGTGCTGTCGCTTGGCAGCCATCCGCCGACGGAGGGTTATTGTCAGACCTGGGCGGGCTTCCGCATCGACGCAGGCCATTTCGGCGAGGTCGACCTGTCCGGCCTCAATCTCGGTCTGGTCATGGAAATCCCCGGCTTTATGAGCCGCGGCAACTGGACCGCAGGCCTGTTCATCGACAAGCGCGCCTCCGTCTATGCGGTGAAAGCGCTGACCAGGATCTTCACCGGGAAGGCCGGCGGAACAACCTCGCTGTTGTCGATCCTTGTCGGCAAGTTCCTCGGTGTCGAGCAGGTGCCGATCACCTACGAGACGCGTGACAAGACCCGTATTTTCCAGATACCGAAGATCATCGACGGGGCGGTCACACCGATTCCCGGCAAGGATCGCGAGAAGGATACCGTGATCGGCAACTCGGAATACTGGATCGCGCCGGAGATCATCGTGGCCAGGTCCGACAAAAGCAAGATGCGGGCGTTCGGCCACAACTGGAACTTTGCCGGCCGCTCGGCCGAAATCTGCAAACTGGATTGGCGGGGCCCGTGAGCAAGAACACAACCGCCAGGAACGCCGCCAAAAAGATCACCGACCGGATACCCAGGCCGAAGAAAAAGGTCACCTGGCCGCAGGCGCGGGCATTCTCGGTGCATCTGTTGACCGCGTCTGGCTCGTTCCTGGCCTTCCTGTCTCTGGTGGCGGCAAGCGAGCAACGCTGGACGGCGATGTTCTGGTGGCTGGGGCTGGCGCTGTTCGTCGACGGCATAGACGGGCCGATCGCGCGCAAGCTTGAGGTCAAGGAGATCCTGCCGACCTGGTCGGGCGAACTCCTCGACAACATCATCGACTATGTCACCTATGTGCTGATCCCCGCCTTCGCGCTCTACCAGCGCGGCTTCATGGGCGAAGGGCTGTCTTTCCTGTCGGCGGCCATCATCGTGGTGTCCAGCGCCATCTATTATGCCGACACCGGAATGAAGACGAAGGAGAACTTCTTCAAAGGCTTTCCGGTGGTCTGGAACATGGTCGTGTTCACGCTGTTCGTCATCGAGCCGGGACAGTGGGTGTCCTTCGGCGTCGTCGTGGCGGCCGGCATCCTCACCTTCGTGCCGATCAACTTCATTCATCCCGTGCGGGTGGTGCGGCTGCGGCCAATTAATCTTGGCATGACGCTGCTCTGGTGTGCTTTCGGTGCGCTGGCGCTGGCGCAGGCGGCCCTTGCCGCCTTCTACGACCAGATCGGCGTTTTGGGCGAACAGGTCAGCGTCTTTACCAAGGTCGGCATCACCATCACCGGACTTTACCTCGCCTGCATCGGCGGTATCATGCAGTTCTTCCCCAAACTCGGCGCCAAGCCGGACACTAAGAAAGCCTGACCGCAGGAAAGCCCACAATGTCCAAAGCAGTCCGTATCCACGCCCATGGCGGTCCGGAAGTCCTGACCTATGAAGACGCCGATCCGGGACAACCCGGCGCCGGGCAGATCCTGGTCAGGCATACCGCGATCGGCCTCAATTTCATCGATGTCTATCACCGCATCGGCCTCTATCCGCCGGCCGGCGGCTTCCCGCTGATCCCCGGCGGCGAGGCGGCAGGTGTGGTTCTCGAGGTCGGCGCAGGCATCGACTGGCTGAAGCCGGGCGACCGCATCGCCTATGCCGTCAACGTCGGCGCCTATGCCGAACAACGCGTCGTCGCCGCCGACCGCGTCGTCAAGGTGCCGGACCGCATCAGCGACGAACAGGCCGCCGGCATGATGCTTAAAGGCATGACGGCGGAGTATCTGTTGCGCCGGACCTTCAAGGTGAAGGCAGGCGACACCATCCTGTTCCATGCCGCCGCCGGCGGCGTCGGGCTGATCCTGGGACAATGGGCAAAACATCTCGGCGCCACCGTGATCGGCACGGCAAGCTCAACCGACAAGATCGAGCTCGCCAAGGCGCATGGCTTCGGCCATGTCATCAACTACAAGGAGCAGGATTTCGTCGCCGGGGTCGCCGCCATCACCGGCGGCAAGAAATGTGACGTCGTCTACGATTCGGTCGGCAACGACACATTCCCGGCCTCGCTCGACTGTCTGAAGCCGCTCGGCATGTTCGTCTCTTTCGGTCAGTCCTCTGGACCGATCCCGCCATTTTCGATGTCGCTGCTGGCGCAGAAGGGCTCGCTGTTCGCTACCAGGCCGACTTTGTTCGTCTACAACGCCAAGCGTGAAGACCTCGAAGTCTCCGCCGCGGCATTGTTCGACGTGGTGTTGAGCGGTGCGGTCGAGATCAAGATCAACCAGCGTTATGCGCTGAAGGACGCGGGCAAGGCGCAAGCCGATCTCGAAGGGCGCAAGACCACGGGCACGACCATACTGATCCCCTGATCTGCCTTGCTGTTCAGTGTTTTGCCGCGACGCTAGGCACTGTTTACCCGAAAAACCGGGCGATCGGTCTGTTGTACGAAGCAGGTCGGTCTTTACCCCTTGAGTTTCCGCTGAAATTCTTGAAGCTCTTTCAAGGTGGGTGCTGCTTTCGCACGAGAGCGGCCAGCGCATACCATGCTGGCGGGAACACAGAACATGTCCGGGAACCGGATGGGAGGCACTGTGAGTGCAGATCATGATGGAGCGAACCTGCTTGAGGTTCGTGGCCTGACCAAGATATTCGGCACGTTGACGGCGTGCGATCATATCGACCTCAACATCGCCAAGGGCGAGATCCACGCGCTGCTTGGCGAAAACGGCGCCGGCAAGTCGACGCTGGTCAAGATGCTGTTCGGCTCGCTGGAGCCCAATTCCGGCGAGATATTCTGGAACGGGGAAGCGGTGCGGATCACCAGTCCGGGCATGGCGAAGAAGCTCGGCATCGGCATGGTGTTTCAGCACTTTTCGCTGTTCGAGGCGCTGACCGCGGCCGAGAATATCGCTCTGTCTCTGGATGACGGCTCACCGATCAGCTCGATCGCGGCCAAGGCGAGGGCGCTTTCCTTCAGCTATGGCCTGCCGCTCGATCCGGACTCGCTGGTCGGCGATCTCTCGGTCGGCGAACGCCAGCGCATCGAGATCATCCGCTGCCTGTTGCAGACGCCGCAGCTCATCATCCTCGACGAGCCGACCTCGGTGCTGACGCCGCAGGAAGCCGACAAGCTGTTCGAGACGCTAGAGCGCCTGCGCTCCGAGGGCAAATCCATCCTCTACATTTCGCACCGGCTGGAAGAGGTCAAACGCATTTGCGACCGCGCCACCGTGCTGCGTCACGGCAAGGTCGTCGGCCATTGCAATCCGCGCGAGGAAACGGCTTCGTCGCTGGCCCGCATGATGGTCGGCAACGAGGTGAAGGCCGTGGTGCGTGCGCCGGCCGAAGGCATCGAGGCCGCGCAGCCGCTGCTCGAAATTCGCGCCCTCAGCCGCAAGCCGGCAACGCCGTTTTCGATCCCGCTGAAGAATATCAACCTCGCTGTGCGCGCCGGCGAGGTGATCGGCATTGCCGGTGTCGCCGGCAACGGCCAGGGCGAGTTCTTCGAATCCGTCTCCGGCGAGGTGCTGCAGCAGGACGCCGCATCCGTGCGCATCCGCGGCAAGGATGCCGGCTCGCTCTCGATCACAGGCCGGCGGCTGATGGGCGCTGCCTTCGTGCCGGAAGAACGCCTCGGCCATGGCGCGGCGCCACGCATGAAGCTTTCGGAAAATCTGCTTCTGTCGCGGCACGCCACCGACGGCAAGGTTTTTGTCGGCGTCGGCGGCGCAGTCAAAAGCGGTGCGGTCTATGCCGCCGCCCAGCGCATCATCGTGGCGATGGATGTGCGCAAGAGCGCGCCCGATCCGGAAGCCTCGGCCCTGTCGGGCGGCAATCTGCAGAAATTCATCGTGGGCCGCGAACTCGACCGCAGCCCTGCCGTCATGGTCGTCAACCAGCCGACCTGGGGCGTCGACGCCGGTGCCGCCGCTCATATCCGCCAGGCGCTGATCGAACTGGCGCGCAGCGGCTCGGCAGTTCTGGTCATCAGCCAGGACCTCGATGAGTTGTTCGAGATTTCGGATGCGATCGCGGTCATGCACAATGGCGAATTGTCGAAACCGCTGCCGATCGCCGAGGCAACTTTCGAAAAGGTCGGTCTGTTGATGGGCGGCGCCGAGCCCGGCCACGCCGAACATGGTCTGGAGACGGCATGATGCGCCTCGAACTCGTCAAACGCCCGCAGCGCTCTATGCTCTTTTCGGCGCTGTCGCCCTTCATCGCCTTCGCCCTAACGATCATCGCCGGCGCGGTTCTGTTCGCGCTGCTCGGCGTCAACCCGCTGAGCGCATTCGAGATCTATTTCATCGAGCCGATCAGCCAGGTCTGGCAGTTGCATGAACTGGCGATCAAGGCCGCACCTTTGATCCTGATCGCGGTCGGCCTGTCGGTCTGTTACAAGGCCAACATCTGGAACATCGGCGCTGAGGGACAGTTCATCCTCGGCGGCATTTTCGGCTCTGCCATTCCGGTGCTGTTTCCCGGGTTCGAAGGCCCGCTGGTGCTGCCGCTGATGCTGTTGTTCGGCATGGTCGGCGGCGCCGCCTATGCGGCAATCCCGGCTCTCCTAAAGACGCGCTTCGGCACCAACGAAATCCTGACCAGCCTGATGCTGGTCTATGTCGCCCAGCTTTTCCTCGACTGGCTGGTGCGCGGTCCCTGGCGCGATCCGCAGGGCCATGGTTTTCCGCAGACGATCCAGTTCAACGACTCTGCCGTCCTACCGGAACTGATGCCGGATGCCGGCCGTGCCAATTGGGGTTTTGTTTTCGCGCTGATCGCCGCCGTGCTGATCTGGGTGCTGATGAGCCGCCTGCTCAAGGGTTTTGAGGTCCGCGTGCTCGGCTCCAGCCCGAGGGCAGGGCGCTTCGCCGGCTTCGGCCTCAACCGCATGGTCTTCTTCGCCTTCCTGCTGTCAGGCGCGCTGGCTGGGCTTGCCGGCATTTCGGAAGTCTCCGGCGCCATCGGCCAGCTGCAGCCGGTGATTTCGCCCGGCTACGGCTTCACAGCGATCATCGTGGCGTTCCTCGGCCGGCTCAATCCGCTCGGCATCGTCGCCGCCGGCCTGGTGCTGGCGCTGACCTATCTCGGCGGCGAGGCGGTGCAAAGCGCGCTCGGCATCTCCGACAAGGTGGCGCGTGTGTTCCAGGGCATGCTTTTGTTCTTCGTGCTCGGCTGCGACACGCTCATTCACTACCGAATCCGTCTGGTCGGCATGGCGCTGACGAAAAGCGCGGCGAAGCTTCAAGCCGCGCCGAAGTTGAAGGAAGCCCGCTGATGGACATCGCCGTCAACATCCTTTTGACCATCGCCACGGCGGCGACGCCGCTTTTGATCGCGGCAATCGGCGAACTGGTGGTCGAGCGCTCCGGCGTGCTCAACCTCGGCGTCGAAGGCATGATGATCATGGGCGCCGTCGGCGGCTTCGGCGCCGGCTATCTCACGGGATCGCCCTGGATTGGCCTGTTGGCGGCAATTGCCATGGGCGCGGTGTTCTCGCTGCTGTTTGCGGTGATGACGCTGTCGCTCGCCACCAACCAGGTGGCGACCGGCCTGTCGTTGACGCTGCTTGGCCTCGGCCTGTCCGGCATGATGGGGACCAGCTTCGTCGGCCAGCCCGGCGAGCGGCTGCCAAACCTCTACGTTCCGGTGCTCACCGACATTCCAGTGGTCGGCAGGCTGTTGTTCGGCCAGGACCCGATCTTCTACATCTCGATCGCGCTGACGGCGGCCGTCATGTGGTTCCTGTTCAAGACCCGCACCGGCCTCACTCTGCGCTCGATCGGCGACAGCCACACATCGGCGCATGCGCTCGGCATCAAGGTCATCCGCTACCGCTATCTCGCGGTCATCTTCGGCGGCGCCTGCGCCGGCCTTGCCGGCGGCCACCTGTCGCTGGTCTACACGCCGCAATGGGTAGAGAACATGAGCGCGGGCCGCGGCTGGATCGCGCTGGCGCTGGTCGTCTTCGCCTCGTGGCGTCCGTGGCGCGTGCTGGCCGGCGCCTACATCTTCGGCGCGGTCTGGATCGGCCAGCTTCATGCACAGGCATTTGGCATTCCGGTGCCTTCGCAGCTGCTTTCTTCTCTGCCCTATCTGGCAACCGTCGTGGTTCTCGTTCTAATCTCGCGCAACAAGCGTCTGACGATGATGAACACGCCGGCTTCCTTGGGGCAGCCATTCGTTCCGGATCGTTGACAACAAAAACAAACGGGAAGCTCCAAGGCTAAACTCAGAGAGGTAACACAATGAAAAAACTGCTTATCGCGTTGATGACCACGACCGCCGCCATGTCACTGGCGGCGTCGGCGCAGGCCGCCGACAAGTTGAAGGCATGCTGGGTCTACACCGGCCCGATCGGCGATTTCGGCTATTCCTACCAGCACGACCAAGGCCGCCTCGAGGTGGAGAAGGCCCTCGGCGACAAGGTCGAAACCGCCTATCTCGAGAACGTCTCGGAAGGTCCCGATGCCGACCGCGCTTTCGAGCGTCTGGCGCGCGAAGGCTGCAAGATCATCTTCGGCACCTCTTTCGGCTTCATGGACCCGGAAGTGAAGGTCGCCAAGAAGTTCCCCAAAGTGATGTTCGAGCACGCCACCGGCTACAAGACCGCTGACAATCTCGGCATCTACAATGCGCGCTTCTACGAGGGCCGCTACGTGCTCGGCCAGATCGCCGCCAAGGAATCGAAGGCAGGGGTCGCCGGCTATATCGTTTCTTTCCCGATCCCCGAAGTGGTGATGGGCATCAACTCCTTCATGCTCGGCGCGCAGTCGGTCAACCCGAACTTCAAGGCCAAGATCGTCTGGGTGAACTCCTGGTTCGATCCGGGCAAGGAAGCCGACGCGGCCAAGGCGCTGTTCGACCAGGGCGCCGACATCATCGTCCAGCACACCGATTCCACTGCGGCACTGCAGGTGGCGGAAGAGCGCAAGCTGCACGGCTTCGGCCAGTCCTCCGACATGATCAAGTTCGCGCCGAACGCGCAGCTGACCTCGCTGACGGACGAATGGGGGCCGTACTACATCAGCCGCGTCCAGGCAGCGCTCGACGGCACCTGGAAGCCGGACAATGTCTGGCTCGGCATCAAGGACGGCGCCGTCAAGCTGGCGCCCTTCACCAACATGCCGGACGATGTGAAGGCGATGGCCGAGGCAACCGCGAAGAAAATCGCAGATGGCTGGAACCCCTTCACCGGACCGGTCGCCAAGCAGGACGGCACGCCGTGGCTCAAGGACGGCGAAGTAGCCGACGACGGCACGCTGCTCGGCATGAACTTCTATGTGAAGGGCGTCGACGACAAGTTGCCGCAGTAAGTATCGGAAACGCAAAAGAGAAGGGGCGCCGCCCGGCGCCCTTTTTTCATTCGCGGGCTGCACGCTTCGACTGCGAAACCGCGCCGAGGGCTGTGCCAAAAATCCGAGGGCGCCGGGAGGCGCCCTTTTTGGTAATTTTCTAAACCGCCGAGCCGTAAAGGTCGTAGGCGTCGGCGCGGTCGATCTTGACCGTGACGATGTCGCCTTGGCGCAGCGGGCGGCGCGACTGGATATGCACCGAACCGTCGATCTCGGGCGCGTCGTATTTTGTCCGGCCCTTGGCAGACGTGCCATGCGCCTCGTCGATCAGCACCGGCAGGCGCTTGCCGAGCTTCTTGGCCAACTGCGTCGCCGAGATCTTCTGCTGGCGCTGCATGAAGCGATGCCAGCGCGCTTCCTTGATCTCCTGCGGCACCTGTTCGAGGCCGAGATCGTTGGAGCGGGCGCCGCGTACCGGCTCGTATTTGAAGCAGCCGGCGCGATCGATCCTGGCCTCGTCCAGCCAGTCGAGCAGCATCTCGAAATCCTCGTCGGTCTCGCCGGGGAAACCGACGATGAAGGTCGAGCGTATCGCCAGATCCGGGCACACCTCGCGCCAGCCGCGAATGCGCTCCAGCGTCTTTTCGCCATGCGCGGGCCGACGCATGTTCTTCAGCACCTGCGGCGAGGCGTGCTGGAAGGGGATGTCCAGATAGGGAAGGATTTTTCCATCCGCCATTAGCGGGATGACATCGGCGACATGCGGGTAGGGGTAGACATAGTGCATGCGTACCCAGATGCCGAGCTTGCCCAGCTCCTCCGACAGGTCGAGGAATTTCGCCCGCACTTCGCGGTCGCCGAACATCGACGTCTGGTACTTGATGTCGATGCCGTAGGCGCTGGTGTCCTGCGAGATGACCAGCAGTTCCTTGACGCCGGCCTTGGCCAGCTTCTCGGCCTCGCGCAGCACATCGGCCGCCGGGCGCGAGACGAGGTCGCCGCGCAGTGCGGGAATGATGCAGAAGGTGCAGCGGTTGTTGCAGCCTTCGGAAATCTTGAGATAGGCGTAGTGGCGCGGCGTCAGCTTGACGCCTTGCGGCGGCAGAAGGTCGATATACGGATCGTGGCTGGGCGGCGCCGCCTCATGCACCGCGGCCATCACGCTCTCATAGGCCTGCGGGCCGGTGATGGCGAGGACGTTGGGGTGCTTCTCTCGTATGACGTCCGGCTCGGCGCCGAGGCAGCCGGTGACGATCACCCGGCCGTTTTCCGAAAGCGCCGAACCAATGGCGTTGAGCGATTCGTCGCGGGCCGAATCGAGAAAGCCGCAGGTGTTGACGACGACCAGGTCCGCGCCGTCATGCTTGCGCGCGATCTCATAGCCTTCGGCGCGCAGGCGCGTGATGATGCGCTCGGAATCCACAAGCGCCTTCGGGCATCCAAGGCTGACGAAACTGACGCGAGGCGCAGACATGAGAAAACATTCCGGGTTTTTCGGGATCGGCGGCCAGTACCACACTTATTGCGGCATTGGTATGGGCAGCGGCTGCGGCGAACGCGACCACTGCCTCCGGCAGATACCCGTACTATACAGAAGCTGTAGGACCGGCAGCGTCAGCTCACCACAGGACTGACATGCGGCCAGACCTCGACAAGGCCGCGATAGACCATATCGATCGCGACGTAGAGAATGATCAGCAGGCCGACATAGGCGATCCAGCGGTGGCGATGCAGCAGCTTGGCAATGAAGCTCGCGGCCAAGCCCATCAAGGCGATCGACAGCACCAGGCCTATGACAAGCACGGGAAAATGATCGCGCGCCGCACCGGCGACCGCCAGCACATTGTCCAGCGACATCGAAACATCGGCGACGACGATCTGCAGGGCCGCCTGGCCGAGCGTCTTGCGCGGCGCCTTGCCACCCACCGTTCTGTCGCTGTTGAGGTCGGAATCGGACAGCGCCTCGGTCGCCTCGAACTCGTCGGCATGCGACGTCCGCAGCTCGCGCCACATCTTCCAGCACACCCACAACAAAAGGATGCCGCCGGCCAGCAGCAGGCCGACAATGGCAAGAAGCTTGACGGTGACGGCGGCAAACAGGATGCGCAGCACAGTCGCCGCCAACACGCCGATCAGGATGGCTTTCTTGCGCTGCTCGACCGGCAGGCCGGCGGCGGCAAGGCCGATGACGATGGCATTGTCGCCGGCAAGCACCAGATCGATGGCGATGACCTGGAGGAGGGCCGTCATGCTTGCAGCGCTGAAAATGTCCATCGACCGGAGCCCCTTGCTGTATCGGCGTGTTCGTCGTCGGATATGCCGACGCCCTAACGTGTATGGTTCCCGCGCGTCAAGAGACTGCCGGCGCAATTCCAGGAAAAGTGCGTAGCGGTTTTCCGTCCGGAATCATGCAAAAACAAAGAGTTAGAGTGGGTCAGCTGCTCTGTAAAAAGCTGAACCGCTCTAACGGCCGACGCTGAAAGCCACGGGAATAGGGAAGGTCGTTCTGCCAGAGAGAATTCTGGTCGCAGCGAATTCAGTCGTAGAGATTGTACTTCGCCCAGTCGGCTTCCGGAATCTCGTCGCCGATGCGGTAACGGAACTGCAGGACCTCCATATGGTCAGGCGCCGTCTCGCATTTGAACTTCAGCCGGTACCACTGCCCCTTGCTGCGGAAGGCAGCGCCCGGGCTGCGGATGGCATCGGCCTTCATTTCCGGCGTCGCGAAGGCGTAGGCGACGACGCGGTCTGCCTTGTACTTGTGGTCGTCATGGCTGATGCGGTCGAGCACTTCGGCGTCGCATCTCTGCTCCAGCCGGGTCTCCGGGTCGAGTTTCAGCAGGCCGGCGCGCAGGGCGGCGTCCATCGCGTGGGCGGGCCAGGCCAGCGTCACCGAGGCCAGCGCCGCAAGGAATAGTTTTTTCATGGGCGGGAGAACGACCATAACTCGCGTGAAAAATCAACCGGAGTGCCATTTTGGGGCAGCCGGATATGCGCGGAAATCGCCGTTGGCCGGGCAGGGTGTTTTGACGCAGCCGCTTTGATACGTCGCCGGCGCCATTCTTATTTGTCCGGGCTGCCATGCACCGATTGCCTGTTTCGCCGTCTTTGCGCTTCTCGCGATCGCGGCACCCACCGCCACGGCCGCAAGGCGATATAGACAGCGAGGAAGGCTCTTTGTGCAAGGCCGGCCTCGCTGTGCCAGACCTCCCTTATCCCCGCCGCCCGCAAGGCCCTTCGTTGGGTGCTGTTGCGGTCCCAGCGCCGGCTGATGCTGCCCGCCCGGTAGTATTTGTGGCAGAGCACTTGCGGCACGCGGACAAAGCCGCCGAGCAGCGACAGATGCAGAAGCCAGGTCCAGTCGGCGCTGAATTCGCCTTGGCTGTTGGGCTTGATCCCGCCGCTACGGTGGAACGCCCAGGCCCTGAATATCCCACGATTGGGAACCCACCATCCATGCGGCTGGCGCGCCATCGCCCGGCCACGCGCAAAACCGTCCTGCAAGCCCTCCAGCAGGTCGAACTTCCACGTGGCACTTTCGCCGCTGACTTCGATCACTTCGACGTCGCTGAACGACAGTACGGCCGCGGGATTGGCATCGAGCGCCCGCACCAGCGCCTCGATATAGGTTGGATCGATGACGTCGTCATGGAAGGCAAAGAACATCAATTCGCCGCTGGCATTGGCCATCAGATCGTTGGAGTTCTTCAGCCATCCCAGGTTTTTGTCCCGGCGGAGGATACGGACATCGTCGCGGCCGCCGGCGAAGGCTGAAACGATCTCGAATGTCGCGTCGGTCGAATTGTCCTCCCCGACCAGGATCTCGATATTGTCCCAGGTCTGCGCGGCGAGGCTGTCCAGCGTACGCGAAATGAATGCCGCCGAATTGTAGCATGGCACCAGCGCCGTGACCTTCGGCCGCCAGCCGGATCGAAGCTGGACTTGTTTCTGCGCTACCTGCTTCGCGCCGCCCTGTTCTGTCTCACCCATTCACTCGATCCCGCAGATTTGCCGCGCCAGCCTGTCGGCAAGCCACGGCGCCGTCGAATATTTACCTGTGTCGACCGAGATGTAGTTGCCCAGGCGGTTGACCCCGAATTGGTCGCGGCGATGGATTGTGGCTTTCGGGTCGCTGAGCGAACCACGCCCTTGCGCAAACACGAAGCCGCCGCGTACCTCAAGCTCCTCGGCATCGTCGAACATGCTGGAAACACTGGGCACCAACCGGGCGAGCGTGGCGCGAACGTCGCCGATGAACCGCTGTCGTGCGTCGGCATCGAGCGCTTGCGGCGTTTCGATCGACAATTCGCCACTCTCCGCAAGCAACCCGCTCGGGTACCAGGAGAGATAGAAGTTGCGCCCGTCATAGTTTTTTATGTCGCCGAACGGGCCAAGGGCGACGACCGCGCATGGCACATTGACAGGCTGCCTGGTGCGGCCGAACAGGCAAAGCCTGTAGCGGTGCGACCATCCGGGAACCGGCTCGATGCCGGCCGTGCGGTCGACAGCCAGCCGCCCCTCCCAAAGGCAATTGACGACGATGTCGAACGCCTCACTTTTCTTGCCTGCGACCGCCACGCGCCATTTCCCGTCAATTCCGTCCACCGGCTGTGCCGACAGGACTTTGGACGCCATCCGCAAGCTGCTATTGGGTTCACCCCGAAGCGCCGCGCAAAGCCGGTCGGCAACCCATCGCGTGTTGACGGATCGCTCCGGCACCTGGAAGCCGCCGACGATCTGGTCCGAGTTGGTGACATCGGCCAATTCAGTTCTGGAAAGCCGTTTCGACCGCGCCGCCGATACGTCGGCAAGGTAGCTCGTGGCGTCAGCGTGGCTGCGCACCAATACATCCACACGTTCAAAGATCGCCCCCAGCGCCTCGGCAGCGACGATCGAGTTGCGATGGATCAGATAAAGGTCTTCCGAAAGGGTCGTGTGCGCTTCCAGATTGCTTCCGATCAGCTCGGAAACAAGCCTGCCGAAACACAGTCCTCCCGAAAGCAGATGCCGGGCGGTCAGCAGCGAGGGATCGTTCCCGTAGAGATAGCCGAGATGAATCTTGCCCTCGTTCCAACGGCTGGCGCAGGCCATCGGCTCGCTCTCCTTGTCGAAGAGGGACACCGCGTAGCCTCTGCGGGCCATCATGAGAGCGAGGCTGGCGCCCATGATGCCGGCGCCGAGAATAGCCATTCTGCCGCGAGGCGCTGTCATGTCCTGGCGCGCATCGCGGCCTCTCCTTTCCCGATGAGTGTCATCAGGGGTTCGATACGTAGTTTTCAGGGTCGTATTCGGTATCGCAGAAAACCAGCAAAGACGGGTTCTCGCCTTCATAGGTCTGCAGCGCCCACACCGGGGCATCGACCAGCACCGCGCGGTTCGATGCGGTGAGCGTCAGCCGTTCGATCTGTTCCTGATAGCGAAATTCGATGCCGATCTCGCCCGACAGCTGCATCATCAATTGCCGGCCCGAGCCGTGTGCATGTCCGCCCCGCGACGTGCCGCGCGGCGCGGTGACGACGAACGCCCGCACGGCTTGGAAATTGTAACCGCTGAACTCGATAGCGGTCAGCATTCCCCTGGGATCGCAATGTAACGAAGTGGGGATCTCGGTGACCTTGCCGCCAAAGAACGTTCGATGCTGCATAACGTAAGCCCGCCAGAAGCCGGTCGAAATTTACCTCAGACTAGCGCTTACATCAAAAGACAGAGAATACAACCACTTAGGCGGTGTTTTGGGACACAGCAGCGGATCGATGTCGAGCTCGGCCTCAGGCCGATACGGTGCCGACTACCGAAGGTCGCCGCGCCGTCACGACTTCTGAGTCGCGGCCGAAACCAAGGCTTAAGACCTTGGTCCGAGCGGTCTAGGACCTTTGAGTTCGGAAGGCCGGCCGGTCCCAACGAGGGTGATCTACTTCAGCAATTTCAAAGAGTTATGCTGGTTGGCGTTTCGCCGGCCGGCCGCTTCGTTCTCGCAATGAAAGCACAGCTATATCCAAGTTTACCCTTTGTGTTAGCGATTCCTCATGTTGCCCGCTATAGCGGTTAGTGGCGGTGGCAATCTCGGAGGTAGTTATGACATCCCGAAAGACCCTTTTTGCTGCATTTGCGGTGTTCTCGCTTCTGGTGTCGCCGGCCCTGGCTGCTGCTGGTGGCAACGGCCATGGTAACGGCCATGGCAATGGTAACGGTAACGGCAATGGCAATGGCAATGGCAATGGCAATAGCGGAGGAAACGGTAATGCTGGCGGCAATGGCGGAGGCGGCGGTTCGCTCGGCAAGTCGGCATCCGCCAAGGGCCAGGTCGCCAAGGCCGCTACCGGTTCAGTGTCCAAGGAAAAGAATATCCATGCCAAGCTGGGCCGATTGAACTCACTGCAGCGCAACGCCAACGCCTTTATGCACTCCAAGAGCAAGAACTTCGCTGGCGTGCAGGCTTTTGTGACACAGTCGGCAATAGCCAAGAACGCTCAATCGGCGCTCGATGCCGCTAATCAGGCGGTTGCCGACGCCAAAGCGGCGCTCGACGCGCTGAATGCGAAAGCGGCTGACCCGAATACCCCGCCCGAAGATGTCCCGACGCAGGCCGACCTCGATGCAGCACAGGCAGCGCTCGATGACGCCACCCAGGATGCGGCCGCTGCTCAGACCGCCGCCACAGCTGCCGCTGCCAACGTCCCATCGATCGATGCAGCCCTTGCCCAAATGGCCAACAAGCCCGTTGACCCTGAGGTGACAGATTGGGCCAATAGCGTACTTGCCGACAAGATCGACCAAGTAGCCGCCAAGCTGGCGCCGGCCGCGCCTTAAGGCCCCATGCGGCGGCAGCGATCCAATCGACGATAAGCCGTCGGGTCCGCCCGGCGGCTGCACCTTTCTCGCCTATCTGCAGCGTTGGTCCCAATGCAGGTCCGAGATTCTGGTCATGGCTATTTTGCGAAATCTCCAGCCGGGCCGCCGTCCTCAAGGCTGAATTCATGCGTGCTTCGCGCATCTTCATCGACCACACGAAACCAATGCTCCTGAAGCGCTCTAGGCGACACCCTTTGGCCCGTGACCTTCTCTACCGCAGATAACGGATCATCGGCGCTCGTGGCCTGAGTTGAGACACACTCCTCTCCATGCCACTCTTCCACCTGGTACTCTGGCATGCCGGCCTACCTACCGCTCCCCAGAGCCTTCGCTTCCCGCTCCAGCGTCTCGCGTCGGTTGCCGTGCTTCGCGATCAATTCCTTGACCTGCTGCGGGGTGATGCCGGCCTTGGTGGCGAAATACTCGACTTCATAATCCTCATCGGCAGAGACGCGGTCCCGATCGCGGAAGTCCGTCTTCGTTTTGTCGTCAGCCATTTGCTTTGCTCCTGGTTGAATGATCAACCGCAACGTGCAGCCGCAGCCTTTTGTTGCAGCGGAGCCCGGATTTCCGAAACGGTCACATGGGAAAACGGCCCTCAGTCGCAGGAGGTGCTGGTGTTGCTGTAACTTTGAACGGAACGGTTCTTCTCCTTGACGGTTGTGACGTGAAGGAGATGCCTCATGTTTGAAAGTGTGATGTGGTTGATCGTCGTTGCTGGTGGGCCACTGTTGCTGGCCCTATTGATGGCATACGTTCTTATGACCCGACGCCACCGTGGTCCTGCAGAACGCATGGAAAGCGACCGCGCGACCAAACGGCTCTATCGCCAGGACGAACGTTGATCCTGAGGCTGGCGCAACGTTTGCGCTCACGCTGGCCCGCTGCCTCGCGGTGGCAGGCTTCTTCGTTTTAGGAAGTTAGGAATAACTTAGGAAAGATTTGGCCCTCTTTGAAAATACAGAGGCAATTCAGCACGGTAGCCAAATATCTGGCGGAGGGAGTGGGATTCGAACCCACGGTGGGCTTGCACCCACGCCGGTTTTCAAGACCGGTGCCTTAAACCGCTCGGCCATCCCTCCAACGTGACTTTTCAATCATCTAGGAACATCAACCGACCCAGTGAACGACAGTTGGTATCGAATGATACCTATCCTTCCGGACCAGCTTGCGGTTCATCTAGAGCGTTGCCCATCGCCAAGTCAACCATCGGCGCTGCCATGGATAATAGGGGTGGCGTTCGTTACCCGAACGGAGCTGCGAACCCGTTTTCGAAGGAGCCGGGATCTAATTGCGATCCTTGCTGCCGACCTGCACAAGTTGCAGAAGACCCAGCACGACAAGTGCGAGCAAGGTAGCCAAAGCCGCGATCTGCCAGAACCCGAGCCCAACCGCCAGGCCTATGGCGCCTGCCAGCCACATGCCCGCCCCAGTGGTAAGCCCTTGAACCTCGCCCTTGGAGAAGAAGATCAAGCCCGCGGCCAGAAATGCCACGCCGGCAGTCGTGGCTTCGATCAAGCGGATAGGATCAATGGCGATTTCCTGACCATCGAAGACGTGAAGATGAGTAATCTCGATCGTGAGGATGGCAATTAGAGCCGTCGCAACACAGACCAGGATGTGTGTCCTCAATCCGGCCGGTCGGTTACGCCATTCGCGTTCGATCCCAACGATGGAGCCAAGGACGGCCGCGAGCAAAAGCCTGGCTGAAATTACGGAAAAGGGCAGCCACGTCTGTTGCCCGAAACGTTCAATGAATTCATCCATGAGGCGCAGAACGTATCTCGGGTCGGTCGGTTCCAGGCAGCCGCGCTTCATGCCACAGGTTCACTTCCAGACTCCAAAGGACAGAGGTCTCGGATGCCTCCTCACAGGCGCCCGGCCAGCCCGGGACCTGGCCGCCACATTCCTGCCCGGTTCCGGACACAATCGATTAATACGCTGATAAACAATTCCTGCGCACAAGGGATGGGGATTGGCGCGTCGCAGGCATTGCTCATCTGGCTCCGCCGAAATTCTAGAAGCGGCGCCTGTGTCGAGACGGTAGGGGACATCGGAAAACATGCAGACCACGACGCATCGGCGTCTTCGTCGCGCTCCTGCTTTGGTGTTGTGCGCTCTTTCGGCTGCGTTGCTGGCCGCGTGCGCGTCGCCGCAGTCCGAGCCGAAAGCCATGGTCTACAAGAAGCCTCGCTCGAAGGAATATTTTGCCGAGACCGAGTACGGCGTGAAGGCCAGCCCGCGCGTTCAGTACATGCGGCGCGGCGGCGGCCGCGACCAGTTGGGCAAGCCCTATCAGGTGCGCGGCAAGTGGTATTACCCCAAGGAAGACAAGCGCTACGCCAAGGTCGGTCTCGCCTCCTGGTATGGCGATGCCTTCCACGGTCGCCTCACAGCCAATGGCGAAGTCTACGACATGACCCATCTGACGGCGGCGCATCCGACCATGCCGCTGCCAAGCTACGCCCGTGTCACCAACACCGAGACCGGAAGCTCGGTCATCGTGCGCGTCAACGACCGCGGCCCCTATCACGAGGGACGCATCATCGATGTCTCGGAACGCGCCGCGCAAATGCTCGACTATGCCAAGGTCGGCACGGCCAGGGTCAAGGTGGAATATATTGGCCGCGCACCGCTCGACGGCGACGACGACCAATATCTGGTCGCCTCCTACCGCCCGGGCAACCGCCCGGACCCGTCCGATGGCTTGCCGACCGGCGTCATGGTGGCGATGAACGGACCTTCGCCGAGCCTATCTGTTGGCGCACCCCCTGCCGTAGTGCCGTTTCCTGGTCAGTTGACGAATTCCGACACACAGCCAGTGATGTCGATGCAGGCACCGGCCTCAAGCGATGTGACGCTGCCTGAATTCGGGCCGATCGTGCCTCAGCGCCCGGAATCGCCCTTTGCCGTGGCTTCGCTCTCCTATGCGGATGAGCGCGTACAGCGCGCCGACGTCTTTGCAGCGCTTGACGACCAGGGCATGTCGCCAGCCGACATCCTGCAATCGTGGAAGAAATCCAACCCGCAGGCATCGCCTGCCGTTTCCGACTATGTCGCCGCCGGATCCTTCGACGATGCCGCCGAGGCAAAGCGGGTGGCTGCGGCTCTCGAACCGTTCGGCAGGACCGAAATCCAGAGCACCGAACTCGACGGCAATGACTGGTACGCGGTCAATCTCTATCCGGATGGCCATGGCAATGTCGACGACCTCTTGCGCGCGGCATGGTCGCATGGCGCGCCGGACGCGCTGGCTGTGCGCAACTGACCAACAAAGGCACGCCGGTTTTGTCATTGCGCGGTTGATCCGCCGGGAAGAAGCCTGATAGCGTTGCGGCAAGTTTCTGCCGGCTAACAGTCGAGCCTCTTCATGCGATTTCGCCTTTTCCACCCTTTTGCCGGGCTTTTTGGCCTTGGCTTCTTGCTTGCCGCGCTGGTTCCGGCCAACGCGCAGCTTTTCGAGACCAAGGCGACGCAGGCTTTCATGATCGATGCCGAAACCGGCACGGTGCTGTTTTCCAAGGATGCCGACCAACCGATCCCGCCGGCCTCGATGGCCAAGCTGATGACGGTGGAGAGGGTCTTCAACGCCATCAAGTCGAAGCGCATGAGCCTCGACGACACCTTCGTGGTTTCGGAAAATGCCTGGCGCAAGGGCGGTGCGCCTTCGGGAACGTCGACCATGTTTGCCAAGCTCAAATCGGCGATCCGGGTCGAGGATCTGATCCAGGGGGTCACCATACAGGCCGCCAATGACGGCTGCATGGTGCTGGCCGAAGGCATGGCCGGTTCGGAAGAGAATTTCGCGGCGCAGATGAACGATCGCGCGCGCCAGATCGGGCTGCCGAAATCGACATTTGTCAATTCCACCGGCCTGCCGGCCGACGGCCAGCAGACGACAGTGCGCGAACTGGCGCAGCTTGGCCTGCATATATGGCGCGAATATCCGGATCTCTATCTCTATTACGGCCGGGCCGATTTCACCTGGAACAAGATCTCGCAAAAGAATCGCAACCCGTTGCTGGCCATGGGCATCGGCGCCGATGGGCTGGCGGTCGGGTCGAGCGAGGCGGGCGGTTTCGGCATTGTCGGCTCGGTCAGCCATGACGGAACCAGGGTGTTCGCGGCGATGAGCGGATTGGCCAATGATCGCGAGCGCGCCGAGGAAGCGCGCAAGCTGCTCGAATGGGGCGTCCGCTCCTTCGAGAAGACCGAGATTTTCGCTGGCAACGAAGTGGTCGGCGAGGCCCAGGTGTTCGGCGGCGCCAAATCCAGCGTAGCGCTGAAGGCAAAGGCGCCGATCGACGTCCTGCTGCCGATCGCCAACCGCGACAAGCTGACCGCCAGGATCGTCTATCAGGGGCCGGTATCGGCGCCGGTGGAGGAGGGGCAACCCGTCGGCGCGCTGCGCGTCTGGATCGGCGACACGCTGAGCCAGGAAACGCCGCTTTTCGCCGCCGAATCGGTCGGCGTCGGCACGTTGCCGCAACGCGCGTTTGATGCCGCCAAGGAACTGGCCGTAGGCTGGCTGCGTTGAGTTCCTGCGGCGTGGACCTTTTCTCAGGCGCGGACTAAGACACCAGCGCAAAGCAGGACAAAGGCCTTTCGATTGGCAAGCGGATTTTTCATCACCTTCGAAGGCGGCGAGGGCGCCGGCAAGTCGACGCAGATCGAACGGCTGGCCCAGAAAATGCGCGCCAAGAAATACGATGTCCTCCTCACCCGCGAACCCGGGGGGTCACCCGGGGCCGAGGCGGTCAGGCATGTGCTCCTGTCCGGCGCCGCCGAGCCGTTCGGGCCGAAGATGGAGGCGCTGCTGTTTGCCGCCGCGCGCTCCGACCATGTCGAGCAGGTCATCCGGCCGGCGGTGGAGCGCGGCTCCATCGTGCTTTGCGACCGTTTCCTGGATTCGTCGCGCGTCTATCAGGGCGTCACCGGCGGCCTCGATCCGGCTTTCATGGAAGCTCTGGAGGAGGTCGCCATCAACGGCATGATGCCGGACATGACGCTGATCCTTGACATTGACCCCGCCGAGGGCTTGCGGCGCGCCGCCGCGCGGCGTGGCGCCGAGGACGGTCCGGACCGCTTCGAAAAGGAGACGCTGGACATCCACCAGCGCCGCCGTGACGCCTTCCTGGCGATCGCAGCCGCCGAGCCGGACCGCTGCATCGTGATCGACGCGTCGGCGCCTCCCGCTGCGGTGGAGGATGTCATCACCGCGGTGGTGTTCGCCGCACTTGAGGCGAGGGCGCCCGCGCGCAACCGACAGGCGGCGCCCGCATGATCTTCGAACGCATCGCTCCCGAGCAGCACGACACGCTGGACGGTGTACCGGAGCCGTCCGAGACGCTGCGCCTGGTCGGCCATGAGCAGGCGGCCGCGATGCTCGCTGCCGCCTATCGCTCGGGAAAACTGCCGCATGCGTTGATCTTTGCCGGGCCGGTCGGCATCGGCAAGGCGACGCTTGCCTTTCACCTGGCGCACCATCTGTTGAAGCATCCGGCCTTCGACCAGGCGCCGGACACGTTTGCCGTTCCCGATCCGGCCTCACCGCTGTTTCGCCAGATCGCCACCGGGGCGCATCCCGGCGTGCTGCATCTGACCCGGCCGCTGAACGACAAGACCAAGAGCTTCAAGACGGTCGTCACCGTCGACGAGATCCGCAAGGTCAACCGCTTCCTGTCGCTGACCTCGCATGACGGCAGCTACCGGGTGGTGATCGTCGATCCGGCCGACGACATGAACACCAACGCCGCCAACGCCTTGCTCAAGAACCTCGAGGAGCCGCCGAGCCGCACGCTGTTCATCCTCATCGTCCATGCGCCGGGCAGCCTTTTGCCGACCATCCGCTCGCGCTGCCAGATGGTGCGGCTAACGCCGCTCGATGCCGGCAGCCTGATGAGCGTTCTGGAAACCGTCGAGCCGCCGCCACCTTCCGATCCTGCCGCGCGCGCGGCACTGGCGGAACGGGCAGGGGGCAGCGCCCGCAATGCGATCCTTCTGACCCAATATGGCGGGCTGGAGATTGCCGGCACGCTCGACGCCCTGGTCACGTCGGGCAAGAGCGACATCGCCGGCGCCTATCGCCTTGCCGAGGCCGTCGCCGGCCGCGACCAGGCGATCCAGTTCGACATCTTCAACCGCCGCGCGCTCGATCTGCTCTCCACCGGCGCCAGTGAAGCCGCGCTGGCTGGGCATCTCGCGCGGGCGAAAACGCTGTCCGACACTTGGCACGAGGCGCTGAACGCCATATCTGAGACCGATACCTACAATCTTGACAAGAAGCAGCACGCCTTGACCATGATCGACCGCCTGAATTCCGCAATGCGAATGTGACCGGTTTCGGCATTGGGGCGGGATGGCAATCGCCGTCTCGATGCGATATCCACCGCTCACATTCATTCGGCCATTCATGACGGTTAATTCATGTCACGCGACACATTCTACATCACGACACCGATTTTCTATCCGAACGGCAAGCCGCATATCGGCCACGCCTATACGGTCATCGCGACCGACGCGCTGGCCCGCTTCCAGCGCCTGGACGGCAAGGACGTGTTCTTCCTCACCGGCACTGACGAACACGGCCTCAAGATGCAGCAGACGGCCGAGAAGGAAGGCATAACGCCACTCGCGCTTGCCGACCGCAACTCGGCGATCTTCCGTTCGATGACAGAGGTCCTGGGCGGCTCGAATGATGATTACATCCGCACGACGGAACCACGCCACTACGAGTCGTGCCAAGCGATCTGGAAGGCGATGGCGGCCAATGGCGACATCTATCTCGACCGCTATAGCGGCTGGTATTCGGTCCGCCAGGAAGCCTATTTCGAAGAGAGCGAAACCACGCTCGGCGACGACGGCGTGCGCCGCGAGCCGCTTGGCTCGCCGGTCGAATGGAATGAGGAGGAAAGCTACTTCTTCAGGCTTTCCGCCTATCAGGACAAATTGCTTGCGCTGTACGAAAACCAGCCCGATTTCGTCGGTCCGGCCGAGCGCCGAAATGAGGTGATGAGCTTCGTCAGGTCCGGCCTCAAGGACATCTCGGTCTCGCGCACGACCTTCAATTGGGGCGTGCCGGTGCCCGGCGACGACAAGCATGTGATGTATGTCTGGGTCGATGCCTTGACCAACTACATCACCGCTGCCGGCTATCCCGACACCAAGGCCGAGCAATGGCGCTACTGGCCGGCCACGCACATTATCGGCAAGGACATCGTCCGCTTCCATGCCGTCTACTGGCCGGCTTTCCTGATGTCGGCCGGCATCGAACTGCCGAAGCGCGTCTTCGCGCATGGCTTCCTGTTCAACCGCGGCGAGAAAATGTCGAAGTCGGTCGGCAATGTCGTAGACCCCTTCACCATGGTCGAGCATTTCGGCCTCGACCAGGTGCGCTATTTCTTCTTGCGTGAGGTGCCATTCGGCCAGGACGGCAGCTACAGCCATGACGCGATCGTCAACCGCACAAATGCCGATCTCGCCAACGGTCTCGGCAATCTGGCGCAGCGCTCGCTGTCGATGATCGCCAAGAACTGCGGCGGCGTGGTGCCGCATCGCGGCGAGCTGACCGAAGCCGACAGCGCGATCCTCGACCAGGCGGTGGAAGCGCTGGGTACCGCGCGCCAGGCGATGGCGGAACAGGGCATCCATCTCGCGTTGGCGGCGATCTTCGGCGTTGTGGCGGAAGCGGATCGCTACTTCGCCTCGCAGGCGCCCTGGGCGCTGAAGAAGACCGATCCGGCGCGTATGGAAACTGTGCTGTGGACGACCGCCGAACTGGTGCGGCGCGTGGCATTGCTGTGCCAGCCCTACATTCCGGGGTCGGCCGGCAAGCTGCTGGACCTGCTGGCGGTGCCGGCGGACAAGCGTGACTTCGCGCATGTCCATGCCGACTATGCGCTGGTGCCCGGCACGGCGCTGCCCGCGCCGGAGGGCGTGTTTCCGCGTTATGTCGAAAACCCTGAGGCGAGCGCCTGATGCTCGTCGACAGCCATTGCCATCTCGACTTTCCGGATTTCACCGAGGAGCGGGCGGCCATCGTCGCCCGCGCAAAGGCTGCCGGTATAGGTCACATGGTGACCATCTCGACACGCGTGAAGCGGTTTGCGCAAGTGCTTGAGATTGCCGAGAGTTTCGACGAAATCTATTGCTCGGTCGGCACCCATCCTCACAATGCCGGCGAAGAGCTGGATGTGACGGCTGAGGACCTTGTGCGCCTGTCCGCGCACCCGAAGGTGGTGGCGATCGGCGAGGCCGGGCTCGACTATTTTTACGACAAGGCGCCACGCGATGCGCAGGCGCAGGGTTTTCGCACTCATATAGCAGCTGCGCGCGAGACCGGGCTGCCGCTGGTGATCCATTCGCGCGATGCCGATGACGACATGGCTGCCATCCTCGAAGACGAAACAGGGAAGGGCGCCTTCCCCTTCATCCTGCATTGTTTTTCGTCGGGGCGACGGCTGGCAGAGGTCGGCGTGGCGCTTGGTGGCTATGTGTCCTTCTCGGGCATACTGACCTTCAAGAACTCCGCCGATTTACGCGCCATCGCAGCCGATGTGCCGCATGACCGGCTGCTGGTCGAGACCGACGCACCGTATCTGGCGCCGGTGCCGTTCCGCGGCAAACGCAACGAGCCGGCCTACGTCGCGCATACAGCCAAGGTGCTGGCGGAGACGGTCGGCGTTGGCGAAGCCGAGATCGCGACGCTGACGACGGCGAACTTCTTCCGGCTGTTCGGCAAGATGCCGCGGCCCGCCGGGCTCTGACGCATGAGCGACCGGCTGCGCCTCACCATCCTCGGCTGCGGCTCGTCACCTGGCACGCCGCGCATCACCGGCGATTGGGGCAATTGCGACCCGGCCAATCCGAAAAACCGGCGTACACGCTCAGCCGCGCTCGTCGAGCGGATAGCAGCCAACGGCGCCAGAACCACGGTCGTCATCGACACCGGGCCTGATTTCCGTGAGCAGATGCTGATGGCGGCCGTCCGGCGCATCGACGCCGTCGTCTATACGCATCCGCACGCCGACCACATCCACGGCATCGACGATCTGCGCGGCTACGTGCTGGAGCAGCGCCATTTGATCGATGTCCATGCCGACCAGCCGACCATGCTCAGGCTGCGCGAAGCGTTCGGCTATTGCTTCGAGACGCCGCTTGGCAGTTCCTATCCGCCGATCGTCAGGCCGCACATCATCGATCACGCAAGGGCGGTGACGATCGAAGGCGAGGGCGGTGCCCTCACCCTCGAGCCGCTGCCGCAGATCCATGGCGACATCATTTCGCTCGGCTTCCGCATCGGCGGGCTGGCCTACTGCCCCGATATAAGCGACTTCCCGGATACCACCGCCGAGCGGCTGCGCGGCCTGGAAATGCTGGTCATCGATGCCTTGCAGTACCATACCCATCCCAGTCATCTGTCGCTCGGTCAGGCGCTTGGCTGGATTGAAAAACTGGCGCCGAAACAGGCCGTGCTGACGCATATGCATGTGCCGCTCGACTATGCCACGGTGAAGGCCGAGGTGCCGGCCAACGTCACTCCGGCCTATGACGGCATGGTGATCGAAATTCCTTTATGAGAAAGCATGATACGAGCAGATCTTTATAAGGACGTTCGGTTCTTCGGCGCGAAGATCAGCAGCGTTCCAATCCGCTCATAGCCCATGCGGGGATAAAGCAGCGCTCCGGCACGCGTCGCCAACAGCATCGAGCACCGCGACCCATGCGCTTTGTCGTCATGCAGCATTTTGGCCATCAGCGCCTGGCCGATGCCTCGACGCCGCTGCGAAGGCTCGACAAACATTGCCGAGCACCATGTGGCGCCGACGGCGTCTATGCTGCGCACACGCCCGACGATGGCGTCGCCATGGAGCGCCACATACTGGCGAAACGGCGCATCGTCGCCGAGTTGATCGTCTGGAAGTGGCCGCCTGCGTATGACCTTTCCCAGTTGTGCAGCGCGTTCAGCCGTCCTCACGCGTTCGATAGAGACGATTGCTGGCGGGTCTGGAATTTGGCGCAGCGACTGGACGAAAAAGCCTTCCGTCCGCAGCAGCCGGTAGCCGAGCGCCTTGTAGGCAGTTCGCGTCGGTTCGTCCGGGCCGTCATTCGCGATCACGACCGAAACGGCAAAGCTTGGCCGCGCATGCTGCCGCACGATGGCATCGGCTTCCTCGGCGGCGACGTCATGGACGATCCATTCTTCGCCACGGTAGTCGCGTGCATTCTTGCGCTCGGCATCGCGCATCAGCCACAAGGGTCCGACGCGGCTGGCTTCGTATGGAAAGGTGCGGCTCTTGTCGGTACTGAAGCCGTGCACGAACACTTCGATCGCCGCTTCGATGTCACGCTTTCCTGTCGTCATCGACACAGCGTAGCGTTGGCCAACGGCTCATGCCAAGCCCTATGAAAGTCCGCGTCCTTTCCCAGCTGCAGCCTGATGCACAAGTTCCATAATCTATCTTATGCGACTTTCATATGTGGCTGCTGCTTCCATTAGCGGCGTGCCAATATACGCCCTGCTGACTGAGATGCAGGCCGGCGGCTCACTGGGCGGTCACCATCCCATGGTTGCGATACAACGCATGATTTGCCGACAACGTCCCAACGGGTACCCTCAGGGGCATCCAATCTGGCCTGCTGACGCGCGGTTCGTATAGCTTCCCCGAATGGAATCGTTCCCCGAGGTCATCACTCACAACTACGATCCCCGTCGAGGACCGTGCAGAAATATTTGCGAGCTGTCCGAAGAGCAGGCAGAACGGGTTCTTGACGAGATCAGAGCGTCTGGGCTGCGCGCTATCAAAGCAAACTACTTGGAGAGGCGACGATTAACGGAGGAATGGCTCATTCGAGAACGGCGCCGACTGCTTGGGCCCACGAAGCTAGAGCGTCCGGTCTATTTCTTTCTTGGCGACTTTGCCGACGGCAAAGACCCGTCACGGCCAAGCTCACTCGTTATGCGACTGCGAGAGTTCCCACCGGAGACGCTCACTTTCACCTATCCGGACAGCATGGCAAGTCTTCCGATCGCGACGCGTGACGATCTTCGCCCCCAACGAAAGCGATACCACGGGCAAGTGTTTACTCTTGGTGAGATCGAAGCCGTCGTGGCCGAATTTTGGGATGCCCGGTGAGCGCTGGAAGACCGATCCAACGATGAAGTATGACAAGTTCATCGAGGTGCAGGTATGGGATGATCGCCCCATTAACGAGCGGCTGCTTCAGGTCGATTCCCCCCTCTCCCCTTAGCGATTGGGATGGCGCCTTTCGCAAAGGCCTCGACTTCCTGCTCGACGGGCTGGCACCAGGATAACGAACAGGAGCGTCATCCCGAGAAGCTTTCCTGGAGGCCGCTGAAGGCTGCTGCGATTGCAACAAGATGGAAGACGCCAAGGGCCAGCCATCTGGAGCCGCCGGCGCCCGCAACAAATGCCCCATAGGCAGGAAACTGCAGCGCAGCCAATCCGATGGAAAGGCTGGTGATCGTTGTGTTGGTCAAAAGCGTTGCCAGCATGGGGACCGGATAGAGAAGTCGCGCCAGCACATAGTCGCCATGCCCGGCCCCGGCCGAATAGAGCGCCAGGAAAAAGGCGACCGGCGTGACGCCGAGGCCGACAAGGAACCCTGCCCGCGAGGAGAATTTTGGCGACGTCATCTGGCCATGGCCATGGCAGCGGACGGGTCGCGGTCGTCAGGCGCGAGCTTGGACGAAGTGACAAGCAGCTTCTCCTGATCGGCCCGCGACTTCGGCTCGATCGCGATTTGCAGCAGAGGCCAGGGCGCGGCAGACTTCTCCATCATGACGCCATGGTTGCAGATTGATCGGGTGGCCGCAACGGAGGGGTCTACGCCCGGCCGGCCGCCCGGCCCGTCCCTTTCGCTTCCTGGCTGTGGACGCGCGCCAGAAAATCGCGCACCAGCGGAAGCGCCTCATCGAAATGGGTTTCGAGCAGCCAGTGGCCGGCGCCGCCGATGAGATGAAGTTCTGCTTCCGGCAAATCGCGGTGGTAGGCATGCGCCGATTGTGCCGGCATGTAACCATCCTCGGGGCCCCAGACAATGAGCGTCTGCGGTTGGTGCTCGCGCAGATAGCTCTGATAGCGCGGGAACCAGCCGAGGTTCGCCTCCAGCTTCTCCATCAGGCCGACCGCGAGCCGCCGGCGGATCGGCGTGTCCATCAAAGGCCAGTGGAGTTTCCAAAGATCGGGAGGCACGCGCTCGGCTACAGCGTAATCCACCTCTCCGACAAACTCGTGCCGGAACCCCTCCTCGCTCACCGCCTCTTCCAACGGCCGGTGCTTTTCGGGCGTCTTTTCCTTCCAATAGGCTTTTATCCCAGCGTATTTCGGCCCGAGAACATCCTGGTATATATCGCCGTTCTGGATAATGAGTGCGGCGATGCGCTCGGGATGTGCGATGGCGTGGCGCAGTCCGATCTGAGAGCCATAATCGTGCAGCCAGAGCGCATAGCGCGACGTGCCGAGCGCATCGGCGAAAGCTGTCAGAAACCCGGCATAGGCATCGAAATCATAGCCAAAGTCCGACATTTCGGGCGTGCCGCTGTAGCCAAAGCCGGGAAAGTCCGGCGCGAATGTATGCCAGCGATCGGCAAGTGCCGGCATCAACCTTCGGAATTGATAGGACGAGCACGGATAGCCGTGCGGCAGCAGGAGGACGGGAGCATCAGGCGGGCCGTCTTCGCGATAGAAGATGCTGTTTCCGTCAACGTCGATCCGGCGATGTTGCAATTCTACCTCCTTGCTCAAAGCTTGCCCGCCACTTTGTTTACGGCGCTCCGGCAAGAAGGTTCCCTTGAAGTCAGGGCGTGACGGCTTCCGGCTCTCCATTGCCCGACAGGATCTGCAGCGTTCCGCGCGTGGCGTTGCGGAACGCATCGTCGAAACTGACGCCACGTACCTGCCAGCGATACTCCTTATCCTTGAAGCTGAGCCGCCAGTCGCCGACCCAGCCCAGCGCTTCCTGGCGCCATACCAAAGTGCCGGCAAGCAGGGCGTCCCCATCCAGCGTGTTGGCCACGTCGGCGAGCGCGACGTCGGACGGCCGAGGCAACTCCAGCGGCAAACCGGTCCGGTGCGCCGCGTCCGCCAGCGCAACGCGCATATCCGCCGCAAGCTCGCCGCCGCCATCGCGCACCAGCGTGAAGCCGTCGCCTTTCATCGGCCTTACATCCAGCAGTGCGACGATTTTTGGCCGCGGCACCGCCCACGGTTTGCGCCCGAGCGACGCCAGCAAGGCATCGATCTTGTCCGGGTCGAAATCGGCGGTGATGTAATGCGGCCGGTCGTGGGTGCCCTGCTCGTCATGCGGCGGGCGGTTGTTGAGCAGGTCGCGGTAGCCGACACCAGTGACATAGTCGGCCGCGTGCCGGCTCATGTCCGCAACACGCGGGTCGCCGATCAGCCGCGGGTCGCCGGAAACCTTGACCAGCACCTCTTCAAGGCACGGCGCCAGGCCCCACGCCCGGTTCTCCTCGCCAGTGCCGCTGGTCACCGATTGCGCGCGGTAGAGGCTGGCGGCGCGGTCGATGTCGGCGGCAGCGACCGGAAAGACAATCAGCACAGCCAGCGCCGCTGCCACAAAGCCCAATTTCAAGCATCCAGGCACCCGCCGACCCTCCCGAAACGGTCCGGAACATCCGTTGGAGCCATACTCCTGATCATCAGGGAATTTCAAGGTGCCGCCCATCAAGGCGTATCGCCGACGATGCGCCGGTGTACGCCGTCCAGGCTCTCGGTGAGCGCCTCGAAGACGTTTCGCGCCGTGAGTTCGCGAAGAACCTGTTCGTTGATGCCGCCGCGCGTCGCATAGTCCTGCGCCAGATGCATGAAGTCGGCATCCGGCGACATATCAGGAGCGCTTCCCAAGGCTTTGAAAAGCGAGGCGATGTAGTCGCGCCCCTTTCCTTCCTCGACGCCATTCTTCTTGAGCCAGCTGTTGATCGTATCGAGATATCTGAAGTAGCTTGCATAGGTCGCGGTGACCACGCTCAGCGCATTGAATTCGGCTGGGTTCTCGACCTCGATCACTTTCCCCAGACTGCCGAACAAGGCAGCGACAGTGGCATCCGGCGGGCAGATGATCGTTGCCCCCAGCCGGTGGGCAATCATCGGCATGGGCAGCGCTTTCGTCACCTGGTGCGCGGGTGCGGTCAAGCCGGCAATCTCCTCGCGCGGCAGCGTGGCGATCAAGCTGATGAGGTGATGCTCGCGCCGAAACCGCAAACCCGGCAGGACGTCATGCGCAATTTGCGGCCGGACAGCCAGCATGACTAGGTCGCATTGATCGAGAACCGCCTGATTGTCATCAGCGATACACACATCCGGATAACGGGCTGCCAGCTCTGCGGCGATCTCTTCATTGCGCGGCGACAGCAGCACGGAGACGGAGTTATCCGCGACGGATTTGAGCCCGCTGACAATGGCCGCTGTAAGGGCACCCGTGCCGATGAAGCCAAGTTTCATCGCGCCTGTCTCTGGTTCATCGGTCACAGCGGCGCATGCTCGAGCCGTACCTGATAGCTCAGCACGCGCTTTTCACCGGGCGCGATCAGCATCACGCCCGGCTTGTCCGCGAACTCGCCATCGAAATCCACGGGGCTGGCAAGCCCGTGCCAGGGTTCGATACACAGGAACGGAGCGCCGCCCGGCTTCGACCAGATGCCCAATTCCTTAAAACCCTGCCACGACATCTCGATCGCCGCACCGTTCGCGGCGGCATAGCGCACGCTGGTGCTGGCCGGCCGGTCGAGGATCACGGCGTCTGCCTCGAACAGCTGTTCGGAAAGCGCCAGCGTTTTGCCTTCGATGGGCGTCGGCTGTGGTGCAGCCACCACCAGGCCATCCTTCAGCCGGCGGATCGGCGCCGGCTCGTTCTGGGCAAAGGTCAGGTGGTAGTCTGTCTTGGCGAGCCCCGGCTGCAATGGCCAATTGAAAGCCGGATGTGCACCGATGGAGGCTGGCAGCGTCTCGTCGCCGGTGTTGGCAATCTCGAAGCTCACACCAAGTTCGCGACGCTCGAGCGTGTAGGTGATGGCAAGGCGAAAGGCGAACGGATAGCGCGTGCGTGTATCGGCATCGTCGGTCAACACCAGCGAGCAGGATCGGGGACTCGTCTCAGCAGCCCACACAAACGGCTTGTCGCGGGCAAATCCGTGCTGCGTCAGGGGATAGACCTGGCCCCCATGGCGGAGCTGGTCGCCCTTCAGCCGGCCGACGATCGGAAACAGCACTGGCGAATGCCGCCGCCATTCCGGCCCGGCCTGCCACAAAAACTCCAGACCCTCGGCATTGCGCAAGGAGACGAGCTCGGCCCCCTGCCCGACAATGGTCGCCGAAATGCCGTCGCCGTGAAGCGTCACTTGTTCCATGCGTTCTCGCGGAAAGCTGCGTGCGAGCGGCAGGTTAGCAAAAGCCCGCATGGACTCAAGGGCGCAGCGACATCGCGCTGATAGAGGAGCGATGTCTCGACGGCAAAAACGACAGTGGCCGGAGATTCTCCTCCGGCCACTGCGAGATCGAGATTGTTGCCCTGCTACGGTTCGACTATTCGCGTTCGCCGGTGAAGTTCAGCAGCAGCTGGAAGATGTTGACGAAGTTCAGGTAGAGCGACAGCGCGCCGAAGACGGCGAGCTTCTGCTGCGATTCCGCGTCGAAATTCTCAGCATACTGTTCCTTGATCGTCTGCGTGTCCCAGGCGGTCAGGCCAACGAACACCGCGATGCCGATCACCGAAATGGCGAACTGCAGCGCGGTCGAGCCGAGGAAGATGTTGACGACGCTGGCGATCACCACGCCGATCAGACCCATGATCAGGAACGACGAGAACTGGGTCAGGTCGCGCTTGGTCGTGTAGCCGTAGAGGCTGGTGGCGCCGAACATGGTGGCGGTGATGAAGAAGGTGCGCGCGATGCTGGTGCCGGTGAAGACCAGGAACACCGAAGCCAGCGACAGGCCCATCACCGCGCAGAAGGCCCAGAACATCAACTGGGCGCTCGCCGCCGACATCGTCTGCATCTTGAACGAAAACAACAGCACGAAGGCGAGCGGCGCCAGCATCACCACCCATTTCAGCGGGCTGGAAAAGATCGGCACGTAGAGGGCCGGCGTCGAGGACACCACCATGGCAACGATGCCGGTGACGACGAGGCCGATGCCCATGTAGTTATAGACGCGCAGCATGTGGCTGCGCAGGCCCTCGTCATAGACGGCGCCGGCGCGCGCGCCAGTGCCCATGCGGTATCCGAGGTCAGGGGTATTCATTGCGGGTTCTCCTTATGTGGTCTCAGTAAAGCGTCTTGATCAGTAAAGTGTCCTGATCAGTAAAGTGTCTTGGCAAGCGTCTCGGCGGTGCGGTCGAGGTCGTGGACATCGCTGCGCGCGACGACCGCGTACGCGACCTCGCCGATCTGGAAATAGGCAGAGGAGATGTCGCCGGAGGGCGCGATGGCAGGCTTGACCACGTCGAAGGTTCCGGGCCGGATCGCAAACAGCGAGACCAGCCCCATATCCTTCGTCTCCAGCGCCACCTCGACGCTCGGCCCGAAGCGCGACGGATAGATCTGGACGTCGCGGACCTTCCAGTCCTTGGGCAGCGATGGCATGACGATTGCGGTGGCGGCGCGGATTTCGTCGCCATTGTAGTTGGGCGCCTCCAGCTGCGAGGGCATCGCCTCGCGCATGAGCGTCGTCTTGTGCGCCCGGATCGCTTCTTCGACATAGGCGGGCGGCGGCGGCGAAGCCACGACCTTGGTCACCAGCAGCGGCCCGAAGAGGCCGTTCGCCAGCCAGCCGGCAGCGACAAAGATGGCGACCGCGGCCGCCCGCTGCAGCACGGCGAAGACGCGGCGACTGGCCAGCCCCCTGCCCAGCCGGCGCGCGACTTCAGTCGTCGCCGGCCGCGCCATGCCTGTGGAAGCAGCCAGCGCCAGGCGCAGTTCGTCGCGCGTCCTCAAGTCGGACATCACCCGCGCCGCAGCCTCCGGACGAGCCGACAGGAACGCCTCGACCTCGATGCGGCGCGCGACATCCAGCTGGTCGTCGACATAGGCGTCGAGATCGGTATCGGTCACCGGGTCCCGCAACAGGTCGGTCATGACGGGTCTCCCACGATCCTCAGATGGCTTTTGGCCGGCGAAGGTGCAGCGTTTTCCATCTCGCGCAGTGCTGCGCGCGCCCTGCCGATACGCGACATCAGCGTGCCCAGCGGCACCCCGCTGGCGTCGGCGGCCTGCTGGTAGGAAAGGCCCTCGATGGCGACCAGATGCAGCGCCGAACGCTGCTCCTCCGGCAGACTGAAAAAGGCCTCGCGCACCTGCGCCAGTCGCACGGAATGTTCCTGCGGCGCCGGCGTGCTGGCATCGGTGAGATAGCCGGCCTGCTCGACACGCGCTGATTCCGACCGGCGCGAGCGCATCTTGTCGATGAAAGCGTTGTGGACGATCGACAGCAACCATGCCCGCAGATTGCCGCCCGAGCGGAATGTGTCGCGCCGCTCGTAGGCGCGCACCAGCGCATCGTGCACCAGATCCTCGGCGTCAGTGCCGTCGCGCGTCAGCGAGCGTGCGTAGCGCCTGAGCGAACCCAGCTGTCCGACAATATCGAAGCGTGGCATCGACCGTTTCATGCCCCGTTTACGAAACAGGCGGGGATCTTAATCCATCGCCACCAAAACTTTTTTGCGTCGCCACAATAGGCATCATGCAATCAGAAGTCCGCTGCGCACTTACCCATCTCCCGTGCGGCAGATGTTTGCTTTATGGATGAAGTCTAGCCTTATCCGTCTGTCCCAGGAGCAAAAGATGGCCAATGGTAGTCGTGTAACGGGTTTTGCAGCGTTGCCGATCGTCGGCAGGGTGTTCATCATCTTTGGCATTGTCGGACTGATCGCTTCCGGCGTGCTGGCCATCGTCGAGATGTACGGCCCTCGTACCGCTTCGGCGACAGGCAGGATTGTCGCCGCCGAATACAATCCCCGCATCGAGTTCTCGACCGCCGACGGCACCGTCATCCGCTTCAACAATGCCGTCCACAGCTCGTTCTGGGGTGATGGCGACAGCGTCCCTGTCGCTTACGACCCAACCAATCCGCAAAATGCCTCCGTCGACAGCTTCGCCGGACGCTGGTTCCTTGCCGGGCTGGCCGGCATGCTCGGCGGTTTCTCCCTGCTGACCGGCATCGGTCTCGCCGTGATTGGACGGGTGCTTATCCGGCGGATTGGAATGAACCCGTCGCCATAGCCGCCGACCCCTGCCGTACAGACAAAGCTTGGCGTAACGGTCCAGTACGCTAGCGGACTGGCGCAGATGGAAGCACTGGCGAAACGCGGCCGCTTTGCGTATTACTCCGCCGCCATTGGAGCCGTATTGATGTTCGAGACCCTGCAACCTGCCCCGGCCGACAAGATCATCGCCTTGATCGGCCTCTATCGCGCCGATCCGCGCCCCGGCAAGATCGATCTCGGCGTCGGCGTCTACAAGGACCGCGACGGCAGGACGCCGGTCATGCGCGCCCTGCGCGAGGCCGAGAAGCGGTTGCTGCAGGACCAGGACACCAAGACCTATCTCGGCCTTGCCGGCGACACCGGCTTCAACACGGCGATGGTCAAGCTGGCCTTCGGCCCCGCTGCCGACATGACGCGCATCCGCGCCGCGCAAGCGCCTGGCGGTTCCGGCGCGCTGCGGCTGGTGGCGGAGCTGTTGAAGCGGACCCGCCCCGACGCAACCGTCTGGCTGTCGGACCCGACATGGCCGAACCACCCGCCGGTGATGCGCGGGGCCGGCCTCAAGGTGCGCGATTATCCCTATTTCGATGCCGTTTCCGGCGCGGTGCGCTTCCACGAGATGCTGGCAACGCTTGGCGCAGCCGAGCCCGGCGATATCGTGCTGCTGCATGGCTGCTGCCATAACCCGACCGGCGCCAATCTCGATATCGCGCAATGGGCCAGCGTCACCGATCTTGTCGTCGAGCGCGGGCTGTTGCCCTTTGTCGACATTGCCTATCAGGGCTTTGGCGAAGGCCTGGACGCCGATGCGGCCGGCTTGCGCCTTCTCGCGGGCAAGGTGCCTGAAATGGTCGTTGCCTCGAGCTGCTCGAAGAACTTTGCCGTCTACCGCGACCGCGTCGGCGCGGCGATGATCCTGGCGAAGGATAGCGCGCAAGCCGATGTCGCGATGAGCCAGATGCTGGCGGCGGCGCGCGCCATGTATTCGATGCCGCCGGACCACGGCGCCGCCGCCGTGCGCATGGTGCTGGAAGATGATGGCCTTCGCGCCGACTGGGAGGCGGAGCTGGAGGAGATGCGGCTGCGCATGCTGAGGCTGCGGGTCCAGTTCGCCGACGCGCTGCGCCGGCAGTCCAACTCCGACCGCTTCGACTTCATCGCCAGCCATCGCGGCATGTTTTCCAGGCTTGGCCTGACCGAGGCGCAAGTCGAGCGGCTGCGTGCCGAGTATGGCGTCTACATGGTCGGCGACAGCCGCATCAACGTCGCCGGCCTGCCCGAGGACGGCATGGATGACCTCGCCAAGGCGGTTGTGTCGGTACTCGGCTGAAGCTCGCTGTGGACAATCTCCCCTCTCCGGCTGACGCCGTTGGCCGCACGACAGGCAGCGGGATAGCATTCGCCGCATGAAACCTTCGCGCGACATTTCCCGGCTGATCGAGATCATGGCGGCGCTCAGGGCGCCGAAGACCGGTTGTCCCTGGGACATCGAGCAGGATTTCTCGACCATCGCGCCCTATACGATCGAGGAAGCCTATGAGGTGGCCGACGCCATTGCGCGCGGCGATCTCGACGATCTGCGCGACGAACTCGGCGATCTCCTGCTGCAGGTCGTCTACCACGCGCAGATGGCTGAGGAAGCCGGCGATTTTGCCTTCGGTGATGTGGTCGAGGCCATCACCACCAAGATGATCCGGCGCCATCCGCATGTCTTCGGCGACGAGAAGGCGCGCAGCGCCGGCATGGCAAAGGGCATGTGGGAAAAGATCAAGGCTGAGGAAAAAGCCGAAAAGCGAAGTGCGCGCCTCGCCCGCGGCCTCGACCCCGAAGACCATGGCAAGGGTTTCCTGGACAGCGTGCCCGTCGCCCTGCCCGCTTTGACTCGTGCGCTGAAGCTGCAGGAAAAGGCAGCGCGTGTCGGTTTCGACTGGAGCGAGGCAGCACCCATCCTCGACAAGATCGAGGAAGAGATCGGCGAGCTGCGCGAGGCGCTGGCTAAGGGCGAAACGGCTGAGATCAAGGACGAATTCGGCGACATGCTGTTTGCCGTCGTCAATCTGGGGCGTCACCTCAAGCTCGATTCGGAAGCGGCGCTTAGCGGCACCAACGAAAAGTTCCGCTCGCGCTTCCACTATGTCGAGCGCGCGATCGATGCATCGGGAAGCACGCTCGAAAAAGCCACGCTGGACGAGATGGAAGTGCTCTGGCAGGAGGCCAAGGGCGTGAAATAATCAGGCTTACTGCCTGTTTTTGCGGTGCAATCGGCTTTCGATCTCTTGCCGGGCGGTGTGCGTGGCCTTGAGTGCGATGGTCGCGCTGCCATCCTCATTGTCTACCCGCGAAACGACGTCGCCATTGCGGTATAGCCAGTCGACAAGGCCGAACTGCGGCGGTTCGATCGTCACCGTCAATTCCTCGAGTTCGCCCGACATCCTGGTCTCGATCAGCGCCTTCAGCGCATCGATGCCTTCGCCGGTGACCGCCGAGATGGCGATCGGCGGCGCCTTGTTGGCGTCAGTGCCGTCGGCGAGCAGGCGCTCCCGGTTGCCGTCGTCGAGAAGGTCGACCTTGTTCCACACTTCGACGACGCGCTTGGCATCGCCGGCATCGACGCCGAGATCGGCGAGAATGCGCTCGACGTCCTCGGCTTGCGCTGCGGTATCCGGATCCGAAATATCGCGCAGGTGGATGACCAGATCGGCCTCGACGACCTCTTCCAGCGTGGCGCGGAAGGCGGCGACCAGATGCGTCGGCAGGTCCGAAATGAAGCCGACTGTGTCCGACAGGATGATCGGCGTGCCGTGCGGCAAGCGCACGCGGCGCAGCGTCGGGTCGAGCGTTGCAAACAGCATGTCTTCGGCCAGCACGTGGGCCCCGGTCAGCCGGTTGAACAGCGTCGACTTTCCGGCATTGGTGTAGCCGACAATCGCCACCACCGGGAACGGCACCTTCTTGCGCTTGGCGCGGTGCAGGTCGCGGGTGCGGCGCACCGTTTCCAGCTCATGCTTGAGCTTGATGATTTTTTCCTGCAGCTGCCGCCGGTCCGACTCGATCTGGGTTTCGCCGGGGCCGCCGAGGAAGCCGGCTCCGCCGCGCTGGCGTTCAAGGTGGGTCCAGCTCCGCACCAGGCGGCCCTTCTGGTAGTTGAGATGGGCAAGTTCGACCTGCAGCGTGCCCTCCTTGGTCCGCGCGCGCTCGCCAAAAATCTCCAGGATCAATCCGGTGCGGTCGAGCACCTTGGCATTCATTTCTTTTTCGAGATTGCGCTGCTGCACCGGCGTCAGCGGATGGTCGACGATGACCACTTCCGCGTGACCCTCTTTGACGATCTCGGCGAATTCCGCGACCTTGCCGCTGCCGAGCAAGGTTGCCGGGCGTGGATCGTTGACGGTGACCACCGCCGTGTGGATCAGATCCAGGTTGATGGCGCGGGCAAGGCCGACCGCTTCGTCGTGGCGCGCATCCGCCGAACGCGTCAGCCGTGGACGGTTCGTTTCGTCATCGTTGCGCTGATGCCGGGTAAGCACCGGCACAATGACAACCGCCCGGGTCGGACCTGTGGCTTCCGTCCCGGAATTATGTGCTGGTTTCCCGCGGACGCCGCGGTCCGCGTCTTTTTCACGTGCCAATCAGGCGCCCTGGCTTTCCTCGCCATCGAACATCTGAACCGGCTGGCTCGGCATGATCGTGGAAATGGCATGCTTGTAGACGAGCTGGGAGTGGCCGTCACGGCGCAGCAGAACACAAAAATTGTCGAAGGAAGTGACCACGCCGGTCAGCTTGACGCCGTTGATGAGAAAGATGGTGAGTGGATTTTTGCTCTTGCGAACAGAATTCAGGAACAGGTCCTGAAGGTTTTGCGATCGTTCCGCCATTGTTCTTGTCTTTCGCCGATCCCCTTCGGTTTGCAGGCTAATGCGCCAAATTAGCGGGCACATGTCAAGCTTGCAAACACCCCCTTGCCGTCAGTAACGACAAGCAGAACGAGATATATTGATGTGCAGTCCGTCTGTGCGGTTATCAGGCTGGACTTTTTTCCGCAACGTCAAAAAAGGCTTGCCGCAATGAAAGTGTTATCGAACCGGGGTGCCCATTGGCGACCACGGCACCGTCGATTGCCACGACCGGCATGGCGATTGTCGTTGCCGAACTGATGAAAGCTTCTCGCGCAGCCTTGGCTTCAGTGACTGAAAAACCGCGCTCCTCGATCGTCAACCCGAGCTTTGCCGCCACTTCGAACATGGTCGTGCGGGTGATGCCGCGCAGGATGCCATGCTCCGCCGGCCGGGTGACCAGAACGCCGTCCCTTGTAACGATCCAGGCGTTGGACGAGCCGCCCTCCTTGACGTTGCCATCGGTGTCGACGAACCAGGCCTCCTGGGCGCCGGCCTCCTTGGCCTTCTGCTTGGCCAGTACGTTGGGCAGCAGGCCGGTGCTCTTGATGTCGACCCGGTCCCAACGGTTTTCCGGCACGGTGATGACCTTGATGCCCGCCTCGGCTCGCTTGGCGGCCGCCGCCGGGTCGGCCTTTCTGGCCGTAATCACCAGCGATGACGGTGTATCGGCGGGGAAAACGAAGTCGCGGCTGGCAACACCGCGCGTAACCTGGACATAGACCAGGCCGTTGACGACGTGGTTGCGCCGGACGATTTCGCGCAGAAGAAGCGGCAGCACACCCTTGGTGACCGGCCAGTCGATCGACAATTCGCTAAGGGAGCGGCTCAGCCGGGCAAGATGGCGCGGCATGTCGACGATAAAGCCCTGCGCCACCTCGCAGACCTCGTAGACGCCGTCGGCGAATTGATAGCCGCGATCCTCGATATGCACGGCAGCGTCGGCGTGGGCGACATAGCGCCCGTTCACATAGGCAATGCGCGGCATGGGTGATCCCTCAGAAAAGTCCCGGTTTTTCTATGCGATTCCGCCGCTGCCGTAACCGGCAATTGAATGGGCCACAGCCCGCTGGACCAACAACAACGGGGGTCAGACCCCCAGCGACTTCAGTTTCCGGTGCAGCGCCGAGCGCTCCATGCCAATGAATTCGGCCGTCTTCGAGATGTTGCCGCCGAAACGGTTGATCTGGGCGATCAGATAGTCCTTCTCGAACTGTTCGCGCGCCTCGCGCAGCGGCAGCGCCATGATGTGCTGGTCGGACTGGTTCGGCGTGCGCGGCATGACATCGCCGATCTCCGACGGCAACAGGTCGGCGGTGATCGGCGCATCGATATCGTCGCCACGCGCCAGGATCATCAGCCGTTCGACATTGTTGCGCAGCTGGCGGACATTGCCCGGCCAGTTGTGCGCCTGCAGCACGGCAAGCGCATCGTCGCCGATGCGGCGCGGCTTGATGCCGGCCTGGCGAGCGATCTGCTTCATGAAATTGTCGACGAGATAGGGAATGTCCTCTCGCCGCTCGGCCAGGCCCGGCACCATGACCGGAACCACCGCCAGGCGGTGATAGAGGTCTTCGCGAAAACGGCCGTCGGCGATCATCGCCTCCAGGTTCTGCGAGGTCGAGGAGATGATGCGGACGTCGACCTTGACCCGCTTGGTGCCGCCGACCCGCTCGAACTGCTGTTCGACCAGCACGCGCAAAATCTTGTTCTGCGTCTCGCGCGGCATGTCGGCCACTTCGTCGATGTAGAGAATGCCGCGGTGCGCCTCTTCAAGCGCGCCGACCTTGCGCTCGGTGCCGTTCGATTCGGTACCGAACAGCTCGATCTCCATGCGCTCGGGCGTGATGTTGGCCGCGCTCAGCGTCACGAACGGCGCGCCCTTGCGCGTCGACAGCGTGTGGATGGCGCGCGCGGCGAGCTCCTTGCCCGAGCCGGACGGACCGATGATCATGACGCGGCTGTTGGTCGGCGCCACGCGCTCGATGGTCTGGCGCAGCTGGCTCATCGCCGACGACATGCCGATCAGGTCGAAGGTTTCGCCGCTGCGCTGCTTGAGGTCGGACACCTCGCGCCGCAATTTCGAGGTTTCGAGCGCCCGCTCGGCGATCAGGATCAGCCTGTCGGCCTTGAACGGCTTCTCGATGAAATCATAGGCGCCGCGGCGGATGGCCGACACCGCTGTCTCGATATTGCCGTGGCCGGAGATCATCACCACCGGCAGGCTCGGATGCATCGTCTTGATCTCGTCGAGCAGCGCCAGCCCGTCCAGGCGCGAGCCCTGCAACCAGATGTCGAGGAAAATCAGCCGCGGCGCCCGGTCGGCGATTGCCGCGAGCGCGCTGTCGGCATCGAATGCCGTGCGGGTTTCATGCCCTTCGTCGCTCAATATGCCCGCGACGAGTTCACGGATGTCTTCCTCGTCATCGACGATGAGAATATCAGACGCCATTACCGACCTTTTCAGTTTCTCGTTCGTGTTCCGTTTCGCCTTGACCGCGTGGCGGCGCGGTTGCGGCAGCTGGCGGCAGGATGATCGAGATCATCGCGCCGCGTCCACCGTGGAAATCCGCGGGCGCATCGTGCAATTCGAGCCGCCCGCCATGGTCCTCCACGATCTTCTTGACGATGGCGAGACCGAGCCCGGTGCCCTTCTCGCGCGTCGTCATGTAGGGCTCGAGCAGCCTTTGGCGGTTCTCGCGCGGCAAGCCTTTGCCATTGTCGATGACGTCGATTCTGATCGCGCCATTCTGCCGGGCAGCTTGAATCCGGATTATGCCGTGCGAACCGTCCTTTTGTTCCAGCCCGTCAATCGCCTCGGCCGCGTTCTTGATGACGTTGCCGAAAGCCTGCGCCATCAATCGGCTATCGAACGTGCCCTTGAGCGGTTCGTTGCCGAACACGCGTTCGAAAGCAATGTCGGCGCGGCTGACTTCGACCAGGAACGACGCCTCGCGCAGCGATTCACGCAGATCGATGGCTTTCATCTCGGGCTTGGGCATGCGGGCGAAAGCCGAGAACTCGTCGACCATGCGGCCGATATCCTCGACCTGCCGGATGATCGTGTCGGTGCACTGGTCGAAAATCTCGCGGTCCTCGGTGATGACCTTGCCGAAGCGTCGCTTGATGCGCTCGGCCGAGAGCTGGATCGGCGTCAGCGGGTTCTTGATTTCATGTGCGATACGCCGCGCCACATCCGCCCAGGCCGACGAGCGCTGTGCCTGGACCAGATCGGTGATGTCGTCGACAGTCACGACGTAGGATTTCTCCTCCTCGCCGTCGTCGCCGGCCTCGATGGTGATCTGCACGTTGAAGGTACGCTCGGCGCCGGTGCGATAGAAGGTGACCTGCTCGCGATAGACCGGCTTGCCGGATTTGCGGCCGATCTCGAAGACACGCCCGACATGCGGTAGCACGGCGGACAGGTTCTGCCCCAGCGCCGCCGTGGCCGATATGGCCAGCATCGTTTCGGCCGATTTGTTGACGATGGAGACGATGCCGTAGGGATCGACGCCGATGACGCCGGCGGTGACGCCGGCCAGCACCGCTTCCGAGAAACGACGCCGTTCGTCGATCAAATCCTTGGCCGACAGGATCTCGTTGCGCTGCGATTTAAGCTCCAGCAGCATCTTGTTGAACGTATCGCCAAGCGAGGCGACATCGCCGTCGGAAGGCCGTACCGGAACGGCGACATCGAGATTGCCGGTCGCAACCTCGTCAGCCGCGCCGATGAGTTGACGGATGGGCCGCACCAGACGGTCGGCCACCGCTATGCCGGTCCAGATGGCCGACAGGATGATGATCAGCGTCAGTGACAGATAGGGCAGCGCGAACGCCACCTGCGACGTCCGCCTGTTGTCTTCCAGGCCGCGATATTCGGCGGTGTTGGACTGGACGATCGCCCTCGCCTTGATCACTTCGGGGTCGACCAGGCGATTGGTGTAGAGGTAGAGGCCTTCGATCTCCCGCAGCTTGATGATGGCGCCCATGATGTTGCGCGTCTTCGGCTCGATCAGCACCGGTTTGCCGTCGGCCGCGGCGCTGACCGCGCCCTCCGGCGGTGGCGGCATAGAGAAATCCGCATCGGTCTTCGCGCTCATGACAAAGGAGCCGTCTTCCCTGACCAGCGCCGCATGCACCAGGCTCCTGCCCACGGCTTCCTTGTTCATCAGGTCGAGAAAGCCGGTTCGATCGAGGCCGTAAAGCGTGCGCGAGGCGTCTAGATCATAGGCCATCGACAGCGTCGTGCCCTGAAGATTACGAGCGTTTTCCTGCACATAGGCGTCGGCGATCGACAGCGACGAGTTGACGATCGCCTTGGTGCGGATTTCGAACCAGCGGTCGAGGCCGATATCGAGCGTGATCGAGGCAATGATGGCCACCATGATGGCGGGGATGGCCGCGACCAGCGCAAACATCGTCACGATGCGCACATGCAGCCGTGACGCCGCCTTGCCGTGCCGGCGCGCCATGGTGATGCGATGCACCTCGCGGCCGACCAGAGCAATCAGCGCCAGCACAAATAAGGCATTGGCCGCAATCAGCGTCAGCGTTGTGTTTGCGTCTGGCGTGATCGGCGTGGCGCCGACAAGAATCGCAAACGAGATTGCCGCCGTAACCAGCGCGCCGGCAATTGCCACAACGCCAGGCAACGCAAGCAGCCGCCGTCCATCCCTCTGGCCGGGTCTGCTGAAAAGCGGTTCGTTTGATGTGAGAGCTTGCGAAGCCATGTCGCCGTCTAAGAGCCAGTGATTGCGTTGGATGTATGCAACGCATTGTGGCGATTATGCAACAAGTGTGGCCGTGACGGAAATCTTTCGGCCGCCGATCCCCTGAAAAGGGGATGACCTCGCGTCACTTCGGGCAGCAGGCGCTCATGATCTCGACGATTTGTACACGTTGACACCCAGCTCGCGAATCTTCTTGCGCAACGTGTTGCGGTTGAGGCCCAGCAGTTCGGCGGCCTTGATCTGGTTGCCGCGGGTTGCCGTCATCGAGGCAAGGACCAGCGGATATTCGACCTCCGACAAGATGCGTTGATAGAGACCTGCCGGCGGCAAATCACCGGCAAAAGAGGCGAAATAGCGCTGCAGGAAGTGCTCCACCGCCTGGCCGATGGACAGATCGTCCGGGATCAAATTGCCGCCGCCGGGAATGACCGGCCTTTCGCCTGTCTTCAGTTCGGCCTCGATGATCTCGGCTGATATTTCGTCCTGCGAATAGAGCGCCGCAAGCCGGCGCACCAGGTTTTCCAGCTCGCGCACGTTTCCCGGCCACGGATAGCGCTTCATCAATTCGATGCCGCCGGTCGAAATGCGCTTGGTCTGCAAGCCTTCGCTGGCGCCGATCTTGAAGAAATGCCGCACCAGATCGGGAATGTCTTCCGACCTCTCACGCAAACCCGGCAGCCGAAGCGGCACGACGTTCAGGCGATAGAACAGATCTTCGCGGAAAAGCCCCTGGTTGATCAGCGTGCGCAGATCCTTGTTGGTGGCGGCGACGATGCGCACATCGGTCTTGATCGGGGTGCGCCCGCCGACCGTTGTGTATTCGCCCTGCTGCAGCACGCGCAGCAGCCGCGTCTGCGCCTCCATCGGCATGTCGCCGATCTCGTCGAGGAACAGCGTGCCGCCCTCGGCCTGCTCGAAGCGGCCGGTCGAGCGGTTCTGTGCGCCGGTGAAGGCACCCTTCTCATGACCGAACAGTTCCGATTCGATGAGGTCGCGCGGGATTGCCGCCATGTTGATGGCGACGAACGGACCGCCTCGGCGGCGGCCATATTCGTGCAGCGCGCGCGCCACCAATTCCTTGCCGGTGCCGGACTCGCCCGAGATCATCACCGTCAGATCGGTCTGCATCATGCGCGCCAGCATGCGGTAGATGTCCTGCATGGCGGCCGAGCGGCCGACCAGCGGCATGGCGTCAGGCTGTTCTTCCGGTCGCGTATCGATCTTCGGTCGGCGCGGCTCTGACAGCGCACGATTGACGATGTTGAGCAGCTCGGTCAGGTCGAACGGCTTCGGCAGATATTCATAAGCACCTGTTTCGGAAGCACGAATCGCCGTCATGAAAGTGTTTTGCGCGCTCATCACGATGACCGGCAGCTCCGGCCGGGCCTTCTTGATGCGGGGCAGCATGTCGAAGGCGTTCTCGTCCGGCATGACAACGTCGGTGATCACCAGATCGCCCTCGCCCGCCGCCACCCAGCGCCACAGCGTCGAGGCGTTGGAGGTCACGCGCACCTCATGGCCGACGCGCGACAGCGCCTGATTGAGCACGGTGCGGATGGCCGCATCGTCGTCGGCGACGAGAATATTGCCGCGAACCGTCATTTGCGGTCTCCTTCGCCTTCATCATCGGCAGTGTCGATGGGTGTTTCTTTCCAGGCCGGCATCAGGATTCGGAAGGTGGTGCCGCGCGGCGTCGAATCGCATTCGATGATGCCGCCATGCTCGCCGACGATTTTCGCCACCAGCGCCAGGCCGAGCCCCGAGCCGTTCGGCTTGGTGGTGATGAACGGATCGAACAGGATCGGCAGAATGTCTTCCGAAACGCCGGACCCATTGTCGCGCACGCAGAATTCAAGCGGTAGCGACACGCGGTCCTGGGTTCCGGGAACGGAAACGCGGATGCCCGGCCTGAACGCGGTCGACAGCACGATCTCGCCCTGCGGGTCGCCGCCGATCGCCTCGGCAGCATTCTTGACCAGGTTGAGAAACACCTGGATCAGTTGGTCGCGGTTGGCGAAAACCGGAGGCAATGATGGATCATAGTCCTCCAATATCCTGATTCGCTTGGCAAAACCGTTCTTCGCGATTGCCTTCACATGGTCCAGAACGACATGGATGTTGACAGGATAGCGGTCAATCGGCCGCTCGTCGGAAAACACTTCCATGCGGTCGACCAGGGAGACGATACGATCGGTCTCGTCGGTGATGAGGCGGGTCAGCGCGCGATCCTCGTCGGACGCCGAGAGTTCGAGCAGCTGTGCGGCGCCACGTATGCCGGACAGCGGGTTCTTGATCTCATGTGCCAGCATGGCGGCAAGGCCGGTGACCGAACGCGCGGCACCCCTGTGTGTCATCTGGCGGTCGATCTTGTCGGCCATCGAGCGTTCCTGGAACATCACCACGATCGAGCCTGGGAATTCCGGCACCGGCGCGACATAGAGATCGACGACCTTCTCGATGCCGAGACGCGGCGACGACACGTCGACACGGTATTCGTTGACCGGCGCACGGCGCTCGCGCACCTGATCGACCAGCTGCAGCAACGGGCTGCCGAACGGGATCAGCTTGGACAGTGTGTTGCGGGCAAGCATGTTGGCACTTGAACGGAAGAAGTCTTCCGCATCGGCATTGGCGTAGGTGATGAACCCGTCCGGATCGACCATGATGACCGGACGGCGGATGGTGTTCAGCACGATACTGGCGGCATCCGCCATGTCGGAGCTCGGTGTGACGGTGGCGTTCATGCGGCGCTCCGCAAGGGCGTGGCTTCGCCGGAAAACACCTCATGCAGCAAGGCAATGACGCGGGCGGGTTCGAAAGAGGTGAGGATGGCTTTCCGCCGCTCATCGGAAACGCCAGCAGAGTGGCGGTCGAGATACCAGCCGAGATGCTTGCGCGCCTGGCGCAAGCCGCTTTCGACGCCGTAAAGCGTCAGCATGTCTTCGTAGTGGGAAACGATGTAGTCCGCCATGGCTTGCGGGCTTTCCGGCACGCCGGAGGGCGCGTCGCCCGCAGCCGTTGCCGCGATGTGGCCCGCCGTCCATGGCGCGCCATAATGCGCGCGGCCGATCATCACCGCGTCGGCGCCCGACTGTTCAATGATTTCGGCGGCCTCCGCGGGCGAGCCCACATCGCCATTGGCGACGACCGGGATCGAGACGACGTCCTTGATGCGGGCGATGGCGCCCCAATCGGCCTTGCCTTGATAAAACTGGCAGCGCGTGCGCCCATGCACGGTCACCATTTTAACACCGGCCTCTTCGGCGCGGCGCGCCAAGACGGGTGCATTGAGCGCATTGTCGTCCCAGCCGAGCCGCATCTTGACCGTGACCGGCACCTGGACCGCGCCGATCACCGCTTCGATCAGCGACAGCGCGTGGTCGAGATCGCGCATCAGCGCCGAGCCGGCATAGCCGCCGGTCACCTTCTTGGCCGGGCAGCCCATATTGATGTCGATGATGTCGGCGCCCTCGCCGGCAGCGATGCGCGCGCCCTCGGCCATGTGCTCGGCCTCGCGGCCGGCAAGCTGGACCATATGGACGGGCAGCCCGGAATGACGGATGCGCAGGTCGCAGCCGGCCCTGCCCTTGGCAAGCTCGCCGCTCGCCACCATTTCCGACACGACCAGGCCCGCGCCATGCGCGTAGGTGCGCTGCCGGAACGGCTCGTCCGTTATTCCCGACATGGGCGCGAGGAAGACGCGGTTGCGGATCGTCACGCCGCCAATGTCGAGCGGCGAAGCCAATTTTGTCACTTCAGGCATGCACAAAAACCAAGCATATCGGATTGCTGCACATTCTCTAGCCATAAGAAAGGCATTGTGCAACGCGCAATGACGTCACATTGCGGCGCATTTGGGAAAATGCTGGCCTTCGCCATAAGCCGCGACTAAGCCTCTCGGCATGACAGACGCAAGCGAAAAACCGGCCGAGGCGACGACCGACAAGGTCGGCGTGGTCATCGTTGCAGCCGGCCGCGGCGCGCGTGCCGGACAGGCCGACGGGCCGAAGCAATATCAGCGCATCGGCGGCCGTGCCGTTATCGCGCGCACGCTGGAGACTTTCCTGGCGCATCCCGAAATTGGTCCCGTCGTCGTCGCGATCCATGCCGATGACCACGCGCTTTTCGACAAGGCAGCCGGCGTGTATGCCGAGCGGGTTACCGCCGTGGTCGGTGGCGAGTCGCGCCAGGCCTCGGTCCGGCTCGGCCTGCTGGCGCTGAGGGAACGTACGCCCGGCCGTGTCCTTGTCCATGACGCGGTGCGGCCGTTTGTCGACACGGCCCTGATCGACCGTATCATCGCCGCCATTGGCGAGCGCCAGGGCGCGCTGCCCGCTTTGCCCGTCGCCGATACGCTGAAGCGCGAGTCGGCCACCGGCATGATCGAGGAGACGGTGCCAAGGGCCGGCCTTCATGCCGCGCAGACGCCGCAAGGCTTTCCGTTCTGGCCGTTGCTCGCCGCGCACGAAAAAGCCCATCATCTCGGCAAGACGGATTTCACCGACGATGCCGCGATCGCCGAATGGGCGCATATTCCGGTGAAAATCGTTCAGGGGTCGCCGGACAACGTCAAACTGACCTGGGCAAGGGATATTGCGATGGCGGATCAGCGGCTTACTGGCGAGCGTTTTCCAGACATTCGCACCGGCAATGGCTATGACGTGCACGCCTTCGAGGCAGGCGACCATGTCACTCTGTGCGGCGTCGCCATTCCGCACGGCAAGAAGCTTTCGGGACATTCGGATGCCGATGTCGGCCTGCACGCGCTGACCGATGCGCTGCTCGCCACTTGCGGCGCCGGCGACATCGGCACGCATTTCCCGCCTTCCGATCCGCAATGGAAGGGCGCGGCGTCGAAGATCTTCGTCGAGCATGCGGCCAGGTTGGTGCGCGAACGCGGCGGCCGCATCGCCAATGCCGACATCACGCTGATCTGCGAGGCTCCGCGCGTCGGCCCGCATCGCGAGGCCATGACCAACGCGTTGTCGGCGATGCTGGGCATTTCCAGCGATCGCATCTCCATCAAGGCGACTACCAACGAAAAACTCGGCTTTGTCGGCCGCGAGGAAGGCATCGCCGCCATCGCCACAGCCAGTGTCGTCTTCCCCGGGGAGGTTCCCGCATGAACAACAGCGATCTTGCCAACGCCCTGCTCCAGGTCTGCCAGCAGCGCGGCATCATGCTGGCGACGGCCGAGAGCTGCACCGGCGGCATGATCATCTCGGCACTGACCGACATTGCCGGCTCGTCCGCTGTCGTCGATCGCGGCCTCATCACCTATTCCGATGAAGCAAAGATGGAGATGCTCGGCGTCTCGCCCGCCACACTCGAGGCGCATGGCGCCGTCTCGCGCGAAACGGTTCTGGAGATGGCGGAGGGCGCTCTGGCGCGCTCGCGCGCCGGGCTGGCGCTTGCCGTCACCGGCATTGCCGGCCCAGGCGGCGGCTCGCCGGAAAAACCGGTCGGCCTCGTCTGGTTCGGAGTTGCCCTAAGAGGTGGGCCGGTGGCTGCCGAGCTCAATATGTTTGCCGACAATGGCCGCGACTTCATCCGCCGTGAGACCGTCAAGCATGCGCTGGAGATCGGCATGCGCGCGCTCGGCGACACTCATGGGATGGGCGTCGTTCCGTAGATGACGTCCGCACGTTTTTCGAAGGCTTCGGAAAACATGCGGAAGGCGCGATCGAACATGGTGCCCATCAACACGCCGAGGATACGGCTCTTGAACTCGTAGTCGATGAAGAAGCGGACGTTGCAGCCGCCGCCGTCGGCCGGCTCGAAGCGCCAGATATTGCTGAGATATTTGAACGGCCCATCGATGTATTTGACGTCGATTGTGTTCTCGTCCGACTTCAGCAGCACCTGCGTCGTAAAGGTCTCGCGGATCGCCTTGTAGCCGATGCTCATATCGGCGAGGAGAATGGTGCGGCGATCACGCTCCTTGCTAGAGCGCACCGTCAGCGCCTCGCACAGCGGCAGAAATTCAGGATAGGTCTCGATATCGGCGACCAGCGCAAACATCTGCTCCGGCGTGTGGGCAACGCGGCGTGTGGCTTCGAATTTCGGCATTGAAGCAGGATTTAACTGGCTTTTTTGAGCTGCGCCTCACGCGCCGCCCGCAGCCTGGCGAAATCGTCACCGGCATGATGCGAGGAGCGCGTCAGCGGGCTCGACGCCACCAGCAGGAAACCCTTGGTCTTGCCGATCGTCGCGAAGGAGTTGAACTCCTCCGGCGTGACGAAGCGGATCACCGGGTGGTGTTTCTTCGACGGCTGCAGATACTGGCCAATGGTCATGAAGTCGACATTGGCCGAGCGCAGGTCGTCCATCAGTTGCAGGATCTCGTTGCGCTCTTCGCCGAGGCCGACCATGATGCCGGACTTCGTGAAGATCGACGGGTCGAGCTCCTTGACCCGCTGCAACAGCCGGATCGAGTGGAAATAGCGAGCACCTGGCCGCACCGTCAGGTAGTTCGACGGCACGGTTTCGAGATTGTGGTTGAAGACATCGGGCTTGGCCGCCACGACGATCTCCAGCGCGCCCTCCTTGCGCAGGAAATCGGGCGTCAGGATTTCGATCGTGGTCAAGGGCGTCGCTGCTCGGATCGCCCGGATAACCTCGGCGAAATGCTGCGCGCCGCCATCGGCGAGATCGTCGCGGTCGACCGAGGTGATGACGACATGGGTCAGCCCCATCTGCTTGACGGCATGCGCGACACGCGCCGGCTCATCGGCATCGAGCGCGGTGGGAATGCCGGTGGCGACATTGCAGAAGGCGCAAGCGCGCGTGCAGATCTCGCCCATGATCATGAAGGTGGCGTGCTTCTTTTCCCAGCACTCGCCGATATTGGGGCAGCCGGCCTCTTCGCACACGGTTACCAGCTCGTGCGACTTCACGATCTCGCGCGTTTCGGCATAGCCCTTCGACATCGGCGCCTTGACGCGGATCCAGTCGGGTTTGCGCAGCACGTCCTGATCAGGCTTGTGCGCCTTCTCGGGGTGCCGCAGGCGCGGCGCGTTGGCGATCGTGTCGAGAACAGTGACCATCTCAAACCTGACTTGTTGGCGTCTGCCCGTCGGCATTCGCCCTTCTGGCGTCATCTAGGACTTTTCGGTGCAAAGAAAAAGGCTGCGGCGGCGCATGCCGCCACAGCCTTTTTCGCATAGCGGGGATCCGGAGCAATTCCAGGAAAAGTGTGACACGGTTTTCCGTCCGGAATTGCGTCAGAAGAACGAGATAAAACGGCGAGCCGTTTTATCGGCGAATGAGCCGCCCGGCAAAGATCAGCAGGCAGGCGCCGATGAAGCCGGTGATCAGGTAGGCGAGCCAGCCGACTCCGAAGGGTTCGATGTTGAGCGCCCTGAGAATTGCGTTCAGCACCACCGCGCCGACAATGCCCATAATGATGTTCATCAAGACGCCGGTATTGCTCTTCATGACCATCTCGGCCAGCCACCCGGCCAAACCGCCGATGATGATGGCCGCAATCCAGCCCACGCCATTCACGTCCATATGCCAACTCCTCCAGTGTCAGGTGAAAATGCATCCGGAAACGAACTGTCTTGCCGTAAGGTTCCTCCGGCGCATGTGTCTGAGTCTCGCGGCACCAATTTATCACGCGTTGAGCGCACGGCCATAGGCATCAAGCACGCTTTCCTTCATCATCTCCGACAGCGTCGGATGCGGGAAGATGGTGTGCATCAGTTCTTCCTCGGTGGTCTCCAGGTTCATCGCCACGACAAAGCCCTGGATCAGCTCCGTCACCTCGGCGCCGACCATATGCGCGCCGAGCAGCTGGCCGGTCTTCTTGTCGAAAATGGTCTTGATGAAGCCCTGGTCCTCGCCAAGCGCGATCGCCTTGCCGTTGGCGCCGAACTGGAAGCGGCCGACACGAATGTCCTTGCCTTCGGCCTTGGCCTTGGCCTCGGTGAGCCCGACCGATGCGACCTGGGGGTTGCAATAGGTGCAGCCCGGGATCTTCAGCTTGTCTGTCGCATGCACGCCGGGGAAATTGGCGATCTTTTCGATACATACCACGCCTTCATGCTCAGCCTTGTGAGCCAGCATAGGCGGCCCGGCGACATCGCCGATGGCGTAGATGCCGGGCACATTGGTCTTGCCGTAACCGTCAATGACGACACAGCCGCGATCCGTCTTCACGCCGAGCGTCTCGAGGCCGAGATTCTCGATATTGCCTTGCACGCCGACGGCCGAGATCATGCGGTCGGCGGTGATCTTCTCGACCTTGCCGTCCTTCATCTCGACATGTGCGGTAACCGAGTTGGCACCCTTCTCGACCTTGGTCACCTTGGCCTCGAGGATGATTTTCATGCCCTGCTTCTCGAACTGCTTCTGCGCGAATTTCGAGACCTCGGCATCCTCGACCGGCATCACCGCCGGCAAAAGCTCGACCACCGTCACCTCGGCGCCCATGGTGCGGTAGAAGGAGGCGAACTCGATTCCGATGGCGCCCGAACCCATGACCAGCAGCGATTTCGGCATCTCCTTCGGCACCATCGCCTCGAAATAGGTCCAGATCAGTTTGCCGTCCGGCTCGATGCCGGGCAGCGCGCGCGGCCGGGCGCCGGTGGCGAGAATGATGTGCTTGGCGGTATAGGTGCCCTCGCCCTTGACGCCCTTTGGCACCGGCGGCTGCGGCTCCATCGGCTTCTTCGCCGTCTTGGAGACGACGATCTCACCGGGCTTGGAGAGCTTGGCCTCGCCCCAGATAACGTCGACCTTGTTCTTCTTCATCAGGAAGGCGACGCCGCCATTGAGCCTCAACGACACTTTGCGCGAGCGGTCGACGACAGCGGCCGTGTCGGCGCTGACCTTGCCGCCTTCGAGCTTCAGGCCGTAGTCCTTCAGATGATCGGAATAGTGCATGATCTCGGCCGAGCGCAGCAGCGCCTTGGTCGGGATGCAGCCCCAGTTGAGGCAGATGCCGCCGAGGTGCTCGCGCTCGACGATGGCAGTCTTGAAGCCGAGCTGGGCGGAGCGCACCGCCGTGACATAGCCGCCGGGGCCCGAGCCGATGATTATGACGTCGTAGGATTCTGCCACGGGGTTTCTCCCTGATTTTTCTCTAGAGTTCCAGCATCACACGCACCAGCGGCACCAGCCCCTGGCCGATATTTCGCGTGTTTTCGGCATCGAGATGGACCCCGTCTATCGGTGTGGTCGAAGCCACCGTGCCGGCATCGAAAAAGCCGCAGCCGGCCTCGTCGGCGAGCGCGGAATATTGCGGCGCCAGCCGCTTCGAGGCCTCGTCGCCGCCGGCAAACATTTCCTTGAATTCGGCATTGTCGGTGCGGCTGACCGCGGGTGGCGCAACGATCAGGATTTGCGGCGCGGCCCAGTCGAACGGATAATCGTGGCCGCGTACGATGTCGATCAGCCGCTGCACGCCTTGCTTGGCCGCGACCGGATTGCCGTGGATCCAGGGCTTCATGTCGTTGGCGCCAAGCATGATGATGATCAGGTCGAGCGGCGCATGGCTGGTCAGGATTGTCGGCAGCACCCTGGCGCCGTTGCGGTCCGCACCGGCCAGGTGATCGTCGAAAGCGGTGGTGCGGCCGTTCAGACCTTCGGCAATGATTTCGATATCATCGTCGCCCAGCGCCGCCTTGAGCACGCTCGGCCAGCGATCTTCCAGCGCATGGCGCCCGAGGCTCGCCGCGTCATAGCCCCAGGTCAGGGAATCGCCGTAGCAGAGGATCGTCTTCATGCACCCGCCTTAAGCCCGCGCCGCACGCGCCATCCAACGAACAGCCACTGCACAATGACCGTGGCGATGCTCGGCAACACCAGGCCGGCGCCAAAATGAAGATCGCCCGACCACTGGGCCTTGCCCGGCGGCTGCGAGAAGGTCCAGGCGATCAGGCCGATTCCGGCCAGCACGAACAACGCAATCCCAACAAGCCCCGTCAGGTTTATCGCCCTTTGCGGGTTTGGCACCAACTGCGCGATGAAAAACGCCACCGTCGCAACGATGGTGACCAGCGCCGAAACCATGAAGACCAGGATGTATTCGGAATTCGCATTGGTGACGATTGCCAGCCACAGCGCCACCAGCCCGCCGGCCAGGCCGGAAAGGATCAGGGCGAAAAGGCTGGTGACGAATTTCCGCACAGCCTTTTTCCTTCCTAGACCAGCATGCCCATCGGATTTTCGATCATGCGCTTGAAGGCGACCAGAAGTTCGGCGCCGAGCGCACCGTCGACGGCGCGGTGATCGGTCGACAGCGTCACCGACATGATATTGGCGATTTTGATCTCGCCGTTCTTGACCACCGGCCGCTGCTCGCCGGCACCCACCGCCAGGATCGTCGCATGCGGCGGGTTGATGACGGCGGCAAAGTCCTTGATGCCGAACATGCCGAGATTGGAAACCGCCGTCGTGCCGCCTTGATATTCCTCAGGCTTCAGCTTGCGGCTGCGGGCACGGCTCGCCAGATCCTTCATCTCGTTGGAGATAGTGGACAGCGTCTTTTCGTCGGCGTGGCGGATGATCGGCGTGATCAGGCCGCCGGGGATTGACACGGCAACGCCGACATCGGCGTGCTTGTGCTTGACCATGGCGCTTTCGGTCCACGATGCATTGGCATCCGGCACCGCCATCAGCGCCATCGCCATCGCCTTGATCACCATGTCGTTGACCGACAGCTTGTAGACGGGCACTTCGCCCTTGTCGGTCTTCTTCATCGGAGCCGCCGCATTGATCTGTGTGCGCAGCGCCAGCAGCGCATCGAGCTCGCAGTCGAGCGTCAGGTAGAAATGCGGGATGGTTGTCTTGGCCTCGACCAGGCGGCGCGCAATGGTCTTGCGCATATTGTCGTGCGGGACGAGCTCATAGGACCCTTCGGCAAACAGCTTCAGCACCTGTTCGTCCGACATCGCCTTGGGTGCCGCAGCCGGAGCCGCAGGTGCCGGAGCGCCGGCAGGTGCGGCTTTCGCGGCCGGTGCAGCCTTGGCGCCACCGCCGGCAATCGCCGCCTCGACATCGGCCTTGACGACACGGCCATGCGGGCCGGTGCCACTCACAGCGGACACATCGACGCCGGCGTCCTTGGCTATGCGCCGCGCCAGCGGCGAGGCGAAAGTGCGCTCGCCTGACGATTGGCTGATCTCCCCCCTTGTGGGGGAGATGGCCGGCAGGCCAGAGGGGGGCGCGACAGACTGAGAGGTCGGCGGGACAGCGCCCCCCTCTGTCGACTTCGTCGACATCTCCCCCACGGGTGGGGAGATTGACGCCTTATCCTGCTTGGCATCGGCCTTCGCGGGCGCGGCATCGCCGCCGCCCTTTGCCGCTGCACCTGCATCCTCGCCTTCGCCGGCGAGAATGGCGATCAGCGCATTGACCTTCACGCCTTCGGTGCCGGCCGGAACGACCAGCTTGGCGACCGTGCCCTCATCGACGGCCTCGACTTCCATCGTCGCCTTGTCGGTCTCGATCTCGGCGATCACGTCGCCCGGCGAAACCTTGTCGCCTTCCTTGACCAGCCACTTGGAAAGATTGCCCTCTTCCATCGTGGGCGACAGCGCCGGCATGGTGATGTTGATTGGCATGATGTCCTCCCGACCGGCTCAGCGATACGTGACGGCTTTGACCGCCTCGATGACCTCGCCGACATTGGGCAAGGCCAGCTTTTCGAGGTTCGCCGCATAGGGCATCGGCACGTCCTTGCCGGCGATGGTGATGACCGGCGCGTCGAGGAAATCGAAGGCGCGCTGCGACACCTGATTGGCGATGTGGTCGCCGACCGAGCTTTGCGGGAAACCTTCTTCCACCACGATCAGGCGGTTGGTCTTCTTTACGGAGGCAATGACGGTGTCGAGGTCGAGCGGGCGGATGGTCCGGAGATCGATGATCTCGGCATCGATGCCCATGCCGCGCAGTTCGGCTTCCGCCTTGATGGCATAGGTCATGCCGATACCGAACGAGACGATGGTGACGTCCTTGCCCTGCTTGTGAATGCGCGCCTTGCCGATCGGCAGCACGAAATCGTCGAGCTTCGGCACGTCGAAGGACTGGCCGTAGAGGATTTCGTTCTCGAGGAAGATGACCGGGTTCGGATCGCGGATCGCCGCCTTGAGCAGGCCCTTGGCATCGGCAGCCGTGTACGGCATCACCACTTTCAGGCCGGGAATATGGCTGTACCAGGCGGCATAGCACTGCGAATGCTGGGCGCCGACGCGGGCGGCAGCCCCGTTCGGGCCACGGAACACGATCGGCGCGCCCATCTGGCCGCCCGACATATAGAGGGTCTTGGCGGCGGAGTTGATGATCTGGTCGATCGCTTGCATGGCGAAATTAAAGGTCATGAATTCGACGATCGGCTTCAGGCCGGCCATCGCCGCACCGACGCCGACGCCGGCAAAGCCATGCTCGGTGATCGGCGTGTCGACCACGCGGCGCGGCCCGAATTCCTGCAGCAGGCCTTGCGTGATCTTGTAGGCGCCCTGGTATTCCGCGACCTCCTCGCCCATGACGAAGACATCGCCGTCGCGGCGCATTTCCTCGGCCATGGCATCGCGCAAGGCCTCGCGCACCGTGGTCGAGACCATCTCGGTGCCGGCGGGAATATCGGGATCGGCCGCAGGTTTGGCCGCCGGAGCGGCGGGAACTGCCTTCGGAGCCTCGCCGGCATCCTGGGGAGCCGCCTTTGAGCCTTCCTCGGCTGCATCGGTCCGCTGACCGCCAGCGGAAACGGCATCCTGGGTTGAGGCAGGCTGGCCGCTCTTTTCGACATCGCCTGCACTTTCGCCGTCCTGCAGCAACACGGCGATCACCGCATTGACCTTGACGCCTTCGGTGCCGGCGGGAACCACGATCTTGCCGATCGTGCCTTCATCGACGGCCTCGACTTCCATCGTCGCCTTGTCGGTTTCGATCTCGGCGATGACATCACCGGCGACGACCTTGTCGCCCTCGTTCTTCAACCACTTGGAAAGATTGCCCTCTTCCATGGTCGGCGAGAGAGCGGGCATGAGAATTTCGATCGGCATGTCCTTGCCCTCCCGTTACAATACGATGTCGGTCCAGAGCTCGGACGGATCCGGCTCTGCGTCGTGCTGGGCAAATTCGGCGGCGTCGGCGACGATGTCGCGGACTTCCTTGTCGATGTTCTTGAGCTCGTCCTCGGTCGCCCACTTCTTGGCCGTCAGCCGCGCCTTGACCTGCTCGATCGGATCATGATCCGAGCGCATCTTCTGCACTTCTTCCTTGGAGCGGTATTTCGCGGGATCCGACATCGAGTGACCGCGATAGCGATAGGTCTGCATCTCGAGGATGATCGGACCGTTGCCGGCACGGCACCATTCGGTCGCCTGATCGCCGGCGGATTTGACCGCACGCACATCCATGCCGTCGACCTGAATGCCGGGAATCTTGAACGAGGCGCCGCGATGCGAAAAATTGGTTTCGGCCGACGAGCGCGACACCGAAGTGCCCATGGCGTAGCGGTTGTTCTCGATGATGTAGATCACCGGCAGCTTCCACAGCGAGGCCATGTTGAAGCTTTCATAGACCTGACCCTGATTGGCAGCGCCATCGCCGAAATAGGTCAGCGACACATTGTTGTTGTCGCGGTAGCGGTTGGCGAAGGCGAGACCGGTGCCGAGCGAGACCTGCGCGCCGACAATGCCGTGGCCGCCGTAAAAATGCTTCTCCTTGGAGAACATGTGCATGGAGCCGCCCTTGCCCCTCGACAGGCCGCCACGGCGTCCGGTCAGCTCTGCCATGACGCCCCGCGGTGACAGTTCCATCGCCAGCATGTGGCCATGGTCGCGATAGGCGGTGATCATCTGGTCGCCGTTGATCAGCGACATCTTCATGCCGGTGACGACCGCTTCCTGGCCGATATAGAGGTGGCAGAAGCCGCCGATAAAGCCCATGCCGTAGAGCTGGCCGGCCTTTTCCTCGAAGCGGCGGATAAGCAGCATGTGCCGGTAGGCGGCAAGCTCCTCGTCCTTGGTGAAGTCGGCCGGCTTGGGGGCGGAAAGCCCGGTTGGTTTGGCGGATGTCGATTTAACGGATTTGGCAGGCGCTTTTTTGGCGGCGGTGGCCATGCATCACTCCCTGTTGGCGTCTCTTTGCGGACACTAAAGCAGACCATGTCTGCTCCGGGGAGGATCAGCTCCTCCCCACCGATTGGAAGGAAGCTAACATGCGAGACCGCGTTTCGCCATGCAGAAAAACGCATGGCTGGCATGCATCTAAACGCCTAGAATCATTGGAAATAAAAGCGATTAACCGAAATTAGGTTATTTCGAATTGGCCGGCAGCATGATGGTGATTTCATCGGGCTGGGACAGATTGAGCGCCCGGCGTGCCTGCTCGTCGAGCATATCCTTTTCAAGCGTGCCCTCATGCATCAGCTGGACGCGCCGCTCCAGATCGATCCGGCGCGCCTTGATGGCATCGTACTTGGCCTGCAATTCGATGGTCTGCGCTTCGAGCTGATATTTGGAATTGATGCCGAACTCGCCATGATAGGCATGGAAGCCGAAATAGGCCAGGAACGCCACGCAAAGCGACGGGATGATCAGCCGGCCGGTGTTTCTCTGCTTGTGCTGGCGTGTCCACATGGTCGCAATCCTTTGACCGCCATTTGTCGCTCGATTGTGCTTAATGGACGGTTACGGACAGGTGCATTAGCCAGCGGCCGCAACGAAAAAGGGCGGGAAAATCCCGCCCTTCCATCGTTTTCGCCAGTTCGGCAGAATTTAGGCTTTGACCACCGACTTGCCAGCGTAGCGCGCCTGCTTGCCGAGCTCTTCCTCGATGCGGATCAGCTGGTTGTACTTGGCCATGCGATCCGAGCGCGACAGCGAACCGGTCTTGATCTGCCCGCAATTGGTGGCGACGGCGAGGTCGGCGATGGTCGAATCCTCGGTTTCGCCCGAACGGTGCGACATGACGGCTGTGTAGCCTGCCTTGTGCGCGGTCTCGACAGCGTCGAGCGTTTCGGTAAGCGAGCCGATCTGGTTGACCTTGACCAGGATCGAATTGGCGACACCCATGCGGATGCCGTCGCGCAGCCGCGCCGTGTTGGTGACGAAGAGGTCGTCGCCAACCAGCTGCGTCTTGTTGCCGATCAAATCGGTCAGGTACTTCCAGCCCTCCCAGTCGTCCTCGGCCAGGCCGTCCTCGATCGAGATGATCGGATAGTCGGCGGCGAGCTTGGCCAGGTACTTGGCCTGCGCCTTCGGATCGCGGGTCTTCTTCTCGCCCTCATAGACGTAATTGCCGTCCTTGAAGAATTCGGTCGCCGCACAGTCGAGACCGAGCGCGATCTCTTCGCCCGGCTTGAAGCCGGCCTTCTCGATTGATTCCATGATGAAATCGAGCGCCACCGGCGCACTCTTCAGATTGGGCGCGAAGCCGCCTTCGTCGCCGACATTGGTGTTGTGGCCGGCATCCTTGAGCTTCTTGCGCAGCGTGTGGAAGATTTCCGAGCCCCAGCGCACGCCTTCGCGCAAAGTCGGCGCGCCGACCGGCAGGATCATGAATTCCTGGAAATCGATCGGATTGTCGGCATGCGCGCCGCCATTGATGATGTTCATCATGGGCACCGGCAGCAAATGCGCCTTGGTGCCGCCGACATAGCGGTAAAGCGGCAGTCCGGCGGCTTCCGCCGCGGCCTTGGCGACCGCCAGCGAGACGCCGAGGATGGCGTTGGCGCCGAGCCGGCTCTTGTTGGGCGTGCCGTCGAGCTCGATCATGGTCTGATCGATGTGGATCTGGTTTTCGGCTTCCATGCCGCCGATCGCCTCGAACAGCTCGCCATTGACGGCCTCGACCGCCTTGAGCACGCCCTTGCCGAGATAGCGGGCGCCACCGTCGCGCAGTTCGACGGCCTCATGCGCGCCGGTCGACGCGCCCGACGGCACCGCGGCGCGGCCCATTGAGCCGTCTTCGAGAACGACGTCGACCTCGACGGTCGGATTTCCACGGCTGTCCAGGATTTCACGCCCGACAATGTCGATGATGGCGGTCATTGCGATGTCCCCGATTGATCGATTGAAAGCGTCGCGCCCCTCTTAGCCAAAGTGCCGCAAAAGGCAATCAGGAATGGCATGAAATAATAGTGACGATCGCCCCATGCGCTCAGGCCGTGGGGCATGGGCGACGCCATCTGAACGCAAACAGCCCGCCCTGACGTCATATGTCTGGCGCCGCATGGGGCGGGTGCCCCTCCCCTTTGATTGCGGCAATCCCTTATCACAAAATACCAGGCGGCACGCAAACTCCAGCAGATGCTTCAAAAGAGGCTACCGCCAACGTGACAAACTTCACAATGCAGAGAATTCGAAGATGTTAGCGTCACATCTACAACGCGAACTATTTGGCGACCACAGTGAAATCAACAAACTTGAACTCTTTGGGGAGGCGGCAATGGCAGCGATTTCAGGCACTGGCTGGGAACTTCTTATTAGCCGCAAAGTCGAGCATATGAGGGGCACCCGACGCAGGACAGTTGGTACCTATAAAGTCTTCCACAACGGCACGGCAGTAACGGGTCTATCGGGGTTCGTGTGTGAATCTCGCGGCCCTGGCGACAATTCCAAAGAAGACAATGGCAGGCGCATCGAGCCCGGCACCTATCCACTGGCGACACAGGCCGGAGGCAAATATGTGACCATAGGCTACACTGGCGCCAAGACGCCACCCAAACCTGGACTCGAACTGCTGAAGACCAACAAGCGCACCGAAATCCTGATCCATCCGGGCGTCAATTTCCTGTCCAGCGTCGGATGCATCAACCCGACGAAGAAGGTGAGCGGTCCTCTTTCCGACATGGATTTCACGGAGAGCCGGACACGCGTAATCGCCCTCATTGACGATCTGAAAACCTTTGCCGGCGGTGGCTTCCCGAAAAGCAACGGCAAGCGAATTCCCAATGCTTCGGTGGTCGTCGAAGGCGAACCGGTGCTGTCGACCGAGAGTGTCGAGATCGTGCTCGAAGCGGTTGCGGGCGATCCGAACAAGGGTTTGCCGGCAGCGGTCTTCCAGAAATTCGCGCCGAGACCGGCAAGCGGTTCCAAGCGAACAATCTATGACGGTTACATCGGCGCCTTTACCTCCGACAAGGGCCTCAAGACACTTGGCGATCATGGCGTGTGCAACAATTATGATCGGCTGATGCATTTCTTCGCTCAAGCGGCGATGGAAACCGGTGGCTTCACCCTCATTCGCGAATCCCTGACCTACACGACCGTGGCGGCAATCCGGAACGCATGGAGGTCGCGAGCCGCGGGCAAGACCGATCAGTGGATCGGGGACAACCTGCTGCGCAAGCCGCAAGCCCTGGGCGACTGGGCCTATGGCGGCCGCATGGGCAATGTGAAAGGAACGTTGGACGGCTTCAATTTCCGCGGCGGCGGCACGTTCCAGACCACCGGGCGCGACGCGTACACGGCCAAGGGCAAGCTCGCCAAGGTTGACCTCGCCAATCATCCTGAACTGATCGAGGATCCGCAGACTTCGCTGCTCGCAGCTTGCGCCGAATGGAAAGGGTCAGGCTGCAATGCCTTTGCCGATGCCGGCCTGATCAAAAAGATCTCGCGCGCGATCAACGTCGGCAACGCCAATTCCGCCACGCAGGCCAATGGCGAAGCGGATCGGATCGCCTGGCACGAAAAGGTTTTCAAGGCGGTGAAGAATGCCGGACTCCTCGGCTGAGCATGCCTCGGATCACGTTCGACAACACCACGTCATCATAATTCAGAGATAACAATCTCTGTGTCGACTAGGATGGTGATGCGCGGGGCGAAACAGGAGGAGTTTCGCCATGTCCGAGTTGAGCGGTATCGTGAGTTTGTTCCTGATCGCGGCGGCGTTCCTGACGTCCTGCGATACGCAGCAGCCGCCAAGGGCGGCGACGCAGCTGTCCACGTTTTATGCGGCAGAATAATTTAGAAACTGTCGGGTTGCACTGAAAAGGCCCCCGTTTCGGAATTCGGGGGCCTTTTCACGTCAGGCGTCAGCGCAGCTGATCAATGCCAATACGGCGTGACCTTGTAGTAATCATAGGAAGCATCACGCGCGGCCTCGCCATCGGCGCCGGCCAGTTCATTGATCGAATAGGCGGGTGCTGCCTTCAGCTGCTCCTTCGAGAACGGCACGACATAGCCGCCCTTGTCCTCGTCATAGTCGAGGCTCGCCCACGGAATGGCGTGATACTTCTCGCCAATGCCGAGAAATCCACCGAACCCGATCACCGCGAACATGATGCCGTTCGACGTCTTGTCGAGCATGATGTCCTCGATGCTGCCGATGCTCGTGCCTTCGGTGTTGTAGACCGACGTGCCGATGACGCGCGAAGCGGCGATGGCTTCGGTGTGGCCTGTCTGGGTGGTCATGGCTGCTGCTCCTCATGTCGTTGATCGATACTTTGACAATGAGGGGCGCGGGCGAAAGTTCCCGTTTTTTCGAGCGGCGGGCGGTTACTCCGCGAGGATGAACGTCACCTTCATGTTGACGCGATAGGCCGCGATCCTGCCGTCCTCGACGACGATCTTCTGGTCCTGGATCCAGGCGCCTTCGACGTTCTTCAGGGTCTTTGAGGCGCGCTCAATCCCCTTCTCGATGGCGTCCTGAAAGCTCTTTTTCGACGACGACGTGATTTCGGTGACGCGGGCGACGGACATGGCTTCCTCCTGCCAAGACGCTCATTTGCAGCAGCGAGCCTACAGCCGGCTTATGCCTTCCACAAGCAGGGCAGCGCGCGCGCCATAGCCGAAACCATCAGCCTCGGTTCAGGTCAGCAGCATTCTTGGCGATGCGGTCGAATGCCATCAGTCTTTCGAGCAGCGCCGGCATGTCCTTCAGCGGCAGCATGTTGGGCCCGTCGGAGGAGGTCGAATTGTCGGGATCCTGGTGGGTCTCTATGAACACGCCGGCGACGCCGACGGCAACGGCAGCCCGCGCCAGCGTCTCGACAAAGCGGCGCTCGCCACCGGAGGAACCGCCCTGCCCGCCTGGCTGCTGCACCGAATGGGTGGCGTCGAAAATCACCGGCGCGCCGATCTCGGCCATCACAGGCAAAGCCCGCATGTCCGACACCAGCGTGTTGTAGCCGAAAGACGCGCCGCGCTCGGTGGTCAGCACATTGAGGTTGCCCGAACCGGTGATCTTGGCCACCACGTTCTTCATGTCCCAGGGCGCCAGGAATTGCCCCTTCTTGACGTTGATCACCTTGCCGGTCTTGGCGGCGGCGACCAGCATGTCGGTCTGGCGCGACAGGAACGCCGGAATCTGCAGCACATCGACATGGTGTGCGACGATCGCGCACTGCTCCTCGGTGTGGACATCGGTCAGAATGGGAACCGAAAATTCCTTGCGCAACTCGTCGAACACCGGAAGCGCCGCGTCCATGCCGGCGCCGCGCGTTGCCGACAGCGAGGTGCGGTTGGCCTTGTCGTAGCTGGTCTTGTAGACGAGGCCGATGCCGAGCTTGCCGGTCAGTTCCTTCAGCGCGCCGGCCATGTCGAAAGCGTGCTGGCGCGATTCGAACTGGCACGGGCCGGCGATCAACGCCAGGGGCCCGCTGTTGTCGAAGACGACGTTGCCGATGGTTACCGACGAATTCGGCGCCAGCGAATTGGGCCCTTGCGGCTTGCTCATGGGGTCTCCCGGAAGATGAAAGCCGCGCCCTGTCCGGATGCCGGCTGCACGACGATTTCGTTGCCCGCTATATCGTGCCCGACGGCGTTGTCTGCAAGCAGCCTCGCGACAGCGCCGACACTGCGGACTGAAAAGACAATCGCGGCGAAGCGAACTCTTGTCGGCGCACCGGCCGGAATGTCGAAGCGCGCGGTGAAAGCCGCAGGATCCAGAACGGTCAGACGCGCATTCGGCAGGTCGAAGACCGCGCTGCTCTGCTGCTCCGAGCCAACCACTGTCGAGATCAGGCTGATCTGCGTGGAAGGCGCGTCGCTGACCGAGACGATTTCGGCAATGCCGGTCACGCCGTTGGCATGGGCCTGCAGTGCCGTACGGTCGATTTGAGGGGCGTTGATCCGCTCGCAAGCGAACAGAAAGGCGTCCGTCGTCTCGGCGCCCGCGGCGAAAGCCAGTTTGAACGAGGCCATGTCGCTCTTTCCGGCCGTATCGGTGAAGGCGCGGGAAAAGCTCAGCACGTCTCCCGCCGACATACCGGCCGAGACATAGCGCGCATGATCCGCATCGGCGTCGTCGGTGGCCAGCACTACGGCGGAAAAGCCCTCATCGCCCAGGCTGGCGCGATAGAGGCGGTCGCGCGCGACAAAGACATTGCCGCCGGCGATCGCACTCGCTGCCACCTGTTCATTCCCAACCGCCAGCGGTTCGAGATAGGTGCCGTCGGCAAGGAAGACGCAGCAATTTTCAGTGCCGAAGGGATGAATGCCGGTTGGCGCGACGACGAAGCCAAGCGATGTCAGCCGCGCCCGCGCCACGGCGAGGCTCGCCGTCGGCAGCACCAGATGGTCAAGCGGATGGGTCGTGCTGGTCATGCCGGCGCGGTGTGCATCATTCCCGAAATTGGTTCAAGGCCTCTTGCCGGCCCGATCAGGCCGTCGCCACGATATCGGCCGAATAGCGCAATTCGCGCAAGGGTTTGACCCGGCTGGTCGTCTCGGCATAGAGCGGGTGCGCCTTGTATGCGGCAAGCGCGGCCTCATCCTCGAACTCGGCATAGACGACCACGTCGATCGCATCCGACAGCGGATCGACCTTGGTGTTGAGCGTCACCTCGAAGAGGCTTGAATGCGGGATCTTGCCCAGTGTGAGCAAGCCCGTGCGCACGGCCTCGACATCGTCCTTGCGCCGCGCGCTGAAGAAAACGATATGCCGGATCACGCCTGCCTCCACGTTCGATTTGCGGCATGTTTTGTGTGAGCGGGACCGTCGCGTCAACCGCCACGATGTCGCGCCCGGCAATGCCGGCAGGCGACTTTGCAGAGGCGCAAAAAGCTAGGCTTTGCCGGTGACGTAGCGCACGACGCGCGACATCTCCCTGACCGTCGTGTCGAGATAGCGGCCCTGATTGTAGAGGCCATCCCAGATCAGGAAAAAGGCGATGGCGGTGATGACGATGACGTAACGCATGGCTGAAACTAACGTATGTGGCTGTTCCTAACCATAGCGATTTCACCGGCGGTCGCTCGCCCTCACCGATTCTGGCCCCAGGCACGCCACCTGGGCCAGTGCCGGGCACGGCTTGCCTCTTGAAGTTCCGGTCGATGCGGTGGAAGATTGTGGCGAAAGCAGGCAGCGGCATTCGCGCCTGGCGAATGAAAAGTGGAGGATGTGGGGGCCGGCAGATCTTGCGCCGCCCCGCGGAAGTCCAGGGGGGTGTGAGATGGCTGTCAGGGAATACAAAGGCATCGGCGACGCCATCAGGCTGGACGAACTCAATTTCGCCGAGATGGTCAAGGGCCTGCCGGCCAAGGCGCGCATGGTGCTGTCGGCGGCGATGAAATTGCCGCGCGGTTCGCTGAAGGTGAGGATGCCGGATGGCCGGGCGGTTCTTGTCGGCGGCAACGGACCCGGCCCGGATGCCGAACTGGTGTTGAAGAACTGGCGCCTGCCCGGCCGTGCCTTTTCCGGTGGCACCATCGGCGTTGCCGAATCCTACATGGACGGCGACTGGGAAAGCCCTGATGTAACCAGCTTCCTCGAACTGTTCGTCGTCAACTCGGCTGTTGGCGAGCGCATTGCCGGCGGCGCCAGCTGGCTCATCAACACGGTCCAGCGCATCCGCCACTGGTTCAACGAAAACACCCGCACCGGCTCGAAGCGCAACATCTCGGCGCATTACGATCTCGGCAACGCCTTCTACAAGCAATGGCTCGATCCCAGCATGACCTATTCGTCGGCGCTCTATGCGACCGGCGCCAACGACCTGGAAAGCGCTCAGGCCGCCAAATACCGCGCGCTGGCCAAGGATACCGGCATCGGCAAGAAGGACCATGTGCTCGAGATCGGCTGCGGCTGGGGCGGTTTTGCCGAATTTGCCGCGCGCGAGATCGGCTGCCGCGTCACCGGCCTGACCATCAGCCGCGAACAGCACGATTTTGCCAAGGCGCGCATCCAGAAGGCCGGGCTTGCCGACAAGGTCGACATCAAGCTGCAGGATTACCGAGATGAAACGGGCACTTACGACCGCATCGCCTCGATCGAGATGTTCGAGGCGGTCGGCGAAAAATATTGGCCGGTTTTTTTCGGCAAGATGAAGGCGTGCCTGAGGCCCGGCGGCACCGCCGGCCTGCAGATCATCACCATCAACGAGGCCGCTTACGACACCTATCGGGCGCGGCCGGATTTCATCCAGCGCTATGTCTTCCCGGGCGGCATGCTGCCGACGCCGTCGATCCTGAAGACGCTGGGCAGCGACCATGGCCTTTCCCATCTGCGCGAGCGCGTCTTTCCGGACGACTATGCCCGCACGCTTGCCGAATGGCGCAACCGCTTCTGGGCGTCGTGGGAAAAGATCGTCCCGCTCGGCTTCGACGACCGCTTCAAGAAGCTTTGGGAATTTTATCTCCACTATTGCGAAGCCGGCTTTAGAGCCAGCTACATCGACGTGCGCCAAGTGGTCTACAAAGCCTGATCCGAAGCGTGATTGAGCGGGCGTATGCCCGCTCGTTTTCCCTGTTAGCTGCACGTTGCCTCAAAGCAGGATGCGATACTTCGCAAACCCGGATTCGCCCTCGCCGGCCGGCTCGATCTTGAGCGATTTCACCCCAGATATGAAATCCTTCGCTTTGGGGCCGGTCTCGAACACGACGCTGGTGCCGGGCAGCGGCGTGAACGACCAATTGTCGTCGGCCGAGGGGTTGATCGTGCCTTCGCTGACGACGTAGCGCACGATCACGTCGCGGTTGGTGTCCGGCGCCTCGTAGATGATCTTCGAGGCATTGATGTCGGGGAAATTGCCGCCACCGCCGGCGCGGTAATTGTTGGTGGCGACGACGAATTTCGCTGCCGGATCAATCGGCTTGCCGTCGAAGCTGAGGCCGACGATGCGGTTCGAGCCGGCATTGGCGACGCCACCCTTGGCATCGTATTTCGGCAGCTGCGACAGGTCTATTCCGTAGCTGACGCCATCGATCACATCGAAATTGTAGGACGGGAATTCGGTGTCGATGAGCGCCTGGTCGGCTTTGCCCGGCTCGATCTTCCTGAAAATGCCGGCCGACATTTCCAGCCATTCCTTCACTTGCGCGCCGGTGATTTCGACGGCACGAACCGTGTTCGGATAGAGATAGAGGTCGGCGACGTTCTTGATGGCGATGTCGCCCACCGGCACGTCGGTATAGTAGTCGGCGCCGTTGCGCCCGCCGGCCTTGAAGGGCGCCGCCGCCGACAGCAGCGGCACGTCCTTCCACTGCGTGCTTTTTAATATGTCCTTGAGGTACCAGCTCTACGCCTGGTTGACGATCTGCACCGACGGATCGTCGGCGACCAGCGCGAAATAGGAATAGAGCGGCGCCGAGGTCTTGCCGACCGGTCGGCGGACATAGGCAAGTGTCGCCTCATGGTCCGCCTTCAGCGCATCGACGACGCGCTGGTCGTCCGCCACCGTCGGCTTGTTTGCCTTGTCGACGCGCTCGTAGATCGGCCTTGCCTCAGATGTGGCCGAGGCTACGCGCCATTTCGATCCGTCCCGTTCCAGAAGCAGATCGATCAGTCCCATATGCGAGCCCCAGAAACCGCCCATCACGGCGGGCTTGCCCTGCAGCGTGCCTTTCTCGGTGTCGACGCCATCGAGCGCCTGAAAATCCTTCTTGCCGGGGAAGACCAAATGCTGATGGCCGGTGAACACCGCATCGATGCCTTCGACGCCGGCGACGAAGAAGGAGGCGTTCTCCATGCCGTCGCCCTGCTTGATATCGATGCCGGAATGCGAGAGCGCGATGACGATGTCGGCGCCCTCCTCCTTGATCTGCGGCACCCATGCCCTGGCCGCCTCGACGATGTCGCGCGTCCTGACATTGCCTTCCAGGTTCTTCAGGTCCCAGACCATGATCTGCGGCGGCACGAAGCCGATGATGCCGATCTTGATCGGCTGCTCGACGCCCGACCCGTCCTTGATCTTCTTGTCGAGGATGACATAGGGCTTGAGGTAGAGCTTGTCGTCGTGCGGGTTGGCGGCAAGCTCGGTGCCGCGGATCAGATTGGCGCAGACGAACGGGAAATTGGCCCCGGCCAGCACCTTGTCGAGGAACGACAGGCCGTAATTGAACTCGTGATTGCCGAGCGTCGAGCATTCATAGCCCAGCAGGTTCATGCCCTTCATGATCGGATGCAGATCGCCTTCCTTGAGGCCCTTCTCATAGGCGATGTAATCGCCCATCGGATTGCCCTGCAAAAGATCGCCATTGTCGATCAGCATCGCATTGGTGGCTTCCTTGCGCACCGCCGCGATCAGTGAGGCCGTCCGCGACAGGCCCATCGTGTCGTTGGCTTTGTCTGCGTAGTAGTCGTAAGGCAGCACATTCACATGGATGTCGGTGGTCTCCATGATCCTCAGATGCGCCTGATTGGCCTGCGCGCGGGCGGAAAACGGATGCAGCATGATCAGCGCCCCGCTGGCGGCCGCACCGGCAAGCAAACTACGGCGGGAGACGGGGTAGTTGAGATGCGGCATTGGTTTTCCTTCCCAGCGACGTGACAAGATCCCAGCCCCGGGCGGAAGCTTCGCGCCGAAAACCGGCCATGTCCATCGGGAAGTCAGTCGATCAGCAAAAGGTGACGGCTGGATGAATATCCTTGGCCGCGGTTGAGAACTCAGCCCTTGTTATCATCGCCCTGGGTGATCAGCCGCGCGCTGCGCTGGCCGGTGAAATAGATCCATAGCCAGCTAAGCGACACCGAGAGCCGGTTGCGAAAACCGATCAGGAAGTAGATATGCGCCACGCCCCACAGCCACCAGGCAAGCCATCCCGTGAGCTTGATCCGGCCGAAATCGATCGCGGCTGCCCACTTTCCGATCGTCGCCAGGTCACCGGCATGTTTGTAGCGGAAAGGGCGCGGCGCGCTATCGCCGGCCAGCCGCGCCCTGATCGTCGCGGCAACATGCTTGCCCTCCTGCTTGGCCGAGGGCGCCACGCCTGGCACCGGCTTGCCGTCCGGCCGCAAGACATGCGCTGTGTCGCCGATGACGAAGATCTCCGGACTGTTCGGCACGGTCAGATCGGGCTCGACCATAACCCTGCCCGCCCGGTCCACCGGCGCGCCCAGCCACTCTCCCGCGGGCGAAGCCGCTACGCCGGCGGCCCACAGGATGGTTCGCGCCGGCAGATGCGTATCGCCAAAGACGACGCCTTCGGCATCGAGGCGCGTGACGGCGCGGCCAAGCTCGACCGTGACGCCCCGCCGCTCCAGCGCCTTGCGCGCATAGTCGGACAGCTTTGGCGCGAAATTGGCCAGGATCCTGTCTCCGGCCTCGACCAGCACCACACGCGCCTCACGCGTGTCGATGTTGCGGAATTCGCCGCGCAGCGTTTCGTGCGCGAGTTCGACAATGGTGCCGGCAAGCTCCACGCCGGTCGGGCCGCCGCCGACGATGACCAGTGTCAGCAGTGCCTGGCGCTTGGCCGGATCGGTCTCGCGCTCGGCCTGCTCGAAGGCGAGCAGGATGCGCCGGCGAATGGTGGTTGCGTCTTCAAGCGTCTTCAGCCCAGGCGCGAAAGGCTCCCATTCGTCGTGGCCGAAATAAGCATGACGCGCGCCGGTGGCGAGCACCAGCGTGTCGTAGGGAACAGAACTGCCGTCCTCAAGCAGCACGCGTTTGCCTGGACGGTCGACGCCGGTGACGTTGCCGAGCAGGGTCGTCACGTCCTCGCGCTTGCGCAGCAGATGACGGATCGGCCAGGCAACTTCCGAGGTCGCCAGCGAGGTGGTCGCCACCTGGTAGAGCAGCGGCTGGAAAAGGTGATGGTTGCGCTTGTCGATCATGGTGATGCGCACGGGTGCGCCGGCCAGCGCCCGGGTGAGTTCAAGACCGCCGAACCCTGCGCCGACGACAACGACATGATGGCTGGTTTCACTCATCGCATTCACCCCTGTTTGTCTCTCTTTATCTAGTGATTTTTGTGCACCGCAACAATGTCGCGGCGCGCTAGACTGCCGCGCGTAAGGCTGCCCAGGACTCGTCGCCGGATGTCGCGAATGCCTATGTCGGCAAGCCTGGACGGGTATAGCCTTGCAGGGGCTGGAACCACGGGAGTGAAGCATGGCCAACGGCGATGACAAAGATCGCAAAGGGCGGGCGCAATATTCTTCGCCGCCTTGCTTCATGCACGAACTCGATCCGGAATTTCGCGCGCCATTGACCGACTGGACCGATGTGCGCCGTTGGCGCAAGGCCGAGCGCGAGCGTCTGATCGCGGCACGGTTGGCGGTTTCCGCCGATGCGCGGGTGGCGATGTCGCGGGCTATCGCCGAAGGGCTCGACGCGGCCATCGGCGACATTGCCGGCCGCATGGTCAGCCTCTATTGGCCGTTTCGCGGCGAGCCGGACCTGCGGCCGTGGATGGCGTCGATCAACGAACGCGGCGGCCGCACGGCGCTGCCCATCGTGATCGAGAAAGGCCAGCCGCTGATCTTCCGCGCTTATGTACCCGGCGACCGGCTGGAAAAAGGCATCTGGAACATCCCGATCCCGGCCGAAGGCGAGCCGGTGCTGCCCGACATCGTCATCTCGCCGATCGTCGGCATCGACCCGCGAAACTACCGCCTTGGCTATGGCGGTGGCTTCTTCGACCGCACGCTGGCTGCCATGCCGTTCAAGCCATTGGTCATCGGCGTCGGCTACGAACTGCAGCGCATCGCCACCATTTACCCGCAGCCGCACGATATTCCGATGGATAGGCTGGTGACCGAGGCTGCTCAGGGCTAGGCCAGTTCCGGCTTCATCCCCATCGCCGTGCGATCGACGATCTCGCGCAGGGCAAAGGATGAATTGATCTTGGTCACATGCGGCATCGCCGACAGCCACTCCTTGTGGATGCGCTCATAGTCGACCAGATCCTTGGCGGCGATGCGCAGGATATAGTCGTATTCGCCCGACATCAGGTGGCACGACAGCACATTCGGGCAGCGCTTGATCGCCGCCTCGAAATCCGACAGCGTCTTTTCGAATTGGCCCGACAGCGATATGTGCACGATCGCCGTCATCTGGTGGCCGAGCGCGGCATTCGAAAGCCGGGCGTGATAGCCGCGGATGGTGCCGGATTTCTCCAGATTGTCGAGCCGGCGCGAACAGGCCGACTGCGACAGGCCGACCCTTTCGGCGAGCGCCGCATTGGGTATGCGCCCATCCTTCTGCAGAGCCTCGAGAATGGCGATATCGATCCTGTCGAGCGGCATTTCTCGTGATTCCTGCGAAATTTCCTTGATTTCGCGCAACGATTATCGAAACGCGTGACCCCGCGCAAGCGCATTCGCAAACACCTGCGCAACGATTCGTGGTTCACTCGGTTGATACAGGGAACGAGCCCGAAGGGCCGGATCAGGAGAAGACTATGCGCGTCGGCTGCCCCAAGGAAATCAAGAACCACGAATACCGCGTCGGCCTGACGCCGGGCTCCGTCCGCGAATATGTCGCGCATGGCCATGAAGTGCTGGTCGAAAGCGGCGCCGGCGCCGGCATCGGCGCCGATGACAATGCCTACCGCGCCGCCGGCGCCACCATCGCCAGGACCGCCGCCGACGTGTTCACCAAGTCCGACATGATCGTCAAGGTCAAGGAGCCGCAGCCCAACGAATGGGCGCAGCTGCGCGACGGCCAGATTCTCTACACCTATCTGCACCTGGCCCCGGATCCGGAGCAGACCAAGGGCCTGCTCGCGTCCGGCGTCACCGCAATCGCCTATGAGACCGTAACCGACGACCGCGGCGGCCTGCCGCTCTTGGCGCCGATGTCGGAAGTTGCCGGCCGCCTGTCGATCCAGGCCGGCGCGACCGCGCTGCAGAAGGCCAATGGTGGCCGCGGCGTGCTGCTCGGCGGCGTGCCCGGCGTACTGCCCGGCAAGGTCACGGTGCTCGGCGGCGGCGTCGTCGGCCTGCATGCCGCCCGCATGGCGGTCGGCCTCGGCGCCGACGTCACCATCATCGACCGCTCGATCCCGCGCCTGCGCCAGCTGGACGACCTCTTTACCGGCCGCGTCCACACCCGCTACTCCACAGTCGAGGCGCTTGAGGAAGAATGCTTCTCGGCCGACATCGTCGTCGGCGCCGTGCTCATCCCGGGTGCTGCTGCACCCAAGCTGGTGACTCGCGAAATGCTGTCGGGCATGAAGAAGGGCTCGGTGCTGGTCGACGTCGCCATCGACCAGGGCGGCTGTTTCGAGACCTCGCACGCCACTACCCATGCCGAGCCGACCTATGAGGTCGACGGCGTGATCCACTACTGCGTCGCCAACATGCCGGGAGCCGTGCCGGTGACCTCGGCGCACGCGCTCAACAACGCGACGCTGCATTATGGCCTGCAGCTGGCCGACAAGGGCCTGAAGGCGCTGGTCGACGACCACCATTTGCGCAACGGCCTCAATGTCCACAGGGGCAAGATCACCAATCGCGCCGTCGCCGAAGCACTCGGCTATGAGCTGGTCGAACCGAAAGTGGTTCTGGCTGCCTGACCAGACGCCTTAATCGACTCTAGCAGTTCTGCCTCCCTCACCCGCCGGTTGCGCCGGCGGGTTTTTTATTGGCCGCGTGCTCACAAATTGCGGGCTCTAAGGCAACATCACGGCGAAACGGCCCGGCTTGGCGGTGCTTTTGCCTATCGATGTGGCATTTTTGTCATTCCAATATTAGCGAGCAGCCTGTTAGAACACGGACGGGTTTGTTCTATGCTAAGGGGCTAAAATGTTCATTTCTGCTAAATCCGTTCTTCTCGGCGCCGTTTCGGCAATGGCTTTGATATCGGTAGCGCATGCCGCCGATGTTGTGCAGCCGGTGGAAGAACCTGCCGGCTTCAACTGGAGCGGCGCCTATGTCGGCATCGGCGGCGGCTTCGGCGCCACCGTGCACCGCATCAGCGTCGACCCGGTGATCGACTTCAACGGCATCGGCGGCAACGGCGTGTTTGGCGAAATCACCGCCGGCTACGACTACATGGTCTCTGAACGCTTCCTACTCGGCGGCTTCATCGACGCCAACATCGGGAATATCGGTCCGTCGATCAGCCTTCCGGGCGCTGATATCGACCTGACGAACGCTTATGGCTTCGACGTCGGCTTGCGCGCCGGCTATCTCTTGAACCCCGATACGCTCGGCTATGTGCTCGGCGGCTACACCTGGAATCATTTCAAGCTGGAAGGGTCCGGAGGTTTGGACGGGCTTGAGTTTACCGAGGATCGTGGCGGCTATGTTCTCGGCGTCGGCATGGAAACCGTGCTGCGCGGCAACTGGACGATTAAGACCGAGTACCGCTACGCCAACTATGGCGACGACTCGGTGGCTGACCTCGGCATTATCGGCGGCCCGGGAACCTCTCTGGATGTCGAGCCGTCCAGCCACACCTTCCACATCGCGGCCAACTACCGCTTCGGCGCCCAAAATGGCGGCGGTGCCTCGTTTGCTGCCCCGACCTACAACTGGACCGGCTTCTATGTCGGCGGCGCGCTTGGTGCCGGCACCGTGGTGCATGACCTGACGCTCGCCAGCGCCCTCGAATTGGATGGCATCGGCGGCGAAGGCGTGTTCGGCGAGGCGAGCATCGGTTACGACCATGATTTCGGCGGCTGGGTCGCCGGCGTTCTGGTCGACGCCCGCTATTCCGGCATACGCTCGAAGCTGGACATTCCGGGTGGGTCGATCAAAGGCGATGCCGACTATGGCTTCGATGCCCTGGCCCGCATCGGCGCCAAGGTCAACGAATCGACGCTGGCCTATGTCCTCGGCGGTTACAGCTGGCAGCATTTCGACCTGCATGCCTCCTCGCCCGTTGGCGACATCATCGACTGGGGCTCGAGCGGCTTCTCGGTCGGCGGCGGCCTGGAAACGGCCGTTTCCAGCAACATGACGCTTGGTCTCGAATACCGCTATTCGCAGTATGAGAAAGAGGATTTCGGGTCGGGCGGCTTCCTCACCGACGAGCCTTCCTTCCAGACCGTTCGCCTCGGCGCGAAGTATAAATTCAACTAAAAAGCCGCTCCGGCAACGGTCGAAGCCCGTCGGTCAATTCCGGCGGGCTTTTTCTTTGCGCAAAACCTGACATCGGCATTGAACAGGCCGGCGGACAACAAAAAAGCGGAGCCAAAGCCCCGCTTCCTCGTTGTCGAGATCGCCGCCGGTTCATCCGCGGTCGGCAAATCCATCGACACTCGTCTTTTAATGGACGAATGCGACGGGAGTGCGACAGTTCACCGGCAGTCGGCGCGCCACCAGGCCGGCGACAATCGCGGCGCTTGTGTGAAGTGCTTCACATCAGCCATTCGAAAAACATGTGCAGACAGGGATGCCAACTTGACGGCTCGTGCCGTCACACGGTTCCCAACTGCCCGCCAGACCACCGGCGGGCATCTTTTTGTCAGAAACGCTCGATGCGGCACTGATAACAATTGTTGCGCGCCGAGCGGACGTGGACATAGGCGATGTCGTCGCGCTCAAACAGCGTCTCTGCCCGCGCCGCAATGCCGCCAGCCGGAATGACGCCGCCGCTGCCATAGACGATGCGGTCATCCGCACCATAGCCGCGCACGATATAGTCGCTGCTGTCAAGCATCTCTGGAAGCGCTTCCGTCTCGGCTGCGCGTTCGCATTCCTGCGCATGCAGGAAGATCGGTCCTGTCTCGGCGTAAGGCTGCAACGCCGGAAACGGCCGATAGGCCATGATCAGATAGCCATCGCCTTCGGCGACGTTTCTTAGGCAATGCCGGCACGGCACCCCGTCGCCATCTGAAACCTTCCGCTCCGGCGTTTGCCCGTAGGCGTCCGGCCGGCCGCGCTGCAGCGCTCTCACATCTTCTGTCGGCAAGGCTTTGAACTGGACGGTCATGGCTAAATCTCCGGTGTGGTTGACCGGAAATTATGCCCCCGCCGAGGTACTTCCCACCCGATTCCTGTCAACTGTCAGCAGCCCGGCCAGTCTCAGGCCGGACTGCTCCGGCATTGGGCAGGTCCCGCGCCGGCTCAGCGGATGAAATCGTCGAAGCGGCGCAGCGTCACCCGGCGCCTGCGCCAGTTCTCGTCCTGGGTCCGCACGAGCAGGAACTCCTCGCCATGAACGGTCGGTTCGGCCTTCAGTCAGAGAAAGTCACGGCCGCATGACGCTGGCCGAGCGCTCGGCGAACGACAGCGGGTGCACGGTCTCCTTCTTTTGCGCCACCGGCGCAAAACCGAGCTTCTGGTAGAGCGGCAAGGCAGCCGGATGGTCGAGCGTGCAGGTCTGCACCGTTACCCGTTTCGGCCCATACGACCATGCTGCGGCAATCGCCGCACCGAGGAACCAACGGCCGATGCCTTGCCCGGTCGCATGTTCCATCATGCCGAAATAAGCGAGTTCGACTTCCTCTGGCAAATGCGGCTTGAGGTCGAAGAACCCGGCCGGCGCGCCGTCGAGATAAAGCACCCTGATGTCGCGGTCCTCGCGGTGGATGCCGGCGGCAAGCTCGTCATCGTCCAGCCTCAGCACATTGACCCAGTGCCATTTGCGTCCGACCCGATCCATCAGATAGCGGTAGAAATGCAGCGGAATGTCCTTGGTCCTGAGCAGCGCGATCTGCCTGTTGTAGGGCAACGGCGGCGAATAGGGCGGCGGCACATGCATTTCCAGAAACGTGACCGTAACCTCGATGTCGTCCAGCGCGCCATTTTCCATCGCCATCATTCCTTGCCCGTCACCACGGGCGTGTCTGCCAGCCCGCCCCATTCCGTCCATGAGCCGTCGTAGAGCCGGTTGTCGGTGTGGCCGAGCGTCTCCAGCGCCAGAGTGACGACAGCCGCCGTGATGCCGGAACCGCAAGAGGTGACGACCGGTTTCGACAGATCGATACCGGCATCCTCAACGGCCTTGCGCAACTGGTCCTTCGACAACAGCGCGCCGTCCTGTGACAGCGCCGAATAAGGCAAATTGTGCGCGCCGGGCATGTGGCCGGAGCGAACACCCGCGCGGGGCTCTGGCTCGGCGCCGGTGAAGCGGCCCGCGCCTCGGGCGTCCGCAATCTGGCTCTCGCCAGTCTCGACGATGCGGCGCATGTCGGCAAGGCTGGCGACGCGAGCGGCATCGAAATCGGCATGAAACACATTCGGCGCGATCTTGGTCGGCTCCGCCGTCACCGGCCGGCCCGCCGCCTTCCAGCGGTCGAAGCCGCCGTCGAGCACATAGACCTGGAACACGCCCATGACGCGGAACATCCACCAGGCGCGCGGCGCCGAGAAGAAACCAGGACCGTCATAGACGACAATGGTGTCGTCGGCCGAAATTCCCATGGCGCCTACATATTGCGCGAAATGCTGTGGCGAGGGCAGCGTGTGCGGCAGCTTGGCATCAGGATCGGAGGCCGCATCATGATCGAAGAATCGCGCGCCCGGAATATGCGCAGCCTCATACTCGGCGCGCGCATCGCGCTTCTGCGCCGGCAGATACCAGGATGCATCGACGATCGTCAGGCCGGGCTCGCCAAGACGGCTCTGCAACCAGTCCGCATCGACGGTGAAAGAGCTGTCATCGGCCATTGTTCTTCTCCTGCTCCGCCTTGGCGAAGCATTGCTTCCTGTTGACCATGATCTTCCCCGAAAACCGGCTTCCACTTTTCGGGATCATGGTTCGTTCAAGCCACCGGCATTGGTCCGAAGCGAATGCGAAAACGCCGGTTTTCGCGGCCCTTCTTCTCGATCTTGCCGATATGGATTTCACCGACTTCGCCGGTGCTTTTGACATGGGTGCCGCCGCAGGGCTGGCTGTCGATCGAAGCGTTGTCGCCGATGCAGACCAGGCGGATCTTGCCGGTGCCGGCGGGCGGCCGGACATTCTTGGATTTCACCAGGCCAGGATTGGCTGCCAGTTCCTCGTCGGTGATCAGCCTGATGAAGATCGGATGATCGGCTCGCACCAGTTCCATCAGCCCGGCGGTGACGTCTTCCCTGGTGAAGCCGGCATCGGGAGCGTCGAAGTCGACGCGGCTGTCATCTTCGGAAACCGCAGCACCGGTAATCGGAAACGGACAGACGACGGTGAGCAAATGGCAAGCTGCGTGCATGCGCATCAGGAGATGCCGCCGCTCCCAGTCGATGGCGAGTTTCACCCGCTCACCGACCTCGGGTGCCGGCTGCTCCGGCGCCGGCACATGGATGATCTCGTCCTTGGTCTCGCCGGTGATGGTGGCGGCAATGGCGATGCGGCTGCCGTCGGCGCGCTCTAATGTTCCGGTATCGCCAGGCTGGCCGCCCGATGTGGCATAGAAGATGGTCCGGTCGAGAATGATGCCGCCGCGCTCGTTGATGGCGACAACAGTGGCGTCAGCCGCTCTGAGATAGGCGTCGTCGCGAAACAGCGCTTCTGTTCTGTGCGCCATCAGGCGACCTTCTCATACGGCACCGGAATTGTGCTGCGCTCATCCATCCAGCCCGGCACCGGCAGGTTCTTCTCGCGCAGGAATTCCGGGTTGAACAGCTTCGACTGGTAGCGCGTGCCATAGTCGGCAAGGATGGTCACGATGGTGTGGCCGGGGCCAAGCTCGCGCGCCAGCCGTATCGCGCCGGCAATGTTGATGCCGGTCGAACCGCCGACGCACAGGCCTTCTTCCTGGATCAGGTCGAAGACGATCGGCAGCGCTTCCTCGTCCGGCACCTGGAACGAGAAGTCCGGCGTGAACCCATCGAGATTTGCCGTGATGCGCCCCTGCCCTATCCCTTCGGTGATCGAGCTGCCGTCGGACTTCAATTCGCCACTCGTGTAGAAGGAATAGAGCGCCGCACCTAGCGGATCGGCGAGCGCGATCTTGACGTTGCTGCTCCTGGCCTTCAGCCCGAATGCGACGCCGGCCAGCGTTCCGCCCGAACCCACCGCCGAGACGAAACCGTCGACCTTGCCGCCGGTCTGCGTCCAGATTTCTTCCGCCGTGGTGCGGATATGGCCGTCGCGATTGGCAACGTTGTCGAACTGGTTGGCCCAGATCGCGCCGTTCGGCTCCGACCTCGCCATCTGCTCGGCCAGCCGCCCCGACAGTTTCACGTAGTTGTTGGGGTTCTTGTAAGGCACCGCCGGCACTTCGATCAGCTCGGCGCCAAGCAGCTTGATCGTGTCCTTCTTTTCCTGGCTCTGGGTGTCGGGAATGACGATCACCGTGCGATAGCCCAGCGCCTTGGCAACCAGCGTCAGGCCAATGCCGGTATTGCCTGCCGTGCCTTCGACGATGACCCCGCCCGGCTTCAACAGCCCGCGCTGTTCGGCGTCGCGGATGATGAACAGGCCTGCGCGATCCTTGACCGACTGGCCGGGGTTCATGAACTCGGCCTTGCCCAGGATCTCGCAGCCGGTCTGCTCCGAGGCCTTGTTGAGGCGGATCAGGGGCGTGTTGCCGATCGCTTCGATCACAGAACGGGGCATCCGGGATTCCTTATGTAGCTGCGGCGAGACCCTAGAAACCCGAAGCGTGCGTTTCAAGGTAAGAATTCGCCTGGTCCAGTCGCATTTCGGGCACTGCAATCTCCCGCGGCCGGACAACGCGTGATGACGATCATTTCAACCAGTACGGAAAAGCGCTCTTTTCATTCGATTTTTTCACCGCTAGAGCACTAATGACAGATCGGCAGGGCGCAGAATGACACTTTACCGGGCCAACCCGAAGCACGGCGTCGCCTGGATAACCGGCGGCAGCAGCGGCATCGGCCGTGCGCTGGCAAAGGACCTCGCGGCAAAGGGCTTTGTCGTCGCGGTCACCGCACTCGACGGCGACCCACTCGACGCGCTCATCGTCGAGACGGCGCAGATGCCGGGACGTGTCGTCGCCTACCCTTGCGACGTCACCGACGAGCCGCGCATGGCACGCACGGTGGCGGCGATTGAAAAGGAGCTTGGGCCGATCGTGCTCGCCGTCTTCAACGCCGGCAACTACATCGCCACGCCCGGCGAAGACCTCAGGGTCCGCGACTTTCGCCAGACCTTCGAGGTCAACTATTTCGGTATCATCAATGGCCTCGTCCCGCTCATGGAGCGCATGCGCGTCCGTGCGCGCGGCCATATCGTGCTTGTCGGATCGGTCACAGCCTATTTCGGCTGGCCGACCACGGCGGCCTATGGCGGCTCGAAGGCGGCGATCAACATCTTGGCCGAGTCGCTGAAATACGATTTCGACAAGATGAATGTCCGGATCCAGGTGATGAATCCGGGCTTCATCGACACCCCGCTGACCGAAAAAAACATGCTGCCAATGCCGGGACTGATGCCGGTCAACCGCGCCTCGCGCCGCATGCTGCGCGGCATCGAGCATGGCGGCTTCGAGGTTACCTTCCCTCACCGGCTGAGCTGGGGGCTGAAGCTGCTGGCACTGCTGCCAAGGCCAGTCTGCCGGTGGTTCATCAGCACGGCGACCCGCTGGACAGGGCGGCCGCTGAATTTCGACCGCAAGCCGCCGAACGAATAGCTGTCCACAGCCCGGCTGTTGCCTGACTGCACCGGCCGCCATAGGCTTTAGAATTGTTGTGGTGTCTGAGATGGGGCGACGGATCGTGCTTGCGGTGCTGGGCGTCGTCATCATCCTTGTCCTGGCCCTCCTGCTTGGTCCGCGCGTTCCCGTCGACACAACAATCAGCTTCGACCCCAAGGTGATCGGCGACGATCCGCAAGCGTATATCGCGCGTGAAGAGGCTACCGTTCCCAACGTCCGCGACGCGCTCGAGAAAGAAATCATCTGGGCCGATCCGATGGTTCACGCCAGGACGGCATTGGCGATCGTCTATATCCATGGCTTTTCGGCATCGAAGGGCGAGGTTCGCCCGCTGGCCGACGAGGTCGCCGACCAACTCGACGCCAACCTTTTCTACACCCGCCTCACCGGTCATGGTCAGGACGGCGCTGCTATGGCGCAAGGCAGCGTCAATGCCTGGATCAACGACTATGAGGAGGCGCTCGCCATCGGCCGGGCCATCGGCGACAAGGTGATCGTCATCGGCACCTCGACCGGTGGATCGCTGGCGGCATGGGCGGCGACTGAGCCTGGCGCATCGGACGGCGTCGCTGCAATCGCATTCATCTCGCCGAATTTCGGCGTCAGGGCTGCAGGCGCCGAGCTGCTGACCATGCCCTGGGGCAGGCAGATCGCCGAGTTCGTCGGCGGCAAGGAGCGCAGCTTTACGACCCGCAACGCGCTGCACGAGAAACTCTGGACGCACACCTATCCAATGGCGGCCGTGCTACCGATGGCGGCGCTGACCAACCTTGCCTACGCAGCGCCTGTGGAGAAGGCAACCATACCGGCGCTGTTCATCTTCTCGGATTCCGACAAGGTGGTGCGCCAGGATCGCACCCGCGAAATCGCCGGCCGCTGGGGCGCACCGCATGAACTGGTGCCCGTCGACGACAATGGCGATCCCGACAACCACGTCATTGCCGGCGACGCGCTGTCGCCCTCGACCACGGCATTCCTGGCGCAGCGGATCGTCGTGTGGGTTCAGGCAACTACCGGGCAGCCCTAAACGAAAAAGGACGGCCGAAGCATTGCCCCGGCCGTCCTCATATTCAATCGTCAGCAATCAAGCCAGGCTCGACGAGCCTGACCGGTTCGTCTGATCAGGCAGCCCGCGCCGCGGGCCGCTTGCCGCCGAAGCGGCGCTTGTTGTTGCCCTTGAAGGCCTTGGCGCCTTCCGGCTTGCGCTCGCTTGCACCCGCAAAGGCCGGCTTGTCACCAAAACGCTTCTTGGCGAAGCCGTTGTTCTGGCCACCGGGCCGCCTGCCGTCGCGACGGCCATTGCGGTCGTTGCGATCATTGGCGGGCTCGAAGCGCTCGTTCTTTTCGGCCGGATTGCGCACCGGATCCGGGCTGCCGAGATGGTCGGCAACGATCGGCAGCTTGCTGCGGATGATGCGCTCGACCTGACGCAGCTTGCTGTTTTCGGAAGGATCGCAAAGCGTGATGGCGATGCCGTCCATGCCGTTACGGCCGGTACGGCCGATGCGGTGGACATAGCTTTCGGCCTCATCCGGCAGGTCGAAATTCACCACATGGCTGATGCCGGGAACGTCAATGCCGCGCGCCGCGATGTCGGTCGCCACAAGAATGCGCACCGAGCCCTCGCGGAAATCGTTGAGCGCCTTCTGGCGGGCGTTCTGCGACTTGTTGCCGTGGATGACGGCGGCCTTGAAGCCGTCGCGTTCGAGGTCCTTGGTCACCCGGTCGGCGCCATGTTTGGTGCGCGAAAAGATGATGACGGACTTCATCGCTTCGTCGGCGAGCATCGTCGACAGCACCTGGCGCTTCTGCTTGGTGCGGGCAAAGACAACGCCCTGCACGATTTCGGCAGCAGCGGTGCTCTGCGGCGCGACTTCGACGCGGATCGGGTTCTTCAACAGGCCCTTCGCCAGTTCGGCGATTTCATTGGGCATGGTGGCCGAGAACAGCACCGTCTGACGGTCGGGCGCGGTCGCCTTGGCGATCCGCTTGACGTCGTTGATGAAGCCCATGTCGAGCATGCGGTCGCCCTCGTCGAGCACCAGCCATTTGGTGTCGGAAAGGATGAGGTCGCCCTCGCGCACCAGGTCGGTCAGGCGGCCGGGCGTGGCGATCAGGATGTCGACGCCGGGCGCAACCTTCTTCACCTGGCTGAAGCGCGAGACGCCGCCAAGCACGAGAGCGGTTGAGACATGCGCGCCCTTGGCGAGGATCTTGATGGTGTCCTCGATCTGGACGGCGAGTTCGCGCGTCGGCGCCAGGATCAGCGCACGGGTGGTCTTGGCCCGGCGCTTGGTGCCGAGCGCGATGATCTTCGACAGGATCGGCAGCGCGAAGGCCGCGGTCTTGCCGGAGCCGGTCTGGGCGATGCCGAAGATATCACGGCCTTCCATCTGCGGCGGGATCGCCTGCGTCTGGATCGGCTTCGGCTCGGTGAAGCCGGCGCCATGCGTCGCCTTGAGCAGCGCGCCGGTGATCCCAAGAGCTGCGAAACCGGTAAGGTCCGCAGTGGTGCCGGTCGAGATTGCGTTACCGGCTGAGGTGTTTTCGTTGGTCAAAATAGTCTTCTTTCACGCGGTCTTGGCCGCAAACATCGATGGCGGCAGGGCGCAACCTGCCGTCGAAAAATTTGATATGAAACGACAAGGCGGGCGGACGGTAACGTCCACTCGGCTGCGCTGTCGTGCCCGCAGGCGTCATGCCACGGGGCTCTTTCGCCACTTCGTGATGTATCGGAAAGAGAGGCCGATATACCGGAAAGAGGGAAAACAGACGCAACCAGTCTCATTTGTCGAGAAGGCCGGAATCTCCGGCCCAAGCGCCTATGGGCTGCATATGGCTGAGTTCGCTCCGGAATGCAAGGGGCCACATGTTGCAGCGCAATAATCGAGGCCGAAAGCGGCGCTTGCACACGCCTGCAGGCATCATTACCACAAATGCAGCTGCCATTTCTGGAGACCGAGCGATGAAGGACGTGCTGAAGGAACTCGAGCGCCGCCGCGAGATCGCCCGCATGGGTGGCGGCCAGGCCCGCATCGACGCCCAGCACAAGAAGGGCAAGCTGACGGCGCGCGAACGTATCGAGGTCTTTCTCGACGAAGGCTCGTTCGAGGAGTTCGACATGTATGTCGAGCATCGCTCGACCGACTTCGGCATGGAGAAAACCAAGATCGCCGGCGATGGTGTCGTCACCGGCTGGGGCACCGTCAATGGCCGTCCGGTCTATCTCTTCGCCAAGGACTTTACCGTCTTCGGCGGCTCGCTGTCGGAGGCGCACGCCGAAAAGGTCATCAAGGTGCAGGAGATGGCGCTGCGTAATCGCGCGCCGATCATCGGCATCTACGACGCCGGCGGCGCCCGCATCCAGGAAGGCGTGGCGGCGCTAGGCGGCTATGCCGAGATCTTTCAGCGCAACGTGCTCGCATCCGGCGTCATTCCTCAGATTTCCGTGATCATGGGCCCGTGCGCCGGCGGCGACGTCTATTCGCCTGCGATGACCGACTTCATCTTCATGGTGCGCGACACCTCTTACATGTTCGTCACCGGGCCGGATGTGGTCAAAACGGTCACCAACGAGACGGTGACGGCCGAGAGCCTTGGCGGCGCGTCCGTCCACACGACGAAATCCTCGATCGCCGATGGCGCCTACGACAATGACGTCGAGGCGCTGTTGCAGATGCGCCGGCTGGTAGACCTTTTGCCCGCGTCAAATACGTCGGAGCTTCCTGAGATCGAGTGCTACCAGTCGGTCACCGACCATGATCTGTCGCTCGACCGGCTGATCCCAGACAACGCCAACAAGCCTTACGACATCAAGGAGCTGATCCTCAAAGTTGCCGATGAAGGCGATTTCTTCGAGATCCAGCAGAACTTTGCCAAGAACATCGTCACCGGTTTCGGCCGCGTCGAAGGCCGCACCGTCGGCTTCGTCGCCAACCAGCCGATGGTGCTGGCCGGCGTGCTCGATTCCGACGCAAGCCGCAAAGCGGCGCGCTTCGTGCGCTTCTGCGACTGTTTTTCCATTCCCATCGTCACCTTCGTCGACGTCCCCGGCTTCCTGCCCGGCACCGCGCAGGAATATGGCGGCCTGATCAAGCATGGCGCGAAACTCCTGTTTGCCTACGCCGAGGCGACCGTGCCGAAAATCACGGTCATCACCCGCAAAGCCTATGGCGGCGCCTATGACGTGATGGCCTCAAAACATCTGCGCGGCGATATGAACTATGCCTGGCCGACGGCGCAGATCGCGGTGATGGGGGCGAGAGGCGCGGTCGAGATCATCTACCGCAAGGATATTGGCGACGCCGAAAAGATCGCAGCTCACACAAAGGCTTACGAGGACCGTTTCCTGTCGCCCTTCGTCGCCGCCGAACGCGGCTATGTCGACGAGGTGATCATGCCGCATTCGACCCGCCGCCGCATTGCCCGGGCACTGCGCATGCTGCGCAACAAGGACATGCAGAACCCTTGGAAGAAGCACGACAACATCCCGTTGTAAACATCCAATGTCGCGACTGATCATCAGCGCCGGTCGGCGGTTTGGCAGGTTCACGGTCCTGTTTTTCGTTGTTCCCGCTCTCATCATCTTCTGCGTCTGGATGTCCCTGCTCGACAACCATCCAATCTGGTTTATCGCCAGCGGCTTCGTCGTCATGCCGATCGCCACCACGGCCTTGGCATTTCTGTTCGGCACATTGTTTGCGGGCTTCCGACGCAGCAAGATCAAAGGCGTCAGTGAAGCAGAAGCGCCCGGCCTGTGGGCGCTGTGGCGGAGCGTCGCCGGACCGCGCCGTGCTGCGCGCACGGTTGTCATACTAGAGGGCAACCTGAACGCCAGCGTGCGCGAAGAGCGCACGCTTCTCGGCCTTCTCGGCAATCGGCTGTTTCTAACCATTGGCATCCCTCTCCTCGCAGTGACCGATGAAAGAGCGCTTGCCGCGATCCTTGCCCATGAGGACGCGCATGTGCGCAACAAGGATACCAATGGCAGCCTCAATCTCGCTGAGTTCGAAAACGGTTTCGGATTTGTCTTCGAGTATGCCCCGCCCGGAACCACGATCACAGGCAGCCTGCTCCACGCCGCTATCGGCTGGCTGTCGCAATCGTTCGAGCGGGAAGAAATCCGGCTTTCGCGCGAAGCGGAGATCAAGGCAGATCGACACGCGGCATCCTCCGGCGACGCCGAGCACGCCGCACGCGCGCTGTTGCTTCTTGCCACGGCAGACGTGCATTTCACGGAGACGGTCTATGACCCTTTGCAGCATGAATTGCGAGGTGCTTTGCGTCCGCCGCGACCGCCGCTCGAGCGCATGCTGGAAGCTGCCGGCCAGCTGCGAGAACCCATTTGCCTCGATGTTTGCGCCCGCAAGGCGTGGGCAAGCCCGGATGACGCAAAGTCCACCCATCCATCATGGGCTCAACGGCTGGCGGCGCTTGGATATACGGAGCCGCCCGACCTGGACCCGATCGCCGTGACCGCGCTCTCGACGCTGCTGAACTCGAGCGTAGCACAGCGCCACATTTCGGAATTCGACACCAAATGGACTGCGCGGATGGAAGACTATCTCCAGCGCTGAACTGGTGGTCGCCCAACTCGCAGGCTCACTCCTCTTCCGCCGCCCCGAACCCCGCATTCCTGGGGGCGCTGGTCGCGCTCGCCCAGGGCGTCGCGTGATTGTCGATGCGCATCTGGAAGATGAAATAGGTCGGCGAGCAGTAGCCGATGCCTTTCACCTTGGCAGCACCCGGCGTGTCCGGCGGCAGCGACTGGCACATATAGTCCTCGCGGCAGAAATGATCAGCCGAGCAGGCTGGACGGTTGCCGCGGTTGACCGCGCCGCCGAGGCACTGGTCGAAATTGTTGGTGGCGACGCAGGTGTCGAATTTCTTGCCGCCGACCATGCCGCAAATTTCCGATGGCATCGGCTTGCCCGTCTTGAATGCGGCGAAGCTGCGGTCCTTGTCGTCGCAGGCGCGATAAGCGATGCCTGCCGGTACGCCGATTTTCGGTGGCCGGCAGGTGTAGGCGGTCCGCGAAAAGGTCGGCGCAAAAGCCGCGAACTGGCCGGTGATCTTGTAGCGGTCGTTGAACGGCTGAGACGGGTTGCTGGCGATCGACCCGGTCAGGCAGGGATGGCCCGAAAACATCTTTGGACTGTCCGTGGGCAACAGACATTGCGCCAACGCGGTATGCACGCCTGAAGCCGTCGCGAGCGGCGTGCAGACGGTGCCGCCACCGCATTGCCAGGTCGCGCCGAAGCGTTTTGCATCATCCGGCATCAGGCACGGCATCGCCATCTCGGCCGGGGCGTAGTCGACATCGCCGGCATCGGTCCATGTCGCTGGCGGCGCGAAGGACAGCGGCCGGTAGCGGTTCGGCTCCTTGCCTTCTTCCGTCGCGCGCAGCCAGGCCTCACGTCGCGGAATCTCGGCATGGAGATGCGGCGAGATGCCGACCTCGATCCGGTTGAGAGGCGACGTCGTTTTGTCGTCGAGGCCAATGAAGTGAAAGCCGGCCGTCGAGCCCGCCTGGTGGCAGCCCTGGCAGGCGCCATTGTCCAGCCGCTCGACCAGCGCCTCCGGTGTCCGCACCAGCTTTAGCGCCGCATAGTCCAAGCCGGCGAAATCCGCTGGCTGGAACAGCGGCGTGAACGGATGGTTGGCCCGTCTCGCGCTGCCGAAGGTCGACCACGAGATGATTTTCTTGGCCAGGAATTCGTCGGGGATTTCGTAGACGCCGAGATCGATGGCCGCGACATTGGCGCTGACGTAGTCGGCGAGCCCTTTCTTCAGTGCGGCATCATCCGAGAGCCGCGCAACGTCAGGCGTATTCTCCAGCGGCTTCTCGCTGATGGCAGCGCCATCGATACCGAAGATCCGCATCAGATAGGCCGCCTGCCCGCCGAATTGGGTCTCCTGTCCCGAGGGAAAACGCACCACCTGCGCATTGAGTTCAAGCTGCTTGAACGTCAGTTCCTCCGGTGCCAGCGAACCGCCGGCCAGCCAGCCGGCATCGACGTTTTCGTCGATCTGCGGTGTCCAGCGCCCGGCAACGCCGACGCAGCCGCCATCGGCATCCGGCGCCACGCTGTAGACGGCGTTGAAATTGAATGGCAGCCGCGATGCCAGAACCTTGCCGTTCTTGCGGAAACTGTAGGCCAGGCGATAGATGAAGCGCACCTCGCCACAGCTCTTGTCGCCTTGCAGCGCGGTGAAGTCACGCCGGTCCAGCCGGTTGACGACGCCGACCAGGCGGAAGCGCGCGGCCTCGGTCTTCAGCCAGCGCATATCCATGATGCGGCCGACATTGCCGTCGGTCACCTCGTAGAGCGTGCGCCCGCCGGCCTTTATCTCGGCCCGCAGCGTGGCAATATCGGCCGCCACCATGTCGACAACAGCACGATAGGCCGGCACCTCACTGTAGAGCGTCTTCAGATCGTCCGCGCCGTCGACGGCGAAAATGCCGGCGAAGCCAAACCCCTTGGCATCGAGGGCGGCGAGCACCGCCGGATCGTCGACGATGGTCACCGGCTGCTCAGCGCGCACGCCATGCGAGGCGAACAGCGCGATGATGGCTGCAATGGCGAGCGCGAAACGCTTCATCCGATCGGCACCTTCTGCCGTGCCTCGACAAGTTCACGCAGCACCGGCACCAGGGCCAGCGGGAGATCCTCGGCGATCAGACCGGGTCCAAAGCGGCTGCCGGCCTCGGCGTGTATCCAGACCGCTGCGCAGGCGGCCTCGAATGCCTGCATGCCCTGCGCCAGCAGCGCGGCGACAATGCCCGCCAGCACGTCGCCGGAACCGGCGGTGGCGAGCCATGGTGCACCATTGGCGTTGATCACCGCGCGGCCGTCCGGCGCCGCGATGACGGTGTCGGCGCCCTTGTAGACCATGATGGCGTTGGCTCGTTCAGCGGCTGCGCGCGCCTTGGCGAGTTTCGACTGCTTCTTGTCCTTCGCGATGTCGGGAAAAAGTCTGGCGAATTCGCCTTCATGCGGCGTCAGCACCAATACCGGCGCCCACGGGAGCAGCGCGGCGTCGAACAGGGCCTGAGGCTGATGCGCCAATGACGTGATGGCGTCAGCATCCAAGACAATGGCAGGGCGCTGAATTCCGAATGAACTCGTCGACGTGCGGTTTAGGTCAGCGACCGTCGCGATCAATTGCAACGCGAAATCCCCCACTTTGGGTTTCGGCCCGAGCCCTGGTCCGAACACAAGTACTTCGGGGTGCCTCGCCGACAAAAATTCCTGCACTTCCTCCATCGAACCGGCCTCGCGCAGCATGATCGATGTCAGATGCGCGGCGTTTACCTGCATGGCATTTTCAGGCGAGAGCACGGTCACCGCCCCTGCCCCGGCTCTGGCTGCAGCCATCGCCGACAGCCGCGCCGCACCTGTCGCGCTCGGCCCGCCGGAAAAGACGCTGACGTGGCCGCGCTTATACTTATGTGTATCGACCGCCGTTTTCGGAAAACTGTATAGCCAGAAATCAGGCGTGTTCTCGAACGTCTTGATCTTGAACTCATCGACGATCGCATCCGGAATGCCGATATCGGCGATGATGATCTCGCCGCAGAGGCTGCGCCCCGGCATCAGCAGATGGCCGGGCTTTTTCCGCACGAACGTCACCGTCACGTCGGCCTTGAAATAAGCGTTGCTCAAGCCGGTCTCGCCCGACACACCAGAAGGCAGATCGATTGACACCACAGGCACGCGCTCCGCCGCGGCCAATCCTGAGACGGCAGAGGCATGCAGGGATATCTTCTTCGACAATCCCGCACCATAGAGCGCGTCCACGACGACTTCACCCGGTTCCGGGTAGCAGTGTCCGATGTGCTCGACCGGCAGATTGCAGGCCTCGGAAGCTCGCGCCGCATCACTCCCGGGCTTCTGCTTGCCTTCGGCCCAGAGCGCCACATTCACACCAGCCTCGGCCAGCAACCGCGCTACAACATAGCCGTCGCCACCATTATTGCCGGGGCCGCACAGCACGTGCACGCGGCTTGCTGCGGGATAGCGTGCCAGGACCACAGCAGCGACCGCTTCGCCGGCGCGCTGCATCAGGCCATAGCCGTCGAGCGGACCGGCCGCGATCGCCAGCCGGTCGGCCTCGCCCATCTCGGCCGGCGACAGGACTTCATTGCTCATGGATTGCCGATCCGCATTTCGTTCAAGGCCGACCCCTTTGTCCCTATCGAGCATTGTCCAGTTTCGGATTCGAAGCAAACGGCCAGGTGCTGCGTTGGCGTGCGGCCAATCCTTTCGCAGACTGGTGCCACGGTTCCGCGCGGGCCTGCAAAATGCGCAATCTGCCTAATTATCGTGCAGACGCCCGAAGCGGCAATGTGTAGGCTTCGGGCAGCTTTGCCGCAGCCGAAGCAGAGGATGACGCGAATGTGCATCCCGGCGCGGCGCGGCATTGGAATTGCGCGAAACCGCTTCGCGTGGGCTGAAATTGGCACAGTTCGTGCTTGATGGAGGCGCAAGCGGGGCGCACAACCCGTTTTTTTGGCAGTGGAGGCCACTTTTTACATGAAAAAGATCGAAGCGATCATCAAGCCGTTCAAGCTAGACGAAGTGAAGGAAGCGCTTCAGGAGGCCGGTCTGCAAGGCATTACCGTGACCGAGGCTAAGGGCTTTGGCCGCCAGAAAGGCCATACCGAACTCTATCGCGGCGCCGAATATGTCGTCGACTTCCTGCCCAAGGTGAAGATCGAAGTCGTGCTGGGCGACGACGCCGTCGAAGGCGCCATCGAAGCCATCCGCAAGGCGGCGCAGACCGGCCGCATCGGCGACGGCAAGATCTTCGTCTCCAACATCGAGGAGGTCGTTCGCATCCGCACCGGCGAAACGGGGATGGACGCCGTCTGAGCTTTCTGATTTCAGATTAACGTCTCCTCGAAACGTCATCACACAGGGAAGAAACGACATGACGACAGCCAAAGACATCATGAAGCAGATCAAGGACAACGACGTGAAATTCGTCGACCTGCGCTTCACCGATCCGAAGGGCAAGCTGCAGCACGTGACGATGGATGTCATCGAGGTCGAGGAAGACATGTTCGCCGACGGCGTCATGTTCGACGGCTCCTCGATCGCCGGCTGGAAGGCGATCAACGAGTCCGACATGGTGCTGATGCCCGATGCGGACACCGTCCACATGGATCCGTTCTTCGCCCAGTCGACCATGGTCATCCTGTGCGACATTCTCGATCCAGTCTCCGGCGAATCCTACAACCGCGACCCGCGCGGCACCGCTAAGAAGGCCGAGGCCTACATGAAGGCCGAAGGCATCGGCGACACCATCTATGTCGGCCCCGAAGCCGAGTTCTTCGTCTTCGACGACGTCAAGTACAAGGCCGATCCCTACAACACCGGGTTCAAGCTGGACTCGACCGAACTGCCGTCCAACGACGACACCGACTACGAGACCGGCAATCTCGGCCACCGCCCGCGCGTCAAGGGCGGCTACTTCCCTGTGCCGCCGATCGACAGCGCGCAGGACATGCGCTCCGAAATGCTGACCGTGCTCGCCGAAATGGGCGTGCGCGTCGAAAAGCACCATCACGAGGTTGCCGCTGCCCAGCACGAGCTCGGCATCAAGTTCGACACGCTGGTCCGCAACGCCGACAAGATGCTGATCTACAAATATGTCGTGCACCAGGTCGCCAACGCCTATGGCAAGACGGCCACCTTCATGCCGAAGCCGATTTTCGGCGACAACGGCTCGGGCATGCACGTCCACCAGTCGATCTGGAAGAACGGCAAGCCGACCTTCGCCGGCAATGAATATGCCGGCCTGTCGGAGTCGTGCCTGTTCTACATCGGCGGCATCATCAAGCACGCCAAGGCGATCAACGCCTTCACCAACCCGCTGACCAACTCCTACAAGCGCCTTGTGCCTGGCTATGAAGCCCCGGTGCTGCTCGCCTACTCCGCGCGCAACCGTTCGGCCTCCTGCCGCATTCCGTTCGGCTCGTCCCCGAAAGCCAAGCGCGTCGAGGTCCGCTTCCCCGATCCAGGCGCGAACCCCTACCTCGCTTTCGCCGCCATGCTGATGGCCGGCCTCGACGGCATCAAGAACAAGATCCACCCGGGACAGCCGATGGACAAGGATCTTTACGATCTGCCGCCGAAGGAACTGAAGAAGATTCCGACCGTCTGCGGTTCGCTGCGCGAAGCGCTGCAAAGCTTGGACAAGGACCGCGGCTTCCTGAAAGCCGGCGGCGTCTTCGACGACGACCAGATCGACAGCTACATCGAGCTCAAGATGGCCGAAGTGATGCGCTTCGAAATGACACCGCATCCGGTCGAATACGACATGTACTATTCGGTCTGAGCGATAAGCCTCAGCGACAAGGAAAAACCCCGGCGTCAGTTCAGACGCCGGGGTTTTTGTTTGACCAATAGCAGACCGTAGACGTGGTAGCAGCAGGCTACGGCGCAGGCTTACGAAGCCTGCGCCGCTATAGATGCTTAGGCGGCCGCCGAGACCTGCGCGCTGGTCGAAACCTCCGCGATGGTCTTCAGGATCTGCGAAGCGATCTGGTAGGGGTCGCCTTGCGAATTCGGGCGGCGGTCTTCCAGGTAGCCCTTGTAGTCATTGTTGACGAAGGAATGCGGCACGCGGATCGAGGCGCCTCGGTCGGCGATGCCGTAGCTGAAGCGGTTCCACGGAGCGGTCTCATGCTTGCCGGTCAGGCGCTTGTCATTGTCCGGGCCGTAGACGGCGATGTGGTCCATCAGGTTCTTGTCGAATTGAGCCATCAGCGCTTCGAAATAGGCCTTGCCGCCGACTTCGCGCATATAGGCGGTCGAGAAGTTGGCGTGCATGCCCGAGCCGTTCCAGTCGGTGTCGCCGAGCGGCTTGCAGTGATACTCGATGTCGATCTCGTACTTTTCGGTCAGGCGCTGCAAGAGATAGCGGGCCATCCACATCTGGTCGGCGGCCTTCTTGGAGCCTTTGCCGAAAATCTGGAATTCCCACTGGCCCTTGGCCACTTCGGCGTTGATGCCTTCATGGTTGATGCCTGCTGCGAGGCAAAGGTCGAGATGCTCCTCGACGATCTGGCGCGCGATCGGGCCGACATTCGAATAGCCGACGCCGGTGTAGTACGGGCCCTGCGGCGCCGGATAGCCGCTCTCGGGGAAGCCGAGCGGACGGCCGTCCTTGTAGAAGAAATACTCCTGCTCGAAGCCGAACCAGGCGCCCTCGTCGTCGAGGATGGTGGCGCGCTTGTTGGACACATGCGGCGTCACGCCATCGGGCATCATCACTTCGCACATCACCAGCACGCCATTGCTGCGGGCCGGGTCCGGGAATACGGCCACCGGCTTCAGCACGCAGTCGGAGCTGTGGCCTTCGGCCTGCTGCGTCGAAGAACCGTCGAAGCCCCACAGCGTCAGCTGCTCGAGCGTCGGGAACTCGGCGAACTCCTTGACCTGGGTCTTGCCACGAAGATTGGGGACCGGCGTGTAACCATCGAGCCAGATATACTCGAGCTTGTATTTCGTCATTCTAGAGCCTCTCGTTGCTTGATCACCGAACCTGGATGACGCCGACGCGCCGAGCCATCCAGCAGCCCAGCTGCCAAGTCGATACAACGCAAATCGTGTGCCAGATCAGTTGGTCAGGGCGCGGCAAAAATGCCCTTTCATCCCGCCGGTGAAGGCAACCGCCTAAGCAATGCGCCCGGATCAATCAAAGGCAGAATTTGCTTAAATAACAGGCAAATGCCGATCTTTCTTTAGGCATCTTGCCTAAAAGGATTGCAGGACCTACCTTGATGGAAAGATGAATCGAAGAGCCTCTCCAGAAGAAAGGAGACCGACCATGGAAATCACCTCAGCCCGTCCGTCGGCCAAAATCCTGATGTTCCCGGCGGCATCGCGTGCATCTGCCTCAAATTTAGGCGTAAAGGCCAAGTTTGCGGCAGAGCTTGCTTCGCTGCGCGATCACCCGCTTGCCCATGGAGAGGCATGGTATCATGAGGCCGCCATTGCGGACGCCGAACAGCCTCGCAAGAGCTAGGCGTCTTTCGCGCTGATAGATCGAACAGGCCACAAATGAAAAACCCGGCGCGATCGCTCGCGCCGGGTTTTTTGTTTGATACAGAGCCGTCGGCTACTGCTTGGTATGCAGGTCGGTGCCGAGCGTATCCCTGACGAAGATCATGCCGATGATCAGCGTCACCGCCGCGATCACCACCGGATACCAAAGGCCGTAATAGATATCGCCCTTGTAGGCGCTGAACGCGAAAACGATCGCGGGCAGCAGGCCGCCGAACCAGCCATTGCCGATGTGATAGGGCAGCGACATGCCGCTGTAGCGGATGCGGGTCGGGAACATCTCGACCAGGATCGCGGCGATCGGCCCGTAGACCATGGTCACATAGAGGACCAGGATGAACAGGATGCCGATGACCTTGGCCCAGTTGACCTGTGCGGGGTCGGCAAACATCGCGAACGCGCCCGCTGCCGGAACGCTGTAGACGGTCACCTCGGTGGCGCCCGCGGCCTCATCCTTGGTCAGCACCTTGTCCTTGATCGCCTGTTCGGTCGGGACCGCGGTCTTTTCGCCGGCGCGGATGGCTGCCGCATCGAGCTTCAGTTCAGGATTGGCCGCAACAAAGGCGTCGAGCTTCTGGTCGGCAACCTTGGCGGCAGCGCGCTTCAACGGGTAACCGCCACCCTGAAGCGCGAGGTTGATACCCTTCTTGAAGGCAGCGTCGCTTGCAGCCTTCTTGTCGCCCGCGGCCTTGGCATCATAAGACGCCACGGTTTCGCTGCCGATCATGACACTCGCCGGGGTCCCCGCCGCCGCGGTAGAGACGATGTCATAAGGCACCGAGTTCTTGGCTAGGAAGTCGGTCGCGATATCGCACGAACTGACCGGTACGCGCGTGCCGGTCGGGTTGAACTGGAAGTTGCAGTCTCCCGGAGCCGCCGTCACCGTGGCGCGCGTGTTCTGCTGTGCGGTGGCGAGCGCCGGATTGGCGGCCCAGGTCAACGCCTTGAACAGCGGGAAGGTGGTGACGACCGCCAGCGCAAGACCGGCCATGATGATCGGCTTGCGGCCGATCTTGTCGGACAGCCAGCCGAAGAAGACGAAGAAGCCCGTGCCGAGTGCCAGCGCAATGGCGATCATGATGTTGACCGACTGCGCGTCGACCTTGAGCACATTGGCCAGGAAGAACAGTGCATAGAACTGCCCATTGTACCAGACCACGGCCTGACCGGCGGTGAGGCCGAACAGCGCCAGGATGGCGATCTTGGCGTTTTTCCACTGGCCGAAGGCTTCCGACAGCGGCGCCTTGGAACTCTTGCCCTCCTCCTTCATGCGCAGGAAGGTCGGCGATTCCGAAAGCGACAGCCGGATCCAGACCGAAATGCCCAGCAGGATGGCCGAGACCAGGAAAGGAATGCGCCATCCCCAGGCGTTGAAGGCGTCCTTGCTTACGGAATTCTGCACCAGCAGGATGACAATCAGCGACAGGAACAGGCCGAGCGTCGCCGTGGTCTGGATCCATGACGTGTAGAAGCCGCGACGGTCATCCGGCGCATGTTCCGCGACATAGGTCGCGGCGCCGCCGTACTCGCCGCCAAGCGCCAAGCCCTGCAGCATGCGCAGCGCGATCAACAGGATCGGCGCCAGAATGCCCAGTGTCTCTGAGCCCGGAAGCAGGCCGACAAGGAAAGTCGACAGACCCATGATCATGATCGTGACAAGGAATGTGTATTTGCGGCCGACGAGATCGCCGATGCGGCCGAACACCAGCGCGCCGAACGGGCGCACGATGAACCCGGCGGCGAAGACCAGCAGCGTGAAGATGTAGCGGGTGCTTTCGGGAAACGAGTTGAAGAAGGTCAAGCCGATCGCGCCGGCCAACGCTCCGTAGAGATAGAAATCATACCATTCGAAAACCGCGCCCAGCGAGGAGGCGAAGATGACCTTCTTCTCCTCTCGTGTCATGCCGCGGCTGGCTCCGCCGGCGGTCGATGCCAATGCCATTGAACTGTCCTCCCGTGAATCGTCTGCCTTCGAGGCTGGGCGTCATCGTCGGCGTTCCCTCTGAACGCGACTCGAACCAGCCATCGGCGTAAAAAATGACAGAAAGCGACCGCCGGAGGCAGACAGACCTTGGATTTATGACTTTGGTATTAGGTGCAGTGCGGCAAAGGCCGAGGATCAGGTCTTCAGCGCATCGAGCAGGCCGACGGCCGCCATCATGTCGCGTTTGCGGGCCGAGCGGCGTGCGACAGCCTCGGCATCCTGGCCCCAATGCTCGATCTGCCAGTCCTCGTCGACATGGCCGGCGGCCCAAGCCGCATCGCCATCGAGCGCACCGTAATCGACCGCCAGCGCCAGCAGCGCCGACCCGGTCAGCGAAGTCATGACATGGATTGCGGCCAGCCGCAGCGGCTCGGCACGCTGGGCAAGATGGGCGCCGAGGACGGCGATGCTTTCGCGCGGCTGCTCGACATGGATGATGCCCTCGGCGAGATTGAACCGAGCCCCTAATGTCGCCCTCGCCCAGTCGATCACCGGATCCCAAAGCTGGTTCTGCCGCTCGACCAGCCCCTGTGGCGCGTCGGCGCGGTAGCAGGTCAGATCGGACGAGGCGAAGCGCAAGACGTCCTCCAGCACCGCCTGCGGGTCGCTGGCGACCCCGTCGATGGCGGTGTTGGCCAGACGCAACACCGGCATCGTGACCGGGTCGATGGTCTCGCCCTGTGCAGCGAACTCATTGGCGACCAGGGCGGCGGCCTTTTCGGTCGGCAGCGCCAGCAGCGCCTTGCCCGGCGTGCGCACCGGCTTGCCGTCGAGATGGACGGCAAAACCGTCCTCCACAGCTGCGACCGACACGTCCTTGTAGAAGCGCTTCGGCAGGTGCGTCTTCATCTGGATCTGCGCGCGGCGGACCGGATCCGGATCGGACAGATGCTTTCCCGCTTCGAGGTCGTTGAGGATGTCACGCATGGTCGAACTTTCTATCCAGGTACCTGCTTGCGCGCCGGCCGGTTGACGATGATCAGGCCGACAGCGATCAGCCCAAGCGCCACAAAGATCCTGGTCGTCGGCGCCTCGCCCAGAATGATAGCGCCGCAGAGGACGCCGAACACCGGCGACAGGAAAGCGAAGCTCGACAGGGCCGATGCCGGATAGCGCCTGAGCAGCCAGAACCACAGCACATAGGTGAAGGCAACTATATAGAGCGACTGGAACAGCAGCGCCAATGCCGGCAAGGCACTGACCGCGCGGATCGGCGGGCCGGCGAAAGGCATCACCAGGACACCGACAATGGCCGCACCGGCCAACTGATAAAGCAGCAATTTCTCGGCACTGGTCTCGACCAGTTTCGAACGCTTGATGACGATGCTGGTCGCCGCCCACAGGATACCGGAGCCGAGGCTGAGCAGATCGCCCATCAAGGTCATCTCGGTGCCGCCGGCAATCCCGTCGGAAAACACCGCCACCAGGCCGCAGAAGGCGAGAACGAGCCCGCCAAGCTTGCGCGCGTTGATACGCTCACCGAGCAGGAAATGGCCGCCGATCAGGACCCAGAACGGCATGGTGTTGACCAGCAGTGTGTTGCGAGCAACGGTCGTGTATTCCAGCCCGATATAGAGGCACAGGAACTCGACGCCGAACAGCACGCCGACAATGATGCCGGCGACAAGCGACCCGTCGGCCTTAAACAACCTGATGCCGCGCAGCCAGCACCAGCCGAGCACACAGAGCCCGCCAATGATCGAACGTGCGATCGAGACGAAAACCGGATCGAAGCCGGCATAGGAGATCTTGGCGGCGACGTAGTTCAGCCCCCAGGAAAAGGTCAGCCCGACCATGATGGAAGCAGCCGCCAGATCGACCGCATCGCGGCGATCCAATGCCGAGGCAACGGCCAATGTCAGTCCTCCGCGCTGGCGTCGTCGAAGCCGATCAGGTTCCAGCTCTGGCGCATATGCGGCGGCATCGGCGCGGTGACGTCGATGATGCCCTTGTCCGGGTGCGGAATGACGATGCGGCGCGCATGCAGATGCAGGCGGTTCTGAATGCCGCCCGGAAAGTCCCAGTTGGTGTCGGCCTCGAAATATTTGGGGTCGCCGAGGATCGGGCAGCCGATATAGGCGGCATGAACGCGCAGCTGGTGGGTGCGGCCAGTGTACGGCTCCATTTCCAGCCAAGTCATCGTCTGAGCCGCCTGCTCGATGATGCGATAGTAGGACACGGCGTGGTCGGCGCCCTTTTCGCCATGGGCTGCCACGCGCACGCGGTCGCCGTCCTCGGTCGGCTCCTTGATCAGCCAGGTCGAGATCTTGTCCTCACGCTTGGGCGGGACGCCCTTGACCAGCGCCCAATAGGTCTTCTTGGTCTCGCGCGCCCGGAATGACTCGGAAAGCTTCATCGCCGCAAGCCTGGTGCGGGCAACCACCAACACGCCCGACGTGTCGCGGTCGAGCCGGTGCACCAGGCGCGGCTTCTCGCCCTTCTGGCTGCGCCAGGCCTCCAGCATGTCGTCGACATTGCGGGTGACGCCCGAGCCGCCTTGCACCGCCAGGCCCGCCGGCTTGTTGAAGACGAAGACTTTTGGATCTTCGTGGATCAGCATCTTGGCCAGCACATCGGCGTCGCCCTGGTTGCGGATCGAGTAACCCGTAAGCGCACTCTCGCCCTTCTTGTCGACCTCGAGCGGCGGCACACGCACCACCTGGCCGGGCTCGACACGGCTGTCGGCCTTGACCCGGCCGCCATCGACGCGGATCTGGCCCGAGCGCAGCAACTTCTGCAGATGGCCAAAGCCGAGACCGGGGAAATGGGTCTTGAACCAGCGATCGAGCCGCATGCCCGCCTCGCCGGCCTCCACCGTGATCTGTTCTACGCCTGCCATGATTTTCGCTTTATCCGTTTCTAACGCGTGACCCCGAAAATCTACTCCGGCTTTCGGAAAGGATCATGCGCAAGATCAAAGTTTCTGCAGCGCGTCCAGGAGGATGCGCCGTGCTCTAGGCCGGGCAATAACACTATGAAACGGTTCTTGCGAGCCAAAGTCCCAGAAACAGGGCGATAATGGCGCCAACGACGCTGGCAAGCGCATATCCCAACGCCGGCAGCGTCGCTCCGCGCTCCCACAGGGTCGCGAAATCGAGCGAAAAGGCGGAGAAGGTGGTGAAGCCGCCAAGGATGCCCGTGGCGACGAACAGCCGGAGCTCATTGGAACCGCCGCGCCGCATCAGCGCGGCGACGAACAGCCCCATAACAAAGGAGCCGAGGATGTTGATCGCCATTGTCCCCCAGGGGTAGTTGGGGCCGACGAGGCGCAAGGCGCCGATGTTGGTCAGGTGGCGGATGCCGGCGCCGATGCCGCCGCCGACCACAACAAGAAGCAGATTGAACATGCCCGTTTACTGCCCGGCCAAGGCAGTGCGGTCAATCCCTTCAGGCCAACGCCTCAGGTCGTCTCGACCTTCTTTGCCTTGCTCGAGCCGATCATCTTCCAGTTCTTGTAGAACATGGAATTGACGCGCTCGACGGTGACCGAAACGATGGCGAGAAGTCCGGCGATGAAGCCGGGGAACGGCGACGGGCGGATTATGTCCATGAACACGCAGTAGCGGCGTCCGTCATACTCGTTGACCGAGCGGTGCAGCAGCGTGTCGTCGAATATATAGAGCGGGTTGTCGTGCCAGTAATTCCTGGCGCCGTTGCATTCGACGAAAACCTCTGCCTTCACCGGCAAGAGATTGTAGAGGATGCGCAGGCTGAGCCGGAGCGGTCCGAAATGCCAGGAAGTCGATTCCTTGCCTCTGAAGACAGACACGGCAATGGTCTTGATGTATTTGAAATCCTTGTTGAATTCCGCGACATTGTCGATCCGGTGCTTGCCGTACCACTGATAGACATACATGCCGCGACGACCGGTGCCGAAATTGGCGTCGATATCGGCGATGATCTCGTCCTTGCGCGCCTTGAAGACGTCAAGAACCTCGTTGACCTCGCGCTGATAATCGGCGGGAAACTGCTCCAGCTTCCACACGCCCGGGTTCCTGTAGCAAACGAGGTCCACCAGCAGATTGAAGGGCGACAGCAGCCAGGTGAAGATGCCATTGCCGAGGAAATAGCCGCGCAACAGCGACAGATCCTTGTTGGCGTTGCGCAGCACATCGATCAGGCCGCAGACGATCCAGATCGTGGTCAGGATCGGAATGAAATAGAAGCCGAGCGCGAGCAGCGGGACAGCAATCACAGCCTGGCGAAGCGTTTTGCGAAGGGATTTTGTCATTCTGTTCGCGCGGCGCGCTGTCCCCGTTCCGAATTATCGCCCGTCCTGGCAGCCTCCCGGCCGAGTCATGCGACGTGATAGGGCTTTTTGTCATGCGGTACAATCACACTGCTGTGACTGGCGGAGACAGAATTTCAGTTCATCGCGGGCAGGCCGAGTTCGTCCCGTTTGTCCCGCGCACCTATTTTTCCCGCTCGCTGCGCAGCTTTGCCCAATAGTCCAGCCGTTTCTTGATATCGCGCTCGAAGCCGCGTTCGGGCGGATCGTAAAAGGTCTGCCGGCCCATCTTTTCGGGGAAATAGTCCTGGCCGGAAAAGGCATCGGGCTGGTCGTGATCGTAGCGATAGCCGGCGCCGTAATCCTCCTCTTTCATCAGCTTGGTCGGCGCGTTGAGGATGTGCTTGGGCGGCAGCAGCGAACCGAACTCCTTCGCCGCCCGCGTGGCTGCCTTGAAGGCGGTATAGACGGCGTTGGATTTGGGCGCGGTGGCGAGATAGACGGTGGCCTCGGCGAAGGCCAGTTCGCCTTCGGGCGAGCCGAGGTAGTCGTAGGCGTCCTTGGCGGCGTTGGCGATAACCAGCGCCTGCGGGTCGGCGAGCCCGATATCCTCCATCGCCATGCGCACCAGCCGGCGGCCGAGATAGAGCGGATCCTCGCCGGCGTCGAACATGCGGGCAAGATAATAAAGCGCCGCGTCCGGGTCGGACCCACGCACCGATTTGTGCAGCGCCGAGATCAGATTGTAGTGACCGTCCTGGCCCTTGTCATAGATCGGCGCGCGGCGCTGGACGATGCGCTGCAGCCCTTCGGGATCAAAAACCTCGCCGGGTTTGGCGGCGCGCCAGACTTCCTCGGCCAGCGTCAGCGAGGCCCGGCCGTCACCATCGCTCATGCGGATGAGCATCGCCCGCGCCTCTTCGTCGAGCGGCAGCGCCCTGCCCTCTGTCTCCTCCGCCCGCGTCATCAGTTTGGCGATGCTGTCCTCGCCCAGCGAGTGAAACACCAGCACCCGCGCGCGCGACAGAAGCGCGGCGTTCAGCTCGAACGATGGATTTTCGGTGGTGGCGCCGACCAGAACAACTGTTCCATCCTCCATGACCGGGAGGAAAGAGTCCTGCTGGGCACGGTTGAAGCGATGGATCTCGTCGACGAACAGCAGCGTCTGCCGGCCATTGGTTCGCCGCAGCTTCGCTGCCTCGAACACTTTCTTCAAATCGGCGACGCCGGAAAAAACCGCCGATATCTGCTCGAACGCAAGACTGGTCTCGCCGGCCAGCAGTCGCGCCACGGTTGTTTTGCCGGTTCCCGGCGGTCCCCAGAAAATCATCGAGCCGAGCGAACCGGAAGCGATCAGCCGCGTCAGTGCGCCGTCGGGGCCGGTCAGATGCTCCTGGCCGACAACCTCGCCAAGGTTTTTCGGGCGCAGCCGATCGGCCAAAGGTCGGCCGGGCGGCGCTCTTTCCGGTTCATCGACGCTGAACAGATCGGCCATCTAGGTCTTCTGGTTGGAGCACGATCCTCAGAAATGGGAAGATCGCCTCAGTAACGCAACACCTGGCGCAGTATCTGCCCGCCGCGCTCGACGGTAAAGCGCCACCAGCGCGTATCCTGCTGGGCAAGCTGCGCCAGTGTCGCCGCCGTATCGACGGTGGTGCCGTTCACCTCGCGCACGATGTCGCCCGGCTGGAAGCCGAAATCGGCAGCCGGCGAATCGCGGTTGATGTCGACCACGGTGACGCCCTTGAGGTCGGTGCGCAGGCCAAGCCGCTGGGCGAGCCTGGGCGACAGTTCCGCGACCTTGGCGCCGGAGAACGGGCTGCGGCCATGCAGGGTCACTTCCGACGCCTTGGCGCCTTCCGGCGCGCGCTCCAGTGCAATCTCCATCGTCGCCTGCTGGCCCTTGCTCAGGATGGCGAAGGTCGCCTTGGTGCCGATCGACAGGGTCGCCATGCGGTAATCCAGCGCCTCGATGCCTTCGACCGTCGTGCCATTGAGCTGCAGCACGACATCGCCGGGCTTCAGCCCTGCCTTGGCCGCCGGTCCGGCTTCCTCAACCGACGACACCAGCGCGCCGGTCGGCTTATCCATGCCAAGCGATTCGGCGATCTGCGGTGTGACCGCTTCGAACTCGGCGCCTATATAAGGCCGCTCGAAGAAATCGAGCCCGGCCTTGGCCGCGTCGGCGAAGGCGCGCACCATGTTGGCCGGGATGGCAAAACCGATGCCGATCGAGCCGCCGCTGCGGCTGTAGATGGCGGTGTTGATGCCGACCAGCTGGCCGCCCATGTTGATCAGCGCGCCGCCGGAATTGCCGGGATTGATGGCGGCGTCGGTCTGGATGAAATAGCCCGAATCCGAAACGCCGATATGGCTGCGGGCAAGCGCCGAAACGATGCCGCTGGTGGTGGTCTGGCCGACGCCGAACGGATTGCCGATGGCCAGCACCAGGTCGCCGACCTCGAGGGCGTCGGAATCGCCGATGGCGATCACCGGAAACGGCTTGTCTGAGGTGATCTTGAGCACGGCGAGGTCGAGCGTCTCGTCCTTGAGCATGACCTTCGAGGTGAATTCGCGCCCGTCCGCGGTCGCCACCTTGACCTCGTCGGCATCCTTGATCACGTGGAAATTGGTGACGACCACGCCGCTCGGGTCGACCAGCACGCCCGAGCCGAGCGAGGATTGCGCGCGCGGCTGCGCGCGGCCGAAGAATTCCTCGAAGAAAGGATCGCCGTCGAAGGGCGACGTGACCTTGGCCGTCTGCGAAGCATAGACATTGACCACCGCCGGCGCCGTCTGCTTGACCAGGGGCGCAAACGACAGCTGTACCTCTTCGCGGCCGAACGGCACGCGCTTGTCGGGACCGGAGGTGCCGTTCTCGCCTTCGACGCCATGCAGGAGGTCGGTCAGCACATCGGAGAGCCCCGGATCGGCTGGCTTGGCGGCGTCCTCGGCCAGCGCCTGCCTGACTGTCGGCGCGGCTGCGAACGCCATCATGGCGAAGAGCAGAACAAGAGACAGTCGGTTGGCGCGCATTCGCGAATCCTCCAAGGCAAGTTCGGGGGCATTGTCCCGACGATTGTGCAGAATGAAAGGCTAATGCACTGAAATGCGGCGATTGTCGTGCAAAAGCACTTGGCCGGCAGGCAAAAAAAGCCCGGCGAAGCATGCCCTTGCGACAATGCAAAAAAGGGGCCCGAAGGCCCCTTGAAAGTCATTTGCGAAAACCGAGCCTTATGCGGCAGTGGCTTCCTCGTTGGCGCCTTCGGCTTCGAGGCGGGCGCGGTCGCCGGCGCCCTTGGCGTCGGTGTCGCGGTCGACGAACTCGATGACCGCCATGGCGGCATTGTCGCCGTGGCGGAAGCCCGCCTTCATGATGCGCAGATAGCCGCCGTTGCGGTCGGCGTAGCGCGGCGCAATCGTGTCGAACAGACGCTTGACGACGCCTTCATTGCCGATCTGGGCAATCACCTGGCGGCGCGCATGCAAGTCGCCGCGCTTGCCGAGCGTCACCAGCTTCTCGACGATCGGACGCAGATCCTTCGCCTTCGGCAGGGTGGTGACGATCTGTTCGTGCTCGAGCAGCGACACGGCGAGGTTGGCGAACATCGACTTGCGATGGCTAATGCTTCGGGCGAAGCGGCGGCCTTTAAAACCGTGGCGCATGGCTCTTTTCCTTCTTCAGTTGTTCAAGAGGCCGTGGCCTCTGATGGTTTTCCGCATGACCGTCGGATCGAGCGGCTCACGCCGCCGATCCTTGGAAATTCATGCTCAATATTGGTCTTCGTAACGCTTGGCGAGGTCTTCGATGTTTTCCGGCGGCCAGTCCGGCACTTCCATGCCGAGGTGCAGGCCCATCGCCGCGAGCACTTCCTTGATCTCGTTCAGCGACTTGCGGCCGAAGTTCGGGGTGCGCAGCATCTCGGCTTCGGTCTTCTGGATGAGATCGCCGATGTAGACGATGTTGTCGTTCTTCAGGCAGTTGGCCGAACGCACCGAAAGCTCGAGTTCGTCGACCTTCTTGAGCAGCGCCGGGTTGAAGGCGAGCTCTGTGACGGCTTCGGTGGCGACTTCCTTCTGCGGCTCGTCGAAATTGACGAACAGGCCAAGCTGGTCCTGCAGGATGCGGGCAGCGAATGCCACCGCGTCCTCGCCCGAGATCGAACCGTCGGTCTCGATGGTCATGGTCAGCTTGTCATAGTCGAGAACCTGGCCCTCGCGGGTATTTTCGACCTTGTAGGAGACCTTCTTGACCGGCGAATACAGGCTGTCGACCGGGATCAGGCCGATCGGCGCGTCTTCGGCGCGGTTGCGGTCGGCCGGCACGTAACCCTTGCCGGTGTCGACGGTGAATTCCATGCGGATTTCAGCGCCCTCGTCCAGCGTGCAGATGACGTGGTCCGGGTTGAGGATCTCGACGTCGCCAACCGTCTGGATGTCGCCAGCCAGAACCGCACCCGGGCCCTGCTTGCGAACGACCATGCGCTTGGGACCATCGCCTTCCATGCGGATGGCGATTTCCTTGATGTTGAGGACGATGTCGGTCACGTCCTCACGCACGCCGGCAATCGACGAGAATTCATGCAGAACGCCGTCGATCTGCACGGCGGTGACAGCCGCACCGCGCAGCGAAGACAAAAGCACGCGGCGCAGCGCGTTGCCGAGCGTCAGGCCGAAGCCGCGCTCGAGCGGCTCGGCGACCAGCGTGGTCAGCGTCTTCTTCTTCGACGAGAACTCGATCTTGTTCGGCTTGATCAGTTCCTGCCAATTTTTCTGGATCATGATGCTTTCCTTCCGTTGACCCGCCACCATCCAATCGTGGCGGGCGACCTGGAGTGCCGTGGAGGAGCGCCTTGAGGCGCTCACGCGGCGTTCGGTAATGTCTTAGACGCGGCGCTTCTTGCGCGGGCGGCAGCCATTGTGCGGGATCGGCGTCACATCACGGATCGAGGTGATGGTGAAGCCGGCAGCCTGCAGGGCGCGAAGCGCCGATTCACGACCGGAGCCGGGTCCGCAGACCTCGACTTCGAGCATGCGCATGCCGTGTTCCTGGGCCTTCTTGGCGACGTCTTCGGCAGCCATCTGGGCGGCAAACGGGGTCGACTTGCGCGAACCCTTGAAGCCCTGGGCACCGGCCGACGACCAGGCAATGGAATTGCCCTGCGCGTCGGTGATGGTGATCATCGTGTTGTTGAAGGTCGAATTGACGTGGGCAACGCCCGACGAGATGTTCTTGCGTTCGCGACGGCGAACACGAGCGGCTTCCTTGGCCATGATAGTCCTTTCAGTTGATCTCTACACCGCCGTAATGCCAGCGGCTCCACCTTTGAAAGCGAGTAGTGAGCAGGGACCAGCGAATAGGGAACCCCTACTCGCTAATAGCCACTCGCTATCGCTCACTTACTTCTTCTTGCCGGCGATCGACTTGGCCGGGCCCTTGCGGGTGCGTGCATTGGTGTGCGTGCGCTGGCCGCGAACCGGCAGCGAACGGCGGTGACGCAGACCGCGGTAGCAGCCGAGGTCCATGAGGCGCTTGATGTTCATCGACACTTCGCGGCGCAGGTCGCCTTCGACCTGGTAGTCGCGGTCGATGGTCTCGCGGATCTGCAGCACTTCCGCGTCCGTCAGCTGGTTGACGCGGCGCTCGGCCGGGATGCCGACCTTGTCGACGATCTCCTGGGCGAACTTCTTGCCAATGCCGTGAATGTACTGAAGCGCAATGACGACGCGCTTGTTGGTCGGAATGTTGACGCCGGCTATACGAGCCATATTCTTCTCTTCTCCATGTGGGACCGGCCGGCCTTCAAAACAAGGCATGCGCGGCGCTGTTCAAATTACCCCGCGTCCGGTGGAGGCCGGCCCTTGCGGGAGTTCCCTAGTTTCAATGCGGCTGCCTTGCCCTTGCGGACAAGCAAGCCTCATGCCTGATAGGAAGACGGGCCGCCATAACCCAGCGAACCGTTCCAGTCAAGCGCAATCTTTACTTTGCCGTAACGGTCTCCCGCGTCACCGCCGCGAGCAGCGCTTCAATCTCCGCCGTCACGGTGTCGACAGGGGCCATGCCGTCGACACTCCTAAGCGAGCGTTTGGCATAATAATAGCCGATCAGAGGCGCGGTCTTCTTGTAATATTCCCGCAGGCGCTCTTCGAACACCACCGGATTGTCGTCCTTGCGCACCGGCTGTCCGGCGGCCTTGGCGTCGTCGGCGCGCTTGACGATGCGGCCGACCAGCGCTTTGTCGTCGACGACGAACTCGATCACGGCATCGAGGTCAATGCCGCGCTCGGCGAGCATCGATTCAACCGCATCAGCCTGCACCAGCGTGCGCGGATATCCGTCGAGGATGAAACCGTTGGTGCAATCGGGCTGATCGATGCGCTCGGCCACGATGGCGTTGACGATGGCGTCGGAAACCAGCTCGCCGGCATCCATCACCGCCTTGGCGCGCTTGCCGACTTCGGTGCCGGCCTGCACGGCCGCCCGCAGCATGTCACCCGTCGACAGCTGCGGTATGCCGTATTTTTCTACCAGTCTTTGTGCTTGCGTCCCCTTGCCCGCTCCTGGCGGCCCAAGCAATATCAATCTCATCTGGCCTTCTTCCCCCCGCGCAGCTTCGACTTCTTGATCAGGCCCTCATACTGGTGCGCGATCAGGTGACCCTGGATCTGCGCCACCGTATCGAGGGTTACACTGACCACGATCAGAAGCGATGTGCCACCGAGGTAGAATGGTACGCCAGTTGCCGAAATCAGGAACTCGGGCAGCAGGCACACCAGCACCAGATAGATGGCGCCGACGACGGTGATGCGCGTCAGGACATAGTCGATGTAATCGGCAGTGCGCTCACCCGGACGGTAGCCCGGAATGAAGCCGGAATGCTTCTTGAGCTGGTCGGCGGTGTCCTTCGGATTGAACACGATGGCCGTGTAGAAGAAGGCGAAGAACACGATCATTGCCGCATAGAACAGCATGTAGAGCGGCTGGCCGTGGCCGAGCGAAGCGAGCACGGTGCTTGCCCAGGCCGGCAGGTTTGTCGTCTGCGAGAAGCCGGCGACCGTTGCCGGCAGCAAAAGCAGCGACGACGCGAAGATCGGCGGAATGACGCCCGACGTGTTGAGCTTCAGCGGCAGATGCGAGGTGTCGCCCTGGAACATGCGGTTGCCGACCTGGCGCTTCGGATACTGGATCAGCAGGCGGCGCTGCGCGCGCTCGAAGAACACGATCAGCGCGATGACGATGATGGCCAGCACGATGATCGCGAGTATCAGCCCCGTCGATAGGGCGCCGGTGCGGCCGAGCTCCAGCGTGCCGGAGATGGCGCGCGGCAGGCCGGCGACGATGCCGGAGAAGATGATCAGCGAAATGCCGTTGCCGATGCCGCGGGCGGTGATCTGCTCGCCCAGCCACATCAGGAACATGGTGCCGCCAACCAGCGTGACGACGGTCGAGATGCGGAAGAACATGCCGGGATCGTTGACGATGCCGTTGCCGCCTTCCAGGCCCACCGAAATGCCGTAGGCCTGCACCAGCGCCAGGAGTACCGTGCCGTAGCGCGTGTACTGGTTGATGACCTTGCGGCCCTGCTCGCCTTCCTTTTTCAGCGCTTCCAGCGACGGAATGACCGAGGTCATCAGCTGCATGATGATGGAGGCTGAGATGTAAGGCATGATGCCGAGCGCGAAGATCGCCATGCGCTGCACGGCGCCGCCGGCGAACATGTTGAACATGCCGAGCACGCCCTTGGCCTGCGAAGAGAAGGCCTGCGCGAATGCATCCGGATTGATGCCGGGCAGCGGGATATAGGTGCCGAGGCGATAGACGAGCAGCGCGCCGACGGTGAACCAGATTCGCTTCTTCAGGTCCTCCGCCTTGGCGAAAGCCGCAAAATTCAGATTCGAGGCTAGTTGTTCAGCAGCCGAAGCCATGCCTGATTCTCCGCTAGAGCATGATGCCGAAAAGTGTGAAGCGGTTTTCGGACAACGTCATGCGCTACTTCTTTGATTTGTATGTCACGCTCGATGCCCGCAGTTCAGGCGGCGCGTGGCACCGAAGCTCACGAGATAAGCTCCGGGCTCTAAACATGCAAGCGGCCGCGTTGACGCGGCCGCCTAATTGATTGGATCAAAGCGCAATCGTGAACAAAAACGGATACCGTTCCTGCCGGCCGCGCTTCAAATTGCCGTTACTCCGCTGCCGCTTCCGGCAGCTTGACCGAACCGCCGGCCTTTTCGATCTTCTCGATCGCGGCCTTGGAGGCGCCGGCGACGTCGAAGGCAAGCTTTGCCTTGAGTTCGCCGTCCGAGAGGATGCGCACGCCGTCCTTGACGCGGCGGATGACGCCGGCGGCAACGAGTGCCTCGGCCGTCACGGTCGCCTTGGCGTCGAGCTTCTTGGCATCGAGCGCCGTCTGGATACGAGCCAGCGACACGACGACAAAGCTCTTGGCGAAGATGTTATTGAAGCCACGCTTCGGCAGGCGCCGATAGAGCGGCATCTGGCCGCCCTCGAAGCCGTTGATGGCAACGCCGGAGCGCGCCTTCTGGCCCTTGACGCCGCGACCGCCGGTCTTGCCCGAGCCGGAGCCGATGCCACGGCCGAGACGCTTCTTGGAGTGCGTCGCGCCGTCCTTGTCACGCAGATCGTTGAGTTTCATCTGGGTTCTCCTGCGCTTTTGCTCAGCCCTCGTCCACGACGCGGACGAGATGCTGGACGGCAGCGATCATGCCGCGCACCGAGGGAGTGTCCTCCAGCGTGCGCTGCTTGTGCATCTTGTTGAGGCCGAGGCCGACCAGCGTTGCGCGCTGTTCCTTCGGGCGGCGGATCGGCGAACCGATCTGCTCAACGGTGATGGTCTTGGTTGCTTTCTTGGCCATGGTCAAAATCCCTGGTCAGATCGACTATTCTTCAGCCGCAACGGCGGTGCCGCGGCGGGCCTGAAGGGTCGAATATTTGATGCCGCGCGCAGCAGCCACATCCTTGGGATGCATCTGGCTCTTCAGCGCGTCGAACGTGGCGCGAACCATGTTGTAGGGGTTCGACGAACCCATCGACTTGGCGACCACGTCATGCATGCCGAGCGTCTCGAAGACAGCGCGCATCGGGCCGCCGGCGATGATGCCGGTACCCTGCTTGGCAGCGCGCAGCAGCACGCGTCCGGCGCCCCAGCGTCCTTCGACGTCGTGGTGCAGCGTGCGGCCCGAGCGCAGCGGCACGAAAATCATGTCGCGCTTGGCCGACTCGGTTGCCTTGCGGATCGCTTCCGGCACTTCGCGCGCCTTGCCGTGACCGAAGCCGACGCGGCCCTTCTGGTCGCCGACGACGACGAGTGCTGCAAAACCGAAGCGACGGCCGCCCTTGACGACCTTGGCGACACGGTTGATGTGGACGAGCTTGTCCACCATGCCGTCATCGCGTTCTTCACGATCGCGGCCGCGGCCGCCATCCCTACGTTCCTGTGCCATATCCTGTTCCTTGTTTTTTTCCGGAAGCACGGTTGCTGATAAGATCCGGTGCGCCTCTTTGGGTCACCGGGGGCGAATTATTTTTCCTTGCATGATCTTGTCCGAAAAGTCTGCAACTTTTTGCTGCGCTGACCTTCGGTTCGGGATCAGGCAATTAGAAGCTCAGACCGCCTTCACGGGCAGCCTCGGCCAGCGCCTTGACGCGGCCGTGATAGATGTAGGCGCCGCGGTCGAAGACGACTTCCTTGACGCCGGCCTTCGAAGCACGCTCGGCGATCAGCTTGCCAACAGCGGCTGCTGCCTCGGTGTCAGCGCCGGTCTTGAGCGAACCCTTGAGGTCCTTCTCGAGTGTCGATGCAGCCGCGATGGTATGGCCCTTCGCGTCGTCGATGACCTGCACGTAGATGTTCTTCGACGTGCGGTGAACCGAGAGACGCGGACGTTCGCCGGCGACCTTCTTGATCTGGCGGCGGACGCGCTGCGCGCGGCGCTGGATGGATTCCTTGGTAGCCATGATAATCTTCCTTGCCTTCAAAAAACGGGGGCCGCCATGTGCGGTAGGCGAAAGCGCCTCCCGCGACCGCTCCCCGCGGCGTTGCACTTCTTTGGCTTGGCCTTTTCCGAAAAGTCTGCAACTTTTCGGGACCAGGCCTACTACTTCTTCTTGCCTTCCTTGCGGACGATCTTCTCGCCGGCATAGCGGACACCCTTGCCCTTGTAGGGCTCGGGACCGCGATACTCGCGAATCTCGGCGGCAACCTGGCCGACCTGCTGCTTGTCGATGCCGGTCACGGTGATTTCCGTCGGCTTCGGCACAGTGATCGTGATGCCGGCCGGCGTCTCGTAAACGACGTCGTGGCTGAAGCCAAGCGCCAGCTGCAGGTTCTTGCCCTGAAGTGCCGCGCGATAGCCGACGCCGGTGATCTCGAGCTTCTTCTCGAAACCGTCCTTGACGCCCTGCAGGATGTTGACGATCTGCGTGCGCGACATGCCCCACTTGGAGCGGGCGGTCTTGGTCTGGTCGCGCGGCTGGACAGCGATTTCGCTGCCTTCCATCTTGACCAGCACTTCGTCGTTCACCACGAACTTCAGCTCGCCCTTGGGGCCCTTCGCCGTCACGGTCTGGCCGTTGACGGTCGCGGTCACGCCCTGCGGCAGCGAAACGGGTTTCTTTCCAATACGAGACATTTGGTTGTCCTCGTCACTTCTCTTGTTTCAGGTCTGCCGAATTAGAAAATCTGGCAGAGGATTTCGCCGCCGACATTCTGTTCGCGTGCTTCGTGATCGGCCATCACGCCCTTCGGCGTCGAAAGGATGGCGATGCCGAGGCCGTTGGCGACGTGCGGGATCGACTTGGCCGAAACGTAAACGCGGCGGCCAGGCTTCGAGACGCGGGCGATTTCGCGCACGACCGGAGCACCGTCGAAATACTTCAGCTCGATTTCGATTTCGGACTTGCCGTTGTCGAAGTCGGTCTGGCTGTAGTCGCGGATATAGCCTTCAGCCTTCAGCACGTCGAGGACGCGGGTACGCAGGCGCGACGCCGGCGTCGAAACGCTCGACTTCTTACGGCCATACGCGTTGCGGATGCGGGTCAGCATATCGCCGAGAGGATCGCTCAATGACATGTTATGTCCTCCTTACCAGCTCGACTTGACCAGGCCCGGGATCTGGCCGTTATTGCCGAGATCACGAAGCGCGATGCGCGATACTTTGAGCTTGCGATAATAGGCGCGCGGACGGCCGGTAACTTCGCAGCGGTTGCGGATGCGGATCTTGGCCGAGTTGCGCGGCAGGGCAGCAAGCTTCAGCTGAGCGCGGAAACGCTCTTCCATCGGCTTGGACTGGTCCATGATGATCGCCTTGAGCGCTGCGCGCTTGGGACCGTACTGGTCGGCAAGCTTGCGGCGCCTGTTGTTCTTCTCGACTGAGCTGGTCTTTGCCATTTCAGATTTTTCCTTTTCTCGCTGCCGTTACTGGCGGAAGGGGAAGTTGAAGGCCTTGAGCAATGCCCTGGCTTCGTCGTCCGTCTTCGCAGTCGTACAAACGATGACGTCCATGCCCCAGATCTGATCAACCTTGTCGTAGTTGATCTCCGGGAACACGATGTGTTCCTTGATGCCCATGGCGTAGTTGCCACGGCCATCGAAGCTCTTCGGATTCAGTCCGCGAAAGTCGCGGACGCGCGGCAGTGCGATGTTCACGAGACGGTCGAGGAACTCGTACATGCGTTCCTTGCGCAGCGTGACCTTGGCGCCGATCGGCATCTTCTCGCGGACCTTGAAGCCGGCGATCGAATTACGGGCGCGGGTGACGACGGCCTTCTGGCCGGCGATCATCGCCAGGTCTTCGGCCGCGATCGAAGGCTTCTTCGAATCCGCGGTCGCTTCGCCGACGCCCATGTTCAGCACGATCTTGTCGATGCGCGGAACCTGCATCTCGTTCTCGTAGCCGAACTGCTCCTGCAGCGCCTTGCGGATGGTCTCGTTGTAGACCTGCTTGAGGCGCGGCGTGTTCTGGGCCTTGGACTGTTTGCTTTCAGCCTTGGGCTTCGTGGTTTGAGCCTTAGCCATTGATGACTTCTCCCGAGCGCTTGGCGACGCGCACCTTCTTGCCGTCCTTCTGGAAGATGAAGCCGACGCGGGTCGGCTTGCCATCCTTGGGGTCGGCGAGCGCGATGTTCGACAGCTGGATCGGCGCTTCCTTGGTGATGATCCCGCCCTCTTGGGACTGGGACTGCTTCTGGTGACGACGGATCATGTTGACGCCGCGCACCAGCGCGGTGTCTTCCTTCGGCTGAACCGAGAGGACTTCGCCCGAACGGCCCTTGTCCTTGCCGGCCAGCACGACGACCTTGTCGCCTTTTCTAATCTTTTGCATTGGTCCGGCTCCTTACAGCACTTCAGGCGCGAGCGAGATGATCTTCATGTGGTTCTTGGCGCGGAGTTCGCGCGGAACCGGTCCGAAGATACGCGTGCCGATCGGCTCTTTCTTGTTGTCGACGAGAACGGCCGCGTTCTTGTCGAAACGGATCACGCTGCCGTCCGGGCGGCGGATGTCCTTGGCCGTGCGAACCACGACCGCCTTCATCACATCGCCCTTCTTAACGCGGCCGCGCGGAATGGCTTCCTTGATCGACACCACGATGATGTCGCCTACGGAAGCGTATTTCCGCTTCGAGCCGCCCAGCACCTTGATGCACATGACACGACGGGCGCCGGAATTATCCGCGACGTCGAGGTTTGTTTGCATCTGAATCATGACTGGCCGCCTTCTTCTCTTCTAACGGGACGGGCTCAAAGCCCCTCCCCGGTCTGTCCAAAATTCGGTTTGTTACGCCTGGTCCGAAGACACGACGATCCAGCGCTTGTCCTTGGAAATCGGCTTCGATTCCTGGATGAACACCTGATCGCCGACCTTGTGGGCGTTGTTCTCGTCGTGCGCCTTGTACTTCTTGGTCATGCGCACGGTCTTCTTCATCACGGGATGCGTGAAGCGCCGTTCGACCTTGACGACTACCGTCTTCTCGTTCTTGTCGCTGACGACAGTGCCCTGCAGAATGCGCTTTGGCATGATTTTCGTCCTTAAGCCTTCTTGGCCGCGGACTTTTCCGCAGCGATGGTCTTGATACGCGCAATGTCCTTGCGAACCTGCCGCACGCGCGCGGTCTTCTCGAGCTGGCCGGTGGCCTTCTGGAAGCGCAGGTTGAACTGCTCCTTCTTCAGGCTGGCCAGATCGTCGGTCAGCTGGTCCTGGGTCTTCGTCCGGATGTCTTCGGCTTTCATGATCAGCCCGTCCTTATTCTGCGATGCGCTGTACGAAGCGCGTCCTGACCGAGAGCTTGGCCGCGCCGAGACGCAGCGCCTCACGGGCGGTTTCTTCGTTGACGCCGTCGATCTCGAACATGATGCGGCCCGGCTTGACGCGCGCCGCCCAGTAATCGACAGCGCCCTTGCCCTTGCCCATGCGCACTTCGGTCGGCTTCGACGTCACCGGCACATCAGGGAAAATACGGATCCACACGCGGCCGGCACGCTTCATCTCACGAGTGATCGCGCGGCGGGCCGCCTCGATCTCACGCGCGGTGACGCGGTTCGGCTCCAGCGCCTTCAGCCCGAAACCACCGAAATCCAGGTTGGTGCCGCCCTTTGCGGTACCATGGATACGGCCCTTGAACTGCTTGCGGAACTTTGTGCGCTTTGGCTGCAGCATCGTTCTAACTCCAAATTCCTAAATAATCAGGCGTTTTCGCGACGACGACCGCGTTCGCGATCACCACCACCGCCATGCGCAGCATCACCCTCGGTCGCGCGACGCTCCGAAGCCATCGGATCGTGCTCGAGGATTTCGCCCTTGAACACCCAGACCTTGACGCCGCAGATGCCGTAAGCCGTATGCGCTTCGGCCGTGCCATAGTCGACATCGGCGCGCAGCGTATGCAGCGGCACGCGGCCTTCGCGGTACCATTCCATGCGTGCAATCTCGGCGCCGCCGAGACGGCCGGCGCAGTTGATGCGGATGCCTTCGGCGCCCAGGCGCATGGCCGACTGAACGGCGCGCTTCATGGCGCGGCGGAACGCGATACGACGCTCGAGCTGCTGGGCGATCGACTGGGCGACCAGGGTCGCGTCGATTTCCGGCTTGCGCACTTCAACGATGTTCAAGTGCGTCTCGGACTTCGTCATCTCCATCAGCTTCTTGCGAAGCTTCTCGATGTCGGCGCCCTTCTTGCCGATGATCAGACCCGGACGCGCCGCATGGATGGTGACGCGGCACTTCTTGTGCGGACGCTCGATCACGACCTTGGAGATCGCAGCCTGCTTGAGTTCCTTCTCAAGATACTTGCGGATCTTGATGTCCTCATGCAGCAGCTTGCCGTACTCGCCGGTGTTCGCGAACCAGCGCGAATCCCAGGTGCGGTTGATGCCGAGGCGCAGACCGATCGGATTGACTTTCTGACCCATTATGCGGCCTCCCCTTTTTCTTCGACTTCACGAACGACGATCGTGAGGTGCGAGAACGGCTTCTCGATACGGCTGGCGCGACCGCGGCCACGAGCATGGAACCGCTTCATGACGATCGACTTGCCGACATAGGCTTCCGCCACGATCAGCGCATCGACGTCGAGGTCGTGGTTGTTTTCCGCGTTGGCGATCGCCGATTCCAGCGTCTTCTTGACCGTGCCGGAAATCCGCTTGGCCGAGAATTCGAGGTCGGAAAGCGCTGTCGCGACCTTCTTGCCGCGGATCAGCGCGGCAACCAGGTTCAGCTTCTGCGGGCTGATACGGATCGTGCGCAGAACGGCGCGCGCTTCGTTGTCAGCAAGCCTGCGCGGAGCTTTGGCCTTGCCCATGATTATTTCCTCTTCGCCTTCTTATCCGCGCCGTGACCGTAATAGGTCCGGGTCGGAGCGAATTCACCGAACTTGTGACCGACCATGTCCTCGTTCACCGAGACGGGAACATGCTTCTGGCCGTTATAGACACCGAAGGTGAAGCCGACGAACTGCGGCAGGATGGTGGAGCGACGGCTCCACATCTTGATCACCTCATTGCGACCACCTTCACGAACCTTGTCCACCTTCTTGAGAAGGTAGCCGTCGATGAAGGGGCCTTTCCAAATAGAACGAGTCACTTGGCGTTACCTCTTCTTAGCTCTTGCGCTGATGGCGCGAGCGCAGGATGAACTTGTCGGTCGCCTTGTTGGACCGCGTCTTCTTGCCCTTGGTCGGCTTGCCCCACGGGCTGACCGGATGACGGCCACCGGAGGTGCGGCCTTCACCACCGCCATGCGGATGGTCGACCGGGTTCATGGTCACGCCGCGATTGTGCGGGCGCTTGCCGCGCCAGACCGTGCGGCCGGCCTTGCCGTCGTTGATGTTGCCGTGGTCGGGGTTCGACACGGCGCCGACGGTGGCCATGCAGGAGCCGTGAACGACACGCTGCTCGCCCGAGTTGAGGCGCAGGATCGCCATGCCCTGATCGCGACCGACCAGCTGGCCGTAGCCACCTGCCGAGCGGGCAACCTGGGCGCCCTTGCCCGGCTTCAGCTCGATGTTGTGGACGATCGTGCCGACCGGCATCGAGGCCAGCGGCATCGCATTGCCCGGCTTCACGTCGACCGATTCACCGGCCACGATCTTGTCGCCGGCGGCAAGGCGCTGCGGAGCGATGATGTAGGACAGCTCGCCATCGTCATACTTGATCAGCGCGATGAAGGCGGTGCGGTTCGGATCGTATTCAATGCGCTCGACCGTGCCGACGACGTCGAACTTGCGGCGCTTGAAGTCGATGATGCGGTACGAACGCTTGTGACCGCCGCCGATGAAGCGGGCCGTGATGCGGCCGTGATTGTTGCGGCCGCCCGACTTCGTCAGGCCTTCGGTCAGGCCCTTGACGGGCTTGCCCTTGTAGAGGCCCGAGCGGTCGACGATGACCAACTGGCGGGTGCTCGGCGTTACCGGGTTGAATTTTTTAAGTGCCATTGTCCTGTCCTCGCGGCCTAGCTCAGAGACCCGTCGCGACGTCGATCGACTGGCCGTCGGCCAGCGTCACGATCGCCTTCTTGACGTCGCTCTGGCGGCCGATCGTGCCGCGGAAGCGCTTGATCTTGCCCTTGCGGACAAGCGTGTTCACGGCCGTAACCTTGACGCCAAACAGCGCTTCGACAGCGGCCTTGATTTCCGGCTTCGACGCCTTCTTGGCGACGTTGAAAACAACCTGGTTGTTCTCGGAAGCCATGGTCGACTTTTCGGTGATCGCCGGCGAGACGATCACGTCGTAATGACGGAGGTCGGTCATTTAAAGCGCTCCTCGAGAGCCTCGACGGCGGCCTTCGAAAGGACCAGCGTGCCGCGGCGCAGAATGTCGTAGACGTTGATGCCCTGGATGGGCAGCACGTCGATGTTCGGGATGTTGGTCGCCGCCAGCTTGAAGTTCTGGTCAAGCTCGGCACCGCCAATCACCAAGGCATTGGTCAGGCCCAGCGTCGCGAAATTCGCGATCAGCGCCTTCGTCTTGGCCTCGGTCAGCTTCAGCTCGTCGATGATGATGATCGACGCGCTCTTGGCCTTGGCCGAGAGAGCATGCCGCAAGCCCAGAGCGCGCACCTTCTTCGGCAGATCGTGCTCGTGGCTGCGAACGACCGGGCCGTGGGCCTTGCCGCCGCCGCGGAACTGCGGAGCGCGTGCCGAATGGTGACGGGCGCGGCCCGTACCCTTCTGCTTGTACATCTTGGCGCCGGTGCGCGCGATTTCGGCGCGGCCCTTGGCCTTGTGCGTGCCCTGCTGCCGTTTGGCCAGCTGCCAGCGCACGACGCGCTGCAGGATGTCCTCGCGCGGATCAAGGCCGAAAATCTCCTCGGAGAGTTTCACCTTGCCGGCGTCCTTGCCGCCAAGCGTTGTGATCTTGAGATCCATTATTCTGCTCCCTCTGCGGCCGGAGCCTCGTTCTTGGCGCCACTCTCGGCGGCAACGGCGCGGATCGCGGCAGGCTTCGGCGCGTTGGCCGGCAGTGCCACCTTGGCCGCATCGCGGACCAGGATCCAGGCGCCCTTCGATCCGGGAACCGCACCGCGGATCAGGATCAGGCCGCGGTCGGCGTCGGTCGAAACGATCTCGACATTCTGTGTGGTGACGCGGGTGTCGCCCATGTGGCCAGCCATATGCTTGCCCTTGAACACTTTGCCCGGGTCCTGACGCTGGCCGGTCGAACCGTGCGTACGGTGCGAAACCGAGTTACCGTGCGTCGCGCGGCCACCACCCATGTGATGGCGCTTGATGACGCCCTGGAAACCCTTGCCGATCGTCGTGCCCGTCACATCGACCTTCTGGCCGGCGACGAAGTGCTCGACGGTGATCTCGGCGCCGACATCGATCATGTTGTCGGCGGAGACGCGGAACTCGGCGACCTTCGCCTTCGGCTCGACGGAAGCGGTCGCGAAATGGCCGCGCATCGCCTTCGACGTGTTCTTCACCTTGGCAAGGCCAACGCCGAGCTGGACGGCGGTATAGCCGTTCTTCTCCTGCGTGCGCTGAGCCACGACCTGGCAGTTCTCCATCTGGAGAACGGTGACGGGAACATGTTCCCCGGCATCATTATAGATGCGGGTCATTCCCACCTTCTTTGCAATCACACCTGAACGCATCGGTTCAATTCCTTTAGAGTTCCGGGCCAGGGGCACCGCCCCTTACCGCGCTCTCATTCCCTTAGAGCTTGATCTCGACGTCGACACCGGCGGCCAGATCGAGCTTCATCAAAGCATCGACCGTCTGCGGGGTCGGATCGACGATGTCGAGCAGACGCTTGTGCGTGCGCATCTCGAACTGCTCGCGGCTCTTCTTGTCGACGTGAGGCGACCGGTTGACCGTGAACTTTTCGATCCGCGTCGGCAGCGGAATGGGGCCGCGGACGTTTGCTCCGGTGCGCTTGGCCGTCGACACGATTTCTTTCGTCGAGGCGTCAAGCACGCGGTGATCAAACGCCTTCAGGCGGATGCGGATATTCTGTCCGTTCATGCGTCACTTCCTTGTTCTGGCGCGGCGCGGGCAAATCCTGCGCCCGCGACAGATCGGTTTAAGTCCAAATTACTCTTTGATGGTGACGACGATGCCGGCACCGACGGTGCGGCCGCCTTCACGGATGGCGAAGCGCAGCTTCTCTTCCATGGCGATCGGCACGATCAGCTCGACATCGACCGTGATGTTGTCGCCGGGCATAACCATTTCCGTGCCTTCCGGCAGCGACACGATGCCGGTCACGTCGGTCGTGCGGAAGTAGAACTGCGGACGGTAGTTGGTGAAGAACGGCGTGTGACGGCCACCTTCGTCCTTGGTCAGGATGTAGGCTTCGGCCACGAACTTCTTGTGCGGCTTCACCGTACCGGGCTTGGCCAGAACCTGGCCGCGCTCGACGCCTTCACGATCAACGCCGCGCAGCAGCGCGCCGATGTTGTCGCCGGCCTGGCCCTGATCGAGCAGCTTGCGGAACATCTCGACGCCCGTGCAGGTCGTCTTGGTCGTCGGACGGATGCCGATGATTTCCAGTTCCTCGCCGACCTTGACGATGCCGCGCTCGACGCGGCCGGTCACGACCGTGCCACGGCCCGAGATCGAGAACACGTCTTCGATCGGCATCAGGAACGGCTTGTCCAGCGGACGAACCGGCGTCGGGATATAGGCATCGACCGCAGCCATCAACTCGCGGATCGCATCTTCGCCGATGGTCTTGTTGGAGTCTTCCAGAGCAGCCAGCGCCGAACCCTTGACGATCGGAATGTCGTCGCCGGGGAACTCGTTCTTCGACAGAAGCTCGCGAACCTCGAGCTCGACCAGTTCGAGCAGCTCGGCGTCGTCGACCTGGTCGACCTTGTTCAGGAACACCACGATCGACGGCACGCCGACCTGACGGGCAAGCAGGATGTGCTCGCGGGTCTGCGGCATCGGGCCGTCGGCGGCCGACACCACCAGGATCGCGCCGTCCATCTGCGCAGCACCCGTGATCATGTTCTTCACATAGTCGGCGTGGCCGGGGCAGTCGACATGGGCGTAGTGGCGCGCTGCCGTCTCGTATTCGACGTGCGCCGTCGAAATCGTGATGCCGCGGGCCTTCTCTTCGGGCGCCGCATCGATCTGGTCGTAGCGCTTGTACTCGCCAAAATACTTCGTGATCGCCGCCGTCAGCGACGTCTTGCCATGATCGACGTGGCCAATCGTGCCAATGTTCACATGAGGCTTGTTACGCTCGAATTTACCTTTTGCCATGTGATGTCTCCAATCTGCTCGCCCGTACGGGCCTTGAATTAAGTTACCGATGCAACCCGTTCAGGTTACGCGTATTTCTTCTGGACTTCCTGGGCGACCGCGGTCGGCACAGGCTCATAGTGATCGAACTGCATCGTGTAGGCCGCGCGGCCCTGGCTCATCGAGCGCAGGTTGTCGACGTACTTGAACATGTTGGCCAGCGGCACCATCGCGTTGATGACGACAGCCACGCCACGCGCTTCCTGGCCCTGGATCTGGCCGCGACGGCCGTTCAGGTCGCCGATGACGCTGCCGACATAGTCTTCCGGGGTCACGACTTCGACCTTCATGATCGGCTCGAGCAGCTGCACGCCAAGCTTGGGTGCGGCTTCACGGAAGCAGGCGCGGCCGGCGATTTCGAAGGCCAGAACGCTGGAGTCCACATCGTGGTAAGCGCCGTCGATAAGCGTCGCCTTGACGCCGATCATCGGGAAGCCCGCGAACGGACCCGACGACATGACGCTGTTGATGCCCTTTTCGACACCCGGGATGTATTCCTTGGGAACCGCACCGCCGACGATCTTGGTCTCGAACTCGAACTCCGAGCTTTCCGGGTTCGGTTCGAACACGATCTTGACGCGAGCGAACTGACCGGTACCGCCGGTCTGCTTCTTGTGGGTGTAGTCCTGCTCGTGCCTGCGGGTGATGGTCTCGCGGTAAGCCACCTGCGGCGCGCCGACATTGGCCTCGACCTTGAACTCGCGGCGCATGCGGTCGACGATGATGTCGAGGTGAAGTTCGCCCATGCCCGAAATGATGGTCTGGCCGCTTTCCTCGTCGGTCTTGACGCGGAATGACGGATCCTCGGCGGCCAGGCGGTGAAGGGCGAGGCCCATCTTTTCCTGGTCGTTCTTGGTCTTCGGCTCGATGGCGATCTGGATGACCGGATCGGGGAATTCCATGCGCTCGAGGATGACCGGGTGCAGCGGATCGCTGAGCGTGTCGCCGGTGGTCGTGTCCTTGAGGCCAGCCAGAGCGACGATGTCGCCGGCAAAGGCTTCTTCGACGTCGGCGCGCGAATTCGCATGCATCTGCAGCATGCGGCCGATGCGCTCTTTCTTGCCCTTGACGGTGTTATCGACCGAGATGCCCTTGGTCAGCTTGCCCGAATAGATGCGGGCAAAGGTCAGCGAACCGACGAACGGGTCGTTCATGATCTTGAAGGCCAGCATCGACAGCGGCTCGTTGTCGTCGGCATGACGCTCGATCTCGGCGTCGGTCTTGGCGTCGACGCCCTTGATGGCGGGAACATCGGCCGGCGACGGCAGATATTCGACGACGGCGTCGAGCAGCGGCTGCACGCCCTTGTTCTTGAAGGCCGAGCCACAGAACATCGGGTAGAACTTGACCGCGATGGTGCCCTTGCGGATCAGCGCGCGGATCTCGTCATTCGACGGCATCTTGCCTTCGAGGTAATTCTCGAGTGCCGTCTCGTCCATTTCGACAGCGGCTTCGATCATCTTCTCGCGGTATTCTTCGGCGCGAGCCTGCAGGTCGGCCGGGATCTCGACGACGTCCCAGGCAGCGCCCAGCGTCTCGTCGCGCCAGACCAGCGCGTTCATCTCGACGAGATCGACGACACCCTTGAACTCGGTCTCAGCGCCGATCGGCAGCTGCATGACGACGGCATGCGCACCAAGACGCGAGCCGATCATCTCGACCGAGCGGTAGAAGTCGGCGCCGATCTTATCCATCTTGTTGCAGAAGATCATGCGCGGAACTTTATACTTGTCGGCCTGGCGCCAGACGGTTTCCGTCTGCGGCTCGACACCGGCATTGGCATCGAGCAGCGCAATGGCGCCGTCGAGCACGCGCAGCGAACGCTCGACTTCGATGGTGAAGTCGACGTGTCCGGGAGTGTCGATGATGTTGAAGCGGTACATCTTGCCGCTGCGACCCTTCCAGAAGGTCGTGGTGGCGGCGGACGTGATGGTGATGCCGCGTTCCTGCTCCTGCTCCATCCAATCCATGGTGGCAGCGCCATCGTGGACTTCGCCGATCTTGTGCGACTTGCCCGTGTAATAGAGGACGCGCTCGGTGGTCGTCGTCTTGCCGGCGTCAATATGCGCCATGATACCGAAATTGCGGTAGTCTTCGATTTTATATTCGCGGGCCATCTTGGATGCCTTCTCAGTCTCGTTCGCGCTTTACCAGCGGTAGTGTGCGAAAGCGCGGTTGGCTTCTGCCATCTTGTGGGTGTCTTCACGCTTCTTCACGGCGGTGCCGCGGTTGTTGGCCGCGTCCATCAGCTCGCCGGAGAGGCGGTCGACCATGGTGGTCTCGTTGCGGTTGCGCGCAGCTGCAATCAGCCAGCGGATCGCCAGGGCCTGGCGGCGCTCGGGGCGCACATCGACCGGAACCTGGTAGGTAGCGCCGCCGACGCGGCGCGACCGGACTTCCACATGCGGCGCGACATTGTCGAGCGCCTGATGGAAGACGGTGACCGGCTCCTGCTTGGTCTTCGACTGAACCTGGTCGAGCGCACCGTAGACGATGGTCTCGGCAACCGACTTCTTGCCGTCATACATGACGGCGTTCATGAACTTGGTGACGATCAGATCGCCGAACTTCGGGTCCGGATTGATCTCACGCTTTTCTGCACTGTGACGACGCGACATGGCTTTTGTCTCTCAATCTCGTAGCCCGACGCATTCAAGCAGCGCCAGGGCCGGAAAATCTTACTTCGGACGCTTGGCGCCGTACTTCGAACGGCGCTGCTTGCGGTTCTTCACGCCCTGCGTGTCGAGCACGCCGCGGATGATGTGGTAGCGCACGCCCGGAAGATCCCTGACGCGGCCGCCGCGGATCATGACCACGGAGTGTTCCTGAAGGTTGTGGCCTTCGCCGGGGATGTAGCCGATCACTTCAAAGCCGTTGGTCAGGCGGATCTTGGCCACCTTGCGCAGTGCCGAGTTCGGCTTCTTCGGCGTCGTTGTATAGACGCGCGTGCAGACGCCCCGCTTCTGCGGGTTCTGCTGCATGGCCGGGACCTTGTTGCGCTTCACCGGCGCAATGCGCGGCTTGCGGATCAGCTGGTTGACGGTAGGCATTAAACCCTCTTGTCTCTCAATTCCGTGTCTCGCCCGGTCAGGGCCGCTCAAAGCGCCAATTCCATACGCAAATTCGGGCCATAAACCGCGCCTCGCGGTCCTGCCCGAACAAAATGCAGAGGAAGCGGGAACCGCTTCATGCGCGCCGGAAATGTCTTTTCGCTCGTAAAACGAACCCTGTTTGAGGCAAACTCCAAAGCGTGTCGCTTCGGAAGGGAGAGCCTCACATCGGTTCTGACTGGGCGGCTTCTACTCGCAAGACCGTGAACCGTCAACCCCGGCGCGCCAAATATTGCGCGCTGACCACGGCTTGGCAGCCATGCGAAAAACGCATGTAATTTTCTTTCTTCATTTTGCAAGGCAAAGGAAGAAAGTGACCGGGCAGACAAGAAAGTGACCGCCTTTTGGCTGTCATGCGCGGGTTCTTCATGGCAAAAGGCGCCATGGACAGCCCAAAAGCCCTCGCCCGCCCCCGTCTCAAGAGGAATCAGCCCGTGAACGACAATGAGGAGCGCCCGGTCACCATCGTCACCGGCCGGGTCTGGAAAAAGAAGGGCGGCAAGCCGGAAGGCGTCCATGTGATGCTGGTTGCGCCCGACGACGATTCGGCCGTGCGCCGGGTGCTCGAATCGCTTGCGGCCGAAGGCTATGCCGAGGTCGAGCTCGACCAGATCGGCGATATGGACGGCGAACCCGACGAGGAGCCGCATCTGTCAGCCTTTCAGGGTGCGCTCGAAGGCGAAGTGTCGATCGTTACGTTCGAGGTTCCGCTCTGAGCGTGGCCGGCTGCTTGCGCCTGTCACCGCGCCGGCTTGCCCGGCACCGGTTCTCTGCTAAGAACCGAGCGACTTAACCAGCCAAATTCGAATCCGCGGAGTTCCCATGCCCTCGAACAATGGTCCCATCAAGCTCGGCATCGTCGGCGTCGGCAAGATCGTGCGCGACCAGCATCTGCCGGCAGTGGCCAAGGATGCGGACTACCGCCTCATCGCCGCCGCCAGCCGGCACGGCAAGGTGGACGGCATCCCGAATTTTCCGACCATTGAGGCGATGCTCGACGCGGTGCCGGAACTCGAGGCCGTGTCGCTGTGCATGCCGCCGCAGTTCCGCTACGACGCGGCACGCACGGCGCTGATTGCGAAGAAGCATGTTTTCCTGGAGAAGCCGCCGGGCGCCACTGTCAGTGAGGTCGAGGACCTGAAGCGGCTGGCGGCAGCCAATGGCGTCTCACTGTTCGCCAGCTGGCATTCGCGCTACGCGCCGGCGGTGGAAGCCGCGCGTGCCTTCCTGGCGTCGGCCAAGGTCAACTCGGCCGCCATCCTCTGGAAGGAAGATGTCCGCCGCTGGCATCCGAACCAGGATTGGATCTGGGCGCCGGGCGGCTTCGGTGTCTTCGATCCCGGCATCAACGCACTGTCGATCGCAACCCACATCCTGCCGGCGATGTTCATCACCTCGGCCGTCCTCGACTTCCCGGAAAACCGCGCCTCGCCTGTGGCGGCCCACGTGACCTTCCGTACCTCGGATGGGTTGCCGGTGACCATGGAGCTCGACTGGCTGCAGACGGGACTACAGAGCTGGGACATCCTGGCCGACACCGACAAGGGCAAGATGGTGCTGTCCGGCGGCGGCACCAAGCTCGCCATCGACGGCAAGGTGGTTCACGACGAGCCGGAAGCCGAATATCCCCAGCTTTACCGGCGCTTCGCTGAAATCGTACCCGCCGGCGTCTCCGATGTCGATTTGGCACCCCTGCAGCACGTGGCCGACGCCTTCATGCTCGGCAAGCGCAATGTGGTGGAAGCGTTCTTCGATTGAGCGATGAGTTCTGCCGGACCGCAGTCCGGACACTCATCATGCAGCCTTACTCGACGATCGCAATCGCAAACCCGTCATAGCCTTTGGCGCCGACGGTCTGGATGGCGGTGCCGTCCAGGCGCTTGTCGCCGCCGATGAAGGAAAACGCACCGCGTGCGCCTTCGACATACGCGTCACGGCCATCGTCGTTGAGCACGGTGCCGTCGCGGATGACGTTGTCGCAGATGATGACCGTCCCCGGCCGCGACAGGCGCATGGCCCATGACAGATAATTCGGGTTGTTCGGCTTGTCCGCGTCGATGAAGATCAGATCGAACGGACCGGCATTTTCGGCAGCCAGCGTCTCAAGCGACTGAAGCGCGGGGCCGATCCTGAGCTCGACCTTGTCCGGCACCCCTGCCCGCTCGAGATTCGAGTGCGCGACTTTTGCATGATGCGGCTCGAGTTCGAGCGTCACGATCTTGCCGCCGACGGGCAATCCCCTTGCCATCCAGATGGTCGAGTAGCCGCCAAGCGTGCCGATCTCCAGCACCTTCCTGGCGCCGCTGATGCGGACCAGCAGCGACAGCAGCTTGCCCTGCGCCGGCGATACGTCGATGGCCGGCAGGCCCTGGTCGCGGTTGGCCGCAAGCACCGCTTCGAGGATGGGATCTGCTTCGAAGAGAGAGGAAACGATGTAGTCGTCGACGTCAGTCCAAACCTTCTTGCTCATGTTTTCCTCGATTCGATTGGGGGTCAAAACGCGAAAAGGGGCCACTGGGGCCCCCTTCCTTCTTCTCGTCCTACCGCGCTTACTGCGCGGCGTTGACCATGTCGGTCAGCATCGGCTCGGCGACCTCGACACCGGAGGCCTTGCGGCGCTCGTCGATGATCAGTTCGTCGCGCGAGGTGGCGATGCGCCGGATCTGGCTCATCGTGCCGCCGGTACCGGCCGGGATCAGCCGGCCGACGATGACGTTTTCCTTCAGGCCCTGCAGCATGTCGGTCTTGCCGGCAACCGCAGCTTCGGTCAGCACCCTGGTCGTCTCCTGGAAGGAGGCGGCCGAGATGAAGGAAGGCGTCTGCAGCGAGGCCTTGGTTATGCCCAGCAGCACTGGCTGGCCTTCGGCCGGCTTCTTGCCGTCCTCGACCAGGCGCTCGTTGACCTCTTCCAGTTCGATCACGTCGACGTGGTCGCCCGGAATGTAGGTCGAGTCGCCCTGCACCGTGATCTCGACCTTCTGCAGCATCTGGCGAACGATCACCTCGATATGCTTGTCGTTGATCGACACGCCCTGCAGACGGTAGACTTCCTGGATTTCGTTCACGAGGTAGGAAGCAAGTGCTTCCACGCCCTTGATCGCCAGGATGTCGTGCGGCGCCGGATTGCCGTCGAGGATGTAGTCGCCCTTCTCGATGACGTCGCCGTCCTGGAGATGGAACGGCTTGCCCTTCGGGATCAGGTATTCGACCGGCTCAAGCGTCGAGTCATGCGGCTCGATGATGATGCGGCGCTTGTTCTTGTAGTCGCGGCCGAAGCGGATCGTGCCATCGATCTCGGCGATAATGGCGTGATCCTTCGGACGACGTGCCTCGAACAGTTCGGCAACACGCGGCAGACCGCCGGTGATGTCCTTGGTCTTGGCGCTTTCCATTGGGATACGCGCCAAAACGTCGCCGGGACGAACCTGCGAACCCGGCTCGACCGAAAGAATGGCCTCTACCGAGAGCAGGAAGCGGGCGTCGCCGCCCTTCGACAGCTTGCCGACCTTGCCCTTGGGGTCAAGGATGGCGATCGCCGGCTTGAGGTCGTTGCCGCGTGGCGTCGAGCGCCAGTCGATAACCTCGCGCTTGGTGATGCCGGTCGATTCGTCGGCCGTTTCCTGAACGGAAATGCCGTCGACCAGATCCTCGTACGACACCTTGCCCTCGATTTCAGTGAGGACGGGGCGGGTATAGGGATCCCATTCGGCGATACGCTGGCCGCGCTTCACCTTGTCGCCATCGTCCACGAAGATGCGCGAACCATAGGTAAGGCGATGCGAGGCACGCTCCTTGCCGGCTTCGTCGAGGATCAGCACCGCCATGTTGCGGCCCATGACCATCTGCTGGCCGTCCGAGTTGCGCACCACGTTGCGGTTGCGGATCTCGACCTTGCCCTCATACGAGGCTTCAAGGAACGAGCTGTCCACCACCTGCGCCGTACCGCCCATGTGGAAGGTACGCATGGTGAGCTGGGTCCCCGGCTCGCCGATCGACTGCGCCGCGATAACGCCGACGGCTTCGCCCTGGTTGACCGGGGTGCCGCGGGCAAGATCGCGTCCGTAGCAGACCGCACAGACGCCGATCCTGACCTCGCAGGTCAGTGCCGAGCGAATGCGGACCGACTGCACGCCGGCCTTTTCGATCTTTTCCACGTCACGTTCGTCCATCAGCGTTCCGGCCTTGACCAGAACCTCACCCGAAACCGGATGCGTGATGTCGTCGAGCGAGGTGCGGCCCAGCACGCGCTGGCCGACCGAAGCGACGACCTGACCGGCATCGACGATCGGCTGCATGGTGAGGCCCTTGTCGGTGCCGCAATCCACGGAGTTGACGATGCAGTCCTGCGCCACGTCGACCAGACGACGGGTGAGGTAGCCCGAGTTCGCCGTCTTCAAGGCGGTGTCGGCCAGACCCTTGCGGGCGCCGTGGGTCGAGTTGAAGTACTCGAGCACGGTCAGGCCTTCCTTGAAGTTCGAGATGATCGGCGTCTCGATGATTTCACCCGAGGGCTTTGCCATCAGGCCGCGCATGCCGGCGAGCTGACGCATCTGGGTGGGCGAACCACGCGCACCCGAATGCGACATCATGTAGATCGAGTTCATCGGCTTTTGACGGCCACTGTCCTCGAACTCGACGGCCTTGATGCGGGCCATCATCTCGTCGGCGACCTTTTCCGAGCACTTCGCCCAGGCGTCGACGACCTTGTTGTACTTCTCGCCCTGCGTGATCAGGCCGTCATTGTACTGCTGCTCGTATTCCTTGGCCAAAGCCTCGGTGTCGGAAACCAGCTTGATCTTGGCGTCCGGGATCAGCATGTCGTCCTTGCCGAACGAAATGCCGGCGCGGCAGGCGTGGCTGAAGCCGAGGGCCATGATGCGGTCGCAGAAAATGACCGTCTCCTTCTGACCGCAGTGGCGGTAGACGGTGTCGATCATCTTGGAGATGTTCTTCTTGGTCATCTCCTGGTTGGCCGTCTCGTAAGGCACATTGACGTTCTTCGGCAGCAGCTCGCCGATGATCATGCGGCCAGGCGTGGTGTCGTAGATTTTCGACACGACCTTGCCTTCGGCGTCGACCGTGCGGAAACGACCCTTGATCTTGGAGTGCAGCGTCACCGCCTTGGTCTCGAGCGCGTGCTGGAGTTCGCCCATGTCGGCAAACACCATGCCTTCGCCCGGCTCGTTCTGATTGACGATCGAGAGATAGTAGAGACCCAGGACCATGTCCTGCGAAGGCACGATGATCGGCGCGCCGGAAGCCGGGTGCAGGATGTTGTTGGTCGACATCATCAGCACGCGGGCTTCAAGCTGCGCTTCCAACGAGAGCGGCACGTGAACGGCCATCTGGTCGCCGTCGAAGTCGGCGTTGAAGGCCGTGCAGACCAGCGGATGCAGCTGGATCGCCTTGCCTTCGATCAGGATCGGCTCGAACGCCTGGATGCCGAGGCGGTGCAGCGTCGGTGCACGGTTCAAGAGCACCGGATGCTCGCGGATGACCTCGTCGAGGATATCCCAGACTTCCGGACGCTCCTTCTCGACCAGCTTCTTGGCCTGCTTGACGGTCGAGGAGAACCCCTTGGCGTCGAGGCGGGCGTAGATGAACGGCTTGAACAGTTCGAGCGCCATCTTCTTCGGCAGGCCGCACTGGTGCAGCTTGAGCTCCGGACCGGTGACGATGACCGAACGGCCCGAATAGTCGACGCGCTTGCCGAGCAGGTTCTGGCGGAACCGGCCCTGCTTGCCCTTCAACATGTCGGACAGCGACTTCAGCGGACGCTTGTTGGCGCCGGTGATGACGCGGCCGCGACGGCCGTTGTCGAACAGCGCATCGACGGCTTCCTGCAGCATGCGCTTTTCATTGCGCACGATGATGCCGGGGGCGCGCAGCTCGATCAGCCGCTTCAGACGGTTGTTGCGGTTGATGACGCGGCGATAGAGATCGTTCAGGTCGGACGTCGCGAAACGTCCACCATCCAGAGGAACCAGCGGGCGCAGGTCCGGCGGGATCACCGGAACCACCTTCATGATCATCCATTCCGGACGGTTGCCGGACTCCATGAAGTTCTCGACGACCTTGAGCCGCTTCAGATACTTCTTCTGCTTCAGCTCGGACGTGGTCGAAGCCAGTTCCGAACGCAGATCGCCGGCGATCTTCTCCAGGTCCATGCCGGCCAGAAGGTCATGAATGGCCTCGGCGCCGATCATGGCGGTGAACGAATCCTCGCCATATTCGTCGACGGCGATCATGTACTCTTCCTCGCTGAGCAGCTGGTGCTCCTTCAGCGCGGTGAGGCCAGGCTCGGTGACGATGTAGTTCTCGAAGTAGAGGACGCGCTCGATGTCCTTCAGGGTCATGTCGAGCAGCGTGCCGATGCGCGACGGCAGCGACTTCAGGAACCAGATGTGAGCGACAGGTGCCGCCAGCTCGATGTGGCCCATGCGCTCGCGGCGAACGCGCGACAGCGTGACTTCGACGCCGCACTTTTCGCAGATGACGCCCTTGTACTTCATGCGCTTGTACTTGCCGCACAGGCATTCATAGTCCTTGATCGGGCCAAAAATGCGCGCGCAGAACAGACCGTCACGCTCCGGCTTGAAGGTGCGGTAGTTGATGGTCTCCGGCTTCTTGATCTCGCCGAACGACCAGGACAGAATCTTCTCAGGGCTGGCGAGCGATATCCGGATGGAATCGAACACCTGCGCCGGCGCCTGCGGATTGAAGAGATTCATGACCTCTTGGTTCATGCCGTTCTCCTTTTCGGGGTCCTCGAAAACCCCTTGCATCTAACGCGGGCCAAATGCCCGCTGAGTGGTCGGCCCACTGGCCGTAGAATTTGTTGCATCCGGTCGCGGCGTTCCGCGACCGGATGTCTTGCTTACTCGGCCGCGCCCCTATTCGGCAGCATCTGGCAGCCGGACAGGGTTGTCGTCGAGCTTGGTGTTCTCCAGCTCGACATTGAGGCCGAGAGACCGCATTTCCTTGACGAGCACGTTGAAGCTCTCGGGAATGCCGGCCTCGAACGTGTCGTCGCCGCGCACGATCGCCTCGTAGACCTTGGTGCGGCCGGCGACATCGTCCGACTTCACCGTCAGCATTTCCTGCAGCGTGTAGGCGGCGCCATAGGCCTCCAGCGCCCAGACCTCCATTTCGCCGAAGCGCTGGCCACCGAACTGCGCCTTGCCGCCCAGCGGCTGCTGGGTAACGAGCGAGTACGGACCGATCGAACGCGCGTGGATCTTGTCGTCCACCAGGTGGTGAAGCTTGAGCATATAGATATAGCCCATCGTCACCTTGCGATCGAACGGCTCGCCGGTGCGTCCGTCATAGAGCTGCGACTGACCGCTGGTGTGCAGGCCCGCCTGCTCCAGCATGATGTTGATGTCGACTTCATGCGCGCCGTCGAACACCGGTGTCGCGATGGAGACGCCGCGGCGCATCTGCTCGCTGAGGCGAACGATGCTCTCGTCGTCATATTCGCGGACCGGCTCGTTGCGGTCGTTGGCCGGGATGAAGCTCTCGAGCGTCTTGCGCAACGGCTTGATGTCTCCAGCCGTCTTGTAGGCGTCGATAAGCTCGCCGATCTTCTTGCCCATGCCCGCGCATGCCCAGCCCAGATGCGTTTCCAGGATCTGGCCGACATTCATGCGGCTCGGCACACCAAGCGGGTTGAGCACGATATCGGCATGCGTGCCGTCCTCGAGGAAAGGCATGTCCTCGACCGGAACGATCCGCGACACGACACCCTTGTTGCCGTGACGTCCCGCCATCTTGTCGCCCGGCTGCATCTTGCGCTTCACGGCCACGAAGACCTTCACCATCTTCATGACGCCCGGAGGCATTTCGTCGCCGCGCTGGACCTTCTCGACCTTGTCCATGAAGCGCTGCTCGAGCGCCTTCTTGGAATCGTCGTACTGGCCACGCAGGGCTTCCAGTTCGCTCTGGAGCTTTTCGTTCTCCACCGCAAACTGCCACCACTGCGAACGCGGATACTCGTCAAGCGTGTCCTTCGACAGCTTCGAGCCCTTCTTGAAGCCCTTCGGCCCGGCAATCGCTTCCTTGCCGACGAGAACGTCGGAAAGGCGCGAATAGACGTTGCGGTCGAGGATCGCCTGCTCGTCGTCGCGGTCCTTGGCGAGGCGTTCGATCTCCTCGCGTTCGATCGCCATGGCGCGCTCGTCCTTCTCGACGCCGTGGCGGTTGAAGACGCGCACTTCGACGACTGTGCCGAAGGTGCCCGGAGGCATGCGCATCGAGGTGTCGCGAACGTCCGACGCCTTTTCACCGAAGATGGCGCGCAGGAGCTTTTCTTCCGGCGTCATCGGGCTTTCGCCCTTCGGCGTGATCTTGCCGACCAGGATGTCGCCCGGCTGCACTTCCGCGCCGATATAGACGATGCCGGCTTCGTCGAGGTTCTTCAGCGCTTCTTCCGAAACGTTCGGAATGTCGCGCGTGATTTCCTCCGGTCCAAGCTTGGTGTCGCGGGCCATGACCTCGAATTCCTCGATGTGGATCGAGGTGAAGACGTCGTCGGCCACGATGCGCTCGGAGAGCAGGATCGAGTCCTCGTAGTTGTAGCCGTTCCACGGCATGAACGCGACCAGCACGTTGCGGCCGAGCGCCAGATCGCCGAGCTCGGTCGACGGACCGTCGGCGATGATGTCGCCCTTGTTGACGCGGTCGCCCATGCGCACCAGCGGACGCTGGTTGATGCAGGTGTTCTGGTTCGAACGCTGGAACTTCATCAGCCGGTAGATGTCGACGCCCGACTTGCCGGGATCGAGATCTTCCGTGGCGCGGATGACGATACGCGTCGCGTCCACCTGGTCGACGATGCCGCCGCGGCGGGCGCCGATGGCGGCGCCCGAGTCACGGGCAACGATCGGCTCCATGCCGGTGCCTACGAACGGCGCTTCGGCGCGCACCAGCGGCACGGCCTGACGCTGCATGTTGGAGCCCATCAGCGCGCGGTTGGCGTCGTCGTTCTCGAGGAACGGGATCAGCGCCGCAGCCACGGACACCATCTGCTTGGGCGACACGTCCATCAGATCGACGTTTTCGCGCGGCGCCATCATCACTTCGCCGGCGCTGCGGCAAATGACGAATTCGTCGACGAAACCACCATTCTTGTCGAGCTCGGCATTGGCCTGCGCAACGTGGTGCTTGGACTCTTCCATAGCGGAGAGATAGACGACCTCATTGGTCAGCTTGCCGTTGACGATCTTGCGGTACGGGCTTTCGATGAAGCCGTACTTGTTGACGCGCGCGAAGGTCGCCAGCGAGTTGATCAGACCGATGTTCGGGCCTTCCGGCGTCTCGATCGGGCAGATGCGGCCGTAATGCGTCGGGTGCACGTCGCGCACTTCGAAGCCGGCGCGCTCGCGGGTCAGACCGCCCGGGCCAAGTGCCGACAGGCGGCGCTTGAGGGTGATCTCCGACAGCGGGTTGGTCTGATCCATGAACTGCGACAGCTGCGAGGAACCGAAGAACTCGCGCACGGCGGCAGCCGCCGGCTTGGCGTTGATCAGGTCCTGCGGCATCACCGTATCGATCTCGATCGAGGACATACGTTCCTTGATCGCGCGCTCCATGCGCAGCAGGCCGACGCGGTATTGGTTCTCCATCAGCTCGCCGACAGAACGCACGCGGCGGTTGCCGAGATTGTCGATGTCGTCGATCTCGCCCTTGCCGTCGCGCAGCTCGACCAGCGTCTTGACCACGGCCAGGATGTCGTCCTTGCGCAGCACGCGCACGGTATCCTCAGCCTTGAGCTCGAGGCGCATGTTCATCTTGACGCGGCCGACGGCCGACAGGTCGTAGCGCTCCGAGTCGAAGAACAGCGAGTTGAACATGGCTTCGGCGGTTTCAAGCGTCGGCGGCTCGCCCGGGCGCATGACACGGTAGATGTCGAACAGTGCGTCCTGGCGGCTCTCGTTCTTGTCGACGTTGAGCGTATTGCGGATGTAGGCGCCGACATTGACGTGGTCGATGTCGAGAACCTTGATCTCGCTTTCGCCCGTGCCGAGCAGCACCTTCAGCGTCTTTTCATCGATCTCGTCGCCGGCTTCGAGGAAAATCTCGCCGGTGCCGTAGTTGACGATGTCCTCGGCCAGGTAGTTGCCGAGCAGATCCTCGTCGGTCGCCTTGATCGCCTTCAGACCCTTTTCGCCAAGTGCTCTTGCCTGGCGGGCGGTGATCTTCTTGCCGGCCTCGACGACAACTTCGCCGGTATCGGCATCGACGAGGTCGCCAACGGCCTTCAGGCCGCGGAAACGCTCGACGTTGAACGGGATGCGCCAGTGGTCACCGGCGCGCTTGTAGGTGATCTTGTTGTAGAAGGTCGACAGGATTTCTTCGCCGTCCATGCCGAGCGCCATCAAGAGCGACGTCACCGGAATCTTGCGGCGGCGGTCGATGCGGGCGTGCACGACGTCCTTGGAATCGAACTCGATGTCGAGCCACGAACCGCGATAGGGAATGACGCGCGCCGCAAACAAAAGCTTGCCCGAGGAGTGCGACTTGCCCTTGTCATGGTCGAAGAAGACGCCCGGCGAACGGTGCATCTGCGAGACGATGACGCGCTCCGTGCCATTGACGATGAAGGTGCCGTTGAGCGTCATGAGCGGCATGTCGCCCATATAGACGTCCTGCTCCTTGATGTCCTTGATCGACTTTGCGCCGGTATCCTCGTCGATATCGAACACGATGAGGCGCAGCGTCACCTTGAGTGGCGCGGCATAGGTCAGGTCGCGCTGACGGCATTCGTCAACGTCGAATTTCGGTCCTTCGAACTCGTACTTCACGAACTCCAGCATCGAGGAGCCGGAGAAATCGGAGATCGGGAAAACCGACTTGAAAACGGCCTGCAGCCCCTCGTCCGGACGCCCACCCTTGGGCTCCGCCACCATCAGGAACTGGTCATAGGATGCTTTTTGAACCTCGATCAGGTTCGGCATCTCCGCAACTTCCGGAATCTTTCCGAAGAACTTGCGTACGCGTCTGCGGCCATTGAAAGTCTGGGTCTGGGCCATCGTCGCTCCTTAGCTATAAACTCGGGGCGAGCCTCGCCGCGGCTCACCTTGCATGCGCGGCCACCTCGGCGGCGGCCCCTGATCTGTTTCCCGCCGCCTGGCGGCGACGGCTAAAACGGGAGAAAACCCGTTTCCTGAAGGCCGGTTTCGGCCCTCAGGAAAGAGGTTCTCGTACATCTCGCGCTACGCATCCTCCCCTCTGATGAAGGGAGTGGCGGACGGCGCGAGGCCGCCCGCCGCTTTTACGCTTACTTCAGGTCGACCTTGGCGCCGGCTGCTTCCAGCTGGGCCTTGAACTTCTCAGCGTCAGCCTTGGAAACGGCTTCCTTGACCGGCTTCGGAGCTGCTTCGACCAGATCCTTGGCTTCCTTGAGGCCCAGGCCGGTGATGGCGCGGACTTCCTTGATGACGTTGATCTTCTGAGCGCCTGCCTCGGTGAGGACGACGTCGAATTCCGTCTTTTCCTCAGCCGGAGCAGCAGCAGCGGCAGCGCCGCCGGCAGCGGCAACCGCCACCGGAGCAGCAGCCGAAACGCCCCACTTTTCTTCCAGAAGCTTCGACAACTCGGCCGCCTCGAGGACGGTCAGCTTCGAAAGGTCGTCTACGATCTTTGCCAGATCAGCCATTGTTGTATTCCTTCATCAGGTTCGAACGTGTGTTTGTGATAGCGAGGAACGGCCTCATGCCGCCTCGTCCTTCCGGGCGTAAGCGCCGATGACGCGCGCGACCGAAGCCGCTGGCGCATTGACGATCTGGGCGATCCGGGTTGCCGGCGTGGCGATCATGCCAACCAGCCTGGCGCGCAGCTCATCGAGCGACGGAAGTGTGGCGAGTGCCTTCACACCGTCGGCGTTGAGCGAGGTGGTGCCCATTGCGCCGCCGAGAATGACCAACTTGTCATTTCCCTTGGCGAAATCGGACGCGACCTTCGGCGCCGCAATCGGATCCTCCGAATAAGCGATCAGCGTCTGTCCCTTGAACAGGTCGATGATCGATGCGGAGTCCGTGCCCTGAAGAGCGATTTTGGCGAGACGGTTCTTCGCGACTTTGACGGTGCCACCGGCAGCGCGCATTTTCGACCGAAGGTCGTTCATTTGCGCGACGGTGATACCGGCGTAGTGGGCCACGACGACTGAACCAGCGCCTGCAAAAGCACCATTCAGGCCCGTGACGAGTTCGCGTTTTTCCGCTCTGTCCACTGCCTATCTCCAGTTGACCCCTGCCCCGCTAGTGGGACAGGCGTCGGGTTGCCTTTTTGCCGGCCGGGCCATCCATTACAGATCTCCCGAACGACGCTCGAGGATCCTGCCCCCTTTCGCCACATCGACGGCAAGCCGGAGATGCGCAGACAAAAGGCAAACACGGTTCGAACCTTTCATTGGAGCTTGTCGCTCCGTTGTCCGGTTTTCACCCGTCTCATGCAGGCCCAATTCAATTAAGGCTTCTGGGCCGCCTGCAATCTCGGACAGGATGTCCGGAAGCCTCTCGACTTCCGGTACCGGGCCGCCGACAAGTCGGAGGCCCGGAATTCACTTGCGGATCAGCGCCTTGGAGCCGATCCAGATGTTCGTATCAAGACGCTGCGAGCGTCGAGACGTCGAGCTTGAGGCCCGGGCCCATCGTCGAGGTGACCGACACCTTCTTGACGTAGTTGCCCTTGGCGCCAGCCGGCTTTGCCTTGGTCACGGCATCGGCGAAGGCGCGGACGTTTTCTTCCAGCGCCTTGACGTCGAACGAGACCTTGCCGACGCCGGCATGAACGATGCCGGCCTTCTCGACGCGGAACTCGACAGCGCCGCCCTTCGATGCCTTGACGGCGGCGGCGACGTCGGTGGTGACGGTGCCGACCTTCGGGTTCGGCATCATGCCGCGCGGGCCCAGCACCTTGCCCAGACGGCCGACCAGCGGCATCATGTCCGGCGTGGCGATGCAGCGATCGAAGTCGATCGTGCCCTTCTGGACGATGTCGACCAGATCCTCGGCACCGACAATGTCGGCGCCGGCGGCGCGAGCCTCATCGGCCTTGCCGCCACGTGCGAACACGGCGACGCGGACAGAGCGGCCGGTGCCGTTCGGCAGGTTGACCACGCCGCGGACCATCTGGTCGGCATGGCGCGGGTCGACGCCGAGGTTCATCGCAACTTCGATGGTCTCGTCGAACTTCACCGTCGAACGGTCCTTGAGCAGCTTCAGCGCCTCACCAAGGGCATAGGCCTTGTTGGGGTCGATGCCGTCGCGGGACTTCGATACACGCTTTGCAATCTTCGCCATGATCTCAGCCCACCACTTCCAGACCCATCGAGCGGGCGGAGCCCTCGACCATGCGCATGGCCGCCTCGACGTCGTTTGCGTTCAGATCCTTCATCTTCTGTTCGGCGATGGCGCGCACCTTGTCGCGGCCGATCGTGCCGGCCTTGATCTTGCCCGGCTCTTTCGAACCTGACGTCAAGTTCGCCGCCTTTTTCAGGAAGTAGCTCACCGGCGGCGTCTTCATGACGAAGGTGAAGGACTTGTCCTGGTAATAGGTGATGACGACCGGGATCGGCGATCCCTTTTCCATTTCCTGGGTCTGCGCGTTGAACGCCTTGCAGAATTCCATGATGTTGATGCCGCGCTGACCAAGTGCCGGGCCGATCGGCGGAGACGGCGTAGCCGATCCCGCTTTGACCTGGAGCTTGAGCTGGCCTGCAATTTTCTTAGCCATCTCTTTCCTGCCTTTATCTCATGCCGGCCCCAGTATCGGGAACACCGGCGGTTGCAGTCTGGTGGTGCGGTCCGCGCGGCCGGCTAAAGCCGCATTCGCCTCCCACCCGTTCATGGCCGCGCGCTTTCCGCGCCGCCTCCCCTTGCCGGCGAACCGGCGCAGGGTTTTCGGATCAGCCCTTTTCGACCTGTCCGAATTCCAGATCGACCGGCACGGCGCGCCCGAAGATCGAAACTTCCACCTTGAGCCGCGCCCGCTCCTCGTCCACTTCCTGGACGAAACCGTTGAACGAGGCGAACGGACCATCCGAAACGCGGATCGCCTCGCCGATCTCGAAAGTGACCGAGGGCTTCGGCCGTTCGACGCCTTCCTGAACCTGGTTCAGGATGCGCTGCGCCTCGGCTTCGGTGATCGGCACCGGCTTGGAGTCACCGAGGAAGCCGGTGACCTTCGGCGTGTTCTTGACCAGCGAGAACACCGCATCGGTCAGATTGGCCTTGAGCAGCACATAGCCCGGAAAGAACTTGCGCTCGGCATCGACCTTGCGGCCGCGGCGGATTTCGACGACCTTCTCGGTCGGCACCACGATCTGCTCGATATCGGCGGACAGGCCCTTCTGCTTGGCCTTGTTCTCAATGTCCTCGGCGACCTTCTTTTCGAAGTTCGAATAGGCGTGGACGATGTACCAGCGCGCGGTCATTTCAAGACTTCTCCGTAATCGCCGGACTTAATGGCCGAGGCTCAGTAACCGCTCGATCGCGTAGCCCATGGCCACGTCGGCGGTGAAGAAAAAGATCATCGCGATGACCGCGAATACGAGCACCATCACCGTCGAGATCATCGTCTCCCGGCGCGACGGCCAAGTCACCTTGGCAGTTTCCGCGCGGACCTGCTGGAGAAAGACGAAAGGATTTGTGGTTTTCGAAGCCATATGCCGCTCTGTCTTCAAGACCCGTTGGCCGGGTCTCCTGGATGATCCCGCTGGCCGGGACGTGCCGCCTGGGTTCAAGTCGGCGCCGAATCAGCGCCATTTCGCCCATGCAAATCGGACGCGTAAAGCCGGCTTCCCAGCTCCACGCGTCGCGTGTCTGTTGTGTCTACATAAAACCGATTCTTGATCCACGCAAGTGGCAAGTGTCCGCTTTATGACCAAACGCCGCCTCGGAACCATCCAGTCGTCCCGTCCCGGCTATCGAGGCCTTATGCCTCAGTTCGCCCAATATGGCAAGCCACCTGCCCTTTTTCAATGCCGGACCCCAATTCCAGGAGGTGGATCCGGAAATCAGGCACGCGATTACAAGTTCGAGGAAATGGCGTTGCGGACGAACCTGCGACCTGCTGTTTTGGAAACCAAATGAAGCGCACGCAAGATTGGAATCCAGCTGCCCATGCCGAGGCAGCTGGATCAACCCAGGGTTAGTTAGGCACAGGCGAGTTCGACCCCGGCCACTGCGCCGATTCCGCATGGTGGGCGTGGGCGCGGCGCGATCACTGCCGGGCACGGGGGCGGGTCGTCGTCATCGTCGGGGCCGAAAGAACGGCCACCACGCCGCCAAGCTTTGAGACCGCTTCGGCGCGTGGAGGGTCGCCAAGGCAGCACCCGGCCTGAAGTCTCTTTCCCCAGCGTGGGTTTCTCATCCAGAGCCTTCAACGCCCTCAGAATCTGGTCGACAGGGATTACCGTGCCGTTGTCCAGGCGGCGCAAGGCAGGCCGGTTTTCCACCGCGCAGGCATCGGACGCCCACGAGGAAAGCAGTGCCCGCTTTTCTCCACGGCTGAGGCGTGGATGGTTGATGACGTCGTCTGGATTGTCGAGCAGGCACAAAGAAGTTTCAATTTTGCCCGAGCGTGCCGCAGAAAGTGTCGGTGTCTCGTAGAAGTTGTCCATCTCCATTCTCCGCAATCTGGGCCTCCCGGCCGAAGCCGGGAGGCGGACCGCAGGGATAACTGAATCGATACGATCAGGCCGCTTTGCGGGTGCGTTCCGTATCCTGGGCGATCTGCTTGCCGCCCACCTGGGCGTCGCCGGCCCCGATGCTGATGCGGCGCGGCTTCAGCTCTTCGGGAATCTCACGGACGATGTCGATGGTCAGGAGACCGTTCTCAAGGTTTGCTGCCTTGATCTTCATGTGGTCGGCAAGTTTAAACGTCTGCCTGAAAGTGCGGTAGGCGATGCCCTGGTGCAGCAGCTGGCGTCCGCTCTGGTCATCAGCCTTCTGGCCTACCACGACCAGTTCGGGTCCATGCTGGGTCAGCTCAACCTCATCCTGGCTGAAGCCTGCGATGGCCATCGAGATACGGTAATCGTTCTCGTCGACCTTCTCGATGTTATAGGGCGGCCAGTCCGGACGCGTGCCGCTGTCGAGCATGTCGAAAAGACGGTCAAAACCGACGGTGCTGCGATAGAGAGTATCAAAGGTTCTCATAGCCACAACCTCCTTGAACATGGGTACAAGGGCGCCGCCCAGCAGCGCCGCCTTTTGTCAAGCCAATCGGCCTCGGCGGGAAACGAATTAGGAAGGGCTGAAAACCGGTTCAAGAGCCCTATTCAAAAAAATTCCAGAAGCCAGGCCAGCATCCCGCTTCCAATAATTCGCAGCCGCTGAAAAGCAGCTGGCGGCAGCAAAATAGGCCTATTCTGAATTGTGAACGCAAATGGCAATTGGCTCGCCAATGGCAGTTGAATCAAGGAAATCGGTTCGTGGAAATACGCCGACTTCGGCATTGCGCATCAGCGCTCTCGCTCTGCGCATGCCTTCGGAACGTCGCTCGTCGAGTACGCGGCTTCAGCCCAACCAAACGAGGAGCCAAAACAAGGCGTTTCTAAAATGCCGGATTCCAACGAGGAAAATGGCACGGGCAGCAGGGCTCGAACCTACGACCTGCGGTTTTGGAGACCGCCGCTCTACCAACTGAGCTATGCCCGTACGCGCGTTTCAGCGCAGGCGCTTCCTAAAAGCTTCCGGGCGCGCTGTAAAGAGTTGTCTGACGCGCTTTCAGATCCTTTGCCAAAATCCGAATAGGTGATGACCAGCCCGTCCCTGCCTATCTCGATTTTTCGCCTGCCTGAAGCCGCATGCCGGCGCTCAGCCCCCGGCCGGCGGCTTGTACGGCCCGCCCGGCACGCCCCAGCCCCAGGCCGGCATCGGTTCGGTCTGCGGGTCGCAGGTCTCGCCGAGGGTGGAATTCATCTTGGCAAGCCGTGACCCCCATTCGACATAGCCCATGAAGGCGGAACGGAATTCGGGATCGTCCGGCAGCCCGACCGCATCGGCGGCATCGGCAAGCAGGCTGATCCAGCGGCGGCGCTGTTCCTCCGTCAGATGCTTGCCCAAGTGATGCATGACCATCTCGCGATGGCCGCCATGCTGTTCGCTGTAGGTCTTGGGTCCGCCAAAAACCTCGCCGATGAAGGCCGCGACATGCGCGGGATGATCCGGCGACATGTGTTTGAACACTGGGCCGACCACCGGGTCGCGCGACACCTTGTCGTAAAAGGTTTCCGTCAGCCGGTTGAGGGCTTCGATGCCGCCGGCCCATTCGTAGAGTGTCGGGATGTCCTGGCTCATTGTCGATCCTCCGCCAGCCCGGCGCCGGCACGACGATAGCGGAAATCGCGCCCTGCTCAACCTGCCTCGATGGCGAGTGTGAACCCGCCGCGCTACAATTTGGCCGGCGCTTCGGCCTGGGCGTTGGGCGACGGCGCCACGCGGCAGTTCTCAGCTTTCGGCACCGACTTGCAGATGCCGGGACCCGTCAGCGCATCCACCGACTGGGGCCCGGTCGTCAGCCCGACCTCCAGCATCATATCAGGGTCGAGCTCACGCTCGGCGAAACGGTCCTGAAGCGCTGTGAACAGACGGGGGCTGATCGCCATCTCATTCAGATACGTCTTCACCAATTGCTTCTGTCCCATCAGGTAGAAGCTGAGTCGCGCCTGGGGGCCGACAAACCGTCTGGCGCCACCGGCCAGCATGAGCGCGCAGGCCGAATCGCAGTCGGCTCCGGCGTCGAAGCTCAGCCCGGCATAGATGCCGTCCTCGACCGGGTCACCGATATCGGTGCGGCCAACGGCGACGTCGAGCTTCTTTTCATGGATGATCCGTCCGGTCGCCAGAGCGCTGAACAAGTCTCCGCCTCGTGAGCTGATCACCACGGGCAGCCGCCGGTTGCCAAGCGTGTCGAGTAATTGGCGCAATTTTTGCGGTGTCTGAGGCGTGATCGCGCCTTGCGCAGAAATCCATTGCGGACACTGCGGCGTGCAATGCTGGTCGCTGCCGCGGACCACGACAAAGCTCATATCCACACGAGCCGCTGCGGGGTCCGGCAAAGGCTTTGTGACAGCGGCGGGCTTGGCTGCCACATTCGCGAGCTTGACTGCGACCGTCGTGGCAGCGACCGGCGGCGTCGGCTTGCCTGCCGGTCCAGGCACTTCCCGGCAGTTCGGAGCCGGCGGGTCGAACATGCACAAACTTGCTCTGGTAAACAGCTCAAGAGTGTCCGTGCTGGTCGCCAGTTTCATCGTCAGCATATCGTGGAGGCCGATCTGCCTGATGTCGCTCGCCGGCGTCGCCTTCATCAAGTCCAGCACGCCCTGCCCGATACCCATCTCTCGGAGATAGGCCGAGATCTTTCTCGCGTACCCCTTGCTCATCTCATAGGTCTTGTAGCTTTCACCTTGAGTGACCGTTTGCGTGGTGACCCGATATTTTTTGCCTCGTTTGACGCGATATGTGGTCCGGTAGTGCGTTGTGGAGGGGAACCAGGTGGTGGTGATCTGATGAACACCCAGATAGTTCCAGCCGCCGGCCACGCGGCGGACGCCACCGGCAAACATCAGCGGACAGGCGGAGTTGCAGCTGGCGCCATCAGACGCCCGGCCGAGATAGGCGGAACCTTTGCCGTAACTAAAACCACAACCATCCGTCCCGGGCCAACAGTCGGAAAACTCGGTCTTGCCTACGGCGATATCGAGCTTGTTCTTGCGGATTATCCGGCCAAGTTCGAGCGCTGCATTGACGTTGCCGCCAAAGGAATTGACGATGATGGGCAGTTTGCGGCTGCCAAGCTTCTTCAAGGTACGCTTGAGCAAGGCTGGCGTGCCGGCTGAGATGTCGCCTTCGGCGGAGATCCACTCCGGACAATTGGGCTCGCAGCCAGGTGCGCTGCTGCGCGTGACGACAAACTGCATCTCCGAGTGATCGTCGGTCCATATCGTCGGATCGGTCGGATAGAGCACTCCCTGCAGAGGGGGTACTGTCTGCCATGTCCCGGGGGCGGCATCCTCGGCCTTCGCGGCGAAGGCAGCCATCGCCATCGCGGCCACCGTCGCCAGCCGAACCAGCCCGCGCCGCCACCTTGCAGCATTGTCTGAACGGTGTCCCCAAACCACGCCCGGCAAACCCCTCAATCAATCCATAATAGTTGCGGCGACGGTGCTTGCAATAGCTTTGAACCAACCGTTCAATACTTGTGCCGCGCAACGCCGGAAACAAAAAGGCAGCCCCAAAGACCGCCCTCTCCTGGTCGATCCGGCTGACACCGGCTCGACTATTTCTCGATGGTGATGACGACGCCGGCACGACGGTGCGGCCGCCTTCACGGAAGGCGAAGCAAGGCTTCTCTTCCATGACGATAGGCGCGATCAGCCATTGGACGACGGCACCACGCGGCAATTCTCAGGTTTCGGCGCCGACTTGCAGATGCTGGAACCCGTCAGCGCATCCACCGACTGGCGCCCGGTCGTCAGGCCAACCTTCAGCATCATGTCGGGTTCGAGCTGGCGCTCGACCGAACTGCCCTGGAGCGCCCTGAACAAAGCGGGGCTGATCGCCATCTCGTCGAGGTAGGACTTGACCGCCTGCTTCTGCCCCATCAGATAGAGGCTGAGCCGCGCCTGGGTACCGACAAGCCGCCTGGCGCCACCGGCCAGCATGAGCGCGCAGGCCGAATCGCAGTCGCCGTCGCCATCGACGCTCAGCCCGGCATAGGCGCCTTCCCTGGCCAGGCAATTCCACTCTGCCGGGTCGCAGCCGACGAAATCGGTGCGGGCAACGGCAACGTCGAGCTTCTTTTCATGGATGATCCGGCCCGCCGCCAGGGCGCCGGAGAGGTCGCCGCCTCGCGAGCTGATCACCACCGGCAGCCGCCGGTTGCCAAGCGTGGCGAGCAATTGGCTGAGTTTCTGCGGCGTCTGGGGCGTAATCGCGCCTTGCGCTGCAATCCATTCCGGGCAGTCGGGATTGCAGAGCGGGTTGCTGCCGCGAACCACGACAAAGCGCATGCCGTCATCGTGCGGCGCGCTCTCCGGCTTCACCGGCAGCGGCGCAGCCTTTGCCACGTCCGGCAGGCCGCCGGCTGGCTTGTTCGCCGGTATTTCCCGGCAATTCGGAGCCGGAAGGTTCAGCCTGCACAGGCTTGCGCTGGTCAGCAAATCTGCAGCGTCGTCGCTGGTGACCAGCTTCATTGTCAGCATGTCGCTGAGGTCGATCTGCTGGATGTCGCTGGCCGGCGTGCTCTTCATCGTCTCGATGATGCTGAGGTCGACACCCATCTCCTTGAAATAGGCGGACAGCTTGCGCTCCACCCCCTTGCTCATCTCGTAGGTCTTGTAGCTGCCGGTGTTCTTGCGGCTGACGACCTTCTTGCTGATGACCCGCTTCTTGCCTTTCACGATCCGGTAGCGGACCTGATATTGCACGTTCATCTGCACGATCGTAGTCGTGATCTGGTGGACGCCGAGATAGGCCAGCGGCCCGACCAGGCGCCTGGTGCCGCCGGCCAGCATCATTGGACAAGCGGATGCGCAATAGCTGCCGAGCACATAGGGGCTGCCGATATAGTGCGCGCCTCTGGCGTCGTTCTCCTTGCAGTTTTTCACCCCTGGCTCGCAGCCGACGAACCAGGTTCTGCCGACCGCGATGTCGAGCTTGTTCTTGCGTATCATCCGGCCCATGGCGATGGCTGCATCGACATCGCCGCCGGGAGAGTTGATGACGATCGGCAATTTGCGGCCGCCGAGCGTTTTCAGGGCAGCCTTGAGCAGCGCCGGCGACTTGGCCGATATCGCACCCTCGGCCGATATCCATTCCGGACAGGTCGGCTCACAGCCCGCCGCGTCGCTGCGCACGACGACGAACCGCATCGGCGGATCCGGATCCGGCTCTGAATTTTTTGTCTCGGCCGCGAAGGCGGCACTGCCCACGGCAAACATCGACACCAGGCAGATCAGCCCCAGTGCCCACCATGACCGACTATGCAAACGGTGCTGTGGAACCATCCGACCAAGCCCTCAATGCAATCTATACTGTAGAGGCTCACAGACTTGCAACAGAGATTGGGACCCCAAAACAGGCACATCTGGCCAACGAAAAAGGGCGGCCCGAGGGCCGCCCCTATCCGTTTCGATCCGGCGATGCCGGGCTCGATTACTCTTTGATGGTGACCACGATGCCGGCACCGACGGTGCGGCCGCCTTCACGGATGGCGAAGCGCAGCTTCTCTTCCATGGCGATCGGCACGATCAGCTCGACATCGACCGTGATGTTGTCGCCGGGCATAACCATTTCCGTGCCTTCCGGCAGCGACACGATGCCGGTCACGTCGGTCGTGCGGAAGTAGAACTGCGGACGGTAGTTGGTGAAGAACGGCGTGTGACGGCCACCTTCGTCCTTGGTCAGGATGTAGGCTTCGGCCACGAACTTCTTGTGCGGCTTCACCGTACCGGGCTTGGCCAGAACCTGGCCGCGCTCGACGCCTTCACGATCAACGCCGCGCAGCAGCGCGCCGATATTGTCGCCGGCCTGGCCCTGATCGAGCAGCTTGCGGAACATCTCGACGCCCGTGCAGGTCGTCTTGGTCGTCGGACGGATGCCGATGATTTCCAGTTCCTCGCCGACCTTGACGATGCCGCGCTCGACGCGGCCGGTGACGACCGTGCCACGGCCCGAGATCGAGAACACGTCTTCGATCGGCATCAGGAACGGCTTGTCCAACGGACGAACCGGCGTCGGGATATAGGCATCGACCGCAGCCATCAGCTCGCGGATCGCGTCTTCGCCGATGGTCTTGTTGGAGTCTTCCAGAGCAGCCAGCGCCGAACCCTTGACGATCGGAATGTCGTCGCCGGGGAACTCGTTCTTCGACAGAAGCTCGCGAACCTCGAGCTCGACCAGTTCGAGCAGCTCGGCATCGTCGACCTGGTCGACCTTGTTCAGGAACACCACGATCGACGGAACGCCGACCTGACGGGCAAGCAGGATGTGCTCGCGGGTCTGCGGCATCGGGCCGTCGGCGGCCGACACCACCAGGATCGCGCCGTCCATCTGCGCAGCACCCGTGATCATGTTCTTCACATAGTCGGCGTGGCCGGGGCAGTCGACATGGGCGTAGTGGCGCGCTGCCGTCTCGTATTCGACGTGCGCCGTCGAAATCGTGATGCCGCGGGCCTTCTCTTCGGGCGCCGCATCGATCTGGTCGTAGCGCTTGTACTCGCCAAAATACTTCGTGATCGCCGCCGTCAGCGACGTCTTGCCATGATCGACGTGGCCAATCGTGCCAATGTTCACATGAGGCTTGTTACGCTCGAATTTACCTTTTGCCATAGTCTCTTTCCTTGGACGGCCTTGACCTTCAGTTCAGTCGAATGCGGGGCGATTAGCGACTACGGCCGAAAAACACAAGTGCCTTCTGGCCGGGTGCGCTGTCCGCTCGGTCTCAACCGATGATCCGATTGCGGGGATATGGCGCTGATATAGGAACGCGCGAGCGGAAATGAAATGGGGCAGCCGGCCTCAGCGCGTGCCTGCAACTCCCGGCATGTCCTGGCATTCGCCTGCCGGATGTGCAGCCGGCGCCTGGCCCATTGCCGCTGCGGCGGCGGTCTGATTTGGTTGCCCCATGCAATTCATACCGATCTCCATACGCGGCCCGCTGTTCATGATCGTTTCGACGGGGTCGTACCTCGTCAACGACACGATGATGAAGCTCGCCACCGCGGGCTTGCCGTCCTATGAAGTGCTGTTCCTGCGCGGGGTTGCGGCCACGCTATGGGGCATGCCCCTGCTGTTCCTGCTGGGCTATGGCAGGCAGATCCCTTTGATCTTCGACAAACGCGTGCTGCGCCGCAACCTGCTCGAGCTGGCGGCCATCCTTTGCTACGTCGTGGCGCTGGCCAACATGCAGATCGCCGATTCGACCGCGCTCGGGCAGATCACCCCGCTTTTGATGCTGGTCGGCTCCTCCATCCTGTTCGGCGAACGGATCGGCGGCGTGCGCATGGCGCTGATCGGGCTCGGCTTCATCGGTGCGCTCATGGTGGCCCAGCCGACCATGCAGGGCATCTCGGTCTATGCGTTGCTGGCGCTCGGCAACGCGGCATTGGCGGCGGCGCGCGATCTTGCCGGCAGGCGGGTCGCGGCCGAGGTGCCGGGCATGATCGTCGCCATTTCCGCCGTCGTGGTGGTGCTCATCGGCGCGGGCGCCGCGCATCTCGTTTCCGAGCGCTGGGTGATGCCGGAAGCCCGGCACCTGCTGCTCATGGCCGGCGCCGGATTCTTCCTGATCTTCGGCCATTTCTTCATCTTCATGGCCTATCGCGTCGGTCCGACCGGCGTGGTGGCGCCGTTCTACTACTGCTTCACCGTCTGGGCGGTCATCTCAGGCGTGCTGGTATTCGGGCAGTTCCCGAATGCCCTGGCGGTCTGCGGCATCCTGCTGGTGGTCGCGAGCGGGCTGACCATCGTCTCGCTCGATGAACGCAAACGCAGGCTGACCGTCGTCGCCTGACCTTCAAGTCAACGCGTCGAAGCAGGTTTGGCCGTCCTGCGGTCAGCCAGTCGGTAGACTGGTGCCTAAAGCGTTCGCTTGCCGGAGAACTGGTGATAGGCCCACAGCACGACCACCGCGCCGATGATGGCGACGATCAGGCTCCAGATGTTGAGGCCGGTCACACCCGTGGCGCCAAAGGCGCTGAAGATCAGCCCTCCGACGATGGCGCCGACAATGCCGAGCACGATATCCATGATCAGGCCCTGGCCGGTCTTGTTGACGATCTTGCTGCCGATAAAGCCGGCGATGACGCCGAGGATGATCCAGCTGATAATGCCCATTTTTCCTCTCCATTCCCCCGCCGGCCGATCATGGTCACATGATTGTCAAAAGCTCAAGCCAACTTGAATTTCCGCCCGCATGCTCCATTGTAGCCGGCGGGACGGGCTTGGCCGTTATGGAGGATTGACCTATGGGACTTTTTGACAACGCCGTACCCGGCGGCAACATCACCAAACCGCTGATGATCGCGCTCGGCGCGCTGCTGGTGGGAAAGATGCTGAGCGGCAGAAGCGCCGAACAGACGAGTGCCGAAGAGACGGGCGAGCCCGCCCAGCCTCAAACGCCAGCCCCCACCGGAACCACGGCCTCAGGCGATGGCGGCCTGCTTGGCGGACTGGGCGGACTGCTCGACAAGCTCAAGACTGCCGGCCAAGGCAATGTCGCTGACTCCTGGGTCGGCACCGGACAGAACCAGCCGATCAACGCCAATGATCTCGGCAAGGCGATCGGCCCGCAGGTCATTCGAGAGATCGCGCAAAGGACCGGACTGGACGAGCAGGAGTTGCTCAAGCAATTGTCCACAGCCCTGCCCGGCATTGTCGACAGACTGACGCCGAACGGACAGGTGCCGCAGCAACACCAGGTCGCGTCCGCTTTCAACAGCTAGACTTCTGCGCCTGCATCACGCGCAAACACGCCCGGCACCGCCTTGCGGCTGTCGGGCGTTGCTCCGACCAGCGCGGCGAACCGCCTGGCAGTCGACGCATCGACCGGCGTGTAGACGGAAACCGAGAAATCACTGTCGCGGCCGCCCGGCTGCAGCGTGGCGAAATCGAACGACATCGCGCCGGCGACAGGGTGCCGGATGGATTTCCGCCAGATCGGTGGCTCGGCGATGTCGCGGCTGTTCCAGCACGCGACGAACGCTTCGCTTGCCGCTTCCAGTGACGAAAGCAGCGCGGCCAGCACCGGATCGCGAGGCATGGCGACTGTGGCAAGCCGGAACTGCGCGACCGCCGAGCGCGAAACCTCCGGCCAGTCGACAAAGCGCTGCCGCCATTCCAGGTCGAGAAACAGCCGGGCGAGCAGGCTGCCGGACCACTCATCATCCGTCTCGAAATCCCCGAGCAGCACCGCCGCCGGGTGGTTCCAGGCGACGACCTGCCAGTAGCGGTTGACGACATATGCCGGGTGCGGCGCCAGCCCGTCGAGCAGGCTTAGCAGCGGCGCGCTGGGCAGGCCTTGCTCGCCGAGCCGGTTTCGCCAATCGAGATCGGGCCGCGCCAATTGGAAGAGATAGGCCTGCTCCGACCGGCTCAGCTTCAGCACCCGCGCCAGCGAGCGAAGCACCTGCGGCGACGCGTTCACCTCCCGTCCCTGCTCGAGCCAGGTGTACCAGGTGGTGCTGATCCCCGCCTCGGCGGCGACCTCTTCGCGCCTGAGGCCCGGTGCCCGGCGGCGGCCATTGGCGCCATAGATCCGCGGCAACCGGTCCCGCCGCTCGCGCAGGAAGCGGGCTAGCTCGTCGTGCCGTGGGCCGCCATACGTCATTCTGTCACCGTCAATACCAGTATAAGCTATAGTCTTGTACCCCTTTAAAGGAAAGCTAGGTTGCGGAGCGATCGCAACATCAGCCACGGGACTTCGACAATGAACGCGCTCAATAAAATCCGTCAGATCGACTACACCGTCATCTTCGCCCGCGACATGGCCGCCATGCGGCACTTCTACGGGGATGTGATGGAATTTGAGCTGAAGCGCGAGCTTAGCGAACGCTGGATCGACTACCGAGTCGGCTCCAACACGCTGGCCTTGACCAGCCTCGGCATGATGTTCAACGATACGCCGCAGCAGCGGGATGCGCTGTCGCTGCAGCTGGCATTCCGGGTGGCGCCGGAGATGGTCGCTGCCTGCGCCGAGGCGCTTCAGGCCAAGGGCGTGCAGCCGGTCCTGCCGCTCACCGACCAGGAATGGGGCCACAGGACAGTGTTCTTCCGCGATCCGGACGGCAACGTCGTGGAGATATTCGCAGAGATCTGATGAGTGTTTGGAGCGGGTAGCGGGAATCGAACCCGCATATTCAGCTTGGAAGGCTGCTGCTCTACCACTGAGCTATACCCGCATCGTCCTCAAGGTTCGCGGGCTGGCAGTGGTGGAGAGGGTTGGATTCGAACCAACGTAAGCTAAGCTAACGGATTTACAGTCCGTCCCCTTTAACCACTCGGGCACCTCTCCAGCCTGCCGTCGAAGCCTTGCAACGAGGCATTCTCGCCGATCAGGTCGAAACCAGGGTTTTGTCCGAAATCAGCGAAGCGCCTTATGGCGGCAAGGCCAGTGGGTGTCAACCGCACCCCAAGGCAAAATGCGCTGATTTTGACAGCCTGCCCGGCAAGCCGGCTTTCTGCCTGTATCCACAGCCCGGCGACGCGGCTATAGAAGCCGGCCATGAGCAATGACAACACGCCCAAGACCGCCAAAGACACCCACTACGCCAAGCTGCGTCGCGCTCATCGCGACGAGAAGGCCGGCGGCGCGCCTGCCTTCCGGCCGCGCCAGCCGGTGCCGCCGGGCGAGAACGCCGCCGACGGGCTGGTGCGGCTTTATGGCCTGCACACGGTGCGCGCCGCGCTCGACAATCCGCGCCGGCGGATCAGAAAGATGTTGGTGACGCGCAATGCCGCCGAGCGGCTGGCGATCGCCGACCTCGCCGCTTTGCCGTTCAAGGCCGAACTGGTCGAGCCGAAGGACATCGACAAGATCACCGGTTCGGACGCCGTCCACCAGGGCGTGCTGATCGAGGCCGAGCCGCTGAAGCCCAAGCGCCTTGACGCGCTCGGCGATACCAAACTGGTGCTGGTGCTCGACCAGGTCACCGACCCGCACAATGTCGGCGCCATCCTGCGCTCGGCGGTCGCCTTCGGCGCCGGTGCGCTGATCACCACGGCCCGCCACAGCCCGCAGGAATCCGGCGTGCTGGCCAAATCCGCCTCCGGCGCGCTGGAACATATCGACCAGATCGAGGTGAAGAACCTCGCCGACGCGCTGGAACAGCTGCACGAAGCCGGCTTCCAGACCATCGGCCTCGATTCGGACGGGCCGGCCGAACTCGAAACGGGTTTTTCAGGCGAGAAGATCGCGCTGGTGCTTGGCGCCGAAGGCAAGGGCCTGCGCCAGAAGACGCGCGAGACGGTGACCACGCTCGCCCGCCTTGACATGCCCGGCGCCATCCGCTCGCTCAACGTGTCGAATGCGGCGGCGGTGAGCCTTTATGCGGCACGGAAATTCCTTGGAGGGTGAATGGTGAAATAGTGAATGGGAAAGCGTTCTTACCGTCACCATTCACCATTCACTATTCACCATTCACTATTCACCCACTTCATGCCCCGCCATCCGCTCCAGCGCGCGAACCAGCGCCGAATGATCCTCCTTCGCCCCGCCATTGGCGGCGCAGGAATTGAACAGCTGCTGCGTGGTCGACGTATTGGGCAGCGAGACACCGAGTGCCTTGGCGCCTTCCAGCGCCAGGTTGAGATCCTTCTGGTGCAGTTCGATGCGGAAGCCCGGCGCGAAGGTGCGCTTTATCATGCGCTCGCCATGCACCTCGAGGATGCGCGATGCCGCCAGCCCGCCCATCAGCGCCTGCCGGACCTTGGCGGGGTCGGCGCCGGCTTTTGAGGCAAAGACCAGCGCCTCGGCGACCGCCTCGATGGTCAGGGCCACGACGATCTGGTTGGCAACCTTGGTGGTCTGGCCGACGCCGTTCGGGCCGACAAGCGTGATGTTCTTGCCCATCTTTTCGAACACGGGCTTGGCTCGCTCGAACGCCTTGTCCTCGCCGCCAACCATGATGGTCAGCGACGCCGCCTTTGCGCCGACCTCGCCGCCCGAGACCGGCGCGTCGAGATAGTCGCAGCCGAGATCGTTGATCTTTTTGGCAAAGGTCTTGGTCTCGATCGGCGAGATCGAGCTCATGTCGATGACCAGCTTGCCCTTGCTCAGGCCGGAAGCGACACCATTGTCGCCGAACAGCACCTCGGCTACCTGCGGGGTGTCGGGAACCATGGTGATGATGATATCCGCGGCCTTCGCCACTGCCGCGTGGCCGGTGATGCTTCTCAAGCCCTTGGCGACGAGATCGGCCGGCGGCTTCGAGCGGTGGTCGCTGGCGACGACGGTGTAGCCGGCATCGAGCAGATGCCCCGCCATCGGCGCGCCCATGATGCCGAGGCCGATGAAGCCGATGGTTTCCATTGTTGTCTCCTTTGTTGAGGCTGAGTTCCTTCGCGCCCCCCTCTGGCCTGCCGGCCAATCTCCCCCACTTGTGGGGAGATTGGCAGTTTCGGCGCCTCGCTCACCCTGCAATGTTGGGGATTGGCGAAAGCCGGGATGACGTCCGATCTCCCCACCTGTGGGGGAGATGGCCGGCAGGCCAGAGGGGGGGCGCGAAGGAACGCGACTTCAATCGTAACAGCTAAGCCGCAGCACTCCCCTGCCCGTTAAGCTCTCTGAACCACCCCAACCCGGCCTCCGTCCCCGCCTTCGGCTTGTATTCCGCCCCGACCCAGCCGGAATAACCAATCCTGTCGATATGCTCGTAGAGGAAGGGATAATTGATCTCGCCCGTCCCCGGCTCGTGACGGCCGGGATTGTCCGCAAGCTGGATATGCGCGATGCGGCCGAGGTTGGCCTCGATGGTACGGGCGAGATCCCCCTCCATGATCTGCATGTGATAGATGTCGTATTGCAGGAACAGGTTCTTCGAGCCGACGCGCTCGATCAGCGCCAGCGCCTGCTCCGAATAGTTCAGGAAAAAACCCGGTATGTCGCGCGTGTTGATCGGCTCGATCAAAAGCCGGATGCCGGCCTGCTCCAGTTTCTCGGCTGCAAACGCCAGGTTTTCGGCAAAGGTATTTTCCAGCACCGAACGATCCACGCCCTGCGGCGCGATGCCGGCGAGGCAATTGACCTGCTCGCAGCCGAGCGCATGGGCATAGCTGATCGCCTTGGCGATGCCTTGCCGGAATTCCGGCGCGCGGTCGGGCAAAACCGCGATGCCGCGCTCGCCCTTGCCCCAGTCGCCGGCCGGGAGGTTGAACAGCACCTGTGTCAGGCCGTTCTTCTTCAGCCGGGCCGCGACCACGTCAGGCGTATGATCATAGGGGCCGATATATTCGACGCCCTTGAAGCCGGCGCGGGCTGCGGCATCGAAGCGATCGAGGAACTCATGCTCGCCAAAGAGCATCGACAGATTGGCTGAAAAACGCGGCATTCTTTTTCTCCTTCTTCTGCTTGGCCCTAGGCGTGTTGAGATTCAGGTCAGGCAGAGTCGAAAACGGTGACTTTCGAGAACCGGAGCGGAACGTACTTTCTGTACGTGAGCACCGGAAGCGCAGGAAGGCGCCGTTTGCAGGCCTGTCTCACCTGAATATCGGCGCGCCTAATCGAGCAACACAATCGCCGTCGGCGCATCCTCATGGCTTTCGGCAAGGTCCTCGAATTCGGTGATCTTGTCGATTTCCGTGCCCATGGAAATGTTGGTGACGCGCTCGAGGATGAATTCGAGCACCACCGGCACCTGGTATTCCTTCATCAGCCGCTGCGCTTCCTTGAACGCGCCGGCGAACTCTTCCGGTTTGCGCACCCGGACCGCCTTGCAGCCCATCGCTTCTGCGACCGCGACATGGTCGACGCCGTAGCCGGCCTCCGGATCGTTGGCGCGGTTGACGTTCTCGAAGGCCAGGCTCACCTCGAAATCCATCGCAAAACCGCGCTGCGCCTGGCGGATCAGGCCGAGATAGGCATTGTTCACGACGACATGGATATACGGCAGTTTGTGCTGTGCGCCGGCCGCCAGTTCCTCGATCATGAACTGGAAGTCGTAGTCGCCCGACAGCGCCACGATGGTGCGATCCGGATCGGCGGCGCGCACGCCAAGCGCTGCCGGCAGCGTCCAGCCGAGCGGGCCGGCCTGGCCGCAATTGATCCAGTTGCGCGGCTTGTAGACATGCAGGAACTGCGCCCCGGCGATCTGCGAGAGGCCGATCGTGGTGACGTAGGTGGTGTCACGGCCGAACGCCTTGTTCATCTCCTCATAGACGCGCTGCGGCTTCAGCGGCACCTGCTCGAAATGCGTCTTGCGCTTCATCGTCTTCTTGCGGGTCTGGCATTCCTTCGCCCAGCCCGACCAGTCGCGCAGCTTTCCTGCCGTCTTCCATTCGGTGGCGACGTCGAGCAGCATCTTCAGTGCCGCACCGGCGTCCGAGACGACGCCGAGATCCGGCGCGAACACCCGGCCGATCTGGGTCGGTTCGATGTCGACATGGATGAATTTCTTGCCCTTGGTGTAGACATCGACCGAACCGGTGTGGCGGTTGGCCCAGCGATTGCCGATGCCAAAGACGAAATCGGCTTCCAACATCGTCGCATTGCCGTAGCGATGCGAGGTCTGAAGCCCGCACATGCCGGCCATCAGCCGGTGGTCGTCGGGGATCGCGCCCCAGCCCATTAGCGTCGGGATGACCGGCACGCCCGTTATCTCGGCGAATTCGATCAACAGATCCGACGCATCGGCGTTGATGATGCCGCCGCCGGCGACGATCAGCGGCTTTTCCGCGGCATTGAGCATCGCCAAGGCCTTTTCGGCCTGGGCGCGCGACATTGCCGGCTTGAACGGGACCAGCGGTTCATAGGCATCGATATCGAATTCGATCTCGGCCAATTGCACGTCGACCGGCAGGTCGATGAGCACCGGGCCCGGTCGCGACGAGCGCATCAGGTGAAATGCCTTCTGCAGCGCCATCGGCACGAGATAGGGCTCCATGACCGTGACCGCCCATTTGGCGACGGGTGCGGCTATGGCGGCGATATCGACCGCCTGGAAATCCTCCTTGTTGAGCCGTGCCCGCGGCGCCTGACCGGTGATGCACAGGATCGGGATGGAGTCCGCCGCCGCCGAATAAAGCCCGGTGATCATATCGGTGCCGGCCGGGCCCGAGGTGCCGATGCACAGCCCGATATTGCCGGATTTGGCTCTCGTGTAGCCTTCGGCCATATGCGAGGCCGCCTCGACATGGCGCGCCAGGATGTGGCGGATCGAGCCCCTCGCCTTCAGCGCCGAATAGAACGGATTGATCGCCGCGCCCGGCACGCCGAAGCCGCAGGAAACGCCTTCCTTTTCGAGAACGAGAACCGCTGCATCGACAGCGCGCATCCTGGCCATGTCCAGCCTCCTCAAGATTGTTGGTTGGTTGACAATGCCAGTGTCGTTTTCATTTTTCAATTTTTTCAGAATAATTTTTCATTTCGAGAAAACCGCTTCTATACACTGATTCCCCTGGCTTTTTCGTTTTCCATAAATCCGGCCATCAAAATCGATGAAAAAGTTTTTCATTGCGATTTCGGCGAAACCGGCGACAATGCCGCCATGGAAACCAGCGAAAAACGCCAGCGCGGCCGGCCGCGCGCTTTCAACGGTCCGTCCGAGGCCGGTTCTGTACAGTCGCTCGACCGGGCCTTGCGCATCCTGGCCATCGTCGCCGAAGGCAGCGGCCTGTCGCTGAGCGAGATTTCGGCGCGCAGCGAGCTTGCGGCGTCCACCGCCTATCGCATGCTGACGACGCTGCAGAACCACGGCATGGTCGAATTCGATACATCGGACCAGCTGTGGTCGATCGGCGTCGAGACCTACCGCATGGGTGCCGCCTTCCTGCGCCGCCGCAAGCTTGTCGACCGGGCCCGCGTGGTCATGCAGGAATTGATGGAGAAGACCGGTGAAACCGCCAATCTCGGCGTCGCCGAGGACGATTGCGTCGTTTTCGTCAGCCAGGTCGAGACCCATCAGGCGATCCGCGCCTTCTTCCGCCCGGGCACGCGCAGCTCCTTCCATGCCTCGGGCATCGGCAAGGCGGTGCTGGCGCAGCTCGAGCCGGAACGCGTCGCCGCCATCCTGCGCAAGTCGGGCCTGCAGCGCTTCACCGACAAGACGCTGTCCGACATTTCGGCGCTGGCCCATGACCTGGCTGTCATCAAGCACCGCGGCTGGTCGGTCGACGACGAGGAGCGGCATCCCGGCATGCGCTGCGTGGCCGCCGCCATTTTCAACGAGTTCGGCGAGCCGATCGGCGGTGTCTCGGTCTCCGGACCGACGGTGCGGGTGACGATGGAGCGGCTGGAGGAGATCGGGCCGCTGGTGCGCGACGCCGCCGCTGAGGTGACGAGGATGATCGGCGGGTTCCGATTATAATGCGGAGAACGCTTCAGCTTTTGCTCGCCGCTTCACTGTGCGGATGCGTGGCGACGGCGCCCGAACCCGCCCCTGTCTCCCAGCAAGTCAGCGAGATTCCGATCTCGCTCGCTTTGGAGGAGACAATCACGATCGGCATTCGCCAGCATTTGCAGGATCCTGTATCCGCCAAATTCGGGACGATGCGTGCCGGCGAGCGAACGCTCGACGGCCGCCGCGAAATCCTGGTCTGCGGCCATGTCGCTGCAAAGACGTCGTCCGGTGGTCATACAACAGACCAACCGTTCGCCGCCAAGATCTATCCGGATGAAGGAAGCAGCTTCGAACTCATCGCCATGGGCGATCAATCGCAGAATGCGAGTGTTGCCCGCATCTGCCGTGCAGCGGGATTGCCGATCTCCGAACCGTAGCCCGCACCGCGGCGCGCTCAAATCAGGAAGGAGGGGCTGCGTACAGCCCCTCCTTTTCCGTGTGGGCGTGCCTCCTCTTAAAGGCGGCAATAGTGGCGGTAGCCGTCATAGCCGACATAGGTGTCGGAGTACGGATCGTAACTGGCGTAGCGGTTGGCGCAGCGGCGGACGTGCCAGGAGCCACCCTCGTCGCCGACATAGACGGTGCGGGGCTGCTGGTTGAGCAGGCTGCCGAGCACGAACCCGCCGACGCCGGCGGCGATGCCGATGCCGATTTCGCGGTTGTGGTGATGGCTGTGGGCGGCCGACGGCTGGACGGTGCCAACCAGCGAGGTGGCGGCGACGGTGCTGGCGATGAGGGCAGAAGCGATTTTGCGCGTGAACATGACGATCTCCTTGTTTCGTTGCGAGAGGCGATCCATCCGCCTCTTGATCATCTGTCGTTTCGGCGCGGAAAAAGGTTCGAAAGAAATTTGGGATTTTCTTGAAGGCTGGAATCAGCCGATGGAAACCATGATCTGATCGATCGAGAGCTCAACGCAAAAAAGGGCGGCTGAAGCCGCCCTTTCCGCGAGGCAGGTCGTCTCGCTCAAAGGAAGATGATCACCTTCCCGTGGTGATGATGATGCTTGTGGTGATGATGCTTGTGGTGATGGTTCCACCACCACCAGGGCTTGTCGTGGTGCTTGTGATGGTGGTGATGATGGCCGTGAGCGGAGGACGACTGGACGGTACCGGCGAGCGCGCCGTTGGCGAGGAAGATGGCGACCAGGCCCGAAGTAAGAGTGCGCTTCAACATGATGATCTCCTTGATCGAGGCGATCATTCGCCTCTGGAGATCAGTTGCGGTGACGTGGTGAAAGGTTCGAAGGCTTTGGGTGAATTGTGAATAGTCAATGGTCCGAAAGGCGTTTGCCCATTCACCATTCATCCCATCCCAGTCACATGCCGCAGCCAAAACGCCATCGCGATAAAACCGACGATGGCGGCGATGCCGGTCCAGTCGACATTGGCGGCCTTCACGTCCCTGATGAGCTTCACCGCAAGCAGCCAGGCAATGACGACAAGCGGCAGGATGATGACAAGTCTGATCATGCGACACCCCGTTCGATGCGTTTGCACCTGAGAGATAGGTAGGGATCGCATTGGCGGTTTTCAGCATGGCGGCCCGCCCACCTCGGCGGCGTCCATCAGCGATCGAAAACGGAGTTTTGTCTTTACTGGCGCACCAAATATGCTAACCGGAGCGCCGTGCCCTTGTAGCTCAGCTGGTAGAGCAGCGGTTTTGTAAACCGAAGGTCGGCGGTTCGATTCCGTCCGGGGGCACCACCCCTTCGCTCTTCGAGCTTCGGGTGGCAGGCCACCCAAAGCTCGTTAGACGAAGGAGGACTGCCGACGGTTCTATTCGGCGGAGCTGGCAGCACGACATCAGGCCAACTCGCAGCCGTCGGACCTTCTAGGAAAATGTCGCGGCCTGTATGGCCGCCGTATCGCCGAACGTGTTTCTCACCCTGACCGACCTGTATACATAGGCGGCCCAGATCCCTGTGACTATGAAGGATGCCAAAGGTGTAACCAGAGCCCCTCCGGCAAGCAAACGGTTTACCGGGACACCAAGCACAATCGATATCCAAACTGCGTCCAGTATGAACAAGAGAGGGATCGCAAACCACAGACATATGAACAGCTGCGGGAAGCGGTGGCTTCGCCGCAGCATCGAAACAAGCACGACCAGCTGAAGCACCAGAAATGCCAGATTGAGGGCTGCCTCGCCATAGATGGCCAAGGCCCCGTTGGGCACTGTAACAAGCTGTTGGTAGGTTTTGACCAGACTGGCCATATCGACAAGTGTGCGCAACGGCGAAAGGGACAGACTGATCGCCAGCAGGAACAGCCAGCCGCCGAACCCCACGAGGTCATCTGGGCTCTGTGAGGATTTGCGCGACGACCGGACGGCGAAGAAAACCGGCACACCAATCAGCAACAGAAGTATCAGCCAATGCCACATCTACCCACCCTCGAATGCATCCTTAGGTTGTTTAAATCGCACCTCTGGATTGTTCAAGCATTTTTACAGAGATCAAGGCATCGTAGAGATTTTCGGGTTTAGGTTTGCAGAGGACGCTTTCCGTCGCTCGCAATGGCCGCATCTCACCCCAAGTCAAAAATGCCGCGGAAAGGCCTGGTGCAGCAGGAGCAGCATGGTCTTGCGCAGCACGTCGGTGTCGCGGCTGGACGGGTTGAGATGGTCCCAATACCAGGCGCCGTGAACCAGATAATTCAGGCTCTCCGACAGCGTGTCTATGTCGACGCCGGTGTAACCGCCGCTGCGCGAAATCTCGATCAGCAGTTCGCGCGCTTCGGCCGTGTAGGCGAGATCGCTCGGCAGGCCGATTTCATTGTAGATCTGCATGCTCTTGCGGTCGCTGGAAAAGACGACGAAGACCGAAACCCATTTTGGATGCTGCCGGGCAAAGCGCTGCGCGCAATCGACCGCGCCCAACACCCGCTCCACCGGCGACAGGCCGGGCGCCCGCACCAGCGTCAGCCACAGCGCGTCATATTGGTCGCTGAGATAGTGCAGGACGGCCCGAAACAGGTTCTCCTTGCTGCGAAAATGAAACACGACCAGTGCGTTGGACGAGCCGACATGCCCGGCAATGCGCTGCATGGTGACGCTGGCCAGCCCCTCCTCCGCGATGAGCTCGATGGTGGCGTCGATGATGCGCTGGACGCTCGCTTCGCCGCGCTCGCGCCGGCGGTCCTTGGGCGCAGCGTCGTTTGCCGCACCCTTGGCCGTCTTGCTTCTTCCCGCATCCGCGGTGGCTTTGCGTTGCGCCATTGTCGTCAGGCCTTTCCCCGGCGGCCGAAACGTCCCGCCGCTGCTTTGGCATGCCGGAGCCCTGTGGACTCACAGCGCTGGGCGTGTCCCGGCGTTCGTGTACCACTGACCCCGAGCCGTCTCATAGGCCATACCCGCCCGGAACACGTCGGCGTCGCTATAGGTGCGGCCGACAATCTGGATGCCGGTGGGCACGCCATTGGCGGCGCGGCCCGACGGCACGGACAGAACCGGGCATCGGCTCAGCATGTTGAACGGCGTCGTCATCACCCAGCCCAGCGACGGGTTCACCTCTCGTCCATTGATCTCGACCTTGCCTTTGGTCTGATCGAATTCCGCCGGCACTGCGGGAAGCGCATTGGTCGGGCAGATCAGCACATCGTATTTTTCCAGCAACGGCCCCAGCGTCTGGTACATCCTGGCCGCCACGTCCAAAGTTGCGACAAAGTCCGTGGCCTTCGACTTCTGGCCGTCCTGCGCAAACTGCCTGGCATAGCTGGTCATGTCCTTGCCGTGCTTGGCGAGCAGCGGCGACAGCGAGGCGCCGAAGAGATGTTCGAGATAGGCCATGCCGGCCTTGAGCACCTCGCCGCCCCAGCCGAGGTCCACCTCCTCGACAGTGGCGCCGAGCGAGCGGAACACATCGCAGGCGGAGAGCGTGTTTTTGCGCACGTCCGCATCGACCTCGAAGGACCCGAGATCCATGGAGAAAGCGATCTTCCAGCCTTTGATCGGCTTGTAGTCGAGCGGCAGGCGCAGTTTCGGGCGCAGCGTGGCGATGTCGAGCGGGCTCGGTCCGGCCATGACATTCTGCAGCAGGATCGCATCCCCGACGTTTCGGGCCAGCGGCCCGGTGTGGCAGTAGAAATCGAGATTGAACGGCGGCTCATCGGGATTGCGGCCGTAAGGCGGCTTGAAGCCGACGAGGCCGCAGGCCGAGGCAGGGATACGGATTGAGCCTGCAATGTCCGAGCCGGTGGCGATCGACGATGTGCCCGACGCCAGCGTTGCCGCCGAACCACCCGACGAGCCGCCCGGCGTAAAATCCGGATTCCAGGGGTTGCGCGTGACGCCCCAGCGCTTCGACCAGGTATAGCCGGCGCAGCTGAATTCGGGCGTCGCGGTGCGGGCGTGCACGATACCACCCGCCTTCATGACACGCTCGTTCATCGTCGAGGTATGGCCGCCAATGGCATCCTTCGACAGCAGCGAGCCATGCGAGGTCGGCTTGCCCTTGATGTAGCTCTCATCCTTGATGCCGATCGGCAGGCCCTCGAGCGCGCCGGTCCTGGCGCCTCTGGCGTATTTCGCCTCGGCTTTTCCGGCGAGATCCATCGCCTCGTCGAAATGCGTGAAGGTGAGGCAGTTGATCGTCGCCTTGGTTGCCTCGGCGCGGCGGATGGTGGCCTGCATCAGTTCCAGAGGCGACAGTTTCTTCGCCTTGAACAGCCGCAACGCCTCGCTGGCCGGCATGTAGCAAAGGTCGAGATCGGACATAAAAAATCTCCCGCGGCGGCTTTACGGCATCTGGCATTGGGGATGGCCGAGCCGCGATGCGCGGCCCGATGTTGGTCAGCTTCGGCCGGCGGCGCTGCTATTTCTGCAGATCGGTCCAGATCCTGGTGTAGAGCGCCTGGACGTCTGCGGGACAGGCCGACATGAATTGGCCCTTGTCGGCAAATTCGGCCGGAACATCCACTTCGGGCGCGCCCTTCATATCGGCCGGCAGGAAGGGCTCGGAGCCCTTGATGCCATTGGCGTAGTGCGCGAAGGCCGAGATCATCGCTGCATTCCTGGGGTCCATGATGAAATTCTGGAAGAGCTTGGCGTTCTCGACGTTCTTGGCATCCTTGAGCACCGCGACATTGTCCATCCAGATTGGAAAGCCCTCCTTGGGATAGCCGTAGACGATCTTGTCGTTCTCCAGCCGCTCGCGCAGCGATATGCCGTTCCAGTTGACGCCGGCGGCAATGTCACCCCTGCCGAGACCGTCGACGGCCGCATAGTCGAGCGACAGCCATTTCGCTTTCGCCTCGATGAGCTTGTCATGCACCTTTTTCAAAAGCACCTTGTCGTCGGTGCAGTACTTACCGCCCTCATAGGCAATGGCGAGGAACATGATGTCTCCCATTTCGGGCACGACATTGATCTTGCCGACGAGTTCCGGCGGCGGATCGAGGAAAATCGCCGAGGTGTTCGGATCGCCCGCATAGACCGATTTGTTGACCGAGATGCCGGTCGTGCCCCATTGCCACGGCACCGAATATTTGCGGCCGGGGTCGAACGGCACGTCGACCCATCTCGGATCGACGTTTCTAAAGTTCTCCATCGTGTTGGGATCGGTTTCCAAGAGCAGGCCTTCGCTGATCCAGATCGGCATCACGCTGGCCGATGGAACGACGATGTCATAGCCGGAAGCGCCCTGGCGGACCTTGGCCAGAGCCGTATCGTTGGAATCGTAGTCGGTGACGGTAACCTTGACCTTGTAGGTTTCCTCGAACTTCTTGATCAGGTCCGGGCTGGTGTAGTTGCCCCAATTGTAGATTTGGAGTTCGCCCTCGGCGCGGGCAATGCCGGTCATCGCCAGCAGCGACAGGCCGAGCGCCGTCGCGGTCGATTTCAACTGCATGCTTGTGTCTCCCATTGTTGGGACCGGCGGGATTGCGCCTCGAGTCCCTAAGTTCCCTTCGTCCTGGTGATCATTCACCGGCGAATGCCGGCTGACCAACTCGGTATGTCGGGCAACGGTATTAATTACTAAACATACAGTCAATATCTTTTAGCGACACAACTGCATGATCGGCACCGGCAGTGCGCCGGCGAAGCCGACATGATATGGTCAAGGTTGGGCCATTGATGAATTGGGGCAAGCCGTGGCGTGAGCGCCGCAGCCTGCAGGGCTTGGATCACGGTCATGCGCCTTTTTCTGGCGGTCGTGCTGCTGATGACCATGGCGCTCTTCTCCGCTGCGCGCGGCGAAGAGCGGATAGCGCTGGTTGTCGCCAATCCGGCCTCTGAGGGCTCACCGGCAATCGCCAACGCCTACCTCAGTGCCGAACTCGTTGCAGCGACACTACGATCGCTTGGCTTCACCGTCCGGCAGGTGTCGGATGGCGACCGCGCCGATGTCGCGCGCGCCATGCATGATTTCGCCCAATCCCTGGCCAATCCGGACTCCGTCGGCATCTTCTACTATGTCGGCCACACCGCGCAGGCCAACGGCAGGAACTATTTACTGACGCGCGGCACCCGGATCGATTCAAAGGAAACGGTCGACCAGACGGCATTGCCCCTCGATCTGTTCATGCAGGCGCTCGAGGCAACCCCGACATTGAAGGTGGTTCTGCTCGACAATCCCGGCGATGGCCACAACCCTACTTCCGGCGTGATGCAGGGTCTGGCGGCGGTCGATCCCCTCACCCACGCCATCGTCGCTCTGTCGGCCAAACCCGGAACCGTTGCACTGGACGAAGCCCGCCCCGTCACCGTATTTGCCGATGCGCTCACCGCTGCGCTGGTCAAGCGCGGCGCGGACATAGCCATCATCCTCGCCTCGGTCAGGCAAACCACTATCGACAAAACGTCAGGCGCCCAGTGGCCATGGATGGCATATGGCCGCTCGGCAGACGCTGCCTTTGTGCTGACGCCGGACCAGGTGGCCGGCGCGGCACCGGCGCTGCCGCTTGTGCCGGAACCGGCACCGCCGGCGATGGCGAGCGGCGGCTACATCTCCGGGAGTGGCGGTTGGGAGCCTGATGGCAGCGACTACGCCGATGGCAGCGGTCAGGAGCCCTACCCCATGGACGTTGCACCGGGCTCCGGCAGTCCCGATGCCGCGATGGGCGACAGCGCCAAGGAGGCGGCGCTCTACGAGGAATACAAACGCCAGGAACAGCAGCGCCAATTGCAGGAAGAGCAGGCTCGGCAACGATACGAAGAGGAAAAGCAACGTCTTGAAGACGCAGCTGCGGCCGCTGCCCAGAACAATCTCGGCGGGACCTATCCGCAGGATGGCGGAGCCACCGGCGCCGAACCGCCCCCCGATAAGGCAGGGATCCCCCCTGAGGACGGCATGACATCGGCCCCGCCACCCGCGACCGGCGCCGAAAGTCCGCCGGAGGCGCAGGCGCCACCGAAACCAGCGCCGCCGCCCATCGACCAGGCGCAAAGCCCTCCTTCCGGCGGCGCCCTTCCACAACCCGAGACGGGCGCTGTCGAGGTGGTGCGCCATCCAACCATCGATGCGCCGGATGAGATTGTCGCCGGCGAGACGGTGACCGTTTCGATCGCCCTTACCGAAGCGCAATTCACGCCCGAAGTGAAGGTGAAGGCAGCGCCGGGCTCGTCGGTGACGGAAGATGGCGCCCTGGCCATGGCGATGCCGGCGGGAACCGAGCAATGGCCGATCGATATCGATCTGTTCGCCTCCGGCTTCGATCTCGCTGACGGCGGCAAATGGAGCCGACGGACGACGCTCTACCGCCAGGGCGACAGCGACTTCGTCCGCTTCGACGTCAAGGCGCGGCCGATCGCCAAGGACAGCAAGCCGGCCCAGTTCATCGCGCGCATCTACAGCGCCGGGAGGTTCCTGGGATCGGCATCGCGGTCGGTTATCATTCGCCGCACCGCGCCTGTCGAGGCAGCCGCTCTGAGCGCCACAGCCGAACGCTCCGCAGCACCTGCCATGCTGATGCTGGCCGCAGCGGCGCCGCAGCCGGCGGTACCTGGCAATGTGACGCTCGGCGGCGCAGACGGCGATGACGTCCCCGATCTCGATGTGACCATCCTCTATGACGATCCGAGCGGGCTGGGTTCGGGGCAGATCATCATCCATTCGCCGCATCTGGCCGGTCCGGTGACCGATACGTTCTCGACGTCACCTGAGATGGCGGCATGGCTGGACTCCGAATACCGCCGCCTGCTGCAGCTCGGCCTGAGCTTGCGCGGGGCCGTTTCGCTGCAGCAGCCTGCCGCAAGCAGCGATCCGGGGACGCAAAAGCGCTTTGTCACGCTCGCCACCGAAGGTTTTGGCGATGCGCTCTACCGCGACTATGTGCCGAAAGCGTTCAAGGACGTGTTCTGGTCGCTGCGCGGCAAAGGCGAACTGCATTCGATCCAGATCACCTCGAACAGCCCGACGCTGCCCTGGGAATTGATCCGCCCGCGCAGCGTCGACGGCGCTATAGCCGACGGTTTTCTCGGCATGGGCTACCGGCTGGCCCGCTGGGCTCCGCGCAGCAGTGCCTCACAGGTCGACAACCCGCTCGACCGCATGACCTTCACCGGCGTCGCGGCCGTCGCGCCCTCCTATCTCGACAAGCGCTCGCTGCGCTTTCAGCAGGACGAGATCGCGGCACTGAGCAAGCTTGCCGGCTACCGCCGCTTCGATGGCGATTTCATCTCTTTCGAGAAACTGGTCGGCGAAGTCTCGACCGGTTTCATTCATTTCTCCGGCCATGGCGAGGTCAACCAGCCGAGCAGCGGCCGGCCGGTCTTTGCTATCGATCTCGTCGATCAGTCGCTCGACCCGGATACATGGGCCGCGCTGGTCGCGGCCGCGCATGGCAAGGGCAATCCGTTCTACTTTTTCAACGCCTGCGACACCGGCCGTTCGCAGATGCTCGGCGGCTTCGTGCAGGGCTGGGGTCCGGCGGTGCTGGCGGGCGGCGCTTCCGGCTTCATCGGCGGCATGTGGCCACTGACCGACCGCGCGGCAGCGGCCTTCTCGACCGATTTCTATGGCGGCATCAGCACGCGGATCAAGGACGGGCCGGTCTATCTGGCCGAGATCCTGCAGGATGTCCGCAGAGAATTCTACCAGACCGGCGATCCGACCTATCTCGCCTACACATTCTACGGCAACGCCAACCTGAGGATTGTCGCGCAGTAGGCGACGGATCGTCGTTGGCAGATTGGCTTCAGCCTACAACGCGTTTTGGGGGCATGGCACGCCGGCGCCGCCGCAGCGTGAGGCCATCGGCCTGGAGCTCATGTCTTCGGACTGCCGCACAAGCTCCGCAAAGAGAAGGGCGAAACTTCCCATCACAAGGAAGACGATAATCAGGCGTGTCACCGGCAATAGACAGGTCTCGACTGGCTAGCCCCCCAGCCACCCATCCTCTGTCGGCTAACATGATCGATCAGGCTTTACGAGTGTTTAAGCTCGCTCTTAACCATCACATTCGCCGTTCCGGCGACATGAAGCGCGAGCCGCCGATTTCGTTTCGCCGCGGCCGCAACTGCGCCGGACGATGCCTCCCTTTGCAGATGCGCTTGCCCATGCTACCCCACGCAACCGCCGCCGACCGCCATCGGCCGACCGCCATCGGAATGTCATGAGCAAAGCCAATCTCGCCTTCGTCTCCTCCGACACTGCCGATGCCAAGGCGGCGATGGAGAGCCTGTCGGCCCGCTATGGCCAGGCATCCTTCGACGACGCCCAGGTGGTGGTGGCGCTGGGTGGCGACGGCTTCCTGCTGCAGACCTTGCGCGACACCATGAGCACGGGAAAGAAGGTCTACGGCATGAACCGTGGCACCATCGGCTTCCTGATGAACGAGTACCGCGTCGGGGGCCTCACCGAGCGCATCGCGGCCGCCGTCGCCGAAACGATCCGCCCGCTGGAAATGCTGGCGTTGACGCGTGAGGGCGAGACGGTTTCGGCACTCGCCATCAACGAGGTGGCGCTGTGGCGTCAGTCCTACCAGACGGCAAAGATCCGCATCACCGTCGACGAGCAGGTCCGCATCGAGGAACTGAACTGCGACGGCGTGATGATCGCGACGCCGGCCGGCTCCACCGCGTACAATCTTTCGGCGCACGGGCCGATCCTGCCGCTGGATGCACCGTTGCTCGCGCTGACCCCGGTCAGCCCGTTCCGGCCGCGCCGTTGGCGGGGTGCCTTGTTGTCAAACAAGGCGACCGTACGCTTCGATATTCTGGAGTCGGAAAAGCGCCCGGTGAACACCGCCGCCGACCACACCGAGGTCAAGGCGGTGGCTTCCGTAACGGTCCGCGAATCGCCGACTGCGACGGCAACGCTGCTGTTTGATCCCAACCATTCGTGGAACGAACGCATTCTCGCCGAGCAGTTTCGCTATTGAGCCGGCGCAAAGAGTGACTACCTAATTAAGCGTCGCGATTAAGCTTACGTTTTCACAATCGTGCCAATCCCGCCCGTTTCTGTTGACAAATCGCGGGCTTGCGCCTAATCGCAATACCAATCTTGCAGGCACGCTGTGCTTGCCGCGACGGATGCCGTTGCGCTTCCCCGAACCAGCCAAAGACAGCAACTCTTGTCCTCAGACACCACGACCGCTCTAGAAGCGTTGACCTTTTCAGACCTCGGCCTGTCGCCCAAGGTCCTTTCCGCAGTCACCGATGCGGGCTACACCGTGCCGACGCCGATCCAGGCTGGCGCGATCCCGCATGCCTTGCTCGGCAAGGATATTCTGGGCATAGCACAGACCGGCACCGGCAAGACGGCTTCCTTCGTGCTGCCGATGCTGACCCGCCTCGAAAAAGGCAGGGCCCGTGCCCGCATGCCGCGCACGCTGATCCTCGAGCCGACGCGCGAGCTCGCCGCGCAGGTCGAAGAGAATTTCATCAGATACGGCAAGAACCACAAGCTCAACATCGCGCTGCTGATCGGCGGCGTCTCCTTCGACGAGCAGGACAAGAAGCTGGAGCGCGGCGCCGACGTGCTGATCGCCACGCCCGGCCGTCTGCTCGATCACCGCGAGCGCGGCAAGCTGTTGCTCAACGGCGTCGAGATCCTCGTCATCGACGAGGCCGACCGCATGCTGGACATGGGCTTCATCCCGGACATCGAGCGCATCTGCGAGATGATCCCGTTCACCAGGCAGACGCTGTTCTTCTCAGCGACCATGCCGCCGGAGATCACCAAGCTCACCGAGAAATTCCTGCATGCGCCGGTGCGCGTCGAGGTGTCCAAGGCGGCATCCGCTGCCACCAACATCATCCAGCGCCTGGTCAAGTCCGGCTCCAAGCCGTGGGACAAGCGCGAGACGCTACGCAATCTGATAAAGGCCGAAGACGCCGAGCTGAAGAACGCTATCATTTTCTGCAACCGCAAGGTCGAGGTAGCGGAGCTGTTCCGCTCGCTGTTGAAGTATGACTTCGACGCTGGCGCCCTGCATGGCGACATGGACCAGCGCGCCCGCATGCAGATGCTGGCCAATTTCCGCGATGGCAAATTGCGCTATCTCGTGGCGTCCGACGTCGCCGCGCGCGGCCTCGACATTCCGGACGTCAGCCACGTCTTCAACTACGACGTGCCGATCCACGCCGAAGACTATGTCCACCGCATCGGCCGCACCGGCCGCGCCGGACGCTCGGGCAAATCCTTCACCATCGCCACCAAGTCCGACACCAAATACATCGACGCCATCGAGCGGCTGATCGGCAACAAGATCGAGTGGCATGACGGCGACCTGTCGACCGTGGTCGCCAGCGAAGGCGGCGAGGACGAAGCGCCCCGCCGTGGCCGTGGCGCTCCGCGCCGCGCCGGCCGCAAGGACGAGGACCGCAAGCCCCATGATCGCAAGGACGGTGGCGAGCGCAAGCCGCGCGAACGCCATGCCAAGCGCAGCGACGACGCGCCGGCGGCAGATGCCGCGCGCGAGGAACAGCCGGTGGTAGCCGAGGCCGCGGTCGCCGACATCGGCGAACGGCATCAGCGCAAGGAAGCGATCCGCTCCGAAAACACCGACCGCAAGGTCTCCGATCGCAACAACGAGAACCGCGCCCCGGAACGCGGCGACACAAGGCCGCAGCGCGCCAGCAACAGCCGCCCTGCCCGCGGCAACAACCGCGGTGAAGACAATGACGGCACCGTCGGCTTCGGCGACGACATGCCGGCCTTCATGAAGATCGTCGCCAAGGTCTGATCGTCGCAGTCCTAAAATAGCTGCCAAGTGATCGGCAATTGCTCACGGCCCCCATTGGCACGTGTTTCGAACATCGTCGCGAAGGTCGGCGAGGTTATTGCCAAAAAAGGCAGGCAGGATGTGGGGGAACCTCCCTGCGTAGGGCACGAGAAACTGCAGATCGATGCCCGCCTGCTGGAAGTTCTCGGTGGCATAAAGGTGGCGCCCACCGGCAGCGTTGATGTAGCGCTGTCCGCCGAGCGCTCGAACGATGCCGATAATGCGCGCTTGCCCTCGCAAGGCGGGATCAACGCCGAGGCTGGAACTGCGCAAGATGTTTGCTTTGAGTTCGAGCGCGTCGGCGACGAGCCGAAGACCGTTCTCGAGAAAGCTTGTCACGTCGCCAAGCGGCCCGGTCAGATGGCGGCTGATCCGCTCCGCGGCCGGCGTTGTCGCCTGGCCCGGCAGGCCGAAAGCGGCCAGGCGCTTGTCCAGAGCGGTTCGGGCGCCGTCCGCCCAGCGCAGATCCTTTATCTGTGTATTGAACGGCATAGGCGCGAGCGGCAATGTCAGCCAGCGGCCCGGTGTCATTTCGCAACGATGCACCCGTCCCCGGCGCGGGAACTGGACATCGTCGAAAACAACGAAGACGTCGCTCGCAGCCATCAGGCGAAAATAGCCCGCATGCGGGAAGAAATATGGCTGCATGACAGCAATGGTGAGCTTGCCCGTCACTGCGTCTTGCCTTCGCCATAGAAGCAATGAGGCAAGCTTCGAACGTGCTGCTGGAACGCTTGAAGGACCGGCGATGCGAACGACTTGCCACAGAAGGCGTCGAATTCGTCGCGGTTGCACAGGAAGCTGTGGCGATCGAACTGCTCGCGGCGAAGATAATGCAGCACCCGGATATCCGCCGGGTCGCGCAGCCCGTGCGCCAGCATCTCGTCGGAGTTTGGACAATTGTATTCCGGCCCGAGAGGCAACGCATCGGCCCCGACCGTCAGGATGGCCAGCGACAGCGCGATCTGGCCGGAAAAGAAGATCGAGGGCTGATCCTTCAAATAATCCAGTACGCGCGCGGTAAGCGGGCGGATCAGTGGCTGAATGGCGCTGAAAGCGCTTTTGTTGAAGACGACGAAGCCATAGTTGATATAGGCGGGGCACCCGCCGAAGGCGCCATCCGACGACTCGGAATATCGCCAGTTGAGAGGCGTATCTGCAAAGCCGAGCGTCTCAAGAAGCCGACGCCATGCAGCGTTGTTTTCCGAGCCATCTCTCGAAAATGGCGAGAAATGCGCCGGTAGGCCGGCAACACTCGGCCGATCAGCGTCGCGCATGCGTTGCAAAAGCTCGTCGATCGGCCGCATCAGGCAGGCGTCGGCATCGGCGAGGATGATGACATCGCCGCGCGGCGCCTCGGCATAGCGGTCAAAGCCCGAGGAGAAACCCCGGTCGCTGATAGCACGCGGCACGGGGCGCCACGTTACCGGGAAGGCCGAGGACCAGGTGTTGGCGGCATGGAGTTCGTCGATGTCGGCATGCCCGCCAACAGAGACCACAATGGGGGCGGCCGCATAGACGCCGCCGAGCTTGGCCAACGACAAAGCTGCCAGCTTGACGTTTGAGAAAAATTCCGGCTCCGGCAGGATCGGGATGCGAAATTCGAAAGTCATGCCGGTCCCCGTCATGTCAAATCGCGAGTCGCCCAGCCGATGCCGGCCTCGCCGAACCCGTTGCCGTTGTAGAACATCACTTCACCGGAAGCCCGTCGCATGACGCAACAATAGGCCTGCATCCAACTGTCGAAGTCGCCGGCCGCCGGCGGATTGCTGAAGATCACAGGTTCCGCCTCGCCAGCCATGCCATCCCGGACATCTATCAGGCGGGAAAAAAGGCGGTAGGCTTCATTGCCACCATCGCGAAAGTCCCGCCCGCGGCGGCTGTACCACAGCCGTATACCGCCAGCCTCATGCGTGACCCAGGGACGCGTCTGGCTGTTCCCGTCCCCGAGGTCGTCACCTAGGACCGGGACCGAGCCTGTTTCCCACAGAATTCCGTCCCTCGAAACACAGCTGCGGAGCACATAGTCAGGCTCCCGGACACCTCTAGTCTCCACCCAACCGGTGCCGCTCGCATACCACATGCGATAGCCGCCCTTGATCGCACCAACGAAGGGCGTTGACACGAAATAGGGATCTGCCGGACCGATACTGCGGACCGGCCCCGCAAATGCTCTCTCGAAATTCAGCCCATCATCGCTGGTGGCGAGCCCGATGGCGATCTGAAAGCTGACATCGCTACGTGGGTAGATGCCCGAATAATACAGATGCACGCGCCCACCGATCATCACCGCGCAGGAGGGCCCCAGCCCCGAGCAATCGAAAGTGCCTGGCAGGCCCGGCTCCATGATCGGGTCGAAATACTCACCCAACACACGCATGCCGTCTTGCGGGTCGACATCAACGGCCAGGATGGATGACCGGTTGGCGCTATTGCGCCCGGCGAAATAGATGCGCCAAAGCCGAGGCGAAAGGGCGAGGACCGTCGGAACCTGCGCGTAGCTGCCCCACCACCCGTGCCCTGCCTTTATGGGCACCAGCAACCCCTGCCGGGTCCATTTCCTCTGACGGCCAGGCATCAGCGGAACTTCATCGACTTGATACGGGCGCTGGAATAGGGCTTCGGCAAGTCCGAGGGATGACGCACTACACTGTTGGCGGGCACATCGCGCCGGATCATGCAACGGGACTCGATATAGCTTCCGGCACCGATCGTGATGCCGTTGTCGATGCCGACCTGGCCGCCGATCAGGCTGCACGTGCCGATATGGACACCGCTCGCCAGCCCCACCTGCGACGAGACGAAGCAGAAATCCTCGACGATGGAGTGATGACCGACATGGCTACCGCTCCACATCATGATGCCTTCGCCGAGGCGGACAAACGGCTGCAGCGTGCAATTCTCGAGAATGAAGCAGTTTTCACCAACCGTGTCCGCCATATTGTGCGTAGAGGGGTGGATGAAGCGCGTGAAGCTGTACCCGCGCGCCCGGCCCTGCTTATGCCGATCACGGCGGAACTCGTTGAGGTTCTGGTAGCTGAGCGGACCAAGCAGCTTGACGGTTTCAGGCGGGAATCGATCCTCAAGCTTTTCCCAGGCGACCACGGGAAGACCTTTGAACTCGGTTTGTGTGAGGAAGTCTTCGTCGACAGTAAAACCGACGACGCGATCCTCTCCGAACCTGTCGAGGTAGGCCCACGCGACCTCGGCGATCTGGCCCATCCCAAAAATAACCACGTCCGCCATGCCGCCCCCGCGCCTATGCCCATTATATTCTTGACCCGCAAGCCGGAAATCCGCGGATCGTCGGCTACGCGGCAGCCTTGTAGACGTAAACCGTGTACTCGTAGAGCCCGTAGTCGGCGCGAATGAGGTGATGACGCGACAATTGACCGACGACGAAGTGGCTTATCCGATCATAAGGTACGTGAAAAAGGTCCTCGCGTTCCCAGTCGACGTGCTTCGACATCAGGTTGAAGGCCATTCCCTTGCGGGCATGCGGGAACACCCTTGCGATCAACCGGGTCATGGTGTCGAACATCGTCTCGTAGGCGACGCCACAACGCTCCGTGAAGACCCCGTTCATGATGATGTAGTCGGCCTCGGGCACAACCACCTCATTCTGCATCACGTCCATACAGTCAAAGGTCACGCCGGGATATTTGCGCCGGCACAGGTCAATGAACCGTGCGGACAGATCGAGCCCCCGATATCGCAGTTTGCGATCGTCGGATTGGCGCAAATAGTCGAGGAAATGGCCGGCGCCGCAGCCGAAGTCCAGCACATCGACCCGGTCGCGCTCACGCATCGCCTCGGCCATTATGCGGTAACGTGTCGCTGCCCCCCCGGCATCCGGCCAGTCGACTCCCTGGGGCGTATCGCCATGACGTGCAAGACACGCCTCGTAGTGGGCGACCAGCGCGTCGTATGGACCACTGTCGGGCAATTGGAATACCTCGTCTAATTGGCAATAGAAGGCGTCGGCTGGCTTGTATATCACTCTATAATCTGCGCGAAACATCATGTCACTGAATCGCTCACTCACAGGCTTATACTCGATGGACACTTCGAATATGCCTTTGCCGCGCAAGCTTCGGGTTTGCCTCATCAATCCGCGGTTCCGCCCTTCCGTCTGGAGCCGGGACGAGGTGCTTCCCGTTCTGCCTGGCAAGAAAGGCAGCTGGATCGTGACAGGTTCCCTGCCCGCCCTTGCGGCGCTTGCTCCGGATCATTGTGATGTCGTCCTGCTCGATGAGAATGTCGAGGACCTGGATTTCGAGCGGCTCGGTGCCTTCGACATCGTCGGCGTGACCGGCATGATCGTGCAGCGCGACCGCATGTTTGAAATCCTCGAGAGACTGCGCGATCTACCGATTACCGTCGCCGCGGGCGGTCCCTATGTCTCGGTGTCGGAGGCGGAGTTTGTCGACCGCTGCGACGTGCGCTTCATCGGCGAAGCCGAGGAAACGTGGCCTCGCTTCCTGACGGCTTTCGCTCGCGGAGAGCCTGTCCAGAAGCGCTACGAGCAGGACGCGAAAACCGATATGGAGACCGTCCCCACGCCTCGATATGACCTGCTGAAATCTGGAAGCTACGTGGTAGCGTCTCTACAGTTCTCGCGAGGATGCCCCTTCCTTTGTGAATTCTGCGACATCATTACCATCTTCGGTCGCCGGCCACGCCTGAAGTCGCCGGCGCAAATGATTCGCGAGTTCGATGCGATCGTGAAGGCGGGCTTCCGTACCTGTTTTCTGGTCGACGACAATTTCATCGGTAACAAGGTCAAGGCCAAGGAACTCCTGAGAGGCCTGATCGATTGGCAAAAGGTAAACGGCTATCCATTGGCCTTTTCGACAGAAGCCAGCATCAATCTGGGTGACGACGCGGAAATGCTCGATCTGATGCGTCTGGCCAATTTCCGCCAAGTCTTTGTCGGCATCGAGTCGCCCCGCGCCAAGTCGCTGATGGAAACGAGGAAGATCCAGAACGTTCGTGGCGACAGCATGATCGACAAATTGCAGCGCATCCGCGACAGCGGGCTGGTGATTCAGGCGGGTTTCATCGTCGGTTTCGATAGCGACGATGAGGCGATCTTCGATGAGCAGTTCGAGTTCATTCAGCAAATCGGTATCGCGCAAGCATCTGTGGCAATCTTGTGCCCGATCCCCACGACGCCGCTCTATGGGCGGCTGAAGATGGAGGGTCGGCTGGACCTCAGCGACCCCTATGTCAGCTTCCGCCCGAAGAAGATGACGCGCGAAGCGCTGAGGGCCGGCTATGACAGGTTGGTGCAGCGCCTTTACGAGCCGGACGCCTACTTCAGCCGCCTTGTGGATGGCTATTTCGGATCGCCAGGCTTTCGCAAGAGCCGGGCGACGCTTGCAACCCTGATCGGCCGGAAGCGTTCCGGCGTGACCCGGATTGCGGAATTGGCCGGTGCCATCCTGATGGCTGCCCGACTCTTCAGAGCTTTGCTTGCCAAGCGCAGCGCGATGTCGCTGGGCGGCGCCTATGTCAGGCATTGGCGCCGCAACCGGCGTCTCTGCGGCCGCGAGGCGATACCATTCGCCAGTTTCGTGCTGCTTTGCGCCGATCACTGGCATTTTTACACCATCTCGCGGACCAGCAGTAAGATCGAGATCGGGACCAGCCGGCCCGAAACCTTGCGGCCCATACCCGCAAATGAAGGCCTCTATCTGGACAAGACCGCAGGCGGTAGAGCTTGAACGCCGACGGATTGTGGGATGCCGATCCCGGCCCAGCGCCCGATGTTCCCGTGTCGCGCCCGCGACTGCCGACAGGCGACAGCATCCTTCCCTATCTGCACGAGATCGATGCAACCCGCTGGTACAGCAACAACGGTCCGTTGAACCGGCGTTTCCAGGAAGCTCTCAAGACTCGGACCGCTGCAGGCCATGTCGTATGTGGCGCAAACGCAACGCTGGGGTTGGCGCTCGCATTGATGGCGCAGAAACCGGCGAAGGGAAGTCTCTGCATGATGCCGTCCTGGACCTTCGCGGCCAGCGCGCACGCGGCGGTCCTCGCAGGGCTCGTTCCATGGCTGGTCGACGTAGACCTGGACAGCCAGCAACTGTTGCCCGAGAGCGCGGCAGAACTCCTCCGCCAGGCTCCCGGCGGCATCGGAGCGGTCATGCCGGTCATGCCGTTCGGCCGCCCGATTGGTGTCGCGAACTGGGATCGGTTCAAGAGCGATACCGGTCTTGCCGTGGTAATTGACGCAGCCGCAGCCTTCGACACCTTGACGCCATCGCGGGTTCCGGCAGTCGTCAGCCTGCATGCCACCAAGGCACTCGGCATCGGCGAAGGTTGTTTTATCGCGTCAGACGACGGCTCTCTGATCGAGGAAATCGCGGAGGGTGCCAACTTTGGTTTTTCAAATTCGCGCGAGGCGGTCAGACCGGCCCTGAACGGCAAGCTCAGCGAGTATGGTGCGGCCGTCGGCCTGGCTGCACTTGAGCTGTGGCCACATACGCGTGCCGCCTACAAGCGCGTTGCCACAAGCTATAGCCGCTCGCTGGGGTCGATTTCCGGGCTGAGCTTGCCGGAGGGGTTCGGCGAAAAATGGATATCCTCCACCGTCACCATTGGCCTGCCGCCTGGTTCGATGGACCGGGCGCTCACGGCGCTGGCGAAAGGAGGGGTTGGTGTGCGCCGGTGGTGGGGTGGCGGTCTGCATCGGCACGCAGCCTTCGAACATTTTCCCAGGCTGCCGCTACAGACCACTGACATACTGGTAGCGACTCAACTGGGGCTACCCTGTTGGACCGATCTTGCGGATGAAACAATCTCCCGCATCTGCTCGATCCTCAGCGAAGTGGCTGCTGCGGGCTGAGCCGAATGTCTGGTCGAGTCTTAACGCAAAACGGCCCCTTAGCGCCCAGCGCGATGCTGGCGCGTGCGCAATTTTGCCGCCATTGTCGGCTTCCCGACGACGACATCATGCGGGCAGCCTTCATGCGCGCCGGCCCTCATGCCGATCGTCGTCCGAGCCTGATCCCGAGCGCTCTCAAATGCAGCCGGCCAGCTTGCACCCTTGGCAAGCTTCTATCCTGGCCCGTCCGTCACATCGGGCCGGGCATCATCTTGGTCGGTTTTTCCAGCATCGGAAACTCTGCCTTGCTGCATTTCACGTTCGGGTTGGTCGGACTGAACATGCCGTTCGGATTGTCTCTGAACAGCCAGGCATGAAGGTCGTAGTGGACGAACTCCCTCGGAATGAGCGGATAGTGCCCTTCCATCGGTCCCATGAAGGTCTGGCCAAATAGTTTTGGAGGTTCCTTGGTGTCTGGCGTCAGGGGCATCAGCCATTCCACGCCAACCAATTTCAAGCCTTTCTTGGTCGGCTCGTAGATCAGCACATTGGGGCGCATCGGATCGAGTTTCTGACCGACACTCGGGACGTTGACGAAATGGATGCCCATAGCGCCCTTCGGATAGTCCATTGCGCCCTCGATCCTGTCCCCGCTGTAATAGACGCACCCGACAGTCGACAGATAAAGGTCGCGGACGGCGACCGTGTAGTCTTCATATTTGGCGAGCGATTTCTTCAACGCTTCGATGTCGGCTTTGTTGGCGTCCTCGGCTCGAGCCGTGGCCGCTGCGCACCAAGCAGAGAGCAGACCTGTCAAAATGAGGACGCCGCAACGCCGAAGACGAGCTGTTCTTGTCATGCATTCCTCCCAGATTTCCTTATCTGGCCGTGCAGGACCGGGGCCGACTAAGTGACTGCGCGGCCGTTTGTATCGCCCCATCCCCTCTGGAACCGCACCAATGCTAATCCCTTCCAAGGCCTCCGGAAAGGATTATTAGAAATCTCTAATGCGTTAGACCTTTTGGCGGACCACAGGAGCCCAAAAAGAAAGCGGCCCTTGCGGGGCCGCTTTCGCATTTCGATGCCGACCTGATCAGGTCAGCGGCGAAAGCTGGATCTCGACGCGCCGGTTCTGCGCACGGCCGGCCGCCGTTCCATTGGACGCGATCGGACGGGTCTTGCCGAATCCGGTGACGGCGAAGCGGCGCGAATCGACACCTTGGCCTGAGAGATAGTTGGCGACCGCCAATGCGCGGCGCTGCGACAGATCGAAATTGTGTTCGTCGCCACCGGTCGAATCGGTATGGCCGAACACGTCGACCGTGGTCTGCTTGAACTTCTTCAGCACCAGCGCAACCGAGTTCAGCACCTGGTAGAAGCCGGGCTTCACCGCATCCTGGTCGACGTTGAAAGTAATGTCGGACGGCATGTTGAGGATGATCTGGTCGCCGGTGCGGGTGACGCTGACGCCGGTGCCTTCGAGTTGGCGGCGCAGTTCAGCCTCGTTCTGGTCCATGGTCGCGCCGATGGCGCCGCCGGCCAGCGCGCCGATACCGGCGCCGATCAGCGCGTTGCGGCGGTCATTGCCGCCGGCAAGCAGGCCGAGGCCCGCACCCGCCAGGGCGCCAAGGCCGGCGCCGGCTGCGGTGTTCGAAACCTTCTGCTCGCCGGTGTACGGATCGGTCGTGGTGCAGGCACTCACCAGCACAGCCGTCGCAACGGCGACGAGCACAGTCTTTTTCATAGAATCGTCCCTCTCCAAAGCGCGGCCTTTGCGGCTCGCGCATATAAGCCCTTCTCCGGTCTTGTAACATGAAATGCGGCGAAAAACCGAGCGATGAAAGCGGCTTTTCCCCGCTCGCGCCACTCTTCCGCTTCGGTGGCTGGTGCTGGCCTACCAGAGGTTCTTGCCGTCAATGACGACCACCTCGACCTTATCGAGGTCGAAATCGTCGAACAGCCGCGAATTGACTGATATCTTGGGATTGTCGAAGTCCGGTTTGCCGGTTGACCAGTCCGGCGTTTCGGTGAAGGTGCCGCAGCCGCAAATGGCGCAAAACCCGTGTTTGACGGTCTTCGATCCCCATTGATAGAAGGAAACGTTTTCCGGCGAGCTGGTGAGCTTGAATTGCGACGGAACGTAGTAAGCCCACAGCGAACCGCGCTTGGAGCAGAACGAGCAGGTGCATTGTGTTACCGTCTCGGGCGCCTGCGAGACCTCGAACGTCGTCGCCTTGCAATGACAGCTGGCCTTGATGGTCATGAAAAGCTTTCCTCTCCGTTGCTCGCCACCCATGCGGCAAGGCACCATAAAGGAAGGCTCCTGACAACTGTCTGTCAGCAGGCTCCGGTCGATCGAGCCGAGCGGCGCTCTGGCCGAAGCGGACCCGTCGTCACCTCCCAATCGTCGTCACCTGCCGATATAGGCGGCCAGTTCGTCCGGCGTCCCGTTTGGGAAAGCCTGTTTCAGAAAATCCAGGAACGCCGACACGCGCGCGCTGAGCAGCCGCCGCGACGGGTAGAGCGTCCATAGAGAAATCTCGGGGCCGTCAATATCCCCCCAATTCACCAGTGTGCCGTCAGCCAGGTCGTGGGCCACCAACGAAATGGGAAGCCGTCCTGCGCCGATGCCGGCTCGCACCGCATCCCGGACCATGATGAGCGTCGACAAGGCGAGGACCGGCTCGATTCTAAGTGTTGCCCGGCCACCTGGTGTCTTCACCTGCCATGTTTGCCGCTCGCCTGTCCCGCGCGCAACGCCAGGAGCGGCGAGCCCATCGGCCGGGCGAGGAAGGTCCGGGCTCGCGACAACGACCAGGCGGTCGCGGAGAAACGCCCGTCCGACCAGGCTTTCATCGGGATCCGGATTGACCCGGATTACCAGATCGTAGCCTTCCTCGATCATGTCGACATGCCGGTCTTCGGTGGTCACTTCAAGCCTCACCTCAGGATACCTCAGGGCAAATCCCGCAGCGATCCTCCCCATTGCAGTCTGTGAAAAATGCAAAGGCGCGCTGATCCGCAATCTGCCCTTGGGTCTCTGGCCGCCCGAGGCAATCGCCGATGCCGTCTCGTCCAGCTCGGCAAGCAACGCCCCCGTCCGCTCGAAGAGCGCCCGTCCTTCTTCGGTCAGCTTCAGGTTACGCGCACCCCGTTCGAACAGACGCAGATCCAGACTGCTTTCCAATTCGCCAACGCGCCGGGACAACGTTGCCTTGGGCCGGCCGGTGGACCTTGCCGCTTTGCCGAAGCCGCCATGGCGAGCCACGAGGTTAAAATCGGTAAGGGCTAAAAGATCCATGACAGTCCCACCAGCGAGACGACGTGTCTAAAAATGCCGTCTACTGGGCTCTTTGTGAGCCACACATATTGGGGCTGTCAAGCAACCCAACAGGAGAAATTCCATGACCATTCTCGTTACCGGCGCCACCGGCAATATCGGCCGCCAAGTCGTCGAACAGCTCGCCAAGCGCGGCGCCGATGTGCGTGCTCTCGTGCGCGATCCGTCGAAAGCCAGTTTTCCGGCAGGCGTATCCGTCGTGCAAGGCGACTTTCTCGATGTCGATTCGCTGCGCAAAGCCATGTCTGGCGTTTCCACGCTGTTCCTCTTGAACGCCGTGGTGCCGGACGAATTCACCCAGGCTTTGATCGCCTTGAATGTCGCCCGATCGGCCGGCATCGAGCGGATCGTGTATCTCTCGGTGATCCACGCTGACGTCTATGTGAACGTGCCGCATTTCGCGGGCAAGTTCGGCGTCGAGCGAATGATCGAGCAGATGGACTTCAAAGCTACGATCTTGCGCCCGGCCTACTTCATCCAGAACGATCTGACGGTCGAAGACGTCATCACCGGCTACGGCACCTACCCAATGCCGATCGGCCCCAAGGGTCTTGCCATGATCGATGCCCGCGATATCGCCGAGATCGCCGCTCTTGAGCTGCTGCGTCGCGAACGGTCCAAGGAGCCGCTTGCGTTCGAGAGGATCAACCTCGTCGGTCCGCAGACACTGACCGGGACGGACATTGCCGCAATCTGGTCAGACGTACTCGCCCGCCCGATCAGCTACAGCGGCGACAATACGGAGGGTTTTGAGCAAAATCTCAAGCAGTTCCTGCCCGCCTGGATGGCCTACGACATGCGCCTGATGGGCGAGCGTTTCTTCACCGACGGGATGTTGCCCGAGGCCGGCGACGTCGAGCGCCTGACGGCACTTCTGGGTCGCCCACTGCGCCCGTATCGCGACTTCGCCTCAGCACTCGCTGCTTCCGTCTGACGCAAGCGCCTTCAGCACCAAGGCCGGCCTTCCGATGAGAACTGCCAACAGAACTCAGTAGGAACGCGGTGGCACGAACAGGCAGATCGTCTTGCCTGCGTCGAGGCCGGCCTGATGCGCGCACCAGTGGAAATCGCCGTCGGGTGAGTCCTTGACCCGCTTGTCGCTCATCGGAACGACCTCCCCCGTTCCGGCGATGACATAGCCCTCCGGCTTTTCCAGCACCTCGCCGGTATGGGTGGTGCGGCAGTCGTAGTTTGCGCAGCAGGCGAAGGGATAACTCCAGCCTTGCGGCTTCGCCGCCGTAGGCTTGGCGTCATGGGCGAAGGCGGGTGCGGTCAGCACCGCCGCAAGCATCGCGATTGCAAAGATCGGGGTCACGAACAAGGAAAACAGGAGTCGGCCAGCCGGTTGAACGGCTCTGGCCGATCGGAGAGTGGCAGCAGACATGGAAGCGTTCCTTTCAAACGAGCATCAAGCGTTTCGCTTGCCCGTTCCCGGAACGTGTCTTCCCAGTGGCCGGATCGTCAGGTCGCAGATATGCCGCGTCCGGCCATAAATGCTTTTTCTCTTCCAGCCCTCGGATGCTGGGCTGATTCCTTGGCCGGCGCAAGAAGTTGCTGCGCGAGGCAGCACATCTACGCCGCTATCTGCAACCGCTGACGAGATCCAAGGCCAGGCTCAACTCCCGGCAGACGGGCAACGAAACAACGGGATTGGCCGTATGTGGTTCCAGCCTATACGTCGCCTGGACCGGCGATCACACGCCCTTCATATTGCGGCAAGTCGTCGGCGATGGTGAACCATGGCGCCTTGGAGCCGACGAAAATATGCGCGGTCGGCCGGGTCGTCGGATCGTCGACCAGCGTGCCCATGGCGATGTGGACATAGGCGCCGTCGCGGACCAGCGAATACAGCAACGAGCCGCAGCGGCTGCAATGCGCATCGTGGCCGCTGTCATCGCCGAAATGGATGAGCCCGTGATGCCCTTCGGCAAGGGCAAATTTCTCGCGCTCGATGCCGGCGAAGGACTTGAAAGCGGAACCTGTGGTGCGCCGACAGTTCGAACAATGGCAGTTGGCGGCATAGACGAACTCGTCCCTCACCTCATAATGAACCGCGCCGCAAAAGCATTTGCCGGTGAGCCTGCGAGTCATGGTTCCTCCTTCGCTCCCCGCCCAGGGATATGTCAGAACAAAGTCAGGCCGAGTCGAAAGTGGCGGAAGCGCAGGAATCAGCCATTCGCAGGCCGGCCTCAGCTGAATATGGACATATCCTAGTCGAGGTCGGCCACGGCTTCACCGGCACCACCCTCGATGCGCTGCGACAACGAGGCTTCCATGAAGTCGTCGAGGTCGCCGTCGAGCACGCTCGAGGGGCTGGTGCTCTCGACGCCGGTGCGCAGGTCCTTCACCAACTGGTAGGGCTGCAGCACATAGGAACGAATCTGGTGACCCCAGCCGATGTCGCTCTTCGACGCTTCTGTGGCATTGGCCACCGCTTCGCGCTTCTTCAGCTCTTCCTCGTAAAGGCGCGAGCGCAGCATTTCCCAGGCCTTCGCCTTGTTCTTGTGCTGCGAGCGTTCGGCTTGGCAGGCAACCGCGATGCCGGTGGCGATATGGGTGATGCGAACCGCCGAGTCCGTGGTGTTGACGTGCTGGCCGCCCGAACCGGATGAGCGGTAGGTGTCGATGCGTACATCGGATTCCGAGACGTCGATCTCGATCCTGTCATCGACGACCGGGTAGACCCAGACGCTGGAGAAGGACGTGTGGCGGCGCGCATTGCTGTCATAGGGTGAAATGCGGACCAGGCGATGAACGCCCGACTCGGTCTTCAGCCAGCCATAGGCATTGTGGCCCTTGATCAGGAGCGTGGCGGACTTGATGCCGGCCTCTTCGCCGTCATGGACTTCCAGCACTTCGACCTTGAAACGGCGACGCTCGGCCCAGCGCGTGTACATGCGCAGAAGCATCGAGGCCCAGTCCTGGCTCTCGGTGCCGCCGGCGCCGGCATGGACTTCGAGATAGGTGTCGTTGGCGTCTGCCTCGCCCGACAGCAGCGTCTCGACCTGGCGGGCCTTGGCCTCGCCCTGCATCGAGCGGAGGGCTGCTTCCGCCTCGGCGATCACGCTCTGGTCGCCCTCTTCCTCACCCAGTTCGATCAGGCCGATATTGTCTTCCAGCGCCTGAGTCAGGCTTTTGACGCCGGCGATCCCGTCTTCGAGGCCCTGGCGCTCGCGCATCAGCTTTTGCGCTTCCAGCGGATCATTCCAGAGGCTGGAATCCTCGGCGCGCACGTTCAGGTATTCAAGCCGCTTTATAGCCTGATCCCAGTCAAAGATGCCTCCTCAGCAGGGTGATCGCCTGCCTGATCTCGTCGACAATATTCTGCGTTTCCGCGCGCATGGCTGGTTGTTCTGTCCTGTTTTCGAAGTGGCGCTTGGGTCGGCGCGATACATAGGCACGGCATTGCTGCCTGTAAAGCGAAATGGGCCGGCTCAACAAGCCAGCCCATTCGACGTAAAAAATCAGGTCGTCAGTAGAGTCCGCCGCCGGGTGCCTGGATGGCTTCCGTAGCCTGCGGCGATAGCGGTCCGCCGGCGCCGTTGGACCCGTCGGCGCCCATGCCGATCACCCAATAGCTGTCGGCTGGGCCGGTGCCGGGCTTGAAGGCTTCGATGATGGTGCCGGGATCGCCCGACGCGGCACGCATGCCGGTCTTGCGGTTGATCGCGACCAGGTTCATGCCTTCCGGCACCTTGAAGTCGACATTCGGCGTGCCGTCCAGCGCAACGCGCATGAAGTCCTTGAAGATAGGCGCCGCCAGACCGCCGCCGGTGGCGCCATGGCCGAGACCGCGCGGCGTGTCGTAACCCATGTAAAGGCCGACGACGAGGTTCGGCGTATAGCCGATGAACCAGGCGTCCTTCTCGTCATTGGTCGTTCCGGTCTTGCCGGCGATGTGGCGGCCAAGCTCGGCGATGGTGGCGCCGGTGCCGCGCTGGACCACGCCTTCCATCATCGAGGTGATCTGGTAGGCGGTCATCGGATCGAGCACCTGCTCGGAATTGTCGACCAGTTCCGGTTCGGGCTGGTTGTTCCATTCGGGCGCATTGCAGCCTTCGCAGCCGCGCTCGTCCTGCTTGAACACGGTCTTGCCGTAGCGGTCCTGGATGCGGTCGATGAGCGAGGGTTTGATCGACTTGCCGCCATTGGCCATGATCGAATAGGCCGACACCATGCGCATCACCGTCGTCTCGCCGGAGCCCAGCGCCATAGGCAGATACGGCGCCAGATGGTCGTAGACGCCGAACCTCTCGGCATATTCCACCACCAGCTTCATGCCCATGTCGTTGGCGAGCCGCACCGTCATCAAATTGCGCGACTTTTCGATGCCGGAGCGCAAGGTCGCGGGACCGGCCACCGTGCCGTCATAGTTCTTCGGCGTCCAGGTCGTGGTGCCGCTCTGGATGGTGATCGGTCCGTCCATGATCACCGAGGCCGGCGTATAGCCATTGTCGAGCGCGGCCGAATAGACGATCGGCTTGAAGGACGATCCCGGCTGGCGCATCGCCTGCGTGGCGCGGTTGAACTCCGACTGCGCATAGGAGAAGCCGCCGACCATGGCCAGCACGCGGCCGGTATGTGGATCCATGGCGATCAGGCCGCCCTCCACTTCCGGCACCTGGCGCAACGTGTAGGCGCCTTCCGACCCTTCGTTCTTCTGCACGAAGATGACGTCGCCGGGCTGCAGTACATCGGCCGGAGACTTGGCCTTGACCGTCTTGCCATCGACCACATGGCGCATGGCAAAGCTCATGTCTTCCTTGCTGACGGCGCCTTCGACGCGTTCCTTGACGATATCGCCCGAAATCTGCCGCGTCGGCTGCAGGCCGATGGAAAGGCCGGTCGCCGAGCTGTCGAGCACGACGGCAAGCGACCATTCCGGCACGTCTTCCAGCCCCTTGACGTTGCCCAGCGCCACGCCCCAGTCGCCGGAAGCATCGATATGCGTCACCGGTCCGCGATAGCCGCGCAGCGTGTCGTATTTGAGCAAGCCGTTCTGCATCGACTTGCGGGCGATGAGCTGGATCTTCGGATCGAGTGTCGTGCGCACCGAAAGGCCGCCCTCATAGAGCGCGTTCTCGCCATAGCGCGAGATGATCTGGCGGCGCACTTCCTCGGTGAAATATTCGCCCGCAAACAAATAAGAGCCATTGCGGCGCGGAGTCACGCCGAGCGGCTCGGCCTTGGCCTTGTCGCCTTCCTCGCGCGTCACGTAGCCGTTCTCGACCATCTGGTCGATGACCCAGTTGCGGCGCTCGATGGCGCGGTCGGCATGCTTGAAGGGATGGTAGTTGTTGGGCCCCTTCGGCAGCGACGCCAGATAGGCGGCTTCCGCGACGGTGAGTTCGTTGACCGACTTGTCGAAATAGGTCAGTGCCGCGCCCGCAACGCCATAGGCGCCGAAGCCGAAGAAGATTTCGTTGAGGTAGAGCTCAAGGATGCGGTCCTTCGAATAGGCCTGCTCGATGCGGAAGGCCAGGATCATCTCCTTGATCTTGCGCTCGTAGGTCTGGTCCGAGGACAAGAGGAAGTTCTTCGCCACCTGCTGGGTGATGGTCGAGGCGCCGACCTGGCGCCTGCCCGAACCAAGATTCTGCAGGTTGACGTAGATGGCGCGGCCAAGCCCGGTGATGTCGATGCCGGGATGGTTGTAGAAATTCTTGTCCTCGGCCGACAGGAACGCCGCCTTGACCCGGTCCGGAACCGCCTGGATCGGCAGATAGAGCCGCCGTTCGCGCGCATATTCGGCCATCAGCGAGCCGTCGGAAGCATGGATGCGGGTCGTGACCGGCGGCTCGTACTTGGCCAGCACCTCGTAGTCGGGTAAGTCTTTCGACAGATGGCTGATGTATATCGCCACGCCCGCGGCGACGATAAGCGCCAGCGTCGTGCCGATACCAAAGAAATAGCCGATAAGACGAATCATGCCCGCTCCAGTCCGAGGTCCGGGAATTTCCTAGACGAAGCCGCCTTCCGCGCAAGCCTTCGCAACTGTCCCGATCCGTGATGGAAAACCCATGTCGCCACCATGTGGGCAAAATACGGCAGTGCCCGGTTTAGGCATCCCCCACCTGAAATAAAAGCGCCTGGTGTTGTCGTCGTGCAACGCTGCCTCCGGTCGTGGGCGGCGGCGACCATCTCAGCCTCCGGTTCCCGTTCCCATCTTGGCGGAGGCAAACAGGGCGACGGCGTTGGTGATGCTCTGCGCCGCCTTGCCGCGCCAGTCGGCGTCGAGCAGTTGCGCTTCATCCTTGGCGTTGGAGAGATAGCCAAGTTCCACCAGCACCGACGGCACATCGGGCGCTTTCAGCACTTTGAAGCCGGCCGAACGCTGCGGATTATTGATCAGGCCGACGCTGGTGGACAACTGGCCGACCAGAGTGTGGGCAAAGCTCATCGAGAAATTATGCGTCTCGCGGCGGATCAGGTCGATCAGTATGTCGGTGACTTCCTTGTTGTCGTCCTTGATCACCATGCCGGCGAACTGGTCGGAGAGGTTTTCACGGTCGGCAAGCGCCTGCGCTTGCGGATCGGACGCCTTGTCGGAGACGGTATAGACGGTGGCGCCTCTGATACCCTTGACGCTGATCGTGTCGGCATGGATCGAGATCAAAAGGTCGGCCTCGTGCTGCCGGGCGATGCGCACGCGGTCATCGAGCCGCAGGAATTCGTCGGTATCGCGCGTCATGAACACGTCGTAGTTGGCGACGGCGGCGAGCTTGTCGCGCAATTCGGTGGCGAAGGCCAGCGTCACGTTCTTCTCGATGGTGCCGTTGAGGCCTTCGGCGCCACCGTCGATGCCGCCATGGCCGGGATCGATGACGATGGTGAAGCGATGCCCGGGATTGGAGATCGGCCCTGTGCCGACCCTGGAGCCCTTGTCGGTGGAGACGGTCGAGCCGGTGGTCAGCGCCTTGTTGGCAAGGGCTTCGTCGAACTCGCGGTCGGAGGCTGCCGACATGTCGATGGCGATGCGATAGCCTGCGCCGTCCTCGTTCTTGAGCACCTCGAGCTTGTCGACCGAGAACGGCCCCTTGCCGGTCAGGATCAGCCGCGATCCCTCGCCCTGATCGCCATAACGCACCGCCTTGACCAGGCCGCGGGCCTTGGCGTCCTTCGCGCCGATGGCGAATCGGGTGCGCGGCAGGTCCACGACCAGCCGGTTGGGGGCGCGCAGCAGGAACCATTTGATGTCGGGCTCGCGGTCGAAATCGATGACGATGCGCATCTTGGTTGCGTCGCCGGCCATCTTGTAGGCGGTGGCGCCGAGTGGCGCATCGGCGGCGCGTGAAACGGGCGCAAAAGCAAGGCAAAGCCCCAGCAGCAACAGCACACCGGCAGCGCGCAGGAAACGGCCTGCACGGCCATGGCCCTTGTCTGTGATGCCCGCCAGTCCCATTTCTTTGCAGTCGCTCTCGGTTTGGCGCTTGCGCCCGCGTGGTTGGTCGAAATGCCGGTCAGGCCGCAGACTCGATTAACGATTGGTATCCAGAGAAGGTTAACCAAGCCTTTTCATTGAGGATTAAGGCCTGTGCTTCCGTTACGGCACTGCTTTTTGCCGGCATCCGAAATCGGGGTTGCCTTCCACCCCGTCAAATCATAAAAGCGATGGTGGATCACTGCAATCCTGGAACCGCTTCTCCCGCAGCTTCCTGCTACAGGTCAGATGAAAGGCGGCTCCTTTCGCTCCAGCGAAAAGGCTTCAGGTGATCGCGACGAATTTCGCAGGTGTGCGCCCGTGGCGGGGGAATCGCCTGCGTGAGGAAAACGGCCGGGTTTGTTCCCGTGCCGGCTCTGTATGAGCAAACAAGCTGGTCCGGTTCGTCCGGGCTTTGGTTCAAAAGGTTCTGCTGGTGACGATGGCTTCAAGCGCAATCATGGAAAGGTCCGCATCAAACCGCGCCATTGTGGCTGCGGGCGGCACCGCCATGGCGCTCAAGCGGCGTCCGGCGGACATTCAGACATCCGGCACCCACATCCCAGACACGCAGCAGCGGGCTTTGCCTCGCAAGCTGCGGCTGACGGCTGCCGGGAGGAAACGAAATAATGCCCAACAAAATGCTGATAGACGCCTCCCACCCGGAGGAAACACGCGTTGTCGTTATCCGCGGTAACCGTATTGAAGAATTCGACTTTGAATCTCAGGACAAGAAGCAGCTCAAAGGAAACATCTATCTCGCCCGCGTAACGCGTGTCGAACCTTCCCTTCAGGCAGCCTTTGTCGAATATGGCGGCAACCGTCACGGTTTCCTCGCCTTCAGTGAAATTCACCCCGACTATTACCAGATCCCGGTCGCCGATCGTCAGGCTTTGCTGCGCGCTGAAGCGCAGGAAGCCGAGGACGAGGAGAACGAGGACAATGACGGCGACGACCGCCAGAGTCGCGATCGCGGCCGGCGCGGCCGCCGGCGCGGCGGCAAGGGTCGTGAGCGCGGCGAACACAAGCGCGACGCCGGCGCCGATGATGAGAACGGCGAACATGGCGATGCCGGCAGCGATGCCGTCTCCGAAGCGCCTGCTTCCGAGCATGCCGCGGCCAATACCGCCGGGCATGACGATCATGCCGGGCATGGCGACAGCGAAGCCTCCGACGCCGAGACATCCGGGACCGAACCGTCGGAAGGCGGCCCGACATCGATCGCGGCAAGCGTCGAAGCGGATGTGATCTCCGAAGCTGTCCCTGCGGCGGAGCCGGGTGACGAAAGGTCGTCCAGCGAGGCAAGTGGCGAAGCCACCTCCGAGGACAATGATCGCGGCATGCTGGAAGAGGTGCAGTCCTCGCATCCGGACGACCACGAGATCGAATCCGTAGGCGCCGAGGATGCGCTGGAAGAGGTGCGCAGCCGCCGCAAGCCGGTGCGCCGCCAGTACAAGATTCAGGAAGTCATCAAGCGCCGGCAGATCCTGCTGGTGCAGGTGGTCAAGGAGGAGCGCGGCAACAAGGGCGCGGCGCTCACCACCTATCTGTCGCTTGCCGGCCGCTATTCGGTGCTGATGCCCAACACCGCACGCGGCGGCGGCATTTCGCGCAAGATCACCAGTGCGGTCGACCGCAAGCGCCTCAAGGAGGTCGTTGCCGATCTCGAAGTGCCGCAGGGCATGGGCGTCATCCTGCGCACCGCCGGCGAAAGCCGCACCAAGGCGGAAATCAAGCGCGACTACGAATATCTGATGCGGCTTTGGGAAAACGTCCGCAATCTGACGCTGCAATCCACCGCCCCTGCCCTCGTCTATGAGGAAGGCAGCCTGATCAAGCGCTCGGTGCGCGACCTCTACAACAAGGATATTGACGAGATTCTTGTCTCCGGCGAGGAAGGCTACCGCGAGGCCAAGGATTTTATGCGCATGCTGATGCCGAGCCACGCCAAGGTGGTTCAGCCGTTCCGCGACACGACGCCGATCTTCGTGCGCAACGGGATCGAGGCGCAGCTCGACCGCATGCTGCAGCCCCAGGTGACGCTGAAGAGCGGCGGCTATATCATCATCAACCAGACCGAGGCGCTGGTCGCCATCGACGTCAATTCGGGCCGCTCCACCAAGGAGCACTCGATCGAGGACACCGCTCTCCACACCAACCTTGAAGCGGCGGAAGAAGTCGCCAGGCAATTAAGGCTGCGCGATCTCGCCGGCCTGATCGTCATCGACTTCATCGACATGGAGGAGAACCGCAACAACCGCTCCGTCGAGAAGCGGCTGAAGGATCACCTCAAGAACGACCGAGCCCGCATCCAGGTCGGCCGCATCTCGCATTTCGGTCTGATGGAGATGTCGCGCCAGCGCATCCGCGCCAGCGTGCTGGAATCAACCATGAAGCCGTGCCCTCATTGCGGCGGCACCGGCCATGTGCGCTCCGATTCGTCGGTGGCGCTGATGGTGGTGCGGGCGATCGAGGAATTCCTGCTCAAGGATTCGCGCAGCCACATCACGGTGCGGACTCCGGCGGCGACCGCTCTCTATGTGCTCAACCACAAGCGCGGCACGCTGGTGGAACTCGAAAGCCGCTTTGGCCTGACCATCACCGTCGAGGCCGATGATACGGTCGGTGTGCAGCACTACGCGATCTTCCGCGGCGCCATTGCCGAAAAGCCGGAAGGCTTTGTCGAAGCGCGAACCTTCCCGGCCTATGTCGAGCCGGAAGAGCCCGAGGACGAGATCGTCATCGAGGAGGAAGACGACGAGGTTGTGGTACAGGCCGAGCAGCCGCGCCAAGCGCAGCCGCAATCGCAGCAGCAGCAGCCGAGATCGGCTGAGGACGGCGAAGGCCGCGACCGCAAGCGTCGCAAGCGCCGCAGGCGGCGCGGCGGCAAGGATCGCGAACGCGAACATGGCGATCGCGAGCATGGCGCCGAAGGTGCTTCGGTTTCGGCGGCAAGCGACGACTTTGCCGCTGAACCAGGCGATGACGATGCAACACAGCAAGACGAAGCCCAGGTTGGCGCCGTCGAAACGGTGGAAGCATCAGATGACGCCCAGGGCAAGAAGCGCCGTCGCGGCAAGCGCGGCGGCAAGCGCAATCGTCGCGAAGACGGCACGGAGACCGAAGCCGGCGAAACCGCCTCGGTGGCCGAGGCCGCTGAAGTCGGAACGGCCGCAAGCGAGCCCGTAGCAGCCGTAGCGGTTGAAGAAGCGGCGGCTCCCGCCGCGGCGAACGACGACGCTCCAGCCGAAAAGCCGAAGAAGAAGCGCGCTTCAAGGGCAAAGAAGGCTGTGGTGGAAGTCGCCGATGAGACGGCGGCCGAGGCTGCACCGGAAGCTGCCGTCGAAGCAGCCGCCCCCGCTGCGGCCGATGCCGCCACGGAAACGACCGTCGACGACGAGCCCGCCAAGGCTCGCCCGTCACGGCGCAAAGCCGTGGCCGCGGATACCTCCGCGGTGCCGGTGGTTTCCTCCAGCGTTGCCGACGAGGCAAAGGCCGAGGAAAAGCCGAAGCGCGCCGGCTGGTGGCAGCGGAAGGGCTTTTTCTAAGCTATTCAGCCGATTAAGATAGGTTCCTGACAAAAATCCCGCGCCGTTCAAACCACGGCGCGGGATTTTTTCATGCGCGAATGATGGAAGGCGTCAGGGGGCGAAAATCGACCAGTTCATCATCCTGGCCAGTTTTTCCAAGGCGATCGACCCCAGCTTGGAATTGCCGTTGGCGTTCAAGCCCGGCGACCATACGGCGAGTGAAGCCACACCCGGCACGATCCCCAATATGCCCCCGCCGACGCCGCTTTTTCCCGGAATGCCGACACGGAAGGCGAAATCGCCGGAGCCGTCATAGTGGCCGCAGGTCAGCATCATGGCGCCGATGCGCCGCGCCCGCTCGGCAGACACCACGGAGTGCCCGGTTGCCGGGTTTCTGCCGCCATTGGCGAGGAAGCGGCCGGCCAGCGCCAATTGCCGGCAGCTCATGGCGATCGCGCAATGGTGGAAGTACACGCCCAGCGACAGCTCGGGTGCATGGTTGAGATTGCCGAAGGATTTCATGTAGTTGGCAAGCGCGAAGTTGCGATAGCCGGTGGCGCGTTCGGAAGCCGCGACCTCGCGGTCGATGATGATGGTTTCGTCATCGGCAAGGAACTGGATGAAGCGCAGGATTTCGCCGATCGCCTCGCGCGGCTGGTGGCCGGCAAGCAGTATGTCGGAGACGACGATGGCGCCGGCATTGATGAACGGATTGCGCGGAATGCCGTTCTCATGCTCGAGTTGCACGATCGAGTTGAACGGATTGCCCGACGGCTCGCGTCCGACACGCTGCCACAGCGCGTCGCCGACATTGCCGAGCGCCAACGTAAGCGTAAACACCTTGGAGATGGACTGGATCGAAAACGCCTGGTCGGCGTCGCCGGCGACCAGCACGCGGCCGTCATTGGTCACGGCGGCAATGCCGAATTTGTTCGGATCGACCTTGCCGAGCTGCGGAATGTAGGTGGCGACCTCGCCGCGATCGGAGCGCTCGGCCATCTCGGCGGCGACGTCGGCCAGCGCTTGTTTAAGATCCGGCATGCTCGTCCCCGCTATTTCAGCCAGCGCTCGATGCGCGCCATCGCCTCGGCCATGTCGTCATGGCTGCCGGCATAGGAAAAGCGCATCGTGCGGTGTCCTGCCGGCGGATCGAAATCGCGACCGGGCGTCGCCGCCACATGGGCTTCGGCCAGCATTTTGCGCGCAAAGGCCATGCTGTCATTGGTATGCCGGGTGACATCGCAGAAAGCGTAAAAGGCGCCGTCCATCGGCGCCGCCAAGGGAAATCCGAGTTCCGGCAGGCGCCGCATCAACAGCTCGCGGTTCCAGGCATAGCGCGCCTTCACCGCTTCCAGCTCTTGGGTCGGCTTGAAGGCCTCGATCGCGGCGATCTGCGACAGTTCCGGCGGCGAGATGTAGAGGCTCTGGGCGATGCGCTCGATCGGCCTCACCAGAGCTTCCGGCAGCACCATCCAGCCGATGCGCCATCCGGTCATGCAATAATATTTCGAGAAGGAATTGATCACCGTCACGCCTGAGCCATGGGCCAGCGCCGTGGTGTCGGGCGCGGCATAGGCCAGCCGGTGATAAATTTCGTCCGATATCACCGCGATGCCGAGTTCTTCGGCTGTCCTCACCAGTGCCGACAACTCGTCGACGGGAATGACCGCACCTGTCGGATTGGCCGGGCTGGCGAACAACACACCCTTCAGCGGTTTTTCCCGGTGCGCCGATTTCAAATGTTCGGCATGAAGATAGGCGTCGCTGCCGAGCTCGATCTCGACGATCTGGATACCGAGCGCGGCCATGATGTTGCGGTAGGCCGGATAGCCGGGTGCTGCGATGGCGACGCGGTCGCCGGGATCGAACATCGCCAGGAATGCCAGATTGAAGGCGGCCGACGATCCCGTGGTCACGGCGATCCGGTTCGGCGCGACATCGATCCCGTAATGGTCGCCATAATGCGTGGCGATCGCCTTGCGCAGATCCGCCAGACCGAGCGTGTCGGTATAGCCGATGCGTCCGATCCTCAGCGCATTTGCGGCTGCTTCCCTCACGCCCACGGGCGCCGGATCGGATGGCTGGCCGACGGCCATGGAGACGACAGGCACGCCCGTCGCCTTCAGCCGGTTGGCTTCGGCCAGAATGTCCATGGCGTGAAACGGCTCGACTTCACCGCGGCGCGACAGCGAAACTACCATTTGACCTCCGTCCGGCCCGCCGCTCGAAGCCATGAACCGGCGGCAGCGCCGCACAAATGCCCGATTGATGTGAGGATCACAAGTTCGCCTAGTTTCGGTGCCGTGACTTTTCATCGTTCGCCCGCTCGTTTACCAGTGGACCTCATGCTGAGCCGACCCAAATCGACGACTTCCAAATCTTCCATCGGCAAATCTTCCATCGGGAAGACAGCGCGCGGCTTCGCGACGCTTTTGCTTGCGGCCGCCGTCGCTGTCACCGGCTCGGTGACGGCCTTCGCCCAGGCGGTGCCGGTCGTGCGCGATGCCGAGATCGAGGCGCTGGTGCGCGACTATGCGCGGCCGATCTTCAAGGCGGCCGGTCTTGCCAATGACGGTGTCGATATCGTTTTGGTCAACGATCAGAGCTTCAACGCCTTCGTTACCGGGCGCCGGCTGTTCATCAACACCGGCGCGCTGATGCAGGCCGAAACGCCCAACGAGATCATCGGCGTCATCGCCCACGAGGCCGGCCACATCGCCGGCGGCCATCAGCAGAAATTGCGCGACCAGCTCGAGCGCGCCAAGACCATGGCCATCATCGCCACGCTGCTTGGCGCCGGCGCCATCGTTGCCGGCGCCACCACCAACAGCCGCGGCCTTGCCGGCGCCGGCATGGGCGTCGCCGCGGGCGGCGGCGAGATGGCGCAGCGCAGCATTCTTGCCTACCAGCGCACCGAAGAGTCGACCGCCGACCGCTCTGCCATCACCTATCTCAATGCCACCGGCCAGTCCGGCATGGGCATGCTGAAGACCTTCGCCCGGTTCCAGAGCGCGCTGTCGCTTTCCGGCACGCAGGTCGATCCCTACCGCATCAGCCACCCGATGCCGCAGGAGCGCATCGCCAATCTCGAAGTGCTGGTCAAGCAGAGCCCTAACGTCGACAAGGTCGATCCGCCGGCACTGCAGCAGCGGCACGACATGATGCGCATCAAGATCGCCGCCTATATGGGCGGCCAGGCCGCGGCCACGCGGCTGATCCGCAAGGCCCCGGGCAGCCTCGCCTCGCGCTATGGCGAAGCGCAGATGGCCTATCTCTACGGCAATCTGGGTGCGGCGCTGACCAAGGCCAATGCACTGATCAAGGAACAGCCGAAGAACCCCTACTTCCAGGAAATGCGCGGCGACATACTGATGAAGGCCAACAAGCCCAAGGACGCCGCGGACGCCTATGCCAAGGCGGTCAGCCTCGATCCGGTGAGGTCGGGCCTGTTGCCCGTTTCTCTCGGCCAGGCGCTGATGGCCATCGGCACGCCCGATTCGCTGAAGAAGGCGGTGGTGCAGATCAACAACGGCCTCGGGCGCGACAAGGAAAACACGGTCGGATACCGCTATCTCGCCCAGGCCTATGGCGAGCTTGGCAACATTCCGGCGGCGGAACTCGCCACCGCCGAGGGCCATTTCTATTCCGGCGATTACACGAATGCGAAAATTTTCGCCATGCGCGCGCAAAAGGACTTGAAGCGTGGCGAACCCGGCTGGATTCGCGCGCAGGACATCATAAACTACAACCCTTCAGGCAAACTCAAGAAATGAACCTTCCGGTCGCCCGCTGCGACTAGGATAGACCGGAACCGGCAAGAGGATCAGACGATGAACAAGGCAATATTGCTCGGCACGACGGGAGTGGCGGCTGCTCTTGCCATGCTGGCGTTCGGGTTCGTCGCCGGCAATCCGCAGGTGGCCAAGGCCGGCACGGCGCAGGCCGTGCAGACCGCCTCGGCCGACACCAAGATCGATCGCACCGAGGTCGAGGGCATTATCCGCGACTATCTCCTGAAGAACCCCGAAGTGCTGCTCGAAGTGCAGGAGGCGCTCGAGGCCAAGCAGAAGGAAGAGCAGCGCATAGCCAGCCTCGGAGTCATCGAGAAGGCCAAGTCCGAGATTTTCAACTCGACCTTCGACGGTGTCGTCGGCAACCCGAAGGGCAAGGTCACCATCGTCGAATTCTACGATTACAATTGCGGCTTCTGCAAACGCGCCATCGAGGACATGCAGGCTCTGACAAAGGCCGATCCGGAGCTGCGCTTCGTGCTCAAGGAATTCCCGATCCTCGGGCCGGATTCGCAAAAGGCCAGCGTCGTCTCGATGGCTTTCCACCTGATGCATCCGGAGAAATACGGCGAGTTCCACAACGCCCTGCTCGGCGGCCAGGGCCGCGCCACCGAGGCGGCGGCCATCAAGGTTGCGCTGTCGCTAGGCGCCGATGAGGCGAAATTGCGCGAGAAGATGAAGGATCCGACCATCACCGAGGCTTTCTCCAAGACCTTCGACCTCGCCAACAAGCTGGCCATCACCGGAACGCCTTCCTACGTGGTCGGCAATGAGGTGGTGTTCGGGGCGCTCGGCCAGGAAGTGCTGGCTGAAAAGATCGAGGCGGCGAAAGCCGCGCTCTGATCTTGCACGCGAGCCTATTTCTCACGGGCACATTTCCGCCTGTTGTGGACAGTGAAAGATCGCACTTGTGCTCTTTCCGCGGGCGGCTATGCCCATTATAGAAGGCCCTGCGCGCCGGCTTGAGGCCGGCGTCGGAAAAGGTCGGCATTTTTGAAAACGATTTTCGTCCTGAACGGCCCCAACCTGAACGCGCTCGGCAAGCGCGAGCCGGGCATCTATGGCGGCAAGACGCTTTCCGCGATCGCCGACGACTGCAAGCAGGCGGGCGCCGCCCTGGGCCTCGAGATTGATTTTCGCCAGTCGAACCATGAGGGCGACCTCGTCGACTGGATCCAGGAAGCCGGCGACAAGGCAGCCGGCATCGTCATCAATCCGGGTGCCTACAGCCACACCTCGATTGCCATTCACGACGCCATCCGCGCTGTCGCGCCGCTGCCCGTCGCCGAAGTTCACCTCTCCAACATCCACGCGCGGGAACCATTCCGCCACGTCTCCATGGTCGCGCCGGTCGCTGTCGGCATGATCTGCGGGTTCGGGCCGCTTGGCTACTCGCTGGCGCTGCAGGCGCTGGCGGCACGCCTATGACCGGCCCACAAACAGAAGGCTCGAAAATGTCGATAAAGAAGACCGGTGTTGACCAGCAACTGATCCGCGATCTGGCGGGCATACTGAACGACACCAATCTCACCGAGATCGAAGTCGAGCTCGGCGACCTGAAGGTGCGCGTATCGCGCCAGGCGCCGGCCGTCCACGCCATCGCCGCACCGCAGGCCGGTTATGCTCCGGCAGCGCAGCAGCCCGCGGCGGGCGCGGCTACCGCACCAGCAGTGGCCGATCCGTCCAAGAACGCGGTCCCCTCGCCGATGGTCGGCACCGCCTATCTCGCGCCCTCGCCCGATGCCAAGGCCTTCATCGAAGTGGGCCAGAAGGTCAAGGAAGGCCAGACGCTGCTGATCATCGAAGCGATGAAGACGATGAACCAGATCCCTTCGCCGCGCGCCGGCACGGTGACTGCGATCCTGTTCGAGGACGGCCAGCCGGTCGAGTACGGCATGCCGCTCGTCGTGATCGAGTAGAGCGGGCCGGATGTTTCAGAAGATCCTCATCGCCAACCGCGGCGAAATCGCGCTTCGGGTGCTGCGCGCCTGCAAGGAACTCGGCATCCAGACCGTGGTCGTGCATTCGACCGCCGACGCTGACGCCATGCATGTCAGGCTCGCCGACGAAAGCGTGTGCATCGGTCCGCCGCCGTCGCGCGACAGCTATCTCAACATCCACCAGATCGTCGCAGCCTGCGAGATTACAGGCGCCGATGCCGTGCATCCGGGCTATGGCTTCCTGTCGGAAAACGCCAAGTTCGCCGACATTCTCGCCGCCCACAACATCACCTTCATCGGCCCATCGGGCGACCACATCCGCATCATGGGCGACAAAATCGAGGCCAAGCGCACCGCAAAGCGGCTCGGCATTCCGGTTGTGCCGGGCTCCGACGGCGCCGTCACCGACCAAAAGGAAGCCAGGCGCATTGCCGCCGAGATCGGCTATCCCGTGATCATCAAGGCTTCGGCAGGCGGTGGCGGGCGCGGTATGAAGGTCGCCCTTACCGAAGCCGATCTCGAGATCGCCTTGCAGACAGCCAGCACGGAGGCCGGCGCGGCCTTCGGCGACGATGCCGTCTACATCGAGAAATACTTGGAAAAGCCGCGCCACATCGAGGTGCAGGTATTCGGCGACGGCGCCGGCCGCGGCGTGCATTTCGGCGAGCGCGACTGTTCGCTGCAACGCCGCCACCAGAAAGTCTGGGAAGAGGCGCCCTCGCCGGCCCTCAACGCCGAGGAGCGCGCCCGCATCGGCAATATCTGTGCCAAGGCCATCGCCGACCTCGGCTACTCCGGCGCAGGCACCATCGAATTCCTGTACGAGAATGGCGAGTTCTACTTCATCGAGATGAACACGCGGTTGCAGGTCGAGCATCCGGTGACGGAGGCGATCACCGGCATCGATCTGGTCCACGAACAGATCCGCGTTGCCTCCGGCGGCGGGCTTTCGGTGCGCCAGGAGGACATCAAGTTCAACGGCCACGCCATAGAATGCCGCATCAATGCCGAGGACCCGCGCACCTTCACGCCTTCGCCCGGCACGATTACGCATTTCCACACGCCTGGCGGTCTGGGCATCCGCGTCGATTCCGGTGTCTATTCCGGCTACAAGATCCCGCCCTATTATGACAGCCTGATCGGCAAGCTGATCGTGCACGGCCGCAACCGCGTCGAATGCATGATGCGGCTGCGCCGGGCGCTCGACGAGTTCGTCGTCGACGGCATCAAGACGACGCTGCCGCTGTTTCGCGACCTGGTCGGCAATGCCGATATCGCCAATGGCGACTACGACATCCACTGGCTGGAAAAGTATCTGGCCAAAGAGGAATAGCGCCCGACTTGCCGCTATGATGCCGCGATGACCCGTCCTTACGCTCCCGGCTATCGCATTCCGACCGACCTGTTGCTCAAGGCCTATGCCTCGGGCGTCTTCCCGATGGCCGAGAGCGCTTCCGACCCGGAAGTGTTCTGGGTGCGGCCGGAGACGCGCGGCATCATACCGCTCGATGGCTTCCACACGCCGAAGAGCTTGCGGAAGACAATTCGCAAGCACCCGTTCGACATCCGCTTCGATTTCGATTTCGAGGCGACGATCGACGGCTGCGCCGAAAAGCGCGAGGAGCGCCGCTCGACCTGGATCAACGCGCCGATCCGCGAAGCCTATATCGAGCTGCACCGTCTGGGGCACTGCCATTCGGTCGAGGCATGGCGCGAGGAACGGCTGGTCGGCGGCCTCTATGGCGTCTCGCTCGGTCGCGTGTTCTTCGGCGAAAGCATGTTCGCCCGGGAAACCGACGCGTCCAAGACCTGCCTGTATCATCTGGTCGAGCGGCTGAAGGCGCGCGGCTTTGCCCTGCTCGACACGCAATTCACCACTGAGCATCTCAAACGCTTCGGCGCGGTCGACGTGCCGCGCGTCAAATACGAGAAGATGTTGGCCGAGGCGCTGAAGGGCGAAGCCGTTTTTTATCCCTGATCGGAGACCGAGCGGCCGAGCCGGCTCGACCGGTGAAAGGGGTCAGCCCTTCGCGGTTTCCATCGGCGTCTGCGAATGGAACATCATCTTCCAGCCGTTGACACGGTGGACATAGCCAGTGCTGACCAGCGCCGCGTAGGGCTCGCCGTTTTCCCGTGTCGCATGAGCCTCATAGGTCAGCATGATAATGTCGCTGCCGGGCTCGATGATACCCTTGAGGTCGATCTGAAGGTCGCGCCAGCGGTTGGGCTTGGTCGCGGTCTTGGCCAGATCGGCATTGTCCATTGCCTGTGCCATCTCAGGAAATGCCACCAGGCATTCTGTGTCGACATTGGCGGCGTAGTAAGCTTCGTCGCCCGTCCAGAACCCCTTTTCGAGTTCGAGCAGGTCGTCTTTGCTGGCCGTGATCCGTTTGCTGTCCGACATCAGAATATCCTCCAAGCGCGCAAATGCGCGGTCGTCCATGGCCCAACGCATGGTGGCCATGACGGTTCCGGAGGATCAGTTGGTGTTCGTCGCGTCAGGCTCCGTGGGGTCCGGCTGTTCGGCGGCCGGAGCAGCGGCGGGCTTTGGCTTGGACGTGTCGACCTTGGGCGTCTCGGCATTGGCCGCGTCGGGCGGCGGCACATCCGACTTCTGCTTGCAGCCCTTTAGCCAGACGTCATAGACGGCGTGCTCGACGGCGTTTAGGCCGGGGCTCTCGGCGAACATCCAGCCGGTGAAGATGCGGCGGATCTTGCGGTCGAGCGTGATTTCGTCGACTTCGACGAAGGAATCGGTCTTCGGCTCTTCATTCTCCGGCCGCGAATAGCAGATCCGCGGCGTCACCTGCAAAGCGCCGAACTGCACGGTTTCGTCGATGTAGACATCGAAGGTGATGATACGGCCGGTGATCTTGTCGATGCCGGCAAATTCGGCGACCGGATTGGTGATGCGATCGGAGATTGCGGGTGCTGCCGCAGGCGCCTGCGCCGCGGCAAACGCTGTCGGGAACATGGCGATAGCGCCAATTGCCGCCAGTCCGGCCATCGATGTCAGGCTGAAAATGTTCATGCGGAGATACCGGTGGTTTGGGCCCGGGTGATTCTGTCACGCCCAAGGCTATTCGCCGTTGTCATATCAGCAAGCAGCTAAACGCCAATTGTGGCGACAAAGGACCGGCCGGCGGTCAAGAACCAGGCGTCCACGCATCGTAGTCGCCCGTCACCTGCGGACGGTGCTGATTGGTGAGCACGGAACCCTTTGGGCGATAAGCCGCCGGTGTTCCCGTGAGGTTCGGCTCATGCGCCTTTTCCCATTCGCGCGGCCGATAGTCGTCGCTTGGCGGCGCCACATCGACGCGGTGATGCATCCAGCCGTGCCAGCCCGGGGGGATCGCCGACGCCTCCGAATAATTGGCGTAGATGACCCAGCGGCGGGTGCGGCCTTCCGAATCAACGCCGCCTTCGTAGTAGACGTTGCCGGCCCCATCCTGGCCGACCTTGTTGCCGTGGCGCCAGGTGTGAAAACGGGTTCCCAGCGTCTGGCGGTTCCACCAGGTGAAAAACTGCAGAAGGAAAGTTTTCATTCAGATCCTCGCGGGCGCGCGGCGGTGGCTGTCCCTGCTTATGGCGTCAGGCCTTGGCGAAGGCAAGGGTTTTGCGGCGCCTGCGGCACTGACGGCATGCCGAAACGCTCGGTCATTGGCCGATCCATTTCGCACCTGCGAACCGACGCTTGCCAAGCCGGCTGCGTCTTCCTAAAGCTCTCATCGCCCGGCGCTGCCGCATGACCCCGAAAATCGAAATCGATTTTCGGAAAGGATCATGCGCAAACCCAAGTGCTACAGCGTCCTTTGCGCGTCCACGGGACGCGCGGCGCTGTAGTCAACGCCGGCTGCGGGAGGTGAGGAATGGCCTTAGCTGTCGCCAGGATCAGTGCGGAGACAATACGCGCCCGCAAGGGCGGCGTGCCGATCGTATGCCTCACCGCTTACACCTATCCCGTCGCCCGCCTGCTCGACGATCATGTCGACCTTCTCCTGGTCGGCGACAGCGTTGCCATGGTGCTGCATGGCCACAAGACCACGCTCGGCGCCTCGCTGGAGATGATGATCGCCCATGGCCAGGCCGTGATGCGCGGTTCATCAAAGGCCTGCGTGGTGGTCGATATGCCGGCCGGCAGCTACGAGACTTCGGCCGCGCAAGCCCTTGCCTCGGCGCGCCGCATCTCTGAGGAAACCGGCTGCCAGGCGGTGAAGCTGGAAGGCGGCGTCGAAGTCGCCCTCCAGATCGCGGCAATCGTCGCGGCCGGCATTCCAGTGATGGGCCATATCGGCTTGCAGCCGCAATCGGTGGAAAAGGACGGTGGCTACAAGATCAAGGGCCGCACGCCGGAGAATGTGGCCGCGCTCATGCGCGACGCCGACGCGGTCGAGAAAGCCGGCACGTTTTCGCTGGTCATCGAGGGCACGGTCGAGACCGTTGCCGCCGACCTCACCCGGCGCATTGCCATTCCCACCATTGGCATCGGCGCCAGCCGCGATTGCGACGGCCAGATCCTGGTCATCGACGACATGGTCGGCCTGACGGTCGACCGGGTGCCGAAATTCGTCAAGGAATACGCCGATTTGCGCAGCGCGGTCGCCGATGCCGCGGCGCGCTACGCAGCGGAGGTGCGCAGCCGCACCTTCCCCGGGCCGGGCCACGTCTTTTCAGCCGCGAGCGACAAGGACAAGGCATGAACCGGCCCCCCATCAGCCAGCCGCTCGTCGTCGACACCGTGCCCGGCCTTCGCGCGCAGATCCGCGAATGGTGGCGCGAAGGCCTGAGCGTCGCCATGGTGCCGACCATGGGCGCTTTGCATGACGGCCATATCTCGCTGGTCGGGGCCGCGCTCGCAACGGCCGATCGCTGCGTCGTCTCGATCTTCGTCAACCCGGCCCAGTTCGCCCCCACTGAAGATCTCGACAAGTATCCGCGTCAGCTGGCCCGCGATCTCGACCGGCTGACCGAGGCCGGCGCACAGCTTGCCTTCACGCCTACGGTTTCCGAGATGTATCCGGCAGGCTTTGCGACGAAGATTTCGGTCGGCGGCCCGTCTTCTGGCCTGGAATCGGATTTCAGGCCGACCTTCTTCGAGGGCGTCGCCACGGTCGTGGCCAAGCTCTTTCTGCAAGCCCTGCCCGACTACGCCATCTTCGGCGAAAAAGACTACCAGCAGCTTTGCGTCGTCCGAAAGCTCTGCCGCGATCTTGACCTTCCGGTGGAAATCGTCGGCGCGCCAACCGTGCGCGATGCGCATGGCCTGGCAATGTCGTCGCGCAACGCCTATCTCGACGCCGCCGAACTCGACGTCGCGCGACAGCTCAATGTCATCTTGCGCCAGACGGCGGCAGCGCTCGCGGCCGGCGCCGATGAAAACGGCGTCACCGGCAAAGCCACTGCCGCGCTTCTCGAGGCAGGCTTCGACAGCGTCGACTATGTCGCCGCGCGCAAGAGCCTGACGCTCACCTCGTGGCGGCGTGACGGCGATGGCCGCCTGCTTGCCACGGCGTGGCTTGGCAGAACCAGGTTGATCGACAATGTGGAAGTTTCCTCATTTATTCCCTGAAAAATTGCAATTCCGTTCACTTTGATTTGTATCGCAGAGCGGCCCGAGTGCTCTTAGACAACGGCTCATCAGGCACGTTCTGGCCAGCCCGCAAGCGCTCACAATACACCGAACGCCGCTGTGAGACGTTTCACAGACGTAACCAAGCCGGCTATGTTGTGTGCGACCTCAGGCGGAGACAGTGTGTGACCTGCCACTACGCTGCAATCCTTACGAGGCTCTACGTGTCTGTCCAGGCCAACATATTCGGTCGCGCCCTGCCGCAGATCGTCGAAGCGATTTACGATTCGATTGCCGATGTCGGCCGTTGGCCATCGACGCTTGAATCAATCTGCAAATTGGCGCTCGGCCGGCTTGCCATGCTGGCGGTCGTCGATACGGCGAGAAACTCGGCCCGGTTCTCGACTTCCTGCGGCGATCCGGTCCTGCTTGAGCCGCTGCAGCGCGACTACGCCTGCGAGGTGCCCTTCTTCAAGGCGGTGCCGAAGATGGAAATCGACATGCCGTTCACCGTCGATAGCGTCTACGCCCTGCAAGGCCCTGACGCCCGCCAGAACTGGCTCGAAAGCCGCATCGTGCGCGAGTGGGTGGAACCCAACCGTCTCGACGATTTCTTCTGGGTGGCGCTGATGAAGCAGCCGGCGCGCGCCGGCACGCTGATGGTGGTTACCGACAAGGACAGGCCCCAGATTTCAGCCAGGGATATCGACCTGATGTCCACGCTCGCCCCCCATGTCCGGCGTGCGGTGACCATCGGCGACCTGTTCGAGGCCGAGCGGCGCAAGGCCGACGTCTTTCGCTCGATCCTCGAGAGCCTCGACCATCCGGTGCTGATCGTCGCCGACGATATGCAGATCATTTTCGCCAATCGGGCAGCCGAAGCCCTGCTCACCGAAACCGCCTCAGTGTCCTCGGTGCGCGGCCAGCTGTCCTTCGCTTATGCCAACGCCAACACCGCCATCGGCCGCGCCGTCCAGCTCGGCACGCGCGACGAATTCGCGCTCGGACCGTCCGGCATCAACATTCCGCTGGTGAAGGCCATGTCTCCGGCGGTGGCGCATGTCATGCCTCTGGCGCGACGCGACATTTCGGCCCGCATATCGCCGCGCGCCGCCGCGGCCATTTTCATTGCCGCCGCCGGCGCCGCATCAGTGCCGGCGCTGGAAGCGATCGCTGCGCTGTTCGGACTGACCGCAGCGGAAAAGCGTGTCGCCGGCCATGTCGCCGCCGGGCTGACACGGCGTGAAATCGCGGCTGCCAGCGGCGTCTCGGACGGCACCGTCAAATCACAGCTGGCAACCATCTTCGACAAGACCGCCACCGGCGACCAGCGAGAGCTGGAACTCCTGATGCGCGAATTGACGCCGCCGCTGCGCTCGGCCTGAAGCCATACTCGGAGCCAATCGTCAAATTTTTCAACTATTTGCCGGTACGCAGGCGTAATCACGATACCAAGCCGGCATCGTTGCAATTCGGCCAAAATCATGGTGCGGTTCTGCTCCGGTCCGGAGACGGTGCATCGTGCACGACCGGACGTGGAAACCATTTCCTGGGCGGTCCCCGAACTTGATACCGACACGAATTGAACGGCTGCTGCCTTACCTCTTCCTGCTGGCCCTGCTTTGCATCGCGCTCGCTTTCCGTCCGCTACTGCCGGTCGATGAGACGCGCTATCTCAGCGTCGCCTGGGAGATGTATCTCGGTGGACATGTCTTCGTACCGACGATGAACTTTGCGCCCTATCTGCAGAAGCCGCCGCTGTTGTTCTGGCTCATCGATCTCGTCTGGAACATCTTCGGTGTGAGCCGCGCGGCGGCGATGCTCGTCATCTTCGCCGCCTCGTCGCTGGTCATCTGGCTGACGACACTTCTGGCCAAAACCCTGTTTCCCGAGCGCCCGGACATCGCCAGTCGCATCCCCTGGCTGGTGGCCGGCAGCACCGTCTTTGTCATCTATTCGACCCTGATCCTGTTCGACATGCTTTTGACGGCTTGTGTGGTCGCCGCACTGCTGGCGTTGCTGGGCTTCGCCAGGACCGGCAACCGCTGGCAGGCGGTGCTGGCGGGTCTGTTCATCGGGCTCGGCGTGCTGGCCAAAGGCCCGGTCGTGCTCATTCACATCGGCGCGCCCGTCCTGCTCTATCCTCTCTGGCGTGACCGGCGAGCCGGCCTTGCCCCTTTGCAGTTCTTTGCCGGAGCCGGCCTGGCAATTCTCGCCGCCCTTGTCCCGGTCGCCATATGGCTGGCGCCCGCGACCATCCTGACCAAGGGCAGTTTCGTCTACGACCTCGTCTGGAACCAGTCGGCAGGTCGGGTTACCGGAAGCCTGCACAATTCGCATGGCCGGCCGTTTTACTTTTACCTGATGCTGTTGCCGCTCATGTTCGTGCCCTGGGCCTTTATCCCCCCGGTGTGGCGGCTGAAGCCGGCTGCCCGGATACGCAGCCTCATCGACACGAAATCCCCGGATCTGCGTGCCCTGCGCCTGCTGTCGTTCTCGTTCATTGCGGTGCTGCTGGTCTTCAGCGCCATATCCGGCAAGCAGCCGCACTATGTCGTGCCGGCACTACCGTTCGCGACCATTCTGCTGGGCTACTTCATGGCCGAGATTTCAGTAGCCAGGCTGAGGGCGACGGCCTTTGTCATGCTTGCCCTTTTCGCCATCGGCCACGCCGCCGCCTCGGCGACCGTGTTCAAACGCTACGATCTCACGCCGCTGGCGAGCTTCATCGACGAACGAAAGGACGCCGACTGGGCCGTCGCTTACGACTATCAGGGCGAGGTCGGTTTCCTTGGGCGAATAGAGAAGCCATTCGAGAACGCCGACAAGCCTGAGGAATGGCTCAAGTCTCATCCCGGCGGCTACGTCATCGAAAAGCAATCGAAAGATCCGGGCACATCCGAACAGATCGCCTTCCGGCAGCCGGTGGAACGCGGCTATCTGGTCGTCCTGAAAGGACAGCACTGAACGTTTCGTCGGACGCTTATCCCAGCGGCTTCTCGAAGATCAGCGCCGGCAACCCCGAACCGCCGCCGCAATCGGCGGTGCTGCCGGCCGGCAAAAATCCCTTCGAACGGTAGAAGGCGATGGCCGGCACGTTGGCCTCTTCCACCTCGACCCGCAAAGTGTTTGCCTCGGGAAAGCTGGCTTCGACCTCGTCCAGCAAGGCCTGGCCGATGCCTTGCCGCTGGCAGGCCGGCAGTACATAGAGCTGGTTCAGCAACACGATCTTCGCATCCGCCGTTGCGGCGGCAAAAGCCATGCCGCCGATACGCTTGCCGTCATCGGCGACCAGGAATTCCGAGTTCGGCCTTGTCAGCCGCGCCTTGAGCGAGGCGATCGAATGCCAGTCGTCGGTAATTTCGATCACCCGCTGGGCGCCATAGATCGCGTCGTAGGTTGCGTGCCAGGTTTCGACCAGCAGCGCGCGGACAGCGGCAAGGTCACGTTCGCTGGCGGTGCGGACGAACATTGTTCTATTCGATACCGAGCTTGGCCTTGACCAGATCGTTGACCGCCTGCGGGTTGGCCTTGCCGCCGGTGGCTTTCATCACCTGGCCGACGAACCAGCCGGCCATGGTCGGCTTGGCGCGAGCCTGCTCGACCTTGTCGGGGTTGGCGGCGATGACTTCGTCGACCGCCTTCTCGATGGCGCCGGTGTCCGTGACCTGCTTCATGCCGCGGCTTTCGACCAGCTGGCGCGGATCGCCGCCCTCGTTCCAAACGATCTCGAACAGATCCTTGGCGATCTTGCCGGAGATGGTGCCTTCCTTGATCAGGTCGATCACGGCACCGAGCTGCTCCGGTGTTACAGGAGCATTTTCAATGTCCTTGCCGGCCTTGTTAAGCTGGCCGAGCAGGTCATTGATGACCCAGTTGGCGGCAAGCTTGCCGTCGCGGCCCGAGGCCACCTGCTCGAAATAGTCGGCGATCGGCTTTTCCGACACCAGGATCGAGGCGTCGTAGATCGACAGGCCAAGTGAGGAGATCAGGCGCGCCTTCTTGTCGTCGGGCAGTTCCGGCAACTCCTTGGCCAGCGCGTCGACATAGGCCTGGTCGAACTCCAGCGGCAAAAGGTCGGGATCGGGGAAGTAGCGGTAGTCATGCGCCTCTTCCTTGCTGCGCATCGAGCGCGTCTCGCCTTTGACGGCGTCGAACAGCCTGGTTTCCTGGTCGATCTTGCCGCCATCCTCGAGGATGGCGATCTGGCGGCGCGCCTCGAACTCGATGGCCTGGCCGATGAAGCGGATCGAGTTGACGTTCTTGATCTCACAGCGCGTACCGAATTCGCCGCCGGGCCTGCGAACGGAGACGTTGACGTCGGCGCGCATCGAACCTTCGTCCATGTTGCCGTCGCAAGTGCCGAGATAGCGCACGATGGTGCGCAGCTTGGTGACATACGCCTTGGCCTCGTCGGCGGAGCGCATGTCGGGCTTGGAGACAATCTCCATCAGCGCCACGCCGGAGCGGTTGAGATCGACATAGGACATGGTGGGATGCTGATCGTGCATCGACTTGCCGGCGTCCTGCTCCAGGTGCAGGCGCTCGATGCCGATCTCGATGTCCTCGAACTCGCCCTGCCGGTCGGGACCGACCGAAATGACGATCGTGCCTTCGCCGACGATCGGCTGCTTGAACTGCGATATCTGGTAACCCTGCGGCAGGTCGGGATAGAAATAGTTTTTCCGGTCGAACACCGACTTGTGGTTGATCTGCGCCTTCAATCCGAGGCCGGTGCGGATCGCCTGCTTGACGCATTCCTCATTGATGACCGGCAGCATGCCGGGCATGGCCGCGTCGACCAGACTGACATTGGCGTTGGGCGCCGCGCCGAAAGTAGTCGACGCCCCGGAAAACAGCTTTGCTTCCGAGGTCACCTGCGCATGAACCTCGAGGCCGATGATGATCTCCCAATCGCCGGTAGCGCCGGGAATAAAACGTTTGGCATCGGGCGTGCGGGTATCGATAAGGGTCATGGTGGCCTGCGCTTTTGGCTCGCGAAAACTGCGATTTTCGCGAATTTGGGTATCGGTCTTCGCTAGTGCAAACCGCTTCGCGAGACAAGCGCCCAAAGCAGCGGGCTGGCCTTTTCAGCCCCTTTCGGCCGCTCTACAACCAATAGAATGAACGCCGCCGGCCGGCATTCCCGGTCGGCGGTTTCTTCGTCAGGTCAGGCTGTTGCGATGTAGGCCCTGATCTCGTCGGCCTCGCGCTCGACATCCTCGATGCGGCGCTTGACCACGTCGCCGATCGACACGATACCGTCGAGCAGCCCATCCTTTTCCACCGGCAGATGGCGGAAACGGCCTTTGGTCATGATCTCCATCACCTCGTTGACCGTGTGGTTCTCGTTGCAGATCTTCACTTTCGGCGTCATCGCCGAGCGTACCGTTATATCAAGTGCGGCAGCGCCTTCCCTGGCAACGACCCGCACGATGTCACGCTCGGAAAGGATGCCGACGATCTTGCGATCGCCGTTGGTGATGACCAGTGCACCGATCTTGTGGTCGGCCAGGATTCGAATGGCTTCGCTGAGCTTTACATTCGGCCCGAGCGTGAACACGTCATGGCCTTTTCTCTCGAGAATTGCCTTAACCGTCATGGCGTCCTCCTCCTCCTGCTTGGCTAGCCAGCTCCCGCCCTGACCGGCTTCACATAAGAGTGAACATCGTGCGCCGTGATCGGTTGCTTTTCAAGTGTGCCAGTGGGGTGTGCCAGTGGGGTGTGCCAGTGGGGTGCGCCAATAGAGTGCGCTAGTCGGGGGTGCGCTGGTCGTCGGGGATCTCCCATTCAGGCGCCCGCCAGCGCCGGTCGAACCAGCGCAATCCGAAGAAGCCTGCGACGAGGCCGCCAATGTGCGCTTCCCAGGCGATCTGGCCGGGTTCTCCGAGCCCGAGACCGTAAAGGCCGGTGGCGAGATTGATGACCATCCAGGCGCCGAGAAAATTGACGACGCCGCGCATGCGCAAAACGACTGCGATCGGCAGCACGGGACCGGCAAAGGCCGCCCTGCCGGAGGAGCGGTCGGTACGGAACCCGAAGCGAGCCGCCGCACCCATCATGCCCGATATCGCCCCGGAAGCGCCGACCAGCGGTGCTTCGCCATATGGATGGACCGCCCAGAACAGCACCACCGCGGCCAGCCCGGTGGCGGCGAAAAACAAGGCGAACCAGAACCAGCCGAGACGGTTGGCCAGCGGCGACCCGAAGGCGGCCAGCGCAACCATGTTGATGGCAATGTGGGCAACGCCACCATGCATGAAGGCATAGGTGAAAGGACGGGTGAAGAGGAACCAGTCGAAACCGTATTGGCCGGTGTAGAGGACCGGAATGAAGGCGCCGTCGGTGAGCAATGTTATCTGCTGCTCTTCGGTCAGCACATATTGCTGCAGCAGGAAGACGGCAACGCAGATGCCGATCACCGCCAGCACCGCCGGTGGCAGGTTGAACACCGGCTCGCGGCGCGGCGGCGGCGCCTCCGCGGTCTGTTCGGTCTCCAAGGGGCCGGCCGGTTCGCTCATATGCTCTGATCCAGGGATTTGCGTGTCGCGAGCATCTAGGCCATGCCCGGACAAATCACAAACTACGAATCACAAAGCGCGAATCACAAACCGCGAATCAAAAAGAAGCCGTCCAAGGTTTCCCTTGAACGGCTGGTCGAGCCCCCTGCTCCCCTAAACTATTGACCGAAGTGCTGTTGGTCGTCGCGAAACGACCGCTTCTGGCGTGGTTTTGGTGTGCCATGGCGAGCCTGTGCGCGCAACGTAAACCATTTGTTAACCTTAACGTCCCCGACCCGTGAACAAGTCTTAACGACGCTGGCACGCATCCTGCTCCGGAACGCATGTAGGTCATCGGAGGGCGCCCTTTCTGTTCACCGATGGGACCATCAGACGGCAGAATGCGCGGAGTTTCATAGCATGAACCAGAACGGATCAATCGCGCTGTTCCATTATTGGAATCGCCTGCGTGGTGGACGTCCTGCCCCAAAGCGTTCGGAAGTCGAACCGGCCGATATCAAGGCGCTTTTGGCCGACACCTTCATCCTGGAAAGGGATACGCGCGGCGAAGCGGTGTTCCGGCTTGCCGGCACCAGGCTTTGCGCCGGCTACGGCCGCGAGCTCAAGGGGTTTTCGTTCCCCTCGCTATGGCGCGAGAAGGACCAGCGGCTGGTGTCGCGCCTCATTCACGGCGTTTTCGAGCAGAAATCCGTGGTGCTGATCACTTATGAGGGGTTCAGCCGCAGCGGCCGGTCCAACCACTTCGAACTGCTTGCGCTGCCGCTCGACGGCGGCGTCGAGAACCCGCGCTGCCTCGGCGTCATCAGCGCCGTGGAAAAGCCGTTCTGGCTGGGCGCCGACCCGATCACCGACGCGCTGATCGACGCCATCCGCGTCATCGATCCCGACAAGGAACCGATGTTCCTGAAAAACCGGCCGGAAATATCCGTTCCGTCGTTGGCTCCCGAACTCGAAGCGCCGGAGACCATCTCGGCGCTCGGTCGGTCGCGCCGTATCCGCCACCTCGTCGTGTTCGACGGCGGGCGCGAGCAATAGTCTCCAAGCCGGCGCTAATCTTAACTATCGGGGGCCCACTTTTCCCTTTGTTAACCTGCTTGGCTGTAGTTTTGCCGAGATTCCACGCACGACGCGGGAATGCCAACGGGGTGTAGGCAGTCATGAGGTCAGCGGCGGTCGAATACGCACCGTCCCGCGCCGAAAGGCGTAATTTTCAGCGCGTCCGGGTCAAGATCTACGGGCGCTTCATGCTGGAGGACCGCACCGAACACCCTTGCCAGGTCGTCGATATGTCACCGGGCAATGTCGCGTTGCGCACCGAGCGCGTCGGCATGCCGGGCGAAAAAATCATTGCCTATATCGATCATATCGGCCGCATCGAGGGCGTGGTGACGCGCACTTCGCAGGACGGCTTTGCCATGACCGTCATTGCCTCGGATCGCAAGAAGGACAAACTGGCCGCGCAGTTGACCTGGCTCGCCAACAAGCATGAACTCGACCTGCCGGAAGACCGCCGCCACGAACGCGTGGCGCCGCGCAACCCGACAAGCGTGCTGCAGCTCACCGACGGGCGCCAGTATCAGTGCCGCATCATCGACCTGTCGCTGTCGGGCGCGGCGGTCGAGATCGACGTCAAGCCGGCGCTCGGCATCCAGGTCATGCTGGGCACCATGCGTGGCCAGGTGGTGCGTCATTTCGAGGATGGCGTCGCCATCGAATTCGCCGTCATCCAGCGCCCGGAAACGCTCGATTCCGAGTTCAACGCCCCGCGCGCCTGAACGATCGGCAACAGGCAGCAAAAACGAACCGGCCCTGCGCGGCCGGTTTTTGTTGCCGGCGTTCCGCCTGCCTCTCCAGCTTGTAGCGGCACGCAGCAAATCCACGGCTCCACCCGGAAATCCGCGCCCCGACACCGCGGTTTTACGCCGAGACCTGAACGATTTTATATTAAAATAGGTCAAATTTTACGCGTATTCTATTGAGCTTTTACTCAATGTCTACTTCGGGTTTTTGCGTCAAATAAATCCAACGCTGTCATTGTCTCCTCAAACGGGGAGACTGACGAATGGCAAAGACGTGGGGCAAGCTGTTGCTCTTGGCAATGGCGATGCAGCTTTCCGCTTGGGGAACGGCGCAAGCAGCAGGACCGGCCTACATGCACACTGGCGGCCGCACGACACAGCCGGTCGGTCACTACGAATTCTGCCAGAAGCTGCCGCAGGAGTGCGCTCAGCGCACGCCGAAGCAGGCACCGGTCGAACTGACCCGCAAGCTGTGGGCGGCGATCGTCGACGTCAACAATTCGGTCAACACCCGGATCGTGCCGCGCACCGACATGGAAATGTGGGGTAAGGAAGAGGTCTGGTCCTATCCCGACAGCGGCTTCGGCGACTGCGAGGACTATGCGCTGGAGAAGCGCCGCGAATTGATGGCGCTCGGCGTTCCCGCCGGCAATCTCTTGATGACCGTGGCGCGCCAACAAAATGGCGACGGCCACGCGGTGCTGACCGTGCGCACCAGCCTCGGCGAGTTCATCCTCGACAATCTGGAGTCCAAGGTGCTGTCCTGGACCGACACCGACTACACCTACCTGAAGCGCCAGTCCGACCAGAATTCCGGCGTGTGGGTGACGATCAATGACGGTCGCGCCGACGCGGTTGCCAGCGTCCGCTAGGACGCCATCACAGAGGTCAAGCACATCGAATAATGCGACGTGCCTAACGAGAAAGCCCGGTCGAGTCCCCCACCCTCCCCGTCCCCAACGACCGGGTTTTAAGGAGCCGGCCCCGTCCCCGGGCCGGCTCCACCATTTCTGGACCATGATCGCGAACCGAAGGACCTCGGCAGCGAAAAGTGAGAACCGGTTTTTGCTGCGCTGACCTGCCGTTCGGAAAAGATCATCGTCAAACAGGATAGAGTTCAGGCCTTCTTCAGCCCCGCCTTGAAGCGCTTGCCGTTCGCGACGTAGTGCGCGGCCGAGGCGCGCAGCCTGGCGACCGCGGCGTCGTCCAGCGTCCTGATAACCCGCGCGGGCGAGCCGACGATCAGGCAATTGTCGGGGAACTCCTTGCCCTCGGTGACCAGCGCGCCCGCGCCGACCAGCGAGTTCTTGCCGATCCTGGCGCCGTTGAGCACGATGGCGCCCATGCCGATCAGGCTGTTGTCGCCGATCGTGCAGCCATGCAGCAAGGCGCGGTGGCCGATCGTGCAGCCCTGCCCGATCGTCAGGGGAAAACCGGGATCGGTGTGCATCACCGTGTGTTCCTGGACATTGCTGTCGGCGCCGATGACGATCGCCTCGTTGTCGCCGCGGATGACCACGCCAAACCAGAAGCCGGCATTGCGACCGACGCTGATGTCGCCGATCAACGTCGCATCGGGCGCGATCCAGTTGCTGTCGGCATCCTCGAAACGGGGCGATTTTCCGTCGATTACATAGGTCGGCATTTCCAGTCTCCGATTCGTCGCAGGCCGGGACAAACCCTAGAACAATCCTGGGAAAACCGCGTAGCGGTTTCCCCAGCAATTGCCTCAAGGCAAATACCGCGCCAGCGATTCCACCAACAGCTGAAGCGCACCAGGAGAGCCAATGCCCCAGGAGGCAATGGCGATCAGCACGATGCCCAGCGCCAGCGCCCAGGCGATCACCGTGCAGCCGCAGGACACCAGCATCAGCATCGAAATGCGGCCGTCGCGCCGCGCATCGAGCGCATCGTTGGCGAGCATGAACGGACCGGCGCAAGCGGTCGCGGCCAGCGAGCGCAGGATGTACGCCGGCGACACATAAGGTTCGGCAAAGGCAAGCCGGCGGCCCGCCGCCAGTTCCATCACGGACCCGGTAAGCCCGCAGGCTGTGAGCCCGACGGCGAAAGCGAAGAGAACGGGCAGCAGCAGGCTCATCTTTACCTTCCGTTTACCATGAGATCGCACAGTCGCGTCCAGCGCAGCAAGAGCCGTGCCGCGGCATGTGTGCAGCCCAGGGACAGACGGCGGCGACTATGGGGATTGCGATGAAGCAGGCAGCGACCGCCGAAGAATTCAACGTCGTCGATTCCGTGCTGATGAAGCGGGTGTTCTATGCCTTTGCCGCACTGGCGCTGCTGTCGCTGGCGATCAGCCTTGGCGGAAAATGGTTCGGCCGCTCGATCGCCATGGCCGGCTACACCGACGACACCACAGTCCACAAGGTGGTGATCGGCAACAATGTCATTGCCGTGCCGGCCAACGCCATCCGCTTCCTGCAGGCGCGGCGCGACGGCATCGCTTCGCGCCTCGACCTTTATCTGCGCTATCCCCAGATGGACGGCTACAGCGAAGCCGCACGCGACGATTTCAACCACACGGGCACGGCCAAGAACATCATCTTCCTGTCGTTCGAACCGCAGATGATGTCGCGCGACATGAGCGGCCGTTTCGCGCCGATCTATAGCGCGCTGATCAGCCAGCCCGGCGCGCCCGGCCCCGGCGGCACGACGATTTACGGCTTTAGCGAAAAATCAGGCTATCTCAACGAGGTGCTTGCGGTCGCCGACCGGGCCGGCAAGGACCCGTTCGTCGCCCGCTGCCTGAGCGGACCGAGCGCCGAGGAATCGCTGGCGCCCTGCGAGCGCGACATCCAGGTCGGCGACAGCCTCAGCCTGACCTACCGCTTTCCCCGGGAGTTGCTGGGCAACTGGCCAGCGCTTGACGCCGCTATCGTCGCCGAGGCCACGCGCGTCTTAAAGACCGCACGGTAGCGGCCCTCTGCTTTTGTCATACATGGGCGCGAAGCCGCGCGGACCCGAGGATCCGTTCCATGCCCTTAAGGCAGCGAAGCGGTGCAGAATTACTGTTGGGAAGCAGCAGAGGCAGTTCTGGACCGCCACATTCCTGAGCCGAGGCCTGGAATATATCCCAGGGTCTCAGCGACGCCGCTGTGCGGCTGCTTCTCCCCGGGATGACGATGGCGCAGCTGGCTGCCGCCAATCGCCGAAGTCCGTAGCCGTCTGGGCTCAGGCCAGATCGATGTCGAGGATCGCCATCGAGAAATTATAGTCGCCGTCGTCCTCGTCCTTGAAGACGATGCCGAGGAACTCGTCGCCGACATAGACCTCGGCCGAATCTTCCTTGCGCGGCCGCGCCTTCACCTCGAGTTTGGGATTCTGGAAGACGCGCTTGAAATAGGCGTCCAGCTTTCTGATTTCGTCCGGCTTCAAAAGTCTTCTCCGATCGTCGGGCTTGCTCGTTGGAACGCGCTTCTGGCACGTCGACAATAGCGATGTAAAGGCAAGCCGGCTGGATAGAACGCGAACCCTGGGGCCGGATGATTTCAGGTCGAATCCAAATCCGCCTCTAAATCAAGGAGGTAGAGCATGATGTCGTCCGAAAACCGCCTCACACTTTTCGGCATCATGCTTCAGAGGCAACGGCGCCGGCAACCGGACTTCAGTCCGGCGCGCCGGGTGTTGCAAATCAGATGTCGAAGCTGACGACCTGGTCCATCGATTGCGACGGCAAAAGCTGGTCCATCTGGCGCGAAGGCTGGTCGCAGCCGGTCTCGCCGACGACGCGGGCCGGTACGCCGGCAACCGTCTTGTTGTGCGGCACCGGCGACAGCACGACCGAGCCTGCCGCGATCTTCGAGCAATGGCCGATCTCGATATTGCCGAGAATCTTGGCGCCGGCGCCGATCAGTACGCCGTAACGGATCTTGGGGTGGCGGTCGCCGCCGGCCTTGCCCGTGCCGCCCAGCGTCACGCCGTGCAGGATCGACACATCGTCCTCGATCACCGCCGTCTCGCCGACGACGAGGCCGGTGGCGTGGTCGATGAAGATGCCCTTGCCGATGCGGGCGGCCGGGTTGATGTCGGTCTGGAACACCGAGGACGAGCGGCTCTGCAGATAGAGCGCGAAATCCTTGCGGCCCTGATTCCACAGCCAATGTGCCAGCCTGTGCGTCTGGATGGCATGGAAACCCTTGAAATAGAGCACCGGCATGATGAAGCGGTCGCAGGCCGGATCGCGGTCGTAATAGGCCTGGATGTCGACACGCACGATCGACGACCATTCCTTGTCGTCGGCCAGCATCGACTTGAACGTCTGGCGGATGAGGTCGGAGCCGATGTCCTGATGCGCGAGCCGCTCGGCGAGCCGATGGATGACAGCTTCCTCCAGGCTCTCCTGGTTGAGGATGGTCGAATAGAGGAACGCCGCCAGAAGCGGGTCGCGGTTGACCGCTTCCATCGCCTCGTCGCGGACCGAACGCCAGATCGGATCGACCGGCTGGACCATTGTGGGGCGGGAAATGCTGATGCTGTTCATCGACGTCTTGTCCTGCGTCCTGGCCGCTTGCCTATTCTCCGGCGGCACATATAAGCCAGATCATAGCACGATTGAACTCAATTTTCCTTAGTGCTCGGTGAAATGGATTTGGTTCACGGAAATTCAAGCCGCCATGGAAAACGAACCCTTGATCGACGCTCCGCTGAAACGCGCGCTCTCCGCGCTCTATCAAGCTCCGGATCGCCACTATCACAACCTCGCCCATATCGAGGCGTTGCTGGCGCTGGCGGACGAATATCGAGCATCGCTGCATGATTCCGGCGCCGTCGAAGCCGCAATCTGGTTCCATGACGCCATATATGACAGCCGCGCCAAGGACAACGAGGCCAGGAGTGCAGCACTTGCGCAGGACAAACTTGCCGCCCGCACCGATCCGGAGCGCCTCGGCCGCATCGCGGCGATGATCGTCGCCACTGCCACGCATGAACTGCCCAGCCTTCAACCACGGGGCCTTGCCGATCAGAACGCCCTCCGCGACGCAGCGCTTTTCCTCGACATGGACCTGGCGATCCTGGGTGCGTCAGCCGACGCTTTCGACGCCTATGAACAAGCGGTCCGCCGCGAATATGGCTGGGTCGAGGAGCCGATGTGGCGCGCCGGTCGCGGCGCGATTCTCAAGACTTTCCTCGCGCGCCAGCATATTTTTCACACGCAGGAATTCCGCCACAGGTTCGAGCCCCAGGCCAGGCAAAACCTGGCGCGGTCTCTAGAAACGCTCAAATCCTAATCCGGAAATGTCTCCATGCGCTGCGCATAGGCTTTGAAACCGGCGCGCCTGTAGACCGATTGCGCGGCCGGATGGTCGTATGTGTCGGTATGAAGCCAGACCCTTTGCGGCGCCCGCGACCAGATGGCGCGAAGCGCCTGGTCGAGCAGGAATGGCCCAAGCCTGCGGCGGTGGAAGACGGGGATCAGCCCGAAATGAACCAGTTCGACCTCAGGCTGGCCGACGCCGTTGAATTCGCACAGGCCAGCGGCCACGCCCTCGACGCGCAGCACGTGGATATGTGTCGAGGGCAGCGCCAGCAGGCGCTCGAGGTCTTCCGCCGGCATGCGCAGCCGCTGGTCCCATTGCACGGGCTCGCCGACCGCGTGGTAGAGGCTGATATAGTCGGCCACATCAAGTGTTTCACGCGCCACCGTGGCGCCCGATAGCGGGCAGTCGAAAGCCGGCGCCGAATTCGGTTCGCGCATGTCCATATAGGTGACGAGAAGGTCAACCAAAGCGGCACCGCCTCCGGCTGCAAGCCAGACGAAGATCGATCACCTGAAGGCGCCAACGGACTTGGTGGCCGCCCAAACAAAGAACAGGCCGATCACCAACGACAGCCCGTTGAGGATGATACCGACGATGCCGAGGACACGATTGTCGTTTGAACGTCCCAGTGCCATCAAGCCAAAAACCACGCCGGTGATGTGCGCCAGCGGCGCCGCAACGAGAAACACCAGCAGAAAAACCCCGCCGAGGACGTTTTGAGCGGCCAGCGACGCCTCGCCTGGCATCAACGCCAGCGTGACCACCGCCGCAAAATCCATTGCGAACGCCAGCAGGGCCAGGATCACCGAGCGTTTGCCCAAGCTGCTCCGCCCCGCCACGCCGGGCATTGCTATCGTGCTTCTTCCCCATCCGGCCATTACTCGTCCCCGATCAGGTGAAAGCGCCGATCGTCGATGCCATTGCCACAAGCAGCAGGAAGCCAACCGCCAGGGAGCCGCCGTTGAGCAGGATGCCGACGACCCCAAGCACGCGGCTATCGTTCGAACGCACCAGCGCCATCAGCCCGAAAATCAATCCGGCAATATGCGCCAACGGCCCTGCCAGCAGGAAAACCGCCATGAAGAAACCCGTGGCGATGTTCTGGGCACGCTCGGATGCGTGGGTCGGAAGCGCCACCATTGTGGTCAGCGCCATCACACCGGCACCGAAGGCGAGCAGCGCCAGGATGACGGAACGCTTGCCGAACTTGCTTGTCACGACGGCGCCCGGCAGAGCTCGGCGCTTCTTCCCCATTGTGCCATTGTTTGCCACCCCTCGCCGGCCGCCCAATCCATATCGCCCGAAAATCGCTTACCGGTTAAAGCGGATTTTCGGCATAAAACTCCAAAACCCGCTGCTTGAAGGTCTTGTCGCCCACAGCCAGCATATGGTCGCGGCCGTCTATGTGAAACACCTTGGCGTTCGGCATCAGCGCGGCGAGCTCGTCGGGCGAGCCGCCGATATCGTCTGTCGTCCCGACCGCAATCAGCGTTGGTTGGGCGATGCGCGTCATGTCGTCTTCGCTGAGCAGTTCGCGCGACGTGGCGATGCAGGCGGCCAGCGCGCGGCGGTCGCTGCGCGTCTGATCGGCAAAGGCGCGAAACGAGCGACCGCGCGGATGGCTGGTGGCGGCCGGATCGTTGGCCAGCAGCGCCTCGGCGATCGGATCCCAGTCGCCGACGCCGTCGACCATGCCGATCCCGAGCCCGCCGAAGACAAGCGTCGCCACCTTGTCGGGATCCGACAGTGCCAGGAACGCCGCGATGCGCGCGCCCATCGAATAGCCCATGACATGCGCGCGGCCGATGCCAAGATGGTCGAGCAGGGCCGCCGCGTCCGAGCCCATCTTGGCCGGGGTGTAGTCGGCCTCGTCATAGCTTTTCGACGACGAGCCGTGGCCGCGATTGTCGAAGGCGATGGCGCGATAGCCGGCATCGTTCAGCGTCTTGAACCAGCCGGGCGATACCCAGTTGACATAGTGGCTGGAGGCAAAGCCGTGGATCATCAGCACCGGATCGCCCGCCCCCGACGCCGGCTGGCGGTCGAGGAAGGCGAAGTCGAACCCGTCATGGGAGAAGAATTGCATCGGGAGCGGCTCAGCCGGCGCCGGGCGTGGGCGCGTTGCCCTTGTCCGATGGCGGCATGCCGGGGCCGGACACCGTGCCGACGGCCGGATGGCGCAGCAGATCGCCATAGTCGATGCCGTTTTTGGCGGCGGTGCCGGCCTTGAGCTCCAGCACGAAGCGCACTGGCACACCCGGCGAGATGACTGCATCGGACAATGGAGTGCCGTGCTTGACGGCCCGGACCTTGCCGTCCTGTCCAACAAAGATCAGGTCGAGCGGCATCGGCGTGTTGTGCATCCAGAAGCCGACCTGCTTCTGCATCTCGAAGACGAACAGCATGCCATGATTGTCGGCCATATCCTGGCGATACATCAGGCCGGCCTCGCGTTCCGAGTCGGTGTCGGCGACTTCGATCGAAAAGGATTTATCGCCCCCTTTCGTCGCCACGACCAAGGGTGTCGGATCGACGGGAAGGATCATCGCCTGACCGCCGGCGATCGTCTGCTGGGATGCGGTCGGCTGCCCGGAATAGAAGTAAGCGCCTGCGGCTACCGCAACGATGACGCAGAGCGCGCCCGCTGTCAGCCAGTTCCTGTACGCCATTGGAAATCCTCGACCAAAGACCATGATCCCTAAAAGTGGTCTCAGGTATTCGGATAAGATCGTGGTGAAACCAAGAAAAACGCCGTCCTGACTTCCTCAGGAAGGCTCGCGTCCTAATGCGCGACCGGCAAGGTGCCCATATCAGGGTGAATCTCGGCAGCCATGAGGCCCTTGTCACCGCGTCCGAAACGCACCAGCACGACCTGTCCGGGCCTGAGCTCGGTGATGCCATAGCGGCGCAGCGTCTCCATATGGACGAAGATATCCTCGGTGCCCTCGCCGCGCGTCAGAAAGCCGAAGCCCTTGGTGCGGTTGAACCACTTAACCAGCGCCCGCTCGAGCCCGCTTTCCGGCGTCACCGCCACATGGGTGCGCTGTTCCTGCATCTCGGCCGGATGGACCGCGGTCGCGGTGTCCATGGACAGCACCCGGAAAGCCTGCAAACCACGGTCGCCATGCTTGACAAGGCACACGACACGCGCGCCCTCCAATGCCGTCTGAAAACCGTCCTTTCGAAGGCAGGTGACATGGAGGAGGATGTCGCCCGAGGAACCGTCATCGGGTAGTATGAAACCGTAGCCCTTGGCCACGTCGAACCATTTGATGGCGCCGGCGATTTCGACAAGGTCGGCGCTATCGCCGCCACTGTCGCGCTTCAGGGCGTCGTCAAGGTTCTCATCCCGCCTCGTGAAAGAGGCCTTATCCCCCATAAGAACGCCCCCTTTTTTTCAAGAAAACCGCAAGTGATTCTTGACATTAGATTAACACCGCCGCTTCCGGGGTGTGCAAGACCTGCCGTGCCTTTTTTCACGGTTGAATACAGGAATAGCTGACTTGTTGTTTGCCGGCGTCGCTGCCGGCTGCAATGGCGATCCGTCAAGGCCGTCAACCGGTCGGCAATTTGCATCGGATTTTGCCGAAATCGGCAACCACTTGTGGTCGGACGCTTTTGTCAGAGCAACCTGATTTTCCAAAAACCGGTGATCACTTTTCCAGTCCGATGCTCGTTGCCCTCCGGCGGGGTGGACCTTATGTTGCCTCGCAACCCAAACATCCCCGAGGAAATCCCATGCGCTACCTCCACACAATGGTCCGTGTCGCCGACGTCGATGTCTCGCTCGATTTCTACTGCAACAAGCTCGGCCTGAAGGAAGTGCGCCGCTACGAAAACGAGCAGGGCCGCTTCACGCTGATCTTCCTCGCCGCCTCCGAGGATGTAGAAAGCGGCATCACTGAGAAGGCGCCGCTGATCGAACTGACCTACAATTGGGATCCGGAGGAGTACAAGGGCGGCCGCAATTTCGGCCATCTCGCCTATGAGGTCGACGACATCTACGCCACATGTCAGCATCTGATGGACAATGGCGTCATCATCAACCGGCCGCCGCGCGACGGCAACATGGCCTTCGTCAAGTCGCCGGACGGCATCTCCTTCGAACTGCTGCAGAAGGGCCCGGCCAAGCCCAAGGCCGAGCCGTGGGCATCGATGCCGAACACCGGCACCTGGTAGCGATCACGCCATCTTGAGCGAGGCGGCCGCGCCGACAAGCCGGCCGCCTTTGCCATTTCGAGCAACGGCACCTATTTACCTGCCTGTCGCGCCAGCCAAACAGAGCCAGTGCCTCATCCAGGAGAATTCATTTATGCCGACCAGCCGTGCCGATGTCACCACCGCATATGCCAGCCGCTATTTGCAGCAGCTGTGCAAGCACTGGGCGCACAAATTTCCCGTCGAGTTCGATCCAAACCACGGCACCATCGATCTGTCGCTCGGCCGCACGGTTCTCGATGCCGATGCGGCAGCGCTGCATATCACGGTGTCGACGGATGAAAGTGGATCGCTGGAGCGCATGGAGAGCGTCGTTGCCGATCACATCAAGCGCTTCGCCTTCCGCGAGGAGCTGACTTTCGAGTGGAAGCAGGCTCCGGCGACCTGATCTGCTGTCAGCCGCAACGCCGAACGCCGGAAGCTGCCAGCCCCGGACAACGTTATGGCGTCACTTGGTTGCGACGCCATCTGAATTGTCGGAACGACGGATCGATCAGAACTTGTGGTTCAGGCCGATCTTGATCGTATGGGCGTCGATCTTCACCCTTGCGTCGTTGCCCTCGATATCTGTCAAACGGACCTTGCCGAAGTCGAAGTACTGGTATTCCAGCTTCGTGGTCCATTTGTCGGCGAAGGCCCATTCGACACCGCCACCGATCGTATAGCCGAAGCGGCCTCCGCTCCTCGATGCGCTGCTGTCCGGGTCGGGCACCCCGTCAAAATCGAAAGTATCGCCATAACTCAATTTGTAGTGAGTCGCCGCCGCGCCGCCCTTGGCGTAGATCAGCAGCCTGTCGGTGGCGTAGCCCAGACGTGCCGTCAGATCGCCATAGACGCCCAGTTTCGCCGATCCGAAATTGTCCGGCTCTTCGACGATAGTCCTGTCGCCCTCGATGCCGAGATAGCCCAGATCGGCTTCGACGCCATAGACGAATGCTCCGGACTGCCAGTTGTAACCGGCCTGAACGCCGCCGAGGAAGCCGTCGGTATCGACGTCATGGGTCTGACCAAGCTCCTCGTCGAAGAAGGAATCCGTCTGGTCGACCGCGTCACCGCGTCCCCAGCCATAGCCGGCGTTGATGCCGACATAGCCACCCGACCAGACAAACCCTGCCGGTACGGTCTCAATCACGTCGGCGGCGAACGCCGCGCCGCAAGCCGAAATCAGGAAAGTAGATGCGAGAAGCAGACGTTTCATGAAACTCCCCAATGCGTCGGAAAGAGCATAGCACAGACATGCAGTATTCATTAAGCTGCCTAGGCCGGATAATCGAAAATTGTTGCAGAAAAACAACTGTTTAGCCGAGGCTTAATTAGCATCGTGATCGCAACGTAGAAGCGGTTCAAAGCGAACGCGCTATCTGCAGCAGCGCCAGCACCGACCGCCAGTTGCGCGCGGTGCCCGGCACTTTCAGCATGCGCGGGATCAGCCCGGCGAACACCGATTTGCCGAGCCCGTCCGGCGCCTTGAGGTAAAGCACGTCGCCCTTGACCTCAAAGCTTTCCGGGCCGGTGCATTTTTCGGCAAGCCTGGCGATCTCGTCCGCCGTCGGCTGGCGCTCCAGCGTGTAGACGTGAAGCTTGGTCGGATCGCCGGCGACTTCCGGATACGGATTCTCCTTCACCAACCGTTCGAACCAGGAGAGATCGCGCACCTTGATGCGCGAATGAAAGCCCCATTTCTTCTTGAAAGCGGCTTCGATCTGTTTCGTCAGCGTGGCGGCGTCGCCCTTCCTGGCCCGGAACACGACATTGCCGCTCTGTACATAGCTGGCGACGTCCGAGAAACCGAACTCTTCGAAAAACGCTCGCAACTCCGCCATCTTGACGATGCGGTTGCCGCCGACGTTGATGCCGGAAAACAGCGCGACGAAGACCACCCTTCGCTCTTCGAGCTTCGGGTGGCAGGCTGTACCGCTCATATGATGAACCCGGCCAGGGTCTCGTTGTCGGTGATGTCCTGATAGTGCACGCCCTCGGCCTCGAAATTTGCCCTCAGCAGATCGAAGTTACGCCGGTCTTTGGTTTCGATGCCGATAAGCACAGAGCCGAAATTGCGTGCCGATTTCTTCAGATATTCGAAGCGGGCGATATCATCGTCGGGACCGAGCAGTTCGAGGAAGTCGCGCAGCGCGCCCGGCCGCTGCGGAAAGCGGATGATGAAGTATTTCTTCAGCCCCTCGAAGCGCAGCGCCCGCTCCTTCACGTCGGGCAGCCGCTCGAAATCGAAATTGCCGCCCGACACCACCGCGACGATGGTCTTGCCGCGGATTTCCTTGCGCGAAAAATCCTTCAACGCGTCGATCGCCAAGGCACCGGCCGGCTCCAGCACCACACCTTCGATGTTGAGCATCTCGATCATGGTGGCGCAGAGCCGGTTCTCAGGGATCAGCCGCACCGCCTGAGCGGCGAACTCCTTGAGGTGGCGCAACGGCTCGCGGCCGATCTCGGCCACCGCCGCGCCGTCGACGAAATTGTCGACATTGGCGAGCCGGACGCGCTTGCCGCTGGCGAGGCTCTGATGCAGGCTCGGCGCACCGGCCGGTTCGCAAAAGACGTAGCGCGCGTCACGTTGCTGATCGGCGAAATAGTGCGTCACCCCCGCGGCCAGGCCACCGCCGCCGACCGGCAGCATGATGATGTCGGGCATGCGCGCGCCCGGCATCTGGCCGGCGATCTCATAGGCGACCGTCGCCTGCCCCTCGATAATGTCCTTGTGGTCGAAGGGCGGCACCATATGCGCGCCGGAACTTTCGGTGAATTCGAAGGCGGCGCGGTAGCAGTCGTCGAAGAAGTCGCCGACCAGCCTGATCTCGACGAAATCGCCGCCGAACAGCCGCGTCTTGTCGATCTTTTGCTGCGGCGTCGTCACCGGCATGAAGACCACGCCCTTCTTGCCGAAATGGCGGCAGACGAAGGCAAAGCCCTGCGCATGGTTGCCGGCCGAGGCGCAGACGAACAGCTCGGCCTCGTTGCCGGCGGCAAGCGCCTTGCGGAAAAAGTTGAAGGCGCCGCGGATCTTGTAGGAGCGCACCGGTGAAAGGTCCTCGCGCTTCAACAGCACCCGAGCCCCCGTCTTCTTCGACAAATAGTCGTTTTCCTGCAGCGGCGTTTCGGGAAAGATCTCGCGGATCGCGGCTGCGGCGGTGGCGACACGGAAGGAGAAACTGTTCATGGCGCCGTCACCTCTGGATCGAATGGTTCGAAGGCGAAGCCTATTGCACAATTCGCCGTTTGCGGCCACCGATGCCCGCTGGCCGCCGCTTTGATGCGCCGGATGAAATCCACTGGAGCCATCCTCATGCCTGTTTCGGCTGTCGCCCTGAAGACCGTAGACCTTCCTGAATTCGGCGAGCCGACCGTGATGCCGCCGCTTAAGCGCCAGACCTACGAAGCGCGCATCGATGCTCTACTGGCGCATGGGGTTAAAGCCGGGCTCGATGCCTTCGCCGTCTATGGCGACCGAGAGCACGCGGCCAATGTCGCCTATCTCAGTGGCTACGACCCTCGTTTCGAGGAGACCCTGCTGGTCATCGTCCCCGGCAGCCAGCCGAAACTTCTCGTCGGGAATGAAGGCTGGGGCTATGCCGAAATCTGCGACGGACCCTATGAGCGCGTGCTCTACCAGACCTTCTCGCTACCAGCGCAGCCACGCGACCGCTCCGCTTCCCTTGCCGACACGCTTGCCGCCTGCGGCCTGAAGACCGGGCAGAAAATCGGCGCCATCGGCTGGAAGCCGTTCGGGCCCGGCGATGGCGGCTTTGGCGAGACGACGCTCGACCTGCCGTCCTTCATCGCCGATACGCTGCGCACACTGGCCGGCGACAGAGGCGCGGTGGTCAACGCCGCCAACCTGTTGATGAACCCATCCGACGGCCTACGCGCCATCAACGAGGCAGACCAATTGGCGTCCTTCGAATTCGCCGCGACCTTTTCCTCGCAGGGCCTGCGCAACGTGCTTGGGAATATTCAGCCCGGCATGAGCGAATTGCAGGCCGCGCGGCTGATGGGGATCAACGGCCTGCCCCTGTGCTGCCACCCGATGCTGTCCGCCGGCAGGCGTGCGCCCTACGGCTTGCCTAGCCCGCGCCTCGACATCATCAAGCGCGGCGATCCCGTCACCATGGCCTATGGCATCCAGGGCTCGCTCAACGCCCGCGCCGGCTTCCTGGTCGAGAGCGCGGCCGAACTGCCGCGCGAGATAAGCGACTATGTCGAACAGCTGGTAGCGCCCTATTTCGCCGCCGTCGTCGACTGGTACGAGACCATCGGCATAGGCGTTGCCGGCGGAGCGCTTTGGAAAGCCGTGCATGACCGCATAGGCGACCCGTTCTTCGGCGTCTCGCTCAATCCCGGCCATCTCGTCCATATCGACGAATGGATGCATTCGCCGGTGTTTTCCGGCTCGGACATCAAGCTGCAATCGGGCATGGCGCTGCAGGTCGACATCATTCCGGCGACCGGAACCAGCTATTTCACCACCAACATCGAAGACGGTATCGCGCTTGCCGATGAGGCGTTGCGCGAGGAGATCGCGGCCCGTTATCCCGAGGCATGGCGCCGCATCGAGGCGCGCCGCGCCTTCATGCGCGACGTGCTGGGCATCAGGCTCAAACCCGAGGTATTGCCCTTCTCCAACATTCCGGCGTTCCTGCCGCCATTCTGGCTTTCGCGCAACAGTGCGATGACCGTGGCTCGACGCTGACCACATTTCGGCTGGACACGACTTACTTCTGCCGCACTCTCACTGTCCGGGAGGTGCCGCGGGGGTATATGGGCCTTTTGGCCGGAGTGGAATTTTTGACGTGCGTTTGAAGACGATTTGCATTCTTGCACTTGCCCTGTTGATCGCCGGCTGCGGCGGCCGCAAAACCGAGGAACTGCTCGGCAGCGCCGTCATGTCCACGCCGGTGACCGAAATCTCGGGCAATCACTCGATCTTCATTGCCACCACACGCAAGAAATCCGACGATCCCAACAAAGTTTTCGACGGCGAACGCTCGGCGACGCTGAACTACGCCCGCGTCACCGTCACCGTTCCCGGCACCCACCAGACCGGCCAGATCGAGCGCCGCTCGCGCGGCAAGTCGAACGACCCGGCGAAATACTTCATGGCTTCCGAGGTCGTCGGCTACGATGCGCAGCCTCAATTCTCAAGCGCGCTCAATGCCGACATTGCCGCGCGCGGCGGCCGCGTCATGGTCTTCGTGCATGGCTACAACACCGGCTTCGATGACGCGGTCTACCGCCTGACCCAGATCGTCCACGATTCCGGCTATCCCGGCACGCCGGTGCTGTTTTCCTGGGCATCCGGCGCCAGAACCACCGACTATGTCTATGACAAGGAAAGCGCCAGCGCCGCCCGCGATCAGCTGGAGGTGACATTGCGCATGCTGCAGCAGTCCGGCGCGCGGCGCATCGACATCGTCGCCCACTCGCTCGGAACCTGGGTGACCATGGAAACGCTGCGCCAGATGGCCATCACCGGCGACCGCGATCTCGGCGGCAAGCTCGGCGATGTCGTGCTGGCCTCTCCCGACATCGACGTCGACGTCTTCAAGAGCCAGATGCGCCGCTACGGCAAGCCGGACAAGCCGTTCATCCTGCTGCTCTCCGACGACGACCGGGCGCTGCGGCTCTCAGGCCTGATTGCCGGCTCGCGGCCACGCGTCGGCGACTACAAGGATGCCGCCGACCTCGCCGCTTATGGCGTCACCGTGGTCGACCTCTCCAAGGTCAAGGGAGGCGACAGCTTCAACCACACCAAATTCGCCGACAATCCCGAACTGGTGAAGATGATCGGCCAGCGGCTGCGCGAGGATGACGGCTTTGCCAGCGACCAGACGGTGACCGACCGTATCAGCGCGCTCGGACAATAAGGCTGTCGCCTTGCGGCGACCGTCGCCGCGTGAGGTCGCGAATGCCGCTCGGCCCGATCACTTTCAACTGGACCGGGCCGGTCTCTGCCTCTACGACATTGAAATCGGCGCCAATGCGCCAGCGGGAGCCCGCGTGAACGAGCGTTGGAAGACTGTCCTGGTCCTTGCGTTCGCGCTAGCTGCCGCCGGCTGCGCCGGCCCCAACACCCATGACCTGTTGAACAAGACGACGGTTTCGGTGCCTGCCTCCGACATCGCGGCCACCCACGAAATCTTCGTCGCCACCACCCGCAAGCAGGCGACCAAGGACCCACGCCAGGTGTTCGATGGCGATCGCTCGCTGACCACCAGCTACGCCCGGGTCGACGTCACCGTGCCGAAGGTCCACCAGGTCGGCGCCATCGAGCGCGCCAAGGGCTCGGCCAATTCGAACCCGGCCAAGCAATTCACCGCCACCGACGTCGTCCACTATGGCGACGCCTCGCAATTCGCCAAGGCCGTCGGCGCCAACATCACCATGAATGGCGACCGCGCGCTGGTCTTCGTCCACGGCTTCAACAACGGCTTCGACGATGGGGTCTACCGGCTGACGCAGATCGCCCACGACACCGAATATCCGGGTACGCCGATCTTGTTTTCGTGGGCTTCGAGCGGCAAGACCACGGGCTATATCTACGACAAGGACAGCGCCAACGCCGCGCGCGACGACCTCGAAGCGACGCTCAGGATGCTCGCCAAGACAAAGGTCAAGAGCATCGACATCATCGCGCATTCGATGGGAACCTGGGTGACGATGGAAGCGCTGCGCCAGCTCGCCATCACCGGCGACCGCGATCTCGACGGCAAGCTCGGCCGTGTCGTCCTGGCATCGCCCGATATCGATGTCGACGTCTTCAAGAAGCAGATGATCCGCTACGGCAAGCCCGACAGGCCGTTCGTCATCCTGCTTTCCGCCGACGACCGTGCTCTGAGACTGTCCAGCCTGCTATCCGGCGACAAGCCGCGCGTCGGCGACTACGGCAACGCCGCCGACATTGCCAGTTACGGCGTCGTTGTGGCCGACCTCAGCCAGATCAAGGGCGGCGACCGCCTGAACCACGCCAAATTCGCCGACAACCCGTTCCTGGTGCAATTGCTCGGCGACCGTCTGCGCGCTCCAGCCGGCCTGGCATCGGACGAACCCACGCAGGGCCAGATCGACAATCTCGGCAGAGGCCTCGGCAAGGCAGTCGGATCCGTCGCCGAGATCATCATCACCACGCCATTCAAGGTGCTGACCATCGCCACCGGCGGATGAGAGCCAAGCAGCGGGCTGATCTCAGATAAAAAGATCGACCTTCTGGAACGTCGTCACGTCGATCAGGCCGACATCGGAAATCCGGAGCTCCGGAATGACGACCAGCGCCAGCAGCGAGTGCTGCATGTAGGCGTTGTTGAGCGAGCAGCCCATCTTGCGCATCGCCTCGGTCAGTTTCTCCGCCTTGGCCGCCACGATTTCCGCCCGCTCGTCCGACATCAGCCCGGCGATCGGCATTTCGACCAGCGCAAGCTCCTTGCCCTTCGAAAACAGCACCACGCCCCCGCCGACCTCGCCCAGCCGGTTGACGGCCAGCGCCATGTCTTCCTTGTTGGTGCCGACGCAGATGATGTGGTGGGCATCATGCGCGACGCTCGACGCCATGGCGCAGTCGCCCATATAGCCGAAGCCGGAGACGAAGGCATTGGTGACGCCTCCGGTGCCGCGGTGGCGCTCGACCAGCGCGATCTGGCAGATGTCGTTGCGGCGGTCCATGGCGACCAGCCCGTCCTCGACCGGCAGGTCGGCCTCCAGCGCCCGCGTCGGCGCCTGGTTTTCGATCACGCCGATGACCCGCACCCGCACCTCGTTGGCGCCCTTGGGCGCCGCAATGTCGAAATCGCCTGGCTTCAGCTTCTTGCCGAGCTTGACGGTGTTCTTCGCCGATTTGGGGTAATCGTAGGCCGGAATGTCGATCTCGAGCTTGCCGCCCTTGGCCAGCCTGATACCGCGGCCATAGACCTCGTCGATGGTCATGGCGGCAAGATCGGAGACGATCAGCAGATCGGCCAGCCGTCCCGGCGCGATCGAGCCCAGTTCGCGCTCCAGCTTGAAATGCTGGGCGGTATTCAGCGTCGCCATCTGGATCGCCGTCACCGGCTTCAATCCCTGTTGGATGGCGTGGCGCACCACCCGGTCCATATGGCCTTCATGCACCAGCGTGCCGGAATGGCTGTCGTCGGTGCACAGGATGAAGTTGCGCGGGTCGAGCCCGCTCTCCGTCACCGCCTTGATCTGCGACGCCACATCGTACCAGGCCGAGCCCAGCCGCAGCATTGCCTTCATACCCTGGCGCACACGGGCGATCGCGTCCTCGGCGCGCGTGCCTTCATGGTCGTCCTCCGGCCCGCCGGCGACATAGCCATGGAACGGCAGGCCGAGATCGCGCGACGCATAGTGGCCGCCGACCGTCTTGCCCGCTCTCACAGTGGCGGCTATCTCGCCCGACATGACCGGATCATTGGCCACGACACCGGGAAAATTCATGACTTCGCCGAGCCCGATGATGTTTTCCCAGGTCATCGCCTCGGCGACATCGGCGACCGTCAGTTCGGCCCCGGCATGCTCCAGCCCCGGCGCGGACGGCACGCAGGACGGCATCTGGACATGGACGTTGATCGGCATGGCGACGGCCTCGTCATGCATCAGCCGCACGCCGGGCAGACCCAGCACATTGGCGATCTCGTGCGGATCGATGAACATCGAGGTGGTGCCGTGCGGGATGACGGCGCGGCAGAACTCGGTCACCGTCACCATGCCGCTCTCGACATGCATGTGCGCGTCGCACAGGCCGGGCACCAGATAGCGGCCGCCGGCATCGACCACCTTGGTGCCCTGGCCGATGGCATGGCTGGCATTCGGCCCGCAATAGGCGAAGCGGCCGCCGGCAACGGCGATGTCGGTGCCGGCTATGATTTCGCCGGAGTGCACGTTCACCCAGCGGCCGTTGCGAATGACGAGATCCGCAGGCTTGCGCCCCGTCGCGACGTCGACCAGATGCGTCGCCATCTCGGTCCAGGGTTTGGGTTTCGTCGCCGACGGCTGCTTGGCCATGAAAGACTCCTGTTTGCCAGACTGTGCCAAGCCGGCAAGGTTTTGGCCAGCGATCACGGACGAAATCCGGTCAATGAGAACTCGCCCGGGCGGATGCGCTGCACCTGTTCACCCCGACGACAGCATCAACGGTGCAGTCATTCAGTTTGGCTTGTGCCGGCACTTATGCTACTATTCTGGCGATGGTGCTGATTTGCGCCGACGACCCGCCGCGAGGCGGGTTTTTGTTGTGATGAGCCCGAAACCTCCTGAGGTGAAGTCATGATCCGGTTCCTGAAAGCATTCGCCTTCGTCACCCTGTTCCTGATCTCGTCCGGCTTTGCATCCGCCGAGGAGCGTTGGCAGACCTTGCCGGAGCCGGCGGCGATGCCCAAACCGGATCAGAGCGGATATGCGCCGGTCAACGGCATTCAGATGTACTATGCCGTTTTCGGCGCCGGTGATCCGATTCTCCTGATTCATGGCGGCCTTGGCCATGGCGACATCTGGGCAAGCCAGGTGGCGACCATGTCCAAGACGCACAAGGTTATCATCGCCGACAGCCGCGGCCATGGCCGCTCTGCCCGCACCGAGCAGCCTTACGGCTATGACCTCATGGCGTCGGACTATCTTGCGCTGCTCGATTATCTCAAGATCGACAAGACCGCTCTTGTCGGCTGGAGCGACGGCGGCATTATCGGCATCGACATCGCGCTGCATCATCCGGAGCGGCTGACACGGCTCTTTGCGCAGGCCGCCAACGTCACCACCGATGGCGTCGATCCGGGTGTGCTGACCAACAAGACCTTTGCCGCCTATATCGACCGCTCGGGCCGCGACTACAAGAAACTGTCGAAGACTCCCGACCAGTACGGTGCCTTCGTGGCGCAGATCAGCCACATGTGGGAGTCGGAGCCGGCCTGGACCAAGGAACAGCTCGGCAAGATAACCACGCCGACCGCGATCGTTGCCGGCGACCATGACGAGGCGATCAAGCGCGAACACACCGAATACATGGCCTCCGTCATTCCGGGCGCCAAGCTCATCATCCTGCCCAACGCCAGTCATTTCGCCATGCTGCAGGCGCCGGACGAATATAGCCAGGCGGCGCTGGACTTCATCGACGCCAAATAGCGCCCCCAGCTGAGCACCCAGCGCAGCAACGGGTACATTCCGATTGTTGAACAATGGGTTCCGTTTTGCGGCGAATAGGATTACCTTCCGGCAAGGCGCCTTCTGAACCGCCTTTTCGGAGAACTCGATGCGCTGTGTGACCATTGCCAGTGCCGGATTTCTGATTGCTCTGGCCGGGCCGGCATTCGCCGCCGACCCGATGGCGGTGCCGATAACCGAACCAGGCTTCGACTGGACCGGCTACTATGCCGGCCTGCAGGCCGGCTACGGCTGGGGCCAGTCCGACATATCAGTGACGGAAGGCGCGCCGTTTTCCATCGCGCCCGACATTGACGGCGGTTTCGTCGGCGGCCATGTCGCCGGCCTGTGGCAGTTCGACCAGGCAGTGCTCGGCGCCGAGGCGGAGCTCAATTATTCCGCCGTCGACGGTACGGCCGTATCAGGCCTTGGAAGCACATTCCGCACGGACATCAAGTGGTTCGGATCTGTCGACGCCAAAGCGGGCTTCGCCATGGACCGCGTGCTGGTCTACGGCGTCGGCGGCGTCGCCTTTGCCGGCATCGAAACTTCGCAAGTCGCGGGCGCGTCGTTCGCCGGCACACGCACGAATGTCGGCTGGACCTTGGGCGCCGGCGTCGACTATGCGCTGACCGACAAATTCATCGTCGGCGCGCAATATCGCTATTATGATTTCGGCTCCGAGCACTATGACGTAGCGGAACCCTTCAACGATCGCGATCAGGATGTGAAGCTGAACGCGGTCGGTATCAATCTCAGCTACAAATTCTGAGCGTTCTCGGCGACTGAGATTTTCGCGACAACCAATTGTTTTGAAATCACGAACCACCTTTCATGAGTTCGACACTCGGCAAAAGATGGCTTGACGGGTTTTCGCTGGCGTCTGAAAAGGGCTGGCCTGCGGACGTGGCGGAATTGGTAGACGCAAGGGACTTAAAATCCCTCGATCTCTGATCGTACGGGTTCGATTCCCGTCGTCCGCACCAAATTGAAATGCTTAGGATTCGTTCTGTAAGAACTCACTGGCTACCATAGAAAAGGCTGACGCGGGTAGCCGTAGAGCCGGGATACAAAGCCGGGAACTGCCATGCTGGAGTTTTGGTGTTCGGTATTGGCTGCCGTAAGAACAGTGACGGGGCTGACGGCGCAACTGCGCTTGAGCCAAATCCCGAACCTGTAGCCCTTTCGGTCGTAAGCACGGCAGTTGGGGATCTAATGCAGCCGAAAAACGACGGTATCCGTGTCGCCGGACTTGCATCGAATGCCGACCAAAACGCCGGTTTCATAGTCATCGACGTGCCACGGTCGGAACGTCGACCACACCGCAGCGATCAAAAGCTATATTACAAGCGTGCTGGTAGCTCTTCATACGCTATGGAGCATGTCGACATCGAGGATGCCTTCCGAAGGATCTCCGTACCGGAACTTACAATGAAGGCCGACATGAGAAATACGCGTCGTCCGGCCTTGACGGTCATTAGATCAGGATGTGGCTGCAGAACGTCTCAAAGACCTTTGCGAGCCGGCCACCTATTGGCCAGGGCAATCCTCTTCGAGTGTAAGCCGCAACTCACAGACCTTATCATGCCGATGCCACTGGGGCTTGGCTTTGATAAAAGCGCATTGGCAGAGGAGAGGGACAAAACTGAAGAGGTTTAACACTCTTGCTGGAATACCTGCTGCAACACTCCTGTCGGTAGCGACCGACCGCGCGGGCCAGGTCAAGCACTCCCTTGGGAGCCGGCTGGGGCCGCAGCGCCTCAACCCGGTGGGCATGCTCCGTCGCGATTTTAAGAAGAGTTGCAGCCGTTTCCTGTGGCGTCCGACCTTGCGCTTCTGACGCAGTCACCAAGGCCGCAAACGCGGCTTCTAATGCGACTTCACAGTTCACCTCACGGTCTGGGCTATCCTCTGGCAATCGGGGGTTCGACCGATTGGGACATGGTGACTTCTTTCAAAGGGGAAAAACCGCCGCCCCAGCCTTTTGCCACTCAAACATTTCAGCAAAGGATCACTCCAGCTATCAGCAGCGTGATTAGAACTGACAACGGCACGGCCAGAAGACCGACCAACTCAACATTTCTTGTGTTTTGTCGCTTGTCCATCTTCGTCGCCCGCATGTCGTTGGCTTTGGCATCTTGCCGTCAACGTGCAGCTGTTGGAACCAACCACAAGTGCCGCTGATCGGAGATTCAGTCGGTGCTGCATATTAGCAACACATTGTGGAACGATCGGGCGGCATCAGCCAATTGCTTTTGAATGCCCTTGCACTTGCTTCGTACGATTCCGTACAGTTTCCCCCATTGGGGGAGGCGGCCGATGGACCATGACGAGGAAGGCTACAGCATTAACGCCTTCGATTTCGATGTGGTGTGCGAGACCTTCAGGAGATCCGTTCGGGAGCTGGGCCTGGCTGAAGAGCATTGGGTAGACCACGCGAAGGCGCTCCTACGGGAATTCACCGACAGCGCACCTGACGACGACATGATTAGCCGGATCGTCGGGCGCTAGTGGCCTATACAGCTGTAGTTTGTTAGAATCGTACCCCGGTCCTGCCACGGAAACCTTTTCCAAGGTTTGCCGCGTCATAGAGGCATCACAGAAGCTCTTGGAACAGATTGCCCAGCGCGGAGGCCCATTAACGAAAAAGCTCGCCACCTTGAGGCAACGGGCCATCGCCAATGCCGTCAGAGAGCCCTGCCTGGACGTGTGGCGTCCTGTCCGGCCCTCGCCATTGATTTCGTCGGCAAGCTTGTCTTTGGCCTCGTGATAGGTCTTGAAGTTGGCATCGGGATGGCAATCGCCGGCTGCCAAGGATGCCGGCCGCTGGCCGACCCATCAGTTAGGCGTCCGTAGCCAGAGCGTTATAAAGCAGCAAACACGCCAGGATAGGAACGGCGCTGCCTAGCAGCTGGTCTGCCGTGAGGCCGGAAAAATAGACAAGATGAAACGTCACCATCGCTCTACCAATCACGGTTCGGAACACTGCCGAATTAACCGTTAGCCGACGCTAATGTTCCGCTCTGGACTCACTACCGCTTTGGAAGAATCCTGCCGCAGCGATCAGCGCCCCGCCCGACCTTGATCTCAACGTCGGTGCCACAAGGCTTTCCTTCGTTCGCATGGTTCGCAGAGATTAGCACGATCGCATACTCTCATCTCATCCGGCGTCGTCTCCCTCACAAAGCAGCGCCGGTAAGGCTCGGCGACCTTCTTGTTTGTCCCGTGTGCCAAATGAGGTCGCCGGGCCTGCCGTTGCTCATCTTTGCTGGTGGCTGCTCCTGATGGCTGCGCTTGGCGCCGTCGCCCTACTGCTACCTGCGGGGTAAGGCCGGCGAGCCCTCTTGTCAGGCAGTCCGGCATGTAGGATTATAGTCCTCGTTGCGGCGACCCCTCAATGGAGAGCGCCAATGGCCAGAACCAAACCTTCGGAACAACTTTCCCGGGCTGAAATCGAGCGCTTCCTGGCGGCAGCCGAAGCACTGCACAGGAGCATCGTCGGGCCGCTCCTGGCGTACTGCGGTGAGCACTACCAAGCTCTACGTGATGTCCATGGACCCCTGTTGAAGTCGATCGACACCATCACCGGCCAGAAGGCGAAGTTCATCCAGTGGAACGGGACAGGACCGGCACAGCCCCGGGACAAGCCTCCGGGCTAAGTCTCCTCCCGGAAATCCAGCAGCTTGGCATGGCGAAGCTTCTCCTCGCCCTTCAGGAACCGCACGCGGTCGACCAGGCCCGGCTTTAGCCATTCGGCTTTGTCACTTTTGAGCCCTTTCGGCGCCGGCCCGCCAATCTTGCCTTGCACGCGGTCCCATAGGCGCTGGCGCTTGTCCGCCTTGAAGGTGACGAAGGCGCCGCCGGCATAGTGGCCTTTGTCGGCCATCAGCACCATGGCAGGCTTGCCGGGCTCGCGCTGCACGCCGATGATGTCCATCTCCTTTTCGGCATAGCACTTGATCTTGCGCCAGTTCGTCGTCGGACCCGACCGATACTTGCTGCCCTTCCGCTTTGAAACGATACCTTCAAGCCCAGCCTGGTCGACCAGGTAAAAGACGGCGTCGCCAGTGCCCGGCATCGCTTCGCTGAACTGAATTCGGCCGCCGTCCGGGATCAACGCCCGGAGTATCTCGCGACGGTCTTCCACCGGCGTGTTCCGCAAGTCATGCCCGTTCAGGTGCAAGAGGTCGAATGCTAGCAGATACAGATCGCGCGACGGCTTGCGGCTGGTCGCGGCTAATTGATGCGCATGGAAGTCGGATAGGCCAGCCTCATTGATCGTAATGGTCTCGCCGTCGATGATGAAGTCTTTCGCCTCGATCGCTTCCGCCTCACCGGCAAGTTGGATGTAGCGGCCCGTCCAATCATAACCGTTCTTGGTGATCAGCCGAATCCCGTCATCATCCTTGATGACCTGGGTGCGGTAGCCATCGAATTTGATCTCATGAATCCAATCATCGCCCATCGGCGGCGTGTCGACCAGTTCGGGTTCCATGGGCTTGATGAATTTCAGACGCATGCACTGACTCTCAGAACTGCGACTTCAATTAGCAATTGCTAAATTAGTTCCGGAACATTTTAGACGAATTGGATGTTTGAAGGGCTATGAAGATCGAAGCCGACCAATGCCGGGCAGCGCTGACGCTCATCCGGCGCACAATGGAAGAGCACTGTCCTCCTGGCGTGCTGCCGAGCGAAGAGATGGTCAATGGGCTCTATGGTCCGGAACTGATCCATGAGGCGGAAGCCATTGCCGCCGGCATCGTCGCAACCATTGACCAGCTGCAATTGCCCGTGATGAAACCGCCGTCCCCTAGTATCAAATAGAGACCGACACAGGGAAGGTCGCTTGGCCGCGCGATCGTGGGCTCGCAACGACCTGCGAGGCGATGCCGGCCTCACCAAGGGTTACAGCCCCTCGACCAGCAGCGAAGGCGGCTCGCGGCAGTGCAACGCCCGAAGTGTTTCGAGACGACGATGTCCACCGAGCGTAGCCAGCGCGCGTTGTGCTGCACAAGGACCGAGGCAGCGGCACGGCCGCCCGGGCTACTCCAAAGGCGGCTCTTCGCTCTGTGGAGCCAAAACGGTGATATCCATCCTGGCGATTGTCGATGCGGCGCGCCCCTGGGCGCCAGAATCCGTGTCGCCACTTTCTGCCGCCATTGCCTTGGCGCGATGTCCTACGCTGTCTGCGCTTTTGCCTGGCGCAAATCCTTCGCCCGGTTCTGTCTTTGCGGGTTTCGGTCGAGTTTCAGCTGCCTGCCGATGTTGGTTTCCAATCGCCGAGACCATTGATACCTCCCCTTGATGAGGCCGCGACTGTACCTGTCAAGGCTGTAGCGAGGCTGATCACTTAAGTGGTCGGGTTGCGCCCGCTCGTAGTGGCCCTCCGATCACTGGGCTCTCGATGCCTTGGCGCTCGCGGACGTCTGGTCGGGTGGGAAGTTCAAACTCAGCCGCCCTTTGCGGCACCGGTTTCGCCCGACAACTAGGAACGATTTCGGCCGCCATGTGTTACGCAATCATGAATCTCGCGGATCCCGGATCAACAATGGCAACCGATCTTTTCACGATGCAACTCGCTGATGCTCAGCAGCGCATCAAACAGACCGAGTTCGCGCTGGTACTCAGCGAGAAAATGGTGGCTGAGAACCTCGCTTTATCCAGCAGGATACGATCGGCGAGGCGGCGTGTCCTGAAGGCCGGAAGGCCTCTGGCGACAGTCGACTCAACAAGCTGAAAGAGTTCTTCAAATGATCTCGACCCAGTCGGGACGTGGGAGAGCTTGCCGGTAACCTTAGCGGTAATCGGCCGAGTCGCAGCAGGAAGCGCGCCGAAAACTTGCTCGACGAAGACTGCGGCGTCGCTATGAACGCTACGGCTCAGTTGAGGCAGCACTTCGAAATCACGGCTATTGACCTGCTGAGCTATCAGTTTCCCTCGATCTCTAATCGTATGGGTTCTCCGCACCACCCTTCGCTCTTCGAGCTTCGGGTAGCACGCCACCAAGGCAGCCATCTCAAACGTCGAGATAGCCGGCGGCGACGAGCATTGCCTTGTACCGTTGGGCAAATCGGCTGGGCAAACGGCTGAGGTAACCTGACGCGCCAATATCCCAATGCGCGCCCAGTTCGCGGTCGAAGGCAGCCGGGTCGAATTGCAGCAAGCCGCTGCGTGGGTAGACCGTGAATTCTCCGAAGATCGGCTCCCCCTCCTCCTCGTAGAAATCGACACGCACCATGTCGAACTCGCTGCCGAGCGCCTCGGCTGCCTCGATCATCCGCGCCAGGCTCTTGGGAGGGGGAATTTCCAGGCTCGAGTCGATCGCGCCCTGGACGATGTTCAGCGGGCGCCAATCGCGATCCAGGTGGGCGGTATTCTTGACCGTGGAACGGAAGGCGACGACGACAATGTAGGCAACGCGGCCAGCCAGCACACAGAATTTGTAGTCGACCGCGTCATAATCCTGGTCCTTGCCGACAAGCGCTTCGACGAAAACCCGCCGCTCTATGTGCGCATAGCTGCGCTCCAGCTTGCGGGCGCCATAGGTTTGGCCAAGGTATTCCGTCATCTCGGCAATGATCGTCTCCCGGTCGGCGTTGGCCGGATCGCGAACGATAACATTCATGGCGCAACCGTGGTTGCATTTGACGGCGTAGGGGATTTTCAGGTCATCGAAGGGGATCTGGCGCGGATCGTCGCCCTGCCACAGCACCTCCGGGATGGCGAGCCCGGGAAGCCGCTCCCTGACGATTTCCTTGGACTTGAGCTTGTCGAGAAGGCCGATAAAGCGAGGATCGTCATCGAAAATCTTGCGCCAGTGGATCTTTTCCGTGAACGTCACCGGGGCTGCAAAATTCGGCAGATGCCGCATCCGCTCAAGGAAACGCTGGGCCAACCGGCGGTAGCGGACAAGCAGCGCGGCGTTCAGCAACAGGAGAGATGCCCGCGCGCTGTTTCGCTTCAGCCATGCCTTTGCGCCACGCGCCATTCCGGTGTCCTTGCAACTTGCGCAACTTCATCCGCGAAGTGGACGTGCCACCCTGCCCGCAGCAGTGAGGCACGTCGAGCTTCGCCGGAGCTAGCCCTTCATCGGGTACAGTTTCAAATGCTGGATCAGGATGATCGTCTTGGCGTCGATGATGCGGCCGTCTGAAATGCCGGCCAGCGCTTCATCAAGCGGCATTTCCAGAACCTCGATGTCCTCGCCCTCGTCGGCGGCGCCGCCGCCGGCCGAGATGCGGTCGGCGGGTGAATAGCGCGCCACGAAGAACCACAGCCGTTCGGTGACGCTGCCCGGGCTCATATAGGGGGAAAACAGCCGCTCGATGTTCTGTAGGCGATAGCCGAGCTCTTCCTCGGCCTCCTTGAGGATGGCGGTTTCGGGATCGTTTTCGTCGAGCAGGCCGGCGCAGGCCTCGATCAGCGGTTCGCGGTGGCCGGTGACGTAGGCGGGGTAGCGGAACTGCCGCACCAGAAGCACCGTCTGACGCTCGGGATCGAAAGGCAGGATCACCGCGCCGTCGCCACGATCGTAGGTCTGGCGAATCTGCGTCTCCCACTGCCCGTCGCGCCGGCGGTAATCGAGCACGGTCTTCTTCAGGACCGCCCAGTCGTCGGACAGGACTTCCTCCGAGCGGATGCGGATACGATCTTCCATGATGAGCTCCAAGCTGTCGGCGCCATGGCGTAACCGCGAACGGTTTTGCGCGCAACCGAAACGGCGAAGCTTTCACCGCCTCGTGTCTGGTGCCGGCAACTGCCATCGCCTAAATAGCTGCAGTCCCTCTCCGGAGTTTTTTTGATGACCGCAGCGCTTTTCCAGCCGATCGCCCTCGATGGCCTGACCTTTCCGAATCGTATCGCGGTGGCGCCGATGTGCCAGTATTCCGCCGAAGACGGCTCGGCCAGCGACTGGCATCTCTATCACTGGATGAACCTGGCGATGTCGGGCGCCGGCATGGTCACCGTCGAGATGACCGACGTCGAACGGCGCGGCCGCATCACCCATGGCTGCCTCGGCCTCTATTCCGACGACAACGAGGCGGCCGCCCGGCGCACGCTGGATGCAGCAAGGCGCGTCGCCGCGCCGGAAACGAAATTCGGCATTCAGCTTGCCCATGCCGGCCGCAAGGCCTCCAACCGAAAGCCCTGGGAAGGCGGCGGCCCATTGCAGCCGGGCGAGGATCCCTGGCAGACCGTCTCGGCCTCGGCCATCGCCTATGACACCGGCTGGAATGTGCCGCATGCGCTGGAGGAGGATGAAATCCTGCAGCTTATCGAGCGCTTCACTCAAGCCGCGAGGCGGGCCGAGCGCGCCGGCTTCGACTTCCTCGAGTTGCACGCCGCGCACGGCTATCTGATCTTTCAGTTCCTGTCGCCGCTTTCCAACCAGCGCACCGACCGCTGGGGCGGCTCGCTGGAAAACCGCATGCGTTTCCTCATCGAGATCGCCAAATCGGTGAGGAAGGCGGTTCCAAACCTGATGCTTGGCGCCCGCCTGTCGGTAAAGGACTGGGTCGATGGCGGTTTCGAGGTCGCGGACGCGATCGAGGTGGCCAAAGCCTTGAAGGCGCTTGATGTTGCCTATCTCTGCTGTTCGAGCGGCGGCAATTCTCCGTTGCAGAAACTGCCGACCGGCCCCGGCTATCAGGTGCATCTGGCCGAAGCGGTGCGCAAGGGCGCCGGCATCCCGACACGGGCTGTCGGCCTGATCGACGATCCCGCGCAGGCAGAGGCGATCGTCGCCGACGGCCGCGCCGACATGGTCGCGCTGGCCCGCGCCTTCCTCGCCGATCCGCGCTGGGGCTGGCGCGCCGCCGCCACCTTCAGCGAAAAAATCCATCCCGCGCCACAGCTTGCCCGCTCGGTGACGACGATGCAGCATTGGATGAGGGGCTGAACAGGCTGCGCCGACGGTGGTCGCGCTGTCGTTCGCCGCGTCGTCTCCGGTCGGCGCGCAATATTGCGAAGGCACGGTGCACGGCCTGTCCAGGCACTACGATCTCGATACCGGCAGCGGGTTTCTCGCTGTGCGCGCACGGCCGAACTTGTCGTCGCGCATGATCGGGCAATTGTTCAATGGCGACCACACCGAGATTTTCGACCGCCGCGGCAACTGGTACCAGGTCGAAATCGGCGGACGGACCGGCTGGGCCAACGCCCGCTGGCTGCGCAACGACTGCGGTTACTGAGACCAACGATTGCGGTTGCTGAGACGCCAATGCATGTCGCCCAAAAGTGGGACCCGGTTTTGGGACAACGACATGCATTAAACAGAAATCAAAAGCGCGTCGCAAACGCGACGCGACTTTTGGGCGCAGGCTGACGGCCATTTTTGCAACCATATTGGCTGCTTTGCGTTGCGGTCATCATGGATAACAAACCTTTTGAAACCCCGGTCGTGGTCGAACTCGGCCATGTCGGCAAATATCGCCAGATCCGCAGCACCCAGGAAGCGGCGGAGTGTCTGATGACGGTGTGGCCGCTCAACCGCGGCCCGCGCCATCGTGATGCTCTCGACACTTGCCTCAAAGTGCTGGAAGGTTATCGTTCGACGGCCGATGCACGCAGGGCTTTGATCGAAGCGGCCAAGGAATCGGAAGTGCTGGTTCCCGAAGACCGGCTGCCAGACGTCAAATTGCATTGAAGCCCAAATTGCATTGAAAAACGGGCCGCATTGAGCGGACGGACGAACCGGAGGATTTCATGGCGAAGCTGACTTACAAGATCGTCGAGCATGACGGGGGCTGGGCCTACAAGGTCGGTTCGACATTCTCGGAGACATTCCCGACCCACCAGGATGCGCTGCGCGCCGCCGAGATCGCCTCGGCCGAACAGCAGATCGCCGGCGCCACGGACGGCATCCAGTATGAGGATGCCGAAGGCAAGTGGCACGACGAACTGGCCGACGGCCGCGACCGGCCGCAGACCGAAGTTTCCGACTGATCCTTGCCCCTCAGCTTTCGCTGCCGGCCGTGGATGCTCGCCTAAGCAATTCCCTTGGGAATTGCGTCAAAACAAACAGGCGGGACATCCTGCCGGTCAGTCGAAGCCGCGGCTTGGTCACTTGCCGCAATATTGATCGTTCACGTTGGGCCTCACATTTCCGTAGGGTCCTGACGGGTCGGAGGCGCACGGCCCCGTAGCGCCGCCATAGCCTTTGCTGCCGTCGGCATTGATGCTGCCGGTGGTGCTCTGGTCGACGGTCGATGACTGCTCGTTCCCGAACGGCCACCAGCTGTGATCGTTGGAATACCTGCCGTCCGATGACTGCGCCATCGCCGATGTGGCAAGACCGATCGTCAGGACGGATGCTGCAAAAACTTTCCTGTACATTGAATTACTCCGTATCTGCCGCCTTGGGTGCGACACGGGGTAAACCGGATATCAGCCGAATGGTTCGGTGAAATTGTTGTGAGGCTGTGGTGAGGTCTTGGCCGGCGAATGCCCGCTCGGCAATGCGCTTGATGAAGGCGATGACGCGGTCCGGCGCGACGAATTGCGGCATGTGGCCGAGGCCTTCGACCGTCTCGAAATCGAGCCCTTCGATCCTGTCCTTCATCGGCTCCCCATGTATGCGCATGGCGATGACGCGATCGGCTGTCCCGAAGAAAATCCCGGCCGGCATGGCGATCTCTCCATAGCGCTCTTCGATGCGGCCAAGATCCTGTTCGACCGCCACGAAATCGGTGGAGGTCGCATGGAAATGGACAGGCCGCAGCCCGAGCCATCCGCCGCCATTGACCATATAGTCGGCGGGAACGGCCTGCGGCGAGAAGATGAACTCCAGTGTCTGCCGCGCATATCTGAGGCTTGTTGGTATCGCGACGGTGTAGGCCATGATCCAGCGCCAAAGCCGCGAACGGATATAGAGCAGGCCCGCTTTCTCGCGGACGCCGGCTTCCAGATGCGTCAGCGGCGCCAGCAAGGCGATGCCGGAAATCGCGCCGGGATGCTCCAAGGCCAGGGTCAGCGCGACGGCGCCGCCCAGGGAATGCCCGACCACAAGCGGCCTTTCCAGCGCGAGCGTTTCGATGAAGCGCCTTATGATCTCGGCCTGCTCAGGCAAGCGGCCGGTGGCTCCTTTGGCCCGCACCGAATAGCCCGATCCCGGCCGGTCGAGCGCGATTAGCCGGCAACCGGGGCCGAAGCGGTTGAACAGCGTGTGCTGGAACTGATGAAGCTGGGCGCCAAGTCCGTGCACGAACAGGATCGGCCGTCCCTCGCCCGTTTCGACATAATGGATGCGGCTGCCGCCGATCTCGACGAAGTTTCCGCTGGCCGGCACCAGCCTTTCGGCCTTGGCGGCAATCCAGAGCGTTGCCGCGACCAGGCAGGCTACGATGACGAGAGCCAGCACGGACAGGCCGGCAACAACCCACAGCAGAATCGATACCAGCATGTTTCACCCGGGAGCGGACCGGCGCGCACCATCACCCACTGACGAACGCTCGGCAAGGCAGATGGCGGCTTGTGTCGGCATTGCCGCCAGTTCGATGTCGCGCTATCTCAGGCGACCTTCTTTCTGCCTCAGGCGACCTTGTCTGCCAACGGGCCTGTTTGCCGGAGCCTTCCATGCCTGAAATCGTCACTGCCGCCATGCTTGTCATCGGCGACGAGATTCTGTCCGGCCGCACCAAGGATAAAAATATCGGCCACCTCGCCGACATCATGACGGCCATCGGCATCGACCTGAAGGAAGTGCGGATCGTTCCCGACGAGGAGGACGAGATTGTCGCTGCGGTGAATGCCGTGCGCGCCCGCTACACCTATGTCTTCACCACCGGCGGCATTGGCCCAACGCATGACGACATCACCGCCGATTCGATTTCCAAGGCTTTTGGGGTGCCGTGCGAATACGACGCCAAGGCCTATGCCATGCTGGGCGAGAGCTATGCCGCGCGCGGCATCGAATATACCGAGGCCCGCAAGCGCATGTCGCGCATGCCGCGCGGCGCCGACCATATCGACAATCCGGTCTCCGTCGCGCCCGGCTTTCGCATCGGCAACGTCCATGTCATGGCCGGCGTGCCGGCGATTTTCCAGGCCATGCTCGACAATGTCGTGCCGACGCTGAAGGCCGGCACCAAGATGCTGTCGGCCACCGTCCATTGCCCGTTCGGCGAAGGCCTGATCGGCGGTCCCCTGGGCGACATCCAGAAGGCGCATCCCGACACCGTCATCGGCTCCTATCCGAAATATGGCGACGGCAAGTTCTGGACGGAGCTGGTGGTCCGCGCCCGCGGCCAGGAGGCGCTGGATTCGGCACGCAAGGACGTCGAGGCGATGGTGGCCGGCTTCACCGCCGCCAAGTGACCCTGGGTTCGCGGACCATCGCCGGGCCGGAACCAAGCACCGCACTCCCACGTTTTCCCTCGGGCGCAGCACGCGCTGGCAGATTTGAGGGATTTCGCATGCGCTTCAAGACCATCGTCGCCATATTGCAGAACGAACAGGACGCCGAACGCGTGCTCGACTGCGCCATCCCGCTTGCCGACCGGTTCGAGAGCCATCTCATCGGCATCCATGCCGAAGCGCTGCCCGTTCCCTACACCTCGGCAACCGGCTTCCCCGACACCGAGTTCCTGCAGGTCTCCGCCGACATGAACCGCGAGCGCGCCGAGAAATTGCAGGCGCTTTTCGTTGGGCGGATCGAGAATTCCGGCCTTTCCTTCGAATGGCGCAGCCTCGAGAGCTTTTCCGGCGACAGCGCGCTGACGGGTATTTCCAGCGTGCGCGCCGCCGATCTGATTATTGCCGCGCAGCGCGAGACCGGGGGCGACACGAGCGCCGATGTCGACACGCTGGTTTACGATGCCGGCCGGCCAGTGCTGGTGGTGCCGCATGAGGGGCCGTTGGTCACCACATTCAAACATGTGCTGCTGGCCTGGAACGGCAGCAAGGAGGCGGCGCGTGCCGCCTTCGACGCGCTGCCCTTCATCATCGAGGCCGAAAAGACCGACATTCTGGTCATCGATCCGCCGGATACGCTGGATGACAACCCGGAAGCCGCCGGCGCCGAGATCGCCGCGGCACTCTCCAGGCATGGCGCAACGGTCAGCGTGTCGGTGCAGAAATCGGGTAATGCTTCGGTCGATGACGTCATCCAGACCCGGATCGCCGAGACCGGAGCCGACCTTCTGGTGCTCGGCGCCTACAGCCATTCCTGGCTGCGTCAGCTTTTGTTCGGCGGCGTCACGCGCACCGTGTTGCGCAGCGTGCCGGTTGCGGCCTTTTTGTCGCGGTAACTCCACAGCTGGCCCCGCCCTTGCCAATGCCCTGACTTTCCAGTTAATTCCGCGCGCATTCCACAATGTTGCGCGCGGAGTGCAGAATGTCCCTTCCCGAAAAAGCCTTTCCGGTCTCCTGGGACCAGTTCCACCGCGATGCCCGGGCGCTCGCCTGGCGGCTTGCCGGCGCCAACAAGGGTCAGTGGAAGGCCATCGTCTGCATCACCCGTGGGGGCCTGGTTCCCGCTGCCATCATCTCACGCGAACTCGGCATACGCGTCATCGAGACGGTCTGCGTCGCCTCCTATCACGACTACACCAGCCAGGGGCAATTGCAGGTGCTGAAGGAGATCACGCCGGCGCTGCTCGCCGATGATGGCGCGGGCGTGTTGATCATCGACGACCTCACAGACACCGGCAAGACGGCAGGCATCGTGCGCGCCATGATGCCCAAGGCGCATTTCGCCACCGTCTACGCCAAGCCGAAAGGCCGGCCGCTGGTCGACACCTTCATCACCGAAGTCAGCCAGGACACCTGGATCTACTTTCCCTGGGACATGGGTTTCACCTACCAGAAGCCGATCGCCGACGATCACGCCGGCTGATTCGCGCCAGCCCCATTTCTGCCCAGACGGCCAAACCCGCCCCGTCTGCTATGAAAACAGACACTGGAAGGCACATTATTCTGTCGAATCGACGCCTGTTGGCGGATTGGACGGTTGGTGTGATGTTTTTTACTTTTAAGACTTACACTTGTCGGTAAGATTCATACGGCGGCTAACGATTCTGGGGGCTGGGGTAGCTTTCACTGATGCTGACGACACCGGCGACACACGACCATCTGGCTGAAAGGGTCCGCAAGCTCTTCGGCACTTCGCCTTGTCGCCTGCAGGTTGCCGCTTTGCCATGGCGCAATAACGAAGACGGCGTCGAGATCATGCTGATCACCAGCCGAGACACCGGGCGTTGGGTGCTGCCGAAGGGCTGGCCCGAGGCCAGGGAGCCGCTCTGCGAGGCAGCGGCGCGCGAGGCGGGCGAGGAAGCCGGATTGCGTGGCAAGATTTCGCTTTTCGAGGCCGGTCGTTACTTCTACGCCAAGGCCCTCGCGTCCGGCGAGGAAGTCCCTTGCGAAGTGCTGGTGTTTCCGCTGCAGGTCGAGCACGTTGCCGACCGCTGGAAGGAAAAGCGCGCGCGCACCCGCAAATGGGTCAATGGGGCCGAGGCCGTACGCATGGTCAACGAGCCGGACCTCTGCCAGATCATCGCCCATTTCTGCGCCGATCCCGACAAGTTCGTCGTTAGAGCCTAGCTCACAGCCACCGCTGCATAGTCCTGCGCGCCCGCACCGGTTCTTGCCCCGATTCCGGGCTCGGTGCTTCGCTCCGCGCGCCAGCAATCCGACACTATAAATCCCTCCCCTTCAGGCCAAGCTTAGCCACAGCTTGACATGCAGGCATTTACCTGCATATTGTGTCTTCAAGATGAGTGAGACCGATGGACGCCGACAAGGTTTTCAAAGCGCTGGGCGACCCGACCCGCAGAATGCTGCTCGATCTTCTGTGTGAGAAGAACGGCCAGACGCTCGGCGAGCTTTGCGAAAATCTCGACATGGCGAGGCAATCCGCCACGCAGCACATCGATCTGCTGGAAGCGGCCAATCTGATCAGCACGGTCAAGCGTGGCCGCGAGAAGCTGCATTTCATCAACCCCGTGCCGCTGCACGAAGTCTACGAGCGGTGGGTGCGAAAATTCGAACGGCAGCGGCTGAGCCTGCTGCACGACCTGAAACAAGAACTCGAAGGAGACGACCAATGACCCGGGAAACCACCAGTTTTGTCTACGTGACCTACATCAGATCGACGCCACAAAAGGTGTTCGAAGCCATCACCAGGCCCGATATCGCCAAGCGCTACTGGGGCCACGAAAACGTCTCCGACTGGAAGCCCGGCTCGAAATGGGAACACATCCGCGCCAATGACGAACGGACCGTCGAACTCGTTGGCAAGGTCGTCGAAATCTCGCCGCCAACCCGGCTGGTCATGAGCTGGGCCAACGCCTCGCAGGCCGACGATCCGACCAAGCACAGCCAGGTGACGTTCGCCATCGAGGAATACGACACCATGGTCAAGCTGACCGTCAGCCATGACGAGCTCGAAGCCGGCAGCGGCATGGCCAAGGGCATCAGCCAGGGTTGGCCGGCCGTGCTGTCCAGCATGAAATCCTTCCTCGAAACCGGCACGGGCATCGACCTGTTCGCCAAGCCGAAATCGGCCTGAAGCAACCGCGGAGAACGATGATGACCAAGCACTTTACCGGCGGCTGCGCCTGCGGCGCGATCCGCTATGAGGCCAGCGGCGAGCCGATCTTTCAGAACCACTGCCAATGCCTCGATTGCCAAAAGCGCAGCGGTACTGGCCATTGTTCCTATGTGACCTTCGGCCGGCGCGCTGACGTAAAGATCACCGGCGAGCCGAGCACGTGGCGGATGATCGCCGACAGCGGCAATGAAAAAGCCCAGGCCTTTTGCCCGACCTGCGGCACGCCGGTCTACGTAACGTTCGTCGCCATGCCGGAGGTGACGGCTATCCAGGCCACGAGCCTCGATGATCCCGGCCAGTTCGACCCGCAGGCGGTCACCTACACCGTGCGCGGCCACGCCTGGGACACGATCGACCCAGCGCTTCAGCCATTCGAGCGAATGCCTGGATGAACCAGGCAGAGCCCTATCCCTCGGATAGGGCTCTGCGTTCAGCTCAGATCACCAGGCCCTTGGTCAGTTCCAGCGCCTGCCGCTCGAACAGGCGGCGGTAGATGCCGCCCTTCAGCCGGATCAGCTCGTCATGCGAGCCTTCCTCGACGATCTTGCCACGGTCGAACACGAGCAGCCTGTCCAGCGCTCGCACCGTCGACAGACGGTGCGCGATGACCAGCGTCGTGCGGCCAACCATCAGCCGCTCCATCGCCTGCTGGATCAGTACTTCCGATTCCGAATCGAGGCTCGATGTCGCCTCGTCCAGGATCAGGATGCGCGCATCCGCCAGGAAGGCGCGTGCGATCGCCACCCGCTGGCGCTCGCCGCCCGACAGTTTCACGCCGCGTTCACCGACCAGCGTGCCGTAGCCCTTCGGCAGGCTGGTGATGAAGTCGTGCGCGCTGGCGAGCTTGGCGGCATGCTCGATCTCGGCCTGCGTGGCGTCCGGACGGGCATAGGCGATGTTTTCCGCCAGCGAGCGGTGGAACAGGATGGGCTCCTGCTGGACGATGGCAATCTGCGCGCGCAGCGACGCCTGTGCAACCTGGGAGATGTCTTGGCCATCGACCAGGATCCTGCCGCCGCTGACATTATAGAGACGCTGGATCAGCTTCACGAAGGTCGTCTTGCCCGAGCCGGAATGGCCGACCAGTCCGACCCGCTCGCCCGCCGCTATCTCCACCGAAAAATCGCGGTAGAGCGGCAGGCGATGGCTGCCATAGTGGAAGCCATAGTGGAAGGTGACGTTATCGAAGGCGATGTGGCCATGCGTGATCCGGATCGGCTTGGCGCCGGGCCGGTCCTCGATGCCGAGCGGTTGCGACTGGAAATCGACCAGTTCCTCCATGTCGTTGACCGAACGCTGCAAATTGCGGATATGCGTGCCGATGTCCCTGAGGTAGCCCTGCAGCACGAAGAACGAGGTCAGCACGAAGGCGACATCGCCCGCACTTGCCTGGCCCCAGGCCCACAGCATCAGCGACAGGCCGATTACTGCCGTCCGCAGCACCAGCAACATGGCGCCTTGCGTCGTGCCGTTGATGGTGCCGCGCACCCAGGTGCGGCTGGTCCGCGCGCGCCATTTGGCGACGACCTTGGCAAGACGCGTCTCCTCGCGCGTCTCGGCACCGAAACCCTTGACCACGGCATTGCAGCTCACCGCATCGGCAAGCGAGCCGCCAAGCCGCGTATCCCAGCTGTTGGCGAGCCGTGCCGCGGGCGCGACATAGCCGAGCGACAGCAGCGCCGTCACCGTGATGAACAGCAGCGAGCCGACTGCCACGACCAGCCCCATCAGTGGCCAGAACCAGCCGAGCAGCAACGTCGAGCCGACCAGCATGGCGACCGACGGCAACAACGCAATCAGGATGGTGTCATTGAGCAGGTCGAGAGCCCACATGCCGCGCGTGACCTTGCGCACCGTCGATCCGGCAAAGCTATTGGCGTGCCAGTCGGTTGAGAAGCGTTGCACGCGATGGAACGCGTCGGCGGCGATGTCGGCCATCATCTTCAGCGTCAGCTCGACAATGCCCATGAAAGCCAGGTTGCGCAGCACCACGCCGGTCATCGCCAAAGCGATGAGCGCGAAGAACGCCGCCATTGCCGCATTCCACGCGACATCGTCAGCCAACGCACTGCTGGCGACGGCGTCGACCAGCCGGCCGGAATAGAGCGGCGTCAACACGTCCGCTATGGTCGACAGCAGGAAGCTGCCCATGATCAGCGAAAGCCGCCACGGCTGGCGCCGCCAGTGGCTGAGCGTGAAGCCAAGAACGCTGCGAAAGGCGCTTGCACGCAGATCGATTCGAAAACGAGCCATGATGTCATCCGGGCGCAAATCTGCCCGGTCCCGGTAAGGTCTGAAAATTGAAAACCGCGCTGGGCAATTCGCCCGGGGCTGCGGAGGTTCGGCATGGGTGGCGGCGCGCCCCGGGTTGTCGGGTGGCGACCGGCATCGGCAGAAGCCTGTACTCGACCCGGCATCGGTGCGAAGGGCAAACCTTCGCCGGACGCCAGGTGAGACCTAGGCTTCGCGGCCTCGCATTACCATGTGAAATACTGCCATTCAGACCTCCCGCAAGACACTTGCGGAGCGGTCCTTATAGAGACGCCATGAAGGATCGCCAAGGCCGGGCACGTGGCAAAGCGTAACTGGTCCAACCAGTGAGGTTATTTTGCAACAACAGCCGGTCAACCCCCTCGCTATGCCTCATTCCGGGTTGCGATCGAGGCGCATGTAGCGGCCGTCGGTCGATGCCTTGAAGCCCAGCTTCTCATAAAGGCCATGCGCGTCACTGGTCGACAGGCTCCAGTGCGAGACCGTGCTGAGTTCAGGGTGGTCGATGAGCGCCCGCACCAGTTGCGTGCCAATGCCTTGGCCGCGATGCTGCGGCCAGATGATGATGTCGGCGAGATAGGCAAACACCGTACGGTCGGTGATGGCCCGGCCAAAACCGACTTGGTTCCCATCGATATAGGCCGCGGTGCAGAACGAGTTGGCAAAGGCGCGGCGATGAAAGTCATCGCTGCGGCCGGCGCCCCAATAACTCGCCATCAACAGATCGGAGGTCGCCCGGAAATCGATCCATGACATGTCGAAGCTGATTTCACAGTCGGGCATGGTGCCTCGCAAAGAATGGAGGGCGGCCGAATTCAGTCCGGCCGGTGATTTGGCTGCCCACGTGGCGCGCTTATGGCACCACGAGATAGGCCTTCTGGTCAGCGATCGCGATGGTCACGTGGGTGCCGGAATTGAACTCGACGAAATCGAGCTCCATGCCGTCGCTGAAGATGACGCCGCCCCTGCTCTGCCGCGAAGAAACCACCAGCGGCCGGTCGCGGGTGATGACCCCATGCACAAGCGACACGCCGGTCGTGTTGCTCGGAAACGGTTCGCGCACCGAAAAGAACAGCTGTTCGCCTTCGCGGTCATAGCCTTGCGGCGGCACGGTCGGCACGGAGTTGTCACCATAGGCCGCAGCCAGTCCCGCGGCGCCCGCCATCACCGAGCGTAGCCAGCCGGTAGAGCCGGCGCCCGTGGAGATGATAATGCCGCTCGACGACTGGCGCTCGGTCCTGCCGCCATAGGTCAATTCGTAGCGCGCCGAGACATGCGTCGAGGCGCCAACGAACAGATCGTTGAAGGCGATCAGCCGGCGTCCGTCATTGGAGCGCGCTTCGGCCATCACCACCGCCTGGCGCTTCGCCTTGCCGGCGATCGTCAGGCCGAGGACCTTTTCGGTATCGTCGGCATTCCACGGCAGCAGCACGCCGTCGAAAAGCGCCGGGTTCGGGTTGATGCCGATCAGCGGCTGGTACGGGAGGTACTTCGCGGTGTTGGACACCAGCCCGTCCTGACCGAGCGCGATCACCGCGTCGGAGCCGAATTCGAACTGCGGGACCAGTTCGCGGTCGAGCCGCAACTGTTTGAGGCCTTGGGGAAGCGAACCCATCACCCGGTCGAGCGCCTGGTGATAGACGTCATGCGCCGCCTTGACCAGGTCGAAATTCATGCCGGCCTGCCGGAGATAAAAGCGCGCCTGTCCCTGCGTGTTAAAGCGCGTCGTCAGCTCCTCCAGCTCGGTCTTGCGGGTGACGACGATCACCCGGTCGATCGGCCTGCCGCTCTGGTCGCTTGCCACCCGAGCTTGCCTTTCAGGACCCGGCTTTCGGCGTGGAAAGCTGGCTGAGCGCGCTGGTGAGCATATCAGGCGTGATCGACAGATTGCCGACCGAACCGCCCTTTTCCGCCCAGGACTTGAAAGCCATCGCCGTCAGCACGTGCGCCGGCGCCGACGAATAGACGGTGAGTTCGAGCTGTTGGGCCTTGGCTTGCGCCTCGGCAAGCGTCAGCTTGTTGCGCGCCTCGGTATCGACCAGCAGCTTGTTGCGTTCGGCAAGCTCGATTTCGGTCGCCAGCTCGCTCTGCTTGATCTCGCGCTCCTTCTCCACGCCCCAGGCACGGCGCCCATAGATCGCGGCATCCGCCTGGCGCTGCAGCGCCTCGCGATATTCGGTCTGGAGCGCCTTGCGGATCTCCGGCGTCGGCTGGACCGAGGTGATGTGAACCTCCTCGATCGACAGGCCGGCGGTCGCGGCAATCGGATCGTTGCGCAGCAGTTCGGCCAGATTGCCGCCGAGCTTGGTCACCTCGGCCAGCGCCTGTTCCAGCGTCATGCTCGAAACCACCGCGCGGGCGCGGCTCTGTATCGCCAGCACCAGGCGTTCGGCGATCTTCTCACGGCCGTCGCCGACGACGTCGGCACGGCTGAGCTTGGCGCTGAAGTCGAAGCCTTCGGCCGCCTTGAGCGGATCGACAATGCGGTAGCTGACGGAACCCTGGATCGCCAGATCCTGGAAATTCGCCGTCGTCTCGGTGAAGATGAAAGGGTTGTCGAGCGACGTCACCGGCACCATGGCGATGGTGGTGCCGAACGTCCCGTACCAGAAGGAGATGCCGCGCCCCTGCTCACGGACCTTGCCGTTCTTGAAGCGCAGGATGTGATACTCAGGCGTTCCCTTGAAATAGCTGATAAACATGCGGCCCCCCAAGGTTCATCAATTTGATCGATGTTTAGCCGCGATCCCTGAAACGGTTGGTGATGGGATAGCGGCGGTCGCGGCCAAAATTCTTCCGGGTGATCTTCACGCCCGGCGCCGCTTGCCGGCGTTTGTATTCGGCAATGTAGAGCAAATGTTCGACGCGCGTCACCGTCGCCCGGTCATGGCCGCGCGCGACGATGTCGTCGACGCCCATCTCGTTCTCGACCAGGCATTCCAGAATGTCGTCCAGCACCGGATACGGCGGCAGCGAATCCTGGTCGGTCTGGTTCTCGCGCAATTCCGCCGACGGCGCCTTGTCGATGATATTCCTGGGGATCACCTCGCCTGAGGGACCGAGCGCGCCCGGCGGCACATGGCTGTTGCGCCAGCGTGACAGCGCATAGACCTGCATCTTGTAGAGGTCTTTTATCGGGTTGAAGCCGCCATTCATGTCGCCATAAAGCGTGGCGTAGCCCACCGACATCTCGCTCTTGTTGCCCGTGGTGACGACCATCGAGCCGAACTTGTTGGAGATCGCCATCAGGATCGTGCCGCGCGCGCGGCTCTGCAAATTTTCCTCGGTAATGCCTTCCTTGGTGCCCTCGAAAAGCTGCGTCAGCGTATGCAGAAAACCCTCGACCGGTTCGAAGATCGGCACGATGTCATAGCGGCAGCCAAGCGCACGGGCGCAATCCTCGGCATCCTTCAGCGAATCCTCCGAGGTATAGCGGTAGGGCATCATCACCGCCCGCAGCCGCTCCTCGCCGAGCGCATCGACGGCCAATGCGGCGCAGATCGCCGAATCGATGCCGCCGGAGAGACCCAGCACGACGTTCTTGAAGCCGTTCTTGTTGACGTAGTCGCGCAGGCCGAGCATGCAGGCGCGGTAGTCCGCCTCCTCGCGCTCGGGGATTTTCGACATCGGCCCTTCCGAGCAGACCCAGCCGTCAGAGTTTTCTGCATCTTGCGCGCCTGCGGCGACGCGGTTGCGCTTCCAGGTGGTGACATCGACAGTTTCCTCGAACTGGCTCATCTGGAAGGCGAGCGTCTTGTCGGCGCCGATGGCAAAAGAGGCGCCGTCGAAGATCAGCTCATCCTGGCCGCCAATCTGATTGGCATAGATCATCGGCAAACCGGTCTCGATGACCTGGCGGATAACGACCTGATGGCGCACGTCCATCTTGGCGCGGTAGTAGGGCGAGCCGTTCGGCACTAGCAGGATTTCCGCGCCGCTCTCGGCCAGGGTTTCACAGATGCCAACGTCGCCCCAGATGTCCTCGCAGATCGGAATTCCGATGCGCACACCACGGAAGTTGACGGGTCCCTGAGCCTCGGGCCCGGCCTGGAAGACGCGCTTCTCGTCGAACTCGCCATAGTTTGGCAAATCGAGCTTGTAGCGCTCGGCGAGGATCTTGCCGCCATCGGCGACGATGATCGAATTGTGGGTGCCGCTCTTGCGCTTCAGCGGCGTGCCGATGATGACGCCCGGCCCGCCATCGGAGGTATCCGCGGCGAAATCCTGAGCGGCCTTCTCGCAAACCTTGAGGAAGGCCGGCTTCAGCACCAGATCCTCCGGCGGATAACCGGCAAGGAAAAGCTCGGTGTAGAGCACGATGTCGGCGCCCTGGCGGGCGGCATCCGCCCTCGCCTCGCGCGCCTTGGCAAGATTGCCGGCGACATCGCCGACCGTCGGGTTGAGCTGGGCAACGGCGATGCGCAGAATATCGGGTGCGGTCTTCTGGGTCATCTGTGCGGTTTAGCGCGGCAAATTTGCCCGAGCAATGGCGTTCGTTTGGACCAATTCGGTGATCAGTCGTCGCCCATATATTCGCGCAGCGATTGCGGCGAATGGTTCTCTCCCATCGACATCGCCAGAATGCGCGAAATGTGCCGGCGCGGCAGGCCGGTTTCCTGCGCCCATTTGTTGATCTGCGCCTGAATCCTGTCGAGATCCCTCTTCGACGTCGGACTTTCCGCGATGTCGAGGCCGGCGTCACGCAAAGCCGCGACCATATCGGCCGAGATGACGAAGGCGTCCCATTGCAGCCAGCGCAGGAAATACTGGCCGGTGTTGCCGCCAAGCCGGCTGCCATGCTTGCCGAGATACGCCATCAGCCCGACCTGGTCGTCGTCAGGCCACTCCGCGAGGAATTTGCCGAAACCGCCATGTTCCTTCGACACACGCTCAACGAAGGCGGCGTTGTCGCGGACGGATTTGATCTTCTGCGGGTTGCGCACAATGCGTTGATCAGCCGTCAGGTCGTGCCAGAAGTCATCAGGTTGAAACAACAGCCGTTTCGGGTCGAAATGGAGAAAGGCTTCCTCGAAGCCCGGCCATTTCTGTTCGATGACGCGCCAGACGAAGCCGGCGGCAAACACCCGCTCGGCCATCGTCGACAGGATGCGATCGTCCGTAATGTCGGCAACGGCAGCATTGTCAGGCGCCGGCCCGAGCAGCGAGGTCAGCACCGCGTCGCCGCCTTTGCGTTTTGCAGCACGGGCGCGAATCTTCGCGAAATCGGGCATCCTGCATCCTCGCGCCGCGCTTTTGACGAAACGCCATCTTCCTATATGCAAACGAGGCTGCCAAGCCGACGCTTTTCCTATGGAGACATCCATGCACAAAACCGTGCCAGAACTGGCCAACCGCTGGCTGAAGCGAACGCCGGAGGGCCTCAGCGAGCTCGAGCGGCGGGTGTTGCAGAGCACTGTCGACCGCAAGCCCATCTCGCAGGATATCAACGACAGCCTCACCGGCCTTCAGGGCGCCGGCGACCGGATCGCCGATGCCATTGCCCGCATCGGCGGCTCGTGGACGTTCATCCTGTCCTTCATTGCTTTCCTGGTGCTGTGGATCGGCGCCAATTGGTGGCTGCTCGGGCGAGACTCGTTCGACCCCTACCCCTTCATCTTCCTCAACCTGGTGCTGTCGATGATCGCCGCCCTGCAGGCGCCGGTGATCATGATGTCGCAGAACCGACAGGCCGCGCGCGACCGCATCGACGCCGCGCATGACTATGAGGTCAACCTCAAGGCCGAGATCGAGATCATGGCTCTGCATGAAAAGCTGGACGAACTGCGCCACAGCCAGATCATCGGCGTGCGCGAGGACATCGCGCGCCTGGCCGAACAGGTGAACCGCATAGACGAAAAACTGTCGGGCCGGCAAACCTCTCAATGACCGGGATCGTCCATCACCTCATCGAGCAATATGGGTTGATCGCGGTTTTCCTGGGCTGTGTCGCCGAAGGCGAAAGTGCGGCCATCCTCGGCGGCTTCTTCGCCCATCAGCATGTCTTCATCCTCTGGAAGGCTTTCCTCGCGGCCGCCATTGGCGCCTTCGTCGGCGACACGTTTTTCTTCGTCCTCGGCCGCAGCTTTGCCGACCATCCCAGGGTGCTGAAACTGAAGGCGAGGCCCGGCTTCAACCACGCCTACCGTCTCGTCTCGTCCCATCCCAACATATTCGTCCTGTCCAACCGCTACATCTATGGCCTGCGCCTGGTCGGCGGCATCGCGGCCGGTTTCGCCAGCATTTCGGTAGCGCGCTTCGTTATCCTCAACGCGGTGTCGTCGCTGGTCTGGGCGGCTTTGTTCTGCGGCATCGGCTACGTCTTCGGCCTCGGCGCCGAGCAGATGATAGGCAAGGCACTGCTCCATCACGAACGGCTGCTGATCGCGCTTGCCATAGGTCTGGGTGTCGCCATCCTTGCCTGGCTCATCGCCCGCACCGTCGCCGGCAAGGAGCGCGCCAAGGACGCCCGCGACAGCGAAACCATATCGTAAGGTTCAGTCGTCGTCCTCGACCAGAGCCCGGTCGCCGCGATCGAGGATCAGCGGGATGATGAGATCTTCCTCGTCGGCCAGATGCCGCTTCAGCATGGCGATCAGCCGGCTGTTCTCGTCCGCATAGGCGTCGGCGGCGAAGCGTTGCCTGTCCTCGCTCTCCTCGAGCGTGCGGATGAAGGCGTTCGCCGTCTCGGCGTTGCGCTCCAACCCCTCATGAATGGTGTGATGGTCGGCATCGAGGATTTCGAAGCCGCGCTTCAGGCGCGGCTCCGCCTTGGCGAAAGCCGGGAAATATTGGTAGTCCTCGACATTGTGGTGGCCGTCGAGATTGCCGAGAAAGTGGTTCAGCCGCGGCGCGAACCAGCGCGCGAAATCCGGCGCCGTCAGCCTGCCTTCGCGATAGTCGCCAATGCCGTTGGTGAGCATGCCGCCCAGCTCTCGGAACATGTCGTGCCGCTGCAGCCACATGTTTGCCATGCCGTGGATGTTGGCGTGGCCCTGCCATGTCTCGCGCGGATATTTTTCCGCCAGCCAGCGCAGGTCTTCCGGCAGGCCGGCTCTTTCAAGCAGCAGAAAATTGGCTTCCACGACGTCAGTCTCCTTTGGTGACTAACATATGGGAGCGTTCAGATCAGATCGGTAGTCCCGTGATGCGCTCGATGAGGGCGATTCCCCAGACGCCGGCGACGATAACAACCGAAATCAGCACCGCCAGCGAGCCGCAGTCCTTGGCGAGCTGGATGTCGACGTTGAACTCGCGACTGAAGGCATCGCAGGCTGCCTCGATGCCGGTGTTCAGCACTTCGACCATGATGAGCAGCAGCACCGCGCCGATCAACAGCGCGTAGCCGCGCCACGAGACCGAGACGAACCAGCCGAGCGGCAGCGCCAGCACCAGCAGCATCAGTTCCTGCTGAAATGCCCTTTCGCTGGCGGCGAGCTTGCGAAAGGCTCGCACAGAATTGAAGTAAGCACCGATCAGCCGCTGCATGCCGCATCCCCTTCGAATCACCGGCAGGGGATATCGCAATGGCTGGATCAAGGGAATAAGGCAGCCGCCGCAAAATCACTCCTCCGCAACCTTGATCGTCGGCGTCGACTTCTCGAACTGCGGCAGTCCATCGTCGATCGTATAGTAATCGCCCTTGTCGCCGACAAAGATGTGGCATTGGCCTTCGAGCCCGGTCGGGTTGTCGAACGATCCGGCCAGAACTGAGACATACGCATTCTGACCCGGCTTCCAGAACAGCACCGAGCCGCAGATCTTGCAAAAGCCGCGCTTGGCAAAGGAAGACGATTCGTACCAGCTGATGTTGTCGGCGCCGGTTATCGTGATGTCGCCGTCGGCGACGTTGGTCGCGGCGTAAAAATGCCCGCTCTGCTTGCGGCACTGCGAACAGTGGCAATAAATGACGCCGCGCAACGGCCCTCGCGTCTGGAAACGCACGGCTCCACACAGGCAAGATCCGCTGTGGTTGTTGCTCATCCCTACCTCCACCAGCCATCGTCCACGGCTTCGCCGCTGGCCGAGAGGATTTCAGTTTTGCCGCAGCCGGGCACCGGCAAATGCGACATGGGGTGGGCGTGTTCGGACCTGACCTCAGGATCTTTGCAAACCATTTCTGCAGCCTGCGGTAGAACGGACGCGTTACCTGGCGGCACATTAAGGAAACTTTAGCGCCGGCGCATCTATGGTCGTTGCCAAGCGAATGTCGCGATTGGGGACGTGTCTTTCGCAGGATGATCCGAAATACGGCTGGCACTCTCCGGTCGGCGGCATCTCGCACGGTCTGCGATGGTTCCCAGAGGCAGAGTGAACAGAACATGCAGCCGGCAGCCGTCCAGACCGACCGAAACAGCGACATTGCAACAGCCGTTGTGGCGACCATGCGTCAGCTCGGCGTGCTTGGCCTGCCGCGCAATTACGAAATCTTCTACGAAGCACTGAAAGGCACCAATCGCGAACTCGGCCTGGCCGTCGTCGCGCTGGGCAACCAGCCGACGCAGGACGATCTCGACCGCATCGGCCGCGCTTTCTTTGCCCAGCATCACGGTCCCGGCATTGTCGAGCAGGCGCGCGACGTGCTGGCCAGGGAACTCGAGGACATCGCCTTGCTGCTGCGCAGCGAACGTAGCCATATCGAGAAATACGGCAAGATCCTCGATGAGACATCGAGTGGCCTCGCCAACCGCAGCCTGCTTTCGCAGGATCTGCTGCAGAAGGTCGCCAGCGCCATGGCGGCGGCCACCAACTCGACCCTCGACCACGGCAAGCAGGTTGCAACCACGCTGAGCGACAAGACGGCGGAACTGGAGAGCGTCAAGTCGAAGCTTGAGGAGTACAAGCGGCTCGCCGACACCGACCCCTTGACGCATATCTGGAACCGCCGCGCCTTCGACAAGCAAATCACGGCGATTTACACCTCCAACAAGGGGATCCTGTTCAACGCCCTGATCCTTGCCGACATCGACCATTTCAAGGGTGTCAACGATCGCTACGGCCACCCGGTCGGCGACAAGATCATCCAGATCGTCGCTGAAATCTTCCAGACCAGCATCCGTGAAGACATGTTCGTTGCCCGCACCGGCGGCGAGGAATTCGCGCTGATCGTCGAGGGCGCCAGCGAGGATACCACTTACGAGATCGCCGAACGCATCCGCGTGCTGATCGAACAGACGCCGTTCACCAGCAGCCAGACCGGCGCCAATTACGGCACGGTGACCGTTTCCATGGGCATCTGCATGGCTTCCGAAGCGGAAAGCCCGGAGGATCTTTACACCAAGGCGGACCGGGCGCTCTACCGCTCCAAGGTTGGCGGGCGCAACCGCGTCACCCGGCACTCGACAATGGCCGGCCGCACCGGCAAGAACTGGCTGCTCTACAAGAAAGACTGACGCTTCGGCGTGCAGCCAATTCCCGGGCACAGGCAAATTTATCGGATCCCGCCTCTTTCCATATGAATTTCCGTGGACTATATTTTCCATGGAAAGAGAGAGGCCATGTCTGTTACACTACCCAATGCTGCCGCCCCTGATCTGACCGCGAAGGCGGCCGAAAACGCGGTTCTGACCAAGGCCACGCTGCGCGCCGCCGAACTCTTGGATATAACCGCCAGGGTGCTTGCGTCGATCATCGGCGTCTCGGAAGCCACGGTTTCACGCATGCGCAGGCAGGAATTCCTGCTGGAGCGCGGCACCAAGCCGTTCGAACTCGCGGTGCTGTTCGTGCGGCTGTTCCGTTCGCTCGATGCCATTGTCGGCGGTGACGAGACGATAGCCCGGGCATGGCTGAAGAACGCCAACACGGCTTTCGATGGCAGCCCGCTTGAAAAGATCCTCACTATTACCGGGCTTGTCGATGTCATTGCCTATCTGGACTCCCGACGCGCTCTCGTCTGAAGCCGTCCGGCTCGACGGCAAATACTGGCGCATGGTCGAGGCGCAGCACCGCGTCTCGACGCTGAAGATCGTCGACACGCTGGACGAACAGGCGCTGCTCGAGGATCTGATCGAGGAGACCAAGCCGCAAATCCCCATGGAATGCCGGCATCTCCACTATCTCCTGGCGACGCCCTTCCGCTACGGCTCGATCTATCCCTACGGCTCGCGCTTCCGCCGCGCTGGCCGCACCCTGGGTGTCTACTATGCCGCGGAGACGATCATGACGGCGGTCGCCGAAATGGCCTTCTACCGCTTGTTGTTCTTCGCCGATTCGCCCGACACGCCATGGCCGCACGACGCCGCCGAATACACCGCCTTCGCCGCCGCGATCCGTACCGACAAGGCCATCGACCTGACGCGGCCGCCGCTCGACCGCGACCGGGCCCATTGGACGCATCCGACCGACTATGCCGCCAGCCAGGCGATTGCCGATGTCGCGCGTGAGGCTGGGCTGGAGGCGATCCGTTACCGTTCGGCGCGCGACCCGAAGGGCGTCAATGTGGCGCTGCTGACATGCCGCGGCTTTACCAAGGCCAAGCCGCTGGAGCCGCACACATGGCGCATCCGGCTGGGCTCCCTCGGCGTCCAGGCGATCTGCGAATTTCCGGAAAGGCGCATCGAGTTTTCCAGAACCGCCTTTGCCAACGATCCCCGGCTCAACGGATTGCGCTGGGAACGCGGGCGTTGATCAAAACGAAAAAGCGCCGGATCTCTCCGGCGCTTTCCACTTCAATCTGAAAACGGGTTCAGCCGTTGGCCGCCTGCTTGTGCTGCACGGGATGGCTCTTCTTCAACAGGTCGGAGACGAGGAAAGCCAATTCGATCGCCTGGTCGGCGTTAAGGCGTGGGTCGCAATGGGTGTGGTAGCGGTCCTGCAATTCCTCTGCGGTGATGGCGCGGGCGCCGCCGGTGCATTCGGTAACATTCTTGCCGGTCATCTCGACATGGATGCCGCCGGGGTGCGTGCCCTCAGCGCGATGCACCTCGAAGAAGGTCTGCACTTCCTTGAGGATGCGGTCGAACGGCCGCGTCTTGTAGCCGGCGGCCTCGATCGTGTTGCCGTGCATCGGATCGGACGACCACACGACGCTGCGGCCTTCCTTCTGCACCGCGCGCACCAGCTTCGGCAGATGGTCGGCGACCTTGTCGGAGCCGAAGCGGGCAATCAGCGTCAGCCGGCCCGGCTCGTTCTCCGGATTGAGCAGGTCGATCAGCTCCAGCAAACCATCCGGCGTCAGCGACGGACCGCATTTGAGGCCGAGCGGGTTCTTGATGCCACGGCAATATTCGACATGGGCATGGTCGGGCTGGCGGGTTCGGTCGCCGATCCAGATCATGTGGCCGGAGGTTGCATACCAGTCGCCCGACGTCGAATCGACGCGGGTCAGCGCCTCTTCATAGCCCAGCAACAGCGCTTCGTGGCTGGTGTAGAAATCGGTCTCGCGCAAGGCGTAGTTGGTTTCCGAGGTGATGCCGACGGCCTTCATGAAGTCCATCGTCTCGGTGATGCGGTTGGCGAGCTTGCCGTATTTCTCGCCCTGCGGGCTGTCGGAGACGAAACCCAGCATCCAGCTATGCACGTTCTCCAGGCTGGCATAGCCGCCCTGGGCGAAGGCGCGCAACAGGTTGAGCGTCGCCGCCGACTGGCGGTAAGCCATCTCCTGGCGGGCCGGGTCGGGAATACGCGACTTCGGGTCGAACTCGATGCCGTTGATGATGTCGCCGCGATAGCTCGGCAGCGTCACCTCGCCCTTGGTCTCATTGTCGGACGAGCGCGGCTTGGCGAACTGACCAGCAACGCGGCCGACCTTCACCACCGGCTGCGCGCCGGCGAAAGTCAGCACCACCGACATCTGCAGGAAGACGCGGAAGAAGTCGCGGATGTTGTCCGCGCCATGCTCGGCGAAACTCTCGGCGCAATCGCCGCCCTGCAGAAGGAATGCGTCGCCGGCAGCGACGGCCGCAAGCTGCTTCTTCAGCTTGCGCGCCTCACCGGCAAAAACCAGCGGCGGAAAGGTGGCGAGCTGGGCTTCCGTGCTCTTCAGGGCGGCAAGGTCCGGATAGGCAGGAACCTGCTTGATCGGCTTCGCTCTCCAAGAATTCGGCGACCATTTCGTCATCGCTGCACCCAAACGCTCTTTCCAGCAGGCTTTTGCCCGCCATTCCGCCCCATATGGGGATGGCGGCTCCATACACGAAGCCGATTTCCTATTCTAGACCGGAATTCAAGCGCTGGCGAATGGGTGGCTGGCAGTTCACTCTGCCGTCTGTGACAAAGCGACATAGAAAAGGCCCAGCCCCAGCAGCAGACATGACGGGCTGTAGAACCAGCTGTCGTAGCTGGCAAAACGCGTGGTCCTTACCTGCTTGAACAGCCCGAAATATCTCGACCAGCTCAAAGCCCTTGCGGTGAAGATAAGCGCCCACAGGATGATGCCCGCCTTCAGCAGTTGTTGCGGCACCGGCAGGCGGATCACATTGGTGAAGCCGAAAATCAGCAGCAGCACCAGCGCCAGGATCAACCCTACCACCATCGCCCCAAAGGCCGTCTCCTTGACGGCGGGAGTGCCGTCCTCGCGTTGCGGCAACGCGACGCCGGCGCCAACACTCCCACCGAGACCCCAATAGAGATGAAAGCCGGCCCCGAGCAGCAGAATGGCCGAACAGAGAGCGACGACCGCTGTCGCCATACTATCGGGCGACCTCGTTCAATCGCCTGAGCTGGCGACCGAGCCCACCTGTCAGCTCAAGTGCAAGCATGCGCAGCAAGGCGATGGCGCTCCATAACGGCCGATCCGCGAACGGCTTGTTGCTGTTATGCTCGAGGAAAGGGTGAGTGAGAAAAGCCGCGATATAGAAGAACGGAATGATGACCAGGAAAGCCCACCAGACGACCATGAAAGATGCCGCAATCCCGGCGAGCGGCGCGAAAAACAGGCCGATATAGTGGACAAACCGAGTCGAAGGTTTTGAATGGCCGGCAAGATAACCGAGCCAGTATTCATCGAAGGTCTGCGGGTTCATGGATTTCCCCGTTCAGCGATGAGTTGCAGAATCCATCTGATCCCTTGGGTCAAACTGATCCCTTGGGCCAAAATACTTCAATGGCTCCAATCGTCGCAGACCCAGAAGCGATCTTTGCTAAGCGAAGTCCCACAACTAGGCGGCCTTCTCCACCAGCCGCGCCAGTTGCGTCATGACGACGGCCGAGCCCGCCAGGCGCTTCTCCGCCGTTGGCCAGTCGCGGATGAAGACCACGCTGTGGTCGGTCCTGATCTTGGCCAGCGAACCCTGCTCGCCGATGTATTTGACCAGCCCGACCGGGTTGGAGAACTCGCGCTTGCGGAAGTGGATGACGACGCCCTTGGGGCCGGCATCCAGCTTTTCGACATTGGCCCTGCGGCATAGCGCCTTGATGAAGACAATCTTCAAGAGATGCTTCACCTCTTCCGGCAGCGGGCCGAAGCGGTCGATCAGTTCGGCGCCGAAAGCGTCGATTTCCTCGGTGTTTTCGAGGTCGCCGAGGCGGCGGTAGAGCGCCAGCCTGAGCTGCAGGTCGGGCACATAGCTCTCTGGGATCATGACAGCCGTGCCGACGGCGATCTGCGGCGACCAGCCGCCATCCTGAACCTCGCCGGAATCCTTCACCTCGGCCACCGCCTCCTCCAGCATCTGCTGGTAGAGTTCGAAGCCGACCTCCTTGATATGACCGGATTGCTCTTCGCCCAGAAGGTTGCCGGCGCCACGGATGTCGAGGTCGTGGCTGGCGAGCTGGAACCCCGCGCCAAGCGTGTCCAGCGACTGCAGCACCTTCAGCCGGCGCTCGGCCGTGTCGGTGAGCTTGCGGTTGGCCGGCAGCGTGAACAACGCATATGCCCGCACCTTGGAACGGCCGACGCGGCCGCGCAGCTGGTAGAGCTGCGACAGGCCGAACATATCGGCGCGATGGATGATCAGCGTGTTGGCGGTCGGAATGTCGAGCCCGGATTCGACGATGGTGGTCGACAACAGCACGTCGTACTGGCCGTCATAGAAGGCGTTCATGATGTCGTCGAGTTCGCCCGGCGGCATCTGGCCATGGGCCACCGCCACCTTCAGCTCGGGGACGGATTCGCGCAGGAAATCATGGATTTCGGCGAGATCGCTGATACGCGGCACGACATAGAAGGAATGGCCGCCGCGATAGCGTTCGCGCAGCAGCGTCTCGCGGATGACCAGCGGATCGAAGGGCGAGATGAAGGTGCGCACCGCCATGCGGTCGACCGGCGGCGTGGCGATCAGCGACAGTTCGCGCACGCCGGTCAAGGCAAGCTGCAGCGTGCGCGGGATCGGCGTCGCCGACAGCGTCAGCACGTGGACGTCGGTCTTGAGGTCCTTCAGCCGTTCCTTGTGCTTGACGCCAAAATGCTGCTCCTCGTCGATGATCAGCAGGCCGAGATTCTTGAACGAGATCGCCGACCCGAGCAGTGCATGGGTGCCGATGACGATGTCGACCTGCCCCTCGGCGATGCCTTTCTTGGTTTCCGCCAGTTCCTTGGCGCCGACCAGCCGCGAGGCCTGGCCGACGCGGATCGGCAGGCCGGAGAAGCGCTGCGAAAAGGTCTTGAAATGCTGGCGCGACAACAGCGTCGTCGGCACCACGACCGCGACCTGGAACCCTTCCATCGCCGCGATGAAGGCGGCGCGCAACGCCACTTCGGTCTTGCCGAAGCCGACATCGCCGCAGATCAGCCGGTCCATCGGCTTGCCGGCGCCGAGATCGTCCACGACGGCATCGATCGCGCCCTGCTGGTCGTCGGTCTCCTCGTAGGGAAAGCGCGCCGAGAATTCGCCGTAAAGCCCTTCCGCCGGCACCATGGGCGGCGCGGTACGCATCTGGCGCTCGGCGGCAATGCGGATCAGCTGTCCGGCCATGTCGAGCAGGCGCTTCTTCAGCCGCGCCTTGCGCGACTGCCAGGCGCCGCCGCCGAGCTTGTCCAGCGTCGCCTCGGCTGTGTCAGAGCCGTAGCGCGACAGAAGCTCGATGTTTTCCACCGGCAGGAACAGCCGGTCGTCGCCGGCATAGTGGATTTCCAGGCAGTCATGCGGCGCGCCGACCGCCTCGATGGTGCGCAGGCCGATGAAGCGGCCAATGCCGTGATCGGCGTGGACGACGATGTCGCCGGCCGACAGCGACGAGGCCTCGGCGATGAAATCCGACGCGCGCTTCTTGCGCTTCGAGCGGCGGATCAGCCGGTCGCCCAGAATGTCCTGCTCGGCGACGACAACCAGCTGTTCGGTCTCGAAGCCGGATTCCAGCGGCAGCACGGCGAGTGCCGCCTGCCCCGGCTCGAGCTTTTCCGCCTCGGCCAGCGTCGCCACCGGCACGAGATTGCCGAGATGGTGCTCGGCCAGGATCTGGCCCAACCGGTCGAGCGAGCCTTCGGTCCAGCCGGCGACGATGACCCGGCGGCGCGCCGCGCGCTCGTCGGCGATGTGTTTTACGACGACATCGAAGACGTTGATGTTTGGGTCAGCCCGTTCCTCGGCAAAGCTGCGGCCATGGCGCGAGCCGCCATGGAAGACCTTCTTGGCCCCGACATCGGGCGCGTCGAAGGCGGTGAAGTCGATGGCTTCGCGCGGTCCGAGCGACGCTACGAGGTTTTCCGGTGAGAGATAGAGCAGGTCCGGCGCCACCGGCTTGTAGGGCACGGCGTCCTTCAAGGCGGCGTCGGCCTGTTTGCGGCGCGCTTCGTAGTGGTCGAGGATCAGCGTGTGACGCTCAGCCAGCGCTTCGTGCGCCAGATGGTCGAAGATGACAGGCGCATCCGGCAGATAATCAAACACTGTCTCCAGCCGCTCGTAGAACAGCGGCAGCCAGTGCTCCATGCCGGCAAAGCGCCGCCCTTCGCTCACCGCCGCATAAAGGCCGTCGTCGCGCTGCGGCGCGCCAAAGGCTTCGATATAGGAGCGGCGGAAGCGGCTGATGGTTTCGGGGGTCAGCGCCACTTCACTCATCGCCTGCAGCGCCATCGACTTGCGCTGGCCGGTGGTGCGCTGCGTGGCGGCGTCGAAGACGCGGATCGATTCCAGCGTGTCGCCGAAGAAATCGAGCCGCAGTGCTTCCGTCCAGCCGGGTGCGTAGAGGTCGAGGATGCCGCCGCGCACGGCGAATTCGCCGATACCGCGCACCGTCGGCACCCGCTCGAAGCCGGAAATCTCCAGCCGGGACACCAGCGCGTTCATGTCGATCTGGTTGCCGGGCTTTGCGTGGAAAGTCTGCGCTTCGACCAGATCGGCCGGCGGAATGCGCTGCAGCAGCGCATTGGCAGTGGTCAGGATGACCGCGCGATGCGGCTTTTTTGCCAGCGCGATCATCGCCGTCAGGGCGTCGAGCCGCTTGGCAGCGGCATCGGAGCCTGGCGAAACGCGGTCATAGGGCAGGCAATCCCAGGCCGGCAACTCCAGCACCGGCAGGCCGGGGGCGGCAAAGGTCAGCGCCTCGATGATCGACGGCAGGCGCTGGCCGTCGCGCGCCACGAACAGCACCGGTTTGTCAGGCGCAATCTCATGGATCGCCTGCACCAGCGCAAAGGCTTCGTAGCCATCGGCAACGCCGTCGACGATGAACTGGCCGGCACGGCCTTTCGGCAGACCGATTTTGGGAATGAGGCTCATGGTTGCACGTTTAAAATGTCATGGTCCGGCGCGATGCCAGGATCTTTTGCAGGACGGCACAGTCGATATTCCTGGGAACCGGGCGTTCGCCGGTGACCATGGGCAGGAATTCGGTGTCGGGAATGTCGAGCAGCCTTTCATATTGGTCGATTTCATCGCCGGTCAAGGCGCCGATCTCGTTGTCGGCAAACGTACCGAGGATAAGGTCCATCTCGCGCATCCCGCGATGCCAGGAGCGGAACAACAGCTTGCGGCGCCTGATATCCAGCCCCTCGCTTGATCGTTTCGTCCCGGTCATCGTGCCGCATCCTTGCTTGGTGCGGCGCATATAGCGTGGATAGAGGGCGGTGTCAGCCTTGCAACGCACGGGTGGGCGGCTAAACATCCCGGGTGTGAAGAACACTCCTGACAACGCTGGTGCCGGACACCGCCCGCACTTCACCCTCCCCCTTGTGGGGAGGGTCGGCGAGCACGCTTCGCAAAGCGAAGCGAGTGAGACGGGGTGGGGGTGCGGCGCTGACCTACCGACTTCCTCGAAAGTTAGACGCGCACCTACCCCCACCCCGCTCCGCTTCGCGGATCGACCCTCCCCACAGGGGGGAGGGTAAAGGCATGCGCCCCTCCCTCCTCGACCCTCTCTTCGTCCCCATCACTTCGCTTGCCGGCGTCGGCCCCAAGGTTGGCGCTCTGATCGAGAAGGTGGTGGCGGCCGATCTCGGCGAACGGCCGGCGCGCGCGGGCGACCTGTTGTTCGTGCTGCCGCACACCGTCATCGACCGTCGCAATCGTCCCGGCATCGCGCTTGCGCCGGCCGGCGCCATCGTCACGCTCGACGTGCGCATCGACCGCCACCAGCCGCCGCCGCGCGGCAACCGGTCGGTGCCTTACCGCGTCTATGCCCATGACGACACCGGCGAGATCGGCCTGATCTTCTTCCACGCCCATGCCGCCTATCTCGAAAAGGCGATGCCGGTGGGCGAGCATGTCGTCGTCTCCGGCCGCATGGAGTGGTTCAACGGCCGCCCGACCATGGTCCATCCCGACCATATCGCCCTGGTGAGCGAGGCGGAAACACTGCCGCTGGTCGAACCGGTCTATCCGCTGACCGCCGGCCTGTCGGGCAAGGTGCTGCGCCGCGCCATCGGCCAGGCGCTCGGCCGGCTGCCGGAATTGCCGGAATGGCAGGACGGCGCCTTCATGCGCAAGCAGACTTTCCCCGCCTTCGCCGACGCGCTCGCCCGCATCCACTATCCCGCGGACCCGATCGATGTCGCCATCGAGGGGGTGGCATGGCGCCGCCTTGCCTATGACGAGCTTCTCGCCGGCCAGGTCTCGCTGGCATTGGTGCGGGCAAAAGTGCGCCGCCTGTCGGGCCGGCCGCTCATCGGCGACGGTCGCATCGTCGAGAAACTGCGCGCAGCCCTGCCCTATTCATTGACCGGCAGCCAGGAATTCGCGCTTGCCGAAATCAATGCCGATCTGGCCGACCCCGAGCGCATGCTGCGCCTACTGCAAGGCGATGTCGGCTCCGGCAAGACGGTGGTGGCGCTGCTGGCCATGGGGCGCGCAGTCGAGGCCGGCGGCCAGGCGGCCTTGATGACGCCGACCGAAATCCTGGCGCGCCAGCATCTGGCGACAATCACGCCGCTGGCCGAACAGGCCGGCCTGCGCGTCGCTATCCTGACCGGCCGCGAAAAGGGCCGCGAACGCACTGAAACGCTATCAGGTCTCGCCAGCGGCGAGATCGACATCGTCGTCGGCACCCATGCGCTGTTCCAGGAAACGGTGACCTATCACGACCTCGTCTTTGCCGTGGTCGACGAGCAACACCGCTTCGGCGTCCACCAGCGGCTTGCCATCACCGCCAAGGGCGACGCCCCCGACATGCTGGTGATGACGGCGACGCCGATCCCGCGCACTCTGGTGCTGACCGCCTTCGGCGACATGGACGTCTCCAAGCTGACGGAAAAACCGATCGGCCGCCAGCCGATCCGCACCGTCACGCTGCCGCTGGAACGGCTTGACGAGCTGGTCGGTCGCATGCTGGACGCGGTTGCCGACGGTCAGAAGATCTACTGGATCTGCCCGCTGGTCGAGGAATCCGAAGAGATCAAGCTTATGTCGGCCGAGGACCGTTTTGCCTCGCTGCAGCCCTTGTTCGGCGATCGCATCGGCCTCGTGCACGGCCGCATGAAGGGCGCCGAAAAGGACGAGGCGATGCGCGCCTTCAAGGCCGGCGAAACCCGCATCCTTATCGCCACCACCGTTATTGAGGTCGGCGTCGACGTGCCGGACGCCACGATCATGGTCATCGAACACGCCGAGCGTTTTGGCCTGGCGCAACTGCACCAGCTGCGCGGCCGCGTCGGGCGCGGCGACAAGCCTTCTTCCTGCGTGCTGCTTTACAAGGACCCGCTCGGCGAGACGGCAAAGCGCCGGCTGTCGGTGATGCGCGAGACCGAGGACGGTTTCCTGATCGCCGAAGAGGATCTGAAGCTGCGCGGCGAAGGCGAATTGCTCGGCACCCGCCAGTCCGGCACGCCGGGCTTCCAGGTGGCGCGCATCGAGGTGCACGCCGACTTGCTCGAAGCAGCCCGCGACGATGCAAGGCTGATCCTGTCGCGCGACCCGGAACTACAGTCTGAGCGCGGCGAGGCGCTGCGCCTGCTGCTCTATTTGTTCGGCCGCGACGAGGCCGTACGGCTCTTGCGCGCCGGCTGAGCGCCCTCGGCGATCAGCCCGCCAAGCGGCGGGTTGGCGAGATCTCCGTCGATCGGCTGGCCGTTCATAGTCACCATTTTCGGCTTGACTTCGGGCGCCACCAGCCCGGCCGAGACGATCAGCCTGGCGCCGTCCTCAATCGTCATGTCGAGCAGCACGATGTCGGATTTCGGCACGTACATCAGGAAACCGGTGGTAGGGTTCGGCGTGCACGGCATGAACACGGCGATCATCGGGTCGCCTGCATGGTCGAGCTTCTGGTTGATCTCGGTTTCCTTTTCACTGGCGACGAAGACCAGCGACCAGACGCCTTTTCGCGGATATTCGACCAGCCCGACCTGGCGGAACATATCACCCTTGTTCGAAAGCACCGTCTGGAATATCTGCTTCAGCGAACCGTAGATGCCGCGCACCAGCGGCATACGGCCAAGCAGCCGTTCGCCGAAATTGACGATGGCGCGGCCGACGATGTTGGCGGTCATGAAGCCGATCAACGTGATCAGCACGAGCGCCACGATCAGGCCGAAGCCGGGCACCGGAAACGGCAAATAGGTGTCGGGGCTGTAGCGCGCCGGAATGTACGGCTTCACCCAGGAATCGACCCAGCCGACGAACGACCAGGCGATATAGGCGGTGATCGCCAGCGGCGCGCAGACGATAAAGCCTGTGAGGAAATAGTTCCTCAGCCGGGTCATGCCGGAAGTTCTGGGAGCATCGGACATGGTTCACCGGGGGCGCGGGTTGCAGCGCCACACTAGTGAAGCGGACGGCGCTTTGGAACTGCGAAGTTTTTAAGACCCCCGATGAGCGCCGACTACTCCACGGTCACCGATTTCGCCAGATTGCGCGGCTGGTCGACGTCTGTCCCCATAAAGACGGCGGCGTAGTAGGCCAGCATCTGGATCGGCAGCGCGTAGATGATCGGCGAGATAATTTCCGGCACGTCTGGCAGGATGATCGTCTCCATCGTCTTGACGCTGACCTGCGCCGCGCCCTTGGCGTCGGTGATCAGGATGATCTTGCCGCCGCGCGCCGCCACTTCCTGCATGTTCGACACCGTCTTTTCGAAGATGCGGTCATGCGGCGCGATGACGATGACCGGCATGTTCTCGTCGATCAGCGCGATCGGCCCGTGCTTCAGTTCGCCCGCGGCATAACCCTCGGCATGGATGTAGGAGATTTCCTTGAGTTTCAGCGCGCCTTCCATGGCCAGCGGGAAATTGGTGTCGCGGCCGAGATAGAGCACGTCCTTGTAGCGCGAGATTTCGCGCGCGATACGCTCGATCTGCTCTTCGAGCTTCAGTACCTGGTTGGCGTAGCGAGGCGCCTCCGAAAGAGCGCGCACCAGCGTCTTTTCCTCGTCCTTCGAGATCGTACCGCGGGCCACACCCGCACGCACCGCCAGCGAGGCCAGCACCGAGAGCTGGCAGGTGAAAGCTTTGGTCGAGGCGACGCCGATCTCTGGCCCGGCCAGCGTCGGCAGCACGACGTCGGATTCGCGCGCCATGGTCGATTCGCGCACATTGACGATGGCGCCGATCTTCATGCCCGCCTTGCGGCAATAGCGCAGCGAGGCCAGCGTGTCGGCGGTTTCGCCGGACTGCGAGATGAAGAAGGCGGCATCATCAGCGGATAATGGCATTTCGCGGTAGCGGAATTCCGAGGCGACATCGATGTCGACCGGCAGCCGCGCATAGCGCTCGAACCAGTATTTGCTGATCAGGCCGGCTAGATAGGCGGTGCCGCAGGCCGAGATCGCCAGCCGGCCGATCTTGGCGAAGTCGAACGGCAGCTCCAGCGGCTTCGACACGCCGGAGACGAAATCGACATAGTGCGCCAGCGTGTGCGAGATCACTTCCGGCTGTTCATGGATTTCCTTTTCCATGAAATGGCGGCGGTTGCCCTTGTCGACCATGAAGCTGGTCGACAGCGATTGCTGGCGCTTGCGGGCAACCTCTTTGCCGTCGATGTCGAAGATGGTGACGCCATCGCGGCGCACCACCGCCCAGTCGCCGTCTTCGAGATAGGTGATGGAATTGGTGAACGGCGCCAGCGCGATGGCGTCGGAGCCCAGAAACATCTCGCCATCGCCATGGCCGACGGCCAGCGGCGGGCCATTGCGGGCGCCGACGATGAGGTCCTCGTCGCCGGTGAACATGATGGCCAGAGCAAAGGCGCCTTCCAGCCGCTTCAGCGCCTGATGCGCCGCCTCGATCGGCTTCAACCCCTTGGCGAGTTCGCGCGCCACCAGATGCGCTACGACCTCGGTGTCGGTCTGCGACGAGAAGGAATAGCCGTCGCGGATCAGCTCATCGCGCAACTCGGCGAAATTCTCGATGATGCCGTTGTGAACGATGGCGACGCCGTTGGAAAAATGCGGATGGGCGTTGGTCTCGTTGGGCACGCCATGCGTGGCCCAGCGCGTGTGGCCGATGCCGATCGTGCCATTGAGCGGCTCGTCCTTCAGCCGGCGTTCGAGGTTGATCAGCTTGCCTTCGGCGCGGCGGCGGCCAAGCCGGCCATGCTCGACCGTGGCGACACCGGCCGAGTCATAGCCGCGATATTCCAGCCGCTTCAGCGCATCGACGATGAGCGGCGCTACCTGGCTCTGGCCGACAATTCCGACGATACCGCACATATGCCTGCCCCCAATTCCCGCTGGAAAACCAGTCCCGATGGAAAACCAGCGCTATCTAGGGATTGCCGGCCCGCCGCGAAAGTCACTTTGCGTTTCGTCTGCTGTAACGGAACGCTTCTCAACCCGATGCACCATGACACACCGCTCTTGCAATCCGGTTACCGCAATTCCTCGGTTGTTCAATTGCTTCGGCGGTTAATGGTCGGTGCCGGCCTTTTTCTTCGCCGCTGCGGCAGACGCGAAGCGCTCGCGCAATTCCTTGCCCTTGCCGGGAATGGTCTTCTGGCGGGCGCGGCCGAAGGCCAGCGCATCGTCCGGCACGCTTTCGGTTATGACGCTACCCGAGGCGATGTAGCCGCCCTTGCCGATCGTAACCGGCGCCACCAGCGACGAGTTCGAACCGATGAAGGCGCCCTCGCCGATGTCGGTGAAAAACTTCGAGTAGCCGTCATAGTTGCAGGTAATGGTGCCGGCGCCGATATTGGCCCCCGCGCCGACGCGGGCATCGCCGATATAAGTCAGATGATTGACCTTGGCGCCTTCCTCGATGACCGCCTGCTTGACCTCGCAGAAATTGCCGACCTTGGCTTTCTCGCGGAGATCGGCGCCTGGCCTGAGCCGTGCGAACGGACCGACGTCGCAATTGGCAGCGACGGTCGCGCCTTCGATGTGGCTGAAGGTGTGGATCTTGGCGCCGCCGGCGATTTTCACGCCCGGGCCGAACCAGACATTGGGCTCGACGATCGTGTCGGCGCCGATTTCGGTGTCGTGCGAGAAATACACCGTCTCCGGCGCGATCAGCGTTACGCCTGACAGCATGGCCTCGTAGCGCCGGCGCACCTGCCAGATGCCTTCCGCCTGCGCCAGCTCGGCCCGGTTGTTGATGCCTAGCGCACTCTCGAAGCTGGTTTCGGTGGCAACGACATCGAGCCCTTTCGCACTGGCGATCTCGACGATGTCGGTGAGATAGAACTCGCCCTTGGCGTTCTTGTTGCCGACCTTGTCGAGCAGTTCGAGCGCATGCTTGCCCGCCACCGCCATCATGCCGGCATTACAGAAGCCGATCTTCTTTTCCTCGGCGGAGCAGTCCTTCTCCTCGCGGATGGCGGTGAGCTTGCCGCCCTTTTCGATGAGCCGACCATAGCCGGTCGGGCTGGGCGGACGGAAACCGATCACTACGACGGCCGCGCCATCGGCAAGCTTTTGCCGCGCGGCCACCAGGGCTTCAGCATCGATCAGCGGCGTGTCGCCGAACATCACGAGAATATCGTCATAACCCTTTGATATCGCATCGCGCGCAGCCAGCACGGCATGTGCAGTGCCGAGCCGCTTCTCCTGCACGAAGGTCTCGGCCTTGGGCGCGAATTTCGCCGCCGCCTTGCGCATATCATCGGCGCCATGGCCGATCACCAGCGCCTGGCTGCGGGCGCCGGCGGCCTCGGCCGCTTTCACCACATGGGCGACCATCGGCAGTCCGGCGATCTGGTGCAGCACCTTCGGCATCGCGCTCTTCATGCGCGTGCCTTCACCGGCGGCGAGAATGACGGACAAGCAGGATCTCTGGCTCATGGAAGGACAACCGTATGAAATGGGATCAGGAATCGCAGAGTGGTAGCATCTGGCGTCATGCTGCACCAATGGGGTTAAATTCCGGTGAGGTGATGAGGCAGTTCACTCTCGATCAGCGGATCGCTACCCCAGCCGGCCCAGCACCGGAAAATTCTCCAGCAGCCAGTAGGACACCGTCTGCACGCCGCCGGTGAGGAAGAACACGCCGGCGACGACCAGCAGCGCGCCGATGGCTTTTTCGACGCGGCCGAGATGGACGCGGAACCTGCCGAGGAAGCGCATGAAGGCGCCGGAGAACAGGGCAGCAATCAGGAACGGAATGCCGAGGCCAAGCGAATAGGCGGCAAGCAGAAGAGCGCCCTCGCCCACCGTCTCGCGGCCGCCGGCCAAGGTCAGGATCGGCCCCAGCACCGGGCCGATGCACGGCGTCCAGCCAAAGGCGAAGGCCAGCCCCATGACATAGGCGGCGACCATGCTGGCAGGCTTGCCCTGCGATTGAAAGCGCGCCTCGCGCGACAAAAGCGGGATGCGCAAGATGCCGAGGAAATTCAGCCCCATCAGGATGATCAGCACGCCGGCAGCCATCGCCAGCGGTTCCTGCCAGACGCGCAGCCAGTGGCCGATGGTCGAGGCGCCGGCGCCGAGCGCCACGAACACGGTGGAGAAACCGAGTACGAAGGCGAGCGAGGAATAGATGAGCGCGCCGCGGGCGCCGGCCTTGGCCGCGACGCCGGCACCGCCACCGCGAAAGTCGTCGACCGACACGCCGGCCATGTAGCAGAGATAGGGCGGCACCAGCGGCAGCACGCAAGGCGACAGGAACGAGATCGCCCCCGCTCCGACCGCGCTGACATAGCCGATGTCCAATGGCATTCCAGAACCCCAGATTCCTTGGCGCCGATATAGCGACGCAAAATCGTGTTCGCCAATCACCATCGTGTGGAATTTGGCTACAGATACGATCCGGCCGGACGAATTGTTGTCGGCCAATCCCAAGTTGACCAAGCCGGGGAAGAAATGTCCCTCGCCGAACGTTCACATAGCGAAGCCGCGATTTCTGCGCGCTTCGTCGGATCACCAGGGAGATTTCCATGAAAACGATCACCGTCGGCCTGGCCGCCCTTCTGCTCAGCACCGCCGCATCCTTCGCCGCCGAAGCGTGGAAGGAAGCGGAAGTCGCTGGCACCAAGATCTACACCGATGCCAACGGCATGACGCTCTATACCTATGACAAGGACGAGAAGGGCAAGACCAACTGCTATGACAAATGCGCCACCAACTGGCCGCCGCTGAAGGCCGAGGACGGCGCCAAGGCGGACGACGAATGGACCATCGTCGACCGCACTGACGGCACCAAGATGTGGGCCTATGACGGCAAGCCGGTCTACACCTTCATCAAGGACAAGAAGGCCGGTGACATCACCGGCGACGGCGTCGGCGAAGTCTGGCACATCGTCAAGGCCGACTGATCGTCCGAACCTCTATCCCGCGCGCCATCGGCGGGACTCGGCTGGCCGCCGGCTCCAAGCGACCCGGCGGCCAGTTCGGCATTTACGGGCAGCACGAACCGGTCGCGGCGCCTTTCCCGGTGGCTCGAAACACGAACCGTCCCAGACAAAAATTTTGTGATCTTCTCCATACACTCTAAGAGTGTATTGCGGCACACGCCTCCGCATTTTGGCCGCTTGCCCTTGACCGATCGCAAAAGCGCGGCCATGTGAGCGACCAATTGAATGCGTCACGCAGCGGAATTCTTCTGCCGCCCCACAGCTGATATGAGACCTCATGGACGTCGTCGTCGTCGAATCGCCGGCCAAGGCAAAGACAATCAACAAGTATCTCGGCAAGAACTTCAAGGTTCTGGCCTCGTTCGGCCATGTCCGCGATCTGCCGGCCAAGGATGGTTCGGTGCGTCCCGACGAGGATTTCGCCATGTCCTGGGCGGTCGACACCGCGTCCGGAAAGCGTCTCACCGACATCGCCAACGCGGTCAAGGATGCCGATGGCCTGATCCTCGCCACCGATCCGGATCGCGAGGGCGAAGCCATTTCCTGGCACGTGCTGGAGGTGCTCAAGCAGAAGCGCGTGTTGAAGGACAAGCCGGTCAGCCGCGTCGTCTTCAATGCCATCACCAAGTCGTCGGTGCTGGAAGCGATGGCCAATCCGCGCCAGATCGATGCGCCATTGGTCGATGCCTATCTGGCTCGCCGCGCACTCGATTATCTCGTCGGCTTCACGCTGTCGCCGGTGCTGTGGCGCAAATTGCCGGGCGCCCGTTCCGCCGGCCGCGTCCAGTCGGTGGCGCTGCGCCTGGTCTGCGACCGCGAATCCGAAATCGAACGTTTCGTCCGCGAGGAATACTGGCAGATCGCTGCCCTCCTCGGCACGCCACGTAACGACAGCTTCGAGGCGCGGCTGACCGCGTTCGAGCGCAAGAAGCTGCAGAAGCTCGACATCGCCAGCAAGGCGCAGGCCGACGATATCAAGGGCATGCTCGAAGGCGCGACCTTCAAGGCTCTGTCGGTGGAAGCCAAGCCGACGCGGCGCAATCCTGGCCCGCCCTTCACCACTTCGACGCTGCAGCAGGCGGCATCGTCGGGCCTCGGCTTTTCGGCGACGCGCACCATGCAGGTGGCGCAGCGCCTCTATGAAGGCATGGAGATCGGCGGCGAGACCACCGGCCTGATCACCTATATGCGAACCGACGGCGTGCAGATGGCGCCGGAGGCGATTGACGCCGCCCGCGACACCATCGCCAAGGAATTCGGCCCAAGATACCTCCCGGAAAAGCCGCGCCAGTACACAGCCAAGGCCAAGAATGCCCAGGAAGCGCACGAGGCGGTCCGCCCGACCGATTTCATGCGCACGCCGGCTTCGGTCAGGCAGTATCTCGATTCCGACCAGCTGCGGCTTTACGAATTGATCTGGAGGCGCGCCATCGCCAGCCAGATGCAGTCGGCCGAGATCGAGCGTACCACGGTCGAAATCGAGGCGGTCAATGGCGCTCGCACCGCGGAGCTTCGCGCCGTCGGTTCCGTCGTTCGCTTCGACGGCTTCATCGCCGCCTACACCGACCAGAAGGACGACGACGCCGAAGACGAGGAAAACCGTCGTCTGCCCGAGATCCGTGCCGGCGAGCAGCTGGCCCGTCAGGCGATCAATGCCACCCAGCACACCACCGAGCCGCCGCCGCGCTACTCCGAGGCGTCGCTGATCAAGAAGCTGGAAGAGCTCGGCATCGGCCGTCCGTCGACCTACACCGCGATCCTGAAGACGTTGGAAGACCGCGACTACGTCACCATCGACAAGCGCCGGCTGGTGCCGCAGGCCAAGGGCCGGCTGCTGTCGGCTTTCCTCGAAAGCTTCTTCGAGCGCTATGTCGAATACGACTTTACGGCCTCACTCGAGGAAAAGCTTGACGAGATTTCCGACGGCAAGCTCGCCTGGAAGGACGTGCTGCGCGACTTCTGGAAAGACTTTTCCGGCGCCGTCGCCGACATCAAGGAACTGCGCGTCACCGACGTGCTCGATGCGCTGAACGAGGAACTGGCGCCGTTGGTGTTCCCCGCGCGGGAGGATGGCTCGAATCCCCGCATCTGCCCAAAATGCGGCTCCGGCAATCTGTCGCTGAAACTTGGCAAGTTCGGCGCCTTCGTCGGCTGCTCCAATTATCCGGAATGTTCCTTTACCCGCCAACTCGGCGATGCCGCCAACCCAAATGGCGAGAATGGCGGCGGCGAGGACGGCACCAAGGTGCTCGGCAACGATCCCTACACGGCAGAGGAAATCACGCTGCGCTCAGGCCGCTTCGGTCCTTATATCCAGCGCGGCGACGGCAAGGAAGCCAAGCGCTCCAGCCTGCCCAAGGGCTGGACGCCCGAGTCGATCGACCATGAAAAGGCCCTGGCGCTGCTGTCGCTGCCGCGCGATATCGGCAAGCATCCTGAATCCGGCAAGATGATCTCCGCCGGGCTTGGCCGCTATGGTCCATTCGTTTTGCATGATGGCACCTATGCCAATGTCGACAGCATAGAGGATGTGTTCTCGATCGGCCTCAACCGCGCTGTCACCGTGATCGCCGAGAAGCAGCTGAAGGGCAAGGGCGGCCGCAATGGCGGCACCGCGGCGGCGCTGAAGGAACTCGGCGACCATCCCGATGGCGGCGGCAAGATCGTCGTGCGCGATGGCAAATACGGGCCCTATGTCAACTACGGCAAGGTCAACGCGACACTGCCCAAGGGCAAGGATCCGCAGTCGGTGACCGTCGAGGACGCGGTGGCGCTGATTGCCGAGAAGGAAGCCAAGGGCGGCGGCAAGAAGCCGTTCCGCAAGGCGGCAGCCGCCAAGGCCCCCACAGCCAAGAAAACCACTGCCAAAACAACCACTGGCAAGAAAACCACAGCCAAGAAATCGGCGACCAAGAAGCCGGCGGCGAAGAAAAAGGGATAGCAGCGTGGCGCGCAGGATCACCGGTAGAAGCCACGGCGATCCGCGCACCGCCGACACGAGGGCCAAGGTCAAGGACGACTACAGGCCTTCGCGTGACGAAATCCTGCGCTACATCGCCGAGAACCCCGACCGCGCGGGAAAACGCGACATCGCCAAGGCGTTTGCCTTGCGCGGCGACGACCGCATCTGGCTGAAGGACATCCTGCGCGACCTGCAGGACGAAGGCATCCTGACCAAGGAGCGCAAGCGGCTGGCCCGTGTCGGCGCCTTGTCGCATGTCGCCGTACTCGACATTTTTGGCCGCGACGGCGACGGCATCCTGCTGGCGCATCCTGCCGAGCCCGTAGGCACCGGCGAACCGCCCGTCGTCTCGATCCGCGTCTCGCGCGGCGGCAATGGCCCGCAGCCGGGCATCGGCGACCGTGTGCTGGCCAAGACCTTCCCGACCGACGATGCGACCGGGCCTGCCTATACCGGCCGCGTGATGAAGATTTTCGAGAAGCGCACCGATGCCGTGCTCGGCGTGTTTCGCATCCTTCAGGACGGCACCTTCCGCATCGAGCCGGTCGAACGTCGCCAGCCCGAACTGATCGTCGACAAGGAATTCCAGAACGGCGCCAGGAACGGCGACCTTGTCGAGGTCGAGCCCGCGCGGGCCTCCCGGTATGGTTTGCCGCGCGCAAAAGTGCTGGCGGTGCTGGGCTCACTGACCAGCGAAAAGGCGGTCTCGATGATCGCCATCCACGCGCACGACATTCCGCATATCTTCCCGGCCGACGTCATCGCCGAATCCGAGGCGGTAAAACCGGCGACGCTTGCTCACCGCGAGGACTGGCGCGACCTGCCGCTGGTGACCATCGACCCGGCCGACGCCAAGGACCATGACGACGCCGTCTTCGCCACGCCCGACCTCGACGAGAAGAACCCCGGCGGCGTGATCGCCACGGTGGCGATCGCCGATGTTGCAGCCTATGTCCGCTATGGCACCGCACTCGATCGCGAGGCGCTGAAACGCGGCAATTCTGTCTATTTCCCCGACCGCGTCGTGCCGATGCTGCCAGAGCGCATCTCCAACGACCTGTGCTCGCTGCGCGAAGGCCAGGACCGTCCCGCGCTTGCCGTGCGCATGATTTTTGCCGCCGATGGCCGCAAGCTGCGTCACACCTTCCACCGCGTCATGATGAAATCGGCGGCAAAGCTCGCCTATCCACAGGCCCAGGCCGCGATAGACGGCCTTCCTGACGACAAGACCGGCCCGATCCTCGATACGGTGCTGAAGCCGCTGTGGGACGCCTACGCCATCCTCAAGCGCGGCCGCGATGGCCGCCAGCCGCTCGAGCTTGATCTGCCGGAGCGCAAGATCCTGCTCAAGCCGGACGGCACCGTCGACCGCGTCATCATCCCGGAGCGGCTCGACGCCCACAAGCTGATCGAAGAATTCATGATCCAGGCCAATGTCGCCGCCGCCGAAACGCTGGAAGCGAAGAAGCAGGCGCTGGTCTACCGCGTCCACGATGCGCCGTCGCTGGCCAAGCAGGAATCGCTGCGCGAGTTCCTGCAGACGCTCGGCCTGTCGCTGGCGCGTGGCGCGCAGATGCGGCCCGCCCAGTTCAACGGCATTCTCGAGCGCGTGCGTGGCGCCGACAATGAGGGGCTGGTCAACGAAGTGGTGCTGCGCTCGCAGAGTCAGGCCGAATATTCGCCCAAGAACATCGGCCATTTCGGCCTCAACCTGAAGCGATACGCGCATTTCACCTCGCCGATCCGCCGCTATGCCGATCTGATCGTGCATCGCGGGCTGATTGCCGCACTTGGGCTCGGCCCCGGCGGGCTGACGCAGGACGAAGAGACGCGGCTGGAAGACGTCGCGGTGCTGATCTCCGGCACCGAGCGCCGCGCCATGGCGGCCGAGCGCGACACCGTCGACCGGCTGATCGCTGCCTACCTCGCCGAGCGCATCGACGACCGCTTCGACGCCCGCATTTCGGGCGTCACCAAATCGGGACTATTTGTCCAATTGCCGCAGTTTGGCGCAGATGGCTTCATCCCGGTGTCAAGTCTGGATGGCGATTACTATATATATGACGAAACCGCGCGATCGCTGTTCGGAGAACGCACCGGCAAGGGCTATCAGCTTGCCGACCGCGTCGAGGTTCGCCTGATCGAGGTGGCGCCTATGGCTGGCGCGATGCGTTTCGAGATGCTGACCGACCCGAAGCCCCTGCCCGGCTCCAAACGGTCGTTTCACAAGGCAAAAGGCCGCGCCCGCGCGTCGCAATCGCGCCCGGGGTCGCGCGGCAGGAGACGATAATGGCAAGCGAAATGAGAATCCAGAAGCAGGTTTTCGGCGGCGAACATCATTCGGGCCGAGTCGCCCGCCCGCTGTGGACGGCGATGAAGCGCGGCGCCCTTGGCCGCTGCCCGCATTGCGGCGAAGGCAGGTTGTTCGCCGGCTTCACCAAAAGCGTCGACAAATGCGCCGCGTGCGGTGAGGAGTTCCACCACCACCGCGCCGACGACCTGCCCGCTTATCTCGTCATCGTCATCGTCGGCCACATCGTTCTCGGCGCCTTCATGGGCGTCGAGGCGACGTCGACGCTCTCCATGTGGCAGCACATCGCCATTTGGGTGCCGTTGACCATCGTGCTGTCGGTCGCTCTGCTGCAACCGGTCAAGGGCGCCGTCATCGGACTGCAATGGGCGCTCTATATGCACGGCTTCGGCGGCGAAAAAGACGGCACCGAGCCGCATCCCGGAACCTAGTTTGCGTCAGGGCAATGTCGCCTGGCGCAACATGCCGACCGTGAAAGGCCACTTTCGTTTGCCAGAAGTTTCCGCTAGGTCCTGCGCATGGAAGGTATGACCAAGGCGGAAGTCAGCAGGATGGACCGTGGCGCAGCCGCCCACAGCGGCCTGCCCAAACGCCCGCGCGATGCCGCCACCCTGATCCTGCTCGACCGCGAGGGCGACGAGATTCTGGTGCTGATGGGCCGGCGCCATGCAGGCCACGCCTTCATGCCCGGCAAGTTCGTCTTTCCCGGCGGCCGCACCGATTCGGCCGACAGCCGCATTGCCGTTGCCACCCCATTGCTTCCGGAGGAAGAAACCAGGCTGACCGCCGGCGTCGGCCGCATCAGCCCGTCGCGGGCCCGTGCCATCGCGCTCTCGGCCATCCGCGAGACTTATGAGGAAGCCGGCCTGCTCATCGGCCGCAAAGGCTCGTTCGCAACCGACAAACGCGACTGGCAGGGCTTTGTCGAGCACGGCGTCCAGCCTTCGCTGGCGCCGCTGCGCTTCATTGCCCGCGCCATCACCCCGCCCAATCGCGTGCGTCGTTTCGACACCCGCTTCTTCAGCGCCTGGCGCAGCGATGTCGCCGTGGAACTGCCGGGTGGCGGCCCGACCAATGAGCTGGAAGAACTGGTCTGGCTGCCGCTCGCCAAGGCCAGAGAGGCCGATATCCCCGACATCACCCGAACGATCTTGCAGGAGCTGGAGACGCGGCTTGCCGGCGATCCGCGCCTGCGACCCGGTGGGTCCGTGCCGTTCTACCGGCTTGTCCGCAACCGCTTCGTTCGCGAAATTCTTTAGAGCAATTCCAGGAAAAGTGTGACGCGGTTTTCCGTCCGGAATTACGCAATATCAAACAGACAGAGTATTCAGGCATCACATGACGGTCGATACCCAGCAAGAGGGCGACGAGCGCGTACATTGGCTACCGATGATCGCCGCGATCTCGTCAATCAGCGTCGTCGGCATCGCCATAGGCCTCGGCATGCCGCTGCTCAGCGTTATTCTCGAGAGCCGCGGCCACTCGGCATCGATGATCGGCCTCAACACCGCGGTCGCCGGCCTCGCCTCGATCGCCGGCGCCCCGCTGGCCACGCCGCTGGCGATGCGCTTCGGCGTCGCCTGGACGATGATCGCCATGATCGCCGCCGGCGCGCTCGCCTTTGTCGGCTTCCACTTCGCGCCGGACTTCTGGATGTGGTTCCCACTACGCATCGTGCTGCACATCGCGCTGACGGTGCTGTTCATCCTGTCGGAATTCTGGATCAGCACCTCGGCGCCGCCGCGCCGGCGCGGCCTGGTGCTCGGCATCTACGCCACAGTGCTGTCGCTCGGCTTCGCCGCCGGGCCATGGATCTTCGCCCATATCGGCAGCACCGGCTTCTTGCCGTTTGGCGTCATCATCGTCCTGGTCGCGCTGGCCGCAATCCCGGTGCTGGCCGCACGGAATGAAAGTCCCACAATCGTGGTTGACGGCGAAACCAGCAACTTCCTGCGCTACGTCTGGCTAGTGCCGACAGCGACCGCCGCCGTGCTGGTGTTCGGCGCTGTCGAGACCGGCGGCTTTGCGCTGTTCCCCGTCTATGGCAACCGCATCGGCTATTCCGAGGCGGATGCAGCCCTCCTGCTCACCATGATCGGCCTCGGCAACGTGCTGTTGCAGATCCCTATCGGCATGATCAGTGACCGCGTCTCAGACCGCCGCTATCTGCTTTTGGCCTGCGCCACGGTCGGACTTGCCGGCACCATCTTCATGCCGTTCTTCGCCGGCAATTGGCACCTGATGGCGGCGCTTCTGTTCGTCTGGGGCGGCGTGGTGGCCGCCATGTACACGATCGGCCTTGCCCATCTGGGCTCGCAGCTCTCCGGCCATGAACTGGCCTCGGCCAACGCCGCCTTCGTGCTCTGCTACGGCGTCGGCATGGTGCTTGGCCCGCAGGCGATCGGCATCGGCATGGATGCCTTCGGGCCCTCCGGCTTCGGCTGGTCGCTCGGCCTGTTCTTTGCCGCCTATATCGCCTTGGTCAGCGCCAGGCTGGTCCGCAAGATCTGGTAGCCTGTCCGTCGCCAGCCTGCGCAATCCTGACGGGACGTCGCCGCTGCTGACAGAACCGTGTCAGGAGACCTCAGCTAAAAGGGTGTCCCAAAAAACCCGAGTTTGAGGATACGGCGATGATCGACAGCGGCTTTGAAACCACATCTCTGCGCATGACGCTTCTGCTGCTTGTCAGCTTCCAGGCCCCGGCAGCCGATGTCGACCGCATCATGGACGCCGTGGTCGCGATCGCGCCGCTGGCAATGGGCAAATACGACCGCAACGCCTATCAAACGGCGCACGGCATCGAACGCTACCGACCGCTGGAAGGTGCAGCCGCCGGCGTCGAAACCGAACTGCGCCGCCGCCCCGGCACCGTCGAGGTCTCGTTCGAGTTGCCCGACGACCAGGTGCTCGCCGCCTGCGTCGTCGAGGCGATTTTCCAGGCGCATTCCTACCAGGAGCCGGTGATCCGCATCCAGCCGATCCTCGCCAGCCGCTCCAAGGGCCTGGACGACCGCGCCAATCCGAATCGCCGGTGGAACACCACCGGGGACTGGAAGAAAGCGCTTCCAGTTAAGGAAGAAGCCTAGAAATCCGGCCCCGCAGAGGGCGAGCAACAGCGACCTTACCTTCTCTCCTCGTGGGGTGAGAAGCGGCCTCGTAGCGGACGAAAAGCCAATTGCTTGGCTTTTCAAGATTCGAACGCCCTGAGCCTCAGCCTCCATCGAGCCGGTGATAAAACCGGACAACCATGTGCTACCTAATCCGGACAACTCATGTGCTTACGACATGGCAAGGCGTCGGGCTTGACTTTCCGGGCACGTTCTTTATGTGTCGCGCCAAGTTTCCCGCGTCCGGGTGTTTTCCCCCGCTCCAGCGGCCAAAACCCCACGAACATAACGGACTGATACAATGGCCAAAGCCGCAAACATCAAGATCAAGCTTCTGTCGACCGCCGACACCGGTTTCTTCTACGTGACCAGCAAGAACAGCCGTACCAAGACCGACAAGCTGTCGTTCCGCAAATACGACCCGGTCGCCAAGAAGCATGTCGAGTTCAAGGAAACCAAGATCAAGTAATCTGGTTTTCATACGCTCTGTCAAAAGCGCCGCCCCTTCGGGCGGCGTTTTTGATTCAAGGCCCCGAAAAGCCAGACCCCTCCGCTGTTTGGCGCGAAGTGCTCATCTCATTTTTTGGCAAAAAAGGGGGCCGGTCGGCGTATGGCAGCGGTACGAGGAGGCCACTATGTGCCAGCGCCGGCCGGCCGACCCCACGGACCCAGGAGATGCGGCGGACCTGAGCATCATGGGGTATTCGGCGAAGCGATGCGGCTGTCTACCCTCGTGCCCGCATCGCCCTTGTTCTTGCACCGCACATTTGCGCAACAATGTTTGAAAATCAATAGTTTCTTAACCAAGCCTGCCGAATCGCTTGGATTAAGGTAAATTCCTAACCCTGTCCGATTGACTGCATAATCGGTGGCCTAGCCTACGCTGCCTTGGCGACGACCCGGTTGCGGCCGCCACTTTTGGCTTCGTAGAGCGCCACGTCGGCACGTTTCATCAACGCCGCGACCGTGTCCCCGCCCTTCAGAACCGATGACACGCCGACGCTGACCGTGACTTCGATCGCCTTGCCTTCAGGGCCGATGGCAAAGGGCAGCTGGGCGATTTCGGCGCGAATGCGCTCGGCAACCTTCTCCGCCACCGCGCCGTCCGTGTCCGGCATCACAACGACGAATTCCTCGCCGCCGAAGCGGCAGGCAAGGTCCATGCCCCTGACGTTCTTGCGCAGCCGCCTTGCGAACTCGCGCAGCACATCGTCGCCGCCATCATGGCCATGCGAGTCATTGACGGTCTTGAAGCGGTCCAGATCGGTGATCATCACAGACAGAGGCCGCCGCCGCGCCACGGCGCGGTCGAACAGCGTCTGCAAATGGCTGTCGAGGTAGCGGCGGTTGTGCAGCCCGGTCAATGCGTCGGTCACCGCCATCTCTATGGTCTGGGTGACGCTGGCGCGCAGCTGGTCATTGTAGCGCTTGCGGCGCACCTGCGTGCGCAGCCGCGCCGTCAGCTCCTGCTGGTCGATCGGCCGCATCAGATAGTCGTTGATGCCGAGTTCGAGGCCTCTGATGATGCGGCCCTCCTCGCCTTCGTCGGCAATCAGGATGATCGGCAGGAAGCGGGTGCGGTCGAGCGAACGCAATTGCGAACACAACCGCAGCGGATCGAAATCGGTAAAACCGGTCGAGATCAGCACGCACTCATAGGGCGCCTCGGCGGCCTGGAAGAAGCCGGCATGCGGATCGGTGGCAATGTCGAGCTCGGCGCTGCCGCGCAGCATGTTCTGGATGCGCTCAACCGACGATTTGCGCTCGTCGATCAACAGCACCTTCGGCGTGGCGTCCTCCGACGCGAAGCTGCGGCTCAACAGCGCCTCGATGCCGATGTTGCGGGTGGTCGATGCGCGCAGCCGCAGCTCGTCGGTCAGCGACTTCAGCCTGACCAGGCTCTTCACCCGCGTCATCAGTTGCAGATCGTTGACCGGCTTGGTGAGAAAGTCGTCGGCGCCTGCCTCGAGGCCGCGCACCCGGTCGGCAACATGGCCCAGCGCGGTCACCATGACCACCGGTATATGCGCGGTCGCCGGATCGCTTTTCAGCCGCTTGCAGACCTCGAACCCGTCCATGCCGGGCATCATCACGTCGAGCAGCACGACATCGACCTTGCCGTTTTCGCAGGCCTCGATCGCGTCCGGCCCGTTGGAGGCCGTCAACACCTCGAAATATTCGGCCAGCAGCCGAACCTCGAGAAGTTTGACATTGGCAGGGATGTCGTCGACGACGAGGATCCGCGCGGTCATGTCACAAGGCTCCGGCTGAAGGCATCAGGCATCAGGCATCACCGAGATAGGATTTGATGGTCTCGATGAAACGCGGCACCGAGATCGGCTTGGAGATGTAGGCCTCGCAACCGCCCTGGCGAATGCGTTCCTCGTCGCCCTTCATGGCGAAGGCGGTGACGGCGATGACCGGAATGGAATGGAGGTCGTCGTCTTCCTTCAGCCATTTCGTCACTTCCAGCCCCGACACTTCGGGCAGCTGGATGTCCATCAGGATCAGGTCGGGCCTGTGCTGGCGCGCCAGATCGAGCGCCTCGAGCCCGTTGCGCGTGCGCACCGTTTCATAACCGCTGGCTTCGATGAGGTCGCGAAAGAGCTTCATATTGAGCTCGTTGTCCTCGACGATCATGACCTTCTTAGGCATCGATTTCCCGTCCCGGCCAGGCTTCTGCCCGAAGCCCTGCCGCTATGCGCCTTTGTCGAAGCACACCAAACCCTCGCTCACTCTTAAGGCAATATGATTGACGAAATGCAAACCCGAAGCGGCAAAAGCCATTCGGATTCCACCTCGAAAACCACATTGGATCGGGGCTGTGGCTTGCCGCAGGCGACGCTTGCGATTACTGCGGAAAAGAGACTCATTTCCGCAACGAGAAAGTAGTGATGGCAAACGCAGCGTCAATGCGCGAGGAAGCGGAAACCATTGCCGTGAAGGCACTGGGCTTCGTCGCCGCCGACCCCGAACTCCTGCCGCGCTTCCTGGCCATCACCGGCATTGAGGCGTCCGCGATCCGCCGCGCCGCGGCCGAACCGGGATTCCTTGCCGGCGTGCTGCAGTTCATCCTCGCCCACGAGCCGACCTTGCTGCGCTTTGCCGAGGAAACCGACACTCCGCCGGCCTCAGTCGGCAAGGCGTTGCGCGCGCTGCCTCTTGGCGGCGACGACCATGAGCATTCGATATGAGCGACGATCCCGAGACGGCACGCCAGATCGCCGAACTTGCAGCCGACGACCGGCCTCTGCTGATCCTCGATGTCGACGATGTCGTGCTCGAATTCATCCGGCCGTTTCCGCATTTCCTGAAATCGCGCGGCTTCGGCCTGACCCTGGCCTCCTTCCGTCTCACCGGCAACATTGCCGAAACGGCGAGCGGCCGGCTGATCGAACAGCCGGAGGTGACGGCACTTCTCGGAGATTTCTTCGATACGCAGGCCGACTGGCAGAGCGTCACCGATGGTGCCGAACAAGCGCTTGCCAGCCTTGGCGACCGCGCCGAGATCGTCCTTTTGACCGCCATGCCGCACCGGCATCGCGCCGCCCGCCGCGCCCATCTCGATGCGCTCGGTCTGCCCTATCCGCTGTTGACCACCGAAATGGCCAAGGGACCGGCGGTGGCGAAACTGCGCGGCAAGAACGGCCGGCCGGTAGCCTTTGTCGACGACCAGCCCGCCAACCTCATCTCGGCACGCAACTCGGTTGCCGACGCCCATCTCTTCCACCTGATGGCCGACAATTCGCTGCGCGCCTTCCTGCCGCCGGTGCCGGACGACATCATCTCCGTCGAGGACTGGCACGAGGCCGCGCCGAAGATCGCGAGCGCGCTCGGGCTTTAAGCCCAAGCGCCTCCAAGCTTGGCGATCAAGGCTGCAGCTTCGCCCCTGCTCCGCCATTGTTGCCCTCGCCAGGGATCGCATCCTGATCGGTGTTGTCTTCCACGACCGGATCCGGCCCCTTCAGCATGGCGCCGTTGACCGTCACCGACCCATCGTGCCTGGCGTTGATCACCCATTCGATACGGCCATCCGGCAGCGTCTTGGCAAATCCCTTGATGGCCAAGGCGCCGGTAAAAGCCTGTGAGGCCTGCGGGTCGGTCTTCGCCGCCTCCTGCAGGCTTGCCACGATCTTGTCGTAGCCGGTCACGTCGATCGTCACGTTGGCATCGGGCTTCTCGCCATCGGGAAACGTCATATCGCCCTCCAGCCCGATTTCGGCACCGCCGCCCTTGACCGTGCTGTGGCCGATGAGGATCTTGGGGCCGTTCGCCAGAAAATCTTTCTTCACGCCGTCGCCGAAATCCGCCGAAAGCGGCGGGTTGTTGTTGAGATCGAAGGCCTCGATAGCCTTCTTGGCCATTGTGTCGAGATCGATGTTGGCCCCACCGAAATTGAGGTCGATGTCGGTGGGCAACAGCGCGACGCTCCAGGCTGGAACAAGATTTTGCGGTACCGAGAGCCCAGACGCTTTGATCCCGTAGCTGATCGTCCCGTTGCGCGAGACACCGTCCATGCCGAAGGCGATGCCGAGTGTTGCTGCGCCGAAACTGCCGATCGGGCTGCCGACGCTGAAATCCTTGAGACTGTAAGCCCCATCAATCCGCTCCCATATCGGCAGCGCGGTCAGAAGATGCGACTTGAGCTCCGCCTGATCGGCTTTCAGTTTCGCCTCGTCCTCATTGGCCACGGCGAAAGCCAACAGGTCCAGAATAGGCTTCGTGCGCAGCCCCTTGCCTTTCGCGTCGACCGAAAATTCGGGCGACTTGACCGTCAGCGGGATTTTCTGCCCGCTGTTGGGGTTGTCGATCGTGATGACCTCTGCAAAATCGGCAATCGTCTGAACCATGCTAAAATCGACACCGCCATTTGCGCCCTTGGTAGCGCTCATTGTGGCGGTTCCAGCACCAGAACTCATCTCCGTGCGCTGCCTGGCGTCCTGCGACGTCATATTCATGCCTTCAAGTGACGACGTGGCGCTGCTGAAAGCCGCCAACTCGGGATCGTAGACACCAACGAACTTCCCGCCCTTGATAGACATCTTCATGCTTTGCGGCCCCTGAGGGCCGTTGAACTCCATCGACCCTTCCGGCGCCAGATTGCCTGAGACATCCCACGCGCCATCGCTGCGTGGTTTGGTCAACAGCGTATAAGGGGTGAGATCGAGCTTCAGGCCATCCTGTTTTGCCAAGAGTTCCACGACGGGCTTGAAATCGAATGCGAGCTTGTAGGCGTCGCCTTCGACCGAGACCTTCAGAAATCCGATCTCGAACGGCTTCTTGCTGAAATAGCGCGCCAGATTGTCGGTAAGCTGCTTGGCGCCCTCGCTGTCGACCGTCTGCCCAAGCGCCGGCGCACTGCAGGCTAGAAGCAAAGCGAATGGCAAAACGCGCTTCATATCGATCCTCCACTTTATTGCAGTCGTCAAAACCGCTTCTACCACTGGTAGGAAAATACCATCACAGCCGCAAGACAAGACCTATGGATTGCTGCCGCCTACAGCACAAGCCGCATCAGCGGCCGGCCGGCCTTGCGTTCGAGGAGCCGCTCGAAGCCGGCCTTTTCGAACACACGCGACGAGCCGACGAACAGTCCGATCGAACGCGAATCGCGCGACACGTCGATCGGACACGCCTCGACCAGCCGCGCCTTGTTCTGGCGGGCAAAAGCGATGCCGCCCTCGACCAGGCGGTGGCTGACGCCCCGGCCGCGCGCGCTGGCGCGGATGAAGAAGCAGGAGATGGCCCAGACGCCGGGATCTACGGCGTCGGTTGGATCGACCGGTGCCGAGCCCCGGCCCCGATTGTTCCATTCGGGCACGTCGGCGCGTGGACCGATCTGCATCCAGCCGACCGCCTGGCCGTCCTCGAAGGCCAAAAGCCCCGGCGGCGGCCCGGCCTCGATACGCGCCTTGATATGATCCTTGTTGCGCTGCTTGTCGCTGGCCCGTCGGACCGCCGGCGCCATCCGGAAATGCGTGCACCAGCAGCCGTAACAGGCGCCCTGCTTGCCGAAAAGATCCTCGAAAGCCGCCCACAGGCCAGACGCCAGCGGCGCTATGGTGGTGCTCATGAGTTCTCTCCCGGCTAACCGCTTGTGGCGGCTTCCGTCCTGACGTACCATTGCATCTGTTCTCTTTATGTTCGCAGCGATGGCGGCCCCTGTCAACAATCCCGAGCACGGTTTTTGCCGCGACTGCCTGACCTTTCAGCGCAGCGATACCAGGCGCTGTGAGCGTTGCGGCAGCCCTCGACTCACCCGCCATCCCGAGCTCTACCAGCTGCATCTGGCGCATATCGATTGCGACGCCTTCTATGCGGCGATCGAAAAGCGCGACAATCCGGCGCTGAAGGACAAGCCGCTGATCATCGGCGGCGGCAAGCGCGGTGTCGTCTCCACCGCCTGCTACATCGCCCGCATCAAGGGGGTGCGCTCGGCAATGCCGATGTTCAAGGCGCTCGAAGCCTGTCCGGAAGCGGTCGTCATCCCGCCCAATATGGAGAAATACGTCCGCGTCGGCCGCGATGTCCGCGCCTTGATGCAGGCGCTCACGCCGCTGGTCGAACCGCTCTCCATCGATGAGGCGTTTCTCGACCTTGCCGGCACCGAGCGCCTGCACGGCATGCCGCCGGCGGTGGTGCTGGCGCGCTTTGCGCAGACCGTCGAAAAGGAAATCGGCATCACCGTTTCGGCCGGCCTTTCCTACTGCAAGTTCCTGGCCAAGGTTGCCTCCGATTTCCGCAAGCCGCGCGGCTTTTCGGTGATCGGCGAAGCCGAGGCGCTGGGTTTCCTGGCCGAACAGCCGGTGACGCTGATCTGGGGCGTCGGCAAGGCTTTTGCCGCAACGCTCGAACGCGACGGCATCCGCAGCATCGCCCAGTTGCAGCGCATGGAGCGCGCCGATCTTATGCGCCGCTATGGCGTGATGGGCACGCGGCTCTACCATCTCTCGCGCGGCCAGGACGACCGCCGTGTCGATCCCGACCAGGATGCGAAAAGTGTGTCGGCCGAAACCACTTTCGACACCGACATAGCTGAAATGGGCGAACTGGTTCCAGTGCTGAGGGGATTGTCGGAAAAGGTCTCGGCGCGGCTGAAGAAGTCAGGCATTGCCGGGCGCACCGTGGTGCTGAAGCTGAAGACGCAGGATTTCAAGCTGCGTACCCGCAACCGCCAGCTCGGCGATCCGACCCGGCTGGCCGACCGCATTTTCCAGACCGGGCTCGAGCTGTTGCGCAAGGAGGCGGACGGGACAAAGTACCGGCTGCTTGGCATCGGTGTCAGCGATCTCTCGGATGACGAGAAGGCCGATCCGCCCGATCTCGTCGACGTCGGCTCGCGCAAGCGCGCCATGGCCGAAAGCGCCATCGATACGCTGCGCGACAAGTTCGGCAAGAAGGCGGTGGAAACCGGCTACACCTTCGGTAAAGGCCGCAACGCCAACCCGCCGGAGCCGATCGAGGAGTGAGACGGCTTAGATACGCTTGAGATCGATGCGGCTCGTCACCACGTTCTTGCCGGTTTTCGGATCGACGTCGGTAACGGTCAACCGCATTCCGTCGCCGCTGGTTTTCTCCACCGTCAACCGCGCCTTGCGATCGCCATTGACCTCCGCCGCCCAGCGAATGCCGAGACTGATCGCGTTCCCGGAACGGCTGCCGGCGAGCTGTGCCGGCCCGGTGCGCGACCCGACATAGACGCCAGTATACTTCGCCCCGCGGGCCTTCAGATTGGCGCTGATGGCGCGCGTCACCACGACAAGACCACGGCAATTGCCGTCAAGCGACAATGAACTCGAGGTCGCGTCGGAATTGAAGGTGCAGGACACATTCACCGTCGGTGCGTCGGTGGTGACCTTGACTGTCCCCTTGCCGGAGAAATTCCCTTGCAAGGAGCTGAGAAAATTCGCCTCGTCGGCATCGGCCGTGGCGCTTGCAGTTAGCAGGCAGCCGGCTAGCAGAAACCGCGCGAATGATTTCATCGGAATCTCTCCCCCGTTGATGTTGAAGAAACGATGCGTCCAGCAATTGGCCAATACCGGGAACCAACGCCTGCCGTTGCGTCAGGTTCCACTTCCAGCATGGCTGTTTTGCAACGGGTCTGGCCCAGTCGAATGCGTCGCCTAACGGTTGCGATAGAAGTCCCGGCTTGCGACATAGCGCCTATGGCACCTTCCCCATCGATCCCCAAAGCCGCGTTCTGGATGGCGCTGTCGATCGCCTCGTTTCTGGCGATGTCAGTCGCCGGCCGCGCAACCACCGCCGAGCTCAACGTCTTCCAGGTGCTGGAACTGCGCTCGGTGATCGGCTTCTTCATCCTGTTGCCGCTGGTGATGATGAGCGGCGGATTCGCTGCAATGCGCACGCAGCGCCCGTTGGCCCATATCGCTCGCAATGTCATCCACTATACGGGCCAGGCCGCATGGCTCTATGCGCTGACGCTGATCCCGCTTGCGGTCCTCATATCGGTCGAATTCACCACGCCGATCTGGACCGCGATCCTGGCGGTGGCGTTTCTTGGCGAAAGGCTCTCCCGCCCGAAAATTGCGGCGGTCGTGCTTGGCCTGATCGGCGTGGTGGTCATCGTTCGCCCCGGCGTCGGCTCCATGGATCCGGGTCACCTCGTCGTTCTCGGCGCGGCCGTGTGCTTTGGCGTATCGGTGGTGTTGGTCAAGTCGCTGACCCGCACGGACAGCGTCGTGCGCATCATCTTCTGGATGCTGATCATCCAGTCAGTGGTCGGCCTGATCCCGGCGCTTTATGAATGGCGCAACCCACCGCTCGAACTCTGGCCATGGATCCTGCTGATTGCCTTCACCGGCATGTCGTCGCATTTCTGCATGGCGCGTGCCCTCACCTATGCCGACGCTACGGTGATTTCACCGATGGATTTCCTGCGCGTGCCACTGTCGGCGCTGATCGGCTGGCTGCTCTACAGCGAACAGATCGACATCTTTACAGCCGGCGGCGCCCTGCTGATCCTGATGGGCAACCTGCTCAACCTGCAGCGCAAGGCGCCAAAGCCGGCCGAGGTCGCGGCCTCGTAGCGGTCGGTCAATTCCCCTCATCCGGTATGTTGAGAAGATGCCCGCAGGCCTTGCAGTGCACGGCGTCCGGCTCATGCCGTTGCAGTCCGCACTGCGGACAGGGAAAGAACACCTTGGCGGGTCGGAAGATCGCTGTCGCCAGCCTGACGAACAGCGAGATGCCGATGATCATGGTGACGATTGCGGTCAGCTTGCCGGCAATTCCCGGCAGCACGATGTCGCCGAAACCGGTCGTCGTCACCGTGGCAACGGTGAAATAAAGCGCATCGACATAGTTTTCGAGGCCGGCGCCGGAGCGGAAGAAGAAGGTGTAGACGAAACCGGTGATGACGAAGAGAAACGTCAAAAGGTTGATGACCGCCTGGCTCGCCTCGCGCCATGGCCTTAGCCCGCGCATCTCGAAATGCCGCCACAGCGAGCCGCTGCGCGACAGCGACCACAGCCGCAGGATGCGCAGGAACGCCAGATTTGCCAGCGCCGTCGGCATCAGCAGCGTCAGAAGGATGAAGACATCGACCCAGGATGTCGGCTGTTTCATCAGCCGCAGCATGTCGTTGGAGGCTAACAGCCGGGCAATCAGGTCGGCGGCGACCAATGCGGCGACGGTATAGTCGAGCCACAGGAATGACGGCTTGTCCTGGAGCACCGGCGTGGCAACGAAGAAGGCGATGATGGCGAGGTCGATGATGACCGCCACCAGCTGAAACCGGAACGCCGCCGGCGTGCGTCCGTGATAGAGCTTGCGCAGCCGGTCACGCAGCCGCGCCATCGCTGAGCTTTGCTGCAATCCGTCCTTCTCGGCTGCTTTCATCACCAAGTGCGTAACTGTCCCAGCCGGGGCCGTCTAGAGCATGATCCCAAAAAGTGGGTGCCGGTTTTTGGAAAAGATCATGCTCCAACAAAGGGTTAGATCATGATGAGATTTCAACCAAATCTCATCATGATCTGACCCGGTGATCGTCACCCCTCCACCACCTTGCCGTCCGGCCCGACGAGGCGCCAGGCCGAGGCGGTGTCGTAGACGAACCGCTCCTCCGCAATCCGGTCACCACGCCAGCGCTGCAGGGCCACCTCTTCCAGCCGGCGCACGGTGCCGGCCTTGTCGACACGGTCGAAGGTCCAGCGGATGGCGACATTGTCGCCATCGACCAGGAATGTCTGGACAGGATGGGTGTGCATCTTCTCGATCCGATCGAGTGCTGCCTGCTCATGCGCCATCAGTGTTTCCTTGCCGCGCCGCGGGACGCCGAGATTTTCCTGCATGGTGGCATCGTCATGGTAGAAGTCGGCGATCGCTTTGACGTGGCTGCCTTCGACCACCTCCTTGAGGAAGGCTTCGACGCGTTCGCGGCTGGGCATGATTGTGCGTTCCTTTGAAGTTTCTGCTCAACGCATGTGGTTCAAAGGAAGGTCAGGTCAACCACGCCCCGCACGCTGGCCCTATCGGCTGCAATGTCAGGCCCAGAGCATCTTTATGCCGTCATGCACTGGCCGACGTCGATGCGATTGCCGTGTATATCAGCGCAGCCTAGACGAGCTCGACTTCGACCACACCCGGCACCGCGCGCATGGCCGACGCGATCTGCGGCGAGATGCGGTAGCGGTTGGGCAATTCGATCTCGATCTCGCCCTGCGCCTCTTCTTTGATGACGATAATGCTTACCTGACTTTCCCCACGCTGGGTAAGCTGCGATTGAATCGCCGACGCAGGCCCGTCATTTCGAACGAAGATGCGCAGCGCCTTCTGGATACGGCTGGCCTCATCCTCCAGCGACTGCACCGTCTGGATGCGCAGATTGACCCCTTCGGGCCTATCCTCGGCCGAAACGGTGATCACCACCGAACGTCCGGGCTCGAGCAGATCGCGATACTGCGCCAACCCTTCCGAAAACAGCACGGCTTCATATTGGCCAGATGTGTCGGAAAAGGCGATGACGCCCATCTTGTTGCCGGTTCGGGTCTTGCGCTCCTGCTTGGTGGTGACGGTGCCGGCGAGCCGGCCCGCGGCGGCACCGCGTTTGACCGCAGCCGAGAACTCGCCCCAGTTCTGCACGCGCATCTTCTGCAGGGCCGCCTTGTACTCGTCGAGCGGATGCGCCGAAAGATAGAAGCCGACGACCTGGAATTCACGGTGCAGCCGGTCGGCGGCAAGCCACGGATCGGTCTGCGGCAAATTGAGCGCCTGCTGCTGCGCGCCGAGCGACGCGCCGAAAATGTCGTGCTGGCCCGAAATGGCATTCTGCTGCGCCAGCGAAGCCAGCCCCATCATCCGTTCGACGCCGGCCATCATCTGGGCGCGGTCGTGGCCGAAGCAGTCGAGCGCGCCGGCCATGATCAGGCTTTCGAAGACGCGCTTGCCGACGATCTTGGGATCGACCCTTTCACAGAAATCGGCGAGATTCTTGAACGGCTTTTCGCCGCGCATGGCGACGATGTGCTCGACCGCAGCGTCGCCGACGCCCTTGAGGGCCGCCAGCGAATAGTAAATGCGGTTCTCGCCGACCTCGAAATTGCGGAAGCTGGTCATCACCGACGGCGCCACCACCTCGATGCCGAGACGCAGCGCATCCTGGCGGAAATCGGCGAGTTTGTCGGTATTGCCCATGTCGAGCGTCATCGACGCCGCCAGGAACTCGACGGGGTAATGCGCCTTGAGATAGGCGGTCTGGTAGGACACGACGGCGTAGGCGGCCGCGTGCGATTTGTTGAAGCCGTAGTCGGCGAACTTGGCCAGAAGGTCGAAGATGAAGTCGGCCTGCGGCTTGCCGACGCCGCGTTCGACCGCACCGGTGACGAAACGCTCGCGCTGCTTGTCCATTTCGGCGCGGATCTTCTTGCCCATCGCGCGACGCAGCAGATCGGCTTCGCCGAGCGAATAGCCCGACAGTTCCTGCGCGATCTGCATCACCTGTTCCTGGTAGACGATGACGCCTTGCGTCTCCTTCACCAGATGGTCGATCTTGGGATGGATCGATGCCATCTCCTCTTCGCCATGCTTTCTGGCGTTGTAGGTCGGGATGTTCTCCATCGGGCCGGGACGGTAGAGCGCCACCAGCGCGATGATGTCCTCGATGCAGTCGGGCCGCATGCCGATCAGCGCCTTGCGCATGCCGGCACTTTCCACCTGGAACACACCGACCACTTCGCCGCGCGACAGCATGGCGTAGGTTTCAGGATCGTCGAGCGGGATCGTCGCCAGGTCGATCTCGATGCCGCGCCGGCGGATCAGCTTCACCGCCGTCTCCAGCACCGTCAGCGTCTTCAGGCCGAGGAAGTCGAATTTTACGAGCCCGGCCTGCTCGACATATTTCATGTTGAACTGGGTGACCGGCATGTCGGAGCGCGGATCGCGGTACATCGGCACCAGTTCCGACAAGGGCCGGTCGCCGATGACGATGCCGGCGGCGTGCGTCGAAGCGTGGCGGTAGAGCCCTTCCAGCTTTTGCGCCATATCGAGCAGCGTCTGCACGATCGGCTCCTTCTCGGCCTCCTCGGCAAAGCGCGGCTCGTTGGCGATGGCATCCGCCAGCTTGACCGGATTGGCCGGGTTCTGCGGCACCATTTTGGAGAGCTTGTCGACTTGGCCGTAAGGCATTTGCAGCACGCGGCCGACGTCGCGCAGCACCGCGCGCGCCTGCAGCGTACCGAAGGTGATGATTTGTCCCACCTGGTCGCGGCCATATTTCTGCTGGACGTAGCGGATGACCTCTTCGCGCCGATCCTGGCAGAAGTCGATGTCGAAGTCGGGCATCGACACGCGGTCCGGATTGAGGAAGCGCTCGAACAGCAGCGAGAAGCGCAGCGGATCGATATCGGTGATGGTGGTGGAGTAAGCGACCAGCGATCCGGCGCCCGAACCACGGCCCGGCCCGACCGGAATGCCTTGCGCCTTCGCCCATTTGATGAAGTCGGCCACGATCAGGAAGTAACCGGGAAATTTCATCTTCTCGATGATGGAGAGCTCGAAATCGAGCCGCTCGCGGTATTGTTCGACCGTGTAGCCGGCGGTGGGTCCATGCGCCGCCAGCCGGGCGTCGAGACCTTCATGGGCCTGCCGGCGCAGTTCATCGGCCTCCGCTTTCAGCGCCACCTCATTGTCGGCGACATCGCCGCCGGTAAAGCGTGGCAGGATCGGATTGCGGGTCTTGGGATAATAGGAACAGCGCAGCGCGATCTCGACGGTGTTGTCGATCGCTTCCGGCAGGTCGGCGAACAGCCGCGCCATATCGGCCTGGCTGCGCAGGAAATTGTCCGATGTCAGGCGGCGGCGGTTGTCGGCGGCAACGACGGACCCTTCGGCAATGGCGATCAGCGCGTCATGCGCTTCATAGTCGTCGCGGGCGGCGAAGAACGCCTCATTGGTGGCGACCAGCGGCAGATCATGGATATAGGCAAGGTCGACCGATGATTTCTCGATAGCGCGGTCATAACCGGAAACACGGTCCAGTTCGACATAGAGCCGGTCGCCGAACAGCGCCTTGAGTGCCAAAAGCCGCGTCTCGGCAAGATCTCGGCGATCCTCCTTCAGAGCCCGGCCGATCGGGCCGCGCGGCCCGCCGCTGAGGCAGATCAGGCCATCGCTATGGCCTTCCAGCATTGCTGACGTCAGATGCACGGGCTCGCCCGGCGGCGTCTCCAGATAGACCTGGCTGACCAGCCTGACCAGGTTGCTATAGCCAACCTCGGTGGCGGCGAGCAGCACCACGGCGTTCATCTCCGGCCCGTGGCGGCGGCGGTCGCGCTGTGCGTCACTGGTCTCGCCTGAAAAGGCGAGATCGATCTGGCAGCCGATGATCGGCTGGATGCCCTCTTTCACCGCTTTCTGGGCAAATTCCAGCGCGCCGAACAGATTGTTGGTGTCGGTGACGGCGATTGCCGGGCACTCGTCCTTGACGGCATGGGCGACGACAGCGGCGACCTGCAAGGCGCCCTCGAGCAGCGAATACGCTGAATGCACGCGCAGATGGATGAACGGCCGCGCCGGCGCCTCCGGGCGCGCAGCAGCGAGCGCTGCTTCGCGCCTCAGGGGATCGCGTGGAAGTTTGTCATCCGCCATGATGTTTCAAATTGCTCGAAGGGCTTTGAGTCGATGGAGATGTATTGTCCCGGACCGGGCGATGCCAGTCCAGCACAATTGACCACCGACCACAGGCTTCCGTACCCAGCCGCACGGCTCAGAGATTGTTCGAAATTCGCTCTGGCGAGTCATATGATGGTGGTTTCGAGAACCGGAGCGCAGCGGCCATTGGTCCGTGAGCACGGGAAGCGCAGAAACCACCTTCAGATGGCCGCCGGAGTAGAATTTCCAAACAATCTCTAGGCGAACTCCATGATCACCGCATCGACAGCCAGGCTGTCACCCGGCTTGGCGTTGAGCTTCGACACGACAAGATCGCGGTCGGCGCGCAGCACGTTTTCCATCTTCATCGCCTCGACCACGGCCAGCGTCTCGCCGGCCTTGACCTCCTGCCCCTCGGCAACCGCGATCGACACGACCAGGCCCGGCATCGGGCAAAGCAGCATCTTGGACGTGTCCGGCGCCACCTTCTCCGGCATCAGCCTTTCCAGCTCCGCCGTGCGCGGCAGCATGGCGCGTGCCCTCACCGACATGCCTTTCCAGGCAATGCGCAGGCCGTTCGGCGCCGGCCTGATCTGCGCCGTGACCTTGCGGGCACCGACAGTGCCGCGCCAGATGAGGTCGCCCGGCCGCCAGTCGGACGCCACCGTCAGCGCTTTGCCGCCATCGACCGACAGATCGATTTCCATCGGAATGGAGATCATGCCCTCGATGATCGAAGCCTGGAGATAGTCGTCGCCGAGCTTCACCACCCAATCGCGCTTGAGTGCGCCCGAATGCGGCGCCAGCCGCCCGCCCAGCCGGTCGAGCCGGTCGCGGCGCAGAAGCTCGACCGCGGTGGCGATCGCCGCCAGCACTGCCTTTTCATCGCCATTGGGCACGATCGACGCGAAGCCGTCAGGATATTCCTCGGCGATGAAGCCCGTCGATATCCGCCCCTCGCGCCAGCGCGGATGCTGCATCAGCGCCGCCAGGAACGGGATGTTGTGCTCGATGCCGTCGACGACGAAACTGTCCAGCGCTTCCGACATGGCATCGATGGCCTCGATACGCGTGGGCGCCCAGGTGCAGAGTTTTGCCACCATCGGATCATAGAACATCGAAATCTCGGAGCCTTCGGTGACGCCGGTGTCGTTGCGGATGAAGACATCGCCGAACTTGCCCTCCTCCGGCGGCCGGTAGCGCGTCAACCGGCCGATCGAGGGCAGGAAATTGCGATAGGGATCCTCGGCATAGAGCCGGCTTTCCACCGCCCAGCCGTTCAGCTTGACGTCGCTCTGCTTGATGCCGAGCTTCTCGCCGGCGGCAATGCGGATCATCTGCTCGACCAGATCGATGCCGGTGACGAGCTCCGTCACCGGATGCTCGACCTGCAATCGTGTATTCATTTCAAGGAAATAGAAGTTCTTTTCAGCGTCGACGATGAACTCGACGGTGCCCGCGCTCTGATAGTCGACCGCCTTGGCCAACGCCACGGCCTGTTCGCCCATCGCCTTGCGCGTCTTGGCATCGAGGAACGGCGACGGCGCCTCCTCCGCGACCTTCTGGTTGCGGCGCTGGATCGAACATTCGCGCTCGCCGAGATAGAGCGCGGTGCCATGCGCGTCAGCCAGCACCTGGATTTCGATATGGCGCGGATCGACGACGAACTTTTCGATGAAGACGCGGTCGTCGCCGAACGAGCTTTTGGCCTCCGAACGCGCCCGGTCAAAGCCGTCGCGCACTTCCGACTGGCTCCAGGCGATGCGCATGCCCTTGCCGCCGCCGCCGGCCGACGCCTTGATCATCACGGGATAACCGATCTCGCCGGCGATCGTTTCGGCATGGTCGCCGTTTTCGATGACGCCGAGCCAGCCTGGCACGGTCGAAACCTTGGCCGCGTTGGCGAACTTCTTCGATTCGATCTTGTCGCCCATCGCCTTGATTGCCTTGGGTTTTGGACCGATGAAGATAATGCCTTCGGCCTCCAGCGCCTCGCAGAAGGCGGCGCGTTCGGAGAGAAAACCATAACCCGGATGCACGGCCTGCGCGCCCGTCTCTTTGCAGGCGGCGATAATCTTCTCGGGCAGGAGGTAGCTCTGCGCGGCAGGCGACGGCCCGATATGCACGGCTTCGTCGGCCATTTCGACATGCACGGCGTCGCGATCGGCATCGGAATAGACCGCTACGGTGGCAATCCCCATCTTGCGCGCAGTCTTGATGACGCGGCAAGCAATCTCGCCGCGATTGGCGATCAGGATTTTCGTGAACATCGAAGGCGTTTCCTCGGGTCTTTCGTCCTTCTTATGGGCTTCGGCAGCCGGGCTCAAGCACCGCGCCGCTGTGCAGCAATCTACGCCGAGCCGATGTTGCGGGACGAAAGCCGGGGCCGCCGACGACTGGGCCAAGATTTGCGCCATATTTGGTCGCCAAATCGGGTTGAAACAGTATAAAAACCCTGAAAGCCTGAAGACCAATCGCCTTGGGAGGAATTGCCTGATGAAAACCCGCGCCGCTGTCGCTGTCGCCGCCGGAAAGCCGTTGGAAATCATGGAGGTCGACCTCGACGGACCGCGCGAAGGCGAGGTGCTGGTCGAGATCAAGGCGACCGGCATCTGCCACACCGACGAGTTCACCCTGTCGGGCGCCGATCCCGAAGGCCTGTTTCCGGCAATCCTCGGCCATGAAGGCGCTGGCGTTGTCGTCGATGTCGGCAAGGGCGTCACCTCGGTCAAGAAGGGCGACCACGTCATCCCGCTCTACACGCCGGAATGCCGGCAGTGCCCATCCTGCCTGTCGCGCAAGACCAATTTGTGCACCGCCATCCGCGCCACGCAGGGCCAAGGCTTGATGCCCGATGGCTCCTCGCGCTTCTCGATCGGCAAGGACAAGATCTTCCACTATATGGGCTGCTCGACCTTCTCCAATTTCACCGTTTTGCCCGAGATCGCCGTCGCCAAGGTCAACCCGGACGCGCCCTTCGACAAAATCTGCTACATTGGTTGCGGCGTCACCACCGGCATCGGCGCGGTCATCAACACCGCGAAGGTCGAGCAAGGCGCGACTGCTGTCGTCTTTGGTCTCGGTGGCATCGGCCTCAACGTCATCCAGGGCCTGAAGCTCGCCGGCGCTGACATGATCATCGGTGTCGACCTCAACAACGACAAGAAGGCATGGGGCGAGCGCTTCGGCATGACGCATTTCGTCAATCCGAAGGAGATCGACGGCGACATCGTTCCTCACCTCGTCAACTTGACCAAGCGCGGCGCCGACCAGATCGGCGGCGCCGACTACACATTCGACTGCACCGGCAACACCAAGGTGATGCGCCAGGCGCTGGAAGCCTCGCATCGCGGCTGGGGCAAGTCGGTCGTCATCGGCGTGGCCGGCGCCGGCCAGGAGATTTCGACCCGGCCGTTCCAGCTGGTCACCGGCCGCACCTGGATGGGCACCGCCTTTGGCGGCGCACGCGGCCGCACCGACGTGCCGAAAATCGTCGACTGGTACATGGACGGCAAGATCCAGATCGACCCGATGATCACCCATTTGCTGAAGCTTGAGGACATCAACAAGGGTTTTGATCTCATGCATGAGGGCAAGTCGATCAGGAGCGTCGTCGTTTACTAAGTGCGATCAGCAAAAGTGGCGCCCGGTTTTGCGTCCGATCGCACACCAAACGGAGGAAGAACAAGCCGCCGACCGAAGGGCCAGCGACTGAAGTTGCACAGGTTCAACAAGGGAGGAAGACAATGCCTGAGAAACTGCATCCCAAAATCGACAATGGCTTGCCAAAGGAGAGCGCAAGCTTTGCCGGCGGCACGCTGGTCTGCGCCTGCACCAGCAAGCCGGTGAAGGTGACGGTCAAGGGCCAGATCGCCCACAACCATGCCTGCGGCTGCACCAAATGCTGGAAGCCTGACGGCGCGGTGTTCTCGGTCGTGGCCGTAGCCGGCACTGGCGACGTCACCGTCACCGAGAATGGCGACAAGCTGAAGGTGGTCGATCCGGCAGCATTGATCCAGCGCCATGCCTGCACCGGTTGCGGCGTCCACATGCACGGCCCGGTCGAGCGCGATCATCCGTTCAAGGGTCTGTCCTTCATCCATCCCGAGCGCTTCGAGGAAGACGGCTGGTCACCGCCGGGCTTCACCGCTTTCGTCTCGTCGATCATCGAATCCGGTGTCGACCCCAAGCGCATGGACGGCATTCGCGGCCAGTTGAAATCGATCGGCCTCGAACCCTATGACTGTCTCAACCCCGGCCTGATGGATTACATAGCCACCTGGACGGCGAAGAAGTCGGGCGCGCTGCCGGCCTGACGGTACGAGATTTCTGGCATGGGGCCGGGTAACATGCCGGCCCCATGTCCGTTTTGGAGAGATAATGCCCGCACCCGCCATCTACGTCGACGCCGACGCCTGCCCGGTGAAAGCCGAGGTCGAGAAGGTCGCCGAGCGCCATGGCGTGGTCGTCACCTACGTCTCCAATGGCGGGCTGCGTCCGTCGCGCGATCCGATGATTCGCAACGTCGTCGTCTCTAAAAGCGCCGATGCCGCTGACGATTGGATCGTCGAGAACGCAAAACCCAACGACATCGTGATCACCGCCGACATCCCGCTTGCCGCTCGCACCGTGGCGCTCGGCGCGCATGTGCTTGGGCCAACCGGCCGGCCGTTCACGCCGGAGACCATCGGCATGGCGGTTGCAATGCGCGATTTGAAGCAGCATCTGCGCGAAACCGGCGAGAGCAAGGGCTACAATGCCAGCTTTGCGCCACAGGATCGCTCGCGTTTCCTGGGTGAGCTCGACCGTATCTTGCGGCGGGCTCTGAAATCCGTCACACCCGACCAGACGTGAAGCATCATCCGAGGTCGGGCTATGGCCGACACATCGCCGAATAACCCCTTGCAGCGGCACAAGCAGTTCTTTGTGTCGCTAGCCGTCGGTCTGGTCGTATTTGCCGCGGTATTGCCTTTGATTGGATCGCTCCCCCTCTCCACGCGGCTTGCTTATTCGATTTCGATTGCCGCCGATGCGTTCTTCGTCGTCTTCATCGCGCTCGTGATCGCCAAGATGCCGCTGCTGTCCGGCCGCTATCTCAGCAAGAACGCGCGCGAACTGGACCTCCCAGTGCTGGGCATCTTTGCCATCACGCTCGGCATCGTCGCCATGGCCATCGTCCTGCTGTTCCTTTTGATCAATCACAAGGATCGCGACCCCATCGAACTCGGCTTCGCCATGCTGTCGATCCCGCTTGGCTGGTTCACCATCCATGCCATGGCCGCCCTCCACTATGCGCATGTCTACTGGATGGACGGCGACGCGATGGATACGGAAACCAAGAAGAAAATGCCGGTCGGCGGCCTCGATTTTCCCGGCAGCAAACGGCCGGACGGTTGGGACTTTCTCTATTTCGCGACGGTGATCGGCATGACCGCGCAGACCGCCGACACCGCGATCACGACCTCGCATATGCGCCGGGTGGTGCTTGTCCATTCGATCCTGTCGTTCTTCTTCAACGCCGTCATCGTCGCCGCCGTCGTCAATCTCGCGGTGAGCCTCGGCAATTGAGTATCCGTGCCCGCGATAAACCCGTGCCCGTAATAAAAACGTGACCGCATGAAACATCGCTTTCGATAGCGACGTATTGGGAGGACAAGGACGAGCGCGGCCATCCCAGGATCGCGCTGCCGGAGGCGAGGAAAAGATGGAAACCATTACCGTGAGTCAGCCCGGCGCAGGCGTCGATGCCGCCTCAACGAAGGATGCGACGCTGATCTACCGGCAATCGCGCTGGACCCGCCTGACGCACTGGCTGTGGGCGATCTCGCTGTTCTTCATGCTTTTGTCCGGCCTGCAGATCTTCAATGCCCGGCCGCAGCTCTACATCGGCAAGCAATCCGGCTTCGAGTACAACAACACCGTCTTTGCCATCGGCGCCGAAAACACCGCCACCGGCCCGCGCGGCTATACCGAAATCTTCGGCCATCGCTTCGACACCACAGGCGTGCTCGGCTGGTCGGGCCCGGCCGGGCAGCAAACGTCGCGTGCCTTCCCGTCCTGGGCGACAATCCCGTCCTATTACGATCTCGGCACCGCCCGCGTCGTGCATTTCTTCTTCGCCTGGATACTGACAACCACCTTGGTCGTCTGGCTGGTCGCCAGCCTGGTCAACGGCCATCTGCGCCGCGATCTGGCGCCGCGCCTTGACGATCTCAAGCGGCTGCCGCAGGACATCATCGAGCACGCCAAGCTCAGGTTCCACCACACACGCGAATACAACACGCTGCAGAAAATGGCCTATAGCGGCGTGCTGTTCGTGCTGTTGCCACTCATGATCATCACCGGCCTTGCCATGTCGCCGAGCATGAACTCGGTGCTGCCCTGGCTCAACGAACTGCTCGGCGGAAGGCAGACGGCGCGCACCATCCATTTCACGGTGATGGTGCTGCTGGTCGGCTTTTTCATCGTCCATATGATGATGATCCTCGCCGCCGGCCCGATCAACGAACTGCGCTCGATCATCACCGGCTGGTACCGCACCGATCCGCCAAGGCATGGCGACACCGAGAGGAGTGCGTGAGATGGCCAAATTCCAGATCAGCCGCCGAAAGTTCCTGACGGGCGCCGGCCTCGGCGTTTCCGGCATCATGTTGTCGGGCTGCGATGCCTTCGACAGCCAGCTCGGCATGGGCGACGGCCTGCGCAGTTTCCTCGAAAACGCCAATGGCCTGACCTACCGCGCGCAACGCTGGCTTGCCGGCCGCGATGCTCTGGCGCCGGAATTCACCGAGGCCGACATCCGCCAGCCGCAGCGGCCGAACGGCGTCACCGCGCCCGACGATGACACCTACAAGGGCCTGCTCGCCAACAATTTCGCCGACTGGCGGCTGGAGGTAACGGGCCTGGTCGAAAAGCCGCTGTCGCTCAGCCGCGAGCAGTTGGAGAACATGCCGAGCCGCACGCAGATCACCCGCCACGACTGTGTCGAAGGCTGGAGCTGCATCGCCAAATGGACCGGCACCCCGCTGTCGCTGGTGCTCGACCAGGCTGTGGTCAAGCCGCAGGCCCGCTATGTCATGTTCCACTGCCTCGATACGATCGATCGCAGCCTCTCCGGGGAAATCAAATATTACGGCACCATCCACCTGATCGATGCCCGCCACCCGCAGACGATCCTCGCCTACGGCCTCAACGGCAAGCCGCTGCCGGTCGAAAACGGCGCGCCGCTGCGCGTGCGCGTCGAACGACAGCTCGGCTACAAGATGCCGAAGTATCTCTACAAGATCGAGCTCGTCGACAGTTTTGCCAATATCGGCGGCGGCCGCGGCGGCTATTGGGAAGACAATGGCTATGACTGGTATGGCGGGATTTGATGGCCTCGCATTCTGACCGAGCACGATCTGACTCCGACCGAACCGAGCTTGCCTGAGGAAGCCGGTTTCGAGCGCGTGGCCGAACTTGGCGATTGGCCTGAAGACACTCCAATATCGTCCTCTACAAAACGGTCGCAGAAAACGGCGCGGCTTAAGCAACCTTGTCGAGCAGTGGCTTGAGCGCCGGATGTATCTCCGGCGAGGCGAGTTTGATCAGCGTCAGCAGCGCGCGTTCATTGTCACGCAGCGGGCGGTCGGTGCCGATGCGATCGGCCAGCCATTTCGCCTCGCTGGCGTCGATCGTCTCGGCGCGGCGCGCGAGTGCCTCGGCGGCACGGTTCTTCGACTCCCATTCGGCCTCGATATCGCCGGGCGAACGATAGGCTTCCATGATGCCGGCCAGTCCGCCCGACACCATGCGGCTGAAGAAGCCACCAATTTCGGGCTCGACCTGGTCCAAGAAACTGTCACGACGCAGCGCCACATCGCGCGTCGGCGCTTCGTAGCCGGCCGAACACATGACGAAATTGGCGAGCGCCTTGACGAACAGGTCGTTCCAGGACGGGTCGTTGTGGGCCGCTGCGGTCTGCTCGTTGATCTGGAACAGCACCTCGGCCTCAACCCGTGTGATGGCGATGTTACCGTCGCCGCCATAGGCATGGAGAATGCGGCGCAACAGATCGACCTCTGCCTTGGCGACCAGCCCGGGAACCAGCGCGCCGCCGAGCATCAGTGGTCCCTTGCCGTCGACCACCGCGTTGGCGACCTGCTCGAGCGCATAGGCGGAGAGCCGGCCGGGCGATGATTTCGCCCTTTCCAGCACAGCACCAGCAGCTCCAGTTCGGTCACACTGTCGACCATTCCGTCGCGCGAGATGGTCTGGATCAGCCAACCGGCATTGTCTTCAGAGATATAGCCTGCCGGCTTTTCCTGGTGGACGATGTAGTCGGTAACGGCCTCGACGAAGAATTCAGGCCATTGCGGGCATTTGTCCGTCGCTGTCGCATCGAGCGCGAACAGTGCTTCAGCCTCGCCGCGCGTCACCACGCCGTCGGCGAACACTTCGCGACGCAGCATGACGACATCTTCCGCCGTGATGCGGTCCTTCGAGGCCAGCCCCGCCACCGGCGCGCTCCCGATCCGTTCGCCCATCTGTCAATCCCCATCCGCCGTGCCCAACGCAATTGCCGGCCAAACCGTCAGCCCAGAATATCGCCATTGTCTTGAAAAACCGGCAAACGGCGTGGTTAGCGAAGACTGTAAAGACGACGCGCTTTACGTGTCGCTGGCAGGTGACAAGGTGTCGCCGACAAGCTATGGATGGCGCGTCGAGGGCTTAAGTTTTGAGTCCTACCTGTTTGCGGGAGAGAGCAGCGCGAGCTGCCGCCGAAGGGGAAATCGCCCGAAATCTCTCAGGCAAAAGAACCGTAGACGGGAAAGACACTCTGGAAAGTCGGGGCTTGCCCCCGCGCCGAAGGTGTAAGCGTCGCCGACAGAGTTCCGGTTGCGCGAGTCTCTCAGGCTTCAGACAGAGGGGCACGGACTGGTCGCCAGCAGCGGCCGATTGCGTGCGACTCTGGAGATGACATGACGGGCGACGACACCAAACACCTTCCTCTCGAAGATCTGCACACCGCCGCCGGCGCACGCTTTGGCGCCTTTGCGGGCTGGTCGATGCCGCTGACCTATCCGGCCGGCGTGATGAAGGAGCACCTTCACACCCGCGAACATGCCGGCCTGTTCGACATTTCGCATATGAAGCTGTTCGCTGTCAGCGGACCGGGCGCTGCGGCACTGCTCAACCGCGCCAGTCCGCTCGATGCCGGCGCGCTTGAGATTTCACAGTCCAAATATAGTTTCTTCCTCAACGAGGCCGCCGGGATCATCGACGATCTGATCGTCACCCGGCTCGGCGCCGAGCGCTTCATGGTGGTCGCCAACGCCGGGAATGCGGTCGAGGACGAGAAGCATTTGCGTGCGCTGGCCGCGGACTTCGACGTCAAAGTCGATGCGCTCGACCGCGTCTTCCTGGCGATCCAGGGGCCGGAAGCCTGGGCTGCCTTGTCCCGCGCCGGCATCGAGACCGGCTCACTCTTGTTCATGCATGGCATCGAGCCGAAGCAAAACTGGTTCATGAGCCGCTCCGGCTACACCGGCGAGGACGGCTTCGAGATCGGCCTGCCGGAGGCGGATGCGCGCGCTCTGGTCACGAAACTGCTCGAGGACGAGCGTGTGTTGTGGATCGGCCTTGCTGCCCGCGACTCGCTGCGGTTGGAGGCCGGCCTGTGCCTGCACGGCCAGGACATCACGCCGGAGATCGATCCGGCGAGTGCCGGCCTGATGTGGGCGATCCCCAAAGATCTCCGCGCCGGCGGGTCCTTCATCGGCGCCGATGCGCTGCGGTCCATCCTGGAGCGCGGGCCGTCGCAAAAGCGCGTCGGCCTGAAGCCGGACGGCCGCCAGCCGGTGCGCGCCGGCGCTGCTTTGTTCGATGCCGACGGCGATCCGGCCGGCTACGTGACATCAGGCGGCTTCGGCCCGTCGGCCGGCCATCCCGTCGCCATGGGCTATGTGTCAACGGCCTTGGCCAAGCCGGGCACGAAACTGTTCGCCGACGTTCGCGGGACGAAAATCCCGGTCGATATCAGTTCCTTGCCCTTCACTCCTCATCGCTACCGCAAAGGATAATTCCGATGGCAAAAACCTATTTCACACAAGATCACGAATGGCTGAGCGTCGAGGGAGGCATCGCCACCGTCGGGATAACCGACTATGCGCAGGAACAGCTTGGCGATCTCGTCTTCGTCGAACTGCCTCAAATCGGCACGAAGCTCAGCAAGGGCGATACCGCCGTGGTCGTCGAATCCGTCAAGGCGGCCTCCGATGTTTATGCGCCGGTTGACGGCGAGATCACCGACGCCAACGGCGCGCTGTCCTCGGACCCGTCGCTGGTCAACTCCGCTGCGACCGGCGACGGCTGGCTGTGGAAGATGAAGCTCGCCGACGAAGGCCAACTCGCAGGCCTCATGGATGAGGCCGCCTACAAAGCCCATATCGGTTGATATCAGGACCTATTGCCATGAGCGCAGCACTTACCCCCTTCTCGGCCCGCCACATCGGTCCTGATGTAAACGATGTCAGAGCCATGCTTGCCGTGATCGGCGTTCCCTCTGTCGAGACGCTGATCAGCCAGGCTGTGCCGCAGTCGATCCGCCTCGATCTGCCGCTGACCCTTCCCGCGCCGGCGAGCGAAGCCGAAGCGCTGGCCGAATTGTCGGCGATCATGGCAAAAAACACGGTGCTGAAGAGCTTCATCGGCGCCGGCTATCACGGCGTCCACGTGCCGCCGGTCATCCAGCGCAACCTGTTCGAGAACCCGGCCTGGTACACCGCCTATACGCCCTACCAGGCCGAGATCAGCCAGGGCCGCCTGGAAATGCTGTTCAACTTCCAGACCCTGGTCACCGAATTGACCGGCCTGCCGGTGGCCTCGGCTTCCCTGCTCGACGAAGCGACGGCGGTGGCCGAAGCGGTCGGCATCGCGCTGCGCCATCATCGCGACAAGCGCACCAAGGTAGCGCTGGCCGGCACGCCGCATCCGCAGACGCTGGACGTCGTGCGCACCCGCGCCGAGCCGCTCGGCATCGAGATCGATGGCGAGACCATCGACGACAACACCGCCGCCCTGCTGGTCTCCTGGCCGGACACGTTTGGCGTCTATGGCGACCACAAGGCGGCGATCGAGAAGGCTCGCGCCACGGGCGCCGTGGTCGTCTTCATCGCCGATCCGCTTGCGCTCACGCTGACCGAAGCGCCGGCCAGGCTTGGCGCCGACATCGCCGTCGGCCCGATGCAGCGCTTTGGCGTGCCGATGGGCTTTGGCGGCCCGCACGCCGCCTATTGCGCCGTCTCCGACAAGCTGACCCGGCTGATGCCCGGCCGCCTCGTCGGCCAGTCGATCGACAGCAAGGGCCGTCCCGGCTATCGCCTCGCCCTGCAGACGCGCGAACAGCACATCCGCCGTGACAAGGCGACCTCCAACATCTGCACCGCGCAGGCGCTGCTTGCTAACATGGCGACGGCCTACGCGATCTGGCACGGCCCCACTGGTTTGCAGGCGATCGCAGGGCGCATCCATGAGCTCGCCAACCGCCTCGCAGCAGGCCTGAAAACCGCCGGTGTTTCCGTGCTCGGCTCAAGCCGTTTCGACACGGTGACGGCCGAAGTGAAGGGCAAGGCAGATTCGATCGCCGCTGCCGCTGAAAGAGGTGGCCGGCTGCTGCGCGTCATCGATGCCGACCGCATCAGCATCGCCTTCGACGAAACCTCGACCGAGGCGGATCTCGAGGCTATCGCCGCCCTGTTCGGCGCCAAGTCCGGCGCTACTGAGGCCGGCGCGATGCCCGGCAAGCCGCGCGGCAAGGAGTTTCTGACCCAGCCGGTTTTCCGCGAAAACCACTCCGAGACCGACATGATGCGCCTGCTGCGCAGGCTAGCCGACAAGGATTTGGCGCTCGACCGCACCATGATCCCGCTGGGCTCCTGCACCATGAAGCTCAACGCGGCGGCCGAAATGATGCCGGTCAGCTGGCCTGTTGTCGCCAACCTCCATCCCTTCGCGCCGGCCAGCCATTCGGCCGGCTATCGCGCCATGGTCGGCGAGCTGGAAGGCTGGCTGGCGGAGATCACCGGCTTCGACGCCGTCAGCCTGCAGCCCAATGCCGGCAGCCAAGGCGAATATGCCGGTCTGCTCGCCATCCGCGCCTATCATCGCGCGCGAGGTGAAGGCCATCGCACCATCTGCCTGATCCCCCAGTCCGCGCATGGCACCAATCCGGCGAGTGCGGCGATGGCCGGCATGAGCGTCGTCGTCGTGCGTTGCCTGGAGGACGGCAATATCGACATGGACGATATGCGGGCCAAGGCCAACGAGCATTCGACCAATCTCGCAGCTCTGATGTTCACCTATCCCTCGACGCACGGCGTCTACGAGGAAGGCGCGCGCCACCTGTGCGCTCTCATCCACGAACATGGCGGCCAGGTCTATTTCGACGGCGCCAACCTTAACGCGCTGGTCGCCCTGGCGCGGCCCGCCGACATCGGCGCCGATGTCTGCCACATGAACCTGCACAAGACCTTCTGCATCCCGCATGGCGGCGGCGGTCCGGGCGTCGGTCCGATCGGCGTCAGGGCGCATCTGAAACCCTATCTGCCGGGTCATGTCACGGAGGGCTCGGCGCATGCCGTGTCCGCTGCCCCGTTCGGCAGCGCTTCCATCCTGCCGATCACCTGGATGTACATCCGCATGATGGGGGCCGCCGGCCTGAAGCAGGCGACGGAGACGGCGATCATCTCGGCCAACTATGTGGCGACGCGGCTCGCGCCGCACTTCCCGCTTCTCTACAAGGGCAGGCACGATCGCATCGCGCATGAATGCATCCTCGACACGCGCGTGCTCAAGGAGAGCGCCGGCATCAGCGTCGACGATATCGCCAAGCGGCTGATCGACTACGGTTTTCACGCGCCGACCATGTCGTTCCCTGTCGCCGGCACGCTGATGGTCGAGCCGACCGAATCCGAGCCCAAGCGCGAGCTCGACCGGTTCTGCGAGGCGATGATCGCCATTGCCGGCGAGGCCGCGAAAGTGGCGAAGGGTGAATGGCCGCTCGAAGACAACCCGCTGGTCAATGCCCCGCACACGGCGGCCGAAACCCTTGCCGGCCAGTGGACCCACCCCTATTCGCGGCTGGAAGCGGCCTACCCCGCCGGCGATGTCGACACAGCGGCCAAATACTGGCCGCCGGTCTCGCGCATCGACAATGTCGCCGGCGACCGCAACCTCGTCTGCTCCTGCCCGCCGCTGTCGGAATATCTCGGCGCCGCCGAATAACACTCTGGCCTGTCAGGCTGAGCGCAGGGCCGGTCCGTCGGCTTTGCCGTTGAGGACAAGCACGCGATTTCGCCCGGCGTTCTTGGCCGCGTAGAGCGCCCGGTCGGCCTCGGCCAGCACTTCATCCAGGCTGCTGCCGTCTTCCTTGCCAAAGCCAATGCCGCCGCTGACGCTGCTGCGCAACGGCCCGCGCGGCGTCGGCACCACTTCCGTGCCGAAGGCGACGCCGATCCTGCTGGCGAGATCGTAGGCCTTGTCTTCGGTCATCCGAGACATGACCAACGCGAACTCCTCGCCGCCCAGCCGGAAGGCGTCGACGCCAACCCTGTCATACTTCTTGATGACTGCGGCGAAACGGCAGAGCACCCGGTCGCCGACGGGATGGCCATAGATGTCGTTGGTCCGCTTGAAGTGGTCGAGATCGAACATGGCGACCGACATGAATGAGCCGAAGACGCGCTCGCCATAAAGCGAGTTCAAAGCCCGCCGGTTCATGAGACCGGTCAACGGGTCGGTCAAGGTCTCGGCCTTCAGTTCTATCTGTGCCTGCAGATGATGCAGCGACAGCGTCAGCGCGCCGAGAGCCGTCATGCAGGCGACCGCCACGACCGAATTCAACCGCTCGGCCCAATTGTCGGGTGCGACGCCGAGCACCCACTGGCCCTTGACCAGAAGCACGGCGCCGCAGAGCCCGAAGGATACGCCGCAGACGCCGCTTAGCGCCGAAACGACCAGCAGAATGCCGCGATCCTGACCGCCCTTGATCCAGAACATCACCCCGATCGAGGCGAGCAGCACTGTTACCGTCGTATAGGTGAGGATGAAGCCGACACCATCGAAACCGAGATAGGTCACGCCGGCGCAGACAGCGATCGCGAACATGGCCGGCAGGACAGCGCGGCTGTAATTGCGCACACCGAGATATTGCATGGCCGAAAGTGAAAGCGCCAGGAAACCGAGGCTGAGCAGCGCCAACGCTGCCTGACAAAGCAACGGACTGGGCTCCCTCGTGTAGCGCCAGAAGACGATGACGTGGGCGACAAGGACGAGAATGCCGCACGCAACCGTCAGCACGAAGCGTGCACGCGGCGCCGTGAACCAGATCACAAACATGGTGACGCTCAGGCATGTGCCCGACAGCGCAGCCGCCAGCAATAGCGAACTGAAATCCAGCATGGATGAGCGGCAACCTTTGGGATCTTCGATTTGTGGCGCATCATAGGCATGCAACCGGCCGGAGATACCGTTTTCGGCCGGTTTTCAAAGCAACCTGCCGACAGGGTTTACAAAGCGTCGACTGCCGTCCCGCGAAGCTCGGCACGCGAGTGTCCCTAGTCTCAGCCCTTGTTGAGCAGCGCCAGATTGGCGTTCACCACGCTCGGGTCGGCCATGCCGGCCCTTGCTTCCATGAGCAGCGCTCTCGCCTTCTTCTTGTTGCCGCGCAGCAGCTGCGAATAGCCCATATTGTTGACAATCTGCGGCTTGCGCCCGGCAACTTTCAAAAGCTGGTCGTAGGCGCGGTCGGCGAAGTCGAAGCGGCCGAGTTCGTCATAGGAGGCGGCAAGCCCCATCCATCCCTCGGCACTGTCGGCCTTCAGTTCCACAGCCTTGCGGAAATGCTGTTCGGCAAGGCCGTAATTGGCCTCGCGGAACTGCGCCTTGCCTTGCGCAAGGTCGGAGGTGCTGACGTCTTTTGCCACCGGTTGGATCGATGTGGTCTTGGTTTTGTCGACGTTGTCGGTCGTGCAGCCGCCGACCATCAAGACCGCCGCTAGCGCGGCCATTGCCGTGAAACTTCTGTGACGCATGCCCCTGGCCCCAATCGCCCGATTTACCGGGTCGTTCTCTGAGGAAGCAGACTACAACAGGGCGATTAAACTTCAGTGCGGAAACGCGCCTAAAATTTGGTTTCGGGCACAGAAGCCATTAACCAACCGAAGCCTATTCCGGCTCCAGCGCCTTGAGCCCCGCCGGAAACTGATAGCGCCTGCCGTCGTAGCGCAGCCGGTAGGTTCGTTTCATGGACCTGCCGGGATGGGACTGGCACTCGCCATTCTTGTCGACAGACGGATTGTCGGTGTCCAACCGCTCGAACACTGTGATGTCGTGATAGCCGTGATGTCTCGCCGGGCTCATCGCCAGGCTGACCCGGTTGGATTGAAAGGATCCTGCGCAATTGGTGTCGCCTTCGCCGCCAAAGCCGGCCACGATGATGCCGTCGAGCACCAGGCGCAGAGCACCGCCGTCAAGGGCATAGAGCCGCAGGTCGGTTTCACTGAAAGGATTCGGCTGCGAATGGTTTGCCATGTCGATGCGCAGGCCGAAGGCGCCGACATCGGGCGCCAATCTGTAGCGCCCGGTATCGAAGTCGATCCCGCGGATGCCGACGGCATCATCGGTCATCAGCCCGGGTTGGAGCAGGCGCTGGCGCACCTGCCGGGTCTTCCTGTCGACGACCAGAAGCTCGACATCGCCGACATGCCCGTCGTCGCTGGATTGGGAGCTGTCGATCAGCGGCACGGCGACCAACAACAGGTCGTCATGGGCGGGCCAGATCTTGCAGACCACGCCGAATGGCGTATCGCCATCCCAAAGCGTCTGGGCGATGCTGGTATGAGGTTCGAGCGTGAAGGAGGCGCCATCGGCACTCTTTTGGGCCTTGGGATATGCCTGCTGCACCAGAGCGGCAGCGTCGCCGCAATCGTCGGCCGCGGCCGAGGCCGGCGACAGACTGGCCGCGGCGAGGCCGAGGAAGGCGGTGCACAAGACTATTCGCATGGACGGCTCACTCATTTTGCTTTTTGCGGATTTTGCCGAAGGAGAGCGGCCAAACCGGCCGGATATGACATCCAGGCGAAGCGTAGTTGAAGTGAGTAACCGCAGAAAGCCGCCGGGCGGCCACTTGGTATCTACTGCCTTGGTATCTACTGCCTTGGTATCTACTGAACCGCCGTCATTTTGACGATGATCGGGATGACGGCGATCATCAGCACCACCGGCAGGATGCACACCACCACCGGCACCGACATCTTGGCCGGCAAGGCATGTGCCTTCTCCTCGGCCAACGACATGCGCTTGTGGCGCATTTCGTCGGAGAACACGCGCAGCGCCCCGGCGAGGCTGGTGCCGAGTTCCTTCGACTGCTGCAAGAGCGTGGCGAAGGAGCGCACCTCGTCCAGGCTGAGGCGGTCGGCGAGCGCCTTCAATGCATCGTCGAGGCTGCGGCCGGCCCTGAGTTCCAGCGACACCAGCTGCAGGTTCTGGCTCAGCGACGGATAGGTCTTGGCCAGTTCCTTCGAGACGCGCTCGATGCCGGCCTCCATGCTCATGCCGGCATCGGAGCAGACGATCATCAAATCCATGAAGTCGGGAAAGCCGTTGCGGTATTCGCGCATCTTTTCCCGCACCTTCTGGCTGAGCACCAGGCCGGGCACGAAATAGCCGGCGGCTCCCGACAGGATGATGAAGGTCCAGCGGCTGGTCGCGGTGGAATCGACGCTGCCCATCCAATGGTTGACCAGGAACGCGCCGATCGCTGCGCCCACCAGGCAGGCGAAGCGGATCAGGAAGAATGTGCCGACCGCGCGCGGCTCCATATAGCCCGCCTGGATCAGCTTCATACGCAGCCGGGCGACATTTTCCGGATCGCTCTTGGCGTAGAATTCCTGCGCCCGCTTCACCGCCTTCTCGCGCACGACGCTCTGGTTCTTCTTCGGCGCCACCTCGGCCTGTTGGGGAGTCTTGCTGTCGTCGATCTTGAGCCGGCGCTTGAGATCGTTGCGGTCGCCTTTGGCCACCACCAGCGGCCATGCCACCGCGCTGCCGCCCAATGCCAGCAGCATCGCGGCTACCGGCATCAGCGACGTCGGCGCCAGCGAGGCAAGAAACTGGATCACCTGCTCCATCTCAGAACCGGAAGTTCGACATCTTGAACATGATGATGTTGCCCAGCATCAGCCATGTCACCGAACCGCCCAGCAGATACCAGGTCTTCGGCACATCCCAGACGCTTTGATAAAATTGCGGCATCATCACCATGATGGCGGCGAACAGCAGCGCCGGCACCGCCGTCAGGATATAGGCCGACATACGACCCTCGGTCGAAATGGCGCGCACCTTGCGGCGCAGCTTGCCGCGTTCGCGGATCGTCGTCGACAGCCCGTCGAGGATCTCGCGCAGATTGCCGCCCGAACTCGTCTGGATGGAAACCGCGGTGACGAACAGCGGCAGATCCTCCTGGCCGACGCGATCAAACAGTGAATTCAACGCCGAAACCAGGTCGGAACCATAAGTCACCTCGTCGGAGATAACGCCGAATTCGGTGCCGATCGGATCGGGCATCTCGCGCGACACCATGGAGATCGCCACCGGAACCGGATGCCCGGCCTTCAAGCCGCGCGTGATCAATTCCAGCGCCTCCGGCAACTGCACGCCGAAACGCTTCACCCGCCGGGCACGCTTGGAACGCAGCACAATTACCGGCAGCAGCGCTTTCAGCACCACAAACAGCAAAATGGCGAGCAACAGCGGCAGGCCGTACCAGAGCGCGACGAGCATCATCGCCAGCGCCACGCCCGTCGTCATCGTCAGGAATTTCGGCAAGGGCATCACCATGCCAGACTGCGTGCGCAGCGCGCGAAAACGGTCGGGCGAGAAGAATGACGTGCCGGAATCGAGGCCGCGTTCCTTGCGCAGCTGGATCAGCACCTGTTCCTGGCTGATCTTGTTTTCCTGCAGCTTCATGCGCCGGTTGATAGCCAGGCGCTTGTCGCTGCGGCCGGCATAGAGCAGATAGCAGCCTTCGGCGATCATGATGCCGGTCAGCGCTGCCGCGGCATAGACGACATAGATCGGGCTGAAATTCTCGAACACCCGGCTACTCCTGCGGCCGGCCGGGTTCGAAATATTTGCCGGGGAATTCAATGCCCATATTGCGCAGGTCCTCGAGGAAACGCGGGCGAATGCCGGTCGCCTCGTAGTGACCGAGGATCTTGCCGTCGGCTTCCATGCCGGTGCGCACGAAGCGGAATATCTCCTGCATCTGGATGACGTCGCCTTCCATGCCGGTCACCTCGGCGACGCTGGTCACCTTGCGCTTGCCGTCCGACAGTCGCGTCAGCTGGACGATAAGGTCGAGCGCGCTGGCGATCTGGCTGCGGATCGACTGCACCGTCATCGGCATGCCGGTCATGCCCAGCATCTGCTCGAGGCGCGAAATGGCGTCGCGCGGCGTGTTGGCGTGGATGGTCGCCATCGAGCCTTCATGGCCGGTGTTCATCGCCTGCAGCATGTCGAAGGCCTCCTCGCCGCGGCACTCGCCGAGGATGACGCGGTCAGGGCGCATGCGCAGCGCGTTCTTGACCAGGTCGCGCTGCTTCAGCTCGCCATGACCTTCGATGTTGGCGGGGCGCGTTTCCATGCGCGCGACATGCGGCTGCTGCAGCTGCAGTTCGGCCGCGTCCTCGATGGTGATCAACCGTTCGTCTTCCGGAATAAAGGCTGACAATGCGTTGAGCATTGTCGTCTTGCCGGTGCCGGTACCGCCCGAGATGATGGTCGTTTTGCGGGCGTGGACTGCAGCCGCCAGCACCTCGGCCATGTTCTGGGTGATGGCGCCGAACTCGACCAGCTTGTGCAGGCCGAGCTTGTTCTTTGAAAACTTGCGGATCGACACCAGCGGCCCGTCGACGGCGACCGGGCGAATGGCGGCGTTGAAGCGCGAGCCGTCGAGCATGCGGGCATCGACCATCGGCTGCGATTCGTCGACCCGGCGGCCGACGGCGGCGACGATCTTGTTGACGATGCGCAACAGGTGCGCCTCGTCCTTGAACGGGATATGGACCTGCTGCAGCTTGCCCCGTTTTTCGACGAAGCAGTTCTGGTGGCCGTTGATCAGGATGTCGTTGATGTCGGGGTCCTTGAGCAGCGGTTCCAGCGGGCCGAGGCCGACCATCTCATCGACGATGTCATCGACCAGCGCTTCAAGTTCGACGGTGTTGATCGCCATACGCTCCTGGCGGGTCTTTTCCGACACGAACTCCTGCACCTGCCGGCGCATCTCATCCTTGGGCAGGCGCTCCAGCGCGACCAGGTTGATTTCCTCGAGCAGCAGCCGGTGGATGCGCACGCGGGCATCGAGCACCTTGTTGGCGCTTTTTCCCGGTGTTGTCTCCGGCTTCGGCGGCAAGGCCTTTCGGTTCGTCGGGATGACCACGGCGTGATGCGCGACCGGCGCCGCCTCGGCCGGCTTCAGCGCGCGGACGTCACGGTTCTGCAGGGTCGAGAAGCGGCTGGTCATCCGGCTTTCCTCTTCAGGAGGCCCCTGCCGATGCCGAACAGCGAGCGCGATTTCTCCGGCGTCACCACGGCTTCTTCCGGCAGGATGATCCTCTTCAGATCGTTGACGACATTGGCGTTCGGGTCGATCTCATGCAGCGGCACGCCGCGGTCGACCGCTTCACGCACAAGCCGGTAATTGTTGGAGATGCCGCCGACGAAATGCTCGCCCAGGATTTCCTGGACATCCGCCTGCTTGATGCCGTTGTCGAACATCTTCTGCTCGAAACGATTGACGATGACGTTCGGCTTCACTTCCTTGCCGGCCGTCTCGTAGACCGCCTGGATCAGCCGCTGCGTGTGGCGCAGGCATGGCACCGTCATTTCGGCGACGATGTAGAGCTTGTTGGAGCCGAGCAGCACCGTCTCCGTCCACGGAAACCAGGTGCGCGGCATGTCGATGACGACGTTATCGAAATAGGCCGAGACGAGATCGAGCATGCGCACCACGACATCGGTCTTGAACGAGCGCATTTCCGACGGATGCGTTGGCGCCGCCAGCACGCAGAGCCCGCTCGCATGCTTGGACAGCATCACATCCAGCAGCTGACGGTCGAGGCGCTCGGGCTGGTTCTCGATTTCGGTGATGTCGAAGCGCGGCTCGAGGTCGAGATATTCGGCGCAGGCGCCTTGCTGGAAATTGAGGTCGACCACGCAGGTCGACGCGCCGCGCGTCACCGAATGATGCAGCTGGAAGGCGGTCTGCAGCGCCAGCGTCGTGGTGCCGACGCCGCCGGCGGCCGGCATGAAGGTATAGATCTGCGACTCGGTGTTTTCCTCGCGCCCCGGCCCTTGCAGCGCGCGCACGACCGACCGCACCAGATCGGCGGTGGTGATCGGCTTGACCAGGAAATCGGCGACCTGGAGCTGCACCAGGATACGCACTGCGGCTGCGTTGAATTCCTGGGTGACGACGACCACCGGAACGCGGCCTTCAAGCCGGCGCATGATGCGCTGCAGCGACTCGATCTCTTCCAGCTTTGCCGCATCCATGTCGACGATGAGCGCGCCGAAATCGGCTTCCTGGACCTCGCCGCGCAGTTCGGTAATGTTCTTCTCGACGGTCGAAAGCTGGATCACCTCCGAGGCCGCGAACGCGGTGCGCGTATCCTGCGCAAAGGTCCGGTCGCTGGACACCAGCAGGATCTTCTTGGTCTTGATGCCGCTTGCCATTTTGTCAGCCTGTCAGGTCATTCCCGGTCAAATCACCGGGGCAAATCAATCGGTTGTCGCTGTCGGTTGCACGGCCTTGGCAGCAGCAGCCTGGTCGGCGGCGTTGACTGCCGCCTCACTGCGCTGCGCCGGCACCAGCAGCCTGGTGTTCTGGACGCCGTATTTCCAGGGATCGACCATCTGCATGGCCGTATTGGCGGCCTGTGCGTTGCCGGCGGCAATCGTCGGTCCCTCGGAGCGGACATAGTCGTCGCTGGTGCAGCCGCCGGCGAGGCCGGCGATCAGCAGGGCGATGCATGATTCCACGCGCATGGCTTCAATCCTTCGGCAGGTCGAGGAAATGCCCGACGGTGGTGACCGCGGCCGGCTGTGGCGTACTGCCGCTGGCCATTGCCACTGCACGATTGGCTTCGGACGATTTCACTTCCTCGGTGTTGTTGAGGAAATAGTCGACATTGCTGGCCGGCTGCGTGCCGTCGGTCGGCTCGAGCAGCTTCTTCGACGGATCGACCGGCTTGACCAGATAGGGGGTGACGATGATCACCAGATCGGTCTCGCGCCGCTGATAGGATTTGGAGGAGAACAGCGAGCCGAGCACCGGCAGCTTGCCGAGGCCGGGTAGACGCGATGTGGTAATGTCGTTCTGTGACTGCAGCAGGCCGGCGATCATGAAGCTCTGGCCATTCTTCAGGTCGACGGATGTTTTGGCGCGGCGCACGATAAAGCCCGGGACCGAGATATTGCCGATATTGTAGGAGGCCGAAGCGTCGATCGAGGACACTTCCGGCGCGATGTCGAGGCTCACCAGCCCGTCCTTGAGAACCGTCGGCGTGAAGTCGAGGCTGACGCCGTATTTCTTGTAGCTGACGGAAATCTTGCCATTGTCCTCGGAGACCGGGATCGGGAACTCGCCGCCGGCGAGGAAGCTTGCCGTCTGGCCCGAGCGGGCGATCAGGTTCGGCTCGGCCAGCCGCCTGGCGAGACCACGTTCCTCCAGCGCCTTGATGGCGACGTCGATCGACAGGCCGTTGGACAGCAGCCGGCCGATGATCTCGCCATTGCCGGCTCCCGGCACCGTGCCAGGATCGAGGGTGACGTCGCGCCCGCCAATGCCGTAAGCGAAATTGGCGCTGTATTTGGCGCCGAGATCCTGTCCGGCCTGGCGATTGATCTCGACGAAGCGGACGTTGAGCTGAACCTGCTGCGAGGACGAGATGTTGACCGAATTGATCACTTCTTCATTGCCGGAGAAGCGGCTGGCGATCTTGCTTGCCTTCTCGGCGGCGACCGCGTCATCGGCCTCGCCCGACAGCACGACGCGGCCATTGGCCGAGCCGACCTTGATCTTGGCGTCCGGCACGCTGGCGCGAATGGTGCTGGCCAGCTGGTCGGTGTCCAGCGTCACCTCGATGTCGACGGTGCCGACCAACTGCTTGTTCTCGTCGAACAGCGCGATGCCGGTGGTGCCGAGATTGTTGCCCAGCACATAGAAGGATTTGTCGGTCAGCGGATTGACGTTGGCGATCTCCGGATCGCCGATGACGATCTGGTAGAAGGCGGCATTGGTCATGACCGTCTTCGGCTTGCCCTTGGCTACCTTGATCGACGCATTCGTTGTGGACGAGACATGGACGATATCGTTGTCGGCCTTGGCTGGCGCACTGAGGCCGAGCATTGCGGCCGCGGCCAGGCAAGCCCCCACCGCAAGCGCCCGCATTGGGCGCAGCCCTTTCGTAGTTCGAAATGCATGAAGTCCCGACATCTGTCCCGTCCCTCGCCCGGTCCCCACCGGCAGTTATTGCTGGTCCCGCGCAGGAACCTGGTATTCTTCGACCTGCGTGCCGCGCGTCACGATGATCGTCTTGAATTTCGGCTTCTCAGGCTCCTTGGTCGCGGCAGTGAACAGCGCGCCGGCAGCGGCCTGGACGCCGGAGGCGACCGATCCGCCGAAGGACGAGATGGTGGTGACGCCGTCCTTGGCGGCCCCTCCGTCTGCGGCCGAGCGGAGCGACAGCGACAAGGTGCCGACGGTGCGGGCAAGCGCCACTTTCTGCGCGCCTTCGGTCGTCACCTCGATGGTGACGGAATTGGCGATCTGCGGTGCGGTCTGGCGCTCGTCGGCGCCCTGCCCCACGGTCAGCACCTTGGCGTCGGAGACGACAATCTCGGAGGTAACGGTCGATCCGGCAGCGCCCTGTGCGTTCTTGGCCACTTCCTGGATTTCGCCCGCATCGCGTGTCAGCACCACGTCGACCCGGTCGCCCGGCATGACGAAGCCGCCGACACCGGCGATCTCGTCGGTGCGGATTGTCACCGCCCGCATGCCGGGCGTCATCATGTTTGATAGCGTCGCGCGGCCGTTCGGCCCCGACAATTTGCTGATCAGCACCGGCTCGTTGACCTCGATCGGCGACAATACCACGCGGCTGCCTTCGGCGAGCAATGCATTGACTGTGGTGAACGCGCCCTGCGGCACCGAATCCTCGGACCATGGGATTTCGCTGAGCTGCGCCCGGTCAAGCTCCATGCCGTAACGCAGCGGCGCGTTGGCCACCACTATGGTCTTGAAGACGACCTTGGGGACGGCGGGCGCCGGGATCGACGCCGTTTTCTCTTCGGCATCGGCCTTGGCCTGGCTTTTCACCCAGAAATCCGCGGCAAAGATTGAAATCGCGCCGAAGACGGCAGCGATGCCAATCATCGTTATGGCCTTGCCCCTCACAACCAACCCCTGACATTCGTGGTCTTTTGTTTTGTTGAGGCGACGCTAGGCCGCTTTGTTAAAGATTCAGGAATCGCGGCCGCTCTCGCTGGACCTATTTCCGCCGGCTTGGTTATCGAAAGGTTTTAGGATAAGAAGGGTTTAATCCCCGAACGTAACAGGAACTTCCGTCGCTTGGCGCCGAAAAGCGTGGCAGTATCGACGGGTGATTCGCGGCACGGATTCTATGGTAGGCATGGACGACAACAACGATCTTTTCGGCAATCTGGAAAAGCAGCCCCAACCGGCTCGGACACCTTCGCGCCCGGCCGACCCGCTGGTGCAGGCCACGAAGCGTCCTGCCGCGACCAAGGACGGCAGCGAGGGCTATAGCGCCGCCGACATCGAGGTGCTGGAGGGGCTGGAGCCGGTGCGGCGCCGTCCCGGCATGTATATTGGCGGCACCGACGACAAGGCGATGCACCATCTGTTTGCCGAGGTCATCGATAATTCGATGGACGAGGCGGTCGCCGGCCATGCCACCTTCATCGATGTCGAGCTGTCGGCCGACGGGTTTCTGACCGTCACCGACAATGGCCGCGGCATTCCGGTCGATCCGCATCCGAAATTCAAGAAACCGGCGCTCGAAGTCATCATGACGACGCTGCATTCGGGCGGCAAGTTCGATAGCAAGGTCTATGAGACCTCCGGCGGTCTGCACGGTGTCGGCGTCTCGGTCGTCAATGCGCTGTCGGACCATCTCGAAGTCGAGGTCGCGCGCGGTCGCCAGCTTTACCGCCAAAGGTTCTCGCGCGGCGTTCCGGTGAGCGGGCTGGAGCAGCTCGGCGAAGTGCACAACCGGCGCGGCACCAAAATCCGCTTCCATCCCGACGAGCAGATTTTCGGCAAGGGCGCCGCCTTCGAGCCGGCGCGGCTCTATCGCATGACCCGCTCGAAAGCCTATCTGTTCGGCGGCGTCGAGATCCGCTGGAGCTGCGACCCATCGCTGATCAAGGAAAAGGACCAGACGCCGGCCAAGGCGGAGTTCCATTTCCCCGGCGGCTTGAAGGACTATCTCAAGGCATCGCTCGGCGATGATTTCCAGGTGACCCGCGAAATCTTCGCCGGCAAGAGCGAGAAGCAGGGCGGCCACGGTTCGCTGGAATGGGCGGTGACCTGGTTCGGCGGTGACGGCTTCGTCAACTCCTACTGCAACACAATCCCGACCGGCGAAGGCGGCACGCATGAGGCCGGCTTTCGCAATGTGCTGACGCGCGGGCTTCGGGCCTATGCCGACCTGGTCGGCAACAAGCGCGCCTCGATCGTCACCTCCGAAGACGTGATGATCTCGGCGGCAGGCATGCTGTCGGTGTTTATTCGCGAGCCGGAATTCGTCGGCCAGACCAAGGACAGGCTGGCAACGATCGAAGCCATTCGCATTGTCGAGACCGCCATCCGCGATCCCTTCGACCACTGGCTGGCCGACAATCCGCAGGAAGCCTCCAAGCTGCTGGAATGGGTGATTGCGCGCGCCGACGAGCGGGTGCGCCGGCGCCAGGAAAAGGAAGTGTCGCGCAAGAGCGCGGTGCGCAAGCTGCGCCTTCCCGGCAAGCTCGCCGACTGCACGCAGAATGCCGCCGCGGGCGCCGAACTGTTCATCGTCGAAGGCGACTCGGCCGGCGGCTCGGCCAAGCAGGCGCGCGACCGCGCCAGCCAGGCGGTGCTGCCGCTGCGCGGAAAAATCCTCAACGTCGCCAGCGCCGGCAACGACAAGCTCGCCGCCAACCAGCAGATTTCGGACCTGATTCAGGCGCTCGGTTGCGGCACGCGCTCGAAATACCGCGACGAGGATTTGCGCTACGACCGCGTGATCATCATGACCGACGCCGACGTCGACGGCGCTCACATAGCCTCGCTGCTGATCACCTTCTTCTACCAGGAAATGCCGAACCTGGTGAATGGCGGCCATCTCTATCTGGCGGTGCCGCCGCTCTATTCGATCCGGCAAGGCGGCAAGGTTGCCTATGCCAGGGACGATGCGCACAAGGACGAGCTGTTGCGCACCGAATTCACCGGCCGCGCCAAGGTCGAGATCGGCCGTTTCAAGGGCTTGGGGGAAATGATGGCCGCGCAGCTCAAGGAAACCACCATGGACCCGAGGAAGCGCACGCTGCTCCGGGTCGATGTGATCGACGCCGTGGCGGCGACCAAGGATGCTGTCGACGCGCTGATGGGCACCAAGCCGGAAGCCCGCTTCCGCTTCATCCAGGAACGCGCCGAATTCGCCGCGACGGAAGTGCTGGATATCTGAGCGCCGGCCGACTCTTCGTTTTGACGCAGTTCCGGGCGGAAAACCGTTTCAAACTTTTCCTGGAATTGCTCTAGCCTGCACTTCCGATACGGAGACCAGCTTGTGATCCGGGCGCGGCTGAAGAGCTACTTCGAAACCAGTTTGGCGGGCCTGACGCAGCCGACGCGCTCGGATTGGATTTTCGCCCTGCGCACGGTTTCGGCCGGTCTGATCGCGCTTCTCGCTGCTTACGCGTTGAAACTCGACCACCCGCAATGGGCGATGATGACGGTCTTCATCGTCGCCCAGCCGGTCGCCGGCATGGTGCTGGCGAAAGGTTTTTACCGGCTGCTCGGCACGCTGGCCGGTGGACTTGCGGCGATCGGCATCACCTCGGTTTTCGGCACCAATCCCTGGCTGCTGGTCACGGCGCTGTCCGTCTGGATTGGGCTGTGCACGCTGGTTTCGTCGCTGCTGCGCAATCCGGAAGCCTATGGCGCCGCACTTGCCGGCTATACCGCGATGATCATTGGGCTGCCGGCTTTCGGCCAGCCGCACGTGGTCGTCGATCTCGCTGTCGCGCGCTGCGCCGAGATCGTGCTCGGCATCGTCTGCGCCGGCCTGACCAGCCGGCTGATCCTGCCCAAGCTGGCCGCTGACGCCATCATCTCCAGGCTGAAGCGCAGCATCCTCGACCTTGCAACCTATGCAGGCGGCGCTTTTTCCGGTGGCGACCCGGCGACGCTGGCCGGCCTGCACCGCAAGCTGATCACCGACGCCCAGATGCTGGCCGAGATGCGCGCCTATGCCCGGCTCGAAGCACCGAGCTTCGCCACCCGCGCCCATCCGGTCCGCCTAACCATCGGTCAGCTTCTCTCGGCGCTGTCGGCGGCGCGCGCGCTGCATTCGCATGCCGCGCCGAAAAACGCAGCGCTCATTCCGGTACGCTCCGAACTGCAGTCGTTGGTCAGCGAGCTGGCAGCGACGCCCGAGGCGCTGGACGACACGTCGCCCTGGGTGACGCGGCTCGACGCGATTGCCGGCAAGGCCCGGCAAATGCCCGACGCCTCGACCGATCAGGGCGACGACAGGGTCGGCACCATAACCCGCCTCACCATCGCCGCCGATTTCGCCGAAGCCTTCAAGCAGGTGCTGCGCGGCCTCGACGCCCTGCGCGCACCGGTGACGGGCCCCAGCCGGAGCAACAGGCAGCCGCCTGCGCTGGTGGTGCACCGCGATTATCCCGGGGCTTCGCGCAATGCCATACGCGCCGGCCTTGCCACGTTGGCGGTCGCCGCCTTCTGGCTGACGACGAAATGGTCCGACGCGGCCGGCACTGTCATCCTCGTTGCCGTCGTCTCCAGTCTTTTCGCCTCGCGGCCTGACCCGGTGCGGGTGTCCTGGGGCTTCTTCAAGGGAACGCTGCTGGCTTTGCCCTTTGCCTTCCTTGTCGGCCAGGTCGCGCTGCCTGCTTTGCCCGGCTTCGGCTGGTTCACGCTGTTTGTCGTGCCGATCCTGGTACCGACGGCGCTGGGCATGGCCAATCCGCGCACCGTCGGCGTGGCGACGGCCTTTGCCATCAATTTCCTCGCCTTCCTCAGCCCGCATCAGGCGATGACCTATGCCCCAGGCCCGTTTTTCGCCGGCTCGGCGTCGGTGCTGGTCGGCATCCTGCTGGCGATCGGCGTCTTCATCGTGGTGCTGCCGGTGGATCCATGGCGCGCGGCCAACCGCATCGTGCGGGCCATGCGCGAGGATCTGGCGCGGCTGTGTCTGCACGAGCGGGTACCGCGGCGTTCGGCCTTCGAGAGTCTGGCCTATGACCGCATCAACCAGCTGATGCCGCTCTTGCAGAATGCCGGCAGGAAAGGCGATGCGATCCTGGGCGGCGGGGTCGCCGCCGTTACCGTCGGCCTCGAAATCCTGCGCCTGCGCGCCGCGCAGCAGAGCCCGTCCACTCCTACCGACACCGCGGTCTCGATCGCCAATTTCCTGCGCGGCCTCGCGCGTGAACTGCTCTTTCGCGCAACCGGCGATCCACAGACAGCAACCATCACTGTGGCCCGGCAATATGCAGCAGGCCTCTCAGAGCGCAGCAGCAGTGCGGATATGCTGCAAATCGCAGCCTCGCTGCGCATCATCGCCGCCGCGATCGAAGACTTTCCGGATTTTTTTGCGAGGGATCGCGGCTAGGGCGTCAGGCCGCGGCTATCGCCAGCGCATGCCCGCGCGCGTTTTCCCGCAGCGCGTCGAGGTGGATCGACTTGACCAGGCCGGCGAGATCGCCCTCGGTGGCCGGACCGCCGAGCTCCTTCAGCATCAGCCAGCTGACCTCCTGCACGCCGGCGAGGCGCTTGCCGTTGGCGACTTCGCGCCAGATTTTGAGCGCGCGCAGGATGATGCCATGGGTGGAAGCGGCAAGGCCGGCGCCGCGGAACAGCGCCTGCAACGCAACGTCCTGGCCGCCTGCGAGCAAGGCCCGCACCCGCTGCTCCGACTGCTGGCTGAGCGCAACCAGGGCCGAGCCGAAAAAGTCGACCTTGCCGTGGGCAATGGCACGGATGATGAAACTTGCGGTCAGGTCGCCGCGCAGGCGCAGATGTTCGATAAGTGCCGCATGTTCCTCCGCGCGCGTGCCTTCGACCAGCCGCACCGAAGCCTTGACGCAAGCATCGCGCGTGACGCGCTCGGCTCTGGCCGCCCCCATCAGCGCCATCACCAGCGGCGAAGCCTTCAGCGTTTCGCCGAGCTTGACCAGTAGCATGTGCCGGCAGTCGGCCGGCAGCCGCACATCCGTGACCATTGCCTCGCGCAAATGAGCGATATGGCCATGCCGCTCGGCGATGCGGCGGAAGGAGAGCGAGGCTATGTCGGCGCCGTCATTGGCGAGCAGCGCCGCACACGCTTCCGGTTCGCCGATCTCGGCGATCGCCGCGGCAACCGCCATCGAAACGACCGGCCGGTCGGCGATCAGTTTTTGCGTCGCCTTGTGCCCGGCCGCGACGCGGTCGATCAGGTCGGCGTCCGTCAGCAGCGGGGAGCGCGCCAGCACCAGGGCTGCCACTTCCGGCTGATCGGAGGCAAGCGCGCTGATGATCTGCAGCGGCGCGTGATGGCTCATCGACAGCGCTTCGGCCATAGCCAGCCGCACCTTCGACGAGGCGTCGTCGAGCAGCAGCGTCAGCGCCGCTTCGGCCGCGCAACGGTCTTCGAAAGGCAGGTCGGAATTGACGTAGGCGCGGGCCAGCGCGCTCGCCGCCGCGGCGCGCTCCGAAACTCTCGCGGTGTAGATCCATTTGAGAAAATGCGAGACAACCATACTGCCTGCTACGCCCCTTGCCGGAAAGCTTCCGGCCCCAGGAATGACCCTAGGCAGAAATGGTTTACGAACGGTTCACCATGTTTATTAACTGGCTTGCGGGCGGCATGGGCAGCGCCTATCAACCGTCAGGCAGCGGAGGAGAAAAACGATGCCCGGGCTTTATCTCGAAGAGTTCGTCGTCGGACATGTCTTTCGGCACACGCTGCGCAAGACCGTCACCGAAAGCGATAACATGCTGTTCTCGGTGATGACGCTGAACCCGCAGCCGCTGCACATCGACTTCGACTTCGCCGCCAAGAGCGAATGGGGCAGACCGCTGGTCAATTCGCTGTTCACGCTCGGCCTGATGATTGGCATTTCCGTCAATGACATCACCGTCGGCACCACAATTGCCAATCTCGGCATGAAGGAGACGGTGTTTCCGCACCCGGTCTTCCACGGCGACACCATCCGTGTCGAAACGACGGTGCTCTCAGTCAGGGACTCGAAATCGAAGCCGGACCGCGGCATCGTCGAGTTCGAGCATCACGCCTACAATCAGAACGATGTGCTCGTTGCCAAATGCACGCGCCAGGCGATGATGATGAAAAAGGCGGCGTGATGCGCTCGCTGCTGTTTGTGCCCGGGGATTCCAAAAAGAAACTGGAGAAGGGTTTTGGCGCCGGCGCCGACGTGGTCATCGTCGATCTCGAGGATTCGGTGGCGCCACAAAACAAGGCGACGGCACGCGACATCGCGGCACGCTTTATCGCCGGCAACCGGCAGCAGACAAGCTCCGCCATCTATATCAGAGTCAACGACCTATCGACCGGGTTGACCGACGATGATCTGGCCGCCCTGGTTCCGGTCAAACCCGACGGCATCATGCTGCCGAAGTCGAACAGCGGCCAGGATGTCCAGCAGCTATCCGTAAAGCTCCGCGTACATGAGGCCGAAAACGGATTGCCGGATGGCGCGATCAAGATCCTGCCGATCATTACCGAGACCGCTGCTGGGTTGCTGGCCGCCGCGACCTATGCCGGGGCAAGCGCCAGGCTTGCCGGCCTCACCTGGGGTGCCGAAGATCTGTCGGCGGCGATCGGCGCGCAGGCTGCGCGCGACGACAACGGCCGCTACACCGATGTCTTCCGCCTTGCCCGCACCATGACCATCCTTGCCGCCGGCGCAGCTGAAGTCGCGGCGATCGACACGGTTTTCCCCGCCTTTCGCGACATGGCCGCCTTCGAAGCCGAATGCACGGAGGCCGAGCGTGACGGCTTTACCGGCAAGATGGCGATCCATCCGGCGCAAGTGCCGGTCATCAACGCCGCCTTCACGCCATCGGCGGAGGCAGTGCAACGCTCGCAGGCCATCGTCGCGGCCTTCGAGGCGGCCGGAAATCCCGGCGTGGTCGGCATTGACGGCAAGATGTATGACCGGCCGCATCTCAGGCTCGCCGAACGGCTTCTGGCTCGCGCCAAGGCAGTCGGGGTTTAGTCCCGCGCCAGCACGATGACCCGGTCCTCAGGCAGGTAGGCCAGCGCTTGCGACTTCAACGGGTTGACGGTGACGCCGCCCAGAGCCCGCTCATCACTCTGCGCAGCGCGAACGCGCCTATGTCCGATGGCGATCTCGCCGCGCAGCCGCGCGGATTCCGCGATCGTCCAGAACGTCACCGGCTGATCGATGGCGACATAGTGGCCGACCGGACGCATGTAGATTTCGGAGCCCTCCTCGTCGAGCAGGTCATCGAAGATCGCGGCGAGATTCTGGTTCTCCGATGCCTGCGCCAGCATCAGGCTGACCAGCCGGTTGCTGACGACGAAGTCATCGGCCTTGGTCACCGCCGCCAACTCGCGGTTGCGCACGTCGATCATTTCGCTGACAATCGAGATATGCGTGCCGGCATCGTCTGCGATTTTGCGCAAATGCAGCAGCGTCACCAGCGTGCGCGTATCGGCGGGCTGCGCTGCCATGGTCTCGCTGTAGCCGAGGACGAGCACGTGGTCGTAGGAAGGCACGTCCAGGCTTGCCAGTGCTGTGCTGCTCGACGTGTCGGTGATCCGGCAGGAAACCGACAGATTGTCGCCGACGACCGGCAGCCCGGCAACTTCCTGTTCGAGGCCTGGCGTATCGGCGGCGATGGTCAGGATCGAACCAGGCGCGACATAGCGCGACAGTTCATAGGTTATGATCGGACCGCGCCGGTTCCAGCCAAGGATCAGCGTGCGCTCCGGCTTCGCCTCGATGGGCTGATGGCGAAGAATCGCCGCGGCATCGATCTTGGCTCCGGCGCTTCCCAGCTTGATGGCGGCATCGTCCTCGGCAATGATGATGGCGCGCATGTCCTTGCCGATTACCAGCTCCGGTGGCGGGTTGAGGTTGACGCGCCCCTGCTGGTCGCAGAGCCCGATCAGCGTGCAATGCTCATACGCCATCACTGCCTCGCCGAAGGTCTTGCCGGTGAGGTCAGGCTGCTCGGTCGTGTAGATTTCGCAGCCGTCGAAATCGAGCAGCTCCGAATAGACGCCGCTGAGACCCGACTGCCGGCTCGAATGCACGACGATGCGCGAGATCAGCTGGTCGGCCAGGACAAGCTGCACCTCCGCCCCGCCGACGACGCGGGCGACCTCGGCGTTCTTTCCGTCGCGGATCTCGGCGGCGATGTTATAGGGCGCCGTGCGCCGGTTCGGGTCGTTGGCCAGCGCCAGCACCGTCTTGATCACCTGCGAATCCGGATCGTCGCCGTCCGGCGACAGCACGATGATCGAACGCGAGGTCTGCGGGTTGACGATGGCCAGATCATATAGGTCAGTTGGGTCGCCGCTGCGGCAGATGATGCGTGTATTGCCCAGTCTGTCGACTTTGGCGGCGATCTCGTCCTCCATCGCCACCTTGTCCATATTGGCCATGACGACAATGCGCGGATGGCGGCGGCTGGCATTGGCAATGACGAGTTCGGAGATGACGTCGAAGATCGACGGCGACCAGTTGAGGATGATGGTGTGGTCGCTCTCCAGCACCCGCGAACGGCCCTTGCGCAATTCATCGAGCTTGCTGTCGACGCCGGCGCTGAGCACGCCGATGAGGGCCGACACGACGAAGATGCCGGCAAGCGTGACAAACAGCATGACGAGACGGAAGGCCCAGCCGGTGTCGCCGCCCATCGTGCCGGAATCGAGCGTGCGCATCAGCGATTCCCAGAATGCTTCGAAGAAGTTCAGTGGTTCGCCGCCCTCCGGCGCGATGCGGGTCACCGCAAGAAAAGCCGCGGCGGCGATGATGATCAGCAGCGAAGCGACGGCGAGCCAGCCGATCAGCGCGATCGGCCCGGCCGCCATGCTCTTGTCAAACCCATAGCGCAGCCGGGTTCGCAGCGAGTCTCGTTTCTTCATGTCGCCGGCGACCCCCAAAAAAATCCCCATGGTCGATGCGCCAACCCCCAACGCATCGCCGAAGCCGCTGTCTTAGCCTGTGTTTAAATAAAGGGGAATCGCTTTCGGGTGTCAGCCGTTCCACGGCCCCGCATAATCGGCATAGAGCTTTGCCGGATCGGGCCGCGGCCGTTCCGGCGCCGGTCCCTGATAGCAGCCGATATGGACGAAGCCGACAACACGTTCCTGTGGCGCCACTCCCAGCAGCGCCCTGCCCTCCGCCACGTCGGAATACCAGTTGCTGATCATGTTGGTGCCGTAGCCCAGCGCATTGGCTGCGATCATCAGGTTCATCGCCGCCATGCCGCCGGACAGGAACATTTCCCATTGCGGGATTTTTGGATTGTCCTTCGGGCTCGAGACCACGCCGATCACCAGCGGCGCACGCGAAAACCGAGCCAGTTCCTGGTTGCGGCGGTTTTCCGGCAGCGGTCCTTCGCGCTGTTCGGCGAGCGCCGCCAGCTTCCTGCCGATCTCGACGCGCGCCTCGCCGCGATAAAGGATGAAGCGCCACGGCTCCAGCCGGCCGTGATCGGGCACCCGGCTTGCAGCCGCGATCATGGTCGCGATATCGCCATCGCTGGGCGCCGGTTCCTTCAATTCAGGAATCGGTGCGGAGTTTCGGGTCAGCAGGAAGTCGATGATCGGCGACGCCATGGGGGCCAGGTCTCCTAAAGCACTCGATTTTGAGCTGAAGCGCGCCATTGCGGATCGGGGCGGCTCGGGCATTGGCGCGGGCGCGCCGACGAAAGAACCTGTTGCCAAGGCGGTCGGACTCTTAAGCCTTGAAATTGCCACCGCCTTGGGCTTCAACGCAAGGCATGTTTGAGGGGACATCGCGCCTTTTCCTGATTTGGCTCGCCGTAGCGCTGTTTGCGCCGGCCTCGATGGCCATGGCGCAGAATGCCGACGGCATCGGCAATCTGAAACTCCCCGATATTTCGAGCTATGCACCGCCCAAGGGCGAGACGCCGCTGGCACTCGGTGGCGGCGGTGCCATAACGCTGTCGGCGCAGTTGACCGACAAGGGCGCCGACATCACGCGCGGCATCGTCTGGCGCGTCTTCAAGCCCGAGGCCGCCGGCGACGGCAAGCTGCCGATGGTGGCTTCCGCGCATGGCGGCAGCGCCGTGTTCCAGCTCGAACCCGGCAGCTATCTGGTCCACGCCTCATACGGACGCGCCGGCGCCACCAAGCGCATCACCGTCGGCAAGGACGCCAGGCGCGAAAGCCTGGTGCTCGATGCCGGCGGCCTCAAGCTCGACGCGGTGCTGTCGGGCGGCGTGCGTATTCCGCCGAAAAAACTGCGCTTCTCCATTTATGAGGGCACCGCCGAGGCCAATGGCGACCGCGCTTTGATCATTCCCGATGTCGAGCCGAACAGCGTCGTCCGGCTCAACGCCGGTGTCTACCATGTCGTCTCCACCTATGGCGCGGTCAATGCCGTCATTCGCTCCGACATCCGCGTCGAGGCCGGCAAGCTGACCGAAGCCACCGTCGAGCATCGCGCGGCGGAGGAGACCATGAAGCTGGTGCGCGAGACCGGCGGCGAGGCCATCGCTGATACATCCTGGTCGCTGCTCAACGAATCCGGCGATCCGATCAAGGAGGCCGTCGGCGCCTTCGCCTCGATGGTCTTGGCCGAGGGCCAATACACCATCATCGCCAAGAACCGCGACCGCATCTACCAGAAGGATTTCACCGTCGTTGCCGGACAGAACCAGGAGATCGAGGTCCTGGCCACCGAAGCCTCGGCCATCGATCCCGAGGAAGGCGCCGACTGACCGGCGCGCCCATTGGCCTCGGTTTGGCTCTCAGTTGAAGTGGTAGTTCAGGGCTACGTCAGGCGGCCTTGCGCAGGCGGCGCTGCAGGAAGTGGACGCGGCTGCGCGGTGCGTCGGGCGCCAGATCGAAGACGCCGCGATGAAGGCGATCAAGCAAGGTCTTGCGGTCGCGCAGCGGCTCCAGCTCATCCCAGCGCAGTACGTTGCCGACGCGAACGTCGATCGCTTTGCCGGACAGCCGCGCGAATTCGCGGATGAGCATTGAAAGGCGCAACGTCAGCGACGCCTTGCCGACGAATTTCGCCAGCCTTCCTTCGCGCTCCCCCATGTTCATCGGGCCGCTGACCAGATGGAACAGCCGGCCGTTCTGCCCGGAAAAATGCATCGGCACCACCGACGCCTTGGCGTCCTGCACGAGGCGCGCCGGAAACATCTTCCACGGCAGGTCGCGCGCCCGGCCAAAGCCTCTCGGCGCGGTGGCGACGCCGCCGGCCGGAAATACCACTATGGTGACGCCCTCTTTCAACAGCCGCACTGCCTCGTGGCGCACCGCCATGTTGTTCTTCACCGCGTCCTTGGTCTCGGAAAAGTCGATCGGCAGCGAGTACGGTTCCATTTCGCGGACCTTCAGCAGATCCTTGTGGATCATGACGCGGAACGGACGCCCGAGCTGCTCGACCAGCGACAGCACTGCAATGCCGTCGCCAATGCCGAACGGGTGGTTGGCTACGATCACCAGCGGTGTGTCCGGCAGCTTTGCCGGCGGCCACTGATCGGTGCTGCGGACCTTGACGTCGATCAGCTGCAGCATGCGGCTGAACACCCGCTCGCCGGTCGGCGCCACCTGGCGGCGCCAGAAATCATAGAGCGCGGCATACCGGTCGCGCCCCGACAGACCTTCAATGGAATGGATGAACCAGCGCGTCAGCGCCGGCTGGCTCGCATTGGCGTAGGAGAGTTCGGGAAACGGCCTTTCCCGTATCTTCAGCTTGAGCATGGGGGCTCGTTACAAGGTTGGCGTGACAGGCATGTGAAAATGGCGGTGGATCGCTCCACCGCCATTTCTCCGAAATATTGATTGCTCAGGCCGCGCTGCGCCTGCGGTCGGGCGAAACAGCCTCGTCGGAAAGCAGCTTCAGCGCGTCGGCCAGCTTGAGCGATTCCTGATCGCGCGAGCCGAGCCGGCGGATGTTGACCGTCTCCTCTTCCGCCTCGCGCTTGCCGCATACGAGGATCACAGGAACCTTGGCCAGCGAATGCTCACGCACCTTGTAGTTGATCTTCTCGTTGCGCAGATCCGGTTCGGCCAAAAGTCCTGCCGCCTTCAACTGTGCGACGACCTTTCGCGCATAGTCGTCAGCATCCGAGGTGATCGTCGCCACAACCACCTGCAGCGGCGCGAACCACAGCGGGAAATGACCGGAATAATGCTCGATCAGGATGCCGAGAAAGCGTTCCATCGAACCGCAGATGGCGCGATGCACCATCACCGGCTGCTTCTTTTCCGAATCCGAACCGATGTAGAAGGCGCCAAAGCGTTCCGGCAGATTGAAGTCGACCTGCGTGGTGCCGCACTGCCATTCGCGGCCGATGGCGTCCTTCAGCACATATTCGAATTTCGGCCCGTAGAAAGCGCCCTCGCCCGGATTGATCGAGGTCTTGATGCGGTTTCCCGAGCGCGTCCTGATTGTATCCAGCACGTTGCCCATGATCGCCTCGGCATGATCCCAGGCCTCGTCGGTGCCGACGCGCTTATCCGGCCGCGTCGACAGCTTCACGCTGACATCGTCGAAGCCGAAATCGGCGTACGTCGACAGGATTAGATCGTTGATGCGCAGGCATTCCGCGGCCAGCTGCTCCTCGGTGCAGAAGATGTGCGCATCGTCCTGCGTGAAGCCGCGCACGCGCATCAGCCCGTGCAAGGCGCCGGACGGTTCGTAACGATGCACATTGCCGAATTCCGCAAGCTTTACGGGAAGATCGCGATAGGATTTCAACCCATGCTTGAATATCTGCACGTGGCCCGGACAATTCATCGGCTTTAGCGCGAACACGCGGTCGTCGTCGGTGTCGTCGCCGGCCACCGTCACCTTGAACATGGCATCGCGATACCAGCCCCAGTGGCCCGACGTCTCCCACAGGCTCTTGTCGAGAACCTGCGGTGCGTTGACCTCCTGGTAGCCTTGCTCGTCGAGGCGGCGGCGCATGTAGTTGACCAGATTCTGGAACATCTTCCAGCCCTTGGCGTGCCAGAAGACGACGCCCGGCCCCTCTTCCTGGAAATGGAACAGGTCCATCTCGCGGCCGAGCTTGCGGTGGTCGCGCTTCTCGGCCTCTTCCAGCATCGTCTGGTAGGCATCGAGTTCAGCCTGCTCGGCCCATGCCGTGCCGTAGATGCGGGTCAGCATCGGGTTGTTCGAATCGCCGCGCCAATAGGCGCCGGCCACCTTCATCAGCTTGAAGGCGTTGCCGATCTGGCCGGTCGAGGCCATGTGCGGGCCGCGGCAGAGGTCGAACCATTCGCCCTGGGAATAGATCTTGAGATCCTGGTCTTCGGGAATGGTGTCGATCAGCTCGAGCTTGTAGCGCTCGCCCTTCTCGGCAAAGACCTTTTTCGCCTTGTCGCGCGACCAGACTTCCTTGGTGAACGGCTTGTTGCGCGCAATGATCTCGCGCATCTTCTTTTCGATCACCGGGAAATCGTCAGGCGTGAACGGCTCGTTGCGGGCGAAGTCGTAATAGAATCCGTTCTCGATTACCGGCCCGATGGTCACTTGCGTTCCCGGCCACAGTTCCTGCACTGCCTCCGCCAGCACGTGTGCTGCATCATGACGGATGAGCTCCAGCGCGCGCGGATCGGTGCGGGTGATGATCTCGACCTTGCCGGACTTGCCAAGCGGGTCGGAAAGATCGCGAACGGTGCCGTCGATGGCATAGGCGACGGCTTTCTTGGCCAGCGACTTCGAGATCGATTCGGCGAGGCCTGCACCGGTCATCGCCGCGTCATAGTCGCGAACGGAGCCATCGGGAAATGTCAGGGAAACGGAATTCAGCATTTGTATCTCCTATCCAGTCCCGCAAACGAGCGCGGGTGGTCGTGGTGTGAAGCCGGAGGCATCCGGCAGCGGGCGGGTTTTAGAGGCCACGCGGCATCAGGTAAAGAGCCGTCGTTGGCGCAGCTGTCAGGAAATGGCGCGACAGATGTCGCAGGCCAGTCGCACAGGCTTGCGAATTTCCCCGACACGAGGTTGGAATCCCCGGCATGGAAGACGCAAAACCCAGCCGAACCGCCTTGGGCGTCGCGCGCATGCGGGCCCTCCACCAGTTCTCGCAGCAGGCGGCGCTGTTTCGCGACCCATATGCGAGTGCGATACTGGGCGATGCCGCACCGACGGTGCAGGAGCTCGAGCAGGAAGATGAGCGCAGCCGGCGCATGCGCCTGTTCGTGGCAGCGCGCGCTCGCCTCGCCGAGGACTGGCTGGCTGCGGCGGTGCGCCGGGGCGTCCAGCAAGTGGTGGTGCTCGGCGCCGGCCTCGACACTTTCTCGCTGCGCAATCCGTACCCTGATGTCGCGGTGTTCGAAGTCGATCACCCGGCGACACAGGCCTGGAAACGGAAATGCATCGCCGATGCTGGTCTTGCCGAACCGCGGGCCACCATGTTCGTGCCGGTCAACTTCGAACGCCAGCGCCCCGCGGATGAACTGGCATCGGCCGGTTTGCGGCAGACCGAGCCCAGTTTCTTCATCTGGCTGGGTGTCGTTCCGTATCTGAGCCAGGACGCAATCTTCAGCACCCTGTCCTGGATTGCCGGCATGCCCGGTTCGGAGGTCGTCTTCGACTACAGCGAGCCGGCCGAGAACCGCGATGCGGCTGGACAGGCTGCCCTCTCTTTCCATGCGGCGCGCGTCGCCGCTGCCGGAGAGCCCTGGATCAGCTTCTTCGTGCCCGCGGCACTGGCGCAATCGCTGCGCGAGCTCGGCTTCGATGAGATCGAAGATCTGGAAAGCAGCGACATCGCCGGCCGCTTCTCCAGGACGCCAAAGGCGGAGACAAGGAATTCCGGCGGCCACATCCTTCGTGCCCGCCGGAGCACTTGAAGCTAAAGCAAGTTCACTTCACCAGTTGCGGCAACTCCCTCAGTAACGCCGCGCGTGTCGCCGGGCCTTTCGGCATGTCGATCGGCTTGGTGTCGACGACCAGCCGGGCGAAGACGATCGGGCGGCCGCCCTTTTCGGCCCAGCCGACGAACCAGCCCAGCGCGCGCTTGTCCTTGCTGTTTCCCAGCCTGGTGCTGCCGGTCTTGCCCCGCACCGTCCAGCCGCCGGCCTGGAAAGTCGGCAGGATGGCTCGGGTCATCTCATGCGCCTTGGCAGAAACCGGCATCTTGCCGGCGAGCAGCTGGCGCAGGAAGGCTGTCTGTTCGACCGGCGATATCTCAAGCGAGGAATTTATCCAGGATTGCGTGAGCCCGTTGTCCTTGTCGGCATCGCCCGAGACATCCATGTTGCCGTAGCCGAATTTCGAGACGTAGCCGGCAAAGCTTTTTGCGCCGAGCCGGCGCACGATCTCGCGCGAATACCATACGATCGAGTCGCGCTCCCAGATCGTCGGGTCGACGGCTTTGTGGTCGCGGCTCACGGCCCTGAATTCAGGCTTGTAGTCCCAGGTCGGCGTATGCGCATCGCTCAGGATACCGCTGTCGTAGCCGATCAGCGCCAGCGGCACCTTGAAGGTCGACGCCGGGCTGACGCGTTGGTCGCAGACGCCGCTTTGATAGAGCGTCTCGCCGCTCGCCGCGTCCTGGATAAGCGTGCAGGCGACATCGCCAAGCGGAGCCGATTGCGCCCGCATCGGAAATCCCAGAAACCAGGCCAGCAGGAAGAGGACCGCGGCAATGATGAAGGGATGGGTTTCGATCCGACGCATGTGGGCTCTCCTGGGAATGAACAGGAGGCGCTTAGCCAAGTGTCTTGGCTCGATTTTGACTCAAATGCGCAGTCTTTGTGCAGCCCGTTGTTAACCTTACCGGATTGTAAAGAAATGCCGCGCTGGCGATCTGGATCAGGGACCAGCGCGCCCGCCGTCAGGCCTCGCCGCGCTTCCTGCCGATCTGCCAATAACGCCATGGCATGAACCAGACATAGCGCTGATCGAGTACCTCCGGCACGCGATCGATGCCATGCGAACCGAAAGGGCCGCAGCGCAGCACGCGGAACAGCCCCATGAAGCCGCCGGCCCACAGACCATGGCGGGCGATCGCCTCATGCGCGTATTCGGAACAGGTCGGCAGATGCCGGCAGGAATTGCCGACAAATCCGGACAGCGTCAGTTGATAGAGGCGCACCAGCGACGTGCCGAAAATGCGGCCGGGTGTTTTGCGCCACGGACCGGGCCAGTTGCGCCCGCGCCGGGTCCGTCCGGCGGCATGCACATGCCGATGCTGGTCGCCCACCGCAGTCTCTTTCCGAACGCGACCCGAAACCGGCTTCCGGGTCAGCTTGCGTTTCCAAACCGATAGATGTGAGCTTCGGCCGGCAAACGCAATCCTCTTCACTCACTCGCCTCTTTGTCGGCTTCAGGGTCGCGAGCGGCGAAAGGGATGCCGCTCCGCTGGAGCCGCCCAGCGGGTGGCCGGCCTTTGCTCGGTGCGCTGCACATGATGCTGCCTGTCGCCACGCCATTGAAACGTCGCGATCCGCATCACATCGCCAAAGATTTCCAGAAACTGGATCATGTCCGTGTCTCCTCTAAGAGCGGATTAGACGCCCGCTGGCCTTCGCCTTCAAACGAGTATAATATCCGGTTCGGATAACTTCGGGTTATGCGAATTGAAGCGCGGACGGTTGCCCCTGACGGCGTTGCGAAGTTTCGAGGCAGCCGGCCGGCAATTGAGCTTTAGCCGGGCCGCCGAGGAGCTGTTCGTCTCGCAGGCCGCCATCAGTCGGCAGATCCGCGAACTCGAGCAGTTCCTGCGCCAGCCCTTGTTCCACCGCCATCACCGCCGCGTCGAGTTGACCGAGGCCGGCCAGCGCCTGCTCGATCAGTTGGTCAGGAGTTTCGATGACATCGACAGGCTGGTTTCGGACCTGGTGGCTGCCCCGGCGCAGTCGGTGGTCCGCGTCAGTGTCGAGCCGTCGCTGGCCTCGGTATGGCTGTTGCCGCGGCTCAACCGCTTCAGCCAGTTGCGGCCCGATATCGACGTTTCCCTCGAAGTCGACCCAAGGCCGATCGAGTTCCGCAGCGATCAGCCCGAACTCGCCTTGCGCTTCAGCGCGCGCGCCACCTCATGGCCGCGCAGCGAGGCCGAATGGCTAGCCTCGACCGTCGATTCACCGGTCCTGTCGCCCACCTTGCTGGCATCGGGCCCTGCCCTCGAAAAGCCGCTCGACCTTGCCCGCTACACGCTGTTGCACGAGGAGAATCGTCAAGGCTGGGCGCGCTGGTTCGAGGCAGCCGGCGTCGCCGCCGACGCCATTCCGGCGCGCGGCCCTATGCTGGCGGATGTGTCGCTGTCGAAGCAGGCCGCCCTGCTCGGCCACGGCGTGGCACTGGGCGACCTGTTGCAGATCGGCGAGGAGATTGCATCCGGCGCGCTGATCAAGCCGTTCGACATTGATGTCGCATCCGGCGCCTACTGGCTGGTCGCCAAGAGTTTGAAGGACCTGCCGGAACCGGTCAAGGCGTTTGCCGACTGGGTGAGAAGCGAATTTGCCGAAAGCAGACGGGCGCAGACACTGCAGACCTAAGCCGGCGTAATCTTAGCGTCCGGCTTCTATTTCTGCTGCGGGGTGGATGACATGTCTCGGGCGTCGAAATTGACAGTGATCTCGCGCCAAGCCTGGTAGCTGTCGACATAAGCGGCAAGGCCAGTGAAGGGCGCACAACGGGCAATTGCCCGAGCTGCGCTTTGATTGAACATCTTGCCCTGTGGCTCTGTCGCGGGGTTGAGTACCTTTGGCGGTCCCGCCAGCGAACCATCCCGGTTCAGGCTGATTTGGACGCGCGTGATCGTGATCACTGATCCGTCGCCGACTGTGATATTCCAGCAGCCAGCCAGCTTGTCAAAGAGATAGGTGGCGGCCTTCTGCTGCGAAGCGCTTTCTTCTCCGGCAGCATAGCCACTCGTCACCAGCGAAACCGCAACGCCCAAAGCCACCATCAACCAATGCAAGCACTTCCTCCGTCATGGCCTGCGCGAAGTCTGCGCTATGTCACACCGCTTCTTCCGCGCGCTTCTTCTCGATCTGGCCTATGGCATCGACGACCGCATCGAAGGTCAGCATGGTCGAGGCATGACGCGCCTTGTAGTCGCGCACCGGCTCCAGATATTTCAAATCGGCAAAGCGGCCTTGCGGCGGCGCGCCGTTTTCCTTCAGCATCTTCAGCATGGTCTCGCGCACCGCGCGCAATTCGTCGGCGCTAGCGCCGATGACATGTTGAGCCATGATCGAGGACGAGGCCTGGCCGAGCGCGCAGGCCTTCACGTCATGGGCGAAATCGGTGACGACGCCATTGTTCATCTTGAGGTCAACGGTCACAGTCGAGCCGCACAGTTTGGAATGCGCCTTGGCGCTCGCATCCGGATGAACGAGGCGGCCGATGCGCGCGATATTTCCGGCAAAACCCAGAATTTTCGCATTGTAGACGTCGTCAATCATATTTTTCCAATCCGTCGCCGCCAAGCGAACAGCGATTGCCGCTGTAGCGTCTTTCATTCGCTGCGCACGACCATATATAATGCTGGCAGTCGGGTATCGACAAGGCAACGCAAAGCCATCGTCCTTGCCCATTTCGTTCACGCCGCTTGCGGGCTGGAAACAGGGCGAGTTTTCAGCACTCGAAAGGTTGTGGTCCGTTCAACTCGTTCCTCCTGAGAGAGGAACTACGGGAGACGCCTTTATGGATGCCGTCATCAAGAAAATAATGCCCCCTTCCGACTATCTGGACAAGCCGGTCACCGACAGGCCGAGCGAAGCCGAGGTCGAGGCCGCCGTGCGCACGCTGTTGCGCTGGACCGGCGACAATCCGGACCGCGAGGGCCTGATCGACACGCCCAAGCGCGTCACCAAGGCCTTTCTCGAAATGTTCAACGGCTATGACATGTGCCCGGCCGAAGAACTCGGCCGCACCTTCGAGGAAGTCGCCGGCTATGACGATCTCGTCATCGTCAGGGACATCCAGTTCCACTCGCATTGCGAGCACCACATGGTGCCGATCATCGGCAAGGCGCATGTCGGCTACCTCCCGGATGGCAAGGTCGTCGGCCTGTCCAAGATCGCGCGCGTCGTCGATATCTTCGCCCATCGCCTGCAGACTCAGGAGGCCATGACCGCACAGATCGCCGGCGTCATCCAGGACGTGCTCAATCCGCGCGGTGTCGCCGTCATGATCGAGGCCGAGCATATGTGCATGGCCATGCGCGGCATCCGCAAGCAGGGCTCCACCACGCTGACCTCGACCTTCACCGGCGTGTTCAAGGACACGCCCGAGGAACAGGTCCGTTTCGTCACCATGGTGCGCGGCCTCGGGGCGTAAGCCCCTCGCCGGCATCGCTAGATCAAGGACCGGCGATGTCGGCACTAACATTTCCCAAGGCTCCATCAGACAAGAAGGCTCTCGAAGAAGGCGCGGTGTTTTCCCCGCGCTTCGATGCTGCCGGGCTGGTCACCGTCGTCGTCACCGACGCCGCTGACGGTATGCTGCTGATGGTCGCGCATATGAATGCCGAGGCGCTGGCGCTGACGCTCGAAACCGGCATCGCGCACTACTGGTCGCGCTCGCGCAGCACGCTGTGGAAGAAGGGCGAAACATCAGGCAATTTTCAGACCGTCGTCGAGATGCTCACGGATTGTGACCAGGACGCCATATGGTTGCGCGTCAAAGTGTTGGGCCACGACGCAACTTGTCACACCGGCCGGCGTTCATGTTTTTATCGGACGGTGGGGCTAATCGGCGGCAAGGCAACGCTTGCCGGCGATGGCAGCACGCCGCTGTTCGATGCGGAAAAAACGTATCGGAAGCCCGCGTGAACCATTCAACAGTCGCAAACCACTCATATTCACTATTCTCAAACGTCCTTCCTGTAGAACGGACGCGGGACAAGGGAGATCATGATGCTCGAGTGGGCGTCATTGCGTAGCAGACCGGACGTGCGGGAGGCCAATGGCCCCTCATCGTCCGGCGGCGTGCCTGACCCGCAACCCGCGGGCAAGACAGGCATTTCGCTCGCGCTGGGCGGCGGCTGCGCACGCGGCTGGGCGCACATTGGCGTGCTGCGCGCGCTCGACGAAGCCGGCATCGAAGTCTCGATGATCGCCGGCACCTCGATCGGCGCGCTGGTTGGCGGCTGCTATCTGGCCGGCAAGCTGGACGAACTCGAGGAGTTCGCCCGCAGCCTGACCAAGCGGCGCATCTTCGGCCTGCTCGATCTCAATCTGCGCGGCAGCGGCCTGTTCGGCGGCATGAAACTGGACGTCAGGCTGCGCGAGCACATGGCAGGCATCCGCTTCGAGGATCTGACGAAACCCTTCGTCGCCGTTGGCGCCGAAATTCGCACCGGCCATGAGATCTGGCTGTCCAGCGGTTCGCTGATCACCGCGATGCGGGCTTCCTATGCGCTGCCCGGCGTGTTCGAACCGGTGAATTGCAACGGCCGCATCCTGGTCGACGGCGCGCTGGTCAACCCCGTTCCGGTCTCGGTCTGCCGCGCCTACGAGCAGCCGCTGGTCGTCGCGGTCAACCTTCACTACGATCTGTTCGGCCGCGCCGCCGTCATCAAGCACAGCGCCGGGGAACTGCTCATCGAGAAGGACGCGCCCCGTCCAGGCCAGGCCGACCCGAACCACCAGCCGCACCAGAGCCGTCTCGGCATCACCGGCGTCATGGTCGAAGCCTTCAACATCATCCAGGACCGGATTTCACGCGCAAGGCTGGCGGGCGATCCGCCCGACATGTCGCTCCAACCGAAACTCAGCCATATCGGCTTGACCGAATTCCACCGCGCGGATGAGGCGATCAGCGTCGGTTACCAGGCGACGATGGCGCAGATCAGCGAGTTGAAGCGGCTGCAGACGGTTCTCGCTTAAACCAATTCGGCAATGTCAGGCTTTGGCCGCATCGGTGATGCGGAACTGCACCGTGCGGTTCCCGTTCCAATAATTCCCCGACAGCGAGCCGGCTACATGGATCGTGTTGCCCCTGTTCTTGAACAGGAATTCGCCCAGCGCGGTATCGACGGATCGAAAGGCGATGCCCTGGATGCGGCCGCCGCTTTCCGACTGCAGATCAGCCCGGATGTGGTTGGTGCCGACGGCCCGCGCGTCGGCCAGCCGATGGCGCGGCAGCGCGAACACCGGCGCGACATGGCCGGCGCCGAAAGGCCCGGCCTTTTCCAGTGCATCGAGCAAAGCAATCGTCGCGCCCTCGGCGGCGAGCGCGCCGTCGACGGCCAGACTTTCTTCGTCCTGCAGCCGGAACACTTCGGCCGCCGCGCGCTCCTCGAAGAAAGCACGGAGTTCGCCGAGCTTGGCGCGTTCCACCGTGATGCCGGCGGCCATGCCGTGGCCGCCGCCCTTGACGATCAGCCCGGCATCGGCGGCTGCGCGCACCAGCCGTCCGAGATCGAAGCCCGACACCGAACGGCCAGAGCCGGTGCCGATGCCATTGGCGTTGAAGGCGATGGCGAAGGCCGGCCGCCGCGCATGGTCCTTCAGCCGCGAGGCGATCAAGCCGACAATGCCGGGATGCCAATTGGTGCTGGCGGTGACGATGATGGCCGGCCCATTGCCGCCGGCAAGTTCGGCGTCAGCCTCGGCGCGCGCCGCTGCCAGCATCTCCAGCTCCATCTGCTGGCGTTCCTGGTTGAGCCGGTCGAGTGTCTCGGCAATGGTCCCGGCCTCAACCGGATCGTCGGTGGCGAGCAGCCGGCTGCCAAGTGCTGCATCGCCGATGCGGCCGCCGGCATTGATGCGCGGCCCAATCAGATAGGCGAGATGAAAGGTGCTTATCGGCTCACCGATGCGGGACACCCGCGCCAGTGCGGCGAGCCCCTCATTCTTCTGCTGCCGCGCCATCTGTAGTCCCTTGACGACGAAAGCGCGGTTCACGCCGATGAGCGGCACCACATCGCAAACCGTGGCCAGCGCCGCCAGGTCGAGCAACGACAACAGGTCCGGCTGCGCGGCATCGGGCAATCGGCTGCGCAGGACCCTCGCCGTCTGCACCAGAGTGAGGAAGACGACACCGGCGGCGCACAGATGGCCTTGCCCGGAAAGGTCGTCCTCGCGATTGGGATTGACGACCGCGGTCGCCTCCGGCAGCGGGCCGCCGACCTGATGGTGGTCGAGCACCACCACATCGGCGCCTGCGGCCTTGGCGGCATCGATAGAGACAGCGCTGTTGGTGCCGCAATCGACGGTGACGATCAGCGTCGCGCCGCGCGAGACCAGTTCGCGCATAGCCTCCGGATTGGGGCCGTAGCCCTCGAAGATGCGGTCGGGAATGTAGATCTCCGAAGGCACCGAGAAATGCGCCAGGAAGCGCTTGAGCAACGCCGAAGAGGCGGCGCCGTCGACATCGTAGTCGCCGAAGATTGCCACCTTCTCCTTGGCCATGACCGCTTCGGCGATGCGGGTCGCAGCCTTGCCCATGTCGGTCAGCGAAGCCGGATCCGGCAACAGATTGCGAATCGTCGGATCGAGGAAGCGCTCGGCCTGGTCGGCGGTGACGCCGCGCCCGGCGAGCACGCGAGCCACAATGTCGGGCACGCCGTGGCCCTGCGCTATGGCCAGCGCAGTCATGTCCTGCCGCTCGCTCAACCGGTGTTCCCAGGAAACACCGGTCGCCGACTGCCTGACATCGAGGAAGAGGCGTTTGTCGCCCGTCATAGGAGGCGTAGTCTACAGATTGTCATTTCCGGCAATATGCGACGGCTAAACAGGAAAGTCTCAACTTTTCCACCTCTTGGTGACGCGCGTTGATCTCGCGGCTCACGCCTCCGCCAGAGCCCGATCATGACTGGTGGGTTCGACCTGAAATCTCAATCCGGCTCCGAATCAAAGAGATAGAGCATTATGGCGTCCGAACCACCTTTCAGCAGGAATATCAATCGGTTAAGGAGAAAAATGACTTGGCCTAACCAGCGCGCTCAATGCGGATAACCTGCGGCTTGTCTGTGAGGTGGCCGTCCTTGGTGATGCCGTCGACAGCCTTGCGCACCGCTGCTTCCGTCGTCTCGTGGGTGACCAGGATCACCGTCTTTTGCGCGTCGGTCTCACCGCTGACGGCATGCTGGACGATCGATTCCAGCGAAATGTCGTTGTCGGCCATGCGCTTGGCGATCGCGGCGAAGACGCCGATGCGGTCGTGCACGGTCAGCCGGATGAAATAGCCGCCGGCATGGCTGCGCATCTGCGCCTTCTTGTAGGGGCGCAGTTCCTTGGCCGGCAGGCCGAACACCGGACCGTGCTGGAAGCCCGGCCGGCTCTTTGCGATGTCGGCGATATCGCCGACCACGGCGGACGCGGTGGCGTTGCCGCCGGCGCCCGGGCCGGAGAGCAGCAGTTCGCCCAAAATGTCGGTTTCGATGGCCACCGCATTGGTAACGCCATGCACCTGTGCGATCACCGACGCGGTCGGCACCATGGTCGGGTGCACGCGCTGCTCGATGCCGCTGTCGGTGCGCTGCGCGACACCGAGCAATTTTATCCGGTAGCCAAGGTCGCCCGCAGCGCGGATGTCGGCCTGGCTGATGTTGGAAATGCCTTCCATGTAGATGTCATTGGCCGCGATCCTGGTGCCGAAGGCCAGGCTGGTCAGGATCGACAATTTGTGCGCCGTATCATGGCCCTCGATATCGAAGGTCGGGTCGGCCTCTGCATAACCCAGCCGTTGCGCGTCCTTCAGGCACTCGTCGAAGGAGATGCCCTCGGCCTCCATGCGGGTCAGGATGTAGTTGCAGGTGCCGTTGAGGATGCCGAAGACGCGGGTGACCGAATTGCCGGCCATCGCCTCGCGCATCGTCTTGATGACCGGGATGCCGCCGGCAACTGCCGCCTCGTAGTTGAGCAGCACGCCCTTCTTCTCGGCGATTTCGGCAAGCGCCACGCCGTGCTTGGCCAACAGCGCCTTGTTGGCGGTGACGACATGACGTCCGGCTTCTAGTGCTGCCTTGACCGACGCGCGCGCTGCCCCTTCGTCGCCGCCGATCAGTTCGACGAAGACGTCGATATCGGCGGCCTGCGCCATCTTGATCGGATCGTCGAACCATTTGGCGGCGCTGAGGTCGACGCCACGGTCGCGCTTGGGATCGCGCGCGGAAACGGTCGTGACGATGACATCGCGTCCGCACTGGCGCGTCAGCTCCGCTGCCTTGTCGCGCAGCACGCGCGCCACCGAGGCGCCAACCGTACCCAGACCCGCAATTCCAACACGCAACGCTTCAGCCATGCCCGGCGACGCCCCTCAAAAAATCTACTCGAATAAGATGTGCGGCGACTTTAGCGATGCGCGGCGAGCGGCACCACATTGTTCGGCTGCTTGGCGCTGGACGCCAGGAAGCGCTTGATGTTGCGCGCCGCCTGCCGGATCCGGTGCTCGTTCTCGACCAGCGCGATGCGAACATGATCGTCGCCATGCTCGCCAAAGCCGATGCCCGGCGCCACCGCCACGTCGGCGTGCTCGATCAGGAGCTTGGAAAACTCAAGCGAGCCGAGATGCTTGAACGGCTCCGGGATCGGCGCCCAGGCGAACATCGAGGCAGCCGGTGCCGGAATGGTCCAGCCGGCGCGGCTGAAGGCGTCGACCATGACGTCGCGGCGCTTCAAATAGACCTCGCGCACTTCGGCGATGTCGGCGCCGTCGCCATTCAGCGCATGCGCCGCCGCCACCTGGATCGGCGTGAAGGCGCCGTAGTCGAGATAGGACTTCACCCGCGTCAACGCCGAGATCAGCCGCTCATTGCCGACGGCAAAGCCCATGCGCCAGCCGGGCATGGAGAAGGTCTTCGACATCGAGGTGAACTCGACGCAGACATCGATGGCGCCCGGCACCTGCAGCACCGAAGGCGGCGGATTGCCGTCGAAATAGATCTCCGAATAGGCAAGGTCCGACAGGATGATGATGTCGTTCTTCTTGGCGAAGGCGACCACGTCCTTGTAGAAATCGAGCGAGGCGACCAGCGCCGTCGGGTTCGACGGATAGTTGAGGATCAATGCCAGTGGCTTCGGGATCGAATGACGGACACCGCGCTCGAGCGCCGGGATGAAGCCGTCATCCGGCTCGACCTGCAGCGAACGGATGACGCCGCCCGACATGATGAAGCCGAAAGCATGGATCGGATAGGTCGGGTTGGGGCACAGGATCACGTCGCCCGGCGCGGTGATCGCCTGCGCCATATTGGCGAAGCCTTCCTTCGAACCGAGCGTCGCCACCACCTGCGTGTCGGGATTGAGCTTCACGCCGAAACGGCGCTGATAATAGGCGGCCTGGGCGCGGCGCAGACCTGGGATGCCGCGCGAGGAGGAATAGCGATGCGTGCGCGGATCTCGCACCACTTCGCACAATTTGTCGACGATCGCCTTCGGAGTCGGCAGGTCGGGATTGCCCATGCCAAGGTCGATAATGTCAGCGCCGCGCGAACGGGCGCTGGCCTTCAGCCGGTTGACCTGCTCGAACACGTAGGGCGGAAGCCGGCGGACCTTGTGAAATTCTTCCATGTCAGTTCCAGACGATTAAGATTGGCTTTAGCACAGTTGGCTTGGCTAGGCGCCTTTGGCAAAGACCGCTTTCGGCGCGCGATATAGCTTTATTTGCAGGTAGGGTCGAGGGCGGGATCGCATTTGGCTTCGATCTGCTTCAGCGTGTCCTTGCCATGGTTCTTCGCCAGCGAATTCAGCGCCGCCGGGCTGGTGGACGGGGCACCGCCGCCGCCCTTGGCCACTTGCCCCTGCTGTTCGCCCTTCAACTGGGCAAGCTTGGCCTGCGTCTCCTCAGGGGTGAGCTGCTTTGCCGCCACCTGCGGTGGGATGTTGAGATTGGGATAAGAGCCGGTGTCCTGCGCGCCCTGGGTCAGGCCGACATTCATCCCGTTGCCGGTGTTGGCGCTCGTGCAGCCACTTGCCGCCAGCAGCCCTGGCGTCAGACAGGCGATTGCAACCGCGACGCGGCAAAAGCGGCCTGCCTCCGAAAAAATGGTCTTGCCGGTGTTAATCGTCATATTGTTTTCCTGGCAGCCGGGGTACAGCGCATTGGACCCGGTCAGATGTCCCATGATAATATGTCAAGAAAACGCCTCGGGAGGAACCCCGCGAGCCATGTCCAAAACACCTGATTCGAGCAAAGCGGAAGATGATCAATCTTCGACCGTCGAGCAATATCTGGTGAAAGACCCGGAACGCTTCGCGTTGAACATGGCGCGTATGGTCGAACAGGCCGGCAAAGCCGCCTCCGCCTGGGCCGAGCCGCGCGAAAAGGGCGAGGTGCGCGATCATGTCGCCGAACCCGTGGTCGACATGGTCAAAACCTTTTCCAAGCTCAGCGAATATTGGCTGGCCGACCCGCAACGCGCGCTGGAAGCGCAGACGCGACTGTTCGCCGGCTACATGACGGTCTGGGGCAACGCCATCCAGAAGGTTAGCCCGAATGCCGAAGCGCCGGACGATGCGGTCAAGCCCGAGCGCGGCGACAAGCGTTTTCAAGACCCCGAATGGGGTCGCAACGCTTTCTTCGATTTCCTCAAACAGGCCTATCTCGTCACCTCGCGCTGGGCGGCCGACCTGGTCGAGCACGCCGAAGGCCTCGACGACCACACCCGCCATAAGGCGAGCTTCTACGTCAAGCAGGTGTCCAATGCCATCTCGCCGTCGAACTTCATCCTGACCAATCCGGAGCTGTTTCGAGAAACCGTCGCCTCGAATGGCGAAAACCTGGTGCGCGGCATGAAGATGCTGGCCGAAGACATCGCCGCCGGCAAGGGCGACCTGAAGCTGAGACAAGCTGACTATTCGCCCTTCGAGATCGGCAAGAACGTCGCGACAACTCCCGGCAAGGTGGTCGGCCGCAGCGATGTCGCCGAAATCATCCAGTACGATCCGACGACGGAGACGGTGCTCAAGCGCCCGCTGCTGATCTGCCCGCCCTGGATCAACAAGTTCTACATCCTCGATCTCAACCCGCAAAAGTCCTTCATCCGCTGGGCGATCGAGCAAGGCCATACCGTGTTCGTCATCTCCTGGATCAATCCCGACGAGCGGCACGGCGCCAAGGGCTGGGAAGCTTACATACGGGAAGGCCTGCAATACGGCCTCGACATGATCGAGAAGGCGACCGGCGAGAAAGAGGTCAACGCCATCGGCTATTGCGTCGGCGGCACGCTGCTGGCGGCCGCACTCGCACTGCTGGCACAGGAAGGCGACAACCGCATCAAATCGGCGACCTTCTTCACCACGCAGGTCGACTTCACCCATGCCGGCGACCTGAAAGTCTTCGTCGATGAGGACCAGGTGGCAGCGGTCGAGAAATCGATGAACGAAAAGGGCTACCTCGACGGCACCAAGATGGCGACCGCCTTCAACATGCTGCGCTCGGGCGACCTGATCTGGCCTTATGTCATCAACAATTACATGCGCGGCAAGGATCCCCTGCCCTTCGACCTGCTCTACTGGAACGCCGATTCCACCCGCATGGCGGCTGCAAACCACTCCTTCTACCTGCGCAACTGTTATCTTGAGAACAATCTGACTCGTGGCGTGATGGAACTCGCCGGCCGCACTGTGTCGCTGGCCGACGTCACCATCCCGGTTTACAACCTGGCGTCGAAGGAAGATCACATCGCGCCGGCCCTTTCGGTGTTTCTCGGCTCGCAATATTTCGGCGGCGATGTCGAGTTTGTGATGGCTGGTTCCGGCCACATTGCCGGTGTCGTCAACCCGCCGGCAGCCAAGAAATACCAGTACTGGACCGGCGGCAAACCGACGGGCGATTTTGGCCAGTGGCTCGCCTCGGCGGTGGAGCATCCCGGCTCCTGGTGGACGCACTGGCAGCACTGGATCGAAACCCAGGACGACACCCTCGTTTCGGCCCGCAAACCGGGCAAGCACATGAAAACCCTGGGTGATGCCCCCGGCACCTATGTGAAGGTGCGTGTGTAACGACCGGCACCTTTTGCAGGTGCCTGTGTGTAACGGAATGTAATGTCTGGTGAGTTGACGAGCCGGCAAAACGGGGCGAAATGGTGTCGTCAACCTTCAAGAAGCCTCAATTGGCCTCCAACGAGCAAATAATTCAGAGGCTTGCAGAATTGACACAAGTCTCGTTTCCGGTTTGGGAACACAAGGTTATTGGATGTGAACGTTTCCACGCCGCACCAATAGCAGGCCGACCGGACACCGAGGGGGAATTTAGTTTTGAAATCAGTAGGATCGCGTCTCGCGGGGAGAGAAGGTCGCACTATAGCGGCAGCGCTTTTCTCCGTGCTTCTGGCGTCCTGCACCTCCGCTGGCGACCCCACAATGTCCGTCGGCATGCCTGGCTACAACGCGACCGCTTCTGACATCGCCGCGGCTTCCGGCGCCAGCCCTGCGGCGCCGGGCGATTCGACCGTGCAGGTCACATCCACCGGGCCGCAGATGATGATGACGGCAGCGGGCGATGCGACACTGCCCGAGCAGGTCGCCTATGTGCCGGTGGCCAAGCCCGGCACCGGCTTCCCGGTCAATGTTCCCGCCGGCTCCGAAACCATTGTCGGCCAGACGCCGCAGTCGCTGCAGCAGTCAGCACAGACCGCGGCCGCAACGGACGCCGTGGCGCAGAAGATCGCCGCCGCCGATGCCGGCGTGACCGCACCGAAAGCGACGGCAGCGGCACCCGCGACCAACGAGGTCTACGTGACCGCCGCGCCCCAGCAGATCGACACGCCGAAGAAGGGCTTCCTGGCCTCACTGTTCAGCACCACGCCAACCTCGGCGGCACCTGCTCCGCTGGTCAACTCGCGCTCGGGCGAACAGCCTGCGGTTGCTGCCCAGAAGGCCGCCCCGGCAAAGCCGATCATCACGTTGGCCTCAGCCAGTTCGGCCGACAAGCCCTTGCAGCTTGCCTCGCTTGGCAACGAGAGCAACCACATCACCGGCAGCGATGCGCTGCCCGGCGTGCGCCAGACGGCGCTGTTCGAGATCAAGCGCAAATCCGGCCTCGACGATGAAAGCGACGTCGACCTGAACGAGGACGAGGGTTCGGGCGGCGCCTATCAGGTGGCTTCCGCCGCCGGCCTCGCCCGGTTGGCGCCCAACGGCCTGTTGAAGCAAAACGAGAGCGTCGACGTCGCCTGCCTGAAGCCGTCGCTGGTGCGGGTGCTGAAGACCATCGAAGGCCATTACGGCCGCAAGATGATGGTCACATCAGGCTACCGCGACCCGGCCCGCAACCGCCGCGCCAACGGCGCCAAGAATTCGCTGCACATGTATTGCGCCGCCGCCGACATCCAGGTTCCCGGCGTCTCCAAATGGGAACTGGCGAGCTACATCCGAACCATGCCCGGCCGCGGCGGCGTCGGCACCTACTGCCATACCGAATCCGTTCACGTCGACGTCGGCCCCGAGCGCGACTGGAATTGGCGCTGCCGCCGGCGGGGGTAGCATCCCCATTCGGCAAACGGGCCGAGGGGCTGTTAGCAGCCCGCCGTTTTTTCCGATTAGCTATCAGCGACGTTCGAGATTAGCCGAGGCACCCGCGACTTCGTCATCCTATGGCGAAGCAAGGCGCGCAGCGACGCAGCGCAGACCATAGGATGACGACTGCGCGGCGCGTTCATCCAAAGATGTGCAACGACGCGAGGCCAGAAACCTGCGCTGGCTCACCAAACTGGCTTTTCTTGCCCCTCTTGAAAAAAGTTTCCGCATCTGGCGGCTGATGGGTTGCCGGTTGGCAACAACGCAATTATAAGCCGCTTCGTCTGAGCGCGCCCATCGTCTAGCGGTTAGGACACCGCCCTTTCACGGCGGTAACAGGGGTTCGATTCCCCTTGGGCGTACCAGATCTTTCAGGCACTTAGCCTACCTTTTTTCCTTACGTCGAATGTGCGTCGAATATACGCCTGCGAACATTGGCGGATGCTGGGTGTTGATTCCGTCCGTTTTGCCGAAAACTGCCGTGGTGGGGAGCCGAGCTGATGGGATTTCTTGGTCGCTCCCGGTGGTCGGCTCGCGCGAGGCTACTGTTGTCGGACGGTCTGCTTCCAACTCCCGTGAACATCGGTTTTGGGCACCGGTCTTGAAATTCGGTTGCGGCCGTCCCTGCCCTTCCCTTTTGGTACTGCGAAATCCTTGTCTGTAACGGCGTTGAGCCGCTCCCAAATACGTTCCTGCTACGCTGTCCGGTGCATACCGTAGCGTTGCGTTGCAAAAACCGTAGCAGTGTGTTCGCAACCTGTTCTGTCTCGAACTCCTAGTCTTTCTAGGCAAGATCGCCCTATGTCGAGAACCAGCATGGAGGACGCATCGTCTTCGCGGAAGTTTCCGGCGATGCCACTAAGCAGAAACTGCATAATTGTCCCGCCACACGCATTAATTGCGATGATGTCGAAATTGTCTGCGATAGCGGAAACGATGTCCTGCGACCGAATAGCTTCCGACGGATCGACACGCCGAACCTCGGCTGGATCCGGTATGGGTGCTTGAGTCGCCACTTGACCAAGGTTCGCAGGGATAAAACTCCGTCGATATTGGTGCGGGATCAAATGGAACGCATGTGAGATCGCCTCCCGTTGGGCAGGCGGAAAGCCGAAATGGTTCGCTCCGACATACTCGTTGACGAACAGCAGACCACCCGGCTTGAGGCTATTGTGGACACGTTCGAGCACGCGCTCAAGCGCTTGGATATGGTGAAGCGATCCGTTGAACCAAGCGGCATCATACACTCCCTGCTCTAGGCCCGCCGTTTCGATGTCTGCGCAGCGATAGTGGATGCCGGTGAACCCTTCTTGACGTGCTGCCAATATTGCACCCTGGATTGCCGCTGGCGCGATATCGAACGCATCGCACATTATACTGGCGTCAATTCGCATGAAGTGCCGCTCAAGGTCGCCGTAACCGCAGCCGATGCTAAGCATGCGAAGCTCGTGACCTTGCGGGGCGAATGACCCAAGGCAATACTCTACCCACGACCCATAATTCCCGCCGGCGCAAGCGCGACGCTGGTGACGCGCCATGACGGCTGGGACAGCAAGCCAGTAGGACATTCGCCGAGAACTCGTCAGATCCGCTGCTTATATCAGACCAGCGCTCCGCGACGCGCGCTTTGTCGTCGTTAGTCATAGCGCCTTCTATCGGCATGCTAAGCTTTCTCCATCCTGTCATACTGAATTTCGGCGTAGCCTGCTTCCACCGGCAATTGCGTTCAACCGGTATCTTAGCGTATCTCCCTCATTGGGGAACACTGGCGCCGCCAGCGTGGGATCAGGAGCTCTGATGTCGTCGCGTAAAGAGGCAGGACAGAAGCCACACGCTCCCATGAATAGTGAGACCTATTGGTCGCGCCGCTTCGAAACCGACTGGGTTGTCAATCGAGGTCGGGAGCAGTCGGTTTTCTTTGGCCGGATCATTCTCGATCATCTGCCGGAATGGCTGACCCGTTCGCTGCGTGATGAGCGCTGGACGATCTGCGATTGGGGGGCGCTCTGGGCGACGGTACGGACCTCCTGGCTCAAGTGTTCCCAGGCCCGGTCACAGGGATCGATTTCGCCGAACCCGCGATTGCCTCGGCGCGCGCGACATTTAGCAAGCCGCATTTTTTGCGGGTCGACCTTTTTCGCGAACTGTTCAATGAGCGTTTCGATGTGGTTGTCTCCTCCAACACCCTTGAGCACTTCGACGATCCCGTGGCCGTCCTCGAGCGTCTCGGGGAAATGGCAACCGAAGCTCTTGTGATCCTCGTCCCCTTCCGAGAGTATTTGAGGTTAGACGAGCACAAAAGTACGTTCGATCCCTCGAACATCCCGGCAACGCTTGCAGGCGGGGAACTAGTGCTGGCTACCTCGAAAGTTGTCGACGCTCGAGCGATGGAGCCGACGTATTGGGCAGGCGAGCAAATCCTTCTCGTTTATGCCCGAACACAACGTATCGCCGAGCGTGAATTTCGCCTCAGTGACCTCACGTTCGAGCATTGTCCGTCCGCCCCGATCGCGCGTAGGCAGATCGAACTGAGGACGAGGCGCGGGCCAGGAGCTTCATCGACGAACGCGCGCGTTGGAACGTCGAGGTCGCCAGGCTGGCCAGGGAACTCAGCGACGTCAGGATCGAACACGCGGAAGCCGAAGTGGTTCATTCGGCGACCAAGCGTCGAATAGTTGAACTGTCGGAGGAAGTCGGGGCGGCGAACACACGAAGCCTTGAGACCGAGCGTATCCGCACGGCCTTGGCTGATGAGGTGGCGCGGCTCAGCGACTCACTATCGGCTGAACGTCATGCCACCAATGTCGAACGGGTCAAAGTCGCCGAGCTTCTCGCAGCCGCCAACCTGGCTGCCCTTGATCACTCGCGGCAGATCCGGGCGCTAGCTGAGGAGTTTCGGGTCGGTCGCAAACCCGTAAAGGAGATTAGCGAGTTCCTTGCCAATGCAACACAAGGCCAGGAGTGGAGCAATTCCGCCAAAGACGAGGAGATCGCGACACTGCGAACTCTCCTCCAGGCGCGCGATGATGGTATCGCCTGGCTGCAGGGCGAGATACAAGTCCTAGCCGGCGAGTACGAGCGGCGACGTACCAGCTTCCGCATTCTCCTGGCTGACCTGATCATCCTGATCCGGCGTAGATGGCCCTGGCTCCGGGGCATCGGAAAGGTCCTCCTTCCGCGTCGTCTACGTTTCAGGATATTATCCCGGGCGAATTCCTCGCCACTCCTGACGCTCGTAAATCGCGCCGGTGGTCAACCGCGGGCCGTCATGGCTCCAAGTGTTGCCAGGGCCGGGACACCGGGCGCGCCCGCGCCAGGAGCGGAGCACGCCGGTCTCCTAGACATAGTATGCTTCGCCAACATCGCTTGGTCAGCGCGTTACCAGCGTCCTCAGCAGCTAATGTCGAACCTCGCTGCCCGCGGCTACCGCGTGTTCTATATCGTACCCTCGCGCACGCCTCCATCGGGCCGGGATTACGACCTCATGGAGGTTGCGAACGGCGTCTTCGAGGTCTCATTGCGAGCCGACGGAGTGCAGGATTTCTACAGCAAATCTATGAGCCGTGGGAATCAGACAGCCTTCGGGGAAGCGATGTCGGCGCTCGCGCGCGATCTCAGGATTAAAACTGCGGTCACCGTCGTCCACCTCACATACTGGACGCCGCTAGCACTTGCGTTGCGGACGTCCCGCGGGTGGCACGTGCAGTACGATTGCATGGACGAGTGGGACAATTTCCCGAACATCGGCCGCGACCTCCTCCATGACGAGGAGACGCTGGTTCGTGAAGCCGACCTCGTGACCGTCACAGCCGCCCTGCTACAGGATAAGTGGCAAGCCAAGGCGCGCCGTTGCGCCGTCGTTCGCAATGGGGTGGACTACGCGTTCTTCCAAGAGCGGTGCGTTCCGAATGATCTCTTGGCAAGCATGAAGGCTCCGATCATCGGCTACTATGGTGCGCTCGCCGAATGGCTCGATTTCGAGCTAATCGCTGCCGTGGCCCGCCAGCGTCCCGATTGGTCCTTCGTTTTGATCGGCGATGATTTCTCCACTGACCTGGCCGGCCTCGACAGCCTTCCAAATGTGCATCTGCTTGGACTGCGTCCCTATAGTGAGATGCCTCAATACCTCTACTGGTTCGACGCATGTTTGATTCCGTTCCGGGTTTACAACGTCACGCATGCGGTCGACCCGGTGAAGTTCTATGAATACATGAGCGCCGGAAAGCCTGTAATCGCGACGCCGACTGCTGAACTCCAAGTCTACAAGGACTATCTCTCATTCGCGGCCACTCCTGATGAGACAGTGCAGGCCATAGAAGCAGCGCTTGCCGATAGTGACCAGGCACTGTCCCGCCGCCGACGGGAACTGGCGAAAGCTAATGACTGGTCCGAGCGGGTGGACGCCACGCTCACGGCCCTCCGTCACGGCTTTCCAGTGGTGTCAATCATTGTTGTTGCGTACAACAACATCGATCTCACTAAGGCCTGCATCGACAGCCTGATCCGGAATACCACTTACCCGAATTACGAGATCATCGTGGTCGACAACGCATCGGAAGACGGAACGCAGTCTTACCTACGACAACTATCCGGCTTGGAGCTGCCCGTCAGGATCGAGCTCAATCGGGATAACCGCGGGTTCGCTGCCGCAAACAATCAAGGCCTACGTATAGCGACTGGCGACGTACTCGTTCTTCTGAATAACGACACCCTCGTGCCGAAGGGATGGCTCGACCCCCTCATTCGTCACCTGGAAAATCCATCTGTCGGCCTTGTCGGTCCTGTCACCAACGAGATCGGCAACGAAGCGAAAATCTCGGTGGATTATGTAGACACGGAAGGCATGGAGGCGTTTGCAGATAAGAATGCGGCTCGTCACGCCGGTCAATCCTTCGACATTCCAATGTTAGCGATGTTCTGCGTCGCGATGCGTCGTGACACGATGGAGGCTGTGGGACCACTCGACGAGGCATTCGGGCTGGGGCTATTCGAGGACGACGATTATTCACGCCGCATTCATGAAAAGGGCTTGCGCACAATCTGTGCCGAAGACGCCTTCGTTCACCATATTGGTGGGGCAAGCTTCACCAAGCTCCCACAGGCGGAATACGCCGAGCTCTGGCAGCGCAATCAAGCCCAGTTTGAAAGTAAATGGGGCGGGTGGACGCCTCACCGCCACCGTGATGTTTAAGAAAATAATTGGCGGGGTGTGGCGGCAAGAACAAATGGCCAAGATTTTATGCGTTATCGGGTCTCAGGACTGGCAATCTCCAGCACCCATTTCCGGAGGAGTAACCGAATGGCCACTTCGATAGTGGCGACTGTGCATTTCGCACCAACTGAGAAGGCTCAACGTCGCGCTACTGAACCAAGGGGTTGGGAGTTCGGCCATCAGCTTCCTGTTGCTGACGTCGGTCGCCTTATTGAGAAGGGGTATTGCTTGGCTGTCAGGCGCCTCGGCCTATTCGCGCTAGGGCTTTGCACCCCCCTTCCGGACACTAAGAATAGCTCGTACAGTCTAGCATTCCTCAGCCCATCGACTGTGGGACCGGTATGGTGGAACAGCAGACGACCCGCCGGCTTTCGGCCATTCTAGCAGCCGACGTTGTCGGGTACTCCAGCATGATCGGAACCGACGAGGCCGGAACAGTGGCGGCGCTGCGGGAGGTTTGGCGAGAAACTTTCAACCCCGCTGTCACCGCGCGTCACGGCCGCATTGTAAAGATGATGGGCGACGGAGCGCTGGTCGAATTTCCAAGTGTAGTGGGTGCGGTCGAATGCGCAGCGGCGATCCAGCGAGCGATGGTTGAGCGAAATCTCGTCTCCACTCCCTCAATTCAATTTCGCATCGGCATTAATCTTGGCGACGTCATAGTAGAGGGCGATGACATTTTCGGTGACGGCGTGAACATCGCCGCGCGGATCGAGGCTATCGCCAAGCCCGGTGGCGTGTCGGTGTCCGCTTCTGTTCGGGAAAATGTCGGCAACAAGCTCGAATTGGCATTCGAAGATACCGGCGAGCACAGCCTTAAGAATATCGAGCAACCGATACAGGTCTACAATGTCCTTTTGGACAGCACGTTGCCCAAGGGCGCCGCCAGCGCGCGCGCTTCGGAAACGCGGACCAAAGGCAGCATAGCCGTGCTGCCTTTCTCCAACATGGGAGGAGATCCGGAGCAGGATTATTTTGCTGAAGGCATCGCGGAAGACATTCTGACCGAACTTTCGCGCTTCAGAAACCTGTTCGTGATTGCCCGGAATTCATCGTTCTCGTTCAAGGGTAAGGACGTTGGTACTCAGGAGATCGGAAAGGCACTGAATGTCGAATATATCGTAGCTGGCGGCGTGAGGCGCATCGGCAAACGGGTCCGCGTGGCGGCACAACTTATCCACAGCACTACTGGTCAGGAACTTTGGGCCGAACGCTATGATCGCGAAGTTGAAGATATCTTCGTCGTCCAAGACGAAGTTGTCCGAACCATCGTTGTCACGCTCGAATCGCGCCTTCAATTGGCCATTGCCAATGATGCGAGCAAGCGGAATCTCCCGAGCCTGGCGGCCTATGAATGCGTTCAATTGGCAAAAAAGTATGTTGCCCTGCATGATGCTGCACGAGCAATGCCATTTGTAGAGAGGGCTCTCCAGCTAGATGCTGAATACGCCGTTGCTTATGCTATGCGAGCCGCGACGTTCTACGTGCAGTACCTCGAAAACGCGCAAGCGAATACGCTCGACGAAATGGCGGCGGCCTCTCGAACCGCCATCGCTTTGGATGAAGGTGATTCCATAGGGCATGCGCTACTCGGAATGGCCCTGATTCTCAAAGGGCAATACGAGTTGGCAGCGTCTCATCTGGAACGGGCCATCAGCCTAAATCCGGCCAATTCTGTCGCCGTCGCGTATCAGGCAGAGTTGCTCTTGCGAAACGGTGACTTCGCCATAGCGCTCAAGACGATGGATGAGTTGCTTCAGCGCGATCCAATTCCGGCTACATGGCATTGGGAAATCAAGGGCATGGCTCTACTAATGCTGCGACGATATCAAGAAGCGATCTTGGCATTTTCTCGGCAGATCCATCCATTTTGGTACATTCATGGCGACCTAGCGATGTGCCATGCGCGCCTCGGTCACCTGGGTGAGGCGAAGGCGGAGGTTGAGAAGCTCATATCGGCAATGCCCGATATAACGATCAGCCGGTATGTCGAAATCGACCCATATAGAAATCAGCAGGATCGCGACTTCATCGTAGAGAGCCTTCGGCTGGCTGGGCTGCCCGAGTAGCGATGCCAGATTAGCGCTCGCGCGCTGGATTGCCGACCGCCCCGCAACCCTTGACGGGCGCAACCGGCCCCACAGGACCGACAGGAGCTACCGGTCCCGTCGGCGTGACGTTTGTGGCGACGCGGACGGCACTGAAGGCCGTCAACACCGGCACCACGATTCAGGTCTATCTGACCGAAGTCGGCCGCGAGGGTCGATTGAGGACGCTCTGCGCACCCACGGCCTCATCAACTAGGCCATTCCAACCAACGACAGGGCCTTTCGCTTGACGCGGCTTGCCAGAAGCAGCGCCACAGCTTTTGTTGACAGGATCGGTGGATGCACGGGTACCTCGATATGGACGGGTACCTCGATATAGACGGGTACCTCGATATAGATGGTCCTCGCCGGCATAGGCGGATTGCCGCTGCCAAACAGTTCTTGAGCCACCTCCGCGATCTGCCGTTGCGACAGTTCCAACCGCTTGGCATCGAAATCAGCCGATGACATCTTCGCAACCGGCGCGACCTTAAGCTGGACGATGAACTCGGATCCGTGGCTTTCCTCGAGACTTGTAATAGCCAGGCTGATCAGGCCCATTTGGCGCAGTTCAAGGACCAGCAATTCGAATGAAGCCGGAGTGAAGAACCAGGCGTGAGCATCGACATAGGGGCCATCGAGATTGGCGATGTCGGCCTGATAACATCCCCACGCATGGTCAAAATTCCCGGTAAAGCTCAGCGGCGCCTTCGACCCTGCAAGCCAAGAGCCGACGCTGTTTCTGTTAACGGAGCAGGCGCGGGCCTCAAAGAGAGTTTCCGGTGTGTGGCGGGTCCGCTTCTCTCGGTAGGCCGTCAGCACTTCGCGGATGCCGGTCGCCGGCTTCAGGACATCGAAGCACTTGCGCATGTCAGGTACGGCGAGAGAGACAATGCCCCCTGGCCGCAGAAGGCGTGATACCTGTTGCAAGAAGCTGACCAAATCGGGCGTGTGTTCAATGACGTGGCTGGCAATGAAAAAGTCGTAGCCGCCCGGCTTTCTAGAGAGTGCTAATGTATCTAGCGGCTCGCCTGACCAGACGATGTCGACATCTTCAATTTGATCGGCTCGCTTGCGTATGGCTTCGACTTTGTGATTGCGGGCCGCTGCGCGCAACGCTTCCCCATCCTGAAAATCGATTACCGTTGTTTTCCAGCCGTGGGCCTTCGGCGCAACGGGACTATAGAAAGGGCCGATCTCGACGCCGACCATAGTGCTCTTGTCGAGATTCCGCAGAAGCTCATCAAATCTCATCATGTTATCGCCACAACCTGATTGGTGTGGCGTTCTGTTCTCGTCATGATCAACCGTCGCGCCGGCTTTTCGATGCCGTAGTAGGTCAATGTAGCTGCCACGAGCGTACCGGCGAGGACCAATGAAGTGTAGAGGGCAGGATGTTCCGCGTAGCTGATCCAGCGTGTCAACTGCGCCATGACAGGCCAGTGCAGCAGATAGATCGAATAGGATATTTCGCCTAAGTAACGCGCGGGGCGGCTGCCAAGCGTCCTGGTTGCCAAGGGGGCCGAGATTGCGGTTTGTACGAGAAGGGCGACTGCAGCGAAATTCAGAGGGGATTTCCAGAAATCGAAAAAGTCTATGCCGAGTCGTTTCGACACTGCTGGCATTGCGGCAAAAAATAGGGCGACGGCTACGGCAAAGCTGGCGTTTGATGACGTGCGCGGCAGCAGCGAAACGCCAAGCCCGACCATAAAGTACGAGACGAAAAAGAGCCGCCCGCCGAAGGTATCGGACATTATCACCAGCAGGGGGATCGCCGTTAGCAGCATTAGGATCGATGCTAGCCTGTTGATCGAGAACATCAGCCAGATGAGGCCGAAAAGAGCGTAGAATTGAACCTCGATCGGGACCGTCCACAAGACGCTCGTCGCCTGAAAGAAGGTCAGGTGGGCTGCCAGGTTGGAGTGGTCGACGGCATAAAGAACAGGGGTTCCCGTGAAGTTCATTAGGACGAACGAAGCCAAAACTACCGCGAGATACATCGGAAACACCCGAGCGATCCGACGTCTGTAAAAGCCAGTCACTTCCGCCCCGCTGAACGGCAAGTTCAGGTACAGCATTCCCATAAGAAAACCGGAAAGGCAGAAGAAAAGTTGAACCCCGACCTGCGCACCACCGTCGCCGAAAACTCCAGGAAGGAAGCCGAGCACATTGCACACGTGGCCGGCGACCACCAACAGCGCAGCAAAGCCGCGCAGACCGTCAAGATTTTCTAGCCTTCCCATGCGGATTACGTGCCCTGAACGGCGGTAACATGCTACAGGGTATCAGAATTACTTCGCTGATTTCAGGTTAGGGCGGCAAAAAGGTCACACAGAAGCTGACTAGGTAAGCCGAGTAACCGGCTTCGTCGCTGACCGTCTTGCTCTTGCCCAAACCGGCCATCGGCACACCGTCAAAGCCTTGTAGCCAGGCATCGGCATGCTCCTGCCAGTAAGGCGGCACCGCGCGCTCCTTGCCATCCTTCTGCGCCTGCGCGCCATACATCCAGGCATAGGTGGCGCGCTCCTGATCCTTCTTAGCCACGGGCATCTGTGTCATCCTCCCGCAAATCCTGCAGAGAAGCGTGCCGCAAATCTTCCTCGCCGCGCAAGTGCTTCACTCGTCCGATGATGCCGGGCTTAACCCACTGTGTCGCCGGCCGCTTCATCCCCTTCGGTGCCGGCCCGGCGTGCTCCTGGACGCGCTTCCATAGCCGTTCGCGGATTGCCCGGCTGGAGTTGATGAACGCTGAGCCGACATACTCCCCGGTCTTCCGATCGGCCATCAGCGCAAAGGCCGGCTTACCGGGTTCCCGCTCGACTCCGAGCAAGTCGTATTCTTCCACCATGTAGCTCTTGATCTTCAGCCAGGCTGTCGACCGGCCGCTGCGGTATTTGCTGTCACGTCGCTTCGATACCATGCCCTCAAGGCCGGCTTCATCGATCAGGTGGAATATGGCTTTAGCGTCTCCGGGCAGCGCTTGGCTGAACTGGATGCGGTCATCAGGCAAGATGAGGCCTTCCAGGATTTCGCGTCGGTCTTCGAGATCCATGTCCCGCAGATCGTGACCGTTCAAGTGGAGGAGATCGAAGGCGACGAAGTAGAGATCATGCTGGCGGCTGGTGATGGCTTTGCGCAGCGCCTGATAGTCCGAAAGGCCGGCTTCGTTGAGTACGACTATTTCGCCGTCAATGATGGCATTCTCGACGCCAAGGCGTTTTGCGGCACCGGCCAGATCCCTGTATTTTGCCGTCCAATTGTGGCCGTTGCGCGTGAAGATGCGCACGTCATGATCGATGATGATTTGACTGCGGTAGCCGTCGAACTTGACTTCGTGAATCCATTCGTCGCCTTCGGGAGGCTTCTCGACCAGGGTCGGCAGCAAAGGCTCGACGAACTTTAGACGCATGAACTCACCCGCACCCCGCGATTCAATTAGCTTGTGCTGAAATGGTTCCGAAACCGGAAATCGGCTTTTGGTGCAACAAAACACGTCAACTCGACGTTGCGGGATGAGCGAAGGAGGAAACGATATGGCCGATGACAAGAGCAAGCGGGATTTCCGCGATCGGGACCGTGTCTCAGCCGACGAGGATTATGAAGTTGAATATTTCGCAACAAAGACCGGCATCACACCCCAGCAGGTCAAAGAGTTGATTGCGAAGCACGGCAATCAACGCGAGACGTTCGAGCGGGAAGCCAAGGCGCTGCGGAAACAATGACCAGGCTTTCGGATCTCGGCAGACCAATAATCGGTCACCGACATGACGGCCCGCTTGCGAGCGAGCTCGATCATTTCATCCTTGCCCTGTTTGCGGCCAACAGATCGACATGCGCGATTTTCGCCAAGTCGCGTATCATTCCGATCCGGATCACGATCAGCCTATCGAGCTAGACGCTTAGGAACACAAGTGCCGAAATACCACGTTGAGGAAATGGACGGCGATACCGTGACGGCTACCCACATCGGCCACGCGACAATGCCGATCAGGGCGGCGCGGGAAGCGACAGAGCGCGAGGTCACTATGCGCACCAGCGAGCCCATCTGATCAGGGTTGCCGATGAAAAGCGCGGCCAAAGATGCAATTAGAATTTAACTGTAAAAACCTACGACGCACTTATTGCACGAACGAAGAGGTTCGGAAGTTAACTTAAAGCAGTGGGGGGTTGACGGCACCGGGCTCCGGCCAAAACACAAAAAGCCCGTCACTGTGAGGCAGCGGGCCAGTAATTCTAGGCGGGATCAGCCACCTTCCCGTTCCTTCATGTTCTGCCGCTTTCCACGGACCCAACCGCAGCTTCTAAGGCGTTCGACAGAAGGGACGACGACCGTTTTCGCGCGGCTTCGACTGGATCTCTGCTTCCGACATCCGCAAACCATACGCGGATCGCTTCAGAATGGACCGGGTTATTGGGGTATGCTGCATCTGCCAATGAAGGCGCTGCGGCTGCGGAGAGCGGTTGTGTGCGTCAAGCCCGGGCCGCCGGTGAAAGAGATAGGCGTCCCGGGCGATCGGTCGCGATTACGCCCGCCTCGTCGCGCAAGATCTCGTCGGGCAGTTGAGGGCTGACCTGGCGGGGGTTCGGCACGCTTTGGGAACCAACCGCATTAGCTTGTAAGATTTTATTGACAAGGTCCCATGTACGAATATTTTCGATATTTTCAAATACTAGACCTCCGTTAGTATAAGTTTTGCTAACGTAAGTATTAGTCTTAGATCTGCCTATTTTTTGCGGAGCTGAGAGTGTCTTGATGACCAAATTTCCGCCGATCGGCTGTCGAAAAATCAGAAAAATGGTCTTTATATTACTGTGGTCCATTCAAATTTATAGCCCAATTCTCAGCTTTATGCGGCTGCGCTGCCGCCCCGCGATTAACCACTCCCGAATGAACACGGTTAACGATTCGCTAATTTAGTTGACTATGTTTTGCACAGGTATATTTTCGAAACGTTGGGATGTGCAATTTGGGCGAGCAATGGGCGATGGTGGCATCAGGCGCGTGACCGCGGTTTCGGGGCGTATCGGATGCTGAACGGCAGCTAATAGCCGCGTAGCACCGCCCAGCAACTCAAAAAGCAATCGACAGACAACAGGAGTGGACGATTCCGCGGGAGCGGAAGGTTTGTGACGTTCTCAGGAACGTCGCCCGGCAACGCTATGGCCGGCAGTAGTGTGCGCAGTGCGTAAGGGCGAAGGGGTGGAGTATGGGTAGAACTGTCAATGTTCTGAAACTCGGGGCCGGGAACACCCGAAGGGGCGCGAATTCCAATCGGGGTCGCGCGCTGGTTGCCGGTGGGGCAGGATTCCTGGGTTCGCATCTGTGCGAGCGTCTTTTGCGGGATGGTTACGACGTTGTCGTGTTGGACAATTTCCACACCGGCAAAAGATACAATCTCAACGCCCTCATGCGCGATCCGCGATTTACGTGCATCGAGCACGACATCGTCGACCCACTGCCCTTGGATCTCCAGGTCGATGAAATCTACAATCTCGCCTGTCCGGCGTCCCCGCCGCATTACCAGGCAAATCCGATCCATACGTTCAAGACAAGCGTGCTTGGTTCGCTGAACCTGCTCGAACTCGCGCGGCGGAACAATGCGAAGATATTTCAGGCTTCGACGTCCGAAGTCTACGGCGACCCCCTGGTACATCCGCAGCCGGAAGGCTACTTCGGCAACGTCAACCCGCACGGTCCGCGATCCTGCTATGATGAGGGCAAGCGTTCGGCCGAGACGCTGTTCTTTGATTATTCGAGAACGTATAGCCTCGATGTCCGCGTCGCACGGATCTTCAACACCTATGGCCGCCGCATGCAACCAGACGATGGCCGCGTCGTGTCGAACTTCATCGTCCAGGCTTTGCGCGGTGACGACCTGACCGTCTACGGCAGCGGCCGGCAGACCCGTTCATTCTGCTACGCGGACGACCTCATCGAAGGTTTTATCCAGTTGATGAACGCACCGAGCGCACCGCAGCACCCGGTCAATCTCGGCAACCCTGCCGAATTCACCATTCTGGAACTGGCGACACAGGTGCTCGAATACACCAACTCACGTTCGAAGATCGTGCATCGGCCGCTGCCGGTCGACGATCCCAAGCAGCGTCGGCCGGACATCTCATTTGCCCGGGAAAATCTTGGCTGGGAGCCAAAGATCAGCCTGAGCCAGGGGCTCGCGCACACCACGGCGTATTTTGACGCCCTTCTCTACCCGAACCGGCGCGTCAAAGAAGCTGCGATGTAATGAGCCGCCCGGCAATCCTGGTGACGGGTGGGGCCGGTTACATCGGCAGCCACACCTGCAAGCTGTTGTCAGCTGCCGGCTACCTGCCCGTCGTTTTTGACAATCTGAGCCGTGGCAATGAGAGATCCGTTGCCTGGGGGCCGCTTGTTGTCGGCGATATCCGGGACCGGGAGGCGCTACAGCAGGCGATCAGCACCTACCAGCCGCAAGCGATCATCCACTTTGCTGCGCTGGCTTATGTGGGCGAGTCTGTTCACGAGCCCGCAGAGTATTATTCGACCAATGTGTCGGGTACCATCGCGGTGCTTGATGCGGCACGCTCGAGTTCTATCGAAAACATTATCTTTTCAAGCAGCTGCGCGACATACGGCGTGCCCGAAACACTGCCCATTCGAGAGACCTCGGCGCAAAATCCAATCAGCCCCTATGGGCGAACCAAGCTGATGGGCGAGCAGATCATCAGCGACTACGCCAGCGCCTACGGAATGAAATATGCGATCCTGCGTTATTTCAACGCCTGCGGCGCCGATCCCGACGGCGAGCTCGGTGAGTGGCACTCGCCTGAAACGCACCTGATCCCGCGAGTGCTTATGGCCGCATCCGGCATCATCGACGAGATCGAGGTTTTCGGCGCGGATTATGACACGGCGGATGGCACTTGTGTGCGCGACTACATCCATGTCAGCGATCTCGCCCGCGCGCATCTGAGGGCTCTCATGTATCTGGAGGCGGGTGGCGAAAACCTGTCCGTCAATCTCGGCACCGGACGCGGGGTATCGATCAAGGAGATTCTCCAGGCGGTGACCCGGATGACGTCAAAATCGGTTCCGGCCGTCTTCAGGCCCGGGCGCCCGGGAGACCCGGCGGAGCTCTATGCCGACCCGATCAAAGCGCGCGAACACCTGGGCTTCGTGCCGGAACTTTCCGACATCGATACCATCGTCAGGACAGCCGCCCCGTTCTTCGGACTGGAGGCCACCGCGTTCACAATTCCGATGCCGATGGCGAGGCGCCGCCGGTCCACTGCGCCAGGAATGCCAAATGCATCGGAGGACATCACCAGCTCTCAAAGCTGGTAGTCGTCCCTCTTTGTCGCTTATCGGGGACGTGGCTCATTGAGGTGGGTGACAGCTTCTCAGCGAGCCTCAACTTTTGGAATCGATCGAGGTACGGATCTTGTCGAACTGCCCGCCCTTTGTATCGCCTTCCTCGAATTTTCGTTGCTCGTCGGAAGGGTCTCCCGGAGAGTGCCGGAAACTGTACCAGAGACCGTCCGGATCCTTGCGCTGTTCGAGGATCCCACTCCGGAAGCGGTGGCTGAAACACGTGCGGATCGGCGCTGCGGCGTAGGTCTTGGACCGCCAGACGAGATCCATGCACATCTTGCCATCGTTGCTCAGATGCCATCTGCCTTCGCCGACAGAAGCCGTGTCTTGCTCGGAGGTCCAGGCCCGGACCGGTCGATCCTTCTGTCCGAAATAGGCCGCTCCGTTTTCCCATATCCACGTGCGGTCAGCATAAACAAGCTGAAGTTGGAAAGCCGTGGGAACGGCAACGGCATCTGCAGGGCCGCTGTCTTTGGGACCAGCTGCGTGCGCGGCTCCGCAAAGCGCCATCTGGCACCAAATGGCCAGGACGGGCGCAAGCGAGATGGCAAGTCGATGGCGCCTCGCCCAGCTCGCTGACTCAAATGGCAATCCGGTCCTGTTCGTCATGCTGAGCGGTCGCATTCAATGTTCGCTTCCCAAGCGGGCGTCGACCGGCCGAGCATACCGCAAGAACGGGCCCGGTCCGTCCTGCGCTGACAAGTGGCTTCACGCTGGAACCGTCAGTATTTCGCATGCTAGTGAGTACCCCGCGAAGATGTCAACCGGTAGGACCGGGCAGTGTCTGTCGCGGCGCGCACGGGCTGCAAATCGAGGACGACGGTCTGCCACGCGGCACGCTATAGACATCCCTCGACGAACGGGCCGCTAACCCATAGCGAGCCGTTGCTGTACATGGCGGTCCCGTTGTCGTCGGTGTAGCCATGCGATTGCTCGTCGACATGCAGCCTGGTGGTTGGCACCAACTGACCGTTCACCTTGACGCTCTTGATGTACAGATTGCGATCACCTGCCTTGCCGTCTCCGCCCCACAGGTCGTTGGTGTAGCGAAGCTCGATCGTCTTCGGGTTAGGCACGCTGCTGAGATCGATGTGGAACGGCTTGGCCACGGTTGACGCCTGCATCAGCTCCGCCATGGCGGCTTCGGGCGTCGATGCGACGCTTTCATTCCCCGGGACGTCGATCTCGGCGATGGTCTTTCCGTCGACCACGACGTCGAACCGAGGTGCGCCCCGGAGATTAATGCCGGCAGCGTCGACCTCCAGACTGGTGATGGAGCACCGTCCTGTATCTTTCGCCGCGGCGGTCACCAGGTCGGCCATACGCTGCCTCTGCGACTGCACCCATCCGGCGATGGGCTGCAGCAGTGCGTTTCGGTCGCCGGTATCGACCTTGAAGAGGTTGGTTCGTTCGTCGGCATCGGCCTTGAGGTCGTATTCCTCCACCTTGCCGGTGGTCGCGTTGAAGATGATCTTTCGGTCGTTCTCACGATAGCCGAACAGGAAACCGGACCAGGGATTGAAGAAGAAGGTCTTGTTTGGCCGTTGCTCGCTGAACAGGCTGCGCCCCTGCCACTGCTTGGGCAGCGGAAGTCCGAGTATGTCGAAGATCGTCGGGGCGATATCGATGATGCCGCCGACCGGGTGCGCAACCTCGTCATGAAAGAGATACTTGTTGATCATGATGAGCGGGATGTGGATGTTTTCCTCGTAGATGGCGCTGGCATGAATGTAGTCGCCATGCTCCCCGAACGCCTCGCCATGATCGCCCAATATCACCACGAGCGTCGAATCGAGCTTGCCGGACTGCTTTAGCGATTCAAGGATCTCGCCAAGCGCTGCATCGCCGACCTTCAGGGCGTTGAGATAGGCATTGAATTTCTGGTCGTCCGAGTAGTGGACCAGCGTGTTGCCATCGGAGGAAGGCGCCATCTTCGAAAACATCGGGCTGTCGGTGATGTAGGGATAATGGGTCATCGCGGTGAACATGATGCCGAAGAAGGGTTTTCCCGCGTCCTTGTTCATCCAGTCGATGATCGACTGCGCCGTGCAAAGATCGCTGTTGTAATCCATGTTCTTCCATTGCTCGGAGCTGAGCTTGAAGGTCGGGGTGCCGCATTTCTGCCCCCGGTAGTCCTGGACCACATCCAGTCCCTTGTTGAGGAAAAACTCATCGACCCGTTGGAATCGGGAATCCGCGCTCCAGAAAAACCCTGTGCGGAAATTGTTCTTGGACAAGGTGTTGGAGATCGAGTCCAGCGGCAGATAGGGAAACCTTGCCGTCATGCCATAATATGAAATGTCGTTGTACATCGAGGTGAGCAGAGAAAATATCGAGTAATGCGTGGACGGTGCGTGCGCATATATGTTGTCGAATCGTATCGAGTCCTTTGCATACCTCTTCATATTCGGCGTGACCGGATACTTGCCGCCAAACGTCTCGATGTATTTGGATGGCACCGACTCCATCATGAAAATCAGCACGTTCTTGATTGGGTTTGGCGTCGGCGCCTTGAAGGTCGACGTTTCCGGCGGTCGCTCGCCGACGCTGGCGACATCCGGGTCATTGGTGCTGGCATTCATCGTCAGCACGACCGGCGTTGGATTGAGCAGGGCCGATTTAACAAAATACAGGATCGGATTGTCGATCTCGGCCGCCGGCAGCGCTTCCGCACGTACGTGGTGTCCACTACCGGCGATGGCAGCGCCGACACACACAACGAGCACGCCCAGGAAGGCCCCGTAGCCAGCGGCGCTCAGCCGCTGGCACAAACTGGCCGCGGCATAGCCAAGAATGAGCACCAGGATGACGGACCCGGAAAGGGTAGCGAAGTCCTTGATGTTGAGCGCGTCGCCCATCGCGTTCCTGGCATCGGCATTCTGCAGGAAGTCGCCATAGACCAGCCACTGGAACGTGAACGGTTCGCCCAGCATTTTGACGAGATTGATGTTGGCAAATCCCCAGCCCAGAGAGACCACGATAGCAACATAGAAGAGCAAGACGACGATTGCTGAGCCGAGACGGCTCGCCTTTGCCAGGAACAGCAGGATCAAAGTCGTCACAGTCAGGGACGTAACGACAATCAGGTCATAGTAGCTCGATGCCAATCCCTTGGGGACGGCCGCCAAAAGGCCTAAAACCGTGGTTTGCGGATCAATGATTGCGCCGCGGTAGACACCCAAAAACAGCCACGACAACAGGCCCGTGCAGATGACCCGCAGGCTCCTGCGCCGGAAGCGCACATTCTTCGCCGAAGCGGTCCCCGCCTTCGACTGCGTAAGGCCGCTCTCAGGTCGGCTCGCCGACCCCCTACTGCCGCCGATGCTCATACAAACTACCCGCCGCCAGTTTGCGCTTCGGCCCCAAACAATGGCCGACAGCCTTCAAACCCCCACCCGCAGAATCGGCTTGCGCTAAAAAAGAGTCAATGAAATGGAGCTTGCGTTAACCACGTCTCTTGAGAACTGGTTAATCCACGCGATAATCGGCGAGGCGTTGTGCCCAGGTGAGCTGTTCCATCAACTGGGCACCCGCCATATGAATTGACGAACGGCGGGCGCCGTCGACCGCCCGCCGTCATGACGTTTCAGTACTGCGCAGGCAATCAGCCGCCGCGCAGACGCGTTGGGCTCAGGCTCGCGACGGTCATGCCCTGCTGTTGGGAAGGACACGTCGGCAGAAAGCGGCTCGCATCCGCGTATGTCATGGTCGCGATGGAGCTCTTTAGCCCCCCACGCTTGGCGATCCAGCCGCGAACCCAGCCAGGGTAGTTTTTCATCATGAAATTTGCGGCCACCTGATTGCCGCGCGCAGAAACGCCATACGGCAGGTGAAAGCCGAACGACGCGCTCTGCGTAATGCACACCTTGCTCTTGGGCATCGACAGATAAAGCGTGCAGGCCGAGTCGCACGAACCGTTGAACCGCACAAAAGTGCCACTGCGACGCATTTTTAGCGCACGAATGGCATAGTCGATCACATAGCCGCCGCGATCGCCACTGATGGTCTTGACGTTGGCCGTGCCAAGGCTGATGCGCGGACGCAGCAATTCTCCTGCGGAGCTTGCCGAGACCAGTGCGCCGATCAAACCGAGCGCACCGAGAAACTTCATTGTCGTTTTCATTTGCGCCTCCTGCTATGCCGTCAATGACTAGCTGGGAGGCGTAAAAATTGAATATTCCGTGTCGCTAAATTTGAATCAGTCGATCGATTATGCAGTCGTTTTAGAACCTGATTGACGATTTGGTTTACCAATGACGCAGAAGCATGATCACTGAAAAGTAAACCTGTCGCAGGCATCATTGCAGATGACTGTGCTGCGTAGCGCAATCGGCGGATTTGGATCAGAGGAAGTCGGATGGCCGTTGGTGGCAAGGAGCGGAGGAGGTCAAAGGAAGGCAAGCCTCGCCGCGTCTGCGTCGTGACGAATGCGATCGACCATGGCGGCGAAGATGGCGCCATGGTCGAGTTGGCCAGGCTTTTTGCCGAAGAGGGGGACGACGTCACCCTGCTATGGGTTCCAGGCAGGGATGCTCCAACGGAGGAGGCCCCGCGCCACCGCGAGCTGGAGGCGGCATCGGTGCGGCTGGTGATTCTCGACAAGTCCGATCAGCTGCTTCCTTCGCTGACGACACCCGAGAGCCGGTCCGCCGCTGTGCTGCATTATCTCGAACGGTCCGGCCACGATTTGGTCTACGCGCCCCTTGAGGGCGGGCTGCCTTACTACACGCTGCTGGCTGTCGAGACTGCGGCTTTTGCCGCGCCGCCGATCGTGGTCGTCGCTCACGCTCCGGAAGAATGGGAACATGAAGCCGACAAGGCGTTCTTCGACAGCACGGAGGTGATTGCCGTCGCCTATATGGAGAAATACTGCGCCGAGATGGCGAACCGGACCATCTGTGTGTCCGCAGCCTTGCGACACTGGATGTTGTCGAAGGGTTGGAAGGTGAAGAAGGCGATCGTGACGCCGATGTTGCCGTTGCAGGATCGTCTCGCTCCAGCCGGTGCGCGATCGTCGACGGGCGGAGAACTTGCCGTCTTGGGCGGATGGCGCTTCCGCGATGGCCTGACGCTGCTTTGCGACGCGCTCGACATCATAGCGCCAATGGCGCCAAAAGGGCTGACGGTCACCGCATTCGGTCCATTTGGAAAGATCATGGGCGAGCACAGCGGTGGACTGCTGCTGAGACGCGCCGAGCGGTGGCCGTTCAAGGTCAACCTGTTGGCGCACGCAAGCCCCGCCGCAAAGCTCGACTACGTCGCGCGGGCCGGCGCGATTGCCGTCATCCCCGCCCGCGCCGCATCGACGGGCGGCACCGTTGCCGCATGCATCGAGGCGGGATTGCCTTTCGTTGCGACCAATGTCGACGCGAACGCCGAGCGCTGGAGTGCGCAGGCGAGGCAGCCGCGGCTGGTCGATCCTGACGCCGCCGCGTTGGCGCAGGCCATTTCGGCGGCGCTCGACGACCCGCCTCGCCCACTGCCTGTCGACAGCCTGAGCCAATGGCGGCAGTCCTGGCTGGATACGCGCAACTTGCCGACGCCAACTAGGCGCTGGCGCGTCGACAAAAGTGCCGGGTCGTCACCCCTGGTCTCTATTGTCATGGCCCATCGCAACCGGCCGCTCTATCTTAAACAGGCAATCGCTGCGATCGAAGCGCAAACCTATGATCACCTGGAACTGGTTCTGGTCGACGACGGAAGCGACCTGGATGAAGTCAGGCGATTGCTGGATACGCTGGAACCGACCTTCCGTCAGCGCGGGTGGAAGATTCTGCGCCGACCGCACAAGCACCTCGGTGCGGCGCGAAATGCCGGCATCCGCGCTTCGCATGGCGAGCTGATCCTGTTCGTCGACGACGACAACGCGCTGTTTGCGGAGGCCGTCGATCATTTCGTGCGTGCGATGGCTACATCGGGTGCCGACATCTGCACTGCGTTCCAACTGATCTTCTACGAGGATTTCGTGCCCGAAGATCGCGCCGACGGGCTGATCCAGTACCTGCCTCTGGGTGGTCCCGACGCGCTCGGCCTGATCCATAACGTCTACGGTGACGCGAATGCGATGATGCGCCGGTCTGCCTTCTCGCGGATCGGGTTCTTGATCGAAAAGCCGGGCTACGCCATGCACGACTGGGAATTCTTTGCTCGAGCCTCTCTCGCCGGTCTCAAGATCAGGACGATTCCAAAGCCGCTATACTGGTATCGCTCGAAACCGGATGGCATGTTTCGGACGTCGAACTGGTACGACAACCGGCTTCCCATCCTGGAGGCGTTCAGGTCGAGCCTGCCCGATGGCGCCCGCCTGCTGCATCATTTGGCCATTGCCCAGAACGCGCACCGGTCTGAAATTGAAAGTGCCCGCGAAAACCTGAAATATACCCCCGGCAATCGGAAGTATCTGGAGCTTTGCGACATCGAGCCGAACAGCGATGCGGCCATAGAGAAGCTTGCCAGCATTGCTGGGTCGATCGGCCGCCCCGATACGGCTGCCACTTTGCTTGGGCGCCCCGCCACAGACCACAATGCCGCCGACCGTCCTGATGTCGGCGGCGGCTCTATCATTCTCGACTACGACATGCTGCGGAGTGCGCGGTTGCTTACACCCCGCGTCTCGGCTCTCCCGCTGCTGCTTGTCGCACCGGACGACGGCGGGGTGTTCTTGCGTCCGCATGCGGACGGCCCAGTCGCTGCATCGCTTGATCATCATTTTCCAGCCTTCTTCCGGAAGGTTGAAGCATCCGTCGAAATCGCTCATGCCGATGCGCCGGCGATGGATTTTGCTCTCGCCCTTGCTCGACCCGACCAGCCCATAGATTGGCAACAGGACATCGGCAAGCAAACGATCGCCTTCTCAGGCTGGATGAGCATCGAAGACAGATTTGTGCGTCATCACTTGGTGGCAACGCTTCGCACACGAAGGAAGATGCTGCTTTCAATCGTTCTCGCCGTTCGTTTCACCGCAACGTCCAACGGTTTTCCCACGAATGCGTTCTTCCGCACGCTGACACTGTTCAGCGACTAAACGTCGATCCAACCAGGCAAGGGAGATCCGAGCGCAAGCCAAGCCCGTTCATCGGTCGTGCGCGTTAACCACGTTGGTGGAACCTTCCAAGAATGGTTGACAAAACGTTAACAGACGCTAATGTTTCAGTGGGTTGAGTAGGTGGGGTGCGTTATGCGTAGGATTCATTCTCTACTGTTGGGTGGACTTAGTCTGCTGGGGTTGAGCGTCGCTTTTTCTGACGCGGCGCAGGCCAAGACCGAAGTTGGCGTCAAGGAAGCCGAGCTTGCCTGCGAGCAGGCCCTTAAAACCGGCACCATCGAGGCACTTGAGGATTATCTGCACCGGTACCCGAACGCTCCGACAGCCTGCAAGGCGCTTGCTCTCAACAGTTTGGGCCAGTTTGCGGGCGGTGAAGAGGGCAAAGGCCACGGTGAAGGCGGCGGCCGCTACGGCGGATAAGCATCAGCCGGATTTTCCCTCAGTAGTTCGAGCACATCAGGTGGCGTAGTCGCTGCGCTGGTGTTGCATGGCCAGGGTCGAAACGAAACCGGCGAAGGGCTCCGAGGTCTTCATCCAGCCGAGTTCGACGAGTTGCGCGCCGTCACCCCGATAGCAGACGGAGCTTTGGTTCCGAAGCGCGAGTTTTGGATTGCGCTCCAAGGCCTCCATGTAGGCAGCGCGCTCCTCAAGCGTCTTTTCCTTGAGCTGCGCATTTTCACTCAGAGACGACGCTGATTTCTGGCGGAATCCCCAGACGAATTTGAAGTGCAGCAATGCGACGCGCAGTTCGCTGAATCGGACCTTGCTGATCGTGTGCTGTGCGACGTGATAACGCGTGCCGCGCCCCCATTTCACGATCGGCACCTTTGTCAGGCACGGGGGAAAAGTTTGCTTGAACCGGCCGTGCCAGAAGACCCGTTCCCTCACGCCACCGAACATCTGCTCGGGTGGGTACATACCGTCGCGCGGGCGCAGCCATCCCGGCTCCGGGTCGAAGTAGGGTGAAGCTTCAACAAGCGGGATCTTGCCATCATAGCTGTATTCGGCCAACGGGCCATCGGCGTACATGTCGATCATGGAGCCTATGACAGCGTCGACGCCGGTCGAATCGAGGTAGCTGCAAAGCTGCTGGAGATTTGCCCGCTCAAAATCGGGATAGACGAGAAGTTCGTCGGCGTCGATCGAAAGGCACCAATGGCCGGTGCCGAACACATTCATGAGCGTGTTGATCCATCGCGGCGGATCGATGTTTTCAGCGAAATGCGATCCTTCCGTGTGGAAGCAGTGGCTGTCCGGCTGCTCCAGGATCAATTCGCGGGTCCCATCCGTGGAGCCATTGTCCAGGAAGAAGAACCGATCGACGCCCAGGCCGCGGTAGTGGTCGAGAAGTTGCCGCAGCAATTGGGCTTCGTTGCGCAGTCCGACAAAGCACAAGATCTCGCCATCGGTCACGTCAATGGGCCGGTCGTCCAGTCGCGCGAGATGTTTTGGGGATCGAAGTTCAACCATCCGAGGTCATCAACCAGTTTACGCGAAAGGCAGGTACGCTGCTGAGAGTCCCGCGAAACGATTATCAAAGTGTTATCCAACTGTTGGCAAGACTGTTTCGAACGAAGCGGGCTGACAAGGGGGGGTCATTGAGCATTGGTTCCAAGGCAGGCGCCATGCCCACGGGCAAGCGACAGGCAAGCCAGAAGCCTCGCAATGTGTGTGTCGTTTCGGAGGTTGAGTTCGGCTCGACGGCGACTGGCGATCACGGGTCGGTAACCTACGCGCTGGCGCAGCATCTGGCCGGAACCGGCGATACCGTGACGCTGCTTTGGGCGCCGAGCCCGCTCGGCAGCCAGCCCGATGATCAGGAAATAGTCAGGCTGGGCAAATGGTGCTTCGACAATTTCCTGGTGCGGCTCGAATTGTTGCCGCCCTCGCCCGAGTTGCTGCGCGGCACGGAGTCCTGCGACAAGAACTCATTGGCCGTCTACCACTACCTCAAGCAGAATGCATTCGACGTCGTCTATTTTGCGCTTGAAGGCGGACTGGCGCATTTCTCCACCCTTGCGAAGCGCACAGGTGTCTTTCCCGATCCTCCTATGATCATCGTGCTCGCACATGAGCCCCTTGTGTGGAAGCTGGAAGCCAATTCACGGGCGGTCGAACGCAAGGAGCAGATGACCATCGCGCACATGGAAAAGAGGTCGGCCGAGACGTGCGACCATCTTGTCATCGCTGGCCAGTCGCTGCTCGACTGGATGGCCAAGGCGGGATGGAAGCTGCCCACCAGCCATCACATTGCTGCGCCCCTCGAGCCGGAGGAGTGGCGTTCCAACTTCGCTGTCGATCACTACAGGCCGCGGGATCGGCCAACCGCCGAAGTGATTCATTTTTCAGGCACAGAGGCGCGCGATGGGCTGACGCTGTTCTGCGATGCGCTCGATCGTCTGGCCGACAGCGGCGTCACCGATCTGACAGTGACGGTAGTCGGCGCGTTTGGTCATGTCCTGGGCGAGCATTCGGGTGGCATGATCGTTCGGCGTGCGCGGCAATGGCCGTTCAAATTGAAGCTCCTGCCCATTCGAGATGAGCCTGACATCTATAGATACCTGCGGCAGAGTCATGCTCTGGTGGCGATGACGCACTCAGCGGCTCAGCTGCCGCTGGAAGTGATGACGTGCCTTAACGAAGAGATCCCGTTCATTGCGACAGATGTCGGCAGCATTCGTGACGTGCTCCATCCGAAGTCGGCCGATGCCGTCCTGATGGATGCGTCGGCCTCCGCCATCGCGGCCAAAATTGCGTCTGTGCTGGAAAGCCGATCGTTTCGTCCGGCAAAGCCCCTGCAAAAGCGGGAAGCGCTCGAGAAAGCCTGGAGCGGGCTGCACGCGAAATTCTCCCGCGAACCCGGCAAGGTCTCCAGTCGCAGGCGGAGCCAACGGCCGCTCGTTTCGATCATCACTGCGCACTACAACCGGGTGCACCTGTTGCCGCAGGCGATTGCCTCGGTTCGACGCCAGGACTACCCCAACATCGAATTGATTGTCGTCGATGACGGCAGCACCGATCCCGATGCAATCAACCTGTTGGCGGAACTCGAACCGGAGTTCGAGCAGCGAGGATGGCGGATCATCCAGCAGAAGAACGGCTTCCTCGGCAAGGCGCGCAACACCGGTATCCGCGCCGCCAGGGGTTCGCTGATCCTGTTCCTGGACGACGACAACGTGCTGTTCCCAAACGCCGTCAGTACGTTCGTCGCCGGCATGCAAAATTCCGGCGCCGATATCTGCACGACCTTCGCCAAGTGGCTCAACGAGCCCTTCGTGCCGCCGGACACCAGGAGCGGCTATGTGCTCTACTTCCCGGTCGGCGGGCCGACGGACATCGCCATGCTCAACAATCCGTATGGCGATGCCAATGCGATGTTCCGGCGTGAGGTGTTCGACAAGATAGGTTACCTCAACGAAGAGCGGGGGTTTTCCGCAAGCGACTGGGAGTTTTTCCTTCGGGCGGATCTGGCAGGCCTGGAGATCGTCCCTGTCCCGGAGCCGCTCTATTGGTACCGGTCGGCACCGACGGGCATGAATCGAAATGCCGAGTGGCTAAGGAATCGCAAGCCGATCATCGCTGTCTTTCGAAAGCATCGATTCGCGAAAACGGAAATGTTCGTGCAACTGGCCATCAGCTCGAACACCGACAATCATGAGAAGGAGCTCAATCTCTGGAATCTGGAGCTGCGGGTTAACGACGAGCGGTATCTCAGGTTGAGTACAGGTCCCGCCAATACCGCGGACGCCATGCAGTTGCTGGCCGAGATCGCGGCACGCGAAGGCAGGGCGGATACCGCAATTTCGCTTCTCGCCCGTGCAGGGCGAAGCGACTTTGCTGTGGGTGTGGTTGAAATACTCAACGCTGCGACCGGAGAGACGGTGCCCGAGTTGAATTCCTCGCTGTACCGCGAGCAGTATCTTTCCGCCGAGCCCATGCGCCTGGCTCATGTCGGTTCGTATCCGGATGCCGATCCGGACCTGCTGAGCTATGTCGAACAGTCTCCAGACCAGTTGTTCCTCGAAGCAAGGGGCAGCAATGTCACCATGGCTTTGCTGAAGGGAGTCTGCCCGCCGGGCACCGTAGGCGCGACGTGTTGGGTTTACCTCGACGAGGAACTGACGGGCTCTGCGCAGTTTCAGCTCGCGATCGTAGACGCAGAAAACCAGACCTTCAGCAATCTCGCCCGGCTGCTTGAGGTTGGCAGCGGGAGCGGTTGGGCTGATGTCAGCCGACGGCACGAGGCGCGTGAGATAGGGGCGATGGTCAGTTCGCCGGCAACCGGCCGACGCGATTTGTTGTTGGCAGTCAAATGCGGCGGCAGCCGCCCGGAGGCGCGCGTCCTCGGCGGCTTTTCCAGCGTCCATATCCGCCATGTCGTTTCGAACGATGCCAGGCGCCCGCGCCTCAACGCACCCCAACAGCGCCAACGCACGCGCCGAATGACCAATGATGATCTGAAGCGTGCGGCGCTTGTGACGGATTATCCCTCCGAGCTGCCGACGCTGCTCATCGCGGGCGACAATGGGGGTATATTCCTGCGGCCGAACACGCACGGTCCGGTTGTTGCCGCCCTCAATTCGGCGTTCCCGGCCTTTGCCAGAAGTGTCATCGCGACAGTGGAGATCGCCCACGATGAAGCATCCCCATTCGAGTTCGCCATGGCGCTCGGCAGGCAAGAAGAAAAACTTGTGTGGAAACACGATGCACCTGTCGGCGCGCTGTCATTCTCGGGATGGACGCGCGTCTCGAGACCGTTCGAACTGCATGACCTGAAAGTTTCGACCCGGGAGGTCGATCGCAAGTGGCTGACGATCTACCTGGCAATCCGGCTGCCATCCGGCTCGAAGCCGATGCCGTCCAATGCTTTCTGGCGCAAGCTGTTGCTGGTGTGGGACTGAGGGGCGCGGGTTGTCGGGACGCGGTCGCGCCTTGTCGACGTTTAAGTGCGGTAGTAGATTAAGTCCGCGTGGAGGCGCCAAGACAATGAAGAAATCGCTGGGCCTTGTTCTGGCATTTATTGTCATTACCGGATGCGCAATGTCTTTCGGCGCGGCCGCCCAGGAACGCGACGTGGGGTCTAAATGCACGCAGTGGAATGCACATCGCGTCCTCTTCAAAAAAGGTGACGGCAAGATATCCGAGGAATCCGCGAAGGCCCTTGCGGCTTTCGTCAAGGATGCTGGGCACGATTGCGGCTACCGCCTTTACGCAACGGCGAGCAAGGAAGGCAACTACAAAAAAGCCTACGACATCGCTGGTCTCAGGCTCGATGCAACCGGCGATTTTCTCAAGGCGCAAGGCGTCAAGCCCGAAATGGTGCTGGTGCTTTCGCATTGGGTTGACGACGGCGCCGCCGACACCAATACGGCGCGGAGCGCGATACTGTACACGCTGCCAAAGCAAGGCATATCTTGCCGGCAATATGAGAAGCGCAGCCCTGTGCAGGTCGACCTGTTTTTCTATAGCCAGTCCTATGTGATCTCACCGAGGGTCAAGGCCGACCTCGAGAAGTTCGCCGCCAGGATCCGCAACTCACGTTGCAATGTCGAACTGACGGCTCTCGCGGCTACGGAATTCACCGGCGCCGACGCTGCAAAGACAAACAAGGAACTGGCCAAGCAGCGCCTGAAGGCGGTCGAGGATATCTTAACCGCAGCCGGGATCGAAAGCGATCGTCTGGTAGACACGAAAGTGGAGTACGTTGGCGACCAGAAGCCGAACGGCGTTCGCAATCGTCTGGCGACCGCATCCCTGATGTAAGCTTGCCAGATTAGCTGACCCGCGACGGACCCGCAACGATGTGGGCTACGGCGCACCACACCCGACGCTGGACGGCTGGAAGGCCCTCCTCGACCAGTTACTCGCGATCGGCACGGGCAAGGTCTATGTCGGGCGTGGGGATTTCCTCCGGGTGGCCGAGGCGGCCCAGCAGATCGCCTATGTCGACAAGCCGACGAGATCGTCACCGCCTATCACCCACGGCGTCAATGACGGCCCAGGGATCTGGTGGGCTTTTCTGCTGGTCAGGTGTTGAATGTGGGCCGATCGTACGTCCGCGATCAATCCGCCGCAGCTCGGCGGCCTTGACCACCCGTTGCAGCCCGCCGACGTCACGAAATGACGGGCGGGCACCAGGAAGTCCCACGGGTTGCCTCTTCACGCCAGCACGCCTGTGCCACCGTCGCTGCCTAAGAGGCGGCGACGGTGGCCGCTTGAAGCAGAACCCGCGCGCCGGTAACCGCGTGGGCAGGCTCCACATATTCCGCCTCGTTGTGGCTCAGCCCGTCACGGCACGGCACAAAGATCATCACGGCAGGCGCCACCCGGGCGAGGAACAGCGCGTCATGAAATGCACCCGAGATCATCTGTTTGTGCGGCAGCTTTAGGCTATTGGCGGCCTCCTCGACGGTTTTGACCATATCGGGAGAGAATGCCGCCCCCGGCATGTCGAGCGACCGACTGATCGTAACCGTGCAATGCTGAGCTTCTGCCTCCGCCGCGCACACCTGGCGCAGTTCTGCTTCGATGGCATCGAGCCGCTCTACCCGCGGATGCCTGATATCGACGGCGAAGACCACAGACTGCGGTATGGCGTTGATCGATCCCGGTTGGGCGGGAGCGGAACCTCTTTCCAGCCTTGGCCCGGCTGTCTGTGCACCCTGATGTTGGGCAGCCGGGCCGACGCCCTTCTGAATTCAATTATCGCCGGCGTCGCGGCTAACAGACGAAACCGTTATTTAGTCTGGTCCTCCCTGCCTTGGTGATCTCGCCTTTACAGATTCCAATCCTGGACGCTAAGCCAGCAGCGGCCACTCGCTGCTGTCAAATCAACAAGCCCCAAACATCAGGTCGCGGTTATATACAAAAAAGCCGGCCACCTTTCGGCAGCCGGCCAGTGCAAACAAGGAAGGGAACGTTGCACTGATGGGGCAGTGCACCGTCCGAAGCGTTTCCAGGCGACAATGTTCCACCGATCAGAGAACAAAGAAGGCTTCACCGCCAGCGCACATTCCCCTTAGCCGCGCTGTGTTGCCGTCGCCTGGTGTCTAAAGGCCTTTAACCAGCCACGGATCGGTGTCGTATCCGAGGCGCGGCTTTTCCGGCGTTCCATCGGCCGGCAATTTGGCGGTTCCGGTCGGCCTGCAGTCCAGCTCGAGCACCTGCTTCTTGGCCGAGTGCTTCGTAGAGCAAAGGTCCGTGGCGTGACTCACCACCACCTTCTTCTCCTTGGCAACAGCGACACCAGTCCCAGCGATCACGATCGCCGCGCAAAACACAGCTAATCTCATCATACTCCCCACCGTTGCTCCTCCCCAAAAACGCTGAGCATGACGTTACGGCACATTTAAATTAGCGCAAGCGAATATTAGCTGCCTAGTCCCTTCACATCGGCTCTGGTCGCCTCCCCCTTGCTGCCGGCGCCTTGCGATACCGGCAGCGCGATATGGTAGGATGGGCGCATGCCTGCTCATGATCGGAGGGCCGATGTACATGACTTGACCTACATCGCAGAGGGCTGCAACCGTCAAGTTTCCCAAGTCGTCGTGGCGATGAACGATCGCGTCGAGGATCGCTAGGTTCCGCTAGTCTAGCCCTACGCGATCACACCATAACCACGTGATGACAAATCAGCCATGTGTGTGGCGCGGCGGGCCTGTTCCGCTTGTGGCCGGCGCCTACCCACCCGGGTTCCCCAACCATGGCGTCGGCCATTTTCGTTCTCTCAGCTATTATAGGCCTTTGCTATCGGCCTATGTGTTGGCCTTGGATGGCGAGATCGCGGTTAGATCGCCTCGTTCGTTTGGATGTTTCGCTGGCGTTGGCAGGAGGCGCATATGTTCGCCAGCCGGCGGATACCACACCGCCCCACCGGTCAGGCCCAGCGCGTCCGCTGCAAAGTCCCCGCAGACCGCTGCTGGGCCGCTGGCGGGCAGCGGCTACTTGCTGACCATCCAATTTGAATGGGTCGAGCACACCTAGCTGTTCCTTGAAGAACGAAGGGAACGCCACCGGGAACTGGGTTCTAGCTAGCATGGCTAGGCTGAAGCGGCCCGCGCTACCCCACGAGGAAAGCGCGGGCCTGACCATTGCCGTCGGTCGGCAGCGGGAAGGCATCCACACCGAGCGCTGCGATGGACGAACTTTTCCATTTACGCGTCAGTTCAATAACAAATACTTGTTCAGAATCGGACGAGCCATCCTGGATGGGCAGTACCGAGGCTGGTTGAATGGCTAACTTGTCATGCCACCTTAGTCAGGCGAACCCTCCGGGGAACCTCCCATGAGATAGCCTCTGCTTCAGGTCGTTGGCATTCAGGATGGCTGCCAGCTCTTCGGCATACTCCATGTCGGGAAGGTCGATAGCCTCGCGGCCGCCGCCGTACTAGCAGCGGCTGGAACGGTGGCGCGGCGAATCGGTTGAGACGGCGAACAGCGGCTGCCGTGCCGAGGTTTCCCTCGGCGCCTGCTCGCGGCAATCTCCGGCCACTCACCCTTGGTCGTGGGCTACCTGCGGCCAGCGCTGCAACGCCGCATGGCCGCCTTCGGTCAGCGCGTAGACGCCGCGCTCGGCCCTCGCGAACCAGCCATAGACATTGTCCAAGAGGATGCTGGGCGCGCGTGGCGAAATCGCTTTCAGATCGCGCGGGCGTTTCGGCCCGTCGGTCATGGCTGCGGCGCAGGCCAGCGCATCCTGCCGGTAGGCCGTCATGATCGGGGCTCGCGAGCCACCGCCGACCACCGGATCGCCGCGCCGGCGCCGGTGTTCCTCCATCAGCCGCGAGCGCCGCTTCGGATCGCGACGCGGCGGCAGAGCGGCCGGGCTGAGCAGCAATTCGACCTCCCCCTTGCCGCTGACAGCCAGAAGCCCGAAGCCGAGCCGCCGGCACAGCGCGCGAAAACGGCGGTCGTGCTCGCGGCCTTTGCCACGCGCCGACATGCGCGCGGCCAGCCACACTTCGTCGCATGCCGCCGCGCGATCGACACCTTGCAGCACCAGTTCGAGGTTGAACTGCAATTTCAGTTCGCAGATGACCAGCACAGGCGGCTCGCCGTCGCGCACCGCCACGATATCGCAGTGGCCGACTTCGCCCTTCACCGTGAATTCCAGGCTCTCGAGAAACCGCTTCACCGGGATGTAGAGAGACGTTTCCTGCATCGCGCAGGCATAGCCGATTCGGATCGGGTCGGCACAGGGATCGCCGAGAGGCCGACGCCTTGCGCTAAACCGCGTCGATCCCACCATCTGCAAAAGCCATCCGTCAGGCAGGTTCTCCGGCGTGATGGGTCCCGCCATAGCGCTCGACGATTCCTTGGCGATGACCGACGTCGCCAGGGCCGAGCGCGACCAGTATTTCATCGCCTGTCTCGCGTTCAACAAGGCGCTCGCCGTGACTGGGACGGCATGATCGACAGCGCAAGGCCCGAGATCGTCGACGCCAAGACGGGTCCACGGTTGGCCACACAATGATGAGCGCGTGTGTGGTCTGTTTGAGGCTAGGGGCGGGTGCGCGTCCGGCGCTGCCCTGGTGCGGCATCGTCCGCCTTGAAATGCATCTCGTCCTGGACCGCGGCAAAAAACCGGCGGACATCGTTGGCCGCCGAAGCCGCATCGCAGCCGGCCGCGACCGCCTTGTCGAGGAGTTCGCGCGCCGTGGCCTTCCAGAACGACGTGGCCGTGTCGCCGTGTAGTCTGCCCAGCCTTGCGGCGACCTCGCGCACCAGCACGGTCTGCCGATCTAGCGGGAAGGTACGCACATTGGCTGAAGACATGTTCTGCACCATGAAACCGACGCAACGAATCAGACGCTGCTCTATGGCTCATGCCTAGCTGTGAAGTCGGAAACGGAACCTTAACGCCGCGGAGTCCGCGCCGATTGGAACGAGTCGGTTGGCCGGCCTCCAGACCAAGCAGAACTCTAGACCCTCAGGCCCCTCGCCTCGCCGGCGCGCTTGGCCGTAACCATCATGTCCCTGGCCAGCAGGCCACTGACCCGGCAAAACGCCATGAAGGCGCGCCAGGCGTCCTCAGTCCTGACCACATCCACCGTGGCCCCGAAACAGGCATTGAACGCCGCTTCATAGACCTTGCCCTGTCGCTTCTTTGGCCAGTCATGCAGGATATCCAGCGCCTGTTCGACGCTGTATATTTCCTCTACCGGCAGCCCGGGCGCGGGCGCGATGCGCACCGGCACCTCGAATTGCAATCTGTCCATTCTATATCTCCCGAACTGGCGTCGACCACAGCAACGCCGTTCGTCGTCAAAAGTTGCTTTGGCTGCTTTTGCGCGAAAATGTGTCGTCAGTGCGATCTCGGCATTCGGAGGAGATCGCGCACCTGGATGTCATCTGAGCGGCCGCGCAAGCCAGGAATATCGCCAGTATCAGTCCATTGCCGGCAGTTCTTCCTTGAACCTTGCGGCTTGCAGTGCCAAATCTGGGGAAATTTTCTAACGGGCTGATATGCGCCGCCCGCTTACAGGCAAACGGACACTATGGTCACCTATCTCGACGCCACCACGGCACCCCTCAGGAACACCGGCCAGATCCGCCTCTATGGCGAAGAAGGATTTGCCGGCATGCGCAAGGCCTGCGATCTCACCGCGCGCTGCCTTGATGAACTGGTGCCGATGGTCCAGCCGGGTGTCACCACCGAGACCATCGACCGTTTCGTCTTCGAATTCGGCATGGACCAAGGCGCGCTACCGGCGACGCTCAACTACCGCGGCTACACCAAATCGTCCTGCACCTCGATCAACCACGTCGTCTGCCACGGCATTCCAGACAACAAGCCGTTGAAGGATGGCGACATCGTCAACATCGACGTCACCTACATCCTCGACGGCTGGCACGGCGATTCCTCGCGCATGTATCCCGTCGGCACCATCAAGCGCGCCGCCGAACGCCTGCTCGAAGTCACCCACGAGTGCCTGATGCGCGGCATCGCGGCGGTCCGGCCCGGCGCCCGCACCGGCGCCATCGGCGCCGCCATCCAGACCTATGCCGAGGCCGAGCGCTGCTCGGTGGTGCGCGATTTCTGCGGCCACGGCGTTGGCCAGCTGTTCCACGACGCACCCAACATCCTGCACTATGGCACCGCCTCGGAAGGCGTCGAGATGCGGCCGGGCATGATCTTCACCATCGAGCCCATGATCAATCTTGGCCGGCCGCATGTGAAAGTGCTGTCGGACGGCTGGACGGCGGTGACGCGCGACCGCTCGCTGTCGGCGCAGTACGAACACACGATCGGCGTCACCGAAACTGGCTGCGAGATTTTCACCCTGTCGCCAAACAAGCTCGACCGCCCCGGCCTGCCAGCGGTCAGCTGAAAACAAGATCGCCTCAAGCCGCGGCTTTGAGGCGCCGTCGCCGAAAAAACTCGACCGCGCGCTGCTTACCGCTCTAATCTGCCGTCGAAGCCTTCGGGGAGTGTGGGGGGTCGATGGGGAAGAGCGGTGACGACGAACGGGGGTTCTTCTCCGAGCGGTGGCTTGAACCGCCGGCGAAGGACAAGGCACCAAGAGACAAATCGACGGAGAAGCCACACTATCACGGCCATCGCGACCGTTTGCGCGAGCGCTTCGTTGCCGGCGGCGCAGACGCCCTGCCCGACTACGAACTTCTCGAACTGCTGCTGTTTCGCCTGATCCCGCGCGTCGACACCAAGCCGATCGCCAAGGCGCTTTTGGCGCGCTTCGGCACTTTTGGCGAAGTGCTTGGCGCACCGGTGGCGCTGCTGCAGGAGGTGAAGGGCATCGGCCCCGCCGTGGCGGTCGACCTGAAGGTGATTGCCGCTGCCGCGCAGCGCATGGCGCGGACCGAGGTCCGCGACCGCGAGGTGCTTTCCAACTGGACGCAGCTTCTTGCGTACTGCCGCTCGGCGATGGCGTTCGAGAACCGCGAACATTTCCGCGGTCTTATGTAGCAAACGCACCAAGCCCGATGGGCGGGTAGGTGCGCGATGATCATTGGCGCTTTTCTGGGAGCGGTGCTCTGCGCTTCAATCGGCGTTGAAGTCTCCGTCGATTCCCTTTTGGAAACCAAGTTTGTTCGCCGGTGTATCTCCGTAACCGGGGCCGTAGGCCATGTTGCCCGGCATATCCGCTCTGACAAGCTCGATAATACCGCCGGTTTGGTGGCGCTCATCGGATACGACCAGCCAATAGTGAACGCAGATCGCCAGCCGGATAGGCGTTGGCGTCTGATCTTCCCAAACGTCTCGCTGGAAATTTTTCGAGATGGCGTCTGTTATGGATTTCTCGATTGTAAGATGGTGGACTTGCGTGATGTTTTTGCCGGGGAAAATGCTGGCGCCGAGGCTCTTCGGCATATGCTTATTCTGGCCGTAGATTTCGGCCAGAAGAGTGTCCCGGCGGTCGAGAAACGACACAAACGTGGCATTTATCCATACGCCTTTGGCCAACGTCCTGCCGATGTTTTTGACGGTGAATTTCACCGACACTTTCCCCTGCCTCTTTTCATGGTCCCACTTAAGCGGGGAAATAATCTCAATCCCTTCTATTTCGATCCAGGCTCTTTGATCGGCAATGAACGTCTGCCGGGAAAGTTGGTTCGCCTCGACGGCGGCGGCGGTAGCTTGCCGGTTCAATTCAAGGGTGCTTCTGACCAGCCACACAGCCCAAGTGCTAACGCCTACGCTGAAGAGAGCGGAGAAAGCTGCGATCCACTGTGCGTACGTATCAGACGGCGTAGTGTAGGCTTTCCAGAAGCCGGGAGGCTCGACTGGCTTTTCGTCCCCGCCGGTTGTCTGTTCGGCGTGTTGCTGTCCGTCCTTGCTATTGGTTGGATCACGAAACCCCGGAACCGCCCAGACAAGAACCAAAAGGGAAATGCCAAGGCCAACGACTAGGCCAAGTGCAACGTCTGCGAACCTATTGCGGTTAGACATTGCAGCAAGAACGCAGCACTAAAGCCCCCCCGGCTTATTTTGTTGTTCAAGTTACGCTCGGTTTCGTGAATGTCCATAGCCGCCAGCTTTTCGGCAAGTTGGGCATAGGTGACACCCTTCCGCTTCAACTCTGACTTCAAAAGGTTCTTGGCTTTCGTCTCGTACTCGACAGTCTGCGGGTCGTCCTTGCGTGCCATATCCTCGCCTCAAAAAATATCATCACATTCGATGATATAAGACCTTGTATTTGGCGATACAAGTCCGCATATACGGTGAACAATATCACCGGATATGATGACAATGGCCCAACACTTCCTCCTTTCCGCCGAAAGCCGCACCCTCTCTCTGAAGGAGATTTACAAGGGTGGCGAGGAAAAGGCTTACGACACGTTCAAGCGCCTTCGTTGGGCTTCGACGCAAGGCGAGCCTGTTTGCCCGAAATGCGGGTGCCTGGATCATTACGACATTCCGACCCGTCGCAAGTTCAAGTGCGCCGCTTGCGGTGCGCAGTTCTCGGTTACGAGCGGCACGATCTTCGCCTCGCGCAAGCTGTCGTTTGTCGATCTGCTTGCCGCGATCTGCCTGTTCGTCAACGGCGCGAAGGGCATGTCGGCGGTCCAGTTCTCTCGCGATCTGGACGTGCAGTACAAGACCGCCTTCGTGCTGGCTCACAAGCTGCGCGAAGCCCTGTCGGCTGAAACCAAGAACGAAACCCTCGAAGGCGAGGTCGAAATCGACGGCGCATACTTCGGTGGCGTGGTGCGCCCTGAGAACCGCATAGAGGACCGCAAGGACCGTCGCATGAAGCAGAACCAGTCAGACCGCCGCCGCGTTGTGATCGCCCTGCGCGAGCGCGCTGGCCGCACTTTGACGTTCGTCCGCAATCGCGAAGCCGAAGGCGTCGATATTGCCCGCGCTCGCATGTTGGCTGGGACCAAGCTGTTTGCGGATGAGGCGAGCCATTGGGACGTGCTGGAAGGCGAGTTCGCTTCGACCCGCATCAACCACTCGGAAAGCTACAGCGACGGCCACGGCAAGCACACCAACATGGTGGAGAGCTATTTCAGCCGCCTTCGCCGGATGGTTGCCGGTCAGCACCACCACGTCTCGCACCGCTACCTCTACCAGTACGCCAATCACGCCGCTTGGCTTGAAGATCACCGTCGCCGGTCGAACGGCGGCAACGCCTTCGCCCTGCTTGGTGGCGCGCTCAATCATTCGGTGAGCCGAGTTTGGGCCGGCTACTGGCAGAGAACCGCTGCTTAATTAATGATCGTTTGGAACAAGTCTCGTAGCTGGCGGTTCCCCCTTGACTATCTCGTGATCGTCAAGGGCTTGTTGGCGCCACAATCGGCCCCTATTTTAGGTCAGCACAGCTGACATTTAATTAACCGGAAACGTTGCGGCCGTAAGGGTTTCGCAACGAAACGAGTTGACATGTTGTCAACCTTTTGTTGTCTGTGCGGTATACAAGAGCAACCAACGCAACTGGGGTGATGGACATGACGAAGGACAAAAAGAGCCATTCGTTCTACACCGGAGAGACCGATCAGGGCGAGTTCCTGACGATCTCGACCGAGTCGCCCTACTTTTGCTTTCTCTCGGAAGCGGAAGATGAGGGCATAGCCAAGGCCAAGCGGGCACTCGATTTTTACCACAGCGTGGAAGCGTCTGAGGTGAAAAGAAAACACATCAGCCCGTCGAGGCGAATAACAACTTTTATCCCGAGCAGGCGTGAAGAACTGCTCGTTGCATGAGCGGATTTTACGTCTCCATAAATCATCTCTCGGACGCCCAGCTGGAATTCTATGGTTGGTTTTTCGTCCGAGAGAACGGTGAATTCAAGATATACGGTCGCCCCTACGATGGGGAGGAGCAGATCGTCTCGAAGGACAATCCGTTTTTGCTGGTCGATGATTACAATGATGCGATCTACATGAAGGCAGACACTATCATCGAGGTCCCGGAGCATCACGCCGACTAGCCCGCCTACGCCGCACCTTCGCGGTATTGACGCACTGCCTGACCCGCTCGACAAGCGACGGCTCCCAGCCCTTCATTGCGACAATGCGCTGGGCTGTCTCCTTGTTGGCCTTGCTGCCTTCCGCCTCGCACTTCAAAATCAGCCGGTAAAGCTCGCCCTTGCGGAAGCGGCTGGGCTGGCGTCGCAGCGGCGTGATCTCCGACGGTTCGCCCTTGTAGCCAAGGATCAGCAGCACCGCGTCTATGTGCTGTAGCTGGTCAGCCAGGTTCGCACCGTTGAACCGGATTGCGCCGGATATCTCCGCGCGCTTCGCGACCAGCGTATTGATGGCGTGTTCGTATCGGGTGGAGCGGACGATAGGGGCAACTCTGGGCATCCCCGGATTTTAGGGGAACGAGCTGCCGCGTGCTTGGTCTATCTTGGTGCGTTTGCTACATAAGACCGCATTTCCGCATCCTGTTCCTCGACAAGAAGAACGTGCTGATCGCCGACGAGGTGCAGCAGGTCGGCACCGTCGACCACACGCCGGTCTATCCGCGCGAAGTGATCAAGCGCGCGCTGGAACTGTCGGCCAGCGCCGTCATCCTGGTGCATAACCACCCTTCCGGCGATCCGACACCATCGCGTGCGGACATCGAAATGACCAAGCAGATCATCGACAGCGCCAAGCCGCTCGGCATCGCCGTCCACGACCACATCATCATCGGCAAGAAAGGCAATGCCTCGATGAAGGGCCTGCTGCTGATCTGAGCCCGACGCTCGCCGGCGCCGTCAACCCAAACGCACCGCTCGCGAGCCAATCAGCAACATTCCGCTTTGGCTCAAATGCCCACGGTTGCGGTGTAGAAGTGATATTGCGACGGAAGCGCCCGCTTCGGCGACAATGTGGTAGACCCGCGAATACGAAGCAGCCAGTTCCCGACAGCCATTGCAGGAGATCTATTCAATGACGCTCGAATGCATAAATCCAAATGATCTGCCGATTCCGGAAATGTACTCCCAGGTCGTCGTGGCGACAGGAAGCAAGCTGGTGTTCGTCTCGGGCCAGCAGCCAGAAGACATACACGGCAAGCTCGTTGGCCATGGTGATTTCGCAGTCCAGGCGCGCCTGGCGTTCGGGAATCTTGGCCGTGCGCTTGCTGCCGCCGGCGCTCGGCCCGAGCAAGTCTGCAAGATCACGATCTACATCGTCGATTACAAACGCGACGAACACGTGCCGATCATCGAAGCGGCCCAGATCGAGCTGTTCGGCGATCACAAGCCAGCAAACGTGGTGGTCGGGATAGCTGTAATGTCTCCTGGCTACTTGATAGAGATCGATGCGATCGCGGTGATCGACCCCGTAGGCTAGGCAAGGACGCCCAAAGGCCTGCTGCTCACCTGATCAACGTCGGAAACAGGAAACACGCAATGCCCCAGCCCGGCGACGAACCATGGCCGTTCGACAAGCCACGCGCAGCCCTCCTAGTCATCGACATGCAAAGCGACTTCGTCGATGAGGGCGCCGTCATGGAAGTGGCCATGGCCCGCCATCGCATTCCGGCGATGCGGCAGGTGGTCGAGCTTTGCCGCGCGCAAGGCGTCCCGGTGATCTACACCCAGCATGTGCTCAGCGACCATTTCGATATCTCGCCGCTGGAAACCAGCTATCAGCCGAAGCTGAAAACCAAAGGCATGCGGGAAGGCAGCGCCGGCGCCGAAATCGTCGCCGCGCTTGCGCCCTTGCCTGGGGATGTCGTCATCAAAAAGCACCGCTACGATGCCTTCCACAACACGCAGCTCGAGACCGTGTTGCGCAACATCCGTGGCGCAGGCCGGGTCGACACGGTGATCATCATCGGCACCGTGACCAGCATCTGCTGCGAATCCACCGCGCGGAGCGCCTTCATGCGCGACTACAAGGTGGCTTTCATCAGCGACGCCAATGGCGGACTGGACGAGGCATCGCACAATGCAACCCTCGACATCATAGGCAAGGTGTTCGGGCGCGTGATGACGGTTGCCGAGCTTGGGAACCTGTTGCGGAGCTGAGCCCGCGCGTCAGCTGGCGTGCGTCTCAAGCTCCGGCGACGAGCCTGCCCTCAAGAAGGTCGCGCCGCTGCTGCAATTCGCCGGAGACGAATTTGGTGAAGGCGTGGACGCGCGCCGTGCGGCGCAAATCGTCGTGCACCAGCACCCACAGCGCCGAGCCGATCTCCTCGATCAGCCCTCCGACCCTTACAAGCCCGGGCAGGCTGTCGCCGAGATAACAGGGCAGCGCCGCAACCCCGATTCCGGCGCCCGCCGCATACGACATCGTCACCAGGGAATCGGCGCGCATGGCGATCTCGACATCGGGCAGCGACGACCGCATCCAGCGGGCGACGCCGGTGTTGGCCAGGCTGTCGTCGGGCGCGATCCAGCGCAGCGCACCCAATCTCGGCTCCGGGGGTAGCGTTTCGGCGTAGGAACGTGTCGCGTAGGCGGCGAAGGCGACGCCCGAAATGCGCCGGCCCACCAGGATTTCCTGCGGTTGCGACACCGGCCTGATCGCCACGTCTGCATCCCTTTGCGTCAGGTTGGCGATGGAATTCTGCGTCATCGCCTCGACCCGTATGCCGGGATGGAGCTTATGAAACGCCGCCAGGATCGGCGGCAGCACCGACGCCATCAGCGTATCGGTGGTGGTGACCCGCAACCTGCCTTCGAACCTGAGATCCTGCCCCGACAGTTTGCGCGCCAGTTCATTGACCGTCTCGGCCATTGTGCGTGCCGCGCCCAGCAGTTCCTCGCCGCCCGCGGTGAGGGCATAGCCAGTCGGCAGCCGATCGAAAAGGCGGATACCCAGCCGCGCCTCGAAGGCGTTGACGCGCCGCAGCACAGTCGTGTGGTTCACGCCCAGGATCCGAGCCGCCGCCGCCAGCGAAGCGCCATCGGCGACGGCCAGCACCATGCGCAGATCTTCCCAGTCGATATCGCGTGAGCTGTGCATTCTTGCAGAAAGATAAAAGAAAGCGCTGCGCTCTGCGAGTCAAAATCACGCTTCGCTGTGCAAAAACGCAGAGCAAGCGGGCGAATCGGCATGTCGATCTGCGCATGCACGCACGCCATATGGACCGACGACAAAAGAAACAGTCGCGGAGAGAGCCATGACGCCGATAGAACTCTACACCTGCCAGACACCCAACGGGCACAAGGCCTCGATCATGCTGGAAGAGGTCGGCCTGCCCTACTCGGTCCGCTTGGTCGACATCGAAAGGGGCGACCAGACCAAGCCTGATTTCCTGGCGCTCAATCCCAACAACAAGATCCCGGTGATCGTCGACCGGGACGCCGGCCGCACGGTCTTCGAATCCGGCGCCATCCTACACTACCTGGCGCGACGGTCGGGCAAGCTTCAGCCGGTGGGCGCGCAGGAGGCGGACGATACGCTGACCTGGACCTTGTTCCAGGCGGCCCATGTCGGCCCGACGCTTGGCCAATTGTGGAATTACAAAATCTTCGCGCCGGAAAAAATCCCTTACGTGATCGAGCGTTTTGAGCGCGAAACCGGACGTGTCTTCCGCGTTCTCGATAGCCGGCTAAAGCACCATGAGCACATTGTCGGCAAAAGCTACGGCATCGCCGATGTGATGACATGGCCATGGATCAACGCGGCCGTCACCAGGCTCGGCCTCAGCCTCGATGACGCGCCAGACCTGGCGCGTTGGTATGCCGCCATAGGCCGACGCTCCGCAGTTGTCAGAGGCATTGCCGTTCCCGCCCTGCCCGAAGCATCGGCTGCCGCTTAGATCATGATGAGATTTGGTTGAAATCTCATCATGATCTAACCCTTTGTTGGAGCATGATCTTTTCCAAAAACCGGCCCCCACTTTTTGGGATCATGCCCTAGCCGCCGCACCCCGCATTCAAGGAATACGATCGTGGAAATCCTCTTCATCCCTCTGGCGCTTGCCGCCGGTGGCCTGCTCGCAGTGCAGGCTGGCGCCAACGCCCAACTTTCAAAGGCGGTCGGCTCACCCTTTGCCGCGACCACGCTTCAGCTCGCGGTCGGCGCCATCGTGCTGTTGTCGATCACGGCCCTCACCGGAACGACACCGGCTCTGCTTGCCGTTCGGCAAGCCGAATGGTGGCATGCGATCGGCGGCATGGCTTCGGCCTTCTACGTCGTTTCGACCATTCTTCTGTTCCCTCGCCTTGGCGCCGTCGTGTCCGTCGGGCTCTTCATCGCTGGGCAGATGCTTGCATCCTTCGCCCTCGACACGTTCGGCTGGCTCGGGATCCCCGAAGCCGGACTGCGAGCCGGGCCTGCCTTCGGCATGCTCGTCTTGCTTGCCGGGGCTGCCCTCATCGTTCTGGGACAGAAGGGCGCGGCCGACAATACCGCATCCTCAAGACCAGGGTGGATCGGACTGGCGCTGCTGGCAGGCGCCGTGCTTCCGGTGCAAGGCGCTGTAAACGCCTTGCTTCGGCACGACCTTGGCGGCGCGCCGTTTGCGGTCGGCACCATCTCGTTCCTGGTGGCGATGCTGGCCATGGCCGCGGTGCTTCTGATCGCGCTTGCCCTGACGAAGACGCCCCGCCCTCGCCTCGCCGGCCTGTCGTCGATGCCTTGGTGGGGCTGGCTCGGAGGTTTTGCCGGCGCCACCTATGTCACGACCGTGTTCACCGCCATCCCCGTCATCGGAGCGGCAGCTGCCGTCAGCCTGACGGTGGCCGGCCAGCAGGTCGCCGGCATCTTCGTCGACACCTTCGGCTGGTTCCGCCTGCCGCAGCGGCTTGTCTCCGGCATACGGCTCGCCGGCGTCGTGCTGCTTTTGGCCGGCTGCATCATCATCAAGGCGCTTTGATCCCGCTGGAACAAGGCAAGCCGAATCAAACCAGCCCCTGCCCTCCCTGATTTGGGAGGTCGGGTGTCGCTCCGGCGTCACCAACGAAGCAAGGTCCGGCGCCGCAGAAGCAATTTTTCGCTCCTTCCACAACCGGCTCTAGAATTTCGATCGCAAATCACGCATGATGCACTTGGTATTTTCCCGGGACGGCTTCGCGCCCCCTGAAATACCGGGAGGAACGGGACATGCCCATAGTGGTTGTACTCGTTTTGATCGTCGTGGGCTCGGTGTTGTTCCACTTCCTGAGCCCATGGTGGTGGACTCCGATTGCCTCGAATTGGGACTATATCGACAACACCATCATCATCACCTTTTGGATCACCGGCGTCGTCTTCGCCGCGGTCGTCCTATTCATGGCCTATTGCGTCTTCCGCTTCCGTCACGGCGAAGGCAACCAGGCGGCCTACGAACCGGAGAACAAGCGGCTCGAATGGTGGCTGACGATCGTCACCGGAGTGGGTGTTACCGCCATGCTGGTTCCCGGCCTGTTTGTCTGGAGCCGGTTCGTCAATGTTCCAAGCGACGCAACCGTGGTCGAAGTCGTCGGCCAGCAATGGCAGTGGAGTTTCCGCTTGCCCGGCAAGGACGGCAAACTCGGCACATCCGACACCCGCGACGTCACCGCTGAAAATCCGCTGGGCGTGATCGCCAAGGATCCCAGCGGCCAGGACGACGTCGTGGTCGAAGCGGCCGACCTGCATCTGCCGGTCGGCAAGCCGGTCAAGATGCTGCTGCGCTCGATCGATGTGTTGCACGATTTCTACGTTCCGGAATTCCGCGCCAAGATGGACATGATACCGGGCTCGGTCACCTATTTCTGGTTCACCCCCACCAAGACCGGGACCTTCCAGGTTCTGTGCGCCGAACTGTGCGGCCAGGGGCATCCGATGATGCATGGCATCGTCATGGTCGATACCGAGCAGGATTATGTGGCCTGGCTCGACCAGCAGCAGACGTTCGCGCAGTTGTCGGCGCCGCAGCAGACGGGCTCGGTGGAACAGGCGCCGGGCAACGCGACGGCGTCAGCTCTAGAAGTTGCGGCAAAACTCGAAACTGTCGGGTCCCGCTGAAGGGCACGGAGGTGCTCCGCCTATGGTCGATATCACGCCTGCAGATGCCGTCCCGCCCGCCGAAGTCGCGGAAATGGAGCTTTACCATCCGCACAGCTGGTGGACGAAGTATGTGTTCTCGCAGGACGCCAAGGTCATCGCCATCCAGTATTCGGCGACCGCAACGGCCATCGGCCTGGTCGCGCTGGTGCTGTCCTGGCTGATGCGGCTGCAGCTCGGCTTCCACGGCACGTTCGATTTCATCACCCCCGAGGCCTACTACCAGTTCATCACCATGCACGGCATGATCATGGTGATCTACCTGCTCACGGCACTCTTCCTCGGCGGCTTCGGCAACTACCTGATCCCGCTGATGGTCGGAGCCCGCGACATGGTCTTTCCCTATGTCAACATGTTGAGCTACTGGATCTACCTCCTTGCCGTGCTGGTGCTGGTGTCGAGCTTCTTTGCGCCCGGCGGACCGACCGGCGCCGGCTGGACGCTCTATCCGCCGCAAGCCATCATGACCGGCACACCTGGCGGCCAGGAATGGGGCATCATCCTGATGCTCGTCTCGCTGATCCTGTTCATCATCGGCTTCACCATGGGCGGTCTGAACTATGTCGTGACGGTGCTGCAGGCCCGCACGCGCGGCATGACGATGATGCGCCTGCCGCTGACCGTCTGGGGCATCTTCACCGCCACCGTCATGGCGCTGCTCGCCTTTCCGGCGCTGTTCGTCGCCTGCGTGATGATGCTGCTTGACCGCGCGCTTGGAACCTCCTTTTTCATGCCCGCGGTCGTCGAGATGGGGGAACAGCTACAGCACAATGGCGGCAGCCCGATCCTGTTCCAGCATCTGTTCTGGTTCTTCGGCCACCCGGAAGTCTACATCGTGGCGCTGCCGGCCTTCGGCATCGTCTCCGATCTGATCAGCACGCATGCGCGCAAGAACATTTTTGGCTACCGGATGATGGTCTGGGCCATCGTTGGCATCGGCGCGCTGAGCTTCGTGGTCTGGGCGCACCACATGTATGTCAGCGGCATGCACCCCTATTTCGGCTTCTTCTTCGCCACCACGACACTGATCATCGCCATCCCGACGGCGATCAAGGTCTACAATTGGGTGCTGACGCTGTGGCGGGGCGACATCCATCTCACCATACCGATGCTGTTTGCCATGGCTTTCATCGTCACCTTCGTCAATGGCGGGTTGACCGGGCTGTTTCTCGGCAACGTCGTCGTCGACGTCCCGCTGTCGGACACGATGTTCGTCGTCGCTCACTTCCATATGGTCATGGGTGTTGCTCCGATCGTCGTCATCTTCGGCGCGATCTACCACTGGTACCCGAAGGTCACCGGCCGGATGCTGAACGAGACGCTCGGCCGATTCCATTTCTGGGTTACATTTCTCGGCGCCTACCTGATCTTCTTTCCCATGCATTACATCGGCCTGATGGGCGTGCCGCGGCGCTATGCCGAACTGACCGACGTGACGGTCATGACGGAGTCGGCGCATCACCTGAACTCGTTCATCAGCATCATGGCGTTTATCGTCGGCTTCGCCCAGATCGTTTTCCTGTTCAATCTTATCTGGAGCATCCGCCATGGGCGCGAGGCCGGTGGCAATCCATGGCGAGCCACGACACTCGAATGGCAAACGCCGCAGACGCCACCGGCGCATGGCAATTTCGGCAAGGATCTGCCGATTGTCTATCGCTGGGCCTATGACTACAGCGTGCCGGGCGCCAAGGAGGACTTCATTCCGCAAAACATGCCGGGCACGTTCGGCCCCTCCAGGGAGCCGGCATGAGCGTCATCCTGGTCTTCCTTCTCGTGATCGCCGGCTTTGCCGGCTGGTGGCTCTCGCATCAGCGGCTGATGGCGAAACCATGGCTCGAGCAAGGTGTGGCAGGAGATTTTGTCGCCTTCGACCGATCGAGCCTGCCGACCGCCAAGATTGGCCTCGGTGTCTTCCTCGCCGTGGTCGGCTGCCTGTTTGCGCTGTTCACCAGCGCCTACTTCATGCGTATGGCGCTGTCGGACTGGCAGCCGCTGCCCATCCCACGCCTGCTCTGGCTCAACACCGGCATGCTGGTGCTGAGCAGCGTTGCCCTGCAATGCGCCTCGATCGCGGCGCGCAAGCGCCAGATGGACACGGTCAGGCTCGGCCTTGCCGCGGCTGGGCTCACCGCAATCGCCTTCCTCATCGGGCAGCTCATGGCATGGCGGGACCTGACCGCCGATGGCTATTTTCTGGCCTCCAATCCGGCCAACAGTTTTTTCTACCTGATAACCGGGATGCACGGCCTGCATATAGTGGGAGGGCTGGTGGGCCTGGGCAGGACAACCGCCGGCGCCTGGAACGGGGCACGGCCGGAACGGCTTCGCCTCAGCGTCGAATTATGCGCCATGTACTGGCATTTCCTGCTTTTCGTCTGGCTCGCCATCTTCGCTCTTTTAGCCGGCTGGGCCGCGACGTTCATCGATATTTGCCGGCAGTTGCTGACCTAGGAGGTCGAGGAGCATGGCAGAAACGACACTGACGCATACCGGCCAAACGGAGACGCGGCCCGCAGGCTGGCAAGGGATCGCCGCCGATTGGTCCTCGGATCAGCGCGCGTTCAAGAACGTGTCCTGGGGCAAGGCCATGATGTGGATCTTCCTGCTCAGCGACACCTTCATCTTCGGCTGCTTCCTGCTCTCCTACATGACCGCGCGCGTCTCCACACGTGTGCCGTGGCCCAATCCGAGCGAGGTCTTTGCGCTTCGCATCGGCGGTTCGGACATTCCACTGATCCTGATCGCCATCATGACCTTCGTGCTGATATCGAGCAGCGGAACGATGGCCATGGCGGTCAATTTTGGCTATCGCCGCGACCGCCGCAAAACCGCAATCCTCATGCTTCTGACGGCAGCGCTAGGAGCCACCTTCGTCGGCATGCAAGCCTTCGAATGGACCAAGCTGATTACCGAAGGCGTACGGCCGTGGGGCAATCCCTGGGGCGCGGCACAATTCGGCTCGACTTTCTTCATGATCACCGGCTTCCACGGCACGCATGTGACGATCGGGGTGATCTTCCTCATCATCGTGGCGCGAAAGGTCTGGCGTGGAGACTACGACGTCGGTCGTCCCGGCTTCTTCACCAGCCGCAGGGGTCGCTACGAGAACGTCGAAATCATGGGGCTCTACTGGCATTTCGTCGACCTGGTCTGGGTGTTTATTTTCGCATTCTTCTATCTTTGGTGAGAGGCTGACATGGCTGAAGCAACCGCAAACGGCCTCGGGCAACACGCGCTGCACTCTGATCATGCGCATGAAGGGCCACCGACCGGCGTCGCGGAGGTTCATCAGGAACATCCGATCAAGCTCTATCTGGTGGTCTGGGCATGGCTGTTCATCCTCAGCGCCTGCTCCTACATGGTCGATTATCTCGGCATCCACGGCTATCTCAGATGGTCTCTGATCCTGATCTTCATGATCCTCAAGGCCGGGCTGATCGTCGCCGTGTTCATGCACATGGCTTGGGAGCGGCTGGCGCTGACCTATGCGATCATCCTGCCGCCGCTTCTGATATTGGTGTTCGTGGCGATGATGCTCTTCGAAGCGGACTACACGCTTCTCACCCGGTTGTCCTTCTTCGGACCGGGGCCCTGACGCACAGCTTCATCTCCGGTCAAAGACCGGAGATGAAGCTTCCCATCAGCTGATCTGCAGGGTCAGAGGCCGACCCGCGTCGGGGACGATGGCGGCTCCACAACCTTGCGGTAGACATGCCAGGTGGCGTGACCCAGGATCGGCAGCACGACCGCCAGCCCGGCAAACACCGGCAGCGAGCCTATGATCAGGGCAACGGCGACAATCAGTCCCCAGACAGCCATGGGGATCGGGTTCGCCAGCACCGCTCGCACCGATGTGTGGATGGCTTCGTAGGCGCCGACGTCGCGGTCGAGCAGCAATGGGAAGGCGACAACCGTCGTGCACAACACCACCGCGGCGAAGACGAAGCCGATGGCGTGCCCCAGGACAATCAGAGACCAGCCGCGTCCGGTGGCAAATATTTCATTGATGAAGCCCGAAATCGATACAGGCGGAGCCGGGCCGAAGAGATATTCGTAGAACACCTGCGCCGCCAAAAGCCAGGCGATGAAGATTGCAACCAGCATGATCCCGACTGCGGCGATGGCTGGCAGGGCCGGAGAATTCCTGACCTCGAAAGCGTGCGTCCAGGAGGTGTCGAGCCCGGCTTCTCGTCTGCGGCTGATCTCATAGAGGCCGATCGCCGCGAATGGACCTATCAGCGCAAAGCCGGACACCAGCGGAAACAACATCGGCAACGCATTGGCGCCCGAAGTCCAGGCAGCGAGCACCACGCCGACAAGCGGATAGATCAGGCAGAGAAAGACGATGTGCGACGGTTTGACCATAAAATCGTCAACACCGCGCTTGAGCGCATCGAATAGATCGGAAACGCTGATTTTTCGGATTTTGGTGTGTTCCAGCGTTTCGCTGGCGCCTGCAATCACGTGAAAACTTGTCATGCCCGTTCCTCCAGACCAGGTCCGGCAAGGTCGCGGTTTCACGGTGCTGCCGTTCTGCATGACTGGCCACGCGAACCGCGACCTGCACCGCAATCAATATACTCCATTGACTGGAGCTTGTCGCCCGTTCTTACAAAAGGCTCCCGGAAGGCGAGGTTTCCGAACACAGCGTCATGCCGTCACCCTCCGGCTGACATGAACGCGCGTATCGCGATGGTATCGGCAAGCAGCACGGCAAAGATCGCGAAAAGATAGAAGATCGAATAGGCAAACAGCGCCTTGGCCGGCTTCATCTCCTTGTCGAGGACGACCAGGGCGTTCCAGGCATGCCAGATGAAACCCGAGCCCAATGCAGCCGAAACAATCCCATAGACCCCGCTCGTGAATCCGAACGCCCAGGGCAGCACGCCGATTGGTGCCAGGAGCAGTGAATAGGCGAAGATCTGCCTTCTGGTCGAGGCCTGGCCGGCCACGTTCGGCATCATCGGGATGCCGGCAGCGGCATAGTCGCCGGCCTTGAACAGTGCGAGCGCCCAGAAATGCGGCGGCGTCCACAGGAAAATGATCAGGAACAGGATCAGGCTTTCAATGCCGATGGCGCCGGTGGCCGCTGCCAGCCGATCATCGGAGGAAGCGCACCCGCCGCGCCGCCGATGACGATGTTCTGCGGCGTCGAGCGCTTCAGCCACATCGTATAGATGACGACGTAGAAAAAGATGGTGAAGGCCAGCAGTGACGCGGCAAGCCAGCCCACCAGCACGCCGAGCGTCATGACCGAAAGTGCGGAAAGCACCAGGCCGAAGCCGAGGGCTTCGCCCGCCGTGACGCGGCCCGACGGAACCGGCCGCTTTGACGTGCGCGACATCAGCGCGTCGATGTCGGCGTCGTACCACATGTTGAGCGCGCCGGCCGCTCCCGCTCCAACCGCAATCGCACCTATGGCGATCACGGCGATGACCGGGTTCATCGCGCCGGGCGCCACCATCAGACCGACGAAGGCGGTAAAGACGGCAAGGGCCATGACCCGAGGCTTCAAGAGCGCAAAGAAATCACTGGCCGTCGCTTCCGAGAGGCGGACGCCGGTATCCTTGAGGCTTTCCTTGACCGACATTTGAGACGACCATCGATGGAAACCGGGCAGCCTAGAGCAATTCCAGGAAAAGTGTATGCGGTTTTCCGTCCGGAATTGCGTAAGAACAAAGAGATCGAGCGGATCGCCGTTTCCGTGAAACGGTGAAACGCTCTGGCCGGCCGAAGAGCCAGGTTACGGGGAAAATTGCTTCAGATAGGCGATGACGTTGGCGACGTCCTCGTCCTTCTTGAGGCCGGGAAACGCCATCTTCGTCCCTTTGACCATTGCCTTGGGGTCGTAAAGATACGTCGTCAGTGTCGGCTCATCCCATTTGACGCCGGATGTGCCGGCCGCGATCATGGCTTCGGAATATTTAAAATCCGGATGCGTGCCGGCCGTCCGGCCGATAACGCCATGCAAAGAAGGGCCTATCTTGTTGGTGTCTTGGTCTGCGACGTGGCAGACCTTGCATTTGGTGAAGACCTTCTCGCCCGCCGCGGCGTCCTGTGCCCGCGATGGATTGGCGATGAAAGTTGCAACGGAAACGACGGCGAAAAACGCAACCAAGCGCATGGCATTCCTCCCTGATCGTCAAATTTGCCTGAGACGGTCTGCACATGCCGGTAGCACCAGCATGCGCCCTGCACGGCAGAATAGATTCTCCGCTCCTCCCCAGATGGAATTGCGGCACTTGTGTACCACAGAATCTGGCCGGTAGGTAGAACAGGTCGACCGTACAAAGGTTCAGGTGGGCTGCGGTGGCTCAAGGCACATCCGCCACAACGAAAAAGGCCGCCTCGAGGGCGGCCTTTTCTGATCTTGTCGTCAGGCGCTTATTCGGCGTCCTTGGCGGCCTTCTTTTTCGGGGCTGCCTTCTTCTTCGGCTCTTCCGCGTCGTCGGCCTTTTCAGCCTTGTCGGCCTTCTTGGCAGCGGCCTTCTTCGCCGGCTTGGCCTTGGCTGTATCGCCCTCTTCGTCGTCAGCCATCAGCTCTTCCTTGCTGACCTTGACGTCGGTGACCGAGATCTGGCTGAGCAGATGGTCGACGACCTTCTCCTCGAACATCGGCGCGCGCAGCGTGTTCAGGGCTTCCGGATTGCTGCGATAGAACTCGAAGGCTTCCTGCTGCTGGTTGGCCGGGTAGCGGCGCACCTGCTCGAACAGGCCGCGCTGCAGTTCCTCGTCGGAAACGGTGACGCCGGCCTTCTCGCCGATCTCGGCCAAAACCAGGCCGAGACGCACGCGGCGCTCGGCAAGCCGCAGATATTCGGCGCGTGCCTCTTCTTCCGTCGTCTCCTCGTCGGCGAAGGTACGGCCGGCGGCTTCGAGATCGCGGTTGACCTGGGTCCAGATGTTGTTGAACTCGGCATCGACGAGCTTCGACGGCGCCTCGAACGAATAGGCCGCGTCAAGCTGGTCAAGCAGCTGGCGCTTGACCTTCTGGCGGGTCATCGAACCGAACTGGTTCTCGATCTGGCCGCGCACCACGTCGCGCAGGCGCTCCAGCGATTCCAGGCCGAGGTTCTTGGCCATTTCGTCGTTGATTTCCAGCGCGCCGGGCTTGGACACTTCCTTGACGGTGACGTCGAAGGTGGCTTCCTTGCCGGCCAGATGCGCTGCCTGGTAGTTTTCCGGGAAAGTGACCGTGACCTGCTTCTCGTCGCCGGCCTTGGCGCCGATCAGTTGGTCCTCGAAGCCCGGAATGAATTCCTTGGACCCCAGAACCAGCGGCTGGTCGGTGCCGGCGCCGCCGGAAAAGGCCTCGCCGTCGATCTTGCCGACATAGTCGATCGAAACGCGGTCGCCTTCGGCGGCCTTGCCGGTCTTCGGCTCGAAGCTGCGCGCCGATTCGGCAACGCGCTGGACCTGCTCGTCGATCTCGCTGTCCGGCACTTCGAATACCTGGCGCGTCACCTTGATGTCGGAGAAATCCTTGATCTCGATCGCCGGGATGACCTCGTAGTTGAGGCGGAATTCGAAGTCGGCGCCGCCGGCCAGGATCTTCTCGGCCTCTTTCTCATCTTCCGTCATGATCACTTCAGGCTGCATGGCGGCCTTTTCGCCGCGCCCTGTGATGATCGAACGGGTCGAATCGTTGAGGATCTCGTTGACCACTTCGGCCATGAACGACTTGCCGTAGACCTTGCGCAAATGCTGCACAGGCACCTTGCCGGGACGGAAGCCGTTGATGCGGACCTTGTTCCTGGCGTCGGACAGCCGCGCCATCAGCTTGGCTTCCATATCACCGGCCGGCACGGTGATCTTGATCTCGCGCTTGAGACCGGAGTTGAGCGTTTCGGTGACCTGCATCGTAAAACCTTTATCTTCACCAAAGAGGCTGCCACGGCGTCTTGCCGTTCACAGCCTGCCGGTACAATCTTGCCGGGAATGGCTTTTGGTACGGAACCTGGCGATTTGACCGAAATTACGGCTCAAATTGTTCCAAACTGCGTTCCAAGATGTGAATAAGTTCTTGTTTTTCCTACTTCTTATCACATTCTGCAGAAGCGGATCGGCGCGTCCCGTCACATTTGACACGCCTTTTGTCACAGGCGAGGCCAATTTTCAACCATCTTCGCGTTGCAGCGAATGACCGCCCCAACGGCAGACATTTTCGCCCCGACATTGACAGAATGATGGCTACATGGGATTGCCGACAAATGCGGATGTGGCGGAACTGGTAGACGCCCTGGATTTAGGTTCCAGTGCCGAAAGGCGTGGGGGTTCGAGTCCCTTCATCCGCACCACCCTTCGCTCTATCGAGCTTCGGGTGGCAGGCCACCCAGGAGCTTGATAAAGCGAAGGGTGTCCTCCGAAGCCGTGGCGTAGGAGGACTGGCGGCGACGGCCTACACTTCAAACACTTGACCGGTAAACCACTCCGCCAATTTCGCCAGCTCCGGCCCCAGCACCCGGTCGGCGTCGACCGGCGGCACGATCTTCCTGATATCCGCCACAAAATCCTGCAATGCCGGCGGCGCGGCGCGTTCAGTCACGTACAGGGCCTGCGAGGCGATCATCGCCAGCATCGCCATTGCCGCATCGAGGCAGCGGCCGGCCGTCGCTTCCTTGGTCCAGGCGAAGAATGCGGTGGTGGCGACGTCGTCCTGGCCGGCGCCGGCCGATTCGGTGCCCGGAATGAAGGTGCGCTGCGCCGCGAGCTTGGCCTGTTCGAGATAGCCGGTGATCGCCATCGGGACATAGCCGACATTGCCATGGCCATCGCTGTCGGCCCAATGCCGCCCGGTCATCAACAGATCGGGCAGCAGCGACACCTTGCCGTTCAGCAGCTTTGAGGCGTGGCGGTCGCAAAGCAGGCAGAGATCGGCCCAGATCGCCGCCAGATCGTCCAATGCCGGTGTCGCCATGGCATTGTGGTAGCCGCCGGTGGAGATGCAGCGTCCCAGCGGATGCGCATCGTCGGGCGGGATATAGACCGGATTGTCCGAGATCGAGGCCAGCGACACGGTCGCCGCCTGCTCGGCGCCCGCCAGCGCCCGATGCGCATGGCCGAGCACGCGCGGCATGATGCGGTAGCTGACCGGCGCCTGATAGTTGCGCCGGCCGTCGCCGGCGCCAACCAGGTATTGCCGCAACCCTTGCAAGGCGGCCGCTTCGTGCGCGTCGCCCCACAGCCCGTCGAGCGCGGCATCATAATGCTCGAGCGGCGCACGAAAGGCTTCGATCGACAGCGCAAACACCTTGTGCGCCATCGCGACGCGACGGCGTGCGGCAAGTGCTGCGTCCGCCACAAGGGCGGCAGCGCAGGGCGAGCCGTTGATCAGCGAGCCCCGCTCCTTCACTTCGAGCTCCAGGCCAGCGGTAAGCGCGGCAAACAGCGGATAGAGCGCCAGGATCTCGCCGGCGCCGCCCTGCCCCTGCGACGACACCACCGGCATCGGTCCACCGTCGAGCATCGCCGCAACGGCTAGCGCGATGACCGGCGTGGTGGCGGCATTGCCTTCGATGAAATTGGTCAGCCGTGCCAGCACGATCGCCCTGACCACGCGCTCGGGCAACGGCTCCCCGAAGGATGTGGCGGCGGCAAAAGCCTTGATGCGCGCATGGCGGTCGCGCTCGTCAAGTTCGAGCTTGCGGCTTGCCAGCTCGCCCATGGCGGTGGTGACGCCGTAGATGACCGGCGGCGGATCGGACTCAATGAGTTTCAGGAACGAGGCGCGGCATTCGGCAATGCGTTGCAAGGCCTTGTCGCCGATTTCGACCGTGTCGTTTCTCCAGGCGACGCGCAAAACGGCATGGAGATTGATATCTTCGCGCGTCGTCACCGTAATCGGCATTGTCTTCGCCCGTCTGGTTTGCATGAGGGCGGAGCGATCGATCGTTGCCGAAATCCATGCCCTGGGTAATGTCTTCTAGTAGAGCGGTTCCTCAAACAATGTCTTGTCGCCGTCCATCAGCCCCTTGATCTGCGCCTGGCCACTGGCGGCGAGCGCGACGCGCACGCCGAATGGCCGCACCCGCATGTCGTTCTGGATCGCCATGCCCTGGCCCTCAGGTAGGTAGAAGCGGTCGATGCCGTATTGCGGTGCGATCGTGGATTCAGGATCAAGCGTCCAGCCCGGCGCGACCTGGCCGACAATATCGGCTTCATCGGCGGTCGCCGGCGTCGGAGCCCTGCCGAACCAGGCCGTGGTCGCATGCCAATAGCCGTCGGCGCCCGGCTTCAGCCGGACCACGATCGGCGTGTTCTCGCTCACGAGCTGGCCGGCCGGGATGTTGGCGATCAGCTTCACCGGCAAGCGCGATATTTCATAGCCGAGGATAATATAGTCGCCGCGCAGCAGATCGCGCGGATCGACCGGCTCGACTTTCAGCAAGACCTCCTTGCCGTTGCGCAGGATCGCCGCGCGGCCGGCGATGATCCAGCTCAGGAAGCCGATCTGGACGAGCGCCAGGACCAGCGCCGAGATGACAAGTTTCTTTCCCGACATCATGCTGCCGCTCCTTCCGGGGCCTTCATGCGTTTTTCCACACGGATGATGACGAGAGCCAGGATGCCGAACAGCACTGCGGCAGCCAGGAAGAAGCCGGCCGTGCCGAGCATCGTCTGCAAGGTCACGACATAGATAATGGCGAGCTCGAAGGCAAAGCCGGCATAGGCAACCCAGCGCAGCCCCCTGCTCTCGCGCCCGCCCAGCATGATCGCCGCGGCAATGCCGGCCAGTGCGATGACCGACGCAATGGCAAAGCCGTTGCTGAAGGCGTTGTCATCGCCCAGTTCGATCTGCATCATCGCCAGCCCGGTGAGAAAGCCGATCAAGGCGTGCAAAGGCAACCGCCCGCCGAGTTGCAAGATCCGGTCGGCCGGCCCAGCGGCGAAGATCGAAACCGCAAACAGCAGCGCCGACACCGCGACCAGAGGAATAGCCAGGGCGAGCGTGTTCTGGTCCAGGCCGCGCACCGCGATATAGAAAATGACCGAGAGAATGATCAAGTGGCGTGCCGGCTGGCTACGCGTCCAGAATGAGACGACAAAAAGCACCGGCGCCATCACGACGAAGAAATCCGGAAATACGGGGCGGTCATAAAAGTCGAACGCGCGCACGAACAGCCAGGCAATGGATATGCCGACGGCAGCGACCGTCAGCGGGTTCGAGCGCAACGCCACCGCGGCAAGTGCCGTGCCGATGCCCCAGGTGACGATGGCCGAGGCCTCGTCGCCCGTGAGATGGTACATCTGGCCGATCAGCGCGATCGATCCGCCGAAGGCCGCGGCGGCCACGATCCACAGCGCCTCGCCGATCGCCGCATGGTCGCGCATCTTCAACACCGCGCCGCCGACATAGCCGGCGAGAATGACGGCAAACAGTGCCGCGACCCGCACCAGCCGCGGGATGGCGTCCCAGTTGGCGGCGACGAAGAGCAGGATCGCGGCGCCGAACAGCAGCGCCGCCATCATGGCCAATATAGTGCCGAAGCTCAGCGATTTGCGCTCGTTTGCGTCGATGTCGCACTTAAGCGCATCGGCCGTCTTCGCGTCGATCAGGCCGGCCTGCAGCCACCGCCCGATATCGGCCCTCGCCCGTGACGAATAACTCGCCATGTCGCTTCTCCCCCAGCTTGGTCTTTCTGACAGCCGATCCGCTCAAATCGTTGACGCAACGTCATTTTCCGATTCGGGTCTCTTCATGACGAAGCCGTGAACGCGCGTTAATGTTGCATTGCACAATTTGCATTGCTGCCATGCGCCAACAGCACTTTTAAATCGATATTACCCAGCCTATTTACTGTTCGTACACAAACGGAATGATCCGAAGAAAGACGAAACGAGCACTACCATGAACCTGATCCGCAACTACCGCAACTGGCGCCGCTACCGGGACACCGTCTCCGAGCTGAGCCGCCTATCGAACCGTGAACTGACCGACCTCGGCATCAGCCGCAGCGACATCCACTACGTCGCCCGCAAGGCGGTCTAATCCTCTTCGGATCGCAAATGGTCCGAACCAGTTTTGAAAAAGAGAACGACAATGAACCTGATCCGCAACTATCGTAACTGGCGCGTTTACCGCGACACCGTTACCGAGCTGGGTCGCCTTTCGAACCGTCAGCTCCATGATCTCGGCATCGTCCGTGACGAGATCAAGATCATCGCCCGCAGGGCGACGATCTAGCCAGAATTTCGCCAGGGTCGACCTCCTCCCCGACCCTGACGGATACGGTCAGCCTTCACCTCCTCCCGAGGGTTGACCACCAAAACGGCGCCCGCCGCACCTCCTCCCGCGGCGGGCGCTGTTTCCAAAGCGAACGCAGTTCGTCTTTCCGAAGCGAACGCTAGTTCGTCTTCAAAGTGAACGCAGTTCGTCTTCCAGGGATTTCGCCTCCCTCGATCCGGCGAAAAGAATTTCGTCAAAGCCGACCTCCTCCCCGGCGATGGCGAATACGGCCGATCCCCACCTCCTCCCGAGGATCGGCCCCAAAAACGACACCCGCCGCACCTCCTCCCGCGGCGGGTGTTGTTGTTTTTGGGCAGGCTTTTCAATTGCGCATGCAGTCGATCGAGGCGCTTTACGCCGCCATCAGACCGTCGCCGCGGACATAAGAAAGTCGAGCTCCGTCGCTGCACGACAATGACCCACGCTCGCACCGGCCAATTGCAAACGGCGCGCCAAGCGATTATTCCGGCGCTCATGAGCAAAAATCCTATCCACGTCGTCGGCGGCGGCCTCGCCGGCTCCGAAGCCGCATGGCAGGCAGCGCAAGCCGGCGTTCCCGTCGTCCTGCATGAGATGCGCCCGGTGCGCGGCACCGATGCGCACAAGACCGATGGGCTTGCCGAACTCGTCTGTTCCAATTCCTTCCGCTCCGACGATGCCGAGAACAATGCCGTCGGCCTGCTGCATGCCGAAATGCGGTTGGCCGGCTCGCTGATCATGAGTGCCGGCGACGCCAACCAGGTGCCGGCCGGCGGCGCGCTGGCCGTCGATCGCGACGGCTTCTCCGACGCGGTGACGAAAAGGCTCGAAGCGCACCCGCTGATCACCATCGAGCGGGAGGAAGTGCCGGGCTTGCCGCCGGCGGAATGGGACCAGGCGATCATCGCCACCGGCCCGTTGACCGCGCCGTCGCTCGCCCAGTCGATCGCCGAGGCAACCGGCGCCGACGCGCTGGCCTTCTTCGACGCCATCGCCCCGATCATCCATTTCGACACGATCGACATGGACATTTGCTGGTTCCAGTCGCGCTACGACAAGGTTGGGCCCGGCGGCACCGGCAAGGACTACATCAATTGCCCGATGGACAAGGACCAGTATCTCGCCTTCGTACAGGCGCTGGTCGACGGCCAGAAGACCGAATTCAAGCAGTGGGAAGGCACGCCCTATTTCGACGGCTGCCTGCCGATCGAAATCATGGCCGAGCGCGGCGTTGAGACGCTGCGCTACGGGCCGATGAAGCCGATGGGGCTGACCAATGCCCACAATCCGACGGTAAAAGCCTATGCCGTGGTGCAGCTGCGCCAGGACAATGCGCTGGGCACGCTCTACAACATGGTCGGTTTCCAGACCAAGCTGAAGCATGCCGAGCAGGTGCGCGTCTTCCGCACCATTCCGGGCCTGGAAAACGCCGAGTTCGCCCGTCTCGGCGGCCTGCACCGCAACACCTACATCAATTCGCCGACCTTGCTCGACGCCTCGCTGCAGCTGAAGTCGCGGCCGGGCCTGCGCTTTGCCGGCCAGATCACCGGCTGCGAGGGCTATGTCGAGAGCGCGGCGATCGGCCTGCTCGCCGGCCGCTTCGCCGCCGCCGAGCGGCTCGGCCACGCGCCATCGCTGCCACCGCTCACCACCGCCTTCGGCGCCTTGCTCAACCACATCACCGGCGGCCACATCGTTTCCGACGACGAGCCGGGCAAACGCTCGTTCCAGCCGATGAACGTCAATTTCGGCCTGTTCCCGCCGGTGGAAGCACCGAAGACCGAAGGCAAACGCCTGCGCGGCAAGGACAAGACGGTGGCCAAGCGCCACGCGATCACCTCACGCGCGCGGGCAGATTGTCGGGAGTGGCTAGGGCTGCCGGCGCAAACATCGGAAGCTGCTGAATAGCCAAGTCTCAGAGTCCTAACGCGATTGACGTTAACGTCAACTCGCTGGCCAACCCCGCGTTGCGCGCCTGAGCAACAGCCAATGCCGGCGCAGAGCCGAAAGCCGGGCTGCGCCACCAAGCGGCGAGCGGCCATTGGCCATCTTGCCGAGATAGGCGCTGGTCAGCGCCAGCGGCAGGAACGCCGGACGCAGCGTTTCCGGAAGTGCGGACGCCCCTTGCTCGAAAGCGCGGAGATGCTCCTGCGCCAATGCAATCATCGCAGCCACCGCGCGCTGAGCGCCGGGGCCGTCGTCGCCGCCGACGAACTCTTCCGGCGATGAGCCTACCGCGGCAAGGATATCCGCCGGCACGAAGCATTGCCCGCGCCGGCGATGCAGCGGCAACAGCAGCAACAGGCCGGTCATCGCCTGGGCGCAGCCGGCCCTGCCCGCCAGTTCGGCAAAGGGCGGCGCCTGATTGGGATCGAGCACCATCGCCGCCAGCTGGATCAGCGCGGCCGCCGTCTCGCCGCAATATCCCTCGAGATCGGTGCGCGACGGCATCGGATCGTCATAGAGGTCGAAGATGCGGGCCTCGAGCATGTTGTCGAAGGCAGTTTTGGGCAGGCCATGGGCAGAAATCGTCGCCTTCAGCGCATCGGCGAGCGGGTTGCCTGTGGCTGCGGCTTCAGCAGCGATGACATCGCGCCACCATTGCAGCCTCACTTCGCCCGGCAATGCCTCGTGGATGCGGTCTCGGACAGACGCAATCTCGGCATTGAAGGCGTAAAGCGAAAACAGCGCCGCGCGCTTGTTGGCCGGTGCATAGAGTGCGCTGACATAGCGGTCATGGTCGCCGGCGCGCACCGTCTCCATGACGATGTCAGCTGTATCGGTCACGTCAGTCGACGGCGATCAGCGCCGCGGCCACGGCGCGGTCTTCGGCAAGCAGAACATTGTAGGTCCGCACCGCTGCCCCCGTCGACATCGGGTCGGAGCCAATGCCAGCCGCTTTCAGCGCCGCCCGAAGTGCTGTCGGCAAGGGCCGCAAATCCTTGCCTGTGCCGACCAGCAGGATCTCGACCTTGCCGGCCTCAGCCAGCAGCAGGTCGAAATCCGCCGCCGTCAGGGCCAGCGGATCGGCCGGCTCCCAGCCATGGATGCCGGAGGGCAGGCAAAGAAGCGAGCCGCGATGCGACATGTCGGCGAAGCGGAAGCCGCCATTGCCGTAGGCTTCGATCGGCGCCCGTCCGGGGAAATGCGCCTCGCGGATGACGATGCCTTTTGCCACCAGCGCAGCCGTCAGGTCGCCATGGCCTTGCCGCCACCAACCGGCTTCTCCTCATCGGCGCTCGCTCCCTGCGGCCTGAGCCTGAACAGGATCAGCAAGGGCGCTGCGATGAAGATCGACGAATAGGTGCCGAAGACGACGCCGAACAGCATCGCCATGGTGAACGAGCGGATCACCTCGCCGCCGAACAACACGAGCGCCAGCAGCGCCAGGATGGTCGTCACCGAAGTCAGCGTCGTTCTCGACAGCGTCTCGTTGATGGCGTTGTTCAACAATTGTGGGAGCGGCATTCGTTTGTATTTTCGCAAATCTTCTCGAACACGGTCATAGACGACGATCGTGTCGTTGAGCGAATAGCCGATAATGGTCAGGATCGCCGCCAGCGAAGACTGGTTGAACTCGAGCCCGGTGATGACGAAGAAGCCCAGCGTCATCACCACATCGTGCACCGTCGCCACGATTGCGCCGACCGCGAACTGCCATTCGAAGCGGAACCAGACATAGACCAGGATGCCGATCAGCGCGATGATCATCGCAATCGTGCCTTGCTTGGCCAGTTCGCCCGAAACGGTGGGACCCACCACCTCGACGCGGCGGAAATCGTAATTGTCCTGCAGCTCGCCGCGCACCTTGTCGATGACGGTCTGCTCGGCGTTCTCACCGCCATCCTGGGTGCCAACGCGGATCAGCACGTCATTCGGCGCGCCGAATTGCTGGACCTGCACTTCACCGATATTGAGCTCCGACAGCCGGCTTCTGATATCGCCAATATCGGCGTCGCCTTGCTTGGACTGCACCTCGATGATCGAGCCGCCCTTGAAGTCGATGCCGTAGTTGATGTCGATGGTCAGGAATCCGATAACCGACGCGATCGACAGCAGGCTGGACAGTGCGAACGTCCAGCGGCGGATGCCCATGAACGGGATTTTCGTGCCGGCCGGAACGAAGGTCACCGGCGCACGCGGCAATTCCTTCGGACGCGCACGGCGCAGCCAGATCGACACCAGCAGACGGGTGAAGGTGAAGGCGGTGAACACCGTGGTCAAAATGCCGATGGCATAGGTGATGGCGAAGCCCTTGACCGGTCCGGTGCCGAGATAGAACAGCACGACCGTGGCAATCAGCGACGTCACGTTGGAATCCACGATGGTCGCCAACGCCTTGGTGAAGCCTGTGTCGATCGACTGGATGACCGAACGGCCGGCCCGTCGCTCCTCTCGGATACGCTCATAGATCAGCACGTTGGAATCGACCGCCATGCCGATGGTCAGCACGATACCGGCAATGCCGGGCAAGGTCAGTGTCGCGCCAAGCAGCGACAAGACCCCGACGATCATCGCCACGTGCACGGCGAGCGCAATGTTGGCGAGGAAGCCGAGAAGTCCGTAGGCGACGAACATGAAGGCGACGACGAGAATGGAGCCGATGATGCCGGCGACCTTGCCGGCATGGATCGAATCCTGGCCGAGGCCCGGGCCGACGGTGCGTTCTTCGATCACGGTCAGCTTTGCCGGCAGCGCGCCGGCGCGCAGCAGCACGGCGAGGTCGTTGGCGCTTTCGGCGGTGAAATTGCCTGAGATCTGGCCGCTGCCGCCGAGGATCGGTTCGCGGATCACCGGCGCCGAAATCACCTGATTGTCGAGGATGATGGCGAACGGCTTGCCGACATTCTGCTGCGTCGCCTGGCCGAATCGTGTCGCACCGCGCGAGTTGAAGACGAACGAAACCACCGGCTCGTTGTTTCGGGAATCATAGGTTGCCGTCGCCTTGGCAAGATCTTCACCGGACACGATGACGCGATTTTCCACCAGATACGGAACCGGCGGATCGTCCTGCGAATAAAGCACCGAGGAGCCTGCCGGCGGGCGGCCGTTCAGCGCATCCTGCACCGACATCGAGGTATCGACCATCTGGAAGGTCATCTTGGCGGTCTGGCCGATGATCTCCTTCAGCCTTTGCGGATCCTGCAGGCCCGGCACCTGGACGAGTACACGGTCGTCGCCCTGCCGCTGCACGATCGGCTCGGTGGTGCCGAGTTCGTTGACGCGACGCTCGACGACTTCGATCGACTGCGCCAATGCGGCCGAGGTGCGGTATTTGATGCCGGCGTCGGTGACGGTGAATTTGAGCAGCCCGGCTTCGGAATCATCCAGGGACATCTCCTGGATGGAGCCACCGGTGAACAGGCCGGCGGCGACCGGATCGGTCAGCGGCTTAAGCGCCGCCTTGGCGGCATCGATCTGGGTTGGATCGGTGATGCGCACTTGTACGGTCCTGCCGGTGCCGCCAAGGCCGGTATAGCCCACCTTGGCATCGCGCAGCAGCGTGCGGATCTCGTCGCGCGTCGTTTCCAGCTGCGCCTTGACCAGGTCGTTCTGGTCCATCTGCAAGAGGATGTGCGAACCGCCCTGCAGATCGAGACCAAGCGTCATCTGCCGCTTCGGCACCCAGTTGGGCAATTGCGCCAATGTGCTGGCCGGGAAGAGATTTGGCGCGGCAAGGATGAATGTGACGGCCACGGCGATCCAGATCAGGATCATCTTCAGGCGCGAAAAATACAGCATATGGCGTTGTCCGTCAGGGCGTACTGGCGGATCGTTCCGCCGACAATTCGGTTATTTCTTGGCGTTCTTATTTGCCACCGGCTCGCCCTTAACCCGCACTTCGCCGATTGTCGAGCGCGCTGAGGTCAATTTGGCGCTGCCGCCGGCAGCGGTTTCGGCGTCAATCGCCTCTGTCGGTTCCATTCTAATTCTGATCACCGCCGGGCGCTATCGTGCGCTACTCGACTATTTTCAATTGTGCAGGCATCGGTCCGGAACGCAAAAGCAAGGCCAGATCATCGGCGTTCTCCTTTGTAAGGTTGCCCGATATCTGGCCGCGGCCGTTAAGAATTGGCTCGCGGACGACTGGCACCGAAAGCACTTGGTTGTCGAGGATCATCGCAAATAGCTTGCCGACATTCTGCGAGGTCGCCTGCGCAACGCGTGCCGTTGCCCTGGAATCGAAGGTGAACGAAACCGCCGGCTCATTTGTGACGGAGTTGGGAGTCGCCTGAGCATTGACAATGTCGTCACTGGAAACGATCGTTCGGCTCTCAACCAGATAGGGAACCGGTGGATCGTCCTTCGAATAAACCACCACCGAGCCAGCGGGCGTCCGGCCATTGATCGCATCAGCGACCGGCATCGACTCATCAACCCACTGAAAAGTCAGCATTCCGGTTCGGGTGAGAATTCTCCTCAGCCTTTGCAAATCCGCAACGCCCGAGGTCCGGACCAGCATACCGTCTTCGCCCTCTGGCCGCACTACTGGGTCGGCTACACCAAGATCACGCAGGCGATTCTTAATGACCACGATCGACTGCGCAAGCGCGATCGACATCCGATACTTGATACCTGTGTCTGTTACCGTGAACTTGAGCAACGCTGCTCCGGTATCATCCAGGATCACTTCCTGGACCGGACCAGCGCTGCCAAGGACAGGATCAGTCACCGCCTCCAATGCCATCTTGGCCGCGCCGACCTGAGCGGCGTCGGTGATATGCACCTGAACGGCCCGACCCGACTTAGCAAGACCAGTATAGCCGATCCTTGCATCGCGCAGCAGCGTCCTGATTTCGTCACGCGTCGCCTCCAACCGGCGATCGATCACATCGGTCGCGTCCAATCGAAGCAGCACGTCCGCGCCGGCAGCGTGAAGACTGGGCGCGTCGACGAGCATTGTGGCCATAGCAAGCCAGATCAGGATCATTTTCAGGCGCGAAAAATGGACCATACGCCGTCTTTTGTCAGAGCTCTGCCCGCGGATCGCTCCGCTTGGGAAACTGGCTTACTTCTTGGCGTTCTGGTTGGCCACCGGCTCGCCCTTGACCCGAACATCGGCGATCGTCGAGCGCAGCGCCGTCACCTTGGTGCCGCCGCCAAGGTCGATCTCAAGCTCATTGTCGTCGATCACCTTGGTCACCTTGCCGACGAAGCCGCCGCCGGTGATGACCGTGTCGCCACGGCGCACGGCCGAGATCATCTCCTGGCGCTTCTTCAACTGGGCGCGCTGCGGCCGGATGATGAGGAAATACATGATCACGAAGATCAGAACGAACGGGAGTATCATGCCGATATCCCCGAACGGACCAAGCGGAGTTCCGGTAGCTTGGGCGTATGCCGGTGTGACGAACATCAAGAACTCCTGGTTACGAAGAAGGCCGTAGGGCGGCCTCGCCAAATTTGGCCGGAATATAGTGGGTAAAGTTACCAATGCAACTGCGCGGCCGGGCTTTCAGCTGCTTTTCCGGCCGGTTGACCCGTGTTAGAGCATGCTCCCGGAATACGGGCGTGGTTTTCGCAAAAGATCATGCCCAAACAAAAGCTTGGAACCAGTTTCTATCTCGCCCGGATCAAGACGATTTCGGCCCCTACGCACGTTCGTGCGGAAACATAAAAGACGAGACATGACCGACAGCACCATCGAGGCCCTGAACCAAAAGCTCGACCGCCTGATCGAGGCGGTCACCCGCCTCGCCCCGCCGCCGGTGCCGCAAACCGATCTTGCGGTTGCCGATTGCTTCGTCTGGCAGGCCGACCCCGGCTATCTCGAGCCGGTGCGCAAGGTCAACCGCGTCGACATCGGCCTGATCCGCGGCGTCGACCGCGTGCGCGACATTCTGGTCGAAAACACGGAACGCTTCGCCGCCGGCCATGCCGCCAACAATGTGTTGTTGTGGGGTGCGCGCGGCATGGGCAAATCCTCGCTGGTCAAGGCCGTGCATGCGCAGATCAACGCCCAGGCCAAATCCGACCTGCCGCTCAAGCTGATCGAGATCCATCGCGAGGATATCGACACGCTGCCCAGGTTGATGGGCCTGCTGAAGGCGGCGCCGTTTCGCTTCATCCTGTTTTGCGACGACCTCTCCTTCGACCATGACGACACCTCCTACAAGTCGCTGAAGGCAGCCCTTGAAGGCGGCGTCGAGGGCCGCCCGGCCAATGTCATCTTCTACGCCACGTCGAACCGCCGGCACCTGTTGCCGCGCGACATGATCGACAATGAGCGCTCGACCGCCATCAACCCGTCCGAGGCGGTCGAGGAAAAGGTTTCGCTGTCCGACCGTTTCGGCCTGTGGCTCGGCTTCCACAAATGTTCGCAGGACGAATATCTCGACATGGTCAACAGCTATGCCAGCCATCACGGGCTCACTATCGACCCGGAGCAGCTGCGCGCCGAGGCGCTGGAATGGGCAACGACGCGCGGCAGCCGCTCGGGCCGCGTCGCCTGGCAGTTCACCCAGGATCTGGCCGGCCGGCTCGGCAAGCCGCTGAACGACTGATTGATTTCCGTCAGGTCACTGAAAAAGCCCGCCCCTTGCGGAGCGGGCTGAGCCGGCGGGCCGGACTGGAGGTCAGACGGCCTGCAAAACGTTTATTGTTCTATTCGAGATAGCCAGAGGGGTCGACCGGGGCCGAGTTCTTGCGCACTTCGAAGTGCAGTTTCGGCGAGTCGGTGGTCCCGCTCATGCCCGACAGCGCGATTTCCTGGCCGCGCTTGACCTTCTGGCCGCGCTGCACCTCGATCGACCTGGCGTGACCATAGACGGTGACCAGCCCGTTTTCGTGGCGCACCAGAACCGTATTGCCGAATTCCTTGAGGCCGTCGCCGGCATAGATGACCACGCCGTTTTCGGCCGCCTTGACCGGCGTCCCCTCAGGCACGGCGATGTCGACACCATCCTTGCCGCCACCAAAATTGGAGATGACGCGGCCACGCACCGGCCAACGCATCTTGCCGATGCCGGTGGCATCGGGCGCAACAGCATCGTCGTCCTCGGCCTGCTGGATAACCTTGGCGTCCTTCTTCGGCGGCGTGTAGGTGGCGAGTGTCTCCGTCGGCTTTGCCGCCGGTTGGGTGGTCGCGGTCGTCACCGGATCAACTTTGGCCGGCTTGGCGCTGGCGACCGTTGCGGTGCCACCTGCCGGAACCTTCAGCGTCTGGCCGATCTTGAGCAGGCCGTCCTGCATGCCGTTCGCCTGCTTCAGCACCACGACGCCAACGCCGGTCTTCCTGGCGATGGAGGACATGGTGTCGCCTGACTGGACCGTGTAGGTGCCCGCGCCGGCCTTTGGCGCGGCCGAGGCCGTCTGCGCCGGCTTGTCGGTCTTCGGCTTGTTCGCTGCCGAAGCGTCAACCTGCGCGGCGGACTTGCCGTCCTTGAGTTTCGGCTGCTGCGGCAGCACGGCGACCTTTTCCGGCGCCGGCGCCTTGGGGCTGTTTGCCGGCTTGCCGTCGGCAAGTTTCGGCTCTGTCCCCTTGCTTGAATAGGCATAGGCCGGGATGACCAGTTTCTGACCGGTCTTCAGCCCCTTGGTGGCGCTCAAGCCGTTGACCTTCATGATCACGTCGGCGGGCACATGATAGCGATGAGCGATGCCGGAAATGGTCTCGCCGTCGCTGACCACGATCTCGGTCGCATGCGGCGTACCAGCCGCAACTGGTTTCGGATCGGAGTCACCGGCATTCTTGAACGGCCTCGCCGGCTGGACGGTGCCGGTAGTCGTTCTGTCGACATGCGGTGCCGGTGCAAGCGCCGGCGCGGAAGCGGTACGCATCGGAGCAGCTTTGGGCGCGCTCGGCGGCGGCAGCTGCTGGACGGTGACCGGCTCCAGGCTGGAGCGGCTGACCGACTGGTTATGGCTGCCATCGACAGGTGCCGCAGCGATCGGCTCGGCCGCCACATCGCCCGGATAGGGCTGAGCGGTGCTCTGCTTGTCGATGATGGCGCGCTGATTGTTGGTCGAGGAGGTGAAGACGTCGTCGACACCATTGAACCGCGAGACTTGGGAGCTACACCCCGCCGCCACTCCGGCTAGCATGAGGACAGCGCAGCCCCGCGACAGAGTACGCCCGTTTGCCTTCAAAACACTGAATTGCATCGCACTAACCCGCACAGACCCGGTACACACTGGTCATGATTAAAGCGCGTTAATGTTACTGGCGGGTTAACCCCATAGAATCAGACGCAAATTTTCTTAAAACATTTTCGAACGCGCCGAAGGTGCGTTGAGATTCAGGTCAGGCCGAGTCGAAAATGACAGGTTCTGAGAACCGGCCTACGCCGGCCGTAGCCTTCATAGAGCGGAGGCATTTATGACGGCTTCGACCGGCGAAGGCCGGAGCGGAGCGTACTCAAACATGTGAGCACCGGAAGCGCAGGAACCTGCCATTTGCAGGCCGGCCTCACATGAATATCAGCGCACCTAAATAACCGCCGCGACGCTGCGCAGGATCGGCTGCAGGCGCACGGTGCCGATATCCTCGCGCTCGAAGCGGCTGCCGACCTTGGTCAGCTTGGCCAGCACCTGCTCGCCCTCCTCCGGCCCGATCGGGGCAATGACGATGCCGCCGCTCGACAATTGGTCGAGCAGGAAGCGCGGCAGGCTGTCGAAAGCCGCCCAGGCTACGATGCGGTCGAACGGCGCTTCATTGGCAAGCCCGTTGGAACCGTCGGCCTGGCGCACGATGACATTGCCGATGCCGAGCGCCTCGAAGCGTTGCCTGGCCTGCTCGGCCAGCGTTTTGTAGCGGTCGACGCTGACGATGCGCGCCGCGAGCCGCGACATCACCGCTGCCGTGTAGCCCGAGCCGGTGCCGATCTCCAGCACCCGGTTGCCGGGCTCTATTGCCAGGGCCGCAATCACCGCCGCCTGCAGATCGGCGCCCTCGATCGCCTCGCCGCATTCGATCGGCAGCATGCCGTCCGACCAGGCGATGGAATGGAACTGGCCGTTGAGGAAGCCGCGCCGCGGCGTCGCCTCGAAGGCTGCGATCAGCGCCTTCGGCACCGCGCCTTGGCCGCGCAGGCGCAGCAGGAAAGCGGCAAAACCCTCGCGATCGTCGAGCGGCAAGTTCATGCCAGAACCTTCTTCATGCGAACACCTTATTCAGACAGCGCCTTGGTCAGTTGGTCACGGATTTCATGCGCGGTGAGGTCAAGCTGCAGCGGCGTCACAGACACGAGCCGGTTGCGCAGAGCATGGAGATCGGTGCCCTGCTTGCCCTCGACCGGCTCGCGGCCGAAGCGCAGCCAGTAATAAGGCAGGCCGCGCCCGTCGCGGCGCTCGTCGACCCAAAGGCTGTGCACCAGCTTGCCCTGCGACGTCACGACGGTGCCGGCAACCTCGTCAGGGAGGCAGTTGGGAAAGTTGACGTTGAGCAGCACGCCGTCCGGCAGCGGCATGGCGACGAGCTTTTTCAGCAACGCCGGCGCCAGCGCCTCGGTGGTCTCATAGGGAACGACGCGGTCCTCGCCGACATAGGAATAACCCTGGCTGAGTGCGATCGAGCGGATGCCGAGCAGCGCGCCTTCCATGGCGCCGGCGACGGTGCCGGAATAGGTGACGTCGTCAGCGATGTTGGCGCCGGAATTGACACCGGACAGGATCAGGTCCGGCGCGCCAGGCAGGATCTTCTTGACGCCCATGATGACGCAGTCGGTCGGCGTGCCGCGCACGGCGTAGTGTTTCTCGCCGATCTTGCGCAGCCGGAGCGGCTCCGAGATCGACAGCGAGTGCGCGTAGCCGGACTGGTCCTGCTCCGGCGCCACGACCCAGACATCGTCCGACAGCGTGCGGGCGATGCGTTCGAGCGACGCCAGGCCCTCGGCATGAATGCCGTCATCATTGGTCAGAAGGATGCGCATTACTTCGATTCGATCTTCGCCAGACCGCCCATATAAGGCCGCAGCACTTCAGGAATGGTTACGCTGCCATCCTCATTCTGGTAGTTTTCGATGACGGCAATCAGCGCACGGCCGACAGCGGTGCCCGAACCGTTCAGCGTGTGCACAAAGCGGTTGCCGTTGCCGTCCCTGTCCTTGTAGCGGGCATCCATGCGCCTGGCCTGGAAGTCGCCGCACACTGAACAGGACGAGATCTCGCGATAGGCGTTCTGTCCAGGCAGCCAGACCTCGATGTCGTAGGTCTTGCGCGCGCCAAACCCCATGTCGCCCGTGCACAGGACCATGGTGCGGAACGGCAGCTCCAGTCGCTTCAGCACCTCTTCGGCGCACTGCGTCATCCGCTCGTGCTCGGCGAGCGAAGACTCCTGGTCGGTGACCGAGACCAGCTCGACCTTGTAGAACTGGTGCTGGCGCAACATGCCGCGCGTGTCGCGGCCGGCGGAGCCCGCTTCCGAGCGGAAGCACGGCGTCAGCGCCGTATAGCGCAGCGGCAGCTTTTCATGGGCCGTGATTTCTTCGCGCACCAGGTTGGTGAGCGGGACCTCGGCGGTTGGAATCAACCCGAGCCGGCCATCGCCATGCTGCACGAAGAACAGGTCGTCCTCGAATTTCGGCAGCTGGTTGGTCCCGAAAAGCACTTCGTCGCGCACCATCAGTGGCGGGATGACTTCTTCATAGCCATGCTCGGTCGTGTGCAGATCGAGCATGAACTGGCCGATGGCGCGCTCCATCCGCGCCAGCCCGCTCTTCAGCACGGTGAAGCGTGATCCCGACAGCTTTGCCGCCCGCTCGAAATCCATCATGCCGAGCGCTTCGCCGATCTCGAAATGCTCCTTCACCCAGTTCGGCCGAGTCGGCACCTCGCCGACGATATGCTTGACGACATTGTCGTGCTCGTCCTTGCCGACCGGCACGTCGTCGAGCGGCACATTCGGCAGCACCGCCAGCGCATCGTTCAGCGTCTTGTCGAGCTCGCGCTCGCGCGCCTCGCCATTCTGGATGAAGGTCTTGATATCGCCGACTTCGGCCTTGAGCTTTTCGGCAAGTGCCGTGTCGCCCGAACGCATGGCGTTGCCGATCTCCTTCGAGGCGGCGTTGCGGCGTTCCTGCTTGGTCTGCAGCTCGGTGACGTGCTCGCGCCGCGCTTCGTCCTTCTTGATCAGCTCATCGACCGTGGACTGCGCCTCGTCAGCCGACCACGAGCGCTTGGCCAGCGCCTCGACAAGGGCCTTCGGGTTGTCGCGAATCCATTTGATATCAAGCATGGTTGGTTCGTCCTCAGAATAAGGCTGAGGGGGTAAACCGCATCCTTCATCGATGCAAGATGAGGGTCAGCGGCTGTCGCGTTTTTCCGCTAACGCGGATACCCGAACGCGACAGCCTATGAACGAGCCTGCTTTGAGGACGCGTCCGCCGCCTTTTCGGCCACGGCTTCGGCGGCTTCCTGCTTCTCGCGCGCCAGCTTCTGTTTGACCTGATCGCGCTCGATCAGCCGGGCCGCCCAGATCGACACCTCGTAGAGCAGGATGGTCGGGATGGCCAAACCGATCTGGCTCATCGGATCAGGCGGCGTCAGCACCGCCGCGACGACGAAGGCGATGACGATCGCCCATTTGCGCTTCTCGGCCAGCGCCTTCGACGACAGCATGCCGACGCGCGTCATCAGGCTGGTCACCACCGGCAGCTGGAACACCAGGCCGAAAGAGAAGATCAGCGTCATGATCAGGCTGAGATATTCCGACACTTTCGGCAGCAGCGAAATCTGCACCTGGTCGTCGGTGCCGGCCTGCTGCATGGCGAGGAAGAACCACATCACCATCGGCGTGAAGAAGAAATAGACCAGCGACGCTCCCATCAGGAACAGGATCGGCGATGCGATCAGGAACGGCAGGAAGGCGTTGCGTTCGTTCTTGTAGAGGCCTGGCGCGATGAATTTGTAGATCTGCGTGGCGATCAGCGGAAAGGCGATGACCATGCCGCCGAACATGGCGAGCTTGACCTGGGTGAAGAAGAATTCCTGCGGCGCCGTATAGATCAGCTCGACCTTGTGCGGATCGAGCCCGGCCCACTGCGTGGCCCACTTGAACGGAACGACCAAAAGATTGAACAGCTTCTTGGCAAAGAAGAAGCAGACGAGGAAGGCGACGAAGAAACCGCCGATCGACCAGATCAGCCGCCGGCGCAGTTCGATCAGATGCTCCATCAGCGGAGCCGACGACTTCTCGATCTCGTCCTTTTCGCTGTCCGTAATGCTCACTTGGCGGCCCCCGCCGTCTTCTTGGACGCGGGCTTCGTGGCCGGCGCAGGCTTCGGCTCAGCCTTTGTGACTGCCTTCGGTGCAGCAGCCGGCTTGGTGGCGGCTTTTCCGGGTGCAGCCTTGGCGGGCGCCGCTGACGGCTTGGCCGCAACCTTCGCCGCAGGCGCCGGCTTTGCCGGTGCTGCCTTGGCTGCCGCTGTTTTGGTTGCCGGGGCCTTTGATATCGCAGCCCCCTTGGCGCGCGCGTTTCGTGGCGCTGCTGTTGCTGCAGCCGGTGTCACCACCGCCTCGTCGGTCATCGCCGGAAGGATCGGCGCCGCCGGCGCTGTTTCCGGTCCGTTGACGCCGGGCATCACCGTCGCGCCGTTCTTGAGCGGCTCGGCCGCCTGTGGTGTTTCTGCCGCCGGCGTTGCGGGGTCGACGGCGGGCTTCGGCTTCATCACCGCATCGACGCCGGAGCGAACCTCTGCTGCCGCCTGTTCGAACGGATTGAGCTGCTTGCGGATCTCGGCCGCCGGATTGAGGCCGCGCAGCGTATCGACCGACTTCTTGACGTCGTCGAGCTCGGCTTCCTTCAACGCCTCGTTGAACTGCTTCTGGAAGTCAGAGGCCATGGCACGCAGTTTCGCCGTCGTGCGGCCGAAGGTGCGCAGCATATTGGGCAAATCCTTGGGTCCGACGACCACGATCATGACGATCGCGATCACCAGCATTTCGGTCCAGCCGACTTCAAACATGGCAATCAGTTCCGACTAGTGCTTGTCGCCCAAAAGTGCGAAGCGGTTTTGGGACAACGACTTGCACAAAAGCAACAACCTTCGGCTCAGCTCTTGCTGGCCTTTTCCTTCACTGCCGAAACGGTCTCGTCCGGGCGGTGCTCGACGGTGCGCTTGTCTTCGGCGGTATCGTCATCGGCCATGCCCTTCTTGAAGCTCTTGATGCCCTTGGCCATGTCGCCCATCAGCTCGGGTATCTTGCCGCGGCCGAACACCAGCAGCACGATCACCAGCACGATCATCCAGTGCCAAATCGAAAATGAACCCATTGTAACTCTCTCTCGAATGTTTTCCCTGGCGATGATCTATGCGTTTTCGCGTTGGGATTCAAACACAACAGCGACAAAGTTTATGAAGGCGCGGCTTATGTCACGCATTTTCGGCAAAGCTGCCCGCTACCAATCGGCGCATCTACCGCAGCAATGCAGCTTTTTGACAGCGGCTTGCGGTCAATCTTCCGTGACGCGCGGCGTCAGCAGGCCGAGTTCCTCGAGATCGATGTCGGTCAACGCATCCTCGTCCTCGGTCAGCGCGTCCGGATCGGCCGGCGGCAACGGGATGGCGAAATTCGACGGCATGCGGCCGGAGAGCAGCCCTGCCCCCTTCAGTTCGTCCATCCCGGGAAGATCGCGGATCTCCTCCAGTGCGAAATGGTCGAGGAAAGTGTCTGTCGTGCCGTAGGTGACGGGACGGCCGGGCGTGCGGCGGCGGCCGCGCATGCGCACCCATTCCGTTTCGAGCAGCGTATCCAGCGTGCCCTTCGAGGTCTCGACGCCTCTGATGTCCTCGATCTCGGCGCGCGTCACCGGCTGGTGGTAGGCGATGATCGCCAGCACTTCGAGCGCGGCGCGCGACAGCTTGCGCTGCTGCACCGTGTCGCGGCTCATCAGGAAGGCGAGATCGCCGGCGGTACGGAACGCCCAGGCATCGCCGACCCGAACCAGATTGACGCCGCGCCGCGCATAGATCTGCTGCAGCTCAGCCATGGCAGCGGCAATGCTGATGCCATCGGGCAATCTGGCTGCGAGCTGCTTTTCGCTGACCGGCTCGGCGCTGGCGAACACGATCGCCTCGGCCATGCGTATGGCTTCGGCCATATGCAGCCGTTCGCCAGGATTCAGAAGCAGGGTATCAGTCGGGTCCTGGGCGATAATGCCCTCCTCGGTCTCTTCTTCGACCTTGAACGGAATGACCGAAGCGTTGGCGCGTTCGCTCATGATGCCACCTCGACTGCCTTGATTGGTTGCGCGCGGCCGCGCAGATAGAGCGGCGCGAACACCTGGTCCTGTCGCATCTCGATGCTGCCTTCGCGCACCAGTTCCAGCGACGCCGCGAACGAGCTGGCAATCGCGGTACGCCGTTCGTCCGGGCTGGTCAGGTAATTGATCAGATAGCTGTCCAGCGCCGTCCAGTCGCGCAGCGAGCCGATCAGCCGGGTCAGGATATCGCGCGCATCCTTGAGCGACCACACGCCACGCCGGGCAATTGTCACATTGGTGATCGCCTGTTTCTGGCGCTGCTGCGCATAGGCGGTGAGCAAATCGTAGAGCGAGGCCGAATAGGCGTTACGCTTCTCGACGATGACCATTTCAGGCATGCCGCGTGCAAACACGTCGCGGCCGAGCCGGTTGCGGTTGACCAGCCTTGCCGAGGCGTCGCGCATGGCCTCCAGACGCTTCAGCCGGAACTGCAGCACCGCGGCCAGTTCCTCGCCGCTTTCGCCTTCCTCGCCGGGCTGCTTGGGGATGAGGAGCTTCGACTTGAGGAAGGCCAGCCACGCCGCCATCACCAGGTAGTCGGCGGCAAGCTCAAGCCTTAGCGCCCTCGCCGTCTCGACGAAGGTCAGATACTGCTCGACCAGCGCCAAGATGGAAATCCGCGACAGATCGACCTTTTGGTTGCGGGCGAGATGCAGCAAGAGGTCGAGCGGACCTTCGAACCCGGCGACGTCGACGACAAGCGACGGGTCGCCGGTGACCCGTGAATCGTCGTTCTCGGCCCACAGACGGTCCATCGGTGCGGCCTTCGCAGCCTTGCTGTCCAATGTCTCCGCCACTTGTTCCTTTACCTCTGGTTAGAGCATGATGCCGAAAAGTGTGAAGCGGTTTTCGGACGACATCATGCTCTCTCTATCTAATTTAGAGACGGATTCAGATTTCAGGTCGAACAGACCTGAAATCATCCGTCTCTAGGCCACCGCATCGAAATAGGTGGCAAACTCGGCGCGTATCTCGGTTTCGTCGGCCCGGTCGCGATCCCTTATATAGGTCAGCGCCCGCTTGGCGCGCTCCAGCGATGTCCCTTCAAGTCCCGTGGTTCGCGATGCGATGCCCGCCATCTCCTCGAAAACGCCATTGCAGTGAAGGACCAGATCGCAGCCCGCCGCAAGGATCGAGGCCGCCTTTGTCGGGAAATCCCCAGAAAGTGCCTTCATCGAGGTGTCGTCGCTCATCAACAGCCCGTCGAAGCCGATCTCGCGGCGGATGATCTCGTCGATGACCTTGCCTGACGTGGTCGCCGGGTTGTTCGGATCGATGGCGCTATAGACGACATGCGCCGTCATCGCCATCGGCAGATGGCTAAGCTCGCGGAAAGGGGCGAAATCATGCCGCTGCAGGTCGCTCAGCGAGGCATCCACCACAGGCAGTTCGAAATGCGTGTCGGCAAAGGCGCGCCCGTGACCCGGAATGTGCTTCATGACCGGCAGCACGCCGCCCGACATCAGCCCTTCCGCCGCCGCGCGGCCGAGTTCGATGACCGGGCGCGGCTCCTTGCCATAGGCGCGCGCGCCGATGACGTCGCTGGCGCCCTCGATCGGCACGTCCAGCACCGGCAGGCAATCGGCAGAGATACCGTAGCGTAACAGGTCGAAGGCGTGCAGCCGCGCCATCAGCCAGGCAGCGCGGGTGCCGGCATCATGGTCCTTGCGCCACAATGCACCGAGCGCGCCGCCGGCGGGATAGTTCGGCGCCAGCGGCGGCCGCAGGCGCTGCACCCGGCCACCTTCCTGGTCGATGAACACCAGCGCATCGGGGCGCCCGATACAGTCGCGCATTTCGGCGACCAGATCGCGGATCTGCTCGGTTTCGCCGATGTTGCGCGCAAACAGGATGAAGCCCCACGGGCATTCATTGCGATAGAAACGGATTTCTTCGCGGGTCAGCGATTTCCCGGCACAGCCGAGGATCATGGATTTTGATTCGGTCATTCCACCAGTTTAGGGCTTCGCGCCGGCAAAGGGAATCTCCCCGGACGGCAAGCGCCTCAACCTCTCGCCCATCCACATGAAAAAGCCGGCGCGACCCTTGGGAACGCACCGGCTCTGATAATTGGATCCGGCCTTACCGCGAAACGAAGCAGTTGCCGCCGGCAGCCTTGTAGCTGGTGCACAGATTGATCGCATCGTTGCGCGATTGCGCAGGCACCCGGACACGGTAGAAGGTGCCCTTGCCGGCGATCTCCGCCTTGACGATGTTGGCGGTGCGACCGGCGAGCACATTTCCATAGCGGCGCTGCAGGTCGGCGTAGTTGGCCTGGGCGCTTTCGACCGTCGGCTGCGAAGCGATCTGCATCGACCACGAACCGCCCGATGTCGAAGCCGTCGCCGGGATGGAGGCAACCTGGTCGGGCTTGACCTCGCCGACCACGTCGACCGGCTGGTCGGACGGGCGCTGCGGCGCCACGGCAACCGTCTGCGGCGTGTTGGCGGACTGGGTCTCAGCCTTCGGCGTGGCCGCCGGCTTCACCGGCTTGACCGGCTTGGCGGTCTCGGCACTTGCCTGGTCGCTATTTGCCTGATCGGCAGGCGCCACGGTGCCGGTCTGCTCGGCATCGGCCGAAGGGGCGACGTGCTGCGGCGCCGGGTCAAGCGGCTCAGTCGCCGCAACCTGTGGCGCGGCCGGCGTCGAGTCCTCGCGGGCCACCAACGAGCCGTCGGGCTTGACCACCATGGTCCGCACCTTGCGCGGGGCAACGGCGACCGTATCGGGGTTCTTGTCGGCTTCCTGCAGCACCTGAGCGATGCGGTCCTCGGACTTTGGCGCCGGCGCGACAGCCGCGTCGGGGTTGACGGCAGCTTCGGGGTTGACGGCAGCTTCGGGGTTGCCGGCAGCGTTGGGGCCTGGGGCAGTATCGTCGGGCGACAGATCGACGACGCGGCTTTCAGGCTCCTGCGCCTTCACATCGACCGGCTCTTCGGTGTTGGTGACCAGCTTCTCCTGAACCGGCTCGGCCGGCTTGGTGCCCTTGGCGACCGCATCATAAACCTTGTTGTCCTGGTTCGGCACCACGGCGCCGCCCGGATTTTCGGGCTTGACCTTGATCGGCCTGTTGTCGGCTTTGACAATGACCGGCGCATCGCTGCCGCCCTTTCCGCCGAACGACAAGGCGAAGGCGCCAAGGCCGCCGGCAATCGCAACCGCAGCAACGACCCCCGCGACCAGCAGGCCGCTCCTGCGCGGCCGTGCGGCTTCCTGCTCGGCGAGGCCCGGCACCGCCATTGCCTCGTCCAGATCCGGATCGTAGTCGAGTTCGTCGACCGCGAAATCGTCGGCCTGCGAAACCGGCTGGCTGCCGGGCAGATCGTCCATGTCGAAGCCGCCGGCGGCATCGGCGTGGTGAGCTTGCGTGGCTGCAAGCACTTCGGCTGGCCGCGCCGCATAGGCGCGCTGGTCGAGCTCGTGGCCCGAACTGAAGCCGGAACTGTAGGAATCGTCATCATAGCCGGCACTGCGTGCGGCAGTGGGCGGCGCCACTTCCACCGCGTTCATCTCGTTGAGCATGCCGGCGAATTCGCCGTCGATGTCGTCATAGGCGGCCGGCTCGTCTTGCTCGAAGCTGAGTTCTGGAATGTCGAGGTCGTCGGCAATCGCCACCACACGCTCCGGCACATCGACCGTCTCGACATCCGGCATCTCGTCATAGGCCTGAGGCGGCGCCTGGCGCGATGGCGTCGGCGCCACATAGGCAGCAGCTGCAACCGGCTGGTCGCGATAGCTTGGCGCTGCCGCCGGCGGCATGGACGGCTTTTCTGCAAAAGAAGGTTGCGGCTGCGCTGCAAAGGAAGGCTGGGCCGGGGTGGGAGTCACGCGGCTCCACGAACGCGCCGGCTCCGGCGGCGTCGAGCGCCAATCGCCAGCGACCGGTGCTGCCGTGTCATTACCGAGATCGATGCCCTTGGCGAGCGCCGCATCGAAGGCATGATCATCGAACTCGATCTCGGGCTCATGGCCCTCGAGTTCGCCGGCAAGCAGATCGTCGAAATCGGCATCGTCCGCCCGGGCCTCCTGAGGAGCCGGCGCGTGTTCGTCCAGGTCCCAGTCGAGATTATCGACCGGAGCGACCGGCGTTGCGACGGACCGCTGCACCGGGGCAACCGGCTCATAAGTCCTGGCGGGCTCGATGGCGGCAGCCCTGGTGGGCTCGGTGACGACCGGAATCGGCGCGACTGGCGCCGGGCGTGGTGTGGTCATGGCGCCAAGCAGCGCGTTGAGTTCATCTTCCAACGTCCGTTCGTCAGCGACCGGAGCGGCCGGGGTCGCCATATTGGTAGGCGCCACATAGGCTGGTGCGACCGGAGTTGGCTGAACCGGAGTGGGTGCGATCTCGGCAACCGGCTCGTGATCGGCAAGCGCATCATCGATGCTCAGATCGAAATCGTCGAATGCTTCGTGCGCAGTCTCATGAGAGGGGCTGGCCTCCACAGTCCAGGCCGGCGTCTCGTTCACTTCCGGCGCATCCATCTCAACCGGCGCGCTGGCCTGCAGATCGCTGACATCCAGATCGCGCTCTTCCGGATCCTCGGCCTCAACAGGCTGAGCCTCGAAAGCCTGAGGCTCGAAATGCTCGGCCGCAAAATCCTGGGCTGCAAAATCCTGGGCCGCAAAGTCCATGTCGACATCGGCCATCGCGTCATCGAAATGACCCGCAAAATCCTCGTCGGCAACAGTGTGGTCGGCGACTCCGACGACCGGCGCCTCGGCTACTGGCGCGGCATACTGGTCCTGCGCCGGCGCAGGACCGTCCAGCGTCAGCTCGTCTTCCAGCGACATCGAGACGGCATTGTCGAAATCATCGTCGAACGCGACATCGTCGGCGGGCGCAGCAGCAACCTGGGCTACATCTGCGGCATGGGCGACGGTCGCATCGTCATCGAGCAGCAACCCCTGCTCGAGCGAAGCGGCAAGCTCGTCATCAATCGGCAGGTCGTCTTCGAGCGGCGATACGTTTTCCAGTGAACTGGCCACGGCATTGTCGAAATCGTCATCGAATGCAGCTTCGTCGAATGCGGGCTCGGCAAACCAAGGTTCGGCAACCGAGGGTTCAACGGGAGCAGCCGCAGCCTGCGGGGCAGCGCCGAAATCCAGATCGGCGGCATCGTCGAAGACGAAATCATATTCCAGCGAAGCAGCCAGCGCATCGTCCATCGCGGCATCGGTGGTTTCGAAAGCCGGCTCGCGAATCTCGGCAGCAGGTTCGTAGGGCTCAGCGGCAGGCTGGTGAACCTCGGGAGCTGGCTGGCTGGCCTCCATGGAACCGACTTCATCGCCGAATTCGCCCATCAACTCCTTCTCGAGGTCGATGTCGAAATCGCCCTCGTCCGCAGCCGTCTCGACGGCTGGCGCCTGCGGCTTGACCGGCTGGCGCGGATCGAAACCCATGATCCTGGTCAGTTCAGCGAACGGATCATCTTCGGCGATGTCGTTGTTGTCGGCTACTCTCAGCTGGGTTCTGTCTGCCATTATTGTTCCCGAACTCGCACTCATTCGGACGCCATGGACGTCGCGTAGGGTTGGCCCTTACCAGCGCAATGTGGGCAAATGGTGACAGGTGTTTTAGTTAAACCTAACGCATCTCAGTGGGCGCATCAGCCCCAATCAGCGTCAGGCCGGAGGTCAAAACATCCGAAACAGCCTGCACCAGCCCTAGTCTGGCATGAGTCAATTGTCGGTCGTTAACCTTAACAAAACGTAAGTCGGCATTCTCGGTGCCCCGATTCCAGTGTCCATGGAAGCTGGAAGCCAGATCGTAGAGGTAGAATGCCAGCCGGTGCGGCTCCAGCGCAAGGGCCGCAGATTCGACCAGCCGGGGATATTCAGCCAGCTTCCGGATCAGGCCGATCTCGCCCTCGTCGGTGAGCGACGCCGAGGCCGCGGCCAGGCTGTTGCGGTCGAAATTGGCCTCGCCCAGTTGCTCGCTCGCCTGCCGGAACACCGAATAACAGCGCGCCGAAGCGTACTGCACGTAGAACACGGGATTGTCCTTGGACTGTTCGGTGACCTTGGCGAAATCGAAGTCGAGCGGCGCGTCGCTCTTGCGGTAGAGCATCATGAAGCGGATCGCATCGCGGCCCACCTCCTCCACCGCTTCGCGCAAGGTCACGAAGTCGCCCGACCGCTTCGACATCCGAACCGGTTCGCCATCGCGAAACAGCTTCACCAGATTGCACAGCAGCACCGTGAGTTGCAGCTTCAGATCATCGCCTGCAATCGCCCGCGCCAGCGCTTCCAGCCGCTTGACGTAGCCGCCATGGTCGGCGCCCAGCACATAGATCAGGCCGACGAAACCGCGGTCGACCTTGTCCTTGAGATAGGCGACGTCGGCGGCGAAATAGGTGAACGAGCCGTCGGACTTGACCAGCGCCCTGTCCATGTCGTCGCCGACCGCCGTCGAGCGAAACAGCGTCTGCTCGCGGTCTTCCCAGTCGTCCGGCTTCTCGCCCTTGGGCGGCGGTAGCTTGCCCTTGTAGATATGGCCTTTCAGCGTCAGATCGTTGATCGCCGAGCGGATTTTTTTGGCATTGTCGGCATGCAGCGTGCGCTCGGAGAAGAAAACGTCGTGATGCACATTGAGCAACGCCAGATCCTCGCGGATCATCACCATCATGGCGTCGATCGTGCGGTCCTTGACGATTGCCAGCGACTCATCGTCGGGCATCTGCAAGAGCTTGCGGCCAAATTCGGCAGCCAGCGCCTGACCGACCGGCACAAGGTAATCGCCGGGATAGAGGCCGGCCGGTATCTCGCCAATGTCGTCGCCCAGCGCTTCGCGGTAGCGCAGGAAGGCCGAACGCCCGAGCACGTCGATCTGCGCGCCGGCGTCGTTGATGATGTATTCCTTGGTGACGTCATAGCCGGCGAAGGCCATCAGATTGGCGAGCGTGTCGCCGACAACCGCGCCCCGGCAATGGCCGACATGCATCGGCCCGGTCGGATTGGCCGAGACATATTCGACATTGGTCTTCTTGCCGCCACCAATGGTCGAGCGGCCGTAGTTTTGCCCCTCGCCGAGCACCGCGGTCAGATGTGCCTGCCAGAAAGCGTCCTTGAGCCGGAGATTGACGAAGCCGGGACCGGCGACGTCGGCTTCGGCAACATCGGCGTCGCTGCGCAGCACTTCCACCAGCCGCTCGGCCAGCGCCCGCGGGTTGTGCCCTGTCGGCTTGGCCAGTACCATCGCCGCATTGGTGGCGAGATCGCCATGGCTGGCGTCGCGCGGCGGCTCGACGGCGATGCGCGACAGGTCGGGCGAAACGCCATTACTGTCTTTCAAATCAAGCGCTTCGACGGCTTTTGTGATTCGCGCGCTGAAATCGGCGAAGATGTTCATGGGTCTTGCTCTGGCGGACTGTGCAGGGGAACCGGCTCATTGGCCGGCAAATCGCGCCCGCCCTAGCTTAAATCGGGCGTATGGTCAAACAGACGGCGGTGTTCCTTCAAGGCGTAGGTATCCGTCATCCCCGCGAGGAAATCGGCGACGCTGCGCGCCTTGATGCGGTCCTCCGCCCGGTCGAGCCCCTCCCGCCAGCCGTCCGGCATGGCGCGCGGATCGGCGTAATAGACATCGAACAGGTCGCGCACGATCTGCTCGGCCTGAGTGCGCACGCGCATCACCTCGTCATGCCGGTAGAGATGCTTGTAGAGAAAGGTCTTCAATTCCTTCTCGGTCGCCGCCACGTCAGCGGAAAAGGTCACCATCGTTTCGCCCGCCGCCCGCACCGCTTCGGCGCTGTCAGGCTTGATGCGCTCAAGATTGGCGGTGGTGGAAACAATGACGTCCTCGACCATCATCGTGATCTGCCGGCGCATCAGCTCATGGCCGGTGCGCACATCGTCCAGGCCCGGATAGCGCGCGCGCACGCTTGCCAGGATCGATCCCGGCAGCGCCACCGTTTCCAGCATGTCCAAGGTCAGGAAGCCGGAGCGCAGGCCGTCGTCGATGTCATGGGTGTTGTAGGCGATATCGTCGGCGATCGCAGCACATTGCGCCTCGATGCCGGCGAAATGGTCGAGTTCGAGGTCGTGCAGCTCGGAATAGTCGCGGATCGCCTGCGGCACCGGGCCTTTGAGCCCTTTTCCCTTGGCATCTGTCAGCGGCCCATTGTGCTTGACCAGCCCTTCCAGCGTTTCCCAGGTCAGGTTTAGCCCGTCGAACTCGGCATAGCGCCGCTCCAGCCGCGTCACCACGCGCAGCGACTGCGCATTGTGGTCGAAGCCGCCCCATTGGGCCATCCGCTCGTTCAGCGCGTCCTCGCCGGTATGGCCGAACGGCGTGTGACCGAAATCGTGCACCAAGGCGACCGCCTCGGCCAGATCCTCGTCGCCGCGCAGCGCTCGCGCCAGAGCCCGCGCAATCTGCGCCACCTCGATCGAATGCGTCAGCCGGGTGCGATAGTGGTCGCCTTCATGGGCGACGAACACCTGCGTCTTGTGCTTCAGGCGGCGGAAGGCAGTCGAATGAATGATACGGTCGCGGTCGCGCTGGAATGGCGTGCGAGTCGGGCTCTCGACCTCGTCATAGAGCCGCCCGCGCGACCTGGCTGGGTCGCTGGCATAGGCCGCGCGCGGCCGATAGCCGAACCCAATGTCGCCAAGCTCATTTGTCATGGCTGATGCCGCCGCAGTTGACTTGCCCCTTCCCGCTTCATACCTATCATGTGAAACTGAAAGCAAGGTGACGCCCATGGGCGCTGATGCCAAGACTGCCATGAAAGTCGAGATGACCGAGTCCGCCGCCAGGCGGATCGCGAAAATCGTCTCTGGCGAGGCCGGCAAGACGGCGCTGCGCGTCTCCGTAGAGGGCGGCGGCTGCTCCGGCTTTTCCTACAAGTTCGACCTGGTCAATACGCGCAACGACGACGACGTCGCCATCGAAAAGGACGGCGCCACCGTGCTGATCGACGATTTGTCGCTGGTCTATATGGGCGGCTCGGTGATCGACTTCGTCGACGATCTGATGGGCCAATCGTTCCAGATCCGCAACCCCAATGCAGTCGCCTCCTGCGGCTGCGGCACCAGTTTCTCCATCTAGGCAGATGTCCGGCGTCGGCGCGGTCCGTCAGGTCGCACTGTCGGCCGGGCGCGATCTCGACGTGACGCTGGCCTTCTGGCGCGATGTGCTCGGCCTCAACGTTCACGCCCGCTACGATCCGCCGGGCATCGCCTTCATCATGGCCGGTGATATCAGGTTGCTGTTCACCGATGGCGTTCCGGCCGGCACCGTCTATCTCGATATAGCCGGGCTCGAAGCCTTCCACGCCGAGGCGAAAGCGTCCGGCGTTCCCTTCACCGCACCGCCGGCGCTCGTCCACAACGACACCGAAGGCACGTTCGGAACGGCGGGGGAAAGCGAGTGGATGGCCTTTCTAAAGGACCCGGCAGGCAATACGATCGGGCTTGTCGAACGTCTTTCGCCCGAACATCCCTGAGGCCGCCCATGAAAATCGTTACCTGGAACATAAACGGCATTCGCGCCCGCATCGGCAACCTCACCCACTGGCTGAGCGAAAGCCAGCCCGACATCGTCTGCCTGCAGGAGATCAAGTCGGTCGACGAGCAGTTCCCGCGCGCCGAGATCGAGGCGCTTGGCTACAACGTGGAAACCCATGGCCAGAAGGGCTTTAACGGCGTCGCCCTACTGTCGAAACTTCCGTTCGACGAGGTTATCAGAGGCCTGCCCGGTGATGACGCCGACGAGCAGGCGCGCTTCATCGAGGGCGTGTTCTCGACCGACCAGGGCGCGCTACGCGTCGCCTCGCTCTATCTGCCCAACGGCAATCCCATCGATGACGAGAAGAAATTTCCTTACAAGCTGGCCTGGATGGAGCGGCTGCATCGCTGGGCCGAGCAGCGGCTGCTTCTGGAGGAGGCGCTGGTGCTGGCCGGCGACTACAATGTCATCCCCGAGCCGGTCGATGCGCGCTTCCCCGAGAACTGGCTTGGCGATGCGCTGTTCCAGCCGCAGACCCGGCAGGCCTTCCGGCGACTGAAGAATCTCGGCTTTACCGAGGCGGTGCGCGCCGTCACCGATGCCGCCGACGTCTACACCTTCTGGGATTACCAGGCCGGCGCCTGGCAGAAGAACAACGGCATCCGCATCGACCATCTGCTGTTGTCACCCGAAGCGGCCAACCGCTTTTCCTCGGCCTCGATCGAAAAGCATGTGCGCGCCTGGGAAAAGCCTTCCGACCACGTGCCGGTGGCGATCGATCTGGCGCTGCTGCCGGCTTGATATCAGCCGAAACCCTGATGTCGCCACAATCGCGCCATTCAGTCAGAGATCAGCATGGCGGCTGGGGTTCCATGGCACTACGATTCCTCCTTTGTCCAATCGGCCTGGCATTTGCCATGGCCTCCCCTGCAGCGGCACTTGCCGACCAGCAGTGCCTGGCCAATGGCAAGTCCTACCAGGTCGGCCAGGTCACCTGCCTGACGGTTTCAGACAAGAGCCATATGGCCCGCTGCGACCTGGTGCTCAACAACACCTCATGGACCAAGATCGGCGACAGCTGCCCCGACAGCACGATGAAGCCGCATCTGCACGTCACGCCGATCTCGATGCCGGTACACAGAGCGGCGCCGGCGGAACTCACCGAGAACTGATGGATGTGAGCTAATCTCCCCCCTTGAGGGGGAGATGGCCGGCAAGCCAGAGGGGGGCGCGAAGAAACGCGACCTTTCGGTCAAACAAGCTCACCCTCTCAGTCCAACCCGGGCAAACTTTAGTCAACTGAAATGCCAGCGGGACAGCGCCCCCCTCTGCCCTGCCGGGCATCTCCCCCTCAAGGGGGAGATTGGCAATTTCACTGGTCGCCGCCGCCCTTGGTCAGGATGTCGTCGGCAAGCGAAATGGCAGTGCGACGGTCGGCTTCGCCGGCGGCGGCAAATGCCTCTTCCTGCATGCCGCGGATCCACGGCTGGTCGCTCGGCGAGGCGCGTTCGAGCGCGGCGGTCATCATGGCCAGCCCGCGCACGATCTTGCCGCTCTGGAACAGAAGATTGCCGAGCGTCGCCTGGGCGCCGGCATGGCCTTTTTCGGCGGCGAGCTGGAACCAGCGGCCGGCCTGCTTGACGCTGGCCTTGACGCCGCCCTCGCCCTTCAAAAACATCTGGCCCATCTCGAACTGAGCGTTCGGGTTGCGGTAATTGGCGGCCGCGCGCATGTAATATTCCTGCGCCGCGACCTCGTTTTCCTCGACCGGGCTGCCGGGGATGCCTGTCCGGAGATAGTCGCCCAGCGCCACCAGCGCGTCGGAGACATAGCTTTCCTCCGGCGATCCCGGCTCGACATCCTGATCGACGATCTCGGAGAAGAATTTGAAGGCCGCATAGTCGTCGCGCGTCACGCCGTCGCCTTCGGCGTACATGCGCGCGAGCTTCCAGGTGGCGCCGATCTGGCCGTTCTCGGCGGCGTATTTATAGGCCTCGACCGCCTGTTCCTTATGGCCGCTCTTGTAGGCGGAGAAGCCGAACTGGAACACGGCCCATGGGCTCGATTGCGGCTTCACGCCGGTCTTGTCGTCGAACACCTTGTCGTCGAAGGCCATGGCCTGGCCCACGGCGCCAAAGATCGCAACAGCGACCAGTGCCGGAAGGACAGACGACCTCAACAACTCAGATATCCGCATAGCAATGTGTTTCTTTGGCACCGCCCGGATGGGTGACCGCGCCGTGGCGGGCAGGCCCTACCGTCTGTGCGTATTTCCAGATCGCGCCCGACTGATAGTCGGTCGTGCGCGCCTTCCAGGCCTTCGCCCTCGTTGCCAGTTCAGCCTCGGACAGGTCGACCTCGATCGTGCCTTTGGTTGCGTCGATCGAGATCACGTCGCCATCCTTCAACAGTCCGATCGGGCCGCCAACGGCAGCTTCTGGCCCGACATGGCCGATGCAGAAACCGCGCGTTGCGCCCGAAAAGCGGCCGTCGGTGATGAGGGCTACCTTGCCGCCCATGCCCTGGCCGTAGAGAGCCGCCGTCGTCGACAGCATCTCGCGCATGCCCGGGCCGCCACGCGGACCTTCATAGCGGATGACGAGAACCTCGCCTTCCCGGTAGTTGCGGTGCGTGACCGCCTCGAAACATTCCTCTTCCGAATCGAAACAACGTGCCGGGCCTGAGAATTTCAGCTCCGTCATGCCTGCGACCTTCACGATCGCGCCTTCGGGGGCAAGGTTGCCCTTCAAGCCCACGACACCGCCGGTTTGGGTGATTGGTCGGTTGGCGGGACGGACCACATCCTGGCTATCATTCCAGGCAACATGCTCCATGTTTTCGGCCAAAGTACGGCCAGTCACGGTCATGCAGTCGCCATGGAGATAGCCGTGGTCGAGCAGCGTCTTCATCAACAGCGGAATGCCGCCGGCCTCGAACATGTCCTTGGCGACATATTTGCCGCCCGGCTTGAGGTCGGCGATGTAGGGCGTCTTCTCGAAAATCGCGGCAACGTCGAACAGGTCGAACTTGATGCCTGCCTCATGCGCGATCGCCGGCAGGTGCAAAGCCGCATTGGTCGAGCCGCCGGTGGCCGAAACCACGGTCGCCGCGTTCTCCAGCGCCTTCAGCGTGACGATGTCGCGCGGCCGGATGTTCTTCGCGACAAGCTCCATGATCTTTTCGCCAGAGGCGAAATTGAAGCGGTCGCGCATCTCGTAGGGCGCCGGCGCGCCGCAGGAATAGGGCAGCGCCAAGCCAATCGCCTCGGCGACGGTGGCCATGGTGTTGGCGGTGAACTGGGCACCGCAGGAGCCGGCCGAAGGACAGGCGACCTGTTCGATCTCGAGCAGCTCGGCGTCGCTGATCGTGCCGACCGAATGCTGGCCGACAGCCTCGAACACATCCTGCACGGTGATCTGGCGGCCGCGATAGCTGCCGGGCAGGATCGAGCCGCCATAGATGAAGATCGACGGCACGTTGAGCCGCACCATGGCCATCATCATGCCGGGCAGCGACTTGTCACAGCCGGCAAGGCCGACCAATGCATCGTAGCAATGGCCGCGCATGGTGAGTTCGACCGAATCGGCGATGACATCGCGCGACACCAGCGACGACTTCATGCCCTGGTGACCCATCGCGATGCCGTCGGTGACAGTGATTGTGCAGAATTCGCGCGGCGTGCCGTTGGCTGCGGCGACGCCCTTCTTGACCACTTGCGCCTGGCGCATCAGCGAGATGTTGCAAGGCGCCGCTTCGTTCCAGCAGGAGGCGACGCCGACCAGCGGCTGTGCGATCTCGGCGGCAGACAGGCCCATGGCATAGAGATACGAACGGTGCGGCGCACGCGCCGGACCGACGGTCACATGGCGGCTCGGCAGCTTGGCCTTGGAAATGACTCTGGCGTCCATACTCTTCCTTGCCGCGGGCGGTGCGGCCTGCCCCATCGCCGAGCCTTCTGGCGCGTGTCCCGAGACAAATTCGAGGTGCGCCGGGTTTATGGCGGGAAATGGGCAATTTGGTCTGGCGGAGTTGTAGCGCGGGGGTTGTTCAGAAACTGTTGCCAAAACGTCACAATCGCGAGAGGCGACGCCAGTGCGGCGATCTGCAACGCTGGCGCGCCCGCCAGCGCAGGGCCAACTCTGTCCGAAAAACGTAAAAGGCCGGGCAACGCCCGGCCTTTTACCTGTATTTTCAGAAGCTTAGAACCTAATTTTAACACCGCCCGAAATGGCCGTGATCAGATCGTTGCCAAAGTCGTAGGTTGCGTCTGCACCAACGACTTTGCCGTTCTCGCCAATCATTATGCCGGAGTGACCGCTGGTCAGCACGCCGATTGCACCGCCCAACCGAACCTCGATGTTGGGCTGTGGCGTATAAGCGACGCCGCCACCCAGCGTCCAGGTATCGGACTGCGAACCATAGCCATGCGAGGTGCCGCGATCCCAGGAAATCTGGGCCGCACCGCTCCACTGATCGTTGAACTTGTGGCCGACGCCACCTGAAACGGTCCAGCCGTCGCGATACATCAGGTCAAGCGAGGTGACCTCTCCCGGACCATTGGTGTAGCAAAGTGACGATGGAGCAATCGTCGGGCAGATCGGAACGCTCTGCAGCACACTCCAGTTCACCCACTTGATCGAACCGAAGGCTAGCCATCCTGGAGCGATACCCGACTGCAATTTCAACTCCACGGTATCAGGCATGTACTGCGTTGAGCCGTAGATCGGGATAACGCCTTGGCCGACACTGGTGAGATCGAGTTCACCTGAGAGATTGTCGAGCTTGACTTTCGAATTGTAGACGAGGCTCGCGCGCAACGCGATGTCGGGGATTTCGTAGGCAACGCCGGCGCGCCAGCCCCAGCCGTTAGCCTCCAGATCGACACGACCTGTCAATACCGGGAAAACGCTTACCAAGCTTTCTTTGAAGCCCCCTATGTCCTGGTAAAACAACCCGCCGATAAAACGAAGCTGGCCCTTACCAGCATCAAATTTATATGAGCATGTACCGGCGTAGTTGTTGCTTTTGATATCGGTTTCCGTGTTGGAAAGCGCACCGTTCCATATACCAGGTGCTGTATGCGCACCCCAAGGCTGCGAATAGTCGACCATGCAGTCGACGCCCTGCACAACCTGAACCTTCATTCCTATGTGCGGTATCCAGTAACCCTCGGCTCCGTCGGCCGTCGTGCCAAGACCTAGGTTGGCGCCGTTCGGACCGGCCGCATTCTTGAACTTGCGATCCGGCATGACATAGGTCGCTTCAGCTTCCGTCGCAAACGGCGCTGGGTCGAAAAGCAGGTCGATGTCGTAGCCACCACGCTCCAGACCGCCGGCACGCGCCGGATGCATCGCGGAACCAATCAAAGCCAGCGAAAAACACCCCGCCCCCAGCAGTGTTTTCAAACGCAAATTGTTCATGGATGTCCTCCCCGAAATACAGTGCATCAAGCTAGAACCAATTCGGGTTAACGGTGCAACAATGAATTCACATAGCGTACATGTACACTCTTGCGGACCGCATTTCGAACACAGTGGCGGCTTGGCCGGCAGGTTCGAAAATGACCATTTGGGCGGCAGACTGGGGAACAAATCAGAAAAAACCGCTCAAAACGGCACCAAAACCGGCTATTTTGCCGGCATTCGGCCCCATTGTTACATTATGGCAACAATGGGGTCGAAACTTTCCGTTTACGTCAATATTAACGCAACGGAACGCCTATTTTTCGAGCAAAAGAACCTTCGCGAAGCGCTGCAAGCGTCTCGCGAATCCGGCGCTCAACCGGCGTCGCGCACCCTGGTCAGCGCCACCGAAAGCTTCTCCTGCTGATCACGGTATTCCGCGAGTTTTTCGCGCTCGGCTGCGACGATCTCTTCCGGCGCGCTGGCGACGAATCTCTCGTTGGACAGCTTCTTGTGCAACCGCGCGATCTCCTCGGTCACCTTGGCCAGTTCCTTCTGCAGCCGCGCCGCCTCGGCGGAGAGATCGATCAGGCTGCCGAGCGGCAGGCAGATCGTCGCCTCGTTGAGCACGATCTGGGCCGAGCCCTTGGGTGCGGCGTCCTGCAGCGAGATGTCGCCGGCCCGCGCCAGCCGCTGGATGGCGGAAGAATGGCGTTCCAGCCTCTGGTGGGTCTCGGCCCTGGCGCCGACCACCACCAGCGGCGCGATCGCCGCCGGCGGCACGTTCATTTCCGAGCGCACCGAGCGGATGCCGGAGACCAGATCGACCAGCCAATTGATGTCGGCGGCGGCGTCTGCGTCCTCGAAATCGGGTGATGGCCAGGCGGCGTGGCAAAGCAGCGTACCACGCGTCCTGCCCTCGCCTGCCGTCTGCGCCCACAATTCCTCGGTCATGAACGGCATCATCGGGTGCAGCAGCTTGTAGATCTCGTCGAGCACGAAAGCGACGCAGGCGCGGCTTTCGGCCTTGGCCGCTTCGTCGGAGCCCATGAACACCGGCTTCAAGAGTTCCAGATACCAGTCGCAGAAGAGGTTCCAGACGAAACGGTAGGCAGCGCCCGCCGCTTCGTTGAAGCGGTAAGAGGTGATGCCCTCGGTGATCGCGTGCGACGCCCTGGTCAGCTCGGTCAGGATCCAGCGGTTGACCGGCAGCCTGGCGTCGTTCAGCCAGAAATCATCATTGCGCGCGACCTCGTTCATCTCGGCAAAGCGTGTCGCGTTCCACAGCTTGGTACCGAAATTGCGGTAGCCGGCGATGCGCGCCGGATCGAGCTTCACGTCGCGCCCCTGCGCCGCCATCACCGTCAGCGTGAAGCGCAGTGCATCGGCGCCAAACTCGTCGATGAGGTCGAGCGGATCGATGACGTTGCCTTTCGACTTCGACATCTTCTGCCCGTTCTTGTCGCGCACCAGCGCATGCACATAGACGGTGTGGAACGGCTCCTCGTGCATGAGATGCAGGCCCATCATCATCATCCGGGCGACCCAGAAGAAGATGATGTCGAAACCGGTCACCAGCACGTCGGTCTGGTAATAGGTCTTCAGCTCCGGCGTGTGATCCGGCCAGCCCAGTGTCGAGAACGGCCACAGTGCGGACGAGAACCAGGTGTCGAGCACGTCCTCGTCGCGGCTCAGGATTTCGCCCGGCTTGAAGGTCTCGAGCTTGTCCTCGACCCAGGCCTTCCACGGGCCTTCCAGCGCCAGATAATATTCAATCGCGGCGCCCAGCGCCTCTTCCTCGGTCTTCTCGACGAAGACGCGGCCGTCCGGCCCGTACCAGGCCGGGATCTGATGACCCCACCACAGCTGGCGTGAAATACACCAAGGCTGGATGTTCTCCATCCAGTCGAAATAGGTCTTCTCCCAGTTCTTCGGCACGAAGTTGGTACGGCCTTCACGCACCGATGCGATCGCCGGCTTGGCGAGTTCCGCGGCGTTTGCATACCACTGCTCGGTCAGAAACGGCTCGATCGGCACGCCGCCGCGGTCGCCATGCGGCACGGCGTGGCGATGCGGCTCGATCTTGTCGAGGAAGCCGCCGGTCTCCATCAGCTCGACGATTTTCTTGCGCGCGACGAAACGGTCGAGACCGTCGAGCTCGTCCCAGACGGCCTGACGCTCCGGCGTCACGTCGAGCCCGGCGAGAAAATCCTCATTATCCCTGAGCGTTATTGCCGCCTCGATGGTCAGGATGTTGATCGCCGGCAGCTTGTGGCGCTTGCCGACCTCGAAATCGTTGAAGTCGTGCGCCGGCGTGATCTTGACCGCGCCGGAACCCTTTTCCGGGTCGGAATACTCGTCAGCCACAACCGGGATTTTCCGGCCGACGATCGGCAGCACGACATTTTTCCCGACCAGCTGCCGGTAGCGCTCGTCGTCCGGGTGCACGGCGACCGCCGTATCGCCAAGCATCGTCTCGGGCCGTGTCGTGGCCACGGTAATGAAGGTCGCCGAATTTTCCGGATCGAAAATCTCGCCCTCGATCGGATAGCGGAAGTGCCAGAGATTGCCGTTGATCTCCTGCGGCTCGACCTCCAGGTCGGAGATCGCCGTCAACAGCTTCGGGTCCCAGTTCACAAGGCGCTTGTCCTTGTAGATCAGCCCTTCCTTGTAGAGGCTGACGAATACTTCGAGCACGGCCTTGGACAGGCCTTCATCCATGGTAAAACGTTCACGCGACCAGTCGGCCGAGGCGCCGAGCCGCTTCAGCTGGTTGAAGATGGCGCCGCCGGACTCGGCCTTCCACTCCCAGACCTTCTCGATGAACTCCTCGCGGGTGAGATCGCGGCGATGGATCTGTTTCTCCATCAGCTGGCGCTCGACCACCATCTGCGTGGCGATGCCGGCATGGTCCATGCCCGGCTGCCACAGCACGTTCTTGCCGCGCATGCGCTCGAAGCGCACGAGTATGTCCTGCAGCGTGTTGTTGAGTGCGTGGCCCATATGCAGCGAGCCGGTGACGTTGGGCGGCGGGATGACGATGGTAAAGGCCTCGGCCCCCTCTTCCGCACCTGCGCCGGCGCGAAATGCGTCCGCCTCTTCCCAGATTTTGGCGATCTTGGGTTCGACGGTCTTGGCGTCGTAGGTCTTTTCAAGCATGGGAAAGTGGTCCGCGCGGTCGGGAGTTTTGCTGACCCGGTGTAAATCGGAAGGTTTTGGCCAAGTCAACCGCGAGGGCTGCCTCAGTCCTTCAACGCAAATAGGCGGGGCCCTGGTCATTTCAACGGGAAGGCCATGCCCGCACCTTCATCGTCAGCGATCCCGACGGGAAGCTGATCGCATTCGCGACATCAGCCGGACGCTGGCCTGCAGCGAGAAAGCGCCGCCCGAAGGCGGCGCTTTAATCCGGAACGGGCTGTGGTGATGCCTATTGCGCGCCGCGCGCGACGCGCTCGATTTCTTCGCGTACCAGGCGCTCGACCAGCGTCGGCAGGTTGTTGTCCAGCCAATCCTGCAGCATCGGCCGCAGCATCTCCTCGGCCATCTCGTCGAAGGTCTTCTTGCTGCGGCTGGCGAAGGCGTCGGAGAGCTCGCCGAAGGCGGCTGCGACCTGCCGTCCCGTATGTTCCGAAACGATCGCCGGACGGGCCGGGGTTGTATCGGCCGGGCGCGCGTGCTCGCTGCGCGAAGGACGAGGCTCGAAAGCCGGCTCGGCAGCGAGATCGTCTTCGAAAGCCTCGACCTCCGCGATTGCTGCCTGCCGATTTTCAGTCTCCGGCTGCCTGATCTCGGGCCGCCGTACTGTGTCAGCCGGTTTTGCCTGATTGCCAACGGCCGCGATTTCGCGGCGCCAATCCGTGACGATCGAGTCGGTGGTTTCCGTCTTTGCCCGCACTGCAGCTTCTGCCCCGACGGCGGGGGCAGGTTCACTGGCTATCCTGGCGCTCACTTCCGCCAGGGTCATTGGAGCATGCGCGGGTGGCGCGGCGGTCGTGGCATTTGCCGCAATGGCCGGCTTCACTGGCGACGGCTCGGAGCGCGGCTCCAGCCGCGCAACCACCGGCTCGGCCAGTTGGGCCTGCACCTCGGCCAGCGTCACCGGCTTCTTGCTTTCGGTCGAGCTGTGCAATTCGCTGCGGAAGGCCTCGACATCCGAAACAGGCCCGGCGGCCGGCACAAGGTCCTGCCGCAACTCATCGGCGTCGCCCTTGCGGCCGGTGTCGCTGTCTTCGATGATCCTCCTGATGGAAGCCAGTATTTCTTCCATGGAAGGTTCGCGCTGTGCGCTGCTTGCCGTCGCCATCGTCACATCCGCCGCCCCCGCGCATGATCCCGAAAATCGATCTTCGATTTTCGAAGAGGATCAGGCGCAAAATCAAAGTTCTACAGCCTCCTTTGCGCATCCATCGGACGCGTGGCGCTGTAGTGACCCGTTCCTGGATTCCTGTCCGGCAAAGCCGGATACGAATCATGGCGACAGCGTAGCCGACGGATCGCCATCCGAGAATCCCCAATCTCGGAAGACGCCGGATTTCAACAATTTAGGCTACAAAAGACAAACGCCGCGCATCCTTGGGAAGCGCGGCGCTACGATACTTTCAATCTTGGCGGGATTTGAACCGCTCAGTCGCGATCAACGACCGTCCGGCGTACGCAGCCCGATCCATTTGTCCTTGACGGCTCTGTAGTGCTCTTCAGGCTTGTACTTCACCACATTCAACGCCAGGCGATCGGCCGACAGGCGGCCCATGGCCGACAGGATGGCGTAGCTCGCTACAACCACATCGCGCTCGGAGCTGGCGAGGTCGATCTTTGCCGAGATGACGGCGTTCTGGGCATTCAACACGTCGAGCGTGGTGCGCTGTCCGACATTGCGCTCCTCGATGACGCCGTTGAGCGCCAACTGTGCGGCCGCGATCACCTGCCGATTAGCGTCGACGCTTTCACGCGCTGCGATGTATTGCGTCCATGCCGAGGTCACGGCCTGGCGCACCGAGTCACGGCTGACATCCACCTCGATGCGAGCCTGGCTGAGCGATTCCTTCGACTGACGAACGAGTGCGGAGGTACGGCCGCCCGAATAGATCGGAACGGTCAGCGTCGCGCCGACGGTGGCGGCATTGGAATCGCCGTCCGAATCCCCCGCGCCAGGTACGGTATTTTGATAGACATGGGAAAGGCCGGCACTGGCAGTCAACTGCGGCAGCAACGCACCCTCCTGCGTCTTTACATCAAATCCGGCTGCATCGACGGAATGTAGGGCGGCCAGGATGGCCGGATGCTCGTTCGATGCAATGCCGATCGCCGCCTCGAGACTCCTCGGCAACAGCTTCGCCAACGGCGACGCGGCCTTGAGCTTGCCCGGCTCGTCACCGACGATCTGATGATAGGTTGCCGCACTGGCCAGAGCCTGCGCACGGGCAGCACTCAATTGCGCCACCGCGGCCGAACGCGACGCGTCGGCCTGCGCCACATCGGTGCGCGTGCCCTCGCCGACCTCGAAGCGCGAGCGTGCCGCGCGCGCCTGCTCGGTCAGGAACTGCAGATTCTGTTCGGTCAGCACCGCCACCTGGCGGTCGCGAATCACGTCCATATAGGCGCTCGCCGCGTTGAACAGCGTGTTCTCTTCGGTGTTGCGCAGGCCCTCGACCGAGGCCCTCACCTGTGCAGCGGCCGACGCGACCCTGTTCTTGGTCTGGAAGCCGTCGAACAGCGTCTGATCAATCCGAACGCCGAAGCTGCCGGTGGTCAATGCCAGGCTCGCGTTCCTGCCGTTTAGGTGCCTGGAGGTGTAATCGATATCAGCCGAACCAGTGATCACCGGGCGATAGCCCGACTTGGCGATCGCCACGCCCTCATCGGTGACGCGCACGCCGGCACGGGCCGAATTCAGCGAGGAATTGTTCTGGTAGGCCTTGGAAAGCGCGCCGAGAATGGTTTCCGCCGAGGCGGCTATCGGCGAAAGCGCTGTCGCGGAAATGAGGACAGTAACAAACAAACTCTTGGCTAAGGACGGCACTTTATATCCCTCATTCGTTTTGCACGGGAACCACGCCACGCCAGCCCATCCCTAGGGATCGGCCAGCGCCGCGTCGATGTATCGTTCCCCCGCTGACAGCCTCCCGAAACCCCGGTTAACCAATCAGCAACGATTGTTCAATCGCAAGCCAACATGACAGAGTCTTTGCTGCAAGGCAAAATCACTTAGAACTCGAAGGCATGAATGCGTTCAAATCCGGGTAGTGGCTTAATTGCCGCATTAAATGCCCGTCTTCCGGTTACAACCCCCCCTGCATTGAAAAAGAGCCGGGCTACGCCCGCATTGCCCTGCCCTTCCACAGCCACCAGCCGGCCGCCTTCGGCAAGCTGGTCAAGCAGCGCCGCAGGCACTTTCTCGACGCTGCCGCCGATGAGAATCACATTGTAGGGCGCCTTGGCGGCATGACCTTGCGGCAGTGGGCCGGTGACCACGGTGACGTTATCGCAGCCCTGCGCCGAAAGCGCCGCTTTGGCTGCTTCCGCCAGTGTGGTATCGCTTTCCAGCGCCACGACGGATTTGGCCAGCTTGGACAGCAGCGCCGCGGAATAACCGGTGCCGCAGCCGACATCGAGCACCGAATCGCCGGCGTCGATCTCGGCCAACTGCAAAAGCTTGGCCAGTGGCGACGGCTCCATGAGGTAGCGCGCACCGCTGCCATCGGCGCCGTCGGAGATGCGGATATCCTCGTCGATATAGGCGAGAGCCTGTTGGCCGGCCCCGACAAAGGCCTCGCGCGGCACGGCAAGCATGGCATCGAGCAATGCTGCGTCGGTCACATCGGTGGTGCGGACCTGGCCGTCGACCATCTTGACGCGAAGTTCGGAGAAATCAGCGCTCATGTCCCAACCAATCCGTCAAAGCCAATGCGCTGAAATGCGCTTGTCGCGCCGACACTGCGGCGCATTCGACCGGAACTCAAGCCCCCGGCATGCGGGAGTTGAAGCGATTGGAGGCCTCGCCCGGAATCGAACCGGGGTGCAAGGATTTGCAGTCCTCTGCGTAACCACTCCGCCACGAGGCCTCATCGCTCCCGGCGAGCGAACTCAATATGGTGGCAGCGAAAGGTCGTCAAGCGTCCGCGCGGCATTCCGGCGCGCTTTCCTCATCAGCCGCCGCAACGTGGTTCCCGAGCGGTTTCAGCGCTTGGCGCACCGGCATATTGGCCGCTCCTCAAGCATGGCTGCGCGACCGGCGAAACTCGAACCCGCGGCTTTACGCAGCGGGTGCAAACTGGCTTCCACCGTAAACGCGCGGCTGACACCAGGGCTGCCGTTCTCAAGGAGATATTCGAGGGGAAGGTCTGCGAGGGGCTGGAAGCGAAGCGTCCGCTGAACCGGGACCGCGCGCCATCGCTTTCAATTTGGCCGGCGACGCCGTTCCCACCAGACGACGAACCGGCGCCGCAGGCGGCGCACCGCGGCAAATTCGTAGGAAAGCACCAAAAGGCCGAGCGGAATCATCCAGAAGCCGAGAATCGGCAGGAAACCGAGAAGGCCGAAAAACACCAGCACGATACCGATGGCGATCCTCAGCCCGCGCGAGCGCGGCATGGTGAACTCGCGCCCGAACACCGAGATTTTCCGCGCCGGTGCCTGGTTTTCGTCTGCTGCAGTCATGTCGAAAGTCGATCCGGTTGCCTTCGATAAAGCCATATGCGCTAAAGGCTGCAATCGCCTTTCAGGTTCCGCCGACCAAGGTCCGACGGCGCCCAAGACGGCTCATATGTGGTGTCATCCGGCGATTGCCAGAAACCATTGGGTGAAAATGCGCTAAAAAAATGCGAAATGCTTCTTTGCAAAGCCGAAAAGGGTTTGCTATAGGCTGCGCCACTCACATGAGAGCCTCTATTCCCCGGTAGCTCAGTGGTAGAGCAACCGGCTGTTAACCGGTTGGTCGCTGGTTCGAATCCGGCCCGGGGAGCCACCGCCTTATCTAAGCCGTGGTGCGATCTTGTACACTACAGTGCCATTGTCCGTGCACGTCGGTCCGCTTCGGTTCTGCCAGAACGGCTGGTAAACAGCTACGAAGCCGATCGAAGGCAGTTTGGTGGGCATCGCGCCCCTGCCCCCGCCCGAGGCAGCCTGATACGCCCTGTATCATCTATGAAAATACCCAAATCGGGAGGATGCCGGTGCAAACCAAGAAGATCATCAATGACGGCAATCGCGCCGTCGACGAGATGCTGGAAGGCATCCTGGCAGCGCATCCCCGCCATCTCAAAGCCGTTGACGGAAGCCCGCGCTCGATCATCGGCCGCGATGGACCGCGCCAAGGCAAGGTAGGCCTCGTCATTGGTGGCGGCTCGGGCCACGAGCCGAGTTTTCTCGGCTTCGTCGGCAAGGGGCTGGCCGACGCGGCGGCGATCGGCAATGTCTTCGCCTCTCCGCCGCCCGACCCGATCCTCGAATGCGCCAAGGCGGCGAGCGGCGGCGCCGGTGTGCTGTTCATGTACGGCAACTATGCCGGCGACGTCATGAATTTCGACATGGCGGCCGAGATGGCCGCGATGGACGACATCGAGGTGCGCACGGTGCTGAGCACCGACGACGTCGCTTCCGCGCCCGTTGGCGACAGGCACAAGCGGCGCGGTGTCGCAGGGAACTTCTTCATCTTCAAGGCGGCAGGCGCCGCTTGCGACCGCATGTTGTCTTTCGATGAATGCCAACGCATTGCCGGGAAAGCCAACGACCACACCTTTACCATGGGCGTCGCATTGGCGCCCTGTTCGTTGCCGCAAACCCGCCGGCCGAATTTCGAGATCGGACCCGACGAGATGGAGATCGGCATGGGCATCCATGGCGAACCCGGCATCGCACGCGGAAAACTCAAAACGGCCGACGAGATCACTGACGAAATGCTGGACAGGATTCTCGCCGAGATGGCGCCGGCACGCGGCGAGAAGGTCGCCGTGCTGGTCAATTCGCTGGGTTCGACGCCGCTGATGGAACTCTACATCATGAACCGGCGCGTGAAGCAGAGGCTTGACGATATCGGTGTATCCATTCACGCAAGCTGGGTCGGCAATTACTGCACCTCGCTCGAAATGGCCGGCGCTTCGATTACGCTGCACCACCTCGACGACGAGTTGCAAACGATGCTCGACCACCCTTGCGACTGCGCCATGTTTCGCGCCGGGTAAACTTGGTGAACGGCAAGGAACAAGAGATGACGACAATCGACACCACCCGCCTTGCCGCGATGTTCGCGGCCATCGCCGACGCCATGTCAGCCGACCGGGATCGGTTGTGCGCGCTTGACGGGGTGATCGGCGATGCCGACCACGGCATTGCCATGGAGCTTGGATTTTCCGCGGCACGCGATGCGGTGGCCGCATTGGATACCGGCACCACCGATCCGACCATCTTGCTGAACACGGCGGCGAAGTCGTTCCTCAATGCCGTCGGCGCCTCCTCGGGCCCGCTCTATGCCACGGCATTCATGCGCGGCGCGGCCGCCGTCAAGGGCAAGGCGACGCTCGACGACGCCGACGCGGTCGCTATGTTCCAAGCGATGGCCAGAGGCATTCAGGATCGCGGCAAGGCCGAGCCTGGCGAAAAGACGATGATCGATGCGTGGGCGCCGGCCGCGAGGGCTGCGGGCGAGGCACTGGCCGCCGGCAAGGGGCTGGCCGGCAGCCTCGCGGCTGCAGCCGAGGCGGCAAAGGCCGGCGCGGAGGCGACCAAGGCGATGATCGCCACCAAGGGCCGGGCCTCCCGCCTCGGCGAACGCTCGCTTGGCCATATGGATCCAGGCGCGGCGTCCGCCGTAACCGTCATCGAGGCGATGCGGATCGCCTTGACCGGCTAGGTCGGGAGCGAATCCTCAGCGCTTCGCGTCGAGCCTGTCGACAGCCTGCACATTGGCGGCAGAGGGACCGTTCGGATCGAACTCCGAGGCCAGCCAGGCGTCGGCGATCGATTTGGCCAGTTCGGGGCCGATGACGCGCGCACCCATGGTGATGATCTGGGCATTGTTGGATTTCGCAGCGCGTTCCGCCGAATAGGTGTCGTGGGTTAGCGCGGCACGGATTCCGGGCACCTTGTTGGCCGAGATGCTGACGCCGATGCCGGTGCCGCAAAACAGGATGGCGCGGTCGTAATTGCCGTCGACAATTTCGTGGCCGACCGCAGCGGCAATATCGGCGTAGAATCCGGCCTGGCTGAGATCGACGACCTGCAGTTCTGGCTTGGTGGCGAGATGCTTGGCGATGACATCGAGCAGCGGCTTGCCGGCGCTGTCGGCTCCGAGTGCGATCTTCATGGCAATGAACTCCTTCGTTTTCGTGGTCAGCGCGCGATGGCGGCCGCCGCCTTTTTGAGAATGTCGATATAGCCTTCCGCTTGCCATGCCGAGCGGCCGATGAACAGCCCATCGATATGCGGCTGGCCAATCAGTTCGGCCGCGTTGCCGGGATTGACGCTGCCGCCGTAGAGCACAAGCGGGGCGGTCGGCAACCGGGTTGCTGCGATCTGCTTGATCAGCGCCTGCTGCTTGTCGGCATAGTCGGCGCTGGCCGGAATGCCTTTCTCGCCGATCGCCCACACCGGTTCATAGGCAAAGAGTATCTCTGCCGACAACTCATTGTTTGCGAGACCCTGCAGCGCGCCCAAAACCTGCGCGGTCAGGATTTCGTCGGCGCGGCCGCCCTCGCGCTCGGCCAGCGTCTCGCCGACACAGATCAGCGGCACAAAGCCGTGCCTGACCGCCGCCGCCGTTTTCAGTCCTACGGTCCTGTCCGTCTCACCAAAATGCTCGCGGCGTTCGCTATGGCCTAGTTCGATCAGGTCGAGCCCGCAATCCCTCAGCATCACCGGCGAAATCTCGCCCGTCCAGGCACCGGCATCGGCCCAATGCATGTTCTGGGCGCCAACCTTGACGCGGGTGTTGGCGAGCGCCGCCTTGACCTGCCGCACCGCGGTGAAGGGCGGAATGACGAAAGGCTGTATCGCCGGATCGAAGCCGGGCGCGAAGGCAGCCAATGCCTCGGCGAACTGCAGCGCCTCCGCCAGCGTCTTGTTCATCTTCCAGCTGGTGCCGACCCAATATGGGGTCATTCTTTTCTCCTTCGATCCGAATTCGGATGATGCGTATTTCCCGACTTGTGCGCCGGCGTTTTGCGTCAGGCGCGAGGCTTGAGATCGTTGCGGCCGCTGTCGATGTAAGGCGCCCAGAAATCCACCGACTCGCGGATCATGGCAATAACTTGATGATCGACCGGTTCCCTCTCCCGGAAGGAAAGTTCAAGGCAGATCTCATTGTCGGTTCCGCCACCCGCCCGCACGGCATCGAGCAGCTTCTGCGGGATGATGCGGCCATCCTTGTTGTAGGCGGCGGTGAACGGCCAATGCCCGCCCTTGTTCATCGACGATTGCTTGATGTGGATGATCGGCGATTGCAACGGGAACGCTTTCGCCCAGGCATAGGGATCAGTGTCGTCAGGATTGGGCGAGGTCACGTCGCCATGGTCGATGTCGACCATCATCTGCATCGGGATCGGCAGCTTGGCCGCATCGATGGCGCCCTGCAATTCGACGCAGCTTTCGATCGTGTGGCCAAACTCGCGGCCGACCGACATCGGTTCCCAGAAAAGGTAGGTCAGGCCCGCCGCCTTGGCGTGCTCGGCCACTTCGCGCCAGCATTCGAGCGCGATGTTGAGAAGTGCTGCGCGCCGGGTTGGATCGTCAAAATCCTTGTAGGTGAATATGGCGAACTGCGTGCCCATGCCCGACGCGCCGAGTTCGGCGGAGATGTCGGCGAAGGTCTTGAACCAATCGACATAATAGCGGCGCACATCCGCGTCCGGATGGCCGAAATGATTGAGCCGGCCATAGGGACCGGTCATACCCGAAGTGATCCGCACGCCGGTCCGCGCCAGGGCGCTGTTGAACAGGCGAACGAACTTGGCGATCGTTGCCGCCGGCCAGCCCGGATTGACGAATTCATGCGTCAGCTGCACGTCGCGGATGCCGATGCCATAGGCAATGGCGTCGATCAGATCGTCGGGATCGGCGAAGCGATTGACCAGCGGGTTGGTGTTCAGCGAAAGCGTGAAGGCCATCAGTTCACCGCCGCCATTGTCTTTGTGCACCAGTCTTGGAATGTTTTCCGCTCGGCCGCATTGATATGCAGCCCGTGTTTGGTCCGGCGTTCGAGAACGTCGGCGGCGGTCATCGCCCATTCGGTCTCGAACAGGAAGACAGCTTCGAGCTCATAGAAATCCGGGCCGAAACGACGTCCGAGATCGGCTTCGCCTTTTACGCCTTTCAGCAAGGCGCGCGTGCGCGTGCCGTAGCTGCGGGCATAGTGCTTCACCAGCGACGGGCTAAGCCACGAAAACTCGGCGTGCAGATCGCCCAGGAACTGCTCGAAATCCGCGTTGGGCAGGTCGCCTCCCGGCAGGGGAATTTTGGCTGTCCAGGCCTTCTTCATGGTCGGAAAGAAGGGCTGGATCTTTTCCAGCGCATGTTCGGACAGTTTGCGGAAGGTGGTGATCTTGCCGCCGAACACAGAAAGCAGCGGCGCGCCACCGTTCGGGGCGTCGAGTTCGAAGATGTAGTCGCGCGTCACCGCGCTCGGGTTGTCGGCATTGTCGTCATAGAGCGGACGCACGCCCGAGAAACTGTAAACCACGTCTTTCGCGGTCAGCTGTCGCTTGAAATAGCGATTGACCACCTTGATCAGATAATCGATTTCGCTGGCCTCGGCCGCCACTTCTTCGGGCCGGCCCTCGTAGGGAATGTCCGTCGTGCCGATCAGCGCCAGATCGTTCTCATACGGGTTGACGAAGATCACCCGCTTGTCGTTGTTCTGGATCAGATAGGCCTGCCGCCCCTCCCAGAATTTCGGCACGACGATATGGCTGCCCTTCACCAGGCGAACGTTGCGGGTGGAATTCTGCCCGGCGACGCGGCTGACGATGTCATTCACCCACGGCCCAGCCGCATTGACCAGCCCGCGTGCGCGGACCTTCGTCACCGCACCGGTGCGGCCATCCTGCATGTCGATGGACCACATGCCGCCTTCGCGCCGGGCAGCAATACAGGCGGTGCGGGTGAAGACTTTTGCGCCGCGCTGACTGGCGTCGAGCGCATTGAGCAGCACCAGCCTGGCGTCATCGACCCAGCAGTCGGAATATTCGAAGCCGCGCTTGAATTCGTCCTTGATCGGCTCCCCTTCCGGCGCGGTCCTCAGGTTCAGCGTCCTCGTTCCCGGCAACCGCTTGCGGCCGCCAAGATGGTCGTAGAGAAACAGCCCGAGCCGAACCAGCCATGCCGGCCTGTCTTCGGGGCTGTGCGGCAGCACGAAGCGCATCGGCCAGATGATGTGCGGCGCCGCCTCAAGCAGCACCTCGCGTTCGATCAGCGCTTCGCGCACCAGCCGGAACTCGTAATATTCGAGATAGCGCAGACCGCCATGCACCAGCTTGCCGGAGCGCGAGCTGGTGCCTTGTGCAAGATCGTCCTTCTCGCACAGGATGACCGACAGCCCGCGACCGGCAGCATCACGCGCTATGCCGGCGCCGTTGACGCCGCCGCCGATCACGAAGAGATCGACAATATCTGACGTATCACTCAAGACTTTGCTCCTGTGCGGTGCGCCATGCCCTTCCACACCGGCCGCAGCGCCTGGCGCGCCGCGACGAAGGATGGAAACAGCGCATCGTAGGTTTGGGAAAGCGCCTCGTCATAGGCGTCGCATTCGCCCAGAAGCGGCGTCACCCATTCGGCGCAGCAATCATCCATGGAGCGATAGACGCCGAGCCCGACCGCGGCCATCATCGCCGCACCCGCGGCGCCGGCTTCCTGGCGGCTGCTGGTCCTGACTTGCGCGCGGGTCGCCGCAGCGATGATACGGCGCAGCGACGGGCTGCGCGCGGCGCCGCCAGACAGGCGGATTTCGCCGGGCACGCTGCCCATTGCCTGGTAGCAATCGCGGGCCGCGAAGGCCAATCCTTCGAGAACTGCGCGCGCCAGATCGCCAAAACCGTGCTTGACGGAAAGCCCGATGAAGCCCGCGCGCGCGTCTGGATCGACGAACGGTCCGCGTTCGCCGGCAAGCGAGATGTAGGGCTGATAGACCAGCGACCCCGGTTCCGATCCTTCGACCCAGACATCGAGCGCTTTCAGCAATTCGTCGCGCGAAGGCTTGGCGCCGCTGGCGGTCAGCACGTCGCGCGCCAGGCCGAGCAGCCAGTCGATGTTGAGCGTCGCCGCCATGTTGGATTGCAGTTGCGCATAGGCGCCGGGAACCGGCATGGCGATCGTGTAGCCGGACGCGTTGTCGTTGAGGATGACATCGTCGGCTGTGCGCGCCAGGCGCGTGTGGATGCCGGTCGAGCCGATGACCGTGCAGCCAACATTGCCGCTTGGATCATAGAGGCCGGCGCCGAGCGCGGTGCTGACCATGTCGACATAGCCCAGCACCACCGGCGTGCCCGCAAGCAGGCCGGTCTCGCCTGCTGCCGACGCAGAAAGCGGATGATGGTCGGTCGTGCCTTCGAGCATGGGGGGCAGCAGGCGGCGGTGCGACGTCAGATCGAGAATGTCGAGCACCTCGTCGGAATAGCTGCGCGCGCGGAAATCGCCGAAGGTGAATGTTCCCTCCGAAGGATCGGTGGCGCGCTCGCCGGTCATCTTGAAATAGAGCCAGTCCTTGCAGTGAAAGGCAGTGGCGGCGCGCTCCAGGATTTCCGGGCTGTTTTTCTTCAGCCAGCTGAGCTGAGCGCCCTGCTGGCAGGCGTTGAGCCCGGTGCCGGTGATCTCGAACCGCGTGCGATCCCGGGGATCGCCGCGCATCTCGTCCACCAGATGTCCGGCGCGCGCATCGAGCCAGAGCCACGCGCGCCCGACCGGCATGCCGTCGCCATCGATCAGCCAGGTGCCGTCGCCCTGCCCGGTGACCGCGACGGCCGCGGTTCGCCGCGCGAGGTCTGGAATTTTCGTCGCCAGATCGAGAACGGTCAGCACCATGTCGCGCCAGGTCTGATTAAGGTCCTGTTCGGCGCCGCCGCCTTCCAGCGTGACGAAGCTGTTGGTCACCGATGCCATGGCGAGCTGCCGCCCCGATAGATCGAAAGCGACCGATTTGATCACGGACGTTCCCGCGTCGATCCCGATCAGCAGGTCTTTCATGCCGCAAGTTCCGGATGGTTATGAAGGCAAGTCACAAGGAGCAGTCTTTGTTGTCTCGAAGCCATGGAAGAGCCAGGGAGTGTCCGCGAAGGACACCCCCTGAGCAGGTTTTTATTCCGACAGCACGAAGGGTGCGGTGTACTTGTCCACATTGTCCTTGGTGATGAGCAGGCAATCGAACAGCTGCTTCTCGCTGGTGGCGCCAGTAGCGCCCGACTTGATGAACGAGTCGGCCTGCTGCACAGCCTTGGCCGAGAAGATGGCCACCGGCTGAAGCACGGTGTACTGCAGTTCGCCGGACTTGATGGCCGCAACCGCATCCGGGGAACCGTCAAAGCCGCCGACCTTGATGCCGGCGAGCTTGCCAGCTTCCTTCAGCGCCGCAACCGCGCCAAGCGCCATTTCATCGTTGCCGCTGATCACGGCGATGATGTCGGGATTGGCCTGCAGCATGCTCTGCATCTTGTCATGGCCCTGGGTACGATCCCAGTTGGCGACCTGCGAAGCGGCCTTTTCGAGATCCGGATACTGGCTGAGCACAGTCGCGTAGCCGTTCGAGCGCGTGGCGGCGTTGTTGTCCGACGGGGCGCCGAGCAGTTCGACATACTTGCCCTTTTCACCGACCGCCTGCACCCACTGCTGGGCACCGAGAGCCGCACCCTGGGCGTTGTTGGAGACGAGCTGTCCCTTGGCAAGACCTTCCTGGTTGATCTCGGCATTGACGAGGAAAACCGGGATGTTGGCGGCAATCGCCTTCTTCACCGCGCCGACCGAACCATCGGCATTGGCCGGGTCGAGGATGATCGCCACCGACTTGTTGGTGATGGCGGTGTCGATCAGATTGCTTTCGGTATTGGTGTCGCCCTTGTGGGCGGCGACGTTGGCTGTATAGCCAAGCTTTTCGGCTTCGGCCTTGGCAACGTTGCCTTCGGTCAGCCAGTAGGGGTTGGCCGGATCGTTGACGATGATCGAGATCAGGCCCGCGGCCGATGCGGCTGCGCTAAACCCGACCACCATCGCGGCGGCAAGCAAACTTCTAAGCACGATTTTCATGTACATTCCTCCAATGATTTTACGCGGTCCTGCTGCCAGTCAGCTGGCAGTCTTCCCTTGGGCAGGATTGGCCGGTTCGGCCTTCCCCCGTTTCTGAGAAGTCGGTTGGCCGCCCGTCGAAGCTGGAAGCTTGCTACGGCGGCGATACTGAACGGCATTGAGGAGCACGGCGAGCACGATGACGGCGCCGGTGAACACTGTCTGCCAGTAGGATGAGATGCCGATGATCACCAGACCGTCGGACAGGAAGCCGATGACGAAGGCTCCGAGCAGGGTGCCGCGAATGTTGCCGCGCCCGCCGGTGAGTGCGGCGCCGCCGATGACGACGGCGGCGATGGCCGTCAGTTCGTAAGTGGTGCCAGCGGTCGGTCCGGCCGAGGTCAACTGCGAGGACAGGATCAGGCCGGCAATGGCGGCACAGATGCCTGAAAGCACATAGACCGAAATCTGCACAGTCTTGACCGGAACGCCGGACAGTTCGGCGGCGCGCTCATTGCCGCCCGAGGCGTAGAGCCAGCGCCCGAACGCGGTGCGGTTCAACACGATGCTGCCGATCAGCGCGATGACCGCCAGCACCACCACGCCGGTCGGCACGCCGAACAGACGGTTGAAGCCAAGCGCGTCGAAACCGGTGTTGCCCAACTCCGGCTTGCCGCCGAGATTGTTGTAGGTCAGGCCGCTGGTCATCAGCAGTGCCAGGCCGCGCGCCATGTACATGACGCCGAGCGTGGCGACAAAGGCCGGAACCTTGAACCGCGCGATCAGCACGCCGTTGATCAGCCCGACAGCGGCGCCCAGCATGCAGGCCAGCACCGCGACCACCCAGACCGGCGGATAGAGAACGACGCCGAGCCAGGTCAGCGTCACGCCTTGCATCAGAAAACCGGCGACGACGCCGGCAAGCCCGAGCGTCGACCCCACCGACAGGTCGATGCCGCCATTGAGGATGACGAGCAGCATGCCGATGGCGAGAATCCCGAAGATGGCGACATGCGAAGCCATGGTCAGGAAATTCGCCACCGAGAGGTAGTAGGGCGACAGGATCGAGAAGACGACAATGATGACGATCAGGGCAAAGAAGGCCCGGCCTTCGAGCAGCAGCTTGGCCACGTCGAAGCCCTCTCCGCCCGCATTGGGGCTGGACTGTTTGCTGGCCTGGCTGACATCGCTCATGGGTCGGGGCTCCGGAAATTCTGTGGTCAGGCGACCACGGCTTCGCCGGAGGCGGCCATGATCTGCTCTTTGGTGGCGTTGGCGCCGAATTCGGCTGAAATCTTGCCGCGCCGCATGACGACGATGCGGTGGGCGATGCTGAGGCACTCATTGACCTCCGAGGTCGAGAAGACGACCGCCAGGCCTTGCGCGGCACGCTCGCTGAGCAAGCGAAAGACTTCGGCCTTCGCGCCGACGTCGATGCCGCGGCTCGGCTCGTCGAGAAGGATGACCTTGGGATTCGTCGTCAGCATCTTGCCGATGACGACCTTCTGCTGGTTGCCGCCCGACAGCGATCCGATCATGGCGTTGCCGCCCGCGGTCTTGATGGTCACCTTGCGGATCGAATCGTCGATCAGTGCGCGCTCCCTCTGCCGGGAGAGGAAGAGCCCCTTGGCGAATGCCTCGATGCTGGCAAGCGACAGGTTGCGGCCGACGGTCATGGTCTGAACCAGGCCATCGCGCTGGCGATCCTCGGGGACCAGAACCAGACCTCGGGCGATGCGCTGCGCAATGGTCAGTCCCGAAACGTCCTCACCCTCCAGCAGCGCCCGCCCGCCCGCCATGGGCACACGGCCGGCGACGGCCTCCAGCAATTCCGTGCGGCCCGCGCCCATCAGCCCATAGATGCAGACGATCTCGCCCGCTTTGACATCCAGCGACAGATGATCGACGACGTAGCCTGAACCCGAAGCGTCGGTGACGCTGACATCCTCGATCGACAGCGCGACCTCACCAAACGCATGGCCGGTCGGCGGCGAGCCGAGGTCGAAATTCTCACCCACCATGTTGCGGACGATCCATTCGAGGTCGATGTCCTTGGCTTCGGCCGTCGCCGTGATCGCCCCGTCACGCAGCACGACGGCGTAGTCGGTGATCTGCAGCGCCTCTTCGAGGTGATGCGAGATGTAGACGATGGAGACACCGCGGCTGGTCAGATCGCGGATCACCTTGAACAGCACTTCGACCTCCGTGGCGCTCAGCGCGGAGGTCGGCTCGTCCATGATCAGGATGCGGCTGTCGACCGATAGCGCGCGTGCGATCTCGACGATCTGCTGCTGCCCCAGGCGCAGGTCCTCCACCAAGGTCATCGGATCGATGTCTTCTTCGAGGTCGGCCATCAGCGCCCGCGCTTGGCGCGACTCCTCGGCGAAGTCGAGGCCGGTTCTGGTGCGCAGTTCGCGGCCCATGAAGATGTTGTCGCGAACGCTCAGATTCGGCGCCAGGCTGAGCTCCTGGTGGATGATCGAAATGCCGCGGTCGCGCGCGTCCGAAGACGAGGAAAAGCTGACGAGATTGCCGTCGAGCACGATGTCGCCGGATGTCGGCGTGACCACGCCGGACAGGATCTTCATCAGCGTCGACTTGCCGGCGCCATTCTCTCCGAACAGGGTGGTGACCTTGCCGCGATGGATGTCGAAGTTGACGCCCTTGAGGGCGTGAACGCCGCCATACGACATGACGACATTGCGCGCCGACAGCACGGCGTCGCCAGTCGCGGGTTCTGTGCCGGAAGCCGAATTCATTTGACCTCCAGCCTCACCGGCGTAACCAGCCAGCTCTTCGGATTGACCAGCTTGAAGGCACCGACCACCGCTATGGTCTTGCCGGTCAAGGCGCTGGTGTCGACTTTCGCCAGCACCTCCTTCTTCATCTCGTTGTTCAGCGCCGAGCCGGCGTCCTGATACTCGATCTGGTTGGTGAACTGACCGAAGGTGATCTTGCCGGTGGCGTCGCGAAGCTCGGTTCCGTTGATCGCCGGCCCTGTCTGCACGCGGACCGTCAACGTGTCGGGCAAACCATCGACGGCGACCTTGTAGATGCCCGACTTTCCCTCACCGACGACGCCGGTGAACTTGACCGACATGACCGGTCCGACACCCGCAGGTACGCCATATTCCTTTTCGGCGGTCGCCCTGTCCTTGGCGATCGCAGTCGCGATCGTCGCGGCGTCGGCGGCACGCGCCTCGACATCGGCCTGCACCTTGGGAAACTCCGACTTGCCATAGTCGGCGGCGGAAAAGACGGCGTTGCGGACATCGCCGGCGGAGCCGATCTTGATCACCTTGGTGTCGAGCGCCATGGCGCCAAGCAGAACCACAACCGCGGCGCCGGCAAGTGCGCGGCGCAGGCCGGGCGAAGCTTGCCGGGCGGAGGCAGCGTTCGCGCTCATGATGCAACCGCCAGCGATGCGGATTGTCCGTTGTCACGCATTCGAAGATCCTCCGTTCACGCGGCGCTTCGTGGCACCGGCTGCATCATCGAGCCGGCTGAGTTCGACGAGCGCGCGCGCCGTGCATTCATCGGTGATCAGGCCGCTGAGATAACGGCTTTCGAGCACCGCCTTGATGGCGCGTACCTTCACCTTGCCGCCGGCGACGGCAACGATCCTGCGGCCCTTCAACTGGTCTCGCGGAAGCGCCAGGATTCTTTCCGACAGCGCTGTTTCGACCGGGCGCCCCTTGTCGTCGAAGAAATGCGCCAGCAACTCGCCAACGCCGCCGTCCCGTTTGACATCGTCGATTTCGGACGGCTCGATCATGCCTGTGGCAACCAGCGACGCCTCCCGCTCGGCCGTGCCTATTCCGACGAACATCAGGTCGGAGCGGCTAGCGAGAGCGAAGACATCGCTGATGCCGCGCTGACCAAGCAGCACCTCGCGGTCCTCGGCGGTGTTGGCGACAAAAGGCACCGGCATGACAAAGGCCTGCGCGCCGGTGCGCTCGGCCAGGCGATGCATGACGTCGTGCGGGTTGGCGGCGAATTTGCGCGTCACGCCGCCAAGCAGCGAGACGAAACGGATGTGGGCAGCAGTGGTGCGCGTCAGATACTCGACGCTGGCCGCTAGCGTGCGGCCGTGGCCGACGCCGATCAGCATGTCTTCGCCGCGATCGATTTCGCGCTTCAGGAACTGGGCGCCGGCGATGCCCAGCCCCTTCAACGGCAGTTCGTCCTGATCGAGATCGGGAACCACCTCGCAATAATCGAGCCCGTAGGCGGCGATCAGGCGCTGTTCAAGGTCGACGCATTCGGCGACCTCGCCGTCGATGAAGACCCTGACCAGACCTTCCTGGTTGGCCTTGGTGATCAGCCTATGCGCCTTGAGGCTGGTCAGGCCAAGCCGCTTGGCCACCTGGGCCTGGGTCAGACCACCGGCATAGTGGAGCCAGGCCGCGCGCGTGGCGAGGCTGGACTCATGGTCGCGGTTCGCGGATCCGCCGGAATTCAAGCCATTCCCTCCCCAGGGTGATAATATTATCTTTGTGTGCAAAAATTTTCATACCTTTGCATCGCTGTCAATCCCTCCGCAGATGGTAGCCTTCAGCCGACGTTCGGCGGCCAACGCGGCTATTAGAAGGTAAGCATATAATATGACCATATGGCGGCGTTATTTTCACGTCAATTTGTGTTATCTCATCCCAGTGGTGGCAAGAACCCGTAGGCGCGGGCAAAATCGTGGGTGTAAGATGGGAAGTTTGGAGCAACACGGCCCAACGAGGGCAAACCGATGGGTTGCCTCAGGAAAAGCTATCGGCGTCGGCAATGGAGCGATCAGTCCAGCCGCATCAGATTCCTGCCCTCGAGCTCGACAACAGCGGCTTCAACCTCCCGCGCGAGGCGCTCGGTGCTCCACCCCAACGCCCGCCCCGCGATCGCGGCAATCTCCTGCAGGTCGCGGCTCGTCAGCGAGCCGCCTATCGCCAACGTGCTGCGGCGCATAACGACATCGGCCAGATGTTCGACGAACTCGTTGCGCGCGATGTAGTCGATTTCCGCCTTGCCGTAGCCGCCGGAGTCCGGCAGGCAACCCTCATCATCCGACCCGTGCCTGGCGATCTCAACGGCTCTGGTCCCGTAGCGCGACAGCAATTGATCAAGGCGCCCTTCCCCGGCGCCCGTCGCCTGCTGTGCCTCAGCCAGCCAGTCCGCCCGCGCGGCGGCATTGGCCGGAAAATCCCGCCCACCGCCGATCGGCATGGCTCGCGTCGTCACCTTGCGGCTGCGCTGCAAGCGCTTGAGTACGGTATCAGTGACTTCCTCGGCAAAGCCGCGGAACGTCGTCCATTTGCCGCCGACCAGCGAAATGACTGCAAAGGGCCTGTTGCCGTCCGGCTCGGCAACGGGCGCTGAATGATCGCGGCTGATCAGTCCGGGCGTCGCTGCTTCAGACGTCGGCAGCGGCCGGATGCCGCTATAGGCGTAGACGATCTGGTCGCGCTCGAACGCCATGCCCGGCAGCAGCGTTCGCACGCTGTCGAGCAGATAGTCGACTTCTTCGGGTTCGCAGCGGACCGCGTCCGGATTGTCGGCCTTGATGTCGGTCGAGCCGACCAGCGCCAGGCCGAGATAGTCGTAGACCAGGCAGATGCGGCCGTCATCGGCCTCGAAATAGAGCATGCGCCCGGCGAGGCTTTTGACCAGTTCGTCATGCCTTAACAGGATATGCGAGCCCTTGGTGCCGCCGATCATCTTCGATGGAGCACCAAGCAGCGCGTTGACGTCGTCGATCCACGGACCGGCGGCGTTCACCACCAGCTTCGGCCGCACCGAAAAGGCCGCGCCGTTTTCCGGCTGGAATGTGAGCACGCCATTGGCTGAAGCCGCCAGTGTCGTGTAGTTGGCACCGGCAGACGCCGCGTGAGCCTGCAAGCCGTCGAGGATCAGTTCCAGCACCAGCCTTTCCGGGTGACTTATCTTGGCGTCGTAGTAGGTGCCGGTGGCGACGATCGCCGGATTGAGCGCCGGCATCTCAACAAGCGCCTGCCGCCGCCCGACCATGCGGTGGCGCGGCATGACCTGGTTTCGTGAACCGTAGAAATCGTAGATCATCAAGCCGATCTTGATCAGTATGGCGCCGCGGCTGCGCGGCGCGCTGGTCGAGCCGAACAGCGTTCGCAACGCCGCGAGCATGCCCTTGCTCCACGAGAAGATCGGGATGACGGTCGGCAGCGGGCTGACATAGTGCGGCGCGTTTTGAAGAAGCAGATTGCGTTCGAGCGTCGACTGCGCCACCAGCCCGAACTCGCCGGTCTCGAGATATTTCAAGCCGCCGTGGATGAGCCTCGACGGCGCGGCACTGGTGCCCGAGCCGAAATCCGCCTTTTCGACGATCAGGCAGCTGACACCTTGCGCGCACAGATCGCGAAACAGCCCAGCCCCGTTGATGCCGGCGCCAAGAATGACGACGTCGACTTCGCCGGTCCCGGCCATCGCGGCGAGACGCCCGGCGGGATTGTCCGCCCCGGCTCCATCTGCTGGGTTCATGGCGCCTTCGTCTTGACGATGCGCAACTTCACCCCCGCCCGTTCGAGGCTCTGCGCCTGCGCATCGCCCAGGCCCTCGGTCACCAGCACGGCGTCGAAACTGGTCAGATCGTCGAAGACATGCAGCGCGATCCGGTCGAATTTTGCGTGGTCGACCAAAAGGATGCGCTTCACGGAGGCGGTCATCATCGCCTGCTTGACCCGCACGACATTCGGATCCTGGATGAAAGCCGTGGTTCCGGTGACGGCCGAAGCCGAACAGATCAGCACATTGGCGCGCAACTGCGCCACGGCGTTCTCGCAGACAATGCCGATATAGGCATTGTAAGTGGGATGATACTGGCCGCCGAGGCAGATGAAATCCATATCGTCCACATTGATCAATTGGCCCGCCGTCGAGACGCTGTTGGAAATGACGGTCAGCGGCTTGACGTCGAGCAGCAGCGTCGCGACCGCGTTTGCCGTCGATGAATCGTCCAGCATCACCACCTGGCCGGCCTCGATATAATCCAGTGCCGCTCGCGCCAGTGCATCCTTCTCGGCTCGATTGACGGTCACCCGGTAGCGGAAAGCGCTCTCGTAGAGGCCGGAAGGCTGGACCGTCACCGCACCGTGCAGCTTGCGCAGCACGCCCTGCTGCGCCAGCCGGTCGATATGCCGGTGGATGGTCATGCGCGACACGCCGAAATGCTCGACCAGATCATCGATGCGCACCTGGCCGAGCTTGATCACATAATCGGCGATCTCTTCGCGTCGTTCGTCGGCCTTGATCATGCGTTTACCCCCGCCAGCCTTTCGATATCAGGCCAATGCCACTTCAGCTGCTCGGCTATGCGGCAGTAGAGCGAAAACCGCTCATTGAACACAGCACTGGAGGCGGGCACGGTTTGGTACGTCCGCTCCGTCATGCCGACCTGCCTGGCGCCCTCTTGCGGCGTCTTGAACAAGCCGACCGCAGCACCTGCGCAAAGCGCGGCACCGAGGGCCGCGGTCTCATCCGTCGAGGTGACGGTGACCGGGGCGTTCAGCACGTCGGCAAACATCTGGACGAAAGCAGGATTACGCGAGCCGCCCCCGGTCAGGCGGATCTCGCTGACGGCAAAGCCGTCGCGCAAGGCCTCGACATGGGTGCGGTGATTGAAGGCGATGCCTTCCAGAACCGCCTTCAGCATGTCGCCGCGATTGTGCCAGCCATGCAGGCCGACAAAGCTGCCGCTGGCCAAATCGCCATAGGGAGAGCCGAACAGATAGGGATGAAACAGGATGGTCGAAGGCTTCTTCAACGCCGCATCGATCTCTCCCGCCAGCAATTCGTGGAGGGAGCCGCGATCCGCGTTTGTCCTGTCTTGCTCCAAGCGACAGAAGGTGTCGAGAAACCAGTCGTAGTTCGCTGTCGAGGCCGGCGAGATCGACATGTTGTTCCAACGGCCCGCATCGATGGCGTTGCGGCAGAACCAACGTCGGTCGACGCGCGGTTGCGAAGAGACGACTTCGTTGATGGAATACGTGCCGGCCACGATGGCGAGCACGCCCTCCTCATGGCCGCCCATGCCAAGCGCCGAGGCGGCCACGTCGTGCAGGCCGCAGGCGACCGGTGTTCCCTTGGGAAGGCCGGTCTTTTCGGCGGCATCGGCGGTGACTTGACCGGCGACGTCAGCCGAATGCCCCACCGGCGGCAGCGCGTCGAACAGATCCTCCAACCCGAAGATGCGCAGCGCTTCAGGCGCATAGGCTTGCGTGCGAAAATCCGTGAATGAGGTGCTTGCCTCCGTGCGGTCGGTCCCGATCGTGCCGCTCAGGCAAAAGCGCAGCCAGTCCTTGCAGGCCAGCACATGGCCGATGCGGCCATAGCGATCAGGATCGTTCTGCTTGAGCCATGCCAGCAGCGCCGACGGTGCCGAAACATGCGGCGTCTGGCCTGTCGTCGCCAGCGCATCGGTGGAAACGGTAGCGGCGGACCACCTGTCGACAATGTCGCCGGCGCGGCTGTCGAGCGACAGGATGCCTGGTCCCAAAGGCTGACGATCATGATCGAGCAGATAGAGACCATCGCCATGCGCGGTCGCCGCCACCGCCTTGATGTCTTCCGCCGGCCTGCCGGAGAGCGCGATCGCCTCCTTGATGGCGTCGGCGGTTGCTTGCCACAGGCCTGACATGTCGCGCTCCACCCAGCGCGCGTGGGGCATCGATTGCGGCACCCGGCGACGCGCCACGGACAATTGCGTGCCGTCGGCATCGAAGATGACCGCCTTGGTGACCGTGAGGCCGTTATCGATTCCGAGCAGGCTGGGCATGATCACCGCCTCTTTCAGCAACTGGCGATTGCTACAGGGCGATCCTGCAGTCTGATGCAAGGGCGAAACACATGGCGACAACCCCGATTGAGCAAGGGGAAAAACGGCAAAAGCACCTCGCCGCAACAAAGAACTCATATCTTTATGTGAATTTAACGTCAACATACGCGACAAAAAGGCTTCGGCGCCAGGGAGCCACGGATGGATCTCGCGGTTGCCGGAGCGACGCGTTGTCAGCTGCTAAGGCCGTCGCGGATGGCGCTGAAATAGCGGTCGGTTCCAACCTGCCCGCCCTTGAGCGCCACCTCCAGCCCATCGATCGCCTCAATACGCGAGTGAGCGACGCAAAGCGGCGAGCCCGGCGACGCCGGCAACGGCATCCGCACGGTCAGCGCATCGACACCCATCTGGCCGAGCGCGTGGCTCGACGTATCGCCGCCGGCAACGACCACGCGCTGCAACTTCTGCTCGATGGTCAGCGCGCGAAGCAGTTCGCCGAGGCCCCGCCCGAGCTTGTGGCGGGCGCCTTCCTGGCGGTCGATTTCGCCCCCCCTATCGGCCGCGGGTCCAAGGGCCGTGTAGAGAACGACGCTGCGCCCGGCTTCCAGGCTGGCGCGACCGGCTGCCGTCGCGCGTGCGATCGCATCTCCGGAAGCTTCGGAGATCAGTTCGACGGGATCGACCTCGATGCCATCGAAGCCGTCGGTCAAAGCGTGCCGGATCTGTCGTTCGGTCGTCGGCGAACAACTGCCCGAGACGACCGCGATCCGGTCGGCAGCACCCGGCGGTGAAAATTTTGGTTCAGCTCTGACGGTCCCGTTCGACACCCATTCGGCCAGCAGCGCATATTCGATCCCGGACGAGCCGACGACGAACGAACCGCCCGGCTTGCGGGCGCGCCATATCTCCTTGCCGGCAAGCGCCTGCGTCTCGCGGCTGTCGACATCGACAAGTACGATGTTGGTCCCCTCGGCGAGCAAGCGGTCGAAGGCTTCCGAGCGCGACACCGACTGCAACGTCGCGAGATCGACCAGCCCCGACGTGAGCTCCGTCTGCCGCGACAGATGGATCAGCAGGTCGGATTCATCCATCGGCGTCGTCGGATGGCGGCTCATCACCGGATGGCGGTCGATGCGGAAATACTTTTCACGATAGGCGGCGAACAGATGGCCGAAGGCAGTGTAACGCTTGAGCTGCGGCGCCCCGACCAGCAGCGGCACGCTGTCCTGCGCGAAGACCGAGCGGCCGATCTCGATCGCCCGGCCGATGCTGCCGATCGCCGGGCTGGAATCGAAGGTCGAGCAGACCTTGTAGTGGCAGATTTGGGCATTCAGCGCCTTCAGCCAGGCGAAAGCGTCGGTGAGATGCGTGTCCATCCATTGCGGGGTTTCGCTGCGGCTGGTGCCGGCCAGGCCAATGGCTCGGCAATGTGCGAACTGCGCAAGCATGGCCGCGTCCGGCTGGCGCATAAACAGCACGGTCGGCACGCCGCCGAGTTCGAGCGCTTCCATGACGTCGGTCGAGCCGGTGAGGTCGTCGCCATAATAGCTGAGAAGCAGGTCTTGCATTGCTTCAGGCCGCTTTGCCGTCGCCGAATTTTTCGATCGACCGCGCCAGTTCGGGATGGCTCAAGGCGAACTCCGCCAGCGGAATGCCGTCGACCGCCGCCTGCCAGGCTTGCTGCACGGCACGCACCCCGGCGCCCGGTCCATCCGGATGGCTGACGATGCCGCCGCCGCACAGATAGAGCAGATCGACCGTCCGGCCGGTCCGTTCATAGGTCTCGGGCGCTTGCCCGCCCCATTGGCCGGAGCCCGCCACAGGCAAGGCGCAATCCTCAGGGGCAAAAATCGGCGTCGTCACCGCCTTGAAGGACTCGACGAAAGACGCGTCCGGCTCCCAGTATTTCGATTGGATGCCGTTGATCTGGAACTGGTCGACGCCGAGCAGCCGCCAGAACTGTTGCCAGACCTTGAAGTCCATGCCGAGGCCGGGATGGCGGGTGAGGATGTCCCAGCCGTTGCGATGGGCATGCAGCACCAGGCTGGAGCGTTTTCTAAGAAACGCCATGCCACCGAAGCCTATCGAATTGATGTTGACCACCGCGCAATTGCCGCCCGCCTTGGCCACCAGATCGTGGTTGCGCATCATCTCGTCCGGGTCGGCATGCGAGATGCCGAAGGCATACATCACCTTCTTGCCGGTCCTCTGCTCGTGGTCGAGGATCAGCGGCATGATTGCCTTCACCCGCTCCGCCAGCGGCGAATAGGCCGGGCTCATCAGCTTCTCGTCGTCCTTGATGAAATCGACGCCGGCGGCGATCAGCTCCCCCACCATTGCGGCGGTCTCGTGTGGCCGAAGCCCCAGCGCCGGCTTGACGATGGTGCCGATGATCGGTCGGTCCGTGACACCTGTCAGCCTGCGGCTGCCGGCGACGCCGAATTGCGGCCCTGGATGCGCGCCGCGGAATTGCTCCGGCAGCTTCATGTCGACAACGCGAATGCCGGACAGGCCCTTGATCGAATAGGCGCCGCCGATGGCAATGGTCATCAGAGCCGACAGGTCGTGGCCGATGGCATCGAATGGAAAGGCGATGTCGACATCCGCGCGCTTGAACGGCCCGTTACCGGCCTCGGGAATGGAGGGGCGAAGTGCGTCCGGCAGGTGCCGGATGGCCAGGACGCGCGCGGCCACCCGGGCCTTTAGTTCCTCGGTTTCGCCGGGCAGCGCGACGAAGGTTCCAGTCGACTGGTCGCTGGCGATCTTGGTCGCCAGCGCCTCGATGCTACCTGACGTTTCGATGCGGTAGGTGAGCGTGATCATGGTTCGTTGTCTGAGGCCGCGGAGGTTCGAAATGAGTTCCTTGATCGTCAGAATCTGGTATAATGAGTACATAAGCTTTGCAAGCAATATCCTGTCTTGCGGCTATGGCCGATCGGGGCGACGGCCATTCCGGGAATGGCTGTGGCAATGCTAGATAGAGACAGGTCAAGGGAGTGATTCGCGACGATGAACCGTTCGGAGCCGATCATCCGGCGCAAACTTTCCGACGAAGTGTTTTTGCGGCTGAAGCGCCTGATCACCAGCGGAGAATTGACGCCGGGCGACGACATGCCGTCGGAGCGCGAGTTGATGGAGCGCTTCGAGGTCGGCCGTCCCGCGATCCGCGAGGCGATGCAGGCGCTGAGCAATATGGGCCTCGTCGCGATCTCGCATGGGGAACGCGCCAAGGTGCTGCAGCTGACCGCCAAGTCGATCATCAAGCAGGTCGATGGCGCAGCCAAGATCATCCTGTCGTCGTCGAAGGACACGTTGGAACACCTGAAAACGGCGCGCATCTTCTTCGAGCGCGGTATGGTCAGGGAAGCCGCCGAAAACGCCACTGCCGAGGACGTTGAGCAACTGCGGGCCACAATTGCCGAACAGCGTGGCTTTCGCGGCGATTCCGAGGCTTTCATTTCAGCCGACATGAAGTTTCACACCCAGATCGCGGCCATTTCAGGCAACCCGATCTATATCGCCGTCAGCGAGGCGATGCTCGGTTGGCTGAAGGAATATCATACCGAAATGCTGATCTGGACCGGCAAGGAACAGTTCACGCTGACCGAGCATGAAGAGATCATCGGCCGCATCGAGAAGAAGGATGCCGACGGCGCCGAGAAGGCGATGATCAAGCATCTCGAGCGCTCGCGCGCGCTCTATGTGATGAATACCGAAAAATAGTTCAGCCGAACCGGGCAATCGCATAGGGCGCCATCACCAGTTGGCCTCGGCCAAACGCTGAGATGTCGACCGTCACGTCGTTCGCTGTCAGGTTCGCCAGCCACGCGAAGGTCTTGCCCGAAGCGGAGCGGCCGGCCAGCGCCAGCACCTTGGTCTCGTCGCTCGTCCTTGCCGCCACATACGCAAGGCCGGCCATTTCGCAAAGCCCCTTGATGGCATCGAAGATCGGCCGGGGCGATCCTTCCGCGACGGGTTCGCCGGATGCTGCCAGCACGCCGAACGGCCCGGCGAAGCCGGAGAGCGTGAGCAGTTCCAGCCCAGCCGGCGCCACGCGCGCGGCATAGCCGATCCATGCGGCAGCGAACAGGCCGGCATGACGAGGGTCGCGATCGGCCATGGCGATGCGCTGTCCCCCGGGATTGCCCTTCGTCGCGCCGCCATAGGGGTTCTGGCGCATGGCGATCGTCGACGGACCGATGCGGTAGGGCTTTGCCCCGAAGATCGCCCGCGTCGACGGGGTGATGAAGGGCAGCGCCTCCAGCGACTGCATGACGCTGAGATCGTCGGCAGCGTGCACGATCGGGCACGTGCAGTGGGTGACGAAATCGAGCAGGCCCGCCGGCACGCGCTTGCGGTTGAGCTCGGTGAAATAGCTGAACATGCCGCCGCCGAGCCGGATATCGGGAAAGGCGCGACGGGCCGCGGCATAGACGTCTTCGAGCGGCGGACAGTCCGGCCACGCGCTGCCCGGCGGTGTCGACTGCCGGTCAACCGAAGGCGAGACGGCAATGGCCGAAAGCTTCAACCCGGCTTGACGCACCATGTCGGCAACGCCTGACAGCTCGGCATCGAGGTCGCCCGCGCAGGCAACGACGCATTCCAGCGTCGTCTGCACCGGATAGGCGGCGGTGAGCCTTGCATAAGACTGCAATGCTTCGAGACCGTGGCCGCGCGTCGGATCGTAGTGGAAGACAAGTTGCTGCGGGCCGAGCTCGGTCAATGTCGAAAGATTTGCGAGCGCTGCTTCGACCTCATCCGGGTAGATGATCACGCCGAGATCCGGCAGCCTCTGCCCGGTCTCGCCGAGTTCGACGCTGACCGGTTCGGCGGCAGATGCTGCGGCCGGCATTCCCCCCTCGCCGGTGATGCGCAGGCTGACCGTCTGGCTTACAGTTTGGCCGGCCGGCAGCACATAGGGCCAAGGCAGCGCCAGTGGCCGCACATAGGTCTTGTAGGACGCGTCCGACCAGTTGCGCTGGTCCTCCATCTCGAAAGTGTCGCCCTCCATCCGGCATTCGGCAGTGATGCCCGGCCGGACCTCATGGGTGATCGCGCGCAAATCCTTGAAAGGCTGCCAGGGATCGATCAACAGCGGCAGTTTCGTCGCCACCACGCTGCCGTCGGTATGCTCGACCGTGACCGGGCTGCCGGCGAGGCCGGCGATCGGATGCAGGACGCAAAAACCGCAGCGATTGGTCTCGAAATCGCTTTCAGGGACCGCGCTGACGTCGAACACCAGGTGACCGTTGGCGGAGCCCTTGATCGTAGCGCGAAAGTCGAGCCGGCTTCCGCCCGGTGCTAAGCAAGTTGCGGAGTAGCTGACGGAGAAGCTGTCGGCGTCCTGATCGACGGCAAGGTCCGTCAGCGCCGGTTCATAGGTGCCCCAGTCGCGGTCGCGCACGATGTAGGCGATGGCGCGCAACACTTCGATGCCACCGTAACGGATGGTGCGCAGGTTGCCGTTGACAAAGTCGGCGCTGAGCAGACCGGCATTCAGCCTGACCGGCTCCGCCTCGACGGCATGCGTACCGTAGAGGAGGAAGGCGTCGGCTGTCATGTCAGCAAGCCATCCAGGTGGACAGGTTCGTGGCTCGCGGCGCCCAGATAGGCCGCCTCGACCAGCGCGAATGTCTTGAGGTTGTCGGCGCCCGAGGTCGCCGGCTCGGTTCCCTTTGCCAGGCAGTCGACCCAGTGCTGCTGGATGGCGACGACGCTCTCCTGGATGTTGTGCCATGGGCGCGATGCCCAGGCGAGTAAGGGCGGCGAAACGTCGGTGATCTTCGTGCCGCTCCTGCCGGTGACGGTGAGCCGATATCCCTGCGCCAAGCGGATCGTGCCGTCGCTGCCGTCGATCTCGATCAGCGTTTCGGGAAACGGTTCGGTGGCGAGCTTCGTCGCGTAGCTACAGTCGACCACTGACGTCGCCCCGCTCTTGTGGTCCATCAGCATCGTCGCGACATCTTCGCCCGCGATGCCGGGGTTGATGCGCGCGGTTCGCGTCGTGATCGTCGACACGTCGCCCAGTAGAAAACGGGCGATGTCGAGACTGTGGATACCGAGATCCTCGATGATGAAGCGCTTTCCCTTGGCGAGATAGGGCTGGCCGGAAAACACGTCATAGGCGGAGCGGAAGGAGATGCGCCCGAAGAACGGCGTGCCGATCTCGCCGCTGTCGAGCACGGCGCGCACCGCCTGGATCGCCGACTGCCAGCGAAAATTCTCATGCACCATCAGCGGTACGCCGGCTTCCACGCAGGCCCTCACCATCGCCTTGGCGTCGGCAAGCGTCGGCGCGAACGGCTTTTGGCAAATCACCGGCACACGGTGCAGCGCCGCCATCTCGACCAGCGGACGATGGCTGGGAACGGTGGTGGCGATATCGACGAAGTCGAGGCTTTCGCTTGCAAACATCTCTGCCGCGTCGGTGTAGCGCTTCGCAATACCGAACTGGTCGCCGATGATGCGCAGCCGCTCCGGGTCGCGGTCGCAAATGGCGACCATCGCGGCGCCTTCAATGTCGCGCCAGGCATGCATCTGGTTGATGGCAAAGAAGCCGCAGCCGATGAGCCCTCCCCGCAACTCCGCCATGCTCAGCCTGCCTTTGCCATCTGCATCAGCGTCACCCGGCTCTGCAGCCGGCGCTGCGCTTGGTCGACGACGACGGCGACGATGATGACAAGGCCCTTGATCACCATCTGCCAGAAGGAACTCACGCCCATCATCACCAACCCGTCCGAAAGAATGCCGATGACGAAGGCGCCGACAATGGTGCCGCCGATCGTGCCGCGCCCACCCGACATCGAGGTGCCGCCGAGCACTGCCGCCGCGATGGCGTTGAGCTCGAAACTTTCGCCCGTTGCCGGGTGCGAGGCCATCAGTTCCGACGAGATGATCAGGCCGACGATCGCCGCGCAGAAGCCGGAGAACATGTAGACAAACATTTTCACCATGTTGACACGAACGCCCGAAATTCGCGACGCCCGCTCATTGCCGCCGACGGCGAAGATGTGGCGGCCGAGCGGCGTGTATTTGGCGAGATAGGCCGCAGCCAGCGCGACGACGATCAGGATCCAGATCGCCACAGGCAGGCCAAGCAGCCGCCCGGCGCCGAGGAAACCAAACCCGGTGGTGCCGAGCTCCGGCTTGCCGACCAGGTTGGGGAAGGTGCGGCCATCCGACGACAGCAACGCCAGGCCGCGCGCGACATAGAGCACGCCGAGCGTGGCGATGAACGGCGCGACGTTCAGCCTGGTGATCAGCAGTCCGTTGACAGCGCCGATCAATATGCCGACCGCCAGCGTGATCAGCGCGATCTCGACGACGTTGAAATAGATGGTGTAGCCGAATTGCAGGTCGATGCCGTTCAGCACGAGGTAGCCGGCGACCATGCCACACAGACCGACGATCGAGCCGACCGACAGGTCGATGCCGCCGGTGATGATGACGAAGGTCATGCCCATGGCGAGGAAGGCGTTCAGCGCCACATGTTTCGACATCAGGATCAGGTTGGCGGTCGACAGGAAATTCGGCGCCGCGATCGAAAAGAAGATCAAGACGGCGATCAGCGCGATGAACGTCCTCGCCTTCATCAGCGTCAGCAGCAGCGAGCCGCTCGAGACGGAGGAGACAGCCGCCTTGGCCGGGATGTCAGTCATGGGCGCTTTTCTCCGTGTGCGGGGTCGGTCCGTGGCCAAGTGCCGAGGCGGCGACAAGGGCTGCCTCCGTCGCCTCGGAGCGATCGAACATGCCCGTCAGTTTTCCATTGCTCATCACCGCGATGCGATCGGACAGCGCCATCACCTCATCGAGATCCGAGGTGGCGAACAGAATACCGAGCCCATCGCGCGATAGTTTGCGCATGGTGCGGAAGACGTCGGCCTTGGCGCCGACATCGATGCCACGGCTGGGCTCATCCATCAGCAGCACCTTCGGCCCGGTGAGCAGCGCCTTGCCGATCACCACCTTTTGCTGGTTGCCGCCCGACAGCGATGAGACTTCCTGCGCCGGGTCGGCGACCTTGATCGCCAGTTCCCGCACCATCTGCGTCACCGCCTGCTTCTCGTGGCCGCCGCGAATGTGAAACAGGCGGACAAAACGCGACAGGCTGGCCAGTGTCAGATTGCTCGCGACGGACAGGATCGAGACTAGCCCTTCGCGTTGGCGGTCTTCGGGGATCAGCGCCAGCCCGCGCCGGATACGCCGCGTCGTGTCGCGCTCCTTGACCTTTTTGCCGGCGATGAAGATCGCGCCGGTAGCCTGGCCATGGCGGCCCATGATGCAGTCGAACAGCTCGCTGCGCCCAGCGCCCATCAGGCCGTATATGCCGAGGATCTCGCCGGCGCGCAGCGACAGCGAGACGTGATCGACCGCCAGTCCGCCGGTCGCGCGCGGCAGGCAGATGTCCTCGGCGCGGAATATCTCTTCGCCGGGAACATGGCCGTCGGCCTTGGCGAAATCCTTGGCGTCGGAGCCGATCATCTGCCGCACGATCCACCGGGTGTCGACGTTTTTCATCTCTTCCTGGCCGGTGATGTGTCCATCGCGCAGCACGGTGATGTAGTCGCCGATGCGGATCAGCTCTTCCAGCCGGTGCGAGATATAGACGATGGCCACGCCGCGCGCCTTGAGGTCGGCGATCACCTTGAACAGGATCTCGACTTCCGCCGCACTCAGCGCCGAGGTCGGCTCGTCCATGATCAGGATGCGTGCATCGAGCGAGACCGCCTTGGCGATCTCGACCAGCTGCTGCTGGCCGATGCGCAGATCCTCGACCAGCATGTCCGGCCTTATCCCGGCCTGCAGCCGTTCGAGAAATTGCGCCGCGCGACGCTCCTGTTCCTTGCGGTCGATCTTGCGGAACCGGTTGGTGATCTCGCGCGTGGCGAAGATGTTCTCGGCGACGGTCATATTGCCAAACAGGTTCAGCTCCTGGAACACCATGCCGATGCCGCGGTTCACCGCGTCGCCCGATGACGAGAAGGAGACCTCCTCCCCTTCCAGGAGGATCCGGCCGAGCGTCGGCTGTTCGACGCCGGCGATAATCTTCATCAGCGTCGATTTGCCGGCGCCGTTTTCGCCGACCAGCACATTGACCGCCCCCTTGCGTACCTCGAAATTCGCGCGCTTGACCGCGACGGTGCCGGAATAGACCTTCGAGACGTCTTCCAGCTTCAGGATGACATCGTGAGCGGCGGCGGCACTCATGGATTCGGCCCGATCTCTGCCTCCGCCGGTGTCACCAGCGGCAGGTCCTGGCCGCTTTCGAGCGTATAGGCACCGAGAACCTTGGCGGTCCGGCCTTCCAGGGCGTCACGCGGCAGTTTGGCAAGCACGGCCTTGACGGCATAGGCGTTGAACGCCTTGCCGAACTGGGCAAAGTCGATCTGGTTGGTAAAATCGTTGAACTGGATGAAATCGAGGCTGTCGCGCAGCGCGGTTCCCCGCATCGCCGGTCCGATCTGCACCCGCGCATCGGCCTTGCCGTCGCCGTCGACATCGACATCCATGGTCGCTGCCCGCGACTGCGTGTTGGCGGCGATGATCTTGCCCTCGACGCGAACCGCGAAGGTCCATGGCGAATTCGCCTGCTTGTTCGGATTGCCATATTTGGCGCCGGCGGAAGCAGGATCGGTTTTCGCCAGAGCGTGGACCTGGGCAAACGGCCCGGCTTTCTGCTGGAGGTAAGGTACGACCTTCGCGGCCCAGATCTCCTCGACCATCCTGTCAGGATTGAAGACGACGGCATTGCCGCTGTCCCCCGAAGCGGTCGGGAGGATCTTGCAGGCGGTCAGGCTGATGCCGACTGCAACGACAAGGATCGGCCAGTTCGGCTTGTTGTTCAGCATGATGGTTTGTTGTTCAGCATGGTGGTCGGCACCCACGGAAAATGGCGGCGAGGGACGACCCTTGGGTCGCCCCTCGCTATTCATGTCACGCCGGCTCAGTTGGTCAGCGCAAACGTTTCCAGCTTGGCAGCATTGTCGCCATTGACCAGGACGCAGTCCATCAGTTGCTTCTCCTTCTCGGGCGACTTCTTGTTCTTGATGAAGTCGTTGGCCTGCTCGACCGCCATCTGCGCCTGCGCATAGGCCGGCTGCAGCACGGTTGCCTTGATGCCGCCCGCGGTGATCGAATCGCGCACGTCGTTGGATCCGTCGAAACCGACGACGATGACGTCCTTGCGGTTCGCCGCAACCAGCGCCGCATACGCGCCCATGGCCATCGTGTCGTTGCCGGAGATGACGCCCTTGATATCCGGGTTGGCCTGCAGGATCGATTCCATCTTGGAATAGGCTTCCGTCTGGCTCCAGTTGGCCGATTGCTGGGCGACCATCTTCAGGTCCGGATAATCGTCGATGACGTCATGATAGCCCTTCGAGCGAATGCCGGCATTGGTATCGGATTCCTTGCCGACCAGCTCGACGAAATTGCCCTTCTCGCCCATCAGCTTGACGAACTCCTGCGCGCCGAGCTGGGCGCCCTGGTAGTTGTTGGAGACGATCTGAGCCACGGCGACGCCGGTGGCGTTGATCTCGCGATCGATCAGGAACGACGGCACGCCTGCGTCCTTGGCCTTCTGCACGGCAGCGACAGTGGCGTCGGCGCCGGCATTGTCGAGGATGATCGCCTTGGCGCCGCGACCGATCGCCGTATCGATCAATTCGGATTGCTTGTTGGCGTCGTCATCATGGACGAGCACAAGCGCTTCGTAGCCGAGTTCCTTGGCCTTGGCTTCGGCGCCGACGGCTTCCGCCTTGAAGAACGGATTGTCGTGCGAGGGCGTGATGATGGCAATGAGGTCGGCCGCATAGGCGGGTACCGCCGTGCCAAGCGCCAGCATGCCGGCGAACGCCGCAAGTGTCATTCTGCGTGTGAGTTTCATGATGTCCTCCCGTTTGAAAAATTGCCTTGATAAATCAAGGCCTCTGCATTCGAATTCATCGCGCAACGCGGGCCGCCGATCGGTTCAGGCTGAATGCCGGTGCCGGCTTCCAAACGATCGCTGCTCCCCCGCCGTCCCTCCACTCGCCCAGGCTTCGTACTTCCCGCGAACCCTTGCCCAAGCCATCAACAGCTAAGCCAACTGGTATGATGAGTCAATCACTAATTGAGGTGACATGTTCCCACTGAGCAAAACATCTGTTCGTAGTGGCGGGTGTGTCGAGCCATCGAGGCGCTCCGGCAAGCGCCCGACTCGGCCTGTCTCAGGTAATGCGCCGAATGCTCGCGGCGATCTCTTCGGGCTCGAACACCCGCTTCCAGTCGTCGCGCATCAGCACCGGCTTGCCGAATTCGATCGCCTTGTTGCAGGCATCCGAGAATACGCCCTTGGTCTCGCCGAAAATCACGGCGCCGAGCACGTTCATGTGGCCGAGCAGGAAGTCGAGCGCCGCCTGTTGGTCGACGCCTCGCGCGACGACCTCGTCGACGGCTTCCTTCATGACGACAAGCAGTGACGCGCACACCGTCTCCGATAGACCGGGCTCCAGCAGCGCCATCTGTTCGACAGTGACACGGTGCGAGCGCATGACCGGCGCCCAGATGATTTTCGCGACCGCCTCGCCCTTGGCGTAATCCGCTTCCGGTCCCTGCATCAGCGCGCTGACCATATGCTGCTTGGCCTTGACGCCACCAAAATAGTCCTTCTTGGCCGCTATGTCGGTCTCGTCGTTGAAGATCGGCGGATGACAGGGATGGGTGACGAAATAGGTCAGGTCCGGCCGGTTGGGCAGGTGGCCGGCGAAGGGTGCGGCCGCATCGAGCACTATCACCATTGTGCCTGGCGCCAGTTTGCTCTCGATATCAGCCGCCACCTTGCCGATATGCGTGTCGGGAACGGCCAGGATGACAATATCCGCCCCGTCGAGCGCCGCATCGGCACTGACCGCGTCGAAGCCCAGTCCGGTCTTCAGCCGCTCGCGGCCGGCCTCGCTGACCTCGACATGGCGTACCGTGTAGGGCGATCCGCGAAAATTGGTCGACAGGCGGTAACCCATTTTGCCGCCGGCACCGAACAGCGCAATCGTCGTCATCTATCCCTACTCCCGCATTAAACGACGGCCGCGCCGATCGTCATGTTATTAACTGGTATAATCACCTTACCACGAATTGAGGAGTTGAACAGGGCTTTGATGAGGCCATGCGGTCGTCTGTTTGGCATTCCGCTCGCACGTGGCGGGCCTATAGCTGCCTGGGTCCCTGGTCTTCCCAGCCCGAAAACGATCCCTGCGCTGCGACTCCTGGTAGCGCCTTCAGGATCCAGTCACGCGCCGGCGTCGTTCTTCAACCAAATGAAACCGGTAGCGATCGCGTATGAACTCGTTGAAAAATTGCCCTTTCGAGAAGGCGGCGCGGAACGCCGCGTAGGTCTCGGGCTCGACCTCCTCGTAGTCGTAGCGGGCTCCGCTCGGGACGAACCAGACCGAGAGGATTTTCGTCGACGGGTCGTAGTGGGTATTGCGGATGGCAGTGGACGGCATGTCGAAAATCCCGCTTCGTCCCCAAATCTTCTCCAAATCCTGCTTCGAACATGCGTAATGCCGCAACCATGCGGAGGTTCCGACAGGGAGGCGCACCACAACGCCGAAAATCTTGCCCGGGTGGCGAGGCTTCCTATCTCTCCGTCAGATGGCACAGACGAAATCCAGTACAACAGCGTATGCCAGCCAGGGCGATCTCTTCGGCGCGGCCGACACGCTGCCGGAAGGATTTTCTTACCGGCCTAGCCTGATCACAACGGACGAAGAGGCGGAACTGGTCCGTCACCTCAATGAACTGTCCTTCAAGCCCTTCGATTTCCACGGCCACCTTGCCAACCGGCAGGTCGCCGGCTTCGGCTGGCGCTACGACTACGACCGGCGCCAGGTCGTCGAAGCGCCGCCCATCCCGAAATTCCTGCTGCCGCTTCGCGACAAGGTCGCGGATTTTGCCGGCAGGCAGGCCACGGAATTCGCGCAAGTGCTCATCAACGAGTATCGGCCGGGCGCGGGCATAGGTTGGCATCGCGACAAGCCGCATTTCGATCTCGTCGCCGGCGTCTCGCTGCTGGCGCCCTGCAGCTTTCGGCTGCGCCGAAAAAACGGCTCGAAATGGGATCGCGAGACGATCGAGGTTCAGCCGAGATCTGTCTATCTCATTGACGGCCCGGCGCGCCACGAGTGGGAGCACAGCATTCCGCCGGTCGCCGGGCACCGCTATTCGATCACGCTGCGCACTCTGAAATAGGCCACACTCCAAGCCACGCAGCAGCCGCTCTGGAAGGCCGAGCGCAGTTGTGCTTGGATCGCACATGAGCGTGGATCGCAGCAGAGTTTTGGTTACCCGCGTGGCGCTCTTTCTGTGGGCATGCCTGTCCTGCGTTCTGGCTCTGCAGTGGCTCGTCGACCTTGGCATGGTCGGCTTTCCCGACGGATACATAACGCCCTATGCCCGAGCAACGAGCACGCTGTTACATGGCCTTGTCTGGGCATGCCTGGCTCAAAGTCTCTACTTCGCTTGCCGAGCCTTGTTTGGCAAACGCTTCGAGCCTGCTCCTCTCTTCCTGCAAATCCTGATCGCCGCCGCACTGACTGTCGTGCCGGTATTCATCGTAAAACACTGTCCGCGGTCCCAGGTATGCAGCAACATCTATGAAGCGCTCACGAATACGATGATGGACGACGGCACCGGCGGATGACGTTGTGTCTCCAGTAACTGACGAGAGTTAGAACCTTGGCGTCGCGCCGCGCGGTGGCGGTAAAACCTGGAGGAACCATGCGAAAGATCCTGGCATCGATGCTGCTGTTCGCGGCAGCGCTATCTGCAAACCCCGCTCGGGCGCTGGACAGTACCATCCCGCCGGTTGTCGTCACGCCGCTTGCCGATCGCAGCCAGACGGCGTCCGGTCAGCCGATCGTGCTGCCGCAGAAAAATGTCCAGGTCCTGGTTTCAACCTATGACATTGCGGTCGGCGCCACTCTGCCGGTGCACAAGCACCCGTTTGCCCGCTACGCCTATGTCGAGGCCGGGACACTCAAAGTGACGAATGTCGAGACCGGCAACAGCAACACCTACAAGACGGGCGATTTCATCATCGAGATGATCGGCCAATGGCACCAGGCCACCAACATCGGCGACGCCCCGGTCAAGCTGCTGGTCATCGACCAGGCCGAACAAGGCGCCAAGAACACGGTGCTGCAGAAACAATAGATCTCTCGCTACGGACCTAGGCAGGGTTGCCGGGCTGGCCCAAGCAGCGACGGGCTGTTCCGGCTTCCCCACCAACCGAGCCGATGCTAGGGCTGGCCGTCATGCAATCGTGAAGGATCGCCCCTTGGCCGGAAATGCTCGCCCCCTGATCGAAATCTGCGTCGAAGGCATCGATGGACTGCTGGCCGCGCAGGCCGCCGGCGCCGACCGGGTCGAGCTCTGCGCCAGCCTGGTCGAAGGCGGCATCACGCCCAGCCTCGGCACGGTGCGCGCCGCACTCGAGAGCGCGACCATTCCCTTCCATGTCATCGTGCGCCCGCGCGGCGGCGATTTCCTCTACAGCGAGGCCGAATACAGCTCGATGCTCGCCGATGTCGCAGCGCTTCGTGACCTCGGCGTCGCCGGTGTCGTCGTCGGTTGCCTCAATGCCGACGGCACCATCGATGAAACCCGCATGGGCGCGCTGGTCGATGCCGCCTGTCCGCTCGCCGTCACCTGCCACCGCGCCTTCGACATGACGCGCGACCCGGCCGAGGCGCTGGAAGCGCTGATCCGCTGCAAGGTCGGCCGCGTGCTGACCAGCGGCCAGAGGGACACCGCGGTGGAAGGCGCCGGCCTGTTGGCGGATCTCGTCCGCCAGGCCGACGGCCGCATCATCATCCTCGGCTGCGGCGCGCTGGACCCCGAAAACATCGCCGGGGTGCTGGCATCAACCGGGCTGAGGGAACTGCATTTCGCCGCGCTCAAGGACGTACCGAGCGCTATGGCCTACCGCAACCCGCAAGTCGGCATGGGCGGCGCCGATCTCGACCGCGAGTATCGCACCACAGTCACCGATGGGGCGCTGGTTGCGGCGACGATTGCGGCGGCCAGAGCATGATGAGCAAAGCCGTGACTGGGCCGTCGCCGATCAGCCGTGTCTCGCCTCAGGACGAAGCGGCCATCCTCGCACTCAACAACGAGCACGCCGCCGAACTGTCATGGCTTGAGCCGGAACGGCTCTCCTTCCTGCTTGGCGAAGCGTTTTACATCAGGCGCATCGGCGCGCTCGAAGCCTTCATCATGACCTTCGACCAAAATGCGCGCTACGACAGCCCGAATTTCCTCTGGTTCCGCGAGCGCTATCCACGCTTCGTCTATGTCGACCGCGTCGTCGTCGCGGCGCAAGCGCGCGGCCGCGGCCATGCCCGCCGGCTCTACGAGGATCTGTTCGGGGAAGTCACCCGCGCGGGCCACAGCATCGTCACCTGCGAGGTGAATGCCGAACCGCCCAATCCGGCTTCGGACGCCTTCCATGCGGCGCTTGGCTTCGGCGAGGTCGGCGAAGCGGCGATCCATGGCGGCCAGAAGACCGTGCGCTACTACCTCAGGCAGATCGCGGGCTGACACATCGCTGGGCGCCACAGGCCCTTGTGGCCCGCCTGTCACCAATTCCGGTTCAGCCAGGCCCGCGCGGGCTTCTCGACCAGATAGTAGCTGCATAATGCACAGGCGAAGACAGCCGCCAGCATCGGGATCGGTGCACTGCCCTGCTCGGCGACGAATTTGTAGAAGGGCTGTTGCCAGAGATAGAGCGAGTACGACCATAGCCCGATCATCACCATCGGCCTGGATGAAAGCAGGCCGGTAAGATGCCAGTTGCTGGTGTCCAGCGTATTGACGGCAAGCGCCAGCAACGGCACCGCCAGTAGGTAATGGATCGGCGTCGGCACCGGATCGAGGAACAGCAATATAGCCGCCGCCGACACGAGGCTGACATAGGGGCTCGTCAGGAATGCCGGCAGCCGGTCATCGTGCTTGAGCAGGCAGATCGATGCCGACAGCAGGATCGAGGCGATATGCACATCGGTGCGCCAATAGCTGTGCTCGTAATCCATGCCGAGTGCCCAGTACGAAATGGCGCCATTGGCCATCGCCAGCAGCGACAGCGTCACCAGCAGCCGAACGACATTACCCCGCCCGGTCACCACCACGCTGATCAGCGCCAGGATGATGTAGGCATGCTCTTCCACGCATAGCGACCAGATGTGGTCGAGCGCGCCGGCGCGGGTGATGAGAATTCCGGCATAGTTGTAGGTGAATGTCAGCGCCGTCAGCGCCGCCTTCCATTTGAAGCCGATAAAGGTGCCGGAGAGCCCGATCATGGCTGATGTCACGAACACCAGCAGCGCGGGATAGATGCGCGAAAAGCGGCGCTTGAAGAATTTTTTCAGCGGAAAGCGTTCGATGAACAGGATCTCGCCCATCAGCCGGCCTGAAAGCACGAAGAAGAACTCGACGCCGAGCACGCCGAGATTGATCCCGGGAACGGGGAAGAAATGGCCGATCAGCACCAGTGCGATCGAAAGCCCGCGCCAGCCATCGAGATAGGCCAGTCTTGCTCTGGCTGCTTTGTCGGCTGTGGCCCGCGGCAGGGCAACAGACGCTGCGGAGATGTCGGCCATGCCGATCCTCTACGACGCAAGATCTTGGCGCAGCTCACACCGCCGCGCGCAGAATCCACCCCGTGTTCCGCCAAGCTATACATATTGCAGTGCAATATCAGATTGTGCAAGTGCGAGAATGGGGCTGGGCAGTCCCTTGGGAAGTATGCGCCTGTTCTTGCACGGGAATTACCTGAAACAACGGATTTGCGCGTGGCAGCGAACCCGCAAGGACTGGGCAGTTACAGCCCGCCGCAGACGAACAAAGGGGCCGCGATGGCCCCTTTCCTTGTCAGTAGCTTTATGATGTCAGGCATTGGCTGCCGCCACCGCGCGCTTGGCCATCACGGCGATCAAATTGGCGCGGTATTCGGCCGAAGCGTGGAGGTCGGTCATCAAATTCTTAGCCGGCACTTTCACGCCGTCGAGCGCCGATGCGGCAAAATTCTTCGCCAGTGCGGCTTCGATCTCCTTCGAGCGGAACACACCGTCATCGCCGGCACCGGTGACGGCAACGCTGACCCCGTCCTTGCCCTTGGCCACGAACACGCCGACGATCGCATAGCGCGAGGCCGGGTTGCGGAATTTTTCGTAAGCAGCCTTGGCCGGCGCGGTAAAACTCACCGCGGTGATGATCTCGCCTTCTTTCAGCGCCGTTTCGAACAGGCCGGTGAAGAATTTCGCGGCTGAAACCTCGCGCTTGTTGGTGACGATGGTGGCGCCCAGCGCCAAGAGCGCCGCCGGATAATCGGCGGCTGGGTCGTTGTTGGCGACCGAGCCGCCGATCGTGCCCTTGTGGCGCACCGCCGGATCGCCAATCAGCGACGCAAGGTGCGCAAGCGCCGGACAGGCCTTCCGCAGCTTCTCGTCATTGGCGACGTCGTAATGGGTTGTGGCGGCGCCGATGGTGACGGTCTTGCCCGACACCTTGACGCCTTGCAACTCCCTGATCCGCGACAGGTCGATCAGGTCGGACGGTGCGGCGAGCCGCGTCTTCATCGCCGGGATCAGCGTCATGCCGCCTGACAAAAGCCTGGCGTCGCCGCTCTTCACCAGCTTGGCGGCGTCGACGACCGAGGCGGCGCGGTGGTAGTTGACTGCGTACATGGGATCCTCCCTTGAAGTGGTTAGGCAGTAGTGAGTAGGGAATAGGGACGCTGTCATCTCCGGCGATGCCCATTCCCTACTCACTACTCCCTACTCACTCATTTCTTCGCCCGTATCGCCGCCCACACCGTCGACGGCGAGGCCGGCATGGCGATGTCCACAATCCCCAAAGCGTCGGTGATGGCGTTGATGACCGCCGGCGGCGAGCCGATGGCGCCGGCCTCGCCACAGCCCTTGATGCCGAGCGGATTGCTCGGACACGGCGTGTTCGAGGTCGACACCTTGAATGACGGCAGGTCGTCCGCGCGCGGCATGGTGTAGTCCATGTAGCTCGCCGTCAGCAGCTGCCCGCTATCGTCATAGTGCGCGCCTTCCAGCAGCGCCTGGCCGATGCCCTGGGCGATGCCGCCATGCACCTGACCCTCGACGATCATCGGGTTGATGATGTTGCCGAAATCGTCCGCCGCGACGAACTGGACGATCTCGGTCGTGCCGGTTTCCGGATCGATCTCGACCTCGCAGATGTAGCAGCCCGCCGGGAAAGTGAAGTTCGCCGGATCGTAGAAGGCTGTTTCCTTCAGTCCCGGCTCCATGCCTGCCGGCAGATTGTGAGCGGTGTAGGCGGCAAGCGCCACCTGGAACCAGGGCAGGCTCTTGTCGGTGCCGGCAACCTTGACCTCGCCATTCTCGATGACGATGTCGCCCTCGTCGGCCTCGAGCAGATGGGCGGCGATTTTCTTGGCCTTGGCCTCGACCTTGTCGAGCGCCTTGGCAATTGCCGACATGCCGACCGCGCCCGAGCGCGAGCCGTAGGTGCCCATGCCCATCTGCACCTTGTCGGTGTCGCCATGGACGATCGACACCGAGTCGAGCGGCACGCCGAAGCGCTGGGTGACCAGTTGCGCGAAGGTCGTCTCATGGCCCTGGCCGTGGCTGTGCGAGCCGGTCAGCACCTCGATCGTGCCGACGGCATTGACCCGCACCTCGGCCGATTCCCACAGACCGACGCCGGCGCCGAGCGAACCGACCGCCGCCGACGGCGCGATGCCGCAGGCCTCGATATAGCAGCTCATGCCGATGCCGCGCAGCCTGCCCTGGCTGGCGGCCGCCGCTTTGCGCTTGGCAAAGCCGGCATAGTCGGACGCCTGTGTCGCCGCATCGAGTGAAGCTCCATAGTCGCCGGCGTCATAGTTCATGATGACCGGCGTCTGATGCGGAAACTCGGTGATGAAATTGGCGCGCCGAAGCTCCGCCGGAGACACGCCGAGTTCGCGTGCGGCGGTCTCCATTGTGCGTTCGAGCAAATAGGTCGCTTCCGGCCGCCCTGCCCCACGATAGGCATCGACGGGTGCCGTGTTGGTGTAGACGGTGCGCACATTGGCGTGGATCGTCGGGATGTTGTACTGGCCCGACAGCAGCGTCGCGTAGAGATAGGTCGGCACGCAAGACGAGAACAGCGACATGTAGGCGCCGAGATTGGCGATGGTGTCGACTTTGAAGCCGGTGATCTTGTTGTTCTTGTCGAACGCCATTTCGACCGTCGAGACATGGTCGCGGCCATGTGCGTCGGTGAGAAAGCTTTCGGTACGGTCGGCAACCCATTTGACCGGCACGCCGGTCTTCTTCGACGCCCACAGGCAGACGATCTCTTCGGGATAGATGTAGATCTTCGAGCCGAAGCCGCCGCCGACATCGGGCGCAATGACGCGCAGCTTGTTTTCCGGCGCGACATTGTAGAAGGCGCTCATCACTAGCCGCGCGACATGCGGGTTCTGCGACGTCGTCCAGCAGGTAAAATGGTCCTCGGCCTTGTCGTAATGGCCAAGCGCAGCGCGCGGCTCCATGGCGTTGGGAACCAGCCGGTTGTTGACGATCTTCATGCGGGTGACATGGGCCGCCGCCTGGATCGCCGCGTCGGTCGCCTTGGCATCGCCGATCTCCCAGTCGAAGATAAGATTGTCCTCGGCTTCGGCATGGACCTGCGGCGCACCTTTTTGCAGCGCCTTAGTGGCATCGACCACCGCCTTCAATTCCTTGTAGGTGATCTCGACCGCTTCGGCCGCGTCGCGGGCCTGGCCCTTGGTTTCCGCCACCACGATGACGACCGCGTCGCCGACATAGCGCACCTTGTCGACGGCCAGCGGCGACCACGCGCCCATCTTCATCGGCGAGCCGTCCTTGGAATGGATCATCCAGCCGCAGATCAGGTTGCCGATGCCGTCGGCCTTGAGCTCCTTGCCGGTCAAGACGCCGATGACGCCGGGCATCGCCTGCGCTCGTCTGACGTCGATCTTCTTGATCTGAGCATGCGCGTGCGGGCTGCGCACGAAAGCGGCATGCTTCATGCCGGAAACCACCATGTCGTCGACATAGCGGCCGGCGCCGGTGATGAAGCGTTTGTCTTCCTTGCGCACGACCCGAGCGCCGATGCCTTCAATGCCCATAGGAATTCCTCCGGAATAGCGAATAGTGAGTGGCGAATAGTGATTAGTGAGTAGGGAATTGTGCTCGGAGCGGTTCGGCTAAACCGACTACTCGCTACTCCCTATTCGCTACTCGCTTCTTTCTTACGCTGCCTGTTTCGCCCTGCCCTTCGGCACCTTCGCCATAGTCTGCGATGCGGCGAGGATCGCCTTGACGATGTTGTGGTAGCCGGTGCAGCGGCAGATGTTGCCTTCGAGCTCGGCGCGCACCGTCGCCTCATCGAGGCCTTCGGGATGGCGCGCGATCATGTCGGTCGCGGTCATGATCATGCCCGGCGTGCAGAAGCCACATTGCAGCCCATGATGTTCCTTGAACGCGGCCTGCATCGGATGCAGGTCGCCGCCATTGGCAAGCCCTTCGATCGTCACCACGGTCGACCCGGAGGCCTGCACGGCCAGCATCGAACAGGACTTCACCGCCTTGCCGTCGACATGCACGACGCAGGCGCCGCATTGAGAGGTGTCACAACCGACATGCGTTCCGGTGAGACCAAGATTTTCGCGCAGGAAATGAACCAGAAGCGTTCGGTCCTCGGCAGCGCCGCTGATCCGTTTTCCGTTCACGACAAACGAAACGTCCGACATGCATCCTCCCTGGGTATGACCTTGGTAGTCATGCTGCCGATGCGGCTTTGGCGCTCGGCCATGCGCTATTGGTACACTGCACAAAGCGCAAAAAACACACGGCGCTCATTGTACTTTCGGTCATGGAGAAAACGAAAATCATGGGCCTGTCCGCCCCATTGCCAAAGAGCGAATAGGGGGCAACAATGCCCTCGACGCCAGCGCGCCGAGAGACATAAAACGGGCGCGCGCAGGAAGCGTCGGAGGATATCGGGAGGAAGCCTCTGGCCAGTTCACGGACGAGCTATGCATCCGGTCTGTCGGCGCTCACCACCGACGAGCCCGACGCCGATGCATTCGCCCTGGCGGTCGCCGTCGAGGCCGCAGCCATCGATGCCGGCTTTGCCCTGCTGTTCTTCTCCCAGAGCCTGTTTGACGCGAGCGTCCTTTCGCAAGGGCTGAAGACCCACGCGCCGACGCTGGCCTACGCCGCCTGCTCGACCGCCGGCGAGATTACCCCCCAGGGCCTGGAGGAAGGCCATGTGCTGGCGCTGCTCTTTCCCTCCGCGTCGTTTTCGGCGGTCAGCACCATGGTCGACAATCTCTCCTCGTCGGGCATGGACAGGATCACTGATGAAGTCGAGGCCCTGCGGCGCCTACTGCGCGGGCGCCTCGGCTGTTGCCATACCAAAAGCACCTTCGCGCTCTGCTTCATCGACGGCCTGTCCTTTGCCGAGGAAGCGGTGACCTCGGCCATCCATTGGGGGCTGGACGACATCCCGCTGCTCGGCGGTTCGGCGGGCGACGACCTCAAATTCGAAACCACCAGTCTGATTTCGAACGGCAAGGTGGCGTCAGACAGCGCCATCATCGTGTTGATTGCTACCGAAATTCCCTTCCACGTCTTCAAGACCGACAATTTCATCCCCACCGACGAAAAGCTGGTGGTGACGGCATCCGACCCGGACCACCGCACCGTGCGCGAGTTCAACGCCACCAATGCGGCCGAGGAATATGCAGCCTCGGTCGGCATCGTTGCGCAGAACCTGACGCCGCTGAGCTTCGCCTCTCACCCCGTTGTGGTGAAGGTGGGCGGCGAATACTACTGCCGCTCGATCCAGAAGATGCATCCCGACGGCTCGCTGTCGTTCTTCTGCGCCATCGACGACGGCGTCGTGCTGTCCATCGCCCAGCCCAAGGACATGGTGGAATCGACGCGCGCCGCACTGCGCGACGTCGAGGAGCGGCTCGGCGGCATCGACATGATCCTCGGCTTCGATTGCGTGCTGCGCCGGCTCGACGCCCGCAACCGCCAGGTGTTCCGCGACATTTCGGAGCTTTACCGGGTCAACAATGTCATCGGCTTCGGCACCTATGGCGAACAGTATCGTTCGATGCACCTCAACCAGACTTTCACCGGCATCGCCTTCGGCGAACGCCAGGCGGCGGAATAGCCCATGCCGCTCAGGGACATCGACGACGTCGACAGGCTGAAGAAGATCAACGCCGCTCTGGTCAGCCGCGTCGAGCGCTCGATGGACCAGCAGGGCAATGCCTTCTCGCTGTTCCAGACTGCAATTTCACTGGAAAACCGGGTGCGCATGCGCACCGAGGAACTGCACTCGACCTTGCGCCGGCTGGAACAGTCGAACATCGACCTCAGCGCCGCCAAGGAAAACGCCGAGCTGGCGAACCTGTCCAAGACCAGGTTCCTGGCCGCCGCCAGCCATGACGTGCTGCAGCCGCTGAACGCCGCCCACCTCTCGGTCTCGGCACTGGCCGAAGTGCAGACCAGCGACGAGGGCAAGAAACTCGTCCGTCAGGTCGAGCGCTCGCTGGAGACGATGGAAGACCTGTTGCGCACGCTGCTCGACATTTCCAAGCTCGACGCCGGCGTGGTCCAGCCCGACATTGGCGACGTCAATCTGGAGACGTTGTTTTCGTCGCTGCGCTCGGATTTCAAGCCGGTTGCCAAGCTGAAGGGGCTGACACTGAAATTCCGCCCGGTCAGCGCCGTGGTGCGTTCGGACCGCACGCTTTTGCGCCGCATCCTGCAGAACATCCTGTCCAATGCGCTGCGCTATACCCGCTCGGGCGGCGTGCTGGTCGGCACCAGGCATCGCGGCGACACCATCCGCATCGATGTCGCCGACACCGGCTGCGGCATTCCCGACGACCAGCGCGAGGCGGTGTTCGAGGAATTCCATCGCGGCTCCGCCATTCCGGCCGATACCGGAATTTCCGGCGGCGGGCTGGGGCTGGGCCTTGCCATCGTGCGGCGCATGGCCGCCGCGCTCGGCCACCCCGTGACGTTTTCGTCGAAAGTCGGGCGCGGCACCATCTTCCACATCGATGTGCCGGTCGGCATCGGCGCCAGCGCCGACGCCATCGCCAGCCTTGCCGAGATGGAGCGGCCGCGCGGCTACGGCCTGTTCGGCACCAAGGTGCTGCTGGTCGAAAACGACGCCGATGTGTTGCAGGCGATGACCTTCCTGCTCGAGCGCTGGCAGTGCCTGGTGCGTGCCGCGACCTCGACCGAGGATGCGCTCAGCCTGCTCGGCGACACCGACTGGGTGCCCGACATCGTCATTGCCGACCAGCATCTCGACGACGGCGACCTCGGCACCGCAACAATAGCCGAAGTGCGCGATTATCTCGGCCGCGCCGTGCCGGCGCTGATCGTCACCGCCGACGGATCGGAGGCCGTCGCCAAAGCCGCCCGCGCCGCCGGCATCGAACTGATGCGCAAGCCGCTGAAACCGGCGCAGCTAAGGGCGCTGCTGGCGCATTTGCTGGCTTGAGCCCCATACCCTCCCCTCGATGGGGAGGGTCGGCGCGCAGCGCCGGGGCGGGGTGCAGCGCCAAGCTCCCCCACCCCGCTCCGCTTCGCGGATCGACCCTCCCCACAAGGGGGAGGGTAAAGATCAAAACCCGGCCTGATCGCGAAACAGCTCCGCATTGTCCAGCTTCGACACCTCAATCACCGCTTGCGTGCGGCTGTAGACGTTGAGCTTGCGCAGGATCTCCGAGACATGCGCCTTGACCGTGGTCTCGCCGACCTGCAGCTCGTAGGCGATCTGCTTGTTCAGCAGGCCCTGGCGCAGCATCTGCAGCACGCGCAGCTGCTGCGGCGTCAGTTTGGCCAGCCGCTGCACCATATCGGCGCGGTCGGCGCTGTCGGCGTCGGGTGGCTGTCCCTCATAGGTCTCCGGCACATAGATCGCGCCCTCCATCACCGAACGGATGGCGGCGGCGAGATCGCTCTTGCGCGCCGATTTCGGGATAAAGCCGGCCGCGCCATAGGACAGCGCCTCGGAGATGATCTTCGGCTCCTCATAACCCGACACGACGACCACCGGCAGCCGCGGATGGCGGGTCCTGAGCTGCAGCAGCCCGTCGAAACCATGGACATCGGGCATGTTGAGATCGAGCAGCGCCAGATCGAACGGTTTTATCCCACCCAGAAGATCGAGTGCCTCGGCGATCGAGCGCGCCTCCACCGTGTCGACTTCCGGATAGGCCATCTGCACGGCGCTGTGCAGCGCCTCGCGAAACAGCGGATGGTCGTCGATGATCAGAAACCGGGCGCGATCGTTGATTGCGGTCATGGTGTTCGTTTCAGTTCTCCGTGGGCACGATACTCCCGCTGGTATGGCCAGCTTATTGGCAAATAGTCTATCGCCATCTTAACCCCCGGAGGCGAAGCCGACTTTATCCGACAATCAAGGCGCAGCCGATGCTTTTGCTGGCGCTGACGCCTTGCCCGGCCGTCCAAATCGGTCGAATGTGCCGGCAACAACCCAGGCAGAGACCCCGCATGACAGACTTCGTCCTTCCCTTGCCCGCAACACCATCGGTCGCCATTGCAGGCTCGCCGGCACGCTTTGCGGTGCGCCGCATCTTCTGCGTCGGCCGCAACTACGCCGCCCACGCCCGCGAACTCGGCAATGACGAGCGCGACCCGCCCTTCTTCTTCACCAAGCCGGCCGATGCGGTGGTCGATAGCGGCACGACGATCCCCTACCCGCTTTTGACCAAGAACCTGCATCACGAGATCGAACTGGTCGCGGCGATCGGCAAGGCCGGCTTCCGCATTCCCCGCGCGCAAGCGCTCGACCATGTCTGGGGCTACGGCGTCGGCATCGACCTCACCCGCCGCGACCTGCAGGACGAGGCCAAGAAAGCAGCGCGGCCCTGGGACTGGTCGAAAGCCTTCGACCGCTCGGCGCCCTGCGGTCCACTGGTCCCTGCCGCACAATCCGGCCACCCGCAAAAAGGCCGCATCTGGCTCGCCGTCGACGGCGCGGTGAAACAGGATGGCGATCTCGCCGAGCTGATCTGGCCGATATCCGACATCGTCTCGATCTGCAGCGAGTCGGTTGCACTACAACCGGGCGACCTGATCTTCACCGGCACGCCGGCCGGCGTCGGCGCGGTCGCAGCCGGCCAGACGATGACCGGCGGCGTCGACGGCATCGGCGCCATCGAGATCACCATCGGCCAAGATCCCATCGGCCAAGATCCCATTGGCAAGTCGTGATCCAATGAGCGATCTCGTCCTCCACAATTATTACCGCTCCTCCACCTCCTACAGGGTGCGCATCGCGCTCGAGATGAAGGGCCTGACCTACGACTACGTGCCGCATCATCTGCGTCATGGCGACCATCTGGAGCCGGCCTACCGCGCGGTCAATCCGCAGGCGCTGGTGCCGGCGCTGATCCTCAGCGACGGCACGCTTTTGACGCAATCGCTGGCGATCATCGAATATCTCGACGAGACCAATCCCGAACCGCCGCTGCTGCCGAAGGACGCGCTCGACCGCGCCCGCGTGCGAATGCTGGCGCAGATGATTGCCTGCGACATCCATCCGGTGAACAATCTGCGCGTGCTGACCTCGCTGCGCACTTTGTTCGGCGCCGGCGATCAGGACGTCGTCAACTGGTTCCGCCACTGGGTGAACGAAGGTTTTCAGCCGCTTGAAAAGATTCTGGCTTCATCGGCGCAGACAGGCACCTTCTGCCACGGCGACTCACCGGGGCTGGCCGATATCTGCCTGGTCGCCCAGATCGCTAGCAACGCCCGCTTCGGCGTCGACCTGACGCCCTACCCCGAGATATCGCGCATCCACGCCGCCTGCATGGCGCTGCCGGCTTTCCGGAAGGCGGCGCCGGAGAATCAGATCGATGCGGAATAGGGAAGCCAAGGACGCGGATGAAGCCAGGACGCTTGCCGACATCGAGGAATATGGCTGCCATATCCTGTATGTGCTGGAAGAAGAGGAGCTTGCGCCCTTTGCCTATTCCGTCGGTATCGAACACAACTTCAAGGCACCCGAACTGATCGTGATCGGCCTGAAGCCGGAAATCTCCAAGTTCATCATCAACGAGTATTGCAGGCGCATCCGTGCGGGCGAGGTTTTCCAGCCGGGACAACGATCGTCGGGCTTTGTCGAAGGTTTCGAATGCCAGTTTGGCTCCGTGCACATCGACCACTACCGCGAGCACTTCGGCTGGGATATCTGGTTCTATGACGGGTTGGATTTTCGTGTCATGCAGCTGATCTATCCCACGGTCGAGGGCATCTGGCCCTGGGACGCCGAGGCAAGCGACTGGTTTCGGGCGTGGCAGCGGCTTCTCGAACGGCCGCCTGGCAACGCTGGGCACAATTGAACAAACCACAGTAAGGACCTGCCGATGAAAGCCGTCGTCTTCGAAAAATTCGGCGAAGCGCCGACGATCCAGACCGTGCCCGATCCGAAGCCGGCGCCGGAAGGCGTCGTTATCAAGGTTGAGGCGACGGGGCTGTGCCGCAGCGACTGGCATGGCTGGATGGGTCATGATGACGGCATCACGCTGCCGCATGTGCCGGGCCACGAACTGGCGGGCATCGTCGTTGCCGCCGGCAAGCGGGTGACCCGCTGGAAGGCCGGCGAGCGTGTCACCGTGCCGTTCTGCGTCGGCTGCGGCCGCTGTTTCGAATGCACCTCAGGCAACCATCAGGTCTGCGAGCATCAGTCCCAGCCGGGCTTCACCGCCTGGGGCTCGTTTGCCGAATATGTCGCTATCGACCATGCCGACACCAATCTCGTGCGCCTGCCCGGGGAGATGGAATTCGCCACCGCCGCCAGCCTCGGCTGCCGCTTCGTCACCTCGTTTCGCGCCATTGTCGACCAGGGCCGGGTGACGCCAGGCGAATGGGTGGCGGTGCATGGCTGCGGCGGCGTCGGCCTGTCGGCGATCATGATCGCCAGCTCGATGGGCGCCAATGTCATCGCCATCGACCTCACCGACGAGAAGCTGGAATTCGCCAAAAAGATTGGCGCCGTGGCGACCATCAACGCCTCGACGACGCCGAACGTGGTCAAGGCGGTCAAGCAGATCACCAATGGCGGCGCGCATATGTCGATGGACGCCCTCGGTCACCCCACCACATCGTTCAATTCGATTGCGAACCTGCGCCGGCGCGGCCGTCACGTGCAGGTCGGCCTGATGCTGGGCGAACATGCACGACCACAAGTGCCGATGGACAAGGTGATTGCCTTCGAACTCGAAATCCTCGGCAGCCACGGCATGCAGGCCTACCGCTACCCCGCAATGATGGAGATGATCCGCACCGGCAAGCTCAGGCCCGAGCTGCTGGTCGGCAAGAAGCTCAGCCTCGACGAGGCGCCCGCCGCGCTGATGGCGATGGGCGGGTTTGAGGGTATTGGTATTGGCGTGGTGACTAAGTTTTAGGAGCGGCAGCGCTGTCCGTCACTGGAAACTACCGCGCAAACTTTTTCGCCCCGAACACACAGGCCACCACGCCGAGCGTGACAACCACCATCAGCGGGCTGACCTGCTCGTGCAGCAGCGTCGCCGCCAGCGCCAGGCCGAAGAAAGGCTGCAGCAACTGCAATTGGCTGACTGCTGCGATGCCGCCTTGCGCCAGGCCGCGATACCAGAACACGAAGCCGATCAGCATGCTGAACAGCGAGACATAGGCCAGACCGATCCAGGCGTGGGAACCGACGGCGGCAAAGGATGGCGGCAGCGTCGCGAACGTCAGCACCAGCATGATCGGCAGCGAGATCGCCAGCGCCCAGCAGATCACCTGCCAACCGCCGAGCCCGCGCGATAGTGCGGCCCCCTCGGCGTAGCCCAGGCCGCAGACGATGATGGCGGCCAGCATCAGGCCGTCGCCGACCGGTGACGCCGTCACGCCTTGCATCAGGGCAAAGCCCGCGACCAGCGCGCTGCCGATGCAGGAAAACAGCCAGAAGGCTGGCCGCGGACGCTCGCCGCCGCGCAGCACGCCGAAGATCGCGGTGGCCAGCGGCAGCAGGCCGACGAAGATGATGGAATGAGCAGAGGTGACGTGCTTGAGCGCCAGAGCGGTGAGCAGAGGAAAGCCGACAACCACGCCAAGGGCGACGATCACCAGCGATACAAAATCGCTCCGCTCCGGGCGTTTCTGCCGGAACAGGATGAGCATCGCCAGACCGAGCAGTCCGGCAATCGCCGCGCGGGCAGAGGTCAGGAAGGTCGGATCGAAATCCGCCACCGCCACGCGCGTCGCCGGCAGCGAGCCTGAGAAGATCAACACGCCGATGAATCCGTTCACCCAGCCGCTCGCAGTCTTGTCCATTCCAGGCTCCATTGCTTTCGCCCTCTATCGGGCCGGCGCGTATGGCGGAGCCAGAGACAATGCGGTACAATTCGATCAAACTGTAATGGCCGATCGAGCAGTACGGATGACGGAACCCGCTTTGAAAACCGACGGCACACACAGCCTTGTCGCGACCACTTTGGTCGAGACTGTCATGGCGACCATCCGCCAGCGCATCGCCGCGCGCAGCCTGACGCCGGGCGCGCGGCTGCCCTCGATCCGCGCCTTCGCCAAAGCCATGCAGGTGTCCAAATCGACCGTGGTCGAGGCCTATGAGCGGCTTGCCGCCGAAGGCGCGATCCGCTCCCGGCCTGGCTCGGGATTTTATGCCGCCGGCTCACTGGCGCCATTGTCGCTGGCCGAGATCGGCCCGCGGCTCGACCGCGCCATCGATCCACTGTGGGTCTCGCGCCAGTCGCTGGAAGCTGGCGGCGAGATGCTGAAACCCGGCTGCGGCTGGATGCCGGCCTCATGGATGCCGCAATCCGCTCTGCGCCGGGCGCTGCGCACGGTGGCGCGCGCCGACGATGTCGACCTCGCCGACTACGGCACGCCGCTCGGCCTGCCACCGCTGCGGCAGTTGCTGGCGCGGCGCATGGCGGGGCACGGCATCGAAGTCTCGCCCGAACAGATCATGCTGACGGAATCGGGCACGCAGGCCATCGATCTTCTCTGCCGCTTCCTGATCGAGCCGGGCGATACCGTGCTGGTCGACGACCCCTGCTATTTCAATTTCCACGCGCTGCTGCGCGCCCACCGCGCCAAGGTCGTTAGCGTGCCCTACACTCAATCGGGCCCGGATATCGAGCTGTTCGCGCAGGCGCTGGCCGAGCACAGGCCGCGCCTCTACATCACCAATTCCGCCATCCATAATCCGACCGGCGCGATCCTGTCGCCGGTCACCGCGCATCGGCTGCTGAAGCTCGCCGACCAGTCGGACCTGACCATCGTCGAGGACGATATTTTCGCCGATTTCGAGCACAGCCCCGCGCCGAGGTTGGCCGCGTTCGACGGCCTCAACCGCGTCGTCCATATCGGCAGCTTCTCCAAGACACTGTCGGCCTCGGTGCGCTGCGGCTTCATCGCAGCACCCCGCGACTGGATCGAGCAACTCACCGACCTCAAGATCGCCACCACCTTCGGCGGCGGGCGGCTGGCGGCCGAGCTGGTGCTGGCGCTGCTCAGGGACGGCAGCTATCGCAAGCACATGGATCTGCTGCGGGCGCGCCTTTCCCGCGCCATGGGCGAGACGGGCGCGCGCCTGAAAACGATCGGCATCACGCCCTGGATCGACCAGCCGGCCGGCCTGTTTTTATGGTGCAGCCTGCCCGATGGCGTAGATGCGGCCGAAATTGCCCGCCGTGCACTGGCCGATAACATCGTGCTGGCGCCCGGCAATGCGTTCAGCCTGTCGGGAACCGCCAGCCGCTTCCTGCGCTTCAACGTTGCCCAGTGCGGAGACGAGCGGATTTTCAAGGTGCTTGAGGCGGCAATGGCGCATTGACGCCGCCAGTCACCGCGCAGACCTCCCGCACGCAGTCGCGCAACCAGCGTTGCGCCGGATCGGCGTCGAGCCGCGGATGCCAGAGCATCGAGATGGTCACCTCGACCGTGGGGACCGGCAGGGGAAAGCTGACCATGCCGGCCCGTCCGCTCTCTGTATGCCGTTCGGGCACGCTGGCGATCAGGTCCGACGCACGCGCCATGGCAAGGGCGGCCGAGAAGCCGGAGACCATGCACACGACGGTCCGCTGCAGGCCGAGCCCGCTTAAAGCCTCGTCGATCGGCCCCTTCTCGCGGCCACTCCTGGAAACGCTGATGTGGCGGCCGGCCGCATAGCGCTCCGGCGTCACCGCACCTTCGCCCAATGGATGGCCAGATCGCACCGCGCCGACGAAGCGGTCGCGAAACAGCGCCTGGATGCGCACCTCCGGTCCGGTTTCGCCGGCAACGCCGATTTCCAGATCGATCGCCGCGTCGCGCAGCGAGGCGACGTCCTTGTCGGATTTGGAGGCAAAGCGCAGCCGCACGCCTGATGCCTCGGCCTGGATGCGGGCGACCAGACGCGGCCCAAATTCCTCGACGAACCCTTCATTGGTGCGCAGTGTGAATATCTGGTCCAGCTTCGCGAGATCGAGCAGCCTTGCCGGGCGCAGCAACGTTTCTGCCTCCTGGACAACGCGGCCGGCCTGCTGCCGCAGTTCCTCCGCGCGTGGCGTCGGCACCAGACCACGGCCGGCGCGAACCAGCAGCGGATCGCCGGTCGCCTCCCGCAGCCGCGCCAGTGTGCGGCTCATCGCCGAAGGGCTGAGCCGCAGCCGCGTCGCGGCGCGCGCCACACTGCCTTCGGCCAGCAGGACGTCTAGAGCGAACAACAGATTGAGATCAGGCGAGGTCATCGTCGCACTATAGCATGACATGGCGTTTCATGCATGAATAACATGCAAATGCTGCGCCTTTCGCTATGCCACCTTAACGACTAGATCTCCGACAGATCCGGTTTCCGGGTCGACAAGAAGGAGATCGCCATGGCAATTGCTGAACAGACTGGAAACGAACGCGCATTGGCGCCGCAACAGGTCCAATCCCCAGTTCTGGCATTGGCCAGCCTGTCGCTCGCCACGCTGCTCTCCTCGCTCGGAACCAGCATCGCCAGCGTCGGCCTGCCTTCCCTGATGCAGGCCTTCGGCGCGTCGTTCCAGTCGGTGCAATGGGTGGTTCTTGCCTATCTGCTCGCCATCACCGCCCTGATCATCAGCGCCGGACGGCTGGCCGACATGTTCGGCCGCCGGCCATTGCTGCTCGGCGGCATCGCACTGTTCACGCTGGCCTCGGTGCTCTGCGGCCTTGCGCCGACGCTGTGGCTGCTGATCGCGGCGCGCGCGGTGCAAGGACTGGGCGCGGCGCTGATGATGGCGCTGACGCTGGCCTTTGTCGCTGAGACCGTAGCCAAGGAACGAACCGGCAGCGCCATGGGCCTGCTCGGCGCCATGTCGGCGATCGGCACGACGCTCGGCCCCTCGCTCGGCGGCTTGCTGATCGCCGGCTTCGGCTGGCGGGCGATCTTCCTCGTCAATGTGCCGCTCGGCCTCCTGACCTTTGCCCTCGCCTGGCTGGCCCTGCCTGCCCGCGGCAAGGCTGCGGGCGTTCAAGGCGGGTTCGACGCGATCGGGACGGTCTTGCTAGGCCTGACGCTCGCCGCCTATGCACTGGCCATGACGCTCGGCCACGGCCATTTCGGCGCCCTCAACACCGGCCTGCTGGTTGCCGCCGGCATCGGCGTCGTTCTGTTCGGCGTCGCGCAGAAGAGGGCGAAGAATCCCTTGATCCGGCTTGCCCGGTTGTACGACATCCGGCTCAGCGCCAGCCTCGCCACGAACCTCGTTGTCGCCACAGTGATGATGGCGACCCTGGTGGTCGCTCCATTCTATCTGTCGCGAGCGCTGGGGCTCAATGCTGCGATGGTCGGCGTGGTCCTGTCGACAGGTCCGCTGGTCTCCGCGCTCTCGGCGCTCGTCGCCGGCCGCCTCACCGATCGCTTCGGCGCGCACAGGATGATGGTCGTCGGACTGTTCAGTCTTGCCGTCGGAACCTCATTGTTGTCGCTCGCCGCAACAAAACTCGGCATTGCCAGCTATATCGTGCCGATCGCCGTCACCTGCTTCGGGTACGCCCTGTTCCAGACATCCAACAATGCCGCCGTCATGAGCGGTGTCGCTGCCGCCGAGCGCGGCGTGGTGTCCGGCCTGCTCAATCTGTCGCGCAATCTCGGCCTGATCACCGGCGCATCGCTTATGGGCGCCATTTTTGCGGCTGCCTCGACGGGAGAACGGCAAAGCCAGGACATGCTGACCTCAGCGGCAGCCGCGCACGGCATGCAGGTTACCTTTCAGACGGCAACGGTCCTGGCGGTGGCTGCGCTGTTGCTGGCACTGCTCTCGACCCGCGCCGGCGGCAGGGTGTCGGTGCGGCAACAGCCATCATGACCGAAGATAGGGAGCTTACGCTCCCGCCCGCTTGCGCCGCTCATAAAGCATGACCAGCGTTTCGGCGGTCAGCGCCGGCCTCTGTTCGCCCTCGATCTCGACCGTATTGGCGGCCTTCATCAGATACTGGCCCGGCCCCTTGTCCTCCACCGACAACAGCGTCGTGCGCAGCCGGATGCGTGCGCCGACCCTGACGGGCGCCAGGAACCGCACCTTGTCGAAGCCGTAATTGAAGGCGGCTTGCGTGTTTTCGGGTACGATGCCCATGCCCAGCGCCAGCGCGCCGATGATCGACAGCGTCAGATAGCCATGCGCGATCGTGGTGCGAAATGGGCTCTGCCGCTTCGCCCGCTCCGGATCGACGTGGATCCACTGATGGTCGCCTGTGCATTCGGCAAACTGGTTGATGCGGTTCTGGTCGACGGTCGTCCATTCCGACACGCCGAGCTCCTGCCCGGCCATCGCCCTTAACTGCTCGAAGGTCGGCGGCGTTTTCGGCCGTAGTTCCGTCATTCCTGCTTTCCCGGTGGCTCCCAGTGCCTCGGACCACGAACGGACGGCTCCTGTCAATTCGCCCGTTGCGATTCCGTTCCGCCATTTTCCGCCAAACAGCGTCCCTCGTCCATGCTCATGCGCCGCAACCGGCCCACTCCTCTCATGGTTGCGTTGAGAGTCACTTCTTGTCATAGCCCGAGCGGATTTCCTCCATCGCTTCCTTGATGCGGCTGCGCAGGATTTCGATCGATTCGGTGCCGGATTTCTTGACCAGCTCGGCCACTTCGCCGGCATTTTTCAGGGCGGCTTCGAAGGATTTCCTGGCGAACTCCGCCTGTTTTGTCATCAGTTCCTGGGGATTGCCCGGCGCCTTGTAGCTCTGCGCCATGTCGCTGACTTCACGCAGCGTGTCCTGCAGCATCTCGCGCTGTCTGGACAACAATGAGGTCGCGCCGGCAGCTCCCGCCCGCGCCGATCTTTCCAGGGCCTCGAGGTTCTTGCGATGATGCGCAAGGATCGCCTCGACATTCGGCACCTTCAGGTCACGGCCGAACCGGCTGAACATGTCCAGGAATGAATCCGAGTCGGGTTGTTTGGCCATTGCTCGTGCTCCCCAGTTGTCGCAAATGCTGAACCCTGTTCTGGACAATAGCACTCGCGCGCCGTGTGTCCATTCGGACGCCCAAGCAATTCAGCGGCAAATGCAGCATCAGCCAGCGAGAAACAGCCTCTCCGCCGTGTAGAGCACGAGACCGGCCAGGCCGCCAATAATCATGCCATTGAAGCGGATATATTGCAGGTCCCTGCCGATGTTCATCTCGATCAGCCTCGTCAGCTGGGCAAGGTCCCAGCGCTTGACCTGATCGGCGATGAACGTCGACACACCGCTCTTCTGGCTCTCGACGAATGACGACAGCGCCACGACAAAGCCCTGGTTCATGTCGGCCCTGATCTGCGGATCGCCTGAGAGATGGCGGCCGACCTCGACGAACATGTTGGCGAGATGCGCGCGAACAATCGAATTCTCCGCCTTGGCGTCCTGTTCGATGAACAGGCTGAGGCTCTGCCACATGTCGCCGGCGAGCGACTTCACTTCCGGCCGCGCCAGGAAATCGCGTTTCAGCTTCTCGGCCCGTTTGGCGTATTGCTTCGAGGTTCTGAGCCGCTCGATGAAGCTGTGCGCGAAACGGTCGAATTCGGCGCGCATCGGATGGTCGGGGTCGGCCCGCACCTCGTCAAGCAGCGAACCGGCGGAAGCGACTATCTTCTTCAGCAGATAGGCGTCGGCTCTGAACAGGTTGAACAGCGACGGCAATTCCTCGCGGATTTTCTCGCGCATGGTCGCCAGCGCCTCTTCATCGTTCAGGAACCGGCCGATCACCCTGGTGAATTCGTCGAAGAGTTTCTGGTGGCGGCGGTCGTCGGTCAGTGCCGACAGCAATTCGGCCGCGAGCGGCGCCAGCGGCACCTTGTCGATCTGCTCCAGCATGCGGCTGGTGACGAAGCCGCGCAGGCCGGATTGCTCGATCGCCGCAAGCGTCTGCGGGACCAGCCGTACGACGAAGCGTGACAGGCCGGCAGAGCGTTCGGCGTCAGTCAGCCAGTCGGCGACGAGTGCTGCAAAATCGACCTCGGCCAGCTTTTCCCGCACCGGCTCCGGCGCCAGAAAATTGACCTCGATGAAGCGGCCCAGATTATCGGCGATGCGGTTCTGGTTCGCTGGGATGATGGCGGTGTGCGGGATCGGCAGGCCCAGCGGCCGCTTGAACAGCGCCACCACCGCGTACCAGTCGGCCAGGCCGCCAATGGTCGCCGCCTCGGCGAAGGCCGCCACGAAGCCCAGCCACGGATACTTGGCCTCGGACGATTTGGCCACGGCAAAAACCACGACGCAAAGCACCAGCGCAGCCGTGGCGAGGAACTTTGTCCGCCGCAACGCGAAAAGCTTGGCGCCCGTCTCGGCATCAAAACCGCCAGGCGCCAGGGACGAAGCCGATTGGGACATGATACGCCGCTCCTCATCGATCTCTTGGCTATCTGGCATGGGCTATTTAGGGGGTGTTTGGGCCCGTAGCATGATCGGATGGGCCGATTTCGTCCGGGGATTGCCGGTTTCGCACGCAAAGTTGACAAGAATGTTCATCTATCATGCAATCCCAGTCTGGAATTGTTCCAAGGTATAGGCCATATTCCGATCAGGCCAGTGTGGGCGAATCCGAAACTCCGGGTGAGAAAGCCGCACCAGCACAATCTAAAATCTGGTGCAGTTCCAGCGCGCCAGCACTCGGGTGAGGAATTAAATGCGGCTGACGCGCCAGACCAACTACGCCATGCGCATCCTGATGTATTGCGCCGCCAACAACGATCGCCTGAGCCGCATCCCCGAGATTGCGGCCGCCTATTCGGTGTCGGAGCTTTTCCTGTTCAAGATCCTGCAGCCGCTGGTCGAGCATGGCCTGGTCGAGACGGTGCGCGGCAGGAATGGCGGCGTGAGGATCGGCCGCCCCGCCGAGCAGATCAGCCTGTTCGACGTCGTACGGGTGACCGAAGAGAGCTTCGCCATGGCCGAGTGCTTCGAAAACGACGCCGCCGAATGCCCGCTGGTCGACAGCTGCCAGCTGAATTCGGCGCTGCGCGAGGCGCTCAACGCCTTCTTTGCCGTACTCTCCCGCTACACCATCGCCGATATGGTGGCGGCGCGCCCGAATGTGCGTCATTTGCTCGGCATCGACATGCTGGTCCAGCGAGCTCCGGCCGCCTGAGTTTTCTAGTGCATGTCGCTCAAAAGTGGCCCCGGTTTTGAGACAACGACATGCATAAAAACAAAGACCTAAAGCGCGTCGCCTGAGTCCGTTCAAACGCGACGCGCTTTTAGGCGGCTGACTGCGGCAAGACGAACGGCATGCTCGCCGCCGGCAACACACCGACCCTTAGCCGACAATCGAACACCTTTTCGATCAGATCGTCGCTCAGCACCTCCTGCGGTGAACCGTCGGCGGCGAGCCGGCCGCGATGCATCACGAAAATCCGGTCGGCATACATGGCCGTCAGATTGAGGTCGTGCAGGATGGCGATCACACCGCCGCCGCGCCGGGCGAAATCGCGGGCGATGTTCATGATGATCAGCTGGTGCTTGATATCGAGGCTGGAGACCGGCTCGTCGAGATAGAGATAGCGCGGCTTGCCGTCGAGCACCGGCGCCCAGACCTGGCACAGCACGCGCGCCAGTTGCACACGCTGTTGTTCGCCGCCCGAAAGCTCCTGATAGAAGCGGCCGGCAAAGCCGTCGAGGTCGACCCGCACCAGCGCCCGCTCGGGCAGACGATCATCTTCGCCCGGCAGAACGCCGGAACGGCCGCCGATAAGGCCGAGCCTGACCACTTCGTGCACGGTGAAGGGAAAGGACAGCGTCGCGGCCTGCGGCAGCACGGCACGCACAGTCGCGGCCTCCACCGGCTTCATCGCGGAGAGGTCGCGCCCGTTGACGGCCACTGTCCCCGCAAACGCCAGATCGCCCGACAACGCCTTCAAAAACGTCGTCTTGCCCGAGCCGTTGGGTCCGACGATTGCCGCAATTTCGCCCGGCCGCGCGACGAAATCGACATTGGCAACAATGCGCTTGCCGCCGATCGCCACCGAGACATCGCGTGCTTCGATCATGCCGCCTCACAAGTCGATTACGCCGCGCTTGCGCAGCAGGATCCAGAGGAAGAACGGCGCGCCGGCGATCGCCGTGACGATGCCGATTGGCAATTCGGCCGGCGCCACGATGACGCGGGCAACTGCGTCGGCAAGAAGCAGCATCGAGGCGCCGAGCAGCGCCGATGCGAGCAAAAGATAGCGATTGTCCGGACCGATCAGCAGCCGCAGCAGATGCGGCACGACGATGCCGACAAAACCGATGCCTCCGCTGACTGCGACAGAGGCGCCGACCGCTGCCGAGACGCCGACGATCGCGGTGTATTTCAGCCGCTGTACCGGGATGCCGAGATGTCCGGCCGTCGCCTCGCCGAGCGCCAGGGCGTTGAGGCCTTTGGCCAGGAACGGCATTGCCGCAAGCGCCAGGATGATGATCGGACCGACGGAAGCGATCTTCGGCCAGGTCGCGCCGCCCAGCGAGCCCAGTTGCCAGAAGGTCAGGTCGCGCAACTGCCGGTCGTCGGCCATGAAAATCAGGATACCGGTCAGCGCCATGGCAAGGGCTGCGAGCGCATTGCCGGCAAGCAGCATGGTAGCGACCGATGTGCGCCCCTGCCGCGTGGCGACGCGGTAGAGCACCAGCGTGACCGCAAGGCCGCCGCAGAAAGCGGCGAGCGGCAAGGCCAGCCCGCCGAGCGCCAGAGTGAGCGGCGCCAGCCACGTCGTGCCGAGCACGATGACGGCGACCGCGCCGAGGCTCGACCCGGCGGAAACGCCAATCAGGCCGGGATCGGCGAGCGGGTTGCGAAACAGGCCTTGCATGACCGCACCCGATACGGCCAGTGCCGCCCCGATGAGCACACCGAGCAGTACGCGCGGCATGCGGATATCGTAGACGATCAACCGGTCGCGGGCACCAAGCGCGGCGTCGTCCGGCGTGGCGCCGGTCAGCCAGTCACGAATGACACCAACGGCCGATGCATCGGAAGCGCCCGACCTCAGCGACAGGAACATCGAAAGGGCAAGCGCCACACACAGGAGCACAATAACCAGGCGAGCGCGCCCGGAACGATCGCCCTCGGCCACCTTGCCCGCCGCGCCGGCGATCGACTGATCCACCATCGGCTCAGTCCGTGACCTGGCTGCCATAGAGCGAGGCGGCCAGATCGTGGATGGCATCGGCCGTGCGCGGCCCGAAGCCGAGGAGATAGCTGCCATCCATCAGGGTCAGCTTGCGGCCTTCGCCCGCCGGCGTCGAGGTGATCGACGGGATGGCGAACAGCTCGGCCTCCGCAATCGGCGGGCCGGCATTCTTCATGGCCAGGATCACGTCCGGCCTGGCAGTGACGATCGCCTCGTCGGACATCTGCTTGTAGCCGGAAAAACCTTCGACGGCGTTGACCGCACCGGCGAGCTTGATGATGCCGTCGCCGGCGGTGTCGGTGCCGGCGGCCAGGATCTTGCCGCCCTGGATCGACAGCACGAACAGGATGCGCTTGCGCTGCTTGATCGACGCCGTCTGCTTCTCGGCCGCCTTCAGCTTGGCGTCGGTCTCAGCCACCAGCGTCTCGGCCTTGGCGTCGACGCCAAGCGCCTTGCCGACGATGCGGATCTTTTCCAGGATGCCGTCATGGCTGTAATGCTCGGGCACGTCGATGAACGGAACGCTCGACTTTTTCAGCACATCGACCGCTTCCTTCGGCCCACTGCCATGCAGCGCCAGAATGCCCGAAGGATTGACCGACAACACGCCTTCCGGCGACAGCTGGCGCATATAGCCGACGTCGGGCAGCGCGACCGCGGCGGCGGGGTAGCGGCTGGTCGAATCGCGGGCGACGAGATGACCTTCCTCGCCAAGCGCGTAGACGATCTCGGTGATCGAACCGCCGATCGCCACGATCCGCGACGTGTCGGCCAACACGGCCACGTTCTCGCTGGCCGGCACTGGGGCGGCAATAAACAGCGACAGGCCCATGGCCGCGGCAAGCGTCCTGAACAGTGAAATCATCGTCGTTTCCTCAGGCTGCGGTCGGGCTTGGAATGCGCGGCAGGTTCTCGGCAAGGAACCGCCAGTCGTCGCGCTCGCCCTCGCCTTCACGGCGCTTGCCGAAGAACTGGATGATCATCTTGCCGTCGGCGCCATAGGCTTCGAGCGAGGTGACATGACCGTCCTTGGTCGGTTTGCGCACCGCCCACACCTCCTGGATGTGGTCGGTGCGCAGATGCAAATGGAAGGTCTCGTCCATGACGTTGATCCACGGCCCCATCGGCTTGATCGACTTGACCGGGCCGGAATGGATCTGGATGCAGCCTCGGTTTCCGACAAAACACATGATCGGCATGCCGTCGGCGGCGGCATGGTGGAACATGGCGCCGATGGCGTCATTGTCGAGCAGCCAGGCATAGTCCTGGCCGACCATGCGCACGGCCTGGCGGCGGCTGAGCTTCAGCGCTTTCAACATGCCAAAGAACTGGTGGACGTCGGTCAGCCGGCTCCAGCGGTCGCGCAGATCATCGATGTCTGCGGCAATGCCCGACGTCTCCGCGTCGTCGTCGGCCAGGCCTGCGATAGACACGGTCGCCTCCTGGTTCGGCGATTCGAGTGCGGCCACGAGCTTCTGGTAGGCATAGAGATTGGACGCCGGCCGCAGATGCACCTTGTGCACCGCATCGCCGGCCGCGTCGAAGAATTGCAGGCTGCGGCGGATGTCGCCACCGTCGCGCTTTTCCACGGCAAAGCCATGCGCCCAGACCTTTGGAAAGATACGCAGGTCGATGTTTTCGCCCAGCACCATGGCATTGTGCGCGCCTGTGACAACCTTGTCGTAGACGCCGATCTTCTCGTGCACCGCGCTTTCGTTGCGGGTCAGCGCCATCACTTCGCCGACGGCGTCGAGGCCGGTCAGAAGATCGTTGACCCTGGGCTCGACGCGCACGACACCGTCGCCGCAATGCGCGGCCACCAGCTCGGCTTCGGAAATACCGAGCTCGGCGGCAAGATCGCGCTCGCGCGCTTTCGGATTGTCTGCCCGCGCTCGCCGGATTTCATGCGGTGCGGGTTTTACGCGCTGGTCCATGTCCTGCTTACCTGTCCTGCCTGGCGTTTTGGCCTGCCTGGCTGTTTCGTCACTTGTTGAGGATGAGCTTGCCCTGGCGGGTGATCTTCAGCCGATAGAGCGCCCCATGGTGCTCGATGCCGATCTCGTGCTCGCCCTGGAACAGCGTGTTGGAGGACAGCGTCCGCACCGCCAGCGGCACCCGGTCGAAGCGGGTCGGCGTCTCCTCGGAACGGCGGACGCGGTAACGGAAGTCGTTGGGATTGTGGGTGTTCATCTCTTTCGATCCCTTTCCTGTGCCGGGCAACTGGCTAGCGTTGTAAAAATGCCGATTCATTTCTTGACTCGAATAATCATGTTTATTAGTCAGTGCAATACCGGACAAAATGAGTCAACATTTAAGACGCCGGACAGAATGAAAAATGCCAGCGAGCACCAAGCCAGCCAGCATCGAACCTGGAATTTTGGAGTTGGGGCATGGGCTTGGGAAATTGTGGACGACTGGGTCTGGCGAACGCCGATCCGGTGCATCGGCCTATGGCAAAGGCAATGGCAGCCTTGCTTGCGGGGGCAGCGACGATCGCGCTGCTGACATCGCCGGCCAGCGCTCAGCAGGCTGCTCAGCCGGCCGCTGACCAGGCCGACCAGACCAGGAAAACCGAAGACACCAAGCCGGCGCCCGCCGGCGCGACCCTGCTGGACAAGATCCTCGTCATCAGCCGCACCGGCGAGACGGCAATCGAATCGCTGGCCTCAGCCAGCCATGTCGACCAGGAACAGCTCGACCGCCGCATGGCGACGACGCCGAACGAAATGCTGCTCGGTGTGCCTGGTGTCGCCGTGCAGGCCGATGCGCGACGCGTCAGCTCCAGCATCAACATCCGCGGCCTGCAGGATTTCGGTCGCGTCGCCGTCATCGTCGACGGCGCCAGGCAGAATTTCCAGCGCTCAGACCACGGCACGCAGTCGACCTTCTATGTCGATCCCGAGCTCATCAAATCCGTTGACGTCATTCGCGGACCGACCGCCAACACCTACGGCTCCGGCGCCATTGGCGGCGTCGTCTTCTTCGACACCAAGGATGCGGTGGATTTCCTCAGATCGGGCGAAACCTGGGCCGGCTCCGTCACCGGGCGCTATGAAAGCAACGGCAAGGGCTGGACCGCCAGCGCCAGCGGCGCCTACAAATTCAACGACGATTTGGATGTGCTGGGCAACATCGTCTACCGCGACTACGGCGACTACAAGAATGGCAGCGGCGACACCGTCGCCGGTACCGGTTTCGACGTGCTGAGCGGCCTGCTCAAGACCACAATCCGCCCGAGCGAGAACAGCGAATTGAAGCTCGGCTGGGTCGGCTCGAGCGACGGCTGGACGGAAACCAGCGGCGGCGTGCCGGCCAACGACGTCGACCTGAAGTCGAACACCTTCACCGCCCGCTACAACATCACTGACGACGCCAAGAGCTGGCTCGACCTCCACATCAACGCCTCCTACAACAAGACCAATCTCGACCTCACCACGCTGGTCCCGCAGAACCGCTTCGATCCGTCGACCGGCCTTCCCGTGCTGCTGCCCGTCGGTTCGACCTCGACCTTCGACGTTGGCACGGCCGGCGTCGACATCTGGAACACGTCGCGCTTCGAAACAGCCGGTGTTGCGCACGAATTGACCTATGGCGGCGACTGGGTGGGTGACGATGTCGAGACCGGCGGCACCGCCGGCGGCGACAGCTTCTACACCCCATCGGGCAAACGTAGTGTTTCGGGCGCCTACATCCAGGACAAGCTCACCTGGGACTGGCTCGAGGTCATTGCCGGGCTGCGTTACGACAATTACAGCCTCGAAGACAGCACCCACGAAACGTCAGGTGATCGTCTGTCGCCGCGCATCACCGTTGGTGTCACGCCCTTCGAAAGCGCCAGCCTGGCGGGCCTGCAGTTCTATGGCACCTACGCGGAAGGCTACCGCTCGCCGTCGCTGACCGAAACGCTGATCAGCGGCAACCATCCGGCGGGCGTCACCTTCCCGTTCCTGCCCAATCCGAACCTGCGGCCAGAAACCGGCAAGACCACTGAATTCGGCGTCAACTACAAGCTGAACGACCTTATCGAGGCCGGCGACGCGTTCCGGCTCAAGGCCGGCTACTTCCACAACGATGTCGACGACTACATCGAAGGCGTCACGTTGTCGGCATTCGACCCGACCAGCGGTTGCCCGTTCGGCCCCGGCATCCCGATCTGCTTCCAGTACCAGAACGTCGCCCAGGCCAAGATCAACGGCTTCGAACTGGAAAGCGTCTACGATGCCGGCTGGGGCTATGCTGGCCTCTCAGCCTCGATCATCAACGGCCACACCATCTCCGATGAAGGCGAGCGGGCCGACCTTGCCACCATCCCGTCCTCGCAGGTCACCGGGCAGCTCGGCTTCCGCTTCCTTCAGGACAAGCTGACCGTCGGCGGCGAGGTGCAGTACAACGGCAAGCCGAAGGGCAACCCCGTGGCCAAGGATTATACTCTGGTCAACGCCTTCGCCAGTTACCAGGCCACCGACAATCTGAAGGTGGACTTCCGCGCCGACAATTTGTTCGACGTCAAATACACCAACCCGCTGAACGGCGGCACCACCGCCGTCATCTATGAACCCGGCATCACGCTGAAGCTGGCCGCAACCATGCGCTTTGGAGGCTGACACCCATGACAAGTTTGACGGCATCGCTTCGGCTCCTGACCTCGACGCTGGCGATGTCGCTTGACTTGATGCCGGCGTGGGCTCAGTCCGCGCCGGCTCCGCAACTCAGCCTCGAGCTCAATGCCGCGCAGCCCTCCGAAAAGGGTTGCCGCCTGACCTTCGTCGTCAACAATGCGCTCGGCGCCGATCTTTCCAAGGCGGCATTCGAAATCGCGCTGTTCAACGAGGCCGGCATTGTCGACCGCCTGAGCGTGCTCGACTTCAAGGACCTGCCGGCCGGCAAGACCAAGGTGATCCGCTTCGACCTCGCCGGCACCGACTGCACCAAACTCAGCCGCGTGCTGATCAACAGCGCCACCGAATGCGCCGGCGTCGAACCGGGCGCCTGCATGCGCGGCCTGAAGACGCAGACCAAGACCGGTATCGCATTCGGCGTTTGAGGTGGGTCTGCATCCCGCCTTCCTGCACGACAATGCGACACGACCCGTCGCAGCTCCGCCGTTATGGCCGGCAACCGATCTTGATTTGACAATCCCGCCGCGCTCGCGGCAGGTCTCGCCGCGAACCATGCAGGACATCACCCCCCTCCCCGACGCCGGCAACGAACCGGCGATAACAATGGACGAGCTCGTACAGCCGGCGGCCGCGGACCGCAAATGGACTGTGGCGATCGTCGCGTCCTGCCTGCTCCATGCCGCTGCCGCAGCGGCGTTCATGGTCGCACCCGCCGGGACATTCGATACCGGAAAGGCAATACAGGCCGAAGGCGCCGATCGATCAGGCGCAGACGTCCTCGGCACCGCTTTGCAAAACCCGGTACCCGACGCAGTGGATGTTACCCTGGTAACCGATCCTCAGCCGGCCAACCCCGTCCAACCCACGCCGCAAACCGAGGCGCCTCAAGCCGTAGAGGAGCCGGCGGCGCCCAAATCTGCGCCGGAAGCTGCCAAGCAGGTAGTCGTCGCTCCGGATGCACCGACGGCTGCCATCCCGGATGATCAAAGTGTCGCCCCGGAGGGTGAGACGCCTGCACCGTCACCGGTTCAAACGCAGAGTTCGGAGGCGTCTCCCGCCAATGAGCCTGCCGTTGAATTGCCTACCGCGAGGCCACCAGTCCCAAGCCCGAGGCCAAGTACATCAATATCAGGCGCACCAATACCGGGAGAGACTGGCGGCACGGCAGATGGCGAGGAGCGCGAGGCAACGGCGGTTGCCAGCAAAGGCGGAAAACAGGGCGCGGCGGGCAATTCGATGGAATCCGGCTACAGCGTTGAAGTTCAGAACAAGCTTGTCCGCGCCAACCGCCACGTTTCGAAGGCGGTTCAAGCCAAGGCTCGCAACAATGCCAGGGTCTATTTCGTCGTCATGGCCGACGGCAGCGTCAGCGACTTGCAGCTTGTCGAAAGTTCAGGGTCTGCCGAGCTAGACCAATTCGCTTTGAAACTGGTGCGCCAGCAAGCCCCGTTCCCGCCCATTCCACCCGAGACCGGATTATCAAGTTGGGTGTTCAGGGCGCGGATCGGTCCGTTTTAACCAGCTCGCAGACCTTCGCCAAATGTCGTCGTCCACCAATTCAAGAGGAAGCCCAATGTACATCGCCATGAACCGCTTCAAGGTCCAGAACGGCTCGGAGACTGCCTTCGAGGATGTCTGGAAGAACCGCGATTCCAGCCTTTCGAAGATGGAAGGCTTCAGGGAATTCCACTTGCTGCGCGGCCCGGTCAACGAGGCCGAGGGTTACACGCTGTTTGCCTCGCACACGGTGTGGGCAAGCCATGAGGATTTCGTCGCCTGGACCAAATCCGAGAATTTTCGCGCCGCCCATCGCAACACCGGCACCTCGAAGGTGCATTATCTCGGCCATCCGCAGTTCGAAGGCTTTTCGGTTGTCGAAGGCGCCTGATTGAGATTTCACCCGTCGACGAGATCTGACGACCTGCAGATGCCGTCATGTTCCGGTTGAATTCCGGCCGCCCAGTCGCCGAAGCCACTGGGCAATGTGCAGGCGCAGCCGCCGCCAGGGCTGTCCGCGTGTCAGGTAGCGCGCCAACCGCGGATCACCGGCCAGCTCCGGGAACTGGCGCACATGCTGCATCAGGAATGCAGGTATGAAATTTCGCCCGTTGAGATCGCTGAGCCAGGCAGAATTCGCCAGCAAATAGTCTGCGGCATCCGCCGCCAACACGCTCCTGTAGCTCCTGTATGCAGGCGTTTGCCGCACATTGCCGCCGGCAAAGGCAGTTCCGGTGGACAGGTTGGAGCCATGCAGGCGATAGAGGCCGAGACCTTCTGACAGGATGAGGCTGCCGCCGGCCTGGTGCGCGAGTGTCGCCGTCAGATAATCCGTCCCGACCTTGGCCTTGAACGGGAAGGACAATACCGGTTCCAGCGCGCCACGCCGGTACATGATCGCCGAGCATGGCGACCACAGCCAGCCCGTCACCGCAGGTGCGAAATAGGTTACCGGATGCTCCGATGCGTAGGCGATCCCGGGCGCCATGCCGGCAAGCCGGCCACCGGGCGCGATGGCGACGCCACTGCGATCCGCTCCGGACCGCGGTTTGCGCAAGGCAAGGAAGGTACCGCCCAGCAAGGTGCCGTCGCCATCGACAAGGAACACATCGGAACTCGACAGTGCGGCCGAATGCGTCGTGTTGAGGTGGGCGGACAGATGCGCCAGGAGAAAATCCGGCAGCCACACGTCATCGGAATCCAGAAACGCGACGAAAGGCGCGGCGGTTGCGGCAAAGCCGTCGCGGAATCCCGCGATCTGCCCACCATTCTCCGTGCGCGCCATCAGGCGCAGGCGCGGGTCGTCTATATCCCTTAGGAGCTGGCGGACTTGGTCGGCCGAGCCGTCCGTCGAGGCATCGTCGACGATGACGCATTCCCAATTCCGGTAGGTCTGCGCAAGCACCGAGCGGATCGCCTGTTCGACGTACGGCCGATAGTTGAAGCAGGTGATGACCACCGCCACCCGCGGCAGCTCAAACGGTCGGGACGTGTCTTCCATCTTTTCCGCTGCCCGCTCGAGTTGCTGTCTATCCCTTGCGCATACCCTTGCAAGTCGACGCAGGCAAGCGAGCCGCGAAAAGTCGCCTAGGCCGCCGCAAGCAGGCTGGCATTGCCGCCGGCAGCCGTGGTGTCGACGCAGACAGCGCGTTCATGCGCATAGGCCGCCGGGTTGAGCACCTCGCTGACCAGCGGCACGATCGGCCCGCTGCGGTCGGCAATGACCTTGCGCACGATCCGCGCCGCCTCGGGCCTGCCCGAGAAGGCGACGACATCGACGCGCAGCGAACGCGCTTCGACTGGGTCTGGCCGACCGTCTATGGCCGCCAGCGGCAGTCCCTTGCCGGTCAGTGCCGACAGTGCCGCCGGCGCGCCCGGCGCCACGGCCAGCACTGCATTGCCGGCGGCCAGCGCCTGGATCGTCTGGGCAAGCAGCGTTTCGGCGTCCGGACCGAGGCACAGCACCCGGCCGCGCGGCGACAGCGACAGCGTGTTGGCCTCGCCGGTCGGTCCGGGCAGGTCGACCTGGCCGAAATCAATGGCGGCTGCAGCGCCGATCGCTGCAGCGCCCTTGCCGCGCAGATGCTTTCTCAAGATGGCGATGCGGTCCGGCCGCGTCGACCAGCCGCCAAGCGTCGGATCGGGCAGATTGTCGGCCAGTTCGGTCGCCGTCACCTTGTGGCCCTCGGCAATCTCCGTGCCCGCCTCCGGCCCCTTGCGGAACCGCCGGAGATAATGCGGCCCGCCGGCCTTCGGCCCGGTGCCCGAAAGCCCCTCGCCGCCAAAGGGCTGCGAGCCGACGACGGCGCCGATCTGGTTGCGGTTGACATAGATGTTGCCGGCATGGATGCCGTCGACGAAATGCTGGACGCGGCCTTCGATGCGGGTGTGCAGGCCGAAGGTCAGGCCATAGCCCTTGCGGTTGATGGCGGCGATGACGGCGTCGATCCCGTCGGCGTCGAAGCTGGCGACATGCAGCACCGGACCGAACACTTCGCGCTCCATCTCCTCGATGCCTTTGACCCGGAACACATGCGGCGCAACGAAGCGGCCATCTTTGGGTGCTTCGAGCTTGGCGATCAGCCGGCCCTGCAGCCCCATCTTGGTGCAATACTCGCGGATCGATTCCTGCGCCTCGTCATCGATGACCGGCCCAACATCGGTCGAAATCTGCCAGGGATCGCCGATGGTGAGCGCTTCCATGGCGCCTTTCAGCATCTCCAGCATCTTCTTCTCGACATCCTTTTGCACGTAGAGCACGCGAAGCGCCGAACAGCGCTGGCCTGCACTCTGGAAAGCCGATGCCAGTATGTCGCGCACCGCCTGTTCGGGCAGTGCTGTGGAATCGACGATCATGGCATTGAGACCGCCGGTCTCGGCGATCAGCATGGCGTCCGGCGCGGCCGTCTCGGCCAGTTGCTTCTCGATCAGCTTTGCAACCTCGGTCGAGCCGGTGAAGCAGACGCCGGCAATGCGCGGATCCGCGGTCAGCGGTCCGCCGACCGCCGGACCGTCGCCCGGCAGAAGCTGGATGACATCTTCCGGAACGCCGGCCCCGCGCAGCAGCTCGACGGCGCGGAAGGCGATCAGCGGCGTCTGTTCGGCCGGCTTGGCAATGACCGAATTGCCGGTGACGAGCGCTGCCGCGATCTGGCCGGTGAAGATGGCGAGCGGGAAATTCCACGGCGAAATGCACACGATCGCGCCGCGCGCCTCGGTGCCCGCTTCGTTGTTGGCCGCTTCGGCAGCGTAGTAGCGCAGGAAGTCGACGGCTTCGCGCACTTCGGCCACGCCGTCGGCCAGCGACTTGCCGGCTTCCCTGGTGGCGAGCGCGAAAAACTCGACCGCGTTGGCCTCATAGAGGTCGGCCGCGCGGTTGATGATGGCGGCGCGCTCGGCGACGGGGCGTTTTGCCCAGGCCGGCTGCGCCTCCACCGCGAAGCGCACCGCGGTCGCGACCTGCTTGGCAGCGGCTTCGGCGACCGTGCCGACGATCTCGGCAGGCTTGGCCGGATTGACCACCGGGCGCTGCTTGCCGTAGCCGGCGGCGCGCGTGATCGGCTTGGCATGCCAGCGCTCGGGTCCGGCAAAGGCCGCCTTGGCATTGTCGATCGCCGCCAGCGTCACCGGATCGGTAATGTCGAACCCCTTCGAATTGCGCCGCCCAGTGCCGAAGATCGTCGCCGGACGAGCGATTGCCGGATTGGCGGCGGAGCCCTGGCTCTCGACCGTCTCGAGCGGATCGCGCGCAATATCCTCCGGCTCGACATCCTCATCGGTGAGCTGATGAACGAAGGAGGAGTTGGCGCCATTCTCCAGCAGACGTCGCACCAGATAGGCCAAGAGGTCGGAGTGCGCGCCGACCGGCGCATAGATGCGGCAGCGCGTGCCTTCGGCCCGGCGCACCGTCTCATGCAGCGCTTCGCCCATGCCGTGCAGGCGCTGGAATTCGAAAACGTCACGGTTGTCAGCCATCGACAGGATGGCGGCGACGGTATGGGCATTGTGCGTGGCGAATTGCGGATAGATGCGGTCGGTCATCGACAGCAACTTCCTGGCGCAGGCCATGTAGGAAACATCGGTGTTGGCCTTGCGGGTGAAGACAGGGTAGCCGGAAAGCCCGAGCGTCTGTGCCCGCTTGATCTCGGTGTCCCAATAGGCGCCCTTGACCAGCCGCACCATGATGTTGCGGTCGTACTTTTTCGCCAGCGCATAGAGCCAGTCGATGGTGAAGGCCGCGCGCGGGCCGTAGGCCTGGACGACGACGCCAAAGCCATTCCAGCCGGCAAGCTCCGGCTCGGACAACACACGCTCGATCACATCGAGCGACAGGTCGAGCCGGTCGGCCTCCTCGGCGTCGATGTTGAGGCCCATGCGCGAATGGCGTGCGGCCAGCGCCAGCGACAGCAGCCGCTCCGCCATCACCGGCAGCATCTTTTCCTTCTGTGCCTCTTCGTAGCGCGGATGCAGCGCCGACAGTTTGACCGAGATGCCGTGGTTCTGGCGGATATCGGGACCGTTGGAGCCTGAATCGAGCGAGGAGATCGCATCGGCATAGGCCTTATGGTAGCGCAGCGCGTCGGCCTCGGTGCGGGCCGCCTCGCCCAGCATGTCGAAGGAATAGAGATAACCTTTCTGGATCATCGACTTGCCGCGCTTGATGGCTTCCGCAATGGTGCGGCCGAGCACGAACTGCTCGCCCATTTCGCGCATGGCGGCGGCGACCGCCTTGCGGATCACCGGTTCGCCCAGTCGGCGAACCATCGAGCGCAGCGTGCCTTCAATGCCGCCCTCGCCTTCGTCGAGCACACGGCCGGTCAGCATCAGCGCCCAGGTCGAGGCGTTGACGAAGATCGAGCTCGAACCGCCCGAATGCGCCGACCAGTCATGCGGTGCGATCTTGTCGGCGATCAGGTCGTCCATGGTCTCGGTGTCGGGCACGCGCAGCAGTGCCTCGGCCAGGCACATCAGCGCCACGCCTTCCTTGGTGGAGAGGCCGTAGGCCGAGAGAAAAACCTCCATCAGCCGCGGGTCGGACGAGCCGCGCACCGCGCGCACCAGATCCGCGGCACGGGCCGAGACGGCTTTGCGGTCATCGGCCGAAAGTTCTGTCGCGGCAGCCAGGCGCTTCACAGCCGCTTCTTCGTCGGGCAGGTAGTTGGCGCGGATCTGCTGGCGGATGGTGTCGAGCGGCATGGCGGTCCTGCGGAGCAAGCATCTGGGAGCGGGCCGGCGGTCGCCGGACCGAATGGCGCAAGCTAGCACAGAGCCGCATTTTCGGCCGGTCCAAAGAAATCGACATGGCAGGCCGAATGATCTATCATTGCGGCTCAATTGTTATCAGATGGGCTGTGATATCCGTGACAGAAGACCAATTGGACCGCATCGACAGAAACATCCTGTCGGCGCTGGCGCGCGACGGGCGGCTGTCCATGTCGGAACTGGCCGGCAAGGTCGGCCTGTCGAAGACGCCGGTGCAGGCGCGGGTGAAGCGCCTGGAGAAGGACGGCTATATCAGGGGCTATCAGGCGATCATCGATCGCGAGCGCATGGGCGAAGGCCATGTCGCCTTCGTCCAGGTCAAACTGTCGGACACACGCTCGGCCGCGCTCGATGCTTTCAATCGCGCGGTGCAGGCCGTGCCGGAGATCGAGCAGTGCCACATGATGGCGTCGAGCTTCGATTATCTCCTGAAAGTCCGTACCACCGACATCGCCGCCTATCGCCGCGTGCTCGGCGAGCGCATCTCGGCACTGCCGCATGTTGCGCAGACCTCGACCTTCGTGGCTATGGAGACGGTGAAGGATCGCTAGCTCACTCCGACAGCGTCTTCAAAAATGCCACCAGCGCCGCGCGTTCGCGGTCCGACAGTTGCAACGGGTGCACTTCGGAGGTGCCTTCAACGGCCGCCTCCGCCTTCGCGTAGTGCGCCACCACCTCCTCCAGCGTGGAGAACTGTCCGGCATGCATATAGGGCGGCCGTGTCGCCGCGCCCCGCAGCGACGGCGTCTTGTAGGCACGCATCAGTTCGGGTGCTGCCTTGACGATGAAGCGCAGTTCTCCGCAGGCGCCGGCGTCGCCATCGCGGAAGGCGCCGAAGCAGTTGAATGGGTCGGCCTGAACCTGGGCCACCGCATCGAAACGGCCGCGATCCAATGGCAAATCCCTGACCGGCCGCACGCCGGTGTTGTGGAAAGCGTTGTCGGTGAAGCGCGGGCCGTTATGGCAGGTGACGCAATTGGCCTTGCCGATGAACAGTTTCAGCCCGAGCATCTCCTCCTGCGAAAAGGCATCGTCGGCTTTCGGCTTGGCGCCTGACGCAAGATCGATGGCAAAGCGGTCAAAGCGCGTCTGTGCCGGTTCGATCGACCGTTCGAAGGCGGCGATCGCCTTGCCGATGTTGGAAAAGACGCGGTTGACGTCGTCCATTTGGGCCGCGGTCATTGCCTTCCACGCCGCCTGCTCGGCCTCATTGCCGAGCGGGCTGGCGTTGGCCGGCACGGCGGAAAGATCCGGCAGTGGCCCGAAGATGCGCTCATAGCGCTCGCCGAACCGCTTCTGGATGTAATGCGCGAAGGCCGCGCGGTTCCCCGCCTGCTCAAGCGGGTTTTCCAGCGGCGTCAGCGCCTGCGCCCACAGGCTGTCGCGCCGTCCATCCCAGAAGAACCACGGATTGCGGGCAATGCCGGCCAGCGGCATCGAGCGCCTGTTGGTTCGGCCAACGCCGACGGATTGCGGCAGGTCATCCTGGAATTGCCGGTCGATCTTGTGGCAGGTCGAGCAGGATACGTTCCCGTCACGGCTCATCCCCTGATCGAAGAACAGAGTGGAGCCCAGGGCGGCGGCGGCCGGCACGTCGGCGAAGCGGTTGGTGGTGTCGGGTTTGAGCGCCGGCAAGGTGTTCAGCGCCAGCGAAGCGATGGTCTTCTTCTCGGCATCGGAAAAGTCCGGCTTGCCGCAGCCGGCAACGAGCAAAACCGCAGCCAGGGCCAGAAGGCGCAACAGGCGGTTCATCCGCTCACAGCACCACGTTGAAGACGACCGTGTCGGAACCGGCCGCGGCCGAAATGGCGAACCGCAACTGCCACACGCCGCTCATGGTGAATTTCAGCCCTTCGATCCGGTAGCGCCCCTCGCCAAGATAGTCGGTCGCCTGCGGACTGGTCGGCAAGCCGTGATTGTGCTGCGGCATGCCGCCGGACACCGAGATCGCCGCACCTTCCACGGAATCGCCCTTGACCGTCTTCAGGGTCAGCAACCAGGATTGCAGTTCGCCTTGCCGGATAACGCCGCGTTCCGGCTGAATGCTGGCGACAAACAAGCCGTTCGCCGTCTTCTTCGAGCGCGAAATATCCGGGCTCGGCGCCGACTGCGGCGCGGTCAGATAGACGATCGCCAATATGCCAGCCAGCAAGGCGGCCAGACCAACGCCCGCAAGAAGATAACGCCATATCGATGCCAAACCGGTTCCTCTTCTGGGCATAACGTCTCGGGAAGCAATTCGCGTCCCGCCGCTTCTGTGGGAAAACGCTTCTGGCGCAAAAAACCGCCGCCGCCAAGCATGGCGCTGCCGGCCGCAAAAAGCTACAGCAGCGAACTGATCCGGAGACAGATACATGGCAGCAGACGGCGTCGCTTCGATCGGTGAATGCATGCTCGAACTGTCGGGCCAGGCCGGGCCGAACTGGCGCATGGGCTTTGCCGGCGACACGTTCAACACGCTGTGGGCGCTGCATGCGCTGAGCGGCGAGCGGCCGGCGACCTATGTCTCCGCCTTTGGCGACGATCCCTTCTCGCAGGGCCAGATTTCGTTCTTCGCCGAAAACGGCATCGGCATCGGCGCCAGCCCGGTCATCCCAGGCGCGCGGCCCGGCCTCTACGCCATCACCTTGACCGGCGCCGAACGCGCCTTCACCTATTGGCGCAGCGACGCGGCGGCCAGGCGGCTTGCCTCGGACCCGGCCGCCTTGGCAAAAAGCCTTGAAAGCCAGGCGCTTGTGTATTTTTCCGGAATCACTTTAGCAATTCTGGATGCCGCCGCGCGCAAGACGTTGCTGGCAGAAGTGGCCAAGGCGCGGGCTGCCGGTTCGCTCGTCGCCTTCGACCCCAACTACCGGCCGCGCCTGTGGCAGAGCCGCGAGGAGGCGCAAGCCGCGATACTCGACGCGCTTGCCGTCGCCGACATCGCGCTGCCGACCTTTCCCGACGAGCAGATGCTGTTTGGCGACTCGGCACCGCAAGCGACCGCCGAACGGTTCGGAAAACTCGTCGGCGAAGTCGTCGTCAAGAATGGCGAGAAGCCCGCGCTGATCGCCACTGGCGGAGCCCTGCAGCCGGTTCCGGCCCAGCATGTCGCCACCCCGGTCGACACCACCGGCGCCGGCGATTCCTTCAATGGCGGCTATCTCGCCGCCCGGCTTGCCGGCCATGCCCCGGCGGATGCCGTGCAGCGCGCGCATCGCGTCGCCGCCGCTGTCGTGCAGGTGCGAGGCGCGCTGGCGCCGTTCGAGGTTCTAAGAACCGCTTTCGAGGGCTAGTCTAAGACCTTAGGGAAGCCTGAAACGATATTCCGTCACCTGATGATAGATCTGGCCCGGCCACAGCGTGGCCTGCGGGAAATAGGGCCGGTTCGGCGCGTCGGGCCAGGTCTGCGCTTCCAGGCAAAAGCCGGAAAACGCCTTGTAGCGCCGTCCGTCCAGGCCGCCCGAGGTCGGCGCGACATACTGGCCGGTGTAAAGCTGCAGGCCCGGCTCGGTGGTCCAGACTTCCATCTCGACGCCGGAATTGGCGCCTTGCGCCCACGCCACCTGGTGAAGCGGGCCCCGGGCTGACGCCAGGCAGAAATTGACGTCGTAGGGAAGCTGCTCGCCTTCCGTTTCCATCCGCAGCGGCCGCGCCTGGCGGAAGTCGAAGGGCGTGCCGTCGACAGGTTTGACGACGCCGGTCGGGATCATCTCGCCATCGACAGGCGTATAGGCGCCGGCGTTCAGCATCAGCCGGTGGTCGAGAATGTCGCCGGCGCCGCCATCGTCGAGATTGAAATAGGAATGCTGCGCCAGATTGCACAGCGTCGGCTCCTCGCAGGTGGCGGTCAGTTCCATCGAGAGCGTGCCGGGGATCTTCAGCCGGTAGGTGCAGGTGACGTCGAGCGCGCCGGGAAAGCCCATCGTGCCCTCGGGATCGTGCAGGGTCAGGGTGACAAAATCCCGGCCGTGCAGCGAAACCGTCCACGGCCGATGGAAGAAGCCCTCCGAGCCGCCATGCAGCGTGTGCTTGCCGAGGAAATTGCGCTCGGTCTGGTAGCGCTGGCCGGCAATGGTGAAGCGGCCGTCGCGGATGCGGTTGGCATAGCGGCCGACGACCGCGCCGAAGAAGGCCCGGTCAGTCTCGTAAGGCTCGAAGCGATCGTAGCCCAGCACCAGCGGCGCGTCGTGCCCGGCGAGCCGCAGATCCTGGATGATTGCGCCGAGCCCGATGATGTTGGCGCTGACGCCGCCGCCCCGGATGGTGAAACGGCGAACGGGTTCGCCTGCCTGCGTCGTGCCGAAGACTTCGCCGTCCTTCATCGCTAGGTCCAAATGCTAATTCGTCGATCTGTCGACTTAGGCCGGCTGAATGTCGTCTGGCAAGGGCAGGCGCGCGGCCTGCCCTGCCCGTCAATGATTTAGAGGCCGAGACCCCCGATGCAGACATATTTGGTGTCGAGATAGTCCTCGATGCCCTGATGTCCGCCTTCCTTGCCGAGGCCCGATTCCTTGACGCCGCCGAACGGCGCTTCCGGCGTGGTGATCAGGCCTTCATTGACGCCGACCATGCCGTATTTCAGGCCTTCCATGACCCGGAAGGCGCGGCCGAGATCGCCGGTGTAGAAATAGGCGGCAAGGCCGAACTCAGTGTCGTTGGCAAGCGCAATGGCTTCCTCCTCGGTCTCGAACTTGAACACCGGGGCGATCGGGCCAAAAATCTCTTCCTTCATGAAGCGCATGTCAGGCTTCGCGTCGGCGATGACGGTCGGCTGGAAGAATGAGCCGCCAAGCGCGTGGCGCTTGCCGCCGGCAACGACCTTGCCGCCCTTCGACGTGGCGTCGGCGATGAATTCCTCGACCTTCTCGACCGCCTTCACGTCGATCAGCGGTCCCTGCTGCACGCCCTCTTCCAGGCCCGAGCCAACTTTCAGCGCATTGCTGGCAGCGGCCAGCTTCTCGACAAACTTGTCGTAGATGCCGGCCTGCACCAGGAAGCGGTTGGTGCACACGCAGGTCTGGCCTGAATTGCGGTATTTGGCGGTGATGGCGCCGGCGACGGCGCGATCGAGGTCGGCATCGTCGAAGACCAGGAACGGCGCATTGCCGCCGAGTTCCATCGAGACCTTCTTGACGGTGACGGACGACTTCTGGATCAGCAGCTTGCCGATCTCGGTCGAGCCGGTGAAGGTGATCTTCGACACCAGCGGATTGGCGCAGATCTCGTCGCCGATTTCGCCGGCAGCACCCGTCAGGATGTTGATGACGCCCTTTGGGAAGCCGACTTCCTCGGCGAGCGCGCCCCATGCAAGGCCGGAATACGGCGTCTGCGAGGCCGGCTTGACCACGGCGGTGCAGCCGGCGGCAAGCGCGGGGCCAAGCTTGCGGGCAAGCATCGAGGAGGGGAAATTCCACGGCGTGATGGCGGCAATGACGCCGACCGGCTCCTTGGTCACCAGGATGCGGCGATCGCCCCATGGCGATGGCACGACATCGCCATAGGTGCGGCGGCCTTCCTCGGCAAACCACATGATGTAGGCGGCAGCCGAACCGATCTCGCCCTTGGATTCGGCGAGCGACTTGCCCTGCTCGATGGTGAGCAGTTCGGCCAGCACATCCTGATTATCCATCATCGCGTCATGCAGCTTGCGCAACAGCTTCGAGCGCTCCAGCGCGGTCGTCTTGCGCCAGGTCTTGAAGGCTTCGCTTGCGGCTTCGATGGCGCGGCGGGTTTCCGCCTTGCCCGACTTCGGCACGGTGCCGATCTTGAGACCGGTGGCCGGGTTGTTGACGTCGACCGTCTGGCCGCTGTCGGCCTGCACCCATTCGCCATTGATGAGATTGGCCTGGCGCATGAAATGGCTGGTTTTCTGCAGCATGGTCTAGCCTCCGTTCGGCGCACTGACGGGCCGGTTTCCTGGATCTCTTGAACGAGCGTGCACAATGGCGGCGGAGCCGACACGCTGAAGCCACTGCTCTTTACCTAGGGCAAGCCCGGCAAGCAATTGCAAGATGGCATATAGGCTTTGGGCCAGCCCAACGCCAGAGAAAATTCACATGTAAATTAGTTTGGGCCGCAGCCTTGCCAAAGACCAGCCTTGCCAAAGACCAGCCTTACAGAAGACCAAGCCTACCCAAAGACATGCACCACCACCGTCAGCCAAAAGGCGGTTGTAACAACCGCGCTTGCCGTGGCGATGGTCATCTGGTTCGACGCCAGCGCCTGGCCGGTGTTGAACTGCACGGCGATGAGATAGGAATTGATGCCGGACGGCAGCGCCGCCACCACGACCGCCACTTTGGCCGTCAAGGGCGGCAGGCCAAACAGCCAGACCAGGCCGAGCACCAGCGCCGGCATCAGGAACAGTTTCAGCGTCGACAGCGCCAGCGCCGGTCGGATGTTACCGGAAATGCCGAAACGGCGCAGGCTGAGCCCCATGGCGAACAGCGCCACCGGCCCGGCGGTGTTAGCCAGCGCATCGGCCAGTCGCATGGCAAGGTTCGGCAGCGGCGCGCCGGTGAGGCGCCATGCCAGCCCGGCCAGGATGCCGATGATCAACGGATTGGTGAACAGTCTTCTCAGAAAGCTCTGGATGATGCGCAGCGGGTGTACGGGCTCGCTGCCGCCGCGGCCAAATATCTCGAACATGATGATCGAAGCCATCATCATGGTCGGCAGATGCACGGAAACGAGCAGCGACAGCACTTCGAATCCGCTGGACCCGAATACGCCGAGAACGAAGGGAATGCCCAGCAACACCACATTCGAGAAGGATGACGACACTCCACCGACGATGCCGGTGCGCGCGTCCCGCCCAAAGATCCGTGTCGTCACCAGATGGCCGGCGGCCCATGTCATTGCAACCGCCGCGAAATAAGCACCCCACAGCGACCAGGGCGCCACGCCGTGGAAATCCGAATTCACCATCGTCCGAAACAGCAGCAGCGGCATCGCGACGTTGATGGCGAATTCGGAGATGCCGTCCCCGCTGGCCGGTTTCAGATAGCCGGTGAGCCCGGTGACATAGCCGAGCGCGACGAGGCTGAAGACGAAAAGAACGGTTTCGGTGAGCGGAGACATTTTTCAGGGATAGGCGAGCCCGGATTCCAGCGCAATCGCCATGATCTTCAGAAACTGATCCTCGATCCGCTCGGCGCCTGAATTTGATCATGGTCGGGTGGCAGCGCTATACAGGCTTGGGATCATCAGGGCGGACACACAGCGAATGGTTGCGACGCCGAAACAGCGTCATTTCAGACAGGCGTGGCTGACGGCTTTCGTCGCCGGGCTGTTTTGCCTTGCCGCGACGGTGCTTGCGGTTGCGGAGACCAAGAGCCTCAAGGGCGTGGCGCTGATCATCGGCCAGTCGAAATACGAGCACATCGCAGCCCTTGCCAACCCGGCCAACGACGCCCGCGACATGTCCAAGATGCTGACCGACCTCGGCTTCGACGCCCGCAACGTCACCGATCGCGATGCCGCCAAGCTGAAGCGCGATATCGATCGGTTTGTCGAGGACGCCGAAGGCGCCGACGTCGCCTTCATCTATTATTCCGGCCACGGCATCGAGGCGGGCGGCGAGAATTATCTGGTGCCGGTCGATGCCGACGTCTCGTCGTTGAAAAATGCTGGTGAGGCGCTGGTGCCGATTTCAGCCGTCATGGACGAGCTGAAAAAGACCGTGCCGGTGACGATCGTGCTGCTTGACGCCTGCCGCACCAACCCGTTTCCGCCGGACGCGGTCGTGCGACGCGGGCCGACGGCTTCCGCCGAGCCTGTCGGCGCCGGCGGGCTGGAACCGGTGCGCGGCGCAAAAGCCCTCGCCGATGCCTCATTGGATGATGCCAGCCTGGGAACCGTGGTCGGCTTCGCCGCCGAGCCGGGCCGACCCGCACTTGATGGCGCCGCCGGCGAAAACAGCCCTTACGCCGCCGCCCTGCTGCGCCACCTCACCGCGATGAAAGGCACGGAATTCGGCTCGGTCATGCGCATGGTCACCGAGGAGGTCTATCTCGACACCAAGGCAAAGCAGCGACCTTGGGTCAGCGAGAGCCTGCGTCGCCTGCTCTATTTCGGCGTCGCGCCGCCGGAACCGACCGACGACGACGGGCTGATCACCGGTGAGCGGCGGCAATTGCTGCTGACCATTTCCGACCTGCCCGATCCCAAACGGGCTCAGGTGGAGTTGGCTTCTCTCCAGGACGGCGTGCCCCTTGACGCGCTCTACGGCGTGCTCAAGGCGCTCGGCACGGAAAAGATCCCTGAGGATCCCAACGACCTGCAGAAGGTGCTGGACAGCCAGGCTGAGCGTCTGAAGAAGATGATGGCCGAGCGCGCCGCATTACGCACCGACGATCCCGAGATCAGTCGCCTGGTCGCATCCGCCGACAAGGCCATAGGCCAGGGCGCCATGGTGACGGCGCGCAAATTCCTCGACGACGCGGTCGGCCGGATCGAGGAAAACAGCGGTGCGGTCGACGAGGCCGAGGACCTGCTACGGCAAAAGCGCATCGCCGACGCCGCCATCTATGCCAAACGCGCCGACGCCGCCGCGCTGGTCTTCGACTACAAATCCGCCGCCAACGACTATGCCAAGGCGTATTCGCTGGTCGAGAAGTGGGACGAAAAGCTGCGCTGGAACTACAAGAACCAGGAGGCCGAGGCGTTGAACGCTCATGGCTACGCCACCGGCGACCTCGATGTGCTGCAGCACTCCATCGAGGCCTATCGCACCATCTTGAACTTCATCCCCAACGGCGAACAGAATCGCGACTGGGCAATCACCCGCAACAACATGGCGGTGGTGCTGCAGACCATTGGAGAGCGCGAAACCGAGACTGCGCATCTCGAAGAAGCGGCGGTGATTTTCCGCGATTCGCTGGTGGTGTTCGAGCGCGAGAAGGACGACCGCAACTGGGCCGCGGCGCAGAACAACCTGGCCAACGTGCTTCTGAAGATCGGCGAACGCGAGAGCGACCCGAAGCGTCTCAATGAAGCGGTGGCGGCGACGCGCGCCACCCTTGAGAAGCGTCCGCGCGACAAGCTGCCGTTGGACTGGGCCGGTTCGCAGAACAATCTAGGCCTCGCGCTCTATGCACTCTCCGAGCGTGAGCCTGCCGGCGAGCATCTCACCCAGGCGGAAGCAGCCTACCGGCTGGCGCTTGAGGAATACACACGCGAGAAAGCACCCGTGGAATGGGCGATGGTCGAGAACAATCTCGGCAACACGCTTGTAACGCTTGGCATCCAGCTCAACGACAAGGCGAAGATCAACGAGGCGGCCGACGCGTTTCGCGCCGCGCTGGAAGTGCGAACCCGCGAAACTTTCCCGGTGTCCTGGGCGACCAGCCGCCTCAACCTGGGCAATGCGCTGAGCGGTATCGCCCGCTTCGATATGGGCACGGCTACGCTCGAAGAAGCTGCTGCTGCCTATGACGACGCTCTGACGGTGTTTACCCGCAAGCGCTTCCCGATGGACTGGGCGTCAGCCCAGAACAATCTCGGCTCGATCTATCAGACGCTGGGCCAGCGCACGCGTGATGCGGCCAAGCTGGAACAGTCGGCGGCAGCCTTCCAGGCGGCACGGCAGGTCTATGTCAGGCGGAAGTTCCCGCAGGACTGGGCGATGAGCTACTACAATCTCGGCAACACGCTGCAGCTTCTCGGCGGCGTCACCGACAAGCCCGAGCATTACAGCGAGGCGGTCGACGCCTACGGCAATGCGTTGCGCGAGTACAAGCGCGAGACCAACCCGCGGCAATGGGCAATGGCCCAGGCCGACCTGGGCTCGACGCTGCACTGGTTGAGCATGAGCAATGGCGATGCCAAGACGCTGCAGGATTCGATTGCGGCGCGGCGGGCAGCGCTCGAAATACTCACCATCGAGGCCGCGCCGGTCGACTGGGCCAACGCTCAAAATGGCATCGGTATGAGCCTGCTCAATCTCGGCAATCTCCAGCGGACCGACAAATATCTCAACGACGCCGAAGCGGCGTTCACGGCGGCGCTGAAGGTGTTTACGCGCGAAAGTCAGCCGCTGCAGTGGGCCTTCGAGCAGAACAATATCGGCGACGTCCACTGGAACCGCGCCAGCTATGGCGCGGGCAAGCCGGAATATCTCAAGGCAATCGAATTCTTCGAGAACGCCAAGCAGGGCTTCACCGAAGCCGGCTACACGATCCCTATCCCGCTCACCGATCAGAAGATCGAGCTGGCGAAGAAGCAAATGGCGAAAATGTGAAGCGAACCGAGGGTTCGCCTTTCGCTTGTCTTTGTGCCGGCTTTCCGATCCCTATATCAGAATGACCGGAGCGGCATCCGGCTCCCGGAAAGGTTTCGATGATTCGATTTGTGCTGTCGCTGTTCCTGCTTGCTGTTCCCGCCGTCGCCCACGCGACCGACGCCGGCTGGGCGCTGCTGCGTGACGGCGGCCATGTCGTGCTGCTTCGCCACGCACTGGTCACCGGCACCACCGACCCCGCCAATTTCGACATCGACAACTGCGCCACCCAGGTCAACCTATCGGCGCGCGGCAAGCAGCAGGCGAGCAAGATCGGCGCGCTGTTCGGCGCCCGCGCCGCCCCCATCGAGCGGGTGCTGTCCAGCCGCTATTGCCGCTGCCTCGACACTGCCCGCATCGCCTTCGAAGCGGAGCCGAAGCTCTTTGCGCCGCTAGACCTCCTGAGGAGCGATCCGACCGAGAAGGCCGCGCAGCTCGACGCGGTGATGAAGGAAATCCGCGCCTACACCGGTTCCGACAATCTGGTCATGGTCACGCATCTCGAAAACATCGTCGCGCTGACCGGCGTCTCGCCGCGCGAGGGCGAAGCGGTGGTGGTCGAGCCGCAGGGCGATGGCTTGCGCGTGCTCGGCCGCGTCACGTTCTGAGAGAGCCAGTGGTCAAGCTCCGTGAAAACTAAGCTGACGTAACGTCAACTGGAAGGGCCACCGGCTTGTCGGGCGGCCCTTCTTGTCTTCACGGGAGGGCCATCCCACCTGCGCCCCGCGCATCAGGCCTTTTCCTGCCGGGAAAAACCGATTAGACAGCGCCCAAACCAGATGCGGACAGATTCCGCCCGCAACCGAAGGAAGAGCCCTTGTCCACCACGTTCGACAAAGTCGCCAAGATCATTGCCGACACCAGCGAGATCGATATCGACACCATCACTCCCGAGAGCCACACGATCGACGATCTCGGCATCGACAGTCTCGATTTCCTCGATATCGTCTTTGCCATTGACAAGGAATTCGGCATCAAGGTGCCGCTGGAAAAGTGGACCCAGGAAGTCAATGACGGCAAGGCTTCGACCGACGATTACTTCGTCATGAAGAACCTGTGCGCCAAGATCGACGCGCTGGTCGCCGCCAAGACCGCCTGATATCGGCTGGCGCGCGGCCTTGACGGGCTGCGCCGCCTGACCCACAAAGCCGCTCATGAGCAGCCGTCGCGACGTCGTCATCACCGGTATCGGCCTTGTCTCCTCGCTGGGAGAGGGTCCGGATACCCACTGGCAGAAGCTGGCGCAGCCCGGCTTGCAGCCGGTGCTCGAAGCCGCGCGCTTTGCGCCCTACACCGTGCATCCCATGCCGGAGATCGACTGGAACCTGCAGATCGCCAAGCGCGGCGACCAGCGGCAGATGGAAACATGGCAGCGGCTCGGCACCTATGCGGCCGGCATGGCGCTGGACGACGCCGGCATCAAGGGCAATGACGAGCTCTGCACGACCATGGACATGGTTGTCGCTGCCGGCGGCGGCGAGCGAGACGAGGCGGTCGATGCCGCCATCCTCGCCGCGTCCGAGAGCCGCAACGACCGCGACGTGCTGCTCAACGAGAAGCTGACCACCGAATTGCGGCCGACGCTTTTCCTGGCCCAGCTCTCCAATCTGCTCGCCGGCAACATCTCCATCGTCCACAAGGTGACGGGATCGTCGAGGACCTTCATGGGCGAGGAAGGTGCCGGCGTCGCCGCCGTCGAGACCGCCGCGGCGCGCATCCGCTCCGGACAGTCGACCCACATACTGGTAGGTGGCGCCTTCCAGACCGAACATTCCGACATGCTGCTCGGCTATGAATTGGCCGGCTATCTGCATCGCGGCCCATGGAAGCCGGTCTGGCAGAGACAGGGCGCCGAGGGCGGCGGCCTGGTCTCCGGCTCCGGTGGCGCCTTCCTGGTGCTGGAGCAGCGCGAACACGCGCAAAGCCGTGGGCGGAAAATCTATGCCGAGCTCGGACCGGTCGTCTCAGGCCGCGCCCGGCGCTCGCGCGGCGAGCTTGACGCGGAGATCGCGGCATTGCTCAAACAGGCGGCTCTCCCGAACGGCAAGTTGCTGGCCCTGTCGGGCGCCTCCGGGGCGCATACCGCAACGTCAGCCGAAAAGTCAGCGCTGGATGCCAATCCGGCGATATCGGCGCGCGGCTTCGCCACGCTGACCGGGCATATGAAGGAAGCGCAGTTTCCATTCGCGGTCGCCCTCGCCGCCCTGGCCGTCGACCGCAAGGCCGCCTACCCCGTTTTCGACGCCGCGGCCGAGAAGCCGTTCGAAGGCATTCCCGAAACCGTGCTCGCAACGGCGATCGGCTATCACCAATTCGAGGGCATGGCGCTGGTCAACGCTGCTTGAAGCAGCGCTGCGCGATCATGCTGCAAAGTTAAGAGGTTCCGGATGGCCAATCTCAGAGATCACATGGGCAGGCCGATCGTCGCCGTCACCGGCATCGGCGTGGTAACGTCGCTCGGCATCGGCAAGGCCGATAACTGGGCGGCACTGACCTCCGGCAAATCGGGCATCCACCCGATCACCCGCTTTCCCGTCGACCACCTCAACACTCGCATCTCCGGCATGGTCGATTTCCTCGACTCAAGCTCGAAAGGCGCCAGCCTGCTGACCTACGAACTGGCCGAAAGCGCCGCGAATGAGGCGGTGGCCGAATCCGGCCTCGATTCCTCTGATTTCGGTGGCCCGCTCTTCCTCGCCTCGCCGCCGGTCGAACTCGACTGGCACGACCGCTTCGCGCTTTACAATTCCGACGGCAAAGGCGCCGGCGCCGAAAGGCTGCTCAGGGTGGCGCGCGGGCTGAAGGAAACAGATACGTTCGCAAGCACGCAGTTCGGCGCGATCGCCGACCGGCTGGCCGACCGCTTTGGCACGCGCGGCCTGCCGATCACGCTGTCGACGGCCTGCGCTTCGGGCGCCACCGCCATCCAGCTCGGGGTCGAGGCGATCCGCCGCGGCGAATGCGACCGGGCGCTGTCGATCGGCGCCGACGGTTCGGCAACTGCCGAGGCGCTGATCCGCTTTTCGCTGCTCTCGGCGCTGTCGACCCACAACGACATCCCGGAAAAGGCGTCAAAACCCTTCTCCAAGGACCGCGACGGCTTTGTGCTGGCCGAAGGCTCCGGCGCTCTGGTGCTGGAATCGCTTGAGGCGGCCCTTGCACGGGGCGCGAGCGTTCTCGGCATCCTGCGCGGCTGCGGTGAAAAGGCCGACGATTTCCACCGCACCCGTTCCAAGCCCGACGGTTCCCCGGCGATCGCAGCAGTGCGCGCCGCTCTTGCCGATGCCGGCCTGAGCAAGGACGAGATCGACTACGTCAACGCTCACGGCACCTCGACGCCGGAAAACGACAAGATGGAGCATCTGTCGCTGTCGACCGTGTTCGGCGATCGCATCGGCTCGATGCCGGTCTCGTCCAACAAGTCGATGATCGGCCACACGCTGTCGGCGGCCGGCGCCGTCGAAGCGGCGTTTTCGCTGATGACCATGCGCGAAAGCGTCATTCCGCCGACCATCAACTACGACAATCCCGACCCGGCAATCGTGCTCGACGTGGTGCCCAACAAGAAGCGCAATGCCGAGGTTCGTAGCGTTCTGTCGAACTCGTTCGGCTTCGGCGGCCAGAACACTTGCCTTGTCATGGCGCGGGAACCGGTCTAAGCGACCTTTTTCAGCCAGACTGAACTGACAGGCCCCATGCGCGCACTGCAACTTATCGAGGACCGCCGTCTTGAAACGGTGGACCTGCCGCCCCCGCCGCCCCCCGCATTGGGCGAAGTCACGCTGCGCATCAAGGCGGTGGCGCTGAACCATATCGACGTCTGGGGCTGGCGCGGCATGGCCTTCGCCAAGCGCAAGCTGCCGCTGGTCGTCGGCGCCGAAGCCTCCGGCGAGGTCGAGGCTGTCGGCCCCGGCGTCTCCAGCCTGCTGCCCGGACAATTGGTGTCGATCTACGGCGCGCGCACCTGCGGCCTTTGCCGCGCCTGCCGCGAAGGCCGTGACAATCTCTGCGAACATGTCTCGGGCGTCCACGGCTTCCATCTCGACGGCTTTGCCCAGGAGAAGATCAACCTGCCGGCGCGCCTGCTGGTCCCTGCTCCTCCCGGCGTGACCGATGTCGGCGCGGCTGTCGCCCCCGTCACCTTCGGCACCGTCGAGCACATGCTGTTCGACAATGCCAAGCTGCAGCCCGGCGAAACCATCCTCATCCATGCCGGCGGCTCCGGCATCGGCTCGGCGGCGATCCAGCTGGCCAAGCGCATGGGTTGCACCATCATCACCACGGTCGGTTCCAACGACAAGATCGACAAGGCCAAGGCGCTCGGCGCCGACCATGTCATCAACTACCGCGACGATCGTTTCGAAGGCGTCGTGCGCAAGCTCACCAGGAAGAAGGGCGTCGACGTCGTCTTCGAACATGTCGGCGCCGACACCTTTGCCGCCTCGATGCTGTGCCTCAAGCGCGGCGGCCGCCTGGTCACCTGCGGCTCGACCTCCGGCGTGTCGACGCAGATCAATCTGATGCAGCTGTTCCAGCAGCAGCTGAAGCTGCTTGGGTCCTTCGGCTGCCGCATGGAGAACATGGCCAACGCCATGCAGAAGATGGCGGCGGGACAGGTCGCACCTGTCATCGACACCGAAGTCGGCTTCGACGGCATCGACGCCGCGTTGAAGCGCATGGAAGGCCGCGACGTGTTCGGCAAGATCATCCTGCGCGTTTCTTAGGACTATGGTCGGCAAGGTGTTCAAGAAAGCCCGCCGGGACTTCATGTTCCGCTATGGCCGAAGACTGCGCCAGATGGAGCACTGGCTGGTGGCGCGCGTGGCGATGACGATCATCTCGCTGCTGCGCCTCTTGCCCGCGGACAGGGCGCTCAATTTCGCCGACCGGGCGGCACGGCGCATCGGTCCGTGGGTCGGGCGCCACCGTGTCGCCATCAACAATCTGCGCCTTGCCTATCCCGAAAAGAGCGATGTCGAGATCGAGGCCATCGCCTCCGACATGTGGGGCAACATGGCCCGGCTCGCCGCCGAATACATCTTTCTTGACGCCCTCTTCGACTATGATCCGAACGCAGCGACGCCCGGCCGCGTCGAAGTCGGTGGCGCCGATCATTTCCATCAGATAGCTGGCGAGGACAAACCGCATATCCTGTTCACCGGCCATCTCGGCAATTTCGAGCTGCTGCCCGTGGCAGCCGCGACGTTCGGCATGAAGATCACGGCGCTGTTTCGTCCCCCGAACAATCCTTACCTCGCCGATTATATCCATTCGACGCGGCGTTCGAGCATGGGCGCCTTGCTGCCGTCTTCGACCGGCGCCTCCTTCGCGCTGGCGTCGATTCTGGAGAAAGGCGGCAATATCGGCGTTTTGGTCGACCAGAAATTCTCCAGCGGGCTGGAGACGATCTTCTTCGGTCGACCGTGCCAGAGCAATCCGGTTCTGGGCATGCTCGCCCGTCACTATGATTGCGACGTCTATCCGGCGCGATGTGTGCGGCTGCCAGGCAACCGCTTCCGCCTCGAGATCGAGGACAAGCTGACCTTGCCGCGCAATGAAAGCGGCAGCGTCGATGTCGCGGCCACCACCCAACTGCTCGCCGACGTGGTCGAGCGCTGGGTGCGCGAGGATCCGGGACAGTGGATGTGGTTCCACAAAAGGTGGGAAATCTCGGGCCGGCGTCGGCGCCGGCGCGGACAGGCCAACGCCACCGGCCAGCGGCAGCGTCAATCTTAAGTCGTCCATAGCCTCAGTTCGTAACAACGATCCGCGTATTGCCGAAGCCGACTTCGCGCACCATCGCATAGAACATCGCGGCATTGGCGGTGTGCAGCCGCACGCAGCCATGCGATGCCGGACGCCCTAGCTGCCTGACCGCGCCGGTGCCGTGGATGGCGTAGCCGCCATGGAAGAACACCGAGTAAGGCATTGGCGACATGTGGTATTTTTTCGAATACCACATCCGCGCCGTCCGCTGTGGCCGATAGGTGCCACGCGGCGTGAAATAGCCGCTGCGCGCGGTCGACACGCTCCAGCGATAAAGCACCTGGCCGTATTGGCTGACGGTCATGGTCTGCGACGAGACGTCGATGCTGGCCACCAGCGAGGCAGCCCTGCTTTCGATGGACGTGCCGAACAGCATCGCAGCAAAAGCAGCTGCCATGAGAACGATTTTAGTCATGAGATCAAACCCCTTTGATGCCCCTTGCCTGCCCTGTCATCACGCGGTTTTTCATCTTTTTAACGACAGGTGAGTGATCTAACACACACTCCTTGATAAATTCGCCAATCTAAAGCAGCGAATTTGAACGATTTTCCCGCCATAGTTGCCGCTGCGACACGAAGTTTCGGCGCCAGTGGCGCGATGCTTGCAAAACCACCCCCTTGCCTGCTCAAATCCGGGAATGAACGAACGACTCTTCAAAGCGATAGACGCCCGTGTTGATGACTTGGTCGCACTGACCGCCGACCTGATCCGCTTCCCGACCATCAACCCGCCTGGCGAAGCCTATCGCCCCTGCGCCGAATATATCGGTGCGCGCCTAGCCAGGCTTGGCTTCGAAACCGAATTCATCCGCGCCGAAGGCACGCCCGGCGACACCGACCGCTATCCCCGCGTCAATGTCGTCAACCGCTTCGACGGCCGCTCGCCTGGGGCCTGTGTCCATTTCAACTCGCACATCGATGTGGTCGAAGCCGGCGAAGGCTGGAGCGTCGATCCCTTTGCAGGCGTGGTGAAGGACGGCAAGGTCTACGGCCGCGGCGCCTGCGACATGAAAGGGGGCATGGCCGCCTCGATCATCGCGGCGGAAGCCTTCATGGAGGTTTTCCCCGACTTTCCCGGCGCCATCGAAATTTCGGGCACGGTCGATGAGGAGTCCGGCGGCTTCGGCGGCGTCGCGCATCTGGCGAAGCTTGGCTATTTCTCGAAACCCAAGGTCGACCACGTCATCATCCCCGAGCCGCTGAACAAGGACCGCATCTGTCTTGGCCATCGCGGCGTCTGGTGGGCGGAGATCGAGACCAAGGGCGAGATCGCGCATGGCTCGATGCCGTTCCTCGGCGACAATGCGGTGCGCCATATGGGCGCCGTGCTGCAGGCCTTCGAGGACAAACTGTTTCCGGCGCTCGACCGCAAGGTGACGCGCATGCCTGTCGTGCCCGAAGGCGCAAAGCGCTCGACCATGAACATCAACTCGATCCATGGCGGCCAGACCGAGGATTTCCGCCCCGGCCTGCCCTCACCCAACGTGCCCGACGCCTGCCGGCTGACCATCGACCGCCGCTTCTTGCTCGAGGAGGACCTTGCCACGGTCAAGAGCGAGGTGACCGATATCCTCGACCGGCTGAAGCGCGAGCGCAAAAAGTTCGACTACGAGATTCGCGACCTGATGGAGGTGCTGCCGCTGATGACCGAGCGCGACGCGCCGGTGGTCAAGGCGGTGGCGCAAGGCATCATGGCGATCTTCGACCGCGAGCCGGAATATGTCATTTCACCAGGCACTTACGACCAGAAGCACATCGCCCGCATCGGCCACATCTATGATTGCATCGCCTATGGCCCGGGCATTTTGGACCTCGCCCACCGGCCCGACGAATGGGTCGGTATCTCTGATATGGTGGAGTCGGCCAAGGTGATGGCGATCGGGCTGAATGTGCTGCTCAGGGGCACGGCCGCGGACTGAACCATCGACTTCGCTGAAAAAACATTCCTCCCCGCGCCGCTGCAGAGCACGAAACGCAATTTACTCCACCTCGAAATCACGCTTCTATCGCACCAGGGTTCGAGCATTTGGGAGTTGCACGATGAAATTGTGGAAAACCATTCTTGCCGCCGCGGTGCTGGCACTGGCCGGCAGTCAGGCATTTGCCGCACGCACCGACCTGGTGATCGGCATTACGCTCGAGCCGCCACATCTCGATCCGACCGCCGGTGCTGCCGCGGCGATCGACGAAGTGCTCTACGCCAACGTCTTCGAGGGCCTGACCCGCATCGGCCCGAATGGCGAAGTGCTGCCCGACCTTGCCGAGAGCTGGGCCATTTCCGACGACGGCAAGGTCTACACCTTCAAGCTGCGCACCGGCGTCAAATTCCATGACGGCAGCGATTTCGACGCCGGCGACGTGAAGTTCTCGCTCGACCGCGCCCGTGCCGACAATTCCGTAAACGCGCAAAAGGCCCTGTTCGCCGCCATCGATACGGTCGAAGTCGTCGATCCGACAACGGTCAAGGTGACGCTGAAGAACCCGCAAGGGTCGTTCCTTTACAATCTGGGCTGGGGCGACGCCGTGATCGTGGCGCCCGAGAGCGCCGACACCAACAAGGAAAAGCCCATCGGCACCGGCCCGTTCAAATTCCAGAGCTGGGCCAAGGGCTCGTCGATCACGCTGGTGAAATCGGACACTTACTGGGGCGCCCCGGTGTTCCTCGACAAGGCCGAGTTCCGCATCGTTCCCGACGCCGCTGCCGCCGTGCCGGCGCTGCTCTCCGGCGACATCCAGGCTTTCCCTTTCTTCGATCCCGACAGCGTCGCGCAGGTCAAGGACGATCCGCGCTTCAAGGTGGTGATCGGCTCGACTGAGGGCGAGACCATTCTGGCGATCAACAACAAGAAGCCGCCTTTCGACAAGCTCGAGGTGCGGCAGGCAATTGCCTTCGCGCTCGACCGCAAGGCGATCATCGACGGCGCCTCGGCCGGCCTCGGCGTGCCGATCGGCTCGCACATGTCGCCCGCCAGCAAGGCCTATGTCGACCTCACCGGCCTGTACCCGCACAATGTCGACAAGGCCAAGGAGCTGCTGAAGCAAGCCGGCTTCGAAAACGGCATCAATGCGACGCTGAAACTGCCGCCGCCTTCCTATGCGCGGCTTGGCGGCGAGATCATCGCCTCGCAGCTGCGCGATGTCGGCATCGACCTGGAAATCATTCCGGTCGAATGGGCGCAGTGGCTGGACCAGGTGTTCACCAAGAAGGATTACGACCTGACCATCGTCGCTCACACGGAGCCCAACGACATCGATATCTACTCGCGCAAGGATTATTACTTCAACTACGACAATCCGGCCTTCGACAAGATCATCGCCGAGCTGAACCTCACCTCCGACGACGCCAAGCGCAACACGCTGCTCGGCGAAGCGCAGAAGATCCTGGCCGACGACGCCGTGGTGGGGTTCCTCTATGAACTGCCGAAGGTCGGCGTCTGGGACGCCAAGCTGCAGGGCCTGTGGGAAAACGCGCCGATCCAGGCGAATGACCTGACCAAGGTGAAGTGGGCGGATTGAGGCGGCGGGCCAAAGGGCGGCGTTTGCGCTCCGTCACACCCCCCTCTGCCCTGCCGGGCATCTCCCCCGCAAGGGGGGAGATCGGGCTATCATCTCCGCTTTCGCCTATCGCGAACGTTGAACGCTGGTCGACGACACGGAAACTGCTGATCTGCCCCCTTGCGGGGGGTGAGGAGTGGTCCGCGCAGCGGACGGAAAGCCAACTGCTTGGCTTTCCGAACAACGAACGCCCGAAGCGACAGCGAAGGGCCGGGTCCGGTAGGACAGAGGGGGGTGTGACAGAACGCTGCCTTTGCTCAGTCATCGCACTTGGCAACGCACCATTCCCGCCGCAATGACCGCCTACCTCCTCAAACGCCTCGCCATCGCGATCGCAACCTTGATCCTGGCGTCGATGGTCGTCTTCGCCGTGCTCGAAGTCCTGCCCGGCGATCCGGCGCGGCTGATGCTTGGCCTCAACGCCAGCGCCGAGCAGGTCGAACTCCTGCGCAACCAGATGGGCCTCAACGCGCCGCTTCTCCTGCGCTACCTCCACTGGGTCGGCGGTCTGCTCAGCCTCGATTTCGGCCGCTCCTACACTTATTCGGTGCCGGTCATCGACCTTGTCCGCGAGCGCATGGCGGTTTCCCTGCCGCTGGCGCTGATCGCGCTGACGCTGTCCACCATCATTGCCATTCCGGTCGGGCTCTATTCCGCCAGTCGGCGCGGCCGCGCCGGTGACACGATTGCCATGGGCGCCGCGCAGCTCGGCGTCGCCGTGCCGAACTTCTGGTTCGCGCTGATGCTGATCTACCTCTTTGCCGTCTGGTTGCGGCTGGTGCCGGCCGGCGGCTTTCCCGGCTGGAGCGCCGGCGCCTGGCCGGCGCTGAAATCGCTGCTGCTGCCGGCCATCGCCCTCGCTCTGCCGCAGGCCGCGATCCTGGCGCGCGTTGCCCGCTCCGCGCTGCTCGAGGTGCTGAACGAGGATTATATCCGCACCGCCCGCGCCAAGGGCCTGCCCTATCGCGCCGTACTATGGCGGCACGCGCTGCGCAACGCGATGATCCCGGTTCTGACCATTCTGGGCCTGCAATTCGCCTTCCTGCTCGCCGGCACCATCATCATCGAGAACGTCTTTTATCTGCCTGGTCTGGGACGGCTGGTGTTCCAGGCGATCACTCAGCGCGACCTGATCGTGGTGGAAAGCATCGTCATGCTGCTGGTCGTCGCCGTCATTGCCGTTAACCTCGTCGTCGACGTCTCCTATGCCATCGTCGATCCGCGCCTTCGAGGCCGGCAATGACGCTGCACATCGACATCCCGCAGGAGACGTTGGGCAGCATTCTGGCCAAGGCCTTCCGCAACCGCTCCTTCCTCATCGGCTTCGCCATCACGGTGCTGGTGGCTGCAATAGCGGTCATCTCCTATGTCTGGACGCCCTACGACGTGACCAAACTGGTGATCTCGGACAAGACGCTGGCGCCCTCTGCGGCGCACTGGTTCGGCACCGATCATTTCGGCCGCGACATCCTGTCGATGATCATGGTCGGCGCCCGCAACTCGATTGCCGTGGCGCTGGTCGCGGTCGGCATCGGCATGGGCGTCGGCGTGCCGCTCGGCGCCTTCGCCGCGGCGCGCGGCGGGTTGGTCGACGAGGCGCTGATGCGGCTGAACGACCTCGTCTTCGCCTTCCCGGCGCTGCTGTCGGCGATCATGATCACCGCCATCTTCGGACCGGGCGCAATCAACGCCATCATCGCCATCGGCATCTTCAACATCCCGGTGTTTGCGCGCGTCGCCCGGGCCGGTGCGCTGGCGATCTGGCCGCGCGAATTCATCCTCGCCGCGCGCGCCGCCGGCAAGAGCAAGACGCAGATTACAATCGAGCACGTGCTGCCCAACATCGCCACGCTGCTTCTGGTGCAAGGCACCATCCAGTTCGCGCTCGGCATTTTGGCCGAAGCCGGCCTCTCCTATGTCGGACTCGGCGCCCAGCCGCCAATGCCGAGCTGGGGCCGCATGCTGTTCGACGCTCAGACGCGCATGGTGGTGGCGCCTTGGATGGCCATCTTCCCCGGCATGGCCATCGTCGTCACGGTGCTTGGGCTCAATCTGCTCGGCGACGGCATCGCCGACATACTCGACCCGAAATCGCGGCGGCAGCGATGAGCCTGCTGCAGATGGAGAACCTGTCGCTGGCCATCGGCGACACGCCGATCCTGAAAGGGGTCGACCTCTCCGTCGCGCCCGGCGAGGTGATGGGGCTGGTCGGCGAATCCGGCTCGGGCAAATCGATGACGGCGCTGACCATCATGCAGCTTCTGCCGCATGCTGCGCGCGCCACCGGCCGCGTGACCTTCGACGGCATCGATATTCTGGCCGCAACCGAGGACCAGATGTGCGCGCTGCGCGGCGACGACATCGGCATGGTGTTCCAGGAACCTATGACGGCGCTTAACCCGGTCAAGACGATCGGCGAGCAGGTCGCTGAAGGCATACGCTGGCACACCAGGGCAAGCCGCGCGGAAGCCGAAGACCGGGCGCGCAAAATGCTCGACCGCGTCGGCCTGCCCGAGGCCAAATTCCCGCTGTCGCGCTATCCGCACGAACTGTCGGGCGGCCAGCGCCAGCGCGTCGTCATCGCCATTGCCTGCGCATTGAAACCCAAGCTGCTCATCGCCGACGAGCCGACCACGGCGCTCGACGTGGTGCTGCAGGCGCAGATCCTCGACCTCTTGCGCGGCCTTGTCAGCGAAAACCGCATGGGCCTGCTGTTGATCTCGCACGATCTCGCGGTCGTCACCGAAATGACCGACCGCATCACCATTCTGCGCCATGGCGAGGTGATGGAAGCCGGCGACACCGCACGCACGCTGTCGGAACAGCTGCATCCCTACACGCGCCAGCTGGCGCTGGCCTCCATGCACGTGCCCGCCCGCGCCAAGGTTCACGCCGCCGGCCAGGGCAAACCGCTGCTTGAGGTCGAAGGCGTGACACGGGACTATCCGGGCCGGCGCACCTCCCTGTTCAAGTCAGCGTCTCCGATCCGCGCCGTCGACGACGTGTCCTTGTCGCTGGCGCCGGGCCAATCGGTGGCGCTGGTCGGCCGCTCCGGCTGCGGCAAGTCAACGCTTGCCCGCATGATCCTGGCGCTCGACAAATCGACATCGGGAACGATCCGCTTTCGCGGCGAGACCATCACCGGCAAAAGCGAGGCGGAGCTCAAAGCCGCGCGGCGCGACATGCAGGTGGTGTTCCAGGATCCCTACGGCTCTTTCGACCCGCGCCAGAAGGTCGAGAAACTGGTCGCCGAGCCGCTGCATGTACTGGAAAAGAAGCCGACACCGGCCGAGCGGCGCGAGATGGTGGCGCATGCGCTGCACGAGGTCGGCCTCGGCGTCAGCGACATGGACAAATATCCGCATGAGTTTTCCGGCGGCCAGCGCCAGCGCCTGTCGATCGCCCGCGCCATCATCACAAGGCCGAAGCTGGTCGTCGCCGACGAGCCGGTCTCGGCGCTCGACGTGTCGATCCGCGCCCAGATCCTCGATCTGTTCGCAGAGCTCAACCAGAAGCTCGGCATCGGCTATCTCTTCATCACTCACGATTTGACCGTCGCCCGCGCCATCACCGATGAGGTGCTGGTCATGCATGACGGCAGGATCGTCGAGCGCGGCAAGACCGGCGACGTGCTCGATCATCCGCAGTCGGAGGCGGCCAGGGCGCTGGTCGCGGCTGCGCCCGATCTGCATCGGGCGATCGCTCACCGTATGCAGGAACAGGGGTGAGTGACCGGTTCGCGCAGCGAATTCATCGTGCCAGTGGCACGATGAAAGGTCACGAACGCTGGGACGCTGCGAAGCAGCGGGGACCCGGCCGGGCGGCCGTTGCCCCTGGTCTGCCTCACTCCTCCGGCTTCACCACATCGACCGGGCTGATGTCGAGCAAATCGAGCGTGCGGCGCAACAGCCGCACTTCGCTCTCGGCCAGTTTGGAATCGGCTTTGGCGATCTCCGCCATGTGGAGCGCCAGCAACTTGCGCCGTTCGACATCGAGATCGCGGAACAGCGCCATGGCTTGCGAACCGTTGGTCTCGTAGCCGAAATCATTGAGATATTCGATGACCGCGTCGATGCTGGTTTCCGGGATGCCGAAGGCGTCCTTGCAGATGCGCCGGAAGGCGACCATTTCGCTCTCCGAAACCGAGCCGTCGGCCAGGATCATGCGAAACAGCATCAAGAGTTCCGCCGACAGCACGGGGTCGTCGGCAACCTTGCGCACGCCGGGGTCACCATCGAAGATCGAGCGTATCTGGTCGAGCAATGCCATCGCCAACAGTATCCCTTTTCCGAGTCCGCCCAGTGCATATGACCCAAAATTGCCCAGCGGTATTGGGATAATGACATGCACCACAGGAAATCCAAGCGCAACGCGCTTGGATGGACGTAGCGCGGAATCGGCCTTGCGCAAACCAGATGGCCATGAGAAGGCGCGGCATCACCTTTCCCGCCGGAATGTTCAGAAATCCCGATGCTCGACCTCGCTACCCACACCGTCATCATGCTTGCCTTGGCCGCCTTTGCAGCCGGCTTTGTCGATTCGATAGCCGGCGGCGGCGGGCTGATCACCATCCCGGCCCTGCTGCTTGCCGGATTCCCGCCGGTCGCAGCACTTGGAACCAACAAGCTGCAGGGCATTTTCGGCACCGCTTCGGCGACCATCCACTATGCCAGGAATGGCCGTGTCGATCTGCGTCGACAGCTGCCATCGGCGCTTCTGGCCCTTACCGGCAGTGCCGTCGGCGCCTTGCTGGCGGCATTCGTGCCAGGTGATCTCCTGCGGGCGCTGCTGCCGCTGCTTTTGATCGCCATCGCGATCTACTTCGCCGTGAAACCCAACATGAACGATGTCGACCGCGCCGAGCGCCTGTCGCCCTTCCTGTTCGGGCTGATCATCGCCCCTTTGGTCGGCTTCTATGACGGGCTGTTCGGGCCGGGAGCCGGCTCCTTCTATATGCTGGCCTTCGTCAGCCTTGCCGGCTTCGGCGTGCTCAAGGCTACGGCACACACCAAGCTGCTCAATTTCGCCTCCAACATCGGCGGCTTCATCGTCTTTGCCGTCGCCGGCGTCGTCTACTGGAAGATCGGGCTGATGATGGGCGTCGCCCAGTTCCTCGGCGCCCGGCTCGGCGCCAGCCTTGCCATCCGCATCGGCGCCCGGCTGATCAAGCCGCTGCTGGTGATCATCTGCCTGGCTCTGGCGGTGAAGCTGCTGGCCGACCCGGCGAACCCATTGCGCCAGCTGATTGGTGTATAAGCCTCACGCCTGATAGAGTGCCGTTGTACGAATCATGTTGGAGGGACCACACATGAATCTTAGTGCACCCACTCAGCTTGTTTTCATCATATCCCTTGTCATCGCCATCATCGGCGTGCTCGCCGCGCTTGGCGTTCTTGCGTTCATTCCTCTGGCTGCGGTGTGGATTGTCCTCATCGCATACATCGTGCTTGCCGCCGCCTGCCTGATGCGCGGCGCCTAGGCGCCCGCGACTTCTGCAATTCGAAGCGCCCGGTCAAAAGCCGGGCGCTTTTGCTTTGGATGCATGGTCCGTTAGGCTCTTCCGCGCGGAAGGATGACCATGTCCGGCGAGACGGAGCGCCACGATCAACAGCACCGCCCGGTAGCCGACCGGTTCGAGATGGTGCGGCGCGCGCCGGGCCTGCGGCTGCAGAACGCGGTCACCGACATTTGTGGCTATCGCGAAACGGCGCCCGGCCATTTTCGCAATGTCGAATACGCCTCGCTCACCGTCCCGCTGGTGATCAGTTTCGCAGAATCCTTCGCCATCGGCCTTGGTCCTTCAGCGCCGCGTCGAAGGGGGTCGGCGAAAGCGCCCGAACTTCGACATCCACGGAGTGGAAACGAAGCGGACGCGCAGACCCGAGGATGACGAAACGGTGGATGGTCCTACCTTGCTAACCCAAAAATCGCATCGCACTCAAGATGGCGCTCCATCTCGGTGGCGATCTCGTCCAGCGCTTTTTCCACCTCCGCGCGATAGTCGATGCCGCCGCCTTTCACGCCGAGGCTTTCCAGGAATCTCGCCCGGAAAGCGTCGGCGGAAAACAGGCCGTGCAGATAGGTGCCAAAAACCTTGCCATCGGCGGAAATGGCACCGTCGTCGGTCCCGTTGATCACAGCCGACGGCCGCGCCATGTCCGGCCCGGTGGTGCGGCCGAGATGAATTTCGTAGCCCTCGAGCGCGAGGCCGAACGGCACCGAGCGGGCGCTGACATTGCGCACCGTCTTTTCCGGCTCCATCACCGTCTCGATGTCGAGCAGACCAAGACCTTCGGCCTCGGTGACGCTGCCCTCGATGCCATCGGGATCGCGCACCAGGCGGCCGAGCATCTGGAAACCGCCGCAAATGCCGACGATATGGCTGCCGCGTTTGCGGTGGGCGAGGAGATCGCGATCCCAGCCATTCTCGCGGAACTTCATGAGATCGCCGATCGTCGATTTGGAACCGGGAATGACCACCAGGCCGGCATCCTCCGGCAAGCGCTGCCCCGGCGGCACAAACACCACTTCGACCTGCGGTTCGGCCTTGAGCGGGTCGAGGTCGTCGAAATTGGCGATGCGGCCAAGCATCGGCACGGCGACCTTCAACGCCCGCTTCTCGCCCGACGTCAGGCGTTCGAGCACGACCGAATCCTCGGACGGCAATCGCGCCGCCGCCTTCAGCCACGGCACGACGCCAAAGCAGCGCCAGCCGGTGAAGCTTTCGATCGACCGGATGCCGTCGTCGAACAGCGAGACATCGCCGCGGAACTTGTTGATGAGGTAGCCGACGATCATGCGCCTGTCTTCCTCCGGTAGGATCAGATGCGTGCCGGCGACCGAAGCGATGACGCCACCGCGGTCGATGTCGCCGACCAGAATCACCGGCACGTCGGCGCGTGTGGCAAAGCCCATATTGGCGATGTCGCGGCTGCGCAGGTTGATTTCGGCCGGCGATCCGGCGCCCTCGACGATGACCAGATCGGCGCCCTCACCGACCTTCGTCCAGGACTCCAGCACGGCGTCCATCAGCCCCGCTTTCATTGTCTGGTAGTCGCGCGCTCGCGCGTCGCCGAACACCTTGCCTTGCACGATCACCTGCGAACCGATATCGCTCTGGGGTTTGAGCAGCACCGGATTCATATGCACGGTCGGCTGAACACCACACGCCAGCGCTTGCAGCCATTGCCCACGGCCAATCTCGCCGCCGCCGGGGCGGTTGTCGCCCGGAATGTCGGCGACGGCGGCATTGTTCGACATGTTCTGCGGCTTGAACGGCCTGACTTTCAGCCCGCGATTCCTGGCCGCGCGGCAGAGCCCCGCTACCAGCACCGTCTTGCCGACATCCGAACCCGTGCCTTGCAGCATGATCGCCTTGGCCATGCTCAGCCCCTGCCCTGCGCGCCGGAAACGGTCGACTTCTGCGACAGCGGCCCGCCGCGCCAGATGTAGAGCGCCAGCAACGGTTCGCTGCCGGTGCGCATGGCATGGCTGACATTGGAGGCGTGATGGATAATTTCGCCCGCCTGGCGGATGTGAAAGCCGCCCTCGCCCATGCGCCATTCGGTGCCGCCGGTCAGCGGAATGTAGATCTCCTCGGCAATGTGATGATGGTCGGGATAGGTGATGCCGGGTCCCAGGATCAGCAATCCGGCCGCGACCTCTTCATTGGCGAAATGGCCGCGCGTGCCAAACACCTCCAGCCAGCCGTATTTCTGCAAGAACGCTTCACCAAAATCGCTCGCGTTGTAGGTCTGCCCCCAGCACAGATCGTCACGACGCTCCGCCAGCAGTTGCACCAGAGGCTGCGGGTCCGGCGGCGCCAGTTCGACAATGCGGTCGAGCAGACCAAGGCAAGGCAGCGGATGCGCTTCGAGCACGCGCACCGTCATATTCCAGCCGATCCGGGTCACGGCGTCCCGCACCAGCGCGTTGTCCACGCCCCGGAGATAGGCATGGAAGCGGTCGAGCAATTCGTCGAAATATGTCGGCACGCAATGCTCCGTTGATCCCATGCACAGCGGCTGCGCGGCGAGCCGGGTTGCGCGGCGGCATCATTGGTCTAGATTGAGCGGCGCGCAAAGCCAAAAACAACAGGCCAGCAAGCCAACCCCAGCTGGGGAACCACAGGGAGCACGCCATGGACGCCGCGGTCGATGCGAGCACCAGTCAGTTCGAGCTCAACGAGGAACAGCGCGCCATCCAGGAGATGGCACAGGCCTTCGCCGCCGATCGCGTTGCGCCCAATGCGCTCGAATGGGACCGGGCAAGACACTTTCCCGCCGATGTAATCCGCGAGACCGGCCCGCTTGGCCTTGGCGGCATCTATGTCAGGGATGATGTCGGCGGCTCGGCGCTCGGCCGGCTCGACGCCGTGCTGATCTTCGAGGCACTGTCGCACGCCGATCCGGCGTTTTCCTCCTTCATCTCGATCCACAATATGGCGGCGTCGATGATCGACCGCTTCGGCGACGACGAGCAGCGCCAACGCTTCCTGCCGAAGCTGACCTCGATGGAATGGCTGGCGAGCTATTGCCTGACCGAGCCGGGCTCAGGCTCGGATGCCGCGGCTCTGAAGACGCGCGCGGTGAAGAGCGGCGACGACTATGTGCTTAACGGCGCCAAGCAGTTCATCTCCGGGGCCGGCGACAGCGACCTCTATGTCGTCATGGCGCGCACCGGCGCCGACGGGCCGAAAGGCATTTCCACCTTCGTTGTATCAAAGGATGCGCCCGGCCTGTCCTTCGGCGCCAACGAGCACAAGATGGGCTGGCACATGCAGTCGACCCGCCAGGTGATCTTCGAGGACTGCAAGGTGCCGGCCGCAAACCTGCTGTCGGGCGAAGGCGCCGGTTTCGGCATCGCAATGGCCGGGCTTGATGGCGGCCGCCTCAACATCGCTGCCTGTTCGCTCGGCGGCGCGCAATCTGCGCTCGACAAGGCGCTGTCCTATACCGCCGAGCGCAAGGCTTTCGGCTCGAAGATCAACCAGTTCCAGGCGCTGCAGTTCAGGTTGGCCGACATGGAGACCGAATTGCAGGCAGCGCGGATCTTTCTCTACGCCGCCGCCTCGAAGCTAGACCGCAAGGCGCCGGACGCCGGCAAATGGTCGGCCATGGCCAAGCGCTTCGTCACCGACATCGGCTTCAACGTCGCCAACGAGGCGCTGCAGCTGCATGGCGGCTACGGCTATCTCCATGATTGCGGCATCGAAAAACTGGTGCGCGACCTGCGCGTCCACCAGATCCTCGAAGGCACCAACGAGATCATGCGCGTGATCATCGCGCGGGCGTTGATCGGACGCTGACGGCAACAATTCAGGAGAGATTGATGACCACCATCGCCTTCATTGGTCTCGGCAATATGGGCAACCCGATGGCTGCCAATCTCGTCAAGGCGGGGCATGCGGTGCACGGCTTTGACCTGATGCCGGAAAACCTCACCGTCGCCCACGAGCATGGCGTCATTGTCATGGCGAATGCCGTGGCGGCGGTGAAAGACGCCGATGTCGTGATCACCATGCTTCCCGCCGGCAAGCACGTGCTCTCGGTCTACGAGGACATCGCATCCAAGGCCAAACCAGGCGCCCTGTTCATTGATTCCTCGACCATCGATGTCGAGTCGGCCCGCAAGGCGCATGCCGTAGCAAGGAAGCAAGGGCTGCATTCGATCGACGCCCCCGTCTCCGGCGGCACCGGCGGTGCTGCTGCGGGAACGCTAACCTTCATGGCCGGCGGCGCCAAGGATGCCTTCGCTAAGGCCGAACCGGTCCTGAAGCCGATGGCAGGCCGCATCGTCCATTGCGGCGACGACGGCGCCGGTCAGGCAGCCAAAATCTGCAACAACATGATGCTCGGCATTTCGATGATCGGCGTCGCAGAGGCCTTCGTGCTGGCCGAAAAGCTCGGCCTCTCGCATCAGGCCCTGTTCGACGTCGCCTCGACCTCGTCGGGCCAGTGCTGGTCGCTGACCACCTATTGCCCGGTGCCAGGTCCCGTGCCGGCATCGCCGGCCAACCGCGACTACAAGCCGGGCTTTGCCGCGGCACTCATGCTGAAGGACCTGAAACTGGCGCAGGAAGCCGCCCAAAGCGCCGGCGCGGTGACGCCGATGGGGGCCGAAGCGGCCCAGCTTTATGCGCTGTTCAACGCCCAGGGAAATGGCGGCGACGATTTTTCCGGCATCATAAATTTCCTTCGCGGCAGTTCTCTATAAGTTTCGAATTTGGCAGCGCTTTTCTCGATTTTTATTGCGCGGAAAAATTGCAAATTTAGATTTGCTTAAGCTCTCGATAACCCGGCGGTAACGATGTGCCTATATAACGGATGGCGAGGCGGACATATCGCATCCGCCCGGCGCTCCGGATCAGGTCTCGCGTACCGGAGCCCGTAAGTTTCGCAAGTGTATGGTTGGCGAAATGCCATGCGTATCTGGCAAAGCCGCGTTCCCATGGAGCGCGGTTTTTGCGTTTTGCAGTACTATACTGCTCGGTCCAAATTATTATTCCGATTGCAGCGTTCGGAATTGCCTCATGGTCTTCATTGACCAGCACGATCGGTGCGCTGACCCCGTCGACCCTGACGATAAGCAGGCGCACAGTCCGGGCGCCCTGTTTGCAAGGCGCCCGGCGCTCGTTCCATCTACTTCTTGCGCAAATCCGCTTGCGCCAGATCCAGCGCTTTGGCGATGCGATCGCAAGCCATGTCGATCGTCGCGCGGGTCCAGATCAGCGGCGGCGACAGGATCATCGTGTCGCCGGTGGCGCGCAGCATCAGGCCTTGCGCGATGGCGTGGTCGCGGACGGTGACGGCGGCACTGCCCGCCGGCAGGAAGCGCTCCTTGGTCGCCTTGTCCTTGACGATCTCAACCGCGCCCATCAGCCCGATCGATCGCACCTCGCCGACCAGTTCGTGGCCGGCAATGCGCTCCTGCAGCGCCTGGGCGAAGTAAGGTCCAGTGTCGTTCCTGACCCTGTCGACTAGGCCTTCTCGCTCCATGATCTCGAGATTCTTCAGCGCCACCGCGCAGGCCACCGGGTGACCCGAATAGGTATAGCCGTGGTAGAATTCGCCGCCCTTTTCGACCAGCGTCGCCGCGATACGGTCGCCGACCAGCAGCGCCGACAGCGGCTGATAGCCCGAGGTCAGTGCCTTGGCCGTGGTGATGGTGTCCGGCTCGATGCCGAAGGTCTGCGCCGCAAACCATTCGCCGGTGCGGCCATAGCCGGTGATGACCTCGTCCAGCATCAAAAGCACATCGTATTTGCGGCAGATGCGCTGCACTTCCGGCCAATAGCTCATCGGCGGTATTTTCACCCCGCCCGCTCCCATCACCGGCTCGCCGATGAAGGCGGCGACCTTGTCGGCGCCGGCCTCCAGAATGGCATCCTCGACCGCCTTGGCCGCGCGCAGGCCGAAATCATGGTCGCTTTCGCCAGGCAGCGCCAACTCATAGGCATAGGGCATCATCACATGGACGATGTTGGGAACCGCCCCGCCGAGTTGCTTGTGCATCAAATCCATGCCGCCGAGCGACGTGCCGGCGACGGTCGAGCCGTGATAGGCCGACTTGCGCGAGATGATGCGGTTCTTCTCCGGCTTGCCTTCCAGCACCCAATAGTGGCGCACGAGCCGCAGCGCCGTGTCGTTGGCCTCCGAGCCGGAGGAGCCGTAGAAAACCTGGCTGATGCCCTTGGGCGCCAGCTCGGCCAGCTTCTTCGACAGCAGCACGGGCGTCGGCGTCGAGCATTTGAAGAAGGAATTGTAGTAGGGCAATTCCTTCATCTGCGCGTAAGCGGCGTCGGCCAGCTCGTCGCGGCCATAGCCGACATTGACGCACCACAGCCCGGCCATGCCGTCGAGTATTTCGGTGCCATCGGCATCGTAGATGAACGGGCCGTTGGCGTGGGTGATGATGCGCGAGCCGGTCTCGCGCAATTCCCTGTGGTCGGTGAAGGGATGCAGATGATGCGCGGCGTCAATCTGCTGAAGCTGCTTCAGCGAATAGTTCTGGTAAGTCATGGGTTTGCTCTTTCCTCTGGAATCAAACCGGCAAGCTGCCGGGGCGACTTCGTCAGAGGACGGCGGGCGGCGAATAGCCGATGCGGGCGCACAGCCTGAGCAGTTCGGCGCGCAGCGTGCGCGGCGACGGTGTCACCGCGACCCCGAAGGCGCCGGATGTGCTCATGTAGACCATGGCGGCAGTCTATGCCGCCCGAGGCCCGGAATTCAAGCGGTGCCGCTCAATACCCTTTGCAGGAACACGTATTTCATGGCGGTTTGCGCCGCTTGCGGCCGGCGGTCGCCGCGTCCGCCATGGCCGCCTTCCGTCTCCTCGAAGAACAACGTCTTGCCGTGACCTGCTTCCTGCAGCTTCGCCGCCATCTTGCGGGCGTGGCCGGGATGGACGCGGTCGTCGGCGGTCGATGTCGTGAGCAGCACCGGGGGATAGACGGCATCGGCCGAGACATGATGGTACGGCGAATAGGCGGCGAGCCACTTGGCTTCTTCCGGTTTTGCCGGATCGCCATATTCGCCGATCCACGAGGCGCCTGGCGGCAGTTCGGTATAGCGCAGCATGTCGAGCAGCGGCACCTCGATGATGACGGCGCCGAACAGTTCGGGATGCTGCGTCAGGGAAACGCCGGTAAGCAGGCCGCCATTCGAGCCGCCCTGGATGCCGAGGGAAGCAGCCGTGGCTATGCCGCGCCTGACGACGTCCTGCGCCACCGCGGCGAAATCGTCGAAGGCAGTCTGGCGATTGCCCTTCAGCGCGGCCTGATGCCAGGCCGGCCCGAACTCGCCGCCACCGCGGATGCAGGCCTGCACATAGGCGTTGCCCTTTTCCAGCCACAGCCTGCCGCGCACGCCGGCATAGCCGGGCAGCAGCGGTATTTCGAAGCCGCCATAACCATAGAGAAGCGCCGGTACCGGACCCTTCTGGTCGCGCCGCCTGACGACGAAATACGGGATCATGGTGCCGTCCTTCGAGCGCGCCTCGAACTGTTCCGAGACCAGCGGCGCGGCGTCGAACCGCGCCGGCTGCGATTTCACGGTGGCCAGCGTCACCCCGTCATCGTCCGACCAGATGATCGAACTCGGCGTCAGGAAATCGGTGAAGGAGAAGGAGACGCTGGAACCGAAATGCTCGGCATGCGCGATGCCGACATTGCCGTTCTCGGGCAGCGCCACCGGCTTCAGCGACCAGCGGTCGCCGCTGCGCTCGGCGACAACGACCTTGCCGCGCACATTGTCCATCAGATTGATGAACAGCCGGTCCTGAGTGCGGGCAATGCCGGCGACCGAAACACGGTGCGCTGGCGCGAGCATGGTTTCAACAGGGTCCAGGTCGCCGGTGTCGATCCAGTGTTCGAAATCGAAGGAATAGAGGCCGTCCGGCAAGCACTCAGTGCCGCCCGGCGCCGTCCATGGGCTGCGCACCCCGAACACGAACCGGCCCTTGAACAGCGCGGTGTCGGTGACATCGTCCGGCAGCGGGATGCGCCGGTTTTCGCCCGACGGCAGGCGCAGAAAACTGTGCGAGGAGAAGAAGGCGATCGTGCGGGCCAGAAACAAATACTGCCTGTCGCCATCATGCTCGACCCCCGCGCCGGCCGCGAGATCCTGCTTCTCGGCCTCGAAGATCGGCGTCGCCTCCTCCAACCGGGTGCCGCGCTTCCACAGTTTGACGACGCGCGGATAACCGGACTGGGTCTTGTCGTCTTCATTGAAGGCAGCCGAGACAATGACCGTGTCCTTGTCCAGCCAGGAAAAGCCGGATTTCGAGGCGGGAGCGCGGAAGCCGCCCTCGATGAATGATTTGGTCTCGATGTCGAATTCGCGCATCTCGCTGGCATCGCCGCCATCCGGCGACATCGCCACCAGGCAAAGGTTGAAATCGGGGTAAAGGCGGCTGGCGCCGCTGAACACCCACTTCACCCCCTCCTTGGCCGACAGCACGTCGAAGTCGATGATCGTCTCCCACACAGGCTTCTCGGTCTTGTAGGAAGCGACCGTCGTGCGGCGCCAGAGGCCGAGCACATTGGTCTTGTCCTGCCAGAAATTATAGACTTGGCCGTTGAGCGCGGCACCGACCGCAATGTTGTCCTCGGCCGTCATCAGGTCGAGCGCCGTCTCGAAGGCCGCCTGGTAGGACGGATCGCCCTGTAGTTCGGCCACGGTGATCTCGTTCTGGCGATGCACCCAGTCGAGCGATTCCTTGCTGGTCCGGTCCTCCAGCCAGAGGAACTTGTCCTCCACGGTGGCATCCGTCTGGCGTTTTGTCGTCGATTGGGTCACGCATGGTCTCCAGGCTAGTGGCGGGCAGCCCTGCCTACATCGCGTTGCAAGCGGTTCTATTCAAGATGGTACGTCAGGTCATCGGGGGAATGCGGCCTCAAACCATCCGCCGGCGCAGGACCGTGGCCACAGCCAGTGCCAGACAAATCGTGCCCAGCGTGATCGGCAGGCCGGAGGCGCCGATCACATCCATGACGCCACCCGCCAGCGGCGGCACCACGATGCCGCCGACGCCCCACATCAGGGAGAAGGCGGCATTGCCGGCGACCAGCGCCGAGCCGGTAAAGCGCTCGCCGAGCTCGATGATCGACATGGTGTAGATGCCATAGGAGACCGCGCCCCAGATAAAGACGCAAGGCCAGATCAGCGGCGTCTCGATGAGCAGCGGCAACAGGGCGCAGCCCAGCACCGTCACCACGACGCAGATGAATCGCACCAGCCGCGCCGTCAGCCGTTCCGCCAGAAAGCCGAGCGGCACCTGCATGGCGATGTTGCCTGCGATCATCACCGACAGCAGCGCCGACATGCGCGCTTCCGCGATGCCATAGTGCGTGCCGTAGACCGGCAGCAGCGCCAGCACGCCCTGTTCGAAACCGGCGGCAACGACCACCGCCGACAGCATTAGCCATGCCAGGGGCATGAAGCCCATGACCGAAACCCTGTGCCCGGCTTCGTCAACCTTCGGCAGTCGCGGCAGCACCGCCGCCAGGCAGGCGCCGCAAAAGATGAAGGCGGCGATCCCCACCAGGAATGGCGGCCATCCCACGGTGCCGACAGCGAGCAGGCAGAGCGGCCCGGCAGCGAAGCCGGCCGAGATGATGGTTGAATAGACACCCATGACGCGACCGCGGCGCGATGGCGGCGCCAGTGCAATGACCCAGATTTCGCTCAAGACATAGAGCGGATTGGTCACCACCCCGATCAGGAAGCGCAGCGGAAACCACAGATAGACATTCTGCGTCCACCCGATCAGCGCCAGAACGATCGCCGAAAGCGCCGCGCAGGTAAGCGCGGTGCGCCCTGCCCCGAACCGGCGCGCCAGTGCCGGGATCAGCGGCGACGAGACAATGAAGCCGATCGGCGTCATTGCCGCCGAGAGCCCGATGATGGCCGGCGAAACGCCCTGGCGTTGCAGGATGAAGCTCAGCAGCGGATAGGACAGGCCTTGCGCGATGGCGAACACCGAGACGGTCGCGATCACGCCGCTGATCGCCGCCCACTGCATCTTCTCGTTGTCAGCTTCCGCCAGGTTCACCATTGGCACCTAAACCAGGTTCAGGACTAGCTTTTCTGTCCGACGCGGGTAAGCCCCGCCCCGGGGAAAACCGTTTGCTCCAGACAAGGCCTGTCAGGAGTTTTTGGCCTGTCAGGAGTTTTGGGCGTCAGGAGTTTTGGGCCGTCAGGAGTTTTGGCGCTTGAACGATCGGTAGAGCGCGAAGCTCACCAGCAGCGCGTCGAGTCCGGCGATCACCACCGGCAGGCCGAGCGGACCGATGACCTGCATCAGCGCACCGGCGCCGGGCGGGCCGACAATGCCGCCGGCGCCCCACATCAAGGCAAAGGCGGCGTTACCGGCGACCAGCACGGTTCCCCTGAAGCGGCTGCCGAGCTCCACCAGCGCCATGGTGTAGACGCCGTAGCCTACAGCGCCCATGACGAGAAGGACGAGCCAGATCGCCGGCGTCGTGATCAGCAACGGCAGCAAAACCGCGCAGGCCGTTGTCGCCAACGCACAGAAGATGATCATCGCCCGCCCGCCGAAACGCTCGGCCAGCAGGCCGAGCGGGATTTGCAGGAAGATGTTTCCCAGCGACAGTGCCATCACCAGGGCCGCCAGCGTCCTTTCGGGCAAGCCATAGGCAGCACCGAAGACCGGCATCAAAGCGTAGGTGCCCTGCTGGACCGCCGCCGAAACCAGCACGGCAAACAACAGCGCCGGCGCCAGCCTGGCGAAACCGAAAAAGCCGCCGGGCAATTGGCCGTCATCCTCGAAGCCGGCGAGGCTTGACGAAACAGCACGAAGGATCGCGGCGCACAGGATGAAGCCGGCCATGCCGATCAGGAAAGGAACCCAGCCCGATATCCCTACCGCGGTCAGGACCAAAGGCCCCGCAGCATAGCCAGCGCCCAGCACGGTGTTGAATGCCCCCATCACCCTGCCGCGGCGCGACGGCGGCGCCAGCGACAGCGCCCATACTTCGCCCAGGATATAGAGCGGGTTGATGACGATACCGATGATGAAGCGGATGACGAACCAGCCCACCCAGTCCTGCAGGTAGCCGATGCCGAGGAAGCACAGCGCCCCAATCAATGAGCAACCCACAGCCAGGTTGCGCGCGCCGACCAGCCGAACGGCTGCCGGCACGAACGACGCCGAAAGGATCAGACCAAGCGGCATCATCGCTGCCGACAAGCCGATCAGCGCCGGCGACATGCCTTGCTTCTGCATCAGCAGCGTAAACAGCGGCGAGCTCAGCCCTTGCGCCGCACCGAACATCGCGAGGGCGGCAGTTACGCCGGCAAGCGCCGCCCATTGCGTCCCCGCTTCGCCATCGCTCGAACCGGTCGCAGCCATGATGCCTTCCACATGAACTGCCGGTCCATCCAGCGGCAAACCACTGAGCTAGCGGTTCGATTTAGGGAAAGGAAGGGCCGCGCCTGAAATCCCCTTGCGCCAAGAGCCGCAGTGGGCGCGTCCTGTCCGCCAATCTCCGGCAAGGTTGTCAGCTATCGGACTGCCGTTCGGGCATGTCGCTTCCCTCGTCCTAGTGGTCGCCGCCTCCGCAATGGCCGGACAGCCGCCGGTCCATTATGCCGCCCGCTACCAGCATCGTACGAGGACCATCATGACCGCCGCCCTGCACCCAGCCGAACCGCCTTTGGCAACCGACCGCGCCCGTCGCGGTGGCCGTGCGGGCAAGCGCGCCGGCGGCTCGGCCGCCTTCGAACAGCCGGCTTTTCGGCAACTGAGAAATCCGCTGACGCCGACCAAGCTGGTCTCTGACGACGAGCTGGAATCGATCCACCTCGCCTCGCTGCGCGTCTTGAGGGAAATAGGCGTCGACGTGCTGCATGACGAAGCGCGCCGCATCATGAAGGAAAATGGCGCTGATGTCCGCGAGGGCATTGAGCGCGTGCGCTTCGACAGCGACATGATCCTCGATCTCATCTCCAAATGCCCGTCGGAATTCACGCTCCATGCCCGCAACCCGGCGCACAATGTCCGCTTCGGCGGCAACAATGTGATCCTGTCGATGATGGCGTCGGCACCGAACTGCTCCGACCTCGATCGCGGCCGCCGTCCGGGCAACCAGCAGGACTACCGCAACTTCCTGCGCCTGGCGCAGATGCACAACATCCTGAACTGCACCGGCGGTTATCCGGTCGAGCCGACCGACATCCATCCATCCGTGCGCCACCTCGAATGCATCCGCGACCTCGCCACACTGACCGACAAGGTGTTCCATATCTATTCGCTCGGCAGGGAGCGCAATGTCGACGGCATCGAGATCGCCAGGATCGCGCGCGGCATCAGCCATGAGCAACTGCTGGAAGAGCCATCGGTGTTCACCATCATCAACACCAATTCGCCGCTGAAACTGGATGTGCCGATGATGGAAGGCATCATCCAGATGTCGAGCAAGGGTCAGGTCGTCGTCGTCACGCCCTTCACCCTGTCGGGCGCGATGGCGCCGGTGACCATCGCCGGTGCGCTGGTGCAGCAGAATGCCGAGGCGCTGTCCGGCATTGCCTTCGCCCAGATGGTGAGAAAGGGCGCGCCGGTTGGCTATGGCGGCTTCACCTCGAATGTCGACATGAAGTCAGGCTCGCCGGCCTTCGGCACGCCTGAATATATGAAGGCGCAGCTTGTCGGCGGCCAACTTGCCCGCCGTTACAAGATCCCCTACCGCACCTCCAATACCTGCGCCGCCAACACGGTCGACGCGCAGGCAGCCTATGAAAGCGTGTTCTCGCTGTGGGGCGCCATCCAGGGCGGCGGCAATCTGATGATGCACGGCGCCGGCTGGCTCGAAGGTGGCCTGCGCTGTTCCTACGAGAAGACCATCCTGGACATCGACCTGTTGCAGATGGTGGCCGAGTTCCTCACCCCGCTCGACCTGTCCGACGAAGCGCTCGGCTTCGACGCCATCCAGTCGGTCGGCCCCGGCGGCCATTTCTTCGGCACCCAGCACACGCAGGACCGCTACAAGACAGCATTCTACTCGCCCATCCTCTCCGACTGGCGCAATTTCGAGACCTGGGCCGAAGCCGGATCGCCGACCGCGCTGGAAAAGGCCAACAAGGTCTGGAAGGAGCGGCTGGCATCCTACGAGGAACCTTATATGGACCCGGCGATCCGCGAAGAGCTCAACGACTTCGTCGAAAAGCGCACGTCCGAAGGCGGCGCGCCGACCGATTTTTGATCAATGTTGTTGATGACCTGATCATTCATATGGATCTGATGAACAGTCGACCCCCACTCCGTCGAGCTGCGCTCGACACCTCTCCCCCGATCGACGGGGGAGAGGAAAGGCGCGAAGTTATGCGGGCTGGCTCCCTTCCTCTCCCTCCGGAGGGGGGAGAGGTGGCGCCGGGAAGCGGCGACGGAGTGGGGGAAGGCGCTGGTCAAACCCGCAGTCGCCGCAAGAATGGCACTACCCTGCGAGCCAGAAAACTTAGACGAGGTGACAATCAGGCCGAAGCTCTGCTTTGGCTTGAGTTGAAAGCCCGCAAACTTGGCGGCTACAAATTCACGCGACAGTTCTCTATCCGACCATACTTTGCAGACTTCGCCTGCCGCGAAAAATGGCTTGTCGTGGAAATCGACGGCCATCAACACGCCGGCAGCTCCTATGACTGTCGCCGTGGCGATTTCATGCGCGCGCGAGGCTATTCGATCCTGCGTGTTTGGAACCATGACGTCCTGAACCATCGCACTTCCGTCTGCGAAACCATCCTTGCCGCGCTTGATGGCAGGTTGGCCGAGAACGTCGCTGCGGCCGATCTCCGCTTTGTTTTCACGCCCCGCCCATTCGATTCAATCTCTTAAAAAACGGACCTATCTCTCATGAAATCTCACGTTAAAGCGGTTGTCATTGGCGGCGGCGTCGTTGGCTGCTCGGTGCTCTACCATCTGGCCAAGGCCGGCTGGACCGACATCATGCTGATCGAGCGGTCCGAGCTCACCTCCGGCTCGTCCTGGCACGCAGCCGGCGGCTTCCACACGCTGAACGGCGACCCCAACGTCGCCAAACTGCAGGCCTATACGGTGCAGCTCTACAAGGAGATCGAGGAAATCTCCGGCCAGTCCTGCTCGCTGCATCTGACCGGCGGCGTGATGATGGCCGATACGCCCGAGCGCATGGATTTTCTGCGCCTGGCCCACGCCAAGGGCCGCTATCTCGGCATGGACACCGAGCTGATCACGCCCTCCGAAGCCAAGGCGATGTTCCCGCTGATGGACGAGACCAATTTCGTCGGCGCCATGTGGGATCCGGTCGAAGGCCATCTCGATCCCTCCGGCACGACGATCGCCTACTCCAAGGCGGCCAAGAAGCTGGGCGCCGAGATCGTGCTGCGCAACCGCGTCGTCGACTTGACGCAGGAAGTTGACGGCACCTGGAACGTCGTCACCGAACAGGGCACCGTCCACGCCGAGCATGTCGTCAACTGCGGCGGCCTGTGGGCGCGCGAGATCGGCCGCATGGTCGGCGTCGAACTGCCGGTGCTGGCCATGGAGCACATGTACCTGCTCACCGAGCCGATGCCCGAGGTCGAGGAATTCAACAAATCGACCGGCCGCGAGATGATCGGCGTGCTCGACTTCAAGGGCGAGATCTACACCCGCCAAGAGCGCAACGGCATCCTGCTCGGCACCTATGAAAAAGCCTGCAAACCCTGGTCGCCGGTCAATACGCCGTGGGATTTCGGCCATGAACTGCTGCCGCCCGACCTCGACCGCATCGCGCCGTCGCTGGAGATCGGCTTCAAGCATTTCCCCGGCATCGAGAAAGCCGGCATCAAGCAGATCATCAACGGCCCCTTCACCTTCGCGCTCGACGGAAATCCGCTGGTCGGGCCGGTGCAGGGCCTGACCAATTTCTGGTGCGCCTGCGCCGTCATGGCCGGCTTCAGCCAGGGCGGCGGCGTCGGCCTCGCGCTGTCCAACTGGATGGTGCATGGCGATCCCGGCTTCGACGTCTGGGGCATGGATGTCGCCCGCTTCGGCGAGTGGGCCGGCCTGCGCTACACCAACGCAAAGGTGCGCGAAAACTATTCGCGCCGCTTCTCCATCCGCTTCCCCAATGAAGAGCTGCCGGCTGCGCGCCCTGCACAAACCACCCCGCTCTACGACACCATGCTCGCCAACAACGCCGTCATGGGCGATAGCTGGGGCCTGGAGACCCCGCTGTGGTTCGCGCCGAAGGGCAAGGAGCCGAAGGACGTCGTCTCCTTCCACCGCTCCAACGATTTCGGTCCCATCGGCGAGGAAGTGCGCGCCACACGCGAACGCGTCGGCGTCACCGAAATCGCCAATTTCGCCAAATACGAAGTGTCGGGATCTGCGGCTGAGGATTTCCTCAACCGGCTGATGACCAACCGCATGCCGAAGATCGGCCGCATCGTGCTGACGCCGATGATCAACGAGTTCGGCAAGCTGATCGGCGACTTCACCATCGCCAAGGCAGGCGAAGACAGATTTATGATCTGGGGTTCGTCCGCCGCGCAGAAGTACCACATGCGCTGGTTCGAAAAGCACCTGCCGAAGGATGGTTCGGTGCGCATCCACCGCTTCGATCAGACGCTCGTCGGCCTGTCGATCGCCGGGCCGAAATCGCGCGACCTCTTGCAGAAGCTGGTCGATGTCGACATCTCGACCAAGGCGTTTCGCTTCATGGATTTCCGCGAAATGGCGGTCGGCGGCGCGCCCTGCATGGTCAACCGCATCACCTATACCGGCGATCTCGGCTATGAAATCTGGATGGCGCCGGCCTATGAGCGTCTGGTCTACAAGGCGATCAAGGACGCCGGCGAGGAGTTCGGCCTCGTCGATTTCGGCATGCGCGCTTTGCTCTCCATGCGCCTGGAGAAGAACTTCCCGACCTGGTACCGCGAGCTGCGCCCGATCTACGGCCCGTTCGAAGGCGCGATGGACCGTTTCATCAAGCTGGAGAAGAACGACTTCATCGGCCGCGAAGCCGCCGCCAAGGAACAGGCGGAAGGGCCGAAACTGCGCCGTGTCTCCTTCATTGTCGATGCGGCCGACGCCGATGTCATGGGCGACGAGCCGATCTGGGCCAAGGTCGGCAAGGACTATGGCACGGTGGAAAAGCCGCATGGCTATGGCGCGCCGCGCTTCGATACGGCAGGCAAGGAAGTGCGTGGCTCAAAGGCTGCCGAAGGCGCTTCCGCCGTGCGCGGCATCGTCGACGGCGACTGGCGCGTGGTCGGCTGGGTCACCTCGGGCGGTTATGCGCACTATGTGCAGAAGTCGATGGCGCAGGGCTATGTGCCGGCGGCACTCGCCGAGGACGAAAGTGCCGGACTGTTCGAGATCGAGATCCTCGGCCACCGGCGTCCGGCGCGCATCAATGTCGAGGCGCCCTTCGACCCCAGCGGCGAGAAGATGCGGACCTGAAAAGGCGACAGGAAGCGTGAGATCGTGTAAGGGGCCTTCGGCAGTTGGCCGCAGGCATTTTCCCTCGATGAAAAGACGATCCCCTTGCAGTATCTAGAGAAATGGACGGACTGGCTCTGCGAAGGCAAGGTCGGTCCCTTCAACGCCGCGCTGGTCTGCGTCGCGGTCTATTGCGTCGTCCAGATCGTGGTGATGGCGCTGCTGTCCCATGTCGTAGGAACCGGTGTCGGCGTCGACGATTCCGAACAGCTGATGTACATGCACTACCTCTGGGCTGGCTATGGCGGCTCGCAGCCGCCGCTCTACACCTGGCTTGCCCGCCTCGTCGCCGCCGTGGTCGGAACGAACATCCTGGCGCTCAAGATCGTGAAGTACCTGCTGATCGGAGCGGCGCTGGCGTCGGTTTTCATCGCTGTCCGCCGCCTGGGCTATTCCAGCCGCGCTGGCGCCGCCGCATTGTTCGGCCTGCTGTTGTTTCCGCAGATGGTGTGGGAGATGCAGCACGCCCTCACCCACTCGATCGCCGCTTTCTGTTTTTCAGTGGTGCTGTTTCTTGCGCTCGTTGAACTGGTGCAGCGGCGTTCGCTGGCCACCTATGTGCTGTTTGGCGTGGCGATGGCCGCCGCCATCCTGTCGAAATACAACAACGCGATCTTTCTCGGCGCGCTGATGCTGTCCACCCTGTCGCTGCGCGAAACGCGCGGCGTCATCCTCAACCGCCGGTTTTCGATCAGCCTTGTCGTGGCGGTGCTGCTTTGCCTGCCGACGCTCTACTGGAACCTGACCTACACCGACCAGTTGCTGTCGCACAGCGGCGGCTTCGGCATGGGCAGAGGAGAAAGCGCCATACAAACCGCATTCTACGGAATGCGCGGACTGGGCAAGGCTATCCTGTATTTCGCCGTGTTGCCGGCCGGCATATTCGTCGCGGCTTTGCTCATCGCATGGAAAAAGCCGGCGCCGGCTCTGCAACCGGCGCCATGGACCGAGAAACTGGTGTGGCGCACCATCGCTTTTGCCCTGGCGATGACCATCGTGCTCGTCCTGGCGAGCAGGACGACGCAATTTCGCGATCGCTGGATGCTTCCCATTCTTGTGTTGCTGCCGGTCGAGCTGGCCTTGCGGATGGATGCCAGAGGCGACAAGGGAAGGAAGGTGGAGGACGTCGTCGTGTTTGTCGGCGCAACGCTTGCCATCCTCGTGCTGCCGGTGACCTGGTACACGCACCTCAATGGCGGCGACAGCCGCGGCAGCATCGTGCGTGTCGACTACCAGTCGCTCTATGGCCAGCTGACGGCAAACGGTCCGGTTCGCACGGCGATATCGAGCTGGCACTGGGTGGGAAATCTGCGTCTTGTCGATCCCGATCTGGTCGTGCTCGACGACGAGATGCCGGACTTCGGCCATTTGCTGATCGAGCCGGCGGTGCTCGTGATGGCCAATGACAAGGAACCTCCCGAGGGCATCCTGCGGGCCTTGAGCGAGGCCGGCTATGTCGCTGACGGCTCGCCGCAGCAGTTGGTCGTCCCGATGCTGTTCGACAGCGAGCCGCCCACCCGCACGCTGACGGTCACGCGGCTGAAGAAAGCGGCCGCGGGCGCAGCGCCACAGTAAGTCGGCAGGAGGCGTCGGGTGGAGAAACAAGGGTTCGGTCGTCATCGCAAGATCATGCCGTTCGAGCCCGGCTCGGTCGAAGCCTTGCGCGAAACCTCGCGCCAGAAGGCGGCGTCGCTGAACCAGCATGTGCTGGGCTATGGCGCGCTGGCTGAAACCGAATGGCAAGCGGCAGGCATCGCCGCGCCCGATCTTGCCGCTATGCGCCAATACCGGCTCGAGCGCATCCGAGCCGAACTGAAGCGCCGAAACTACGCCGGCGCGCTGCTCTACGACCCCGTCAACATCCGCTACGCCACCGATTCGACCAACATGCAGCTGTGGGTCGCGCACAATCCGACCCGCCACTGCTTCGTCGCCACTGAGGGACCCGTGGTGCTGTTCGACTATTTCTCCTGCGAGCATCTGTCCGATCATTCCGGCGTCGTCGACGAGGTGCGGCCGGCAGTGTCGTGGATGTATCTCTATGGCGGCGAGCTGACCGAGCACAAAGTCCGCCGCTGGGCGGCCGGCATCGCCGATCTGGTCAAGGAGCATGGCGGCGGCAACAGCCGCATTGCGGTCGACCACATCAACCCGGAAGGCGTCGAGGAACTCGCCCGGCTCGGCATTTCGATCGGCAATGGCGAGGCGGTGATGGAAAATGCGCGGCTGATCAAATCGCCCGACGAGATTCTCGCCATGCGCCGCGCCATCGTCGCTTGCGAGGCGGCGATGGGTGAAATGGAGAAGGCGCTGACGCCGGGCATTTCCGAAAACGAATTGTGGGCCGAACTCCACCGCGGCAACATTGCGCGCGGCGGCGAATGGATCGAAACCCGGCTGCTTGCCTCGGGGCCGCGCACCAATCCGTGGTTCCAGGAATGCTCGTCGCGGGTGATCGAGGAAGGCGACCTCGTCGCCTTCGACACCGACCTGATCGGTCCCTACGGCTTCTGCGCCGATCTCTCCCGCACCTGGCTTTGCGGTGACGCGAGACCATCGAACGAGCAACGGGACCTCTTCCACATCGCCGCCGACCAGATCGCCCACAACACGCAATTGATGCAGCCCGGCATATCCTTCCGCGACCTGGTCGAACGCTCGGTGGTGCCGCCGGGAGATTGCTTCCCGGCGCGCTACGGCGTGCTCTATCACGGCGTCGGCCTGGCCGACGAGTATCCAACCCTGCCACATGCCAGCGACTGGACGCCGGACACGCCCGACGGCGTGCTGGAGCCGGGAATGGTCCTGTGCGTGGAAAGCTATATCGGCCGTCTCGGCGGCCATGAGGGCGTCAAGATCGAGGAACAGATCCTGATCACCGCGACCGGCAACGAGCAGCTTTCAACCTACAAGCTGGATGCGAGGTTGCTCGGCTGATCCGGCAAGCGCCTCGCGCAGAGCCTTGAGCGTCTTTTCCGGCGTCGTCCTGGCGGTGATGTAGGGCAGGCCTTTGCGCCTTGCCGTCCAGCCGACAACAGCGACCTTGCGCGCCGCAGGTTCGAAACGCTGCGCCAGCGCCCAGCTCTCACAGTCGATGGCAGCTATATCCGCCTTGCCCTCGGCGACCGCGACGATCGAGCCGCGATGGCCACCGCTTTCGCTGCGCGAGGAAAAGATATCCAGGCTTTCGCCGGCGGCCTGCAGATCGCGCGCCAGTGCAATGATGCCCGACATCGAATCGAGGCTGTTGTAGGTAAAACTCTTGCCGCGCATCAGATCGAGCGGCAGCGAGGCTTTGCCATCCGCGGGCGAGCGAACCTCCGGTCCCTCGCCCGTCCGCATCACCAGCGCGCTCGAATAGAGTTCGCCTTCGCCGCCCTCGTAAGCGTCGTAGCTCGGCCGGCCGACCACCTGCACCTGTTTGGACAGGCCGAGTTCCATCGGCCCCCAGCAGGTCTGCGCGAACAGCAGCGCCGGATGCAGCCAAAGCTGGTGATGGTCGAGTTCGTCCGGCGGCAGTGTCGCCGGATCGGGTGCGATCAGTCTGCCCTGGGCGTCGTGGATGCCGCCCGGCACCGGCGGCAGGTCGCCATTGCGGCGCACGATTGTCTGCGGCGCATCGACGCCCTTGTGCCGAAAAGCCTCGCGCAACGCTGCCCATTGCGCGTCGACCTCGCCGCGCACTTCGGGCCAGTCGTACATCGGCAATGCCGCAACCAAATCACTCATGCCGACACTCAATCATCATGGCTCGGGAAAGGATCGCAAAAACGCGGCGTCCAATCAGAATTGGCCGACACGGGTTCGGGAAGTCCGGGGATTATTCCTTCGGCGGCTCGGCCGGAACCGGCGCGCTGCCAAGCCCGCTGATGCTGCGCGCCCTGATGCGCGGCTTGAACGCCCTGCCCGGCTCGGCCTGGCGGCGCAGCACCGGGTGCACGATCGGCTCCTTGGCCTTGAATGCGTAGGCTTTGATCAGTGCGAAATAGTTCGGATAGGCGTAGCCATTGTTCATCCGCAGCCACTCGTCGCGGCGGTCCGCAAACAGTTTTGGAAGTCTGTACCAGGCAACCGTCGGCGTCTTGTGGTGGACGAAGTGCAGATTGTTGTTGAGGAACAGGAACGACAGCGGCGAGCGCTCGATGATCACCGTGCGTCCTTCAGGGTGCTCGGACCACTGATGTTCGGCGAAAGTCCGGACCGCGATCAGCGACTGGCCGAGCCAGACCGGCACCAGAATGTAGAGCCATACGGGAATGCCGAAGCCGAACTGCACGATCGGCACTACGATTGCGAGGCCGATCGCATGCAGCAGCCATGCCTTGCCGATCACCTTGTCGCCGGCAATCACATGCCTGGCGTCGTCGACGAAGAAACCGACGCAGGACAGCCAGGGGCCGAGGAAGAAACGGCCGGCCATGGTGTTGTTGATCTTGAGCAGGAATTTCATCGTCGGCGGCAGATCGTCATGCATCCACAACGCCTGGTAATAGCTCTCGGGATCGTCGAGGGGATCGGTCAGGCGCTCGTCGGCGTGGTGGCGCAAATGAAGCGTCTTGAAGCGACGGAACGGCCAGACCAGGCCGATCGGCAGGAAGACGAAGGCTTCGTTGATGAGCGCGCTGCGCGTCGGATGGCCATGCAGCACTTCGTGCATGATCGACGACTGCAAGGCCAGGATGAAGCCGAGGAGAAGAAGTGCCGGGATCGGATAAGAGGGCCAGAGCAGGAGCCCAGCAGCGAGCCACATTCCGTAACAGAAGAAAGCGAGGACCACGGTCGGCCACTCGATGGCCGCTGCGTCGCGTCGCTTGATGCGCTTGCCTGTCATGCTATCGACCACTGTCCCTCAGTCGCCGGAATTGGTTCCTGACAGCATAGTGTCAGGAGAAGCGATTCCGCTCAACGAGACAAAGTGTACAAAATGTTGCGATTGCGCATTTTCGACCGCAGATGTTATACATTGTAAACAACCCTACGGATTCATTTACGCTGGAAGTGCTGATCCGACGGCTCGGGCGCAAATTTTTCCTAAGAGAGCGCGGAGAACGAACAGTGGACAAACGGGACCTTTCGGCAATCTTCCGGGAGCGCCTGAAGCTGCTCCTGACAAGGTCCGATCTCAACCAGTCGGCTTTCGCGTCAGCAGTCGGCATCGACCGGTCGGCTCTGTCGCAACTGATGTCCGGCGCCTCGACGCGCCTGCCACGCGCCGAAACGCTGCTCAACATCGCCGCCGAATTCAAGATCTCGCTGGACTGGCTGCTCGGCCTCTCCCAGGACGAAGGCGTCACCGGCGAAATCCGCGAAAGCCTGGAGATCGAAGAGGCGCCCGACGGCTTCGACCGCACGCTGCTCGCCAAATGGTTCGCCGAGGCCGCAGGCACCAAGATCCGCTATGTGCCGGCCGGCATTCCCGATCTCCTGCGCACACGCCAGCTGGTCGACTACGAAGCCAACATCACGAACCGCAGCCGTCTTGCGCAGGCCAGCGAGACGCAGTACCGCATCGAGTACAACCGGCGCCCTGAGACCGATATGGAAGTCTGCATGCCGCGCCACACGCTGGAGATTTTCGCCCGCGGCCTGGGCGTCTGGGACCGCTTTCCCGAGGCTGACCGCCGGCAGCAGCTTGCCCATATGGCGACGCTGCTTGACGATCTCTACCCCACCTTCCGCCTGTTCCTCTATGACGGCCGCATGCGCTATTCCATCCCGCTGACCATCTTCGGCCCTTATCGCGCCGCCATCTATGTGGGCGACATGTATGTCGTGCTGAACGCCACCCAGCCGGTCCAAGCGCTGACCCAGCATTTCGACAATCTGATCCGGGCCGCCGACATCAACCCGCATGAGGCCGCCGCCTACGCGCGCAATCTGGCCGGCGCGTCATTTCCATCGGGTTCTGCCTGATCCCCAACGCCCCGGAAAGGTGCGCCGCGCGGCAATTGCAGGTCGCAAACACATTGACTGGACATAAAGACTTCTTTATATCCTTATTCCATTCAAATATCTGAAAGTCGATCCGATGACCGCGAACAATCCCATCGATGCTCTGCTGGCCGAAAAGGGCGTGCTGCTCGCCGATGGCGCCACCGGCACCAATCTGTTCGCCATGGGTCTGGAGGCCGGCGAAGCGCCGGAGTTGCTGAACGAGGCAGCGCCCGACACCATCACGAGCCTGCACCAGAATTTCGTCGACGCCGGCGCCGATATCATTCTCACCAACTCGTTCGGCGGCACGCGCCACCGGCTGAAGCTGCACCATGCGCAGGACCGCGTGCATGCGCTGAACAAGCGCGCCGCCGAGATTGCCCGCGCGGTCGCCGACAAGGCCGGCAGGAAAGTCATCGTCGCCGGCTCGGTCGGTCCGACCGGCGAGTTGCTGGTGCCGCTCGGCGCCATGACCTATGACGAAGCGGTCGAGGCTTTTGCCGAACAGATCGAGGGTCTCAAGGAAGGTGGCGCCGAAGTCGCCTGGATCGAGACCATGTCTGCGCCGGACGAAATCCGCGCCGCGGCGGAGGCCGCCATCCGCGTCGGCCTGCCCTACACCTATACCGGTTCGTTCGACACTGCCGGCCGCACCATGATGGGCCTGCTGCCCAGGGATATCCACGGCGTCGTCGACGGACTTTCAGAGACGCCGCTCGGTGTCGGCGCCAATTGCGGTGTCGGCGCCTCCGACATCCTGGCCTCGCTGCTCGACATGACCGAGGCGAAGCCGGAAGCGACGGTGATCGTCAAGGGCAATTGCGGCATTCCCGAATTTCGTGGCACCGAGATCCATTATTCCGGCACGCCGGAGCTGATGGCCGACTATGTCCGGCTGGCGGTGGATGGCGGCGCGAAGATCATCGGTGGCTGCTGCGGCACGTCGTTCCAGCACCTTGCCGCCATGCGCAAGGCGCTCGACGCGCACACCAAATCCGAACGCCCGACCGTCGCGGGGATCGTCGAGCGCATCGGTCCGATGCGCAACAAGGTGGCGACGGAAAACACCGCCGAGACCAGCGAAGCCCGCCGCGAACGCCGCCGCAGCCGAGCCTGATATCGAACTTATTCGCTGTTTTCAGCGTAACGCGATAGCGCCGTCGTGAAATCCAGGGCGGTGCTGTCGGCGCTTTCATTCATCGTCACCAGGTCACCCGACGACTGCGGATTGCCGATCTGCTCCAGCATGACGCGAAAGCGGTCATTGGTCAGCGCCGACTTTGCGGTATTCCGGGCTGCGTCGACGTCATCCATGATGCGCCTGGATTCTGGCGACAGCGTTCCCGACGCCTGCGTGTGTCTCACCGCCGGCGTCGTGTTTCCAATGTTCATATCTGCAATTCCCGGCTCCCCAAGCCCAGTCCCGACCCCCGTGCAATAATAGCAGGGCATTGCGATGACGTTCCGGAAAAGCCGCGCAATTTAACGATCAGGCGGATCATCTGTGCGCTTCGGATCAATCGATCCGAAAAAAAGGCCGGCAGGGTTTCCCCCGCCGGCCTGCCTCACCCGCCCGTAGTCGGTTCCCCGTATCAGAACGACCCCCGTCTGAAAGGAACCGGCTGTATTGCCACTACCGGTTACCGCCCAGCGCCGAGGCAAGGCGCACAAGCGAAAGGAACTCGGACCTGTACCCAAACGGGTCGGCTCCTCGGGCGGCGGTGGCAATCTCCATGATCTTGTCGTAGCCGAACTTCGCGGTCGCATCCTCGTCGCGCAGCTTCTGGCCGAAGGCGGCGACAGCGACGGAGAAACGCTGGTCGGTGCTGGCCTGGTCGAAGGACGCGACCTCGTTGGCCGACGTCACCGGCGTGGTGATCAGCTTCGAGACGTCTTCGTTCGGCAGCTTGTAGCGGATTTTCACGAAGGCATATTCGTCGGCGTTGGCGACGCCGCCATTGTCGACCGCGGCCTGGCCGTAGCGCAGCGGATCCATCTGCTCGCCGCCACTGCCCTTCGGCGTGATCTCGTAGATGGCGGTCACCGAATGACCGGAGCCGATATCGCCGGCATCGACGCGGTCATTGTTGAAGTCCTCGCGGTTCAAGGCGCGGGTTTCATAGCCGATCAGCCGGTACTCCGAGACCTTGTCCGGATTGAACTCGACCTGGATCTTGACGTCCTTGGCGATGGTGAACAGCGTCGAGGAGGCATCCTCGACCAGAACCTTCTCAGCCTCGGCCAGCGTGTCGATATAGGCGGCGGTGCCGTTGCCGTTCTGGGCGATGGTCTGCATCATCTGGTCGTTCAGATTGCCGCGTCCAAAGCCGAACACCGACAGGAAGACGCCGGTCTTGCGCTCCTGCTCGATCAGTCGCTTCAGATCGTCGTCATCGGTCTGGCCGACATTGAAGTCGCCGTCCGTGGCCAGCATCACACGGTTGATGCCGTCCTTGACGAAGGACTGCTGGGCAAGCTTGTAGGCTTCCTTGATACCCGCCTCGCCGGCCGTCGAGCCGCCCGGCTGCAGATTGTCGATGGCGTTGAGGATCTTGTCCTTCTCGGTGACCTTGGTCGGCATCAGCACGGTGCCGGCGTCACCGGCATAGGTGACGATCGAGATGGTGTCGTCCGCCTTGAGCTTGCTGACCAGCAGCCGGAAAGCCGACTTGAGCAGCGGCAGCTTGTCCGGCTCATCCATCGAACCCGAGACGTCGATCAGGAACACCAGATTGGCCTTGGGCTGCTCGACCGGCTTGATGTCGAAGCCCTTGATGGCGACGTGCATCAGCTTGGTGTGCCCGTTCCACGGCGTCGGCATGACGCTGACGGTCGAGTTGAACGGCGTCGAAGCCGAGTCCGGACCCTTCCAGTCATAGGGGAAGTAATTGACCATCTCCTCGACGCGGACCGTATCGGCCTGCGGCAGGTAGCCCTGCTTCAGCGAGCCGCGGACGAAGGAATAGGAAGCCGTGTCGACGTCGATCGAGAAGGTCGAGACCGGATCCTGAAGGGCTGCATGCACCGGATTGGTCTTGAAATCCTCGACGCGGTCGCGGTTTGGCTCCTGCGGCGCAATCTGGTCGGCCGGCATCGTCGAAGGCTGTGCCAGGTACTTGGATTCGGTCGCGCCGGCCATGCGGTTGACCCGCGCGCCGCCGGCCGGAGCAGCGGTGCCGTCAAGCGAAAACTCGCGGCTCTCAACTGGCGCAGGCTCGGCCAACACGCCGCGTCCCAGCGCATCCTGCTGCGCCGGGGCGACAGCAACGGTCGATTCGGGCTTCGGCGGCGCGGGTGGCGTGGTGGTGTCGCGGCTTCGCACATCGGCGTCGGCCTTCTTGTCGCCTTCAGGCGCCTGCTTGTCTTTTACCGGCGCGTTGATCGCCGGCCCATTGGTTGCCGGCTTGTCGGCCAGCGTCTCAGTGATCTTCTCGTCGCTACCGAACGGCAACGGCTGTTCCCTCAGCATGTGGAAGGTGGCGTATCCGGCGATCGGCAGGGCGACGAGCCCGGCAATGGCTGGCGTGGCGATGAGTTTCTTTTGCATGATCTCGCTCCAGAGCTTTTGTGCTCGCTCTGTGAGACGAAGCCCGCCGACCGATCCTTGGGTGACGGCAGAAATATTTTCCTGATCATAGGCGCGCATGGCGGCTTCGAAGGCGCGTGCCTTCGCGCTTTCGCCTGGCGCCGGTACTGCTGCGTCGCGCAGCCTGTTGAGTTCGTTGTCGTCGACCATGGTCACACTTCCCCGGCTGAACGCATCAACGTCTTCAGCCGTTTCTTCGCTTCATGGATGTGCCAGGAAACCGTCGTCTCCGAGATTGCCATCGCCTCGGCGGCGGCCGCATGGCTCAACCCTTCGCCATAGACCAGAAGTACTGCGTCGCGCTGCTTGTCCGGCAATTGCCGCACCGCTACCCAGAGCGCCTCAGAGGGATCTTCGGGCTCGGCCGAGGCCTCTCCCGAAATCATGCTGTAGGCGCCGAAAGCCTCGGCCTTGACGTTTTCGCGCGTCGTCTTGCGCATCATGTCGCGCGCCGCGTTCAGCGTCACGGAATAGAGCCATGTCGTGAACGCGCCGCCGCCGCGGTAGTCGCGGATCGCCTTGCCGAGACGGACACAGACCTCCTGGGCGATGTCTTCGGCATCGGCCTTCTTTCCGCACCAGCGATAGGCGGCGCGATAGACGAAGTCGTAGTGCCGCTCCAGCAATTTGCCGAAGGCACCCCTGTCTCCGCCCTTCGCCCGCCCGATCAATTCGGCGTCGGAGGCTTCGCTTTCATCCAGCATCATCGCCATCATTTGCCTGTTGGACGAAGGCTAATGGCCAATCCTTGGGGTTATGGAAAGATTTTTTTCCCAGGCGACGGATACACGCGCAACAGGTGCGCTGAGATTCAGGTCAGGCCGAGCCGAAAACGATGGATTTCGAGAACCGGAGCGGAGCGTACTTTTGGTACGCGAGCACCGGAAGCACAGAAAGCCGTCGTTTGCAGGCCGGCCTCACCTGAATATCAGCACACCTGGCCCGAGGCCCAGCCGGACGACCAAGCCCACTGAAAATTATAGCCGCCCAGCCAGCCCGTGACATCGACGACTTCGCCGATGAAAAACAGCCCCGGCACGGATTTCGCCTGCATCGTCTTCTGATCGAGCCCGTTGGTATCGACACCGCCAAGCGTCACTTCCGCCGTGCGGTAACCCTCGGAGCCGGCCGGCTTGATGCGCCAGTCGTTGACGGCGGCTTCGACGGTTTTCATTTGCAGGTCTGTCAAATCAGCGAGATTGCCATCGATCCCACTGCGCTCGGCGACTGCTTGCGCAAGGCGCTTCGGCAAATGGTTTGCAAGCACCGTCTGCACCGCTTGCCTGCCGTTGACGCGCCGGGCGGCGCGAAGCAGTTCCGCCACATCCCTCCCCGGCAGCATGGCGATGCGGATCTCGTCGCCCTCGCGCCAATAGGACGATATTTGCAGGATGGAAGGCCCGCTCAAGCCGCGATGCGTAAACAGCATCGCTTCTGAAAACCGTGTCTTGCCGCAGGCGACTTCGGCATCGACGGCATTGCCGGCCAAAGGCGCCAGCCGCTCCAGCGTTCTTGCGTCGAAGGTAAGCGGCACCAGCGCCGGCCGTGTTACCACCACCGCAAGGCCGAATTGCGCAGCAAGCTCGTAGCCGAAACCGGACGCGCCCATTTTGGGGATCGACTTGCCCCCGCAAGCCACGACCAGAGAATTGCAGGCGACGCTGCCAGTGGAGAGCGTCAGCACAAAACCGTCCGCGGCCTTGCTGACGTTCCTCACCTCGGTCGACAGCGCAAGTTCCACGCCCCCATCCTGCATTTCGGAGACCAGCATGTCGATGATCAGCCGCGCCGAGCCATCGCAAAACAGCTGTCCCAGCGTCTTCTCGTGATAGGCGACGCCGTGGCGTTCGACGAGCCCGATGAAATCGCGCTGCGTGTAGCGGCTGAGCGCCGAAATGCAGAAATGCGGATTGCCCGAGATGAAATTCTTCGGGCTCGCATGGATGTTGGTGAAGTTGCAGCGGCCGCCGCCGGAGATGCGGATCTTCTCGCCGGGCTTTGTCGCGTGATCGAGCACCAGGACCGAGCGGCCGCGCTTGCCCGCCTCGATGGCGCACATCATTCCGGCCGCACCGGCGCCGATCACCACGACATCATAGGACTGCATCAGGCTGTTCGTTCCCGCTCGACTGGCGCTGTTTTAACAGGCCGCGCCAATCGTGCAGTCTCTACCCGTTCGTTGCGACTTCAGGCAACGCCTCGTTAGATCAGCGTCTCGGCGAACAGCGTCGTCAGTCGCTTCCAGTGGCGCTCGGCGCCGGCCGCGTTGAAGACGCTGTGATCCGACACGCACCAGCCATGCGCCATGCCGGCATAGTTTTCGATGACGTGGTCGACTTCCGCCACGCGCAGCGCCTCGGCCAGTCGAGCCGACTGCTCCGGCGGAAAGCTGCGGTCCACCCCAGACGTTCCGACATAGACCCGCGCCTTGATCATTGCAGCCTTGCGGTGCGGACTGTCGGCGGCATCGCTGGCCAGATTGCCGCCATGGAAGCTTGCCGCCGCCACGATGCGATCGGGATAGGTTGCAGCCGCATTCAAGGCCCGCGCCCCGCCCATGCAGTATCCGACGACACCGACCGGTCCGGTGACACCTTCAGCGGTAAGCGTGTCGAGGAACGCCCTGCTGTCGCGGATGGTCATGTGCTGTGTCGTGCCGTGGACCAACGCCGTCAGCGCGACCTTGGTCTCCTCGACGACGAAAGCGGTCTTGGGCTCGAACGGCCCGTAGGGTGCTTTGCGATAGAAAAGATCCGGCACCAGCACCGCATAGCCCTCACCCGCCAGCCGCTCCGCCATTGCGTCGAGCGCCGGTCGCGGACCGAAGGCGTCCATGTAGAGAATGATACCGGCCTTGACCGGGGAAACAGTCGCCGAACGGAACAATCCCGCCTTCGCCACGCCGTCCCCGGTCTTGATCTCAATGTCCTGCTTCGCCATGGCCCGCTCCGTTAAATGTCGTGCGATACATATAAGCAGGCACCGTCAGGGCAAGCCGTTCCCTGACAATCCCGTTCAACACTTTGTGCGGGCTTTCGACCCGGCTACAGGCCGGCAAACGCCGTCATGTGAAAGGCCTGAACCTCAGGCGGATAGCGATGGGCCGTGCCATACGGACAGGCGTTGCGGTCGAGGCAGCCGCCGCCGCGGCATGGTTCGCCCTTCGATCCCCGCACATGCGCCAGGCAAGCCTGATGAGCGAAACCATCCGCGGAATAGGCGTCAACCGGACAGGATTTCAGGCAAGGTTTTGCAACACAGGCGTCGCAAAGGTGAATCGCTTCGCGACGTTCAGGAAGCGCGATCTCATCCTCGAACAGCAACGCGCCGCGATAGGCATGCCAGAGCCCGTACTGCGGATGCATCAGGATGCCCAGCGGCGACGGTCTCAGCCCCTCCGCTCGCATCGCCCATTGCTGGAACGGCAGATAAGGTCTGTCCGAAGGCGAAACGGCGCGCGCGCCGAATTTCTCCGCCACCGCACCGATCACTGCGCGCGACCATGTGTCGAGCGGATTAGCAATGGTTTGCGGTTGCCGGTCGCGCCAGCGCAGGAAATGCGGCCAGGGTGCCGCTCCCGCCTGCCCCACCAACAGCACGGATTTGGCGGGGGCAACTGAAGGGCCATGCGGCGGCGTTTCGCTTGTTGCGAAATTGAAGCCGCCGCGCAGCATGAGGCCGTCGGCGGAAAGCGCGGCCGCTATCTCGTCAGCCCGGCGCCGCGCAATCATCCCTTCTTGTCCGGGTCGGAGAAAGCGCTCCGCCAGACTTCCTTGTGGATGATGTTGGCGACTTTAGCCCCGCCTGACTCGGGCTCCTTTCAGGTGAAGGCGTCAGCCATCGACGCCTTCTTCGTCGCGATGTAGTCCTTCAGCCCGTCGTCGATGCCCGGATCGAGATACGGCGCCTCATAGGTCTCCAGCCAGCGGCGGGCGAGTTCGTTGGCGCGCTGCGGCGCTGTCTTCTCGCCCTCGGCCAGCCACTGCTCGTAGGAATTGTTGTCGGCGATGCTGGAGCGGTAGAAGGCGGTCTGGAAATTGGCCTGGGTGTGGTCGCAGCCGAGATAGTGGCTGCCCGGGCCGACCTGGCGGATGGCGTCCATCGCCTGGCCGTTTTCCGAGAGGTCGACGCCTTCGGAAAACTTTTGCGTCATGCCGAGCTGATCGATGTCCATCATGAATTTTTCGTAGCAGGACGCCAGTCCGCCTTCGAGCCAGCCGGCCGAATGCAGGACGAAATTGGTGCCGGCAAGAATGGTCGAGTTGAGCGTGTTGGCGCTCTCGTAGGCGGCCTGCGCATCCGGAACCTTGGAGGCGCAGAGCGAGCCGCCGGTGCGGAACGGCAGACCGAGCCGGCGGGCAAGCTGTGCGGCGCCGTAGGAAACCAGCGACGGCTCCGGTGTGCCGAAGGTCGGCGCACCAGACTGCATGGAGATCGACGAGGCGAAGGTGCCGAACAGCACCGGCGCGCCGGGACGGATCAACTGCGTGAAAGAGGCGCCGGCCAGCACCTCTGCCAGAACCTGCGTCAGCGTGCCGGCCACCGTGACCGGGCTCATCGCGCCGGCAAGGATGAACGGCGTGACGATGCAAGCCTGGTTGTGACGCGAATAAACCTTCAGCGCGCCCAGCATGGTTTCGTCGAACACCATCGGCGAATTGGCGTTGATCAGGCTGGTCAGCACGGTGTTGTTTTCGACGAAATCGTCGCCGAACACGATCTTGGCCATGGCGACGGTGTCTTCGGCCCGCTCTGGCGCCGTCACCGAACCCATGAACGGTTTGTCCGAATATTTGATGTGGCTGTAGATCATGTCGAGATGGCGTTTGTTGACCGGCACGTCGACCGGCTCGCAAACCGTGCCGCCCGAATGGTGAATCGACGGCGCCATATAGGCGAGCTTCACGAAATTCCGGAAATCCTCGATCGTCGCGTAGCGCCTGACACCGTCGAGATCGCGCACGAAGGGCGGACCATAGACCGGCGCGAAGACCGTGGCGTTGCCGCCGATCTGCACCGAACGTTCGGCGTTGCGCGCATGCTGGGTGTAGATGGGCGGCGCGGTCTTCAGCAGCGAGCGGCAGAGGCCCTTGGGAAAATGCACGCGCTCGCCCTTGACGTCGGCGCCCGCCTCTTTCCAAAGCTGCAGCGCCTCGGCGTCGTCGCGAAAGATGATGCCGATCTCTTCCAGCACCGTATCGGTGTTGTTTTCGATAATCGCCAGGCCTTCCTCGTTGAGGACCTCATAGATGTTGATCTTGCGCTTGATATAGGTGAGCTGGGTGCCCGGTCCGCCGCCCGAGCGCGCCGCCCGCCTTGCAGCCGCGCCGCCGCTGGCAGCACGTCCACGTCGCGCATTGGACGCTTCCTGGTCGACTGACGCGTTTTCACTCATGATCGTTTTTCCCTAAAAACCGTTTGCGGCCGCGTAGGCGGCTTCTCGCCCGGATCGTAGCCATGCACCCTATTCGAAACGGCCCGCCAGCGCCAACGCCTGTCGCAAAATCGACAAGAATTCCAATAGATTTGCGGTCGCTTTCCTTTTGCGGGAAGTCGCAAATCAGCTATGGATACCTGCCCCCGCCGGGTTAGGTATTGACGCGATTATTTTAAGCCGCCGTGATCGCATCCGCGCGGCAAGGAGCCCGAGAAAAATGGCCGACGACGAGATCATCCTCTCCGAGCTTTCCGACGACGAGTTGGTGCAGCAGATGCACGACGATCTCTATGACGGACTGAAGGAAGAGATCGAGGAAGGCACCAACATCCTGCTCGAGCGCGGCTGGGTGCCCTACAAGGTGCTGACCGAAGCTCTGGTCGAAGGCATGCGCATCGTCGGCGAGGACTTTCGCGACGGCATCCTGTTCGTTCCCGAGGTGCTGCTGTCGGCCAACGCGATGAAAGCCGGCATGTTCATCCTGCGCCCGCTGCTGGCCGCCACCGGCGCGCCGAAGCAGGGCAAGATGGTGATCGGCACCGTCAAGGGCGACATCCACGACATCGGCAAGAACCTCGTCGGCATGATGATGGAAGGTGCCGGCTTCGACGTCATCGATCTCGGCATCAACAATGCGGTGGAAAAATACCTCGACGCCATCGAGCAGCACCAGCCCGACATTATCGGCATGTCGGCGCTTTTGACCACGACCATGCCTTACATGAAGGTCGTCATCGACACGATGAAGGAAAAGGGCATCCGCGACGACTATGTCGTCCTGGTCGGCGGCGCGCCGCTAAACGAGGAATTCGGCAAGGCCGTCGGCGCCGATGCCTATTGCCGCGACGCGGCTGTGGCGGTCGAGACCGCCAAGGACTTCATGAAGCGCAAGCATAACGTGCGCGCTTCAGCCTGATCTGTTACGCAAGGCGTCTGGGCCACAATCGAAAGCCGCGCCTTGCAGCGCGGCTTTTTTGTTCCAGCTATTGGAACGGATGGCTGCGTCAGGGTTTGGTGACGGTGTCGTCGACGGCTTTCGCAGTCGATTTGATATCCCGGCCGACACCACGGACGGTGTTGGCACAGGCCGTAAGCGCCAGGATGCAGGCAAGGATTGCAATCGGCGCAACGCGTAACAGTTTCATGGACGGTTTATCCCTCTCTCGATAGATTCGCCCCACAGCAACGAAGGCCGCTTCGACCGGGTTCCATGGCCAGAATGCAAAAAACGAAACCGAATCAGGACGACAGGCTGCTAGTCATCGCCTGCGGAATGATTGCGCGCGAAGTTTTGGCCGTCAAGGAGCAGCTCAAGCTCGACCATCTCGACCTGACCTGCCTGCCGGCGGAGTTCCATTTCTACCCCGACCGCATCGCACCGGCGATGGACAAGGCGATCGAAAAGGCCAAGGCGGAAGGCTATAGCAACATCTTCGTTGGCTATGCCGATTGCGGTACCGGCGGCATGCTCGACCGGGTCCTGGAGAAGCACGGCGTCGAGCGCATGGCCGGGCCGCACTGCTTTGCCTTCTACCAGGGCATGGACGCCTATGCGAAGGTCGCCGACGACGACATGATGTCGTTCTACATGACCGATTTCCTGTGCCGCCAGTTCGACGCCTTCTTCATGAAGCCGCTCGGCCTCGACAAGCACCCGGAGCTGATCAAGGACTATTTCGGCAACTACCAGAAGCTGATCTACATCGCCCAGACCGACGATCCGGAACTCGACAAGGTCGCCGAGAAGGCCGCGAAGATGCTTGGCCTCGCCTATGAGCGCCGCTCGACCGGCTATGGCGACCTGACGGCTGAATTGGCGCGGGTGGCGGCACATCCAGAAGAATTGCGTTAGGCGCCCGACTTCGGATTATTTGCTCTCCGGTTGCGGATCCGACACGAAATCGACAACGCGGCCGTTGTCTAACCGGATCGGCCCTCTTGCAGTTGGATCCTTGCGCAAAGCCTCTGCAAGCAGAGCGTCGACTGTGTCGAGATTGACCTGCAGAATTGTGCGGTCGCCCAGTTCCCAGTACTCGCCTTCATCGAAGACGTCGAACTTGTCGAAAAAAGGAGCAACTTTGCGAAGCAACTCGATGATCTCGATATGCGCCTCCGACCCCGCAAACTGGGTCTTGCAATATTGCTGCATGAAGAGGTCCCTGTCGAACTCGAACCTTAGGCGATCCGACTTGGGATGCGGCTGGCATTCTATCCCCAAGACCGGGCCGATATAGTCAACGCTGCGTTCGTCGATGACCCGGTTGAGAACCATTTCGGCCTCGTCTATCGGCCGAAATCGCCAGTCTCGAGCGATGGCAAGCGCTTCAACTTCCTGCAACAGCGCAACATATTGTTCCTCTCCGCGCAGTTGTCCCTCAAAATGGATTGTAACCCCCACGCGCACCTCCCGCGGAACATACCGCTGTTTAAGCACGGATGACAGGCCGCCGCGAATGGGTAAGTGTGCACTGGAAGATAGAATCGGCTGCTCCAGCCGCGCCAACATGGATACCACCGATGACCCCTCGCGTCCTGCTCGCCGCCCTTGGCCTCCTCTGCCTCGTCTTGCCCGCTCGCGCCGACGGCGAGGTGCAGAAGATCATCACGCCTGCCGACAAGGTTCGCCTCGACAAATATGGCGAGACCCGCAAGGCGGCGCTGGCCGAGGCAAAAGCGGGAGACCCGGCTGAGGTCAGCCAACTCGACGCGCTGCTGGCAAAGCCGATAGTGGCCTTTTCCGACAAGGACCTGAGCGGCAACTGGCAATGCCGAACCATCAAGGTGGGCCTGACCGGCCCGCTGGTCATCTATGGCTGGTTCAAGTGCAAGGTCACGGACGATGGCTCCGGCTGGCAGCTGGAAAAGGTCAGCGGCTCGCAACGCACCAAGGGCCGTTTCTTCGACGATAGCGAAAAACGCGCGATCTATCTCGGCTCCGGCTATGTCAATGACAACAAGCCAAAACCCTATGGCAGCGGCCCGGAAAGCGACCAGGTCGGCTATGCCTTCCGCACCAGCGCCAATGAATGGCGCATCGAATTCCCGGCGCCCTACTACGAATCGAAACTTGACATCATCGAGTTCAAGCGCTGATCCGTTGGTCTCTCGCTGGCCCGGCGGTCATCAAGATTTAACCTCGCCCGGCACAGAATTGAGCCGGGCGGCGCACGGCAAATGGTTGCGCGCCGGCAAGAAAGCGCGCCATGGCATCAGCGGTTGAAAAAAGTGCTGCGATCGTCATCGTCACCGAAGGCGGGCCGCACATCTGGGCCATCGTCAACGCCATCGCCGACCAGTTCGGTCCTGTCAGCGTCATCCTCGAAAGCCCTGAATCCAAAAAACAATTGCTGCTCGGCCGGGCGCGCCGCCAGGGCTTGTTTTCGGCCATCGGCCAGCTTGGCACGATGGTGCTGACCAGGCTCGGCAAACGCTTCTTCGCCGGGCACGCGGAGCGGCTGATCGCAGCGCAAAAACTGCAGACAGAGCCGAGGCCGGGACAAAAGATCATCCACGTCTCCTCCGCCGACGGGCCCGATTGCCTGCAGGCGGTCGCCGACATCCGCCCGGGCGTGGTGCTGCTCGCCGGCTGCCGGATTTTGTCCCGGCAGACGCTGGCGCAAATGCCCTGCCCGGTGCTCAACTACCACGCCGGCATCGCGCCCAAATACCGCGGCATGAATGGCGGCTACTGGGCGCTGGCCTCCGGCGATCTCCAGAATTTCGGCACCACCGTGCATCTGGTCGACGCCGGCGTCGACACCGGCGGCGTGTTGAAACAGGCGCGCGGCAAGCCGGAGCCCGGCGACATCATTTCGAGCTATGCGTTGCGCCAGGCGGCGTTCTCGCGCGACATCTGCGTCGAGGCGGTCCGCGACGCCTTGGACGGAAAGTTGGCCACGATCAAGCCGGACCTGCCCTCGAAACAATGGTACCACCCGACGATCTGGTTCTATCTCTGGACCGGCCTGACCAAGCGGGTTTGGTAGCCAGCCTTCCCTCGGAATCTCGCCTTTCTTTTTGCGACTCTCAATAGCGTCGCTTTTGAATGCGCGCGCGTCGTCCCATAACAAGCAGCCCCACTGCGCATCCGGCAATGCTCGCACCTGCTGGACAAAGTGGTGGAGCGTCGTTTCCCTCATGGACGCACGGCGCTCTACAGGGAGTGAGAGAATTCATGGCCGATCTGATCGTCGTCTATTGGCGCGACATCCCCGCCCAGGTCATCGTCAAGAAGGGCCGGCAGAACGCCAAGCGCGAACTGCCGCTGCGCTTCACCGAGGCGATCGATATGTGCGCCATGCGCACCGGCGCCGGCGGCACCGACGATTACCTCGCCGAATGGCGCAAGGCCGATCCGATCCCGGTCGGCGACGACCTCGAAGTCGAGGTCGAGAAGGCATTCAGCGACATCGACGCGAAATACGACCGCGAGCGGCTGGTCGCTCTGGTCAAGGCGGGCGGGAAAGAAAATGTCTGAAACCACTCCTGCCAAAGAGGGGCCAAGGGTTACCCAGCCGGTTACCCAGGCCACTCAGGTCAAGAAAGCAGCGCCGAAATCCGACTACAAGCCGGCCGACGTGTCGCCGCAGCGGCGCGTGCAGCGGTCGTTTGCCATCAGGCTGTGGTCCATTCGGCACTCGCGATTGCTCGAATGGTTCTACTCCAGGTTCGCCGACATGTTCCTGCTTCTTCATCCGCTTTGGAAAGGCCTCGGCTATGGGCGCGTCGAGGCGCCGATCAAGTTTGTCGAAAGGCGCGTCAAGGGCTTCATGTTCGACTGCCGCATGTGCGGCCAGTGCATCCTGTCCTCGACCGGCATGTCGTGCCCGATGAACTGCCCCAAGCAGCTGCGCAACGGCCCTTGCGGCGGTGTGCGCGCCAACGGCAATTGCGAGGTCGAGCCCGATATGCCTTGCGTCTGGGTTAAGGCCTGGGAAGGCTCGCGGAACATGGAGCATGGCGACAGGATCCTGACCGTGCAGAAGCCGGTCGACCAGTCGCTGCGCGAAACCTCGGCCTGGCTGCGGGTGACGGCGCAGTCGGCAGCGGCCCGTGAAGCAGCGGCCAAAGCCAACACTGGAGCGGCCGCGTGATCGGCCGCCAGCGCGATGAAAACCCGGCCGGCATCCATCTGCCGCTCGATCCCCTGCCCGGCCACTCCTCACGTGGCCGACTGGAGCGTGTGCTGCGGCGCGGCGAATTCGCGGTTACCACCGAGCTCAACCCGCCCGACAGCGCCGATCCCGAAGACGTCTATAACCGCGCGAAAATCTTCGACGGCTGGGTCGACGCCATCAATGCCGTCGATGCCTCCGGCGCCAACTGCCACATGTCCTCGGTCGGCATCTGCGCGCTTTTGACCCGCATGGGCTATGCCCCGATCATGCAGATTGCCTGCCGTGACAGGAACCGGATCGCCATCCAGGGCGACGTGCTGGGCGGTGCGGCGATGGGCGTCGCCAACATGCTGTGCCTCACCGGCGACGGCGTCCAGGCCGGCGACCAGCCCGGCGCCAAGCCTGTCTTCGACCTCGATTCCATGTCGTTGCTGGAAACCTGCCGCATCATGCGCGACAACGGCAAGTTCCTGTCCGGCCGCAAGTTGACGACGCCGCCGCAAATTTTCCTCGGCGCCGCCGTCAACCCCTTCGCGCCACCCTTCGATTTCCGCCCGATCCATCTCGGCAAGAAGATCGCCGCCGGCGCGCAGTTCGTGCAGACGCAGTATTGCTTCGACGTGCCGATGTTCAGAACCTTCATGCAGAGGGCGCGGGACTTGGGGCATACGGAAAAAGTTTTCATCCTGTGCGGCGTCGGCCCGCTGGCTTCGGCCAAGACGGCCAAATGGATCCGCTCCAACGTGCCGGGCATTCATATTCCCGATACCATCATCAAGCGGCTGGAAGGCGCGCAGGACCAGAAGAAGGAAGGCAAGCAGCTCTGCACCGACATCATCAACGAGGTGAAGGAAATTCCTGGTGTCTCCGGCATCCATGTGATGGCCTACCGCCAGGAGGAATATGTCGCCGAGATCGTCGATGAATCGGGTGTGCTGAAAGGCCGCCAGCCATGGAAACGTGAGATCCGCCACGACGATCAGATGGTCGCCGACCGGCTCGAGAGCATACTGCACGACGACATTACCGAAACGCAGGTGGAGATGGTGAAGACCGCGCACTGACAGCGCGGACGGCCAGCCATTCGCTTGAATGAAACCAGACAACGATATAAAGAAATCTTTATATCAGGCGGAGAGACTTCATGACCCGGACCATCGTCGCCTCGGCGACACGAGAGATCATCATCGGCTTCGACCAGCCTTTCTGCGTCATCGGCGAGCGCATCAACCCGACCGGCCGCAAGAAGCTGGCCGCCGAGATGATCGCCGGCAATTTCGAGACCGTCATCAAGGATGCGCTGGAACAGGCCGCCTGCGGCGCCACCATGCTCGACGTCAATGCCGGCGTCACCTCCGTTAATCCGAACGAAACCGAACCCGGCCTGCTCGTGCAGACGCTGGAGATCGTCCAGGGCCTTGTCGACCTGCCGCTGTCGATCGACTCGTCGGTGACCGCCGCCATCGAGGCAGCGCTCAAGGTCGCCAAGGGCCGGCCGCTGGTCAACTCCGTGACCGGCGAAGAGGAAAAGCTCGAAGCCATCCTGCCGCTGGTCAAGAAGTACAACGTTCCGGTCGTCGCGATCTCCAACGACGAGACCGGCATTTCGATGGATCCGGATGTGCGCTTTGCCGTCGCCAAAAAGATCGTGCAGCGCTGCGCCGATTTCGGCATTCCCGCGCATGACGTCGTCGTTGACCCGCTGGTGATGCCGATCGGCGCGCTCGGCGATGCCGGCCGCCAGGTCTTCGCGTTGCTGCGCCGTCTGCGCGAAGAGCTCAAGGTCAACACCACTTGCGGCCTGTCCAACATTTCGTTCGGCCTGCCGCACCGCCACGGCATCAACGCCGCCTTCATCCCGATGGTGATCGGCGCCGGCATGACTAGCGCTATCATGAACCCGGTTCGCCCGCAGGAAATGGAAGCCGTGCGCGGCGCCAATGTGCTCAACGGCACCGACGAGAACTGCACCAACTGGATCCGCACCTACAAGGATTACAAACCGGCCGAAGGCGGCCAGGCGGTCGCAGCGCCCACCGCCGTCAACGCTCCGGGCGAAGGCGGCGGCAATGGCGGTCGCCGGCGCGGCGGCCGTGAAGCCCGCATGGCCAGGGGATAAGCGCGCAATCGTGAACTCGCCTGCAAACATTACTGATCCGCTCGTGCTGTTCATGCCGTCAGGCAAGCGCGGGCGGTTTCCCGTCGGCACACCGGTGCTCGATGCCGCGCGTCAGCTCGGCGTCTATGTCGAGAGCGTCTGCGGTGGCCGCGCCACCTGCGGTCGCTGCCAGATCGAAGTGCAGGAAGGCAATTTCGCCAAGCACAAGATCGTCTCGTCCAACGACCACATCTCGCCCAAGGGCGCCAAGGAAGAGCGCTATGAGCGCGTCCGCGGCCTGCCCGAGCGGCGGCGCCTGTCCTGCTCGGCGCAGATCCTCGGCGACCTCGTCATCGACGTGCCGCAGGACACGGTCATCAACGCCCAGACCATCCGCAAGGATGCCGACACGCGCGTCATCGCCCGCGATGCGGCAATCCGCATGTGCTATGTCGAGATCGAAGAGCCCGACATGCACAAGCCGCTGGGCGATCTCGACCGCCTCAAGATCGCCTTGATGAAGGATTGGGGCTTTAAAAACCTCGAATTCGACTTCTACCTGATGCCGCAGGTGCAAGGCATACTGCGCAAGGGTAACTGGACCGCGACCGCGGCCATCCACAAGGATGCCGAAAGCGACATCGCCCGCGTCATAGCACTCTGGCCCGGCCTCAAGAACGAGGCCTATGGACTGGCCTGCGACATCGGCTCGACCACCATCGCCATGCATCTGGTGTCGTTGCTGTCGGGCCGCGTCGCCGCTTCGTCGGGCACCTCCAACCCGCAGATCCGCTTCGGCGAGGATCTGATGAGCCGCGTCTCCTATGTGATGATGAACCCGGACGGCCGCGAAGGCATGACGGTCGCCGTACGCGAGGCGATCTCGGGCCTGGTCGACAAGGTCTGCGCGGAAGGCAATGTCCAGCGCAACGACATCCTGGATTCCGTCTTTGTCGGCAATCCGATCATGCACCATCTGTTCCTCGGCATCGATCCGACCGAACTCGGCGGCGCGCCCTTCGCACTCGCCGTCTCGGGCGCGGTGCGCATCAAGGCCTCCGATATCGGCCTGAAGCTCAACCAGGGCGCCCGCCTCTATATGCTGCCTTGCATTGCCGGCCATGTCGGCGCCGACGCCGCAGCCGTGACGCTGTCGGAAGGCCCGCATCGCCAGGACGAGATGATGCTGATCGTCGACGTCGGCACCAATGCCGAGATCGTGCTTGGCAACCGCAAGCGGGTGGTCGCAGCCTCCTCGCCCACCGGTCCCGCCTTCGAGGGCGCCGAAATCTCCGGCGGCCAACGCGCCGCCCCCGGCGCAATCGAGCGCGTGCGCATCGACCCCGATACGCTCGAGCCGAAATACCGCGTCATCGGCTCTGAACTCTGGTCCGACGATCCCGGCTTCCTCGATAGCGTGCAGGCGACCGGCGTCACCGGCATCTGCGGCTCCGGCATCATTGAGATCGTGGCCGAAATGTACCTCGCCGGCATCATCTCCGAGGATGGCGTCATCGACGGGTCGCTGGCCGAGCGGTCGCCGCGCGTCACGGTCAACGGCCGCACCTTCTCTTATGTCTTGAAGGAAGGCGAACCCAAGATCACCATCACGCAGACCGACGTGCGCGCCATCCAGCTTGCCAAGGCGGCGCTCTATGCCGGCACCAAGCTTCTGATGGAAAAGCAGAACACCGAACACGTCGACCGCATCCATTTCGCCGGCGCCTTCGGCTCGTTCATCGATCCGAAATACGCCATGGTGCTTGGGCTGATCCCGGACTGCGACCTCGACAAGGTATCGGCCGTCGGCAACGCCGCCGGTGCCGGCGCGCGGATGGCGCTGCTCAACCGCGGCTATCGCCGCGAGATCGAGGACACGGTCAGCCACATCGAGAAGATCGAGACCGCATTGGAGCCGAAATTCCAGGAGCATTTCGTCTACGCCATGGCGCTTCCCAACAAGGTCGATCCGTTCCCGAAACTGTCGGCGGCGGTGAAATTGCCGCCACGCAAGACCGTCAGCGAGGATGGCGTCGCCGGCGACGCCGCCCCGCGACGGCGTTCGCGCGAAGGCCATGCCGCCAGGCGCAGCCGGGAATAAGCCGTCTTACGAAGGCCGCCAATTCGCCCAATTTCATTTGTATGCAAATGTTTCCAGATCGCACCGATCTGGAAACCGAAACGCTGTTTTGGCGCAATACGTCCGATACAGACGTGAAGCATTTAACGGACATCGAATGGCGGACCGGGCTATTCCGCCGCCACAACGCTCCAAAGGAGAATAGAGATGTTCGAGACCCTCGGCCGTTTTCGTGCGGTCATGAAGAATGCACAGGCCGTGCGCGCCATGAACAACCTGCCACCCGAAATCCAGAAGGACATCGGCTGGCCCGTGTCGCCGCGCATCGACGCCCAGACCAACCTGTCGCGTCTGATCCTGGGCTCGGGCCGCTGATGACCTTCGCCGACAAGTGCAAATTGCTGACCAAGCGCCGGGGCCGCCGCATGGTCCCGGCTGCGACCGACATCAAGCTGCGCGCCGCGCTGCTGCCCCGGCGCTGAGCCGCGCTGCGCAGAACCGCGGACGTGGCTGATCAAACAACCGTGTTGGCTTGGGCCAGAATCTTGACATTTCGGCTGGAGGTACGATCTTCGAGACAGTGGGGAATTCTCTTAGTCGGCTGCTGCCGAGCTTGTGTATTCGAATGCCCAGTTTCAAAAGCCACCTCGTTTCCTTCATCCTCCGGCACAGCCGCAAGAAGGCATTTGCCAGCCCGGAAAACCTGCAGCGCTGGATCGCCTATGCGCGCAAGACCGAGGATCATCATCCCCCGGCATTGCTGCGGGAGCGGCTCGATATCACCGAGCGCAGCGTCGATGGCTTCCCTGTCTACGAGATCGCGCCGAAGGCCGGCGAACGCAGGCGCATCCTCTACATGCATGGCGGCGCCTATGTCTTCCAGATCACATCCTATCATTGGGGGTTGATCGCCGAGATGGCCGAGCGCTTGGGTTTCGGAATCACCGTGCCGATCTATCCCATCGCGCCGGAGCATGATTTCCACGCCATGTTCGGCATGGTCGGCGACGTCTACCGGCAGATGCTGGATGAGACCGACGCTGAAGACATCGTCTTCATGGGTGATTCCGCGGGCGGCAACATGGCCGTCGTGCTGACCATGATGGCGGCTGAGGAAGGCCTGCCCTTGCCGTCGCGCCACGTGCTGATTTCACCCGGCCTCGACATGTCGCTGTCCAACCCCGAAGTGTTCGAGGCGGAACGCAACGATCCGTGGCTCGGCATTTCCGGCGGGCTGGAAGCGATCCGCATGTACAGTGCCGGCATCGATCGCAGCGACTGGCACATCAGCCCGCTCTATGGCGACCTCTCGGTGCTGCCGAAGACCCTGCTTCTGACCGGCTCGCACGACCTGCTCAGCCCCGACAATCTGATCTTCGCCAAAAAGGCGCGCGCTGCCGGCGTCGACGTCGAGGTCGTCTACGAGGAAGGCATGTTCCACGTCTGGCCGCTGATCGAGATGCCGGAGGCGCGTCGCGCCAGGGACAGCATCGTCACCTTCCTTGAAGGTGAGCCCACCAGGCGGCGCGCAACTGCGCGGCGCACGGCGCGACCCGCTCTCGCGGCGCGCCCCGCCCAAGCAGCGGAATAGCAGAGCAATTCCAGGAAAAGTGTAAAACGGTTTTCCCGGGAAAAGCGTGTAGCGCTTTCCCTTGGGAATTGCGTCAAAACAAGGAGTTAAAGCGGCTCGCGTTTCCGTGAAACGGTGAACCGCTCTAGAACTTGCCGGTTTCGCGGAAAAGCTCGAACGTCGCGCGGATATGGTCGGCGACGGCCTTGACCGGCGCGCTGGCGTCCGGCGACACCACCATCGCCAGATTGTAGGTGCCGATATCGGGCATGCCGTCCTTCGGGCAAAGCTCGACCATGTCGTTGCCCAGGAACGACTTCGGCAACGGTGCAACCGCGAGATCCGACATGATGGCGGCGCGCTGGCCGGCCGTGTGGGCGCTCATATAGGCGATGCGGTAATTGCGGCCTTCACGGCTCAGCGCATCGAGCGCGCCGGCCCGCCAGGCGCAGCCCTCTTCCCACAGCGACACCGGCAAAGGCTCGCGCAGATGCGCGCTGCCGCCCTTGGCGCCGGCCCAGACGATCGGCTCGGTGAGCAGCACCTCGGCGCCGAGTGCGCTGGTCTTGTAGGAATTGGTCAGCAGCGTGATGTCGAGCGCCCGGTCGTCCATGCGGCGGCGCAGATTGCTGCTCTGGTCGATGGTGACGTCGACGGCAATCGACGGATGCGACTGCGCGAAACGCTTCAGCACATGCGGCAACACGCGCTCGCCATAGTCGTCCGGCGAGCCGAGCCGCACCACGCCGACGATCTCGGGGATGATGAACTTCGACACCACCTCGCGGTTGATCGACAACAGCCGGCGGGCATAACCGAGCAGCATCTCGCCATCCGTGGTCAGCGTCACCGAGCGCGCATCCCGCGCGAAAACAGAGCGCCCGAGAATGTCCTCGAGCTTCTTGATCTGCATGGAGACCGCCGACGGCGTGCGGAACACCGCATTGGCCGCCGTGGTGAAACTGCCGGTCTCTGCAATGGCCACGAAGGTGCGCAAAACGTCGAGATCGAGCAGCGGCAGCGGATGATTGAGTGGGGCGTTCATCGGGATCGACCTTCAATTTTTCTGATGTGAAGCATCATTCCATTTCGTTTGATTGAACATCAGATTGGGATGATAGTCAACTCCATCGAAGGCAGGACGTGCCATGGCTCCAACGCTCCTGACACGGAATTGCACTCGATGCGGAATATCCAGGCGACGGAACGCGTTCATGCGGGACGTGCCACAACCAAAGGAGAATGAAATGTCTATCCTGTCATCCATCGGTCGGCTTGCGACCGAGTTCAGCGCGGCCCGCGCCCGCTTCCAGACCGAACGTGCGATCCGCTCGCTGCCGATCGAACTGCAGAAGGATATCGGCTGGCCTGAAGCTGCCGACACCAAGACCGGTGCACGCCACGGCGTCGGATCCTGGGCTGGAGCAAAGTAAACCATTGTGTACCTTGTGCTGAAGGCCTGCCGCGCAGACCAGCCCGGCAGGCCTTCTCTATTCGCCCTGCAGGCTTTCTCCAACTTATTTGCACTCAAATGATTTTCAGAGCCGTGTCGCCGCTGCATGGCGCATATGCGTCACTTGCATGGCGCCTCAATGTCGCCGGTAACACACTGTAAGTAATCGTAAATTTTGGGCACCATGCCCAATAATGTCGCAAACGATGTCGCATTTCCATTCAAGCGCTTCGCATTTGCGATTTAGTTTCTGCTCACGCAGGCCTATATCACCGTCAGCAAACGAGCTGCCCCACTCCATCAAGCGAAGGCGACCCGTCTGAGCAACCGATAGGAGATGATGATGAAGCTTTTTGCCCGCCTCTTTGCCCGCCGCGAAATGAACCTGACGACCGCTCTCGAGCGCCAGCGCCTTGCCAATACCATGCCCGGCCAGACCGGTGCCATGAATGCGGTGCGCCTCGGTTTCGTTGCCTGAGATAACGGCTAGCGCTCAGCGCTTCCCTGCCGCTGCCGATAGTCGATAACAGCGCCGCTTCGGCTTGACCGAAGCGGCGTTTCTCATTTTTGGCACCTATGCCGCCGCCACCATGCCCAATCCGTCGGCAGCCCGTGCCTGTCATCCCGGACGATTGCTCATTTGCGACCCATGTCGCAAATATAGTTTCCGCTTAGCCCCCTAGCCAATTGACAGGAATGGTTTTTCCTGATGTCGCTGTGCTGTTCGCGACATCCTGTTCGCGCCATGGCCGCGTGAGGTTCCCTTGAACGCCGTAAAGCATCCGATCAAGCGATCGTTTGTATTCTTCCTTGTCCCGGACTTCACCATGATCGCCTTTGCGACGGCGCTCGACCCGCTGCGCTCGGCCAACCGCATGCTCGGCTATGAGGCCTATCGCTGGCGCCTCGCCAGCATCGACGGCAAGCCGGTGCGCGCCTCCAACGGCGTCGAATGCGCCGTCAACACCTCGCTCGAGGAAGAGCGCAAGAAAATGGCCGGGCCGGATCGGCCGAACATGGCCATCGTCTGCAGCGGCATGAATGTCGAGCGCTACCAGAATAGGTCGGCCTTCGCCTGGCTGCGCGAGGAATACAACAGAGGCGTCGCGGTCGGCGGCCTGTGCACCGGCGCGCATATCCTTGCCGCCGCCGGCCTGCTCTCCAACAAGCGCTGCGCCATCCATTGGGAAAACCTGCCGGGCTTTTCCGAGGCCTTTCCCAAGGCCAATGTCTTTGCCGACCTCTTCGAGATCGACCAGAACATCTACACCTGCGCCGGCGGCACCGCCGCCCTCGACATGATGCTCAAGCTGATCGGCGACGATTTCGACGACAATCTGGTCAACCGCGTGTGCGAGCAGGTGTTGACCGACCGCGTGCGCAGCCCCACCGACCGCCAGCGCCTGCCGCTGCGCGCCCGACTCGGCGTGCAGAATTCCAAGGTGCTGACCATCATCGAACTGATGGAAGGCAACCTCTCCGAGCCGCTGTCGCTGATCGAAATCGCCGACCATGTCGACCTGTCGCGCCGCCAGATCGAGCGGCTGTTCCGCACCGAGATGGGCAGGTCCCCTGCCCGCTACTACCTGGAAATCCGCCTCGACCGCGCGCGACACCTTTTGATCCAGTCGTCGATGCCGGTGGTCGAAGTGGCGGTCGCCTGCGGCTTCGTCTCGGCGTCGCATTTCTCCAAATGCTACCGCGAGCTCTATGCCCGCTCGCCGCAGCAGGAGCGCGTCGACCGCAAGCAATTGCTGGCGGCCTGATCCGAAAACGCACTCAGGCTTCGGCGGGCTGCGCCTGTACTGTGCGCATCGCCTCGACGCGGATATCCTCGGTCAGCCGCGCCTTCAGGCCTGAGAATTCCGGGCTGGTCTTCAGCGTGTAGTGGCGTGGATGCGGCAGGTCGATGGCGACATCCGACTTGATGCGGCCTGGCCGCGCGCTCATCACGATCACCCGCGAAGCGATGAAGATCGCCTCCTCGATGTCGTGGGTGACGAACAGCACTGTCTTCTTGCGCCGCTCCCAGATGCCGAGCAGCAGTTCCTGCATCAGTCCGCGCGTCTGGTTGTCGAGCGCACCGAACGGCTCGTCCAGCAACAGGATTTCGGGATCGTTGGCCAGCGCCCGGGCGATCGCCGTGCGCTGCTGCATGCCGCCGGACAGCTGCTTTGGCCAATGGTTCTCGAAGCCCTTCAGCCCGACGAGGTCGACATAGGAAGCGACGATCCCGTCTCGCTCCTTTTCGGCCATGCTGCGTTCGCGCAGGCCGAAGGCGATATTCTGCGCCACCGTCAGCCACGGAAACAGCGTGTAGGACTGGAACACCATGCCGCGATCCGGTCCCGGCCGCGTCACCGCCTTGCCGTCAAGCAGCACACGGCCTTCGCTCGGCGCTTCCAGGCCGGCAACGATCCTGAGCAGCGTCGACTTCCCGCAGCCGGACGGCCCCAGAATGGTGATGAAGTCGTTGGCCGCGACCGCAAGGTCGACCGGCATCAGCGCCTTGACCGGCTGCCCGCCGCGCACGCCGGCGAAGGTTCGCGAGACGCCTTCGATAAGCAACTTGCTCATGCCAGGCTCCAGGGAAAGAGCCAGCGATTGAACGCCTTGAAGGCGAAGTCGGACAACAGTCCGATCAGCCCGATGACGATGATGCCGAAGATGATCTGCCCTGTCGCCAGCCGCGACTGGCTGTTGATGATCATGTAGCCGATGCCTGAGGACGAACCGATCAGCTCGGCGACGATGACATAGGTCCAGGCCCAGCCGAGCACCAGCCGCAGCGTTTCGGCAATCTCGGGCGCATTGGCCGGCATGATGACCCGTTTGACGATACCGTTGTTGGTCGAGCCCAGCGTATAGGCCGCCTCGACCAGATCGCGCCGCGTCGAGCCCACCTTGACCGCGACGATCAGGATGATCTGGAACACCGAGCCGACGAAGATGACCAGCAGCTTTTCCAGCTCGCCAATGCCGGCCCACAGGATGAGCAGCGGAATGAAGGCCGAAGCCGGGAGGTAGCGGGCGAAGGAGACGAACGGCTCCAGAAACGCCTCTATTGGTTTCCAGGCGCCCATGGCGATGCCGATCGGCACGGCGACGATCGACGCCAGCAGGAACCCGCCGAAGACCCGCCAGATGGTGATCAATATGTCGAGCCAGAAGCGGTCCTCGACCAGCAGCCGCCAACCATCCCGCAGCATCGACAGCGGGTCGGCGAGGAAGATGCGGTTGACGTGGCCGCCAAGCGTGATCCACGCCCAGAAGGCGACGAACAGCACGAAGAAGGAAATGCCAAGCACGGTTCGAATGCCCGGCGACACCGGATGCAAGGGGCGCATCTTCAGATCGTCCGCATCGTCAAATCGTCCCCATGCTCAGTCGCGTTGCCCGGTAGAAAGCGGCGGCGCGCTGGCACCGCCGCATGATGGTCAAAGGCCGGACTATCAGTTCGCCACCGCGCTGGTATCGGCAAGCGCTGCAACATCTGGCGCTTCCTTGATCAACCCCATCTGCAGCAGAAGCTCGCCGGCGGTCTTGGAAAAGTCCTGGAATTCCTTGGTGAAGAACTGCTTGTTCTCCGCCTTGTCGGCCCATTTCAGGTATTTCGCCGAATCCTCGAATTCTTTCGCAGACTGCTTCACGTCGGCGCCCATGATCTCGTAGGATCTCTGCGGATCGCTCTTGATCAGGTCGAGCGCTTCGAAATAGCTGTCGGCCAACGCCTTGGCGGCGTCGGGATTGGCGGTGAGGAATTCAGGCGTGCAGCCGACCGTGTCGAGCACCATCGGGTAGTCGAGCGTGGTCGCCAATATGTGGCCCTGATCGGACTTGTCGCGCACCGCCGAGATGAACGGCTCATAGGTGACCGCCACATCGTTCTGGCCGGCGAGGAAGGCTTGCGCCGCCGCATCCGGTTCCAGGTTGACGACGGTCACATCCTTGGTCGACAGGCCGTTCTTGTTCAGCACCCAGGCCAGCATGAAATAGGGCGACGTGCCCGGCGCCGAGGACGCGACATTCTTGCCCTTGAGGTCGGCGACGGTCTTGATGTCGTTGCGCACGACAATGCCGTCGGCGCCATAGGATTTGTCGAGCTGGAAGATCTGCTTGGTGGTGACGCCGCTGGCGTTCCACACCAGCCAGGTCTCGACCGTGGTGGCGGCGCATTGCAGATCGCCGCTGGCGATGGCGAGCGGCCGGCTGGCCTGCGGCACCTTCTTCAGGGTCACGTCGAGGCCATGCTTCTCGAAGATGCCGGCCTGCTTGGCGAGCGTCAGCGGCGCAAAGCCGGTCCATCCGCTGATGCCGATGGTGACCGATGTGGCAGCCTCGGCCGGCACGGATATTGCAGCCGCAAGCGCCAATACCGCGGCAGCGACGATGGTCTTGTTCATGTCGGTTCCCCTTGTTTTTTCGGATGCCGAATTGTGTCACAGACGCCCATGGGCTTGTCAATGAAACCGGCCCTTCACGGCAGCGTGATGATGCGAACGCTAACGCGCATCGAACATCCAGCTGCGGTCGCGCCACATCTTTTCGCCGACCTGGCAGTCGGTCGGCCGGTCCTGCGCCAGCACCACCGGCGGATGCCCGGCCTCCTCGCGCGCCCGTTGCGGCGAAGCGGCGCCGGCCAGCTCCAGCACCAGCTTGCGGCGGATGGCTTCGGGAAACTGCGTCCAGTCATTGACCGGGATCATGAAGGATCCGGGACCGCCGATGACGCAGTCGCTGTAGTAGCGGTCGAGATTGTTGACGTCATAGGCGCCGCCGAACCCGCCGCGCGTCATCAGCGGCAGGCCGTTGATGATGATGCCTTGCTTGACCACCGCGTCGCGGGTGATGTCGACGGGCGCGCCCTGGTTGTTGGGCCCGTCGCCGGAAATATCGATGACGCGCTTTGTCCCCTGAAAACCGCTTTCGGCGAACAGATCGCTGCCGAATTCCAGCGCGCCGGAAATCGAGGTGCGCCGGGCGCTGGCCGGCGGATGGGCGGAAAGCTGCGCGGCCACCCGCTCGGCATCGGCCCGGCTGGCGATCACCGTCCACGGCACGACGACCTGCTGCGTGGTCGCTCCCGCCCATTCGACATAGGTGACGGCGACCTTGCCGTAGGCGCCATCGGCGATGGCCTGCAGAACATTGTCGTGCGTCAGCGCAGCAGCATAGCCGTGACGCTGGATTTCAAGTTCGCCCGGCGACATCGACAGCGACACGTCGACGGCCAGCACCAGCTCGACGTCGACCGGCTCGGCGGCTTGAACCGGCGGCACAAGCCAGAGCACCAGCGCCAGTGCGGCGCTGCCTGAAAACAAATGTCGTGCGCAAGAAAATGCAGACATGCCCGAAGGTAAGCGAAAACCGGCTGCTGACAAAGCGAAAAGCCCGGCGAGGTGCCGGGCTTTTCGATGTGTTGGTTGGAACCTATGACGCTCAACTCCGCGGTTTCAAATTCTCCGGATCGTAGAGCGGCTTGTAGCCGACGGCAGCCACCTCGACCGGGTAGGTCTCGCCGAAATATTCGATGGCGAACTTGCGGCCCTCCTGGGCATGGGCCCAGGGCAGATAGGCGAGGCCGATGTTCTTGCCGATGGTCGGGCCATAGGCCATCGATGTGGTGAAGGAGCGGCGGCCGAGTTCGTCGACCAGCGTCTCGCCGGTCTTCGGATCCATCACCGGCATGGTGCCGACGGGATAGCGGGCAACACCCTTCGAATCGACGTTTTCCGTCATCACCAGCGTGCACAGGATCGCCGGCTGGTGCTCGCGGGCGCGGTATTCGACATGTTTTGCCTTGCCGCAGAAATCGTTCTCCTTGACCTTCGGTCGGGCAAGGTCGGCCTCGAGCAGATTGTACTCGGTCAGAAGGTCGGCGTTCTGCAGGCGCAGGCTCTTTTCCATGCGCCGGGTGTTGGCATAGGTCTCGACGCCGAACGGCATGACCCCGGTCGAGCGCAGCGCGTCCCAAACGGCCAGGCCGTCTTCGTAACGCATATGCAGTTCCCAGCCCTGCTCGCCGACATAAGAGATGCGGAATGCCGTGACGTCCTTGCCGCCGATCCTGACCGGCTTGATCGCCGCGAACGGGAAGTTCTCGAGCGAGAGACCATCCGGATTTTCGACCACTTTCTGCAGCGTCGCCCGCGCGTTCGGTCCCCAGATGCCGATGGTGACATATTTTTCCGTCACGTCGGTGATGGTGACGTCAAAGCCTTTGTCCTGCGCGGTGCGCTGCATGTAGCGGAAGTCGCGCGGACCGGCGTCGGCGCCGTCGATCAGCCGACAGCGGTCGGCCATGCGGATGACGGTGAAGTCGGCGCGCACCATGCCTTCCTCGTCGAGGAAGTGGGTGTAGATACCCTTGCCGATGTTGTTGTCGCCACCGATCTTGGCCGCACACAGCCACTCCAGCAGCGCGACATGGTCCGGCCCTTCGATGTCGTACATCGAGAAATGCGAGAGGTTGACGATGCCGCAATCTTCGCTCATCGCCAGGTGCTCGGCATTGGACACCCGCCAGAAATGGCGATTGTCCCACTCGTTCTCACGTATGGGAACCCGGTTGCCATACTTCTCCAGCAGATGCTCGTTGGCGGCATAGCCATGCGCGCGCTCCCAACCGCCCAGCTCCATGAAGTAACCGCCAAGCTCCTTCTCGCGCTCCCAGAACGGCGAGCGGCGGATGTTGCGGCCTTTGGAGAACGGCTCGCGCGGATGCACCGCCGGATTGTAGACCTTCATCGCCGTCTCGGTGCAGCGATCCCAGATGAACTGCTCTTTCGTCTGGTGCGGATAGAAGCGCGCATAGTCGATGGCGTGATGGTCGATTTCCGTGCGGCCGTCCGTCATCCAGTCGGCGATCAGCTTGCCCATGCCGGGGCCGTCCTTGACCCAGATGGCGACGGCGTACCAGAGGCCCCTCACCTTCTGGCTCTCGCCCATGGACGGGCCGCCATCGGCGGTCACCTGCAACAGGCCGTTGAAGGAATGGCTTTCGTTGTAGCCGAGTTCGCCCAGGATCGGAGTCAGTTCCATGGCGCGCTCCAGCGGCGCCAGGATCTGCTCCATGTCGAGATCGCGCTGCGACGGCGACAGCCGCGCCTGATCCTTTTCCAGCAAATCGCGCGGATGGCAAAGACGCGGATTGGTCTCTTCGTAGTAACCCCATTCGATCTGGCCGCCTTCGGCGGTCTTGGGATCGCCGGTGTCGCGCATATAGGCCGAATTGCCTTGGTCGCGCAACAGCGGCCAGCCGATCTCCTTGCCGGTGCCGGCGAATTGATTGTAAGGCCCGAAGAAGGTCAGCGGATGGTCGATCGGCATGACCGGCAGGTCTTCGCCGACCATCGCGGCGATCAGCCGGCCCCAGATGCCGGCGCAGACGATGACATAATCGGCCATGATCGTGCCGCGGTCGGTGACGACGCCCTTGATGCGGCCTTCCTCGACGATGAGAGATTTGGCGGGCGTGTTGGCGAAGGATTTGAGTTTCCCCGTAGCTTCCGCCTGGTCGACCAGCTTGCCGGCGACGATCTGCGAGCGCGGGATGACCAGGCCGGCGTCCGGATCCCACAGGCCGCCCTGCACCATGGACTCTTCGATCAGCGGGAATTTCTCCTTGATCTCGGCCGGTTCGATCAGCCGGGCGCGGGTGCCGAAGGATTTGGCCGAGGCGATCTTGCGCTTGATCTCGTCCATGCGGCTGTCGTCGGCGACGCGCGCCACTTCGAGACCGCCGATGCGGGCGTAATGGCCCATCTTTTCGTAGAAATCGATGGAGTAGAGCGTCGTCCAGCACGACAGGAAATCATGGCTCGTGGTGTAGCAGAAGTCCGAGGCATGCGCGGTCGAGCCGATATCGGTCGGGATGCCCGACTTGTCGATGCCGACAATGTCGGTCCAGCCGCGCTCGATCAGATGATGCGCGATCGACGCGCCGACAATGCCACCCAGGCCGACGATGACGACCTTCGCCTGTTTCGGAAACTCTGCCATTGCCGCGACTCCAAGGGGATAAAGCGGGCGCGTCCGCGCCCTTTCGAATGGCGCACAATATGCAGAGGACGTGGATGCAGCTACCGCCTGTTTGCGACACGTCGCAGATGCGACGCGACCCGGCGCGCCGGCGTGCCGCCAGTGGCGATCTATCTCAGGCGAAGGCCCAGATGTCCTCGGCCTGGAAGCCGACCTGATAGCCTGATGTCTTCAGCTTGACCACGACCTGGCCGATTTCGGCGGCCGGCAGCGCGCCGACCTCGACCTTGATCATGCCCGGACGATAGCGCTTGAGATCGAGCTGTTCGAAGACGATCCAGTCGGCGCCCTCGCAATCGACCAGGAAGGCGTCGATATGCGTGATGCCGTTGCGGTCAAGCAGCGTCTGCAGCGTTTCCGACGGCACCTCGATATCCCTCACGTGCGGCGCGAACTTGTTGAAATTGGCGTCGTCCTCGCCCCAGGCATTCTTGCCCGACATCAGATTGGTGTCGGTGACCGACGAGCAGCCGATGAACTCGATCGGCAGCGTGCCGGCCTCGAGTGCCGCGGCATCGAAAGTGTGGACGGTAATCGTGCCCTTGGTCTTCGTCACCGCGACCGGTTCGATGACGAAGCGTTCCGTGTCGGGATAGTTGGCGCGCAACCGCTTCTGATTGTACGGGATCGGCTCGACCAGCACGGCCCGCGCCCGCGGAATGCGGTGCAGCCACGGCGTGACGTCGTCGAACAGCGCGCCGTCGCAAGCGCCGACATTGACCATCAGGAAGGCTTGCCCACCGCCAAACCGCGCCTTCAGCGCCGCCTTGGCCAGGAATTTCGTGCCACGCAACGCCGGCCCGCGATCGAGCAGGCCGGCGGGCAGGCCGAGCGAAAGGGCGATGCGCGCCAGGCCGGAAATGGAACTCATGGCTTATCTCCAGGTATGGCCTGCAAGGCGATGGGCCGCCTTCCATTCAGGCTTGCCGACGCCCACAGCGCCATGATCGGGCCGACGAGCAAAAGGTAGGGCGGCAGAAGGTTCGGGAAGTAGATGCGGGTGTCGTGGATCGGAAAGACGGTGAATTTCGCCAGCACGCCAAGCACCAGTGCTGCAAGCAGGATGCCGGCGCGACGATCGAGCCGGAAGCCGGCGCGGCCGAGCGCAAACCACGCGGCCAGCGCCAGAACCGAGACCCCGACCCAGCTGTTGATGCTGATGGCGCGAATGAAGGATGCGGTAAACGCCTTGAGATAGGCGCCAAGCGAGAACGGCGGCTCGAAGCCATCCATATTGTAGTGCTGCTCGATGCTGGAGAACCACAGATGCGGCCACCAGCCGGGATGCTGGGCCCAGTGCGAAATCGCGAAATAGGCGACGAAGGACGCGGCAAAGCCGGCCAGCGCGCCCCATGCCCGCTGCCGGAAGACCAGCAGCAGCACGGCGAAAATGGCCAGGAACACGATGTTGTCCGGCCGCGCCATGAAGGCCATGAAAAGCAGGACAGCGGTCGCTGCCTCGCGGCCGCGCACATAAGCAAGCAGCCCGCCGAGGAACAGGGCCGAGCACATCAGATCCGGAGTCGAGGCGCGCGCCGCGTCGCCGAAATCGGCCATGATCAGTACCGCGCCGGCCACCGGCGCCAGCGCCAGCGCACCTTCGGTTCGCAGCCACAGCAGCGTGATCATCCCGAACAGCAGCACCGAGACCACCTGCAGCACCCGCATCGCCTCGACCGGCGACATCACCGAACTCATCGTCGAAAGAATCTCGGCGTAGAGGAACTTGATCCGGTACATGCCAAGCAGCGAGTGAAAGTCGGCGGCATTTTGCGCCATATGGCTGCGGAAACCGCCACCATCGTCGGTCAGCGTCTTGTAGTCGGCGGCCGACACGCCGGCCTGGACCGTGCTGTAGGCGTAGTCATGCAATGCCTGCGCATCGGGATAAGCGCCCTCCCCGGCGATTGCGAGATAAGGCAGCATGTCCCAATTGGCGTCGGGCATCGTCCAGGCCATGAACGCCGTCAGCAGGATATAGAGCGAAAACGCGATCGCGCCGATTGGCGCGGCCCATCGCGCATAAGTCCCCTCGCCCCACGCCAGAGCGGCCGCGGTCAGCCGGTCGAGTGTGTTTTGCGGGGCGGGAGACTTGCTCAGCATTGTCGGACTCGGGACTTCGCTCAACGGACTTCTTTTAACGGACCTGGCTTTTGACGAAATGCTTCACGATTCCCACAATGCCGCGCGACAGCAGGCTATCGAAAGCATCGACGAAACGGTCGACATGCTCGCGCTGACAGATCAGCGGCGGCTCGAGACGGATGACGTTGCGGTTGTATTCGGTGAAGGCGACGAGCACGTCATAGTCGCGCAGCAACAGCGCGCCGACGAAGCCCGACAGCGAGCCCTTCAGCTTGTCGTCGAGGACGCTGACGATCGGACGCAGCACCATCGGCAAGGTCTGCGAGAAGTCGTGGAACTCGAGCCCGACCATAAAGCCCTTGCCGCGCACATCCTTGATGATCTTCGGGTACTTCTCCTTCAGCGCCTGCAGACGCTGCAGCAGATAGTCGCCGGTCGTGGCGGCGTTGTCGATCAGCCCCTCATCATAGAGCACGTTGATGCCCTCGATCGCGGTGACGCAGGCCTCGCCCATGCCGCCAAAGGTGGCCATGGCATGGATCATCGCCGTCTTCGGCGTGCCATAGGCCTTCATATAGACCTCGCGCCGGGCGATCATCGCGCCGACCGCCGCCTTGCCGGCGCCGAGCGATTTCGCCAGCGCCGTCACATCGGGCACGACGCCATAATGCTCGAAGGCATAGAAGCGTCCCGAACGGCCATAGCCGCACTGCACTTCGTCCGCCACCCACAACACGCCATACTGGTCGCAGAGCACGCGCAATTTCTGCCAGTATTGCGCCTCTGCCTGGATGATGCCGCCGCCGCCCTGGATTGTCTCAAGCACTATGACGCCGACCTCCGGGTCGGAGCGGAACAGCCGCTCGACCGCTTCGATATCGGCGAACGGAATGCGAACGGTGTTCTCAGCCATCTTGAAGTCCGCGCGGTAGAGCTGGCCATCGGTAATGCCGAGCACGCCCTTGGTCTTGCCGTGGAAGGAATTCTCGGCATAGACGATTTTTGGCCTCTTCGGCCCGGCGGCGCGCTCGGCGAGCTTCACCGCCGCTTCCATCGCTTCCGAACCCGACGAGCCCAGAAACACCATGTCGAGATCGCCGGGCGAGCATTTGGCGATGTTGTGCGCAAGGGCCGATGCATATTGCGACATGAAGGCGATGGCGATTTCCTGGCGCTTCTCCTCCTGGAATTTGCGCCGGGCCTCCAGGATGCGCGGATGGTTGTGGCCGAAGGCCAGCGAACCGAAGCCGCCGAAGAAGTCGAGAATCTTGCGGCCGTTCTGGTCGATGTAGAACATGCCTTCGGCACGCTCGATCTTGATCTTGTGGAAGCCGAGCAGCTTCATGAAATGCAGCTGGCCCGGATTGAGATGCGCCTTGAACAGGTCGGTCATGCGCGCAACATCCATCGCCTTCGCCTGCTCGACGCTGATCAGGTCGGGCTTGGCGATGGCGGTAGGCGACAACGCCGGCGCGCCGACCATGGTGCGCGCGTTCGTCTGCTCAGGCTTGGCCATGACGGTCATTTCGGAGTTCTCCTGGTCGTCCCACCTATTCGGCGGGGACATGATTTGCGGTGACGGCAAGCCCGTCTTTCTTGGCGCGGTATTCGCTGTAGGCGGCGATCAGCATGTCCTCGTCGCGATATTGCGGCACCCAGCCGAGCTGGCGCTCGGCCTTGGATACGTCGAGCACGCACTCCTCATCGGCGATCAGATATTGTTCGGGATCCATGATCGGCATGTTCATGAGATCGAGCAGGTCGAGGGTGCGCTTGACCGCCCAGCCCGGCGTCGGGATCAGCAGCGACTTCGAGCCGGCATGCTTGATCAGGTCGCCCAGCAATTTCTTCACCGGCGGCGGATTGAGGGAGCCCAGATTATAGGCCTGGTTGGGCACGCCTGCCTTCCAGGCCGCGCGGGCAGCTTCCGCGCAATCGAACACCGAGATGAACTGATAGGGGTTCTTGCCCGAGCCGATCATCGGCACAGGAAAATTCCAGTCGATCAGTTTGAACAGCTTTTCCAGGATCCCGAGCCGGCCGGGACCGATGATCAGACGCGGGCGAAACAGCGAGATCGACATGCCGCGCTTGCGCCATTGAGCGGCGAGCTCCTCGGTCTTCTGCTTCGACCAGCCATATTCGCCGAGCGGCGCGACCGGGTGCTCCTCAGTCATCGGCTGGGTGACCGTGTGGCCGTAGATCATGTCGGTGGTGTAGTGGACGAGCTTGGACGCGCCGGCCTTGTCCATCGCCTGCATGATGTGTTCGGTGCCGTGGAAATTCACCGGAAAGAAGAAGTCGTGACGCTTGGCCCGCACCTGGATCGGCGACAGCATTTTGGCCGACAGGTTGTAGACCATGTCGTCGGCCTTCAATCCGATGTTGGCCACCGAGGCCGTATCCGTGACATCGCAGGTGACGAAGCGAACGTTGCGATAGTGCGTCAGGTCGCTCTTGACGATGTCGGCAACGACAACCTCTTCGCCATCGGCCACAAGCTTCGGGGCAAGATGACGGCCGACGAAGCCGTCGCCGCCGAAAATAACATGTCTCATCGAACGATCTCGCTGGTCTTGTCGGGGATGATGGAAGCGGTTTGGTCGTCATGCCCGCGCCCGCCCAAGTCTCGACCGCTTTGCGCGATCAGCACGGTGCCGACGCAGATGAAGGCGATGCCGGCAATGCGCCAGGCATTGAGGTCCTCGCGGAAGATGAAATAGGCGAAGATCGCAACCGCGACATAGGCAAGGCTGAGGAACGGATACGCAAAGCTGAGCTCGACCTTGGACAGCACATAGAGATGCGAAGCCATCGAGATGACGAAGGTGCACAGGCCGAGAAACACCCATGGGCTGAAAACGACCTGCAACAGCTTCAACAGCGGATTGGTGCCCTCGAACGAAATGGGACCGAGCGACATCATGCCTTGCTTCAGCATCAGCTGCGCGGCGGCATTGGTCATGACCGTGAACAGAATGAAGACGATGTATTTCATATTTTGCACCCGCCACTCGCAACGGTCCTATTACGAACCTGCAAACATTTCATGAAGTCACGACAATGCTTTGAGTAAACCACGGAACTTACGATCTATTCACCATGACTTATTCGGATTGTACCTATTCAGCTGCCTCGACACGCCCTGGCCGGACGTTGAGCTTTTTCGCCGTCCGCAGCCAGAAACTGGACACGAACGCCGGGTCGCGCAGCGCTTCAAGCCGCTGCCAATTCGGGAAGGAGGCCGCGAAAGTATCAGCGCCCATGCGCGCATCCTTGTACGGGTTGACCGCGCCGCCGGCCGCGACCGTGATGCGGTCGAGTTCGCTGAGCAGGGCCAGCGTCCGGTCGCCGCGATTGGGGAAATCCAGCGTCAACGTGAAGCCTGGCCGCGGAAAGGACAGCAGCCCCGGCGAGCGGATCGAGCCGAAGCGCTTCAACACGGTGAGGAAAGAGCCCTGCCCGGCCCGTCGCGCCGCCTCGAGCAGCGCCGGCATGGTCTGACGCGCGACATTTTCCGGCACCACGCTCTGGTGCTGGTAGAGACCTTTCGGGCCATACAGCCGATTCCAGTCGCCGACACCATCAAGCGGAAAGAAAAAGCCCTGGTAGCCGGTTTGGCTCGGCCCCGGCGAGCGCCCCTTCTTCCACCGATAGGCGGCGTTGAAGGCGGTGAGGAACGGCCGGTTGAGCACATTGAACGGCGGCTGGAACGGCACTGAAAAACGGGAGCCGGCGCGAGACGCCGCATGCGAGCCATACTCGGCATGATTGCCTGTCAACAACAGGCCGCGCCCGCGGCCATGGCCGCCGGCAAGCTGGTCGATCCAGGCGACGGCATATTCATTGGCCTGGTCGGCGGCCTCGGCCAGTTCGAAGAATTCGCCGAGATCGGCAAACCGCGTTACCTTCTCGGCGATATCGAGCGAATGCACCCGCATCAGCCGGATCGAGGCCGACAGGATCAGGCCGGTCAGCCCCATGCCGCCGATCGTCGCCGCAAACAGCCTTGCATTGTCGGTTGCCGAGCAGGTGTAGGTCCGCCCGTCCGAGCGCAGCAGGGTGAGAGACTCGACATGGCAGCCGAAAGTGCCGCGCCGGTGATGGTTCTTGCCATGGACGTCATTGGCGATCGCGCCGCCAAGGGTGACGAACTGGGTGCCTGGGACCACCGTGGGAAAGAAACCGTAAGGTGCAGTGTGCGCAATGATATCGGAGAGGAACACGCCGGCCTCCGCCTCGAGCAGGCCGGTCTCGGCATTGAAGGCGCCGATGCGGTTCAGCGGCCGCATGTCCACGACCGCACCTGGCTCGTTCTGGCAGGAATCACCGTAGGAGCGGCCATTGCCATAGGCGAGCAGAGCGTTCTTTGTCGCCTTGCCGCTTCGCATCAGCGCGATGGCATCGTCGGCCGCGATGGCTCGCTTTGCGGCCGGCGTGGCGAGGCCAAAACTCCGGTACCGTTCGCCGGCCATGCCCTACCAGCCTCCCGCGACCAGAAGGGCGGCGCCGATCACCACGACGATCTGGCTTCGCCAGTCGCGAATGATGAAGATGACCGGATCGTCATTCATCTCGTTGCGGCGCGCCAGGATCCAGACCCGCATGGTCAAATACAGCACGATCGGCGCCAGCGGCCAGACCAGCCAGGGATGCGGATAGAGTTCGCGTACCGCGACGCTGTCCATGTAGAGCGCCAGCACCAGCGCCGAGGAGAAGGCCGACGCCATTCCTGCCTGGGCGACGATCTCCTGATCTTCGATGCGGTAGCCGCGACCGGCAATGCGCTCGCCCACCGGAATGGCTGTGGTGCGCAGTTCGACATAGCGCTTCACCAGCGCCAGCGACAGGAAGAAGAAAATCGAGAAGGCGAGCAGCCAGAACGAGACTTCGACCCCGGTCGCCGCAGCACCTGCCAGCACACGCACCGTGTAGAGCCCGGCCAGCGTCAGTACGTCGGCCAGGAGCATGCGCTTGAACGACAGCGAATAGGCTGTGGTCACCACCAGATAGCCGGCGAGCACGCCCAGGAACTCGATCGGCAACAGAAGCCCGGCGGCAATGCCGATCGCCAGCAGCACCGCCATCGCGCCGAGACCGAACGGGATCGACAAAGCGCCGCTGGCGAAAGGCCGGTTGCGTTTGGTCGGATGCTTGCGGTCGAGCGCAAGGTCGAAGAAATCGTTGAGAATGTAGATGGCGGAAGCCACGGCGCTGAAGGAGACGAACGCCAGCAGGCATTGCCAGATCATGTTGATGTTGAAGTATTCATGCGACAGCACCATCGGCACCGCGATCAGCGAATTCTTCAGCCACTGATGCACCCGCAGCATCTTGACGTATGTCTTCAATGTCCTTTTCGGCGCCGGCATCCTTTCGGCGCTATGCGCGGCCTGCCAGCGCTTCGCATGGCGGTCGGGCGCCACGACGATGGCGTTGCGTGCGGCTCCGAAAACCTTGAGGTCGTGCCGGCTGTTGCCGGCATAGTCGAAACCGCCGTCGCCATAGGCGGCGATGAGCGCGTCGCGCTTGCGGCCCGAGGTCATGTTGTGGGGACCGTCGGTCGCCAGCACATAGTCGAAGACGCCCAGATGCGCGGCGATCGTCTCGGCGAACTTGCGTGGCGTACCGGTCGCCAGCACGATCTTGCGTCCGTCGCTATGGTCGGCGAGCAGCCGCTGCAGCAGCGCTTCGCGATAGGGCAGCGAGGCCGGATCGATGTCGATGCGGTCGGCGATGGCTTGTTTCAGCCGCGCCGGGCCGGCGGCCAGCCAGAACGGAACCAGGAAAACATAGAGCGGATTCTTCTTGAGCAGGATGAACAGGCCTTCCCAAAGAAGATCGGTCGCAATCAGCGTGCCGTCGAGGTCGACCGCAAGCGGGATTGCGTTCTTGTCCGACCGCGCATCCATATCTTTCCTGCTCAGCTCAAAAACCCGTCGCGCCACGTTTCGGCGGCTTGGTATCCGGCATAGCGAGCAACGGCGCAACGAACGTTAAAACGTCTGGTTGCAACGGATATGCGCCGGGGTATTTCCCTCGTCATCGTTAAGCAACCGTTGCCGTAGACGAGAAAAGGCCGGGCATTGCCCGGCCTCTGCAAGAGCTGCCTGCCGACTTTACTTGATGCGGGCAACGCCACCCGAGATTTCGACCGTTTCCGAGCCGGTCAGGGCCTCGAGGTCACCATTGGGCAAGGTGACGAAACAGCCGTTCGGGCAGAATTCCACGGTTTCGCCGGCCGCCAGCGCCAGCTCCGTCTTGCCGCCGCCTTCCGTCACGATCAGCGTACGGGTCTCAGCATCCTTGTTGACCGCGCTGGCGGCAAAGGCCGAGCCACTCGCTGCGGTAAGAGCGATGGCGACGACGAGCGACTTCCACATTTTGCAATCGGTGTTTCCACACCGCCTCTGTTGCATTTCGCAAGGCATTCTCGCCTTTGCATGTGAGCTTATATGAGATGCAAGCTGAACCGCAACTGAATGCCGCATTCATGCCGCAATCGGTTGGGAGGAGCTTGGGGCCCTAGCTGGGATCGGGTTTGCGGGCCTTGCGACCAGTCTTGGCCAGCCGCTTCGCCTCGGCGGCGGCTCTGGCCTCCGCCTGCTCCTTCTCGGCGAACTCGACTTCGATCTTGTCGTCGTCGATCGGCCATGCGTCGGTCTGCTTGACCTTGACCTCGGCGCGCGGCGTCGAGGGGATTTCTATGTGCTCGGCGTCAAAAGCATCGAGCACGGCAAAGCGGATATCGTTCTGAACGATGGCGCCGTTCAGCACATCGGCCAGGAACACGCGGATCTCGAACTCGAGTGCTGCCGGCCCGAAATTGGTGAACAGCACGAAGGGTTCCGGGTTCTTCAGCACCAGCGCATGGCCGCGCGCAATCTCAAGCAGGACCGCGTGTACCCGCTTGACGTCGCTGCCATAGGCGACCCCGACCTTGATCTCCACGCGTCCGAGCTTGTTGCGGTGCGTCCAGTTGCCGACGGCGTTGTTGATGAGGTTCGAATTGGGCAGGATCACCGACTGCCGCTGGAAGGTCTCGATTTCGGTGGCGCGCACGCTGATCTTCTTGACCGTGCCTGATGTGTCGCCGGCGACGATCCAGTCGCCGACCTTGAACGGCCGCTCGGCGAGAAGGATCAGGCCGGACACGAAGTTGGACACGACATTCTGCAGGCCAAAGCCGATACCCAGCGAGAGTGCGCCGGCAACGAGCGCCAAATTGGAAAGATCGATGCCCGCCGCCGAGATGCCGACGAGGCCGGCGAGCGCGACGCCGGCATAGCCGACCGCCAGCCGGATCGAGTTGCGCACGCCGGTATCGACCTTGCCGCGCGCCATAACCGAGCCGTCGAGCCAGCCCTGGAACCAGCGGGTCAGGAAATAGCCGATGATGAAGACGACGATGCCGGTGAGGATGCCGGTGACCGAAATCGTCACCGAACCGACGGTGACGCCTGTCGCCAATTTATAGCCCCAGGCCTGGATATCGCCGGGCTGGAAGCCCCACATCAACAGGATCAGCGGCAGGAACACCAGCACGATCATCAGGTTGATGGCGACGCTGACGACGAGGCCGAGCTGGTCGAGCGCGGTGTCCTCATAGCTGGAGTTGGTCTTCAGCCAGCGCCCAATCGAGGTGCCGGCGAAACCACCCTCCTCGCCGATCTCGCGCGCCGACAGGAAGCCGATATAGGCGGTAAGCAGGATGGTGCCGGTGACCACGACCTGCAACGAGACGAAGATGGCAAGACCGATATAGCCGAACAGCGCCGCCGCAATCGTGAACAGGCCGAGCGCGACACAGGTGTAGCGCAGCCAGGCCGGCCAGCGGCGCCAGCGCCCAGCGACGTCCTTGTAAGGCTTCAGCAGCGCCATCAGGATCAGGATGACCCCGACGATCACGGTGGCGACAAAACTCCTGGCCACCGTCAGCGACAGAGGCGAGCCCATCTTGTCGTTGACGATCGACAGGAAATTGTTGATGCCGATGACGACTGCCATGGCCGTCGTCAGTCGCACCAGCCAACGCGCCGGGCCGGTCTCGACCTGGATCAGGCGCCAGTTCGGCATGCTAGGCGACAGCGCCGCATTGGTCAGGCGGTTGACACAGAACACTATGGCGATGACGGCTGCCAGCGCGTTGAGGAACACGCCTATGTCGCCGCGCAGCACATTGTAATAATTGTACAGGAACACCGTCGAGGCGAGGAAGGCGCTGACCGCCAGCGTCGGCAGCAAGGTCGACCAGAACGCCACCGACAGGCGACTGAGATACGTCGGATCTTCAACCGACGCGTCGGCCTCGAAGATGCGCCCAAACAGGCGGCGCCCACCGACCAGAAGCACCACGGCCAACGCGAGCGCCATGAGGGTCGCCGCGAGCATCGCCTGGAACTTGAACTTGAAGGCAAAGCTCAGCCAGGACGACACCGCCCTGTAAAAATTGGCGTATTCGTCCCTGGCGTCGGAAAACACTTGCGGGCTCAGTGCATCGGACAGCACATAGCGCTTGGTCAGCCCGCTGCGAAACAGCTCGCTGCGCATATTGCCGATCTTCTCGATCAGCGCATTGATGCGGATCGACAGGTTCTGCGCGCCGGCGATGACGGCGTTGATCTCCGCCTTTTCCGACGCCAGCGCCTGGCGCTCGCCGGTCACGATGTCCGGTTCAGGGGGCTGTCCGGCAGCCGGCGGTGCGCCAAGCTGCTCGAGCCTCGAATTGATCTCTCCCAGCCGCGAACGAAACGCCAGCGCGCTGTTCAGCGCAGCGCGCGACAGCTCTTCCAGCTGCAGGCGGATCTCGACGAGGGTGGTGTCGTCGACGCCGTCCTCCTGGACTTTCTTCTCCAGAGCGTCGGTTTTCGTCGTCAAACCCTGCAGGATTTTCTGCTGGTCGGCGACCAGCCCGGCAGGCGCCTGGCCCAGCCCCTGCGCCATCGCGCCGAACGAATGCGGCGCCAAGGCAACGAGCGCGAGGACCAGGATCAGGCGAAAGAAGCGAAAAAACATAATGGTGGCGACTCAAAGGGCGGCAAAGGCCGCCTCTAAAGCGGTCCTTGATAGAGACGCTCATCCCGTGGGGCAAGTCGTGGCGAAGTCATGACAGTTGGGCGCCTTGCGGGAGTCGGCCAGTCGAAAAGCCATGGCGCAATCTTGGCTTTGCGCACGCCGCCTGCTCTATAGTCTGCCGCATCGCACCCGAGCCGGATGGCTTCAGGTCTGTTGGACCTGAAATCATCCGGCTCTAGAAATCAAAGATATAGAGCATGATGTCGTCCGAAAACCGCTTCACACTTTTCGGCATCATGCTCTAGGGATGACATGAAGAATGGCGGAATATTCAGCCCTTTCGCTTCTCACGAACGCGCTCAAGGGAAACAAGGACTGGAAGCCGGCCTGGCGCAAGCCCGACCCCAAGGCTTCCTATGACGTCATCATCATCGGTGGCGGCGGCCACGGCCTGTCGACGGCGTATTATCTGGCCAAGGAGCACGGCATCACCAATGTCGCGGTGCTGGAAAAGGGCTGGCTGGGTTCCGGCAATGTCGGCCGTAACACCACGGCGGTGCGCTCCAACTACCTTTTGCCGTCCAACACCCGCTTCTACGAACATTCGATGAAGATGTGGGAGAACCTTTCGCACGACCTCAACTACAACGTCATGTTCTCGCAGCGCGGCTGCCTGAATCTGGCTCACACGCCGGCCCAGTTCGACGACTTGGCAAGGCGCGGCAACGCCATGCGCCATCTCGGCGTCGATGCCGAGCTGATGAGCACCGCCGAGATCGCGCGCCTGGTCCCGGCGCTGGACATGTCGGCCTCCGCGCGCTTTCCCATCGTCGGCGGCCTGATGCAGCCGCGCGCCGGCACCGCCCGTCACGATGCGGTGGCCTGGGGCTATGCCCGCGGCGCCGACCGCCGCGGCGTCGACATCGTCGAGAATTGCGAGGTCACCGGCTTCCTGCGCGACGGCGACCGCATCACCGGCGTGCAAACGACGCGCGGAGAGATCCGCGGCAAGAAAGTTGCCGTGGCCGTTGCCGGCAGCACCGGACGGGTGATGCAGCTTGCCGGCATCGACAGGATGCCGATCGAGAGCCATGTGCTGCAGGCCTTCGTGACAGAGTCGCTGAAACCGTTCTGCAACACGGTCCTGACCTTCGGCATGGGCCATTTCTATATGTCGCAGTCCGACAAGGGCGGCCTCGTCTATGGCGGCGATATCGACGGCTACAACAGCTACGCCCAGCGCGGTAATCTGCCCATCGTCGACGAGGTGATGAGCGAGATGCTGGCGCTGTTTCCCGGCCTTGCGCGTGTACGCATGCTGCGCTCCTGGGGCGGCGTCTGCGACATGTCGATGGACGGTTCGCCGATCATCACCACCGGCCCGCTGCCGGGCATGTATCTCAATTGCGGCTGGTGCTATGGCGGCTTCAAGGCGACGCCGGCCTCGGGCTGGTGCTTTGCATACACCATCGCCAAGGACGAGCCGCACGCGTTCAACGCGCCGTTCACGCTCGACCGTTTTTATCGCGGCCTAGTGATTGACGACAAGGGCCAGGGCGCAACGCCCCGGCTGCATTAGGGTTCAAACAAATGCTTATCACTTGTCCCTATTGCGGCCCGCGCGACGTCATCGAGTTCACCTATCAGGGCGACGGCAACCGCGAGCGCCCGCAGCCCAACTCGCAGGACCTCGACGCCTGGAACGCCTATGTCTACGATCGGCTGAACCCGGCCGGCGACCACAATGAGATCTGGCAGCATTCGGGCGGCTGCCGCACCCATCTGAGGATGGTGCGCAACACGGTCACGCATGAGATTTCCAGCACCGGTTTCGCCCGCGGCGACCACAATGCCGCCGCCCGGCACAAAGCCGGAGGCAAGTCGTGAGCCCGCGCCGCACCGAGACCGGCGGCCGCGTCGACCGGCTGCGCACCATCCGCTTCACCTTCGACGGCACGCCCTACACCGGCCATGCCGGCGACACGCTGGCCTCGGCGCTGCTTGCTAACGGCGTCACGCTTTTCGGCCGCTCATTCAAATACCACCGCCCGCGCGGCCTGCTCTCGGCCGGCGTCGAGGAACCGAACGCGCTGGTGACGGTGCTGCGCGGCGAAGTGCGCGAGCCCAACATCGCCGCAACCATGGTCGAGATCTATGACGGGCTGGTGGCCGTCAGCCAGAACCGCTTTCCCTCGCTCGCCTGGGACATCAACGCCGTCAACCAGCTCGGCGGCAAGATCCTGGCCGCCGGCTTCTACTACAAGACCTTCATGGGCCCTGTCTTCGGCCCCCTGAAAGGCACCCGCTTCTGGATGTTCTGCGAGCATTTCATCCGCCGCGCCGCCGGCCTGGGCCGCGCCGGTATTGCCGCCGACACCTCGCGCTACGAGCGCATGAACGCGTTTTGCGACGTGCTGGTGGTCGGCTCCGGCCCGGCCGGCCTGTCAGCCGCCAAGGCCGCTGCCGACCAGGGCGCGCGCGTCATCCTGGCCGAACTCGAGCCGCGTTTCGGCGGCTCGGCCAACTGGTCCGGCGAGGCCATCGACGGCGCGCCGGCCGCCGACTGGGCGGCGCGCGCCGTCAGCCAGCTCGAAGGACATGACACGGTCCGCCTGCTGCCGCGCACCACGGTGTGGGGCTATTACGACGGCAACACGCTAGCCGCGCTCGAGCGCGTCACCGACCACAAGGAAACGCCCGGCAAGGGCGAGCCGCGCCATCGCTACTGGGCGATCCGCGCCAAGACGGTGGTGCTGGCCACCGGCTCTTTCGAGCGGCCGCTTGTGTTCCCCGGCAATGACCGGCCGGGCGTCATGCTGGCGCATGCCGCCGAGCGCTATGCTAACGATTATGGCGTGCTGCCCGGCGACAGGATCGCGCTGTTCACCAACAATGACAGCGCCTATCGCTCGGCGCTGGCGCTGAGGAAGGCCGGGGCGGCTATTGTCGCAATCGTCGATGTGCGCCCCGAGCTTTCGGCCGAAATGCGCAGCCTCGCCACCGAGGCCGAAGCCGAAATCCTCTCCGGCCATGCCGTGGTCGCCACCGAAGGCGGCAAGGCGCTCTCCGGCCTCAAGGTGCAGCGCTTCGACATGAATTCGGGCGCGCTCAGCGGTGACGCCCGCAGCATCCACGCCGATAGCCTGCTGATGTCGGGCGGCTGGTCGCCGACCATCCACCTCGCCAGCCAGGCTGGCGCGAGAGCCGAGTGGAATCCTGCCCGCCAGGCCTTCCTGCCGCCAAAGCAAACGCAACAGCGCTGGCCAAATCAGCAATGGATTGGTGCGGGTGCTTTCAACGGCAGCTTCTCGACCATCGAAGCGATCACTGAGGGCCGCGCAGCCGGCCTGTCCGCAGCGGGCGGAGCGGCTGCGCCGGCAGCCTTGCCGGATGTCGAAGCAGCCCCGGGAAACCCAGATCCGGCCCCGGTGTTCGAGATCAAGGCGAAAGGCAAAAGCTTCGTCGACTTCCAGCATGATGTCACCGCCGAGGACGTGCGGCTGGCGCATCGCGAAGGCTTCGTCTCGGTCGAGCACCTGAAGCGCTACACCACGCTCGGCATGGCGACCGACCAGGGCAAGAACTCCAACGTTCCGGGCCTCGCCATCATGGCCGAGGCGTTGGGCAAACCGATCCCCGAAGTCGGAACGACGCGCTTCCGCCCGCCCTATTCCGCGGTGTCGATCGGCTCGCTTGCCGCCGAACGCTTCGGCGATCTGAAACCCGAGCGCCTGACGCCCATGCATGACTGGCACCTCGCCAATGGCGCAACGATGTATTCCGCTGGCCTCTGGTATCGACCAATGATCTACGGCCTTGCCGGCGAGACGGTCGAGCAGGCTTATGTCCGTGAAGCCAGGGCGACGCGCGAAAGCGCCGGCATCGTCGACGTCTCGACGCTGGGCAAGATCGCCGTTCAGGGGCCGGATGCGGGCGAATTCCTCGACCGCGTCTACACCAACATGTTTTCTACCCTCCCCGTCGGCAAGGCCCGCTACGGCCTGATGCTGCGCGAGGATGGGCTGGCCTTCGACGACGGCACCACATGGCGGCTTGGCGAACAGGATTTCCTGATGACGACCACCACGGCCAACGCCGGCAAGGTGATGCAGCATCTGGAATATTTCCTCGACGTCATCTGGCCGGAACTCAAAGTGCATGTCACCTCGGTAACCGACGAATGGGCGGGCGCGGCCATCGGCGGGCCGAAGGCGCGGGCCATCCTCGCCGCCTGTGTCACCGGCACCGCGGTCGACAACACAGCCCTGCCCTTCATGGGCATCGTGCGCGGCGAGATATCAGGCGTGCCGGTGATGATTTGCCGGCTGTCCTTCTCCGGAGAAATGGCCTTCGAGGTCTATTGCGGCGCCGGCTACGGCACCCATGTCTGGCAAGCCCTTGTCGAAGCCGGCAAGCCGTTCGGCCTGGTCACCTACGGGCTGGAGGCGTTGGGCACGATGCGCATCGAAAAGGGCCATGTCACCGGCGCGGAGATCGACGGCCGCGCCACGGCGCGCGACCTGCATCTCGACTGGATGCTGTCGAAGAAGAAGCCGTTCATCGGCTCGGCGATGATGGACCGCGAAGGCCTGATCGCGGCCGAGCGGCTGCAGCTGGTCGGCCTCGTCTCGCTCGACAACCGGCCGTTCAATGGCGGCGCCCACCTCGTCGAGGAACTGGACGAAGCCAATCCGCACGATTCCATCGGCCACATCACCGCCTGCTGCTATTCGCCGGCGCTGGGCAAGCACATCGCGCTGGCCCTGGTCGAAGGCGGCAAGGCGCGCCATGGCACCCGCGCGTTTGTCTCCGATCCGCTGCGCAACCGGTTCGGGCCGGTCGAAATCGTCTCCAACCATTTCTACGACCCGGACGGGAGCCGCATGCATGGCTGAGCGCCAATCAACCGAACGCCAATCACCCGAGCGCCTCTCGCCGCTCGAGCCGGTGTTCCATCGGGGTTCGCACGGCAATTTCGAGCATGGCGTCGATGTCATCTTGACCGAAATCAGGCCAGGCTCGATCCTGCAACTGGCCGCATGGCCGGGCGCGGAAAAGCAGCTGATCGAGGCGATCGGCAAGGTCACCGGGCTCGCTTTGCCCGACGGTGCCGGCGGCGGTCTCGCCAAGTTCGGCAAGGCCGTGTTCGGTTTCGCGCCTGGAAAATTCACGGTCGTCGACGATGCCGAGGGCCTGGCGGCGCGTTTTGCCGGGGACGTAACCCCGGCAATCGGCACGATCACCGACCTGTCGAATGGCCGCACCGCTATCCGCATCGCCGGCCCTAAGGCCGAATGGGTGCTGGCGAAATTCTTCGCCATCGACTTTGCGCTGCCCGCCTTCCCCATAGGCTCCGGCCGTTCGACCACCCATCACGACGTCTTTGCGCAGATCCAGCGCACCGGCGCCGACCAGTTCGACATCTATGTCTTCCGCTCCTTCGCCCGCTCGTTCTGGAAGGCGCTCTGCCATGCCAGCGAGGAGGTCGGCTACGAGGTTCAGTAGGGCCGACAGCCGTTCTGGCCTCAAGGCCAGCCGGTTCTGCCGCTAGAGAATGCTCCAATGGAAGCCCATGGTGGGGAACGTGGCCCAACCGGCCCAGGGGATTAAAAAGATCCCGTCTCATAGTCGGCATCGTCGTTTGGTTCGAACATCCCCATGACCGCAGAACTATCCGCCGGCGCCACGGATCGCGCCGATGTGTCGGCTAGAGCCTTGCTCCTGCTGCCGCTGACGGTCGCCTGCGGCGTGTTCATGACCAGCCTCGACCAGAATGTCGTGGTCACCGCCCTGCCCGGTATCAGCGACAGCCTCGGCCGGCCGCCGAGCCAGCTCGGTCTGTTGATCACCGTCTATGTCGCCAGCCTGATCATCTCGATGCCGCTCGGCGGCTGGGCCGCCGACCGCTTCGGCCTGCGCAACGTTTACTGCTTCGCCTTGCTGGTGTTCGCCGCGTCATCGGCGCTGTGCGGATTGTCCAACGACATCTGGACGCTGGTCGGCGCCCGCGCGCTGCAAGGCTTCGGCGGCGCCTTGATGGGGACGCTCGGCCAGGTCGTCATCCTGTCGACCTTCCCGCGCAGCCGCACGCTGAAAATCAACATGTATATCTCACTGGCCGGCCAGTCCGGACCGCTGGTCGGCCCGCTCGTCGGCGGCGCGCTGACGACTTACATTTCATGGCGCTGGATCTTCTTCATCAACGTGCCGTTCGCGCTGGCGGCGGCCGTTCTTGCCGCCTCGCTGTTTCCGACGGTTACCAAACCGGTGCGCACGCAGTTCGATTTTCCGGGCTTCCTGCTGGTCGGCGGCGGCATGGTCCTGCTGGTCTTCGGCATGGATTCGCTTGCGGCCAAAGACGCTGCCGGCAGCATGATCGCGGCCGAGCTGGCGCTGGCGATCGTCATCCTGACGCTTGCCTCCTTCTACTGCCTGCGCGCCCGCAACCCCTTGCTTGACCTGAAACTCCTGCACATCCGCACCTTTCGCATCTCATTCCTCACCGGTGGTGGGCTGGACACGATCGGCCTGAGCTCGGTCGTTTTCCTTTTGCCGCTGATGTTCCAGCTCGGCTTCGGCATGAGCGCGGTGCAGGCGGGATCGCTGACTTTCGTCGCCGCAATCGGCTCGCTGATCATGCGTGTCTTCATGCCGCGCCTGCTCAACCGTTTCGGCTTTCGCCGCGTGCTGGTCGTCAACACGCCGATCGTTGCTGCCATGGTAGCGGGCTTCGCCTTGATTGACGCGACAACGCCGGTCTGGATCGTGCTCGTCTATATCTTTGCCTTCGGCGTTCTGCGCTCGGCGCAGTGGGCTTCGACCGGCAATCTCGCCTATTCCGACATCGCGCCCGACCAGCTCGCCCGCTTCAGCGCGCTCTACTACATACTGTGGCAGTTGGGGGTGGCGATCAGCGTCGGCCTGGCGGCGGCGCTGTTGTCGTTCCTGGCTGGCGGCAGGCCGGCGGTGACCAACGATTTCCGCATCCTGTTCGTGGTCGAGGGCGTCATCACGTTGTGCGCGCTGATCGCCTATCTCAGACTGACACCGCAGGACGGCGCCCATGTCAGCGGCCATGGCGCGCAGATGAACGTGGAATGAGGCCCCGGTAGCCGAGCCCTATCCGCTGAACGTCACCCACTCTTCCAGCGGCACGCGGTCGGTGCGGAAGTCGTTTTCGGGTTTCGACGTATCCTCGAGGCCGAGCGCCATGCCGCAGACGACGATCTCCTCGTCGGGGATGTTGAGCACCGGCCGGATCTGCCGGTGATAGGGCGCGAAGGCGGCCTGCGGGCAGGTGTGCAGGCCCCTGCCTCGCGCCGCCACCATGATGTTCTGCAGGAACATTCCGTAGTCGATCCACGAGCCCTGGTTCAGCCGCCGGTCGATGGTGAAGATCATGCCGACCGGCGCGTCGAAGAAGACGAAGTTGCGGTCGTGCTGGGCGCGCATCTTGTCGACCTCGCGGCGGCCGATGCCGAGTGCCCCATAGAGCCCGAAACCGTTGGCGCGGCGGCGGGTGAGATACGGCTCGAAGAACTGGGTGGGGTAATAGCGATACTCGTCCCAATCGGCCTTTTCGGCGCGGATACCGGAATTCAGGATGGCATCGGTGATCTGCTGCTTGACCTCGCCCTTGACGACATAGACCCGCCAAGGCTGCATATTGGTGCCCGAAGGCGCGCGCGAGGCGACGCCGAGAATGGCTCGGATCGTCTCGTCATCGACCATGTCGGGCAGGAAGGCGCGCACTGAACGGCGCGAGATGATCGCCTCGTCGACAACAGCGGCGTTATGCGCTGCCAGGCCGTTTTTTTCCAGCATGGGCCGTCCCTTTGCGCACACTTCGAAAGCCGAACCGGCTATCGGAGAAGACCTTGCGCAGATTTCAATCCTTGGTCGCCGACCCGCATTCCCACACCCGCCGCTCGTGCCAGAGCCTTTGCATGAACCGCCAAAATGGCGCAAGCAAATCTTGTGTGCCCATGAAAATCCGCTTGATTTTTTCACGGACATGAGCTCTCATGAAATTCATTTTCAGATTTTCATCAAGTGAGCGTTTTGGCCCCAGCTATTCCCAAAACATTGCAGGGACCTGACGAGCGCCTGCTGGCGAGCGACATCCGTGCGCTGCGCAAGGCGCGTGGTCTGACGCTGGCTGAGATCGCGCTGAAGCTTGGCCGCTCTGTCGGCTGGGTCAGCCAGGTCGAGCGCGGCCTGTCGATTCCTTCGCTCGGCGACCTCAGGGCCTTCGCCGATCTATTCGGCGTGCCGCTCAGCCTGTTCTTCAGCCACGACGTGCCGATCGAAAAGGAGCGCGGCGTCATCGTGCGCGCCGGCAGCCGGCGCACGCTTGGCACAAGCGAATCCGGCCTGGTGGAGGAGCTTCTGTCGCCCGATCTCGGCGGTAGTTTCGAGATGGTGCGTTCGATCTTCGCGCCGGGCGCCGAGATGAAGAGCGAGCAGCTGCGGCCGACCGAGGAAGCCGGCTACATCGCCTCTGGCATTTTCGAGATCGAGATCGCCGGCGTCTGGCACCGTCTTGTCGAAGGCGATTCCTTCCGCTTCGAGCGCAAGCCGTACCGCTGGCGCAATCCCGGCAGCGAGCCGGCCGTGGTCATCTGGGTGGTTTCGCCGCCTGTTTATTGAATGCATGTCGCCCAAAGTGTGCAGCGGTTTGGGAAACGACATGCATCAAGCAAAAAGATAGAAGCGCAGCGCGCTTCAGGTTTGGGAGAAGAATATGGCCGGTTTGCCGACCACGGCACGCGTGGTGATCATCGGAGGCGGTGTCGTCGGCACCTCCTCGCTCTACCACCTTTGCAAGGCGGGCTGGACCGATTGCGTGCTGCTTGAAAAGAACGAGCTGACATCGGGCTCGACCTGGCATGCCGCCGGCAATGTGCCGACCTTCTCGTCGTCCTGGTCGCTGATGAACATGCAGCGCTATTCGACCGAGCTCTATCGCGGCTTGGCTGATGCCGTCGACTATCCCATGAACTACCACGTTACCGGCTCGCTCCGCCTCGCCCACACGAAGGAGCGCATGCAGGAGTTCCAGCGCGCCAAGGGCATGGGCCGCTACCAGGGCATGGACATCGACATCGTCGGCCCCGACGAGATCAAGCGCCGCTATCCCTTCATCGAGACGCATGAATTGAAAGGCGCGCTCTACGATCCGAACGACGGCGACATCGACCCCGCGCAGCTGACGCAGGCACTTGCCAAGGGTGCGCGCGACATGGGGGCAAAGATCATCCGCTTCTGCCCAACCACGGGCGTGCGCCGCGAGAACGACGAATGGGTTGTCGAGACGCCGCAAGGCGAGATCCGTTGCGAGATCGTCGTCAACGCCGCCGGCTACCGAGCCGCGGAAGTCGGCAAAATGTTCGGCCGCGACGTCCCGATGATGGTGATGAGCCATCAGTACATCTTGTTCGAGGAAATCCCCGAACTGGTGGCCTGGTCGAAGGAGCAGGGCAAGAAACTGCCGCTGCTGCGCGACGTCGACACCTCCTACTATCTGCGCCAGGAAAAGAACGGCATGAATCTCGGCCCCTATGAGCGCAATTGCCGCGCGCATTGGGCGACCCACAACGACCCGATGCCGGAGGATTTTTCCTTCCAGCTATTCCCCGACGATCTCGACCGTCTCGAGCACTACCTTGCCGATGCCGTCGCCCGCGTGCCGATCCTGGGCACTGCCGGCCTGTCCAAGGTGATCAACGGGCCGATCCCTTACGCGCCGGACGGCAATCCGCTGATCGGTCCGATGCCCGGCGTTCCCAACGCGTTCGAGGCCTGTGTCTTCACCTTCGGCATCGCCCAGGGCGGCGGCGCCGGCAAGGTGCTGGCCGAATGGGTTACGCAGGGCCAGACCGAATGGGACATGTGGTCTTGCGATCCGCGCCGTTTCACCAGCTTTGCGGCCGCCCCCGACTATAGCGTCGCCAAGGGCATGGAGATCTACGGCAACGAATACGCCATCCAGTTCCCGCGCCATGCCTGGCCGGCCGGGCGCGACCGCAAGCTGTCGCCGATTCACGATCGCATCAAGGCGCTCGGCGCCCAGTTCGACGCCTATAATGGCTGGGAGCGTGCCACCTGGTATGCGCAACCCGGTGACGACACGTCGGAAGAAGCAACACTCACCTTCCGCCGCGACGGGCCGTGGCAGCACCGCGTGCGCGAAGAATGCCTGGCGGTGCGCGACGCCGCCGGCATTCTGGACCTGCCCGGCTTCTCGCGCTTCAACCTCGAAGGTCCTGGCGCAGCCGAATGGCTGGCGCTGCAGGTCACCGGCCTGGTGCCCAAGCCCGGCCGCATCGGCCTCGCCTATTTCGCCGACGACAAGGGCCGCATCGTCACCGAGATGTCGGTGGTGCGCCATGGCGAAGAGCAGATGACGCTGATCACCGCGGCGGTAGCGCAGTGGCACGATTTCGAATGGCTGAAGTCGCGCCTGCCGAAGGACGCGGCTTTCACCCTCACTGACAGAACCGAAGACTATTCGACGCAAATCCTCGCCGGCCCCAGTTCGCGCAAGATCCTGGCCGAGGTCTGTGGCGCGGATCTCTCGCTGCCCTGGCTGACGCATCAGGAAACCACCATCGCCGGCCGCTGGGCGAAGCTGGTGCGGGTATCCTTCGCCGGCGAACTCGGCTGGGAAATCCACACCAAGGTGGGAGACACCGCCGCCATCTTCGACGACGTCTGGACGGCGGGACAAAAACACGGTCTGAAACCGTTCGGCATGTACGCGCTGGATTCGCTGCGCCTCGAAAAGGGCTACCGGACCTGGAAGGGCGACCTGTCGACCGACTATACGGTCCTGCAGGGCGGGCTCGAGCGCTTCGTCAAATGGGACAAGCCCGACTTCCGCGGCAAGGCAGCCCTGCAGAACGAAAAGCAGCAAGGCGTGAAGAAGCGCTTCGTCACGCTGGTGGTCGAAAACCCAGGCGATTGCGACGCGCCGTCCGTGTCGACGCTCTGGCATGACGGCAAGATCGTCGGCGAGACGACGTCCGGCGGATGGGGGCATCGCATCGACAAATCGATCGCGCTCGGCATGCTGCGCGCCGACCTGGCTGAACCCGATACCGCGATCGAGATTGAAATTTTTGGCGATCGTTTCAGGGCGGTCGTGCAGAAAGACGAGCCGCTGTGGGATCCGAAAAACGAAAGACTGAGAGCATGAAGAAAGTCATTCTCACCGATGGCGGCATGGGCCAGGAACTGGTCCGCCGCAGCAGCTCCGAGCCGACGCCGCTCTGGTCGGCCAGGGTGCTGATCGACGAGCCGGATCTGGTGCGTGGCCTGCATGCCGAATTCATCCGGGCCGGCGCTCGCGTCATCACCATCAACACCTATTCGGCAACGCCGGAGCGGCTCGCGCGGGAAGGAGCAGAAGATCTCTTCAAGCCCTTGCAGAAGCGCGGCATCGAATTGGCAAGACAGGCACGCGACGAGGCAGGCGATGCAGCGATCGCCGGCTGCCTGTCACCGCTGTTCGGCAGCTATGCGCCGGCGCTGGCCATATCGTTCCAGGAGACGCTGGACATCTATCGCCGCATCGTCGCCGAGCAGGCCGATGGCGTCGACCTGTTCCTGTGCGAGACCATGGCCTCAGCCGAGGAAGGCCGTGCGGCCGTTACCGCTGCGTCGGAAAGCGGCAAACCTGTCTGGGTGTCTTGGACTCTCGCCGATCACGGCGCGCCGCGGCTGCGCAGCGGCGAAACAATAGCGGCAGCGGCGGACGCCCTCGACGGCCTGACGGTTGCAGCGCGCCTGGTGAATTGCTGCCGGCCAGAAGCTATCGCCGCGGCACTGCCCGAATTGATTGCTCTCGGCGGCCCGGTCGGCGCCTATGCCAATGGCTTCACCTCTGTCGAAGCGCTCAAGCATGGCGGAACGGTCGAAGTGCTGCACGCACGCCACGACCTTGATCCGGATGCCTATGCCGACCAGGCGCTCGGCTGGGTCGCCGCTGGCGCCACCATCGTCGGCGGCTGCTGCGAAGTCGGCCCTGCCCACATCGCCGCCTTGCGCGACTGGCTCGAACAGGCCGGCCACGAAATCTCGGGAGTATCCTGATGCCCAGACCGTCATCGCGCATTTCCGGCATCGTGCCTTCGGGCAAGGATGGCTGGGAGGTCCACACCGAGGCATGGGCCCGCAAGGAGGCGGGCCAGGACATCATCATGCTGTCGGTCGGCGACCATGATTTCGATACGCCGAGCCAGACCATCGAAGCCTGCGTGACGGCGGTTCGCGGCAGCAACCACCACTACACCCCGCTTCCCGGCGTTCCGCGCCTGCGCAGGGCGATGGCGGCGGCCTCGACCGCCTGCACCGGGGTCGAGACGAGCCCCGACCAGGTGATCGCCACGCCGGGCGGTCAGGCCGCCCTTTACGCGGCGGTGCAGGCCGTTCTCGACCAGGGCGACCACGCTATCGTGGTGGCGCCCTACTACGCGACTTATCCCAACACCTTCAGCGCCGCCGGCGCCAGCTTCACCGTCGTCGAGACGCCGGCCGGAGACGGTTTCCAGCCGCACGCCGAGATGATCCGCGCGGCGCTCAAGCCCAACACGCGCGCCATTTTGATCAACACGCCGAACAACCCGACCGGCGCCGTCTATTCGCGTGAGCGTCTGGAAGAGCTGGCCGAGATCTGCCGCGAGCACGATCTCTGGCTGCTGTCGGACGAGGTCTACTGGACGCTCGGCGGCGGCGAGCACATCTCGCCGCGCGGCCTGCCCGGCATGGCCGAGCGCACGCTGGTCATCAATTCGATGTCCAAGAGCCACGGCATGACCGGCTGGCGCATGGGCTGGCTGACCGGCCCGACGCAGATGATCACGCTGTTGACCAATCTCAATCTGGTGACGACCTACGGCCTGCCGGCCTTCATCTCGATCGCCTGCGCCGAGGCGCTGGAGAACCGCTATGGCGTGAAAGAGATCGCCGAACGCTATGCGGCGCGCCGCACCGTCCTGCTCGACGCCGTGCGCGGCATGAACAATATCAGCGTGCACGGCTCGGAGGGCGGCATGTATGTCATGCTCGACATCTCCGCCGTCGAGCCCGACGACGAGAAATTCGCCTGGGCCTTTCTCGACCAGGAGAGTGTCGGCGTCATGCCGGGTTCCAGCTTCGGCAAGGCCGCTGCCGGCCACATCCGCATCAGCCTCTGCCAACCGGAACCGGTGCTTCAGGAAGCCGCAAAACGCCTGCGCCGCTTCGCATCCGGCTATCGCCGCGAGGCCGCATGACCAGAAGCATTCCCACCAAGGCCCGCGCGGTTATTATCGGCGGCGGTGTCTCCGGCTGTTCGGTCGCCTACCACCTGGCCAAGCTCGGCTGGACCGACATCGTGCTGCTGGAACGCAAGCAGCTGACCTCGGGTACGACCTGGCACGCCGCCGGCCTGATCGGCCAGCTGCGCGGCTCGCAGAACATGACGCGGCTGGCTAAATATTCGGCCGACCTCTACGTCAAGCTGGAAGCCGAAACGGAAGTCGGCACCGGCATGCGCCAGGTCGGCTCGATCACCGTGGCGCTGACCGAGGAGCGCAAGCACGAGATTTACCGGCAGGCCTCGCTCGCCCGCGCCTTCGATGTCGATGTGCGCGAGATTTCGCCTGGTGAAGTCAAGGAGATGTACCCGCATCTCAACGTGTCCGACGTGGTCGGCGCCGTGCATCTGCCGCTCGACGGCCAGTGCGATCCGGCCAACATCGCCATGGCGCTGGCCAAGGGCGCCCGCCAGCGTGGCGCCGCCATCGTCGAGAATGTGAAGGTCACCAAGGTCCATACCAAGGCCGGTCGCGTCACCGGTGTGTCGTGGGCGCAAGGCGACGACCAGGGCACGATCGAGGCCGACATCGTCGTCAACTGCGCCGGCATGTGGGCGCGCGAGCTCGGCGCCCAGAACGGCGTCACCATCCCGCTGCATGCCTGCGAACATTTTTATCTCGTCACCGAGCCGATCCCCGGGCTCGGTCGTCTACCGGTGCTGCGCGTTCCCGATGAATGCGCCTACTACAAGGAAGACGCCGGCAAGATGATGCTCGGCGCCTTCGAGCCGGTGGCCAAGCCCTGGGGCATGGACGGCATAAGCGAGGATTTCTGCTTCGACCAGTTGCCGGAGGACATGGAGCATTTCGAGCCGATCCTCGAAATGGGCGTCAATCGCATGCCGATGCTGGCAACCGCCGGCATTCACACCTTCTTCAACGGCCCCGAAAGCTTTACCCCCGACGACCGCTACTATCTCGGCGAAGCGCCGGAGCTGTCGGGCTACTGGATGGCGACCGGCTACAATTCCATCGGCATCGTCTCGTCCGGCGGCGCCGGCATGGCGCTGGCGCAGTGGATCAATGACGGCGAAGCGCCCTTCGACCTCTGGGAAGTCGACATCCGCCGCGCCCAGCCATTCCAGAAGAACCGTAGGTATCTCAAGGAGCGTGTCTCCGAAACACTCGGCCTGCTCTATGCGGATCACTTCCCCTACCGGCAGATGGCAACGTCCAGAAATGTCAGGCGCTCGCCCCTGCACGAACAGCTGAAGGCGCGCGGCGCCGTGTTCGGCGAAGTCGCCGGCTGGGAGCGCGCCAACTGGTTTGCGCGAGAGGGGCAGGAGCGCGAATACCGCTATTCCTGGAAGCGGCAGAACTGGTTCGACAACCAGCGCGAGGAGCACCTGGCGGTCCGCAACAAGGTCGGCCTGTTCGACATGACCTCGTTCGGCAAGATCCGTGTCGAAGGCCGCGACGCCTGTGCCTTCCTGCAAAGGCTGTGCGCCAACGATATGGACGTGGCGCCGGGCAAGATCGTCTACACCCAGATGCTCAACCAGCGCGGCGGTATCGAAAGCGACCTCACGGTGTCGCGGCTATCTGAGACCGCCTACTTCCTCGTCGTGCCGGGCGCGACGCTGCAACGCGACCTCGCCTGGCTGCGCCGGCATGTCGGGGATGAATTCGTAGTCATCACCGATGTCACGGCAGCTGAGGCCGTGCTCTGCCTGATGGGTCCGGATGCGCGAAAGCTGATCCAGAAAGTCAGCCCCAACGATTTCTCCAACGACAACAATCCATTCGGCACCTTCCAGGAGATCGAGATCGGCATGGGCCTCGCCCGTGCCCACCGCGTCACCTATGTCGGCGAACTCGGCTGGGAACTTTATGTCTCGACCGACCAGGCGGCTCATGTCTTCGAGGCGATCGACGAGGCCGGCGGCGATGTCGGCCTGAAACTTTGCGGCCTGCACACGCTGGATTCCTGTCGCCTCGAAAAGGCGTTTCGGCATTTCGGCCACGACATCACCGACGAGGACAATGTGCTGGAGGCCGGCCTCGGCTTTGCGGTCAAAACCGCCAAGGGCGAGTTCATCGGCCGCGATGCGGTGCTGAAGAGAAAAGAAGCCGGCCTGTCGCGCCGGCTGGTGCAGTTCCGTTTGAAAGACCCTGAACCCCTGCTCTTCCACAACGAGGCGATCCTGCGCGACGGCAAGATCGTCGGCCCGATCACATCGGGGAATTACGGCCACCATCTCGGCGGCGCGATCGGACTGGGCTATGTGCCCTGCCAGGGCGAGAGCGAGGCGGATGTGCTGGCCTCGTCCTACGAGATCGAGATCGCCGGCGAGCGTTTTGCGGCGGAAGCATCGCTGAAGCCGATGTACGATCCCAAGGCGGAACGGACGAGGATGTAGCACCTTTTTACCCTCCCCCTTGTCGGGAGGGTCGGCTCGCAGTCGGAGCGAAGCGGCGATTGCGAGCCGGGGTGGGGGTGCGCCCTACGAGACCCCCCACCCCGCTTCGCAAATGCCGCCTTGCGGCATTTGCTGCGCGACCCTCCCCACAAGGGCGAGGGTGAAGAAGCTCAAAACCGCTCCAGCTTCGCCCGCACTTTCACCAGAAACGCCGCCCTCGTCCTTGGCGTCGAGGCGTCCATCAGGTAGTGCGCCAGGAAAAACGTCCGGCAGCGGCGGGCGCACAGCGCGCGCATACCGCGCAGCAAGGTCTTGCGGCCGGGCTGGCCGACGACGACGCTCCACCAGGTCGGCGCGCCGCAGGTGGTAATGACGCCGACCCTGGTGACATGTGTCATCAGCGACGTGATGCGCCCCTTGCCCAGCTTGAAGGCGACATCGGTCGCCCAGACCCGGTCGAGCCAGCCCTTCAGCATGGCCGGCAGCCCGTACCACCAGGTCGGATAGATGAACAGGATCGCCTCAGCCCAGGCGAGATGCTCGAAATGCGGTTTTAGGGCCGGATCCTCCGGCGCCCGCTCATTGTAGGCGCGTCGCTCTTCGCAGCCCATCACCGGATCGAATTTCTCCGCATAGAGGTCGAGCAGCCGCACCTCCCAGCCGCGTGCCTTCAGCACATCGACTGCGGCATCTCTGATGGCGGCGCAAAAGCTTTCGGGCACCGGATGGCAATAGACCACCAGCACGCGCATCAGAATTCATCCATCCCGGCCGCGACCTTGGCCATGAAGGCTGCCCGCGTCTCGTCGGTCGACAGGTTCATCGAATAATGAGCGAGGTAGGACACCGAGGCGCCGGGCCTGATCGTCGCGCGCAGCATCCGCTTGACCAATCTGCGTGGCGGATCGCCCATCAGCATGGCGCGGAAGCGGCTGCCGCCATAGGTGGTGACGGCGGTCAGCTTGCGGATGTTGTGGAGCGAAGGCTGCGCCTTGCCGTCGACCAATTTGAACGACACGCCGGGCAGAAACACGCGGTCGAAAAAGCCTTTCAGGATGGCCGGGAAGCCGTAGTTCCAGACGGGATATGACAGCACCAGCGCCTCGGCCTTGAGCAGCCGCTCGACATAGGGCGCGGCCGGGTCCGCAGGGCTGCGTTGGTTATGATAATCCAGCCTCTCCCCGCGCGTCAGCCTGGGGTCGAAATCCTCTGCATAGAGATCGCAATCGTCGACCTCATGGCCGGCGGCCGTCAGCCGCTCGACGATCGTGCGGTGCAGGCCTGCATTGAAGCTGGTCTCCACCGGGTGTGCGTAGAGGACGAGGACTTTCATGGGGAAATGCTTGCGAGGTGGGCGCGAGGCACCCCCCTCTGCCCTGCCGGGCATCTCCCCCGCAAGGGGGGAGATCGGACTGCCGCATCGCTTTCACTAATTGTCAGCGTGTCAGATTGGCCGCGGCGTTCAGGCTGCCAATCTCCCCCCTTGCGGGGGGTGAGAAGTGGTCGGCGAAGCCGATGGGAAGCCAATTGCTTGGCTTTCCAAACGACGAACGCCCGAAGCGGCAGCGTAGGGCCTGTGCCGGCAGGACAGAGGGGGGTGCTCAAGCTCAAACCTCTGCTCATTCTGCTGTCTGCAAACCCTTGAACAAAAAAGTCCGGCCCGAGCGATAGTCGTAATCCGGATTTTCCCAGGCGATCATCTTGCCGGGATTGAGCAGGCCTTGCGGATCGGTCTCGCGCTTGAAGGCGAGCTGGATTTCATCCGTCTGCTTCATGCCGCCCTCTTCCAGCGTGTAGCGGTGCGGGTTGAAGATCGGGCAGCCGTTCTCCTCATGCAGCCGGATGATTTCGTTGAGCCGCGCCTCGGTGGTGAATTTCACCAGCGGCAGGCCGAAGCAGGTGATGTTGCCGTCGAGGCGCACGAATTCGAGATGCGAAAAGACCTCGTTCGGAAACATCGCGTCCATCTTCTCCACCAGCGCCAGCTGGTTGGGAAACGGATAGAGCGATTGCAGATAGGTGATCGCGGGATCGACCCGCAGTGCCCTGAGCGTGGTGTGGTTCCACGCCAGTTCGAAGCCCGGCGGCAGGCCCTTTTTCTCTTCGTCCGTTGCCGTCGCCGCATTGAAGATGACTTCGCCGCCGGCGCGGCGGGTGAAGGCGAGGAACGCGTCTAGCCCATGCCGGGCAACCATGACGACGCAGATGCTTTGCCCGTCCCGGAAGAACTTCTGGTGGCGCTTGAAATAGAGCTGCGGCACGGGCGCGGCGATCGGCGTGATCAGCTTGGTCAGGATGCCGTCCTGGCGTGCCAGCGCGTTGCCGTAGCGGGCTGCCGGCATGAAAGCGTCGAAGCCGACGATCACGTCGATCCATTCATAGGCTGCAGTCAGCGGCATCTCGACCTCGGTGATGATGCCGTTGGTGCCATAGGCGTGGGTGACCTTGTGCAGGTCCTCGCCGGCGAGTTCGAGCGCCTTCGGCTCCGCCTCCATAGTGACGACGCGCAGGCGCAGCACATTGCCGAAATCACGCAGACCGCCGAAATTGATCGAGCCAACGCCGCCCGAGCCGCCGGCGATGAAGCCGCCGATCGAGGCGGTGTTGTAGGTCGACGGCGACAGCCGCAGTTCCTGCCCGGAATGCGCGCGCGTCGCTCTGTCGATGTCGGCGAGGATCGCGCCCGGCCCGGTGACGACGCGGCCCGGCGCTATGGCCTTGATCTCGTTCATCTCGGCAAGGTTCAAAACCACGCCGCCCGATAGCGGCATCGCCTGACCGTAATTGCCGGTGCCGCTGCCGCGCGGCGTCACCGGAACGCCATGACGGTGGCAAGCGGTAAGCACGCGGATCAGTTCGGCCTCGTTCCTGGGCGTCACGATCAGGTCGCCGGTGACGTGGTCGAGCTGCTGCTTCAGCACCGGGCTGTACCAGTAGAAGTCGCGGCTCTTCTGCTGGACGATGGCCGGATTGTCGTCGAGCTTTATCCCGTCGAGATCACGTTTGAGCGCCGAAACATCCATCATTCCACCATCAGTTCGTCGAGCTCGGCATAGTCGGGCAATTGCCTGTCGATCGCTCGGCCGTTGCGCACGACGATGCGATCCGATTCGGGCCGCGACAGCAATTCCGTCCAGCTCCGCCCTTTGAAGACGATGAAATCGGCGCTGCCACCGGCTGCCAGTTTCCCGACACCATCGAGCCGCATCACCTTGGCCGGCGTCGCCGCCACCGTCTGCGGCCAGTCGCCGACCGGATGGTCGAAATGCAGGATGCGCGTCGCCATGCGGTAGACCTCCAGCATGTCGAGATCGCCATAGGCATAGAAAGGATCGCGGGTGTTGTCGGAGGCGACCGCGACCGCAATGCCCCTCGCCTTCATCTCGTGCAGCAAGGTCACGCCGCGCCAGCGTGGCGTGGTCTGGTCGGCGCGCCGGTCCTGCAGATAGAGATTGCACATTGGCAGCGACACCACCGCCAGCCGCGCCTTGGCGACCTTGTCCAGCGTATCGAGCACGTCGAGGTCCGGCTGGCGCGCCAGCGAGCAGCAATGTCCCACCAGGATGTTGCCCCCAAAACCGTTCCAGAGTGCAGCCTCGGCAATCTTCTTCAGCGAGATCGCCGCGATGTCGTCGGTCTCGTCGGCGTGGAAATCGAGATCGAGCCCGTGTTTGTTCGCCTCGGCGAACACCTTGTCGAGAAGCTCTTCGAGATCCGGCACCATATAGGTGACGACGCCGAGGACGCCCTTGGCCGCAGCCACGCGCTTGGCCAATTTCTCGAACCACTTGCTGTCGCGCACGCCTTCGATGCCGAGCAGGCAGGCCGCCTGCAGTTCGATGCGACCGCGCCATTTCTCCCGCATCGCCTCGAACACCGGCCAGGAGATCTCCTCCTGCGGCGGCACGCTGTCGAGATGCGTGCGCAGCGCCTTGGTGCCGTGCGCGAAGGCCGAGCGCAAAGAGAAATCCATGCGCCGCGCCACGTCCTCGGCGCTCCAGCGCGCTGCACGGTCGGCGCCGGTGGCATTGAGCGCGCCCATGAAACTGCCGTCGGGATTGGGTTTGCGCGGCCAGATCTGGCCCTTGTCGATATGGGTGTGGCAGTCGACGAAGCACGGCAGGATGATGCGGCCGGCAAGGTCGATGGCGGTGGCTGGCGCTTTTGATTTCTTGTGCGCGGCGATGCTGGAGAGCTTACCGTCGGCGACGGCGATGTCGGCCAGCGCGAAGCCGTCAGTATCGTAAGTGGTGGCAAGACCTGATGTCAGCGACCGGTGAAGGCGGACGTTGGTGAGATGGTACGAGCCAGAGGTCGGTATCAAGGACCGCCCCCCTCTGCCCTGCCGGGCATCTCCCCCTCAAGGGGGGAGATTGGCAGCTTTTCCGACAGCACCCGTCTTCCAACGTCGATAATTGGCGAAATCCCGGATGACGTCCAATCTCCCCCCTTGAGGGGGAGATGGCCGGCAGGCCAGAGGGGGGTGTTTCGCGCCAGCATCTCAATCACGTCACCCAACCCCCTACCGCTCATGCTTCAGCGCGCTCTCGTGCCAGCGGCGCAGGATGAGATGCGACACGAGCGACAGCACCAGGAAGATCAATATGCCGGTGAGCGAGATCAGGATCAGCGCCGCGAAAAGCCTTGGCGCGTTGAGGCGGTAGCCGGCCTCGATGATGCGCGACGCCAGCCCCGACGACTGCCCCTGCGCGCCGGCGACGAACTCGGCCACCACGGCGCCGATCAGCGACAGACCGCCGGCGATCTTCAAGCCTCCTAGAAAATACGGCATGGCCGCCGGCAGTCTGAGATAGCGCAATTGCTGCCAGCGCGTCGCGCCGTTGAGCTTGAACATGTCGCGCAGATTGCGGTCGACCGAATTGAGGCCGAGCGTGGTGTTGGACAGGATCGGGAAGAACGCGACGATCCAGGCGCAAAGCAAAAGCTTCACCGTCTGGTTGTCCACATAGATGTTGATGAGCGGGAAGACCGCCACGATCGGCGTTACCTGCAGCACGATGGCGAAGGGAAAGAACGACATCTCCACCCATTTCGATTGCGCAAACAGCACCGCCAGTCCGACGCCGCCGACGACCGCGAGCAGCAGGCTGAGAAAGGTTATGCGCAACGTGACCAGCAGCGCGGAGAACAGGAGCCCGGCATCGCTATAGAGCGTCCACAGCACCACGCCCGGGCGCGGCAGAATATATTGCGGGATCGCGTTCCACACGCAGATGCGGTCCCACAGCCAGATCGCCAGGATCATGATCGCCAAAGGCAAGACCCACCGGCCGATCCGCTCCAGCCGCTCCTGGCGTACGCGGCCCGCCTCTTCCGCGTCGAGCGTTGCGGCATTCTGGTCAATGGCCGTCATGGTGCGGTCCGGCTGATGTGTTGATGGCGTTGACCAGGATGTCCGAGGCCTGGCGGCAGAGCGCGGCATAGTCGGGCGAAGTGCGGAAAACCTCGTCTCGCGGATAGGAGGCGTGGATGGCAAGCTCGGCATGGACGCGGCCCGGCCGCGCCGCCATGACGACGACGCGGTTTGACAGGAACACGCTTTCGAAGACGCTGTGGGTGACGAAGACGACGGTGAAGCGCTCGTCCTGCCACAGCTCCAGAAGGTCGTTGTTGAGCTTGAAGCGGGTGATCTCGTCGAGTGCCGCGAACGGCTCGTCCATCAACAGAATGCGCGGCTTCGTCACCATGGCGCGTGCGATCGAGACGCGCATCTTCATGCCGCCGGAAAGCTCGCGCGGCACGGCGTTTTCGAAACCGGTCAGGTGCACCCGCTCCAGCATCTCCGTCACCACCGGCGCCGCCTTGGCACGCGACACGCCTTTCAGCCTGAGCGGCAGCCAGACATTGTCGAAGACATCGGCCCAAGGCAGCAGCGTCGGTTCCTGGAAGACGAAGCCGATATTGGCGCGGTCGATCGAACCGCCCCAGTCGAGTTGACCGGATGTCGGCGTCGACAGGCCCGCGATCAGCCTCAACGCCGTCGACTTGCCGCAGCCGGACGGACCGAGCAGGCTGACAAAATCGCCCTCGCGGATGGCGAGATCGACGTCGCTCAATGCAGTCACGCCATTGGAAAACACCTTGCCGACATGGCGCAGCGTCAGCAGCATCGGGCCTTCACCCGATGCCGTCATGGGCGCCTGCGCCATCTTTTCCAGCTTCACGATTACTTCTTCAGCTCGATTCCGACACCTTTGTTGATGAAGGCCAGCGTATAGGCCTTCTCGATATCGATGCCCTCGGGCGTGACCTTGGCCTTGACCATCTTGTCATAAAAGCTCTTGATCCGGTCTTCGTTCATGGCGCCGATGCCGAGCTTTTCGGTGTCGCCGGAATCGGCCAGGCCGAACTTCTTCATCTGCTCGATCGAGAAGGCAATCTGCTCGTCGCTCATGTCGGGATTGTCTTTCTTGATCATCTCGTTGGCGGCCTTGTTGTCGCCGTAGAGGTAGTTGTACCAGCCCTTGGCCGAGCCATCGACGAAGCACTGGACCACCTCCGGCCGCTTGTCGATCGTGTCCTGCATCACCTCGATCGTCGTCGAATAGGTGTCCCAGCCATAGTCGGCGAGCAGGAACTGGTTGGGCACGAAGCCGCCTTCCTTCTTGACCGCAAAAGGTTCCGAGGTGACGTAACCCTGCTGGATCGACTTCTTGTTGGCCAGGAATGGAGCGGTGTTGTAGGTGTAGGGCACGCGCTTGGCGGCATCGAAACCGAGTTCGATGACCATCCACTGGAAGAAGGTCTGGACGCCCTCGTCGCCGAGAATGTACTGGTCGGCGTTCTTCAAATCCTCCCACTTGTCCAGCCCCTGCCCCGGGTGGGACATGATGACTTGAGGGTCCTTCTGGAAATCGGCGGCGACGACGCGCATCGGGATGCCCTGCTGGACGGCGTCGAAAGCCGACAGCAGATTGCCGCCCATGTAGAAATCGAGCTTGCCGGCCAGCAGCAGCGGCCGCCCGCTGACCTGCGGACCTCCCTGCGAAATCGTCACGTCGAGGCCACATGCAGCGTAGGTGCCGTCGGCGACGGCCTGGTAGTAGCCGCCATGCTCGGGCTCGGCCAGCCAGTTGGTGCCGAAGGTGACCTTCTCGTTTGCTGCCGCGCCGAACGTGCCGGCTCCAAGCAGCGCGACCGCAAGCGCTGAAATCTTCTGTTTTCCGTACATCGACACCACCCTTTGTTGGCTCCGGAGCGTCACGCGCCGGGCTCGACACCATTGATCCAAGAAGCAAGACACATGCCACCGCCCGGGCCGCCTGCTTGCGCGGCAGTCACTGCCAACACCGGACGGGTCATGCTGTGCGGGAGGCATCGTGCCTATTTTTTGGACGCCTGTCCACAATCGCCCTTGTGCCATGCACCACATCTTGAACGTACTATCGGTCACGTCTTAGGCTGCTCTCGCAGACAGGAGATTGCCATGTTCAGATACCTCGCGCCGAAGTCGATCAAGCCGCCTTTCGCCCGCTACAGCCACGGCGTCGAGGTGCCGCCAGGCAAGCGGCTGGTTCTGTGCTCCGGTCAGGTCGCCATCACGGCGGACGACCAGATCCCCGAGGATGCCGGCGCGCAGGCCGAGCTCTGCTTTCAAAACATAGCGGCGATTCTGGCTGAAGCCGGGCTGGGGCTAGGCGACATCGTGCGCATAAACGCCTACGTCACCGACCGCGCCTTTCTGCGGCCCTATATGGACGTCCGCGACCGCTTGTTTGCCAGCCCCGCGCCCGCCTCGACGCTGATGATCGTGTCAGGCTTTGCGCGGCCGGAGTTCAAGGTCGAGGTCGAGGCGATTGCGGCTGGGTGATCGACAGACGACGTTTGGCGCGCTAGGTCTCCCTCACAGTCAAGAGGCATGACATGACCGTTGCAAACAGACGCGTTTGGTGGGGCGACTACCGGACCACCGAATACGCCGCGATCGATCCGGAGGCGACGATTGCCGTGCTGCCGGTGGCGGCGATCGAGCAGCACGGCCCCCATCTGCCTGTATCAACCGATACCTCGATCATGAACGGCATGCTGGAGACGGTCATCGCCCGCCTGCCCGGCGATCTCGACATCCGCATCCTGCCGGTCCAAACGGTCGGCAAGTCGAACGAGCATCTGCAGGCGCCGGGCACGCTCACCCTGCCGGCGGCCACCCTGGTCGATGCCTGGACCGAGCTTGGCCTGTCCGTTGCCCGCGCAGGCGTAAGGAAACTGATCGTCGTCAACTCGCATGGCGGCAATGAAGAGATCATGGGCATCGTCACGCGCGAGCTGCGCGTGCGTGAGAGGATGCTGGCGGTGAAGACCAGCTGGCAGCGCTTCGGCCGCCCCGCCGGCATGTACACCGAGCTGGAAGACCGCCATGGCATCCATGGCGGCGACGTCGAGACCTCGTTGATGCTGCATTTTCGCCCGGAGTTAGTCGACATGGCCAAGGCCGACAATTTCGCCTCCAAGGTCGCCCGCGCCGAAACCGAATTTGCGCTGCTGCGCCACACCGGAACGCACGCTTTCGCCTGGATCGCTGGGGATCTCAACCCCAACGGCGTGGTCGGCGATGCCAGCATTGCCACGGCCGAGAAAGGCCGACTGACGGCGGAGCATCAGGCCGACGGCTTCATCACCCTGTTGAAGGATGTGCGCAAGGCGAAGCTTGCCGACTGGCTGGCATAGCGGGCCGCCTTAGCCGTCGATCTTCAACACGAAAGGCGTACCCTCAAAAGCATCGGCGCCGCGTCCGATCGCCTCGATCGCTTCGATCATGCGGCCTTGTCGTGAGAGCAGAGCATCCGCGACGGCGATCAACCGTGGATTGGGTGTCGCCGAGGGCGAAAGCTTCCGCAATGTCTGCGCAAGTTCGACTTCGTCGCGCTTCGGGGCGAGCGCCGCCGCAATGATATAGGCCGAGGCGGTCGAGCGGCTGATGCCGGCATAGCAATGGACGACCATGGGTTTGGCGCGGTCCCATTTCCGGGCGAAATCGAGCAGATTGCGCACATGGCCTTCGCCGGGCATGGTCATGCCGTCCTGCGCCACCGCGATGTCGTGCATGACCAGATGCAGGTGGTTTTCCCTCGCGATTGAGGCCGGCCGCGTCACCTCGGTGCCGGCAGCGAGCAGCGACAGCACGCGCTCGGCGCCGCTTTTGGCCACCGTCTCCTCAAGCTTTGCCAGCGAACAGATATGGATCATGGCGCGATCTCCTTCGACCCATCGTCGCGCCGTGCGTGCCAGTCGGCAAGCGCCGATTCGAGCCGCTGCCATTCCTCCTGACTTCCAGGCAGCCCCGCGCGGAGCACCTGGGGACGCTCGGAAAAATGCCTGAGCAATATGCCGCGCTCACCGAGCGTCGAAAACAGCCCCGGTGCATCGGCAAGCCGGAGATAGCGAAACAGCGTCGTGCCGCCGGCGACAGCAACGCCAAAGCGCGAAAGCAGCGCATCGAGCCGCGCCGCATCCTGCGCCAGCCGCCGCCGCATGTCGGCCTGCCAGCCGCTGTCGGCAAGCGCGCGGATGCCGTATTCGAGCGCTGGGCCGGCGACCGCCCAAGGGCCGAATTGCGTTTCAAGCCTTTCGACCGTCACCGCATCGGAAAGTGCGAAGCCGAGCCGCAGGCCGGCGAGACCGAAGAACTTGCCAAACGAGCGCAGCACGACGATGCCGCCCCACCCGACATCGCCGGCCAGGCTTTCCGCGTGCGGGCCGACATCCATGAAGGCTTCGTCGACGACCAGCAGACCGCCTATGGCGCGCAATGTCTCGGCAAGCCGAAGCAGCCTTTCCCGCGACACGACTCGCCCGTCGGGATTGTTGGGATTGACGACGATCGCAATTTCGGCTCCGGCAAGCGCCTCGAAATCGTCGACTTCCGCCACCGCATGGCCGGCAATCGCGGCGGCCCTGGCATGCTCGGCATAGGTCGGCCCGAGCACCAGCGCCTTGCCGGGGCTGACCAGCGAGGCGACGCGCGGCAGCAGGATCTGCGTGCCCGGGGCGACCGCCACATTCTCGGCCGAAGGCGCGCCATAGGCGCCGGCCGCGACCCTGGCCAGCTCACGCAGGCGCGCGGCCTCCGGCAATCGTGACAGGGCGGTGGCGGGCAGCTCGAAAAGCGGGTAGGAGTGCGGATTGATACCTGTCGAGAGATCGACGAAAGGTTGTGGCGCGTGAGGGAAGAGCGCCCTCGCCCGGCCAAGGGATCCACCGTGATCCACCACAGTAATCGCTCCATCAGAAAGCTTCATGTCGATCCTGATCGCTTTCCTGTCGCTGGCCATCGAACGCATCCTGGGTTACCCGGACTGGCTGTTCCGTGCCGTCGGCCATCCCGTCACCTGGTTCGGCAGGCTGATAGCCTTTCTCGACCACAGGCTCAACCGCGACACTGATTCCGACGCGCTGCGTCGCCGCCGCGGCGTGCAGGCGCTGCTGGTGATCGTGCTGGTGCCGGCGGCAATCGCCTTCATCGTGCAAATCCTGCTCTGGCAGCTCTTTCCTGCCGGCATGATCATCACGGCAATCCTGGCCTCGTCGCTGCTGTCGCAAAAGAGCCTTACCGAACATGTCGAGGCGGTGGCCGATTCGCTGGATACCGGCGGGCTGGCGCTCGGCCGCATCGCGGTTGCGCGCATCGTCGGCCGCGATCCCGAGAAGCTCGACCATGCCGGCGTCAGCCGCGCCGCCATCGAAAGCCTGGCCGAGAATTTCTCCGACGGCATCGTTGCGCCCGCCTTCTGGACAGGTGTCTGCGGTCTGGCCGGCGGCGTCGCCTACAAGGCCGCCAACACCGCCGATTCGATGATCGGCCACCGCACCCCGCACCACGAGGCCTTCGGCCGCGCGGCGGCACTCTTCGACGACTGGATCAACCTGCCGGCGTCCCGGCTGACCGCGTTGCTGATCGTTGCCGCCGCCTTTCTCGTTGACGGCGCCGATCCCCGCAACGCCTGGCAAGCAGTGCGGCGCGACGCCAAAAAGCACCGCTCACCCAATGCCGGTTGGCCGGAAGCAGCAATGGCCGGCGCACTCGGCCTGGCGCTCGCCGGCCCGCGCAGCTATGGCGGCGTTGTCGTCGAGGACGCCTATATGGGCGAAGGCGGCCGCCGCGAGGCCGACAGCACCGACATCCGGCGGGCGCTGAAACTTTACCAGATAGCAGACTATCTGCTGATCGCGCTGTTTGGATTGCTCTCCGCGGTCGTCATCTACCTGGATGTTTTGATCTCGCAGTAGATGCGCCGCCTGACTCACCAAGAGACACGGACTTCCTTGGCGTTTGAATCCACCGCCGCGCCAAATCTTTTGATCGCGTAACCGCCGGCGGCCACTGCCGAGGATTTCAGCACAGGCTCAATCACAAGGAAAAGCTTCTCGGCGTCTGGCCCGTACAGATAGAGGGTGCATTTGCCCTCGCCAAACTCGTCGCCATCAAATTCGCCGACATGCGCATTCGAAACAGCTTGTTCCAACCGATCCTCCAGAACTTGGACCGATTGCCGCTCTTCCGGCGCCCCGAACTGACCGCCGCTCAGAAGAAGATAGACAATTACCGCTTGTTCCAACGGTCATCTCCCGAAGTTAGACCCTCAAAACTCGATTCCCTGCTGCGCCTTAACGCCTGCGGAAAAATGGTGTTTGGTCACGCCCATCTCGGTGACGAGGTCGGCCGCCTCGACCAGCGCCGGCTTGGCATTGCGGCCGGTGACGACGACATGCAGGCCTTCGCGCCGCGCCTTCAGCGCCGCCACCACTCTGTCGAGATCGAGATAGTCGTAACGCAGCGCGATGTTCAGTTCGTCCAGCACGACAAGGCTGACAGAGGGGTCGGCGATCAGCTCCAGCGCCTTGGCCCAGGCGGCTTCGGCCGCCGCAATGTCGCGCTTCAGATCCTGCGTCTCCCAGGTGAAACCCTCGCCCATCGTGTGCCAGACGACACGGTCGCCGAACGCCGCGAAGGCGTCCTTTTCGCCGGTGTGCCATTTGCCCTTGATGAACTGGACGACGCCGACGCGCTTGCCATAGCCGAGCATGCGCAGCGCCAGCCCGAAGGCGGCCGTGGTCTTGCCCTTGCCGGGTCCGGTGTTGACGATCAGCAGCCCCTTCTCGACCGTCTTTTCCGCGACCTCGGCGTCCTGCACCGCCTTGCGTTTGGCCATCTTGGCGCGGTGGCGTTCTTCGTCTTTTGCGTCGATATCGGTCATCATTTCACCTTGAGCGGCAGCCCCGCCACCATCAGTAGCACCGTATCGGCAACCGCCGCGACCTGCTGGTTGAGACGGCCGGCGGCATCACGAAACCGGCGTGCGAGCGCATTGTCGGGCACGATGCCTTGCCCGACTTCGTTCGAGACAACGAGCCAGGGCCCGCGCGGCCGCGACAGCATGTCGGCTAGCCGCCGGCATTCCGCCTCGAGATCATGGTCGGAAAGCATATGATTGGTCAGCCACAGCGTCAGGCAATCGACGAGCACCGGCTGGTTGTCGGGCAAGGCTTCGAGCGCTCCGACAAGATCGAGCGGCGCGTCGATGGTCGCCCAGCCTTCGCCGCGCCGCGAGCGATGCAGCGCGATGCGCTCGCGCATCTCATCGTCATAGGCTTCGGCGGTGGCTATATAGGCCCATGGCGGCGGCAACGCCGTCGCCAGGGTTTCGGCATGCGCGCTCTTGCCGGAGCGCGCACCGCCGATGATAAAGGTCAAACTGCGATCAGGCAAAGCTGTCGCGCAGGCTGGTCGCCGAGCCGGTGAAGCGTTCGCGCACCACGCCAATGACGGCGCCGAGCACCAACCAGAACACCAGATTGGTCACCGTCACCGCCACCACGAACTGGTGATGCAGGCCTTCGGGGATCGGCGTCTCGAAACTGTCGGGCTGCGGCGCGCCGACAATATGCGGGGCGACGATCAGAACGACGGCAAGGACGGTCAGCGGCGCCGAGGTGCGGAAGGCGATCAAGGCAAGGCCAATGGCAGTCGCCACAACCGTCGCCACCCACCAGATCTGGCGCTGCATGAGATCGGCCGCCGGCATTGCCGGCAGTTCCGGCGGCAGGCCGAGGCCCGGAGCCAGCGTGAATACGGCAAAGCCGGCCAGACCCCAGAACACCCCCTGGCGCCAGTTGCCGATGCCGCCGGCGAATTCGGAGACCGCCACCAGGACCAGCGCGAAACCGATACCGGTGACGATATTGGCCAGCACGCTGAAGGCGAATCGCTCGAAGCCGTCGGCCGGCGCCCAGCCTTCGTCCTCCGCTGGCGCGGCAGCTTCAGCCGGTGCGGGTGCTGCGCTGCTCACGGCATTTTCCGCCGGCGCGGCGGTGCTCATGGCATTGGTGTCCGCAGCGTTGGCGGCGGGCGCCGCGGCATGCTCATGCTCATGGCCGCCACCAGCCTTTTGGTAGACCTCGGCCTTGAGGATCAGCGGCACGGTGGCGTGGGCCTGCATGCAGGCGAGAGCGACACCCGCCACGAGCCCTGCGATCGCCGCGATGAACACGACGTTGCGAAACAGGTTCATGATGTCAGATCCTCGTCAGTGGCAGGGAAACGCCATCGAATGGCGATAGTCGTGCGCCGCATTGTGGACCGCATCGATATGCGAGAAACCGACAACGCCGACGACGAAAATGCCCAGAAACGCGCTAAGCACGAGCTGCATGAAGCGCGACTGCGAGGAGACGGAAGCGCCGAGGGAGACGGAAGCGGTATTCATATCTTGTCCTTTCGCCCTCCACCCGAGGGCATCGAAGTCAGTTCCCTGTCGCCGGCAGGTCTCCTGGCTCGCGGATCAGCGCCCTTCCCCACCTTCCCGAGGAAAAAATCCTCAGTGGCTTGGAGAGGACTACCGCACACAGTTGCGGGGGCAGCCACGGCATTGGGCAACAAGTCAGCCCTCACCGCATTCCCTCTTGGTCCCTAACGGAACCGACGACATGCATGACTATAGGCTGAAACGGCCGCATCCGGCAAACCAAATTCCGCCGGCCAACAGCGCGAATGCGCCATGCGGCGTTACGGGTTCAACGCGGTGATCCGCTCGGCAACCAGCCGCTGCAGCCGCCACAGATGGCGATCGTGAATGCCGCGCTCTTCAAGGTTTTTCACCGTGTTGTAGAGATAGTCGGCGCCCGACCCCCAGTGCCCGCAGGACGTTGCCAGCCTTTCGACGACCTTGCCCTCGTCGAGCGGCCCTGAATAGGTCAGGCCGTTGCGGTTGATGACGAAGGCCAATGCCCTGAGCGGTCCGGCCTCGCTTGCAAGCTTCAGCATGCGCGGCCGGTAGCTTGTCGGCTTCAGCGTGACTTCGCGCCGGAAAAGCCGGCCCAACTGCCCGCGCCGGTTACTTTCGGTCAGCCGGAAGGCGACGCCCTTGCATTGTCCGCCACGGTCCAGCGCCATCATCAGGCCGGGGCTGTCCTTGGTGCCGCGCCAGCGCGTCATGTTCATGCAAAAGGACCGATGCCAGCCGCGCGCCAGCGCAACGCGGTCCTCGACATAATCTATTTCCGGTTTCCAGATCAGCGATCCATAGCCGAACAGCCATAGCGGTTCGCTATCCGGGAGTTCGACCTGCAATTCATCCAGCAGCGCGTCATAGTCGGCGTCATCGAGATGCATCGCGTCCGGATCCGGCCCGGGGTCCCTGATCTCGCGCCAGCAGCGCGCGACCAGCTCCGGCGTAAGCGACATCTGTCGTGCGGCCAATTTCCGAATCCCCCCAATTTCCGAATGTCCCATGTCCACGACATGATTATGCGCCGCGCCTGCAACCGGCAATGCGGCACTCTGATTGACAAACTATCTGCCGGGGTGTCGGCTGACGCTTCATAGGAAGCCAGCCATGCATCCCAACCCGAGCGAGCGCGACCCCTATAACGGCCTGAGCCGGGCCGAACCGACGCTACCGTCATCGGCCTATTGGGATAGCGAGGCTTACCAGCGCGATCTCGACGCCATCTGGTACAAAAGCTGGCTGCTCGTCTGCCGCGAGGCCGATCTTGCCCAGCCTTTGGCATTCAGGACATTCCGCGTTGGCACACAGGAAATCGTCGTGCTCCGCGACGACACCGGCGAGTTGCGCGCCTTCCACAACACCTGCCGGCATCGCGGCTCGCAGCTTTGCCAGGAAAGCGAGGGCCGGCTGAAAGCGCGGCTCATCACTTGCCCCTACCATGCCTGGTCCTACTCGCTGCGCGGCGATCTCGTGCGCGTTCCCTCGAAATCGCTGCCAGATGGTTTCGACAAGGCAGATCATCCGCTCTACCGGGTGGCGCTGTCGGTATGGCGCGGCTTTGTCTTTGTGAACCTTCAGCAGGCTGCGGCCGGCTCCGCCGGGACCTCCTTCGATCCCGCATCCGGCGACCTCGCCAACTGGCCGCTGGAAACTCTGGTATCAGGCCATGTCCTGCGCAAGGTGATGAACTGCAACTGGAAGATCTTCTGGGAGAACTTCAACGAGTGCCTGCATTGCCCAGGCGTCCACAAGGACCTGTCTCGGCTGGTGCCGATATACGGCCGCGGCCTGATGAGCCGGCACGACGACCCCGACTGGGTCCGCCATGCCGACAATGACGCACCGGAGTTTTCGGGTGGCCTGCGCGCCGGCGCCGAGACCTGGTCGCGCGACGGACATGCCCATGGCCCGGTCTTCCCGGGCCTGACGCCGGCCGAGCGTGCGGCCGGACAGACCTATGCCACCAGCCTGCCCTCGATGTTCATCGTTGGCCATGTCGATTATGTCAGGACGGTGCGACTGATGCCGCTCGGTCCCGAACAGACCGAACTCACCGCCGAGTGGCTGTTCGCGCCCGAGGCGCTGGCTGAGACGGACATCGACAATGTCGTCGCCTTCGGCACCCAGGTGCTGGAGGAGGATGCCGCGATCTGCGAGATCAATCAGAAAGGCCTGCGCTCGATGCGCCACCAGGCCGGCGTGCTAATGCCGGAGGAGTACGATCTGCACCGCTTCCACAACTGGGTGCGCGAGCGGCATGCAGCGCTTGAGGCAACCGCCTGATCGGCGACTAAAGCGACTTCGGCAGATAGCGCCAGGAGATAAAGCCGCAAACCGCGGCCAGAATGCCCAGCGTCACGAACACCGAGCCGAGGCCGAAAAACGCCAGCACCACCGAATAGACCAGCGGCGGCGTCAGCTCGGAAAAGTCGAGATAGGTGCGGTAGACCGCGGCCATCTGCGCCCGCTCATAGGACCGCACCGAGCGCATGAAGGCGGTCGAGCCCAGTGCATCGAGCGCGATGGTGAAGAAGGCGCCGCAGAGCAGGAAAAAGCCCGTAAGCAGCGGCGCGGTAGTGCCGACCGCGCCCGCCGCAAGCAGCGTCGCCGACATCGCGAAATAGGCGAAGGTCATGGTGCGCCGGCCGCCGAAGCGTTTTCCCGCTTTGCCCCAGAAGATCGCCATGAACAACAGCGCATTGCCGGCCGAAACCAGCAGGCCGCCGGCAAGCTTGCCCTCGCCGGTAATCACCATGAACAGCGGCCCGTAGACGAAGAACGTCGTCCAGAAGCAGGAGCGGCCGAAGGCGATCAGCCAGGCCAGCCTGAGCCTGGGTTGTGCTACGAAGCGGCCGATATTGGCCAGCGGATTGGCCGGCCGTGTCTTGCCCGGCCGGATCGACCGGTTGTCGCCCAGCCTGTAGGTCCAGAACAGCGCCAGCAAGGCCAACGCAAACACCGCGACCGCGCCATGCGCGGCATAGATGCCGTACCGTGTGTAGAGGAAGATGCCGAGTGTCGGCCCGCCGGTCCAGGCCAGCATCGACCACGCCATGCGCAGCGATTCGGCCTGCATGAAATCGGTCTTGCGGATGTGGTCCATGATGTAGAGGTTGAGCGTGATCGACAGGGCGCTCGCCCCCATCACGCGGCACAGCATGCCTGCCAGTTGCCCGGCAAGCGTGTGGGTGACGAAGAACAGCGAGCCCATCGCCAGCAGGCAGGCGCCGGCGGTATAGACCCAGCGCCGGTCAAACCTGCGGATCAGCATCGGCATGAACAAGGTCACCGACAGGCCGAGCAGCGCCACGATGGTGTAGAGGATCGAGACGATCTGCTCGTTGTGCAGAATCTCATAAGCCTGGATCGGGATGACGCTCGACACCGTGGCACGGGCGAAGGATTCGACCGCATAGAGCGAGGCAAAGGTGCGCGCATCCGCCGGACGCAGGGCTGGCAGCCAGATCGGATGGCGCACATGGGTGGACATTTGATCCCCAAATCAGACTCGCAGCCCAAATCTGCGCTGGCGCTTCCTCCGCCGGTAACAGGAAACCGACCCCTTCCCGGCAAAAAGCGAATTCGGCCAAAGGCTTTCCGGCTCTGGCCTAAAGCGCCGCGCGATGCAGCCGCACGGCGCGACCCGGAGCGTAGAGGGCGGCCTTCTTTTGTCCGGTGCAACCGTGATAGTCGTCTTTGGGGCTGAATCAGATCGCGAGACCATGAGCATCCATACCGCACCCCCTGGAGATCAACTGAAGCGAGATCAACCGAAGCGCATCGTCGCCATCGATGTCGTACGCGGCATCGCGCTGATCGCCATGGCGAGCTACCACTTCACCTGGGATCTCGAAAATTTCCACTACACCGATCCCGGCCTCACCGCCGTCGGCTGGTGGAAGATCTATGCGCGCTGCATCGCCTCGACCTTCCTGTTCCTGGTCGGCGTCAGCCTGTTTCTCGCGCATGGCAGGCAGATCCGCTGGACCGGCTTCTGGAAACGTTTTGCCATGGTCGCCGTCGCGGCCGCCGCTATATCGGCGGTCACGTACTTCATCACGCCGGACAGCTTCATCTTCTTCGGCATCCTGCATCAGATCGCGCTGGCCAGCCTGCTCGGCCTTTTGTTCTTGCGGCTGCCGTCCTTGCTGGCGCTTGTCGTGGCGGCGGTGGTGATCGCCGGGCCGATCTATTTCCGATCCGAAGCCTTCGATCATCCGGCGCTGTGGTGGGTCGGCCTGTCGGCGATCAACCCGCGCTCCAACGATTACGTGCCGCTGTTTCCCTGGTTCGGCGCCGTGCTTCTCGGCATCGCCGCGGCAAAGTTTGCGTCCACCACCGGCCTGCTGGCGCGGCTGGCCACGCTGGGATCAGGAAGCTGGACCAGGCCGCTCACCTTCATCGGCCGCCACAGCCTGGCTTTCTATCTGATCCACCAGCCGCTGCTGTTCGGCTGCGTCTGGCTGTTCTCGCAGATCGCGCCGGCGCCGGTCGAGACACGGGAAGTAGTCTTCCTCAAGGAATGCCAGGTATCCTGCGAACAGCAGCGCGACACGGAGTTCTGCACCAGCTATTGTGTGTGCATGCTGGACACGCTGCAAAGCGAAGCGGCATTCGACCGGCTCTACAATGGTGACCAGACCCCGGAGTTCAAAGCGCATCTCGGTGAACTCGCCGGCATCTGCACCGCAAGGACGGAGGAGAGTCCGATGACGCAGGGAGGGCAACAATGACCGACAAGCTCACAAAACCCGGGCTGGCAAAACCCGATCTACCGAGACCACGGCTGATCCCATGGCCGCCGCTGATCTACATCGCCGCCATTGCCATCAGCATCGCGCTCGGCCTGTTCTATCCCCTGCCCTGGATCGGCGACCTCTTGGGCGACCTTTTGTTTGCCGCCGGCTTTGTGGTGCTGTTTGCCGTCGCAGCCCTCTGGTTCACCGCTATCCGCACCATGATCGGGGCCAAAACGACGATGAACCCCAATGGCGTGCCGGATCATCTGGTGACGTCCGGCCCGTTCGGCGTGACGCGCAACCCGATGTATCTGGCCAACACGCTGCTTTTGATCGGCGTCGCCTTCGTCTCGGGGATCGTATGGTTCCTGCCGCTGGCTTTGATCGCGGCATTTGCAACGCAGAAGGTCGCCATCGAGAGCGAGGAGAAGGTGCTGTTCGCCAAATTCGGCAAGAAGTACCGCGACTATACGAAGCGGGTCAGGCGCTGGATCTGAGGCGGCGTGGCAGGGGTGTATACCTTGGCGATTAGCTGGCGCATCCGTTTCTTCGTCATCCACGGGCGGAGCAAGGAGCGTAGCGACGCAGCACAGACCCGAGGATCCATGCCGCGACTCCAGAGCGTTGCTATGGTCCAGAATTCGCTACCGCTGCACTCCACGACCGATGTCACGGAATGGATTCTAGGGTCTCCGCGACGGAGCTTCGCTCCTGCTTCGCCCTAGAATGACGAAGTGTGGAAGGCCTCCGCTAATCGCGAACGTTTGCGACGGGCGCGCAAACGCTCGACGGTCCGCTCAGGTATTAACCCCCAGCTCCACCAGCCGCTCGACGCAAGACTCCTCAGCCTGGTCGAGCTCCGCCAGCGTCTCCTCGAGATCGCGGCGCTTCTGCCTGAGATCCTCGCGCTTTTCCTCGATGCGCTTGATCATCAGCTTGAGTTGACCGACCTCGCCGGGCGGTTCCTTATACATCTGGATGATTTCGCGGATCTCGTTGATCGAGAAGCCGAGCCGTTTCCCGCGCATGATCTGGCGGATCAGATGCCGGTCAGATGGGCGAAACAGCCTTGTGCGGCCCCGCCGGACCGGTTGCACCAGCCCCTCATCCTCGTAGAAGCGCAGCGTCCGCGTCGACACGTCGAATTCGCGGGTCAGTTCGGTGATCGAATAATATTCCCGCATCTTTGCTCCAAATGTCGGAACATCGGAAAACGCCCGGTCGCCCGGGATTTCCAACGCATTCCGATCAACCCCGTTCCAAGCCGGACTCGGCATGAAACCCCGCGCAAGCCTCGCACCACATTTACGTAAAAGTCAATTGAGCCCGCAACGCCTCTTTCTCAAGGGATAGCGAACCACCAGGTGGCCAGCCCCAGGAAGGCAAAGAAGCCAACGACGTCGGTGACGGTGGTGACGAAAACCGCCGACGCCACCGCCGGATCGATCTTGAACCGGTCGAGCAATAGCGGGATCAGGATACCGGCAAGGGCTGCCACGAACATGTTGATGATCATCGCCGCCGCTATGATGCCGCCCAGATTGGCATCGCGGAACCAGACGGCCGCGACGATGCCGATCAGCACGGCGAAGATGATGCCGTTGATGGAACCCACGCCCATTTCGCGGCGGATGATGCGGCCGGCATTGTAGATGTCGAGATCCCTGGTCGCCAGCGCGCGTACCGTGACGGTCATGGTCTGCGAACCGGCATTGCCGCCCATGCCGGCCACGATCGGCATCAGCACGGCCAGTGCCACGATGTGCTCGATGGTGCGGTCGAACAGGCCGATCACCGACGCCGCCAGGAACGCCGTCAACAGGTTGACCAGCAGCCAGGGAACGCGCGAGCGCGAGGTCGAAAGAATGCTGTCGGACAACTCTTCGTCGCCGACGCCGCCCATGCGCAGCAGATCTTCCTCGGCCTCCTGCTGGATGACGTCGACGACGTCGTCGATGGTCAGCACGCCGACCAGCCGCTCGTTCTCGTCGACGACGGCGGCGGACAGAAGATCGTATTGCTCGAAGTCCCGCGCCGCCTCTTCCTGGTCCATGGTGGCCGGAATGGCGTGCCTCGTCTCGTGCATCACGTCTCCGACCTTGGTCGTGCGCTTGGTGCGCAGGATCTGGTCGAGGTCGATGGCGCCGAGCAACTTGAAGCTTGGATCGATGACGAAGATCTGGCTGAACCGCTCGGGCAGGTTCTTGTCTTCGCGCATGTAGTCGATGGTCTGGCCTATGGTCCAGAACGGCGGCACGGCGACGAACTCGGTCTGCATGCGGCGGCCGGCGGTCTCTTCCGGGTAGTCGAGCGAGCGGCGCAGCCTGATCCGCTCGGTGAACGGCAGCTGCGACAGGATCTCGTCCTGGTCTTCCTTTTCAAGATCTTCGAGAATGTAGACCGCGTCGTCGGAATCGAGGTCCTGCATGCCCTGGGCAATTTGCTCATTGGGCATATTGTCGACGATATCGCGGCGGATCGCCTCGTCGACCTCGGTCAGCGACGAGAAGTCGAAGTCGGCGCCGAGCAGTTCGACAAGGGCGCGACGCTGTTCGGGGTGCAGGGCCTCGAGCAGATCGCCAAGTTCCGACTGGTGCAGGTCGTCGACTTCGCGCTTCAGCGTCAGCGTATCGCGATCGGCGATCGCCGCCCCGATCTGGGCGAGGAATGATGACAGAACGGCGCCGTCCTCGCCATAGATGTCGGCATGGGCATCGTCAGCGGCTTTGGCGCCGGTCGTGTGGTCGTCCTGGCGTTCCACCAGCGGCTCCCGCCATGGGAATTTCGGAAAAGGTGCCTGTCAGGTCTAGCGCGCAACGCACGGTAATATCAAACGAAATGCGCCCCGCCCTGCATATGGGCGAGAGCGATTTCATCAGGATATGACGCCGCCCAGGATTCAGGCGGCGCGACAGCGCATGTCGCTGGGGAAAGAGCACCCCAGCACGGTTGGGGCAGAATTGTCATGATGCAGGTTCAGGCAAAGGCCGGACCCGCCCAGGCGACAACCAGAACAGCCGGAAGCCCTTGAAGATCAGGTCGCAGACGCAGAAAGCAATCGAGGAACGGCGCGTGCGCGTGGTCGTGGCCGAACGCAATCCGCTCGTGATATCGGCGCTGCGCGACATGCTGGACTGCGACGGGCGCTTCGAGCTCCTGGCCTGCGTGCAAAGCGGCAGGCATTTTCTTGAGTTGGCAGCGGAAGGCGAATTCGACGTCGCAATCATCGGGTGGAAGCTTGCCGACATGGACGGCGCCGATGTGCTGGCCGAGGTTCACAGCCGCAAGCTCGGCGTGCGCATCGCGGTGTTTTCCAACGACCACGACATCGGCATCCTGAAGCAGTGCGTGCGCCTCGGCGCCCAGGGCTACTGCTTCCAGTTCGACGATCCAGCGATCATCTTCGAGACCATCCTGGCCGTCGCGCATGGACGCATCTGCATCCCCTACATCGACATCAATAAGGTCAACGACACGCCCTTGTCGCTGCTCACCGTGCGCGAGCGCGAACTGCTGGCCGTGCTGTCCGACGGCTGGACCAATTTGCAGATCGCGACGCGTACGGGGATTTCCGAGAACACGGTGAAGTATCACCTCAAGAATCTCTACGACAAGCTCGACGTCCGCAACCGGGCGATGGCCGTCGCGCTCTATGCGCGCGAGCGGCGTACCCAGAAGCAGCCGTTCGGGTAGGAAAGCGATGAGCCGCGGGTAGGTCACCCGGGTAGGCAACCCCCACCCGCGCGCGGCAAGATGTTACCTCTTGAGGTGTTGTTGCCATTAGCCGTCGAAACGAAACTCCCCATCACCGCTTTGCTGGATCAGGAGGAGTTCGCGACATGGCCGGTTTCACCCATCTTTTCATTCCCGGACCGACCAACATTCCCGAACAGGTCCGCCAGGCGATGAACCTGCCGATGGAGGACATGCGTGCAGCATCCTTCCCCGATCTCACGCTACCGCTGTTCGAAGACATCAAGACGGTGTTCAAGAACGAGACCGGCCGCGTCTTCATCTATCCCTCCTCCGGCACCGGCGCCTGGGAAGCGGCGATGACCAATGTGCTCAGCCCCGGTGACCGCGTGCTGATGTCGCGCTTCGGCCAGTTCTCGCATCTGTGGGTCGACATGGCCGAACGGCTCGGCTTCGAGGTCGATGTCATCGACTGCGAATGGGGAACCGGCGTGCCGCTCGAGCTCTATGCCGAGCGGCTCAGGGCCGACAAGGCGCACCGCATCAAGGCAGTCTTCTGCACCCAAAACGAGACCGCGACCGGCGTGACCAGCGACGTCGCCGGCTGCCGCGCCGCGCTCGATGACGCCAACCACCCTGCTTTGCTCTTCGTCGACGGCGTCTCGTCGATCGGCTCGATCGACTTTCGCCAGGAGGAATGGGGCGTCGATTGCGCGGTCAGCGGCTCGCAGAAGGGTTTCATGCTGCCCGCCGGCCTCGGTTTCCTCTCCGTCAGCAAGAAGGCGCTGGTGGCCTCGCGGAGCGCCACCCACCGCCGCTGTTTCTTCTCCTTCGAAGATATGATCCGCGCCAACGACGCCGGCTATTTCCCTTATACGCCGGCTACTCAGCTGCTGCGCGGCCTGCGCGCCTCGCTCGACCTGATCGCCGAGGAAGGGCTGGAAAACATCTTCGCCCGTCACCATCGCCTCGCCGAAGGCGTGCGCAAGGCGGTCGACGCCTGGGGCCTGAAGCTCTGCGCCAAGACGCCTAAATGGCACTCCGACACCGTCAGCGCCATCCTGGTGCCGGACGGCGTCGACAGCGGCGATGTGGTCAAGCGCGCCTACCAGAAATACCAGACCGCGCTCGGCGGCGGCCTCAACAAGGTGATCGGCAAGGTCTTCCGCATCGGCCATCTCGGCTGGCTGAACGAGGTGATGGTGCTGGCCTCGCTCTCGGCCGCCGAAATGGCGCTGCTCGACTGCGGCGTACGGCTGGCGCCCGGCTCCGGCGTCGGCGCCGCCATCCAGCACTTCCGCGCCTCGGCCGCCGTGCCGGTCGCCGAAGCCGCCTGAGGAGCCGACAATGAGCCACACCATCAACCACCTCAAGAAATTACGGCTGCAGCGCAGCGAGCTGGCGGTTCCAGGCTCCAGCCCGGAAATGATCGACAAGGCGGCCAACAGCGCCGCCGACTTCATCTTCCTCGACATCGAGGATGCGGTCGCCCCGCCCGACAAGGAACGCGCCCGCAAGAACATCATCCAGGCGCTCAACGACATCGACTGGCGCGCCAAGGGCAAGACCGTCTCGGTGCGCATCAACGGCCTCGACACGCACTACATGTACCGCGACGTGGTTGACGTCATGGAGCAGGCCGGTGACCGGCTGGACACCATTTTGGTGCCGAAGGTCGGCGTGCCGGCCGACCTCTACATGGTCGAGGCCATGGTCAACCAGATCGAGATGGCAAAGGGTTTCAGGACCCGCGTCGGCCTCGAAGCGCTGATCGAGACCGCGCTCGGCATGGCCAATGTCGAGGCGATTGCCGCGACACCCGGCCGGCTGGAAGCCATGCATTTCGGCGTCGCCGACTATGCTGCAAGCTGCAAGGCGCGCACGGTCAACATTGGCGGCCTCAACCCCGACTATCCCGGCGATCAGTGGCATTTCGCTCTGTCGCGCATGACCGTCGCCTGCCGCGCCTATGGCTTGCGCGCCATTGACGGGCCGTTCGGCGACTTCTCCGATCCGGAGGGCTACATCGCTGGCGCCAGGCGCGCGGCGGCGCTGGGCATCGAAGGCAAGTGGGCGATCCACCCCTCGCAGATCGCGCTTGCCAACGACGTCTTCTCTCCACCGGAAAAAGAGGTCACCCGCGCCCGGCGCATCCTCGAAGTGCTGAAGGAGGCGGAGGCGCAGGGCAAGGGAGCGGCCGCACTCGACGGCAAGATGATCGACGCAGCGTCGGAACGCATGGCGCGCAATGTTCTGGTGGTCAACGAGGCAATCGAACGGGCCAGCCAATTCTCTAGCGAGCCGCGCGTCGCCACGCATTGACTGTTCAGGGAGGACAAAATGGACATCCACGAATATCAGGCCAAGGAACTGCTGGCACGCCACGGCGTGCATGTGCCGCGCGGCGGGCTGGCCTACAGCCCCGAGCAGGCGACCTACAGGGCCCGCGAGATCGGCGGCGCCAAATGGGTGCTGAAGGCGCAGGTGCATTCCGGCGCCCGCGGCAAGGCCGGCGGCATCAAACTGTGCGCCAATGACGAGGAGATTTCCAGCGCGGCCGAGGGCATGCTCGGCCGCAAGCTGGTGACACAGCAGACCGACCCGCGCGGCAAGCTGATTTCGCGCCTGTATCTCGAGGAAGCCGTCGATATCGCGCAGGAGCTCTATGTCGGCTTCGTGCTCGACCGCAAGGAAGAGCGCGTCATGATCGTGGCGTCCGCTGCCGGCGGCATGGAGATCGAGGACATCGTCGAGAAGGCACCGAACTCCATCCTGCGCACATCGGTCGATCCCGGCGTCGGCATGCAGCGTTTCCAGGCGCGCGAGATCGCCTTCGGGCTCGGCCTCGACCACAATCTGATCGGCAAGGCGACCGAAACCATCTTCGCCTGCTATCAGGTGTTCCGCGACTACGACGCCTCGATGCTGGAGATCAATCCGCTGGTGGTGACCCGCGACGGCAATCTGATCGCGCTCGACGCCAAAATGTCGTTCGACGAGAACGCGTTGTTCCGCCGGCCGGAAATCTCCGAGCTGCGCGACAAAAGCCAGGAAGATCCGCGCGAAACTTTTGCCAGCGACCGTGGCCTCTCCTATGTCGGCCTCGACGGCAACATCGGCTGTATCATCAATGGCGCAGGGCTCGCCATGGCGACCATGGACATGATCAAGATCGCCGGCGGCGAACCGGCCAACTTCCTCGACATCGGTGGCGGCGCCTCGCCGGAGCGGGTGGCGAAATCCTTCCGCGCCGTGCTCGGCGACAAGAATGTCGAGACCATCCTGGTCAACATCTTCGCCGGCATCAACCGCTGCGACTGGGTCGCCGAAGGCATCATCAAGGCGATACGCGAGGTCGGCGTCAACGTGCCGCTGGTGGTCCGTCTCTCCGGCACCAAGGCCGAGGAAGGCCGCCGCATCCTGGCCGATTCCGGCGAGGCGGTAATCGTTGCCGACACGCTGGCCGAAGCCGCCGAAAAAGCCGTCGCTGCCTTGCGCGCGGCCACCAAGAAAAAAGCAGCCTAGAGCCGGATGATTTCAGGTCGAATCGACCTGAAATCTGAATCCGTCTCTAAAATCAAACAGATGGAGCATGATGTCGTCCGAAAACCGCTTCACACTTTTCGGCATCATGCTCTAGGGAGGTCGAGAAAATGGCAATCCTGCTCAACCGCAGCACCCGCGTCATCGTCCAGGGGTTCACCGGCAAGATCGGCAGCTTCCATGCCGAGGACATGAAGCGCTACGGCACCAAGCTGGTCGGCGGCGTTACGCCCGGCAAAGGCGGCCAGAAGCATCTTGGCCTGCCCGTCTTCAACACGGTCAAGGGCGCGGTGCGCGAGACCCGCGCGGAGGCCAGCATCGTCTTCGTGCCGCCGCCTTTTGCCGCCGATTCGATCATGGAAGCGGCCGACGCCGGCATAAAACTCTGCGTCTGCATCACCGACGGCATCCCGTCGCAGGACATGATGCAGGTCAAGCGCTACATGCTGCGCTACCGCTACGAGGACCGCATGCGGCTGATCGGGCCGAACTGCGCCGGCGTCATCACGCCCGGACAGGCGCTGATGGGCATCATGCCCGGCAGCATCTATCTGCCTGGCCGCGTCGGCATTGTCGGCCGCTCGGGAACCCTGGGCTACGAGGCGGCGTCGCAGATGAAGTCGCTCGGCATCGGCGTCTCGACCAGCGTCGGCATTGGCGGCGACCCGATCAACGGCTCGTCCTTCAAGGACATGCTGAAACTGTTCGAACAGGATGACGACACCGACGCGGTGGTGATGATCGGCGAGATCGGCGGACCGCAGGAAGCCGAAGCCGCGATCTGGGCGCGCGATAATATGCGCAAGCCCCTGATCGCCTACATCGCCGGCCTCTCCGCCCCCAAAGGCCGCCGCATGGGCCACGCCGGCGCCATCATCTCGGCCTTCGGCGAGTCGGCGCAGGAAAAGGTCGAAATCCTGAAGGAGGCCGGTGTGATCATCGTGCCGACGCCGTCCTCGTTTGGTGAGGTGGTCGCCGATACGCTGTCACGTATGAAGAAGGCCGCCTGAACAGCGGCCTTCGCGTTCGACCGCGCCTCATGCTGCCTTGTCGGCTGCCGGCTTCGCGACCTTGGTGCGGGTGGCGCTGCGGCGGCCGTCGACGCTGACCGGAATGTCGCCGTCGACCGTGGCGCGACGGACCACCCGGTGCTGGTCGCCGTAATCGTTGACGGCGTAGTGCTGCGTCGCGCGGTTATCCCAGATCGCCACATCGCCGGCCTTCCAGCGCCAGCGCACGGTGTTCTCCGGCGCCGTGACATAGGACTGGAACACCTCGTAGAGCTTCGCCGAATCGCTTTTGGAAAGACCGATCAGCCGTTGCACGAAATTGCCGAGCAGCAGCGAGCGCTCGCCTGTTTCGGGATGGACGCGGACAACGGGATGCTCGGTCTCGTAGATCGTCGAGGTGAAGATTTCCTCGAAGTGCTTCTTTTCCGCAGCACTCGCACGCGGCCGCACCGCGGCGTAATCGTAGGCGTTGCTGTGCACCGCCCAGAGATTGTCGGCCAGCAGCTTCAACGGCTCGGGCAGGTCCTGATAGGCGGCCGCGGTGTTCGACCAGATGGTGTCGCCGCCGGCCGGCGGTATGACGACGCCGCGAAGAACGGAGAATTTCGGATAGGCGTCGACGAAGGTGACATCGGTATGCCATTGGTCGGCGCGACCGCCGCCACGGCTGGAATCGAGTTCGAGAATGGACGCCGTTCCCTTGACGGGACCTTGCGTCGGATGCGGGACGAGGTCGCCGAGACGCTGGGCAAAGCGCTCCTGCCCGGCATCGTCGAGATGCGCCTGGTCGCGGAAGAACACCACCTTGTGCCGCAACAGGATCTGGTTGATCGCCGCGACCGTCTGCTGCGGCAGGTCGCCGGAGAGCCGAATGTTCCTGATCTCTGCGCCGACGCGTCCGGTAAGCGGGACAATATCGGCATCCGGGATGATCTGCTCTACGGGGGTAAGTCTGGTCATGGGAACCTCTTCCTCTAAAGCCGCGGGGCTGCTGGCAATGCTCCGCCGTCTGCCGGCCGCACAGCGATCGGCGGAGCAACTCCCTCATCGGGAGCCGACTTGCTTGGTAACGAGAGCACTGATCTCAACTCAGGAGGCGAAGGCCGCCAAGGCCGGCGAGCAGTACCGAGATCCCATTCAAAGCGTAATTCTACAAATTCCATAGACATTTCTTTTCAAAGTTCGGCGGCCCTGAGAAAAATGCCTTCTGTCCAATTCGCTCGTGAGCAGCAGGCGGTGGAGCCCTGCGCGACGCGGCCCGCACCAGTAGTGACGCTGTCGTATCCCTTCGATATTGGAGATGGCGGGTGAATTGCATGCCTGATATTGATGGCTTCCACGCATCACGCAGGCGCCGAGATGACAGACTCCGATAAGGCTGACGCTGTCGAGCAATTGCTCGATACGCCTGACCTCGCCACCGCGCTGGAAAGCGACCAGTTCAAGAAATTTCTCGACCAGATGCCGATCGCGATCGCCGTCTCGGAATTGATCGCGAAGGAGCGTGTCGTCTACGCCAATCCCGAATTCGAGAAGCTCTCGGACCTCAAGGCGCCGAAGCTTGCGCGGGAAAACTGGGCGGCCCTTTCCGGCAGGGGGCTTCATCGGCAGAAGGACAGGCCGCTCGCCGAGGCTGTTGTTGAAGACACCGATTTCGTCGGCACATTTCGTCTTGAGCGCGGCGAGGACAAGCCGGCAATCGTCGACGTTTATTCCAACGTGATCGAGGACGACAACGGCAAGCTCTGCTTCCGGCTGGTGGCGCTTGTCGATGTCACGGCACACGGTGAGACCGAGGACGCGCGACCCGCGGAAGAGCTAATCCGGGAGAAGGACACCCTGTTGCGCGAACTGCAGCACCGGGTGAAAAACAATCTGCAGATGATCACCGCTTTGATCCGGATGGAAACCCGCAACGCCACCGAACCGGACCAGAAGCGTTTCGAAAGGCTTGCCGGCCGGGTAGACGCATTGGCAATCCTTTACCAGACCTTGTCGGCTGACCAGCAGAAGGATGAGGTGGATCTTGGTGTGTATCTTAGCCAGATCGCGTCCGCCGTCATGGCGTCGCACGCAGTCGAAGGTATCCGCCTCGACCTTAAGGTGGATACCTATCCGGTATCCATCAACGTTGCCATGCCGACAGGCCTGGTCGTCAATGAGTTGCTGACCAACGCTCTCAAACATGCATTCGTCGGGCGCGAGGGCGGCACGATCACGCTGCACAGCGTCGTCAGCGGCGATGGTTGCCGGGTGACTGTCGCCGATGATGGGATCGGTCTGCCGACGGGTGAGACCTGGCCCAGGCCCGGCAAGCTCGGCTCCCTGATCGCGCGGTCGCTGACCGAAAATGCCAAGGCGCAATTCGACGTCAAGTCGAGTGCCGGCGAGGGAACCAGGGTCACCATCGTCTTCAAGCGATCGGCGGCGACGGACTGAGGCTATGCAACGACGCGCCGGCAAATCCCGGCCGGACAGGTGCTTCGGGCGCTCGCGGGTGTGGCCTTAAGTCGCAAACGATTTGGCTTCAGAAGCGGGGCGCCGGGCTTCTTTGACGGTGCGATCAGCACCATATGTGGTCCACAGCCTCCAAAACGAGAGAAGCTCGCTCCGACGGGTCGCATCGCGGTCGTCAGCCGGCAAGGGCTATGAACCAGGAACTGAAAACCATCATGCGTGAAAATATCCGACCAGCGTCGAGAGACGTCCCCCTCATTCAGCTAGGCCTCAACCAGTGCCGCTTCCCGGTGAGCGAAGACCGCTCGGTACCCGGAGGTTACCGGTTTTGTGCCGGGCCGACGTCGCCGGATCGCGTCTACTGCGATCACCACCACACCGTCGTGACGGCCGTTGACCCTCGTCGAGCCCGTCCGGGTCTCCATTTCCCGCAACGACGCGCCGCTTAGGTCACCCACATCCCCTGCCCCGCCACCGTTAAAGCCGGGGACTCGGTGCAGGAGGCTGGCCGGTGCGAGCCAAATGGCGTTCGCGTGCGGCTTTGCGACCTCTTGTTGCAACTCTGCTGCGGCCGGTTCAAGCGCCAAAGGCGATGATTTGGCGTCGACGGCCTGAGAAGCCGCAATGATTTCAATGGCCGAAAAATTATGGTGCGGTCGAGAAGACTCGAACTTCCACGGGTTGCCCCACAGCGACCTCAACGCTGCGCGTCTACCAATTCCGCCACGACCGCCCGTGGTAGGAGCCGGAACGAACCGGCTCGCGGCGTGTAGCAAATCGTTTCCGGCGAAACAAGGGCGCGGCGCGCAATAATCGCCGCAAATTGGCATATCGGCCTCTACAGCGCCGCGCGTCCTGTGGGACGCGCAAAGGACGCTGCAGCACTTTGATTTGGCGCATGATCCTTTCCGAAGATCGTTCCTATCTTCGGGGTCGTGCGCGAAGGCCGAAATGCGTGGCGAACTGGACGTTTCAGCCGGATACCGCCATATGAAGGGCAAATGCATTTGGCCCCAGAGCGCAAGCCGGTTTCGCCAAGCCGGCGTGCGTCACGCGAAAAACGAAAAAGCCATGACCGAACGCAGCCAGATCGCCACGTCGTTCCTGCCCTTGCCGGGTTCGGCGCCGGTCGAATGGCGCATCGAGCCCGGCCTGACCGGCTACACCGATGCGCTGGCCCTGATGGAAGCGCGCGCCGAGGCGATCCGCACGGGTGCGGCCGCCGAGATGGTCTGGCTGGTCGAGCATCCGCCGCTTTACACCGCCGGCACCAGCGCCCGCATCGAGGACTTGATCGACCCCGACCGTTTCCCGGTCTTTGCCGCGGGGCGAGGCGGCGAATACACCTATCACGGGCCGGGGCAGCGGGTTGCCTATGTCATGCTTGACCTGAAGCGCCGGCGCGAGGATGTGCGCGCCTTCGTCGCCGCGCTCGAGCAGTGGATCATCGGCACGCTTGCCGCCTTCAATGTGCGCGGCGAACGCCGCGAGGACCGCGTCGGAGTCTGGGTGGTGCGGCCCGAGCGCCCGTCCCTGCCCGACGGCTCGCCGGCTGAAGACAAGATCGCGGCCATCGGCATCCGGCTGCGGCGCTGGGTGAGCTTTCATGGCATTGCCGTCAATGTCGAGCCGGATCTCAGCCATTTCAGCGGCATCGTGCCATGCGGCGTGCCGGATCACGGCGTCACCAGCCTCGTCGACCTCGGCCTGCCCGTGACCATGGGCGATTTCGACCTGGCGCTGAAATCCGCCTTCGAGGATGTTTTCGGGGCAGCGGAGTCAACTTCTGCAGAACCGGCTCGCAAGGCCGGCTGAGTCTCGCCTCGACCAACGCTCAAAGCAACCGCGCCGAGGCCCACAACAGCCCGAAACCGTGAATGGCGAAGACGGCCAGCAGCGCGCCGGCCATGGCGAAACGGTCGAAGATGCGGATCGGCTTCAATTCGTGGCGCGGTTTTACCCCGCTACCCACTGTCATCAGGCTGAGGATGGCAAAGACGGCGCCCGCCACCAGCAGAAAGCTTTGGGAAAAGCCGGCCAGCCAGCCAAGCCATAGCAAGGCCGAGAGCAGGGAAAACGAGGCGAGCGCCAGGGCGACCGGCCCCGGGCAGATCTGGCGCAGCACCTGACCGCCGTCGAATTTCCACACCGGCACCAGATTGGCGATGTTGAACAGCGCGGCAAAGCCGGCAAGCGTCGCCAGAAGGGCCGCGGCGAGCCGATGTCCCTCGCCGGATGCGAGCCCGCTGGCGACGATCAGCAGCGGTACCAGGAACGCGGAAAAACCAGCGCCCATCAGCGCCACGAAGGCGACCTCGAAGCGGCTGTCATAAGGCCGGCCGCCAATGGCGATGCCGCCGAGCAGCGGGATAAAGATCATCCGCGCCTTGCGATGACCGGTTAGCCGAAAGGCCGCCATGTGGCCGAGCTCATGCAGGGCAACCACCGAGGTCAGGATCGCGGCCAGCGCCAGGCCGCCGAGATTGAGCCCGAAGAACGGCCAAAGGATGAAAGCCGACAGAACGGCGAAACCGACCTGGCTCAGCGGATGCTCGAACCAGCCGCCCTTGCGATACTGTCCGGTCCTCGCCCAGATCTCCAGCTTGCCGAGCTCGCGGCGCATGGCGAAGTAGCGGAACACCAGGAAGGCGACGCCGCGATAGCGATCGGTCTGGCTGAGCGTCACCCGCGTGCCGGCACCTTCCGAGGTGAGTTCAGTGGTCTCGTAAAAATCCTTCCAGAACGACGCGTCGAGCGCGGTATCCTCGATGACCCGCATCGAAAAACGACTGCCTTCGACGACGTCCTCGAAGCGCGACCCGCGCTCGATCGGCTGGCCGTCGCGGCCTTCCCAGGACAGCAGGATGCGGGTCGTGCCCTGCCCGTCCAGCGGCTGGGCCGAGAGTATCTCGCCGGACCAGCCGGCATCGCTGCCGAGCGGCCACAGCGCCTGCCAGAGGCGCTGCCGGTCCATTGCGACCACGCGGCTGAGCCTCACCGTGCGCAAACCGAGCGGCGCGGTCATCAAAAGGAAAATCAATCCGAGATTACCGGCCACGAGAAGGGACGTCACGATCGGCGACACCTGAGGTTTTGCTCCCTGTATTTGGCAGGGCACCCTAGCGGCACGGCGGCAAGAAAGGCTTAACGGCACAACGCCCTCCTGCCCGCCTAAAACACTGCGGCGAACAGCAGTTGCATCACATGGCGCCGATCCAGACGGCCATGGAAACCAGAAACGCACTCATGCACACCAACGAAACGACGTCCTGAACAAGATCGCTCATAACTCTCTCCTGTTGTTGCTATGTTCGTATTTTGTTCTAACTTTGTTCGAAAGTCAATGAGCGGAAAGTGGCATGCCGACAAATCCTGACAGCCGGTTTGGGCAGGGTTAAGGAAAGGTTGACGGGGTGACGGCAGTGCTGACGGAGGGCGCATCGCATGCCTTTGCGATCGGCCGACACGCACCAGTTGGGGCCTACAACGGAACGACCTTGCCGTCCGCCAGCGTCACCCGGCGGTCCATGCGCGAGGCGAGCTCGTGATTGTGGGTGGCGATCAGCGCGGCAAGGCCGGACTGCTTGACCAGCGCGCCAAGCGCCTCGAAGACATAGGACGCGGTGACCGGGTCGAGATTGCCGGTCGGCTCGTCGGCCAAAAGCAGCAAGGGCGCATTTGCGACCGCGCGAGCAATGGCGACGCGCTGCTGTTCGCCGCCGGACAGCTCCGACGGCCGGTGCGACGCGCGCTTGCCAATCTGCATATAGTCGAGCAGCTGTGCTGCGCGCTCCGACGCCTCCTTGCGCGAAAGCCCTTTGATCAGCTGCGGCATCATGATGTTTTCCAGTGCCGAAAACTCCGGCAGCAGATGATGGAACTGATAGACGAAGCCGACATCGTTGCGGCGGATTGCCGTGCGTTCGTCGTCGGAGAGCCGTCCGCAGGCGCGGCCGGCCAGAATGACGTCACCGGCGTCGGGGCGCTCGAGCAGGCCCGCCGTGTGCAGCAGCGTCGACTTGCCGGTGCCCGACGGCGCCACCAGCGCCACCATCTCGCCGCGCTTCAGCGAAAAGTCGGCGCCGTTCAAAATGGTGAGCTTGCGCGGCCCCTGGACATAGTGCCGCTCGACGCTCTTCAGCTCGATAATGATCTCGGACTTCATTCGTATCTCAAGGCCTCGACCGGATCGAGCCGTGCGGCGCGCCATGCCGGAAACACGGTTGCAAGGAAGGACAGGCCGAGCGCCATCAGGATGACGTAGGTGGTCTCGCGTGGGTCCATCTTTGCCGGCAGTTGGCTGAGGAAATAGAGTTCCGGATTGAACAGCACCTTGCCGGTCATCCAGGAGAAGAACTGGCGGATCGATTCGATGTTGGTGCAGATGAGCACCCCGAGCAGCACGCCGGCGAGCGTGCCGGTTACGCCGATCGCAGCGCCCGTCATCAGGAAGATGCGCAGGATGGCGCCGCGCGAGGCGCCCATTGTGCGCAGGATGGCGATATCGTGGCCCTTGTCCTTCACCAGCATGATCAGGCCGGAGATGATGTTGAGCGCCGCCACCAGCACGATCAGCGTCAGGATCATGAACATGACGTTGCGCTCGACCTGCAGTGCTGAAAAGAACGTCTCGTTGCGCTGGCGCCAGTCGACCATGTCGATCGGCCGTTGCGCCGCCGCATCGACCAGCGGTTTCAGCGCGTCGACATTATCGGGATTGTCGACATAGATCTCGATCGTCTGCGCCCTGCCGTCCATGTTGAAATAGAGCTGCGCTTCGGAAAACGGCATGTAGACGATGGAGCTGTCATATTCCGACATGCCGACCTCGAAGATCGCCGCCACCTTGTAGCCCTTCAGCCGCGGCGTCGTGCCCATCGGCGTGACGTCGCCATCCGGCGATATCAGCGTGATGGTGTCGCCAAGCACAAGGCCGAGATTTTCCGCCATACGCTTGCCGATGGCGACGCCCTCGCCGGAGTCGAAACCGTCAAGCGTGCCTTGTTTGACGTTTTTGGCGACGATGGCGATCTTGCCGAGATCCTCGGCGCGTATGCCGCGCACCAGCGCGCCCATGCCGCCGCCGACATTGCCTTGCGCCAGCACCTGGCCGTCGATCAGCGGGATCGCGTATTTGACGCCGGCCACGCCGTTGATGCGGGCTGCGACCTGCGCATAGTCCTCAAGCGGCGAATCCAGCGGCTGCACGATCAGATGGCCGTTGACGCCGAGGATGCGGGTCAGAAGTTCGGCTCGAAACCCGTTCATGACAGCCATGACGACGATCAGCGTGGCGACGCCTAGCATGATGCCGAGGAAGGAGATCGAGGCGATGACCGAGATCACCGTCTCCTTGCGGCGCGACCGCAAATAACGCCAGGCGACCATGCGTTCGAACATGGAGAACGGGCCGGCGACCGGAGATTTGGCGACCGGAGACTTGCCAACCGGAGACTGGGCTACCGAAGACTTCGCTGCCGCGGCTTCGCTCATGCGGTTGCACCGAAGCGTTTCCTGGCCTCCGCGACCGGCAGCGTCTCGCGCTCGCCGGTCCGGCGGTTCTTGATCTCGATCTCGCCGGCGGCCACGCCGCGCGGCCCGACGATCACCTGCCAGGGCAGGCCGATCAGGTCTGCGGTGGCGAACTTGCCGCCCGGCCGCTGGTCGGTGTCGTCGTAAAGCACATCCTTGCCGGCGCTGGTGAAGGCGGCGTAGAGCTCGCCGCAGACGCGGTCGCACTCGGCGTCGCCGGCCTTCATGTTGATCAGGCCGATGTCGAACGGCGTCACCGCTTCCGGCCAGATGATGCCGTTATCGTCATGGCTGGCCTCGATGATCGCTGCCACCAGCCGCGACGGACCGATACCGTAGGAGCCGCCGGAAACGAAATGATCCTTGCCGTCGGGCCCGGTCACCTTGGCGCCCATGGGCTTGGAATATTTGTCGCCGAAATGAAAGATGTGGCCGACCTCGATGCCGCGTGCCGAGACCCGGTCGGCTTCGCCAAGCTTGTCCCAGGCCGCCTCGTCATGCATCTCGTCGGTGGCGGCGTAAGGCGTCGTCCACGTTTTGACGATGTCGGCGATCTCGCCGTCATTGCCGAAGTCGGTTTTCTCGCCGGGCACCTGGAGCGACAGATATTCGCGGTCGCAATAGACCTGGCTCTCGCCGGTGTCGGCCAGGATGATGAATTCATGGCTGAGATCGCCGCCGATCGGCCCGGTGTCGGCCCGCATCGGAATGGCCTGCAGCCCCATGCGCGTGAACGTCCTGAGATAGGATACGAACATGCGGTTATAGGCGGCCTTCGCGCCCTCGAAATCGAGGTCGAAGGAATAGGCATCCTTCATCAGGAATTCGCGCGAGCGCATGACGCCGAAGCGCGGCCGCACCTCGTCGCGGAACTTCCACTGGATGTGGTAGAGGTTTAGCGGCAAGTCCTTGTAGGACTTGACGTAGGCGCGCACGATCTCGGTGACCACTTCCTCATTGGTCGGACCGTAAAGCATGTCGCGGTCCTGCCGGTCCTTGATGCGCAGCATCTCCTTGCCGTAATCGTCATAGCGGCCGCTTTCGCGCCACAGATCGGCCGACTGGATGGTCGGCATCAGGATTTCCAAAGCGCCGGCGCGGTTCTGCTCCTCGCGGATGATGCGGCAGACCTTGTCCAGCACCAGCTTGCCCAGCGGCAGCCAGGAAAAGCTGCCCTGCCCCTGCTGGCGGATCATGCCGGCACGCAGCATCAGCCGGTGCGAGACGATCTCGGCCTCGCGCGGATTTTCTTTCAGGATGGGCAGGAAAAACTGCGACAAACGCATGGACAGGTCCGTGAGAGAGGAGGCTGCGCCGGAATCGGCGCGGCTGGCTTGCTTGCCCCGGCTTCATAGCTATTTCGTGACGGAATGGAAACCCGACCGGCCGCATCGGCCGGAAATCGCAAAAATCGATTCTTCTTCCAAAGACCTTCGCACCGAAAACGATAATGCTTTTGATACAAAATGATGACCTGACTCCGAAGTGCTCACACACGCTTTGCGCGTCCGGGCGACGCGGCACACCTGACCAGATTAAGGCGGCAGCCCCGGTGTTGTTCGTTTCGCAAGCAAAGCCTGCCGCACTATTGTGCACTGCAGCACAGATTGCCCGATTGCGGGCAAAATTCTGCGTGACAATTTCATCAGGGTTAGGCTAGTGTGCCCCGATAACCGAGAGGGTGGAGAAAAATCTGCTCTCCTACGCGGTCAAAGTCTTGGGAGGATGCGATCTAGGCGCGGTTACCCGCTGCCGCCGGAAACCGGAAAACAGATCGGAACGCGTTTAAATTGCAAGGCCTTGTGCCTTGCATTTTTTTTGCCCGATCATCTGGTTAGATCAACCTGTTCCCAAATCACGTGAGCTTGCGTCAGCCTGATGCCCAGTCGTGATTCTAATACGGGTGGGCCATGCCTGGCCGCCTATTGCGCATCGCAGGCTGGTGAGACAAAACCTGAGTTTGGCGCTTCGAAAACAGGCACGAACACCCCACCCGATCTGTCGGCGGGAAAGTGGTTAGTTAGCCGGTGCCCGGCTGGCTTCGGGGATGATGTGCGGGACTTCGTCGAGGCTGTAGCCCAGCCCGTGCGTCAGGCTGTAGAAAACCCCCATGACGACAGCCGTGACGATGGTGGTGCGGATCACGGCGCGCAGCATATGCGGTCCGCGCGGCGCGCTCGCAACCGTGCCCAGCGTCACGTCCTGGTCGTCATCCTGCGTCTTGACGCTGAACGGCAGCACGATGAACAGCATCAGCCACCAGGTGATGAAGAACAGGGCGGCAAACGAAATCCAGCTCATGCCTGCTCCAGTTCGACCAGCGTGCCGAAGAAATCCTTGGGATGCAGGAACAGCACCGGCTTGCCGTGGGCGCCGGTTTTGGGATTGCCGTCGCCCAGCACGCGGGCGCCGCTCGCTTTGAGGTGATCGCGCGCGACAAGGATGTCGTCGACCTCGTAGCAGACATGATGCATGCCACCCGAGGGGTTCTTCGCCAGAAAGGCCGCGATCGGCGACCGTTCGCCCAGCGGCTCCAGGAGTTCGATCTTGGTGTTGCCGACATCGACGAACACCACGGTAACGCCATGCTCGGGCAGCGCTTGCGGCGCGGTGACCTTCGCGCCAAGCGTATCGCGATAGGCCGCAATCGCCGCGGCCAGGTCCGGCACGGCAAGCGCTACATGGTTCAGGCGTCCGAGCATCGATGCTCCGTGGCTAGTGGGTGAATGGTGAATACCAATCTCGATCAGCGCAGCACGTCGACCCTTCACTATTCACTATTCACTATTCACTATTCACTATTCACCATCCACTACCTCGTCACAAACACCGTCACCAGCGGCTTCTTGCCCCAGGCTTCGTTGGCGGCGCCGCGCACGGCGCGGCGCACCGCTTCCTGCACCAGGTCGAGGTCCTTGCGGCGCTGGCGAGGGATCGAGTCGACCGCGCCGACGGCCGCGTCGAGCATCAGATCTTCCATGTTTTCGCCACGGGCATCGGCCTCGGCGACGCCGATGGCGACCAGGTCGGGATCGCCGGCGAGCTCATATTTGTCGTCGAGCACGACATTGACCGCGACATGGCCGGCAAAGGATAGCTTGCGCCGGTCGCGTATGCCCATCGCCTGGTCGGTGCCGATCAGCCTGCCGTCCTTGTAGATGCGGCCGAACGGCACCTGCTCGATGATCGTGGCCGGACCCGGCGCCAGCCGCAGCATGTCGCCGTCGCGCACTTGCGCCACCTGGCCGATGCCCGACGTCGACATCAGCGACCCCTGCGCCACCAGATGCGCGGCTTCGCCGTGCACGGGAACGCCGATCTGCGGCCGCACCCATTCATACATCCTGCGCAATTCGCTGCGGCGGGGATGGCCGGAGACATGCACCAGCGCGTCGCCATCCTCGATGATCTTGATGCCGAGGTCGATGAGGCGGTTCTTGATCTCGAGGATCGCCTTCTCGTTGCCGGGAATGGTGCGTGAGGAAAACACCACCGTGTCGCCGGCCGTCAGCGACACCGACTTCATCTCGTCGCGCGACAGTTTTGCCAGCGCTGCCAGCGCCTCGCCCTGGCTGCCGGTGCAGATGATGACCAGGTTCTCGCGCGGGATGAAGCCGAAATCCTCTTCGGCGATGAACTCCGGCAGCCCGTCCATGTAGCCGAGTTCGCCGGCGACATCGATGACCCGCTTCAGCGAGCGGCCGAGCACCAGGCACTGGCGGCCGGCATCGCGCGCCGCCTTGGCGATGGAGACGATGCGTCCGACATTGGAGGAGAAGGTGGTGACGGCGACACGGCCGACAGCGCTCTGGATGACGCCCCTGAGGCCTTCGCCCACCGCCACTTCCGACGGCGATTCGCCTTCGCGCAGCGCATTGGTGGAATCGCAGACCAGCGCCAGAACGCCCTTGTCGCCATAGGCGCGAAACCGCGCCTCGTCGGTCTTGGGGCCGATCGTCGGTTCCGGATCGATCTTCCAGTCGCCGGTATGGATGACGGTGCCGGCCGGCGAGGTGATCGCCAGCGACATCGGCTCGGGGATGGAGTGCGCAACCGGAATGGCCTCGATCGAGAACGGGCCGACGGTGAATGTCTCGCCTGCCCGGTAGATCGTCACCGGAATTTTCTTCGGCGCGCCCTGCTCGCCCTGGCGCTTGGCGTCCAGCAAGCCGGCGCTGAACGGTGTCATCCACACCGGCGCCTTCAGCTTTGGCCAGATGTCGAGCAGCGCCCCGTAATGGTCTTCATGCGCGTGGGTGATGATGATGCCGCGGAGGCCGGCGAGGTTCTCCTCGATGAAGCGCGTATCGGGCAGGATCAGGTCGACGCCCGGATGCGCCGCGTCGGGAAAGGTCACGCCGACATCGACGACGATCCACTCGCGCGCGCTAGGCGGCCCATAGCCGTAAAGGGCGAAGTTCATGCCGATCTCGCCGACGCCGCCGAGCGGCACGAAGACGAGTTCGGCGTTTTGCGCTTTCGCCATCAATTTTCCCTTCCCGGCCCTTGCGACCAGCTCTAAATCTTTGCCGACGCGACGGCGCCGAAATGCACGTCGCCGGCGGCTACCGTCACGACTGACCCCTCATCATCGCGGATCACGAAACGGCAGTCCGCGTCAATGGTCTCGAAGGTACCGCGCACCACATTCCCGTCAATCCTGACAGCAACCTCGCCGCCAAGCCCCGCCGCGCGCGCCAGCCAGCGACGCCGGATGGCGTCGAGCCCGCGTCCGTCATCCCACAGCCGGGCATTGTCGGTCCAGGCATCGGACAGCGCCAAGAACAGCGTTTCGGCGTCGCATGTCGCGCCCAGCGCCTGAAGCGATGTCGCCGGATACGGCAAATCCGGCGGATGCGCCACCACATTGACGCCGATGCCCACCGCCACCGCGAAACGGCCGCCATCGAGAATGGCCGATTCCAGCAGGATGCCGGCCAGTTTGGCGCCGGAGGCAAGCACATCGTTCGGCCATTTCAGCTCGAAGCGGTTCTGCCCTTGGCTGGCGCCGTCGAGGCCGATGGCGATCCTGCCCTTCGGCACCACGGCGTCAAGCGCATCGGCCAGCGACAGGCCGGCGACGAAGCCCAGCGTCGCCGCCAGACGCAACTCACCGCCGGTGATGACCAGCAATGTCGCCGCCAGATTGCCCTCGGGAGATACCCAGGCCCTGCCGCGGCGGCCACGGCCGCTTTCCTGCTTCTTGGAAACGACCCACAATTTGCCGGGGTCGCCTGCCCTTGCATGGTCCAGCGCAAGCGTGTTGGTGGAACCCACGCTGTCATGGGCCTCGAGCCGGAACCCTTCCGTCTCAGAGGTTGGAGCCAGCCGAAATGCCATCCGGTCAGAAAAATGTCTTGGCGGCGGCTTCGGCGTAGGTCGCGATCGGACCGCCGATCAACACATAGAACAGCACGAAAGCGCCGGAGACACCAAGCACGAGGCGCAGCTCAACCGCCATCGGCACGAAGCCACCGGCCGGTTCGTCGAACCACATGATCTTGATGATACGCAGATAGTAGAAAGCGCCCACGACGGAGGCCAGCACGCCGATGATCGCCAGCGCATAGAGGTTGGCGTTGATGGCGGCGAGGAACACGTACCATTTCCCCCAGAAACCGGCGAGCGGCGGGATGCCGGCCAGCGAGAACATCAGGATGGTCAGGATCGTCGCCATGATCGGGTTGGTCGACGACAGACCGGCGAGATCGCTGATCTGCTCGACATTGCCTTCCTTGCGCCGCATGGCGAGGATGAAGGCGAAGGTGCCGAGCGTCATGACGAGATAGATCAGCATGTAGATGGCGACGCCGCGCACGCCGGCCTGGCTGTTGGCGGCTAGGCCGACCAGCGCGTAGCCCATATGGCCGATCGAGGAGTACGCCATCAGCCGCTTGATGTTGGTTTGGCCGATCGCGGCGAAGGAGCCGAGCGCCATCGAGGCGATCGAGATGAAGACGATGATCTGCTGCCAGTCGGAAGCGATCGGCTTGAAGGCGCCCATGGTGACGCGCACGATCAGCGCCATTGCCGCCATTTTGGGGGCAGCCGCCAGGAAGGCGGTGACCGGCGTCGGCGCGCCCTCGTAGACATCGGGCGTCCACATGTGGAACGGCACCGCGGAAATCTTGAAGGCAAGACCGGCCAAAACGAAAACCAGGCCGACGACGAGGCCGAGCTGGCGCTCACCGCTGCCAAGCGCCGAGGCGATTTCCTGGAAGCCGACATTGCCGGTGTAGCCGTAAATGAGGCTGATTCCGTAAAGCAGCATGCCCGACGACAGCGCGCCGAGCACAAAATACTTCAAACCGGCCTCGGTCGAACGCAGATTGTCGCGATTGATCGCCGCCAGCACGTAAATCGCCAGCGACTGCAGTTCGAGGCCGAGATAGAGCCCGATCATGCCGTTGGCCGAGATCATCAGCATCATGCCGAGCGTGCACAACAGGATCAGCACCGGGTATTCGAACTTGTCGAAATGCTCCTGCCTGGCGAAGCGCATCGACATCACCAGCGTCACCGCCGAACCGATCAGCGACAGCACCTTCATGAAGCGGGAGAACGGATCCTGGATGAAGGCGTTGCCGTAGGCGCTCCCCTGCCCCGTGGGAAAGATCAGCCATAGGCCTGCGATCACCAGCACGGCGACGGCAAGGCCAGTCACCAGAATGGCAGTGTTGGCGCGCGAATAGGCGCCGACCATCAACAGCGCCAGCGCGCCGATGGCGAGGATCAGCTCCGGCGTCGAGAGCGAAAGACTGGAGTAAAGGTCCGGCGTCATGGTTCGCAAAACCTCTGGTCAGTTGGCCGCCGCGGTCTGCGCGGCGCCGATGGATGCGGTGACATTGGTGACGAGCGCCTTGACCGACTGGGCCGTGGCATCGAAGACGGGAGCGGGATAAACGCCGAAGAAGATGACCAGCACGACCAGCGGGTAGATGATTGCCTTCTCGCGCGTCGACAGATCGAGCAGGCCCTTCAGGCTTTCCTTGGTCAGCGCGCCGAAGATCACCCGGCGGTAGAGCCAGAGCGCGTAGGCCGCCGACAGGATGACGCCGGTGGCGGCGAAGAAAGCCACCCAGGTGTTGACCCGGAACACGCCGAGCATGGCCAGGAACTCGCCGACGAAACCTGACGTGCCCGGCAAGCCGACATTGGCCATGGTGAAGATCAGGAACACGGTTGCGTATTTCGGCATGTTGTTGACCAAGCCGCCATAGGCGTCGATCTCGCGAGTGTGCATGCGGTCGTAAATGACGCCGACGCACAGGAACAGCGCGCCCGAGACGAGGCCGTGGCTCAGCATCTGGAAGATCGCGCCCTGCACGCCTTCCTGGTTCATGGCGAAGATGCCCATGGTGACGAAGCCCATATGGGCGACGGAGGAATAGGCGATCAGCTTCTTCATGTCCTCCTGCATCAGCGCCACCAGCGAGGTGTAGATGATGGCGACGACCGACAGCGTAAACACCAGCGGCGCGAACATTTCCGAGGCCAGCGGGAACATCGGCAGGGAAAAGCGCAGGAAGCCGTACCCGCCCATTTTCAACAGGATGCCGGCCAGGATCACCGAACCCGCCGTCGGCGCTTCGACGTGCGCATCGGGCAGCCAGGTGTGCACCGGCCACATCGGCATCTTCACCGCGAAGGAGGCGAAGAAGGCTAGAAATAGCCATGTCTGCATGTGGGCCGGGAAGTTGTGGGTCAGCAGTGTCGGGATGTCGGTGGTGCCCGCCTGGAAGAACATCGCCATGATGGCGAGCAGCATCAGCACCGAGCCGGCCAACGTGTAGAGGAAGAACTTGAACGAGGCATAGACGCGGCGCTTGCCGCCCCAGACGCCGATGATGATGAACATCGGGATCAGGCCGGCCTCGAAGAAGACGTAGAACAGCACGATGTCGAGCGCGCAGAACACGCCGATCATCAGCGTTTCCAAGAGCAGGAAGGCAATCATGTAAGCCTTGACTCGCTTGTCGATCGCTTCCCACGACGCCAGGATGCAGAGCGGCATGAGGAATGTCGTCAGGATGACGAACAGCATCGAAATGCCGTCGACGCCCATATGGTAGGAGATGCCGGAATCCAGCCAGGCAAACTTCTCGACGAACTGGAAGCCGGCTTGCGAATTGTCGAAGCCGGTCCAGATGAACAGGGAGATGATGAAGGTGGCCGCTGTCGTCGTGAACGCGATGGCGCGGATGTTGCGACGCGCATTCGGGCTGTCATCCCTGATGAACAGGATCAGCAGCACACCTACGAGCGGCAGGAAGGTGACCAGCGAGAGGATTGGCCAGGCGGTCATCAGAGCATCATCCAGGTGACGAGTGCGGCCACGCCGATCAGCATGGCGAATGCATAGTGATAGAGATAGCCGGTCTGCAGCTTGACGACGCGGTCGGTGACGTCGACGACGCGCGCCGAAATGCCGTCAGGACCGAGCCCGTCGATGATGGTGCCGTCGCCGGTCTTCCACAAGAACCTGCCCAGCGCCTTTGCCGGCCGCACGAACAGGACGTCGTAGAGCTCGTCAAAGTACCATTTGTTGAGCAGGAAGGCATAGAGCAGCCGATGGTTGGCGGCGACGCTCCGGGGCAGTTCCGGCGAGCGGATGTAGAACTTCCAGGCGACGGCAAAGCCGATGACCATGGCGACGAACGGTGCCAGCTCGACCCACAGCGGCAATTCATGGATCTCGTGCAGGATGTGGTTGTCCGGCAGCGTGAACAGCGACGCCTTCCAGAATTCGGCATAGGCTTCGCCGATGAAGGCGCCATGAAAGATAACGCCGGCAAACAGCGCGCCCGCGGCCAGGATGAACAGCGGCACCAGCATCACCGGCGGCGATTCATGGACATGGTGCATGACGTCGTGGCTCGCCCGCGGCTCGCCGTGGAAGGTCATGAAGATCAGCCGCCAGGAGTAGAAGGAGGTGAAGCAGGCGGCGATGACCAGCAGGACAAAAGCGAGGCCGGCGACCGAATTGTGGCCGGCAAAGGCAGCCTCGATGATGGCATCCTTGGAGAAGAAGCCGGCGGTGCCGATGACGGTCACCGGAATGCCGACGCCGGTCAGTGCCAGCGTGCCGATCACCATCATCCAGTAGGTCTTCGGAATGAGCTTCCGCAGGCCACCCATCTTGCGCATGTCCTGCTCGTCGGACACGGCATGGATGACCGAGCCGGAGCCCAGGAACAGCAGCGCCTTGAAGAAGGCATGCGTGAACAGATGGAAGATCGCCGCGCCATAGGCGCCGACGCCGAGCGCGACGAACATGTAGCCGAGCTGCGAGCAGGTCGAATAGGCGATGACGCGCTTGATGTCGTTCTGGACCAGGCCGACGGTCGCCGCGAAGAAGGCGGTGAAGGCGCCGATGAAGGTCACCACGGTCAGCGCCGAATGCGACAGTTCGAACAGCGGCGACAGCCGGGCCAGCATGAACACGCCGGCCGTAACCATGGTGGCGGCATGGATCAGCGCGGAAACCGGCGTCGGGCCTTCCATGGCGTCCGGCAGCCAGGTGTGCAGCGGCACCTGCGCCGACTTGCCCATGGCGCCCATGAACAGCAGCAGGCAGACGATGGTCATGGCCGCCTGCTTGTCCAGCGCATAGCCGAGGAAGGTCAGCACGGCGGCGCCTTGTGGTGCGCCTTCGGCCGGAATGAACGTCGCGGCATTGGCGAAGATGGTGCCGAGATTGACCGAGCCGAACAAAACGAAGACGCCGAAAATGCCGAGCGCAAAGCCGAAATCGCCGACGCGGTTGACGACGAAGGCCTTGATCGCAGCGGCATTGGCCGACGGCTTCTTGTACCAGAAGCCGATCAGCAAATAGGAGGCGAGACCCACCCCTTCCCAGCCGAAGAACATCTGCACCAGATTGTCGGCCGTCACCAGCATCAGCATGGCGAAGGTGAACAGCGACAGATAGGCAAAGAAGCGGGGCCGGTTCGGATCGTGGTGCATGTAGCCGATCGAATAGATGTGGACCAGCGCCGACACCGTGTTGACCACCACCAGCATGACCACCGTCAGCGTGTCGATCCTGAGCGCCCAGGACGCGTCCAAGCCGCCGGATTGGATCCAGCGCAGTACCGGCACGGTGAACACCTCGCCTTCGCCGAAGCCGACGGAGAAGAAGGCGACCCAGGACAGCACGGCCGAGATCACCAGGAAGCCCGAGGTGATGTATTCCGATGCCTTGGCGCCCAGCGAATTGCCGAACAGACCGACGATCAGGAAGCCGAGCAGCGGAAGGAAGACGATCGCTTGATACATGTTAGCCCCGTCAACCCTTCATCTGGTTCACGTCTTCGACCGCGATCGAGCCGCGGTTGCGGAAGAAGACGACGAGAATGGCAAGACCGATGGCCGCTTCAGCGGCGGCGACCGTCAGCACGAACAGGGCAAACACCTGGCCGACGAGATCGCCCAATGCCGCCGAGAAGGCAACGAAATTGATGTTGACCGCCAAAAGAATCAGCTCGATCGACATCAGGATGACGATGATGTTCCTGCGGTTCAGGAAGATGCCGAACACGCCCAGCGTGAACAGGATCGCCGATACGGTCAGGTAATGTGCGATGCCGACGACCATGGCCAGATCAAACCTTTCCCGGCATTTGTTGAATCATTGAACGCGCGGATACGATGGCGTCCAAAAGGCTGTCTATGGCAGAAGGCTCGAAGATAACTGTTGCATCATTCCGGCCTGCCCCCTGAACGTATGTGAAATCTTCGCTCTTGATGTTCAGCGTAAGATTCCCGTCGCGATTCCAGACGAATACCCAGGCCTTCTCAGTCGAATCAACCCGCCAAGAGGCAACCTGCTCTCCCCAGTATTTTTTCTTCAAACGACCGAACATCGTCAGAGCCCCTCGCCCGACTTGACCTTGCGGATTTCCATGCCTGTCGCCGGCGTGCGGCCGACCTGGGCGGCGATCGACTGCCGCTTGACCCCTTCCTTGTGGCGCAGCGTCAGGACGATGGCGCCGATCATGGCGACCAGCAGGATGAGGCCCGAAATCTGGAAGTAGTAGAGGTAGTCCGTATAGAGGATGTCGCCGAGTGCTGCGGTGTTTGTCCGCGCGGCAAGATCCGGGATGGGTTTGGAGACCGTCGAGGCCAGTTGCGGCGCGAAGGTGTAGCCGCCGAGCACCACGATCAGCTCGGCCGCCAGGATCAGCCCGACCAGCGCGCCGATCGGCGCATATTGCAGGGCGCCTTCCTTCATCTCGGCGAAGTCGACATCGAGCATCATGACGACGAACAGGAACAGCACCATGACCGCGCCGACATAGACGACGAGCAGGATCATCGCCAGGAACTCGGCGCCGGTCAGCATGAACAGGCCGGCGGCGTTAAAGAAGGTCAGGATCAGGAACAGCACGGAATGCACGGGGTTGCGCGACGAAATGACCATGAAGGCCGACGCCACCGCGACAAAGGCGAAGAGGTAGAAAAAGGCCGCCTCTAGTCCACTCAGCATTGGGGATCCCCCGGGTTCCTGTCCAAACAGGACATCCGTCCTGTTTGATTTCTGCGACCGCCTCCGGCCGGCAAGTTGCGTTGTCCTTAGACGAGGCCCCTCGCCCCGTCCATGCGTCAAATGTCAGCGGTAGGGCGAGTCCAGCGAGATGTTGCGCGCCAGTTCGCGTTCCCAGCGGTCGCCATTCGCCAGCAGCCTGTCCTTGTCGTAGTAAAGCTCTTCGCGCGTCTCCGTCGCGAACTCGAAATTCGGCCCCTCGACGATAGCGTCGACCGGGCAGGCTTCCTGGCAGAAGCCGCAATAGATGCACTTCACCATGTCGATGTCGTAGCGCACGGTGCGGCGCGTGCCGTCATTGCGGCGCGGGCCGGCCTCGATGGTGATCGCCTGCGCCGGACAGATCGCTTCGCACAATTTGCAGGCGATGCAGCGCTCTTCGCCATTGGGGTAACGGCGCAAAGCATGCTCGCCCCGGAAGCGCGGGCTGATCGGCCCCTTTTCGTGCGGATAGTTGATCGTCTCCTTCGGCGCGAAGAACTGGCGCATCGACAGGAAGAAGGCGCTGACGAAATCCTGCAGCAGCAGCGATTTTGCGGCTTGAGCAAGCGCACTCATTCGGCACCCCCAAAAATCTGTATTGCAGCGATGGCGCCGACAAACCCAAACAAAACAGGCATCAGGAAACGGTAAGCAAGTGTCGTCAGAGCAGCCAATTTCTGCTTGTCCCAGCTAAACACCGGGGCTCGGTAGTTTGCTGCCAACCTTTGTTCCTGTTGCCGCAAGACGTAAGGAAGCACGACCAGATTGCCGAACAACGCCACGACTACGCCGGCAACTGCTCCCAAAAAACCAAGGGTGAAATCGCCCATCACGCCATCCCCGTGATCTTGAGGAAGGCCGCGGTGGCAACGACCATGAACAGCGAGATCGGCAAAAATACTTTCCAGCCGAGCCGCATCAGCTGGTCGTATCGGTAGCGCGGCACGAAGGCCTTCACCATGGAGAACATGAAGAACATCAGGCAGATCTTGAGCACGAACCAGATCACGCCGGGCACCCAGGTGAAGGGGGCGAAGTCGAAGGGCGGCAGCCAGCCGCCGAGGAACAGGATGGTGGCCAGCGCGCACATCATCACCACGGCGACATATTCGCCGAGGAAGAACAACAGGAACGGCGTCGAGGAGTATTCGACCATGTGGCCGGCGACGAGTTCCGACTCGGCTTCCACCAGGTCGAAGGGCGGGCGGTTGGTCTCGGCCAGCGCCGAGATGAAGAAAATGACGAACATCGGGAACAGCGCCAGCCAGTGCCAGTCGAGGAAGCTGTTGGGCAGGCCAAGCTTGGTGCCCAGACCGTCCTGCTGCGACAGCACGATGTCCGACAGGTTGAGCGAGCCGACGCAGAGCAGCACGGTGACGATGACGAAGCCGATCGAGACTTCGTAGGACACCATCTGCGCCGCCGAGCGCAGCGCGCCGAGGAACGGGTATTTCGAGTTGGACGCCCAGCCGCCCATGATCACGCCATAGACCTCGAGCGAGGAGATGGCGAAGACGTAGAGGATGCCGACATTGACGTTGGCGATCCCCCAGCCGGCATTGACGGGAATGACCGCCCAGGCCGAGATTGCCAGCACGGCCGACACCAGCGGCGCCAGCAGGAACACGCCCTTGTTGGCGCCGGACGGAATGACCGGTTCCTTGAAGACGAATTTTAGCAGATCGGCGAAAGCCTGCAGCGTGCCCCACGGGCCGACGACGTTCGGGCCGCGGCGCAATTGTACCGCCGCCCAGATCTTGCGGTCGGCGTAAAGCAGGTAGGCAACCCCGATCAGCAAAACGACGATCAGCACGACCGACTTCAAAAGGATGATCAGCGTCGGCAGCACGTAGAAGGAGAAGAAGGTGTCCATGTCTACTCTGCCGCCTGCCTGAAGCCGTTTTTCGCCAGCGCCGAGCATTCCGCCATGACGGCGGAGGCCCGCGCAATCGGGTTGGTCAGATAGAAATCCGTGACCGGCGAGGTGAAAGTGCCCTTGTTCAGCCGCCCGCCGAGCTTCGCCACCCTAGCGACGTCATCGGCATTGCCGGCTTCGACATGATCGATGCGGGCGAGATGCGGGTATTCGCCATAGAGTTTGGCGCGCAACTGCTGCAGCGAATCGAAGGGTAGTTTCTTGCCCAGCACATCGGACAATGCCCTCAGGATCGCCCAGTCTTCGCGCGCGTCGCCCGGCGCGAAGCCCGCGCGGTTGGTCTGCTGCACGCGTCCCTCGGTGTTGACATAGGTGCCGGACTTTTCGGTGTAAGCGGCTCCCGGCAGGATGACATTGGCGCGGTGCGCACCGGCGTCGCCATGCGTTCCGACATAGACGACGAAGGCGCCGCCGGTCTTGGACATGTCGATCTCGTCGGCGCCGAGCAGGAACAGAACCTCGCTCTCACCCAGCATGCCGGCAACGTTCTTGCCGCCCTTGCCAGGCACGAAGCCGACATCGAGACCGCCGACGCGCGCGGCCGCAGTGTGCAGCACGGCAAAGCCGTTCCAGTCGGCGCGGGCAGCGTTGACGGCGGTGGCGAGTTTCGCCGCCTGGCCGAGCACCGCCGCGCCGTCGGCACGCGACAGCGCGCCCTGGCCGACGATGATCAGCGGATGCGTCGCCTTCTTCAGCACCTGGAAGAACTTGCCATTGCCGTCGGCCAGGTCTTTCAGCGACTCCGGACCGGCGCCGAGCTGTTCGTAGTCGTAACGCGTGTCGCCGACCTCGCCGATGACGCCGACCGGCAGATTGCCGATCCGCCAGCGTTTGCGGATGCGGGCATTGAGCACCGAGGCCTCGAAGCGCGGATTGGCGCCGATGATCAGCACCGCGTCGGCCTGCTCGATGCCCTCGATGGTCGGGTTGAAGATGTAGCTGGCGCGGCCGAGCGCGGGATCGAGTGCGGCGCCGTCCTGGCGGCAATCGGTGTTCCTTGAGCCCAACGCAGCCATAAGCTGCTTCAGTGCGTAGATTTCCTCGACGGCGGCAAGATCGCCCGCAATCGCGCCGATTTTCTCGGGCGCCGCATTCGACACCGCATCCCTGATCGCAACGAACGCTTCGGCCCAGCTGGCCGGCGCCAGCTTTCCGTCCTTGCGGACATAGGGGCGGTCGAGGCGCTGCGTGCGCAATCCGTCCCAGATGAAGCGGGTCTTGTCGGAAATCCACTCCTCGTTCACCGCTTCATTGACGCGCGGCAGGATGCGCATCACCTCGCGGCCACGGCTGTCGACGCGGATTGCCGAGCCGACGGCGTCCATGACGTCGATGGATTCTGTCTTGGTCAGCTCCCACGGCCGCGCCTGGAAGGCGAACGGCTTCGACGTCAGCGCGCCGACCGGGCAGAGGTCGATGACATTGCCCTGCAGCTCCGAGGTCATGGCGCTTTCGAGATAGGTGGTGATCTCGGCATCCTCGCCGCGGCCGATCAGGCCAAGCTCGGAAATGCCCGCAACTTCCGTGGTGAAGCGAACGCAGCGCGTGCAGTGGATGCAGCGGTTCATAACCGTCTTGACCAGTGGGCCGATATACTTGTCTTCGACCGCGCGCTTGTTCTCGTGATAGCGCGAGGAATCGACGCCGAAGGCCATCGCCTGGTCCTGCAGGTCGCATTCGCCGCCCTGGTCGCAGATCGGGCAATCCAGCGGATGGTTGATCAAAAGGAATTCCATCACGCCTTCGCGGGCCTTCTTGACCATCGGCGTGTTGGTGAAGATTTCAGGCGCCTCGCCATTCGGACCCGGACGCAGGTCGCGCACATTCATGGCGCAGGAGGCCTGCGGCTTCGGCGGCCCGCCCTTCACCTCGATCAGGCACATGCGGCAATTGCCGGCGATCGACAGCCGCTCATGGAAGCAGAAGCGCGGCACTTCCGCGCCGGCGTCCTCGGCCGCCTGCAGCAGCGTGTAGTGGTCGGGTACAGTGATCTCTTTCCCGTCGACCTTGAGCTTTGCCATCAATTGCCCCCGGCGGTCTGCGCCGTCTCATATGCCTGAAACAGATCGCTCAGCCTGATGCCATTGATCATCATGCCGGCGACTTCAGCGTTTTCTATCTTCAAATTGCTCATATTCACATTGCTGAAAAACGCGTCCGAGAGGTTCGCGTCGTCCACAACGGCCGCCGACAGGTCGACGTTGTGAAACTGCGTGTTCGACAAGTTCACATCGTCAAATCTGGAGTTGCTGACGATGGCATTGCGCACATCGAGAACATCGCTCCTGTCGTGGATCTCCATGCCTGCCACCCCTACTTCTTCGCCTTGGCGGCCAGCGTCAGCGCCGCGGCCTGGCGGGTCCACTCGTCGCGGCCGATTCGGCCGGTGAGCGACAGGTAGTCCTCGACCCAGGCGATCTCTTCCGGCGTCCACGCCGCGATCTGGGCAAAGGTCCAGATGCCGAGGCCGTTCAGCACTTTTTCCAGCTTCGGTCCAACGCCGGTGATCGCCTTGAGATCCGACGGCTTGGCCGGACGAGCCACGGCCTTGGGCTGTCTGAAATCCTCCGGCATCAATCCGATCGTCGCGCCTTCGGCGACGGCATCGGTCTTCTCCGGCTCGGCATCGACGGTGCGAGCGGCAATATCGGTCACATCCTGGGCAAAACTCTGCGCCTCGGCGATCAGGGTTCTGGTCGCCGCGCGCGCCTTGGTGGCCGGCGCGGTCTCGGAGAACTCTTGGGTGCGCTGCTCGAAATCGTCGATGATCGGCTGGAAAATCCGCTGCGATGCCTCGGCAGCACCCGACAAGGCGCCTAGCCACACGCCAAAGGCATGGTTGGCAAGGCCGAAGCCCAGCGCCGACATGGCGGCGGCACCCGCGACAGGATGCGCGAGAAGGTTGACGGCGCTGGCCATCTCCTTCGGCATCATCCTTGTCAAATCCTGGTTCATCTTCTCAAGCTGGTCCAAATTGGGCATCAAAGGGTTCGAATAGGGCGCCATAGACATCTCCTGGTCGTTTCTTCGTCAGCCCCGCCCCTATATTTCCGTCCGGGGCTTGCGCCCGATTTCAATCTACTCAGCAGCCACCATCACCGGTTCGGCCCGGTGCGCGTTGCGCGAAAACTCGTCGATGCGCCGCTCCACCTCGCCGCGGAAATGCCGCATCAGGCCCTGGATCGGCCATGCCGCGGCATCGCCCAGCGCGCAGATCGTATGACCCTCCACCTGTTTGGTGACGTCGAGCAGCATGTCGATCTCGCGCTTCTGCGCCTCGCCGCGCACCAGCCGCTCCATCACCCGCCACATCCAGCCGGTGCCTTCGCGGCATGGCGTGCACTGGCCGCAGCTCTCATGCTTGTAGAAATAGGAAAGCCTGGCGATCGCCTTCACGATATCGGTCGATTTGTCCATGACGATGACAGCCGCCGTGCCAAGGCCGGATTTCAGGTCGCGCAAAGCATCGAAATCCATCGGCGCATCGATGATCTGCTCGGCCGGCACCAGCGGCACCGAAGCGCCGCCCGGAATGACCGCCAGGAGATTGTCCCAGCCGCCGCGAATGCCGCCGCAATGGGTTTCGATCAGCTCGCGGAACGGGATCGACATCGCCTCTTCGACGGTGCACGGATTGTTGACGTGACCCGAGATGCAAAACAGCTTGGTGCCGACATTGTTGGGCCGGCCAAAGGACGAGAACCAGGCGGCGCCACGGCGCAAAATGGTCGGCGCGACCGCGATTGACTCGACATTGTTCACGGTAGTCGGACAACCGTACAAGCCGACATTGGCTGGGAATGGCGGCTTCAGCCGGGGCTGGCCCTTCTTGCCTTCGAGGCTTTCGAGAAGTGCTGTTTCCTCGCCACATATATAGGCGCCGGCGCCGTGATGCATGTAGATGTCGAAATCGTATCCGGACGTGTTGTTCTTGCCGATCAGCCTGGCCTCGTAGGCCTCGTCGATGGCGCGCTGCAGCGCCTCGCGCTCACGGATGAACTCGCCGCGCACATAGATGTAGGCGGCGACCGCGCCCATGGCGAAGCCGGCGATGAACGAGCCCTCGACCAGGGTGTGCGGATCGTTGCGCAGGATATCGCGGTCCTTGCACGTGCCGGGCTCGGACTCGTCGGCGTTGACAACGAGATAACTCGGCCTTCCATCGCTCTGCTTGGGCATGAACGACCATTTCAGCCCGGTCGGGAAGCCGGCGCCGCCACGGCCGCGCAGGCCGGACGCCTTCATCTCATTGACGATCCACTCTCGCCCCTTGGCGATGATGCCGGGCGTGTTGTCCCAGGCGCCGCGCGCCATCGCGCCGGCCAGTGACTTGTCGAAGAGCCCGTAGATGTTGTTGAAGATGCGGTCTTTGTCAGCCAGCATGACTTACCTCTTTCCCCGCAAGACGATCGAGACCCACACCAGCACGCCTATGCCGGTCGCGGCCATCGATTCCAGGGTATCCGAAAACGGCAATTCGACGAGGCGCCGAAGCCCCTCCAGAAGGATGTTGGCAGCAGCGATGCAGACAACGCCGATGACAATGCTGCGCAGCGACAGCAAAGATCCGGTGCTTTTGCGCTTCAGCCATCAACGTGGCTCCTTGCCGAAGACGCGGATGTATTCGGCGACGCCGCCCTTGGCGAGCGCCTTGGCCTGCTTGCCCCAGTCGTCGCGCTCGATGCGGCCCTGGAAAGCGAGATATCCATCCACCCAGTCGCGCTCGGCCTTATTCCAGGATGCGACCTGTGTGAAGGTGAAGATGCCAAGCGAATGAAGGATGCCCTCGATCTTCGGGCCAATGCCCGAGATCAGCTTGAGATCGTCGACCGCAGCCGGCCTGTCGATTCCGGCCGGACGGTTCTTGTCCTCGAGCGACGGCTTTGCGGGTCTGGCTGTCGGCGCCTTGACGGTCGGGGCCACCGGGGCGTTGGCCGCTGGCGCCTTGAATTCCGGAGCGATGAAGGCAGCTGCCGGCGTGGAGGTGGTCTTCGGGCCATTACGCTGCTTGGCGACCTTCTCGACTTCAGGCGCCGCGGTGTTGGCGTTGGCGGCCGAATGCAGGGGCGCCGGGACGCTCGCCGCTTTTTCCGCCGCCGGTGCAACCTTGGCCCTGGAGGGCGACTTCAACGCCGAGCTGGTTTCCGGCGCATCGGTCTTCGGCTTGCCGGCGTTGGATGGCGCGACCGGGGCGGCCGCTGCAGGAGCGGCAGGCGCCGGAACAGGCGCTGCAATGATCGCGTCGGGCGCCGCGTGGGCAGCCTTGCTCGCCGCCCTGGCTTCCTTGTCGCGCGTCGCTTTGAGGATCGCCTTTTCGCTCTTCAGCGTCGTCAGGCCAGGCGCCGGCTCCGAGCCGGTTCTGCCGTTTTGCGGTCCCGTGGGAACCGAGGCCCCCTTGCCTGCATCATAAAGATCGATGATTTCGGCCAGCCGCTCAGGCGTCAGATCCTCGAACGTGTCCTTGAAAACCATCACCATCGGCGCGTTGACGCAGGCGCCGAGGCATTCGACCTCCTCCCACGACAGCGTGCCCTTGTCGTTGGTGTGGAACTGGTCGTGATGGATTTTCGAGCGGCACACATCCATCAGCGCTTCCGAGCCGCGCAGCATGCAGGGCGTGGTGCCGCAGACCTGGATATGCGCGCGCGTGCCGACCGGATTGAGCTGGTACTGCGTGTAGAAGGTCGCGACTTCGAGCCCGCGAATGCGCGGCATGCCGAGCATGTCCGAAATCGTCTCGATCGCCGCCTTGGTGACCCAGCCTTCCTGCTCCTGCGCAATCATCAGCAAGGGAATGATCGCCGACTGCTCCCGGCCCTTCGGATATTTCTTGATCCATTGCTTCGCAACCGCCGCATTCGCCCGGTTGAAGGCGAAGGTGGCTGGCTGGACGCTTGCATCTGCGAGACGGCGGACTGACATTTAGCGATCGGGCCCCTGCTCTGCTACGAGAGCTATTGCGGTTTCACATTCTTTCTGATGAGAAAACGGAATGCGTTCGGCAGATCGAGCAACACTCGCAAATCGCTCTGCGGGCAACATGTATTGCCACAGCCCCAGAACAGTTTGCCTTACTTGAGGCGAGATCCATGCCATGACCGCATCAGCGTCGATGTCATCGTCGAACAAGTGCTCGTAAAAAGCGACACCAGCCGCATTCCAAATCTGTTTGTTCGGGTGAACGGCAGCCCATTGGGCGAACCCATGCATTCTACCCAGCTTGTCCATGTCATTGTCGCGGTGGGCAAGGCGCGTCTTGGGTAGCAGGGTAAAAAAGAAGTCATAGATGGAACAGTGCTGAGTCGAGTTGTAAGAAGCCTCGGCGAACTCGACCGGCAGCATGGCTTTTGCCAATTCGCGCCACCGCGGTAGGGCAGCGTCCGCATTCCCTCGAACACCGACCTGAGAGCGCACTGTAGGATTGGCTGCCGCCATCACCGATCAACCTCCCCGAAGACGATATCGAGGGAACCCAACACGGCGGTGACGTCGGCCAGCATATGGCCGCGGCAGAGGAAATCCATGGCTTGCAGATGCGCGAAGCCGGGCGCGCGCAGCTTGCAGCGGTAGGGTTTGTTGGTGCCGTCGGAGACGAGATAGACCCCGAACTCGCCCTTCGGCGCCTCGACGGCGGCATAGACCTCGCCGGCCGGCACGCGATAGCCCTCGGTGTAGAGCTTGAAGTGATGGATCAGCGCTTCCATCGAGCGCTTCATCGCCTGGCGCTTGGGCGGCACCACCTTGCCGTCGAGGTTCGACACGGGCCCGGTGCTTTCCTTGCCGAGCAGAAGGTCGACGCACTGGCGCATGATCTTGGCCGACTGGCGCATTTCTTCCATGCGCACGAGATAACGGTCGTAGCAGTCGCCGTTCTTGCCGATCGGGATGTCGAAATCCATCTCGGAATAGCATTCATAAGGCTGCGACTTGCGCAAATCCCAGGCCGCACCCGAGCCGCGCACCATGACGCCGGAAAAGCCCCAGGCCCAGGCGTCGGCAAGCGACACGATACCGATATCGACATTGCGTTGCTTGAAGATGCGGTTGCCGGTAAGCAGCCTGTCGAGGTCGTCAAGCGACTTCAGGAACGGGTCGATCCACTTGCCGATGTCCTCGACCAGCTTCGCCGGCAGATCCTGGTGCACGCCGCCGGGACGGAAATAGGCCGCATGCATGCGCGAACCGGAAGCGCGCTCATAAAACACCATCAGCTTTTCGCGTTCGACGAAACCCCACAGCGGCGGCGTCAGCGCGCCGATATCCAGCGCCTGCGTCGTCACATTGAGGATGTGCGACATGATGCGGCTGAGCTCGGAATAGAGCACGCGGATCAACTGGCCGCGCTTCGGCACTTCGATGCCGAGCAACCGCTCGGTGGCGAGCGCGAAGGCATGCTCCTGGTTCATCGGAGCGCAATAATCGAGCCGGTCGAGATAGGGCACCGCCTGCAGATAGGTCTTGTGCTCGATCAGCTTTTCGGTGCCGCGATGGAGTAGGCCGATATGCGGATCGACGCGATCCACGACCTCGCCGTCCAGCTCCAGCACAAGACGCAAAACACCGTGCGCCGCAGGGTGCTGCGGTCCGAAGTTGATGTTAAAGTTGCGGACGGAGGTTTCAGCCATTCTGGCGCCTCTGGCGAAGAGTCAGTAGTGAGTAGTGAGTAGTGATCATCAATCTCAATGCCTGCTTCATTCCGCCTGCTTGGCCTGCACCGTTCGGATAAGAGATCTCATCATTTTTCCAATCTCTTCGCATCGCAGCAGCAGCTCAATCTCATTGTCTTTTCGCAGCAGGCCAACCCGACATGCCAGCAGTATGTGTGTCTCCAGTTCCTTCAACGAGCCTTGCGCCATGCGCAAAAATTGAACGAACGACCCTCTGTTCTCCCGACCGTATCCCTCCGCGACGTTCGCTGCGACCGAAACCGCCGATCGGCGCATCTGAGAGGTCATGCCGTAAATCTCATCCCTCGGAAACTCTTTGGTGAAACGGTAGCAATCCTCAGCAAGCGTCATCGCCGATTGCCACACCTTCAAGTCGCGATAAGATTCGATCCGTTGCTCCAAATCTTTTGCTACTGACTACTCACTACTTCCTACTCACTGTTTCGCCTTCTCATCGCCCGGCAGGACGTAATCCGTCCCTTCCCATGGCGAAAGAAAATCGAAATTGCGGAATTCCTGCTTCAGTTCCACAGGCTCGTAGATGACGCGCTTGGCTTCGTCGTCGTAGCGAACCTCGACGAAACCGGTCAGCGGGAAATCCTTGCGCAGGGGATGGCCCTCGAAGCCGTAATCCGTGAGGATGCGGCGCAGGTCCGGATGGCCGGAGAACAGCACGCCATAAAGGTCATAGGCCTCGCGCTCATACCAGTCGGCGCCGGGATAGACAGCGGTGAGCGACGGCACCAGCGTCTCTTCGTCGGCCTGGACCTTGATGCGGATGCGCAAATTCTGCTTCGGCGAAAGCAGATGATAGACGACGTCGAAACGCTTGACGCGCGACGGGTAGTCGGCGCCGCAGATATCGATGATCGAAATGAACTGGCAGCCCGAATCGTCACGCAGGAAGCTTGTCACCTCGATCAGATTGTCTGTAGCAACCGAGATCGTCAGTTCGCCATAGGCCAGCACCGCATCGGACACGCGGCCCGGCAGCTTTTCGCCGAGATAGGTCGACAGTTCGCTCAGAGATGCGGCCATGGTCTTACCGTTCGATCGTGCCGGTGCGGCGGATCTTCTTCTGCAGGAGAAGAATGCCGTAGAGCAGAGCTTCGGCGCTTGGCGGGCAACCGGGCACATAGATGTCGACCGGCACGATGCGGTCGCAGCCGCGCACCACCGAATAGGAATAGTGGTAATAGCCGCCGCCATTGGCGCAGGAACCCATCGAGATGACGTAGCGCGGCTCCGGCATCTGGTCGTAGACCTTGCGCAAAGCCGGGGCCATCTTGTTGGTCAGCGTTCCCGCCACGATCATGATGTCGGACTGGCGCGGCGACGCGCGAGGAGCCACGCCAAACCTTTCAGAATCATAGCGCGGCATCGAGGTGTGGATCATCTCGACGGCACAGCAGGCGAGACCGAAGGTCATGAACATCAGCGAGCCGCTGCGTGCCCAGGTGATCAGCGCCTCGGTCGAGGTGACCAGAAAACCCTTGTCGGCCAGTTCATTGTTGATCTCGAGGAAGAACGGATCGTCGGAACCGACCGGACGTCCGGTATTGGGGTCGATCAGACCTTTGGGCTTCGGCGCGACGAGCGTTCCGGAACTGTCGTTCAATCCCATTCCAGCGCTCCTTTTTTCCATTCATAGGCAAAGCCGATGGTCAGCACCGCCAAAAACACCATCATCGACCAGAAACCGAGCATGCCGATCTTCGAGAACGACACCGCCCACGGAAACAGGAAGGCCACTTCCAGATCGAAGATGATGAACAGGATCGACACGAGGTAGAAGCGGATGTCGAATTTCATCCGGGCATCGTCGAACGAGTTGAACCCGCACTCGTAGGCGGAAAGCTTCTCCGGATCGGGATTGCGATAAGCCACCAGGAACGGCGCGATGATAAGCGCCAGGCCTACAACCGCGGCCACGGCGATGAAGAGGACGATGGGCAGGTATGAACTGAGGAGTACGTTCATGCTCGGCTTTCCGTTGGCGGCCAATCCACTTTGATTACAGCAACCAACCCTAATGCGGAAGCGCGACAGTTTAACCGCTGAACCGTTTTAGGTGCCTTTGCTGCAACGCGGCGAGGGTTAGCGCACGGCTTTCAGCGAAGCAAGTCAAACCTTGTTCAAAAGACAGTGCTGGACGGCAGGCCGGGAAAAACTGGTCCGATCTCCTCCTGTTTGATTTCCTTCACCTTTCACTCCACTTTTGTCTCCTGACACATCTCCCGCCATTTGCCTGCTAGCATGACCGGAATCGCCGGCTAAATTCGGGAAAATGGTTCGAGGCAAGACACTTTGACGAAGGACAAAATCTCACTCCCCACGGCCAGGCGCATCGGGCTCGCCGCGCAAGGATTTCTCGATCCCCGCCCGGTCGGCACGCCCGATCGCCGCCACCTCGCCCGCGTGCTGTCGCGCACCGGCCTGCTGCAGATCGATTCCGTCAGCGCCGTGGTGCGCGCCCACTATATGCCGCTCTATTCGCGCCTTGGCCCCTACCCGCTCACCCTGCTCGACAATGCCGCAATCACCCGCAAGCGCACCGTGTTCGAGTACTGGGCGCATGAGGCCTCGTTCCTGCCGGTCGAGACCTACCCGTTGATGCGCTGGCGCATGCAGCGCGCCGAGCAGGGCGACGAAATGTATCTGGGGCTGGCCAAATGGGGCCGCGAACACGCCGCCTATATTGAAGACATCTACCGCGCGGTCGCCGAGCGCGGCCCGATTGCCGCTTCGGCACTGGAGGGCCAGAAAGGTTCGGGCGGCTGGTGGGGCTGGAGCCACGCCAAGCACGCCTTCGAATGGCTCTTCTGGGCCGGACGCATCACCACGGCGCACCGCCGTGGCTTCGAGCGCTTCTACGACCTGCCCGAGCGCGTGCTGCCGCAGGCGATCCTCGACCTGCCGGTGCCGGCGGCCGAGGACGCGCACCGCGAATTGCTGCGCATTTCCGCCCGCGCCCACGGCATCGCGACGTCGGGTGACCTGCGCGATTATTTCCGCTTGTCGCCAGCCGACATGAAGGGCCGGTTGGAGGAACTGGTCGAGATGGGCGAGTTGCTGCCGGTAAACGTCGAAGGCTGGGACAAGCCGGCTTACCTCTATAAGGACGCCCGTCTGCCGCGAAAGATCGACGCCCGCGCGCTACTGGCGCCCTTCGATCCGGTGGTCTTCGAGCGCTCGCGCACCGAGCGCCTGTTCGATTTCCACTACCGCATCGAGATCTACACCCCGGCCGACAAGCGGCAATATGGCTACTACGTGCTGCCCTTCCTGCTCGGCGACCGGATCGTCGCCCGCGTCGATCTGAAGGCCGACCGGCCTGCGAGTGTCTTACGCGTCCACGCCGCCTATGCCGAAGCAGGCGCACCGCCTGAGACCACCGCACAGCTTTTCGAGGAACTAAAGCAGATGCAGGGCTGGCTTGGCCTTGAGCGCATCGAAGTGACGCCGGCCGGCAATCTGGGGAAACCCCTGGCCGACATCGCCATGTCGTAGCAGCGCGTTGACACAACTCCCCGCAACGGCCTAAATCCGCTCCAGACGGTCCCCTGCCCGCAACGGCAAGGGCCAAGAGGGAATGCGGTGCGGGACAAAATCCCAAATCCGCGGCTGTCCCCGCAACTGTAAGCGAAGAGCCAAGGCCGAATGCCACTGGGTAACACCGGGAAGGCGGCTAACCAAGGCGATGACCCGCGAGCCAGGAGACCTGCCGTCTGAGACAAAGTATCCGATCGCCTGGCGGGTTTCCGGGCAAGGAGCACGGTTTTTGGACCAGAACAGCAGTTTTTCGGCTGGCACAGCGGATGTTTCGTCTGCCGATAGCGACGCGTTGGCCGGCGTGACCGTCATCGTCTGCGCCTCATGCCGCGATGAAACCGGCTCAGACGCTCACCCCCGCGCCGGCGAACTGCTGGCCGACGACACGCGCCTCGCCGCTGCCGGCGATATCCGGGTCCGCACCGCCGAATGCCTCGGCAATTGCAAGCGCCGGCTGAGCGCTGCCATCCTGCGTGACGGCTGCTGGAGCTATGTCTTCGGCGATCTGACCGCAACCAGCGGCGCCGACCTCGTCACCGGCGCAAAGCTCTTCGCGACCTCGACCGACGGCCTCATCCCGTGGCGCGGCCGGCCCGATAGCCTCAAGCGCGGCCTCGTTGCCCGCATCCCACCCCTCGATATGCTGAAGGACTGACGATGAACGCTTCAAACCCGGCCGCCAACCTCTCCCGTGTTCCCTGCACTGTCGTTACAGGCTTCCTCGGCGCCGGCAAGACGACGCTGGTCCGCCATCTCCTGGAAAATGCCGGCGGCAAGCGCATCGCCATCATCGTCAACGAGTTCGGCGACATCGGCATCGACGGGGAAATCCTGAAAGGCTGCGGCATCGACACCTGCCCCGAGGAAAACATCGTCGAACTGGCCAATGGCTGCATCTGCTGTACAGTCGCCGACGATTTCGTGCCCGCCCTCGACAAGATCCTCGCGCTGACACCGAAGGTTGACCACATCCTGATCGAGACCTCGGGCCTGGCTCTGCCCAAGCCGCTGGTCCAGGCGTTCCAGTGGCCGAGCGTGAAGAGCCGGGTAACCGTCGACGGTGTCATCGCCGTGGTAGACGGCCCGGCGCTGGCCGAAGGCCGCGTCGCCAACGACATGGACGCTTTGCAGGCACAGCGCGCTCAGGACGAGACGCTCGACCATGACGATCCTGTCGAAGAAGTGTTCGAGGACCAGATCGCCTGCGCCGATTTGATCATCCTGTCGAAGAGCGATCTGATGGACGCCCCCGGTTCGGCCCGCGCCAACGCCATCATCAATGAACATTCCGCCCGCGCGGTAAAAATCGTGCCGACTGCGCATGGCAAGGTCGACCCGTCGGTGCTGCTTGGCCTCGGTCTCGCCGTCGAAGACGACATCGAGAACCGCAAGTCGCATCACGACGGCGCTTTCGATCATGAGCATGACGATTTCGACACCTTCATCGTCGACATCCCCTCGATCGCCAATCCCGACGACCTGGCCAAGCGCGTCGCCACCGCCGCCGAACAGGAAAACGTGTTGCGTGTAAAAGGCTTCGTCGACGTCGGCGGCAAGCCGATGCGGCTTTTGCTGCAGGCCGTCGGCCCACGCGTCAACCATTACTATGACCGCGCCTGGACGGCCGAGGACGATCGCCGCTCGCGTCTCGTCGTCATTGGCCTGAAGGGGCTGAACCGTCCGGCGATCGAGCGTATACTCGCCGGTTGATCTCAGGCACGAGCCGCGATGCACATACTCACCACGACCTCCGCCTCGCTCGACGATCTCGCCGAGCCGGTTGATCTCCGGCAGACGCCGGCGGATATCGTGGCGCTGTCCTTCACCGACAGCGACCTCGCCGGCCTCGCGGCGGCCTGGAAGGCCGATGCCGCCCGCCTGCCGTCGATGCGGCTGGCGGCGCTGCGCGACCTGCGCCATCCCATGTCCGTGGACCTCTGGTTCGACAGCGTCGCCCGCCACGCCAAGGTGATTTTGGTGCGCATCCTCGGCGGCTACGACTGGTGGCGCTATGGCTGCGACCAGCTTGCCGCGACTGCCCGTGCGAACGGCATCAAGCTGGCGCTGCTGCCTGGTGAAAGCCACGACGAGGATCTCAGGCTGATCGAAGCCTCGACGCTGCCGCGCGAGGAGTTGGACGGCCTGCTTGGTTATTTCCGCGAGGGTGGCCCGGAGAATATGACGGCGCTGGTGCAGCGGCTAGCGGGGTTGGCTGGGTCCGATGTGGCGGCGGCTGAGCCGGTCAGCGTGCCGAAAGCTGGCTATTACGAGCCAGGCTGCGGCGTCGTAGGCAAGTTGGATTTGGCCGATGTCGGCGTTCCTTCACACCCCCCTCTGTCCTGCCGGACATCTCCCCCGCAAGGGGGGAGATCAGCCGGCGCGGACCTCGGCACTTTTTCTGCCCAGCCGATAATAGATTCCTCTGCAACATCCCCGATCGGCGAAAGCGTCGATGACAGCGCAATCTCCCCCCTTGCGGGGGAGATGTCCGGCAGGACAGAGGGGGGTGGGCGGGAACTCGGCGCAGACAACATCAACCCTCCCATCATCCCCATCCTCTTCTACCGCTCGATGCTGCTGGCCGCCGATGTCGCGCCAATCGATGCCCTCTTTGATGCACTCCGCCAGCGCGGCATGAGACCGATCCCGATCTTCGTCTCCAGCCTCAAAGACCCGACCTCCCTGGCCTTCGTCGAAACTGCTCTGGCCGCGCTCAACCCCGCCGCCATCATCACCGCGACCGCCTTCGCTTCCGGCGCCGAACCGGGCGTCGAAACCTTGTTCGACCGCGCCGGCGTGCCTGTCTTCCAGGTCATCGTCGCCACCACCCGCCGCGACGTCTGGGACAACAACCAGCGCGGCCTGGCGCCCGCCGACCTCGCCATGCATGTCGTGCTGCCCGAACTCGACGGCCGCATCCTCGCCAGCGCGATTTCCTTCAAGGGCGAGAGCGAGACCGACCCGGCGCTCGGCCACCGCGCCTTCGCCAACCGCCCGGAACCGGATCGCGTGGCGCAAGTGGCGGACAGGCTAGCGGCGTTCACACGGTTGCAGCAGACGCCCCGCGCGACGCGTAAGTTGGCGATCCTCATTCCGGACTATCCGAGCGCGCCCGGCCGCACTGGCTATGCAGTGGGCCTGGATGTGCCGTCCAGCGTGCTGGCCATGCTGCATGACCTGAAGGAGCAGGGCTATCGCGTTGACGGGATTCCAGAAACGCCGCGTGCGCTGCTGGACGCGTTGGAGCGGAGCGATGGTGGGCTGGGGCTGGAAGAGTATCTGGACTTCTCGAAGGATTTGCCGGCTGAGGCACTGGCTGCAGTCGAGGCGGCATGGGGTGCTCCTTCACGCTCCCCCTTGTGGGGAGGGTCGGTTCGCGACATTCGCGAAGCGGATGGCGCGAAACGGGGTGGGGGTAGCGGTGCACCACCCCCACCCGGCCCTGCGGGCCACCCTCCCCACAAGGGGGAGGGCAAGAGCGGCTTCCCTTTCCGCGCCGCCACCTTCGGCAACATCACTGTCGCTCTCGCCCCCGACCGTGGCCGCTCGGCCGACCGCCGCGCCGACTACCACGACCCGACGCTGCCGCCGCGCCACGATCTGCTGGCCTTCGGCCTGTGGCTGCGCAAATCGCTCCGCATCCATGCTCTCATCCATGTCGGCGCCCATGGCACGCTGGAATGGCTGCCCGGCAAGACGGTAGCGCTCTCACAAAACTGCTTCCCCGAGATCGTCACCGGCTCGTTGCCCGTCATTTACCCCTTCATCGTCTCCAATCCCGGCGAAGCGGCGCAGGCGAAGCGGCGTATCGCCGCCGTCACGCTTGGCCATCTGCCGCCGCGGCTGACCGGTGCCGGCCTCGACGAAGGGCAGCACAAGCTCGAACGCCTCGTCGACGAATATGCCCAGGCCGACGGCCTCGACCGCCGCCGCCGCGATCGTCTGGCCAAGCTGATCGTCGACACGGCGCAAAAGACCGGCTTCGCCTCCGAAGCCGGCGTCGCCGGAACCGATGCGCCCGACGAGGCGCTGCGCCGCATCGACGCCTGGCTCTGCGACCTCAAGGATTTCGCCATCAAGGACGGCCTGCATATTTATGGCCGCGCGCCAGACGACGAACCCGACGCCATGCGCCGGCAAAGCGCCGAAGCCGAGAAGGCCGCGCTGCTGGCGGCGCTCGACGGCCGTCACATCAAGGCGGGTCCGGCGGGCGCACCGGCGCGTGGCCGCTCCGACGTGCTGCCCACCGGCCGCAACCTGTTCACCTCCGACCCGCGCACCATGCCGACGCCGACCGCCTACGATCTGGGAAAGGCGGCGGCAGAAGAAGTCGTGCGCGGCTATATGCAGTCGCATGGCGACTGGCCGCGCTCGCTGGTCATCGACCTCTGGGGCTCGGCCTCGCTGCGCACCGGCGGCGAGGAGATCGCGCAAGGCCTGGCGCTGATGGGCTGCCGGCCGCAATGGGATTCGGCCACCGGCCGCATCACCGGCATCGAAGTGCTGCCGCCGGCCACGCTCGGTCGCCCGCGCGTCGATGTCACCTGGCGGATTTCGGGTCTGTTCCGCGACATGTTCCCGACCCAGATCGCGCTGATCGACGCCGCCGCCAACGCCGTTGCCGCGCGCGACGAGGACGATTCGGAAAACCCGCTCGCCGCCAGAACCCGTGCCGATGGCAAGATCGGCCCGCGCATCTTCGGCACCTCGCCCGGCACCTACGGCGCCGGCGTCGAGGACCTGCTGTCCAGCGGCGACTGGGTCGGGCGCGAAGAAATCGGCCGCGCCTATCTCGATGCGACATCACATGCTTATGGCGGCGCAGAGGGCGAAGGCATCGCCTCCCCCGGCGCTTTCGAGACCCGCGTCGCCGAGGCCGATCTGCTCGTCCACACCGGCGACGATCCCGGCCGCGACATTCTCGAGGGCTCCGCCGACGTCGCCTTCATCGGCGGCTTTTCGGCTGCACTTGCGACGCTCGGCCGAAATGCCGACGTCATCGTGCTCGACACCACCGACCCGCACAAGCCGAAGCCGCGCTCGGTCGGCGAGGCTGTGTCGCGGGTTGTGCGGGCGCGAGCCGTCAATGCGCGTTTCATCGCCGGCCAGATGCGGCACGGCCCGCGCGGCGCCTCCGAATTCGCCGAAACGGTCGACCGCCTCATCGGCTTCGCTGAAACCACGCACGCCATTTCAGGCGCGCTGATCGAGGCCGTGCATGATGCCTATGTCGGTGATCCCGATGTCCGCGCCTTCATCCTGCGCGAAAACCCGGCCGCAGCCAAAGTCATCGCCGAACGCTTCCTGTCGGCGCGCCGGCGTGGTCTCTGGCATCCCTTGCGCAACGCGATCGACGACGATCTCGCGGCGTTGATCGCCGAGGCCGAGGCGCTCGGGGTCGCGGCATGAACGCCTTCTCGCGCCGCGGCGCCTGTCCGGCTCTCTCGGCGCCGATGCAGACCGGCGATGGCCTGCTGGTGCGGCTCAACCCGGTTGCTGGAGGGCTTTCCCCCAAGTCGCTGATCGGACTCTGCGAATCCGCCTTGAAGCGCGGCAACGGCATCATGGAAGTGACCGCACGAGGCAGCCTGCAGATACGCGGCCTGACGGCGGAAAGTGCGGTGCTGTTGGCGGCGGAGGTCGATGCACTGGGGATTGCAGTGCGTACCGGCGTGCCGGTCGAGACCGGGCCGCTGGCTGGCATCGATCCGCGGGAGATTGCCGATCCGCGATCTTTGGCTGAGCGGGTCAGGGCTGCGGTCGAGGAAGCTGGGCTGACGCCAAGGCTCGGGCCGAAGGTTTCGGTGGTTGTCGATGGCGGCGGGCAGTTGACGATGGATGGGGTGACGGCCGATGTCAGGCTGAAGGCGGTGCGATTCAGCGCTAGCGTTCTGTGGGCTTTGTCTGTTGCCGGCGATGGCCAAAGCGCGAGGCCGCTTGCGACGGCCGATGAGGATGCAGCGCGCGATATTGCGGTTGCTGTGCTGAGGATGGTTGCCGAGAAGGGGCGTGACGCACATTCTCGGGATTTGTCGGAGAGGCAATTGGCCTCTCTCGCAAGCTGGCATTCCTTCGCACCCCCCTCTGTCCTGCCGGACATCTCCCCCTCAAGGGGGGAGATCAGCAGGGTCGCCGGCGGCTCTCCACTTTCGACGCTGAAAATTGGCGAAATCGCCCACGAAGACGCAATCTCCCCCCAAGCGGGGGAGATGTCCGGCAGGACAGAGGGGGGTGTGCAGGATCGCCGGCCTATCGGTCTTTTCCCCTTATCCAACGACACCACCGCTCTCGGCATAGCCCTCCCCTATGGCAGCATGCCGGCCGAAAAACTCATCGCCCTCGCCCAAAGCGCCCTGTCCCTCGGCGTCGCCGAAATCCGCCTCGCCCCCGGCCGCGCCTTGCTTTTCCTCGGCCAACCATCGTCCGCAAACCACCTCCTGCAAGCCACCGCCACCGCGCTCGGCTTCGTCACCACCGCCGCCGACCCGCGCACCCGCATCGCCGCCTGCCCCGGCACCCCTGCGTGTGCCTCCGGCCGCATCGCCACGCGCGACATCGCCGAGACAATCGCCGCCGAAAACGCTGATATCCTCGACTTCACACTGCACATTTCCGGCTGCGCCAAGGGCTGCGCTCACCCCGGCTCTGCCGCGCTAACAATCGTCGGCGGCGAAAACGGAGCCGGACTTGTCGTGAACGCGACGGCAAAGGCCCTTCCTGCGGGCTACAGGCCGGGCTATGACGCCGCACGCGGCGTCAGTCGCGTCGCGGCGATGGTCCGCAGCGCACGATTTCAGGGCGAAACCGCCGCCGCTTGCCTGACAAGGCTCGGGCCGGCGGCAATCGCCGAAAGCTACCGACAGGAATAAGCATGGCCGCCTACGATTACATCCATGACGGCAACGCCATCTATGAGCGCTCTTTTGCCATCATCCGCGCCGAGGCCGATTTGTCCCTCTTTTCCGAGGCCGAGGCCGACGTCGCCATCCGCATGATCCATGCCTGCGGCCAGGTCGAAGCATCAAGTCATTTTGTCTTCTCCAGCGATTTCGTCGCCGCCGCCCGCAGCGCCTTGGCGGCCGGCGCGCCGATCTTCTGCGATGCCGAAATGGTCTCGCATGGCGTCACCCGCGCCAGGCTGCCGGCCGGCAACGAGGTGATCTGCACCTTGCGCGACCCGCGCACGCACGACATCGCCAAGGAGATCGGCAACACCCGCTCGGCGGCGGCAATCGATCTGTGGGGCGAGCGTATGGCCGGTTCGGTGGTCGCCATAGGCAATGCGCCGACGGCACTGTTCTATCTCCTGGAAAAGTTGCGCGACGGCGCGCCGAAGCCGGCAGCCATCATCGGCATGCCGGTCGGCTTCGTCGGTGCCGCCGAATCCAAGGATGCGCTGGCCGAGAATTCCTATGGCGTACCCTACGCCATCGTGCGCGGCAGGCTTGGCGGCAGCGCCATGACCGCAGCCGCGCTCAATTCGCTGGCGAGGCCCGGCCTGTGAACGCAGCCGTCAAAGAAGATCTGGCAAAAGGCCGTCTTGTCGGCGTCGGCACGGGGCCTGGCGACCCCGAGCTGCTGACGCTGAAGGCCGCGCGCGTTCTGGCCGAGGCCGATGTCGTCGCCTACTTCGCCAAGCGCGGCAACAACAGCAACGCGCGCGCCATCGTCGAGGCGCGTTTCCGGCCGGATATGCTGGAACTGCCGCTTCTCTATCCCGTCACCACCGAGATCGACAAGGATCACGACGACTACCGTTCGCAGATCACCGATTTCTACGAGGAGTCGGCCGAGAAGGTCGCCGAACACCTCGAAGCCGGCCGCATGGTCGCCGTGCTCTCCGAAGGCGACCCGCTGTTCTACGGCTCCTACATGCACCTGCATGTGCGCCTCGCGCATCGCTTCCGAACCGAAGTCATCCCCGGCGTCACCGCCATGTCGGGCTGCTGGTCGCAGACCGGCGTGCCGATCGTCCAGGGCGACGATGTGCTGACGGTTTTGCCCGGCACGATGAGCGAATTCGAACTGACACGCCGTCTCGCCGACACCGATGCCGCCGTCATCATGAAGGTCGGCCGCAACCTGCCCAAGATCAGGCGGGCGCTGGAGGCCACCGGCAAGCTCGCCCGCGCCGTCTATGTCGAGCGCGGCACCATGGCCGGCAGCATCACGATGAAGCTTGCCGACAAGCCGGACGACAAGGCGCCCTATTTCGCCATCGTGCTGGTTGCCGGCTGGTCCGGCCGGCCTGGCGTCATGGGAGCCAAGCCATGAGCGGCCGCCTCACCGTCATCGGCCTTGGGCCCGGCAATGCCGATCAAGTGACGCCGCAAGCCAGCCGCGCCGTCGCCGAGGCAAAGTTCTTCTATGGCTACAAGCCTTATCTCGACCGGCTGGAGCTGCGCCCGGACCAGGCCCGCGTCGCCTCGGATAATCGCGAGGAACTCGCCCGCTCCAAGGACGCGCTGGTCAAGGCCGCCGAGGGCCATGACGTCGCCGTCGTTTCCGGCGGCGATCCCGGCGTCTTTGCCATGGCCGCCGCGGTCTGTGAGGCGATCGAGGCCGGTCCGGCCGAATGGCGCACCGTCGATGTCACTGTCGTGCCCGGCGTCACTGCCATGCTGGCGGTTGCCGCCCGCATCGGCGCGCCGCTCGGCCATGATTTCTGCGCCATCTCGCTATCCGACAATCTCAAACCGTGGGAGCTGATCGAACTGCGCCTGCTCGCTGCCGCCGGCGCCGGCTTCGTCATCGCGCTCTACAATCCGATCAGCAAGGCGCGCCCTTGGCAGCTTGGCCGTGCCTTCGAATGCCTGCGCGCCATCCTGCCCGGCACCACGCCGGTCATCTTCGGCCGCGCCGCCGGCCGCCCGGACGAGCGTATCGAGGTTTTTCTGTTGGCCGATGTCGAGGCGGAAAGGGCCGACATGGCGACCTGCATCATCATCGGCTCGCCGGAGACAAGGATCATCAAGCGCGGTGACAAACCGGCGCTGGTCTACACACCGCGTTCCGCGACGGGGTCGAGACCATGATCGATCATCGCGGCCAATGCTTCGACAGTTTCGGCCGACGGCACCTCCGGCAGGATGGGCCTGCGCACCATCACCACCTCGATACCGAGCGCCCGCGCCGCCGCGATCTTGCCGTAGGTGGCCTCGCCGCCGCTGTTCTTGGATACGACGACATCGATGCGGTGCTCCTCGAGCAGCGCGCGTTCATCCGCCTCGCGAAACGGCCCACGCGCCAGCAGGTAGGTCGCATCAGGCACCGCCAGTTTCGGCTCGACCGGATCGACGCTGCGGACAAGGTAATGATGCTGCGGCGCCGCCTCGAAAGCCGCGACCTCCTGCCGGCCGAGCGCCAGGAAGGCACGGCGCGGCGGCGATCCAAGCGCGTGCACCGCATCGCCTGTCGTATCGACCTGCGTCCAGCGGTCGCCATCTATTGGCTCCCAGCCAGGGCGGCGCAAAGCAAGGATCGGCACAACCGAAGTGCGCGCGGCTTGCGCCGCATTGGCGGAAATTCGCGCGGCATAGGGATGCGTCGCGTCGATCAGCAGATCGGTTCGCGTCTCCTTCAGATAGGCCGCCAGCCCGTCGGCGCCGCCAAAGCCGCCGCTGCGCACCGGCACGCCTTGCGCGACCGGGCTTTCGGTACGGCCGGCCAGCGACAGGGTGACGAGGAAATCTTCCACCAGTTTTCCGGCCAATTGGCGCGCTTCTGTCGTGCCGCCAAGGATCAGAATCTTCTTCATGAGCACCATGTTGAACAGCGTCTGCGCTGCCCCTCACCCCTACCCTCTCCCCCTGAAGAACGGGGAGAGGGAGGCGTCAGCGCCGGAGCGTCTCCCTTCTCCCCGTCACTACACGGGGAGAAGGTGCCGGCAGGCGGATGAGGGGCGGCGCGACATGTCAAAAAAACAGCCCACGCCAAAATGGCTTGCAATCGTCGGCATCGGCGAGGACGGTTTAGCGAGTCTCGGCGACGAGGCCAAGCGGCAGATCGCTGACGCCGAGACCGTCTTCGGCGGCAAGCGGCATTTGGCGCTGGTGGCTTCGCTCATCAAGGGTGAGCAGCGCCCATGGCCGGTGCCATTCGATGCCGGCATGGCAGACGTGCTGGCGCTGGCCGGCCGGCGCGTCTGCGTGCTCGCCTCCGGTGATCCATTCTTCCACGGGGTCGGCGCCACCCTTGCCCGCAAGGTCAAGCCTGAAGAGATGCATGTCATCCCCGCGCCATCGGCGATTTCGCTGGCTGCCGCCCGGCTCGGCTGGGCGTTGCAGGACATCGAGACGATCTCGCTGCATGGAAGGCCGCTCGACCTGATCCGGCCGCTGCTGCATCCCAGGGCGCGCATCCTGGCGCTGACATCGGACGGCGACGCACCAGCGACAATAGCGCGCCTGCTCGTAGAGCTCGACTTCGGCGCTTCGCGGCTGACGGTTTTGGAAGCGCTGGGCGGACCGAACGAGAAGCTTCGCTCGGCACGTGCCGACGCTTTCGACGTCAGAGACATCAATCCGCTCAACGTGCTGGCGCTTGAGCTTGAATCGACACAAGAGGCCCGCATCCTGCCGCTGAGCGTTGGCCGCGCCGACCATCTGTTCGAGCATGACGGCCAGATCACCAAGCACGACATCCGCGCCATGACGCTTGCGGCGCTGGCGCCGAGGCGTGGCGAATTGCTGTGGGACATCGGCGCCGGTTCCGGCGCCATCGGCATCGAATGGATGCTCGCTCACCCCTCGATGCGCGCCATCGCCATCGAGGCCAACAGCGACCGCGCCGCCCGCATCGTCCGCAACGCCGCGCATTGCGGCGTGCCCGGTCTTGTCGTGGTGGAAGGGTCGGCGCCCAAGGCACTGGCCGGGCTGGACACGCCGGATGCGATCTTCATCGGCGGAGGTGGCAGCGACGCCGGCGTACTGAACGCCGCCATCAAGGCGCTGCCATCCCGTGGCCGTCTCGTTGCCAATGCGGTGACGCTGGAGATGGAGGCGCTGCTTCTCGCGGAGCACATCAAGCGCGGCGGCGACCTTACCCGCATCACCATTTCCCGCGCTTCTCCTGTCGGTTCGATGCAGGCCTGGCGCCCGGCCATGCCGGTCACCCAGTGGAGCTGGGTGAAGCCATGATGGTGGCGGGCATCGGCAGCCGGAAGGGCGTGAGCGTCGAAGACGTGCTCGCGGCGATCGAAACCGCCCTCGAAGCGCACGGGCTGGCGATAACGGCGCTGTCGGCCTTGGCGACCGCCGCGCTCAAGAAAGACGAAGAAGCGATCTCTGCCGCTGGCCGCACGCTCAACCTTCCCGTCATCATCGTTGATGACGCAGCACTTCAGGCCGTCTCGTCGGAGGCACTCAGCAAATCCGATCTCTCGCAGGATCTCGCCGGCACACCCTCCGTCTCAGAAGCCTCCGCCCTTGCCGTTGCCGGCCCCGGTGCAAAGCTGCTTGGTCCACGCACCGTGCTCGGCCCGGTCACCTGCGCCATCGCCATCAGCGGAGACGCGCCATGACCGTGCATTTCATCGGCGCCGGTCCCGGCGCCGCCGACCTCATCACACTGCGCGGCGCCAAGCTGCTGGCAAGCTGCCCGGTCTGTCTGCATGCCGGCTCGATCGTCGCGCCGGAATTGCTGCAACACTGCGCACCGGGGACCAAACTGATCGATACGGCGCCGATGTCACTCGACGAAATCGAGGTCGAATATGTGACAGCCCACCAGGCCGGCCACGATGTCGCCCGCCTGCATTCCGGCGACCTCTCGGTGTGGAGCGCCGTGGCCGAGCAGATCCGCCGGCTGGAAAAACACGGCATTCCTTACACGCTGACGCCGGGCGTTCCCTCTTTCGCCGCCGCAGCCGCAGCCCTTCGCCGCGAACTGACCATTCCCGAGGTGGCGCAAAGCCTGGTGCTGACCCGCGTCTCCGGCCGCGCCTCGAAAATGCCGCCGGGCGAAACGCTGGCCGGCTTCGGCCGCACCGGCGCCACACTGGCCATTCATCTCGCCATCCACGCCATCGATCGCATCGTCGCCGAATTGTCGCCGCATTATGGCGGCGATTGCCCGGTGGCGATCGTCTTTCGCGCTTCATGGCCGGACGAGCGCGTGCTGACCGGCACGCTAGCGACCATCGAGGCACTGCTCGCCGCCGACCCGATGGAGCGCACGGCGATCATCTTCGTCGGCCGCTCGCTGGCAGCGAAAGGTTTTGGCGAGAGTTCATTGTACGACGCCCACTATCAGCGGCGTTTCCGGGGACGGGACGGATTGTGAGCGGTAAAAGCGAAAACACCACGCTCGAACAGGCCCTTGCCCGGCTGAACTTCAAGCCGCGCCGGCTTGAGCCGGGCCATGTCTGGCTGGCCGGCGCCGGCCCCGGCGATCCCGGCTGCCTGACGCTGGAAGTGCTGGCGGCATTGGCCGAGGCCGACGCTGTGGTCTATGACGCGCTGGTCTCCTCTGACGTTGTCGCCGTTGCGGACAATGCCCAGCTGTTCTTTGCGGGAAAGCGCGGCGGCAAGCCGTCGATGAAGCAGGACGACATCACCGCTTTGCTGGTGCGGCTGGCGCGCGATGGCCGCCGCGTCATCAGGCTGAAGGGTGGCGATCCCTATATTTTCGGCCGTGGCGGCGAAGAGGCGCTGGCGCTGGCGCGCGAAAAAATCCCGTTCCGCGTCCTGCCCGGCCTGACATCGGGGCTGAGCGCGCTGGCCGCCACCGGCATTCCCGCAACCATGCGCGGCATCAACAAGGCGATCATCCTGGCGACAGGTCATGCCGCCGGCACAGATGACGATCTCGACTGGGGCGCGATCGCCCGCACCGGCCAGCCGGTGGTCATCTATATGGGCATGGCCAATCTGCCTTTTATCGCCGCGTCGCTGCTCGAAGGCGGGCTGGCGCCGTCGACGCCGGCGGCTGTCATCGTTTCGGCGACGACACCGCAGGAGCGGACCGTCGTCGCGACACTCGCCACCATTTCCGAAGCGGCCGCCGCGGCGGAATTGGCCTCGCCGGCCCTCATTGTCGTCGGCGGCATCGTCGCCATGCGCGCAGCACTGGCGGGTAACGCATGACCCGCGCCATCATCATCGGCGCGCCGCGTTCCGGCTCCGGCAAGACCAGCGTCACCATCGGCATTTTGCGCGCGCTCGCCCGGCGCGGCATCAAGGTGCGCGGCGCCAAGTCCGGCCCCGACTATATCGATCCGGGTTTTCATACCGCCGCCACTGGCCTGTCCGGCGTCAACCTGGACAGCTGGGCGATGTCGCCTGACCTGCTCAACGCGTTGGCCGGCAATGCCACCGAGGACGCCGATTTTATCTTCCTCGAAAGCGCCATGGGCCTGTTCGACGGCATCCCGGCCGGACAAGGCCGCACCGGCTCGGCCGCCGATCTGGCGCGGCTCTACCACCTGCCGGTGCTTTTGGTGCTCGACGTCTCGGGACAGTCGACGACGGCGGCCGCCGTCGCGAAGGGTTTTGCCACCTACGACCCGGATGTGCGCATGGCCGGAATCGTGCTCAACCGTCTCGGCAGCGAGCGCCACCGCAAGCTGTGCAGCGAGGCGATCGAAACGCTCGGCCTGCCGGTCGTCGGCGCCATCCTGCGCGATCCCACGCTCAATTTGCCGGAGCGCCATCTCGGCCTCGTCCAGGCCGGCGAATATGCCGACCTGATGACGCATCTCGACCGCCTCGCCGACATGGTCGAGAAATCCCTCGACCTTGACGCCATCATGGCGCTGGCCGCGCCGTTTTCGCCGGCATCAGGCAGTTTCGAACATGCCTTGCAGCCGCCCGGCCAACGAATCGCGCTCGCCGAAGACGCCGCTTTCACCTTCCTCTATCCGCACGTCGCCGCCCACTGGCGTCAGGCCGGCGCCGAGATCGTGCCGTTCTCGCCGCTCGCCGACGAAGCACCGGCGCAGGATTGCGATGTCTGCTGGCTGCCCGGCGGCTATCCCGAGCTTCACGCCGGCAGCCTCGCGGCCGCAACCAATTTTCGAGCTGGCATGGCCAGGTTTGCCGAGACCAAGCCGATCCATGGTGAGTGCGGTGGCTTCATGGTGCTGGGCGAAGCGCTGGAGGACGCGGCCGGCGAGACGCACGCCATGCTTGGCCTGCTCGGCCATTCCACCAGCTTTGCCAAGCGCAAGATGAACCTCGGCTACCGCGAGGCACGCCTGCGCGCCGCCTGTCCGCTGGGGCCGCAAGGCGCGCTGATCCGCGGCCATGAATTCCACTATGCGCAGATGATCGCCACCGGCAATGACGAGCCGCTGGCCGACCTCGCCGACGGCCAGGGCAATCCGCTCGGCGCCTCTGGCTACCGGCGCGACCATGTCAGCGGCACCTTCTTCCACGCCATTGCGAGGAGTGCATGACCTCCGTGCCCTCGCCCCGGCAAGCGCTCGACGACATCGCGCTTTGCCTTGTCTTCTTCACCCGGCTGCCATTGCCTGTGTTCGACTTTCGCGGCCGCAGCCTGGCCGATGCGATCTGGGCCGCGCCTGTCGCCGGCCTCGCCGTCGCTTTGGTCGGCGCTGTCGTCTACGCTATCGGGATTAAGCTCGGCCTCGCCGCTGGGCCGGCGGCCGCCCTTGCGCTTGCAGCAACCCTGCTCGCCACCGGTTGCCTGCATGAGGACGGGCTGTCGGATGTCGCCGACGGTTTTGGCGGCGGCAAGACGCGCGATAAAAAACTGGAGATCATGCGCGACAGCCGCATCGGCACCTATGGCGCAGCAGCTCTTGGCCTGTCGATGCTCATCCGCTGGAGCGCGCTGTCGCAACTGGCGAATCCGACAAGCGTGCTCTTCGCGCTGATCGCCGCCCACGCCGCATCGCGCGGCCTGCTCGGCGCGTTCATGCATCTGGCGCCGGCGGCGCGCAGTGACGGCCTGTCTGCCGGCGCCGGGACCGTCTCGACCCAGACAGCTGTTCTCGGCGCCGTGCTCGGGGCCATCCCGCTTCTGACCCTGGGGCTCGGCGGCGCCTTTGCCGCACTGACCCTGCTCGCTCTCGTGTTCAGCGCCTTGCGCGCGCTCTGCCTCAACCAGATCGGCGGCCACACCGGCGACACGATCGGCGCCCTGCAGCAGCTAGGCGAGATCACTGTCCTGCTCGTCGCTTCCGTTTCCCTGTCCTGATTCTTCCCCGGAGATTCCTTCCCCATGCCATTCAAATCATTCGACGAACTGCGCGCCGCCTGTCTCGATCTGCCTGCCGGCAGCGATACCGCCGCCAATGCCGTCGCCCGCCGCCAGGACACGCTGACGAAGCCGCAAGGCAGCCTGGGCCGGCTGGAAACCCTCGCCGCCTGGCTGGCGCGCTGGCAGGGCCGCGACATGCCGAAACTCGACCGCGTCAAAGTCTTCGTGTTCGCGGGCAACCACGGTGTGACAGCGCAAGGCGTTTCAGCCTTTCCCTCGGAAGTGACCGTGCAGATGGTGGCGAATTTTGCCGGCGGCGGCGCCGCCATCAACCAGCTTGCCCGCATCGCCGGCGCGGAACTCGACGTCATCCCGCTCGATCTCGATCAGCCGACCGGCGATTTCACCGACGTGCCGGCGATGGATGAAAAGACGTTCCTCGCCGCCGTCTCGGCTGGCTATGACGCGGTGACGAACGACCTCGACCTCGTCTGTTTCGGCGAGATGGGCATCGGCAACACCACGCCGGCGGCCGCCATTTCGACCGCCCTGTTCGGCGGTGGCGCTGAAAAATGGACCGGGCGCGGCACCGGCGTCGACGATGCCGGCCTGAAGCGCAAGGTCACCGCCATAGAATCCGGCCTCAAGCGCCATGCCGACGCGCTGTCCGACCCGCTGAAGATCGCCGCCGCCCTTGGCGGTCGCGAACTCGCGGCCATCTTCGGCGCCACGCTCGCCGCCCGCCACAACAATGTGCCGGTGCTGCTCGACGGTTTCGTCTGCACGGCCGCCGCAGCACCCCTGGCGCGACTGCACCCCTCAGGCCTCGCCCACACCATCGCCGCCCATGTCTCAGCCGAATCCGGCCACCGCCGCCTGCTCGAAGCGCTCGGCCTGCCGCCGCTGCTCGACCTCGGCATGCGGCTCGGCGAAGGCTCCGGCGCCTGCCTCGCCGTCAACATCGTCCGCTCGGCACTGGAATGCCATGTAAGGATGGCGAGCTTTGCCGAGGCTGGCGTTTCGGAGAAGTAGCTCGAGCGATTTGACGGGAGGGCGCCGGCCCGAACCTTCACTGACCATCGTCGGGCCGGTCACTGGCATTCCGGGCTGGTGGCTCGAACAGCACGGCCGCTGAAAGATTCCCCACCTGGGGGTTGGCCCGCTGCTTCTGTGGTGGGCTCTTTTTACTGGCACTATTCGCCGCCGTTGCCGACAAAATGTGATTGACGTAACGGTGACCAGGCGCAATCATTACGGATTGTGCAGGGGTGAGGGCGTTTTCAATGAAACTCGTTGTCTTTGGCGTAGCAATAGTATTGGCCGCTACCGGAGCAGCTGTTGCGAAAGAGAAGAAAAAGATGGCCACCGCTCAGGCTACAACCTCGTGTTCTACAGCTCATAAGAAGGCTGGCAGCAAGCCGACCGCGAAACCGGATTGCAAATCGACAGGCACCGTGGTTGCGCGACCGTCAAATAGGGCCGAAAACTTCCTGGATCATTATAATCCGCGCTTAGGGTATGACACCAGTCCGTGGTTTCAAACTGGCTTTAATTGATGGCGGCTTCGGCTTCCGGGCCTTTCTTAATCCAGCGCGGCCTTCCCTCCTTCGCCAAATAGCGCACCGGCTTACCGGCCGCCGAGTTTAAGGCAAACCTGCCCCATGATTGAGGCATGTCGAGGCGCGTCAACGCGTCCGGCATTCCAAGGTCTTCCACCAACTTTTCTAGAAATTTGGTGGGTGCGCACAGGATTGAACTGTGGACCCGCTGATTAAGAGTCAGCTGCTCTACCAACTGAGCTACGCACCCACTCGACCGGTAAAACCGGCGTTGGCGGGCATATAGCCGCCGATACCGGTCCTGTCCAGCCCTGCCGGAATCATTTCCCGACAAATCGCTGAACTGCCGCTGGCGGTCACACGAACAGCCTGCCTTCCGCCACCTTGATGGCATGGCCGCCAATGCGCGCGGAGGCCAGTTTTCCGCCTTCGACAGTGAGTTCCAAGCGGATACGTGACGGGCGGCCCATCTCCAGCCCCTGCTCGATCCACAGCTGCGAAATGCCGTCGGTGGGCGCATCGAACTGCATGATGGCGCCGGCAAAGGCCGCCGCCGCCGACCCGGTCGCCGGGTCTTCATAGGACGGCGTGCCCGGCACGATCATGCGGACATGGAAGGCGCTGTCACGGTTCACCGTCTGGCGGCAATAGACATACGGGCTGGCGAAGGCCCATTCGCTCTTGCGCGGCGCCAGTTCCGACCAGGCCTGGTTGTCGAGCTTGATCCGGCCGGCAGCCTCCAGATTGGCAACCGGAATGGTGACGTAAGGCACGCCTGCCGACCAGAACGACACCAAGTGATTCTCGAAGCCGATCTCGTGCGGCGCCAGCCCGAGGGCGGCGCCGATCGCCTCCGGGTCGGCATCGAGCTTCAGCGGCTCCGGCAGCTTCGCCAGGTCGAACTCGGCAAAGGTGGCGCCATCGTGCCGGCTGACGGCGCAGCGCACCGGGCCGATATTCTCCTCCAGCACGAAGATGCCGGCTTCGCCCTCGCCTGTCAGTTCGGCCAGCGCGATCGCGGCGCCAACTGTCGGATGTCCGGCAAACGGCATCTCATAGTCGGGCGTGAAAATGCGGATGCGGTTGCGATGTTTTGGATTGTCCGCTGGCAGCACGAAGACCGATTCGGACAGGTTGAACTCACGCGCAATAGCCTGCATGGCGGCTGTATCCAGCCCTTGGCTGTCGAGCACGACAGCCAGCGGATTGCCGGCCAGCCGCTCCGTCGTAAACACATCGTAGAGCAAGTAATTGCGGGTCTGCATCTTGAAAAACCTTCCGCCTCAATCCGAACATGGCCGAAATTTAATTTGATATTCGAACCACCAAGCCTGATCTGTGCACAACTAGGGACATTACGCTTTCATAGGGGTCCGGCGTGGACCAGCTTGTCAATCTGCCAAAGACGGAATCGGATTCCGCCATCGAGGCGGCGCTCGGGCTTGATCAGAGCGGCGTGCGCAAGACGCGCCGCCGGGGCTGGCTTTACTCGCTGCTGGCGCTGATCGCACTTGCCGCCGGGTTGGCTGGCTACCAGTGGTTTGCCGGCTCCCCGGCCAAGATCGACTACACCACCACGCCGGCTACCATTGCCGACCTCACCGTCGCGGTTTCGGCGACCGGCACGCTGCAGCCCCTCACCCAGGTCGACATTTCAAGCGAACTGTCCGGCATCATCCGCTCGGTGTCGGCCGAAGAGAACCAGCAGGTCAAGAAGGGCGACGTGCTGGCGACGCTCGACACGGTGAAACTCGAGGTCCAGATCGAACGCGGCGAAGCCTCGGCCAAGGCCGCTGCCGCCAATGTCGAGGACGCCACGGTAACCCTGAAGGAGAACGAAAGCGCCCTCACCCGCGCGGCCGAACTGACCAGGCGTGGCATGGCGACCGATCAGTCGCTCGAGGCGGCGACTGCCACGCGCGACCGCTCCAAGGCGGCGCTCGATAGTGCGCAGGCCAATCTCGCCATCGCCCAGGCCGATCTCAAGGCGCAGCAGACCGACCTTGCCAAGAGCACCATCTATGCGCCGATCGACGGCATCGTCTTGACGCGTTCCGTCGACCCCGGCCAGACGGTCGCCTCCTCGCTGCAGGCGCCGGTTCTGTTCATCATCGCCGCCGATTTGAGGAACATGGAATTGGTGGCGGCGGTCGACGAGGCCGATATCGGCGCGGTCAAACCAGGCCAGCATGCACGCTTCACCGTCGATGCCTTTCCGGAGCGGCCGTTCGACGCCGAGATCCGCGACATCTCCTACGCCTCGGTCACCACCGACGGCGTCGTTACCTACAATGCACGGTTGGAAGTCAACAATAACGAGCTTTTGCTGCGGCCCGGCATGACCGCCACGGTTTCGGTCGTCACCAGGCAGGCCAAGAGCGTGCTCACGGTGCCGTCCACCGCTTTCCGCTACCGCCCGGCGCAGCAGGCCGCGCGCGCGTGGAGCCTCAGCGATCTGTTCACCGGCCGCATGGGCCGTGGCGGCAACCGCCGCCAGCCGGTGAAGGCGCCCACCGACGGCTCACGCACGCTCTATGTGCTGGAGAACGGCCGGCCGCACCCGGTCAACGTCAAGATCGGCTCCACTGACGGCGAACTGACCGAGATCACGTCCGGGCTGGACGAAGGTGCAGAGGTTATCACGGCCTCGCAGCTGCGGAGCTGACGCCATGGCTGCGGGCCTCATCGGTTTCGACACGGTCTGGAAGAGTTATGGCCAGGGCGAAGCCAAGGTCCATGCGCTGGCCGGCGTCGACCTCGCCATCCAGCGCGGCGAATTCGTCGCCATCATGGGCCCGTCCGGTTCGGGCAAATCGACCGCGATGAACATCATCGGTTGCCTCGACACACCGACTGCCGGCACCTATTCCTTCATGGGCATCGACGCCGGCCGGCTCGACCGCAACCGCCGGGCGCTGCTGCGCAATCTCTATATCGGCTTCGTCTTCCAGGGCTACAATCTGTTGCCGCGCACCACGGCGGCGGAAAATGTCGAGCTGCCGCTGATCTATCGCGGCGCGCCGGCCCGCGAGCGCCGCGATCTTGCCATGCAGGCGCTGGCGGAGGTCGGCCTGGTCGGGCGCGAACACCACACGCCGGCCGAACTCTCCGGCGGCCAGCAGCAGCGCGTGGCGATCGCGCGCGCCATCGTCACCAGGCCGACGCTGCTCGTCGCCGACGAGCCGACCGGCAATCTCGACACCGCCCGCACGCATGAGATCATGGAACTGTTGACGCGGCTGAACCGCGAGCTTGGCCTGACCATCGCCATGGTCACCCACGAGGCCGATGTGGCCGATTATGCCGAGCGCACCATCCGCTTCCTCGACGGCCACGTCGCGTCCGACACGGCCAAGTCGGAGTTGGCGTCATGATCTGGGAAACCGTCCGCCTCTCACTGCGCTCCATCCGCCGCAATGTGCTGCGCTCGTTCCTGACGCTGCTCGGCATCGTCATCGGTGTCGCCGCCGTCATCGCCATGCTGACCATCGGCTCGGGCACCACGGCCAAGGTCAAGTCGGACATCGCCAAGCTCGGCTCGAACCTGCTCGTCGTCCGTTCCGGCCGCCCGGCAGGCAGCGGCGGACCAGGCGGGCTCGACCAGGCGGTACGGCCTCTGGCCGACAAGGATGTAGCCGCCCTCGTCGCACATCTGGCCGGGGCGCGCGCCATTGCGCCGGCGTCGCAGAAACAAGTCCGCGTCATTTTCGGCACCGAGAGCTTGACCTCGGGCGTCACCGGCACCGACAGCGCCTATCTCGACGCCCGCGACTGGAAGCTGGTGTCGGGCCGCCCGTTCTCGGATTCGGAAACACGCTCCGGCACCGGCGTGTGCCTGATCGGCGAAACGGTGCGCCAGCAGTTCTTCGGCGCCGGCGAACCCGAGGGCGAGATCATCCGCGTCAACCGCACCTCGTGCAAGATCATCGGCCTGCTCGAACCCAAGGGCTATACCGGCTTCGGCCAGGACCAGGACAATGTCGTCTTGATGCCGCTTGCCGCCTATCAGCGCCGCATCGCCGGCAACCGCGACATCGACAACATCTACGTCGCCGCCGACGACCGCACCCCGACCACCGAATTGCAGCCGCGAGTCGAGGACATTTTGCGCGACACCCGCCGCATCACGCCGGACCGCGAAGACGATTTCTCGATCCGCGACATGACCCAGATCGCCGACGCCATGGCCAGCGCCACCACCACCATGACCGGCATGCTGGGCGCCGTCGCGGGCGTCAGCCTGCTGGTCGGCGGCATCGGCATCATGAACATCATGCTGGTCTCGGTCACTGAGCGCACCCGCGAGATCGGCATCAGGCTCGCCATCGGCGCGCATGAAAAGCACATCCTCATCCAGTTCCTGGTCGAGGCGACGGTGCTGTCGCTGCTCGGCGGCATTATCGGCATCCTGATCGGCCTGGCGCTGGCCGGCCTCGCCTCGGCAACGCTGGCCATACCGTTTGCGCCGAGCCCGGTGGTCATCCTGCTCGCCGTCGGTTTTTCGGCGCTGATCGGCATGGTGTTCGGCTTCTTCCCGGCGCTGCGCGGCGCCAGGCTCGACCCGATCGACGCGCTGCGCCACGAATAAGCGCCAGATCAGCTCCACCGCAACCAACCGCTATCCACAAGCATGGGTGCTTGTCGACATCGGCAATACTTGTTGTCGTCCGGTCTGCGATGCTAATTTTAGAGCAAAGCATCTGGTCAAGGAGTGGCAATGAGCAAGAAGGCGCGGCTGATTCTGACGATGGTGATCATCGAAGGCGCCCTTGCGGGACTTTGGTGGTATCTCGCCCGCTACGGCATGACCAATCCCGATCGTGTCACCGCCGATTTTCAGGCAGTCGTCGGCCAGACGATGGGCATGGTCATGGGTGGATTGCTGGGCATCGGCGTCATCCTGTTCCTCGTCGCCGCCTGCAACGACCGCAAGGCTGCGCAGAACAATCCGCGCCGTTAGCCCCCGCCACCGCCAAAATGCCACTCGACCAGCGGCTTCATATGCGGCGCCAGCCCTTCCGGCAGGTCGGCGGCGTGGCGGATGATCACCGGCCCCTCGATCTCCGGCTCGGTCTCGGTCGCGATGAAGGCGCTGATGCGCCGCGCAATCTCGTCGGCCGGCAGGTCGACGTGGTAGCGGCGGAAGAGGACCGTGCCGGTCGAAGTCGACAGCGCATGGTAGCGCTTGCCGCGCGCAGCGCCTGTCAGGTCAAGCCCGGTCTCCTCGCGCACTTCACGGATCATGTTGAAATCGACATCGACGCGGCCATCGCGAAAATCGATCGGCTCGAACGAGCCGGCAGCGAAGTAGACACTACCGGCCGGGACCGTGTGCGCGCCCATGCGGATCGCCACCAGGGCGTTGTCGCCGGCGACCAGCATGGCGTGGCCATAGGCATGCTCGGCGCCCGTCCCCTGCCGGTTCTTTCGCCACAGCAGGAAGGTCGAGTACTTCACCGCGTGACAACGCCCGACGATCCGGTTGTCGCGCCAGGCGAGCGCCGAGAGCAGCACCACCGTGCCGTCGAACAGCGCCGGATTGGCCGTAACCTCACGCCGCCAGTTGTCAGTTATCGCCTGCGCGTTGTCGCGCTCGAACGGATGCGGGCCGGGGTCGAGCCGGACGTCGATTTCGTCGACGGGCAGGATGACGTTGCGCGGCAGGTCGAAGCTCACCGCGCTCAAGCCATGTCCAGGCTAATTGCGACGGGACAATGGTCCGACGCCTTCGGCCGGTCCCAGCCGGCGCGCGGAAAGCGCTCCACCGCCTGTCCGGCCGGAAAGATGGTGCGCCAGGGCTGGCCGTTGCGGATGATGTCGGGAGCCGCCGTCGCATTCTTCGCCGCCAGCCCTTTCGACAGCAGGATGTAGTCGAGCTGGCACAGATGCCGCTCTTTCGGCCCGCGCGTGTGGTAGAAACTCCAGCGGTCCATCTCCGGCCGCCGCTCGACGACATTCTCGCAAAAGCCGCCGGCGGTGAGCACATCGATACAGGACTGGCTCTCGTCGATCACCTGGAAGCGGTAGCCGTCGACGGCGTCGCCCTCGATCTTCACCCGCTGGCGGTAGTCGTTCATGTCGCCGCAGATCGCCCAGTTTTTATCGGCTGCGTGCTCTTTGCCGAAGCGCTCCTCGATGATGCGGCGCACGGCTTGCGCCTCGGCGATGCGCACCGGCATCGTCGCCTCGCGTCCGTCGAGCCCGTTGCGCGGCGAGCCCATCGATTTGAAATGGACGAGGTAAAGCGTCAGCGGCACGCCGCCGACCTTGATGTCGACCTCCAGGCAATCGCGCCGGAAGATGCGTTCATTGGCCAGGTTGCCGAGCGCCTCGAGTTCAGGCGTGTGCAATCCGAACTGCTCGAACGTGACATAGGCATGGCTGGTCATGCGCACGAATTCGATCGGCTGACCTTGCGCTGTCTCGTTGCGCATCATCAGGGCAACGTCGATGCCGCGCGAATCATTGCCGGCGGTGGTGTATTTCTGCCGGTAACCCTCGCCCACCATCTTGAAGAGATAGCCATACTCGAACGCCTTCAGCGCCTCGATGTTGTCAACCTCCTGCATGCAGATGATGTCGGCGCGGGTGGCGGCGATGGCGAGCGCGGTCAACTGGCGCGTATCGTCGGACTGTGCGATGGCGCGCGCCTGCTCCAGCATCCGGTATTCGGCTTCGCTCTGGATGTCGAAAAGCGCCAGCGTGCGGTCTTCGTTGAGCTGGTTGCGGAAGCCCGAGAAATCGAACCTGTTCATCAGGTTTTCGACATTGAAAGTGGCGAGGCGCAGCGACATGGGCTGACCTTTGCCTGCAAGCGCCCATGAAAACAAGGGCTGCTCGTCATGGCTGATGGAACCTTTCCGTTCATCCTCCGTTCAGACGCCAAGGTCCATCAATAGGCCACTTCCCTGGGGTATCCGGGCGTGGGGCCTGTATCACTTGGAGAGTGCAATGAGCTCGCTCTTTTCGTCCACAGTCAAATCCGGGCTGTTAGCGCTCGGTCTTTTCTCGGGTCTCACGGCGCCATCCGCCGCGGGCCCGATCCTGCAGCCGGACTTGTCGGTGCCGGCAAGCACCGCATTGTCTGACATCACACCGGTTCGCGACAGCTGGGCGGGCGGCAATGACCGCCGCTCCTTCAACGATTGGCAGTGGCGCCGCCACGACGGCCGTCGCTTTGCCCGGTCAGGCAACTGGAACAACGGCAACTGGAATGGCGGCAACTGGAACGGCGGCGACAACTGGCGCTGGCGCCATCACCGCCACCATCGCGGCCGTGATTTTGACACCGGCGCCGCAGCAGTTCTCGGCCTCGGCCTGGGTCTCGGCCTCGGCAGCATCTACAACAACGGCTACTACAACAACGGCTATTACAATGACGGCTATTACGTGCAGCCGGCGCCCCGCCGCTATTACCGCACGCAGCGTCTGTCCAGCGCCCATGTCCAGTGGTGCTACGACCGCTATCGGTCCTACCGGGCCTGGGACAACACGTTCCAGCCCTATGGTGGCCCGCGCCAGCAATGCTGGTCGCCCTACAGCTGAACTATAAACGACAATACACGACGGCGCCGCCCCATCGCGGCGCCGTTTTCATTTGGGAAAGACGGCTGGTCTCGGTCACCGCTAACCATATGTTTATCGGCTCAGCCTATCCGTGATATCGTGCCCCATCTGACGATCGCGCCGATCCGGTCGCGAAGGACGTGCCGTCATGGCCGACAACGAATTGCGAAACAAACACCGGCAGCGCGTGCTGAAAGGCGCGACGATTCTGACCGGCCTCACCAATTCCGAGGTCAAGTGCACGGTGCGCAACATGCATGCCGGCGGCGCCGAGCTGAAAGTGTCTATAGACGCGCGCGTGCCGGACGAGTTCCTGCTCTATGTGCCGGTCGACGGCATCGGCTACAAGGCCATCGTGCGCTGGCGCCGCGACGACCGCATCGGCGTCGAGTTCACCGGCACCGAGCCGAAGCCGCATTGGCACTATGGCTGAGCGTCCTGATCAATAAACCGGCATGAAAGAGCCGGCGGATCGCTCCGCCGGCTCTTTGCTCCCAATCCCGACGACTGCGGGTTAGTTCTTGGCCTTGTCGACCAGCTTGTTCTTGGAAATCCAGGGCATCATGGCGCGCAGCTTGGCGCCGACTTCCTCGATCTGGTGGCTGTCATTGTTGCGGCGGATGCCCTTGAAGCGCGACATGCCGGCGCGGTATTCCTGCATCCACTCCGAGGTGAATTTTCCGGTCTGGATGTCCTTCAGCACGCGCTTCATCTCGGCCTTGGTCTCGGCGGTGATAATGCGCGGGCCAGAGACATATTCGCCCCATTCGGCCGTGTTCGAGATCGAGTAGTTCATGTTGGCGATGCCCCCTTCATAGATCAGGTCGACGATCAGCTTGACCTCGTGCAGGCACTCGAAATAGGCCATTTCGGGCGCATAGCCGGCTTCCACCAGCGTCTCAAAACCGGCGCGGATCAGTTCGACCAGGCCGCCGCAGAGCACGACCTGCTCGCCGAACAGATCGGTCTCGCATTCCTCGCGGAAATTGGTCTCGATGATGCCCGAACGGCCGCCGCCGACACCGCAGGCGTAGGACAGAGCGAGATCGAGCGCATTGCCGGAAGCATCCTGGTTGACGGCGACCAGGCACGGCACGCCGCCGCCCTTCTGGTATTCGCCGCGCACCGTGTGGCCGGGGCCTTTCGGCGCGATCATGACGACATCGACGGTCGACTTCGGCTCGATGAGGCCGAAATGCACGTTGAGGCCGTGCGCGAAGGCAATCGCGGCGCCGTCACGAATGTTTGGCGCGATTTCGTTTTTGTAGATGTCGGCCTGCAATTCGTCAGGCGTCGCCATCATCATCAAATCGGCCCATTTGGCAGCGTCCGCCACGCTCATCACTTTCAGGCCATCAGCCTCGACCTTCTTGGCGGTCGCCGATCCCGCCTTGAGGCCGATGGCGATTTCCTTGGCGCCGGAATCCTTGAGGTTGAGCGCGTGCGCCCGGCCTTGGCTGCCATAGCCGATAATGGCGACCTTCTTGCCCTTGATCAGATTGAGATCGGCGTCGCGATCGTAATAGACACGCATCTTTTGCTTCCTTCCCACAGAGATTAGAGGCCTTGCGGCCCGGTTTTTGCTCCATAAAGAGCGAGAAACTGCTGCGTCGCCCGGGCGGCATCGCCGCCGATCGCCGCTTCAGTCAATTCCAGCCTGTCGCCGAGCAGCAGACGGATCTGCACGTCGCGGGCGACCAGCCCGAAAAAGGTCCGGAACGCCATTTCGGCGTCCGTAAAGTCGAGCAGTCCGGCCTGCTTGCCGGCAAGCAGCACCGGCTTCAGCCGTCTGGCCAGCGCGAAACGGCCATTCTCCAGCACGATGGCGCCGAGATCGTCCTTTCCGGATCCGGCATGGCCGACCGCGACGCGGTTCAGCGCGATCGAGGTATCGCTCGAAATCACCTTTAGCCAGTCCGAGGCGAAGCCTTCCAGGCTTGCCGTCATCGAGGCAAGAACGAGCCGCTCACCGTCGACCGGCACCACGCGCACTTTCGATGCCTGCCACTGCACGGTCGCCGTCAGCAATCCGTCGCGGTCGCCGAACCATTTGTAGAGCGTTTCCTTCGAGCAGCTGGCGCGCCGCGCCACCGCCGTCATGGTCAGATTGTCGCCCTCCTCGACCAGCAGCCGCAAAGCCGCGTCCAGGACGGCCGTTTGCCGCTCTGTCAGCACTTCGCTGGTATCGATCTCGGCACTCGCCTGCAACAATTTCCTGCCCATTCGATGAGGTCGCCGGGTCGCCTCAAACGGCGTACCGTACGTTACGGTTCGGCATATTGCGCAATCCTGTGCTCGACGCAAGGGGTTAGGTAGAAAAATCGTCGACGTGAGAGCCGCCGGGCAAACCACGAGATTCTGACGGATCAATCATCGGCGGGCGGATGGCGCAGCTCTCCAAGCAGGCTCGCCAGTATCTTCAGCTCCTCGGCGGAGAGTTTTGCGCCGACCAATTCCGCAATAGACCGTCCATAGACAGCCCACATCCGTCGCCGCGTCTGACGGCCCTTGGCCGAGATGCGGATGGTCTGGCCGCGGCCGTCATCGGCAGCCCTGAGCTTCTCGACCAGTCCGTCTGCCTCGAGGCGCGCCAGAAGCCGCGAGATGTTATACTGCGCAAACAGTGTGCGCTCGGTCAGCTGGAATGGCCGCAGCCCGCCCTCACCCGCCTCGGCGAGTTCATGCAGCACGTCATACCAGTCGAGCGGCGGCAAGCCGCTAGTCTTCAAAGCCTCTTCCGCCTTTTCGATGAGCTGGCGCGAAACCCGCATCAGGCGGGCCCAGGCCTTGACGGCTTCGGGCGAAGGCGTGGTTGTTTTGGTCATGACCCACCCTAGGCGGTAGATGCAGTTGCATCAAGCTTGACGGTCAATGCACTTGCATCTATATGCATGCAACTGCATCGGTCCGGGAAAGATCCATGAAACACGAAATTTGCAAAGTCGCCGACGTCCCACAGACGGGCAGCCTGATCGCACCGTTCTTCGGCCGCGAGGTCCATGTCTGGCGCAGCGGCGAGCGTGTCCGTGCCGCGGCCAATGTCTGCCTGCATTTCGGCGGGCCGCTCGACTGCAAGGACGGCAAGCTGGTCTGCCAATGGCACGGTCCCGCCTTCGATATGGAAAGCGGCGATCGGCTTGAAGGTCCGGCGCCAAAAGCGTCGCGACTGATGTTCCTGTCGACGCGCGTCGAGGACGGCGCGTTGAACTATGTCTGGGGAGAGTGACATGCCTGAGAAGAATGAAATGCCTGAGAAGAATGAAATGACTGGCAAGCTCATTCTCGTCAGCCATCATCTATGCCCCTATGTGCAGCGCGCGGCGATCTCGCTGGCCGAGAAAGGCGTGCCGTTTGAGCGTGTCACCATCGACCTCGCCAACAAGCCGGACTGGTTCAAGGCGATTTCGCCGCTGGGCAAGGTGCCGCTGCTGATCGTCCAGGCAAATGGCGAGGAGACAGTGATCTTCGAATCCGCCGTCATTCTCGAATTCCTCGAGGAGACGCAAGCCAATCCTCTGCATCTGGCCGACGCCTACGCCCGTGCCCGGCATCGCGCCTGGATCGAGTTCGGCTCGGCGACATTGAACGCCATCGGCCGGTTCTACTCGGCTTCGACGGAGGCCGCCTTCCTGGCAGAGTCCACGGCACTTTCGGCCATGTTCGATCGTCTGGAGGACGAACTGGCCGACCAGGCCGGACCGTGGTTCAATGGCGAGTGCTTTTGCCTCGTCGATGCCGTCTACGGCCCGGTCTTCCGCTATCTCGACGCCTTCGACCGGATCGGCAATTTCGGCATTCTGGACGGCAAGCCATTGGTCCAGGCCTGGCGCAAGGCGTTGAGCGAACGCGCCTCGATCAAGGGTGCCGTGGCGCCGGACTATCCGCAGCGGCTGCGTCTATTCCTGCGTGCGAGAAATTCGCTTCTCTCGACCCTGATCCCGCCGGATGATCTGGCCAGTGCACCTCCTCTAGCCCGATCCGCCTGAACGGATCGATCAGCGTGCCGGCCACCATCGAGGCAAGCACGCTTGGCACTGGCGGGATTTTGGCGATGGTTGCCACCAGCCTGTCGCGGAAGAAGGGCAGCATCGTGCCGTCCGACTGGTAGAACGGCGTCAGCGCCAGCGACAGCAGCTGGAAGATTCGGACATGCCATCGCCGCGCCCGGGCGTAGCTTTCCAGCGCTGCCTCGACGTTGCCCGTTTGTGCCAAGGCATGGCTGAGTGCTGCCGCGTCGAGCAACGCCATGTTGGCGCCTTGCCCGAGCTGCGGGCTGGTCGAATGCGCGGCATCGCCGATCACGGCCAGCCTGCGGCCGGCCGGCAGCTTCATCGTGTGGTGGCCGTAGCGCGCCAGCGACAGCTGGTCGAAGCTGTCGATCTGGCTGGTGAACGCCTCGCATTGCGGCCACAGCGAGACCAGTCTCGCCTTCCAGGCGTCGAGCCCTGCCGCGCGCACGTTTTCGGCATCCGCCGGCTTCAGGCTCCAGAAGAACGCCGCCATCTTTTCCGCGCCCGGTTCCAGTCGGCCGATCGGCAGGACGCCGATCATCACGCTGGCCTTGTCGTAGAGCTGCAGCAGCGCATTTTCGTCGAAGCCTTGGCGCCAGCCGAGCGAGGCCCAGAACGCGCCGTAAGTGAGCTGCCGCGGCTCGGCCGGATCGTTGAGGCACCGGCGCAGCTTCGAACGCGAGCCGCTGGCGTCGACGACGAGGTCGAACGGCCCTGCCCTGCGGCCCTCCACCGTTCGGCTCTTGTCGAAGATCAGGCTTGCCCGCTCACCGACGTCCAGCGCCTCGATCTCGACACCGGTTTCCATGGCGATGCCTTGGCGGTGCGCGGCGCGGAACAACACGTTGAACAACGCCGCCCGGTGCACCGCCAGCCCGAAACGGCCGCCAGGCTGCGCATCGTAGCGCACGGCGAGCACGGTGCGGCCGGTCGAGGCATCGGCGCCATGCAGACGCTCGATGCGGCTCCCCAGCGCCAGAATGTCGTCCAGCAGGCCGAGATCTGCGAGCACGCTCAGCCCGGTCGGCTGCAGGATCAGTCCGGAACCGACGGGCTTGGGTTCCTCGAAACGTTCGAAGATGGTGACGTTGTGGCCCGCGCGCTTGAGATATAGCGCGGTGGCGAGCCCCGCCGGGCCGGCGCCCGCAATCGCGATGTCTAGAGATTTTTCCATTGCCCGCCCAACCACTGGCGGGACAATCCTTCAGCGCCATTGTCAAATCAAGCCGCTGCTGCATGGACCAAAATATCAGCCACCGGCGTCGAAGGCAGCGCGCGCCTTGCGCACCGCACCATGGTTGAGTTCGGCCCACAGGATCAATTGATGCAAGGCGCCGAACATCGAACGGCCGAGATCGGTCAGGCTGTATTCGACGCTTGGCGGCTTGGTCGGGAACACTTCGCGATGAACAAAGCCGTCGCGCTGCAGATCGTGGAGCGTCTGGGTGAGCATGCGCTGCGAGATGTCGGGCACCAGGCGCCGCAACTCGCCGAAACGATAGGGCTGCTCGGCGAGCGCCGCCATCAGCAGCGAACTCCATTTGCCGTTCACGCCCTGCATCACGTCGCGAACCGGGCAATCGGCAATGTTTGCGCCATCGCTGGTGGCTTTGAATATATTGAGCTTGGTTCTCAGATTGACGACCTTGCCGTCCATGGCTGCTGGTTCCCTGGCGGTGCCTACCTCCCTAAAAACTGCCTTCTTTACGGTGGCCGGTCAATTCTTATTTTAGTGCTGGTCTCTTTTTGAGACTGTCAGAAGCACCCGCCACCCGGCGCAATTTCAGGGATCCCCCATGACCGCAACCCTTCTCGTCACCGGCGCTTCCGGCCAGCTTGGCCGCGGCGTCATCAACCACCTGCTGGACACATTAAAGATCCCCGCAAACCGCATCATCGCCACCACCCGTACACCCGCCAACCTTGCCGATCTGGCGGTGCGCGGCGTCGTCGTCAGAGCCGCTGACTTCAACGACCCGCAATCGCTTGCCGAGGCCTTCGCGGGAGCCGACCGGGCACTCGTCATCTCGACCAACGAACTTGAGGTACAGGGGAAGCGGCGCGAGCAGCAGCTTGCGGCGGTGACGGCGGCCAAACAGGCTGGCGTCGGCCACCTGCTGTACACCTCGATGCCCAACCCCGAGCCTGGTTCGCCGGTTGTTTTCGCGCCCGACCACTACGACACCGAACAGGCGATCAAGGCGAGCGGGATCCCCTACACGATCTTCCGCAATGGCTGGTATAACGAGAACCTGTTCATGGCGTTGCCGCAGGTTCTGGCGTCGGGTCAGTGGTACACCTCCGCCGGCGACGGCGCCATTTCCTACGGCACGCGTGACGATTTCGCGGCGGCCATCGCCGCGGGGCTCGCCTCGGACAGCAGCGAAAGCGAGACTTACACGCTGACCGGCCCCAGTGCGTATACGGCTGCCGAAGTGGCGGCGTTGGTCACCGAGGTCACCAGCAAGCCGATCCAGGTCATCCAGCTTTCCGACGAAGCCCTGACCGCGGGAATGAAGTCGGCCGGCCTGCCTGAACCCTTCGCCAAGGTGCTGGTGTCGTTCGACGCCGCCGCCCGCGCAGGTGACCTCGGCATGGTGACCGACGCGGTCGAAAAACTCTCCGGCCGAAAGTCGGTGCCGCTGAAGCAGTTTCTGGAGACGAACAAGGCTGCACTGGCCGGCTGAAAGCTGCCGTTGCGGGACGCCGAGCCCTTACGATTCGGCCTCCTGCACAATTACTTACGTCGCTTGACCAGTCCCAGCCGGATCAGGCTTTCGCCCGTGGCAGTCAACGCATCTTCGCGCGAGCGTGGCGCCCAGCCGAGCACGCGCACCGCCTTGGCGTTGGTGGCGTTCTTGATCTTGCCCAGTTCCGTTGCGAGTTGTGCCGCTTCCGGATTGAACAGCCCGATGATGCGCACCAGCCAATCGGGAAACTCCCGCGTCGAGACGCGCGACGCCGCCGGCCCGAGCCGCGTCTTCAGGGTCTGCGCGATCTCGCGCACCGTCATGAAATCGCCGGCGACAGCGAGGAACCGTTCGCCCTTGGCGGCGGGGTGGGTCATGGCGCGAACATGCAGATCCGCCACGTCGCGCGCGTCGACGACGCCGAAGGACAGGCGCGGCAGCCCAGGCACGGCGCCGTTCAGCATGCGCTGGACAAATTCGGTCGAGGTCGAATGGTCCGCGCCGAGCACCGGTCCAAAGATGCCAACGGGATTGACGACCGCAAGCTCCAGCGCGCCGCCCTGCTCGGCGATGAAATCCCAGGCCGCGCGCTCGGCGAGCGTCTTGGACTTCACATAGGCGCTGACCTTGCCTGCCGGATCGGTCCAGTTTTCCTCGTTGAAAGGCTGCCCATCCGCGCGCATCTTGCCATAGCCGACGGCCGCGAAGGATGAGGTGAGCACGACGCGCCTGACCCCGGCATCCCGCGCCGCCCGCAGCACGCGCAACGCGCCCTCGCGCGCCGGAAGGATCAGGTCATCCTCATGCGTGGGCACGCCGGGCGGAAAAGGCGATGCGACATGCAGCACGTAATCGCAGCCGGCCACCGCCGCCGGCCAGCCTGCGTCGGCCATCAGATCGGCATGGGCGAATGAAAGGGCGTCACCGGGCTCCGTGCCACCTGCCTTGAGCATGGCGAGCACATCGGCTTCGCGCCTGGCCGATCGCACGGAGGTGCGGACGCGGTAGCCGGCCTTCAACAGTTCGAGGATGCAGTGAGCGCCGAGGAAGCCGGACCCGCCGGTGACCAGCACCAATTCGCCGCTCATATTAGCCTCCTCGACGATTTATCCCTTCGAGACCCCTCAGATCGCCACCTGCGTGCCGATCTCGACCACACGTCCGGTCGGGATCTGGAAATACTCCGTCGCATCGGCCGCCGAGCGGGCGAGCCCGATGAACAGCTTGTCCTGCCACACCGGCATGCCGGAATTGGGCGATGCCTTGAGCGAGCGCCGCGACAGGAAGAACGACGTCGTCATGATGTCGAACTTCCAGCCCTGCTTGCGGCAGATCGCCAGCGCGCGCGGAATGTTGGGCTGCTCCATATAGCCGAAGGTCAGCGTCACCCGCATGAACAACTCGTTGACTGTCTCCATCTTGACCCGCTCGCTGTCGGGCACCAGCGGCTGCGGTGCGGTGACCACCGACAGAATGACGTTCTGCTCGTGCAGCACCTTGTAGTGCTTCAGGCTGTGCATCAGCGCTGTCGGCGCGCTTTGCGGATCGCTGGTCAGGAACACGGCGGTGCCGGACACCAGCTGCGGCTTCTTCTTCAGCAGATTGCCGGCGAGGAAATCGAGCGGGATTTCGTTGCGCCGGGTCTTGTCGAACAGATAGCGGCTGCCGCGCACCCAGGTCCACATCGCCAGAACGATGGTGAAGGCCACCGCAAGCGACGCCCAGCCGCCCTCGAACACCTTCACGATGTTGGAGGCGAAGAAGCCGATGTCGATGAAGCCGAACAGCGCCGTCATGGCGACGGCCACCCACAGCCGCCATTTCCAGATGCGGGTCATGACGACGAACAGCAGCACCGTCGTCACCAACATGTTGCCGGTCACCGAGATGCCATAGGCAGAGGCGAGCTTGCTCGATTCGCCGAAACCGACGACCAGCAACATCACCGCCAACGCCAGCAAAACATTGACGCGCGGCATGTAGATCTGGCCCGACTGCCGTTCCGACGTGTGCAGGATTTCGAGGCGCGGCAGCATATTGAGCTGCACCGCCTGCCTGGTCAGCGAGAAGGCGCCCGATATGACCGCCTGGCTGGCGATGACCGTCGCCGCGGTTGCCAACACCACCATCGGGATCAGCGTCCAGCCTTCGTTCATCTCGAAGAATGGATGGCCGACGTGACCGTTCTTCGCCAGCACGAAAGCGCCCTGCCCGGCATAGTTTAGCAGCAGGCAGGGAAACACGATGGCCAGCCAGGCGAGCACGATGGGCTTGCGGCCGAAATGGCCGAGATCGGCATAAAGCGCTTCGGCGCCGGTGACGGCGAGGAAGATGGCGCCGATGGTGACGAAGGCGACATCGGGCGAATTGATCAGGAAGGCGACGATGTAGTGCGGGCTGACCGCCCACAGGATTTCGGGATCGGCGATGATGTGGTTCAAGCCCGAAAGACCGATAGCCAGGAACCAGACCGCCGTGATCGGGCCAAAGATCAGCGCCACACCGCCGGTCCCGAAGCGCTGCACCGAAAACAGGATCGCCAGGATGACCAGCGTCAGCGGCACGACGTAGGGCTGGAAGGTCGGGGTAACGACATTCATGCCTTCAACCGCCGAAAGCACCGAGATTGCCGGCGTGATGACGGCGTCACCGAAGAACAATGACGCGCCGACAATACCGATGGCCAGGATGATCGCCGAGCGGGTCGGGAAACTGCCGCGCGCCAGCGCCATCAGCGACAGCACGCCGCCCTCGCCTCGGTTGTCGGCTCTGAGCACGAACATGATGTATTTGATGGTGACGATAATCGTCAACGACCAGATGATCAGCGACAGCACGCCCAGAATATCGCCGCGCTCGGCGATTTCGCCGCCGGAGGACGCAACAAGCGCTTCCCGGAAGGCGTAGATCGGGCTGGTGCCGATGTCGCCATAGACCACACCGAGCGCGCCCAGCATCAGAACTTTGGTGCTGTGCTGTTCGATTTCGGGATGGCTCGATTGTTCGACGGGTTCTGCCTCAATACCAGCATTGGTAAGGGCCATGGACGACACTCCGATAAGCGCGCGGTGCTCTACGCTTGCTGCGATGCAATATCAAGTGCCGTGACGGTAGGGCTACCATGTTCCCAGCGCAGGGCTTGCCCCGCAATGACCGGTGCGTGGCGTCAAAGGCTGCCGGAAACCTCAGATCGCCACCTGCGTGCCGATCTCGACCACACGTCCGGTCGGGATCTGGAAATACTCCGTCGCATCGGCCGCCGAGCGGGCGAGCCCGATGAACAGCTTGTCCTGCCACACCGGCATGCCGGAATTGGGCGATGCTTTGAGCGAGCGCCGCGACAGGAAGAACGACGTCGTCATGATGTCGAACTTCCAGCCCTGCTTGCGGCAGATCGCCAGCGCGCGCGGAATGTTGGGCTGCTCCATATAGCCGAAGGTCAGCGTCACCCGCATGAACAACTCGTTGACTGTCTCCATCTTGACCCGCTCGCTGTCGGGCACCAGCGGCTGCGGTGCGGTGACCACCGACAGAATGACGTTCTGCTCGTGCAGCACCTTGTAGTGCTTCAGGCTGTGCATCAGCGCTGTCGGCGCGCTTTGCGGATCGCTGGTCAGGAACACGGCGGTGCCGGACACCAGCTGCGGCTTCTTCTTCAGCAGATTGCCGGCGAGGAAATCGAGCGGGATTTCGTTGCGCCGGGTCTTGTCGAAGAGATAGCGGCTGCCGCGTATCCAGGTGGTCATGATCAGCCCCATGAGGCAGGCAACGGATATTGACACCCATCCGCCTTCCACGATCTTGACGACATTCGCCAGGAAGAAACCCATGTCGATGGTGCCGAACAGCAGCGCCAATGCCAGGGCGAGCCCAAGCTGCCATTTCCACAAATTGCGCATGACAACGAACAGCAGAATGGTTGTCATCAGCATCTCGCCGGTCACCGAAATTCCGTAAGCGGAAGCCAGCGAACTCGAGCTGCCGAAGCCGACAACCAGCAGCATCACTCCCATGGCGATGAGCAGGTTGACGCGCGGCATATAAATCTGGCCGCTCTGCATTTCGGACGTGTGCTGCACCTCGATGCGGGGCAGCAGGTTGAGTTGCACTGCCTGACGTGCCAGCGAAAAAGCACCCGAGATCACCGCCTGACTGGCGATCACGGTGGCGGCCGTTGCCAAGCCGACCATTGGCATCAGCGCCCAATCCGGCAACATCTCGAAGAATGGATTGGTCGGCCTGCCGCCATTCGCCAATACAAAGGCGCCCTGGCCGAAGTAGTTGAGCAGCAGGCAAGGAAACACCACGGAAAACCACGCGAGCACGATCGGCTTGCGCCCGAAATGTCCAAGGTCGACATAAAGCGCCTCGGCCCCCGTTACCGCCAGGAACACTGCACCAACGGTCACGAAAGCGGCGGTCGGCGTGCCGGCTAAGTAGGCGATCGCATAATACGGGTTGATCGCCAACAGCACCGAAGGATCATCCATCAGGTGGTAGAGCCCGGAAACGCCGATGGCCAGGAACCATAGCGCCGTCACCGGCCCGAATACTGCCGCCACCTTCCCCGTGCCGAAGCGCTGCACGGAGAACAGAAATGCCAGGATGACCAAGGTGATCGGAACGACATAGGCCTCCAGCGTCGGTGTCACCACTTCCAGGCCCTCAACTGCCGACAGCACGGAAATGGCCGGAGTTATGATAGCGTCTCCGAAAAAAAGCGACGCCCCGCAAAGTCCGATGCCGAGGATAAGCTTGGCGCCTTTTGGATAGGCGCTGCGCGCCAGCGCCATCAGGGACAGCGTGCCGCCCTCGCCCTTGTTGTCGGCGCGAAGCACGAAAGCGACGTATTTTATGGTGACGATAATCGTCAGCGCCCAGACGATCAGCGACAGCACGCCCAGGACATCTATACGCGTGTCGGTACCAGGCGAAGCGTGAAGCGCCTCGCGGAAGGCATAGATCGGGCTGGTGCCGATATCGCCATAGACGACGCCAAGCGCGCCCAGCATCAGAACTTTGGTGCTGTGCTGTTCAGTGTGGGAGTGGTTCGGTTGTTCGACGGGTTCAGCCTCGCTACCGATGCTGGAAAGAGCCATCGACTACTCCCCGATCACCGCGCGGTGCGCCTTGCTTGCTGTCATGCGATATCACCTTCGACACGAGCCTTCCACCGCTACCAACCGCAAGCCTTCAGAAACCGCCCCACCGTGCCGGCCATGCCATACTCCAACGCATCGGCTGTCAACCCGTGTCCGATAGACACTTCGGCCAATGCCGGAATGCGCTTTGCCAATGCCGGAAGGTTGTTCACCACCAGATCGTGCCCGGCATTGACCTGGAGCCCGGCGGCGACTGCGGCATCCGCGGTTTTTCCCAATCTTTCCAGCTCCTTCCGCGCCTTGGCGGAATCGGAATGGTAGCTGCCGTAGGGCCCGGTATAGAGCTCGATGCGGTCGGCGCCGGTGTCGCGCGCGGCATTGACGCCGGTGGGATCCGGATCGGAAAACAGCGACACGCGGAAGCCCCCTTTTTTCAGACGCTTGACGATCGGGTTAAGGAACGCCGCCTCGGCGGCAAAGTTCCAGCCATGGTCCGATGTCGCCTGCGCCGGATCGTCGGGCACCAGCGTCACCTGCTCCGGCTGGTGCCTTTCCACAAGCGCCAGAAAATCCTCGGTCGGGTAGCCCTCGATGTTGAATTCCGCCTTGGGAAACTCGTCGTCGATAAGCGCCCGGATCTCCGGCAGGTCGGAATGCCTGGTGTGGCGCTCGTCGGGCCGCGGATGAACCGTCAGCCCGTGCGCGCCGGCCGCCAACGCCAGGCGGCCGAGCCCGGTGACGCTGGGCCATGGCAGGTTGCGGCGGTTGCGCAGCATGGCGATGGCGTTGAGATTGACCGAGAGTTTCGCGGGCATGGCGTGAGGTCCGGCTGTTTGTGCAGCGCATCTATACTGCCTTTGATGGGAACAGACAGGGGCTTTCGGGTGTTCCAGTGATGACATCTGCTCGCAAGGGGGAACCCAGCCAATGAATTTTCTCCAGTCCGTGCCCGCAATCCGCCGCCTCGAAACCGACCGTGAGGACCTTTTCGCCATCGACGTCGTCGGCCATGTCTCTGCCGCCGACGGCGAAAATCTGTTCGGATTGCTGGAGGCTGCCTACGCGCTGCACCCGAGGATCGACGTCTTGGTGCGGCTGGTCGACCATGAGGGCGTCGACTGGATCGATATGGACGACGAGACGCTGAAACAAGGTACGGTTCATGCGCTAGAGCATATCGCCCGGTGCGCGACGATCGGTGAGCCCGACTGGATAGCGGATGCGCGGAACTTCCTTCCGGCTTCGCCACCCATCGAGTTCAGGCACTTCGCGGCCGAGGATGAAGCGGATGCCTGGCAATGGCTGGGTGCGACGCCACTCAGCCCTGCTGCGCCGGCTGCTACCTGACGCCAGCTATCTAACGCCAGCTATCTAACGATCGTCAGGCGCTCTGCCGCCCGCGTGATGGCGGTATAAAGCCAGCGCTGGCGGGTTTCCTTGAACGCCCAGCTCTCGTCGAACAGCACGACATCGTTCCACTGCGAACCCTGCGCCTTGTGCACGGTCAGCGCGTAGCCATAGTCGAAATCGTCAAAGCGCTTCTTCTGCTGCCAGGGGATATCGGCGTCCGGATCCTCGAAAGCCGACTTGAGCAGCTTGATCTTGGCGACGCCGCGGTCGGGATCGTCCTCCTCGGGCGAGACCAGAAGGTTGATGCCCGGCTTCACCGTTTCGCGCGACGAGGTCATTACCTTCCACAGCGAACCGTTGAGCAGGCCCTTGGCGGGGTCGTTGCGCAGGCAGACCAGCTTGTCTCCGGCCTGCGGATAATCGGCATTGAAACCCTTCAGCTCGCGCAGGCGCTGATTGTAGCGGCGGCGTGTGCGGTTGGTGCCGACCAACACCTGGTCCGCCTTCAGCACCAGCTCCTGGGTGACGTCCTCCTTGCCGATGACCTGCGCGGTGCCGTAGTCGCCACGCATGAACTCGCGGCCCTCGCGCACGTCGAGCGCCAGCTGGATGATCGGATTGTCGCGCGCCTGGCGGTGGATTTCGGTCAAGAGCACATCCGGCTCATGCTCGGTGAAAAAGCCGCCGCCCGAGATCGGCGGCAGCTGCGCCGGATCGCCAAGCACCAGGATCGGCGTGCCAAAACTCAGAAGGTCGCGGCCAAGCTGCTCGTCGACCATCGAGCATTCGTCGATGACCACCAGCTTCGCCCGTGAAATAGGACTTTGCCGATTGAGCGAGAAGGTCGGCGACATCGAGGTCTTGCCGGTCACCTCGTCCGACACCGATTCCTCGCCCTTCGGCCGGTAGATCAACGAATGGATGGTGCGGGCATTGACCGCGCCCTTGGAACGCAGCACCTGCGCCGCCTTGCCGGTGAAGGCGGCGAACTGCACCTGCCCGTCGACATGCTCGGCAAAATAGCGCGCCAGCGTGGTCTTGCCGGTGCCGGCATAGCCGAACAGCCGGAAGACCTGCGGCCGGCCCTCTTTCAGCCAGCGCGCCACCGCCTTCAACGCCTCATCCTGTTGGGGAGAGAATTCCATCGATTCGACAGACCGGATTCGCGAGAGAAAGACAAGCTTGGTGCCAACCACCGCTTAAAACGATGGGATTGCCTCACCTTCAACGGGACAAACTAGCAGGCGCAAATGCGAACGTAAAGTGAACATGCAAGCGGATAACGAACGATTTGAATTCAGGCATTTGAACCTAGATCGGGCAATGCCACTATCACGGACATGATCGAGATGCAGATCGGCGCAGACACCTATAAGCGAGGATATTGATGAGGTCGTTCGCAGACAGGCTGATCGGAAAGTCGATAAAGAAGATCGAAATCGGCGAACCTGGTTATGGCATCGTTGTCTCCTTGTCGGATGACGCAGGGTTCGCGATATATACCGAGGTCACGGCCTGTCTGAGTGACGAAAATGCCAGAACCATAGAACGTGTTACCATCAGCGACGAGCAAGTGATCCTCCACTTGGCTGACAACGACTTCGTCGCCATTTCCAAAAACCGTGGCCGCTTCGCCGTCGTTGAGGCGTTTGTCTATGGGGACGACGAAGGCATGGTCGTCGAAAATTAGTTGTATCGGCCGCCAGATTTCAAACACCAACCACAGGCGGACTATATGTTCGCGCCGCCGCCGCTACCTCTGGTCGGCCCGGGATCGTTCTCCAACAAAATCGGCTTGCCGTGCGGGGTTGCATGCGCGGCGCGTTCCCAGGCGGCGGCGAGCGTGTCGACGTCACTTTTTCCCGCGACGCCCTTGGCCTCCAGCAGCGTCTCCAGCGCAGCCAGCCAATGCTCGTAGTAGTCGTGGCCGTCGCTTGCGGCGCCCGGCTTCTTCACTTGCGCCGACAGCGCATCGGCCCATTCGCTCCACGAAAACAGGCCCTTGTCATGCAGCGCCACCGTCATGGCGAAGGCTTCGGCCTGCCAGGGTTCGGCGAATACCGGTTCGTCCAGACCCGCCGGCAATGCACCTTCAGGCCGGCTCAAGATAGCTCTCCCAGGCATCGATCGAGACGGTCAGCGTCGGGTCGGCGCCCTCGCCCCAGATTTCCGAGCCATCGAAGACCACGGTATAGACCCATTGCGGGTTTTCACCGTTGCCATGCGCGTTGCTGTCGGGGAACACAAAACCGTCACGCACGGCCTCGACAACTCCGTGCTTGCCGCGCGCATAACGCGGCAGCCTCGTGTGGGCGGTGGGATTGAAATTCCTTGTCCGCACCGGGTCGCCGGCCTTGAAGCGCGGCGCCGTCTCGACCGGCCGGTGGCAGGGACTGCCCTTGGCCAGCACCGCCGGAACGTTTTCGGCCTTCAACACCCTTTTGGGCGTCGCCGCCGGATCGACCGCCCGACCTTCCGTCAGATCGCGCTCGCTGACGAAGCCATGGCGCTTCAGCAGCACCTCGAGCGCTTTGATCCATATCTGGTAGTAGCTTGAGGAATAATAGACGGCCGGATGCAGCGATTCCCTGGCGTGCCGGCTCTCGTCGATGTTCCACGCGCCCATGGCGCCGGCAGTCAGCGTCACGCCGAGCGCCCGCCTCTCCCAATCCGCATGAAAATACGGTTCGTCCTTTTCGGGCGCGACCGGCCCGAAACCCATCTGCCCACCGAGATCCTGCGGCCCGTTCATGCCGGTACCTTCTTTGTCCCGGGTTCTTTGGCCACCGCCGTGCCGATCATCGCATCGCGGCTGACCAGTTCGGCGAGTTGGTCCTCACTCCAGCCTTCGGTACCGTCAGGCCGCATCGGCACCACGAGATAGCGCAGTTCGGCAGTCGAATCCCAGACGCGGATGTTTTTCTCCGCCGGCAAGGTCAGCCCGAACTCCTCCAGCACGCCGCGCGGATCGATAACCGCCCGCGAGCGATAGGGCGGCGCCTTGTACCAGACCGGCGGCAGCCCGAGCACCGACCACGGATAGCAGGAGCACAGCGTGCAGACGACGAGGTTGTGCGTCTCGTCGCTGTTGAACACCGCCTGCATGTGCTCGCCCTGGCGGCCGCTATAGCTCAGCGAAGCGATCGCTCCCGTCGCATCGCGCTTCAGCCACTCGGCATAGGCCGGATCGCTCCAGGCTTTCGCCACCACCCTGGCGCCGTTGCGCGGCCCGATCTTGGTCTCATAGGTGTCGACGATGACGTCGATTGCGGCCGGATCGATCAGGCCTTTTTCGGTGAGGATGGTCTCCAGCGCGCGCACGCGCGCCGCAAACGGGTCGAGCTCATTGTCGTGGTCATGATCATGGGACATGACCTCAGATTAGGATCGGCGGCACGCGGCCGCAAGTATGACAGCTTGGGCCACGGGCTATCGCCTATTCGGCGGCGGCCTTTTGCGGCTCGAGCCGATCCTCGGGACCGAACAGCGAGGCCTGCTCGCCGCTCTCGACCGCATGCAGCTCCGGCCTGTTCTTTTTCGAAGAGAAGAAGCTCACCAGCCAGCCGGAGAAATTCTCGAAATAGACATAGATGACAGGGGTGACGAACAGCGTCAGCGCCTGGGAAGCGAGCAGCCCGCCGACGACCGCGACACCGAGCGGCTGGCGCAGCTCAGCACTGGCGCCGGTGCCGAGCGCGATCGGGAACGTGCCCATCAGCGCCGCCAACGTCGTCATCATGATCGGCCTGAAACGCATCAGGCACGCCTTGTGGATGGACTCCTTGGCCGACATGCCTTCTCGTCGCAGCTCCAGCGCGACGTCGACCATCATGATGCCGTTCTTCTTGACGATGCCGATCAGCATCAGGATGCCGATCACCGCGATGACGGACAGGTCCATGCCGGCAAAGCGCAGCGCCACCACCGCGCCCAGCACCGCCGAAGGCAGGCCGGTCAGAATGGTCAGCGGATGGATGAAGCTCTCATAGAGGATGCCGAGTACGATATAGATGGTCAGAATGGCGCCGCCGATCAGCAGGCCCTGATTGGCCAGCGAATCCTGGAAGGTCTTGGCGGTGCCGGCAAAGCTGGTCGAAATCGCCGGCGGCATGCCGATCTGCTCCTTCAGCGCGGCGATGCGGGCCGTGCTGTCGCCCAGCGCCACGCCTTGCGGCAGGTTGTAGGAGATGGTCACCGCGGGCAGCTGGCCGAGCTGGTTGACCGTCAGCGCGCCGGCGGTGCGGTCGACGCGGGCAAAGGCGCCGAGCGGCACCAGGCTGCCGCTTGCCGTCCTGACCTGGATGGCCAGCATGCGCTCGGGCGACCATTCGATGTTGGGATCGAGCTCCATGATGACTTCGTAGCTGTCGGCCGAGCCAAAGATCGTCGAGACCTGCTCCGTGCCGAAGCCGCCATAGAGACTGGAACGCAGCGTGTCGGTGTCGATGCCGAGCGACGCCGCCTTGTCGCGATCGACCACCAGCGTCGCCTGCAATGAATTGTTCTGCAGATCGCTGGTGACGTCGGTGAAATTCGCATGATCGGCCGCCATCGCATCGTTGAGCTTTTGCGCCCATGTGTCGGTCAGGCCGGTATCGAGGCCCTGAACGACGAGCTGGTAGGCGCTGGCGGAAGAACGCGCGCCAAGCCGCAGGTTCTGCACCGGCTGCATATAGGCATCGATCCCCGGCACAGTGGCCAGTTGCCGCCGCAGATCCGACAGCACCTTGTCGATGTCGGGGCGCTGGCTCTTGTCCTTCAGCTGCACATAGAGCTGGCCCTGGTTCAGCGCATTGTTGCCGCCGCCGGCTGACCAGGCGACATGCGAGACATAGGGCGAATGCGAGAAGACACTTGCCGCCTGGTTCTGCAGCTTGACCATGGCGTCGTAGGAGATGTCCTGCCTGGCGATCGTCGTAACCGAGATCTGGCCGATATCCTCTTGCGGGAAAAAGCCTTTCGGCGAGACCTCGATCAGCCAGACCGACCCTGCCGCCGTGCCGGCGAAGACGAGGAACACCAGAAAAGTGTGGCGCAGGCAGAAGGTCAAAAGCCGGTCATAGCCGCGGGTGACGATATCCTGCTTGTGGCCGGGGGCATGCTTGTCGCGATCGGCCTTGGTCACCGACAGCAAGCGCGAACACAGCATTGGCGTCAGTGTCAGCGACACGAACATCGAAGCCAGGATGGCGACCGTCACCACGACGGCGAATTCGTTGAAGATGCGGCCGATGACGCCGCCCATTAGAAGCACGGGGATGAACACCGCCACCAGCGAGATCGAGATCGAGATGATGGTGAAGCCGATTTCGCGCGCGCCCTTCAGCGAGGCATCGAAGGCCGAGAGACCGTCCTCCTCCATGTGGCGAAAGATGTTTTCCAGCATGACGATGGCGTCGTCGACGACGAGGCCGACTGCGAGCGTCAGGCCCATCAGCGAGATGTTGTCGATGGAAAAGCCGAACAGGAACATGGCGCCCAGCGTCGCGATCAGCGAAATCGGCACCGCCACGGCCGGGATGATGGTTGCGGTCACCCGGCGCAGGAAGACGAAGATCACCATCACCACCAAAGCGATGGTCAGAAGCAGCGTGAACTGGACGTCGTCGACGGCCTGGCGGATCGAGGTCGAACGGTCGTTGAGCAGCTTGATGTCGGCAGCGGCCGGCATTTGGTCCTTGAACGACGGCAGCATCGCCTTGACCTTGTCGACGACGTCGACCGTGTTGGCGTCGGGCTGGCGCTGCACCGCCAGGATGATGGCGCGCGTGCCGTCATACCAGCTTGCGGTCGTCGTGGTCTCGACCGAGTCGATGACGCGCGTCACCTCGCCCAGCCGAACGGGATGGCCGTTCTTGGTGGCGATGATGAGGTTGGAAAATCCCGCCGCATCGGTGAGCTGCGTATTGGCCGTGATGGTCAGCTGCTGCTTGTCGTTCTGCAAGACGCCGAGCGGCGTGTTGGAGTTGGCCGACGCGATTGCCGTCTGCAGCTGGTCGATCGAAATGCCGCGCGCCGCCAGCGCCGTCGGGTCGATCTGCACGCGCACCGCATATTTCTGCTGGCCGAAGATCGACACCTGCGCCACGCCGTCGATGGTCGACAGCGAGGGCGAGATGACGTTTTCGGCGAAGGCGTCGAGGTCGGTGAGCGGAACCGTGTCGCTGACCAGCGACATCAGAAGGATCGGCGCGTCGGCCGGATTGACCTTGCGATAGCTCGGCGGCGCTGTCATCTCGGGCGGCAGTTGCCGCTGCGTGCGTGCGATCGCCGCCTGCACGTCGGCGGCCGCCGCGTCGATATCCCGGTTGAGCACGAACTGGATGGCAATGGACGTGCGTCCCAGCGAATTGCTGGTCGAGATGGAATCGATGCCGGCAATGGTGGCGAACTGCTTGATCAGCGGCGTCGCCACCGAAGTGGCCATGGTTTCGGGTGACGCGCCGGCCAGGTTGGCCGAGACATTGACGACCGGGAATTCGGCGCTCGGCAGCGCCGCCACCGGCAGGAACTTGTAGGCAAACAGCCCGCCCAGCACGAGGGCGAACGACATCAGCAGCGTCGCGACAGGCCTTCTTATGCAGAATTCTGAGATCATTGGGCAGCTCCGCCGGCTTTGTCGGCTTCCGCCACCTTAGGCGCTGCCTGACGGCCGGCAGTTGCCTTGCCTTCATGCACGCTGGCGCCGTCCTTCAGCCTGGTTTGGCCCTCGACGACAACCTTCTCGCCCGACTTGACGCCCTCGCTGATGGCGCTGTTTTCGCCTTCGGTCAGCGCCACCTGCACCGGCCGCATCTCGACCGTATTGTCCGGTTTCACGACATAGACGAACGGCCCCTTCTGGCTGGGCTGGACCGCGACCGTCGGGATGGATGTCATCTGCGGCATGATGCCGGCGTCGAGCACGACATTCACATACTGGCCGGGCCACAGTGAAAGATCGGCGTTGGGAATGCTCGCCCGTGTCGCGATGGTGCCGGACGCGGTGTCGACGCTGGAATCGACGAAGTCGAGCGTGCCCTTGCCGATCGGCGTCGGATCGCCATCCTTGGTCAGCGTCACCGCGCCTTGCTGCGGGTTGGCCAGCGCCTTGTGCAGCAGCGCCAGGTTGCTCTCCGGCAGGTTGAAGTTGACTTGCAGCGGATCCATCTCGGTGATCGTCACCAGCGGCGTGGCCGTGCTCGAGTTGCCGTTGCTCAAGGTAACGAGGTCACCGACCGAAACGTTGACCGCGCCCAGCCGGCCGGCAATCGGCGCCTTGATGCTGGCAAAGCCGAGCTGGACATTGTCGGCGTCGATCGTCGCCTTGTCGGCATCGACCGTCGCCGCGGCAGCCTTTTGCGCCGCCACCGCCTGGTCGTAGGTCTGCTGCGTACCGGCCTGCTTGGCGACGAGATCCTTGGCGCGCTGGAGGTCGGAGCCCGAACTGGTCAGCAGGGCCTGGTCCTTGGCGAGCGTCGCCTGATCCTTGGCAAGCTGCGCCTTGAGCGCCCGGTCGTCGAGCGAGAACAAAAGGTCGCCCGCCTTCACCATCTGGCCGTCGTTGACGTCGATCGACACGATCTGGCTGGACACGCGGGCATTGATGTTGACCACAGCCGGCGAAGACACGAAGCCGATGGCGTAACGGCGGATCGGAAAATCGGCCATTGTCGCGGTGGCCGAGACGATCGAGGCCGAACGGGCGGCATTACCGCCGGCGCCGGATTTGCCCCCAGCCTTGTCGGCCGAAGCCTTGTCCGATCCAGCCGGCTTGTCCGTTGCTGCCGCCTGCCTGGCGTCCGGCAGCATCTGCTGCAGACTGCTCATTGCCGCCGGCGAAAAATAGACCCATGCCGCGGCGACACAGGCCGCCGCCACCACCACCGCCAGAACGACTTTTCCGCGCATCGACTAAAAGCCCTATGATCCGACACGCCGAACCCGGTGGTCTCATTCTACCCAATCACGGCGCTTGCCGCGATCTCGCCGAAGTAGATAGAACGCACATTTGTCGGAAAAGGGCCAAAACACGGCATTACGAAGATTTAATGTGCACTGCACAATGACTATGCAGCCGGCTCAGCAGTCGGAAAACCAGCCAGGATGCGGTTGAGATTTCAGGCCGGATGGGTCTATTTCAGCATCGGCCAGAGCGTCGCCGCCAAGAGCACGCCCATGGCGATGTTGAACCATTTCAGCCGCACCGGATCCGACAGGAATCCGCGCAGCGCTGTGCCGAAGCCGGCCCACACCGAGACGCTCGGCAGGTTGACGACGGTGAAGGCGATCGCGATCAGCGCCACCGACAGGAACGGGTGGCCCGGATTGGAGTAGACGGCCATGGCGGTGATCGCCATCACCCAGGCTTTCGCATTGACCCACTGGAATGCGGCTGCCTCGATGAACCGCATCGGCCGTGCCTCCGTCTCACCCTTGCTGGACAGCGAGCGCGACATGGCTATCTTCCAGGCGAGATAGAGCAGGTAGGCGCCGCCGGCGATCTTCAATCCGGCGTGCAAGGCCGGAAACGCCGTCAGCACCGCGCCCAGGCCGAAGCCGACGGCAAGCAACAGCACCAGGAAACCCATGCTGATGCCCAGCATATGCGGAATGGTTCTGACGAGGCCGAAATTCACGCCCGACGCCAAGAGCATGACGTTGTTCGGCCCCGGCGTGATCGAGGTCACGAAGGCGTAGACCAAAAGGGCAAGGAAAGCGTCGAGGGTCATGACGGCTCACAAAGGTCAGCAATGCTGACTTAAGTCGACAGGGCGTTGGACGCAACTTCATTCGATTGATCCAAAGCGCTCCGCCGTGATCCGTCTATCCGAGCCAGCCACGCCGGCACAGTCTACCTGCCGTGGGGCCGCGCCGACAACAGGCTGGGAGCGGCGGCCGCCTCCTGACGGCCAGCCACACGCCGCAGGCCTTTGCGCCTCGGCGTGTTCCCGGGAAGCTTCACGCCATGCGCGAGGCCGAGGGCAGCCAGGATGCGGATGAAGAGCCAGCCGAGATCGATCTGCCCGCGTTCCAGGCCGAGCTTTGCGGATTCGGGAAACGCATGGTGATTGCCGTGGAAACTCTCGCGCCGAGCAGCAAGAAAAGGATCGCCCACGGCAGTTGCTGCAGCATCCAGGTCCGCTCGACGAATTTGTAGAAGCGGTCGTTTCTGATCGACGGCTCGATGACGAAGTCAGGCGGATTGCGCAACGCTACGGCGCAATGCATTTGCCAGAAAGCGTCGGTGAAGAAAGGCCGGCGGTGGGCGTGCAGGTCGTGACAAGCCGTCTGGCGCTGCGCCCAGTCTCGTATGTCATGCGCATAGATCATGCCGAACGGACCGGCCATGCCGACGAGCGTGCCGAGATAGACCAGCGCGTGTTTGAGCCAGATGTGAACCTTGAACGAGCGATGGATGAGCAGGCGATGCATGCCGACCGAGTGTCCGGCGCAGATCGTCACCGCCGTCGTCGCTACGAACAGGGCGAAAGCGCTCCAGCTGAAGGTCAGCGGCCCGAACACCAACGCAATCAGCGTCATCGCACCGACCCAGATCGACTTGGCCGGCATCCAGACGACCTCGCCATCTTCGGCATCGCTCAAGGGCTGCGAGATCATTCTGCCTGTGGATATGGTCTTCATCGGTACCCCTCCTCTGCAGGAAACATTTCCGGACCAAAGAGCCTTGCCTTCCGGCGCGCCGGCGCTTATTTAGGCAATAAGCTAACTATCTACTATTCCGATTTAGGTATTTAGGCAATAGACTAAATACCGGAAGCGAAACGACAGAGGCAGGCGGTGATCGAAGACAATGCAGCGGATGGCGACACGGCTATCGGGGCAAGCAGCGCCATACAGCGCGTGTTCGAGGCGCTGTCATCGCAGCCGAGGCGCAAGATCCTCGCCTATCTCGCCCACTCCTCGCTGACCGCGGGCGAGATCGCGGCGCGCTTCGACATGTCGAAGCCGTCGATCTCGCAGCATCTGAGCATCCTGGAGACGGCCGGCCTCATCGCCAGGGAGCGGCAGGGACAATTCATCCGCTACTCGCTGGTCCAGAACAATCTGGTTAACACGCTGAACGGCTTCGTCCAGGACGTCTGTCCGGTATCGCGCCCGATCAAAAGGGAGAGTAAGAATCTGGCGAGCGGCAAGGTCGATCCCAAGCCGGTAAAATAGTTGGACTGAGACTACATCCCTTGCGGGCCGCGGTTCATCGCCGCCACGCCGGTGCGGCAGATCTCGACCAGGCCGAGCGGCTTCATGATGGCGATGAACTGGTCGAGCTTCGAACCCTTGCCGGTAATCTCGAAGATGAAGTGCTCGGTGTTGGCGTCGATGACCGAAGCGCGAAAAGCGTCCGCCAGACGCAGCGCCTCGACGCGGGCTTCGCCGGTGCCGGCGACCTTGACCAGCGCCAACTCGCGTTCCAGCGGCCGCTCCTGGCCGAACTCGTGCGAGCGCACGGTGAGATCGACGACGCGATGCACCGGTACGATGCGTTCGAGCTGGTGCTTGATCTGCTCCAGCACATGCGGCGTGCCGCGCGTCACGATGGTGATGCGCGACAGGTGCTTCTCGTGTTCGGTCTCGGAGACGGTGAGGCTCTCGATGTTATAACCGCGGCCGGAAAAGAGGCCGATGACCCGGGCAAGCACACCGGGCTCATTGTCGACCAGCACGGAGAGCGTGTGGTTCTCCGGCTTTTCCGTTTCCTTGGCGATGAAATAGGCGGAGCCGGTCGGTTGAAGCTGTGCGTTCATGACATGAATCTCGATTTCAGACTTTGAGCTAATTCTCTGTTTGCGCACGGCTTCTCGCGACAGCCCTGCCCCGGCTTGGACCTAGACCAGTTCCCTGCCCTTGGCGTCGATGGCGTTGGCCACGGCTTCGTCGGTCGCCTCGTCGGGCAGGAGCATTTCATTATGCGCCTTGCCCGACGGGATCATCGGGAAGCAGTTGGCGAGCGTCGCCACCCGGCAATCGAACAGCACCGGCTTCTTCACCGCGATCATCTCCTTGATCGCATCGTCCAGCTCGTCCGGCTTCTCGCAGCGAATGCCATGGCCGCCATATGCGTCGGCCAGCTTGACGAAGTCGGGCATCGCTTCGGTGTAGGAATGCGACAGACGGTTGCCGTGCAGCAGCTGCTGCCACTGGCGCACCATGCCCATATACTGGTTGTTGAGGATGAAGATCTTGATCGGCGCATTGTGCTGCACCGCCGCGCTCATCTCCTGCATCGTCATCTGCACCGAGGCATCGCCTGCGATGTCGATGACCAGCGCATCCGGGTGCGCGATCTGCACGCCGAGCGCAGCCGGCAGACCGTAGCCCATCGTGCCCAACCCGCCCGACGTCATCCAGCGGTTCGGCTTCTCGAAATGATAGTGCTGCGCCGCCCACATCTGGTGCTGGCCGACCTCGGTGGTGATGTAGGTGTCCATGTCCTTGGTCAGTTCGTAGAGCCGCTGGATGGCATATTGCGGCATGATCACATCGTGGTTCATCTTGAACGCGAGCGAGTCACGCGCGCGCCATTTGGCGATCTGCTCCCACCAGGGATGGAGCGCCTTCTTGTCGGCCTTGGCGCTCGCCCGCCACAGCCGCACCATGTCCTCCAGCACCCGGCCGACATCGCCGATGATGGGCACTTCCGTGTGCACGTTCTTGTTGATCGACGATGGATCGATGTCGATGTGGATCTTCTTCGAGTTGGGCGAGAAGGCGGTCAGCCGTCCGGTGATGCGGTCGTCGAAGCGCGCGCCGATGCAGATCATCACGTCGCAATCATGCATCGCCATATTGGCTTCATAAGTGCCGTGCATGCCCAGCATGCCCATCCAGTTCTTGCCCGATGCCGGATACGCGCCGAGGCCCATCAGCGTCGAGGTGATCGGGAAGCCGGTGAGGTCGACCAGTTCGCGCAGAAGATGGCTGGCCTCCGGACCGGAGTTGATGACGCCGCCGCCCGAATAGATGATCGGCTTCTTGGCGCTGGCCATCAGTTCGACGGCGGCCTTGATCTTTTCCAGGTCGCCCTGGACCTTCGGCTGGTAGCTGGTGCGCGGCGCCGCCTGCGGCGGCACATAGATGCCTTTGGCGAACTGCACATCCTTCGGAATGTCGACCACCACCGGGCCGGGGCGGCCGGTCGTCGCGACATGGAAGGCCTCATGGATGGTGGCGGCCAATTCGTTGACGTCCTTCACCAGCCAGTTGTGCTTGGTGCAGGGGCGCGTGATGCCGACCGTGTCGCACTCCTGGAACGCGTCGGAGCCGATCAGCGAAGTCGGCACCTGCCCGGTCAGGCAGACCAGCGGGATCGAATCCATCAGCGCATCCTGCAGCGGCGTCACCGCATTGGTGGCGCCCGGGCCGGAGGTCACCAGCATGACGCCGGCCTTGCCGGTCGAGCGGGCATAGCCTTCGGCCGCATGCCCTGCGCCTTGCTCGTGGCGGACGAGGATGTGCTCGACCTCGTCCTGCTGGAAGATTTCGTCATAGATCGGAAGCACCGCGCCGCCGGGATAGCCGAAGACATGCTTGACGCCATTGTCCTTCAGCGCCTGCACCACCATTTCGGCGCCAGTCATTTCCCTGTTTGGCATTTCGCGCCGTTCGTTCTGTCCGTTGCTCATCGGTCTGGTCCCGTACTTCTAGCCATGAGGCGATTGCTGGTCGTTTAGTCGTGTTTCGGGCAATAAAAAAGGCCCCCGATGGGAGCCTGTGTGTTGCGCATGGGAGGTTTTCGCCCGGCGGTTACACCGCCTTGCCCACGCGCTTTCCTACGAGAATGAGTGCCTTTTTCATCGTGGCGGACACTACGAGGGTGAAAGGCAAGGTGTCAACGGGAAAAACGCGCGATGCGAAAGACAAAGCAAGTGGCCCGCCGCCTCTGGTCGGCGGGCCACCGCGGCGCATACGATACCCCTCAATCGCACCGCGCCGGGAACAAGAGCCACTGCCGTGTCACGTCAGGATCAGCACGATCTTGTACGTATCCGGGTCGACGATGACGATGCGCCCGTCGGCCAGCACGAAGTACTCATAGGATTCGTAAGCCGGGACGATCTTGACAATGCGCGCCGGCAGACGGTGCAGGCGCACTTTGTGCCGCGGCACCTCGATGCCGACCGAAATGTCGAAGTCGACGTTCTTCACCGGCTCAACCCTGGTCTCGTGGATGATCTGCGTGACCTGCGTCTTCTGCTCGACTGTCACGTTGTTGATCGAGGCCGTATTGCCCTGGTCGGTCTGGACGTTTGTGTTGCCCTGAGCGTTCTGCTCGGTGGTGGTCCCGGCCTTGCCCTGGGCCTGCTGGTCCGTGCTGGTGCCGGTCTGGCCCTGAGCGTTCTGCTCGGTGCTGGTCCCGGCTTTGCCCTGAGCCTGCTTCTCGGTGCTGGTGCCGGTCTGGCCCTGAGCGTTCTGCTCGGTGCTGGTCCCGGCCTTGCCTTGGGCCTGTTCATCCGTCTTGAGCTTGGCCTTGCCCTGAGCCTGCTTCTCGGTGCTGGTGCCGGTCTGGCCCTGAGCATTCTGCTCGGTGCTGGTCCCGGCCTTGCCCTGGGCCTGTTCATCCGTCTTGAGCTTGGCCTTGCCCTGAGCCTGCTGATCGGTCGTGGCGCCGGCCTGACCCTGAGCATTCTGCTCGGTACTGGTCCCGGCCTTGCCCTGTGCCTGTTCATCCGTCTTGAGCTTGGCTTTGCCCTGAGCCTGCTGATCGGTCGTGGCGCCAGCCTGGCCCTGTGCATTCTGATCGGCCTGTGACTTCATCTTGCCTTGCGCCTGTTCGCCGGCCTTGCCGCCCTTCTGGCAATCGGCCGCGCCAGCGGCGCAGTTGTCGCCGCCGCTCGGCTGCACAGCCTGGGTCTGGGCGATCGCGGCGCCGCACCCGACGCCAAGCGCAATCATGCTCGTGATCAACACATGTTTCATCTGCTTTCTCCTTAAAGAGTCGGTCCCTCAGCCTAGCCAACTCTGTCAAAAATACTTTGTTCCGCATTTTGCGAATAAAATCGGGCTTCTAAGAAGACCAATAAATGTAGGCAGTAGTTTTGCCAACAATCAGCTACAAATTGCATCAAAAAATTAATGCAACGCAAGATTTTTGCTTTTTTCTGAGCTTGTGATCCCATAGCGATGACACCAGCCTCACAAGCTTAGAAGTACTCCCGTCGTCATGACCAGGATGGCTACCCCGAAAACAGGCAAGAGCAACCATCGTGCCTGATGGACGCTGTTGTCCATTAACGCCTCCCACAAGTGCTGATCTCAACGATGCCGAGAACCCTGTGTTCCGCCCTGAGGAGGCTCTAGGACCTCTACAGCCTGGCACCAGACTTTGGTCCCTCTCCCTATAGTCCATTGGCCCGATGACGCCCGGACCGAAGCCCCACGCGGGAACGCAGCCGCGAAAAGCCCGTTCGGCTTGCGGTGTGCATCAACCTCACCAACAACCACCGTATCGGAATCGAGCTCGCGCAAGATGCATGAGCGTTGATGAAGGAGAGAATCATGACGACCATGTACCAGTCGACCGCAATTGCCGGATTCTTGCTGCTCGCGAGCGCGGGCGTAGTTGCCGCTCAAGACGTCATCATCGCGCCGGAGCAGGAAACGGTTGTGCGCGAATACGTGAAAAAGCAGCCCCTTGCGTCGGTGAAGATTCCAGGTGTCGAATTGAACGTGGGGACCGCCATTCCCGACACGGTGGAACTGCATGAAGTGCCGAGCGTCAAGTATCGCTACGTTGTGGTCGACGGGCGAACCGTGCTGGTCGACCCCGGCACGCGGAAGATCGTCAAGATCATACAGTAACGCTGATCCCACCGCCGTTCCCCGCGGGTGGCGGTGGGATCATGCCCTGAAATTGCGGTTTCCCCGGCAATTCAACCTAGCGCTTGCTCGCACCATCGACCGTTCTAGATGTAGGATGGCTTAGGCATTTTGGCGCGGCCAAAGTCGCGGGGTCGGTTGAGACGTGCGCTACATTGATAGTCTCTATCAAAACTGGAACAGGCTATCGTTGGCTTGGCAGTTCATCATAGTCGGAAGCATTGGGCTGCTGTCGCTGATGCTGGTCGTCGGCCTATGGGTCACCTCGCAAATACGAGATGGAGTGATCCGCAACTCTGCAAGCACGACCGCGCTTTACGTCGACAGTGTCATCGCGCCAATCCTGCCGGATATGCGCAAAAGCCAGCAGCTCAGCGACACCGTTAAACGGGCGCTCGATGAAACCCTGGACCAGGGTGCTCTCGGCAAAAAACTGGCGTCGTTCGTGCTTTGGCGGCGTGATGGCAAGGTGCTGTACGCCAAAGACGCGGCTCTTATCGGCCAGACCTTCGAGCCAAATGCGAACTTGCTGCATGCGTTCGGTGGAAACGTGGTGGCGCAATTCAATGATCTGGACGAAAATGAAAGGAAGGAACGGAAGAGCCCCACCGCCTCGCTGCTCGAGATCTACAATCCGGTTCGAGAGCCGTGGTCGGGCGATGTTGTGGCCGTTTCCGAGTTCTACGAGATAGCCGACGATCTTCAGGGCACTTTAAACTCGGCACTATGGTCGAGCTGGCTGCTCGTGGCTGGCGCGACCGCGGTCGCCTTGGCGATGCTCTCGGGAATCGTGCTTCGCGGCAGCAGCACTATCGAAACGCAGCGTTCAGCGCTTGAGACACAAGTGGCCGAACTTCAGTTGCTTTTGGAGCAGAATTCCGCTTTGCGGGAGCGCGTCCAGCAGGCGTCGCGCCGCGCAACGGCAATCAACGAGCGTTACTTGCGTCGCATCGGGTCTGATTTGCATGACGGTCCAGCTCAGCTGGTCGCACTGGCTGCGCTGCGCATGGACAGCCCTCTGCTGCTCGATCCCGCCGCATCCCCAAGCCACCGGAAGACCGAGATCGCCGATATCCATCATACGTTGGACGAGGCGATGCGGGAGATCCGCGCCATCTGCACCGGCCTCGTGCTGCCACAGATCGAAGCTTCGACAGTCGCGGAGATATTGCGGCTTGCGGTTGCCGAACATGAACGCCGGACGGCCTCCTCCGTATCGCTTTCACTGCCATCTCGCCTGCCCGACCTGGGGACGTCCGAGAAAATAAGCATCTTTCGCTTCGCGCAGGAGGGGCTGAACAATGCCTGGCGACACGGTCTGGGCAAGGGGCAGGCTGTCAAGGCGAGAGTGACGCAGGGCAAGCTCCTCATTCAAGTGCTTGATCACGGCCCTGGATTCCAGTCGGGATCGTGTGAAGGACTTGGACTCGCCGGTATGAGGGAACGTATCGAAAGTATCGGAGGTCACTTCGAGACCTTTTCGAGCCCCAGGGGGACCCGGCTGACCATAACGCTCAACATCGAGGACCAGAAATGACCGCTCCCATAAGGATTGCCATTGTTGATGATCATCCGCTGTTTCGCGAGGGTGTGGCTCGCAGCCTCGCCGAAATCGGCGGCTTCGAAGTCGTTGGTGCGGGCGAAACCGCGACGGATGCCGAACAGCTTGCGGCCTTGGCAAATCCCGACATATTGCTGCTAGACATCAGTTTGCCGGGAGGGGGTCTGGCGGCAGCGGAAAATATTCTTGCAACTCAGCCTGACTGCAAGATCGTCATGCTCACCGTCTCGGAGGCGAACGCCGATTTGGCAACGGCGCTCAGGCTGGGCGTACGCGGATATGTGCTGAAAGGGATTGGGGCGGCATCGCTGGCCGAGGTGCTGACTTATATAGCCGCAGGAAAAAAATATGTTTCGCCGACCCTGTCAGCGCAGCTTTTGAATGAACTGATCCGGCCGGAAAAGCGCACAACCGATCTCGTTGCCAATCTCTCGGGACGCGAGCTTGGGATAATCTCCTTGGTAGGCGAAGGACTGAGCAATAAAGAAGTCGCCAAACGTCTCAACCTGCAGGAGAAAACCGTAAAACACCACATGACTCGGATATTTCAAAAGCTAAAGGTGCGAAACCGCACCGAAGCAGCCATTCTTATGCACGCGCCCAAAACGGGTCTTGTATAGGGAGATCGGGGCTTGTCTGAAGGTCGGATGCTGGTTGGCGAACCAACAGTTACAGCCCTTTCAGACGAGCAATGTCGGAGGCCCTTACGGCGCGTTCGACAATTGTCCTTCCAAGCGGATCCTTCATAGTGAAGCGGCCGGCCTCGATGCTTTCGCTGAATCCATCGCGATGCACGACCTGGATTTTGGCGCCCTGTACCGTCACCGTGTCGCCAGCGGCATTGACTTGGCTACTGGGAGCTTGGCTACCGGCGGCGTTGTCGCCGGCACCATTTTTTCCCTTTCCGTTGGCGTTGCCATTCCCGGCGTTGCCGCCTGAGCCATTACCGTTACCACTACCGTTGCCACCACCGTTACCATTGCCATTGTTTCCGCTCTTGGCGCTGGCAGCGGCGAATTCGATCTTGTAACCGTCGACATGGCTCAACCGCAGACCAAGCACCGGCATCGTCACCGCAACCGCCGCGAATACGCGCAAGCTAAAGTACGCCCGGCGACGCACGGATGAAAACAGGGGCTGCCTTTCTCCATTCATGCCACCATCACATCATGATGTGTCACGGTATTCAAGAATGAACAGCCCAAAATTGCGGCTCACAAACGCTGAGGAAACTCTCCTTTCGTGCTTGCAGCTCGATTCTCAGACCTTCGTCTGAGTCAAATATACACCGAAGTCTGACCTACTGATCTTGGGCCGCGCCGACGGATGTCGCAATAAAATCCGCGGTGACAAGGCTCGTCACCGGTAGGGATCGGCAGCGAGGCGCGAGCGCCTGCCCACGCAGACGCTCGCGGCAAGTCTGCGGCGGCATACGGTTAGCGCATGTTTGCCGTCGAAACGGTGCATATGCCGTTCCTTCCCCGGATTGCGATCAGGCGCGATTGGCGAAGTCGCGGACAACCCGCTGCAGCAGCGGCATGTAGTCGCGAAATGCCCGGGTCTTCATGTTGGCGATCTTGCCGGCCTCGTCCCAGATGCGAACCCGCACCGCTTCCTCGTGGAACGGGTTCTTGCGGAACTCGGCCACCTCTTCGGCATTCATCGGCCCGCCTTGCAGCGACAGCGTGTGGACCGAGGCCTGCGACAGCCTGCCGAAATAGGTGGGGTCGGTAGCGCAGAGGTAGCGCTTGGCCGCGACATGCAGCCTGACGCATTCGACGATCACCGGTGGAAAGAACGGCGCCAGCACCTCGCCGCCGGCTTCGTCATGATGCTTGTCCTCGACATCGTCGGGCGAATAGGTGCCGAACTCGCTGGTGTAGTGGCCGATATCGTGCAGCAGTGCTGCCGCCACCAGCACATCGGGCGCGCCGTCCTTTTCGGCGAACCAGGCGCCCTGCAACATGTGCTCCGACATGGTGACGGGTTCGCCGAGATAGGATTCAGCCCCTCGGCGTTCGAAAATATCGGCGATGAATTCGACGATGTTGCTCGCGTTCAAATCCTGGCTGCTCATTCCGCTGCTTCCTTGAATTCGTGTTCGATCGCCGACAGCGTCGACAAAAGGCCATCCTTGTCGGCGTAGCAGCCCTGCAGCCAGCGCTTGCCGGCGCCGGAGAACTGCTTGCGGGCATGCATGACGCGGGTGTTGTCGACGATGAAGGCCTGGCCCGCCTCGAGCTTGAAGGTCACTTCGAAGGACGGATCCTCGATCAGTTCGGCAAACCGGCGATAGGCGGCGTAGTAGGCCTCCATCTCCGCGAACGGCACATCGACGGTCGGCGCCAGCGAGCGGTTGTTGAAGCGGATGGCGATGAGTTCGCCATCCGGCCCGAGCTCGATCATCGGCCGCTTGGCCTGCAATCGCACGCCCGACGAGCCGGCATATTCGAAGCGCGCCGGGTATGAACTCAACAGCCGGAAGCCTTCGGGGTTTTCGGCCTGCAGCGCGGCCGCCACGGCAAAACCATCGACGACGCTGGATTCGCCGCCCTCGACCGTGTTTTCGATACACGACAGGATCTGCAAGGTCGGCACCGGATCACGATAGGGGTTGTCGGTATGCGCCTGCAGGCCAAGATTGGTGTAGGCCAGATTGGTTGGATTGACCTCGGCGCGCACCTCGAACCAGCGGCCGTAATTGGTCTCCCTGATATAGCCGAACAGATCGGACACTTTGCACAGCGCCCCGGATTCGGCCGGCAGATCGTCCATCACCGCGAAGCCGTAGGTCTTCACCGCCGACAGCCATTGCCGCAAGACGGCGCGGTCGCGGCTGGCCGCGACATAGCCGGCGCGCGGCACCGAATTCTGCATAGAGGCCCTGGTCCATCGCACGGTGCCCTCGCCTGTCCAGCCGGGCTGTCGGGCGGCATCGCGGTCATAGGCATTGGCGCTCAGCCATGCCGCAGGAAAGCGCACCGTCTTTCCCTCCGGTTCGAAACTGACTTCAAGCGCATCGCCCTTGATCGCGGCTGCGCCGATCCGCGTTTGCGCCGGAATGTCGAGAATGGTGATCAGCCGCTGGCCGTTGCCGGCGCTGCGCGTCTTGTCGTCGAGCGCATTGTCGCGCAACCACATGGCGTGAAAGCGAGTGCGCGCGCCGTCCTTCCAACCGAGGTCGATCGTTCTTCCTTCGTCGCCGATCAGCGCCTGGGTAAGCATGGAGATCCGTTCCTGTCCGCTGCGCCCCGCAGCCAACTCCGCAGGGTTTCCGGTTGCATCGTGATGATGTCGAAGGCATAACTCAAATTATCATTTTGCGGCCAAAGGCCATAAACGGTTTATGCCTCAAACAACCCTGCCCTTGCCGCCGCTCGACTGGCTGCGGAGTTTCGAGGCCGCCGCGCGGCTGTCGAATTTCACCGCCGCCGCGGCCGAGCTTGGCCTGACCCAGGCTGCGGTCAGCCAGCACATCCGTTCTCTCGAAGAGCGGTTGAAGCAGCCGCTGTTCATCCGCCTGGCGCGCGGCGTCGAATTGACGCCGGAGGGTGCCGCCTACCTGCCGCATCTGCAATCGGCCTTTGCCGTGATCGCCAACAGCACGCGCGAGTTGTTCGAACCCAAGACCGTCCAGAGCGTGACGATACGCTCGCCGATCTCGTTTGCCGTGCTGATGATCGCGCCGAAGCTGCCGCAAATGGCCAAGGACCTGCCCTTCGTCCAGCTGCAGATCGAGACCATCCACACACCGGCCGATTACGGCGAGCGCTTTGTGGGTCTCGACATCCGATTCGGCATTGGCTCCGGCTCCTTTGCCGGACGGCAGGCCGACCGCCTCACCCGCGAAACCTTAACGCCGATGGCGTCGCCAAATGTCGCCAAGGCCAAGGATTGGACAGGATTGCCGAGACTTACAGTGGTCGGCGCGCGGGAAATGTGGGGCGAGTGGTTCGCCGTCGCCCGGATGAAGCCGGCGCTCGGGCCCACGCACAAATTCGACAGTTTCGTTACCGCGTTGGAGGCGGCGAAGCACGGCGCCGGCATGGTGCTGGGATCGCGACCGTTGGCCGACGCGGCACTGCGCGAAGGATCTCTCGTTACCCTGTCCGGCTTTACGCTGTCGAGCGGTGCCGGCCACTATCTGACCGCACCTTCGGGCGCGCATCTGAGCCCGGCCGAAGAAGCGGTCCGCCGCTGGTTCGCAACGGTCTTCGGCGTCCCGATTTCCCGATAAGCCCCTGAATACGCGGCAAACTATTGGACGACGTGACGCGGCGCATAATTTGTCGCGATACTGCGCCAGGCCGGACGTCAAGCTTCGGCAGGGTTCCGCTCGCTACAGGCGGCCAAGAAAAATCGCGGAGGAAATTCAATGCTCGACAAGGCCCCCAACAAGAAGCTTTCCGACCTGCTCGATCGCTTCGGCGCGGCACTCGCCGCCGGTGACATCGACAAGGCGGTCGCCTGCTTTCAGGAGGATTGTTTTTGGCGCGATCTCGTCAGCTTCACCTGGAACATCAAGACCATGGAAGGCCGTGACCAGGTGCGCGACATGCTGGTGAGCCAGCTGGCCAAAACCAACCCATCGAACTGGGCGATCGCCAGGGGCGAGGACGCCACTGAAAACGATGGCCTGCTCGACGGCTGGATCAGTTTCGAAACGTCTGTGGCGCGCGGCTTCGGCCACATCCGGCTGAAGGACGGCAAGATCTGGACGTTGCTCACCACCATGGTCGAGCTGAAGGGCCATGAGGAGCCGGCCGGTTTCGACCGCCCGCTCGGCGCCAAGCACGGCCATGGCAAGAACCGCCCGACCTGGAAGGAGGAGCGCGAGAAGGAGGCCGCCGAGCTCGGCTTCAAGACGCAGCCCTATACGCTCATCATTGGCGGCGGCCAGGGCGGCATCGCGCTCGGCGCGCGGCTGCGGCAGCTCGGCGTGCCGACCATCATCGTCGAGAAGAACGAACGGGCCGGCGACAGCTGGCGCAAGCGCTACAAATCGCTCTGCCTGCACGATCCGGTCTGGTACGACCATCTGCCCTATATCGACTTTCCCAGGAACTGGCCGGTCTTCGCGCCCAAGGACAAGATCGGCGACTGGCTGGAAATGTACGCCAAGGTAATGGAGCTGAACTACTGGTCGTCGACCGAGGCCATGAGCGCTGTCTATGACGACAGCAAGAAGGAATGGACGGTGGTGGTGCGCCGCGACGGCAAGGACATCACGCTGAAGCCGAAACAATTGGTGCTGGCCACGGGGCAATCCGGCAAGGCCAACATGCCGAACTTCAAGGGCATGGACACATTCAAGGGCGACCAGCATCACTCCTCGAAGCATCCGGGACCCGATGCCTATGTCGGCAGACAAGCTGTCGTCATCGGCTCGAACAACTCCGCCCACGACATTGCAGCAGCCCTTTGGGAGGCCGGCGCCGACGTCACCATGGTGCAGCGCTCGACCACGCACATCGTCAAGTCGGACACGCTGATGGAGATCGGCCTGGGCTCACTCTATTCGGAAAAGGCGGTTGCGAGCGGCATGACCACAGCCAAGGCCGACCTCGTCTTCGCCTCCCTGCCCTACAAGATCCTGCACGAATTCCAGATTCCGGCCTATGCCGAGATGAAGAAGCGCGACGCCAACTTCTACAAAGGCCTGGAGAAGGCCGGCTTCATGCTCGACTGGGGCGACGACGGCTCCGGCCTTTTCATGAAATATCTGCGACGCGGCTCGGGCTATTACATCGATGTCGGCGCCTCCGACCTGATCATCGACGGGTCGATCAAGCTGAAAAGCGGTGTCGACGTGAAGGAGATCAAGGAGCATTCGGTCCTGCTCAGCGATGGATCGGAACTGCCGGCCGATCTCATCGTCTACGCCACCGGCTACGGTTCGATGAATGGCTGGGCGGCCGATTTGATCTCACGGGAGGTCGCCGACAAGGTCGGCAAATGCTGGGGCCTCGGCTCCAACACCACGAAGGACCCAGGCCCCTGGGAAGGCGAGCTGCGCAACATGTGGAAGCCGACGCAGCAGGAGGCGCTGTGGTTCCATGGCGGCAATTTGCACCAGTCGCGCCATTACTCCCAGTTCCTGGCGCTGCAGCTGAAGGCGCGCATGGAAGGCATCGCGACGCCGGTCTACGCGCTGCAAGAGGTTCACCACAAGGCTTAGGCAGCGCCGCCGATGCGCTTCCAGTAGATGAGCGTGCCGGTCAGCCCGCCATGCGGTTTCAGGGCAAAGTCCGGTATTTCGCCAGTGAGCGTGAAGCCGAGTTTTTCGTAAAGGCTGGAAGCGCCCTCCTCGGTTGCGGTGTCCAGCACCAGAAGCGTGCGGCCTTTCTCGACGGCGAGCGTTTCGGCCGCCCGCATCAGCCGGCTCGCTATGCCCTTGCCGCGGTGTTCGACGCGGGTCATGAGCTTGGCGATCTCGGCCCGGTGCGGCTGATTGACCGGAAAGTCGAGCAGCAAGGTGACGGTGCCGATCAACGCGTCGCCATACCAAGCACCCAGCACCGCTCTTTCACCTCTCTCTGCTGCCATCAACGAGTTGCTCCAGAAGGTTTCCGCCGCTTGCCTGGATAAGGGATGCATGAAGCTGACGGAGCCGCCGGCCGCGACCGTCTCGATCAGGAGGTCGGCCAGCATGTCGCGTGTTTCCGCAGTCAGCGACCTGATTTCGATGGGACTCACCTGCACTTTCCCTTGCTAATCCAGACGCGCGACGCGGCGCCGCTTTCGTCTCGCCTTGATCGCGGCGATGCGATCGGTGTCTTTCGGCTGCAGATGCAGCCCGCGTTCGAGGATTTCGAGCGTGTATTCCTCATAGGTCAGGCCAAGCCGCTCGGCCTTTTCCATGCGCATCAGCATCACGTCACGGCTTGGCGCCTTCCACGCCTTGGCATGCGCTGCCTGCCAGGCCAGGAAGATGTAGGGATCGCCCCTGCCCCATGGCGGACCCTTGTAATCATCGAGCGGCGGTCCGCCATTGTCGGAGCGCTTGGGACGTCTTGCCACGATTTCAGCCCCTGACCAGCGCAACCAGATAGTCGGCCGGCTGCGGTCCGACGGCATGGAACGTGCAGTCCGACGGCGCGCCGAGCGCCAGGCAGTCGCCGGGCTCGAGACTATGCACCATATCACCCTCGGTGAACTCAAGTCGCCCGGAGATCAGCCACATCTGCTGCTTGATGAAGGCATAGGACGCCGCCGGGAAACTCACACTGGCGCCAGCCGGCAGTTGCACCCGGATCAATTCGAGCGGCGTGTCGGAAACCGGCGACAGATGCCGGCGGACATAGCCCGTACCGGGGTCGCGCCAAACCGGCTGCTCACTCTCGCGCAGCAGGCCGCCACCTTGCTGCTCGGCGCGTGCAATCAGCGTCGACAGCGTCATGCCGAAAGCAGCGGCGATGCGCACCAGTAGCGCGGCCGTCGGGCTGGTCATGCCGCGCTCGATAGTGCTGAGCATGGCTTTGGAGACGCCGGAGCGGTTCGCCAGGTCGGCCAACGACCAGCCCCGCAAGGCTCTTTCGGCGTGGATTCGTCTGCCTATCGTGGCCGACATGTCATTCGCTATATCAGTCATTCGTCCAATATATCGAATATTTGGATTCGGAAAAGAGGCCGGCCGGTTGAATTTTCGCTGACGGGTTAACCCCTGCTACACCATCCCGCATCACGCCACCTTAACCCCGTCTGTGTAGGATCGAGGCTCCACGAGAATGGGGATCGGATCGTATGTTTGTCGAGCGCGAAGCCTCCGTCGGCGAACCGACCTCGCAGGAGCGCCGCCGCGCAGAGCAGAGCGACAAGCGCATTCTCGGCAACGTCGTGCAGTGCGACGGTGCGCGCGCCACCATCAGCGCCTATGCCGACGACATCGAAGGAGCGGTCACCGGCCTGTGGACCGTCGGCAAGATGATCTCCATCAATCTCGGGACATCGCGCACCGTTGGTCTGGTCTACGAAATCGGCAAGTCGGATCGCGCCTGGAGCAATGAGGGACAAAATCCCATCGAGGTCAGCGTCGAACTAATCGGCGAAGTGCGCGACGGCGCGGAGCCCGGCGCCAAACCGGTGTTCGACCGCGGCATCACCACCTATCCTCATATCGGCGCCATAGCGCACCGCATCCGTACCCGTGACCTGCAGGCGGTCTACGATCTCGCCGGGCGTCATTCCATCACCATCGGCACGCTGTCGCAGGATGAGTCGATCGACGCCAACATCGCCATCGACGACACGCTGGCGCGCCATTTTGCCGTTGTCGGCACAACCGGCGTCGGCAAATCCACCGCCATCTCGCTGCTGCTGCGCAAATCGATCGCCGCCCGGCCCGATCTGCGAATCCTCATTCTCGATCCGCACAATGAATTCGCGGCATCCCTGCCTGAGTTCTGCGTCCGGGTCGATTCCAAGACGCTTGACCTGCCGTTCTGGATGTTCAGGCTTGAAGAATTCGCCGAAGTGCTGTTTCGCGGCCGAGAGGTCGTGCCGGAAGAAGTCGATGTCCTGCGCGACCTGATCCCCGCCGCCAAGAACCTCTATCGCAATCCCAATTCAGGCTCTTACGTGCGCCGCGGCAGCGATGCGCTGACCGCCGACACGCCGGTGCCCTACCGCATGGTCGATCTCATCAAGCAGATCGACGAGCGCATGGGCCTCCTGGAAAGCAAGAACGACCGCCCGACGCTGAAATCGCTGAAGACGCGCATCGAGTCCGCCGCGTCCGACCCGCGCTATCGCTTCATGTTCAATTCGCGGCTGATCGAGGACACGATCCACGAGACGATCGGCAATATTTTCCGTGTGCCGCATCATGGCCGCCCGGTGACCTGTTTCGAGATGGCCGGCATGCCGTCCGAAGTGGTCAACTCCGTCTGTTCGGTGCTGGCGCGCCTGGCCTTCGACCTTGCGCTGTGGAGCGAGGGCCGGCTGAAGCTTTTGCTGCTGTGCGAGGAAGCGCACCGCTATATGCCGGCCGATCCGCGCCTCGGCTTCGCCCCGACAAGGCATGCATTGTCGCGCATCGCCAAGGAAGGCCGCAAATATGGCTGCTATCTCGGCGTCGTCACCCAGCGCCCGGGTGAACTCGATCCGACCATCCTGTCGCAATGCTCGACCTTCTTCGCCATGCGGCTGGCCAACGAGCAGGACCAGGCAATCATCCGCTCGGCGATCGCCGATTCCTCCGCCTCGACGCTGGCCTTTCTGTCCTCCATGGGCCAGCGCGAAGCCATCGCCTTCGGTGAAGGCGTGGCGACGACCATGCGGCTGAAGTTCGAGAAACTGGCGGAGAACCTTATCCCCGGCACCGCCAAGCGAGAGCAGGACGAGTTCTCGCAGGACGGCAACGACGTCGATCTCGCCGCCATCGTCGAGCGGCTGCGCAACGTCCCGAAACCGCAGCAGCAGATGGCCTTCGCCGAGGTCGTGGACTCCGGCCGCCAGGCCGGCGATCCCGATTACCGCAAGCCGGCCACCGCCCAGCGCGTCCAGCCCGACGACGATTTCGACCTGCGCTACGGCCTCAAGCCCACAACCTTCGGCATGCGCCCGCAGAACGATTGACCTTCAGCGTAGCGACTTTTTTGCCGGCCAATTGAGAAGCCGCCGGAGCGCCAGGGCTCGGCTTCGTTGGCCGCTTGGGTAAATCACGCCAGAAAATTCGTCAGGCTGAGTCGGTTGGTGTCGACTTCGAGAACCGGAGCGGAGCGGACATTGATTCCGTGAACACCGGCCTACGCCGGCCGTAGCCATAGCTGCCGCCACCACCTCATGAGTGCTTCGGCCGGCGAAGGCCGGAAGCGCAGAAGACGGCATCAAACGGCCAGCCTCACGGATTTAATGCCGGGATTTTAGGCGCAGACGCGGTTGCGGCCTTGCCTCTTCGCCTCGTAGAGCTGGCGGTCGGCGCGGCGGTAGAATTCCTCGGCCGTTTCCTTCCGATCCCAGACGGCAAGACCGACGCTGGTGGTGATCTTGAGGCGGACATTGCCCGACAGCACCGACATGTTGGCAATCGCCTTGCGGATGCGTTCGGCGAACTTCCCCAACAACTCCGCGTCCATGTTGGGGGTGACAACGGCGAACTCTTCGCCGCCGAGCCGCGCCACCACGTCGTGATAGCGCGTCATGCCTTTGAGGCAATTGGCGACTGCCCTCAGCACCTCGTCGCCGACATCGTGGCCATGCGTGTCGTTGACCTGCTTGAAATGATCGAGGTCGAGGATCATCAGCCCGACGGGCTTTTCGATGCGGCGGAATTCCTCGAGATATTCCTTCAGCGCATCGTCGAAATAGCGCCGGTTCTGCATGCCGGTAAGGCCGTCGGTCAATGCCGCATGCTGCAGCGTTTCCGAGCGGGCGCTGAGCGAAACCGTCATGGCGCGCAGCTTGCCCTCTTCCGTCGCCTGCCTACGGATCAACGGGTAGATGAAGAACACGCCGAAGAACAGCGCTGTCGCCAGCAGCACCCCGGTGACAAACAGCAGCGTGTTGAGATAAGCGATCCTCTCGACTCGGGAAGTCGTATCGTGACCGACCGCGATGGACTGCAATTGACCATAGGCATAAAGCGTCACCAGGCCTGCGGCCAGGATCACGAAAATAAAGACGAAAAATGCGGATTCCGCCTTGTGGAAACGCATCTGCTCCCCGTTGGAAAAGTACCCCCCGGATCTATGGCATGCCGGCGCCTTACGGACGGTTAATCCAGACAACCGGAGCGGGAATGTTCATTCCTACTTCTGTTTCTTTAATTGTATTGGCAGCACGAAAATCAAATCACGGCTTGCAGGCCGTCGCCGGGCTGCAATCTCAGCCATTCCGGTCCCAGCTGATGGCGAAACCACGTCGTTTGCCGTTTGGCATATTGCCGCGTCGCTGCCTTGCAGCGCTCGATGGCCTGAGGAAAGCTGATGTCACCGGCCATGGCGGCCGAAAGTTCGCGAACGCCGATCGCCTTCATCGCCGGCAGCTCGGGATCGAGGCCAAGCGCCGCAAGCCGTTTGACCTCATCGAGCGCGCCGAGATCGAGCATGCGGTCGAACCTTGTTTCGATCCGCTCGACAAGGGCGGCGCGGTCCGGCTCGATAACGAAGAACCGAGCGCTGTCGCGGTCGATCAGCGGCCGGCCGCGCGCTGCCTGCCATTCGAGGATGGAGCGGCCGGATGCATCGAGCACCTCCAGCGCCCGCACGATGCGCTGGCCGTCGGTCGGCTTCAGCTGCATGGCGACCGCCGAATCCTCATGCATCAGGATGCGGTGCAGCTTGGCTGCGCCTTGCTCCTTTAACTCGTAGCGCCAGCGGTCGCGTACCTGCTGCGGAATGTCGGGCATTTCCGAAATGCCCTCGGCAAGTGCGCGAAAATAGAGCCCGGTGCCGCCGACGAAAATCACCGGACGTTCAAAGGCGGCGTCGTCGGGCTGTCGGGCGAGCGTGCCGTCATCGATCAGCTTCATCACGTCGCGCAGCCAGGCGCCGGTGGAATAGGCGGTGGAGGGATGCACATGGCCATAGAGAAAGTGCGGCGCGCGGCCGAGTTCGGCGGCGCTCGGCCGCGCCGTCAGCACATCGAGCACCGAATAGCCCTGCATGGAATCGGTGTTGACGATGACGCCGCCCTTGCGCTCGGCGAGATCGAGCGCCAGCGCCGACTTGCCGCTGGCTGTCGGCCCGGCTATCAGGATCGCGTTCTTCACGCGGCCCTCGCCCGCCTGCCCGCCCTCGCCTAGCTGCTTGGAAGTCTCGATGCCGCTCATTGCCACGCTTGTGTCCCACCCCCTCCGCCGCGCGATGTCGGCCTCGCTTGCGAATATCGCCTCACGGTCGGTCGGTGCAAGCGCTGTTCGCTGGCTGGGCGATGGCGTCGCCTGCGACCTGGTGCTGCCCGAGGGGGCAGAAGCCGCCGAGGCAAGTGCCGCCTTGCGCACAGCACTTGGCTCCGAGCCGGTCGACGTGATCGTTCAGCAGGCCGAAAGCCGCCGCAAGACAATCCTGCTTGCCGATATGGATTCAACCATGATCGACCAGGAATGCATCGACGAACTCGCCGACGAGATCGGCGTCAAGGACCGCGTTGCCGCCATCACGGCACGCTCGATGAACGGCGAGATCGCTTTCGAGCCGGCGCTGCGTGAACGCGTGGCGCTGCTGAAAGGCCTCGATGCCGCCGTCGTCGGCCGCATCATCGCGAACCGCCTGACGCTGGCGTCGGGCGGCCGCGCCCTGGTGCGGACGATGCGCGCCAATGGCGCCTGGACGGCGCTTGTCTCGGGCGGCTTCGACGTCTTCACCAGCCGTGTCGCCGCCATGCTCGGGTTCCAGGAAAACCGTGCCAACCGCCTGATCGAGGAGAACGGGCGCTTTGCCGGCCTTGTCGCCGAGCCGATCCTCGGCCGTGCCGCCAAGGCCGATGCGCTGAACGATATCTCGGCCCGCCTCGGCCTGACCCCATTCGATGCGATTGCGGTCGGCGACGGCGCCAACGACCTCGACATGATCCGCCTGGCCGGCACCGGTGTCGCGCTCCACGCCAAGCCGGCCGTTGCTGCCGAAGCCAAGGTCCGCATCGACCATGGCGATCTCACCGCGCTGCTTTATCTCCAGGGCTACCGCCAGGAAGAGTTCGCCCAATGAAACCGATGCGCACCGAGCGCCTCATCCTGCGCAACTGGGAAGACCGCGATCGCGAACTCTTCCACCGCATCAATTCGGACGAGCGGGTGATGGAATTCTTTCCGTTCCGCCGCGACCGCGCCGAGACGGATGCCAAGATGGACGAGTTTCGGGGCTGGATCGCCGAGGACGGCTTTGGTTTTGCCGCCGCCGAGATCGCCGCGACTGGGGAATGCATCGGCTTCGTCGGTCTCTTAAAGACCGATCACGTGCCGTCCCTGCCTTCCGATACGATCGAGATCGGCTGGCGGTTGGCGCCGGAATTCTGGCGCAAGGGCTATGTCACGGAGGCCTCCGAAGCCTGGCTCGCCTTTGGCTTCGAAACGCTTGACCGGGACGAGATCGTCTCCTTCGCCGTCGCGGCCAACCGCCGCTCGACGGCCGTCATGGAGCGTCTTGGCATGAGCCCTGACCCGGCTCGCGATTTCGACCACCCATCCATCCCTAACAGCCACCCGCACCTCAAGCGGCATGTCCTCTACAAACTGTCGCGGACGGACTGGCAGGCACGAAAAAGGGCGGCTCGCTAGCCGCCTTTTCCCTGAAAACAACCGGTTATGGGGCTTTCCGGACTCAATCCATCCGGATCGTCACGAAGCGCAACTCGCCGGTCTTCGAGGCCAGCATCAAGAGCGCGTTCTTGCGGCCCTGCTCCTTCAGCGCGCCGATCCGGTCCATGACGTCCTTCGGGGTCGCGACCGATTCCTGGGCGATTTCGGTGATCACCTCGCCGGCCTGGATGCCGCGCTCGGCGGCGGCCGAATCCTTGGTGACGTCGGTGATGACGACGCCGGAGACGTCGGCCGCGATGCCGAATTTTTTCCGTGTGTCGTCATTGAGCTCGCCGACGGTCATGCCGAGCACCGAGGCCGTGGAGACCGCGGGCGCCTTGTCGCCGCCCTTGTCCTCATCGGTAGTGCCGTCCTCACCGGCGGCGACCTTCTCGCCGTCCTCAAGCCGGCCGAGCGTCACCTTTACCGTCTGCTCGAGGCCCTTGCGCACGATAATCACGTCGACCGCCTTGCCAACCGGGCTTTCCGCCACGACGCGCGGCAGGTCGCGCATTTCATGGATGTCCTTGCCGTCGAACTTGATGATGACGTCGCCGGCGAGAATTGTGCCGTTGTCGACCGGTCCGCCCTTGATGACTCCGGCCACCAGCGCGCCCTTGGCGGTGGCCATGCCGAGGCTCTCGGCGATGTCGTCGGTCACCGGCTGGATGCGCACGCCGAGCCAGCCGCGACGGGTCTCGCCGAACTGGCGCAGCTGGTCCACGACGCCCGAGGCAAGCTGCGAAGGGATGGAGAAGCCGATGCCGATCGAGCCGCCCGACGGCGAGATGATCGCCGTGTTGATGCCGATAACCTCGCCCAGGCTGTTGAACAGCGGTCCGCCGGAATTGCCGCGGTTGATGGCGGCGTCGGTCTGGATGAAGTCGTCGTAGGGGCCGGAATTGATGTCGCGGTTCCGGGCCGAGACGATGCCGACCGTCACCGTGCCGCCAAGGCCGAACGGATTGCCGATCGCCATCACCCAGTCGCCGACGCGCATCTTGTTGGAATCGCCGAACTTCACCGCCGTCAGCTTGTGGCCCTTCGGGTCGACCTTGAGCACCGCCACGTCGGTCTTGGTGTCGGTGCCGACCAGCGTCGCCTTGAGCGTCACGCCGTCGGAGAAATTCACCTCGATATCGTCTGCATCGGCGATGACGTGGTTGTTGGTGACGACAATGCCTTGCTCGGCGTCGACTACGAAGCCGGAGCCCAGCGACTGCACCTTTTGCGCGCCGCCATCCTTGTCGCCGCCACGGTTCTTGAAGAAGTCGTCGAAGAAATCCTGGAACGGCGAACCCTCCGGCAGCTGCGGCATCGGCACCGCGCCCGGACCTTCCGTGCCCTTCACGGTCTGCGAGGTCGAGATGTTGACCACCGCACCGAGCAGGCCTTCGGCGAGGTCGGCAACCGAAGCCGGTCCGTCCGCGGCCACCGTCGGCGTCACGAAAGCCGGAACGGCAAGCGCGCCGACCATAAGTGCCGCAGCACCTGCGATGAACGTCCGCCGCGCCGCGCGCAGAAGGGTGTTGGATGTCATCGAAAGCCTCCCGGAATCTGAAAAGAAAAAGCGCTTCGGCAAAACGCCGCGTCGCGTCATGTTGGCAAGAAATACGGCACGTTTGCGGCTATGGCCACATCAGGAGGATAAATCCTCCGTTACACCTTAGAGCGGTTCGCCGTTTCGCAGAAACGGCGAACCGTTCAATCCCTTTGCTTTTACGCAATTCCGGACGGAAAACCGCTCACACTTTCCTGGAATTGCAGATCAGCGGTCCTCAGCCACGCACCAACCAGACGATGCCGACGCCGATGGCGATCGCCACCAGCCCGACGATGCGCAGCGCAATTTCCGGCGTCGACAGCACTTCGCCGGCAAGACGTTTGGCAAGGCCGGGAAAGCCGCCATAGACCAGACCCTCTACGACGAGGACCAGGCCTATGGCCGCAAGGAAATCCTGCACCGCCCTACTGGGCGGGTGCAGGTTGTGCAGCCGGCGCGGCAGGTGCCGTCGCCGGAGCCGCAGGTGTCGCCGGCTTCGCGTCCGTCCCGTCCGGATTGCGGAAGAAGCGGAAGAACTCCGAGTTCGGCGACAGCACCATCGTCGTCCCGGAGTTGTCCAGCGCCGTGCCATAGGCATTCATCGACCGGTAGAAGTCGAAGAACGCCGGATCGCGTTTGTAGGCGTCGGCAAAGGTCGCGCTGCGCTGGGCTTCACCTTCACCACGCAGGATTTCCGATTCCTTGCGCGCTTCGGCGACGATTTCCACCACTTCGCGGTCGGCGCGGGCGGTGATGCGCTGCGCGGCCTCCTTGCCGCGTGCTCTCAGCCGTTCGGCCTCGGCCAAACGTTCGGCCTTCATGCGGTCGAAGGTCTGCTGCGAAACCTCAGCCGTCAGATCGGTTCGGCGGATGCGCACATCCTCGATCTGCAGGCCGAGCGAGGTAGCGTCGGGCCGCAGCTGATCGCGCACTTCACGCATCATCACGGCCCGCTCTTCCGAGAGCGCCGCCTCGAAGTCGCGCAGACCGTAGACGCGGCGCAGCGCCGCATCGAGACGCGTCCTCAGTCGTGCTTCGGCCAGTGTGATCTGACCGGACACGGCTGAGCGGAACACCCGCGGATCCGAGATGCGGTACGCGATGAAAGCGTCGACCTCGTAGAACTTGCCGCCCGAAACCTGGACGCGGATGTTATCGAGATCGAAGCGCAGCACCCTGTTTTCGATCAACTGCACGCTGTCGGCGTCGAAGAAGGCGAAAGGCGCCTTGAAATAGATGCCGGGTTCATTCTTGACGTCGACGATCTCGCCGAACCGCAGCACGAGCGCCTGCTGGCGCGCGTTGACCACGAAGACCGAGGAGTAGAGCAGGAACAGAAGCACGGCCGCGATGACCGCGATGATGGGAAGACGATTGGCCATCACTGGGCTCCTCCCGTGGTCGCAGGCGCCGGCGCCTTCGGCTGCAGTGCCGGCAGCGGCAGATAGGGAACGACCCCTTGCCCATTGCCCTGTTCGACGATGACCTTGTTGGAATCCTTCAGCACCTTCTCCATCGTTTCCAGATAAAGCCGCCGGCGCGTCACGTCGGGCGCCTTGGCGTATTCGTCATAGACCGAGATGAAGCGCTGCGCCTCACCTTCGGCTTCCTGGACGACACGGTTCTTGTAGGCTGCCGCGTCCTCGCGGATCTGCGCCGCGGCGCCACGCGCCTGGCCGAGCTTCTGGTTGGAATACTGGTTGGCCTGCTCGACGAACTTGTCTTCGTCCTGCTCGGCGCGCTGCACTTCGTCGAACGCGTCGGCCACTTCACGAGGCGGCGCCGCGTCCTCGATCGAAACCGCGTTGACGTTCAGGCCGGCCTTGTAGCCGTCAAGCGTCGTCTGGATGATTTCACGCACCGACGCCGCAATGCCCTGGCGATCGTCCCGGAAGATGTCCTGGGCCGGTCGCCGGCCGACCGCTTCGCGCATGGCGCTCTCTGCGACCTGCTGCAGCATGCCTTCTGGGTCCGAGACGTCGAACAGATAGGCCCGGGGATCGGAGACCTGGTAGGCCACCGAAAACTGGACGTTGACGATATTCTGGTCGCCGGTAAGCATCAGCCCCGACGAGTTGCCGCTCGTCGCGCCGCCACCACCGATATCGACGAGTTGTTCGGCGATGTTGGCCGTCTCGACGGTTTCGACGGGCCACCAATGGAAATGCAGACCTGGCTGCGACAGCTCCGCCTTCGGCTTGCCGAAGCGCAGCTCGACCGCAACCTCGTCCGGCTGCACGGTGTAGACCGCCTTGAACGCCCACAGCACGATCAGAGCCGCTGCGATCAGCGCAAAGACGGCCGGGCTGGGGCCGCCGCCACCGGGCAGCGCGCGCCGCAGCCGGTCCTGGCCGCGGCGGATGATGTCTTCGAGATCGGGAGGTGACCCCGGCGGGCCGCTAGGCCCCTTCGGTCCCTGCCCCCAGGGTCCCTGATTGTTGCCGCCGCCGCCCCATGGGCCGCCGCCGCCGCTCTTGTCGTTCCAGGGCATGAATGTCCTTTCGCTTGGGATTCCCTCAGCGCCGACGTTGCGGCGCAAAATCCAGTTGTTCTTCTATAGGGACGCAGCGATGCGCTTTCAACGCGATCCGCTGCCGAGCATGTCCGTTTTGGACGTTCGCGACCCTTTTATCGTCTCAATGCACGCCGCGGCGTCGCTCGTAAACCGAATAGCGCGTCGCATGGCTGTCCTTTTCACCGGCCGGAACGTCCTGAGCGCTGACAAGGCGCCACAAATCCGGATCGATGTCGGGAAAATGCGCGTCGCCATCGACCGCCGCCAGCACATGGGTGACGTGCAGCCGGTCTGCCAGCGGCAGCGCCTGCGCATAGATCTCGCCGCCGCCGATGATGCAGATTTCGTCGACGCCGGCCATGCAACGCCCGCGCACCGTGGCCAGCTGGATCGCTGCCTCCAGCGAGTGCGCCACCTCTATGCCCTCGGCGCGCCAGGCCTTGTCGCGGGTCACCACGATGTTCAATCGGCCCGGCAGCGGCCGGCCGATGCCTTCATAAGTCTTGCGGCCCATGATGACGGGCTTGCCCATCGTATCGGCCTTGAAGCGCTTGAGATCGGTGGACAGCCGCCACGGTAAGCCGCCGTCGCGCCCGATGACGCCGTTCTGCGCAATGGCGACATAGATCGCGACGTCCATCAGTTGGCTCCCCCGGTGCCGTCATCCGACGGCTCCAAAAGCAATATGTCGATGTTGTGCTCGGGATAGAGATCCTGCGCCGCCGTCTCGAAGGTCGTCGGCCCGACTTTCTTGACATTGTCGCCGCAAAACGAGATCAGCGCTTTCGGATTGCCCTTGTCGACGGTTAGCTTGAACTTGCCGATGCTGCCATTGGCCCAGTTGCCGCCGGTGGTCAGGATATAGGCTATGCGGTTCTCGTAAAAATGCGGATAACCGTCGGCCTTGGCGGCCTGCCGCACCGCATTCTCGAAGCTGTCGTCCATGCAGTAGCGGGTCTTGTAGGTCGTGTACTGGCTGCCCTCGGTGAACTTGCCGTCATAGAAGAAACTCACCGATGACGTGCCGCCGACGCTCGGTTTGTAGCGGTGCGAGACGTGGACATCCTTGTTGGCCGGAAATATCGCGCGCCACCAATAGGTCGAGCGCAACTGCCACCACGGCGTATAGACCTTGTTCGCCTCGGTACCGTCGCTGCCCGTATCCTCGATGATGATGCCGCGGTTTTCCCAATCCTCGGAGACCGTTTTCGGCAGCTTCGCCAGGGCCGCCTTGGCCGCATCGCCGAACGGATTGAACGGCACGTTCTGCGCCTTCAGATCGGCGCCGATATCGATGCCGACAGCGAACACTTTCTGCTCGAGCTGCGGCTTTGCCGGCGCTCCGTCGATCGTCACCTCGAAGCCAAGGAAATTGTCGCTCTGGTTTTCCGGGATGGCCGGCATTTCCTCCGGATTGCCGTCGATGTCCGGCAGCGGAAAAGCGACGATGGCATTTACATCCTTGTCGGTGTTGTTGTGGAAGACGTAGTCGACCGTGATCTTTTCCGGCGAGATATAGAGGTCCTCGCTTTGCATCGACACCGCGTCGCTACGCGACAGGATCAGGCCACCTGTGCCGAGTTCGGCGGTCGTATCATTGGCCAGCGCGGGCACGGCTAAAAGCGCCAGCGCTACGGACAGAACATATTGCAACATCGAAGCCCCTCGCCAAAAATGCCGCGACCCTAGCCGTTTCAATGTGGCGTTTCAAAGCCTTCCGTCTCCCAGCAGGACGCCACAGTGTCTGGACACGCCAATCGGCGGTCTGGACTAACAGGTTTCGATCGGGCAGGAGTTCGCGTGATGCGCAAGCTTCTCGTCATCGGCATCGGCGCCGGCAATCCCGACCATATGACCGTGCAGGCCATATCAGGCCTAAACCGGGCGGACGTCCTGTTTATCCCCGACAAGGGGGCGAAGAAGAACGACCTTGCCGAATTGCGCCGCCATATCTGCGACCGTTTCGTCAGCAATCCGAAATCGCGCCGCGTCGAGTTCGACGTGCCGGTGCGCGCCGAGCCGGCGCCTTCCTATCGCTCAACCGTCGATGACTGGCACGAGGCCATCGCCCAGATCTATGAGAGCCTGGTCCGCGACGAACTTGCCGAGGACGGCTGCGGCGCCTTCCTGATCTGGGGCGACCCCTCGCTCTATGACAGCGCGCTGCGCATCCTCGCGCGCGTACGACTGAGGGGCAATGTCGCATTCGAACTGGAGGTCATTCCCGGCATCACCGCCGTCCAGGCGCTAGCCGCCGGCCACAAGATGGCGCTGAACCGCATCGGCGACCCCGTGCAGATCACCACCGGCCGCCGCCTCGCCGAACAAGGCATGCCGCACAATGCCGGCAGCGCCGTGGTCATGCTCGACGGCAAATGCGCCTTCAACACGCTGGCAGACAAGGATCTGATCATCCATTGGGGCGCCTATCTCGGCACACCGGACGAGATCATCGTTTCCGGTCGCCTGGGTGATGTCGGCGAGGAGATTGAGAGGACGAGAGAAGAAGCCCGGAAAAGAAAGGGCTGGATCATGGACACCTATCTGCTGCGTAAAGCAGGAGAGCCCGAGGAATAGCGCGCTCAAAGGTCGAGTTCCTTCGCGCCCCCCTCTGTCCTGCCGGACATCTCCCCCTCTAGTGGGGAGATTGGCCGTCACGGAGGATTTCGCCAATCGCCTAACAGATTAGCGCCCGTCTACGGGCTAGCTGATCTCCCCCCTTGCGGGGGAGATGTCCGGCAGGACAGAGGGGGGTGTGACGGATCGCAAGCTTCAACCCTCACCCAGCATCGATCTCCGCCTGCAAGGCGTCCATATGCGTGGCCGCCGCTGCCGCCGCAGCGCGCTCGATAGCGCGAAAACGGCTGACAACTGCAAGGCCAACTGAGGTCAGCTGTGCGCCGCCACCCTTTTTGCCGCCGGTCTGCGCCGCGACCAGTGGCTTGCCGAACACACGGTTCATATCTTCCACCAGATCCCAGGCGTGCTTGTAGGACATCTCCATGCCGCGTGCCGCAGCCGAGATCGAGCCGAAAGTGGCGATCTGCTCCAGCAATTCGATCTTGCCCGGACCTATGCGCCCGTCCGGATCGAGATTTATCCGCAGGCTCAGCGACGGCATCTCTTGTCCTCCACAGTCACACTTGCCCCTCTCGACCCATAGCGCTATTCCAAAACGATATAGCGGTTATCAGCCATCCGCTTCGGCCGGCAGCCCGGCGCCGGTGTTGGCACGGTCGAAACTGACCGTCTTGATCACCGCGAAGACCTTGCCGCCGAGTTGAAGGTTCAGTACCTGCCTGGATTGTTCGGTAATGCGCGCAAGCACGGTTGCGCCATTGCAGTCGATGCCGATTTCGACCGTCGGCCCCTCGCCCGAGCCGATTGCGACGATGGCGCCCGGCAGGATGTTGAGCGCACTGAGACCTTTCGGCTGTTCGGTGGCGATCATCACGTCGCGGGCGCGGATTCGGATGCGCACAGGCGCGCCGACCGAGACCGCCAATTGCGGCACCCGGATTTCGCCCGCCGCCGAGCCGAGCACGGTCATCCCGAAGATCTCATCATGGCGCAGCACCTTGGTGTCGAGAACCGCGCCGCCCTCGCCGCGTTCCTCCGCCGGCAGCAATTCGAGCCGTTGCATGATCGCGCCGGTCGGGCCTGAGGCAGCGACCTTGCCTTGCGCCATCACCACCACGTCGCTGGCCAGCCGCGCCACCTCGGCGACGGAGTGGCTGACATATACGATGGGCAGCTTGGTCTCGTCGCGCAGCCGCTCGATATAGGGCAGGATCTCGGCTTTGCGCGCATCGTCGAGCGAGGCCAGCGGCTCGTCCATCAACAGCAGTTTCGGGCTGGCAAGCAGCGCCCGGCCGATCGCCACGCGCTGCTTCTCGCCGCCCGAGAGCTTTGCCGGTCGCCGGTCGAGCAGAGGACCGATGCCGAGCAGTTCGACGACCGCGTCGATATCCGCATAGCGCTCCGCCGGTGGCGTGAACCAGCGGCCATAGCGCAGATTGCCGGCCACGCTCATATGCGGAAACAGCCGCGCGTCCTGGAACACCATGCCGATCCGGCGCTTGTGCTTCGGCACGAAAATGCCGGCATCGGTGTCGACCAGCACACAGCCGTCGACCGCGATACGGCCCTTGGTCGGCCGGATCAGGCCGGCGATCACGTTGATCAGCGTCGTCTTGCCGGAGCCCGATGGCCCGAACAGCGCCGTCAGCCGCCCGGCGCTTTCGAAACGCGCGTCGACGGCGAAACCGCCGAGCCGATGGCTGATGTCCACCAGCACGCTCATTCGATGTCCATCCGCCGGCCGACGCGCCGCGCCAGCACTTCCGAGGCGACCAATGCGGCCATCGAGATGACGATGGAGATCAGCGTCAGCCTGAGCGCCCCGTCATCGCCGCCAGGCACCTGCGTGAAGGTGTAGATCGCCGAAGGCAGCGTCTGCGTCTCGTTGGGAATGTTGGAGACGAAGGTGATGGTGGCGCCGAACTCGCCCATCGCCTTGGCGAAGGACAGGATCGAGCCGGCGATCAGCCCGGGCAGGATCAGCGGCAGCGTGATGGTGGCGAAGACCCAAATCGGGTTGGCGCCGAGCGTTCCCGCCGCTGCCTCCATTTTGCGGTCGACCGCCTCGATCGACAGCCGGATCGCCCGCACCATCAGGGGAAAGCCCATGATACCGCAGGCCAGTGCGGCGCCGGTCCAGCGAAACGAGAAGACGATGCCGAAATGCTCGGCCAGGAACGCTCCCGCCGGCCCGCGCCGGCCGAAGGTAAGCAGCAAGAGATAACCTGTCACCACCGGCGGCAGGATCAACGGCAGGTGAACCACGCCGTTGAGCAGCGTCTTGCCCCAGAATTTTCCGCGGGCCAGCAAAAGCGCCATCAAGATGCCCGGCGGCAGGCTGAACAGCATCGCCACCGTCGCCACCTTGATCGACAGCCGGACCGCATTCCATTCGTCGGGAGTGAGGTCCAGCAGCCAGTTCATGCGTCAGCCGCTACCTTAATTGCTCGGCGTGAGCACGGTGAAACCCTGATCCCTAAACAGCTCCACCGCCTTGGCGGACTGCAGGCACTTCAGGAAAGCCGGGGTATCCTTGTCCTTCGAATCGGTGGTCTGGGCAACCGGATAGATGATCGGCGGGTGCGAATCCTCCGGGAAGGTGCCGACCACCTTGACTCCCTTGTCGGCATGCGCGTCGGTGGCATAGACGATGCCGAGCGCGGCCTCGCCCGTTGAAACCAGCTTGAGCGCGGCGCGCACATTCTCGGCCTGCGCCACCTTGCCTTCGACCGACGACCAGACGCCGAGCGATTCAAGTGCCGCCTTGCCGTATTTGCCGGCCGGCACCGCCTTGACGTCGCCCATGGCAAGCCTGCCGTCGCCAACCAGCTTGGCCAGGTCGAAGCCTTTCTCGATCCTGGTCTCAACCTTGGAATCCTGTGGCGCCACCAGCACGATCTGGTTGCCGAGCAGTTTCACCTCGGTTTCCGGCTTGGTCAGTCTCTTGTCGGAGAGGTACTTCATCCAGTCGAGATCGGCCGAAATGAACACATCGGCGGGCGCCCCGCTTTCGATCTGCTTGGCCAGCGCCGAGCTCGCGGCGTAGGAGACGGTCGCCGCTTCTCCGACATCGGCTTCGCAGGCCTTGGTGACGGCGTCGAGCCCGTCCTTGAGGCTGGCTGCGGCAAACACGATCACCTTGTCTCTCGCGTGAGCCGCCGGCATCACGGCCATCAGAGCTACGGCAAAGCCGCCAATCGCGATTGCCCTCATACCAAAACCTTTGTGCCCCAACATGAAAACTCTCCCTGGGCTTGAAATCTGCTGGCTCGACTCCTGCCGACCGATATATCTGGATGAATATAACAAGGGAAGGCCGCCTCCTGCGAAAGCGTATGTTCGGCATCGATTGTTCTGGTTTGGACGTGCACCGAAACCCGGAAAGGAACTCCGATGAAGATCAGCGCCCGCAACATCCCTCAAGGGAACGATCGTCGAGATCGTCAAAGCACCTCGCCTGTCCGCGGTGATGTCGCCGGCTCCGTCGTCACGCTTCGATCACCAACGAGGCCGTTGCCGATCTCAAGCTCGAAAAAGGCAAGCAGCCTATGCCATCAAGGCAACCGACGTCATGGTCGACATCGATTGAGGGTCGGAATTGATTGACGGTGGACGGATCAGACCGCGATCGGCGCCTTGATCGACGCGTCGGCAAAATAGTTTTCCAGCCGGAAATCCTCGAAGCGGAAGGCGAACAGGTCCTTCACCTCCGGATTGATCCACAGCGTCGGCAGCGCCTTGGGTGTGCGCCGCAATTGCTCGCGCGCCTGCTCGAAATGGTTGGAATAGAGATGCGCATCGCCCAGCGTATGGACGAACTCGCCGGGCTTCAGCCCGGTCACCTGCGCCACCATCAGGGTCAGCAGCGCGTAGGAAGCGATGTTGAAGGGTACGCCGAGAAAAATGTCGGCCGAGCGCTGGTAGAGCTGGCAGGACAGCTTGCCGTCCGAGACGTAGAACTGGAACAGGCAGTGGCAGGGCGGCAGCGCCATCGCCTCCACTTCGGCCGGGTTCCACGCCGAAACGATCAGCCGGCGTGAATTCGGATTCCTGCGTATCTCCTTCAGAACATTGGCAATCTGGTCGATCGACCCGCCACGGCCATCCGGCCAAGAGCGCCACTGCTTGCCATAGACCGGGCCGAGATCGCCATTCTCGTCGGCCCATTCGTCCCAGATCGAAACGCCATGATCTCTAAGGTATTTGATGTTGGTGTCGCCGGCCAGGAACCACAGGAGTTCATGGATGATCGACTTCAGATGCAGCTTCTTGGTGGTGGTGACGGGAAAGCCGCGCGACAGGTCGAAGCGCATCTGGTACCCGAACACCCCACGCGTGCCGGTGCCCGTGCGGTCGCCACGGTCGGCGCCATTGTCCAGCACATGCTGCAAAAGGTCGAGATACTGGCGCATCGGCTTCGCCTCGATTCGGGGTTACCGCCATCATAACCGACTGGCCGCCGGCCGAACACAGCAAAAGGACCAGAACGCGGCTTGCCCATCACTCTTCAAGGGTTAGCGCTGCCCCTCACCTGCCTGCCGGCATCCTCTCCTCGTATAGGGACGGGGAGAGGGGCGCTGTCATCAGCGGTTTCGCCAATCACAAGCTTGTTCGAGAGAGAGAGCCAAGGCTGCGGTCAGCCCTTTCTCCCCGTCACTATACGGGGAGAAATGCCCGGCAGGGCAATAAGGGGCGGTGCTGACCTCCGGTGAGGAGCAAAATCAAACGCGCGCTCTGCCTATCGGCAATAATCTCTACAAAGAGCCGAGCTTCCCCAGATCCTTGGCGACCAGATAGTAGAAAGTCACGCGGCTCTTGGAGCTGTCGGCGGCCAACGCCTTGCAGGTCTTCTCGATCGCTGAGTCGGCTTTCGCCCCGTCGGTCACGCCGAGTTTCTTGGCAACCCAGTTGGTCTTGACGCGCTCCAATTCCTTGGGGTCGGTGCAGGATACCAGCGAGGAATCGCGGTTGCGCAACGCAATGCCCAGATGTTTCACAATCTTGGCAACCACATCGGCATTTGCGGCGGCGTCGTATTTCTTCACGTCTGCGAGATAATCGGCCATCAAATTTCCCCATGTCGGCGCCACGGGATCCGATCGATGAGGGCTGTGGCGCGCTGCCGCAACTTGTGCGCTCGGTCGATACTCCTCACCATCGCAAAGCTTCGGTTGAGACCGCGCGCGAGTCAACCCTCGGCGCCGCAGTTTGGTGCGGCCAAGAAGTGTCATTGCGGCCTTTCATTTTGTGCGCCCGCCCCCTATATTCGTTTTGTCGGCTTGACCGACTATGGCGATAAATGGGCGATGTAATAAGCCGTTCGGACCCGGGGGCGGTACCCGGCGCCTCCACCAAGAACCGCTCTGTGATCAGAGCGGCTGTTGCTGGGGGCGAAATAGGATCGACGAAGGTGTAAAGATCGTACTTTTGCCCGGCATGGTACCACCGTCATCGGGCTAAACCTGTAGTTGCAAATGACAACTATGCGGAAGCACGTCTCGCCGCGTAAGCGGTGCGATAGCTTCAAATCAAGCCCTAGAGGTTCGCACTTCTAGGCGGGGTTCGGAGGTACCTGGCAACAGAAACCTCCACTTCTCCCCTCCTCGATATCGTACGCTCAATGCCGGCTGCCGCTGGCCGGATTTCGCATGACGATGGGCCGCGAAGCCTACACCAAATTGAGCCATGAGCTGGTGCAATTTGCCGCTGGCGTCGGTCGAAGGCCGTGGTTCTGTGAACTGACCCCATAAAGTAGGACGGTTCATTGAGTTGGCAGGTTTAAGGGCTGGTTCCTGTATTGCACAGGGGCCAGCCCTTTCAGTTTCAGTTTGATGCGGCGGTGGTTGTAATAGTCGATGTAGTCCGTGATGGCGTCGTCCAGGCTTTGAACGGTGTCGAAGGTTCCGGGATGGAAGAGCTCGGATTTGAGGATGGCAAAGAAGCTCTCCATTGGGGCGTTGTCGAGGCAATTGCCTTTGCGTGACATGCTCTGTTGGAGGCCTCTGGCTTCCAGCCTGCGTTGGAATGCCGACATCTGATACTGCCATCCCTGATCGGAATGCAGGATCGGCCTTTCGTTCTCACCAAGCCGGGCGAGGGCTTTGGTCAGCATATTGTCCACCATTTTGAAGCGTGGCCGCCGCGCCGTCTCGAACGCGACGATCTCGCCATTGTAGAGATCCATGACCGGGGACAGATAGAGCTTGTCGCCGGCCAGGCTGAACTCCGTCACGTCGGTCACCCATTTGCGGTTGGCGCGGTCGGCGCCGAACTTGCGCTGCAACAGATCGGGAGCGGTCCGCCCAGCCTCACCCCTGTAGGAGCGATACTTCTTCGGCCTGACCAGCGACTTCAATCCCATCCCGGCCATCAGGCTCTGGACGGTCTTGTGGTTGACGCGCCGGCCCAACCGGTGCAGTTGCGCAGTCACCCGGCGATAGCCGTAGCGACCCTTGTGGCTGTCGAAGATGGCCTTGATCGCCGCCTTCAGCGCCGCATGGCGGTCCGAGCGCTTCGCTGCTTTCTGTCTGTAATAGAACGTGCTGCGCGCAAGCTTCGCCAGTTCGAGCAGCCCCTCAAGCGAATGCAACGGCCTTAACGCCTGGACGGCTTGCGCTTTTTGAGCGCATGTCCCTGCGTTAAGGCCTCCAGTTTTTTTAGGTAGTCGTTCTCCATCCGCAGATGCTTCAGCTCAGCCAGCAGTTCTTCGCGGCTTTTGGCCTCGTCACTGGCTGCAACAGGCACTGCGGGGGACGGCGGCTTTGACATGGGTCGTCCTCTGGGACGCGGGCCGAGCGCCTCTATCCCGCCCGCATGATAGCGCTTCTCCCAGCCCGTCAGGCAACTGGCATTGCGGATATTGAACAATGCAGCCGTCTGCCGATACGACAGACCTTCCTCCCACATTCGCTCAAGCACCGACAGCCTGAACGCCGCGTCGTAACGACCGTACTTACCAGATAGCCCGGCATCGCCATGCGCCTGGTACAACGCAACCCACTTGCGAACAGTGGCCGCATCAACGCCATGCATCGACGCCGCACTCGCGTAGCTCTCATCCCCGCCTAAATAGCTATCGACAACCGAGCGCTTGAAACTCTCGCCGTGTCTGGACATGCAAAACCCCCGAAGGTTGTGTCCAACTTTCGGGGGTCAGTTCATCTGGCCGGGGCCGGATTACCCCAGACGTGAAAAAGGCCGGGATGACCCGGCCTTTCCGGTCGATTGCGGTCAGCTTACTCGGCCGGCGCTTCAACGGCTTCGCGCGAGCGGCCAAGCGTCAGTTTGGCCAGCGTGAACGAGATCACCGCGCAGAGCGTGATGCCGGCCACCATGGGCAGCGGGGTGCCGTCGAAGAAGATGCCGGCGACGCCCATCGCCAGCGCACCGATGGCGAAGTGCAGGGTGCCCATCAGCGCCGAGGCCGTGCCGGCGATCTCGCCATGCTCTTCCATGGCCAGCACCGACGTCGTCGGGATGACCAGGCCGAGGAAGCCGTAGCCGACGAACAGCAGTGCCGCCATAACATCGAGCCGGTCGACGCCGGTCGCCATGACTGCGAACAGCACAACCATCGTCGTGGCATAGCCGGTTACCGCCACCCAGACGACGCGCTTCAGCCCGAAGCGCTCCGACAGCATCCCCGTCAGTTGCGACATGCCGATGAAGGCCACCGCATTGATCGAGAAGAACACGCTGTAGACGGAAGGCGACAGCCCGTAATGGTCGATCAGGATGTAGGACGAACTCGAGAGGTATACGAAGAAGCTGGCGATGCCGAAGCCGGCGATCGCCACCAGGCCGAGGAAATTGCGGTCACCCATGAGGAAGCGATAGCCGGCGAGTGCGGTTCCGAAGGACGAACCGACGCGTTCTTCCGCCGGCCGCGTCTCCTTCAGCGAGGTCGCCAGCAGAATGGTGGCCAGAAGGGCCGCGCCCGTCACCGTCCAGAACACGGCGCGCCAGCCAAAATTCTCGATGATCTGGCTGCCGGTCAGCGGCGCCAGGATCGGCGACACCGAAAACACCAGCATCAGCAGCGACATCAGCTTGGCGGCTTCGGTGCCGGTGTGCAGGTCGCGCACGATGGCGCGCGGCACCGCCATGCCGGCGCTGGCGCCCAGCCCCTGCAGGAAGCGGAAGGCGATCAGCCATTCGATGGTCGGGCTCATGGCCGAACCGATACCGCCGACCATGAACAGCGCAAGGCCGCCGTAAAGCGGCAGCTTGCGGCCGACCATGTCGGAGATCGGTCCGACGACGATCTGGCCGAAGCCCATCGACAGGAAGAAGATCAAAAGGCTCATCTGAACGGCGGCGGTGCCGGCATGCAGATCCTCGCCGATCGAAGGCAACGCCGGCAGATACATGTCGATGGCGAAGGGGCCGATAGCGGACAACAGGCCGAGCACGACCGCGATGCGGAGGAATTTGGGACTCATGATAAAGGCTTCTTTCAAGTCTGGTTGGCGCCGCCAACGCGACGACTAACCCTAGGACGTTCCATCCCGTTGAAATCCGACGGCTCAGAGCGAGATTATTCGTCTCTACGGAGCGAATTCACCATTTGTTGTGTCCACAAATTTAGACAGCCTTGTCTAATTCGTCAATCACCTCTATATAGATTTCTATGAAGCTTGCCGTTTCTCCTGACATTTTCCCGCCACGCGGCCACGAGGCCAAGCGTATGTCGATTATCGATGCGGCGGCTTCGGTCTTTTGCCGGGAAGGCTTTGCCGGCGCCAATATCGACCTGATCGCGGTGGAGGCCGGCGTGTCGCGCCAGACCATCTATAATCACCACCGCGACAAGGAAAAGCTCTTCATGGCTGTGGTGCGCGATCTGACGGAGCGCTGCAATGCCGGCATCTTCGCCACCTTCGCCTCTTTCCCAGACCAGCCGAAGGATCTGGAAGCCGACCTGATCGGCTTTGCCGTGCGCATGAATCAGAACTGCATCTGCAACCGCGACGGACGCTTCCTGCGCAAGCTGATCCAGACCGAAGGCGAGCGCTATCCCGAGCTCTTCGCCGAATGGCGCGACCAGGGGCCGGGCCGGACCTGGCCGGCACTTGCCGCCCGTTTTGCCCGCCTCGCCCATGCCGGCCATCTCGCGGTCGACGATCCCGATGTCGCCGCACGCCAGTTCCTGGCGCTAGCCAACGCCGAACTGCAGACCACCTTCATGCTCGGCGGCATGCCGTCGGAAGATGAAGTGCTGCAATCCGCGACCCACGGCGTGCGCACATTCCTGCGCGCCTTCGGCAAGCGCAGATCAGCGGCAGCGGTGGAAAAACAGCTGGCCAGCGCCTGAACGCCAAAGCAGGCGATCAAATCGTCCGTTACGGGCTTCGCTTCGGCGCATCAGCGATCTATATCCGGTTTACGCCGCGCTCAAGCTTGATTACAGCTATGCGGACGATTCAACGGAACCCGACCAGCACATGGCCGACGACCACATCCGCTACGACATTCTGGCCCAGGAGGCATTGCGCGGCGTCATGCGCAAGGTCCTGGCCGAAGTCGCGCGCACCGGCCTTCCCGGCAATCATCATTTCTTCATCACATTCCTGACCGGCGCGCCGGGCGTGCGGGTGTCCTCCAGGCTGCGCGAGCGCTATCCCGAACAGATGACCATCGTCATCCAGTTCCAGTATTGGGACCTCAAGGTGACCGATACCGGCTTCGAGGTCGGGCTGTCCTTCTCCGACGTGCCGGAGAAGCTGGAAATCCCGTTCTCGGCCGTACGCGGCTTCTACGACCCATCGGTCAATTTCGAACTCGAATTCGACGTTAAGACCGACGTCCCGGCGGAAGACGATGCAGCCGCCCAGCCGGCTGCCGAGCCTTTGGCTATCGTCTCCGAGAAAAAACCGAAGGCCGAGAAGAAGGCAGCTGCCACTGAGGCGGAGAAAAAGCCCGCCGTGGCCGATGCCGCCGCCGGCAAGGGCGCCGACGTCGTGTCGCTCGACGCCTTCCGCAAGAAGTAGTGGGACGGTCGGCGCGACATGGGCGAAATCGTCAACCTTCGCCAGGTCCGCAAGCAGAAGGCGCGCACCGAAAAGGAAAAGCTCGCCGGCGAGAACCGCGCTCTGCACGGCCGTTCCAAAGCCGAAAGAACTCGTGACCGTCTGACATCGGACAAGGCCGAAAAATTCGTCGCCGGCCACCGCCGCGAACGCCCGGAAGACCAGGGCGATTGATGGACCGCCTGCGGTGAGCCCGGTCGAAAAACGCTCCGTGACCATCCGCGGCCATCGCACCAGCTATTCCCTCGAAAAACCCTTTTATGACAATCTCGTCGCCATCGCCGCCGCGCGCAAGCTGACGCTTGCTGCCCTGGTCGCGGAGATCGATGAGACAAGACCGCGCGATGCGAACCTGTCCTCGGCGCTCAGGCTTCATGTGCTGGACTGGGCCAAGCGCGGCGCGGTCTGAATGGTTCTTAATTGCCCAGCGACTTCAGCAGATTGTCGACGGAGAACGGATTTGTCCTGGGCTTCGGCGGCGCCGGGGCCGAACCGTCACTGACACCGGGAAGTGAGCGGTCGACCTTCGGCGCCTGCTCCTGAGCCTTGCGCTCGGCCTCCAGCCTGGCTTTTTCCTGCGAAGCGATCCGAGCCTGTTCGGCCTTCTTCCGTTCGTTCTCGGCCTTGGCGGCGTCTTCGGCAGCCTGCTCTTCGGCCTGCGCTTTCGCGTCCGCATCCGCCTTGGCCTTGGCGTCAGCCTCTGCCTGCGCTTTCGCATCGGCATCGGCCTTTGCTTCGGCATCCGCCTTGGCCTTGGCATCCGCTTCAGCCTGTGCCTTCGCATCGGCCTCGGCTTTGAGCCGTGCCGCTTCCTCCTGCTTGCGCAATTCCTCGGCCGCGTTGTCGCGCTCGGTCTGCAGGGCGGCGTAGTAGCGCACCTCGCGCCGCAGCCGCTGCTTCTCGAGCAGTGCTGCCTGCATCGCCTCGACCCGCTGCTGCTCCTTTTCCAGCGCGCGCTGGGTCAAAAATTGCGCCAGCGGCTCGCTGTCGAACTGCTTCTTCAGCGCCCCGAACGGCCCATCGACGCTGAAATTGACCGTCGGATCGGAGCCGACCAGCGCCTCGACGCCAGGCTTGTAGGTGACCGCGCCCTTGGTGGCGACGGTACCGGTGTTGAGGTCGGCCGTGATGTCGGCAGACAGCGTCGCCGCCTGGTTTTCGAATTTGATCGGTGGTGCCCGCAACGTGCCGCCGGCGACCGTGAAGGCGATGTCGGCATCGCCGGCAGCAAAGCTGCCGTCGCCGGCAATCTGCGGCGCAAAGCCCGCGGTCTTGGCCACGTCGATGTCGCGCCCGATCGCTTCGGCCTTGGCAATCAACGCACCGAAGGCATCGGGATTGACGCCGGCAATGGTGAGGCCTTTCAGCGCCGCCGTGCCCGAGCCGGAGAGTGCGGCAATCATCGCGTCGACCGATTTGCCGCTGGTCGACAGCCCTGTCGAGAAGTCGCCGTTGCCACTCAATCCGGCAGCCGGCAGCACAGTCGCCAGGTCAGCGCCGGCAAGCCTCATCTGGCCGGAGAACAGGCCCGTGCCGTCTGTGTTCTTCAACTCGAACAATCCGGTGAGCGCGCCGCCGAGCAGTTTTGCCTTCAGGTCCGAAACGCGGATGCCTTCCTGGTCCAGTTTCAATGACAGCGACGCATCATAGGCTGTCGCCAGCGGTCCGGCGGCAAGCGTCGCCGTCGTCAGATCGAGATCGGCGCTGAACGGCAGGCTGGATTTCTGGCTGAATGGCGCCGTCGGCCAGTTCGCATTGCTGCTGAGGAACGACTGGTCACCGAACAGCGCAACCGCAATCGGGTCGAGGTCCAGTTCGTCGAGCGCCAGCGCACCGGCAAAATGCGGCAGCCCCTGCTTCGCATCGATGTTGACGTCGCCCGAAATCTCCGACTCGTTGATGGATCCGCTGAGGCCGCTCAACACCAGCAGGCCATTGCCGAAATCGGCATCCGCGCTGAGCGAGGTCGAGGTGCCCGTTCCCATACCCGGCAGGCCGGCGCCGGTGGTCATCAGCCACGGCTCTATATCGGAGGCGTCGAGGCCGATCTTGCCCTTGGCGGTGGCGCCTTGCGGTGTCTGAGCAACGGTGCCGTCGAACGTCGCCCTGAAGTCGTCGGCGGCGAAATTGAAGCTCGTCGCCAGGCCACCGCCAAACGTGCCTTTGGCCGAAATATCGGTGCTTGCCTGGCCGAGCATGCCGAGCGGCAGCGCCGGCAGGCCGTAGAGCGCCAGCAGCACGGTGGCGTCGGGATTTTTGGCGTTGAAGGTCAGCGTCACCGGCGCGTCGAGCAACTGGCCGACGGCACCCTTGCCCGACAGCGACGCCGAAAAGGCCGAACCGCCGGCCTTGCCTTGTCCGCTTACCGCCAGCCCGGTCGTGCCGTCGCCATTGTCGGCGGCGCTCGCCACCAGATCGACGCGCGCGTCCTGGAACAGTTCAGGATAGGCGGCCGTGCGGCCAGCCAGCCCCTTCAGCACCTGATTGTCGGGATAATGTTGCGCGGCAATGTCGATCAGCGGCTTCAGATCGACGGCGACCACCGAGGCATCGAGCTTGCCGGTCGGGCTTGCCGGAAAATCCTTGATCCGGCCGGTGGCGCTGATCGAGGCGCCGGCAAGGCCGCCAATCGACAGCCGGTCGATTTCGAGCAGCCCGTCGCGGAGCCGGAGCGCTGTGTCGACCGTGTCGGCGGTGAGCCCGCCGGCATTGACCGGCCCTGCCTTGATCTGAAAATCGAGGTCACGGTCGGAAAAGCGGTTGGCGCCCTTGTCGCTGACGAAGATCGAGGCGAAGGCCGTCAGCCCGTCGACATCGAGTTCGCCGCCCGCGAGCCGCATCAGCACCGAGGACTTGGCGTCGTCGGGCTGGTTGGAATCGATGCGGCCGGTGAACTTCGACTTGCCGAGGATCAGTTCGAGATCGCTGAACGCCTGGCGCTTCTCCGACAGGTCCACCTTGGCCTTGAAGCCGGCGGCCGGCAGCCGGCGGATCGCCTCGTCGACATCTTTCGACAACCAGGCAGCAAAGCCGGAAGGCTGCGCCACCGCCAGCAGCATGGAGCCGCTGAAACCGAAATGATCTTCGACGCTGAGCATGCCGCTGGCTTCCAGCGTCGTGCGCCCGGGCAAGGTCGCGGCCAGCGATTTCACCGACCAGCCGCCCTCGACCGGCTCGGCCGAGAGATGCACGTCGCGCACCGTGGTGTCGCCGGCCACCACCGCCGGCAGCTTGACCTCGACAGTGCCGGGGATGCTCGGCTTCGGCAGTTCGAGCAGCGCCTGCTCGATTCCGGCAATGCGCTGGTCCAGCGTCAGGCCGGCGCCCTTCTCAGCGCCCACCGCCTCGTCCAGTTGCACCTGCGCGCCATTGGCCTCGATGGCGAAGTTCGGCCTAAGGCCGAGATCGACCGAAGCCTTGCCGTCGGCTGTGTAGGGATTGTCGAGCGGCCCGGTCTCGAAGCGGAATTCGTCGACGCCAAGCTTCTGGTGGTCGAGCGAGAACTTGCCGTTCAGCCTGAACCCCGGATCGGGTTTGCCGGCTCTGATTTTGACGCTCTCGCCATCGCCGCCGCGCAGTTCGGCGCTGTTTTTGTCGTTGCCGGAAATCTTGAACTGGCCGGAATAGACGGCAGCCCCATTGACGATGCCGGCATTGCCGTCGGTTTCGATGACCAGTGGATAGGCATCGGGATCGACCTTGAGCCTCAGCCGCATCTGGCCGCTGCCTTCGGCCTTGCCGGTCGAAGCCGCAACCGTCGAACGCAGTCCGTCGAGCAGCAACGTTCCGTCCATGCGCCACGGCCCGGCCAGCGACTTGGCAGAGATGGTCGAATTGATCTCGGAAATCAGATGGCTGCGCCCGCCTGCGGCATGGCGGAGCGCAATTTCTCCCTCCGTCACCGTGAGCTTCTCGATCGAGATCTGGTTGAGATCGAAGGGCGAGGACGGCCGTATCGCCCAGTCGACCGTGCCGTTATCGGCGATGTCGATCGTCGCCTTCGGATGCACCAGCCGCATGTCGAAAATCAGCACTTCGCCACGCAGGAACGGCGCCAGTTCCGCGTCCATCGAAAAGGTCTCGACGGTCATTGCCGGCTGGCCGCCGGGGCCGCCGGCGACCGTGACGTTTGAGAAGGTCACCGAGGGGAACGGCAACAGCCGCGCCGTGGCGTCGCCTTGCACCGTCACCTTGCGGCCGAGAATGGCGCTCGCCTCGCGCTCGAATTGGGCGCGGTACCCGGTCCAATCGACAAAATACGGCACCACCAGCGCCGCTACCAGCACCAGCACAAACAAGCCACCGAAGATCACGAACAGGCGTGCGAGCATCAGCTCCGAACGGGTTGATTGAAAGTCAGCCGCACTCTACCCGCATCAGCGTGTCGATAAAGAGGCAATTCATCCAGAGTTGCTTGATCTCTGATGTATCTGGAAGAGCAGAGATTTTTGGACGCCTTTGACCGCGGTCCGGCCTGTGCGTAAGAGACTATCCTGCCATGGCCCGTCGGTGATATTCGTTCAGCAGCACCACCATCTCCTCGGGGGACAATGTCCAGCCCTGGGGTAATGCGGCTTCGGCGAGGCTTTTGGTCACGCTGCCCATGACGGAGCTTTTCTTGACCCCCGGTGCGAAATTGTACCCGATCATATCGCCTATCCTGCGCCGGCGATGGACGACGAAGAAGCTTTCGATATCCTTCCAGGGGACCAGCTTGGGCGATCGAACAAGGCCTCCGCCGAGACTGAAACCTTGTCCGTTCAGCACCAGAATCTGCGGCCGCACAAGCTGCCAGGCAAACACCAACGCGACCAGCCCGAAAAAGGCCACGCACCACCAAAGGCCGGCGGTGTCGCCGTCCTCGGAGACATAAATCAGGAAAGCGCAGGCCAGGACAAAGAAGAGGCTGGCCGACAGCAGTAACAGTGTCTTGCCAAGCGATGCCCTTATAATCAGAGTATCCATTGCCGCTCCTCACATTTCGGCTATGCAGGTAATATCTTGCCTGGGTTCATGATGTCTTGCGGGTCGAGCGCTTTTTTTATGGAGCGCATGATGTCGACAGCATGGCCGAGCTCATGGCGCAGGAAGCCGATCTTGCCCTGGCCGATGCCGTGTTCGCCGGTGCAGGTGCCGTCCATGGCGATCGCCCGCATGTTCAGCCGCGAGACGAATTTCTCCGCTAGCGCGATCTCTTTGGGGTCGTTGACATCCATCAGCACCAGCACATGGAAATTGCCGTCGCCGGCATGGCCGACGATCGGCGCAACCAGGCCCATCTCGGCAATGTCGGCCTCGGTTTCGGCAACGCATTCGGCCAGCCGCGAGATCGGCACGCAGACATCGGTCGACAGGCCCTTGGTGCCCGGCCGCAGCGTCAGCGACGCCCAATAAGCATCGTGCCTGGCCTTCCAGAGTTTCGTGCGCTCCTCGGCGACGCTCGTCCACAGGAATGGCCCGCCGCCATTGTCTTCAGCAATGGCACCGAAGGTTTCGGCCTGTTCGGCGACACCGGCATCGCTGCCGTGGAACTCGACGAACAGGCACGGGCTCTCGGAGTAATCGAGCTTCGAGTAATTCTTCATCGCCCGCATCTGCAGTCCATTCACCAGTTCGATGCGCGCCACCGGAATGCCCATCTGGATGGTCGCGATGACCGCGTTGCAGGCCGCCTCGAGGTTTGGAAACGGGCAGACGCCGCCGGAGATCGCCTGCGGAATGCCTTGCAGCTTCAAGGTCAGCGAGGTGATGATGCCGAGCGTGCCTTCCGAGCCGACCAGAAGCCGCGTCAGATCGTAGCCGGCCGAACTCTTTTTCGCCCGCTTGCCGGTCGTCACCGTCTCGCCATCGGCCATGACGGCCGTCAGCGACAGCACGTTTTCACGCATCGTGCCGTAGCGCACCGCATTGGTGCCGGAGGCCCGCGTTGCCGCCATGCCGCCGAGCGAAGCATTGGCGCCGGGATCGATGGGGAAGAACAGGCCGGTATCGCGCAGGTGCCGATTCAAATCCTCGCGCGTTACGCCAGGCTCGACCGTGCAGTCGAGATCCTCGGGGTTGACCGACAGGATGCGGTTCATGCGCGAGGTGTCGACCGAGATGCCGCCACCCGGCGCGTTGGTGTGGCCCTCCAGCGAGGAACCGACGCCGAAGGCGATGACCGGCACGCGGTGCGCGGCGCAGGCACGTACGATCTCTTGCACCTCTTCTGTCGTCTCCGGGAGCGCGACACCGTCAGGCGCCTGCGTCGGAATATAGGTGGTGGTGTGCGCATGCTGCGAGCGGATCGCCGCGCCGGTCTGGAAGCGTTCGCCGAACTGCTGCTTGAGGATGCCGAGCACCGCCGCAATGCCTTCCTCGTTGCGTTCGACCGGATTGAGGTCGCTCAGAGCCATGAATTCCTCCGCGAATGGACCAGCGTCCATGCTTGTTATGCGATTATGGATGCACATGACGCAATTCCAGGAAAAGTGTGAAGCGGTTTTCCGTCCGGGATTGCGTCAAAACAAAAACTAAAGCGGTTCACCGTTTCCGCGAGACGGTGAACCGCTCTAGTCTCAGCGGCCACGCCCTGTCCAGCACCTGAACTCGGTCCAGCACCAGAACAAGGAAGTTTCCATGCCCATCCCTGCCCCCTTCGTTTCCAAACCGATGGACATCGAGAAGGACTGGATCGACTACAACGGCCATCTCAACATGGCCTATTACAACGTGTTGTTCGACCGCTGCTCGGATGAGGCGTTCGAGGCGATGGGCATGGGGCTGGACTATGTCAAAGAGCGGCGCCTGACCATCTACACGGCCGAAGTCCATGTTTGCTATGTCCAGGAACTGCACCTCGAACACAAGGTCGTCGTATCCTTCCAGCTGATCGATCACGACGACAAGCGGCTGCGGGCCTACCAGGAAATCCGCCATGTCGATGGCTGGCTCGCCGCCACTTCCGAAACCCTGTCGCTGCATGTCGACATGTCCGGGCCGAAAGTCGCGCCCTTCCCCGCCGACGTGCAGGCCAAGGTGGAAGCGATGCGCGCCGCCCACTCTGCACTGCCGATGCCCGAACGCGCCGGCCGTTCGATCGGTATTCGCCGCAGGACCGCTTGAAGCGCTGCTGCGCCCGCGTTAACCTTACCAAGGTTTTAACGTGAACAAGCCATTTGAGCCATTGAACGACTCAGCGGACCGTTTGAGAACGGTGCCATGCGAGTTGCGATGCGGGCGGCGGGCAACAGGCGGTTCGAGGAACGTGCATGAAAACCGACATCAAGGTCGAGGTGGACAGGCTGGCTGCCGATCCGCGCATCACCGACTATGATTTCTGGCGCTCGTTGAAGAACGTCAACAACGAGATCTTCCACATCGCCAACAACAACGAGCCTATCCCCTTCGACATGATCCGCTGGCGCGCCATCCTGAAGCAGGCGCGCATGAAGCGTGGCCACGCCTGATGTTTCCGCTGTTCTGAGAAAGCCGCCACCGGCGAGCGCCGCCACGGACCATTGCGACCTGATCATTTCCAAAGGTCTGCGCCAGCCCCGCTTTCAGCGAATCGGCTGCATCCGACAACCTTCAAAAACCGTTCATTTCGACAGTTTGCGCAACCGGCGATTCGGTTTCGCAAACGGCTGCCTGCGACAAGAAGATCAAGATTGAACCAATTCCACGTCTAAGCCGTTGTGACCCCTGAAAAACGGCTTGGAGTGAAAGCATGGACTGGAAAAGGACCAGGGAACCGGCCGACGCATGGCACATGACGGACAATCTGCATGCCGAGCACGGCAAGGGCGATCCGTTCGCGGCCGCCATCCGCGCCACCCGCATGTCGATGGTCATCACCGATCCCCGTCAGGCGGACAATCCGATCGTCTTTGCCAATGACGCGTTCCTGCGCCTGACCGGCTACGAGCGCGACGAGGTCATGGGCAAGAACTGCCGCTTCCTGCAGGGGCCAGAGACAGACAAGGCAGCTGTGGCTAGCGTGCGCGACGCGATAGCAGCGGGAACCGATATCGCCATCGATCTGTTGAACTACCGCAAGGACGGCTCGACATTCTGGAATGCGCTCTACATCAGCCCGGTTTCCAACGACAAAGGCGAACTCCTGTTCTTCTTTGCCTCACAGCTCGATGTCTCCGATCGCAAGCGCTCGGAGGATCGCATCACCGCCGACAAGAACCGCTTTGAAAAGGCTGTCAAGGAACGCACGCGCGAGCTTGAGGCCGCCCTTGAGGCGCAGACCACGCTGCTGCACGAGGTCGACCATCGGGTGAAAAACAACCTGCAGATGATCTCCTCGCTGATCATCATGCAAAGCCGGGCAATCAAGGATGAAGCGACAAAGCGATCGCTGGCCACCATGCTGGAGCGCATCGAGGCGCTGAGCACGGTGCATCGCCGTCTCTACCAGTCAAAGGATGTCAGCCGCTTCGATGTCTCGGATTTCGCCAGGGATCTGGTCACCGACCTGCTGACCGCATCCGGACGCGCCGAGATCAAGCCGACGCTGGACCTCGAACCCATCGTCATTCCGGCCGAAAAAGCCACGCCTGTTGCCTTGATGGTCAATGAGCTTGTCACCAACGCGCTGAAGCACGCCTTCAAGGCAAAGCCGGACGGCACCACCGCGGGGCGCATCGGCATCAAGATGAGCCAGCCCGACGGCCACTTCAACATCGAGGTTTCCGATGACGGCGTCGGCATGGCCGAGGCCAGTGGCGATGCTTCCTTCGGCATGCGGCTGATCAAGTCGCTTGCCCGGCAGTTGCATGCCGACATCGAATGGCGCGACGCCGGCCCGGGCACAAAGGTCGTCATCTCGATGCCGAACGAACCGCAGCAGAAAGGGAAGCTGTCATGAACGAACCGCTCAAGGTCCTGATCGTCGAGGACGAGGCGTTGCTGGCGATGGAACTGGAAAGCCTCGTCGAGGAAGCCGGCCACAGCGTTGTGGGTTGGGCGACATCCTTGGCCGAAGCAAGAGGTATGATTGATACCGCCGATGCCGATATTGCCTTTGTCGATATCCACCTCGCCGACGGACCAACCGGGGTCGAGGTTGCCGAGCATATCCGCGAGGGTAACCGTTCCATGGTGGTGTTCATGACCGCCAATCCAAAACGCATCCCCGACCATTTCGCCGGCGCGATCGGCGTCATCGCCAAGCCCTACACGATGAACGGACTGGTGTCGGCGTTGCGCTATCTGCAGGAGGGCGTGCGGCGCCCGCCCCCGGTCTCGGTGCTGCCGGCCGGTTTTACGCTGTCGCCGGCCTATGAAAGCGTATGGGCGTCGTCGGCGGCCTGAAGCCTACGCCAGCTTCTCCTTGAGGAAAGCGATCGTCCGTCCCCAGGCGAGATCGGCTGCCTTCTTGTCGTAGCGCGCGGCCGAGGTGTCGTTGTTGAAGGCATGGTTGACGCCGTCATAGACATAGAGCGTGTATTCGACATGGGGGGCGTCGAGCGCTTTCTTGTAGGCATCGATGCCGGCGTCGATGCGCTCGTCGAGCCCGGCATAGTGCAGCAACAGCGCCGCCTTGATCTTCGCCACATCCTCGGCCTTCGGCTGCATGCCGTAATAGGCGACGCCGACGGCGAGATCGGGCGCGTTGACCGCCAGATTGTTGACCGTGCCGCCGCCCCAGCAGAAGCCGACAGCACCGACCTTGCCGTTGCCGTCCTTCTCGCCCTTGAGATAGGCGATGGTCGCCAGGCCATCGGCGGTGACCTGGCTGGCGTCGAGCTTGGTGAACATGTCGCGCGCCTTGTCTTCGTCAGCGGGCGTGCCGCCGAGCGGCGACAGGAAATCCGGCGCCAGCGCCACGAACCCTTCCAGCGCAACGCGCCGCGCAACATCCTTGATATGCGGGTTGAGCCCCCTGTTCTCATGCACCACGATGACGGTGCCGAGCTTGCCGGACTGGTCCGCCGGCCTGACCAGATAGCCCTTCATCTCACCGCTGCTGCCGGAATAGGTGATATCTTCAGCTTTCACGCGCGGATCGTTGTCGGCGACGATTGCCGCCTGCGCCGAATTCGCCGCAAGCAGCGGCGCGATCGCGGCCGCCGCCGCGCCCGATCCGGCAAGCCTGGTCAGCTGTTCCATGAAGCGGCGGCGGTCGAGCGTCAGATGCGTGTATTCGTCATAGGCATCGATCATCGCCTGGGTGATGGCAGGTTTGGCAGGTTTGACGGCTTCGGCGGTGGGTTTCGTCATGGCGTGCTCCTCGTTAGGAGATGATCTCACGGTCACTCCGGGATGACCTCATGGTCACTCCGGGATGACCTCGCGGTCACTCCGGGATGACTCGCGGATCAAGATAGGGTGCAAGCTCGCACGGTCCAGTCTCGGATGGGTGACGCTTGCGCCATCGAACGATGCGGCCGCCCCGCCGAACGCGCCCATCACATTTTGGTCATTTCAGAGAATGTCGATGGTGCCGCCACAATATGGAAGGAAGCTGATGATGGTCTCGCTCGTAGCGGCGAGCCCGACGAGAAGGAACAACGCCATGACCTTGTCTACTCCGATCCTTGCAAGCGCGCTCGTGCTTGCTGTTGCTGCCTTGCTGGCAATGCGCTCCGCTGCTGCCGCAGCCGCCGCTCGGATGGTGAAGGTCCGCGTCGACCGGCGTCGGCCGGCACCACGCTGATCCAGCAGGCCGAAACAGGGCCGCAGCTAACCAATGAAGTACTGGGCTCCGTGCCCAGCCTCAAAGGCCATCTCTTACGCAAGCTGACCAAGGCTGCTGCTGCCCTCATCGCCCTGCCGGGCACTTCTCCCCGTATAGATGCCGGCAGGCAGATGAGGGGCGGCGCGACAGAATATCTGCCGGGCCGATCACTTACCTAAGTCACATCGCTGCTACTTCGGCAGCGTATAGGCCATCACATAGTCGCCGGGCTTGGTGCCGACCGAGCCATGGCCGCCGGCGACGATGACCACGAACTGGCGGCCGTCGGCGACGGTGTAGGTCATCGGCGTCGACTGCCCACCGGCCGGCAGCCTGGCCTGCCAAAGCTGCTTGCCCGATGTCAGGTCATAGGCGCGCAGATAGTCGTCGACCGCCGCGCCCAGGAAGACGACGCCGCCGGCGGTGATCATCGGCCCGCCAATGCCGGGAACACCGACCTTCAGCGGCAAGGGCAACGGCGTCATGTCGTAGACGGTGCCGTTGCGGTGCTTGTAGGCGATCTTGCCGGTTCTGAGGTCCGCTCCCGCCACATAGCCCCATGGCGGCGCCTGGCAGGGCACGCCGAGCGGCGACAGGAACGGCCCCATCACCACCGCATAGGGTGCGCCCTCATTGCGGTTCAGCCCCTGCTCGCTGCCGCGCCCCTCATCCGGCGGCGGCACCTGGTCGCGCGGAATGAGCTGCGATTTGAACGCCAGATAGGTCGGCATGCCGAACATCACCTGCCGCACCGGATCGACGGCGACGCCGCCCCAGTTGAATGTGCCGAAATTACCGGGATAGACCAGCGACCCCTGCACCGATGGCGGGGTGTAGCGGCCCTCGTAGCGCAGGCCCTGGAATTCGATCCGGCAGGCCAGCTGGTCGAACATGGTGATGCCCCACATGTCGGCGCCGGTCAGCGGCCTCGGATTGAAGGAGAGATCCGAGACCGGCTGCGTCGGCGACGTGTGATCGCCCTCGACAGCGCCGCCCGGCGCCGGCACTTCCTTGATCGGGATGATCGGCTCGCCGCTGCGCCGGTCGAGCACGTAGAGGTCGCCCTGCTTGGTCGGTCCAACCAGGCCCGGAACGACGCCGGCAGCGGTGGTGATGTCGACCAGGGTCGGCTGTGCCGGCACATCCATGTCCCAGAGGTCGTGATGCACGGTCTGCCGCACCCAGCGCACTTGTCCGGTGGCCAGATCGAGCGCGGTGATCGAGGAGGAAAACTTCTCGACATTGGCGCTGCGGCCCATCCCGAGCTGGTCCGGCGTCTGGTTGCCGAGCGGCACATAGAGCAGGCCGAGCTTCTCGTCGGCGCTTGCCGTCGACCACATGTTGGGCGAGTTGTGGGTGTAGGTCTGGCCTGCCGCCAGCGGCGTTGTCTGGTCCGGATTGCCGGAATCCCAGTTCCACACCAGGGCGCCGGTGTCGACGTCGAAGGCCCGGATGACGCCGGACGGCTCTTGCGTCGAATAATTGTCGTTGACCGCGCCGCCGATGATGATCTTGCCGCCCGCAATCAGCGGCGCCGAGGTCGAGTAATAATAGCCCGACTTCGGATACGGCATGTTGGTCAACAAATTGAGCGTGCCGGCTTCGGCGAAGGACGGGCAGACCTGGCCGTTGGCGGCGTCGAGCGCGATCAGCCGCGCATCCGAGGTCGGCAGATAGACGCGCGTCGCGCAAGGCTGGCCGGCGGCGATCTTTGCATCGGCATAATAGGACACGCCGCGGCAGGTCTGGTGCTGGCGGTCCTTGTCGAGCTTGATCTTGGGATCGAAACGCCATTTCTCCTTGCCGGTGGCGGCATCGATGGCGATGGCGAAATTGTGCGGCGTGCAGATATAGAGCGCATCGCCCACCTTCAGCGGCGTCACCTGGTAGGTGGTTTCGCCGACATCGTCCGGCCCTTTCACGTCGCCGGTCTGGTAGATCCAGGCCGGCTGCAATTTGGCGACATTGTCGGGCGTGATCTGGTCGAGCGGCGAATAGCGCTGGCCAAATTGCGTACGGCCGTAGAAATGCCATTCGCCCGGAGGCACATTGCCGCCGAGATCGGCAGTCGGCGTCACCTTGTCGGCGCTGAGGTCGCCGGCGATGTCCTTGGGATCGGCCGTCATCGAATAACCGGCGACGGCGAGCGATGCGAGCACGGCCAGAATGAGCGGCGCGCGCGCGTCGGGGCCGATCAGGCCCCGCCTTGCCCAAGGCGTCAGCAGCCACAGCGCCAGAAGCACGATGATGCCGCCGCGCGGTCCGAGTTCCCACCAGTCGAAGCCGATTTCCCACACCGCCCAGGCCAGCGTGCCGAGCACGATCGCCGCGTAGAGCCAGAGCGCCGTCGATTTGCGCCGGAAGAGCAGCCATGCGGCGATGAGGAAGGCGAGACCGGTGACGACATAGTACCAGCTGCCGCCCAGCATCGCGAGCCAGACGCCGCCGCCGCCAAGCGCGAGGCCGATGAGGAACAGGATGAGGGAGGTGATGACGACAGCCAAGACGATACTCCTTCGACTGATGCGCATTCCGCGGCGCGGCCATGGGCAAAGGTATGCCAATCCTGCCCCCGGCGGTACAACCTTCTCCCGCCCGCCGTGCCTGTCAAGCCGCCGGGGAGCGATCCATGGCGAAACCAAACGGCCATGCCGCAGGCTCCGCGCACAGGGCGTTTTTTTCGAGGCCACACGCCCAGGTGGCAATCCCGCCTTGCCGGCATCCGGGTTTTCCAGCAGTCTGCTTTCGACCAACCATCAGGAGCAACCAGAGTGATGTCATTCGCCTCGCCTCTGACGCGAGTAGTCCTTGTCCTCTGTAGCTTCGTCGCGCTCACGGCCGGCACAGTGGCCGCGCCGGCACAGACGCTGAGCGAGATCAACAAGGCAAACGGCTTTCACGAGATGCTGATGGGCATCGGTCCCGGCATCGCCGCAGCCACGAAATCCATACCCGAACCGTTACCGGCAAATTTCCAGGACGCCTTGTCGGTCGCGCTGGAAGGCGCCTTCGACGCAGTCAAAATGGAGACTGCCATCGAATCGCGGATGGCGGACAGGCTTTCGGCCACCGATCTGTCCGACCTCGCAGCGTTTTACGCTTCCCCGTTGGGCAAGCACGTCACCGCTTTGGAAATTCAGTCGTCTGGCCCGGAAGGCAGGCAAAGCAAGAAGACAGAGGGCAAGCAAATCCTCGCCGAGCTTCCGACCAAGGATCCAGCCCGGCTCGAATTGTACCGCAAGATCATCGACGATATCAGCGCTGTCGACACCGGCGAGGCGATAGCGCTGAACATGAGCTACGCGATGGTTACGGGGATGCTGGGCGCAGCCGGAAAGCCTCTGTCGGACGAACAGATCATGGCGCTGGTGCGTCAGCAATCCGTGAAAATTCGCCAGAACATCGAACAGAATGCCATGCAGGGTAGCGCTTATACGTACCGGGATCTCCCGCTCGGCGATCTCAGACTGTACTCGACATTCCTGGCGTCACCCGCGGGCAGCCGCTATTACGACCAGATGCTGACGGCCTTTGGCATGGTGATGACAGAGGAAGCGCGCTCGTTCGGACATCGATTGTTCGTCGCGCTCGGTTACCGAAAGGCCTGAGCCGCAGTATCGGGCACTTTAGCAGAACAAAACGTAGACACTTCTGGTCTTTCGCTCCCGAATCACTACATTCGGGGGAGATGTCCGGCTTTGCGGAAGAAATGCCCTTTTTCGACGAACCCAATGCGCGGCCCGCGGCCCCGTCGGGCATAGCCGCGCGCGCCATGGCGGCCCGCAGCGGACCCAACAGCGCACCCGATTATCTCAACGGCCTCAACCCCGAGCAGCGGCTGGCGGTGGAAACCACCGAAGGCCCGGTCCTGGTGCTGGCCGGCGCCGGCACCGGCAAGACCCGCGTGCTGACCACCCGCATCGCCCATATCCTGGCCACCGGCAGGGCTTTCCCCTCGCAGATCCTGGCGGTGACCTTCACCAACAAGGCCGCGCGCGAGATGAAGCAGCGCATCGGCCATCTCGTCGGCGAAGCCGTCGAGGGCATGCCGTGGCTCGGCACCTTCCACTCCATCGGCGTCAAGCTCTTGCGCCGCCACGCCGAGCTGGCCGGGCTCAAATCCGATTTCACCATCCTCGACACCGACGACGTCGTACGGCTGATCAAGCAGCTGATCCAGGCCGAAGGCCTCGACGACAAGCGCTGGCCGGCCAAGCAGTTCGCGCAGATGATCGACGGCTGGAAGAACAAGGGCCAAGGCCCGGCCGACATTGCCGAGGGCGATGCCCGCAGCTTCGCCAACGGCAAGGGCCGGGAACTATACAAGGCCTATCAGGAGCGGCTGAAGACGCTGAACGCCTGCGACTTCGGCGATCTGCTCTGCCACCCGATCCGCATCTTCCGCGCCAATCCGGACGTGCTGAAGGACTACCACAAGCGCTTCAAATACATCCTCGTCGACGAGTACCAGGACACCAACACCGCGCAATACATGTGGCTGCGGCTGCTGGCGCAAAGGCCAAGTGCGCCACAACCGCCAAGTGAGCCACAACCGCCAAGAAGTGGCGTTCCAGGTGGCCGCGTTCCAAGTCCTAGCCCGTCCAGGACTCCTGATCGAACTGAGGCGGGCAACTACAAACCTGCGGCGTCAAAAGACGATCCTTCGGAAGAAGGTAACTACGTTAGACCAAACACCTCCTACCGCTGGAATGTTCCGGCCGAAGGCCGCAAGCCCGACCGGGCGTCCGAGCCGTTGCGAGGCCCCCGCGGAGGGCCCGCGCCGGCAGGCGCGGAACAGCCCGTGAGCGTGAATATTTGCTGCGTCGGCGACGACGACCAATCGATCTATGGCTGGCGTGGCGCCGAGGTCGACAACATCCTGCGCTTCGACAAGGATTTTCCCGGCGCCACCATCATCCGTCTGGAGCGCAATTATCGCTCGACCGCGCACATCCTCGGCACTGCCTCGCACCTCATCGCCCACAATGAGGGCCGCTTCGGCAAGACGCTGTTCACCGAGAAGGTCGCCGAGGACGACGAGAAGGTGCATGTCCACGCCGCCTGGGATTCCGAGGAGGAGGCGCGCGCCGTCGGCGAGACCATCGAGACCTACCAGCGTGCCAAGCACAAGCTCAATGATATGGCCATCCTGGTCCGCGCCTCCTTCCAGATGCGCGAATTCGAGGATCGCTTCGTCACGCTCGGCCTCAACTACCGCGTCATCGGCGGCCCGCGCTTCTATGAGCGCATGGAAATCCGCGATGCACTGGCCTTCTTCCGCGTCGTCGCGCAGGGCGCCGACGACCTCGCCTTCGAGCGCATCGTCAATGTCCCCAAGCGCGGCCTGGGTGAAGCCACCATCCGCCAGATCCACGACACGGCGCGGAGCTTGCGCATCCCGATGCTGGAGGCAGCCGCCAAGCTCGCAGAAAGCGACGAGCTGAAGCCCAAGCCCCGCGCGGCCTTGCGCGAAGTGGCGGCCAATTTCGAGCGCTGGCAGAAGGCGCTGGAAACCACGCCGCACACCGAACTCGCCGAGACCATTCTGGAGGAGAGCGGCTACACCGACATGTGGAAGAACGACCGCTCGGTCGAGGCGCCGGGCCGGCTGGAAAACCTGAAAGAGCTTATCCGCTCCATGGAGGAGTATGAATCGCTGCGCTCCTTCCTCGAACATGTCGCCCTGGTCATGGACGCCGAGCAGAACGCCGAGCTTGACGCCGTCAACATCATGACGCTGCATTCGGCCAAGGGCCTCGAATTCGAGACCGTGTTCCTCCCCGGCTGGGAGGAAGGCCTGTTCCCGCACCAACGCGCGCTGGACGAAGGCGGCCGCTCCGGCCTGGAGGAAGAGCGCCGTCTCGCCTATGTCGGCCTGACCCGGGCCAAGAAGAACCTGCATCTGTGGTTCGTCTCCAACCGCCGCATCCACGGCCTGTGGCAGTCGACCATCCCGTCGCGCTTTCTGGACGAACTGCCGGAAGCCCATGTCGAGGTCGCCGAAAGCGGCAACTCCTATGGCGGCTACGGCAATTCCTATGGCGGCGGTTCGTTCGCGTCGGGCCGTGGCGGCCAGGGCGCAGGGCGGCAGAACCCCTACGGCGCCTCGCGCTTCGACAATGTCGGCGCGGAAAAATCCGGCGCCTTCTCCAACACCTATGCGACGCCCGGCTGGCAGCGCGCGCAGGCCAACCGCACCGAGGCGACCGACCGCAACTGGGGCTCGCGCTCCGGCCACCAGGTCGAGCGCATCGGCTATGGCGAGACCGACTCCGGCTACGGCGCCGGCCGAACCAGCGTCAAAGGCCGCACCATTGACGGCGAACTGGTCGCCAAATCCGTCGCCGACACGCCGTCGCCCTTCAGCGTCGGCGACCGCGTCTTCCACCAGAAATTCGGCAACGGCAACATCTCCAACATCGAAGGCAACAAGCTGACCATCGACTTCGACAAGGCCGGCCAGAAACGCGTGCTGGACGGGTTTGTGGCGGCGGTGTGAGCGCCCGCTTGTCCTGTTGTCCTACAAGCGACCACATTGTTGTAGTCTGGCGGAGCCCTCCCCGCCTCGTCATCCACGGGCGGAGCAAGGAGCGTAGCGACGCAGCGTAGACCCGAGGATCCATCCCGCGTCTTCAACGCGTTGCCACGGTGCGGAATCCTGCGCAGCTGCACGCCAAGGTCGCGGAATGGGTTCCAGGGTCTACGCGACGGAGCTTCGCTCCTGCTCCGCCTTAGAATGACGAAGCGACGGGCGTCTGCCCAGTCGTCGGGGCATGCGGCCGCAACATGAGCGTCCCCGTCAATTTAGCCCGCCCCTCACCTGTACCGCGCCTGGTTCCACTTGTGCCCCAGCAGCGACAGGATGATGATCAGCCCGTTGAAGAACTGGACGTAGAAGCCGCTCAGGCCCGCCGCCACGACGCCGGTCTGGATGAACGACACGGTGACCGCGCCGATCGCTCCACCGGCAACCGTACCGATGCCGCCCCAGGTCGGCGTGCCGCCGACGAACACCGAAGCCAGCACCGGCAAGAGATAGCCGTCGCCCGCGGTCGGCCACCAGGTGAAGTTGATCATCACCGAAAACGTGCCGGCGATCGCGGCCCCGATGCCGGTGAAGATGAACACTTTCACCCGCACACGCTTGACGTCGATGCCCATTTGCTGGGCGCTGTCGGGGTTGTCGCCGACGACCCTCACCTGCGCGCCGAAGCGGTGCCGGTTGTAGAGCATTGCCGAAAAAATGACGAAGGCGAGTGCCCATAAGACCTGTACCGGAAAACCCCACACCTGACCGGAGAAGATGGTGTACGCCCAGCTGTCGCTGAGACCGGTCAATGCCGTCGATCTGCCCTCGTTGATGATCTGGATCAGTCCCCGCAGCAGGAAATTCATGCCGAGGGTGGCGATCAGCGACGACAGCCCGCCATAAACGACCAGGGATCCGACGAGAAAGCCGAGCAGCGTGCCGGTGAGAATCGCCGCTGCGATGCCGAGAAACGGATCGTAGCCGGCCTGCACCACCAGCGCGAACACCCAGGAGGCAAAGCCCATGGTTGCGGGAAACGACAGGTCGATCTCGCCGCAGGTGACGACGAAGACCAGCGGCACCACCACGAACAGGGCAACCGGCAGCGTGGTCAGCACGGATCTGTAGAGATACCAGGTGGTGAACACGGTCGGGTTGGCGATCAGGAACGCCGCCATCATGATGATGAACACGGCGAGCGTGCCGAGCGCTGCGCGGTTGTCGATGACGAAACCGCGCAGCCAATGGTCGGACGGGTGCTTCCACTCAGGCCGGGCCGCCTTGCCGCCGAGCGGGCTCTGCAGATCGGGTTCCATGGTCTTGCTCATCGTGCTGCCCTCTCCGCGTCGCCGGCCTCGTGCAGCCCCGGCAATCCTCCGGGATGCGCAACGTCTTCCATGAAATTGATCAGCTCTTCGGCCGACTTGACCTCGGTGCGATCGGCGGTCAGCGCCACCTTGCCGCGGTCAATCACCACGAAGCGGTCGGCGATGTCGAAGACATGGTGGATGTTGTGGCCGATGAACAGGATCGAACGGCCGCTCGCCCGCACCTGGCGCACGAAATGGAAGACCTTGGCGGTCTCGGTCAGCGACAGCGCCGTCGTCGGCTCGTCAAGGATGATCAGCTCGGCCTGCTTGTAGATGGCGCGCGCGATCGCCACGCCCTGGCGCTCGCCGCCCGAGAGCTGGCCGACGATCGAGTGCGGCGTGAACACCTTCGAGGTGAAGCCGATCTCGCGCATCAGCCGGCTCGCCTCCTCTATCTCTTTATTGACCTTCAGAAAGCCCATGAAGCCGGTGAGTTCGCGGCCCATGAAGATGTTGCGCACAATGGTCTGCTGCACGGCCAGCGCCCGATCCTGGAAGACCGTCTCGATGCCGGCGTCGCGCGAGCGTGCCGCACTCCAGCCGGTCACCGGCTTGCCGCGCACCAGGATCTCGCCGCTGGTCGGCTTGACGACGCCGGACAGGATCTTGATCAGCGTCGATTTGCCGGCGCCATTGTCGCCGATCAGGCCAACCACCTCGCCGCGGTCGACCGAGAGATTGACCCCGCCCAGCGCATAGACCTGGCCATAGGATTTGCTGATGTCGCGCAGTTCGATGATGCGTTCGGCCATGGCGATCCTCGCTCCTGTGGTATCATCCCGGCCTGGTGCCGGCGGTCCTGCCGGCCGGGCTTGCGCCCAGCCGGCAGTTTGGGAGGTCAGCGCAGCGCCTGCTTGGCGAGCTCGGCGACGATCTCGTAATTCTGCGGCGTGACGAAGCCCGCCCCGGTGTCGACATTCATCGGCGCCAGGCCCAGCACCACCTGCTGGCAAAGGCTGAGGATCGGCAGATAGCCTTGCAGAAACGGCTGCTGATCAGCCGTCAGCTGCACCCAGCCGCCCTTGAACGCCTCGACGATCTGCGGGCTGGTATCGAAGCCGAAGTTGAAGATGTCGCCGGGCTTGCGTCCTGCCGCCTGCATGTAGGTGGCGACGTTGCCCAGCATCTGGCCGCCGGGATAGCCGACCGCCTTGACGTCGGGATTGTTGAGCAGGGCCGCGGTGATCACCGGTATCGCCAGATTGGGGTCGGACGCCCATTCGCCGCTCGGCGGCGACGACAGCTGGATGACCTCGACGCCGGCTTCCTTGAGTGCTGCCACCGTGCCGCGCTCGCGCGCGCCGCGGGCCTCGTTCTCGAACGGACCGATCATGATCGCCTTGTCGCCGGACTTGAGCTTCCCGAGCTTGAACGCCTCAGTGCCGAGCGCGCGGCCCTGCTGCTCCTGCTGGGCGCCGACATAGCCGCCGCCGAACGCGTCCACCACCTTCGGCACCGGCACGTTCTGGTACATCATCTTGATGCCGTCCTTATGCGCCTGTTCGGCCAGCGGCATGATCGCGGCGTCGCCCGGATGGCCCATCATGGCAATGCCGTTTGGCTTCACGGCGACGGCCTCACGCAATTGCTGCACCATCTTCTCGACGTCCCACTGCGAGAAGATGTAGTCGACCTTCGGCCCGAGATCGGACGCCGCCTGCTTGGCGCCATTGTAGACGATGGTGCCGAAAGCGTCGCCCTCGGCGCCGCCGACGAAAAAGCGGATGTGGACATCCTTGCACCACTGGGCGTCGAGCGCCTGCGCCGGCAGAGTGGAGATGGCAGCGCACAGCGCCGTGGCGGCGGCCACGACGGTCGAGCGCAGAAGTGTCGTTCTCATTGCGATGCTCATGCACGTTCCTCCCTTTTGTCCTCGGTGAGCTGAGGGGTTTCGTCGTTCGCCTGTCGGCAGTGCTTGTCGGCAGTGCTTGGCAATCTGTCAGGCCGGCTCCTCCCACCGGCCCTCGGTCACGCCGGGTTCGGCAGGTAGGTCGCTCCTCCCCGGCATTGCTTGAGGTATTCCAGCCCGCGCACCTGGCCTGTGATTTCGAGGTCGCCGCGATAGACCGGGTCGTGCCAGCCCTCGATGTCGATGGCGCCCTTGTAACCGGCCAGCCGCAATTCGCTGATCACCCGCGTCCAGTCGCTGTCGCCAAACCCGGGCGTGCGCATCTGCACGAAGGGCAGCTTGCCGAACACGCCGTGCTCGCGGATCACATCCCAGCGCACCGTCGCGTCCTTGCCGTGGACATGGAAAATGCGCGGCGCCCATTTGCGGATCTGCGGCATCGGGTCGATGAGGTAGACAAGCTGGTGGCAGGGCTCCCATTCGAGGCCGAGATTGTCGTCGGGCAATTCGTTGAACATCAACTCCCAGGCATCGGGATTGTGGGCGATGTTCCAGTCGCCGGCCGCCCAGTTGCCATCCATGGCGCAATTTTCGAAGGCGATGCGCACGCCCTTGTCTGCAGCGCGCCTGGCCAGCGGACCCCAAACCTCACGGAAGCGCGGCAGGCTGTCTGTCAGCTTCTTGCCACGCAGACGTCCGGTGAAGCCGCTGACGATCGAAGCGCCGAACAGATGCGCATTGTCGATGACGGTTTCCCAGGCCGCGAGCACGCCGCGATCGACCTCGCCATCCTCCAGCGGATTGCCGAACACGCCGATCGACGACACGGCGACATCGGCATCGCCGATCGCCTCGCCAATCTCACCGGCGAGCCGCGCCAAATCCTTGCCGCCCAGCGTCTGCCAGAAGAAGGGCTGGATGCTCTCGAAGCCGAGCGGCAGAATCTCTTTGATGTAGGCGGCCGGGTCTTCGAGATTGGCCCGCACCATGGTGCCGATGCGGATGTCGAGAAGCGGGTTTGGCATCATGATGCTTCCTGTGTGATTGCGACGCGCCGTCCGGTCTCGGCGCTTTCGATGGCGCCAAAAACCATGGCCAGGCTTTTGATGTTGTCGCTGCCACGGGTTTCCGGCTCGCTGCCGGTCTCGATGGCGTGGATGAAATCCTTGATGATGCCGAGATGACCGCCGACGCGGTCGGCGGAATCGAGCGGCGGTACTGTGATGGGCTGGGTCAGGTCGAACAGGCCGTCGCGGACCGACAACACAACTTCGGCCTTCAGTCCGTCCTCGCCGTCCCAGACCAGGCTGCCGTGCTCGGCGACGATGCGCCACGTGCTCTCCCAGCTGGTGCGGAAGCCCGCCGCGCACCAAGAGCCTGCATAGGTGAACACCTTGCCGCCGCCGAGATCGAAGATAGCGCTGGCCGACGATCCCTGCCGGTACCAGGAATTCGCCGGCTCCCATTCCTGGCAAAAGACGCCGGCGGGATCGCCTGCGACCATGTAGCGGGCGGCGTCGAATGTGTGGATCGCCATGTCGAGCAAAAGCACATGCGCCATCTCCTCGCGAAAGCCGCCGAAATGCGGCGCGACGAAGAAATCGGCATGGATGCTGGTTGGCTTGCCGATGGCGCCGGAGTCGAGAAAGCGCCTGATGCGCCGGACATTGGCGACGTAGCGGCGGTTCTGCACGACCGCATGGACGCGCCCCGCGTTACGCGCCGCATCGACGATGGCGCGCGCATTTTCCGGAGTATCGGCCAGCGGCTTTTCCGTCAGCAGATGGCAATTATGGGCAAAGGCGGCAAAGGCGACATCACGCCGGGCGGCTGGAACCACGACATCGAACACCGCGTCGGGCCTGGTCTGGTCGAGCACCGCGTCGAGGCTGGTGCCGATTACCGCGCCGTCGAGCCCGTATTCGTGCGCCCTCGCCTTCGCCCGTTCGGCGTCGAGATCGACAAGGCCGACAATGGCCAGCCCGTCGATCTGCCTCGCGGCATCGAGCCAGGCCTTGCTCATCGCACCACAGCCGACGAGGACGGCATTCATCATCCGGCATTCCTCCCGTCCGGTCCCTCCAGACCGAATGTCACGGCATTTCCGGCATCACCGTAAACGTTTCTCCGTAAACGTTTACGAGAACACACCCGATGGCGTAGAATGTCAATCGGCTGCCAGCGAAAATCATCCCGAAGCCTTGGCCTGGGCGGCAGCCGGTGCTAGCCAAGACAGGGGGAGAACTGTCCTTGGCGTCCAGCATCCATGACCTTGCGCGTCACCTGAACATTTCGATCGGCACCGTGTCGCGGGCGCTGAACGGCCGCGCCGACGTCAATGCCGACACCCGCCAGCGCGTGCTCGCCGCCGCCAAGCAATTGAACTATTCGCCCAACCAGTCCGGCCGCAGTCTGCGGCAAGGCACCACCCATTCGATCGCCTTCATGCTGCAGCCGCATCCGGGCGACCAGCAATATGGCGAACCGTTCTTCATCCCGTTCCTGATCGGTCTGCAGGGCCGACTGGCCGAGGATGACCTGGATCTGATGGTCGTCATGGGCGAGCCCGGCCAATATCAGCAGGAGAGGCTGCGCCGCGTGGTTGAGACGCGCCGAGCCGACGCGGTCGTGTTGGCCAATACACGGCGGGAAGACGATCGGATCGACTATCTCAGCAAGGCTGGCTTTCCCTTCGCCACGCTTGGCCGAAGTCAATCCGGCGACGACACCTATCCTTCGCTCGATATCGATTTCGAGAGGGCGGGTGATGAAGCCGTCGACCGGCTGGTCGCGCGCGGCCACCGCCGCATTGCCGCCATCCGCCCTTCGCTGGATCTCAACTTCGGCTACCTGTTCCTCGACGGCTACCGCAAGGCGCTGGGGCGGCATGGCATCGAAGTCGACCCCGGCCTGATCGCCGACGGCTTCATCAACGAGGCCGGAGGCTACCAGGTGACGCCGCGCGTGATGCTCTCCAGGGACCGGCCCACAGCCATCATCTTCAACAATGACGCAATGGCGCTCGGCGGCTGCAAGGCACTGGCCGAGATGGGCATCAGGCCCGGCCACGACATCGCGGTGATCGTCATCGTCGACACGCCGCTCTGCCGCTATTTTTCACCGGCGCTGACCGCCTTCCGTCCGTCGCTGGAGCCGATGGGCCGGCGACTGGCCGAAATGCTGCTGGCCTCGCTTCCCGCCTTTGCCGGCCCGGAAGGTCCGCGCATCATCCGCGAAGTCTGGCCGCTGGAGCTGATCGCCCGCGACAGCGATTGATCCGCCGCGGAGGAAGGCCGGCGGGCCTCAATCCACCTTCTTCTCGCCCCGCTCGCCGGCCTTGACGATGTCGCCGGTGGTGAACAGGATTTCCTTCAGTTCCGCGCGCCAGTCTTTCTTCTGGCGCAGCAGGAATTCCAGATCCATGCCGAAATGCTTGAACTCCTCGCCTTGCGCGTTCTTCATGATCGCCTTGGCCTGAGGGTCTTTCTCGACCGACATGCGCTGTTCGTACCAGCTGATCGCCTCGGCCTCTTCGATCAACGAGGTGATCATGCGGGCAAAGGTCCGCACCTCCTGCGTCAGTTCTTCCGGCGGCTCGTGATACTGATCGAAACCCATTTATCCCTCCCAGGCCCGGGGCTCGACCGGCCATCGCAGGCGACGCTTGGGCTCGCGTGCAACGGATCAGGCTGGAAAATGGTTCCGGAGCGAGTGCGACAAGGTCTGTCACGCAACTATCATCTTCGCGTCCTAGACCGCTCATCGGTGGGCGCGGCATCGTCGATTGCGGCGGCTTCGTCATCCGGCCGTTCCGGCCCGTTCCGTCACAAGAAGGATCTCCATGAAAAATCTGCACCGAACCGTGTCGCTCGGCGCCGCATTGGCGCTGTTTACCGCCCTGACCCCTGCCCTTGCCGGCAGCACCGCCACCGTTGGCGGCTTCGTCAACAAGGGCCTGGTCGGCGTCGGCCGCATTCCGGCCGATCAGAAGGACAAGTTCGGCGAGACCTTCGGCTCCGGCTCCGGCATGTCGATCGACGCCGCAAGCTGGACCCATGGCGCGGATGGCTACAAGGGTTCGCTGTGGCTGCTGCCGGATCGCGGCTACAATGTCGTCGGCACCACCGACTACCGGCCGCGGCTCAACACTATTCGCATCGAGTTCACGCCGACCGCACTGGGCGCCACGCCCGCTGCCGGCCAGGAACAAACAGGCGTCAAGGCGACGCTAGCCGATTCGCTGCTGCTCACCGACGACAAGGGCGCAGACGCCACCGGCCTCGATCCGCTCAACGGCGTGCGCGCGGCGAGCGGCGACCTGCCGATCCTGCCCGAGGCCAACGGCAAGCTGGCGCTCGACAACGAGGCGATCGCGCGGCTGCCCGACGGCACCATGTTCATCTCTGACGAATACGGCCCCAACATCTACCGCTTCTCGGCCGACGGCCATCTGTTGTCGGCAACGCAGCCGCCGGCCGCTTTGGTGCCGATGCGCAAGGGCGGGCCGAACTTCGCCTCCGACAATCCAGGCCCCGGTGCAGCCGAACCCGATCCGAAGGATCCCGAAACCGGCCGCCAGAACAACCAGGGCCTCGAAGGCATGGCGCTGACGCCGGACGGCAAGTCGCTGATCGCTGTGCTGCAGTCGGCGCCCCGCCAGGATGGCGGCGATTCGCCCGCGACGCGCCAGAACACCCGCGCCCTGGTCTACAACGCCTCCGACCCGGCCCATCTCAAGCTGGTGCATGAATATGTCGTGCCGCTGCCGGTGTTCAAGGTCACCAAGGACAAGACCAAGGTCGCCGCGCAGAGCGAGATCATGGCGCTGTCCGACAAGACCTTCCTGATGCTGGCGCGCGACAGCGGAAACGGCCAGGGGGTGAAGGGCGATACTTCGCTGCTGCGCCAGATTTTCGTCGTCGACGTCTCTGGCGCCACCGACATTGCCGGCGGCGCCTTCGATGCCGCCGACAAGCCGCTGGCGCCCAAGGGCGTGCTCGACCCCTCGGTGACCCCGGCCAAGCTGACGCCGTTCATTGACATCAACGACAACAAGGAACTCGGCCGTTTCGGCCTGCATGACGGCAAGCCGAACGACAAGAACAATCTCTCGGAGAAGTGGGAAGCAATGTCTGTGGTCAGCCTGCTCGATCCGGCGCTGCCCGACGACTATTTCCTGTTCGTCGGCAACGATAACGACTTTCTCACCCAGGACGGTTTTCAGGTCGGCGCGCCCTACAAGGCCGACGACGGCGCCGATGTCGACACCATGTTCCTGGTCTATCAGGTCACGCTTCCGGGCCTCGCCAAGAAGTAGCCGTTTACGGAAAGGCGGACGCGCCCGGCGCGTCCGCCTCTAAACGTTTGTCGGCGATCAGCGATGCCGTGAAGGCACCTATTTCAAAATCTCCGCATCCCTTGGCACGCCGGCATCGATCGGCTCGGCGGTCCGGCTCGACACGGCCATGATCTTGCCTGCGGCCGACAGGTTCGGGCGCACATAGACCTGGGCTACGCCGTTGACCCGGCTGTAGAGGTCGATAATGTCCTGGTTCATGAAGCGCACGCAGCCCGACGACGCGTTCTTGCCGATGGAATCCCATTCCGGCGTGCCGTGCAGCCGGTACATCGTGTCCTTGCCGTCGCGGAACAGATAGAGCGCACGCGCGCCGAGCGGGCTCTGCGGTCCCGGCGGCATGCCGTCCTTATATTTCGCCAGTTCCGGCCGGCGCTGGATCATTTCGGGCGGCGGCGTCCACACCGGCCATTTCTTGCGCGCCTGGATCACGGCGCTGCCGGTCCAGCCAAACCCGGCCTTGCCGAGGCTGACGCCATAGCGCATTGCCTTGCCGCCGTCGCGCACCAGATAGAGAAAATGCTCGGATGTATCGACGACGATCGTGCCGGGTTTTTCGCCGGTCGGATCGTCCACGATCTGGCGCACGAACTTCGGATCGAGCTTGGCCACGGGGATTGCCGGCAATGAAAAGCCCTCATCGACGCGCGCCGAATACATGGTGGCGGCATCGCCCAGAGCCGGTTCGGGCGCCGGAGCGGGCGTTGGCGGCACCACGACGTCGGTCGTGGTGCAGGCTGAAAGCGCCATGGAAGCGGCACCCAAAGCGGATATTCCAAGAAACGCGCGCCGGTTCAGGCGCTCGGAAAAAAGCGGATTGTCGGACATGATCCCCCCAGCCTATTCATCATATCCAACAGGATATGCGACCCCACGCGGCGACGACCCATATCCCATTCCGAATGTTTTGAGAACTGATTAGCTTGAAGCCGCCAGGTGGCATGTTCCAATGCCGCATCGACCTTGTCCGTCAAATCGGCGATCATTGCCGGGCGGACTTTGAGATGAACCTTCGCCGAACAGCCCATGGACGAAAAAATACCACCGCGCCGGCGCACCGGCGACCTGACCAGCGGCCCGATTCCGCGCACGCTGCTTTTGTTCGCTCTGCCGGTGCTCGGCTCCAATGTGCTGCAGTCGCTCAACGGTTCGATCAACGCTGTCTGGGTCGGCCGCTTCCTCGGTGAATCGGCGCTGACCGCCACCTCCAACGCCAATCTGGTTCTGTTCCTGATTCTTGGCACCGTATTCGGCATCGGCATGGCCGCCACCATCCTGGTGGCGCAATCGGTCGGCGCCCGCGACCTGCCCGAGGCGCGGCGCATCGTCGGCACCAGCGCCAGCTTCTTCTTCCTCGTCTCGGCTATCTTCGCCGTCTGCGGCTGGATCTGGGTCGACGCCATCCTCAACACACTGGGCACCCCGCCCGATGCGCTGCCGCTGGCGCGCTCCTATCTGCGTATCATCTTCGTCGCCGTGCCGATGATGAACCTTCTGTCCTTCGTCATGACGGTGCTGCGCGGTGCGGGTGATTCGCGCACGCCATTCTTCTTCATGGCGCTCGCGGTCGTGCTCGACATCATCCTCAATCCGCTGCTCATTCGCGGCATCGGCCCCTTCCCCGAACTCGGCATCGCCGGCTCCGCCACCTCGACGCTGATCGGCCAGACGGTGAGCGTGATCGCCATCCTCGTCGTGCTTTATGCCAAAAAGCATCCGTTGCGGCTCGCCGGCGCGAACCTCGCTCTGCTGCGGCCGGATCCGGCGCTGCTCAGGATCGTCGTCTTCAAGGGCGTGCCGATGGGCCTGCAGATGATCGTCATTTCGGCGGCGGCGCTGACCGTGATGGGCATCGTCAACTCCTACGGCTCGCAGGTCGCCGCCGCCTACGGCATCGCGGCGCAGCTGTGGACCTATATCCAGATGCCTGCACTGGCGATCGGAGCCGCAGTCTCGTCGATGGCGGCCCAGAATGTCGGCGCCGGGCGCTGGGACCGCATCGGTCGCATCGCGGCGTCCGGCGTCGGCTTCAACCTGGTGCTCACCGGCGCCCTGGTGGCGCTGCTGTTCCTCTTCGACAGGCCGGTGCTCGGCCTGTTCCTTAGCCGCGACAGCACCGCAATCGACATTGCAGCCCACATCAACAAGGTGGCGTCCTGGTCGTTCATCCTGTTCGGCGTCACCATCGTGCTGTTCGCCACCGTGCGCGCCACCGGTGCCGTGATGCCGCCGCTGATCATTCTGGTGATTTCCGTGCTGGTCGTGCGTACCGGCTTTGCCTACTTCTTCAGGAGCTACATCGGCGAGGAAGCGCTGTGGTGGAGTTTTCCGGCGGGATCGATCACCTCGCTGGTGCTGGCCGCCGCCTATTATCGCTTCGGCCGCTGGCGCACCATGCACATGATCGAGGACCGGCCGGCCGCCGGCGAGCCGCCCGACACCGGCCTCGGCATCCCGCGCGGACGGGCAAACATGGCGCCCGAGACGCCAAACGGGTGAGGCTCAGCGCGCGTATTTGACGCCGAACCCCAGCGCTACGACAGAGAACAGCGTGATCATGCCGGCGAAGGCCAGGCTTGCCGTCGTCGGAGTGGCCCAACTCGACAGCAGCCCAATGCCGATCACCGGCAGCGCATTGCCGCAGAAGCAGCAGATGAAGAACGCCGACACCAATTCGGCGCGACGCTCGGCAGGTGCGATCTGGCTCACCACCTGCAGGCCGCCGCGATAGCCGAGCGCCGCCGCCACGCCGCACACAGCGGTGGCGGCAACCATCAGGGACATCGACGCGAAAAACTGAGCAGCAACCATCAGCCCTACGGCCGGGATCATCAGCGCCAGCGCGGCCAGCATGCCGGCGCGACTGGACAGTCGGGTCGTGGCCAGAATGGTCGCGGCCGCAACGATCGACAGTTCAAAGAACAGCCCGCCGGCCTCGGCATGGTTGGCCACATGCAGCTGCTGCGCCAGGATGCTCGGCGCCAGGGCTGCATAGAAGCCGACCAGCGCCATGGCGCCGAAGCCGGTGACGGCCGGCGCCACGAAAGCGGCGCGGATATCAGCGGGCACCGACAGCCGCGGCCGCAGCGAAACGTCGACCAGCCTTCCCGGCCGCGAAACGGTTTCCCTGGTGCGCCAGATCAACAGCGTCACCACCACGAGCAAGGCAAGATAGACCGCAAACGTTAGTCTCAACGGCCAGGGCGCATATTCGGCGAGCAGGCCCGATGCCAGCGCGCCGAGGCCAAGGCCAACGAAGTTGGTGCTGGTGGCGATGATTGCCGCGCGCGATTTGTCCTTACCCTCGATCAATTCGGCAAGCCAGGCCGTGCCGGTTCCCGCGCCGACGCCGATGCCAAGGCCGCTCAATATGCGGGCGACATCGAGCCATGCGACGTTCTCGGCCAACAGGAACACCAGCGCGCTGACCACCGCTATGGCCATCGACGCCAGCGCCGCAGGACGGCGGCCAATGCCGTCGGACAAGCGCCCGAACATCAGCAATGCGCCGAGATTGCCGACGACATAGACGGCGTAGACCAGCGTCAGCGTGATCTGCGAGAAACCGAAGGCCTGCTTGTAGATGACGTAAAGCGGCGTCAGCACCGTGCTGCCGGCGAACAGAGCGGCGATCATGGCGGCAACCGCGGCCATCGCGGGCCGGCCATCGAGTCCGTTGTCGCGCGTTATGGTCTCGGCATAGCTGGTCATGGCAACCTCCGGCCAATCGCCCAACGCCCAATTGCGCCCCAACGTCCATGTAAGGATGGCCGTTCCACGCGCCGAACTTCATCCTGACAACCTTGTCAGGATGGTCTTGCCCGAAATCCTCGCTTAACGTCTTTCCATCGAGAAGGAGAATCCATGGGAAAAGGCAGAGTCGAGGCATTCACCGATGGGGTGGTCGCCATCATCATCACCATCATGGTGCTGGAGCTGAAAGTGCCCCATGGGGAGGATTTTTCAGCGCTTCTGCCGCTGTGGCCGATCTTTTTCAGCTATGTCTTGTCGTTCATCAATGTCGGTATCTACTGGAACAATCTGCACAACATGTTCCACACCGTCCAAAGGGTCGACGGCCGCGTGCTGTGGGCCAACCTCAACCTTCTGTTCTGGTTGTCGCTGATGCCGGCGACGACGGCCTTCATGGGCGAGAACCATTTCGCGCCGGTCCCCGTCGCCGTCTATGGCATCGACCTGGTGCTGTGCGCGGTCGCCTACACCTTTCTCGCCACCAAGCTGCACCATTTGCACGGCAACGACACCGCCTTCGCCAAGGCGCTGGGCAATGACCGCAAGGGCAAGATCTCGGTGGCCCTCTACGCCGCCGCCGTCCCGCTTGCCTTCGTCAACCAATGGATCGGCGTTGCGATCTTCGTGCTGGTGGCCGCCGTCTGGTTCGTTCCGGACACGCGTTTTTCGCGGGTGCTGGAAAAGTAGCGTAGGACGCCTCTACTTGCGCATCGCCTTCAGCTTTTCGGCAACCGACGCGGCTAGGTCGGCATAGCGCTCCTCCAGCCGCTCGGCCGCCTTGATGATCGAAAAATCATGGCCGAATTTTTCCAGCGCCATGCGCAATTTCTCGACGAACTCGGCCTGTTTTTCGAGTGCCGAAAACAAGGTCTTCACCTGCGCTTCGCTTATGTCCGGATTGGCAAGCATCTGTGGCACCTCGCGGCCCATCTGGTCGCCGGTGGCGGTCTGCTCCTTCAGGATCGCAACCCAGTCGGTCAATCGGCAGTCTCCTGTTCAGCCGCAGCATGCACAGCCGCCGTTGATGCGGTCAACCCGAACACGCGGGACGGCCTTGCACGATGCGCGTCCCGCGCTAAGTTCGGCGCCACCCGAACCCTAGGAAAAAGATCATGACCTCCGACGCCGAAATCCAATCCGCTTTGCCCGCCCTCAGCCGAGGCAACGTCGCCGTCATCACCGGGGGCGCCAGCGGCATCGGGCTTGCCGCCGCCAAAAGGCTGGCGGCTATGGGCATGAGACTGGTGCTGGCCGACATTGGCGGCGCGCGCCTCGATGCGGCCCGCCAGGCAGTCGCCGCGATCGCCGGCGAGAATGCCGTGCTTGCGGTCGCCACAGACGTCTCGAAGGCCGACGAACTCGGCCGGCTGGCGGAAAAGACGCATGCCGCTTTCGGCGCCGTATCGCTGCTGATGAACAATGCCGGCGTCGGCAACAATCCGGGAAAACCGTGGGAGAACGGCGACGCCTGGAAGCGGCTGATCGACATCAATTTCTGGGGCGTCGTACATGGCGTCGAGGCCTTTGCGCCGGCCATGCTGGCCTCCGGAGAGCCGGGCCTGATCATCAACACCGGCTCCAAGCAAGGCATCACCACGCCACCCGGCAATCTCGCCTACAACGTATCCAAATCGGCATTGAAGACGTTCACCGAAGGCCTGGCGCACGCATTGCGCAACGAGCCGGGCGCGAAGGTCGCGGCGCATCTTCTCATTCCCGGCTTCACCTTCACCGGCCTCACCGAAGGAGCGGTCGAAAAACCCGCTGGCGCCTGGACCGGCGAGCAGGTGGTCGACTTCATGCTGGCTTCGCTGGCGCGCGGGGACTTCTACATCCTGTGCCCCGACAATGAGGTGATGCGGCCGACCGATGAAAAGCGCATGGCCTGGGCGATCGGCGACATCATCGAGAACCGGCCTGCTCTCTCGCGCTGGCACCCCGACCATAAGGACGCTTTCGCGGCCTTTATGGGAAACTGATCGTCGAACTCAGCCAAAGCCGAGACTCAGGCGGGCGCGCGTTTTTTCGCGGTGCGCTTTTGCGCGACGGCCTTCTTGCCCGCCAGTTCGGCGAGCTCGTGGTCATGGCGTTTTGCCGCCCGCTCGCATTTGTCTCTGATCTCCTCGACCTCGGATTCGGTCAGGTGCTCGATGCCGATGAAATGATTGTGGCCCTCGCTGACGCGGATCAGTTCGTCGAGCTTGGCCTGAACCGCGGCGCCGTCGCGGTTCTGGGTGTTCTGAATCAGGAACACCATCAAAAAGGTGATGATCGTCGTTCCCGTGTTGATGACGAGCTGCCACGTATCGGAGAAGCCGAAGAATGGCCCGCTTACCGCCCAGACGATAACGATGGCGCAACAGGCGATGAAAGTCGGCGGCAGGCCCGCCAAGTGCGAAACGGTGTTGGCGATTCTGGTAAACAGCTTTTCGATCATTCACATCCTCAACCGTTCAAAGCGCGACGAGCTGACCAAGGCCGCATTCATCGCTCCAACAATAAACAACCGGCAGCCGCTTCCGGTTCCCTGTCGCAGAGGGCATCGCTGGTGCAATTGTATGCACGCCAAAGGCGCAGCGCCGTGAAAAGCCGCCTTATCGGTTTGTTGCCATTAGTCACCATGCAGGCCAAAACCTGTTCGTTCCGCTTCACGGCGGATTTGTCTCCAAGCCCCTTCCGCTGCGCCACCCCCGCATGGCGGAAGGGGTCCGTTGCGTTGCCGCAGACCGGCGGAACTCTTCCCGACACGTGCCGTTCAGAATTTTGGCGCCAGGATTTCGGCCAGCCAGTCGATGAAACCGCGCACGCGCGGCGAGCTCTCAGGAATGCTCTTGCTCCCAACGATCGAGGAAATCCTCAATCGGCAAGGCCTGCATGTCGGGAACCGCTTTGGCGAGTTTCTCCGGCGGCCAGTCCCACCAGGCAAGGCTTTCGATCCGCGCCGCGATCTCGGAGGGAAAGCGCATGCGCAACGGCTTCGCCGGTACGCCGGCGACGATTGTGTAGGCCGGCACATCCCGCGTCACCACCGAATTGGCGCCGATGATGGCGCCATTGCCGATGCTGATCTCGGGCATGATGACGGCGCCATGGCCGATCCAGACATCATTGCCGATGCCGACCGCCTTGGCCTGCCGCCGCGCGCGGAACGCCGCGTCGACGCCCAGCCAGCGGAAATACTCGTTCGGCCGGTAGCTGAGCTTGTGCTGCGTGATCCGCTCGATCGGATGCTCCAAGGCATTGATGCGGCTGTTGGCGGCGATCGAGCAGAATTTTCCGATCGTCGTGTAGATCGCCTCGGCGTGGCGCTCGAAATAGGAGAAATCGCCGACATTGACCTCGCGCAGCACCACCCGTTCGCCGATCGAGGCATAGCGGCCAAGCTTGCACGCTTTCAGCTCCGCGGTCGAATGGATGCGCGGCTCGGGATCTTTCAGGACGAGGTTTTCGGTACGGTCCATCTGGCGGATTTACCCCCGCGCAATTGCGGAAGCAATTGTCGCGTTGCGCCCGGAGGATCGTTATTTCGGCTTGCCGCCGGTCCACACCACGTTCTGGCCGAACAGCGGCACGGTCGTCACCGACATTTTCGCCGAGCCGTCCTGCACTTGGCGCGAATGCGAGAGATAGATCAGCGTCTCGTTCTTCTTGTCGTAGATGCGGTTCACCACCTGCTTCTTCCAGATCAGGCTGATGCCTTGCTTGAACACCTCTTCGCCGCCCTCGCTCATGTCGATGTCGCCGATGGTGATCGGCCCGGTCTGGCGGCAGGAGATCGAGGAATCAGACGGATCCTCGAACCAGTTGCCCTTGTGCAGCCGGTCGATGACGCTGCGGTCGAAATAGGAGACATGGCAGGTCACGCCGTCGATCTTGGGATCCTTGATCGCCTCGACGATGATGTCGTTGCCGACCCAATCGACGCCGACCTTGCCGACTTCCTCTGCCGCTGCGGCACCGGCGCCAAGGGCAATGCATGCGGCCAGCGCGCCGCCGATCAGTTTCTGCCCAATCCGTCTCTGCCCAGTCCGTCTTTGCAAGGGAGCCTCCTCAGGTTCAGTTTGCCGGTCTCAGGTGGGATAAGGGCCAGCTGTTTGCAAGGTAGCGCCCAGCCCGGTTGCGGCAACGCGGCATCTTTGCCTTGCCCCCTGCGACCGGCTAAGACTGCCGGCAGAGAGGCGCCGATCCGGCGCTCGATGATTTCTGCTACGGACAATTCCTGATGATGCGTTCAATTCTGGTCGGCATTCTCGTTCTGATGGCGGCGGGCATCGGCTGGCTCACCTTTGACTTCTATCGCGGCCACTATGGTGGCGAACCGTATGGCGCGCCATTCACGCTGGTCGACCAGAAAGGCGCGCCAATCACCGAAGCCGCCTTCCGGGGAAAACCCAGCATCGTCTTCTTCGGCTTCACCCATTGCCCGGAAGTCTGCCCGACCACTTTGTTCGAAATGGCCGGCTGGCTGAAGACGCTGGGCGACGACGGCAAGAACCTCAACGCCTACTTCGTTACCGTCGATCCAGAGCGCGACACGCCGCCTGTGATGAACACTTACGTCAGCAATTTCTCCGACCGCATCGTCGGCATATCGGGCGATCCCGACAAGGTGCACGCCATGGCGAAGTCCTTCAACATCTACTGGAAGAAGGTCGACACCGGCGACGGCGATTATACGATGGACCACACCGCCTCGGCGCTGCTGCTCAATGCCAAGGGCGAGTTTTCGGGCACCATCGCCTATGGCGAAAGCGCCGATACCGCGATTGCCAAGCTGAAGCGGCTGGCAGCAGGCTAGGCATGATCCCTAAATGTGGAATCCGGTTTTCTCGGACAGAAAAGTGTTGTCCAGAGATCATGCTCAAGCAAGAGACCAACTGATGGGTCAGACCAGGCTCCACTTCATCGCTGGGAAGATCGAGGCCGACCGCATCTTTGCCGCGCTCGAGCCGGCTTTCGAGGATGAAGGCCTGCCGATCGCCGTGCTCGAAGTCGATGAAGACCGCGACATCTATGAGGTTTCGCTCTACACCGACGGCAATGTCGACGCGGTTGAGGCGCGGCTAAAAGACAGCCTTGTGGGACTGTCCCTGTCGAAGCCGATCGAGCGCGAGGTTTTGCCCGACATCGACTGGGTGGCGCGCTCGCTGGAGGGACTGAAGCCGGTGCGCGCCGGACGTTTCTTCGTCCATGGCGCGCATGACCGCCGGAAGCGCCACAGCGGCGAACTCGCCATCGAGATCGAGGCCGGCCTTGCCTTCGGCACCGGCCATCACGGCACCACGGCCGGCTGCCTCGAAATGCTGGAACGGGTCGTGCGCCGCGAACGTCCCAGGAATGCCCTCGACCTCGGCACCGGCAGCGCGGTGCTGGCAATCGCCGTCGCCAAACTGGCGCATATTCCGGTGCTGGCGACCGACATCGATCCGATCGCCGTCAGGGTCGCCGCCGCCAATGCCCGCCTCAACCACGTCAAGGCGCTGGTTGAAACGGTGACGGCGCCCGGCTTCCACCACCCGATCTTCGGCAAGCGCGCGCCTTTCGACCTCATCGTCGCCAACATATTGGCGCGGCCGCTGATGCGGCTGGCGCCTGAGATGGCCAGGCACATCAGCCTCGGCGGCTCGATCGTGTTGTCCGGCATCCTCGAGCGCCAATGCAATGCGGTGATCTCGGCCTATGTCGGCCAGAATTTCCGGCATGTCAGGACCTTGCATCGCGAAGGCTGGGTGACGATCCACCTGAAGCACTGAGACGCAACGCGCTTTGGACCAATCCGAGCCTGTTGCGATTGGCGAAAATCGATTCCGGTTTTCCGGGTCATGCGCTACGGTCGCGCCCGATACAGGAGGCATACCATGTTCCAGACCTTCGATTCCGCAGGCGACCCGAGCGTCGGCAAGCCGCGCGTGACGTTGCTGCGGCGATGGCTGGCGGATAATGGCCTCGACGGTTTCCTGGTGCCGCGCGCGGACGAGCACCAGGGCGAATATGTCGCCGATCGCTCGGCGCGGCTGAAATGGTTGACCGGCTTCAGCGGCTCGGCCGGCGTAGCACTTGTGCAGCGTGACCGCGCCTTCATGTTCGTCGATGGCCGCTATACCTTGCAAGTGCGCCACGAAGTCGATCTCGACATTTTTGCAATCGAGAGTCTCGTCGACAACCCGCCGGCCTCCTGGATCAAGGACAATCTCGGCAAGGGCGCCAGGCTTGGCTTCGACCCCTGGCTGCACACGATCGCTGAGGTCAAGGCGCTGAAAACCTCGGCCGAGCAATCCGGCGCGACGCTGGTGCCGCTCGACAGGAACCCGATCGACATCATCTGGAAGGATCAGCCGGCACCACCAGCGGCGCCAGTCGAAATCCACCCGATCGGCTTTGCCGGGGAACTGGCGAAGGACAAGCTGGCGCGGCTGGCGGCGGCAATCGGCAAGGAGGGCGCGACGCACGCCGTGCTCACCGACCCCTCCTCGATCGCCTGGGCCCTCAACATCCGTGGCGGCGACGTGCCGCACACGCCGCTGGCGCTCGGCTTTGCGATCCTTGCAGCAGATGGCAAGCACCAGCTGTTCATGGACCAGCGCAAGTTTTCGCGCACGGTTGCCGCCTATCTCACCCAACTCGCCGATCTGTACGAGCCCGGCGAATTCGAGGCGGCGGTCGCAGCCCTTGCCAAGGGCGGCGCCAAGATCGCGCTCGATCCGGTACTGGCGGCGGAAAAGCTGAGAATGCTGGTCGAGGACAATGGCGGCACATTTGTTTCAGCAGCCGATCCCGCCCGCATTCCGCGCGCCACCAAGAACCAGGCGGAAATCGCCGGCAGCCGCGCCGCGCACCGCCGAGACGGGGCGGCGGTGGCGAAACTGCTGTGCTGGCTGGAACGGCAAAAGCCGGGCACGCTCGACGAAATAACCGTTGTCACCAAGCTGGAGGAGGTGCGCCGGCAGACCGGCGAGGAAACGCAGATGCCGCTGCGCGACGTCTCCTTCGACACCATTTCCGGCAGCGGTCCGAACGGCGCCATCATGCACTACCGCGTGTCGCGCGCCACCAACCGCGAGCTGGCAAAGGGCGAGCTGTTCCTGCTCGATTCCGGCGCCCAGTATCAGGACGGCACCACCGATATCACCCGCACGGTGCCGATCGGCCAGCCGACCGAGGAGATGCGCGAGCGCTTTACGCTGGTGCTGAAGGGCATGATCGGCATTTCCACGCTGCGCTTTCCCGCCGGCACGCGCGGCTCGGAAATCGACGCGGTGGCGCGCATGGCGCTGTGGAAGCATGGCTGCGACTTTGCCCACGGCACCGGCCACGGCGTCGGCTCGTATCTGGCCGTGCATGAAGGGCCGCAGCGCATCGCCCGCACCGGCACCGAAAAGCTGCTCGCCGGCATGATGCTGTCCAACGAGCCCGGCTATTACAAGGAAGGCTCCTACGGCATCCGCATCGAGAACCTGATCCTGGTGACGCCGGCTGAACCGGTGGAGGGCGGCGACATCGCCATGCACGGTTTCGAGACGCTGACGCTGGCGCCGATCGATACCAGGCTGATCCGCACCGACCTGCTGACGCGCGAGGAGTTGCACTGGCTGGATACTTACCATGCCTGGGTGCTGGCCGAGATCGGCCCGATGCTCGACGGCGAGACGCTGGCCTGGCTGGAGAAGGCAACAGCGCCGCTGCCGCACGACGCGAAGATCTGAAATGAGCTTCTTTCTCCCCGTCACTATACGGGGAGGTGAGGAGCGGTCCGCGAAGCGGACGAAAAGCCAATTGCTTGGCTTTTCGAGTGACGAACGCCCGGCAGGGCAATGAGCGGCGGCGCCGACAGTTCGAAACTGTTCCGCGCGCAGGCGCCCTATGCCACAAACTGCCGGGCGAGGATCAGCACCACCGCCCCGGCCAGAAACATCGCCATCAGGCCGCCGCGCAGCGAGACCACAGCCGCGACGACCAGTGCCGCCCATTCCGCCGGTCCGGCGCTGAGTGCGGCGGGCGCCACCAGCGTCGTCAGCACCGCCGCCGGCACTGCGTTCAAGCCGGCCTCGACGCGTGGATGGATGTGGTCGAAACGCGAGATCACCAGATGGCCGCCGACGCGGGTGAGATAGGTGGCGAGCGCGCCGGCAATGATGATCCACAAAGTCGCGCTCATCGTTTTGCCTCCACGCCGCTATGGTGCGGCGGCAGGATGACGGCCAGAAGCACGCCGGCAGCGGCGCCGACGGAGACGTGCCAGGGCGATCCCACAGTTTGGTAGGCAATGATCGACGCGGCGGCGCTGGCGATCACCACCGGCAGCCAGAGCGGCCGCTTGCGAAAGCCCATGACCAGCCCGAGGAAATAGATCGGCAGCAGGAAATCGATGCCGAGCGCATGCGTGTCGGGGATCAGCTTGCCGAAAACCGCGCCCAGCGCGCTTTCGATCCCCCAGAACACATACACCGGCAGGCCAAGGCCCATATACCAGGCAAAGCCAACGGTCTCGCCGGCTTCGGCCCTGCGCTCGGCCACCGCGAACTGCGGATCGGTGAGCACGAAATAGCCCAGCGCTTGGCTGATAACCGGCCAGTGCGCGATTCGCCGGCCGATGCTGGCGGAGTAAAGCACGTGACGGAAGTTTACCGCGAAGATCGACAGCACGATCAGCCATGGCGCGACATGCTGGCCGAACAATTCGATGCCGACCATCTGGCTGGCGCCGCCGAAGATCAGCGCGCTCATCAAGAAAGCTTCGAGAACGGAAAAGCCGTTGTCGACGGCGATGGCGCCGAACAGCAGCCCAAATGGCGCCGCGGCGACAACCACCGGCATCGACAGCCGCACGCCGTCCCAGAAGTCGCTGGCCACGGAATTTTCGCTTAAGGTCTCTGCCGACATGTCACATTCCCATCTCGCGCTGCTATGTAGGAGCCGGCGTTTGAAAAGTCAGACGAATTCGCTTGAGCCAACAAATCAGCGAAACTGATGTTGTAAAAACAGGTAAGGGGTTCGGATGATCGCTTATGATTTCACCGGCAGGCACGCGGTCGTCACCGGCGCCGGTGGCGGCATGGGCGAGGCGATCTCGCTGGCGCTGCTCGAGGCCGGCGCCTCGGTCACCGCCATCGACGTCAAGCCGCGTCCGGCGTCGCTTGCCGCCTATGACGACCGGCTCACCTTTGCCCAGGGCGACCTCACCGACGCCGCCTTTGTCGAGCAGACCATCAATGCCGCGGGCCGCGAGCGCGGCGGCATCGACTATCTCGCCAATGTCGCAGGCGTGCTCTGGTTCGGCCGCGACAAGTCGGCCCTCGAGATGGACCTTGATGTCTGGGACCAGGTCTTCAACATCAATCTGAAATCCTTCGTGCACACGGCGCGTGCCGTCGTTCCGCACATGCGCGCTGGCGGGCGCGGCGGCGCCATGGTGCATTTTTCCACCATCCAGTGGTATCGCGGCGACCCGACCCCGCAGGATGCCTACCAGGCCTCCAAGGCCGGAGTCTGTGCACTGTCGAAGTCGCTCGCCATGCAGCTTGCCGGTGACCGCATCCGCTCCAACTCCATCTGCCCGGGCATGGCGTTGACGCCGCTGCAGGCGCGCTGGGACACCGAGGAGAAACGCGCGGCCGTTGCCAATTATGCGCCGCTCGGCCGCATCGGCACGCCGCAGGACATGGCCAATGCCACGCTCTTCCTGCTTTCCGATGCGGCAAGCTACATCACCGGCATCGAGCTGGCAGTCGACGGTGGGCTTTTGATGCGGATGTAGCCGTGCAGTGCGCCGGGCTGATTTAGCTCCGCGGTGCCGTGCCCTGGATCGCCCTGCCCCAGTCGAGCAGCGGCTTGGCGCGCAAGGCGAAATCGACAAGCTCGTCGACCAGCGTCGGCGCGTGAATTCCAGCCGGATCGATCATGTGCTGGACATAGAAGTGCCGGTTGCGGATGGCGTCGACAAGATCGGGTTCGTTGACCTGCTCGAAGCCGCGCGGCGTGCGCTTCATGCGGCCCTCGGTTTCGAGTTCGAAGCCGTTTTTCCTAAGGGTTGAAAGCAGTTTTCGGAAGTCGGCCGGCCGGGCGATGATCGCCTTGCGCATCGCCAGCAGCAGGGACGGCTCCGGATTCCACCAGGCGACATCGGCAAAGCAGCGGTCGATCCCGACATAGACGAAGAACACGCCCTGCTCCATCTTGGTGCCATCCGGTGACAGCATGGCCGACAAATGCTGGTTGTAGGGCCGTTTGTCCTTGGCGAAGCGCACGTCGCGGTTGATGCGAAACAGCGATTTCTTGCGGTCTCCGCGCAAGCCCAGACCCGCCGCCGCGAAGCGCTCGGTCAGCGTCTCGACCAGATCGCAGAACGGCTCATGCAACTCGCTGTCGTAAAGCGCGCGGTTTTCCTGGAACCATTCGCGGCTCTGGTGGAAGTCGAGCGCCTTGAGGAACGGGATGGCTTTTTGCCCGAACCCTTTGAACGAACCGGCGGTCATGCCTTGCCGACCCTTTGCAGCCAGGTGTCCTCGTCGATGACTTCGACGCCGAGTTCGCTGGCCTGCTTCAGTTTGGAGCCGGCGCCCGGCCCGGCCACCAGCAGATCGGTCTTCGCCGACACCGAACCCGCCACCTTGGCGCCGAGCCGTTCGGCCATCGCCTTGGCTTCGGAGCGTGTCATCTTTTCCAGCGTGCCGGTGAAGACGATGGTCTTGCCGGCAACCTCGCTGTCGGTCGACACGGTGACGACATACGGCTTCGGCTTGACCTGTTCGAGCAGTCTGTCGAGCACGTCGTCATTGCGTTCATTGCCGAAGAAATCGCGCAACGCATCGATCACTGTATCGCCAATGCCGTTGATGGAGGGGAAGACGCTGTGCGGATCCTCAGCCGCCGCCGTTTCCTTGCCGACGCGGATCAGCTCCTCGATGGTCGAAAACGTCCGGGCAAGCACGGCCGCCGTCGTTTCGCCGATATGGCGGATGCCGAGTGCGAAGATGAAGCGGTCGAGCTCCGGCTGGCGGCGCGAATCGATGGCCGCGAACAGCTTGTCGAGACCTTCATAATTGCGGTCCTCGACACCGCGCACATTCTTGCGCGCCTTGCCCGATGCCGCCTCGCGCAGCCGCGCCTGCTCCTCGCGCCGCTCGGCCAGCGCCCTGGTGACGGCCGGGCGGCGATCCCTCAGGGTAAAGATATCGGCGGAGGTCTTGACCAGTCCCGAATTGAAGAACAGGTCGATATTCTCGGCGCCCAGCCCCTCGATGTCGAGCGCGCCGCGCGACACGAAATGACGCAGCCGTTCCACGGCCTGGGCGGCGCAGATCAGCTCGCCGGTGCAGCGCCGGCGCGAATCCTCCTTGCCGGTCTTCTCGTTGATTTCGCGCGTCGCCGGCGAGCCGCAGACCGGACAAATGTGCGGGAATTCGTAAGGCACCGCATCAGCCGGCCGCTTGTCGACGACGACGCTGACGATCTGCGGAATGACATCGCCCGCCCGTTGTATGACAACCGTGTCACCGATGCGGACATCGATGCCGTCGCGAATCGGCAAGCCGTTGCTGTCAAAACCCTTGATGTAGTCCTCATTGTGCAGCGTGACGTTTTCGACCACCACGCCGCCGACCGTGACCGGCGCTAGCCGCGCCACCGGCGCCAGCGTACCGGTACGGCCGACCTGGATGTCGATCTTCTGCACCGTCGTCATCGCCTGTTCGGCCGGGAATTTATGCGCAACCGCCCAGCGCGGCTCGCCGGTGACAAAGCCCCAGCGACGCTGCAATTCCAGCTGGTCGACCTTGTAGACGACACCGTCGATGTCGTAGCCGAGCGACGAACGCAGCTCCTCGATCTTGTGGTAGTGCGCGATCAGCTCCTCGACAGACTTCGCCCGCACCATCAATGGGCTGACCTTGAACCCCCATTCGGCGAATTTCTGCACCGAATCATATTGGGTCGGCGCCGGATCCGCTGTCGTATAGCCCCAGGCATAGGCAAAAAATTTAAGATTGCGGCTGGCGGTGACGGACGCATCCTTCTGTCGCAAGGAGCCCGCTGCCGTATTGCGCGGATTGACATAGTCCTGGCCGCCCACCGCCGCCGAGCGGGCCTTCAGTGCCTCGAATTCCGCATAGGTCATGTAGACCTCGCCGCGGATCTCGATGGTCTCGGGCCAGCCCGATCCTTTGAGCTTGGCGGGGATGTCGGCGATGGTCCTGAGATTGGCGGTGATGTCCTCGCCGACAGTGCCGTCGCCGCGCGTAGCACCCTGCACGAACACACCGCGTTCATAGCGCAGCGACGCCGACAGGCCGTCGATCTTCGGCTCGGCCGTAAACGCGATGTCGAGATCCTTGTCGCGGTCGAAGAAGCGCCGGCCACGCTCGATGAAATCGGTGACGTCCTCGTCTGTGTAGGCCTTGGCGAGGCTGAGCATCGGCACCGCATGGCGCACCTTGGCAAAGCCTTCCGCCGGCGCGGCGCCGACCCGCAGCGAGGGCGAATCCTCGCGCACCAGACCGGGAAACCGCTCCTCGATGGCAAGATTGCGCCGCCGCAGCGCGTCATATTCCGCGTCCGTAATCGTCGGCGCGTCCTCGGCATGATAGCGCGTGTCATGACCGGCGATCTCCTCGGCCAGCCGCTGGAGCTCATCCGCGGCTTCGCTTTCGCTCAACGATTCGACTGGTTTTTCAGACATGCAGCGGTCCCTGGACAGTGGCGCGACACCATAAATCAGGATTTCGGAAAAATCATTCCTGAACAGCGGGATGGAGCCATCTACTGACTCTGTCCGAAAGCCTTGCGACGACTACGCTGCAGCAATATTCTCGCGTAGCAGCCGTTCGGCGGCTGCGCGCGCCTCTTCGGTGATGGTGGCGCCGGCCAGCATGCGCGCAATCTCTTCCTGGCGCGCCGCCCGGTCCATTTCGGCGATGCCGGTGGCGACCCTGTCCGAGCCGCCGGATTTGGAGATCAGGAAATGCGTCGCAGCACGTGCCGCCACTTGCGGAGCATGCGTGACCGACAGCACCTGCACGCGCTTCGACAGCCTGGCCAGCCTTTGGCCGATCGCATCGGCCACGGCGCCGCCGACGCCGGTGTCGATCTCGTCGAAGACCAATGTCGGCGCCGAGCCACGGTCGGCCAGCGCCACCTTGAGCGCCAGCAGGAAGCGCGACAGCTCGCCGCCGGAGGCGACCTTCATCATCGGCCCAGGCCTGGTGCCGGGATTGGTGCGCACCCAGAACTCGACCTGGTCGATGCCTTCTTCCATGCGGTTCTCGCCATCGCTGGCCAGTTCGACGATGAACTCAGCCCGTTCCAGCTTCAGCGCCGGCAATTCGGCCATCACAGCCTTGGTCAGGCCGACCGCGGCCGCATGGCGAAGGGCGGAGAGCTGGGCTGCGGAAATATCGTAGGCTTCGCGCGCCGCTGAGGCCTGCTTTTCCAAGAGATGCAGGCGCCCCTCGCCGGCATCAAGATCGGCGAGATCGGCGGACATGGTGTCGCGCAGTTGCGCCAGATCGTCGACGGCCACACTGTGCTTGCGTGAGGCCGCACGCAGCGAAAACAGCCGCTCCTCCGCCTTCTCCAGCCGCTGCGGGTCGTATTCGGTAGCGCGCAGTGCCGCCTCGACGCCCGATTGCGCCGCATCCAGCGACAGCATCGCCTCGTCCAGCGACTTCACCACATCCTCGAGCAGTCCCGGCGCTTCGCTGGCCTTGCGCTGCAGGCGCCTCAACAGGCTGGCCAGTTGCGGCAGCGGCGAGGACGGGCCTGACAGCACATCCTGTGCGTCGTGTATTTCCGAGGCGATCTTTTCCGCCCGCATCATCGTTGCACGCAACTCCGCCAGTTGCGTATCTTCGCCGGGCTGCGGATCGAGCTTTGCCAGTTCCGCCACCGAGGCCCTGAGGTAATCGGCCTCACGCGCCGCTGCCTCGACCTTGGCGCGGTGCCTGACGAACTCCTGCTCGGCGCCACGCCAGTAGCGCCACGCCTCGCCGGTCGCGCGGGCAGCGCCCAGATGGCCGCCAAAACTGTCCAGCAATTCGCGATGCGCGCCGGGGTCGACCAGAGCCCGCTCGTCATGCTGGCCGTGGATCTCGACCAACGCATGGCCGATGTCGCGCATCAGGGTGACGCTGGACGGCTGGTCGTTGACGAAGACGCGGGTGCGGCCATCCGCGGTCTGCAGCCGGCGCAGGATGATGTCGCCGTCATCCTCGATGGCGTTTTCGGCCAGCAGCGCGCGCACCGGGTGGTTGCGCGGCACATCGAAGACGGCAATGACCTGGCCTTGAGCCGCGCCGTGGCGCACCAGCGAGGCGTCGCCGCGCGCGCCAAGCGCCAGCGACAGCGCGTCGAGCAGGATGGACTTGCCGGCGCCGGTTTCACCGGTCAGCACGGAAAGGCCGGGCTGGAAGTCGATATCCAGCTTCTCGATCAGGACGATATCGCGGATCGACAGTCTGGAAAGCATCAGAACCCGGACCTCAAGCAATTCCAGGAAAAGTGCGTAGCGGTTTTCCGTCCGGAATTGCGTAGAACAAAAAGTTAGGACGGTTCAGCGCCTCAATCAAACCGCTGAACCGCTGTGAAGCGGCATGCGACCGATGGAGTCGCAGCGCCGCACTATCTTTTTGTTTGAGCGTCGGATCAATCCGAAAAGCGCGTTCCGCCTCAGTCGATGCTCGGGCGTCAGGCGCCGGTGATCAGCTTGCCGGCCTTGGATATCCACGATCCGGCATTCTCGCGCGGCTCAAGCCCGTTGCTCTGCAACAGCTTGTAGGTATCCTTGTACCATTGGCTGTCGGGATAATTGGTGCCGAGCACAGCAGCGGCGGTTTGCGCTTCCGAGGTCAAGCCCATGGCGTAATAGCTTTCGGCCAGACGCGCCAGCGCCTCTTCGACATGGCGGGTGTTGGAATAGTTCTCGACCACGTTGCGGAAGCGCTTGACGGCAGCAATGTATTCGCGCCGCTCGAGATAATAGCGGCCGATCTGCATCTCTTTGCCGGCCAGCTGGTCGTTGGCGAAACGGATCTTTTCCTTGGCGTCGTCGACATATTCCGACGTCGGCCAGCGCGTCACCAGATCCTGCATCGTCTGCACGGTCTGGCGTGCTTCCTTCTGATCCTGGGTGACGTCCTTGATCTGCTTGTAGTAGCTCAGCCCGATAATATACTGGGCGTAAGCCGCGTCGTCGGTCGACGGATAAAGCGTCAGATAGCGCTTTGCCGAGCCGATCGCTTCGTCATAACGGCCGGCGCGGTAGTCGGCGAAGGCGCCCATCACCATCGACTTGCGGGCGAATTCCGAATAGGGGTGCTGGCGGTCGACGGCGTCGAACTTCTTGCTCGCCTCATCCAGGCGGCCGGCATTGAGATTGGCAAGGCCTTGATTGTAAAGGACGTCGGCCGGTTCGGTCTGGTCGACATAGGTCGACAGGTCGACGTCTTTCTCGGACGACATGCAGGCCGAGAGGAACAGCGATGGCACAACCACCGAAAGCGCCAGGAAAACAGCCCGATACGGCGCTTTCGATTGACCAACTCGCTTGACGAACATGATTGGATTGCGCCCTTTCGGCGTTAGTTCAATGCCTTTCGCATGGCGTTCCCTCAAAACTGATCCCCACTTTTGAGCGACATGCGCCTAACAGACGGCAGCAGCCATAAACCATAACTGCCTTGCCCAGCAACGCTATGTCTAGCCAATCGCACATTTTTGTGGCGGCTTGGTGTTGCCCGGAAAGCTATGCACTTTCACCGCCGGTGATGCATCCGTGCAACACCGGCCAGCGTTCAGAAAGCCAGAAATACGTTAAGAATCAGATCACCCAGGGTGCAAAGACAGGGCCGGTGACGGCGCTCATCTCGGCGGTGCGGCCGCGCTCGCGGCGCGTGGTCTCGACGACCTCGAAGGCCGAACGGTCGGACAGAAGTCGCCGCAAAGCAGCCGCATTCATCCGGTGACCGCCGCGATAGGAGCGGAAGCAACCGATGAAACGGGCGCCGGCCAGCGCCAGGTCGCCCATCGCGTCCATCGTCTTGTGGCGAGCGAACTCATTGGGATAGCGCAGGCCACCCATGTTGATCACCCGGTTGTCGTCGCCGATCACCAGCGAGTTCTCCAGCGAGGAGCCCAGCGCATAGCCGGCCGCCCACAGCCGCTCGACATCCTTCATGAAGCCGAAGGTGCGGGCGCGCGCGATATCCTGGCGAAAGATGTCGGGGTTGATGTCGGAGGCGAATAGCTGGCGGCCGATCGCCGGGCTTTCGAAATCGATCTCGACCTCGAAGCGCGTGCCGCTATAGGGCCTGAACTCGGCCCAGGACGCGCCATTCTCGATGCGGACGGGCTTGACCACCCTGATGTAGCGGCGCTTGACCGCCAGCGTCTCGATGCCGGCTTGGTCGATGGCTTCCACGAACGCCACCGCACTGCCATCGAGGATCGGAACCTCATGACCGTCGATCTCGATGACGATGTTGTCGATGCCGAGCCCGAAAAGCGTCGCCATCAGATGTTCGACGGTGGCGATATGCTCGCCTGCCGGATCGCCGAGCATGGTGCAGAGATCGGTCGCGCCGACTTCAGCAACCAGCGCGCGGAACTCGCGGCTCTCGCTTCCGTTCGAAAGGTGGAAGAGCACGCCGGTGTCGGCGTCCGCAGGGAGGAAATTGACGGTGACCGGTTTGCCGCTGTGAACGCCGGTACCGATCAGCGTTGCACGCGATTTCAGTGTCGTCTGATAGTCTTGCAAGACAAACCCCATAGCCCAAACGCCTAAGTCCGCTTTAACCCAAAAGGCGCGGCTCTTTTTTATCGGCAGGCAGGGCCACTTCCCCGAATCCCAGCACACCGAAAGTGCTGCGGCAAAGATAATGGTCTGTCAGGGAGACTCCAAATCACGGTTTCTTACTCTGTGTAACCGCGACAGACCTTGAGCGTCACATCGTAACGCCTTGTTATTAAACCACTTTAAATGTTAACAGGCAGACAATCTCTCGTCTGCCTGTTAACAAGTGTTACATACCGTTAACGGCTCAGTTGGCCTGGCGGCGCAGGAAAGCCGGTATCTCCAGCTGGTCGTCTTCCTGGGTCGACCTGGTCTGCGGCGTCAACCGGCCCTGATCGTCGAGCTGGCCGCGGCGCGGCGCGTAAAGCTGCGGATCCTGGCTGGCAAGGCGGCGCATTTCCGGCGCCGCCTGGCGCAGTTTCGGTTCGCGCGGCTGAGCCGGCTGCAACCGGGCCGGCTCTTCTTCGCGGCGCGTCAGCCCGTTGGTCAGCCGCTTGAGCAGCCCCATCGGCCCGCTGTTTTCATGGTCGGCCGGACGGCCCTTGGCTTCCACCTCGGCCCGCACCACCGGCGGAAAATCCTCCACCCGCGGCATGCGCTGCGGTGCGGCAGCCACCGGCTGCGGCATTTCCCGCATCGGCGCCGGTTGCATCACCTGCTGCACGACAGGCTGCGGCTGGGCAGGCGGGGCTTGGAAGATCTTGCTCTGCGGGCGGAAATCTTCCGCCTGGGCCATCGGCGCCGGACGAGCCATTGCCGCCGCATTGGCCTCGGCAAGCTGGATCGCCTCGGCCACCGGATCGGCCGCGCGCTGCTCATAGGTCTGCTGCTGGACCGGTGCCGGACGGCCTTCCGCCCCCGGAGCCGCTGGGCGGCTGACCGGCTTCTGCTGCGGCGGTACGGCCCGGATCGAGATCGGCGCCGCGGCAATTTCAGCTGCCGATTTGTCGATGCCGGTGGCGACCACCGAGACGCGGATGACGCCTTCGAGTTCCTCGTCGAAGGTGGCGCCGAGGATGATGTTGGCGTCCTGATCGACTTCCTCGCGGATGCGGGTCGCGGCCTCGTCGACTTCGAACAGGGTTAGGTCGCGGCCGCCGGTGATCGAGATCAGCAGGCCCTTGGCGCCCCTCATCGAGGTCTCGTCGAGCAACGGATTGGCGATCGCCGCCTCGGCGGCGGCCATCGCGCGGCCCTCGCCCGAAGCTTCGCCGGTGCCCATCATCGCCTTGCCCATTTCGCGCATCACCGAACGCACGTCGGCGAAGTCGAGATTGATCAGACCTTCCTTGACCATCAGGTCGGTGATGCAGGCAACACCGGAGTAGAGCACCTGGTCGGCCATGGCGAAGGCGTCGGCAAAGGTGGTCTTGTCATTGGCCAGCCGGAACAGGTTCTGGTTGGGGATGACGATCAGGGTATCGACACATTTCTGCAGCTCCTCGATGCCGAGATCCGCCGTCTTCATGCGGCGCTGGCCTTCGAAATGGAACGGCTTGGTGACGACGCCGACGGTGAGGATACCCCGTTCGCGCGCCGCGCGGGCAACCACGGGAGCCGCACCGGTTCCGGTGCCGCCACCCATACCGGCGGTGACGAAGCACATATGGGTGTTGGAGAGATGATCGATGATCTCATCGATGCACTCTTCCGCCGCCGCACGGCCCACTTCAGGCTGCGAGCCGGCGCCGAGCCCCTCGGTGACATGCGCGCCGAGCTGGATCAGCCGCTCGGCCTTCGACATGGTCAGCGCCTGTGCATCGGTGTTGGCCACGACGAACTCGACACCGCGCAAGCCCGCGGTGATCATGTTGTTGACGGCATTGCCGCCGCCGCCGCCGACACCGAATACGGTGATCCGCGGCTTGAGCTCGGTGATGTCCGGCTTTTGCAGATTGATCGTCATTGTCTCCGTCCTTTGCCTTTCCCGCCGCTTCGCCGCCGCGGCCGCCTATGGGGCTGTCCCCGTCAATTAGAAACTGTCTCTCAACCACTGACTCATGCGATGCAGTTTTCCGCCCGTCCCGGTCATCCTGAGACCGGAAATTCCTTTCGCCGGATGGCTCTCGAAGCTCGCCATCTGCGGATAGATCAGCAGCCCGACCGCCGTCGAGAAAGCCGGCCCCTTGGCAGCTTCCGGCAGGCCCGCCACGCCGAGCGGGCGTCCGATGCGCACATTGCGTCCCAGAATGCGGCGCGCCGCCTCGGGGAGACCCGCAAGCTGGCTGGCGCCGCCGGTCAGCACGACGCGTTTTCCCACGGCATTGCCGTAGCCCGACTTGTTCAGCCGGTCGCGCAACAGTTCCAGCGTCTCGTCGATGCGGGCGCGGATGACGCGCGTCATCACCGAGCGCGGGATCTGCAGCGGCATCTCGCCGTCTTCGCCGATCGGCTGGATCGAGACCAGGTCGCGATCGTCGGCACTGCCAGGCAGCGCCGAACCATGCATCACCTTCAGCCGCTCCGCGGCGTCGAGCGAGGTCGACAGGCCCTTGGCCATATCGAGCGTCACATGATTGCCGCCGATGGCAATGGCATCGGCGTGGACGAATTTGCCTTCCGAAAACACCGAGATGGTCGTCGTGCCGCCGCCCATGTCGATGCAGGCCGCACCCATTTCCAGTTCGTCGTCGACCAGGGCCGCAAGCCCGCTGGCATAGGGCGTCGCCACCATGCGCTCGACCGAAAGATGCGAGCGGTTGATGCAGAGCTCCAGATTGCGCAGCGGCGCGGCATCGCCCGTCAGCACATGCATATCGACGCCGAGCTGGTCGCCGACCATGCCGCGCGGATCGCGCACGCCGCGCTCGGCGTCCAGCGAAAAGCCGACGGGCAGCGAATGGATCACGTCGCGTTCGGCCTTGAGCGCCTGCTTGGCGCCGGCGGCAAGCACGCGCTTGATGTCGGCTTCGTCGGCCTGATGGCCACCGAGATTGATGGTGGCCGAATAGGTTTCGCTCTTCAGCCGGCCGGCCGTCATGTTGACGATCAGCGAATCCACGGTCAGTCCCGCCATGCGTTCGGCTGCGTCGACGGACAGGCGAATGGCGTGCTCCGCGCGGTCGAGATCGACGACCACGCCCGACTTCACGCCGTGCGATTTCTGGTGGCCGATGCCGATCACCTGGATGCGGTGCGAGCGGCCGCGCAACAGCTTGCCGTCCTCGCGCGGCTTCAGTTTCGCCACCACGCAGCAAACCTTGCTTGAGCCGACATCCAGCACGGTGAGCGTGCCGGAACGCCGCGAAGAGGCATCGCTGTTGCCGCCAAGCCAGCTCATATCTTCGTCCCCGACTTGCGCTTCAGATTTTGCGGCTTTTCATTGAGCGCGGCCTGGCGCTGCGTCGCCGCTTCCGGCGTCAGCTGCACCACCAGGCGATCGGAGATGCGCATGTCGACGGCGGCGATGTCCCGCGTCAGAAGCCCGTTGTCGTGGTCCATCCGAACCAGATCGGCGATCGCCTGATCCTCGCCATCCTCGGGCAGCTTGATCGTGATGCCGTTTTCCAGCTTAAGGTCCCAGCGCCGTTCGCCGATGCGGATATAGCCTTTGACCCGAGCCGCGAGCTCGGGAAATTTGTTGATCTTGGCCACGAAGTCGGGGGCCTTGGCCGGCGCGCCGGTGCCGATGATCAGCGGCAGCAGCGCCTGCTTGCCGCCGGAGAACGGCGCGATCACCGCGCCGGAGCGTTCGATGACCGAAAGCTCCGCGCCCTGCTGCCAGAGCGCGAAGGGCTCGCGCTCCTCGACACGCACTTCCAGCGTATGTGGATAGACCTTGCGCACCGCCGCCACTTCGACCCAGGGCAAGGTATCAATACGTTCACGCGCGGCCTCGGCATCGAAGCCGATCAGTGACGTCCAGCCGTCGAGCTCGAGCCGGTCCAGTATGTCGATCTCCGAAGTCTGGCGGTTGCCGACCACCTTGATCTGGTCGACGGCAAAGCCGGTCCGGGCGGTGATGCTCTGGACGATGTCGTCGGCATGACCGCCGAGAATGGCGCCATAGAGGCTGCTTGATGCAATGAGCGAAGCCGACAGGATGGCCGCGGAAAAGCGCGGCGCGACGAAGTCGCCGCCGCCCAGGCGCGCCAGCACGCGCACCGGCCGGCGCAGCACGCGCGGCAGCACGAAATGGTCGAACGACAACGGCATGCCGAACAGCGCCGGCCCGGCGCCGCCCCTGCCCTTGTCCTGCCCCCATTTCAACGCAGACACGAAGCGTCCTCCACCATCCAACTCAACAATTCGCCAAACGAGTGCCCGGCCTGGGCGGCGATTTCAGGCACCAAAGACGTCGGCGTCATGCCCGGCTGAGTGTTGATCTCGAGCCAGACAATCTCGCCGTTTTCGGAGTGACGGTCGTCATAGCGGAAGTCCGATCGGGAAACGCCCCGGCAGCCGATAGCCAGATGTGCCTTGAGCGCCAGTGTCTGTATTTTTTGGTAAATATTTGATGAAATTTTAGCAGGGATTTCGTGTTTTGATCCGCCGGCGACGTATTTTGAATCATAGTCGTAGAAGGAATGGCCGGTCGGAATGATCTCGCAGACGCCGAGCGCCACGTCGCCCATGACGGCGCAGGTCAGCTCGCGCCCATGGATGTAGCGCTCGACCATGACGGTCTCGCCATATTTCCATTCGGACGAGCCGATGACCTGCGGCGGATGCGACTGCCCTTCATGCACGATGACGACGCCGAAGCTTGAGCCTTCATTGACCGGCTTGACCACGTAGGGCGGCTTCATCGGATGCTTGTTCTGGATGGCAAAGCGGCTGGCAACCTTCGATTCCGCCACCGCGATGCCGGCAGCCTTGGCGACCTTCTTGGCTTGCTCCTTGTTCATGGCGAGCGCCGAGGCGAGCACGCCCGAATGGGTGTAGGGAATGGCCAGATATTCGAGGATGCCCTGGATGGTGCCGTCTTCACCGAACGGGCCGTGCAGTGCGTTGAAGACGACATCGGGCTTGAGTTCGGTGAGCACGGCGCCGACATCGCGCGCAACATCGACGCGGGTAACCTGGTAGCCTTCATTCTCAAGCGCATCCGCACACGCCTTTCCCGAAGACAGAGACACGGGCCGCTCGGACGAGAATCCGCCCAGGAGGACAGCCACATGCTTGTTCTTCATATCCCGTCATCCCTCTCACGGCGGGCCCGCAACCACGCATTCAGCGACCAGATTGAGTCCGAGTCTCCCGGCAGGTTGCCCCCCCAGACAGAAAACGCGGTCGACGCGTCGAACGACTCAAATCAGGAAACGCTTTAAGGCAGAGAATCAGAGAGTTGATTCGCTGGCAAGTGCTTATGATTCCGACAGATTCACTTTCCGCGAAAACGGCCGGAAAAAGCGTGTTGTGAGTCTTTGGAGCAACGGTGGCGCTGTTGTTTCAGACCTTTGAAGTTCAAGCATCACATGAACTTCAGCTTGCGCTAAAGAAGCTGTCCGAGGAATTCCTGCACGGCATGGCCGGGGCGGAAATTGCCGAGGCGCTTGATTTCCCACTGCAGGCGGATGCCCGATTTTTCAAGCACGCGAGCGCGCACCGTCTCGCCGAGATATTCGAGATCGTAACCGGTCGCTGTTCCGGTGTTGATCATGAAGTTGCAGTGCATCGGCGACATCTGCGCGCCGCCGATCATCAAACCGCGGCAGCCCGCCTTGTCGATTTCCTTCCAGGCCGAGGTGCCTTCCGGATTCTTGAAGGTTGAGCCGCCGGTCTTCTCGCGGATCGGCTGCACCGTCTCGCGATGCGTCTGGACGGCGTCCATGGCCGCCTTGATCGCCTCTGGGTCTTCCAGAACACCTTCGAAAACGGCGGAGGTGAAGATCAGCCCGGCAGGTGCGGCCGAGTGACGATAGGCATAGCCCATGTCTTCATTGCTGAGTGTGTGGAGATTGCCCTTGCGGTCGAGCGCCCGCACCTCGACGACACGTTCCCGCGTCTCGACGCCATTGGCGCCGGCATTCATCCTCAGCGCCCCGCCGATGGCGCCGGGAATGCCGTGATAGAAATGAAAGCCGCCAATACCGGCCTCATAAGCGACGGCCGCGACGCGCTTGTCGGGCGTCGCAGCACCGGCCTTGATGACGGTCGGCGAAACCACCTCGGCCTCGCCAAAGCCCTTTGCCGAAAGCCGGATGACGAAACCCGGAATGCCGCCGTCGCGCACCAGGAGGTTGGAGCCGATACCGACGATGGTGAGCGGGATGTCCTCCGGCACGGCGCGCAGGAAGGCAGCCAGATCCTCCTCGTCGGCCGGCTGGAACAGGGCGTCCGCCAGACCGCCGGCGCGGAACCAGGTGATCTTGTCCATCTCGGCATTGGGCGTGATGCGGCCGCGCAGGCCGGCAAGCCGGTCGCCAAGTTTGTCGAGCAGGTCCTGGCCGCGCATCATGAGACGGTACCGCCGAGTTCCCCAGGCAGCGCATAGGCCCATTGGGTGATGTTGCCGGCGCCCAGGAAGATGACGAAGTCGCCCGGTTTCGCCAACGCGCGAATGACGGGCGAAATCGCGGCAGGGGTTTCGACGTAGCGCGCATCGCGATGGCCGCCGGAGCGGATGCGCGACACCAGCGCCTCCGAGGTCACGCCGTCGATCGGCTCCTCGCCCGCCGCATAGACCGGCGCCACCATCACCGTGTCGGCATCGTTGAAACAGACCGAAAACTCGTCGAACAGATCATGCAGCCGGGTGAAGCGGTGCGGCTGCGCAATGGCGATGACGCGGCCCTTGGTGGCGCTGCGCGCCGCTTTCAACACCGCCGTGATCTCGACCGGGTGGTGGCCGTAATCGTCGAAGATGTCGACGCCGTTCCACGAGCCGGTGTGGGTGAAGCGCCGCTTGACGCCGGCAAAGGACGACAGCCCTTTCTTGATCGCTTCGGCCGACAGGCCGAGTTCATGCGCGACCGCGATTGCGGCGGTGGCGTTGGAGACGTTGTGGCGGCCGGGCATCGGCAGCCGCAGATCAGATATCGTCGTCTGGCCGCCGGTCTTGCGGTCGCGGATCACCACGTCGAATGCCGAGACGGCACCGGCCATGCGGTGGTTGGTGAAACGCACATCGGCCTGCGCGTTCTCGCCATAGGTGATGACGCGGCGGTCCTCGATGCGGCTGACCAGCGCCTGTACTTCCGGATGGTCGGTGCACATCACGCCAAAACCGTAGAACGGCACGTTCTCGACGAATTGCCGGAACGCCTCGCGCACCTTGTCGAAACTGCCATAATGGTCCAGATGCTCGGGATCGATGTTGGTGACGACGGCGATCTCGGCCGGCAGCTTGAGGAAGGTGCCGTCGCTTTCGTCGGCTTCGACCACCATCCACTCGCCATCGCCCATACGGGCATTGGTGCCATAGGCATTGATGATGCCGCCATTGATCACCGTCGGGTCGAGCCCGCCGGCATCGAGCAGCGTCGCCACCATCGACGTGGTTGTTGTCTTGCCATGCGTGCCACCGATCGCGACCGCCTGGCGGAAGCGCATCAGTTCGGCCAGCATCTCGGCCCGGCGGACAATTGGGAGCAACTTCTCCCGCGCGGCCTTCAGCTCGGGATTGGATTTCTTGATCGCGGTGGAGACGACCACCACTTCGGCCGCGCCGATATTCTCGGCCTTGTGGCCGACAAAGCATTCGATGCCCTTGTCGCGCAGCCGCTGGACATTGGCGCTGTCGGCCTGGTCCGAACCCTGCACCTTGTAGCCGAGATTGTGCAGAACCTCGGCGATGCCGCTCATGCCGATGCCGCCAATGCCGATGAAATGCACAAGGCCGATGGTCTGCGGCATCTTCATCAATGCGTCCCTTTCCTGAAATCCGAAACGGTTTTTCTGGACGCAATAGCCTCTGTGAGATCAGCGAGCAACCGTGCCGCGTTCGGCCGGCCAGCCGACTTCGCTCCGGCAGCCATGGCCGTCAGCCGCTCGGGAGTGTCCATCAGCCCGCCAATGAGAGCCGCGATGCGCTCCGGCGACAGTGACGATTGCGGATGCACCTCGCCGCCGCCCGCCGCGGCAAGGGCGGCTGCGTTCGCCGCCTGATCGTGATCCAGCGCATAGGGATAAGGCACCAGCAGCGCCGGCCGGCCGATGACGGCGATCTCCGAAACCGTCGAGGCGCCGGAGCGCGAGATCACCAGATGCGCCGCGCCCATGCGCTGTGCCATATCGGTGAAGAAGGGCGAGACCTCGACATGGACGCCGAGTGCCGCATAGCCAGCCTTCACCCGCGCCACGTCGTCGGCGCGGGCCTGCTGGGTGATCACCAGCCGCTTGCGCTGCGCCTCCGGCAGAAGTGCGATCGCCGCCGGCATGGCATCGGAAAAGAACTGCGCGCCCTGGCTGCCGCCGAACACCAGGAGCCTGAACGGATCCGCCCCTTGGGACGCCTTATAGGGCGTCTTTGCCGCCTCCAGGATTGGCGGCCTGACCGGATTGCCGGTCGTCACAGTCTTGGCGCCTGTGGCGCTTTCATCTTGCGGCAGGAAGCCGCCGGCAATGGCATCGACGCGCCCGGACAGCGCCCGGTTGGCGCGGCCCATCACTGCGTTCTGCTCATGGATCAGCGTCGGCAGCTTGCGCCGCGTCGCGGCATAGAGCGGCGGCAAGGTCGGATAACCGCCAAAGCCGACGACCGCATCAGGCTTGATCCTGGCGATGACGGCGGAGGCCTGGCGCACGCCGCGCCAGATCTTCCAGAACGCGCCAAGCAGCGCGACAGGGTTTTTCGAGCCCATCGTCGCCGACTGGATCGGATGGATGGCGGCGGCCGGGAAATGGCCGGCAAAGCGCTCGGCGCGGTCGTCGGTCGCCAGATGCACGCCCCAGCCGCGCTCGATCAGCTCATGCGCCAGCGCCTCGGCCGGAAACAGATGTCCACCGGTTCCGCCAGCCGCGAGAAGGATCACACCCCGCGCCATATCACTCCGCCGGCAGGGCGCGCTGCGACAGGGCAAAGCCCATCTGCTTGCGCTTTTCCGGTCGCTTGCGGGTCAGCGCCAGCACCATGCCCATCGAGATGGCAATGGCGATCTGCGAGGAGCCGCCATAGGAGATGAAAGGCAGCGTCATGCCCTTGGCCGGCATCAGCTGCAGGTTGACGCACATGTTGATGACCGACTGCAGGCCGAACACGGTGACGAGACCGCCGACGGCGTAGCGGGTGAAATCATCATGTTCCTTCAGCGCCGTGCTGAGGCCGCGCAGCACGATGAAGGCGAAGATCGACATGATGAAGAAGCACATGATCAGCCCGAACTCTTCGCCGGCGACCGAAAAGACGAAGTCGGCATGCGCGTCGGGGATGACGCGCTTGACCGTGCCCTCGCCCGGGCCGACGCCGAACCAGTGGCCGTTGATCAGCGCCTCGCGGCCCATGTCGACCTGGAACGTGTCGCCTTCGCCGGTCAGGAATTTGTCGATGCGGGCGGCGACGTGCGGGAACACCGTATAGGCGGCAAATAGGCCGCCGGCGCCGGTGGCGCCAAGCGCGATGATCCATAGCCATGGCAGGCCGGCCATGAAGAACATGACGCCCCAGGTGCCGGTCACCAGCATGGTCTGGCCGAGATCGGGCTGCGCCACCAGAAGCGAGATGACCAGGATCAGCAGCAGCATGGCAAACAAATTGCCCGGGATGTCGGGCTGGCGCTTGTGTTCGGCGAACAGCCAGGCGCAGACGATGACGAAGGCGGGTTTCAGGAATTCCGACGGCTGGATCGACATGCCGACAAACGACACCCAGCGCCGAGCGCCTTTCACCTCGACGCCGATATAGAGCACGGCCACCATCAGCACCAGCATGATGCCCAGGATGATCAGCGCCATGCGCCGGATCTGCCGCGATTCCAGGAAGGACACTGCCAGCATCACGCCGAGCGCCGGCACGGTGAAGATGATCTGCCTGGTGGCAAAGTGGAAACTATCGAGGCCGATGCGTTCGGCCACCGCCGGGCTTGCCGCAAAGGACAAGACGATGCCAAGCCCCATCAGCGACAGGAACGCCGCCAGGAACCAGCGATCGATCGTCCACCACCAGGTTGCAACCGGGCTTTTGTCGAGACGGCTTTGCATTATCGTGCCCCTCCGATGGGTTTGACACCCTCGATAGCATTCGCAGCTTGCCTGAAGGCTTCGCCGCGAACTTCGAAATTCTTGAACTGGTCGAAACTGGCGCAGGCCGGCGACAGCAGCACCACCGCCTCGCCGCTGTCATCCTTGGCCGCGTCTTTCGCGGCATGGTCGACCGCGGCGGCCAGGGTGCCCGAGATTTCATAGGGCACGGCTTCGCCGAGCGTCGCCGAGAACGCGGGCGCCGCCTCGCCGATCAGATAGGCCTTGGCGATGCGTGGGAAAAAACCGCGCAGCGGCTCGATGCCGCCTTCCTTGGGCAGTCCGCCGGCGATCCAGTAAATGCGCGAAAAACTCGACAGCGCGGGTGCCGCCGCATCGGCATTGGTCGCCTTGGAATCGTTGACGAACAGCACGTGGTCCTTGCGTCCGACCTGCTCCATGCGATGCGCGAGGCCTGGAAAGCTCTCCAGTCCCGCCTGGATCTCGCCCAGGCTCAAGCCGACCCTGAGGCAGGCGGCAACAGCGGCAAGCGCGTTCTGCGCATTGTGCTGGCCGCGCAACGAACCGATGCCTTCGAGGAAGGCGACGCGGCTGTAGCGGCCATGGACGGCTTCCATCAGATCGGAACCGTCTGCGAAATAACCGTCGGTCAGCGGCAGCCGCTTGGAGATGCGGATCACCTCCCGGCCCGCCCTCTCCAGCCGGTCGGCGATTTGCGCGCACCAGGAATCGTCAACGCCGACGATCGCCGTCTCGCTGCCGGCAACCAGCCGCTCCTTGATCGAAGCGTAATGCTGCATGGTGCCGTGGCGGTCGAGATGGTCGGGCGTCAGGTTGAGCAGGATGCCGGCCGTCGGGTTGATCGAGGGCGCGAGATCGATCTGGTAGGACGAACACTCGACGACATAGTCCCGGTCAGCCTGCGGTGGATCGAGCGTCATGATGGCCCGGCCGATATTGCCGCCCATCTGCGTGTCGCGCCCTGCCGATTTGAGGATATGCGCGGTCAGCGCCGTGGTCGTCGACTTGCCGTTGGTGCCGGTGATAGCGATGAACGGCGCATCAGGCGCGCGCGCAATCCGCTCGCGGCAGAACAATTCGATATCGCCGATCACCTCGACGCCGGAACCACGCGCCAACTCCACCGTCCAGTGCGGCTTGGGATGCGTCAGCGGCACGCCGGGCGAGAGCACGAAGGCCGAGAATTTCGACCAGTCGGCGCCGCGCAGATCGGCGGTCGCAATGCCTTGGTCAGCGGCCTTGGCGACGCTATCGGGATTGTCGTCCCACGCCAACACGTCGGCGCCGCCCTCGATCAGCGCGCGCGCCGTGGCGATCCCCGAGCCACCGAGCCCGAAGAGCGAAACGCGTTTGCCCGAAAAGGATGCGGCGGGAATCAAGCGGGTTCCTATCTCAGCTTGAGGGTCGACAGGCCGACCAGCGCCAGGATGACGGCGATGATCCAGAAGCGGATCACCACCTGGCTTTCGGTCCAGCCGAGCTTTTCGAAATGATGATGGATCGGCGCCATCAGGAACACGCGCTTGCCGGTCATCTTGAAGTAGCCGACCTGGATGATGACCGACAGGATTTCCACGACAAACAATCCGCCGACGATGACCAGCACGATCTCGTGCTTGGTAGCGACCGCGACCGTGCCGATCAGGCCGCCCATGGCCAGCGAACCGGTGTCGCCCATGAAGATCGCCGCCGGTGGCGCGTTGAACCAGAGGAAGCCGAGGCCGGCGCCGATGACGGCGCCGAGCACGACGGCCAGCTCGCCGGTGCCGGGCACGAAATGGATCTGCAGGTATTCGGCGAACACCGCATTGCCGGAGAGGTAGGCGATGACGCCGAAGGATGCCGCCGCAATCATGATCGGCACGATCGCCAGCCCGTCGAGGCCATCGGTCAAATTCACCGCATTGCCGGCGCCGACGATGACGAAGCAGGAGAACGGCACGAAGAACCAGCCGAGATTGATGATGAATTCCTTGGCGAAGGGGAAGGTCAGCGACGACGAGAACGGCGCCTGGCCATTATGCATGATCGCCCAGGCGGCGATGCCGGCGATGACGAATTCCAACGCCAGCCGCGCCTTGCCGGAAAAGCCGAGATGCGACTGCTTGGTTACCTTGAGATAGTCGTCGTAAAAGCCGATCGAACCGAAGCCCAGCGTCACCAAGAGCACCACCCAGACATAGATGCTGGACAGGTTCGCCCATAGAAGCGACGAGCCGACGATGCCGCACAGGATCATCAGCCCGCCCATGGTCGGCGTGCCGGCCTTCTTGAAATGCGTCTGCGGGCCATCGGCGCGGATCGGCTGGCCCTTGCCTTGCCGCAGCCTAAGCGAATTGATGATGGTCGGCCCGAAGATGAAGACGATCAGCGCCGAGGTGATCAGCGCACCGCCGGTGCGGAAAGTTATGTAGCGGAAGACATTGAAGACCGAGACCTTGTCCGCAAAATCGACGAGCAATGTAAACATGCGATTCCGTCCCCCGGACTAGTTCTGTTTCGTGCCTGCGGCTTCCGCCGGATATTTGCCGAGCAAGGCCTCGACCAGCTTTGAAAAGCCGATGCCTTTCGACGATTTGATCATCACAACGTCGCCGGCCTTCAGCGTCGACAACAACAGCGGCTTCAATTCCTCGGCGCCGGCGCGGTATTCCGCTTTGATCTCGTCGGGCAGGATGTCTGCCAGCGCCCGCATTTCCGGGCCGCCGAGAAAGACCGTGTGCGTGCCGGTCCCGACGATCAATTCGGCCAGGGCTGCATGCAGCTTGGCCGAATGGTCGCCGAGCTCGAGCATGTCGCCGAGCACGGCGATGCGCCGGCCCTCGCCCGTGACAGGCGTCGCGTTGAGCAGCGCCATGGCAGCAGCCATCGAGGCCGGATTGGCGTTGTAGCTCTCGTCGATCAGTGTGATCGGTCCCTTAGGATGGCGCAGGACATGGCGCTTGCCACGGCCACGCTCCGCAGAGAGATCGGCCAGCGCTTCCGCCACCTTTGTGATGTCAGCTTCAACGAGATGCGCCGCGCCAAGAACGGCGAGCACATTCTGCACCATGTGGCGGCCAGGCGCGCCGATCCGGGCAACGACATCCTGACCGCCGATCCTGGCGGTGATATCGGAATGACCGGCATGCAGCTCGCATTTGGTCAGCTTGTAAGTCGACCGTGCATTCTCGCCGAAGCCAAAGACATGTTCGACGCCGGCGGCCCGCGCCATCTTGTCGAGCAGCTTCCAGCGCGCATCGTCGCGGTTGAGCAAGGCCGCACCGCCGGGCTCGATGCCTTCAAAAATCTCGGCCTTGGCCTTGGCGATCTCGTCGAGATTTCTAAAGAAGCCGAGATGCGCGGCGGCGATCATCGTGACGATGGCCACATGTGGCCGGACCATCTTGACCAACGGCCGGATCTCGCCGGGATGGTTCATGCCGATCTCGAACACCGCATAGTCGCAATCGCCGGGCATGCGCGCCAGCGTCAGCGGCACGCCCCAATGATTGTTGAAGGACTGCGCCGAAGCATGCACCGTGCCGACGGCCGACAGCACATGACGCAGCGCCTCCTTGGTGGTGGTCTTGCCGGCCGATCCGGTCACCGCGATGATTTTTGCGCTGGAACGGGCGCGGGCGGCAACACCGAGTTTCTCCAGTGCTGCCAGCACATCCTGCACGACGATCATCGGCGCCGTCAGCCGCCCAAGCGACGGCAATTTGCCCTCGGCGACGACCAGAACGCCGGCGCCGGCCTTGATCGCCGCGGTCGCGAAGTCATGGCCGTCCATCGCCTCGCCCTTGATGGCGAAGAAGGCGTCGCCCGGCTGCAGGCTGCGGCTGTCGATCGAGATCCCCGAAATTCCCTCCGGCATCGGCCCGAGCGGCCGACCGCCCATGGCGTCGACCAGCGCCTCGGAAGTCCAGAGCACGCTCATGCGGCCCGCTCCCGCAGCGCCGACCGGACTTCTTCGTGGTCGGAGAACGGAAAAGTCTCGGCGCCGATGGTCTGGCCCTCTTCATGGCCCTTGCCTGCAACGATCAGCGTATCGCCCGCTTTCAGCATGGCGACCGCTTCGTGGATCGCCTTGCGGCGGTCGCCGATTTCAATGGCGCCGGGTGCGGCTGCCAGGATCGCGGCACGGATCGTTTCCGGCACTTCCGAGCGCGGATTGTCGTCGGTGACGATGACGACATCGGCGAGCCGCGTGGCGATTCCGCCCATGATCGGCCGCTTGCCCCGGTCGCGGTCGCCGCCGCAGCCGAACACGACGATGACGCGGCCGGTGGTGAATGGGCGCACGGCGGCCAGTACATTTTCCAGCGCATCCGGCTTGTGGGCATAGTCGACATAGACGGGCGCGCCATTGGCGGTGGCGCCGACAAGGTCGAGCCGTCCCGGTGCCCCCTGAAGTTTCTCTAATGCCATCAAAGCTTTGGCGACCGGCGTTCCAGTGGAAATGGCCAGCCCGGCCGAAACCAGGGCATTGGCGATCTGGAAGTCACCTGCGAGCGGCAGGTCGATCTCGTAGAGCACGCCGTCGGCTTCGACCTCGGCGCGCTGGCGGTGGCGCTCGTGCTCGACCCGCTTCAGGCGCAGGAAATCGCCATGGCGGCCGACCGTCAGCACCTTGAGCCCGGCGGCCTGCGCAGCCTGGATGGTCGGCGCCGACCACGGATCGTCGGCAAAGATGACCGCTGGCGCGCCTTTCGGCAGCAGCGTGTCGAACAGGCGCAATTTGGCGCGATGGTAGTCCTCGACCGTCGGATGATAGTCCATATGGTCGCGGCCGAGATTGGTGAAACCGCCCGCGGCGAGCTTGACGCCATCAAGGCGGCGCTGGTCGAGACCATGGCTGGAAGCCTCCATCGAGGCGTGGGTGACGCCGGCCTCCGCCAATTCCTTGAGCAACTGGTGCAAAGCCACTGGATCGGGTGTGGTCAACGAACCGTAGTCGTTGCGGCCCGGCGCCACCACGCCGGTGGTGCCAATGGACGCGGCGGCAAAGCCGGCCTGCTCCCAGATCTGCCTGGTGAAGGCGGCGACCGAGGTCTTGCCTGCGGTGCCGGTAACCGCAACCATGGTCTCCGGCTGGCTGCCGAAGAAACGTGCCGCGCTCAGCGCCAGCGCCAGGCGTGGGTCGTCGACGCTGAGCACCGGGACGGACAGGCCGGAAACGGCGCTGGCGTTGCCAACGACAACCGCCGCTGCGCCGCGCTTTGCCGCATCGGCGGCATAGGCCGAACCATCCGCCTTGCTGCCGGCGAGCGCGAAAAAGACCACGCCGGTCTTGACCGTGCGGGAATCCGACGAAATCCCGGTTACCTCCACATCGCGGGAAGATGTTCCCTCGACAGGCAGGATACCGGCTAAATCTCTCAGGTGCATCGAACCCCGTTTATCTCAACAAAATGGCGCGCAGTTGCCGGCGCGCCCTAAGAATCACTGATAGGAAACCAGCGTTGCGCCATTTTCATGGCTGAAATCTGGCTTCACGCCAAGCATGGCGGCTGCCCGCCTGATGATGTTTCCGGCCATGACACCCGCATTGTTGGCGGCAACGTCGGTCATTCCTGGCTTTTCCGGGTGCGGAGCGTCAGCGATCGTAAACACCAGATACTGCGGATCGTCCATCGGGAAGGCGGCGACGAAGGTGTTGAAATTCAGTTCCTTCGAGTAGCGGCCATTGATCACCTTCTCGGCGGTTCCGGTCTTGCCGCCAACGCGGTAGCCGGGGGCCCTGGCGTTTCTGGCCGAGCCTTTCTCGGCATTGAGCGTGTAGAGGTAGCGCATGCCCTCCACAGTCTTTTCGCTGACCACTCTCTTGGCCACCGCCATGGCATCCTGCTCGCTGCGGACCAGGAAAGTCGGCGGGATCAAATAGCCCTGCATCAGCGCCGCGCAGCCGACGGCGGCCTGCAGCGGCGTCGTCGACACACCATGGCCGAAGGCGATGGTGAAGGAGTTGACCTGTTTCCAGACCTTCGGTTCGGTCGGGCGCGCGACCTCAGGCAGTTCGGTCTGCATCCTGTCCAGAAGGCCAAGGCGATGCAGGAATTCGCGGTGCCCCTCGATGCCGACCATTTCGGCCTCACGGGCCGATCCGATATTGGAGGAGTAAAGGAACACCTCCGGCAATGACAGCACGCGGTTCTTGCCATGGAAATCGTGGATGGCCTGATGGCCGACCCGGATCGGATGCGAGGCGTCGAAACGGCTGTTCATATTCGCCTTGCCGGAATCGAGCGCCATGGCCGAGGTAAAGCTCTTGAAGGTCGAGCCCATCTCGTAGAGGCCGGCCGACATGCGGTTCAGCCGATCCTTGTCCTGCGCATTGAAGGGATTGTTCGGATCGAAATCCGGCACCGAGGCCATCGCCACCACTTCGCCGGTCTTGATGTTGAGCACGACGGCGCCGGCGCCCATGGCGCGATAGCGCTCGAGGCCGGCGGCAATCTCGTCGCGCACCACATGCTGGACGCGCAGGTCGATCGACAGCTGAACCGGCTTCAGATCCTTGGCGATCGCAAGGCCTGAGGCCTGCAGGTCGCTCAGGCCCTGCTCGTCAATGTATTTCTCCATGCCGGAGATGCCCTGATTGTCGATGTTGGTGAGGCCGACAATGTAGGACGAGGTCACGCCGGCCGGATAGAAGCGGCGCTTTTCGGTGCGAAAGCCGATTCCGGGAATGCCGAGCTGCATGATGTCGGCCTGCTGCTTGGGCGTCAGCTGCCGCTGCAGCCAGACGAAGCCGGCGCCGCTCTTCAGCTTGTGATAGGTCTGCTCGGGGTCGATATCTGGCAGAATGGTCGACAGCTTTTCGATCGCCTCGTCGGCATCGACGATGCGGCGCGGCTCGGCAAACAGCGATGCCGTCTTGATGTCGGTCGCCAGCACCTCGCCGTTGCGGTCGACGATGTCGGGACGCGACGCCGTCACCCGGCTTTGCGGCCCATTCGACATGTCGGGGGACTGGAAACCGAGATAGACCAGCCGCCCGGCGATGGTCGAATAAATGCCGAAGAACACCGCCATCGTCATCACGATGCGGGTCTTGGCCTTGCCGCCGGTCGCCTTGCGCGCGCCTTCGACCACGATGGAGCCGTCCTCGCCGGTCCGTGCGCGGCGCTTCAGCAATTTGCCGACCGACGGAAGTTTGGCGCGCATTGGAAATCCAGCGATCATTGGACGATGGCTCCGGTCACCACGGGATCCTTGTCGGCTGGTCCTTTGCCGGAATTGTCGGCCATGCCGCCAAGCCGCTGCGACGACAGGTCCTCGATGTTGAGCGGTTTTGCCGGCAGGTCGTCGAGCCCGACGATCTGCCGCGCATTGACCGGCTCGAGTGCGAGCTGCGATTTGTAGATTTCAGCCAGCTTCTGCAGGCGCGACGGCTGGGTCAGCAGGCTCCAGTCGGCCTTGAGCAGGTCGATCGTGTCCTCCTCATAGCGGATCTGCGCCTCGATCTTCTGCACCGAAGCCAGCTGTTCCTCGGCCTCGCGCTTGGCCTTGTAGGTCAGAGCCGCGGCCGAGACCATGACGGCGATCAGGACTATGTCGCTGGTTCGAAACACGTATTCACCTCTCTCGCGGCGCCTGGATGCCGGGAAGTTTTGGAAGGCCGAAAATGGTGAGATCCCCGGCGCGCGCCGGCGCCTCGGTGCGGATGGCGGCGCGCAGCCTGGCCGAGCGCGCCCGCGGATTGGCAGCGACCTCCGCATCGCCTGCCGTCACGCCGCCACCGGCCTTGCGGAAGGTCGCGGTGCGCGCATGCGCCTCGGGCAAATGACGTGAGCCGGTGGCGACGTCGGCGCGGTCGGCGATGAACCGCTTGACGATGCGGTCTTCCAGCGAATGGAACGTCACCACAGCAAGCCGCCCGCCGGGCTTCAATACCCGCTCGGATGCCATTAGGGCTTTGGCCAATTCGCCCAGCTCGTCATTGACGAAAATGCGCAGCGCCTGGAAGACGCGGGTGGCCGGATGAATCTTGTCCTTCGGCGCGCGGCCGATATGCGTTTCGATGGCGTCGGCGAGATCGAGCGTGCGCTCGAACGGACGTTTTTCGCGGCGTGACTCGATCATGCGGGCAATGCGGCCGGCATTCCGCTCTTCGCCGAGGAAGCCGAAGATGCGGGCAAGGTCGCCTATCTTGAACGAATTGACGACGTCGGCAGCACTCAAGCCCGCCTGCGCCATGCGCATGTCGAGCGGGCCGTCGGTGCGGAACGAAAAGCCGCGCTCGGGCTGGTCGACCTGCATGGAGGAAATGCCGATGTCGAGGACAACGCCGTCGGCGCTTTCGACCTGCTCGTCCAGCGTCGAAAATGGCGCCTGCACCAGCCTTAGCCTGCCGCCGGATTGCTGTTCCAGGCCGCGCCCGGCGGCAATCGCATCGGGATCGCGATCGATCGCCACCACCGAGGCGCCGCTCGCCAAGATCGCCTTGGTGTAGCCGCCGGCGCCAAACGTGCCGTCGACGATCACATCGCCGGCTTTGGGTGAGAGCGCCTCCAGCACTTCGGCGAGGAGGACCGGAATGTGGCGGACCGGTCCGCCAACGGCGCTGAGATCATCGCCGTGATCCGCCATCATTCCGGCCGCTCCCCAGCCTTGGCCTCGTGAGCCTTCGTCCCCTGCCGAAGCTGCAAAAGCCGAGCGCGCGCCTGCGCCCCATAGGCGGCCAGCCGTCCAGGCTCCCAAACTTGAAAGAAATTGCCACGGCCGACAAAGGCCACTTCGCTCGTGATGCCCGTATGCTCGCGGATGAAATCGCTCATCGTGATGCGGCCATCCTGATCGAGCTTCAGGAACGTCCCGTCGCCATGGCAGAAGAACGACATATCGTCCGCCGTCTGCAAAAAAGGGTCTTCCAGCGCGATGCGCTGCTCGTAGCGGTCGAGCAGATCGAGCCCGCCGACATCCATCGCAGGCACGTCCAGGCCGCGCAGCGCATAGAGTTCCGAATAGCCGCGCTTCTGCACGACCGCGCGGAAATGCGCCGGAACGGAGACCCGCCCCTTCGCATCGATCCTGTTCACCGCGCTTGACAGAAACCGGTCCATGACACGCTGCAGCCGCTTCCGCCGCCGCACCCCTCTCCATGTTTTCGTCCGCGCCGAAGCGCGTCCCCTGCCGAAAATCCGCTTCGCTCCCAGCGGCAAAACGCCGCAAACGAACAGCCGCCGCGGCTGCCCGATTGGCGTACGCTTTACCCTGACGCGGAACGAAGGCTTTGGTATCGAGATGGGATATCATGGGGCACTATGGGCGTCAACGGGAACAGGCTTCACATACGCGCGCGCCACAACCGGTGAGAGCAGCTCTGACAACACTCCCGTCTTTATCTCCCATTAAGCCTAACGAACCGTTTAGAGCGGGCTGGCCCAAGCGGAAGCGGCTTGCCGCGCATCACTGCCGCGAATAGCGTCGTCAGTCTTTTCGCTGAGCAACAAGGTCAGAAATCCATGTCCGAAACAGCCAGGTCCCGCGCGGCCTCCCTTGCCCATCTGCGTCGCGACGGACTTGCCAAAGGCGACCCCATCCCATTGCCGCTGACCATGGCCGCTATTTTCCACAACCCGGGCGACGGCGCCGGCTACAGTCAGTACGGCCGTTACAGCAACGCCACCTGGGATGCAGTCGAGCACATGCTGGCGCATCTCGAAGACGCGCCATGCGTCGGCTTCCCCTCAGGAATGGCGGCAATCTCGGCGGTGTTTTTCGGCCTGTTGAAATCCGGCGACCGCGTGCTTTTGCCTTCGGACGGCTACCATGCCACACGCGCGCTGGCCGAACGTTTCCTCAAGCCCTTCGGCGTCGCCTATGATCTGCGGCCGACAGCTACATTCCTCGACGGCGGCTTCGGCGGCTACCGCCTTGTCTACGTTGAAACCCCGTCAAATCCGCGATTGGACATTTGCGACATCACAGCGGTCGCCGAGGCCGCGCACCAAGCGGGCGCGATCGTCGTCGTCGACAACACCACGATGACGCCGTTCGGCCAGCGCCCGCTCGATCTCGGCGCCGACATCGTCGTTGCTGCCGACACCAAGGCGGCCAACGGGCATTCCGACGTGCTGTTCGGCCATGTCGCCAGCCGCAATCCAGACATCATCGCGGACGTCACCGGCTGGCGCGAGACCGCGGGCGGCATTCCCGGCCCGTTCGAGGCTTGGCTGGTGCATCGCGGCCTGGAGACGCTGGAGGTACGCTTCGACCGCATGTGTTCTTCTGCCGAGGTGATCGCGAAGCGCCTGAAAAACCATCGCGCCGTTAGCGGCTTGCGCTACCCCGGGCTGGAGGGCGACCCGTCGCACAACCTCGCCCGGGCGCAGATGGAGCGCTTCGGCTTCCTCATGTCCTTCGAACTCCTCTCCCAGGAAAAGGCCGAGGATTTCATCAACAACTGCACGCTGATGCAGGCGGCAACGTCGTTCGGGGGTGTCCACACCTCCGCCGAGCGGCGGGCCAAGCGAGGAGATTCGGTTCCGCCCGGCTTCGTGCGCCTGTCGGTGGGCTGCGAGCCGGTGGAAGAACTCTGGCAGGCGATCGAGGCATCGCTGGACAAGATCGGCATCTGAGCTGGCGGTTAGGCACCAAGTCATCGGCGCCAATATCGCGCCTGCCGTGCAAAACGCGGACGATCTCGATCGCGTCTTCGCCCATGCGATACAGAGTGACATATTCGCCGACGATCAGATGACGAATGCCGGGCGCGATATCATCGCGCGGCGCACCTGAGAACGGGTGCAAGGTGAGCAGTGTCCAGCGCCTCTCCAAAGCGTCCACAAGGCGCATGGCTCCCTTTGGGCTATGTTCCGCAATGTAGTCACCGATGCCTTCGACATCTGATATCGCCTGAGGAAGCAGCCGATATTTCACTCTTCCGAGCCTGCAGCTTCCGACATCCTGTGATATTTGGCTCGCAGCCGGTCCATGAAGGGCTGGCCGTCCACCGCCGGTCCGCTGTCGATCCCCTCCTGAACCAGCCTGCGCAATTCCTCGACCGTGTAGCCGAGAAGATCGCGGCGGTCTTTCCATTGCCGCAGCGCATCACGGATGACTTCGCTGGCCGAGGCATATTCGCCGGCGGCCACGACATCGTCGACCGCCGCCGCCAGTTCCGGCGAAAGCGTGATGCTGCGTTTGTCGACGTGACCCATGATGCGCTCCTGATCAAACCATGACAATCATGGTACGATTAAATCGTACCAGCTTCAAATGCGTTTGTCTCGACCCCAGCATGCGTACTTGATTCAATCGCTCAAGCACCTGAATCGCCAGCTGCGCCCGAAGGCGCAGACTGCTGATCCAAAGGATTAATCGCGATATGGGGGAGAAATTGCCAGCTGGCCTGTAAGCCGGGTTTTGTATGGCCCTCGCCCCTTTCGGGGCGAGAACGTGGCGGCCATTCATCTTGGGCGCATGTTGCCATGCGCCTCACGCAACCTACCCGGACGGTGAGCCGGAAACAGCCCTCGAAGGTTTCCCCTCGCACCGTCCCTATTCGGTTTTGCTCCCGGTGGGGTTTACCGTGCCGCTCCTGTTGCCAGTCGCGCGGTGGGCTCTTACCCCACCCTTTCACCCTTGCCCCGATAAATCGTGGCGGTTTGCTTTCTGTGGCACTTTCCCTGGGGTCGCCCCCGCCGGCCATTAACCGGCACCGTGTTTCCATGGAGCCCGGACTTTCCTCACCCGCAGCCTTTCGGCTTTGCGGGTGCGGCCGCCCGGCCAGCTGGCAGAGCGTATAAAGGGGTTCACGTTCCAAAACGCAAATGAAAAAGCAGACTTATGCCGGCGATCCCAATGCCGCCAACTGCACCTTGACCTTGCCACAATAGGCCGCCGACACCGGGTTCATCCGCGTCGCGGCATGGCCGGCATTGTATTTCAGGATCGTGCCGCAGGTGGTGCCGCCGCCGAGATTGCGCGCCATGGCAAGGTACTTCATGCCGTATTTGATGTTGGTGTCGGGATCGAATAGACCCTTGGCCGAGCCGCTATACCCCATCATCCGCGCCGTTGCCGGCTTGATCTGCATCAGGCCGATTTCACCCGCGCTGCCGACGATGTTCGGCCGGTAGTTGCTCTCGATCTTGATGACCGCCTGGGCCAGCGACACCGGCACGCCTTCGGCCGCAGCATAGCGGGCAATGATTGCCGAATACTGGTCGCCAAGCGCGGCTGCCGCAGTCGACTCCGCAGCGGTGCTTGGGCGGATCGATGCGGTCGTCGTCAGGTCGACGCTCTTCCTGTTGCGCTTAAAATGCCTCTTGGCCGTGGCTTTTCTGGCCTTCACCACGGCTGCTTTGCGCACATTCGCGGTGGTTGCTCTTTTTGCTTTCGGGTTTGCTTTCGTCATGGTGGCCTTGGCGGGTGCGGCGATGAAGCCCTGGTCTGCCCTCTGGCTCAGTGGTGCGGCATCGGCCGTGCTGAAGGTAAAAGTCATTACGCCGGCAGCAATAGCTGCCGTTACAACGGTCAATTTCTGCATGTGGTCCCGTTCTGTTTGGCCGCGCGAAGATCTTCACGCAGCAACGCCTAATCAATATCGGAGCATCCGGGGGGCTGGAGGTCCGATAACTTGCACGAACCGCCTTTGAGGGCGGAATTTGTGTCGAACAAGGCGAGGCAATTCACTTTCAGTGACAGGCTGTAACTTGAATATCAGAAAAAGATTATTTAGAGGCAACTGACGTAAGGGAAGTCAGCAGGCTTTGCAGCGTGCTAGACGTAGAGCCGTCGGCGACACCATCCACCAGGCGCGGTCGGAAATGCCGCTGAAAAGCTTCGACGACGATTTCGGTCTGGCGGTCGAAGACACCTGATATCTCGACGCCATAGCCATAGAGCGCCAGCATCGACTGCAGTGTCTCGACCTCGGCGCCGGTATCGCCGGCTTTCAGCGCCGCGCCGCGCCGGACCGGCGCCGCAGGCACGAGATGGCCGACCCCGGCCGCAAACAGCGCCTTCCAGGGGAATTTCTCGCCCGGGTCGATCTTGCGCCCCGGCGCGATGTCGGAATGGGCAAGCACCCTTTGCGCCGCAATGGAATGGCGTTCGATGATACCAAGGCAAAGCCCGATCACCGCTTCCACCTGCCGCTTGGGAAAGGCCGAATAGCCGAGCGAATGGCCGGGATTGACGATTTCGATGCCGACCGAACAGGAGTTGATGTCGCGACGACCGAACCAGGAACTTGCACCGGCGTGCCAGGCGCGGTCGCTTTCGCGCACCATTTGGATGATGCGGCCATCCTCATGGACGAGGTAGTGCGACGAGACTTCGCTTGCGGGGTCGCACAACCAGGCTTCGGCGGCAGCACCCGTCGCCATGCCGGTATAGTGCAGCACGATCATGTCGGGCCTGAGCGTTTCGCGCCGCGGGCCGAAATTCGGCGATACCCTGACCTCCGCGCTTGGCTCGTCGGGCGGGAAGCCGCTCATGCGTGCCTGAGGCCCCGCTCGATCATTTCATAGGCCGCGTTGATCGCCGCGACCCTGGTCGTTGCAATCTTGATGAATTCCTGCGGCAGGCCGCGCGCGATCAGCCGGTCCGGATGATTGTCGGAGACCAGCTTGCGGTATCGCTTCCTGACCTCCTCGAACGGTTTGCCGCGCTCAATGCCGAGCACGATATAGGGATCGCCGGCGCCGAGATTGACGTGCCTGGCCATGATGGCCTCGTAGTGCACCTCGTCGATGCGGAAAATCTCGGCAATACGGTGCAGGAAAATCCCTTCGCGCTCATGCACCAGCCCGTCCGCCTTGGCGATATGGAACAGACCGTCGAGTATGTCTTCCAGCATGACGCAGTTCGAATGGCCCGAGCCGCACATCTGCGCCATACTCTCGGCATAGGTCTCGAACCCGGCGACGTCGCGCTTGGCCAGATCGTAAAGCCGCACCACATTGCGGGTCTGTTCTCGCGGCACCTCAAATATTTCCTGGAACGCGCGAACCTCGTCCTGGGTGACGATGCCATCGGCCTTGGCCATCTTGGCCGACAGCGCAATCATCGCCACAGAGAAGGCGACGCGCCGGCGCAGATCAGCGTCACCGGAGAAAACCGTGCGCACGGCCTCGACCACATCGGCTACACCGGACGTGGCTGAAGATGAAACGCGGTTGATGAAGTCGCCGAGGCGATCCCAAATCGACATGAGCGCTTATTAGGGCCGCCGGCCATTGCTATCAAGCCAAGACAGCGCCGCAGAGTGGATCGATTTGCGCAAGCAACCGACGCGCCAGATCCCAAACCGTAGAAAAGAGCCGGTTCAAGGCCCTTGAGCCCCGAATCGACCTAAACGCAGGAAGGCCGGCGCGGAGCCGGCCTCCTCTCTCGTCACGTCAAAGTGACCGGGACTGCTGCTACTGCGCGGGGGCAGGAGCAGGTGTTGCCGGAGCCGGTTCTGCAGGCTTCGGTGCATCCGGCGTCGCCGGCTTCATGGGCTCGGCGGCTGGCGGATTGGTGCTCTGGGTGGTGGTGTTATCCGTACCGCTGTCGCTGCAGGCGGCAACGCCGAACAGGGCCAGGGCGGAAACGGAAGCAAGAATGAGCTTTTTCATGACATCTCTCCTTCAACACACGCTCACGTTGCGGTGAACGGTCGAAGGCAAAATGCATCAAACGGCCATGAGTTTCGTAACGTTGCGTTTCCTGATGTAACATCCGCGCACTACCGATTGCGGGCCGGGCGATGCCGAACTAACAGTCTGGACCCAAATGCAATGCCGGAGTTCTGCGTGGACAAGAAATGGGATTTTTGGATCGACCGCGGCGGCACCTTTACCGACGTGATCGGACGTGATCCGCAAGGCGGTTTGCATCCCAGGAAATTCCTGTCGGAAAATCCCGAAGCCTATCCCGACGCGGCCATAGCCGGCATCCGCGAGCTTCTGGGGCTGAAATCCGGCACCGCTATTCCTCCGGGCCTGGTCGGTGACGTCAAGATGGGTACCACCGTTGCCACGAATGCGCTGCTGGAGCGCAAGGGCGACCGTGTGCTTTTGCTCATCACCAAGGGCTTTCGCGACGCGCTGAAGATCGCCTATCAGGCGCGGCCGGACATCTTCGCCAAGGAGATCATCCTTCCCGAACAGCTCTACGAGCGAGTCATCGAGATCGACGAGCGTGTGCGCGCCAATGGCGAGGTCGAGCGCTTGCTCGACATCGCCGCCTGCCGGCCCGCCATCGAACAGGCGAAGGCCGACGGCATCGATGCGGTGGCCATCGTCTTCATGCATGCCTGGAAATATCCCGACCACGAGAAGGCGGTGGCGAAAGTCTGCCGCAAGATCGGGTTCAGCCAAGTCTCGGTCAGCCATGAAGTCTCGCCGCTGATCAAACTGGTCGGCCGCGGCGACACCACCGTGGTCGATGCCTATCTGTCGCCGATCCTGTCGCGCTATGTGCAAAGGGTGGCGGGAGAACTGGGCGCGACGCCAATCTCCCCACTTGTGGGGGGTGAGGAGCGGTCGGCCAAAGGCCGAGAAAAAGCCAACGATTTGGCTTTTTCAGCGACGAACGCCCGGAGCCATAGCGAAGGGCAGTCGGCAAAGCCGACAGAGGGGGTTCTCTCAGGAGGCACCACCAAAGCGTCGAGCACTGCCGCGGCGACCCCACCCGGCGGCTTCGCCGCCACCCTCCCCTCGAGGGGGAGGGAGAACCCTCGCCTGATGTTCATGATGTCGTCGGGCGGGCTTACCGCCGCCGACATGTTTCAGGGCAAGGACGCGCTGCTGTCCGGCCCGGCCGGCGGTGTCGTCGGCATGGTCGAGACGGCGAAACTCGCCGGATTCGAGAAAGTCATCGGTTTCGACATGGGCGGCACCTCGACCGACGTCGCCCATTATGACGGCGAGTATGAGCGCGCCTTCGACACCGAGGTCGCCGGCGTGCGCATCCGTGCGCCGATGATGCGCATCCATACCGTCGCTGCCGGCGGCGGCTCGATCCTGCACTACGAAGCCGGCCGTTTCCGCGCCGGCCCGGATTCCGCCGGCGCCAATCCTGGCCCCGCCGCCTACCGGCGCGGCGGCCCGCTGGCCGTCACCGACGCCAATGTCATGCTGGGCAAGCTGCAGCCCGATTTCTTCCCGGCAATTTTCGGCCCAGGCCAGGACCAGCCGCTCGATGTGGCCGCCGTGCGCAAAAAATTCGCTGCGCTGGCCGTCGAAATCGGCGATGGCCGCACGCCGGAAGCCGTCGCCGAAGGGTTCGTTACCATCGCGGTGGAAAACATGGCCAATGCTATCAAGAAGATCTCCGTGCAGCGCGGCTACGATGTCACCGAATATCTCTTGAACTGTTTTGGCGGCGCCGGCGGCCAGCATGCCTGCCTGGTTGCCGACGCGCTCGGCATGGAGGCGGTACTGATCCACCCCTTCTCCGGTCTGCTCTCAGCCTATGGTATCGGCCTGTCGTCGGTTTTCGCGTCGCGCCAGCAGGCGCTCCTGAAGCCGCTTGCCGAAGAATCCAGGACCCAGATGGGCAGCCTCATCGGCACGTTGAAAAAAGCCGTCATCGCCGAATTGGCAGCGCAAGGCATCGCCGAGGACAAGATTGCGGCAAAGCCGGTGCTGCACATCCGCTATGACGGCACCGACACCACGCTGCCGGTGAATTTCGAAGGCGACTCGATCTTCCAGGCCAGGCGCGATTTCGAAATCGCCCACAAGGCGCAGTTCGGGTTCGTCTATGATGACAAGCCGATGATCGTCGAGACCGTTGGCGTGGAAGGCGCCGAGATCGTCGAGACCACGGCCGAAGCCGTTGCGCCCGCCGGACCGGCAAGGGTTGAAGCGGGTGCGTCGGGAACGCGGCGCATCTACACCGAGGGCCGCTGGCATGAGGCCGGCATCCATCGCCGCGAAAACCTGCGCCCATCCAATCTGGTCCCAGGCCCCGCTTTGATCATCGAGCCGAACCAGACCATCGTCGTCGAGCCGGGCTGGCAGGCCGAAATCACCAACCTCAATCACGTCGTCATTCGCCGCACGGAACGGAAAGTTCGCACGGCTGCCCTCGGTACCGAAGCCGATCCGGTGATGCTGGAGGTCTTCAACAACCTCTTCATGTCGATCGCCGAGCAGATGGGCGTCACGCTGCAGAACACCGCCTATTCCGTCAACATCAAGGAAAGGCTGGACTTTTCCTGCGCCGTCTTCGACCGTCATGGAGCGCTGGTCGCCAACGCGCCGCACATGCCGGTGCATCTCGGCTCCATGGACCGCTCGGTCGAAACCATCATCCGGCTGAACTCCGGCGACATCCATCCCGGCGACGTCTTTGCGCTGAACGCCCCCTATAATGGCGGCACGCATTTGCCTGATATCACGGTGGTGACGCCGGTGTTTTCCCTCCCCCTTGAGGGGAGGGTGGCCGCGCAGCGGCCGGGTGGGGTCCTCTCAGAAGGCACCACAAGAGCGTCGAGCACTGCCGCAACGACCCCCTCCGGCGGCTCCGCCGCCACCTCCCCCTCAAGGGGGGAGGAAGTAATCTTCTACGTAGCCTCGCGCGGCCACCATGCCGACATTGGCGGCACGGCTCCCGGCTCGATGACGCCGCTTGCCACCACGGTCGACGAGGAAGGCGTGCTGTTCGACAATTTCCGGGTCGTCGATCGTGGAAAATTCCGCGAGGCGGAGTTGCAAACGCTGCTCACCGACCACCCCTACCCCGCCCGCAACCCGCACCAGAACATCGCCGACCTCAAGGCGCAGATCGCCGCGAACGAAAAGGGCGTGGCGGAATTGCGCAAGATGGTCGGCCATTTCGGCCTCGATGTCGTCGAAGCCTATATGGGCCATGTCCAGGACAACGCCGCCGAAAGCGTTCGCCGCGTGCTGGAGCGGCTGCCCGATAGTTCCGAGTACGAATACCCGACCGACACCGGCCAGGTGATCAAGGTGAAGATTACCGTCGATCGGCAAAAGCGCGAGGCGACCGTGGACTTCACCGGCACCTCGAAGGTCGAGAAGAACAATTTCAACGCGCCCGAGCCCGTCGCCCGCGCCGCCGTGCTCTATGCCTTCCGTGTCATGGTCGAGGACATGATCCCGATGAATGCCGGCTGCCTGCGGCCGATCAACATCATCATCCCCGAAGGCTCGATGCTGAAGCCCGCCTACCCCGCCGCCGTCGTCGCCGGCAATGTCGAGACCTCGCAGCACGTCACCAACGCGCTGTTCGGCGCCATGGGTGCCATGGCCAATGCGCAAGGCACGATGAACAACCTGACCTTCGGCAACAAGCAGTACCAGTATTACGAGACCATCTGCTCCGGCTCGCCGGCAGGCCGGATGAACTCCGGCCGCGGCTTTGCCGGCACATCCGGCGTCCACACCCACATGACCAATTCGCGCCTCACCGACCCTGAGGTGCTGGAACTGCGCTTTCCCGTCATGCTCGAGGATTTCCACATCCGCGAAGGTTCCGGCGGCAAGGGCAAATGGAGCGCCGGCGACGGCACCAGGCGCACCATCCGCTTCCTCGAAAAGATGGAATGCGCCATCCTGTCCTCGCACCGCAACCGCCCGCCGCAAGGCCTCGATGGCGGCAGTGACGGCGAGGTCGGCTCGACCAAGGTCCGCCGCCAGGACGGCAGCGTCGAGACGCTGAAGGCCTGCGACCAGACCGTGCTCGACGCCGGCGACGCCGTCATCCTGACGACGCCGACACCGGGGGGATTTGGCAAGGCCTGAACTCGCGTCAACAGGCTGTCACCCGCCTGTCATGCCCCTGAGTTACCCGCTTGCGGCAAAGCAAATGGGGAATCACTTTGCCATGACGGACGTCTCCTCGGATCTCGTTTTTCGCCGCGGCAAGGAAGTTGGAAAGGCCGTCTACCAGAACCGCCCGCTGTCGAAGGCCGGCCTTTCCGAACGGCTGTTTGCGCTTCTGTTTTCCGGTCTCGTCTATCCGCAGATCTGGGAAGACCCTGAAGTCGACATGGAGGCCATGCAGCTTGGCCAGGGCCACCGCGTCGTCACCATAGCGTCGGGCGGCTGCAACATCCTCGCCTACCTCACCCGCTCGCCTGAACGCGTCGATGCGGTCGACCTCAACGCCGCCCACATCGCCTTGAACCGGATGAAGCTGGAGGCGGTGCGGCATCTGCCCTCGCAGGGCGATCTGTTCCGTTTCTTCGGCGCCGCCGACACCAACCACAATTCGCAAGCCTATGACCGCTTCATCGCGCCGCATCTCGACCCGGTCAGCCGCCACTATTGGGAGCGTCGCAGCTGGCGCGGCCGCCGGCGCATCACCGTCTTCGACCGCAATTTCTACCAGACCGGCCTGCTCGGCCTGTTCATCGCCATGGGCCACCGCATCGCCAAATTCTTCGGCGTCGATCCCGCCGGTATCATGGCGTCGAAGAGCCTCGCCGACCAGCGCCGCTTCTTCAACGAAGAGCTGGCGCCGGTCTTCGACAAGAAGCTGTTGCGCTGGGCTACCTCGCGCAAGGCTTCGCTGTTCGGCCTCGGCATTCCGCCGGCGCAGTACGATTCGCTGATCACCTCGGGCGATGGTTCGATGGCCAGCGTGCTGAAGGCCCGGCTGGAAAAGCTCGCTTGCGATTTTCCGCTGAAGAACAACTACTTCGCTTGGCAAGCCTTCGCCCGTCGCTATCCCAATCCGGGTGAGGCCGCCCTGCCCGCCTATCTAGAAGAGGCCAACTACAAGGCGATCCGCAACAATGTCGATCGCGTCGGCATCCACCACGCCAATCTGATCGAATTTCTGGCCGGCAAGGACGCAAGCACCGTCGATCGTTTCGTCCTGCTCGACGCGCAGGACTGGATGACGAACGACCAGCTCAATGCCCTTTGGTCGGAGATCACCCGCACCGCCTCGGTCGGCGCCCGAGTCATCTTCCGTACCGCCGCCGAGCCCAGCCTGCTGCCGGGCCGCGTCTCGATCTCGCTGCTCGACCAGTGGACCTACGAGGACGAGGCCTCGCGCGACTGTTCGGCCCGCGACCGCTCGGCCATCTATGGCGGCTTCCACCTCTATGTGAAGCGCGCGGCATGAGCGCGAGCGAGCTGCCGGCCGACCATGCCGAACTGATGGACGGCGTCTATCGCTGGCAACGCCATATCTACGACCTGACCCGCAAATACTATCTGCTTGGCCGCGACCAGATGATAGCCGGGCTGGATGTGCCGGCGAATGGCAGAGTGCTCGAACTTGGCTGCGGCACCGGCCGCAACATCGCGCTTGCCGCCCGCCGCTATCCCGACGCCCGCCTCTACGGCCTCGACATCTCGGCCGAGATGCTGGAGACGGCGAGCAAGGCGATCGGCCGCGACGGCCTGTCCGGCCGCGCCGTGCTGGCGCGCGGCGACGCCACCGATTTCGACGCCAAGACGCTGTTCGGCGTCGAGCGCTTCGACCGCATCTTCGTGTCCTATTCGCTGTCGATGATCCCCGGTTGGGAAAAGACGGTTTCGGCAGCCCTTGCGGCACTCGCGCCCGGCGGCTCGCTGCATGTCGTCGATTTCGGCCAGCAGGAAGGCTTGCCCAACTGGTTCCGGACATTGCTGCGCGGCTGGCTCAAGAAATTCCATGTCACCCCACGTGAATCATTGCGCGAAGTCTTGGAATCGGAATCTCGGCGAACCGGCGCAAGCTTCTGTTTCCGCGCGCTTTATCGCGGCTATGCCTGGCTGGCGGTCGTCAAGATCGCGCACTCTTACCTCCCCCTCGATGGGGGAGGTCGCGCTGAAGGCGCGGGTAGGGGTGAAGTGCCAGGCACCCCGCCCGGCGCTACGCCCCCGCCCTCCCCATCAAGGGGAGGGTAAAGGGAGCTAGCGCAGTGCCTTCATCAGCGCGCCGACCATCACCTGCGGCCGGTAGCCGAGCTTGGCCGGCGTCAACCCCAGCCGCACCACCACCAGTTGCTCCGACGGGATGATGGCGACCGTCTGGCCGTCATGGCCCTCCATCCAGTAGGTATCGTTGGGCAGGCCGGCGGCGACGCCGGCGCCGGGATTTCCTTCGTCCCCCGGGGCTTCGATCCAAAGTTGCCCCTTGCCGTAGACTTTCGAGGCCGGTGCCGGTTCGCGCATCCAGTCGACGAAACCGGCCGGCAGGATCTGGTTGCCGTTCCAGACGCCGCCCTGCAGCAGGAATTGGCCGAACCGCGCCCAGTCATGCCCCGTGGCATAGAGGTAGGATGAGCCGACAAAGGTACCCTCCTCGTCGGTTTCGAGCACCGCGCTTTGCATGCCGAGCGGCCCGAACAGCGCTGCCCTTGGCCACATCAGCGCCTTGTCCTTGTCGCCGATAGCATCCTGCCACAGCCGCGACAGCATCACCGCCGTGCCGCTCGAATAGGAAAAGACCTTGCCGACGTCGCCGGTCAGCGGCTTGGCCTCGGCGAAGCCCGCCATGTCCGGTTCGAGGTAGAGCATGCGCGTCACATCGGCAACGTCGCCATAATCCTCGTTGAACTCGAGTCCGCTCGACATCGCCATCATATCGGCAAGGCTGATGGCGGCGCGGCCGTCCGCCTTCCATGAGCCGAACAGGCCCTGATTGGTCACCGCCATCTTGCCGTCCTTGACCAGCGTGCCGACGAGCGCGGCGTTGACTGTCTTGGTCATCGACCAGCCCAGCAGCGGCGTTTTCGCCGAAAAGCCGTCGCCATAACGCTCCGCAACAATGCGGCCATTTTTGACCACCACCACGGCGCGCATGCCGATGCCGGTCATCGCCGCACCGTCGAGGATCTTGTTGATTTCGGGATTTTGCGAGGCATCGACTCGATCTCCCTCGGGCCACAGATCGCCCTTGGTGGCCGCCGACGCCTCGGCAGGGATTGACGTGCGCCGTGCCTTGCCGACGTCGCCATCAGGAACCGAGGCGCAACCCAGGCCGGCGCGCGCAACAGCAACGCTCTTGCCGAGGAAGCCAAGCAGCCCGGCCGAGACGGTCCCCCTGTTCTTGTCGACCGACACCTTCATCAGCCTGAGAAGCGGATGGCCGGGCGCCTGCACGTCGATGGCAAGCACCTCATTGGGATCACGGCCGGCGATAAAAACATTCGAGCAGACAATCTTGGCGGAATAGCCGGAACCGACGCGGATCAGTTCGGGCGGCGCGACGTAGAGCCAGGTAAACAGGGCGGCTATGGCCAACACGACCAGGCCGAGCAGCCATTTGATGATCTTCACGGCGATCCGCATCTTTCCGTCCCTGCTTTTCCGCTGCCCGTGGCTTGCGGCCCGATTTATGTCATCGATTTGCCGCCATTGCTTCCGCAAAATCGGTGTTCTTGTCGAGCGCCATCAACCTGTTATCAACCATGATCGGCGATCACTGGTGCATGTCGCCCAAAAGTGCGCAGCGGTTTTGGAACAACGACATGCACGAAAATAGCGTATCAGGCGATGCTGTGGGGCGATCGCCTGAGGGGCACCTGCAACGACAACCCAACAGCGACCGGCTGATTCCGGCTCGGGAAATGCGATGCGCCGTTTCGCGGCCCTCATCACGTTGACGCTGCTGGCCGCCTGCTCGACCGCCGGCGATCTCGTGCCCTCGATGTCGCCATCCAGCAGCCCGACGGTTGCCGTGCGCGCACCGCGTTTCGAAGACTCCAAGCCGCATGAATGGGATAGCGGCGCGCCTTGGAACTATGCCGTTCACGGCACCGACGTCTCCAAATACCAGACCTCGGTCGACTGGCCGACGGCCAAGGCCAGCGGCATCTCCTTCGCCTTCATCAAGGCGACCGAGGGCGGCGACCGGTTCGACGAGTATTTCAACGAGCATTGGTCGCGCACCAAGGCCAATGGCATTCCGCGCGCGGCCTACCATTTCTTCTATTTCTGCACGCCTGCCGCCACCCAGGCGCGCTGGTTCATCCAGAACGTGCCCGTCGACCGCTCGGCCATGCCGCCGGTGCTCGACATGGAGTGGAACCCGCAATCGCCGACCTGCCGGCTGCGCCCGGATTCAGCGACGGTGCGGGCCGAAATGACCACCTTTCTCGAGATGATCGAGCGGCACTATGGCAAGAAGCCGATCATCTACACCTCGGTCGACTTCTTCGACGATAACGACCTTGCGACCTTCCGCGGCTATCCCTACTGGCTGCGCTCGGTGGCCGGCCACCCCCGCCAGAAGTACGGCAGCCACCCTTTCACCTTCTGGCAATACACCGGAACCGGTATCGTGCCCGGCATGAACGGCAAGTCCGATATCAACGTCTTCAACGGCACTGAGGCAGCCTGGAAAAAGTGGCTGCGGCAGAACACCCGTTGACACCGGCTCTACCGCCTGCTTTTCGACGTCCCATGCGCACCTACCTGCAGCCACTGGGATATTTACGCCGGAAACAGTCGAAGAGCCGCCTGCGCTCCGGGCTGCTCGCGGCCCTGCTGCTCGGCGCTACGGCGATGCCGGCGGCGGCGCAGGAATGCGGCGGCGACTTCGAAACCTGGAAGCAAGGCGTGGCGGCGGAAGCCAAGGCAGCCGGTGTCGGCGCTGTCGGCCTTAACGCGCTGGAGGCCGCCACCATCGACGACAAGGTGCTCGCGCGTGACCGCGCCCAGGGCGTCTTCGCCCAGACCTTCATTCAGTTCTCCAACCGCATGATCTCGGCCTACCGGCTGAAGCAGGGCGCGGCCAATCTGAAGAAATACGCCGAAATCTTTGCGCGCGCCGACCAGCAGTTCGGTGTCCAGGCGCCGATCATCACCGCCTTCTGGGGGCTGGAGACCGATTTCGGCGCCGTACAGGGCGATTTCCACACGCTGAGCGCCTTGGTGACGCTGTCGCATGACTGCCGCCGCCCGCAGCTGTTTCGGCCGCAACTGCTGCCGCTGTTGACGCTGATCGATCGCGGCGTCGTTCCGGCCGACGTCACCGGCGCCTGGGCCGGCGAGATCGGCCAGACGCAGATCCTGCCTTCCGACTATCTCGCGCGCGGCGTCGACGGCGACGGCGACGGCATCGTCGACCTCAGGCGCAGCGTACCCGACGTGATCATGACCACGGCCAACAAGGTGCTGTCGCGCGGCTGGAAACGCGACCAGCCGTGGATCGAGGAAGTGCGCGTGCCCGAGGACATGCCCTGGGAGCAGACCGGCCGCACCAACAAGCTGCCGCTGTCTCAATGGGCCGCGTGGGGCGTCACCAATCCCGATGGCACGCCGCTGATCGACAATGGCCTGAAGGCCGGCCTGGCGCTGCCGATGGGCCGCAAAGGTCCGGCCTTCCTCGCCTACGACAATTTCGACGTCTATCTCGAATGGAACCAGTCCTTCACCTACGCGCTGACCGCCGCCAACTTCGCCAGCCGGCTGGCCGGGGCAAAGCAGTTCGACCCGCGCAATCCCGAAACCGGGCTCAATGGCGACCAGATGAAGGAATTGCAGACCAAGCTCGAAGCCAGGGGCTATGACGTCGGCACCGTCGACGGCATTCTGGGCACCAACACCCGCGAAGCCATCCGCAAGGAACAGATGCGGCTCGGCATGCCGGTCGACGGCTGGCCGACGCCGGAGCTTTTGGGGAAACTGTGAGTAGAATCTGCCCAAGCTGGGTTCCTTATTCCCTACTCCTTGCCCGGACGAAGTCGATAAATGCCCGCAAAGCCGGGGGGACGTGCCTCGAACTCGGGTGATACAGGAAGAAGCCTGGAAAGCTGGGCGACCAGGGCTCTAGAAATCTCATCAGCCTGCCCGCATTGATCCAGGACTGGACCTGATAGTCGATCATGTAGGCAACGCCTGCTCCACCCAGCGCCGCGTTCAGCATCAGCTCGGTGTCGTTAACAGTCAGGCTGCCCTCGACGGCGATTTCCAGAGACCGTTTGCCGCGCGCGAACTCCCATCGATAGAGGTTGCCGCCACCAGGCCACTGGAATGTTATGCATTGGTGCTGATGCAACTCCTGCGGATGGCGCGGTATGGCCCGATTTTCGAGATAGACGGGAGCGGCCACCGCCGCCATCTGCAAATCCCCGCTCAGTTTCACTGCCACCATGTCCTTCTCCAGCCGCTCGCCAAGCCTGATTCCGGCATCGAACCGTCGTCGAACAATGTCGGTCAGCGTATCGTCGACGATGACGGTCAGCGCGATATCAGGATAGGCGCGTTGGAAGTCGCCAAGGATCGGGCCGATGAACCGCACCGCGGCAACACGCGGCACGTTTATTCGTAGCGAACCCGCCGGCCGATCACGCGCGGCTTGAATGTCCGCTACGGCGCCCTCCAGCTCTTCGAACGCAACGGCAAGGCGCGCAAACAGCGTCTCGCCGGCACCAGTGGGTGAAACACTACGCGTCGTGCGATTCAGCAACCTGATGCCGATGCGAGCCTCCAGTTGCCGAATCGACTGGCTGAGCGCCGGCGGGGAAACACGCAGCCGGGCGGCGGCGCGGACGAAACTACGCTCTTCCACGATTGCGGCGAATGCCTTGAGCTCGGCGAATTCAGAACCGCGCATTGTGTATCCCTAGATTAACAAGCTAGTCAGATAATAGGCCATTATCTGATCAGTTGCATGGCCCTATTTCTCGACTAGCGGACCCGTCAGATGAAACCGGCACGGGCCTGAATGATTGAAGGAAACGTATCATGCCCAAGTCCTTGCAAGGCAAAACCGCACTCGTCACCGGCAGTTCGCGCGGCATTGGGCGAGCCATCGCCGAAGGACTCGCCTCCAAGGGCGCTGCCGTCGTCGTCAACTATGTCGGCAACCACGAAGCCGCTGACGAGGTCGTGGCCGCCATCGCCGGCAGGAGAGGAAAGGCGATCGCCGTCCAGGCCGACATATCAAGCGTCTCGGATATTCATCGCCTGTTTGACGAGGCTGAGAGTGAGTTCGGCGCGATCGACATCGTGGTTGCCAATGTCGGCGTCGCCGTCATCAAGCCTCTGACGGAGGCAACCGAAGCCGATTTCGACCATGTCTTCGGCACCAATGCCAAGGGCACCTTCTTCGTGCTTCAGGAAGCAGCGCGCCGTGTGCGAAACGGTGGCCGCATCATCGCGGTCTCCACCGGCGGCACCAAGATGTTCTTCACGCAAACGGCGCTCTATCTCGGCAGCAAGGGCGCCGTCGAACAATTCGTCCGTGTGCTCTCGCGTGAACTCGGACCGCGCGGCATCACCGTGAATGCGCTGTCGCCTGGCTTCACCGACACGGACCTGCTTCCCGAGCGCGATCGCGCCGTGGCGGCCGGCATGTCTCCATTTGGCAGGATCGGCGCGCCCCGCGACGTTGCCGATGTCGCGGTCTTCCTGGCCAGCGACGAGGCCCGCTGGCTGACCGGCGAGAATATCCAGGCCGGTGGAGGCGTCGCCTAATCCGCCATTGTCTCCAGGCTGGCGAATCCCTGCGGCGCATCGCCTTCATCGAAGGGTGTCGTCACCTCGACGAAGGTATCGGGATAAAAGCCGTTGAAGCGGGTTCTCAGCGACAGCGAATAGGCACCGATATGGCCGATCTCGATCCAGTCGCCGGTGTCGACGGTTTCCGGCAGCCAGAACGGCCGCGACAGGATGTCGACGGAATCGCAGGTCGCGCCGCAGACCTTGAACGGCACGATGTTCTTCTCCTCGCCATTGCGCGAGCGGATCGCCGGATCGGGGATGAAGCGGGCCGGCAGTGTGATCTTGCCGGTCCAAGAATCCGACAGCGACGCCCAGATGCCGTCATTGATGTAGAGCCGCTTGCCCTTGCGCAGCAGCACCCGCACGATCAGCGAGAGGCAGCGCGCCACGATCACCCGGCCGGGCTCGGCCACCAACGGGATCTGGTCGAACTGGTATTCCCTGAGGTCGCCCGACAGCCGCGACATGATCTGGCCGAGCGACGGCATCTCGATCTGCTTGCGATTGGGGTCATGGCCGTACTCGGCGGGAAAGCCGCCGCCGACATCGAGCCCCGCAATGTCGAAGGTCAGCCGGTTGCGCACCCAATCGGCGGAGGCCAGCGCCCGTTCATAGGTGTCGGGATCCTCGATCTGGCTGCCGACATGGAAGCACAGGCCGACCTTGTAGCCGGTGCGGTTGAGCCGCTCGGCGAGTTCCACCGCATAGGCCGGCCCGGCGCCGAATTTCTTCGACAGTTCATAGGCCGCCGAACCCTTGGTCTGGATTCGCACGAACACGCTGATGGAGCCCGGATCGATGTCAAGCGCCCGCACCACCCGCGTCAGCTTGGTGATCTCGTCCTCATGGTCGAGCGAAATGACGCGGATGGCGTATTTTTCCAGCGCAAGCTTGATGTCCGACTGCGCCTTGACCGGATGCATGTAGAGCATCTCGGCGTCGGGTGAGACGGCGCGCACTGCGGCGAACTCGCCGGGCGAGGCCACATCGAAGGCGGTGACGCCGGCTTCGACCAGCGCCTTCAGCACGATCTGCTCGCCATTGGTCTTGACTGCGTAGGCTGTCTTGCCGGGAAACATGCCCATGAACTGTTTGGCATCCGCCTTCAGCACCTGCGGGCGAAAGCAGTAGACCGGATCGTCCGGCCGAAGCGCCAGCGCCGCCTCGCGGGCATTCTCGAATCGCTGCATGGACGAATCCCCTGACTTCTCGGCTGCGCACAATTAATCCAAGCTAGCGGCCAAAGAAAACAATTCTGTGTCTGGCGGGCACTGACCCAGCGGCGCACCCTCTGGCAGCACTGTTGCCAGCAATCAGGTTTCGGGTGGCTCTTGTCGCCGGACCCGATATGCCTTCTGCCTGAGTGGCTGGCATTGATGCCGCGGGGAAGGACGTTCACGATGGCAATAGCCACGACAGCCGTGCAGCGCGGACCGATGACGCTGAGGGACTGGGGACAGCTTCTGCTGCTCGGCGCCATCTGGGGCGGCTCGTTCTTCTTTGCCCGCATCGCCGTTGCCGAAATGCACCCGCTGGTGCTGGTGCTGTTTCGCGTTGCCATTGCGGCCATTGCACTGCAGCTCTATCTCGGCATTCGCGGTCCGTCCTTCCGCCTCGCCTTCCCGCATGCCGGCCTGTTTTTCCTTTTGGCGCTCGCCAACAATGTCGTCCCGTTCTCGCTGATCTTTGCCGGCCAGACCGCGCTTGGCGCCGGCGTCGCCTCGGTGCTCAATGCGACGACGCCGTTCTGGACGCTGATCCTCGCCAACGCGCTGACAGCGGACGAAAAGCTCTCCTGGAACAAGCTTGCCGGCATCGGGCTCGGCATCGCCGGCACCGCTGTCATGATCGGCCCCGGCCTGCTGGCCGGGCTCGGCGGCCCGGTCTGGGCGAAATTCGCGCTGATCGGCGCCTCGCTGTCATACGCCGTCGCGCTGATGATTGCCCGCCGCTTCAAGGGCGTGCCCTCGCCGGTCATCGCCACCGGACAATTGACGGCGTCGACCATCATCATGATCCCGGTGGTGCTGCTCACCTATGGCCCGGCCGGCCTGTTCTCGGCCTCGCCGCCGGTCTGGACGGCGGTGCTGGCGCTGGCGCTGCTCTCCACCGCCTTCGCCTACATCCTCTATTTCAACGTCGTCGCCTCGGCCGGCGCCACCAACGCCTCGCTGGTCACGCTCATCGTCCCGGCCAGCGCCATCCTGCTCGGCCTCCTGTTCCTCGGCGAGCGGCTCGCTCTGTTCGAGTTCTGCGGCATGGCACTGATCGCGCTTGGCCTGGTGACGATCGACGGGCGGTTGTTTGGTCGGCGCTAATGCCTGTCGACCAAAAGTGCGCAGCGGTTTTGGGACAACGACGCGCTTTAGGTCTGGTAGCGCTGCCATGCCTCGCTTTCGCCACGGCCGCGTCACAATTTATTCACAGGCTGCCAGCGGCTTTTGCCGAAGAGTTTCAACGCTTAACGGCAGGTGGCAGGTCGCAAATTCCACAATCGCGTCGCATTGCAGCATATTTTCCGCTTGCCTGTGGCACAAATGCCCCTAGACTCCACCCATAGCTCTTGAAGAGGAGACTATGACATGGGACTTACGAGGCCAATCAACGCATTGATGATCTGTGCTGCATTTGCCTTCATTGGCGCCCTTATCATAGGTGTTCTTCCGTAACCGCCGGAGCGGAAGAACAGCAGCAATAGCCCACAAATTCGAAAGGCCGGGTGTTTCGCCCGGCCTTTTGCATTTCAGATTTCATACCACGATGAAGCTCAGGCGGCGGCGGATCCAGCTGCCTCTGTTTCGTGGGAGCGGATGCCGATCATATGGCAGATGGCAAACACCAGGTCGGCCCGGTTCATGGTGTAGAAATGGAAGTCGCTGACGCCGCGCTCGACGAGATCGAGCACCTGCTCGGCCGCCACGGCAGACGCCACGAGCGCATGCGTCTGCGGATCGTTGTGCAGCCCTTCGAAACGCTCGGCCAGCCATGCCGGCACCAGCGCGCCGCAGCGCGCCGAGAAATTGGCGACCTGGGTGAAATTGTGCACCGGCAGGATGCCAGGCACGATCGGGATGTAGATGCCGGCACGGCGCGCCTTCTCGACATAACGCTCGTAGAGATCGTTGTCGAAGAAGAACTGGGTGATCGCCCGCGTCGCGCCATTGTCGGCCTTGCGCTTCAGCATGTCGAAGTCGGTGGCAAAGTCCGGACTTTCCGGATGCTTTTCGGGATAGGCCGAGACCGAGATGTCGAAATCGCCGGCGTCCTTCAGCGCTCCGACAAGTTCGGCGCCATTGGCATAGCCATCGGGATGCGGCCGGTAGGCGGTGCCGACGCCGGCCGCCGGATCGCCACGCAAGGCGACGAAGCGCTTCACGCCCATATCGGCGAATTCGCGGACCACGGCGTCGACCTCATGGCGGGCAGCGTCGACGCAGGTCATGTGCGCCGCCGGCGTCAGCGTCGTCTCGTTCAGGATGCGCTTGACCGTGCGGGCCGTGCGCTCACGCGTCGAACCGCCGGCGCCATAGGTCACCGAGACGAATCTCGGCCTCAGCGGCTCCAGCCTGGTGACGGTGTCCCAGAGCCTGGCTTCCATCTCATCGGTCTTCGGCGGGAAGAACTCGAAGGAGACGCGGACCTTGTCGCCAATGTCGGGACGGCGGGAAAAGCGGAACTGGTTCATCAGGCGATTTCCCCCATAGGGTACGCTTTGGTGGGTTGGGTATCATTGGAAGGCTCGGCCATCAGCATGCGGCGGTCCCGGCCGAGCCACAGCTTGACGGTCAGCCTGGCTTCGTTGCCGCCGCGCGGCTCGAATTCCTGGGCATCCTCGAGATCGAGCCCGGCCTCGGCAAACCATTCGGAGATCTGCCGGTCGGAAAAGCCCAGCCTGACATGCGCGTGCTGGTCGCGCAGGAACTCCAGCGCATGCGGCGCGAAGTCGACGATCACCAGCCGGCCCGCCGGGCGCAGCAGCCGCGCCGCCTCGCGAATGGCGCGTGCCGGATCGTCCAGATAGTGCAGCACCTGATGGATGGTGACGAGGTCGAAGGCGTCGCGCTCGACCGGCGGCGCGAAAATGTCGCCTTGGCGGACCTGGGCATTGGCGATGCCTGCCTTGTCGAGATTGGCCCGCGCCACCGTCAGCATTTCGCGCGACATGTCGATGCCGACACCGCGCCGGTAGAGCGGCGAAAATATCTCCAGCAGCCGCCCGGTACCGGTGCCGAGGTCTAGCATCGACTGGAATGGCCGCTTGCCGACCAGCTTGAGGAGTGCGGCTTCCACCGCGCGGTCCGGCACATGCAGCGAGCGGATGTGATCCCAGCTGGCGGCGTTCTCGGAGAAATACTCGGCGGCACGGTCCTGGCGCTTGCGCTTGACCGATGCCAACCGCTCGAGATCGCGCTCGACCTGTGGATCGGCGCCGCGAATGCCAGAGACCAGCCCCATGACGAAGTCGCGCGCGGAATCCGTATCCGACAGCCGGAAGAAGGCCCACGAGCCCTCCTGGTAGCGGCCGATCAACCCGGCCTCCAGCAGCAGCTTCAAATGCCGCGACACCCGCGGTTGCGACTGGCTGAGGATCTCGGTGAGGTCGGACACGGTGAGATCGCCGCGTGACAAGAGCGCCAGGATGCGCAGCCGGCTCGATTCGGCCGCCGCCTTCAGCGTATCCACCATGGTATCGAGCGAAACATGCATCGGCGCGTTCTCGTTGAAAAAGATATAAACATATGTTTATGTCAGCTTTGGCGGCATAGCAAGGCCTATGTCGCTTCCTGACAAGAAAATGCCGCACACATGATCCCCGCCTGAGAGAACCGCTTTTCCCTGACGATCGGCTGGAAACTTGTGCTAGGGCGAAAGCCATGTTCGAGACGCGCGACGGCGAAAAGCTCCTGCAGGCCGACCCGGCTGACATGCCGGCGGATGGCCATATCGTGTTCATCGGCCGCATCGCCTCGCCGTGGACCACGCGCGAAAGCTGCCCGAAGAACATGCGCGCCGCCCGCGAGACAGGACAGGCGGCCACCGTTCTCATCGACCCACCCTATCGCGACGGCCTGCTTGCGCTGGAGCGGGCCAGCCACATCGTCATCCTGTCCTGGCTGCATCACGCGCCGCGGGCACTGATTGTCCAGAGACCCCGCCATGCGGCTGAGCCGAAAGGCGTTTTCTCGCTGCGCTCCCCTGCCCGGCCGAACCCAGTCGGGCTGCATATCGCCAGGCTGATCGCCGTCGACATCGACCACGGCCGCATCGCCATCGACGCCATCGATGTGCTCGACGGCACCCCGGTGATCGACATCAAGCCCTATTTCGCCTCGACCGACGCCTTTCCCGAGGCGACCATTGCCGGGCGTGACGAAAAATGAGCGCGCCCACCGGCCGCCGCCGCGCCATCGCCAAGGCGCTGACCGCACTGCTGCCCCTGGCGCCCTATGCCGATATGGAGAAAATCCGCACCGAGGCCGGCGCCGTGCACATGAAGACGCTGCCGCCGGGCATCGCGGTCTGGCTGGCGACGATCGCCCATATCAGGCACGGCCATACCGACTATGAAAAGCTGCTGGCCGAGGGCTATGACCGCGACTCGGCGCGGTTCTTCGTCATCGAGCAAACAAACATGGTGCTGACCCGTTGGCGCGCCACGCGCCTGCTCGATGCAGAGGACGAAGAGGAATAATTTCAGCTACCGTCGCTTCAATACGGCAACCGCATTGTAGGGCTGGCCGTCCGCCTGCCCAACCCAGGTCCAGGACAGGTTCCCTTTGAAGAACCGGACGGTGATGCCGCCACCGTCGATGCACTTGTCCTGGCCGTAGCTGATGCTTTCCCGGTATTCCGCCGAACTGTCGTCGCGAGAAATCTGGGTCAACGGTCCGCCGCAGCCGAGCGACGGATAGTCGATCGACGCGGCGCCATCGCCGATGGTCATGGCGATCGCCCAATCGGCGCCGGCAGCCCCGGCCGGACTTTGATGGCCGCTGCCGGTCCAGATCCCGTTGAGCCCCGTCGCGTTGACCACGCAAGGCACGTTCTGAAAGATCGGCGTCAGTTCGCTGCCCGTCTTCTCGCAACGATAGGTCTGGCCGTTCTGGCACAGCGCCTCGCCCTCGCGAGCGCATTGCGCGAAGGCATCGCCAGTGACGAAGACGACGAAAATTGCAAAGCTGATGGTCCGAAAAGATTTGCCCATTTTGCCCCTCCCGGCCGGATATTTTCAAGCCGGACCATAGGGCATATCGAATGTGCTACCTAGGACAAACAGCGATGGTTGGGTGGCCCTATGCCGCCTGCAGGGGACCACTAGCTTGACTCTGCCGCATCAAGCCGAAGGGACCAATCGCCATGAACCGAAGCGCAGCAGCCGGTAGCATCGTGCCATTGCCGGCTTTGTCGGATCGCCATATCGATCCGCATTCCTATCCCGACGGCGTCGCCTTTCTCGATGGTCAGTATCTGCCGATGTCGCAGGCCAAAATCTCGGTGCTGGATTGGGGCTTTCTGCATTCCGACGCCACCTACGACACCGTGCATGTCTGGGACGGGAGCTTCTTCCGACTCGACCTGCATCTCGACCGCTTCTTCGCCGGCTTGCAAAAACTGCGCATGACGATCCCGTCCGACCGCGATGGCGTGGCCGAGATTCTGCACAATTGCGTGGCGCTGTCGGGCCATCGCGCCGCCTATGTCGAAATGCTGTGCACGCGCGGCGCCTCGCCGACCTTCAGCCGCGATCCGCGCCAGGCGGTCAACCGCTTCATGGCCTTCGCAGTTCCCTTCGGCTCGGTCGCCAATGCCGAGCAGTTGCGGCGCGGCCTGCATGTCGCCATTAGCGACAAGGTGCGCATTCCGCCGGTCTCGATCGATCCGGCGATCAAGAACTACCACTGGCTCGACCTCGTGCGCGGCCTCTACGACGCTTATGACCGTGGGGCCGAAACCGCATTGATTCTCGACTTCAACGGCAATGTCGCCGAAGGCCCCGGCTTCAACGTGTTCTGCGTCAAGGACGGCAGGCTGTCGACGCCAGCCGCCGGCGTGCTGCCCGGCATCACCAGGCGCACCGTCTTCGACCTCTGCGCCGAGGCAGCGCTTCCCACCACGGCCGTCGACGTCAGCGTTGCCGCGCTGAAGGCTGCCGACGAAGTCTTCATCACTTCCACCGCCGGCGGCATCATGCCGGTGACAGTGATCGACGGCGCTGCTGTCGCCGACGGCAAGATAGGCGGGATCACAAAGCGCTTGATGGCGCTCTACTGGCAAAAGCATGACGACCCGGCCTGGTCGAGCCCGGTGCGCTATCCCTGACCGGCGAAGGTCCTGCTCCACACGATGTCGTGACCAAAAAGATTCCCCCTCGCCTCTGGAAATTCGCTCGACGCACCGTATATCGCGGAAGCGGAGAAGCCTCCGCTTCCAGTTCACGGCCCGCATGGGCAAGGATTCCACGTCATGACAAGCAAGGTTTGGTTCATCACCGGATCGTCGAAAGGCTTTGGCCGAGTCTGGGCCGAGGCCGCACTCGCTCGCGGCGACCGTGTCGCCGCAACCGCGCGCGATGCCGGCACGCTCGCCGACCTCGTCGCGAAATACGGCGATAATGTCGCCGCGATCAAGCTCGACGTCACCGACAAGAAGGCTGTCGATGCGGCCATCGCCGAGGCGCACAAGCGCTTTGGCCGGCTCGACGTCGTCATCAACAATGCCGGCTATGGCCATTTCGGCGCCATCGAGGAAGTCAGCGAACAGGAAGCCCGCGACCAGATCGAAACCAATGTGTTCGGCGCGCTCTGGGTCACCCAGGCGGCTTTGCCGATCATGCGGGCGCAGGGCTCCGGCCACATCATCCAGATCTCGTCGATCGGCGGCGTCAACGCCTTTGCGTCGCTCGGCCTTTACCATGCCTCGAAATGGGCGCTCGAAGCCTTCAGCCAGTCGCTCAGCATCGAGGTCGCCGAATTCGGCATCCATGTGACGCTTGTCGAACCGGGCGGCTTCTCCACCGATTGGTCCGGCGCCTCGGCCAAGGTCTCCAAAGCGATCGAGGCTTACGCGCCGGCCCGCGCCAAGATGGCGGAACGCCGCGCCAACTCGGTCGCCGGCGACCCCGAGGCCACCGGACCGGCGATGCTTGAAATCGTCGACGCGGCCGAGCCGCCGCTGCGCGTCTTCTTCGGCGATGGCGGCCTGCCGATGATCAAGCAGGAATACGCCAACCGCATCGCGCTGTGGGAAAAGTGGGACCACGTTTCCGTCGAGGCGCAGGGCGCCAAGAAGAACCGCAAGGCGGCCTGAGCGCGTCTTGAAATCCGGCTGCGTCGCCCCGGCGGCGCAGCCCTTGCCCTAGCCCGGTGCTAGGATCGATAAATCCACTGCTCGGGCACTCGCACCGAGATCTCTTCCCCTGTTGTCATACGACCCGGTTTCTCGACCCAGGCAACGAGGCCGCGCAGCCGTTTCGCCGCCTTCGGGAAGGCCAGCGCGCCGGCCTCCCGATCGGCCATCCCGGCGTTTTCGGCAATCGAACGTCCGGCAAGGCGGCAAGGTCCGTTCTGCGCATCGACCTTGATCGTCACGCCACCTCTGAAGAACAGCAGCGTGCCTGACGGCAGCATCGAGAGATGCGGCACGCCTTCGATCAGCAGATTGGCGCCGATCCATTCCGGCTTGATCTCGGCCAGCCCCATCCGCTCGGCAACGACGGCGAGTTCATCCCCTGCTACGATTGATATCTGCCGCTCGTTGCGGATTTCGGTGCCGCGCGGATACCAGGGTTCGCGACCGCCCGAACGACGGGTGGCGCCGGCGTGGAAGTCGCCGTCGATGCCTTCGAAACCGAGCTGCAATGCTTCCACCGGGCGCGTCTGGAAGTGATTCGACGGTGCGGCGTAGAGCGCCGTCACCCTGGCTACGAGTTTTCGCGCTGAAATGATCTCGATCGGAGCCTCAGGGAAAAGATCCAGCATGGCTTACTCCTTGTGCAAGGCGGCATTAGCGATAGCCATGAGCCCGGTCCAGTCCAAAGCAATGATGATCCGATCAAGCGGGCTGATGGCAGCCGATCACGATCTTCTTACCGCGGATCGCATATCCTATCGTACTGCGCCGCATTGCCGCCGTGCTGCACCGGCCTCATGGTGAGACAAGTCTGCGGAGGTTTCCATGCGTCCCGGGACTGCAATCGCGCTGCTTTGGCTGATCTGGGTCGTGTCCTGGTTTCTAGCCGCCTTCTGGGCCGACCCGGCGAAAAAGCGTGCCGGCATCCAGGAGGAGCTTCGCTATCGCGCTTTGTGGTTGATCGGCGCGGTGCTGCTGTTCATTCCCGCGCATGGCTATGCCGGCCGGCTGCGATTCTGGTTTCCGACCCTTGCCGAAGCGTGGATCTGCGCAGGGCTTGTTGCCGTTGGCCTGTTGTTCGCCTGTTGGGCGCGGTTGCATCTCGGCCGTCTCTGGTCGGCTTCGGTGACGGCCAAGGCCGAGCACCGTGTCGTCGACACCGGTCCCTACAGAATGGTCCGCCACCCGATCTATACCGGACTGCTTCTGGCGATGCTTGCCACAATGGCGGCCAAAGGCACGGTCTGGGGAATCGCCGGCGCGATTCTTCTCACCATCGGCATCGTCATGAAGGCAAGGCTGGAGGAACGCTTTCTGCGCGGAGAACTCGGCAACGCCTATGATGACTATGCCCGCAGCGTACCGATGCTGGTGCCGTTCATGCCGGCCTGATTACAGCATCCGCAAAAGCGCGCCACCGATCGAATAGCCGGCGCCGAAGGCGCACAGCACGCCGAAATCGCCGGGCTTCATGTCGGCGTGGTTTTCCGACAGCGCGATGATGGCGCCAGCGCCGGCGGTGTTGCCGAGCCGCTCCAGCACCATCGGCGCGCGGTCATGGTCGACCTCGTGGCCGAAGGCCAGTTTCAGGATCATGGCGTTCATTCGCGCATTGGCCTGATGCAGCCAGAATCGCCTGATGGCTTGCGGCGTCAGCCCGTGCTCGGCGAGGAATTCGACAATGAATTTGTGGCCGGCGACGGTGACTTCCTTGAACACCTTGTTGCCGACCTGTTTGATCAGATTGCCTTCGAGGTTGATCATGTAAGGATCGTCCTGGGCGGTGCGGGTGTGATAGCCCAGATTGGTGCGGATATTGTTCGACATCTGCGTCCAGGTGCGCGTGTCCAGCACCTCGAAACGCCCCGGCCGCCTCTCGCCCTCGCCCAGCCCCTCGACCACCATCGCCACCGATGCATCGCCGAAGATGAAATGCGTCTGCCGGTCGCGGAAATTGAGATGGCCGGTGATGATCTCCGGCGTGACCACCAGCACGCGCTTGTGCGCGCCCGCCCGGACCAGATTGGCCGCAATGTGCAAGGCGGCCGCGGCCGATGAACAACCAAGCCCCATGTCGAAGCCGGCGCCCTTGGTGCCCAGCGCCTCCTGCATTTCGATGGCGATCGCCGGATAGGGCCGTTGCTGGTGCGAGGCCGAGCAGATCACCAGGTCGATGTCGGACGGCTTCAGGCCGGCATGGTCGAGCGCCTTCCGGGCCGCGGCCACTCCAAACTCGGCCTGCAGCGACAGCGCATCATCGGGCCGCGCCGGAATGCGCGGCGCCATGCGGGTCGGATCGAGAATGCCTTCGCGCTCGATGACATGCCGGGTCTGGACGCCTGAGGCATGGACGATGAAGGCGCTGTCGGATTTTTGCAGCAGCGTCTCATCCGGGCCTTGCCGGCGCGCATTCTCCGTGTCGACCCAAGCGTTGAAACTGGCGACCAGTTCTTCATTGGTGATCTTGGCTTCAGGGATTTCAACGCCGATGCCGCTGATGATGACGCGATGCATATCCAGTCCGTCCATGCGCAGGCGTTGTCGTTCTCATGTGAACGACGAGGGGGCGCGACACAACACTTTTCTCACCCCACCGGTTTACGCCGGCTTAAACCATAGGCTGTGGCCGGATGTCATCGGGAGTGCTAGCCGGCCCGCTTGGCGACGATGAAAATGCGCGGGAAGCGCAGCAGCACCTTGCCGTTTGCGGTCTTCGGATAGGCCTTGGCAATTTTGGCCGTGTAATTGTCGAGGAATATCTTGCGCTCGCCGGCGTCGAGCGGATCGAGAAACGGCTTCAGCCCCGTCGACTTCACCCATTCGACGATCACCTCGGCGTCGGTCAGCGGATGATTGTAGGCCGTATGCCAGATATCCACCCGGATGGAGAGCGGCGACAAGAGATCATAATAGAACGACACCGCCGGCAGCGGTCCGCGCGCAGCACCTGCCATCTTGGCGGCGAACGGCATTTCGGCGGCCGTCTCGCGCATCAGCCGATGCGACGGCTCAAGCAGATTGTCGGGCATCTGGACGGCGAGCGCACCGCCCGGCGCGAGAAAGCCCATCAGCCGCTGGAACACTACCGGGTGGGTGGGCAGCCATTGGAACACCGCATTGGCGAAGATGACGTTGACCGGCTCGGCCGGCCGCCATGTCGAGGCATCGGCGAGGTCGAAATTGACGCTGGGCAGGCGCGCCTTCGCCTTCTCGATCATGTCGGGAGAGGTGTCGAAGCCGCTGATATCAGCATCCGGCCAGCGCTCGACCAGCAGCTCGGTCGAATTACCCGGGCCGCAGCCGATGTCGACCACCCGGCGCGGGAAATCCACCGGTACCTGCGCGACAAGATCGCGCGCGGGCCGCGTCCGCTCATCCTCGAATTTCAGATATTGGGCGGCGGACCAGTCGGTCATTCAAGCTTTCCTCGTATCAGTTGAGAAATTCGCCGCCCCGGTTGCTCCCTTACCGCGTCAACCTCTTGTACGTCATCCTGTGCGGGTTGACGGCCTCGGGGCCGAGCCGGCGGATCTTGTCCTGCTCGTAATCCTCGAAATTGCCCTCGAACCATTCGACATGGCTGTCGCCCTCGAAGGCGAGGATGTGGGTGGCCAGGCGGTCGAGGAACATACGATCGTGCGAGATGATGACGGCGCAGCCACCGAAATTTTCCAGCGCGTCTTCGAGCGCCGCCAGCGTTTCCGTGTCGAGGTCGTTGGTCGGTTCGTCGAGCAGCAGCACATTGCCGCCGGTCTTCAGCATTTTTGCCAGATGCACGCGGTTGCGCTGGCCGCCGGAGAGGTTGCCGACCTTCTGCTGCTGGTCGCCGCCACGGAAGTTGAACGACGCACAATAGGCGCGCGTGTTGGCCTCGAACTTGCCGAGCTTGACCACTTCTGCGCCGCCGGAAATCTCCTCCCACACCGTCTTTGACGGATCGAGCGCATCGCGGCTCTGATCGACATAGCCGAGCTTCACCGTTTCGCCGATGCGGACAGAGCCGGCATCCGGCGTTTCCTGGCCGGTGATCATGCGGAACAGCGTCGTCTTGCCGGCGCCGTTCGGGCCGATGACGCCGACGATGCCGCCTGGCGGCAGCTTGAATTCCAGACCCTCGATCAACAGCGTGTCGCCAAAGCCCTTCGACAGGCCTTCCGCCTCGATCACCACATTGCCGAGCCGTTCGCCATGCGGAATGACGATCTGCGTATCGCTCGGACGCCGCTTGTCGGCTGCATCCAGCAGGTCCTGGAACGCCTGGATACGCGCCTTGGACTTGGTCTGGCGAGCTTTCGGGCTGGACTGGATCCACTCGCGTTCGCGACCGATGGCACGCTGGCGGGCGTCGTCCTCGCGGCCTTCCTGCTTGAGGCGCTTGGCTTTGGCTTCGAGGTATTTGGTGTAGTTGCCCTCATAGGGGATGCCGCGGCCGCGATCGAGCTCGAGGATCCATCCGGTGACATTGTCGAGGAAGTAGCGATCGTGGGTGATGATCATCACCGCGCCGGGATAGGCGCGCAGGTGTTTTTCCAGCCACGCCGTAGTCTCGGCGTCGAGATGGTTGGTCGGTTCATCGAGCAGCAAGAGGTCGGGCTGACGCAGCAGCAGCTGGCAGAGCGCGACGCGGCGGCGCTCACCGCCCGAAAGCTTGGTGACCTCGGAATCCTTGGGCGGGCAGCCCAGCGCTTCCATCGCCATCTCGACCTGCTGTTCGAGATCCCACAAATTGAGCCGGTCCATCTCGTCCTGGAGCTTGGCGGACTCGTCGGCCGTCTCGTCGGAGTAGTTCATCATCAATTCGTTGTAGCGCTCGATGATGGCGGTCTTGGCGGCGACACCTTCCATGATGTTCTCGAACACCGTCTTGTTGGCATCGAGCGCCGGCTCCTGCGCGAGATAGCCGACGGTGGCGCCTTCGGCGAGCCAGGCTTCGCCGTTCCACTCCTTGTCGAGCCCGGCCATGATCTTGAGGATCGTCGACTTACCCGAGCCGTTGGGGCCGAGGATGCCGATCTTGGCGTCGGGATAGAAGGAGAGATGGACATTCTCAAGCACCTTCTTGGTGCCATAGGCCTTGTTGAGGCCGGCCATGTGATAGATGAACTGGCGTGCCACGCGCGCTTTCCTTGATGATTGACCGAAATGTCGGATTGAATGGAGGTTGGCCGCTATGTAGGCGATGCCGGGCCGAACGGCAATCGCTTTTGCCATTTCAAGCGGGTGTACACCGCACGTTAAGTTTTCCGCCGGTTGTAGGGAGCGTTGAAATCCCCGGTTAACCCTTCAGCGTCAAAACAGGATCGATCGCTGGCCTGTCGCGATCGAAAGTAAAGATCGGACCGAAGGTAGTGCTGAACAGTTTCCTGCTCCTTGCCGAAGCGGTCGTCTACTTCAGCGTCATGGTCACGCTGTTCCGCTTCAGGGATCGCATCGGCCTCGGCGTCTTCGTCTGCGCGCTGGGCGCCATGCATTTCCTCGAAACCTATCTCGCCAGCGTCTTCTATGTCGCCCTGCCCTTCGGCATGGTCTCGCCAGGCTCGGCGGTGCTGTTTTCCGGCAAGCTGGTGATGCTGCTTCTCCTCTACATGAAGGAAGATGCGGCCACGGTGCGCCAGCCGATCTATGGCCTTTTGCTCGGCAACGCCTTGATGATCGGGCTGGTCCTGATCCTGCGCCTGCACGATATTTCAGCCTTTTCCGACGGCAAGCTTCCCGATATCGGTTTCATCGACCAGTTGGGCTGGCTGATGGTGTGGGGCACGACGCTGCTCTTCATCGACGCCATCCTGATCATCCTGCTTTACGAAAAGCTCGGGCGTTATCTACGCAGGGCGCCGTTCTCCCGCATCCTGATTTGCGTCGCCTGCGTGCTCACCTTCGACCAGGCCGGATTTTTCAGCGCCCTGCATTTCGTCGCCGGCGCGCCGATTGCGGTCTTCTTCGGCGGCTGGTTCGCCAAGATGGGTGCCGCTTTTGCCTACAGCGCCATGCTTGTCGCCTACCTCAGATGGTTCGAAACGCGTCAGGTCGTGGCACCACGTGGGTTGTCCGACGTCTTCGACACCTTGACCTATCGCGAGCGCTACGAAGCCCTGGTCGAACATGTCGGCCGCGACGGCCTCACCGGCCTGTTGCACAGGGGACGCTTTGACAGCGACGGCGAACGTCTGGTCGCTGTCAGCCTGCGCACGGCCCAACCGCTCAGCCTGCTGATCGTCGACGTCGACCATTTCAAGTCGATCAACGATCGCTTCGGCCATGCCGAGGGCGACAGGGTGCTGAGATCGATCGCCCAGGTGCTGACCCAGGCGGCCGGCGCACACGATCAGGTTTTCAGGATCGGCGGCGAGGAGTTCGCCATCCTTTGCTCGCAGCCGCATGCGGTCGCCAGGTTGCTCGGAGAAAACCTCCGCCAGGCCGTCAAAGCGTGCGTAAACCGGTTCGACATCAGCGTCAGCGCCGGCATCGCCACTGTCGATGAGACCGTAGGCTCGCTTGCCGATCTCTTCGCCCTTGCCGACGAGCGTCTCTACAGGGCCAAATCCACCGGGCGTGACCGCGTCGTCGGCGAAGCGCATGACGATGCCGAAGACCTCAGTGCCTGGACATTGTCCACACGTGGCGTCAGCGGATAAGGTTGTCAGCTCCGCTTGCGCTGCTGCAACGCGCCGACCGCAACTGAAACGGCTATCAGCGCGATGGCCAGCCATTTCAGCGTGGTGATGATCGGACTGGCGTCGATGTCATAAGCGATGAACAACAGAATGCCGGGCACCAGCAGGCCGCACATGACCAGCATGATGCGGTTGATCTGCCAAGACACTTTTGCTGCCAGCGCTTCGTCACCGGCTTCGCCGACAAGACCGGCGCGCATCTCCCGGGAGATGGCCAACGCGCTCGACAGGCGCATGGAGATCGGCAAGCCGAGCCCGATTATGAGAAAGGCACACGCCGCCAGCAGAGCCGAGAATTTGAGCGCGCTGGTGTCGGCCGGCACCGGAAACAAAAGTGTCGCCAGCGGCAGGAAGACACAGACGATGCCGAGCGCGGCAATGGCGATGAAGATCGCGGCGTTGACCCAAGTGAACAGCTGGTAGCGGCTTGCCCCGATCGGCGCGGCAAGCACGCGCATGCGCGCCCACTCGGCATCGGTATAGGAAAAGCCCGGCCATTCCATGCGGCCGTCTTTTATGGCGGTCATCCCCCTGGCCCAGAAAGCCAGCCGCGCCAGCGCGCCTGATGTCATGCCACTCATCGCCACCCCCGCCGAATGAAACACATCCAGACCATATCACCGCGTCAGTGCCAAGCGACAGACGGATATCTACTGGAACCCGGCCGCATCGACCGAACCCTTCGGACAGCCCGCCTTGGTCGTCGGCGCCGAGGCGAGCATGAGAGTGCCCAGCGAACTGTCGGGGCCGATCGGGCCGGTCAGGCCCAGCGTCAGCTCGCCGATCAGCCGCCTGCCGCTCGACGGATCGACCAGGCAGGAGACACGCACCCGCGCGCCCGCCCCGGCGCCGAAGGCGCTGTCGAAGGTGCTGCGGATCTGGTCCGAAGTCAGTTGCTTGCCGACGTTCCTGGTGAAGAGCTCGCGCACAGGCGAGGCATTCACCGCCCGCATCAGGTTCAGCGCCTCGGCAAAATACTCCTGCTGGCTCTTGCCGTAGCAGGTGCCGTGCTTGATCCATTCATGCCGTTCGAGCTTGGAGGCGGTGCCAGGCATCACCTGGTCGAGTTCGGCGCGCGTATTGGCATCGAGGTTGACCGGCGGCAGGTCGGCCCAATGGGCCGGATTATCATTGGCCTTGTCGCTCGCCGGCACCTGGCAATAGAAATTGCCGTTCGGTTGCGGCCACAGACCATGCAAAGTGAAATGCGACGCGTCGAAACCGCCCGCCGTCTGCGCCTGGCATTCGGGCTTGCTTGCCTTGGTTTCGCAGAAGGCCGGCTGCCAACTCAGCGCAAAGACATATTCGGGCTTTCCCGAAGCCGCAGGCTTGCCCTGATCGGCGGGCGCGGCCGGCTGGGCGGCTGCGCTGCCGCCGGCGACATGACCGCAGCTGATCTTGACCCAGCGACGCTCAGGATCGGCGCCCGGCACGCGGATGAGGTAATGCGTCGGCGCATCCTTGTTGCCGGCCAGGAGGTCGTAGCTCTGTCCAGCCGTTGTCGCGATATTGCCGGGGTTCTTGCCGCTCTTGATCGCCTGCGTCGCTGGACAGGCGGCATCGGCCACGAAGGAGCCGCTCATCTTCACATCGGCACGCGCTAGGCCGACACCGGCCAGCGCCACCAACACCGCACCCCATATCGCCGATATCCGCATTCCAGCACTCCTAGCGTTTCATAGCGCAAGCTAGAAACGTGTGACATGTCAGAATTACGATTTCTTTCGTCCGCCGCAAAAAACAATCGCTCGGTCGATCAGACCCCGCCCTCCTCGACCCGCTTCGTCAACATACGCAGCAGATCAAGCGCTGTCTCGAGCGCGCGAGCCTCGATGCCCTCGCTGATGCGGTTGGCCCAGACATGCTGGCGCGTGCCGATATCCCGGATCGCGGCCCGGCCGGCATCGGTCATCGCCAGGAGCTTCGCGCGGCGGTGCGCCGGGTTGTCCGCATAGGCGGCAAGCCCTTCGGCGGCCAGAATGTCGGCAAGGCGCTGCACGCTCTGGCGGGCAAGCCCCATGTCGCGGGCAATGTCGGCCACCGATTTCGGCTCCTTCAGCACCGCGCCCAGAACCTGCCAGCGCGCCGCCGTCAACCCGGCAGGCTCGGCCAGCCGGTCGGCCGCGTCGAGAAACCCGCCATTCAGCCGGAACACGGCAAGCACCAGGTCGGTGAGCACATCTCCGGCTTCGGTCCTGCTTGTCATTTCTGGCCGGCCTCGATGGTGGAAACAAAAGTGTTGACGGCTTCAGCCACCGCCTCCGGCTTGTCAAGCATCACCCAATGGCCGGAACCGGCGACGGTTCTGTGGCCAATTCCGATGCGCAGCCGAAACAGGGCCGCCGCATTGTCATTGGCCTCCGTGGCCAGCACGAAGATCGGCCCGTGATAGGCATGGAGCGTCGGTTCGGGATTCCATTCCGCCAGCACCTTGCCGACGCCTGCCCGAGCCGCCGGATCGACCACCGCCGCATCGGCCAGCACCGTTTGACGAACCGCTTCATCGGAGCCGGCAATCGAGGTGTAGTAGGCTTTGAGGACATCGAGGCCTTGCGGCCCCGCCAGATCGCGAACGAAACCGTCGCGGATCTCCTTTGGCAACGCACGCGGATCGGTCGCCGGATCGACCAGCAGGATGCCGGCGACCCGGTCGGCATGGCTGGCGGCATAGGCAAGGGCTGCGCCACTGCCGCCGCTATGCGCGACCAGGACAAACCGTTGCAGCCCGAACGCATCGGCCACGGCGCCGATATCGTCCGCGCGTCCGTCATAGCCATAATTCGCATCGGCTGCGGGCGCCGATGCGCCATGGCCGCGAAAATCGAAGGCGACCGCCTCACGGCCACCTGCGGTGAGCTGCATCACCCGGTTCCACTGTGTGGCGCGGCTGCAGTCGCCATGCGCGAACAGGATCGGCAGGCCGTCGCCGGATTTGATGTCGTAGCCGGCAAGCTGGCCCTGCGGGCCGGCAATGGTTGAGGTCTTCATGGTCATCTCCCTGGTCTGGCTGGAAGCAATGCCGGGCAGGAGCATTGCGGATGAAAGGCTCGCCAGCAGAAACGCGCGGCGCGAAACGGTTTTCATGGTCATGCTCCGATCCAATTGACAGTATGCTGTCATATAACCAAATTGACAGCAAGCTGTCAATAGTGACCCCGGCTGATTTCGACCTCCCCTTGACGTCGGTCCCGCCGTCGCCCAACAGTCGCCGAGGAGCGAGACATGGCATTTGACAAGCAGACGACGCTGGCCTCTCCGACCGGGGCCACGCTCAACCTCTATGTGAAGCACGCGGGGGGCTCTCCACGCGCGGTAGTCCAGGTCAATCACGGCCTGGCCGAACATGCGGCGCGCTATGCCCGCTTCGCCGATTACCTCAGCACCCGCGGCTTTCATGTCTACGTCCACGACCATCGCGGCCATGGCGCGACCAAGGCGCCCGATGCCCCGCTCGGCAGGTTCGCCGGCACAGGCGGCCCGGCCAAGGTGATCGCCGATGTCGATGCCGTCCACGATTTGATCGCAAGGGAGCAGCCCGGCCTGCCGGTCATCCTGTTCGGCCATTCGATGGGTGCGTCGGTGGCGCTCAACTACCTGCTGGCGCACTCGCCGCGCGTCCACGCCGCGGCGATCTGGAACGGCAATTTCTCACAAGGCTTGCTCGGCCGGCTTGCGCTCGCCATCCTCGCTTATGAGCGCTTCAGGCTCGGCTCCGATGTCCCCTCACGCATCTTGCCCAGGCTGACCTTCCAGGCCTGGGGCAAGGCGGTGCCCAGCCACAAGACGCTCTTCGACTGGCTGTCGCGCGACGAGGCAGAAGTGGCGAAATACATTGCCGACCCGCTGTGCGGCTGGGATGCCTCGATCTCGATGTGGCGCGATGTCGTGGAGATGGCGCAGAAAGGCGGCAAGGATGCGGGCTTTGCCGGCATCAGGCGCGACCTGCCCGTCAGCATCGTCGGCGGCGAGAAGGATCCGGCCTCCGACTATGGCAAGGGCATCGACCATCTCGCCAAGCGCATGCGTGCGATGGGCTTTTCGAATCTGGTTTCAAAGGTTTACGCCGACACCCGCCACGAAAGCTTGAACGAGGTGAACCGCGATGTCGTCATGGACGATTTCGCTGCCTGGGCCGATAGCGTGCTCAAACGCTGACATCGCTGGCCCACCGCAAGGCCCGTGACAGCGGCATCCCGGGTTGATAGAGGCTGCGGTTCCGACCCGTTTTTGGTGATTTATGGCTGAACCTCCGCTGAAAGGCGTCCGCGTCGTCGAACTCGCCCGCATCCTGGCCGGCCCGTGGGCAGGACAATTGCTGGCCGATCTCGGCGCCGATGTCATCAAGGTCGAGAGCCCCGATGGCGGCGACGATACCCGCAAATGGGGTCCTCCCTTCGTCATGAGCCATGATGGCGAGAACCTGTCGGCCGCCTATTACCACTCCTGCAATCGCGGCAAGCGCTCCATCGCCGTCGATTTCTCGACGCCCGAAGGGGCCGAGACGGTGCGCCGGCTGGTTGCCACGGCCGACATTCTGATCGAGAACTTCAAGCTCGGCGGCCTCAAGAAATACGGGCTCGATTACGAGAGCCTGAAGGCGATCAATCCAAAGCTCGTCTACTGCTCGATCACCGGCTTCGGCCAGGATGGGCCTTACGCACCCCGCGCCGGCTATGATTTCATCATCCAGGCCATGGCCGGCATGATGTCGATCACCGGCGAGGTCGGGCGCGAGCCGCAAAAAGCCGGCGTCGCCATATCGGACATCTTCACCGGCCTCTATTCGGTGATCGCCATCCAGGCAGCGCTTCGCCATGCCGAAAAGACCGGCCAGGGACAGCATATCGACATGGCGCTGTTCGACACGCAGATTTCCGCACTCGGCAACCAGAACCTCAACTATCTCGTCTCCGGCAAGGCGCCGGTGCAGATGGGCAATGCGCATATGAACATCGCGCCCTATGAGGTTGTCCCGGTCAGGGACGGTCACATAATCCTGGCGGTCGGCAATGACGGCCAGTTCGCCAAATTCTGCGCCGCCGTCGGGCTCGACCATCTCTCAGCGAATCCCGATTTCGCCACCAATCCGGCCCGCGTCGCCAACCGGGTGAAGTTGCGCGAGCACTTGATCGAGACGCTGAAGAATTGGGATCGCGACCCATTGCTGGCCAAGCTCGAAGCGGCAAGCGTGCCGGCGAGCCCGATCAACGACATCGGCCAGATGTTTGCCGACCCGCAGACGATCGCACGCGGCATGCGCCTCGACCTCGACGATGGCCATGGCAATCGTCTGCCCTCCGTACGCGCGCCGATGGTGATGTCCGGCACACCGCTCGTCTATGAGCGTCCCTCGCCTCGCCTTGGCGAACATACCGAAGAAATTCTTGCCGAACTGGAGAAGTCTGGACGATGAAGACCGGTGGACAACTGATTGTCGACGCACTCGAGGCGCACGGCACCGACCGCATCTTCTGCGTGCCTGGCGAATCCTATCTCGCTGTGCTGGACGCGCTGCATGACTCGCCCATCCGCACCATTGTCTGCCGCCAGGAAGGCGGCGCCGCCATGATGGCCGACTGCCAGGGGCGGCTGACCGGTAAGCCCGGCATCTGCTTCGTCACCCGCGGCCCCGGCGCCACCAATGCGTCGGCCGGCATTCACATTGCCATGCAGGATTCGATACCCGTCATCCTGTTCATCGGCCAGGTCGCCAGCCACGCCAAGGAGCGGGAGGCTTTCCAGGAGGTCGACTACAAGCGCTTCTTCGGCGACATCGCCAAATGGGTGGTGGAGATCGACGATGCCGCGCGCATCCCCGAACTCGTCACCCGCGCCTTTGCTGTCGCGACATCGGGCCGCCCCGGCCCCGTCGTCGTCTCGCTGCCGGAGGACATGCTGACCAGTCTTGTCGACGCGCCCGCGGCCTTGCCGCACACGCCGGTCGAAACCCGGCCCGGCGAAGCCGAACTCGATGCTTTGGAAAAGCTTCTGGCCAAGGCCAAGCGTCCCTTCGTCATCCTCGGCGGCACACGCTGGGACGAGGAAGCGGTGGCACGTATGCGCACCATTGCCGAGGCCTGGTCGCTGCCGGTCGGCTGCTCCTTCCGCCGCCAGATGCTGTTCGACCATCTGCACCCGAACTATGCTGGCGATGTCGGCATCGGCATCAACCCGAAGCTGGCCACCGCCATCAAGCAGGCCGACCTGGTGCTGCTGATCGGCGGCCGCATGGGCGAGATGCCGTCCTCCGACTATACGCTGCTGAAGAGCCCTTACCCCGACCAGACGCTGGTCCATGTCCATGCCGATGCCGGCGAACTCGGCCGTGTCTACCGGCCGACCCTGGCGATCAACGCTGCGCCGTCAGCCTTCGTCGAAGCCTTCGCCAAGCGCAAGCCAACGTCCACGCCAGCCTGGGCGGATGAGACAGCGAAAGCACACGCTGCCTACCTCGACTGGTCGACGCCTCCTGAGACCGGCCCCGGCACGGTCCAGATGGGGCCGATCATGAACTATCTGGAAAAGATTTTGCCCGATGACGCCATTTTCACCAACGGCGCCGGCAATTACGCCACCTGGGTGCACCGCTTCCACCGCTTCCGCCGCTTCGCCACCCAAGGCGCGCCGACCTCCGGTTCGATGGGTTACGGCACCCCGGCCGCGGTCGCCGCCAAGGCGCTCCATCCCGACCGCACCGTGATTGCCTTTGCCGGCGACGGCTGCTTCCTGATGAACGGACAGGAATTCGCTACCGCCGTGCAATACGACCTGCCGATCGTCGTAATCGTCGTCAACAACGGCATCTACGGCACCATCCGCATGCACCAGGAGCGCGACTATCCGGGCCGCGTCGTCGCCACCGATCTTAAGAACCCTGACTTTGCCGCTCTTGCCCGCGCCTATGGCGGCCACGGCGAGACGGTCGAGAACACGGCAGATTTTGCCCCTGCCTTCGAGCGTGCCCGCGCCAGCGGCAAGCCGGCGATCGTCGAAATCAGGCTCGACCCCGAGGCGATCACGCCGACGCGGACGATGACGCAGATCCGCGACAAGAGCTGAGTACCGACAAGGGATAGGCCGAGTTCCGTCACACCCCCCTCTGTCCTGCCGGACATCTCCCCCTCAAGGGGGGAGATTGGATGTCACGTCGCCCTTCGCCAATCTCCAGCGTTGCAGACAGGGCGCTATGGTCAGAGCTGCTGATCTCCCCCCTTGAGGGGGAGATGTCCGGCAGGACAGAGGGGGGTGCTGTCCCGCCGACCTTCGTCAGCAGTCAGACCGCTGCCAGCGCCTGCGTCAGGTCGGCGATAAGATCGTCCGGATGCTCGACGCCGATCGACAGCCTGACCGTGGTCTCCAGCACGCCGATGCGCTGGCGCACGTCGAAGGGAATGCCGGAGTGCGTCATCGCCGCCGGGTGGCTGGCGAGTGACTCCGTGCCGCCAAGGCTCACCGCCAGCTTGAATATTTGCAGCCCGTTGAGAAAGGCGAAGGCCGCCTTCTCTCCGCCCTTGATATCGAAAGAAAATGTCGAGCCGGCGCCGCTGCATTGCGCTTTGTAGGCCCGTCCCGCTGCCGTGTCCTCGCCCAGGAACGGCAGGTAATGCACCTTTTCCACCTTGGCGTGATCGCGCAGGAATTCAGCCACGAGCCGCGCATTGTCGTTGGCGCGCTCCATGCGGATCGACAGCGTTTCCAGCGAGCGGCCGAGCATCCAGCAGGAATGCGGATCGAGCTGCGTGCCGATTGCGCCGCGCAACGCCTTGATTGGCTTGGTCACCGCCTTGCTGCCCATCGCCGCACCGGCGATCAGGTCGGAATGGCCGCCGACATATTTGGTCAGCGAATAGACGGAGACATCGGCGCCATGTTCGATCGGCCGCTGGAACACCGGGCCGAGCAGCGTGTTGTCGCAGACGATGATCGGCGTTGATCCTTGGCTTGCGCCGATCTCGTCGGCAAACTTCCGGATCAGTGCGATGTCGACCAGGCTGTTGGTCGGATTTGACGGCGTTTCGATGAGAATGACCGAGACACGCCCCTTCGCCACCGCTGCATCAGCAGCGGCCCGCACCGCCTTCTCGTCGACGCCGTCGGCGAAGCCGACAGCGCCGATGCCGAAGCCGGACAGCGTGCGCGTCAAAAGCGTCTCAGTGCCGCCGTAAAGCGGCTGCGAATGCAAGATGACATCGCCCGGACGGGCATAGGCGAGCAGCGTGGTGGCGATCGCCGACATGCCGGACGAGAACAGGATGCAGGCGTCCGTTCCCTCATAGACCGCCAGCCGGTCCTCGACGATCTCGGAGTTGGGATGATTGAAGCGCGAATAGACCAGGCCGGACGCCGTGCCGCTCGGCGGCTCCTTGCGGCCGGATGTGTAGTCGAAGAAGTCGCGCCCCTCCTCCGCCGATTTGAACACGAAGGTCGAGGTCAGGAACACCGGCGGCTTGACGGCGCCTTCCGACAGTTGCGGATCGAAGCCATAGCTCAACATCAACGTTTCCGGATGGAGCTTGTGGTTGCCGATGTGGGTTTTCGACGGGCGCGGCGCGGTCATGGCTTTTCCTGCGTTCTGGAGGAGTCTCGTCCAGCAATTTATGCGATCCCGGTCCACCAGTCCTTGCTATTTTCGGCCTCGCATGGCTGCATTCCGGCAACAAATTGCCGAGCGAGAGCAAAAGTGCAACAGAAGATAGCCGACGATTTCGACCGCAAGATCCTGCGCGAGCTGCAGGCCGACGCCCGCATCACCAACAATGAGCTGGCGGAGCGCATCGGCCTGTCGCCGTCGCCATGTTTGAGGAGGGTACGCCGGCTGGAGGAGGCCGGCATCATCAGGGGCTATACCACGCTGGTCGACCCGGCCGCCTTCGGCTGGAACATGGTCGCCATCGCCACCGTCCGGCTCAGCCGCCAGAACGAGGACGAGATCGTCATGTTCGAAGACGCCATCCGCGGTTGGGAAGAGGTACTGGAATGCCACCTCGTCACCGGGTCACGCGATTATGTGTTGAAAGTGGTGACCGGCAGCCTCGAACAGTACGAGCGCTTCATCAAGGAAAAGATCGCGCGGCTGAAATGCGTCGCGTCGATCGAGACCAGCTTCGTCATGAACACCATAAAGGAACGGCGCCTCTGACATTTGGTCAAAGGCGCCGCTCTCGAGGTCGAAATTGCCTGGCCAGGCTTATTTGATCGCCTTGTCGGTGATGGCTGTGGTGTAGGCGCCGGTCGGCGCCTTGGTGATGATCTTCTGGTCGAGCAGCGCCTTGGCGGTGCGCTCGTAGGTCGCCGGGTCGAGCTTGCCGTCGGCATTGTCGATCAGCTTGGCGACTTCGCTCATCATCCGCTTCTGGTGGTTTTCGTCCTGGCCACCGCCGTCCATGACAATGCCCGCGGCCTCGTCATTGTTGTCGATGGCATATTTCCAGCCCTTCATCGAGGCGCGCACGAAACGCACCATCTTGTCTTCGAAAGCCGGATCCTTGAGCTTGTCTTCCGAGGCATAGAGCCCGTCCTCAAGCAGGTCGTTGCCCATCGCCGAGTAGTTGAACACGGTCAGTTGATCCGGCTTGTAGCCGGCATCGATCAGCTGCCAGTACTCGTTGTAGGTCATGACCGAAATGCAATCCGCCTGCTTCTGGATCAGCGGCTGCACGTCGAAGCTCTGCTTCAAAACCGTGACGCCGTCCGGGCCGCCTTCGGTCTTCAGGCCGAGCTTGTTCATCCAGGCGTAGAATGGATATTCGTTACCGAAGAACCAGACGCCCAGCGTGTGACCCTTGAAATCGGCTTCGGTCTTGATCGGGCCGTCCTTCGGGCAGACCAGCTCCATACCGGCCTTCTTGAACGGCTGGGCGATGTTGACCAGCGGCACGCCCTTTTCGCGCGCGGCGAGCGCCCCGCCCATCCAGTCGACGATGACGTCGGCGCCACCGCCGGCGATCACCTGCTCGGGTGCGATATCGGGACCGCCCGGCTTGATGTCGACGTCGAGGCCTTCTGCTTCATAAAAACCCTTGGCCTTGGCGACATAGTAGCCGGCAAACTGCGCCTGCGTGACCCATTTCAGCTGCAAGGTCACCTTGTCGGCGGCCATTGCCTGGAACGCGGCCAGCGACATCGCGCCGGCCAGCATCGGAATGATCAGTCTTTTCATGTTTTTACCCTCTGAAGTTAACACCCGAACCCACCGCCCTATCCACCACGGACAGAGGGATGCCAAAACGTGACGGCTCTCTCGACGAGAGCGACCACGCCATAAAAGACCGAACCCGCCAGTGCTGCAACTGCGATTTCGGCCCAGACCATATCGATGTTCATCCGCCCGACCTCGGTCGAGATGCGAAAGCCCATGCCGACCACAGGCGTGCCGAAGAACTCGGCGACGATGGCGCCGATCAGCGCCAGCGTCGAGTTGATCTTCAGCGCGTTGAAGATGAAGGGCGCTGCCGCCGGCAGCCGGAGCTTCAAGAGTGTTGGCCAGTAGCCCGACGCATAGGTGCGCATCAGGTCGCGCTCCATATGGCCGGAGGCGGCAAGACCGGCAACCGTGTTCACCAGCATTGGGAAGAAGGTCATGATGATGACGACCGCGGCCTTGGACGGCCAGTCGAAGCCGAACCACATCACCATGATTGGCGCCACACCGATGATCGGCAGCGCCGAGACCATATTGCCGATCGGCAGCAGACCGCGGCGCAGGAACGGCACGCGGTCGGCCGCAATCGCCACCAGGAAGCCGGCGCCGCTGCCGATGACATAACCGAAGATCACCGCCTTGAAGATGGTCTGCCTGATATCGGCGCCGAGCACCGGCAGGGAACTGGCGATGCGCACACCGATGGCGCTCGGCGGCGGCAAAAGGATGAAGGGAATGCCGGCGCCACGCGTCACCGCTTCCCATATGATCAGGATCCAGGCGCCGAAGATCGCCGGGATGATGAGGCGCAGCGCCATCCGCGCCCCTTTTGCCATCGGGCGAAGCCCCGACAGCACCGCCACACAGCGCCAGGCCAGCAGCCAGGCAGCGGCGAGCAGCAGGAAATACGGCGCCAATGCCGTGCCTTCGAAACCTGTAATGCCCGAGATCAGCATCCAGGCGACGAGATGAGCGCCGATGAACAGCACCGCAGCCTCGGCCAGCGGCGAAATTCTGATCATCGAGATCAGCCCTGCCAGCACGGCCAGGCCGATCATCGGGGTCTTTATCCCGAAATAGGGGTAGTCGAAGCTTGCCGTCGGGTCTGCAAGGGCGGCCGCTTCCGGCTTCGACATCGCACTGAGCGCGACGGCGACGAGGCACAGCGCAACGGCCAGCACGGTTTGCCAGGAGGGCTTCAGCCAGTTCATGCCGGCCTCCCGCCCATGGCGCGGTCAACGAGGCGCCCGGCCATGCCGACCACCATGACCAGAAGGGCCGCCACCACCGAGCCCGCCACAAGGGCGGACCAGATGTCGATGGACTGGCTGTAATAGGCACCTGCCAAAAGCTTGGCGCCGATGCCGGCGACAGCACCGGTCGGCAGTTCGCCGACAATGGCGCCGACCAGGCTCGCCGCCACCGCCACCTTCATCGAGGTGAACAGGAACGGCACCGAGGCCGGCACCCGCAGCTTCCAGAAGGTCTGCGAGACACTGGCATTGTAGGTGTGCATCAGGTCGAGATGCATGAGTTCGGGCGAGCGCAGGCCCTTCACCATGCCCACCGTCACCGGGAAGAACGACAGGTAGGTCGAGATCATCGCCTTTGGGATCAGACCGCTGATGCCGATCGCCCCCAGCACGACGATGATCATCGGCGCCACGGCCAGAATGGGAATCGTCTGGGAGGCGATGATCCACGGCATCAGGCTGCGGTCGAGCGTCGCCACATGCACGATGCCGACCGCGATGACGATGCCGAGCGCCGTGCCGAAGGCAAAGCCGAGCAACGTCGACGACAGGGTCACCCAGGCATTGTAGACAAGGCTGCGGCTCGACGTGATGGGCCGCAGGAAGGTGTTCTCGAAGAAGTTCACCGCCACCTGATGCGGCGCCGGCAGCGTCGGCTTGGGCTGCGACAGCGTCTTGCCGATGAATTCGACTGTGCCGTGGGTTTCCCCGGCGCGCCGGTCGAGGTCGCGCTGGAAGGGCGCGTTTAGGATGACGGCGAAGACATACCAGAGCACCACCACGCCCAGGAGGATGGAGGTCACGGGGATGAGTTTTTCGCGGAAGGTGTCCATCTATCGCGCCTCGCCAGCGGGGCGCCCTCCTCTCCCCAACGGGGAGAGGGTGGCCGGAGCGAAGCGGAGGCCGACCACCTCCGCGTTCGTCATCCTAGGGCGGAGCGACGCGAAGCGTCGTGCAGACCCTAGGATCCATTCCGTGACGTTGGCCGAGGGGTATAAGCGGTTGAGAATGTTCGCCTTCGCGGGCGCAGCGGCGTGTGCACCGTTTTGCACCGTTGCGGACCGTATAGGTAACGGTATGGATCCTAGGGTCTGCGCCGCGTCGCTTCGCTCCTTGCTTCGCCCTAGGATGACGAAGGCGTGGCGGCGACGTCCGCACTCATTCGCTACCCCCTCAATCATCATAGCTGTGCCCTGCCCTCAAGCCATCGCGTACCCTGGCCGCGATCGCCAAAAATTCCGGCGTCTCGCGGATGTCCAGTGGCCGCTCCTTTGGCAGCGTCGATTCGATGATGTCGGTAACCCGACCTGGGCGCGGCGACATGACGACGATGCGCGTTGACAGATACACCGCCTCGGGGATGGAATGGGTGACGAAGCAGATCGTCTTGTTGGTGCGCGCCCACAATTCCAGAAGCTGTTCATTGAGATGATCGCGCACGATCTCGTCCAGCGCGCCGAAGGGCTCGTCCATCAGCAACAGGTCGGCGTCGAAGGCGAGCGCGCGGGCGATCGAAGCGCGCTGCTGCATGCCGCCGGAAAGCTGCCAGGGGTATTTCTTCTCGAAGCCGGAGAGGTTGACGAGCTCCATCGTGCGCTTGATGCGCTCGGCCTGCTCCGCTCTCGAAAGGCCGATGACCTCCAGCGGCAGCGCCACGTTACGCTCGATCGTGCGCCACGGGAAAAGGGCTGCCGCCTGGAAGACGTAGCCATAAGCGCGTTTCTCGCGCGCCTGTTCCGGCGTCATGCCGTTGACCGAGATCGTGCCCGATGTCGGTTTCTCCAGATCGGCGATGACGCGCAGCAAGGTGGTCTTGCCGCAGCCCGATGGGCCGATGAAGGAGACGAACTCGCCCTTGCCGATGGTCAGGTCGACATTGGAGAGCGCCTCTACCGGACCGTCATTGGTCTGAAAGGTAAGGCCAAGTTTGCTTGCCGAGACGACGGCTGGCGATCGTCCCGTCATCGCTTGCTGCCTGCTTCTCGCAGCCGCCCAGGATGAAATGCCGTTGCATTCGCGTTGATGTTGCTTTCCACTCGTCCAATCCCACCCAATCGACGCCCGGAGCCTTGCCGATGTCGCCCAAACCCACTTGTCACCTTATCCGTCCTGAAAGCACTTATGAAGGCAAGCAGGGATTGACCTATTTTGCCGGCATTGCAGCCGAGACGGTCGGCTCGTCCGGCATCTGCATGCATCTGCTCACCCTGCCGCCTGGCGCCCGCGCCAAGGCGCATCTGCATGAAAGCCATGAGACGGCGATCTATGTGCTCTCGGGCGAGGTCCACACATGGTATGGCGACAGGCTCGAGAACCACATCGTCGTCAAGGCCGGCGACCTCTTCTACATCCCGGCCGGCGTACCGCATCTGCCGGCCAATCTGAGCAACGCCCCGTCCTCGGCCGTCATCGCCCGCACCGATCCCAATGAACAGGAAAGCGTCGTCCTGTTGCCGGAGCTGGATGCGCTGGTGGCCTGACGCTGACGGGACTGCCGTCATTTGCACCGCGCCACTTCGCCCATGACATTGCCGTCCTCGTCGGCGACCGTCAGCTTCTTGGCGTTCTTGGCGCTGCGCTTGATGGTGAATTTGGTCGGCTCCTGTCCTTCTTCGCCTTCCGCCTCGCATGTTGCCGTCACCACCAGCGACCCATCAGCCTGCGCCTGCTTGTCCGTGAAGGTGCAGGCGCTGGCGGCGGTGACCAATGCCTCGTCGGTCAAAAGCAGCATCCGATCGGCGGCGACTTCCTGGCCGTTGCGGTTGATGCAGCCATATTTGTCCCCATAGGGTTTCGTCAGGTCGATGCCTGCCGCAAGGGCCTGACCCGCAGCCAGAACGACTACCATCGCAACAGACGGCCCCAAACCGCGCGCGCTCATTCCCCCAGCTCCAACGTCACGAACACGGTTGCAACGGCCCCATTTCTTCAAGACCGGGAATGGTCACGAAGAACCCACCCTCGCCCTTGTTGGTGACCACAACGGTTTCAGCCGTCGTCCCCGCCTCGCCTTCGGCGGAACAGGTCGCATCAAGTGATTGCGTGCCCGGCGCCCACGTCAATTGCTGCGCGAACCGGCAGCCGCTGCCATAGGTCTCGATGCCCTCGGCGGTCAGCACGATATAATCGTCGCGGCCCTGAAAGCCGGCCTTTGCAAAGACACAACCGGCATCGTTGCCCCAGAAGCCCACCAGCCTCTCGGCCCCTGTTGCCGGACCAGCGACCACCATCGCCACGACCAGTGAAATGAGCGCCCCCGGGCTCCGCAACGTCAAACGCCTGTCGCCGGAATGCCGGTGCGTTCGACCTTGCGCGGCGCGGTGATGTCCTTCCAGGTCGATAGAGCCCGGTTGACCGCCGCGTTCGGCTCGCGGGCGACGAATTCGCCATGGCCGGGCTTGGCCTTGACCTCCGCTTCCTCGACCGACAATTCGCCGCGCGAAAAGACGAAGCGCGGCAGGCCGGTCACCTCAAAACCTTCGAAGACGTTGTAGTCGATCACCGATTGCTGCTTCTTCGAGGTGATGGTCTTCTTGGCGCTGGGGTCCCACACCACGATGTCGGCGTCCGCGCCTTCGACGATGGCGCCCTTCCTAGGATACATGTTGAGGATCTTGGCGATGTTGGTCGAAGTCACCGCGACGAACTCGTTCATCGTCAGCCGCCCGGTGTTGACGCCCGTCGTCCACAGCACGGGCAAGCGGTCTTCAAGCCCGCCAGTGCCGTTCGGGATCTTGGTGAAATCGCCGACGCCGTTGCGCTTCTGCTTGGTGGTGAAGGCGCAGTGGTCGGTCGCCACCACCTGCAGCGATCCCGCCTGCAGGCCGGCCCACAGCGAATCCTGGTGCAGCTTGTTGCGGAAGGGCGGACTCATGACGCGGCGCGCCGCATGGTCCCAATCCTTGTCGAAATACTCGCTTTCATCCAGCGTCAGATGCTGGATCAGCGGCTCGCCGAAAACCCGAATGCCCTTCTGGCGGGCGCGGCGGATGGCTTCGTGGCTCTGCTCGCAGGACACATGCACGACATAGAGCGGCACGCCGGTCATGTCGGCGATCATGATGGCGCGGTTGGTCGCCTCGCCCTCCACTTCCGGCGGCCGCGAATAGGCGTGTCCCTCGGGGCCATTATTGCCGGCGGCGAGCAGCTTTTGCGACAGCGCCGCAACCACGTCGCCATTCTCGGCATGAACAAGCGGCAGCGCGCCGAGATCGGCGCAGCGCTGGAACGACGCGTACATCTCGTCGTCGTCCACCATCAGCGCGCCCTTGTAGGCCATGAAATGCTTGAACGAGGTAATGCCTCTGTCGACGACGGTGGCCATCTCGTCGAACACCTGCTTGCCCCACCAGGTGATCGCCATGTGGAAGGAGTAGTCGCAGGCAGCCTTCGAGGTCTTGTTGTCCCACATCTGCAACGCTTCCAGCAGCGACTGCTGCGGCGCCGGCAGGCAGAAATCGACCACCATCGTGGTGCCACCGGAAAGGGCCGCACGCGTCCCGGACTCGAAATCGTCGGCCGAATAGGTGCCCATGAACGGCATTTCGAGATGGGTGTGCGGATCGATGCCGCCCGGCATGACGTAACAGCCGCTGGCGTCGAACTCATGGTCGCCATGCAGGTTCGAGCCGATGGCGACGATCTTGCCGTGCTGCATCAGCACATCGGCCTTCCAGGTGCGGTCGGCGGTGACGATGGTGCCGTTTCGGATGACTTTGGTCATTGTCGTGTTCCCTTGTTCTCTTCGCGCTTCTTGTGAGCGTCGTTTTGAATACAGATCTTAGTTCACGCCACGATCCCCGCTGTCTCTACCACCGCATGGAACAGCACGTCGGCGCCGGCGCCGGCCCATTCCTTGGTGATTTCCTCAGCCTCGTTGTGTGACAACCCGTCAACGCAGGGGCACATCACCATGGCGGTCGGCGCAACGCGGTTGATCCAGCAGGCGTCGTGGCCGGCGCCGGAGACGATGTTGCGGTGGGAATAGCCGAGCCGATCGGCGGCGTCGCGGATCGCCTTGACGCAGCCGGCATCGAAGGTGACCGGATCGAAAGCGCCGACCTGCTCGACCTTGTACTTGATGTCGAGCGCCTCACAGATTGTGTCGATGCCTTCGCGTATGCGCCCATCCATCGCGTCCAGCACTTCCTTCTCGGGCGAGCGGATGTCGATGGTGAAGACGGTGCGCCCGGCGATGATGTTGCGCGAGTTCGGAAACACCTCCATGTGGCCGACCGCGCCGACGGCGTCGGGCTGGTAGTCCATGGCGATCTCGTGCACCAGTTCGATGACCCGAGCCATGCCGAGCCCGGCATTACGGCGCTTGGGCATCGGGGTCGAGCCGGTATGCGCCTCCTTGCCGGTCAGCGTTACCTGCAGCCATTTCAGGCCCTGGCCGTGGGTGACGACGCCAATGTCGATGCCTTCGTCCTCGAGGATCGGCCCCTGCTCAATATGCAGTTCGAAGAAGGCGTGGATCTTGCGATCACCGACTTTCTCGGTGCCTTTCCAGCCGATGCGCTCCAGCTCCTCGCCAAATTTCCTGCCCTGTTTATCAGTGTGCTGATACACGTCCGCCTGATCGAGCACACCGGCGAACACGCCGGACGCCATCATCGCCGGGGCAAAGCGCGAGCCTTCCTCATTGGTCCAGTTGGTAACGACGATCGGATGCCTGGTCTGGATGCCGAGATCGTTAAGCGAGCGAATAATCTCCAGCCCGCCGAGCACGCCGAGCACGCCGTCATATTTGCCGCCGGTCGGCTGCGTGTCGAGATGGCTGCCGACATAAACCGGCGGCAGGCTGGGATCAGCGCCTTCCCGGCGGGCAAACATGGTGCCCATTTCGTCGAGCCCCATTTCGAGCCCGGCCGCCTCGCACCAGCGCTTGAACAGATGCCGTCCCTCGCCGTCCTCGTCGGTCACGGTCTGGCGATTGTTGCCGCCGGCAATACCGGGGCCGATCTTCGCCATCTCCATGATGGAATCCCACAAACGGTCTGAATTGATTCGCAGATTCTCGCCCGGGGCGGCCATTCAAAGTCCTCTCATTTCATATAACCAACCGGGCGGCGGTTCCCGCCGCCGCCCGACTGGCTGGATAGATTAGTCGATCGCCTTCAGCACTTCTCTGACATGGTCGATCAATTCGTTGATCTGGCCCTTGGTGATGATCAGTGGCGGCGACAGCGCGATGATGTCGCCGGTGGTGCGGATCAGCGCGCCGCGCTCGAACGCCTTGACGAAGGCCGAGAAGGCCCGCTTGGTCGGGCTGCCGGCGATCGGCGCCAGTTCGATCGCGCCGATCAGGCCGATATTCCTGATGTCTATGACATGCGGCTCGTCCTTCAGCGAATGCAGCGCATCTTCCCAGTAGGGCGCCAGTTCCTCGCCACGGGTGAGCAGGCCCTCTTCCTTGTAGGTGTCGAGCGTGCCGAGTGCCGCGGCGCACGCAATCGGATTGCCCGAATAGGTGTAGCCGTGGAAGAACTCGATCATGTGCTCGGGGCCGGTCATGAAGGCGTCGTGGATTTCCTTCTTCACGAACACCGCGCCCATCGGGATGACGCCGTTGGAGACGCCCTTGGCGGTGGTCATGATGTCGGGCGTGACGCCGAAATAATCCGCTGCGAACGGCGCGCCGAGACGGCCGAAACCGGTGATGACCTCGTCGAAGATCAGCAAAATGCCGTGCTTGGTGCAGATCTCGCGCAGTTTCTGCAGATAGCCCTTCGGCGGCAGGATGACGCCGGTGGAGCCGGCGACCGGTTCGACGATGACGGCGGCGATGGTCGAGGCGTCATGCAGGGCAACGATGCGCTCCAGCTCGTTGGCGAGTTCGGCGCCATATTCCGGCACGCCCTTGGAGAAGGCGTTCCTTTCCGGCAGATGCGTGTGCGGCATGTGGTCGACGCCGCCGAGCAGCGTGCCGAACATCTTGCGGTTGGTGACGATGCCGCCGACCGAAATGCCGCCGAAATTGACGCCGTGATAGCCGCGTTCGCGGCCGATCAGGCGGGTGCGCGCGCCCTCGCCCTTCACACGGTGATAGGCGATCGCCATCTTCAGCGCGGTTTCCACCGATTCCGAACCGGAATTGGTGAAGAAGACATGGTCCATGCCCTTGGGCGCGAGGTCGACCAGGCGGTTGGCCAGTTCGAACACGATCGGGTGACCCATCTGGAAGGCCGGCGCATAGTCGAGTTCGGCGGCCTGATGCTGGATCGCCTCGGTGATCTTGGGACGGCAATGGCCGGCATTGACGCACCAGAGGCCGGCGGTGCCGTCGAGCACCTTGCGACCGTCGCTGGTGGTGTAGTGCATGTCCTTGGCGGACACGAACATGCGCGGCGCCTGTTTGAACTGCCGGTTTGCCGTGAACGGCATCCAGAATGCGCTGAGATCGTTCGGCGTGACTTTCAGCCGGTTGGACATGACCAAGACTTCCCCTTGTAACCTGTTTCGGTGCGGCTAACGCTTGGTCTTTCCAAAGCTTGGTCTTTGCTGCGTTTTCATGCTACGCAAATTTTTGACCGATTGGACAAACGTTAGCACCGCCCTGTCGGCGGTCAAGGGATTACTAGCGGAAATGCGGCCTGCGAAGTGCGCTCCACGGGTAAGAGATAAACTGGTCCAGAGAATTGGTCCAGATGACCCGCTCGGCCAAGGCTTGCAGGGGTGAGCGGCGCCATGGAAGGCTCAGCCCCTCGCCGCACCCGCATCCAGCAGGAAAAGCGCGAACTGATCCTGGAAGCAGCGCTCGAAGTCTTCTCCACCAACGGCTTTCGCGGCTCGACCATCGACCAGATCGCCGAGGCCGCGGGGATGTCGAAGCCGAACCTGCTCTATTATTTCCGCCGCAAGGAAGACATCCACGAAACGCTGATGGAGCGGCTGCTGGCGACGTGGCTGGCGCCGCTACGTGAACTCGACGACATCGGCGACCCCCTGACCGAGCTCAGGAGCTACATCCGGCGCAAGCTCGAAATGGCGCGTGATTTTCCCAGGGAGAGCCGGCTGTTCGCCAACGAGATCCTGCAAGGCGCGCCGCGCATCATGCCGCTGCTGGCGGGTGAGCTGAAAACGCTGGTCGACGAGAAGGCCAACGTCATCAAGGGCTGGATGCGCGCGGGAAAAATCGCCCGCACCGATCCCTGGCACCTGATCTTTTCGATCTGGGCGACGACGCAGCACTATGCCGATTTCGATGTCCAGGTCCGCGCGGTGCTTGGGCCCGATCGCGGCGGCGACGGCCGCTTCGAGGATGCGGCGCGGTTTCTGGAGCAGTTGTTCATTGATGGGCTGAAGCCGAAGGGCTGACCTTGGGCGTCAGGCGCTGCGGCGCTCCGCCGGCATCGCCTCAAGCAAATTCTGCAGCTTCTCGATCGAATTCTGTTCGGCCAGCGGCGTGTAGACGATCAGCTTCATGTCCGAGCCGTCGTCGATCGACAGGCTCATATGCTCGAACGTCATGGCGCCGGCGCTCGGATGTCGGACATGTTTCACCCCCGACAATCGGCGTGCCACGTCGCGTTGCGGCCACCAGTCGCGAAACTCCGGACTTGAGCGCGTCATAAGCACGATCAGCCGCTCGAAATCCGCATCGCCCACATAGCGGGCGCTTTCCGCCCGGAACGAGGCCAGCACGGTGCGCGCCAATTGCTCCCAGTCAACCAGCAGGCGCCGGTGATGCGGATTGGTGAACACCATGTGGACGATGTTGCGGGCGTCGCCCTCTAGCAGGCCATAATCACCGAACACCGCTACCGCCGCCGGATTCCAGGCCAGCACGTCCCAGCGCCGCCCGACGACATAGGCCGGCTGCAGCACCAGGCTCTCCAGCATATGCATCAGCGGGCCATCGACCTTTTCCGGCGCAGCCACGCGGTTCTCCGGTTGCTGGCGGCCTGCCAGGATGAACAGATGCCGCCTTTCAACGGCGTCGAGGCGCAGCGCTTCGCTGAGCGCCGCTAGCACCTCCACCGAGGGTCTGACCTCGCGCCCCTGCTCTAGCCATGTGTACCAGGTGGTGCCGACGCCGGCGATCATCGCCACTTCCTCGCGACGCAAGCCGGGCGTGCGTCTCCGCAGACCGGTCGCGATGCCGGTGGCGGACGGCGTCAATCTTTCGCGGCGCGAGCGCAGGAAGGCGCCAAGCTCGCGCCGGCGGCTGTCTTCAGCGGAGTGCGTGGGGGCATCCATGAGAGCTATTATAGCAGTATTGATACCAGGATAAAGTTTGAACTGTTTGGGCTGGGTCAGGCGCCCCATCTTCCATCCAGAGAGATGGAGGCTCTGAATATGGATCTGAAAGACAAGACAATCCTCATCACCGGTTCGACCGACGGCGTCGGCCGTGTCGTCGCGCAAAGGCTGGGCGCCGGCGGCGCGCGCGTGCTGGTGCATGGCCGTGACGCGGCTCGCGGCAAGGCAACCGTCGCAGAAATCGAATCCGCCGGCGGCAAAGCCGAGTACCTCGCCGCCGACCTCGCCTCGCTAGCCGAGGTCCGCCGCCTTGCCGAGGCCGTACGCGCAAAAACCGACCGGCTCGACATCCTCATCAACAATGCCGGCATCGGCACGGCCGGCGCCAAGCGACAGCTCAGCGCCGACGGCTTCGAACTGCGCCTTGCCGTCAACTATCTCGCCGGTTTCCTGCTGACCTCGGAACTGCTGCCGCTGCTCAAGGCGAGTTCGCCGGCGCGCATCGTCAACGTCGCTTCGGCCGGCCAGCAGGCGATCGATTTCGGCGATGTCATGCTGACCCGTTCCTATGACGGCGTGCGCGCCTATTGCCAGAGCAAGCTGGCGCAGATCCTGTTCACCATCGACCTCGCCGGAGAGTTGAAAGGCAGCGGCGTCACCGTCAACGCGCTGCATCCGGCGAGCTACATGAACACCACCATGGTCAAGCAGACTGGCGTGACGCCATGGAGTTCGGTCGAGACCGGCGCCGACGCCATTCTCAACCTCGCGACATCGCCCGCGCTGGAGGGCCGCAGTGGCCTCTATTTCGATGGCCAAAAGGAATCCCGCGCCGACGCACAAGCCTATGACGCCAAGGCCAGACAGCAATTGCGAGCCCTGAGCCTCGACCTCGTCGGCCAAGTCTCCGCAAAATCGAAGGAACAGCATTCATGACCGGCAAGATCGAACACACGGTCGTCATCGGCGGCTCATCCGGCATCGGCCTGGCAACGGCGCGAAAACTGCTGGGCCCAGGCATGAAGGTGACCATCACCGGACGAAACCAGGACAAGCTCACCAGCGCCTGGAAGAGCCTCGGCGGCGCCGCCGAAAAAGCTGCCTTCGATGCTTCGAAGCCGGACGAAGTTCGCCAGTTCTTTGGGGAACTCGGACCGTTCAATCACCTCGTGCTGGCCGCCAGCGGCGGCAAGGGACTTGGGCCGTTCGAAACCCTCGACCTCTCAGACATCGCCGGCGGCGTCGACGAGAAAGTCCGGCCGCAGCTGTCCTGCCTGCAGTCTGCCTTGCCGACGCTCGACAGATCGGGATCGGTCACCTTCATCTCGGCGGTGTCCGCCCAATTGTCGGCGCCCGGCGTGGCTGGCATTGCCGCCGTCAACGGCATGCTGCTGACGGTGGTGCCGATCCTGGCGGTCGAACTGAAGCCTCTGCGCGTCAACGTCGTGGCGCCCGGCGTCATCGACACGCCATGGTGGGATTTTCTGGCCGAAGACCAGCGGCAGGCGGTGTTCAGCGAATATGCCGGCAAAACCCCGGTGGCAGGATCGGCCGCGCCGAGGACGTCGCCGGCGCAATCGCCTTTCTCGTCTCCAACGGCTTCATGACCGGCCAAGTGCTGACCTGCGATGGCGGTTTGCGCTTCGCGGCGTGACCTTACAGCGACTGTGCGATCAGCGTGAGAAAGCCTCCGGCCAGGGCGACGTTGCCGACGAAGCCGTTGATGCGCGAGGCCCGGTCCGGGCCCTGATGGTCCCAGAAATTGTGGAACATCGGCGTCGCGACAATGAGAAACAGCACCAGCACAGCACTGGCGATCGCGGTCCACAGGCCGGCCATCACCAGCGCGCCGGAAACGGTCTGCAGGACGATGCCGGCCCACAACGCCAGTCTCGCCTGCGGCACGCCGCGCGCGGCCATCAGCCCGGTCAGGAACGCCTCGTTTTGAACATTGCGCAGTCCCGCGACAACGAAGGCGCCGCCAAGCAACAGGCGGCCGAGAAACAACAGGGTCGAAGGCAAATCGACAGGCATGAAATCTTCCCCGTACTTAAGCATGAAACAGGTGGAGCGCCGCCCTTTCCACGGCGCTCCATGACTAACCGCACGGTCAGGCTGCTTTGGCCGCCGGCATCGGGTGAATGGCGTGGAACGGGATGCAGAGCCGGTTCCAGGTGTTGATCATGCCGATCGCGACCGACAGCTTGACCAGTTCCTCTTCCGAGAAGTGCTCTAGCGTGCGGGCATAGAGTTCGTCCGAAACGCCATTGTTGGCGATCAGGGTCGTTGCCTCGGTCCAAGCAAGCGCCGCGCGTTCGCGCTCGGAAAACAGCGGCGACTCCTTCCAGGCCGAAACCAGATAGAGCCGTGTCTCGGTTTCGCCATCGCGCCTCGCCTCGCGGCTGTGCATCTCGACGCAGTAGGAGCAGCCATTGATCTGCGAGGCGCGGAGCTTGATCAAATGCAGCAGGCTCACTTCAAGCCCGCATTCGTCGACCGCCTTGTTGAGCGCCGACACGGCTTTCATGATCTCAGGCGCCTTGGCGAAGAATTGCAGTCTCTGTTTCATCGTCTTTCCTTTCACATCTGTTTGGCGGGGATTAAATCTGTTTGGTCGAAGCGGGTTTCTGCGGCCGCTGATGGCGCGCGACAAAGGCACAGCTGGCGGCAAATGATCGCGGATCGCCTTCGGCCTTGTAATCAGCCACGATGTCGGACAACCGGGTTTCCGCGAGGGCCGCGCGATAGGCGCGCTCGGCCTTCAGCATCGCGGCATTGATACCGCACGGCTTCACATAGGCCGAAGCATCGATCTTGACCGGGCCGCGCTGGCGGATCTCGCCGCAGCGGAAGGCCGGCTCGCGACCCTCGACCGCAAGCACGATATCGAGCAGCGTGATGCGCTCGGCCGGACGCGCCAGCCGGTAGCCGCCCGCCGGTCCCGGCACCGATTCCAGGATGCGCGCAGCAGTCAGCTGGTTCAGATGTTTCAGCAGATAGCTCGGCGACAGGCCGAAGGACTCTGCCAAAGCAGCACCCGGCATCGTGCTGTTGCCCTCCACGCTGGCCAGTGTGGCCGCGCAATGGATGGCCGCTTCTACACCCTCGCCCAGCTTCACGATGTTGCGCTCCTATTCATGGATATCTTATATCGTGGATAAATTTTATCTGCAATAGGGGAATGCGGAAATTCACATATAGCAATGGCTTCACAGAACTTGGGCATCCCGGTCTGCGGCCTGCACACATTTCCGGGCGGCTGGTCTGTGGCGATAGCGTGTATGGCGGCTTGGCGCATGCATTGTCTTATATTGCGCTGATCGACCCCCACTCCGTCTCGGCTTCGCCGAGCCACCTCTCCCCCGATCGACGGGGGAGAGGAACGGCGCCAAGTTTTTTGCCGTCCAACGTTCGTCCAGTAAAGCTCCCTTCCTTTCCCTCCGGAGGGAGGAAAGGCGGCGCTGCGAAGCAGCGACGGATTGGGGGAACCACGTGGCAACCAAGCCCTCACGCCGACCAATCACAGAAGATGAGTGCACAACGTAGACGTCGATCGGGGCGAGGAACCCAAGTCTACTCCGCGGCCACCTTGGCCATCGGGTTGTTCGGGTGCGTCGTCCAGTTGGCATAGATCGGCGACACCGGCTTGCCGGTGCGCTGGTCCATGACGCCGGCGGCCAGCGGCTCCATGGTGATGCAGTTCTCGACCGGGCAGACATTGACGCACAGATTGCAGCCGACGCATTCGGCCTCGATCACCTCGAAATGCCTGACGCCGTCGACCATGTTGGTGATTGCCTGGTGCGAAGTGTCCTCGCAGGCGATGTGGCAGCGGCCGCATTTGATGCAGGCGTCCTGGTCGATACGCGCCTTGGCGATGTAATTGAGGTTGAGATACTGCCAGTCGGTGACGTTGGGCGTGGCGCGGCCGACAATGTCGTTGAGCGAGGCGTGGCCTTTCTCGTCCATCCAGTTTTCGAGACCGGCGATCATCTCCTGCACGATCTTGAAGCCGTATGTCATCGCCGCCGTGCACACCTGCACATTGCCGGCGCCGAGCGCCATGAATTCAGCCGCATCGCGCCAGGTGGTGATGCCGCCAATGCCGGAGATCGGCAGGCCGCGCGTTTCCGGATCGCGGGCGATCTCGGCCACCATGTTCATGGCAATCGGCTTCACCGCCGGGCCGCAATAGCCGCCATGCGAGCCTTTGCCGTCGATGGTCGGCTGCGGCGCAAAACTGTCTAGGTCGACGCCGGTGATCGAGTTGATGGTGTTGATCAGCGACACCGCGTCGGTTCCGCCGGAGAGTGCGGCGCGCGCCGGCTTGCGCACATCGGTGATATTCGGCGTCAGCTTGGTGATGACAGGCATACGGGTGTTGGCCTTGCACCAGCGCACCACCATTTCGATGTATTCCGGCACCTGGCCGACGGCCGCGCCCATGCCGCGTTCCGACATGCCGTGCGGGCAGCCGAAATTGAGCTCGATGCCGTCGGCTTCGGTCTCCTCGACCACCGGCAGGATCGCCTTCCAGCTTTCCTCGACGCATGGCACCATCAGCGAGACGACGATGGCGCGGTCGGGCCAGTCCTTCTTGACCTGCTTGATCTCGCGCAGATTGACCTGCAAATCGCGGTCGGTGATCAGCTCGATATTGTTGAGGCCGAGCAGGCGCCGGTCCGCCCCCCAGATCGCGCCATAACGCGGGCCGTTGACGTTGACCACCGGCGGACCTTCTTCGCCCAGCGTCTTCCACACGACGCCGCCCCAGCCCGCCTTGAAGGCGCGGATGACGTTGTAGGCCTTGTCGGTCGGCGGCGCCGAAGCCAGCCAGAACGGATTGGGCGATTTGATGCCGACGAAATTGTTGCGGATGTCTGCCATGACAGGTCCCTTTCAACCGAGACGAAGGAGCATTTCCACGGGTGCGAGAATGCCGCCTTTAAGCGCGGGGGTGAGATTGGCGATCTTGGTGCCGGCGTTCTCGCCCATGATAAGATTAACGCCAGGCGGCGGCTTTTTTCCTTCCGCCTGCGCCGCAGCCATGCGCGCCCGTATCGTGTCGAAAAATTCGATGGCGAAGGCGCCACGAGGGCGCTCGGCGGTTACAGAGAACCCCGCGGCGGCGGCAGCCGAACGATAGTCGTCGGGCGTGGCAACGAAGGACATGCTCTCGTCGGATGCCCATGGCAGCGGATAGGTCAGCGCACCTGCCTTGAGCCGCATCACATCGTAGACGGCAAAGACGCCGCCCGGCTTGAGCACACGCGCCGCCTCGCTCATCAGCTTTTTCTTGTCGGGAAGATTCATGCCGACATGCAGGATCATGGCCGTATCAAAGCTTTTGTTGCTGAACGGCATGTCCAGCGCGCTGCCCTGCACGAACCGGACTTTGTCGGCCATTCCCACCCGCTTCGACAGGCTGGTCGCGATGTCGACATAGCTTTGCGTCAGATCAATGCCGGTGACATCGGCGCCGGCATTGTTGGCGGCGAAGCGGGCTGGACCACCCACGCCGGAACCAATGTCGAGCAGCCTGGCCCCCGGCTTCAAACCCATCTGGCCGATGAGTTCCCTGGTGGCGGCGATACCGCCAATGTGGAACTCGTCGACCGCTTCGAGATCGCCAGCGCGTAGATGGGCAATTTCCACGCCGGTATCGGCGAGCACGGCAAGAATGTGCTGCTCAAGATCCGAGACGTCGTAGTGACGCGCGATGCCTGATTCCACTGAGGCCATGATCTCTATCCCTGTGCCAGACTCCGGTTGATGCTCTCCGCCGCGTCGCGGCCTTGCGCGACGGCCGATACCGTCAAATCATCGCCGCCACAAATACAGTCGCCGCCGGCCCAGACATTGGCGAGCGAGGTGCGCCCTTCCGCGTCGACCTTGATGCGGCCGGCTTCGAGTTCGATCGCAGCACCGCTGCCGTTAAGTGCCGCCGGCACAAAGCTCTGGCCGATCGCCTTGAACACCTGGTCGGCGGCCAGCGTCAGCCGCTCGCCGGTGCCGACAAGCGTGTCGCCGTTCATCGCGGTGTATTCGAGCTCGATGCCCGACACTTTGCCACCTTCGGCGATGACCCGCTTCGGCTGCAGCCAGTGGCGGATGGTGACGCCGTTGGCGGCAGCCAGATCCTGCTCGAACTCGGAAGCGTTCATGTGTTCCTGGCCGCGCCGGTAGCAGATCGTCACCTCCTCGGCGCCGAGCAGCTTCGATTGCACGGCGGCATCTATCGCCGTCATGCCGCCGCCGATGACGACGACGCGCCGGCCGACCGGCAGGCTCGCGAGATCGCCGGCCTGCCGCAGTTCGGCGATGAACTCCACTGCATTGACGACGCCACCGGCGTCCTCGCCATCCGTGCGCAACGCATTCACGCCGCCAAGCCCCATGCCGAGGAAGACGGCATCGTAATTCAGGATCAGGTCCGACAGCTGGTAGTCGCGGCCGAGCGCCTTGCCGTTATGGATATCGATGCCGCCGATCCCCGTGACATAGTCGACCTCGGCCTGGGCGAAATTGTCGATGCTCTTGTAGGCGGCGATGCCATATTCATTGAGGCCGCCGGCCTTCGGGCGGGCTTCCAGAATGGTAACGTCATGGCCGTGGCGAGCGAGCCGGTGCGCGGCGGCGAGGCCGGCCGGCCCGGCGCCGACCACGGCGACCGACTTGCCGGTTGTTTCAGCGCGCGGATAAAACTGCTTGTGCTCGGCCATGGCGACATCGGTGGCGTAGCGCTGCAGGCGGCCGATCTGCACCGGCTTGCCTTCCGCCACCTCGCGCACGCAGACCTCTTCGCACAGCGTCTCGGTCGGGCAGACGCGGGCGCACATGCCACCCAATATGTTCTGGTCGAAAATCGTCTTGGCCGAACCGATCGGGTTGCCGGTCGAGATCTGGCGGATGAACAGCGGAATGTCGATCGAGGTCGGGCACGCATTCATGCACGGCGCATCGTAGCAGAAATAGCAGCGGTCGGATTCGACCAGCGCCTCGTGGTGATCGAGCGGCGGATGCAGGTCGGAAAAATTCTCGGCGTACTGGTCGGCGGCAAGCCGGCCGCCGGCAATGCCGTCCTTGAACTGGCCTTCTGGCATCGTCAGTTCCCCATGTTTTCGTTTTGGGGAAGGCTAGCACGTTTTATTTTTTTATCAATTGGTCAATTTTCGCCTCAAGTTACTGAAAAGCCTAGCTGATAATATGATTTAGTTGCTCATGTTATGAGTGACGGTTGCGTCCTCAAAGAGGGGAGTGCGACAAGCTCCAAGTCGCGGCAAGCTGTTCCAGGCCAGCGCGAAATGATAGGGCGCTTGAGCACGATGCGCGGCTTTCATTCAACGGAGAAGGCGATGACCGATGATAGGGAGACGGCTCACCGGTGGGAGCCCGTGGGAGATTTACCTCTGGCTGCCTGCCAGGTGTGGCGTCTGCGAACCGACAATTACTTTAAAGGCCTTGGAGAGCGGCCCCGGAGAAGCGAGAATACTCAACCGGAGGAAGCGATGTCCAAGTTCCAAATGCAGATCGAGACCACGCACCCGATCCTGTTTCTCTCCGACGCATCGCCGAACGTGAGATTTCCCGACAACACAGGCCAGTCCTTTGCGACAGCGACGGCTAATTGCTTGTGTTTCTATGTGCTCTCCTATGTCGACGGAGCCTCGCTCGTCACCGTCAGTGACGAGAAATGTGATGCCGGGGGAAAAGAAATGTTCACCGGTGTTATCGAGGCTGCGACTGGCGTGCTAACCGTGAGCGACAGCGCTTCGTTCCACTATCTAAATATACCCGTTCCACCCGGTCCTGTGTCGGTCGAAATCTGGGCCGACGACGACAGGAACCCCGAATGGGTTTGGATCAAGCTCGGAGCGATCCAAAATCACTGAGCATCCGCCCACCGTCGTTTATGGGTTCACGACCTAGTAATGGACCTCAGGGAGTACCCCTGTGGATCGACCTGATCTCATCGGCGACCAGTTGCTGCAGCCGCCACAGATTGCGGTCGCGGATGCCGAATTCCTCGAGGTGGCTGACGGTGTTGTAGAGATATTCCGCGCCTGAGCCGACATGGCCGCAGGCTCTGGCAAGCACCCCCGCCACGGTGTCCAGCGGCTGCCCGAGCGAGGTTCCCCTGCCCGTCACCCCGACCCAGAAGCCGAGCGCCCGTATCCGGCCCTGCTCCGTGCGCACCGGAACCCACCGGACCGAGCTGACACTCTCATGGTCGTCGATCTCGCGCCGCAACAGTCTTTCGATCTGCTCCGGCTTGTCGCCGTCGGGCAGGCGGTAGATGACGCCGTCGCATCGGCCGCCGCGTTCGAGTGCCATCATCAGCCCCGGCTGCGCGACGCTGCCGCGCCAGCGCACCATGTCGAGGCAGAAGGAGCGGTGCCAGCCGAAAGCGGTGGCGCGCTGGCGTTCGACGGATTCGAAAGCCGGCTTCCAGATCAGCGAGCCATAGGCGAACACCCACAAAGGCCCCTCGTCTGCTTCTTCAGACAGCCGCAAGGCTAATGTCCGGTAATCCTCATCGTTCAGCTGCGTCCAACTGCAGTCGGGTCCGGGATCGACCTCTTCGCGATGACACAGTGACACAAGCTCAGGCGTGAGCGACATAAGGCGCATGAAACGACTACCCCTCGTTTGCCCCAAGGAAAGTCGAAAACCGCCCCAAGTGCAAGCCGCCGGTGGGGCGAAGTGCGGAACGATGTGTCAACGCAGCCGTTGAATTTGCTCCGGTTCGCTGTCGGATTCGCGTCGCTGAAAACGTCCTTTGATAGATCGGACGACGATCGATGCATAGGTGAGGAGACCGAGAATGCCGAGATCCCCAATGCCCTTCTTCTGGTACGAGTTGATGACCAGCGACCTCGATGCGGCGCAAGCGTTCTACACCACCGTGGTCGGCTGGCGGGCCGAGCCCTTCGACAAGGCGCCCGGCATGCCGCGGTATATCGTGGTGAACTCCGCCGAGCGTGGCGTCGGCGGGCTGATGACCCTGCCCGAGGAAGCAGCCAGGACGGGTCTGAAGCCGGCCTGGTTCGGCTATGTCCACACCAGCGATACCGATGCCTCGACCGAGGCACTGAAAGCCGCCGGCGGGACTGTTCACCGCAAACCCGACGACATTCCCGGCGTCGGCCGCTTCTCCGTCGTCGCCGACCCGCAAGGCGCCGCCTTCATGTTCCTGCAGCCCAATGGTGCCGACCAGCCCGTCCTTCCGGCAACGACGCCGGGCCATGTCGGCTGGCACGAGCTTTATGCGTCCGACCGCCAGAAGGCCTTCGATTTCTACTCCAGCCAGTTCGGCTGGACCGATGCCGGTAGCATGGACATCGGCGAGATGGGCATCTATCAGACCTTCTCGGCCGGCCCCGAAAATGGCGGCGGCATCATGAACAAGCCACAACAGCTGCCGGTGCCGGTGTGGCTGTTCTACTTCAATGTCGACGCCATCGACGCAGCCGCCAAACGCGTCACCGACAATGGCGGCAAGATTGTCATGGGTCCGATGCCGGTGCCGACCGGCCAATGGATTGCCCAGTTCACCGATCCGCAAGGCGCCTATTTCGCGCTGATCGCGCCGGGCCGCTGATCCCCTCCGGTACTCGCCTGCACGGAAACTGCTCTCATCGCACTGCCGGTGCGATGAGAGGCGCGTCCGGGCGCGGTCACTCCGGCGCCAGCACCGCGACCTTGAGGTTCTCTTTCCTGGCGCCGCTGAGCTGGATCGTGGCTGCGCCAGGCGTCAGCTTGAAGCGCACGCTCTTGCGGATGCCGGGGCAGGTCTTCACGCCGCTGAAACCCGCTGATTTCACGGCTTGGCCCTCCTGAATGACGTCGACCCAGGCCTCATCGGACAGGCTGATCTGGAGCTCTCCTTCCGTTGGCACGGCCACGTTTGCCGTCGCGCCGAACGTGCCGGCTGCCGGCGCGCGTTGCGGTGAGACCGTGAAGCTGACCGCATCGACCGGCTCCAGCGCCATATCCGCGGCTTCGCCGAAAGCAAGAGAGGCACCGGACTGCGCGGCGGGCGCTGCCGGAAACAGTTCCTGCTCGCGTGTCACCGGCCATTTGAAGGCATCGCAGCCAGCATCAGCGGCCATGGCGAAACTGGTGCTTGCGAGGATTGCGAACAGGCTGATGGCGACTTTTTTCATGGCGAAGGAACCCGTCTGGTTTGAAGTGTCTACACGCAGATATACAACCTTAACGAGATGTATGCAACCATAAAGAGAGCAAATTTCGAAGTCAGACTGGAAATAATTGCAATCACCGATTGTTGATGACAGGCCATGGGAAGTGAATGGTCCAGCGCCGGGTGATGATTTATGGCCGGGCCACATGGTTGGAAAAATGGAGTTTAGATGAAGCTTTTTGACGGTCTCGCCAGATTTCAGCCGCAGGCGCTCGGCGTCCTGCGCATCATCACAGCCCTGCAGTTCCTCGAGCATGGCTCGCAGAAACTGTTCAATTTTCCGGTCAGCGCCGAGCCTCACGCTCTTACCGGCCTGACGATGACTGCAGGCATCCTGGAGTTCGCCGGTGGCATCCTGCTGGCGCTCGGTCTGTTCACCCGCCCGGTCGCGTTCCTTCTGGCCGGCGAGATGGCCATCGCCTATTTCATGGCGCACTACCCGCGCGACTTCTTCCCGGTCAACAACAGCGGCGACGCGGCAATCTCCTTCTGCTTCATCTTCCTCTATCTGGTGTTTGCCGGCGCCGGCGCTTTCGCGCTCGACAACCGCCGCAACGCCTGACGCGCAATGCATGTCGCCCAAAGGTGCGCAGCGGTTTTGGGATAACGACATGCACAAAGGAATCTGAAGCGCCTCGGCGAAAGCCGAAGCGCTTCAGGCGCGCATTCGCTCGAAGTTCGCGTCAAAGAGCGGCGCTGCCTGAACGCGCGCCGCGTGGCGCTTGCCCAAAAGTTCGATTTCGAAGCCGTCGCTCTCATCGGCGATCTCCTTCGGCACATAGCCGATGGCGACGGATTTCTTCGAGTGATGCGCATAGCCGCCTGACGTCACCCAGCCGCGCACCGCGCCATCGTACCAGATCGGCTCGTCGCCGATGACATCGGCATCGTCAGCATCGAGGATAAATGTGCGCAGCCTGAGCTTGCCGCCCTGCTTGCGCTCGGCAAGAGCGCCGGTTTTACCGATGAAATCGGCATCCTTGCCATAGGCGACGAAACGGTCGAGCCCGGCCTCCAGCGGCCCGTAGATCGGCCGGTATTCGCGCGCCCATGAGCCGTAGTTTTTCTCCAGCCGCAGCGCATTGAGCGCGCGCGAGCCGAACAGGCCGAGGCCGAATTCCGCGCCTGCCGCCATCAACGCCTGGAAGGCAGCGCGCTGATATTCCGGCGCCACCCAGATCTCGTAGCCGAGATCGCCGGTGTAGCTGACGCGGCCGACCAGGCACGGCGCCGGGCCGATGTCCATTTTCGCGACCGCCATGAAGGGGAATGCGGTGTTGGCGACATCCGCGCGGCTGACCTTCGCCAGCACCTCCCTCGCCTTGGGTCCGGCGATCGCCAGACCGGTCAGTTTCTGCCCCAGCGCCTCTATGCGCACTGAGCTATCCGCAGGTAAATGTGCCTCGAACCAGCGCATATGATACTGCTCGGCGATACCGGAGCCGGCGATGAACCACTCGGTCCCGTTGGAATTGGGGGCACCGATATTGGCCAGCGTGAAATCGCCGATGAGCTTGCCGTCGTCCTTCAACATCGGCGCCAGCGTCATGCGGCCGGGCTTCGGCAACTTGCAGGCAAAGATCCGGTCGAGCCAAGCGGCCGCCCCTTCTCCCGTCACCTTGTATTTGGCGAAGTTCGAAATCTCCGCCAGGCCGACGCTCTCACGAACCGTCGCGACCTCATTGGCGACATGGGAAAAATCGCTAGACCGCCGCCACGAGAACTCGTCCTTGACACCCTCGGGCGCAAACCAGAGCGGCACTTCCAGCCCATAGGACACGCCCCATTGCGCGCCCTTGGCCGACAGCAGATCGTAGATCGGCGTCGTCTTCAGCTGCCGCCCGGCGGGCAGCTCCTCATTGGGGAAGCGGATCGAGAAGCGGCGCGAATAATTCTCGCGCACCTTTGCATTGGTGTAGGCCATCGTCGCCCAGTCGCCGTAGCGCGCCACATCCATGGCCCAGATGTCGGCGCCGGGATCGCCCTCGATCATCCAGTTGGACAGCGCCAACCCAACGCCCCCACCCTGACTGAAGCCCGCCATGACGCCGCAGGCGACCCAGAAACCCGGTAGCCCGCGCACCGGCCCAACCAGCGGATTGCCGTCCGGTGCAAAGGTGAAGGGCCCGTTGATGATCTGCTTGATGCCGGTCCTCTCGAAGGCCGGGAAATGCCGGAAGCCGACCTCGAGCGACGGCGCGATGCGGTCGATGTCCGGCTCCAGCAGTTCATGGCCGAAATCCCAAGACGTCTGGAACTCGGACCACACCTTGTTGGCCTTCTCATAGGTGCCCATCAGCATGCCGCCGCGCTCCTGGCGCAGATAGAGCTCACCGTCGAAATCGACGGCGTGGATGATCTCGGTGCCGGTCTTGGCGTTCCACGCCGCGACTTCCGGCATATCCTCGGTGATCAGGTACATGTGCTCCATGGCCAGCACCGGCAGTTCCAGCCCGACCATGCGGCCGACCTCGCGCGCCCATAACCCGCCGGCATTGACGACATGCTCGGCCACGACCTCGCCCTTGTTGGTGATGACCCGCCACATCCCGTCGGGCCGGCGCACAATGTCTTCCACCTTGGTGAAGCGCTCGACCTCGGCGCCAAGCTTGCGCGCGGCCTTGGCATAGGCATGCGTCACACCGGAGGGATCGAGATGGCCGTCTTCCTTGTTGCGAACGGCGCCGACGAACTGCTTGGGATCAATCAGCGGCATCAGTTCAGCCGCTTCGTTGGCCGATATTTCCTCGAGATCGATGCCGAGGTAACGCCCTTTGGCAACGACGCCGCGCAGCCAGTCGAGCCGCGCCTCGGTTGCCGCCAGAAGCACGCCGCCGGTCAGATGTACGCCGGTCGCCTGTCCCGACAGCTCCTCGATCTCCTTGTAGAGCGAGATCGTGTATTTCTGCAGCTTGGCGACGTTGGGGTCGCCATTGATCGTGTGCATGCCGCCGGCCGCATGCCAGGTCGAGCCGGAGGTCAGCTCGTCGCGCTCCAAAAGCACGACATCGGTCCAGCCATGACGCGCCAGATGGAACAGCACGGAGCACCCGACGACGCCACCGCCAATGACCACGACCTTTGCATGCGATTTCATGAGTTTTGCTCTGTTATCAATGAGTTGAGGAGATAAGGTGAATCAGAAAGGCAGCGCCGCGCGCCGATGTTGAAAAAGTCACGGCTCGCCCTGCCCGATCGCTTCCTTGCGCCTGGCCACATACGCCTCCAGCGCCTCGCGCACGGCGATATCCATCACCGGCTCGACATAGTCTTCCAGCGCCTTCTTCCACAGCCGGGTCGCGCGCGCCGTGGTGTCGAGGCCGCCGGCTTCCTGCCAGGCCTCGTAATTCTGCCAATTGGACAGCATCGGCTGGTAGAAGGCGGTGGCATAGCGTTCCAGCGTGTGCGGTTCGCCGAAGAAATGGCCGCCGGTCGGCACCGCGCCCAGCGCCTCGACAGCAAGCTCCGCCTCGTCGACGACGATCGGGCGCAGGAATTCCATCATGTGCTGGATCATCTCGACATCGATGATGAGCTTTTCGAACGATGCCGTCAGCCCGCCTTCCTGCCAGCCGGCGGCATGATAGACGAGGTTGCCGTGGCCAAGCACAGCGCCCCACAGCGCCATCAGCGTCTCGTAGGCGCCTTGCGCGTCCGCCGCATTCGATGCCGACCCCGGTGTCGTGCGGTAGGGCAGATTGTAGCGCCGCGCCAATTGCCCCGAGGCGATGTTGGCCTTGGTGTTCTCCGGCGTTCCGAAGGCCGGCGCGCCCGACTTCATGTCGACGTTGGAGGTGAAGGCGCCGTACATCACCGGCGCGCCGGGGCGCACCAGTTGCGTCAGCACCACGCCGAACAGTGCTTCGGCATTCTGTTGCGCCAGGGCGCCGGCGAGCGTCACCGGGCTCATCGCGCCCATCAGCGTGAACGGCGTCACCGCCACCGACTGGCCGAACTCAGCCATGGTCATCAGCCCTTCGGCCATCATCTCGTCGAAACGCCGCGGCGAGTTGACCGAGATGATGGTGGCAATGCAGGGATCATCGCGCATCTCGTCCAGCGTCAGCCCGCGCGCGATTGCCATCATCTCGATGCCGTCCAGCGCCCGGCCTCGTCCGATCGCCGAGACATGGAACGATTTGTCGGTCAGCGTCAGATTGGTGAAATAGGTATCCATGTGCCTGGTGTTGGCCGGCAGTTCCACCGGCGCGCAGACCTGGTTACCGAGCATGTGGATGCAGTTGAAATGCTGCGCCAGCCGGGTCAGATCGGCATAGTCGTGCAAGTTTCCAGCGCGCCGGCCGCGCTCCATGTCGTGCACATTGGGCGGCCCGGCGACGAGGGTGAAATTGATCGTGTTGCCGCCGAGATGAATGGTGTTGGCGCGATTGCGCGGCGTCAGCCGATAGCTGGACTGCGTGGTCTTCAGCGCCTCGGCGACAAGGCCCCGGTCGATGCGGACATTCGCGGTCGCATGGTCGACTTTTGCGCCCGCCTTCTCGAACAGCGCCAGCGCCCGCTGAGACATCACCTCGATGCCGAAATTTTCCAGAATGTGCATCGACGCCTGGTGGATCGCTTCGACCTGGTCGACTGAGAGCATCGCCATCGGCGGATAGGGATTGGTCACCCGCCGCAGTGGAAGTTGCGGGATGGCGGCGGGCCCCCGGTTGCTGGTTCGCTCCGCGCCGCGCTTTCGTCTTGGTTCATTCATGCCTGGCATCAGAGCGCCGGCATCCGGATATCGCTGTCAGAAATCCGCCCTTCGCGGACGTGATTTTAGCCAAGGCGGCATTTTTGAATTCTGACGGAGATAAAGGCGACGCGAAAGGTCGGAATAATGATACAGGCCCACTGAGCGCAGCCAGGCCGGCAAGCCGTTAAGAAACGCCGAAAGATTCCCTTTATGATTTCGGCCTATTCGTTTTCCAATGCGTAGTTCGAGTTTGAGTAAAATTGTAGCGGTTGGCGTGCTGCTGGCTTTGCCGGCCTGCGCGACGCCGCCCAACCATATCAACAATGTCTGCGCCGTCTTCGACCAGAACGACGGCTGGTTCGACAACTGGCAGTCGGCCGCCGAGCGCGCCTCGCAGAAATACGGCGTCCCCGTCCCCGTGCTGATGGCGACGGTGCGCAAGGAATCCGGTTTCAAGAGCAATGCCAGGCCGCCGCGTACCAAACTGCTCGGCTTCATTCCGTGGAAGCATGTCTCGTCGGCCGCCGGTTTCTCGCAGGCGCTCGACGGCACCTGGTCGCAATATCAGAGCGAGACCGGCAGCTGGGCGGCGCGGCGGACCAAGTTTGCCGATGCCGTCGATTTCGTCGGCTGGTATCATTCAAAGACATCAGACACGTTCGGCGTCGCCCGCAACGACACCTACAATCTCTACCTCGCCTACTATCTCGGCTGGACCGCCTACGGCCGTGGCAACCGTGGTGACGCCGGCGTGCAAGGCTACGCCAGGGCGACCGAAAAGATGGCTCGCGACTATGCCGAACAGCTGCAGCAATGCGGCAGCTGACGTTGCCAAGCGGTCTTGCAGCCACGCAGTTTGCGATCGAAGCGGAACTCAGCAATTTCATTCGCTTGGGATCAGGTGGAGGATCGACCTTCCTCCCTTTACCGCTGCCGTCGACAGCTTTCGGTCAAACGTCGCCAATTGGCCGTCACGCGCCTTGGCGAGTCCCAACAGATAGCTATCCGTTACCTGTGCCGGGGTGAGGATCTTGGCTGCATCGATGTCGTTGGAACCGACAAGGCTGATCTCGTCAGGCCAGAACTGATGTCCTGAAAGGGCATGCAGCTTGCCGACAATCTGCGCCACCACGGCGGGCGAACCCGGAGAATTGGGGTATTTCGGGTTGCTTACAATCCTGATGACGCCATTCTCGGTAATAGGACATGTTGCCCATGATAAATGCCCGGTGGATTGGAACCACCGATGGGCATCTTCATGCGCGACGTGAGCCGGATCGATCAACGCAATCAAGACATCGACGTCGAGCAGGAAGGTCACGGCAATTCGTCGCGAAGCGCATTGACCATTTCGAGATCGACCATCGGGCCGTCGGGCCGCGATGCAAGCAAGGGGATGCCGTTGCGTTCACCGCCGGTCGGTGGCCTGCGCAGTGAGCGGCGAACCAGATCGGAAATGACATCGCCAACGCTGCGATCCTGCTGTCGCGCCATGGCCTTGGCCACAAGTAGGACATCGTCATCGATTGCAAGTGTGGTTCTCACAATATGCTCCCTACGGCGCATCAAACATCACGCATCACATAAAGCAATGGACAGCAATATTCAAGCGAACGTAGCTGTCGTTCCTTGAGCTATGGCGACGCTGCGGCAATGCGCCAACGAGCGGCATTGCCTCTATGGCTGGTCAGCTCGGCTTCTTGCCATGCGGGCGCTTCGGCGGTTCGCCGGCGAAACCGGGGCCGATCCCATCCGGTGCGTCTTCCGGCACGCCCTCATGCGCTGCGTGTTCCCTGTCGAACTTGATCACCGGCTCCATCGTCGCCAGCACATCGTCCGACAGCCAGCACAGGCTCATATGGCCATCGCCGAGATGCTTCACCGGCGGCACCTTGGTCTCGCACAGATTGTCCGGCACCAGCCTCTTGTAGCCGCAGCGCGTCTGGAACGGGCAGCCGCTCGGCGGGTTCATCGCCGACGGGATATCGCCTTCGAGCACGATGTGCCGTTTGACCACGCTGGTGTCGGCGATCGGGATAGCCGACAGCAGCGCCTCTGTGTAGGGGTGATAGGGTGGCGCGAAGATCTGGTCGGTCGTGCCCTGCTCGACGATGTAGCCGAGATACATGACAACGACCCGGTCGGCGATGTAGCGCACGACGGACAGATCGTGGCTGATGAACAGCATCGTCGTCTTGTTCTTGCGCTGGATGTCCATCAGCAGCTCGGTCACCGCCGCCTGCACCGAGACGTCGAGTGCCGACACCGGCTCGTCGGCCACCACCACCTTGGCATCGCCGGCAAAGGCACGCGCCACGCCGATGCGCTGCTTCTGGCCGCCTGAGAGCTGACGCGGCTTGCGCGTCTCGAAGGCCCGCGGCAGCTTCACCAGGTCGAGCAGCTCCAGCATGCGCTTGCGCCGCTCGGCGACATTGTTGCCGACTTTGAATTTTTCCAGCGTGCGGATGATCTGCGAACCGACGGAGTGGCTGGGATTGAGTGTATCGAACGGGTTCTGGAACACCATCTGGATCGACGACACCGTTTCGACGCTGCGCTTCTCGATGCCGGTCGACTGGATCTCCTTGTTGCCCAGCGTCACTGTGCCGGCACTTGCTGTCTCCAGCCCCAGCAGGACCTTGGCCAGTGTCGACTTTCCGCAGCCGGACTCGCCGACGATGGCGACGGTCTCGGATTCGCGCGCCATGAACGAGATCGTCTCATTGGCCTTGACCACGCGGGCTTCGCTGGAGCCGAACACTTCGCTGCCGCCGACCTTGTAGTATTTTCTCAAATCCTCGATCTTGAGCACCGGGGCGCCGGGCACGACCTTCTCATTGACCTTCTTGGCGCCGGGCGGCAGCGCTTCCCAGTCGATCTCGTTGAAGCGCACGCAGCGCGAGAAATGCCCTTCGTGACCGGCGACCTCGATCATCGGGATTTCGGCGGCATTGCAGACGCCCTCGACGAAATGGTGGCAGCGCGGCCCGAAATTGCAGCCCTTGGGCCGCTCATGCGGCAGCGGCAACTGGCCGGGGATAGAGATCAGCGGCCGCGAATTCTTGTCGGCCCCCGGCAGCGGGATCGAACGGAACAGCCCTTGCGTATAGGGATGGCGCATCCGGTCGAAGACGTCCTTGATCTTGCCGGTCTCGACCGCTTCGCCCGAATACATCACCGTGATGCGGTCGCAGGTCTCGAGGATGAGGCCGAGATTGTGCGACACGAAGATCATCGACGTGCCGAACTTCTCGCCCAGCCCCTTGACCAGTTCGACGATGCCGGCCTCCACCGTCACGTCGAGCGCCGTCGTCGGCTCATCGAGCAGAAGCAGCGCCGGTTTCGACAGCAGCGCCATGGCAATGACGATGCGCTGCTGCTGGCCACCGGACAGCTGGTGCGGATAGGAACGCATCATCCGTTCGGGATCGGGCAATCTCACCGAGCGCACCATTTCGAGCGCCCTTTTGTAAGCCTCTTCCTTCGACACCTTGTCGTGGATCAGCGGCACTTCCATCAATTGCTGGCCGACCTTCATCGCCGGATTGAGGCTCGCCATCGGCTCCTGGTAGATCATGGCGATCTTGTTGCCGCGGATGGAGCGCAACTCCTCGTTGGACAGCTCGCCCATGTCCTTGCCCTGGAACTTGATCTTGCCGCCGACAATCTTTCCGATGTTGGAGAGGTCGCGCATGATGCCGAGCGACACGGTCGACTTGCCGCAGCCGGACTCGCCGACGATGCCCATGGCTTCGCCCGGCATCACCGTGCAGGAAAAGTCCATGACGGCGGGGATCTCGCCCTTGCGGGTGAAGAAGGAGATCGACAGGTTCTCGATTTCGATGATCGGCGCAGCGCTTGGCCCAAGGGTCGGGTTGCCGGGATTTCGAACTGCCTCATTCATGGGTCGCTCCAATCCTATTTTCATGCTCGCGGGGCCGAAACCCGCAGATCAGTCTTTCATCGATTGTTCGCGCAGCGAGTCGGCAAGCAGGTTCAAGCCCAACACGAACGACATCAGCGCGATTGTCGGCGGCAGCGCCGGGTGGATGAACGAGCGCAGCAGGCGGCTGGCGTCCTTGATCGCGGTGCCCCAGTCCGGGCTCTCCGGCGCCAGGCCCAGCCCGAAATAGCCGAGCGTGCCGAGCAGGATCGTGGTGTAGCCGATGCGCAGGCAGGCATCGACGATCAGCGGCCCGCGCGCATTGGGCAGGATCTCCCACAGCATGATGTACCAGGGCGATTCACCGCGCGTCTGCGCCGCCGCCACATAGTCGCGCGTCTTGATGTCCATCACCAGGCCGCGCACGATGCGGAATACGCCGGGGCTGGAGGCGAACACCACCGCCACGAAGATGTTGAGCTGGTTGGGATCGATGTGGATGATCTTGAACGGATCGGCGTCGAACACCAGGCCGGCATAGACCCAGCCGCCGATGATCAGCGTCAGCCCGAGCAATATATAGAGGCGGTCCGGCCGGTTCTTGTAGCGCGTCCAGAACAGCACCGAAAAGAAGATGATCGGGAACAGGAAGAACAGCCCGGCCATGGCGTAGGGGATCGGCGTATCCATGATGCCCGGCGTCACCAGCAGGTAAAACAGCAGGATCACCGGGAAGGCCAGCACCAGATTGGCCAGGAAGGACAGCACAGTGTCGATCCGGCCGCCATAGTAGCCGGCGGGCAGACCGAGCGTAATGCCGACCATCAGCGCGAAACCGGTCGCAGCCGGTGCGATGATCAGCACGATCTGGCTGCCATAGACCATGCGCGAAAAGACATCGCGGGCGAGCTTGTCGCCGCCGAAATAGTAGATGAGTTTCGATACCGGCTCGAGCGCGCCCGGCAGCGCATCCTTCATGATCGGCACCTGGGCGAGCGGATCGAAGGGCGCGACGGTCGACGCGAAGATTGCCGTGAACAGCCAGAACAGGCAGATGCCGACACCGACTATGCCGACGCCGCTATCGAACAGCTGGCCGTAGAGGCCGAGCCTTTTCTTGTAGGCGAAGCTCGCTCCCATCACCAGGGCAAGCCCTAACCAGACCGGCCAGAAACGCCCAATCACGCCGAGCACGACATTGAAGGCACCGATAAATTCGACCTGCATCTGCCCCAGCCCCCTATTGAACTCTGATACGCGGATTCAGGAACGCGTAGCCGACATCCGAGATGAGCTGCGTGATCAGCACGATGAACACCGAGACCAGTGAACAGCCAAGCAGCAGATCGATGTCGTTGTTGCCGGCGGCCTCGACCAGCGTGTAGCCAAAGCCCTGGTAGCGGAACATCACCTCGACGATGACGACGCCGGTAAGCAGCCAGGGAAATTGCAGCATGATGACGGTGAACGGCGCAATCAGCGCATTGCGCAGCGCGTGCTTGACTACGACGCTGCCGAAGGAAAGCCCTTTCAGCCGGGCGGTGCGGATATATTGCTGCGTCATCACCTCGACCATCGAGGCGCGTGTCATGCGGGCGATGTAGCCGATGCCGTAGATCGCCAGCGTCATCACCGGCAGGGTGAAATTGTAGAAGGTGATGCCCTGGCTTGCCGAGGCGGCCGAACCGTTCAGCCAGCCGAGCCAGGAGGCGAAGATGACGGTGAAGATGACGCCGGACACATATTCGGGCGTCGCCGTCGACGCGATCGATGCGACGGACAGCGTTCGGTCCGTTCGCGAGCCCTCGCGCATGCCGGCCAGGATGCCAATCAGCAGCGAAATTGGCACCATCACCAACAGCACACAGAGCATCAGGATACCGGTGGCGGCGAGTGCGGGGAAGAGCTTTGACGCAACGGAGGTTTTGAACTTGGTCGAGCAGCCGAAATCACCTTCCAGGATGCCGGAGAATTTCGGCTCCAGCGGATCGTTGCAGAAGGAGAAACGCTGCGTCGGCTTGCCGGTCGCCGGATCGGTCACCGGTTGCTTCGGGACGACGCCCAGCCATTGCCCGTAGCGCGCGAAGAAGTTCTGCCGGTAGCCATGGTTGACCAGCCAGCTTTCGAGCTGTTCGGCCGATGTGTGCATTTCGGTCTGGCTGATCGCCAGCTTCTTCAAATTCGGCTCGAGGTTGATCAGGAAGAAGACGATCATCGTCAGGCACAGCATCGTCAATGCCATGGTGCCGAGACGCCGGATTACGAAAGAAAGCATGGCGGTCCCCTGCCGGTCTGGTTGGGGTTGGAGCCAGTTCGAAAAACCAGCTTTGCCGTTGCCGGCAGAGTTGGCCGTCAAATCGGCACTCGGACGCAATCAACCCAGTTTTATTGAACGGTCTTTCAGGAGAGTCCGCAACTTTTTGCTGCGGCGGCTTCCGGTTCTGGGCCATGCGAGGCGTGACGGGAAGGAGCGAAGCGCCCCTTCCCTGACGTTCCAATCACGCCTGGTCGAGCCAGACCTTGCCGTAGTCGCGCTCGAAGGTCGGATGCATCTTGTAATTCTGCACCGCCTTGACCGAGTGGCTGTAGAGCTTGCGCCAGTATGGCTGGATCATGATGCCGGAATCCTGCAGGATCTGCTCGATGTCCTTCATCATCTCCTTGCGCTTGGCCGCATCGGCAACGGCCAATGCTGCATTGAGCTTGGCATCCCATTCGGGGTTGGAATAGGCCGACTCGTTCCACGCCTCGCCGGTGCGATAGCCGATCGCCAGAACCTGGACGCCGAGCGGGCGCATGTTCCAGTTGGTCATGGACAGCGGATACTTGGTCCAGTCGTTCCAGAACGTCGAGCCCGGCAGCACCGTGCGCTTTACCTTGAGGCCGGCGTCGCGCATCTGCGCGGCGATGGCGTCGCCGGTATTCTTGTGCCAGTCTTCGTCGACCGTGATCAGCTCGTGCTCGAAGTCGGCCTGGCCGGCTTCCGCCATCAGCGCCTTGGCCTTGGCCGGATCGCGAGCGACTTTGGGCAGCTCGTAATATTCCGGGTGGATTTGGCAGACATGGTGGTTTTCAGCCACCGTGCCGGCATTTCCGTAGCCAAGCTGCAGGACGACATTGTTGTCGACCGCCAATTGCAGCGCGTTACGCACCTTCTGATCGCCGTAAGGCTTGTTGTTGATGTTGGTGCGGCACACGATGGTCGAGGCGGTGACGATTTCGGACTTGACCAGGTCCAGTCCGTCGAGGATCGACACATAGTCGGCCGAGGTCTCGAAATTGGTATGGACTTCGCCGGCCTCGAAGGCACTGACCATGGCTGCCGGATCGGTGCCGTAGTCGACGAATTCGATGCCGTCGAGGAACACCTCGCCGTCCCACCACTTGTTGTCCTCGCGGCGCTTGTAGACCACCTTCTGGCCGACATCGTAGGAGACGAGCTCGAACGGGCCGGTACCGATCGGGCAGGCTTTGAAGTCGCCGCCCTTCTCGTCGAAGCTCTTGTGCACGATGAGGCCGGGATAGTCGCACATGTTCGGAATGAGCGCGATGTCGGCCTTGCCGAGCTTCAGCTTGACGGTGTGGTCGTCAACCTTGGTCACGGCGCTTTCGTCGAGTTTGTCGTCCTTGACCAGCGTGCCGAGACGGCCAGGCATCGAATTGCCCTCGGCCTTCTTGTCGGCCCAGCGCTTGAGATTGAAGATGACGTCATCGGCGGTGAAGGCATCGCCATTCGACCAGGTCACACCCTTGCGCACATGCAGCGTGTACTCGGTGGCGTCGTCGTTGACCTCCCAGCTCTCCAGAAGGTACGGGCGGAACGTGTATTCGCTGGTGTACTTGACCAGCGGCTCAAGCGCCTGGCGCTCGGCATTGGCGATTTCCGACCAGTCGGCCTTGCGTGGATCCTTGGGATCCTTGACCCATTGCGCGACTTTCAGGATGCCGCCCTTCTTGCCCTGCACCTCTTCGGCCCTGGCTTGCGTCGGCACGGCTACGCCGAGCATGCCGTAGGCCATCGCAGTCGACGCGCCGAACACGCTGGCCATGGCGAGGAACTCGCGGCGATCGACTTTGCCTGCCTTGGCTTCTTCGGCCATGGCCAGGATGTGATCGGGAACGCGATCGCCATTACTCTTGTAATTTGTCATACCTTAACTCCCATTGTTGGCTTTCCGCCTTTTAACATTCCGCATCCCTGCCGTGATGTCAAAGACGGCATGGCTACGGAACCTGTTAGGGAATGTGCAACTTTGAAAAGGGAGCGGTTCGCGTGATAACGACAGACTTGGCGCAAAAGTGCTAGCGCGCCCAGATTCCGCCGGAATCTGCTTAGGCGAGTAACTGATACATTTGGGCGGGTTGAGACAGCGCCAGTTCCGGCGGCGGTAAGGGCCAGGAACTCAATATTCCTTTTCGTAGAATATGCCGCCCTTGGCCTCGCCGCCATCGTTAGCCTCGCCACGCAGCTTGACGCCGCGCCCGACATTGAGGTCGATCGTCGCCTTGCCCGATCCTGGCCTGTCGCCTTTCTGGATCGTCACATAGGTGCGGTCATTGAGATACTTGCCCGCAGACACGGCCGTCCCGCCCTGGTCATCGGTGGTCACATCCAGGTCGTCGACGCCGATTGCACTGCGCAGGTTTTCGAGCAGCGAGGTCGAGCCGCCGACGCCGGCCAGTTGGCCGGCGGCCTCGGCCAGCTGCGCGATCTGCAGCGGCGACAGGTTCGACATAGAGCGGCCGAAAATCAGCTGCGCCAGCACCTCGTCCTCGGGCAGCGCCGGCACCGATGAGAAGTCGAATTTCGGATTGGTCGCTTCGCCCGAGACGACGATGGTGACGGTGGCGCTGGTCGTGGTCGATGTCGCGGTCAAGTTGAGGTAGGGCACCAGCGAGCCCGAAAAGCCGACCGTGCCTTCGGTAAAGGTCAGCCGCTTGCCGAGGATCGACAGCCGCCCACGCTGCAAAGTGAAGGTGCCGACCGCCTGCGGCGAAGCCGCCGGGCCGGTCAGCCTCAGCGAACCGCCGAACTCGGCATCGACACCCCTGCCCTGGATGAAGATCTGGTTCGGCGCATTGACCGTGACGTCGAGGACAAGTCCACTGCCGCCACCCCCGCTGGCCGCCGCCGGTCGCAAGGCCTTGTCCTGCGCCCGCACGGAGGCGGGCGCGTTCTTGTGCTTGACACCGAGCGCTGCCAGCGAGCCCGGCAGCTTATCGGGAACGGTGATGACGGTCTTGGCCAGGTTGACGGTGCCCGAAATCACCGGCGCCGAGGTGAGCGGCCCCTTGATGGTCAGGTCGCCGCCGAGATTGGCTGTCACCACCCTGCCGTCGGTATAGCGGCCGTCAACCAGCTTGATCGACAAATCGGCTGGGAAACCTTGCGCCGGATTGATGCCGAGGGTGCCGGAGGCCGACAGGCTGCCGCGTGTCGACAGCGTGCCGGTCAGCCGGTTGATCCGGGCAACGCCGTTGCCGATCGAAATGTCGGCGGCAATGTCGTTGACGGCAAGGCCGGAACGCGCGTCGACCAGGCGGGCGCCCGACGTGCTGACCGTGCCGCCGATCACCGGCGACGCCGCCGGGCCGCGCATCTGGATATTGACGTTGGCGGTACCGCTGAGCGACAGCCCTTGCGCCGCAAGCTTGGCGGCCAGGAAGGAAAATGGCACCTTGCCGTTGAAGTCGAGCACCAGCGCTGGTGTGCCGGCCGTCGTCACCGTACCGCCGCCCTTGAGGCCAAGCCCGGCGCCGTCGCTGATGTCAGCGTTGAAGGTGAGCTTGCCGGCGAATGTTCCCGACGAAGAGATATTCATGCCGCCAAGGCCGGCGCTGCGCGTCTGCGAGGTCTGCACCCCACCAGCATCGATATCGAAAGCGACAGTCGGATTGCCCGGCGCGCCGGTTACCTTGACTGTTCCTGAAATCGAACCGGCGGCCTGGAGGCCCGGCGAAAAACTGTTGGCCAGCGAAGCCGGCACCTTCGACAGCGCGGCACTGATGTCGAGTGCCTGCCCGACCTTGCCGGTCACCGTCGCCGTGCCGCCACCGAGATTGAGCACCAGCTTGTCCAGCGTCGTGGTGCCGTTGGCGATGCTGACGGTCGAGGCCTGGGCGATGGCCGCCTTGATGCCCTGCACCGTGGCCTGGCCGGAAGCGAGTTCGATGGTGGTGGTGCCGCCAGCCACCTTTATCCTGCCCGCAGCCTTCGCCGGAATGCCCTTGACGGTGGCGCCGCCGGAAAACCCGGTCCATTCGCCGTCGCGCTTCAAATCGACATCGATGCCGCTGATGGCGGTGCCGCCGGAAATAACGCTGTCGGCGCGAATTTTGCCCGAGATGACCGGCGCGGCGAGATAGTTGGCGACCAGCGCATCGATTGACACCGTCTTCGCCTGCAGGTCGCCGCGCGTGATCGAAGCGGTCGCAGCCTTGACCGCGACGTTCGGGCCATCCGCGGTCTTGGAGAATGCAATCGTGCCGCGCACATCGCCTTCGGCCTTTTCCAGCGCCAGCGCCGCCAGCGGCCCGATATCCGGCAGGTCGAGCGCGATGGTGCCGACCGGCACGAAAGCCTCGTCGAGCGCAAGGTCGCCGGAAATCCTGTTCTTGCCGAGTGACAACAGCAGTCCGTTGATGGCGCTCTTGCCGTCCGCCGTCGCCAGCACCGCGCTGCCTTGCAGCGCCTGTCCAGCGACATTGCCGGTCAGTTGCACATTGGCCGCCGGATTGGCGGCATCGGCCTTGCCGGTGGCGGTCAGCTTCAACCCGGTGATTTCGCGTTCCGCCACCAGCAGGCGGTCGCTGTTGACCGTCAGCGACAGGTCCGGCGCCAGGCTGGGCCCCTGCGCGTTGAGTGCAAAGCTGATCGCGCCTTTGGCATCTTTCGACAACAGCGAGATGTCGGCCAGTGCACCCTTGATATCTGCGCTAAGCTTGTTGTCGGCGAGGCTGGCCTGACCGTCCGCGGTCAGTGCGCCCGACGCCAGCGTGACCGGATTGGCGCTGACATTGCCATTGACATCCCGCTTCAGCGTGGCGCTGAGCTGCGTGCGCTCTGCCAGCACGCTGCGCGCCGCCGCCGGCAACGCCGCCGACAGCACGTCGGCGTCGAGGTTGAGGTCGATTGCTCCATCGGCAAAGCCGACACGGCCATTGAAGGCGCTGCCCAGCGCATCGCCCTGCACCGAGCCGCTGTCGATGGTGATCGCATCGGCCGCCAGGCTGCCCGCGACCTTGGCGGTGACTTTGCCGGCGATCAGCGGTGCGATGGTCGGATTGTCCAGACCGATCTTGTCCGCCGTCACCGTGCCCGAGATCGGACCGGTGCGGCTTCTCACATCGAACGCGTCGGAATGCAGCGCCAGCGAGATGCCCTCGACCTTGGTGAAATTCGTCGCCACCGACGGCAACACCGCCGAGATATCGAGCTTGGCTTGCGCAGCCTGCCCCGCCGCCTTCACGGACAGCGCCTGCAGTTCGAGCTTGATCGGGCCTTCCACGCTGCCGAACGCCAGCGGCAGGCTCGGACCGGAAGAGGTCAGGTCGAGCGCGAAATCGCTGGCGCCGTTCGGGTTGAGGGTGCCGGCCGCCTTGCCGGAGATTTTCTCACCCGAAAGCGTCGCCTGGTCGAGCACGACGCCGCCGGCCGCGGAATAGCTGCCGGCCGCATCGACATCGAGCGGCCCGAGCCCGGCCTGACGGGTCTGGCTGGTCTCGGCGCCGGCCAGCTTTGCATCGAAGTGGATGTCGGGATTTGCCGATGGCCCGGTGATTTGCGCCGTGCCGTCGAGCGTGCCCCCGGCATCGAGGCCGGGTGAAAAGCCATTGGCAAGCGCAGCCGGCAGCGCCGAGAAGGTCGCCGCCAGATCGAGCGTCTGGCCCGCCGTGCCCGACAGCGTCACCGAGCCGCCGCCGAGATCGACTACCAGCCTTTGAATGTTGGTTATGCCATCGGCAATGGTCAGGCTCGACGGCTCGGCGATCGCCACCTTGATGCCGCGCACCGTCGCCTCGCCGGACGCGATCTCGACGCTGGTCGCGCCGCCGGCAATCTTCGCCCGCCCGGCAGCTGTCGCCGGAATGCCTGATATGGTTGCGCCGCCGGTGAAATTCGTCCAGTCGCCGTCACGCTTGAGGTCGACGCCGATGCCGCTGACGACGGTCGTTCCCGAGGTCACGCTGTCGGCCTTGATCGTGCCGGAGATCGCAGGGCTGTTGAGATAGTTGGCGATCAGTGCGCTGACGGTGACTGCCTTGGCTGCCACATCACCGCGCGCGATCGACACGCTGGCTGCATTGATGGTGACGGTGGGCGCCTCGCCGTCTTTGGAGAACACCACGGTGCCGCCGATATCGCCGGCCACCGTCTGCCCGGCCAGCGACGCCAGCGGCGCGATGTCGGGGGCGGAGATCGTCAGCGTCCCCAGCGGCAGGAATTTTTCATCGAGCGCGAGGTCGCCCGACACCTTGTTGTCGCCCAGCGCTACGCTGAGCCCCTTGATGGAGCGCTTGCCGTCGCTCGTCACCAGCGCCGCCTTGATGGCGAGCGGCTGTTCGTCGACCGCGCCGGTCAGCGAGACATCTGCGGCCGGGCTCACAATGTCGGCCTTGCCCGATGCGGTCAGCTTGATGTCCTTGACGGTGCGGCCGGAGGCCGTCAGGCTGGCACTGTCGGCCGAAACCGAGAAATCCGGTGCGTTGCGCGCGCCGCTTGCCGTCAGCGCGAAATCGACCCCGCCGGCGATCGGCACGCCGACCAGCGAAGACAGCACCGAGACGTCGCCGAGCTTGCCCTTGATGTCGGCCTGGATATCGCTGCCTTGCGCGCTGGCGGTGCCGCTGGCGCTCAGCGAACCGGAAGTGAGTTCGATCGAGTTGGCGGCGAAAGAGCCCTGCGGATCGCGCGTCGCGGTCGCCGAGAATTTGACCCGTTCGCCAAGCAGCGAACTGATCTGCGGCGGCAGCGCCGTCGACACAGCATCGGCATTCATCTTCAGCGTCATGGCGAGATCGGCCAGCGTCACCTTAGCCGTCAGCCCGGCATTGAGAGCATCGCTGCGCAGCGTGCCTTCGTCGAGCGAAATCTCGTCCCTGCTGATCGAACCGGCAAGAGAGGCCGTCAGCTTGCCGGTGATCAGCGGCGCCAGCGTCGCCACGTCGGTCTTCAGCCCGGCGGCCGCCAGACTTACACTGACCGGGCCGCTGCGGCTCTCGATGTCGAAACCGTCGGAATGGATCTTCGCATCCAGATTGTTCACCTGAGAGCCGCCCGCCACCACCGAGACCAGTGAAGCGCTGGCGTCAATCATCGGCGCCTTGCCGTCACCGAAGGCGCGCGCGGTCACATTGTTGATGGCCACCATGATCGGCTGCGCCTGGGTACCGACATTGACCGTGACCGGCTTGGCTTTGGCCACGAGTTCGACCGAAAGGTCGCTGGCGCCCTTGGGCTCGACCATGCCGGCAGCGGTACCATGAACTGCGTCGCTCTCGATCGCAGCGCGCTCGATGTCGACGCCGCCGGCCGCGGTCGCGGTGCCGGCTAGGTCGAAGCTGGTCTTGCCGGCAAACAGCGACTTGAACCGTTCCGGCAGGAAGCCTTCGAACGAACCGTCGCCCTTGGCCTCGATCCGGTTGCCCTTGTCGGTGAGCTGGTGCCGGCCGGTGAGCTGGGTAACGATCTGACCGTCGACCATGAAGGTGCCGATGCCGCTCCAGTTGGCCAGCGGCCCGGTGCCCGAGACGACGATGTTGACCGGCGGCGCGCCGGGTAGCTTGAGCAGGTTGGCGATGATGCCGCCGGCCGGCTCGGAAGCCTTGAGATCGAGGTCGAGCTTGTTTTCATCCGGCGCGAAGTGGATGTTGGCGTCGACATTGCCTTGCTTGCCGTCATGGCGGGTAACGTTGAGCACCGTCTGGATCGCCAGCGGCGACGCATCGACCTTGGCCGATCCCTTGGCCGCAAGTTCGGCAATGCCGCTGCCGGCAAGTTGCTGGCCGAGCGCGATCTCCGGCAAATCGATCGCTCTGATATCAAGCGAAACCGGCAGGCCGGTCGACCCGCTCTTGCTCGGCTCGGTGCTCGCCACAGGCAGCCGTGCCAGTTCTATCCGTTCGGCCGCTATGCGGTCGGCGCTGAAATTCTTCGACAACAGCGCCAGCGGCGACCAGTCGACGGCCACCTTGCGGGCCACCAGCCAGGCGCCCTCGCGGTCTTCCAGCACGACATGGTCGACCGTCAGCGCGCCGGACCAGATACCGTTAATGCCGCTGACCGTGACTTTGCTGTCCCCTGACGAGGCCATGTCAGAGATGATGCCGGCGAGATTTTCGCGGCCGCGCTCGGTTTTGGTCAGCACGACCAACGCGCCGATGCCCGCCGCCGCCACGATCAGCAGCGTGTAGAAAAACAGGCGAAGGATGCGTTTCAAAATCTTCATCGTCAGAACGCCTGTCCGATCCCGGCATAGATGCCGAAACGCGGGTCGCCACGGTCGCGGTTGAGCGGCACGGCGGCGTCGATGCGCAGCGGCCCGAACGGCGTGATGTAGCGCAGGCCAACGCCCGCGCCGACCTTCACGTCGGAAAAGTCCGGCGTCGCTGTGGTCGAGACAGTGCCGGCGTCGACGAACGGCACGATGCCGATCGTGTCGGTCAGCGCAATGCGCATTTCGACCGATGTTTCGAAGAAGGAAAGCCCGCCGATCGGCTGATTGTCGATGTCCTTCGGTCCGATGCCCTGATAGGCATATCCCCGCACCGAGCCGCCACCGCCGGAATAGAAGCGCCTGTCGGCTGGAACGTTCTGAAGGCCGGTGCCGACGATCGAACCCAGCGCGACGCGTTCGGCAAGCACGAATTTCGAGGCCGTGTCGAGCGACTGATAGGCCGACCCCTCGCCCCTGAGCTTGAGGAAGGCGGCGCCGCTCAGAATGTCGTAGCTCGGTTCGGCATAGGCCAGAACCCTGAAGCCGCTGGTCGGATTGAGCCGGTTGTCCCTGTTGTCATAGACATATTGCAGCGGAATGCTGGCGATCAGGTATTTGTGCTTGCCGAAGGCGTCGGTGATCCTGGAATAGTCCAGCGCGATTTCAGCCGAAACCGTCTGCTTCTTGTCGATCTCATAGGACAGGCCGGTGCTGCCCTTGACCGAGAAATGGTCGTAGGCATCGGGATGTTCGAGGACGGTCTTGACGCTGGCGATGAATTTCGAAGCCGGCCCGATCACGCCCGGCTTCTCGAACATGATGCCGGCATTGTAGTTGAGATCGCTGAGATCGTTGCTGCCGATGCCGCTGATCTTGCCCTCGATGCGCAGTTTTTCGGCTCGGCCGAACAGATTTCGGTGGCCCCAATAGCCTTCCAGGCCTAGCCCTTCGGTGTTGGAGAAAGTGCCGCCGACGCCGAAATAGCGCGGTTTGCGCTCGCTGACCTGAACGCCGATCGGAATGTTGCCGTCGGCGTCGAGACTGTCAGCTTCCTTCAGCGTCACGCTGTTGAACACTTCGAGCCTCAGCAGCCGGTCGCGGGCATCGTCGATCTCGTCAGGCGAATATTGCCGGCCGCGTTTCAGCCCGGTCATATATTCGGTGAACTCGCGATCGACCTTCTCGGTGCCGTCGACGGTGGTGTCGCCATAACCGGCAACCGGCCCGGCGGCCACCGTCAGCGTCACGTCTAGCGTCGAGGTGGTGTGCTCGGCCACGACCTGCCGGTCGGTGATCCGGGCCAGCGGCCGGCCCTCCTGCTTCAGCGCCCGCACGATCAGCGCCTCGGCCTTGAGCACGGCGCCCGAGCCGGCATCGCCGCCGGCTATCAGGCCGAAATCGGCGCTCGCCAGCCCGGCGGCATCGCCCTCCAGCCGAATATTGCCGAGCGTGAATTTGGGCCCGCTCGAGATGCTGATCACCACCGGGATCGGCTGCGGACCCGTAAATTCGGCATCGGGCGGCAAATCGTCGAGCACCTTGCCCTGGATGGTGATGGTGACGACGCCTTCATAACGGGCGTCGGCATAAAGCGCGGCGACCAGCTGTTCGCGGTCGCTACGCGCCTTGGCCAAAAGGCCGAGCGAGCCGGAAACCGGGCGGTCCTCGTCGGATTTCAGCGACGAGGCGTTTTCGAGCTTCTTGATCAGGTCCTTGTCGGCATCGGGCGCTTCGATGGTCACCGCATAGCGCAGCGGGTCGACGATATCGGCGTCTTCGTCATTCGAAGAGCCCCACAATTTGATGCCGAAGAGCTCGAAGGCGACCGCCGACCCCGATTCGGCAACGAGCACGGTCGAGCACGCCAACGCCACAATCAGCGCGCGCGAAAGCGTGCGCCGTGGCGCACTTACCTTCCACATCTGCGCTTCATACGCCGGCATCAGGACAACCTAGGTTACAAAACTAAAATTGGAATGAAGTTTTGAAGCGCTCGTAAAGGGGCCACAATCCAATTGTCTGAAATAGGCAGGGCTTGGAATTCACACCTTCTGCGTTTTCGCAAGAAAGCGTGATCCCTTTCCCGTGGATGAACTATCGGCATACCGGTCATTGGCCGGTTTGGGAACCGTTGGCGGGCGGAAACCTGCCCGTCCTCGTGTTGACAAGCTTGACTGAAGCTTGAACATGCCGCGGACGTAGCAGTGTCTGGAGGGTGTTATGGCGATGCGCGCGGCGGCTCGTGGTCTGTCGATCTTGATTCTTCTCATTTTCGGCTGGGGGTCTGTAGCGCAAGCGGCCGAAGCCCGCCGGGTGGTGACCTCAAACAATTCCGACTATTTCGGCTTCGATCTCAGATCGGACCAGAATGTCAGCCTCGATCAGTGCAAGACGACATGCCTCGGCGATCCCGCCTGCCGCGCCTTTACTTACAACAACAAGGCCAAATGGTGCTTCCTAAAATCCGACTATAACCAGTTGAAACCCTTCAGCGGCGCGGTCGCGGGCAAGGTCGTCAATGTCGATGGCGACCCCGATATCGGCGCCCCGCCGGAACTCGCCTTCTTCCCCAACTGGATGGCCGACCAGGCCCAGCAATACCGCAACAAGCTGACCGATCCGGCCTATGACAAGCCGACCGACGGGCTGGAATCACTCCGCGCCGCCGCCGAACAGGCTGCACTGACCGGCGACCATGGCCAGGCCATGAACAAATACGAGGCCGCGGTCTCGGTCCTGCCTGACGACGGCCAGCTTTGGCTCGGTCTGGCGCGTGAAACGCTTGCCATACAGCCGGCCAGCGGCACCTCCGAATCCTACAATCTGCCGGTCAAAGGCACCTCCGCCGCCATCAACGCCTACAAGTTGCTGCGTACCACCAAGACCCGCGCCGAAGTGCTGGCGCTGCTCGGCAACGGCCTCGACCGCCGCGATCTCTACCGTCCGGCCCTGCAGGCTTATGAAGCCAGCCTCGCGCTGGTCAGTTCGCCGGCGGTCAAGGCCGAATATGAGGATCTCAAGGCCCGCAAGGGCTTCCGCGTCATCGATCACTCGATCGACGCCGACACCAGCGCGCCGCGCATTTGCGCGCAGTTTTCCGAGGAGCTGGTCAAGACCGGCGTCGACTACGCCCAGTTCGTCACCGTCGACAACCAGCCGCCCAAGGGCGTCGAGGCCAAGGACAAGCAGATCTGCGTCGAAGGCCTGGAGCACGGCCAACATTACGAAGTGACCTTCCGCGCCGGTCTGCCGGCCGCCATTGGCGAGGTCACCGCCGCTCCGGTCGTGCTGTCGATCTATGTGCAGGACCGTGCGCCGTCCGCCCGCTTCACCGGCGACAGCTTCGTGCTGCCCGCCGGCGCCCGCCGTGGCATCCCCATCGTCACCGTCAACATGAACACCGCGCAGATGAAGCTCTACCGTATCGGCGATCGTTCGCTGGCGCAGCTTCTGTCCGGCTATCAGTTCCTGAAGCAGCTCGACGGCTATGATATCTCCAGCATTTCCGACCAGATGGGTGAGCCGGTCTGGCAGGGGCAGCTCGATATCGCCAACGACCTCAACAAGGACGTCACGACTTCGTTCCCGGTCGACGAAGCCTTGCCGCAGCGCAAGCCCGGCGTCTACGTGCTGACCGCGCAAGCGGTAAATGAAAATGACGAGGACAATTACAATTCGCTTGCCACGCAGTGGTTCGTCGTCTCCGACATCGGCCTGTCGACCTATACCGGCCAGGATGGCCTCAATGTCTTTGCCCGCTCGCTCGGAACCGCCAAGCCGATCGCCGGCGCCGAACTGACGCTGCTGGCCAGGAACAATGAAATCCTCGGCACAGCCACGTCCGACGCCGAAGGCCACGCTGTCTTCAACCCCGGCCTGACGCGCGGCGACGGCGGCATGGTGCCGGCCGTTCTGATGGCCAAGCAGGGCGACAACGATTTCGTCTTCCTCGACATGGGCCGCGCCGGCTTCGATCTTTCCGATCGTGGTGTCTCCGGACGTGCCGCACCGGGTGCGCTCGATGTCTATGCCTGGACCGAACGCGGCATCTACCGCGCCGGCGAGGATGTGCATGTCGCAGCCCTTGCCCGCGACGGCGCCTCCAAAGCGGTGGAAAACCTGCCGCTGACCTTCATCTTCACCCGTCCCGACGGCGTCGAGAACCGCCGCATCGTTGCCGATGGCGTCTCGGCCGGCGGCTATGCCGTCGACCTGCCGCTCGAAGCCAACGCCATGCGCGGCACCTGGACGGTGTCGATCTATACCGATCCCAAGCAGGCGGCCGTTTCCAGCCAGATGTTCCTGGTCGAAGACTTCGTGCCGGATCGCATCGAGTTCGACATGAAGTCCGACAAGCAGGAGATCGCACAGGGCGAAACCGCCAACATCGACATTGACGGCCGCTTCCTCTATGGCGCGCCGGCCGCCGGCCTCGCACTCGAAGGCGAGCTGACGCTTTCGACGGCGCGCGACTGGGACCGTTTCGCCGGCTATTCGTTCGGCCTTGCCGACGAGCAGTCGGCCGAGCCTTCGGTCACCCCGTTCACCGGTCTGCCGGTGGTCGGCGACGACGGCAAGGCGACCTTCCCGGTCACGGTCGACCAATTGCCCGCGACCACCAAGCTGGTCGACGCCAAGGTCACGGTTCGCATGCGTGAAACCGGCGGCCGCGCCATCGAACGCTCGCTCAACATCGGCATCCGCCCGCAAGGCCACATGATCGGCATTCGTCCGGATTTCGCCGACAATGAGGTGCCGCAGGGCGGCACCGCCAAGTTCAGCCTCATCGCGGTCGACCCCGACGGCAAGCGCGAGACGCTGAAGGGCGCGCAGTGGTCGCTGGTCAAGGTCGAACGCAATTACCAGTGGTATCGCAACAACAACTCGTGGAACTACGAACCGGTCACCTTCACCAAGTCGATCGCCAACGGCCAGGTCGATCTCAGCGCCGATGCCGAGGGGACCGTGACGATGCCGGTCGACTGGGGCCAGTACCGGCTCGAGATCGAGACTGCCGATCCCGAAGGCCCGGCGACCAGCTATGAGTTCGACGCCGGCTGGTATGTCTCCTCGACCTCCACCGAAACGCCTGACGGGCTCGAGATCGCTCTCGACAAGGACAGCTATGCCGCCGGCGACGTGGCCAAGCTGAAAGTGTCGCCGCATTTTGCCGGCGAACTGCTGGTTACCATCGGCGCCGACAAGCTGCTCAAGACCGTCACGGCAACCGTGCCGGCCGGCGGCAGCACGGTCGACATCCCGGTCGGTGACAACTGGGGCGCCGGCGCCTACATCACCGCAACCCTGTTCCGGCCCGGCGATGCGCAGGAAACCCGCATGCCGGCGCGCGCCATCGGCGTAAAATGGCTGACGGTCGACCCAGGTTCGAAAAAGCTCGCCGTCACCCTGACGCCGCCGGACAAGACGATGCCGCGCCAGCAGCTGTCGATCCCGGTTTCGGTCGCCGGCGTAGCACCGGGCAGCAATGCCTATGTCACGGTCGCTGCCGTCGATGTCGGCATTTTGAACCTCACCAACTACAAGGCGCCGGATCCGGAGGGCTGGTATTTCGGCCAGCGCATGCTCGGGCTCGAAGTCCGCGACATCTATGGCCGTCTCATCGACGGCTCGCTCGGCACCAGCGGCAAGCTCAGGACCGGCGGCGACGGCGCCTCGATGCAGCCGCAAGGCAGTCCGCCGACCGAAAAGCTGGTCGCCTTCTTCTCCGGCCCGGTCCAGCTCGACGCCGACGGCAAGGCGAGGATCGACTTCGACATCCCGCAGTTCAACGGCACCGTGCGCGTCATGGCCGTCGCCTGGACCAAGGAGGCCGTCGGCCATGCCACGACCGATGTCATCGTGCGCGATCCGGTGGTGATCACTGCCGGCCTGCCCCGCTTCCTGGCGCCTGGAGATGCAGCTATCATGCGGCTCGACGTCGCCGACACCGACGGTCCGGAGGGCGACTATGCCCTGTCGATCGCCACGACCGGCGACCTCTCGACCGGCGACAAGCCCTTGCCCGAAAAGCTGACGCTGGCCAAGGGCAAGCGCCAGACGCTGACCGTGCCGCTGATTGCACAGACGGCGGGCAATGCCTCGATCACCATCAAGCTCGCCCATGGCGACGGCACCGCCGTCGAGCAGACGCTGTATGTTCCGGTGCGTCCGGCGCAATTGCCGGTCACCACCCGTCTGGTCGTCGACCTCAAGGGCAATGGCGGCTCGCTGCGCGTCGACAAGGAGCTGCTCGCGGCAAGCCTGCTCGACGGCGCCTCGATCAGCGTCGGCGTTTCGCAGGCTGCGGCCTTCGACGTGCCGTCACTGCTGATGACGCTCGACCGCTACCCCTATGGTTGCGCCGAGCAGACCACCAGCCGCGCCATGCCGCTTCTCTACGTCAACGATCTGGCGTCCGGCGTTGGCATGCAAAGCGATCCCGAACTGCACGGCCGCGTGCAGGCCGCCATCTACAAGGTGCTGAGCTACCAGGCTTCGGCCGGCAGCTTCGGCCTGTGGGGTCCGGGCTCCGGCGACCTGTGGCTTGACTCTTACGTCACCGACTTCCTGACCCGGGCGCGCGAGCAGAACTACGACGTGCCGGCCCTGGCGATGAGCCAGGCGCTGAGCAATCTGCAAAACTCGGTCGGTTACGACCAGGACGTCCAGGATCGCGGCAGCGAAATCGCCTACGCGCTCTATGTTCTGGCCCGCAACAAGAAGGCCTCGGTCGGCGATCTGCGCTACTACGCCGACACCAAGCTCGAAGCCTTCTCGAGCCCGATGGCCGTCGCCCAGTTGGCGGCGAGCCTGGCGCTCTACGGCGATGCGCAACGTTCGGAGGCGACCTTCCAGACGGCGCTGCAGCTGGCCAAGTCGACCACCGAGTACGACTACTACCGGTCCGACTATGGCTCACGGCTGCGTGATGGCGCCGCGATCCTGGCGCTCGCCGCCGAATCGAAGCCGGCGCCTACCATCGTGCCGGAACTGATCCGGCTGGTGGCAAGGGAACGTGCCGATGCCCGCTGGACCAGCACGCAGGACGAGTCCTGGATGCTGTTGGCGGCCCGCGCGCTGAAGTCGGGCAACGACTCGATCACGCTGTCGGTCAACGGCGCGCCGCATGCAGGTGGATATTCCAACCACCTCAGCGGCACCGACATTGCCGACAGCCCGCTGACCATCGCCAACACCGGCGCCACGCCGCTGCAGGCGGTCGTCACCACGGTCGCCTCGCCGGTAGAGCCCTTGCCGGCCGGCGGCGACGGCTTCACCATCGACCGCACCTACTACAAGCTCGATGGCACCGAAGCCAACGTCACCGAGGCGACGCAGAACGAACGCTACGTGGTCGTGCTCAAGGTTTACGAGCAGAACCGCTGGCCTTCGCGCCTGCTGATCACCGACCTGTTGCCGGCCGGCTTCGAGATCGACAATCCGGGCCTTGTCTCCAGCGCCCAATTGTCGAACTTCACCTGGCTGGCGCAAACGGATGCAGCCCATCTCGAATTCCGCGACGACCGTTTCGTCGCGGCATTCAATCCCAATGACGGCGATGGCGACCGCAACATCATGCTGGCCTATGTCGTGCGTGCGGTGACGCCGGGCACCTACGCCCATCCGGCGGCCACGGTGGAGGACATGTACCGGCCGCAATATTCGGCCCGCACCGCCACCGGCATGATGGAGATCAAGGCGCCGTAAGGCGCCTTGACGAAGATGAACACGCCGATGTCCGCGACCATCTCCTTCTCCCCGCTATGCGGAGAGAAGGAGCCGGCAGGCGGATGAAGGGCACCACCATGCTCTCCAGAAAATTTCTCCGTCGAACAGGCATCGCCGCCGCCTCCCTCGTCGGCTTTGCGGCGATCGCTGCCGCTTCTCTCTGGGAACTCGACCGCGCTTTTCCGCCGCCGCTGCCCGGAAGGCTCACCGTCTCCACCGAGGTCCAGGACCGCGACGGCCAGCTGTTGCGCGCCTTCGCCACGCCGGACGGTTACTGGCGGCTCGACACTCATCTCGACCAGGTCGACAAGCAGTTCGTCGACATGCTGGTCACCTATGAAGACAAGCGCTTCTGGGACCATGATGGCGTCGATGTGCTGGCGCTGGCGCGCGCCGCCGGCCAGTTCGCCACCACCGGCCATATCGTCTCCGGCGGCTCGACCCTGTCGATGCAGCTTGCCCGGCTGATCGAGCCCCGCGAAAGCCGCAGCCTCGGCTCGAAAATCAAGCAGATGCTGCGCGCCATCCAGATCGAGCGGCGCCTGTCCAAGCAGGAGATACTGGAACGCTACCTGACCTTGGCGCCCTATGGCGGCAATCTCGAAGGCGTGCGTGCCGCCTCGCTCGCCTATTTCGGCAAAGAGCCGAAGCGGCTGACCGTCTCGGAAGCAGCCCTGCTCGTCGCCTTGCCGCAATTGCCGGAAAAGCGCCGTCCCGACCGCAATCTCACCATCGCTCATGCCGCCCGCGACCGCGTGCTGACCCGCATGGTATCAGCTGGCCTGCTCGGCGAGCGCGAAGCCGCGCGCGCCGCACTAGACGATGTCTCGGGCCTGCGCCGCAAATTGCCAGCGCTGGCGCCACACGCCGCCTACGCCATGCTGCCCAAGGCCGTCCCCGGCAAGCCGCTGCAGCTGACGATCCGCAAAAGCGTCCAGCAAGGACTGGAGCAGGTGGCGCGCGATGCCGCGATCAAACTTGGGCCGCGCCTCTCCGTCGCCATGGTGATGGCCGATGCCCGCACCGGGGACATCCTCGGCGAAGTCGGTTCGGCCGATTTCTTCGACGCCAGCCGCTCCGGCTGGATCGACATGACCAAGATCGTGCGTTCGCCCGGTTCGACGCTGAAGCCGTTCATCTATGGCCTCGCCTTCGAGCAGGGGCTGGTGGCCCAGGAAATGCTGATCGAGGACAGCCCGGTCGATTTCGGCGGCTACCGGCCGAAGAATTTCGACATGGGCTATCAGGGGGATGTCTCGATCCGCCAGGCGCTGCAGCTGTCGCTCAACGTGCCGGCAATCCGCGTGCTCGACTCTGTCGGCCCGGCACGGCTGATGGCGCGCTTCCGCCAGGCCGGCGTCAGCCCGGTGCTACCGGTCAACGAGGCGCCGGGCCTCGCCATCGGCCTCGGAGGCGTCGGCGTGACGCTGCGCGATCTCGTCCAGCTCTATACCGGCCTCGCCAATGGCGGGAAGGCAAACACGCTGCATGACGGCACCGAGCCGGCCAATTCCGAGCGCACCACCGCCACCATCCTCGACGCCCAGGCGAACTGGCAGATCACCGACATATTGTCGGGCGTGAAGCCGCCCGAGGGCGCCTTGCAGCGCGGCATCGCCTACAAGACCGGCACGTCCTACGGCTATCGCGACGCCTGGTCGGTCGGCTTCGACGGCCGCTACGTGCTGGGTGTGTGGGTCGGCCGCGCCGATGCCGGTGCGGTGCCCGGCCTGTCCGGCTATGTCTCGGCCGCCCCCATCCTGTTCGAGGGCTTCGTCCGCTCCGGCCTCACCGCCGTCCCGTTGCCCAGCCAGCCGGCCGGTGTCCTCAAGGCCAGGCGCGAAGACCTGCCGGTGACATTGGGGCGCTTCGGCGCCGGCGCCGACGGACTGGTGCAGGCAGGCCCGACGGAACCGGCGCCAACGATCATTTTCCCGCCCAACGGCGCCCGCGTCGATCTCGCCACCAATTCCGCCGAGGCCTCGCCGCTGGTGCTGAAACTGCAAGGCGGCCGCGCGCCGTTCCGCTGGCTGGCCAATGGCAAGCCGCTCGTCGGCATCGACCGCCGCCGCACCGCGACCTGGCTGCCCGACGGCGCCGGCTATTCAACGCTCACCGTCATCGACGCCGTGGGACGCGCGGCAAGCGTGAAGGTGTTCGTTGAATAGATGGCGCCAAGCGATTCAGGGGATTGGGCTTCTTCGCCTGAAACCCGGCGCGAGGCACCCCCCTCTGGCCTGCCGGCCAATGGCCGGCAGGCCAGAGGGGGGTGTGCCGAAGCGCTTGCATCGAGGATTGGCCTTAGCCCTATCCATGTTCGTTTCGACTTGCTCCCCCGCCGACGCCGATCCCCTGCCCGCCGGCTTCGTCCGCCTGGCCGATGTCGATCCCTCGATCCGCCAGGACATCCGCTATGCCGGCCTGGAAAATTTCCTGCATCGCAAGGCCGATGGCTACGAAGCCCCAATCTGCATCCTCACGAAGCAAGCTGCGCAAGCGCTGTCCGGTGTGCAGAAAGCGCTCGCCGCCGATGGCCTGACGCTGGTCGTCTTCGACTGCTACCGCCCGGCCCGCGCCGTTGCCGACATGGGCAAATGGACCAGAGAGGGCGGCCCGCCCGATCCGCAATGGTACCCTCAGGTGCAGCGCGGCGACCTCATCGCCAAGGGCTATATCGGCGAATTGTCCACCCATTCGCGCGGCTCGACCGTCGATATCGCCATCGCCCGCAGCGACGGCAAGAACAAGTCATCCGCCGCTTGCGGCGCGGCCGGCCCCGGCACGCTCGATTTCGGCACCAGCTTCGACTGTTTCGACCCGGCAAGCGAAACCGCACATCGCCCATTGGCGGCAGAAGCGGCGGCAAACCGCAAAAAGCTGCTCGACGCCATGCGCGCCGGCGGCTTCAAGAACTATGCGCCAGAGTGGTGGCACTACACGCTTCGGGATGAGCCGTTTCCAAAGCTGCGCTTCGATTTTCCTATCACTGCGGGCTGAACCGCCCGGTGCAACACCGAGCCTCCCTCGCTCGGCCTTGCTTCTGCGCTGTCAGCTCCTAGATAGCGTCAAACCGGCCGGATTCGGGTTAGACCAATATGAGGAAAATATTTCCTTCCGAAACCCAATATCGGCGAAAATTTCCTTCGGGGGGACAAAAAAGGCAACGTTGAATGCATCTAATTTCTATCAATTCGATAGAGTTCAGCCGTCACCAACGGAGGCGGGAATGACCAAAGCTCATTTCAAGAAACTGCTCGGCGCACTGGTCGCCACATCGATCCAGTTCGGCACGCTCGGTTTCGCGTTTGCCGATACCACCATTCTGAACGTGTCCTACGACCCGACACGCGAACTCTACAAAGCCTATGACGAAGCCTTCGTCGCACACTGGAAGGCCGAGACCGGCGAGACGGTCACCATCCAGCAATCGCATGGCGGATCGGGCGCCCAGGCCCGCGCCGTGATCGACGGCCTCGATGCCGATGTGGTCACGCTGGCGCTCGAAGGCGACATCAACGCCATCGTCACCAAATCGAAGAAGATCAATCCGGACTGGCGCAAGAAATTCGAGAACAATTCGGCGCCGTACACCTCGACCATCATCTTCCTGGTCCGCAAAGGCAACCCGAAGGGCATCCACGACTGGAGCGATCTGGTCAAGGACGGCGTCCAGGTGATCACGCCGAACCCCAAGACCTCCGGCGGTGCGCGCTGGAACTACCTTGCCGCCTGGGCCTATGCCAACGCCAATGATGGCGGCGACGAAGCCAAGAACAAGGAATTCGTCGGCAAGCTCTACGCCAATGCTCCGGTGCTCGACACCGGTGCGCGCGGCTCGACGGTCACCTTCGCGCAAAAGGGCATCGGGGACGTGCTGATCGGCTGGGAAAACGACGCCTATCTGGCGCTCAATGAATTCGGAGCCGACAATTTCGAGATCGTCTATCCCCCGACCTCGATCCTGGCCGAGCCGCCGGTTGCGATCGTCGACGCCAATGTCGATGCCAAGGGCACCCGCAAGGTCGCCGAAGCCTATCTCGGCTGGCTCTATTCCAAGGAAGCCCAGACGATCATCGCCAAGAACCACTATCGTCCGGCCAAGCCCGAGCTGGTGGATGCGGCTGACATTCCGAAGACGCCCGAAATCAAGCTGATCTCCATCGACGATCCGCTTTTTGGCGGCTGGAAGAAGGCACAGCCTTATCATTTCGGCGATGGTGGTATATTCGACCAGATCTACAAGCCGGCCCAGTAGGATTTAGATCAGGACGACATGACCATAGCACCCGCCAAGGCGGGGTGGCGATTCAGACAGCCGAGTGTCATTCCGGGTTTCGGATTGACGCTCGGCTTCTCGCTTGCCTACCTCACGCTCATCATCCTCATCCCCCTGTCGGGCCTGATCTGGCGCTCGGCAGCCCTCGGCTGGACCGATTTCTGGGCGATCGCCACCGACCGCCGGACCATCAACGCACTCGAAATCAGCTTCGGCACAGCCTTCATCGCAGCCGCCGTCAACGTCGTCTTCGGCACGCTCGTCGCCTGGGTGCTGGTGCGCTACCGCTTCCCCGGCCGCCGCGTCGTCGACGCCATGGTCGACCTGCCTTTCGCGCTGCCGACCGCGGTCGCGGGCATTGCGCTGACCACTCTTTATGCGCCCAATGGCTGGATCGGCCATCTCCTGGCGCCGCTCGGCATCAAGGTCGCCTACACGCCGCTCGGCATTGTCGTGGCGCTTGTCTTCATCGGCCTGCCGTTTGTCGTGCGCACGGTGCAGCCGATCATGGAAGAGATCGACAAGGAAGTGGAGGAAGCCGCCGCGACGCTCGGCGCCAACCGCTTCCAGATCATCACCCGCATCCTGTTTCCCGGCCTGGCGCCGGCCATCATCACCGGCTTCTCACTCGCCTTCGCGCGCGGCGTCGGCGAATACGGCTCGGTCATCTTCATCGCCGGCAACCTTCCCTACAAGTCGGAGATCGCACCGCTTCTGATCGTCATCCGGCTCGAGGAGTACAATTATCCGGCGGCCACCGCGATCGCGGCGATCATGCTTTTGCTGTCGTTCGTGATGCTGCTGGTCATCAACCTGGCGCAGTCATGGAGTCGCAAGCGCTATGGCTGACCCCGAGATCAAATCCTACGAACCGCATCACGAGAGCCGGTCGGCGGCGGTAACCGAAAGCCGGCCGGTGCGGCTGCTGCTGATGGCGGTGGCCTTCGCCTTCCTCGCCATCTTCCTGCTGCTGCCGCTGATCATCGTCTTCCACGAGGCGCTGGCGAAAGGCATTGGCGCCTACACGGAATCGCTCTCCAATCCCGATACGCGCTCGGCGATCCGGCTGACGCTGCTGGTGGCGGTGATCGCCGTTCCGCTTAACGTCGTCTTCGGCATTTCGGCTGCCTGGGCGATCGCCAAGTTCGAGTTCAAGGGCAAGGCTTTTCTGACCACGCTGATCGACCTGCCCTTCTCGGTCTCGCCGGTCATTTCCGGCCTGGTCTATGTGCTTTTGTTTGGCGCTCAGGGACTGTTCGGTGAATGGCTGAAGGCGCACGGCATCCAGATCTTGTTCGCCGTGCCCGGCATCGTGCTCGCGACCATCTTCGTCACCTTCCCCTTCGTTGCCCGCGAACTGATCCCGCTGATGCAGGAACAGGGCAACGGCGACGAGGAAGCCGCGCTCTCTCTGGGCGCCAATGGCTGGCAGACCTTCTGGTACGTGACGCTGCCCAACGTCAAATGGGGATTGCTCTACGGCGTGCTTCTGTGCAACGCCCGCTCGATGGGCGAATTCGGCGCGGTGTCGGTCGTGTCGGGCCACATACGCGGGCTGACCAACACCATGCCGTTGCATGTCGAAATCCTCTACAACGAGTACAACGCCGTCGGCGCTTTTGCCGTCGCTTCGCTGCTTGCCGGCCTGGCGCTGGTCACGCTGGTCTTGAAAACACTTCTTGAGATGCGCTACGGCGCCGAGATCGCCGCGACGCGCGGACATTAGATGCATGTCGCCCAAAAGTGTGAAGCGGTTTTGGGATAACGACATGCATCCACTAAAAAGGGACATTTGATGGAAGTTCGCGTTGCCAACGTACGCAAGGAGTTTGACCGGTTTCCGGCCCTCCATGACGTATCGCTTGACATCAAATCGGGTGAGCTGATCGCGTTGCTTGGGCCATCCGGCTCCGGCAAGACGACGCTGCTGAGGCTTATCGCCGGCCTGGAGCGGCCGACGCGCGGAAAGATCTTCTTCGGCGACGAGGACGCCTCGCACCGCTCGATCCAGGAGCGCAATGTCGGCTTCGTCTTCCAGCACTATGCGCTCTTCCGGCACATGACGGTCGCCGACAATATCGGCTTCGGCCTCAAGGTGCGGCATGGACCGTCGCGACCACCGGCGGCCGAAATCCGCCGACGCGCCTCCGAACTGCTCGATCTCGTTCAGCTTTCCGGCCTGGAAAAGCGCTATCCGGCGCAACTTTCGGGTGGCCAGCGCCAGCGCGTGGCGCTCGCCCGGGCCATGGCCATCGAGCCCAAGGTGCTGTTGCTCGACGAGCCGTTCGGCGCGCTCGATGCGCAGGTGCGCCGGGAACTGCGCCGCTGGCTGCGCGAGATCCATGACCGTACCGGCCACACCACCGTCTTCGTCACCCACGACCAGGAAGAGGCGCTCGAGCTTGCCGACCGCGTCGTGGTGATGAGCCAGGGGCGCATCGAGCAGGTCGGCTCCGCCGACGAGATCTACGACACGCCGAACTCGCCCTTCGTCTACTCCTTCATCGGCGAATCGAGCATGCTGCCGGTCAAGGTTGAGAATGGCGAGATCTGGCTCGCCGACCGTCCGATCGGCGTGTCGGCGCCGCACGCACCCGAGGGCGATGCGACGCTGTACTTCCGCCCGCACGATATCGAACTGCTCGACGGCTGCAGCGGCTGCATCGCCGGCACGGTCGCCGCCAGCCGCCGCGTCGCCGGCACAAGACGCGTCGAACTGGAAATCGGCGGCGAGCGCCAGCGCGTCGAGATCGAACTGCCTGTGGACCATCCTGCGGCGCAGAAGAGCCGGGTGGCGTTCAGGCCGAGGCGCTGGAAGCTTTTCCCGGCGGCATAGACATCGATCCGGCGCTACTCCAGCCAGTTCTCGACCGTCAGGCCCTTGATCCGACGGAACTCAGCGGTGTTGGCCGTCACCAGTGTCGTCCCCAACACACAGGCATGGGCAGCAATGAAAAGATCATTGTGGCCGATTGGCTGGCCTCTGGCCTCCAGCTCGGCACGAAGTGCTCCGTATTCGTTATCCATCGGCACATCGAGCGGCAACACAGGAACCTCGGCGAGCAATTGCTCGACCTTGGCGAGCAGCTTGGCCGATCTCTTGCGGGCGCAGCCATAACGCAGCTCCGAGGCGACAACGATGCTGGTGCACAGGGCACCGTCTCCCGCGCGAACCGCCGCACTGGCAGCCTTGCCGGTAGGGTTTCGGATCATGTCGCTGAGAATGTTGGTGTCCAGCATGAACCGCATCAAAAGATATCCTCAGGCCCCACGGGCGCATCATGGATCTCGGGAAAGTCGTCTTCAGGACCAAGCGGCGGCTCTTTCGCCCATTGGGTGAGCAAGGCGGTGAGGCCTGGTTGACGGACCGGCTCGATGATCAGCCGGTCGCCATCGCGGCTGATCAGGACCTTCTCGCCAGGCAGCTCGAATTCGACAGGGATGCGAACCGCCTGACTGCGGTTGTTGCGAAACAACTTCGCCTCCCTGGGGGGTGGTATTGAGTGACGGTGCTGCGGCATGGCAGCCTCCCCTGTCTGCTCCACTTGTATATGCCATTTGTATATGCCACTCGGCCTCGAATTGCAAACCACAGAAAACCCCAACGCATCGGCATTTCGGCTGGAATGAAATTTCGCCGATAACCTGCTTCAGCGATTTCTTTTTCGCTGCAACGCCATACGTCTGCCCCGTGTGCCTCGCAGTACACCCTCCGGCCCGGCTATGTTCTGGCAACGCATTGCACATCGGAGCCTGTGTTCATGAAGCGATTTTTCCTCAGCGTCGCCACTGTCGCCGGCCTGATCCTCGCCTGTTCGCAGGCCTGGTCGGCCGACAAATTGCTCAACGCTTCCTATGATGCGGCCGCGAATTGTTCGCGCAGGTGAACAAGGCTTTCGTCGCCGGCCATCCGGGCGTCACCGTCGACCAGTCGCACGCCGGCACCTCGGCGCAGGCGCGCGCCATTGCCGAAGGCCTCGGCGCCGATGTCGTCACCTTCAACCAGGTCACCGACATCGACTTTCTGGTCAAGAAAGGCCTCGTCTCCGCCGACTGGCAGAAGGATTTCCCCGACAACGCCTCGCCCTTCTATTCGCTCCCATCCTTTCTCGTCCGCGCGGGCAACCCCAAGCACATCAAGAACTGGAACGACCTCGTGCGCGACGACGTGCAGGTGATCTTCCCCAACCCCAAGACCTCGGGCAATGCGCGCTACACCTATCTGGCCGCAACCGCCTACGCCAAGGAAGCCTTCAAGGGCGACGACGCCAAGGTGAAGGAGTTCGTCACCAAGCTGTTCAACAACGTGCCGATCTTCGACACCGGCGGGCGCGCCGCCACCACCACCTTCGTGCAACGCGAGATCGGCGACGTGCTGATCACCTTCGAGTCGGAAACGCGCGGTATCCGCAAGGAGTATGGCAACGACAAGTTCGAACAGGTCACGCCAACGGTCAGCCTGCTCGCCGAATTCCCGGTGGCGATCGTCGACAAGGTCGCCGACGAGCACGGTAGCCGTGACCTCGCCAAGACCTATCTCGATTTCCTCTACACGCCCGAGGGCCAGACCATCGCGGCTGAAAATGGCCTGCGCGCCCGCAACGCTGAAGTCGCGGCAAAATACAAGGCCGACTTCCCCGATGTCCGCCTGCTGACTGTGGAAGACGTCTTCGGCGGCTGGGACAAGGTACAGAAGGAGCACTTCGCCGCCGGCGGTCTGCTCGACCAGACCTATGGCAGCCGCTGATATCAGCAGCGTTCGACCTCACCTCACAAGAAAGCCGGCGCTTTGCCGCCTTCTTCGTTTTCGCGCGCCGACAAACGGCTTCAGGCGGAATCTGTCGCGATCGGTGAAAAACGTTACAAAGAATCAACGCCTTTGTGCCCAACGTGCAATCGGGCGGCTTGTTCTACGCGAAACCGGGTTGTTCAGGCGAAACGTCATGATTTGCACACAAACAACCGCCAGATGCGGGTGGTTGGGGTTTTCATGAACTGAAGCGGGCATGCTTACCAAAAAAGGCAAATACGGCCTCAAGGCCCTCGTGCATCTTTCCGGCCTGCCGGTCGGCCAGCTTGCATTCGTGAACGACATCGCGATCGCCAACAACATCCCGAAGAAATTCCTGGATGCCATTCTGGGCGAGCTGCGCAATGCCGGTTTCGTCCTCAGTCGCAAGGGCAAGGAAGGCGGTTATCGCCTCGCCCGGCCGGCTTCCGAAATCAAGATCGGCCACGTCGTGCGCGTGCTGGACGGCCCGCTCGCTCCCATACCCTGCGCCAGCCGCACGCAATACCAGCGCTGCGAGGATTGCGACGAGGCGACCTGCCAAGTCCGGCACATGATGCTGGAAGTGCGCCAGGCGATCGCCGAAGTGCTGGACAATCGCAGCCTCGCCGCCATGCGCGACGCCGACAATGATGATTTTCCGGTCGAGCTGACATCGCAGATCTAAATTAGAGCATGGTCCCGAAAAGTGCGAACCGGTTTTCGGACAAGACCATGCTGAAATGAGAGTCCTCAGACCAGGCCGAGCTTGCCGGCCAGGCCGACGCGCTGGATTTTGCCGGTGGGACCCTTGGGTATCTCCTGGAGAAACAGGATGTGGCGCGGCACCTTGAACTCGACGATCCGGCTGCGCGCGAAATCGCGTATCTGCTCGGCATCGGCGGTGGCGCCCTCGGCCAGCACGATGGCCGCACCCACCTCTTCGCCGAGCATGGCGTGCGGCACGGCGAAGGTCACCGCCTGCGCCACCAGCGGATGATCGAGCAGCACATTGTCGACCTCGAGCGGCGAGATCTTTTCGCCGCCGCGATTGATGATCTCCTTCAGCCGCCCGGTGATCTTCAGATCGCCATCCTCGTCGATGAGGCCCTGGTCGCCGGTGCGGAACCAGCCATCGCTGAAGGCAGCTTCATTGGCCACCGGATTGTCGAGATAGCCATCATGGATGTTGGCGCCGCGCACCGCGATCTCGCCCTTTTCACCCGCCGGCAGGATCGTCCCCTTGTCGTCCAGGATCGTCACCTGCGGACCCGCAGGCAGGCCGACCGAGCCTGGCTTGCGGCGTGCCGGCGGCAGGCCGTTGGATGTCATCTGGTGCGCCGCCTCGGTCATGCCATAGGCCTCGACCACCGGACAGCCGAAGACGCGCTCGAGGTCGCGGAACACGGTGTCGGGAAGCGCTGCCGAAGACGAGCGGATGAAGCGCAGCCGCGCAGCCGCGATGGTTTCGCCATTGCGGGCGGCGCGCGCCAGGATCGCCTGATGCATGGTCGGCACCGCGCTGTACCAGCTCGGCCGGAAATCGCCCAGCCAGCCGTAGAATTTGAGCGGGTTGAAGCCCGGCGTGCAGACAACAGCGCCGCCGACTGCCAGCTGTGCGCTGAGCGCCGCCATCAGCCCGTGAATGTGGAACAGCGGCATCACGTTGAGACACATATCGTTTGCCGACAGCGCCAGGGTGCTGGCGATGTTGGCCATCGATGCCTGCAGATTGCGCTGCCGCAAGCCGACGATCTTCGGCCGCGCCGTGGTTCCCGATGTGTGCAGGACAAGCGCGAAATCGTCGGGCCCGTTGAGCTGCACCTTGTCGCGGCGTGCCTCGCCGGCAGCCGCAAGTTCGGCGTCGCCCAAGAGGAGAAACTCGCCGGCCTTGGCGCCGTCAGTCACGACGACGTCGAGCACCGCAATGCCGAGCCCCTTTGCGGTGTTGCGCGCGGCATCGCCCATGCCTTGTCCGCACAGCAGCAGCTTCACATCGAGATCGCCGAGATAGAAGCGGAATTCGTCTTCGCCGTAAGCCGGATTGAGCGGCGCAGCCGTCGCCAACGCCGAGACCGCCAGGAAACAGGCCGCCATTTCCGGGCCGTTGGGCAAGACGATGCCGACGGCCGTGCCGCGGGCAACGCCACGCCTGGCGAGATCGCCGCAGAGCTTGTCGACAAGATTGGCGAGGCCGGCAAAGCTCAGGGATGGCCGGTCCGGCGCCATCAGCGCCACAGCAGCCGGCTGCCAGGGCTCCAGTTGAGGAAGTGCTACCGATAGGGCCTGTTTCAAGTTCGAACCCTGAATGGCGTTCACCATGGCCTTGCCGGCGCCGATTGCGCGCCCGTGGCAGACGCAGTAAAGCGATTTCCGGACGCACGCAAGAACAGGTGGACACCGATCGGATGAGGCTGCCGTGGCTGGGAAAATCCCGGAAAGCCGACCGGACACCATCGTCCGCCGTCATTTATCATACGGAAATCATCGCCGACATCCTGGTGCCCGAACGCGCCGAGAATGTTCGCTTCTTCAGCCGCAAGCTGGTCCGCGCCGGCAAGTTGCGCACCTTCAACAACAGGGATTTCCGCGAGCTGCTGCTGGCCGCCTTCTATCTCGGGGTCGCGGCATTGCTGCCGGTCAATTGGTGGGCCGCGATCTGCAGCCGCGTATCGGGACTGCGCCTCAAGCGCCACATCCGCAAGGATTTCGTGCGCTACGCCGCCGCGACGCGCGCCGTGCTCGGCAATGGCATCGATGCGCAAAGGCAGTTCAGGGCCTTGCTCTGCGCCAACCACCGTCGGCGTCTGCTGCTTGCCGCGCATCTCATCGGCCGCCGGTGGTCGCCTGATATCCGGCTGGAAGGCCTGGAAGGTCTGGAAGCGGCGCTGAAGCGCGGCCACGGCGCTATCATCTGGTGCGATCAGTTCACGGCCCAGACCATAATCGGCAAACGCGCTCTCCATGAAGCCGGAATCGAGACACACCAGCTCAGTGTCAGGGCTCACGGCATATCCGATTCGACCTTCGGCTTGCGCTTCCTGAACCCGCCGATGGTTCGGGTCGAGAACCGTTTCCTGAAAAGCCGGATCGTGTTCGACCGCAGCGACGCCTACCAGGTCACCGGCCGGATCCAGAAGATCCTTGGCAGCAACGGCGTGGTGTTGGTGACCAACACGGTGCATGCCGGCTCGACATTCACCGAAGTCGGCCTTGGCGAGAGCGGCTGGACCCACCTCGCCTCGGCGCCGACGAATTTCGCTGCCAGAGGCAAGGCGGCGCTGTTTTCCATGTCGACCTTCGAGACCGATCCGTTCCGCCAATACCGCGCCGTCCTAAGTCCCGAACTGGTGCCGGCCCCGGCAGAGGCCGGCGAGCCCGCGACCAGAGCCGGCGGCGCCAAGAACACGGCGCTTCAGGCCGAGTACATATTGCTCAAGCGCGACCGCTTGCTGGAGGCGTTGAAACTCTATCCCGAGCAAATGATGGTCTGGTCAGGCCATTACCGGTTCACCGAACGGCCGGAAACCGCCTTGCCCGACGAGGGTGGTTCATGATTTTGCGCCGGCCAGCAGGCTGGCAACGGCGGTGACGATCTCAGCCACTGGAAGTGTGGCGTCGGCCGTCAGCGCCCGCTCGTCGGCGCCAGGCGGTTCAAGGATGGCGAACTGGCTTTCGACCAGGCTTGCCGGCATGAAATGCCCCTTGCGGCTGGCGACACGCTGCTTGGCGGTAGCGGGATCGATCTCCAGATAGATGAAAACGATATCCCGGCGGAAGCCGCGCAGACGATCGCGGTAGCTGCGCTTCAGCGCCGAGCAGGCGGCAACCACGCTTTGGCCGCTGCCGGTCAGGTCGGCGATCCGCTCGCCGATGGCATCGAGCCAGCCCTCACGCAGTTGATCTGTGAGCGGCTCACCGCTCGCCATGCGGGCGACGTTTTCGGGCGGGTGCAGCCTGTCGCCCTCGACAAAGACGGCCCCTTCCTCTGCTGCCAATGCTTTGCCGACAGCCGACTTTCCGCAGCCGGCGACGCCCATCACCACAATGGCCCGAGGCACTGAGCCGGTAGCGCCCATTGGCGCCTGTGCCGTCTCTTCGTCCACGGTCAGCGGCTTGCCGGCGCGCGGCCGTAGAGCAGGAGCATGGCGACGATGACCAGGCCATAGACGATCTGCCGCCCCGCCTCCGGCATCTGCATGACCGAGAGTATGGACTGCAGGAGGGTGATCAGAATGACACCGGCGACGGTGCCGAGATAGGAGCCGCGGCCACCCAGGATGGAGGTGCCGCCCAGAACCACGGCGGCGATCGACGGCAGGAGATAGGCATCGCCCATCGATTGCGCCGCCTTGGAGGCATAGCCGGCGAGAAGCACTCCGCCAAAGGCGGACAGCCCGCCTGAGATAGCGAAGGCGATCATCACCACGCGCCTTGTATCGATGCCGGAGAGATAGGCGGCACGCTCGCGGTTGCCGATGCCGTAGACGGTGCGGCCGAAGCTGGTGCGGGACAGCACGAACACCATCGCGGCACCAATCAGCGCCCAGATGATGACGGCGTTAGGCACGCCAGGAATGGTAAAACCTGTCGCAAGATAGCGCATGGCGCCGGTGGCCGAATCTTGTGGCGAGTAGCCGCCGGTATAAACGACCATGAGCCCTTGCGCGACAGCGTTGGTGGCGAGCGTGATGATCATCGAGGGTATGCGCAGATAGGCGACGCCAAAGCCGTTGACGATGCCGATCAGCACCCCGCAAAAGATGCCGAACGGGATGGCCAGCGCCACACCGATCGGGCCATAGGCCGCAGCCGCACACGCCATCATCGCGCCCGCCGCCACCGCCCACGGCACAGACAGGTCGATCTGGCCTAGCAGGATGACCAGCATCATGCCTGTGGCGATGACGCCGAGGAACGAGGCCACCTTGAGCTGCTGCAAGAGATATTCAGGCGACAGAAAGCTCCTGGAATAGAGGCTGCCTAGGAACAGCAACAGCACGATGCAGGCGAAGGCCGTCAGCACCGCCGGATCGGCGCGGCGGATGAATTTCGGCATGCGGCCGGCGATGCCGCCCAACGTCGTTTCGCTCACAGGAACCACTCCAGCCGGTTGCGGACCCGAAACAGTGCGAAGGCGCCGAGGCTGACCGCAACCAGCAGGATAACGCCCTGGAACAGTGGCTGCCATAGCGGGTCGAAATCGAACACGAACAACAGGTCGCCGATGGTGCGGAAGGCCAGCGCGCCGAAGATGGCGCCGATGGCGCTGCCTTTGCCGCCGAACAGCGAGACGCCGCCCAGCACCACCGCGGCGATTGAAAACAGCGTATAGGCGTTGCCGCTGGCATAGGCTGCATCGCCCGTATAGGTGAAGAAGGTCAGGAAAAGTCCGCCGATCGCGGCCAACAGGCCTGCGAGCGCGTAGGCAGCGAACTTGCCGCGCCTTATCGGCACACCGGACATGTAGGCCGCCGTCTCCGAGGATCCGGCCGCATAGGCCGCGCGCCCGAGCACCGAGCGGCTGAACGGTACCCAGACCACGAGCACGACGGCGAGCAGCACGACCAGGCTCGCCGGCACCACGCCCAACAGGCGTCCGGTCAGCGCGTCGGCGAGACCTTCGTTGACCGAACCGCCGGGAAACGGCCTCAGCAGCAGCGCGATGCCGAAATAGACCGCACCCGTGGCGATCGTGGCGACGATCGGCTGCAGGCGGCCGTAGATGACGATGGCGCCGTTGATCGCCCCGCACAGGAACCCGGTGCCGAGCACGGCGATGACGCCGAAAGCGGTCTCGAGGCCGGTGCCGATAACTAGCCAGGAGGCGAGGCAATTGGTCAGCGTGAAGATCATGCCGACGGAGAGGTCGATGCCGGCGGTGATCACGACCAGTGTCTGCGCCATGGCGACGAAGGCGAGCAGCACGCCCTTGTTGGACGCTGTCTGCACGACATTGGCGGTGAAGCCCGCCGGATGGTTCGAGGTGTAGATGACGAACATGACAATGAATATGCCGAGTGCCATCAGTGTTCCGCGCTGCTCGGCCAGCCAGTAGCGCCACTCTTTCACGCGTCCGCTCCCTGTCTTGCGCCGGCATCGTCTCTCGCGCCGTCATCGCCGTGGATGTTGAGCGCGCTTGCAATGAGCGCCCGCTCGGTGATCTCGGCCCCGACCAGCTCGCGCTTGACCGCGCCGTCATAGAGCACCAGCACGCGGTCGCAGCAGCCGATCAGTTCGTCATAGTCGGTCGAATAGAACAGGATCGCCGCCCCCGCATCCGCCAGCTTGCGCATCAGTTGATAGAGTTCCTGCTTGGTGCCGACGTCGATGCCGCGCGTCGGATCGTTGAGCAGGATGATACGCGGCTGGCGCATCAGCCATTTGGCGATGACCACCTTCTGCTGGTTGCCCCCCGACAGCGCACCGACCGGAATGTCGAGGCCGGCCGTCTTGATCGCCAGCAGCCCGACCATGTCGTCGATCAGCCGCTGTTCGGCGGCGCGGTCGATGATGCCGGCCTTGGACAGCCGGTCTAGGGCGGCAAAGGAGAGGTTCTCGCGCACCGTCATCGGCAGCATCAAGCCTTCGGTCTTGCGGTCCTCCGGGATCAGCGCCATGCCGATGCGGTCGTCGCGCGCCGCTTGCGGGCTGGCGATCGAAACCGGCTTGCCATCGATAAGGATCTGGCCGCCGAGGCCGCGCAGCACACCGAAAAAGGCAAGCAGCAATTCGCGTTGGCCCTGGCCGTCCAGGCCGCCAAGGCCGACGACCTCGCCTGCCCCGACCGTCAGCGAGACATTGTCCAGCCGGTCCGTCCAGGACAGCTTGCGCGCCTCCAGCACGGGAACGGCGGCGGCTGCGGTGCGCGCGGGTTTCGGCGGGAAAATATGGCTATATTCGCGCCCGATCATCAGTTCGACGACTTCGTTGTCGCTCTTTGTGCCTGCCTTGTAGCTGGCGACATTGCGGCCGTTGCGAAACACCGTGCAGTGGTCGGCAAGCTCGGCGATCTCGTTCATGCGGTGCGAAATGTAAAGCAGCGCCAGCCCTTCCGAGCGCAGTCGCTTGAGCACGCTGAATATCCTGGCGACGTCCGTCGCGGTCAGGGCCGAGGTCGCCTCGTCGAGGATCAGGATGCGCGGCTTCCTGGCCAATGCCTTGGCGATCTCGACCATCTGTCTTCTTGAAAGCGGAAGATCCTTGACCAGCGCCAATGGATGGATGTCGGCCGCACCTGCGCGTGCCAGCGCATCCTCGGCAATGCGGCGCTGCGCCTTGCGGTCGATCATGCCGAAACGCTTCGGCGGATCGGAGATGACGATGTTGTCGGCAACGCTGAGTTCGGGAACCAGCGACAGCTCCTGGAAGATGCAGACGATGCCGGACTTGTTTGCAGCAGCAGGCGAAGCGAACGTCACCTCGCTGCCGTTCAGCATCATGCGGCCTTCGTCGGGCGCGACGACGCCCGCCATGACCTTGATCAGCGTCGATTTGCCGGCGCCGTTTTCGCCGAGAATGGCGTGGATGCTACCGGACGAGACCGAAAGCTCGGCCTTTTCCAGCGCCCGCACGCCACCATAGCGCTTGGATATGCCTTCCATCCGGAAGAGCGGAACCGCACCGTCCATCGGCCCTCCCGAGGCAGTTTGACTTCAAGGGATATCGAGTGGCCGGCGCCGCGGAGATCCCGCGGCGCCGGATATGCCGCCTATTGGTCAGCCCTATTGGTCAGCTTTGGTCTGACCCATAATTTCCTGCGCGGTGAAATTGATGCCGCAGGTCGGGAAGGAATTGCCGACGAAGAAATTGTCGGACTGGTCGGGGAAGAAATCCTGACCGGCCTTGAAGTTCGGATCCTCGACGATCGCCAGTGGCAGTTTCACTGCTTGCGGAACGACGTTGCCTTCGAGCGCGGCAATCGCCGTCTTGATGGCGACCGCGACCTGCGCCGGACCGGTGCCGGCCGATGAGCATTTCAGCCCGTCGCCGGCATGTGCCGCGCAGAACTTGCGGAAACCGTTCTCGGTCTCGCCGCCGAACGGCACGAAAGCATGCTTGGCATCGATCATCGCCTGCACGATGCCGGTGTCGCCGCCTTGCCCGGTGATACCGTCGAACGGACCGTTGGTGGCAATGGCGTCGGCCGTGGCCTTCTGTGCCACGCCGTCGTCCCATTTGCCGACCACCTCGGTGACGTCCCATTTCTTGCCGGAGGCATCGAGCGCTTCATGGATTCCGTTGTGACGGTCGGTGTCCACGGAAGTTCCGGCAACGCCGCGCACTTCGAGCACCTTGCCGCCATTCGGCACATGGCCGACCAGCCATTTGCCCCACAATTCGCCAAGGCCCTTCTGATCGACATTGACGTTGATGGCGTCCTTGGTATCGAGAATATTGTCGAAGGCGACGAGGATGACGCCAGCTTCCTTGGCGCGCTTGATGACCGGCCCGAAAGCGGTCGGGTTCTGGGCGTTGACGACGATCGCGTCATAGCCGGAATCGATGAAGTTGTTGATCGCCGAAATCTGAGCCGGCACGTCTTCGCCGGTCGAGACGACCTTGAATTCCTTCAGTTTCGCGGCGACCTCCGGCTGGGCCGCATAGGCCTTGGCGGTCTGCACCATCTGGATGCGCCAGGTGTTGGCGATATAGCCATTGGCGAGCGCGATGCGGTATGGGCCGTCTTTCTTGGGGAACTTGAAGAACTGCGTATCGGCCGCCCAGGGCGCAAAGCAATCCGGCTCAGCCGACGGGCCCTTGACGACTTCCGGGTCGGCCATGGCCGACGAACTCAGCATGACGAATGCAGTGGCGGCAACGATGCCACCAACAAGTGACTTGATCATCGATATTCCTCCCAGTTGTAGTTTTATTTGCTGCTGCTTGTTAATTTTGATGCTGTTTGTCGTGGTGTGTTTTCCACGCCGAAGGCCCTCCAGCCTGGCCGGCGCCACGTCTCAAGGGCCCGAAGCCGGCCCGATCCCCTCCCCCTCGCCGCTTCACAGGCGAGAAACGAAACTAGCATATTATACATAATAAACAAGCATGAGCTGTTGCTTATGTATAATAAACAGGGGCGGCCTTTCATCAAAACGTCTGCCCGACGAAAATGGTAGCGCTACCATGACGTTGTGTAAAGCACCATTTGCTGAGGCAGCCAAAGCGTGTTCAGCGTGCGGTGCTCTCGCGGGGCTTGAGTTCGAAACCGAGATCGACGACCCGCTGCTCAGGCCTTCGTCCTGCGATCGCCGCCAGCGCCATGGCGACAGACCGACGGCCGATTTCATAGCGAGGGGTGCGGATACTGGTGAGCGGCGGGAACGCCGCCTGCATCATTTCGAGGTCGTTGAAGCCGACAATGCCGATTGTTTTCGGCACGTTGAGCGCGGCGCTATGGCATTCGAACAAAACGCCGAGCGCGATGTCGTCATTGTTGCAGAAGACGCCGTCGAGCGCCGGCATCTTGGCCAGCGCATCGCGAAGCAGCTCGCGGCCGAGCGTCACGCTGGACAGTAGCGGAGTGGTGGTGACGAGCCGCGGGTCGAACAGGCCGGCCTTCTCCATTGCCGCGCGATAGCCGGCAAGCCGCCGCTGCGAGCGCGGGTCCATGCGTGCGCCGATGAAGCCGATCCGCCGGCAGCCCGCCTCGATCAGATGCTCGGTCGCGGTGCGGCCGCCGTCGAAATGCGAGAAGCCGACCAGCATGTCGACCGGATCGGGCCCGGTCTCCATCACCTGCACCACCGGGCAGCCCGCGCTCTCCAGCAGCTTTCGCGAGGTCGGCGTCTGGTCGATGCCGGCCACGATCAGCGCCGCCGGGCGCTGCGGTGCGAACACCTGCAGCAGGCGCTCCTCCTCGAGGCCGGAATAATGGGTGTTGCCGAGCTGGACGCGGAACGGGCCGTCCGACAGGCTGTCATAGATGCCGCGCACCACTTCTGCGAAGACGTTGTTGGTCAGCGACGGCACCAGCACGCCGAACACATCGGCGCGCGCCGAGGCCAGTGCCCGTGCATTGGGATCCGGGACATAACCGAGTTCGTCGACGGCGGCCTGGATCTGGCGCCGCAGATCCTGGCTGACGCGTTCCGGTTCGCGCAGCGCCCGCGACACGGTAATGGCGCCGACGCCGGCCTTGCGCGCCACATCTGATAGGGTCGGGCGGCCGCCCCCGCGACGCGAGCGCGGCTTGGTCATGGACATCCTCCACGTGCCGGGCCCCGGCCGCTGCGCCCTTGCGAAACCATGTTCAGCTTTTCCACTGCCACCATGCCAACCGGCTGCTGCCGCACCCACTCGCCTGCTGGCGTCGCGCAGCCAATCGCCCTTGTCAAGCAACAGGGCAATCCTGCCTTCCTAAGCCATCAGGGCAGCACTGCGTTTTGCTTTCCACAGCAGCAGCCCGATGGCCACTATGTTCAGCAAGTTCCACGCGATCCCGTTGAGGAACGCGGCGGCGTAAGAGCCGGTCAGGTCGTAGATCCAGCCCGACATCCAGCCACCGATCGCCATGCCGAAGATGGTCGCCATCATGACGATGCCGATACGCTGGCCGGCCTCCCTGGCGGGCAGGTATTCGCGCACGATGATGGCATAGCAAGGCACGATGCCGCCTTGCGACAGGCCGAACACCAGCGACACGACATAGAGCGAGGCAAGCCCGTCGAACGGGATGTAAAACAAAAGCGACAGGCATTGCAGCACGGAACCGATAAGCAGGGTTTTCACGCCGCCGATGCGGTCGGCGACAAAGCCGGAGGCGAGCCGGCTGACGACGCCCGCCGCCATCATGATCGACAGCATGTCGGCGCCATGCGCAATGCCGTAGCCAAGATCCATGCAATAGGCGACGATGTGCACCTGCGGCATCGACATCGCCACGCAGCAGCCGAGACCGGCAACGATCAGCAGCACCTGTAACGCCGCCGGCGACAGCGAAATCGACTGCACTGGCCGGCTTCCGGGCGAACCGGCGGCAGCCGCCGCCGGAGCAGCGCGCCGCAACAACAGCACCAGTGGCACCATGGTGACCAGGCAGAAGACACCGATGCCGGCATAGGTGAAGCGCCAGCCTTCCGCCTTGATCAGTGTCGGCATGATGGTTGGCCAGAGCGCTCCGGCGAGATAGTTGCCAGCCGCCGCAGCTGTGACGGCGACGCCGCGCCGACGGTTGAACCAGTGCGAGATGTCGGCGATCAGCGGCCCGAAGATCACCGATGTGCCGACACCAATCAGCACGCCCTGGGCAAGGGTGAATTGCAGGATAGAGGTCGACAGCGCGGCGAGCAGCAGGCCGGCGGCGAGAGCCACCGAGGATAGCAGTGCCGGGATCCAATACCCCATGCGATCGACCGCGCGGCCAACCAGCACATTGCCGGCGGCGAAGCCGACCATGGTTGCGGTGTAGGGCATCGATGCCGCGGCGCGGTCAACGCCGAACTCGGCCTGCACGGCCGGCAGCACGACGACGACGGCCCACATGCCGACCGCACCGATCGTCGCCAGCAGCATGGAGATGGCAAGCCGCATCCAGGCGTAGCTGCTGTCGATGCCGGGGCTATCCGCCTGATTGGCGACGATCGGGGTCAAGGCGTTTCCTGTCTACGGTCCTGGGAAGTCGACCGTTGTGTCGCCACTATCGGCGCATTCACCGCGACGGGCAGCGCCACAGGGCCATGATCCGTGGCTCCAGCGGCCCGGCGGCTTTCTCGGGAACCGGCGGCGGCCTGCTCGAGTTTTTGCGACAGGAAGGAGTTTGTCATGACCGCGAAAAAGAAATGGTCGGCCGAGGTGACCGAGCACAGCGATGCGATGGACCTCGAGGACCACATCTTCGAAGCCGACGACGCCAGGAAGATCGCGGCCTCGCTCAAGCGCTCGGCCGAGCACAGCGACCGCCGCAAGGCCGAGCCGTTTCAGTCGGCCATGTCGATGCTGAATTTCTACATCAACCGCGCCGGCAAGAACCTGCCGCAGGCGCGCCGGAAAGTGCTCGAGGACGCCAAGGACGAACTGCGCGCGGCCTTCGGAAGGCCGCAGCAGGATTAATGCATGTCGCTCAAAAGTGGCGCCGGTTTTGAGACAACGACATGCAAAGACCTAAGCGCGTCGACTTAGTCCGTTCAAACGGGACGCGCTTTAGCGCTCCCGATTGGCTCTGCCAAATTCACCTCAACTGGACCTAGTGACAGGTCCTCTTTCCCCTCAGTTTGCCGGCCTCGGCTTTGTGTTTCCCCGAGCCTTTGAAGTAGCGGCATGACGGTCAAGATCGGCATCAATCCCATCACCTGGAGCAATGACGATGTTCCCGCACTCGGCGGCGATACGCCGCTCGCGACATGCCTGTCGGAAACCAGGCAGGCCGGCTATCGCGGCACCGAACTCGGCGGCAAATTCCCCAGGCGAAGCGACGAGCTTGGACCGATCCTGTCTTCTTACGGACTGGAACTCGTCTCCGGCTGGTATGACGGCCGCATTCTGGACCGCACGGTCGACGAGGAATTCGCCGCCCTCACCTCGCATCTGACCCTGCTGCGCGACCTCGGCGCCAAGGTCGTCGTCTATGCCGACACCTCGCGCGGCCGTCATGACGGCATTTTCGCGCCGATCTCACAGCGTCCGCGCCTCGCTGACGGCGAATGGACTGCCTATGGCGAGAAGCTGACCGAACTCGCCGACCGCATGGCTGCCTTCGGCGTCGGCATGGCTTTCCATCACCATATGGGCACGATCGTCGAGAGCGATGACGAGGTCGACAGGCTGATGGCCGCAACCGGCAAGAGCGTCGGCCTGCTGTTCGATACCGGCCATTGTCTGTTCTCAGGCGGCGACCCGGCCTCCCTCCTGAACCGGCATCTCGACCGCATCGTGCATTTCCATTGCAAGGACGTCCGCGCGGCCGTGCTGGAGAAGGCACGGCGCGAGGACATGAGTTTCATGGCGGCAGTGATGGAAGGAATCTTCACCGTGCCCGGCGATGGCTCCGTCGATTTCCTGTCGCTGCTGCAGCCTCTGGCCAGCCATGGCTTCGAAGGCTGGATCGTCGTCGAGGCCGAGCAGGATCCGGCCAAGGCACACCCCTTGACCTATGCCACGAAAGGTTACGCTTCGCTTCTCAAAACGGCCTGCGCGGCCGGGTTCGACGTGGCAATACGAGACATGGCCTAACCACCGCCGGGGGGCTGGTGGTTGGGCCGGTTGGGCGCGCGCCTCGGTAGGGGTAGCGACGCGAAAGCGCCCGGCGATCCGCGCCGCCGCCCTCCCTTGGCGGCGCGGATCGCACAGTTCTTGGCATCGAAATTTTTGCCCCCGAGTTGCCGGCCCGGCGTTTCCAGCTTGAGGCTGGGGACGAGGCATGCCTTGATGCAGATGGAGGAGCGACATGGCATTCGAGGCGGCACTCGGCATGGAACGGCTTTGCACCATCCGTGAGATCGCCGAGAAGGCGGAACTCGGCGCGGCAACCGTTCACCGCGCGCTGAAGAACAGCCGCGAGGTCCGTCCCGAAACCAGACGGCTGGTGCTGGAGACTGTCTGCCTGCTTAACGAAGAGAAGATCGCCCGCGCCGCCAGGTTGGTCGGAGACTAGCTTGGCCGACCATATGCGCCTTTCCCTCGACATCATGTCGGTCGACCGCGGCTCGGACGAACCGATGCACCGGCAGATCTACGGCGCCTTGCGGCGCTTCATCCTCGACGGCCAGATCCAGCAGAACACGCTGCTTCCTTCGACACGCTCGCTGGCCGAGGATCTCAAGGTCGGCCGCAACACGGTGATCGCCGCCTACGACCAGCTGCTCGCCGAAGGGTTTATAGAGGCGCGCGCCGGGTCCGGCACCTGGGTGGCGCCGATCCAGCAGAAACGCCCGCCGGCCGCGCTGCGCGCCGGCCTCGCCGCCCCGCAAAAACTCTCGCGGCGCGGTCAGACCATCGTCAACGGCCCGCAGCCGCCACGCAATGCCGGCGTCATCAACTTCCATCCGGGCGTGCCGGAATCGGCATCCTTTCCCTTCACCATCTGGTCGAGCCTTCTGGTGCGCAATGCGCGCAGCCGCGATGAGAATTTGCTCGGCTATATCTCCTTTGCCGGCCATCCCGGCCTGCGCCAGGCCATCGCCTCGACCATAAGCCTGTCGCGCGGCATCAATTGCACCGCCGACCAGGTCATCATCGTCACCGGCGCGCAGGCAGCACTCGACCTCGCTTCGCGCGTGCTGATGGACGAAGGCGACCATGTCTGGATGGAGGAGCCCGGCTATCTCGGCGCCAAGAGCGCCTTTCTCGCCAGCGGCGCGCAGCTTGCGCCCTTGAAGGTCGATCGCCTTGGATGGCATCTCGCAGACCCAGAGCTGCCGCCGCCGCGCCTGATCTATGTGACGCCATCCTGCCAGTGGCCGTTCGGCACCATCATGCGCATCGAGGAACGGCTGCAGCTGCTCGACATTGCCGAGCGCCACGGCGCCTGGATCGTCGAGGATGATTATGACGGCGAGTACCGGTACCGTGGCCGGCCGGTACCGGCGCTGCGCGGCCTCGATCACGCCGACCGGGTCGTCTATATCGGCTCCTTCGGCAAGACGCTGATCCCGGCGCTCCGCATCGGCTATCTCATCGTGCCGCGCGAACTGTCGGTCCCCTTCGACCGCGCCGTCTCGATCACCGGCCAGTTCGCGCCGCTGATCCTGCAGGCGACGGTCAACGACTTCATCACGCAAGGCTATTTCGCCACGCATCTGAAGCGTATGCGCCGGCTCTATGCGCGCCGGCAGGCCAATTTCGTAAAACTGTGCCAGGAGCATCTGGCCGAATGGCTGACTGTGACCGAGAACGATTCCGGCATGCAGCTGCTGGCCAGTTTTATCCGACCCTACAAGGACAGCGACGTCGTCGCCGCTGCCGTCAAGGAGGGCCTCGACGTGCAGGGCATCTCGATCAACTACCATTCGAGCGAGCCGGAACACGGCCTGCTGCTCGGCTATGCCGCGATGGACGAACGCCAGATCCTGCGCGCAGTGCTGGCGCTGCGCGCCGCCTTTATGCGACTGGACCGGCAATAAGCCGGTCCAACGCGGCTCTTCAATTCACGCTGTCGAATTTCTGCAGGTCCACCGGTGCTGCCTTGCGCACCTCGACATCGTCCAGCGAGGCATTCTCCAGCGCCACACGGGCCGCCGCATCGATGTTATGGATCATGTCGTCGATGTCGGCGTCGCCATGCGCCGGATTCATCGCGATCATCACCGTGCGGTTGAGGATGTCGAGAGAACCCTTGCCGAGGTCGTCGGCATAGGTCAGCCGCAGGCCCTTGTTTTCCGGCAGCGTGTACGGATTGAGCGCCGGATGATGCGCGCCCTCATGCATCAGCACCTGGTCCCACTGGGTGAAATTGTGGCGGCCGGTCTTGCCGGCAATGACGCTCGGAATGGTCTTCGAAAAAGTCTGCGCCGCCTGTTCGCTGGGCAGCAGATACATTACCTGTGCCGCGCAATCGTCGTCGGGGCTGTTCATCGGCGACGGCGTCAGGCCGAGATTGCCGAGATGGCGCGTGCCGGCCAGCACCTTCTTCTTCTCCGCCCGCATCGCCTCGATGATGCCGTCCAGACGGTCGAGCTGGACATTGAGCATTGCACCCATCAGTTCCGAGGCGCGCGCCCCGATGCCGGCGAACGGCTTGATGCTGTCGCTGCGGCCCTGCCAGTAGAAGTGGCAGGGGTCGATGGCGCAGCGCGCGCGCTCGGCCACTTTCGGATCGCTGGTGGCGATGCCGCCGCCCTCGCCCGACGTGATGTTCTTGAAGTAGTTGAAGGAGTAGGCGCCGGCATGGCCGATGGAGCCGAGCTTCTTGCCCTCATAGCCGCCGCCAATGCCCTGGCAGACATCTTCCAGCACGAGCAGACCGCGTTTTTTAGCGATATCCATGATCGCGTTCATGTTGCAGGCCGCACCCCACATATGCACCGGGATGACCGCCTTGGTGCGCGGGCCGATGGCGTCGCGCAGAGCGGCCGGGTCAATGGTCAGGCTCTCGTCGATGTCGACAATGACCGGAATGGCGCCGACCGACAGCACTGCCGTTGCGGTCGCCATATAGGTGTGCGCCGGCACCAGCACCTCATCGCCCGGGCCGATGCCGAGGCCGATCAGGCCGGCGGCGAGCCCATAGGTGCCGCTGGCGGCCAGCGCAAAATGCTCGACGCCGAGATGCCTGGCATAGCGGGCCTCGAAGCGGTTGCACTCGCTGTTCTCGCCATAGCGAAACAGCGCACCCGAGCGGATCACCCTGGCAATGGCTTCGATCTCTTCTTCGCCGGCAGTGTACATGGCAAGTCTCCACATCGCTGATGGTATGAAAGCAGTACGCCTGCGGCCGCTGTTTGAAAGAACCACTCCGCTGCGATCTGACCAAGCCATCCCGGTTGCTTGATGGCCGGGTTTGACGCCGAATGTGGGCATATCGAATGAAATCGACATTTCAGAATGCAGGCCCGCGGAAAAATCGTACCCATCCGAATTCGTCGAAGTGGCCCTGTCGGAAAGCCGGCATTGGGCGTTCCATCGCGTCCAGTTGGGCAAACGGTCGGTTCCATGCAGCACGGGACACACTTTGGAAGACCCTCGAAACCGGCGTGCCGGCAAGATGGTGGCCGGCAAGATGGTGGCCGGCAAGACGGTGGCCATCCATGACGCGACAGCTCGTCCTGCATGAAGACGATGTCGGCATGTGCCATGGCGCCAACAGTGCCTTCCTCGAACTGACCGCACTGGGCGCCTGCAGCTCCGGCGCCGTGATGGTGCCGTGCCCATGGTTCCCTGAGATGGCCGAAGCGGCAGCCGCCGATCCCCGGCTCGATCTCGGCGTCCACCTGACGCTGAACAGCGAAAAGCAGCACTACAAATGGCGGCCGCTGACGTCGCCGTCGCGTGCGGCCGGCCTGACGGACGAGTTCGGCTATTTCTGGCCCGATGTCGCGACCACCCGCCGCAAGGCAGCACCGCAAGCGGTGGAAACCGAGCTTCGCGCCCAGATCGACACCGCCTACCGCGCCGGCATCGACGTCACTCATCTTGATGCCCATATGGGAGCAGCGCTGTCGCCCGAGTTTTGCGACGTCTACATCAAGCTCGGCCTGGAATATCGGCTGCCGGTGCTGTTGACCAAAACGCTGTCGGCCTATTCGCCCAATGACAATCTCGTCGGCGTCACCGAAGCGGCGTTCCAGCGCGGCGTCACTGAAGCCCGCGCCAAGGGCTTTGTCATCTTCGACGCCGCCATTCAGACGACCTGGGGCCGTCCACGCTCCAAGCCGATAAAGCCCGCCTACAAGGCATTGGTCGAAGGGGTGCGCGAAGGCCTGACCTTCTTTTGCCTGCACTTCAACGCGCCGGGCGAGTTGGAACTCATCGAGCCTCGCTCCGCCTATATCCGCACCGAGGAATACGAACTCTTCCGCGACCAGGCTTTCCGCGACTGGCTCGGCGCGCAGGACATCGACATCATCGGCATGAAGCCGCTGCGCGAGGAGCTTCGTGCACGGCTCGGGGCATCGACACCGGCAAAGGCCCGCAAAGCGGCCACCCGGGCAGCACCGTAAGCCGATCCGGTCGGCCGAGGCGCAAAGAGGGAATTGGAACTGCAACGACAATGGGAGAATGACATGAAGACTGTTCTGAAACTGGCGCTCGGCGCGCTTGTCTCGATGAGTATGCTGGCGGGCGTCGTGCAAGCGGCCGGCCTGAAGGATCCCAAGGATGTCCGCATCACCTTCGTGGTGCATGGCTCGGCCTCCGATCCCTACTGGTCGGTGGTCAAGCGCGGCGTCGACGATGCGGCGGCGCTCACGGGCGCCAAGGTCGAATATTATGCGCCGCAAGTGTTCGACGTGGTCGAACAGGCCCGCCTGCTCGACGCGGCCATCGCCACCAATCCAGACGGCATCGCCGTCTCCATTGCCGACGCCAATGCGCTTGGTAAATCGGTCAAGGCCGGACTTGCCGCCAACATTCCGATGGTCGTGCTGGATTCCGGCGAGAAGGAAGGCGCCGAACTCGGCACCTCTCTCTATGTCGGCACAGTCTCCGAATATGATTCCGGCAAGAAGGCCGGCGAGCGCCTGGCCAAGGAAGGCACGCTCAAGGTCGTCTGCATCAACCACGAGGTCGGCAATGTCAGCCTCGACCAGCGCTGCCAGGGGTTGAATGACGGGCTGAAGCCGTCAGGCGGCGGCACCGAGGTGCTTACCGTGTCGCCCGATCCGGCCGACATCCAGCGCCGCACCGAGGCCTATCTGTCGGCGCATCTCGACACCCAGGCCGTCTTCGCGCTCGGCGCCACCGCCGCCAATCCGCTGATCCCGTTCTTCCGGCAGAAGGAATTGTTCGGCAAGATCAAGCTCTACACCTTCGACATCAGCCCCGAAGTCCTGGATTCCGTCGTCGCCGGCGAAATGGGCTTCGGCATGGACGCCCAGCAATATCTGATGGGATACCTGCCGGTGATCTATCTGGTCGAGCATGCCACACATGGCTTCTGGCCGCAGAACAACGCCTACACCGGCCCGCTGTTCATCGACTCGCCCGACAAGGCCAAGGCGATCCTGGCGCTCGCCAAGGACGGCATCCGCTAAGGCAAGACCAAAACGGATCGGGGAGCCGCCATGCGCTCCCCGTCTCTGGTCGAGATTGCGAAGTGAGCGATTGGGGAGCCTAATGGCTGTTGTGGAAGACAAGGCGATACCTCCAGAAGCGCCGGCCCCCGGGGTACTGGGCAAGGACCGTTTCGGCATGATGTCGAAACGGCCGGCCGGTGCTGACGAGCGGCTGGCCAGCACCGGCCGGCTGACTCAATGGCTGCGCCGGCCCGAAGCCGGTGCCGCCGGCGGCCTCATCGCCACCATTATCATCTTCGCCCTGCTGCCGGGTGCATCGAACCTCTATTCGCTGCAGGGGTCGATGACCTTCCTGACGCTGGCGGCCGAACTCGGCATCATCGCCACTGCCGCAGCCCTTCTCATCATCGCCGGCGAGTTCGATCTCTCGGTCGGCTCGATGGTCGGCTTCGCCGGCGTCGTCATCGGGCTGACGGTGAAATACTGGGGCCTACCGCTGTGGGGCGGCATCGCCTGCGCCTTCGCTGTCGCCATCCTCACCGGCTACGTCAACGGGCTGATCGTTGTGAAGACCCGCCTGCCCTCCTTCATCGTGACGCTGGCGTCGCTCTACATCCTGCGCGGCCTATCGATCGGCATCACCCGCGCCGTCACCGGCCGCACGCAGATCCCCTACATCCTCGACGGCGCGCCGGACCCGGCAACCGCGGGCCTGTTCAACGGCCATCTCCTGACCGGCTTCTTCCAATGGATGGGCACGCAAGGTTGGATCGCCACCCGCACCGACGGCATTCCCTTCGTCGTCGGCATTCCGATGTCGATCGTCTGGTGGCTCGGACTGACAGCGCTTGCCGGCTATGTCTTGACCCAGACCAAATACGGCAACTGGATCTTCGCCACCGGCGGCGACCTCAATGCCGCCCGCAATGTCGGCGTGCCGGTCGACCGGGTTAAGATCGCGCTGTTCATCTACACCGCCTGTGCCGCGACCTTGCTTGCCACCATCCAGGTGATGGAGGCCGGCTCCGCCGACACCACGCGCGGCCTGCTCAAGGAATTCGAGGCGATCATCGCCGCGGTCATCGGCGGCGTGCTGCTCACCGGCGGCTACGGCACCGTCTATGGCGTGCTGTTCGGCGCGCTGATCTTCGGCCTGGTGCAGATGGGCATCTTCTACACCGGCATCGACACCGACTGGTTCAAGGTCTTCCTCGGCATCGTCATTTTGATGGCCGTGCTGGTCAACAACTACATCCGCCTCAAGGCGCTCGGACGCGGAGGCGGCAAATGACCTACCCAAACCCGTCCCCGGCCATCCAGCCAGCCATGGAATTGCGTGGTGTGTCGGTCAATTTCGGCTCGGTGCGCGCGCTGCAGGATATCGACATCAAGGTCTATCCCGGCGAGGTGCACTGCTTGCTGGGCGACAACGGCGCCGGCAAATCGACGCTGATCAAGGTTCTGTCGGGCGTGCACCGGCCGACCAAGGGCGAGATTTTCGTCGACGGCAAGCCCGTCACGTTCCGCAGCCCGCGCGACGCGCAGGACCTCGGCGTCGCGACGGTCTTCCAGGACCTCGGCATGATCTCGCTGATGTCGATCACGCGCAACTTCTTCCTCGGCCGCGAGCCGACCAGAAGCCGCCTGCCCTTCTCGCGCTTCGACAAGGAGCGCGCCAACACAATTGCCCGCGAGGCGATGGCCGATATCGGCATCGACGTGCGCGACCCGACGCAGGCCGTCGGCACGCTGTCGGGCGGCGAGCGCCAGTCGGTGGCGATCGCACGCGCCGTGCATTTCGGCGCCAAGGTGCTGATTTTGGACGAACCGACCTCGGCGCTCGGCGTGCATCAGGCGGCGATGGTGCTGAAATTCATCATCGAGGCGCGCATGCGCGGCCTGGCCGTGATCTTCATCAGCCACAACATCCACCACGCCTACCCTGTCGGTGACACTTTCACGCTGCTCAACCGCGGCCGCAATCGCGGTACATACGCCAAGTCCGAGATCTCGCGCGACGAGGTGATTTCCATCATGTCGGGCGGCGAGGATTTGAAGGCGGTGGAAGCTGAGATTGCCGGGCTGTTGGCGCAGATCGGCAACCGGCCGGCCGCCGCACCCTGAGCCTGGAACACTTTTGCAGAGAGTATTAACAGCATGAGCAGGATACGCGTCGGCGTCATCGGCGCCGGCATGATTTCGCAGGTCGAGCATATTCCAAACCTGTTGCGGCTCGGCGACCTGTTCGAACTGGTCGGCGTTGCCGACCCGTCAAGGATTTCGCGGGAATATGTCAGCGAAATTCACGGCATCGCCAATTTCGAAACGCCGGAGCAACTGTTCGGCCAGAAGCTCGACGCCGTCGTCATCGGCTCGCCCGACCCGCTGCATCACGAGCAGGTGCTGGCCGCACTCGGGCGCGGCCTGCATGTCTTCAGCGAAAAGCCGCTCTGCTATTCCCCGGCGGAAATCGCCGAGATCGTCGCCGCGCGCGACAAGGCCGGCAAGGTCATGCAGGTCGGCTATATGAAGCGCTTCGATCCGAGCTACCGGCTGGCGCTGGCCTCGCTGCCCGGCACGGCAAAGACGTTGCGGTCCGTCTCGGTCGAGGTCAACGATCCCGATGCCTGGCCGTTCATCGCCCACCAGCGCTACAAGCGCGGCAACGACATTCCCGAGGAGCTGATTGCCGCCGCGCAAAGCAAGCAGAAACAACAGGTCGAGCGCGCCATCGGCCAGCCCATGACCGATCTGGCTTTCTGTGGATTTATCGGCGCTTACAGCTCCGCCTTGATTCACGATGTGAATGCCGTGCACGGACTGCTCGACGCACTCGGCGTGCCGGAGGGCGAGGTTGTCGGCGCGCAGATCTTCGCCAATGGCGATGGCGGCCAGGGCGCGGTAAAACTGCTCGACGGCCAGGCGCTGTGGACGATGACGCATCTCACCGTGCCGAAGCTCGCCGACTACAAGGAACGCATCACGCTCTTCTTCGACGCTGCCAGCCTCGAGCTCGAATTCCCCTCGCCCTGGCTCAACCATCACCCGACCCGGCTGACTGTGAAGACCTCGGACGGCCACACACTGTCGAGGAAGGATCTACGCGCCGGCTACGGCGAAGCCTTCGTCGAGGAACTGCGCGGCTTCTGGGGTGCGATCGTCAATGGCGACGAGGTGGTCAACCGCCCCGAGCACGCCGCGCGCGACCAGGCGCTGCTGATCGCGCTGACCAGGCAGCATTTGGCCACTTCGCAGGCCGGCTGAGCGCTCGCAGGATGTGTTGAGATTCAGGTCAGGCCGCGCCGAAAACATTGGGTTCGAGAACCGGAGCGGAGCGTACTTAAGTACGTGAGCACCGGAAGCGCAGAAAGCCGGCGTTTGCAGGCCCGCCTCACCTGAATTTCAGCACATCCTACCGGGTGTTGATGACGCCGTCTGTATTGGCGAGCAGCTTGCGCACCGCGTTGCGGGCCGCCTCCGGCCGCTGCAGGCGGATGGCCTTCTCGATCGCCTCGTGCAGTTGCTGTGCATGCTGCAGATCGTCGAGTTCGCGCGTCGTATAGGTGAACAGATGATCGAAGGCGGATTCGATCAGCACGCCGAGCGGCACCAGCAGGTCATTGCCGGAGGCACGCAGGATGGCCAGATGGAAACGTGTGTCGGCGCGCGTGCGCTCCTGCAGGCTCGACGCCTCGCCCATCTCGCGGCAGGCCTGGCTGATCTCGGCCATCTGCTCCTCGGTGCGTCGCATGGCTGCGAAGGCAGTCGCTTCCGGCTCGATGATGTGGCGGAATTCCTGCACCGTCTTCAGGAACACCTCACGGTCGGGCGCGGTCGCGTACCAGGCGAGCACATCGCGATCGAGCAGGTTCCAGCGCTCCCTGGGCTCCACCCAACTGCCGATCTTGGGGCGCGATGCCAAAAGGCTTTTGGCCATCAGCATCTTGATCGCTTCGCGCACCGCAGAGCGACTGACGTTGAAGGTTTCGGACCATTTGGCTTCATTGGGCAGGATGGTGCCTGGCGGATAGTCGCCGCGCACGATCCGAAGCCCGATTTCGCTGGCCAGCGAGGCATGCACGCTGGTGCCGGGCATCCGGGTGGCGTCAGCCCGCCGAACGGCAGCCGGGCGCTCGGCTGTCTCAGTCTTGTCAGACTTCTTTCCCTTATTCGGCTTTCCGTCCCTCATGCATCCACAAAGTCCGGATTTCGAAAGCTGTCAAGCAGAGGACCGGGCGCAGGCGGCAAAGCCTGTGGCTGTGCACAGATCAGGTTACAACCTTGCCCCAAAGCCCAATTTGCCAGACCTATTTGACGTATTTGCGCCAGCTGTGCTCGGGACGGAAGCCGAGCATGTCCCTGGCCTTGCGGTTGGAGAGCAGCGTTTCATATTCGCCGAGCTGCGTCTTGACCGGCACGTCGGGATAAAACCGCTTCAACAGTTCCGCTGTCGGCAGGTCGGACGAGGTGTCGTCATTGGCGGCGTTGAACACCTGGAAGCCGAGCCCGTCCGTTTCAACGGCGCGCAGCGCGATCTGGCCGAGATCGCGCGCGTCGACATAGCTCCAAGCGATGCGCTTGCGAAAGCCCGGATCGGCAAACCACTTCGGAAACAGCGAATATTCGTGCGGCTCGATGACGTTGCCGATGCGCAAGGCATAGATATCGGTGCCGTTGCGCTGCGCAAAGGCGCGCGCCGTGTGCTCGTTGACGACCTTGGACAGAGCATAGCTGTCCATCGGATCGACGTCGTATTCTTCATCGAGGGGAAAATATTTGGGGTCGCGCGGTTCGTTGGCGAACACCACGCCGTAGGTGGTCTCGCTGGACGCGATCACCACCTTGGGGATGCCAAGCTTCACCGCCGCCTCGATGACGTTGTAGGTGCCCATCGCATTGATGCGGAACACCTCATTGTCGGTCGTGATCATGATGCGCGGTATGGCGGCGAAATGCACCACGGCATCGACCGGCTGCGGCCGCAGCGACGGGTCGAATTCATGCAGGCCCATATAGCTCGACAGCGCGTTGAACACCTGGCCGCTGTCGGTGATGTCGGTGATCAGCGTGCGCACCTTGGGATTGTCGAGCGGCCTGGTGTCGATGTTGAGCACCTGGCAGCCCTGTTCGACCAGATATTGCACGACATGGCGACCGGCCTTGCCGCTGCCGCCGGTGAACATGATCCGCTTTGTCATTTTCGTCTCCGATGCCTAGGATTTCCGTGTATTGTCACACAATATGGCATTCCGCAACCACCCTCGCCCGCCAGACGGCGGCGCCCAATATCAATCATCGCAACAGGACTTCAAGACATGACCACGACCGCCGCGAGCGAAAAGATCGGCTTTATCGGCCTTGGCCTGATGGGGCACGGCATTGCCAAGAACATCGTCGACAAGGGCTATGGCCTGACCTTCCTCGGCCGCAAGAACCGCAAGCCGGCGGAGGACCTGATTGGCCGGGGCGCCAAGGAGGCGGCGACTTCGCGCGACGTGGCGGCGGCGTCCGACATCGTCTTCATCTGCGTCACCGGCTCGCGCGAGGTGGAAGCCATCATCCGCGGCCCCGGCGGCCTCAAGGAGGGCTTGAAGAAGGGTTCGGTCGTCGTCGACTGCTCGACCGCCGATCCGGTCTCGACGGTGGCGCTGGCGGCGGAACTGAAGGAGATCGGCGTCGACTTCGTCGATGCACCGCTCAGCCGCACCCCGAAGGAAGCCTCGGAAGGCACGCTCGACGCCATGGTCGGCGCGCCCGACGCGCTGTTTGCCCGTGTGAAGCCGGTCATCGAAACCTGGGCCGGCCGCATCGTCCATATTGGCGATACCGGTGACGGCCACCGCATGAAGCTGCTCAACAACTTCATCTCGCTGGGCTATGCCGCGATCTATTCCGAGGCGCTGGCGCTGGCCGAAAAGGTCGGCATCTCGCCACCGCGTTTCGACAGCGTCATCCGCAACGGCCGCATGGATTGCGGCTTCTACCAGACCTTCATGCGCTGGACGCTGGAGGGCGACCGCGACGCGCATAAATTCACCATCGCCAACGCCTTCAAGGACCTGACCTATCTGGAATCGATGGCGGGTGCGGCCGGCATCGCCAACCCGCTCGGCAACGCCACCAAGAACTCCTTCGCCGGTGCCCATGCCACTGGCCCGGCCGAGCAATTCGTGCCGATGCTGGCGACATATATCGGCAAGGTCAACGGCGTCGACCTGATGCCCAGCAAGGATGGCAAGAAGCAGACGATTTGAGGTGGCGAAAAGCCTGTGTCAGCGCCTCGACCGGCCGATAACATCGTCGGTGTTGGCGAGCAGTTTGTGCACCGCATTGCGCGCGGCCGCAGGGCGCTGCAGGCGGATGTTCTTCTCGATCGCCTCATGCAGCGCCTGCGCCCGCCGCTGATCGCTGGTCTCGCGTGTGACGAAGACAAAGAGATGATCGAGCGCCGACTCGATCAGAACGCCAAGCGGCACCAGCAGATCGTTGCCCGAGGCGCGCAGTATGGCGAGGTGAAAACGCGTATCGGCGCGGATACGCTCCTGCAGGTTCAGAGCCTCGCCCATCTCACGACAGGCCTGGCTGATCTCGTCCATCTGCTCGTCGCTGCGCCGCGTGGCGGCAAAGGCCGACGCTTCCGGCTCGATGATGTGACGGAACTCCTGCACCGTGCGCAGGAAGGCCTCCCGGTCCGGCCCGGTCGCGTACCAGGCCAGCACATCGCGGTCGAGCAGGTTCCAGCGTTCCCTGGGCTCGACCCAGCTGCCGATCTTGGGCCGTGAAGCCAGCAGGCTTTTGGCCATCAGCATCTTGATGGCTTCGCGCACCGCCGAACGACTGACATCGAAGATCTCGGCCCATTTGGCCTCGTTGGGCAGAATGGTGCCGGGCGGATAATCGCCGCGCACGATTCTGAGGCCGATCTCGCCGGCCAGCGAGACATGGACGCTCGCTCCCGGAAAATGCGCGGCACCGGCTCTGCGCATGACAGCCGGACCGCGGCTGGCTTGTGCCTTGGCCCGCTCGGTTCGCTTCTTTGATTTCTCGTCCGGCATTCACGTTCCAATGCGTCGGCCGTCTGCGTCCGGACTGGTCCGAACCTGCACGGCGCGCCGATCTCGTTGCCGAAAATCCAAACTACAGACGCGTCAAAGCCGGAGCCTGCTGCCCCAACCGTTGCGTCCGTCCGGGAAGAGACGGGGCGCCCGTCAAAGGGCGCCCCGAAATCGAGAACCTACTTCTGGATGCAGGTGTCGACCGTGTCCTTGGTGCATTCGTCGAGGCCGGTGAACACCGGATCGGCGACGGCCTTGCCTTCGACCAGATCGATCATCACCGACGGTGCCTTGTAGCCCATTTCGAACGGCCGCTGACCAACCAGAGCAGTTACAAGGCCGTCACGGGCGATCGCCACTTCATCGCCAATCGTATCGGCGGCGCCGATGACGAAGTCGTTGCTGGCGATGCGGTCCTTGAGCGGCCCGAACAGGTCGCGATAGGGCTGCGGTGCGCCAAACAGCGGCCAGCCGCCCATGATGCCGAAGGCGTCGAGCTTGGGATTGGCGGCGAGGATGTCGGTCATCGCCTGCACGCCCTTGGCGCCGTCGTCATTGGTGAACACCGGGCAACCGGCGACTTCGGTCCAGCCGCCTTCGCCGGCAAGTGCCGCCAGGCCTTCCTTGCCCGACAGCGCGTCACGCATGCCCTGCGCGCGGCGCAGGATGTTGTCGGCCGCGGGATTGCCTTCGATGGTACAGATCGTGCCGCCGTTCGGCTTGCCCTTCTTGATGTACTCGCCGATCTTGTGACCCATCAAATAGTTGTCGGTGCCGAGATAGGTCTTGCGCAGCGCGGCATCTTCCTTGCTGAGATCGGCGTCGAGCGTCATGATCGGGATCGTCGGATTGGCGGTCTTGATCGTCTGAGCGATCAGCGGCGCGTTGGATGGCGAAATCGCCATTGCCACCGTGTCGGCCTTGCTCAGCATGTCCTGGACGATCTGCGCTTCGCCGGCCTCGTCGGAGGTCGATGCCGGGCCGGTGTAGAAGCATTCATATTCCGAGCTGGCATTTTCCTTGTTCCATTTCTCGCAGCCCTGGTGGATGGCTTCAAAGAATGGATTGTCGAGACCCTTCACCACGATGACGAGCTGTTTCTTGGCCAAAGCCGGCCCGGCGCCCAGCGCCATGGCGGCGACGGCGGCGAGCAAAAGTGTTTTCCTCATGTCAGTCCTCCCTTGAAACAGACGGACACGGCGTGCCCGCCACACAGATCGACCGGATGCTTGATGACTGAGGTTCGTTTCACGAGCACTCGTGTCGCCAAGACAGATCGATAAGCATTTCCAGATGCGGCATTGGCCCGGCTCAACACAAGGGTGGCGCCGCAACCTCGACCGATAAACCTCCGCCGATTCCGCCCGGCTAACCGCCAGCGGCATCGGCATAATCTCCTCCGACGCTTAGCTAATATCGGCTTGCGGCCAACGTCAATGCTATTTGTCCTACAAAACGGATTTTTGGATAACCAAGGCTTCAATTCGTCCGACAATTGATTGACGAGCGCCGGCTTTTGCGTAAAAGAACGCTGACGCTGTTTCCGGGAGGAGATGGGGAGAGCGGGGCCAAAGCAGCGCCGGCATTCACGCCGGGAACAGCAGCGGGTCGCAAAACACGGGGAGGCAAAGACTGGTGGCGGTTCTCGAACTCACCAATATCTCGAGGCATTTCGGCGCCATCCAGGCGGTCAACGACGTATCGCTGTCGATCGAGCCCGGACAGGTGGTCGGCCTGATGGGCGACAACGGCGCCGGCAAGTCGACGCTGGTCAAGATGATCGCCGGCAATTTCCGCCCCAGCCATGGCGTCATGCGCATGGACGGCAAGGAGTTGATCCTGCACAAGCCGGCGGAAGCTCGCCAGCACGGCATCGAGATCGTCCACCAGGACCTGGCGCTGTGCAACAATCTGACCGCTGCCGCCAATGTCTATCTCGGCCGTGAATTGCGCCGCGGCGTCGGCCCTTTACGCATCCTCGACTATGCCGCCATGTACAAGCGCGCCGGCCAGCTCTTCGCCGAGTTGAAGTCCGAGACCCGTCCGCGCGACCTGGTCAAGCAGATGTCGGGCGGCCAGCGTCAGGCGGTAGCGATCGCGCGCACCATGCTGTCGCAGGCCAAGATCGTGTTGATGGACGAACCGACGGCCGCGATCTCGGTGCGCCAGGTCGCCGAAGTGCTGAACCTGATCCGCCATTTGCGCGACCAGGGTATCGCAGTGGTGCTGATCAGCCACCGCATGCCTGACGTGTTCACCGTCGCCGACCGCGTCATCGTCATGCGGCGCGGCCGCAAGGTCGCCGACAAGACGATTGCGTCAAGTTCGCCCGAGGAAGTCACCGGGCTGATCACCGGCGCCATCGAACAGGTTTGATCTCAGCGAATTTCACCACGCACAGCACATGAAGGTCGACGATGGCACTGACAATTGACCAGCCGATCGAACAAAAGCAGCAATCCTTGCCGGCAAGACTGTTTGCCAGCCAGACCTTCTGGGTGGTGATCGCGGTCATCCTGGCCTGCCTGTTCCTGTCTTTTGCCACCGACGCCTTCGCCACGTCGAAGAACCTTTACAACATCACCCGCAACATCACCTTCGTCGCCATCATCGCGCTCGGCATGACCTTCGTCATCATCACAGGTGGCATCGACCTGTCGGTCGGTTCGGTGCTCTGCCTGTCGTCGATGGTGCTGGCCGTCACCATGCATGCCGGCTACTCCATCGAGGTCGGCATCCTCGCCTCGATCGCCACCGCGCTCGCCATAGGCGCCTTCAACGGCATCATGATCGCCTATCTCGGCTTTCCACCCTTCGTGGTGACGCTCGGTATGCTGTCGATTGCCCGCAGCCTCGCCATGGTCGCCTCCAACAACACCGTCGTCTTCCAGTTCGGCCCGGATCACGACAAGCTTCTGGCGCTGGGCGGCGGCGCCTGGGTGTTCGGCATCGCCAATCCGGTCCTCTACATGATCCTTCTGGCGCTGATCACCGGATTTACGCTGCGCTGGACCAAGTTTGGCCGCCACATCTTCGCCATTGGCGGCAATGAGCACGCGGCGACGCTGACCGGCGTTCCCGTCAAGCAGATCAAGGTCGCCGTCTATATGATCTCGGCGCTGGCGGCGGGCATTGCCGGCATCATCCAGACCGGATGGCTGGGCGCCGTCACCACCAATCTCGGAACCGGCATGGAACTGCAGGTCATCGCCGCCACGGTCATTGGCGGCGCCAATCTCGCCGGCGGCGTCGGCACCGCCTTCGGCGCCATTGTCGGTGCCGCGCTCATCGAAGTGATCCGCAACAGCCTTGGTCTGCTCGGCATCAATGCTTTCTGGCAAGGCGTGTTCATCGGCGGCGCCATCCTGCTCGCGGTGCTGTTCGACCGGATCCGCAACTTCAGGCGCAATGACTGAATGTTTTTGGACTGAATCTTCCGGCTGGAAACCGTTGCCTTGACATCGAAATCCCTGTTCGACCTCAACGGCCGGCTGGCGCTGATCACCGGCTCCGGCCAGGGCATCGGCCTGGCGCTGGCGCGCGGCCTTGCCGAGCATGGCGCAAGTGTCGTGCTCAACGGCCGCGATGCCGGCAAGGTTGCCGGTGCTGTCGCCGGCTTGCGCGACGCCGGCTTCAAAGCGCACCCCTCGACCTTCGACGTGACGGATTTTCGCGCGGTCGATGCCGATGTCGCCCGCATCGAGGCCGAGATCGGCGCCATCGACATCCTGATCAACAATGCCGGCGTGCAGTTCCGCGCTCCGCTCGAGGACTTTCCCGAGGAGCAGTGGGAGCGGCTGTTCAAGACCAATGTCTCCGGCGCCTTCCATGCCGGCAAGGCGGTCGCCCGCAATATGATCGCGCGCGGCAAGGGCAAGATCATCAACATCGGCTCGGTGCAGAGCGAACTCGCCCGGCCCAACATCGCGCCCTATACGGCCACCAAGGGCGCAATCCGCAATTTGACACGTGGCATGTGCACCGACTGGGCGAAATACGGGTTGCAGATCAATGCCATCGCCCCCGGGTATTTCCGCACCGAGATGAACCAGGCGCTGGTCGACAACCAGGAATTCTCCGCCTGGCTGGAAAAGCGCACGCCGGCCGGCCGCTGGGGGTATGTCGACGAACTGATCGGCGCCGCCGTGTTCCTCGCCTCCGACGCCTCGTCCTTCGTCAACGGCCATACGCTTTATGTCGACGGCGGCATGACGGCTTCGGTTTGACGGGAAACCCTATCGCTCAGTCTGAAAATCCGTCGGCATAAGCGGCCCCCCAAGCTCACCACACCTCCCAGCCTTGACGCGAGCCCGAACTCAGCCGCACAATCCCGTCGCAGGCGAAGGGAGGCCAGTCGTCTGCGGGAGGTATAACCCATGACGGACGCGATCAGGCTCTATTGGGGCCGGTTCGGACATGTTTCTGTCCTGAATGTCGCCAGCGACTTCGTCACCCATGCGCATGTCGAGGCCCACATCATCATCTGGCTGGAGGGCACGGCCGGCGAGATGACCGTCGGCCGCGAGACGGTGCCGCTGGGTCCCGGCACCGCCGCCGGCATCAATTCCTACCAGCCACACAGCCACATTCTGTCGCAGAACGGCAGGCCCGGCCTGTTCCTCGCTTTCTACATCGATCCGGATTGGGCGCGCCGGCGCCGCGACCTGCCTTCGTCGGCGCCGTTGTTTGCACAGGCTGCGATCACGCTCGAACCATGGCTGCACCAGGCCGCCGCCAACCTGCTCGATCATTTGAGCGATAATGAAAGCATCGACGACGTCGCCAATTACGAGATCGAGCGCTTCATCGATAGCGTGCTTGACGCTGCCGACGCCTCGGCGCCGCAGGAGGCGCGCATCCGCGTCAACACCATGCAGGATTTCCGCGTCCGCAAGGCGATCCAGCTGATGAAGGCCAATGTCTGCGAGCGCATCTCGTTCGACGACGTCGCCCGCAGCGTCGGCCTGTCGCGGCCGCACTTCTTCGCTTTATTCAAGGAACAGACCAATCTGACGCCCAACGTCTACTGGAACACGCTGCGCATGGAGGAAGCCGTGCGGCAGCTGCAGTGGTCGCAGGAGCCGCTGATCTCGGTCGCCTGCAATCTCGGCTTCACCACCCAGGGCAATTTCTCGCGCTTCTTCCGCGACCATGTCGGCGTGCCGCCGACGCTTTACCGCGAAGCGGCGCGTGCCATGGCCTGAACGGGCCGTTCTTTTTCAGACTCCTTGATAGGGCCGCAAGACCCATTGATAAGCGCAGCGCCGGCCGCCGCCCTACCCTGCAGCGTATCGAATTCGTAGGGGAATGATCATATGGCTGAAGTCACCGTCTCCAGCGTCATCGACGCGCCGGTCGAAAAGGTCTGGGCGCGCATCCGCGACTTCAACGGCCTGCCGGGCTGGCATCCGCGCATGGTCAAGAGCCATATCGAAGACGGCAAGAGCGCCGAAACCATCGGCTGCGTGCGTAATTTCGAGCTCGCCAGCGGCGCGCGTATCCGCGAGAAACTGCTCGACTTCTCCGATTCGAATTTCCGCGTCAGCTACTCCATCCTGGAGACGCCGCAGCCGCTGACCAATCACAAGGCAACGCTGCAATTGCGCCGCGTGACCGACGGCGACCGCACCTATGCTGAATGGACCGCAACTTTCGACGCGGCGCCCGAAGAGGCCGACAAGATCGCCGCCGGCATGGCCGCCAATGTCTTCCAGGGTGGCTTCAATGCGTTGAAGAGCCATTTTTCTGGCCAGAGCTGAGTCAGGGGAGACTGCCATGGCGCTTGCCCTCCAGACCTTTTCGGCCGTCAGGGATGCCAACGCGGCGCTGAAGGCGCCCGGCACCCGCTATCTCGGCGGCGGCACGCTGGTCGTGCGCGCCGCCAATGAAGGCGATGTCTCCGTCACCGGCCTCGTCCGCTCGACCGATCCGACCCTCTCCGGGATCACCGTTGCCGGCGGCAAGGTCCGCATAGGCGCTTCGGTGACGATGGCGGCTATCGCCCGCCATCCGGAGCTTGCGGCGCTGTCCAAGGCCGCACGCGCCGTCGGCGGCCCGGCAATCCGCAATATGGCGACTGTCGGCGGCAATCTGTTCGCACCCGCGCCCTACGGTGATTTCGCTGTCGCCCTGCTGGCGTTGGATGCGACGGTCGGCACCGATGAAGGGGAATTGCCTATCGAGGATTTTCTGGCCAGGCGGGACGACAGCCGCGCCATCGTCACATCAGTCGCCTTCGCGTTGCCGAAGGCCGAGAATTTCCGCTTCCTGAAAGTGTCGCGGGTCAAGCCGAAGGGCGTCTCCGTGCTCAGCATCGCCGCCGTTCTCGAACAGGCCGGCGACGGCACTGTCTCCTCGGCGCGGATCGCGCTCGGCTGCATGGCAGACCGGCCGATGCGCGCCCGTGCTGCGGAAAAGGCACTGATCGGCAGCAGGCTCGAGCAGGACGGCGTCGCAGCGGCGCTGGCTGCAGCCGGTGAAGGCACTTCGCCAATCACCGACCCGATCGCCAGCGCCTGGTATCGCGCCGAGGTTCTGCCGGTCCATCTCGGCCGGCTGCTGCTTACTTAACCACCGCTTGGGGGGCGCGCGTCTGTCCGATCAACCGGGCAGGCGCGCTGGGAGGAAAAACATGGCAAAGGTTCCGGTTCAGTTCACGCTCAATGGCTCGGAGAAGGCCGAATTTGTCGACAGCGGCACGACACTGCTGCACGCGCTGCGCGACAAGATCGGCGACACCTCGCCCAAGGGCGGCTGCCACCAGGGCACCTGCGGCGCCTGTTCGGTCATCATCGACGGCGAACTCCGGCTCTCTTGCCTGACCCTGGCCGAGACCTGCAGCGGCGCCGACATCCGCACCACATCGGGCCTCGCTGAGGCCGGCGTGCTGCACCCGCTGCAGCGTGCCTTCCTCGATGCCTTCGCCACGCAATGCGGCTTCTGCACGCCGGGCATGATCATGGCCGCCAAGGTGCTGCTCGACCACACGCCCAATCTGAGCCGCGAGGACGTGATCGAGGCGCTGTCCGGCAACATCTGCCGCTGCACCGGCTACGAGCCGATCATCCAGGCGGTGCTGACGGCGGCCCGAGCCAATTCGCAGAACGCGGCCTAAGGACCAAAAGAATGGAACTGCGCAAAAACTATTTCGCCGATCAGCGCAAGGACGGCCTGCACGAGATCGGCCATGGGCGGCCGCGGCTGGATTCGCCGGGACATGTGACGGGCAAGACCGCCTATTTCGCCGACCGCAACGTCCCGAATATGCTTCACCTGAAAATGGTGCGCAGTCCGCACCACCATGCCCGCATCCGTTCGATCGACACTTCCGAAGCGGAGAAGCATCCCGGCCTGGTGAAAATCCTCACCGCCAAGGATGTGCCGCACAATGTCTACACCATCCTGATCCTGATCCAGGTCGGACCGGAAGACGAGCCGGTGCTGGCCGACGGCAAGGTACGCTGGAAGGGCGAGGCGGTGGTGGCGGTGCTGGCCGAGACCGAGCGCGCGGCTCAGGAAGCGGCAGCCAAGGTCAAGGTCGATTATGAGGTGCTGCCGGCCGTCTTCGACATGGAAGAAGCGCTGAAGCCTGGCGCGCCTTTGGTCAATGAATATCACGGCCAGAACTATTATCTCTATGACAGCGGCGAATGCCGCAAGGTGCGCTTCGGCGATGTCGAGGCGGGCTTCGCCGGCGCCGACCACATCCTGGAACAGAGTTATCAATCCTCGCCGATCGAGCATGCGCCGACCGAGACCACCGGTTGCGTCGTGGTGCCCGAAGGCAATGATCGCTTCACCTGCTACACCAACACCCAGGCGATGTTCTTCACCCTCGACAACGCCTCGATCATCCTGCAGATGCCCGGCTCAAAACTGCATTTCGTCGGCGGCACTGTCGGGGGCGGCTTTGGCGGCAAGGTCGACGTCATCGTCGAGCCGATCGCCATTCTTGGCGCTAAACAAACCGGACGCCCAGTCTGTTTCGTCTATAGCCGCGAGGAGGAGATGCAGATCTCCTCGCCGCGCGCCGCCGAAAAGATAATCATCAAGGACGGCGTGATGAACGACGGCCGCATCGTTGCGCGCAAGGTGACCGGCTATACCGATGCCGGCGCCTATTCGCGCCACTCGCCTTATGGCGCGCAGAAGGGAGCGGCGCACTATCCCGGCCCCTACACCATCCCCAATGTCTGGATCGACACCTACTGCGTCTACACCAACCGCACACCCTCCTCCGCGATGCGCGGCTTCGGCGTCACCATCGGCGACTTCGCGCTTGAGGTGCAGATGGACAAGCTGGCGCGGCTGATCGGCATGGACCCGCTCGAATTCCGCTTCATCAACGCCTATCGCGATGGCGACATGAAGGCGCATCGCCAGCCGACCGAAGGAGCGGCGCTGATCGAGTGTATGCAGGAGGCGTCGCGCGCCGCCAACTGGCCTGTGGCGGAGAAGTATATGGCGATGTCCTCCTACAAGAAGGGAGCTTGAGATGGCGCTAAGGCGCGGACGCGGCGTCGCCGCGATCAACTACCCGACGGGCATGAACCTTGGCGGCGACCCGACGCAGGCGCTGGTGCATTCGACGCCGACCGGCAATTTTATGGTCACACTTTCGTCGGTCGATCTCGGCCAGGGCCTGAAGCAGATCATGGCGCAGATCTGCGCCGAGACCATCGGCGTGCCGACCGACCGGGTCACCATCGACACCGCCGACACCGACACCGGCCCGCACTGCATGGGTACCTTCGCCTCGCGCGGCACCCACCGCGCCGGCAATGCCGTCATCCAGGCGGCCAAGGAAGCGCGCCAGGTGATGTTGGAAGTGGCGGCGGAAGAGCTGGAGGTCAACGCTTCCGACCTTGAGACTGACGGCCAGGGCAATATTCTGGTCAAGGGCGCGCCGCAAAAGTCGATCTCGATCTTCGATGTCGCCTTGTCGGCGCATTTCAAGCGCGGGCGCTCGATATCCGGGCGCGGCATGTTCCTGATCCCGCGCTCCTATCCGGAGAAAGAGACCGGCGCGATGAAGCCGTCGACCTGCTACGCCCATGCCTGCACGGTGGCCGAAGTCGAGGTCGATGACGAGACGGGCGAGGTTACGGTGCTAACCGTGAAGAACGTCTTTGAGATCGGCCGCGCGCTGAACCCGAAAATGGTCGAGCAGCAACTGGTCGGCGGTTCCTGGATGGGCATCAGCCACGCGCTCTACGAAACGACCGAGCCCTATTATCCCAACCGCGACCATGGCGGCACCGACTTCAACCAGTATCTGATGCCGGGACCGGGCGATCTCGCCCAAACCGAGATCATCGTGCTGGAGCGGCCGTCGGCGGATGGTCCTTACGGTGCCAAAGGACCAGGCGAAATGTGCGCGAACCCGCAGATCCCCGCGGTTGCCAATGCCGTCTTCGACGCCGTCGGCGTGCGCATCGATACGCTGCCGATCACACCGGAGCGCATATTGCGCGCGCTGAAGGCGCAAGCGGCGAACTGATGACGCCAGAGGTGAACGCAGAGACTGTCGCGACCTCGCCGGAGGCGGTGGCGTCCCATCTCGCCGCGTCGCGTTATCTCGCCGACGACAGCCTCGCAACCGCGATCTTCCTGGCGATACGGCTGGGCAAACCGCTGCTGCTCGAAGGCGCGCCGGGCGTCGGCAAGACGGAAGCGGCGAAGGCCATCGCCGAAGCCCTCGGCCGCGATCTGGTGCGGCTGCAATGCTATGAAGGCATCGACGCAGCACACGCGCTCTACGAATGGAACTACCAGCGCCAGCTGCTCGCCATCCGCCATGCCGGCGAGCATGAGATCGACATCTATGACGACCGCTTTCTGATCGCGCGGCCATTGCTGCAGGTGCTGCGGGCGCCGGAGCAGCGCGTGCTGCTGGTCGACGAGATCGACCGCTCCGACCACGAATTCGAAGCGCTACTTCTGGAATTCCTCTCCGACTTCCAGATCAGCATTCCCGAACGCGGCACCATCCGCGCCGAAGCGCAGCCGATCGTCATCCTGACGTCGAACCGCACCCGCGAACTCGCCGAAGCGCTCCGGCGCCGCTGCGTCTATCACTGGATCGGCTATCCCGACGCCGAGCGCGAAGCCGCCATCATCATGCTGCGCGCCGGCGATGTCGCCGAGACCACCGCCCGCGCCGTGGCGGCCGCTGTGCAGGAGATCCGCGTCCGCCCGCTGGCCAAGCCGCCCGGCATCTCCGAGGCCGTAGAATGGGCCAACGCCGCCACCATACTGGAGAAAGGCGGCAGCCCATGGCCGCAAGCCTTCCGCCGAGCCATCGGTGTGCTTATCAAGGACGAGGAGGATTTGTCCGCGATCGCGCCGGAGCTTGGCCAGATTGTCGAGGAGGCGCTGGGGTGACGTGTGAGGTCAACAGCTCGTTCATAGCGAGGTGGCCTCACCTGGGCACTTCGCAACGCTGGCGGGACAGCGCCCCCCTCTGTCCTGCCGGACATCTCCCCCACAAGGGGGGAGATCAGCCGTCATCCTGGCTTTCGCCAATCTCCAGCGGCGCAGAAAGAACCGAAGCGCCAAAGCTGCTGATCTCCCCCCTTGTGGGGGAGATGTCCCGCAGGACAGAGGGGGGCGCGAAGGAATGATGCGTCAGGGAACCCTTCCTCTCGCCTCCGCGCCCTTCCTCCACTTCGCCCGGCTGCTGCGCCGCCACGCCTTTGCCGTCGCCCCCGAGCAGGTCTCCAGCTTCATGCAGGCGGTCACCCTGCTCGGTCCCCGCTCGATGGCCGACATCCGCGAGGCGGCGCTCGCAACGCTTGCCCCCCCGCCCGATCGCCGCGGCGAATTCGAGGCGCATTTTCGCAATCACTTCCATGGCGATGACCAACCCTCGATCGAAGGCGAGGAAGACGAGGAAACCCGCATCAAGGACGATCACGGCACGCGCCAGGAGGAGAAACAGACCACGCGCCAGGAGAAAGGCGGCGAGCTGTCGTCGGCAATCGAACAGCTCAGCAGCCGCGACTTCCTCCGCGACGACGATGGCCTTGGGCCCTTCCGCCGCAAGCTCGCTTCAGCCCTCCCCGCGCGCCGCTCATTCCGCACCGTGCGCACCCATTCGCGCGGCAAGCTCGATCTGCGCCGCTCGCTCAGGGAAATCGTCAGCGCCGATGGCGATATCCCCTCGCCACAGCTGCGCCGCCGCCAGACGGTGGCGCGCAAACTGCTGATCCTGATCGACGTCTCCGGCTCGATGAAGCTGCACACGGCGGACTACCTCAAACTGGCGCACGCCGCCGTACAAGGTGCTGACCGTGCCGAAATCTTCACCTTCGGCACGCGGCTCACCCGCATCACGTCCGCACTGCGTATCCGCGATCGCGACCAGGCTCTCGCCCGCGCGGCGGCACTCGTCGACGACTGGGACGGCGGCACGCGCATGGGACCGACCTTGCTCGCCTTCCTCTCGGTGCCGCGTTTCTCAGCTTTCGCCCGCGGTGCCGCTGTGATCATCCTGTCGGACGCGCTGGAGCGCGGCGACCATGCCGATCTCGAGACCGCAATGCGCCGGCTGAGCGCCCGCGCCTTTCGCCTGTCGCTGGCCACACCGCTGGCCGGTGACCCGCGTTTCCTTCCCGCCACGGCAGCGCTCCGCGCCATCCTGCCTGATCTCGACGATCTCATCGACGGCTCGTCGCTCGGGAGCCTCACCGATTTCATCCTGTCGCTCGCCCGCCCCGCCCCGGCGGCGTCGGCAATCTGGAAAAGGGTATCGTGATGCAGAAAGCCATCGACGCGCATTTCCACATCTGGCGCCAGCAGGACCAGCCATGGCTGGTCGGGCCGATGGTGCCGCGCATTTTCGGCCCCTACGAACCGATCCGCCGCGACTATCCGATCGAGGAATTTCTCGCCGATCAGCAAGGCGCAGGTGTCGAGAAGGCCGTCTATGTCCAGACCAACTGGGCCAAGGAGGATTTCGAAAAAGAAGTCGCCTTCCTGCAGAAGACTGCCGACGAGACCGGCTGGCCGCACGCTATCGTCGGCTATACCGATATGACTGTCGACGATGTCCGGCCCCAGATCGATCGATTGAAAAAGTACCCGCTGCTGCGCGGCGTGCGCATGCAGCTGCATTGGCACGAGACGCCGGCCTTCCGCTTCGCTGCCTCGGCCGATCAGGTCATCGACCCCAAGGTGCGGGCCAATGTCGCGCGGCTTAAAGACTATGGCCTGTCCTTCGACCTGCAGCTTTTCCCTGCCCAGATGAAGGACGGGCTGACGCTGGTCGGCGAGAACCCGCAGATCAACTTCATCCTCACCCATGCCGGCATGCTGACCGACATGGAGCCGGAAACCACCGAGGCCTGGAAAGCCGGCCTGAGTACGCTATCAACAGCGCCGAACTTCTACGCCAAGCTGTCGGGCCTCGGCACCTTCGCCCACCGCAACGATCCGGCGTTGATTGCCTACATCGTCGACAATGCCATCGACATTCTGGGCGCTGACCACCTGATGTTCGGCTCCAACTTCCCGATCGAAAAACTCTGGACGACCCATGCCGAACTGATCAAGGCGCACCGCGCCGCGGTAGGCAAGCATGGCGCAGCCGCCGAGGCGGATATCTTCTGGAACACGGCCGAGAAGGTTTACAGACCGGCATAGCGCACTGCTTCCCCTCTCCCACAGGGGAGAAGGGAAATCCGCCCCTCACCTCACTTCAAACTCAGGATCGACCGGAATCTGCATCGCCGTCACCAGATGGTTGGTCTGCCCGGCCAGCCCGATGATCGACACCATCTCGCCATGCTGCGCATCGGTCATGCCTTTGGCGCGGGCGGCTGCCGTATGCGAATGGACGCAGTAGGAGCAGCCATTGGCGGTCGACACCGCGATATAGATCATTTCCTTGGTCAGCGGGTCGATGGCGCTCTCCGTGGCCATCACCACCTTCACCTGTTCCCATGTCCGTTTCAGCAAGGCCGGATCGTTGGCGAGCCCACGCCAGAAATTGTTGACGAAATCCGATTTGCGCGTCGCGCGGATGTCATCGAACACAGCCTTCGCAACCGGGATTTTTTCGACCTCAGCATCGCTGAGGAGTTTTGTGGCGGCCATGGCGTTTCCTTTCGTTGAATCGGTGGATCAGGTGGTTGAATCAGGTCTCGAGCAAGGGCGGCTAACCGGCTATTCCGATTCAGTTTTTGATGCTGACAGAACCATGGCGATTGGCCGAAGCATCTCAGCTTCATTCACGTGCGAAGCAGGCGCGAAGCGCCGTCGCGGAGACCCGAGGATGACGAAGGCGCTGAGGCCTCCGCCAATTGGCGACGTATGCGCACCCTCAAACACCGACCAGAAACCTAATGAACCGCCGCATACATGATCTTCTCCTCCGTCGCCTCGGCGGGCGAAAACTCCTCGACCATGCGGCCCTGCCGGCACACCAGAATCCGGTCCGACAGGTTCATGATTTCCGGCAGGTAGGAGGAGATAACGACGACGGCCAATCCCTCGTCGGCCAGCCGGTTGATGATCTGGTGGATCTCGGCGATGGCGCCCACATCGACGCCGCGCGTCGGCTCGTCGAAGATCACGATACGCGGCTGCTGCACCAGCCCCTTGCCGATCACCACCTTTTGCTGGTTGCCGCCGGAAAGCTCGACCACGCGGGCATTGTCGTTGATCGCCTTGATGTTCAGCGTCTTCGTCCATTCAGCGGAAAGCGTGCGCATCTCCTGCTGGTTGATCACCCAGGCCTTTTCGCGGCCCGCCGCCAGGAGCCCGCCGAACAGGTTCTCGGCAACGCCCATCGTCTCGAAAATGCCCTCGCTCTTGCGGTCCTCGGTAACATAGACGATGCCGTCGGCGACCGCTTCGCTCGGCACGATATAGCGCACCGGCCGGTCGTCCAGCTCGATGGCGCCGCCGCGCAGGAAATCGCGCTTGTAGATGCCGGAGACGATCTTGAAGGTCTCGGTGCGGCCGGAGCCGATCAGCCCGAACACACCGGTGATCTGTGCCTGAAAGATCGAGAAGGAGGTGTTGCGCACGACATTGCTCATCGAAATGTCCTGCACCGACAGCACCTTCTTGCCGGCCTTGCGCAGCCTGGCCTCGTCGCGCTGGCGGTAGATCTGTCCCGACAGCGTACGCCCGACCATGGCGGCGACGATCTTGTCGCGGTCGAAGGCCGATGTGTCGTCGGTGATCACCAGTTCGCCATCGCGCAGGATTGTGATGCGGTCGGCGATCATCAGCGCCTCTTCCAATGCATGGCTGATGAAGACGATCGAGACGCCGTTCGCCTTCAGCCGCCGGATCAGTGCGAAAAAGTGCCGCTTCTCCTCCGGCGTCAGCGTCGCCGTCGGCTCGTCGAAGATGATGATCTCGGCATTGTGGTGAACGGCGCGCGCGATCTCGACCATCTGACGCTTGGCCGCGCCGAGCGTTGCCACCATGGCGTTCGGGTCGACCGGGAAGTTCAGCGATTGCAAAAACTGTTGCGCCGAAATGTAGGTGCCGCGCAGCCGGTTGAGAAACTTTTCGGTGCCGAGATAGAGGTTCTGCGCCACTGTCATCGACGGCACCAGGCTGGTCTCCTGGAACACCATGGCGATGCCGGCCTCGAGCGCCGCATGCGGCGAGGCGTAGGCGATCTCGCGGCCTTTGTGGAACATCTTGCCTGAGGTGGCGTCGACGACGCCGGCGATGATCTTGGTCAGCGTGGATTTGCCGGCGCCGTTCTCGCCGAGCAGCGCGTGGATTTCGCCCTTGCGCAGTTCGAAGCTGACTTGTCTGACCGCGGGCACGCCGCGATAGTTCTTGGTGACATTTTCCAGGCGCACGATCGGTTCCATCAGAGACCTCCTGCGTCGATGGCCAGCACGCAATCGCCGCCCCTGGAGGCGATGAACAGGCGGCCGTCCGTTTCCGCCACGCTGCAGATGCCATGGCGCGTGCCGTCGGCGCGGCTGTGCAGGCTGAATTGCGGCTGCATGTTCTGATCGAGCCTGACCACCAGCCCATAGGAGCGGCTCGGCGACCAGGGCTTGTGGATGCCCATGGTGCGGATGCCGCCACATTGCAGCGGTTCGAGGAAGCTGCGGTTGGAGGCCAGCGCCGGCGCGATCCAATAGGCCGGCGGCACCTGGTCGATCATGTCGCGCCGGTAATGCGTTTCCTGCAGCACGAATTCGATCAGCCGGTTGCGCGGCGCGAATAGGGCCAGCCACGCGCCGCCATCGCCGGCCGGCGCAAGGCGCGCGGGATAGCCGGGCAGATGCGTCAGCACGGTCGAGCGGCTACCGGTTGCACCATCGAAGCGAACGAGCTGGTGACGCCAGCTTTCGCTGACCAGCACATCCCGCCCCGTGGGATAGAGCCCATAGGGAAAGGCGATCTCGCCGGCCACTTTGCGGAACCCGCCGCCGGCTGCGTCCCGCCTCCAAAGCGATCCGGACGCGCCCTTCTTCATCAGGTCGGCGGCCCATAGCGACGGCGCATGCTCAGCCGAGCCATTGGCCAGCCACAACGTGTCGTCCTCGGCATAGGCAAGCGCGGTGATGCAGCTGACGCCAGACGGCAGCGAAACCTCCTTGCCGGCGACCAGCAGCTTGCCGCTCTCAAGTCCGACCGTCAGTTCTCCCGACAGTGATAGAGCCAGCGCAGTGATGGGGGAAGGAAAGGTCTCGACAACCTTCGGCTCCACTCCTGCGGCAAGCGAATAGATGGCGTTGCCGCTGGAAGCGAGCAGCCGGCCATCGGCAACCAGAAGATTGTCGGGCTCCGTCAAATCGGCGAACACTGGCGCCTCGTCCAGCCGCGTGTTGGGACGGAAGGCACCGTCGAGCGGTGGGATGGTCACCGCCTTGCCACGAAACAGGTCGAGCACAGGATCGAGGATCATGGCTTCGCTCCCCAATAAGAAGCGGAACTGGTCCAGTTCGGGTCGGCGCCCGCAATCTTGTAGCGGCCGATGCGGTTGTTGAGGATGCCGCCGACGAACAGGAAACCCTTGTGCTCGCGCATCGAGGTGACCATCGGATGCGCGCCGCCGGTGAGGTCGCCCATCGCCTCGACAATGCCACCCTTGTCGTTGAATTTCACCACGCCGCCGGTGTTGATGTTGGGGAACAGCCACTCGTCCTGCGGCAGCCGGCGCGTCATGCGCTTGCGCATATCGGGATGGCGCAGCGACAGGTCGAAGCTGGGCGTGCGCATGCCGAGCCACGCCATCCAGTAATTGCCGTCGGAGGCGCGGTTGATGTTGTCGGGATAGCCCGGCATGTCGCGGATGACGCATTCGGCGGCGCCCGCCTTTGGCCCTTCCAGCCAGTAGCGGTGGACGCGGCAGGCCCAGCTCTCAGCGAAGAACAGCGACTTACCGTCATGCGCCATGCACACGCCATTGGTGTAGCGGTAGCCGTCGAGCAGTGTCTTCGTCGAACCGTCCTTCGGGTCATAGACCAGCAGCCGGCCGGTGGCGCGGTTCTCGATCGAGTCCAGCGCCCAATCGTGCGCGTCATAGCGCTTGGTGGAGTCAGTGAAATAGATGCGCCCGTCCGGCGCGATGTCGCAATCATTGGGGTCGCGCAGCCGCGCATCGTCGACGATCGAGGTCCAGGAGCGCGACGTCTCGGCCGACAGGCGCTTCACTTCCCGATCCGGCGAGACGGAATAGAGTCCCATGGCGCCGACGCAGCTGATCAGATTGCCCGATTTGTCGAAGGCCAGGCCCAGCGGAAAGCCGCCGATGTGGGCAAACACCTCCGACTTAACGTAATCCGGCGCGAAGAAGCGGACGATCTCGCCATGGCGCGTGCCGCAATAGAGGTGATCGTCGCGGTCGAGGATGACGTCTTCCGGCCCTTCCAACTCGCCGAGCCCGATATGGTCGGCCGCCGACAGCCGGTTGTCGAGCGCGTAGGGCGTGCCTGAGCCCGGCACCGCAGACTGTGTCTCGCCCATCTTGAGATAGACCGGCGCGACATAGACTTCGTTGAGCACCTTATGGCGGTTCTTCAGCCAGCGAATGTCGATCGTCACCGCCACCGCCAGCATGATGCCCAGCACCATCTGGTTGGTGCCGGTGCCATAGCCCAGCCGGATCAGCCCGTTGGTCATGGTCAGCACGATGATGGCGCCCATCAGCCCCTTGATGACCGAGCCGCGGCCACCACCCAGGCTGACGCCGCCGACCACCGCCGCCGTCAGCGCCATGATCTCAAGGTTGAGGCCGGTGCCCGGCCCTGCCCCACTCAGGCGGCAAGCGATCAGGAAGCCGCCAATCGAGGCGCAGAAGCCGGAAAAGACATAGGTCATGAACACGGTGCGGCGCACGCGAATGCCGGCATTGTGCGCCGAGCGCCTGGATCCGCCGACCGCCAGCACATGCCAGCCCGGCCGTGAGCGCGTCAGCGCGATATGGGTGACGATGGCAAGAATGATCGCCAGCCACACCGAGACCGAAAGCCCCCAGAAGGTGCTGTCGCCGATGAAGTCGAGCACATCGGATGTCGCCTGGGAAAGCTGCACGTCTGCGGCATAGGTGGTGACGAGAATATCGAACAGCGCCCGGCCAAAAATGAAGGTGACCAGCGTAGTCAGAAAGGCGCGCAGCCTGAGATAGCCGACGAGGTAGCCGTTGACGGCGCCGAAGATGAGCCCGGTGGCAAGCGATGCCGCCAGCGCCAGCCAGATAGACTGTTCGAGGATGAAGAAGACATAGACGGCGGAGAAGCAGGACAGCGCGAAGATCGAACCGACGGACAGATCGATGCCGCCGCCCAGCATCACCACCGTCATGCCGGTGACCACCATCGAGAACTCGCCGAGCTGGCGGGTCGATTCCTGCAGCGAGGTCAGCTTGAAGAAGCCGGGAATGATCGAGCCGAACACGCTGAGCGTCGCCACCAGCGCCAGGAACGGAATGGCGTTGTCGGTCCAGCGTTTTGTCAGGATTTCGCCGACCAGATGGTCGGGCACGAGATTGTAGCGCCATGACTGGAGGCGTTCGCGAAAGGACATCGGCGGCTGCTATTCCATGAGGGAACGAGGTGACCGGATTGTCCAGCCACCTCGTTTATTTCAGTCGAAAAAGCGCGGCTTACTTCGCCGCCGCTTCGGCCTGCAGCGCCTTCAGGTCCCAGCAGCTGTCGGGCTTGAGGTCGGCCTTGGTCGTAGCCTTCTCCAGTGTGTAGATGTAGGTGTGCGACGTGCCGGCCGGCTGGCCGCTCTGCAGCAGGAACTTGATGATAGCGTTCATGTCGCCGGACTGGCGGGCAAGGTCTGTCATGACAACGGCGCCGTAAGTTCCGTCCTGCAATTTGTCGCAATCGGCCGCCTTCTCGCCGCCGCCGGTGGTGACCAAAAAGACCTTGCCGTCGAGCTTGGCGTCGCGGATGGCGGCGGATGCGCCGGTGGCGTCGCCATCCCAGAAGTCGATGATCGAGCAGATGTCGGGGTTCTGCTGCAGCATTGTCGTCGTCACGTTGCGCGACGTCGTCGGATCCCAGTTGGAGTCGGGCTTGGCCACGACTTTGAAGTCGGGGTGCTTCTCCAGCACCTTCATGATGCCGGCATACTGGTAGAGACTGGACGAGTTGGCCTGATCACCCTGCACAAGGCCGATCTTCTTCGACGAATTCTCGCCGCAGCCCTTGATCGCCGCTTCGGCCTCGAGTTGGCCGAGCCGGTCCCAGTCACTGCCGACAAAGGCGTCGGCCGGGAAGTTGGCGGGATTGTCGACCAGTATGACGTAGGTGCCGGCGGCCTGCGCCTTCTTCATCAGCTTGGAATAGGAGTTGAGATCCGGCGCATGGATGATCAGCACGTCCGGCCTTGTGTCGGACGAGATCGCGTCGGTGATCGCCTGTGCACCGGCATCGACGACCCAGTTCGGATCGCGTGTTTCGAAGGTGCCGCCCCAGGCCTCGACTTCCGTCTTCAGATAGTGCGACCAGCCCTGCGCAAGGTCGAAGCCCATCGCCAGCGGCACCAGCATGACGCGCTTGCCCTTGAGCGCCTGCGCGTATGCGGCCGGGCCCGGATCGTCGGCGGCGAAGGTCGGCGCGACGAAGGCGGTAGCGGCAAGCGCCGTGGCGGCCGCCATCAGTGTTCTGATCAGTTTCATGTCACATCCTCTGTTTTTCACTTATTGCCGGCCGGTCGGCATGACCCGGTCGGGTACCCCTTAGATGTCGCCCTGCTGCGCGGTCTGTTCGTCACGCGGATTGATGATGCCGTCGACGATGATGGCTCCGAGCAGGATCGCCGCCTTGATCAGGTTTTGATAGAGCAGCGGAATGTCGATGATGGTCATCGCGTTCGACAGGATGCCGATCAGTGCAGCGCCCACCAGCACATTGCGCACCCCGCCCCGCCCGCCGGAAAGGCCGATGCCGCCGATCACCGCCACCAGCACGATGTCATAGAGCAGCGTCGAGTTGACGACGCGGGTGTTGATCGAATGCAGGCTTGCCGCCGTGAGCAGGCCGGCGATCAGCGCGACAAAGGCCGAAACCACATAACGCAGCACCAGCATTGGCCGCACCGGAATGCCGATGTTGCGCGCGGCGACCGGATTGTCGCCGGCGAAATAGATGTAGCGGCCCCATTTGGTGTAGCGCAGGAACAGGAAGAACAGGAAGGCGAGCCCGGCGAAGACGAACACTTCGATCGGAATGTCGAGGAAACGCAGGCCGCCGAGCAGCTCCACCCAATGGCCCTGAGGCACCGGCACCGCATCCTGCGTGATCAGTTGCGAGCGGACATAGCCGAAGACGAAGGAGCCGGTCGCCAGCGTCACGAAGATCGCCGGCACGTCGGCATAAGCGACGAGAAAACCGTTGAGCAGGCCGATGGCGAGCACGCCTGCCAGCACATAGGCGAAGGCGAGACCATCAGGCGTTCCGGCGTTGAGCAGTTGCAAATACCAGGCGACCGACATCGCCATGATCGCCACCGCCGACAGGTCGATGCCCCTGCCGATTATGACGACCGCCATGCCGAGCGCCAAAATACCCAGCACCGACACCGAGCGGACGATGGCAACGAGATTGTTGGCAGCGATGAAACCAGGCAGCCCAATGGCAGCGGCGACGAACAGCACCACGGCGATGGCAAAGACAATGCCTTCCTGGTTCAGGCTCCTGAAATGTGGCCAGCCAATCGTGTTCATGTCTGCATTCGCCCCGATGGCAACTCTGCCACCCCTTCCGAAGAAAGCTAATCGGCTCGGCGCCGCTTCGTCAAATGAATCCGCGCTCGGAACGCCCGTTGGCAGTGATAATCTTCCAGTGGACGCACCGATTGCTAGAACTGGCGCAATCCTAGGAAAAGGCTGCGCTTTTGGCATTCCGTTGCGCCATTGCGCGTATGCGCAAAGGTGCCGTTCTGAGGCGAAAGCACAAGGCGGAATTAATTGCCGCCTGAGCGGCGAAAATCGCGAATTCAGGTCCTGGTCAGGTGGCCTGAAACTTCGGCGCCTGCGCCGGGCGGCAGCACGAGGAACCGCAACGCCGCCACCAGCCCGATGGCGCCGATGACCAGGAAGGCGATGCGAAAATCGACGAGGTCGAGCGCCGGCCGGCCCCTGACGATCTGCGACAGGTTGAGGATGGCAGCCGCCACCGCTACGCCGAACAGCATCGATATCTGCTGCAGCATGGAGGACAAAGTCGCCGCCGAGTTGCGCTGCGCGGCATCGATGTCGGCGAAGGCCAGAGTATTCAGCGCCGTGAACTGCATCGAGCGCGTCAGGCCGGCGATCAGCATCAGCGCTACCACCAGCGCCTGCGGCGTCTCCGGCGAGATCGCCGCGCACGCCATGATCGAGGCCGAGGCGATCAGGCCGTTGACGACCGTGACCGTGCGAAAACCAAAGCGTCGCAGCATCGGCGTCGTCACCGTCTTCATGCCGAGATTGCCGAGGAAGTAGGCCACGATCATCAAGCCGGCATCGACCGGCGAAAGGCCAAAGCCGACCTGAAACAGCAGCGGCAAAAGGAACGGCGTGGCGTTGATCGCCACGCGAAAAATGGTGCCGGCGGCAAGCGTCGAGATGGCGAAGGTCTGCACCCTGAACGCGCTGAGATCGAGCAGCGGATGCGGCGCGCGCCGGAGATGCCGCACCGCCAGCCAGCCGATGACGATGCCGGCGGCAACCAGCAGCACGGCGGGCAAGGCGCCGTCTTCCGGATGTGCGATGCGCTCAAGGCCGTAGAGCAGCAGCGCGAGCCCCAGCGACGTGAGGAAAAACCCCGGCCAATCCAGCGGCTTGGGATCGGCCGCGCGGTCGCCCGGAATGAAGCGCGCGACCAGCGCCAGCCCGACGAGCCCAAGCGGGATGTTGATGAAGAAATTCCAGTGCCAGGAGAGATAGGTTGTGATGAAGCCGCCAAGCACCGGCCCGACCACGGGCGCAAACAACGCCGGCCAGGTGATCAGCGCCGTGGCGTTGAGCAGCTCCGACTTCGACGCATTGCGCAGCACAAGGATGCGGCCGACCGGCGTCATCAGCGCGCTGCCCAGGCCTTGCACGACGCGAGCGGCAACGAACTGAGGCAGACTTTGCGAGAAGCCGCAGGCCAGCGAGGCCAGCGTGAACAGTACGATCGCCAGCAGGAAGATGTTGCGCGCGCCGAAGCGGTCGGCAAGCCAGCCCGACAGCGGCACGAACACTGCCATGGTCAGCATATAGGCGGTGATGCCGATGCTCATCGCCACCGCCGGCACGCCGAAGGATTGTCCCATCTGCGGCAGCGAGGTCGAGATGATCGTCGAATCCAGCAGCTGCATGAAAAACGCGATGGCGACGATCAGCGCCACGCGCCGCGCATTGCTGGCGGTTACGGCGGAAGCCTCGGTGTCGGGAACGGCAGTCATGGCGAACCGCGTTGAACAGCATATGGCTGGCCCCGTCCAGAGCTTATCCAACAAACTTCCGTGTCGGCTCGCAGCCTGTTATGGATGGGCGGGCGGCCAAGGACATTGCATGAAGCCTATCTATATCGACTACCTCAATGGCCTCGATATCGAAGCCCTGGAGATGACCGACGGCGAAATCATTGCCGCTGTCGAAGCCGGGCTTATCGCGCAAGGCAATGGCCAGACGGTGATCGAGCCGCGCGTCCATCTTGAACCCGCCCCTTCCTTCCATGGCCATTTCAACGTTCTGCGCGGCTACGTTGCGCCGCTCGATACGGCGGGCGTGAAAATCGTCGGCGACTATGTCGACAATTATCTGCACGGGCTCCCTTCAGAATTTGGCATTCTAAACCTGTTCGATCCGCGCACCGGCACGCCGCGCGCCATTCTCGACGCCACCGTCATCACCGACATGCGCACCGGCGCCGTCACCGCTATCGGCGCCAAACATCTGGCGCGCAAGAACTCCAAGGTGCTGGCCCATATCGGCGCGCGCGGCACCGCCTACTGGAATGTGCGCCTGCTCGACCATCTCTTCGACTTCGACGAGATCCGCGTCCATTCGCGCCGCCCGGAAAGCCGCGACGGCTTCGCTGCCAAACTCTCGGCCGGTCTCGGCAAGAAAGTTACCGCGGTCGCCGACTGGGAGAGCTGCGTCAAGGGCGCCGACATCGTCGTCGAGGCCTCGCGGCTGCCGGAGCCGCAGCCGCTGCTCAAGACCGAATGGATCAAGCCCGGTGCGCTGGTCGTGCCCTATGGTACGATGAGCGCGGTGGAGCTGTCATTGACCGACATCATGCAGAAAATGGTCGTCGACGACTGGGGCCAGTGCAAAGGCGGCAAGTTCGGCTCGCTGCGCGCCCATGTCGAGACCGGGCGGCTGAGCGAAGCGACGCTGCACGCCGAGCTCGGCCAGATCGCTGCCGGTCTCAAGCCGGGACGCCAGAGCGACGACGAGACGATCCTGTTCTGGCATCGCGGCCTGTCGCTGTCCGACATTGCGCTGGGCAAGGCGATGCTGGCCAAGGCTGCTGATAAAGGCATCGGCCAGAGGCTGCGCTTCGCATGAGCGCGCTCGTCCTCACCGGCGCCGGCGTCAGCGTCGAGGATGTCGCGGCGGTCGCCCGCGCCGGCCGCAAGGTGGAGGTTGAGCCTGCTGTCATCGAGAGGCTCGACAAAGCGCGCAAAGTGCTCGACCAGGTGGCCGCGTCCGGTCAGCAGATTTACGGCCTCAACACCGGGCTCGGTGCCAATCTCGGCACGTCGGTCGAAGGCGATGCCAGTGCCTTCCAGCGCCAGTTGCTGGAAGGGCGCAGCGGCGCTGTCGGCGAACCGTTGCCCCAAGAGGCGGTGCGGGCGACCATGCTTGCGCGCGCAGCGATGCTGGCAGTCGGCGGCTCCGGCATTTCGCCGGCGGCTTTCACCGCCCTTGTCGATGCGCTCAATGCCGGCGTGCATCCGGTAATGCCGCAGTTGGGCTCGATCGGCGCCGGCGATCTCGTGCTGATGACGGCGCTCGCCCGTCTGCTGACCGGCGACGGCGAAGCTGACTATCAGGGTCGGCGCATGCCGGCGGCCAAGGCGTTGATGATGGCGCGGTTGGCTCCGATCAGCCTGGCGCCGAAAGACGGCCTGTCGCTGATCAACGCCTCGGCCGTTTCAACCGGCAGCGGTGCGCTGGCGCTGGCCGACGCGCTGGCTGCCTTTGTGCAACAGCAGCAGGCCGGCGCGCTGACCATGGAAGGGTTTGGCGCCAACCGCACCATCCTCGATCCGCGCCTGCATCTGGCGCGGCCGGCAGCCTGCCAGCAACTCGCGGCCAAGGGCTTGCGCTACCTGCTTGCCCGCGACGAAGAGCCGGCGCCGACCACCCTGCAGGACCCGCTGTCGATCCGCTGCATGCCGTCGATCCATGGTGCATTGATCCAGGCGATCGACCAGGCGCGGCTGGCGCTGGAGATCGAACTCAATGCCGCCGCCGACAATCCGCTGGTGCTGGGCGATGACGGGCTGGTGCTATCGACCGGCAATTTCCACACCGCATCGCTGGCACTCGCCTTCGAGACGCTCGGCCTGGGGATCGCGCAATGTGCCGCGGCAAGCGTTGCCCGCTTGATCCAGCTCGCCGGCTCCGGCCGCAACGGCCTGCCGAAATATTTGTCGCCGGTCGGCGGCGCCTCGGCCGGTTTCGTGCCGCTGCAAAAGACGGCAACGGCAATCCTGGCCGGCATCCGCCACAAGGCCAATCCGGTGATGCTGGATTTCCTTCCCGTGTCCGAAGGCGTCGAGGACCATGCGACGCAGACCCCTCTGGCGGTGTCGAAATGCGCCGAAATGATCGCGCTATGGCGCCGGCTGATCGCCTTCGAACTGATGGCCGCCGCGCAAGCCGTCGATCTGCGCGATAGCCTCAAGCTGGCGCCCGGCACCGCAGCGATCCATGCTGCGGTGCGCGCGCATGTGGCGATGCTGAGGGAGGACCGGCCGCTGGGAACGGATGCCGAGGTACTCCATGCCATGCTCGCCGACGGAACATGGCAAGGTGCAGCGATGATCGGCAAGGAGGCCGAGTAGTCAGCCCTTTGCGTCCACCCGTTTCATGAACAGGCTGAGCTCGGCCGGATCCATGCGCACGACATGCCTGTCTTCCGGATAGGCGCCGCTATCGACGTCGGCGACATATTCGGAAAACGCCGCGACGCGTTCCGCCTGCAGACGATCGTACTCGGCGGCGAAGTTGCGGTAGACCTTGGAATGGCGCGGCATGTGGCCCCGGTTCTGGCCGAGAATATCGTCGGCGAACAGATATTGTGCGTCGCAGCCGGTGCCCGCGCCCATCGACAGCATGATCAGCGAGGTCCGTTCCGAGATCGCCTTCGCCACCTCGATCGGCACCACTTCGATCTCGGCGCCAAGCGCTCCAACGGCCTCATACTGCTTGACCGCCTCAAAAATCTGCATGGCGGTGTCGGCGGTCTTGCCGACGGCCTTGAAGCCGCCGGTCCAGGTGGCGCGGGACGGAATGAGGCCGACATGGCCGATCACCGGAATGGCATCGTCGGTAAGCCGCTTCACGGTGGCAAAGCCGGCGCTGCAATAGACCGCATCGGCGCCGGCCTTGTAGAGCCGGAACGCCCAGCGCAGGAAATCGTCTGCCGTTCCGATCTCATAAAAATTCTCGCCCGGCATGGTGAACAGGCTGGGCGCCGCATCGCGATACTCAGGGTTGAGCACCAGCTCGGGCGGCACCGAGACGATATCGACCCCTGCCCGCTCGGCAGCCTCGGCCTCGTCCATGGTCAGAACGCGCAGCATGGTCAGCTGGCGCTTGCCCTTCATGGCGCGCAGATCGGCGACGGTCGGTCTCTTTCGGCTCATCGGGATGTCCCTGTTGGCTGGTTGCTTTTCCCGGTCACCTTACCGGCCCCGTAACAGGCCGGATAGAAGGCGGGTGGTTTATTCGCTACTCGGCCGCCGCCGACATATCGAGCTCGTGAAATTCACCGCGATAGGGCCGCGCCGTCGGCGGCAATTCGCGCTTGAGGAAATAATCCTCGTACCGCAGCTGCTTCAAAAGCACCGGCCAGACTTCGCGATAGGCATGCCACATCGACGGGTTCGGCACCGGCAGGTCGTGCTTGATCAGCTCGTGCAGTCTTGGCAGCGCATGATAGGGCACCATCGGGAACATATGGTGTTCGACGTGATAATTCATGTTCCAGTAGATGAAGCGGCTGACCGGGTTCATGTAGACGGTGCGCGTGTTCAGCCGGTGGTCGACGACATTGTCGGCCAGGCCGATATGCTGGAGCAGGCCGGTCAGAACCATGTGCCAGCTGCCATAAAGACGCGGCAGGCCGATCAGCACCAGCGGCAGCCATGAACCCAGCGCGATCGCGAGGGCGATCGTCGCAACGTACACGGCGGCATGCCAGCGCGCCGCCGTGATGGCCTTGCCCTGTTCGGTCTCAGGAATGTAGCTCTTTTCGTCGTCCGACAGCTTGCCCAACGCCTGGCGCGCCAGGATCGGCAGCGAATAACGGAAATCGAGAATGCCGGTGAAGGCAAGCGCCGCCTTGACCAGATTTGGCGGCCGCATTACCGCGATCTCGGCGTCACGGCCGACGATGATCGTGTCGGTGTGATGCCGCGCATGACTCCAGCGCCATTGCACCGGATTGCGCACCACCATGAAGCTGGCGATTTCGTAGATCGCATCGTTCATCCAGCGTGTGCGGAAGGCGGTGCCATGGCCGCATTCGTGCCAGCGCGAATCGCTCGACGATCCATAGAGCACGCCATAGACGAGCAGGAACGGCACCACCCACCACGTGCCCCAGAACCACACGATGCCGGCGGCCGAGCCCAGGATGGCTGCGATCCAGATCACTGTATCGCGGATCGGCGGCCCGTCGGAGCGCTGCATCATTTCCTTCATTGCCTTGCGCGGCACGTCGGTGTGATACCACTCGGCCGAGGCCAGCCCGGTCTCGATCGCCCGGCGGGTGCTTTCGCCGACCAGGCCGTAATCGCGCTTTGTCTTGGCCGCCGTCGCCATCACCGTCTCGCCTACCTCAAAGCCCGTTGGCGCGGAACTTCCCGTCGAGAAATGTTTTCGCCCGCGGCACGTCGTCCTCGGTCAGATGCTCGATGATAACAGGGATGTTCGGGTGCTTCTCACTGAGCCGCTGCAGATAGAGATCGTAATTCAGCGATCCCAGCCCGGGCGCCGGCAGCTCGATCTCGCCCACGCCGCGGAAGGTCAGCCCCTCATGCGCGTCCGCGTCGCCGATATCGGCATGCTTCTCGGTCTTGTCGCTGCCTGAGCGCTTGACGTCCTTGGCGTGCGCGATGCGGATCTTGTCGGCCAGCGTGTCGAACACCTGGTTCAGCACCTGGTCCATGCGGTCGATATTGTGCACCTCGAAATAATTGGTCGGATCCATCAGCAGGCCGAGGCCCGGATGGTCGACCTGCGCGAACATTTTGACCGTCTCCTCGACCGAACCGACGACATTGTTGACATAGGTTTCGAGCAGGAACACCGCGCCATGGTCGTAAGCCGTCTGGGCAAGATCCGAGATCACCTTGCGGCATTCCTCGAAGCCTTCCTCGGTCTTGTTTTTGGGATGATGCACCCAGTCGGATTCGGTGTTGTAGGTGCCGGTCTCCGAGATCACGTAGGGCGAGCCGAAGTCGCGCGCATTGCGGATGATTTCCTTGAGATAGCCGACGCGCTTCTCGCGCTCGGATTTGTCGGGATGGATGATGTTGGTGTAGCCCGAGATGCAGCAGACCGGCAGATTGTGGTCGCGAAACGTGTCGCGCACTGTCCTCGCCTTGTCCCCGGTGATCTGCCCGGCCGTGAGATCGACATCCCTGAAATGCATGTCGAGCTGCACTGTGTTGAAGCCGAGTGCACGGATGCGGCGGGCGGCCTCCGCGAGCTCATAGGGGAAATAGCCGGTGAAGATACCTGCCTGCATCATGATGTGAACTCCTCCCGGTAAGCGATTCAGCCGCCACACTATTCGGCGGCATGTTCAGTCGATCGATATCTCGGACAGTTTGACGGTGCGGCCTTGCGCCATCGAGCGGTAGCCCGCCTCGACCAGTGCCATTGTCTTGACGTTATCGGCGACGGAGAGCGCCGGCGGCGCGCCTGTCTTCACCGCATGCTGCAATTGCTCCATCACGCCGATGAAGGCATGCGGGAACCACATCGTGTCCCAGCTCGGGCTGACCCATTCGCCGCCGGTCGTCTCGGTCGACGCATAGGTCAGCGTCGAGGCAGCGCCTTTCGGCCAGCCGATCGTGCCCTTCGCGACACCCTTGGTGCCGTCGACCCGCCAGTTGATGTGCTGGTCGTCCTCATAGCCTTCCTGGCGCGGTCCGGACCAGACATCCTCCAGCGACACGGCGAGCACGCCGGAGGGAAAGCGCAGCGTCGAGACGGTGATGCCGTCGCTATGCTCGAATGTAGTGCGCGGGTCCTTGCGTGTCAGCGTGGCGATTTCCGAGGGATCGCCGAACAGAAAGCGCAGCACGTCGAGATGATGCACGCTCATATTGGCGAGCGTCAGCCGGTCGTAGTCCTGAAGGAACCCCTGCCAGTGCGGGATGGCGTGCATGTCGATCTGCGCGAAGACGATGTCGCCCAGTGCGCCGCTGTCGATGATCTGCTTCAGCACGCGCATCGACTGGTCGTAGCGCATGTTCTGGTTGACCGAGAGGATCTTGCCGGACTTTGCGGCTTCGTCGCGCAGTTTCACGGCTTCATCGACCGACAGCGCCAGCGGCTTCTGCGCCAGGATCGCCTTGATGTGAGGCTGCTTCAGCGCATGGCGGATCAATGCCGGCTGCTGGTCGGGTGGAAAGGCAAGGTCGACGATCTCGATCTCGGGATTCTCGATCAGTTGTTCCGGCGTGTCGTGGATGGTCGGAATGCTCCAGCGTGCAGCTACCTTCTCGGCGCTGGCCTTGGTGCGCGAAGCGATGGCGACGACTGGGAAACCGGCCTGCGCATAGGCGGCAAGATGGCATTCGGCCATGATCATGCCGGCGCCGATGCAGCCGATCCGGTATTCGCTGGTGCGAACCCTTACATCCGGCTCGAAACCCTGGCCTGCCATCCATTCCTCCCTGGAGGACGGATATAACGCCATGGCCCGTCGATCAGCCAAGGTCCGCTCCATCAATTCCCATCAGAACCATGACGGGGTGACGGTGCGAACTAGTTTGCGGCAATCAGCACGGTGCTTTCCGGCGACCAGCTGAGCACCACATCCTGGCCCTCGGCCAGCCGGTCATTGCCGGTATTCTGGACGATGACCTTCAGCGTCTGGCCCGCGCGCTCGACGAAATAGGTGCTGTTGTTGCCGGCGAAGATGCGCTGGGAGACCTGGCCCTTCAGCGCGTTGGCATTGGCCGCATCCGCAACCCCGGCAGCGGTGGCGATACGAATGCGTTCGGGTCGCACCGCGCAGCTCGCCTTCGCGCCGGCGGCAAGCCTGTCGCCTACGCCGGCAACGATCGCCGTGCCGTCAGGCAGGCGGATACCGTCGCCGGTCGCATCGCCACGAAAAATGTTTGCGTCGCCAAGGAAGGTGGCGGCGAACTCGCTCTTCGGTCGGTCATAGATCTCCTCCGGCGGCCCCTCCTGCACGAGCCTGCCATCGCGCAGGATGCCGATGCGGTCGCTCATCGTCAGCGCCTCTTCCTGGTCGTGGGTGACGAAGATGGTGGTGATGCCGATCTCGCGCTGGATGCGCTTCAGCTCGATCTGCATGTCGACACGCAGCGCCTTGTCGAGCGCGCCGAGCGGCTCGTCGAGCAAAAGCACGCGCGGCTTGGTGACGATGGCGCGCGCCAGCGCCACGCGCTGGCGCTGGCCGCCCGAGAGCTGGTGCGGCCGGCGCTCGCCGAGCTTGCCGAGTTGCACAAGGTCGAGTGCGCGCTGCACTTCGGTGGCGATCGTCGCTTTCGCCTCACCGCGCACCGACAGGCCGAAGGCGACATTGTCGGCGACGCTCATATTGGGAAACAGCGCATAGTTCTGGAACACCATGCCGATGCGCCTTTTCTCGACCGGCACGCGCTCCACGCTTTCACCGCCGATGGTGATGCGCCCGCTATCCGGAAAATCGAAACCGGCGATTTGCCTCAGCAGCGTGGTCTTGCCGCTGCCCGATGGGCCGAGCAGTGCATAAAACCCGCCATCGGCGAAATCGATGGAGACATCGTCCAGCGCCTTGTGCGCGCCAAAGCTGCGCGAGGCGTTCGATACCTGCACGCCGGCCATTATTTCTCTCCGCCGAATTTGAAGAAGCGCGCCGTGAGCAGCATGAGCGCCATCGACACGACAATGATGATGGTCGAGACCGCGTTGATCTCTGGCGTGAAACCCTTGCGGATCGCGGCGTAGATTTCGACCGGCAGCGTCGTCTGTCCCGGCGTCGCCAGGAAGTAGGAGACGACGAACTGGTCGAACGACACGGCAAATGCGAACAAGCCGCCGGCAATGACGCCGGGCATGATCCACGGCAGCGTCACACGCCTCGTCACTTGCCACTGGTTGGCGCCGAGCGAGCGCGCCGCCTCTTCCAGCTCCGGTGCAAAAGTCTGCAGCCGGGCCGAGACGACGACGATGACATAGGGCAGCGCCAGCGCCACATGGCCGAGCAGGATGGCGAACAGGCCGCGGCCAATGCCGACGCCGAAGAAGAAGATCAGCATCGCCGTGCCGGTGATCAGCCACGGAATGGCGATTGGCGGAAACAGCAGCGCCTGCAGCACTTTCTTGCCGCGGAAATCATAGCGGAACAGCGCTAGCGAAGCGGCCGAGCCAAGCACCACTGAGATGAGCGTGGTGATGACCGCGATCTCGAGGCTGTTCCAGGTCGCCGCGATCAGCTGGTCATTCTGCCAGAGCGAGGCGTACCATTCCGTCGTCCATTCGAACGGCAATTGGTAGAACGGCGAGACGTTGAACGACATCAGCGCCATGATGATGATCGGCAGATAGAGGAAAGCGAGCAGCAGGAAGATGTAAAACCGGCCCAGCCCGTGGAGGATGCGGGTGGTCTTCATCAAGCAGCCCTCCGCAGCACCGGCGAGGCAACCGCCAGGATCACCAGCACCACCGCCAGCAGGATGAAGGAAAGCGCCGCGCCCAGCGGCCAGTTGAAGACGGCGACGAACTGGTCCTCGATCACCGTGCCGTAGAACGTGCCGGTGCGGCCGCCGAGAATGCGCGGCTCCATGAACGAGCCGACGACGGGCACGAAGATGAGCGCAGCCCCTGCCACCAGACCCGGCATCGACAGCGGGATGATCACTCGCTTCAACACCTGCAACCGCGAGGCGCCGAGCGAACGCCCGGCCTCGATCAGCGAGTCGTCGATCGCCTGCAGCGTGAGGTAGCAGGTCAGCACCATATAGGGCACGTAGGAGTGCACCAGGCCGATGATGACCGCGGGGTAGGAATACATCAGGTCGATGTTGATCTTGAACGGCAGCACGGCATTGAGCGCCGTGTCGAGGATGCCGCCCTCGCGCAGCACCATCGCCCAGGAGAAGATGCGCACCAGGCCGTTCGACCAGAACGGCAGAATGACCAGCAGGAAGATCGCCTCGCGGCTGCGGCCCTTCAGCACCTTGGCCAGCACATAGGCGGCGGGATAGCCGATGACGACGCACCACAGCGTCACTTCGAGGCCAAGCCGCAGCGAAGCGAGCAGCAGCGTCAGATAGAGGCTTTGCGAGAAGAAGGCGGCATAGTTGCCAAGCGTGAACGCCCACGGCTTTCCCGACAGCGGCAGGTCGGTCATGAAAGAGAAAAATACCATGGCCGAGAGCGGCAGGAAGATCGCCACCGTCAGCCAGAGATAGGCCGGCGCCAGCAGCGGCAGAGCCGATCTCAGCCCGCTGCGCGACGCAACCGCGCCCTGTACTGCCATGATACCCTCCTCCCCAGGATTGAAGGGCCAACCGGCGCGAACCGCCGGCTGGCCCGGACGCGAATCTACTTCACGTCGACCTTGAGCTGCTGCCACAGCGCCAGATAGGCCTCGCGCTGCGCGTCGGTGATCGGCGCCTGGAACTGGATGCGCTTGGCGACCTCGGGATCGCCCATCACCTTGCGGTTGAAAGAGTCTTCAGGCAGCGCTTCCACCGCCTTGGTGTTGGCCGACACCGGAGCGCCGACCTTGGTGACCCATTCGACGTAGAATTTCGGATCGATCATCCAGTTGATGAAAGCCTGTGCGCCTTCAACGTTCTTCGAGCCCACCGGGATCGAGAAGGCATCGAGCCAGGCGACGGCGCCTTCCTGCGGAACGACCAGCGAGACCGGCAGCTTGAAATGCGTCTTGGCGCGGTCGGCCGAGCCGCTCCAATAGGTGCCGATGTCGATCTGGTTGGAGGCGACCATCTGGTTCCAGTCGTTCTCCGAGCTCCAGAAGGTCTTGATCTGCGGCATCAGCGAGGTCAGCTTGGTCTTGACCGCGTCCATATCCTTGATGTCGTTGATGTTCTGGCCGGTGGCGATGGCGCCGAACTGCACCGCTTCGACAGCGTCGTCGCGAATGACGACCCGGCCCTTATGCGCTGGGTCCCACATTTCGGCGATCGAGGTCGGTGGCTTGTCGAAGGACTTTTCGTTGATAGCCAGCGCCGTCAGGCCCCACACCCACGGCACGCCATAGACCTTGCCGTCATGGTCGAGCATCGGCGATTGCGCCTTGTCCTTGCTGATGTCGGCATAGTTCGGCAGCTTGGAGGTATCGATCGGCTGGATCAGCTTTTCCGCCATCGCCTGATCGTTGAAGGCGGCGTTGATCATGACCACGTCATAGAGGCCCGGATTGGTGCGGATCTTGGTCAGCATTTCCTGTTCGGAATTGAAGAAGTCGTTGACGACCTTGTTGCCGGTCGCCTTTTCGAAGGCTTCGATCGCCCACGGCTCGTCGGCGCCGTAGCCCTTCCAGTTGAGCACATGCACTTCGGCGGCACTGGCGGCCAGCGTGAGCGCGGAGGTGATGACGGCGGTCGCCGTCAGCAGGGCAGTCAGTCTTGGCATGCGCATGTTCGTTCCTCTCTTGTTTGCCCGCTTGGCGGGTCAGGCTGTCTGATGGGCCTTCTGGTTCTGGCCCGGCTCGCCCGTGGCGGCCTGGCTCAGGAAAGTCTGGATCTCGCTGTCGGTCGGCGCCGATGAGCCGCCATGGCGGGTGACGGAAAGTGCTGCCGCCGCATTGGCATAGCGCGCCGCCTCGAAGGGATGCACGCCGCGCGAGAGTGCACTGACGAAACCGCCGATATGGGTGTCGCCGGCGCCATTGGTGTCGATGGCATCGACCTTGAAGCCGGCAATGGTCTGCGTCTCGCCATTGACCAACCTCACGAAACAGCCCTTGGCGCCGGCGCGGATAACGACGCCTTCGGCCTTTGGGCAGTGGTCGGCGAGCAGCCGGGCGGCGAGTGCCTCGACATCGCCTTGCCCAGCGATCTCGACCGCTTCCGTCATGTTGCAGCTCAGCCATGTCGTACGGGCAAGCACCCGCGACAGGATGGGACGTGGGATATCCGCGATGACCGGCGTTGGATCGAAAACGAAGGGAATGTTTTCTGGCAGCGCCTCGATCCAGTCGGTCAGCGCGTCGCGGCTGCCGGAATAGCTCAGCGTATAGCCCGACGTGAACACCCAATCATCAGGCGCGACCACCACGGGCCTCATCATCTCGAGGCTGAGAATGCTCTCCGCACCGGGCCACGACACGAAGGTGCGCTCGGCATCCCCGGAGATCATGGCGACGCAATTGCCGCTGTCCATGACCGGCGATGGCGACGTCAGCGTTATGATGCCTTCGGCCGCAAACGCGGCGCGCAAAAAATCGCCATTCGGTCCGCTGCCGAGCTGGCCGCCGAACACCACCGTCATGCCGGTGCGGCTGGCCGCGACCATCATGTTGAAGCCGCCGCCGGCGACCTGCGCAAAGCTCGACGCGGTCTTCTCGCAGCCCGGCGCCGGCAAGGCGTCGATGCGGTAGACATAGTCGACGACGGCGCTGCCGATATGGACCAGACGCCCACTCATGCCGCGGCATCCTTGCTGGCCTTTGCCGTGCGCGCCGCGACGAGGTCTTCGGCAAGCGAGCGCACCTCCCCCATATCTATGCCGACGAGCCCGGCAATGTGTTGTTGCGGCAGTTGCGAAAAGCCGACGCAGGCGCCGGCCATGCCTGAGGCAATCGCGCCGATCGTGTCGGTGTCGCCGCCGAGATTGGCGCTGATGATTGCCGCTTGCCAGGGATCGCCCTGCGCGACTTCAAGCACGGCGAAAGCTGCCGGCACGGACTCCTGGCTGGCCACACCGGTGCCGACGAGATCGGTGATGAGCCCGATCGCATCCCGCATGGTCTTGCCGCGCACGAGCTCCTGCGCCCAGGCGATACGCGCGGCGATATCGCCACCAGTCACCCAATGTCCGAGCCTGGCGCCTCGCCGCGCGGCTGCTACCGCGCTGTCGGAAGCGGCACGCCAGTCGCCGCCGGCGATGCCACGGCTGACGGCGGCGGCGACGGCGGCAGCCGAGGCAATGGCGATCGAGGTGTTGTGCGTCGCACGGCAGGTCTCCGCCACCTTGGCGATAAAAGCATCGAACGGTTCCAGCGGCATCATTATGCCGACCGGCGCGATGCGCATGGCCGCGCCATTGGTGTCGCCCCGGATTCCCGCCTCTTCCGCCGGCACGCCGTCATTGATGGCGTCGATGGCGCGCTTGGTCGATGGTCCCAGCAGGTCATAGCTGCCGCGCGCCTTGACCTCGCGCTCCCAGTCGAGCAGTGCGTTCACCCAGCGCGCATGATCGAAGCGGTCGCCGGACTGAACCAGGATGCGGCCGAGCAGCAACGCCTGTTCGGTATCGTCGGTGATGGTGCCGGCAACGAGCCCCTTCGACACCGGATGATCGGCAAGCGGCGCCACGAAATCCTCGACATGGCCGTATAGCTCGGCGATCCGCGCCGGCGACAGAAGCTGCGTCGGCATGCCGAGCGCATCACCGAGCGCCCCACCGACAAGCGCGCCCATGGCGCGATCGAGCGTGTCGTCGGTTCTGTCCGGCATCGCTCAAAACCTCATATGCAGCGCGAAATGCGCCGGGTTGAGCAGGCTGGTTACATATTCGATCGGCCGGTCGTCGGCCGCACGCGTCAGCCGGCGTCCGCGCAGGAACGGCGTGCCTTGCGGGCAGCCGAGAATGGCGGCGTCTTCGGCATTGAGCATCTCGATGCCGACCCATTCCTCGCCATGGTCTGGGATGAGGCCGGCGCCGCGCAGCGTCTGGTGCAGCGAGCCTTCGCGCAGGCCGCGCAGCGGCACGTCCTCCAGTTCGGGCGACAGCGGCAGGCGGCTGCGTTCGATGGAGATCGCATGGCCGTCGCTGGCATTGGTGCGCACCCGGTCGACGGCGATGAAGAACGGGCTTTCGATGCCAAGCAGCGCGGCAAGATCGGCATCCTCGATCACTTCAAGCCGCAGCGTCCGCGTCTCGGCATTGGCGCCGGCATTGGCCAGCGCCCGCGACCAGCCGATGGCGTCGTCGACCGGCTTGCCGTCGAAGGTGACGAAGGAGCCGATGCCGACTTTGGTGGTGATCAGCCCCCGGCTGGACAGCTCCTCGAGGCCCTTGCGGACCGTGTTGCGGCTGACGGAAAAGCGCTGGACGAGTTCGTTCTCGCTTTGCAGGCGGTCGCCGAAGCCAAGCACGCCGGAGCGGATCTCATGTTCGAGAACGGTGGCGATCTGCTCGGGCTTGCCCGTGCCGGGAGACAGTTGAACCGCGCGCCGCTTCATATGGGTACCTGTTCAATAAACCTGTATAGTCCTGTTCGATATTGGAGTTGAAGGGCGACGTCAACGATATATTTGGATTCACGCATATGCGTTGTGCTCAGGTGCCCCGGGCATCGTTTGTTCGCATGGCGACGCTAACCGCGCAGGGCGTCCCGTCTCCGAGACAGAGCGGGGGCAGCGCTTCCCTCAGGCGATTAGCCTTGCGCTCACACGAAGAAAAATTCCTCAATCCGTTGCTTGGCCGTCCGCAGCGCTGGCAGGATATCCCGCTCCATCGCATCGACGGAGAACCGCGCCGACTGCGTCGAGACGTTGATCGCCGCCACGGTCTTGCCGGCGCGGTCATAGATCGGCACCGCTATCGAGCGCAGGCCAAGTTCCAGCTCTTCATCGACGACGGCAAAGCCATCCGCCCTCGCCGCGTCGATGGCCTTGGCCAGCGCGGCGCGGCTGGTGATCGTCTTCGGCGTGCGCCGTTCGATCCTCGCCTCTGCAAGCAAGGCCTTCAGCTCATCCGCGCCCAGCCCCGCAAGCAGGACGCGCCCCATCGAGGTGCAATGCGCCGGCAGCCTGGTGCCGACATCGAGCGAAACGCTGAGGATGCGGCGGCCAGGAATGCGCGCGACATAGACGACTTCCTCGCCCGACAGCACCGCCGCGTTACAGGCCTCGTCGAATTGGCCCGCGACGTCGCGCATGATGGATGCCGCGAATGTCCACAGCGAGGCGCCGCCGAGCCAAGAGCGCACGATGGCGAGCAGGCGCGGCGAGAGCGAAAACTGCCGGCCGGATTGCGTGGCATAGCCGGTGGCGGTCAGCGTCAGCAGGAAGCGACGCGCGCCGGCGCGGGTCAGCCCCGCCTCCTCCGCCATTTCGGTCAGCGTCATCCCGGCCGGATGCCGGGCCAGTATCTCCATGACTGCAAGGCCGCGCTCCAGCGAGCCGACATGGTCGCGCGTCTTTGCCTTGTCCTCCATGCGGCCTCCGCAAGACAATGCGCCGCCTTGACTCGTCTCGGCGGCGCGATGTAAAAATATCTCATACAAAACAAATGTTCGCAATACGAACTTTTTGAACTTCGGAGTTCTTGGCGATGGTCAATTTCCTGCCGCTCAAACAGGCCGTGGCTGAGAACCTGCATGATGGCGATACGGTCGCCTTCGAAGGCTTCACGCATCTGATCCCGACGGCGGCGGCGCATGAGGCCATCCGCCAGGGCTTTCGCGACCTGACGCTCATCCGCATGACCCCCGACCTGATCTACGACCAGATGATCGGCATGGGCATGGCCAAGAAGATCATCTTCTCCTATGTCGGCAATCCCGGCGTCGGCCTGCTGCGCCGCGCCCGCGACGCCATCGAGAACGGCTTCCCCCGGTCGATCGAGATCGAGGAGCACAGCCATGCCGGCATGGCCAACGCCTACGAGGCGGGAGCTGCCGGCCTGCCTTGCGCGGTGTTCCGCGGCTATCGCGGCGCCGGGCTGGCGGCAGTCAATCCCAACATCCGCTCGGTCACCTGCCCGTTCACCGGCGAGGTGCTTGCCGCCGTTCCTTCCATCCGACCGGACGTGACCTTCATCCACGCTCAGAAGGCCGACAAAAAAGGCAATGTTCTGGTCGAAGGCATTATCGGCATCCAGAAGGAAGCGGTGCTCGCGGCCAAGCGCGCCGTGGTGACGGTAGAGGAAGTCGTCGACAATTTCGACGACCTGCATCCCAATCTCACCGTGCTGCCGCGCTGGACCATCGCTGCGATCTCGGTGGTATCAGGCGGTTCGCATCCCTCGTACACGCACGGCTATTATGCGCGCGACAATGCCGCCTATCTCGAATGGGACGACATCGCCGCTGACCGTGAAAAATTCAAGGCCTGGATGCAGGCCAATGTCCTCGAACGCACGGCGGACGATTTCGCTGGCCGCGTAAAGCATCTGAGGAGCGCGGGATGAGCGGCTTTGCTCCCAATGAGATGATGACGGTTGCCGCCAGCCGAGCCCTGAAAAACGACGATGTCTGCTTCGTCGGCATCGGTGCGCCGTCGGCCGCCTGCAATGTCGCGCGGCTGACGCATGCGCCCGACATCACGCTGATTTATGAAAGCGGCACCATCGGCACCGCGCCCGATGTTTTGCCGCTGTCGATCGGTGACGGCGAACTTTGCGACACCGCCGTCACGACCGTCTCGGTGCCGGAGATGTTCCGCTACTGGCTGCAGGGCGGGCGCATCTCCATCGGCTTTCTTGGCGCGGCGCAGCTCGACAAGTTCGGCAACATCAACACCACTATCATCGGCGACTATGCGCATCCCAAGACCCGCCTGCCCGGCGGCGGCGGCGCGCCGGAGATCGCCACCTCGTCGAAGGTGATCTACATCACCATGGCGCAGTCCAAGCGCGGCATGGTCGAGAAGATCGACTTCTTCACCTCCTTCGGCCATGGCGATGGCGGCGACCATCGCCAGCGCCTCGGCATCGAGACATCAGGGCCGACGCTGCTGATCACCGACCTTGCCATCTGGAAGCCAGATCCGGTGAGCAAGGAATTCACCGTGGTGTCGTTGCATCCCGGCGCAACGCGGCAGCAGGTGCAGGACAGCTGTGGCTGGATCGTAAAGTTCGCCGAGGCGCTTGACGAAACGCCGGCGCCGACGGAACTCGAGCTGACGACATTGCGCGACCTGCAGGCCCGCACCAAGGCGGCGCATGAGGGAAGCGGAAAAGAAAAGGCCGCATGACATGACCGAGGCATTCATCTGCGATTACATCCGCACCCCGATCGGCCGTTTCGGCGGCTCGCTGTCGTCGGTGCGGGCCGACGATCTTGGCGCCATCCCGCTGAAGGCGCTGGTCGAGCGCAATGCCGGCATCAACTGGCAGGCTGTCGACGACGTCGTCTATGGCTGCGCCAATCAGGCCGGCGAGGACAACCGCAATGTAGCCCGCATGTCGCTGCTCTTGGCCGGGTTGCCCAAGGAAGTTTCGGGCGCGACCGTCAATCGCCTCTGCGGTTCCGGCATGGATGCGCTCACCATTGCCGCCCGCGCCATCAAGGCGGGCGAAGCCGAGTTGATGATCGCCGGCGGCGTCGAATCGATGAGCCGCGCGCCCTTCGTCATGCCCAAGGCCGAGACCGCCTTTTCACGCCATGCCGAGATCCATGACACCACGATTGGCTGGCGCTTCATCAACCCGCTGATGAAGAAACAATATGGCGTCGATTCCATGCCGGAGACCGGCGAGAACGTCGCCGAGGACTTCCAGGTGTCGCGCGCCGACCAGGATGCGTTTGCCGTGCGCAGCCAGGACAAGGCCGTCGCGGCACAGGCCAATGGCCGGCTGGCGAAGGAGATCACCCCGGTGACGATCCCGCAGAAAAAGGGCGATGCGATTATCGTATCGAAGGATGAGCATCCCCGCGCCGGCACCACGGTCGAGTCGCTGGCCAAATTGCCGACGCCGTTCCGGCAAGGTGGCACGGTCACCGCCGGCAACGCATCGGGCGTCAACGATGGCGCGGCGGCGCTGATCATCGCCTCCGAAGCGGCTGTGCAAAAACACGGCCTGACGCCGATCGCCCGCATCCTCGGCGGCGCTGCCGCCGGCGTGGCGCCACGCATCATGGGCATCGGCCCTGCCCCGGCGACACAAAAGCTCTGCGCCCGCCTCGGCCTGACACCGCACCAATTCGATGTCATCGAACTCAACGAAGCCTTCGCCTCCCAAGGGATCGCCGTGCTCCGTCAACTCGGCATCTCCGAGAATGCGGAGCACGTCAATCCGAATGGCGGCGCCATCGCGCTTGGTCATCCCTTGGGCATGTCGGGCGCGCGTATCACTGGCACCGCGGCACTGGAACTGCGCGAGCGCAGCGCCCGCTATGCGCTGGCCACCATGTGCATCGGCGTCGGCCAGGGCATCGCGGTGGCGCTCGAACGGGTTTGAGTTTGCACCGCCCTTAATAGGGCAAACCGACATAGTTTTCAGCCAGCGCGGTCGACGCCGCTTGCGAATGCACGAGATAGTCGAGCTCGGCTTCCTGGATGCGTTGGCCGAACTCGCCCGTATCAGGAAAGCGGTGCAACATCGTCGTCATCCACCAGGAGAAGCGTACCGCCTTCCAGACCCGCGCCAGCGCCTTGGCCGAATAGGCGTCAAGCCCGGCCTGCGATTTGTCCACATAGAATTCGCGAAGTCCGGCAAAGAGATAGCGCACGTCGCTGGCAGCGAGGTTGAGCCCTTTGGCGCCGGTCGGGGGCACGATATGGGCGGCGTCGCCGACCAGGAACAGCCGGCCGAAGCGCATCGGCTCGGCAACGAAGGAGCGCAGCGGCGCGATCGACTTTTCGAAGGACGGCCCGGTAACAACGGCGGCGGCAGTCTGCTCGGGCAGGCGACGGCGCAACTCATCCCAGAAGCGGTCGTCGCTCCAGGCCTCGACGCTCTCATCAACCGGAACCTGCACATAGTAGCGGCTGCGATGCGTCGACCGCATCGAGCACAGCGCAAAGCCCCGCTCATGGTTGGCGTAGACCAGTTCGTGATCGGCCGGCGGCACTTCGGCCAGCACGCCGAGCCAGCCGAAGGGATAGGTTCGCTCGAAGGTTTTCAGCGCCCGCCCAGGCGCCGATTTGCGGCTAGCGCCGTGATAGCCGTCGCAGCCGGCGATGAAGTCGCAGTCGATGCAATGGCTGACGCCGTCCTTGTCGTAGGTGACGTAGGGCGCTTCGCCATCGAAACCATGCAGCGCGACGTTGGCCGCCTCATAGACGGTGGTCAGCCCGGCCGCCTCGCGCTTGTCCATCAGATCGTGCGTCACCTCGGTCTGACCATAGACGGTGACATGCTTGCCGCCGGTCAGTGCCGTGAGGTCGAGCCGGTGCAGGCCGCCGCCGAACGCAAGCGAGATGCCGGCATGCAGCAGGCCCTCGGCATGCAGCCTTACAGCTGCGCCCGCCTGTTCGAGCAACTCGACGGTGCCTTGTTCGAGCACCCCTGCCCGCACCCGGCCAAGCACATGCTGCCGGCTCGAACGTTCGAGGATCACCGTCTCGACGCCAATGGTGCCGAGAAGCTGGCCAAGCAGCAGCCCGGACGGTCCGGAGCCGACAATGACGATCTTTGTGCGCATCAGTGTCCCAGGCTTTCGATCTGTCCGGCGAGTTCGGCGGCGAGCCGTAGCGCAGCCGCGGTCGCTATCGCCATTTGCGGCAAGAGCAGCCATTCCAGCGTCCAGGCAGCACCGGAGCGCTCCTGCTCATGCACCAGCGCCTGGTGCATGCCGGAAAGCTGGATGGCGTTGAAGCGCGCCAGCGTCACCAGCACTTCCGCCTTCACCGGGTTCTGCTTGTGCGGCATGGCCGACGAGCCGCCGCCGCCGAACAGCTTGATGTCGGTTCCACCTTGCGCCATCAACGCAACGTCCTGGCCGAATTTGCCGAGGCTGCCGGTGACAAGCGATAGCAGCCCGGCGAATTCGGCCAGCGCATCGCGCTGGCTGTGCCATTGCGGCGCATCGCCAAGGCCGAGTTTTGCGGCAAGGGCTGCGCGCACCGCAGGCCCCTTGTCGCCGAGCTTCTCCAGCGTGCCCGCAGCGCCGCCGAACTGCACCACGAGCAGGCGCCCGGATTGTTCCGACAGCCTCTGCTGATGCCTTTGCAGCGGCGTGCGCCACACCGCCACGCGGTCCGACGCCTGAATTGGGATCGCCGGCTGCATGCGCGTAATCGCTGTCAATGCACGGCTGCCAAAACGTTCTTCCAGCCCCACCAGCCGCAAAATGTTTTCAGTCAGCAGCAGGTCGAGATGTTCAATGAGCCGGCGCAGCCGAAGAACCAGGCCAGTGTCGATGACGTCCTGGCTGGTTGCGCCGAAATGCACGCCGGCGTCGTGCGGCGCGCCGACCGCTGCCTTCAACTGGCGCACCAGTTCGGGCACGATCACGCCATCTTTGGCCACACCGGCCCGCAGCCGCACGGTATCCGGCTTGTATGACAACAGGACAGGTACAATCGCCGCGGCGGCATCCGTGCCGATGATCCCGCTTTCGGCTTCCGCTTGCGCCAGCGCGCGCTCGAAATCGAGCATGGCGGCGATTTCCGCATCCACCGAAAAATGCCGAGCCGCCTCCTCGTCGCCGAGCAGGCCGGAAAGCAGCGGATGGTCGAAGGGCGATACGGTCATGTGCTGGTTTCCTCCGTCAGCTGTCGAAGAAGACCGTTTCCTTCTCCCCCTGGAGATGGACGTCGAAAATATAGTCGTCGCCTTGCCGCTCGGCGATCAGCGTCGGCACGCGCACCTTGTGCTCGATGCGGGCCAGGATCGGATCCTCGGCATTGGCCTTGGCCTCGTCGGAGAAATAGAGCCGCGTGTGGAGGCCGATATTGATGCCGCGGGCGACGATCCACAGGCTGATATGCGGCGCCATCAGCCGGCCGTCGCCATACGGCACGCGTCCCGGCTTGATCGTCTGAAAACTGCACAGGCCGGTTTCCATGTCGGTCGGCTGACGGCCCCAGCCCTGAAAATCCGGATCGGCATCGCCGCGCAATTCGGCCGGCGAATTGTAGAAGCCATTGGCATCCGCTTGCCAGATCTCGATCAACGCATCCCTGAGCGGCGTGCCGGTGCCGTCGAGCACGCGAATGCGCAAACCGATGCGGTCGCCCTTGGCGTTGTCGTTGAGCATCGTCGCGCCGAGGTCTGTCGGGTAGACGCCGCCGATACCGCCGAAATTCGGCGTCAGCCCGATATGCACGTAGGGCCCGGCGGTCTGCGACGGGCTCTCCTTCAGCCGGGTCAGCGATTGCGCCATCAATTGCCATCCGGACGGTTTTCGAACAGCGAGGCGCGGCGTCCGCGCAACACGATGTCGAACTTGTAGGCGCGCGCGTCGAACGGGATCGTCGCCTGCATGTCGAGCGCGGCGACCAGCGTCTCGATCGCCGCCCTGTCGCGGATGCCGCGAACGATCGGGCATCGCCAGATCAGCGGGTCGCCCTCGAAATACATCTGCGTGATCAGCCGCTGTGCGAAGCCGTGGCCGAACACCGAGAAATGGATGTGCGATGGCCGCCAGTCATTGGGCCCGTTCGGCCAGGGATAGGGACCGGGCTTCACCGTGCGAAAGGCATAGCCGCCATCGGCATCGGTGATGGTGCGGCCGCAGCCGCCGAAATTCGGATCGAGCGGCGCGAGATAGCCGTCCTTCTTGTGGCGGTAACGGCCGCCTGAATTGGCCTGCCAGAATTCGAGCAGCGCGCCGGAGACGCCCTGGCCGCGCTCGTCGAGCACGCGGCCATAGACGATGATACGCTCGCCGATTGCGCTCTCGCCGGGCTTGGCGAAGTTGTGGATCAGGTCATTGTCGAGTTCGCCCAGCATGGCGTGGCCGAACACCGGACCGGTGATTTCCGACGCCGTGTTGTCGAAGGCCAGCAGCGCCTTTTGCGGCGAGCGCAGCACTGACGTTTTGTAGTCGGGCGTCAGCGCCGGCGGATGCCAGCCGCGGTCGCGCTGGAAGAAGGCGCCGCTCTCGGGCCTGCGGTTCGAGCCGGCATCAGCTGGCATGGCCAGCCCTGCTTCCGTCCATTTCCGAAAACACCTCCTTGGCGATCCTGAAGGCGCGGTTGGCCGCCGGCACGCCGGCATAGATCGCGACATGCAGGAACGCTTCGCAGATATCGTCGCGCGACGCACCGGTGTTGGCGGTGGCGCGCAGATGCATGGCGACCTCTTCATCATGGCCAAGGGCGGCCAGCAGTGCCAGCGTCACGATCGAGCGTTCGCGCCTGCTGAAGCCCGGACGCGCCCACACAGTGCCCCATGCTGCCTCGGTGATCAGCTCCTGGAACGGTCGGTCGAAATCGGTGACGGCATCCTCGCTGCGATCGACATGCGGGTCGCCGAGCACCGAGCGCCTGACGGTCAGCCCGGTTCGGTATCTGGTTTCGTTTTTGGGCAGTTCATCCATGGGTCTGCTTTCTCAGGGGAAGCGCCGCGACGAAATCGCGGATCAGGGTGGTCAGCGCCTCGGGCTGTTCGACGCAAGGGATGTGCCCGGCGTCGCGAATGATTTCGAAACGTGCGCCTGGGATCAGATCGGCCAGCCAGCGGACGAGATCCGGCGGCGTCGAGCCGTCCTGGTCGCCAACGACGCAAAGCGTGGGCACCGCGATCGCCTGCGCGGCCTCGGTGAAATCCGCGTCACGCACCGCGGCGCAGGTGCCGACATAACCGGCGACGGCTTGCCGGGTCATCATGTTCCAGTAGCCGTCGAGCTCGGCGACACGGTCCGCGTGGAAGGCAGGCGTAAACCACATTTTGAGCACGGCATCGGCGATGGCCTGGATGCCTTTGCTTTCGACCGTTTCGATGCGGGTGTTCCAGCTGTCGGCCGTGCCGATCTTGTGGGCGGTGTCGCACAGGATGAGGCCGTCGACGATTTCGGGGCGCCGGGCATAAAACCCTTGCGCAATCAGGCCGCCCACCGACAGACCACACAGCACCGCATTGTTCAATTCGAAATGATCGATCAGGCCCGACAGATCATCGACATGCTCGTCGATCGAGCTGACGCCACCAATGTCGGACAGGCCATGGCCGCGCTTGTCGTAGACCAACGCAGGCATTTCGCCACCCAGTTCGGACAACACCTCGTCCCAGATGCGGAAGTCGGTGCCCAGCGAATTGATGAACACGATCGGCCGCGCATTTCCCTTCGCCTTGATATGGCGATGGTGCAGCGTGATGCCGCCAATGTTGACGAATTGCACGATTTCGATCCTCCGTGTTCACATTGCACAAGGCATTTGGTTTGGTAAAATGATATTTTCCGCCGTTTCATTAACTGCTAGGTTATGAGAACATGTCCGAAAGCCGCATAAGGTTCCGTCACCTGCAGGCATTCCTTGAGGTAGCGCGGCAAGGCAGCGTGGCGAGGGCGGCCGACTTTCTCCATGTCAGCCCACCGGCCGTGACCAAGACGCTGCGCGAACTGGAGGAGGCGCTTGGCATCGCTGTCGTCGAACGCGACGGCCGCGGCATCAGGGTGACGCGGCTTGGCGAAATCTTTCTCGGCCATGCCGGCACGGCGATCACGGCACTGAAGCGCGGCGTCGATTCCGTCCGCCAGGACGGCGCCATCAACCGGCATCCGATCCGCATCGGGGCGCTCCCGACAGTGTCGGCCAAGGTGATGCCACGCGCCATAAGCCTGTTCCTGAGTGAAAATACCGGTGCTGCGATCAAGATCGTCACCGGCGAGAACGCGGTCCTGCTGGAACAGTTGCGCGTCGGTGCGCTCGATCTCGTCGTCGGCCGGCTTGCGGCGCCGGAAAACATGACCGGCTTCTTCTTCGAGCATCTCTATTCCGAACCGGTGCTGTTCGTGGTGAGGGCCGGCCATCCGCTGCTGCAGCCGGGCCAGGACATCTTCGCCCGGCTCGATGAATTTCCGGTGCTGATGCCGACGCGGGAATCGGTCATCCGCCCGTTCGTCGACCGCCTGTTCATCACCAACGGCATGACGGCGCCTGCGACCGAGATCGAGACCGTCTCGGATTCCTTCGGCCGTGCCTTCCTGCGCCAAAGCAACGCGGTCTGGATCATATCGACAGGCGTCGTCGCCAACGAACTCTCCAGCGGCGCCTTCGTCGCCTTGCCCGTCAACACCGAGGAAACCAAAGGGCCGGTCGGCCTGACGATGCGGACCGACACTGCGCCTTCGCCGGCCTTCACCATCCTGCTGCAGACCATTCGCGAGGCGGCCAGCCAGAACGCCTGAGCACCTTTCGCCAATCTGGCGCAGAGCGGGCCTTCAGCCGTATTTCCATAACCTGTTGGTTAACGAAACACCGCAAAATATCATTTTACCAAACCAAACACCTAGGGCACTGTGACGATGGGAGGATCGAAATCGTGCCGTTATCGGCATTGGCGGCGTTCCGCTGCCGCCTCAAGGCCTGCCGGGGCGATCTCCGATCTTAAAGAACGGGCGGCATCGATTTTGAGCAGGCCGGCGGTGACCTCCAGGTGCCGTCAGGAAAGGGAGGAATACCAGCATGACCTCAAGCAAATCCGGCGTCTCGCGGCGCCAGTTCATCGCCACATCGCTCGCCGGCGGCGCGGCACTTGCGCTCAGCCGCGGCCAGGCATTCGCGCAGGCCGCCGACACGCTGAAGGTCGGCTTTGTCAGCCCGCGCACCGGGCCGCTCGCCGGCTTCGGCCAGACCGACGGCTATGTGCTCGATCTCGCCCGCAAGGCGCTCGCCAACGGCCTCGACATCGGCGGCAAGAAATACAGTGTCGAGATCATCGACCAGGACACGCAATCCGACCCGTCGCGCGCCGGCCAGCTCGCCAAGGACCTCATCAACAACCAGGCCGTCGACCTGATGCTGGCGGTGTCGACGCCGGAGGTGATCAACCCGGTCGCCGACGCCTGCGAAGCGGCCGGCGTGCCTTGCCTCTCCACCGTCATGCCGTGGGAGGCCTGGTATTTCGGCCGCGGCGCCAAGCCCGGCGAACCCTCGCCGTTCAAATGGACCTATCATTTCGGCTTCGGCGTCGACGAGTTCTTCCGGACCTACATCTCGCAATGGAACCTGATCGAGACCAACAAGAAGGTCGGCGTCATGTATCCCAACGACGCAGACGGCAATGCCATCCGCACCCATCTGGCGCCGTTGCTGGCAAAGCAGGGTTTCACCATCGTCGATCCCGGCGCCTACGAGACCGGCACCACCGACTATTCCTCGCAGATCGCGCTGTTCAAGCAGGAAGGCGTCGAGATCTTCAACTCCTTCCCGATCCCGCCGGACTTCGCCGCCTTCTGGCGTCAGGCTGCACAGCAAGGCCTGATCAAGCAGATCAAGATCTGCCAGGTCGCCAAGACCGGATTGTTCCCGTCCGACATCGAGGCGCTCGGCGATCTCGGCAACAAGATTTCGAGCGCCGCTTACTGGCACAAGGCCTTTCCCTACAAGTCGCCGCTGACCGGCGTTTCGGGAATCGAACTGGCCGACGGTTATGAGGCCGCCAGCGGCAAGCAGTGGACGCAGCAGCTCGGCGCCTCGATGTCGCTGCTCGACGCCGGCTTCGAGGCGCTGAAGGCAAGCACCGACGCCAAGGACAAGGCGGCCGTCGCCAAGGCGCTGAGCACGCTCAACACCGAGACCATGATCGGCAAGGTCGACTTCACCAGCGGCCCGGTCGCCAATGTCTCTCCCGGCCCGATCATCGGCACCCAATGGGTGGCGGCCAAGGAAGGCGGCAAATTCCCGCTCGACTACGTCGTGACCGAGAACGCCACCGACCCGAAGGTTCCGGTCGAGGCCAAGCTCCAGCCGTATAACGGCTGACGGACGGCTACGGGGATCGATCGTGAACGGTTCAGCAAACGCCGCGATCCTCCGCGCTGCCGGCATCCAGAAACGCTTCGGCGCGCTGGTGGTGCTCGACGATATCGACTTCGCCATGAATGCCGATGAGGCTGTCGGCATCGTCGGCCCGAACGGCGCCGGCAAGACGACGCTGCTCAGCATCTTGTCAGGCGCCTTCCCGCCGAGCGCCGGCACGGTCGTCTTCAAGGGCGGCGATGTGACCGCGATGCCGGCTACAGCGCGCTGTCGTCTCGGCCTGGTGCGCACGCACCAGGTGCCCAAGCCGTTCAGCGGCATGACCACGTTCGAGAACGTTTTTGTTGCCGCGTCGCATGGCGCCGGCCTCGCCCGCGACGAGGCCTATGAAGAGGCGCTGGAGTCGCTGAAACTGTGCGGCATGATGGGCGTGGCCAACCGGCGCGCCGAAACGCTCGGCCTGCTCGACCGCAAGCGGCTGGAACTTGCCCGCGCGCTCGCGGCAAGGCCTACGCTGCTTCTGCTCGACGAGATCGGCGGCGGACTGACCGATGGCGAAGCGAGCGAACTTGTCGATACCATCAAGGAATTGCGCCGCCGCAAGATCGGCATCGTCTGGATCGAGCACATCGTCCACATCCTGCTGCAGGTGGCAGAGCGGCTGATCTGTATGGACGCCGGCAAGATCATCGCCGATGGCGAGCCGCAAGCGGTGATGGCCGACCCCGAAGTCGTGCGCGCCTATCTCGGCGGAGGCCCGAAATGAGCCTGCTCGCAATCGAGAATCTGATCGTCCGCCATGGCCTGTTGCAGGCGGTGCGCGGTGTGAGCTTTACGATCGAGCGCGGCGAAACGCTGGCGCTGGTCGGCGCCAACGGCGCCGGCAAGACGACGCTGCTGCGGGCGATCGCCGGCGCCCATGAGCCGACGGCCGGCCGCGTGCTGCTGAATGGCGCCGATATCACCGGCGTTCCCTCGCACAAGCGCGTCGGCATGGGCGTCGCGCTGGTGCCGGAAGGTCGAAAACTGTTCGTGCAGATGACGGTCGAGGAGAACCTCCTGCTTGGCAGAACCGCCGGCCGTCCCGGCGACTGGAGCGTGGAACGAGTGCTCGACACGTTCCCCAATCTGAAGCCGCGCCGCCACGCCAAGACCGGGCATCTCTCCGGTGGCGAGCAGCAGGCCACCGCCATCGGCCGCGCGTTGATGAGCAATCCGGAGCTGCTGCTGCTCGACGAGGTCTCGCTCGGCCTGTCGCCGCTGGTGGTCGATCGCGTATACGCTTCGCTGCAAGGCCTGATCAGCTCCGGCACGACGATCATCCTGGTCGAACAGGACCTCAATCGCGCGCTCTCGGTCTCGGACAAGGTCATCTGCATGCTCGAAGGACGCGTCGCGCTGGAAGGCCCGAGCAAGGGCATGTCCCGCGATGAAGTGACGAAAGCCTATTTCGGCCTGCACAGAAAAAGCGCCGGGAGCGTGCCGGCATGAGCAACCAGATCGTCCAGGGCATCCTGCTCGGCGGCTACTACGCGCTGATCGCCTGCGGCCTCTCCTTCATGTTTTCGGTGATGCGCATAATCAACCTCGCGCATGGCAGCCTGGCCGTGTTTTCCGCCTACGCGCTGTGGTGGCTCGCCTCGCAATTCCATATCTCGCCCTTCGTCGGCCTGCTCATCGTGCTGCCGCTGATGGCGGCCATCGGCTGGGCGCTGCAGCGCTTCCTGCTCGAGCGCAGCGCCCGCGGCGGCGCGCTCCTGCCGATCCTGACCACGTTCGGCCTCGCCATCGTCATCGACAATGCGCTGTTCGAGCAGTTCGGCGCCGACACACGTTCGCTGGCGCCCTATATCGGCAGCCTCTCCTACGATTCCTGGGAATGGCCGGGCAGCATCTATGTCGGCAAGCTTGCCGTGATCATGTTCGCCGCCGCCGTCATATTGCTTGGCGGACTGCAGCTGTTCCTCACCCGCACCAGGCTTGGCCGCTCGATCCGCGCCACGTCGGAAGATCCCGACACGGCCGGTCTCGTCGGCGTCGATGCGCGCCGCGCCAATGCCCTCGCCGCCGCCATCGCCATGGTCACCGTTGGGCTGGCCGGCGCCTTCCACGCCATGCGCGCCACCTTCGATCCCTATACCGGCGCACCTCAATTGCTGTTCGCTTTCGAGGCGGCGGTGATCGGCGGCGCCGGTTCGCTATGGGGCACGCTGGTCGGCGGCATCGTGCTGGCGCTCGCCCAGACGCTCGGCGCGCAGGTGCATCCGCAAGGCTTCCTCATCGGCGGCCATGTCGCCTTCCTGATCGTGTTGTTCATCCGGCTCTCCACGTCCGGCCTTGGCCTGTGGGGCCTGGTGCGCCTGCCCGCGAGGAAGACGACGTGAGCGCGGTTTCGGCCTCCCCCGTGATCGAGCGCGGCACAGCTGCTTCGCGTATCTCGGCGATTGCGGTCGTTGTCATCATCGCGCTGCTTGGCATCGCGCCGCACTTCCTGTCGGCCGGCGCCGTCGACCGCCTGACCGCCTTGTTCATTTATGTGATCCTGGCAGCGATGTGGAACGCGCTGGCCGGCTTCGGCGGGCTGGTTTCGGTTGGACAGCAAGTGTTCTTCGGCCTCGGCGCCTATTTCGCCATCCGTCTGGCCGATGCCGGCCTCAACCCGTTCGCCTCGCTGTTCGTCTCCGCGATCATCGTCGGCGCGATCTCCTGGCCAATGTCGCTGTTCATGCTGAAGCTGAAGAACGGCGAGTTCGCCATCGGCATGTGGGTGATCGCGGCGCTCACCCATCTGCTGGTCAATCTCGACCGGCTGGTGCAAGGCGAGACCGGGACGTCGCTGATCTCGCTCAACATCTATGACGCCGGTTCCAGGCGGGCGACGATCTACTGGCTGGCGTTGGCCGCGATGACGGCGCTCCTTGCCATCCTGTTTAGCCTGCTGCGTGGCAGCACGGGTGCGGCCATCCGCGCCATCAGGGACAATGAGGAGGCCGCGGCATCGGTCGGCGTGCGCGTCACCGGAACCAAGCGGCTGCTCTTCGTGCTCGCCGCCTTCGGCATCGGCATGGCCGGCGCGCTGTGGTTGGCCACGTCGATCACCTTCCAGCCGAAAACCTACTTCAACGTCCAGTGGACCGCCTACATGATCTTCATGGTGCTGGTCGGCGGCATCGGCACCTTCGAGGGCGCCATTCTGGGTGCGCTGCTGTTCTTCCTCATCGAGACCTGGTTCGGCGGCACCGGCGTCTGGTATCTGATCGGCCTCGGCGCCACGGCGGTGCTGTTCTCGCTGTTCCTGCCGCGCGGCGTGTGGGGAACGCTGGAGGAGCGCTTTGGCCTGCGCCTGCTACCGGTCGGCTACCGGGTCAGGCTGCCGGCAAACGCCGGCGATAGTGACGCGACGCCTTCGCCGCAACAGGCCGCAACGCATAGTGAAAAGGCGTGACCATGCTGTTCGGCAAGACCATCCTCATCACCGGTGTCGCCTCTGGTATCGGCGCTCGCACGGCCGAACTTGCCGGCCAACTGGGCGCTGACGTGATCGGCGTCGATATGCGTGAACCGGCAGCATCGGCCGGCAGTTTCGTCAAGGCTGACATCTCATCCAAGGCCGGCGTCGACGATCTCCTCGGGCGCCTGCCGCAGCGCATCGATGCGCTCTGCAATGTCGCCGGCCTCCCCGGCAACACCGGTGCGGTGTCGACACTGGCCGTCAACTTCTACGGCCTGCGCGCGCTCTCGGAAGGCCTGGCACCAAGACTTCGTGAAGGCGGCACCGTAGTCAACGTCGCCTCGATCGCCGGCTATGGCTGGCGCGCCAATCTCAACCGCGCGGCATCGATGGTCGGCATCGAAGGCTTTCCCGATGTGGCGAAGATGATCGCCGACCATCAGGTGAAGAACGAGGAAGGCTATCCCGTTTCCAAGGAGCTGCTGCTGTTGTGGACGCAGCGCGCCGCACATCAGGACCTGTTCAGGAGCCGCGGCATCCGCGTCAATGCAGTGAGCCCCGGCCCGGTCGAGACGCCGATCCTCAAACAGTTCCGCAATGTGCTGGGTGACGCCCGCGTGGACAGCGACATCGCCAGGGTCGGGCGCGCCGGAACCTCGGGCGACATCGCGCCTGTCGTGCTGTTCCTGTGCTCGGACGGCGCACGCTGGGTCAACGGCGCCAATGTGCCGGTTGACGGTGGGCTTGAAGCATCGATCAATGCCGAGGTGCTCGGCTTCTAGACCATGATCCCGAAAAGTGGGAGCCGGTGTTCGGATCAGATCGTGGTCGATAATAGATAGAAAAGACGCTCCACGGCGAGCGAGGGAGAGAACAATGGACATCGGACTTCTGATCGACGGCGATAAAAGGGATGCCTCCGGCTCAGCCTCTTACGAGCGCATGGACCCGTTCACCGGCAAGCTGGCGACCCGCGCTGCCGCAGCCAGCATCGCCGACGCCAATGCCGCGGTCGAAGCCGCTGCTGCCGCTTTCAAGACGTGGTCGAAGACCGGTCCGGGCGAGCGCCGCGCTTTGCTGTCCAAGGCGGCCGATGTCATGGACTCCAAGGTCGGCGAATTCACCAAATTGATGATGGAAGAAACCGGCGCGACCGGCCCCTGGGCCGGCTTCAACGTCATGCTCGCCGCCAAAATGCTGCGCGAGGCAGCCGCCATGACGACGCAGATTTCGGGCGAGGTCATTCCCTCCGACAAGCCCGGCACGCTGGCCATGGCGATCCGCCAGCCGGCCGGCGTCTGCCTCGGCATCGCGCCGTGGAATGCACCGGTCATCCTCGGAACCCGTGCCATCGCCATGCCGATCGCCTGCGGCAACACGGTTGTGCTGAAAGCCTCCGAAATGTGCCCAGGCACACACCGGCTGATCGGCCAGGTGCTGGTCGAGGCCGGCCTGCCCAAGGGCGTCATCAATGTCGTCACCAATGATCCCAAGGACGCAGCGACAATCGTCGAGGCACTGGTCGCGCACCCTGCAGTCAGGCGTGTCAACTTCACCGGCTCGACCAAGGTCGGCAGGATCATTGCCGAACTCGCCGGCCGTCACTTGAAGCCGGCGCTGCTCGAACTCGGCGGCAAGGCGCCGCTGGTCGTGCTCGACGATGCCGACATCGACGCCGCGGTCAATGCCGCGACCTTCGGCGCCTACATGCATCAGGGCCAGATCTGCATGTCGACCGAGCGTCTGGTCGTCGATGAAAAGGTCGCCGACGAATTCGTCGCCAAGCTCGCCGCCCGCGCCGCGCAGCTGCCTGCCGGCGACCCGCGCGGCCATGTCGTGCTCGGTTCGCTGATCAGCGACCAAGCCGCCGACAAGATGGAAGAACTGGTTGCCGACGCCGTCGCCAAGGGCGCCAGGCTTGTGGCCGGCGGCAAGCGCACCGGAACCGTGGTCGAGGCGACATTGCTCGACCACGTGACGCCGGCGATGCGCGTCTATTCGGAAGAATCCTTCGGCCCGGTCAAGCCGGTGATCCGCGTCAAGGGCGAGGACGAAGCGGTACGTGTCGCCAACGATACCGAATACGGCCTGTCTTCAGCCGTGTTCAGCCGCGACATCCGCCGTGCCATGGCGGTCGCCGCGCGCATCGAAGCCGGTATCTGCCACATCAACGGCCCGACCGTCGGCGATGAGGCGCAAATGCCGTTCGGCGGCGTCAAGGGTTCAGGCTACGGCCGCTTCGGCGGCAAGGCCTCGATCGCCGAGTTCACCGACCTGCGCTGGCTAACCATCGAGGATCCGGGGCAGCACTATCCGTTTTGACTGCACCTTCTCCCACAGGGGGAGAAGGAAAGGAGCCCTCAGGGCCGTTGCCTGGCGAGCCAACGGATTCCCGCATCAAAACCCGGCAAGGCTCGAGCCGCGCGATCGGCGGCCCCTCCCGGAGTTGTAAATCGTTTGATGGTGGGTATTTTACCCCTCAAGCACATGCCGCCGGAAAGCGGCAAGTGGTTTTGGGACTACCACAAGTGCAAAGCAAAATACGCGATGCGGATCGCGCCGGGGAGGAATCGTCATGCCAAACAAGGCCTTGCCGCTGGTCATCAGCGCGCCGGAACCACGCACGCTCGACCTGATCTTCACCCCACCGCAGCTGGCGCGCCTCAAGGCGCATTACCGCGTCGTCGAGACGACGGCCGAGGGCGTGGCGAACTTGCCCGCCGACGTGCTGGCCGAAGCCCGCTATATTATCGGCCAGCCGCCGATCTCGCCCGAGACTTTGGACCAGATGCAGGCGCTGCGTTGCGTCTTCAATGTCGAGACCAACCTCATCAACAACATGCCCTATGAGACGCTGTTTGCGCGCGGCATCCATGTCGTCACCACCGGCCTCGTCTTCGCCGAGCCGGTGGCCGAGCTTGGCCTCGCCATGGCGCTCAACCTTGCCCGAAATATTGTCGATGCCGACCTCGCTTTCCGCAAAGGCGAGGAGCTGTGGGGCGGCGATGGCAATTTGACGGCGCGGCTTCTGTCCGGCGCCGATGTCGGCATCATCGGCTTCGGCGATCTGGGCCGTGCGCTGAACCGGCTGCTGTCGGGCTTTCGTACCCGCACCAAGGTCTTCGATCCCTGGCTGCCGCCATCGATCCTGATCGACAATGGCGTCGAACCGGCCTCGCTCGACGAGGTGCTGTCGACCAGTGACTTCGTCTTCGTCGTCGCTTCGGTGACCTCGGAGAACCAGGGTTTTCTCGGCACCGATGCTTTTGCCAGCATGCGCAAGGGCGCCGCCTTCATCCTGCTCAGCCGCGCCGGCGTCGTCGATTTTCCGGCCTTGATGGCGGCGGTGAAGAGTGGTCACATCCTTGCCGCCAGCGATGTCTTCCCCGAAGAGCCGCTGGCGGCGGACCATCCGGTCCGTGCGATCCCCGGCTTCCTGCGCTCCGCCCACCGCGCCGGCGCGCTCGACATCGCCTTCAAGCGCATGGGCGACATGGTTCTGGAAGACATGGACCTGATCGACCGCGGCCTGCCGCCGCTGCGCTCCAAGCGCGCCGAGCGCGAGACCGTGTCAAGGATGCGTTCGAAGCCGGCGGACAGGAACTAGTTATCGCGATAAATCCGTCTGAAATGGATTTCGGAGTTGGCCAAGCCGCGTTGTCATCGTCGCTCAGGATGACCGCAAGCGCGGGAACCTTTGCACGGCGATACCCCGCCAGGCCTGGCCGGCGGGGTATTGATTTGCGGATGACGTAAAAATCTGCGTGCTATCCGGCCGCGACGCCGGCAGCTGCGCGATTGGCCAGCACCAGCCCGACCTCGCCGACAACCTGCTCGACGCGCTTCAGGATGGGTTCGGCCCGCAGCACGCCGTCGGAAAAGTCCTTGTCCGTGGCATAGACCCCTGTCGGCAGCGTCAGCGCCTCGAAGAAGCCGAACAACGGCCGCAGCTGGTGCTCGACGATCAACGCGTGGCGATCGTTGCCGCCGGTGGCAAGCAGCACCATCGGCTTGCCGCGCAAGGAAGCGGGATCGAACAGATCGAAGAAGTGCTTGAACAGGCCGGTGTAGCTGCCCTTGTAGGTCGGCGACCCCACCACCAGCACATCGGCATTGACGACGCTGTCGAAGATTGCCCGCGCCTGACCGTCGAGATCGCGCGCCCATTTGGCAGCGCCAAGTGAGGGGCCGAGGTCTTCGATGTCGTAGGTACTCGCCGACAATCCATGCTGGCGCGCAATGTCCCTGACGACCTGGTCGACGAAGCCGCGCGTCTTGGACGGCCGGGTGAAATTGCCGGAAAACCCGACGACGGTTGGATTGGGCATATTCTGGCACCTCTTGCGCGGCGGGCAGGCCCGCTTCATACCGCATGTTTACAGGCTTGCGCCTGCCGCAAGAAGCAAATGACTGACCTTGCAGCACCATAGTGAGGAATTTTTTTCCGTTGCCCGCTCGTCTCAGGCCGCGAGAAGCGGGCCATAGGATTCCAGGTAGAAGCCGGGCGACCTTGCGCAGGTCCGCACCGCCTCCCTGGCGGCAACCGTTTCCTGCCACCGCAGCAGGCGCTCGCATTCGGTCGGCATGACGAAGCCCAGATATTTCTCAAGCACGCACAGCTGTTCGAACCAGGGATAGAAGGCGATGTCGGCGGCGCTGAATTCCGAGCCCAGCAAAAACCGTTCGTCCGCCCCTCGCAGGGCGAAGGCATGCTGTTCCACAAAGCGCAGATCGTCGGCAAGCTGGGCCTTGATCCGCTCATGAACCATAGCGTCGGAACTGTGCATCATGGTTGCCGTCCTGGCGTAAAGCTGCGTGTCGGCGAAGCTGATCCAGATGCGCGCCTCAGCGCGGGCATGAGCATCCCTGGGGAAAATCGGCCGTTCGGGGAATGCATCATCGAGATATTCGCAGATGATCGCCGACTCCCTGACATATTGCCCCTGATGGCGCAGCAGCGGCACCTTTCCCGTCGGCGTGAGTTTCAGGAACCACGCCGGCTTGTTGCGCAGATCGATTTCGATTTCCGTCGCCTGCAGGCCTTTCTCGGCAAGGGCGAGCCTGACACGGTGCGCATAGGGACAAAGCTGCGCGACAAAAAGCTCGATTGGCGGCATGAATAACTCCTGAGTTTCGTTATCGCCGACAAGCGGCCTGTCGGGGCATAGCTAGGTCCAGTAAGGCCGGCGCGCTATTCGACAGCGTCTGGATTGATTTATCGATCGTCTGTTTCTGGAGCGAAGCGTGGATCTCCTGGCTACCCTCATGCGCGAATTGCACTTCGCAGCCGCCGGGTACCGGCGCCTCGAACTGGCCGCGCCCTGGGCGATCTCGTTCAGCCAGGCTGGACTTCGCGGCATTCACGTCGTCATCAAGGGGCGATGCGAGGCGGTGTTCGGTGAGGAAGATGTCGAGCCTCTCGATGCCGGCGACCTGATCATTGCACCGCGCGCCGATCCGCATGTGCTGCGGTCGCCCGGCGCGCTCAAAAGCGCGAACGTCCCCGCCGCCGAACTGGCGACCCAAACCGCAGCCGGGCGTATTCGCAGCGGCGGCGAAGGCGAAAAGACCGTCATCCTGTGCGGCGCCTTCGCCTTTCGCGACGCCGACCATCCGGCACTTGCCGGCCTGCCGCGCATCGTTCACATCCGGGGATCGAATGGCCGTCTGCCCAAATGGCTGCGTGGCTATGTCGAGGCCTTGCTGGTGGAAGCGACCGACGAAGGTCCCGGCAGCGACGTAGTAATGGCTCGCCTGTCTGGGGCCATCGTCACGCGCGCCTTGCGCTCCGGTCTGGAAAGCATGGACAATCCAGGTTGGCTGAGGGGATTGCAGGACCCCGCGATCGCCAGAGCGCTCGCGACCCTGCATGAAGCCTATGGCCACGGCTGGACGATCGAGACCCTGGCACGCGCGGTCGGGCTCTCCAGGGCAACCTTTGCCGCCCGCTTTCGCGATCTCGTCGGCGAAGCGCCCATGGCCTATCTCTTCGGCTGCCGCATGCGGCAGGCTAGCCGGCTGCTGCACGAGGGCAAGAGCCTGGGCCAAGTCGCCGAGGCGGTCGGCTACAGCTCGGAAGCCGCCTTCTCCACCGCCTTCAGGCGCCACGCCGGCGTCTCGCCCGGCCAATTCAGGAAACGGAAGGATCTGTAAGGCAGAGCGATATTGGCGGCGGCCGCGCCTCGCGCTAGGGCTTTGCCAGCACTATGTCTGATCATATCCCGACGCGGTTCGCCGCCGCTTTGCCCAGGAGATGCTTCGTGCCCAAAGGTTCTGACCTGCTTGTTGCCGCCCTCGAGAATGAGGGCGTCGATCGCATCTTCGGCATTCCCGGCGAAGAAAACCTGGACGTCGTCGAATCCATCCGCAAATCCTCGATCCAGCTCATCCTCACCCGTCATGAGCAGGCGGCGGCGTTCATGGCCGCCACCCATGGCAGGCTCACCGGCAAGCCAGGTGTGTGCATCACCACGCTGGGACCCGGCGCCCTGAACCTGACGACGGGTGCCGCCTATGCGCTGCTCGGCGCCATGCCGATGATCATGATCACCGGGCAGAAGGGCATCCGGTCGTCGCGCCAGGCCCGCTTCCAGATCGTCGACATCGTCGCCGCGATGAAGCCGCTGACCAAGCTGTCACGCCAGATCATCTCGGCGAAGACCATTCCCGCCGTGGTGCGCGAAGCGTTTCGGATTGCCGAGGAGGAGCGTCCGGGGCCGGTGCATCTGGAACTGCCCGAAGACATCGCGGCCGAGGAGTGCGACGATGTCGCGCTGATCCCGCCGCATCCGGTCGAGCTTCCGCTGGCCAGCCCGCTGGCGCTCGACCGTGCCGCTGAGATGATCATCAAGGCGAAACGTCCGCTGGCGATGCTGGGCGCCGCCGCATCGCGGCCGCGCTCGACCTCCGACCTCGCCCAGTTCGTGATCAGGACCGGCATCCCCTATTTCACCACGCAGATGGGCAAGGGCACGGTGCCCGGCGGCACCGAACTCTACATGGGCACCGCCGCGCTCTCCGAGCGCGACTATGTGCATGAGGCCATCGAACAGGCCGACCTCATCATCACTATCGGCCACGACACGATCGAGAAGCCGCCCTTCATTATGGGCGACAAGGGACCGAAGGTGATCCATGTCGGCTACCAGCCGGCCAATGTCGAGCAGGTCTATTTCCCGCAGACCGAAGTGGTCGGCGACATCGGCGCTTCGCTCAGGCTGCTTGCCGACCGGATCGAGGGCAAGATCCCCAACGCGCAGGCGCTACTGCCGCTGCGCGAAGGGATTTTGAGCCGCATTGCCGCCCGCGCCACCGAAGACCGTTTCACGCCGCAGCGTCTGGTGCATGACGTGCGCGCGGTGATGCCGGCCGACGGCATCCTGGCGCTCGACAACGGCATGTACAAGATCTGGTTCGCGCGCAATTACCGCACGCGCGTCGCCAACACTTTGCTGCTCGACAACGCCCTGGCCACGATGGGCGCCGGCCTGCCGTCGGCGATGACGGCCGCGATGCTCTATCCCGCACGCCGCGTCATGGCGATCTGCGGCGATGGCGGCTTCATGATGAACAGCCAGGAACTGGAAACCGCCGTCAGGCTGAAACTTAACCTCGTCGTGCTGATCATCGAGGACAATGCTTTCGGCATGATCCGCTGGAAGCAGGCGGTCGACCAGTTCCCCGATTTCGGCATGACCTTCGGCAATCCCGATTTCGTCAGATATGCCGAGGCCTATGGCGCCAAGGGAACCAGGGTCGGCGCCGTCTCAGAAATACAATCGACGCTTGAACAGGCTTTCGCCGGCGGTGGCGTCCATCTCGTCGTCGTTCCGATCGACTATTCGGAGAACGAGCGCGTGCTGGTCGAGGAACTGCGCCACCGGTTGCCGGCGCCACCGGAGGCCTGACGGTGGAGTAGATACCGCCGCAGCAGCGCTCAGGCGGCCCGGACCTTGGCGCTCCCACGCGCCCAGGCCGGCAGCCAGTCGCCATGTGTCGCCAGCAACTCATCGACCAGCGCCCAGATCTGGTCGAGATCGAGTTCGGCGGCCGTATGCGGATCCATCATCGCCGCGTGGTAGATGTGCTCGCGGTTTTCGGTCATCAGCGCCTGCACCGTCAATTCCTGCACATTGATGTTGGTGCGTATCAACGCGGTGAGTTGCGGCGGCAGCTCGCCAATATAGGTCGGCTGGATGCCGGAGCCGTCGACCAGGCACGGCACCTCGGCGGCGCAATTGTCCGGCAGCGAGGTGATGCAGCCATTGTTGCGGACATTGCCGTAGATCACCGAAGGCTCCCCGGTCCACACCGAGTTCATGATCGAGGACGCGTATTCCTTCGATTGCTCGACCTCGATGCGGTCGGCCGAGCGATAGGCCTCGGCCTGGCCCTTCCAGCGCTCGATCTGTTCGATGCAGCGCTTGGGATATTCGTCGAGCGGAATGCCGAACTTGTCGATCAGGTCGGGGCGGCCTTCCTTGATGAAATAGGGCGTGTATTCGGCGAAATGCTCGGAGCTTTCGGTGACGAAATAGCCGAGCCGCGTGAGCATCTCGTAGCGCACCTTGTTGGGGCAGCGCGGGTTCCAGCCCGGCTTCGGCGCCCTGCCTTCGCGATAGGCGCGGACCAGGTCCGGATAGAGGTTGCGGTAAGAGCCATCCGGCTGCCGGTGCTCGAACTTCAGGTAGAAGGCCATGTGGTTGATGCCGGCCGAGCGGTAGCGTATCTCGTCGTAGGGAATGTCGAGATCGTGCGCCAGTTCCATCGCCGTGCCCTGCACCGAGTGGCAGAGGCCTACCTGTTTGATCTCAGGGTATTTCTCTGAGATCGCCCAGGTGTTGATCGCCATCGGGTTGACGTATTGCAGCATGATCGCGTCGGGGCAGACGGCCAGCATGTCCTCGCAGATCTTCCACAGATGCGGCACGGTCCGGAGGCCGCGCATGATGCCGCCGACGCCGAGCGTGTCGGCAATGGTCTGGCGCAGGCCGTATTTCTTCGGCACCTCGAAATCGGTGACGGTGCAGGGCTCAAAGCCGCCGATCTGGAAGGCGACGACCACGAAGTCGGCACCGGCGAGCGCCTTGCGCTGGTCGGAATAGGTCTCGGCCTTCGCCTTCACGCCCAGCGTCGCGATCAGCTTGTTGACGACGATGGCGCTCTCTTCCAGCCGCTGCGGATTGATGTCCATCAGCGCGATCGTCGCGCCTGACAGCGATGGGCGCTGCAGCACGTCGCCGACAATGTTCTTCATGAACACGGTCGAACCCGCGCCAATGAAGGTGATCCTGGGATGTCTTGCCACTATTAAACCTCCGGCACTTTGCTACGCCACGTCGAAGGCGGCCCTGACGAGCCGTTCGGTGTAGGCGGTCTTGGGATGGGTGAGGACCTCGTCGACAGTCCCCTGTTCGACGATCTTGCCGTTCTGCATGACGATGACACGGTGGCAGAGCGCGCGCACGACCTTGAGGTCGTGCGAAATGAAGAGATAGCTAAGGCCGCGTTCGTCCTGCAGCTTGCGCAACAGGTCGATGATCTGCGCCTGCACCGAAAGGTCGAGCGCCGATGTCGGTTCGTCGAGCAGGATGAATTCGGGCTCCAGCGCGATGGCTCGGGCAATGGCGATGCGCTGCCGCTGGCCGCCGGAAAATTCGTGCGGGAACCGCGACAGGATATCGCCGGGCATGCCGGCGCTGACCAGGGCGTCGCGCACCCGACCGACCCTCTCGCGCCGTGTCGCGCCGATCCTGTTGACGACCAGCCCTTCCTCGATGATCTGGCCGATCGTCATACGCGGGTTAAGCGACGAGAACGGATCCTGAAAAACGACCTGCATGCGCGAGCGCAGCGGCCGCATCCCGGCGCGCGACAGGCCGTGGATCGGCTGGCCGTCGAAGCTGACCTCGCCGCGCTTGGCCTCGGTGAGCTTGAGCAAGGCGAGACCGAACGTGGTCTTGCCGGAGCCGGATTCGCCGACCAGCCCCAGTGTCTCGTGGCGGCAAAGCTTCAGGCCGAGATCGTCGACGGCGACCAGCTCGCGCCAGTCCGGCTTCAGGAAGCTGCCATGGCGCAGCATGAAGCAGACGCGCATATTGCGGGCCTCGAGGATGGTGCCGCTGTTTTCCGGCAGCGGCTGCGGCTTGCCGTGCGGCTCTGAAGCGAGCAGCCGCTTGGTATAGGCATGCTGCGGGTCGGCGAACAGCCGCTCGGTAACGTTGTGCTCGCACATCTCGCCATGCTGCATGACATAGACATAGTCCGAGAATTTCCGCACCACGGTGAGGTCGTGGGTGATCAGGATGACCGCCATCCTGAGTTCTTTTTGCAGATTGCGGATCAAATTGAGGATCTGCGCCTGGACCGTGACGTCGAGCGCTGTCGTCGGCTCGTCGGCGATCAGCACATCGGGGTCGTTGGCGAGCGCCATGGCGATCATCACGCGCTGGCGCTGCCCGCCCGACATCTGGTGCGGATACTGCTTGATGCGCGCTTCCGGCTCGGGGATCTGGACATGCCGCAAAAGCTCGAGCGCCCGCGCCCAGGCTTGCTTGCGGCTGACCTTTCGATGCACTCTGATCGCCTCGACGATCTGACTGCCGACCGTATAGATCGGGTTGAGCGAGCTCATCGGCTCCTGGAAGATCATCGAGATGCGATTGCCGCGCAACTTGCGCCGGGCGCTCTCGGGGAATTTCAGTATGTCCTGCCCGCAATAGTCGATGGTGGATTTCGGCGACACGGTGGCCCGCTTTGACAAGAGCCCCATGACGGCGCGCGCCGTCACCGACTTGCCGGAACCGGACTCGCCGACGATGGCGATCGTCTCCCCGCGATAGAGCTGGAACGAGACATCCTTCACCGCGTCGACGACGCCGTGCTCGACCTTGAAGGCGACCTCGATGTTGCGGGCATCGATGATGGGTTGGTCGTGGCGGCCGGCATGGTCGAGCCGGACGGCTGGTGCGAAGGTGGCTGCGAGCGCTACGGTCATCCCGGCCACCTCAATAGGGATCGACGGCATCGCGCAGGCCGTCGCCCAGCGCGTTGAAGGCAAAGACGGTGATCAGCACGAAGCCGACCGGCGACAGGATCCACGGATAGGTGCCGATGACCGAATAGGTAGCCGTGTCCTGCAGCATCAGCCCCCATGAGATCAGCGGCGGTTTCACGGCGAAGCCGAGGAAGCCGAGAAAGGCTTCGAGCAGTACCACCGTCGGGATCGCGATCGTCACGGCGACGATGACGTGGCTCATCACATTGGGGAAAATGTGCTGCATGATGATACGCATGTCGGTGGCGCCAACCGCCATGGCAGCTCGCACATAGTCGATCCGCGCCAGCGCCAGCGTCTTGCCGCGCACCTCGCGCGACATCTGCGCCCAGCCCAGCGCCGACATGACGATGATGACGAAGGCGAGGAAGACGTTGGTCGGCGCGGTCACCGGGATCAGCGTCGTCAGCGCAAGATAGAGCGGCAATTGCGGGAAGGCGAGCACCAGCTCGACAAAGCGCTGCATCCAGACGTCGAAGCGGCCGCCGAAATAGCCCGAGACCATGCCGACTGTGGTGCCGATGACGGTGATGATGAACACCACCGTCAGCGCGATCATCAGCGAGACGCGCGAGCCCTGGATGGCGCGCGACAACACATCGCGGCCGAATTTGTCGGTGCCGAGAAAATGCACCGGCTGGCCGTCGGCCGAAGCGAAGAAATGCCGGTTGGCGGGGATCAGGCCAAGCAGCCGGTAGTCGGCGCCCTTGACGAAGAAGCCGAGCAGGCGCGGATGCTCGTAATCCGGCCCGACGACCGGCTGGAAGGTGACCGGGTCGAGGTCTGCAGAATCCGCCAGCGCATAGACCCGCGGCTGGAGCACGAAATTCCCGTCTCTGTCGTGAAAACTCATCACTTGCGGCGGGGCGAAAGCGACATCGGTCACCTTGGGGTCCATCGGCGCGAAGAAATCGGCAAACAGCGCCATCAGCACCAGAAGCACGACAAGGATCAGCCCGGCCATGCCGGTCCAGGAGCGCCTCAGCCGGCGCCAGACCAGCGCCATATAGCTCTCATTGCCGCGTGGGGTCGCAATCGCGGTTGCTTCAGCCGGGGGCGGCGGCGGGGATGGGTCACGCGCCAGCATCTAGCTCTCCCTGAACTGGCGTACGCGCGGATCGAGCAGCGCGAGCAGCATGTCGGCGATGATGTTGCCGACGATCAGCGTTGCCGACAGCACCATCATGAAGGTCGCCGTGACATAAACGTCGCCGACCGCCATCGAGCCGACGATGGCGGGCCCGACCGTCGGCAGCGCAAAGATGATCGCCGTCTCGATCTCGCCGGTCAGCATGTAGGGCAGCACCACGCCCTGATACATGATGAGCGGGTGCAGTGCGTTGGGCACGGCATGGCGCATGACGACGGCGCTGCCGGTCAGGCCCTTGGCCTTGGCCGTCTCGACATATTGCGCGTTCAGCGTATCGAGCAGATTGCCGCGCATGACGCGCATATTGTAGGCGAGCCCGCCGAAGGTGGCGATCGCCACCACCGGCCAGACATGCTTGACGAGGTCGGCGAATTTCGCCCACGACCACGGCGCGCCGCCATATTGCGGCGAGAAGAAGCTGCCGATCTCCGACACGTTGAACTGGAAGACCAGGAGATAGACGATGATCAGCGCCATCAGGAAGCGCGGCACCGTCATGCCGAGGAAGGAGATGGCCGACAGCACCGAGTCGATCCATGTGTATTGCCTGGTCGCCGCCCAGATGCCGAAGGTGATGCCGAGCACCGACGCCAGCAGATGGCAGACCAATGCCAGCAGCAGCGTGCGCGGCAGCCGCTCGCCGACCACTGCGGCGACCGGCTTGTTGTAATAGAGGCTGTAGCCGAAATCGCCGCGGGTGATGATGCCGGCGACCCAGTTCAGGTACTGGACGGGCAGCGGTTTATCGAGGCCGTGCTCGACCCGATAGGCCTGCGCCTGCGCGTCGGCTTCGGCAAAAGACGCCCCGCCCTGGTTGATGAGCTGCGAACGGATATAGTCGGCATAGTCGCCCGGCGGCGCCTGGATGATGGCAAAGGTGACCAGGCTCAGGATGACCATGACCGGCACCGCCGATGCTATGCGCATGGCCAGGAATCGCAGCATCGGACCGTTTCTCCTCCTTGGATCTAATCTGTTGCCGCTGACCTTACTCCGTCCCGGCCGCGCGCGCAGCGCGGCCGGGCGTCAGCCAGGGGAGGAAACTCAGTTCGTCGGACCCTTGTCGCCGGGCTTGCCGGGAAGCTGGTCGGGAAAGAGTTCGTATTTCTGCTGCTTGTCGGCGGCGACGAAGACGCGTTCGCGCACGATCGAATCCTCGGCCCAGTTGAACATGAAGATCGGCGTTCCCTGCGGGATGTTGGAGAAGCGCTTGTTGATGATCAGGGCGCCGGGATATTCGGTCAGTCCAATATTGTAGACATGCTCCGTCGAGATCTTCTGGAACGTCTTCATCAGGCTGGCGCGCTCGTCATTGTCTGACGAGGAGACGAACTTGTTGACGATGTCGACAAGCTCCTTTTCGAACGGCATCAGGTCGACCACGCCGCTTTCGGGCGCGCGGTGATCCCAGCTGGTCTTGGGTCCGACGGGCGCGAGTTGCACGGTATTCTGCACGACGGAAGTCAGCTCCTGCTCGTTGCGCCTGATCAGCCAGTCGAAGCGGCCGGAATATTGCGAGGCATCACGCTGGGTGCCGTTGAGGCCGTTGAGCACGACCCTGATGCCAAGCTTTTCCATCTGGCCGACGACGCCTTCGGCGAGGCTCTTGTCGGTGCCGTAGTCATTGTTGACCAGCATCACGATCTCGACATTCTTGCCGCCGGCGGTCCCGGCCGGGAAGTTCACGAAGCCGTCGCCATCCGTATCCTTGAGACCAGCCTTGGCCAGTTCCGCCTTGGCGCCCTCGATGTCGAAGGGATAGTAGACGGTCGAGTTGCGGTCATAGAAGCTGGTGCCCGAGGAAAAGCCACCGGGGTAGATGGCGGTGAACGGCCCCTTGACCAGCGAGTCGCCGAGCGCCTTGCGGTCGAGCGCCATGGTGATGCCCTTGCGGAAGTCCTCATTGCGGTTGAGCTCGCGGATCGCCTGGCCGCGTTCGTCGGGATTGCCCCAGCCATTGGCGGAAAAGTTCATGCGCAGATTGTAGCCGATCAGGCGCGGGCCAAAGGCGAGCCGGGCCGGCGCGTCCTTGTCCGCCGCTCGCTTCAGCGAAGCGACGAAATTCTCCGGCTGCTCGAGGTTGGAGAAGTCGGCGGCCCCTGCCACCGCCTGCACGTCGCGGTCGGCCCAGGTCGACAGCTTGTAGTGCAGTTCGTTGAGATAGGGCAGCTGGTTGCCCTTCTCGTCGACCTTCCAGTAGTAGGGATTGCGACGCAAGACGATGATGTCGTCGGGCCTATATTCCACCGGCACCCAGGCGCCCATCACCGGAATGTTCATATATTCCGGCGGGAACGCGTTCTTGAACTGCTCGTAGGTATTCTTCGAGTACTTCGGATGCTGCGGCTTGAGGACATGCGCCGGGCCGGGGCAGAAGGTGCCATAGGCCATGGCGTAGAGATACTGTTTGGGGAAGGCGTCCTTGAAGGTCCACTCGACGGTGTAGTCGTCGACCTTCTTCAGCGTCGTGCCGACACCGAAGGTTTCCGCTGTGGCGCCGTTCAACGGCGAGACATTGGGGTCGACGACCTCATCGTCCCAGTAGAACATGACATCGTCGGCATTGAAGGCAACGCCGTCAGACCATTTGGCGCCTTCGACCAGGTGCATGGTCAGCGTGTGGCCATCCTTCGACCAGTCCCAGCTCCTGGCGAGGTTGGGCAGCGGCTCGGTGTCCTTGGCCTCGACCTGGAACAAAGGCGCGGTGCGCGTCAGGCATTCCGAAAGGCCGATGTCGATGCCGCCCCATCCTTGGGTCTGCCCGGCGCCATAATTCCAGCCTTCCGGCCGGCCGCCAATGACGTGGCGCATGGTGTCGCCATAAACGCCGATGCCGTCCGGCATGTTGCCGGTCTTGAACACCAGCGGCTCCTTCGGCAGGCGATCCTTGACCGGCGGCAGCTTGCCAGTCTTGACGTATTTCTCGGTGACCCACTCGGGCTCGTGATATTCGGGCAGCGCCTTGAACTCCAGGATGGAATCGCGGGCGACGTATTTGATCTTGCCCTCGGCGGGAAACGCCGCCGGCGCCGGCGGCGTGGTCGGCTCGGACGCGTATGCACTGCCAAGCGCCGATGCCGAGACGCTCAGCGCCAGCCCGGCGAGAATGCCAATTCTTCGCCCGGCGAGAATGCCAATTCTTCGACCGGCGAGAATGCCAATTCCACGAAAGTTCCTCATTGTGTTCCTCCCAGATGTTTCGACGTCTGCTGCTGCCGCATCTATTCATGACGGCTGATTGGCGAACCGGCCTCCCGCTGTCCGCCTGCCAGCATTCTCAGCCGGCCTGTTTCAGGGCCGTTTTTTCGGCGCGCAGTTCCTCGATCGAGCGCACTTTGCGCCGCGCCGCACCCGCCCAGTCGCGGGTTTTCACCATCGATTTCGAAAGCCGCTCCTTGGCGGCCGGCACGGCATCGGCGTATTGCGGCAGCCAACGCGCCTGGGCGACGACCATCTCGTCGACCATCTGCCAGACCTCTTCCGGCGTCGACACCGCACCCACCAGCGGATCGTGCAGCACCGCGAGCTTGAGCAGGTCAATGTCGCCCGTAACAGCCGCATGCACCGACATGCGCTGAACGTTGATCGAAGCCATGCAGGTGGCCGCGCAGGCTTCCGGCAGCGTGATGCCTGACGCCATGTTGATGCCGAAGCGATCGACGAAACCGGGCGATTCGATGATCGCGTCCTGCGGCAGATTGGTGATGATGCCGGTGTTCTTGACGTTGAAGTGGCCGCGATAGACGCGGTTCGTCTCCAGCGCTTCGAGAATATGGCTGGCATGCTCGTTCGAGCGCTTCGATACGTCGAGCGGCTTCGACGCCGCTTCGAGGAATTGCGGATATTCCGTCTCGAACCAGTTGCGGGTTTCCGTGGAGTAGCGAAGATAGCCGCCGGTCTCGCCATGGATCCAATCGGACATGTCGATCCAGCGGGTGATTTCGTCCGGCCGCTTGCGATACCAGGGCAGATATTCGGAGAGATGACCGTTGCTTTCGGTGGAGTAGACGCCGAAGCGCTTCAGCACGTCGATGCGCAGCTTTTCCTGCTGCGAATAGACCGGATGCGCCTCGAAGGCAGCCACCAGTTCGTCCTTGCCGATCTTGCGGCCGTTGAGCCGCAAATCGATGAACCAGGTCTGGTGGTTGATACCGGAGCAGACATAATCGAGTTCGCTGTGCGACTTGGCGCCGAGCACTTCGGCGATCTGTTCGGCGCCGTGCTGGACACCGTGGCAGAGGCCGACCGTATCGACCTTGCCATATTCGATCGCCGCCCAGGTGTTCATCGCCATCGGGTTGGCATAGTTGAGGAATTTGGCGCCTGGCTCGGCGACCTCCAATATATCCTTGCAGAAGTCGAGGATGACCGGGATGTTGCGCTGGCCGTAGAGGATGCCCCCGGCGCAAATCGTGTCACCGACGCACTGGTCGATGCCGTATTTCAAGGGAATGCGGATATCGTCGGCATAGGCTTCGAGCCCGCCCACCCGGACGCAGCTGATGACGTAGCGCGCGCCTTCCAGCGCCTTGCGGCGGTCGGTCGTCGCCGTCACCCTGGTCGGCAGCTTGTTGGCCTCGACGATGCGGTCGAGGATCGCCTTGATCATTTGCAGATTGTGTTCGCTGAGATCGGTCAGCGCGAATTCGATGTCGCTGAATTCCGGGACGCACAAAATATCGGTGAACAGCTTCTTGGTGAAGCCGACGCTGCCGGCGCCGATAATAGCGATTTTGAAACTCATCACCTCACCTCGATGCATTCGAAATGCCGGGTAAGGAGCAACAGGAAAGGGAATGGCGGCTCGCCTCGGCGCGCATGCCATTCGAGCCGGAATTCCGGCTCGTTCTCCTCCCCGCCCGCTCCTCGACCGCGGGTCTTTCGCGTTCTCAGGATTTGGATTATGCCGTTATTCCAGGGCGCGGCCAGAGAACGATTATGCTTTCGAGGGTAATTTTGTGCTGCATGATCTGATCGCCAACGGACAGTTGATGCGCACCATCTCGCTGCCGCGCGGCCGCCAGCGCCTGCATGCCATGCCAACCAGCACCGGCTATGAAGTACGCGAGGGCGTGACCTATGACTGGGATGGGCGCAAGCGCGGCCAGACACCGTTCACCGTGCTGCAGCACACGATCAGCGGCACCGGCCAGCTGCGCTACGAGAACCGCAACTACCGCCTGCAGGCCAACGACACGCTGCTGGTGCTGGTGCCACACAACCATCGCTACTGGCTGGAGAAGGGCGACCGCTGGGAATATTTCTGGATCTCGATGAATGGCGAGGAGGCGCTGCGCGTCCACAAATCCATACTCAGCGTCTCCGGCCCGGTGTTTCGGCTGCAGCCGGAGACGATCGATCATCTCGCCGATTGCAGCCTGCGCCTGATCAAGGGTGGCGCTTCGCCTGGCGCTGCTTCGGCAATCGCCTATGAGGCGGCGATGGCGCTTTACGACGATGTCTTCGGCTCGCACGCCTTCACTGAGAAACAGAGCGTCATGCAGCCGGTCATCGATCATATCAACGCCAATCTCGACAAGCCCTTGCCCGTGGCCGAGCTCGTCCAGATCAGCGGCCTCAGCCGCGCCCATTTCTCGCGCTGCTTCGCCGAGAGCGAAGGCGTTCCGCCGGCCGAGTTCGTGCTGCAGCAGCGGCTGCAGCGGGCGGCGAAGCTGCTAACCAAAGCCGATTTCCTGCCGGTCAAGGAGGTCGCCATCCTGTGCGGCTTCGAGGACGCCAACTATTTCTCGAAAGTCTTCCGCCGGCTCTACGGCATCAACCCGACGCAGTTCCGTACCACCGGCATGTATGCCAGCCTGGGCAGCCTTCGATAGGATTACCCGATGCGGTTGCCGCTTGCGGGATCGAATAGATGCAGCGCCGCCGGATCGGCAGACAGCCGCACCGTATCGCGCGGTCGGATAGTGCTGCGTCCCATGACGAAGACACAAACCAGCTGGTTGGCGAGCCGGACATAGAACTGCGTCGACAGGCCGAGCGGCTCGACCACCTCGACTTCTGCCTTGAGCGGACCATCGTCGGCAAGCTGGATGTGCTCCGGCCGTAGCCCGACGGTGAGCACATCGCCATCCTTCGATGGCAAGCCATCAGGCAATCTGAGCTTCTGGCCGTCGGCCAGCACCGCATCCACCTTGCCGCCCTTGGCGACTGTCGCTGGAAAGAAATTCATGCCGGGCGAGCCGATGAAGCCGGCCACAAAAGTGTTGATCGGCCGATCGTAGAGTTCGAGCGGATGGCCGACCTGCTGGACGTAACCGTCATGCATGACGACGATGCGGTCGGCCATAGTCATGGCTTCGACCTGGTCGTGGGTGACATAGACCGATGTGGTCTTGAGCTGCTGGTGCAGCGCCTTGATCTCGGCGCGCATATGGACGCGCAATTTGGCGTCGAGATTGCTGAGCGGTTCGTCGAACAGGAACACTTTGGGATCGCGCACGATGGCGCGGCCCATGGCGACGCGCTGGCGCTGGCCGCCGGACAGTTGCCTGGGCAGACGTCCGAGGAAACTGTCGAGGCCGAGGCGCTTGGCCGCCGCCCCTACCCTGCCGTCGATCGTCGTCTTCTCCGCCTTCTTTAAAAGCAGGCTGAAGCCCATGTTCGACGACACGTCCATGTGCGGATAGAGCGCGTAGGACTGGAACACCATGGCAATATCGCGGTCCTTCGGCGCGACATCGTTGACCAGCCGATCGCCGATATGGATCTCGCCGCCCGACACTTCCTCCAGCCCGGCAATCATGCGCAAAAGGGTCGACTTGCCGCAGCCGGACGGGCCGACCAGCACGACGAACTCGCCATCGGCGATTTCGAGGTCGACGCCGTGCAGGATGCGCAGCGAACCGTAGTCCTTCTCGACGTTTTGCAGCGTGACGGAAGCCATCGATTATCCTTTGACCGCGCCGGCGGTGAGGCCGGTGACGAGATAGCGTTGCAGGAAGGCGAAGAAGATGCAGACCGGGATCAGCGCCAGGATCGACGCCGCCATCATCTGCCCCCAGTCGACGGCGAACTTGCCGATATAGGTGAGCAGGCCGACGGCAAACGTCTTCTGGTCGTCGCTGGAAATGAGCATCAGCGCGAACAGCAATTCGCTCCAGGCGGCGGTGAAGACGAAGCCAAGCGTGGCGCCCATGCCGGGCAAGGTCAGCGGCACGATCACCTTGCGCATCGCCTGCGCCCGCGTGCAGCCGTCGATCATCGCCGCTTCCTCCAGATCCTTCGGAATGCCGTCGAAGAAGGACTGCATCAGGAAGGTGGCGAAGGCGGTGTTGAAGGCCGTGTAGATGATGATCAGACCGACCAGGCTGTTGGTCAGGCCAAGCTCGCCCATGACGCGGTAGATCGGCGGAATGACCATCACCAGCGGGAAGGTTTGCGTCAGCAAAAGCATGATCGCCAGTGTCGCCTTGCCGCGAAAGGTGAAGCGCGACATGGCGTAGCCGGCGAGGGTGGCGATGACCGTGACGAGCGCCGCGGTCGACACCGAGACGATGACGCTGTTGAGGAAATAGCGGGGGAAATCAGAGGCTTCCAGGACAGTGATGAAGTTGCGGAAGGTCGTCTGCGACGGCCACAGCGTGATGCCCTCGGAATAGAGCAGCCGCTCCGGCGTCACCGAAATCTTCAGCGTCCAGAAGATCGGGAACAGGGCGAAGATCATATAGGCGGCAATCGCCGCGTAGAGGCCGACGCCGCTGAAGATGCGCGAGGAGGTAGAGCGTCCGGCAATCATCAGACGTGCCTCACCAGCAACCGGCGGATGGCGATCAGCGCGATCGCATAGGCGATGAGCAGTACCAGTAGCAGCACCGCCACCGCGGAGGCATAGCCCTTGTCCAGCGACTTGAAGGCACTGACATAGATGTAGACCGGCACCGTGCTGGTCGAGCCTGCCGGCCCGCCCTCGGTCATGACAAAGATCAGATCGGCGAAGGTGGCGATCCAGATCGTACGCAGCATGACGGTGATGACGATGGTCGGCGCCAGGAACGGCAGCGTCACCTTGGTGAAGCGCTGCCAGGGCGAAGCGCCGTCGATTGCGGCCGCCTCATGCAGTTCCGACGGGATCGACTTCAGCGCCGCCAGCAGAGTGATGGCGAAGAACGGAATGCCGAACCAGATGTTGGCGATGATCGGCCCCCACATGGCGGTGGCCGGATCGGACAGCACATTGGTCGGCTCGGCCTTCAGCCCGAGCGTGAAGAGCCAATGCGGCAGTGGTCCGATGATCGGATTGAACAGCCACGCCCAGGTCAGGCCCGACAGGAAAGATGGCACCGCCCAGGGCAGGAACACCACCGCCTGCACGAACTTGCGCCCGACAAACGGTTTGTCGAGCAGCAACGCCAGACCCAGGCCGAGGAAGAACTGGAAGAACAGGCTGGCGACGGTCCACCACAGCGTGTTGACCAGCGCCTGCCCCAGCACCTGGTCGGTCAGCATCGCCTGATACTGGCCTAGACCGACATATTCGGATTTGAAGGCGGAGAACTTCCGGAACGAATAGCTGATGCCGATGATCAGCGGCACCAGCAGCACCACGACCAGCAGAACGATCGCCGGCGAAAGATAAAGCCAGGGCTCGATTGCTGCATGCGTCAGCCGCTTCTTTCGCGGCCGGCCGGCGGATCGTATTTCGGACACGGCGTAGGTCATTGGGTGCTAAATCGTCTCCTGGAGGAGCGCCGGGATTGGCGACAAGCGTCCTACCCGCTCACGAGAAAGATGCCGGTCCACCCTCTGCAGCGCAGCTGCTGCGGAGGACGGGCAGGCAGATGAGGGGCGGCGCCAGCCTTGGGGTGCTCGCGCTGCCCCTCATCCGGGCCTGTCTATGCATGTCGTTGTCCCAAAACCGCTACGCACTTTTGGGCGACATGCATTCGGGCCACCTTCTCCCCGTAAACGGGGAGAAGGTGGAAGAACTACTTCTTGTTCTTGGCCAGCCAGTCCTGCTGTTCCTTGGTCAGGAACGCGGCCCATTGATCGGCAACGTCCTTGGCCGACTTCTGGCCGAGCAGCACTTCCTGGAAATTCTTGATCGCCACCTGGTCGACGAAATTGCCGAGGTTCTCCAGATGTGTCGGCGGCGTCACCATTTCATATTTGGAAGTGTCGCTGAGTTCGGTGAACCAGCCTTTGAACTGCTCGGTCTTGAAGTGGGCATCCTGGTCGGCGCCATTGTGGATCGGCACGACGCCGACTTCCTTGGCCCATTCGAGATTGTCCTTGGGCGACAACAGCGTCGCCATCAGCTTCCAAGCATCGTCCTTGTGCTGCGAATTGGCGAACATCGCCCAGCCGGCATAGCCCAGCGTCGGATAGGATTTGCCGCTTGGCCCCACAGGCAGCGGCGCCACGGCAAAATCGTCGGCACTCATCTTGTCGGCAATGCCGATCAGCGCATCCGGATCCTGGTTGAGCATGGCGCAGGTGCCGGAATAGAAGCCGGTGACGGTCTCGTTAAAGCCCCAGCTCACCGCATCCTTGGGCGCCAGCCCGTCCTTGTACATGTCGGCCAGCATCTGCAGGCCCTTGACCGAGCCCTCCTCGTTGATGGTCGAGGTGCCGTCCTCGTTGAAGTAGCCGCCCTTGCCGGCGGCGATGTTCATGAACATGTGCATGCCGTTGAAGGCGCCCGGCCCACCGCGCAAGCAATAGCCGTACTTGCCTGGAATGGCCGAGATCTTCTTGGAGTCGGCGATGAAGTCGTCGAGCGTCGCCGGCGGACCGTCGAGACCGGCTTCCTTGAACAGCTTCTTGTTCCAGAACAGCGCATTCACATAGTAGCCGTACGGGATCATGAACTGGGTGTTGTTGACGGTCGAGCCGAACTGCTTGGCGCGGTCGCCGAGCGTTTTGGCATCATCCCATTTGGCCATGTAGGGACCGAGATCCTCGAGCTGGCCGTTGGTGGCGTAGAGGCCCATCCAGCGCTCCGGCATCTCGACGATGTCGGGCGTATCGCCGGCCTGCACCATGTTCAGGAATTTCTCGAACGCCTGGCCCCAGGGCAGCGAGACCACCTCGACCTTGACGCCGGCATTGGCGGCCTCGAACTCGGCGATCTGCTTCTTCAGGAATTCGGTGCGCTGCGGGCTGGTGATGACCTCGACCAGCTTGAGGGTGGTGTCGGCCAATGCGCCGCTGGCGGACATCGCCAGGCCGGCAGCGGTGGCAAGCATGATGCTCAGTCGTTTCATGTTCAGAACTCCCATTTTGAACCCAGTCATTTTTTTGCTTTGTCGAAGGCCTGGCCGATGTCGGCCCAGAGGTCTTCGACGCTTTCCAATCCGACATTGAAGCGGATGGTTCGGGGGCTGACGCCGAAGCGCGCCATCGAATTGAGACCCGGTGTCTGCTCGAGCGAGGCCTTTGCCGGCACGACGAGGCTTTCATGACCGCCCCAGCTGACGCCGATGCGGAAAAATTTCAGCGCATCGACGAAAGCGGGAATGTCGACATCCTCCGTCACCTCGAAGGAGAACAGCCCGGCATAGCCGGCAAGCGTCTTCTTGCCGGGATGGTTGGAATAGGCGGGATGATTGACCCGCTCGACCTTGTCATGCGCCTTCAAGCGCTCGGCGATGATGAGCCCGCTCTTCATGTGATGCGGCAGTCTCAGCGGCAGCGTGCGCAGGCCGCGCAACAGCAGCCAGCCCTCGAAGGGCGACAGCTTTGCGCCAAGCTGCGAGTAGGTCTGGTCGTTGATGTGCTTGATATGGGCGGCCGAGCCCGCCACCACACCGGCGACGGTATCGCTGTGGCCGCCGAGATATTTCGAGGCCGAGTGCAGCACCAGATCGACGCCGTGCAGGATCGGCTTCTGGAACACCGGCGTCGCCCAGGAATTGTCGATTGTGGTGACGATGCCCTGCTCTTTCGCCAGCCGCGTCAGATGTTCGAGATCCTGCAGCTCGAACATCATCGAGGTCGGGCTTTCCAGGTAGAGCAGTTTCGCACCGGGAAGTGCCGCGGCCACCGCATCCGGATCGGAGCCGTCGACATAGTCGACCTTGATATGCAGGCGCGGAAACAGCCGCTCGAACAGTCGGTAGGCGTCGCCATAGCAATTGCGCACCGCAAGGATGCGTTCGCCTGCGCCGACGAAAGCCAGCAACGTCGCGCTGATCGCAGCCATGCCGCTCGAAAAACCACGTGCGGCTTCAGCACCTTCAAGCGCTGCGACGCGCGACTCGAATTCCATCACCGTCGGATTGTCGCCGCGCGAATAGATCGGCTGTTTCCTGCGCCCGGCAAAGGTGTCGACCATGTCGGCATAGCTGGCGAAGGTGAACAGCGAGGTCTGGTAGATCGGCGGCACCACCGCATTGCCGGGGAACGGGTCGTCATGCGCCAGAAGCGTCGCCGCCTCGGCGAGATAGTCGCTGCCGGAAATGCCTGGGTCGAAGCTGTGCTCGTTCATGTGCGGACCGAAAGTTTGAGGTTGGCGGCGCCGCGCTTCAAATCGTCCTCGACCGTGGCGATCAGCTTCAGCGCTTCGGCCCGGGCGCCTTCCGGATCGTGCGCGGCGATGCAGTCGAACATGGTGCGGTGGTAGGGAAAGCTTGCGTGGCCGAAATCGCGCACGCCGAGCGGATGTTCCCAGAAGCGGTGGAACAGTTCGTGCATGGCGGCGATAATCTGCTCGAACAGCGGATTGCCGCAGGCGCGGTAGATCGCCTGATGGAATTCCCAGTCCTCTTCCGACGACATGCCGGCGCGGCTGAGAAACTCTTCCTCCATGATGTCGAGCTTGCGCTCGATCTCGGCGAGGTCGTCCTTGTCGGCACGAATGGCGCAAAGGGCGGCGGCTTCCGCTTCCAGCGCGCGGCGGATTTCCAGCGTGCGCATCAGGCCGGTGAAATCATTGCCGCCGGCAAGCGTCAGCGGCATGTGCAGCATGTCGAGCGAGACGGCGGCCTTGAGATAGGTGCCCGAGCCCTGCCGGCGCTCGACCAGGCCAAGCCCTTCCCAGCGCGTCAGCGCCTCGCGCACCGTGTTGCGGCTGACCTTCAGACGCTCAGCGAGGATGCGTTCGGTCGGCAGCCTCTCACCGGGTTCCAGCTTCTCGCGCATGACGAAGCCGGCCAACGCCTTCAGCACCGCGTCGTCGCGGGCCGTCGTCTGGATCGGCGGAAGGCTGAATTCGGTCACCGGGGCTATTACCGAAGTGGTTCAATGGTCCAACCAATTTCTGCACAGACGAAGGGACCTGTCAACAGTGGAAACGCAGCAAGGCCGAAGGGCCAGGGGATGCACCTTCGGCCTTGCTGCTTCAGCCGTGGATGCGCGCCGGCGCAGCGGCGGCGCGAGCCTCGCGCCAGCGAGCGAAGATTGCCTCGCGAACCCGCCTCGAACCAGAGAGGCGCTTTTTTGCCTGCGCCAGCACCGCAGGCGACGCCTCGGCGGGCGTGCCGGACCGAAAGGGAGGAGCCGGGGCGTATTCGAGCGAGAGCTGCACGATCTCGGCCTCCTCCTGTCCAAGCAGCCTCGCAACCAGCGCCAGGCCGAAGTCGATCCCCGAAGTGACGCCGCCGGCGGTGATGAGCTTGCCGTCTTCGACGATACGCTCGTCGACCGGGATCGCTCCGAACTCCTCAAGGAAATCATGCGCATACCAGTGCGTGGTCGCGCGCTTGCCCCTCAGCAGTCCGGCCGCCCCAAGCACCAGGGCACCGCTGCAAACGGAGGTGATGTAGCGCACCTGCCCCGCGCGCTCCCACACGAAATCGAGGACTGTCTGGTCCTCCAGCAGCGCGTTGACCCCGCCCCCGCCAGGAATGCACAGCGCGTCGAGGGGCCGGCAGTCGTCAAAGGTCGCGGTTGGCGTCAGCGAGAGGCGCGTCGATGACGTCACCGGGTTGCGATCCTTCCAGATCAGTTCCACCTCGGCATCCTTGGCCGATGCCAGGACTTCGTATGGGCCGGTGAGGTCGAGTTGTTGGACGTCGGGGAATACGAGGATGCCGAAACGAAGGGGCATGGAAATCTCCGTGGGTTGACTTCGGGCAATCTACGGCATCATGGTTTGGCACGATTGCCATTCACCCCTCGTTTCAGGCCAAAACCCGATGCGCCGTATCGAAGTGCTTGCCTATCCCGACATCCAGCTCCTCGACGTCAGCGGACCGCTCCAGGTCTTTGCCAGCGCCAACGACTTCAAGCGGCAGGCGGGCGAGCCGGCCCCCTACGAGGTCGTGGTCGTCGCCGCCTCGCCCCGGATAAGGACCTCGGCCGGTCTGGTGCTGGAGGCCACGGCGCTGCCAACCCACGGAGGTGAGATCGACACGCTGCTTGTCCCCGGCGGATGGGGCGTCAACGCGGCCTGCGACGATGCCCAGCTGGTCGAATGGATTGCCAGCCGCTCGCGCGATGCCACGCGAAGCGCTTCCGTCTGCAGCGGCGCCATGCTGCTGGCGACGGCTGGCCTGCTCGACGGCCGCCGCGCGGTGACCCATTGGGGACGCTGCGCGGAGTTCGCCCGGCGCTTTCCCGCGGTCCGCCTCGAACCCGATCCGATCTTCATCCGCGACGGCAATGTCTGGACATCCGCCGGCGTAACGGCGGGGATCGATCTCGCCCTCTCCCTTGTCGAGGCCGACCTTGGCCGGCACACGGCGCTTGCCGTGGCGCGCGAATTGGTGGTCTTCCTGAAACGTCCCGGTGGCCAGGCGCAGTTCAGCCAAACCCTCAAGCTGCAGCAAGGCGACGGGCGCTTCGACCGGCTGCATGGCTGGATCCTCGAAAATCTGGCCGGCGACCTGTCGCTCACGCAGTTGGCCGACCACGCCAATATGAGCCCGCGCAGCTTCTCGCGGCGCTATCGCGAGGCCACGGGCCGGACACCCGCCCGCGCGATCGAGGAGATCCGGATCGAGGCGGCGCGACGGATGCTGGAGCGGGGCCAGCCCGTCAACCAGACGGCCCGCCGCTGCGGTTTCGGCTCGGAAGAAACCATGCGGCGCGGTTTTTTGCGCGTGCTGGGCACCAATCCGCGCGCCTATCGCGAGCGTTTCTGATCGCGAGGGCTTGCGCCATTAAGCCGGCGGTCGACGCCGTAGAAATAGAGCCTCTCCAGCGTTCAGGCGGGATGCTGTAGCTGGCTGAGCCCGCCATCGACGACGAGGGTCGCCGCGTTCATGAACGGGCACTCCTCAGAAATCATGAACACAGCGGCCAGCGCGATCTCGCGCGCCGAGGCGATGCGGCCGCCGGGATGCAGCGCCAGCGTCCTGGCGCGCGCCGCAACCGAATCGGCAAAACTGTTCCAATAGTCGGTCGCCTTCTGCGTCTCGACATAACCGGGCGCCAGCGCGTTCACGCGCACGCCCTGCCCGGCATATTCCAGCGCCAGCGATTTGGTCAGCCCAAGCAGCGCGTGCTTGGCCACGGGATAAGGGAAGGTATGAGGGATGATGGTGAAGCTGTGCGTCGAGGCGATGTTGAGGATCGCGCCACCGCCATTTGCGATCATTCCTGGCAGCACCGCCTTGCTGCAATTCCAGGCGCCCTTGACGTTGACGTCGAAATTGCGATTCCACTCCTCCTCGGTCGCCTCGAGCGGCGTCGAGAACACATTCATCCCCGCATTGTTGATCAGCGCGTTGATCGGCCCGATCGCGTCGGTCGCCCGGCTGACGGCAGCGGCAATCGCGGCCCCGTCGCTGATGTCGGCTGCGGTATGTCCGACATGGCCCTGCGGTGCGGCAAGGCCGGCGACCGTTTTGTCCAGCAGCGCGCCGTCGCGATCGACCAGGAACAGTTTTGCCCCTTCGGCCAGGCAGGCCCCGGCGATGGCAAGCCCGATGCCTTGCGCGGCGCCGGTGAGGAAGATGCGTTTGCCGGACAGGCGCTCAGCCATGGCTGTCACTCCACTGCAAGATGGTCAGCGCCGGCCCAGTGCCGACGAACGCAGATTGTCGAGCAAAACGGCAAGCAGCAGGATCACGCCGCGCACAATGTACTGGTAGAAGGCTGGGATGTTGAGCAGGTTCATGGCGTTTTCGGCAATGCCCATGATCAGCACGCCGACGATGACGCCCGACATGGTGGCCCGGCCGCCGGCAAGCGAGACGCCGCCGAGCACGCAGGCCGAGATGACCGAGAGTTCAAGCCCGACCGCCGCATTGGGCTGGCCCGACGTGATGCGCGAGGCCAAAAGGATGCCGGCGATGCCACAGACCACGCCTTGCAGAGCAAAGATCCAGATGCGCGTCCAGTCGACATTGACGCCGGCCAGGCGCGAGGCCTCCGGGTTGCCGCCGATGGCCAGCGTGTTCTTGCCGAAGACGGTACGATTGAGGACAAAACCGAAGATGCAGAACAGCACGGCCAGGACCCAGACCGGCGTCGGAATGCCGAACAGCTTGGATAGCGCCAGCTGGTAGAAATCCGGGCTGTTGATGCCGACGGCGCGGCCATCGGATGCGATCAGCGCAAGGCCGCGCACGATCTGCATGGTGGCAAGCGTCGTGATCAGCGCGTTGATGCGGAATTTGGCGATGACGACGCCATTGATGAAGCCGACGAAGGCGCCGCAGGCGATTGCCGCGAGAAGCCCGAGCAGGATCGAACCGGTATAGTTCGACGCCATTACCGCGACCATGCCGGCAAAGGCGACGATGGAGCCGACCGAGAGGTCGAAGTCACGCGCGGCAAGGCAGAACATCATCGTGCAGGCGACAATGCCGACGGTGACCACCGACTGCAGCAGGCCGAGCATGTTGCGGTCGGTGAGGAAGTTCGGCACCAGCAGCGACACCAGCACGAAGGCGACGATGAAGATGACGACGAGGCCCTGTTCGCCGAGCAGGATCTTCTTCAACTGATCGGTCATGGTAAAGATCCTCAGGATGCGATCGCGTCGGGGGTTTTCTGATCGGGAAGAGCAGCGGCCAGGATCGCTTTTTCGGCGAACTGGTCGCGGGCGAGTTCGGCGCTGATGCGCCCGCCGCACATCACCAGGATGCGGTCGCAAATGCCCATCACTTCCGGCAGTTCGGACGAGACGACGACGATCGCCATGCCGTCTTCGGCAAGCTGGTAGAGCAACTCGTAGATTTCCGCTTTGGCGCCAACATCGATACCGCGTGTCGGCTCGTCGACGATAAGCACGCGCACGCCCTGCTCCGACAGCCAGCGGCCGAGAATGACCTTCTGCTGGTTGCCACCGGAGAGGTTGATGATGTCCTGCTTGCGCGACGGCGTGCGCACCTTGAGCTTCTTGATGAAGGTCTCGGCGGTGGCGATCTCGCTGGCGCGGTTCAGGATCCCGAAGCGCGTGTGATGACGCCGCGACGAGATGTTGATGTTCTCCTCGATCGAGCGGCCCTGGATGATGCCGTCATGCTTGCGGTCTTCCGAGCACAAAACGATGCCGGCGCGGATCGCGTCATGGGGATCGGTGGCATGAACGACCTTGCCGTCGACGCTGATGGTGCCGCCTGAGCGCCGGTCGGCGCCGAAGACCAGCCGCATCAGTTCCGAGCGCCCCGCGCCGATCAGGCCGAAGAAGCCGACGATCTCGCCCGCCCTCGCCTCGAAGCTGGCGGGCGTCGTCAGTTTTACTCCGCGAACAGCGTCGACCTTCAGCCGGACATCGCCGGCCGGGCGTGGGCGAAACCCCCAGATATCGGAGATTTCGCGGCCGACCATTTCGGCGACGACCTGGTCGCGTGTGACGTTTTTCAGCGACGCATGGTGCGCCGCGAGCTTGCCGTCGCGCAGCACGGTCAGGCTGTCGCAGAGGCGGAACACTTCGTCCAGCCGGTGCGAGACATAGATGATGACCTTGCCCTCGCCGCGCAGGCGGTCGATCAGGGCAAACAGGATTTCGCTTTCGCGCGACGACAATGACGAGGTCGGCTCGTCCAGAGCGATGACGCGCGCGTCGAGCATGATCGCCTTGGCGATCTCGACCATCTGGCGCTCGCCGATCGACAGCGTCTTGACCTTGCGGCTGATATCGATGTCGATGCCGGCTGATTTCAGCTTGGCGCCAACATCGTCCAGCATCCTGGCACGGGCGATGATGCCGGCGTTGGCGGGGAAGCGGCCGAGGCTGAGGTTTTCGGCAACAGTGAGCTCGGGAACCAGCTGCAGTTCCTGGTGGATGACGATGACGCCATTGTCGAAGGCATCTCGCGTCGTTGCATAGGCTTGCATCTTGCCGTCGATGAGGATCTCGCCGTCATCGGCATGCTGGTCGCCGGACAGGATCTTGATCAGCGTGGATTTGCCGGCGCCGTTCTCGCCCATCAGGCCGTGCACGGCGCCCTTGTCGACGCCGAACGAGACGTCCGACAGCGCCTTGACGCCCGGATAGGTCTTGGTGATTTCCGAGAAGTCGAGAAAGGACATGGGGCGCCTATCCTTTTGCCATGCCAAACAGGCGGCGACTGTGAGCCGCCGCCTGTTTGTACAGGGAGGATTATTCGATGCCGAGACCCTTGCGGACCGTCTGGTAGTCGTCGCGCTTGGCCAGCGCACCGGCGGTCAGGATGAGCTTCTCGGGTTCCTTGTTGTTGGCGACCCAGTCATACATGTTGAGCGCAGTCTCGTAGCCGTGACGCTTCGGCGAGATGATCACCGTGCCGACGAAGCCGGTGGCGGTCGGCTTCTTGAACTCGTTGATCGCCGAATCCGCGCCGCCAATGCCGACGCCGATCACGTTTTCGGCCGGGATGCCGACGCTTTCGGAAGCACGAACGGCTCCGAGCACGGCTTCGTCGTTGAGGCCGAAGGAGACCCACTTCTTGATGTCGGCATGGGCGTTGAGCACCACCGTCGCCGCATTCAGCGCAGCCTCGGTGTCGGTCTTGGCCTGAGGTGCGTCGAAGATGTTCTCGGCCTTGAAGCCGTTGGCCTTGAGCACCGAGATGGCGCCTTCGACCCGGTCGACGGCGGTCGGCAACTGATCATAGGAGACGCGGATGGCGCCAACCTCGTCGGCCTTCCAGCCGCGCGCCTTCATTTCGTCGACGATCGCCTGGCCGACGGCCTCGCCGATCTTGGTCGCCGAAATGCCCATATGCGGCACGTCTTCCAGGGCCTTGCCGTCTGCGCCGACCAGACGGTCGTCAACGGTCATCAGCTTGAGATTGTTGGCGGCGGCCTTGGCGACGATGCCGGGGCCGAGTTTCACATCAGGTGTGCAGACGATGAAGCCTTGCGCGCCCTGCGCGCCGAGATTGTCGATCGCCGACATCAGCTTCTCACCGTCCTCGGCGCCGATCTTGACCAGGGTAAAACCCTTCTCCTTGGCGGCCTGGTCGGCGAACTTCCATTCGTCCTGGAACCACGGCTCCTCGGGCTGTTTGACGATAAAACCTATCTTGGTGTCCTGAGCATATGCAGCGATGGTCGTGACGGACAGCACGGCAAGCGCGCCCGCGACGAGCGCGGTCTTCAGAAGTCGCATGATTACCTCCCAGCGATGGCCGGGCGCTCAGCCCGGATGCAGAGTCTCTAATTCTTTTTATCATACTCGTCAATTGATCTGGTATGATAATTGAGCTACATGCTCTGACCAGGGATCGCTGGCGCAAATCATCCGCATCCGGTAAGGCCGGGGACGCGAGATCAGTGGTTTCGCCGCCTTGGAGGAGGGCTGAGGTGACCGAAACTTCGAAGAAGGCATCAGGCGACACCCGCCGCCCGCGCGTCATGCCCGATGTGACCAAGGCGCTTGCCTCAGACATCTTTTCCGGACGCTATCCCGCCGGCTCGTCTCTGCCGACCGAAAACGAACTCGGCGTCGAATATGGCGTCAGCCGCACCGTCATCCGCGAGGCGCTGAAGGTGCTGGCCGCCAAGGGGCTGGTGCTGTCGCGGCCGCGCATCGGCACGGTTGTATGTGAACAGGACAACTGGAACATCATCGACCCGCAGGTGCTGGCCTGGCACGCGCCGCATGCGCTGGACGACAAATTGTTCGACGCCATCCTCGAAACGCGCCGCGCCATCGAACCTCTGGTAGCTGAACTGGCGGCGACTCGTGCGACGCTGCAGGAGATCGCCGATCTCGAAGCCGCCTGGCGCGGCATGGCCAATGCCGGCGAGGATCTCGCCGCCTTCTCGCGCTCGGACATCACCTTCCACCAGATCGTCTATGCCGCGAGCCACAACCCGATCTTCCGCCAGATCGGCAATCTGATCGACACCGGGCTGAAATTCTCGCTCGAAGCAACGGCGACCATTTCGCTCGCCCGGCGCATGGAAGCGGTGGCGGCGCACCGTGAGGTGGTCGAGGCGCTGCGCATGCGCGATGCCGCGGCGGCGCGTGCGGCGGCAGGCCGGATCCTCGACCTTGCGGCGCGCGACCTGGTCAGCGCCAAGAAACTCAAGAACAACTGAGACCAGCATGAAAATCATCTCGCTCACCACCTACATCGTCCCGCCGCGCTGGCTGTTCCTGAAGATCGAGACTGATGCCGGCGTTACCGGCTGGGGCGAGCCTGTGGTCGAAGGCCGTGCGCTGACGGTCGAGGCAGCGGTCAAGGAACTTGGCGATTATCTGATCGGCAAGGACCCGCGCCTGATCGAGGACCATTGGACGGTGATGCATCGCGGCGGCTTCTACCGCGGCGGGCCGATCCTGATGAGCGCCATTGCCGGCATCGACCAGGCGCTGTGGGACATCAAGGGCAAGGCGCTCGGCGTGCCTGTGCACGAACTGCTCGGCGGCAAGCTGCGCGACAGCATCAAGGTCTATTCCTGGATCGGCGGCGACCGGCCGGCGGAAGTGGCTGATGGCGCCAGGGAAGTGGTGGCGCGCGGTTTTCAGGCGCTGAAGATGAATGGCACCGAGGAACTGCAGATCGTCGACAGCCATGACAGAATAGATGCGGCTGTCGAACGAGTCGCCATGGTGCGCGAGGCCGTTGGGTCCAACATTGGCATCGCCGTCGATTTCCACGGCCGCGTCCACCGGCCGATGGCGCGCATGCTGGTCAAGGAGTTGGAACCCTACCGGCTGATGTTCATCGAGGAGCCGGTGCTGAGCGAAAATCGCGAGGCGCTGAAGGAGATCGCAGCGCTGGGCTCGACGCCGATCGCACTCGGCGAGAGGCTCTACAGCCGCTGGGATTTCAAATCGGTGTTCGAACAAGGCGCCGTCGACATCATCCAACCAGACCTGTCGCATGCCGGCGGCATCACCGAATGCCGCAAGATCGCAGCGATGGCCGAGGCCTATGACATTGCGGTGGCGCCCCACTGCCCGCTCGGCCCGATCGCGCTCGCCGCCTGCCTGCAGCTCGATGCCGTCAGCTACAACTGCTTCATCCAGGAACAGAGCCTCGGCATCCACTACAACGCCGCAAACGATTTGCTCGACTATGCCGCCAACAAGGACGTCTTCCGCTACGAGGATGGCTATGTCGCAATCCCCGATGGTCCCGGCCTCGGCGTCGAAATCGACGAGGACTACGTCAAGGAACGCGCCAAGGAAGGCCACCGCTGGCGCAACCCGGTCTGGCGTCACAAGGACGGCTCCTTCGCCGAGTGGTAGCCCGGCCGACCTTGCGGCCAGGCCTTCAGGACCTCGGGTTCGATTTCGCGGTGGCGCCAGCGTAACGCAGGCCTCTGATGGGCCGCAGCGCCGAGCACCAGCGCATGGGAACCGTCGGCGCCGGCAAGCCGCAACTGCTGACCGCCTGGGTTGCGGCAAGCGATCGAAAGCGGTCGCTATCCTGGGACATGGCTGATGTCCTGTTCTCATCGACCTTTTCTTGGCCCGCCAGCCGCGTCACCTGCCCGCGGCGTGCCGGCCTGCGTTCCTGCCGGAGAAGATGCAGCTGCCGAGAAATGTCCCTTCCAGCGCATTGTAGCCGTGATAGCCGCCGCCACCGCCGCCGGCCACCTCGCCTGCCGCATAGAGCCCGGCAATGGGCGCGCCATTGCCATCGAGAACCTGCGAATTGAGATTGGTGTGCAGGCCGCCAAGCGTTTTGCGCGTCAGGATTTTGAGGCGCACCGCGATCAGCGGCCCGTGCCTGGGATCGAGTATCTTGTGCGGCTTGGTCACCCGGAAGATCTTGTCGCCGATGTAGTTGCGGGCGCCGCGGATGGCTGTGACCTGCGCATCCTTGGTATAGGCATGGTCGACCTCTCGATCGCGCGCCACGATCTGGGCGTTGAGCCCGTCGTAGTCGAGCAGATTGTCGCCTGACAGCGCGTTCATCCCGGCGACCAAGTCGGCCAGGTTGTCGCGGACGACGAAGTCCTCGCCCTTTTCCAGGAACGCTGCCACCGATGGTGGCGCCTTGCCGCCGCGCCGGTTCTTCAGCACGGCCCGCCAATCCTTGGCCGTAAAGTCTAGGTTTTGCTCCGAACCCGACAGCACGAACTCCTTCGAAGCGATCGTCTTGCTCAGCACGAACCAGGAATAATCGTGTCCCGTCGACAGGATACGCTTCAAGGTGCCGAGCGAATCGAAGCTCGGGAAGAACGGCGCCTCCATGCGTTGTCCCAGAGCATCGAACCATAGCGGCGACGGCGCCGACAGGATGCGAATGCCGTGGTTCGGCCAGATCGGATCCCAGTTCTTGATCCCCTCGACATAGTGCCACATGCGGTCGGCGTTGATGACGGCCCCGCCGGCGTCCTGGGTGATCGCCACCATGCGGCCGTCGACATGGTGCGGCACGCCGGCAACCATACGCTTCGGCGCTGGCCCCAGCCGCCCGACCGGCCAAACCTTGCGAACCAACTCATGATTGCCGCCGATGCCGCCCGAGGTGACGATCACGACACCGGCCGAAAGCTCGAAATCGCCGACGGCCGTGCGGCTCGACTGCTTGCCGCGCTCGACATTGGACGCCTCCAGCATTTCACCCATGACGCCGGTGACCGCACCATTGGTTTTGACCAGCCGGTTGACCTGATGGCGGAATTTCAGCGTGATCAGCCCTTTGGCGACGTGCTCGCGCACGCGCCTTTCGAACGGCGCGACCACGCCCGGCCCAGTGCCCCATGTCAGGTGGAAGCGCGGCACTGAATTGCCGTGGCCATTGGCCAGCGCGCCGCCGCGCTCGGCCCAGCCGACCACCGGCCACCAGCGCATGCCCATGGCGTAGAGCCACGGCCGCATCTCGCCGGCGGCGAAATCGACATAGGCTTCCGCCACTTTCCTTGGCCAATGGTCCTCGGGCCGGTCGAACTGGGCAGAGCCCAGCCAATCCTGCCAGGCGAGGTCGCGGCTGTCCTTGATGCGCAGGCGGCGTTGCTCGGGCGTGTTGACCAAAAACAGGCCGCCGAGCGACCAGAATGCCTGGCCGCCGAGAAAACCGCCACCCTCTTGCTCGACGATGATCACGCGCTTGCCGGCATCGCCGAGTTCCGCGGCTGCGGCCAGGCCGGCCAGCCCGCCGCCAACGATGATTGCATCCGCGTCAGCCATTGTCGTAGCTCCTGTGCCGGCTTTTGTTTTTGAGATCGGATGCTCGTTGCTAGCTGCGCAGCGCGTTCCAGATGATGCGCGGCAGCTTCATGAGGCTCGGCCGGTAGTTGAACTCGGTGATCAGGCGGCCGACCATGTGTGCCCTTTTGTGGGTCAGGAACCAGGCCGGCTTCGGCATGATGCGGAACGGCGCTTCGAGCACGCTGCGCTCCGGTCTGTCGAACAAATAGGTGTTGTGGACGACGCCGATGCCGCTCTGCACATCGTCGAGCGTGTGGCCAGGGAAAGCACCCCAGGTCGGGCGCAGCAGCGCGAACAGAACGCCGCTCCAGGAATTGATGCCGATGCCGCCATAGCGCAGTTCGGCAATGATTTCCTCGAAGCGCTGCCGGCCGATCTCGGCGATCGTCCTGGGATGGATGAGGATGTTGGCGGCAAGCGTGCCGTGCAGCTTTTCATTGGCGTAGGCGACAGCGGCGCGCAGATAGGATTCCGCATTGCCCGCCGGCAGCCGCATGACGCTGAGCGCCGGCGCGAACACCTCGGCATTTTCGAGATAGGTATCCGTGCCCGGCCGGAACGGCACCACCACGCAGGCCGGCCCGCCGGGCCGCTCGAATTTCTGTACGCTGTCGGCATGCGCCTCGAAGGCGGCGAGGCGCTCGGTCGCGCCGGGATAATAGGCCGGGCGCGACGGGGCTTTCTGCATCACCTTTTCGAGGGCCGCCAGAAGCGCGTCGGATTTGTCCCAGCCTTCGGGCAACACGAGCATTTGGCAGGCGATACAGTTGAAACCGGAATTGTTGAGCTTCTGTGTGGCGATCAGTTCGGCATGGTAGGCGATGTCGGCATTCGACCATGGGCCGGGCACCACGATGGTCGGCGCCACGCCACCAAGCTCAGAGGTGATACGCCGGCTGTTGCGCGGCGTGCCCGCCGCCTTGTTCTTGCGGCCCTCCTCGCCGGGACCCCAGACGATCGCGTCATGCGAGGCGGCGGCACCGGTGATGTGGATGTCGTCAACGAGATCGTGGTTGCACAGATACGCACCGACATCGGTGCCGCCGCGCACGATGCGCAGCGCGCCGAATTCGATCAGCGGCCGCAGCGCCGGCCGCAGGAAATCAACGAGGTAATCATTGACCGGGTTCATCTTGAGCAGGACGACCTGATGTTCGACGAGCAGCTTGTGCAGGCAGTCGAGCGGCGCGATCGAGGCGACGTTGCCGGCGCCGAGCACGAGGCCGATCTTGCCCTTGCGGCTGGTGCGCGGCGCGTCATAGGCCGAGGCGGTGTTTGCGGCGAGGTTCGCCTTGGTCACGCCGGGCTGCATCCAGATCTCGGCCTTCAGCCCGGTGAACAGCACCTTGTCCCAGAGCGAATTCGGAACCACCGTCACAGCCACCTGTCCGTTGGGCAAGGTGCGAACCGGCAGATTGTCAAGGAACTTCTTGCCCTCCATCAGGCTCAGCGTGTGGATGAACTGGTTGCAGCCATCCATCAGCGCCGCCGGGCCAGCCAGCCATTCCTCACCTTCCAGCGGCGAGCCGGTCGGGATGCCCTTCTTGCGCGTCGCGGTTTTGACCCACGCCTCGGCGACCTCGCGGATGTGATCCTTGACCTGCCGCAGCAAGGCGATCCGCTCGCCATTCGAGGTCTGCGCCCAGTCGTCCTTCCTGGCGTCGAGATCGGTGAGCGCGAGGTCGAGTTCGGCTGCCCATTCAGGCTGCACGGGCTGGGTTTTGACTGCCTTGGCAACCATCCTATCCTCCTCCACTTCGATCTCTTTGTTTGACGCAATTCCTGTGGGAAAACCGCTTCACACTTTTCCTGGAATTGCTCTACGAAAACGGCAGTGCGGCCCATTGCTCGACGAATTTCCCGCCGGAATAGACCTGGATCGAACCGAACTGCTGTAGCACGAATTCGCTCTGCGTCGGACGCAGGAAGGCGTAGTCGTCAGGCCCGACATTGACGTTGTCGGGCAGCGCCATGAATTGCTGATTGGTCGAAAAGCCGAACGTCTTGTCGGTCTTCATCCCCACGGGATGGACGGGCTTCGCCATCCATTTTCCGCCATAGAGAAAACAGCCGCGCCGCGGCAACAGCCCGAGCTTCTGCAGCAGCCAGGAGCGCTGGTCGAGGCCCGGCGCCTGGACATCGACCACTTTCAGGATCGGCGTCGCGATGAATGCGGCAGGCCGCAATTGGCTGAGGCTCGGCACATCGAAATCGGTCGGCAGCATAAAAGCCGATCCGATGGACAATTCATTGGCGCCGACCCAGCTGTCATAGAGCAATGCGGTGCTGCTGCCGCCAAGATTGAGGATCTTGCGCTGGTCGGCGGCAAGGCAAGCGACATACTGGCGAAACAGGCTGATCGCCTTGACGCGCGCCTTGGCCGGTCCTCCCAGTAGTTTGGGGATATGGCCGATATGCGCCTCGTAGGCCATGACGCCTTCGCATTTCAGCCGCGGGTAATTCGCCAACGCGAAAACTGCCCGGGCCAGTGAGTCGGGATCGCTGATACCGCCGCGATGAAGGCCGACATCGACCTCGAAGCAGACGCGCAGCTCGCGGTCGAGCTCGGCGGCAAGCGAGCCATAGGCGGCCAGCCGCTCCTCGGTATCGATCAGCCAGACGATGCGCGACGTAGCTTCGCCGAGCCCGGCGAGAACGCCCTTCGTCAGCGCGTGCCTGGCGCCGGCAACCGGCATCGGCTTGCCCAACAGGAGATCGACTTGGGGAAACACTTTCAGCATCTCGGCGCTGATCGGCAGATGAAAGGTCATCAGCCTGTCGGTCGCAAACGCCGCGCGGATATAGTCGATCAGCGGCAGGCATGGCAGCGACTTGTCGACGAGGCGCAGATCGAGGCCCGTGGCGAACTTCGCCTTGATCGCAGCGATGTTGTGATCGAGCCGGTCGAGATCGAGCACCAGGCAAGGCTGAAAGATCCCGGCTGCCCTGAGCGCGCCCGACATTTCCGCGAAATAGGTGTCGGTCAGGCTCATGCCGCGACGCCGAGCAGCCTGGCAATATAGGGCGACACGAAGCGGTTGTCCGGGTCCATCTCGCGGCGGACCGCCATCGCATCGTTCCAGCGCGGATAGAGCGCGCTCAATTCCCTTGATGTCAGGCTGTGCATCTTGCCCCAATGCGGGCGGCCGCCGCGCTTCCTGAAGATCGGCTCGGCGGCGTTGAAGAACGCCATCGGATCGCGCTCGATGCCGTGATGGATGGCGATGGAACAGGTCGGGCGCTTGTAGAAGGGGCTGAGCCAGACATTGTCGGGCGCGACGACGCGCACCTCCATCGGAAAATAGACCTCTGGAAACCGCGTCTCGAGCAGCGCAATGATTTCGCTGAGTGCGGCCGCCCCTTCCTCGAACGGCAGGTGGTATTCCATTTCGTTGAACTTGACGTTGCGCTCGGAGGTGAAGACCTTCAGCCACTCCTCGATATAATCCTCGGCCGGCACCTTGGCGAAGGCCGAGCCGATGAGACGGCGGCGCAGCCAAGGGAGCCAGCTGAGATAGTCGCGCAGTTTTCTCAGCGTCGTCACCGCATCGTCGTCTTCCGTCGGCGGACGCACAGTCGCCGGCGCCTCGGTGATGTCGCTGGCAATCAGCAGCGCCTGGCCCGAAAACGGCACGTAGTAGAACTCGGCCGAACGATGCGCCGTCATGGTGCTTTCGAATTGCGCAAGCACATCGGCGATCGGCGCCGTCCAGCGGCGGTGCCGCATCCGGTAGCTCGCCACGTTGCGGATCGTCACTTCGGTGACGGCGCCGAAAGCGCCGAGCGAAGCGCCCATGGCTTCGATCATGTCGGGGCTCTTGGCACGGTCGAACTCTTTCAGCGCGCCACGCCCGTCGACGATCTGCATCGCCTCGAGCTGGGTGTGGTACGCGCCAAGTGTGATGCCCGAGCCGTGCGTGGCGGTGCCGAGCGCCCCGCCGAACGCCTGCTTGTCGATGTCGCCCATGTTCGGCAGCGCCTGGCCGACGCCGTGCAACAGCTTTGCCAGCGCGCCGATCTTCGTGCCGGCGCCGACCCGCGCCGTCAGTTTTTCGGGATCGTGCGACCTCAGGCCCTCGAAGCGGTCGAGCGACAGGATGGTGCCGTCATTCTTGACCAGCGGCGTAAAGGAATGGCCCGTGCCGACAAATCGAACTGGTCCCGGCGAGTTGCGAATGGCACCACTCAGCTCATCGAGACTCTGCGGTTCGGCAAAAGCCTGCGGCGTGGCCGTGACATAGCCCGACCAATTGCTCCACTGGCTGATAGCCTCTCCCACGATCCCTCCCTGGGGCGCCGGCTTTGCCGGTCTTTCTCCTAGCGCTAGATAATATGATACATAGTCAGCTTTTCCGGATATGATACATTGTCAGCTTTCTGTCAACCTGGCAATCGGAGGTGTCTTGCGTCCGCCGGCCGCATTATCTACAGCGACGCACGCTGAGCCGGCGTCGGCATTGAACGCAGTTCGTTGCCCCTTCAAGCCAGCCCAAACGTTTCCACGGCCCGCATGATGCCGCGCAATTCGGCCAAGCCCTTCAGGCGGCCGATCAGCGAGTAGCCGGGATTGATCCTTGTCTTGCCGATATCGTCGGCGAGCAGGTGGCCATGGTCCGGCCGCATCGGGATTTGCCAGTCGGCGCGGCCCTCCTTGCGGCGGCGCGCCTCCTCCTGCATCAGCGCCAGGATGACATGCGCCATGTCGGTGCCGCCTTCGAGATGCTCGGCCTCGTAGAACGAGCCGTCATCCTCGATGGTGATGTTGCGCAGATGGGCGAAGTGGATGCGGTCGGCGAATTCCTTGACCATGGCGACGATGTCGTTGTCGGCGCGCGTGCCGTAGGACCCGGTGCAGAACGTCAGCCCATTGGCCTGGCTGTCGACGGCATTGAGAATGAAACGCGCATCCTCGGCGGTCGAAACGACGCGCGGCAGGCCGTAGAGCGAAAACGGCGGATCGTCGGGGTGGATACACATGCGCACCCCCTCCTCTTCCGCCACCGGAATGATCTCGCGCAGGAACCACGCGAGGTTGTCGCGCAACTCCTTCGGCCCGATTCCGTCATAGTCCGCAAGCGCCTCGCGAAAACTGTCGCGGTCATACTTGCGCTCTGTAGCCGGCAGGCCGGCGATCAGATTGCGCTCGATCTGGTCGATCTTCTCGGGCGGCAATTCCTTCAGCCGCGCTTCCGCCTGCGCAATACGCGCCGGCGTGTAGCTGTCAGCTCCGTTCTTGCGCTTCAGCACGAACAGATCGTAGGCGGCGAAATCAACGGCATCAAAACGCAGGGCGTAGCCTGTCGTCGGCAGCCGGTAGGCAAGATCGGTGCGGGTCCAGTCCACCACCGGCATGAAATTGTAGCAGATCGTGGCGATGCCGGCCTTGGCCAGCGCGCGGATCGAATCGCGGTAATAGCCGGCATAGCGCTCGCGTTCCTGCGCGCCGATCTTGATGGAATTGTGGACCGGAATGCTCTCGACGACCGACCAGGTCAGTCCTGCTTCCTGGATAATGCGCTTGCGCTCCAGCACTTCGGCCTCAGGCCACGCCCGGCCGTCATAGATATGGTGGAGCGCCGAGACCACGCCGGTGGCGCCCGCCTGCTTGACATGATCGAGCGTCACCGGATCATCGGGCCCATACCAGCGCCAGCATTGTTCCATTTTCGGCTTTCCTTCTGCGAGAGGTTGGCAACTTATTGTTGGACCCCGATGGGAGTCGATAGAAAATGGAGGAGTTTTTAGAAATGATGGATTTCGACGGCAAGGTCGCCCTGGTGACCGGGACGACCGGAATCGGCCTGGCAACCGCCACACGCCTTGCGGCCGGTGGCGCCGCAATCATCGCCTGCGGCATCGACCGCGCCGCCAACGCGTCATTGAAAGCGCAACTGGAAAGCACTGGAGCAGCAGCGCTGGTCATCGACACCGACGTCGCCGTTTCCGATCAGGTGCGCGACGCGGTCGCGGCTGGCGTCGCGAAGTTCGGCGGCCTGGATGTCATCGTCAATTCAGCCGCCGTCCATCCCTATGGCACGGCGACGACCACCGACTGGGAAACCTGGAACCGAACGATGACGGTCAATGTCGGCTCGATCTACCTGACCGCGCATTTCGGCATTCCGGAAATGATCAAGCGCGGAGGCGGCGCCATCGTCAACGTCGCCTCGGTGCAGGGCTTTGCCTGCCAGCAGAACGTCGCCGCCTATGCCACGACCAAGGGCGCCATCCACACGCTGACGCGCTCGCTGGCGCTCGACTACGCGGCATCAGGCATCCGCGTCAATTCGGTCAGCCCGGGCTCGATCCGCACGCCGATCCTGGAGAAGGCTGCGCGCGGTGACGGCGGCAGCGATGCCGATGTCGAAGAGGCCTACAAGCGGTTCGGCGCGGCGCATCCGCTCGGCCGTATCGGCGAACCGGAGGAAGTGGCGGAACTCATCGCCTTCCTGTGCTCGTCGAAGGCCGGTTTCTGCACCGGCGCGGACTACAGGATCGATGGCGGCCTGACGGCAGGTATTGGCGTGAAGTAGCGCTATGATGGCGTTCTGCGCGCTTGCAGGCAATCGGTGTCCGACCGCGCTACAGCTTCCACATCCGCTTGGCATTGCCCGACAGCAATTTCGTCCTCTCCTCAGGGCTGGCGCCCGCGATCAGCGCGTGTGTCGCCGCCACCCAGGTGGCAAGGCCACCGCCAAGCGTGCACACCGGCCAGTCGCTGCCCCACACGACGCGGTCCCAGCCGAAAATGCCGATCGTGTGCTCGACATAGGGGCGCAAGGTCTCGACGGTCCATGAGCCGGCATCGGCATAGGCGACGACGCCGGAGATCTTGCCGATGACATTGGGACGCCGCGCGATCTCGGTCAAATGCTCGCGCCACGGATGTTCCGCACTGGCCTTGATGTCGGGCACGCCGCAATGGTCGAGCACGAACTGCACATCCGGCGCCAGATCAGCGAGCGCAACCGCCCTTGGAATTTGATGCGGCAGGACGACGAGGTCGAAGGTCAGGCCTGTGCCGGCAAGCCGCTTGATGTTTTCGCGAAACAGCGCGCTGTCCGAAAGCTCGTCCGGCATGACGTGCAGCACGCGGCGGAACCCCTTGACGAAGGGATCGGCCTGCTGGCGCTCGAGATAGGCGGCGAAACCGGCCTCCTCCGGGCGGCAGGAGGCGATCGCCCCGCGCAACAGACTGCCCTTCTCCAGCGACTGCGCCTTCACATGGCTGGTCTCGGCCTGGATGTCGGCTTGATCGACATCGACCTCCATGTGCAACGCGGCCTCGATGCCGGCGCGGCGGGCCTGGATCGCGTATTCCGCATGCGGGAAATCGCGGTTGAGCGCCGGCACGCCGCCAAGCCAGGGATAGCGCAGCGCCGACAGGTCGATCAGGTGTAGATGGGTGTCGATGATCATGGCTGTCCTCCTCGGTGATTTCAGATCATCGCCAAATGCCTAAGCCCAGCGCATGACATACTTTGGCTCAGGCCCGCTTCGGGATCTCTTTGTCCTCGAGCAGCAGCGTCAGCCCCATGGCGACGAAATAGAGCGCCGCCACCCAGATGAACATCACGTTGAAGCCACTGGAGTAGTGGTCGAGCACCACCTCACGGATCGCGTCCGGCAGGCTCGATGCGAGGTGCGGGGTCAATCCATTCAGGCCCTGTGGCAACAATACGGCGGCCTCAGTGGGAAGCTCGGCTGTCTGCCGGTTCAGCGCCCAGATCATCACCGCGCCGTTCAGCGCCAGTCCGAGCGATGCTCCGAGCGTCCGCGCCTGGGTGATCAGCGACGTCACCGCGCCGATATCCTGCAGGGGTGCCGCCGCCTGGATCGCCACAATCAGCACCTGGAACTGAAGACCCATGCTGATCCCGAACACAGCCATCATCGTCGCCAGCACCCAGATCGGCGTGTGCTGGCTGGTGAGGACGAAGCCCAGCATCAGGAGCCCGCCAATGCCCATCGCCACAACCGGCATCCATTTGTAGCGTCCGGTGGCGGCAATCACCCGCCCGGCGACGATCGAGATGACCATCGATGTCAGTGACGCCGGCAGGAACAGGAAGCCGACTTCGGCCGGGCTGAGGCCCGTCAGCGTCTGCATGTAGAGGGCGAAATAGAAGAACATACCCAGCGTCACCGTTCCGGCGACCAGCGACACGCCCGAGACGATGCTGACCGTCGAATTGCCGAACAGCCGCAACGGCACGATCGGCTCTTCGGCCCGGCGCTCCACCATGATGAACAAGGTGATGGCGACTAGTGCCAGCAGCGGCAGCGCGAAGGTGATGAGGTCCGGTCCGCTGGGGTCGAGCACGTGGTAGCCCCAATAAACGATCGCCGTCGTGCCGGCGGCGAGCAGCACGCCGCCGAGATAGTCGATGCGGTGCCGCTTTTCGTTGAACCGGCTGCGCATGGCGAAGGCCAGCACCGCCAGCACGATGATCCCTATCGGCAAATTGACCAGGAACACCCAGCGCCAGCCGAACAGGCTGGTGATGTAGCCGCCGGCCAGTGGGCCGAGCACTGATGACAGCGCGAACACCGCCGAACTGTAGCCCTGATATTTCGCGCGGTCGCGCGGCGAAAACAGTTCGCCGATCATGGCGAAGGCCGAGACCATCAGGCCGCCGCCGCCGATGCCTTGCAGCACGCGCGCGGCGATGAGGCTCTCCATCGACCATGCCATGCCGCAGACCAGCGAGCCCAGCAGGAACAGGCCGATCGCCGTCAGCACGACATTCTTGCGGCCATACATGTCGCCGAGCTTGCCGTAGAATGGCGAGACCGCGGCGGTCGAGAGCAGGTAGGCGGCACCGACCCAGCCGAACAAATGCAGATTGCCGAGTTCGCCGGCAATGGTGGGCAAGGCGGTGACGACGATCTGCATGTCGATGGTTGCCATGAACATGGCGATCAGCGCGCCGAAATAGACGATCAAGGTCGTAAGGTCGGGCCTGACTTGGGCCTCCACGGGCGCTGTGTCCGGCAGCGTCTGCTCGACAGTCATCGGTGTCTCCGTAGCTTGGGGCGCGATTTATGTCCCCACAACCAAGAGGTGTCAATCAGATATGTGCGCGTAGCATATAATTGACATCAGCATATATTCTTGCTAACGCGCTATGGGATGAGCAGCAACGCATCCGGCAGTCCGGACCGATTTCCAGCCCTGTTCCAGACGCGCGGCGACCGGGATCTCGCCGATCTGGCGCGCGGCAGCGGCCTGTCCGAACCGGCGGCCGAGGCCGTGGCCGCCATCGATGCGGTAATGAGCAAGGTGCGCCGCTCGATCCAGCGCCGCGACTTCGGCCGCATGATCCTGGCGCGCGTAGACCCTTCGCTGGAAGTGAGCCATCTCGATGCGATCAGCGCCATCGCGAACAATCCGTTTTTCAGCGCTACCCAGCAGGATGAGGTGACGGTTGGCGTCATCGCCGAGCGCCTCGAGATCGATCCGTCGCGCGCCAGCCGCATCGCGGCCGACCTCGTCGAACGCGGCTATGCCTGCCGTGTCGCATCGCAACGCGATGCCCGCCGCATCTGCCTCAAACTCACCGCCAAGGGTGAGCGCCTCGTGGCGGCGGTGCGCCAGACCAAATGGCGGATTTTCGCCAGATCGCTGGCACAGTGGGATGAGCAGGACCTAGTAAGGTTCGCCACCTTGCTGGAACGCTTCGCCGGTTGGGCCATGGACGAAGCCGGGATGAAAAGATCCGCCAAGGCCGTCAAGCAGTTGATGGACGAGATGCTGCCCGAAACGAAATAGGCGGCACGGCGTGGACGCTCACCCATGTGTGCGAGCCGTTCGATAGCCCTTGACGCTCAGGTCGCCTCGGATCGTTATCGGCCGAAGAAACCGGCGTCCTCTTCCGCCAGGTATTTCTTAGCCGCTTTGGCATCGATGTCGAGGCCGAGTCCCGGAGCTTCGAGCAGGTCGACCATACTATCCCTGACGATCTGCCCCTTGGGCAGGCCGATGACGATGTCCTCCCACCACGGGTCGGAGGCGCTGGGATATTCGAAGGCGATGTAGTTGGCCGGCAGCGTGGCGCAGACATTGATCAGCGCGCCGAGGCCGAGCAGACCGTTCGCCGTGCCGTGCGGCGCCATCATGATCGAGTGCATATAGGCGTGCTCGGCCACCCATTTGAGCTCGGCGATGCCGCCGATATCGGCGGGGTCCGGACCGATGACACGGACCGCCTGGGTCTCGATCAGTTCCTTGAAGTTATGCCGCAGGTAGATCTGCTCGCCGGTGTGGATGGGGGTGGACGTCGATGTCGTGAGTTCGCGATAGGCTTGCGGGTTGACCCATGGCACGTAGTCGCCGGTCAGCATGTCCTCCAGCCACATCAGATTGTATTTTTCGACGGCCCGCGCGAAGCGGATGGCGTCGGGCAGGAACCAGCCGGGGCCGCAATCCAGCGCCAGCGAAACCTTGTCGCCGAGCACCTCCTTCATGGCGATGACGCATTCGATCATATGCGCCATGCCGCGCTCGCTGATCTGCCCCTGGTCCATCGCGCCGTGATAGGTCGGCGGCTGGCGCACGCCATAGTGGAAGTCGGGAACGCTGGTCTTCATGTTGGAGTGGAAGCTGATGCCTTGCTTGACCATGAAGAAACCTTCCGGCCGCTCCATCATCCATTTGACGTCGGCCGCGTAATCCTCGGGCTTGTCGCCGGAGCGCTTCTTGCGGATGGAACCGTTATAGACCCGCACCTTGTCGCGCACCTTGCCGCCGAGCAGCTTGTAGACCGGAACGCCTGCCGCCTTGCCGGCGATGTCCCAGAGAGCATGCTCGATAGCGCTGACGGCGGCGCCGTAGGGCTTGAACGAGCCGCGCTGGCGGATTTTCAACATCACGCGTTCGACATCGGTCGGGTCCTCGCCGATCAGCGCGTCGCGGAAATGCAGCACCCAGGGTTTCAGATAAGGCTTGGTGTACTCGACCTCGCCGAGGCCATGGAGGCCTTCGTCGGTGACGATGCGCACGATGGGGTGCCTGCCGATGACGGCGCACCTGAGATCGGTGATCTTCATGATGTCCTCTATTTCACCGACGAGAAGGCGGTTGGCGCGAGAAACTGGCTGGAAATATTGGCCAGGATCGGGCCATCGCGCTCAGACTCGTCGCGGGCCTCGAGCCATGCCCGATCGGTGGTGAAGGCCTTCCATTTCACTTCGCGCTCGGCAAGGGATTCCCAGGCGATGAAATAGGTCAGTCGATTGCTGCTTTCGCCGACCACCGTGGTGAAGAACCCGGCTTGGCGGATGCCGTGCTTGTCCCACAGCGCCAAGGTATGGTCGTTGAAACGCTTGAGCAGCGCCGGCAGCTGGCCCGGCACGCAGTCGTAAATGCGAAGTTCGTAGATCATGGTTGATCCTTCTGTTTACTTCTCCCTTCGGGGAGAGGTGTAGCGTCAGCTCCAGGTGCGGTCCCAGGAGTATTCGTCGTCCCAGTGATCGGTCGGCCGCCAGATGCCGGTGACGCCGGGCTGCAGGTGCTGGCTGATCACTTCGTCGACGATGTCGTCGATGCCCAGACCGGGCTTGTCGGGTACGGTGATGAAGCCGTCCTTGACCAGCGGCTTGGGCAGGCCGGTGACGATATCGTCCCACCAGTCGACTTCGACGCTGTGATATTCGAGCGCCATGAAGTTTTCCGTCGCCACCGCGACATGCGCGGCGGCCATTGCCGCGATCGGGCTTTCCGCCATGTGAATGGCCATGGCAACGCCATGCTCCTGCGCCGCGTCGCCGATCTTCTTGGTCTCGAGAATGCCGCCGGTGGTCAGCAGATCCGGATGGATGACCGAGATGCCGGCGTTGAGCAGCGGCTCGAAGCCTTCCTTGAGGTAGATGTCCTCACCCGTGCAGATCGGCACCGACGTCGCCTGCTGCAACTGCCGATACTGCTCGGTGTATTGCCAGGGGATCACGTCTTCGAGCCAGGCCGGTGCGTATTTCTCGATCCGCCGGGCGAGACGGATGCCGTCCTGCAGCGAGATGTGGCCGACATGGTCGATGGCGAGCGGAACCTCGTAGCCGATCACCTCGCGGACCTCGTGGATATATTGGTCGAGCAGGTCGATGCCCTTTTCGGTGAAGTGGAGGCCGGTGAAGGGATGCGGCACGTTTTGCGCGTCATAGGCGGCATAATTACGCGCCCGGCGCTCGTCCAGCGTGCGTGCCGGACCGCGCGCGGCATGGCTGCGGAAACCGTCGAGCACGCCGGCCGGCGCCACCACTGCGCCCGATATGTGCGAAATCTGCGCCAGGCCGAGATCCATCTTGAGGAAGGTGAAACCGAGATCCATCCGCGCCTTGAGCCGCTTTCCGGTCTCGGTGCCGATGGGCTTGTCCGCGTCGGTGTCGCAATAGACACGCACCTTGTCGCGAAACCGTCCTCCCAGCATCTGGTAGATCGGCACGCCGTACGCCTTGCCGGCGAGGTCCCAAAGCGCGATCTCGATCGCCGAGACACCGCCACCTTGCCGCCCATGGCCGCCAAATTGTTTGATGCGGCGGAACAGCCGGTCGACGTCGCAGGGGTTCTCGCCCAGCAGCCGGCTCTTCAGCATCAGCGCATAGGTCGCGCTGGCGCCGTCGCGCACTTCGCCGAGACCAACAATGCCCTGGTTGGTGTAGATCTTGACCAGCGCGGAGGTGAACGGCGCGCCGACGATCTCGGCGACGCGCAGGTCGGTGATGCGCAGGTCGCTCGGCCTGGAGTTCGTATTTACCCGATTGAGCGCCTCGCCGGCGCTACCCGTCTTTGCCATGGCTTATCCTCGTTCTGATTGGTGGCGCCCCGCACCCCCGGCCTGCATAAGCGTTGCTAGCCAAGCTCTATCTCGTGGGCCTGCAGGTAGTCTCGGTTCATCTCGACACCGAGACCCGGCTTCGACGCCAGCTTGAGGCTGCCGTTCGAGACATCGAGTGGCTCGTCGATGAGGTGATTATATTTGTCCAGGTTCCACTCCGACGTTTCGAGCTTGTAGAAGTTGGGAACCGTCATCATCACCTGCGCTCCCGCAACCACATTGATCGGTCCCGCGGCGTCATGGGGCGAGACCGGGATGTAGTAGGCTTCGCACAGGGCGGAAATCTTCTTCAGTTCGGTAATGCCGCCGGTCCAGGTAACGTCCGGCATGATGTAGTCCGCAAGCCTGTTCTCGAGCACCGGCACGAAATCCCACTTGGTGTGGCCGCGCTCGCCCCACGAGATGGCGGCACTGACCTTCTCACGCACTTGCTTGAGAGCATTGAGGCTTTCTGGCGGGCATGGCTCCTCGAACCAGTCGATCTGGCCGGCTTCCTCGAGGCTCCGGCAGAGGCGAATGGCGGTGGGCACATCGAAGCGGCCATGCGCATCGATCAGAATGTCGACATCGGGCCCCGCCGTTTCGCGGATCAGGGCCGTGAGTTCGGCGGCCTCGCGCTCGTCCTTGCGGGTCATGCTGCCATCGAGGTAGCCGTCCCGCTGTTCGCGCGCCAAGCCATCGGCTGTGCGACCCTGATGGGGGAAAGGATCGAACTTCAGCCCGGTGTGTCCGGATTCGACGATGTCTCGAATTTCGCGAACCACAGCCTCCTTGCTGGTAAACTTGGCCTGGTTGGGGTGGGTATAGAGCGCGATTTCGTCGCGCACCGGTCCGCCCAGCAGCTCGTAGATCGGCTTGCCGAGAACTTTGCCGCGAATGTCCCAGAGCGCTATGTCGATAGCGCTCACGCATTCGACCGCGGCGCCGCGGCTGCCCATATAGGTGAAGCTGCGGAAAATCTTGTGCCAGAGATGCTCGATGCGCGCCGGATCCTCGCCTGTCACGGCGACACCGATCTGCCGCAAGATCGTGCACAGGGCACGGTTGGCGAGCCTTGTGGTGGTGGTGATTTCCCCCCAGCCGCTCACCCCTTCGTCGGTCGTCACCTCGACGAACAGGAACTCTCCCCAATAGGAAGCATCGGACTTGATCAGCCACGGCCGAACGCTCGTGATTTTCATCTCTCAACTACCTCTGTCTGATGGCCGGACCAATGATTTTCTGGGCTGGAAATTCTATCCGGCCCGAGCGGCGTTGCGCGCACGCATCTGTTCGAGAACGTGCCGGCCGGAACCCTCGACATGGCGGGCAATGAGTTCGGCCGCCTCGTCGGCATTTCCGGCTTTGATATGCGCGATGAGCTCGCGGTGTTCACGCATGATGGCGGCCCGCCGCGCGAGCGTGAAATTGAAACGCCGGCTCACGGCTCGCAGCACTTCGCGATGCTTCCACCAAAGCTCGGCGGCATGGCGGTTGTAGTGGCGCTGGTACATTACAGTGTGGAAGGCGGTATCCAGTTCACTGTGCCGCAATGTGTCGGTGAAGTTGTTCTCTTCGATCAGAGCCTGGATGCGTTCGAGTTCGGCGATGTCCTCGCCGGTCGCCATGTTCACGAACCATCGCGTCAGGGCCGGCTCGATCAGGACTCCGATCTCGTAGATATCCCGGACAAAATCCTGGTCTATGGGCCGGACGCGCGCGCCACGGTTGGCGACAAAGGTGACGAAGCCCTCCCCTCGCAACAGCTGCAGCGCCTCGCGTACGGGGTTGGTCGAGGTGCCGTGACGCCGGGCGAGATCGGTGACCACAAGCCGTTCGTTGGCGGCGAGCCGTCCCTCGATGATGTCTTCCCGGATCAGCTCATAAAGCGAGGCGCCCTCGCTGGACGCCCCGATGGGATCAATCCCCACGGGTGGCTCTGCTTTGAAATCACTTGTTTCGGCCAAAGCCGCCCCCCCCGATTAGTACATCACATGCTCGATATCATACACGGGTTTTGCAAACAATGTACGATCGGGTGCGTTGACAGGCAATCCACGATCTGAAAACGTACCAGATGATCGAAGGGATACATTGAGCTGAGGACGCATCCCGCACGGTCGAACGAGCCCCTTGGCGCACGGCGGCATGGGAGAATCTGGGAGGATACTATGACGAGGATTACACTCGGCGGTGCCGTCCTGCGCGGCACTGTAGCCACTGCTTTGATGGCGTCGCTGATGTCGGGATCGGCATTGGGTTCGCCGCCGGTCGATTTGAGCAAGTGGTCGCCGGAATATGTGCGCTCCATCGCCGGAACACAGGATTTCGACACGGCCGCCGATTGCGGTAAGGTCACTCCGCTCGACTACAAGGGGCGACTGACGTTCTGGTATCAGGGTGTGTTCGAGGGCGACCCCGATCTCCTGCGCCAGTACTACAAGGATTTCTTCGAGACCTTCCGCAAGACCTATCCGAACATCCAGCTCGAGGATCAGGCCCTCACCTACAACGACCTTCTCGACAAGTTCCGCACGGCGCTGCTCGGCAATGCCGCGCCGATGGCGGTCCGCCTGCAAATCCTGGGCGGAACCGAGTTCGCCTCGAAGGGTTATCTGCAGCCGCTCAAGCCGGAAGATGTGGGCTATCCCACGGAGGATTTCTGGCCCGGCGCCATGAAGGCGGTAACCTGGGATGGCGTGACCTACGGCATTCCCACCAACAATGAGACGATGGCGTTCATCTGGAACGCCGACATCTTCAAGCGTGCGGGCCTCGATCCGGACAAGGCTCCGGCGACCTGGGACGACGTCGTCAAATATTCCAAGCAGATCCATGACAAGCTCGGCATAGCCGGCTACGGCCTCGTGGCGCGCAAGAACGCCGGCAACACGCCGTACCGCTTCATGCCGCAACTATGGGCCTATGGCGGCGGTGTCTTCGACGAAGCCTCCGCGAACCCGACCTATAAGGAGGTCGAGCTCAATAGCCCGCAGAGCAAGGCGGCGTTGCAAGCCTCCTACGACATGTATGTTCGCGACAAGTCGGTTCCGGTCTCGGCCCTCACCAACCAGCAGGCCGATAACCAGCCCCTGTTCGTCGCCGGCCAACTCGGCATGATGGTCTCGCACCCGTCCGACTATAACGTCATGCTCGACCTGCAGAAGAAGGCAACGGGCGCCGACAAGGACAAGGCGCAGACCGTCATCGACAACATGCGCTATGGCCTGATTCCGACCGGCCCCGACGGCAAGCGCGCCGTCGTGTTTGGCGGCTCGAACATTCACATCCTGAAGCCCGAATATGTCGAGGGCGGCAAGGTGGACGAGCCGGCTGCAAAGGCCATCATCTGTATGTGGACGAGCCCTGAATGGTCGTTGAAGATGGCGTATGCCGGCTCGAACCCGGGCAACCTCAACGGCTTCAAGACCAAATGGATGAAGGAACGTCTGGACAACATCAAGTTCCTCGATGTCACGACCTCGATGTTGCCATACGGCATTCCGTTCCCGGCGCTGCCGCAATCCCCCGAGATCATGAATATCATCGTCCCGGACATGCTGCAGAACGCCCTGACCGGAGCGATGACCGTCGACCAGGCAGCGGACGACGCGGCCGAGAAGGTGAAGAACCTGATGGACGGACTCTAGTCCGGGCCTGACCTGCGATCCGACCGGCTGTGCCGACAGTGCGTGCAGCCGGTTTGCTCCTAACAACAAGGGCACGCCATCGTGACGATCGTGACCGGCAAGGCCGAGGCTCGCCGAAGATTGCAACCCGGTAGCTCCGGCATGCTGCGGAATATCTGGGAGCATCGCGCCGACTACGCATACGTGCTTCCAGCGATCGCCGTGATGCTCATCGTCATCGCCTATCCGATCTACTACACGGTCGAGCTGTCGTTCTTTAAGACGCCGCCTGGCCTGCAGCTCCGCGACAAGACCTTCATCGGATTGGACAACTACACGGCCATCCTCACCAGTCAGGTGTTCTGGAAAGTCACCTTGAACACCCTGATCTGGACGATCGCATCTACCTTCGTTGCCTTTGCCTTGGGATTTGCCGCCGCGCTGGCCCTCCACCGCGAGTTTATCGGCCGGGGTGTCCTGCGCGCTATCCTGATCATTCCCTGGGTCATCAGCGCGGTTGCCGCCTCCTATATCTGGAAGTGGATCTACCATTCGGACTTCGGCATCATCGGCGCGGTGCTGGTCGGCCTCGGATTGGCTGACCGGCCGCCGAACTTCATCGACAACGTCAGCACGGTGCTGCCCTCCTTGATTGTCGTCAATATCTGGCGCGAGTTTCCGTTTGCCATGATCATGATGATGGCCGGTTTGCAGACGGTCCCCGACCAGTTGTTGCGCGCCGCGGAAGTCGACGGGGCCAATGCATGGCAGCGTTTCTGGCACGTCACCTTCCCGCATCTGCGCAACGTCTCGACGGTGACGATCCTGCTGCTCGCAGTGGCCAATTTCAATTCCTTCATCATCCCGTGGATCATGACCGGTGGCGGGCCGTCGAACGCTTCGCACATCTGGATCACCCACATTTATGAGCTCGCCTTCGGCCGGCAGCGATGGGGCGTCGCATCGGCCTATTCGGTACTCCTGTTCCTCATGCTGATGGTGCTGGGCTACTTCTACGTCCGTGCGCTGGCCGGCAACGAGCGCAACGAGGGGAGCGCATGAGCACGATCGTCGAGACAGTCCCTCGACGTCCGGCCCGGCGCCGCATGCGCATCGACGGATGGCGTTGGGCCGGGCGCATCTTCCTCGTGTTCATGCTGCTTTACACCGCGTTGCCGATGATCTGGATGCTGATCACCTCGATCAAGTCCGGCTTCGCGGCGATGCAGTTCCCACCGCAATGGTGGCCGGAAGAGCCTACCCTGGCCAGCTACCAAAAGCTGCTCGATCCGCAAAACAGCGTCGGCCAGGACTTCCTGCGTTTTTTCTGGAACAGCCTCTACGTGTCGACCGTCACCACAATCCTTTCGGTGATCGTGGCCGTTCCTGCGGCCTACGCCTTTTCGCGCTTTCGTTTCCCCGGTCGAAACTTCCTGTTCTTCACCGTGCTTTTGCGCAACATGTTCCCGGCGGTGATCTTTCTCGTGCCGCTCTTCATCCTGATGCGCGCGATCGGGCTGGTGAACACGCATGGCTCGCTCATTCTCACCTATCTCACCTTCGGCCTGCCGCTGGCGATCTGGCTGCTCAAGGGCTTTTACGACAACATTCCGGTGCAGCTCGAGCAGGCGGCGCGGATCGATGGGGCGACCCGGTTCCAGGCCTTCATCCTGATCGTGATGCCTCTCTCGACGCCCGGTATCATCGCCACAGCTATCTATTCCTTCATTGGCGCCTGGAACGAGTACATCTATGCCTACACCTTCCTTTCCAAGAACGAGCAGTTGACCCTGCCGGTCGGCATACAGCGTTTCTTCTCGGAGAATACGACGGACTTTCCGGGCCTGATGGCGGCCAGCTTCATGATGAGCGTGCCCGTCGTGGTGCTGTTCCTCCTCCTGCAACGATACTTCGTACGCGCCCTTACAGAAGGCGCGGTCAAACACTAGAGCCGGATGATTTCAGGTCTGTTCGACCTCAAATCTGAATCCGCCTCTAAATCAAAGAGATAGAGCATGATGTCGTCCGAAAACCGCTTCACACTTTTCGGCATCATGCCGTAGGGAGTTGCCGATGGCCCACGTGGTCCTGAGAGATCTCGTCAAGACCTATGGCGGCTTCAAAGCTGTCAACGACGTTTCGCTGACGGTCAATGACGGCGAGTTCGTTGCGCTCGTCGGCCCTTCGGGCTGCGGCAAGACAACCACGCTCAATCTTGTCGCGGGATTGATCCCGGTCACATCGGGTGACATCGTCATCGGCGACCGCGTGGTCAACGACCTCGACCCCAAGGACCGGGACATCGCGATGGTGTTCCAGAACTACGCGCTCTACCCGCAGAAATCGGTCTACAAGAACCTGGCGTTCCCGCTGCAGATGCGCAAGCTGCCCAGGGACGAGATCGACAGGAAGGTCAAGGAAGCGGCGCGCGTGCTCGACATGACGCACCTGCTCGAGCGCAAGCCGCGCGAACTTTCAGGCGGGCAGCAGCAACGTGTCGCCTTGGGGCGCGCCCTCGTCCGCGACCCTGCCGTTTTCCTCATGGACGAGCCGCTCTCCAACCTCGACGCCAAACTGCGCGTCCAGATGCGCTCGGAGATCAAGCGCTTCCACCAGGACCTCAAGGCGACCATCATCTATGTCACGCACGACCAGCTCGAAGCCGTGACCATGGCCGACAAGATGGCGGTGATGAACGGCGGCTACCTGTTGCAATACGATTCTCCGGCGCAGGTCTTTGCCCATCCGGTGAACATGTTCGTCGCCAGCTTCATCGGCAGCCCGGCGATGAGCCTTGTTCCACTGGAGGCATCGACAGCAAACGGCAACACTGCGTTGACCGGCGCGGAGGGCTGGAGCCTTGAGCTCTCGCCGCTCAACGCCCGGAAGGTTGCGAAGGCAACGTCGAGGAAAGTCGTGCTCGGCGCACGTCACTCGACCATCAGGCTCCACAAGAGCGCGGTGCCAGGCAGCGTCCCGGCCAGGGCCTATACAGTGGAGCCGACCGGAGATGTCACCTTCGTGCAGGCGTTGCTGTCAGGCGCCATCGTCAACATCAGCGTGTCCCCCAACATCGTCGTCGCACCTGACGAGCAGATCTGGCTCGAGTTCGACCAGGAGCGGCTGCATCTGTTCGATGGCGAAACTGAACTGGCCCTCAAGGCCGGCTGAGACAAGACGGGGTTCATTGGGAACGTTGGGGATGACTGAAAAGCTTAAGATCACCGCGATCAAACCCTATCCTGTATGGGTTGGAACGCGTAATCAGATGCTCGTCAAGATCGAGACCGACCAGGGCGTCTTCGGCTGGGGCGAGAGCGGCTTGAGCGGGCGCGAAAAGGCCGTTGCCGGCGCGGTCGAGCATTATCGCGAGTTTCTCATCGGCCGCGACCCGATGCAGATCGGGCGGATCTGGCAGGAGGCATATCGCAGCCAGTACTTCGAGGGCGGGCGCGTTCTGCAGGCGGCGATTTCCGCCATCGACATCGCCCTGCACGACATCAAGGGCAAGGCGCTGGGGGTGCCTGTCTACGAACTGCTGGGCGGCAAGCAGCGCGACTGCATCCCCACCTTCGCCTCGACCGGAGACGAGGCCGAGGGCGACGTCGCCATCGAACGAGCCCGGGAGCTGCGCGCACGGGGGTGGCAGGCGATCCGCTTCTTCCCCGCAGGGCAAAGCAGCAGGGACATCTTCGAACCCCGCGAGTCGATCGGCGCTACCGCGAGCATGCTGAACAAGGCGCGCGAGGCGCTTGGCGACGACGTCGTTCTCGGCATCGACTATCATCATCGGCTGTCGGTGGCAGAGGCGGCGAGCTTCTGCAACAAGCTCGGCCGCGGCGTGCTTGATTTTCTCGAGGAGCCGATCCGCGACGAGACACCTGAAGCCTACGAATCCCTGCGCAGGATGACCGACATTCCCTTTGCCATCGGCGAGGAATTTGCCAGCAAGTGGCAGTTCCTGCCCTACATCGAGCGCGGCATCCATCAGTTCAACCGTCTCGATGTCTGCAACGTCGGCGGGCTCACCGAGGCGATGAAAGTCGCCGGCTGGAGCGAGGCGCACTATGTCGACCTGATGCCGCACAATCCGCTTGGTCCGGTGTGCACGGCCGCGACCCTGCATCTCGCCGCCGCGGTACCCAACTTCGCGTGGCTCGAGACCAGGGAACCCGAGACGAAGCTGGGCTTCGACAATTCCGACTTCTTCCCCGTGCAGCCACGGCTCGACGGTCCCGACTATCCGGTAAGCGACCTGCCGGGGCTCGGCGTCGAGGTCAACGAAGCGGCGGTCCGGGCGGAGGCTTTTCGTTTCTGGGAAGCGCCTCACCTCAGGCGCCGGGACGGGTCTGTTACGAACTGGTAGTTCCATCTCAACCGGAGTCCACAATGACGCATATCCCTGACATCACGCGACCGCCCAAAGACCTCATTGACGCCCTGAGGGAAATCGGCGCCGCGACGGTTGCCGGCACGCTGGGCCACATGGGTTTCCGCAATCCGCACATGGTCGGTCCGGTGGCGCAGAACCATGGGAAGTCGATCGTCGGGCCGGCGCTGACGCTGCAGTTCCTGCCGCAGCGGCCGGACCTCTTCAGCGAGGGAGAATACGCCGACCCGGAAACGCAACTGCACCGGCACGTGCTCTATCACGCGCAGGAAGGCGATGTGGTCGTCGTCGACGCGCGCGGTGACATGAGCTCGGGCGTCTTCGGCGATATGATGTCGACCTATTTCAAGGGCAGAGGCGGCGCGGGCATCGTAATCGACGGCTGCATGCGCGACCGGCCCAATGTCGAGGAGCTCGATCTGCCCCTATGGCTGCGCGGCTGGACGCCCAACTACCATGTGCAAACCAGCATCTATCCGAACGCCGTCAACGTTCCGATCGCCTGCGGCGGTGTCACGGTGATCCCCGGCGACATCATAGTGGCGGACGACGACGGGGCGGTTGTGCTTCCCGTCGCAATGGCCGCAAAGGTGATCGAGGAATCCCAGAAGCATCACGATTGGGAAGAGTTCTCGCGAGAGAAGCTGATGCAGGGCGCACCGCTGCAGCGCTACTATCCGCTGCATGACGATGCCCGCGGCGAATATGAGGAGTGGCGCAAAGCCAGTCGTCCGGCGGATTGACGCAGGCATTCAAGACGATCCATATGTGCGGTGAAATTCGATGTGCCCCCCGGCAGACTACTAGGGGGCCGTCTCAGCCGGGACCGCGCCGCCGACGAACGTCCCGATCAAGAAAGGCGCTTTCGTCTGGCGAGGCGGCGGCTCCGACACGGAAGGCGAACGACGTGACCCGCGTCGCATTGATGTCGATACCGCACCGAAAGCTCAGATGGTACCATGTCGTTGCCGTGCGGAAAGCGGTGTCTGGGGCGTCAAGAACATTGCCGGCCTTGAGCGGAATGCTTGGGATCAGTTGGGGAGAATAAGAGGCGTCGTTCAACTCTTGCTCAAGAACGCTGGCGCAAAGTCTGGCGGCCCGTTGATCGCGAGGCACGTCGGCCATCGAGTTCGTTGCGAACACATCACCGGTAGCGCCTTGCGAAAAGAGTTTGCGAACGCCCGGAAGGCCCGAATATGGCCGCGGTGTAGCCGAGGCCACGTCGATGGAGTTTGGCTCTTCGGTGATTCCGCGTCCTGACTTCGTAGCCTTTGCGGGGCGGCGTTTCGGCACGTTTTCGGGTCTGGTCCGAGGCGCCTGAGCCGACGCGGGAAGCTCGATCTCACCGTCGTCCCCATGGGCAGCCAAAGGCATTGCGGCCGCGGATGCCTCTTTGTCAGCGGGTGGGGTCGCAGCCTCCTGTTTGTCCGCTTCCGGCTTCTCATTAATCTTGGCTGACTCTGCCGGCTCTCCGGCGTCTGGCGCTGAGGCGGGTTTACTCTCCGCATTCTTTGGCGCGACAGCCGACTGTGGCTCGTTATCCTTGGGCGGCGATGGCGCATTGTCTTGAGCGCTGCCTCCATCCAAGGATTTTTTGGGGCCAGTGTCTTTGTCGCCGAACTGAAAAACAGGCCTCAGGACCTCGATTGGCGGCAGCTTTTCCGGTGCCTGCTTTTCAACCTTCTGCTCCGAAGGATTTCCGGGTGGCGGTGGCGGCGGCGCGGGAGCGGATTTCGGTTTTGGCTGTTCGGGCGGCGGCACGAGCGCGACGTTCACCGCTTGCTCCTCCTGCGGCTGCTGGGCAGGAACGGGCAGGCCATAGACCAGGAACGCGGTGATGAGCGCATGCAGGACCAGCGATGCGGGCAAGGCCCACAGCAAAGTCCGCCGCCGCTCGGATGTCTCGGTCTTCATCCCTCACGATGTGGAGCGAAACTGCGGCGGCATCAAGCGTGGCAACCGTATTGGCGCATTCAGCCGCAGCTCAGCAGTGAGGAGACGACGCCTGATTGCTTCTCGCCGCCGGCTCCATTCTCTGCATGCCCGCCTCCAATCTCAGCGACGCAGGCTGGCGTCGCGGGCTCGCTCGCGGAGCTCTTCGCGAGAAAGGCCCGCATCCGCCAATATGCTGTCTGGAAGCCGCCTCAAGCTCGCAAGCGTCTGGCGATAGGCAAGCCAGCGGGCGAAACGGTGTCGAAGTTCATGCAACATGATCGTCTCCTTGGCGAGCGGGATACCCACGCTCTTGGATTGGTCGAAAACGCAAAGCAATCGCGCAAAGCGTATGCACGATCGAACGGATTGCGCTGACTGCCTGGCCAACCGAGGTGCCTGTCATTTTCCCGCCAGGGCAGAATTATCAAGCGCTTCCAATGCCTATATACTTGCGCGTGATGGCCGCTTCGCGCTACAGCCACGGTCGCAAGGAGTTTTTCATTTCTGCAAAATGGATATTGGCTGGGACGATCTGAGGTTGTTTCTCGACGTTGCGCGGCTGGGTGGCCTGAGCGCGGCTACGGCAACCACGCGCCTCAGCGCAGCCACACTCGGACGACGCGTCACCGCGCTCGAAAAGCAGATCGGCGAAGCGCTGTTCGTACGGCAGCAGACCGGCTACCGGCTAACCCCGGTCGGTGAAGAACTGCTGCGGCGCGCCGAAGACGTCGAAGCAGCAATGCAGTCGCTGACCCGCTGGCGCGAGGGAAACCTGCCCGACCGCATTGTCCGCGTCTCGGCCGGGCCTTGGACCTCGGCCTTCGTTTCGGCCCATATCGGCGAAATCTGGACGGTCGATGACGGCATCAGGGTGGAACTCGTCACCACCACCGACCGGGTCGACATCGGTCGCCGCGCCGCCGATATCGGCATCCGCAGCGAGCGTCCAACCGAACAGTGGCTGGCCGGCCGCCAGAGCGGCAAGGTCGCGTATGCCATTTATTCCGGATGCCACCTGATCAACGGCATCGCTGCCGGCTTGTTCGTCGGCGTCACCGGCGAAGGAGCAAACGTCGCCTCGGCGCGCTGGCTGCAAGCCCATCACGGCGACCGCATCGCCGTGCGAGGCAACAACACCCATTCGGTGCGAGAACTTGTGGCCGCGGGCGCCGGCCTTTCCGTGTTTCCGTGTTTCGTCGGCGACAGCGATCCGCGGCTGGTTCGCGTCGCTCAGCCTATCCCCGAACTCGAAACCGACCAGTGGATCGTCACCCATCATGAGGAACGCCACTCCCCGCCAGTACGAAAGATTGCCGACCGGATTGCCGCTCTGATGCGGGCCCATCAGCCGTTGTTTCGCGGCAAGATGCCGATCCGCTAAGCGTCAGGCGTCGATCGGCCGCCAGATTCTCAAGGTTCTCGCGCGTGAGGCGGGCGCGTGAAGCTTGAAGGGGTTGGATCCCGGATTGTGGATTTTCGCTGGCCAGAAGCCGAGCGAATTCCGGAACATTGGACTAGACCCATTCAAAAGGTCGGCTCATTCAGGCGTATATGATACAAGTCCCACATCTTGTCTTGCCGCAAAGTTCACCCTCTGATTCCCTGTGCCAAGGCGATAGAACCTGATTCTTGCACCTGGCGTGTTCAAGCGGCGCGTTCCGGGAACTTTTTTATCGATCAATTCCAAGGAGACAAGACGATGAGCACCGCGGCAAGGCCCGTCATCTCGGAAATGCGGCCGAAGATAACCGTCATCGGTGTCGGCGGTGGCGGCGGCAACGCGGTCAACAACATGATTGCCGAAAATCTGCAGGGTGCGGAGTTCATCGTCGCCAACACCGATGCCCAGGCACTGACCATGTCGAAAGCATCGCGGCTGATCCAACTGGGTGCCCATGTCACGGAAGGCCTGGGCGCCGGGTCCCTGCCGGCGATCGGCCGCGCGGCAGCCGAGGAATCGATCGACGAGATCAGGGACCACCTTGCGGGAACCCATATGTGCTTCGTGACCGCCGGCATGGGAGGCGGAACTGGAACCGGTGCCGCGCCCGTCATAGCGAACGCTGCACGGGCAGCCGGCATCCTGACGGTGGCGGTCGTCACCAAGCCGTTCACCTTCGAAGGGAAGCGCCGTATGCAAGCCGCCGAAGAGGGCATCGAGCAGCTTCGCGAATGCGCCGATACCGTGATCGTTATTCCGAACCAGAACCTCTTCAGGATCGCTGACGCAAAGACGACTTTCGCGGACGCCTTCGCCATGGCTGATCGCGTCCTTTATTCCGGCGTCGGCTGCATAACCGATCTCATCGTCAAGGAGGGGCTGATCAATCTCGACTTCGCTGACGTGAAGTCGGTGATGCGCGACATGGGCCGCGCAATGATGGGTACCGGGGAAGCCACGGGCGAGGACCGCGCCAGGAAGGCCGCCGAAGCGGCGATAGCCAACCCGCTTCTCGACGAAGCCTCGATGATCGGCGCCAAGGGCGTCCTGGTCTCGATCTCGGGCGGCATGGACATGACGCTGTTCGAAGTCGATGAGGCCGCCACCCGCATCCGCGAGGAGGTCGACGCCGACGCCGACATCATCGTCGGCGCCATATTCGACCGGGCACTCGCCGGAAAATTCAGGGTCTCAGTCGTCGCGACAGGATTGCGGCAGGGCCTGGAGATACCGCAGTAGGCAGGATCCGGGCTGCTGATTTATGAGTCTGGTGGACCGTGGTCATGGGCTTCGCCACCGAAAAGTCGGCCCGCAAGCCCGCACCATTGAACTTGCCGGTGAATTTGCGTTGCCGGCCTAGGGACCGAATTCGTTTCGAGGCCGCTGCCACGAATGCGCGAACTCGCATCAGCGCCGCCGCGGAACCGCTCCCAACTGCAACCGCGCCGCGAATGCGCTTCGACCCGGATCCCCAACAGGAGGCCATACAGATTGACCACGGCAGACATTTCGCCTGCGATATGGCCAGCATCTGCTGACCACATGATCGGCCCTTTCTGATCGGTGATGCGGGCTCGCTGGATATGGCACAATAAAACCGGCATGGGTCAGACGTCGGGAGCATCCAGTGGCGGCCAGCCTCGCAAGCGCTATATCGAAGAAAAACTCAGGTCGACCCGACAGGGGCATACTCCATGGCTGACACGCCGACACCCGATGCTTCGTTTCTCGCGGCCCTGACGACAGAGCATTTCGTGCAGCAGACAGCGATCAGCACGTCCATAAGTGAAATGGCGTCGCGGACGACCATCTACATTATGGCTCTGTCGAGCGCTCTGGTGGCAACGGGCTTTGTTACGCAGTCCTCCGAGTTCTTCCTGCCGTTTGTCGCGGTTGTGCTGCCATCGGTCTTTTTACTGGGTGCCTTTACCGTCTTGAGGTTGGTCGACATCGCCGCTGAGAACATGCAGGCCCATATCGGCATTGCCCGGATCAGAGCCTACTATCGAACTTTGGGCGACGAGGCTGCCTTCCAGTTTTCCAAGGAATTCGGTCGCTGGCCCGAAAATGACGCCGAACCTTCTCTTCGTACTGGGCCTCTCCTGGCGTACCTGACCACTGCAGCGACTATGATCGCATTCATAAATGCCATCGTCGCTGCGGCCGGCGTTACTCTGCTTGCGTTTCGTGTCGGTGCAGAACTATTGCTCGCGCTGTGTCTTGGTGCTGGAACAGCAATCGGCTTGATGACGATTTTCTATTTATACCAGCGCCTTCGGACGAAAGGCATGGTCCGCATTGCCAAACCCTATGGTTCTGAAAAGAGCGTGCTTTGAGCGGGTAACGAATGTGGTGTTTGTCTGAACGCCACCGGCATGGCAATTCCGGTCTCATTGACGACCAATGCTCCACGCTCCTCGCAGGCTGTTCGCAATGGCGAGCCCTTTCGGGATCGAGATATTTGCGCAAACTTTTTTGCCCGGCATGCGTTGTTCGTTCTCCGAGCACAGGAGAAAGCCATGCAGACTAAGTCGCAGACTTCAGCTGAAGCCGCCAAGCAACGGCATATCCAGCGTGGTATCGACGCCAAAGACGAGACGAAGAGCAATGGCAAAATGCAACAAGCGATGCAAGCCGGCGCCCGCAAATATCCCGAGCCGCCTTTTCCCGAGCAGCATCAACCCAAACCGGGGCATGAATGGGCGATCGAGCCCGCTCCGCTCTACGATGCGCCTTACTACCTCGGATCGAAAAAACTCGACGACAAGGTAGCGCTTATCACGGGTGGTGATTCCGGCATCGGCCGTTCGGTGGCAGTCTTGTTCGCCCGCGAGGGCGCCGACATTGCGATCGTATACTTGAGTGAAGACAGGGACGCCGAAGCGACCAAAAACGCCGTCGAAAAGGAAGGCCGGCGTTGCATACTGATAAAAGCCGATGTCAGTGAACGCGAGCATTGCCGCAACGCCGTGGCGCTGACGGTCGAAAAATTCGGCAGGATCGACGTGCTGGTCAACAACGCCGCTTTCCAAATCCATTCCAGTGACTTCAACGACCTGACCGAGGAACATTTCGACACGACGCTGAAGACCAATCTTTACGGCTATTTTCATATGGCGCAGGAGAGCGTGCCGCACATGGAGCCGGGCTCCGCGATCATCAATACCGGTTCGGTGACCGGCATCGACGGTTCCAAGCAACTGGTTGACTATTCGATGACCAAGGGCGGCATTCATGCCTTCACGCGAGCGCTTTCGGGCAATCTGATAGGCAAGGGCATCCGGGTAAACGCGGTCGCGCCAGGTCCGGTGTGGACGCCGCTCAACCCTTCGGACAAGGAAGCCGACGACGTCTCGAAATTCGGCGCGGATACGCCGATGAAACGGCCAGCGCAACCGGAAGAACTTGCCCCGGCTTACGTGTTCCTCGCCTCGTCGCATTGCTCGAGTTACATCACGGGAGAGATCCTGCCGGTGGTCGGTGGCTACTGAGGTCGCGGAACGTATTTCGTTGCATTGGGCTACCGAGTAGACGGCACGCGACGACGTCGTCTCCAGGGAGACGCTTGCCGCGCTCGATCGCTTCAAGAAACGCGTGATCGGTGCCGTGCGCCGCCGCTACACGGCACCCGCCACGGCTCCGGAGCAATAGCGCTCCGTGTTGGTCGAAATCCTCGCTCGCGTTTTCAATTTTCTGAATTTCCGCTTGGAACTCTCCCGCCGGCATACCGTTCAAACATCATTGAGCCAGGAGAACCACCATGTCACGAGGCGACAAATCGAAATACAGCGACAAACAGGAACGCAAAGCCGACCACATTGCCGCAGGCTATGAGAAGCGCGGTGTTTCCGAGAAGGAATCCGAGCGCCGGGCATGGGCGACCGTCAACAAGGACGATGGCGGCGGCAAGAAAGAAGGCGGCTCGGGTCGTGGTAAACACACCGGACACCCCGCGGCCCACAAGGGTGGGAAAAGCGGCGGCAAGGCATCGGCTTCACGGTCAGCCGAAAGCCGATCGGAATCGGCAAAGAAGGCAGCGGCAACCCGCAAGCTGAATGCCGAGCACCATGCCCATTAACTGCCCCGCAACAGGTTCGGAACGCCATGAAACCCAAGCTCGTCAATCAGGTCAGCGGGCAAAGGACTTTCGTCGTCGTGCTCGACCTCGGCGACGAAGGCTTCGGTGCGCTGACAGCCTTCGCAACCGACCAAAACCTCGGCAGTGCCTCTTTGACTGCGATCGGAGCGTTCGGCGCCGCCTTGATCGATCTTAATGCGTGAGGTTGGCAAGCGCCTACCCGGCTCCTTGGCCATCAAGGGCGGATGTCTCTGTGGCAGGATCCGATTCAGCGCCGGGATCGAACCGAGGGTTCACTACTGCCACTGCGATATGTGCAGACGAGCGACCGGCAGCGCGTTTGCAGTTCTTGCCTGGATGCCCTGCCAAAGCCTGACCTGGAATTCCGGAACGCCAACATATCGAAGGTCTTCGCCGATCGCGCAAAGAGGCTTCTGCCCAGAATGCGGGTCGCCGCTCAGCCTTTGCTATGACGCGTCGCCAACCGAGATCGCGCTGCACGTCGGTACCTTCGATGATCCGGCTCACCTGGAGCCTCGGTACAACTATGGTTCAGCGCAGCGCCTTGGTTGGGTGTGCTGCGGAATAGACCTACCGGACCGCGACACCGAGGAACGCTGGTAGCGCCGCCTGTTGCGAATGACCAAGATTGCCGATCAGGAATGCGGCCCTTTGCGACGTGGCCAGACCGTTGACAACCCCTAAGCGCTAGCCGGTTTTGATCCTTTGGGGGGCCGCATTCTCTATCGCGAGGAAAATCGCTTCGAACAGATCCTCGTCGCGGAAGGGCTTGCCGAGCAAGGGCACGTCGGCTGGCCGATCGGCAATCTCCCGGGCATCGGCATAGCCCGTGATCATGACCGCTGGCCAGTCCGAGCGCAAATTGCGCGCGAAGCGGATCACGTCGACGCCGGATACGAGTGGCATGGCGAAGTCGGTGATAATGACGTCGAACTGGTTGGGAGTGCGCTCCATCATGGCCAGCGCCTCCGCCCCTCCTCCCGCGCAGGTCACCTCGAAACCACGTTGGCGAAGGGACTCGGCGGTCAATTGCCGCAAAACATGGCTGTCGTCGATCAGGAGGATTGATGGGTGCTCCATCCCGGCATCGGCGAACGCTCGTTCAATGTCGGGTTCCACCACAGGATCGACCGGCTGTTCGGTCGATCGTGGCAGCCAGAGTTGCATGGTAGTTCCGCGGTTGACGACGCTTTCTATGCGAAGTGTCCCACCTGACTGCTTCATGAAGCCGTAGACCGTGCTGAGGCCGAGGCCCGTTCCCTTACCGACCGGCTTGGTGGTGAAGAACGGTTCGACGACCTTGGCGACAAGATCGGGAGGTATGCCGGATCCGGTGTCCTTGACGGCGATCATGACATAGTCGCCCGGCGGAATATCCTCTGTTGGCGTCCCGATCGATCGATTCTGCGCATGCACGGTTATTGTCCCGCCAGAGGGCATGGCGTCACGCGCGTTGAAAACCAGATTCATCAAGGCCAATTCAAGTTGGCCTGCATCGACATGCACCGGCCAGATCGTGTCATCGATCTGCCAGTCGAAACGGATCAACCCCCCCAGCACGGGCGCCACCAATCCGTTCATCGTGTCGCCCAGCGCAGCAAGGCGCACCGCTTCCGGCTTCAGGGTCTGGCGCCGCGAGAATGCCAGCATTCGCGCGACAAGGTCAGCGCCTTGTCTTGCAGAACGCCGCGTCAGGTCGAGTACCTGTTGCGCCTGATCATCCAACGTAGCCCGGCGTTCAAGCAGCCCTAACCCACTGAGAATTGCGGCGAGCAGGTTGTTGAAATCATGCGCCAGGCCGCCGGTTAGCTTGCCGATAGCGTCGATGCGCTGGGATTGAAGCAGCTGATCCTCAAGACCGCGCCGCTCGGTGATGTCAAGCAATGTGCCGATGATTTCCGGTTCACGGCCATCTGAGCCGTCCGACATCACGCCCTGGTCGAGAAAGATGCGATACTCGCCATTGGCGCAATGCCAGCGGAACTCGCACGTATAGGAGCCGGTGGTTTTGGCCGCCAGCAGCGCTTGCTTCAATCGCGGCAGGTCGTCGGGATGAACGCGGCTGAGACCGAACTCCGGATCCGATGTCAGGTATTCAGGCGCAAAGCCGGTCAAGCGCTCGACGCCCTCGGTAACAAAGCGCGCCGCGAAGGGCGGCTCGGCTGCCCGAGCATGAAAGCAGACCGGCAACGAATTCAGGATGGCATCCTGCCGTTGCTCGGCGCTGCGCAGCGCGCGTTCGGCCTGAAGCTTGTCCTTGTGCGCCTGCAACGCCTGCGCCAATAGTCCCTGCTCGACCTCCGCCTTGCGCTGGATCTCGAGCGTCTTCTCGTGGAGTTCGACGAAAACCGCGACTTTCGAACGCAGCATGATCGGATCAAATGGCTTGAACACATAGTCGACCGCGCCGGCATCATAGCCGCGCAGCATATGCGCATCCTCCTTGTTGATGGCGGTCAAGAAGATGATTGGGGTGCGCTTGGATTGCTCGCGCTGGCGGATAAGTGCGGCCGTTTCATACCCGTCCAACCCTGGCATGAGGACATCCAGGAGAATGACGGCGAACTCCTCTTTCAGCAGAAAGCGCAGAGCCTCTTCGCCCGATTGGGCGCAGATGACCTCTCCGATAGTCGCGAGCACTTCGCTGATCGCCAGCAGATTGCGCTCATCGTCGTCCACCGCCAGGATGCGGGCTCTTGCCGGCCCTTCGGCAAGAGCTGCCACCTCAAGTTTCCTTACCCTGTTTCTTGCCAGCTTTTGCATCGAACGGCCGTCAGTTCGCTGCCAGGAGAAGTTTTTCCGGGCTCTCGACACGGGATCGGGCACGCCCGATCCAGACACGAAGCAGCGCCAGCAGGAGATCCAGGTCGACGGGTTTGGCGATGTAGTCGGAAGCCCCGGCATCCAGACATTTTTGCCGATCCCCCTTCATCGCCTTTGCGGTGACGGAAATCAGCGGGATATGAGCAATCGCCGGCGTGCCGCGAATCCGCCGCATCGTCTCGTAGCCGTCCATCTCCGGCATCATGATATCGATCAATGCCACGTCGACATCGGGCGCCTGTTCAAGAAGCGCGATGCCATCACGGCCCCGCTCGGCATGCAGAACCTGTATGTCATAGGTCTCCAGAACACTGGTGAGCGAATAGATATTGCGAATGTCGTCGTCGACGATGAGAACTTTCGCCCCGGCGAGATCGGACTTGCCGTTATGTTCAGTTCCTGCCCAGGCCTCTTGGCGACCTTCTCCCGGCAGCGTTGCCGAAATATGCAGCGCCAATTGAGCGAAGTTCTCCGCCCGCGGTGCTTCCGCCAAGGCCGGGTTCAACGCCAGTACCTGTTCAAGCGCGTCCGGGTGAGGCGTAAAGAACAGCAGCTGCGGCAAGGCTTCGCCGAAGTGGCCGGTGATCTCGTCCAGCGCCTTTGCGTTGTCCTTGGCGGAGCGTCCAAAGCCGAGCACGACGGCATCATAGGAGGCGAGGCCAACGTCTTCTGCATTTGCCGCAACTCGACCGATCGCGGTGACCGACGTTACGCCGTCGCGGATTGCCTCGACCAGCGCCAGACGCCGCTCCGGGTCAGGGTCCACGACCAGAACGCGGCGCTGAACGCGGAGCTTCTTCGAGTGGATATCCTGAAACACCTTCATCAGCTCGTCCGAGGAAACGGGCTTGGTGGAAATGCTGGACGCCCCCTTGCGTGCGAGACTGTCGATGTCTTCGGCACCCGAGATGACATGGATGGGAATTCCCCTCGTCTTCTGGTCATGCCGCAGCAGATCGAAAAGCACCCAGCCATCGATATCCGAAAGCCCGAGATCAAGCGTGATTGCGTCGGGAACGAGCTTGCGGGCCAATGCCAGCGTGCCGGAACCTGCATTCGACAGAACGCCTTTCAGCCCGGCCGACCGGGCGAGGCCGAGCAGCAACCCGCCAAAGGTCGGGTCGTCCTCGACGATCAACACGATCCGATCGGTGGGTAGGATTGAATCGCGGTCGTCGATCAGCTCTGCCGAGGCCGGACTGCTGAGCAGAGCTGTCGCAGCAACCGCCTCCGCCGCCGGAGCCAGGGTCGACTGTACTGTCGTCACGCGGGGGCCGTCGAACGGGATGATGAGGGTAAATGTCGACCCCTTGCCCGGCGTGCTTTCGACCCGCAATTCGCCGCCAAGCAAGCGAGCGATCTCGCGGCTGATCGAGAGCCCAAGGCCGGTGCCGCCATACTTGCGGCTGGTGGTGCCGTCGGCCTGCTGGAAGGCCTCGAAAATCAGCTTCTGTTTGTCTTCTGGAATGCCAATGCCGGTGTCGGTGACGGCGATCGCGAGAGCCTTCACCGGCTGCGTCGCGCCATTGCGGCGGCCGGCCTTTTCAACCCGGAAGTTCAGGCTGACCTCGCCTTCCGAGGTGAATTTGAATGCGTTGGAAAGCAGGTTGAGGACAATCTGCTGCAAGCGTTTCTCATCTGTGCGGACCGTGTCGGGAAGCGCCGGATCGACCTTGATGGTGAAGCCAAGTCCCTTGTCGGCTGCCAGCTGACGAAAAGTTCGTTCCATATGCTGGCGAAGATGCGTCACCGGCATATCGTTGATGTCGATGGAAACAGTGCCCGACTCGATCTTCGACAGATCGAGGATATCGTTGATGAGGCTGAGAAGATCGGTTCCTGCCGAATTGATGGTGCGGGCGAACTCTACCTGTTTTTCGTTGAGGTTGCCGTGCTGATTGGTCGCCAGCAGGTTTGACAAAATGAGCAGCGAATTGAGCGGCGTGCGCAGTTCGTGGCTCATATTGGCCAGGAATTCGGATTTGTATTTCGACGTGAGCGCCAGTTGCTCGGCTTTTTCCTCCAGCGCGCGTCGCGCCATCTCGATTTCGAGATTCTTGTTTTCGACCTGCTTCTTTTCGTTCTCGAGCAGCTGCGCCTTTTCCTGCAGCTCCTCGTTCGTCGCATGCAGCTCTTCCTGCTTTTTTGTCAGCTCGGTTTGACGCGCTTGCAATTCCGACGTCAGCAGTTGCGACTGCTTGAGCAGGCCCTCCGTGCGCATCGTCGCAGCGATTGTGTTGAGAACGATGCCGACGGATTCCATGAGCTGGTTGAGGAACGACTGGTGTGTGTCACGAAACTCGCCGAACGAGGCGAGCTCGATGACGGCTTTGACTTCATCCTCGAACAGAGCAGGCAGGATGATGACATTGGCTGGCGAGGCGCTGCCAAGACCAGATGTGACCCGAAGGAATTCTGGCGGCACATTGTCCAGCATGATGGCGCGCTTGTCGGCGGCACTTTGCCCAACCAGGCCCTCTCGCAGATCAAGCCGCTGCTTGATGGCAGCCTTGCTCTCGGCGCCATAGGAAGCCGCCAGCTCAAGATAGGATTCCTCCTCGTCGCGATTGGTGACGTAGAACACCCCATACTGGGCGTTCACCAGAGGAGCGAGTTCGGACATGATGAGCCGCGAGACGGTGGCAAGGTCGCGCTCGCCTTGCAGCATGCGCGAAAACCGGGCGAGATTGGTCTTCAACCAGTCCTGCTCGGCATTCTTCAGCGTCTGATCCTTCAGATTGCGGATCATCTCGTTGATGTTGTCTTTCAGCGCGGCGACCTCGCCGGAGGCTTCGACGCTGATCGAACGGGTAAGATCGCCCTTGGTCACCGCCGTCGAAACCTCGGCGATGGCACGCACCTGGGTGGTCAGATTGGCAGCGAGTTGATTGACATTGTCGGTGAGGTCGCGCCAGAGGCCGGCGGCACCTGGCACACGCGCCTGACCGCCGAGCTTGCCCTCGATGCCCACCTCACGGGCGACGTTGGTCACCTGGTCGGCAAAGGTGGCAAGCGTCTCGATCATTCCGTTGATGGTGTCGGCCAGCAGGGCGATCTCTCCCTTCGCGTCGACCGTCAGTTTGCGCCTGAGATTGCCTTGCGCGACCGCCGTCACGACATCGGCGATGCCGCGCACCTGATTGGTCAAGTTCGTCGCCATCAGGTTGACGTTGTCGGTCAGGTCCTTCCAGGTACCGGCAACACCTTCGACGCGCGCCTGGCCACCAAGCTTGCCCTCGGTGCCAACCTCACGCGCGACTCGGGTGACCTCGCCGGCGAAGGAGTTCAACTGGTCCACCATGGTGTTGATGGTCGACTTGAGCTCCAGGATTTCGCCCTTCACATCGACGGTGATCTTCTTCGACAGGTCGCCGCGCGCCACGGCGGTCGTGACTTCGGCGATGTTGCGCACCTGGCCGGTCAGATTCTCGGCCATCGAGTTCACATTGTCTGTGAGATCCTTCCACGTGCCGGCAACGCCGCGCACCTGCGCCTGGCCTCCCAACTTGCCTTCCGTGCCGACCTCGCGTGCCACGCGCGTGACTTCCGAAGCGAAGGAATTAAGCTGGTCCACCATTGTGTTGATGGTGTCCTTCAGCTCCAGGATCTCGCCGCGGACATCGACGGTGATCTTCTTCGAAAGGTCCCCGAGCGCCACGGCGGTGGTTACCTCGGCGATGTTGCGCACCTGGCCGGTCAGGTTGGCCGCCATGGCGTTGACGTTTTCGGTCAGATCCTTCCACGTGCCGCCGATGCCGCGCACCTGGGCCTGGCCGCCGAGCTTGCCATCGGAGCCGACCTCGCGCGCCACACGTGTCACTTCCGAAGCGAAGGAATTGAGCTGGTCGACCATCGTGTTGATGACGTCCTTGATCTGCAAGATCTCGCCCAGCGCGTCGACGGTGATCTTCTGGGTCAAGTCGCCGGTCGCGATGGCCGTTGCCACCTTGGACACGTCGCGCAATTGCACCGTCAAATTGCCGGCCATGGCGTTGACGTTGTCGGTCAGATCCTTCCAGGTGCCACCGACGCCTTCGACATGCGCCTGGCCACCAAGCTTGCCTTCCGATCCCACTTCGCGGGCCACACGCGTGACCTCAGAGGCAAAGGAGTTCAGTTGGTCGACCATCGTGTTGACGGTGTCCTTGAGCTCCAGGATCTCGCCTTTGACGTCGACGGTGATCTTCTTCGACAGGTCGCCGCGCGCCACGGCGGTGGTGACTTCTGCGATGTTTCGAACCTGGCCAGTCAGGTTGGCGGCCATGAGATTGACGTTGTCGGTCAAATCCTTCCATGTGCCGCCGACGCCCCTCACCTCTGCCTGGCCGCCCAGCTTGCCTTCGGTGCCGACCTCGCGTGCCACGCGCGTCACTTCCGAGGCAAAGGAGTTCAGTTGGTCGACCATCGTGTTGATGGTGTCCTTGAGTTCCAGGATTTCGCCTTGCACGGCGACCGTGATCTTCTTGGACAGATCGCCCGACGCGACCGCCGTCGTCACCTCGGCGATATTGCGCACCTGACCGGTCAGGTTCTCGGCCATCGAGTTGACGTTGTCGGTGAGGTCCTTCCAGGTGCCGGCGACGCCGCGCACCTGCGCCTGACCGCCAAGCTTGCCTTCGGTGCCAACCTCGCGTGCCACGCGCGTGACCTCGCCCGCGAATGAATTCAGCTGGTCCACCATTGTGTTTATCGTGGATTTCAGCTCGAGAATCTCGCCCTTCACGTCGACCGTAATCTTCTTCGACAGGTCGCCCAAAGCCACTGCGGTCGTCACTTCGGCGATGTTGCGCACCTGGCCAGTCAGGTTCTCGGCCATGGAATTCACATTGTCGGTCAGATCCTTCCACGTACCACCAACACCCTCAACGCGCGCCTGGCCGCCAAGCTTGCCTTCAGTGCCGACCTCGCGCGCCACGCGCGTCACTTCCGAAGCGAAGGAATTAAGCTGGTCCACCATCGTGTTGATGGTGTTCTTCAGTTCTAGGATTTCGCCCTTGACATCGACTGTGATCTTCTTCGACAGGTCGCCCGACGCGACCGCGGTCGTAACCTCCGCGATGTTGCGCACTTGCCCGGTCAGGTTCGTGGCCATCGCGTTGACGTTGTCGGTCAGATCTTTCCACGTGCCGGCGACGCCCTTGACCCGGGCTTGGCCGCCGAGCTTGCCTTCCGTACCGACCTCGCGCGCCACGCGCGTCACCTCGGAGGCGAAGGAGGCCAACTGGCCGACCATGGTGTTGACGATCTTGCCGATGCGCAGGAATTCGCCACGCAGCGGTCGGCCATCAATTTCGACCATCATGGTCTGCGACAGGTCGCCCTTGGCGACGGCGCCGATAACGCGCGCAACCTCAGCCGTTGGCTGAACCATGTCTTCTATGAGATCATTGACTGAACGGACACTGGATTCCCAACTGCCGGTGGCATTGCGAACCCGGCCGCGCTCGCCTATCCGCCCTTCCTTGCCGACGACCCGGCTCAAGCGCTCGAACTCGCGCGTCACTTGGTCGTTGAGGTCAGCGATCTCATTGAAAGTCTCAGCTATCTCGGAATCGAGGCCTTCATAAACATTGTCGATGCGGACGGAGAAATCGCCGCGCCGGAAGGCTTTCAGAGAATTCAGGATGCTTCGACGGTCCAATTGCTTCTTGGATGCCTGCACGGTCACAGCGCCACTCCCAGCCCTATGGATTTATACGGATAAAGTTGCCCCCGCGGCCAATGGTGGATCGCGCCGCAAGACCCCAAACGCGGCATCTTCAATTTTGTTCCATCGTGCCGTGAATTCCAGGCCGACGGTTGCGCCTTGGTTTGAACGCCGGATTTTCATGATGCGGTTGTGGATTTATCGTGCTTCAGCCGACCACGACACGTCATAGCCGTTTGCCATTGCCAGAGAGGCGGAATTGCGTTGCGCAACTCGGAAGGCGAGGCAGGCTTTGCGACCCATGTCCCTTGAAGGAAAATCGGATCGTGAAAACCCGAATTGGCGTAGCTTGCCGAATGGACGACAAAGGGGATGTTTCGGGCGTCAAGCAACGTAGCTATTCGTTCGAGCGCGATAAACGCCTCGTCTTCCAAAATCGCAACGGACCTATGGTGGTCCAATTATCGCAGTCCTTTGCTCTCCGAAGCGATCGGCAGCGCAGCACGCCGCCTGACCGGTTCCACCCGGTGGTCGAAGCTCACGGCAATTTTCTTGCCGGACATGGCATGGACCATAAGCCCGACCAATTCCTCGTCGTCGCAGCGACACTCAGGAAACCTTGCGCGGATTTCATCGACCGCAAACGCCGTCGAGATAATGTCGTCAGCGCGATAGCCAGAGATCACCGCGTAGACTGCGCTATAGGTTTCAAGGTCAATGACTTCTGTTTTCAGCACATCATCCTCCCTGCGGAAGGCCGACGGCAGAGGCGCCGGATGTCTCGCAAAGATTGCTAGATGCCGGCATCGAGTCTTCGGCGCTGTATCCTGTTCATTCTATGACGGTTGGCCGCGCTGTCGATAGCTCTGCAAGGCTTTGTACGCTTCCAGACACTGATTCACGCGAGCGACCAGATCAGGCAATCGTGCCGTTCATATACGTTTTCCGGTTCACTGTAGTGCCGTCCGCCAACTGAAACAGTCCGCCCGACCAGAATGACGATTGTCGGCCCTTTCACTTGAAGCCCACCAGATCAGCGAGTGAGTTGTGGCCAACACTCCAACACCTCCGCCATGCTGGCCGCCTCAATCTGCTCACTGAAGCGGGAATGGTAGACTTCCATCAGTGCGTCATGGGTCTGGTCGGCAGAGCTGCAGATGGCATCGGTGACGAGAATGACGCGAAAGCCACGATCGATGGCGCCAAGCACGGTCGCGAGAACGCAAACGTCGGTTTCGCCACCGGTGATCACGAGCGCACGCACGCCGGAGCCACTCAGCAGCGCGTCGAGCCGCCCCTCGGTCCAGGGCGAATAGACGTGTTTGTCGACCACCGTCGCCGGCGGTACAAATCGTGCGAGTTGAGGCATCAGCTCGATCAGGCGCGGATCGATGTTGGAAAGGGTTACCTCCGCCCACCGACGATAGTAGTTTGCCCACATTCCCGGCGCCTCGCCCGGGCGGGCGGCAGGAATGAAGCGCGTGAACAGGGTACGGCTGGCATGTCTGGCGACCAGTTCTTCGATCGCCGGGACCACCTTTTCAGCCCACGGCACGGGCCAAGGTCCACCCGGCGCAAACAGGCGCTGCATGTCGACGCACAGATGCAGGCCATCGTCGCCTATTGGTCCGTGAATCAATCCTTGGGCGGCCACTGGTGGATTCCGTCGGGTTTGGGTTACTGGCCTGCCTGCCGCGCTGCATCGGCCTCAGCCACATCAACAGTGTAAAGCAATTCACCGTTTTCGTTGGATACCCTCACAAGCCAGCCGGACAGAGCGTCCGTGCCAGGCTGCAGGTCGGCGAGAAGATCGATTGCGCAGCGGATAGCTTCGGACCGGGCCGCCTCAAGGCTCGCCATCCTCGACGGCGGTATGCGTCGGCTGGTTTCGCCATCGCGATACTCAAAGACATATACGTCGCCGGCGCCGTCGCTTGCAGAGGTTATCTCGACCTGGTCGAAATTGCCGTTGCTGCTCGCGTCATATTCATTGGCTGCGAGATCAAAGGTCGCTGTCTGGACCAGGATTGCCTTTGCGCGGGCAAGCACGTCATCTTCAGCTTGTATCCCGACGTTTGCCATGTCCACCGTAACGCAGTCGCCGCCCTCGCCGCAAAATATCACCCGGCGAACCGACTGCCCGTCTGGCGCCCTGGCATTCACCACTTCGGTCCGAACGACTTGCACGACACTCTCCTGCCTGTGTCTGACAATGTTCATGGTGCGCTTTCGGTTCCTGCGGATGCAGGCGCCGGCCCGGCAACTTAACGGCTTGCCCCGCCGCCAAAGGCCATTCGGAACCCAAGGCCAACAATGAAGAGGCCGGCGATCCGCTGCTGCCAAAGCCGCACACGAGGGCGCTTCAGGATCCAGGCGCCTATGCTGCCGGAGGCCACGGCATAGGTCCCCAACACCAACACGCCCGTCATTTTCTGAGTTGCTCCCAGCAGCAACAGTTGAAGCGTCACGGAACTCCCATGCGGATCAACGAACTGAGGCAGGAACGCTACCATAAACGTGATGGGCCACGGATTGAACAGATTGGCAATCATGCCTTCCCGCGCCGCGGCAACGGCCTTGATCGGGGACGTATCCGGCCGAGCCTGTGTTTCCGGCTTCGTGAAGACCAGCCCTAGCCCGAGCCATACGAGATACGCCGCCCCAAGCCATTGCAGTGCTCCAAAAGCTAGTGGGGAGGTTCGCACGAGAGACGAAACACCGAACGCTATGAGAGGAAGCTGAACCATGCCGGCGCCGGCCGTCATCCCCAATACCGTGAACAGCGCAACCCTGCGTCCCTGCCCTATGCCGCGCGCCGTCACCAGCATGCTATCCGGCCCGGGCGGCATCTGCAGCAGGACGACCGTTCCCACGAATGCTATCCAGTGGGCGGGATCGATGACTTGTTCCTCTCAACAATGATGCTCTTGTTGGACTTGGAGCGGCGATATAGCCGGTCAACGCGAAGCTGCGGCGCCGAGGCCGTTGCGCAGAAGTAGCTCATGTCTGGTTCAGAATTAACTGCAGAGCCGCGACCGCCTTGCTCCACGATCATCTCGGCAATGTACTCCTTGAGGTCCCCGACTTCGTCCTGAATGTCCTCGGGGGCGATGCCTTCCTCGTCTGCATCCGCGATGCATTCGCTTGCGAGTTCCTCTGCGGCATCGACGCCCTTCCGCATGAGAGCAGCCTTTTCGATCACATGCTCCTCAATCCATACTCCGACGAAATGGACTGTACGATTTACGATGAGGTCAGCGTCTTCCGAAAGCTGCGCCTCGGTTTTCAAATCGTCCCTCGTCGACACTTTCATGGAACTCACCTCGGCAAATGGGCTCACTTCCAACGCCGACAGGTTGCCAAAAGATGCACCGTGCCGATGAAAATCGCTGTCGAGACCGACAGGATTCCCCCCACCGGACATTCACGGTGCACCGAGCCCCCGCCGCAGGAACAATTCGAGCGGCAACGCGTTGCCCTAGCTGGAAACGGGATAAGCGCAAAATGGCCGCGCCACGTGCTGCCTGGAAGGGCTTCTTGAAGGTTGGTTCGGTTACTTGCGGCGTGAAGATTGTCGGCGCAACCAGCGAAGCATCCAAGATCCATTTCAAGATTTTGAACCGCAAGGACGGTCTGCCGGTCAGGAGCGTCTACGCCGACGAGGAGACCGGAAAGCTGGTGGATGCAGCGGATCAGGTGAAGGGTTTCGAGATCGAAAAGGACGAATTTCTCCAGATCGAACCTGACGACATAAAGGCGTTGAAGCTGACGTCGAAGCACACGCTCGAAGTCGGCGAATTCGTATCGATTGACGATATCGATACGCGCTATCTCGAGAAGCCCTACTATCTGATCCCGGCCGACGGCGCCGCAATCGAAGCATACGGAGTGATCCGCGATGCCATGAAGAACAAGGGCGTGGCCGCTCGATCCTGCGTGGTGCTCTACCAGCGCGGCCGCGAAGTGCTGATTCAGCCCTATGGCAAGGGGATGGTGATGACCGAGCTTCGCAACCACAACGAAATGGTTTCGGAAAGCACTGTGTTCGATGGATTGGCCAAGCAGAAATACGACCCCGATCTGCTCGAAATCGCCGGCATGCTTATTGATAAAAAAGTGACGACCTTCGATCCCTCGAAATTTGAAGACACCTATGAAGACGCACTGATCGCCATGATCGATGCAAAGCGCAAAGGCAAGAAGCTGCCGAAGCCCGCACCAAGGCCACAGGAGAATGTCATCAACCTCGCTGAGGTGCTGAAGAAGAGCCTCAAACAGGAAGGGCTGGCGAGATCCACAAAGAGAGCCTCACCGAAACGCAAGACAGCATAGTTGATAACTGCCCAGCCAGAAGGTCCGCACAGCAGCTCCAGCCGCCCTTAATCGCTCGGAACAATTCTCGCGGTTGCCCGTTGGCCACCAAGGACGATGCCTTATGGCCGAGATCAAGAACGTCGACGGGGCAGTCCTCAAAGAGCCAGAGGCAGCGGATACCAACATTGCGCTCAAGGAGCCGGAACGCAGGACTCTGATCGGGCGCCGACAAGCCCCAGGACCGCTGGCCATCGGTAAAAATACATGGGGTGTGAAAAGACCCTTTCGCCTCCAGACGCGGCGACGCGCGACCGGTGGCGGGCCGAACCCCACGCCCAAGCGAAACCCGGAGAATAGATGTGCCCCCCAAACCAGAGCCAACCGAAGAGCCGCCAGTGGATGCGCCGACGTGGACGCCGGACATACGCGAGCCTGAGCCGGATCTTCTTCCCGACGAAGTGCCAGTTCCTAATCCGGACGAGAACCGTGATCCGCCAAAGCGAGGCGTGGTGACAGACTGAACAACGAGTTTGGTCCGCCATCCTCCTGCAAAGGCGTTTATCTCGCCGCCGGGTTCAAGATCGCCAGTGAAATGCGACTGGATTTGGCTGCGCCGAATGCTTGACGGATTTGGTCTCGATGGTGTGGACCTATCGACGCCTCGCCAAGCCTCATTTTCCAAGTATCTGTTCGAACGTGCATTGCTTCGGGCTTTTGTCAGGACGCCATCGCAGAAATTTGGTGCCATGACGGAAACGATCGCCGGTGACATGATCGAACCGCACCTCCGCCACCAGTTCGGGCCGCAATGGCTCCCATTGTCCGCTTCTTTCCGTGCTCCACCGACTGGGGCCGCCCGGCGCTTTTCCCGTGAAGCCAGGAGCCGATCGCAAAGCTTCAAGTTGTCGCGTAAGCTTGGCCCTGTCCTCCCGGGCGATCGTCGAAGTGAACCCGACGTGGTCGAGTTGCCCCTGGTCATTGTACAGGCCGAGCAACAGGGAGCCGACTTCACGCGAATTCGCCAGGTAGCGGAACCCTCCGACGACACAATCGGCCGTGCGCAGGCGCTTGACTTTGATCATGGCGCGCTCGCCGGGTCGATATTCGTCATCGAGAAGCTTGGCAACGACCCCGTCGGTCGAACCTTGTCCGGATTGGCCTAGCCATCTGCCTGCCGCCGCCAAATCAAGCGTTGCCCGAGACAGTTCGAGATCCTTTCGCCCGGCCGACTTTACGAACAGTTCGAGTGCAGCGCGCCGAACCGAGAGCGGCTGCTGCATCAAGACGCCCTCGGAGGTCGCCAACATGTCAAAGAGGATCAGCTTTGCCGGCGTCGCGACCGACAGTTTCCGGATCCTGCTTTCCGCCGGATGCAGCCGCATCTGCAAGGCGTCGAAAGAAAGAGAGCCTGCAATTTCGATGACGATCTCACCATCGACCACGAACTCTTTTGTTTTCAGTTCATGCAACATCGCGACGACTTCCGGGAAATACCGCCCTAACGGCTTGCCGGATTTTGCACGCAACTCCACGGCCGCGCCGGATTTAAAGGCCAGGCAGCGGAACCCGTCCCATTTGGGTTCGTATTGCCATCGGCCAGCATCGGCCGGCAACGTGTCGGCAGCCTTTGCTTCCATCGGCGCCGTGCTCAACGCCACGCCGAAAGACGATTTTACACTCGTCGGCAGATCGCGAGAGATGGCAGATTCGCCCGTCATGAAAGTTCCGTGGACAACGATGGAGATCGACTCAACGCAGCACTGGTGCCGGCTTTGGAAAAAATCATGCTCCAACAGGGTTAGGTCATGATGAGATTTCAACCAATCTCATCATGACCTGGGACGGTCTACTCGGCAGCCTGCATGTTGATCTTGCTTTCCGCCATTTCGGTGAGCTTGCGATCGGTCGCCTGCTCTTCTTTCAGGTTCTTGGCCAATACGTTGGCGCAGTCACTGCGGCCAAGCTGCTTGGCCCAGGCGATGAGCGTGCCATATCTGGTCATCTCATAGTGTTCGACCGCCTGCGCCGACGCTATCAGCGCCGCGTCTAGAACCTCCTTGTCGTCGACGTCGCCGCTCACATCGTCGGCTTCCTCCAGAATGCCGTCTATCGCCGGGCAGTTGACCTCCTTGGCCTTGACGCCATGCAATTCGAACACCTGTTCGACGCGCTCGATATGGCCTTTGGTCTGCTCGAGGTGTTTTTCGAATCCGGCCTTCAATTGCGGATCGGTTGCCTTGCCGATCATCTTCGGCAGAGCTTTCTCGATCTGCTTTTCGGCGTAATAGATGTCGCGCAGCGTGTGCACGAAGAGATCGTCGAGTGTCTTGATGTCCTTCGAAAAGAAGCCCATGGCCTTACCTTTCATTGTGCAGAAGTTCGGGTTCGGCGGCGGCTTGCCCGCCACCCGCGGAGGCCGGGAACTCGTCCCGGCTTGCTGGTCAACGCACCGGTGCTGGAGGAGTTCCTGATTCCGAGCCGGCCGTTACTCCTTTTGGAGACGCTGCGGTCCATCTCCGGAGGAGCTTTGACCCGATCACACGTTCCATGGTCCAGCGAGGACCCTCAGGCGCACGCCGGCGCGGAAAAACTGACGGCCAGGAGAGCCGAAACGTGCTGTGCGCCGCAAGCTCTCGCAGGCGATGGCTGCCTCGGCAGATGCAATGCCAGCGTCGGGCGCGCACTATTGTCGGGAGAACTCTTGGTCAAGCATGCGAAGGCCCTCTTCATATTTGGCCGCCGACGCTCCGACCTGCCTCGACTGCCAGATGTTGTCCTCCAGATCGGCGCGTTTTACGGGGAGCGCCACTGGGTTCGACGCAGCCCGCCGGACAAAGGCGAAATACTCCTCATCCGGCCTGCGCGACATGGCATCGACCGCCGCGGCAATTGTCGGTCCGAAGCCTGCTTCTTCGAGCTTGGCGCGGGTCCAGCCTTCGCCTTTCTCCAGAACGTCATGAAGGTAGGCAACAGTCTTCTGATCGATTGTCTCGACGGCGTCGACGATACGGCGGCAATGCTCGATGTAGGGCCGCCCGGTCTTATCACGCTGAGACGCGTGAACCTCCTCCGCAATCTTTGCCGCCTGGTAGAAAATGCTCATCGCGCCTGTCGTTACCGTGATTGTCTCTGCCTGATGAAACCTATTCGACGATATGTGGCGTGTGTCGCTTGTCCTCGGCAGGATCGACATCGATACGGGCCTTTTCCGGATCGAAAGCGCCGTGACCTGCAATAGCCAGAGCAGCCGCATCGGGCGTTTCGTAGGCCCACATGAAATCATCGGAAGAACTGCCGACGGCGTGGACACGCCAGTAGCTTGCGGTGCCTTTGAGCGGGCACCGGGTGGTGGTGTCGGTCTTTTCGAAAAGATCGAAATAGATGTCCTCGAACGGGATATAGAAAACGGGCTCGTGCCCGTCTTCACGCAGGACCTTCGCCCGCTCCGTAGCTGCGACGATGGCGTCGGAAAACCGCACCGTCACCGTGCCGGAAAACGGTTCTATGGCCAATCGGCCAAGGTTTTGCTTTGAAGTTGCGCCTGAAGTTTGCATCTGAATTTCTCCCTGGCGATTACCGCAAGATCGGTCATGCCTGGAGACGAAATGCGCGGCGGCGCTTCAGGTTCCGGCATGTCCGATGAAGCTGAATGGCAGCCGGCCTTAAAGCGCCTACCGCCTGCCGTATCCAGCAGTACTCGTCAGTAAGGCGCGGTAAAATGCACGTCCAACCCATTCGAAGATTTTGGAAGGACGACACGGTCGTCGCTTCCGTGGAGCGTCAGGGCTGGCACCGAAATGATCTTCGCCGCCACTTGCCGGCGGGCGAGTTCGTGGCTGGAGATGCTCCAGCTGTTTGGCCGTCGTCAGCTGCCGCCTCATGTACGGGCTCCGGGGCGGCCTCAGTTGCTGCCAAGTGGGCCGCAAGGTCCCTATAGACCTTGTCCCTGCCGCCATCGTGTTTAGCGATCAGGCCAAGTAGGTCATGACGGCTTAGCTTTGCAATCTTCATTAGGAATTCGAATTCGTGCTTCGGAATCGAGGCGGCTAAGCGATCGAGTTTGGCCCGCCGGGTCTCTTTGGACACATGTGCTCCTATGTATCCAGGCAGCACGCGAGGCACGTATTCGGAGGCCCGCCATTGTCTTGATGGCGGGCCTTCGGGCGGCCGAAGCCGCTAGGTCCATCGGCTACTTGTTGCAATTTTGCACGGTCGAGGTCGTTGCGCCACTTGCAGTGTTGTTATCGATGTCATTGCCTGCGGCGTCCTTGCAACGGTCGGTCATACCGTTCGATTTTGTAGTCGAGTTTGTGGAATTCGGATCGGTTGGCACGGCCGCATTCCCGCTGCCAGTGCCATTGCCAGCGGCGCCGCCGCTGCCAACAGTTCCAGTACCAGTTCCATTACCCGTGCCAGCCGTGCCGCCAGCACCCGTTCCATTTGTCTGCGCCAGGGCGGAACCGGCCAAGGCAATAGTTAGCACCGACGCGGCTAGAATTTTCTTCAACATTGGAGTCTCCGTGTTTGAATCGCCGAATTGCGATCGCTTTCCCAACGACAGGTTTTTCTCATTGTTCCCGGCGTAATGGATTGTGATCCGCAGCAGCCTTCGTCGAGGTGGACACTCTTGACGGCGCACGAATTGTGATGAGACCTGACAAGGGCAGGATGGGCTTTGTTCAACACCAAAGCGATATGTTGGGCGCGGCTGCATGCATCCGTCGCGGATCGCGATGCGGAATGTGGGCAAGACGGGTTACAACAGAAGCGGCGATCAGAGCTGCGAGCGAACCGGCCGCCTTGATGTTAATCTGACGGTTGAATCTCAAGACCATTCCGACGCAGGAGCAGAACGCATGCCGGCTCGATCCGAAGGATTTACAATCGCTCTGGCTCACAACGGGGATGCACGAACGCAGGCGGCCGCTGCGCTCTATCGACACAACATCGAACAAACCGGAATCGATGACCGGGCAGTGATCGGCGCGGAGCTTACCGACCCCTCGGGAAAGATCTGGGGTGGAATTTGGGGCAGAACGGAACTGGGGCTCCTGTTTCTCGACATGTTCTTCTTGCCTGAAAAATTGCGTGGCCGATCCTATGGATCACAGCTTCTTATGGCGATTGAGGAGGAAGCCGTTAGGCGTGGATGCAAGAGAGCCGTCGTCGAGACGAGCAGTTTCCAGGCGCCTCAATTTTACCGGCATCATGGGTTTGAGGAATTCGGCAAGGTCGAATTCGTTATTCCAGGACACGCCCGCATCTTCCTTCGCAAGAACCTGCAGTAATCTTTGCGGAGGCGCCATCTGCACGAACGGCTGTTCGCCGGCAAAACGCCGGCGCCTTAGCCCTCCCAGCCGTAGCCATCTACTCCCGAAGGTCCTTTTGCCCTTTCCATCCGGGAAGCTCGGTCATCGGGCATAGCAGCCGCGGTCGCGCCGGATCGGAGATATCGAGTTTATCCCAGGGAATGCGGTACAGGCCGTCGCGGCGGCGCAGCCGAAACAGGTCGAGCATCGCGATGCCGATGGTCGAGGCCGACAGACGCTCGAACGCGGCGTAGATGCCAACGTGGAATTCAGTAACGACGAGCTCGTCGCCACGCTGTTCGGCGAGAATCTCTTCGATGTGACCGATGCTCTTTCCGCGCTGCGAGAGCACGCGTCGCCCGGCAAGATGTTCGAGGTTGACTGTCCTCATCATCACGCTCCTGGGATGCGCCCGATGACATGATCGCGCAACCAGTCCTGCCAGGCGAAAATCGACGTCTCGCCCACCTCGATGTCACATTCGATGTCGAGCCCGTTGTCCTGCACCTTTTTCCACGCAATCCTGTGTGGCACGGCGTGGCGTTTGCCACCCACCCTCGTCGCCAGTTGCGCCATCCATTCCCCGGGCCGCGCGCCAAGGCGGCGCGCCAAAGTGATGGAGCCGAGTTCTATCGCGACAATCCTTGGTGGTTTGCCCCGCCGCAACTCGGCCACCACTCCGTCGACCTTGCCGATCTTGACCCGCCGGCGGTCGAACACCTGCTTGTCCAGGAGATCACGCATCAATTCCATCATGTGCCTCCGAATATCTGCAGCGGAATCGTCACCACGGCGAGCACGAAGGCAAGCGCGATAATGAAGACAACGGCGGCATTCGAAATGATGCCGTTGCGATGTTCGCCGACATAGCGTTCGTCATTCAGCAGGAAGAGAAATGGAACTACCGTCAGCGGAAGGCTCGCCGCCGTTACCGCCATGGAAAAGATGGTCAGCCTCAGTGGGTCGAGGCCAAGCATGATCGGAATGGCGGCCAAAAACAATGATGCCGTATAGACGGCACTGAAGCCCGGATCATCGCGCGGCTTGCGATCCTCGCCCCAGGTCCAGCCAAAGCCCTGTGCCACCAGATATGCCTGTTGCAACCCTACTTCGAGTGCGGCGCCGAAACAGGCAATGGCGAGCGAGGCAACGAATAGAACGAACCCCCAGAAGCCGAATATAGGGATCAGCATCAACGGCAGTTGGTGATAGTCGTCCACCTGGTCGATGCCGCGCGTCGCGAGAACGAGAGCAGCGACGATCAACACGCCGATCGAAATGGTCCCACCGAAGGTCATGCCCAGCCCGGCGATGGCACGATTGGCTCCCAGGTGGCTTTCATCCCATTTGTCCTCGATAGCTCCCGAGGAATAGAACATGAAAAGATAAGGCGATATCGACGCGCCGAGAATGCTGGCCGCCATGAACCAGTAATTGATGGCATCGTGAGCCGGCAGCGAAGGCACGGCGCTGCCAGCGACCGCTGTCCAGTCGGGCTTTAACAACACCGCACCAACCACGAAGCACAGCGTCACGAGGCCGAGGACCGAAACGCCTTTCTCGATAAAGCCAAACGTGCCTTTCCACAGCAGCAGCCATGCCAGCAACGCCACCGGCAGTGCCCACCACTGGAAGCCTATGCCGGTGGCAAGTTCGAGTGCGATGGCCACACCGCCGATCTCAGCGGACAGCACCATGAAATTGACGAGAAGGACGACGAGCAACGGCCATAGGAAGACGTTGAACCCAAATCTTTCACGAATGCCCTCTGAGATCGTGTGATGGCTCATCGCGGCGAACCGACCGGCCATTTCAACCAAAAAGATGATGCATATGGTGCCGAGAACTATGGCCCAGATTAGCTGGAAACCGAAGGCGGCACCCGCCTGCGCCGCCGTAGCCATCGACCCGACTTCGAGGAAACCTCCGACACTGGTGACGACGCCAAGCGATATTTCCAGAAGCTTCTTCACGGCTTTGGTCCGAAAGCGCTGGTGTAAGCGGCGGCGAGCGAGCGCATGGCCGCCCGAAGATCCTGTTGTGCGCTTTCCACCTCAGTGCGATTGTTCACCCGCAATCCCGCCTCGGCATGCGCCACCGCCACCGACAAACTGTTGACTGCTGCCGTCAGTCCTGCTCGCCCGGCTGGTTCAGCGGTCTCGGCCGATCGAATTTGCGCCTCGACATCGGCCAGCGTTTTTCCGACCGAGTGCAGTGCGGCCGTGGCATAGGCGGACGGTGCCGCTCCCTCCACCCAGGCATCCAGCACCATCGATACGGTCTGTGCCGCGGAGGCCGCTGTTCGTGATTGCTGCGCCACCTGATTGGAAGACGAGCATCCGGCCAACCCGGCTAGAATCAGAAGCAAGCACAGGCAGCCAACCGGAAAATGACGGTCGTTATGGGGTACAGCGCGCGTTGGATGCGCCACGCGGATTTCCTCCCCGGCCCGAACCAACTGCGTCCGGCATCAATGATCTAGAGCGCTCGGGGAGCTCGTCAACGAAACCGACGACGAGCCTGTGAGGTCGGCTAGTCAACGTAACAAAACGCTCATCCCGGACAGCCGTGAAAGAGGGAGGCCCGCGCTTCTCTTTGGCGTGGAGAAGCGCGGGAGATCGGGCTGAGGGGATGACCCGATCGCGCAGCATCAACATGGGATGGCAACAACGCTGCATGGTTCGAACTTCCAACCGGGCCACTTGTTCCAACTTCAACTGATTAGGCTCATTGCCGTTCTGAGTACTCAATCCATGCGTTCGGGGGGCCTTTTTTGAAGGTAGGCCATCGCGAGTTCTCATGGCGTAGAACGGTTTTTGTCGCAACGGCCCATCCATGAATGCGCGCGAGGACCGCGACGACGACCTTCGCCTGACCGTCATGACAGCGCACTATCAATCCAGCCCAAACGCCGCGGAACAATTGTGCCCACTCGTGGTTCCGATGGCACGAAGATGGAGGATATGATGACGGACGCCAAACTCGCTGTGGTGACCGGCGCCTCGAGTGGCATCGGAAGGGAACTCGCAAAGCTGTGCGCTAAAGACGGTTACGACCTGATCATCGCCGCCGACGAGCCGGCTATCCGGCAGGCGGCAGAGGCACTTGAGACCCACAATGTAACGGTCGAAGCCATTGAGGCCGATCTGGCGACCGTCGAGGGCGCCGATCGGTTGATCTCCCAGATCGGCGATCGCGATATCGACCTGTTGTTTCTCAATGCGGGACGCGGGCTCGGCAACGGCTTCGTCGACCAGGACTGGCGAAAAGTCCGCCGGATCATCGACACCAATGTCACTGGAACGGTCTATCTGGCGCATGAGCTCGGAGCCAAGATGGCCCGGCGAGGTCGCGGGCGCATCCTGTTCACCGGATCGATCGCCGGCTTCATGCCCGGCACATTCCAGGCCGTCTACAACGGCACGAAGGCGTTCATCGATTCCTTCTCGATCGCGCTCCGCCATGAGCTGAAAGATAGCGGGGTGACGGTCACCGTGCTGATGCCTGGCCCTACGCAGACGCGATTCTTCGAGCGCGCTGAAATGATGGATACCAAGATCGGCACCGATGAAAAGGACAATCCGGCCGATGTCGCCAAAACGGGTTACGAGGCGATGATGGCCGGTGATGAACAGGTCGTCAGCGGTTGGAAAAACAAGCTGCAGGTTGCCGCCGCGCATGTCACGCCGGCAGGCACTTTGGCCGAACAGCACCGTAGGATGGCCGAGCCGGGGCCGGCGTCCAGCGACTGAGCCAATATTTCGCGCCATCAAACGGGCTGGCATTCGCAGAGACCGCATGTGCTGCGCGACGTAATCAATCGCTGCCGCAAGGACGGCACCATCTCGGTCCCCACGGCGTCTGTGTTGGCCTGATCGATCACATCCCGTCTGGCGCGGCGATGAATAAGAGACCGGCTTTCCGGATGGGCCAGACGCATACGCAACGCTGCCTCGAACCTCTTTTGGCCATGGTCCAGAGCGGCGCAATCGATCCCTCCTTGTGATTACCCACCGGGCCGATCTGAAAGCAGGGCCGGATCTCTACAAGACGTTCCGCGACAAGCAGGATGGCTGCATCAAAGTCGTGACGCGGCCTCACAGCAAAGACGGGCAAGGCGACCGACACTCACTGCAATCACAAGGGAACATTCGCGTCGACGGCCGGTTAGGTGCCACTTCCGTAACGGTCACCTGCCGTCAAAGCGAGCCCATGATGAACCACGACCAGCATGACAATGTACCAGACGCAGCGCGTAGACTTGTCGTCGGAAGCATGGCGGGAGGAATTCTCGCCGCTTATGCTTCCACGGCGTCAGCCGATACGGGAACAGTGCCTGCTAAAGCAGGCCCTGCGAGCCCGATGCTCAAACAGAATCCGGTGACGCAATATCACCAGCCGCCGTTCAAGCCACAGGAACAGAAGTGGCCGGGTTTGGCCAGCAAGATGGTGCCGCGCCCGGACCACGGCGAAACGACCTACAAAGGATCAGGCAGGCTTGCCGGCCGCAAAGCGCTGATAACCGGCGGCGATTCCGGTATTGGTCGTGCTGCGGCGATTGCATTCGCGCGCGAGCGTGCGGACGTTGCTTTCGGCTACCTCCCCGAAGAACAGGAAGACGCCGACGAACTGGTGGACCTAATAAAAGCGGCAGGTCAAAAGGCTTGCCGGCGATATCCGCAATGAGGCCTTTGCAGAAAGCTGGCCGATGAAGCAGCAACGCCCCTCGGCAGTCTCGACATCCTGGTCAGCAACGCTGCCCGCCTCACTAGAGTCCACGGTCCTCAAAAAGGGGCGCCAAGGCCACCGCTCCTTAGGCGTGGTGGGCTTTCAGACTGTCTACAGGAGGAACCAATGGCTGGCGATGAAATAGAAAGAAGGCGACTGCAGATGTTGATCGAACAATATCTGGAGACCCGTAAGCGACGGCACGATTTCGTGTCGATTGCGAATGCCGAACTCGCGATCAAGGCGGTCATGCCGCATTGCCCGGTGTCGAGCGCAGCGTTGGCAGAGATGATTGCCGCTGGCGCCGTCACTTACGGCCTTGGCGTCCTATTCGACGCGAGGCAAACCGAGGGCGAACTGCCCGTTGTTTGATAGGCTCATCGCCTGACCAATCGTCGCGCCGTGGCGAAGTTTCGCCCAGCGCTGGAGTACGCCAGACCGGGAGCATGCCAATCGTGCCGGCCGGATCGCAGGCACTTGCCGGCGACGCCGTCTCGGGCCTGGACCCGAATGTCGTCGCATATCTGATGAAAAACCAGTGTCTTTGTGCAGTTACCGGGCTTCTCGTTGGGTTGGCACCGTTCCGCTGTCCTGGTGTCTTGCCAAAGCTGTCGGTTGAACACCGAGCATATTTCGCACGGCCTCGACCAGCGCGGCAGCCCACACGGGTTTTGACAGCATCTTGTGATGACGCAAATCCTGCGGAATGTCGGATGTTGTGTACCCACTGACGAAAACAAACGGAATTCCGCGTTGCGCTAGAAGAGGGACAAGGGCAGCGCTGGTCTCGCCGCCGAGACCAATGTCCAGGACCGCGGCAGATATGACTTCACTCTCGATCAGCTTTTTCGCGCGAGCAACGGACGGCACTGGCCCGGCGATGGCGAAGCCGGCCTCTTCCAGAATTGCGCGGTGCTCCTCCGCGACCAGCCATTCATCTTCGACGATAAGGATACGAGATGCAGTCACGTTTCGCTCTCCCGATGATCAAACGGAAACTCAATCCGCAAGCTCAAACCATCGGAACCGAAAGATGTTTCAAAATTTCCGCCAAGCCGATACTCAATTTCGCCTTTCACCAGCGAAAGACCAAATCCCGTCTTCTCAGGCGGAATGACAGCGGGACCGCCGCTTTCTAACCATTCGAGCTGAAAACCGTGATCCGACGCCGACCAAGTCACGGACACCACGCCGTTTGGCACGGACAAGGCGCCATATTTTCCAGCATTCGTGGCAAGTTCATGGATCACCATGCCAAGCGACAGGCCCTGCTGAGGCTTGAGCCGAATGTCCTCGCCTGTGGTGTTGATGCGTTCCAGCCCGAACGGCTCGACTTCCTGCCGCACGATTTCCTCTACCGAGACCTCTTTCCAGCTTTCACGCGAGAGCACTCCGTAGGCCCGGGCCATGGCGCGCAGGCGACCGATGAGCGCTTCGGCGAAAGCCTCCGAAGAGGGAGCATTTTTCAGGGTCTGACTGGCAATGCTGACCGTAACAGCCAGCATGTTCTTGACCCGATGGTTGAGTTCCGAGATCAATACCCGCTGGTGGGCTTCGGCTTCAGCCATGGTCGTCACATCGACAAAGGTCACCACCACGCCCTGGATTTTCCGCGCGCTGTCGCGGTAGGGGATCAGCCGCACGAGATAGTGGATGCCGTTGCTATCGCGCGGCAGCTGGTGCTCGATCATCTCGCCGGCCCTGAAAACCTGGGCAATATGGTCGCGCAGGTGCGGATAATCGAGCCGGCTGGCAAGATCGGTCAGCGGTCTTCCGATGTCGGTCGGCAGCAAGTTGAAGAACGAAGACGCCGCCGGCGTGAAGCTGCGGATAACCAGCTTGGTATCGAGAAAAACAGTCGCGATCTGTGTGCTCTCGAACAGGTTCTTCAGATCGCTGTTGGCACGATCGAGATCCTCGATCTTGGAAACCAGTTCGGCATTGATGGTGTTCAATTCCTCATTGAGGGACTGCATTTCTTCCTTGGAGGCCTCGAGCTCCTCATTGGAGGACTGGGCTTCTTCGTTGACCGAGACGAGTTCCTCATTGGAAGATTTCAACTCCTCCAACGCGGTCTCATATTCTTCGATCGTCGATTGCAGGCGCTCGCGCGTATCGCGGAGCTCGCGTTCGAAATCAGCAATCCCAGATGCCACCGGCTGTCGAACCTTTAGAGCCTCCAGCCGCGGCTGCGGCTGGCCCACCGGCTCGAACAGGACGAGAAACAGCGGCTCGCCGCTGCCGCGATCAGTCAAGGGCTCGATCGTCAATGTGACGAATTGGACACGATCTTCATCTTCTTCAATGGCTATCGCTTCGCGCACAACCGTGCGCCGGCCCTCGGCGGCTTCCCGCAAAGCGCCGCGCAATTCCAGACGCAGGCCGCTGCGTGCCATTGTGAGCAATTGTCTGCTCGGCACCCCTTGCGGCGGCTCGAGATATTTGCCGGTTCGGACCGAGTAATAGACGACATCTCCATCACCATTGACGACGACGTGAGCCGGAGCGAAGCGTTCGAGAACCTGCGCTTCAACGGTTTGCCTTAGGGAATAAGACAAGCCGCGGCGGGCATGAGTGTCATTGGCGCTGGAAAAATTGCTTGCAGGCGCAGCATTCAACAAGATCGGCAGCCGCGGCGGCGCCGTATGTTCTCGTGCCTTGAATATCCGTTGTTTCTTGTCGACCGGTGCAAACAGATCGGCATGCTGGCTTATGCTCTCGGAGGTGCCAAGGAACAGATAGCCGCCGGGCTTCAGCGAATAGTGGAAGGTCGGAATAACCTGCTTTTGCACATCGGGGCCGAAATAGATCAGCAGGTTCCGGCACGACACCATGTCCATGCGCGAGAAGGGTGGATCACGGATGACGCTGTGCGCCGAGAAGATGCAGAGATCACGTACGCTCTTGCTCAAGATGAAACTTGTGCCGTCATTGCTGAAGAAGCGTTCGCGACGTTCAGGCGAAACGCCCGCAAGCAATGACTCCGGATAGCGCGCCGAACGTGCGATGCCCAACGCCGCGTCATCGATGTCCGTGGCGAAAATCTGGATGCGCGGCACAGCCGAAAGTGTATCCATATGCTCGCGCATCAGCATTCCGATCGAGAAGACTTCCTCGCCGGTTGCGCAGCCGGGCACCCAGACGCGGATCGTATCGTTGGCGTCCTTGCCTTCGAAAAGTTTGGGGATGACGGTTTCTTCCAGGGTCTTGAAAGCGTCCGTATCGCGGAAGAAATTTGTCACGTTGATCAGCAGGTCGCGAAACAGCGACCGCACTTCCTCCGCATTTGAACGAAGCAACTCTATATAGGCATCGATCGCGGTGTTCTGCGTTATTTGCATGCGTCGCCTGACGCGACGCAAGAACGTCTTGGCCTTGTAGCCCGAGAAATCATGTCCCGAATGGCTGCGCAGGATCGCGTAGATTTCCTCCTGGCCCTTGCGGAGTTTCAAAGCACTGGCCTTGCCATCGTCAGCTTCAAGCTCGTCGAGCAGTTCAAAGCTGTGGGCAAATTCCATGAGTTTCGCACCCATCTCATCGGCTGGGATGGCGATATCGATCAGACCGGAACTGATCGCGCTGCGCGGCATGTCGGGATTGCTCGGACCCGACTCGTCGGAGAGTTGCGCCAGCGTCAGGCCGCCATTCTCCTTGATTGCCTTGATGCCCAACGTACCGTCGGAATCGCCGCCCGACAGGACGACGCCGACGGCGTATTCGCCCTGATCCTCGGCCAGCGCGCTGAAAAAGATATCGATGGGCTTGCGCTCCCTGGACACGGAATTCGGTTGGCGCAGCTTTAGGCTGGAATTTTCGATGGTGAGGATCGCGTTGTGCGGCATCACGTAGACGGTGTCAGGATGGATACCCATTCCATCTTCAGCGACACGAACCGGAATTCCGGTGTAAAGCGCAATCACTTCGTGCAGCAGACTTTCCCGTTCGGGGCTAAGATGCGTGACGATCACGAACGCCATCCCGCTCGAAGACGGCATCCCGCGAAAAAATCCCTCCATGGCGGCAATGCCGCCCGCAGAGGCGCCAATACCGACTATGGGGAACCTCGGCAGCTTTTGCATCAATTGTCCTGCTTCAGTGAAATGCAACGCGGCAGCGCTGATTTCGATCCAATGTGTAAACCGTTCCTGGTCGAATTCCCATCCCGCACCGCCGATCGCGACGGAACCGATGGACGCGACCGCCGTTTAAAGCCCGGAGGGCTGCTATGTTATTAGGCATGCGAATTCTGCTCGTCGAGGACGAATTCTTGCTGGCAAGCGAACTTGCCTCTTATTTCAGCGATTGTGGGGCGACCGTTTTGGGGCCGGTGTCGTCAGTCAGCCGGGCTCGACGATATATCGATTCAGCGGATGGGGCGGTGCTGGACATCGACCTCAACGGTGAGACTGTTTTTCCCCTCGCCGACGAGCTGACGGACAGAGGCATCCCGTTCGTATTCTTCTCCGGAAACGATCAGATCACCCTGCCGGAGCGGTTCCGATACACCCAAAACCTCTCCAAGCCGGCCGGGTTCAGGACGGTTGCCGGGATCCTCGCCGCGCAATCAACAGCGCTTGGTGAAGACAATGTTTTCCGCGCTCTTCCAAAACTGAGGCTGTCCGCGCGGCTGCTGCTGGGCGACCCACAGGCGGCCGATCGCCTCGTCGAACGGACATTGAAGGCGGCGCTGGAGGAGCGGTTGTCGACGCGGCATGACCTTCCCTTGAGCGAATGGCTCAACACGCTCATGGAGGAGGTGCTCCGCAACGACAGGTCTGGCATCATGAATTAAGATTGTCCGATAGTTTGCCGCAGGCCGCCCTGTCGACCGCCCCCGCTACGGTACCCGTCCCCAAGAGCGCTTCGCTTCGTCTTGCAAATACGGCCGCATTCCTGCTAGAAATCCTCGTGGCCAAACCTCCGCAAACCAAACCTGACTCATTCCGCGATCCTGTTGAGGGCGACGCACTCGCAGCGCTGCTCGACGAAATCGCGGAAGAGGAAACACCTGAACGGCTGTTGAAGCTCGCCCTTGAGCTGCAGCAGCAACTGCTGTTGTCAAAGCAGCTGAAAAATCCCAACTGAACGGCCTGCAGCTAGGCATCTTGATGTGCCTCGAGTTCCACGATGGCGTCATCGCCTCGTTCGCCAGACCGATGCTGCTGCGGTAATCTTTCTGCGCTCGATGTGGGCGAAACCCCAGTCTCAATAGCTCAGCGGTTCCTGCGCCCAGAAGGCCCTGATCCCATCATGACGCCGATGAGACGATCAGGAAGATCAGGGCCAACTTGGGTCGCAGCCCAAGGTCGATCACTGCTGCCCTGGCATCTCGGTATTTTCTTGCGGGTTCTTTTTAACGCCGGGCGCGGGTGATGTCTCGGCGGGGGCATTGCCGCCTTGGTTCTGTTCCGGGGTGCGCTTTACTGGCGATGTCTGCCACGATCCGCCTGAAAGGGGTATGAACACAAAGAAGGCTAGCAGGGCGACGAAGATCACAGCCGCAATGACGACGCCCCACCCGAGTACATTTCGGGTGCCACGCTGTTCTTCCTTCCGGGACACATGCTCCGTCATCACTGGACTCCTTTGTGTCGTTCGATGAGGTACAAATTTATCGTGCAGATCGACCGCACGGTCTGCCCTTCCCCGACGCGTGCCGCCGGCACAGCCGAAGAAGCTGAAGCTAATCTTCTCCACCTTTTCGGCTGCCTGGTTTGGCGGCCCGCTTTGGCGCATTCGGCACTGCCGGTTTCCGCTCGGGTGCAGGCGGATTGATCTCCTCGCGCGCCAAACGGGCTTTGCGCAATCGCGCCGTTTTCTCTTCCCGCGCTTTACGCTCGGCTTCCATTACGCCTTGTGCGTAGAGAGTGGCTCGTGCGTCTCTGTCGTTTGCGGATCCACTGGCCGCCATAGTCAGCCCTCCGCCTTGTAATTTCTTGCTTCCTTCTTGGCGCCGTCTTTGCCGTGCTCGGCTGCAAGCTCTTTGGCCTGCCCGGGTGACACGTCGGTGGCTTCGGCCAACTTGATTGCCTCTTGTTCAGAGAGATCACTGTCCTTTCGCGTGGGGTTCCTTGTCATCGCAGATCTCCTATCAGAGCCCAAACGACCGGACCGGCGGTGTGTTCCCTGGAGCCTTCGATAGTCCACCGATTGAGGCGGGCTATCGCGCTTCCGTCAATGAGCGAAAAGTTTCTGATGCGGGCTGACAAGGTACATGATCAGCTTCAAGGCCTTTCGAACTGCTCCGGCCAGCCGGGTTATGGCCGGGCTATGACCGTGTGGGAACGCGTGACACACGGACGGATTCAGGCATCGATGCCAGGCGCTAGTTCTCGCCCGCGAGCGTGGCGAGAAATGACCGCCGCCATTCTGCTGCGTCATTGCGCGTGATGCGCTTGAGCAGTGCACTATGCCTTGCAATTCTTTCGTCAAGCGGCATCGCGAGCGCTTTTGCGATCGCATCGGCAACCTCGTCGACCGCATACGGGTTCACGATCAAGGATTCGGCAAGTTCTTCGGCCGCACCTGCAAAGCGCGACAATACCAGCACTCCGGGATCGGCTTCGTCCTGCGCGGCTATGTATTCCTTGGCGACGAGGTTCATTCCGTCACGCAGGGGCGTGACCAATCCGACCTGGCTAGCGCGCAACAGGCCAGCAAGCCGAGAGCGTGATACGGCACGGTGGATGTAGCGGATCGGGGTCCAAGCCAAATCCGCGTATCTTCCGTTGACCGCGCCGGCGGTTGCCTCAAGCTGGGCCCGGATGTCGGCATAGGCGCTGACCTCCTCCCGCGTCGGCGACGCAATCTGCAAATAGGTTGCCGCTCGCTCGTGTTCCGGATGCCTTTCCAAAAGACGAGCGAAAGCCTGCATGCGGCCGGGGAGACCCTTGGAGTAGTCCAGCCGATCGACGCCGATGATTTGCTTGAGGCCCAGAATCTGGCGGCGCATGGAATCGATCTGCACATCCTCCGCCGCCTCATTGGCCATGCGTGCGATTGAATCGACGTCGATGCCTATCGGAAAACACCTCGATAACACCGTGCGGCCGTTCATCTCAGCCGAACCATTGATATCAAAAGTAATGGAGTTGGCCGCCTGCACTGAGCGCCGGAAATTCCCCACGTCCGTTTCGGTCTGGAACCCCACGACGTCATATTGAAGCAGGTCATCGATGAGTTCTTCATGGTCGGGCGTGGCTACAAACAGGTCGGGCGGCGGGAACGGTATGTGAAGAAAGAAACCGATCCGATTCCGGACTCCCAGCCGCCGCAACTGGGCGGCCAAGGGGATAAGGTGGTAGTCGTGAACCCACACCAGGTCGTCGTTGCCCGACAGCAGTCCTGCGAGCGCCTTCGCGAACCGCGCATTGATCTGCCGGTAGGCGTGTAGAAACTCTGCCCGGTGGTTCACCAGGTCGAGTCGGTAATGAAAAAGCGGCCACAGCGTGCTGTTGGCATAGCCATTGTAATAGAGCGAATACTCCTCATAGGGCAGGGTAAGCGCAGCCGTCTCGATCTTTCCCACGCGTTCCAAGCGGATCAGCGGTTCGTCGCTCGCGGCGTAGTCCTGATACTCGGCGCTTGCTCCTAGCCACAGGCCTCCACGCTCGGCCAACGCATCCCCGATGCCTACAGCAAGTCCGCCGGCTTGCGACAGATCGCGAATGTTCCCCAGCCTGTTCGAGACGACAACCAGACGACGCGGGATGGCGCGATCGCCAGTTAGCTCAGCCTCCCCACCTAAGGCGTCGCGCTCAAGGGGATCACCAACCGTTTGCGAGGCCTCGTTGAAAATTTCATCCGGTCGCTGCAACAAGAGCAAATCCTGAGCGTGAAGATCGCTTGGGGAACGGTCCGCGCGTGCGATTGTTCCCGACGTAAGTGTCCAGCCGGACTCGCTGGATCACATTCTCGGCCCGCTCGGCGCCTTTTTCAGCGGCTCTCGCAGGATCGTCGTCGGACGCACCGGTGATGAGACCCCGATCCAGCACGCCGAGCAGCCGCTTTGGCGACGGCCGGACTTACCGCTTTGGTATTCATGCTGCCGGATCCCCTCATATCAACTCCCCACCTTGGCAAAAGCCCCAACTGACCAAACCGTCAGTCCACCTCGATTACCTTGCGCGTCGGCTTTCGTTGGCGGGGCGGCTGCTTTGCGGCTACGGGCGCGGGCGGGGTCTGCGCTATCGATGCCTCCAACAACTGTCGCTGTTCTCTAAGCCGCGCCGTCTTGGCTTCCCTGGCATGCCGCTCCGCTTCCAACAGCAACTTGGCTTCTCGATCCGCCCTCTCGATCTTTTCCCTGTCGATGCGTCGTGTTTTCAAGGTCGCCTCCTTTGGTCAGACGGCGAACAAAGTGCGGACCTGAAAAAATGTTCCCAACAAATTAAGGCCTGATCTGCCTCAAATGATATTGACGAGCAGCCCGCCGGTTGCGCGCATCTGCGGCTCTGTGACGTCCAAAGGAACTGCTTGCCGTCTGCGGCGTTACGCCACCATGCTGGCCGGAAGATTACCATGGACGACAAACCCCGAACGACGATCAGAAAACCGGCCCGGATTGATCGAGGGCATTGCTTTTGCGGAGCCATCACAGCTGAATTCAGTGGCGATCCCTTTTGGATTTGTTTCGACCACGACGATGACTGCCGACGAGCGATCGGCAGCCCACTGACGATCTGGATTGGCTATCGTCCAGATCAGGTCCATTGGCTCGGCCCAAAACCAAAAACATTCTCGAAAACCAGGGGCGTCGTGCGCTCCTTCTGTTCGGAATGTGGCACCTCGATTGGGTACACCGATGAAGGCTTGCCAAACGAGTTCTACATCTCGATCGGATTCATGGACGCGCCCGAGAAGTTCCATCCCCAAGCCCAGGCCTATTGGGAAATGCGACTGCCGTTCATCAGGATGGATGACGGTTTGCCTCGCGTCGAGGGCTACACCCGAGCGCGCGACCCCGCCCTGGGCAATCCCAGAGACCGGTGAGGCAGGAGGCTGGATCTCGGGCGTCGTACCTGCAAGCCAGCGCCAGGGCTGGCGGAACGCGGCCGAACCATTGGAATGAGAGAGATCTCCAAACGGACAAATGCCCGAAACCAATTTCACCGGCGTGGGTTGAAGATGGACATGGGGGACTTGTTTTCACAGTCTGACGACAAAGAAGCGGATGTTTGAAGGATTCAAGCTAGAGACTGTGGATCTGCCCGAGTCCTCACTGCGAGTCAGGTATGGAGGTTCAGGCCCGCCGCTTCTTTTGCTGCATGGCCATCCTCGGACGCACGTTACCTGGCACCGGGTAGCCCCACTTCTCGCCGCCGACCACACAGTTGTCTGCCCCGATCTGAGGGGCTTTGGCCAGTCCTCGGTACCGGCGGACGCCGTGGACCATGCTGGATCCTCCAAGCGTGCCAAGGCCAGGGACTGCATTGCTCTCATGGGACATCTCGGCTTTCGCCGGTTTGCCATCGCAGGCCATGACCGCGGCAGCTACACAGCGTTCCGAACAGCCATGGATCACCCGCCGGCGATCAGCCATCTGATCGTCATGGACAGCGTCCCTATCCTGGAAGCCCTCGAACGCTGCGACGCCCGCTTTGCGAAGCTCTGGTGGCATTGGTTCTTTTTCGCACAGCCGGACAAGCCCGAACGCGCAATCATGGCCGATCCTGACGCATGGTATGGCGGCTCAGCCGAGTCCATGGGGGCTGAGGCCTATGTCGACTACAAGGACGCAATCCACGATCCGAATGTTGTTCACGGCATGCTTGAAGACTATCGGGCAGGTCTGGCCATCGACCAATTGCACGATGCCGACGACAGGAAAGCTGGTCGCCGGGTCGCGTGCCCGACCTTGGCGCTCTGGTCCGCCCGCGATGACCTTGAGGCACTCTACGGCAACGTGCTCGATGTTTGGCGACCCTGGACCACCGAACTGAAGGGCCAACCGATCGAAAGCGGACATCATATGGCCGAAGAAGCAGCCGACGCGGTAGCCGCAGCTGTCATGGCGTTCTTGCGCGAACCGACGTCGTCATGCGGCGAGCTTTGCTGAACCAATCCGTTTGATGGCACTGCTGATCGACCGTTCGCCATCATCGTAGTCAGCCCAGGCGACGGTCTTTTTCAGGTGGCCCGGGACCGTGCGAACGGTGTATTTTTTCGGATCGAGATCCGCCTTCACCTGACTCCAAGTCAGCGGCATGGATACAGTCGCGCCTTCCCTGGCGCGAGGGGAGAGAGGGGCGACGGCTGTCGCCATGCGATCATTCCTGAGATAGTCGAGAAAAATCCGGGATGTCCGCAGCTTCTTGGCCATGTTGACGAGGTAGAGATCCGGGCTATCTGCCGCCATCTGGATGCAGACGGCCTTTGCGAAGGCCTTGGCCTCGGCCCATGTCGTCTTGCTGCGTTCGGCCGCCAATGGCGTCACGACATGCAAGCCTTTGCCGCCCGTGGTTTTGCAGAAGCTCACCAAGCCCAGATCTTCGAGACGATCGCGCATTTCCTTGGCTGCCGCGACCACCTTCGCAAAAGGGACTTCCGGACCGGGGTCAAGGTCGAAGACAAGTCGGCCAGGTATTTCGGGATGACCCGGCTGGCAGTTCCAGGGGTGAAGCTCAAGGCCGCCTATCTGGGCGATCGCGGCCAGACCCTCGACGCGGTCGATTTGCAGATACGGTTTGTGGTCGCCGAAGACTTTCACCAGTTCCAGCAGATTGGATGTGCCTGGCATTGCGTGGCGCTGGAAAAACTGCTCGCCGGCGTAGCCATCCGGCGCGCGCACGAGTGAACAGGGACGACCTTTGATATGTCTGATCATCCAGGGGCCAACGGTCTCGAAATATTCTGCAAGATCGAGCTTGTCGACGGGCTGACCGTCGCCGGCATTCGGCCAAAGCGGCTTGTCCGGCTTGGAAATGATGACGCCCATGACAACCGGGCTTTTTCCTGTCTTGCCAGTCACCTTGGCAGGGTCGGCAATCGGCGTCTCTTGAGGATCGGCTGGACGCTCGGCCTCGACGTCTTTTGCGGGCTTGTCTTCACGCAGGCCTTTGAAGGCGGCCTGCCTGATATTGCCACCCCCGGTCCAGCCGGCGAACTCGATTTCCGCGACCAATTCCGGCTTCGTCCAGAAGACGGTTGAATTCCTTTTCGGTGCGCCATCGCCGGTAAACGGCGACGTCGCGGCTTTCATCTCCTGCAGCCTCGGCATCAGCTGCTTGACCTTTGCCTCGCTGAATCCGGTCCCCACACGGCCGATATAGGCGAAATGTTCACCGCGATTGACGCCGACGAGCAATGACCGGAATTTGCCGTTGGTCGTCGACCAGCCGCCGATGACCACCTCATGCCCGGCGCGGCATTTCGATTTTGCCCAGGTGTCCGTCCTCCCCGAAACATAGGTTGCATCGGCCTTTTTGGAGACAATCCCCTCAAGCGAAAGGCGACAGGCAGAACGCAGCACCGCGTCGCCGCCATTGCTGAAGTGCTCGACATAGCGGATGAGATTTTGCGCGCCGCGATCGACTTCGCCGAGCATCTCGCTCAGACGTTCCTTCCGTTGTGAGAGAGGCATCTTTCGCAGATCGACGCCATTTGCGAAGAGCAGGTCAAAAGCAAAGTAGATCAGGTCTTTCGTCCGGCGCTCCGACAGCGCCGCCTGCAGTGCGGCAAAATCGGGCGCGCCGTTCTCGTCAAGCGCTACGATTTCGCCGTCGATGATGACGTTGGGGAGGCTGGCGGCCTCCTTTGCGATGGCGCCAAATTTCTCCGTCCAGTCAAGACCCTTGCGGGTCTTAAGGGCGATGTCCTTGTCTTCCACGCGCAACTGGACGCGATAACCGTCAAACTTGATTTCGTGAACCCAGTTCGTCCCGGCCGGCGGCCGGGAAAGCGTTGCACAAAGCTGTGGTGGGATGAAGTCGGGCATCTTCGCCGCTGAGGCAGGACCGGCTCGCTTCGGCCGCGGAGCAGGCTTTGCCGACCTAGCGGCGCGCTTGTCGGCCGCATGGCCGCGCTTGCTGTCCCAAACGGCATCCGCATCGGCCAACGATGAACCTTTCATCATGAACGGCTTCGGACCTGCCCCCTTCCCCGCTGCAATCCTCTCCATGCTCCGACCCGAGGCGACGGATCGATCCTGAGCCAGCACCGCATCGCCATTGCCCTCTGTCGCGTATTTGTCGCGGTGTTTGATCAGCAGCCAGTTGGTCCGCTTCCCGCCATTGCGGTCATGCTTCATGCGCACGAGGACGAAACTTCCATGCAGGCGCTTGCCCTGCAGCGTGAATTTCAGGTCGCCTTTTTCCAACGCCTTTTCGGGAGACATGGCGCCTTCCGGTTCCCAATATCCGCGATCCCACAACTGCACCGTGCCGCCACCATATTGTCCTTGGGGAATCGTGCCTTCGAAGTCGCCGTACTCCAGCGGGTGATCCTCAACCTCCACGGCAAGTCGTTTGTCGTGAGGATCCAGTGATGGACCTTTGGTCACAGCCCATGATTTGAAGACCCCGCCAAGCTCGAGGCGAAGATCATAGTGCAGCCGCGTGGCCGCGTGTTTTTGGATGACGAACCGGAGTCGGTTCGAACCCGCAATCGAGCTTTCGCCGCTGGGCTCTTTCGTCTTCGCGAAATCCCTTTTGGCCCGGTAGGTGGAAAGCTCGCCCGTTTTCATGGAAGTGCCCCGACTAATGACGCAACGCCGAACTCAACGCAGTGGGTGAGATTTGGTTCGGTTCATAGCCGAGACGGCGCCGATGCTGCTTTTCCGCTTCAGAGTGGCATCGCCGTCAATGTAGGCATTCACGGAGATTACACGTGATGTCGTCACCGCTGACGTTAAGGTTCCTTGGTTTGCCCAACCATTTTTGCAAGCTCTGGAAATGGTGGGATGTCCAGTTCGCCTTGCGCGTTGTTTGCGATCTGCAGAAGCCGGATCGGGAAGCAGATCGCGTCACGGTTGGCCGGTGACATATCTTCGTAGGTCCGCTCGTCACTTGTCATGGACGCCTCTGCCTTTCGCAGGGCGGTATCGATCTCGTCAATTGACAGCAGACCTTTGTGAACGAGCAGATTGTTGATTGACGCGACCGCCATCATCAACCCTTCAAGCTGAAGATTGGCAACGTTCATGGCTTGACCGTGTTTCCGCCGCCCGGCCTCGCCGGGGCGTTCTGGCCATCGGATTGGTGCGTCTTGTCATCCACCTCATTGACTGGCCGCGTCAGACCGACCCCACTCTTGGGTTTCTTGTTGCCGGCCGCATCCTGAGAGAACGCATCCGAAGGATCAGGACCTGTTCTAGCCGGGTACTTCGTTGCGCCGGTCTCGCGATGGTTTTCATTATCAGGCATTTTTTGATCACTCCAATCGGATGACCGATAACCATTACGAGCCCGGCGAGTTCCGGCGCCGCATGGAACATTTCTGGCCGTTGGTGCAGAGACAAGCGGGCGTGTCTCGGCAATCGCGCCTCGCGCACTGGCGGCAGGTCTCGCTTTCGTTGCCGACAGCACTAGGTTGCTCGTTGAGGTAAAAGGAATTCCCCATGCGGGTGGCACGCGAAGCCTGGGTTCTTGGCAAGGAGAGCATCCTCGGATTCATCAACGACAATGCCCTCAGCCACGGTGCGGCGATGGCGTTCTATGCCGTTACGTCCCTGGCCCCGATCTTGTTGATCGTTGTTGCGATTGCTGGACTTGTCTTTGGGCATGAAGCAGCTCAACTCGCTCTGTCGGCCGAAATCGCAGGCGTGATGGGATCGCAAACCGGCGACCTTCTGCGCAGCACCATCGAAAGCGCTTCTCACAGAACCGCCGGCACTCTTGCCACCTTGGTGGGCATCGTCACCCTCTTCGTGACAGCCTCCGGGGTGTTTGGCGAAATGCAGCTTTCGCTCAACACAATCTGGAAGATTGACCCACCACCCATGTCTGTGTCGCGATTGGTGCGGGCGCGGGCGGCCAGCCTGGGTCTGGTTGCAGCGTTGGGATTTCTACTGCTTGTGTCGTTGGCGGCGAGTGCCGCCATTTCCGCGCTTGGCGCTGTCATCAACGCCCATCTGCCGTTCGGCACGATCATTCTCGCGTCGATAAACGGCATTGTATCATTCGTGCTGATTTCCGCTCTGTTTGCCGCGATCTTCAAGATCCTGCCGGACCGGTCGCTCGCTTGGCGCGATGTCGCAATTGGCGCGGCAGTGACCGCTTTGCTCTTCACCATCGGCAAGTCGCTGATTGGCTGGTATATCGGAACCAGCGCGATCGCATCCTCCTATGGCGCGGCGGGTGCACTGCTGGTCGTGCTGCTTTGGGTTTACTATTCGTCTGAGATATTCCTGCTCGGCGCCGAGTTCACGCGGGCCTATTCCGTCCGTCTCGGCAGTCGGTCCGACCTTCAACCGATAGTGGAGGCAGAGAGCCCGTCGCGACAGACATCGAACCCTGGGCCAACCATCCAGCGCGAGGTGCAGGCCTGGATTGTGATCACGGGTTTGCTGACCTTCGTGGCGACACGGGTCTGGCCATCGCGGCGATCTTAGCTGCTTCCCACCAATTCTGTTTCTTTGGAACGCAACCCGGACACCGGAATTGCATAGGAACAGGAGGTTGCCCATGCCAAAATTCCGCTTTGAGACGACAGTATCCGGCCAGACTACCGCTCTCGAGGAAGAGCTAGCGAGTGCGGAGATGGCCAGTCCGAGAGCAATAGAGATGGCGCGCGTAGCGGTGGCGGCGGATCCTGGGTCAGGAACCAAGCAATCGGGATCGACTATCAAGGTCTACGATGAAGCCGGATACCTGGTCGCCACAGTCAATTTTTCCGACGTGTTGCCGAGTGATCCGGACGCCGGACAGCATGGGATTGGCGACGCGGTTGTCGAAGAACCGGGTGTGATGCGGTCTGGCTGACCCGTGGTAGATCAGGGTTTCACGTTTCGCTCACGCGATCCCCGGCAGGGCAATTCGCTGAGATCGCGAGGTCCTCGGCCATCATCAGATGCTAGAGCTGAGATTCGATCGGGAGGTGACGGACGAAGACCGCCAGGATACGGCGAAAAAATCCGGCTTCTGGTTCATGCGTATAGTCCTGAATCTTGCCTTCGCCGCATCCGTGCCAATGCAGAACATTGTGCTTCAGTTCGAGCCGATAGCTTGTTTCCGGAGATATTTCCGATTGGAATCGATGCCGCAGCTCGGCGACCAATTTCGGATCCTCAAACAGCACGCCCATTTCCGAGTTCAAGGACACTGACCGTGGATCGAAATTGAAGGAACCAACAAAGCCGATATTGTCGTCGACGGTGAAAGCTTTCGTATGCAGACTGGCGCCCTTCGAGCCAAACACCGAGATTGCCGAGCGCCGGTTGAACGGCTGAAGCTCGAAAATTTTGACGCCATTCCTCAGCAGCCGCTTGCGATAGTTTGCGTAAGCGCCATGGACTGCGGCCACGTCGGTAGCGGCCAGGGAGTTGGTCAGAACCGAAACGTCAACACCGGCGCCGACAAGGTCCAGCAAGATCGCTGTGCCCCTTTTGCCGGGGATGAAATAGGGCGACACAATTTCCAGACACCCGCGGGTGGATTGGATGATCGGACGCAGCTCTTTCATAAGCCAGCTGCGACGTCTCCAACCACGAACCTTCTCCGGCGGATCGGAAATGACCCGCACGCCATCCACCCAATGAACGTCGTTGCTGGCCGCAATAAACTCCGTGATCGAGCCCCGGTTGCCGATGCCGTTCAGGAATTTGGGATCGGGGCCGGTATCGCTTCCTTCAAGCCATTTGGCATGCTCATGCTCAGCCACTGATCCCAAGGTTTTGATTGGCTTGGCTTCATTGCAAGCCCAGAAGGCATCGAATATCGCCGCGGTTTGCCAAACCGCAGGCCCCAGGAGCAGCAGATCGAGATCCCGGAAATTGGTTTCTGCCGCATCGAAATAGGCATCGCCAACATTCCGACCGCCGACAATGGCAAATTTGTCGTCAACGATCCAAGCCTTGTTGTGCATCCGTCGCGTCAATGCAAAGAGCCGCAACAGCACTTCCACACCACGCATGATCCGGCCGCGCCTGATACCGCTCGGATTGAACAACTTCAGTTCGATGTTTGGATGGTGGTTCAGCGCCAGATATGCCGCATCATTTTTGCGCGGATTGACGTCGTCAAGGAGCATGCGCACCCGAACACCGCGCTCAGCAGCTCGAAAAACCTCGCGAAGCAGCAAGCGGCCGGTGTGGTCATCATGCCAAAGGTAATACATCAGGTCGAGGCTGCGCTCCGCGCTCCTTGCCGCCAGCACGCGCACGGCGAAAGCGTCATAATTGTCCGAGACAAGCAGCAAGCCGCTCTTGCCGGCCTTGATGTTGTCGTCTGCGGTTCGCGAAAGTGATACGTCCATAAAAATTGCCACCTTTGGACGGCGCTCGCTGCCATCCCGCTCAAATCATAGCTAGAACCATTCTGAGGTATTCTGGTTGCATACGCAGCGTCCAATCACCCAATTGCTGGATGCAAGCAGGGCCAGCAATCAAGCGGCTGCAGAGCGGTCAGGAGGCTTGAGAGGCGTTGCCCCGACTGCTCTGCTGCCGCCGCGGAACTTGCTTCTCCTGTAGTCCCAGCCCCTCAGACCGTGAACTGTTGGCGGGAGCCCGATGGCGTGCACCCCGCCGCGGCTCTTCGACGAGAATGACGTGGTCGTTGTTCTCACTGAAGCGCAGGACCCTTTAAATTTAGATATCTCCATTATGCCGGAACCGGGTTCGGGTTTCCGAGTTAAGAAAATGCTCGCGACGGGCAATTTTCAACAGAGGAGACGGCACAATGCCCACTGCCAAGAAAGCCAATGGCAACAACAAGGACCTGGAGGACCTTTTCCTCGATGGCCTCAAAGACATCTACTATGCCGAGAAGAAAATTCTGAAAGCCTTGCCGAAGATGGCCAAAGGCGCATCCGAAGAGCAAGTTTCGGCAGCATTCGAGAAGCACCTCGCTGAAACCGAGGGGCAGGTCGAACGTCTGGAGGAGGTCTTCGAGATTCTCGGCGCGGCCGCGCGCGGCAAAACCTGCCCGGCGATCGACGGCATCCTGGAGGAAGGATCTGAAATCCTTCAGGAGTACAAGGGTTCGACTTCGCTCGATGCAGGGCTCGTCGGTGCCGCGCAAGCCGTGGAGCACTACGAGATCGCCAGGTATGGAACCCTGATTGCCTGGGCTACGACGCTCGGCAAGGATGACGTGGTTGCGCTCCTCAATGCGACACTTGAAGAGGAGAAGGCCACCGACGAGGCGTTGACTGCCCTCGGTGAAGCCGGCGTCAACGAACGAGCGGCAGAACGGAAAGCGGCTTGATTGATCGCCTACCCAACCGCCTCGGCGACCCATGTGCCGAGGCGGTCCCGGGAGATGAAGGACATGATCACGCATATCTACAAAGGACTGGAATGTTTCCTGCTTGAGTGTTCGGCCGCGCTGGTCAGGCGCCGCGCGCTTGGCGGTTCGCGCAGCGATCCTCGGCAGCTGCGAGAACAGCGCAGAGATGAGTTCAGGGCCCGCAAAGTCGCCGAATGAGCGCCAAGATGGAGAGTCGGATGGGCTTCTTTGGAAAATATTTCTCAGGACTGTTGAGCAAGAAATCGACTGACGGCAAGGGGAGCGGCGATATGCGGAAAGCTACCGGCGCGGGTCCGGCAATTGCCGCGCATTCCAAAGATGCAAAGACATCCGCTGCTTCCGGTCAAAGCACCAATGCTTCGAGCAAAAATGCAGATGGACGATGACAAAAGGCAAGATTTGGCTACCGACTCTATGTCGCATCGAAGCGGCGCAAAGACGTTAAATCGTCGAGATGACCCGCATCGCAACCTTCAACGTCAATGGCGTCAACGGCCGACTGCCAGTGCTTCTCAAGTGGCTTGGCGAAACCGGCTATGACATCGTCTGCCTTCAAGAACTGAAGACCTCTGACGAAAAATTTCCCGTCGACGCGATTAGAAACGCCGGCTATGGCGCAATCTGGCACGGACAGAAGTCCTACAATGGCGTGGCAATCCTCGCTCGCGGGATTGAGCCGCTGGAACGTCGTCGAGGTCTGCCGGGCGATCCCGACGATTCGCACAGCCGCTACATCGAGGCAGATGTGAATGGGCTTGTTGTCGGCTGCCTGTATTTGCCCAATGGCAATCCAGCGCCGGGGCCGAAGTTCGACTACAAACTTCGCTGGTTCCGACGCTTGATCACCTATGGCCAGGTGCTGCTCGGCGACAGCTCACCGACAATCCTGTGCGGCGACTATAACGTCGTTCCAGGCCCGATCGACGCGGCGGTGCCGGGGCGCTGGGTTGGCGATGCCGTTTACTACCCCGAGAGCCGGAGCGCATACGCCGAAATGCTTGCTCAGGGCTGGTTCGATGCGGTTCGTCGCATTCATCCAGAAAAAGGAATTTACACCTATTGGAACTTCTCCTACCGCGGCGGGTACGATCGGAGTTCCGGGCTCCGGATGGACCATCTCTTGCTGAGTTCATCCCTATTGGATCGCCTGAAGAATGCCGGAGTAGATGCCGAAACGCGTGCATGGGACAAGCCGAGCGATCATGCGCCAGCCTGGATAGAACTTGATTGAGCTTCCTCGGCAAGGAGCCTGAAGAACCTGGTGGCGCTCCTTCGTGATTACATTTGGCCGCGCATGTCTATCGTCAACAATGAGGACTGCCGGCGCCAAGCGATTCAAAGGACGCAATGATGACAAACACTCAAAAGGAAGCTGAACTGATTGCGCGCCTTGCACGCCAGCAAGGCGTCACTGATGGCGCTGTCATGGCTGTCCTTGAGGCGTTGCGGCGTGGTGGTGGAACCATGGCCCAGTTCAGCCACGTCGACTTCGGAGGAATGTCACAATGGTCCTCCGGCATGACGATGGTCGGCGACATGTTTGATGACAGCCTCAAGGCGAAGCTCAACACTATCGCGGCGGAGCTCTCGGCCTACCTGCGCGATCATCCCGCCAAGCCACAACGCGACGACACGAGCTATCGTTCTGCAGCTATGGCCCACGCCGGCTCATGGTGGCCTGAGGAGTTTGGGAGCCCGTCTGCCGCTGGTTCTCAAAACAATATGCGCTACGCAGCGTTTCCTGAGCGAAGCCGGCTGGTCATCGACGATCATGGAAAGATGGAGATTTATGACACAGGCGACCATCGCATATCCGGTGTTTCGCAGAGCCAGAGCACGGACTCCACCCTGACCTTTGTCAGCCAGCACGGCGTGGTCCGCGTATCTGATCTCAAGCGCGTATCTGCGACGTAGGGCAGGCCGCTTCCATGCAGACAGTCACGCTCATCGGCTATCTCGCGACCGTCTGCTCGATGAGCAGTTTCACGCCGCAAGCCTGGAAAATCATCAGGACACGAGAGACAAGCGGCATCTCCGCACCGACGTATGCCATCACTGTGTTGGGGTTCGCCTTGTGGCTGGCCTTCGGCATCATGAAGGCAGAGTGGCCGATCATAATCACGAATGGCGTTTGTCTCCTGCTGTCAGCGTTCATTCTCACAATGACAGTCCTGCCGCAGGCTGAGAAAGAGGCGGTCGCCAAGGCTTTCGACCCCGACGACTAAATTAACGCTTCCAACTTTTCAGAAGCGGACCTTGGCTACCATATGCAGGATCCTTGCGCGGACGCCCCACCTTGGGGATGGTTGCGAGCGCATCGCTATGCTGATCCTTGCTCCTACATTCGTCATAAGTCCCAAATGGAGGATACGCGCCGACAACCAAAAAGTCATCGGATGACGAGAGACATTGGTGCCCGGTGCCTGCCGGGAGGACCGCGACGTCGCCAGCCTTCAGCGACAGCGTTCGTCCTTTCTTGCCCCCAAACCGGACTTCAGCATTTCCGCGGGCAATGCCCAGAACCTCGTGTATTTGCGAATGATAGTGAACGTAATCATAGATGCCGTTTCGCCAGCTATCGCCCCATCCGTTTGCATCGAAAAGCACCTCCATGACGGCTGCTGGATCAAGTCCTTCGGGCAATTCGACGGCGCCTCGATAAACGACGAGCGGCCATGCTGGATGATTGGGTACAAGTCCATCATCCTTGAACCAGAACTCATTCGACTTTCGCTGCCTCACAAATCCGGCGACAGCTTGCTTGCGCGGTCTTGCGAAACCGGTGACGTTCTCGATCACTTTCTTGCTGGTTTCCAAAATGCTCATCGACGCTGCCTCTAAAGCAGAGGTTAGTTTAGCCGCTCGCTCAGAGCTCGACCTTTGCGTTGTCGCCCACATTCGGCTTGGCGCCGGTAACGGCCGCAAACACCATCGTTGCGGTAGCCATCATTAGCCCCGGGCTGTCCCACAATTCGCCTTCGTCGGGTTTGACCGTTATCAGACGAATCTCGGGATCATCGGCATTATCCCACCAGGCTGAGTCAGTTTTCTCCCAGAGCTCGGCGATCTTTTCCCTGTCATTTGTCACTGTGGCCGGGCCTGACATCGTGACGTATTTGTAGTGGCTGTTGTCACTCCAGGCCAATGTGACCTTTGGATAGGTCGACAGTTGCTTGCTCTTGGCGCTGTCGTCATTGACGAGGAAGTATATGGCGTTTTCCTCACGGACCACACGCGCAGATAGCGGACGGGCTCGATTGTACTCGCCGTCCCAGGTCACAAACATGCAGACGTCGATGTCCTCGGCGAGTTCCCAGATGCGGTCTGTTGCCTCGGCGGGCGTGAGGTCCGTCTGCTCTCGGCGGTTAGCCATAAGCGTCCTCCTGCGGGTGAATATCCTCGCTTACAACTCACGTCCCGCCACGACGTTCCAACTCACTGGGTTCTTCGGCTTGCTAAAGCGGTGGAACTTTCGAAATTGCCGGAAGTTTGGATGGCAAACGCGAGGCCATGATGGCGGACAAGACGCTTCGAACATCAAGACGGACACCCGAGCAGGACGCTAAGGGTCAGTCGGAAAAGGACCACAAGGGCGGCGGAAACGATGGCGTCGCCAGCGCCGATCCGCGGGTGATCTCCGGCAAAAAAGACGGCGACGCGACATTCCCTGTCAAGGGACCGAAGAAATAGCTATGAGCCCATTAGTCGGGCATCTGGCGGTGTCATCGATGCGCGGAGACAATTGACGAACGGGCTGAAATCATTTCGCGATGACACTTTGCTACCGTCACCGACGCGGATCACCTTCAACCCTCCGGAGTTCCATGGCCGCATGACGCGCATCCGCCTCAAGGCGCTAATGGCAGCCCGGAATCACGCGACCTTTGAAAAGAGAGCGACGTCGCATCTGGCCAAACCATAGCGCCATCGGTGATCGGTTGTGGCAACCCGGCTCTGGTAGAACAGTGAAAGCTGACTGCCATCGATCATCACTGTCGAGTGGCCGTTCTCGCCCGGTTGACCTGGCTCCAACACCGGGCCGATCGAAACGTAAGGCCCGCTGACCTCGTCGGCGATGGCAAAAAACACCCGTTGCCGGTTTCCCCGAAGGCCATTCGGAAGAAAGCAAGTGGCGTTGAGAAGCACCCGGCCGTCCGGCAGCTCGATCAGTTGCGCGCCCTCAATGCCCCATTCGTAGTCGGGATCATCTCTGGTGTTATGGTGGGGAACATCGTTGTGGTCGAGGATTTTGCCGATCCGCTTCCACGGACCGAACCACGAGTCGGACTGGCTACGTGCCAGATAGATGTCGGGCTGAGGCACCCTGGTGAATTTTGGCATAGCCGAATAAACGAGGTAGCGCCCACCGCCAATGACTGCTGGATGCGGATCGTAAATGCCGTCCTCTTCCGTGTCCGGGATGGCCAGAATGGCCGGACTGAGGACTACCCAATGGAACCCGTCGTTGGAAACCGCATGCTCGCAACGGCCACCCGACTTCATGAATTCTGTCTGGATGAACATGTGGAAGACGCCGCACTCGTGGGTCACACCGGGAGCCGCAACACCAGTACCGTTGATTGGAAGTTCGATCGGCTCATGCTCGGCCCACGGCCCATAAAGATCGGGCGCCGTGGCATGCAAGATTCTCCACGTCTCGGTGGTGACCGTGCCGCTTGACCCGAAGACGTGCCAGACACGGCCATCGAAGACAGGACACGGGTCCTTGAGATCATCCACGCTTTGCGGATGAAACAGTGGAAAAACGTTGGTTTCAAAGTTGATGTTCATGTCAGCCCCGGAATTCGCCTCGGCAGTCGGAGACGCGCAGAGATACAGGCGAATCATTGATGTTAGGCACATTCTATAGCCAACGAGTTCAACGCAAATACGGCAATGCCGCTGTCCACCAGCATTCCTCGTTCAACCACGCTTTCAGTGGCGGCCGGGTTCCGACAGCCGCCCTCGCCTCCGCACCCAGATCCCGCTTCGTGCGTGGACCAAGCGGGCGACCGGGCCTTCTTCATTTCAGTTGGAACAACTCACCTGATCGAAAGTTAGGAGCTGGAACTAAGTAGTTCTCTCCATTCGCGATTAACAAATGTTAATCGTAACATAAATAGTGTCACAGAGGGAGTATGTCAATGGAAGCGGCCTTTGGCGGGGTAACCGGCAGTCAATATGTTCGTCGCGAAAATATACTGGTTTGCTTCTCCCACTTACGATGGAATTTTGTTCACCAGCGTCCGCAGCATCTCCTCACCCTCGCATCCGCTCAGCAGCGAGTGGTCTATTTTGAAGAACCCGTTTTCGAAGAATTGCCGCAGCCGCTGATGCGGACGAGCGTGGCATCGGAAAACATTCTGATTGTCACACCAGTGCTGCCGCTTGGCACGTCGGCCGCGAAAGCAGATGCCGTCCAGCGGAGATTTGTGCAGCAGACCATCGCTTCTATGCCGCATAGCCGGCTGATCGCCTGGTACTACACCCCAATGGCTCTTCGCTTTACGGAATTCCTCGACCCAGACATATGCGTCTATGACTGCATGGACGAACTCTCTGCGTTCAGGAATGCGCCCCCCGAGCTGGGCCAGATGGAAAAGGCGCTTCTTCGCCGCGCGGATCTCGTTTTCACCGGTGGTCTAAGCTTGTTCGAGACCAAGCGTCACCTCCATCCCGCCATCTTTCCATTTCCGAGCAGCATCGATGTGAGGCACTTTCACACCGCAAGACAGCCAGGAAGGGACCCAGCCGACCAGGCGGGCATTCCTTCCCCGAGGGTTGGATATTTCGGCGTCATCGACGAGCGGCTGGACGTCGATCTCGTGGCGCTAGCGGCAAAGACAATGCCGGACGTGCATTTCGTCATGCTCGGTCCGGTTGTCAAGATCGACCCTGCAAGCCTGCCGCAAGCCGAAAACCTTCATTGGCTTGGGCCGAAAGCCTACTGCGATCTGCCCGACTATTTGCGCCATTGGGACGCCGGATGGATGCCGTTTGCCCTCAACGAGGCGACGCGTTTCATCAGCCCGACCAAGACGCCGGAATTTCTCGCGGCGGGTCTGCCGGTGATCTCGACGGCAATCGTCGACGTGGTTCGCAGTTACGGTGCTGCCGGGCTGGTGGAAATCGCCGACTGTGACGATCTGGAAATCAAGCTGCGCTCCGTCCTTTCGCGACCGCGTCAGATGCTCCTGCAGCAAGTCGATGCCTATCTTGCGGACATGTCCTGGGAACGGACATGGAATGCCATGGCAGCTCACATTGAGCGCGCCTATCAACGCAAGAAGGTCGTGCCCCTTCGCAGGAGTGCATAGCCATGTTCGATTGGCTGATCGTCGGCGCGGGTTTCGCCGGCAGCGTGCTTGCCGAAAGGATAGCGTCGCAGCGTCAGGAAAGCGTTTTGCTGATCGATCGCCGCAGCCATGTCGGAGGCAACGCCTATGACTGCTACAATGAAGCCGGCATCCTCATCCATCGCTACGGCCCGCACATCTTCCACACCAACAGCCAAGCCATAGTGGACTACCTTTCGCAGTTCACGCAATGGCGGCCGTACGAGCACAGGGTGTTGGCGGCCGTAGACGGGCAACTGGTTCCCATCCCGATCAATCTCGACACCATCAACCGGCTTTACGGGCTGGACCTGACCTCGGCACAGCTGGAGGATTTCTTCGCGTCGCGACGCGAAACGGTGGAGGACGTCCGAACGGCTGAGGACGTCGTCGTCAGCACCGTGGGGCGCGAGCTCTATGAAAAATTCTTCCGCGGCTACACTAGAAAGCAATGGGGCGTCGATCCCAGTCAGCTGAGCAAATCCGTCACGGCACGAGTGCCGACCAGGACCAACCGTGACGACCGCTATTTCAGCGACAGCTTCCAGAAAATGCCGGCCGGCGGGTACACGCGGATGTTCGAACGCATGCTCGATCATCCAAACATCAAGATCATGCTGCAGACCGACTTCCGTGAAATTCGTGAGAAGATACCGTTCAGGCGCATGGTTTATACCGGCCCGATCGATGAATATTTCGGCTGGCAGCTCGGGCACCTTCCGTACCGTTCGCTTCGTTTCGAGCACGTTACACTGGATTGCGAGCAATTTCAGCCGGTTGCCGTGGTCAATTATCCCCAGACGGAAGATTACACGCGCATTACCGAGTACAAACATCTGACCGGCCAGCAGAGTTCGCGGACCAGCCTGACCTATGAATACCCCACGGACATCGGGGACCCGTACTATCCCGTGCCCCGGCCCGAAAACGAAGTGCTCTATAAGCGCTATGAAGCGCTCGCGGCAAGCTGCCCAGACGTGTGGTTTGTCGGTCGGCTTGCAACTTACCGCTATTACAACATGGACCAGGTAGTCGGACAGGCTCTGGCCACTTTCGCGCGCATCCAAAAAAGCCTCCCGGCCTGGGCACGCACGGAGGAGCCGTTGTTGGCCGAGCCGAGAAGATAGTTTCTTCCAAGACGGAAGATCGGGCGGGTATCAGAAGGAGAAACTCGATGGATACAAACTTCAACTCGGAAAGCCGTGAGATATTTATCGTCGGCTTGCGCAACGCGCACGCCATGGAAAATCAAGCGCTGTCGATCATGAAGCCTCAGGTCGAGCGTATAGAGAACTATCCGGAGGTGGCCGATCGCTTGCGCCGGCACATTCAGGAAACCGAAGGCCAGATCACGAGACTCGAGTCCGTCCTGGAGGGCCTTGGTGAGGAGCACTCCACCCTCAAGGACACTGCCTTGTCGATGGTTGGCAGCGTGGCCGCCATTGGACATTCGATGGCCGGCGACGAGATCATCAAGAACAGCCTGGCGAATTTCGCATTCGAGAACTACGAGATCGCTGCCTACAATTCGCTGCTGGTACTGGCCGACGCCGGGGGCTTCCAGAATGCTGAAAGGGCCCTCAAGCAGAACCTGAACGAAGAGGAAGCCATGGCCAACTGGCTCAAGGAAAATCTGAGCGACGTTACCATGCGATATGCCAGGCTGCGCGAGGCTGGGGCGACTGCAAAAAGCTGATGCACCGCACCGGCGCGGGCGGCGTTTCGAAACAGACGCCCGCCCGCCCCTCCCCCGTTTGTAGGCCCTTCAAGGCGTCGTGTCCGCCAGGAGAAGAGCTTGCTGACGGGCCAGTTCATCTGCTGTGGGTTTGCGCAGGTGTCGCCTGCCATCAGCCTGGATGACGGAAAACAAACCGACCTCGGCATGTCGCGAATTGTCCCAGCCCGGGTAGGCCGTTATCGGGTACAGGCAAATACCCTCGATCGGCGCTCCGAGACTGATTGCGGAACGCACCTCGTCGCAGACATAGTGGAGCCAAGCCGGCCCGCCGGATCCCTCGGAACCGGTCTCCGCAATGAACATCGGCTTGCCGTACCGGTGAGCAACTTCTAGCAACATTTCCGACAGGGCGCGGTACTCGTGGTGTCCCATCGGAATCGTCGGCCCGTTTACGTACCATTGATTGTGCGGATAAAAATTCAAGCCCACGACATCGACAACATCTTCGCTCCCGCCCAACTCAGGTTCGACGCGGCCCAGCAACATGTCGTAAGCTTCGAACTGCCCCTGTCGGGCGTTTTCGGCCCGGCGCCGTTCGCTGCGGGTCCGGTCACGAGGGGCGATATGGATAAGCGGCTCGGCCCAGACAAATCTGCAGGCGGGATCGATCTCCCGCATTGCACGAACACCCGCGATGGCGGCCTTCACGAGGTGCCGCTTGAACCATCCACGTTTGTTCGGCCCCACGCGCGGGAAATAGCCGACCTCAACAGCCCATGCGAAAAAGGAGATTTCGTTGATGGGACACAACAGAGGCGATGTTCCGGTGATCGAACGGTGTACCTTGACGGCTTCTGCCGCGAACGAGGCATAGGCGTCGATGAAATGCAGCGAGCCCTGATCGACATGGTCCGGAGATCCGTAGTGAAAGATGTCCCAGATTACCTGAACACCTGCCGATCGGGCTGCCTCCACCATTGGCGCCCAACTTGACCAGTCATAGGTTCCGGGAGCGGTTTCGATCAAATGCCAACGCAGGCCGTCGCGGATGGTGCGAAGGCCGAGTTCGGCGCAGCCGCGGTAGTCGCCCAGGGCATGCAAATTATGCGAGGTCGCACGAATAAGATCGAGGCGAACGCCGTCCTTGCGCCGGTGCGAGGAGCATTCAAAGCCTGCCATGAAAAAACTGGCGAAGCGCGAAGCTTCCGGAACCGAGGCCTCCGTCTGGCGTCCCACTTCGCTCATTTTTCGAAGTCTCCTTTGGGCAATCGGCTTCGAACTCGGCCGCCTTGTCCGGACCGGGAACCGCGTTGGCGAAATACCGAATTCAGTCGGGCGCGCCCCATGTTCGTTGCTCAGTCCAGCTCGTCCTTGCGTGGCCGGGTAGTGCCGAACCCATTGGTAGAGCCTTTGTTCCGGTGGTGAACTGTCCGGGAGCCGCGTGGCAAATGAGGAACAAGGAGGCCCGTCCCAAGTTCGGGTCGATGTACCGCCGCCATCATCCACTCGAGCGGCTGCTCAGCAACAACAGAGGCATGGGATCACATGACCGTTCAGATTCGACTTTCCGAGATCGACCACGCCAGGCGCGAGGATCGTGGCGACGGCGCTTGGAGCATCGCACCGGACCTGGGTTACTTGCGGCTAGCAATCGTGAATGTCGTGTTCTTCGGCGCACCGGGCAGCGGAGATCGGAACTGGGTGCTGATCGATACCGGGTTGCCGACGTCTCGCAGCAGCATTCTAGCGGTCGCGGAAAAGCGGTTCGGCGACAACGCACGGCCGGCTGCAATCATCCTGACCCATGGCCATTTCGACCATGTGGGAACCGTTCTAGAACTCGCGAATGGCTGGGACGTGCCTGTCTTCGCCCATCCGCTCGAGCACCCCTATTTGGACGGAACCGCATCCTATCCGCCACCGGATCCCTGGGTTGGGGGTGGACTGATGGCGCTGCTGTCACCGCTCTTCCCACGCGGGCCAATCGATCTTGGCACCCGTTTGGAACCCTTGCCCGCCGACGGATCGATCCCCGGAATGCCCGGATGGCAATGGCTGCACACACCCGGACATGCCCCTGGGCATATCTCGCTCTGGCGCGAGCAAGACCGCTCGCTCATCGTAGGAGACGCTTTCATCACCACCGGTCAGGAGTCGGTCTATGAAGTCGCCATTCAGGATCTCGAGATGCACGGTCCGCCGCGCTATTTCACGCCAGACTGGGATGCAGCGGAAAGGTCCGTGAAGCATCTGGCTGCCTTGGGCCCCCAGATGGTCATCAGTGGACACGGTGCGGCTGCTGCGGGAGTGGGCATGCGGCAGGCTCTCGATAACCTGGCTGAGCGATTCAGGGTATTGGCCGTCCCGCCGAAATTGAAATTCGTGCGCGAGCCAGCGTCGCCGATAGCTAGGCCAATCGAGCCGCCATCGTTCTGAAATTATGGTCGGATTGGCCAACGCGGGACCATCGGACAGAGTAACTCGGTCCAGCGGAACAAACCCGGCCGGCGACAGTTGGGGCACTCGCTCAGGGGGCGACACCCCGCGAAGTGCCGTGAGGTTCCGCGCCATGGGGAGGCTCAGATGGAAACCCGATGAACGCATGCCTCTAACGCGCGTTCCCGCAAAGAGAGATTGCAGAACCGGTGTTGTTGCCATCCAGCCCTAAGTTGACACGCCAACTGCTCTGGATCCTCGGAGGCGCATTCTTGCACGGTTGCGCGGGGGGAGTGCTCGATCCCCAAGGACCAATTGGCGTCGGCAATCGCACGATCCTTTTGAACTCGCTGGCGGTGATGCTGGTGATCGTTGTTCCCACGCTTGTTGCACTTCTGGCATTCGCCTGGAAGTTCCGCGCCTCGAACAGCAACGCCCGCTATAACCCGGAGTTCACCTATTCGGGACGCGTGGAGTTGATCGTCTGGTCGATCCCGACGCTCACCATCCTGTTCATTGGCGGGCTGATCTACTACGGATCGTATCAGCTCGATCCGCGCAAACCGATCCCTTCTAGCCAGCCGCCGCTCGACATTCAGGTGGTGGCGCTCGACTGGAAATGGCTGTTCCTCTATCCCGAGCAGGGCGTGGGTGCTGTCAATCAACTGGTTATCCCCGCCGGTGTTCCAGTGCGTTTCAAATTGACCTCGGCCAGCGTGATGAACACGTTCTTCGTGCCCCAGCTTGGCAGCATGGTCTACGTCATGAACGGCATGCAGACCGAATTGCATCTGCAGGCCGACCGCGAGGGCAGCTTTTTCGGCCAGTCGGCGCACTTCAGCGGCGACGGCTTCTCGGATATGAATTTCAGTGTGAGCGCGGTTTCAGCCGATGCCTTCACCCGCTGGGCGTCATCGCTGCGTGGCGGGGGCGGCGTGCTGAATGCCAATGCCTATCGCGAACTCGCCCGGCAAAGTACAAATGTGGCGCCGGCTTCCTTCGGTCATGTCCAGCCTGGGCTGTTCGAAGCGGTCGTTCAGCAGACGCTCCCACCGGGTCCGGGGCCTGCTGAGAGCGCAGCCAGCGGCGAGCCACAGGTGAGCCCAAGGGCATTCCCCGCGGCGGCGGCAACGATGACCCATCATCCACAAGGGGCAGAATGACGATGCTGGGCAAGCTCGACTGGTCGGCCGTTCCTTTCGATCAACCCATCCCCCTCGGCGCAGCCCTTGGCGTCTTTCTGGCAGCAGCCGCCGTGCTTGGCTGGATAACGGTGAAGGGCTACTGGCCATATCTGTGGAGCGAGTGGATAAGCTCGGTCGACCACAAGCGCATCGGCGTGATGTACATTGTGCTGGCGATGCTCATGCTTCTTCGTGGTTTTATCGATGCTATCATGATGCGCACACAACAGGTGCTGGCGATTCACGGGCCGGGCTACCTCCCGCCGGAGCATTACGACCAGATCTTTTCCGCGCACGGCACGATCATGATCTTCTTCGCCGCGATGCCGTTCATGATCGGCCTGATGAATTTCGTCGTGCCGCTGCAGCTTGGCGTACGCGATGTCGCTTTTCCGACGCTCAATTCCGTCAGCTTCTGGCTGACGGCTTCCGGAGCCCTGCTGGTCAACATCTCGCTTGTGGTCGGCGAGTTCGCGCGCACCGGCTGGCTGCCCTATGCCCCTTTGTCGGAAACCACCTACTCGCCGGGCGTCGGTGTCGATTATTATCTGTGGGCGATCCAGATCTCCGGCGTCGGCACGCTGCTCACCGGTGTCAACCTGGTGACGACTATCCTCAAGATGCGGGCGCCGGGAATGGGCTATCTGCGAATGCCGATGTTCTGCTGGACCTCGCTCGCGTCCAACCTGCTCATTGTCGCAGCCTTCCCGATCCTTACTGCCACGCTCGCAATGCTGACGCTGGACCGGTACCTCGGCTTCCACTTCTTCACCAACGAAGCCGGTGGAAATCAGATGATGTTCGTCAACCTGATCTGGGCGTGGGGCCATCCCGAAGTATACATCCTGGTGCTTCCCGCCTTCGGAATCTTTTCCGAGATTTTCTCGACTTTTTCATCGAAGCCGCTGTTCGGATACCGTTCGATGGTCGCGGCCACGATGTTCATCTGCATCGTCTCGTTCATGGTCTGGCTGCATCACTTCTTCACCATGGGTGCCGGAGCGGACGTTAATGCCGCCTTCGGCATCGCCACGTCGGTCATTGCCGTGGGAACCGGTGTGAAAATCTACAACTGGCTCTTCACCATGTATGGCGGGCGCGTTCGTTTCGACACGCCGATGCTTTGGGCACTGGCTTTCGTGACCACCTTCACCGTCGGCGGCATGACTGGCGTCCTGCTTGCCGTCCCGCCGGCCGACTTCGTGCTACACAATTCCCTTTTCCTCGTCGCGCATTTCCATAACGTCATCATCTCGGGCGTGTTGTTTGGAGCATTCGCCGGCTTCACCTACTGGTTCCCCAAGGCGTTCGGCTTCCGTTTGCACGAAGGCTGGGGAAAAGCGGCATTTTGGGTCACCTTGGCCGGCTACATGCTGGTCTTCGTACCGCTCTATATTGTCGGTCTGCTCGGCATGACGCGGCGCCTGCAACATATCGATATGGACCTTTGGGCACCGTGGCTGGTGGTGGCCGCTTTCGGCGTGGTGGTGATGATCGCCGGCGCGGCGCTGCAGATCACACAGCTTTTCGTTTCGATCCGGCATCGCGATAAGTTTCGCGACGAAACCGGCGACCCGTGGGACGGGCGTTCGCTGGAGTGGTCGACATCTTCCCCTCCTCCTGTCTTCAATTATGCACGGCTGCCTCACGTGGAAGACGAAGAACCCTACTGGAGCATCAAGCAACGAGGGATCGAACAGAGCGCGGACGAGGAAAAGGCATATGAGCCGATCGAGATGCCTCGCAACAGCCCGACTGGCTTCGTCACCGCCTTCTTCAGCACACTGATCGGCTTCGCGCTGATCTGGCATATATGGTGGCTGGCGATCGTCGGTTTCATCGGCGCATACGCAACCTTCGTCGTATTTGCCTGGCGCGATCATGGAGACTACGAGATCCCTGTCGACGAGGTCGCCCGCATCGACCATGACCACAAGGCAGCCCAGTTTGCCCGGCTGCGCGGGTGGGAGCGCCCGGCATGAGCGATCATGCATTCTCCAGCGTCGGCACCCAGGCACGGGACCCGTATCGGCTCAATCACACGGGTCGGCACGCGGTGCGCTCTGCGACCGGCCACGGAGAAGGCGGCCCGGCCTCAAAGTTCGTCACAGTCACTTACGGCTTCTGGATCTTTCTCCTGTCCGACATCATCATGTTCTCGGCATTTTTCGCCGCCTACGCCGTGCTCGCCAAGGCAACCGCCGGCGGACCGACAGGCAAGGATCTGTTCGAACCGACGCGCGTTGCGGTCCAGACGGGCCTTCTGCTCACTTCGAGCTTCACCGGCGGCGTGGCAACACTCGCCACCCTTCGCAGATCAATGGCTGCCACGCAGTTCTGGCTTCTCGTCACGGGGTTGCTCGGGGCAGCGTTCCTGTTCCTGGAACTGCAGGAGTTCGCGGCAATGATCGGCGGGCAGGCAGGCCCCTCGCGCAGCGCATTTCTTTCTGCCTTCTTTGCGCTCGTTGGCTGCCACGGTGCCCATGTCGGTCTCGGCCTGCTCTGGCTGGGAACGATGATGGCGCAGCTGTGGGTCAAGGGCTTTCGGCCCGACATTTTGCGGCGGCTCCACTGCTTCGGGCTCTTCTGGCACGCCCTCGACATCATCTGGGTTGCCATCTTCACCCTGGTCTATCTGCTGGGAGCATCGTCATGACCGAGATCGAGAGCAAGACCGGCGAGTTGCAGGACCGCCGCGATTCAGCGCCGGGCGAGGAACACATAAGCGAGCACGAAACGGCTGGGGGCCTCTCGGGCTATGTGCTCGGCTTCGGCCTGGCCATCCTGCTCACAATCGCGACATTCCTGGCGGCGCGAACCGATCTGATTTACCAGCCCGCGGTCATCTCGGCCCTGGTGGTGCTCGCCGTTGCGCAGATGGGGGTGCATCTTGTCTTCTTTCTCCACCTGACCACCGGGCCGGACAACACCAACAACATCCTGGCGCTGGCCTTCGGCGTGCTGATCGTCGCGCTGGTGGTTCTGGGCTCTATCTGGATCATGGCCCATCTGAATGAAAACATGGCTGCCATGACACCCCATCAAGCCGGAACCATGCCTTGAACGCTCCCCTGCGAACGCACGGCCGCCCGCAGCGCCATTCGCACCGATGGCCCAGGAGACAAAAGGGTCGTTAGATCTCGTGCTTTGGCTGGGCTGCACGTAGGGCATCAAGCGCTAAGCGAACTGCATCGATGCCTGAGACGCTGGGCTGGATCGGCCTGAAAATCAGGCGGCCGTTCCGGCAGTCCAGGCCCAACGCCTTGCTGTTCCGCCGTTGGGACGCCGACCGCTTGTTCCGAGGGGTGATCGCGATAGCCTCGGGACCCACATCGACTTTGCCGACGCCCAATTCCCACGCTGCTATTCGCAACCTGGTAAATTCCAGCAAAAGGGCTACTTCGCCAGGCATGTCTCCAAAGCGGTCCTCGAGCTCTTCGCTGAATGTATCGAGGTCCGGCTCCGAACGGATGCGGGAGAGCCGCGCATAGAGGCCAACGCGCACCGTAGGCTCGTCGACATAGCTCTCGGGAAAAGCCCCCTTTCCCGAGCCATTGATCTCGGCAAGTTGCTTGCCGAAGTCGGCCCCTCCGCCAGCCGCCGAGACCGCCCGCTCCAGCAAGTGCTCGTACAAGCCCACTCCGATCAGCTTCATATGCCCGGCCTGGTCTTCGCCGAAAAGATCTCCGGCGCCACGCAGGTCGAGGTCTCTTTGACTGATTGCCAGGCCGGAGCCGAGCCGATCGAGCGCAAGCATCGTCGAAAGCCGGGCCTTGGTGCCTTCGGCCAGTTCAACGCCAGGTTGGGTCAGAAGAAACGCTACGGCCTGCACCGCCCCCCTTCCGACCCGGCCCCGCAGCTGGTGCAACTGCGCCAGACCGAACCGGTCGGGGCGCCAAACGATGATGGTGTTGGCCCGCGGCACATCGAGGCCGCTCTCGATGATGTCGGTGCTCAACAAAATGTCGCCATCACCGTCGGCGAATCCGACCATGACTTCGTCCAGCTGTCTCCCCTTCATTTCACCATGCGCCGTCTTGACCCCGAGTTCCGGCACCAGTCTGTTCAGTTGGTCACAGGCCTGGGCAATATCCTCGATCCGCGGGACCACGAAAAAGCTCTGTCCACCCCGGTGAAATTCACGCAGGAGGGCCGCGCGCACCGATGCTGGATCGAACGCTGCCAAGATCGTGCGAACGGGACGTCTTTTGGCGGGCGGAGAGTTTAGAACGCTGACGTCCTGGATGCCTGACAACGCCGATTGCAACGTCCGGGGTATCGGTGTGGCGGTCATGCTCAGCGTATGGAGGCGAGGCGCCATGGTCCGCAGCGCGCGCTTCAACTTGACCCCGAACCGGTGCTCCTCGTCGATCACCAGCAGTCCAAGATTGGCGAAGGTGACGCTCTTGGACGCCAGGGCCTGAGTACCCACAAGGACCGTAACCTGGCCGCTTCGCAGACCCTCTTTTGCCGCTCTCGCGTCCGCTGCCCCGACCATCCTTGAAAGGTGGGCGACCTGCAGGCCAGTTCCTGCGAAGCGGCGGCTGAACGTCTCATAGTGCTGCCGTGCCAACACCGTTGTCGGCGCTATGATAGCAACCTGTTTCCCGCAGAGAGCGGCGGCGGCGCAAGCACGCAGGGCGACCTCTGTCTTGCCGAAGCCGACATCGCCGCAGACGAGCCGGTTCATTGTTCTTCGCGACGAAAGGTCATCGAGCACAGCGCGGATGGCGGCCGCTTGGTCGGGCGTCTCCGTATAGGGAAATTTCGCCGCAAAACGAGCCAAGTCCGTGCGGGAGGGCTTCATGATCTCGGCAGGCTGGCTGGACCTGATTTTGGCAAGACTCAAGAGGCGCTTGGCCAGCCTGTCGATCTCGCGCAACGCAGCTTCGCGTCGCTTCGGCCAGCCCTCGCCGTTGAGGCGATCAAGCGACACTGCCTCCGGTTCCGAGCCGTAGCGCCATATTCGTCCAAAGTCGTCGACCGGAACCAGCAAGGAAGCCCCGCCATGATATTCCAGTCTGACGACATCCTGTTGCTGGCCAGCCAACTCGACCTGTTCGACCGCGGCGAGCACGCCCAGGCCATGGTCTTCATGGACGACGACATCGCCAATGCGCAACTCGGGTTCGAGTATGCCCGTGGTCGCGCTCCCGTTCGCCTTCAACGCGGGACCAAACAGGTCGGATGCGGCCACCACGGCGATATTGGATTGCGCGTCGACAAACCCTTCGTCGAGGACGAATTCAGCCTTGAGAAGAGAGCCCCTTGCGGCCGAAAGGATTTGCGGCAAGTCGGCCGCTTCCTCTGCCCGCCGGCCTAGTCTCCTATCGAGCAGGCGATCTGCTCGCTGCAATTCAGAGGCATCGCCGGTGAACACTACTCTGACTCCGGCGCTCGTCTGCCTTGTGACGAATTCCGCGAAATCATGCCCGGGTCGGGCCTGGCGGAAGAATTTGGGAACTCCGACGGCAGAAACGGCAAGTCTCACGCAGCAGCGGTTAAGCAGAGCAGCGTCCCACTCTTCACGGGATAGGTAAAATCGTCCCGGCAAAGGTTTTTTCGTTCCGGCTGCCTCCTGCCTGGCACGACGTGCATCCTCGACCAGATCCAGAACTCTGCCGAGCGGCTGCCCGTCGGTCCCTTCAAGGAAGGAGATCGAGGCGCTGGAAGCCGCATCGAAGACGGACGGCATAGCGCCATACGATGCGACCAGGCGCTCTTCCATCGACGTCGCGCGCATCGCTGTCAGCTCAGGATGCTCACCAGCTTTAAAGATCAGCTCGGATGCCGGTCCGACCGTAACCGAGTCTCGAACCTGATCGCTGAGCTGACTGAGCGGGTCGTAGGTCTTGAGCTGGCGGATGCAGGCATCGGGACCAACGATGACGCGAACGGGGCCATCCGCGCCAGCAGGGAAAATATCGATGAGATCGCCCCGAAAGGCTATCTCACCCGGTTCGTCGACCCTCTCGTCGACGACATAGCCAATGGCTTCGGACCTGGTTCTGAAATCGTCACGGTCGAGCTTTTGTCCCACCTCCAGAATTGTGAAACCGCCAGCGATGACCGGAGCAGGCGGCACCCGCTGCAGAATGGCTTCGAGCGACATCACAGCGATGCGCGGGCGATCCGGCTTCGTTGCGATCTCACGCAACGCACGAAGCCTTCGCCCCATATTGGCGCGTGTGGGCCACACCCTGTCGTAGGGCAGGCAATCCCAGGACGGCAGCAAGATGATATCCGCGTCAGGCAGGAACTGACGCAAGGCGCCGGCGATCTCCTCGGCACTGCGTTCCGAGGGAGCTATATGGATGATGTGCTTGTCCCGACTGGTCTCCAGGCCACGGGCCAGCGCTACCGCGATTGCTGAGGATGGCGGTCCGCCGTGCCCTATCGCAGACCCGCTGTCATCCGTGTGATCGATTTGTTCGACATCCGTCCGCGAAATATGCCTGTTCACTGAATTCTCACCTTGCCACTGAGACAACGTCAGCGGAGCCACCCCGTTCCTGGTGGCGCATCAAAGAGTTCCAGGACGGGCTGCGGGTGCAGCCCTCGAAAGGGCGGAGCGAAGGGTCAAAGCTGCGCCGTGATCGGCGAACTCCTGGGGCTGGCTGCCCAGCGGGACAATTTCTAACCGAGCCTATGTCATAGGTTAATGCATTGCTGCCTGCTCACCTATGGCTGTCCTAAAAAACTGTGCTTCGATCATTCCGGGATCTTCAACCACCCTCGACGCTGGCAGAACGCTCCAGGCATGGGACCATGCCGCACGGCGGCGCCTTCTGCCGCCGCGCATATGTCCCCATGCCCGTCGGAACTTTTGGCGCGGATAATAGTTCGATCACCAACATCAGCCAGGTAGTCAATTTGTTCCCCACCTCATCCTCGGATGTACTCATTCGCAAGCTTCAGACCATCTCGGATCTTCGAGAGGCCGACATCGGCGTTCTGAAAGGCATTCCGATCCAGGAGAAGGAATATTCGGCCAACCACGATCTGGTGCGTGAGGGCGACCGTCCTGTTTACTCGTTTATCGTTCTTGATGGCTTGGTCGGTTCCACCAAACATACGGGCGAAGGAAAGCGACAAATCACATCATTCTTCGTCGCCGGCGACATTCCTGATCTGCATGGGCTGCATCTGTCCGTCATGGATTGTAACTTCTCGACCCTTACGCCGGCCCGAGTAGGTTTCATGCGGCATGACACTCTGCGTGCCGTTTGCGACCAGCACCCTCGCATCGCCACCGCTTTTTGGCGGTCGACGTTGATAGATGCCGCGATTTACAGGGAGTGGGTCATCAATGTGGGAAGGCGCGAGGCATACACCCGCATGGCTCACATCCTGTGCGAACTGATTTTTCGCTTGCGCTCCATGGGGCGCATTGAGGATCACGTGGCGGATATTCCCATTACACAGGCGGCCCTTGGCGATGCACTGGGTTTGTCCACGGTCCACGTCAACCGGATGCTCCAGGAACTACGACGCAGAGGCCTCATTGCCACCTCGGGATCAAAAGTTCACGCACTGGACTGGGCTGGCCTCACTCACGCAGGAGATTTCGACACGACCTACCTGCACCAAAGGAACCCCGCAGATTAGCAGTGACGGAAGCTCTCCGATGGCACGATTTTTCTTCGACAGCGGCGATGGCGATCTCATCTTCGAGGACGAAATAGGTGTCGAATGCGCTGGCCTCGAGGAGGTCCGCCGCGCGGGATTCGAGGGCCTTGTCGACCTCACGAGAGAGTCACTGAAAAGCGTCGACGGGCAGCAATTGTTTATCGAAGTGCGTGATGAAAACGGCGCCAAGATTTTGCGGCTGAGCCTCTCGCTTCGGGTAAAATCGAACGTATAAATTTGCACTCTACGCGCAGCGTTAGGCGAGCGGACTGGGACTGCAAACATCCACTGGCATGTCGTGTCTCAAAACCAGGCCACTTTTGAGCGACATGCGTTAACCCATAGATTGTGCCTCGATTTGTGTACAGGACAGGGAACCATCAAAGAGCCGCCGAGTTCGTCCAACGGACAAGCCCGGAATCTAACATGGAAGAAATCGGCAAGGCACAACAAAAGGCCATAGCCCGCCTCATACGGGAGTGGATTTCATCGGACGCCAATCGTCGCCAGCTTCGCCAGTTGCTGGATCTGCCGACAGACCCGGACATGCCTAGCGAGCATCGGTCATTGCTTGACGAACTCGACCGAAAGCTCAACCAATGAGCGCCCCTGCTTTCGGGAGGGCTCCCGAGTGAATGCGAGCCGGTGGCGAGGGGAAAGGAGCTGAGGTCGACATCTGGTTGAGGCCGCCGACATTTGACCCAAGCAGACGCGAACGCTTTACGCGGGACGGCGCCGATTGGCCGAAGAAGAATGTTCGGTGGTGTTCGCGGAGCCGCGGTCCGATTCCTAGAGGTGAGTTTCTGCACCTTGCTGCGCGTTTAAAAGTTGAGAAACGGCAGTTATGATCTGCGGCAGAAAAAAGGGCTTGGTGATCATTATGCTGTTGGGCACGCCTTCCGCTCCCCAGTGTACCGCGCTGTCGCCACTGATATAGACAACCGGGATGGTCGAGTTGGACCTTCGCAAGTGCCGAGCGACCTCCCACCCCGACTGTCCTGCTCCCAGACGGATGTCCGTGAGCACGGCCTTGAACTTGGTCGGATCGGGGTCGAAAGCCGCCAGCGCCTCGGCGGCACTCCGAGTGCCGACGACCTGGAAGCCGGCCTCCTCCAAAGCTGACTCGAGGTCGAGCAGGATCATTGTCTCATCTTCGACGATCAGAACAGCACCTTCGCTCATCCGGAATCTCCCCAAGCCGCCACCGCTAATACGAGTTCGGCGTCAACTTGGTTCCATCTGACGCGCAGCAGCCTGTTGGTTATCGAAGCTCTACGCTGCCTCGATTGCGCGGCGGACTTGTGACGTCGGGAAGCCACCCTGGAAAAGGCCGACACCGGCTTAGCTGCTTCGACAGCCTTGGACAATGAGGCTGAATTACAGGTTGTAGCCGACGCTTAACCGTTGCCGACGAGGTCGCTTTGATCAAGCGTTCTCCTGATCTCCAGAAGCTTGCTGGATCTGCGTCATCACCTTTTGGGGATCCACATTCTCGGCGAGTTCCGGCAGCTCTTTGTCGGCCGGGGTCGAGATATTCAGACGCGCCGTCAAGGCAGCCACCATCTCGATCAGCCGCGTGGTTTCATGTTCGTTTAGAAGGCTGATCTGCAAATCCAGTTCGGCTCGGCGCTCGCTGTGGGCGGCCATTCTGTTCTGATTGATCAGCACAAAGGTAGACAGGAAGATTGCCTCAACCGAGGCGACCATTGCCAGGATCACGAAAGTGGGGTCCCAGGCTGGGACGGCTGGTATCTCGCCAAGGTTTGCGAGGACCCAGACGACAAGAATTGCAAGGTGCAGATAGACGAAAGTCATGCTTCCCGCGAAGCGCGAAACAGCGCCGGCGACCCACGCTTGAACGCCTTGGTGCTCTTCTTGCTGCCGCCTGTGCTCGACCAGCGCCTGTATGTTCTGGTGGAGCACCGACTGCATGTCGGCTGGACGTTGGTCGCTCATTTGAAAGCCCCGTTTGGAGATCATTCCGTGCAAGCGGCGTCGCTTATCGCCGGTGGCTCCCGCGAGGCCGGATCTGCCTTGAACTCGTCGGCACGCGACTTGGGTCGCTGCCGACGGCCCGCTTGGAACAAGGCGTGCCGCCCTGCAATAGTGTGCACCATGCCGACCACTGCTTGCGGGGCGCTCTGATGAACCATATGGCCGGCGCCCGGAACCACCTCGAGGAGAGACCCACCGACTTCCGCGTGCAAGCGTCGTGCATCGCGTTGCGCGTCGAACAAACGATCCCCGGATCCCGCCATGATGCCGGTGGGCACGGCAATGTCCCTATAGTTGGCATTTCCCAACAGGGACGCGGCCAGCATCGATGCTGTCTCCAGAGAAACCGCCCGCAGTTGGGAAGGGCGGCTGGCGACATCTTTGGCAAGTGCGGCGAACTCGCCAGCGACGACGGCGGGTTTAAAGATCTTCTCCATTGCCCAATGCCAAGCAAGCCTTACAAGCGGCGGCAGCAAGGTGTGACGAAACGCGGTGCCGATCACAGGCAGTGCAGGGAGTGCGGCCAGTGCAAGATCCAGCCGCGGTGGCGGATAGTAATAGCCCGAGACCAGCACGATGCCCACGACCGATTGAGAATGCCTGCGCGCCAATTCGAGGGCGATCCAAGCTCCCCAGGAATGTCCAAGCACGAGGTATTTCTCTATACCCAGCCCGCAGGCCGCGGCATGTATAAGGTCGGCTTGGTCGCGAGCGGACCAACGCCGGCCGCGCGGCCGTGAGCTTCGCCCAAAACCGGGACGATCAAATGCAAGCACCCGGTAGGTCTTTGCCGCCTCATCGAAGATGCCGCTCGACTTGAAATCCTCCGCCATGGATCCATTGCCATGCAGGAGAAGCAGCGGCATGCCGGTTCCGGCTTCGATAAAATGCAGGCGCACACCATAGATCTCCATCACACGTCCGCACGCCCGGCCGGCAATCGCACGTTTGGCGCGGATGGCGTTGTATGCCGCCAGCGCCGCCAACGAGGCCGCGAGCAACCCGGTCGCGAGTTTCGGTCCATCTCTGTCGAACGCCATGCACGTGCCTGTTGGAAACCATCTGCCGACCCCAACTCTCGGGGCGAAAGCTTGTTCCGCCAGACAAGACAACGCTGTACAACCGGCTCAAGCGGCTAAAGTAGGCCTTCTCCATTGAGTTGGGACCGTTAAGCCTGGGCAGCGCTGCTGCCTCCCATTTTCCAATCACCCTGCCAACGTGCGCGCACGGCAATCATCAGCATGGCCGCTTCCGTCATCCCGGTCTGGAAAAGTCTGACCAGCTCTCTCGCGATGGATTCTGCCGCGGTAGTGTCCGACGAAATCTCAAATTCCTGACACAGCGCGTCGAAGACCGACCGAAGCGTTTTCAGGTCGTCTGGATAGAGAGCGTCCGTATTCGTAAGAATGGGTCGGTCAAGCATCAAACGTCTCCAAACGAGTGAAGTGCGGTTCGGGCACCCAGCCAGCGGGAGCTCGTCAAGTGCCCGCTGGTTTCCCCTTTATCCGCCACAGCGCGCCAAGCTGTCATTAACCTATGACCGGTGCGGCGTGTTCGGCTGACCGGCCCGCCAAAGAAACTGCCGTCCTGCGGGGAACTCTTGGCCGCAGACTGCATTTAAGTCCGGGCAAAACGGGGGCGAAATGGGGGCCACTTCAAGCAATCCGCGATCTGAACTGCAGCGCTTCGAGCTTTTGGCAGCGCTGGGCGACCGTATTCGCGAGATTACGGATCCCGCAGAACTGGCCTACGCAGCCGCGGAACTGCTGGGGAACCATTTTGGCATCAGCCGAGCCGGATACGGCACGATCGATCTAGAGAAAGAAACGATCACCATTGAAAGGGACTGGAACGCGCCAGGCATCAAAAGCCTGGCTGGGACGCTGAATTTCAGGAACTACGGCTCGTATATCGAGGATTTGAAGCGAGGCGAAACCGTTGTCTTTGAAAACGCCGAGACAGATCCGCGAACCAGCAGCCATGCGGAGGCACTCAAAGCCATCAGCGCCCAATCCGTCATCAACATGCCCGTTACCGAGCATGGCGGGCTGGTGGCGCTGTTATACCTGAACCACTCCGCGCCCAGACGCTGGGCGACGGAGGAAGTAGCCCTCATTTCGGCAGTCGCGGACCGGACGCGTACGGCGATAGAACGCCTTCGCGCCGAACTGGCCCTGCGTGAGAACGCCGAACGCCTTGCTTTTCTCGACCGCCTCGGCAGGGAGATAGCCCTCGCGGCCGACGCCGATGCTGTCATGCAGATCACCACTCGGCTCCTCGGCGAACATCTTGGCGTCTCGATTTGCGCCTATGCCGACATGGAGCAGGACCAAGACCATTTCACCATCCGCGGCGATTGGAGCGCACCTGGCTCGCCCAGCATCAGGGGATATTACAGTCTTGCCGATTTCGGTCGCCTGGCTGTCACCAACCTCAGCGCCAACAAGCCGCTTATCATCAACAACAACCTTGAGGAAATTGCTCCCGAGGAAGCGAAGACCTTTCAGGATATCGGGATAACGGCAACCATCTGTATGCCTTTGGTCAAACAAGGCCGACTGACTGCCCTGATGGCCATCCACGACAAGCAGCGCCGCGTCTGGTCGCAACGCGAACTGTCCTTGCTGACCGAGGTGACGGAGCGGTCCTGGGCTCACATCGAGCGCGTTCGCTCGGAACAGGCGGCACGGGCCAGCGAGGAGAGGCTGAGGCTTGCCACCGACGCGGCCGCTATTGGCACCTGGGATTACGATCCCATCAGCGGAGTGCTGCGTTGGGACGACCGGTGCAAAGCCCTTTTTGGTTTGCCGCCGGACGCGGAGGTGACATATGAAAGCGCGTTCCTGGCGGGCCTCCATCCGGAAGATCGCGCACGGGCCGACGAGGCCGTACGCCAGTCGCTTGCGCCGGGCCCCCCCTCCCGCTACGACATCGAATACCGGACGATCGGCCTTCGGGATGGCAAGGAGCGCTGGATTGCCGCAACGGGGGAAGCGCTTTTCCAGTCCGGCCGTGCGATCCGCTTCATCGGCACCGTGGTCGATGTCACCGCGCGAAAGCGGGTGGAGCATCAGCTTCAGTTGATGAACGCCACTGCGGCAGCCGTGGCGGCCGAGCTTGACGTGGAGCGAATTGTCCAGACGGTAACCGATGCCGGCGTGGTGCTGTCGGGCGCACAATTCGGAGCTTTCTTCTACAATGTGATCGACGACAAGGGCGACAGCTATGTGCTCTACGCCCTGTCGGGGGCACCTCGTTCTGCTTTCGAAAACTTTCCGATGCCGCGCAACACCGCGGTGTTCGAGCCCACTTTCCGCGGAACAAGCGTGGTGCGTTCCGATGATATCCTCACGGATCCCCGTTACGGAAAGAACTGGCCCCGCAAGGGAATGCCGGAGGGCCATCTGCCGGTGCGTTCCTATCTCGCCGTGCCGGTCGTCTCGCGTTCGGGCGAGGTCCTGGGCGGCCTCTTCCTTGGTCATTCAGAGACCGGCGTGTTCGCCGAACAGCAAGAAGCGGCCTTGCTGGGGCTTGCCGGCCATGCCGCGACGGCCATCGACAACTCCCGGCTGTTCAAGGCGCTGCAGACACTCAACGGCACGCTCGAACAACGTGTCAAAGATGAAGTTGCGGAACGCGCCAGAGCAGAAGAGCACCTGCGCCAAGCCCAGAAGATGGAAGCTGTCGGACAGCTCACCGGTGGCATCGCGCACGACTTCAACAATATGCTGGCCGTCATCATCGGCGGCCTGAACCTTGTGCAGCGCAAGCTCAGAAACGGCGATACCAACGTCCACCAATTCGTAACCGGCGCGATCGATGGAGCACAACGTGCCGCAGAACTTACCAGACGACTGCTCGCCTTTTCCCGCCAGCAACCACTGGCGCCGAAGCGGCTGAATCCAAATCGCCTCGTCTCCGGTATGAGCGAATTGCTGAACCGGACGCTTGGCGAGACCATCCAGATCGAGACCGTGCTCGCTGCGGGCCTATGGCATGTCGAGGCCGACGCAGGGCAATTGGAAAGCGCGCTGCTCAACCTTTGCGTCAACGCAAGGGATGCCATGCCTGCTGGCGGCAAGCTGACGATCGAGACATCAAACGCCCACGTCGACGATCGCTATGCCAGGGAGAACGCGATCCCCTCCGGCCAGTATGTGATGATAGCGGTCACCGATACAGGAACGGGCATGACTGCTGATGTTGTCGCAAGAGCCTTCGATCCGTTCTTCACCACCAAGGGGGTCGGCAAAGGCACCGGGCTGGGACTCAGCCAAGTCTATGGGTTTGTTCGCCAGTCCGGCGGCAGTGTGAAGATCTATTCCGAGCAGGGCATCGGAACCACCTTGAAAATATATTTGCCGCGCTCGCACCATGGCGTGCTCGACAGCCAAATCGACGTCGTGGCAGGCGAGCACCCCGGCTGTGCAGACGAGATCATCATGGTTGTCGAGGATGAAGATCGCGTCCGGCTGATGGCCGCGGAAGCGCTGCGGGAACTGGGCTACTCCGTGCTGGAAATGCAAGGTCCACGCGAAGCGCTGGTGGCCGTCGAAAGCGGGCAAGTGCCGTCGCTTCTGTTCACCGACGTGGTGATGCCGGAGATGTCGGGCCGGGAGCTGGTGGATCAGGTCAAGACAATGCACCCGTCGCTAAAAGTGCTCTACACCACCGGCTACACACGAAATGCGATTGTCCACAACGGCACGCTCGATTTCGGAACCGAACTTTTGACCAAGCCCTACACGATCGACGAATTGGCAGAGAAAGTCCGGAAGGTGCTGGATCGAAAGTGAACGGGCAACAGCCCGCGACGCTCGCCGTGTGACCGAACCCGGCGTTTGCCGCGTAAGGTGTGCGGCGAAACGGGCCGAAGGTGTCGACACCGACATCGTATTAATATGGCCCGGCTTCACTTTTCCGAGCCAGTATCCCTCCAGATTTTGTCTACCTCTTGCCCATCCGCGGCCTTGCTCATTGCTGTGATGGCGCAGCACGATCGAAATCTCGTTGCCGCCGGTCACCGGTCGGAGAAATAAATGCCGCCTCTGGCTCGCTGCGATGCTCAACACTGAAGTTACCGTAAAAATGCTCGCTGGCCGATGGCCGGATGGAACAATCAACTTGCCGGGATGTTCGGATGATCCAACCGGAGAGATGTCCATGTTCATGCACAACAAGCGCCTGCAATACACCGTTCGCGTCTCGGAGCCGAATCCTCGCCTGGCCTGCATGATCATGGAACAGTTCGGCGGCGCCGATGGCGAGCTTGCAGCGGCCATGCGCTATTTCACGCAAGGGCTTGGCGAGGACGATCTTGGCCGTCGTGACATGTTGCTCGATATTGCGACCGAAGAACTCAGCCATCTCGAAGTGGTGGGATCAATCGTCACCATGCTCAACAAGGGGCTCAAGGCACAGCTGGCCGAGGGCCAAATGAAGGAAGCGGACCTTTACCTGATGATCGGCGCCAGCGGCACAACAGCCAAGGAATCAATTCTGTTCGGCGGCGCTCCCGCGCTGTGCGACTCAGCCGGCGTTCCCTGGACCGCGGCCTATGTCGATTCGCGCGGTGAACCTACGGTGGATTTGCGATCGAATATCGCGGCCGAAGCTCGCGCCAAGATCGTTTACGAACGCCTTATCAACATCACCGACGACCCGGGAATCAAGGACGCGCTCGGCTTCCTGATGACGCGCGAGATCGCGCACCAGAAGTCGTTTGAGAAAGCACTCTACGCGATCGAAAACAATTTCCCTTCCGGCAAGCTCCCAGGCGTAGAGAAGTACGCCAGCATGTATGTCAACACCTCTCAAGGCGACGGCGATGTCGCTGGCCCATGGAATTCCGGCGAAGAGTGGGATCGGATCGATGACCTTGAAGAGGTGATGCCCGTCGACGGCGGAGACGGCCTGGCAACTGTGAAGCTGGGGGCCAAAGACATGAAGGTGGTGGCCAGGATGGCCGACCGTACGCTTTCCGATCCGGCTTCCGATCCGACAACAGGCGCTGATCTAGGAGCGGGCCCGGGAGCTGGCCGTACCAAGAACGCCGATTTCGGCGGCGCGGCAAGCATTCAGGAGGCCCCGGCCGTGGCAGAGGCTGCTGTCAAACGCGCACGTAGGCGTTAGTACAGAGCCGACATCATTGCGGGCATCTATGTTCCGCGATGCGGCCGGAAGCTAACACCGACGAAGGCAGGGCGCCCGACCAGCAACGGACTGGCCGGAGCGCTCGCATCGACATCTGTGCTGAATGTGGGTGAAGCAACCATGGCCACCGCCGCACCACGATCAGATTCGGAGCGTGCGGGCCAGCCGGACAAGGTCCGTCCCGACGGTTGCGAGAACCGGTGCATCGTGACAATCGGAGCATCGGCCGGCGGCGTCGACGCGCTGAAGAGACTTGTCCGCGATCTTTCGCCGGACATCCCGGCGGCTCTCCTCGTCGTACAGCACGTTGGTCCCACGAGTTACCTCGGCGACATTCTCGGTCGCGCTGCCAACATGCCCGTTGCAAATGCCTCCAACGGCATGAAGGTTAAAAACGGGCACATCTTCGTTGCACCGCCCGGAGCTCACCTTCTGTTACATGACGATCATATGCTGCTGCGGCGCGGGCCGCGCGAGAACCTGGCGCGCCCCGCCATCGACCCCCTGTTTCGATCGGCGGCCTGCAGCTTTGGCGGCAGCGTGATCGGCGTCGTGCTCACAGGCAGCCTCTCCGACGGCACCGCCGGCCTGCACGCAATCAAGATGTGCGGAGGCGTCAGCGTAGTCCAGGACCCCGGCGACGCCGCAGTACCCGATATGCCGCTGAGCGCCTTGCAGAATGTGGAAATCGACCATTGCGTCCCTCTGTCCGAAATGGCTGGCCTGTTGCACAGGCTTGCTTCCGAAATCGCAGGGCCGACACCAGAAATCCCGTCCGGCATCCGCCTTGAGGCAGCGATTGCAGCTCAGGAGCACAGCACAATGGAATTGACCGAAGGCCAGCTTGGCGCCCCCTCGACATTTGTCTGCCCCGAATGTCATGGCCCCCTATGGGAGATCGAAGACGGGCCGATTACCCGTTACCGCTGCCACACCGGACATGCGTTCGGAGCGGACGTTTTAATGCAGGCCCAGGCTGACGATGCGGAACAGGCTCTTTGGAGCCTTTTAAGAGCGCACCAGCAGCGGGCTGAGTTGGCGAAACGTACGGCAAAACGCGAAGCCGCGCGGGAAAGACACAGCCTGGCCAGCCAAATGGCTGCGCGGGCCGCGGAGTACGAAGCCGACGCGAAACTTATTGAAGAGATCATCCATCGTCGAACGCCGTGACAAGGCAACAGCGTTTGTCAGGGCGGGTGCGTCTGCGCCATCCCGATCGCATTTTCCTGGATCAGCCGCGTTGCCTCACCGCTTGGCCTGTGGCCACGGGTATCCAGGTCCCATGCTTTGATTGAACACCTGCACCCAAATCCAACTGCACGAATTTTATGCAAAGCAGGAACATAGAAGCATTACGCGAGTTAGGCACTGACCCATTGGACGTATCCTCGCATTCTGCGGTCTGCCTGGGTGGTCTTGTTTTGTAAACGAATGCCAGGACAATGTATCGCTCGCAGCTTTTCGTACCTCTTTTTGGCCTGCTGTTGCTGATGGGTGGCCTGTTCCACGGGCACGAGGCCATGGCGCAGGAACCCTGTCCAGCCGATCACGATAAGCTGCTTGCAGCCCTCAAAGCCAACGTGAAGGCAAGCGGCGGACCAGCCAATGGCGGCTTTGAAACCAACGAATGGGCAGCCATCGTTGCCCGTGACGGCACTGTCTGCGCGATTGCGTTCAGCGGCCCCACCCCCGACTCGCAATGGCCGGGAAGTCGGCTCATAGCAGCGGAGAAAGCCAACACGGCCAACGGTCTCAGCCTGGCTCAGATGGCCCTCTCGACGGCCAATCTCTATGCGGGGGTGCAGCCCGGCGGACCGCTATTTGGCCTGCAGGAGACCAATCCCGTCAACCAGGCCGCGGCCTATACGGGCGATCCCAAAACGTTCGGAAGCGCCGGCGACCCGCTCGTCGGCAAGCCGATCGGAGGCGTCGTGGTGTTTGGCGGCGGACTTGCCCTCTACGACGGCAAGAGCATTGTCGGCGGCCTCGGCGTTTCAGGCGATTCCTCATGCGCCGATCACAATGTCGCCTGGCGTATCCGCGCGGCGCTCGGCTTCGACAAAGTCCCGGCAGGCGTCAATCCAAATCGCAAGGATGCCATTGTCTACGATCTGGACCCCGGCGGCAAAAGCGCTTCGGGCTGGGGCCATCCGCTTTGTGCCGGAACGGAGGCCGACATCGCGGCCGAACTCGGCGCCGGCGTGGGAGGCTCGATCAATAAATGAAAGCTATGCCCCAGTTGGCATTGACGCGCGTTGACGTAGAACGCCATACCCGCAAATTGGCTGCCGGGAATTCCTTTGGCGCTATCCTTCTGGTGACGCTGCTCGCCTGCCTGCCGCTTTTGGGCGCTGCGTCCGAGCCACCTAAAACACCAGCGATCGTACCACCAGCCGCAGCCTCGCCACCCGATGACGGCCAATGGACGATGCCGGCCAAGAACTACGCGTCGACGCGCTTCAGCGAACTCTCCGAGATCAACGAAGGCAACGTCAAGAACCTGCAGGTCGCGTTCACGTTCTCGACAAGCGTGAACAAGGGCCAGGAAGCAGCGCCGCTGGTCGTCGGCAACACCATGTATATCGTGACGCCCTTTCCCAACTTCGTCTATGCGCTCGATCTCTCCAAGCCCGGCGCCCCGATGAAGTGGAAGTACGAACCCAATCCCGAGCCGGCGGCACAGGGGGTGGCCTGCTGCGACGTCGTCAACCGAGGGGTGGCATTCGCCGACGGGCGCATCTTTTTCAATACGCTGGACGGCCACACGATTGCCCTTGATGCGAACACGGGCAAGCCGATCTGGAACACTCATGTCGGCAACATCAACATCGGCGAGACCATCACCATGGCGCCGCTTGTGGTGAAGGGCAAAGTGCTGGTCGGCAATTCCGGCGGCGAGATGGGCGTTCGCGGCTGGGTAAAGGCGCTCGACGCCGGCGACGGTCATGTCGTCTGGATCGCCTATAGCACCGGGCCGGACAAGGACGTGCTGATCGGATCGGACTTCAAGCCGCACTACGACATGGACAAAGGCAAGGATCTTGGCGTCACGACGTGGCCGCCGGAAGCCTGGAAGATCGGCGGCGGCAACATGTGGGGCTGGATTTCCTATGATCCCGATCTGAACCTGATCTTCCACGGCACCGGCAATCCCGGACCATGGAATCCGGATTTGCGGCCGGGCGACAACAAGTGGACGTCTGGCATTTTCGCGCGCGATCCCGACACCGGCGCGGCGAAATGGTTCTATCAGTGGAGCCCGCACGACCTCCACGATTATGACGGCATCAACGAGCAGATCCTGCTCGACATGACCTGGCAGGGCAAGCCGCGCAAGGTGCTGATCCGGCCGGAGCGCAACGGCTATCTCTACATCCTCGACCGGACAACCGGCGAGGTGCTGTCGGCAAAACCGTTTGGTCCGGTCAACTCCAGCAAAGGTGTGGATCTGAAAACCGGTCGGCTGATCGTAAACCCGGACAAGAAGACCGGCACCGGCAAGGTCGTTCGCGATATCTGTCCGACGGCGTCGGGCCTCAAGGACTGGCAGCCTTCCGCGTTCTCGCCGAAGACCGGCCTGCTCTACATCCCGCACAACAATCTGTGCATGGATGAAGAAGGCGTCGAGGTGAACTACATCGCCGGCACGCCCTATGTGGGCATGAACGTCCGCATGATACCAGGGCCTGGCGGTAATCGCGGCGCCTTCACCGCCTGGGACATCGCCGCGGAGAAACCCGCCTGGAGCCTCAAGGAGAATTTCCCGGTGTGGAGCGGCGCGGTAGTGACCGCCGGCGACGTTGTGTTCTATGGCACGATGGAAGGCTGGTTCAAGGCGGTCAGCGCCAAGACCGGAGACCTGCTTTGGCAGTTCAAGACCTCGTCCGGGATCATCGGCCAGCCCATCACCTATCGCGGTCCCGACGGGCACCAATATGTCGCCATCCTCTCAGGCGTCGGCGGCTGGGCCGGCGCCATTGTATCGGGCGATCTTGACCCGCGTGACGCCACCGCCGCGCTCGGTTTCGTCAATGCCATGAAGGATCTGAAGAACGCGACAACCTCGGGAGGCACGCTTTATGTGTTCCGGCTGCCTTGATGGATTGTACTTGACCGTAGGTCCGGCGCGAAAGGGGTGTCAACGGCTGGCGATCGGCATGGCCGCGATCGCCTTCGTGTTCTTGACGGCCACAGCCGACGCACGTGAGCTGAGGGTCTGCGCCGATCCGAACAACCTGCCGTTCTCCAACGCGGCAGGTCAGGGCTTCGAGAACAGGATCGCCGAAATCGTTGCGTCCGATCTCGGCGCCAAGCTGACCTATACCTGGTGGGCGCAGCGTCGCGGCTTCATCCGCAACACGCTGAAGGCGGGCCTGTGCGATCTCGTGCCGGGCACGCCGAGCAACCTCGAAATGCTGCGCACCACCACGCCCTACTACCGATCGTCCTATGTCTTCGTCACCCGCAGGGACGGCCCCGACGTAGCATCGTTCAATGATCCGCGGCTGCGCGACATGCGGATCGGTGTTCAGCTCATCGGCGACGATGGCGCCAATTCGCCTCCGGTCCAGGCGCTTGGCCGCCGCGGTATCGTCGGGCACCTCGTCGGCTATCCCGTGTATGGCGATTATTCCGCCCCCAACCCGCCGGCGCGCATCGTCGAAGCGGTGGGGAGTGGCGAGATCGACCTTGCGGTGGTCTGGGGCCCCCTCGCCGGCTACTTCGCCGCCAGGCAGAAGGTGCCGCTCCGCATCACGCCGGTTGCGCCCCGCATCGACGGACCGCAACTGCCGATGATCTACGACATCTCGATGGGCGTCCGCCGCGAAGACGATGCGCTGCGCGGCGATGTCAATGGCGCCCTGTCCAGGCACAAGGTCGAGATAGATGCCTTGCTGTCACAGTATGGCGTGCCGCGCCTCGATGCCTCGGGGAGCCCGGTGCGATGAGAGCCGTTGTGGCCATGCTCCTGTTTCCAGTCCTGGCGCTCGCTGCCTGCCAGCGCGAGGAACGTGACACGCGCCCGCAATCGGCGCTCGGATCGGGCGAGCAGCCGACGCCTGTGACCACGCTGGAGCCCGGCGGACAGCGCCCCCCCGCCAGCGATAACAAGGCGGCGAGCTTCGAGGCCAACGCCTTCCACATGAGCGAAGGGAAACGGCTTTTCGGCTGGTTCAACTGTTCGGGATGCCACGCCAATGGCGGCGGCGGCATGGGGCCGGCCCTGATGGACCAGAAGTGGCTCTATGGCAGCTCGATCGAAAGCATCCATGCCACGATCCGCGACGGTCGGCCAAACGGCATGCCGAGCTTCCGCGACAAAATTCCCGACGACCAGATCTGGGAGCTTGCGGCTTTCGTGCGCTCGCTGAGCGGCAACGCGCCGTCTTCCGCCGCGCCGCAACGCAATGACGACATGATGGCGCATCCTTCGGAAAACCGCATGCCCGACGCGGCCACGCTGGGGAAGTCGCCGTGAAACGTCTCGTCTCGATGGCGTTCGCCACCGCCGGGGCTCTGTTGCTCCAGGGATGCGCGGGCTGGCAATCCGCCCTCGACCCGAAAGGTCCCGCGGCGAGCGAACTGGCGTGGCTGATCTGGTTCTTCACCGCGCTCTGCGCCGTGGTGTGGGTGCTGGTGATGATCGCCCTCGTCGTGCCCTTGATGATGCGGTCGCGCGCGCAGGCGGAGCCGCTCGCGATCGAGGCCGGCGCCGACGACCGGAAGCTGCGCGCGGTGATGACCGCCGTCGGGTTGACCGCCATTGTCCTGATCGGACTGACCTTGCTGAGCTTCTTCGCCAACAGGACGCTCGCCGCGATCGGCTCGGATGCCGCACTGACCATTCGGGTCACCGGCCATCAATGGTGGTGGGAGGTGCGCTATGAGGATGCCACGCCAAGCCGCATCCTGACCACGGCGAACGAGATCCATATCCCAGCCGGGGAGCCGGTGCGGCTTCTTCTGACCTCGACCGACGTCATCCATTCCTTCTGGATCCCGAGCCTTTCGGGCAAGCTCGACCTCATTCCCGGCCACATGAACGTGCTCGACCTCAAGGCAGACAAGCCTGGTGTGTACCGAGGTCAATGCGCCGAGTTCTGCGGGGCGCAGCACGCAAACATGGGCACCTTCATCATCGCCGAGCCGCGTGCGAAGTTCGACGCCTGGTGGAACGACCAGTTGCAGCCGGCCGCTACTCCGACGGGGGACGAGGCCAAGGCCGGCCAGGATCTGTTTCTGAAGCGCCCTTGCGTGATGTGTCACAGAATAGGCGGCACGCCTGCCGGAGGAACGGTCGCCCCCGACCTCACCCATATAGCCAGCCGGCAGACGCTTGCCGCCGGGACATTGACAATGAGCCGCGGCAATCTCGCCGCCTGGATAGCCGACCCACAGGGCATCAAGCCCGGATCCCACATGCCGGTGGTGGAGCTCAGCGGCGACGAACTCAACGCCATGGTCGCCTACCTCGAGGCGCTTAAATGAGCAGCGCAGACCTCACAAGCGAACGCGACCTGCCGCCGGTGCGTGAAACCTCTACCGCGGGAGACGTCGCACCCGAGCATGACGGACCGCGCGACACCGGCATGGACGATGCCAGCCTGGATCGCTGGCTGGCGCGGACATGGCGCACGCCCCCCGGCATCATCGGCGCGCTGTCGAGCGTCGACCACAAGGTCGTCGCACGGCGCTATCTGATCACCGCCTTCGTGTTTCTGTGCCTGGGCGGGCTCAACGCTGTCGCCATGCGCATCCAGCTCTCAGGGCCGCAGCGCGGTCTGATCGGCCCGGACCTCTACAACCAGCTGTTCACGATGCATGGTGTGACCATGATGTTCCTGTTCGCCGTGCCCATCGTGCAGGCGACAGGCATCTATCTCGTCCCGCTGATGGTCGGCAGCCGCAACATCGCCTTTCCCCGCCTGAACGCGTTCAGCTACTGGATCTATGTTTCGGGCGGCATATTCGCCTGGGTGTCTTTCGCGCTCAACATGGCGCCCGACGTCGGCTGGTTTGCCTATGTGCCGCTGTCAGGCCCCGAATTCGCGCCGGGCAAGCGGGCCGACGTGTGGGCCCAGATGATCACTTATACAGAAGTTTCCTCACTGGCCGTCGCGGTGGCAACCATCGTCACCGTGTTCAAGCAGCGAGCCCCCGGCATGTCGCTGGACAGGATTCCGCTCTACGTCTGGGCAATGCTGGTTACCTCCTTCGTCGTCGTCTTCGCCATGCCCGCGGTGATGATCACCTCGACCTTCCTGATCCTCGACCGGCTGGTCGGCACACATATCTTCAACCCCGCCGAGGGCGGCGACGCACTGCTCTTCCAGCATCTGTTCTGGTTCTTTGGCCATCCCGAGGTCTACATCATCTTCCTGCCGGCGACGGGCATGGTCTCCGCGATCATCCCGGTCTTCGCCCGGCGTCCCGTGTTCGGGCATCTCGGGCTGGTCTTGTCGCTGATCGCCGTCGGTTTCCTTTCGTTCGGCCTCTGGGTCCATCACATGTTCGCGACGGGGCTACCCAAGCTCGGCGCCAGCTTCTTCACCGCGTCGAGCATGCTGATCGCCATCCCCAATGGCGTTCAGATCTTCTGCTGGCTGGCGACCTTGTGGGACGGCAGGCCGGTGATCCGCACGCCGCTGCTGTTCGTGTTCGGCTTCTTTTTCATCTTCGTCATCGGCGGCCTCACCGGCGTCATGCTCGCTTCGGTGCCGCTGGACCTCCAGGTGCACGACACCTATTTCGTCGTCGCCCATTTCCATTACGTGCTGATCGGCGGTTCGGTCTTCCCGCTGCTGGGCGCTGCCTATTTCTGGTTCCCCAAGATCAGCGGCCGCATGATGAGCGAGCGTCTCGGGCGCTGGCATTTCTGGCTGGCTTTCATCGGCTTCAACGCGGCTTTTTTCCCAATGCATCTCGTCGGGCTCTGGGGCATGCCACGAAGGGTCTACACCTATCCGGCCGAGCTTGGCTGGGGCAACATCAACCTGTTCATCAGCGCCGGCGCGGTGCTCTTTTTCCTCAGCTTCGTACTGTTCACGTTCAATCTTGTACACGGCGCGTTGAAGGGCGCACTGGCCGGAAACAATCCCTGGGATGCCGGTACGCTCGAATGGGCGACGTCTTCGCCGCCGCCAAGCTATAATTTCGCGCGGATACCGATTGTCACACACGTCGAGCCGCTCTGGGCCGAACGGGAGGCGCCGCCTGTGGCGACCGGACTCCGCGTCGATGTCCGTGAGCTGTTGATCTCAACCGTGGCGGAAGCCCACCCCGACATTCGCGAGAAATCGGCGACACCGTCGATCTGGCCGCTGCTGGCGGCAATCGCTGTCGGCGGTACGTTTGTCTATTCGATCTTCACGCCCTGGGCGATCGTCTGGGGCGCCGCGCCGATCGCCATCACCTTGATCGGCTGGTTCTGGCCCAAGGACGACCCGGAGGATGAGGGATGAGTGAGCGTCCCAGCTTGGATCTTTCGGACCTCCCGACCTTTGGACATGGTCCGCGCAGCCCGACCTGGTGGGGAACGCTCGGCTTCATGGCACTGGAGGGGATGGGCTTCGCGCTGGCCGCGGGCGCTTATCTCTATCTCGCGACCTTGTGGCCCAATTGGCGTCTAAGCGCCCCGGAACCCAACCATTGGCCCGGAACGATCGTCACCATCCTGTTTATCATCAGCGTGGTGCCGAACCACATGCTCCACGGCTACGCCAAGCAATGCGCGATCGTGCCGGTGCGGATCGGGCTGGTGGTGATGTCGCTGCTCGGTCTGGCCCCGCTTGTCGTGCGCTGGTTCGAATTCCCGGCGCTGAACATCTACTGGGACACGAACGCCTATGGTTCGATGCTCTGGGTGCTGCTCGGGCTGCATACCACACACCTGATCACCGATGTCGGCGACACCATCGTTTTGACGGTGCTGATGTTCACACGCCATGGCTATAGCGGCCGGCGCTTCGGCGATGTCGGCGACAATGTCTTCTATTGGGATTTCGTGGTGCTGACCTGGATCCCGATCTATCTGCTCATCTACTGGATGCCGAGGCTAGGCTGATGCGTGCGTTGAAAATGGGAACGTCCTGGGGTGGTCTTCTGTCGGGGCCGATGGCTTGGGCAATCTCGACGCAGCTGAACTACGCACTCGTGCCATGGCAGTGCAACCGCCAGGTGCCGGTGGTGCTTCCCGTGGCACTGGTGCTCGCCGTGCTTTCGCTGCTCGGCGGTGCCTTGTCATGGCGGGCGAAGCGGCAGGGCGGCGCCGCCTTCAAGCCTGAGCGCACGCGCAGCACCGAGCAGTTCGTCGCCGATCTCGGCATGCTTGCGGCATTGCTGTTTGCCCTCGTCATCATCATGCAAGGCAGCGCGGCTCTCATTCTCGACGAGTGCCTGCGATGAGCTTCGACGCGTTCTTCTCGACCTCGATCTGCTACGGCGCCGGCGCGCCCGAGGCCGGATGGACGCTCGCATTTCCCATCACGTTTCCGCTGGCCGCGATTGCCTTCCTTTATGCCATCGGAGCGACTCGGTTGTGGCGCCGCAGCAGCCGAGGCCGTCCCGAGCGGATGCGGCAGGCGTTGTTGTTCGCCGCCGGTTGGGGCGTGCTGACGGCAGCACTGGTCAGCCCCATCCATGCGCTCGGCGAGCGGGTGTTTGCCGCCCATATGATCGAGCATGAACTGCTGATGGCGGTGGCGGCGCCTCTCCTTGTCGCCGCGCGCCCAGGCGCAGTCCTGCTCTGGTCCTTGCCGGCCTCACTTCGCCGCGGGACGGGCAAGTTCACGCGCGCAAAGACGCTGCAATCGGTTTGGGCCCTGGTGATCCGCCCCCTCAACGCGACGATCATTCACGGCGTCGCCATCTGGATCTGGCACATTCCGGCGTTGTTCCAGGCAGCGCTCCAGCAGGGCTTTCTCCATTATGCCCAGCATGCGAGCTTCCTCGGCACAGCCTTGCTGTTCTGGTGGGCGCTCCTACCGCGCCCCGGTCGACAGCAAACCTATGGCAACTCCGTCATGCATCTTTTCTTCACCTCGCTTCATACCGGCCTGCTCGGTGTCCTGCTGCTGATGTCGCCCAAACTCTGGTATCCGGAGAATGGCGCCGGCGCGGCATTGTGGGGAATGACCGCGATCGAGGACCAGCAGCTCGCCGGATTGGTAATGTGGGTTCCGGCAGGCTTGACCTATGGCGGCGCCGCCTTGCTGCTCGCCGGCCTCTGGATAAGCAGCAGCGCAACCAGGGAGGCAACACATGCGCTCCGATCTGGGTAGGCTGATCGGGGGCGCCCTTGCCGCAATCCTGCTGCTGGCTGCGGCTGTCGCAGCGGCGACTTTGTGGTCCGACAGGCGCGAGCGCGTCCGGCACGAGTCGGATGCGGCGACCGGCGGCGTAGGCGCCCGCGCCATTCCAATCATGACGGCGAATGGCTGCTCCGGCTGCCATACGATACCCGGCGTGCCGGGTGCGCAAGGCCAGGTCGGACCCCGCCTGGACGGTGGCCTTGCCGACAGGGTCTTTATCGGTGGCCTGCTGGCAAACAATCCGGAGAACATGATCCGCTGGATACGCTCGGCGAGGGAAGTCAATCCGCACACGGCCATGCCGTCGACGAGGATCACCGAGCAACAGGCGCGGGACATCGCCGCTTATCTCTATGCTTTGAGGTAAATCAGCCCTCGCCGCCGCGCCGGGACCACAAGCCGCGGCCGGGGTCATAGCCGATGACCGCCGCGAGGAAGAAGGCGATGAGGCAGCCAAGGACCACAACCGCCGCGACAGGATCGAACCGCAGATAGAGCGCGAAGCGTATCAGCTCGACCGCCGAGCTGAACGGGTTCCAGGCGGCGATTGTTGCCAGCACCGGTCCCGCCTCGGCAAGCCGCCACAGCGGATAGAGCGCCGTCGAGGCAAAGAACACCGGAAAGATGACGAAATTCATGACACCGGCAAAGTTCTCCATCTGTGTCGAAACCGAGGAGACAAGCAGGCCGAACGCGCCAAGCATCAGGCCCGCCAGCACGAGCGCCGGAAATACCGCGACGTAGCCGAGAACGGGCGGCCGCACATCCCAGAAACGCGCGATCAACAGAAACAAGTAGACCAGCGGCACGCCGACGATCACGCTGGCCAGCAGGCGCGCCGCAAGCAGGTACCAGCGCGGCAATGGTGCGGTCAACAACAGGCGCATGCTGCCCATCTCGCGATCGTAGACCATGGCCAGCGAACTCGCCATGGCATGGAAGAGCAGCATCATGGCCGCTAGCCCAGGCACCACATATACGTCATAGAGAACATAGGTCTGGTAGGGTGGCGTTATCGACAGACCGAGAACGGAGCGGAAGCCAGCGGCAAAGATTGCCAGCCAGACCAGCGGCCGCACCATCGCCGAGAGCAGCCGGCCGCGTTGCCGCAACGTGCGCAGCATCTCCCTGCGCAGGATGCCGTTGAGCGCGCGCACTGCGTGAGACGTTTTCATTCGGACTCCGTCAGCGACGCGAAGGCCTCGCCCGTGCTCGCCACACCGAGATCGGCAGCCAGCCGATCGGCGCGGCCGGCCCACCGGATTGTGCCTCGATGCAGCACCACCACATCGTCATCCGCCGTTAGTTCTTCCAGAAAATGTGTTGCCCACAGAACGGCAATGCCGCGCTGGCGGCAAAGCTCCCGCACGTGCCGCTCGAGCGCGCGGCGGCCCGGCACGTCGAGCCCGGTGGTCGGCTCATCCAGCAGCAAAAGGCGTGGGCTATGCATCAGAGCACGTGCGATCTCGACACGGCGACGCTGCCCCCCGGAAAGCGCTCGGGCAGGATCGTCGATCCTGTCCAGCACGTCCAGCCGGCCGAGTTCGTGGATGGAGCGCTCCTTGCTCAAGGCCTGGCTAAGCCCATGCAAGGCCGCGTGGTAACGCAGGTTCTCGCCGGCCGTCAGATCGAGGTCGAGGGTCGGCAACTGGAAGACGACGCCCATCTGCGCCAACGCGGCGGACGGGTTGACATCCATCGCCTGGTCGAAGACATGCACCGAGCCGGAGCGGGCGTGATAAAGACCGGTGATCAGCGAGAACAACGTCGTCTTGCCGGCGCCGTTGCGGCCTAGCAAGATGCACATCCTGCCTTGGGCCACAGAGAAAGAGACGCCGTCGAGAACCCGCCGGTTTCCGAAACTATGGCCCAGATTCTCGACCGACAAGGCGTTCATGGCCCGATCACGACGCCCCACGGCCCCCGCCCTACCGGCAGCGATTTCACCACCTCCTGGTTTTCCAGATCGATAAACGAAATATCGCCGGAATTCCCGTTTGCGCTGACCAGGCGCTTCTCGTCGCCGGAGAGCGCAACGTGCCAGGGTCGTTGACCAACAAGGTAGAGCCGACGGACCGCCAGCGTTTTCACATCGACTTCCGCAATCCTGTTGGCGGGGCCGAGCGCCACATAGACGGTCGTGCCATCGCGAGACGTCGCCATGCCGACCGCCTGCACACCCTCGCGTCGTATACCCGGCACCTCGAACTCGACTTTGCCGGTCTGTGCGCGCGTTGCCGTGTCGAAGACGGTGACAGTGCCCCGGATCTCCGAGGACACCCAGAATTGCTTCCCGTCCGGCGAGAATAAAGCCGCGCGCGGCCGGGTATCGACCAGCAGATTGTCGACGAGTTCAAGCGTGCCTGCGTCGATCAGATGCACCATGCTGGTGGTCTCCGAAGTGCAGGCGACATAGCGGCCGTCGGCGCTGGCCGCCATTCCTTCCGGTTCGACGCCGACATCCACGGTGCCGATGACCTTGGCCGCGGCGATGTCCACCACCGACACCAGATTGTCATTCTCGTTGGCGACGAACAGCCGCTTGCCATCGGGATGGACTGCGAAGAATTCCGGATCGGCTCCCGAAGGCAATTCCCCGACGACCCGCCGCTTCGCGACGTCGACCACGTCGATGCGGTTGTCGTCGCCTTCCGCGACGAACAGCATCTTGTTGTCGATCGACAGTGCCAGCCCGCGCGGACGGCGGCCGACATCGATCGTCGCCAGCAAAGTCATTGTCACGCCGTCGACGACCGCGACGGTATTATCCTGCTCATTGGAAACGTAGATGGTCTCGGCGGCGGCGGGAGCAGCAAGAGCGAACGCCGCCAACAACAGCGTCATCAGAACTTGCATGTGCTCTCCTCCAGGTCTATGCCCAGCGTGTCGAGCGGCGTGCGCTGATGCAGGAAGCCCGGTTGCGGTGAGCTGGAAATCAAGAGGCGAGGCCCGGCGATCAAAATGGGCTGGCGCATCTGTCCGTCCCAGGGACGGAAACTAAGCCCCTGCCCCTTGAAGCCAGCGAGAAGAAACGCGTCGCCGCGTATATATCTGCCGATTGCCGCGGGATCGAGACTGTGCAGGCGCGTCGCCGCTTCGCCGATACTGCGCACAGCGAGCCAGGCCGCGTAGTCGCTGGGCAACATCCAGCGCCCTGCCTGCCTGTGGAAACGGTCCTGCAGTTGCGTGGCGCCCCATTCCTCGCTGACAGCGCTCCAGCCTGTGGCGACCAGCCCTTGCGTGCCGGCGACGATTCTCGGCAGCGCGGTGCGGCCCTCCAGATAGGCGCCGAATTCATCCGCCACGTCGGCGACCACGAGCACATCATAGTCGCTGACCTGCGTGACCGCGGGTATTTCGGTCTGCAGCGTGACATGCCCTGTATCGGCACGTCCGTTGGCGGGCCTGAATGTCCACGGCTGGTCGATCGTGATCTCGGCTCCGAAGCGAGCCGCCGCCCGTCGAAAGGCCGCAGCCATCGCCTGATCCTGCGAATGCGGCCCCACAAGCAGGAACCAACGCTGCCAGCGCTTCCAGGCGAGATATTGCGCCAGCCCGTCGGCGAGCATGGCGCGGCTCGGGATCGTGTGCAGCACGTTCCCACGGCAGTCCTGCTGGCGAAGCACGTCGTCCGGCGCCCGGCTGTTGAGCAACGTCATCTGCTCGGCACCGGGCGCGGCACTGGCCTGTAGAAGCTGACTGGCGTCGAGATCGGCGACGACAAAGGCGATGCCGGCATCGGCGAATTGTCTTACCGCGTCGTCCGGCGTTTCGGTTGGTTTCAATATTCTTTCCTCCAGCCGAAATTTCTGCCCAAGAAACCGGCCGGTGCTTTCGTCGTCGGCAATGCCGAGCCTTGCGCCTTGCAGGCCGTCATCGGTGACGGCTTCATCAAGGGGTCCAAGGGGCAGAGCCGGTTTGCGCTCCTGGCCGATATACCCGATCACCATCGTCTGTTGCTCGGTGGCGCCAGGGCCGGTGATCAGCAAAAGAAAGAGAAGGCCCAGCAACAGTCTCATTGTGTCGCCCCCAGCCCAAACCGCGACGATCCCGCTTCATCGCCACCAGAGATTGCGACATCGCGCACGATGCGCGCCGGCGATCCCTCCAGGACAATAACCCGATCACCCAGCGACGAGGCATATGCGAGATCATGCGTAACCAGCAGCGTGGTAGTCCGCCGACTGGCGAAACAATCCTGCAGCAGGCAGCGCATGGCTTGCGCGGTCGCCTCGTCGAGTGAAGCGAATGGCTCGTCGAGGAGGAGTAGCGCAGGCTCCATGGCGAGCGCCCGGGCAAGCGCTACGCGCCGCGCCATACCGCCCGAGAGTCGCTGCGGATAGCTCTTCTCATTGCCTTTCAGACCGACAGCGGCAAGCCACCGGGCCGCATCGGGCGCGCGATCCGGGATGGCCAGCTCTACATTGCGCAAGGCGGTGAGCCAGGGCAGCAGCCTCGGTGTCTGGAACAGCATGCCTATCGGAAGCGGTCGTCCGCTCACGCTGCCGCGAAATTCGCGGTCGACGCCCGAAACGATCGACAGCAGCGTCGACTTGCCGACACCGGAAGGGCCGGTCAGGACGCAGACCTGTCCGTCGGCTATATCAAGCGACAGCGCGCGAAAGATCGTCCGGCGCTGGCCGTCGTCACCGGGGAAAGTCTTGTACTCGATCCTGATCCTCAGCATCAGCGTCGCCAGGCGAACAGACGACGTTCCAACGGCACAAGCAGTCCATACTCTATGGCAAGCATCACAACGCCGAAGCTGATCGCATAGGCAAGGATGTGGGTGACATCGAAGTTCTGAAAATAGACCTGTAGCTGGAACCCGACGCCGTTGGAGCGGCCGAGCAGTTCGGCGAGCAACACGATCTTCCACGTCAATGCCAGCCCGCTGCGCAGGGTGACGAGAAAGAACGGCGCCAATTGCGGCAGCACGACATGCCGCAGCTTTGCAGCACGCCCGAAGCGATAGAGCTCAGCCATTTCGGCAAAGTCCTTGTCCAGCCGGCTGGCGCCTTCACGAATAGTCACCACGACATTGGGGATCTTGTTGAGCGCGACCGCAAGGACAAGCGCAGTCTCGGCAAGACCAAGCCAGATATAAATTACAATGACCGTGATCAGCGCCGGCATGTTGAGGAGTAACACGATCCAAGGCCTCATCCATATGTCGGCTCTGTGCGAGCGGCCTGCCGCGTAGCCAAGGGCCGCGCCGATGACGATTGCCGACCCGAGGCTTGCCACGACGCGCGCAAGCGAGATGCCCAAATGGTATGGCAGCTCGCCCCGAACCACTTCGTGCAGGAGAACCGAAACAACCTGGACCGGACCAGGAAACAGGCGATCGGCGGCGATCGATGATGCAATCTGCCAGACGAGCACCATGGTCAGCAATGCCGCAGTCGATTGCCAACGCTGCATTGTGATGGGGAACGCTGGGACATCGGTCATTGGCGCGAGCTCAAGCCGGTATGGCCCGGAAGACACCAGGATCGAGGCTCGTCGCCTTGCCGACCAGATCCTCGCCGCCCAATTCGGCCAGGATTGCAAACAACCGGGCCGCGCCATCACGTTCGTCTTTGCCGAACCGACGAGGGATTCCGGCACGATAGGCGGCGCGTAGCGCCGCCTGGAGGTGAGGATCGTCCGTGCCCAATTGAGGCGCGAGCACCCGCCATTCGTCGTCCGAAGACTCGAGCAGCGACTTCGCTGCCGCAGTGGCGCTCGTGAATCGCTCGAGGGCGATCGGGTTGGCCCGCGCCCAGCTTTCATGGAAGACGTAGCCGAGCATCGGCAAGTCCACGGAAACGCCAAGCCCCTGCAGGATTTGAGCGACACTGAGCAGAGGCCTTGCCCCCTCTGACTCGAGACGGGCGGCGAAATTCCAGAACGTCAGCAGTGCATCCAGTCGCCCCGCCAGAAATTCCTGCTCCAACAAGGGCGGCGCGCCGAACACTGGCTCCACCTCTTCAGCAAGATCGCGCTTCACCTGACGGAGGCCGAGCGCGCGCAACAGGATCCAGCTTTTGTCCAGCGGACCACCTGCGATCCCCAGCCTTTTGCCCTTGAGGTCCGCAAGAGTTCGAATGGGCGAGCCTTGCGGCAGTTCCAGCGCGCCGACGGCACGAGAATAGGGATAGAAGACCAGATCGGCGCCTTCGCTGCGCTGGCGCATGACCCAAACCCAATCCGAAACGATGACGTCGACGCTGCCCGCCAGCAATGCGGTCTTACCGGCTTCGGTACCGGCAAGCCGCTGAGCCTCGATTGATACGCCGTGCACAGTGTCCAACGCATGTCGCCGCATGACGTCAACTTCCCAGGCGGCGGTGCCAAATCCCAGCACGCCAAATCGCACGAGCGGCGATGGCTGTGGCGCGGCTTCTGCGGAAGCACCCAATAGCCAGCAACAAATACCCGCAAGAGCGGCCCGCCGCGAGATGTGACCCTGATCATGCCGGGTCAGCCATTCGCCTGGAAGGGTAGCAGTCAGCACGGGCGCACCGGGTGTGAAGGAACTTTCCTAACGCCGTGGCGGCAGGAATGTTCCTCAATGGTGCATGGAACTAACGGGAAGCACCTAAGGTCCGTTTTTCAGCTCGTATAGCAGCCCGGGGGGCTTGTTCAGGCGAACAGAAGAAGGTGTCAGGGGCTACGGTCCGCTCTTGGCATCATCGACCTCCAACGCGTCCATTACAGGTGCCGGATCGCTCTTTTCGGAGCTCGGGCTCTGCACCCCGGACCCGGCGTTCTCGATCGCTTGCACGATAGCATCTTCGATGTTTCCGAGTTCGTCCTCCCTTACTTCACGCCCATAACCAGCCACCTCGGCATCTTGCTCGAATTGCTGAGCGAGCACCGCGACGCTGACTTCCTCTCGACCAGGAAGTGTGCCGACATTCTCCTGTAGCCAGTTTTGAAAAAACTCTCTGGTCGCGCTCATCTCAGACCACCCTTTCGCCAAACTAAGCGCGACGATGAGCCGAAGTTCCATGATGCATTCACTTTCCCAGTGGCGCTGTACTCACAGCGTTGGGAGCCACGAGGTTTTTGCAGCTTGATGAGGCAGTGGCCTTTCTCTTCACGACTCGATTGGAGTTCACTCTTATCGCGCAGTGTGCATCCTGATTGCGTCCATTTCGACCCTGTGGAACAAGCTTGTTGAGTTGAAGTTAGGCCCTATGCCAAGCTTTTCGGGCGAACCAAGTTTTTCGGGCGAACAAGTTTTTGACGTTGCCATCGTCGGCGGCGGCCCCGCGGGGCTCGCTGCAGCCATGTATTTAGCCAGGTTTCTGCGTTCGGTGATCTCGCTCGATGCGGGGCATGCGCGTGCCAAGCTCATCCCAAAATCCCGCAACTGTCCCGGCTTCCCCGACGGCATCAGCGGGGAAGAACTGCTCGGCCGCCTACGAGCCCAGGCACAGCTGTACGGCGCGAGCCTTGTCCATGGTTGCGTAGGCCACGCCGAAAAACGCGAGGGTTTTTTTGTCCTGACGACCACCTGCGGGATTGTCCAAGCAAGGCGCGTGATTCTGGCAACGGGCATTGTGGACAAGGCACCTCCCATTGAAAGACTGGAGGAGGCGATCGCAACCGGCATTGTCAGACTGTGCCCGGTTTGCGATGCATATGAGGCCCGGGGTAGCCGCATCGGCGTTGTTGGTCCGGAGCATCTCGCCGTCAGGGAGGCTCTGTTCCTGAAGGGATATGGCAGTCAGGTCGCCTTGCTCGCCAATAACCAGGATGATGTTTCCGAAGCTGCCCGCGGCGCCGCCTTGGCAGGCGGAGTTGAAATCTGGGACGCTGTCGATGACCTGATCCCTCGACGAACCGGGTTCGATGTCGTCATGGCCGAGGGCGCCCCGATGCGCAACATCGATGTGGTGTACCCTTCGATGGGCAGCGACGTACGCTCCGAACTCGCGGTTGCTCTGGGGGCTAACTGTGACGCAGAAGGCTATGTCCTGGTCAACCGACACCTTGAGACTTCAACGCCAGGACTCTATGCCATTGGCGACGTGGCCGAGGGGCTCAATCAAATTGCTGTTGCGTTCGGAGACGCCGCCAAGGCTGCAACTCACATTCATAACGACCTCCGCGATTGCGCCGAGCCGGCGACGAAATTCCGGCGAAGTTGACCTACAGATGCGAACGCACCCTACCGGCTCATCTTTGGCTGCGTTGATGCCCGGAACCTGTTCCACCCGGCGTGAGACTACCGGCTTCGGCTTTGCTAGAGTTGTCCCAGGCGCAGCCGCTGGGTTGATGGACGGGCACGCGCTGGCGAACGGCTGGAGGAAGGAATGAAAATTCTCGTCACCGGCGCGTCAGGTCTGATTGGAGCCGCGCTTTGCGCGCGCCTGGCCGGCGAGAGTCATGAAGTGGTTCGCGTGCTTCACCACCCAGACACTGGCGTCCACCCGGAGATCCAAACCGTTTCCCTGGATATCGCGCGGGCCTTGCGACCTCAGGACTGGATCCCCTATCTCGCCGGTGTGGACGCCGTCGTAAACTGTGCCGGCGTCCTGCAGGATAGTGCCCGGGAAAACACCCGGCATGTCCATTCTACCGGCGCCTCGGCTCTCTTCACCGCGTGTGAGCAAGCAGGTGTGAACAAGGTGATTCACTTTTCTGCCATCGGGGTCGATCGCCAGCAGCCGTCCGCCTTTTCCGCCAGCAAGCTTGCTGGCGATGAAGCACTGATGGCACGTAGCCTTGACTGGGTCATCCTGCGCCCCTCCGTAGTGCTGGGAAGGCCGGCCTTCGGCGCAAGTGCACTGTTTCGCGGCCTCGCGGCTTTGCCGCTCTTGCCGTTGATGCCCGGCACGGGCCGTCTCCAAGTCGTCCAGCTCGATGACGTCATCTCCACCGTCCTGTTCTTCCTCAAACCCGGCAGCCCATCGCACCTCACGCTGGACCTGGCTGGGCCCGAGGCACTTTCGATGAGCGAGGTCGTGGGTCGCTATCGCCGCTGGTTCGGATGGAGCAGTGCTCGGGAGTTCATCTTGCCGAATTGGGCCGCAGCTATCTTGTACAGGTTCGGGGATGCCGCGGCTCAGCTGGGCTGGCGCCCGCCCATGCGCAGCAATGCAGCAAAAGAGATTGCCCGTGGCGCTGTCGGCGATCCCCAACCCTGGATGACGGCGACCGGCATTCAACCATCAAGTCTTACATCTGCACTGCGTTTAAACCCTGCGACGGTGCAGGAGCGATGGTTCGCCGGTCTTTACTTCGTCAAGCCGGCGCTCTTTGTCATCTTGCCGCTCTTCTGGATCATGACGGGCATCATTTCCCTCACTGCCGGCTGGCGCAGCGGAGTTGACTTGCTGATTGGCACTGCTGCCGGCCCCTTGGCCGAACCGGCGGTAGTCGCCGGCGCGCTGGCTGACATCGCCGTCGGGGCGCTTATCGCCTGGCGCCCAACCAGCCGGCTTGGTCTTTTCGGCGCAATCGCGGTATCGCTTTTCTATGCGATCGCTGGGAGCATTCTGCGGCCGGATCTTTGGCTTGAGCCACTCGGGCCGTTGATCAAAATCCTCCCGATCCTCGTTCTGCATTTTGCAGCGCTGGCCATTCTGGAGGAACGCTGATGACGTACTTCGTGCTTAAATACCTGCACGTGATCGGCGCTGCTGTGCTGCTCGGAACTGGTGCCGGCATTGCTTTTTTCATGCTTTTGGCACACCGGACCGGGAATGCCGCGACGATCGCAGCTGTCGCCCGAATTGTCGTGCTGGCTGATTTCCTGTTCACGGCTACGGCCGTTGTCGCACAACCTCTGACCGGACTGGGCCTCGCTAGGGTTGCGGGGTATTCGCTGTCCGAAGGATGGATCGTTCTCTCGATCCTGCTCTACATCTTAACGGGCCTGTTCTGGCTGCCTGTCGTGTGGATACAGATCGAGATGCGAAATCTAGCCACACAGGCCGCACTCTCCAACCAACCTCCTCCCGAGCGCTACCATCAGCTGTTCAGACGCTGGTTTGTCTTCGGCTTCCCAGCTTTCGGCGCCGTGCTCGCCATCTTCTGGCTGATGATTGCGCGCCCGGCAATCGTGTGGTCATCGTTGTAGCTGCGATCGGCAAGCACTGCGCCGTGAATTCATCCGTCGCGCCTAGCTGGCTCGTGCCGGCGCGATGCACTGCGGTCGGGAACCACGGTCACTGCCGCGAGTTCTTTCGCATGGCCAATCATCCCGTCACCGGCGTGCTTACCTCAATCGGCACATTAACCTCCCGCCCCGCGGCATTCCTGATCCTGTTGGTCTACGCAATCCTTTGGATGATCTTCGAGCGACAGACCCTGGACTGGCATGGAGCGGCTACCTTGTTTACGTGGGCCATGACGCTGTTCATCCAGCGTGCCGAGCACCGCGACACTCAGGCCATTCACGCCAAACTGGATGAGATCCTGCGATCAGACCACAATGCCTCGAACATCACGCGGATCGACGATGAAGAGCCCGAGGAAATCGAAAAACACCGCCACCGCAGGCAGCAGGACGACTGATGAGCGGCGTTTTGGTTTCACGGCAGGACGAGTAGCGGGTTTCCAGCTTTTGACGCCTATCCAGCCCCGCCGCCTCCTGAGCTCAGGGCCAAGGCCTTCGATCCTTGCTGCGGCTGTGGTTCAGCGACGGAAGGATCGGAGCCCCTATTGTTCCACCGCATCCAGAAAAATTGGCCCGAGAACCAGGTCGGGCAAATCGGCCGGCTCGAAATGCGTCATTCGCCTTTCTGGTTGCGCTCAACGAACTTGTTGAAACGGCTGGTTTGTCCGTCACCAGTCTTGGACTGGTAAAGAAAGGCCAGATCGTTCTCGTCGAATATGCGGAAGAACTCGTCCCATTCGACCGGCTCGAATGCTTCCTCGGGTTTGCCGAAGTCGATCCGCAGGATGCCGCCCGCGCCTTTGGTGCGAACCACTGCCGGCCGTCCATCCCGCTCCTCGGCCCATTTGCGGATTTCGTCGTGATTGGTGGTCGTTTGCGACTGGGACATTGAAATCTCCTTTGATCATCGGCGTTGCCAAAATCGGGCATCGTCGGGGCTGCCGGCGTCCTAACAGCACAAGGGCGGCAATGTTCCGGCACGGCGCGGCGAGCGCGATGTGGCTGCTTCCGAACGAAGCCGGCCAAAGGAACTTTGTTGAAGCCAAGGGAACAAACCTTTTGCCGAAAAGTTCGGGTCGCCAAGATTACCTGTCTGAGGAGTGGTCGTGAAACGGATATTGGTTACAGGGGGCTGCGGCTTCATCGGCCGGCATGTCGCCCAGGAACTGATCGAGCAGGATTATTCGGTTCGCATTTTGGATGTGCTGCTGGAGCAGGTGCACGCAGGCGAAACAGTCGCCCTTCCCGCCGGGGCCGAGCTGATCAAGGGCGACATTCGGGACCGGGAGGCGGTCGCCAAGGCGCTGGAAGGCGTTGACGCGGTCATTCATCTGGCCGCGGAAGTCGGCGTCGGACAGTCGATGTACGAGATCGCGCGCTATGTCGGCACCAACGATCTCGGCACCGCGACGCTGCTCGAGGCGCTGATCAAACATCCGGTCGAGCGCATTGTCGTCGCCTCATCGATGAGTGTCTATGGCGAGGGCCTCTATGCTACATCGGACGGCCGGCGCATCGACAATGCCCGGCGCAAGGCGAGCGACATCAAAAACGGGCAGTGGAATCCGCTGTCGCCGGAAGGCGAGCCCCTCTCCCCCCTGCCGACGGACGAGGAAAAGCCGGTCGATCTCGCCTCTATCTATGCACTGACGAAATACGCCCAGGAACGCGCCGTGCTGATCTTCGGCGAAGCCTATGGCATCGATACGGTCGCGCTGCGCCTGTTCAACGTCTTCGGCGCCGGCCAGGCGTTATCGAACCCCTATACCGGCGTGTTGGCCAATTTTGCTTCGCGTCTCGCCAACGGCCAACGTCCAATGATCTTCGAGGATGGCGAACAGAAACGCGATTTCGTCCATGTGGATGACGTCGCCCGCGCCTTTCGTCTTGCGCTGCAGCAACGCCAGGCAAGGGGTCACGTCATCAACATCGGCAGCGGCCGAGCCTATGCTATCAGCGACGTCGCGCGGGTACTTGCCGAGGCCATGGGAACGCCGGACCGCTCGCCAGAGTTGCTCGGCAAGGCGCGCTCCGGGGATATCCGCAACTGCTTCGCCGATATTTCCAAGGCCCGTGAGCTGCTCGGTTTCGAGCCGAGGCAACAACTGGAGAATTCGCTCGCCGATTTCGTTTCCTGGGTGCGCAACTCGTCCGCCATCGACCGCGGCGCCGACATGAAACGCGAGCTTGAAGAACGTGGGCTGGTGTCATGAATACGCGCAATCGACGCGACGCGCCCGTCGCCATTGTCGGCGGCAGCGGCTTCATAGGATCGAACCTGGCCGACAGCCTGTTGTCGGATGGCGAGCCGGTGCTGGTGATCGACAATCTCAGCCGCCCCGGCGTCGAACAGAACCTTGAATGGCTGGCGCAGAAACACGGAAGCCGCCTCATGGTCGAAACGATTGACGTGCGCGACGCCAACGCGCTTGCGCCCGTTCTGAAGAGTTCCAAGGCGATCTTCCACCTGGCCGCGCAAACCGCCGTCACAACGAGCCTGGTCCAACCGGACGAGGATTTCGACATCAACCTTCGAGGAACGTTCAATGTCCTCGAGGCGGCGCGGCTGAGCAGTGAGTTTGTTCCGGTGGTCTTCGCCAGCACCAACAAGGTCTATGGCAGCCTGCCAGACGTCGCGGTTCGCGAGGACGGCGATCGTTACCTGCCTTGCGACGGCATCATCCAAGCGAATGGCATCGACGAGACCCACGGCCTGGATTTCTGCACGCCCTATGGCTGCTCCAAAGGCGCGGCGGACCAATATGTGCTCGACTATGCCAAATCCTACGGCATGCCGACGGCGGTGCTGCGGATGAGCTGCATTTACGGGCCGCGCCAGTTCGGAACCGAGGATCAAGGCTGGGTCGCGCACTTCCTGCTGAGTGCGCTGACGGGACGTCCAATCACCATTTACGGCGACGGCAGACAAGTGCGCGACATACTGCATGTTTCCGATGCGGTCGCCGCCTACAGGGCCACGCTCGATCGTATCGAGACGACCAAAGGCCAGGCATTCAATCTTGGCGGCGGCCCCGATAATGCGATCAGCCTGCGCATGCTGTTGAGCGAGATCCGTAGCTTGACCGGCCGTGAGCTTTCGATCCGCCATGATGGCGAACGCACCGGCGATCAGCCCTTCTTCGTCGCCGACACCCGCAAGATCAAAGCGATGCTTGGCTGGAAAGCTCGTGTTTCATGGCGCGAAGGCATTCGCGATCTCGCAGACTGGCTGCAACAACACCGGCTCCAGCCTCGCCCCGAAGTCGTGAGGTACGTCGCATGAAAATCGCCCTGGTAAACCCGTTCTGGACCTACGACGACAGCATTTATTTCGGCTGCCGCCAACCACATCTCCCGCTGGAACTCGGCTATTCGAAATCCCTGCTCGAAACAGCCGGCCATGAGGTGTTGATGCTGGATGGGCAATTGCAGAAGCTCGACAACTCGGACCTCTCCGAGCGTGTGGCTGATTTCGCGCCTGCAATGACGGTCGTCAGTACCGCCCCGACTTATCTGTTCTGGCGCTGCGCACCACCCGAGTTGCGCGTGCCGGCCGATTTCCTCAACCGTCTCGCCGGGCGCGGTGGACGCACAGTCGCGGTCGGGCCGCATGGCTCGGCTACGCCCGCGCCAACCTTGCGCAAGCTTGGCGTCGACATTGTTGTGCGCGGCGAATGCGAGGAAATCGTCGCGGAACTTGCCCGGCGCGACGACTGGAGCGCGGTCCCCTCGACCGCTTACCTGCGCGACGCCAAGGTGGTTTTGAACGGCGGCGTCCACGCCAGCTCGTTTGTCGATCATCCGCCACTCCAATGGCCATCAGACTGGATCGCAGCCCATTCGCATCACCATCACAGGTTCGATGACAAGCAGGTTGGGTTCGGCGCGGAGGTCGAAGCATCGCGCGGCTGCCCCTACAATTGCAGCTTCTGCGCCAAGATCGATTTCCGCGATGCCTATCGCCGCCGCAACCACGAGGCGGTCATAGCGGAAATCGATCGGCTGATTGCCCAGGGCGTCGGCTACATTTATTTCATCGATGAAATCTTCCTGCCGCAAAAAGCGCTGTTGGAAGCGTTGATCCATCGCGACGTGAAGTTCGGTGTGCAGACCCGCATCGACCTTTGGAAGCCCGAGCTGCTGGAATTGCTTGGTGCGGCCGGCTGCGTCTCCATCGAGGCCGGTCTCGAAAGCCTGACCGTGGAAGGTCGTGCGATGCTCGCGAAGCGCTGCCGGCTGGGTACCGAGGAACTCGCCGCGCTGCTCGTCAATGCCAGGCGTCACGTTCCATTCGTACAGGCCAATCTGATCGGCGTCGTCGAGGATGACCCTGCCCTCGTCGATTACTGGCGAACGCACCTCATCGACAACGGCGTGTGGGCCAATGAACCCGTACCGCTTTATCCATATCCGAGTTCGCCAAGCTATCGCGAGCTTTGGGGCGAACCCGACGACCTCGCCTGGGAGCGCGCCCATGATCACTATCTCGCATCATTCCAGAAGTTCAGCGATATCCAGGAAAGGCGCCCGCGTCCGCTGGCGGAACTGGAGGCGACATGTTGCGGACACTGACGCCGCGATCGCGGCGCATCCTGATGACGGTCGATGCCGTGGGCGGCGTGTGGCGCTATGCGCTCGACCTGGCCAGGGAACTTGTCAACGGCGGCGATAGCGTAGTGCTTGCCGGTCTCGGTCCGCCACCGTCCAGGCAGCAGGCCGACGAGGCGGAGGCTTTCGCGAAGCTGATCTGGCTGAACACGCCGCCGGATTGGATGACCCGCAACGGCGGTGATCTCGACGCGCTGACGCGAGAGTTGCATGCGCCCATGCGCGACCACGCCATCGACCTTGTCCATTTCAACGCGCCTTCGCAGGCGGCGGGATTCGACGCGCCATGCCCGGTCGTGGTGGTCTCCCATTCCTGCGTGACGACTTGGTTCCATGCGGTCAGAGGACAGGCGGCGGATGGCGCATGGGCCTGGCAGAAGGAGCGCAACAGACGCGGCATGGATCGGGCCGACGCGGTCATCGCGCCGAGCCGCAGCCATGCCGACATGCTAGAGACCTGCTACGGCCCGATCGCGCGCTTGAGTGTGGTCAGAAATGGTGCCCGTCCTCTGCCGAAGGCCGAAAAGCATCAACCGCTCGTCTTCGCCGCTGCCCGCTGGTGGGACGAGGGCAAAAATGCGGCGGTGGTCGATCAGGCGGCGTCCCTGACGCGATGGCCTCTGTTTGCCGCCGGGTCGACGAACGGTCCAAACGGCGAGCATGTCAGCTTCAGCCATGCTGTTCCTCTGCGAGCAGTGCCGTCCGATGAGGTGCGTTCGTTGATGGCTCGCGCGGGTATTTTCGTATCGCCATCGCTCTACGAGCCATTCGGCCTGGCCGCGCTGGAAGCCGCCATGTCGGCTACGCCCCTGGTGCTTTCCGATATCGCCACCTATCGCGAACTATGGGACGGGGCCGCGATATTCTTTGACGCGCGCGATCCGCACGATCTCGCTGCCTGCCTCAACCGTCTCTCCAGCGATGCCGAGCTCCGGCGAGAGCTTGGCCAGGCAGCCATCCGACGCAGCCGCAGGTTTAGGCTGACAAAGCAGACAGCGGCTATGCGCGGCGTCTACGACAAAGCGGCCTTAGCGATGGCGGAGCGCTGATCATGCGCTTTGTGTTCTACACCCACTCGGTCGTTTCCGACTGGAACCATGGCAATGCCCATTTCCTGCGCGGCGTCATGCGAGAGCTGGTCCAGCGCCGGCATCAGGCGATTGCGCTGGAGCCGGCGAATGGCTGGAGCCGGTCGAATCTGCTGGCTGAGAAGGGGTCGTTCGCCATCGAACGCTTCCGCAAGGATTTTCCCGAACTGATGCCGGTGACCTACGATGCCGGATTTGATCACGAAGCCTGGATTGCCGAGGCCGACGTTGTGATCGTTCATGAGTGGACGGATCCGGAGCTTGTCGCACGTATTGGCCGTGCCCGGGCCGCCGGCGGCAACTTCATCCTTCTTTTTCACGACACCCACCACCGGGCCGTGTCTGCGACCGAGGCACTCTCGGCGCTCCGGCTGGAGCACTATGACGGCGTTCTCGCCTTTGGCGAAACCTTGCGCGAGAGCTATCTGCGCGCCGGCTGGGGCAAGCGCGTCTTCACTTGGCATGAAGCGGCGGACGATCGCCTGTTCAAGCCGCACCCGGAGATCCACCCCACCTCCGATCTGGTCTGGATCGGCAACTGGGGCGATGATGAGCGGACCGCCGAACTCAAGGAGTTTCTGATCGAGCCGGTGCACGATCTCGGCCTTGATGCCGCTGTTCACGGCGTACGCTACCCCAAGACCGCACTTGCGGATCTGGCCACCGCAGGACTGCGCTATGAGGGGTGGATCGCCAATGCCGACGTGCCGAAGGCCTTCGCCGCGCATCGTGTCACACTTCACATCCCACGGCGCCCCTATCGCGAGAGGTTGCCCGGAATCCCGACGATCCGCATGTTCGAGGCACTCGCCTGCGGCATTCCGCTGATTTCAGCGCCATGGTCCGATGTCGAGCAGCTTTTCAGGCCCGGTGTCGACTTCCTGTTTGCCGAGAATGGCTCGCAAATGCGGCAACAGCTTCGGACGGTGTTGTCCGACGAGGACTTTGCGGCCTCCCTGGTGACCTCGGGTCTCGAGACCATCCGCTCGCGGCACACCTGCCGCCACCGCGTCGACGAGTTGCTCGGCGTGCTCACGCAATGCGCGAGCCGACACACCGCCGTCCCGACAGCCGCAAAGGAAGCCGTCGCATGAAGATCGCATTCTATGGATCGAGCCTTTTGTCGTCCTACTGGAACGGTGCCGCGACGTACTATCGCGGTTTGCTCAAGGCACTTTCGCAATTGGGTTACGAGATCACGTTCTACGAACCCGATGTCTACGACCGGCAGAAGAACCGCGACATCGAAGCTCCCGACTGGTGCACTGTCGTCGTTTATGAGGCGACCCAGCATGCGCTGATGCAGGTCGCGGCACGTGCCGCCGGCGCCGACATCGTCGTCAAGGCGAGTGGCGTCGGTTTCGAAGACGAGGCGCTGCTTCGCGCCGTTCTCGACCACGCCCGCAGCGACGCGCTTGTCGTATTCTGGGACGTGGATGCGCCAGCCACGCTTGCCCAGTTGCGCGACGAGCCGGACCACCCGCTCCATCGTGCACTGCAGGAGATCGACCTCGTGCTGACCTATGGTGGCGGCGATCCCGTTGTCTGGGCCTATCGTGCCATGGGCGCCAAGGAGTGCGTGCCCATCTACAATGCGCTCGATCCCGAAACGCACCATCCGGTCGCCAGCAAAGCGCGTTTTGCCTGCGACCTGGCGTTCCTCGGAAACCGGCTGCCGGACCGTGAAGCGCGTGTCGAATCGTTTTTCCTCGATCCCGCCAGCCAGCTGCCGAAACAGCGTTTCCTGCTCGGAGGCTCGGGTTGGGGCGACAAGCCGCTCCCCACCAATGTAGGCTGGCTCGGCCATGTCGGCACCCGCGATCACAACGCCTTCAATGTCACCCCAAAAGCCGTGTTGAACATCAGCCGCGACAGCATGGCCGCCAACGGTTTTTCACCGGCCACGCGAGTGTTCGAGGCGGCCGGCGCGGGCGCCTGTCTCATCACGGATGCATGGCTGGGCGTGGAACTGTTCCTGAAACCAGGCGAGGAGATCCTGGTCGCGCGTGACGGCGGCGATGTCGCCGAAATAATGCGCTCGCTGACCCCCGGGCGGGCCAAGGCAATCGGCCAAGCCGCACTTCACCGCGTGCTGGCGGACCATACCTACGCGCTTCGGGCGGATGTGGCGGATGCCGTCTTCAAACGTCATTTCGAGCACGGGGCCGTGGAGGCAGCGGAATGACCAAGAAACTGGACATCGTCTTTCTCGGCCTGTCGCTGTCCTCATCCTGGGGAAACGGCCACGCCACGACTTTCCGGGGTCTTTTGAAAGGCTTGCACGGACTCGGTCACCACGTGACTTTTCTGGAGCGCAACGTGCCGTGGTACGCCAATCACCGCGATCTGCGCGATCCGGAGTTCTGCGCCTTGCGCTACTACGAAACCACTGCGGAGCTGCAACGCGACTACGCACAGTGCCTGGAGCAGGCCGACATCATCGTCATCGGATCCTTTGTTCCAGAAGGACGCCAGGTCATCGACATCGTCGCCTCGCTTTGCAAGGGGCAGCTCTGCTTTTACGACATCGACACCCCGGTGACCCTGGCCAAGCTTTCAGCCGACGATTGCGATTATCTGAGTTCGCGGCAAATTCCGTATTTCGATGTCTATTTCTCCTTCACTGGCGGACCAACGCTCAACCATCTGGCGCAAGACTTCGGCGCGCGCCATGCCGAACCTCTCTATTGTTCGGTCGATCCAGAACGGCATCACCCGACAGGAGATCCGATCCGCTGGGATCTCGGCTATCTCGGCACCTACAGCATGGACCGGCAGACAACGCTGAACGCTCTGCTGCTCGAGCCCGCACGGCATATGCCGAACCTCCGTTTCGTCGTGGCCGGCTCCCAATATCCATCCGACATCATCTGGCCGGACAATGTCGAACGCATCGAACATTTGCCGCCAGCCGATCACGCCGCGTTCTATAGCCGTCAGCGCTACACGCTGAATGTCACACGCAGTTCCATGATCACCGCAGGATGGTCGCCCAGCGTGCGCCTGTTCGAAGCGGCGGCTTGCGGCACGCCCATCGTCAGCGACCGCTGGCCAGGGCTCGACAGCTTCTTTCCCGCGTCGGCGATCCACACCGCCGCGGAGACGGACGATGTCATCGATATCCTCGTTGGCGAGTCCGAGCGCGCACGCCTGGCCATGGCCGGCCGGGCTCGCAAACTCGTCCTCGCTTCCCACACCGGCGCGGCCAGGGCTCGCGAATTCGTGGCGGCGCTGACCCAACCAAGGGCGACGGCCCTCGATCTCGACATTGGAAGTGCAGCATGAACGGCAGACAGGAGAAAACAGCGATGCGACAGACAAGAAAGGCGCACAGGGCAAAGACGGTGCTTGTTGCCGGCGGCGCGGGTTTCCTCGGTTCGCATCTTTGCGAAGTATTGCTCCGCAACGGCTGGCGCGTGATCTGCGTCGACAATTTTCTGACCGGGCGCATGGAAAACATCATCTCGATCATGGACCGGCCGGGTTTCCGGTTGATCGAGCAGGACATCTGCCGGCCACTGGATCTCGGCGAGCCCGTGGATCACATCTTCAACCTGGCCTGCGCCGCCTCACCGCCGCGTTATCAGGCCGACCCGATACACACCACGCGTACCTGCGTGATCGGAACCCTCAACCTGCTCGAACTCGCTGTCCGCAATGACGCGCGACTGCTGCAGGCCTCGACGAGCGAAGTGTATGGCGATCCGGAACAACACCCGCAAAGGGAGGACTACGTCGGTCATGTGAACTGCACCGGCCCACGCGCCTGCTACGACGAGGGCAAGCGCACCGCCGAAACGCTTTGCTTCGACTATCTAAGGGCCGGCAAGGCCGACGTCCGCGTCGCGCGCATCTTCAACACCTACGGTCCGAGAATGGATCCGGCCGACGGTCGCATCGTCTCGAATTTGATCATGCAGGCGCTCGAGAAGCGTCCGCTGACGATATTCGGCGACGGCCAGCAAACGCGATCCTTCTGCTATGTCTCCGACTTGATTGATGGATTGATGCGCCTGATGAACATCGACCCCAATCCGGGCAAGCCGGTCAATCTGGGCAATCCCGGAGAATTCACCATCGTGCGACTGGCGGCATTGGTGAAGGCGATGACCGGCACCAAGTCGGATCTGAAATTTCTGCCCCTGCCGCAAGACGATCCTCGGCGCAGGCAGCCTGATATTTCGCGTGCGAAAACGCTGCTCGGCTGGTCGCCGAGAGTGCCGCTCAACGAAGGGCTCAAGCTGACGATCGATTATTTCGCGGCGCTCGAAGGCACCGGCATCGGCGATCAGATGACAGGCCTTGCCAAAAGGAGACCCGCAGGCGGGCTGCAGAACCTTCCTGCATGACGTGGGCCGCGGCCGGACCTGCCCGGAGATCGTGCGGAACATCCATCCAACCTTGTAGTTTGGCGGGAGGGACCCGATACGGAGGATCATCCTCATGCAACCCAAGCGACCCGCGAAGGATGTCGACAAGATTGCCGAACGCGAGGCGGCTGCCTATTTGCGGCGCTCCTCGATCACCTATCTCGAGTGCTGCGTCAGCTTGATGATGACGCATCTGCAGCGCGAGGAAGTGGCCGCTATTCTTGAGCAGGAAGCAGACATGCTGCGAAGGCTGGATTGATCGAAACGTTACACCTGAGATTCGTCCAGGAATCGTATCAGCCCCGCCCTGTATCGGTCTGCCGTCGCGGCCAGCCTTGCTTTTTCCTGGCCATTTTCGGATTGCGCAGCCGTGCTCCAGAGCCCGATTTGGAACGCCAAATAGCAGGGTTCGAAAAAATCGATGTGGCCATTGTCAATATCGAGCCCCATCCCCTCGACCAATGTCGTCACATCGCTGTCGGACAGTCCATATTCGACACAGGCGCCGGCAATGTCCCACTCTATCGGCTGGCAGCCAATCAAATCGTGTGCCCGGCAATGGTCGACGGCATCTGTCTTGACCACCGTGCCATCGGCACAAACGAGAAACTCCCACGCGTGAAGCTTTCCGTCGATTTCCACCCGCTGCAGAACATGCGCAGGGGTTTTTTTCGAGAGCCAATGGCGCAACGTCGCCGCTCGGTTCTCGCCCAGGGCTTCAGATGTATTGGAAACAGCCATTTCCGCGAGTGCGAGCAATGATGCACCCGGTTCGCAGGTTCGGAGATTGAGCGCCCGCCAGGCTAGATAGCGCGTCAACTCCGCGACCAGCCTTCCTCTGGGCAGCGGCGCCTGGTCCATCGTGGTGCCGTCAATCCACCGTTCGACCAGAAAGCCGTGGCAAAGCCCGACCACTTGCGATCCGAACCCGGCTTTCCCCAACATTTCCGCGGCTCGTCTCTTACGCCGTCCGGTTTCGCCGAGGCCGGCGAATTTGACGAGCCAGCGACCACACCCCGCGGACGCCAGGAATTTGCGCCGCTCGATGCCGCGCGGGCTCGGCGGCCAATGCTTTTCGTCGACGTAGTGGACGCTCCTCCATTCGCCACCAGACAGTTCGGTCAGGCGTAATTCGGGGCTGCCGACCGCCTCGGCCACCCAATCGCTAAGCGTGGGAATGTTCGAGCTTTCGGGGAAGGTGCATTCGAGCGCCGTCGCCACATGTTTCGGACAGCGCGACCATGTCTCCCTGGCCTCCCGTGACGCTTCGATGCCCGGGTCGCCAGGATGGCTGGGAAACAGGTGAATGCGGTCCATACCAATACCCAGTTCCCGCAGCCACGCGACGACGGCGTGCATCGAACTGCCGGACAGACCGGGACCCTCGTCTACAACGGCGAAGCGTGCCGATGGACTATTCTTCCAGGTGGCGATCGAGCGCGGATCGGCATTGATGTGCCTGCGGAAAGGATGGCCGACCGGGCGAACGCTGAATGGCGCCGGCGCGCCAATCGCGGCAGCCACTATGGCTGCAAGCCCCAGGCCGATGCTGCGGATGCCGATCACGCATGTGTTCGCATCGAGACCTGACTCCTGCGCCGCTCCCAAATAGCTTTCGGGATAAAGCGCGTAATGCGCGTAACCCTCGGCCGAACCGGTCAGAACCTCAGCCTCGCAATCCAACCCGTCCAGCAGTTGGAGAAGTCCCGGGTCGATGCCACCGCCCACGGCGAAACCGCTTCGCCACGACTTCGCGACCTCTGCCGCAAGACCAACCAGCAATCTCGCGCCTTGCTGTTGCCGCGGCGAAAAGATGTCGATGCCGCTGGTCTCGAAATCGACATCGGCAAGCGCCCGAACCAGTTCCGATACGCTGATGAATAGTCCGACCAACGCGGCATGGCGTCGGAGGCCACGAGCCATGCGGTCCAGACTTTGAGCAATTTCGCTGGCAGCTTCGCGAAGCCGTTCTGCGCTCTGCCTCCGCTTCTGGTCGCCGTAAACGATCATCGATCGGTTTTCCAATGCTTTGCCTTGCGGCAACGCAGCGAGCGCTGCTTCGATCCATGCTGTCTTGGATCCTGCTGTCTTGCGCAATTTTTCGGCAGGCCAAGGAACATTCCGGCACGCTGGTGGTTCGGCGGCAGGAACTTACCTTTGAACAGCATAGGGCGGCAGTTTCGTGGGATCGAAAAAGGTTCGTGTCGGTATCGTCGGGGTCGGCAATTGCGCATCCTCCCTGGTGCAGGGCCTCTCCTATTATCGTCACGCAAAGAGCAACGAACCAATCCCAGGGCTGATGCATGCGGACCTCGGCGGCTACCATGTCGACGACATCGAGATTGTCTGCGCATTCGACGTCGCCAGGAGCAAGGTTGGCCTCGACGTCGCTGAAGCGATCTACGCCGCCCCGAACAACACGTTCCGCTTTGCCGATGCGGCGGCAAACGGCGTTCGCGTCGAGCGCGGACCGACACTTGACGGCATCGGAAAATATTTGCGCGACGAAATCGAGGAGGCGCCGGAGCCGGTTGCCGACGTCAGCGAGATCCTGCGCAACAGCGGCGCCGACGTGCTGGTCTCTTACCTGCCAGTGGGTTCCGAGGAGGCGACGCGCTTCTACGCCGAATGCGCGCTTGAGGCCGGCTGCGCCTTCGTCAACTGCATACCCGTTTTCATCGCCTCACGTCCGGAATGGCGCCGGCGCTTCGAGCAGCGAGGGCTGCCGCTGGTCGGCGATGATATCAAGAGCCAGGTCGGGGCGACCATCGTTCACCGCCTGCTGGCCAATCTCTTCCGCGAGCGCGGCGTGCGCATCGATCGCACTTATCAGCTGAATTTCGGGGGCAACACCGACTTCCTCAACATGCTGGAACGCGAGCGGCTGGAATCAAAGAAGATTTCCAAGACCCAGTCCGTGGCCAGCCAGTTCGATGTTCCCCTGGAGCCGGGCAATATTCATGTCGGACCCAGCGACCACGTACCGTGGCTGACCGATCGCAAATGGGCCTATATCCGGGTGGAAGGGACGACCTTCGGCGGCGTGCCGCTCAACGCCGAGCTCAAGCTGGAAGTCTGGGATTCTCCAAATTCAGCCGGCGTGGTGATCGATGCGATACGCTGCGCCAAGCTTGCGCTCGATCGCGGCATAGCGGGAGCACTGACCGGCCCCTGCAGCTATTTCATGAAGTCGCCTCCCGAACAGTTCACCGACGCCGAAGCGCGGCAGCGCACGCTCGCCTTCATCGCCGGCAAGGACGAGCCTTTGCTGGATGCCGCGGAATGACGACAACGTTCTTTTTGATCCGTCATGCAGCGCACGACAATGTCGGCTCCTATCTTGCAGGACGGATGGACGGCGTTTGCCTTGGCGAGGCTGGGAAGGCGCAGGCCGCGCATCTTGGTGGCCGCATGGCCCGGGAGCCGATTGAAGCCATCTTGTGCAGCCCGCGTGAGCGTACGCAAGAGACGGCCGTGCCGATCGCGCTTGCCTGCGGCGTCGGTGAAATTGCGATCTGCGCCGAACTCGACGAGATCGATTTCGGCGATTGGTCGGGAAAGACCTTCGACGAGTTGAACGGCGACGCCGGCTGGCGGGCGTGGAACGACCAGCGGCAGGAGGCCAGGACACCGAGCGGCGAGACCATGCTGGATGTCCAGGAGCGGATCGTCGCACTGATGAACGCAGTGCGCGAGCGGCATCCGAACCAGTGTGTCGCCCTGGTCAGCCACGCCGACGTCATCAAGGCCGCCGTCTGCAAGGTGCTTGGCTTGCCGGTCGGCGACTGCTTCCGCTTCGACATCGATCCAGCCTCGATCACGACGATCGTGTCGGGTGACTGGGGCTCCAAGCTCCTGCGAATGAACGAAGCTGCCTGACGAGGACTTTCCGGATGCAGATGGTCATTTTCGGTCTCACCGTTACATCATCATGGGGCAACGGCCATGCCACGCTCTGGCGCGGTCTGATCCGCGCCCTGGGTCGGCTGGGATGGTCCATCACCTTCTTCGAACGCGATACCCCCTACTATGCCGGGACGCGTGATCTCGATCGGCTCGATGGCGGCAACGTCGTCATTTATCCGGACTGGGAGGACATCCGTCGCGTTGCGGAGCGGGCAATGAAGCAAGCGGATGTCGTCGTCGTCACCTCCTACTGTGCCGACGCCGTGGAGGCCTCGCGGCTGGCGCAGCAGACAGGTCGCGGATTGCGTGTCTTCTACGATCTCGACACTCCGGTCACGCTTGCCCGCATCGAGCAAGGCGAGCGTCCGCCCTATTTCGGACCTGAGGGTCTCGCCGATTTCGACCTCGTTTTGAGTTACACCGGCGGCTCTGCGATCGAGGCGCTTAAGTCGGTTTTAGGCGCGCGTCACGTGGTGCCTCTCTATGGGCATGTCGATCCCGACCAACACCGGCCGGCAGAGAAGCGGGCCGAATTCGCCGGTGATCTGTCCTATCTCGGAACTTACGCGGCGGATCGCCAGGCCGGCGTCGAAAAGCTGCTGGTCCGCCCGGCCGCGCGCCTGCCCGACCACCGTTTCATCATTGGCGGCGCGCAATATCCGCAGGAATTCCCATGGAGCGACAACATCTTCTTTGTCAGGCATCTTCCGCCAGCCGACCATCCGGCTTTCTTCTCATCATCTCGCCTGACACTGAACGTCACCCGGGAGGCGATGGCGCAAAAGGGCTGGTGCCCGTCGGGACGGCTCTTCGAAGCGGCCGCGTGTGGGGCTGCCATCGTCACCGATGCATGGCCGGGCCTGGCCGAATTTTTCGAACCCGGCCGCGAAATCTTGTTGGCGCATGACACCGATGATGTGGTCGCCGCATTGCGATTGCCGGAGCGCGAGCTCGACGGCATTCGAAGGCGTGCCCGCGACCGGGTCTTGGGCGAACACACTTCCGCACGGCGCGCGGCGGAACTGGATCGCATCCTGAACGAGGCCTTTCAAAGATCTCCCGGCGAACCGATGAGGGAAGCGGTCTGATGTTGGGCATCGTACCCGCTGCCGGGCGCGGCAGCCGCATTCAGCCGCTCGGCTTCTCGAAAGAGCTGCTGCCGGTCGGTAGCCGGATCGATGGACAGACCGAGCGTCCATGCGCCGTGAGCGAGTATCTGGTACGGCGCATGGTGCAGGCCGGCGTCGACAAGATTTGCTTCATCATCGGATCGGGCAAATCCGACATCCTTGAATACTACGCCGCCGGCTACGGTGACGCGGCGGCTCTCTTCGTGGTGCAGCCGAACCCCGTCGGTCTGTGCGATGCGATCTTCCGGGCGGCGCCCCTCGTCGCGCCCGACGAGGTCGTCCTGGTCGGCCTTCCCGATACGATCTGGTTTCCCGAGGACGGTTTCCGCCATTTGCCCGACGATCAGCTCTCATTTCTGCTTTTCCCGGTGGATCAGCCGGAATTCTTCGACGCCGTCGTCACCGACGTCCACGAGCGCGTGATCGAAATCCAGGTCAAGCGACAGGATGCCGCCACGAACTGGGTTTGGGGTGCGTTCAAGATGCCGGGCCATATCCTGCATCAGCTTGCGGCACTCTGGCGTGAGCGCGAGCGCAGTGACGAATATATCGGCACTTTGGTCAACGCCTATATTGCGGCCGGCGGTACAGCTTTTGGTGTCAGGGCTGGGTCGGACTATGTCGATGTCGGCACTTTCAACGGCTATCGAACAGCTCTGCGGTTGCTTGAAAACGACGCCTCATCCGCGCAGCGCCGGCCCACCATGATCATGCCCGGCGCGCAGTCGCATGTACCCGTCGTTCCTGGCGAAGGAGCCTGAGCCATGCTGCATTCCCATGCCGAAATCCGCCGCCGCATCGATGCGCTCGGCCCATGGTTCCACAACATGGAACTTGCCGGCGTCGAAACCGCTCCCAACCATTTTCTGGGCAACTACCCGCTGATCAAATGGCGCAAATTTGCCAATGCCATTCCCGCTGATCTGAGGGGCAAGGCCGTACTCGATATCGGCTGCAATGCAGGATTTTACTCCATCGAGATGAAACGGCGAGGTGCTGACCGTGTCCTCGGCATCGATTTCGATGACGCCTACCTGGCGCAGGCTCGCTTTGCCGCCGAGGTTGCCGATTGCGAGATCGAATTCCAGAAGCTTTCGGTCTACGACGTCGGCTCGCTGCGCGAGACGTTCGATGTCGTGCTGTTCATGGGGGTGCTTTACCATTTGCGCCACCCCTTGCTCGCGCTCGACCTGATCCGCGAACATGTCGCCCGTGACCTGATGATCTTCCAGTCCATGCAGCGCGGCAGCGCGGATCTGCCCGAGTTGGAAGAAAACTATCATTTCTGGACGCATGACCTGTTCGACCAGCCGCAGTTTCCCAAGCTGCATTTTATCGAGCACCGCTATGCCGACGATCCCACCAACTGGTGGATTCCAAACCGCGCCTGCACCGAAGCGATGCTGCGCAGCGCCGGTTTCGAGATCGTTCTGCACCCCGAGCAGGAGGTCTATTTCTGCCGCGCAGCCGGGGACCCGGCCGGCGGCGGCGCCATCTACCCCTCGAAAGGACAGCTCCATGATTGAAGCCGCCATGATCTGGAACGAGCCCAACAACAAATCGCATTGGGACCCAGAGCTCGATCCCGATTGGAGCCGCTTTGCCAGGATGGCGATCTTGTCGGCTGACGCAATCGCGTCGGAGAACCCGTCTTTGACGAAAGTACTCGGTGGCATCTCGCCGATAGATCCGGGCTTTATCACCCGCATGAAGGAATTCGGCGTGCTGGACCATGTCGATGCCGTCGCCGTGCACGGCTTTCCGCTCGACTGGAACCTGTGGCAGATCCACGAATGGCCACAGAAGATCGGCGAGATCGCGACCGTCACCAACCTTCCCATCTGGGTCAGCGAAGTCGGCGTATCGACCTTCGGCGCGGAAGAAATCCAGGTTTGGGGGCTCAAGCGCACCGCTGAGTTGCTGATTGGCAACGCACCACGCATCCAGTGGTACAGCCTCTACGATCTTCCGCGCGAATGGGAAGCAACGACGCGGCATCGCGAGGCGGAGGGCTCTTCTTACTATCGACATTTCCACATGGGGCTGCTGCGCCAGGACGGTACGCCAAAACCTGCGCTGGAGGAGTTCCTGCGCTACACGCCCGCAATGGGGCTGGTGCAGTGGTTTCATTTCGAGGACCCCCGGCTGGACGATGCCGTCGCCTGGATGAAGCGGCTGGGCGTCACCAATATGCGCACGGGGCTTTCCTGGGCAGACAGCTTCCGGCCGAACGCGCTGGACTGGTTCGACCGGCAGATGGAGGCACTCGCCGATTTCGACGTGACGGTCACCTTTTGCTTTACACCGCAGCATCGGGGAATGATGCCCCACCACACCAGCCCGCCACTGGCGCCGGAGGAGTTCGCGGAATTCTGCGCAACCATGATCCGCCGCTATGCGCCCGGCATGACGTCCGCTTCGCTCCCGACGCGGCGGGCCTCGGCAGCGTGAAAGTGTCATGCTGCCATGCATCAGACGCCTGACACATTGGACGAATTAGCGGCATCATCGACAGGTGGTGCGGCATACGGGACCGAGGCGCAACCAGCCGCGGCGCTCACTGTCCTCAATGTCGCCTACCCTCTCGCGCCCGTCGGACCCGATGCTGTCGGCGGTGCCGAACAGGTTCTGTCGATGCTCGATCGGGCACTGGTTCGCGCCGGCCACCGCTCTATCGTCATTGGCTGCCACGGCTCCAGCGCGAGCGGTACCCTTGTGGAAATACCGGCTGAAGACGGCGTGCTCGACGAGGCGGCGAAGAGCCGCGCGCAGCAGGCTCATCGCAAAGCGATCGCCGCTGCCCGCGCCCGATGGCCGGTCGATGTGGTCCATCTGCACGGCATCGATTTCGATGCCTATCTGCCCGACGATGGCCCGACCCTGGTGAGCCTCCACCTGCCCTTGGACTGGTATCCGGCCGAGGCTCTGCGACCGACGCGCGACGACCTGTGGCTCCATGCGGTCTCGTCCACCCAGCAGCAAACGGCGCCACCAGGGGCCAGACTGGTGGCGCCGATTCCCAACGGCGTTGACATCGAATCATTGAACCTGGTGCAGCCGAAGCGAGACTTTGCCCTGGTTCTCAGCCGGGTCTGCCCGGAAAAGGGCATTCACCTGGCCCTGGACGCGGCCAAACAGGCGGGCGTGCCCCTGGTCATCGGCGGCAAGGTCTATCCCTACGAAACACATACGCGCTACTTTCGCGACGAGGTCCAATCCCGTCTTGATGCTCGCCGCCGCTTCCTGGGCCCGCTCGGTTTTAACGCCAAGAGGCGCTTTCTCAACGCAGCCCGCTGTCTGGTCATTCCAAGCCTCGCCGCCGAGACAAGCTCGCTTGTCGCCATGGAGGCCCTCGCCTGCGGTACCCCGGTGGTCGCATTCCCGAATGGTGCGCTTGCGGATGTCATCGAGCACGGCAGGACGGGCTTTCTCGTCAACACAGTCGACGAGATGGCCCAAGCCATTCTTGCGGCGCCCAGCCTGGACGCCGAGGCGTGCCGGGTTGAAGCGCGGCGGCGGTTTTCGCTGGAACGGATGATCTCGTCGTATATGGCTGCCTATCAGGCCCTGGCACAACTTGGCACCGATCGCAGGCGCTTCGCTGCGGCACCGTGAGAAAAGCAGTGTTGCGCAGCGAAATCATCGATGACCCCGTAAAATTCGATGCCTTGACACCGCACTGGTGGAAACTGTGGGAGCAGAGTTCCTCTGCGACGCCGTTCCAATCCCCCGCTTGGCTGGTGCCATGGTGGCGCGCATTCGCACCCGGTGAACTGGCGACAGTCGCGGTCTGGCGTGGCGGCGATCTGGTCGGGCTGGCGCCACTCTATCTCGAGCATGGAACGGCCGGTTCGAAGCTGCTTCCGGTCGGCATTTCGCTCAGTGATTATCTGGACATCCTGGCTGTCCAGGATATCGAGGCGGCGGTTGTCGCCACCATTGCCGAAACGATCTGCTCGGTCGGGTGGTCACAATGGATCTTGTCTGATCTGCCGCAAAACAGTGCCGGTCTTACGATCGCGCATCCCGGTTTAACGGTCGAGAGGCCGGCAATTCATGCAGCCTGCCCCGTGCTTGCTGTTGCCGGCGACGAAACGTTGGCCGGCTGCGTTCCCGCTCGGCGCAGGCGCCAGTTGCGCCGGGCGCGTCAAGCGGCGTCCAGACGCGGCCGGCTCGCGTTGGCGTCAGCCCGGGGCGATCAGAACTTCCTGAACCAATTGATCCGCCTGCACCATGCACGCTGGGTTGGACATGGAGGTGGTGTATTGGCCGACCCCGCCGTGCAGCACTTCCATGGGCTTTCACTTCCCTTGCTCGATGCTCACGGTCTGGTCCGATGCTGGTTGCTCGCGATCGATGGCACGACTGTCGCCGCCTATTACGGATTTCACCACCGCGGCCGCGCCTATGCCTATCTCGGCGGCCTAGATCCTGCTTATGCCGAGGAGAGCCCAGGTGCGATCCTGATCGGCCACGCGATCGCGGAGTCGATCCGCGAAGATGCGCGCGAGTTCGACTTCCTGCGCGGCCAGGAGGCCTACAAATATGGCTGGGGCGCCGTCGACAGGTGGACGATGCGGAGGATCTGGACGCGGAGTTGATGTCATGAGTGTGCACGCGCAGCGCCGGACATCGGTCAGACGGGCGGTCGAAGATTGCATGGCCGATGGTGCCTGCGCCGAAGCTGTTCTCGTCAGGCTGGCGCTTCACCTGCCGCCCACAATTGAAGCGGCGGAATTGGCGGAGTTCGTGCTGAAAGTCCGTCCGGCGGATACCGGCGATGCTGAAAGACTGCGAAAGGTCGCCGGACTGCTGCGCCACAGACCGGGCGTCCTTGCCACTTTGCGAGCGACAGGCGGCGCCGTTCGGCATGAACGCGGTAACGGCGAGACGGATATTGCCGTCGTCACGCGGCTGGCCTCGAGTTTTGATGCCGCGGCAGCAATTTCGACAGCCGCAAGTGTCCAGTTAGGATCCCTTGGCGATGACGAGCGGCTGACAGCCATGACCGACGAAATCGTTGAATGGCTCGAGGCGCGAGAATTCACCGGAATTGAACGAGACATTCTCGACATCGGTTGCGGCATCGGACGTTTCGAGCGCGCGCTGTCCAATTCCTTCAAGCGGATGGTCGGCATCGACATATCATCGCGGATGATCTCTATCGCCTCCGAGCAATGCGCAGCGCTCGGCAATGTCGAACTGCGCCAAACCTCCGGTCTCGATCTGGCCGACTTCGACGACGACAGTTTCGATTGCGTGTTGGCGGTCGACAGCTTTCCCTACCTGGTCCTGGCCGGCATGGCTGAGCGGCTTTTCGATGAAATTGCGCGCGTTCTCAAACGGCCGGGCCGGCTCGCATTGCTCAACTATTCTTATCGCGGATCGCTTTCTTTGGACCGGGCCGACATCGGCCGTCTTGCGCAAGCTCACCAATTGCGGGTCGTCATCGACGGCGAGAAGCCGTTTGGGTCATGGGATGGCGACGCCTTCCTGCTTGCTGGGTGAGACGGAACATTACAGCGCGATGCCGGTTCGGGCGTCGGCACCGATCGGTGTCCTGGATTCGAAGGAGGAGATCATGGCATCCGGCGGCAAAAAGCATTTCGGCCAAGGCAGCCAAGGCAAAGGTGCCGGCGCCGGCGCAATGACCACCTTGGACAAGGACAAGATCGAAGAAAACGCGGTTTTGTCCAACCGCGACAGGAAGCAACATAGCCGAGAGCGCGGGCTGGACGGCAATCGAATCAAGTCCGATCAATTTCAGGATCACGCCGCAAACCGGTTGCTGAAGGACTGACGCCACCGCGCCGCGTCTTGCCGCGGCACGGAGGAAAACTGTGCAAGGGCCGCCGGTGAGCCTCTCGGCGGTCGACAACGCCTTGTAGTGCCGAGCGCTCATCATCAGACTTGGATCTAGGGATGCTATCAAGAGAACGTGATGTCTCATTCGAGCGACGATACCACGGATCTGCTTGTCGAGATGGCAGTGGATCAGGAGATTGCTTCCCTGCTGGCCGCCATAGAGCAGGAAAAGATACCAGACCGCCTATCCAAGCTGGCGATCCAATTGCAAAATGCTCTCGTCGAGAAGCGTCGGCGAGACGTGAAGAGCTGATTATCTGCGGCTGTCGACCTCTATATCGAGCTGACCATCCGACAGCTGATTTCGCCTTTCTATCAATGTCTGCAACGAGCTCTCCCCGAGTAGCTCAAGGATGTTGGCGCGGGCACGGTTCAGCCGGCTCTTGACCGTCCCTACCGCGCAGCCGCAGATTTCGGCGGTTTCCTCGTAGCCCACTCCTAAAACGCCGATCAGCATCAGCACCTCGCGCTGATGTTCGGGCAGCTTTTGGATGGCGCCGTGAACTTCCTTGCTCTGAACGGTCCATTCCTGGGTAGCTTCCGAAATCGGTCTCGAAGACGCGCAGTCGAGAAGGCCTGGCGCTTCCCGTGCAGCGATCTTGATCCGGGTGTAGTAGGTGTTGCGCATGATGGTGAAGAGCCACGACTTCATGCGTGTACCAGGTTCGAACTTGTCGATGTTGGCGAGCCCTTTGGTCAACGTTTCCTGCACCAGATCGTCGGCATCGTCTGGAACGCGGCAGAAGGTGCGCGCGAAAGCCCGCAGGGCAGGTATCAGATCAACGATGGAAACGTCATTGGTTTGTTGGTCGGCCAAGAGATAGCCTCCGGATGACAATGGTCCAGCTCCCAGAAGAAAGAGTGAATGAACGAAGCCAGAGCTAAATGCATGGAAGTTTGGTTCGTTCCCGCCGTTGGAAACAACTCTTCGAAAATTCCACCGGGCGCGAACACGCCGACTACGGTCTTCCCCCAACCACGCCCACTTCAAAGGAACGAAACACCATGCCGAGCTTCATTCCCGGGAAGTCTCGCCGGTGCGTTTGGCTGTGCAGGGCATGGACCGAGTCGTGCGGCTGGTAACGCGCAAACCACTGCCTGACAAACCTATTGGCGAACCACGTGGCGAACTCGGCTACCATCGATACATAGCGATAATGGTTGGCCCGGAGACATGTTAGAGTCATTAATTTTGTTAACTTATTGGCGCGGGTGAAATCCAGCAATCGGTCGTAGTTGCCGGGCGGTCGGCCAACGAACATGCTCGTCCAGCACTTGCTCTATTCTGCCCTCCGATCGGGCTAAGCCGATGAAATACCGGGTTGATTCACCCCTCACGACGTCGCCGAACGGCATGCTGTCGCGTACAATCTGCAGCTGCTCTCCGAAGCTGGCTGTTGCGGTGCTGTGCAACTCGCTTTGGCGAAGATCACGGATGACGATCAGCGCTTGAGTGAGCGCCCGAACCGGTCCTCGATCCGCGACTGAAGGAACTCGAGCCCCATCGAGAGCAGCCAATAGATCATCGAGGCGGTGATGAGCATCTCGATGTGGCGGAACTCGGTCTGGCCCTGCGTGCGTGCGAGATACATGATCTCCCAGACCCCGACCACCGAGACCAGCGAAGAATCCTTCAGCATCGCAATGAACTGGTTGCCGGTCGGCGGCACGATGACGCGCATCGCCTGCGGCAGGATGACCAGGAACATCGTCTGGTTAGCGCTAAGGCCGAGTGCCGTAGCACCCTCGGTCTGGCCGCGCGAGATGCTTTCGATGCCGGCCCGGAAGATCTCGGTCATGTACGCGCCGTAGCAGAGCGACAGCGCCATGATGCCAGCCGGCACGGCGCCGATCACGTAGCCAATCTGCGGCAGGCCGAGATAGATGATGTAGATCTGCATCAGCAACGGCAAGCCACGAAACAGAGAGGTATAGAAGGTCGCCAAGCCATAGACCACGCCGTTGCGGGAAAGTTTGGCGATGGCGCCAACGAAGGCGATGAGGGTGGCGATGGCGATCGAAATGGCCGAAATGTAGAGGGTCGTCACCACACCCTTCGAGACGAGGAAGCCGATCTTCTTGGCGATGAACGCGAAGGACAGGTCGAAGGAATAGAAAAACAACATTAGCAACACGAACAGCTCTATCCAAACTGCCACAATCTGCTGTTTGCGGCTGAGATACCGCAGCGCGTTCCAGTTCGCCACCAAGATCAATGCGATCAGCACCGCCGAGACCGCCCGCCCGACGTCCGGGTTGGCGGCGAGCCACTCGACCGACCCCGGAACGAGCTTGCCGAGCCAACTGGCTTTGATGCCGAGCCCATACAGGCCGGCGGCGATGGCGGCGAGCACGAAGAACACGCCAACGCGGCGCGCCGCGTCCGGGTGGTTGAGCAATAGTCGGCCGATCACGTCTTCGATCTCCCTGCGGTCAGCGGGCCCGCTCGCGCCACCAATCCTGCGCCTGCAGCTTCCAGTAGGTGAGTTGCGCAACCGCAAGTCCAGCCGGGCCGCCCGCCCAGGCAAGGCCGAATGGTGCAAACAGCCGGTAACGGTCCGATTGTCCCAGTATGGCTTCGGCGATCAACTTGCCGGCGATCGCCGTGGTGTTGATGCCATGGCCACCAAAAGCCGTGAGGTACCAGACGCCCGGCTGCAACGGGCCTATCTGGGGCATCATGTGCCGGGCATAAGACATGAGCCCGGACCAGGCGAGTTCGGTCTTGAGGTGTTCGAGCTGCGGATAAGTGGTGACCATCTCACGGCGCAATTGCCTCGCCAACACGCCCGATGAGGCTGCCCGGGTGGTGATGCGCCCTCCCCAGAGCAGCCGCCTGCCGCCTTCGACAACACGGTAATAATCGCCTGCGCGACGGTTATCGCCGACGGCGTCGGTCGTCGTAATCGCCTTGGCGATGAGGTCAGGCGCCTCCTCGCTCACCATAACGTAAGTGGCGATAGGCAGGAATGCCCGCTGCAGCCGGCCGACCAGTGGGCCCGTATATCCGCCGGTGGCAACTACGGCCTGGCGGGCGCGCACTTCGCCGCTGTCGGTACGCAAGATCTTTTCGGCGCCGTCAAGGTTGGCTTCAACGGCAGCCGTTCTCTCGTATATCCTGCCGCCCAGCCGCTCGATCTCGCCAGCAACGGCGCGCAGATAGTTAAGCGGATGCATGTGGAAGGCGCTGGGATCGCGCAGGCCTTGGTGGTAGCGATCCGAATGCAGCACCGCTCGCACCTGGTCGCGATCGAGATAGTCGAGCCGGTAGTCGAAATCCCGCGCCAGTTGCTCGGCATATGCCTTGAGCACGGCGCCGCCATCGTGGCGAAGCACGCTCAATATACCGGAGCGCGGCTCTGCCGCCTTGACGTCGAGATCGCGGATCGTCTGCCGCACGAAGTCGACGCCTTCGATGGACAGGCGGTGCAGTTTTTGTGCCGCGTCGACGCCGGCCATCGCGGCGATGTTGTCGGTGCCGGTGGCGAAACCGGGATTAACGAAGCCGCCATTGCGACCGGAAGCGCCGAATCCTATCCGCTGCGCCTCAAGCACGACGACCTGCTGGCCGGCGCGAGCCAGCTGCAACGCCGTCGTCAGGCCGGCCAGTCCGCCGCCGACAACGACTGTCTCGCACTCGGAAACGCCGCTCAGCGGCGGTCTGATGGTGTTGTCGGCAAGCGTGCGTCGGTAATATGTGTCAGGACATGTCATGATCAATATGATGAGGTGGCGGCACTAGAGCATTTTGCAGGCAGGCGGAGCCGCCCGGTGTCGTGGAAATGCGGCTGAAACAAAACAGATGGAGCGGGATGTTCAATTGAATGCACCCCGCTCAAGCTTTATCCACGATGCCTCTCAGTCAGAGCTGTAATCCTTGCCGTACCACTTGGTGGTCAGTTTCGCGAGGGTACCGTCCTTCTTCATCTCGTCGAGAATGCCGCCGATCTTGGCATTCCACTCGGCATCACCTTTTTCCGCGATCACCACCAGTGGCTCACGGAAGGCATAGCCGCCTTCCAGGACACGCAACGGGTAGCCGTTCTTTATCGCGTTCTGAGCCGTCTGTTCTGGTGCGATGACCGCGTTGAGGCGCACGCCGTCGCCGAGCCTCAAATCGTCGAACGGCAGCATTGAGTCAGCGAAAGTCCTGATCTCACCGGGCTCCAGCTTGTATTCGATGGGCGGCAGGCCGGGAGCATCGATCTCGAGTTGTCTACGGATGAAATCCTCCGACGTGGTGGCGGTCTCGACGCCGATGATCTTGCCGTTCAGGTCGGCGACCGATTTGGCCGGGCTGTCCTTGTGAACCACGTAAACGTAGGGGCTATAATAATAGATGCCTTCGAAATCGATCACCTTGGCGCGCGCTTTGGTCGGCGTCACCGAGCCGACACCCAGATCGTAACGTCCCTGCCAATGGCCGCCCGTCATCGTCGCCCAGTCCGGCGTATCGAAACTGACCTCGACACCGAGGCGCCTTGCGATCTCTTTCGAGACATCTATGTCGAAGCCGACCAACTGATTGCTGTCGTCGAGGAAACTCTGCGGCGGCCAACCGCTGTTTGTGGCGACCACCATTGCCTTCTTCGAGGTAACCCGGTTGATGGTTTCACCCGCCGAGGCCGCAGACGCGAACGCGAGCGTGGTAGTGGCCAAGGCCAGCCACGCGATCAATTTCCTCACTTGAACCTCCCTCTTCATCGTCATTAGACATATGCTTCCCAGAGCGCGCTCCCGTAGAGAAACAGCAATTGAGAGCGCGGCATGAGATCGATCTCATATCAGCACACATATCGACGAGGGGATCAAGTCCTTTTTCAAGTAGCCAGTTGTCCTCCGGGGGCGCAAAGCATCGGCACCCGCACGGTGCGGCGGAACCCGCGTTTGATGTGATGCGCGTGACTTTCAAGACAGAGGAAACGAAGATCTACTTCAACCTATCACATCATTGCCAGATGGGCGGCACAGGATGGCTTGCTGTCTACGAGTTTCCGATGTTCCGGTTAAGCATGGGTGCGCGGCACACCGGCAGCAGCACCAGCAGGATGATGGCGGAGTCGACCCAGAGGACCCTGTTCACGCCCATCGTGTCGACGATCTGACTGGTCGCTAGGGTACCCACGGAGATGGCAAGATTGAAAGTGAAGCAGTAGATGGCCGTCGCGGTCTCCGCGCTTTCTGGTGCTGCACTCAGCACCCACGTCTGCAGCGTGATGGGCGCCGCGCCATACGCGAAGCCCCACACCAGCAGCAGGATGGTTCCTGTAAGCGGCGTGACCCCGAGCAACGGGAAGAGAGCCAGCGTGGCGCCGAGCCCAATGACGATGCAGGCCAATGTGCGACCGACGGATTTGGCGGCCCAGACGCCTGCGACGGCGTTGCCAATCATTCCGAGAATGCCATACCCCAACAGTAACCAACCTATGCTCCCTGCAGTGACGCCCGAGACCTCCAGCAACACCGGGCTCACGAAAGTGTAGGCACCGTAGTGGGCAGCCACCAGCAGTGCGGTCGCAACCACGCCCGACAGGAGGGCGGGATTGCGCAATTGCGCACGCAGGGCTTTCACCTCCACAGGCTGCGCCGCCTCCAGCTTCGGAAGCACAAGCAGGGCGGCGAGCAGTATGGCAAAGCTCAGGCCGGCGAGAGACCAGAACGCGCCGCGCCAGCCGACTAGATCACCGATGATCGTGCCGGCCGGCACGCCCAGCACCGCAGCGGCACTTACACCGCCGAAGACAATAGTCATGGCGCGCGGCACGGACGGTCCAGGAACAAGGCGTACTGCGATGCTTCCGGCTATCGCCCAAAAGCCACCGATGGTGATCCCGACGAGCAGCCTGGACGCGAGCAGAACGGGAAAGTTCGTTGCGAGCGCTGAAATCACGCTCGCCGCAGCCATTACCGCGAGCAGGCCCGCCATCAGAATACGCCGGTCGAGCCTCCCCACTGCCAACGGCAAACCGATAGAAGCGAACGCCGCAATTACGCCGGGTATCGTCACCGTGAGACCGCCACTCCCAATAGAGACATTCAACTCGGAAGAAATTGCCGGAATCAGCCCCACAGGGAGTTGCTCCGCAGTGATCATCGAAAAAATACCCAGCGATACAGTGAGCACGGAGAGCCACATGCGAAAAGTGGCTCCCTGTTTCTCCCGAAGGGCTGCTTTGGTCAGAGACATGATCACCTCCAGCCCGCGAGAAGGCACTCGACGCCAACGTTTCGGGCAAACGTTAGAGAGACGGATCGGGCAATTGATCCCGGCCTGGTTTCAGATAATCTGTCCACTGCGGATTGATAATCGAGGGAGATATGGATGGTGAATTCACGAAACGTGAATGAAAGAGGTGATTGCAGTTGGACCGGCTGACCAGCATGACCGTGTTTGCCAACGTCGTCGGTGAAGGCAGCTTCGCTGGAGCGGCCAAGCGGATGCGACTATCGCCAGCGGCCGTGAGCAAACATGTCCAGATGCTGGAAGAGTGGCTTGGCGCACGCCTTCTCAACCGGACGACCCGGCGCATAAGCCTGACAGAGCTCGGCGCCTCCGTCTACGAGCGCAGTCTGCGCATAATCGAGGATGTCGAGGAAGTTCGTACGAGCGCGGCCGAGAGCAAGACACGTCCCACCGGCTCACTGCGTGTCAGCGCGCCGATCTCCTTCGGCGCGATGCACCTTGGGAGAGTCGTTGCAGAATATCTCGCGGTCTACCCGGAGGTGTCGGTTGAGTTGGTGTTGGACGACCGTGTGGTTGACATCGTGGAAGAGGGCCTGGATGTCGCGGTACGCATCGCTCCACTCACGGTTTCCAATCTGGTTGCTCGCCGAATCGCGCCTTCACGCGAGGTGGTCTGCGCTTCGCGCGATTATCTGGACAGACGCGGGCGTCCCACAAAGCCGTCGGATCTCCACGACCATGATTGTCTGGACTACGCGTTGCGCGCCAGCCGCGGAAAATGGCGGTTCGACGGACCAAAGGGGGAAGTGGCGGTAAAAATCACTGCACGGATGACGGCAACGAACGGGCAGCTCCTGCGCGATGCGGCGCTGGGTGGAGCAGGCATAGTACTTTGCCCCACTTTCCTTGTTGGAGAAGCCATTCGTTCGGGCCAACTGGAGACAGTGATGCCCCAGTTCAAGCCGGTAAGCCGGTCGATCTACGCGATGTACCCGTCAAGAAGGCATCTTTCCGCCAAAGTTCAAAGCTTCGTGACGCTTCTCGCCGCCCACTTTGGTGAGAACCCACCTTGGGACAACTTTGGACCATGACGACTGGAATGTTGAGCCCAGAGGCCGCGCGCACTTGCACGGCCTTACTGTGCATGGGACCAGCACCCAGGGCCAAGGGGCGGTGCATATCGAGCCGTCCAGCACCTTTTCGAGACTGAAGCATCCGCTATTTGCCGACGGTCATTCGCTGAGGCTCAATCCACCGCCCATGCTAAGCGCCGCCACAGCGCAAGTTGTAGCATCTGCGGTGTCTCTGGTTCTCTGCGGCCACCGGCGGAACGGGTTGTAAGCAGGCGCGTTCCTCCAGCGTCAAGCTTGGAGAACATACCATGGATGACGAGCTGCGCCTGAAGTTACAAGAGCTGAGCCAAAGCATGCAAACGCGAGCGGCCGAACTTTCGACGCTCGGCGGCAGCGCAGACATAAGTACGGTGATGTCGGGGATCGCCGTCGCTCTGGAGGCGCTACTGGTGATTGCCGAAGAGATGAAAACGCCACGTTCCGGCCCTTCGGTCCTGCCCGACGCTACATGAACATCTCCGATCGTTTGGGAGAGGCTCCAGAGCGAGAGCGCCTACCGCTCACCAGCAAATCGCTCGCCGAGGAACTGGCTTTAATCCACATTCTGGGTTGGAGAGTGGAGAGCGCAATCTACTCGGTGGAGTACTCCAGGTGGGGTGAGCGTCGGCAGAAATGGATTTTGCACTCGACGATGCCTTTTGGGTAATCGGGGACGGCCTTAGGACGGAGGACCACGATGGCTTGGATGGCCGCAATTTGCCCGATTACAGATGAGCAGGCGCTCGTTAATTCGGAGACAGTTGGTGACATCCGGGAGTTTCGCTGTCCGAGTTGCGGCGACTTCAAAATCACGAACTCGGCCACCGCGATGTTCAAAGGCCTATCGGCAGAACAGAAGTTGGAGCGCTTCGAATACGCTAGAGCAATCGCGGGCGACAACGCGATCACAGTGACGACGGAACATGGATCTATCGATACCGAAGATCAATAGAATACCCGCCCGATAAGCCGGTTCCCAGCGCATCTCCTCACTTGCTGCCCTGAGACCATTTGACTGCCGGTCCAGGTAGTGGGCAGTTTGAAAGTAGAAGCTCACGTCAACATGGCCAGACCATTTTTACACTGCCGATCTGCGCGGCCAGCAACGCCTCTCGTGAGGGGCAAGGCATGGGCATCAAACGTCTCGGACCGGTCGGCAGCGTAAGGCTGGTTGCCTATGATCCCCTACCGGCGAATGGAACCAGATCTGCCACAGCGCGTCATAGAAGCAGATCAGGTGCGATTTAACGTAAGGAGTGAAATCGATGATCAGGCTCCTTCTCCTCCTCGCCATTGCACTCGCCTTCGCATGCGGCGGGACGGAGGCGGCCAAGCTGGACCTAGCCGCGGTAAATCAGGCGCAATTCTCCGCCGGCGATCCGAAAGGGCTCGATCCTGCCGTGCTGAAGGCGCAAATTTTTTTGGATCGTGCGCGCTTCTCACCGGGGCTCATCGACGGCCGCCTTGGAGAGAACTTCGCCAAGGCGGTCAAGGCCTTCCAGGCGTCGAACGGACTGGCGCCAGATGGCAAGCTCACCCAAGCGACTTGGGACAAGCTGATGGCAACCTCCACCAGCCCAGCTCTGGTCACCTATGAACTGACCCGCAAAGATGTACGCGGCCCCTTCACCAAACGCATTCCGGGGCGCATGGAGAGGATGGCTCGCCTGAGAAGGCTTGGCTATCACGACTCGATCGAGAAGCTGGCGGAGCGCTTCCATGTGAGCGAACCATTGCTCAGGAGGCTAAACCCAGGCACCGGATTCAGGAAAGCTGGAACCACGCTGCTGGTACCAGATGTTGGCCGGGGTGAACCTCCCGCCACCATTGCCGGCGTGGAAGTCGACAAAGGCGCTCATCAGGTGCGCGTGCTCGACCCCTCCAATAAAGCGCTTGCCGTCTACCCTGCCTCGATCGGGAGCGACGAGAAGCCGGCACCAAGTGGGCAGGCAGAGATCCAAAGGGTGGTGCACAACCCGACCTATCACTACGATCCCGATTTTGCATTCAAGGGAGTCAAAACCAAGCGGCCCTTCACCATTGCTGCCGGCCCTAACAATCCCGTGGGATCAGTCTGGATCGACCTCTCCATCGAAAGCTACGGCATTCACGGCACGCCCGAACCCGGCAAGATCGGGAAGACCTTCTCTCACGGCTGCATCAGGCTCACGAACTGGGATGCCGAGGACCTCGCCTCGATGGTCCAAAAACATATGAAGGTGACTTTCAAGGACGAGTGACGCAAGCCGTCGCATCCCTCGATGGTCGCCGAAACAAGATGTCCGTCTGTGCCCGTGACAATTGCATCTTGCGATCCGCTGGATCCGATCAGCGGATGCTCCGGGTTCGGGGTGTCAGGTCAAGCGGCGCCATTTGCACGGATGGCGGCGAACCAACCACCATGGCGGGGGCGCCAGATTGCTCACCACGTTGGCTCTCTACTTCGCGGCTCATACCTTGTTGAGCAGCTTGCATCTCCGGAACGGTGAAAACCGGCACCTCGCCCTTGAAACCCTGGAGCTCAAAGGCGCCCGCCTGGACGACCGGCATCGATGCTGCTGCCGCAAAGCCGGGTCCAAGCACCAGGGGGATGCCCAGCTTCTTGGTCGTCGATTCGAGCCGTGCCGCGCGGTTCACGGGGGAGCCGATCGCGGTGTAATCGAAGCGCCGTTCGGAGCCGAAATTGCCTACCGAGCAGATGCCGGTCTCGATGGCGACGCCGATTTCGATGGATCGATGGCCATCCGCGGTGAAGGCGGCGTCTTCGCGCCTCACCCGCTCGATAAGGGCAAGGCCCGCGTCCAGCGCACGCTCACGATGATCGGGTTGATCTAGCGGTGCGTTCCAGAAGGCCAGTACCGCATCGCCCATGAACTTGTCGATGGTGCCGTCGCGCTTGAGGATCTCATCGGTCGCAATGCCGAGGAAATGGTTGACCACCTTGGCGATCTCTTGGGTGTCGAGCTGTTCGCTCATGGTCGTGAAGCCACGTATGTCGCTGATCAAAATGGTGATCTCGCGCTTCTCGCCGGACAGGATTGCCTCGGTGTCCGAGCTTGCGAGGCGCTGCACCACGGAGGGCGACAGATATTGGGAGAACTGTCGCGTCAGGGTGGACCGGCGCTGCTCGCTGCGCCTGTAGAGGACATAGCCTTCGAAGCCCGCAACCATGATGGTTGCAAGCGCCGGCTGCAGCGGGTCATAGAGTGCACCCTGCAGGCTGTACTCGAGAGCGCCGAACACGAACGGCGTGACGGCCAGCAGCGCCAGGGAGAGGGCGCCAAGCACGACACGCCCGGCGAGCACTCCGGAAACCCCGATGAAAACGACGGCACTGAGGAGAAACCAGAGCCGCTCGAGCATACGCGCGTGCGCTGGCTCTGCCAGGAAGCGCCCGGCAAGCATCTGGCCGATCGCATCGGCGTGGATCTCCGCTCCTGGTCGCGCTGGACTCGTCGGCGTGGGCAGGTACTGCGTCAGGCCCACAGCCGACAGGTCGACAATGGCGATGGCGTCCCGCAGCCGCGGATCGCCATGGCCCGAAAGGATAGTGCTGGCAGACAGGCGAGGCGTGTCCGTGGCGGTTTCCCAGAGGCGGATGCTCCCCTCCGGCTCGAGCGGCACAATGGCGCCTGCCATCCTGAGTGCGTCGAACCCGGCTGCATTCATCCGGGCTGTGTAACCGTCCTGTCCAGCGTAAAGGCGCAGGAGCTCGAGTGCGAAAGACGGCCACAGCTGCGCGCGTTGAGGGGTATTGCGAAGCCAGAGCAGCGGCACATGGCGCAGTACGCCGTCGGGATCGGGCAAGGTGCGAATCACGCCGAGGCCTGCGGCGGCGTTCGAGAATTCGGCAAGCGAGCCGGTAAGACCGGTGAAGCCGGGAAGTGTATCGGGCACTTGCCCGACGATCGACCAGCCGGCTTTGGGTTCTGCTTCTGATACCGTCGCTTCATTGCCCAGGCTGACGGCAAGCGCCGTTCGACTTTTGGACAGCGCCGCTGCCAGGCGCTTGTCTCCGGCGATGCCCTCAGGCGAGGTGTCAGCCTCGGGGAGTACCAGCGCAAGCCCGACCACCGCCGCACCGGATTGCGTGATGCCATCGACCAGATCGGCCAAGAGGCCACGGTTCCAGGGCCATCGCCCATGTGCCTTGAGGCTGGCGTCGTCTATCGAGACGATCACGACAGGATTGCTCGTCGCCTGACGTGGGGCGAGAAACTGATAGAAGTCGTACGTCCGCTCACGCAGGCGCGACAACGGCCCGTCAAAAGCCAAATGGCAAGCGAGCAGCAGGAGCACGACCAAAAGGCCGGATATTTTGCGCCTGCCGGCTTGCCGCCAATCAGCCCAGCGCCTACCGACCGAGTGGCTCATCTCGTGCAGCCAGGCCTAATCGCAGTTGTAGTAGTAGCAGCAACCCTCACCCTCACACTCGCCCCGCCGGCCCCCGCTGCCCGCAGGTGGCGTTGGGCTGTCAGGGAATTCCATGACCACTCCTGGCAGTGCGCCGTCCCTGGACCCGCAGACTTTGAGCGAGGAGCCTAGAGCCGACGCACAAATTGCGCTTACGTCCAACCCAGGACCCGGTGCGCCCGGCAGGCCGGTTCCCGCTATCCGGTCGATACTGTCCAAGATCGGGAAGGCGTCGATGCCGCCGTAGCCGGCCAGAAGCTTGCCATCGTCCGACGTGCAGGCGTAGCCCGGGTTCGTGATGACCAGCCGTTTGCCATTGATCGTGCAGGTCATGCGGCCGGCGCGCAATATGCCGACGGTCTGGCCGGCTGCCACCAGCACTTCGATGATGCCGCCTCTCGCTCCGAGCACCATGTGCGGCGTCGCAACCTGCATGACGCCCCCTTTCGAAACCTGGCCGCCATAAAAACGGGCCAGGCCGCTGTTCATCCCGATGTCGATCTTTCCCGACCCGGAGCCCGGATTGTAGACGAACTCATCGATCGTCAGGCTGGTGTTTGGACCAATTTTGGCGCTCGATTCATCCCGGAACACCAGCATTCCGAGACCGGTGGGATTGCTGCGCAACTGGTCGCCGAGTTCGACGCCGGCGCCAACGTTCATCGTCCCGCCGTTATTGCGGACGATGATGGTCTGATAGGCCGTCATCGACCCGACCGTCTCAGCAGCGGATGGTGCCGCGAAGGCGAGGCAGGCGACAAAAATGACGATCTGAAGATACCTCATCGCGGCCTCTTTCAATTGAGCGTCAACGTATAGCTCATGAGCATTTCGAACGATTTTCGGTCGCGGTTGGCGAGGGCGAAGTTGGTTTTGCGGTAGGCGAGATCGACGCTGATCTTCTGCGCTTCCGTCAGCTGAAAATCGCTTTCCGAGGCAATGCGCCAGAAGTCGCTCTTGATATTTGTGCCGATGCCGACGGACAGATCGGGAGTGTCGCTGTGGCCGGCCGATAAGGCGATCTGGTGCGACCATGCGAAAAGATCCGGTACCTTCATCAACAGGCCGCCATAGCGGACCTCGCCCGTATAGCTGCGGCTGATTTCGCCCGATCCGGAAGCGAAGTCATTCGAGCCGACAAAGCGCAAGCCGAGCGCCTGGCCATTGCGGAAGCGGTAGCTGCCGCCTGCCTCATAGAAGACCCTGCTATCGGCGAAAATGCCTTGCGAGGCGCTTAGATCGATGTAGCCGCCACCGGCGAAGAGCGTCGTCTCGACCGTCGGGCGAACGACGAAACGTCCACTGAGGCCGATACCGGTTTCGTAAATATCGCTGTCGAAACGATCCGTAACGGTGAACGCGGAAAGCAGCAGGCGCAGCGAATCGATCCCGCTGTTGGGCAGTCCCTTGTCCCAGGTAATTGCTGCGTTGCCGTGAATAAAAGTCTTCTCGCCACCCGGAACCGACAGGTCTTCCGTGAAGAGACGCTCTGTCGCGGTCAACGACCCCGAAAGAACGAGCGCGTCGGCACTTGGCGTGCCGAGGTCCCACCGCACAAAACCTTCCGCCTGCCCGTAAGGCGAGACGAAGCTGTCGTCGTCCTGCGCCCCGCCTGGCTCAAAATCGGTGAATGCGCTGAATACCCCGCCGGTCAGGGCGAGTTCCCAGGTGACGCCACGCAACGCGCGCTCGATGTGGGCGAGCAGGCGAACAGCTTCCTGTTGCTCACTTGCGGTCAGACCTCCGACTTCGATGCCGTACTGCACCTGCCGCCGGGCCAATTCATAGGACCCTACATGATAATACAACCGGCTGGCCGCAAGCCGGGCGCGCGCATCGCGCGGGTATTGGATCAGATACTGCTCGATCGAGGAGATCGCCTGATCGTATTGCCCAGCATTGACCGCAACCGTGACGAATTGGGCGAGCGTTCCATTGTCGGCCGGACTGGCGATGCGGGCCGCAAACGCATCGTCATAGGCCCCAAAAAGACCTTGTGCGCCGGCCGGCAACACGCCGGCACAAAGCAGCGCTGCGGCGACGCCGAAGATCGTTCGAAACGAAGATTGCATGCCGAGAACCCACCCCAAACCCGACTAGTGCGAGAGATTTAGCACGACCGCAAGAAAAAGGCGACTGAACGGTCGCCGGACTTATGCGAGTCCTCAGCAGCTGTTGCAGCTGCGCAACAAGATATCGGGTTTATTCCTATTTCGGCTGCGCTGATTGTCAAAAACTCTTCTCGACATTGCTGCACGTGATTGAAGTATTTGGCCCAAGGCTTAACAAACTCAAATCTCATCAGTAGTGGATCGCCCAGCCGAGAAGATTAATATTGGGTGGGCGATTCTGCGTATCTGGTCACCATGCTTCAAGGTGACCCACGGCTTCTCCAAAGGCCTTCCGTCGCGTTTCGCAAGGGGCCGGAGAGCTGCCGAAAGGTGTTCTCACGACGCGTGTGCGATTCGGCCTGGGTCTTGCAATTTCTTTAAACGCGACGAGGTCAGCTTGTTGCCTCCGACTCCAGGGGACGGGTCAGCGGACGCAGCTTGCTAGAGCACGAGCATGGTTGCCAGCCCCAGCATCAGGCCCATGCCTACAATATCGGTCACGGTGGTGAGGAAGATCGCCGAGGCGACCGCCGGATCGGCGCCTACCCGGCGCAGGCTCAACGGGATCAGCACGCCGGAGATGCCGGACATGAGGCACGATCCGGACATGGCAAGCAGGATCACAAGTGCCAGCATCGGCGCCTGCGCCGCCGACGCCGGTTGCATCGAGGCATAGAACCACATCGCCGCAGCCGCAACAACGCCGACGAGCGCGCCGTTGGCGGCCGCGAGCGCGCCCTCTCTCATCACCAAGTGCAGCTTCGGTCGTTTGTCCACATCCCCCAGGGCAAGGCCACGCAGCGTCATAGCCAGTGCCTGGCAGCCGGTGTTTCCGCTCTGCCCGGCCAAGACTGGGAGAAACGCCGCCAGAGCGACGATCTTCTCGATCGTGCCTGTGAACGAACTGACCACGAATGCGGCCATGAAGGCCGTCAGGAGATTCAACTGCAGCCACGGATGACGCTTCAGGAAGGCTGAAAACAGCGGCGTAAAAGAGCGCTCCTCCTTCTGGAGGCCTACCATCTGTCCAGACTGGGCGGAAATCTCGATGATTTGCTGCTCGAACAATCGCCAGCCGCGAACCTGCCCGAGCAGCCGGTTCTCCGCATCCACCACCGGATAGACAGGATAGTGACGCCGTACCGCCGCCTTGCATGCGTTACTCAAAGAGAGACCGACATCAAGAGCGAACGGCCTGGGCAGCATGATGTGATCGACAATCGCGTCGGGTTCGCTCAGCATCAGATCGCGCAGGACCGCCAGGCCAACCAGTTTATTGCCCTTGTCCGTGACGTAGAGATAAGTGAGCTCGGTCGGCACCAGGGCGCCTCTGACAGCTTCCACCGCGGCAGCAACCGTCGTCCCGACAGGAACGCTGGCGGGGATCGGGTCCATCACCTCGACGAGCGACTCGGGGATCGCGAAACCCATGTCACCATCATGAGAGCTGATGGGCCGCATATGCAGTGGCAAATGCTCGGCCACCTTACGGGCGTGCCCGTCAGGCAACAGCTTTAGTGTGTCGCGGATGAACTCGGGAGACTCTCTAGCGAGCAATTCAGCTGCGTCATCAGGTGCTCGAGCACGCAGCGTGCGCACCAACTTCTGAACGCCGGTCTCTTCGTTCATATGATATGGCCCCCCAATTGAAAGTGAAAAAGTTGTGAAGTGTCGGATCGCACCGGGGCGGAAATACGACAGTTCTTCCGGCCCAGCAGTCCGCCTTGTGGTTCTCGCAAGCGCCGCCTGCACGCTCCTAGCTTGAGAAGGCAAAGCAGACGTCTACATTTTGGGCGTGCCCTCGTCAGGTCAGCATGCGAGTGTCCGCGCTATTTCCCTCGCTTTTCAACCTTTAGATTTGGGAGGTCGGGTCGCTTGGATACCACACCGGCCTCCTTCAAGGCGGTGTATCCAACCTTTTTGAGGAGCTTCTCTGTTTTGGCGCGCTCCTTGTCCAGAGCGGTATCACCTTTGACCTTGGGCATCCGTCCTCTATTTGGCCGTTGTCGTCCGCCGGTAAATGAGATTGCCGGAAATGTCCCGCAGTGTCGTGCTTTGACCCGCGGCCGAGGACTGATTGAGGCGCTTTGCCGCCCGGCAGCCTTTGGGCGGGAAGCGGACGGGCGGGCTATTCCTGCTGGAATTGACAGGGCCAATTTTCTGGCCTCGTCATGCCAGAAGGCAACTCGGTCCGGGCGTCCCCGCAAGCCATGTTGAGCTGCCACTGGGACAGACCCGCCGAATTGGATAGATCGAGGCCCTCGATACGGGTCAGAAAGAAAAAAGCGCCCTCAAAGTCTATCGGTGCGGTGAACTTCGCTCCTCGGAAGTCCGCCCGCGCGAGATTGGCAAACGAAAAGTGGCTGCCGCTGATATCGGCGTCATGGAACTGCGCACGCCCCAATTCCGCCTTTGTGAAATCAACATTGACCAGATTGGCGTTCTGGAAATTCGAGCGCTGCACTTCCGCGCCCGTAAACACAGCGCCCTGCGCGTCCATCTGGCTGAAGTCGGTCCTGTACGCCTCGATTTTGTCGAACCGGGCGCCTTTGGCGGTCGAGCCGGCCAGGGAAGCGCGCACAAGCGTTGCCTTCTCAAAATTTGCCGCAAGGAGATTGCTGTTCCTGAGGTCGGTCGAAGTGAAATCAACACCGAACAGGTTTGCCCCGCTCAGGTCCTGTCCTTCCAGGATGAGAAGCTTTTTGTCACACTCCTGCCAATTGACGCCAGGCGTCGCGGCTGCGTAGCAATCTTGAGCGGCGGTGGCGTTTTGCCAAGCCAATACAGTGCAAACCGCCAGACCCAAGCCGGATCCGCCGTAAGCTCTGGTTCGTCTCAAAGTCATTGTTGCTGGACCCCTCTGCTACTCGTCGACAATCAGCCTTACCACATCTGCTGACACTCGAGCCACGGTAACGACCACCGTCACAGTTGCGCATCAACGATCCGCCGATAGCCAGCAGCAGCTTGCGAAATTATCGAGAGGTGGGGAAAGGCTTTGACGGTAGAGTGAGTCGAGGCGCCGGACCAGGACGGGCTCACTTGCCTCGAAGTTCAGCCTGTTGGAATGGCGCGGAGGAACGAGTAGTGGTATCTAGCGAGCCGGCGGCCTTGATGTTTGACCGCTCGTCCTGCAACTCTCGTATGTCGTCCCGCAAAGTGGTGGCGCAACCGACCACTTCGTTCCGCATTGTTTAAACAGCGTATGACTCAATTACAGTCAAATTTTTTTCTGAGCTGCGAAAAGGCGGACACTAACCGTCAAAAAAAAGTTGCGCTTTTGATTTTAACGGGAAATCGCCGCAAGAAATATTTTGAGGTTTCACCAGCTATGGGATCAATCGAGCGATTTTTGGACCTTGCGGCATTCGATGGCCTACCGAACCGCCTCAAAAAGTACCGTCACCTCTTCGGTTGACCCAGTCGTTGATCGGCCGTCATACGAGCCCTATGCTGGCACGCTGGCCAGTGAAGCAGTCGTCGGCGTTTATTCGCCGGCTCAGGGATTTATGCCCACGCTTCAGGTCGAAGAAAGGCAGGGGTGTCCGTTCCAGGCTTCTTGGCAAGCGGGCTAAGATTATCCTGCCGATTGTAGCTGCCAACCAAGATGTTGTCGGTCACCTCGCTGAAAAGTACACCCAGAAATAGTCAAGCCATCAGGAGCAAATAGGTCATAAGGTGGCCTTGCGGTCCTCCTTCCCGGAGCGGTTTCGCTCGCCTGTTCAAACTCGGACGGCTGTTACCCAAAAACCGCAGTGGGTATTTTATGTGCCATTTTTGCGACATTCTATAGAATTTTGCTTGAATTCAGCGTTTTAGCGGTCACTAAATCAATAAGTGCTCCCATATTTTGCAAATTTGTGAACAATCACGGTTGAGTTGTAACGCCTGGCAATAATGGCGCAGGGGAACGTTGGGGTGGGGTGAAATGAATACGACATCTATGTCGGCGATAGGCAAGCGCCTCGGCCTGCTGACGACGGTCGCCATATTGAGTTGTGGGAATGCTCACGCGCTCACTCTCCAGGAGGCGATGGCAGTTGCGGTGGAGTCCAATCCCGAAATTGGCCAAGCGATCGAAAACCGCGAAGCAATCGAATTCGAGCTACGCCAAGCGAAGGGACTTTATCTTCCCAGCGTCGATGTCGAGGCGTCGGCGGGGGTTCGTCGTCTCGACAATTCCTCCCGGCGTTCGCTGTCCATAGAGGATGACGCGCTCTATCCGGCGGAAGCCGATGTCGTTGTCACGCAGACGCTTTATGACAGCGGCGCAAGGCGGGCGGAACTGAACCGTCAGGCGTCGCGGGTCGACGGCGCATCGTTCCGGGTGCTGGAACGGTCTGAATTCATTGGACTGTCTGTCGTCCAGGACTATCTCGAATACATGCTGCAGGCTTCGATCGTTTCAGAAGCGAAGAAGAATCTTGGCTTTCACCAGGCAATCCTCGGCGACATCCGGCAAGGTATTGCAGGCGGGGCGTTGAACGAGGCTGATCGCCAGCAGGCCGAGGAGCGGCTGTTCGCTGCCAAGGCACGTATGCAGGAGGCGACCGAAGAACTGGAGGCTTCCAAGATACGGTTCTTCAAGACGGTCGGTAAGCCGCTGACCAACGCGTCAAGGCCAGGCGATGTCTCGAGCGCGCTGCCAAGGTCGCTCGACGACGCGCTAGGGCTGGCGCGACAGAACAATCCGCGCGTCCACATGGCCAACAGCGATATCGACGCCGCCGCCTCCCTGGTGGATGCGGCGCGGGCGAAATTCGGGCCCTCCGTCATCGCCGAAGGCCGCGCCCGCGGCGGCTATGACATCGACGGCGACGATGGCGACGCTAGCGACCTGCAGGCGCGGCTGGTGCTGCGCTGGAACCTCTATCGCGGCGGCATCGACAAAGCCAACGAGCAAGAGCAGGTCCGCCGCACCAGCGAGCAGCGCCTTGTGCTGCACCAGGTTCTGCGCGAGATCGAGGAAGCCGTCCGTACGTCATGGGATCGCCGCTTCCGGCAGGCCGATCTGGCAAAGACATTGAAGCTTCAGGCTGCCGCCAACGAAAGGCTGGTGGCGTCCTATCGCGAGCAGTTCAAGGTCGGACAGCGCTCGCTGCTCGACGTGCTCGACGCGCAGAACACGCGGTTCAACACAGCTACGCTTGCCGACACCGCATCCTACGCGTCGCTTTTCGCGCAGTACCGGCTGCTGGCGGCAACCGGGCAGTTGCTGAAGACCATGAATCTTCAGCCGGCAAAACAGGCCACCGCCTATGCCAAGGCCGAGTTCAATGCGCCTGAAACGGCCGACACCGAAACGTATGCGCGCACGCCGTCGGAGCAGACGAACGATCTGCCTTTCGACATCCTCGCACCGGTAAGAAAGAAGTAGGAAGGTCAAGGACGAACGATAGTCCTGCGGGCCGATCGTGAACCCACAACCCAAAATCCTCTCCCCAAAAGAGGCGTTCAAGGCCTGCTTCTCCGCTGTTGCCGGGTACCTCGGCAGGCCGAGTTCCGAGACCGTGCTGTTTGCCGGCGTGCCGCTGTCAGACACCCGCATCGATATCGACGCCATCCGGCATCTTGCCGAACGCATCGGTCTTGAAATCACGGAATTCAGCCATCGCGACTTTCTTCGCGGACGCATCGACCTTCCCGCCATTCTGTTTCGCGTCAGCCAGTTGCCGGTTGCGCTGCTTGCCCAGACCGAGGACGGTGGATTTACGACCGCTCCCCAGGAAGACGGGCGCACGACAATTAGCAAATCCGAGTTTTCCGGAAGTTATATTAGTGGCGGCGTTTCCTTCTCGATAACCTATGCCAACGCAGTAGAGGCGATGAGCGTCGGTTCGGCGGCCAAGATCGAGCGGCGACATTGGCTGACCGGCACGATGGGGCCGTTCTGGCGCACCTATTCGAAGGTCATCCTGTCGGCGGTATTCATCAATCTGCTGGCTCTTGCCTCACCGATCTTCACGATGAACGTCTACGACAGGATCTTGCCGAACAAGGCGATATCGACTCTCTGGGTGCTGTCGATCGGGATCGGCGCGGTCATTCTGTTCGACCTGCTCTTGAAGACCGCCAGAGCGTCACTGATCGACTATGCCGGGCGCAAGGCCGATCTTCGCATCTCCTATATGCTTTTCGAGAAGGTGCTGAACTCGTCCTTGTCGGCAAGGCCCGGCTCAACCGGCGAATATGCAAATCGGGTGACCCAGTACGAGTTCGTGCGCGAGTTTTTCACGTCGAACACCATCAGCGTCTTCATCGACACAGCCTTCGTCTTCGTCTTTCTTCTTGTCATCTATGCGATAGGCGGTTGGCTGGTCGTCATACCGGCCATTGCCTTTGTCGCCTCGGTGATCGTCGGGCTGATCACGCAACGGCGCATCGGCAAACGCGTTGCCGCTTCCATGAACGAGGCTTCGCAGCGCCAGGCCCTGCTGGTGGAATCCATCTCCACGCTGGAAACGATCAAATCGCTGCGGGCAGAGGCGTACCTTCTGCGAAAATGGGCGGAGCATTCCAAGAACGCATCCAACACGTCCGAGAAGATCAAACAGCTTTCGGCTGCCGCCGGCAACATAACCCAAGCCATCCAGCAGATGGTCACCGTCGCTTTGATCGTGGCCGGCGCCTATGCCTTTTCGGAAGGGCATGTCTCGACCGGCGCCATCATCGGCACCGTCATGCTGGCGGGCCGGGCGGTGGCCCCGCTTGGGCAGATTGCGATCACCTTGTCCAGACTTCGCCAGGCGATGCTGTCCCTGCGAATGGTGAATTCGATCATGGCGCAGCCTGAGGATCGGCCGGACACGGTTGGTTTCGTCAACCGCCCCATTCGCAACGGTGCAATGGCATTCAGGAATGTCGGCTTTGTCTACCCGGGTTCCGAAAACGAAGTGCTGACCGGCCTGAATTTCTCGGTGAAGCCCGGTGAGCGGATTGGCATCATCGGCCGCATAGGCTCGGGAAAGACGACCATGGGGAGGCTGATCGGCAGGCTTTTCCTGCCGACCTCCGGCGAGCTGCTGCTGGACGGGATCGACATCCGCCAATACCACCCATCTGAGGTTCGCGCCGCGGTCGGGATCGTCGCGCAAGCCACCGATCTATTTTCCGGCACCATCAAGGAAAATCTCCTGATGGCGTGCCCGGAGGCGACCGATGAGCAGATCGTCGACGCGGCCAAGGCTGCCGGCGTCGACGACTTCGTCTCCCGCCATCCGCGAGGTTACGACATGAATGTCGGCGAGCGCGGCACCAATCTCTCGGGCGGTCAGAGGCAGACAATGGCAATTGCCCGCCTGTTGCTGACCAAACCGAAAATCGTGTTCCTGGACGAGCCGTCCGGCTCGATGGATCTGGCTTCCGAGCGCCAGCTGATCAAGCAGCTCAAAGTGGCTTTCGATCGCAACACGACCCTGATCGTTTCGACGCACCGCTTCAGCATGCTCGAGCTGGCCGACCGCCTCATTGTCATCGAGCAGGGCAAGATCGTTGCCGATGGACCGAAAGACCAAGTGATACAGGCGCTGCAGAAAACAAGCGCCTGACGAACAGACTTATGCGTGAATACAACACGTTGGGGCGTTGGAAATGCTAGCCAGGGAAGACCGTCCGCCGCTTTTTGCGTCGGCTTCGATATTCATTATCGGAGCGCTTTTTGCGAGTTCGGTAGCCTGGGCATCCTTCGCCGAGGTCGATGAAATCGCACGCGGCGACGGCAAGATCATACCGGCGTCGAAGACCCAGATCATCCAGGCCAGCGAGCCGGGCGTGGTTCAGGAAATCGCCGTGACGATCGGTCAGGTCGTCAAGAAGAATGACCTCATCATTCGTCTCGACAACACCTTCAACACTTCCAGCCTTGGCGAGCAGCAGGCCAAAGCTCGGGCGCTGCAGACGCGCATTGCACGGCTCCAATTCGAACAGACCGGCAGTCTCGAGGGCGCGTTTCCCTGCCCACCCGAGATCCAGAAGGTGGCGCCGGAAATCTGCGACAACGAGCAGAAGCTGCTGATCGCGCGGCGCGACAACTTCGAAGTCAAACTGTCGGTTCTCAAGTCGCGCCTCGATCAGCGTGAGAAGGAACTCGACGAAGCCAACGCCAATGCCGATCGCCTCACCAAGAACCTGGCCGTCAGCGACCAGGAGGCGAAGCTGGTCGAAGCGATGGTCAAGAAAGGCCTGATGGCGCGAACCGAGCAGCTCCGCGTCGAGCGCGAGCAGACCGAGCTCAATGGTCAGCTGACGCTTGCCGGAGAGACCATCAAGAAAGCCAGGTCTGCCATCACGGAAGCCAAGCTTCAGGTCGACGAACTTGGCCTCCAGCTGCAACAGGAAGCGCTCAGCGATCTGACGCAGGCGCTGGCCGATCTCTCGGTGGTGGACGAGACGATACGCGGTGCCACCGACAAGGTGGCGCGTACCGATATCCGTTCGCCTGTCGATGGTATCGTCAACACGCTTGACATCAACACGGTCGGCGCCTTCGTCCAGCCCGGCGCGGTCGTCGCGGGTATCGTGCCGACGTCCGAGACCCTGCTGGTCGAAGCCCGGGTCTCACCGCGGGACGTCGCCTTCATCCGGCCGGGCCAGGATGCCCTGATCAAGGTGACCGCCTATGACTTCTCGATTTTCGGCGGCATCGAAGGCAAGGTCTCGAACATCACTGCCGACAGCCTGGTCGACCAGAAGACCGGCGAACCCTATTATCAGGTCCGTGTCGCCACCGACAAATCGACGCTGACACGCGACGGCAAGACCTATTCGATCATCCCCGGCATGATCTGTTCGGTCGACATCAAGACCGGACGCAAAACGATTCTCACCTACCTTATGAAGCCGATCAACAAGGCGCGAGAGGAGGCAATGAGTGAGCGATAGCGCGGTCTCCCTTCCTGCCGATCGCGACCGGCTGCTGCCACCGCTGGCGGCAGAGGATTTCGGACTGGAGTTCCGGGTTGTGGCGCGTGGCGGCATGCGCCGCGGCATTCGTCTGGAACGGGCGTTCTGGACATCGCTGAAGCAGATGGCGGAAAGCCGCAAATGCACGATCGGCACACTGATCGAGGAAATTGCAGAGAGCCACGCCAACGCCGGAAACCTGACATCGGCAATTCGCGTAGCCTGCATGCGTGGATTGGCCGACCAAAACCTCACCTTGCAGAGGCTCGCGTCGATCAAGACCATCAGCGCCATTCTCGTGGCCTGTCCCTCGCCGGCCTTTGCCCTGGCATCGTCGAAGAAGATCCTGACCTTCAATGCGCCGTTCCAGCAACTGGTGCGGCGGCAATTGCCGGTGGCGCCGAACGAGGACGCGCGCCAGGATCTCAAGCTGGCGCTGGACCTCAATGTCGCCGACATATTCGCTAGGCTCGACGCCAATGGCGAGACGCCGGTCGCGACCGGTTTCGTCATAGGCGCCGGCGACCGCCGCTACCGCGGTCAACTGAGCGCGGTGCGGGCGCCGGTGGTCGAGCCGGAACTGCTGATGGCGTTCGTCTTCGGCGGCTAGAGCAATTCCGGGAAAGTGTGAGCGGTTTTCGTGGAAAATTGCGTCAAACAAGAGATAGAGCGCTCAAGACTCTCTGATGGGAGCTTACGGCTGCACACCTTCACCAGGCGCGACCGTCGAAAGGCCGCCCTTGATATCGGCTATTTGAGCAGAACCGGTCTTCGCGCCATGGATCCACGCGCGATCGGTGCTGAACGAATACAGCGGCACGTAGGTCGGCAGGTCTGTGTCGCGGGAAACTACATTGCTCAAACTGTCGAGAATGAAGACGCCGCTGCCGGTGCTGACCGACAGCACGGCGTGAAAGAAACCGCGCTTGCGGTCCTGCAAGACAACCAGCGACATGCTCTGAGCCGGGATGCCTGCATGCAGCAGCGCGGCCATCTTGAGGATGGCGAAATCCTCGCAATCGCCGGCCCGCCGCTCGAGGATTTCCGAGGGCTTGGCCCAGTAGTCGAGCTTGCCGTAAACCACGCTGTCCTTCTTGTAGGCGATGGCGCGATTTATACTTGAGTTGACGAAGGACAGCTTGTCGATGAAGCGCTTGTCCCGGGCCGCCTCGACGATCCCGGCAAAGGTGCTGTTCTTGCGCTCGCATGCACTGCCCGCGGTGCAGTCGACAATTGCCTTGTAGACAGGCGCCCAGCGCGCCGACACCGGGAAATTGCGCATCGACAGGGCAACCGAGCCGAACACGCCGGGAATGATCGCCGCCGTCTGGATCGGGTCGATCCCGGTGTCGTCCTGCGCGATCGAAGGGCCGCGCTTTTCATAAACGGCAACAGGACCATAGCTGCCGAAAATCATACCGATCCTGTAGGCCGAAACGGGCTGCCAGGGTTGCGGTCGAGCCAGCGAAACGCCGCCGAGACTTGGCGGGGTTTCGACCCTCGCCAGCATTGCTGCGACAGCGCGGTTATCCTCGGCAACGGCGCTTGCGGAGGATGGCTGCGGCAGGCTTGCAATGCCCATTGCCAGCAGGAGCAGCTTGAGCCCGGTTATCCCCGGGGCAGATTTTTCTTTTTTCATAACGCCCACCTTTGACTGCGGACGCTACCAATCTTGTCTCAAATTACTGGAAAGGAAGGTGGATAAGTTTCTCGCAAACAGTAACATCTATTTTGCGTAAAATTTTATTCAAATTTATACTTCTGCGTACCATCCCATCCCGATTGGAGGATATCAAACGGACAATGGGCCGGCCTATGTATATCAGGTTATATGTTCTGGATTTACCACGTGTAAAAAATGCCGAGACTGGCATATCAGAATATATGAAAGCGGTTGCAGGACAGTTGCAAAGCAGAGGCCGTCACTGTCTCTTTCCGGGAAATACCGGAGGGGTTTGGTTATGACGAACAGTAACGAATTGGACACCGTCTCGAATTCTTGGGACCAGCATTCTCCCGATGAACATGGCGGCTCGCCGTCGCAGGCAGTGACGCAGGTAGCGCAGGCCGCTCAAGCAGCGCCTGCCGAGCCCGTACCGGTCGATGTCGGCAGCGGCGCGCCCGTCAAGCAAGATGCACCCGCCGAGGCAAAGGCCCCGGCGGCAGCTGCGCCCCACGAATACGTGGCCGACGCCAGCAACGTGGTAAAGCTTCCGGCCAACGTCTCGATCGACAACATCAAGGTCGATGGCCACAACCTCGTGCTGGAACAGGCTGATGGCTCGGTGATCGTGATCAAGGATGGCGCGCTCAACGTGCCGACCTTCATCATCGGTGACGTCGAGGTGCCGCGCGTTGCCTTGCTGGCAGCGCTTGAAGCAAGCCATGTCGATGTCGCCTTCGGTGCCGATGGCTCGATATCGGCCGGCCCGGGCGGTTCGAACTCAAGTGCAGGTGGAGACTTCTCGGTTCCCCCCGGTGGCATCGGCGACGGGTTTGACCTGTCGGCATTGTTGCCGCCCACGGCTCTGCAATTTGGGCTTCTGGATCGGCGCGAACTCTTCCCGTCTGTCGTCGACAGGCCGGTTTCAGTGGTGGCCACATCATTGCTCACCCCGGACCAGGCGGCTAGCGAAACCGGTATCGACGGCGGTCCGTCACAATCACCCGGCAGCGACGCGCCGAGTAGCGCGGAAACCTCTGGCATCGGAACGATCACCATCGACGCGCCGGATGGTATCGGGTCGATCGTCATCAACGGCGTCACCGTTACCGGCGTCGGCCAGCAGATCCTGGGGGATTTTGGCTACCTGACGATCGTCTCCTACAATCCGAGCACGGGTGCTATCGAATACAATTACACGGTGACCGAATCGGTCACTCATCCCATTCAGGGGGACGGATTCAATCCCAACGACACGGTTCCGGACAATTTCAGCATCACCGTCACGGATGTCGACGGCGATACGGCCAGCACCACCTTTGCCGTCGCCATTGTCGACGACGTGCCGACGGCGGTTGCCGACACGGACAGCATCGCCGCCGCCCAGTTTGGCCCCGCGACGGGCAATGTGCTTGTCGGCGGTACGGACGCGGCCGACGCGAACACCACGGACGGCGTTGCCGACACCAAGGGCGCCGATGGCGCGGCGGTGGTTGGCGTTGCGGCCGGCAACACCAATGCCGCTGTCGACGACGCGGCCACGCTTGGCACGCAGATCCAGGGCGCCTACGGCAAGCTGACGCTCGCTGCCGACGGCACCTACAGCTATGTTCGCGATGCCGGCACGCCCGGTGGCGTGAACGACGTCTTCACCTACACCATCAAGGACGGCGACGGCGACACCTCGCACACCACGCTGACGATTTCGATCGGCGATGGAACGCCGACCGTATCGATCCCGGTAGCGGGCGGCGCCGACACGACGGTCTATGAGGCTGGCCTGCCGGCGCGCGCTGGCGAGCCTTCGGGCTCGAACGAGCCTGCGACCTCGGAAACGACCTCGGGTACGATCGGCTTCACGTCGCCGGACGGCCTGACGACGGTGTCGCTGGGCGGCCATGTACTGACCGGTATCCCGACGGCGTTCGCCGACGGGACGACAGGCACGCTGACGGCAAGCTATGTCTACAATCCGGCGACCGGCCTCGGCACGATCAGCTACTCCTACACGCTCATCGACAACACGCTGACCGATCCGTCGAGCACCAGCTTCGCGGTGGTGGTGACCGACGCCGACGGCGATCCGGCGCCGGCCGGCAATCTGGTCATCAACATCGTCGACGACGTGCCAACAGCGGTTGCCGATACAAATGGGATCATCGAGGGTGGTTTGCTGACGGTGTCGGCAGTGGCCGGCGTGCTGGCCAACGACGTTGCCGGCGCGGACGACTTCTCAGCCGGTGGTGGCGTTGTGGGTGCGCGCGCTGCCGGCGGCGATACCACGACAGCAGTGATGACGGGTGTTGGTACCAGCATAGCTGGTCTGCACGGCACGCTCACGCTAGAGGCGGATGGCAGCTATACTTACCAGTCGACGGCCAACGCCATCACGTCGAACACAACGGACACCTTCGTCTACACCATCATGGATGGCGACGGCGACCTGTCGACGACGACCCTGACCATCAACCTGTCGGACAGCGGCCTGGCCGCTTCCAACGACGACCTGACGGTCAACGAGGCGGCGCTGCCGATCGGCAGCAACCCGTCGAGCACCGCTGAGACCATTGCCGGCACCGTCGTCGACAATGTGTCGGGCGGCACCGGACCCTACACCTACGCACTGCTGAGCAGCGCCACCGGCGTGCACGGCACGCTGACCTTCAATGCCAACGGCACCTACAGCTACACGCTGACCTCGCCGGTCGACGGCCTCGACGCCAACAACGGCGCCAACACCGTCAACAACGTCGAGACCTTCACCTACCAGGCCACCGACGCCAACGGCAACACGATCACCAACACCATCACCATCGACGTCATCGACGACGTGCCGTCGGCGAACTCAAACACCAACAGCGGTGTCGAGGGCGCCATCGTGACCGGCAACGTGCTGACGGATGCCACGGACGACGTGTTCGGCGCCGACGGTGCGGCGGCCGGCGGCGGCGTTGTCGGCGTTCGCGTTGCGGGCGGCGACACCACGACGGCGGTGACGACGGGTATCAACACGGCGATCAACGGCAGCTTCGGCACGCTGACGCTGCAGGCCAACGGCACCTACAGCTATGACGGCCTGCCCAACGTGGTCCCGCCGGCAGGCGCGACGGAGACCTTCGTCTACACCATCATGGATGGCGACGGCGACCTGTCGACGACGACCCTGACCATCAACCTGTCGGACAGCGGCCTGGCCGCTTCCAACGACGACCTGACGGTCAACGAGGCGGCGCTGCCGATCGGCAGCAACCCGTCGAGCACCGCTGAGACCATTGCCGGCACCGTCGTCGACAATGTGTCGGGCGGCACCGGACCCTACACCTACGCACTGCTGAGCAGCGCCACCGGCGTGCACGGCACGCTGACCTTCAATGCCAACGGCACCTACAGCTACACGCTGACCTCGCCGGTCGACGGCCTCGACGCCAACAACGGCGCCAACACCGTCAACAACGTCGAGACCTTCACCTACCAGGCCACCGACGCCAACGGCAACACGATCACCAACACCATCACCATCGACGTCATCGACGACGTGCCGTCGGCGAACTCAAACACCAACAGCGGTGTCGAGGGCGCCATCGTGACCGGCAACGTGCTGACGGATGCCACGGACGACGTGTTCGGCGCCGACGGTGCGGCGGCCGGCGGCGGCGTTGTCGGCGTTCGCGTTGCGGGCGGCGACACCACGACGGCGGTGACGACGGGTATCAACACGGCGATCAACGGCAGCTTCGGCACGCTGACGCTGCAGGCCAACGGCACCTACAGCTATGACGGCCTGCCCAACGTGGTCCCGCCGGCAGGCGCGACGGAGACCTTCGTCTACACCATCATGGATGGCGACGGCGACCTGTCGACGACGACCCTGACCATCAACCTGTCGGACAGCGGCCTGGCCGCTTCCAACGACGACCTGACGGTCAACGAGGCGGCGCTGCCGATCGGCAGCAACCCGTCGAGCACCGCTGAGACCATTGCCGGCACCGTCGTCGACAATGTGTCGGGCGGCACCGGACCCTACACCTACGCACTGCTGAGCAGCGCCACCGGCGTGCACGGCACGCTGACCTTCAATGCCAACGGCACCTACAGCTACACGCTGACCTCGCCGGTCGACGGCCTCGACGCCAACAACGGCGCCAACACCGTCAACAACGTCGAGACCTTCACCTACCAGGCCACCGACGCCAACGGCAACACGATCACCAACACCATCACCATCGACGTCATCGACGACGTGCCGTCGGCGAACTCAAACACCAACAGCGGTGTCGAGGGCGCCATCGTGACCGGCAACGTGCTGACGGATGCCACGGACGACGTGTTCGGCGCCGACGGTGCGGCGGCCGGCGGCGTTGTCGGCGTTCGCGTTGCGGGCGGCGACACCACGACGGCGGTGACGACGGGTATCAACACGGCGATCAACGGCAGCTTCGGCACGCTGACGCTGCAGGCCAACGGCACCTACAGCTATGACGGCCTGCCCAACGTGGTCCCGCCGGCAGGCGCGACGGAGACCTTCGTCTACACCATCATGGATGGCGACGGCGACCTGTCGACGACGACCCTGACCATCAACCTGTCGGACAGCGGCCTGGCCGCTTCCAACGACGACCTGACGGTCAACGAGGCGGCGCTGCCGATCGGCAGCAACCCGTCGAGCACCGCTGAGACCATTGCCGGCACCGTCGTCGACAATGTGTCGGGCGGCACCGGACCCTACACCTACGCACTGCTGAGCAGCGCCACCGGCGTGCACGGCACGCTGACCTTCAATGCCAACGGCACCTACAGCTACACGCTGACCTCGCCGGTCGACGGCCTCGACGCCAACAACGGCGCCAACACCGTCAACAACGTCGAGACCTTCACCTACCAGGCCACCGACGCCAACGGCAACACGATCACCAACACCATCACCATCGACGTCATCGACGACGTGCCGTCGGCGAACTCAAACACCAACAGCGGTGTCGAGGGCGCCATCGTGACCGGCAACGTGCTGACGGATGCCACGGACGACGTGTTCGGCGCCGACGGTGCGGCGGCCGGCGGCGTTGTCGGCGTTCGCGTTGCGGGCGGCGACACCACGACGGCGGTGACGACGGGTATCAACACGGCGATCAACGGCAGCTTCGGCACGCTGACGCTGCAGGCCAACGGCACCTACAGCTATGACGGCCTGCCCAACGTGGTCCCGCCGGCAGGCGCGACGGAGACCTTCGTCTACACCATCATGGATGGCGACGGCGACCTGTCGACGACGACCCTGACCATCAACCTGTCGGACAGCGGCCTGGCCGCTTCCAACGACGACCTGACGGTCAACGAGGCGGCGCTGCCGATCGGCAGCAACCCGTCGAGCACCGCTGAGACCATTGCCGGCACCGTCGTCGACAATGTGTCGGGCGGCACCGGACCCTACACCTACGCACTGCTGAGCAGCGCCACCGGCGTGCACGGCACGCTGACCTTCAATGCCAACGGCACCTACAGCTACACGCTGACCTCGCCGGTCGACGGCCTCGACGCCAACAACGGCGCCAACACCGTCAACAACGTCGAGACCTTCACCTACCAGGCCACCGACGCCAACGGCAACACGATCACCAACACCATCACCATCGACGTCATCGACGACGTGCCGTCGGCGAACTCAAACACCAACAGCGGTGTCGAGGGCGCCATCGTGACCGGCAACGTGCTGACGGATGCCACGGACGACGTGTTCGGCGCCGACGGTGCGGCGGCCGGCGGCGTTGTCGGCGTTCGCGTTGCGGGCGGCGACACCACGACGGCGGTGACGACGGGTATCAACACGGCGATGAACGGCAGCTTCGGCACGCTGACGCTGCAGGCCAACGGCACCTACAGCTATGACGGCCTGCCCAACGTGGTCCCGCCGGCAGGCGCGACGGAGACCTTCGTCTACACCATCATGGATGGCGACGGCGACCTGTCGACGACGACCCTGACCATCAACCTGTCGGACAGCGGCCTGGCCGCTTCCAACGACGACCTGACGGTCAACGAGGCGGCGCTGCCGATCGGCAGCAACCCGTCGAGCACCGCTGAGACCATTGCCGGCACCGTCGTCGACAATGTGTCGGGCGGCACCGGACCCTACACCTACGCACTGCTGAGCAGCGCCACCGGCGTGCACGGCACGCTGACCTTCAATGCCAACGGCACCTACAGCTACACGCTGACCTCGCCGGTCGACGGCCTCGACGCCAACAACGGCGCCAACACCGTCAACAACGTCGAGACCTTCACCTACCAGGCCACCGACGCCAACGGCAACACGATCACCAACACCATCACCATCGACGTCATCGACGACGTGCCGTCGGCGAACTCAAACACCAACAGCGGTGTCGAGGGCGCCATCGTGACCGGCAACGTGCTGACGGATGCCACGGACGACGTGTTCGGCGCCGACGGTGCGGCGGCCGGCGGCGTTGTCGGCGTTCGCGTTGCGGGCGGCGACACCACGACGGCGGTGACGACGGGTATCAACACGGCGATCAACGGCAGCTTCGGCACGCTGACGCTGCAGGCCAACGGCACCTACAGCTATGACGGCCTGCCCAACGTGGTCCCGCCGGCAGGCGCGACGGAGACCTTCGTCTACACCATCATGGATGGCGACGGCGACCTGTCGACGACGACCCTGACCATCAACCTGTCGGACAGCGGCCTGGCCGCTTCCAACGACGACCTGACGGTCAACGAGGCGGCGCTGCCGATCGGCAGCAACCCGTCGAGCACCGCTGAGACCATTGCCGGCACCGTCGTCGACAATGTGTCGGGCGGCACCGGACCCTACACCTACGCACTGCTGAGCAGCGCCACCGGCGTGCACGGCACGCTGACCTTCAATGCCAACGGCACCTACAGCTACACGCTGACCTCGCCGGTCGACGGCCTCGACGCCAACAACGGCGCCAACACCGTCAACAACGTCGAGACCTTCACCTACCAGGCCACCGACGCCAACGGCAACACGATCACCAACACCATCACCATCGACGTCATCGACGACGTGCCGTCGGCGAACTCAAACACCAACAGCGGTGTCGAGGGCGCCATCGTGACCGGCAACGTGCTGACGGATGCCACGGACGACGTGTTCGGCGCCGACGGTGCGGCGGCCGGCGGCGGCGTTGTCGGCGTTCGCGTTGCGGGCGGCGACACCACGACGGCGGTGACGACGGGTATCAACACGGCGATCAACGGCAGCTTCGGCACGCTGACGCTGCAGGCCAACGGCACCTACAGCTATGACGGCCTGCCCAACGTGGTCCCGCCGGCAGGCGCGACGGAGACCTTCGTCTACACCATCATGGATGGCGACGGCGACCTGTCGACGACGACCCTGACCATCAACCTGTCGGACAGCGGCCTGGCCGCTTCCAACGACGACCTGACGGTCAACGAGGCGGCGCTGCCGATCGGCAGCAACCCGTCGAGCACCGCTGAGACCATTGCCGGCACCGTCGTCGACAATGTGTCGGGCGGCACCGGACCCTACACCTACGCACTGCTGAGCAGCGCCACCGGCGTGCACGGCACGCTGACCTTCAATGCCAACGGCACCTACAGCTACACGCTGACCTCGCCGGTCGACGGCCTCGACGCCAACAACGGCGCCAACACCGTCAACAACGTCGAGACCTTCACCTACCAGGCCACCGACGCCAACGGCAACACGATCACCAACACCATCACCATCGACGTCATCGACGACGTGCCGTCGGCGAACTCAAACACCAACAGCGGTGTCGAGGGCGCCATCGTGACCGGCAACGTGCTGACGGATGCCACGGACGACGTGTTCGGCGCCGACGGTGCGGCGGCCGGCGGCGTTGTCGGCGTTCGCGTTGCGGGCGGCGACACCACGACGGCGGTGACGACGGGTATCAACACGGCGATCAACGGCAGCTTCGGCACGCTGACGCTGCAGGCCAACGGCACCTACAGCTATGACGGCCTGCCCAACGTGGTCCCGCCGGCAGGCGCGACGGAGACCTTCGTCTACACCATCATGGATGGCGACGGCGACCTGTCGACGACGACCCTGACCATCAACCTGTCGGACAGCGGCCTGGCCGCTTCCAACGACGACCTGACGGTCAACGAGGCGGCGCTGCCGATCGGCAGCAACCCGTCGAGCACCGCTGAGACCATTGCCGGCACCGTCGTCGACAATGTGTCGGGCGGCACCGGACCCTACACCTACGCACTGCTGAGCAGCGCCACCGGCGTGCACGGCACGCTGACCTTCAATGCCAACGGCACCTACAGCTACACGCTGACCTCGCCGGTCGACGGCCTCGACGCCAACAACGGCGCCAACACCGTCAACAACGTCGAGACCTTCACCTACCAGGCCACCGACGCCAACGGCAACACGATCACCAACACCATCACCATCGACGTCATCGACGACGTGCCGTCGGCGAACTCAAACACCAACAGCGGTGTCGAGGGCGCCATCGTGACCGGCAACGTGCTGACGGATGCCACGGACGACGTGTTCGGCGCCGACGGTGCGGCGGCCGGCGGCGTTGTCGGCGTTCGCGTTGCGGGCGGCGACACCACGACGGCGGTGACGACGGGTATCAACACGGCGATCAACGGCAGCTTCGGCACGCTGACGCTGCAGGCCAACGGCACCTACAGCTATGACGGCCTGCCCAACGTGGTCCCGCCGGCAGGCGCGACGGAGACCTTCGTCTACACCATCATGGATGGCGACGGCGACCTGTCGACGACGACCCTGACCATCAACCTGTCGGACAGCGGCCTGGCCGCTTCCAACGACGACCTGACGGTCAACGAGGCGGCGCTGCCGATCGGCAGCAACCCGTCGAGCACCGCTGAGACCATTGCCGGCACCGTCGTCGACAATGTGTCGGGCGGCACCGGACCCTACACCTACGCACTGCTGAGCAGCGCCACCGGCGTGCACGGCACGCTGACCTTCAATGCCAACGGCACCTACAGCTACACGCTGACCTCGCCGGTCGACGGCCTCGACGCCAACAACGGCGCCAACACCGTCAACAACGTCGAGACCTTCACCTACCAGGCCACCGACGCCAACGGCAACACGATCACCAACACCATCACCATCGACGTCATCGACGACGTGCCGTCGGCGATAATCCCGGCCTCCGCAGTTGTGGCAAACGGGGCAGGAGCGGCCGTCTCGTTCGACCTCGATATCGACGGGATACTTACCAACAACTACGGCGCCGACGGCGGAACCGTTATCTTCCCGTCGTCGCTCGACGGCACGGCAAGCGGACTGACCTCCAACGGCATTTCGATCGTGTATGACGTCTCCCCGGACGGCCACACGCTTACCGGCTTGGCCGGGGCCATTTCTGTGTTCGTCGTAACGCTCGACCCGGCGACCGCTTCCTACTCCGTTGACATGAACGGAACCGTGGACAGCGTAACCCAAGTCGACTTCAGCTCGGGGGGATACAACTTCGTCGGCGGAAACGGTGCCTGGGCCGGATTCATTCCGAGCACAGAAACCGTAGGCTCACCGATCAACAACGATAGCTCCGACCTGCTCATAACTCCCGAGGTCAGTGGGTCACCCGCCAGCACGGTCAATTCCAGCGCGATTTCGGGCGGTGTCGGCTCGGGTGCTTCGGTCGGTTCGACCGAAAGCATGAGGGTGGATTTCGTAACCGACCTGCGCGGCGATCCGGCAGGGTCGGGCAGCTATAGCGACGCCACCAACCGCGATCACGTGTTCGATGGCCACTATACGGTCAACGGTTCGACCGCGACATTCACGGCCACTAGCGGGTCAACGATCAAGATCACGGCATCCGACGATACGGACGGCAATAACGTCGTCGGTGACGGCATCAAGGACCACATCAATTCGGTCGTCATCGGCTACGATGGCGTTTTCCAGACCATAACAGCTACCGCTGTCCTCGAGAGCTACACCATCAACGGCCATACCTATACGGTACAGCTGAACGCGGATGGCAGCGTCAATGTCGGCGGCGTCTTTGGCACCTCCGGCGCCGGTGCGATCGGCACTGAGATCGCGGTCTTCACCAACGACGGCTACAACAGCCTCGAATACAGCTATGTTTCAGGCGATACTTTCAAGGTCGGAGATTTCGGCGCAGCAGTCGCGACACATACGCCGGTGAGCTTCGATATTCCGGTCAGCGTCGTTGACGGCGATGGCGACATCGCCGGTGGCACGATCGGCATCACGCTGAGCCCGACGGGAGAAAACATCCAGAATCACTCATCAGATCTGGCCGGTGACTCTCACTTGTATACTTCGACGCTGGCGGCGCCTCATATCATCGGGTCGGACTTCAACGACACGCTGAACGGCGACAGCGCCAACAACGTGCTCTATGGCGGCGCCGGCAACGATACGATCAACGGCAACGCCGGCAACGACCTTCTGATCGGCGGCGCCGGCCAGGACACCATGACCGGCGGCACGGGCGCCGACACATTCAAGCTCGACGGGTTGGACATCAAGGACCTGATCGCCGACTACAGTGGTGCACAAGGCGACAAGATCGACCTGTCATCCCTGTTTGAAACAGGACCAGGGGCCAACATCGCCGACTTCGTGAAATACGATTCGGCCTCACACACGCTCAGCGTCGATACCAATGGTACAACCGGCGGCGCCAATTTCGTCGACGTCGCCGTCTTGCAGAACGCACCTGTCGCCGGCACCATCAATCTGATTTACGACGACACGGCCCACGTACAGCACACGGCCACGATTTAGCACTTATGCGTGGCCGTGCTCGCATGCTATATATTAGCGAAACATAAAACCGCAGTTTGGAGAGGGACTTAAATGAAGCGTTGTGCAAGATTGCTGGCTTCGGCAGCGGCGCTGCTGTTGGCTGGGTCGACGGGCTTCGCCGCCGACATCATCGAAGGGCCGGTGGCCGACTATTGCCGGACCGTCGGCACATCGAACCTGGTGTTGAACGACAACATCGTCGATCTCAAGGTCCAGGTGGTCAAGCTGATGGACGAGTCGGTGGCCGTCGCCAACAGCTCGGAATGGATCAATTCATCCCGCCCCGCCTTCGTCTGGGCGTCGGAAGCCAAGGTCGCCTGCGGCATGGCCTATGGCTACCTCAAGACGAACTACAAGGACGAGGACACGCTCAACAAGTGCGAGTGCTTCCACGACCGCATGGTCGAGTACATGAACTGACCGAAAGGGATCCGGCAGTGCCGGTTGGCTGACCCGATGGTCGGCGGACGATTGACGAGGGCGATCGCCGGAGCGATCGCATTGACCGGTTTTGGCCAGCTTGCCACTCAAGCCTGCGCCAACTGGCTGGAACGACCTAGCCTGGAGAGACCAGCACCGTTCGGCTTAAGGCGGCCGGTTCGCTGCGACGCCGCCTCCGAATGGACGCGCGCGACATTCAAGGCGTTTGCGACATGCCAGGCATCGCTCTACGGCTTGGAGCCGGTGCTGGCGCACGCGGTGATGGAGATCGAAAGCGGATTCGATCCCGATGTGCACGGCGCCGATGGTGAGGTCGGGTTGATGCAGGTAATGCCCGCGACGGCCCGAATGCTGGGCTTTCGTGGCTCGCTCGACGAGCTTGGCGCGCCGGCGACCAACATCGCGCTCGGCGTCAGATATCTGGCGCAGGCAAACAGCCTTGCCGCAGGCGATCTCTGCACCACCGTCATGAAGTATCGTGCCGGGCACGGTGAAACCCGGTTCTCCGAACTTTCGGTCCGCTACTGCCGGCGTGCGCGTGCAATCCTGGCGAGAGAAGGTTTTGCGGTGGCCGGGCCATTGCCGGTGGCGACGTTCGGATTCTCCGCATTCCCGACAGCAGGAGACGATGGTGCCCCTGCCCCGGCGAGGCGGATTTGTGTGCGCCGGCTGTTCGTGCCGGGCCCGCGATACATGAAATGCACGGACTATCGAAGCGCCGGGCAAGCCAGAATGATCAAGGCGCTCCGGGCAAGACTTTTCGACGGCTGAGCCATAATCCAGCAATTGCAAAGACGGCGAGGCAAGTCTGCCGTAAGATGAACGGATGAGACCGGATAAATACCCGGCGGGATATCAGGGAGGCATCATGGATTCTGGCCGGCAGCGACACGGTTCGTGGACGTGGGCGATCGTCTTTGCGTTCGCGGGCATAGTGTCGGGCTGCCAGTCGAAGGGCAGCGTCTCGGACGCGCTCGACCCGGCGGCGATAGCCGCACCCGGAGCGCCGGCCGCCGGCGCTGTTGCCGGTCCCGCCCAGGCGACGCAATCGCTCGGCACGGGATCGACGAAGGTCACGATGCTGCTGCCTTTGTCGGCCCCGGGCAACGCCGGCGAAAACGGCAGGAAGATGCTCGATGCGACCAAGCTGGCGATGGCCGACCTTGGAAATGTCCTGCTCACGGTCACGGTCGAGGACACCAAGGGCGACAGCGAGCACGCCAGCGAATTGGCTGTGAAGGCGATCACCACTGGAACTAAGATCGTTATCGGCCCGGTCGAACTCGCGGCCGCGCAGCACATAGCCAAGCTGTCGGGATCGAAGCGGCCGCCGGTGCTGGCGCTGGCCGACAATTTCGCCGGCGGCCCGGGCGTCTATGCGGTGCGCCTCAACGAGGCCGACAGCGCGGCCGCGGGCGCAGCCGGCCTGGCGGCCAAAGGCAGCAAGAAGTTCGTGTTGCTCGTCGCGGCAGGAGCGAATGCCGGCGCGGTTGAAAAGCGGGTCGCCAACAGCCTCAGCATCTATGGCGCGACGCTCGCCGTCACCATTCCGTATCCGGCCGGCGATGGCGGCACCAAAGTGGTCAATGATATGGGCTCGCTGGTCGAGGCTCCCGATGCCATCATCATCGCCAGCGGCGACGACAATCCGGCGCAGATCCTTGCGGCGCTGAAAACGAAAGGCATTCCTGGAAAAGCAATTGCCGTCGTTGGAACCAACCGCTGGCTGGAACATCCGATGGAGCCGCTGTTTGAAGGCTCCTACATCGCCACGCTCGACCCAACCGAAACCGGCCCGATCGCCGACCGCTTCAAGACGACCTACAATTATCCAGCCGACGCCAATGTCGCCTACGCCTATGATATGGTCGCCCTGACAGCAGGAATTGCAAGTTCGGCCGGGCCGGACGGCTTCAGCAAGCAGGTGCTCGAAAATCGGAGCGGATTTCGCGGATCGACCGGCCTGTTCCGGTTTCGGGCGGATGGCTCCAGTGAGCGATCCATGCCCTTCTATCAGGTTCAAAAAGGTGCACTCAAGCTGGTCGCCAAATCGACATCGGGGTATTGAGGGGCAAGGAACCTTGCTTGAGTTGATGGGCTGGCCGAGGCACAATCGCTTGATAGCGCTCGGAAGCCTGCTCCTCCTGGCCGGGGTCTTGTTGATCATCCGGGCCGCCGATCTGCTTCCGAACAATCGGCCGGCGCCAGCGCCACGTCAATCCATCGATCATAGCCAGCCAATGCGACCACCTGCGACCGCCGCCAATACGCCATGGCGAGGACGGGCACGCAAGATTGCTCAGGACCTTATCGCGCCGCCACAGCTTGATCCGGCGCAAATCCAACGGGTCGAGCCGCGCCCGCCGCTCAGCGACCTTGGCCTGGCCGCGCCTGCAGGGATGCGAATGCCAAAGGATTGGAAAGAGGTCCTGCTGTACCAACCGGTTGCCACCTCGTCGGCAACCTTCGAATCCATGGGGCGCAAGATAGCCATCAGCGGGATCCAAGGCATTGACCTGGATGAGACCTGTTCCTTTCGCGGCGTCGCCTGGCCTTGCGGCCAGCGTGCGCGCGCGGCGTTCAATTCCTGGCTGCGCGGCCGGGCGCTGAAATGCGTCGTGCCGCCGGAAATCGATCGTTTTGCCATTGCGGCACCGTGCAGCTTGGGCAAGCAGGATGTCGGCGCCTGGCTTGTTTCCAATGGCTGGGCGACGGCCCTGGCGAGTGGCATCTATGGCAAGGCGGAGGCAGTGGCCAGAGACGCGGAGATGGGGATATTCGGCCCGCCACAATAGCCGACAATTCGGTGTCTTTGCTTTTGCCGCCGTAGCCTTGCTTTTGAAGGCCTGATTTCAGGCCAATGGTAGGTGATTGCGCCATTACTAAAATTGTATGTTTCCTCGAAACTGAAAGTGCAGCACCTTGGCCTTATGACAGCCGATCAGGCGGGAGATTGGCTAATGATGACACCAATGGCGAATAGCTCGCCCCGGCAATGGAAAGATGTCGCATGGCTGACTGCCCTGGGATCGGCGGGAATTCTGCTCCTCTCGGTTGGCCTAAATTATCTGCTTCTGTTCTCGGAAGCCTTGACGCCGTTTGGCCGCAGCATGGTCACAGCGATCCTGTTGCCGGTCATCGTCGGTGGCCCGCTTTTGCTGTTCATTGGCCTGCAGCGGACCGAGCTCGTCCGTTATCGAAGGGAACTCAACAAGTCGGCGACCTTTGACAGTCTGACAGGCTGCCTCAACCGGACGGTCTTCACGTCGATGGTCGAAAGGAGAGCAACCAGGCCAAAATCGTCTGGTCCAAGATCTGGCGCCTTCCTGGTCATTCATCCCGAACACATCAGGTCCATCAATCTGCGCTTCGGCCTTGGCTGGGGTGACGAAGCCTTGCGGCTCATAGCCTCGACCATCCAGTCATCGGTACGCAAGGAAGATCTGGTGGGCCGGATCGGAACCTCCATGTTCGGGGTCTTTCTGCCCGGTGCGACAGAAGACGACGCCAGGGAGATCGGCGACCGTATCCGGGCGCGCGTGGCCCAAGCCTATTTCGCGCCAAAAGGAACCGCGGACACGCTGACCATCAGCGTCGGCGGCGTGGTGTTTGAAAACGAGTTGGAATTCGAGGACATGTTCCGATCGGCGGAATCGCTGTTATCCGGCGTCGAACGCCAGCCCGGATTTCAATTGTCGCACCTCCACAACTAGCTGAAACAAGTCGTTGCCGGAGGAACACCGCCGCAAATGTCTTGCCGCACGGCTGCGGCAGCGATCATCTTGGCCCTTGTTGCCAAACCGGACGATTGACCCATGGGCGGTTTCAACCCGTGGGAGGTCTGGTTCCTGACGGTGCTGACGGCATCGCCGCGCATCGCTGGCAGTATTTGCCGGACCGACCAAGTTCTGGTTGCCGCTGGTTGCAGCAACCTTGATCGCCTTGATGGCCGGCTATCGGACCATGCTGCTGCCGCCGAACTCCTGACAGGTCGAGACACCCGCCGCGCGAGTAGCATCAGGTTCGGCGCTCAGGGCACGAGCGACAAAGCTTGAGGGCGCACAGATAGCAGCTGGATCCCCACGGCTCTCTCTTCATCCGTGGGGATCACAAGCACGTCGACGTCGGAACCAGCAAGGCTGATGACCTCGTCGCCTCGTCCATTCAGCTTGTGGTCGATATTAACCGCAAGCCAGCCGGCCACAGCCCCGGCCCTCTCTCGAATATATTGGGCGTTTTGGCCTAGGCCTGCCTTGAACACCAGCGTGTCCAGTCCGCCTATCGCAGCGGCCAGCGACCCGATCTCGCGTGCGATACGATAGACGAAGAGATCGACTGTTTCGGCGGCAAGAGGATCATCGGAGTCGATTAGCGTCCGCATATCACCGGATATCCCTGACACTCCGAGCAGGCCGGATTGCTCGTAGAGAAGGGTGACCAATCGTCCGTCTGCAGCTTCCGGTCATTCAGCAAATGGAGGGTGACGCCAGGATTGAGCGCGCCGCAACGCGTGCTCATGACGAGGCCGTCCAATGTCGAAAACCCAACACTTATTCCAGCATTCATGGCGCACAGACTGGCACCGCTGCCGAGATGGGCGACGATCACCTTGCCGCCAGCTGCGGGTCCGTAGCGGGTCCGAAGCTGCGAAGCGATATGGCTATAGGTAAGCCCGTGAAACCCATAGGAAATGCCGGCATCGGTCATCGCATGCGGAAGGCCATAGATCTTGGCGATCCGAGGCCGAGCGTATTCTTATGGATGACGATCTGGATGCGCCCAGGTAGTCGTCTTCATACGTGTCCTCGCCATACGGAGTTCAGAACCCGCCTAATTGCACGTGGTTGCCGCCGATTACCGCACGCATCGTTGCAGGTTCTTTCGAGACCGGGAGGCTTAGCTACTGTGACAGGCGCCAACGAAAGACCGACAAATTGACGAACAGGCCCAAAGCCATTTCACTCTAGCGGAAAGACTTAGCCAATAACGCTCAATTCAAACTTTGAGAATTAAGCGTAATCCATTGATGTAGTAAGTTTGTGGGCCCGGAGGGTCAGCGTTTTCTACAGGAAATCAGTACGTCAGTGGTTGGTTCGCCAAGCCGTTTCTCTCGTATTCTCTCGTATGGTCTGGCGAACCAAAGGCCAAGAAGACAACTAGTTCCATGAGAGCTGTATTTGACCATGGTAGTATGAGCGCTGCCGCATTTGGCCGGAAGCTGACTGGCCGCTTCTGGCGCAAAACGATAACGGACGTTTAACCTGGTCTGGTTCAAGCACCGTTGTCGGGTTCAAATCGCGTGACCACGCCAATGCTACTCCAGTATGGCGCTTCGGAACCTCCAGGTTGCGGGGCCTTGTGATCGCAAGTAAACAGTCGCGGAATTTGGTCACACGAAATGGCCAATGACCGGTTTCGAACGTCCGCAATTCGTGGCGTCAACGATATATTGCACACCGACGGGACCTTACTGACCGATGCCGGCCTGCTCGCCTGGAGGCTGGGGAGGAGCGGCCCGGGGAGTCTCTGGGCCGGCATCGGTCACCGCTGGCATTACGCTGTTGCCGGCGGAAGCTGAGAGTCATTGTGATAAGGGCAATTCGCCCACCTCGTCGTCAAACTGCGCGGCCGTGAATGACCTACTGCATTCCGCGGAGGGAATTCACGTCGGCGCAGAACTCGGCGTAGGGCTTGCTCATTGCCGCGTCATTGCATTCGCGCATGATCATTTCGCGCATGGGCTTTGGCTCGGCCATGAAGACCGCCTTGAACTCGGGCATGGACTTCAGTGTCTTCATCGAGGCATCGGTGTAGAATGGCACGATATTGTCGACGACATCAACCGCGCCGGCAACTGCCATGCTCCCTAGATTGCCGGCCGAGCACCCGCCGCGTGAACGTGCTGCTCAGGGAGAACAATAGCGAACGCGCTCATTGCCTCTCCTTCGCTGCGCGTTTTGCCCCAGCCAGGCCACGCGCCTTTCTCGTTCGCCGGACTTTGGGCTTACAATTCCAATCTCGACATAACCAGCTGCACCATCATCACAAAGCCTGCCGCAGAACCGATGAAGCAGTTGCATGATCAACAGCCTCTCATTCTCTACCAGGCATACTATGACGCCTGGCTGGACCAGGGGACCAAAGGACCAGCCTCAAGGACATTCTCAGCCACGACATCGACGGTCAGCTGCAGTTCAACCGCGTTGGACGTGAAGTGAACACGAGCGCCGTCAACAAATTTCCCAACGACCATCCCGGCCTGGTCGGGCGGAGCCGGCGACTTTTTCTGTTCGCCGAAATCGTCAAGCATGCCCCTGCTGGGGCGAAGCTTTCTAAAGCACGCTCCGACCACATATTTAGGAGGGCGGGATGACAGAGCGTCAGCAAGAGATCGTCGCGAATGCATGGGCACTGGCTACGGGCGCACAACAAATCCTAGAGGCGCTTCTCATCATGCTGAAAAAGTCGGGAACGTCGCGCGACCTTCGATTGCCGGGTAGCCGGGAAGTGGACCATCAGTTAGGGTCCGTAGCCAGAGCGTGATAAAGCAGCAAACACACTATCATAGAAACGGCGCTGCCTAGCAGCTGGTCTGCCGTCAGGCCGGAAAAATAGACAAGATGAAACGCCACCAACGCTCTACCAATCACGGTTCGGAACACTGCCGAACTAACCGTTAGTCGGCGCTAATGTTCCGGTCTGGACTCGCTACCGCTTTGGAAGCATTCTGCACTCGGGGGAGAGGGCGTGGGCAAAGTCCAGCGTCATCAAGGTGCGGATCAGGCCGACCGCTGGCGCAAAAACGCAAAGGGGCGGTGGATGTGGCGACGGCAATATCTGCCGGCGCTGGTGATGGTTCCCTGACCGGCTCATCCCAGCTGGCTGGCTGAGTGGCACCCGCACGGCCGGCGCGGGGAGCTGCGATATCAAGGGCAACATTTCCACCAGTACCGATGAGCGATTTATCACGTTCCAGGGCAGGAGCATTACTGGAAGACGACGATCAGTTTCAGTACAGCGAGCGCTGGCTGTGCAGCGAGGCAGAGGCATGGGCCGCCGGCTGGCGCAAAGCAAGGCGGTAGCGCGGTAGCCACCACCATGTGCAGGCCAACCAGCCCGTCATCATGGTCCGAACCTGATCGCACCCGCCGACCTTGGTCTCAACGTCGTTGATTGGCACTGCCACGCGGCTTTCCTTCATTCGCATGGTTCGCAGACATTATCATGATCGCATACTCTCATCATCCGGCGTCGTCTCCCTCACAAAGCAGCGCCGGTAAGGCTCGGCGCCCTTCTTGTTTGTCCCGTGTGCCAAAGGAGGTCGCCGGGCCTGCCGTTGCTCATCTTTGCGGGTTGCTCCTGATGGCTCCGCTTGGCGCCGTGGCCCTGCGTCTTCCTTCGGGTAAGGCCGGCGAGGCGCTTGTCAGACGGCCTGGCATGTAGGATTATGGTCCTCGTTGCGGCGACGCCCTCAATGGAGAGCGCCAATGGCCAGAACAAACCTTCCGAACAGCTTTCCCGGGCTGAAATCGAGCGCTTCCTGGCGGCAGCCGAAGCGCTGCACAAGAGCATCGCCGGGCCGCTCCTGGCGTACCACAGGGAGCACTGCCAAGCTCTACCTGAGGCCCATGGACCCCTGTTGAAGTCGATTGAGACGGTCACCGGCCAGAAGGCGCAGTTCATCCGCTGGAACGGGACAGGACCGGCACAGCCCCGGAGAAGCCTCCGGGCTGGTTCTCCTCGCGCAACTCTCGCGCCGCATCACCTCTAAGAGCAGTTCGAAGACGCTTTCGATTTCGCCGTTGATTTGGTCGGCAGGGATGCCAGGCTTCTCGGCCGCTGTCGTCAATTGGTCTGCTAAGTCGCTGGCGGCGATCGGATCGCCCCGCGTCACAATCGCGGCGCGGAGGGGTTTTATTAGCTCCCCCTCATCTTGACGCCGGTGCCGGCTGCTCCAAAGTGTTGGGCATGGCTCGGGGAAGTATCAAAGTTGGCGACGAGGTCGCAGTCACGGCGATTGTGCGCAGCCGGGTGACGCCCGATCGCATAAGCGTGACGATCCCCTCCTACGACTTCCCGCATTCTGTTGTCGATTCGACTTCGAAGGCTGTAATTGGCCAGCATATGGAATTGATCGGCCCTGTCACACGCATCGACGGGGACAAGGTAACCGTCAGCCTCCGGCCATTGGTGACTGTCGACGCCGAGCACGTGCGCCTGGTCGAAAGCCACGTGGCACTTCCGCGAGCGCGAAAAAGGCCGCTCGTTGACAAAGTTTAACTTGCCTGCCCACCCAAGGAACGGCCAGTGAAACTTTCCCCATCACATCGGCTCTGGTCGCCTCCCGCTAGCTGCCGGCGCGTTGCGATATCGGCGCAGTAGACGGGTCGGCATTTTCCGAACTTTCCGACATCTCGTCGCGATGACGTTGGCGAAGGCGCTTCAGCAGTTCGCGTGAGGCTTGGATCGCCCTGCGCGATTGATCCATGTTCTGGCGAAACGTGGCGCGTTCCTCCATGGACTTCTGCCACTTCAGCAAGGTGGCCGTAGTCGCAGTAGCGGCTTGAGCGATTTCTATGGGCGTTGCAACCATCGCATTCTCCCTAAAAAGGCAATGGTAAACGCAATCTTTATAGGCCCAACGAAACCCTTCTCCAATTAAAAACGACCATACGGCATACGGCAAAATGGCTATTCGTCGGGGCGCTCGACGGCAGCTTCGTCGACCTCGGCCTCCATCTCGTCGTTGACGGTTTTGGTCTTGCCAAAACCGTCCATCGCCACACCGTCAAAGCCCCGCTGCCACGCGTCGGCATGTTCCTGCCAGTAAGCTGGCACCTCACGCTCCTTGCCATCCTTGCGCGCTTGGGCGCCGTACATCCAGGCGTAGGTGGCGCGTTCCTGATCTTTCTTAGGCATGGCCATTTGCATCATCCTCCCGGAAATCCAGCAGCCTTGCGTGCCGCAGCTTCTCTTCGCCTTTGAGGGTCTCGACCCAGCCAACCAGTCCGGGCTTCAGCCACTCGGCCTTTTCCTTTTTATGTCCCTTCGGGACCGGGCCGCCAACCTTGCCCTGGACACGATCCCAAAGCGCTTGCCGCTCAGCGGCATTGAAGTTGACGAGTGCGCCGCCTTTGTAGAGGCCCTTTTCAGCCATGATCACGTGGGTAGCTTTGCCGCGCTCGCGCTGTGCACCGATGATTTGCATTTCCTTTTCCTCAAAGCACTTGATCTTGCGCCAAGCGCTCGTTTGCCGCTGCGATATGGACTGCCCTTGAGCTTCGAGACCATGCCTTCTAGCCCGTCTCGTCGACCAGGTGGCAAACGGCGTCACCAGTGCGGCATCGCTCCGCTGAATTGAATGCGCCCGCCGGCAGGGATCATTTCGTGCAGGATCTCGCCGCGATCTTCGGTCGGCATCCCGCGCAGGTCATGATGCGTGGAACCCTGCCGGTTGCTGACCGTTCTCCGTCAATGGAAGCCCCGGACCAACAGAGCCAAACGATCCTCGTGGTTGACGGCGACGTCATCGCCCGATGCGTCATCGCGGACTATCTCCGCCACTGTGGCTACAGGGTGATTGAGGCCCATTTCGCACGTGAGGCGCAACAAGCGTTGAACTATGCGGAGTTCGGTGTGGACACCGTCTTGTGTGACGTTGACCTGCCGGGCAACATGAACGGGTTCCAACTGTCGAAGTGGGTTCGCGAGAACAAGCCCGAGGTCAAAATAGTGCTTTCTGCCGCAGTAGAACGAACTGCGATCGCGGCGGGCGACCTTTGTCAGGAAGGCCCGCACCTTGCGAAGCCGTATGAGCCGGCCAACGTAGTGGACCATATTAGGCGACTGCAGCGTGTTTGGAGCTTACGATCCAGGAACCCTGGTGCAAAGCGCAATTGATCTCTGTCCAGACGCCGAGAGGCTCGTCTGCATACCAATGGTGATTTAGCCCTGCGAACTGGACGCCGCTCAAAGGAAGAACGGCGTATAAGCCGCAGTCCTGCGTGCGGCCGCAACAGTGGACGGTTGTCCCGCGCAGGACGGAGGAAATTCGCCCTCCTGCCGCGGGCGGTGAACGGGATACCGTAGGAGCGTCAGCATAGCGCCGGCCACAGGACGGGACGCGGCACCGACTGTCCCCGTCCGGTAGTCCGCATGTTTTGGTCGAAGCCGACCGGCTGAGATCGTGCGCATTTTGGTTCTCGACGGTACGGCCGCTGATCGGCGATGATGCGAGGACCGAGTTGCCCGGAAGAAATCGATCTGGTCTTGCACCTTTTTTGCTTCCTCATTCGCGGGGCAGCTTGTGATTTTCCAGCCTGACAGACCCTCCCCTGTCTATAAGAAATTTCCCGACGCATGAGCGCACGTCCAACACAGTGCGGGCTCCAATGCTCACCGGCAGCGCGAGAATGGTAACCACCTATCTTGAGGGGAGCGCCACGTGCGTAATCAACGATGCAGGCGCTGCCAACCTCGGCATCCCCGGGAATAGCAGGCTTATAAATGAATATATCGTTGATCAACGCTATCGCCGCAGCCGCCGGGAGATGGACAGACCGCGTTCCAGCTAGGGGGATCGATGTTCCAGGCTAAAGGCATTGGCATGCCCGAATTAGAAAAAAGACCTGAATCCCGTAAAGCAGCAACAAAATGCCGAAAGCTATCCAGAAGCCCGGTCGCGTAAGCAATGCCAGATCTTTTCTTAGCTGCTCCATTCACATCAACTAACATGGCCAAGCGTCGTTCCCGTCCGCTGGGGACAAATTTCAACTAAGCTGATCGGCTTCGTCGCATAATGGCCGTGCCACTGCGGATCGAGACACCTCAGCGCCCCGCATGAGCACGCGCAACTCGATCGGAGGCGCAAGGAGAAAGTTCGGAACGGTTCCAAGAGCCCCATGCAAACTGAGCGCCGCAGCGGACGATAAGGTTCACGGATATCCCGGCGAACATCCGCACAGCAATGGTCAAATCAGCGGCAGAAGGGCGTCCGAAAAGGGCTGCCGGCGGCTCTGTCGTCGGAACTAAAAAAGAAAAGAAGCAGAACTTTCGTGTGCGATCGCGCACATGATCGCGTCTGCGCTTCAGTTCGCTTGAGAAAAACGCATCTCTTCGTCACCGCCTCATCGAGAGCCACCGCTGCGGCATCCTGAATACAGGTCGGCGATCCGAAAAGCATGCATTGCGCAAGAGTTTCCAAACTGATGCCAAGACCGGCCCAAGCGTCCATCCTAGCCTGCAGATGCTGTTGAGAGGAACTCGCCGTTGAATATTGTGCTGCGGTAAACCTCATCGCTGATGATCCATAGATTGTGCCGCTCGGCAATGTCGCAATGGTTTCCAGATCCTCCTTGCCGAACACATATACGCCGGGATTGTTTGGGAGTTCAGCAAGATCGCCCGCCTTCGATCTCATACCGCTGATTGGACAATATTCTCGGATATCTCTGCCGCGCATTTTGCAGCGCTAGTTTGACGGGTCGGGCCACTGCTCCGCCGGCGCGTATTGCCGCTTCGTATGTAGCATACCAAGGCTCAAGGCAAAGCACCTCGTCGCCAGCTCCGGCAACGGAAGCTTAGTGTGATTGAGCGGCCAGGCGGCCGGTCCCCAATTCGTTCGAATGATGCGCTTGCCTCGCCAATGTCGCATGGTGAGTCAGCCGGCAAACCAAAACACTCAACCGCCGGTTAGGCCCGGCCGCCTGATGCGCCCCACAAGAGGCTGTGCCGGGCCGTTCGTCGGGGCTTCTGCACCTGAGCGTTAATGTGCCCAGGCAACACACCATTGACGCCAAGACGATGGCAAGAAGGGGAGCCGCGCAGTCCTCAAGTCAGCAGGCACCTAGACCGATGTAGGGCCTTCCAATCGCAGCTCTCGGCTCCTCGCGGCGCCGGCGCCCTGGCATCGTTTGATTGAACGAAGACGCTGAGTTGAGCTCTCGATACAAAAGCATCTCAGTCCTCATGCCTCAATCGTTCCGGGCATGCGGCTGCAGGGGATGAAGTCATGAAGTTCAGGGATTTGATCAGACGCGCCGAGGACAATGTGGAGAGGTCGTTCGACGATCTCGAAGCTGACTTGGCTAACGCTGTCGACCAGTGCCTCGATTTGGAGGATGTCGCCGACGTGCCAAACATGGCAGGCGACAACAACGAACAGGATGACAGCGTACCAAGCGAGGACGGTGCCGGCGACGACGATGATAGCTCGCCGATACCAGCGCATCGGATGACCTCACACACGCAGAGCCGAATTGCTGCCGTGAGCTCGTTTAACGGCTTGTTCCACGATGCCAAGCTCCATTTCGAGGAGATCAACGCAAAAATCTCCGAAATTACAAGCACATGTCAACTGACGTTCGAGTTTTTTCACATCCTTCACGCGGACATTCTCCGTGCGAACGAACTGGAGTTGGCGAATCAAAATCTGATCGCAGATCAAAGGAGCTTGTCGGAAACACTCAATGACCTGAACAGACGGTACTGTGAGCGTCAAGGCACGGTCGAGACATTGCAGCAGCGCCAGGCAAGCCTTGTTCAGGAGTGCGAAGTGCTCCGTGGCGCATTGGCCGCGGCAAGGCTGGAGCTGGTCGAAGCGGCGAACAACACCACAAAGAACGAAGCGGAATTTGGCGACCTCACGAACATGCTTGCCGCCGCAAATGTCGAGGCCGACAGGCGCTCCCGAGAGAACAAACAGCTGCGTGAAAAGAATGTGAGCCTGTCTATTGACCTGGAAAAGGCCATGAAGCGGGAGGAAGAGGCACGGCATAGGCTGGATGCATTCTCGACGATCCATGCCAACGAAGCTGCGCGAAATTCCGAAATGCTGAGTGCGCTCGGCAAGAGCGAAAAAGAGGCAATCAAATTGCACACCTCACTCGAGGTTGCGCAGGCGAAGTTATGGGAGGTGACCGAAGCAGCCAGGATTATGCAGGCGGACATGGATGGCGAGCTTAAACGCTGCCAGGCTGAGAACCGAGGATTGCGCTCAGAAGTTCAAAGCCTCCAATCGCGCTTCGAACTCGCCTCAATCGCAAACAACGAGGCCGCGGCCGAGATCGCCAGGCTCCAGCTACAATGGAGCGACGCCCTGGCGGAAAAACAGGTGACCGACGAAAGGTTGGCCGCACTCACCGAGGAGGCCGAAATCAACAAGGTGAACCTTTCCAAGATCGCCGCAGATTTTGCACAGCTGTCCATGCAGCAGGCGTCCGATCAGATTGAACTCGATGTGAGACGGCAGGAATGCGAGGACTTGCGGGTCGAAATTGCCTCGGTCAATGCTCGGGTCAGGGAATTGCTGCCCTACAAGAGGTCGCATGGAAGCGCGAACGCCTTGCCGCATACGTCTGACGTGGCAAATGTAGCGGTGACTGCAGACCGAACGGTGCATGCCGCACGCCGTGTCCGCCGCAGGGCCCTCGCCGCGTCGTAGGAAGCAAAGAACCTCTCCTCGTGAGGCAATTGCCCATGTTGATGATCGTGGAACGGTATGCGCTGTTTGTTGCGCAAAAGATGACAGGACCCTAACGCTGTTGTCGGGGCAGGACTTGGTGAGGCGGCCAGGAAAATCCTGTTGGGGCCTTGTAGCCGGGACAATGTCCCAGACGAGCCTCGCGCGTCGGCCGCAGGCGTCACCCCTGTCGGCATCACGTCGCCTACCCTAATATGTCAGCAAGCACGCCTGCCGTGTTCCCGCGGTCGACCGCTCACAGCCGCCATGTCATTGCCGGAAAGCCCTCGACATCTGGTCGGTAAGCGGCTTCAGCAGATAAGACCAGACGCTGTGTTCGTCCGTACTTATGTGAACCTCCGCTGGCATACCGGGTTTGAGCACTTTGGCATCGGTCAGACAGGTGGACTTGTCTTCGACATTGATGCGCGCCGAGAAATAAGAAAGCTGGCGCTGTTGATCTTTTATCAGGTCCGCCGAGATGCGCTTGACAGACCCTTGGCAGGCAGGCGTGGTGCCGGCGTCGAAAGCCGGAAACCGGATCGAGACCCGCTGACCTGGACGAACGTCATCTATGCGCGACGGCGCAATCAGCGCGTCGACCACAAGGTTGCCGGTGTCAGGGACGATCATCATCAGAACTTCGCCCGCGGCAATCACGCCGCCGATCGTGTGAATGGAAGATTCCTGTACCGTTCCCGATTGCGGAGCGCGGATGGTGGTTTTGGCCAGTTCGTCTTGTGCCACAACCTTGCGCTCGCTGAGTTCGGTTTGCTTGGCTTCCGTTTCACGAAGTTCGCTCGTTACGTCACTACGCCTTTGTTCATCGAGCTGAAGAATCTGCAATTCGGTCTCGCTGATCCGGGCCTGCGCCTCGGCAACTGCCGCTGCGAGGCGCCCCGATTCTCCGTGCGCCCGGGTGGCATCCAGCCTGATGTTGCTAAGTCGCTCTTTGGACACCAGCTTCTTTGTAAAAAGCGCCTGTACATCGACAAGATCGCCATCCAGCAGGACCACGGATTGTTCTTCCGCGGTCTGTTGCGCCTTGAGGCCCTCAACTTGGCGTTCGAGTTGCTTTGAGCGGCTTTGCAATTGTGCCTTCTGCCCGTTGAGGGCCGTAGCGCGGCTTTCGAACAGCGTGCGCTCACCGTTCACCAGGGCAGCCAGTTCCGGCTCGCCCATTCGCGCTTGAAGGCTGAACGGAAGCTGCATCTCCGACAGGCCTTGCCGCTCTGCCTCCAGCCGCACAAGCCGAACCGTTGCCCGATCAAGATCCTTGCTAATTATCTGCAGATTGGCCCGTGTCAGTGTGTCGTCCAACCGTGCCATCACATCGCCGGCCCGTACATGATCCCCGTCTTGCGCGAAGATGCCACCTATCGTGCCGCCCGTCAGATGCTGCACCTTCTTTATGTTGCTCTCGACCACCACGGTCGCCGGCGCAATTACCGCGCCAGCAATCTTGGTCAGACCGAGCCAGAGCCCGCCGCCGGCAATTAACGTAACCGTGACCGCCGCCCCCAGGATCAGGTTGGCCCTGATTCCATCGCGCGTGCCCGAAATCATCGCGTTGCGCCGGCTCCCATTGCCGATCGGGGCCGATGGAGCCATCGTCGCCTCAGACAAAAAAATATCCCTCATGCATGACCGCTCACCCCTTTGTGCATCGCGACGGCCGCTGCCGGGCGTTCAACAGGCGCAGCAAAGGGGCGGATGACGTTGGCCAGGACCTCCTCGCGTGAGCCGAAGGCGTGAAGCATCCCATTGGACATTACGAGTACCCTGTCGATGTTGGTAAGGGCAGAAGGACGGTGCGCAACTACGATGACGATGCCTCCACGTCTGCGCACTGCCAGGATCGCGCCGGCCAAGGCGGTATCGCCATCGACGTCCAGATTTGAATTCGGCTCGTCCAGAACGACGAGAAACGGATCGCCGTAAAGTGCCCTGGCAAGCCCTACGAGTTGCCGCTGTCCAGCCGACAACGCTGTTCCTCCCTCGCCCATGCGAGTTTGAAAACCGTTCGGCAATCGCAGGATCATTTTGTCGACGCCCGCTGCCTTGGCAGCTGCAAGCACGCCCTTGGCGTCGCCCTTCCCGCCAAATCGCGAAATGTTATCGGCAACCGTTCCATCAAACAGTTCGACGTCCTGGGGCAGGTAGCCAATATGTGCGCCAAGACGTTCTTGGTCCCATTGGTCAAGCGAGGCGTCGTCCAGCCTCACCGTGCCGCGAAGTGGCTGCCAGACGCCCACCAGCGCGCGCACAAGCGTGCTTTTGCCAGAACCGCTCGGGCCGACAACGGCCATTCCCGTCCCTGCAGCCAGGCGGAAGCTGACATTGGCTACCGTCGGTTTTTGCTGGCCCGGTGGCGCTATAGTCAGGTCCTCGACCGCAAGCTCCGCTTGGGGGCGCGGAAGTTCCATATGTTCGTCCCGGTCAGGAAAAGCGGCCAGGGCCGTTGCCAGTTGCGAATAGCTTTGCCGGAACGCGGCGAAGCCTCGCCAGTTCGCGATAGCGGCGTCAACAGGAGCCAATGAGCGGCCCAGCAAGATGGAGGATGCGATGATCACGCCTGGCGAGGCTTCGCCTCCTATCACCAGGTAGGCACCCAGTCCAAGAACGCAGGACTGCAAGGCCAAACGCAGTGCCCTAGAGAGTGCCCCGGTGGCGCCGACGACGTCGGAAAGCTTCTCTTGGTGCCTCAGATATGCGTTATTGATCTCGCCCCAGCGGTGGGCAAGCCGTGCGGAAAGGCCCATCGCGCGTACGATCTCCGCGTTGCGGCGTCCGGATTCGGCGAGATTGCGCTGCGACACCAGCGTCTCGGACGCGCGTGTCACCGATGTGCGGCCAAGAACTTCCGCCATGACCGTGAGCAGCACGACAATGATCGCACCGCTTGTGGACAACACACCGAGCGCGGGATGCAGGAAATAGATGATCAGCAGGTAAAATGGAATCCACGGCGCGTCGAAGATGACAGTCGGCCCCATTCCGGAAAGGAAGCCGCGTAGCTGATCGAGATCACGGAGGGGCTGTATCCGGTTCGCATCCTGCCCGCCAATGAGCGGCAAGGACAGCGAGAGGCCGAACACCCTCTGCTTCAAATTCCTATGGACACGATTGCCCACTCGAACCAGCAGGCGCAGCCGCACGAAATCCAGCAGCCCGTAGACAGCGTAAAGACCCAGCATTCCGATGGTGAACCCGACAAGCGTCGGAACGCTCTGCGAAGGTAAAACGCGATCGTAAATTTGCAGCATATAGACCGAGCCGGTCAGGGCGAGAAGGTTTATGACTGCCGAGAAGACGCCGACGCCTACCAGGCCAGGCACGGTCCCAAGCATTGCGCCTCGCAGATCCGACGAACTCCTTCCACCAGGGTTCATGGGTTTCGACCTCCCGTGAGAGATCGTTGCGCAAGCTCACTGGCCCCACTGGGCACGGACAATCTCTTGCTGTTCAGGAGCGTATCCCCTTAGCCTTCTAATATTACGCCCCACTAACATGATTGGACTTTAGTCAAAATGTAGCAAAATCGTGGCGCTGACCCGAGAAACCCGGAACCCACATATTAAATCGGGGGAAAACTGCCGTTCCACCGTATTTAGACGGGGTTTCATGCCGGGCGAGCCACCCCAAGAAAACCGCTGCCTGCCGTTTTCGGGGCTTTCTCGGGATTTAGCGCTTCCTCGCAACAACCAGGAAGTGTTGCGCCAGCTGGCCAGGAACGCAAAGCCTTCTGCAGGCCTTCTCGACAGGCTGCATCATCATTTCACAGAACCCTGGCAACAGGTTTCCCGGCCGAGGCAGGTAACCGTACGGTATCGTCTGCTCGACGGTGAATCCCGAGGCAGTCAGGAGGGCCTTGAACCTCGCTGCGCTCAGCGTGTGGCGAATTGTGCGTCCAGACACTCGATTGAGCAGCCGGCACGCCAGGCCGACGGGCGACGTCGCATTCATGTGAACGTTGCACACAAGCCGCCCGCCATCTTTCAGGTGCTCATTGATCGCTTTCAGTGCATGCCATTTCAGTTCATCCTCTGCGTTCAGGAAAAAACGAAATGCGGTTACCACATCGAACGTCATACCCAAATTCTCCCTTGTCACGTCGACGTGACGCAAACTCACATTGGGCGGTACTTGAGCGCTGTCGAGCATAGTTCTGGAAACGTCGGCGCCAACCACCTCGCTGAAGAGGCCGGCGGCTACCTCGGCGATGCGACCTGTTCCGCATGCGAAATCGAGGCAGTTTCGGCTCGCTCCGCTCAAGGGGCGAAGAACGTCGAGGATCAGGGGCTTTTCGATGTTCTCCCAAAGCGCGCCATAATAGCCGAAACTGTGCGTTTTGTTGTAATGTAGGCCGTAGCCGGGCGCGCAATGGCTGGTCCTATAGCCGTCCGACACCCAGCCGCCCTGCGCATTGCTCTCCTTGCTGGACGTAAATTCCTGCCAATTTCCGGACTCACCGGCGCGCGACCTGGACCGCACAATTCGCGCTGACGGCATATGGGAAGCATAACTTGCAGACTGCGTCATCTGATCCGCGTTCGTTGAGGGTGTCAGGGTCGCTCCCTGGTTGAAAATGCGCCTCACCTTGGATCTCCGTTCAGTTGGGTTCGCCCCCCCGATAGAACAGTAAGCTCCGCACGGACTGCGCTGACGCCCTATTGGACTGCCACACTTTGCAGTTCACTGCTGAATCTGGCTTCGAGAGTATCCCCCGGCAGCACAATCGCATCTTCGTCAACCAACAGCTTGCGCCATTCATTGCCGATCTTGCGCACGATGGTCACCTGGGCCCGTACCGTTTCGCCGGCAATCGGCAATGGCTGTGTGGATGCTCCGGTCGGCTGCAGCTTCTCGCTGGCGGCATGGAGCCTGGCGGTGACATCCGCTAGCCGAGCGTTGGTGTCCTTCAGATCCGTCAGCAAGCCAATCCTTCTTTGATTGTCGTTGCGTTCGTGCTGTCTGACAAAGTCCTCCTGCTGGCGTCGCGCCCTCATCAGTTCGACCGAGGTTTGAAGCGCGCCGCTTGAAGATAAAAGCAACGCGCGCCTGACATCCGCGAGCCGGGTGTTGGTCAGATTGCCTGCATCGAATGCCTTCGTCACTCGCGCCAAATCTTGCTCATCCGCCTTCACGCTCTCGCCCTCGACTCGTTCGCGTTTCTGCAAAACGCCAATTTGCTCGGCAGCGTCCGTCCGGCCCTTCTCCAGAAAATCCTGCTCTTGCCGGAAATCACTCAGCGCAACCTTCAGCGCCTCTGCTTCAGCCTGTGCCATCGCGGCTACAACGCTCGGCGAAAGAGGTGATCCCTGTGGTGTCTTCTTGTCGAAATCCGCCTGGCCCTGAAGCTCGGCGCGAATGCGGGCGGCGTGAAGGTATTCTTTCGTGTAATCTCCCCAGAGCATTTCGTAATCGCGCTTGAGATCAACCGGATCAGGCCCGGCCTGGCCTGCCCGTGATCGCAAAAGACTGAAGCCGCCGGAAACGGCCAGCGCCTGCCGTACAGTCATGAGCGGACGGTAGGCCTGTTGTCCCGGGGTGAGCACATCGCCCGTTACATAGATCGGGCGATAGTCCGCTATGATCGCTGTGACATCGTCGGGCTCGACAGTAACTGTCTGCTCCCGCCCATCAGTCAGACGCACGTGAAAAATCTTGCTTGGCAAGACCTCTTGCATGCGCCTTTGCAGTTGGGACGCCGTCAGGCCTGCGACCATGATCATTCCAGCCTCCGGAAGGGCGATATTGCCATCCATCTGGACTACGGCGCGCTGCGTCCGATCAGGGATCGGCGCTATTCCTATCTCGACCGTATCGCCAGGTGAGAGTTGATAGGGCTCGACCTCGCCTGCGCAAGCCATCGAGGTTAGCGACATCATCACGACTGCGCCAAGAACGTATCGTCTACTGAAGGTCATTTGCGACAATCTCCTTCCGGTCGAACACCGGCTTCAAAGGCCATTCAACACGACTAACGAAATCGTATACCGGGCCACCGGGCACGCCCCAGTTGCTGGACCAGACCACCTGGGAGCCGTCCGGAGAGGGAGAGGCATGCGTCTCGCTCCAGTAGTCGAAGGGCGCGTTGTGCGTGTCTGCGACACGGCGGACCTCTCCACTGCCGTCTAGACGCAGAGCAATGACTTGCTGAGCGTAAGGCGCCCAATCCGGGTGCTGCGATAGTTCGGCTGGCGTGCCGCCATAACTCAGAAACACCCAACCGGGCCTGCCGAGCGACCTGAGTGACGCATGCATGGCCTCGCCATATTTCATCAGCGAGGTAGCCTTGCCATCAGCCAAGCGGCGCTTGATCACCTGATATTTGTCAGGATCCGATTTGCTGATCCCGACATAGATTTCGCTTCCGTCGGAATCGACCGTCATGTCGCCATGGCCCGGTCGATGGTGCTCCATCCACTTCTGGCCCAATATGCCGTCGATGGAGAAGACGAAACTCGCTTCGATTCCGTCCGGTAATTGCTGGGAACACACTATGTTGATTCCGAGAGGTGAGATCGAGCAGGAGCCGGTCGTTCCCGGGAATTCGGCAAGATCGATATCCGGGAATTTCCGCCGTTGCTTGAGATCGTAGCCAAAAACCACCGCTCGGCCGTCATTGTTCGTTGCACGCACCGCAATCCGGCTGCCGTCGCGGCTCGGATTGCCTTTGTTGGGTCCAAATTTGAGGTTGGAGTACGCTCCGGAGGCGAACACGACGTCCTCATGATCGGTACGTGGGGCCCATGTCGCAATCTGCCGGCCCCCGACGCAGATCATCAACTCGGGATCAGTGGGATGCCATTCGCATTCGGTCGCGCGGTTGCGGTGGAACAAAGGCAAGTAGGTTTGTCCGTCGAGAAAGCACAGGCCACCGCAGCCATTGGCGATCAGGAGCAGGCTCTGGTCGGCATTCCAAGCCTGTGCGCTTGAGTAACGGTGGGTGCAGTACTTCTTCCCGCATACACCCGCCCGGCCGAGAACGCCCGGTCTGGTGATCCGTGCGAAAACCATGCCAGACCAAGGATCCCTTGTTTGGCGCACATAGCCCGGCAGGTTGTTCACGACCGCTGTGGCCGCCACCTCCGCTGCCTTGCTTTGACGGCCGCCGGCAACATAGATGTTGGGAGATATGGCACCGGCAGCCAGCAACAGCGCCAACGCATGACGGCCGCCCAGGGTCATGTCATGTAACCCACTTCGCGCCGTACCCGGCCTTCACTAAGGCGCTCGCGCCACCACGTGATTGTTCGCTCCAGCCCATCGCGCAGGCTGGTCTGTGTCCGCCATCCAGTCTCGCGTTCAAAGCGCGAGGAGTCGGCGAGCAAGGCGCGAACTTCGGAATTTTGCGGCCTCAGGCGCCTTTCATCACGACGGACCGGCTTTTTGCAATCGGTCAACTCAAGAACAATGGCCAATACGTCCGAGACGGTCGCAGCGCGTTGGCTGCCAGCGTTGTAGGCGTGGCCGAACTCGAGCTGGGCGAGACCTGCGGTCAGGAACGCTGTCGCGGTATCTTCGACATAGGTCAGGTCGCGGATCGGGCTGGTATCCCCGATCATGATTGCAGGACATTTCGGGTCGAGGACCTGCCGGATAATGGTCGGCACGATGGCGCGTTCACTCTGGCGCGGGCCATACGTGTTGAAGGGTCGCATGATGACCACAGGGACATCGAACGACCTGGCGTAGGACTCCGCCATCATGTCAGCGCCGATTTTGGACGCCGAATACGGTGACTGTCCCTGCAGGGGGTGTGTTTCGCTGATCGGCATGGTTTGGGCAGTTCCATAGACCTCGCTCGTCGAGGTATGGATCACCCGCTCCGTCTCCCATAGGCGCGCCGCTTCGAGGACGTTCACCGTGCCTAGGATGTTGGTTTCCACATAGGATTGTGCAGCGGCGTAGGAGTATGGAATCGCAATAAGCGCAGCCAGATGAAAAACCGCGGCTTGGCCGCGCATGATCCGGTTAAGGAACGCACTGTCGCGGACGTCACCACGGACGAGCCTCAACTGGCTGCTGATGGTGTCTGGCAGATCGTCTAGCCATCCATGGCTGTCAAAGGAATTGTAAAGGGCAAGGGCTGTGACATCTGCCCCGTTGCGAACGAGCGCCTCGGTGACATGCGAACCGATGAATCCGTCCGCGCCCGTCACCAGGACTTTTTTTCCGTTGTAGCTCATCACTGCGCATTCCCTTGGCTGTTTGGAACGCTTCCCTTGGATATTCAAACGTCGATCGGCGGTACGGGAACCCAACCGACCACTGCCAGCACTCCCCGCACCATCCACGCGAGGTCGGAGACGATGGTGCGTCGCGGATAATATGAGAGGTCCAGTGTTGCCTTGGCGGGGAACATGACCTCCCGGTAGAACACGATCGGATCCACGGATTGGGGGAAGTAATGTGCTTCGTGCCGAAAAACGACCTGGGCTGGACCCAGCAGGCCTGGCTTGTATTGCAGCACGGCCCTAAGCTCGCCCCGGAAACAATCGGCGAAAGCCAGGCTCTCGGGTCGTGGACCGACGATCGCCATTTCGCCTTTGAGGACATTCCACAGCTGCGGTAGTTCGTCCAGCTTCGTCGCTGCGAGAAAGCGGCCAACGGTGGTCATGCGTGTATCGCCCACGACCGTCAGCGCAAGGCCTTGAGAGCCGCAGTTCACACCGAATTTGCGAAATTTGTACATGCGGAAGGTTCGGCCGCCGGCCCCGATGCGGGTCTGAGCGAACAAGATCGAGCCACCGCCCTCGAGCAGAAGCGCTCCGGCGATCAGCAGCATCAATGGCGCCAATGCGACGGTAGCGATGCCCGCCACCGCAAGATCGATTGCGCGTCTCGCAAAGCCGTGATCAGGATTTGGAACGAACATCCGGTGAAAGGCAGGGTCTAACGCATTCATGCAGCAGTTCCTCTTTGGGCGCCTGCTTTGAGCGCGCCTGTTTTGAGCGCGGCTGCCAGGGCAGCCACGACTGATTCGGCGGCGGCGGAAGTGACCTGGGGGTGCAGCGGAATTGTGAGCTCTCGCTGAGCGAAATCCTCTGTGTGGGGCAAACTCACGCCGGGAAGGCGCTCGCGGTAGAACGTCATTTGGTGCACCGGCGGGTAGTGGATGGTGGTTTGTATGCCCTGTGTCCGCAACTCGTCGATGACATCCTGCCGGCTCACGTAGCGCGGCAGGACGATCGGCATGATGTGGTAAGCCGACGTCCGGGGTTCGCTAAATGGAATGACAATAGCTGGGCAACGGTCCGCGATCAGGCGTCGGTACAAGACAGCTATGATACGCCTGATTTCGTTCCACTCTTGCAGGTTCTGCAGCTGAACCAGGCCTATAGCCGCTCGCATCTCGTCCATTCGGTAGTTGAACCCAAGCATCGTGACATCATATTGCGGCGTACGACTGTTCAGCCGCTGATGCGTCCCCGTGGTCATTCCGTGCCCGCGAGCCAGGCGAACCCTGTCGAGCAGATCGGGGTCACGTGCAATCACGGCGCCCCCTTCGGCCGTTGTCATGTTCTTGTTGCCATAGAAGCTGAACGCGGCCGCGGCGCCGAAGGTCCCGACTTCCCTAAGCCCGGGCGCGTGCGCAGCGTCCTCGATGATATGCAGCCCGCGAAGCCGGGCGAACCGCTGCCATTGTTCCCGATCGGGGAGATACCCGGCGAAGTGAACGAGAATGACCGCTTTCGTGCGCGTCGTGCACCGCGCTTCGGCTTCCGCAACCGAGATCAACGGCACGTCGACGGACTCGATATCGACGAAGACCGGCGTCGCCCCTACATACAGCACCGCATTCGCCGTCGCCACGAACGTCAGCGAAGGAACCAGTACTTCGTCGCCAGGGCCGATGCCCAAAGCATGGAGGAGAAGATGGAGCGCTGCGGTGCAGGAACCAACCGCGACGCAATCTCGCGCGCCATGCATGCTGGCAAAGGCCTGTTCGAACTCTCGTACCCTGTCCCCCATCGTAAGCCAGCCGCTATCAATCACCTGCGACAGGGCTGCCTTCTCTGGCACGCCTAGGATCGGGGCGCTCACCAAGAGCATCTTGACCTCCTGAAAGCCTTGTTAGTGGCTAGACCTCTGCATCAGACTTTCATGCGGCTGCAGCGGCAGCCGCGACCTCGATTGAGGACGACTGATCTTCCCAGGCAATTGCCTGTGCATTCTGGAAGTCATCGACACGACCGATGTCGAGCCAAAGACCGTCATGCTTGTAAACATGCACGGTCGTGCCGCCCTGCATCATCTGCAGCATCAGGTCATCGAACCCAAATGGGATCCCGGACGGAATGAACCGCAGGACATCTGGGTTCATGCAGTAAATCCCCATGCTGACGAGATGGGAAAGCGTCGGCTTTTCCCGGAAGAGCTGGACGGTATTGTCGATCTCGTCGATGACCCCGAAGTCCATCTTGATATGACGGCACGCCGTGGCGATCGTAACGGGATCTCTATGCAAGCGGTGCGCGGCTACAAACCGGCTCAGGCTTAGATCTGTGAGGACATCGCCGTTCAGAACGACAAATGTTTCGTTCAGTTCATCCCTAATCAGAGAGAGAGGTCCGACGGTGCCGAGTGGCTCCATTTCCTGGGTATATTTGATCTTCAAGTTCCATTGCGATCCGTCGCCGCAGACGCTCCGGATCAAATGTCCTAGATACCCTGTCGTAATATATACCTCTTCAATGCCGTTGCGCCGCAGCCACTTCAAAAGCAACTCAAGAACAGGCCGGGCCCCTATCGGCATTAATGGTTTCGGCAGGACCGATGTAAACGGTCGAAGGCGCGTACCCATCCCACCACATTGAATCACCGCTTTCATTCGATCCTCCTGATCTGCAGTTGGCTTTGTTCGGGATCGGTGTTCCATTGTCCGGCCAGGGCACACCCTCAAATCCGGCCAAACCTCGGCGGCAATCCGAACATCATATGCGAAAAGGTATGTGACAGCCGGGGCGGCTGTCGTCGTGCATTCGAATGGTAGGGATCCAAAACGTTCAAGGTATTAGATGGCCACGAGATCAACAGCCGATAGAAGCGCGATTGGGCACTGATCATGACGCCGATAAAAACGAAAGCAGTTGCTTTCAAGAAAGCTGCGATCCGCCAGGGCCGGACCGGCCTACAGGTCCGGCGACAGCGGGTGGCGACATAACAGATGCCACATGATTACGATGGTCCTGAACAGCTGGCTTTGGACCCAGAGATGGGAAACCGGCATCGTTTTGCCGACAGGCACCGCACGCCAGGGTTAAAAATCTATGGATGAGCTTCGCAATTTAGTATTATATTAGACGTTCTGGATGTGCGTGGATGGGACGCTGCGGACATCACTGTGATGCGTTGACCAGTGGATGGCCGCCATTTTAGGACCACCACGGATTGTCGATCATAGGCGAATGGGAGGTTCCAGCGGGTTTTCTCGTCGGGAACCGAGTAACGCGTTGGGGTAGTTGCATGGCTCGGATCGTCATTGCCGACGATCACGGCTTATATCGGCGTGGTCTCCGGCTGGCACTCATGGCTGGAATTCCAAGCGCCGAAATATTCGAAGCTTCGTGTTTCGATGCCGCGGTCAATCTTTTAGAGGAGCAGGCGTCCATCGATCTTGCGATCCTCGATCTGAACATGCCTGGGCTGTTCCATCAGGAAGTGCTCAGCGACTTTATGGCTGCCTATCCTGACACTCGCTTTGCGATCGTTTCCGGGGATGATTCCCGCTCGGAGATACTGACCGCGCTTTCGATCGGACTTCACGGGTATATCGTCAAATCGCAGAGCGACGAAGAAGTCGTGCTGGCTGTAAACGAAATCCTCGCTGGCCGGATCTATGTGCCATCTCTGCTATCTCGAACGTCTGCCGACCAGAGATCGCATGCCCCCCCACCTCCGGTTCAAAATCCCAGCCGCCGGCACGAGGGCTCGGGCGACGTCGCTAGGCTGACGTCTAGACAGAAGGACGTCCTCAAGCTGATGGCAGAGGGGTACTCGAATAAGGAGATTGCCCGTAATCTGGACATTGCCGAGGCGACAACGAAAATCCATGCCGCAGCCGTGCTGCGTGAGCTTGGGGTTAGAAACCGTACCGAAGCAGCTGTGTTGCTCCAAAGCTGGCTGACGAGACAGGCGAGTTGACGTATGCCCCTCGGACCGGCCCGAGTTTGCTTGCAGGAAATCGCAGCAAAGGGCCCACACCATCGGTTAATTGGCCAATTCGGCTTCGACTTGTAGGGGCTCTATTGCAATCCAAATTCCTCAATTTCTTTGCGCGATACACGCAGCGAATATCGAAGGCCATCTTCGGTTATTTCCATATTCGGGGAATGCCCGACAAGCGGCGTGCTGTCCACACCGATTATCAGTGACCCGAACCCGCGGCGTACGACTTTTGAACTCTTCCGTCGGCCCGATTCCACCCAATCGAACACGAGGTCGTCACCTTCGTCCTCGGATGCAAATCGCCACTTAACTTCGACCTTGCCATTCGGGTCACCCAGCGCACCATGTTTCACCGAGTTTGTCGTCAACTCGTGAAGGATCATCGCCAAGCCCTCGGCGGCGCCGCTTGGCACAGTGAGGGAAGGTCCACTGATCGTAATGTCGCGTGTCTCCTTGAAGGGCTGCAATTCCCGGTCCACGAGTTCATGGAGCATCCCTGACAGGTTGGCATGACGAGAAAGGATGCGATGGGTCGCCTCCAGTGTTCGAATCCAATCGATCAACATCTCCTTGTATTTGGCAACATCATTGTCGGGAATATCGATCATGTTGACCAGAGCTCTAATCACTGGAAACACATTGCTGAACCGATGGCGCTCTTCGCGCATTATGCGCTCGCGTCTCTTTACGGCGGCGCGAAGCAAAGTTGTTTGTCGACGTTCGGTCAGATCCGCCGCCACCCCGATGCGCATTTTGCGGTCGCCGTGCTCTTCCTGCCGTCCACGCAATGCAATCCAGCGTGTGTGACCATCCACTTGCCGGACGCGAATCTCGACGTCAAAGTTCAATGCCGATGAAGGCTTTGCCGAGGCGGACAACTTCGGCCAGTCGACGGGATGGATTACGGCCGAGAGTTCTTCCAAGCGGCGGACTGGGGCCGGAGGCAGACCAAGGATGTCCCAGAACTTGCCGGAGCCGGCGACTGTCCCATCCTCAATGTCTATTTGCCATGTGCCCAGGCGCCCGGCAGATACGGCGAGATCGAGCCATTCCTTCTGAGCCCGAAGGGCCTCGCGTGCCGCTTGTCGCTCGGAAATATCGTCAACCACCACGAATACGCTCTCATTTGGCGCCTCGTCCGGCCGCGACGAAGACAGGGCCAGGTGAGCCCAGAATGCCGTGCCATCCTGGCGCAAAACGCGGATATCCGTCGCAGACGCGGTCCCATTGCCCAAATCTTCCAAAAGTTTCCGCACAGTACCTCGATCGTCGGGGACAATGAGTTCCTGCAACTCGAGTTGGGCAAGTTCCTTGTGCGCGTAGCCGGTCATCTCCAAAAGCCGTCTGTTCGACTGCAGCAGTTCGCCATGGCGATTGGTATTAGCAAAGCCCAAGGCGGCAGCGTCGATGGCAGCGAGCCTCGCTTCTGCCACCCTGAGCGCACCGTGCAGATCTTGTCGCAGGCGGTGGAACACAGCTGCGATCAGGCTACCCGAACCCAGGAGGAAGACGGCCCCGGTCCAGTCTCCACCAGTGAGGTGACCGTCCAGCAGGTGTCGCATCCACAAGCCGGCGACCGCCATCAGAAGCGTTGCTGCGATGGCAACAAAACGGCCCTCAAGATACACGATGACAACGGTTATGGGGATAAACGCAACAAGCGGCAACGGCTGGCCGCCATATACCGTACTTATCGCCTCGAATGCTATCGATGCTGCAAACACCAACAGCGAAGCTAGATGAGCCAACGTAGTGCTCGACACATTCGATTTGAGCCAGCGCAGGTCCGAACCCATGCGCAAAGACTACAACTTTCGGTCTAGTCCGTCGAGACTAGGCCGAAGGGGTGGCACCTAATCCCAATGCCCGATTGCCATGACTTTGCCGGCGAATAAAATCATGTGTCAGGAGCGCTCTTCAGAAAGGTATATCCAAAGAGACGCTGCGGAAAAACCATTCGCAGATTTCTCGCAGTATGTGGAAATTCAAGTTGAAGCAGCAACTTCAACCGATTTGATTTGCGTCAGTAGCAATGGGTTGGGTGGAAGCGATGACACTGATTGAAACGCGAAACGATACGCTCGCAGGCAGGCAATACATTGTATTGAACGATACCCGCCACGAACGGCCGATAAGCCTTGTGGACCGACCGGACGCAAGGGTCGGCGGATCTCGACGACGCAGCCTGGAATCCATCACCGGCATGCTTGATCGTATGGGTTGCGGCTATCTCGTCCTGGACCGAGACAAGAAAGTAATAGAATGGAACGCTGCCGCTCGGGACACCCTCGCACGCCAGGGCGAAGCAACTGATACAGCCGTCGAGCTTGCCGCCGGGTTGAGGCGGCTGGTCGCGAATGTTCCGGTCCACCTCCAGCCGGGCTCACTCTCATGGGTAGTGATCCACAGCAGAGGCGACAGGCCGGTGACCATGAACGAGACGGGCGTCGTTACACCGGACGGGACAACCGTCGTCGCATTGCTGGACCGGGATAACAAATCGGCGGCCAACCCTCGCACGTTGCAAAGGATGTTCGGTTTGACCAGCGCGGAAACGCAGTTGGCGCTACGCCTCGCCCATGGCGACGCGCCCCTGGAGATCGCCCGCAGTTGGCATCTCAGTCGCACGACTATCCGCTCTCAGCTTGCCTCACTGTTCGCCAAGACCGACACGAGGCGTCAGGCGGAACTAGTGGCTCTTTTGGGGCGCATTTCGGTTTTGCCATGAGAAATCGACTGCTGTCTGCATCCGCTTTGATTCAGACGGCGGCGGCCCGCATTGAGCGCGCTGTCGCGTAGATCACAAGGCCGGCGGCGCCATTTCCGATCGTTCAAGGCGCTGCCGAGATAGCGCAGAACGCGGAACCTGGAAACGGGAGTGACTTGCCATGGCCGAAGCAGATTCGAAGGTCAACAAGCTGGCGGATATCGTTCACGCGCTGCAGGATGGTGCTGCGTCGAACCTTACGCACACGGGGCCGATCATCGTCACGGGCGCCGCTGGGTTCATCGGATTTCATGTTGCGTCACGCCTTTTGCGGCTCGGCGCCGAGGTCATCGGCGTCGACAACTTCACGCCTTACTACGACCTGAAGCTGAAGGAGGCGCGATTTACACGGCTCTGCGCCGAGCCGAGGTTCACGCCGATGCGCTTCGACCTGGCGGACCGGTCGCTGGTGAAAGCGCTGTTCTGCGAATTCCAGCCATCGCACTTCGTGCATCTGGCCGCCCAGGCCGGGGTACGTCATTCGCTCGTGGACCCGCATGCCTATGTGGAGTCAAACATAGTCGCGTTTCTCAACGTTCTGGAGGGCTGCCGACACGCCGGCGTCAGCCATCTCGTTTATGCCTCGTCGAGCTCCGTATATGGTGCCAATCGACGCATACCCTTTTCCGAGCATCATGGTGCCAATCATCCGGTGAGCTTCTACGCCGCCACCAAGGCCGCCAACGAGTGCATGGCGCATTCCTACAGCCATCTGTTCGGCTTGCCCGCAACCGGACTGCGCTTCTTCACCGTCTATGGTCCCTGGGGCAGGCCCGACATGGCTGTCTATACTTTCACCCATGCCATCGCCGAGGGCCGAACGATCGAAATCGCCAATGCCGGGCGCGTATGGCGGGATTTCACCTATATCGACGACATCGTAGAGGGGGTTGTTCGCGTGCTCGCCAAACCACCGTGTCAGGATCCCGATTGGGACGGTCGCGCTGCCGATCCTGCCACCAGCTCGGCGCCGTATCGGCTCTACAATATCGGCAATGATCGGCCTGAAGAAATCAACCATCTGATCGCGCTCATCGAGACGGCCCTTGGCCGCCGCGCCCTTCGCGTCAACGTACCTTTACCACCAGGTGACGTCCTGGAAACCCGCGCCGATGTCAGGGACCTGCGCCGCGCCGTTGGCTTCGCACCGGCGACAACACTGGAGGACGGCGTGCAACGTTTCGTGGAATGGTATCGGGAATTCCATGCATGCCCCGTCGGACAGGTGCGACCAGCCGGCCTTACGGCAACGGCATAGTGAGCACAACAGCGGCATTTCCTTGGTGTGGCAGGGTCGCGGCTCGCCTTCAATCTGTCTTGGGATACGCCGGCAATGGAAGGGACCCAAGCTGCCGCCCTGTGCTGTGCCCGACCCCCAAAAGGCGCCGCGCATAGCGGGTGAGCGGCTTCTCGAACAGACGGTGGGTGATAAATGCCACGCCCAGGGTTATCGCCAAGGCCGAACCGATGAAGGCCCACGGGCCGAGCACAAAGATCAAGCCTGTACGCCAGAAAATTATGCGCATGGCGCGGATCACGAATGGATGCATGAGGTAAAGAGCGTATGACGCATCGCCAACGCCAGCGGCCCACCTCGCCGCCAGGCTGTCATGCCTCAGTTTACCCGGCTCTGCCAGGGCAGCACTCCAAACAATTAGAGACGCCGGAATGCCATACACGACAGGGCGACCAAGGCCGGCCGAGATATCGGGAAACGCCGCCGCAAGCATCAGGGCACCCAGTCCCGTTGCGGCGACACAGGCCCTGATTGGGCCGGAAGGCCGCAGGCCCGAGGCGCACATGACCCCGATCAACGCGCCGAAAGCGAATTCGAGGATGATCGGATTGGTCCAGAAACCCCAAGGCTCTGGCAAAGGAGCCGCAAGAGCGCCCGAGAGCACCATCCCAACCAGGATCGTGAGCAGGACCGTAACTGCCCACCGCATGGGCAGCACGATCGTCGCCGTGAACAGCACGTAAAACAGCATCTCATAATTGAGCGTCCAACCCAACTCGTAGACCGGCTGAACGACGCCGTCAGGGCGACTGGCCGGAACGAATAAGTAGGATTCGACTACAAACCTGAAATCGACGTAGCTCTGGTTGAGAAGATTTGGGGCGGCCACCGCTACCGCAATGTAGAGCGAGGTGAGCGCCCAATATAGCGGGACAATTCGCGCGATCCGGCGGGAAATGAAGAGACGCGCGCCCCCGGGCTTTGCGAACAGCTGTCGCGACGTATGCACCATGATAAGGCCGGAAATCACGAAGAAAATATCGACTCCAGCGCTCCATGGTATCGGATTCCAGCTCTGAAAGGTGCGGCCGGCCTGTAATTCCAGGGTGGCCGCATCATGCTGGGCGTGTCGCAGCGCGACCGAACTAGCCGCGAGGGCGCGCAGGACCTGGACCTGGGTGAGGGTTTCGCGTTGGCTGCGCTCGACAGGCGTCGATCTCTCCGAGCGACGGCGCACTGCAGGCGCCGAGGCGCTCGCCATTCGGGCTTGTTCCATGGATGCTCCGCAGATTGTGAGCACACCCTGGGGCGCCTCCGAAACTGATGCATCCTTCAAATGACGGACACAGCCCGCGAAGTATCGGCTGCCCGCGCGGGTGTCCGGAACAGAGATACGCCGAAGCGTCTGTGCAGCCCTATGGCCTTTGTGCGATCCGGGCTTCGTGACTTCCTGCCCGAACGACGGCGATCACCGTAGCCAAAACAGTGCTCTCATTTGCTCGCCCTCAAGAACCAATGCCATTGACGGGCATCGACCGCGCTCGGCCTCATCGACAGCAAGGCAAAAACCAAGCCTGGCATGATTTTCAGTCGCTTGCGGATATAGACGGCCATGGCAATGCTCCAGATGCTCAGTGCAAGTGCCACACCCACCGCAGCGCCAAGCAGGCCGTACACCGCAACTCCGGCTGCACAGGCAATTATATTGGCCACAGCACCCGCTACCATCGTCGTTGCCGCAGCCCATTCATTTCCAGTCATGGTCAGGAGATTCTGTTGGGGCCCGCACAGCGCGACAAAGACATATCCCAAAATCAGAACCCGTGCGATCGGCGCTCCCGCGCTATAACCCTCACCGAAATAGCTCAAGAACGGCTCGACTATCACCATCATTGGGACGGCCACCAGGATGGCACCGCCAGCAGAAAGCAGGGTTGCGCGCGCGAACAGTTGTTGTAGGCCTCTGCGATCGCCTCTGACGTAGAGATCGGCTGCTGTTGGCGAAAACATGGTTGCCACGGCGATACGGGACAGGCCCACGAGCATCGCGACATTCAAGGCCAGCGCGAAAATACCCGCTTCAGCAATATGGCTTGTCCAGCCCAAAACCAGGACTCCTGCCCGACTGACGAAAACATCGAGCCCAGTGATGAGCATGAGCGGGGGGACGGCAAGCCACCATTCCCTCGAGGCATAACTTGGCTTGGCGTGTCCCAGGCCGGGTGGTTCAAACCTCCTCGCGATGATGAACACCAGCGCCGCTGTGAAAGCGGAACTCACAAGCACCGCCATCGTCACCGAGGGCGCATCCACTGTTCGAAATCCCGACAATGCCAGGAGCGCTACCAACACGAGCAGGAGTCCGTCTCGCATGATGCGCTCCGGCAACAACGCCGAGACAACGCCGCCGAAAGCACGCACAAGCGTGGCTCCGAGAGCATAGGCCGTAACCAAGGGCACAGCCATCATGCCGAGCACGATGCTTGTCTCAAGCCCTCTTTCCGTTGGATCTGAAAGGAACAGGACGGACGCAGCGCCGATCATCCCGAACAAGGTTGCCGCTATCAGCGATCTCTGCAGCGCAAATCTTATCACCCCGCGGGCCAGATCAAGCCTGCCACTGGCCCTATAGGCCGGGAGGAAACGCAACAATGATACATTAAAGCCAAGCGTTGCCAGATAGGCGAGCACTGACGTCCAAGCCTGAACGTAGGAATAGATACCGTAGTTGTGAGGTCCGATAAGGCGTGCAATTGCCAACTGTGCAAGACTGGTCAAACCAGCGCCACCAATATAGATCAGCAAGGCGAATATGCTTGCCCAAGCCAGCCGCGAGCCCATGTCCTTGTTGCGCGGCGGTGCGGTTGCTGAACCAGTTACATCTGCGCGATGAGCCGGCAACTCAATTTGCTTTTCGCCGACCGACCTATCGAAGCGCGACAATGCAGAAAGTATTTGTCTCTCAATCCGACAAATACTTTTAAAGGTCGATGGACCATCGGTGTTTTCGACGGAGATGATTTCCCGGCCAGATGTTGTCAGGAGGTCATGCATCGCTTCAAAAACGGCGAATGAGCGCATGTTAACGCTCAAGTCGGCCTCGAAAATCCGTTCCGCCGGCGGCTCAAGCTCCATCCGCCGACGAAGGCGACTTTCCACGACCGCAGCTGGCACCAAGAGCCTGACGGTGAGATCGGCCGCCGGTGCGAGGCTGAGCGCCTTTTCCAGCGCTCTGGGGTTGGTGCTCCCATTGAACATCGCAAGCGAACCAATCGCTTGAACATATCCTTGATCGAAAATTATAATTTCGGGCGATTGCTCCGCAGACTTCCAGCAACGCGAAAGGTGCAGGATGTATCGCCAGATTCGCGCGCGCCATATTCGGTTTTTTGGCGGTATCATCCTCACCATTGCAAAGGAACTGGAAATATCATCGGCTCGCCCTGCCGAAAAAAGCAGTATTCTGGCTGTTGAAAACATCGCCGATACGATCCGTGATATGAACAGAAAGATTCCGAGATCATATTTGGCGGCCCTGGTGCTTGGCTTGTAGCTGAGAGCGACCTTGGCGTGATAGCCTTTCCCGCGCAGCTGCTGCGCAAGCGCATGTGCGAAGGTTGTTTTGCCGGATCCTGGAGGTCCGAAAAATTCAATGATCATCGTGTATCTGGCTCGATTTAGGGGCTCGATCGCTCCCTGGAGCTTCTGTTGAAGATCGCACACGCATCTTCAAACCCTCTCCAACAGAAGATCGGCGTTGTCTCCGAGCCTGGAGCCGGCTAGCCTCTTCAGGTTCACCCGGGTGAGCACACTCCCTACTGGAACGGTGGCGGATCCGCCGGCCCCTATTGCATCCAGAGCACCACGGGCAATGCTGCGCCTCGTCCTTGCCCAGCGAACGGCAAAAAGCACCGAATCGGCCCAGCGCTTAAGCAGCCTGGTTTCAGGCCCCCCGAGGCCCAGGGGACCGTTCATGATGACCACGTCGTAGGCCGAACGCAGCTCCTCGGTGAACTGGCATTTGTCGACGGTGGACAGAAGCGTCAGGAGATCATCGGAAGGTGCTGGAGCGGCCATGAGGTCGATACCGATTTCCGGCATCCTCGTAATTGCATCCTTCAGCACGCAACGTTCATTCACATAGTCGCCGAAGGAGTTCCGGGCCTTGTCGGTGCTGAATTCACCACGAAACCCGTTCGTGAGCCGTACATCCTTGCGATCGAGATCGAGGAAAAGCACTCTTCCTCCCAGCCGCGTTGCCGCCAGCGCCAGGCTCCATGCCAACTCGGTCTTGGCATCGTCCTGGATGCTGGACGTCACGAGAATGATATGCGGCGGCTGCCCCTTCCCCTGAGTTGGCGCCGCAGTGACGAGCAGCGAAGTCACGGCGCGGCTGAACGGCAAGTTCTGCTGGCTCAGAACCAGATGCCGCAGCTTTCTGGCGTTAAGTCCCGCAACCCTGGGAAGCAGTCCTACGCACGGGACCCCAAGCTCGGCCTCGGCTTCGGCTTCACTGCGCAAGGTTTGGTTGAAACCGTTGCGGACCAGGACAATGACCGCCCCCATGAGACCAAAGACGACCATGCCGGGGGGAATCAGGAAAATTGGCGACAATGTCATGGGGGTCGACGGCGGCCAGGCGGTCGAAAGGACCGCTACGCCTGGCGAAGGAGCGGCGATGCGACGTGTCAAGTCCTGCTGCCGGCTCAGGAGTTCGTTGTAATGCTGCGTCACGATGGCTACCCGAGGCTCAAGGGAACGCAGCCCCGAAAGTTGGCTCGCCGTGTCGGCCACGGCCGCGTCGAGCATCGCTTTGCGACTTTCAAGAGCCGTAGCCTGGGACCGGTAGACATTTGCCTCGGCAGCGATTCGGGCAACGCTTTGCTCCATTTCGCGGGCGATCGCGTTGCGCAGATCGCCGTCGGCGGCGGCACCCGACTGGCGTGTCACCAGGTCCGTCAACACGGGCGACCCGATTTCTTCAGCGATGGCCGTGACCGGGGCGCCCGCCTTGCGCAGGTCCTCAATACGGCGAAGGCGCGCTTCCGACGCGGAAAGACTGGCTTTCGATAGGAATATCTGCCGGCCGAGTTCCGCTGTCTCACTGGCTGCGTTGTTGGCCGCAGTCTGATCGACGGCGCCATGCGTGAGCCGGTATGTCTCCAGCCGATCTGTCGCTTCGACAAGATCCCTTTGTACTTGCGGAAGGCTGGCGACTATCGAATCCAGATGAACCTGATCCGATGCTCGGCTTTTTTGTACCAGATCTTGAATGTAGACCTGGGCGAACGTGTTCGCGACAAGTGCCGCACGCGCCGGACTTGGATCGGTGAACCCGATGGTGATGACGCGCGATCGCAGCTCTTGTCCGACCCTCATTCCCTTGCGTAGCGCCTTCAGCTCGGGCGCGTCCGCTGCGTCCGGATTTTCCGCCACTGTCTTATCCTGTCTCCAGGCCCTGTTCAGGAGGTCGATGAGGAACGAGCCAGCCGCGGGCGGGACGGCATTGACGACGCTCTTTCCGTTACCGTCGACTGGTTGGGCTTTGCGCAGTGCTGCCAGGACCCGACGCAGGTGGCCTTGCGAGGAGAGCATCGTCAGATGATCATCGATGTTCGATTCCAGCGAGTCCTGGGCGGATGCCACGCCACCCGAAGCACTGCTGCTCGGGGCGTCGATAATGACCTGCGTCGTTGCCTCGAACAGCACCGGGCGGGTGAAGCCTGCCAGTCCGGCCAGGATGCCGCCCAGAAGGGCCATGGCAAGCAAGAACCATTTTCGCGTCGTCAGGATGATGACGAGCTGGTGGAAGGGTGACGATTGCGTTGGCTCGCGTGGCGGCCGCATCAAGCGCAGATTGGTTTCAAGTGTCCCAGCTTCCATCTGCTTGGCGCGCGGACGCCGGGCGCGGTTGGCTATGGAACCTTCCATCTCAATCCCCTGTCAGTTCGATATGGTAAGAAGGGTGCGTGGCGACCGTCGATGGCCGCATGGCTTCGTTGCGCCACGCCTGAAACATGAGCACCGGCCACAGGTCGCGGAAATTATCTTGGCTTCCATGCAGATGATTGCGCCAGCATGCGTCGACCTTCTCACGGTCGATGACCCCGTCCCCGGAGCGGCCGATCGTGGCAATTATATCGGTTGCCCAGCCGCGCAAGGGCCCTTTCAACCAAGTCCCGACCGGAACGTCGAAACCTTGCTTGGGCCGGTCGACCAGTCGGCGTGGTACATAACGATCAAGCAGTCGGCGAAGCAACCATTTGCCCTTCCCGTTTCGGACTTTGGCACGGGCTGGCAAGCGCCAGGCGAATTCAACGACGCGATGGTCCAGGATCGGGCATCGCCCCTCGAGGCTGCTGGCCATGGTGGCTCGATCGAGCTTCACCAAAATGTCGCCCGGTAGGTAGCCTGTCATGTCGGCGAATAGGAGACGCGAGAGCAGGCCGTCGAGCTTTGTCGTGTCGGTAGGTGCTGTCGACGGCTTGCGATGAACAAGGTCGTTGGCTGAAGATTTGGTCAGTTGCAGAAGGAGTTCGTCCTCATCTCGCGCCGCGAGCAGGCGGGCAAGGCGAGCCAGGCGGTCACCGCGCAAGCCATGCCGCATATTCGATGAAAGCGGCAGATTGCCGAAGATATCTTTCTGAGAGGCTTGGGCCAGCAACCCAGCCCCCGATGCCAACAGCCGGCGAAATGACAATGGCAGCTCATGCTGCTTTGTGAGGCGGGTTGCCAGGAAGTGTCGAGAATAGCCTGCGAAGCACTCGTCGCCACCATCGCCTGAAAGCGCCACGGTTACATGTTGCCGCGCGAGCCGCGACACCAGCAGCGTCGGTATCTGCGATTCATCGGCAAACGGCTCGTCCCAAATCCGGGGCAGCTCCGGAATGACCTCAAGCGCGGCGGCCGGCGAGAGATGAAGTTCCGTATGATCGGTGCCCAGATGCCGAGCCACCGCGGCCGCATGGGGAGCTTCATCAAACCCACCTTCGCCGAACGCTATGGTGAACGTACGAACGGGGTTTCGGGACTGTGCCTGCATCAGCGCGACGACAGTCGAGCTGTCGATTCCGCCCGACAGAAAGGCGCCCAGCGGCACATCTGCAATCATTCGTTGCTTGACGGCCAGGCGGAGCAGGCTGTCGAGCTCGGTCGCGAGGTCCTCGTCGCTGGCGGCTATCGGATCGCGCTGTCCCTTGCTGGCGACATCGGCCAGCGACCACCAAGGGTGAATGCGATGCGCAAGCGAACCGGTGCCGCGGGCGTCGGCGAATTGCGCCGCAGTGACCGACAGGATTGAACCAGGCGGCAGCTTGAACACGCCTTGCCAAATGCAACGGTCATCCGGCACCCAGCCGTTGGAAACCATCGTCGTCGCCGCATCGACATCGAGTTCCGGAGTGAAGCCTGGGAAGCAAGTGATCGCCTTCAGCTCCGAGGCGAAGACAAGCGCGTCACGTGTCAAGGCGACATAGAGTGGCTTCTTGCCCATTCGGTCGCGGGCAAGCTGAAGCGTTCGGTTCTCCAGGTCCCACAGCCCGAAAGCAAACATGCCAGCGAAGCGCGCGAGGGCTGCATCAAGGCCCCAGCTTTCGATCGCGCACAGCATGACCTCCGTGTCGCTGGCGCCGCGGAAATGATGGCCCGCCCCTTCCAGTTCACGGCGCAGATCGCGAAAGTTGTATATCTCGCCATTGAAGGTGATGACATACCGACCGCTCGCGGAGAGCATTGGCTGGCGACCCGCTCCGGACAGATCGACGATGGCCAGTCGCCGGTGGCCGAAGGCTACCCCCCCTTCACGGCTCACCCAGAAGGCCTCACCGTCAGGTCCGCGATGACGAAGCGCCGTCGCCATCGGTCCGATGGCCCTAAGCGCACTTGCGTTGGGTGCATCGGGCGCCAACAAAATTCCGGCGATCCCACACATTCTAGCATCTCCTCTGGCGAACAATCGCGGGGATCGCTTCCGGCGTCCCAGCGACAAGGCAGAGGGTCAGACAGAACCACACGATCGGATGGCGGATGACCAAATGCGGAGCACTGAAGACGGCGATCGATGCCACGAGCGCCACCAGAGCATCCAGCTTCGCCCGCCAGGCGGACAACGCAGCCGAGCCGAAGATCCACATCAGGGCTAGAACCGAAATCAGGCCGCCCTGAGTGTAGAGATCCAGGATGGTGCTGTGCGCCTCGAAGGGCCGCGGCAAAAACTGTTGATTGACCACGGGGGGACTATCTAGGTGCGGGCCCGGACCCAGTCCAAGCGATCCCGATCGTGCCCCCTTCTCCAAGGCTGCATTCCAGAGGTAGAGGCGAAGCGCCGCGGTTTGGGCAGTCGCTTCCCCGCCCTTGTCTTTGGTCAGGCTCTTGGCGAAGTCTTCGGCGCTGGAGGCCTCGCTGAGGGCATAGGGCGCTATAGACAGGGCCAGCGGCAGGAAGCCAACGGCCATCAGGACGGCAAGCTGCCTTGAAAGGCTCGCCTTATTGCCGTCGCTCGCCAGCCAGGCCCGGACCCGCAGCCCGAGAAGGATCAGACAAGCCAGGACCGTGGTATAAAGGTAGGTATCGCTTTTTGTCAGCCTTCCGACGTAAACGGTGAATATGAGGCTGCATAGGGCAAGGCATCTTCCCCATTTATTGCTGGTGGTTGTGGCAAGATGCAAGGCCAGTGGACCGAGCAGGGCGCAGTAGAGCGCAAGCTGGTTCGGATTATCGGACCACCCGCAGAAGCGGTCCCAGTACCAGGGTTCGACCCCAGCCTGATGGAGCCAGCCGAAACCAAGCCCTACCTGAACGATGAAGCCCGCATTCGCGACAGCAACCATCCACCAGGCGATACGACGCAAACGGAAGGACGCGTTGGGCTCCGCAGCGGCCAGACAGGTGACGCACGCCAACAGCACATAGGCCAGCGTGTCGTGCAACAACGGATCCAGGAACAACGTGGTTGTCAGAAAACCGATGATGTAACCCACGCCCATGGCAAGCGCCAGGATCAGCCAGAAAAGCCCAAGCTTAGCCAGTGCCGGCGTAACCTCCAGTTGGCCGCCAGCAAGGATTCGCGTCATCGACAGCATTATCCAGAGCGTGAGGCACAGTTCGCTGTAGCCGAAGGGCAGCCCTGGGATGCTGAGTTGCGCCGCGTAGGACATCGCGACGCCGAAGGCCAGAAGCGCATCACGCATCATTGCCGCGCCTCACCCAGTCGATGGGGGCTCGGCACCGCCTCTTCCCTCGGATTCGCCTGCGCCGCTTGAACAAGCCTGCTGCGATATCTGCCACCCAGGATTGTCTTATACAGGTCGCAATACTGGTCGATTACCCACGACAGCGAGAACCGCTCCCGCACGAATCCGACGGAACGGCTGCCCATGGTCTTGCCACGGGCGGGGTCGGAAAGAAGATCGACTATCCGGGAGGCCAAGCCATCCGCGTCGCGCGGCGCCACGAGATAGCCGTTCCAGCCATCCTCAACCACATCGTTGCAGCCCGGCATGTTCGAGGCGACGATCGGCAATCCGGACAATCCCGCCTCCAGCAGGACACGCGGAATTCCCTCGCGATATTGCGTCGGAAACGCAAAGATATCCGCCATGCCAAGGAGGGCTGGAATGTCGCGCCTTGGCCCCAATGCGACAACGTGGGGAACATGGCGCTCGATATCGGCTCTGCTGACGGCAAACGGACCTTCGGAGTCTTGCGGGCCGACAAGTACGAAACGCGCGTTGGGCCTCTCGCGGATAACGCGAGGAACCGCCTCGATGAGGGTTGGAATCCCCTTCTGCCGCGTGAGCCGGCCGACAAATATTATGACCTGGGCCGATTGTAGGCCAAGTTCCTCGCGCATCGTGGCAGCCGAAGGACCACGATACCTTGCCATCGAGAATGCATCGGGGTCGATGCCAGAACTCCGGATCAGTCGCCCTTTGCCGCGAGTCACCAGCCGGTAGCGCTCGAAGAAGGCCTGATCATCACTATTCTGGAAGACGGTCATGGCTGTCCAACGAGACGCCACCCCCTGAAGGCCGCAAAAGAAAGGACGCAATGCCAGGGCCCGCGGCTCCCGCGACGAGAATGTCCAACCAAGCCCGTTGATGGTGCGAACGACGGGAACGTGCCCGCGCACCGCCAGTGGAGTTAGGATATTGGGCTTGGTGTCGAAACTTTGAATGATGTCCGGACGCAGTTCGGACATCAGTTCACGGATCGCGCTGACAGCACCCCATTCTGCACCGCCGCTGCCAAAGCGGTCGAACCCGAATCGGCGATGGGCAATGCCATGGGGTGAGAAGGCGGCTCCGAGATCACTCGAAACGGCAGTGACTTGAAAACCCCTTTCGCGAAGCGCCAAAAGAAACGGGATTCTTAGTCTATGATCCTCGCCTCCAACGCAAACCAGATGCGGACTCATCCTGTCGCTCCTGGATGCGATACCAATCGCGTAAAACAGCTGATCCTATCCGCGGTTTCCATGGCCGGTTTCATCGCCCCTGAACACACAACAGCCAGTCCCACGCTAGGAGCAGGCTTTCGTGCTGTCCTCGTCTGTTTGCATGAAGCAAGCTGATCAACGATGCGGCAATGCAGCCACAATCGCTGTCGCCTCGGTCAGTGCGTTGGATCATCCGGTCTGACCGTGCAACGACGACACGTTCGCGTACGACACGGCGGGCCGGATATTTAGAAAAAGAGGGCTGTGTTCGAAGGTCCGCGCGCTCGCGTTCAAAGCAATCTCCGCCCGCCTTCTCACGCCGGATCAACATCGCGCCCAGATGGTGTGATGACTCGCACCGCCAGTTCTCCCGACCGCTTCGTCTGGAACAGGCTTTCACCCGGTCTCTGGATATGGTCGGACCACCAGCCGCCCCTTCCCGCGGATGGGCGACCGCGTTGCCATGCTCGCCGTCATTCGGACCGGCACGCCCGCCTTTCCGTTGAACCCGGTGGGATCCAGTTCAGTGCCTCTCCGCAATTGCCAGCGGCGCGCGCCTCGCATGACCTTGTGGAGTACTGCCTTGCTCATTTTGGCGCCGAGGCTTTTCACGAGGAGCATTGAGCGGCTGCAATGGGAGGGCTTCGCCAGGACGCGATTCCTTTGCGGTCTGAGCTCGAAGAAATCCTGCGGGAGCGCGCATTTGGGCGGTGGCTCAACCGAAGCGCGCATTGGCCGATTGCCGCCACTGCAAACGCACAAGGCGCTCCGGCAGACTTCGCTGCAATGCTTTCGTTGCAGGCTTGAGCACCCCATACTTGGATCATCTACATACCTCTGAGGCAAGCGTAGCATCGAGGCTGTTGTGTTTTTCGGACGCTGATCAAAGATTCTATCAAGGGGCGCCGGTATTTGATTTGTCGCTAATGGATCCTTTCCCTAGGCAGGTGTGGGGCGCCTACCGAATCGGACGAAGGGTATGTCAATGACAACACTCCATTACGCCTCGGGCGGGTCGGCCTCCGAGGTCGCGAAAGCCGGATTCAATCTTGTTGATGTATCTTCCTTGGACCAGCTCAACGCCTTGCCGGCCGGCCAGAAAGGCCTGGTGTGGCTCAATGAAGCCGATGGTGCAACCTCCTCCTTTATCCAGAAGGTCACGCCCTTCATCGGCAATCCGAAAGTGTTTGGCTTCTTCCTCGTCGATGAGCCGGACCCGACCGGCAAATGGGGAACTTATGCCACCGCCGCTGATCTGAAGGCGGAGTCAGACTGGATCCACAGCCACCTGCCCGGCGCCAAGACCTTCATAACAATGATGAACATGGGGTCTTCCGCTAACCCCGACTTTTCAAACACATTCAATCCTGCCAACACGCATATCGACTATTACGGCTTGGATCCCTACCCGGTACGGACCGGAACAAGCACGATTGACTACAACATGATCGACAGGACTGTGGCGGCGGCCGTCGCCTCGGGCATCCCGCTCAGTCAGGTCGTTCCCGTGTATCAGACCTTCGGCGGCGGCGACTGGACGACCGACACGGGCGGTCGCTATGTCCTGCCCAGCGTTGCTCAGGAAAAGACTATGTTGGACCACTGGGCCAAGGTAGCGCCTTCGCCCGCCTTCGACTATGCCTATGCTTGGGGTTCTCAACAGGGCGACACGGCGCTTGAGAGCTCGCCGACGCTGCAGGCTCTGTTCCTTCAACACAACCAGAGCACCGCAAGCGGTCCTTCGGCCAGCGAACCGACGCCGCCGCCTACCAGCACAGTGCCTCCGCCCACAAGTGTCCCTCCGACCAGCACCGGCGATCACATTTTCTACGGCACGGGTAGCGCGGATGTGCTTCGCGGCACCGCTGGCGCGGACACGATGATGGGCCGCGGCTACAACGACACCTACTATGTCAACAACGCCGGCGACAAGGTGGTGGAACTGCGGCACAGCGGCAACGATAGCGTGCTGGCATCGGTCAGCTACGCGCTGTCGGCCGGTTCGCAGGTCGAGCATCTTGCGACCACCAGCAAATTGGGAACTGCCGCCATCAAGCTCACGGGAAACGAATTCGCCCAAACCATTGATGGCAATTCCGGGAGCAACACTATCAACGGCGGTGGCGGGAGAGACGTTCTGACGGGACATGGCGGCAACGACGTCTTTGTCTTCGATTCGGCTCTCAAGGTCGGCAATATCGACAAGGTCACCGATTTCAAAGTGGGCCACGACAAGATCCAACTCGACCACACTGTGTTTGCCGGCCTGCATACCGGCGCCCTCCCCTCTTCGGCGTTCTACGCCGGCAGGGCCGCGCACGACAGCGGCGATCACATCGTCTATAACAGCACGACCGGCGCGCTTTCCTTTGACAGCGACGGCTCCGGCGGCGCACATCAGATCCAATTTGCCACTCTATCGCCACACTTGGCTCTGACGGCGTCCTCGTTCATCGTGACGTGACCGCGGGAACGTCAGCCTGAGCAAGATGGTCTGACGTTCTTGAATATGGCTGACGGAACCAACAAGCCCCGCCGAGCTTGTAGTTGGTATGAGCGCGCGCGGCATCGAATTCCTGCAGAAATGGATAGAGGATAAGATCCCGCTCTACACCAAGGCCGATCCGGCTCTTGCGGCGAAACTTGCGGACCAAGCAACGGCGGATGCCATCAGAGCGGGAATCCGCCCCGAGGAAATCTCTGAGGAAGTCGGAAGCATGTTGACGACCATGCTCGAAGTGCTCGATCAGCACGATTCGACATGATTGCGCGCTTGGCGGCAGATGCTGCCCGGCTTGGCGCCAAATGCATAAATGTGTCATGGATCATAGGTCATGGGCCAGCCTAGGCAGCATGACCAACATGCTCTCCCAGAACGCGCGCGACGACCCCGTCCACGTCGTGAGGTTCAGCACCATTGACTTGTATCAACGGCCATCGGTCCTGGCGCAGGCACTCGCCGACCTCTCTTGAGATTTCGGCCTGCCTTAATCCTTTGTCCACGCCAAGTTCGAACAGCATAACCTCGAGGAGCGGTTGCTGCGCATGCCTATCCACAAGACGGCGGCGTAACGTTTCCTGGGGCGCGTCGAGTTGCACAACGAGATCCGGCCGCGGCAGGAACGCCAGGCACTCGCGGACCGCGTCGAGGCTTGGAGTTCTAGCCAGCACACCCAGCGCACACAAAGCCTGAATCATGCCCTCTTCGAAGATGAAGCAACCGGGCGACTCCCGCGCTTGGCGCCAGGACTGGCACAGTTGGGCGATGTCGACCTTCATTCGCCATGACCACACGCGGCTTCGAAGAGGGATCGATGCCAGAAGCCGGGCCGCGACACTGTCCTTTGGCAAGGTCGACAGCAAGATAGGACCGGATGTGGCAATCTTTTTGCCAATTCTTCCTATGCCATGGCGGATTTCCGGAGCGTCATCCTGAGCCGATCCAGGTTCAATCAGGCGATACCCATTTACTGTCTTCACATTGATGCCGTGTCTCGCCAGCCCTTGGCAGAGGCCGCGAAGCAGCGTGGTTTTACCCGCGCCAGGCGGCCCAAACAACTCGATGATCATATGCTCAAGCGTCTCCGAACGAGCAGTCATTCCCCTACGGATCAAGCTTAGCCGGATTTCAGATCACACCAACGTTCATTTGAATGATTGTTCCAGTCAGTGAATCTGGGCACCGAGCCCGGATTCTAGCGGAGATGCCGATCGCTCCGTTCGCCTGGGCAAGCCGTCTTGCGCTCGACGGAGCTTGCAAGGAAAAACGACCGGTGCTGGACACAGATGGCAAAACTTCTGAAGGACGCTCGGGAAGCGCTGGCTAGGCAAGATCGAGGCATCATCCGAATGATTGATGAAAAGATCTCCGCGGCGAGCGATGTTCGACCGTCAGCTTGGCGGGGCCCTGAATGTCCTCAGTGTGTTTGCATTCGGAAGTGGCAAATCAAAACCTACAGGTGGATCTGCGACCCACCCGAAAGTGGTCAGTCGTTCCCGAATATGATCTTGACCAAGGGGGGCCAGTCTGGCGCCGTTACCGACAGATGGGTGCCAAATTTGCGGACACTCCAATCTTCGACCACCTTGGAGATGTCGCCAGGCGGTATCCTGACAAGCTCGCAATCAGCGACGGCGCGAACCGCCTGACTTTTTCTGAGCTTTTCCGGGCGGTCGAGACGCTGGCAACTCATATCGCTGCCGTCGTCCCCGAAGGGCAGGCCATCGGCATCCTGCAAGCAAACTCCGCTTGGTATCCTGTGGCGATGTTGGCGACCATGGCGGCGGGACGGCCTTCGGTCCCGCTCAACACAAGAGATCCCGCCTCTCGCATTTTCGATATAGTCAGTGCCGCGGGGCTCGGCGCGATTATAGGCGCCGAAAATGTTCGCCCGGTCGAATTGGCCCAAGAGATCGTCTGGATCGAAATTGCGGCCGCCGTGGCGTCCAACGATCAACACCCAGAACAGCAGCATAAGCCCCCTATGGTTTCGGTCGATGCGCCCGCATTGGTGCTTTACACTTCGGGCAGCACCGGGCGCCCCAAGGGAATCGTCAACAGCCAACGCAGCCTGCTATGGCGGGTCCGGCAATATGTCGATGCGTGCCATATCAGCGCGGATGACGTTTTCCTGCCGCTGACCGGGCCAGCCACGATCGCCGGTTGCCGGGAGATCTTTGCGGCGCTGCTGACGGGCGCCACGTTGCATCTTCTCGAGGTGGAGGCTGTCGGCCTGCGCGCTACGCGCGCTCGATTGCAGTCCGAAGGTGTGACGATCGCCTATCTTGTGCCGGCACTGCTTCGAGCCCTCCTGGCTGAGGCGCCCGCCGACGCTTCCTGGCCGCTCAGAGTGGCCCGGATCGGTGGGGAGAAAGTGTCATGGATGGACATCGCTTTGCTGCGCAAAGCCGTTTCGGACCAGTGTCTGATCCAGATCGGCTACTCATCGACTGAAACCATCGGTTCGCAATGGTTCTTGCCGCCTGACTGGCCCGAGCAAGACGCGTCGGTTCCCGTCGGCAGGCTGCTCCCTGGTATGACATTCGCTATCGTCGACGAAGCGGAGCGCAATGTAGGGCCAGGCGAAAGTGGAGAGCTTCTGATCAAAAGCCGCTATGTCCTGCTTGGTCATTGGGAGAACGGTGTGGTCGTTCCCGCGCAGCCGGACCCCGACGATCCCGAGGCTCGGCTTTTTTCGACCGGGGACCTCGTTCGGCTCGACGATGATGGCATCTTGAGGATCGTCGGCCGCAAAGGGCGCCAGATCAAGATCAATGGTCGACGCATCGAGCCCGCCGAACTCGAACGGGTCTTGCGTTGCGCGCCTTCGGTGGCGGATGCCGTGGTGATGGTAACGGCCGCGCAGGAACTCATCGCCTTCGCGGTTCCCCAGCGCTTCGCAGGCGGCGCTTTTGCAGACGACCTTCGCCAGCTCCTCAGAATGACCTTGCCGGCACCATTGCGTCCCTTGCGATTGCACCCCGTTGACGCAATCCCACGCCTGTCGGGAGGTAAGGTCGATTTGGCAACACTGGCCGAGATAGATCGTTCGCACGGAAGGAGGGCGCGAGCCGCCCGGTCGTCCACTCTCGATGCTCCGCCCGCCGGAGGAGCAAAGGACACGCGTCAAATAGTGCAGCACGCGTGGACGCAGGTTCTCAACACAGGCACTGCCACGGGAAACTGGGATGATGCTGGAGGAGATTCGCTGCAGCTGCTGCACTGCGTCATGGCAATCGAAAACGCCATCGGGCAAGAGCTGGGCCTCGAGGCATTCACCGTCGGCATGAGCTTGGACGAGATGGTTGAGGCGGTCGTCTCTGCACGGTTAGGCGAAGGGCGCGAAAAGAAGCACCACCCCCCGATTCTTTTCCTGTTTCCAGGGTCCGTTGGCTATGGTCCGAGCCTGGCTGCGTTCGCAGCCGCCATGGGGAAAGTCGCCCGTGTAAACCCCATCCGATATCCGAGCCTTGCGGCGATACTGGACGGACACAACACCCTCAGCGCCATGGCTGGCGCCGCACTCGAGCAGATAAGCCGCATCCAACCTGCGGGCCCCGTGCGACTTCTCGGCCATTCTCTGGGTGGCGCGGTTGCATTCGAGGTTGCCGCACGGCTCATGAAGGCCGGGCGAACGGTGCGGTTCCTGGGCATCCTCGACACGAGCCTTCTGGACGAGCCGAGCAACCGTTGGGAGACACTTACCCGTACGTTCTATCGTATTCGCACCAACCGCATATCCGCGCATCGGATGGCTTGCAGAGCCCTTGCGAAGATCACCGTCGCCGTGGGCGGCGAAGCGCGTCTGGCCAGGATTCTGGACAGATTTGCCAATGGAGAGTTCAACCCGACGATCTTCAGGACCAAACTGGAACTGCAGGAGGTTTTAAGGGCGAAGTCATTCTTCCAATGGCTTGAGGCACCGAAACCGGCTCTGCCCCTCTCCGGTACCTTGTTCCGATGTCGCAGGGAGGGAATGCCGCGGGCCTTGGGCTGGGACAGCGTCTTGGCACACCTGGACGTCATTTCGATCACGGGCAGCCACATCGACCTTGTCGTCGAACCAAACCTTGCCACCAACCGTCCGCTTATCGAGACGGCCATCGTGCAGACCTATTCCCCCGCCGAATCTCGCAAAAGGGAGGACTTGTCATCGACATAATTCCGGAATTCAGCAAGGACATGCTGACGCTCGATGCCCGCGCGGAGGTCGATCGCATCGTTGACACCTTGCGCACTCAGGTTCTCGGCACCCTGCATCGTCGCGGCGTGGTTGTCGGTCTTTCCGGCGGTATCGACAGCTCCGTCGTCGCGACCTTGTGCATGCGCGCGTTCGGGAAAGACAAGGTCCTGGGACTGTTCATGCCGGAGCGGGATTCTTCCGGCGACTCCCTGAGACTTGGCCGCCGCGTCGCGGCACAGCTTGGCATTGAAAGCGTCCTTGAGGACATAGCACCGGCACTGGAGGCCATTGGGGCCTACCGCCGGCAGATCGATGCGATCCAGACCGTCGTTCCCGACTATGGGGAAGGGTGGAAATGCAAGCTGGTGATCGCGTCGGTTCTGGAGAGCAGCGGGCTCAATATAACCCGCCTCACGGTCCAGGATCCGCAGGGTAAAGTAGATACCGTGCGTCTGCCGCCAGCTGCCTATCTGCAGATCGTTGCTGCGACAAACTACAAGCAGCGCCTGCGCAAGATGACGGAATACTATCACGCCGACCGCCTCAAATACGCGGTTGTCGGCACTCCAAATCGCCTCGAGTACGACCAGGGCTTTTTCGTCAAGCAGGGCGACGGAGCCGCCGACGTGATGCCGATCGTTCACCTTTACAAAACCCAGGTTTATCAACTCGCGGAATATCTCGAGGTGGATGATGAAATCCGGCAGCGGCCACCGACCACCGACACCTTTTCCATGACCCAAAGCCAGGAAGAATTCTATTTCGCGCTGCCCTATCACCTGATGGATCTATGCCTCTACGGCCTGAACCACGGGGTCGCCAGCAATGAGCTCGCGGCGGTTGCTGGCCTCACCGAGCCCCAGCTTCAGAAAGTGTTCAAGGACATCGAAGCGAAACGAAGGGCGGCCCACTATCTTCACGCGCGGCCTTTGCTGTCCGCGGAAGGCGGAGATTGACCGAGCATGTGCGGCATCGCTGGAATCGTGGCGCTGAATGCCACAGCGGCTTCTCCTTCGCGGCAGGCGCTGATGCAGATGATGGGCGCGCTGGCGCATCGCGGCCCCGACGGGCGCGGTCTCTACCGGGACAGACGCGCGGGGCTGGCGCATGTGCGCCTGTCCATCGTCGATCTTTCCAGTGGCCAGCAACCGATGGCGGACACAGGCGATACGACGTGGATCGTGTTCAACGGCGAGATATTCAACTACGTCGAATTGCGTGAAAAACTCACGGCGCTCGGCCACCGCTTCCGAACCCGCAGCGACACGGAGGTCGCGCTACACGCCTATCGTGAGTGGGGAGCAACGGCCTTCGAGCGGATGAACGGCCAATGGGCAATTGCGATCTGGGATTCAGTGGCCAATCGTCTTATATTGTCGCGCGACCGCTTCGGCATTTGCCCGCTGTATTTCAGCGAGCATGCGCACCGGCTTTATTTCGCCAGCGAAGTGAAAGCCATTTTCGCGGCCGATCGAACCATACCTCGCGCCCTTGATCCAGCCGGCATCGATCAGACGTTCACGCTCTGGACGGTCGTTCCGCCGCAAGGAGTTTTCCACGGAATCAACGAACTCGAGCCGGGTCGTGTCCGCATCTATCAGGATGGCACCGTTCGTGAGCGGATTTTTTGGCAGCCTTCCTATCCCGACAATTTCGGATCGCGGCAGGGCGAGTTCCCCGGGTCCTCCAACGACGCGGTGGACCGCGTGTCTAGCGCTCTTGAGGCCGCGACGGCGCTCAGAATGGTGCGCGCCGACGTGCCTGTCGGGTGCTACCTCTCCGGAGGGCTGGACAGTTCGCTTGTGGCCGCGCTCGCGAGGCGCTTCGCGGGCGATCGCTTCCAAACCTTCTCCTTGCGTTTTGCCGACGCCGAATATGACGAGACCCGCTTCCAGCGAATGGTTGCCGAGGCGACCGGCAGTGAGCACCATGAAGTGGTCGTTTCGCGCAGAGATATAGCCGGAATCTTTCCGGAGGTAATCCGACACACCGAACGCCCGATACTGAGGACTGCCCCGGCGCCACTCTTCCTGCTCTCGCGCCTGGTGCGCGAGCGTGGAATCAAGGTCGTGCTGACCGGCGAAGGCGCTGACGAAATGTTCGCCGGCTACGACCTGTTCCGCGAAGGCAAGGTCCGCCGCTTCTGGGGGCGCCACCCGACTTCGACACGACGCTCTCGGCTCCTGGAACGCCTTTACCCCTATCTCACCCGCTCGCCGGTGCAACAGCAGGCGATGGCGCGTCAGTTCTTCGGGCGAAATATTCAGGCTTACGACGCGCCGGGCTTTGCTCATGAAACCCGCTGGCAAACCACCAGGGCCATCAAGCGCTTGTTTACGGCCGATATGCGGGCTCGAACGCAGGGCCGCGACGCCGTGTCCGAGTTGCTCGCCCGTCTGCCCGCGCAGTTTGCCCGTTGGAGTCCCCTTGCGCAGGACCAGTATCTCGAGGTGCAAACACTGATGTCGGGCTATCTGCTCTCCTCGCAAGGCGACAGGATGCTGATGGCTCACTCCGTCGAGGGGCGCTTCCCGTTCCTGGACGATGAACTTGTGAGGCTCGCGAATTCGCTGCCGCCCTCCTTCAAACTCCGCGGCCTCGACGAAAAGCACGTGCTGAAGCGCATGGCGGCACCCATCCTGCCCTCCGAGATCGTAGCCCGCAAGAAGCAGCCCTTCCGCGCGCCCAACGCGCTTTGCTTCGTCGGCGCAGACGCTCCGGATTACGCTCGCGAGGCGGTTTCGCAGAAGGCCCTGCGCGAGGCGAATGTCTTCGATCCAAAGGGGGTCACGCACCTGCTTGCCAAATGCCAGGCCAGAACTGGCGATGGCGACCTGTCCAATGCCGACAACATGGCGCTGGTCGGCGTGTTGTCGACCCAACTTCTTCATCAGCAGTTCGTCGCGGGTTGTCCCAGTGCAACGCTCGAATGCACGCTCAGCGTCGACGTCGACTGCGAACATCGGGAAGAGCGCCTGTATGTTGCATGATGCCGTACCATTGCTGCATGACTACCTCGCCCATTCCGCCGTCCGACACGGAAGTAAGGTGGCGCTGGTGTGCAACAGGCAGCGTGTCACCTACCTCGAACTCGAAACGCGAGCCAACGCGATCGCCTGGGACCTGTCCGCATCCGGAGTCGTTCGCGGTGATCGCGTGATGATCTTCGCCGACAACACCGTCGAGACGGTGGTTAGCTTCTGGGCGGTGCTAAAGGCGAATGCGGTGGTGTGCATCGTCAACCCGCTCACCAAGAGCGACAAGCTCGACTATCTGCTCAACGACTGCCGGCCGACGGCGCTCATCACGGACGGCCATCTGCAAGCGATCTTCCGCGAGCCGGCGCGCGGCTGCCCGTCACTTCTGCGGGTGATCGTATCGGGACCGATCGACGACGTCGAACTCGCCCAGCTGCCGTTTGCCGTGCGCTGGGACGCCGCCCTCGCCAATGGCGCGGATACGCCGCCGGCACGGCAGTGCATCGATGTTGATCTGGCAGCCATCATCTACACGTCCGGGTCGACGGGCGAACCCAAGGGCGTGATGCTGACGCACAGAAACATGATGGCCGCGTGCGCGTCTGTCGCTTCCTACCTGGCGATTGCCGAGGACGAGGTGATCCTCAATGTCCTACCCCTCGCCTTCGATTATGGACTGTACCAGATGATCATGGCTTTTCGTACCGGCGCCCGGCTGGTGCTCGAACGCTCGTTCGCTTTCCCGGCACAGATCCTCGGGTTGATCAGGCAGGAGGGAGTTACGGGCTTTCCCGGCGTGCCCACAATCTTTGCCGCACTCTCCGAACTCAGGTCCCTCAAAGACCAGGATTTCTCGAGCATCCGCTACGTCACAAACACTGCGGCAGCCCTACCCCTCAAGCATATTTTCATGCTTCGCGAGCTGTTTTCGAGTGCACGCATCTATTCGATGTACGGTCTCACCGAATGCAAACGTTGCACCTATTTGCCGCCAGAGGACCTCGAGCGAAAGCCATTGAGCGTAGGGATCGCAATCCCGAATACGGAGATGTGGATCGTTGACGAGCATGACAGGCGGATAGGCCCAGGCGTTGTCGGCCAACTCGTCATTCGCGGCGCAACGGTGATGAACGGGTATTGGGGCAAGCCCGAGGCAACGGCCAGGAAACTCAAACCCGGCCCGCTGCCCGGCGAGCAGGTCCTATACACCGGCGACTACTGCCGGATGGATACGGAGGGTTACCTCTACTTCGTTGGCCGTGGGGATGAGATCATAAAGTCGCGAGGCGAGAAGGTGGCGCCAAGGGAAGTGGAAAATGTACTGATGGACATTCCAGGAGTCCGAGAAGCGGCTGTCATAGGTGTTCCCGACGAGCTCCTCGGGCAAGCGGTGAAAGCTTTTGTGGTGATGGAGCATGGAAGAGCCATTGGCGAAAGGGAACTGCAGAAGGAGTGCCAGAAGCGTCTGGAAAACTTCATGGTCCCGAAATCCATCGTCGTTGTGGCGAACCTGCCGATGACGGACACGGGAAAACTCAAGAAAACGGCGCTGTCATGATACGGGGCCAGAACCAAGTCGCTGATTTAATGGTGACGCCACGGAGGACGAATTCATGTTGACCATCAAGGAACGCACCGGAATCTACAGCGAGCAGATTCGTAGTTTCTTGGTTTCGAATTTCTACGTCAGCGACGTCAAGGCATTGCTGGATGACGCATCCTTGCTCGATCAAGGCATTGTCGACTCGACGGGTGTGCTTGAGATTATCGGCTTCATCGAGGAGACCTTTGGCATTACCGTCGAGGATAGCGAACTTCTGCCTGAAAACCTCGATTCCATCCAGGGGATCGAGCAATACATCATCCGCAAAATGAACTGATGGGTAAGCGTAACGCCCAGAGCAGCCCCGTATTTGGTCTGATTGTCGCAGGATTCATGCCTGCGTCTTGACTTGCCCCAGAACCACCCGGCCCTCGCCCGCTTCGTTCGAGACCGAACGGATGTTCTCGAATGCCTTGCTGCGTTCCAGCAGACCCGCTACCTGTCGGTCTTGGCCAAGCCCGACCTCGAAGAGCAGGATGCCGCCACGCCGCAGGTATCGCGGTGCGTCTTTCAGTACGCGCATATGAATGCTCAGGCCGTAAGGGCCGGCTGCAAACGCCTCGCGCGGCTCAAGCTCGATCAGATGGGCGCGGTCGCCCTCGAGCCGCTTTTCAGAAATGTAAGGCGGATTGCAGACGATTACGTCGATAGTTCCGTCTAACCCAAGGCCGATGAGAGAGTCGAACAAGTCGCCCTGAAGCACCGAAAGACGCTCAGCCATGCCGTGATGTGAGGTGTTGCGGCGTGCCGTTTCGACGCATTCATCGGTGAGATCGCTTGCCCAGACAAGGGCGCTGGGCACATGGTAGGCGATCGCGCACGCCAGATTCCCAGTGCCGCAGCACATATCAACTATGCGCGGAGCCGGCAGGTTCATCTGATGCAACACACCAAGCGCGGTCTTGCCGAGCAACTCGGTCTCAGGTCTGGGGACGAGCGCACCGGGCGAAACCAGCAGTTCAAGTCCCATGAACATGGCGCGGCCGGCGCCATAGGCATCAGCTACACTGAACTCTTTGCTCATGGCCGACCCCATCGCTTGATCTCCCCAGTATAGATCTGCGGCGCTCATGCGCCAGCCAAACCTGCTCCGAAATCATGAATTCTCAAGCCTTTCCTTCGAAAAACTGCAGGCACAAACTCGGTGCATCGCACTTCTGACGCTCATTGACCGATTGCAATCTCAGGTCGCCAAAGATGGAGAGAGAGGTGCTGCTCATGCTTTGAAGAGCCAATGGCGCGGTACGGCGGCTTTTAGATTTTGTGGATGGTGGAGAGGGGTAAACGCCTATCCAACTCTGATGGAGCGGAGGCGCGGACCGCAGCTCCATTGACGCGCTAATCTTCGGCTCCGGTAATTCAGCAAGTGGTCGGTGGAAGCGCCTCCGCTCCAGCATCAGCCTCACCTTGCTGCATGGAGAGGTTACCTATAGGTTTGCGGACATGTCGAAACAACTGTCCGAAGGTCTCGGATCGACATCTCATTTCCGGTCAATCGCAGAGAGGGGCCGTGAGCGAAAGCGTGAGTGTTCTGATTGTTGAGGATCAATGGCTAGTCGCGCAGGACACTGCCGCGCGGCTGCGTCGCGCCGGTTATCAGGTGGTCGGACCTGTGCCGTCGGTATCCGCCGCTCTGCGTCTTGTCGAATCGGACAAGATTGACGTGGCGTTGCTAGACATCCAGCTGAACGGTGAAACGGGTCTGCCGGTGGCGAGGATATTGCAGGCGCGAGGCATCCCCTTTGCCTTCTTGTCGGGATTTGGCCCCGCCGACGTTCCCGCGGCTTTCCGCGACTGCAGATTCCTGCCGAAGCCGGCAACCGATGCTGTCATCCTTGCTGCTGTCAGCGAGTTGGCGTCCCTGCGCACAGCTTCGCGCTGACATTCGCTCCGCCGCATTATTACCGGAGTTGCGCCCTGGCGACCTGGTAGGCCGGACGAGGTCAGTCTCACAAAGGGCAACATTGGCGCTTTGGCCATGAGGACGGCGGACTACGACCGGCGAGGACGGAAATTCAGCGTTCAAAAAGCATCCGCCGGGGTTCCACTTCTCGGCCTGTTGGCGGCGATTTGGACTTAGGTCCGATCCCGGTCGCCAGAGGTCGGATTGCGGAACATCTGCCAAGGACCCACGTTCGGGGTTTGAGCACGGAGGTGCCGGCCGATCTCGAAGCGCAAGTTTCACGGGCAACTGTTGGGGAGTGTCGTAGTGCCGATTTCAAACGATATGGGGGACGAGTACCTGGAACTGGAATGTCCAAACTGTTCTCATGTCATCATAAAAAAGGGATCGTGGTTGAAGGTGATATCCAACTTCAACTGCACCCAATGCCATGCAAAAATCAGAATTGGTTATATGACCAAGCTCGCGCTTTTCGAGAAAAAAAGGCAAAGCATGAACCCGGCTGCGCAGTGAGCGTCCTGGCGGCCCGACAGTCGTTTGGGGTGGTGCGTTGAACCGTCGGGCCTGACCGGCCCGATGGCGGGGGAGCCAGGCCGGCTGGGTGAATCGTATACATTAGATCGTGCTTATCAAGCCCAAATACGCGGCGCGACATCGCCTGGTGACGCAACGGTGAACCCCGCGCCCGTATACGCGCTAGCAGGAACGTCGGCGGTCAACATGCCGCTCATTCGTAGAGAGTGCGAACAGCTTCATCAAACAGCTCCACCTCGGCTTCAACCTTTTCAGCCGCTTTATCGACCTTGTCGAAACGCTTCAGCATTCGATTGTGGAGCATGGACAAGCGTGCCGCATGGTAGACCACGCTGCGCTTGTAACCTTCAGAGTCGAGTGGTTCGAACAACATTGTCATGGCAGAAATCCTCAATGTTTTTCGTCCTGCAATCCTTCCCTAGTAAACCGCCAGTTAACTCTTTCGTTCCGCTGGTGATGCGAAGGCGCCCGAATGAATAACTCGTTGCGCTGTCTCCAGACTGCACGAGCGTGCTTCGTCTGTCTGAGGTTGGGCCCCAAGGCTTGCGCTTGCCTCGCCTGTTCGGCTCATGCTGCGTCAGTCACGACATCGACGGCCAGCTTCAGTTCAATCGCTTTGGGCGTGAGTTGAATACCGGCGCTGCCAAAAATTGCCGAATGATCATCCTGCTGTGGTGGGACCGCCGAACCCGTCAGGAGCGACGAACCGAGCCGGCTTGGATAGTCGCCCCGCCGCAAGGACGCGAGCGATCGAAGATCACGTCGGCAGGTGCTCTGCCCTCTCTGGGAAGCCGGCGCCGCGCGCACTTACTGAAAAAACCCAAACAGAATAAGAGCGAGAAAGGCAAACAGCAGCGCTGCAGCCGCTAGCAACACACCTTTGTTGGAGCCGCGCCGAGGTTGAGGGTCAGGCACGAGTTTTTTCCGGTTTGGGAGTTCATTCATTGGACATTAATTTGCGGCTGCAAATTAGGTTCCGCTCATGCTTGGATGCCTACAATGCCGCCCCACAGCGCCCTACAGGCGCACGACCTTCGCTAGCCCTAGGCGTATCCGCTGGCCTTCTGCAAAGGATAACGCGAACGATTCCTGATTGAATGACCGGGCAATTTCCTGATCTTTCTCAACCACGCGGACGAACCATTCGCCCCAGGTTTCTGTCACTTCGACGCATGGCGAAGCTTCTGAAGGGGTTTGTCTAAACCGACTGTCTAACCAGGTTGTCTACCCTCGACGCAAAGCCTTGTGCATCAAGGCGACTGGTAGGCCCGGAGGGCGAACGAAAATCGTCGATTTTGTTGGGTTTTTCGCGGGCAAGAATCAGAAATCTTCCCGCATCGTTCCGTATGGTTCCGCGGACGGCCAAAGCACCGAACGCTCGGTGTTTCGCCTTCAGATGGAACACGAATAGCGAAACTTCCAGGCAGCCATCGCCCTACTACACTAAAAGATGTTCACGACCTTCCCGAACCCCTTAGTTCCGTTTGCCGAGGCAGCCGGCACCTGGCCGAGCCCGATACCCGTCAGCCTGAAGCCAGCCTGACCGGGTTGGCTCTTCGGCTGCCGCGCTGAAAGCAACGTCGCGAACTGGTCCACGGCCTGTGCGGCCAGCCCAGGACCGTGGATCCAAAAGCTTGCCGTCGGCAAAATCGCTGTCGCATAGACGGCGCTCGGCACCCTCAGCGCCGAATAGAAGCCCAACGGCGGGCGAAGCTGGTGTTCGACCACCAGCGCGTGGCGCTGGCCGCCTCCCGTCGCGCCGATCAGGACTGGGCGATCGACGAGTGCCAGCGGATCGATGAGGTCGAACAGGCCAGCATAGGGACCATTATAGACCGGCGTCGTCACGATCAGCGAGTCGGCTTGTTCGACCGCGGCCACCACATCCAGCGCCTCCGGCATCAATTCCTTTCGCGTGAACGCAGCACCCAGACCGCGGCCGGCATCGACGAGATCGAGGAAATTCACTGTGACCGACAGTTTTTCGCGCAGTGCCTCACCAAGATGATGCGCCAGCCTCCGTGATTTCGACGGCCTATGGGTGTTGCCTGACAACACGACGATGTTCGCAGCCGTTCGACATGGAAATTCGTGGTCTCTCTCATCTGTGCGAAATGATTGGAGACTCTGTGGGGGCCGCCGGCCCCGCCAGTCCACAGCTGACCGTCAGGCGGCGCGCAGAGGCCGCGTCAGCGGGATCGGTGCGGCCGGCTCGGAACGCGGCACACGGCCTTCGACCGGATGGCTCGGATCGTTGAACCCATGCGTCGAGGCATGGCCGGCGGTGACGAGGCGGTCGACAAAGGCCTCGTCCTCGGCGGTCAGCCTGAAGTCCAGCGCCTTGGCGTAGCTGTCCCACTGTTCCTCAGTGCGCGGACCGGCGATCGCCGCCGTGATCAGCCGGTTGTTGAGCACCCAGGCCAGCGCGAAATCGGCGGCCGAGACACCGCGCGACTTTGCGTGCGCCGCGATCTGCCTGGCGATCTCGATCGATTCCGGGCGCCACTCGGTCTCGGCGATACGCTTGTCGCCACGCCCGGCCCTAGTGTCGGCGGCTGGCGCCTGGTTGGGCTCGTATTTGCCGGTCAGCACGCCGCGCGCCAGCGGGCTGTAGGAGACGACACCAAGACCAAAATAGGCTGCCGCCGGCAGTTGCTCGGCCTCGGCGGTGCGGTTGACGATGTTGTAGAGCGGCTGGCTGGCCACCGGCCGGTCGATGCCGAGTTCATCGGCGAGATGCGCGACTTCGGCGATGCGCCAGCCACGGAAGTTCGACACGCCGAAATAGCGCAGCTTGCCCTGGCGGATCAGGTCGGCGATGGCCCGCACCGGCTCCTCCAGCGGCGCATCGAAGACGGCGCGGTGGAAATAGAACAGGTCGATGTAGTCTGTTCCCAGGCGCCGCAGACTGTTCTCGACGGTCTGGATCACCCATTTGCGTGAATGGCCGCCGAGATTGGGACCCTTGTCATGCGAGTTGACGAATTTGGTCGCCACCACCCAATGATCGCGCGTCGCCTTGATGCCGCGGCCAACAACTTCCTCGGACTTGCCATTGTGGTAGACGTCGGCGGTGTCAATGAAATTGACGCCTTGCTCGCGCGCCTTGTCGATGATGCGGTGCGCGACCGTCTCCTCGGTCGGCCCGGCGAACATCATGGTGCCAAGGCTGAGCGGGGAAACCTTCAGGGCGCTGCGGCCGAGATAGCGGTAATCGGACATTGTTTTGCTCCGTTGAACTTTCAGTTGAGGGTTGGTTCGGCGTAGTGGCAAGCGACGTGATGCCCCGCCGCGATCGCCCGGAATGCAGGCTCCTGCGAACGGCAGAGATCGGTCGCCAGCGGGCAGCGCGTGTGGAAACGGCAACCGCTGGGGATGTTCTGCGGGCTCGGCAGATCGCCATGGATCGGCGCTGCCTGACGCCGGCGCGCCGGGTCCGGCACGGCGTCCATCAGTGCGCGCGTGTAGGGATGTTTTGGCGAGGTCCACAGCGTCGCATTGTCGGCGCTTTCGACGATGCGTCCGAGATACATGACCAGCACCCGGTCAGCGAAATAGCGGACCACCGACAGATCATGCGAGATGAACAGGTAGGACAGGCCGAGCTGCCGTTTCATGTCGACCAGCAGGTTGAGGATCTGGGCCTGGATCGAAAGGTCGAGTGCCGACACCGGCTCGTCGCAGACGACCAGTTCCGGATTGAGGATCAGTGCCCGGGCGATGCCGATGCGCTGGCGCTGACCACCGGAAAATTCATGCGGGTAGCGGCCAAGCGAATCCTTGGGCAGACCGACGCGCTCGATGATATCCTCTACAATCTTGCGCCGCTCGGCCTTGTTGCCGATGCTATGGACTTTCAGCGGCGCGGTCAGGATGTCGCCAATCGTGTGGCGCGGGTTGAGCGACGCGAACGGATCCTGGAAAATCATCTGGATGTTGCGGCGCGCCGCCTTCAGCCGGCGGGCGTCGAGAACGGTGATGTCGGTGCCGTTGAACTCGATCTTGCCGCTGGTCGGATCGACCAGCCGCATGATCGTCTTGCCGAGGGTCGATTTTCCGCAGCCGCTTTCGCCGACGAGGCCAACCGTTTCGCCGCGTCCGACCTCGAGCGAGACGCCGTCGACGGCGCGCAACGCACCACCCTGAGCATGGAAATGCGTAGAGAGGTCAGAGACCGAGAGCAGCGCCATGCGCAACCTCCGGAATGAAGCTGTAGGGGCAGGCGACGAGGCGATCCTCGCTCACCTCGACGAGGTCGGGCACGAAATGGGCGCAGCTATCGCGCGCCACCGCGCAGCGCGGCCGGAACGGGCAGCCTTTCTCGCCAGCGGCCGAGACGATGCTGCCGGGTATCTCCGTCAGCCTGGCGTCGCGGTAGTGCAGATTGGTCTTCAGCCTTGGCGAAGCGGCCAGCAGGCCGCGCGTATAGGGATGGAGCGGGGTTCTGAACAGCGCGCCGGGCAGCGCCTGTTCAACCTTGCGTCCTGCATACATGACGACGACCTTGTCGGCCCACTGCGCGACGACGCCGAGATCGTGGGTGATGAGCACGACAGCCATCGACAGTTCGCGGCGCAGCGTATCGAGCAGGTCGAGCACCTGCGCCTGGATGGTCACATCCAGCGCCGTCGTAGGTTCGTCGGCAATCAGCAGGCGCGGACGGCAGGCAACGGCAATGGCAATCATGACTCGCTGGCGCATGCCACCGGAAAGCTGGTGGGGATAGTCGTCGATGCGCCGCTGCGGATCGGGAATACGCACCAGATTGAGAAGCTCGATGGCACGGTTCCGCGCTGCCTTGCCGCGCATGCCTTCGTGCAGCGTCAGTACCTCGGTGATCTGCCGGCCGATGGTCAGCACCGGGTTGAGCGACGTCATCGGCTCCTGGAAGATCATGGCGATCTCGCGCCCGCGCAGGTTCCGCATCGCCTTCTGGTCGAGACCGAGCAGATCCCTGCCGGCGAACTCGATCCTTCCATTGGGGATCTTCGCCGAGCGCGGCAGAAGCTGCATCAGGGCAAGTGCTGTCAGCGATTTGCCGGAGCCCGATTCGCCGACGATCGCCAGCGTCTCGCCTTCGCCGACCTCGAAACTCAGCCGGCTGACCGGCTCGGTGCTCGAGAAGCGAACCGTCAGATTGTCGAGCTTGAGCAAAGCAGCGGCCATCTCTAGCGCTCCTGCGAGAAGCGCGGGTTGAGCGCGTCGTTGAGGCCGTCGCCGATCAAGTTCAGCGCCAGCACGGTGAAGACGATCGCAAGCCCCGGCAGTGCTGTCAGATACCAGGCGGTGCGGATCAACTCCCTGCCCGCTCCTATCATCGAACCCCAACTGACGACATTGGGATCGCCGAGGCCCATGAAGGACAGCGCCGATTCCATCAGGATTGCGGTTGCCACCATCACCGACGAGGTCACGATCAAAGGCGGCAGCGCGTTTGGCAATATCTCCCGAAAGATGATGCGGGCATGGCCATAGCCGAGGCTGCGCGCGGCCATGACGAAATCCTTTTCGCGAATGGCGCGGAATTCGGCGCGGGTCAGCCGCGCCACCGTCGGCCAGGTGATGACGGCGATCGCCACCGTCACGACAAGCGCCGTCGGTTGCGCGATCGCCACCATGACGACCAGAAGCACAAAGCTCGGTATGGTCTGAAAGATCTCGATCAGGCGCACCAGCACGTCATCGATCCAGCCGCCGAAATAGCCGGCGGTGGCGCCGACAAGGATGCCGAAGCTCAGGCCAAGTGCTGTCGCCACCAGGCCGACGAACAGCGAAATCCGCGCACCGTGCAGAATGCCGGAAAGCACGTCGCGGCCCATGGAATCGGTGCCCAACGGGAAGGCAGGATTCTGGCCTGGCCACAGGAAGGGCCGCGCCACCATCGACAGCGGATCGGCCGGATAGAGGACGGGCGCCAGCAATGCCGCCAGCACGACCAGCGACAGGAACACCACGCCGAACATGGCGTTGGGATTGCGCAGGAAAATCCTCAGCGCCCGGCCGCCGGCTGCAATCGGTACCGACGCCGCAGAGGCGGAGCGCGCGTCGGGCGCGTGAAGATTGCTCCAGCTCTTCGCCTCGGGTTCAGCCGGTGCCGCAGGCTCGCGAGCCTCGGCATAGGCGCGGCGGGAGCGGGCGTCGCCCGTGACGAAATCGGTGGAAGCCATTCAGCGCACTCCGATGCGGGGATCGAGCCAGGCGTGCAGCAGATCGACCGTCGCATTGGCGACGATGACCAGCAGCGACGACAGCAGCAGGATGCCGAGCAGCACCGTGAAATCGCGGCCCATGACCGCCTCGAAGGCGAGGCGCCCGAGGCCGGGCCAGGAATAGACGGTCTCGACAACCACGGCGCCGCCAAGCATGCCGCCGACATGCATGCCCGCCATGGTGGTGATGGGGATCAGCGCGTTGCGCAGGACATGGCGGATGGTGATGATGGTCGGCGACAGGCCCTTGGCGGCGGCGGTTCGCACATAGTCCTGCGACTGGACTTCCAGCATCGCCGCCCGCGTCAGCCGCGCATAGATCGCCACGTAGAACAGCGCCAGCGACAGCGCCGGCAAGATCATGTAGCGCACCTTGTCCCACACGCCGGCAAGGCCGGTCAGATTGCTGCCTATGGTTCCCGAACCGCCGCTCGGCAGCCAGCCGAGCTTGACCGAGAACAGCACGATCAGCATCAACCCGATCCAGAAGCCCGGGATCGAATAGAACAGCAGCGAAACGACCGAAAGCAGACGATCCGGCAGGTGTCCCGAAAACACCGCCATCAACGATCCGAGGACGAGACCAAGTGCGATGGCGATGGTCAGCGCCACCGCCATCAGCAACAGTGTGCCCGGCAGCCGCTGGCCGATCAGGTCGGCGACCGGCATGCCGTAGCGCGGCGAAAAGCCGAGACTGAAATGCGCCAGGTTGTAGAGATAGTTGAACAGCTGGACGAGCAGCGGATTGTCGAGCCCGAAGCGCTCGCGCAGCGCAGCCATGGTTTCCACCGTGGCCGAGCCGGCCTCGCCGGCCATGACGTCGGCGGCGTCGCCGGGCGCAAGCTGCAGCAGAAAGAAGTTCAGGATCACAATGCCCAGAACGGTCGGCACCGCCTGGATCGCGGTGCGTCGAAACGTTCTGCCAATGCGCGTCAGGGTCGACATCATTTTCGCTATCCCGGCCGTGGCTGACGATGCGGGTTTACTGTTTCCCGGAAGTTCCGAGCTTTTTAGTTGACAAGATTTATAGACATTGTCAAATCTGATCTAAGAAATTTTGTTCTGCAAATGGCGAAACTGCAGAATAGAATTTTATTTCATGCTACAAAAAAAGCCATTTGAAGTATGAAATCTTACGTGCGGGAGCGGATCGGCCAAATCTTTTTACAAACGGCCCCGCTCTTGGAACGACGGATTTTTCACCCGGCGGCCGACAACCGGTCGATCGGGGTCGGCAGCAAAAAAGGACCAGGGCGCGATGTCTCATTTCCTCATTCCGAACCGCCGCAGGTTCCTCGGCCTTTCGGCGACAGTGCTCGGATCCACCCTGTTGCCCGCATCGCGCAGTGCCTACGCAGCCGAGCCGAAGCAGGGCGGGACGGCGACATTTCTGCTGTCGGCCGAGCCACCGGTGCTGACGACCATCGCCCACACCGCATTCAATTCGGTCTACGTCTCGGCAAAGACCACCGAGGGCCTGCTGACCTATGATTTCGATCTCACGCCGCGGCCATCGCTGGCCAGGCAGTGGTCGGTCAGCGACGATGGCCTGCAATACACATTCAAGCTGCGCGAAGGCGTGAAGTGGCATGACGGCCAGCCATTCACCGCTGCCGACGTCGCCTATTCGATCGCCACGATCAAGGAGGTTCATCCGCGCGGCCGCAACACCTTCCTCAACCTTGTCGATATCCAGACGCCGGATCCGCTGACCGTGACGCTGGTTCTGTCGAAGCCGGCACCTTACCTGATCACGGCGCTGGCCGCGGCCGAAACGCCGATCGTGCCGAAGCATCTTTATGACGGCAGCAAGGCCGCCGAGAATCCGGTCAACACGGCTCCGATCGGCACCGGCCCATTCGTCTTCAAGGAATGGGTCCGCGGCAGCCACATCGTCTACGAACGCAACCCCGGCTATTGGGATGCACCGCGCCCCTATCTCGACCGGCTGATCGTGCGTTTCATTCCGGACGCCTCGGGACGCGCACTGGCGCTCGAGACCGGCGAGATCGACCTGGCGCCGGCAACGCCGATCCCGTACAGCGATTTGCAGCGCTTCGAAACGCTGCCGCATATCGGCTTCGAGAAGCAGGGTTACCAGTATTCCAACGGCATCAGCCGGGTCGAGTTCAACCTGGAGAAACCCTATTTCCAGGATGTTCGCGTCCGCCGCGCCTTCGCCCATGTCATCGACCGCGACATCATCCGCGACACCATCAACTACGGCTATGGCGCGACCATTCCGGGCCCGATCAATCCCAATCTGAAGAAGTGGTTCGTCGCCGACCTGAAGACCTATCCGGTCGACATTGCTGCCGCTGAGAAACTGCTCGACCAGGCAGGCTTGCCGCGCGACGCCGACGGCATCCGGCTCAAGCTTGTCCACGATTATGTTCCGAGCGGTGAGACCTACAAGCGTGGCGCTGAATACATCAAGCAGGCGCTGTCGGCGGTCGGGATCGCGGTCACCGTGCGCAGCCAGGATTTCGCCACCTACACCAAGCGCATCTACACCGACCGCGATTTCGACTTCACCTTTAACGGCATGAGCAATCTGTTCGACCCGACGGTCGGCGTGCAGCGCCTCTACTGGTCGAAGAATTTCAAGCCGGGCGTGCCGTTCTCGAATGGCTCGAAATACAGCAACCCCAAGGTCGATGAACTTCTTGAAACGGCCGCTGTCGAGGTCGACCACGAAAAGCGCTTCGAGCAATGGGCCGCGATCCAGCAGATCCTGGTCGAGGACCTGCCCGACATCGGCATCGTCAGCCAGCCGGAAATCACCCTCTACAACAAGCGCATCGCCGACCACACGGTGGGCGCCGAGGGCAATGCCGGCTCCCTCGCAACAGCCCACATCGTCGCCTGATCCGCCGAACCCGTGCGCGGTCTTCGCGCACAGGTTCCCTGCCTCCATCCGAGAAAGTTCGCCATGACGCTCGCCCATAAGCCTGGTTCCATTGTCGGCACGCCCTTCTTCAGGGCGCCGACCGACTATCCCGACAGCCCGCTGTCGAAAGCGCTTCAGCAGCCGGTGCTGCTCGGGCTGTTCCTGCCGATCCAGGCCGGTGGTTGGACCAACTCGACCCTGGAGCGTTCGACCGACTGGCGCTTCGACTACAATCGCGACCTGACGCTCAGGGCGGAAGAGCTTGGCTTCGACCTTGTCTTTGCGCTCAGCCAATGGCTGCCCAAGGGTGGTTATGGCGGTGTCTTCAACGGCCAGGCGCTTGACAGTTTCGTGTCCATCGCAGCCATGGCCGCGATCACCAAGAGGATCATGCTGATCTCGACCATGCATGTTCTCTACGGCCCGTGGCATCCGCTGCATCTGGCGAAATTCGGCGCTACTCTCGACCACATCTCCGGCGGCCGCTGGGGCATCAATGTGGTCACCGGCCATCGCGCCGTCGAACACGAGATGTTCGGCTGGAACCGCATCGAGCATGACCGCCGCTACGAACTTGCCGCCGAGTTTGTCGAAGTGCTGCAGCGGCTGTGGCAGGACGACGAGAATTTCTCCTTCTCCGGAGAATCGAGCTGGAAGCTCAATGGCGGCTTTGTCACGCCGAAGCCGAATTACGGCCGGCCGATTCTGGTCAACGCTACCGGCTCCGACGCCGGCATTTCCTTTGCCGGCCGTTACTCCGACATCGTCTTCGTCACCAGCCCGGCCGGCTCAGACATAGCCAGCGCGCTGGAGGCGCTGCCGGCGCATACCAAGAAGGTAAAGGACGCGGCCCTCGGTGTCGGCCGCACCGTGCGCACGCTTCTCAACCCGCTGGTCATCAGCCGTCCGACCGAGAAGGAAGCCTGGGCGGTCGCCGACCAGATCGTCGCCCATGCCGACAGCCGCACGCCGAAAGGCTTCCAGACCTTCAACAGCGACGCCCAGGCCTGGAAAGGTCGAGAAGGCCGTGACGATCCCTACGCCAAGGTCGGCGGCAACATCTATCTCATCGGCACGCCCGAGCAGATCGTCAACCAGTTCGTCAAGCTCAAGGACGCCGGCATCGACGGACTGCAACTGTCCTTCTTCGACTTCAAGCCGGATCTCGAATTCTTCGGCGAGAACATCCTGCCGCTGATGAAGCAAGCCGGCCTGCGCAACGTCTGAGGAGCAATCATGACCACGACTGCGATCTCCGAAATCTGGTACACACGCTGCCCGGTGCCGACGCCTGTCGGACTTGCGGCACAACTCGGGCTTCTCGACGAAACCTTCCGCAAGGAAGGGATCGAATTGAAGTCGATCATCTACTCGCCCAACCGCGATATCCGCCAAAGCCATTTCAACCACACGCTCGACTGGTCGTTCCGCCACGGCGGCAACGTGCCGCCGATCCGTGCCCGTTCCGAAGGGCGCAAGACGCGTCTCGTCGGCATCACCTGGACCGACGAGTTCCAGGCCATCATCGCCTTGCCCGGCTCCGGCATCAAAACGACCAGAGACCTGAAAGGCCGCCGCTTCGGCATCGCCCGGCGTCCCGAAGGCATCGTCGACTTCATGCGGGCGACGGCGCTGAAGGGCCTGGTATCGGCGCTGTCGCTCGAGGGCCTCAGCCATGCCGACGTCGAGATCGTCGACATCGCGCTGACCGACAGTGTGCTCGACAGCCAGGAAGGGCCATCGTTGTTCGGCCTCAAGCGCAAGCAGGCCTATGGCGAGGAGGCAGCAGCCCTGATCCGTGGCGAGGTCGACGCCATCTATGTCAAGGGCACGGCCGGCATCAATGTCGCCAATCTGATCGGCGCCATCCAGGTCGCCGAATTCGGCTTCCACCCGGAGCCCAATATCCGCATCAATTCCGGTTCGCCGCGCGTGCTGACCGTCGACGATTTGCTGGCCGAAGAACGCCCCCCGATCTGGTCGCTCGGCTGATCGAGACGATCCTGCGCGCCAGCGCCTGGGCCGAGGCGCATCCGGAAGAGACGCGGCGCTTCGTCGCTCGCGAATCCGGCGCCACCGAAGAGCAGGTGCTGGCCGCAAACGGCCCGGATGTTCACAAGCATCTGGGCCTTGGACTGCAGCCCGAACTCGTCGCGGCGGTTTCCCACTACAAGAATTTCCTGCGCGACTGGGGTTTTCTCGCCAGCGATTTCGACGTCGAGGCCTGGGTCGATCGCCGGCCACTCGATCTGGTGAACATTCGCGCCGCCGCCTGAAAGGATGCCAACTTCATGACCTCGACAATTGCTGAGTTCCCACAACTCCTCGACACCGTAGCGAGCCTTGCCGACGACTTCGCGCTGACCGCCGCGCATCACGACGCGACCGGAGAATTCCCCTTCGCGAATTTCGACCGGCTTCACCAGGCCGGGCTGCTTGGACTGGTCACGGCGCGCGAGCATGGCGGCTTTGGCGGCGGGCTGACGGAAGCACAGGCGGTGATCGCCGAGATCGGCCGCGGTGAGCCGTCGACGGCGCTGGTGCTGGCGATGCATTACAACAGCCAGTACGCGCTGCGGAAATCCGGGAAATGGCCGCGCCATCTGGTGCAGCGGATTGTCGAGGCCGGCCGTCTCGGCCCTGCGTTGATCAATGCCGCGCAGGCCGAGCCGGGGATCGGCTCGCCCGCCCACGGCAAGCCGCCGGAAACCATTGCCCGGCGTGACGGCAATGTCTGGCGGATATCCGGCCACAAGAACTACGTCACCGGCATTCCGATCCTGAAATGGGTGAACTTGCTGGCGCTGACCGACGAGCCGCAACCGCGCCTCGCCTCGTTCCTGGTGCCGACCAATGCGCCGGGATTGCGTATCGAAAAGAAGTGGAACGCCGCCGGCATGCGGGCCACCGCCAGCGACGATATCATTCTGGATAATGTTGCTGTTCCTGCCGAAGACATTACCGAGGCACAGCCGGCGTCCGAACCGCTGAGGCGCGAAGAGGGTTCGACGGCGTTCTTCTTTTCGCTGATCGGCGCCGTGTACCACGGTGCGGCCCGCGCTGCCCGTGACCGGCTGGTCACCTTTGTCACCACGCATGCGCCGGCAAGCCTCGGGGCGCCGTTGTCGACCGTGCCGCACATCCAGGCAGGGCTGGGCGAGATCGAGGTCCGGCTTGCGACCAGCACGCGGTTGCTGCGTTCGCTTGCCGAAGATGTCGATGCCGGCCGACCGGTTGGCACTGACGGCATGACGGTCAGGCATGTCGTCATCGACAATGCCGTTGCCGTCACCTCGCTGGCGCTGGAGCTTGCCGGCAATCCCGGCCTAAACAGAGACTTCCAGCTCGAGCGTCACCACCGCGATACGCTGACCGCCCGCTCCCACGCACCGCAGAACCACATGATCCGCGCGATCGCCGCCAAGGCGGCGCTCGGTCGCCACGTCGCCGGCCAAGTGGCCGAGAAGCCGGCTGTTGCCGCCGTCAGACCCAGGTTCGCGGCGGTCGGGTGAGCAACGTCATGGCATCCGAACATGTCGACGTCGCCATCATCGGCGGAGGTCCCGGTGGCCTGACACTGGCGCAGGGCCTGAAGAAGAACGGCATCAGTGTCGCGGTCTTCGAGAAGGATCGCGCCCGCACCGATTATGTCCAGGGTTTCCGCCTGCGCATCCGTCAGCGCGGCATCGATTCGCTGATCGCCAATTTGCCGCCAGAACTCTACGAGGCTTTTGTCGCCACGCTCGGCCAGGCGCCTGATCGCAACATCCTGCTCGGCGAGAATTTCGAGACCTTGGGCGAGGATGCCTGGGGCGGCGGCAACGCGCCCGGCGAGCCCGACGATACGCATATCGAAAAATCAGTGAGCCGCATCACGTTGCGCCAGGTGCTGCTGTCCGGCCTCGACGGTGTCGTGCGCTACGGCAAGGTCTTTTCACGCTACGAGGAGCAGCCGGACGGTTCGGTAACGGTGCATTTCGAGGACGGCTCGACAATCCATGCCGATGTGCTGGTCGGTGCCGACGGCGCCCGCTCGCGCGTTCGCCAGCAGTTGGTGCCGCATGCGGGGAGCTTCGACACCGGTGTCAGGCGCCTGGCCGGCAAGATGACGCTGCATGCGGCAGCCCTTCACCAGATCTCGCCGCTGCTGCTCGACTACAATGCCAGCGTCAGGCCGACAGAAGGTCATGGGCTGATGGTCACCAGCCACCGCGTCAATGTCGAAGCCTATCATAGATATGGGCTGATCGGGCTGGACGACGACACCCACAAGGACATTGCCGGTTTCCATTTCAACAACACCACCAGCTATGTCTGGTGGAACACCGCCTATGAGAAGGACGAGCTTGCCACGGATGACGCGCTGGCAAAGCTCTCCGGCGCCGAACTGCTCAGCCTGCTGATCTCGAAGATCGGCCACTGGCATCCGGAGCTCCTCAACCTCATCCGCTATACCGATCCGTCGACGGTGGCGCTGCTGCATGTCCATAGCTCCGAACCAGTCGATCCGTGGCCGACGAAACAGGTGACGCTGCTGGGCGACGCCATCCACGCCATGACCTATTTCCGCGCGCTTGGCGGCAACACCGCGATCTACGATGCCGGGTTGCTGGTGCCCGAACTCGTGGCCGCCAAACGCGGCGACAAGCCGCTTCTCCAGGCACTGTCGCACTACGAGGCCAGAATGCTGGAGCACGGCGCCAAAGCCGTGCGTTCTTCGCTGACCGCGATGCAGAAGAACGTGCTCTCAGGCCGCCGCCGTCAACAGGAAGCCGCCGAATAGCGCCTCGAAGAATCGGCTGACAACGCTCCTGCTCTACGCCGCTTCCACCAGGCTGGCCGATCGGAAATCATGCAGGAGGATGGCGATCTCGAAGCCGCGCCGCTGCAGCCAGTGCGCCGTCGTCGCCGCGCGGACACCAAGCAGATCGTCGATCAGCACGATGCGGGCGCCGCGCACGGCGATGGTGCGATAGGCGACGCCGAGCAACTGCCCGCCCTCCGACGCGATCGACCCGGCAATGTGCGCTTCGGCGAATTCCTCCGGTGTGCGCACGTCAAGCAGGTAGGTCGTCCGCTTCTCGTCCTTCGCCCAGGCTGCCGCGGTCGCCGCATCGATGCGCGGAAAGCTGTCGCCTTCGGCGAGTTTTGCGATGTGCTCTCCGGCGAAGCGCTTCGCGTCCTCGCTGGCCGAACCATACCCAGCAGTCCTGCCGGTCTCGAGCGCAAGGCCGGCCTCACGCCACGCTTTGGTGCCGTCGTGCAGATAGGCAACCCTGTTGGGCACACCGGCGTCGATCAGCGTCTGCGCGCCGATGATTGCGCGCGGCAGGCCGGCACAGGAGACAACCACCTGCGTCTCCGGCGACGGCACCAGGTCGGCGAAGCGCAGCACCAGTTCGGCGCCCGGCACGCTGATGGCGCCAGGCACATGGTCCTTGTCGAACTCCGCTACCGTCCGGCTGTCGAGGATCACCACGTCGGCGACTTGGCCTTTGAGCGCTTCAAGTTCGTCGACGGTGATGACCGGCGTTCCTTTCTCGTCGCGGATCGCCAACGAAAAATCGACGCCCGGCGTGTCGAAGGTCGGCAAGCCGTCCAAGCCGCCTTTCGTCCATTCCGGAATTCCACCGGCCAGTGCGAAGAGCTGGCTGCGTCCGCGCCCGGTCAGTCGTTCGACAAGTCGCTCGGCAACGCCGCTGCCGTCATCGGCCAGCACGGTGCGCACCGCTTTGCGCGGGATGAAGCGGTCGATCTCCGCCTCGACCTGATCTGCGGGCAGATTGGTGGCGAACAGCGGCGATGCATATCCGACAGCCGCGCTGTCTCTGATATCCAGCACCGCCAGTTCCTCGCCGTCCGCCAGCCATTGGCGAAACGTTGTCGAGTCGATCGTCGTGTCGCTCATGATGCTTTCCTCTCTTGCTGTTCGGCGGCGCCACGGACCGGACGCGCAAGGCCGAGATTCTCGCGCAACGTCCTGCCTTCGTAAGCAGTGCGAAACAGGCCGCGCCGCTGCAGCTCCGGGATGACGAGGTCGACGAAATCGGTGAGGCCCGTCGGCAGGATCGGCGGCATGACGTTGAAGCCGTCGGCCGCCCCGCCGGCAAACCACTCCTCCATCATGTCGGCCACGTCTTTTGGCGTGCCGACGATCTGGAAATGGCCACGTGCACCGGCAACGGCGAGGTACAATTGCCGGATGGTCAGGTTCCGGCTTGCGGCCAATTCGGAAACGACTTTCAGGCGGCTCTTCACCGAATCTGAACTGCCGAGTTCCGGCAACGGCCCGTCGAGCGGATAGCCGGAAAGATCGACGCCACCGAGCAGTCCCGAGACCAGCGCCACGCTGACCACCGGATCGACGAGGCGCTGGATGGCGTCGAACTTGTCCTCGGCCTCCGTGCGTGTCGGCGCGACGACCGGGAAGACACCGGGCATGATCTTCAAGGAATCGGCAGAGCGGCCAAAGGAGCCCAGCCGGCCCTTCAGCTCGCTGTAAAAACCGCGCGCCGATTCGATGGTCGGATGGGCCGTGAAAACCACCTCCGCCGTGCGCGCCGCCAGGTGCTGGCCGGCATCGGACGAACCGGCCTGGACGATGACGGGATGGCCCTGCGGTGGGCGGGCGACGTTGAGCGGTCCTTTGACGCGGAAATGCCTGCCGACATGGTCAAGAGCATGGATGCCGTGCCGGTCGATGGCGATCCCCGAAGCCTTGTCGGCGACGAAGGCATCGTCGTCCCAGCTGTCCCACAGCTTCTGCGCCACGGCGACGAACTCTTCGGCGCGGTCGTAGCGATCGGCATGAACGGGGTGCTGGTCGCGGCTGAAATTGGCGGCCGCGGGCGCATCGGCCGAGGTGACGACATTCCAGCCTGTCCTGCCGCCGCTCAGATGGTCGATCGAAGCGAATAGCCGCGCCAGATGGAAAGGTTCCCAATAGGTGGTTGACGCTGTCGCGACGAGCCCAATCCTTTGCGTGATGGTCGACAGTGCCGACAACAGCGTCAGCGGCTCGAAATGCACGACATGGCCGGTGCGTTCGAAAGTCTCGATCGGCTGCTCGCCATTGCGCGCGCTGAGGCTGTCAGCGAGGAAGACCATGTCGAAGAGACCGCACTCGGCAGTGCGCGCGGCGTCCGCATAGTGTTGAAAACTCAGGCCCGGATTGGCCGGCACATCGGGATGGCGCCAGGCGGCGACATGATGGCCGGGTCCGCGAATGAAGGCTCCAAGCCTTATCTTTCGATCTTCAGTCATCAGTGGTTCTCGGGCTGGTCGCAAAGGGCTCTCCTATCTAGCGCCTGCCAAACGCGCTGAGCGAAAGAATGCCTTTCGCCAGCTGGCAATTATTGTTTTTTGACATCGGGTTACGGGGAAGCACGATGGTCGCCGCCGAGGCGATGGGCTAGAGCCACGCACCGTCGGCGTCGCAAAGGTCCTTGATGCTTCATACCCCCTCCTCCCCGCCTTCGATCATCCCTCCGCGTTCGACCCCGCGCTCGATCATCATCGTCGGCGGTGGCTTTGCCGGCGCCCTTACCGCGATCAAGCTGCTCGATCGTTCGACTGAGCCGCTGGCGATCACCATCATCGAACGCCGGGCCCAGCTTGGTCGTGGCGTTGCCTACGGCACCGCCGATCCGCAACATCTCGTCAACGGCGCGGCGCGCATCTTCTCGCTGCATCCGGAGGACCCCGATCACCTCATTCGCTGGCTCGAGGCGAATGGGCCGGAGCACGGCTGGACGCCGCCCGAGGATGTCCATGACTCCAGCCCGCCGCGTTGGCTGTTCGGCAGTTATGTCCAGTCGGAACTGACCAGGGCTGTCAGGGAAGCAGATCCGCGTTCCTTGCTGCGCCACATCAAGGCATCCGCCGTCGACATGCTGACCGGTCCGTCCGGAGTCTGCGTCGGCACCAGCGACGGCCAGCAATTGCTGGCCGATGAGGCCGTGCTGGCGACAGGTGTTTTTCAGAGCGAGCCGTCGGCCACCGAAGCACCAATCATCAACGATCACCGCTATGTCGCAAATCCCTGGGATTCGGCAGCACTGGATCGGCTCGCTGGCAGCAGGCAATTGCTGCTGATCGGCTCGAGTCTCAGCATGGTCGACTTCGTCGCCAGCATGGAGGCGCGCGGCTTCAAGGGCAGCTATCGCGTCGTGTCGCGGCGCGGACAGATCGTCGAGCCTCGGCGCAATACCGAAGCGTGGCGCGATTTTCTTGCCGGGCGGCCGCTGCCGAAAACCACGAGGGCGCTTCTTGCCTTGGTAAAGGCCGAACGCCGGGCCATCGAGGCCGCCGGGCTGGACTGGCAAGGGCTGCCTTTGACGATCCGGCCGTGGATCCTGGCTCTGTGGCAAGGCGCCACCGACAAGGAGCGCCTGAAGTTCGCACGCCATCTGCGCGCTTTCTGGGACGTCACCGCGCATCGAGCGGCGCCGCCGAGCTTTGAGCGCGTCGCACTGGCGCAAAGCCAAGGCCGTTGGGCGGGCGGCGCCGGACGGGTGCTGGCACTGCATCCGCGAGCCGGCGGCATTGTCGCCGAGATCCGCTGGCGCGATAGCGGCGCGGTCGAACGGCTGCGTTTCGACGGTGTCGTCAACTGCCGGGGCCATCAGGAGCATGACTGGCGGCGGATCGCCGATCCGTTTGTCCAGAGCCTGCTGGAGAACGGCATCGTCAGGCCGCATGCGACCGGGTTCGGCATCGACGCCACGCATGACGGCCAGGTGATTTCCGGCGACGGCAGGACCCACGGCAATCTGTTTGCCATCGGCCATCCGCTGCGCGGCGTCGCCTGGGAATCGAGTTCCATCGGCGAACAGCTGGCGCAAGCCATCGCCCTTGCCGGCCTTCTGGTCGGCTCCAGCCCAAGGCTGCGTGCTCTGGCCTGACCGTTCTGCACCTCAAGACCATAGAAACGAAAAGGGCCGCGTCGAGACGCGGCCCCTTTTCTTGCTGATGTCCGCCGGGTTCAGGCGTTCGGATCGATATATGCGTCTGCGAAACTGGCCGACAGGCCTTCAGCACCCGGCGCGTAATTCTTGACGGTCTTGCGGGCAATGATGATGGTCGGCGGTGCGATCAGATTGATGATCGGCAACTCGTCGGCGATGATCTCCTGGAACCTGAAGAACAGCTGCTTGCGCTTGGCCTCGTCAAGCTCCACCGATGCGGCCTCCAGCAGCCGGTCGACCTCAGGGTTCTCGTAGTGCGCGCCGTTGGAGAATGGCAGCCCGATCTTGATGTTCTTCGACCAGTAGAGCCGTTGCGCGCCGGCGCTGGGGTCAAAGATGTTGCCGCAGGATTCCGTCGACAGGTCCCAGGTGCGATCGGTGTAGATGGTTTTGACATAGGTGCCGAAGTCGAACTTCTGGATCTCGGCGTCGATGCCGATCTTGGCTAGCGCCTGTTTGAGGAAGTCAGCATAGCCCCATGGGTTGTAGGGGTTGTTGGTGAGCCTGAGCTTGAAGCGGATGCCGTCCGCTCCGCGCTTGAAGCCAGCCTCGTCGAGCAGTTTTTCCGATAGCGCCGTATCGACGGTCGCCGCCTTCACATCGGGATCGAAATACTTCTTGTTGACGACGCTGATCGGTGTCGGCGACACTTGGCCATAGCCGTAGAACACGATGGCATTGATCGCATCGAGATCGATGGCATGCGCGATTGCCTGACGGACCTTCTTCTCCTTCAGGATCGGGTTTTCCAGGTTGATGATCAGCTGGTGCAGCGGGCCGCTATAGGCAAAGACGGTGCTATCGACGACGAACTGCGGCAACGCCTTGAACCGCTCCAGATCGGCAAACGCCACCGGGTTCGGGCCGATGTCGACTTCACCCGTCTCGAGTGCCGCGGCGCGCGCGCCGGGATCGGTGATGAAGCGGAAGATGATCCGGTCGAGATAGGGTTTTGGCGCATCCCAATAGGTCGGGTTCTTCTCGACGATGATGTGGCTGCCCTTGACCCATTCCTTGAGCACGAACGGTCCACTGCCGATGATCTGCTCGAAGGACGGATCGTCCGCCGGCTTCAGCTTCTCGTAGATGTGCTTGGGCACGACGGGCGATTCCGTCGCGGCCAGCCCCGAGATCAGCGCGGCGGACGGTTTAGACAGTTTGATTTTCACCACATGCGGATCCGACGTGTCGACGTCGGTGACATTCTGGAAGGTGATGCGTCCACGCGGATGCGCTTCACGCAGTCGCGAGATCGAAAAGGCCACGTCTTGCGATGTCAAATCATGGCCGTCGCTGAATTTCACCCCCGGCCGCAGCTTGAAGACATATTCGAGCCCGTCATCGCTGATCGACCATTCGGTGGCCAGTTGCGGCCTTGGATTGAGGTCGTAGTCGTAGGCGAGCAGGCCGTCGAAAATCTTCGGCCCGATGGTGGCCGGTCCACCGGCGCTGGTGTTGATGGAAACGATCTGGTTGGGCTCGGGATAGTAGACGAAATTGAGCGTGCCGCCCGCCACCGGCTTGGCGTCTTCGGCAAAGGCCCCGGCAGGTAGGGCGGTACTCGCGCCGGCCAGCAGCAGGAACTGATTGAACAAGCGTCGGTTGATGGTCATGGTCGGTACTCCGCGTTTGCGCGATTTGTCTTTATGGGGAAAAGTCGGGATCGGTGGTTTCACGCACCGATCCAAGGCAAGGCAATCCGAGCGCCTATGCGTTTGGCGCGAGCCAGATCTGCGCGAAGCTGTTGTTGATGCCTTGCGCTCCGGGTGCGAAATCCCTGACCTTCTTGTTGGCAACAATCTGGGCACCGGCCGCAACGAGGTCGACCGACACCACGTCGTCATGGATGATGTGCTGGAACTTGTACCAGAGCTCGCGCCGTTTCGTTTCGTCGGGCTCGATTGCGGCGGCTTCGAGGATCTGGTCGACCTCGGGGTTCGCATAGTGGCTGGCGTTGGAGAAGACGAGGCCGATCTTGAAATTCTTCGACCAGTAGGCGCGCTGGACGCCGAGCGTCGGATCAAAGGTGTTCGACAGCGACTCAACCACCAGGTCCCAGGCGCGGTCGGTGTAGACGGTCTTCAGGAACGTCGACAGATCGAGCTTCAGGATCTCGGCGTCGATGCCGACCACTGCCAGCGACTGCCTGATGAAATCGGCATAGGACGCCGGCAGGAACGCGTTGTAGGCGAGCCGGAGCTTAAAGCGCGTGCCGTCGGCGCCGCGCGGATGGCCGGCATCGTCGAGCAGTTTCTCCGCCAGTTTGGGGTCGGGTTCGCGCGCCTTGATGCTGGGGTCATACCATTTGGGCAGTGCCGTGCTGATGGGACTTGGCGATACCTGCGCATAGCCATAGAGCGCAATGTCGACCAGCTTCTGCAGGTCGATCGCGTGGGCGATGGCCAGACGCACGTCGCGCTTGGTCAGGATTTCGTTCTCGTAGTTGAAGAACAATTGCTGCTGCGGGCCGGAATAGGCATAGGTGTTGGTGTCGACGACCAAAGCGGGGTTGGCCTTCAGCCGCTCGATATCGGCCAGCGGCACGGGATTGGCGCCGATATCGATCTCGCCGGTTTCAAGAGCCGCCGAGCGTGCCGCCGGGTCGAGAATGACATGCAGCACGACGCGGTCGAGGTAAGGCCTTGGCGCATCCCAATAGTTCGGATTGCGATCGAAGATCAGATGGCTGCCGGGCACCCATTCCTTGAGAACGAAGGGGCCGGTGCCGATCGTCTGTTCCAGCTTGGGCTGTTCTGCCGGCTTGAACGTTTCGTAGACATGCTTCGGCACGATCGGTGATTCCGAACTGCTCAGCGCCGTGATCAGATAGGGCGCCGGCTTCGAAAGCACGACAATGGCGGTGTGCGGATCGGGCGTCTCGACCGCTGTCACGTTCTGGTAGGTGATGCGGCCGCGCGGATGCGCCTCCTTCAGCCGGAAGATGGTGAAGGCAACATCTTCCGAGGTGAAGTCCTTGCTGTCATGCCACTTGACACCCTGGCGCAGCTTGAAGGTGTAGCGCAGGCCGTCATCGCTGATCGACCACTCCGTGGCCAGCAGCGGTTTCGGGGTGAGGTCGTAGGCGAAATCAAGCAGGCCTTCATTCACCTTGGGGCCGATCGCCTGGCCGGTGCCTGACGAGGTGTTGATGGCGATCAGCGACGTCGGATCGGGATAGTAGGCCCAGTTGAGCGTGCCGCCCTGAACGGGCGTGCCTTCGGCTGCAAAGGAAAAGCCGGGCAATGCGAAGCTCGCACCGCCAAGCAGCAAGAGCTGGTTGAAATGACGACGATTGACAGACATGGTCTTGGGCTCCGGAAAACGGATTGCATCCGGCGGCCGAACGCACTCCGGCGCCTCGACGCAATGATCCCTGCCGTCGCGCAAAACCGGAAGAATGATTTTCTATCGTCGGCCGAAAGCGCCGCTTTGCACGACTGGTTCATTCCAGGCCTGCGAAGCCGACCGACACCCAAATCGGTGCTGCCCGTCTTATTTCTACAAGAATAGTAGACATTGCGATTTTTTAGATTTCCGTTCCCGCTGGCGCGACGCTGCGGCAAACGAAATTTTCCGCCGCGCGCTTTGGCGCAAAGCCCGCCCTCGTCGCGCCGGGTCCGAACGTGTTGAATGCGCCTCATGGTTGATCTCATTCGCGCCAAACCGAGGAAGCTACGACCGACGCTGGCGAGACTTCCGCCGCTGACCTCGCTTCGCGCCTTTGTCGCAACCGCCCGCCATCTGAGCTTTACGCGAGCGGCGGAAGAACTCCATGTCACGCCCGCCGCCATCGGCCAGCAGATCCGCCTGCTGGAGGATCACCTGGGGCAACCGCTGTTCCAGCGCAACCGGGGCGAGCTTTTGCTGACCTCGGCCGGTCAGGCGCTGATGCCCGGGCTCACCGAGGCTTTCGACGTCGTTGTCGAATCGGTCGCGCGTATTTCCGGCGACGAGGAGGATGCGCCGATCAAGGTGTCGGTCGCGCCCTCCTTCGCCAGCAAATGGCTGATCCCGCGCCTCGACGCGCTGCGTGAGGCGGTGCCCGGACTCGAAGTACTGGTCGATGCATCGACAAGGCTTGCCGACTTTGCCAGCGAAGATATCGACTGTGTCATCCGCTACGGCTCGGGCGCCTATAGCGGCCTCATCACGGAACGGCTGTTCTCGGAAGCGGTGCTGCCTGTCTGCAGCCCCGAATTTGCCCGCACGCACGGCCTCTTCCGTGGACCGGAAGGGCTGCGTAACGCGCCGATCCTGCATGAGGACGGGCCGGAGCGCGATCCAAGTTGCCCCGACTGGAAGGGCTGGCTGCGATCCAACAGCCTGTCCGGCCGCCTTGTCGACGGCGGCATACGGCTTAGCCAGTCCTCGCTGGTGCTCGACGCCGCGGTTGCCGGCAAGGGCATCGGTCTCGGCAAATTCCGACTGGCCGAGCCCGACCTTGCCGCAGGGCGGCTGGTCAGCCCTTTCGGCTCGCCGCAGCCGGTCGAGTTTTCCTATTACTTCGCGACGACGCCACACAAGGCGAAGCTCGCGACCGTCGAGCGCTTCCATGGCTGGCTGAAGGCTGAGGCGCGAAGGGTTGGCGCACTCGACTTCACACCGCCGGCAGCACTGCCGGCGCGCATCGCCATCGTTGCTGCCGAATAGCCTTGGCTATTTAAGCTTGAAGCCCAGCGCCTTGAGCGCATCACCCAGGCGTTCACGGCCTTTCAGCGCCGCAGTGCTGCCGATGCGGTTCGACATCAGTTCGGTCCAGTCGACAACGGGCATCGACTGCTCTTGCTGAAAGGTGCGAAGCGTCAGGTTGTACGCTGCGAGATCGTCCTGATCGACGCCTGACTGATAGCGCTCGCGATGCAGCACAACACGCTGCGGCAGTCTGGGCTTGATGTCGGTCGCAGCCAGGAGATCGGGATAGCCAACGGTCAGGCCGAACACCGCCACGGTTTCCGGCGGCAGGCCGAGCTCTTGCGCCACGGCCTCAGGATGATTGCGGATGGCGCCGATGTAGCAGGAGCCGAGCCCGAGCGCATCGATTGCCACCACTGCATTCTGCGCGGCAAGTGCTGCGTCGATCACGGCCAGCAGAAAACTCTCCTGATAATCGAGCCCCTCGCCCGCCCGGCTGTTTGCCTCGGCAATGGCGCGCAGCCGTGACAGGTCGGCCAGCCAAACCAGCAGCAACGGCGCGTGCTCGATATGGCGATTGACCGCCGCCAGTCCGGCAAGCCGCGCCTTGCGCGCCGGATCCTCGACGGCGATGACGCTCCACGCCTGCAGATTGGACGAGGTCGGCGCCGACTGGGCGGCAGCGATGATCAGTTCGAGCGTCCCTTCGGGCAGAGGCCTGGCGAGATAGTTGCGGACCGAGCGATGTGAAAGGATCGCCTTGAGGGCTTCGTTCCAGTTTGCAGTCTTCGCCTCTTGCGGCGCCCGGTAACGCCGCCTTAGTGCTGCTTCACCGCGCAGGTCGGCGTCGGAAGGGCGGATGCTGAAAGCGGCCGGCTGTGGCATTGTCGTCCCTCTTTGGCGATCTGGCTCGTTCGGTGTTCTGACAACCCCACGTCATTCAACAAACGCGGCTTGGACCCTATTGCGCAATAGCGGGAGCAACTGGTCGCCTTGCCGCTTGATCTCGGAAAGATACGGCGTGTCCGAGAGCACGAAATGCGTGATGCCCAGATCCCGGTACTTGCCGAGCGAACTGGCCACGTCGGCGGCCGAGCCGACCAGCCAGGTGGTGCCGGCGCCGCCGCCGCCATATTTGCCCGGCGCAGTGTAGAGATTGTCGTCCAGCACCTCGCCGCGCGTGTGCAGATCGAGCAGACGCTGCTGGCCTACCGCTACCGCCCGACCATGATCATTCCAGCCGGCGCCCTGGCCCTTTGCCATTTCGGCGACCTTCGCCTCGGCGTCCGCCCAGGCCTGCCCGGTGGTGTCGCGGACCAGCGTGGTGACCCGCAACCCGAATTGTAGAGGTGGGAGGTCCCGGTCAAGTTCCCGGCTCAAGGCCTTGAGCCGCTCGATCCGCTCCCGGACGCCATCGAGCGGCTCGCCCCAGAACAGCTGGACATCGGCCTCGCTGGCCGAGACGCGCTCGGCCGCCTCCGACGCGCCGCCGAAATAGAGCCTGGGATGGCGACGGTTTCCACGGACAGGGATGCGGGGCATGACGGTAGACCCGGTGACCTTGAAGTGCTCGCCGGCAAAGGTGACGTTCTCTTCGGTCCAAAGTCTGCGAACCAGCCGCATGAACTCTCTGGTGCGGGCATAGCGATGGTTCTGCTCGCCTTCGCTGTCGCCATAGGCAGCGAGGTTGTCCTTGCCCGACACTATGTTGATACGCACGCGACCGCGGGTCAGCTGGTCGAGCGTGGCGACCGCGGATGCGAAGTGCGCTGGCCGCCAGTAACCCGGGCGGATCGCGATGAGCGGCTCGAAGGAGGTGGTCCGCGCGGCGAGCGCGGCGGCGACGGTAAACGTGTCGGGCCGGCCCCAGCCGGTACCGATCAGCGCGCCCTTCCAGCCGTGTTCCTCAAGCGCCTTTGCGTGGCTGGTCAGCGTCTCCAGGCTGTTGTGGTCCTCGACGGCCGGCTCGCCGCGGTGACCGGGATCGACCTGGTTCGGGATGTACCAGAGAAATTCGGGATCAGCGCTCATTGTCGGGCCTGTATTTTTGTCGGGCGTGGAGGTCAATGGCGGTACCTTCCGCGCCGTTATCGTTTGATGATCGTTCAATGGGTGGCCCCGAGCAACCCTGACGCCTTGTGCGGCTGCGGCGCGAAACGGCTTTCAGGCCTGATAAGGCCGAGATGGTCGCGCAGCGTGCGCCCTTCATAGTCGCTGCGAAACAGGCCGCGCCGGCGCAGGATCGGCACGACCGTATCGACAAAGACTTCCAGCCCGGTCGGCAGCACGTCAGGCATCAGGTTGAAGCCATCGGCGGCGCCGGCGACAAACCATCTTTCGATATCGTCGGCGATCTGCTCCGGCGTGCCGACAACGGTGCGGTGGCCGGTACTGCCGTTGAGCGCCCGGATCAGTTGGCGAACGGTGAAATCGTTGTTGCGGGCAAGTGCCAGCGTGGCCTTGAAGAAGGTGTGGCCGCCGTTGGGCGGCAGCGGGATGACGTCAGGCAGCTTCTCGTCGAGCCTCAGCCGCTCGCGGTCGATGCCGAGCACGCCCGACAGCCGCGTCAGGCTGTAGTCGAGCGGGATGCGGTCCCACAGTTCTTCCTGCCGCCGCTCCGCTTCCGCCTCGGTGCTGCCGATGATGGTGGCCAGACCGGCGAGGTTGAGCGGCACGCCGCCGCTTCTGCCATAGGCGACAGCCCGGGCCTTCAGCTCCTTTGCGTAGGCGAGCGCCTCCTCGAACGATTGCGACGCGGAAAACACCGCTTCGGCGTGGCGCGCGGCGAGCTCCTTGCCGTCATCGGAACCGCCGGCCTGGATGACCACCGGATGCCCTTGCGGCGAGCGCGGCACATTGTGCGGCCCATGCACCGAAAAATGCGCGCCCTCGTGCTCGATGGCGTGAACCTTGGCGGCATCGACGAAGCGCCCACTGGCGACGTCGCCGATGAAGGCATCGTCCTCCCAGCTGTCCCACAGCGCCTTGACGATTTCGGTGAATTCGGCGGCCCGCTCGTAGCGCCGGCCATGATCTATCGCGCCGGTCAGGCCGAAATTGCTGGCCGAGGCGGGATCGGCCGTGGTCACGATGTTCCAGCCGATGCGCCCGCCGCTGACATGGTCGAGCGTCGCGAAACGACGGGCGATGTTGTAGGGCTCGTTGAAGCTGGTCGATGCCGTCGCAATCAGGCCGATGCGCTCGGTCGCGGCGGCTATCGTCGCCAGCACGATGGTCGGTTCCAGCGATGTAATCGGCCGATAGTCGATGCGATCCGAAATTGCCGCCTGATCGGCAAGGAATATAGCGTCGAGCTTGGCGCGCTCGGCGATCTTCGCCACCTGCACATAGTGGTCGACGGTGAAGGCGGCATAGGGGTCGACCCCATCCATCCGCCATGCCGCCGGCGAGAAGCCGGCGTGCAGGATGTTGACATTGAGGTGGAGCTGCCGGTCGCTCATCGAAAGACGCCGGGCTCGGGATAGGCGCCGGTCAGATACCAGGTGCCGACGGTGCGGGCCTTGTATTCGGCGGGGTTGTGCAAGGTGTGGATGCGCGCATTGCGCCAGAAACGGTCGAAGCCGTATTTGCGCACCGCCGAGCGCGCGCCCATCACCTCGAAGATCTCGGTGGTGACTTCGAGCGCGACATTGCCGGCCAGCACGTTGGCCGCGGCAACTGCAACCGCCGCTTCCCCGCGCTCTTGCTCGGTCAATGCCTTGCCGCGCGCGATCGCATGATCGATTGCCGCCGCAGCGCGATCAGCCAGCACTGTTGCCGCGCGCGTTTTGACCAAAAGCTCGCCATACTGCCGCTTGATCCATGGATCGTCGATGTGGCGCTCGACGCCGGAATACATCCACGGTCGCGAGCTGTTGAGCGTGTAGTCGCGTGCCGCTAGCAGTGCGCCCTGGGCGGTGCCGATGAAGACATTGAGCAGCACGCTTTGCTGCTGCAGCGGGCCGATGGTGCGGATCGGCAGCGACGCGTCCACCCAGCCGCGCACCAGTTCGTTGTCATGGACCCTAACATCCTTGTAGGCGACCTTGCCACTGCCGGTCTGCGTCTGGCCGATGCCATCCCAGTCGTCGAGAATGGTGATGCCCTCACGATCCGCGGGGATGGCCGCGAACTTCCGCTCGCCGCTGACCTCGTCTTCCCAGGAGGTCGAAAGATAGTCGGCGACATGCGAGCCGGAGGCGAAGGGCTTGAAGCCGCTGACGATCGTCCACTCGCCATCCTTGCGGCCGAACAGCGTCTTGGAAAAGCTGTTGCCGGTGTTGCCCCAGAACCAGTCGCCCGCAGCCGAACGCCGCAGCAGATCGGCTGAGCGCGGTTCGTCCGAATTGAGCCTTGCGGCGATCAGCGCGCTGAAATGGTAGCCGTAGATGTGGCCGATCGAGCCGTCGACCTTGGCGAACTCGCGGCCGATCTTCAGCGCCGTCGAATAGGGTTCGCCGGCGCCGCCGAATTCCTTGGGAATGACGATACTGAGCAGGCCGCTCTCCTTGAGCAGGCGGATCTGTTCGACGGGCCTGCCGCCAAGCTGATCGCGCTCGACCGCGTCGCGGGCAAAGATGTCGCGCAGCTCGACCGCCTTGGCGATCCATGGATTGGAGGTATCGGGATCGAAGCTCATCAGGTCACTCATGCAGATGCGGGAAGCCGTGGCGCTCGGCAAGCAGCGCAAGAATGCGCCTTGTGTCGTCGGCAAAGACCTTGCCCTTGGCGGTCGGTAGGTCGGCTGGCGGATCACTGCCGACGACCAGCACCGGCAGCGACTGGTGGCGTTCGCCGAGCGTATCGATCACCTTACCCCTCGGCCTTGCGAACGGCACGCGCTCGACGTCCAGCCTGGCAGCAAGATCGGGAAAGGCTGCGAGCAGCCCTTCGACCTTGTTGGAATAGGGGCAGACGAAGGTCTGGCCCGGATGCTTTGGGTCGGCGAAACCCGGCTGGATGAGAAAGAGCGTGTCGCGCGCCATCGGCTCATTCCTATTCCGCCGCCGCCGCGGCATGCCGCGAAAAACGGTTTGCCGGCCGCTTCAGGCCGAGATTGTCGCGCAAGGTGCTGCCCTCATACTCCCGACGGAACAGGCCACGGTGGCGCAGTTCCGGCACCACCAACTCGATGAAATCCTTCAAGCCGCCGGGCATGATCGGTGCCATGATGTTGAAGCCGTCGGCGCCGTAATTCTCAAAGCGCTCTTCCATCGTGTCGGCGATCTGTTGTGGCGTGCCGACCACCTGCCAGTGGCCGCGAGCGCCGGCGATGCGCAAATAGAGCTGCCGGATCGTCAGCTTCTCGCGCCGCGCCAGATCGATGACCAGCGCCTGCCGGCTCTTGCCGGCATTGGTCTCCGGCAGTTCCGGCACCGGCCCGTCGAGCGGATAGGCGGTGAGATCGAAGCCGCCGGCCAGCGCCGAGACCAGACCGAGGCCCACTTCCGGCTGGATGAGATCCTGCAGCTGTTCGAACTTTTCCTGCGCCTCGGCTTCGCTGCGGCCGACGACCGGAAAGATGCCTGGCAGGATTTTCAGATCATCCTCTGAACGGCCGTACTTACCGAGCCTGCCCTTGACGTCGGCATAGAAGGCGGTGGCTTCATCGAGCGTGATCTGCGCGGCGAAAATCGCTTCCGCGGTGCGCGCCGCCAGCTCCTTACCGGGGCCGGACGCGCCCGCCTGGACGACGACCGGATGGCCTTGCGGCGTGCGCGGCGTGTTCAGCGGACCGCGCACCTCGAAGTGCTGGCCCTTGTGGTTCAGCACATGCAGCTTCTCCTTGTCGAAATAGCGCCCGCTCACTTTGTCGCGCGAGAAGGCATCATCCTCCCAGCTGTCCCACAGCCCAAGCACGACATCGGCGAATTCCTCGGCGCGATCGTAGCGGTCTCCGTGCTGGATATGCGTATCGTGGCCGAAATTGAATGCCGCATCCGGATCGGACGAGGTGACGAGGTTCCAGCCGGCGCGCCCGCCGCTCAGATGGTCGAGCGACGCGAACTGGCGGGCCAGATTGTAGGGATCGGAATAGCTGGTCGAAGCCGTGGCGATCAGGCCGATGTTGGTGGTCACCGCCGACAGCGCCGACAGCAGCGTAATGGGCTCGAACGGATAGACGCCGCTATGCGCCTTGCGGCTGGCAGCCTCGAGATTGCTCAGCCGCGCCGCGACGCCATCGGCAAAGAAGATCGCATCGAATTTGGCCGCTTCCGCGAGCCTGGCCAGTTCGACATAGTCGCCGAGGCTGTTCCCCTCGGCCGCCTGTGGATGGCGCCATGCCGCCACATGGTGGCCGGTGAAGAGAAGAAACGCTCCAAGCTTGAGCTTGTCCTTGCGCCTGGCCATTTTCCGCGCCTCCTCAGCGATACAACCCGCCGACCGGGAATTCCCCGGTCAGCAACCAGGTGCCGATGGTGCGCTTCTTGTATTCGGCCGGGTTGTGCAGCGTGTGCGTGCGCACATTGCGCCAGAACCTGTCGTAGCCATTGGCCTTGGTGGCCGAGCGGGCGCCCATCACCTCGAAAACCTCGCTCGATGCGTCGAGACCGATTTGCCCGGCATAGACATTGGCGGTGGCAAGGTCGATCGCCGTCTGTCCGCGCTGCTCCAGGGTCAAGGCCTCGCCCTTGCCATAGGCGGCATCGAGGCTGCGCGCCGCCACATCGGCGAGTTCGGCGGCAGCCAACGTGCGGATATAGAGATCGCCATATTTGCGCTGAACGAACGGATCGTCGGTGTGGTTCTCATAGCCGGAATAGACCCAGGGTCGCGATTGCGAGACCGTATAGTCGCGGCCTTCGCTCAGCGCTCCTTGCGCGCTGCCGACGAAGAGGTTGAGCAGGACCGCCTGCTGGAAGAGTGAAATCAGCGTCTGGAACGGCGTCAGCGGCACGGCGGGCGAGCCGATCAGTTCGTCATCACCGATATGCACATCCTTGAACGTGACTTTACCGGAACCCGTCTGCCGCTGGCCGACGCCATCCCAGTCATCCTCGATGACGATACCTTCACGATCGGCCGGGATCGCAGCTGCCAGGCGGTCCTGGCGGTCTTCCCATGCCACCTGGATATAGTCGGCGATGTGCGAGCCGGAAGAGAACGGCCGGAAGCCGTTCAGGATCCAGCCCGAGCCGTTGCGCCTGGCCGTAGAGGTCTTCGACATCGCGTTGCCGGAATTGCCCCAGACCCAGTTCTCGCGGGCCGAGCGTGTCAGCAGTTGGTCCTTCTGCGCGTCCGTACCGCGAAACAACACGCCGTTGAGCGGCAGATGATGGTAGCCGTAGAGATGGGCTAGCGAACCATCCGTGCGGGCAAATTCGCGCACGACGCGCAGCACCGACAGCCAGGGCGCGCCCTTGCCGCCATAGTTTTTGGGAATCTGCGCCGACGGCAGTCCACTTTCCTTGAGCAGGCGGATCTGCTCGACCGGTCGTCCACCGGCCTTGTCGCGCGCCACCGCATCGCGATCGAAGATGGTGCGCAGCTCGACCGCCGTGGCGACGAACGGGTCGGAAAGGTCAGGGCTGAAGGTCATCGGCGTTTGTACATGGAAATGCGTCTATTCCGCCGCAATGGTCTGTGCCGGCCGCCAGACGGCAGAGGCGTAGGCCTCCTCCCCGAACTCGGCCGGATGGCTGCCGGTTATGCGGCTCTCATGGCTGTCGAGATCGGCAAGGAAGAGATCGCGGCTGATGCGGGCGACGACAGCCGGCACGTCGCGCCTGATCGAGGGAACATCGCCGATCGGCAGGCCGAAACTGACGAAGCCGCCTGGATTGAAGACGTGGATGTTCCTCAGGAACGGCGCCTCCCCCAGCGCTTTCTCGGGGAATTCATGGCCGAGGCCGAGATAGGGATGGGCGCCGAAAAATTCATCCAGTTCGCCTTCCGCCGGCGCGTATTGGTCACGCCACAGCCGGATCGAGGCGGCGAAATTGCTAAATTCCGGCTTGCGCGTCGGGTCGGCGAAATAGCCGGTGCCGGCGATGACGAAGTCGAAAGCGAACGTCTCGGCGCCGATGTCGGTGACGACCTTGCCGCCGTCGATATCCGCATTCGTCCAGGGGGCACCGAGATGCAGGTGGAAATTCTTGTGCCGCACTACCCGCTCCACGGCATCGGGCGGTGGCGTCGAACCGGCCTCGCGGAAGCGCAGTGCCTGGCGCCAGCGCACCGGATCGGGCAAGCGCGGATAGTTGTCATAGGCGCCGGGATAACCCCGCACGCGGTTGATCGGCACGCTGGCGATACTGGTGCGCCGCGCGAACAGGCGCACCGATTGCGCGCCGGCCTCAAGGGCTGTCCCCGCCGCATCGAATGCCGAAGCCGCCGACCCGACGACAGCGACCGCTTTGCCCTTGAGCGAGGCAAAATCGATTGCCGCAGAACTGTGTGCGACAAAGCCCTGGGGCAGAGCAGCGAGCACCGCCGGTATCATTGGACCGCCGCTGCCGCCAAAGCCATTGGCCAGAATGATCTTCCGCGCCGTTTCGATCAATGGCGTGCCGCCGGCATCGAGGTGGAGGCGAAGATACCCGTCAGCCGGCTCGATGCGAAGGAGACGCGTGCCGTAGCGAATGCCAATGCCGAGAAAGTCGCGATACCATTTCAGGTAATTCGCCCAATCCGTCCGCGCGATGCGGTCGAAGCCGGCATAGGCTTCGGCACCATGGCGCGCTTCGTACCAGGACTGAAAGCTCAGGCCCGGCAGGCCGAGTTCCGGTCCCGGCAGGCCCTTTGGTGTTCGCAGCCGGTTCATCCGCGCATGCGTGAGCCAGATGCCGGCCTTGCCCTCATCCGGCGCCGCATCGATGACCGTGACCTTGCCGATGCCGGCCCGCCTCAACGCGAAGGCGAAGGTCGCGCCCGTCTGCCCGCCGCCAACGACAAAGACATTGTGGTCGATGCCCTCCCGATCCGGCACCCAATTTTGCGGATCGGGACCGATCAGTCGAAGTGTTTCGCGGGCGTCGTGATCTGGATCGGACGGTAAGGCCATTTCGGTCCTGGCTGAAGTTCAAGCGTTACACCAAACTCCGCCCCGGTCGGCAAACAGTCCAGAAATGTCTGCTTTGATTGCCCGGTAGTTTTTTTCACTTGCATCCAACGGCACAATCGGAGCGTCACCGGGCTGCTGCCGGATATTCGGCACCACCTGCAATCCGTGATGACAAGCGAACAATTGGCGCGCAGGACTGACACAATCTGAACGCTAGGTTGCCCGCGTCGGATTCCGCTGCAATTCTTGCCCGTTGAAAGGAGTACGCTGCGTTTCCGACACTCACCCAAGTAGGGGTCGAGTCCACGTGTGGAAAAACGCGTCATGCACCCGAAAGGAGACCTCGAAGACTTCGATTGGTGGCGGCTCTCACCACGCCTTGAGCCTGCACCGGCGTCAAGTACACGGCGCCGTCGCGGTCGCGATTGAGATCTATCTCAAAGCACGACCGATGGAAAACGATGCGGTTGGGGACATTAACGATTACCATTCTCCTGGTTGCCTCAGCCTTTACCTGTCCGGGCTGGGGAAGAGAATTCTGTCGGAATTGGCTGCCAGATCCGCACAGATCAACCGAACTGGCAAGCGCATTTTGAGACTGCGGCCGAGTTCAGAACCCGCCTAATTGCACGTCGTTGCCGCCGGATTGCCGCACGCATCGTTGCAGGGTATTTCGAACCAGGGGGCTTGAGCTAGGTGTGACAGTGCCATCAACGAGACGGAGAAAATTGACGAACGGGCCCCAAAACCATTTTGCCCAGAAGCCATAGATTTACGCGATAACGCTCAATTCAAACTCAAATAATTAGGCGTAAGATATTGATACATAATGAACTGGTGGGCCCGGAGGGACTCGAACCCCCAACCAAGCGGTTATGAGCCGCCGGCTCTAACCATTGAGCTACAGGCCCCACGCGCGCTGGATTAGTGTTTTTCCTTGCGCGGCACAAGGCTTTCCGGACGGGCTGGCCGAGATCGCCCAAATCAGCCCATATTCGCGCCCTAGTCGACAGGCGCGACTGGATCGCACACCGAGGAGATTTTCATGACCAGACATATTTTGCCGCTCGCACTTGCCGCCGCGATCGCTTTTCCGGCGATGGCAAGCGCTGCCGATTCGCTGCCCCCGCCCCGCATCATCGTGTCGGGTGAAGGCCAGTCGACCGTGGCGCCTGACCTGGCGCTGCTGACGCTCAGCGTCATGCGCGAGGCCAAGACCGCACGCGCGGCACTCGACGCCAACAACGACGCCATGGCCGCCGTGATCGCGGCAATGAAGTCGGCAGGGATCAAGGACCGCGACCTGCAGACCGCCGGCATCCAGATCAACCCACGTTACACCTACACCAACAAGCCCGACGGCAGCCAGGAAGCCGAGCTTGTCGCCTACCAGGTGACCAACACACTCTCGGTGCGCATCCGCGACATCGACAAAACAGGTGAGATTCTCGACAAGGCTGTGTCGCTCGGCGTCAACCAGGGCGGCGGCATTTCGTTCTCCAACGAGGATCCGAAAGCTGCCGTCACCGAAGCCCGCAAGAAGGCGGTCGCCGATGCCATGGCCAAGGCCAAGACGCTGGCTGAAGCCGCCGGCGTCAGCATTGGCCGGGTGCTGGAAATCACCGACCAGAACGTTGCGCCGGCGCCGATGCCGATCAATGCCAAGGCCTTCGATGCGGCAGGCGCCGCGGTTCCCGTGCAGGCCGGCGAGAATGCCTACGCCGTGCAGGTAACAGTGACATTCGAGCTTAAGTAGCAGGCCGCGGGGCCGGGCGCGGTTCTGCTGAACCCGTCGGCCGGAACCGCAGATTTCCGACATGAAAAACCCCGGAGGGCTGGCCTCCGGGGTTTTTTCGAGCCGCACCTTTCCGCGGAGGGAAAGGGGCTCCTGGCTAACCCTAGAAGGGTCATGCCGCTACTCCAGGCTGATCCTCGCAGACGAACATGCCTCCGGATCGACCTTCGCAGAAGGTCGTATCCCAGACTGATCTTCGCAGAAGATCAGTCTGGTTCTCTTAGCGATAGATAACCGGGCAGCCGCGCTCATTGGCGAACACGACCACTACGCGATCGCCATACTGGCGGCCGGCGACCTTCACCACGCGGCGATTGACATCGACGATGCGGACGCGGTGCAGGCCCATGCGCTCGGCCTTGTCGAGGGCGCGGTCCGGCGAGCAGCGGCGCCAATTGCGGTCACGGCGAAAGCCGTCCTCATCGTCGCCGGTGTAGACGCCGACGCGGCGGTCATGGTTGTTGCCGAAGCCGAGATAGATCGAGTCCGCCTGAGCGGGCACTGCGGCAAGGGTGCCGAGAGCTACGAGACCCGAAAGGGCTGCCGTCTTGAATGAGTTGAACATTGTCTTCTCTCCTTGTTGAGGGCTTGCGCCCGTCTTGGTCGAACCGATGGGGGGAGAATGCTCCTTGCAATCTGAACTCTTCGCGAACCGGCCGTTCATTTTCGGTTAATCTGCCCGACAGGTTGAAAGCAACCGCCCCTTCCACCGCTGCAAACGATCCTGACCGTCAAAAACGTCCAATGGCGCAGAACGCCCTATGGCAGCGTCCGTTCCAGAATGCTCAGGGCTCGTCATCGAGCATATAGTCGAAATAATCGTCCGGCTCGGCCAGATCGGTCTCACTGGCGCGGACGCGGCCGCGCATGGAGATGCCGGCATCATGAACGGTCTCGGCACTTCCCGACACCAGCCTGTGCCACCAATAGAGGTCGTGCCCCTCGGCAACCAGCCGGTAGGCACAGGTTTTCGGCAGCCACGTGATGGTGCGCACATTCTGCGGCGTCAGCCCGACACAGTCCGGCACGCGCGCCAGCCGGTTGGCATAGTCCGAACAGCGGCAGCTTTGTCCATCGAACAGCCGGCAGCCGACTGATGTCCAGTAGATCTCGCCGGTATCCTCGTCCTCGAGTTTAGACAGGCAGCATTTTCCGCAGCCGTCGCACAGCGATTCCCACTCGGTGGGCGTCATCGCTTCCAGCGTCTTGGTCTTCCAGAACGGCGTTTCCATTATGGGTCGAGATGTGGCCTCCGCATGCGGCAAGGTCAAGCTGTTGTGTGACTTCAAGTTCCGGCCGCACCATAGGAAAAACATGAAGTTGCCTTCAAAACGCCGGTCAATCGTCCTTGGGTGCGGGTAATGCCTGCAAACCGGAACCAATCCGGTCAAGGACAGTTTGGGCAGGGATGGGACCCCACAAGGAGAATTTAAGATGAAACGCCAACCACGGGTACTGGCAGGTACGGCACTTGGCCTGCTTATGGCATCCGCGCCGTTGGGCGCATCCCCGTTGCAGGGCAACGCCGTTTTCGGCCCCTTGCAGCACACGGCCGCGCCACTGATCCTGGTCCAGGACGACCCTGCTGCAGATGGTCAGCAGACCGACCAGGAACTGCCGCGCAAAAAGAAACGCCAGCAGGCCGAACAGGCAGCGCCGGCCGCCGAGCAGCCTGCACCGGCTGCAGAGCAACCCGCCCCTGCCGCCGAGGAACAACAGCCGCGCAGGAAGAAGCGGGATCAGCAGCAGACCGAGCAGGCCCCGGCCGAACAGGCCGCACCTGCCGCCGAGGAACAGCAGCCGCGCAAAAAGAAGCGCAATCAACAGCAGCAGATCGAGGCGGCGCCTACGGATGAGGGCGGCGCCCAGGCAGCGCCGGCGACCGATGAGCAGCCGCTCAAGCCACGCAAGAAGAAGCGTGACCAGCAGCAGATCGAGGCAGCACCGGCTGAACAACCGGCCGAACAGGTAGCTCCGGCAAATGAAGAACAGCCGCTAAAGCCGCGTAAGAAGAAGCGCGACCAACAGCAGATCGAAGCGGCGCCCGCTGAACAGCCGGCCCAGCAGCCTGCCGAGCAGGCAGCGCCCACCGAACAGGTGGCGCCGGCAAACGACAACAAGTCGGGCAAGAAAAAGCGCAAGCAGGATCAGCAGATTGAGGCCGCGCCTGCCGACAAAGCGCCAGACGTCAAAGTTGCGCCTGCCGGAGAGCCCGCGCCGCAGGCCGAGCCGATTCAGCCCCCGGCCGATCAGCAAGCGGCTCCCGCCGAAGGTGAACAGCCGAAGGATCAGGCGAAAAAGCACGGCAAAAAAACTGTCGGCGAACAGCCGGTGACGGGCGAACAGCAGCCTGCGACCGGTGAACAACAGCCTGCGGAGCAACCGGCCAATGCCGAGCAGCCCGCGCAAGGTGAGACGCCGGCGCAGGGCGAAGCCACGGCCAACCCCGACGAAGCACCCATTCTGGACAGCCAGAAGGATGCCAGGCGCAAGCACCGCAAGGACCAGGGCGGCAACAGCCAGAATGGCGACGGCCAAAATGGGAACGGCCAGAATGCTGGCGGCCAGACGGGCGAGCAGCCCGCGCAGGGCGGCACCGAAGCGCAAGCCCCAAAGCCGGCTCCGGTCGACCAGGGACCGCCGCCCACCGACGACAAGTCGGCTCAGCAGGCAATTCAGCCAGAAAAGATCGCCCCGGTGACGGAGGAAAAAGGCAAACGCGTCGAGCGTGCACCCGATGAGAACATCCGCGACCGCCGGCGTCCGAAAGGCGTCGACGTCGTCCGGGAACTCGGCGACCGCGTCATCCTGCAGTTCAACAACCAGACGATCGTGCAAAGCAATGACGCCCCGCGCATGCACCGCGGCGCCAGGAATGTTTACTACGAGGATCTGTCGGGCAACCGCACCCGCGAAATCGTCGAGCGCGACAATGGCATCCAGATCGTCACCATCCGCAACCGCAATGGCGACGTCATCAGGCGATCGCGCATCACGCCGGATGGGCACGAATATGTGCTGAGCTATGTCGACGAGCGCAGCTATGACGACGACAATGACTGGCGCGATCCCGGTGACGACCTGCCGCCGATGCGGCTCACCATCCCGCGCCGCGAGTACATCCTCGATTCGGAAGATGTCGAAAGCCCGGACGATTATTACGAGTTCCTCGAACAACCGCCGGTGGAGAAGGTCCAGCGCCTCTATTCCATCGACGAAGTGAAGCGTTCGGCGCGCGTGCGCGACATTGCCCGTCGCGTCGACCTCGACACGCTGAACTTCGAGTTCGGCTCGGCGTCGATATCCGACACCGAAGTGCAGAAACTGGAAGGCGTCGCCACGGCCATGGAGAAACTGTTGAAGAAGAACCCGGCCGAAACCTTCCTGATCGAAGGCCACACCGATGCGGTTGGCACGCCGGAGGCAAACCTTGCTCTGTCCGACCGGCGCGCTGAGTCTGTCGCCGAAGCGCTGACCAATGCCTTCGGCATCCCGCCGGAAAACCTGACCACTCAGGGCTATGGCGAGGAATACCTCAAGGTCAACACCACGGCGCCCAACCGCGAGAACCGCCGCGTCGGCATCCGTCGCATCACCTCGCTGGTGGCACCGGTGGCGAGTAACAATTGATCTGCTTTCCAATGGCTTGAGCAGCTTTCTGGAATCAGATCGACAACAAGGACCCATCCCGGCAGACCGGGATGGGTCGAGCTGCGGACAGCAATCCCGGTTCAACAAGAATTGTACTGGTATTAGAACCGGCTCATTGAATAGAGCGGCCGCCCTCCCCAGATTCAAGCCTGGGCGTTCCCTGCCCCGTCCCGACTCCAGCGGGATGCATTGAACCCCGCCGGCCCTCCCGGCGGGGTTTTTTTGCGTCGCAATTTGCCTTGCAAACCGCGGCAAGCTGATCGAAATACCCCAGTCGACATCAAAGCTGACCGGAACCGCTGCATGAAACGTCTCGAACTAGCCATCGAATCGATCATCCTCGCCTCACGCTGGCTGCTGGTGGTTTTCTATATCGGGCTGGCCCTGGCGCTCGCCGTCTATGCGCTGTCCTTCGGCAAAAAACTCTACGAGTTCGTCATGGTCGCCTTCACACTCGACGACACCGACACCATCCTGAAGATGCTCGGCCTTATCGACGCCGCACTTGTCGCCTCGCTGGTGGTGATGGTGATCATCTCCGGCTACGAGAATTTCGTCAGCCGTTTCGACGACCAGGATGGCGGCGTACACTGGCTGGGTACCATCGATGTCGGCTCGCTGAAGGTCAAGGTCGCCTCGACCATCGTCGCTATTTCCTCGATCCACCTGCTGCAGGTGTTCCTGAATTCGTCTTCCTATACGATCGACCAGCTGATGTGGCTGACCATCATCCATCTCGCCTTCGTCGTCTCGGCGCTGATGCTGGCCTATATCGACCGGCTGATGGGACTGAGCAAAGGCAAGAAGGGCGAGGCGTGATGAGCCCCTTTCTCCCCGTTCATGGGGAGGTGAGGCTGGTCCGCACAGCGGGCGAAAGGCAACTGCTTGGTTTTTCGAACGACCAACGCCGGCAGGTGGATGAGGGGCAGCGCCGGCGGCCCGTGATTTCCGTCAATAGACGCTTTTGACGTTCGTCGGCGAATTGGCAAATACCGCGTCCGGCACGAAAAAGTCGCCGGCCAGCGGCCCGGTCGCGCCCGGCGCATAGACCGCGAAATCGGTCACGCCCTCGGCGCGCAGCACCTCTTCATCGATGTAGAAATTGCCCGATGTCTCGCGCGATGGCCGCAGGAAGATGGCGTGTGCGGCATCGGCCATGATGTCGGGTAAGCGGCTCATCGCCGCCACCGTCGCGCCGCCGAGCAGATTGCGCACCGCAGCCGTGTCGATGGTCGAGATCGGCCACAGCGAATTTACCGCGATGCCGTCCTTGGCAAACTCGGCGCTCATCCCCAGCGTGCACATCGACATGCCGAACTTGGCCATGGTGTAGGCGACGTGGTTCTTGAACCATTTGGCCTTCATATCGAGCGGCGGTGCCAGATTCAGAATATGAGGATTCTCAGCCAACTTCAGGTGGGGAACGCACATTTTCGACACCAGGAAAGTGCCGCGCGTGTTGATCTGGTGCATCAGATCGTAGCGCTTCATGTCGGTCTCCAGCGTGCCGGTGAGCTGGATGGCGCTGGCATTGTTGACGCAGATATCGATGCCGCCGAACTTTTCGACGGTCTTGGCAACCGCCTCGGCCACCTGCGCCTCCTCGCGGATGTCGCACAAAACAGGCAGCGCCTTGCCGCCGGCCTGCTCGATCTCCTCAGCTGCCGAGTAGATCGTGCCCGGCAGCTTCGGATGCGGCTCGGCGGTCTTGGCCGCGATCGTCACATTGGCGCCGTCGCGCGCCGCCCGCAACGCTATCGCCAGCCCGATGCCGCGCGACCCGCCGGAGATGAACAGCGTCTTTCCCTTGAGCGACATGTCTTGGCACCTCCCTTGCTACATCACTGACGCGAACCATTGCGCGGCGGCAATGCACTGCGCAAGGCCTCGGCAGCCTGCAACGGGTTACGCAACGTAGGCTCAAACGGATAAGGGGGTTAGACCAGCACCAGGCCCTGCCGCATCGCGATCGCGATGGCATCCGTGCGGTTCGCAGCACCCAGCTTGATCAGGATCGCGGCGACGTGGAACTTTGCCGTGTGCACGGAGATGTTCAGCCGCCGCGCGATCACCTTGTTGGGCGCGCCTTCGGCCAGCAGCGCCAGCACTTCGGCCTCGCGCGGCGACAGCGCCGGACGGGCGGTAGCGCCATCGTCCAACGGCTCCTCGCCGAACAGCCCGCTATGGCTTCCGCCGTTGGCGGCGCCATCGAAATCGTCGTGGCGAGCGGGCGTCGAACGCCCATCCCTGGACACCCGGTAGCCGGCCGCCGCCAGTCTGACGGCAGCCGCGATCAGATTCGCATCCGACGCCAAAGGCAGCACGGCAAGCACCCGGTTTTCCGGCCGGCCAGCGCTCGCGGATAGCAGCACCCGTGGGATTGCGCTGTTGCCACCATCGGCTCGATCGAGCCAGGCCGCACTGTTCGCAACAGCGTCATCGAAGACAGCGACGTCGGCAATCCCGCTGCCGGCTACGACCGGAAGCAGATCGTCCGCCATGGCAAGCGAAGCTGACAGGCGCTCGGCACGCGCGGCATCGTGCAGCGCGATCAGCACCACGAGCTGGCGTCCGCCGCCCGCCACCTCCGGCCGACCCACCTCCGGCCCACCCACCTCCGGCCCACCCGCCTCCGGCCTTGTCAGCGTGTCGCTTTCCATCGGCCCTCTCAGCTCAGCGGTTTTTCACCGACGGTCAGCGCGACGTCGCGCTGCTCGCCGCCGCGCACCACGCCGAGCGTCACCGCAGCGCCCGCGCTATCCGGCCCAAGCTTTCGGATCAGTTCGCGCGGGCCGTGCACGGCCTCGCCATTCCACGCCACGATGATGTCGCCCAGCGCAAGGCCGGCGGCTTTGGCCGGACCGTTGTCGTCGAGGCTCATGACCATGGCGCCGCGCGCCGCGCCGTCACGGATCGGGTGCAGGCCGGCGCCGAGATAGCCGCGCGCGACATGGCCCTTTTCACGCAGCGTCGCCACGGCCCGCTCGATCGTCTCATAAGGCATGACCAGCGCACGACCACGTGGCCCAAACAGCAGCATGCCGATCAGCGCGCCCTTGGCGTCAAGCACCGGCCCGCCCTCGAAACGGCCGCCGGCATTGACGGCGAGATTGATGCGCCGATCGATGGTGCCGCCGCGCATCGAGCGCCAGGCGGGGCCGACCTCGCCGACCGAGCCCGAGACAGCCAGCGCCGAGCCCGGACTGCTGCCGACAGCGATGGCGACGTTGCCCGGCCGCACCCCATCCGCCTTGGCGAGCGCAGACGCCGCGGCCGCGCCGGCCGGCTTCAGAAGCGCTACGCCGGTCGACGGATCGCGACCGACCAGTTCGGCCTTCACCGCTTCGCCCGAAGCCAATGTCAATTCGATCTCCTCACCGGCCTCGACAGCTTCCTCGGCGGTGACGAAATAGCCGTCACGCCAGTGGAAGGCGCTGGCGGTGCGATGGTGATGGGTGGTGAAACTTGCCGTTGCGGGCGCAGCCTTGGCGGCGAGATCGGCGATGGCGTCGGAAAATGCATTAAGGTTGAAGTCACTCATGATGATCTCCTGGGTTTTCTCATGCCCCAGATATCGCTCGGCAGTGCGCCCGGAGGTACTCGTCTGACGGCTAGTTACTGATGTGACTGGCCATCTGGTCAGGTCGCGGCAGTTCGAGCCGCTCCGCACATATAGTCATCATCGCGCCTGAAAACACGGAGCCCCGCCAATGGCCCTCGCCGCCCACAAATTCGAAACCGACGACACACTGCTCGACGCCTATTCGACGACAGTCGCCGACGCCGTCGACCGCATCGGCCCGGCCGTCTGCCGCATCGAGCGCGTCGGTGGCCAAGGTGGCCATGGCTCCGGCTTCGTCATCGCGCCGGACGGGCTGGTCGTTACCAATTTCCATGTCGTTGGCGATGCCAAAACGGTGCGCGTCTCTATGCCCGACGGCGCCTCCAGCGAAGGCAGCGTGCTAGGCCGCGACCCTGACACTGACATCGCGCTGGTGCGCGCCGATGGCAGCTTCACCGAAGTCGCGCCGCTCGGCGATTCCAAGCGGCTGCGGCGCGGCCAGATCGCCATTGCCATCGGCAATCCGCTCGGCTTCGAATGGACCGTAACGTCAGGCGTGGTCTCCGCACTTGGCCGTTCGATGCGCGCCTCGACCGGGCGGCTGATCGACGATGTCATCCAGACCGATGCCGCGCTCAATCCCGGCAATTCCGGCGGACCGCTGGTATCGTCGGCAGGCGAGGTCATCGGCGTCAACACCGCCATGATCCACGGCGCGCAAGGCATCGCCTTCGCGGTCGCTTCCAACACCGCCAACTTCGTCATTTCGGAGATCATCCGCTTCGGCCGCGTGCGGCGCGCCTTCATCGGCATCTCGGCCGACACCACCAGTTTGCCGCGCCGCGCAGCGCTCCTGTCGCAGGTGACCACCAGTACTGCGGTGCGGCTGCGCAGCGTCGAGAAAGACGGACCCGCGGCGAAGGCCGGCCTCAGGGAAGGCGACATCATCGCGGCGATAGACGGTCGCCCGGTCACCGGCGTCGACGACCTCGTGCGCATGCTCGACGCCGAACGCATCGGCCGCGAGACGCTGTGCACAGTGGTGCGCCGCACCGGCGTCAGCCAGGTGACGGTGACGCCGGTAGCAAGGGCGAGCTGAGCCTTTATCGAGGCTAGAGCACCCGCCCGAGCAGCGACACCAGCAGTCGCGCAAGGTCACCAGTCGGGTCGAGGTCGGGATCGTAGATCGTCATGTCCAAGCCGGTGCAGCGCTGGTCCGCTGCCAGCGCCGACAGAATGGCAACGAGTTCATCGGGGTCGATGCCGGGGCTGCCGGGCGAATCCACCGCCGGCATCACCGTCTGGTCGAGCACATCGACGTCGAGATGCAGCCAGTAGGGACAGCCGGCGCGCGCCAGCGTCGCTCTTGTCTTTTGCAACACTCCAGCCGCGCCGAGTTCCTGCGCGGCAAAGACGTCGATGCGCGTCACGGCGGTCGCATTGATGTCGGGCCAGGCAAAATCGGCATCGCGGCTCTCGCGTTCGCCGATCTGAACCACCGCCTCGTCGGCGACGAGCGGACCGACAACACCTGGCCATTGCGCCAGCAAAGCCTCGCCGCGTCCGGTGGCAAGTGCCAGATCCATGCCGGCAACCGAGCCGAGTGAGGCATTGACATCGTAGTTGCCGGGATGGCGGAAATCGCTGTGGCCATCGACATGGACCAGGGCGACCGCGCCCGAGCGCCGCGCGGCGACCAGTGCGCCAAGCAGGATCGAGCAGTCGCCGCCGATGATCAGCGGGAACTCGCCTTGCCCAAGCGCACGGGTGACGATCTCGGCAAGATCGAGGTTGAAGCGGCGGATCGCCGGACCATTACGCAGCCTAGTGCCCGGTTGCGGTTCGGTACTGTAGGCGGGTCTGTCGAGATCGACCACCCGCCCCGGCGCCAGCGACTCGATCAAACCAGCTTCGCTCAGCGCCTGCGGCGCACGCCAGGTGCCGGGCACATGGCCCGGCTCCAAGGGCCGAAGGCCGAGATTGGATGGCGCACGAACAAGGCAGATGTCACGCATGCGGCAGGCCCAGCTTCAACATCACCAACATAGACCGCATGGTGCGGGTCCGGCCACAGCGGCCGGAGCCGCTGCCGACATTTGCTGCCATTGTTCAGGCGCCCGCCGCGCCCGCCGCGAATTGCGCCTGAAATTCCGGGCTGAGCGGGATCGGCTTGATGACGTCGATCAGCACGCCATTGGGATCCCTGGTGATGAAATGGCGCTGGCCGAAGGGTTCGTCGCGCAGCGGGCACAGGATCGGTAGGCCGGCCGCAACGATCCGTTCATAGACAGCATCAGGATCCCTCACCTCGAAATTGATCAGCAGCCCCGATGTGCGGCCGCGCCCCCCCTCGGGGATCGTCTCGTGGTCGCCCTGGACGATACCGAGATTGACCCGGCGATCCTCGGCAGACTGCAGATGCACATACCAGTTGCTCGCAAACAGCGGCTTGAAGCGGAAGTGATTGATATAGAAGGCTTTTGTGCCGGCTACGTCGCCCGTCATCAGCACCGGATAATAGCTCGTCGTCTTCATCTTTCTTTCTCCCGTTAGCCAACATACAGTTTGCATGTAATTCGAAATAACATACAGGCTGCATGTATGCAACGAGAAACCCCGCGCCGCTCCAACCGCGACCGCACCGAAGCGACGCGCGCCGACCTGATCGCTGCGGCGCGCAAACTGTTCATCGAAAAGTCCTATGCCGAGACCGGCACGCCGGAGATCGTTGCGGCCGCCGGCGTCACCCGCGGCGCGCTCTATCACCACTTTGCCGACAAGCAGGCGCTGTTTGCCGCCGTGGTCGAGCAGGAGGCGGCGGCGGTGGCGCAAGAGATCGAGCGCGCCTCGCCGCCTTCTTTGTTTGCCCGCAATGCGCTGATTGCCGGCTCGGACGCCTATCTCGCCGCCATGCGCGCGCCCGGCCGCACGCGGCTTTTGCTGCTCGACGGGCCGGCCGTGCTTGGCCGCGCCGCCATGGATGCGATCGACAATCGCCACGGCAACCGGTCGCTGCGCGAAGGCCTGGTTGCGGCAATGCGCGAACAGTCGATGACCAGACTGCCGGCCGATGCGCTGACCGCTTTGCTCGCCGCTGCCTTCGACCGCGCAGCACTTGCCGTCGAGGCCGGCGCCTCGGCCGAAGACTATCGCGCCGTGCTCATGGCTCTGATCGATGGGCTGTCTCCGGCTCATCCTCAGGCAGGTCGTCCGGGTCGAACTCGTTGAAGCAGCCGAGCTGGCGTTTGAACTGGTCGATCAGCCAGGCCGCCGCCGGTTTCGGGCTGCGGTCGGCGCGGTGCATGGCATAGAGCGATGAGCGCACCTCGCTAAAGGGTTCAAGGTCGAGTTCGACCAGCCTGCCGCTGGCCAAATCGTCCGCGATCAGCCAGCGCGGCAACCCGCCCCAGCCCAGCCCCTCGCGCATCAACGTATGCTTGATACGCACATCTGTCAGCCGCCATGTACGATAGGCAAAGACGCCGAAGTCGCGTCCCTTGGTGCGTTCCGACTGGTCGCTGACAACCAGCTGGGTGTGCTCTCGCGCATCCTCGAGCGCCACCGGTTTCGGCAGCAGTGCCAGAGGGTGGGTGGGGGCGGCAGCCAGCACGATCGACATGAAGCCGATGCGCACGAGATGCACGTCGACCTCGCCCAGCAAGCCACCGATGCCAAGATCCGACTGTCCGCTGACGACATGGTCGGGGATCAGACCGAGCGTGCCGATATGCAGTCGCATCATCACGGTCGGGAACTGCGCCTCGAACGCCTTCAGCACCCGCACCAGCACCGGCGAGGGCAGCGCCGCGTCAACCGATAGCGCAACTTCAGCCTCCAGCCCCTGATGGTGACCGTCGGCACGCGAACGGATGCGCTGCAGCACGCCGACCATGCGCCGGGCGTCCTCCAGCATCGCCCGGCCGATTTCGGTCAGCTGCGGCTCGCGCGTGCCCTCGCGCTCGAACAGTTTCAGGCCAAGCTGCGCTTCAAGATTGGCGATGCCGTAGCTGATGACGGACTGCGCGCGGTTAAGCTTGCGGCCGGCGGCTGAGAAGCTGCCGGTGTCGGCGACCGCAACCAGGATCTGCAATTGGTCGAGCGTCGGATTGGGCTGCACGGCATACCTACTTTATGGATGGATCGTATAGAAAATATACCAGTATTTTGAATGGGTCGGTAGGCCCATATCAGGCGGGAGAAATCAATTCCCACTGGAGAGAACCGCTATGTCTATCCTGCTTGTAACCTCGAGCCCGCGCGGCGCTGCCTCGCACTCGACCCGTATCGCTACCGAATTCGCTGAAAAGCTCGTCGCCGCCGACCCGTCGAATACGCTCGTCGTACGCGACCTCGTGGCCAACCCGCTGCCGCATATCGACACCGATTATGCGACCGGCATCTACACCCCCGTTGAAGCCCGCACGCCGCGCCAGGCCGAAGTCGTCGGCGTCTCCGACATCGTGCTTGACGAACTGTTCGCAGCCGACACCGTGATCCTGGCCACCGGCTTCATCAACTTCAACATCTCCTCGACCCTGAAGTCCTGGGTCGATCACATCTCCCGCTCCGGCAAGAGCTTCTCTTATGGCGAGGGTGGTCCCAAGGGCCTCGTCACCGGCAAGAAGGTCTATATCGTACTCGCCTCGGGCGGCATCTATTCCGAAGGTGCGGCCGTGCAGTTCGATCACGCCATCCCCTATCTGCGCGGCGTGCTCGGCTTTCTCGGCATGACCGATGTCGACGTCATCCGCATCGAAGGCGTCGGCATGGGCCCTGATGCCGTCACCGCCGCGCTCGCCAATGCGACGGCCAAGGTCGATGCCGTGGTGGCCAAGACCGCGAGCGCGCAAATCGCCGCGTAAGCACACCCCGTCATTCGCATTGAAAAGGCAGGCGCTTCGGCGCCTGCCTTTTTCCTTGTCAGGCGGCGCGATAGGTTGCGTGTCGAAAACGGATCTATCGCGTTACTAGATTGCCGCGCAACGCCATTGGTTATTCGGCCTGTCTGCGTTATCGGTCGCTGATGTTCCTTTCCGTCGCGACAACCCATCATCCAGCCACAGATCTCGGCTTCTTGCTGCACAAGCATCCCGAACGTCTGCACGAGACTGACCTATCCTTCGGCAAGGCCTGGCTGTTCTATCCGGAGGCGACCGATGAGCGTTGTGAGGCTGTGCTTCTGCTCGATGTCGATCCGATAGGGCTCGTTCGGGGCAAAGGCCAGGCAGAGGGCTTGCTGGATCAATATGTAAACGACCGACCTTATACGGCATCGTCATTTCTGTCTGTGGCTTTGAACAAGGTACTGCGGACAGCGATGACCGGCATCTCGAAGGAGCGCCAGCAACTGGCCGATAGCGACCTCCCGCTCGAAGCTGTGGTGACCCCGCTGCCGATGCGTGGCGGCGAGGCCCTGGTTCGAGATCTATTCGAACCGCTGGGATGGACCGTCAACCTGGCGCCGGTCGAAACTGTCGGATCTGGCGCGGGTGGACCACGATACGGTCATCTGAGGCTGACTGGCACCGGCCGCCTAAGCAGCCTGCTCAACCACCTTTATGTCCTGATCCCGGTGATGGACGACACCAAGCACTACTGGGTGGGCGAGGCCGAGATTGACAAGCTGCTGTCCAAGGGCGAGGGCTGGCTGGAAAACCACCCAGCCAAAGACCTGATCGTGCGCCGTTATCTGCGCAACCGAGGTGCGTTGGCCCGCATCGCCCTGGAGCGGCTGGCTCCGGAGACGGCCAATGAGGTCCTACCCCCCGAGGCCTGGGCTGCACCTGAGCAAGCGCTGGAGGCGCCCATCCGGCTGAACGACCTGCGCATGGACGCCGTGGTGCAAGCCATTCGGGCGACCGGAGGGACCAGTGTTGCAGATTTGGGGTGTGGCGAAGGCAAGCTGCTCTATCGGCTCGTGCGCGAAAAATGGGTCCACAAGCTGTTCGGGCTCGACCCCGCTATTCGTGAACTGGAATGGGCCGCCAAGCGTCTCAAACTGAACGAGTTCGGGGGACCGCCTGAAGACCGGGTCACGCTGCTGCACGGATCGCTGACATATCGCGACAGCCGATGGGCGGAAGCCGACGTCGCGGTGCTGGTCGAGGTCATCGAACATCTCGACGAAGACCGGCTGCCAATGATCGAGCGTATTATCTTCGGCGAGACAGCGCCAAAATTCGTGATCGTGACTACGCCGAACGCTGACTACAACCCCTTGTTCCCCAGTCTGGCCGCCGGCGCTTTTCGCCATCCGGATCACCGTTTCGAATGGGGCCGGGTTCGGTTTGAAGCCTGGGCGGCCAGGATCGGCGAGATCTATGGCTATAGCGCCGCCTTAAGTGGCATCGGAGCCGTGGACCCCGTGCTCGGCGCGCCGACGCAGATGGCGGTGTTCACCCGATGAGAGAGCCAGACAAGACCGACCTCACCATCCCTGACTTCGCCCTCGTCGTGCTGATCGGCTCGACGGGATCGGGCAAGTCGACCTTCGCCGCCAGGCACTTCCTGCCGACCGAAATCATCTCGTCGGATCGCTGCCGCGCGTTCGTCAGCGACAACGAGACTGATCAGGATGTCTCGGCCGACGCTTTTGATTTGGTGCGCGAAATCGCCGGCAAACGGCTCAAGCATCGAAAGCTGGCCGTCATCGACGCGACCAATGTGCGACCCGCTGATCGCAAGGCGTGGGTCGAGCTGGCGCGCAAATGGCACGCTTTGCCGGTCGCCGTGGTCATCGATCCGGGTGTTGATGTTTGCGTCGCCCGCAACGCGCTACGAGCCGATCGTCCCTTCGGCGCCGGCGTTGCCCAGCGCATGACGAACGAAATTCGCAAGGGCCTCGGCGGCCTGCAACGCGAAGGTTTCCGTCAGGTCTGGAAGCTCACCGGCGAGGCCAGTATCGACGCGGCCAAGGTCTCGCGTCAGCCATTATGGACCGACAAGCGCGACGATTGCGGTCCTTTCGACGTCATAGGTGATGTCCATGGTTGCGCCGACGAACTTCAGACCTTGTTCTGTCAGCTCGGTTACAGCATCGCCTGGTCCGACGGCCATGGTGATCGGACCGTCACTGTAACGCCGCCAGAAGGCCGCAAGATCGTCTTTGTCGGCGACCTCGTCGATCGTGGTCCCAACGTGCCCGACGTCTTGCGCATCGCCATGAGCATGGTCGCGGCGGGAACCGCCTACTGTGTCCAGGGCAATCACGAACGCAAACTCAGCCGCTGGCTGGAAGGCCGCAAGGTCACGATCGCCCACGGCCTGCAGCAAACCATCGACCAGTTGGACGCTCAGGATCGCGGCCTGCGAGAGGCTTTGCCGGCCTTCCTCGACAGCCTGCGCAGCCACGTCTGGCTGGACGGCGGACGCCTCGCCGTGGCACATGCCGGACTCAAGGAAGAGATGATCGGGCGCGGTTCCGGCGCGGTGCGCGAGTTCGCCCTCTATGGCGAAACCACGGGCGAAATCGACGAATTTGGCCTGCCCGTCCGTGCCGACTGGGCAGCCGCCTATCGGGGCAAAACCAGCGTAGTATACGGGCACACGCCGGTGCTGTTGGCGGAGTGGGTCAACAACACGCTTTGCATCGACACCGGCTGCGTGTTCGGCGGCAAGCTGACTGCCTTGCGCTGGCCGGAACGCGAACTGGTCGACGTGCCGGCAGTCGAGACCTGGTCCGAACCCGTGCGTCCCCTCGGCGGACCGGGCCTTGGCAAATCGGCACAGGCCGATGCCGACGGCGTGCTCGACTATCAGGATGTCTCTGGGCGACGCTGGATCGAGACCGAACTGAAAGGCAGGGTTGTCGTGGCCGAGGAGAACGCGTCGGCGGCACTTGAGGTGATGAGCCGCTTCGCGCTGTCGCCGCAGTGGCTGGTATATCTGCCGCCGACAATGTCGCCATCCGAGACCAGCAGCCAAGCCGGCTGGCTGGAACGCCCCGAGGAAGCTCTCAGTCATTTCCGCGAGCGTGGCGTCACCCAAATCCTGTGCGAAGAGAAGCACATGGGTTCGCGGGCAGTCATCGCTCTGTGCCGAAACGCGCAGACGGCGCGCGACCGGTTCGGGGTATCTGGCGACGAGACAGGCGCGATCTGGACCCGGACCGGACGCTCCTTTTTCAGCGACAGCGGCATGACGGAGCGCCTGCTCAATCGCCTGCGCGCCAGCGTCGACGCTGCGGATCTATGGCAGGAATTGAACAGCGACTGGTTGCTGCTGGACACCGAGATCATGCCATGGTCGGCCAAGGCAAGCAGCCTGATTGAAAGCCAGTACGCCCCAGTGGCAACGTCTGCGGCCGCTGGGCTCCAGGCCAGCCGCGAAGCGCTGGCCCGTGCGATGGCACGCGGCGTGGATACGGCCGCGCTCAAGGCTCGCATTGAGGACCGCGCCGCGCGTGCCGCCAGATACGCCACTGCCTGGGCGCCTTACGTGTGGCCGGTCTCGGGCGTCGACGACCTGAAGGTCGCGCCGTTCCACCTGCTGGCAAGTGAGGGATGCGTCTGGTACGACCAGAACCACGTTTGGCACATGACGCTTGCGGACCGTCTGGCTGCCGGGGGCGGCGTGGTAACGCGAACGCAATGGCGGATGGTTGACCTGGCCGATGCCGGTTCTTGTGCGGAGGCCGTCGCCTGGTGGGAGACGCTGACCGACTCAGGCGGCGAAGGGATGGTAGTGAAGCCGCACGACTTCGTCAGCCGAAACAAGAAGGGGCTCATGCAACCGGCGCTGAAAGTGCGCGGCCAGGAGTATCTTCGCATTATCTATGGCCCCGAATACGATGCGCCGGACAATCTCGTGCGCCTGCGCGAACGAGGCTTGGGTGGCAAGCGCAGCCTGGCGCTCAGAGAGTTCGCGCTCGGTCACGAGGCACTGAAGCGGTTTGTCGCCAAGGAACCGCTGCGACGTGTTCACGAGTGTGTTTTCGGCGTCCTGGCGCTGGAGAGCGAGCCAATCGATCCGAGGCTGTAGGCTACCCGAACATCCTCTCGCCTTGCTCGTCGACCAGTTGCATGCCCTTCTTGATCGAGATGTCGACGGCGTCGCCCAGTCCGGCAAAGCGATCGGCGCGGATGAATTTGTGTTCCTTCATCACGCCGTCGACTTCCTTCGAAACCACGCCGCAGGTCTGGTATTGGCCCCCCTCCGCCTTGTAGGGCGTGGCACTGATCAAAAATCCCTTGTGCTCAACCTGCTTTGCCGGTGCTGCGCTCTTGGGCTCGCCCCCCTCACCGCCACCACCGAAAAGACGCTTCAGAAAAGACATGGGGCTTCCTCCAACGGCAATCATCCTGCACCACGTCTCGCGGTGCAGGATGATTTTCAGTACCGTTCCTCAGTCGAACGGGCAAGCGTTCTCGCCAGGGGTCAACCGCGCGATAGCGCTTCCAGGGCTTCAGCGGCGGCTTCCAGGACTGCAATCGCCTCGGCCTGCTTTTCAGCCGACGCGTCGACGAGATCGCCGAGCGCGGCACGCAGCCGGTGACGCACGGCGCGGAACTCCTCGCGGGCTTCCGAGCGACCCCGTCCACCACGCCGTCCGCCTTCCTCGCCGTCGTCGTTCCAGCCGAACCAGTCCCGCGCTTTCGCCATCTTGCGGCCGAAGCGCTCGAGATGCTCCAGCACGCCGTCGATCATCTCGCGGTTCTCGGCGAGATGCGCCTGGCCCGCCTCGGTGATCGAAAACACCTTCTTGTTGCCGTCGGCGGCTGAAGCCGCATAGCCGGCCTCTTCCAGGAAGGTCAGCGTCGGATAGACGACGCCCGGGCTCGGGCTGTAGATGCCGCTGGTGCGCTCTTCCAGCGCCTTGATGATGTCGTAGCCGTGGCGAGGCGCCTCGGCCAGCAGCGACAGCGTGATCAGCTTGAGATCGCCGTCGGCCAGCATGCGCCCGGCGCGAAACATGTCGCCCGGGCCGCCGCGTCCACCGCCACGTCCGCCGTGGCCGAACGGACCAAAGCCGCTGCCCCCTCTTCCACCAAATTTGCCTGCCATGTGCAGGAATGCGCGCTCGGCGCGCTCGCCAAAGGGATGATGTCTGTGCATGAATTGCTCCTTGAGTTATATCTTACGATACATCTTAATTAGGCTTGCCCCGCCGACGAGTCAAGATATATCTTACGATGTATCTAAAGGCGGCGCCAGAAGGTTGATTTCGCCGCCGCCGGCAGCTAGAAAGCGCGTGAGGGCCAAAACCTCTCCGTAAGCGTCTGACGTCAAGCAACGCATCCACCCCGGTCTTTCCGGGCAGTTCCGCCGGAAACCCGGCGCAATGGATGCCAAATGCGACGGACCGGATGTTTCAGGAAAATCCAAAAATGACCACGAACCGTAAGCGCGGCAAGCTGCCGGCGCGCTATGCCGCGATCGTCAGCCCGCTGGTGCTGTCGCTGCTGATGACCTTCATCGTCTCGTTCATATCGACGCTGAAAAGCCTTGGACTGCAACCTGATTTGCCGGCTGTCTGGCTCACTGCCTGGGGCCTGTCCTGGCTGGTAGCGTTCCCAACGTTGCTCATGGTGCTGCCGGCGGTGCGCCGCATTGTCGGCTGGCTTTGCGAGCCGGCGTCCCGGTAACGCCCATGACGGTAAGGCCCGCAGATTCTTCGGGCCTTGCCTCGCTACCAGCGGCCCTTGCGCCGGTTCCAGGCATAGAGAAGATCGGCGAAACGATCATAGGCCAAGCGCGTCAGCGGCAGCGCGACCGGATTGCCGAAGAGCGTCGCCAGCCAGCCGTCGCCCGGCGTCGCCCGCCAGACGGCAACCGCGACATCGGCGCCGACCAGCAGCCTGCCTTCGGCATCGGTGGCATGCAGCCGGCGGCGTATGTCCTCCAGCGAGGCGCTGTAGCCAGAGAGCGCCGCCGGTTCGAGGTTGATGTCGCGGAATTCGATCCGCCCGGCCTTGATCGCCTCGATCAGCCGCCGTTTCTGCCGGGTGATGCCGCCATCGCAAACCGGGCAGCGTGTGTTGTACCAGACGGTCAGCGCAGGCTTGGACATGGCGCGACTATCACCCTGACGGCACGGCCCCGCAATATGACGCCGAGCCGCACGGACCCGCGCCCAGCGCTATCCAAGCGAGGCGACGATCTCGCGATAGGCAAATTCCGGGAAAGCCTTGAGCGTTCGCGTCTTGACGCTGCCACCCGTTGCCAGCATCAGGGCGAAACGAGCAAGCACAGCATCGTCGGGCGCCTCGATAATCGCCACCATGTCATATTCGCCCATAGTCAGGTAAAACGCCTTGAACGAGCCGCCCATGTCGGCCAGTTGCTTCTTGGCGGCATCGAGCCGCTTCGGCGACTCTCGGATATTTCTGGCGCCCTGTTCCGTCCAGTTCATCAGCAGGATGTAGGTTGTCATCACACACCTCCCTCCGGCGCCACGGAGCACGGCTGAGGACATCAGCCGGGGCGGACATCCGGTTTTTCGCCCAGAACATGCATCCGACCAGGCAAGTATCCTCCCGACGGAGATGGGCGACAAGAGCCTTCACCCGGCAACAAAAAGGGCGCCATCGGCGCCCTTTTCGAATTCTGGTCTGTTGCCGGTATCAGCTGTCGAGGAAGCTCCTCAGCTTGCGGCTCCGGCTCGGGTGCTTGAGCTTGCGCAGCGCCTTGGCTTCGATCTGGCGGATACGCTCGCGCGTCACCGAGAACTGCTGGCCGACTTCTTCCAGCGTGTGGTCGGTGTTCATGCCGATGCCGAAGCGCATGCGCAGCACCCGCTCCTCGCGCGGCGTCAGCGAGGCGAGCACCCGCGTGGTGGTCTCGCGCAGATTGGCCTGGATCGCCGCATCGATCGGCAGGATCGCCATCTTGTCCTCGATGAAATCGCCCAGATGCGAATCCTCTTCGTCACCCACAGGGGTTTCGAGCGAGATCGGCTCCTTGGCGATCTTCAACACCTTGCGCACTTTTTCGAGCGGCATTGCGAGCTTTTCTGCCAGTTCCTCCGGCGTCGGCTCGCGGCCGATTTCATGCAGCATCTGGCGCGACGTGCGCACGATCTTGTTGATCGTTTCGATCATGTGCACCGGGATGCGGATGGTGCGCGCCTGGTCGGCAATCGAACGCGTGATCGCCTGCCGGATCCACCATGTCGCATAGGTCGAGAACTTGTAGCCGCGGCGGTATTCGAATTTGTCGACCGCCTTCATCAAGCCGATATTGCCTTCCTGGATCAGGTCGAGGAACTGCAGGCCGCGATTGGTATATTTCTTGGCGATGGAGATGACGAGGCGCAGATTGGCCTCGACCATTTCCTTCTTGGCGATAGCGGCTTCGCGCTCGCCCTTCTGCACCTGGTTGACGATCTTGCGGAATTCCAGGATCGAGATCGCCGTCTCGGTGGCGAGGTTCTGGATTTCCGAACGCAGATCCTTGATCGCGTCCTTCTCGTTCTTGGTGAATTCCTTCCAGCCGCGCGAGGTCAGGTTGCCGATCGAGCGCGTCCAGTTCGGGTCGAGCTCGGAGCCCTGATATTCCTTGAGGAACTCCTCGCGGCGCACGCCATAGCTTTCGGCTAGGCGCAGCAGCTTGCCTTCGTTCTGCACCAGGCGCTTGTTGATGTCGTAAAGCTGCTCGACCAGCGCCTCGATGCGCGCCGTATTGAGCGACAGCGACTTCACCGCCTTGATCAGCTGGTCCTTCAGCTCCTTCAGGCGGCGGTCCTGGCTGGGCGACAGCGTGCCGGTCGCGGCCAGACGGTTCTCGACCTGCTGGTCCTGCAGCTTGCGCAGCTTCTTGTAGGTGTCGGCGATGACGTCGAGCGTCTCCATCACCTGCGGGCGCAATTCCGCTTCCATCGCCGCCAGCGACAGGCTCGCCTCGTCCTCGTCTTCCTCGTCGTCATCGACCAGGCCGCGCGTGTCGGCGCCGACATTGGTGATGTCGTCTTCCTCGTCGCGTCCACGCCTCGGCTTGTCCTCGGCCTTGGGCGCCTCCTCGATGCGCTCGACCACCGGCGCCTGCTTGGCTTCGGGGCCCGCATAGGTGGCTTCGAGGTCGATGATCTCGCGCAGCAGGATCTTGGATTCGTTGAGCTCGTCACGCCAGATGATAATGGCCTGGAAGGTCAGCGGGCTTTCGCAGAGGCCCGCGATCATCGTCTCGCGGCCGGCCTCGATGCGCTTGGCGATCGCGATTTCGCCCTCGCGCGACAGGAGCTCGACCGAGCCCATCTCGCGCAGATACATGCGCACCGGGTCATCGGTGCGGTCGGTCGGCTCTTTCTTGGTGGTCGTGGCGGCGACGGCGGTGCCGGTCTGCTCGGCCAGCTCGTTGGCGTCTTCCTCGGCGTCGGCATTGCTGTCGGCGGCCTCGGGCTCCTCGCTCTGATCGTCGTCCTCGACCACGTTGATGCCCATGTCGGACAGCATCGCATTGATGTCTTCGATGCGATCCGGATCGGTCTCTTCCGACGGCAGCACCGCGTTCAGTTCGTCGAGAGTCACATAGCCGCGCTTCTTGGCGGCCTTGATCATCTTCTTGACAGCATCATCGGAAAGGTCGAGCAGAGGCCCATCGGTGGCGCCTTCACGTTCGGTCTCGACCTCTTCCTTTTCCTTTGTCGCCATAGTCTTTATCTTCTCCTAGCGGCCGAGCATCGAAGCCGCGTAGCTGCCGCACCGGTCAAACTACATGCGCTGGTGGCGCATAACCGGGCCGGTAACCGAATCAACTCTTTTGTTTGTTCATATCGTGCCCCCAAAACCGGTTTTCACTTTTGGGCGATATGCATTAAGTCCAGATTAACCCTGATATCTGTGGCAGGCTGTCAGCCTGTCCAGTGATCAGCACCTCGCGTCAGTGCATTTCCATCGACGCCGGCGCGGGTTAAGGTTTCGAATCGTCCTGATTCCGTCATTCTGCCAGAAGGTCAAGCGCCTCTCGCATGATTCGCATCAAAAAAGCGAATCAATTACCCGACTTAGAGGCGTCGATTCGACGCGCAGCACGTACAACATTCATTCTTGCGCAGGTTTCGACCTAGACGCGCCCACCCCTGCCCGAGGACACACCGAAGCCTTCGATCAGCGCTTCCGTTGCTTGTACATCACGGAATTGCGCCTGAATCTCGATGAGGTGCCGGTAGTTTTCGTCAGTGGGATCGCTGGCGAGCGCTGCTTCCGCCTGTTTCAGCTCCTTATGTAAGGTGCGCGCGCTGCGCTGCAAGTGCAGCGCCTGGTTGAAGGCGTCGCGGGCATCGTCAAGCGCTGCGGTTTCCAGCGCGGGCCATTGCCTGGCCCGTTGGATGAGCGCCACGGCGCGCCCCCAGATATCGCTGCAGCCGGCACGTTCGATGGTGGCGATCACCGCGCTACGGTCATTGGCCATGTCGTGCGCCATCGCATCGAGGATGGCGGCGTGCAGCCGCTGCAGATCGGTGTTGGCGAGATCGAGGAACTCGACATGGGCGAAGTTCTCGTCGATCAGCGCCGGATGGTTGACGAGGGCTACGATGATCGTCGCCTCGCGCACCGACATCATCTCGCCACCGCGTTTGACCATGGCGGAGCGGCCGAGGCTTTCGGTGATCGCGGCGCGCGCGCCTGCCCCGCTGCCTTTGGCGAACTGTCCGCCGGGTGCGGGCGTTTTGCCCTGCCCCGGTTTCCAGTCCTGGCGACCTTGGCGCACTTCGCGCTGGGCGCTGAAGAAGGTCAGCTCCCGCTCGCGCATCCACTGCTGGTAGTGGTAGCGCTGGCTCTCATCGCGGATGCGGCTGGTCAGTTCGCGCAGCGTCTTTGTCAGCCCCGCCCGCCGCTCCGGCGTGTCGAAGACGCCACCGGATGTCTCACGCATCCACAACAAATCAGCGAGAGGCCGCGCTTCCGCCAGCACGGCACGAAACGCGTCCGGCCCTTCTGCCTTGACCAGATCGTCGGGATCCTTGCCCTCCGGCAACAGCGCAAAGCGCACCGACCGCCCGGCCTGCACCGACGGCAGCGCGAGATCCGCGGCCCGCCACGCCGCCTTCAGCCCGGCCTGGTCGCCGTCGAAGCACAGCATCGGCTCAGGCGCCATGCGCCACAGAAGTTCGAGCTGGTTTTCGGTGAGCGCGGTGCCGAGCGGCGCCACGGCATTCTCGAAGCCGGCCTGCGCCAGCGCAATCACGTCCATATAGCCTTCGACGGCAATCACCGTGCCGCCTTTCGCCAGCGCTTTGCGGGCGCGGGCGAAATTGTAGAGCACGTTGCCCTTGTGGAAGAGCTCCGTGTCGGGCGAATTCATGTATTTGGCCAGCGCATCGGGCGCCAGTGCGCGGCCGCCAAAGGCGATGATCTTGCCGCGCGAATCCGGGATCGGGAACATGATGCGATCGCGGAACCAGTCATAGGAGACCGGGATGTCGTCGCCATGACGCACCAGCCCGCAGGCCTCGATGTCGGCCTTGGGCACACCCTTGGCGGCAAGATGTTCCTTCAGCGCATTGCGGCTGTCGGGCGCAAAGCCCAGCCGGAACGATTGCTGCGTCGCCGGCGTCAGCCCGCGATCCCTGAGATAGGCGCGGGCTTTTGCACCCTCCGGTCCTTGCAGCCGCTCCTGGAAGAAGGCAGTCGCCATCTCCATGACGTCGGTCAGGCTGGCGCGTTCCTTCTCACGCTGTTCTTCCCGCTCGTCGCGCACCGGCATCGGCACGCCGGCCATGTCGGCGATCTTCTCGACCGCTTCGGGAAAGCTTAATCCGTCGAGCTCGGTCAGGAACTTGAAATGATCGCCCGACACCGAACAGCCGAAACAGTGATAGCGGCCCTTCTTGTCCTCGCAGTGGAAGGAGGGGCTCTTTTCGCCATGGAACGGACAACAGGCCCAATAGTCGCCGCGCGAGGCGTTGGTCTTCTTCCTGTCCCATGCGACGCGCTGGCCGATGACCGATGAAATCGGCACACGGTCGCGTATCTCATCGAGAAAGGCGGGCGGAAAGCGCATTGGGGAACTCGTTTGTCCCTCATATAATCATGCTCGCGGAATCCGACGACCCTTATTGCGGACCATACCCGGTTTCCACAGCCAAAAAGCCCGGTTCTACAGCCAAAAGAAAGGCGGCCCTTTCGGGCCGCCTCCTTTCAAGTCTCTGCATTGCGCCGGCGAGGCCGGGCTTAATGCGCGGCAATGGCGCCGAAGATGATGCCGGACAGGACGCTGACCAGCACATAGTCGTTGCCGACGCGGATCCATTCCTGGCCGCGGCCGGGGCGATGCAGGCCGTAGCGGCCATAATCGCGGATCGGCTGGTGCCGCTTCCAGCTGGAATATTTCTGGCCATTGCGCCAATGGCTGCGCTTGACGACCACCGTCTTCTTCACGACGCGCTTCCTGACATCGACATGCTTGCCGGGCCTCTGCCAGTCGACCCGCGTGTAATTCGACTGCGGTGCGACCGGTGCGTTCACCGGTGCGGCCTGGCCGGTAAGCGAAGTGGCGGCCAGCATCGAGAAAGCGAGGGCGGAAAGAACAACACGTTTCATAGCGGGGCTCCTTGGTTGTCGATGCCTAGGGAATAGCGCCCGAAGGATGAACCGAAACTGAACACTAGCATTACATTTACGCAATGAAATCCGGCGCTTATCCTGGATATTTGAACATCATCGCAAAGGCGATTGCCGGGAGTCCGGCAAACCGGGACGATCCGCTGCCATCACCAGGGATCCGCCATGCAACCATTTGCGCATCCGTCCATTTTCCGACACGCCCTGTCGCGCCGCGACGGCTCTTGAAATCGACAAGATTTTATTACCCGGCTAAAATATTCCGGATATTGTTCAAGACTGTCATGACCATGATTCGCAGCCCCGTTTTCATCCCTGCACTGCGCGCCCTCCGCGTCGCGGTAGCTGTCTGCGTGCGGGTTTCGAAATGAGCGGCTCCGTCGTTCTGCTGCATCTGGCGGGCTCGGTGGCGCTGATGCTGTTTGCCACCCGCATGGTCAAGACAGGCGTCGAGCGCGCCTATGGCGACGTGCTGCGTCACCGGCTGCGCTCCACCATGCGCAATCCGATCATGGCGGTGCTGGCCGGCTGCGGCCTGTCCATCGCGCTGCAGAGCTCGACCGCCGTCACGCTTCTCGTCGGCTCCTTCGCCGGCGCCGGCATCGTCTCGGGCATGTCGGGCCAATTGGCTGTGCGCGGCGCCGAGATCGGCTCGGCGCTGGTGGTCAAGCTCTTGACCTTCGATCTGACGCTGCTGGTGCCGATCTGCCTCGTCGCCGGCACGGTCATGTTCATGGCCACCGAGCGGCGCGACTGGCGCCAGTTCGGCCGCATCCTGGTCGGCATCGGCCTTTTGGTACTGTCGCTGGAGATGATCGGCCAGGCCTCGGAGCCGCTGCGCCAGAGCACGCTGATGCCGCTCATCATCGAATATTTCTCCAGCGACTACGTCACCGCCTATCTGCTCGCCGCGCTCGTTACCTGGCTCTTCCACTCCTCAATCGCCGCCGTGCTTTTGATGGTCACGCTGGCCGGGCGCGGCTTCATCCCGCCCGAACTCGGCATCGTGCTGGTGCTCGGCGTCAATCTCGGCTCGTCGATCATCGCGCCGCTGCTCACCCGAAGTGCCGAACCTGGCGTGCGCGTCGTGCCGATCGGCAATCTGTTGATGCGCGGCATGGGCTCGCTGGTGATGCTGATCCTGTTCATGACGCTGAAGCCACCGGTCGCCTTCCTCGGCGCCACCGTGCCCGACCAGATCGTCAACGCCCACATCCTGTTCAATGTGCTGATCCTGCTCGCCGGCCTGCCGCTTGCCAGCCTGATCTATCGTGCTTCCGAGAAGATCGTCGCAATGGGCACCAAGCCGGCGCCGGCTACAGAGCTCGATGTGGTCGAACTCTCCGCCCTCAACGACGGCGCGCTCGACGTTCCGAGCCAGGCGCTGGCCAACGCCACCCGCGAGGTGGTCCGCGTCTGCGAGACGGTCGAGATCATGCTCAAGCGTATCATCGAGCTGTATGAAAGCGCCGACGGCGACAAGATCAAGGCGCTGGCCGCCCTTGACGACCGCGTCGACAGGAAGCACGCGGCGATCAAGCTCTATCTGGCCAAATTGACCAGGAACTCGCTCACAGAGGACGAGGCGCTGCGCTGCCAGGAGCTGATAGGCGCCTGCGTCAAGCTCGAGCAGGTCGGCGACATCATCGTGCGCAACATGCTGGTGCATGTGAAGAAGAAGTTCGAGCGCGGGCTGGAGTTCACGCCCGAGGGCTGGAGCGAGCTGCTCGCCTTTCACACCTCGGTGCTGGCCAATGCCAGGCTTGCCTTCAACGTGCTGGTGTCGCGCGACCCTGAGACTGCCCGCCAGCTGGTGCTGGAAAAGGACCGGCTGCGCGACCGCGAAAAGGAAACCAGCGCCAGCCATTTCGTGCGCCTGCGCGACGGCACCGCCAAGAGCGTCGAGACCAGCTCCATCCACCTCGACACCATCCGCGACCTGAAGCAGATCAACTCGCTGCTGGCGTCGATGGCCTACCCGGTGCTGGAAGAGCGCGGCCTGCTCGGCGGCTCCAGGTTGAAGGCGAGCTGATCAAGAAAACCTAAACCGGCCGCAAAAATTTCTGCATTGCCGGCAAGCGCCATCCATGATTTGAGGCCAACTCGTTCAAGGATCGCTTCCGCGCCATGCTTCCGCTCATTGCCCTGTTCATCGCCGCCTTCGCTTTCGGCACCACCGAATTCGTCATTGCCGGCGTGCTGCCGCAAGTGGCCGACGGCCTTGGCGTTTCGATCCCGACCTCCGGCTATCTCGTCTCAGGCTATGCCGGCGGCATCGCGGTTGGCGGGCCATTGCTGGCGCTCGCCACCAAGGGCATTCCCCGCAAGACGCTGCTGCTTTGCCTGACCGTCGCCTTCACCATCGGCCAGGCCGCTTGCGCGCTGGCGCCCGATTTTGCCTCGATGCTGCTCTTGCGCATTGCGGTCGCCGTCGCACACGGCGCCTATTTCGGCGTCGCCATGGTGGTGGCTGTCGGCCTCGTGCCCGAGGACAAGCGCGGCATGGCCGTGGCTGTGATCCTCTCCGGCCTCACCGTATCCAATGTCATCGGCGTCCCGGCCGGCACCGCAATCGGCAATCTCTGGGGCTGGCGCGCCACCTTCTGGGTGATGTGCGCGCTTGGCGTGGTAGCCTTTGCCGCCATGGCTGCGCTTTTGCCGCGCACGACAGGCGCATCAAGGCCATCCGCCAGTCTTGGCAGCGAGGTTCGCGTGCTGGCGCGCCAGCAAGTCTGGACCTCGCTGATCCTGATGCTGATGTTGATGATCGGCCAGTTCGGCCTGTTCACCTACATCACCCCGACCCTGCTTGAGGTGACCCATCTCGACGAGGGCCTGATCCCCTGGGTGCTGCTGCTCAACGGCGTCGGCGCCACCGTCGGTGTGTTTCTCGGCGGCAAGCTTTCCGACTGGAAGCTGATGCCGTCGCTGATCACAATGCTTGCGCTGCAAGCGGTGATGTTGGGCGTGATCTATGCCGTCAGCCCCTACCCCGTGCCGATGGTCATCGCCATCGTTATCTGGGCTGGCCTCAACTTCGCCATAGGCACGCCGATCCAGACCCGTATCCTGGCCTGGACGGCGGACGCCTCCAACCTCGCCTCCTCGCTCATCCCGTCCGGCTTCAATGTCGGCATCGCGCTCGCCGCGTCGCTGGGCGCTGCCATGCTCAATGCCGGCTACGGCTATCGCAGCCTGCCGGTTGTGGGCGCTGCCGCCATGCTGGTGGCGGTGGTGGTGGCACTTGCCTCCTACATCTGGGAGGGGCGCAGCCGGGCAGCGCCGCCGCTGCCAGCAGCGGCCGAATAGCATCGGACTACAAATCGATCCGGAACAACAAACTCTCGGCGCCGCCATACGCGGCGTCCTTGATGAACGGACCGACCACACGGCCGCCATTGGCCAGCACCACCTTCTGCGAGGCCGGATTGTCGAGGTCGGTGGTGAGCTCGACATATGGCAAACCAACAGCCCTCGCCTCGTCCAGCATCAGCCGCAGCGCCTCGGTCGCATAGCCTCGTCCGCGCTTCCACGGCACCACGGCATAGCCGATATGGCCGAGCACATGCGACGGCAGTGCGGCCGTACCCGGCTGCCAGCGAAAGCCGATCGAGCCGGCGGCCTCGCCGTCCCAGATCCAGCGCCGGAAGCCCGGCAGCCGCGGCACGGTCGTGCCGTCCGGCAAGGTAATCGGGCCTCCTTTGGCCTCGGGATCGTCGAGGCTGGCAAGGAACGCCGCGGGATCCTCGTCGATCGCCGCAAGTTGCTCGCGCGTCGCTTCCATCAGCCGGACATTGTCCGGCGACCAGCCACGCTCGAGCGCCGCCTTGTAGGAGGGCAGATGTTCGAGCGTGGGTTTGACGATTTCGATTATGGTGGGTCTCTCCGGCAGGTCAACGCTTGCTCGCTTAAGCCGGTGCGGACCGTTTCTTGCCCAGAGGTAATGCCCCTGCTCTCCTTCGCCATTGAAGCGGTGTCGGCTCCTACTGCAGCAGGCCTTTGACGATGCCGCTGGCCTTGCCGAAATCCATCTGGCCGGCATATTTCTGCTTCAGCGCGGCGATCACCTTGCCCATGTCCTTTTGGCTGGCGGCACCGGTCGCAGCGATCGCCTCGCGCGCCGCAGCTGTTACGGCGGCCTCATCCAGCTGCGTCGGCAGGAAGCCGCGGATGATCTCCATCTCGCCACGCTCCTGCGCGGCCAGATCCGGGCGCTTGCCGTCCTCGAACGCCTTGGCCGATTCCTCGCGCTGCTTCACCATCTTGGCCAGGATCTGCAGGATCTCCTCGTCGCTGGCGGGGTCCTTGGTCGAGCCGCGATTGGCGATGTCGCGGTCGTGGATGGCGGCCTGGATCAGCCTGAGCGTCGGCAGCCGGTGCTTGTCCTGCGCCTTCATCGCGCTTTTCAGGGATTCGGCGATTTTTGCGCGCATGATGCTTTCTCCTTCGAACGGCGCGGACAATAACCGCGGCCCATCCGCAAAGCAAACGCGCCAAAGCCCTGATATCGTTCGACGAAACAAATGCTCGCCGTTTTTGGCACGGGCATCATTGACCGCTCTGGCGCCTTCCCCTATGTACTCGGCCTTGCACAAGACAAAGAATTGATGCGCGCAGGCTCGAGAGATCGGCCGCGCCGTTTGCTGCGCAGATGGCCCGCCATCGAAGCGCGCAGCGTGACAGGAGCGTCGCCATGGCCGAGATGACCCCCGAACTGACCCCGCCTTGGGCAACCGAAAAGCCGACCGCCGTCCTGGTGCTGGCCGACGGCACCGTCATCGAGGGTCGCGGCCTCGGCGCCACCGGTTCCGCCGTTGCCGAAGTCTGCTTCAACACCGCCCTCACCGGCTACCAGGAAATTCTCACCGACCCGTCCTATGCCGGCCAGATCGTCACCTTCACCTTCCCGCATATCGGCAACATCGGCACCAATGACGAGGACATCGAGGACTTGAACCCGGTCGCCCGTGCCGGCGCCGTTGGCGCGGTGTTCAAGGCCGATGTCACCAACCCGTCCAACTACCGCGCCGACACCGGGCTGGACCAGTGGCTGAAGAAGCGCGGCATCGTCGCGCTGTCGGGCATCGACACCCGGGCGCTGACCGCGCTGATCCGCGAAAAGGGCATGCCCAATGCCGTCATTGCGCACGCGCCCGACGGCATCTTCGACCTCGACGATTTGAAGCGGCGGGCCGCCGCCTGGTCGGGCCTGATCGGGCTTGACCTCGCCAAGGAAGTCACCTCCGGCCAGTCCTCGGTCTGGCGTGGAACGCCCTGGGTATGGAACGAAGGCTTTGGCGAACAGGCCGAGCCGTCGATGCACGTCGTCGCCATCGACTACGGCGTCAAGCGTAACATCCTTCGCCTGCTTTCCGGCCTCGGCGCCAAGGTCACCGTGGTTCCGGCCGGTACTGGTTCGGAAGAAATCCTGGCCATGCAGCCCGACGGCATCTTCCTCTCCAACGGCCCCGGCGACCCGGAAGCCACCGGCGAATACGCGGTGCCGGTCATCCAGGACCTGCTCAAGACCGATATTCCGGTGTTCGGCATCTGCCTCGGCCACCAGATGCTGGCCCTGGCGCTGGGCGGCAAGACCGCCAAGATGCACCAGGGCCATCACGGCGCCAACCACCCCGTCAAGGATCATACCACCGGCAAGGTCGAGATCGTCTCGATGAACCACGGCTTTGCCGTCGATGCCGACTCCTTGCCCGAGGGCGTCGAGGAAACCCATGTCTCGCTGTTCGATGGCTCGAACTGCGGCATCGCGCTGACCGGACGTCCGGTGTTCTCGGTCCAGCACCACCCCGAGGCCTCGCCCGGCCCGCAGGACTCGCACTATCTGTTCCGCCGCTTCGTCAACCTGATCCGCGAAAAGCGCGGCGAGGAACTGCTGGCCGAACGGGCCTGAGCCCTCTGTGTAGCAGCGATAATATCGCTTAGCCTCGAGCGATAAATCTGCGATATTGCGCGAGTCAAGACGATCATCCTCTCGGTGTCGGCAGCTCGCGATCTCGACAACCTGCCGGCCGATGTCCGCGAGCAGGTTACCGAGGGTTTGAACACTTATGCCATCAGCGGGCGTGGGGATGTAGAACGTCTTGCCGGCCGAGACGGTTACAGACTTCGGATCGGTCGCTACCGCGTTATATTGATGAAGATCGCACGACAATCCTCGCGATCTACATCGGCAAGCGCGAAACGACGACCTACAGCCGGCCATAGGACAGCACATCATGAACGCTCCGCAAATCATAAGGACTTCAACCGGGGAAGAACTGGTCGTCATCCCGAAGGCTGACTACGAGGCATTGCTGCATGCCGCCGAAGAAGCCAGAGAAGACGCTGCGGATGTGGCGATCTACGATGAGCGGAAGGCCGAGTTCAAAACGGAAAAGCCTCTGCCCGCCGAGGTGACCATGGATATTTTGCGAGGTTCCAGCCGGGCTCAAGGCGCTGCGCAACTGGCGCAAGCTGACGCAGGGCGAGTTCGCTGATGCCATCGGTGTCAGCCAGGGCTTCCTGTCGGACCTTGAATCCAATCGCCGCAAGCCATCGGCGCAAACCAGCACCATGCTGTCGAAGGCATTGGACGTGCCCAGCGAATGGATCGAAGCCTAGTATCTAACCTTACGCCACCGGCCGGCCTTCGCTGGCCTCCAGTATGGCAAACCATTGCTGGGGTCGAGGTCGATCTCCAGCGCCTTGACCATGACGGCCAGCCGCTCGGGCTTCATCGTGCCGAGCACCGGCGCCAGCCGCGCCGGATGACGCAGCAGCCAGGCGATGGCGACGGCGGCGAGATCGCCGGCGCCGATCTCGGCAGCCACCGCCGCGATTGCCGCCCTGACCCGCGCCTCGCGCCCTTCCTTGCCGGTGAACAGCAAGCCGCCGCCGAGCGGCGACCAGATCATCGGCGCATAGCCGAGGCGTTGCGCGTGATCGAGGCTGCCATCCACCAGCGCATTGGTTTTCAGCACCGACATCTCGATCTGGTTGGTGGCCAAGGCAAACGGCAGCCGCGAAGCCAGAAGGTCGAACTGCGACGGCGTGAAATTGGAGACCCCGACCGCTCTCACCTTGCCCGACTTGACCAGCCCGGCAAGGGCCGCCGCCGTCTCGTCGGCATCCATCAGCGGATCCGGCCGGTGCAGCAGCAACAGGTCGAGATAGTCGGTGCCGAGATTGGCGAGCGAACGGTCGACCGAGGCGGCAATGTGGGCCGCACTGGTGTCGTAATGCTTCAGCCGGTTCTGAGGCCGGTTGGCCGATGCCAGAATGATGTCGCATTTCGAGATCAGCTCGATGCTGTCGCGCTTGCCCTTCCAGCGCGACAAGCCGGCGCCAAAGGCAGCTTCCACCTGGTAATGCCCGTAAATATCGGCATGGTCGAAGCTGGTAAGGCCGAGATCGACCGCAGTGCCGATCAGCCGCGCGATCTGGTCGGCGTCCGGGCGCGCGGCGCTGTCGAGCAGGCGCCAGGCGCCGAACACCAGCCGCGACAGCGACAAACCGTCCTTGGTCAGCTCTATGCGGCTGTCATGGCTCATATCTGGGCTCCATCTTCCGCAGCGCCGGTGGCAACGCTTCTCACCGCCGTCGGCCTCGCAACTTTCGTCACAAAGACAATGACGGCAAGCGTCAGGAAGCACGCGCCAACCAGATAGGGGGCGCCGCCGAACACTACGGGCGCATTCGGTCCGGTGAACCAGGAAAAGATCGCGGTGTAGAGCAGCGGCGTGATGATCGAGGTGATCGAGAAGATCGACGTCATCGCACCCTGCAATTCGCCTTGCGCCGATGGCGGCACCTTGGCGGCGGCAAGGCTTCTCAGCGGCGGATCGGCCAGTGCTTCGAGGCAGCCGACGACGATCACCGCATAGATCATCCAGCCTTGCGAGGCGAAGGCGTAGCCGAAGGCGCTGGCCGCCGTAAATGTCAGGCCGATCACCGCCGTCCTCCATTCGCCAAGTTTGGGGATCACGCGCGGCAGCACCGTCGCCATGACGATCGCCCCACACAGGCCGAAGGCGCCGAGCGAGAAGCCGATCTGCTGCTCGCTCCAGCCATAGCGGTAGTTGGACACGAACGACCACACCGCAGGATACATCATGTGGCCGAGCGTCATCAGGAAGAAGGCGAGCCCGATCCAGCCGATGCCCTGATATTGGCGCATCTGCAGCAGCGTGCCGACCGGGTTGGCGCGTTTCCACTCGAAGCGGCGGCGGTGCTTTTCATCGAGCGTTTCAGGCAGGAAGAACATGGCGATGAGGAAGTTCACGAAGGCAAGCCCGGCGGCAAAGTAAAACGGCACTCGCGGCCCGAACGTGCCGAGCAGCCCGCCCAGCACCGGCCCAATGACGAAGCCGACGCCGAAGGCGATGCCGAGCAGACCGAAATTCTTCGCCCGGTTGTCGTCGTTCGAGATGTCGGCAATGAAGGCCGACGTCGTCGAATAGCTGGCGCCCGAAACGCCGGCCAGCACGCGGCCGATGAACAGCATCGGATAGGACCAGGCGATGGCGCAGATCAGATTGTCGATCGAGAATGTAAGCACCGAGGCAAGCAGGATCGGCCGCCGCCCGAAGCGGTCGCTCAATCCACCCATGATTGGCGCGAAGAAGAACTGCATCGCCGCATAGACGAAGAACAGCCAGCCGCCTTCGATCGCCGCTTCGCTGATGCCGACGCCGGAAAGCTCCCTGAGAAAGGCCGGCAACACCGGCATGATCATGCCGAAGCCGATAATGTCGAGCAGCAGCGTGGTGAAGACGAGCGCAAGGCCCCGCCTGGCGGTTTTGGGGTCGATCATGATGGCGTCTGCTCCCTGAGACCGCCCTTGGGCGGGCGCCCGTTATAGGCGAGGCGCCACTTTGGAACAATAGGAGAACGCCTCAGGCGTTCTCCTCCTGACATCTGTTGCCGGTGGTGAATCGGCCCGCCGACGGATGCGCTTTGAACCGCGGTCGGCTGGAACTTGCGAGCGCCTCAAGCCGGACCGGTCAGCGTGTTGCAATCCGACAGCTTGCCGCTCTTGTAGCCGCGCGCCAGCCAGGTCTGCCTTTGCTGCGACGTCCCGTGGTTGAAGCTTTCCGGAACGACATAGCCCTGCATCTTCTTCTGCAGCGTATCGTCGCCGATCTGCTTGGCGGCGTTGAGCGCCTCTTCGATGTCGCCCTGTTCCAGAATGCCCTTCTGCGCGGTGAAATGCGCCCAAACGCCGGCGAAGCAGTCGGCCTGCAGCTCGATGCGCACCGACATCTGGTTGGCTTCCGCCTCACCCATCGACTGCCGCATCTGGTTGAACTTGGGCAGGATGCCGGTGAGGTTCTGCACATGGTGACCGACTTCATGGGCGATCACATATGCCTGGGCGAAATCCCCCGAGGCGCCGAACTGCTGGTCGAGTTGCTGGAAGAAGGTGGTGTCGAGGTAGACCTTGTGGTCGCCGGGACAATAGAACGGTCCGGCTGCCGTCGAGGCGGAGCCGCAGGCCGAGCGGATCTGGCCGCTGAACAGCACAAGCTTCGGGTCCTCGTATTTCAGGCCCTGCGACTGGAAGATGCCGGTCCAGGTCTCTTCGGTCTCGGCCAGCACGGTCGCCACGAACTGCTTCATCTCGTCGGAAGCAGGCGTGCCGGCGCCGTCGTCCTGGCCGCCGCTGTTGTCGGTAATCTGGCCACCGCCACCCGGCAGCACGCCGCCGCCGTCGCCGCTGCCCAGGATCTGCGACGGGTCGAAGCCGAAATACCATCCGGCCAGCACCACGAGGACGACCAGCAATATGCTGCCGCCGCCGCCGGTGCGGCCGCCGATCGGGATGCGGAACTGGCCAGGGCTGCCGCCGCCGAAACCACCACCGCCGCCGCTGTCGCTGCGCTCGTCCTCGACATTGTCACTCTGACGGCGGCCCTTCCAGAGCATGGCAACTCCCCGTATGCAAACTTCGGCTGGCGTGGCCGATGTCGTGGCCCAGTCCGACCCAACAGACAATTATCGCAATGGTTGCGCCAAGTCACAGTATTTTTCGTGGCAGCGGCATCGTGTTCGCACTCTGGTCGAGGCGGCATGCGCGCTGTAGCATCCGGTTCGAACGGGGGTGTCGGGGACTTGCGGACAATCGGTCGATTTCTGCTGCTGGCGGTGGCGCTATGCCTCGGCCCGTGGCCGGCGCGCGCCGTGACGCTCGATTCCAGCGTCGCCGTAACCGATCCCGAGACATTGCAGGCGCTTGAGCGTGGCGGCCTCTCGATCAGCCGCCTGCTCGGCCCGGCGCTGGGTCTCACGCGCGAGGTCGACAATCGGGGCCTGTTTTCGGTGCGCGCGCTGACCCCTGTCCGCAACGCCGTCAAGCAGGAGATCGCCGACGAGCCTGCCAATAGCCCCGATCCTTACGTCGCGGCCATGGCCAAGTCGAAGGACACCAGCCAGAAATTCAACCCGAAATACATCGACGATGACGGCTCGACGCTCGACCTGACCGGCGTCGTCAACCGCATGGACCGCGGCTATCTCGGCCACACCGAATGCGGCGAGATCAGGCTGATCTACCGCTTCCACTATTCGGTGGCGGAGAAGCCCACGAAGGGAAAGACAGCGCAACGCATCTCGTCGCGGCTGCCGCTGACCATGGGTCTGGTCTTCAACGCCAGGCCCGGCGAGGCTCGCCCCCGCGCTTCGAGAGACCGTCCAAGCGCCACCGCCGTTTCCTGTGCCGAAATCGCCAAGCGCTGGCTCGCCGCCGGCCAGAAGAACCTTGCGCCCGAGCAACTGGCAGCCTGGCTGCGCTCCGACGAAGGGCCGCTCTCCAACGCCATGCTGAATTCGTCGCAGATCATGCGGCTTGAGCTGAACATGCAGGTTCTCCGGCTGTCGGCCTCGAGCCGCCGCGACTTCGGTGGCCACGCCGAATATCTCCTCAAGATTTTCAAATGGGACCCAACGACGTCCACCTTCCAGGAATCGAAGATGGAGAACCAGATCGACCGGAAAGTGGTTCTGGCCGACCGGCCGGCCTTCGCCAAATGGCTGCTCACCGACCGCAACCTCTACGACCTCGATCGCGGCCGGCTGGTCATCGACGACAAGTTCCTGGCGACCAGCGCCGTCTCGGTCGCACCCGGCGGCATGGCCAGGTCGCAAAACAATATCGCCTATGGGCTGCTCGACGATGCCGACATCGACAAGGCACTGCAGGACTATGTCGCCAGGGGCAACACGCTGCGCAGCGTGAAATCGGTGGCCGGCTTCAATCTGCGTCTCAACGAAATGACCTGCACCGGCTGCCACCAGACGCACGGCATTGCCGGCTTCCATTACACCGGCGCCGATCCGGCCAGCGAGCCGCGCCGCAACGCCGTCTTCGTCCCCGGCTCGGCGGTGTTCTTCGCCGACCTGCCGCGCCGCCGCGCCATCGTCGAGGACTTCGCCGCCGGCGGCCATCCGGATTTCTCACGCGGCTTCGCCGCCCGTCCGGACGCCAAACTCGCCGAAGCGCTGAAAGGCACCGATCTCTACAATGGCTGGGGCTCGATCTGCTACAGCGGCAAGGATGCCAGCTTCAAGGACTGGAGCTGCGGCGAAAGCCTGCGCTGCGCCGGCGTCCATGAAAGCGACATCCATCCGGGCTTCGGCACCTGCGTCAGCGAGGCGGCCACCGCAGTCGGCGACCCCGTCGAGTTCGGCGAGATCAAGATGTCGAGCTGGGGCAGCGACAAATATTGCCGCCTGTCGCCGGCCACCGCAAAAGCCTGCGCCATCGATCCGGCGCGCGACAAGAAACCGGTAATCAAGCTCGCCGGCTATGGCGCGGCGCGCCAACGCTATGACAACCCCGAGCAGAAGACCGGTGGCTTTCCCGGGGGCATGCTGCGCAAGGCAAGCTGCGACAAGCTTCCCGACGAGGCGACTTGCGGCCGCCTCGCCAAGACCGGTTTCAACGACTGCATCGCGTCGGGCAAGGACCACAAATTCTGCACCAAGGAATTCACCAAGACCGCCGGCCTGCGCGCCTGCGACAAGGCGCATCCCTGCCGCGAGGACTATATCTGCACCGCCGGCTACGACGATCTGGCCGCAGCCAAGCCTGGCAAGGGCTCCTGCATTCCGCCCTATTTCATATTCCAGTTCCGCGTCGACGGCCATCCGCGCAGTTGGGTGCAGGACACCGAGGAATGAGCGGCAGGTTGCCGCTTGCGAACAGAACTCAGATCTTCTGCTTGGTGCCGGCGCTTTTGCCGTCCGAGCTTTTGGAGCGTTCCTCGAAACGCGCGGCGCCCTTTTTCAGCGCATGGCCGGTTTCGACCTCGGTCTTGCGTTCGTCCTTTGCCGCTGCCTGCCTCAAACCCTCGGCCGCCTGCTTGCCCTTCGCGGTCGGTGCCTGTTCGACGCCCATGTTTTCCTCCTTGGCGCGCGACAACCACGCGCAACGTCAGGAGCAACGAGCCTGACGTGCGGAGGTTCCAGTGGTGCGGCCCCGGCACCCCTCAGCGCGGCGCGATCATCGCCTTGCGAAAGGCTTCCAGCGTCTCGGCGCTGACATGATGCTCGATGCCCTCGGCATCGATGCGCGCCGTCTCGGCGCTGACACCGAGCGAACGCAAAAACGCTTCTACCGTCTGGTGGCGGATGCGGCTCTCTTCCGCCACCTTGCGCCCGGCGTCGGTCAGGAACACACCGCGATAGGGTTTTCTGGAAACGAGCCCGTCGGCGCACAGCCTGGTCAGCATCTTGGCCACCGTCGGCTGGGCGACACCCAGCCGCGCAGCAATATCGACCTGACGCGCCTCATTGCCGTCCTCGATCAGGTCGGCGATCAGCTCGACATAATCCTCGACCAGCGCGCCGCGGCGCGCTTCGCGCTGCTGCCGGAACCCTTTCGAATGAATCTCGGCGTCAGGCAGCGGCTCCTCGCGTCCAACCGGTCTGTGCTTCAGCGCCAACACGCGCTCCTTCCTATCTTTTGACAAGAATCGGCTTTGGGCAAAGCAATCGCCCTTTGCCATTCATAGCACGGGCTTAACTGTTCCAGCCGTTTATTTCCATTCCATGGCAGGCGCAACCGGCGTTTGCGATCCCCTGCCGGCCTGCCGGTCGGCGCAACAGGAAGCACATACAATGAAATATAGCCTATTGCATAATGTTGAGCCCTGGCATAGATAGGATGACGTCAACCGATCCACCCAGTGGAAAGCCCTCCATGTCCGAAGCTGACGCTACCTTGGGATCATCCTGGCGATTTGACAGGCCGGAGGACAATCCTCCCAGCCTGCGCGAGGTGAACTCCACGATCGCGGTGCCGCAGTCCGGCGTCTGGTTCCGTCGCCTGTTCGCCTTCATGGGACCGGGCTACATGGTCTCGGTCGGCTATATGGATCCGGGCAACTGGGCCACCGACCTCGCCGGCGGCGCCCAGTTCGGCTACACGCTATTGTTCATCATCATGCTGTCCAACCTGATGGCGATCCTGCTGCAGGCGCTTGCCGCCCGGCTTGGCATCGCCACCGGCCGCGACCTCGCCCAGGCCTGCCGCGCCTATTATCCGCGTCCCGTCAGTTTCGTGCTGTGGATCGCCTGCGAACTCGCCATCATCGCCTGCGACCTCGCCGAGGTGATCGGCACGGCGATCGCGCTGCAGCTTCTGTTCGGCATTCCGCTGATCGGCGGCGCGTTGCTGACGGCGCTCGACGCCTTCATCGTGCTGCTCTTGATGAACAAGGGTTTCCGCTATCTCGAAGCCTTCGTCATCGCGCTTCTGATCATCATCTTCGGCTGTTTCGCCATCCAGATCTCTGCCGCTGCCCCTCCGGTCGGCTCGATCCTGCATTCGATGTTCGTGCCGTCGACGGAGATCGTCACCAATCCGGCGATGCTCTACATCGCCATCGGCATCATCGGCGCCACGGTGATGCCGCACAATCTCTACCTGCACTCCTCGATCGTACAGACACGCGCCTATGAACGGACCGAAAAAGGCAAGCGCGACGCCATTAAATGGGCGACGACGGACTCGACCATCGCGCTCGTCCTGGCGCTGTTCGTCAACGCCTCGATCCTGATCGTCTCGGCGGTGGCCTTCCATGGCACCGGCCATCAGGATGTCGCCGAGATCGGCCAGGCCTTCGAGCTCTTGTCACCGCTGCTTGGCCTCGGCATCGCCTCGATCCTGTTTGCGGTGGCGCTGCTGGCCTCCGGCCTCAACTCGACGGTTACGGCAACGCTTGCCGGCCAGATCGTCATGGAAGGCTTTTTGCGCCTGCGCATTCCGCAATGGGCGCGCCGGCTGCTGACGCGCGGCATCGCCATCGTCCCGGTGGTGGTCGTCACCGCGCTCTATGGCGAAAAGGGCACCGGCCAGTTGCTGGTCTTCAGCCAGGTGGTACTGTCGATGCAGCTGCCCTTCGCAGTCATCCCGCTGGTGCAGTTCGTCTCCGACAAGAAGAAGATGGGCAACCTTGCCATTCCCCGCGGCGTGGCGGTCCTCGCCTGGGTCGTCGCGGCGGTCATCCTGGTGCTCAACTTCAAGCTGCTCTACGACACCGTCTTCGGCGTCGGCTGAGTTTCTTCTTGAACTGCTCTATCTCTTGTTTGACGCAATTCCGGGCGGAAAGCCGCCTCACACTTTTCCTGGAATTGCTCAAGACGGCGACAAACCGGCGGCTTGCGCTATCTTACCGGCCATCATGACAAGTGTCGAAGACGCCAGGAAATTTTACGCGCAGCTGATGGCGGCCAATGCCGGCTCGGCCGATCCGCGCCTCGAAGAGGCGTTCGCCACCGTTCCGCGCGAGGCCTTTCTCGGTCCCGGACCCTGGGCGGTAGTCGCCGGCAGGGCGCTCACCACCGGCAACGGCAAGATCATGACGCCGAGCGCCGATCCTGTTCACATCTATCAGGACGTGCTGGTGGCGCTCGATGCCGACAAGGGCATCAACAATGGCGAACCCTCCTTGCACGCGATGTGGATCGGCAGGATCGCCCCCAGACCGGACGAGGCCGTCACCCATATCGGCGCCGGCACAGGCTACTACACCGCCTTGCTGGCGCGGCTGGTTGCGCCCGGCCCGGTGACCGCCTTCGAAATAGAGGCAGATCTTGCTGCCAGAGCAACAAAGAATCTCGAAACCTACGGCAATGTAAGCGTCGTCCACGGCGATGCCGTCACCGGCGATCTGCCGCCGTCCGACATCATCTATGTCAATGCCGGTGTCGTCGCACCGCCGGCTCCTTGGCTTCGGGCGCTGAAAGCGGGCGGCCGCATGATCTTTCCCTGGCGTCCGTCCCAGGGCGTCGGCCTGGCCGTGATGGTAACCCGCAACGACAAGGGCTTTGCCTGCGACCCCTTCATGCGCTCGTGGTTCATCCCCTGCGTCGGCGCCTCGGCGGCCGGTTCGGCGGCCAAAATCCCCGACCTCCAGAAGGCGGCGCGCAGCCGTTCGATCTGGCTGACGTCAGACAGGGCGCCGGACCGGACCGCCACCGCCATCATCGGCGACGTCTGGTTTTCGTCGCAGGCGCTTGGCGGCGGGCGACGGCGGTAGGTACCCTTGTCGGCCGGCAGCGTTTTTTTGCCAACGCCTGTCGGGCGGCCGCCGGCCTGTCCGTCCTTAGTTTAGATCGAAATCCGGCCCTGACGGCGCGGATCCTGGAAAAGGAAAATCCAATGCGAAAGATCATCGCTTCCACCTTCGTCAGCCTCGACGGCGTCATGCAGGCGCCAGGCGGCCCGGAAGAAGACCCGGTTGGCGGCTTCGAGTTCGGCGGCTGGACGTTCCACTACTTCGACGAGGTGGCGGGGGTGGCCATGGAGGAATTGTTCTCCAAACCCTTCGCCCTGCTGCTCGGCCGCAGAACCTACGACATCTTCGCCGCATACTGGCCGCACCAGAAAGATGCGATCGGAGACGTCTTCAACCCCGCGATCAAATATGTGGCGACACATCGGCCGGATTCGCTCACCTGGGAGAACACGCAATGGCTTGGGGAAGATATCGTCGCGGCGTTGCGCCGCCTCAAGAAGGAAGATGGGCCTGACCTGCTCATCCAGGGTTCGAGCGAACTGATCCAGACCTTGCTGGCCAACGGTCTGATCGACGAAATCCGGCTGATGATCTTCCCGCTGCTGCTGGGCAAGGGCAAGCGGCTGTTCGATGGTGGTGCGATGCCGGCCGCTTTCAAGCTGGTGAAGTCGCAGGCTACCACCACCGGCGTCATCATGGCGACCTACGAACGCGGGGGTGAGGTCAAAGTCGGGTCGTTCGCCACGCAAGAGCCGTCAGAGGCCGAGCTCGAGCGGCGTAAGAACTGGAAGTGACAGGGACAGGCTTGGCACCTTTCCTCTCCCTCCGGAGGGGGGAGAGGAAATCCAAGTTCTGTCAAGCCGCCACAGCCCGCCGTGCCAACCCATCCCGGATATACCGCGCGAACTCCTGCGCTGCCGGCGCCGCGCCATACTTCGGCAAATGCAGATTGATGGAAAAATTCGGCAGCGGCGGCAGCCCGGCATCGAAAGGCAGGATGTCGAGGTCGGCGGGAACGGTGGAGGCCAGCCAGGCGGTGACGGCAAGGTCGGAGCGCACTGTCGCGGTCGTCGCGTCGATGTTGCCGTTCTCGAACACGGTGCGCCATTCCAGCCCGTGCTCGTTCAGCGCCGACAGCACCACCGGTCGGAAGGCGCAGGTGTCGGCGACGATCGACACCGGCAGCGGCCGCTTGGCACGGGCGACGCCGCCCTTGGCCCCCACCCAGACCAGCCGGTCAATGGCCAGGCATTCGCCGGCCGACGGGCCAACCCGTTCCTCGATGACGGCAAGATCGATAGTGCCGGCCGCAAGGGCCGCGGCAAGATCCGGCGAGGCGGCGCAGAGTAGGGATATCTCAACCTGCGGATAGGTCTCGGCATAGGCTTTCAGCACCGGCGCCAGCAAGGTGCCGACAAGGTCATAGGGAACACCGAGCCGCACCTGGCCGGCGACCTCGGTGCCCGCCATCTCGGCCCAGATCTCGTCATTGAGGCCAAGCAACCGTTTGCCCTTGCCGAACAGCCGCTCGCCGGGCCGCGTCAGCCGCAAGCCACGCCGGTCGCGCTCGAACAGGCTGCAGCCCAGCGCCTCCTCCAGCCTTTTGATCTGCTGGCTGACGGCGCCTTGCGTCAGATGCAGCGCGTTCGCCGCCGCCGTCATGCTGGCCTTGTCGGCGACAGTGACGAAGGTGCGGATCAGCGCTGTGTCGAGGTTACGGATCATGGTTGGCATTATACCTACTAATGCCAACCATCGCAAACATTGCATTTACTGAAGTATGCAGAAGTCTACCGTAGGGCCTTCGATGGAGGACGCCTCATGTTGCAGCCCATCTTTCCGCTCATCCTGTTTGCCTTCGTGGCCACCGTCACGCCGGGAATCGCCACCACCCTGTCGACTGCTTCAGGTGCGCAGTTCGGCTTTCGCCGTTCCGTTCCCCTATTGATCGGCAGCGCTGCCGGCCTCGCCACCGTGACCGCTGCTGCCGCCGCCGGGCTCGCCGGTCTGCTGCTGGCCATGCCGTCGCTGCAACTGGCGATGAAAATCATCGGCTCGCTCTATCTCATCTGGCTGGCAATCAAGATCGGCCGCGCCGGGCCGCCTGATCTCGATGTGGCGATGGCAAAACCCAACAGCTTCTTCGGCGGCGCCGGCATTCAATGGATGAACCCGAAGGGCTGGGCGATGGGACTGGGTGCGGCGGCCTCGTTCGCAGCCCTTGCCGACGGTCCGGGACAACTCGCGCTGCTGCTCGGCTCGACCTTCGGCTTCACCGCAGCCATCTCGCTGTCGATCTGGTGCGTGGCGGGCATGGTGCTGGCACGGCTGCTCAAGACCGAATGGCAATGGCGCGCGCTCAACATCGTGCTGGCGCTGGTGCTGGCTGCGTCGATCATACCGATGTGGCGGGGAGCGTAAACGCAGAGGTCGGCGCCAGTACCGCACCCGGACCTGCGGTCCGACCTCCCCACAAAGGGGAGGTAGGGGAGCGCGCACTTTATCCTCCCCCTTGTGGGGAGGGCCGCGAACGAAGTGAGCGGGGTGGGGGTCCTGGTTCGCGAAGCGAACCAGCTACTCTCAAGCCGCGTAACGCGCCGCCGGCTTGTCGGCGTGCAGGCTGCCGTAGAAGACTTGCCTTGCGCCGAGGAAGGTGTCGAGCTTGGCTGTGTCGGCAAGTGCCGGCACGGTGACGGCTTCGCCCCTGGATAGGCCCACAAGCGCGGCATCGACCATATCGTCGGCGGACATGATGATCTCCTTCGGCAGATTGTGGATATCGCCACCGGCGAGCTCCCAGAAATCGGTGCGGGTCGCGCCCGGCAGCACCGCCTGCACCTTCACATTGGTGCCGGCGACTTCGCGGTGCAGGGCCTCGGTGAAGTTGACGACATAGGCCTTGGTACCGCTGTAGATGCCGCCGAACGAGGTATCATAGGCGAGCACAGAGGCGATGTTGACGATGGCGCCGCGGTTGCGCGCAAGAAGCCCCGGCAGAACGGCGCGGGTCAGGCGGGTCAAGGCGATGACGTTGACCTTGATCATGCGCTCGGCCTCGTCGGCGTCGGCCGTTGCCACCACGGCCTGGCCGCCAATGCCGGCATTGTTGACCAGCAGCGTGACGCTATCGTCGGCTGCGATCGCCTGCTCGACGCGGCGCACATCATTGTCGTCGGCGAGGTCGGCTGATATCACGCTGACCTTGCGCTTGTAGGCATAACGCAGCTTTTCAGCCAGTTCCTGCAGCCGGTCGGCGCGCCGCGCCACCAGCACCAGATCGTAGCCTTGCCCGGCCAGCCGGTCGGCATAGACAGCACCTATGCCGGCCGATGCACCAGTGACGACTGCGGTACCCTTGTTGTCCTGTCCACTCATTGTCCTGTTCCTTTTTTCTGCCCGGCGAGACAGGTCGATGAACCCTTGTCCCGCCCTGATCTCCAATTAGTGGCATATACCACTTTCCGGGAAGTAGGCATATACCACCATCTTGTCAACGGAGGCGGCAGAAACTATTTCTGCGACAGGCCGGCAGCGGTTTTGCCGGCAAGGAGTCGTGATGAGCAAGACCGCGCTGCCGGGATTCAGCCTTTGCAACAACGCCACGCTGCGGCGCGCCGCGCGCAAGCTCGGCCGCTTTTATGACGATGTAATCTCGCCTTCGGGTCTGAAGGGCACACAGTACGGCCTGCTCTACCAGATCCATGTCAGCAACGAGCCGGCGATGGGCACGATAGCCGAAGCGATGGTCATGGACCTGTCGGCGCTCGGCCATACGCTGAAGCCGCTGATCCGCGACGGCTATGTCGACACCTTCGCCGACAAGGACGACCGCCGCGTCAAGCGGGTGCGGCTGACGCCGCAAGGCCAGGCCAAGCTCGAGGAGACGACGAAATTGTGGACCATTGCCCAGCAGCGCTTCGAGGCGCTGGTCGGCCAGCAGCGAGCGGCAGATCTGCGCGCTATGCTGGATGAAGTCGCGGCGCTGGAGTACGACGTGCCGGCGGCCGCCCCTTCAAGCTGAAAGAGCGGCCGCCGGTCCTTTGCAAAGATCTATTCGGCCGGCATGGCGACCGGCCGGGCCGCCCAGCGGCCGGCCAGCACCACGCCAAGCCCGATCAGCGGGAAGATGGCGGCGACCAGGCCGAGATCGGCCGGCACGCCGTAGCGCAGCACGGCGCCGCCGACCACAGCACCCAGCGCCACGCCGAGATAGAGGGCCGAAGCGTTGAGCGACAGCACGATCGGGGCGGCGTCGGGCGCCAGCTTGATGATGCGGCTGGCCTGCGCCGGCGGAAATGCCCAGCCGACCATGCCCCACGGCACCATCATGGCCATCAATGCCGGCCCGGCGAGATGCTGCGGCAGGAAGGTCGGGATGACCGAGAGCATCACCAGCATGACGGCGCTCAGCGCCAGAGACCAGCCGACGGTGCGCGTCGCACCAAAACGGTCGGCCGCCTGGCCGCCGGCTATGTTGCCGATGACGGCGCCGACACCGAAGGCGAGCAGCATGCCGGGCAGCGCAATCGGGCTGAGGCCGCCGCTCTGGATGGCCAGCGGCGCGATATAGGAAAACACCGAGAAGGCGCCGATCAGGGCAAGAGCGGTGGTCAGCAGGATCGGCATGACGCCGGGGCGCAGCGCCGCAGCCAGCCGCCGCCTGAGCGGCAGCTTGGTACCGACAATGCCGCGCGGCAGCCGGTACCACAGGATGGCGCCGACCAGCGCGCCGAGCCCGGCAATGGCAAAGAAGGTCCCGCGCCAGCCGGCTATCGTGGCAACCAGCGCGCCGAGCGGTGCACCGAGCGCAACCGCCACCGTGGTTCCGCCGACGACGACGGCAATGGCCCGCGCCCGGTGGTGGTCATCGACCAGCGCCACCGCCGTGCCTTGAGCGGTAGCGGCAAACAGGCCTGACGACAGCGCCATGATGATGCGGGCAATGAGCAGCAGCTCGAAGGACGAGCTCAGCGCCGCCACCACATTGCCGATGACGAAGAACGCCAGCGTCCACAAGATGACGCGGCGCCGGTCCCATTCGCCGGTCAGCGTTGCCAGGATCGGCGTGCCGATGGCGTAAGCCAGCGCGAAGGCGGTGATCAGCGTGCCGGCGAGCGGAATGGAAATGCGGGCGTCGGTGGCGATATCAGGCAGCAGGCTGGAGATGACGAAGCCTTCGGTCGAGATCGTGAACGATCCGAGCGCAAGCCAGAAGAGGCGCTTGTCCATAGGGCGTGTCCTTAGTTCAAAACTTATTGAACAATTGGACATAACAGGACATGATGTCAATGAAGCCAGACGAAAATAGCTGAAGCCTGCTGACAGCCCTGTGTCAGGACAGCCATTGGGCCAATCGCGAAACGGACTGTGCATGCCCGCGAAAGATCGACGCGTTGAAATCGCCACCGACTGTGCTTAGTTTCGGGCCATGACTTTGCCGCACCCCAATACAGACCAGATCAGCCTGCCGGTTGTGCTCGGCGTGCTTGGCGACCCGACCCGGCTCGCCATCGTGCGCTATCTCGCCAGCAAGGAAGGCGTGCCGCTGAACTGCAGCCGGTTCCTCGACCTCGGCTCCAAGACCAATCTCAGCTATCACCTGGCCAAACTGCGCGAGGCCGGCGTCACCCGCGCCGAAGTGGCCGGCACCAACCGGATGATCACGCTGCGCCGCGCCGACCTCGACGCCCGCTTCCCCGGCCTGCTCGACAGCGTGATTGCGGCGGCCGGAGATGACCCGGCTCTACCCATCGTCGGCGGCCACGACATCGAAATGCCGGCGTAGCTGGTGCCGAAGTCAGGCCGCTCCTAGCGCTGCCAAAAACCGATATGCGGGGCGAGGAGCTCCTCGTCCATCTCGGGGAAAGGGCCGTGGACATCGACCGGCTTCTGCCCGGAGCCGAGGACTGTGCGCGACGAGAGGTTCATCGTCGGATTCTCGGCGTGGTTGCCAGTCAGCGCGAGAAGCTTGGTCTCCTCGAAGCCGTAGACCAGCCGGCCGATATTGGCCCAGTACAGCGTTCCCGTGCACATCGCACAGGGCTCGCCGGTTGTGACCAGCGTGCAGGACCAGAGGAATTCCGGCGGATAGGCGTCCGCGGCACGCCGGGAGAGCTCGGTTTCGGCGTGGCGCACGGTGTTGATGTTTCCTTGCCGCATCAGGATGCGATCGTCGGGGCCGACGAGCACGCAGCCGAAAGGATGGTGCCCATGCGCGGCAGTCTCGCGCGCGACGTCATTGGCGGCGCGGAGGTGGGCAACCATCTGGTCGCGGGTCATCGCCTGGTCCCTCCCCAGATGAACTCTGGAACGGCGTGGACGCTAGCAGATGGAGTGCTTCCGCGATAGCCAGCTCCCGGCTGTCTCGAACGATCTCAAAGGCTTGATAATGAAGGCAGCGCCTTGATAGGAAGACGGGCCGCAAGCCTCCAACGGGGCTGCACCAAGGAGCCCGCCGCATGCGCATTGCCGTTCTCGCCGACATCCATGGCAATGTGCTGGCGCTGGATGCCGTGCTCGCCGATCTGGCGCGGCGCGGCGGCGCCGATCTAACCGTCAACCTGGGCGACTGCGTCTCCGGTCCGCTTTGGCCGCGCGAGACGTTCGAGCGGCTCGAAGCGCTCGACCTGCCGACTGTGCGCGGCAACCATGACCGCCGCGTCGCCGTCGATCCGGCCGACGATACGATGTGGGCTTCTGACCGGTACGCCCAGGAGCGGCTGACGGAGACGCAGCGCGAGGCGCTGTTCGCCCTGCCTTTCACGCTGGAGATTGTTCCCGGCGTGGTCGCTTTCCATGCGCGGCCCGACCATGACGAGAAATACCTGCTCGACGCGATCGTCGATGGCCAACTGGTGCGCGCGCCGCTTGCCGCTATTCAGCGGCGGTTGCAGGCGCTGGACCCGGCCTGCCGCATCGTGCTGTGCGGCCACAGCCACCGCGCGGAACTGGTCCGTATCCCCGGCGGCCCCTTGCTCTTCAATCCCGGCAGCGTCGGCGCCCCCGCCTATGAAGATGACACGCCCCCGGCGCATGTTTCGGAGCAAGGCAGCCCGCATGCGCGCTACGGCATCCTCACCTTGGATGGCGATGGTCCAGACCGTTTCGAGACCATCGCCGTCGACTACGACCACGAAGCGGCGGCGAGACAGGCCGCACAGGCGGGCCGACCGGAATGGGCGCATGCGCTGAGGACCGGCTTCATGCCCAAACCCTCTTGGCAAGGCTCCGCTTGACCGTGGCTGCGCCCTGCTTCCGCCTCGCGGCACCAAACATCGGACGCATTTTCAGACTTACATGGCCGCGTATCGTCCCTTATAAAACCGCCTTGGCATACGGCAGGACTGCTGCCGCAAGGGTAATCGGCGCACGGCCAAATGATGAGGCGCACAATCCGAACCATTTTGCATCGACTGACTGGCGCTCCGCTCCTGCGGGCAGCCCGGTTGTTGGCGGGTCCGTTGGTGGTGGGCCCGTTGTTGGTGAGCTTGCCGGCCAATGCCGAGGACGCGCCTGCCGACATCGTTTCCATAGTGACCGAGCTCGGCCCAGGCGATCTCCTCAACATCCGCGCCACGCCGTCGCCGGTCGGCAGAACCCAGGCGCGTCTGCCGATCGGCTCGAGCGTCAGGAATTTCGGCTGCAACGAAGTGGACGGCCACCGCTGGTGCAAGGTCGAGGAGATTGACAATCCACTGGTCAAAGGCTGGGCGCCCGCGCGCTATCTTATCCCCGACAATCCGACCGTGGTCGAAGTTGACGCCGCGCCGCCCCAGGTGACCGCCAGCGCTGAAGCCGGCGGCCCGACGCTCGCGCCCGACATGTCGACGCAGCCGGCCGACGTGGCCGCAGCGCCCCGGACGACTGCACCTGCCGCCTCTGCCGCTCCGGCTGCACCCACTCAGGCTCTACCCACCCCGGCTGCACCCGCGCCGGCTCCACTCGACCTGACGGAGCGCCTTGGCGGCACGAATCCAGGCGCGCCGAAGTCCGCCGCCGAGATCGGCAGGACCGCCATGCAGGATGCTTACGGCCTTGCCTTCGCAGCGAATGAAAGTCCGCCGACGGATGAAATCCCTGCCACAGAGGCTCCGGCAACGGAGGCCACAGGGACGCCGGAACTCGCCGCCGCCGCGTCTGCGGGAGCAGCGCCGGATACAGCGTCCGCGCCGGGGGTACTATCCCCGACGCCACGGCCAGACCAGGCCAAAGCTGCGACCGCTACGCAAACCATTGCACGGCTGGAACCCCCGCCCGCCCTCGGCGCCACCGCCGAGATCCCCTGCGCCCGCTATGTCGGACAACCGATGACCCGCTGCGCCGTCAACATCGTCCACAATGGCGCCGACAAGGCAGACATCACCGTGACCTGGCCCGATGGCGGCACCCGCGTCATCTCCTTCTCTGCCGGCATGCCGGCCAACTCGGATTTGGGCAAGGACTTCCGCTTCACAAGGGAAGGCAGCCTCAACATGATCCGCGTCGGGGTATCCGAGCGGTTTGAGATTACGGATCAGCTCGCGCTGGGGGATTAGGTGTCAGGCAGTAGGGAATGGGCAATAGGCGCCTTAACCTTGCTCCTGCCTAATCCCCACTGCCTGATCCCTACTGCCTGATCCCTACTGCCTAGCCTCATTTTCGGGGTTACATCTCCCAAAACTCTTCCCTATAAGGCCCTCCTAGCCTGATACCAGAATCGCAAGCACAACCGGCCGGGTCTTCCCGTCCCGGTTTTTCGTGCAAGCCGCTCGCCGAACGGAACTCACAACGATGCCAAGACGCACCGACATCAAGTCGATCCTGATCATCGGGGCCGGCCCCATCGTCATCGGCCAGGCCTGCGAGTTCGATTATTCCGGCACACAGGCCTGCAAGGCGCTGAAGGAGGAGGGCTTTCGCGTCATCCTGGTCAATTCCAACCCGGCCACTATCATGACCGATCCGGAACTGGCCGACGCCACCTATATCGAGCCGATCACGCCTGAAGTCGTCGCCAAGATCATCGCCAAGGAGCGGCCCGACGCGCTGCTGCCAACCATGGGCGGCCAGACCGCGCTCAACACCGCTCTGTCGCTCCGCCGCATGGGCGTGCTGGAGCGGTACAATGTCGAGATGATCGGCGCCGACGCCACGGCCATCGACAAGGCCGAGGATCGCGCGCTGTTTCGCGAGGCGATGAAGAAGATCGGCCTGGAAACGCCGAAGTCGATGCTGGCCAATGCCACCGATGTCAAGAATGCCGACCGCAAGACGCACGAGGCCGAGCGCGCCGCCGTCAAGGCCGAGGCGCCTGCCGACCTCGATGCCGCGCTCGACGCGCTGGAAACCCGCTGGAACCTCGGCGAAGGCGACCGCAAGCAGCGCTACATCAGCCATGGCATGGCGATTGCCGCCCAGGCGCTCGACCATGTCGGCCTGCCCGCCATCATCCGCCCGTCCTTCACCATGGGCGGCACCGGCGGCGGCATCGCCTACAACCGCGCCGAATTCTACGACATCGTCCAGTCCGGCCTCGACGCCTCGCCGACCACCGAAGTGCTGATCGAGGAAAGCGTGCTCGGCTGGAAGGAGTATGAGATGGAGGTCGTCCGCGACAAGGCGGACAATTGCATCATCGTCTGCTCGATCGAGAACATCGACCCGATGGGCGTACACACCGGTGACTCGATTACCGTTGCCCCCGCGCTGACCTTGACCGACAAGGAATACCAGATGATGCGCAACGCCTCGATCGCGGTGCTGCGCGAGATCGGCGTCGAGACCGGCGGCTCCAACGTGCAGTTCGCCGTCAACCCGGCCGATGGCCGCCTCGTCGTCATCGAGATGAACCCGCGAGTCTCGCGCTCGTCGGCGCTGGCGTCCAAGGCGACCGGGTTCCCCATCGCCAAGATCGCGGCCAAGCTCGCTGTCGGCTACACGCTGGACGAGCTGGAGAACGACATCACCGGCGGCGCCACACCCGCCTCCTTCGAGCCAAGCATCGATTACGTCGTCACAAAAATCCCGCGCTTTGCCTTCGAGAAATTTCCCGGCGCAGAGCCGGTGCTGACCACCGCCATGAAGTCGGTCGGCGAAGTCATGGCCATCGGCCGCACCTTCCAGGAGTCCCTGCAGAAGGCTTTGCGTGGACTGGAAACCGGCCTGACCGGCCTCGACGAGATCGAAATCCCCGGCCTCGGCCACGGTGCCGTAGCTGCCAACCACGCCGACGACCGCAACGCCATCCGCGCCGCGCTCGGCACGCCGACGCCCGACCGGCTGCGCATGGTGGCGCAGGCGATCCGCATGGGCACCTCGCTCGAAGACGTGCACGCCATGTGCAAGATCGACCCGTGGTTCCTCGAACAGATCGCCGGCATCGTTTCCATGGAAGCCCGCATCCGCGAGCACGGCATTCCGCAAGACGCCGTCAATCTGCGCATGCTGAAGGCGATGGGCTTCTCCGATGCCCGCCTCGCCTCGCTGACGAAGAACGACGCCGAAGTGATTGCGAAGATTCGTGAAAAGCTCGACGTTCATCCGGTTTATAAGCGCATCGACACGTGCGCCGCCGAGTTCGCCTCGCCCACCGCCTACATGTACTCGACCTATGAAGTGCCCTTCGCCGGCGCGCTGGCCAATGAAGCGCAAGTGTCGTCGCGAAAAAAAGTCGTCATCCTCGGCGGCGGTCCCAATCGCATCGGCCAGGGCATCGAGTTCGACTATTGCTGCTGCCATGCCGCCTTCGCACTGCGCGACGCCGGCTATGAAGCGATCATGATCAACTGCAACCCGGAGACGGTGTCGACCGACTACGATACCTCCGACCGGCTCTATTTCGAGCCGCTGACGGCGGAGGACGTGCTGGAGATCCTGCGCGCCGAACAGGCCTCGGGCGAACTGGTCGGCGTCATCGTCCAGTTCGGCGGCCAGACGCCGCTGAAGCTGGCCGATGCGCTGGAGAAGGCCGGCATCCCGATCCTGGGCACGTCACCCGACATGATCGATCTCGCCGAAGACCGCGACCGTTTCCAGAAGCTGTTGCACAAGCTGAACCTCAGCCAGCCGAAGAACGGCATCGCCTATTCGGTCGAGCAGGCGCGTCTCGTCGCCGGCGAGCTCGGTTTCCCGCTGGTGGTGCGTCCCTCCTATGTGCTCGGCGGCCGCGCCATGCAGATCATCCATGACGAGGGCATGCTGCAGAGCTACCTGCTCGACACCGTGCCCGGCCTGGTGCCGGAGGACATCAAGCAGAAATACCCCAACGACAAGACCGGCCAGATCAACACGCTGCTGGGCAAGAACCCGCTGCTGTTCGACACCTATCTCTCCGGCGCCATCGAGGTCGATGTCGACTGCCTCTGCGACGGCAAGTCGACCTTCGTCTCAGGCATTCTGGAGCACATCGAGGAGGCCGGCATCCACTCCGGCGACAGCGCTTGTTCGCTGCCGGTGCATTCGCTGCCTTCCGATCTGGTCGACGAGCTGGAGCGACAGACGGCGGCGCTTGCCCGCGCGCTCAATGTCGGCGGGTTGATGAACGTGCAGTATGCGATCAAGGACGGCACGGTCTATGTGCTGGAGGTCAATCCGCGGGCATCGCGCACCGTGCCCTTCGTCGCCAAGACCATCGGGCGTCCGATTGCGAAAATCGCCGCACGCATCATGGCCGGCGAGAAGCTGGAAGACGCCTTCGCCCATTACGGCGCCATGCCCGACCCGCGCAACCCCGGCCACATCGCGGTCAAGGAAGCCGTCTTCCCCTTCGCCCGCTTCCCCGGCGTCGACATATTGCTCGGCCCGGAAATGCGCTCGACCGGCGAGGTCATGGGCCTCGACCGCGACTTTGCGCTCGCCTTCGCCAAGAGCCAGTTAGGGGCCGGCGTCGACCTGCCGCGCTCCGGCACGCTGTTCGTCTCCGTGCGCGACGAGGACAAGGCCGGCATCCTGCCGGCGGTCAAGCGTCTGGCCGGCCAGGGCTTCAAGGTGCTGGCGACATCCGGCACCGCCCGCTTCCTCGCCGAAAACGGCGTCGACGCCCAGAAGATCAACAAGGTGCTGGAGGGCCGCCCCCACATCGAAGACGCCATCCGCAACCGCCAGGTCCAGATCGTGTTCAACACCACGGATGGCCAGAAGGCGGTGTCGGACTCGAAGTCACTGCGGCGGGCAACGCTGATGCAGAAGGTGCCGTACTATACGACGCTGTCGGGGGCGGCGGCTGTGGCTGAGGCGATTGCGGCGCTGAAGGCGGGGAGCCTGGAGGTGAGGCCACTGCAGGAGTATTTTGCGTAGGGCATCGCCGAATGCCAGCTAGTGGTTCTAACAACGTGCCAGAAATTCCTTCGTACTATCTATAACCTCAACCAAGTTCTGGATTGGGGTTATCTCCCAGGTCTGAATGAACGCTCGCGAGAGAAACAGGTTCAACGGGCCTGGTTGTGTCGTCGGCGGCAGCTTTGAACCATCTGCTTCTTTAGCTTTTCTAAGAATGGAAAATTGTATCTGACGAAGATAGTATATGTCATTGTAAAGAAAGTTTAATATATCGCAAGATCGAAACATGACGTTCAGCGACAACTTTCCGTCTCTATATTTAAAATCTCCGCTTGTAGGACAAGGGACGTAGCCAGGCCATCTTTTATTGTATAAGTCAGAAGGCCTAAAGAAAGTAAAAACGTGGGTACTAGCACGCGGAAACGCTGAGACTTCGCTTACTATTTTATCGATTTGGTTGATGGCATTTAGCGGGACAGGTCTAGAAGCTGTGTCGGGAAAATTTTCTAGCCGGCTGCGATAGCTAGGTTTGCTAACTCGATTCTTTTCCGAGGTATAGACACGAGCCGTTCTTTCGATCGCCTTTAGTCCCCGAATACCAAGCAACTCGCCGTACTCATAGCGTCGCTCAGCGAAATATGTGAAATTTTCCGGTGAATATGGTATAAATATAACTAGAGGGCTTATCTCTAGCGATCTTTTAACCCGCTTGCCTTGTAAAAAAACTTCGGAGATCGCCCTGCAACAGGCATCAGTTTCCGATTTTGACGTTATTGCGTAAGTCATTAATTATTTCTTTTGCGGGTGAACACATCAGAACCGCCAACGCCAAACCGAAGAAAAACATCGACGTGACGGTTCCCTTTTTTGTGACACTATACATCTTCTTCAGATTGGTTTGCCGATAATTCTGCAGAAGGTACAAAATGAATACCTGCTGGAGATCTTCTTTTAGCATGACTTCACGATCTAAAGATCCGGAAATAGCTTTCAAGAAATTTCTAAAATTTCTCCGAACATCTTCAACCGCCGCCTCCTTGTCGTCGTGCCCGAACAGATCGTCGAGATCGTCTATAACATCGCCGGAAACCGTATACCTGTAGTACCAGCTTTTGATGTCAGCGGCTTTTCTATGGGGATGATTTTTCTCAGAAACGTGAGTGTACATCACGATCAGGCGGCACGCCGTAATTCCGAGTACTATCAAGCCCAAGCCAAGAAAGAGAACAAAATATCTAGATCCTCCAACCGAATTAACTATCGCAGCCGCAGCAGCAATAAATGATAGCATGCCTAGAGCGGCTTGAAACAACTTACCACGCTGATCTTCATACCAATCGTGGCGCCCAACGGCGTACTCGATCATACGATACGCTCTATCTTGCAAATCGCCGTTTTCGCCAAGTTCGTATTCGGCAGCGACCTCCGATAATTTCTTGCGAATTTGGGGCTGCATAGTTGGCCTTTGGTGCGAGCGTATGGATGAGTCTCACCGTCGATTAGAGCATATAACGCGCTACTACATCCACGTGTTGTTATCGACCCACGGCAACGAATCCGAAAATAAGACTTTCAGAATAGCCCCTCACCCCTGCTCCGGATACGGCATCCCATGCTTTGTGCAGGAACCACCAGCCGACTAGGCTTATCATGTCGATGTCGGAGCAAGTGATGACATCGTCGGGGTCGCGCGAACCGACCTCCAGATAGCGCGTCCTCATCGACGAGCGGTTGATCATGTGGTGGCCGTTGCCGCTGTTTCCGGCGAAGGCGGCGGTAGCTTGCCTCGAGCAGCGTCTCACCGCTGTCTTGGACCAGTCTCAACTCGACAGGGAAGCTCACGCCACCGCCACACACTCGATCTCGATATCGAACTCCATCGGCCACGACGCCACCGGCACGAAACTCCGCGCCGGCGGGTTCGTGGAAAAGTACCTGGCATAGACCCGGTTGATGGCGTTGTAGAAGCCGGAATTGACGGCGTAGATGCGCACCATCACCACATTGTCCAGCGAGGTGCCGGCCGCTTCCAGGCAATGCTTCAGCGCCTTCAGCGACGCCTCGGTCTGGGTTTCGATGTCGCCGCGCACCATCTCGCCGGTCACCATGTCCACCGGCGGCGTCGCCGAGATGAACACGAAGCCATTGGCCCTCACCGCCGTCGAGCAGGGCAGCCCGAGCGCCCGCACCTTGGCCGACATGACGGGCACTTCGATGACTTCTTTTTTCACGGTGATGCTCCCTTTGTTTGCCAAGCTGGCGCCAAGGCCCCCTCACCCAGCCTCCGCTTCGCTCGGCTGACCTCTCCCCGAGGGGAGAGGAGCCGGTCAGCGCCAGCGCTTCCCTCTTCTCCCCAGCGGGGAGAAGGTGGCCGCGAAGCGGTCGGATGAGGGGGCCGGCGCCACCTTTAATCGTGAGGAACTTATCCCCCCACCCAGCGAACACCAGCGCCGAAGCATGGTCCAGCCCTCACCCCTGCCCCGGATACAGCGTCCCGTCCTTGTGCAGAAACCTGCCATCCGAACTCGGGCTCATCATGTCGATGTCGGAGCAAGTGATGAGATCATCCGGATTGCGCGAGCCGACCTCGAGATAGCGCGCCGTTGTGGACGAGCGGTTGATCATGTGGTGGCCGTTGCCACTGTTCTTGGCAAAGGTCGCGCAGTCGCCGGCCTTGAGCAGCGTCTCGCCGCCATCCTCGACCAGCACCAGTTCGCCTTCCAGCACATAGACGAGCTCGTCCTCATGGCTGTGCCAGTGCCGCTGGCTCGACCAGCCGCCTGATGGCAATGTCATCAGGTTGACGCCGAAATCGGTGAGGCCGCCGGCATCGCCGAGGCGGTGGCGTGTGCGCTCGGCGCAAGGGGCGTCGAAGGGTGCGGGTAGCCGGAGCCCTTGCGGACAGGCACGGTGGACAGGTCGAGCTTGGGCATGGGAGCTCCATTGAATTGGTGGCGGCAGTGTATGTCACTGCCGGCGCAGCCACAGAGCCACTTTGCCGCGTTGCCTTGCCAACGGCAGGCATCGGCCGTCGCACTCTACGGCGCCCCCTCTGTCCTGCCGGACATTTCCCCCACAAGCAGGGAGATTGGCTGTCGCCTCAGCCTTCGCCAATTTTCACCGTCGGTAGAAAAGCACGGCGCCGACGCTGCTGATCTCCCCACTCGTGGGGGAGATGTCCGGCAGGACAGAGGGGGCGCCGTAGAATGCTATTGCTGGCCAGTCACCAACCCTCAACCCTGATGCGCGGCCGCGAGTTCCTTCACGTGCTTCTCGTGCATCTGCAGCGTCGGCAGCGTCTTCTTGGCGAATTCCTTCATCGCCGGGTCGTCGCCCGAGTTGGCATAGGTGCTGAACAGGGCAACGGCCTCCTTGTGCGCGTCCGTCTGCATCTGGATGTACTTGGCGTCAAAATCCTTGCCGCTTGTGCTCTTCAACTCGTCGAGCATTGCCTGCTCCTTCGGCTGCAGGGCCGGTCCCGCGGCTTTGGTCGAACCGGTGGTCTGGCCCTGGCTCAGCGCCGCCTTGAACTCCTTGCCGGCTTTGGTGTGGTCCTTGACCATCTGCTTGGCGAATTTCCTGACGTCAGCCGCCTTGGATTTCTCCTCGGCGAGCTTGCTCGACTGGATTTCGAATTCGTTGGAGCTAGGCACGGTCTTGACGAAGGTTGGGGTATCGACCTTGCTGGCGGCCATGGCAGGCGCGACCGCAGTCGAGTTGGCCGCAAAGGCGGCAGGGGCACCGGCGAACAAGGCGACGGCGGCAATGGTGAGAAGCGTTTTCATCTGAGGTCTCCGATTTGAAAATTTCCCTCGGCTAATCAAACGCGGCATTGGCGGCAGGGTTGCGTCCGGAGAACTATTCGTCAGCGACCATCTGCCGAAGAGCCGTCCCGAGCCCCTGGCGGACAAACCTCAGGACAGCACGCCTCGCCATATTGCAGCTGTTCGTTCCAGTTCGGCCGACCCTCAGGCGTGAAATCCATAAGGTTCCACAGGATCTCGCAGATGCCGATGGCGCGCTGATCCTAATGGACGGCGCTGCATTGGGAGCCGGTTGCACTTCCCTGTATTGCGTCTGCAGGTTAGATTTCCGGAGCTGGGGAGACACATGCAAGAGGATGAAGAGATCGATCTGCGCTGCCCGCAAGTGGTGGCCGACAATGCCGCCAAGGGGTTGAGGCTGCGAAGAGAATTCGGCCGGGGCGGCACCGAGATCGGCGTGGCGCGGGCGACGGAACTCAAGAACCGCGAAAAGCTGGCGCCATCCACTATCCGCCGCATGGTCAGCTACTTCGCCCGCCACGAGGTCGACAAGCGCGGCAAGAATTACGGCAATGAAGACAATCCATCGGCCGGCCATATCGCCTGGCTGCTGTGGGGCGGCGACGAGGGCCGCGCCTGGGCGCTTGACCTCAAAAAGAAGATCGGCAATGCGCCCGATATCTGAGGGCTGCCGTAAAACGACTGGCGGGCCCCAAACCCCCGCCTGGGACCCGCCAAGGAGTGGCTGAACACATGCCGGTGCAGCCCCTCCACATCTGCCAGTCGTCGATCCGCCATCGGTCGAAAGGCATGGATGGTGAGGTAGCATCCGGTTGCGGCGGCCTATGTGAAGCAGTTCACAATCCGAAGGATTTCAACAGCGCTCGAGCAATTCCAGGAAAAGTGGGAACCGGTTTTCCCGGGAAAAGCGCGTAGCGTTTTCCCCAGGGAATTGCGGCAAGAAAAAAGCCCTTACCCTTCCCAGGCGACAGGCACCATTCCCAGCCGCTCGTAGAGCCTGAGCGCGGCGGCGTTCTCGACCGTGTTGGTCTTGAGGTCGACATGGGCCGCGCCTCGATCGCGAAAGGCGTTGAAAGCCTGCCACATCAGCGCTTCGCCAATGCCTTTGCCGCGCGCTTCGGGATGGACCGCGAGGTCCTTGACGAAGGCCCTGGTCCAGCACAGCGCTGCCGCCGCCAGCCGTCCCTTGGCGTCGATGACCAGGAAACACAGCGCCGGGTCGAATTCGGCATCGCTGGATATGCGCGGCCACCATTCGTCGAACGGGCCGTCGGTGCCGTCGTCGAACACCTCGCTCAAAAGCGCATGCAAGGGCTGCGCGTCACCATGTTCGAAGCAGCGCATGGTAAAGCCGGCCGGCCAGTGCGGTGCAACGAGCGTCTCGTCGAGGATTTTGCGCAGCCGGATGTCGTTTGGAGCCGGCGGGCGCGGTTCAGGCATCGCGCTCAGGCGTCGGGCTGCAGCCGGCGGCGCTTGCGGTCGACACCGAGGCCGGTGGCCTCGAGCAGGCCTTTGCGCTTGGCGTCGAAATAATAGCCGGTCTGGTAGAGCCAATCGGCCTTCTTGGCGTTGCCACCCGCCACCAGCCAGGCGCCACGCAGATATTTGACCGCGTATTTCAGATTGGTTTCGGCGTCGAACAAGCCCTTGGCCGGCCCGTCATAGCCCATGCCGCGCGCCGTCGCGTGCTTGATCTGCATCAGCCCCCAATGGCCGTTGTTGTAAGCCTTGGGATTGTAGGTGCTTTCGCGGTTGACGACGTGGCGCACCAGATCGACCGGCACCTCGTAGAGAGCAGCGTATTTCTGGATCAGCCGGTCGACGTCGCCGCGCATGCCGGTCGCATGCTCTTCTTCCGGGAGACCGAGCGGCGCGGCGGGGAACTGGCCCAAGGAAGCCGGGTTCTGCGGCACGACATAGGCTACCTGCTGCACGCCGGGCATGGCGTTCTGGCCGCCCTTGGCGGTCGCCGGCATGACAAGGCTGGCGGTCGTATATTGCGCCGCGACCGGCTGTCCGGCGTTGGCGGGCGCAGGTGCCTGCCAGGCATTGGCGGCCATCACCGCAGGCACGGCCGGGGCCGTGGGCGTCGCGCCGGCAAAGGCCGCGGTCGCGGCAACCGGCTGCGCAGCGGCATCGAGCGCTGGCGTGGCCGGCGTCGCTTCGGCCGCCTGAACGGGTGTTATGCCCGAGGATTGCGGCAGCACCGAAACCGTATCGGGCAGCGGCACGGTAAAGCCGGCATCGCTGCCGGCAGCGGTCGCGGTTTCGGTCAGCGCAGGCGTGGCCTTCATCTGCGAGGTCGATTGGCAGCCGCTGAGGGCAGCTGCGCCGACGATCACAGAGATCGCGAAAAGGTTGAATTTTGCTGGCAAGCCGCGCGGGTCCGATTTGTCGGTTGTTAAGAAGTCCTTACACCAGCGATTCCTGGTGGGCAATCGGGACCATCTGGTGGTTTTCGGGTGGCGAGAGCCGGGCTCAGATGCCATATTGTTCTGCATATGTACCGGTCGGTATCCCGGTTTTCGCCGCTTTGCGGAAAGGAGCGCATCATGGAAACGGCATCTTCGATCACAGCCGGCCACGCAGTGTTAGAAACAGTGATCGGCTTCATGGGCATCGCCTGGAGCGAAAAGGGCCTGATCCGGCTCTGCCTGCCCGAAAGGAGCCGCGAAGCAGTGGAGCGCCGGCTGATGCGGCATGCCGGTGTTGCCGCCAATACGACTGCGAACATTGGGCAGCCGCAATGGGTGGTCGAGCTGATCGCCTCGATCAAGGCGTATGCGTCAGGCGAGGACGTCGATTTCTCCGGTGTGCCGGTCGATCTCGACGACGTCGACGACTTCCGTCTCGCCATCTACGACGCGGCGCGGAAACTGCATTACGGCGAAACCACCACCTATGGCGAACTGGCCAAGCGCGCCGGCCAAGCCGGCCTGCCGCGCGAAACCGGGGCAGCGCTGGGCGCCAACCCGGTGCCGCTGGTCATCCCCTGCCATCGGATACTAGCCGCGGGCGGCAAGATCGGCGGCTTCTCGGCGCCCGGCGGCTCGGCCACCAAGGAAAAGATGCTGGCCATGGAAGGCGTGCGCGTCGGCCCGCCGCCGGCGGCGCAGGTCTCGTTCGGGTTCTAAGAGCTTGAATGGTATGCCGGCTGGGTATGTTGAGATTCAGGTCAGGCCGCACCGAGAACTATGGTCTTCGAGAACCGGAGCGGAGCGTACTTAATGTACGTGGGCGCCGGAAGCGCAGAAGACCATCGTTCGCAGGCCGGCCTCACCTGAATATCAATATGCCTAATGACGGCGCAGGAAGCGGCGGTGAAAATGGTCGTTCTCGATCCGCTTGCAGAGATAGACCGGGCAGGATTCGGTATCGGCGCTCGGCACATAGGCGCGCTTCCTGACCTCGCCGACATTGCAGAATTGCTGGCTCTGCACATAGCGGTCGAAGAGCGGCAGCCCCGGCACGCGCCTGGACTGATAGCGCAGGATGACCGCGCCCTGGCGGGCGATCGTGCCTTGCACCCTGTCGCAGCTCATACGAGTGGGGTCGTAGCGCGAGATCGCCTGCGCCTCGGCGGCCGCCAGCGTCAGGCAGGCGGCAAGCAGAATGGTTTTCACAACCGTTTTCATGACAGTCTCCCAAAACCGGACTAACGCCGTCGGGCGTCCCGATCTTCCCGATTGCTCGACGCTTTCATGCGATTGGGGCGGCCTTTGGGCGGCGCCACCGCAACGCCATTTTTCGAGCCATCTTGTTTTTGGTGCGAAACCCGCCTATATCAGCTCCATTGATATTTCGGCCGATCGATCCGGGCCTCGCGATCTTCGCGTTTGCTGACGTCTATCTCCAAAATCTCGATACAAACCGGCTGAACCTCGGTTCGGTCAAACCAAAGCAAATGCGAGGACTATTCATATGGCAACTGGTACGGTCAAGTGGTTCAATGCCACCAAGGGCTTCGGCTTCATTCAGCCTGATTCGGGCGGTGCGGACGTTTTCGTTCACATCTCCGCTGTCGAGCGCGCTGGACTGTCGACCCTGGTCGAAGGCCAGAAAATCAACTTCGAGATCGAGCAGGACCGCCGCACAGGCAAGTCGTCCGCTGGTTCTCTGAGCAAGGCAGCCTGATTTTGCGATAGCGCGCGCCGGACGAGAGTTCGGGGCGCGCGGCAAGTCACGGATGTACTGACGGTCGCGCGAGAAGCGCGCTGGAGCAGAAAGACCCGACAAGCTGGATCAGCAGATAGCTGCCGGCCCGGACTTAAAGCTCCGATCAGGCTACCGAAAATGGGAAGGCGGGATTTATCCCGCCTTTTTGTTTATCTGGAATTGGACGATGGCCATGCTAGTTTCGCCCCATGACCAAGCTCGAACAGATTGAAAGATCCATCGCAGCCCTGAACACCAAAGAACTAAAGGCCTTTACCAAATGGTTCGCAGCGTATCAGGCAGAGGTGTGGGATATGCAGATCGAGGCGGACGCCAAGGCTGGCCGGCTGGATAAGTTTGCCGAGCAGGCTTTGGCTGAACTTCACGCGGGCCGAGTTCGCCCTCTTTGAATGCGCGCTACGGCCGAAGGCCGCAAGCCCAACCGGGCATCGCGCCCGTTGGCGTCCGGTCCGGAACGAGCCGCGAAGCGGCGGCAAGCGCGAGTACAAATCAGCGCCGCAGATGCAGCGGCACCACCTTGTTGTCGGCGCCAAGCAGCGCCTCGATCGACAGCGGCTCCCGGTTGAAGATCGTGCCGGCCAGCGCCGGGCGGCCGAGATGGAACCCCTGTAGCAGGTCGACGCCGCCATCCAGCGCGACGCGCAGATGCACGGATTGCTCGATGCCTTCGACCAGCACCTTGGCGCCGCGATCGTGTAGCGACGAGACGAGCGGCCGGAAGAAGCGCTCGGCGGCAGTGTGGCGGCAGAATTCGGCGAACCAGCCGCCGTCGATCTTCACGATATCCGGCTGGAGCAGGCTCATCCGCTCCGCGGTCGAGTGGCCGGTGCCGAAATCGTCGATGGCGATGCGGATGCCGTGGCGCCGCATCTCGCGCACCAGCGGGGCCAGCACATTATCGTCGGCCGCCTGTTCGGTGATCTCGCAGACCAGCATGGCGGCATGCAGGTCGAGATCGCCGAGATGCCGCGTCATCAGCCGGATCTCGGCCAGCGCCCGCCCGAGATGATCGTTGATCATCGGGTTGTAATTGAAGAACAGGTCGAGCCCGTCGACGCCGATGTTGCGGAAGTTTTTCAGATGCAGCATCCGGCACATCGTCTCGACAAACAGGCGGTCGCCCGGCGCAACACTGTCGAAGAACATGGCCGGTGCAACCGGCATGGAAGCGCGCTGCGGTTCGATCAGCGCCTCGACGGCAACCACGGCCAACGCGCCGCCGCGTGGCGCAAAGATCGGCTGGTAGGCGCTCTTCAGCCGGAACGCGCCGTAGACGCCGTATTCGATGCCGACCTCGTCGGCAAAGATCGCTTCGCCGATATCGCGACGCCTCTCGCGCTGCCCGGTCATGGCCCGGTCCTGCGCCCGAACACCCTGCCCGGCCGCGCCGGAGGCGCTGCAGTCGGGCCGGCAGGCGTCTTGCCAGGCTCGGCCGCCGCGACAGACGGCTGCCCATCCTTGCCGAAAGCGCGAAAGCTGGTCGGCGCCAGTTCCGGCTTCGCCAGCACGAAGCCCTGCACCATCGATGCGCCGGATTTCTCGGCCAATTCAAGCTGCCAGCCTTCCTCGATGCCTTCGAACACGGTGCGGATGCCCTGTAGTTCGAAGTTCGTCACCATGGCAGTCAGCAGGGCAAAGCCGGCCCCCGATTCCATGAGTTGCGTGATCCAGTGCGCATCGAATTTGACGATGTCGGGCTTGAGCTCCTTGATGCGGCTGATGTCGGATTCATCGGCGCCGTAATCGTCGACGGCAATGCGAAAGCCATTGGCCCGCAGCGCCTCGACAAAGCTGTAGAGCGTTTCCTGCGACGCCGACTTCTGCTCGGTCACCTCGCACACGATGCGGCGCGGATCGATCCCGGCTTCGTGCAGCACCAGCCGCATGTCGCGCAGCGCGTTATCGGCGATGGAGCGCTCGGTAAACACCGACGGATCGAAATTGACGAAGATCGAAGCCTCTTGCGGCAGGCAGGCGCCGGCATTGAGCAAATGCAGCGTGCGCGTCAGCGCCTCGATATGCAGGCGGTCGCCGGCCGGACAGGTGCGGAAGAAGTTCATCGGCGATTGCGGCTCGCCGTCACGAAACGGCCGGATCAGCCCCTCGAACGCTGCGATCGAGAGCTTGCCGTCCTTGAAGGCGAAGATCGGCTGAAAGGCGCTCTGCAGCGTGTAGGGACCCCAGACACCTGAAGCGGTGCCGTCATCGTGACGGATGATGTGGGCAAGCCCGGTGCTGCGCGACAAGGGTCCCTCGCTCCGCGAGACAGGCGAAATGGCTGGCGATCCTGCCGTCAAAGGTTTTAGCGGCCGTTGATGAATTTAGTCTTGCCGGGGGATAGGCGTCGATTGCAGAGCCCGCAACGCAGAGTGAAACCGTCATGCACGCGCTCCAAAAAGCCGATCTCCACGAGTCCTTGACCCTGGCTCATCCGACAATGCTTGCACTTGCCGGGTCGATGCGACATGAGAGGCGCCGCAGCTGTTTGCGGTTGCGCCGACCCCTCTGGAGATATCTGGCCATGGCCTTTCTTGCCGACGCCCTTGCCCGCGTAAAGCCTTCCGCCACCATCGCGGTGACGCAGAAAGCCCGCGAGCTGAAAAATGCCGGCCGCGACATTATCGGCCTCGGCGCCGGCGAACCGGATTTCGACACGCCCGACAACATCAAGAATGCGGCGATCGAGGCGATCCGCCGCGGCGAGACCAAATACCCGCCGGTTTCGGGCATCGCGCCGCTGCGCGAGGCGATCGCGAAAAAATTCAAGCGCGAGAACAATCTCGACTACAAGCCCGAGCAGACCATTGTCGGCACCGGCGGCAAGCAGATCCTGTTCAACGCCTTCATGGCGACGCTGAACCCAGGCGACGAGGTCATCATCCCCCGCCCCTATTGGGTCAGCTATCCCGAAATGGTGGCGATCTGCGGCGGCACCTCGGTGTTCGCCGATACTTCGATCGAAAATGGTTTCAAGCTCACTCCCGCCGTGCTGGAAAAGGCGATCACGCCGAAGACCAAATGGCTGTTGATGAACTCGCCGTCGAACCCGTCCGGCGCCGCATACACGGAAGCCGAGCTGCGCGCGCTGGCCGACGTGCTCTTGAAGCATCCGCATGTCTGGACACTGACCGACGACATGTACGAGCACCTGACCTATGGCGACTTCGTCTTCAGGACAATCGCCGAGGTCGAGCCGAAACTCTACGAGCGCACGCTGACCATGAACGGCGTCTCGAAAGCCTACGCCATGACCGGCTGGCGCATCGGCTATGCCGCGGGTCCCGTCCAGCTGATCAAGGCGATGGACATGATCCAGGGCCAGCAGACCTCGGGCGCCTGCACCGTCGCGCAATGGGCCTCGGTCGAGGCGCTCAACGGCCCGCAGGATTTCGTCGCCAGGAACAAGGCGATCTTTCAGGGCCGTCGCGACCTCGTCGTGTCGATGCTCAACCAGGCGCGCGGCATAACCTGCCCGTCGCCGGAAGGCGCTTTCTACGTCTATCCGTCCTGTGCCCAGCTGATCGGCAAGAGGACCAAGGCCGGCAAGGTCATCGACACAGACGAGACCTTCTGCTCGGAACTGCTCGAGGCCGAGGGTGTCGCGGTGGTGTTCGGCTCTGCCTTCGGCCTCGGCCCCAACTTCCGCATCTCCTACGCCACGTCGGAGACGCTGCTGGAGGAAGCCTGCACGCGCATCCAGCGGTTCACGGCATCGCTGACCTGAACTGGCGGCACCGAGACATGAAACCCGGCTTCGAGCCGGGTTTTTGTCAGGAGCAGACCTCAGCCGCCACACTGCTCGCTGGTGACCGCTTCCATCCAATCGGCATGGACGCCGTCCAGCGCTTCCTGCATGGCGATGTGGGTCATTGTCGTCTTTGGACCCGCGCCGTGCCAGTGCTTCTCGCCGGGCTCGAACGAGATCACGTCGCCCGCCTTGATCTGCTGGATCGGCCCGCCCCATGTCTGCGCAAGGCCGGCCCCCGCAGTGACATAAAGCGTCTGGCCGAGCGGATGCGTGTGCCAGTGGGTACGCGCACCGGGGTCGAAGCTGACCAACGTGGCTCTGAGCCGGGCCGGCGCTTCCTTCTCGATGATGGGCGTCTGCAGCACGCGGCCGGTGAAATACTGGTCCGGCGCGATGATGGTCGGCACGCTGCCGCAGGCAATGATCTTCATCTCTGGTGATCCCTAAGTTTGGCAGAACCTACCCTGCCCCGGTGCCGGCTACCACCCCAGCCGGGGCCAGAACAGGCCGGCACGTACGCGATAGTCCGCGTAGGCTCCGGCCAGCGGCGTGCGCGAAAATTTCTTCTCTTCGTCCAGCGCCGCAAACACATAGAGGATAGCGAGTCCGGCGACCGGCACCACCGCCCAGATCGACCAGGTCGCGATCCCCCACCCGATCCAGAAGACGATGTAGGACGTATAGAAGGGGTGGCGGACATGGCCGTAGGGGCCGTCGGTCAGCAGGCTGTGTGGATCGTCGGGTGCGAAGGCGAAGCGCAATCGCGCCTTGCGCGACGTAACAATCGCCCACCAGAACAGGGCAGAGCTCGCCAGTTCGACGGCAAGTCCGGTGAGCTTTGCCGAACCCGGCTGCGATTGGATCCAAAGGATGGCGAGAAAGAACAGCGCCGTGGCGATGACCGCCGCCGAAATCACCATGGCGCCTGGAGACATCGCCTGCGATTGGAAATGCGCCCGCATCGACCAGACATATTGGCCAAGCGTCGCGATGCTGCAGATCGAGACAAGAAGATCGAGGACTGGTTCCATTGTCGGGATTCCGCGGGTTGCGATGGAGCCGGCGGTCACGCCGATGGTGGATTTCTAGAAATCGATTCTTAACCACATGTTTAAAGAACATATAGAGCCAGCGATGCGATGTTGGCGGTCAGGCAAATCTCAAGGTCTAATCCAGCATGAGCATCACTCACCGCACCATCCGCACGCCGCAGGCCGACTTGCGCCTCAGCCAGTCGTCTGGGTCCGGCATGCCCATCGTCATGATCCATGGCTCGGGCAGTTCGCGCGCCGTGTTTGCCCGTCAGTTCGACAGCCCGCTTGCCGATGCCCATCGGCTGATCGCCTTCGACCTTCCCGGCCATGGCGAGTCCTCCGATGCCCGCGACCCCGCGACCGCCTATACGATTACCGGCCTTGCCCAGACCTCAGCCCGGCTTCTCGACGCTTTGGGCATCGGCCACGCCATCATCTTCGGCTGGTCGCTCGGCGGCCATGTGGCGGTCGAACTGGCCAGCTTTCACCATGCGGTCAGCGGCCTGGTGCTGACCGGAGCGCCGCCGGTGTCGCGGGGGCCGCTTGGCATGCTGCGCGGCTTTCACGCCAACTGGGACATGCTGCTCGCCTCCAAGAAGGTCTACTCCGAACGCGACATCGAGCGTTTTGAGGCTCTGTGCTACGGCGACACCGCCAGTCCGTCTTTCCGCGAAGCCATCAGGCGCACCGACGGCCGGCTTCGCGCCGGCGTGGCGCGCTCCATGTTTGCGGGCAAGGGCGCCGACCAGAAACAGGTGGTCGAGCACGCTCCGTTCCCCGTTGCGGTGATCAATGGCGAGCATGATCCGCTGGTGCGGCTGAGCTATTTCGAGACCGTCGCCTACAGCTCGCTGTGGGAACAGTGCCATGTCATACCAGGCGCCGGCCATGCGCCCTTCTGGGAACGTCCGGACCTGTTCAACCCGTTGCTGTCGCGCTACGCCGAGATGGTGGTGAAGCAGAGTGCAGCCGCCACGCCCACGCGCCGCACCCAGGCAAGCTGAAATCGCCGGACGGTTCTGATCCCGGGGTCTTGCCTCGGCCGCCTGACGGCGCACCGGATTCCTATTTTCCTTGCCCTGCCGGCTAACCCGTGGGACGATGGGCTTGGGCAGGTGGCTAAGAGAAACAACCCCGCCCCGCGACGGTCGAACAGGCCGGCCGCCGCTCACGACAGGGTGCGATCGGCGCAAAACCGTTTCCACTTTTGCTGATCGCACTCCAAGGGCCAAGCCTGAGTGGAGGTCAGCCATGGGTACTCGCGCCGGAGGACGACGCACGGGACCGAAATGCATTGCCATAGTCGGTCCCTTTGCAAGCGGTAAGACGACACTTCTCGAAGCCATCCTCGCCCGTACGGGCGCCATCCCCCGCCAAAATCCCGTTTCATCGGGAAGCACCGTTTCCGATCATTCGCCCGAGGCGCGGGCGCACGCCATGAGCGTCGAGGCGACCTTTGCCACCACCGAATTCATGGGCGAGCAGATCACCTTCGTCGACTGTCCCGGATCGATCGAATTCTCCTTCGAGGCCGAGCCGGTGCTGGCAGCCTGCGATCTCGCGGTGGTCGTCGCCGAGGCCGACGAGAAGAAGATCCCAGCCTTGCAGCTCATCATGCGCAAGCTCGACGATCTCGGCGTGCCGCGCATCCTGTTCCTCAACAAGGTCGACAAGGCAATTGCCGGCGTACGCGATACGCTGAAGATGCTGCAGCCGACGAGCGCGGCGCCGCTGTTGCTGCGCCAGATCCCGCTGCGCAAGGACAATGTGGTGATCGGTTCGATCGACCTGGCGCTGGAGCGCGCCTACATCTACCGCGAATATGCCGAAAGCCAGGTTGCCGAAATTCCAACTGACGACAATGCGCGCGAACTGGAGGCTCGCTTCTCCATGCTGGAGACGCTTGCCGACCATGACGACCAGTTGATGGAGCAGTTGCTGGAGGAGATCGAGCCGCCCAAGGACGCGGTCTTCGACGATCTGTCCGCCGACCTGCGCGCCGGCGCCATAACGCCGGTGCTGATCGGCACCGCCGAAAAAGGCAACGGCGTGCTGCGCCTTTTGAAGGCGATCCGCCATGATGCACCGGATGTCGAGGCGACGCGCAAACGGCTCGGCGTCCCCGACGGCAATCACACCGTGGTCCAGGTGATGAAGACCATCCACACCGCGCACGGCGGCAAGCTGTCCGTGTCGCGCGTACTCTCTGGCCAGATCGCCGATGCAGCCGAACTCTATTTGTCGAATGGCGAGACGGCGAAGGTCTCCGGCATCTACAAGATGCTCGGCAAGGACCAGTCCAAGCTCACCGCTGCCAAGGCCGGCGACACGGTGGCGTTGGGCAAGCTGGACGAGGTCAAGACCGGCCAGACGTTGAGCTCCACGAAGGGCGGTATCAAGCCGCTGGTCACGCTGACGCCGCCGCAGCCGGTCTTTGCCTTTGCCCTGCGGCCGAAGGAGCGCAAGGACGAGGTCAAAATGTCGGCGGCCATCCAGCGCCTGGCCGAGGAAGATCCCTCGCTCACCTTGCGCCACAACCAGGACTCGGCCGAGACCGTGCTGTCCGGCCATGGCGAGATGCATCTGCGGGTCGTGCGCGAGCGGCTGGAAGGCAAGAATCAGATTCCGGTCGAAGGCCATGCGCCTGCCGTCCCCTATCGCGAGACGATCCGAAAGACGGTGCAGCAGCGCGGCCGCCACAAGAAGCAGTCCGGCGGCCATGGCCAGTTCGGCGATGTGGTGATCGAGATCAAGCCGCTGCCGCGCGGCTCCGGCTTTCAGTTCTCGGACACCATCACCGGCGGCGTCGTGCCCAAGACCTACATCCAGTCGGTCGAAACCGGCGTGCGCGATTATCTGAAATCCGGCCCGCTCGGCTTCCCTGTCGTCGATGTCGCCGTCAACCTCTCCGACGGCTCCTACCACGCCGTCGATTCCTCCGACATGGCTTTCCAGATGGCGGCCAAGCTGGCCATGAAGGAAGGCATGGCGGCCTGCTCGCCGGTGCTACTCGAGCCGGTCATGAAGGTCGAGATCGTCACGCCGTCCGAAGCCACTTCGAAGATCATCGCGCTGATCCCGCAACGGCGCGGGCAGATCCTTGGCTACGACGCGCGGCCTGACTGGCCGGGATGGGATGTCGTGGAGGCGACCATGCCGCAGGCCGAGATCGGCGACCTGATCATCGAACTGCGCTCGGCGACCTCCGGCGTCGCCAGCTATCGTTGCGCCTTCGATCACATGGCCGAGCTGACCGGACGGTTGGCCGACGAGGCGATGAACGCCAACGGCAAGGCTGCCTGACAGGCCGAAGGATGATCCGCACAAAAAACGGCGCCCGGGTGACCCGGACGCCGCTCTTATTGCGGACCGTCTTCTTGGGAGGAAAACGGCAGGTCCGCCGCACGTATCCGCCGCGCCATACGGCACTGACAGACGAATAGGTTCGGACGCGGTAGCTGCCTGAGCCCGGATCTTCCGAGTGATGCCCCCATCTCCCGGTCGAACCACACCGCGTCCTATGATCTGCTTAAACGATGAATCGCGCCTGCGGCATGTTACCTGAGGTTACATGTCACTGTTACGCGGCGATTTTGCTCGATTTTTCGCTGGCTACGGCAGGCCCGGAAACAAAAAAGCCGGATCAATGAAGATCCGGCTGAGTTTGATTGGAAGTGCCTGTTAAGGCTAACCTCCAGAGGGGAACACTCGAGGGCGCTAATGGGAGGAGAACGCGCCCAGGAGATGATCTATATATGTGCTGTTCATGCCCAAGAAACAAGCATCTATTTTGCAACACACGCATGCAAAAAGGTACAGGCTGTGGACTAACCCATGTCTAGGGGCCATAAGACCACGAAAAGTTGCCAAATGAATGGCGCGACCGTGCTGTTGCCTTCGCAGAACCGCAAGTCGGGCTGATTCTCGCGCTCGCGGGCAAAAAGCCGAATGACGTTGAATCGGGCAACAGGCGTTTATTTTTGCGGCAGCGGGATGGGAAGGGTCGGCCGGAAGAAGGGAGACCTGACATGCGGACACCCCAGGCGATCGCCGGCAGCGCGGTCTTCTTCATCGCCGCACCTTGTGTCGTCGCCGGGCTGGTGCCCTGGCTGCTCACGGACCGCTACCGTCTGCCGCTGTCGACGGTGCCCGGCTTCGTGCCGGCCGGCTCCATCCTGATTGTCGCGGCCATCGCCCTGCTCGTCCATTCCTTTGCCCGCTTCGCGCTCGAAGGCCTGGGCACGCCGGCGCCTGTAGCACCCACCGAGAGACTGGTGATCGGCGGCGTCTACCGCCATGTCCGCAACCCGATGTACGTCGCCGTGCTGTCGATCATCCTCGGCCAGGCGTCGCTGTTTTCAAGCTGGAGCGTCGCTGCCTATGCCGCCATCGGCGCGATCGTCATGGGCTCTTTCGTCAGGTTCTATGAGGAGCCGACTCTCGCCCGCCGCTACGGTGGCGAATACGAGACCTACCGCCGCAATGTTCCCGGCTGGCTGCCACGGCTGACGCCTTGGCGGGGGTGACCAGCACCTCCCAAGGGCATGTTTAAAATGACCAGCTGCGCGCTTTGGCGATGATGAAGTCGCGGAAGACGTGCAGCTTGGCCTGGTTCTTCATTGCATCGGGATAGGCGAAATAGGTGTCGAAGGACGGCACCTCGGTCTCCGGCAAAAGCTGCACCAGATCCGATTCCTTGGAGATCACGTAGTCGGGCAGCATGGCGATGCCGGCGCCGCCCTGCACGGCGCGCTTGATCGACAAGATGTCGTTGATCTGCAGCGTCGGCACCCTTTGCCCACCGTCGAAATCGCCGATCGTTTCCAGCCAGTTCAGCTCCGACAGATGCGACGGCACCGGCACACCGAAAGTGACGATGCGATGGTTCTTCAGATCGGCGACCGAGGTCGGCTTGCCGTGCTTGCCGACATAGGACGGCGAGGCATAGAGGTGGAAATGCACGGTGAACAGGCGGCGCTGGATAAGGTCGGGCTGCTGCGGCTGGCGCAGCCGTATCGCGCAGTCGGCCTGGCGCATGGTGAGGTCGAGTTCCTCATTGGCCAGGATCAGCTGCAGGCTGATTTCCGGATAGAGCTCGATGAATTCCTGCACCCGCTCGGTCAGCCAGCCGGCGCCGAGCCCGACCGTGGTCGTTACCCTCAGCACGCCTGAGGGACGGTCCTTGGCCTCGGTCAGCTTCGACTTGATGGTCTCCAGCTTCATCAGCACGTCATGCGCCGTGCGGAACAGCATTTCGCCCTGCTCGGTCAGCACCAGGCCGCGGGCATGGCGATTGAACAGCGGCACCCCGACATCATGTTCAAGCGCGCTGACCTGGCGTGAAATCGCCGATTGCGACAGGTGCAAAGTCTCGGCGGCATGGGTAAACGACCCAGCCTCCGCCGCTGCGTGAAACACGCGAAGCTTGTCCCAGTCCAACGCCATTGAGTTCCCCTCGTTCTGTTTTTGGCGTCTGAATGAAAAATCAGGCTTTTGAACGGCTTGCGACGCCGTCTTGATAGATTTTATTCCGCCGCTTCGCGGTGCACCTCGATGCCGGCCAGGTATTTTTCCGCCTCGAGCGCGGCCATGCAGCCGAGCCCGGCGGCGGTCACCGCCTGACGGTAGATATCGTCGGTCACGTCACCGGCGGCGAACACGCCGGGAACGTCCGTGCGGGTCGAATTCGGCGCCGTCCACAGATAGCCGTTCGGCTTCTGCTTCAGCTTGCCGACAAACAATTCCACCGCCGGCGCATGGCCGATCGCCACGAACACGCCGTCCACCTGGAGATGGCTGACCTCGCCGGTCACCGCATTTCTGAGCTTCAGCCCTTCGACCGAAGGCGGCAGCGGCGTCTTGCCGGGCCGGCCGGTGATCTCGTCGACGATCGTGTCCCAGATGACTCGGACATTGTCCTTTTTCAACAGCCGCTCACGCAGGATGCGCTCGGCGCGGAAATCGTTGCGCCGGTGGATGACGGTCACGCTCTTCGCCAGATTGGAGAGATAGAGCGCCTCCTCCACCGCCGAATTGCCGCCGCCGATGACAGCGACATCCTTGCCGCGATAGAAAAAACCATCGCAGGTGGCGCAGGCCGACACGCCGAAGCCCATGAAGGTCTGTTCGGTGGGGATGCCCAGCCATTTCGCCTGCGCGCCGGTGGCAATGATCAGCGCGTCGGCCGTGTAGGTGGTGCCGGAATCGCCCGTGGCGCGGAACGGCCGCACATTGAGGTCAACCTCGGTGATGATGTCGTTGATGATATCGGTGCCGACATGCTCGGCCTGCTTCAGCATCTGCTCCATCAGCCACGGGCCCTGGATCGGATCGGCGAAGCCCGGATAGTTTTCGACATCGGTGGTGATCATCAGCTGCCCGCCCTGCTGCAAGCCTGCTACGAGCATCGGCTTGAGCATGGCGCGCGCGGCGTAGACTGCGGCGGTATAGCCGGCCGGGCCGGAACCGATGATAAGGACAGACGCGTGCTTGGTGGTCATCTAAAGCCTCTGCGGGGCAGACAATCGAGTGTGCCTTGGAAAACGACGTGAAATGTTGCTGGCAATGTAAGGGTTGCCAACCACACCAGCAAGACGATCAGGCCGTCGTCCCCGGAAAGCTTCGGGGCCTACAGGCTTATTCGCGCAATGGCCGCTTTCGTTACGGTTGCGAAATCGCCCGACCAAAGGGCTGGCATCGACACAAAAGTCGTTTAAGGACGAGAGCGCGAAAGATTCTTGCGCTAAGCCGAGACCGCCATGCCCCTGAAAGCCGACCTCGACGCCATCGACTGGAAGATTCTGCGCGAGCTTCAGGCCGACGGGCGCATGACCAATGTCGAACTGTCGAGCCGTGTCGGCATTTCCGCCCCGCCCTGCCTGCGCCGTGTCCGGCGGCTGGAGGAAACCGGCGTCATCAGAGGCTATCGCGCCTTGCTCAACGCGCCGGCGCTCGGCATGGATGTCGTCGCCTTCTGCCTGATCGGCCTGCATCACCAAGCCGACGCGGAGCTCAAAGCTTTCGCCGAGCGCACTCGCGGCTGGCCGATCGTGCGCGACGCCTGGATGGTCTCGGGCGAATCCGACTTCCTGCTGCATTGCGTGGCGAGCGATCTCGGCACGTTCCAGACCTTCGTCATTGAAGAACTGGCCTCGGCCCCCAATGTCGACACGGTGCGCACCGCGCTGACCATCCGCCGCGTCAAGGATGAGGGGCTGGTTGCGTTCAACGCCCCATGATCGTCCTAGATTCGGGCGAGCGACTCGATAGCCCCCAAAAGCCCTACCAGATCATCGGGGTTGCGCAGCGGCAGAACCTCGAAGCCCGGCTCATTACTTCCCTCGCCATCCACCAGCCAGCCGCGCGGCAGGCCGGCACGTTGTCCGGCCTGCATATCCGCGGCCTTGTCGCCGACTATCAGCGAGCGCTTGAGATCGAGGCCGAGGCGCTGCCGGGCCTGTAGCAGCATGCCCGGATTGGGCTTGCGCATTGGATGGTCGGCGACCGCCAGTGGCCCGCTGCCCGCCTCGTGGTAGGCGCAGGCCAGAACCATGTCGACGAAGGCATCGCCGGCGGCAAGCAGCTTGAGAACCCGGCCGTTGACTGCGGCAAATTCCTTCCAGCCGAAATAGCCGCGCGCGATGCCGGACTGGTTGGTGACGATGACCACCGGGATGTTGCCCCGGTTGGCCGCCGCGATGACCGGCACGATGCCGTCGCGCAGCACCATTTTGGCGGGATCGTCGGGATAACCCGTATCGACATTGATGGTGCCGTCGCGGTCGAAGAACAGCGCCGGCGTCCCAGCGAGAAAGGACTGCAAACCCACCCGCTCGACCCACAGGCCGGGTTCAGCCAGCGGGTATGGGCCGTAGGCCCCGGTGTCAGCCATTCGACAGACGGTCTTCCACCACCTCGCAGAGATAGTGGTAGAGGCAGAGATGTCCCTGCTGGATGATCGGCGTCGAGGTCGAGGGCACGTTGAGCAGGATGTCGGTGAGCGGCTTGAGTTTGCCGCCGCCGTCGCCGGTGAGGCTGACCACCGTCATGCCCATCATGCGCGCCTGTTCGGCGGCAGCCAGAATGCTCGGCGAATTGCCGCTGGTCGAGATCGCCAGAAGCACGCCGCCGGCCGCGCCATGCGCTTCGACCTGTCGCGAAAACACGGTGTCGAAGCCATAGTCATTGCCCCAGGCGGTCAGCATGCCCGCGTTGGCCGGCAGCGCAATCACATTGTAGGCCTTGCGCTCCTTAAGGAAGCGGCCGACCAGTTCGGTGGCAATGTGGATGGCGTCGCTGGCCGAGCCGCCATTGCCGCAGACCAGCAGCGCCTTGCCCGAGGAAAGCGCGGCGACGACCGCACTCACAGCACGTTCCATCTCGGCGGTCAGGTCACGCTCGACTGTCGCGGTGATCGCGGCCGCCGAGCGGACCAGATAGTCATTCAGTCCGGACATGAAATCCCTCAGTTGGTACCGCCGCCGGCGCGCAATTTGCCGATCGTGCCGGTGGTGCTCTTGCCGGCGACAAGGTCGACCAGGACGACGCGCCCGCCCGCCTTCTGCACCACATCGGCGCCCACAACGGTTTCGACCGTGTAGTCGGCGCCCTTGACCAGAATGTCGGGCAGAAGCGCCTCGATCAGCGCCAGCGGCGTATCCTCTTCGAACACCACGACCGCATCGACCGAGGCCAGGGCGGCGAGCACGCAGGCACGATCATGCTGATCGTTGACCGGGCGCCCGGCGCCTTTCAACCGACGCACCGAGGCATCGCTGTTGAGGCCGAGCACCAGCCGGTCGCACTGGCTGCGCGCCGCGTGGAGAAGACTGACATGGCCGGCATGCAATATATCGAAGCAGCCATTGGTGAAGCCGACGCTCAGGCCCTCGTCCTTCCACGCCGCCACCATGCGCGCGGCCGATGCGGCATCGAGGATGGCGTCCTTGTGGGCGGTGGGGCCGTGCGAGCGGAACAGCGCGCCGGTGAGTTCCTCCACGGTCAGCCGCGCGGTGCCGCGTTTGCCCACCACCACACCGCCGGCGGCATTGGCGATGGAGGCGGCCATGACGCGATCGGCGCCCGCGGCCAGAGCCAGCGCGAAGCTCGCGATTACCGTATCGCCGGCGCCCGAAACGTCGAACACTTCGCGCGCCTGGGTGGCGATGTGGCGCGCCTCATCCGCGCCGACGACGCTCATGCCCTTTTCGCTGCGGGTGGCGACGACGAAGTCGAAGCCATGTGCCGAAATCAGCTGGCGTGCCGCCGCGACGATCTCGTCGTCGGCGAAAACCGGGCGACCGACAGCTTCGCCAAGCTCCTTGCGGTTGGGCGTGATGGCGGTCGCGCCGGCATAGCGCGCATAGTCGCGGCCCTTGGGATCGACCAGCACCGGTTTTCCCGCCTCGCGGCAGATGGCGATCAGGTCGGCGGCGACGCCGTCGAGCAAGATGCCCTTGCCATAGTCGGACAGAATGACGATGTCGGCGCGCGTGAGTGCGGCGCAAAAATGCCGGACCAGGTCCGCCCGTCCCTTGTCGTCGAGCGGCTTGATCTCTTCCTCATCGAAGCGCAGCACCTGCTGATTGAGCGCGCTGAAGCGGCTCTTCGACGACGTCATGCGACCGCGCTCCTGCGCCATATCAGCCGTATCGGCGCCGAGTTCGCGCAGCATGCGCACCAGATTGTCGCCGGCCACATCGGTGCCGATCACCGATATGGGAATAGCGCTGGCACCCAGCGAGACGATGTTGGCGACAACGTTGCCTGCGCCGCCCATCGTCGAGGTCTCGCCGCGCCCGTGCAGCACCGGGATCGGCGCTTCCGGCGAGATGCGCTCGATGACGCCGTTGACGAAACGGTCGAGGATGAAGTCGCCGACCACCAGCACGGCAACGTCGCCAAAGCGGGCAATGGCGCGGTGCAAAGGTTCGGGCGAAGGCGGATTGTGCTTGATCATGTCACTGGCAATGCGAGGGAAAGGCCGACCTCAATCACGCTGAAAATTGTCAATTTACGGGCCGGATCGTTCATGGCGGAGCCGATATACCGCAAATCCGCGCAGCGCAACGTCAGGGCGGCCGTCAGCTCTTCTGCAACGCGACGTGGACGCCCAGTCCGACCAGCACCGCCCCGCCCGCCCGCTGCATGATGCGCTGCGCACGGCTGGAGCGCTTCAGCCGGGCGATCACCATGCCTGCCAGCAACACGCAGACAATATCTGCCGAAGAGAACATTAAATTGACGATGGTGCCCAGCACCACGAATTGCAGCCACACCGGGAACCCCGCCGAGGCATCGATGAACTGTGGCAGGAACGCCATGAAGAAGATCGCCGTCTTCGGATTGAGCACTTCGACGGTGATGCTCTCGAAAAATGCCCGGCGCGCCGATTTGCGCTCGATCGCCGGCAGCGCCGTGTCACCGCCCCCGCGCTTGCGGAACAAGGACACGCCAAGCCAGATCAGATAGAGCGCGCCAATGAGCTTGACCGCCATGTAGAGCGGCGGCACCGCATGGAAGAGCACCGACAGCCCGGCGGCAGCCGCAAAGACATGGAAATAACCGCCAAGATGGATGCCAAGTGCCGCCGTCAGCCCCGACCAGCGCCCGCGCGCCATGGTCTGCGCGGCGGCATAGAGCATCGCCGGTCCTGGAATATAGGCAAAGATCGCCGTGGTGGCGAAAAACGCAATGAGCAGTTCGGTCGACGGCATTTTTTGTCCCCTAGCTTGCGGGCCTCGAATAAAGCGGGCCGCTTCGCGGTCTCACTGTGGCGTCGTGGTGCTTCATCGACAGTACGCTTGGCCTCCCTTATAAGGACCGGAATCGCAAGCAACCAGAGGCATTCATGATCATCGTCACGGGCGGGGCCGGCATGATCGGCTCCAACATCGTCGCCGCACTCAATGCCGAAGGCCATGATGACATCCTCGTCGTCGACGACCTCACCGACGGCCACAAGATCGCCAACCTGGCCGATTTGCAGATAGCCGACTATCTCGACAAGGACGAATTCTTGGCCACCTTGGAAGCTGGCGACCTAGGCCGCGTCGAGGCCGTCTTCCACCAGGGCGCCTGCTCGACCACCACGGAATGGAACGGCAAGTTCATGATGGACGTGAACTACGCCTTCTCAAAGCGCTTGCTGCATGGCTGTCTTTCGCTGCGCATACCGTTCCTCTATGCCTCCTCGGCTTCCGTCTACGGCGGCGGTTCGGAGTTTCGCGAGGACCCCGCACTTGAGCGGCCGCTCAACGTCTACGCCTATTCGAAGAAACTATTCGACGACTATGTCAGGCGCACTGTGTTCGACACCGATCATTCGCAGGTCGCCGGCTTGCGCTACTTCAACGTCTATGGCCCGCGCGAGGCGCACAAGGGCGCCATGGCCTCGGTCGCCTTCCATCTGTTCAACCAGGTCGGGCGCGGCGAAAACCCAAAGCTGTTCGGCGCCCATGACGGCTTCGGGCCTGGCGAACAGAGCCGCGACTTCATTCATGTCGGCGATGTCGCCGACGTCAATCTGTGGCTGTGGAAGCGCGGCTCGAGCGGCATCTTCAACTGCGGCACCGGCCGCGCCCAGCCGTTCCGCGCCATTGCCGAGACCGTGATCGATACGCTGGGCAAGGGCGAGATCGAGTTCATCGAATTCCCCGATCACCTCAAGGGCAGCTACCAGAGTTTTACCCAGGCTGATATGTCCCGCTTGCGCGCAGCCGGCTATAATGGGCAATTCCGCAGCGTGGAAACCGGCGTCAGAGACTATGTCGAATGGCTGAAAGCCCAACGATCCTCGTGATCGGCCCACGCTGGGTGGGCGATATGGTCATGGCTCAGTGCCTGTTCTCGGCGTTGAAGGAGCTCCATCCCAACGCCGCCATCGACGTGCTTGCCCCGGCCTGGGCGGCCCCGCTGGTCAAGCGCATGCCCGAGATTCGCCAGCAGATCGATTTCCCGCTGCAACCCGGCGCGCTCGAATTCATCATTCGCCGCCGCTTCGGCCGCCTGCTGCGCGGCCGCTACGACATGGCCTACGTCCTGCCGGGCAGTTGGAAATCGGCGCTGATCCCGTTCTTTGCCCGCATTCCGCGCCGTTTCGGCAATCTCCGGGAAATGCGCTACGGCCTGCTGACCGACATCGTGCCGCTGCCCGATGCCGTCAAACGGCGCACCGCGCAGGCCTATTTCGGTCTTGCCCAGGGTGGCCATTTCCGGGCGCCGCACCTGACCGTCGATGGCGGCAATCAGAAAGAGTTGCTCGCCCGCTTCGACCTGCAGCCGGGAAAATTCGCCGCCATGATGCCCGGCGCCGAATTCGGTCCGGCCAAACGCTGGCCTAGCGAAAGCTATGCCGGCCTCGCCGGAGAGATGATGGCGAAAGGATTCGAGGTCGCGTTGTTCGGCTCGAAGAACGATCGCGACGTCACCGCCGAGATCGCAGCACTCGCGCCCGGTGTCGTCGATCTGGCAGGAAAGACGCGGCTGGAGGACGCCATCGACCTGATCGCCGCGGCCAGGCTGGCGGTGTCCAACGACAGCGGGCTGATGCATGTCGCGGCCGCCGTCGGCACACCGGTCGTTGCCGTCTACGGTTCGACCTCGCCGGAAAACACGCCGCCGTTGGCTGAACAGCGCGAACTGATCTGGTTGCATCTGTCCTGTTCGCCCTGCCACCGGAAGATCTGCCCGCTCGGCCACCTCAACTGCCTGAAGACGCTGGACGTTGCCCAAGTGGCAGCGGCGGCGGACAGGTTGCTGGAACTCCCGGCCGCCGCATGAAGGTTTTGATCGTCAAGACCTCCTCGATGGGCGACGTCACCCACACCTTCCCCGCCGTCGAAGATGCACGCCGCAAGCGCCCCGATATCGCCTTCGACTGGTGCGTCGAAGAAGCCTTTGCCGCCATCGTCGCGCTGCATCCGGCGATAGCAAAGATCCATACCGTCGCCATCCGGCGCTGGCGCAAGCATCTGCTCAACGCCCGCACATGGCGGGAGGCGACAAGCTTGCGCCGCGCTCTGCAAGCAGGCGAGTACGACCTCGTCATCGATGCTCAGGGGCTGCTGAAATCGGCCCTGGTGGCGAAACAGGCAGCGGCACCAATCGCAGGTTTCGACCGCGCGAGCGCGCGGGAGCCCTTGGCAACGTTGTTTTACCAGCGCAAATACGCCGTGCCGCGCAACCTGCACGCCATCGAACGCACGCGCCGGCTGTTCGGGCTGGCGCTCGGCTACGAGCCCGACCTTTCGACCCTGGCATCCGGGATTGTGCCGCCTCCGGGCCGCCTGGCCGGCATCGACGGCAAGACGGCCTTCCTGCTGCACGGCACCAGCCGCGAAGACAAGAAATGGCCCGCCGAAGACTGGATCGAAACCGCTCGCCTGCTGGTTGGTACCGGAATGACGCCGGTCACCACCTGGTCGAACGAGCGTGAGAAGGCGGTCGCCGAGGCAATCGCGAAAGCCGTGCCGTCAACGATCGTGGTGCCGAGATCGCCGCTGGCAGACATTGCCGCGATCCTTGGCCGCTCGACGCTGGTTATCGGCGCCGACACCGGTCTGACCCACCTCGCCAGCGCCTTCGGCCTGCCGACGGTCGCGGTGTTCCTGGCGACCGAGCCGGGTTTGACCGGCCCGCGCGGGCAATATGCCTCAACGCTGCTGGCCGCATCGGGGGAGCGCCTAACGCCGGCGAAGGTGGTGGCGGAAGCTAAGAAGCAACTGGCGCTCAAATCACGAGCACCAGCTTAGAGCCTTTCAGAAGTATCTGAGGTGCTAGATAAATTGCACCTGGACGATCTCATAACCCCTGGCGCCGCCAGGCGCGTTGACCTCGATGGCGTCGCCGACTTCCTTGCCGATCAGCGCGCGCGCGATCGGCGATGAGATCGAGATACGGCCCGATTTCACGTCCGCTTCCTGGTCGCCGACAATCTGGTAGGTCTTCTTTTCCTCGGTGTCCTCGTCGACCAGCACCACCGTGGCGCCGAACTTGACCTTGTCGCCGCTAAGCTTGGTGACGTCGATTACCTCGGCCCGAGCAATATAGTCTTCCAGTTCGTTGACACGGCCCTCATTGAGGCTCTGCGCCTCTTTGGCGGCATGATATTCGGCATTTTCGGACAGGTCGCCATGCGAGCGCGCTTCGGAGATCGCCTCGATGATGCGCGGCCGCTCCTCCTGCTGGCGCCAACGCAGCTCTTCCTTCAATGACGCGAACCCCTCGCCTGTCATCGGGACCTTGTTCATGATGCCTGACCTTTCCTGCCGCCACCCCCGCATTTCGGGGAAAGCCTTGTCGATGGTATAAAAAGAAAACGGGTCCGGCAGCCTCGGGCTAACGGAACCGTTTCACCGCAATTTTCCCCAATATAGCGATCCTCGCGCGTTTTTCACGCTGAAAAAGCAGGCTCTTTGAAAAATCATGAGCCGACTTGCGCAATTGCCGTCACGGCATGTGCAGCGTGTTGCAGTTGCGACAACAAAAACCGGCTGCGATTGCTCGCAGCCGGCCCAGAGAAGCCGTTGGGGTGGGGTCAGCTTCTCATGAAATGGTAGATCTGTTCGGCCAGCATGCCGTATTCGCGGGAACCTTTGCCGGTCCGCTTCTCGATCTCGGCCAGCTGCTCCTGGGCGCCGGCCAGGTCGCCGATCTGCAGATGGGCCTCGCCGAGATATTCGCGCACCAGCGTGTAATCCGGGTTGATGCGCAGCGCTTCCTCGTAATAGCCGAGGCCGACGGTGACACGGCCGGAATGGCGATGCGAATAGCCGAGATAGTTGAGGATGCGCGGATCCTGCTTGTTGGCGGCAAGGCTGAGTACGGCGATCGCCTCATCATAACGCCCGGCCATGGCCAGGTCGTGACCAGCATCATAGATGTTGTCGTCGTCCAGCATGCCGTACTTCGGCGCGACGCATTTCTGCTTTTTCTTGTCCCAGACCTGCCCCTTCTTGCACTGGGTGGTGGTCTCGGTACCACCGCCACCGCCGCCGGCCGCAAACACCGGAACCGCAAAGAACTGCAGCGCGACAACCGCCGCAGCCGCCTGGATCAACACTCTTTTATGCATCGAAGCCTCCTTGAGGGATAATGACGATCTTGAGGGAAAATGACGATCTTGAGGGAAAATGACGATAATGAAAAGCTAACGCCGGGATGCAGACTTTTCATCCCGGAAACCCGCAGCCGCCGAAACTATTTGTGCGGCCGTGCCTAACCTGAATTCCGTCAAGGCGGGAGCCAGGGATCAGAACATGACGTGACGCGCGCTGCAAATCAGCTATCATTCGGGAAGATCAGCGGGGGTGCCCCGAGAGTGCAACAGCGTCGTGAGCGGGAATGGGAGCTATCTATCGGCCCGGACACCGTGCGCCTGTTCATTCTCAAGGCAAAGGGACTGAGTGCTGCCGTCAACGAAGACTATGCCGACGGTGCCGAGCATGAGGTCGAGCTCGATGGTGAATCACATGCCAATCACCACCATGACGGTCTGGCGGAGGAAAGCGCGGAAGACCTAACGGAGGAAGAGCTGCGCGAGCTGATCAACGACCTCAACGTCGACGAAGCGGCCGAGTTGATCGCGCTGGCCTGGGTCGGCCGCGGCGACTATGACGCTGCGGAATGGTCCGATGCGGTTGCCGCCGCGCGCGACCGCGCCAACAAGCGCACGGCGAAATACCTGCTCGGCATGCCGCTTTTGGCCGACTGGCTGGAAGAAGGGCTGGAAGCGATTGGCGCGTAACGGCGTGGTTACCGTTCGTGATGGGCCGCAGGCAACCTCCGGGCGCTCGCGCCGTTGAGGACGATGGGGTCTGTTGTACTTTCCCGAACATGCAGGGTTGCACTGGTCATGGTCGTCACGGCTCTGCTGCTGGCGCCCCTGCTGACGCAAGCTGACGCCAAACAGCGCAAAAAGCATTACACGCCGCTGTCACAGCGGTTGGAGCAGCTGTTTTCACCGCGGGTCGACTCGCATCCTAAGCCGCGCAGCAAACACCGCCAGAAGCCCAGGCCACAGCGGCACATCACGCCAAAGCAGGTGGAACAAAAGACCCCGGATAAAGAGCCCTCGCCCGCCGATGTTCCGGTGCAGCCCTCGCGCGTTGTCCCGCTGCCCGAGGCGCGTCCTTCAGAGGCGCCGAAGACCGGCGCGGCACCGATCGAAAAGCAAAAGGCCGAAGGTCCGAACCCCCTTGGCGCGCCCAACCGGTCCAATGACGATCGATTCAACGAAGAAAAGTCCCGTGTTAGAAAGCAGGCGCGGCCCGGACCGTCAGCCCCGAAGCCGTCGACCGATAAGCAAAGCGAGCCCGAGCCGCCGGCCGCGGTGCCGATTCCGACACAAAAGCCAGACACTCCGGAACCTGAAGCTCAGCCGCCGGCCGTTGCTCCGCAGCCACCTGAAAAACCCGATGCCGGCGACAAGAGGATGCTGCCTGATCCGCGCTCGGCCGATTTGCCCGATGCAAAAATGCCGGCGGCGGAAGTCGCCTGTCGCGAGCGGCTGACGGCCCTTGGTGTCGAATTCGAGGAGCATAAGGCGGAAAGCAATCCCGACATCGGCTGCTCGATTCCCTATCCCCTGGTGCTGAAGTCGCTCGGAAAATCCATCGCCATCGGCCCCGCGACCGAACTCAACTGCCCGATGGCCGAGGCGGCAGCCCGCTTTGCCGCCGAAATCATACAGCCGGCGGCGAAAGCCGAGTTCGGAGCCGACCTGAAATCGATCAACCAGGCATCGGCCTTTGTTTGCCGGCCGCGCAACGGCACGCGCCATCTGTCGGAACATGCCTTCGGCAACGCGCTCGATATTGCCAGCTTCACGTTGTCGGATGGCAGAAAGGTCGAAGTCGGTCCAACGCCGCCCGAGAAGGACGGCAAATTCCTCAATGCGGTGCGCAAGGCCGCCTGCGGACCGTTCAAGACCGTGCTTGGGCCGGGCGCGGACCCGGACCATTCCCTGCATTTCCATCTCGATCTCGAACCGCGCCGGAATGGTGGCACTTTCTGCCAGTGATGGCCCTTCAGTGATCGTCGGCCTGCCGCATTTCGGCCGCAGGCATGAACGCGGACGCTGAGTTTTCCTTTACCCTTGATCGTTAAAATCCCACCGATCAAGGACAGGATTCCGCCCATGGCCGCAATATTTCGCGCCGCGAAGGCAAAAAGCGCAGCGATACTGGCCGCCGGTCTTGCGCTGGCTGCCGTTTCGGCTTGCAACACTGGCAGCGTGCTGTCGCTGCAGCCGGCCGTCGATGTCGGCTCGCAGACCGCGGCCGTGCCGCAATATGAAGGCATGCAGAAGCTCGTCCCGTCCAATCCCTATATGACTGCCGCCTATCCGCGCATGGACGAGCCGATGTCGGAGTCGGAGCCGCAGCAGATGCCGGCCAGCGAAACCGATTGCCGTGGCGAGTTGAAGCGCCTTCGCGTCGTCTACACCGATGTCCAGCCGATCCATGAGGGACAGTGCGGCATAGACTGGCCGGTCAAGGTCTCCGCCATCGGCGGCATCCAGATGAAGCCCGCCGCAACATTGACCTGCGACATGGCCGCAAGTTTCGCCGCCTGGACCAGCAACGAACTGGTTCCCTCCGCCCGCTGGCGCTATTTCTCGGGCGTCAAGACCATCCACCAGGGCTCGAGCTATTCCTGCCGCAACATCGCCGGCGAAGGTGTCCTGTCCGAGCACGGCAAGGGCAACGCCCTCGACGTCATGAGCATCGAGCTCAACAACGGCGACGACATCGACGTGCGCAAGCCCGGCCTGTTTGCCTTCCGCACCCGCGGCTTCCTCAACAATGTGCGTGCCGACGGCTGCCAGTATTTCACCACCGTGCTCGGTCCCGGCTACAATTACGATCACCGCAACCATTTCCATTTCGACATCAAGAACCGCAAAAGCGGCTACCGCGCCTGCCGCTAAGGCGTTTCACCGTTCAGAAATCAGTCGGGATTGGCGTTCCTGGTGGAAGCGATGATTTGCTGGGCCACCAGATCCTGGATGCGCCAAAGGTTCCTGTCGCGGATACCGCTCTCTTCCAACTTGCTGACGGTTCGGAACAGGTATTGAGCCGACGAGCCCCAATGCCCGGCAGCCCGCGCCAGCGTGTCGGCAACCTGCTCCAATGGCAGCCGGCCGGCATAGGCCCTGCCGTCTGGCGCGGCGACGAAAGCCAAGGCCCGCAACGGCCCATCCTTGGTCTTGACCTTGATCCAGCATGGCACGTTAGTCGGCGGATTGGCATCGATCTCGCGGCGCATCAACTGGCCAAGTTGCCCGACATGGTCTTCCGCGGGCAGCCGATAGACGATGCCGTTGCAGCTGCCGCCTCGATCGAGCGCCAGCATCAGCGCCGGCAAATCACGGGTTCCGCGCCAACGGGTCAGCGTCAGGCAGAACGAGCGGTGCCATCCTGGCGCCGTGGCCGGGCGCTGCTCGACATGGGCAAATTCGGGGTTCCAGATCAGCGACCCGTAGGCAAAGACCCATAGCGCTTCAGGCCGATGCTCCGACAGAAGTTGCTCGACAAGACTATCGAACTCCGCGTCTGTATGCTCGGTTGTTCCGGGCTCGGGACCCGGATCCGGTTCGACACGCTCGACCCTTGCGACAAGGTCCGCGGTCAATGCCATCGAGCTGCGACCCACCGGCTTCTTATCCATTCCTGCTCACCCCCCGCAAAAACGATGGCCGACGATAGAACGGCTGCTCGCCGCTGGCCATTGATTTCCAGGGCCCGTCAGGCACAGATACCGCACGGATCGAGCCGCTTTCATGAGCCGACGGAGCCTGCAACGACGCGCATTGACCTGGCTCGCCGCTCTTCTGGCGGTCTGGCTGGCCCTCGCCTATGTCGCTGCGCCGGAATTCTGGACGGTTCGCGACCGCGGCTTTCGCACGCAGACTTTCGAGATGGTGACACACACGCCGCAAGGCATTCCGGGCGACCCGATCAATATCGGCCTTGTCGGTACCGAAAAAGAGATGGTCCATGCCTTCGCCATGGCCGGATGGGATACGGCCGATGGCGTGACGCTGAAGACCGCGATCGAAATCGGTGAGAGCGTGCTGTTCGACCATCCCTATCCTGACGCCCCGGTCAGCCGGCTGCTGTTCGAAGGCCGCGCCCAGGATCTCGCCTTCGAAAAGCCGGTCGGCGGCAGCGCCGACCGGCGCCATCATGTCCGCTTCTGGCGCAGCGATGCGACCGGCGACGACGGCCGAACGCTCTGGATGGGCTCGGCCAGCTTCGACCGCGGCGTTGGTCTCAGCCACGATACCGGCGCCATCACCCACCATATCGCCCCTGACATCGACGCCGAGCGCGATCTCGTGATCCACGACCTGTCGGCGGCCGGCATGGTGACCTCGGCGAGCGACATCCCGGGCATCGGCGCCACCAGGACCGGACGCAACGGCGGCGGCGATCCCTATTTCACCGACGGCAAGGCTGTTGTCGGGGTGCTCAGGCAATTCCCCTGAACCACCGTCATTTCCCAAAAATCATCGCGGACTATTTTCCTGCGGCCCGCCGCAATGCTATTGAGCCCTGATGCTATACGTCGAAATCGCCACCGTGGTCGTCCTCATCTGTGTGAACGGCCTTCTGTCGATGTCCGAGCTCGCCATCGTGTCGTCGCGCCCGGCGCGGCTCAAGGCGATGATCGACCGCGGCGTCAATGGCGCCGGGCGTGCGCTGACGCTCGGCTCCAATCCCGGCAAATTCCTGTCGTCGGTGCAGATCGGCATCACTCTGGTCGGCGTGCTGTCGGGCGCCTTCTCCGGCGCCACGCTGGGCGACAGGCTTTCGGTGTACCTGGCCTCGACCGGCATCCGCGAAAACATCGCCGACCCGCTCGGCGTCGGCATTGTCGTTGCGATCATCACCTATTTCTCGCTGATCGTCGGCGAGCTGGTGCCCAAGCAGATCGCGCTGCGCGATCCCGAGCGTGTTGCAGCCCGGGCGGCGCCTGCGATGACCATCCTCGCAACCGTCTCGGCGCCGCTGGTCTTCCTGCTCGACATTTCCGGCCGCGCCATATTGTGGTTGCTCGGCCAGCGCGGCGAGAGCGAGGAGAAGGTCACCGACGAAGAGATCAAGATGCTGGTCGCCGAGGCCGAGCATCACGGCACCATCGAATCCGACGAGCGGCGCATGATCGCCGGTGTCATGCGGCTCGGCGATCGCGCCGTGCGCGCCGTGATGACGCCGCGCACCGAGGTCGACTGGATCAATTTGCAGTCCGATGAGGGCGCCATCCGCAAGCTCTTGATGGAGACCCAGCATTCGCGCCTCCCGGCCGGCGATGGCGGCGTCGATGTCATGGTTGGCGTTGTTCAGACGCGCGACGTGCTGGCCGCCCTGCTCGCCGGCCGCGCACTCGATCCGCGCAAGCATGTGCGCGCCGCCCCCATCGTCTACGATCAGGCCGACGCGCTGGATGTGCTGCAGAAGCTGAAGGAATCCGACGTGCCGATGGCGCTGGTGCATGACGAATACGGCCATTTCGAAGGGATCGTCACACCTGCCGACATTCTCGAGGCCATCACCGGCGTCTTCCGCGCCGACCTTGATGCCGGCGACGAGGAAAACGCCGTCAAGCGCGAGGACGGCTCATGGCTACTCGCGGGATACATGCAAGCCGACGAGATGGCTGACGTTCTCGGTATCGACCTGCCGGAAAACCGCGACTACGAGACCGTCGCCGGTTATGTGCTGTCGCACATGCACCATCTGCCGGCGACCGGCGAATGCGTCGACGCGCAAGGCTGGCGTTTCGAGGTCGTCGACCTCGATGGCCGCCGCATCGACAAGCTGATCGCCACCCGGCTGCCCAGCGGCCATCGCGAAGTGGTGCGTTGACGCTCTGCCGTCAAAGCGAATAGCGCCCTCAGACCGCGGCTTCGATCGGTTCGGCAAGCTTCGGATTGGAGCGCGAGGCGATCAGGCAACTGGCCACGATCAGGGCCGCTCCAGCCAGCGTGGTCCAGGTCGCCGCCTCGTCGAAGAACAGCCAGCCAAACACGATCGCCCAGATGAAGGCAGAATACTCCGTCGGGATCAGATATTGCGCTTCGGCCCGCGCGTAGGACCAGCTCATCAGGAACTGGCCGGAGAGCGACAGCGCCGTCACCCCGGCCAGCGGAAGCCAGAGATTGCCCGGCAGGGCAACCGCGAGCCAGGGAGCGGCGGGGAGAAGGACGGCGGCAACGCACAGGTTCTGGAACAGCATGATCTCGACTGGCTTGGCCACCAGCGCCTGCCGCCGCGAGAGGATCAGATTGTAGGCGTAGAACACCGTCGATGCGAGCACCGCCACCGTGCCAAGCAGGGCATCCCCGGTATAATTCCCTTGCCCGAACTGTCCGGCCATGATGATGACGACGCCGGCGATGCCCGCCAGCGACGCCCAGATCGCCTGGCGCTGTATGCGTTCGCCCAAAAGCAGCGCCGCCAGCAGGAGAGCGAACAGCGGCGCGACGAAACTAAGCCCGATCCCATCCGCCAGCGGCAATCTGGCAAGGCCCCAGAAGAACGACAGCAGAACGATGCCCACGACCACGGCGCGCAGCGCGTGTAGCCGCAGCACGGAAGGCGTGGGAAGGGAACGCGGCCCCGCCGCCCAGGCCGTGCCCGCGACCACGCTCGCAAGCATGCTTCGCCACAGCACCGTGTTGTAGACACCGACGGCGATCACCAGGATTTTCATCGCCGCATCCATGGCGGACAGAAGGAAGATCGCAAGTGCACAGACCAGCACCGGGGTCATGGGGGAAACGACGCCTGACGGGCTGGGTAACTTCACGGGGCATGCTCATGTGATGGATCGCAGCCGGATATATCAGGGGAGGACGGCCAGGCCAGATGGCAGGGCCGTGCATATGGCGGTCCAACCGATCTTCGCAGCCCCTCGATTTGAATTCGGTGCGTCGGCAGCGCCTTTCGCTATCGGCCCCAGCCTGCCCTCACCCATGATTGATCCGCTGGACGAATGGCAAAAGCAGCCAAAGCCTCTATATCGATTGTCATGGATGCATCGAACGAACACGCGCTAAACGACGAGCTTCTCCAAGATATCCAGCGCCTGTCCTTCGAGTATTTTCTCAACGAGGCCAACCCTGCCAACGGCCTAGTCGCCGACCGCAACACGCAGGCGTCGCCTGCCAGCATAGCCGCCGTCGGGCTCGCTTTGTCGTCCTATCCCGTCGGTGTCGAGCGCGGTTTCATGACGCGCGATGCCGCAATCGAGCGGACGCTCGCCACGCTTCGCTTCTTCTGGAACGCCCCGCACGGGCCGGAGCCCGATGCCACCGGCTACAAAGGTTTCTACTATCATTTCCTCGACATGAAGACCGGCCGCCGCGTCTGGAATTGCGAACTGTCCACGATCGATACCGCCCTTTTGCTTGCCGGTGTTCTGGCCGCCGGCGCTTATTTCGACGAGGACGATGAGCTCGAACTGGAAATCCGCCAGCTTGCCGATGCGCTCTACCGCCGTGCCGACTGGCGCTGGGCGCAGAACGGCGGCGCCACCGTCACCCATGGCTGGCGGCCTGGAAAAGGCTTTCTCCGCTACCGCTGGGAAGGATTTGACGAGGCGCTGATCCTGTACGTCCTGGGTCTCGGTTCGCCGACCCACTCGCTAACTCCCGAGAGCTACGCGGCCTGGCTGTCCACTTACAAATGGAAGACCATCTACGGCCGCGAGGTGGTCTATGCCGGCCCGCTTTTCATCCACCAGTTCTCGCATATCTGGATCGATTTTCGCGACATCCGCGATGCCTTCATGCGCGATCACGACCGGGACTATTTCGAAAACAGCCGCCAGGCGACTTATCTGCAGCGCGATTACGCAATCCGCAATCCGAGGGGGTTCGCGGGCTATGGCGAGAATTGCTGGGGCGTCACCGCCAGCGACGGCCCAGGTCCGATCGCGCGGCGAGCCGATGGACGCCGCTTCTTCGGTTATCTCGCCCGCGGCGCACCGTTTGGCCCCGATGACGGCACGCTGTCGCCATGGGCGGCAATCGCCTCCTTGCCTTTTGCGCCGGAAATCGTGCTGCCGGCGCTGCGCCATTTCCACGAGATGGACCTGCGCGACGGCAACCCTTACGGCTTCACCGCGAGCTTCAACCCGACGATCGCTGCCGACGACGGCCGCGCCTGCGGTTGGGTATCGCCGGACCATGTCGGCATCAACCAGGGGCCGATCGCCCTGATGATCGAGAACTACCGGTCCGACTTCCTGTGGCGATTGATGCGCCGCGTGCCGGCCATCACCACAGGACTGCGCCGGGCCGGGTTTTCCGGCGGTTGGCTGTGACAGGCGGCGATCCTTCGCGCGGGATCGTCAAGGCATCAGCGCGACCTTGCCGGTCCGACTCCACCATCCGGCCAAGGGAGCCGAGAGCGCCTCTTCACGTGAATGAAAAAGGGCGGCGCAAACGCCGCCCTTTGGAAAAATCATCGGTCCTTGGGAGGATAAGGCTCAGGCCGCCTGGGCTTCGCCGGCAATCGCGTCGGCCTGACGCGCTGCCTTGAGCACGCGGGCCCACCAGGCAACGTCGTTGACCAGCGCCGTGGCAGCCTGGTTCAGATGCTCGATCTCCTCGAGCTTCTTCTCGCCCTGGCGCACCGCCAGGAAATCGCTCCAGGCAATGTGAACGGCGGATTTGACCGGCGCCATCTGCAATTCGACCGCGGCAAGACGCAAATGTTCGACAGCGCGCGAGCCGCCGACGCTGCCATAGCCGACGAAACCGGCCGGCTTCTTGTTCCATTCATTGGCGGCGTAATCGATGGCGTTCTTCAGCACGGCCGTCGGGCCATGGTTGTATTCGGCGGCGGTGAAGATGAAGCCGTCGAATTCGGCGACCTTCTTTTGCCAGCGCTGGGCAACTTCGTTCTGCGACGGCGCCCAGGCGGACGAGGCGACCTCGTCGAAGAAGGGCAGCGGCCAGTCGCGCAGGTCGACGGTCTCGACGTCGATGTCGGCATGGGATTTCGCGATCTTGGCGATCCACTGGGCGGGCACATCGGCGAAACGCGCGGCGCGTGTCGAACCGACGACGATGGCGATTTTGGGCTTGGACATGGGGCTCTCCATATATGCAAAAGCTGGTATCGTTTGGATACCGGCGCTATATGAGATACTGACAAATGGCAGCGCAAGGAGGCACCGTTATGTTACTGAGGCACCCGCACAACACCGAAGACTGCCGCGCCGTCTCGGAAATCCTGCAGCGCGTCGGCGACAAATGGACCGTTCTGGTCGTCGGCAAGCTGGGCGGCGGACCGCTGCGTTTCAATGAGTTGCGCGCCGCTGTCGGCGGCATTTCGCAGAAGATGCTGACCACCACCTTGCGCGGTCTTGAGCGCGACGGCTTCGTCACCCGAACCGTGTTCCCGACCATCCCGCCACGCGTCGACTATGAGCTGACGGAGCTCGGCCATGAGCTGCTGGTGCCGGTCGGCGCGCTCGGCGAATGGGCGCGGAAGAACACCTCGCGGGTCCAGGCGGCGCGTGAAAGATTCGATGGCGTGCACGCCTGAAAACCGTTGCCCAGCAATAGTTTACGGATTTTGCCGTCGACGACGCGTACCCGGGTTTAACTGGATCCGCCCTGGCATCGTTGGTCGCGCCATCGCGACATAGCTGCAGCGTTTCGTTCGCCGGCGCATGATCATTTTGAGGCTGACGAGGTCTTCCGCTGACGGGCCCTCAGGCCTTTGACGCAGGGTTGCTGCAACACACTGCGCCGCACGTCTCTACCCTTGCAGACCGCTGGGCAGTCCGCTCGTTGCCAACGGTCCGGTCGTGCGTGCAGGCAACGCTTGGAAGCTCTTTCCTGATCTCGGTATAAGCGGTCGTGCCAAGCAGCCAGATCACCGCGACGAGGGCCGCCACGAGCCAGCCGTTCAGCATGTGTTGACGCATTGTCTTCCCTCCGCCGCCCGCAGAATCGGATGTGAAGGCAACCATTGGATGTCGCGCAGCGCATCGCCCGCGCGGGGGATGTTACATAAGCGCAAGCTTGGCAGAATCGACGATGTCAACTTTCGGTTGGAATCGGCTTCGGCTTGCCGTCGCTATCCAGCGCCACCATGACGAAATCGGCGTGGGTGACCTTCTCCATCAGGTCGGAGAGGTAGCGTTGCGCCCAGGCCTCGACCTTGAGCGTCATGGAGGTGCGGCCGACGCGCTCGACATGGGTGTAGATGCACAGCGTGTCGCCGATCTTCATCGCCTTGGCGAAGGACATTTCCTTGACCGCCGCCGTCACCACGCGGCCCTTGGCCCGCTCGGCCGCACGGATGCCGCAGGCAAGATCCATCTGCGCCATCACCCAGCCGCCAAAGATGTCGCCGGCCGCATTTGCATCGGCCGGCATGGCGAGCGTACGCAAGGTCAGATCGCCGATCGGCCGTCCGTCCGCGTAATGCACCATCCGAGATTCCCCTAAAGCGATAGCCCTTGATCCCGTAGCGTCACGGGCCCAAGAGGTCAACGCGACGGGCGAGGCTCCCGGCGCAATGTCGGTTCCATGGTGGCTTTTCCGACCAGGCGTCTCACGGTCGCTTTTTTCACAAGCCATGCCGGAAGCCGCAGGGGCGCGGCCAAGCCGTCGCGGATAGGCTGCGCTCAGTTTTGCGGAGCCGCCAACACCAATCATGCAGACTTATGACTTCATCATCGTCGGCTCCGGCTCGGCCGGCTCGGTTCTGGCCGACAGGCTGTCGATTTCGGGCCGCTTCTCCGTGCTGGTGCTGGAGGCCGGCGGCAGCGACCGCCGCTTTTATGTCCAGATGCCGCTCGGCTACGGCAAGACCTTCTTCGATCCGGCGGTCAACTGGAACTACAAGCCCGAGCCGGACCCCGGCCTTGCCGGCAATGTCGACCATTGGCCGCGCGGCAAGCTGCTTGGCGGCTCCAGCTCGATCAACGCCATGGTCTGGATCCGTGGCGCGCGCGAGGACTTTGACGACTGGCGCGATGCCGGAAATCCCGGTTGGGGCTATGACGATCTGTTGCCGGGCTTCAAGGCGCTTGAGGACAATGAGGCCGGCGCCGACAGATGGCGCGGCACCGGCGGGCCGCTGCATATCACCGACACGACGAACGCCGTCCATCCGCTGACCAGGCGCTACCTCGCAGCCGGCCAGCAGGCTGGGCTGCCGCTCAACCCTGACTTCAACGGCGCCGCCCAGGAAGGCGTCGGCGTCTACCAGATCTCGACCAGGAATGGCCGCCGCATGTCGGCCGCGCGCGCCTTCCTGCGCCCGGCGATGAAGCGCGCGAATGTGCGCGTCGAAGCCAATGCGCTGGCGACCAGAATCCTGTTCGAGGGCAAGCGAGCCGTCGGCATCGAATATCTGCAGAACGGCGAGACCAAGACGGCGCGGGCCGGCCGCGAGGTGATCCTGTCCGCCGGTTCGATCAACTCGCCGCAGCTGCTGCAACTGTCCGGCGTCGGCCCCTCGTCACTGCTCAAGGGGCTTGGCATCCCGGTCGTCCACGGCAACGAAAATGTCGGCGCGCATCTGCAGGACCATGTCGGCATCAACTATACCTTCAAGGGAAACGTGCCGACGCTCAACCAAATCCTGCGGCCCTGGTGGGGCAAGCTGCTGGTCGGCATGCGGTACATCCTCACCCGCTCCGGCCCGCTGTCGCTGTCGATGAACCATGGCGGCGGCTTCTTCCGAACCGACCTGGCGTTTTCGCGCCCCAACATGCAGCTTTATTTCCAGGCTTTCTCGACCGTCATTCCGAAGAGCGGCGAGCGGCCGATCCTGACGCCGGATCCGTGGCCGGGCTTTTCCATCGGCCTCTCCAACTGCCGCCCGTCCAGCCGCGGCGAGATCATGATCCGCTCCAGCAATCCGCTGGACTATCCCAGGATCGTCGCCAACGCCTATTCCACCAACGCCGATGTCGACGAGATGCTGGCGGCGGTGAAATTCGTGCGCAAGATAGCCTCGATGCCCGCCATGGCCGAGATCATCACTGAGGAGGTTTTGCCGGGCCCATCGATCCAATCGGATGCCGATCTGATCCAGGATTTCAGGAAGCGCTCAGGCACCGTCTATCACCCGGTCTCGACGTGCCGCATGGGGCCGGGCGCCGGGGCCGCCGTCGTCGACCCGCGCCTGAAAGTGCACGGGCTCGCAGGTCTGCGTGTCATCGACGCCTCGATCTTTCCCGCCAACATCACCGGCAACACCAACGCCGCCTCGGTCATGACCGGATGGAAGGGCGCCGAACTGGTTCTGGAGGACCAAAAATGAAGATCACCGACGTCAAGACCTGGGTAGTCGGCAACCCGCCGCCCGGCATCGGCGGCAAGTATTTCATCTTCGTCAAGCTGACCACCGATGGCGGCGTCGTCGGTTACGGCGAGGCCTACAACGCCACCTTCTCGGCTCACATAACAGCGAAGCTGGTCGAGGACATGGCCGAGCGTTACCTGATCGGCCACGATCCGCATGACATCGAGACCTTCTTCCGCCGCGCCTATTCCTCAGGATTTACCCAGCGCCCCGACGTTACCGGCATGGGCTGTTTCTCGGCGCTGGAAATGGCCTGCTGGGACATTGTCGGCAAGGAAGCCGACAAGCCGGTCTACAAACTGCTCGGCGGCCAGGTGCACGAGACGCTGCGCTCCTACACCTATCTCTATCCGCACACCGGCAGCGTCCATTCGGAGGACGCGCCGGACGGCCGGAACGTCTACAATGACCCCGAATTGGCGGCCGCCTGCGCGCTCGAATATGTCGAGCAGGGGTTCAACGCCGTCAAGCTCGACCCGGCAGGCCCCTACACCGCCTTCGACGGCCACCAGCCGCGCCTGATCGACATCGATGTCTCCACCCGCATGGTCAAGGCGATCCGCGAAGCCGTCGGCACCCGCGCCGATATTCTGTTCGGCACGCATGGCCAGTTCACCGCGTCGGGTGCGCTGCGCATGGCACGCGCCATCGAGCCCTATGATCCCTTGTGGTTCGAAGAGCCGGTGCCGCCCGACATGCCCGAAGTGATGGCTCAGGTGGCGCGAGGCACGTCGATCCCGATCGCCACCGGCGAGCGGTTGACGACCAAGTTCGAATTCGCCCGAATCATCGAGAACCGCGCCGCCACCATCCTGCAACCGGACCTTGGCCGTTCCGGCGGCATTCTCGAAACCAAGAAGATCGCCGCCATGGCCGAGGCATACCACATCCAGATCGCGCCGCACTGCTATTGTGGACCGATCGTTGGCGCCGCCAACATCCAGCTGGCGGTGACGCTGCCCAATTTCCTCATCCTGGAATCGCTGAAGCAGTGGGACGGCTTCCACGCGACACTGCTCAAGAAGAAGATCGAATGGCAGGACGGCAATGTCATTCCATCGAAGGAGCCGGGCCTCGGCGTCGAGCTGGACGAAGCGGTCTGCGACGCGCATCCCTACACCGGCAAGGACCTGCATTTGCAGATGATGCAAACGCCGCTGATGCCGTGAGCGAACGCTACGCCTTCATCGGCCTTGGCCATCTCGGCGGCAACCTTGCCGCCAGCCTGTTGCGCAACGGTTTTGTCGTCATCGTCTTCGACCGCGACCCCGCCGCCGTCGAGCGCCTCGTGGCGCTCGGCGCCACGGCCGCGACCAGCCCGGCCGAAGCGGCGGCACAGGCCGGCAATGCCATTACTTGCCTGCCCTCGCCCAAGGTCAGCGAAGCGGTGCTGGCGAATGCCGGCGGCCTGCTCGAGGGTCTGCCCAGGGGCGGCTCCTGGATCGAGATGTCGACCAACGGCCGCGACGAGATCCTGCGCCTCGCCGCCCTCGCCGCGGCCAAAGGCATCGAGACGCTGGAGTGCCCGGTCACCGGCGGCGTGCATCTGGCCGCGGTCGGAAAGATCACCGCGCTTGTCGGCGGCGATGCTGCGCTTTACGAGCGCCATCGTCCGGCCATCGAAGCGATGTGCGCAAAGTCGTTCCTGATGGGTCCGGTCGGCTCGGCGGCGGTGATCAAGGTGATCACCAACATGCTGGCCTTCATCCATCTCGTCGCCGCCGGCGAGGCGCTGATGTTGGCCAAGCAAGGCGGCCTCGACCTGGCGCAATCCTACCACGCCATCGTCGCCTCCTCCGGCAACAGCTTCGTCCATGAGACCGAAAGCCAGCTCATCCTCAACGGCTCCTACGACATTGGCTTCACCATGGACCTGGCACTGAAGGACCTCGGCTTTGCGCTTGCGATGGGCAGGGAGTTCAGACTGCCACTCCAACTGGCGCCGCTTGTGAGTGAGATTTTCCTGATGGGCAAACAGGAATATGGCGGCGGTGCCTGGTCGACCCAGATCGTCAAACTGCTCGAGGATGCCGTCGACATGGAGCTGCGCGCGCCCGGTTTCCCAGCCAAGCTGGAAAGCTAAGCCGGGTAAATATGTCCTGCGATTTCAGGCCCTTGGCCGGTTCGCCGGAATCGCCGCTCAAACCACCTGAATCAATCCCTCAACGCCTTGATTCAATATCTCAGCGTCAGCGCTCCGGGCAGGATCTCAAACGTCGCGGGTATACGCCCCGGCGACTCGCCATCTATGTCGACCAGCGCGCCGTTCTTCTCGACATCGCCGATAGGTTCGACCACCACTTTCCGGCCACGCAATATGGTGATGGCCGGATGGTTGCGGTGCCGGCCGCCATAGAGCAGCCGAATATCCCAGATCAGCTTCAGCTTGCCGGCCGCGCGCAGGATGACGATGTCGAACTGGCCATCGGCGAGTTCGGCGTCCGGGGCGATCATCATGCCGCCGCCGAAGAACTTTCCGTTGGCGACCGCCACCAGCGCCATGCGCGCCTCGACCGGGGTGCCATCGTCGACGGTGATCCGGACATCCTGGAAGCGGTAGCGGATGAACTCGACCACGGTGCGCCAGAAAAACAGCGCCTTGGCCGACATCCTGCCCTTGCGCTTGTCGGCATTGACCGCACGGTCCGTGGCGCCGGACAGGCCGAGGCTGGCGATATTGATGAAGTGCCGGCTGGCCAGCGCGCCATGGTCGTCGATGTAGCAGATGCGCCCGGCATCGACCTTGCGCGCCTTGGCTTCGGCGATCCGCTTCAACGCCGCATCCACCTCTTTCGGCAGGCCAAGTCCGCGCGCGAAATCGATGCCGGTGCCGCAAGGCAGCAAGGCAAGTTCGGTTGTCCGGCCGCTCTCATCGAATGCCTGCAGCAATCCGTCGGCCACCTCGCTGGCGGTGCCGTCGCCGCCGGCCGCGATCACCAGCCCGAAGCCGCTTGCCGCGAGGTCGAGCGCCAGCCTTTCGGCGTCGCCCTCGGCCTGCGTCTCGCGCAGCTCGAATTCGCCGAAATGCTTTTTCAGCGATGCGGCGACCTCCGGCCAATGCCGTTTCAGCCGGCCGCCGCCGGCAATCGGATTGAGCACCACCCCGACTTTCAATGCGCACCCTCCCCGCACCGAGCCGATAGGCTCGATGCTTTGCCTGCATTGAAGCCCGCGCCAGCCGGCGGAGCAAGGGGCACAGCCGATCAGGCGCCAAAAAGCCGGCGGGCTGTCTAATGCAGCTGGAGTCGAAATTCCGAGCTTTGTGGCAAACGATCCCCGATAATCCCGTTATCCACAGGCTCACGCCCATTCCCCAAAACCCTTACCCGGCGTAAGTTTAACCATCTCAGGCGGCTACCGATCGCCACGCCGAAAGGCAAAGCGAAAAGGCGGATTTCCTGAGGCCCGTACGGCCCGAAGCGAGAGCAGGCTTGCTTGTTTGAGGGACGGATGCCGAGACCTACGGGGCCGCGGAAAGCGTGCGAACGCCAACGGCGGACCGATGCTGCCATGAAGGACGGCGAAAACCTTCGATGGCGCGCCGAACGAAGCTCGCAAGGGTGGAGAACGGCGTGGTCTGGAACGGGCACTGCCTTCGGGCGGTGACTGGCAGGACCGTCAAAATCAAGGCCGGCATGGCGCGACGACTTTGCGGAAGTTGCTGCCGCGACCGTGTCCTGATCTGACAGGGAGGCGCTGGGAGAAATCCCGGCGCCGACTGTCTTTTGGGCCAAGGTCCGGTCGGCGAAGCGACGCGTAAGAAGCCGATACTTTGCTGGAACGAGATTTCGGCGCTGACGGAACCATCTTCATCACCAGGCGCGATCAGCAATTCACCGACATGATCCCGCGCCTGATCGACAGAGGCGTGTCCTTCGTCGAGATCGGTGGCAATGACGCGATCATGCTCACCGTGCTTTCGGCGGCAGACTTCGCTCCGCCCGAAGGCGCCCGGGCGCTGTTCAGCCAACCGTTCCGATCGATCCGGCCACCCGTCGCACCGGGCTGATCGTCGCCGTGCGCAAGCTGCACATCGTGCTGCCGGCGCTGTTCGAAGCAGGCGCGAGGCTGGAGCGCGTCTACAACTGAAGCCGCGCCCTGCACCGCGGCCTGCCCGGCGGGCCAAGCTACTTCTTCGGGCCGATGCCCGGGATCAAATTGAGGCCAGCGTTTATATATTCCGGCCGTATGGCGCCGCTGATGAGCGTGAAGGTGGCGAGCATGATGCTGGCCAGCGCACCGTCATGCCATGGCCTGAGGGCCAGCGCGTTGACGGCATAGGCCCAGAATGGGAAGGCGAGCATCGACATGACGATGTTGGCTCCCGGAGCCTCCGCATTGTCGGCTGAATCGCTGACCGATTTCAGATACACCGGCGTCATCGCCAGCGCGACGATCAACATGATCCATGAAATGGTCCAGACGCTGATACCGGCCATTTCAATCTTATAGATGGCTGCCTGCACCTTACCCGGAATGTCCCCCGGATTGCCTTTGGTCTCTTCCGCCACCGCATCGGTCAACGCCTTGGCAACCGGCTGCTCAGTGGCATTGACCAGGATGGAGTTGACGAAGATGAAAAATGCCACGACTTCGGCAGGCACGTACTTCGCAACCCGGTCGAGATAGCCATCGCCGCCTTTCGATCCTTGATCTTCTTGCTTGTCATCGTCGACGCCGAGCGGAGCATCGCCTGGAATACCCTCGAGCGTTGATTCCCTTTTCGGCACAGGCTCGGCGGACCGGACAATTCTTCCCATGACAAACCCCTCCTATATTGTTGTATCGCCCCGTGAGTATCGTAGTAGAAAACCGGGCCAAGAAACAGTTGTCGCGGCCATAGCCGACAAGATTTATTCAGGCTTCTTACTGCAAATGCATCACGCCCCCGCCCTATTGCTACCGGGTGTCTCGAATCCACCTGTAGTGAGCGGTACCCAAAAACGCATCCCCCGGCTCATCGCGTGATCGCGGCCAAAATCCCGCCTTGTTCGCGCGCGATGGAAGGACTGGCTGCCGGGGGGCAATCCGAAGGACAAGACCGTGCTCAAGACCGCCCTTGTCGCCATGACCATTGTCGGCTGCGACTGCGACGCCAAGCTTTGCGAATATATCGGCGAGACGCCGGCGAAGTGGGCGACCATCGCCGACTGCGAAGCGGCGATGAAAAGCCAGATGCTGCACCAGAAGAACTTCGACTATCCGCTGGTCTCCGGCATATGCCGCAGCAAGGGGTCGGCGTCTTCTTCGCAACTGGCGGCGGCCGCATCCCGCCCGGAACTGAAGCCGGCCAGCCGGAATGTCCAAACCCCGTTGCCGCCGGAACTGAGCCATCGGCCGAGCGTTTCCGTCGGCTCCCCGACGACGGCCATGGAGGCAGCAGCGGCACGGCCGGTCGCCTACGAGCAAGTGGTCGATGGCGGAACAGGCGTGCTCTACCGCACCAGGAACGGCTACGCCGTGGTGAAGACAGATCTCGGCCGCGTCGCGTCGGCAACGGTCGGCATGGCCAAGCGGTCCGCGAACTGGCTGGCGGGCCTGGTGCCGAGCGGGTTGTGAGCGGCCTGCCGGTCGGACCGTACCACGCTGTCGCACTGCCGTGGAAAACTCCAGATAGATGCATGATGGTGTCAGCATCGACACGCAGGAGCGCCATTTCATGAAGCATGCAGTTCGAACCATGCTGTCCCTGGTGCTGGCGTTGGCGCCGATTCCGGCCGGTGCGCAGGATTCCGGCCAGGGCGGCGACAAGGTTGTAGGCGTCGCCAAGGACGATCCGGACATGGCGGCGGCCATTGCGCAGGCGCGCGCCAGCCTCGATGAATTCCTGTCCTTGTCGGATGCGCCGCCAGCCGGGACAACCAGCTACAAATTGAAGGTCGAGGTCAGGGACGGAGACGCCTCGGAGCATTTCTGGATCATCCCCTTCCACAAGACCGCGACCGGCTTTGCAGGAACATTGGCCAATGAGCCGCAAGCGGTGCACAATGTCGTGGCCGGCCAGGAACTCGAATTTAACCGGGACGATATTTCCGACTGGGGCTACACCAGAAACGGTCGCCAGGTCGGCAGCTTCACCGTCTGCGTGATGTTCAAGACGATGGCGCAAGAAGACGTCGAATATTATCGCCAGAACTACGGCTTCGACTGCTGACGAGCGGCAGCCTGGCTAATGCATGCGCCCAAACAGGACCGCCGTTTTGGCGCAACGATATGCATGAAAACAAGACCTGAAGCGCGTCGCATGAATTCGTTTCGACGCGCGGCGCTTTAGGCCTCGCCATCCGTCGCGCCGATCTTGCGCACCAGCGCCGCGGTCGCCAGGATCGCGCCCATATCGGCGATCATCGGCGCGATGTGCTTGGTGTAATCGAGCGGCACGGAAATGGCGGGCAGTTCGAAGAAATTCTTCGGCTGCGGCAAGAGCAGGAAACCATCGCTGCCATTAAGCGCCACCCGCGCCGGATCATCGCGCCATGTCTCGTGCAGCCATTTCAGCGCCTGCGCCAGCCGGCCGCTCACCAGCGGCTGCGCGGCGGCGACATTGTCGGTGCGAAATTCGTAGTCGCCGTCGAGCAGCGGATCGCCGCTGGACAGTTCCTGCATCTTGCCGGCGAAGATGCCGCGGAAGAAACCGACCACCGCGTTGCTGCGGCGCGTCGCGACCAATATGCCGGGGAACGGCGCGATCGTCTCGAACGCAACGATGACGCCCTTGAAGACCGTCGACGAGCCTTTGCCCGAACCTTGGCGCAACTCCGCCTCGTAGAGCTCGAACGGAAAATCCTCGTAGCGGCCTGACACGATGTCGTCGAAACTCTGCCGGTTGAAGGCGCCGACCACGGCTCGCGGCAGCCGGTCGAAGGAATTCGGCGTCACGCTGTGCTGATAGCGCACATCCCTGATGAAGCCGAAGATGATCGGCAGCAGCGTGTCACGGAACGATTGCTGCACCCTCGTCGCCGGCCTGATCGCCAGGAAGTACAGCAGCAGCGCCGCGAAGAAACCGCCGGCATAGAGGAACACATGCGGCGTCGAGAACCATTGCTCGTTCAAGTCAGCGACCTTGTTGAACAGCCAGGCCACCAGCACGACAAAAACCAGCAGCAGCCCCAGAAACACCGGCACCCGCCAGCGCACCTGGCGGTAGGCCGAAGCCCGTCCAGCCTCATAGATCTCGATATTCTTCCTGATGCCGGCGACCACCGCTTCATCAGGCATGAACTCAGCTGCTTCCATCGCCCCCTCGCAAAGTCCGTTTATGCCTATAATAGCGGGAAAGTCGTCAGTCGCCAAAGATCGCCTTCAGCCTGGCTTCGACCTTGCCCTTCATCCGGCCAGTCAGCGCCTCGACCGGAACCAACCGCTCATGCCCGCCTGAGCGCAGCCGCATGAAGGGATGCATCCGGTAGCCGGCGATCGCGCCGCGCTTGCCGAGATCGGCGCTGACATCGACGACGAAAATGCCGCCGATGCGGCCGGGCCAGGGCTGTCGCGCCAGCGCCGTGCCGAGGAAGTCGCCAAGCCCGTAAGCCACGAGCGTCTTGCCGACCCATTGCACCGGCTGCACGACATGGGCGTGGTGCCCGGCAATCAGCCCCACGCCGTGACCGGCCAGCAACCTCGCCAGCGTTTGCGTTTGCGGCTGCGGAAAATGCCGGAACTCCCAGTCCCAGTGCGGCACCGCACAGGTAAGATCGATGTTCTTGTCGGCCGCGCCTCTCGGCCATGCCGCCGGATCGCCTTGCATCGAGACAAGCTCGGTGAATGGCCCGGCGTCACCATTGCGCCACAGTGTGAAGGCGGCAAAGCCGATCGACAGCGGCCCGGCCTTGACCTGCTCGACCGATCCTTTTTTCGCGGTGCCGATGGTGCGGATTCCAAGCCGCTTCAACGCCGCAACGGTCTCGTCGAAACCGGCGACGCCCTGGTCGAGCACATGGTTGTTGGCCAGCGACAGCACGAGCTTTTCACGCGCGATGCCTACGGCAGCAAGCGCCGCGGCAAGAAACCGCTCGCTCATCGCATGGTGAGTGCCAAGCCGCGTGCCAAACGCCACGCTCGGCCGCTCGACGACCGGACTTTCGCAATTGCCGATCACCAGATCGGCTGAGCCCAAGAGCTTTGCGATTTCCGGATCGCACTCCGGCGCACTACGGTTGGCCACCGCCGAAATATCGCCGACAAAGGCCAGCCGCACCTTCCGCCCCGGCGGCGGATCGATGATCGTCGTCGCCGCCCTCGGTGCGAGATCCCTGACATCGCCGCCGAGAGACGGTTTCAGGAAGCGCGGCAGCCATGACAGTTTGTAGGAAAGCGGATAGTTCGACACGCGACGCCCAATCGTTTGCCCAATCGGTTAGCTTGTGTAGACGGTCTGCCCGGGGAGTGTCGACCGTCAGTCCTTGAAACACTGCCGCCGGCAGACACGGCGCCAAATGCGTGTAATGTCTGCGCATCACATAGTGGAGGGATGAGATGACACGTTTTGCAGGCCTGCTGGCGTCCGCCTTCCTCCTGTTGCTGCCGCTATCTTCGGCCCGCGCCGCCGCGCCCAAAGCGGCAACCGCTTTGGTCGAGGCCAAAACGGTGACCGAGCGCAACCGTGCGCTCACAACGCTTGAGTCTGCAGCGAAAGGCGATCCGGCGTCAGCCTACGCCGCCGGCGCCGGCGAATTCTTCACCGCCCTGGAAATCCTGGCCGGCGGCCTGCACCGCCACGGGTTCGAAAGCCCGCAATCCTTCATGCTGCCGCTGATGCGGCTGCCGATTCCGGACAATCCCAATCCCGAACCGCTGACCTATGAGCAGTTCCGCGCCATCCTGGTCGCCTTTCGCGACCGGTTGGAACGGTCGGCGGCGACACTGGGTTCGGTGCCCGCGGGAGCCGATATCGGCATGGTCGTCGACCTCACCCATGCCGGGATCGATCTCAACGAGGACGGTGCCATCGCGCCGGATGAAAGCATGGCCGCGATTATGGCCTCGCTGTCGCGCGGCGGTATCTCGTCGGACGGCGCCGCTCCCTCGCTCACATTCCGCTTCGACCGGGCCGACGGTTTCTGGCTGCAGGGCTATGCCGAGTTCCTGATGGCGCAGGCCGATTTCTGGCTGGCGCATGATTTCAGGACCATGTTCGACGGCTCGTTCCACATGCTGTTCCCGCGCGCCAAACTGCCGCTGCAGGACGTTCTGGTGCCTCCCGCCGGGGACATGGGCAGCAGCATCTTCTCATCGGAATGGCGCATCGCGGATTTCATCTCCATGGTTCACCTCGTCAACTGGCCGGTGGTCGAGCCCGAGCGACGTCAAGCGGCGCGCCGCCATCTGCTCGAAATGATCCGGCTGTCGCGCCAGGACTGGAAGGCGATCCGCGCCGAGACCGACAATGACCGCGAATGGCTGCCGGGACCGCAGCAGAAGGGCGAGAACCCGCTCACCGGGCTCGAAGTCGGCGAGGAGCAGGTCGAGGCCTGGCTCGCCACTCTGACCATGGCCGAAGACCTTTTGGAAGGCCGCAAGCTGCTGCCGCATTTCCGCATCACGGCCAGCACCGGCCAGGGCATCAACATGAAGCGTTTCTTCGAAGAACCGAAGCCTTTCGACCTCGTACTGTCGATTACCGGCCCGGCCATCGCGCCCTACCTCGAGAGCGGTGAGATCGTGACCAGCGGCGAGTTCGACCAGATCCAGCGTCAGTTCGGTGGCGGTGGGTTTTTGACCTTCGCGCTGTGGTTCAATTGAACAGGTGGGCCGGCTTTGCGTGACACAGCTCCTGACACCCTTGTGTCAGGAGCTTCGACCCGCTTAGTGTCCCTTGCCACTGCACTCTTTCCATTTTGGCGGACTCTGCCCATATTTGGGGCATGGCCAAACTTCCCGAGAAAAAGACACCGTCTCCGGCGGGTGACAACAGCGCTTCGCCGCCCAAGCGGCGCAGCCCGTTGACCGATTTCCTCGATGCTTCGGAGCCCTTGCACAAGGGTGGCTTCGCCGAGGCGCCGCAGGCTGACTTCACCGGCACGCCGCTGAGCGGCTCGATTGCCGACTGGGCAGAGCAGATAGAGCAGGAGGCCGAGAAGGAAGGGCGTAGTTCCGGCGGCGCCAAGCCGCCGAAGGTGGCGAAGAAGATTCCGGAACGCTCAACCTCCCCCGGCCGCAGTTCGCGCGGCACCTCGATGGGCGGCGCGGCCACGGCCCGCGAGCGCACCGCCGCCGGCCTCAACCCGGTCGCCGGTCTCGACATCTCGCTGGAAGACGCCGAGACGATGGCCTCGGGCAGCGTCACCGCGACGGTCGCGGCGCTGTCGGCGCTGATCGAATCCGGCAACCCGCTGCACAAGGACGGCGTGCTGTGGACGCCGCACCGCCCTGCCCGCCCGGAAAAATCCGAAGGCGGCATCGCCATCAAGATGGTGTCGGATTTCGAGCCGGCCGGCGACCAGCCGACCGCCATCAAGGATCTTGTCGAGGGCGTCGACAACAATGATCGCACTCAGGTGCTGCTCGGCGTCACCGGCTCCGGCAAAACCTTCACCATGGCCAAGGTGATCGAGCAGACGCAGCGCCCTGCTTTGATCCTGGCGCCCAACAAAACGCTGGCCGCGCAGCTCTATTCCGAGTTCAAGAAATTCTTCCCCGACAATGCGGTCGAGTATTTCGTCTCCTATTACGACTACTACCAGCCCGAAGCCTACGTCCCGCGTACCGACACCTTCATCGAGAAGGAATCCTCGATCAACGAGCAGATCGACCGCATGCGGCATTCGGCGACCCGCTCGCTGCTCGAGCGCGACGACGTCATCATCGTCGCTTCGGTGTCCTGCATTTACGGTATCGGCTCGGTCGAGACCTACACGGCGATGACCTTCCAGATGCAGATCGGCGACCGGCTCGACCAGCGGGCTCTGCTCGCGGATCTGGTCGCCCAGCAGTACAAGCGCCAGGACATCAATTTCGTGCGCGGCTCGTTCCGCGTGCGCGGCGACACGATCGAAATCTTCCCGGCCCACCTTGAGGACCGCGCCTGGCGCATCTCGATGTTCGGCGACGAGATCGAGGCGATCACCGAATTCGATCCGCTCACCGGCCAGAAGACCGGCGAGCTGAAGAGCGTCAAGATCTACGCCAACTCGCACTATGTGACGCCGCGTCCAACGCTCAACCAGGCGATCAAGTCGATCAAGGAGGAGCTCAAGCACCGGCTGGTCGAGCTCGAGCGCGCCGGCCGCCTGCTGGAGGCACAGCGGCTCGAACAGCGCTGCCGCTTCGATCTTGAGATGCTGGAAGCCACCGGCTCCTGCGCCGGCATCGAGAACTATTCGCGCTATCTCACGGGACGCCAGCCGGGCGATCCGCCGCCGACTTTGTTCGAATATATCCCCGACAATGCGCTGGTCTTCATCGACGAAAGCCACGTCACCGTGCCGCAGATCGGCGGCATGTATCGTGGCGACTTTCGGCGCAAGGCGACACTGGCGGAGTATGGTTTTCGCCTGCCCTCCTGCATGGATAATCGCCCGTTGCGCTTCGAGGAATGGGACGCCATGCGTCCGCTCTCCGTCGCGGTTTCTGCGACACCCGGCGCCTGGGAGATGGAACAGGCCGGCGGCGTGTTCGCCGAGCAGGTCATCCGCCCGACCGGCCTGATCGATCCGCCGGTCGAAGTCCGCCCGGCGAAAAGCCAGGTCGACGATGTCGTCGGCGAAATCCGCGACACCACGGCCGCCGGCTACCGCACGCTGGTCACCGTTTTGACCAAGCGCATGGCCGAAGACCTGACCGAATATTTGCATGAGCAAGGCGTGCGCGTTCGCTACATGCACTCCGACATCGACACGCTGGAGCGCATCGAGATTCTGCGCGATCTCCGCCTCGGCGCTTTCGACGTGCTGGTCGGCATCAACCTGCTGCGCGAAGGCCTCGACATTCCTGAATGCGGTTTCGTCGCCATCCTCGACGCCGACAAGGAGGGCTTCCTGCGCTCCGAGACGTCGCTGATCCAGACCATCGGTCGCGCCGCCCGCAACGTCGACGGCAAGGTCATCCTCTATGCCGACCAGGTCACCGGCTCGATGGAGCGGGCGATGGCCGAGACCAACCGCCGCCGCGAAAAGCAGATGGAATGGAACGCGGCCAACGGCATCACCCCGGAATCGGTGAAGTCGCGCATCTCCGACATTCTGGACTCGGTCTACGAGAAGGACCATGTCCGCGCCGATATCTCGCAGTTCACCGACGGCGCCGGTGCGATGATGGGCAACAATCTCAAGGCTCATCTCGACGCCATGGAAAAGCAGATGCGCGACGCCGCCGCCAATCTCGACTTCGAGAAGGCCGCCCGCATCCGCGACGAGATCAAGCGGCTGCGCGAGATGGAACTGTCCATCTCGGAAGACCCTCTGGCCAAATACGCCGACATGGAAAGCCCGGTCTCCGGCCGCGAGAAGGGCAAGCACAACAAGGGCGTGGCCAAGCACCGTACGGCTGAGGAACAGGAGCGTTTCCGCAAGTTCGACGACGCACGCGCGGCTGAAGAGGCGGCCAGGGCTGCCCGCTCCAACCTCTTCCGCAAGCCGGCGCTCGACGAAATGGGTGCCGAGGGCGCCGTGCCGGTGAAGAAGCCGCTATTTGCCAAGCCGTCGATCGACGATATGGGGCCTGGTACCGACATGCCGACGCCGTCAGGCGCGGTGTCGCGCTCGCTGTTCAAGAAACAGTCGGCGCAGGAAGCGCACGGCTCCGACTTCGGCATCCCGGGCGACGCCACCAAGCCGCTGTTCAAGAAGAACTCACTGGACGAGATGACGGTTCGGCGGACCGAAAAGCCGATCGAAGGAAAACTGCCGGCCAAGCCGCAGCCAATCTCCCCCCAGCTGGGGGAGATGTCCGGAGGGACAGCCGCGAAGGATCGCGACGCCAAGCCAATCATTCGCCAGCGTGCCGGCATCGGCTCCTATGAGGACCCAGGCGACGCGCGTCGCGAGAAACGACGGCCTGGCAAGACGGGCAGGCCGGGAAAGTAGCACCTCTTTCCTTCTCCCCTTGTGGGAGAAGGGAAGAGCGCTCCACCGCGGCCGCATCCGTCGCCCACTTGCCTCCACCCCCGCCTTTGGTGTAATCGCTCCACACACTCAAAGTTTTGTCTTGAAAGGAGGGCTGCGTGTCTATCGATCACCATCATCAGCGTGGCCCGATTTCTGCCCTGCGAGTTCGCTTGCAGGGTTGACCAGGGACATTACGGGTTTTTTCCCGTTTCGATTTTTTGGTCTGCCCTTCGTGGTGCGCAAAGCTGAGCCTGATGGCCGGCAAGCACACCGTCAAAGTGCATCCGGAGTTGTCTCCGGCGAGACCAGAGAAATCACAATGGCCCTGATCAGCCTCAAATCCTTCGGCGTCACCATGAGTGCGCCGCTGTTTTCCAACCTCGACCTCACCATCGGCACCGGCGACCGGCTCGGCATCGTTGCCGCCAATGGCCGCGGCAAGTCGACCTTGCTTAAATGCCTGACCGGCGCGCTGGAGCCGACCTCGGGCGACATTTCTCGCACGCGCGGCCTGCGTGTCGGCCATGTCGAGCAGTCGGTTCCACCTGCCCTTCTTAGCCGCACCTTCCATCAGGTGGTGGCCGATGCCTTGCCGGCCGAGCAGGCCGACAGCGAGATGTGGCGCGTCGATGTGGTGCTGGATTCGCTCGACGTGCCCGAGCCGATGCGCGAACGGCCGATGCAGGCGCTGAGCGGCGGATGGCAGCGGCTGGCGCTGATCGCCCGCGTCTGGGTCACCGATCCGGATGTGCTTTTGCTCGACGAGCCGACCAACCATCTCGACCTCGCCAAGATCAGCCAGCTGGAAAGCTGGCTGAACGCCCTGCCGCGCGAGGTGCCGGTGGTCATCGCCAGTCACGACCGCGCCTTTCTCGACGCTGTCACCAACCGCACGCTGTTCTTGCGCCCGGAGGACTCGCCGGTGTTTGCACTGCCCTATTCCAGGGCGAGGCAAGCGCTCGACGACCTGGACGCTTCGACGGCGCGCCGGTTCGAGCGCGACATGAAGGTGGCGCAGCAGCTGCGCAAGCAGGCCGCCAAGCTCAACAACATCGGCATCAATTCCGGCAGCGACCTTTTGACGGTGAAGACCAAGCAACTCAGGGAACGGGCGGAGAAGCTGGAAGACGCCGCGGTATCGGCGCATCGCGAGAAATCAGCCGGCGCGATCCGGCTGGCCAACCGCGGCACCCATGCCAAGGTGCTGATTACGCTGGACGACGCCACGGTGGAAACGCCGGACGGCATGCTGCTGTTCAAGACCGGCAAGCGCCACATCTGCCAGGGCGATCGCATCGTGCTGCTCGGCCGCAACGGCGTCGGCAAGTCGCGTTTCGTCGATCTGATCCGCAACGCCATCGCCGAGCCGGACACGGTGCCGAACGTCAAGGTGACGCCGTCGACGGTGCTTGGCTACAGCGACCAGGCGCTGGCCGGCATCAGTGGCGACGACACGCCGCTGGCCCTGGTCTCGCACCGCTACGATGTCGGCGAGCAACGCGCCCGCTCGCTGCTTGCCGGCGCCGGCGTGGTCATCGAGATGCAGGAGAAAAAGATCGGCGTGCTGTCCGGTGGCCAGAAGGCGCGGCTGATGATGCTGGCGCTCAGGCTCGCCAACCCTAACTTCTACCTGCTCGACGAGCCGACCAACCATCTCGACATAGACGGCCAGGAAGCGCTGGAAGCGGAACTGCTGGAACATCAGGCGAGCTGCCTGCTCGCCTCGCATGACCGTTCCTTCATCCGCGCCATCGGCAACCGCTTCTGGCTGATCGACAAGCGGAAGCTGACCGAAGTCGAAGACCCCGAGGATTTCTTCCGCTCGGTGGCTGAAACGGCGGGCTGAGGAACTACCACCATGGGCCGTACCGTGTTGCGGCCCATGCTTTCGCATCTCCCGCAAATATTTTCAGCGTTCTGTCGGATCGGCTGAACCTGCTGCGTCCTTGGGATGCCGACACGATGATGCCGGCTTCATCTGAGGAGAACGCATCATGTCCATTTTGTCATCCATAGGCCGCGTCGCCGCCCGTTACGCACAGAACCGCGCCGGCTATCGCAGCGAGCGCGAGCTTCTGGCCCTGCCGATCGAACTGCGCAAGGATATCGGCTGGCCGGAAATCCTCATCGACGCGCAAAACGGCCCGCGGATCTGCAGGGCGCCCTGACCATGCGGTCGGGAAAGATCGATGCAGGCCGCCGCGGGGCGACCGTAGCTCAGTCATGCGTATCGCCCGACAGCGGCGTCGCCTGCATCGATCGACGCTTTTCGAACGCCTCGAACCAGCGCGTCAGCCGCGCCCGCGCGCGAAAGGACGGCAGCTGGCGGAACGCCATCCAGGACAGCGTGGTGGCAAGCGCTATATGGCCGACATGGAGCGGTGTCTCGTCGTCCAGCGCGCTTTCGATCCAGTCATAGCTGGCCTCGATTTTTTCCCGGTAGCCTTCGGCAAGCGCTGCATAGCGCAACTGTTCGGGCCGCCTTTCCGTCTCCCAGCGCAGGCCTATGCCCGTCTGCGCCAGGCCTTGGGCGACCGCCTGCAGCCGCAACGCCTGCCAGCGCGCTTCGCCGTCCTGCGGCAGCAATTTGCGGCCGTCATGCAGCGTATCGAGATAGGCGCAGATGACATCGGAATCGAAGAGCGGCGGCGCATCCGGCCGCAGCAGCACCGGCACCTTGCCGAGCGGGTTTTCGGCGCAGACACGGGCATTGCGCAAGGTCGGGCTGGTCTCGTGATGAATGACCTCGAGCCGGTCGGCAAGCCCGACCTCATGGGCGAAGACGAGCGCCTTGCGCGCAAAGGGCGAATGGGTCTGGTAATAGAGGATCATTGTCGTCTCAGCGGGTTGGAGAAGCGGTCCCCTTTCTAGCCTGCTGACAGCGAGGATTGCGCTCTGATTGGGCGCCGCCGACGCAAGTTCGTTTCGCCAGAAAATCGCATCGGCCCAGAAAATCGCATCAGACATGTAGGATCGCCGCCGCCTCGTTCGTCCTAGGGTTCGCAAGGCCAACCAAGCGCCCAGACCAAACCCAAAGAGGAACAAGACATGACCGACCAGACCCCCATTCAGCCGGCCGCGAAAGTTCTCGGTGGATTGACCCCCTATCTGCAGCTGGACGGCGCCTTCAAGGCCGCCGAATTCTACAAGAAGGCTTTCGGCGCCGAACAGGTGTTCTTCTATCCGCCCGATGAGCAGGGCCGCACGATGCACATTCATCTCCACATCAACGGCTCGACGCTGATGATTTCCGATTTCTACCCCGAAAACGGCATGCCTGCCGTCAAGCCGCAGGGCTATACCATGCAGCTCCATCTCGGCGCCGACGAGATCGATGGCTGGTGGAAGCGCGCAGTCGGTGCCGGCTGCGAAGTCGCAGTGCCGCTGCAGCTGATGTTCTGGGGCGACCAGTGGGGCAACATGCGCGACCCCTTCGGGGTCGAATGGGCGATGAACGCGCCGGCGAAGAAAGACTGACCACCGCTGACAAAGCTCCTCACCGGCTGACGCCGGTAAGGAGCTTTGTGAGATACTCCAAGGAAAACCCAATGTCCTATGTCGATGGTTTCGTGCTCGCCGTGCCGAAGGCAAATATCGATGACTACAAGAAGCTGGCCAACCTCGCAGGCCCGATATGGAAGGAACACGGAGCGCTCGCCTATGTCGAATGTACCGCCGACGACGTGCCCTATGGCGAGTTGACCTCGTTTCCGCGTGCCGTTCAGGCAAAAGACGACGAGATCGTCGTCTTCGCCTGGGCCGTCTATTCGTCCAGGCAAAGCCGCGACGCGGTAATGGCCAAGGTTATGGCCGATCCGCGTTTGACGCCCGATTCGGGGCCTATGCCCTTCGATATGAAGCGCATGATCTTCGGCGGCTTCCAGCCCTTCATCGAGCTTTAGCCGCTGCTCAGGCCAGCTTGTCCAGCAGCGGCTTCAACCTGTCGCCATAGCGCTTCCAGAGATCGACCGAACCCTGATACATCGGCTGGCGCACCTGCGCGGCCGAGGCCGTGCGCACCGGACGGTCGGTCTCGTGGAACGACAGCGCCTTGTCGTCCCAGGACAGGCCGAGATGCGCGATCAGCGCCCGCGTCTGTCCCTCTTGGTCGGCCACGAAATCCTCGTAACGCACGTCATGGACGACGCCCGGCAGAACATCGTGCCAATGCGCCATGATGTCGGTGTAGATGTTGTGGAAGTCGGCGAGCTCGCCCAGATCATAGCCGTAGCGGTGGTTGTCGCCGCGGAAATGCACCTTGTAGATCGAAAGGCAGGTCGCCGCCGCATCGCGCGCGCAATGGATGATCTTGGCTTTCGGCAGCATCATATGGATGAAGCCGATGAGCAGGAAGTTGCCTGGCATCTTGTCTGTGACATGCCTGAAGTTGGGATAGCGCTCATGCAGCATGTCGAGATAGGCTTGGCCCGCTACGGCAAACTCCGCGTCGGATACATCGACCAGTCCCCAGGGGAAACCTCCGGGCATGGTCAGCGGAAATTGCTTGCCGACCGCGGTTTTCAACATGCTGAGCTCGCCCGCGCCATAGACTTGTGGATGGCTGGCGATGATCTGTTCGACCAGCGTGGTGCCGGAGCGCGGCATGCCGACGACGAAAATCGGCGTGTCGTCGGAGATTGCACTTGGCTTGTGCTTTTCGAAAAAGCCGGCGTTGAACACCGTCTTCATCGCCTCGAATTCGGCCCGCGTCCTGACCGGATCATAATCGATGCCCTTGCGGCGGATCGCATTGCCTTCAGCGAAATAGTCGAAGGCCCTGTTATAGTCCTTCAAATCGTCATTGGCCTTGCCGAGACCGAAGGACAGCTGCATGCGTGCCAGGCTGTCGGCCGGCGCCTTGGCATGCTGGGCCTCCATGCCGGCGAGTTCGGCGTCGCGCTCCTTCTGGCGCTTGACCTGCGTCAGCATCAGCCAGGCCTTTGCCATGCCTGGCGTGATCGCCAACGCCTGCCGAAACAGGTCTGCCGCTTCATCGAGCTTGCCTTTTTCCATCAGCCCGACGCCGAGCCCATGCAACAGGTCGGCATCCCTGGGCCGGATCGTCAGCGCCTCGCGAAAGGTCGCCAGCGCCTCATCCAGACGACCGGCTTCCTGCAACGTTTCGGCAAGCCCGATGCGGGCGCGGACATGGAAGGGATTGCGCCCGATTGTGCCGCGATAGATGTCCTCCGCAGCCTCGAACTGGCCGAGCTGTTTCAACGCCGAACCCAGATTGTCGCGTGCCGCGAGCTGGTCGGGCTTGAGATCGACCGCGCCGCGGAAGAAATCGGCGGACGCGGCAACGCGGCCGAGATCGCGCATCACCGTGCCGAGATTGTTGAGGAAATCGGGATTCTTCGGCTGCAGACGCACAGACTGCTCGATCAGCTCCAGCCCTTCGGGGCTGCGCCCGGTCTGGTGCAGCAACAGGCCCAGGAAATGCGCCGCTGCCGGGTGTTTGGCCTTGCGCGCCAGCACCTGCCGGTACAGCGTCTCGGCCTCCTGCCGGCGCCCGGCCTGATGCAGCTGCAGCGCCTGCTGCACATATTGGTCGAGGCCCAGCGGCGGCTGTCCGCCAGCTCCAGCACCCGCCGCTCTTCTCTGATCTCTGTTGATGGGAAACCTGCCGTGTTTTGTCCGCTTGCCGCGATCTAGGCCATCGGCGCTGCAGGTTCAAGGGAAGAGTGGGCTCGCCAAGGGCGCGGACCTCTTCGAAACTCTAGAGGAATTCCAGGAAAATGTAGCGTTCAAATCAGCCGGTTGCTCTCGGCGAGCCGGCGCTCCCGCCGTAGCGTGCCGTCGGTGTCGGCAATCTTGCGCCGTGCCGCTTCGTCGCTTCTTATCGTCAGGCGCACTGATATTGCCTTGGGGAAGGGGACGATTGGCTCGATTGTTGCGGTCGGACGATCCGGCGTTTTCATGAATCTCATATATTTTTGCCTTTCGTAAAAAATAATCTTAGGGGCACCGGAATAATTATTCCGATGCTCTCTAAATAAGAAATTGGCTGATATTGTTCCACGATAGCAGATTTATTAGGGGTTTATACGAGAAATTTTTTATACCGGTCGAGCCGTGGCGGAAATCAGCTTGAATAACCAACAATTTCGGATTATTGATCTGAGATCGTTTTTTGGGTCAAGCTTGGCATATAGCGGCGTCGGAGATACTCGACCCGCCAAACTCATTCCAATCGCCGATGGTTGAGTTCCCGGTTGATGCCGGAAAGCATCGACGAACCAGAGCCAAGCCAATGCCGGATCGCACCACCCGTTCCATCGCCCATTTCGCGGCACCCTTCGTGCTTGGCGGGCTGGAAGGGCAACTGCCGGCCGGCGACTATGACATCGATCACGACGAAGAGCTGATCGAGGGCATGTCGCGGCTTGCCTGGCGTCGCGTCGCCACCTTCATCCATTTGCCGGCAAGGGCGGTGAAGAACCCGGCCACCAGCCAGCTTGTCGCCATCGACTACCTCGAACTCGAAACAGCGCTGAGGCGCGACCAGGAGAACGCAGCATGATCCGCTTCCAGCAGAATGCGCGTCCGCGCACCGATACGCCCTCGCACCTCTTCGCCATCGGCCAGACCGTGCGCATGAAGAGCCGCAGCGGGCTCGCCCAGCAGACCGCCGAGCTGTTTCAGATCAAGAGCAGATTGCCGGTCAAGGATGGCTCGCCGCAATATCGCATCCGCAGCGAGGAGGAGACCTATGAGCGGGTCACCACGGAAGACAACCTCGAAGTAGCGGACGCCCCGGCTGTCCCCGACAGCCAGGCCGTCTGACACCGCACCCACCCAGCACGTACGAAGGAGCAGACAGATGGCCAAGGGTCAGCAGCGCAGCAATCGCGAAACGCGCAAGCCCAGGAAAGACAAGGTGGTGGCCAAGGCCGCCTCCCCGTTCGGTTCCTCGGTCAAGCAAGCCGAGAGCGGCCTGAAGCCGAAGTCGAAGGGCTGACCAGCCAGGGGCGCGCCTGGCGCACCTGCCTGAAATGGACTGACGATCTCGCGCAAAACTCTGCAACGGAGGCTTGCTTGACGTTCTTCGTCGAGCCGCTCGCGCGACGCCGACGAAGCCACGCTCGACAAGGTATCGCTGGACGCGCCGAACCTGCGCGCCGCCCTGCAGGGCGCCACCGCGCTGTTCCACAGCCTCGCCATGCCGCAGATCCCCGACCGTCTGCGCATTTGCGACGAGGACGGCGCAGAGCTTTATCCCGGCCCGGCCGACGGGGCGTATTCGGCGTAGGCAACCACTCCGATACGCGACCTTGCCTTCTTCCCTTGGAGGTGAGAAGCCGGTCCGCGCAGCAGACGAAAGGCCAATTGCTTGACTTTTCGAGTTTCGAGCGCCCTGAGCCTGCGAAGGACCGAGGGTGGCCCGGTCCACCTGCGGGGTCCCCGCTGCTTCGCAGCGTCCCGGCGTTCGCCAGCCTTTCATCGTGCTACAGAGACGATGGATACTCCTCCGGCGGACTCACCCGACAGGGGAGAAGAAAATCAGCAGGGGCCGTCCTCGACGACGCGGTAGTCGGCGGCACGGGCCTCGCAGGCGTTGGGAAAGGTGCGCAGCTCGCCATGGCGGCGGGCGCAGACCGGGGCGTATTCGCGCGTGCAGAATGTCGGCTCTTCGCCGCCACCACCGCCACCACCGCCGTCGCGGCAAGGGCCGTCGCGAACGATGCGGTAGCCTTCCCGTTCGGCAAGGCAGGCATTGGCGAAGGTCTGGCGGTCACCGCCGCGCCGCGCGCAGACCGGCTCGTATTGCCTGGTGCAGAATTCCGGTTCCGGCCGTGGCGGGCGCGGACGTGGTCCCGGCCCGTCATCGACGACGACGGTGCAGGCCGCAAGAAGACCCGACAGGAAGAGAATGGCAAAACCCTGGCGCGAGAAGATCGCCGCAAGAAATCTCATGAATATGCCTCCCTCGAGCCGGCGCAAAACGCGCCTGTCGATCCTCGCCATTCCCTTGCCAAATGCAACCCCCGTTTGCGGCGCGGGAGCCATGCGATGCTCGCCCCCGCATTGGTCTGGCCCTGGACCAGACCGCTGGACCATGCGTGGCCGGGCTCTGGCTGATGAACTCTTAAGAACCCAGGTTTATCGAAGCGCCTTCGTTGGGATGCGTCGATGGACGCGGCCCGCGGCGCTATCTTGCAACGATCACGTTTCCGTGCGATAAATTTTGTGTTCGGGCATTTGCGACCCGGAGAGCGGAACGTTTTGGACGACCTTTCCCCGATACTGTGAATCTCTGACGGCCCCATTTTCGGCGGGGGGTTTTACCATGCGCAAATGCAGGACTGCCGAAGCAACCACCGGGACTTGCCCACGATGCCAGGCGGCGGGCAAACCACAAGACTGACACGGGTGAAGGAGTTTCCCCAATGGCCCAGACCGGCACCGTTAAATTCTTCAACGCGACCAAAGGCTTCGGCTTCATCACGCCCGACGGCGGCGCCAAGGATGTGTTCGTCCACATTTCCGCGATCGAGGCCTCGGGCCTGCGTACCCTCGTCGACGGCCAGAAGGTCACCTTCGACGTTGAACCCGACCGCATGGGCAAGGGTCCGAAGGCGGTCAACCTCCGCGCGGCCTGAACCGGCGGTGCCCGCGCGCCCGTCAGGGCGCTCGAAAAAGCACCTCAAGCGTGTTTGAACCGGCTTTGTCAGCCGTCCAGAGTTTCGAAGGCGCGACGTTTCCCGTTGCGCCTTTTTCATGACCGCCGTCGCCGGAGGCAAAGGACGCTTTATCGGTCAATGCCGTGGCTGATCGCCGGAGCAATCGTCTGGCGCGAATTGCCTTCGGTGCCACGATCTATTTGAGCAGCCTTCAGCGTTGCCGCCGTCGCCAAAACTTTCTCTTGCCGATAGCGCTAAAATAAAGGACAAATTTCCCTTCGGGCATTTGCCGGCCCGAAACTGGACTTTATGGGATCAAAGGGAGCTTCCCATGCCGCAGACCGGCACCGTCAAATTCTTCAATCATGCCAAAGGCTTCGGCTTCATTACGCCCGACGACGGGCAGAAGGATGTCTTCGTTCATATTTCGGCCGTGCAGGCTTCGGGTCTTTCCGGTCTGGAGGATGGACAAAAAGTGACATTCGACACCGAGCCGGACAAGCGCGGCAAGGGGCCGAAGGCCGTCAACCTGTCGGTCGGCTAAGCCGGCTCAAGACAGTCCGGACGGAGATTGACGAGGCGGAGCGCCTTGCGTACGCGCTTGGTTTTGCCGCAAGAACTGGATCGTATCAGCCAATTCCGTTCAGCCCCCGTTCAGCCACGGTCTTCTATTAATCGTCCCCTAGGCTGGACCGCATCCCCGAAAACTATCCGGGCCGGCACGAAGGAGACCAAAATGAATCGCATTTTCAAGACCGCCATCCTGGGCGCCGCTCTCGCCGCGACCACCCTCGCCACCTTGCCTGCCGCCAATGCCAAGGACTGGAACCGCTGGCATCATGGCCATGGTCGTCATCATAATGGCGACGCGCTTGCGGCCGGTGTCGTCGGCCTTGCGGCCGGCGCTCTGATCGCCGGTGCGCTGAGCAACCCGCAGCCGCGCTACAGCAGCTATGACGACGATTACGACTACCGCGAAGTGCGGCCGGCGCCGGTGCGCCGTTACTATGCCGAACCGCGGGTCGTCTATGCCGACCGCTATGCCGAGCCGTGGACCCGCGACTGGTACGAATACTGCTCGGACCGCTACCGGAGCTTCAATGCCCGCAGCGGCACGTTCACCGGCAATGACGGTGAGCAGCATTTCTGCGTCGCGAATTGAGCTTCCCTGTGCCACAAAAAGCGCTGACCGCAAGGCCAGCGCTTTTTTTTTGGCAGAAAGACATCGCTAAGTCAGGAAGGGATTGGTCCGCCTCTCCTCGCCAAAGCGGCCACCCGGGCCGTGGCCGCAGATGAAGCCGATCTCGTCACCGAGCGGCAAAAGCTTGTTCTTAATCGAGGCGATCAGCGCCGCATGGTCGCCGCCCGGCAGGTCGGTGCGCCCGACCGAGCCGCGAAACAGCACGTCGCCGACATGAGCGAACTTCGCCGCGCGATTGTAGTATACGACATGGCCGGGCGCATGGCCGGGGCAGTGCAGCACCTCGAACATATGTGAGCCGAACGAAACCGTCTCGCCCTCTGCGAGAAACCGGTCGGGCACGCAGTTGCGCGCCCCGGCAATGCCGTAGCGCTGGCCCTGGTTCTCGAGATTGTCGAGCAATAGCTTGTCGGCTTCGTGCGGGCCGATGATCTCGATGCCGAGTGCTTCCTTCAGCTCCATGGCGCCGCCGGCGTGATCGATGTGGCCATGGGTGATCCAGATCGCAGCGGCGGTGATCGCATTGTCCTTCAGCACCGCCAGCACCTTGTCGATGTCGCCGCCCGGATCGACGACGACGCCATGCTTGTCATCCATGTCGAACAGGATGGTGCAGTTCTGCTGGAAAGGCGTGACCGGCACGATGCCGGCATTGAGCTGACCCATGATTGTCCTTTCGCTGTTCCAGCGTGATGTAGAGGCGCGGGCGAAGGCCGTCCACTGCTGAAAGGCAAACAGTCCGTCCTAAAACAGAAATGGGCGGCCCAACGGCCGCCCATTTGACGAAGCCTGAGTCTCTAGCAATTCCAGGAAAAGTGTAAAGCGGTTTTCCGTCCGGAATTGCGTAAAACAACAAACTAGATCATTCGCCGTGAAACGGTGAATGATCTAGAGGCTTACTTCTTCATCGCGCCCATGACCGCACCGATGATGCCGGTCAGGATGGCGCCGCCGCCGGCGCCGCCGAGCAGGTTTTTGAGGTTCAGCGTATCGCCCAATCCGCCCGCTGCCGTTGCAGCCGCTGCCGGGTCGGCCGTGCCGCCGAGCAGGCTGCCGAGGATCGCCGCCCCGCCAACGCCGCCAACCGCGCCGCCGAGGATTTTGGTCAACTGGCCCATCGCCGCATTCTTCAGCGCAACGCCGACCGCCTGACCACCGACAACACCTGCAATTACCTGTACAACGAGCGCAATGAGCGTATTCGTATCCATGTACCTAGTCCCTCCATAGCTGCCAGCCTCCCGGGCCGACACCATCATGAGACGCTGAATTGTACGAAAGTCAAATGCACAGATGCTGAAATAAAGGGGCCGGCCTCAAAACCGCCCCTGCTTGCGAAAAAAGCTGTGACTTTCGTTATTCTGCGGCTATCGCATGCTTAGGTTGCACCGCAGCAGAATAGTCGTTCATCAAAGTCTTGGCGATCTCGCCGACCTCGAATCGGTAGGGACCGATCTCGGAGACCGGCGTCACTTCCGCTGCCGTTCCGGTGAGGAAGCACTGTTCCAAGCCTTCGAGTTCCTCAGGCATGATGGCGCGCTCGACGACTTCAAGGCCGCGGTCCTTGGCGAGGCCGATGACGGTGCGGCGGGTGATGCCGTCGAGGAAGCAATCGGGCTTCGGCGTGTGGATCTTGCCATCCTTGACGAAGAAGATGTTGGCGCCCGTTGCTTCGGCGACCTGGCCGCGCCAGTCGAGCATCATGGCATCGGCATAGCCCTTGGCCTCGGCGGCATGCTTGGACATGGTGCAGATCATGTAGAGGCCGGCGGCCTTCGACTTCGACGGCGCGGTGCGCGGATCGGGCCGGCGCCATTCCGCCAGATCGAGACGGATGCCCTTGAGCTTCTGCGCCGGGTCGAAATAGCTCGGCCATTGCCAGATGGCGATGGCGCAGTTGATGCGGCTGTTCTGCGCCGACACGCCCATCTGTTCGCTGCCGCGCCAGGCGATCGGCCTGACATAGGCATCCTGGAAACCCTGCTTCTTCAGAAGCGTGGTCGAGGCGTCATTGAGCTCGGCCACGGAATAGGGAATATTGAAGCCGAGCAGGCGCGCCGATTCATGCAGACGCTCGGTGTGCTCATTGAGCTTGAAGATGGCACCGCCATAGGCGCGCTCGCCCTCGAAGACGGCGCTGGCATAGTGCAGGCCGTGGGTCAGCACGTGGATCTTGGCGTCGGCCCATTTGACGAACTCGCCGTTGATCCAGATGAAGCCGTCCAGTTGGTCGAAGGGAACGGATGCCATGGAAACCTCCCGCGGGCGGCGACCCGCATATCATTGGTGTTGTTTTTGTTGCGCGACAGCCGCGTCGGGCGGCCCTTGAAGCGTAAGCGGAGAATCGAACTCTGGCAAACTCAGGAAGTTCCGGAAAAACCGCACTCCCTTCCCTTTTCGTTCGCAATCCGCCCAAAAGCTTGCCAAAAATTACCATTGCAGGGGAATTACGTCAATAGTACTGACATATTTCCCTCTATGGACGGAGAAATGATGACGGATCGAAGCCCAGCTGCCGGAAAACCGATCAAGACGCCGATCACCGACGAGGACGGCATCGACTTCGCCATCATCGAACTGTTCTTCTTTGCGTATCGCGATTTCACTTCCGATCCGGACCAGATCCTGGCCGATTACGGCTTTGGCCGCGCCCATCACCGGGTGCTGCATTTCGTCAACCGCCGGCCGGGACTGACGGTCGCTGAACTGCTCGACGTGCTCAAGATCACCAAGCAGAGCCTGGCGCGGGTGCTCAAGCAGTTGATCGACACCGACCATATCGTGCAATTGCAGGGTCCGCGCGACCGCCGCCAGCGGGAGCTCTATCCGACAGCCAAGGGGCGCGCCCTGGCGCTGGCCCTGGCGCGGCCACAGTCACGCCGCATCCGTGCTGCATTGGAAGATTCCGGAGCCAGCGAGCGTCCCTTGATCGAACGATTCCTGGAAGCCATGGTCAATCCGGAACTAAGGGCGCAGATCGACATTGTGCCTGCAAACATGTCAGGGAAAAGCCATGGAGACCATTGAGAGGGTGGACCAGCCGACGGCGCCGGACGATGACGCGCCGCATCTGCTTGTGGTCGACGACGACACCCGCATTCGCAATTTGCTCAAGCAGTATCTGACCGAAAATGGTTTTCGCGTCACAGTCGCCGGAAATGCCGGCGAGGCCAGGCGAAAGCTTGCAGGACTCGACTTCGACCTCCTTGTCCTCGACGTCATGATGCCCGGAGAGACCGGCGTCGACCTCACCAAGGCGCTGCGGGCGGAGAAGAACGTACCGATCCTGATGCTCACCGCGCTATCGGAAACCGACAGCCGCATCACTGGGCTCGAGGCCGGCGCCGACGACTATCTGCCCAAGCCCTTCGACCCGCGCGAACTGATCCTGCGCATCAATAACATTCTGCGCCGCGGCGGCCCGGCGACGACGCCCAAGGTCGAGCAGCTGGTCTTCGGCCCCTACACCTTCCAGATCGCCAGGCGCGAGCTGAAGCGGGGCGGCGAGGCGCTGAAGCTGACCGACCGCGAGCAGGAGATCTTGGCGATCTTTGCCGCGCGGGCCGGCGAAACGATCCCGCGTCACGAGCTTGTCGGCGACGATTCGGAAGTCGGCGAGCGCACCATCGACGTCCAGATCAACCGCCTGCGCCGCAAGATCGAGCGCGATCCGTCCAATCCGGTCTGGCTGCAGACGGTGCGCGGTATCGGGTATCGGCTCAGCGTGGAATAGAATGCCGCTGACGGCCGCCCTTGGCCATAGATGTGTGGCCATCGACCAGCGGCATCGACCAGCGGCCATTGACCCAGCGAAAGGACAAATGGCGACCACGCAACTGGAACGGCCGGAACAGGGCGGCTTTGGCGCGCGCGTATCACGCGCGCTGAAAGCAATGCCGCGTGCCTGGAAGCGGTTCTGGCGGCTGGTTGCGTTCTATATGCCCAAGCGGCTTTATGCCCGCTCGCTGATCATCGTCATCGCGCCGATGATCCTTCTGCAGTCGGTCGTCGCCTTCGACTTCATGGAACGCCACTGGGCAACCGTGACGCAGCGCCTGTCGCAGGCCACCGTGCGCGACATCGCCGCGATCATCGACATGATCGAGACCTATCCGCACGATGGCGACTACGCGAACATCATCCGCATCGCCCAGGACCGCATGCAGTTGAAGGTCGACCTCTTGCCGCCCGACCCGTTGCCGGCGCCTGGACCCAAGCCCTTCTTCTCGATCCTTGACGACGTCCTTTCCACCGAGATCACCCGCCAGATCAACCGCCCGTTCTGGATCGACACGGTCGGCAATTCCAACATCGTCGAGGTCCGCATCCAGCTCGAGGGCAAGGTGCTGCGCGTCTTCGTGCGCCGCAGCCAGGCCTATGCCTCCAACACCCACATCTTCCTGATCTGGATGGTCGGGACGTCACTGGTGCTGCTGACGATTGCCATCCCCTTCCTTCGCAACCAGATCCGGCCGATCCTGTCTCTGGCCGAGGCCGCCGAAAGCTTCGGCAAGGGCCGGCCGATGCCGCGCGATTTCCGCCCACGCGGCGCCGAGGAGGTTCGCCGGGCCGGCTTTGCCTTCATCCAGATGCGCGAGCGCATCGAACGCCAGCTGGAACAGCGCACCGCCATGCTGACCGGCGTCAGCCACGATCTCAGAACCATCCTCACCCGCTTCAAGCTGCAGCTGGCGCTGGCCGGCGGCAAGCCCGAGACCAAGGCCGCGCTCAACCAGGACATCGACGACATGCAGTCGATGCTGGAAGGCTATATCGCTTTTGCCCGCGGCGAAGCGTCGGAAGATGCCGGCCATTTCGATCTCGAGGCCTATTTCCAAAAGCTCGGCGAGGAGGCGTCGCTGCACAAGCGCAAGCTATCGACCGTGCTTGCCGGTGATCCGGACGTGCATGTGCGCCCGCACGCTTTCGCCCGGCTGTTGTCCAATGTCGCCGGCAATGCCTTGCGCTATGCCAAGACGGTGGAGATCAGCGCCGATCACGGCCGCGGCTCACTCGTCGTCACCATCGACGATGACGGTCCGGGCATCCCGCCGGAAAAGCGCGAGGACGTGTTCAAACCGTTCGTGCGGCTCGACGAGGCGCGCAACCTCGACGCCAGCGGCACCGGCCTTGGTCTCTCTATCGCCCGCGATATTGCCCGCAGCCATGGCGGCGACATCATGCTGGAAGACAGCCCGCTCGGCGGCCTGCGGGCGGTGATCAAGGTGCCCGCCTGACCAAAGCATGATCTGGAAGTCGGGCTCGGCCAAAAACCACCTTCATCCGCGCGTCATGAAACCATGGTCAAGAGCGCGCATGAAGCGCGCGACCTCAGTTGATTCGGCTCAGCCGCCTTACTTCGACCTCGTGCCTGCCCGGGTGCGGTGGAGCGAAGCGAGGGCAGCCGGCCCGTACCGCTATCGCATCAAGGCAACCGTCGACCCGAGCAAAGGACCGCCATGCGCATCCTGATGATCACCGACGCCTGGCGGCCGCAAGTCAACGGCGTCGTCCACACGCTGGAGCGGCTCACCGAAACGCTGAAAACCTTCGACGTTGCGGTCGACTTCCTGACCCCGAACATCTTTCGCACCTTGCCGTTGCCGACCTACCCCGACATCAGGCTGGCGCTGACCACGCCCGGCCATGTCGCGCGGCTGATCGAGGCTCGCAAGGCCGACCATATCCATATCGTCACCGAAGGCCCGCTCGGCATCATGGCGCGGCGCTATTGCCGCAATGCCGGCCGTCCCTTCACCACCAGCTATCACACCCGCTTTCCCGAATATCTCAGCGCCCGCCTGCCGGTGCCGGAGAGCTGGGCCTATCGCTGGCTGCGTGATTTCCACAATTCGGGACAAGGCACGCTGGTCGCCACCCAGTCGCTGGCGGAGGACCTTGCGTCGCGAGGCTTCACCAAGCTCAGGCCGTGGACGCGGGGCGTCGACACCGATCACTTCCGCCCGGACAAGAAGAAGGACCTCGGCTTTCCCGGCCCGGTATTCCTGTGCGTCGGCCGCGTCGCCATCGAGAAGAACCTGAGCGCCTTCCTCGATCTCGACCTGCCCGGCAGCAAGGTGATCGTCGGCGAAGGACCGGAACTGGCCAGGCTCAGGGCGAAATACCCGCAGGCGCACTTCCTCGGCCATCGCCCGAACGATGAGCTGGCCGAGATCTACGCCTCGGCTGATGTTTTCGTTTTCCCCAGCCGCACCGACACGTTCGGCAACGTCATCATCGAGGCGCTGGCCAGCGGCACGCCGGTGGCCGCCTATCCGGTCACCGGACCGATCGACATTGTCGGCGACGGCATCGGCGGCGCGGTGTCGACCGATCTGCGCGAGGCCTCGCTCGCAGCGCTCAATGTCGACCGCGCCGAGGCGCGCGAACGCGCCATGCGCTACAGCTGGAAAGCCTGCGCCGAAATGTTCATGGACACGGTCGAAGAGGCGCTGGGAACGAAGCGCAAGCTGGCGGCCTGACGCAATCTTCCTAAAACAACCTGCCGCCGTCCGGCACCTTGCGCTCGATGGCGCCAAGGACCACGGCGCCTTCCTCATCAGGGAAGCCGAGCGTGAGCACTTCCGACATGAACGGACCGATCTGGCGCGGCGGGAAATTCACCACCGCAAACACCTGCCGTCCCACCAGCGTTTCCGGCGCATAGTATTTCGTGATCTGTGCCGAGGATTTCTTCACGCCGATCTCAGGGCCGAAATCGATCTTCAGCTTGAAGGCGGGTTTGCGCGCCTCGGGGAAAGGCTCGGCCTCGACGATCGTGCCGGCACGGATGTCGACACGATCAAAATCGGCAAAGCTGATCTCGGGCTTGCGCGCGCTGCTCGAACTCATGGAAGCTCAAGCGTTGCCATAGGTCTCGAACAGGACACCGGCCAGCGCATCCTTCGCCGAGGTTCCCGACCAGACAACGAACTGGAAGGCCTGGAAATAGCATTCGCAGGCTTCAAGCGCCGACGACAAAAGCACCTCGACCTGCTGGCTCGACGGTTCGACCCCGCCGGCGAGCAGCAGTGACTGGCGAAACATGATCGCGCCCTCCTGCTCCCAGAGATCGAAATGGCCAAACAGCATCTGCTCGTTGATCAGCGACAAAAGCCGCATCACTTCCAGCGCGCGGGCTTCCGGCACCTTGATGTCGAAAGCACAGGCCAGATGCAGCGCCTCGAAGTCCTCCATCCATGAGAAGGAGACGTGATAGTCGGTCCAGCTGCCGGCAACCGAGATCGAGATTTCGTCATCGCCGGCCCGTTCGAAGGACCAGTCATTGTTATGGGCGACCTGCTCGATGACATCCACCGGATGGATTTCGCGGGAGAATTCGAGTTCGAGAAGTTCCATGGAATGCTTCCTGTGTTCAGGGGAGCGCCACACGCTCCGCGGGGCACACACGACGAACAATCTTGTCTTGAACTCGGACGGCCAGGACTTCACGACACAAAGACCCCGGACCGGACCCCACCGCCCGGCCGCATGACCCTGCTCGAATCATGCAACAAATTCAGTCTATTGATCGGGAGTCGCGTGAACAGCCTAATTTTTCGCACTGCGTCATCAGCATGTGGAAAGGCGCTGTCACAAAGATTCATGCATCGCCGGTAAACGATTCACGGCAAAGCATTTTTTCGGATTGTGCTTTGTGGAAAAGTTCAAATTTTATTTTTTTGCTTTGGGCTTTGCCGCAGCCACAGGTGCGGCCTGTCCGGTCAATTCGGCAAGCCTGGCCTCGAGCGCATCGATGCGGGCGGCCAGCCTGGTGTTTTCTTCGCGGGCCTTGGCAGCCATGTCGCGGGCAGCCTCGAACTCCTCGCGCTGCACCACATCCATGGTGTTGAGGATGCGCTCGGCCTGCCCCTTGAAGGCAGTCTCCACCTCGCGGCGCACGCCTTGTGCGGCACCCGCGGCATCGGTCATCAGCTTGGCGAATTCATCGAGAATGCGGTTCGGTCCGGTCGACATGGCAAATCCTCGCTTGCTGGAATTGACGTAGTGGCACTGCCTGCGGAATGCAAGAACGTTGAAGCTGGTGCGGCTTCATGTCGGACGCGATTTGGCTCACGGTCCGGGCGACAGATGCTATTATCCCAAATGGATTCTTGGAACGACGGTTGCCGTGACGGACAGTGCGGACTTGGAGAAGCGCTTTGCAGCACTCGATGCAGCACTCGCAAAGGGCATTTCGGATGCCAGTGCGGGCCGGGTCTAGCCTGGCGACGAGGTGCTGGACAGGCTTGAAGCCAAATACAGGGCAATGGCAGAGAGAACCAAGTGAAGTTACTGGTCTTCACAGACCAGCGGCCTAGTTTTCCTCACGACTTGCTCCAGGCAAGAGTCACTCTCATTCAGGATCAACCAATGGCAACGCCCCCGCGCCGACCGACCAATCCGATGGAAGCCGCTGAAGCGGCCTTCAAGCCGGTCAAGAAACCCGCGCCTCCCATTCGCGAACCCTCCGCCGCACCAAACGTTCGCGAGCTTGTCTCGATCAGGATCGATCGCGCCGTGCTCGACCATTTCCAGGAAGATGGCCCCGGCTGGCAAGACAGGATCAACGATGCGCTCAGGCAATTGGTCGCCGGCAAGCCGCAGGGTTGAGCCCATTATCTCTGACGATCAGGCTGTCGTCACCTTGCCTTGACCCCGCCAAAACCCTGCCGCATGGTCCGCGCCCTAACGCGAGCCCTCCCAGGAGATCCTGTTGAACGACTATTTCCCGCTGCCGATGGCGTCGCTGTCCTTCCCCAACATCGACCCGATCCTGGTTCAGATCGGCCCGCTGGCGGTGCACTGGTACGGCATCGGCTATATCGTCGGCATCCTGTTCGCCTGGTGGTACGCCAAGCGGCTCGTCACCAACACAAGGCTGTGGCCTGATGGCGTCTTGCCGATGAAGCCGATCGACCTCGACGATTTCATCGTCTGGGCCGCCGTCGGCGTCGTGCTCGGCGGACGCACCGGCTATGTGCTTTTCTACGATTTAAAGCGCTATATCGACCACCCGCTCGACATCTTCGCCGTCTGGCAGGGCGGCATGTCGTTCCATGGCGGCCTGCTTGGCGTCATCCTCGCCATGACGCTGTTTTCCCTCAAGCGCGGCATCCGCACCTGGACGCTGTTCGACGTGGTGGCAGCCGGCGTGCCGGTCGGGCTCGGCCTCGTCCGCATCGCGAACTTCGTCAATGCCGAACTCTGGGGTCGCGTGACCGACGTGTCGTGGGGCGTCGTCTTCTGCAACGAGCGTCTCCAGCAGACCGTGGCGGGTTGTGTCGCGGGCCTGGAGCCTCGCCATCCGAGCCAGCTCTACGAAGCGCTGCTCGAGGGCGCGGTGCTGTTCCTGGTCCTGCGCTTCCTCACCCATTCGCGGCTGAAGCTGAAGACGCCGCGCTTTGTCGGCGGCGCCTTCATTTGCGGCTACGGCCTGTCACGCATCTTCGTAGAGTTCTTCCGCGAGCCCGACCAGCAGCTCGGCTACCTCCTCGGCGGCTGGCTCACCATGGGCATGGTGCTGTCGCTGCCGATGGTGCTGGCCGGCATCTGGGCGATGGCCACAGCCAAACCGGCGCCGCAACCACAGCCGGCATGACACGGCTGAAGACCCGCATCGTCGACCTGATCGGCGCGCTCGGCCCCCTCCCCGTCAACGAGTACATGGCGCTCTGCCTGTTCGATCCCAGCGACGGCTACTACACCACGCGCGAGCCGTTCGGCGCCGCCGGCGACTTCGTCACCGCACCCGAGATCAGCCAGATGTTCGGCGAACTCGTCGCCGTCTGGCTCTATCAGGCCTGGCTGGCGATCGGCCGACCCCTGCCGGTCACCATCGCGGAGATCGGGCCTGGCCGCGGCACGCTGATGAAGGACATGCTTCGCACCCTGACGCGGCTCGATCCGGCTATCGCCGCCCGAGCCTCCTTCGCTCTGGTCGAGACCAGTCCGCGGCTGACCGAAATCCAGAAGCAGACGCTTGCCGAAACTTCGGTTGAGCTCGGCTGGCACGAAACCATCGCCACACTACCGCAGGCGCCGTTGCTGATTGTCGGCAACGAATTGTTCGACGCTGTGCCGATCCGCCAGTTCATCCGCGCCGGCGCCGGCTGGCGCGAACGGGTGATCGGCCTCGATGTCTCAGACGAGTTGAGCTTCTTCGCCGGCGCCGGCTCGGTCGAGGCGATGCTGCTGCCGGAAGACGCCGCCGAGGCGCCACAAGGCTCTATTTTCGAAATAGCACCGGCCCGCGCGGCACTGATGGCGACCATTGCCGAACGCATGGCCGACCACGGCGGCGCCGGGCTGTTCCCTGATTACGGCCATCTCCAGCCCGGTTTCGGCGACACATTGCAGGCCGTGCGCAGGCACGCCCCAGAAGATGTGCTGGCCAATCCCGGCGAAGCCGATCTCACCGCCCATGTCGACTTCGCGGCACTGGCCGCCGTCGTGCGGGCGCATGGCCTCGATGTGGAATTGGCGACGCAGGGCGACTTTCTGCTTGGCATGGGATTGCTTGAGCGAGCTGGCCAGTTGGGCAGCCAGGCAAGCCAAGAGGCACGACAAACCATTGCCGATGCCGTCGAGCGCCTGGCCGGACCCGACGGCATGGGCACGCTGTTCAAAATCCTGAAAATCCTGCCGCATCAGCCAGTCTGACCCTCAGAGATCGTTACAAGCCGTCCCGCCATGTCGCTTGTGGTCGCATGCCTGCTTTTGGCCAATGCAAAGTCGACGCAGCAGCACTGTCGCAATCACTCGGCCGAACTTCGCCTTGACGAAAACGCCGGCGCGGACAACAAACCCATCCATGCTGAATCAGACCAAACCGGATCCTGTTCGCTCGCCGCTGCTGGAAGCGGCCAAGCCGCGAGGTATCCGCCATGGCTATTTCACCCGTATCGGCGGCGTCTCCGGCGGCATCTATCAGGGACTTAACATCGGCACCGGGTCGGATGACGATCAGATGCTGGTCGCCGAGAACCGCCGCCGCGTCGCTGCCTGGATGGGTGTGCCGGCCAGCCATCTCCTGACCGCGCATCAGGTCCACTCGCCCGATGTCGTTATTGCCAGGGAACCCTTTCCCGGCCCGCGGCCCAAGGCCGACGCCATCGTCACCGACCGGCCGGGCATCGCCATCGGCGCCTCGACGGCCGATTGCGGCCCGGTGCTGTTCGCCGATGCGCAAGCGCGCATCATTGGCGCTGCACACGCCGGCTGGAAGGGCGCTTTCACCGGTGTGCTTGAAAACACCATTGCCGCGATGGAAAGCCTCGGCGCCCGCCGTGAGCGCATCATTGCGGTTCTCGGTCCTTCGATCGGCCCCGACAATTACGAGGTCGGGCCGGAATTCGTCGCCCGTTTCGTCGAAGCCGATGCCGAAAACATCGGCTATTTCGCGCCTTCGGCCAATCCGGCGCATGCAATGTTCGATCTCAACCTCTATACGGTCGACCGGCTGAAGAAGGCTGGCGTGACCGCGCAGGGGCTTGGCCGCTGCACCTATGCCGAGGAGGATCTCTTCTTTTCCTACCGGCGCGCGACGCATCGCAAGGAACCGGACTACGGTCGGCAGGTTTCGGCAATTGTTTTGGAGAACGGATAATGGCGCTGCATTTCGAACGGTCGGAATTTGACGCCCGGCGTGACCGGTTGATGATCGAGATGACGGAAAAGAAGCTCGATGCTGTACTGCTTTTCGCCCAGGAGAGCATGTACTGGCTAACCGGCTACGACACGTTCGGCTTCTGTTTCTTCCAGTGCCTGGTTGTGAAGGCTGACGGCTCGATGGTGCTGCTCACCCGCTCGGCCGATTTGCGCCAGGCGCGCCACACATCGATCATCGACAACATCGTGCTGTGGACCGACCGCGACGGCGCCAACCCGGCGGTCGACCTGCGCAACCTGCTCAACGACCTCAATCTCCTCGGCGCCCGCATCGGCGTCGAATACGACACCCATGGCCTGACCGCCTTCAATGGCCGCCGCGTCGACGAGCAGCTGCAGACCTTCGGCCAGATCGCCGACGCCTCCGGTATTGTCGGCCGTCTGCGCCTGTTCAAGAGCCCGGCTGAAATCGCCAAGGCCGAAAAGGCCGCCAACCTTTCCGACGACGCGCTCGAAGCGGCCCTGCCGCTGATCAAGCAGGGCGGCGACGAAGCGCTGATCCTTGCCGCCATGCAGGGCGCGGTGTTTGCCGGCGGCGGCGACTATCCGGCCAATGAATTCATCATCGGCTCGGGCATCGACGCGCTGCTCTGCCGCTACAAGGCCGGGCGCCGCAAGCTGACCAAGAACGATCAGCTGACGCTCGAATGGGCCGGCGTGTTCCATCACTATCACGCGCCGATGATGCGCACCGTGCTGACCGGCAAGGCGTCGAAGCGCCATCAGGAGCTGTTCGACGCCGCCCGCGCGGCTCTTCTGGCGGTCGAGAAGGCGATGACGCCCGGCAACACCTTCGGCGACGTCTTCGACGCGCATGCCCGCACGCTGGAGGCGCACAGCCTGACCAAGCATCGGTTGAACGCCTGCGGCTATTCCGTCGGCGCCCGCTTCACCCCGTCCTGGATGGACATGCCGATGTTCTACCAGGGCAATCCCGAGCCGATCGCGCCCAACATGACATTGTTCGCGCACATGATCATCATGGACTCCGAAACCGAGACGGCGATGACGCTTGGCCGCACCTACCTGACCACCGAATCCCAGCCGAAGCCGCTTTCACGCCATGATCTCGACTTGATCGTACAGTGAATCCATAATGGTTGGTCCACGCGGGGGCGTTCGCGACTAAGGAGTTTTCGGGCAGATGAGACGATCGCATGTGACGACCGTGTCATTGCTCGCAGCGCTTGTGCTGGCCGCTTGCACCAATGCCAAGGACGTCCTTGAGCCGTCCGCCATCACGCCGCCGGCAGCCTCGGCCCAACCGGCTCAGCCCTTGGCTGCCCCGGGCATCGCGCCCGCCGCCACACCAGCGCCGGCCGTCGGCGCCACGACACCCGCCAACCCCGCGCAGAGCGCCGCCGCTTTGTCGAAGACCCGGCTGCAGATCGCGCCGATCGTCGGCGCCTCCGTGGAAGCGGCAACGCCGCTGACGGCCGAACTGCAGACACGCGCCAAGCAGCGCGGCATCACCCTTGCCGGCAGCGCCGACCAGGCCGCCACCCATGTGCTGAAGGGCTACTTCTCGACCATGACGGAAGGCAAGGATACCACCGTTATCTATGTCTGGGACGTCTATGACCCCGCTGGCAACCGGCTACACCGCATCAATGGCCAGCAGAAGGCGCCCTCGGTCAATGCCGCCGAAGGCTGGCCCGCGGTTGCACCCGCTACCATGCAGGCGATCGCCGACCAGACGATCGACCAGTTCGCGGCCTGGCTCGGCGGCAGCGCCGGCTGATCCGCCTGTTACCGGCTTCCGTTCACTGTTGACGTTTTTGAGATTAGCCGGCGGATTCCCGTCAACGAGGCTTGCAATACCGGCACGGCTCGCTACAAGCCCGATTAAGAGGACCTCCCCATCCTTCGCCAGGAACGGTGCATGAAGCTTTTCGCGGGCAATTCCAACCGGGTGCTGGCCGAAGCGGTCGCCCGCTATCTCAATGTCCCGCTGGGCAAGGCCAGCGTCAGACGCTTCGCCGATCAGGAAATCTTCGTCGAAATCCAGGAAAACGTGCGCGGCGAGGATGTCTTCATCCTGCAGTCGACCTCGTTCCCGACCAACGATCATCTGATGGAACTGCTCATCATGATCGATGCCTTCATGCGCTCCTCGGCCAAGCGCATCACCGCGGTCATCCCCTATTTCGGTTACGCCAGGCAGGATCGCCGGGCCTCGGGCCGCACACCGATCTCGGCCAAGCTGGTCGCCAACATGATCACCCGCGCTGGCGTCGACCGCGTCTTGACGCTCGACCTCCATGCCGGCCAGATCCAGGGTTTTTTCGACATTCCGACCGACAATCTGTTCTCGGTGCCGGTGATGGCCCGCGACGTGAAGGCAAAATACAAACAGCTTGCCAATGTCGTCGTCGTCTCGCCCGATATTGGCGGCGTGGTGCGCGCCCGCGCGCTCGCCAAACGCTTCGACGCACAACTGGCCATCGTCGACAAGCGCCGCGAACGTCCCGGTGAATCCGAAGTGATGAACATCATCGGCGCGGTCGCCGGCAAGGATTGCCTGCTGATCGACGACATCGTCGATTCCGGCGGCACGCTGTGCAACGCCGCCGATGCGCTGCTCGCCAACGGCGCTACCAGCGTCACCGCCTATATCACCCACGGCGTGCTGTCGGGCGGTGCGGTCGCCCGGATCAGCGGCTCGAAGCTGCAGGAACTGGTGATCACCGATTCCATCCAGCCGACGCAAGGCGTGCTCGACGCCCCGAATATCCGCGTCATCTCCATCGCCGACCTGATGGGCGAGGCGATTTCGCGCACGGCGACCGAAGAGTCCGTGTCGAGCCTGTTCGATTAATCCATGTTGCCCAAAAGCGTGCCCACGGGCCTGGCTCGGGGGTAATCTCCTTTTTGGAATCTGCCCCAAACCGTCGTGAAAGGAGCCAGCTGATGCGCAATCGAATCAAGGCTGCAGGCATCGCAGGAATGCTTCTCGCAATCGGCATCGCCAGCGCGGCCTATGCGCCGACAATCGCTCCGGTTTCGACCGCGCAGGCGCAAACGGAATATCTTCCCACCGAAAAGGATTTCATCGGCAAATGGAGCATCGCAGGGTCCGCAATCCGGCCACCGCGTGATCTGAAAGAGCCGGCGAAGCCCGACCAGGAAGCGTCTGCGACCGAATTTCAGCAGACTGTGACCGCCTTTTATGGCGCCTTCGACTATCTGGAGATCACGGCGGACGGCCGCTACAATTTTCACCAACCGGGTGACCCGGCATCGGGGCCTTGCGTCTGGTGCGGGACATGGTCGTTCAAGAACGATTCCGTGTGGCTCGAACTGGACACGGCACCCAGGCTCGACATCTACACCGAGGGCGGCGACATGCAGATGACCTACACGGCCGAGCCTGAAGAGACGTCACGATACAAATGGCTTGTTTTCAGCTGGACCAAGGCTGATTGAACTGAGGGGTGAGGCGTTCTCGCGCACGCCAACCGAAGCATCGGTGTCAAGCCCGATCTCCTGAGGCGGGCAGTCAGTCCATGGTTGCATTGTGCGAGGAGTTCACCATGGCCATACTGCCCCTCCAATCAACGGAGGAGTAGCAGATGCGGCGTAGGACTTTGCTCGGGCTCGCGGTTTCCATTGCAGCCACCCTTTCAGTACCGGCGGCCTGGGCCGCCGATTTTCCGGACCGGACCATCACCATGGTTGTCCCCTTTTCCGCCGGTGGCTCGACGGATCTGGTCGCGCGCCTAGTCGCCAACAAGATGTCCGAAAAGCTGGGCCAGCAGATTGTCGTCGAAAATGTCGGCGGCGCCGGGGGCAGCATCGGCGCTGCCCAGGTCGCCCGAGCCGAACCGGACGGCTACACGATCCTGATGGGCACGGTCGCAACCCACGCGCTCAACCCGCTGATCCTGAAGACAAAGCCCTACGATGCGGAGAAGGATTTTGCGCCGATATCGTTGCTCGTGCTGGTGCCAAACGTCCTGGTCGTGAACCCTGAATTCCCTGCCAAGGACGTCAAGGAACTGATCGAGATGCTGAAGAAGGACCCGGACAAATATGCCTACGCCTCATCAGGCAATGGCACCCCGCTCCATCTCTCCGGCGAGCTTTTCAAGACGATGGCCGGCGTCAGCATGCAGCACATTCCCTACAAGGGCGCCGGACCGGCCTTGAACGACGTTATCGGCAATCAGGTGCCGATGATGTTCGACAACCTCCCCTCTTCATCGGGCCATATCAAGAGCGGGACGCTGAGAGCGCTTGGCGTCACCACCAAGGAGCGCGTTCCCTCCTTCCCCGACATACCGGCCATTGCCGAAACCATTCCCGGCTATGAAACCTACAGCTGGAACGCTCTGTTCGCGCCCGCAGGCACGCCGCCCGAGGCCGTCGCCGTTCTTCAGAAGGCGGCAGTTGAAGCCCTGAAAGACCCTGATGTGATCGCCCGCATGGCCCAGTTCAGCGCCTCGATCGTGGCCTCCACCCCGGAAGAGCTTGGAGTGCATGTGAAGGCCGAACTCGCCAAATGGGAACCGATCGTCAAGGCCAGCGGCGTTCAGCTGGACTAGGGCCTACGGCAAAGTACTGCGGGCTTTTCCTGGCGCTACGGCGCCGGGGCCTCAAGTCGAGGCTGAGCCCGCCGCATGCCTTCGTCGCGGGCGCCGCGCATATAGCCGCGCGGCGAGGCGCCGAGCATGCGCTTGAACATGGTTATGAATGCCGGCACGCTGTCATAACCGAGGTCGAGCGCCACCCTGGTGATCGGCTCGCCATCGGCGAGCCTGGGCAGGGCCGCAAACAGGCAGGCCTGCTGGCGCCAAGTCGACAAGGACAGTCCGGTCTGGCGCTGGAAGGCGCGGGTGAACGAACGGCGGCTCATGCCTGCGGCATCCGCCCACTCGTCGATCGTGGCGTGCGGCGAAGGTGCCGCGACAAAGCGTCGGCAGAGCGCCGCCAGCTTCGGGTCGGACGGGAACGGCAGCCCGAGCGGCCGTTCCGGCAAGGTCGGGATCTCGTGCAGCAACAGGTTCATGATCAGCCCGCCGCGGCCTTCCAGTTCGCCGCCTTGCGGCAGCTTTTCCGATTCGACGATCAGGCTGTGCATCAGCTCGGTGATGCCGACGACGCGCAAACCTTCCGGCAGGCCGGGGATAGCGCCCGGCATGACATAGACCGAGCGCATCGAGACATCGCCCAGCATTTCGACAGAATGCTCGGTGCCGGCCGGTATCCACATTGCGTGGTCGGGCGGCACCATCCAGCGCCCGTACCTGGTCGTCACCAGCACGACACCGACCAGCGCATGCAGCAGCTGGCTGCGGCTGTGGCGGTGTTGCGGCACGAGGTAACCGTCGGGATATTCGGTCGGCAAAGCCACCGCCGGCCCGGAAACCTCCTCCAGCCACTGCCAGCGGCTTTCGTGCAATCGGCCGAGATCGGCATTGCCGGCGCGGAAGATGTCCCTGCCATGTGGCATCGGCTATGGCCCACTTGCGAAACTATTGGACCAAACCACGAAAGAAGTCGCCTCGCAAGCGGCTTATAAGGCAGCCATCCCCAAGGCGCTCCGCAGGGGCGTCGCCCAAGCGCTTCAGACGAGCGTCCTTAAGGCGGTCCGCGGGAGCGGCCGCCAAGCCTGCCCGCGGGCAAACACCCGCCAAAAAGACCTCGGAGCCTGCCTTGACCGATACGACAGCCACCAGCATTGCACCGCAGCCAAGCGCCAGCCTCCCTTCAGCCCAGGCGACCGCCTTCACCGTCATTCTGGCGGTGAGCTTTTGCCACGGCATCAACGACATCATGCAATCGCTGCTGCCGGCGATCTATCCGCTGCTGAAAGAGAATTACGGTCTCGATTTCTGGCAGATCGGTCTTCTGACCTTCACCTTCCAGGTCACGGCGTCGCTGCTGCAGCCGGTCATCGGCATGATCACCGACAAGCGGCCAATGCCCTATTCGCTGCCCTACGGCATGGCGTCCTCGCTGATTGGCCTGATCGTTCTGGCCTATGCCGGCCACTATGCGCTGCTTCTGGTCGGCGCCTCGCTGATCGGCATCGGCTCGGCGATCTTCCATCCGGAATCCTCGCGCATTGCCCGCTTTGCCTCCGGCGGCCGCTTTGGCCTGGCGCAATCTTTGTTCCAGGTCGGCGGCAATTTCGGCCAGTCGATGGGGCCGCTGCTCGCTGCCTTCATCGTTGTGCCCTTCGGCCAGACCAGCATTTCATGGTTCGCTGTCGGGTCTCTGATCGGCATCATCGTTTTGTCGCGGGTCGGCGGCTGGTACAGCCGGATGCGCGCCGCGCAGGGCAATCGCAAGGCGGCAAGCTTCGTCTCCCCCTTCCCGCGCAAGAAAGTGATGGGTGCGCTCATCGTCCTGACGTTGCTGGTGCTGACCAAGAATGCCTACATCGCCTCGCTCTCCAGCTACTACACCTTCTATTCCATCCATAAGTTCGGCGTGTCGGTGCAGATGAGCCAGGTCATGCTGTTCCTGTTCCTCGGCGCCTCGGCGCTGGGCATCCTGCTCGGCGGACCGTTCGGCGACCGCTACGGCCAGAAGGCGATGATCTGGTTCTCGATCGTCGGCGTGCTGCCGTTCACGCTGGCGCTGCCCTACGCCAATTTCGAATGGACGATGGTGCTGACGGTGCTGATCGGCCTGATCCTGTCCTCGGCCTTCTCCAACATCGTCGTGTTTGCGCAGGAGTTGGTGCCGGGACGTGTCGGCACCATCGCCGGGATCTTCTTCGGCTTCGCCTTCGGCATGGGCGGCATTGCAGCCGCCGTGCTCGGCGTCGTCGCCGACATGAAGGGCATCGATTTCGTCTTCCAGATCTGCTCGTATCTGCCGCTGCTCGGCCTGCTGACGGTGTTCCTGCCCAACATGAAGGAAGCCAGGAAGGCGCAAGCGGCGGCCAGATAAAACCGGTCGATTTTGCGGATTTGACGCAGGGCGCGGCATTGCTGCGCCCTCTGTGATTCTTTCACCATGCGCTGGTTGAAAAGCCTGCTAGAGATAGTCATCAACGAAGGCTTGGGGCCTTCGACGTCTCTGGGGGATGACATGCGCAAGATCGTATTGGCCGTATTGGGTGTGCTTCTTGTTACCTTGCCGGCGACGGCACGCATCGTTCCCTTTCCGCCGGGTTTCAAGACGCAGTCCGTCGAAACCAACGGCACCAAACTCTATGTGCGCGTTGGCGGCAAGGGTCCCGCCGTCGTGCTGCTGCACGGCTTTGCCGATACCGGAGACATGTGGGGCGCCGCGGCCATCGCCCTCGCAAAGGACCACACCGTCATCGTGCCGGACCTGCGCGGCATGGGTCTGTCGGCCCACCCGGAAGCGGGCTACGCCAAGAAGAACCAGGCCGTCGACATCGCCGGCGTGTTGGATGCCCTGAAGATCGACAAGGCAGATCTCGTCACCCACGACATCGGCAACATGGTCGGCTATGCGCTCGCCGCTCAGTATCCCAAGCGCATCACCAAATGGGTTATCATCGACGCGCCGCTGCCCGGCATAGGCGACTGGGAAAAGATCAAGCAAAGCCCGCTGCTTTGGCACTTCAACTTCCGCGGCCCTGATATGGAGCGGCTGGTCGCGGGGCGCGAGCGCATCTATCTCGACCGCTTCTACAACGAGTTGTCGGCTGACCCCAAGAAGATCGACGAGGCGACGCGCAGGCACTACGCCAAACTCTATGCCCGCCCGCATGCGATGCATGACGCCTTCGAGCAGTTCAAGGCGTTTGACCAGGACGCGATCGACAACCAGGCGATGCTTGCCGCCGGCGGCAAACTGACCATGCCGGTACTGGCTGTCGGCGGTGAAAAATCCGCCGGCACTACGCAGGCCGATCTCCTGCGGCTTGTTGCGACCGATGTAACGAGCGGCATCGTGCCCGACTCCGGTCACTGGATCATGGAGGAAAATCCCGACGCGACCGTCAAGCTGATCACTGGTTTTCTCGATAAATAAGGCACCGCCTCGCTGACATTTCGATGAAAGCAAAGGCACCCGCCCGGCGGCGGGTGCCTTGCTTATCCGACTGGACGATGTCTATTCAACTGAACGGTTCTACGCCTTGAAGAACGCCAGCAGGTCGGCGTTGATCACATCGGCGTGGGTGGTCGCCATGCCGTGCGGAAAACCCTTGTAGACCTTGAGCTCGCCCTTCTTGAGGAGCTTGACAGCCAGCAGCGCGGAGTCGGCGATCGGAACGATCTGGTCGTCGTCGCCATGCATGACCAGCACCGGCACGTCGATGGCCTTCAGATCGTCGGTGAAGTCGGTTTCCGAGAACGCCTTGATGCAATCATAATGCGCCTTGGTGCCGCCCATCATGCCCTGGCGCCACCAATTCTCGACGACAGCCTGCGATACCTGGGAGCCGGGGCGGTTGAAGCCGTAGAACGGGCCGGCCGCAATATCGTGGAAAAACTGGGCGCGGTTGGCTGCCTGGGCGGAGCGGAAACCATCGAACACCTCGATCGGCAGGCCACCCGGATTGGCCGCCGTCTTCAGCATGACCGGCGGCACCGCGCCGAGCAGTGCGGCCTTGGCGACACGGCCACCGGAACCGTACTTCGCGACATAGCGGGCCACTTCGCCGCCACCGGTGGAATGGCCGACATGGATCGCGTCCTTGAGGTCGAGATGCGCCGCAAGCTCCGCGACATCAGCGGCGTAGGTGTCCATCTCGTTGCCGGTATCGGTCTGGGTGGAGCGGCCATGGCCGCGCCGGTCATGGGCAATGACGCGATAGCCCTTGGACAGGAAGAACAGCATCTGGGCGTCCCAGTCGTCGCTGCTCAGCGGCCAGCCGTGATGGAAGACGATGGGTTGTCCCGTTCCCCAATCCTTGTAGAAAATTTCGGTGCCGTCCTTGGTGGTGATCGTGCTGCTGCCGGGCTTGGTCATCTCGCTCTCCATTGATTGCTTCCGCGATAATCAATATCGCGATAACCATACGACTAGCGCAGGTCCAAATCCTTGTCTACAGAAAATATGTATCGCGATATCATTTTTCGTGGTACATATTGATGTGCTCAGTCGGCAAAGGAATGCCTCGTGCCTCTCCCGTTGGACAACCAGCTCTGCTTCACGCTTTACGCCACCAGCATGGCAATCAATCGCACCTACAAGCCCATGCTGGACGAGATGGGCATCACCTATCCGCAATATCTCGTGCTGAACGCACTTGCCGAAGCCGGCGGGATGTCGGTCGGCTCGATTGCGCACAGGCTCGCTTTGGAATCGAGCACCATCACGCCGCTGGTGAAGCGCATGGAACAGGCCGGTCTCGTCACCCGCCAGCGCAGCCAGACGGACGAGCGCCAAGTGCAGGTCGACCTGACGCCTGCCGGCCGCGCGCTGCTCGTCCAGTGCAACTGCCTCAACGAAACCCTGATCGAACGCTCGGGCATGACGATGGCTGATCTCGATGCCTTGAATCGGCGGATCCAGGCGCTGCGCGAAGCGTTGAGCAGCAAGCCGGACTAGCTGCCCTACAAACACGCCAGGCTTAATCCTTGCCGGCCAGCCAGCGCATGATGTTGGCCATCAATATGCCGTAGAGCGGCCATCCCAAAAAATCCTGCGACAGCCAGTGCGGGCCGATGTCTGTCGCCCACGCGACGGTGCGGCCACGGCCATGCTCACGAACCGCCAGCAGCGGCCAGTCGGTGCCGCGATACTGGCAGGTCGCCAGAAGCTGGGACGAGCCGTCGCGCCTGAAATCGAGTTTGTTCATGCCGAGGATCGGCGGCAACGGACCCGCGACACCGGCAAGGATCGGATGCGACGCCTGAAGGATCGACGGCTGCAGGCCTTGCGGCACTTCCAGCCCGTCCGAGAATGGCAGGCAGCGCACGGGCAGGATGTCCTCGACCGGGGTGTCGTGGAAACGCGCCGTGCCGAACATACCCTGGAATCCCATATAGCCTCCGGCCAGCATCAGCCCGCCGCCGCCTTCGACATAGGCCTTGAGGACCTCGAGGCGGTTGACGCCAATGCGCCCGGCGCGGGCCTCCGGCGTGACCAGCAAGGTCAGCGCGCCGACATCGGAGATCACCACCGCCTGGTATTCGGCCAGCGCGTCGAGGTCATACGGAAATTCGGCCGCGCAGCGATCGCCACCGATCTGCGTCACCGCTATGCGCTCTGCGGCAAGGGCGGCATTGAAGGCCGTCGCGCCATTCACCCATGTCGCACTTGTCAGAACGTCGCCGCCGGCAGCGACCGACGTCGTCGCCGCGAAGGTCTCGCCTGCCAGCAAGAGTTTCATCGTCGCCCTCACGCTTTTCGACTGACAATTGAACGAGCGGGCGCCGGCTTGAACCGGCGCCCGCCGGGCCTTGGGAGGCTTAGAACTTAAACTCGGCCAGGTTTTCCGGCGTCACGATCTTGGCCGGGCCAAGGATCAGTTCGCCGCTGGCCCCGATCGTGTATTCGCCGAGCCTGCCCGCCGTGAACTTCTCACCTTCCTTGCCGGTGATCTTGCACTGCGCCAGCGCCTGGGCCGCCTGATAGGTCAGGTAGCCGAGATCGGTGACATTCCACCAGATATCCTGGGCAGAGCCATCCTTGATGTATTTCGAAATCAAAGTGGCCGGCGCAAGGCCGGTCAGCTTGACCTTGCCGATCATGCCGGCTTCCTCGAGTGCGCGCGCGGCCGCCGGAAGGCCAATGCCTGCCGGCACGATGATCACCTTGAGATCCGGAAACGCCTGCACCAGCGCCAAGGCCTGCTGCTGGTTGACCTGCTCGCTCTCCTCGCCATAGGCGACCTGCACCAGTTTCATCTTGGCGTATTTCGGCTCTGCCGCCATCTTCGCCTTCATGAAGTCGATCCAGGCGTTCTGGTTGGTCGCCGTCGGCGTCGACGACAGGATGGCGAACTCGCCTTCGCCGCCGCTGAGGTTGAATGCGCTTTCCAGCATCATTTCGGCCAGACTGTCGCCCTTCACCTGGTTCACGAACACCGCGCGCGCATCGGCCGCGACGTCGGAATCGTACGAGATCACCCGGACGCCTTGCTGAACGGCGCGCTTCAGCGCAGGCGCAACCGCATTGGCGTCGTTGCCGGCGATAGCGATGACCCCGACCTTCTGCGACACAAGGCTGTTGATGAATTCGATCTGTGCCTCGGCCGTCGCTTGCGAAGGGGCAACCTGGGTGGCGGTGCCGCCAATTTCCTTCGCCGCCTCTTCGGCGCCGCCGAAAGCCACCTTGAAGTAGGGATCGGTGTCGAGCTTGGGCAGGAAGCCGACGGTCACCGGTTCCTTGGCGCATTCCTGGCTGTAGGCCAGCGAGGCCGGCGCAAGCAGAACCGCGGATGCGAGCAGGGCTATTCTAAACGCTTTCATTGTGTCTCCTCCGTCAGAATTCGGGCTTGAAGAAAGGGGCCCGAGATCACCCCTTGGTTTCGCGCAGGACGCGCGATCTTGACAGCCGCTCCTCCAGGGAGCGCCAGTAATTGCCGACCAGCAGCGAGCCGATCAGGAGCAGGCCGATGATCATGCCTTGGGCGTCGCCGCCGATCTGGTTGAGCGCCAGCACATTGCGGATGATGGCGATCAACAGCAGCGCCAGCATGACCCCCGTGAGCCGCCCCTTACCACCGAAGACGCTGACGCCGCCGAGCAGCACGATGGTGATGACGTCGAGTTCCATGCCGAGCGCATTGTTGGCGCGGGCGTTGGAAAGGCGCGCGGTGTAGACGATGCCGGCGATGGCCGCGACGAGGCCCGAAACGACGAAAAGCTTCAGCACCATTTGGCGCGTGCCGATGCCGGAATAGCGCGCCACTTCGGGGCTGCCGCCAAGCGCATAGATGCGCTTGCCGGTCGGCGTCTTCTGCAGCACCACCGCGAAGATCGGCGCCAGCAGCAGGAACGGCACGATGGTCCACGGGATTTGTGTGCCCGGCAGATTGCTGATGCCGAAATCGACAACCGCCGGCGGCAATATGTTGACCGAACCGGTGCCGAGCAGGATGTAGCCAATGCCCCGATACAGCGCCATGGTGCCGAGCGTCACCACCAGCGACTGCAACCCGAGGCCCGACACCAGATAGCCGTTGAAGGCGCCGAGCAGGCCGCCGAAGACGAGCGTCAGCGGAATGGCGGCCAGCGTCGGCACGCCGCCCTGGACGAGCAGGCCAAAAATCACGGATGTCAACGCCAGCACCGAGGCGATCGACAGGTCGATCTCGCGGGTGATGATGAGCAGCGTCATCGGCAGGATCAGCAACGCCTTTTCCGAGGCGCTCGCCCCCAGCTGAGAAAGGTTAAAGCCGGAAACGAAATTCGGCACGAAGGCCGCCGCATAGATAAAGACGGCGAGGCAGGCGGTCGCCAGCAGCAGATCCCAGAAGTCGATCGAGCGGATAAACTTTCTCATCTCGCCCTCGCCTGTCTTGCCTGTTCGGCACGCCGCGCGATGAAGGTGTCGATGCCGATGGCAACCAGGATCACCAGGCCATAGACGCCCTGCAGCCAGAGCGGGTCGACACGCACCAGCGTCAGCCCGTTCTTGATGACCAAGAGCGTGAGCGCGCCAAGGATGATGCCGAGCAGCGTGCCCGAGCCGCCGCGGATGGCGACGCCGCCGACCACTGCAGAGGCGATCACCGTGAGCTCGAAGCCGAGCGCGACGCGGGCATCGATGGTGGCATAGCGCGATGCCCACAGCGCCCCGCACAGGCCGCCGAGCAAGCCGGCCATGCCGAAGGCCAGCAGGATGCGCCGGTCGACCGGAATGCCGATCAGCCGTGCGCCGTCCGGGTTGGAGCCGGTGGCAAACAGCTCGCGTCCGGTTGCGGTGCGATAGAGCAGCACATAGCCGGCGCACAGGATGAGAATGGCGATGACGACGATCAGCGGCACGCCGGCGATCTTCAGCCCGGTCATGTCGAGCCAGGCTTGCGTGACTTCGTCGGCGCTGACCTGGTCGCCCGCCGCCCAGATCGAGTTGAAGCCGCGGAAGATCGACATCGAAGCCAGCGTAACGACGATGGCCGGGATCTTTCCCCTGGTAACGACAAGGCCGTTGAGCAGTCCGGCAAAGCCGCCGACCGCGCAGGCGGTGATCAGGCCGATGCCGATGTCCAATCCGGGATAGGCCTGAACCATGCTGGCCGCCATATAGGCGGAGAGGCCGATCACAGCTGCGATCGACAGGTCGATGTTGCGGGTGATCAGCACCAGCATCTGCGCCAGTGCGGCGACAATCAGCAAGGCCGCGTCCATCGACACAGCGGTGAGGTTCGCCGCGCTCACCATGCGCGGGTTGATGATGGTGACCGGAATGGCGACGGCGAGCATCGCCGCAAGCAGGCCGAATTCCCGCCGCTTCAGAAAATCGAACGGTCCTTTTGCCTTTTCCTCCTCGGCGGCGCGTTCTATCTGCGCTGCCTGGCCGGCACGTTCATCGGTCCTGGTCGCCGCTTCCAGTACCTTTTCCTGCGTGGCTTGTCCGCGCGAAAACTCGGCAGTCTGGCGGCCTTCGCGCAGCACGATAATGCGGTCGCACATGCCGATCAGCTCGGGCATCTCTGACGAGATCAGCAGGATCGCCATGCCTTGCGCGGCAAGGTCAACGATCATTGCATGCACTTCCGCCTTGGTACCGACATCGATGCCTTGCGTCGGCTCGTCGAGGATGAGCACGCGCGGCTCGGTGCGCAGCCATTTGGCCAGCACCACCTTCTGCTGGTTGCCGCCGGATAACTCTTTCACCGGCTGCCCATAGCCGGAAAAGCGCAGCTTCATGCGCTTCAGCCAGTCCGCCACCAGACCGATGGCGCGGTCGGTGCCGTAGAGACCGCGTTGTGCGGCCTTGTCGAGAACAGGTAGCACCGCATTGTCGAGGATGGAGAAATCCATCACCAGGCTCTGGCCCATGCGATCTTCCGACACATAGGCGATGCGCGCATCCATGGCGTCGCGCGCCGAGGCGAACTGCACGGGCTTGCCGTCGATCAGGATTTCGCCGGCGTCGGGCCGGTCGATACCGAACAGCACGCGCGCAATCTCGGTGCGTCCGCTGCCGACCAGACCGCCAAGGCCGAGCACCTCACCTGCGTGAAGCTTGAGGTCGATGCCGGTAAAGCCGCCGGCGCGCGAAAGTCCCTTCCCCTCCAGCACCAGCGCGCCTGAGGCATGGCGCCGTTCGGGATAGAGGTCGGTGACTTCACGCCCGACCATCATGCTGATGGCGGCAGCGCGGCCAAGCTCGGCCTTCGGCTTGACGCCGATCAGGCGCCCGTCACGCAGCACGGCGATGCGGTCGGCGATGCGGAAGATTTCATCCATGCGGTGGCCGACGAACATCATCGCCACGCCATGCAGCCTGAGATCGGCAACGACGGAAAACAGCCGCTCGACCTCGCGCTGTGACAGCGCCGCCGTGGGCTCGTCCATGATCAGCACGCGGGCATCCAGCGACAGCGCGCGGGCGATCTCGACCAGTTGTTGTTCAGAGGTACGCAGTGTTCCCAGCCGCGTTGCCGCCGGCACGTCGAGCCCGACGGTAGCCAGCACCTTGCGGGCGCCGGCCAGCATGGCGGCATTGTCGATGCCGCCAAAGCGGTCGCGCGGCATGTGGCCGAGATAGATGTTCTCCGCCGCCGACAGATCGGGAAACAGGCCAGGATGCTGGTGCATGACCGCAATGCCGGCCGCTTGCGCGTCATGCGGCGAATGGAAGACGGCTGATTTGCCGTCAACCTCGACATGACCGCTGGTGGGAGAATGCACACCGGCCAGAAGCTTCACGCAGGTGCTCTTGCCGGCGCCGTTTTCGCCAAGCAGCGCCAGCACCTCGCCGGAGCGCAATTCGAAGGAGGCGTCCTTGAGCGCAATCGTGCCGCCGAAAGCCTTCGCCGCCTGAACCAGCGCAACGGGAACAGCCCGCACCACCGCAGCGTCGGCTTCGCTTTGTGTGCCCGAGTGCAGCACGTCTCCTCCCGGTCTAGTTATTTTTTCAATTTGCTATATTAAATAGCGCAAGGGCGCAACGGCAAAATTGACTTCCATGGCTCCGACGCGCACTGTCGCCGCCAACATAGGCACCGCAGGGTGCGCTCGGCCGCAGGTGGTTTGCGGGCTTCGCGCCGGGAACGGGACATTTGGGGAGTGCGGGTTTTGTCAGGGAAAGGTAGCAATTCTGTCAAAGTTCGGCACTATAATGAGCGTTTCGTGCTCGACGCCATCCGCCGCCTCAAGGAAGCGTCCAAGTCCGATCTGGCGCGCGCGGCAAGCCTGACGCCGGCGGCGGTTGCTGCCATCGTCGACGGCTTGGAATCCTCCGGTTTCGTAAAGCAAGTGGGGAAAAGGTTCGGGCAACGCGGATCGCCCTCCACGCTTTACCGGCTGACACCGGAACGCATCTACAGCGTCGGCATCAAGATCGGCCGGCGTGCGCTGGAAGCCGTTCTGGTCGACTTCGCCGGTGAAATCCGCGCAAGAGAGTCGCACGAATACCGCTTCCCCGATCCTGATCTGGTGCTGAAGGCCGGCAACATGGCGCTGGCCACCTTCGAAAAGCTGGTGGATGGGCTTGGCGATGCCAGCATCGTCGGCGTCGGCATTGCCTCACCCTATTTCCTCGGCGGCTGGAGCGAGGAACTCGGCTTTCCCGACGATCTCGGCAGCCGCTGGGAAGCGATCGACCTGACGACTTGCTTTGCCACGCCGGCGAAGACGCCGGTGTTCGTGGAAAACGACGCCACGTCGGCAGCGCTGGCCGAACTTGTCCAGGGCGCCGGCGCCCGCTTCCGCGATTTCATGCACATCTCGATCGACACTTTTGTCGGCGGCGGCCTGGTGCAAGGCGGCAGGGTCCACACCGGGCCGCATGGCAACAGCGCTGCCCTCGGACCCTTGCCGGTCTCGCCCTCAAGCCTCGATTCGGTGGCGGCGAAGCCTGCGCGCTACCAGAGCCTGCTGCATCGCGCCTCGATCTATGTGCTGGTCAATCACCTGAGGTCGCGCGGCGTGGTGATTAATCGTGTGCGGGAACTCGATCCGTTGCCAGCCGAAGCGCGCGTGCCGCTGTTCGAATGGATCGACGATTGTGCGAGCGCGCTGGTCGAGGCGATCATCGCCATCACCTCCATCATCGACATCGAGGCCATCGTTCTCGACTCGATCCTGCCCAGGCCGATCCATCTCGAACTGCTGGCAAGGGTGCAGGCGCAGTTCAACCAGGCCAGCGCAATCGGCATCGTCGCGCCGGAGATCGTGTCGGGGCAATTCGGCCCTGAGGCCTCCTCGATCGGCGCTGCCATGCTTCCGTTCTCGGCGCTGCTGGCGCCCGACAGCGGCGTGCTCATGATCGGCAAGGACCGGACGAAACTGCTGAGCGCGCTGTCCACGCTCGGTGGCGCCAAGGGAAACGGATCAAATCCGCCCACCGACCTGTCGGCCTGAGCGCAATGCGTCGCCCAACGCAGGCATCGGCCGCCCTTGCCCGCCATGGCTTGCACCCTTTCCCGCCTTCCGCTATAGAGCCGCCACCCGCGTAGACACCCTTGGAGGCAACGCGGCGGAAGGCTGCCTTCCCTTGTGATCCCGAACAAAGCTCCGCGTATGCGGTTTCTGGCATTCGGACATCCAGGCCTGGCGGCTTTCGACGTTTACGGTCCAGGCACACTGCCACCGCAAACGCTCCATAAAACGCGAAAGGAAATGCCATGAGCCACGATACATACGAGCTCAAGGCCGAAGCGCGCGAACAGGTCGGTAAGGGGTCCGCCCGTGCAGTTCGCCGCAACGGTAAAGTGCCTGCAGTTATCTACGGCGACAGACAGCCTCCCCTGGCGATTGCGCTGAACTACAAGGACGTCTTCTACAAAATCCATGGCGGCGGGTTTTTGACCACGATCGCCACGATCGATGTCGACGGCAAGAAAATCCAGGTTCTGCCCAAGGATTTCCAGCTCGACCCGGTCAAGGATTTCCCGGTCCATGTCGACTTCCTGCGCATCGGCAAGGACACCGAGGTCAACGTCGACGTGCCCGTCCACTTCATCAATGAAGACAAGTCGCCCGGCATCAAACGCGGCGGCGTGCTCAACATCGTGCGTCACGAAGTCGAGTTCCACTGCCCGGCCAATGCGATCCCGGAATTCATCACCGTCGATCTCACCGGCGCCGACATTGGCGATTCGATCCACATCTCGGCGGTTACCTTGCCGGCCGGGGTCAAGCCGGTGATCTCCGATCGCGATTTCACCATCGCGACCATTGCCGGCTCCTCGGCGATGAAGCCGGAGACGGAAGAGACGGCGGAAGCGGCAGCCCCCGAAGCGGCGGCTCCTGCTGCCGAAGAGAAGTAATTTTCGGGCCCGGAGTTCACGATGCTTGTCTTTGCAGGCCTCGGCAATCCGGGCGCGAAATACGCTGATAACCGGCACAATGTCGGCTTCATGGCGGCGGACGCAATTGCCCGCCGCCATTCGTTTTCGCCCTGGTCGAAGAAGTTCCAGGGCCTGATCGCCGAAGGCACGATTGCCGGCGAAAAGATTCTTCTGATCAAGCCGCAGACCTTCATGAACCTGTCGGGACAGCCGGTCGGCGAAGCCCTGCGCTTCTACAAGCTCGGCCCCGAGGCGCTGACCGTCTTTTACGACGAGATCGACCTGCCGGCCGGCAAATTGCGGGTCAAGGTCGGCGGTGGCGCCGGCGGACACAACGGCATCCGTTCGCTCGACCAGCATCTCGGCAAGAACTTTCGCCGCGTGCGCATCGGCGTCGGCCATCCCGGCGTCCGGGAAATGGTGCAGTCCCATGTGCTCGGCGATTTCGCCAAGGCCGACCGCGAATGGCTGGACGTGCTGCTCGACACCATCGCCGACGATGCCGGGCTGCTGGCCAAGGGCGACGACAGTTCTTTCATGAACCGGGTGACGCTGGCCTTGCGCGACAAACTAACGCCAACCGGCGACGACGACCGGCCGCCGCCAAAGGCGCCGAAGGCTGAGGGCCCGAAAGCTCAAAGCCACATCCGCCAGGCACGGCCACAGCAGGCGCCGGCCAAGCTGCCGGAAAGCGGCCCTATGGCCGCCATGCTGAAGAAACTGTTCGGCAAGAAGGACTGAGCGTCGATAGGATCGGGACCGCGGGGCTTGACGTTGCTCACTCCTATCGCCCATAGCCCTCATCAAATTTCTAGTTTCCCGATAGGACCGGACACATGGGTTTCAAATGCGGCATCGTTGGCTTGCCCAACGTCGGCAAGTCGACGCTTTTCAACGCGTTGACCAGGACGGCGGCGGCGCAGGCCGCCAACTATCCGTTCTGCACCATCGAACCGAACACCGGCGAGGTGGCGGTGCCTGATCCGCGGCTGCAGAAGATCGCCGCAATCGCCAAGTCTAAGGAGATCATCCCGACCCGCATCTCCTTCGTCGACATCGCCGGCCTGGTGCGCGGCGCCTCCAAGGGCGAAGGGCTGGGCAACCAGTTCCTCGCCAACATCCGTGAGGTCGACGCCATCGTGCATGTGCTGCGCTGCTTCGAGGATGACGACATCACCCATGTCGAGGGCAAGATCGACCCTGTCGCCGACGCCGATACAGTCGAGACCGAGCTGATGCTCGCCGACCTCGACAGCCTCGAGCGCCGCATCGTGCAGATCCGCAAGCGCGCCGGCAGCAAGGACAAGGAAGCAACCACCGTGCTGCCGATGATGGAGGCAGCACTCGAGCTGCTGCAAGCCGGCAAGCCGACCCGCATCCTGCTCAAGGGCATTTCAGCGGAAGACCTGCGCATCCTGCAGGGACTGAACCTCTTGACCTCACACCCCGTACTCTATGTCTGCAACGTCGCCGAAGCCGACGCCGCTACCGGCAATGAGCACACCAAGGCGGTGGAGAAGATGGCGACCGCGCAGGGCGCCGGCACCGTGGTGATCTCAGCCGCGATCGAGGCCGAAGTCGCCCAGCTCTCCGACGAGGAAGAGATGGAGTTCCTGTCCTCGCTCGGCCTCGACGAACCTGGCCTCAACAAGGTCATCCGCGCCGGCTATGATCTGTTGCACCTGATCACCTATTTCACCGCCGGGCCGAAAGAGACGCGCGCCTGGACCATCCACAAGGGCGACAAGGCCCCGCAGGCCGCCGGCGTCATCCACACCGACTTCGAGCGCGGCTTCATCCGCGCCCAGACCATCGCCTATAACGACTACGTCACGCTGGGCGGCGAAGTGGCGGCCAAGGAGGCCGGCAAGGCGCGCGACGAAGGCAAGGAATATGTCGTCCAGGACGGCGACGTGCTGCTGTTCAAGTTCAACACCTGATTTGATGGAAATCGCGTCACCCATGGGGCGCGGCCATGTAGGCGAAGGCAGGCGCCTACACCCGCAGTGGGCACGAGATTGCAGGATGGCATCCCCGATACTGTAAAGCGCACCGATACGGCGGTCGATATCTGGGTAGACGAAATAATTCAGCCTCTATGCGCAATAAATACACCCCTATGACATAGTTCCTCCTAGACACTCCACTCATTCTGCGTATCGATGTACGAGGGTGGAGGATGACGACGATGGTAACACACGTCTTTGGGGGGCCAGACACCCGTAAAAAGCTCCGTTGCTTACAGGAATATCTCCAAGCCTTCGCTATCGCTTTGCGCGATCAGGATTTCGCTTGCGTTTACATCGACGCTTTTGCCGGCTCGGGGACCCGTACAGAAGTCCGCCCCGGTCTTCCTCTCTTCGGTTCAGAAATGGCAGAACCAGAAGAAGTAACCACACGGGGATCAGCCAGGATGGCAATCGAGGTCGACCCGCCGATGCATTCTATCGTGCTGATCGAACAAGATAATTCCCGTTTTGCGCAGCTCGAGGAGCTGATCTCTGAGTATCCCGATCGCAAGATAATTGCTCGAAACGGGGATGCTAACGATCTTGTCCAGCGCCTTTGCAAGCGCACAAATTGGCGCGGACCGGAGACTGTCGGCCGTGGAATTCGTGGCGTTGTCTTTCTCGACCCCTACGGCATGGAGGTTTCCTGGAACACGGTAAAGGCCATCGCAGCAACAGAAGCCTTAGACTGTTGGTATTTCTTTCCGTTATCAGGTCTCTACCGAAATGCTCCCCATGACCCAGCAAAGCTCGATCCGAGCAAGCAGGCAAGCCTGGATCGCGTTCTAGGAGCAACCGATTGGCGGGAGCGTTGGTATGGTCACGAAGGTGCGCGCCAAGACCTATTCGAAACGAACGGGCAAGCAGTTCGACGAGCGGATGTGAACGCTATCGAATCCTACGTGAAGGAGCGCCTGCGCACAGTATTCAAAGGGGCTGTTTTGGACCCAGTTCGCCTTCATCACAAAGGCGGCGCGCCACTGGCTTCACTTTTTTCGCTGTGTCAAACACTAGTCCGGCCGCAGTCGCACTAGCGACAAAGATGGCCTCTCATATTCTCAAATCGGGAAGATCGTCCCAAAGCCGGTCACGATAGGTGCGGCCTGTCACCTTCTTGTTCTTGCCGCCCCACTGTTTGAAGAAGAACGCTGTGTCCGCATCGGTGCATTGGTCGAAAATCTCGTCCACCCATCGGGTGTCTAGCGGCCTAGCCTGCGGTCCGCTTTCGCCTCCGACGATTGCCCAGTGAATGCTTTTAAGATTGGCGCCGGCGACAGAGCCGATCAGGGGTTCGAATGAAACAAATCTCACGGCCGCAGGAACCGCCCGGAGTTCATCCAGCCTGTACAGCACACGACTATCTTCGACACTGGTGCCGAGCCAGACGTTCGGAAGCACATTAAACTCGGGGGAGGAAAGTACTTCCGACATCCTATCGGGCCGCTTTGTCAGAATTTGATAAGTGTGGCGAGGCGTAGCTGCCATGACCTGCCATATCTCAGCGATGAAGGCCGTTGGCACTTCCGCATGGAAGAGATCCGACATTGAGTTTACGAAGACACGCTTGGGTTTCTTCCATTCTTGCGGAACAGAAAGCGATGCGTGATCGAGCTTAATCTTGCCTGTCCATTTCGCTTTGCCGCCGGTTTTGCGTGTCACCCCCGCATACTTGTCGACTCCCATGGCCTCCAGCCGAGCAGCCATCCTCATCGCGTAGCAATTTGTACATCCGGCAGTGAGGATGGTGCAGCCGGCGACCGGGTTCCAGGTCGCATCTGTCCATTCGATTGATGTTTCGGCCATCAAATCACCTTCCGTGTTGATGGAAGAGTGGCATAGACATTGTAAACGTCACTCTAAGAAATACTCTAGGAATTTGTTCACAACGAGGCTTTTGGGTCGGCTGTACCACGACGAGCTTGGGGGAGATAGACCAGGTCCAACAGCGGCAACGGTATCAGCCCCTCGACAAGGGTTTTCAAGCGGCCGGAGCCCGTCCTGCCATTCGGTCGCCTGTCTTGATTTTGTCACCTCACAAGTCTAAGCGGCGGGCGCACGGTCGGCTCACGCGGCGAAGAGCCGTGCAATCTGACACGACGCGTCAATCTGAACGCACCCTTTAATCCGCCAAGGGAGACCGACGATGATCAAGGCCTTCGTCGTCGACAATGACCGCCTGCGCCCCGCCGACGATCTCGTGGCCAATGGCGATCACGTCGTCTGGGCCGACCTTCTCAACCCGACCAAGGAAGAAGAAACAGCGATCGAGACCTGGCTCGGCGTTGCCATCCCGACGCGCGAGGAGATGGAGGAGATCGAGATTTCGAGCCGCCTCTACATCGAGGACGGCGCCTATTTCATGACCGCCACCCTGCCGGCGCAGACCGAAATCGATGATCCCTTGATGTCGCCGGTTACCTTTGTGCTTGCCGGCCCGAGACTGGTCACCATCCGCTATCATGAGCCGAAGGCGTTCAAGACCTTTCCGCTGCGCGCCGAGAAGGTGGCGACCGGCTGCACCACCGGCAACACCATCCTGATCGGCCTGCTGGAGGCGATCGTCGACCGGCTGGCCGACATTCTCGAACGCGCCGGCCGCGACATCGAGACGATCTCGCGCGATATCTTCGAAGCGCGCTCGACCAAGGTGAACAAGCGCAACCGCGATTTCCAGGAACTGCTCAAGGCCATCGGCCGCAAGGAGGACATCGCCTCCTCGATCCGCGACAGCCTGATCTCGTTGCAGCGCCTCACTGGCTTCCTCGCCCATGTCGCGACCCAGATCAAGATGAGCAAGGACATCCGCGCCCGCATCAAGACCGTGTCGCGCGACGTGCTGTCGCTCGCCGACCACGCCACCTTCCTGTCGCAGAAGATCTCGTTCCTTCTCGACGCCACGCTGGGCATGATCTCGATCGAGCAGAACGCCATCATCAAGATCTTCTCGGTCGCCGCCGTCATCTTCCTGCCGCCGACGCTGGTGGCCTCGATCTACGGCATGAATTTCGACATCATCCCGGAGCTGAAATGGGAGCTCGGCTATCCCTTCGCCATCGGCCTGATGATCCTGTCGGCCATCCTGCCGTTCTGGTATTTCCGCCGCCGCGGCTGGTTGTAGGCCCAATAGAATTCGCTTGACCAAACGCCGCCCGGACGGCATCCGGATGCCCGGTGATCGACAACCGGATTGGGATCATGACCGCAAAAAGCTGGGCCTACGAGGATTTCACCGAGGGCGCATCGATCGACCTCGGCGCCAAGCAGGTGAGTGCGGCCGAAATCATCGAATTCGCCACCGAATTCGACCCGCAGCCGATGCATCTCGACGAAGCCGCCGGCAAGGCCAGCATCCTTGGCGGCTTGGCCGCCTCCGGCTGGCACACCTGCGCGATCTTCATGCGCATGCTGTGCGACGCCTTCCTGCTCGACTCGACCGCGCAAGGCGCGCCCGGCATCGACCAGGTCAAATGGAAGAAGCCGGTGCTGGCCGGCGACACGCTGGCCGGCAGCACCAGCGTGCTCGCCAGGCGCCTGTCGAAATCCAGGCCTCAGCTCGGCCTCGTCACCTTGCGCAGCGAACTGTTCAACCAGCGCGGTGAAAGCGTCTTCGAACTTGAGAACACTGTCATGTTCTTGACCCGCGAGGCCGGCGCATGAGCCTCGACGCGTTCTTCCGCATCGGCGATACCATCAACCTCGGTTCGCACACATTCGAAGCCGAGGCGATCAAGGCGTTCGCCTGCAAATACGATCCACAGGTCTTTCATGTCGACGAGGAGGCGGCGAAGAAAAGCGTGTTCGGCCGCCTCTGCGCCTCAGGCTGGCACACCGCGGCCACGTGGATGAAGCTCAATCTCAAAAATCCTATGGACGCTTCTCAATGGACCGGACCCGGCCCGGTACCAGAATTCGGCCCCTCCCCCGGCTTCAGGAACCTGAAATGGCCAAAGCCGGTCTATGCCGGAGAAACCGTCACCTTCATGCGCACGGCCCTGTCCCACCGCCCGCTTGCCACCCGCCCCGGCTGGCGCCTGCTGGCGCTGCGCTCGGAAGGTTCCGATTCGGCAGGCGACAAGGTGCTGGAGTTCGACAGCGCGGTGCTGGTGAAGGCTGGGTAGGGCTAGGGTTTAGGCAGTAGGGATTAGGCAGCAGTGGGTGCTGCGCCTTGCACGGAATGCGGAGCTTCCCTCCCTACTCCCTACTCCCTACTCCCTACTCCCTACTCCCTACTCCCTACTCCCTTCTCCCTACTCTCTAATGCCCCTCAAACCCGATCAACGTCCGCACCGGCACGCCCAGCGCTTCGAGCTTCGCCCGTCCGCCGAGATCCGGCAGGTCGATGACGAAGCACGCGGCAAGAATATCGGCGCCGATCTGCCTCAGCAGCTTGACCGCCGCCTCCGCCGTGCCGCCGGTCGCGATCAGGTCGTCAACCAGGATCACCTTCTCGCCCGGCGCAACGCCGTCCTTGTGCATCTCCATCTCGTCCAGCCCGTATTCCAGGCTGTAGGCGACGCGTACCGTCTCGTAAGGCAGCTTGCCCTTCTTGCGGATCGGCACGAAGCCGGCCGAAAGCTGGTGCGCGACCGCACCGCCGAGGATGAAGCCGCGTGCCTCGATGCCGGCGATCTTGTCGATCTTCTGCCCGGCATAGGGATGCACCAGCTCGTCGATGGCGCGGCGAAAGGCGCGCGCATTGCCGAGCAAAGTGGTGATGTCGCGAAACAGGATGCCGGGCTTGGGGTAGTCCGGAATGGTGCGGATCGCGGCGAGCAGCGTGTCTTCGAGCGAGGATTTCATGGGTCGAGATTACCTGAAACGGAGGTTGTTGCGCGACAATTGTTCGATCGAACTGCAGCCCATCAGCTTCATGCCGCGCTCGATCTCGATCCGCATCTGCTCCAGCGCCCGCTCGACGCCCGGCTGTCCGGCCGCCGCCAGGGGGAACAGATAATAGCGGCCGACGCCAACAGCCTTGGCGCCGAGCGACAGCGCCTTCAGCACATGGGTGCCGCGCTGCACGCCGCCATCCATGATGATGTCTATTCTGTCGCCGACGGCATCTACGATCTCGGCCAGCTGGTCGAACGCCGCCCGCGAGCCGTCCAGCTGCCGGCCGCCGTGGTTGGACAGCACAATGCCGCTGCAGCCGATCTCGACGGCGCGCTTGGCATCCTCCACCGACATGACGCCCTTGAGGCAGAACGGACCTCCCCACAGTCTGACCATCTCGGCAACATCGTCCCAGGTCATCGACGGATCGAGCATCTCGGTGAAGTAGCGGCTGATCGACATCGTGCCGCCGCCCATGTCGACATGCTCGTCGAGCTGCGGCAGCTTGAATCCCTCATGGGTGAAATAGTTGATCGCCCAGCCCGGCTTCAGCGCGAACTGCAGCATGCCGGCAAGGTTGAGCTTGAAGGGGATGGCAAAGCCGGTGCGCTTGTCGCGCTCGCGGTTGCCTCCGGTGATGCTGTCGACGGTCAGCATCATCACTTCGACTCCAACCGCTTTCGCCCGCTGCATCATCGCCCGGTTGAGGCCGCGATCCCGGTGGAAATAGAACTGGTAGACCTGCGGGCTGCTGCTGATCTTGCGCGCTTCCTCAAGACTGACGGTGCCGAGCGAGGACACGCCAAACATCGTGCCGAATTTGGCCGAAGCCTTGGCCACCGCGCGCTCGCCTTGATGATGGAACAGCCGCTGCAAGGCGGTCGGCGAGCAATAGACGGGCATGGCCAGCTTCTGGCCCATCACCGTCACCGACATGTCGATCTCGCTTACCCCGCGCAGCACGTTGGGAACGAGGTCGCAGCGCTCGAAGCTCTCGGTGTTGCGGCGGTAGGTGACCTCGTCGTCGGCCGCGCCATCGATGTAGTTGAAGATTGGCCCCGGCAACCGCTGCTGGGCCATGCACCGGAAATCGGAAAAGTTGTGACAGTCGCGTAGCCGCATCATCGATCCCAAATGCCCCTTTAGCCGGCGATCCGCCGGGCGCGCGTGCAATACCAATCGCATGGCGGCGTGCCAACGGACTTCTTACTGGACGGCTGCTGCGCCAAGATGCGAACCATGTCCGGTTTGGCAAGCAAAAAGGGCGTCCGAAGACGCCCTTTCCATTTCCGAGGAATAAGATGCGGCTTAGTGCGCCACGCCTTCCCACACCTTGCGCTTGGTCAGATACATCAGCGCCCCGAACAGAAGCAGAAACACCAGCACGCGGAAGCCGGTCTTCTTGCGGTCTTCCATATGCGGCTCGGCCGCCCACATCAGGAACGCCGAGACGTCGCGCGAATACTGGTCGATCGTCTGCGGCGAACCGTCATCGTAGGTCACCTGGCCGTCGGAGAGCGGCTTGGGCATCTTCAGCGACACGCCGGACATGAAGTATGGATTGTAGTGGGTGCCTTCGGGGATCACCATGCCGGCAGGTGGCGTCTCGTCGTAGCCTGTCAGCAGAGAATGGATGTAGTCCGGGCCGCCCTGCGCATATTGCGTGAAGATGTCGAAGACGAAGCGCGGGAAGCCGCGCTCGACGCCGCGCGCCTTGGCCAGCAGCGACATATCCGGTGGGGCAGCGCCGCCGTTGGAAGCGGCAGCCGCCTCCTCATTGGCGAACGGCGCCGGGAAATGGTCTGACGGCTTGCCCGGCCGGTCGAACATGTCGCCGGCATCGTTGGGTCCATCATGGATGGTGTACTCGGCCGACAGGGACTTGATCTGCGCTTCAGAATAGCCGAGGTCCTCCAGCGTGCGGAACGCCACCAGATTCATCGAGTGGCAGGCCGAGCAGACTTCCTTGTAGACCTTCAAGCCACGCTGCAGCTGCGCCTTGTCGTAGGTGCCGAACGGACCGGCAAAAGTCCAGTCCATCTCCTTCGGCTCGTGGATCGGGAAATGCGTCGGTGCCGCCGCGTTGTGCGCCTCTTCAGCGGCGATCGCCACACTGCCGACGGCTCCGATGCCAGCGGCAAACACGCCTAGCAGGGCGAGCGAGGTGAGAATCTTTTTCATGCCAAATCCCCTTAGATTCTCACTCAGCCTTTGGTTTCCGGCGCCGCGGTCGCACCGGCCGGATGTCCCCCTCCGGCACCCTTGTTCTTCTCCAGCACCGCCTCGGTGATCGAATTCGGCAGTCTGCGTGGCGTCTCGATCAGGCCAAGCACCGGCAGGATGACGAGGAAGAAGGCGAAGTAGAACAGTGTCGCCGCTTGAGCGTAGCCAACGTAGTTGCCCGAGACCTCACCTATCAGGAGGGTCAACAGACCGCCGCCTTCCGCCGGCTGCGAGCCAAGCCAGCCAAGCAGGACAGCGTCTGCGACGAACAGCCAGAAGAACAGCTTGTACCAGGGCCGGTAGACCGCCGAGCGCACCTTGGAGGTGTCGAGCCACGGCACCAGGAACAGCATGACGATGGCGCCGAACATGCACAGCACGCCACCGAGCTTGGAGTTGATCGGCCCGATGTTGAAGGTGATCGCGCGCAGGATCGCGTAGAACGGCAGGAAGTACCATTCCGGCACGATGTGGGCCGGCGTCTTCAGCGGGTTGGCGATCGTGTAATTGTCCGGATGGCCGAGAAAGTTCGGCAGGTAGAAGACGAAATAGGCGAAGAAGAACAGGAACACGATCATGCCGAATGCATCCTTGATGGTCGCATAGGGCGTAAAGGCAACGGTGTCGGTCTTCGATTTCACCTCGATGCCGGTCGGGTTCGACTGGCCGACCACGTGCAGCGCCCAGACGTGCAGCACGACGACGCCGGCAATCATGAACGGCAGCAAATAGTGCAGCGCAAAGAAGCGGTTGAGCGTCGGGTTGTCGACGGCGAAACCGCCGAGCAGCAGTTCCTGGATCCAGTTTCCGACCAGCGGAATGGCGCTGAAGAAGCCGGTGATGACGGTGGCGCCCCAGAAGCTCATCTGACCCCAGGGCAGCACATAGCCCATGAAGCCGGTCGCCATCATCAGCAGATAGATGATGCAGCCGAGGATCCACAGCAGCTCGCGCGGCGCCTTGTAGGAGCCGTAATAAAGCCCGCGGAAGATGTGGATGTAGACGGCGACGAAGAAGAACGAGGCGCCGTTGGAATGCATGTAGCGCAACAGCCAACCGGAATTGACGTCGCGCATGATCTTCTCGACCGAATTGAAGGCGAGATTGGTGTCGGCGGTATAGTGCATGGCGAGCACGATACCGGTCAGGATCTGCGCCACCAGCATGATCGTGAGGATGCCGCCGAAGGTCCACGCATAGTTGAGGTTGCGCGGCACCGGATAAGCGATGAAGCTGTCATAGAGCATGCGCGGCAGCGGCATGCGGGCGTCGAACCAGCGTTCGATACCGGTCTTGGGCGTATAGGTCGAGTGTCCCTCGCTCATCGAAATATCCCCTGCCTCAACCGATAAGGATTTTGGTATCGGAAATGAACTTGAATACCGGCACGGCCATGTTTTCCGGCGCCGGGCCTTTGCGGATGCGGCCGGCGGTATCGTACACCGAACCGTGGCACGGGCAGAACCAGCCGCCGAAATCGCCTTCCTGGCCAAGCGGAATGCAGCCCAGATGCGTGCAAACCTGCACCATCACCATCCAGGTTTCCTTGCCGGGCGTGGTGCGGTTGGCGTCGGTCGCCGGCGCATCGGCGGGCAGATTGGCGTTGCGGGCAATAGGATCCTTGAGGTCGGCAAGGTTCACGGCCTCGCCGTCCTTCATCTCCTGCTCGGTGCGGTTGCGCACCACGACCGGCTTGCCGCGCCATTTGACGATCAGCGACATGCCAGGCGTCAGCGAGGCGACGTCGACCTCGACCGAGGCCAGCGCCAGCGTCGAGGCATCGGGGCGCATCTGGTCGATGAAGGGCCAGGCAACGGCGCCTGCGCCAACCACTGCGGCCATGCCGGTGGCGACGTAGAGAAAATCACGACGGTTGGGATCCTGGGTGTCGGTTGCGCTCACGGGTGCCTGATCCTTTCGCCTCTTCCGAGCCGGCGGCCGAGCTTTGTCCCCGCTCCATCGCGCCGGCCCGACAGCGCATGGCGAACAAGCTAGCGAATTCCTCCGGCATTTGGATTTCGGTTTATGCGTGAAGCCCGTTTTTGTCCAGCGGGCTGAAGCCACAAGGGCAGATTGTCGCGGGCGTTCCGCACGAAGAGAAATTTGACGAGCTTGGCCGAATGTAGCAATATGTCTACATCTTCCGGATGGAGGTGTTGATATGAATATCTCGACGAAGACGATAACCATCATGTCGAGCCGTGAATTCAACCAGGACACGGCGCATGCCAAAAGGGCAGCCAAGAACGGGCCGGTCATCATTACCGACCGCGGCAAGCCCTCCCATGTGCTGATGTCGATGGAGGAATATGAGCGTTTAGGGAAGAAGCCGAGAAGCCTCGCGGACGCGATTGCCGATGATCGCCCCGAAGCAGATTTCGACTGGGAACCACCTCGCCTGGAAGGACCGTTTTTCAAGATTCCCGAACTCGACTGATGTTCATTCTTGACACCAATGTCGTTTCGAATCTGCGTCGTCGGGACAAGGCCGATCGCAACGTTTTGGCCTGGTCAGAGACCCACGACATCGCCAGCTTTTTCATGTCGGTCATTTCGATCCTGGAACTCGAAATCGGAACTTTGCTCTTGTCGAGGAAGGATACTCGCCAGGCCACCATGTACCGTGAGTGGTTGGATCAGACACTCATTCCACAGTTTGACGACCGGATATTGAGCATAGACACGGCTGTTGTCGTGCGTTGCGCAAACCTCCACGTTCCCGATCCAAAGCCGGAGCGCGACGCCCTCATAGCCGCTACCGCGCTCGTCAAAAACTTGACAGTCGTGACCCGCAACACCAAGGATTTTGAAGGCACCGGCGTGAAGCTTTTCAACCCCTGGATACCGACGAAGGGTTAGAGGCTATGGCACACATCATCGACCGCGAGACCTGGACCAGGACGCCCGGCCGCTGGCAGGGCGAACTGCAATGCGGCGCCTACGACTCCAACTCCTGCCTGATTTTCAACTATCAGGAAGAGATTGGCGGCGGCCCGCGCCTGCACACGCATCCCTATTGTGAAATCTTCATCATCCGGCAAGGCACCGGCCTGTTCACGATCGGCGACCAGCAGATAGAGGCCACGGCCGGCCAGATCCTGATCGTGCCGCCCGATACGCCGCACAAATTCACCAATCTTGGCCCAGGCCCGCTCGAAACGACCGACATCCACGAAAACGGCAGCTTCATCACCGAATGGCTGGAATGATTGTTGCCGGCTGGTGACCTCTAGCTTGCACCGAGCCTGACCAGCACGGCCCTTGGGATATCGTATTCGCGGATGGCCGACTCATGCCGGCGCAGGCCGCAGAGTTCACGCTGGATGAAATAGGCGTGCACCGCCGCGGCAGCCTCCTTGAGCAGCCGCGGTCGCTGCTCCTCGTCGCCGTTGTTCTGACGGAGCTTGGCCAGCGTTTCCTCGACCCGTTGGCCGGCACGGCCGAGCGCTGCGGCCTTTTCAGCCAGTATCTCATGGCCGAGGGCGTCGAACGCGGCTTCGGCAGCCGAGGCGCCTAGGGATGGCGGACGCAGTGACATCTCAGCCTCCTTTTATGTCTTGAGAGAGCATCATGCGGTGCGTGACGAATTCTTCGCTCACCACCGGCTGGAAACCAAGCCGTTCATAGAACCCAAAGGCTTCTTGTGGCGCGCGGGTGTTCAGCACGGCAAAATGCTGACGTGCCCTGTCAATGACGGTCTCGACCAGCATGCGGCCAATGCCGCTGCGGCGATGACGCGCGCTGACGAACAGGTGCCTGACCCGGCCGTGGTCCCTGCCTTCGAAATAAGGATCGATGTTCAACCCGCACACACCAGCGAGTTCTCGGCCATGCCATGCACCAAACAGCGCCTCGCCTCGTTTCAGGAACTTGTTGCGGCCGCCCGCCCAGCCATCCGCCAGCCGCACCAGCATCCAGTAGCCTTCCAGCCGGCTCTCCTCCTTCAGCGCATCGAAGGCCGGCGCGGTTGGCCGCAGCCGCTTGAGGACGTAGCCGATATCAGGCGACGCTGCCATGCCCTACTCCGCCGGCCGTGTCTCTTCCAGCACGCTTTCCTCGTGGTAGAGGAAGCCGCCGGACTGCCGCTTCCACAGCCGCGCATAGAGCCCGTCGAGCGCCACCAGCTCGTCATGCGTGCCCTGTTCGACGATGCAGCCTCCGTCCAGCACCACAAGACGGTCGAGCGCGGCGATGGTCGACAGCCGGTGCGCTACGGCGATGACCGTCTTGTTCTCCATCAGCCTGGCCAGATTCTCCTGGATCGCCGCCTCGATGTCGGAATCGAGCGCCGAGGTCGCCTCGTCGAGGATCAGGATCGGCGCATCCTTGAGGAAGACGCGGGCGATCGCGACGCGCTGGCGCTGGCCGCCCGACAGTTTCACGCCGCGCTCGCCGACAAAAGCCTCGTAGCCGGTACGGTCCCGGTTGTCGCGCAGGCCCAATATGAACTCGTGCGCCTCGGCCTTCTTCGCCGCCGCGATCACCTCGGCGTCAGTTGCATCCGGCATGCCGAGCTTGATGTTGTCGCGTAGCGAGCTGTGGAACAGCGCCGTGTCCTGGCTGACCACGCCGATATTGGCGCGCAGCGAGTTCTGCGTCACCTCGGCGACGTCTTGCCCGTCGATCAGGATTTTCCCGCTCTCGAGGTCGTAGAGGCGCAGGATGAGATTGGCTAAGGTCGTCTTGCCCGCACCGGACGGCCCGACCAGCCCGACCTTCTCGCCAGGCTTGACCACAAGGTCGATGCCATTCAGCACGCCAAAACCCTTGCCGTAGTGGAACTCGACATTCTTCACCTCGATGCGGCCGCCGGCGACGACAAGCTCTTTCGCATCCGGCGCATCGACAAGGCCAAGCGGCTGCGAGATCAGCGCCTTGGAGTTTTCCAGGACGCCGAGATTTCGCAATATGCCGTTGAGCTGCATCATCACGCGCCCGAGCAGCATGTTGAGCCGCAAGACCAGCGACAGCGTGAACGCGACGGCGCCGACGGTGATCGACCCTTCGACCCAGAGATAGACGGCAAAGCAGCCAATCGCGGTGATCATGATGCCCGACAGCGTCGTCAGCGCCATGCGCACGCCGGTCAGCCGGCGGGTGAAGGGCCGTAGTGCATCGAGATAGATGTCGAAGCCGTTCTTGATGTAGCGGTCGTCGCCGTCGGCCGAGAATAGCTTCAGCGTCTGCACGTTGGAATAGGAATCGATGATGCGCCCATTGATCATCGAGCCAGCTTCAGCCGTGGCCTCGGCATGCCTGCGGATCGAGGGCAGATAGAGCTTGGCCAGCCAGGCGAACGCGAGGATCCAGATCACCACCAGCACGGCCAGGCGCAGATCCAGCCCGGCGACCAGCGCCAAGGTCGTCACCGTATAGATGAGCATGAACCAGATGACCTCGATGAAGCTCTCCATCAGGTCGCCGGTCGCCTGCCCGGCCTGCCAGACTTTTGTCGCGATACGGCCGGCGAAATCGTTCTGGAAGAAGGTGTAGGACTGCCGCGACACATGCCGGTGCGCCTGCCAGCGCACCAGATTGTAGAAGCCCGGCGTGATCGTCTGTTCGTTGACCAGCGCCGACAGGCCGACGACGACTGTGCGGATGACCGCCACCACGACGATCATGAACACCAGTTCAGGACCGGCGGCGGTCCACAGCGCATTCCAGCTGCGCTCGCCAGGAAGCTGGTCGAGAATATCGACCAGCCGCCCGACGAAGTAGAACAGCCCGGCCTCGATCAGCGGCGCGATGCCGCCGATGACCAGCATGGCGAAGAAGGCGAACTTCGCCTGGCCGACATAGTGCCAGAGGAAGCCGCCGACGCTTGACGGTGGCCGAAGGTCCGCCGGCTCCCTGAACGGATAGACCCAGTCCTCGAACCAGCGATAGACGGCTGTCATCATGCTGACGTCATCACTCTGCGGCTTCACCCTTCACGCCGATGTCGTTGGCAACAGCGTCATTGGCGGCATCGACCGGACCGTCATCGAGCAGGAACCCGCCCGACTGGCGCTGCCAGAGCTGCGCGTAGAGCCCGCCGCTGGCGACGAGTTCCTCGTGCGACCCCTCCTCGATGACACGGCCCTTGTCGAGGACGACGAGCCTGTCCATCGCCGCGATGGTCGACAGCCGGTGCGCAATGGCGATGACGGTCTTGCCTTGCATGAGCTTGTAGAGATTCTCCTGGATGGCGGCCTCGGCTTCGGAATCCAGCGCCGACGTCGCTTCGTCAAGGATAAGTATCGGTGCGTCCTTCAACATAACGCGAGCAATGGCGATGCGTTGCCGCTGGCCGCCGGACAATTTGACGCCGCGGTCGCCGACATGAGCGTCGAGCCCTTTACGTCCGGTGTGATCCGAAAGCCTGCCGATAAACTCCAGCGCCTCGGCCCGCCCGGCTGCCTCGACAAGCATTTCCTCCGTCGCATCGGGCCGCCCGTAAAGAATGTTGTCGCGCACCGAACGATGCAGCAGCGAAGTGTCCTGCGTCACCATGCCGATCTGCGCGCGCAGCGAATCCTGCGTCACCGAAGCGATCTCCTGGCCGTCGATCAGGATCCGGCCGTTCTCGAGGTCGTAGAACCGCAACAGGAGATTGACCAGCGTCGACTTGCCCGCACCCGAGCGCCCGACAATGCCGACTTTCTCGCCGGGCTTCACCGTCAGCGACAGGTTCTCGATGACGCCCTTCTGCTTGCCATAGTGGAAACGAATGTCGTCGAAGCGGATCTCGCCCTTGGTGACGGCAATGTCCTTCGCCCCCGGCCGGTCTTCGACCAGGCGCGGCAGCGAGATCGAGGCGATGCCGTCTTGCACCGTGCCGATGTTCTCGAACAGGCTCGACATTTCCCACATGATCCACTGCGACATGCCCCACATACGGAGCACGAGGCCGATGACCACGGCGACGGCACCGATCGTCACCGCCTGGCCGAGCCACAGCCACAGCGCCAGCGCCGTCACCGAAAACAGGAGCAGCGCGTTGAGGATATAGAGCAGCCCGTAAAGCACCGTCACCAGCCGCATCGACCGGTAGACCGTGTCGAGGAAGCCTGCCATGCCTTCTCTCGCGAACGTTGCTTCGCGCCGTGCATGGGAAAACAACTTGACCGTCTGGATGTTGGTGTAGCTGTCGACGACGCGGCCGGTCATCGTCGAGCGCGCATTGGCCTGCGCCTCGCCGACCTTGCCCAGCTTCGGGATGATATAGCGCAACAACCCGATATAGCCGAGCAGCCAGACGCCGAGAGGTGCCGCCAGCCGCAAGTCGGCCGAGCCGACGATGAACAGCATGCCGAGGAAATAGACGATGACGTAATTGAGCACCTCGATCACCTTGATGACGCATTCGCGCACGGCGAGTGCCGTCTGCATCAGCTTGGTGGCGATGCGGCCGGCAAATTCGTCCTGGTAGAAGCTCATCGACTGCTTCAAGAGATAACGATGCACCTGCCATCGGATGCGCATGGGGTAGTTGCCCATCAGCGTCTGCTGGTTGAGCAAAGAATGCAGCCATACCGTACCCGGCAGCGCGAACAGCACGACGAAGGCCATGCCGGCGAGCTTCCAGCTCTCGGTCTGCAGGAAGGTTTCGCGGTTCTGCCCGGACAGCCAGTCGACGATGTGGCCCATGAAGCCGAACATCCACACTTCCGCGATGGCAATCGCCGTCACCAGCACCGCATCGACGATGATGTATGGCCAGGCGCCGCGCGTATAATGCACGCAGAAGGCAACCAGCGTCTTCGGCGGCTCGACCGGTTCCGCTGCGGGGAACGGATCGAGCCTTCTTTCAAACCAGCTAAACATAGGGATGCTCACAAAACTGTTGTCCGCTCATGCGGCGCGGGAAAAATCCCCGGGGCGCTCCGCGTCCCCAGACCGTACGTCGGCGGGGACTGACGGCCCGGAATCACCCGGGCCATCGGTCCTGCTTCGCGCAATATAGGGACTTGCGGGCTTTTCACCGACAGAAGCGTTCGACTGAACTGACGGCACGCCGCCGCCAGTCCGGTTTTTCGCGCCCGGCCGGATCAGCCGGATGATCCGGCGCACCAGCGACGGCCGGCTGTGGTCGGGAACCGCACGCGAGAAATCGACATCCGGCAACATGCCGCGATGCGGACGCCGGCGCGTCTGCGCGTGAACCGCCGACGAATAGGTCTCGCCGACCAGCAACGCCCAGGTCGCCGTCTTGCGTTCGTGCAGGCTTCTTGAACCAGGTATCTTATAGGGATCGAACATCGGTCCGTCCTCCGTGTGAAAATAGACATAAAAAGGCGAAGCAATGTCGTGCGCCGGCATTCGGCCGGAGGCACGGATTGCATCCGTCGGGACACGAGGATAGGCCTCGGTCGCGACATGCTCAGCTGGGGCGCTTGGCCCCTTTAACCGGTTGAAAAACATCGCAGGATTCCTTCGAGAGCCGAAAATTGGGTTCGGCGGGAATCGGTGCGATCAGATCTAAGAAATCAGGTAAATCGTCGTACCGAAACCGCCGGAAGGCAGGTAAGCCCACGGGAGGGGCGCTGGATGTGCATGGTCATCATGAAATACCCCTCCATCGGTTCGGGTTGACAATGCGTGCGGTATAATCGACTTCGCAGAAAATGGCCACCCGCAGGTCCAGCAATTTCCAAAACCAGCCACCCGCTGTGGCCGATCTGCCACTTATTAGAAAGACGCGGAAATGAACCACCGTCTCCGCATCGCCCTCTACCAGCCTGACATCGCCGGCAACACCGGAACTATCCTGCGCTTCGCCGCCTGCCTCGGCCTTGGCGTCGACATCATCGAACCAGCCGGGTTTCCGCTCTCCGACAAAGCGCTCAAGCGTGCCGGGATGGACTACCTCGAAACGGCTGCCCTGACCCGCCATGTCGACTGGAACGCCTTCGAGGATTGGCGCAAGGGCGAAGCCTGCCGGCTGGTGCTGCTCACCACCAAAGCCGCGACCCCCTATGGGGGCTTCAGCTTCGCCCAAGGCGACATCCTGCTGTTCGGCCGCGAATCCGCCGGCGTGCCGGATCCTGTCCATCAGGCGGCGGATGCGCGGCTGACGATCCCGATGCAGCCGGGCACGCGCAGCATCAACGTCGCGCTGTCGGTCGCCATGGTCGCCGGTGAAGCCATCCGGCAGCTCGGCTAGACCCTTCAGCGCGTTGTCGTCATCGCCAACGGCCGTTGCGTCTTGCATCATTCTCACCCAGGCGCACATCGCCTTCTCCTCAATTGCCCTATCGACGTTTCCTGGCTACAAGCTTAACTTAAGTTGAGGTCAAGCGGAAAATCGAGATGGCTCCGGTAAAGGAATTGACGGTCGGCCAGGTGGCGATGCGCAGCGGCGTGGCGGTGTCGGCGCTGCATTTCTACGAGGCGCGCGGGCTGATCCGCAGCCACCGCACCTCGGGCAACCAGCGGCGCTATGGCCGCGACGTGCTGCGGCGGGTGGCGATCATCCGGATCGCCCAGGAGGTCGGCATTTCGCTGGCCGAGATCGGCGCCGCACTTGAATCGCTCCCAGAAGGCCGTACCCCGACGCGCGAGGACTGGAACCTGTTGTCGACCGGCTGGCGCGACGACCTCGATCGCAAGATCACTCAGCTAAAGAAGCTGCGCGACGGCCTGACCGACTGCATCGGCTGCGGCTGCATGTCGATCGACAAATGCCCGCTGCGAAACAGGGAAGATCGCTTGAGTGCGCAAGGGCCGGGCGCAAGGCGACTGCTGGTGGGGTCCTAATCCGCCGCCGGCAGCCGCCGTATCGTGAATTCTATGACGTCGCCCGGCCGTTCGAACCAGCTTTCGATCTCGGTCCAGTAGGCCTGCTTGGGAAAGCGTTCGAACCATTCCTTGGCTTTGAGCCGCGCATCGGGGCGCGGCAAGACAAAGGTCTCCCGCAAAAACCCGTCACGCGGCATGCGCTCGCGCTCGGCGCGTGAACGATCGAGCCTTTTCTTCAGGCCATGCAGCGGCGGTCTTGCCGGCGTGCGCATGAAAGAACTCCTGGGCCGAACCAGATGACACTTGACCCTTGCCCCTAAGAGATTAGGGATCGCGCCCGGAAAAGGCTAGTGCTCCGATTCCAACATTCGCCTTCCTAATCCCCAGTCGCCGTTGCGAACGTTGGAATCACAAGGACCACTAGCAAGTTTATGTTTCTGGTGGAGTTCTCGAATTTGACATTTGCGCCGTGCCCTGCGCCACGCTGTGTGCAAATCTCAAATTCACTCCACTAGGTCCTTTGTCGGCTGCGACCGGAGACAGCATTTTGGAACGACCAGAAATACCGGCAGGCCTGCCAGCCGACATCGAACAGAAGAAAATGAAGGCCAGGCTCTGGTTCGAGACGCTGCGGGAGCGCATCTGCACCACCTTCGAGCAGATCGAGCAGGACTTGACCGGTCCGCTGGCCGAATGGTCGCCCGGCCGCTTCGAAAAGACGCCGTGGGAACGAGACCATGGCAAGGGCGGCGGCGGCGCCATGTCGATGATGCGCGGCCGCGTCTTCGAGAAGGTCGGCGTCCATACTTCGACCGTCTATGGCGAATTCTCGCCCGAATTCAGGAAGCAGATGCCCGGCGCCGAGGAAGACCCGAGCTTCTGGGCATCAGGCATTTCGTTGATCGCGCATCCCTGGAACCCCAACGTGCCGGCCGTGCACATGAACACCCGCATGGTCGTGACGTCGCGCCACTGGTTTGGCGGCGGCGCCGATCTGACGCCGGTGCTCGACCGCAACCGCACGGAAGATCACCCCGACACGGTCGCCTTCCATCGAGCCATGCAGTTCGCCTGCGAGAAGAACGCTGCGATCGCCGACCACCCCAAATTCAAGGCCTGGTGCGACGAGTATTTCTATCTGCCGCACCGCCACGAGCCGCGCGGCGTCGGCGGCATCTTTTTCGACTGGCTGCATTCGGGGGAGGAGAAAGGCGGCTGGAATGCCGATTTGAACTTCGTCCAGGATGTCGGGCGTTCTTTCCTTGTCGTCTACGGACACCTGGTTCGCGCCCATTTCAACGAGAACTGGACCGACGACGACCGCGACGAGCAGCTCATTCGCCGCGGCCGTTACGCAGAATTCAACTTGCTTCACGATCGCGGCACCATTTTCGGCCTGAAGACCGGGGGCAATGTCGCCTCGATCCTGTCCAGCCTGCCGCCGGAGGTCAGGTGGCCGTAAACTATCGGTGAGCGCAACGTGAGCCACAATGGCGTCCCATTCGCCGAATCTTGGGATGGAATGTGGCGCAGCGACTATCTTTTTCGTCTAATAGGCAGTTGGAATAAAACGACTATTTGTCGTTTCCGGGCCGGGAAGCGCCGGCGGTTCCCTTGAGAGCAATGAAGGGTGTCGCGACACGACGCTACCGGACGGCCCTGAACAAGGCGGAGCATTTTCCCAAACGAATGCCCGCATTTTCCAGGAGTACTTACCATGCGAAAGCTCATTGTATCGGCAACCGCCGCTGCACTTCTCGCTTCCGGCTCGATTGCCTTTGCCGCGGTCAAGCACACCACGGGCACGGTCAAGACCTATGATGGCACGGCCATGAGCCTTGTTCTGGACGATGGATCCACCTTCACGCTGCCCCAGACCTTCAAGGATCCAGGCTTGAAGGCCGGCGAAAAGGTCCGCGTTTCCTGGGACATGAGCGGCAAGAACAAGGTTGCCGAGTCCGTCAAGATCGTGAAGTGATGGGGACAAGACCGAACGGTCTTGCCTTGGCTTAGCCTGACAAGAGGGGGCGGAGCAGCGCTGCTCCGCCTTTTCGCACCCACGGCAACCAAAACCGTCGAACCGTGTTATGCTAGCTCCCCCGTGCGTGCCCCCGAAACCGACTGCTGTGACAGGGCGCGGAACAGAGATGGCGGAGCTTCGTGTGCCCATGAGAGGCACAGGCTCCAAGGAGGAAAAGGAGAAAACCCCATGAAGGAATTCCATTGCGGCTCGCTGGTTCCCGGCTGTGAGTGGCACACCCGTGCCGGTGAGGAAGCCGAGGTCATGCGCCGCGCCGTCGACCATATGCGCGAGACACATGGCGAAACGGTCATTCGCGAGACGATGATCGAGGCGATCCGCTCGCGCATCGAGAAAGTTCGCGACGCGGCCTGAGCAGTCCTATCTGGCCTTCAAGGCTTCCGCGGCGCGCTCCAGCAGCGCGTCGCGATCGAGCGCAAAGCCGGACCCGATCCATTCCTTTTCCAGGTTTTTCAGGATCGCACCGAGTATTGGCCCCGGCGACGCGCCAAGCGCCGTCAGATCGCCGCCCTTGACTGGGAACACCGGTTTTTCCCATTTCAGCGCAAAAGCGAGCAGGCGCGAAAACCCGCCGGCCTGAACCAGCGCGTCATTGTCCTCGAGAGCCCGCGCTCGCGCCGACGCCAGCGACAGCCGCAGGCGATCGAGAAAACCCTGGCGCTCGCCGGAATAGAGTTTCTTGGCCAGTTCCGCTTCGCTTGTCTTGGGCTCGACGGCAGCCGTCAGCGCCCAGTGGCGCAGGCGCTCCGCCTCAGTGGTCGAAAGTTTCAGCCGCTCGGCCAGTGTCTTCATCCGCGCCGCATCGGGCGGCACGATCGCCTCCAGCCTGAGCAGCGGCTCCGGCGCCCAGCCCAGATCCTTCTCTGTCTTGGTCAGCCCATGAATGGCATCGATGCCCCATTTCTCGCTTTCCGGCAGGGCGCTGGTGAGCACGCCGGCCTGGCGCATCCACAGCAAGGCGCGCGACGGATCTGGGGCCGATAACAACTTCTTCAGCTCGGACCAGATGCGTTCGGCCGAGAGATGGGCGAGACCGTCCTTGAGCCGGGCGCAGGCCTTCAATCCCTCGGCATCGGGCCGACCCTCGCCATACCAGGCGAAAAAGCGGAAGAAACGCAGGATGCGCAGATAGTCTTCGCGGATCCGCTGCTCGGCATCGCCAATGAAGCGCAGCCTTCGTGCCTCGATATCGCCGACGCCGCCGACCAGGTCCACGACCGTCCCGTCAGCCTCCGCATAGAGCGCGTTGATGGTGAAATCGCGCCGTTCGGCGTCGGCCTTCCAGTCGCGGCCGAACGACACTTTGGCGCGGCGGCCATCGGTCTCGATGTCGGCGCGCAGCGTGGTGACCTCATAGGGCGCGCCGCCGGCAATCACCGTGATCGTGCCGTGCTCGATGCCGGTCGGCACCGCCTTGAAGCCCGCCGCCTCGGCGCGGCGAACGGTTTCCTCGGGCAGGCAAGTGGTAGCAACGTCGATATCGGCGACCAGCTGCCCAATCAGCGCATTGCGCACCGCGCCGCCCGCGATGCGGGCTTCCTCGCCGCCCTGCGCCAGCACGGCAAGCAGCCGCTGCAGATGCTTTTCACCCAGCCAGTCGGCTCTGCCCGCCAGCGATATCGGATCACTCAAGCATAGAGCCTTTCATAGAGCGTGCGGATGATGCCGGCGGTGACGCCCCAGATGCGCTGGCCGCCATAGGGCATATCGTAGAAGAACCATTCCAGGTCGTTCCACATGCGGCTGTCCCTGGTGTGGTTGGCCGGATCCATCAGGAACGAAAGCGGCACTTCGAAGGCGGCGTCGACCTCGTCGGAATTGAGCGACAGCGTAAAACCGGGCTCGACGATCGCCAGCACCGGCGCGATGCGATAGCCGCTGCCGGCGACATAATCGGGCATGCGGCCGATGATCTCGATGCGGTCATGGCCGAGGCCGATCTCCTCGAAGGTCTCGCGCAAGGCCGCTGCTTCCGGGGTCGCATCGGTGGGATCAATGGTGCCGCCAGGAAAAGCCACCTGCCCGGAATGGCTGCGCAGTTTTTCCGCCCGCTTGGTCAAAAGCACGGTCGCATCGCGTCCATGATCGACGACCGGGATCAGCACCGCGGCGTCGCGCAGCGCTTTGAGCTGCGTCAACCGTGGATGGCCGGGGTTGAAGCGATGATCGCCATAATCGTCGCCGGCATGGGCTTCAGCTTGCGCGGCGACCCGCGCGCGAAAATCCGCTGTGGAAAACGGCGGCGGCCTCACCTGATCCATCATGCGCTCAGCCGCTTCAGTTTTTCCGCCGGCATGATCGGATAGATTTCGCCTTTCGAGCGCACGGCAAACATCGTCTTGCCGCCGATATCGATCTCCTCGCCATGCTCGACCAGTTCGTACATCACCGGCCGCGCCACCAGCGCTTCCAGCCTCCCGCGCACCAGCACATAGGGCTTCAGGCCGCCGGTCTCGTTCTCGTCGACGAAGCGCAGCGGATGGCCAGGTCCGGCCTCGACGACATCGCCGACATTGGTGCGGAAAGTGATGGTCTGCTCGGCGCCGGCGCCGGAAACATCCATTTCAACCGCGATGAAAGGCGCGTCCACGACGCGGATGCCGACCCGTTCGACCGGCGTCACCAGATAGGTCCTGCCATCCTCGTCCTTGCGCAGCACGCTGGAAAACAGCTGCACCAGCGGCATGCGGCCGATCGGCGTGCCGAGATAGAACCACGTTCCGTCTTGTTTGATCTCCATGTCGAGATCGCCGCAAAAGTCGGGATTCCAGCGCTCCACCGGCGCCGCGCCCTTGCCGGCGCGAGCCGCACGCGAGATCAACGCTTCGAGACCGCGCGCCTCGGTTGCGGCAGCAAGGCTGTGTTCGCGATGTTCGGAGCGTTCCGTCATGGTCACGAAATAGTCACTGTTGTTCCGCTTGTCAGCCTAAGTCTGTGATTTAAATTCATTCGTAGGCGCCAGGCGAAGCCGAATCGCGGCATTCTAAGGCTCTACAGTGCAAGCCGGTACTTCCAGCACAAGGATCGATGCGGCATGAGCGTAATGGTCAAGGAAAGCCCAATCAGCGAAAAGGACATGATCGCCCAGGCCGAGACGGCGCTGGCCGATATTTCCAGGGTGCGCGACGGCGTCGGCCGCGTCATTTTCGGCCAGGAAGTGGTGGTCGAGCGCACGCTGGTGGCGCTGCTTGCCGGCGGCCATGCACTGCTGGTCGGCGTGCCCGGCCTTGCCAAGACCAAGCTGGTCGAAACGCTCGGTGTCGTGCTCGGCCTCGATTCGCGCCGCATCCAGTTCACACCCGACCTGATGCCGTCGGACATTCTCGGCTCAGAGGTGATGGAACAGGACGAGGCCGGCAAGCGCTCCTTCCGCTTCATCTCCGGCCCGATCTTCGCGCAATTGCTGATGGCCGACGAGATCAACCGCGCCTCGCCGCGCACCCAGTCGGCGCTGCTGCAGGCGATGCAGGAATATCACGTCACCATCGCCGGCATTCGCCACGACCTGCCCGCGCCCTTCCATGTACTGGCGACGCAAAACCCGCTGGAGCAGGAAGGCACCTATCCCCTGCCCGAAGCGCAGCTCGACCGCTTCCTGATGCAGGTCGACATCCTTTATCCCGAAATCGAGGCCGAGCGGCGCATCCTGCTCGAAACCACCGGCATCGAGGACGCCAAGGCGCAAAACGTGCTGCAGCCGGCGCGGCTGAGGGAAATCCAGACGCTGATCCGCCGTATGCCGGTGCCCGAAAGCGTCGTCGACGCCATCCTCAAACTGGTGCGTTCGGCGCGTCCCGGCCAGGGCAATGCCGAGACCGACAAGCATGTCGCCTGGGGTCCCGGCCCGCGCGCCAGCCAGGCGCTGACGCTGTGCGCCCGTGCGCGCGCGCTTTATGACGGGCGGCTGGCGCCGTCGGTGGACGACATCCGCGCGCTGGCCGAACCGGTGCTGCAGCACCGCATGGCGCTGACCTTTGCCGCCCGCGCCGAGGGCACGACTGTGCGCGACGTGGTGGCGAAACTGGCCAAAGGAATCTGATGGCACGTATCGGCGAAGTCCAGGCACCGGCAGCGACGCGCGACGCGCTCGCCAGGGGCCGGTTGCGGGCTTCGCTGGTGCCGGACCTGCTGGTCGAGGCACGCCGTATCGTCAATACGGTAATTGCCGGCTGGCATGGCCGCCGCAAGCGCGGCATCGGCGAGAATTTCTGGCAGTTCCGCCCCTATGTCGAAGGCGATTCCTCGCGCATCGACTGGCGCCGTTCGGCCCGGGACGACCACACCTATGTGCGCGACCGCGAATGGGAAGCAGCCCACACGGTGTGGCTTTGGGCCGACCCATCGCCCTCCATGCTCTACAAATCGACTGGCGCCAGCGTTTCCAAGGAATCGCGCGCGCTGGTGCTGGCACTGGCCATGGCCGAATTGCTATCTCGCAGCGGCGAGCGCATCGCATGGCCCGGCCTGACAGATCCGTTCACCGCCCGCAACGGCGCCGAGCGCATCGCAGCGCAATTGATGCACGCCGCGGACCTGCCAGCAAAGCCTGACCTGTCCGCCATCCGCCGCTTCTGCGACATCGTCGTCGTGAGCGATTTCCTCGACCCGGTCGAGGAGACCATGGAATGGCTCGATGTGCTGGCGCGGCATGGCGTGCGTGCGCATCTGATCGAGGTTGCCGATCCGGCGGAGGAGACCTTTCCTTATGCCGGCCGCACCGAATTCACCGATCCCGAGACCGGCGACAAGTTGACCGCCGGCCGCGCCGAAATGCTCGGCGACGAATACCGCCTGCTCTACACCGCCCGCCGCCAGGAGATGGCCAGCTGGTGCAAGCGCCTCGGCTGGAGCTACACCGTCAACCACACCGATCGCCTCGCTTCCGAGGCGCTGGTGCGCATCCACATGGCGATGACCGCCGATGGCGCATTCGTGGGAAGGGCCGGCGCATGAGCTGGCTGCCGCTCTCCTTTGGCGCTCCCATGGTGTTGTGGGGCCTGCTCGCGCTGCCGGTGATCTGGTGGCTGCTCAGGCTCACACCGCCCAAGCCGCAGTCCGAAATGTTTCCGCCGCTGAAGATCCTCGCTCGCGTGCTGAAGCGCGAGGAAACGCCGCAGCAGAGCCCGTGGTGGCTGACGCTGCTGCGGCTGTTGATGGCAGCCCTTGTCGTCGCGGCATTAGCCGAACCCGTTTTCAATCCGCGCGAAAAATTGCCGGCCGAGGGCGCCGCCCTGGCGCTCGTCATCGACAATGACTGGGCGAGTGCCGCCGACTGGGGCAAGCGCGTCGCCACCGCCCAGAGGCTGATCGCCGATGCCGGTTCGAACGGCGTACCGGTCGTCATCGCCTTCACCGCCGAAAAGCCGAACGCCGAGATCGGCCCCTTCGATGCCGCGGCTGCCCTCGACCGGCTGCGCGCCGCCAAGCCGAGGCCGATCCCAACCGACCGACCCGCCGTCTATGCCCGCGTCGCCGGCGTGCTGGAAACCTTGCCCGGCGCCAGCGTTGCCGTTCTCGCCGACGGCCTTGCGGCAAAGGGCGACGAGGCCGCCTTCAACACACTGCTGTCGAAAAATGCCGCCCGTGTCGTCTGGGCCAATTCCGACCGGCTGGCGCTGACTGGGCTCACTGGCGCCGAAAATCAGGTCGACGGCTTCGCCCTGACCGCCATCCGCGCGCCCGGCGACCCGGCGCCGGCACAAGTCACCGCCGGCGCCTTCGACGACAAGGGCCGCCGCATCGCCGACGCGACGCTGACCTTCGCGCCGGGTGAGACTACCGCCAGCGGCACGATGGCGGTGCCGTTCGAACTGCGCAACGACTTCGCCTCGATCGCGCTCGACGGCGAACGCCAGGCAGGTGCGGTGCGCGTGCTCGACGAAAGCTCCAAGCGCCGCCGCGTCGGACTTTTATCGCAGGCCGAGGCCGACCAGGCGCAGCCGCTTCTGTCGCCGCTCTATTACATCAGGCGCGCGCTGCAGCCTTTCGCCGATCTGGTCGAACCGTCGAGCGTCGATCTCGCCGACGCCATCCCGCAGCTTCTCGACCAGAAGCCGGCGATGATCGTCATGGCCGATATCGGTACCATTCCGCCGCAGGTCCATCAGCGGCTGGTCGACTGGGTCGACAATGGCGGCACGCTGGTGCGCTTTGCCGGTTCGCGGCTGGCCGCCGCCGGCAATGACGATGATCTGTTGCCGGTCAGGCTGCGCACCGGCGAGCGCTCGCTTGGCGGCGCGCTGTCATGGACGACGCCGCAGGCGGTGACCGAATTCCCGAAGAACGGCCCGTTCGCCGACCTCGCACCGCCGGCCGAGGTCACGGTGAGCCGGCAGGTGTTGGCCGAACCGACGCCGGACATCGTCGAACGCACCTGGGCAACCCTTGCCGATGGCACCCCGCTGGTGACCGGGTTGAAGAAGGGCAAGGGCACGCTGGTTCTGTTCCACATCACCCCGGAAGCGACATGGTCGACGCTGCCGATCTCCGGCAGCTTCGTCGAGATGCTGCGGCGCATCGTGCAGCTGTCGCGCAACCAGGGTGCGGCGGTTGCCAACGCCGAAGCCGCTGCTACGTCGCTGGCGCCTTATCGCATGATAGCCGCCGACGGCACTTTGGTGCCGCCGACGCCGGACGCGCGACCGCTGGTCCCCGGCGCCGGCACGCTGCCGGTGACGTTCGAGAACCCGCCCGGCCTCTACGGCTCGGAAACCGGCGTTTTCGCCCACAATCTGCTCGAACCGGCCACCGCCTTCGCGCCGCTGGTGCGCCCGCAATTCACAGTGCCGGTGACCAATATCCAGTACGCTTTCGATGAATCGCGCGACCTCAAGGGATCGCTGGTCACAGCGGCACTTGTGCTTATGCTGCTCGACACGCTGGCGGTGTTCTGGATGGGCGGGCTGATGTCGCGCCGACCGCGCCGCGGCCGATCGGCCGCAGCAACGACGGCTGCGCTGCTGCTTGGCCTCGGCATGCTGTTTGGCCATGCCGACCTCGCCCACGCCGACGACGCCAAGCCCGGCGATGCCGCGGCAATCGAGGATATTGCCAAGACCCGCATCGCCTATGTGCTGACCGGTGTGCCCGGTGACGATTCGATCAGCCGCGCCGGGCTCGAAGGCCTGACCCGCTTCCTGATCGAGAAGACCGCGCTCGAGCCGGGCGCGCCGGCGGGCGTCGATATCTCGAAGGACGAGCTTTCCTTCTATCCGCTGATCTACTGGCCGATCGATCCTTCCGCGCCGATGCCGAGCCAAGCCGCGATCGCCCGCATCGACGCCTATATGCAGCAGGGCGGCACGGTGCTGTTCGACACGCGCGACCAGTTCGCCAACGGCATCGGTGCGGATTCGGCGAGCCCGGCGACGGAACGGTTGCGTGACATTCTCGGCAATCTCAATGTGCCGCCGCTGGAGCCGGTGCCCGCCGACCATGTGCTGACCAAATCCTTCTTCATCCTGCCCGAATTTCCCGGCCGCTTCTCCGGCAGCCCGCTCTGGGTGGAAGCCTCGCTCGAGGCCAGCAATGCCGAGAATCGGCCGGTACGCGTCGGCGACGGCGTCTCGCCGATCCTGATCACCGCCAATGATTTTGCCGGCGCCTGGGCCGTCGACGGGAATGGTGACCCGCTTTTGCCGACCGTGCCATCGGATCCGATGCAGCGCATCTATGCGCTGCGCGCCGGCGTCAACATCATGATGTACATGCTGACCGGCAACTACAAATCCGACCAGGTGCACGTGCCCATCCTGCTCGAACGGTTGGGGCAATAGGATCGCAGTATTGGCTAATTTCGTCTCGATCCTGTCTGGCGCCGGCGGCGCAGCCTCACCCTCACCCTCCCACTTTTGGGGAGGGTCGGCTCGCTGTCGCAGCGAAGCGAAGACAGTGAGCCGGGGTGGGGGTGCAGCGCCAGCGCTCTGTCGCCTACCCCCACCCCGCTCCGCTACGCGGATCGACCCTCCCCACAAGGGGGAGGGTAAACGATGAACTGGTCGATTTCCTTCGAACCGCTGCTGTCCTGGCCCTTGCTGGCTTTGGTGCTCGCACCGCTGCTGGTGCTGGCGGCTGTCGGCTTGTGGTTTCGCCAGCGCGGCGCGATCTTCCGCTTCGCGGCGCTGATTGCGCTGGGCGCAGCACTCCTCAATCCGGTCTTCCTCGATGAGGAGCGCGAGGCGCTGAAGAGCGTCGTTGCCGTCATCGTCGACCGCAGCCAGAGCCAGGATATCGGCGACCGGACCAAACAGACCGACGAAGCGCTTGCCGGTTTGCAGCAGCGCCTTGGCCGCTTCAAGCAGTTCGACGTCCGCGTCGTCGAGGCCGGCAAGTCGGAAGCCGCCGACGAGCGCACCGAGACCAAGCTTTTTGCAGCGCTTGAAGGCGCGTTCCGCGACGTGCCGCCCTCGCGCATCGGTGGCGCCATCATGATCACCGATGGCGAGGTGCATGACGCGCCGGCCGCCCCCGACTTCAATGCGCCGCTGCACGCGCTGATCACCGGCAACGAGCACGAGAAGGACCGCCGCATCCGCTTCGAGAACGCGCCGCGCTTCGGCCTCGTCGGCAAGCCGCTCGACATGACCTACCGCGTCATCGCCACCGACGGCGAAACCGGCCCGGTCGATGTCCGCGTCTCGGTCAATGGCGAGCAGGTCGCGGTCGAAGAGGCGACCATCGGCCAGGCGATGCCGCTGCAGGTGACCATCCCCGGCGCCGGCCGCAACATCGTCGAACTCTCCATTGACCGCGAGCCGGGCGAACTGACCGACGCCAACAACCGCGCCATCGCGCTGATCGACGGCATCCGCGAGAACTTGCGCGTGCTTTTGGTTTCCGGCGAACCGCATGCCGGCGAGCGCACCTGGCGCAATCTGCTGAAATCCGACGCCTCGGTCGATCTCGTCCATTTCACCATTCTGCGGCCGCCGGAAAAGCAGGACGGCACGCCGATCAACGAACTGTCGCTGATCGCCTTCCCGACCCGCGAGTTGTTCGTCGAGAAGATCAAGGATTTCGATCTCATCATATTCGACCGCTACCAGCACCGCGACGTGCTGCCGATCCTCTATTACGACTACATCTCCGAATACGTCGAAAAGGGCGGCGCGCTGCTGATCGCCGCCGGGCCAGAATATGCCGGCGACTCCTCGATTGCCCGCACCCCGCTAATGTCGTCGCTGCCGGCAATGCCGACCGGCGAAGTCATCGACAAGGCCTTCTATCCGCGCCTCACCGATCTCGGCCAGCGCCATCCGGTAACGCGCGGCCTCGACGGCTCGGCGACCGAGCCGCCGCGCTGGAGCCGCTGGTTCCGCACCATCGGCGTGCAGAACCCCGAAGGCGAAGTGGTGATGAAGGGCGCCGACAACCGCCCGCTGCTTCTGCTCGATCATAAGGGCGAAGGCCGCGTCGGCATGCTTCTGTCCGATCAGGGCTGGCTATGGGCGCGCGGCTTCGAGGGTGGCGGGCCGCATGTCCAGCTTTACCGCCGCATCGCCCACTGGCTGATGAAGGAACCTGAACTTGAGGAAGAGCGGCTGACCGCCGGCGGCCGCGGCATGATGCTGGAAATCCGCCGCCAGACGATGAGCGACGATCCCGGCCCGGCGCAGGTGATCACCCCTTCGGGCAAGGCGCTGATCGTCAAGCTGGAGAAGTCCGAACCCGGCGTTTTCCTGGGCAGCATCGAGACCAAGGAGATCGGCCTCTACCAGATCGGCAATGGTGACCTGACCGCACTCGCCCATGTCGGCCCGGTCAACGCGCCGGAATTCTCCGACGTCGTCTCTACCGAGGACCGCTTGAAGGCTCCGACTGAGGCCACCGGCGGCAGCGTGCGCCGGCTGGCGGCCTCCTCCACCCTTGGCCAGCTCACCGGCAGCGTCGCCCTGCCCTCCATCGTCCCGGTCCGCGCCTCCGGTGCGGCCTCGGGCGCAGACTGGATCGGCCTGCGCAGCAGCGACGACAGCGTGCTCAAAGCCGTCTCGCGCGTACCCCTGTTCGGCGGCTTCCTCGGCCTTTGCCTGCTGCTGCTGGCCATGGGCGCGATGTGGTACAGAGAGGGAAGGTAAGGATCCCTTCTCCCCGTCACTATACGGGGAGAAGGTGCCGGCAGGCGGATGAGGGGCAGCGCGAGCCTGAGATTGTTGGCAATCTCCTCGGCCCGCGCAAGCGAACTGTCATCGACCTCGGCGCTGCCCCTCATTGTCCTGCCGGACATTTCTCCCCGTATAATGACGGGGAGAAAGACGCTCAACCTACTCCTCCGGCTCCGTCGTAAACAGCAGCGGGTACCCCTTGGCCTTGGCCGCGTCGACGGCCCGTGTCGCCTTGGTCTCGGCGACATCCCTGGTGAAGACGGCAACGACGCAAACGCCGAGCCGGTGCGCGGTGATCATCACCCGGTTAGCCTGGTCTTCGCTGAGCTTGAACTCGCCCTTCAGCACCGTCACCACGAATTCGCGCGGCGTAAAATCGTCATTGATGAGGATGACCTTGTAGAGCTTCGGCCGCTCGGTCCGCGGCTTGGTCTTGGTGCGGGGTTTGGAACTGATTTCAGGCATCGGGAACCGGTATCGCGCGAGGGGTCGCTCTCACTTTGTCATGGGGGAAAGCCGTCGTCCATTTTGATCGGCGCGCCAAACCGGCTTCCCGGAAGTGCTGCCGTTCACAAATTTAGGAAGTGTATGCTGCGGTTCAACGGCCCTGGCGATTGGCGACGCGACGAGCCTGGAATTGCCGTGCGCTGGATGCCGCATCCGGCCTTGATCCGGCCGCCTTGTATTCGACCCAGGCGACCGCGAGCCAGCCGAAGAAGCAGGCCAGCGCCGCGCCGGTGATCACGGTAAGCAGCAGGCTTTGCCATGGTGTGATGTATTGCCAGCTGCTGGAGATTGCCGGTGCAAACAGCGACGGCTCTGTGCGCCCGCTCACCGGATCGGGCACCGGGCTGGCGGTGAACTGGATCAGCACCCTGACCATTGCCGAGGCCACAAGGCCGCCGATGGCCATCGAGCGCAGAATGGATGAAAGCCGCTTCTTCATGCGGGCTATCCTACCGGATCTGCATTGCAAACGGGTTAAAGTCCTGGGTGGCCGGCACCCATCAACGGGTAATCATGCTCACACGACAAGGCCGCTCCAGCCGGGGGGGTGCTGGAGCGGCCTTGTTACAGACAAGCCTGTTGGCTGTCTGGATCAGGCCTTCGGGGCGTCCGTCTTGACGACCTTCTTCGCCTTCTTGTGCTTCTTGACGGGCTTCTTGGCGACGACCTTCTTCACCGGGGGCTTGGCGGTCGTGGTCGCCGGAGCGGTGGTCGTGGAAGCAGCCGGAGCAGCGGTCGTGGTGGCAGCGGCATTGCCCAGAGCCGGCATTGCGAAAGCGAGAGCGACGGCGAGACCGGTGGCGGAGAGGATGGACTTTTTCATGGCTTCATTTCCTTCTTTGTGCGGGTCGTGTTTCGAGTGTCACTGAACCGGGTCGATCGGTGTCACTCCAAGCAGCTTCAAAGCGTTCGCGAGCATCCGGATACCCTGTGCCTGTTTCTTGTTGGCGCAGAACCGGTTTCCCTTTCTTTGCAGTGCTTTCGCCGCGGTGACCTGCGTTGCCGCGGCATGGGTTTCAAGGGCTTCGTCTACCTGGCGATTGAGATCGATGCAGCGCTCGCTCCTTGTGATCGGCGTCACCTTTACGGTTGTGGCTCCGACCGCGGCTGTGACGAGCGGAATGCTGAGCAGCGCACCCATCAAGCTGATCGTGAACCTGTGCATTGGTGATGTCCGTTACTCCGGAGACTTCGCGTCGCAGCCGATGTCCTGACCGCCACGGCACCCTTTATGCCCTTGATTTTTTTCGGGAGTTTTTCCGGACTATAGAATTTTGTTTCTGAATTGTTTCTGGCAAATCGGCTTTGCGGGCGATCATCGCCGCTGGCCAACATGTGGCCAGAATTCTATCGTGTGGGTGACGCCACAGAAGCAGACTCAGAAGGCAGCCGCCGACCGGCCGCCAGCAATGACAGGATCGCCGTGAAATCCGATGCGCACATACTGATCGTCGACGACGACAAGGGCATTCGCGACCTGCTTCAGGAATTCTTCCAGAAGCGCGGCCTGCGCACCACGGTTGCCGCCGACGGCGTCGAGATGGAAGACATACTGCGCCGCACGCAGGTAGACCTGATCGTGCTTGATGTGATGCTGCCAGGAAAGAGCGGGCTGGAGCTCTGCCGCGACCTGCGCGCCAGCTACTCGACGCCGATCATCATGCTGACGGCGGTCACCGAGACCACCGACCGCGTCGTCGGCCTGGAAATGGGCGCCGACGATTATGTGCCCAAACCCTTCGATCCGCGCGAGCTGCTGGCCCGCATCCGCGCCGTTTTGAGGCGCAATGGTGCTGCTGAGCCGAAGCGCGCCACCACCAAGCAGATCTATCATTTCGCCGGCTGGACGATGGACTGCTCGCGCCGCCGGCTGATGGCGCCGGGCGACGTCAGGGTCGAGCTGACGATGGCGGAGTTCAACCTGTTGCAGACCTTCGTCAAAAGCGCGCAGCGCGTGCTCACCCGCGACCAGCTCATCGAGCTTTCCGGCGGCGACAGCGACTATTCCTTCGATCGCAGTATCGACATCCTGGTCAGCCGTCTCAGGCGCAAGATGGAAGACGACCCCAAGACGCCGAAACTGATCCTGACCGTGCGCAGCGGCGGCTACCAGTTCCTGCCCGAGACCACCTCCGAATGAGACGGTTCCTGCCGCAAACCCTGCCGGTCTGGGTTTTGCTCATCGTCATTGCCGGCCTGCTGATCAGCCAGGTCGCTACGCTCTATATCGTCTCGCGCGATCGCGCCGTCGCCAATGACGAGGTCGATCTCTACCGGCTTAACGACCGCGCCTATTCGCTGGTGCAGCTGATGCATGACGACACGCCGGAGCAGCGCAAGCTGACGGCCTCCGGTCTGTTCAACGCCACCTATGCGCTCACCGTTTCGGACACGCCCGCGATCACCTCGTCGATCGCCGGCGACGACGAACTGGCCGAACTCGAGGACATCCTGGTCGGGCGGCTGTCGAAATTCGGCATCACCGACGCCCGCGTCCGGCGCGATCCGGCAACCCAGGCAGCCAACGCGCCTGGCGGTGTGGCCGTGACCAAGGATGTCGGCGCGGTGGAGCGCGACCTGTTATCGCTGGCGGCCAGCTTCGCCCAGAGCGACAAGCTGACGGCATCTGTCCGCTTCGCCGACGGCCAATGGCTGAATTTCACCGAACCCAACACGCCGGTCGGACCGATATTGAGCTTCGACAGCCTGCCGCTCTATTCGCTGATCGCGGCCCTGGTGGTGATCATGTCGATCTGGTCGCTACGCCGGCTGACGGCGCCCTATCGGATGATGGAAACGGCGGTCAACCGGATCGGCACGGACCTGAAGAGCCCGCCGATCGCCGAGACCGGCAGCCGCGAAATCCGCGCCGCGGCCAAAGCCGTCAACGCCATGCAGGTGAGGCTGCGCGACTATGTCGAGGACCGCGAACATCTGGCCGCCGCGCTCGCCCACGATCTGCGCACTCCGCTGACCCGCATGCGGCTGCGCCTCGAGCTGTTGCGCAGATCGACGGCGCGCGAGGCGCTCGCCCACGACCTCGCCGACATCGAGAGCATCGCCAGCTCCGTCATCGACTTCGCCACCTTCGAAGTCACCGAGGAGAAGAGCGAGCGGATCGATTTCTGGTCGCTGGTGGAATCGATCGCCGACAGTTTCGAGGACGTCACGTTCGACCATGACGGCGCCAGGCCGCGTGGCATGATCTGCATGGCGCGGCCGGTGGCGCTCAAGCGCTGCGTCAACAATCTGGTCCAGAATGCCGTGACCTACGGCAAGAAAGCCCATGTCAGCCTGCGGCAGTCGGACGGCACGGTCACGCTGGTTATCCGCGACGAGGGGCCGGGCATACCGCAGGCGCAGCTCGACCAGGTGTTCGGTTCCTTCGTGCGGCTGGAGCAATCGCGCAACCGCCAGACCGGCGGTCTCGGGCTAGGCCTGACCATTGCCCGCAACATTGCGCGTGCCGCCGGCGGCGATGTCAACCTGTCCAACCATCCTCGCGGCGGCCTGCTGACGGAGCTCAGCCTGCCGCTGGCGGCATAAGGCAGCAGACTAGCGTCTCGATGGGCACCGGGGGTGGATCAACCAACCCAACCTTGCAATAGTGCGGCCGCTCGAACAGGAGGAGATCGCCGCATGCTTTACGCCATCCTGGCCTATCACGTCGAACAGACCATCCAGTCCCTGACGCCGCAGCAGGACGCGGCGCTGATGCACGACCTGCTCGAGGTCAATGCCAGATTGACCCGCGAAGGCAAGCTCGGGCCGGCGGCAAGACTGGGCGCGACCGCCGACGCCGTCACGCTGCGTGGTCCGGGAGACGGCATCGTCATCGACGGGCCGTTTGCCGAGACCAAGGAACAATTGCTGGGTCTTTATGTCCTCGACTGCGCCACGCAGGAGGCGGCGATTGCGGCTGCGCGCGACTTGCGCCGCGTGAACCCCTCGGCGGTGTACGAGATCCGGCCGATCACATTTTACCTTCCCGGCCTGGCGTTCCCCGTGACGAAGGGCGATTTCCAGGAGGCCGCCAGCGGCTGAGAGCCGCTTGCCCTACCCCATGGCCGGTCAGGCAGAAGCGATCTCGTTGCCCAGGCGGACCGTTTCGGCGACGAGAAGGTCGAGATCCTCGCGCCGGGTCCGGTGGTTGTTGATCGCCACCCTCAGGCAATGCTGGCCTTGCACCGTGGTATCGGAAATGGCGGCGATGCCTTCTTCCTGCAGCCTCAGCATGATCTCGGTGTTGAGCGCCTTCGAGCGCTCGCCATCGAGCCCTTCCGCGCGATAGCGGAAGCAGACGATGTTGATGCTGGTCGGCGCTGTCAGTTCGAGCGCCGGTTGAGCCTCGATCAGGCCTGAGAGATACTGCCCCTGCGCAATGTTCTGGTCGATCAGACGGCCGAATTTTTCGACGCCGTGTTCCCGCAGCGCCATCCACACTTTCAGCGCCTTGAAGCCGCGTGTCGTCTGCAGACCGTAATCGTGCAGCCATTGGCCGGAGGCGAGGCCGCGCGGTGTCGATTCCAGATATTCCGGCGTCACCGCGAAGGTCTTGCGATGCGCCGAGGCATCCCTGACCAGCGCGCAGCCTGCCTCGAACGGAGCGTGCAGCCATTTGTGGGGGTCGAGCGCGATGGAATCGGCCCATTCGATGCCGGCGACACGACGCGCATTCTCGGGCGCGATCGCGATCAGCGCGCCGATGCAGCCGTCGACATGGAACCAGAGATCCTCCTCATGCGCCAGCTTGGCCAGCGCCTGCAGATCGTCGATGGCGCCGGTGTTGACAGTGCCGGCATTGCCGATGATGCAGGCCGGCTTGAACCCGGCCGCGCGATCTTCCGATATCGCCGCCCGCAAAGCTTCGATGTCGATGCGAAGTCCGGCGTCGCTGGCAATGCGCCGCAGCGCCTTGTTGCCGAGGCCGAGCGCTTCCATCCCCTTGCGGTGACAGGAATGGACCTGGTCCGAGCCATAGAAACGCAACGGCTTTTCGATTGCTCCAACGCCGTGCTCGCGCACGTCGATGCCGGCCTTGGTGTTGCGCGCCACGGTCAGCCCGATGATGTTGGCCATCGAACCGCCGCTGACCAGCGTGCCGCTGGCCGAAGCCGGCATGCCCATCATCTGCTTGCACCAGTCGACCACCTGGCCGTCCATCTCGGCGGCGGCATGGTTGCCGCCGCCGAGATTGGAGCCCTGGATTGCCGCCAGGAAATCGCCGATCGCGCCGGTAAAATTGCTCGACCCCATATACCAGGACCAGAAGCGCGGATGGATGTTGCCCATCGGATAGAGCATCACCTTGTCCACGACATCGCCATAGATGTCGGCAAGCGGGGTCGGCGATTGCGGCAGCGAGGCGGTGAAGAAATGCCTCACATCTCCAGGCATCTCCTGCCACACCGGCCGTTGCCTGACATCGCGCAGGTAAGCGACGGCATCGTCAACGATCCGATGCGACAGGCTTTGCACATCGGCCCAGTCCGAGGGGTCAAGCGTTTCCTCGGCAGCCGAGGTGACAGGCATCGCGTCCATGCAATTTGCTCCCGCGTCATCATGCCGGGAACTGGCAACCGGGCGTCGAGCGCGAGAGAGCAAGCTCTTCCGCATTCATCTCGGCCTCGATGCCGTCGAACAAAGGCGTGGTCATGTAGCGTTCACCGGTATCGGGAAGCATGCACAGGATCACCGATCCGGCCGGTGCCGTGCCGGCGATCTGGCGCGCCACGGCAAAAGCCGAACCGCCGGAAATGCCGGTGAAGATGCCTTCCTGCTGCGCCAGCGCCTTGGCCCATTTCATGCCCTCCGGCCCGGCGATCGGCATCACCTCGTCATAGAAGTTGCCATCGATGGCCTCCTGCAGGACGTGCGGGATGAAATCCGGCGTCCAGCCCTGGATCGGGTGCGGTTCGAAAGCCGGATGGCTGGCGGCCGGCGCTCCGCCGGCGCCACGCATCTGCGGCTTGCCGCTGCCGACAAGCTGCGCGTTGGCCGGTTCGGTGAGCACGATCCGGGTCTCAGGCCGCTCGCGGCGCAGCACCCGCGCCACGCCGGCGACGGTGCCGCCGGTGCCGTAGCCGGTGACGAAATAGTCGAGCCGCGAGCCGGCGAAATCGTTGACGATCTCGCGTCCCGTGGTTGCTTCATGGATGTCGGCGTTGGCCTTGGTCTCGAACTGGCGGGCCAGGAACCAGCCATTGGCTTCGGCCAGTTCCACCGCCTTCTTGTACATGCCGAAGCCTTTCTCGGCGCGCGGCGTCAGCACCACCTTGGCGCCCAGCATCCGCATCAGCTTGCGGCGCTCGACCGAGAAACTGTCGGCCATCGTCACCACCAGCTTGTAGCCCTTCTGCGCACAGACCATGGCAAGACCGATGCCCGTGTTGCCGCTGGTCGCCTCGACGATGGTCTGTCCCGGCTTGAGCGCGCCGGTGCGTTCACCTTCCTCGATGATGTTGAGCGCCAGCCGGTCCTTCACCGACGCAGCCGGATTGAAGAACTCGGCCTTGACGTAGATGGTCGCATGCGCCGGGCCGAGATTGTTGACGCGGATGACCGGCGTGTCGCCGACCGTATCGAGAATGCTGTCGAAAAGGCGGCCGCGGCCTGCCGTGGTTCTGATTTTCTGCTGATGCAACATGGGTAAACTCCTGGTTCTTGCTCACGGGCCGGTTACACACCGGCGGTTTGGGCGACGAGGTTTCGACACCTTGCCGCACTACAGGTCTTTGAAGTGCCACAATGTGGAAAGCACCACATTCGGCACACAATCTGCGAGCCGGGTGTGCACTTTGTCGCGTTCGGTGATAAAACAAGGTCCGGTGGGCAAGCGTGGGAAAAGGCGTGGAAACAGGCGTGGAATCGAGCCAGGCAAGCAGCCGGAAAGGCCTGTCTCTGCGGCTTTTCGGCCCGCTGGCGATTGTGCGCGACGCCGCTCCGGTGGCCTTGCCGGCATCGCGCAAGCTGCGCGCGCTGCTGGCCTATCTGGCGCTGGCGCCCCATCCGGTCGGACGTGGCAAGCTCTGCGAGTTGCTGTGGGACGTTCCAAATGATCCCAGGGGTGAGCTTCGCTGGTGCCTGAGCAAGCTGCGGGCCGCGCTCGACGAACCGGGCCGCGGCCGGATCGTAACCGTGCATGATACGATCGTGCTTGATCTCGACGGTATCTCGGTCGACGTGCTGGATGTTGGCGCGGCAACTGCCGCAGGCATCGAAACGCTCGAGCCGACGCGACTGCAGTTGCTCTCCGGCCTGTTCGTCGGCGACTTCCTCGAAGGGCTGGAGATCGACCGCAGCCCTCTCTTCAACAGCTGGCTGACCGCGCAGCGCCGCCGTTTCGGTTCCTGCCAAGCTGCTATACTGGAACATCTGGTCAAGACGCTGCCGGCCGATTCCGAAGACGTCTCCGCCCATCTCGAAAAATGGCTGGAATTGACCCCGTTCGACAGCAGCGCCCATGTCGCACTCCTGGTGAGGCTGGCGCGGCGCGGCCAGTTCGGCGCCTGCGAAGACCATCTTGCCGCTACGGCATCGCTCTTCCAATCGGAAGAGCTGGATTTCGGCCCTGTGCGCCAGGCGTGGCTTGCCATTCGCGCGGAACGTCACTGCGCGACTTTGCCGGCACAGCCTGCGGTGGCGCCGGTGGCGGGCCACAGCCCGATCGCGCGTGCCCCCACCGAAGCCGCGACACCGCACAAGGCTTCGCTTGCCGTCATGCCGTTCGCCGAAGATGCCGGCGGCGTTCGTGGTGGGCTGGCCGACGGCTTGACCCATGACATCATTACCCGCCTCGCCAAGCTCAGGGATTTTTTCGTCATTGCCCGCGGCTCGGTCTTTGCCCTGGCGGAAAAGAACATCGCGCCGGAGGATGCCGGCCGCCGGCTGAATGTCGACTATGTCGCCACCGGCTCGGTGCGCAGTCTGGCGGGCCGGCTGACCGTCACCGTCGAGCTTGTCGAGGTTCGCACGGCCAGGATCGTCTGGGCCGAGACCTTCGAGCGCAAGCCCGAGGACATCTTCATTGTCCTCGACGACATCGGCAACAGCATCGTGGCCTCTATCTCATCCGAGATAGAGATGGTCGAGCGCAACCGCGCCATGCTGAAGGCGCCCAATTCGCTCAACGCCTGGGAGGCTTACCATCGCGGCCTCTGGCACATGTATCGCTTCACCCGCAGCGAGAACTACCTCGCACGGCATTTCTTCGACATTGCTGTCAGGCAGGATCCGACCTTCACCCGCGCCTATGCCGGCCTGTCCTTCACCCATTGGCAAAGTGCTTTCCAGCGCTGGGGCGACCGCGACCAGGACAGCGCGCTCGCCTTTGAGGCGGCCGGCCAAAGCCTGCTGGTCGACGACCACAATCCGGCCGCGCACTGGGCGATGGGCCGGGCGCTGTGGCTGCGCGGCGAAGGCGACCAATCCCTGCTCGAACTGGAGAGAGCCGTCGACCTCAGCCCCAACTTCGCCCTCGGCCACTATGCGCTGTCTTTCGTGCAGTCGCAGTCGGGCGATCCGCAAGCGGCGATCGGATCGTCGGATCATTCGCGCCATTTGTCACCGTTCGATCCGATGCTGTTCGGCATGTTGGGCGCGCGCGCCATGGCCCATGTCCGCCTCGGCCAGTTCGACGAGGCAGCCGATTGGGCACTGAAGGCGGCCGCCCGCCCCAACGCCCATGTCATCATCTTGTCGATCGCCGCCCACTGCCTGGCGCTGGCCGGACGGCTTGACGAGGGGAAAAACTTCGCTGCAGCCATCCGCAAGACGCTTCCGGGCTACCGCACCGACGACTTCATCGACGCCTTCCGCTTCGATCCGGATGCCACAGCCCTGTTCAAGCTCGGCGCCAAGCGCATCGGGCTGAGCTAATTCAGCCCGATGCCTGGTAGGAACCCTAGCGCCGCAACACTGCGCTCAGCACATCGCGTATGCCGATGGCGCCGACAAAGCGGGACTGGTCGTCGAACAGCGCCACGGGTGCCGTCTGCGAGCGGTGCATGGCCAGCATCACCGTCTTCAGCGACGTGCCGGGGTTGGCCCAGAACACCTGCGCCGTCTCCTCCGGCTGCGCCTCGACATCGGCGCATGAAACCCATACCGCCGGTTTGCCGTCGCGTTCCGCCGCCGCCACCAGCCCGTGCTCGTCGATCTTAAAGCGCGTCGTCTTGCGCCGGTCGAGCCACACCCAGCCATTATCGCCGTGCTCGAGGTCGCGGCTGTCGCGCATGACGTTCCAGGCGGTCAGCACCGACAACGGATTCACATTGGCGATGAAGTCGCGGACATAGTCGTTGGCGGGCTTGAGCACGATGTCTTCCGGCGCCCCGGTCTGCACGATGCGACCGCCCTCCATGATGGTGATGTGGGTGCCGATCTTCAGCGCCTCTTCCAGATCATGGCTGACGAAGATGATGGTCTTCTTCAGCTCCGCCTGCAGCTGCAGCAATTCGTCCTGCAGCTTGGTGCGGATCAGCGGATCGAGCGCCGAGAACGGCTCGTCCATCAGCAGGATCGGCGCCTCGGTGGCGAAGGCACGGGCCAGGCCGACGCGCTGCTGCATGCCGCCGGACAGCTCATGCGCGTATTTCTTCGACCACTGGTCGAGATTGACCAGTTTCAGCTGGCGTTGCACGCGCTCCTTGCGCTCTTGCTCCGGCACGCCGGCGAGTTCGAGGCCGAGGCCGACATTCTCCTCCACCGTACGCCAGGGCAGCAGGCCGAACTGCTGGAACACCATCGCCACCTGCTTCTGGCGCAGCCGCCGCAGCGTCGCCTGATCGCAGGTCACGACATCGACGATATTGTCGCCGTCCTTGACCAGCACCTGGCCGCGCGACACCACGTTGAGCCGGTTGACCGCCCGCAGCAGCGTCGACTTGCCCGAGCCGGACAGGCCCATCAGCACCGAGATTTCGCCCTCATGCACGGTCAGGCTGGCGCCGGCGCAACCCAGCACATTGCCGGTCTTTTCAAGGATTTCGGCGCGCGTGGCGCCGCCATCGATCAGCGCTAGCGAACCGGCCTGGTCGGACCCGAAGACGATATCGACATTTTTGAAATCGACGGCGACGGTCATTTCTTGCCTCCAACGCCGATACGCGTCATCCGGTCGAGCACGATGGCGAGTACGACAATCGCCAGGCCCGCCTCGAGCCCGAGATCGATGCGGCGCGAGCCGAGCGCGCGGTTGATTTCAGTGCCGAGGCCGCCGGCGCCGATGAGTGCTGCAAACACCACCATCGACAGCGACAGCATGATCGATTGCGTCAGCCCGGCCATGATGGTCGGCAGCGCTGAGGGCAATTCGACCTTCCACAGCAGCTGCTGCTTGGTGGCGCCAAACGCCTCGCCGGCCTCGATGATCGACTTCGGCACCGAGACGACGCCGAGATGGGTGAGCCGGACCGCGGTCGGGATGACAAAGATGATGGTGACGATGAGGCCGGGCGCGTTGCCGAGACCGAACAGGGTCAGGACCGGGATCAGGTAGACGAAGGTCGGCAGCGTCTGCATCAGGTCGAGCACCGGCAGCATGATGCGGTAGACCTTCGGCTTGTGCGCGGCCCAGATGCCGAGCGGCACGCCGATGGCCATCGCCATGGCGGCGGCGGCCACGACCAGCACCAGCGTCTGCACCGTCTGCTTCCAGAGGTTCTGGTTGATGATGAAGATCAGGCCGAGAAAGACGCCTATGGCCAGCGGGCGCGAGCGCTGCAGCAGCCAGGCGATGATGGCGATGATCAGCGCCAGCAGCACCGGCGGCACCATCAAAAGGATGCCAACCAGCCCGTCGAGCAGGAAATTGAGGCCATTCGAGAAGGCTCTGAACACGGTGTCGAAATTGTCGGTGAGGAAACCGAAGAACGCCTTTCCCCAGGCGCCGATCGGTATCTTGTGATCAACCATGAATTTCGAAATCGGATCCATATCGCCCCTCTCATGCGAGAGACCGCCTGCTTCCGGCCTCCGCTGTCGTTAGGTCATCTTCTCACAGGATATGAAAAAGGGCAGCCTTTTCTAGATTGGCTGCCCTTCCTGGTTCGGCTTTGCCGAATTCAGTCGGCTCAGCTTCCGAGCGCGGTCTTGACCGCCGCTGCCGCATCACCGCCATCGAAGGTGGTGACGCCGGCAATCCACGGCGCAACCGCGTCAGGGTGCTTCTTCAGCCAGTCGGCTGCGACCGTGTTGGCGTCGCCGCCCTTCAGGATCGCGTCCATCATCTCGCCTTCCATGTCCAGGTTGAACTTCAGGTTGGCGATGAACTTGCCGGCATTCGGGCATTCGGTGGTGTAGCCCTTGCGCACATTGGTGTAGACGGTGGCGGCGCCGAAGCCGCTGTCGCCCATGCCGTCGAGATAGGTGAGCTTCATGGCGCCCATCACCGGATGCGGCGTCCAGCCGAGGAACGCGATCCACTCATTGTTCTTGATCGACTGCTCGGCCTGCGTCAGCATGCCGGCTTCCGAGGACTCGACCAGCTCGAAGCCTTCGAGATTGTCCTTCGGGTTCTTGATCATGTCGAGGATGATGCGGTTGCCGTCATTGCCCGCCTCGATGCCGTAAATCTTGCCGTTGAACTTGTCCTTGAACTTGCCGATGTCGGTCAGCGACTTGACGCCGGCCTCCGCGACATAGGTCGGTACGACGATGCCGTAGCCGGCGCCGGTCAGGTTGGTGCCGATCGTCTCGACCGAACCATCGGCGGTGTAGTCCTTGATGTCGTTGGTCATCGACGGCATCCAGTTGCCGAGGAAGACGTCGAGATCCTTGTTTTTCAGCGACGCCATGGTCACCGGTACCGATAGCTGGATCGTCTGCGGCTCGTAGCCGAGCGCGGTGAGCAGCACCGAAGCGACGCCGGTGGTTGCCTGGATGTCGGTCCAGCCGACATCGGAAAGGCGCACCGCCTTGCAGCTCTCCGGATCGCCGGCAAGTGCAGCGCTCGTGGACAGAAAAGTCGCCAGGCCGAGGCCGGCGACGAAGGTGTTCATACGCGACATTGGCAGTCTCCCATTGTGATTCTTTGGCGAAGCGTAGTTACGGTTTCTCTGCCCGCCTTGTTTCGTCAGCCAAACACCATTCTGGTGTGGTTTCAAGCGCTAAGACAATCACGATCAACGGCGCGGACTGGCCAAACAGCGACACGCCCGCCGCTTTTTCGATTGCAGACGGCTTTTCCCATGAAATGCAGCGGTGCCCTCTCCCCGCGCCGCGCCAACTCGGCTTAAAAGGACGGCATGGCCAAGCTCTACTTCCACTATGCGACGATGAATGCCGGCAAAACGACAATGCTGCTGCAGGCGTCCTACAATTATCGCGAACGCGGTATGACGACGATGCTGTTCGTCGCCGGCCACTACAGAAAGGGCGACACCGGGCTGATCTCGTCGCGCATCGGCCTGGAGACCGAGGCCGAGATGTTCCGCGACGGCGACGATCTCTACGCTCGCGTCGCCGAGCATCACGAACATACGACGGTGCATTGCATCTTTGTCGACGAGGCGCAATTTCTCGAGGAAGAGCAGGTCTGGCAGCTCGCCCGTATCGCCGACCGGCTGAACATCCCGGTGATGTGCTACGGCCTGCGCACCGATTTCCAGGGCAATCTGTTTTCCGGTTCGCGAGCGCTTCTGGCCATCGCAGACGATCTGCGCGAAGTGCGCACCATCTGCCGCTGCGGCCGCAAGGCGACGATGGTCGTGCGTCTCGGCGCTGACGGCAAGGTGGCCAGACAAGGCGAACAGGTGGCGATCGGCAAGGACGTCTATGTCTCGCTCTGCCGCCGCCACTGGGAAGAGGAAATGGGCCGCGCCGCGCCCGACGATTTCATTGGCTTCACCAGAGGCTGAACGCCGGGGCAACATGAAAATTCTGCAGTTCACAGTCGATTGCCCGTTTCCGCCGATCTCCGGCGGCGAGATCCGGAACGCCGTCAATGCACGCGCTTTGGCAACGATGGGCGAAGTCCTGACGGTAAGCCTGACTGGCGCCCCGGCACCCTCCACACCGCCGAACATCCGTCACCGGATCATCGAGGCAGCGCGCGGCAGGGCGCCTTGGGGCAGGCGCAGCCCGCACCCGACCGTGCATATGATGCCGGACGACGAGCTGGCCGAAGCCGACGCCATCTGGAGGGAATTCGCGCCCGATCTCGTGGTGATCGAGGAAATTGTGCTTTCGCAGCTGCTGACGCTGGCGCCGAAGCATCGCGCGCGCACCGTCCTTGACCAGCACAACATCGATTCCCGGACGGTGTCCGACCGGATCGCCGGCCTGACGCTGTGGCAGCAAATTCGAGACTGGCGCCAAAACAGGCGAAGGAAGGCAGAGGCGCGCGAAGCCGACAGGTGTGCGGCTGCCCTGGCCGACCAGGTCTGGGTTTGTTCGCGGGCCGACGAAGCGCTTCTGTCCGCTCTCGGCCCCGTCAACGACGTCAGGTTCGTCGCCAACCCCATTCCAGACGAGAGCGTGCTTTCCCTGCCGATTGCTGCCGAGCGCTTCAGTGAACTCAGCCTGTGTTTCATAGGCCATCTCGGCTATTTCCCCAACATCGACGCCGTCAAGCAGATCGGCCGCGCGATGGCGCCGCGCCTCGCCGCTTCCGGCCGGCCCTGGTCGATCACCGTCGCCGGCAGAAACCCGCGCGATGTCGTGCGCGGTCTATGCACCAGGCATGGTCTGCGGTTGATTGAGAACCCGCCGCATCTGCCGGAATTGCTTGGACGCGCCGGCTATGCGCCGATCCCGCTGCGCTTCGGCGGCGGAACCCGCATCAAGGTGCTGGAGGCGATGGCGGCGGGCCTTGTCGTCGCCGCCACCGAAAAGGCCGTCGAAGGGCTTGGCCTGCAGGCGGGCAGGCATTTCCTGTCCAGCGACGATGCCGGCAAGTTGGCATCGAAAATCATCGATCTCGCGACACGCCCGCAAGCGGCCGCCGAGATGGCGGAGATCGGCCGCGCTTTCGTGCGCGATAATCATTCGTCGGCGGCGATTGAAAAGCAGGTCAAGCAGGCGGTCGCGGCGATCCCGCGCACGGATTGAGCCCGGCTGCTATCCAGCGGCATACGGCGTTTGTTAAGGCCTGCAGCCTATTTTTCCCTCAGCCAGAGCCAGCCGGGAACCGCCATGCTTCGAGCCATTTCATCAGCCCTTGTCATTTACTTGGCCAGTATCCTCGCCGCGCAGGCCGACGGCGATGCAGCACTTGGCAAGAAAGTGTTCTACCGCTGCATGGCCTGTCACGAGGCGGCAAGCGACCGCGACAAGGTCGGCCCGCATCTCCTCGGTATCGTCGGCCGGACCGCCGGCACCGCCCAGAATTTCAACTATTCGCAGGCCATGAAGGACGCCGGCGCGGCCGGCCTCGTCTGGGACGAAGCCAACCTCAAAGCCTATCTTGGCGCTCCCAAGCTGAAAGTGCCGGGCAACAGGATGGCCTTCTCCGGCCTGAGCAGCGACGAGGACATCGCCAACGTCATCGCCTATCTGAAGGCCGATCCGAAGCCTTAAACGTCGCGATGGGTAGCCTGATGGCGACGGCTTCCGCCAGCTGTCTCGCGCTTGCAACTCGTTGAGTCCCCTGTCGAATTCAGGACACCCACACTGTCCGAAATCGACTTCTTCGCAGCCGTCAAAGTTCAATGACAGTTGAACAATACTTGGCCGGCTGGTTAATCACGCCATGACCCCGCCTTCATTGCCTTTCAAGACGACCAGGTATTTTTTTGTTTTCGGGGCGGGTCTTGTCTTGCGTCTTTCAATCCCCTGATACCCCACATATATTCGCCGCTGTTCGCAGCCAGCGACCGGAAGCCGAAGCGGGAGGCCCCTATGGCGACATTGCAGAATTTCGATGCCGAAATTGCCAAGACCAGGCAGGTCGTGCAGGACATGCGCTCCAAGATCGAGCAGTCCGGCACCGTGCTTGATACGCTGGCCACCGCCGACAAGAAGATCGGAGACGCCAATTTCGACATCGAGAATGCCCGCATCGAGGACGTGCTGAAGCAGCAGAAGGTGATGGAAGGCAACATCGCCGACCTGATCATCGGGCTGGAAGACGCCACCAACGTCTTCGGCACCGAATTCGAGAGCATGAAGAACTACACCGGCTGGGAAAGCTTCGTCGGTATCTTCTCGGCGCAACGCAAGCAGCGCATGCGCACCGACCGCGTCCGCAACATGTCGCTGGCCGGCAATCTGCAGGAGCTTCTGGTCAAGTCCGACACCATCGTCGGCATCCTGAAAGCGCAGAAAGAGGTCCTCGACCAGCGCTACAAGACCTCGGAAAACAGCCTGTCGCAGGTGATCGAGCGCCGCAAGGTCACCATGACCAACCTCGAGGCGGTGCAGAAGCGCATCGAGGAGGTCAATCCGCTGCTGCTCGACATCGAAAACAAGATCGCCGCTTCTACCAGTCAGAAGGAGCGCACGCAGCTTGAGGGCGAGCGCTCGAAACTGGCGACCGAATACAATGAAAAGCAAGCCAAGGAGCAGGAGCTTCTGGCCGAGAGCCAGACGCTGGAACGCTACACCTCGATGTTCCAGACCTTCGTCGATTCGCTCAACAATCAGATCGCAGCCCAGTCGACGCTTATCAACAAGCTGACCATCGATACGGAGCAGCGCATCGTGCTCTACAAGGCACTGGAAGATTCCTTGAAGACCGCCGCCCAGCAGGATGTCGCCCACAAGATCAACACGCTGGGCAGCCAGGTTGACAACACCGCCGAAGAGACCATGGCCGGCATTGGCGCCGCCTCGCAAAAGCACATCGGCGATCTTCTCGAAATGCACGAGAAGAACATGGTCGCCAGCTCCGACATCCAGCGCCGCAAGAAGCTCGCCGACGACGCCTTCGCCCGCCGTTTCGACGACGTGATGAAGAAGCACAATTCGGCCAACTACGTGCAGTCGTAAGGAGCGGCTGCACGCGGGCACACCGGCATGACTCCCGAAAACGAAGCGGCGGCGCGCTATTTTTCCGCCATCACGGCGGCACTCAGCGGCCTCGAAGTGTTCATGCGCGACGACCGCTCGCCGCTTTACCGGCACGGCATCGTCGCCAAGATTGTCGCCGAATACATTGCCCGGCTGGACAAATCGTTTTCCTGCTGGCGCAACCGGCTCGGCTTCATGGACACGTTCCGCATTTCGCGCGCCGACAGCGGCTATCCCGTCTTCCAGAACCTGCTCGAACTGGAAAACGACCGCCGCCAGGCCGAGGCGCGGCTGGCCAACATTCCGCTGGCCGGCGAATTGCGCGAGGAAATGGCCGACTTCATCCTGCGCCACAAGGAATTCCCCGAAGCGCTGCAGAAGTCGATGGCCGAGCGGCTCTATCTCGAGGACGTCAAGAGCGAACAGACTTTTGGCCCGTTCTCGCTGGCGCAGACGGCCAAGGTCTCGGTCAATCCAAAGACCGGGCGCCCCTATTACCTCGTGCACTGGGCGAGCTTCGACGGCAGCGCCAACCTGCCGCTGGTCTACATGGTGACGGTGGAGGATTCCTCCGAAAGCATGATCCGGCAGCTCGTTGACAGCAGCGGCAAGCTCAATGAACGGGTCGACATCCCGCTGCCGGTGGACGGCCTGCTCAACCCCGAACTCGCCCATCGCTTCGACGATTTCACCGAGAAGAATTCCGCCTACACGCTTTCGCCCGCAACGATTGCGGTCAATCTCGACAAGGATTTCGAGCCGCTGCACCCTAAGCAGCTGCGCCGCGTCGTGCTCGGCCCCTTTTATTCCGCAGGCATTACGGACAACAATTCGACCGTGACCGAGGTGCTGGCCAAGGTGCGCAAACCGGAAAATGCCTGGCTGCTCACCTGGACCATCCAGGAGGTCTACTCCAAGGGCGAGAAACCCGGCCGCAAGGGGCTGTTTTCGAGCGATAAGACGACGCAGGAATTCTTTATCAACACCGACGATCTCGAAGCCGCGCGCCAGGGTGTGTCGAGTTACGAGAACCACGCCCTGATCCCGCACGAAGCCTATCAAGCACTCTACGCCGCCGGCGAAGCTCAAAAGATCTTTTCCGGCTACAAGGTTCACATCCTGTCAAATGGGCAGGTGATTTCAGATGTCTGACCGTCACATCGCGGAGCATCCTTCATGGACACCGGCCTGACCACCATTCCGGAAGCGGCTATCGAAAAGCACCGCGCAACCGCGCAAAGCTTCATCACCCGCGTCGTCGTATTGGAAGACCCCTCGCGCGAATCCGGCACCGCGCTTGCCGGCACCAACCGCCGCTTCGTCTCGACCGTCTCGGTCGGCTCGGTGCGGCGCACACGAGAGGTCGAGCTGGTCAAGACCGTGGCAGCCGTCCATCCCGACGACCAACTGATGAGCATCCCGCAGCACACGCTGCTGTTCCGCGCCCGCCGCGGCCTGGCGATAGCGCTCGCCATCTCCGACGTCTTCGCCGAGGGCTCCGACCTCGAAGGCCTCCAGGCCAAGAACACCCGTGCGCCTCTTGAGGGCGATGAGGCGGCGACCTTCAAGAAGCTTCTGTCAGCCTCGGCTTACGTTTCAGCCTTCAGCCTCGCCTCTTACCTGTTCCAGCTGATCGACAGCGAGGGCGAGGCGCCCAACGATATCCCCGAACCGGACTTCCTGTTCGACACGCCGCAGGACGCGGTGAAGTCGATCGTCGCCGGTCTCGACAAGGCGATTGCGGGCTCCAAGGACGATGGCGACCTGACGACGCGCGCGCGAGCTTTTGCACGGGTCGCCATTGATGGGCTGCTGGCCCGCAAAGGCCGCTTCGACGGCATCGGTCCATTCGAGAACGCCCACATCCGCATCGACGCCGACGATTTCACCCTCGACGGCTTCGACGTCGCGCCCGGCAAGCGCTCGAAACCGCTGGTGATGACCTTCAAGAAGCCCGAAGAGGTCGTCGGCAATCACATCGCCAAATACCAGTCGGTCAAGCTCGCCAAGATGCTGATGGCCTATGATTTCGAGCGCGAGCTGAACCCGTTCGTCGAGCTCGGCGGCTTCCTCTTCACCTTCATCGGCGATGGCGCGCCGGGCACCGGCAAGACGACGCTGATCCAGATGATCGCCGGCCTCGTCAACAATTATTGCCAAGTTGCCGGCTATCCCTTCGCCTATGAGAATTTCGGCGTCGACCAGATCTCGTCCTACCAGGGCAAATCCGGCCAGAACTGCCGCCAGTTCATCAACAATGTCTTGAACCCACGCGTCATCGGTTTCGGCACCGTCGACGACATCGACCAGGTGGCGGCCCGCCGCTCCGACGACCGCGCCTCGGCCGGCCAACAGGAAATCACCGGCGTCTTGATGGACGCCTTTGCCGGCGCCGGCACGGTGGTGCGCGGCAATTGCTCGTTCGGCATGTTTTCCAACTATCCCGAAAATGTCGACGATGCGCTGCGCCAGCGCGCCGGCGCCCGCTGGCTGGTCGACGGCCCACAGAGCCGCGACGACTATATCGACATCTTCGTCCTGCTTGCCGGCAAGAACCATAAGATCCCACTCGGCGACCACAAGCTCTACGCCGCGCAGGAGATCCAGCGCGCGGTGACCGAAGCCTATGAGGAGCACGAGAATCCTCAGGAAGACGGGCTGATGAAGGTCTATGAGCGCTACATGAAGGAGAATGGCGCGCCGAAATCGATGGCCGACATCGGCACTTATCTGCACCTGATCAAGGATGCCGAGCCGCGCTTCACCGGCCGAGCCATCAAGAACGTCACCGACGCCATCAAGATGCGCGCCATGGACATCGAGCTGCCCGACGACTGGTTCGAGAAGCCGGAAGCCTTCATGCACAAGGGCTACGACGAAAAGAAAGCCATGATCGAGGAACTGCGGGGGCCGTTCTCGATGGACATGGTCATGCAGGAGATCAACCGCTACGCCGACTCAGAGTTCCGCTATTCCGACAAATCCGACGACGCCGCGGTGGAGAAGCTGCTGCGCGACGCACGCCTGCGCGAACGGGCGGGGCGCGAGATGGAGGAGATGAAGAAGAAGGGGCTCTGGAATGCGTGAGCTTCCTTCGCTGCCCGCGGGTGCTGAAAGGCTTGGCGCTAACGCTGACGCCCCCCTCTCCCCGTCCTTCACGGGGAGAGGGTAAGGGTGAGGGGCGGCGCATGCGTGGACCAGAGATCGCTACGACCATACTGGCAGCTATCGAACAGCGCCTCGATCGGCACATCCGGACCAATGATCTTCGATTTATTGACGCCAAAGGCCATGGGGAGACATGTCCTTGAATGCTAGCGCTGCCCCTCACCCTTACCCTCTCCCCCTGAAGAACGGGGAGAGGGAGGCGTCAGCGTTGGCGCTTCGCCACAACAGGCAACGCCACTCGGAACGTTCTGCATGAGCCACGCCAAAAAGCCCGACCTTCTCCGCGACAATGAGCTGATCTACGGTCGCTTGCTCACCGTCGACGAGTCGCACCTCATCCAGCGCTACAACAAGGCGCTTGTTGCCTTCGGCCTCAAGCCCACCAAGCTGAAGAGCTTCCAGATCGACCGCACCGGCTTCTCGCCCGAAGTGGCCGAGGAATGCGGCGATTACGATTATCTCGACCCCAATGAGGTCAACCGCCGCTTCATCATCCTGACGCCGTCGCAGATCGATCTGCCGGTGGTGCACACCGCCTTTTCCAACACCTCGCAGCTGATGTTCGAGTTCATGTCCAAGAACCAGCGCGCCATCGATGCGCTGACCATCAAGGATGTCATCTACGGCGAGATCGAGGATTCCGTTCCCCTGGTCAACGACATCGAGGATCTGCTGTCGATCAGCCAGGTCGAGTTCAGGGTGCTTTCGGCCGAGGACGTGCTGGGCAAGGCCGCCGAACTCGGCAAGCTGGTCGACCGGCTGAAGCAGGAGCCCGATGCCTGGCGCGACAACACCATGCTGAGCCGTATGGTGGAGCTGGCGAAGGTCTGCGGCGATATCCGTGAGAATGCGCTGGTGCCCGACCAGGTGATCTTCCGCCACAACGCCTACTGGACCAGCCATTTCGGCGGCGTCTACGTCTTCGTCGATCCTGATATGACTACCGTCATCGGCGACCCGGCCGCCCCCGGCTTTCGCCGTTCGCGGCCCTGGCAGGTCAGCTATCTCTCGATCAACGATGCCGACAAGGTGTTCAAGTTCCTGGCCAGCACCGGCCGCATCGAACTGCCCCGCGCGTCATGGGTCGAAAGCTCGGGCTATCTCGAGCATCGCGCCGAGATGGTGGTGCGCTCTCTCATCCGCGACACAGAGCCGAACCGCAATTTGACCGAGGTCGACAAGGTCTGGCTGCAGACCTGGATCCATGGCCATGCCGATCTGATCACCAAGGACGGCAATTTCCCCTTTCTCAACGCCGCCAAGCGTGAGATCGCCCAGCTCGGCCATCTCAAGATCGAGGATGTGTTTCCGCAACAGCGCTTCCTGGTCGTGCGTGGCAAGCCCGACCATCCCGACGCCTGGCTGACCAACCAGCTGATCTCGGATTTCGTGCCGCAGGACTTTGTCTCGCGTTACGTCTTCAACAAGCCGGGCTTCTACAAGGACTATGACGGCTACAGCGACGCCTGGCGGTCGCATGTTGTGGACGTTCTGAAAACCACATATTTGAAAGACAAAGTGGCGTTTCGCACGCGCCTTTACGGCCTGACTGACTGAGGGGTGAACGAGAGCCATGCTTGATCCGATCGTGAATTTCTTCACCCGCATCTTCCAATGGATAGGCCGCGGCATCGGCCTCGTCATCGGCGCGATCCTGTGGCCGTTCCTCTGGGCTGGGCGCTGGTATACGCAGCGCGGCTGGATCCTGAAGGCTGTGGTCGGCCTCGCGCTTCTGGTGTTGATCGGCCTCTACGCCAATTTCTTCTACGCCACCCAGTGGTGGAACAAGTTCGATCCCAACTACGTCGACAAATACACCTTCGAGAACCGCAACATTTCCGCCGGCGAACAGGTCGCCGCCGGCGCCGGCACCGACACCGCCAAGACCTGCGGCAATTCGGGCATCGCCCAGGTGGCGGCCGACCTGACGGACTTCAACGTCAACCAGAATGCCTGGATCTCGTCGATGATCCTCTACAAACTCGGCCTGTTCGGCATCGACTGGGACAACACGCCGTTCATGGACAACAAGGCCTCGTTCCAGCGCGGCATCAACCAGGCGGTGCGGCGCACCGCCACCGAGCTTGCCGACAATCTCGGCCGTGTTCGCACCACATCGCAGATCGACGGCGACCTGCAGGATGCGCGCGGCAATCTGCAGTTCGACGAGGAGACCTGGTATTTCGGCCTCAACCCGTTCGGCCCCAAGACGCCGACGCCGAGCTATTATCGCGATGCCGTCACCAAGCTGCGCTCCTTCAACGCCCGCCTCGGCAGCTGCCAGGCGACGTTCGATGCCCGCGCCGACAATCTGAAGCAGTATATCGACCGCATCTCCTCCGACATTGGTTCGACCTCGGCGATCCTCAAGGAGCGCGCCGAAAACCATAACAATGGCTGGTTCGACTTCCGCGCCGATGACCGCTTCTGGTTCGCCTATGGCCAGCTCTATGCCTATTACGGCCTGATGAAGGGCGCCCAGGCCGACTTCGAGGACGTCATCAAGGAAAAGCATCTCGGCAATCTGTGGGACACAATGGATGCGCAATTCGTCTCGGCGCTGCGCATCCAGCCCTTCATCATCGCCAATGGCCGTGAGGATGGCTGGATCATGCCGACGCACCTGACGACGATGGGTTTCTACGTGCTTCGCGTGCGCTCCAACATGGTCGAGATCAGCAACGTCCTGACTCAGTAGATCAGCTACGTACGCGGAGCCATAGTCCGCATGCTCCCTGCGTCGAGGTATAGATCGACACCCACGCGTTTGGCGATCGCCGCCCTGTGCTCGCCAGCCTTCGCCCAGCCGGCGTTGGCAGCGTTATCAAGATCGTCAAATCCGCCGTAGTCTCCCAGATAAAGACGCGATTTTCCTAAGATGGAATTGAGCCGAGCTTGCAGTTGGTCATCAGTGAGCGTCTGGGATGCCGGGTCGGAAAGACCCTTCTGTGACAGAAACCATGAACGACCTGGATTGTTCATCTTGAAGTTCAGTTCTGCACTGTTGATCCAGGAAAAAGCCTTCGACTTGTCATTGAGCCCTACCGAATATGCCGCAACAGAGAAGCCAAGCGCGCGTTGTGCATCAGACAAAGAATTCGCACGCGAGTAACGATAGATATCGGTCGCATCGATACCGGAACGCTGAGCAGCAGCGGATAGTGACTTTGCCAATTCATCATAGCTGTCGTTGTCGATAAATGCCGCGTACTTTGATGATTTATCTAGGTATTTATCAAATTTTACTTTATCCATTTGAGTACTACCAATCTCATGGATCAAACCAAGAACGTTTGCAGCAGAAGACACCGAATTCTGTAAGTAACTCATAATTGAGATATCGTCATAGATATGATCGTGCGTTTTTTCCGAGGGTTGGTTCATCTCCGATGTACCGATACCATTCATCGCTGACCATTCCGGGACTGTGCCGTCACCCTGGCCAAGGGTCGTTTCAAACTCGACTTTTGATTGATTCAGAGTGGCCGACCCGGAAACTGCCGTGGTGTTCTCGAATGCGTTGTCTTTGCGAAGCTTTCCAACGACATAGCGATACTTAGCCCGGATGGCCTCACCGACATCTTCTGAGAGGCGACCGCAAACGACGCTAGAAGCAGATTCTATTTTTTTTGCAATGTATTCATACTCGGTTGCTTTCAATTTCTCCGGAAATCGGCGCGGGATAGCCATCTCTTTCCAAGTGTTCACCAAACTCAAATTCATGATCGATCGATCACCGGTGACACTGACCTTCTCTATGATTTTGTCCGTCTGGTACGCCTTGCAGTCCGATTTCATAATATTGGTGAACGGTATCAACTCATAAACACTGTCGAATGTAATAGCATCCTCTATCAGAGCGTCGCCGAACAGCATGCGAAAATACCGGTCTCTGGTCATGCTATTGTCGCCAGAGAACATGGAGGTAACAACCTCTGGCGCACCCAGGAACGGTGTGCCACCGAAGATAAAATAGCTGACCTGATTGGCATCGATTGGCATTTTGCTGCCATCATTGCATAACTTGTTCTTCGAAAACGATGTTTTTATCCAGGTATCTAGAACTATGCCGCCCATGCTATGGGCAATAAAAATGTATTTGCTATATTTCTTCTTGGAAAATTCGCCGCAAATAAAGTTATCGAAATCATTCGCGCTAGATGCATTCGAGAGGCGCCAATCGTAAGGAAAAGAGAGAACTGCTGCGTCAGTTGAAAAGCTGAGATTTTCTTTGAAATCGGAATACACATTGAGATCCGAGATGCTGCCAGCGACCCGTCCGAAAAGCCTTTTCCAGACTCCGCTCATATCATTGATTTCGGCACGCTCGAGAAGTTCCGGCTTTGCAGTGGGGCAGTCTTCAATAGACAGGCCGTCTCCGCCATAGTGACCGTCACCCCAGATCACCGTATCTTTATATTCTCCGGCTGCGGTGCAGGTCAGTTTTGATCCGAAGATACCCGGCAGGAAAATGATTGCGATATTTTCTGAATAAGCTTGGTTGCGTTCCAATTTTTTCTTCTCAGTCGCCGCTAGCGAGACATCGGGCACGACGAGAAGGTAAACCAAGACAGCCGCAACAACAGTGAGAATTGTCCTAAAATACACGACGCCCTCCCCTCTAAATAGACCCTTATAAACACACTAGCACGCCAACGGCGTGCGGCGTAGCCTGTCGCATTCCGTGCATTGCGCGGCTGTTTTGAGACGGCGGAACGTCGCTTCCTCTGGCTTCTATACGGCGCGGCAACGGAGCCAGGAAGAACCGGCGGCAGGTCGGCCCGGCCGCGGAGACACTTTCTTCATAGGAAACATAGTTGCATGCAAGTTGACGCCGCGGGAGCGACAGGGTTAGAACATGCCCGCGCCCGGGTTCAACATGCCTGCGAGTGAGATCAAACCCGTCCCCTCCACCGTCCAATCCGAAGGAAAGCCGTCATGGCCGAAGTGAAGTCCGACATCGAGATCGCGCGCGGCGCCAAGAAAAAGCAGATCCAGGAGATCGGCGCCAAGATCGGCATCCCGACCGAGCACCTTTTGCCCTACGGCCACGACAAGGCGAAGATTTCGGCCGAATTCATCAAATCGGTGAAGGGCAACAAGGACGGCAAGCTGATCCTCGTCACCGCCATCAACCCGACGCCGGCCGGCGAAGGCAAGACGACCACCACCGTCGGCCTTGGTGACGGTCTGAACCGCATCGGCAAGAAGGCGATCGTCTGCATCCGCGAGGCTTCGCTCGGCCCGAATTTCGGCGTCAAGGGCGGTGCCGCCGGCGGCGGCTACGCGCAGGTCGTGCCGATGGAGGACATGAACCTCCACTTCACCGGCGACTTCCACGCCATCACCACGGCGCACAATCTTCTGTCGGCGCTGATCGACAACCACATCTACTGGGGCAATGAGCTCGGCATCGACACCCGCCGCGTCGCCTGGCGCCGCGTCATGGACATGAACGACCGGGCGCTGCGCGAAATCATCTGCTCGCTCGGCGGCGTCGCCAACGGTTATCCGCGCGAGGCAGGCTTCGACATCACCGTCGCCTCTGAAGTGATGGCGATCCTGTGCCTTTCCACCGACCTCAAGGATCTGGAAAAGCGCCTCGGCGACATCATCGTCGCCTACCGCCGCGACAAGAGCCCGGTCTATGCCCGCGACCTCAAGGCCGACGGCGCCATGGCGGTGCTGCTGAAGGACGCCATGCAGCCAAACCTGGTGCAGACGCTGGAGAACAACCCTGCCTTCGTGCATGGCGGCCCGTTCGCCAACATCGCGCATGGCTGCAACTCGGTGGTCGCCACCACCACGGCGCTGAAGCTCGCCGACTACGTCGTCACCGAAGCCGGCTTCGGCGCCGACCTCGGAGCCGAAAAATTCTTCGACATCAAGTGCCGCAAGGCGGGTTTGAAGCCGGCGGCTGCCGTCATCGTCGCCACCGTGCGCGCCATGAAGATGAATGGCGGCGTCAAGAAGGAAGACCTCGGCAAGGAAAACATCGAGGCAGTCAAGAAGGGCTGCCTCAATCTGGGCCGCCACATCGAGAATGTGAAACAGTTCGGCGTGCCTGCGATCGTGGCGATCAATCATTTCACCACCGATACCGAGGTGGAAATCCAGGCGATGAAGGATTTCGTCGCCTCGCTCGGCGCCGAGGCGATCCTGTGCAAGCATTGGGCCAATGGCTCTGCCGGCATCGAGGAGTTGGCGCGCAAGGTCGTCGAGATCGCCGAATCCGGCGCCTCGCAGTTCGCGCCGCTCTATCCCGACGCAATGCCGCTGTTCGAGAAGATCAACACCATCGTCCAGCGCATCTATCGCGGCGACGAGGCGATCGCCGACAAGTCGGTGCGCGACCAGCTGCATGCCTGGGAGCAGGCCGGCTACGGGCACCTGCCGGTCTGCATGGCCAAGACCCAATATTCCTTCTCGACCGACCCGAACCTGCGTGGCGCGCCGACCGGCCACACCGTGCCGGTGCGAGAGGTCAGGCTTTCGGCGGGCGCCGGCTTCGTCGTCGTCATCTGCGGTGAGGTCATGACCATGCCCGGCCTGCCCAAGGCGCCGTCCTCGGAAAAAATCTTCCTCAACGAGATCGGCCAGATCGAAGGCCTGTTTTGAAAATTTCGAGATCGTTGCGAGATCCAAGAAGGGCGGCCACTGGCCGTCCTTTTGCTTTTCGGGGACAGATTTGCCTATGCAGCGTTGCGCGCCAGCGCGCGCTGGTTGGACGCATAGGGCGTGTCGCGTTCGGGCAAAGCACCGGTCTTCAGGCAATCGATCCATTCGGCGGTCTTGAGCACGGCCGCAAAGCGCGACTGCAGGATGATGGACACCACGCGGTGGATCTCCTCGGCCGAGGCGTAGCCGGCGCCGTTGGCGTAAGGCAGCGAACCGGTGGCGTCGGACAGGAACTCGACCGCAAAGCCGACATGCGCGGCGTGGATGATGGTCGACAGGTCGCAATTATGCGTCATGTAGCCGATCACCGTTATCGTATCGATGGTATTGGCGCGCAGCCACGCCTCGAGGTCGGTGCCGGCAAAGGCGCTAGGCAGTGACTTCTCGACATAGTGGTCGCGGCTTCGCCGGGCGATCTCGGGATGCAGGTCGCCGCCATGGCTGCCCTTGGCGAAGACTGGCGAGGTCTCGGGCGCCATCTGCTTGACGACCACCACCTTCACGCCGGCCACAGCGGCGGCATCCATGGCGCGCGCGACATTGACGACGCTGTCGCGGAACGGCGGATACTGGATGGCGAGGTTGCCGCCATCATAATCGTTCTGGACATCGATGACGATGAGCGCGCGGCGCGGCGTGATATTGGCGGACATGGTGTTCTCCTTCGGGCTTGAATGGGATAGGTCGAAAATAGGCGGATCGCCCGACTGCCAAAAGTGGCCCGATTGACATCATTCGAAAGAATTAGGACAATTCGCTTTTCGCTTGCTGGAAACACGCATGGCCGACCCGATCATTGCCGTTCTCGCCTTTGACGGCATCAGCCCGTTCCACCTCTCCGTGCCGTGCGTGGTGTTCGGCACCGACCGCACCAAGCTTGGCTTGCCGCGTTTCGACTTTCGCGTCTGCGCGCTCGACGATGGAGCGATCCACACCGATGCCGGGCTGACCATCGCGGTGCCGTATGGCCTTTCCGCATTCGACGATGCCGACATCGTCATCATTCCGAGCTGGAAGGATCTCGAGGCCCCACTTCCGCCGCCGCTCCTGGCAGCGCTCACCCACGCGCACCGGCGCGGTGCGGTGATCGTCGGCCTCTGTCTCGGCACCTTCGCCATTGCCGCCGCCGGGCTGCTTGCGGGCCGGCGTGCGACGACACATTGGGCCTCCACCGACCGGCTGCAAACATTATACCCGGACATCGAAGTCGACGCCGACGTGCTCTATGTCGACGACGGCGACATCGTCACCTCGGCCGGCGTCGCCGCCGGGCTCGATTGCTGCCTGCACATTGTGCGCGCCCGCTATGGCGCAGAGGTAGCGCTGCGGCTGGCCAGGCACATCGTGCTGTCGCCGCACCGGCAGGGTGGGCAAGCGCAGTTCATCGAGCGCCCGCTGGCGAAAACCCCGGCCACCGACCGCTTCACCCTGGCGCTGGACACGGTGCGGGCAACGCTCGGACAAACGCACAACCTCGACCGCGTCGCGGAGGCCGCGGGCCTGACTCGGCGCACTTTCACCCGCCGTTTCCAGAAATCGATCGGCACCAGCTTTGGCGAATGGTTGGCCGGCCAACGCACCGAACTGGCGCAACGGCTGCTGGAGGCGACGGAAAAATCGATGGACATGGTGGCCTTCGAAGCCGGCTTCGGCAGCGCCACCTCGCTGCGCCAGCATTTCGCCGCACGGCTCAAGACGTCACCGGCCCAATACCGGCGTGAATTCTCGCGGCGAGCCGGTCCGGACGAGCGCATAGCACGTACGGCTTCATACTGACCGCCCACGACGAGTTCAGCCCCGCTTGACCGCCCGCGCCGGATTGCCGACCACTGTGGTGTTGTCAGGCACGTCGCGCGTCACCACCGCGCCGGCGCCGACTATGGCGCCATCGCCGATGCTGATGCCGCCGAGGATGATGGCGCTGCCGCCGATCCAGGCGTCATTGCCAATGGTGACCGGCCGGGCAATCTCCAGTCCCGCCTGACGGCCCGCGGCCTCCTTGTGGTGCTCAGCGCAGTAGATCTGCACATTGGGGCCGAGAAGCGTCCGCCTGCCGATACGCACCGGCGCGGTGTCGAGGATGGTGCAGCCGGCATTGAGGAAGGCGCCGTCGCCGAGATGGATGTTGAAACCGTAGGCGCAGTGGAACGGCGCCTCAATGCGGCCGCCCTCGCCCGTGCTGCCGAGCAGCACCGACAGCGCCGGACCGATATTGCCGCGTTGCTGGGGCGGTAGCGTATTATGCTCGAACACCGCATCGCGCGCGATCACCCGCAGCGCCTCTAGTTCGTCGTCGATGCAGGTGTACCATTCGCCTGCAATCATCCTTGTGCGTTCGCTATCGGCCATCACAGCGACTCCGTCCCTTCGTCGTGTTCGACTGTTTACCAAAGTACAATGCTCACTGATGGAAGAAGCACCAGTGCCGACTCTGGTCAAACGTAGGACCTATGCTAGCTTGCCCTCGTGGGCCAGTCCCGGGCCTGCTTTCGAGGGGATCGACATGCTCTATTTGCTTGCACTTCTGATCGGCGTCATTGCCGGTCTTCGCGCCATGACCGCGCCGGCCGCGATCGCCTGGGGCGCGTATCTCGGCTGGCTGCCGGTGGCCGGCACCTGGGCAAGTTTCATGGGCCATTGGGCCGCCGTCGGTATCTTCACCATCCTCGCCATCGTCGAACTGGTCACCGACCAGCTGCCCTCGACGCCGAGCCGCAAGGTGCCGCAGCAATTCGGCGCCCGCATCCTGCTTGGCGCCTTCAGCGGCGCGGTGATCGGCGCCACCGCCGGTTCCACCATTGGCGGCCTGATTGCCGGCGCCATCGGCGCCGTCATCGGCACCTATGGCGGCGCCGAAGCGCGCGGCCGGTTGGCCGCCGCCTTCGGCAAGGATTTGCCTGCCGCCCTCATCGAGGACGCGGTGGCGATCATCGGCGGCCTGCTGATCGTGGCGGCGGTGGTATGACTGCCCAAGCCTCAGACGCCAAGACATACGACGCCATCATCATCGGCGCCGGACAGGCCGGCCCTCCTCTCGCCGGCCGGCTGACGTCAGCCGGCATGAGCGTGGCGCTGATCGAGCGCAAGCTGGTCGGCGGCACCTGCGTCAACACCGGCTGCATGCCGACCAAGACCATGGTCGCCAGCGCCTATGCCGCGCATCTGGCGCGGCGTGCCGCGGACTACGGCGTGACGTTCTCAGGCCCTGTCGGCGTGAACTACAAGAGGATCAAGGCGCGCAAGGACAAGGTCACAAACGACTCCCGCAGCAATCTGGAGACGTGGATCGCCGGCATGAAGGGCTGCACGCTTTATCGCGGCCATGCCCGCTTCGAATCCGCCAACACCGTGCGTATCGGCGACGACCTTCTGACCGCCGAAAAGATCTTCCTCAACACGGGCGGCCGCGCCTCGGTGCCCGACCTGCCCGGCGTCAACGACGTCGACTACCTCACCAACTCCTCGATGATGGACCTCGACGTTTTGCCGCGCCATCTTATCGTCGTCGGCGGCAGCTACATCTCTCTTGAATTCGCGCAGATGTTTCGCCGCTTCGGCTCTGAAGTCACCGTCATCGAGAAGAGTTCGCGCCTGACCGGCCGCGAGGACGAGGACGTGTCGGCGGCCATCCTGTCGATCCTCGAAAACGAAGCCATAGAAGTCCATGTCGGCGCCGACGACATCCGCTTTGCCAGACAGGGCAAGGACATCGCCGTGACCTTCTCATCCGGCAAGCCGCCGGCGGTCGGCTCGCATGTGCTTCTGGCACTCGGCCGCACCCCCAACACCGACGATCTCGGCCTCGATAAGGCCGGCGTCGCGGTCGATCTGCGCGGCTTCGTCACCGTCGACGACCAGCTGCGCACCAGCGCGCCCGGCATCTGGGCAATGGGCGACTGCAACGGCAAGGGCGCCTTCACCCACACCTCCTACAACGATTATGAGATCGTCGCGGCCAATCTGCTCGACGACGATCCGCGCAAGGTCAGCGACCGCATCGAGGCCTATGCGCTCTACATCGATCCGCCGCTCGGCCGCTGCGGCATGACCGAGGCGGCGGTGAAGAAATCCGGGCGCAAGGCGCTGGTCGGCCAGCGGCCAATGACCCGCGTCGGCCGCGCCATCGAAAAGGGCGAGACGCAAGGTTTCATGAAAATCCTGGTCGATGCCGACACCAGGCAAATCCTCGGCTGCTCCGTGCTCGGCCCCGGCGGCGACGAGGCGGTGCACTGCGTGCTCGACCTGATGTACGCCAAGGCGCCGGTCGATACGCTGGCGCGCGCCGTGCATATCCACCCCAACGTCTCGGAGCTGTTGCCAACCATCGCCCAGGAGCTGAAGCCGCTCGCCTGACATAGCCCCGCGTCAAGCTCAGCGCTTTCTGCATTGGTGCGTTGCAGCAATGTGCATTGCGCGCGGCAAGGCTTCTCGTTCAGTCTGAATTGAACCGATTCAGTCTGGATTTTCCATGCCTTTGCCGATCCTTGCGCTTGCCATTGCGTCCTTCTGCATCGGCACCACCGAATTCGTCATCATGGGCCTGTTGCCGGAGGTTGCGGCCGATCTCGGCGTGTCGATCCCCTCGGCCGGCCTGCTGGTTACCGGCTATGCGCTGGGCGTCGTCTTCGGCGCACCCATCGTCGCCATGGCCACCGCGCATCTGCCGCGCAAGCCGGTGTTGGTCGCGCTGACGGCGATGTTCGTCGTCGGCAATCTGCTCTGCGCCATTGCGCCCAATTACTGGCTCCTGATGGCCGCGCGCGTCTTCACCGCGTTCGGTCATGGCGCCTTTTTCGGCATCGGTTCCGTCGTTGCCGCCAGCCTGGTGCCGCGCAACAAGCGCGCCAGCGCCATGGCGATGATGTTCGCGGGATTGACGCTCTCCAACATTCTCGGCGTTCCTGCCGGCACCGCGCTTGGCGAAGCCTTCGGCTGGCGCTCCACCTTCTTTGCCGTCGTCGGCATCGGCCTGATCTCTGTTGCCGCCATCGCCTGGCTGGTGCCATCCAATGTCGTCGAACCGAGCGGCGGCGGCCTGCGCAGCGAACTGCGCGTGCTGGGCAAGCTGCAGGTCTGGCTCGCCATGCTGATCGCCTCGCTGGCCTCGGCCAGCCTGTTTGCCGTCTTCACCTACATCAAGCCCTACCTTACCGATGTCTCCGGCCTGTCGACCTCCGCGGTCACCTGGGTCCTGCTGCTGTTCGGCGCCGGCATGACCATAGGCAACATCATCGGCGGCCGGCTGGCCGACTGGAAATTGATGCCGACGGTGATCGGCACGCTGCTTTTAATGGCGGTTCTGTTTGTCAGCTTCATGCAGTTCGGCGCTATCGCCAGCGTCGCCATCGGCGTCGTCTTCTTGTGGGGACTGCTGATCTTCGTCGTCGTGCCGCCGCTGCAGATCCGCGTCGTCGAAACGGCTTCGGAAGGGCCGAACCTCGCCGCCACGCTCAACCAGGGCGCATTCAATATCGGCAATGCCAGCGGCGCCTGGATCGGCGGCGTGGCTCTGTCGGCCGGCGTTTCCTATGCTCATTTGCCGCTGGTCGGCGCGGTGCTGGCCCTGCTGGCGGTCAGCGTAGCCGTTGTCTCGCAGGCGCTCGAAGGATCGGCGCCGATAACGACGGTTCCGGCCGCCGCCGAATAATTCCATTGCGCCCATGGCGGCGCGAACTGGACCAATCGACAGCCCTTCGGCAAAAGTGCATGTGTTCTGCCTCTTATCCTGGAGGCATCCCATGCAGAAATCGATCGAACGCATCGCCGGCGATACCGAAGGCGTTTCCTACGAATTCCCGGTGTTCCGCTTCGCCGGCGCCGACAAGGCAGCACCTTCGGCCTACCTGCAGGCAGCGCTCCACGCCGGTGAATTGCCTGGTGTCGTCGCCATCGACGCGCTGATGCCGGCGCTGAACAAGGCCGAAGCGGAAGGCCGCATCAAGGGCAGCATCACGGTCGTGCCCTGGGCCAATCCGATCGGCCGCGCGCAATATCATTTCGGCGAGCACCAGGGCCGCTTTCATCTCGGCACCCGCAACAATTTCAACCGCGGCTTTCCGTTGCTCGCAGCACCGGACGCCAAGCTTTTGCCCGACACCACGCTTGGCACCCCCGACCAGCGATTGAAGACCCGTCTGGTGCAGCTGTCGCTCGGCCACGACATCGTGCTCGACCTGCATTGCGACGACGAGGGCCTTGCCTATCTCTACGTCCACGCCAGCCTGTGGCCGGCGATGGCCGATTGCGCCGCCGCCATGGGTATCGACGCCGTGGTGTTGTGGAGCGAGGACGCCGACGGCACCTTCGAGGGCGCCACGATCATGCCCTACCAGAACGTCCCCGCCAACGTGGCGAAGCTCGACCGCCGCGTTGCCACTACGGTAGAATACCGTGGCATGCTGGATGTCGACGGCGCGCTGGCAAATTCCGATGCCGAAGGCCTCTACCGGCTGCTGGCGGCGCGCGGCGTGATCGCCGACGCCGCCCTTCCCGAACCCGGCCCGTTCAAGGGCCTCGTCGCGCCGCTCGAAAACATCGACATGATGCCGGCGCCCCGGGCCGGCGCCATCCTCTACGACGTCAAGCCCGGCGACCGCGTCGCCAAGGGCGCGCGCCTCGCCACCATCGTCCACACACCGGGCGAGGCCGGCGGCCGCACCGAAGTGCTGGCGCCGCAGGACGGCGTCATCCTGACCCGCCGCTCGCGCCGCATCATCCGCGCCGGCGAGGATCTCTTGAAGCTGGTCGGCGACAAGAAGAGCGCCGACGCGAGGTCAGGCACGCTGGAGGACTGAGCTAACCCGAAATCGCCAGCCGCGCCTTGGCCTCCAGCCATTCGGCCATTTGCCGGTACGGCACCGGGCCGTGGCTGACACGGGCAACACCAAGCTCGGCCAGGCGCTGGCGCGGCGGCACATGCGCCAGCGCGATGATGTTGACCGGCAATGCCGTCGCCTTGCACAGCGCCTCGATCAGACCCTCGTCGCCGAGTCCCGGCGCAAAGAAGCCGCTCGCTCCTGCCTTTTCATAAGCGTGCGCCCGCTCGATGGCCTGGTCGAGCAGCACGCTGTCATGCGCATCCGTCTTGGCCTTGAGGAAAATGTCGGTACGGGCGTTGATGTAGGCGGGAATGCCGGAAGCCTTCACCGCCGCCGCTGCCGCCTCGATCCGCTTCACCTGTACCGCGATGTCGTGCAGACCGGCGCCGCCGAAGATCTGGTCCTCGAAATTGAAACCGATGGCGCCGGCCTGCAGGGCACGTGTCACCGTCTGGGCGACAGTCTCCGGCTCGACGCCGTAGCCGCCTTCGAGGTCCATGGTCACGGGCAGGTCGACTGCCGCCACGATGCGCTTGATGTTGTCCAGCGCTAGCTCCAGCGGGATTTTCTCGCCATCGGCATAGCCGAAGGCGGCTGCCACCGGCCAGCTTCCGGTGGCGATCGCCTTGGCGCCCGCCCTCTCGACGATCTTGGCCGAGCCCGGATCCCAGGCATTGTAGAGAACGATCGGGTTGCCCTTGACATGAAGGGCATGGAACGTGCGTGCGCGCTCGATCTGCTCGGTCATTGCTGTCTTCCCGTCTTTCCGATGTTGGACGAACAGTCTAGGCAGGACCCCAAGCCTTGGCGATGTGCCATGGGCTGCAGAAGCGGCGGCCACAAACAGGCCTTTCAAACCTGTTGCGCATCCGGCTTTTCGCCGCTATGGATTTCGCCCATGAACATGCGCTCGATCAAGACCATTTGGTGGTGGGCTCGCTGACAGCGGCCTGTTCGAACGCGTGCGCGTGAAAATAGAGGGTGGCCGCAACGGAATGTCCGGGCGGCCATTTGTTTTTTCAAAGCCATTCCCGGGTCCGTTGCCCCAACAAGCCATATGGAGACGGCAATGACGATGAAGGCTCTGGAAAACGGCGCGGAAAGCTTCGTGACCGCAGGTGGTGTCACCATCACCCGCGAACGCCACGACAAGCCTTACGCCGGTGCGATCGATGCTTATGTCGACGGCTTGAACTCGCGCCGTGGTGCGGTGTTTTCCTCGAATTACGAATATCCGGGCCGCTACACACGCTGGGATACGGCCATCATCGATCCGCCGCTGGTGATTTCCGCGCGTGGCCGCGCCATGCGCATCGAGGCGCTGAACGGCCGTGGCGAAGTGCTGCTGCCGGTGATCGGCAAGACGCTGGCCGGCATTGCCGAGGTGACGATTGCTGAAACCTCGAAAAAGCTGATCCGCCTCGATGTCGCCAAGCCCGGCCGCGTCTTCACCGAGGAAGAGCGCAGCCGCGTCCCCTCTGTGTTTACTGTGCTGCGCGCCATCACCGCTTTGTTCAAGACCGATGAAGACGCCAATCTCGGCCTTTACGGCGCCTTCGGTTACGACCTCGCCTTCCAGTTCGATCCAGTCGACTACAAGCTCGAGCGCAAACAGAGCCAGCGCGATCTCGTGCTGTTCCTGCCTGACGAGATCCTGGTCGTCGACCATTATTCGACCAAGGCCTGGACCGACCGCTACGACTATTCCGGCGACGGTTTTTCAACCGAGGGGCTGCCGCGGGACGAAATCGCCGAACCGTTCAAGACCGCCGACCGCATCCCGCCGCGCGGCGACCATGAGCCGGGCGAATACGCCAATCTGGTGCGCAAGGCGATGGACAGTTTCAAGCGCGGCGACCTGTTCGAGGTCGTGCCCGGGCAGATGTTCTACGAACGCTGCGAGACGCAGCCTTCCGAAATCTCGCGCAAGCTGAAGTCGATCAACCCGTCGCCCTATTCCTTCTTCATCAATCTCGGCGAAAACGAGTATCTGATCGGCGCCTCGCCCGAAATGTTCGTGCGCGTCAATGGCCGCCGCGTCGAGACCTGCCCGATATCCGGCACCATCAAGCGCGGCGACGACGCCATTTCCGATAGCGAGCAGATCCTGAAGCTGCTCAACTCCAAGAAGGATGAATCCGAGCTGACAATGTGCTCGGACGTCGACCGCAACGACAAGTCCAGGGTCTGCGATCCGGGCTCGGTGCGCGTCATCGGCCGCCGCCAGATCGAAATGTATTCACGCCTGATCCACACCGTCGATCACATCGAAGGGCGCCTGCGCGAAGGCATGGATGCCTTCGACGCCTTCCTGTCGCATGCCTGGGCGGTCACCGTCACCGGTGCGCCGAAACTGTGGGCGATGCGCTTCATCGAGCAGAACGAAAAGAGCCCGCGTGCCTGGTATGGCGGCGCCATCGGCATGGTCAATTTCAACGGCGACATGAACACCGGCCTGACGCTCCGCACCATCCGCATCAAGGACGGCATTGCCGAGGTGCGAGCCGGCGCCACATTGCTCTTCGACAGCATCCCCGAGGAAGAAGAAGCCGAAACCGAACTGAAGGCATCCGCCATGCTCTCCGCCATTCGCGACGCCAAATTGGGCAATGCCGCAGGCGCCGAACGCACCACCGCGCGCGTCGGCGACGGCGTCAACATCCTGCTCGTCGACCACGAAGACTCCTTTGTCCACACACTGGCCAACTATTTCCGCCAGACCGGTGCCAATGTCTCGACCGTGCGTTCGCCGGTGCCGGAAGAAGTCTTCGAACGGCTGAAGCCCGATCTCGTCGTGCTGTCGCCCGGACCGGGCACGCCGAAGGATTTCGACTGCGCCGCGACCATCAAGAACGCCCGCGCCCGCGACCTGCCGATCTTCGGCGTCTGCCTTGGCCTGCAGGCGCTGGCCGAGGCCTATGGCGGCGAACTCAGGCAGTTGCACGTGCCGATGCACGGCAAGCCGTCGCGGATCCGCGTCTCCAAACCCGGAATCATCTTCTCCGGCCTTCCCAAGGAAGTGACCGTCGGCCGCTACCACTCGATCTTTGCCGATCCGGTGCGGCTGCCCGACGATTTCATCGTCACCGCCGAGACCGAGGACGGCGTCATCATGGCCTTCGAGCACCGCAAGGAGCCCATCGCCGCGGTGCAGTTTCATCCGGAATCGATCATGACGCTCGGCCACAATGCCGGCATGCGCATCATCGAGAACATCGTTGCGCATTTGCCGCGCAAGGCCAAGGAAAAGGCCGCTTAGAAAACGATGGCGGCAACCGACAACATGGCGGCGATAGCAGCGAAGGCAGCGGCCAGGCAGAGGGTCGCCAGCCTTGCCTTCTGGTCGATTGTCATCGCCTGCGTGGTGCTCGCGCTCAAGCTTGCCGCATGGTACGTCACCGGCTCCGTTGCGCTCTATTCGGATGCGCTGGAGTCGATCGTCAACGTCATAGCCTCGGCCGCCGCCTATTGGGCGGTCCTGGTCAGCTACAAGCCGGCCGACCAGGACCATCCGTTCGGCCACCACAAGGCCGAGTATTTTTCGGCGGTGCTGGAAGGCGTGCTGATCGTGCTCGCCGCGCTTTTGATCCTCAACGAGGTCTGGCGCTCCTGGCAGACGCCGACCCCGCTCGAACAACCCTGGGAGGGCCTGGCGATCAACGGCGTCGCCACCGTCATCAACGCCTTCTGGGCCTGGACGCTGATCCGCGCCGGGCGCAGCGCAAAATCACCGGCGCTGGTCGCCGACGGCCGGCACATCATGACCGACGTCGTGACCTCGGTCGGCGTCTTCGGCGGCCTCGTCGGCGCTATCCTGACCGGTTGGCAGATCCTTGATCCGGCGCTTGCCGTCATCGTCGCGCTCAACATCCTGTGGCAGGGCTGGCACGTCATCGGCTCGTCGATGAACGGGCTGATGGACCGCGCAGTGGACACGACCGAACACATGCACATTCGCGACATCATCTCGGCCAATTGCAAGGGCGCGCTGGAGGTTCATGACCTCAAGACCCGCATCGCCGGCCGCGCCACCTTCATCGAGTTCCACCTGGTCGTCGACGCCGACATGACGGTCGGCGCCAGCCACGTCATTTGCGACCGCATCGAGGACGCGCTGAAGGCCGAAATCCCCTCGGTGCGCGTCACCATCCATGTCGAGCCCGACGACGAGGCGAAGCTGCCGAAAGGCACCACTGCTGTGCCGTTTGCTTGAGGAAAAACTCAGGGCATCATCCTCGGGCGAGGATCTGCCGACCTCGCCGGATCGATTGCGCCATTACCGCCATGTGGGGTAGCCCGCCAATGGCTACATCCAGGCGTTGATTGCCTCCAAATCGGGCAGCGCCTGCTGCTCAAGCGCGCGCCAGCTCGGCCTCGGCAAAAGCGTAGTCAGGCGAACCGTCTAAGTTCGTCGAATCCAAACTCGGCAAGCGAAGTCCGATCCAAGGTAGCACCCGCTTGCGATCGGCTCATCATGTGTCGGTCGAGATGTCATCCCATTCCTGCCCCATATACCCAATCAGCCAATTGAGCGCGTAATGACGTTCGACAACCACGTCTCGTTCCAATCCTGCCGGCGCGGCTTTCCCATTCACCCGCGCATCCATCACAGCCCAATTGTACCGATAGATCAGATCGGCAGCATCGAGAAGCTCGCTTTGCGGGCGCAAATTGGCCCGCTTGAGCAGCCCTTCCGTGTCGAGGTCACGCAACACCGAAACCATACGCGACACATCGCAAGGCTTGTCTGGACGCCCAAGGTTTTTGAAGACTTGCAACGCCCACAACATTACGAAAGCCCCTTCATAGCGCCAGCTAAAATTTGCGCGATCTTGCTCGGTTGCAACGGGGTTACCGACAAACGCTTGCTCTTTGGGCGTAAAAAACCCTTCGGCTCCAAACTGGCTGATCAAGTTGCTTAAAAGATTTCGATCATTGGTCTCCGCTGTGACGGCCACGATCACCAGTGCGATGGCGCGTTTAACCACCTCGTCCTTCGTTCGTCGCCGACTTTCGGCTTCGGTTTCGATCGTCGGCAAATGGTCGATGAACGGCACGCCCTCCTTCTTCAACTGTGCTGTTGAGGCCGCCTTGCGAGCCTCAGCCTCGCCTTCAGCGTTGGCGGAACCGATGAAAGCCAAGGAAGTCAGAAAACCAAGAAAGCTGCGACGCATCATATTCATTTCCAAATGGCTGCTAAAGTGACTAAGGCGCACACGCCGACTGCGGCATAGCCTCCAAACGGTAGACCTTGTCATCGGACTTGGTCTTGCCATCCGCCGAGCACAGATCGACAATCGCCAGGCTGCTATTAGGGTTGGCCAGCATCAGGGTGCCGTTGGCGCCGCGCTTGAGGAAGATTTCCTTTTGCGCGATATCGCAGGAAAAGTTGCTCATCTTCGAACTGGCCGCGCAGCGCCATTGATCCGCTTCGCCCTGGCAGGAATAGGTCTGCCTGACCTTCGTCCCGTTCTTCCTGGTGGTCACCGAAACGGCGACATCGGAGCCGTCGGGCCAGTTGGCGACATCGCCTGAGGCAAAGGAGGCGAGTTCGACCGGCCCGCGGAAGACCCGGATCGACTGCGTCACCTGGTCGGGATGCGAGGAGAGATGCGCGGGATCGTAGTCTCGCCCGAAACAGAAAGGCTGGTCCGGCTTCAGTCGCTCGCGCAAGGGAGCCCCAAGCGCCGGAGCGATCGGGTCGATCTTGGCGAATTCAGCCTGGCAGGTTGCGGCCGGCATCGGGTCGAGGCGGAAATTGTTGTCCTCCGAGCCCAGAGCCTGCCGGTCATATTCGGCTTCGCCCAGTTCGTCTTCCGATCCGGCGTCGAGATAGAGATCGGACGAGACGTCGGTGAGGATCAGGCGGCCTTTGTCATCGAGCTTCAGCGACGCCATGGTGCGGTCGCAGTCCATGCCGCAGCGGATCGGACCTGACTTGCCGTCCTCGGACTCGTGATTGCACCAGCCGCCGGCCCATTGCGGCGCCTTGGCGCCGCGCACCATGGTGGTGAGAAAACCGTTGTAGGAGGTGTCGGCGTTTGCCATCGGCTCCTCGTTCGGATGGCTCACCGGATCATGGCCATAGAGGAAGAAGATCCGCGCCACCTTCTGCTTTGGATGCGCCTTGAGGTGCGCCGCATCATAGACGCGGCCGAAACAGGCATCGGCGCCATTCGGGCTGAGTTCGGGTAATTTAAGCACATCGTCGGCCGCGGCCGAACCCGCAAGCGCGCCGAGCAGCACGGCGCCAAATCCAGCGCTGGCAACAACCTTCCACTTCCTGAACGCCATGTGACCCCCTCCTCGCATCGACAGGACGTAACGTGAATCTATGCTAGTATCATGGCCGCAGCCACGCAATTTGCGGGGAGCGCCAAGCCGAGAGGATGCCATGCGTCGACGCGACATGTTCCGGGCCAGCCTTGCCGGTGCCGCCGGCCTGTTCGGGCTGAGCCGGGCCGCCGCCGCTGAAGACAGACCGAAGGTCGCCTATCACCTCAGCGACCTCGATAAGGTCAACTTCGTGCTCGGCAACATCAAGAACCACTATGAAGGCACCGGCGGCAATGTCGACATCGTGTTGGTCGTGCATGGTCCGGCCCTCGCCGGCTTCAAGTCGAAAGGCATATCGGCGGCGATCTCGGGACGCTTTGCCGGCCTTGTCCAGCAGGGCCTTGAGCCGCATGCCTGCGGCAACACCATGCAAGGCATGGAGATCACGCTTGCCGACCTGCTCGAGGGCTTCCACGCCGCCGACAAGGGCGGCGTGGTCAAGCTCGCCGAACTGCAGCGCCAGGGCTACGCCTATCTCCGGCCCTGAGCCGCCACGGGCTTGAACGTGAAGGCCATGAGAGCCTACGAAGGGTGGCCAAACAGCCCGAAGGAAAGTGCTCATGACCGCGACCACCCTCGTCATCCCCGATCTTGCCGGCAAGGCGGTGCTGGTCACCGGCGCTTCGACCGGCATCGGTGCCGCCCTTGCACTGGCCTACGCCGCCCAGAAATGCCGGGTCGCCCTGCACTACAATTCGAGCCGGGAGGCCGCAGAAACGCTGGCCAAAAACATCCGCGACAGCGGCGGTGAGGTGTTCCTGACACAGGGCGACTTCTCACAGGCAGCCGATGTCGAGCGGGTAGTCGAGGAGAGCGCCGAAACATTCGGGCGGCTCGACGGGCTGATCAACAATGCCGGCGGCATGCTCGGCCGCGTACCTTATGCGGAGCAGACCGAGGCGCACTACGACGCGGTGATGGACCTCAACGCCCGCTCGGTGCTGACGGCCTCGCGCAAGGCGATGCCATGGCTGAAGAAGCAGGGCGGCTTCATCGTCAACACCTCGTCGATCGCGGCGCGCAATGGCGCTGGCGGCGGCGCCGGGCTGTACGGTTCGGCCAAGGCCTTTGTCTCCAATGTGACGCGCGGCATGGCCAAGGAACTGATCGGCTTCGGCATCCGCGTCAACGCGGTGGCGCCGGGCACCATCGCGACACCCTTCCATGAGCGCTATTCCACCGACGAGCAGATGAAGGGCATGGTCGCCACCATTCCTCAAGGGCGTGCCGGCACGGCCGAAGACTGCGTCGGCGCCTATCTATTCCTGTCCTCCGATCTCCTGAGTGGTTACATCACCGGCCAGGTGATCGAGGTGAACGGTGGCCAGTTGATGCCGTGAGCCGGCAATTGCATACTGCGTCTCGCAACCATGCATGTCGTGCGCACGTTTGCTGAGGTTGGAAGAAAGGGGAGAGGCAATGTACGGATTGATCGGAAAGATGCGGGCGTCGCGCGGCCAGCGCGACGCGATCATGGATGTGCTGCTCGCCTCGACCGGCGCCATGCCGGGTTGCCTGAGTTATGTCATCGCCCGCGACCCGGCCGATGCCGACGCGATCTGGGTGACCGAAGTGTGGACCGACGCCGCAAGCCACAAGGCTTCGCTGCAGCTGCCGGAGGTCCAGGCAGCGATCGCCAAGGCCCGGCCGATCATCGCCGGCTTCGAATTCCAGGTCGAGACCCATCCGGCCGGCGGTTTCGGCCTGCCCGCCATCAAGAACGAGTGACATCCCAACGCGGGGTCGGGGTCGTGAATTTCGTCCGAGACAGCGTTCGCATTTTTCTCTTCCAGGTCTAAGACCCAAACATGGACTCTTCGCCAGACCAACCGGCCGTCGAACGCATGGCACGCATGCGTCCGGTTCGGCAGTGGCTGGTGCTGCTGATCGTCTCGCTGCTGTTCGCCGGCGCGCTGGAATACGCCGCACTGCCGGCGGCGCTGCTGATCGGCCCGATGTTGGCGGCGATCCTTGCCGGCACCAATGGCGCCACGGTGCGCGTGCCGCGGCCGCTGTTCGCCGCCGCCCAGGCCTTGGTCGGCTGTCTGGTCGCGGCGTCGATCTCCACCGACATTTTTGCGGTGTTCTACAAGGAATGGCCGCTGGTCCTTGTCGTGGTGCTGGCGACCCTTGCGGCGTCCAGCCTGCTTGGCTGGTTGATCAGCCGCTGGCGCATCCTGCCCGGCACCACCGCGGTCTGGGGCTCGTCGCCGGGTGCTGCCACTGCCATGGTGCTGATGGCCGGTGCCTTCGGCGCCGATCAGCGCCTCGTCGCCTTCATGCAGTATCTGCGCGTCATCTTCGTCTCGATGACGGCAGCACTCGTCGCCAAGATGTGGGTCGACACTTCGGGCATCGAGGTACCAGCCATCGTCTGGTTCCCGCCGATCGAACCGGCAGCCTTTGCCGCCACGCTCGGCGTGGCGCTGGTCGGCGGCCTGCTCGGCCGGTTGTGCCGGCTGCCGTCACCCTTCTTCCTCGGCACCTTCATCATCGGCACCATCGTCCATCTCGGCTTCGGCGCGGCGATGCAATTGCCGCCATGGCTGCTGGCGCTCTCCTATGCGATGGTCGGCTGGTCGATAGGGCTGAATTTTACCCGGGCGATCCTGCGTCATGCGACACGGGCGCTGCCGCAGATCGTCGGCTCTATCGTCGTGCTGATCGCCTTTTGCGGCGGGCTAGCCTGGCTGATCAGCCACGTCCTTGGTATCGATCCGCTGACCGCCTATCTCGCGACGAGCCCCGGCGGCATGGACAGCGTCGCCATCATTGCCGCCGCCGCCCAGAACGTCGACATATCCTTCGTCATGGCCTTGCAGTCGGCCCGCTTCCTGGTCGTGCTCATCGCCGGGCCGAGCATAGCGCGGCTGGTGGCGAGAGCCGTCAGGGACTGAGATTCAAATATGCAGGGAAGAGGAAAAGTGCCCATGAACCGTCGTGTGAATGCCGTCGATCTCTCAGGCCGGGTCGCCGTGGTGACCGGCGGCGCGCAAGGCATCGGCCTTGCCGTCGCCCGGCGACTGCTGTCATCGGGTGCCAGCGTCGCCATCTGGGATGTGGACGAGACCGCCATGGCGAAGGCCGTTTCCGAACTCGCCCCGCTCGGCCGGGTCGAGGGTTTGCTGTGCGATCAATCGCTGATCGAGGCCGTCGACAGCGCCGCGACGGAAACCGAGCGCTCGCTTGGTCCGGTCGATCTGCTGGTAAACAATGCCGGCATCGCCGGACCGGCAGCGACGGTGGCGGATTATGATCCTGCCGCCTGGCGCCAGATAATCGACATCGACCTCAACGGCGTCTTCTACTGCTGCAAGCGCCTGGTGCCCGGCATGATCGCGCGCAGCTACGGCCGCATCGTCAACATCGCCTCGGTCGCAGGCAAGGAAGGCAATCCGAATGCCGCCGCCTATTCCGCCGCCAAGGCCGGCGTGCTCGCGCTGACAAAATCGCTCGGTAAGGAACTGGCCGGCCACGACATCGCCGTCAACGCGCTGACCCCATCGCCCGCCCGCACCCGCATCCTCGAACAACTCACTGAGGCCCAGGTCGCCTACATGCTGGGCAAGGTGCCGCGAGGCCGGTTCGTCGAAGTCGAAGAGGCGGCTGCGATGATCGCCTTCATGCTATCGGACGAAAATTCCTTCACCACCGGCGCGACCTTCGACCTGTCCGGCGGCCGCGCCACCTACTGAGAAGCAGAGCTATTCCTCGCTGTCTTCGTTATCGCCGTCGGCCGCGAAGGACTAATTCAAGAGCCGCCCAGCGTCGCGGCAAGCCGGTCGGGAAGGAAATCGACGAAGGCGCGAACCTTCGGCGACAAATGACGATTGGACGGCCACAGCAACCGGAACTGGCCGCGGCCGTCGACATGGTCGTCCAGCACCGTGCGCAGCAGGCCGTCACGCAGCGCCTCGCGGACCAGGAAATCGGGCATCGAGCTGATGCCGAGCCCGGCCATCGTGGCGCCCTTCAGCGCCTCCGTGTTGTTGCAGGTCAGCATCGAGCGGACCTGCGGCTCGGCGCTGCCGCCGATGAACGGCCAGCCTTGCAGCTTGCCGCTGTTGGGAAAGCGGAAGCGGATGCCGTAATGGTTCACGAGATCGTCCGGACCGCTCGGGTTGCCGTGCTGCTCGATATAGGAGGGTGCCGCACACAACAGCAGCCGGAAGGGTGCAAGCGGCCGCGCCACCAGGCGCGAATCCGGCAGGTCGCCGCTCCGGATCGCGATGTCGACGCCTTCGTCGATGAGGTCGACGATGCGGTCATTGAAGTCAATGTCGAGTTCGATTTCGGGATAGCGCGCCATGAACTCCGACAGCACCGGGAACAGCAGGTGATAGGTCACGATCGGCGTCGAAACGCGCAGCCGCCCATGCGGCGTTTCGCGGCTCCGCGACAGCATCGCCTCGGCATCGTCGATGTCGTCGAGGATGCGCCGCACCCGCTCGTTGAACAGCTTGCCCTCTTCGGTCAGGCCGATGCGGCGCGTGCTGCGCTGAAGCAACCTTACGCCGAGATCCTGCTCGAGCCTGGCGACGCTCTTGCCGACGGCCGATGCCGAGATGCCGAGCGTGCGGCCCGCAGCGATGAAGCTGCCGAACTCAGCCGTGCGGGCAAAGGCCAGGAGCCCATTGAGGCGTTCCATCGGATCTCTCCATTCGAGCGTTTTGGTCCGATATATCTGGAGATTTAACACTATTTTTCTCGAAGTGTCGCGGGCCTATCTTCGCATTACGACCGGCGCAGCAAGTTTGCGGCAGGCCGGCGGATCCTGGTTCAGATAGGAAATCCATGACCTCGAAGACCACAAACGGCGCGGTCGCGCCATGGCTTGTCCTGTTGTCGGTATGCCTTGCCGCCATGACAATGCCCTTGACCTTCACCGGCCCGGCCGTCGCGCTTTCCCGCATTGCGGCCGACCTCGGCGGCAGCCCGATCGCGCTCAACTGGGTGACCAACGCCTTCATGCTGACCTTCGCCGCCACCTTGATGGCATCAGGCGCGCTGGCCGACAATCATGGCCGCAAGCGGCTCTTCCTTGTTGGCCTCGCCACCTATGTGCTGGCATCGCTGGGATCGATGTTTGCCCCTGATATCGTCTGGTTCGATGTGCTCAGGGCTGCGCAAGGGCTCGGCAGTGCCGCCGCCTTTGCCGGCGGCGCCTCCGCTCTTGCCCAGGAATTCGATGGGCCATTGCGGCTGCGCGCCTTCTCCTTCCTCGGCACCAGTTTCGGCATCGGCCTCGCTTTTGGGCCGATAGCGTCGGGCCTGCTCATAGATGCTTTCGGCTGGCGATCGATCTTCGTCTTGGTGGCAGTGCTCGCGATTGCAGCCGCTTTGCTCGGCCTGCGCACCATCAGGGAATCGCGCGATCCGGATGCGACCGGCCTCGACTGGGCGGGAGCCGGCACCTTTACGATCGCGCTGGCATCGCTGACCTACGGCATGCTGCAAGCGCCGCAGAGCGGCTGGACCGATCCCCTGGTGATCGCGCTTCTCGTGGCGGCCGCCCTTTGCTTTGCCGCTTTCGTCGTCGTCGAGCGGCGCGTGCGCCGGCCGATGCTCGATCTCTCGCTGTTCCGCTTTCCCCGCTTCGTCGGCGTCCAGTTCCTGGCGGCCGCTCCCGCCTATGGCTTCGTCGTCCTGCTGGTGCTGTTGCCTATCCGCTTCATCGGCATCGAGGGGATGAGCGAGATCAAGGCGGGGCAGTTGATGATCTGCCTGTCGGGACCGCTGTTGATCCTGCCACTGCTCGCCGGCCAGGTAGCGCGCTGGATCGCTCCGGCAACGATCTGCGGTGTCGGCCTGCTTGTGGCCGCCGGCGGCCTTGTCTGGCTGAGCCTGACACCGCCTGTCGTCGCAGCGCTGGTGGCGCCGCTGATCCTCATCGGCGTCGGCATCGCCTTGCCCTGGGGGCTGATGGACGGACTTGCCGTCGGCGTCGTGCCGAAAGAGCGTGCCGGCATGGCGGTCGGCATCTTCAACACCACCCGCGTCGCTTGCGAAGGCGTGGCGCTGGCGATCGTCATGGCAGTCCTGTCGGGTTTCACGGCAGCCCAACTGGCGGCTCAGGGAACGGCGTCTTCCCTGGATGCAACCGCCGCCGCGCAGCTGCTGGTGACCGGCAACATCGGCGAAGCGGCAGCCCGCTTGCCGGGTGCCGGAGCCACGGTCCTGGTCCAGGCCTATGAGATCGCGTTCGACAGGCTGCTGATCGTGCTGGCGGCAATCACCATCGTCACCGCCCTTGTCGTCTTTCTCGGCTTGCGCCGTGGATCGGCGGTGGAACACGAGACCATTGCTCTGCCGGTTTGCCAGGAAGGGTAGCTGAGCCGCGTCAGGAGATGACGAGGCTCGCTATGCGGTGGCCGTCGAGCACGAAGGTCATGTCACCCTCACCGTTGAAGCCAAAGCCTTTCACGGCAATGCGGACGCGGTAGCTGCCCTCGACCTCGGCGATGCGGACAATGCGAAGATTGGACTTCACGCCGATATTATCCGACTGGTTCCAGCGCTCGATCTGCTGGCGGCCTTGGAAGGACCGCCCCCAGTCGGTCAGGGACGCGTCGGCTGTGAACGTGTGGAGAACGGCTTCGCTATCACCCGCATTGGTGGCCTCGATAAAGCGGCGGATAGGTTCGGGTGTGGTCATCAATCGAGCCGGTGCATCAGATCATCATCCAGCCAGCGGCCGAAGAAATAGACCAGCTGTTTGTGCCACCATGGCCAGTCATGACTGACATCGCCGCCCCAAAAGTCGACCCAGGCGGGAATGGATTTGTCGCGCAGGATCTGTTCCAGCCTGCGGGTCTCGACCAGCATCCGCTCTTCCCAGGCGCCCTGCCCGCAGCAGAAGATCATCCTCAGCGCCTTCAGCCGGGCAAGCAGTTTTGGGTCTACGATGCCGGGCAGATAGTCGAGCGGCGAATTGTAGAAGATATCGCCTTCCAGCGCCTTGCCGAAGAAGTCGCCCGCCGAATAGACGCCCGACAGCGCGATGACGCCGCTGGCGAGTTCGGGAAAGCGAAAGACGAAATTCGTGGAATGATAACCGCCCATCGAACAGCCGGTGAACAGCGGCTTTAATTTGCGCCCGCCGTTGGCTTGCTCAGCGGTCGCCAGAAACTCCGGCAGCGCCTCCTCGCGCACATATCGGAAATAAGCCTCATGGCGACCGATGCGGTGCGCGGCGCCGGCATGCTTGTTGAAGAACGATTCCGAATCGATGCCGTCGACCGCGAACAGCTGGATGCGGCCGGTATCGATGAATTCGGCCAGCGCTCCAACCCCCCCGGAATCCTCGAACTGGTAGAACCGCCCCTGCGACGTCGGGAACACCACCACCGGCCGGCCGGCATGGCCGTAGCGCTTGTATTCCATGTCGCGGCCGAGATTGCCGGAGAAACCCTTGTGATAGGAGATGTCCATCGCGTTCAAGCCTTTTCCGCGTGGATGTAGGCGACGGCCGCGCGCAGTGCTGCTTCGTCTTTCGAGCGCATCTGGTAGGCATAATTTCCCATGGCGCGGCTGAAAACCTCTTCAATTGGCTGATGATGGACGATCTTGTCGCGATGCGCGGCTATCACGTCCTCATGGCTGTGCAAATAGTCGAGGCGCCGCTTGCGGCTGGCATAGGCGGTGAAATATTTGCCCTCGTAAGGCCCGCCGGCGGCATCCTTCACCACCATGTCCGCCCAGGCCGCGTAGACGTCGATGTCGAACGTGTAGTTGATCGCATCGGTCATCCAGGCGCCGGGCGGCCGCATGTTGACCTCAAGCGCGATGACGCGGTCGTCCTTGGTTTCGAACAGCTCGATGTGGAAGAAGCGCTCGCGCACGTCGAACGCTTTGAGGATCTTGCGGCCGGCTTCTTCGATCGCCGGTCGGACCTTGGGAAAGCAGGTGTAGCTCATGTGGCGGTCCTTGTTGACCACTTCCATGATGCTCTGGTCGTAGCGGTGGCTGGCCGCCAGCACCACCTCGCCGTCACGGTTGACCAGCCCATCGAAGGTCACCACCAGCCCCTCGATGAACTGCTCCATGACGAAGGTCACGTCCTCGGGCTTGTCTCTGAAGAACTGGTCAAGCTCCCTGGCGTTGGAAATCTTGAAGGTGTTCGAGGCGCCGGAACCGGAATCGGGCTTCACCACCACGGGATAGCCGACGCGGCGGATGAAGGTCATGGCACCGGCCCGGTCGGAGCATTTGCGCTGGGCGATGGTGTCGACGCCGCTCTTGCGAAAGAATGCACGCATGCGGCTCTTGCGCTTCAAATTCTTCACGAAATCGAGCTTGGTTCCGTAGATGTTGAAGTCGGTGCGGATGTTGGCCTCCAGCTCCAGCCAATGCTCGTTGAGTGACTCGAAGCGCTCGATCCGGCCCCATTTGTGGATGAAATGACCCATGGCCCGGAACACCGGATCGTAGTCCTCCATGTCGGCGATGCGGTAATATTCCGACAGGGCCACCTTCAGCTTGCCGTCCAGCGCCTCATAAGGCGCATCGCCAATGCCCAGCACCGTAGCGCCGGCCTTTTTCAGCCGGTCGCAGAAATCGGCGCCGTTGGCGGGAAAATGCGGCGAGAAGAAAACAAAATTCACGGATGATCCCTCCGACGGCGAAGCATTGCGGGCTCGGCTACACGCAAGTCTGGCGCATTTGCCGCGCATGGGGAAGAGTGCTCGCGAGTGGTGGAATGGCAGCCCACTTGCCTGTACATGGCGGCTCCTGTATGAAACCCGCCATGAACACGCGCGTCTCCTCCGTCGCTTCCCGTCCGACCGGCTTTGCCGGCGAGACCGTGCGCGCGCTGGCATCGACCCTGCTTCTTCTCGGCCTTATCGGCGATCGCCGGGTTCGCTGAAGGAGCGCCCGGCGGTCGAACCGCCGCTTACGCGCACGCTCCTTGGCCAGTTCAGAAATTGGCAATTCACATCAAGCGAACGAAAATCTGATAAGGCGCTGCTCGCCCTGGAATCCGTCCGAAGACCGATCCGCGAGCCGCCGGGAGAACAAGACGATGAACGCACGAGAAGACATCCGCGCCGGCGAAGCCGAAAGCGTAAAACGCGCGGCCGGCCACATGCCGGGCGCGGCCCGAAAATACCAGCCCTACCCGACGGTCGGTCTCACCGACCGCACCTGGCCCAACAAGGTCATCGACAAGGCACCGGTCTGGTGCTCGGTCGATTTGCGCGACGGCAACCAGGCGCTGATCGATCCGATGGGTCATGAGCGCAAGGCGCGCATGTTCGCCCTGCTGCTCGACATGGGTTTCAAGGAGATCGAGATCGGTTTCCCCTCGGCCTCGCAGACCGATTTCGATTTCGCCCGCTGGTGCATCGAGGAAGGCAATGTGCCGGCTGATGTTTCGCTACAGGTGCTGGTGCAGTGCCGTCCCGAACTCATCACCCGCACCTTCGAATCTCTGAAGGGCGCCACCAACCCGATCGTGCATTTCTACAATTCGACCAGCGAGTTGCAGCGTCGCGTCGTCTTCGAGAAGGATGTCGGCGGTATCAAGCGCATCGCCACCGACGCGGCCAAGATGATCACCGACATGGCGGCCAAGGCCGGCGGCGGTTATCGCTTCGAATATTCGCCCGAAAGCTTTACCGGCACCGAGCTCGAAGTCGCGCTGGAGATATGCAACGCCGTCACCGAGATCGTGAAGCCGACAGCCGACAACAGACTGATCATCAACCTGCCGTCGACGGTCGAGATGTCGACGCCCAACATCTATGCCGACCGGATCGAATGGATGTGCCGCAACCTGGACGACCGCGAGAACCTGCTGATCTCGCTGCACCCCCACAACGATCGCGGCACCGGCATCGCCACCACCGAGCTCGGCCTGATGGCGGGTGCGGACCGCGTCGAAGGCACGCTGTTCGGCAATGGCGAGCGCACCGGAAATGTCGACATCGTGACGCTGGCGCTCAACATGTACACGCAAGGCGTCGATCCCCATCTGGATTGCTGCGACATCAACCGGATGAAGGACGTCTACGAATATTCCAACCAGCTGAAGATCTCCGAGCGCCATCCCTATGTCGGCGAACTCGTCTACACCGCCTTTTCCGGCTCGCACCAGGACGCCATCAACAAGGGCATGAAGGCCTTGAAGAAGGCCAACACGCCGGTCTGGGAAGTGCCCTATCTGCCGATCGATCCGGCCGATGTCGGACGCAGCTACGAGGCGATCATCCGCATCAACTCGCAGTCGGGCAAAGGCGGCATCGCCTATGTACTGCAGGCCGATTACGGCCTCAATCTGCCGCGCAACCTGCAGATCGAGTTCAGCCAGGAGATCCAGGCGATCACCGACGCCGAAGGCAAGGAAGTGCCGGCAAAACGCATCCATGACCGCTTTATTGAAACCTATGTCGACCAGCCCGGCGCACGACTGAAGTTCCTCGACCATCACACCTATCCCGATACCGAGAAAAAGGGCCGGCGCGTGGTCGAGGCGGTGATCCTCGACAACGGCAAGGAGACGACAATCGCCGGCTCCGGCACCGGCCCGATCGACGGCTTCGTCGATGCGCTGTCGCGTCATGTTGGCGTCGACATGTCGGTGCTTGATTATTCCGAACATTCGCTCCAGCGCGGCTCGAACGCCTCGGCGATTTCCTATGTCGAGATGGAATATCCCGGCGGCAAGCTGTTCGGCGCCGGCATCAACACCAACATCGTCGCCGCCTCGCTGGAAGCCGTTGTTTCGGCCGCCAACCGGATAATCGGCCGCAAGGCCGGCTGATATTTTCCCGGGCGCCGAATGTCCGCGGCGCCCGGAAATCCCCCATTTGCCGAGGGAAATTCCGGTCTTTTGTGTCAACCACCGGCAACTATCCGGTGTGTTACGCGATCGCATAACATAAGCATGCTTGTATGGAAGTGCAGGCTCTATATGATTGCGCCTCAACCTGTGCCGACTTCGAGAGGATCGACACTTGCAGCATGCCACGCCTGCCGCCCCCGCAGTGCGCGAGACACTGGAGCGACTGCTCGCCAGCGAAACGTTCGGACGTTCCGAGCGCGCGCGCAAGTTGCTGCGCTATCTTGTTGAGCGCGAGCAGGCCGGCGAAGCCGACAGGCTCAAGGGTTTCTCCATCGCCATGGACGTCTTCGGCAAGGACGGCGATTTCGATTCGTCGACCGACGCCGTTGTCCGGGTGCAGGCAGGCCGGCTGCGCGAACTTCTCCAGCATTATTTCGCCAATGAAGGCATAGCCGAACCGGTTCGCATTGCCATTCCGCGCGGCGGCTACGTGCCGTCCTATGAGCTCAACGCCATACGCCTGCCGGTTGGGCAGGAGCCGCTTGCGGCGGCGGTAGCCGCCTTGCCCGGATCGCCCGACCAGGCGGCTCTTGACGCCGTTCCCGCTGCCGCGACAGCTTCGGGGGTTACAGAACCTGGGCCTTCGCTGGCGCGCCATCTCCAGTTCTTCTGGGTCGCCATGACGCTGGTCATTCTCATGCTGGGCGTGCTCATCCTGCGCCAGGGCAGCGGCGCATTGCTTGCCAGCAGCGATCCTACCGCGGTGGTCGAGACCGCGGGCGCAACGAGCAGCATCGCATCGCCGTCGATGGAGGCCCTGCCCCTCGTCTTCATCGCGGTGAAGGCCACCGGACCCGAGGCCGGCCGCGTCGCCGCTTCGCTGCGCGCCGGCCTTGCCGGTTTCGACACGATCGACTTCATCGGCCGCGACGCCGACAGCAAGCGCGATCCGAGCACCGACCCGACCAGCTTCGTTTTCGATGTCCTGCCGGGACCAATGGCAGGTGACGTGACGCTCGAACTGCAGAGCGTGGCGACCGGCCGCGTGCTTTTGTCCCGCAGTCTGACGGTCGCCGACAGCGCACCTGGCACCGTCGAGGATCGTATCGCCGCCATCCTCAGCTCGACCATTCCCGCCTCCGGCCCGCTCTACAGCTACATCGAACAGAACGGCATTCAGACCGGGCTGACGAGCTGCCTGATCCTCAACGACAGATACTATCTCGACCAGAGCACCAGGACGCACGAGGCTGCCTATCGCTGCCTGGACAACCTCGCCGGCCAGGGTGCGAAATCGTCCTTGGTCTATTCGGAACTGGCCTCCCTGACCCTTGAGGCCGCCACCGATCATTACGCCTATCCGCCTGGCGCGACGGTCGATCAGGCAATGTCTTTCGCCCATCGCGCCATCCAGATGGGACCGACCAGCCCTTATGCGCACCGCGCCTATGGCTACCTCAACTCGCGCCTCGGCAACACCGAGGAATCGATCCGCTGGATGCGCAAGGCCTATGAGCTCAACCCCTACGACCTCGGCATGGCTGCCGCTTACGGCTATGGCCTGATCTTTGCCGGCAAATATGCCGAGGGAACACCGATCCTGACCCATGCCGTCGAGACGTTCAGCGGCCATCCGACATGGTGGGATTTTGGGCTTTTCGCCGGACAGTTCATGCTGGGCGACATGAACAAGGCCGCGATAGCCAGCGAGTCGCTGCGCACGACGGCGATGAAATCGCATTATCTGGCGGCGCGGCTGATCGGCGCCAAGGCTGCCGGCCGCGAACAGCTGGCAGCCAAGCTTCTGGATGAGCTGACCACCAAATTCCCGAAATTCGCCGCCGATCCGCGCGCGGCCTTCGCCGAGCGCAAATATCCCGCCGATCTGACCGACCGGCTGGTTGAGGCGCTGCGCGCCGCGGGCCTAGGCAACGCCAGCTAGTCTTTCCGGATCGCGAAAACTTTACTGGCCATCGGTCTGGACTGGGAGCAATCCAGCCTCGATTCGAATTTCCTCTCCAGTCTTGCAATAATCGCACAATTTCATGGTCTCATCCCTCTATGTTGCCGAGCGGGGCGCCGGGCCGAAGACGGTCGTCCTGCTGCATGGCTTCGGTGGTTGCCATGATATCTGGCGCGAGGTGACCGCGTCGCTAGGGCCCGATATCAGGACTTTGGCCTACGATCTTCCGGGACACGGACTGTCTCTCGAATTCCCTGGCAGCGGCCCGGCCAAAACAGCGGCGCGAGCGGTTCTCGCGGATATCGCCGCACGCGGGATAGCAAGGGTGCATGTCGCCGGTCATTCGATGGGCGGTGCGGTCGCCTCCCTGATGGCGCTTGCCGAGCCTGACAGGATAGGCTCGCTGACGCTTCTGGCGCCGGGCGGTGCTGGGTCAGAGATCAACGGACCGCTGTTGCGCCGCTACGCCGCGGCCGCCGACAGACGGGAAATCCGCGCCTGCCTTGCCGCCATGTCGGGACCGCGAAGCCCGCCGCCCGAACGCATCGTTGGCGTCCTGGCGGACCTACGCCGTCGCCCCGGCCAGTTGCGCAAGCTGATTGAGATATCGGCCGTCATGACCAGGAACGAGCGGCAGGGGGTCATACCCCGCGAACAGCTGGACACCCTCGACATGCCGGTGATGGTGGTTTGGGGAACGGACGATCCGGTGCTGCCCTTTACCCAGGCTGATTGTCTGCCGGCGCATTTTCATATTCATCACGTGCTCGATGCCGGCCATATGCTGGTCGAGGAAGTGCCTGATGTGGTCGCCCAGGCCGTGCGCCGAAACATGGCACGCCGCGGCAGGCGCCTGCGCCCGACATTCGAGGCCGCGGCGAGCTAACTTACTTGCGCCCCGCATCTCGCCAGTGCATTTTGCCGCCGCCTGTGTTAACTCGCAATTAACCATATCAGCGAGGCGACGCCGATGAAGGACACTGGCGAAAACATCACCCCCATCGACACCTCCCGCAAACTGTCCGACGCCGTTCGCGATGTGAAAAATGCCTTCGCCGATCGCGACGATGTCGTGGTCGACATGCGCGAGGCGCACCGGATGCGGCTTGATCTGCTCGCCGCCGAGCTCGCCCCGGTCTTTGCCGACGTGCCCGCCGACATGGACAATTTCGACTTCGTCGTCTCCTCCGGCCTGCAGCCCCGCCTGTGGATCGACGCCGTCAGCCATGTCGCCATGGGGCGCGACCGCCGCACCTACCGCTTTCTCAGGGATACCCGCATCGGCCGCGTCGTGCTCGCCGAATCGACCGATATGAAACCGGTCGCCGATCAGGTCACGCGCTATGTGGCGGAGCGTATCGTCGAGCGTCAGCGCATGATGGAGGGCGGTGTCGAGCCGGCCGTCGCCGACCTGAAACGCGCCGCCGTGCCGGAAGCTGAGCCGCCCTTGCAAGCAGCCGTGCCCCGCAGGGGCTGGTCGACGTTCCTTTCCGGTCTCGGCTTGGTCGCCGCCGGCGCGCTTGTTGGCCTGGCGGTGGCGGCCGCGCTGTTTTGGGATCGCCTGATGGCGATGAAGATCAGCTTCTGATCAACGATCTGGAGGCCTCGGTGTCTGCGCGCCGAGTTCAATGACCTGCAGGTCCGATGGCGGCAAGGCCGGCCCGGTCAGGCCGCGCCGCGTCAGGCGAATCAGCCAATTGCCCTTCTCCCCGTCAATATCGAGCAGATTGTACTGTGCCGCCGGGTTCTTGCTGCCTGGCGACTGCCCGGCGGCGGCGACGCCGACGACCGGAATCCTGGCGCCGCGCCCGCCGATGAAGAACAGCGACGGCAGATGCGAATGGCCGTGCAGCACGAGTTCGGCGCCATGCCTATGAACGGTCTTGTGGAAGCGGGAGATGCCGAACAGGCGCTTTTGCTGGGCGACGGCGCCGCGCACCGGCGGATGATGGATCATGATCACCCGCAACAGGCCGCGTTTGTTCGTTGCGTCGAGCACTGTCGCCAGCCTTTGCGCCTGACCTTCGAGGAAGAAGCCGTTGGCCATGAACGGCGCCGTGGCGCGCGCCGTCGAAACGCCGATCAGCGCGACATTGCCGCGTACGCGCAGATAGGGAAAAGCGTTGCGGTCGATCGGCGCAGTCACGCCGTCGCCGCTCATCCACGCCGCCCAGGAGCGGCAGACCTTGTCGAAGGCGCCCGGCACATAGGCGTCGTGGTTGCCCGGCACCACCGAGACATCCTCCGGCGAACCCAGCGTCTCAAGCCAGTGCTTGGCCATCTCGATCTCGCCGTCGAGCGCCAGATTGACCAGATCGCCGGTAACGGTGAGGTGGTCGGGTGTGCTCGCCTTCATGTCGGCGACGATGGTGTCGATGACGGCATCGTGCATATGGCGGCGGCGGTTGCGCTGCCAGTTGACGTAGCCGACGACGCGCTTGGACGCGAGTTCGCGATAGGTTACACCGGGAAGCGGCCCCAGATGGACATCGGAAATATGCGCGAGCCTGAACATCCTTCCTTCATAGGCGACGCGCTCCCCGCTTTCCACTCACTGTTTCCTGCCCATCCACGGTTTCGCTAGCATGGCTATATCGGACCCGGAGCAGGCCTTCCGCCAGATCGGCTGGGCGGGCCTCAGGGCGAGGCTGTTCCATCTCTATTTCCTGCTGCGGCGGCCGATGACGCTGGGCGTGCGCGGCCTGATCCACGATCGCGCCTCGAACACTGTCTTCCTCATCCGCCACACCTACGTTCCCGGCTGGCAATTGCCGGGCGGGGGCGTCGAAGTCGGCGAGACGCTCGGTGAGGCGCTGGTGCGCGAACTGGCCGAGGAAGGCAACATCGCGCTGACAGCCCAGCCGGTGCTGAAATCGATGCATTTCAACCGCCGCTCCAGCCGCCGCGACCATGTCGGCCTCTATCTCATCGAAACCTTCAACCAGACCGCGCCGAAACTGCCGGACCACGAGATCGCCGAAGCAGGCTTCTTTCCGCTCGACCGCTTGCCGCATGGCACGACGCCGGCGACGCTGCGGCGGCTTGCCGAGGTTTTTGAAGGCGAGCCGGTATCGCCGTACTGGTAGGCTGTCAATCCGATGCTCACGCCGCCTGCCTGAACCGCGCCCGGTCGTGCGGCGCGCCATAGTCGAGCCCAGGCCCGACCGGCACGATGCGAGTCGGGTTGATGCTCTCGTGGCTGCCGTAATAGTGCATTTTGATGTGGTGCAGGTTCACCTTGCCGGCGATACCAGGCACCTGGTAGAGGTCGCGCAGATAGTTCGAAAGGTTCGGATAGTCGGCGATGCGGCGCAGATTGCATTTGAAATGGCCGACATAGACCGGGTCGAAACGCACCAGCGTGGTGAACAGCCGCCAATCGGCCTCGGTGACACGCTCGCCAGTGAGATAGCGCTGTTTTGACAGTCGGCCCTCCAGCGTGTCGAGCGCCGCGAACAGCTCGCCGAACGCCTCTTCATAGGCCGCTTGCGTGGTGGCAAAGCCGGCGCGGTAGACGCCGTTGTTGACGGCTGGAAAGACCAGCGCATTGACCTTGTCGATCTCGCCGCGCAGGCCTGGCGGATAGAAATCGAGAGCGGCATCGCCCCACTCGTCGAAGGCCGAATTGAGCATGCGGATGATTTCGGCGGATTCGTTGGAGACGATAGTCTCTTCCTTCTTGTCCCACAGCACCGGCACCGAAACCCGGCCCGAATAGGCTGGATCGGCCTTGGTGTAGATTTGGTGCAGGAAGTCGAGGCCGTAGAGCGTGTCGCCGGTGGCGCCATCCTCGGCCAAAAACGTCCAGCCCTCAGCACCGAGGAAATGATGCACGACTGAAACCGGGATGATATCTTCTAGCTTCTTCAGCGCGCGAAAGATCAGCGTGCGGTGCGCCCACGGACAGGCGAGCGAGACATAAAGATGGTAGCGTCCGGGCTCGGCCTTGAAGCCGCGCGTACGACCTTGCGCCGGCGCGCCGTCGCGCGTGATCCAGTCACGCCACTGCGTCTCGGCGCGGATGAACCTGCCGCTGCTATCGACATTGGCCGGACGGCCCTGCCATTTGCCTTCGACCAGCAATCCCATACGAAATCTCCTTGCGTGCCTTGGCCAATGTAGTCGCAAGGCGGCAATGTCGAAGCCGTCATCTGCTGAACAGAGCGTCACTCGTATGAAACGCCGGATGAAAACAGCCGATTGCAGCCGCCGGAAATTGATGCTAGCGGACACTCCGCATGTTCGATCTTGGCTTGATCCGGTTTGACCGACGACGAAAGGGCGCCCGCGCTTAGAAAGCGCTGACTGGCGAACGCTGCCGCTTGCAGCAACCTTTCCTCTTTATCGGACCGCGAAGACCATGAGCCTTGCCGACGTGAAATACCTGCCGGAAACTCCGGCGCATGATCCCGAAATCGAAGCCATCAACGACGAAGCCTTTGGCCCCGGCCGTTTCGTGCTGGCCGCCTACAAGATCCGCGAGACCGGCGGCCACGAGCGCTCGCTATCCTTTGTCGCCATGAATGGCGACATTGTCATTGCTTCGGTGCGCATGACCCGCATCGCCGCCGGCGCCGGCCGCGCGCTGATGCTCGGGCCGCTTGCCGTGCGGCCCGCCTTCAAAAATCTCGGCATCGGCCGCCGGCTCGTGGCGATCGCGCTGGAGGCGGCCGCCAAGGCCGGCGCGCCGGCGGTGATCCTTGTCGGCGACGAACCTTATTACGGCCCGCTCGGCTTCAGAAAGATCCCCCGCGGCCAGATCTCCATGCCGCGCCCGGTCGACCTCGACCGGCTGCTGTCGCACGAGATCGTGCCCGGTGCCGTGGCGCGGCTCTCCGGCGAGGTCGGCCATGCCAACCTGGCCAGGATCGCCGAGCAGGCACCAGTGATGGCCTGAGCTCCAGGATCGGTCGCGGCAGCGGCCGCGATGGATCCCCATTGGTCAGGTTGCACCATGGCGGCGACCTCCGTAGCATGACCCGGAGCAGCACGGAGCACGCAGCATGAACCCGAACGGCCAGATTGCGATCGTAACCGGCGGCGGCTCCGGCCTCGGCGAGGCAACCGCCCGCGCGCTGGCCGACAAGGGCGCGCGCGTCGCCATTTTCGATATCGGCATCGACCGGGCATCGAAGGTGGCGGGCGACATTGGCGGCGCCGCCATCCAGTGCGATGTGAGCAGCGCCGACAGCGGTGCGGCCGCGCTCGCCGAGGTGGAAAAGAGACTTGGGCCAGCGCGCATCCTGGTCAATTGCGCGGGCATTGCCATCGGCTTGAAGACCATCGGCAAGGATGGTCCACATCCGCTCGACCAGTACCGCAAGGTGATTGAGATCAATTTGATCGGCACCTTCAACATGATCCGCCTCGTTGCCGACCGTGCCGCCAAACTCGAACCGCTGCAGGGCGGCGAGCGCGGCGTCATCGTCAACACCGCGTCGGTGGCCGCTTATGATGGCCAGATCGGCCAGGCCGCCTATGCCGCATCCAAGGGCGGCGTCGTCGGCATGACGCTGCCGGTTGCCCGCGACCTGGCGCGCTCCGGCATTCGCGTCTGCACCATCGCGCCCGGCATCTTCAAGACGCCAATGATGGCCGGCATGCCGCAGGAGGTGCAGGATTCGCTCGGCGCGGCCGTGCCCTTCCCGTCCCGCCTCGGCGAGCCGTCCGAATATGCCGCGCTCGCCCTGCATATCGTCGAAAACCAGATGCTGAACGGCGAAACCATCCGCCTCGATGGGGCAATCCGCATGGCGCCGAAATAGACGGCCATGGCGGCCGGCGCAGTGAAGACCGGTCCGCTGGCCGGCCTGAAAGTCATCGAGATGGCTGGGCTCGGCCCGGTGCCTCTGGCCGGGCTGATGTTGTCGGAGATGGGCGCCGAGGTGCTGCGCATCGAGCGCACCGGTTCGGACCAACCCCTGCTGCCGCTCTCCGATGCGTACAATCTCGACCGTCACGGCCGCTCCATCCTGCACGTCGACCTCAAGCAGGCCAAAGGAACGGAACTGCTGCTGCGCGTTGCCGAAAAGGCCGATCTGTTTGTCGAAGGCTTTCGCCCCGGTGTGATGGAGAGGCTTGGTCTCGGCCCGGATGCTGCATTGGCGCGCAATCCGGCGCTGATTTACGGCCGCATGACCGGCTTCGGCCAGGACGGGCCGCTCGCAGGTCGCGCCGGCCACGACATCACCTACCTCGCCTATTCCGGTGTGTTGCATGCCATCGGTCGGGAGGAAGGCCGGCCGGTGCCGCCGCTGAATCTGATCGCCGACAATGGCGGCGGCGCCATGATGCTGATCGCCGGGGTGCTTGCAGCGCTGTTCGAGCGCTCGCGCTCCGGCAAAGGCCAGGTGATCGACGCGGCGATGGTCGAGGGCGCTTCGATGCTGGCGGCCCCCATACACGCCTTCATGTCGGCAGGTCTGTGGAGCGACCGGCGCGGCGCCAACCTGCTCGATTCCGGTGCGCCCTTCTACGACACCTATGAGACGGCGGACGCACGCCACGTTGCGGTCGGCTGCCTTGAGCCGCGCTTCTTCGCCGCATTCGCAAGGCTGCTGCCGCTCGGCGAGGATTTTGTCCGCGGCCAATACGACAAGGCGTTGTGGCCGGACATGCGCGCGGCCATTGCCGACCGGTTCCGGCAGAAGACACGCGACGACTGGGACGCGCTGTTTGCCGCAAGCGATGCCTGCGTGGCGCCGGTTCTGTCGCTGGCCGAAGCCAGGGATCATCCGCACAACCGGGCGCGTCACGCATTTGTGAAGGCCGGTGCGCTCGAGCGCCCCGCGCCCGCGCCACGCTTCTCGGCCTCGCAGCCGGCGCTTGCCGGCATGTCTGAAGATGACGATCAGCTGCCCCAGACTGTGCTGGCGCGCTTCGGCTTTTCGACAGCCGAGATCAAAGCGCTTGTCAAAGCCGGCATGATTGGCCAATAACTGGATTTAGAAAATCAACTTACCTGGTGAGCATTTTGGACCAGCCGAAGAAGGACGTCATTCGCGCGACGGACGCCGAGGCGATCAAGCTGGCCGCAACGCTGATCCGCAGCGCCCGTTTCGGCGCCCTCGCGGTGATCGAGCCGTCGACCGGCGCACCGCTGGCCTCCAGGGTCGGAGTCGCCACCGACATCGATGGCACGCCTCTGATCCTTGTCTCGGCGCTGTCAGCCCATACCGGCGCCATCCTTGCCGAGCCGCGCTGCTCGCTGCTTGTCGGCGAACCCGGCAAGGGCGATCCGCTGGCGCATCCCAGGATAACGCTGGTCTGCCGGGCGCAGCCGCTGGAACGCGGGTCGAGCGCGCATGCCCGCGCCGAGCGGCGCTATCTCAACCGCAATCCCAAGGCAAAGCTCTATGCCGGGCTCGGCGATTTCTCGATCTTTCGCCTCGAGCCGGAGCGCGCCAGCCTGAATGGCGGCTTCGGCAAGGCCTACCTGCTCAACCGTGCCGATCTCATCACCGAGGGGCCGATCGTCGACGAGCTGGCCGCCAGCGAACAGTCCGCTCTCGACCACATGAATGCCGACCATCTCGACGCCATCGCCGTCTATGCCCATCATTTCGCCAGGGTTGAAGGTGATGGTTGGACCATGACCGGCTTCGATGCCGATGGCATGGACCTGGCATCGGGCGACACCGTTTGCAGGGTCTATTTTCCGCAGCCATTGAAGACCGCGCGCGACCTGCGGCCGGTTCTGGTCGACATGGCCAAAGCCGGTCGTGCGCCAGCTACGCAAGGATAATCGTCATGAATCAAAAGCACGTCTTGAGATTTGGGCGAAATCATCTACGATTCAGGCGACGCTGAATCAGCAGCGTGATCCATAGCTGAATTATAGCAGCCAACGCTATTTGCCCCCATAGCGTTTGGATGAGCAGGAAAACATGGGGCATCGATGGTCTCGACCAAACTAATCGCCAATGCCGAATCGGCGGCGACATTTCTGACCCTTATGGGCAACGAAAAGCGGCTCTTGATCATGAGCTATCTGGCCGACGGTGAAATGTCGGTCGGTGCCATCGCCGAAAAGGTGATGCTCAGCCAGTCCGCTTTGTCGCAACATCTGGCCAAGCTCAGGGCGCTCGATCTTGTCGAGACCCGCCGCGACCGGCAGATGATCTACTATTCCTGCAAGTCCGAAGCGGTGCGCGAACTGTTGCGCATGCTGGACGGCATTTTCGGGGGCGACTTGTCCCAGATGGCAACGCGTCTGCGCCGCGCCGGGACTTGACCTGCAGGGCTTGACTGGCGGCTCCGATCGCTCCTTACCTCGCTGACGATTTTTCGCCGGCCGAGGTATTGATGGATCCGATCCAGATCGACGACGCGCGCGATCCGCGGGTCGCCGCCTATCTCGACATCCGCGAGCGCGATCTCACCGGCCGCCATGGCCGGTTCGTTGCCGAAGGCAAGGTGGTGCTGGACGTCCTGCTGTCAGCCGGACGCTTTGCTGCGGAGTCGGTCCTGGTCCTCGAAAACCGGCTGGCCGGGCTCGACGACATCCTGCGCAAGGCCCCTGCCGACCTGCCGGTCTACGTTGCGGCAAGCGCCGTCATGGACAGGATCGCCGGCTTCCACATGCATCGCGGTATATTGGCGATCGGCAGCAAGGGCACGCCACAGCCCGCCGAGGCCTTGCTCGACACCTTGCCTGCCGAAGCGTTGATCGTCGTTCTCATCGGCATCGCCAACCATGACAATATCGGATCGATCTTCCGCAATGCCGCCGCCTTCGGCGCCGATGCCGTCTTCGTCGACGCCACCTGTTGCGACCCACTGTATCGCAAGGCGATCCGCGTCTCCGTCGGCGCCGCGTTGAAGGTGCCCTTTGCGTCCTTCGGCGACACTGAAGCTTTCATCGCGAAGCTCGGCGAGTTGGGCTTCGGCCAGGTCGCTTTGTCGCCGCGTGGTGAGGCTGACATTCGTGATGCCGCGCGACCGAAACGACTGGCGCTCTATCTCGGCACCGAAGGCGAGGGCCTCCCGGAGAGCCTGCTTGCCCGCCTGCGGACGGTGCGGATCGCGATGTCGGAAGGGTTCGACAGCCTGAATGTTGCTGCCGCGTCAGCCATTGCGCTGCACCATTTTTCGCCCTGATAGGCGTAGTCAGGCAATTCCAAGCCGGGGCTTGAAACTCAGCTCGGCAAATCTGCCTTCTGCAACGCCCGCACGCGATCGGCCAGGCTGGTGGTTCCCGACCGCGTTTCCTGCGGCGCCGCCAGCGCCTTGGCGATCGGTGAATCGGGTCCTTCGAGCTTGGCCGTCAAATGGACGACCTCAGCCGCCAGATTGTTCATCTGTTCGCGCAAGGCAGAACCGGTATCATTGCCATTGCCGGGGCCATTCCCGGGCTTCGCGGATCCAGAACCGCCAAGCTCCGCCTTCATCCGCTTGTTTTCGCGGGCCAGCGTCGTCAGCCTGGCTTCGAGCCGCTCTCGGTCGCCTTCGAGCTTGGCGAGCGTCTTGTCGATGTCCTCGTTCCTGGCGCGGGCACTGTCTTGCGCACCAACCAGGCCAGCAGCCACGGCGCCTCCCGCAGCCTCGCCCTTCACCCGCTCGCGAAGCCGCGCCAGTTCCTTTTCGCGGCGATCGAGCTTGTCCTCGCGATCGGCAAGCGTGGCGAGCAGGCGCTCGAGCTTTCTGTCGAGGTCGGCGGTTCTTTTCTTTTCGGCCTTCAAGGCATCGCGCGTGGCCTTGCCTTCGGCGACGACTTCCTGATGGCGCCTGTCGGCCTCCTTCCGCTGGCCGCGCAGCACTGAAATGTCGTTGGCAAGTTTTTCCAGCTCGGATTCGCGAGCCACCAGTTCGATCTGACGATTGCTGGAGGAGAAGGACGCGTCGTCGTACATATGTTCGAGCTTTTCCAGCTCGAGCGCGCGCTTTTCCATCATGCGCTCTGTTTGTGCAAGCCTGTCCGACAGCTGTTGTATCTGCTGCTCGCGATGCAGCAGCAATTCGTTTTTTTCCCCGAGCTCCGAAAGCGCCTGCTTCTTGTCCTTGCGCTCGACCGCCAGGCCCTTCAGCGCCTCGCGGCCGTGATTGATTTCGACGAGTTGCTCATTCGCCTGCTCACGCAGCGTCTTGATGCTGATTTCGAGCCGGCGCGTCGTCATGGCGAACTCGGCCCGCAAGCTGTCCTTGTCGGCCTGGATCTCGGCCAGCGTTCGCGGCACCGACGCCTCGACACGCTTGCGTGTCAGCGCGACCGCCCGCCGCCAGATGGCCGGCGCGACCAGCAGTGCCAGAAAACCTGCACACAGAAAGCCGAGGGCGAAGAACAGGATCGACTGAACCAAGGTGACTACCCGTTACGGGCGGGCCGCTATCCGGCAACCGCCAAGTCTGGACTTTGCCATGTTCGCATGACGCAAATCCAGCGCTGCGGCAAGGGTTTGCCGCAGCTGCAGCGGGTCAGAATCTGTTGATCGGGTCGAAGTGTGGTCGGAATCGCTCAGAAGGGATTCCAGGTCGGCCTCTGCGTCAGCTTCAGATAGCCGAGATTGACGCCAAGCCGCGCGCCGACGCCGGTGCGGATCGGCACCAGCAGCACCCTGTTGTTCTGCAGCACGTTGAAGCCGACGCCGGCCACGACATAGGCCGAACCGGCAACGCCGCCGAACCGATTGTAGAGATTGCTGACGTCGTCGAGGTTATAGACGAGCATCATCACCCGCGATCCCTCGCCGCCGAAATCCCAGCCGAGCGAAGGCCCTTGCCAGAACACCTTATGGTCGCCGGCATTCTTGGTGTAGAGCGTGCCTTCGCCATAGGTCAGGCCGCCGATCAGCGCGCCGGAGCCCTCTTCGCCGAGCAGATAGCCATTGGGCAGGCCGTAGGAGGCAAAAATCTTCTCGACGACGGTTGCGAGACCGCCCGACGTCGCGCCGAAGAACTTGTGACCGGAATCGACGATCTCCTGAGCGGTGTATTCCTGTGCCCGCGACGCAGAGGTTGAGAAAGCGAGAGCGCCCATGAGGGCAATCGCCATGAAGAAGACGCGGACAAACGTCCGGTCGTAGAATCGGGAAACCATGCTTCCAATCTCCGTCAGGGAGCACTTTCGCCGACGCCTCGCACCCCGTCCGGCTCTTTAGGCGGCCGTTAAGGATGACTGTTACGGGCAAACTATGCCGTAATCCTTTTTCAACCATTAACCTCCCACATGAACATGGCGGTTCGAAGGCTGTTTCTGACTGTCTGCGCGGGCTCCCATCCTGTGCAAAGATGCCGTTTTTTCTCACGAGAATTGTGGATTGTTGCTGCACGCTCGGGCGCTGTGTATTCAGAATGCCTGGGGAGAGAGCGTGATTCGGGTGGTGAGCGTGGCAGTCGGTCGCGCGGCCACCAGGATGTGAATTTTAGCAGGGATTTTTCGCCGATGGCTGAGCTTTTCTCTCTCTCCGCACCCGATCTCGCAGCCTTGTTGTGCAGCCGAGTCTGCCACGACATCATTTCGCCGGTCGGCGCCATCAACAACGGCCTTGAACTCCTGGACGAGGGCGGCGCCGACGAAGACGCCATGAAACTGATCCGGCAGAGCGCCAGAAACGCTTCGGCCCGCCTGCAATTCGCTCGCATCGCCTTCGGCGCCGCCGGTTCGGCCGGCATGATGATCGACACCGGCGATGCCGAGTCCGTCGCCATCGCCTTCCTGAAGAACGAGAAGCCGGAATTGATCTGGAACGGGGTTCGCGCCCTGCTGCCCAAGAACAAGGTCAAGTTGCTGCTCAATTTGCTGCTCGTCGCCAATGCTGCCATCCCGCGCGGCGGCAGATTGGTGGTCACGCTGGAAAACCTCGACACCGAGCCTCGCTTTGCGCTTGCCGCAAGCGGCCCGATGCTGCGCGTGCCGCCGAAATTCCTCGAACTCCATTCCGGCAACAAGCCCGAGGAGCCTATCGACGCCCATACCGTCCAGCCCTACTACACGCTGCTGCTGGCGCGTGAGGCCAACATGACGATCTCGATTCACGCGACCGCCGAAGAGATCGTGCTGTCCGCGGCCTGAGCGAAGCCGTTCGGCAGGACGCCGAGCATCAAGAACAATCAAGTATCTTTTCCCGCTGATATTTGCGGCAATTCAGAACAGGCAAGTTTCATCGCCGGCAACGCCCCTGCAGAATGGGGCTGCAAACGACATGTTTGTAAAAACTTTACCTAACGGCTTTTCTGCTTCTTTACCAGATCGGCCTAGTGTGCATCCCGATACCCGGATGCCGCCGGTTCGCCCCATGGCAAAGAGGACCCGGAAATGAAGCGCTGCATGTTTGTCGACGATTCGAGCGTCATCAGAAAGGTTGCAAAACGGATTCTTGGCGGCTCCGACATGGTGGTGATCGAAGCAGCAACTGGACTTGATGCTGTCGAGATGTGCGCTGCCGAGATGCCTGATGTGATTGTCGTCGACGGCGCCCTGCCGGACATGCAAGCGGTCGACGTCATTCGCCAGGTTCGCGCCATGGAGAGCACGATCAAACCGCAGATTCTGATCTCGCTGGTCGAGGTCGATGTTGCCTCGATCATGAAGGCAAAGCGCGCCGGCGCCCAGGGTTATCTGTTGAAGCCGTTCAACCGGCCGCAACTGCTCGAACGTTTTCGTACCTTGAAGGTTGCCGCCTGATTCGGCTCGTTTTCGGCCAAAAAAGGACAGCAAAAAACCCGACCTGAGCCGGGTTTTTTGCATTGATTCAATTGGATGATGTTCGCTCAGGCGCTGACGCGGATGTCTTCCGGCTCGCGCAGCACATAGCCGCGACCCCAGACCGTCTCGATGTAGTTCTGGCCACCGGATGCTGCGTCGAGCTTCTTGCGCAGCTTGCAAATGAAGACGTCGATGATCTTCAGTTCCGGTTCGTCCATGCCGCCATAAAGGTGGTTGAGGAACATTTCCTTGGTCAGCGTGGTGCCCTTGCGTAGCGAGAGCAACTCCAGCATCTGGTATTCCTTGCCGGTCAGATGCACGCGTTGACCGCCGACTTCGACGGTCTTGGCATCGAGATTGACCACCAGGTCGCCGGTGGTGATGACCGACTGGGCATGGCCCTTGGAACGGCGCACGATGGCATGAATGCGGGCGACCAGCTCGTCCTTGTGGAACGGCTTGGTCATATAGTCGTCGGCGCCGAAGCCCAGGCCGCGCACCTTGTCCTCTATACCGGCCATGCCGGACAGGATCAGGATCGGCGTCTTCACCTTGGACAGGCGAAGTGTCCGCAAGACTTCGTAGCCGGACATATCGGGAAGGTTGAGGTCGAGAAGAATGATATCGTAATCATAAAGTTTACCGAGATCGACACCTTCTTCGCCGAGGTCGGTCGTGTAAACATTAAAACTTTCAGATTTGAGCATCAGCTCGATGCTCTGAGCGGTTGCACTGTCGTCTTCTATCAGCAGAACGCGCATTTCATTCCCCTTTTCTGCCGCCGGACCATGTCACGACCCATCCGGGACCGGAGCAGTGATTGCCTGAACAGAGGCTGCCATCGAATGGTTAACAAAACCTAATTCCGCACCAAGGACGGTACCAGATTTTTTAACCCCTTTCTACACCCTCTTGAATCTAATGATGAATCACAGAACCAAATCGCTAATGCAACACATTAATAAGTCGGACTAAGTGACTCAAGGGACTCGCTGGCCGGCTTCCGTATCGGGAGCCGGAATTTTTACCCGGCCTTAAGTCCTCGCCCTTATGATTAACAATGCGCGTAAACGAATGGTTACCGCCGGCAAAAAACTTTAGGGATTTGTTTCCCATAGTTCGGGGAATGCCGGTGGATACGGGCGGCGCCAGGCCCTGGCAGGCGGATTGGACGATATGTGCAGGTGTGCGTTTCCGGGAGTACCGAATCATGAAGTCACGTGAAAACCTCGTTCGGCTGAAGCAATTTCAGGTGAATGAGAAGCGGCGGCAGCTGCTGCAGCTCGACATGATGATCGCCGAGTTCGAGCGCATGGCCGTCGAACTGGAGCTTCAGATCACCGCCGAGGAGAAGAAGGCCGGCATCACCGACATCAATCATTTTGCCTATCCGACCTTCGCCAAGGCGGCGCGTCTGCGCCGTGATAACCTCAGAAACTCTCAAAGCGACCTCGCCCAGCAGCGAAGCGCTGCCGAATCATTACTCGGCGAAGCTGAAGCGGAGCTTTCCAAGGCCGAGATGCTGGAATCGCGCGACACCAAGATCCGCGACGCGGAACTCGGCGGTCGCAGCGCCATGATCGGCTGACGGCAGGGTTTTAACCCGACCGGCGCCGCCTGACGCCGCGCTTTGCTTTGCGTGTAGCGCGCCAGAAGGCTCCGGCGCTGCTGATCCGGCCCGTAAGGCGGCCGCAGCTTCAGGCCCGTGCCAAATCCCTGTCCAGGTTCGCCGCTGCCCTCGCCCGCGCTTGCTTGATGTCAGGCACATGCTCTTCCGACCAGGACCGTATCTGGGTGAGCAGCCCCGCCAGGTTCTGGCCAAGTTCGGTCAATTCATATTCGACCCGCGGCGGGATCACCGGAAAGATTTCGCGCCGCACCAGCCCGTCGCGCTCGAGGACGCGCAGGGTCTGCGTCAGCATTTTGGGTGTGATGCCTTCGAGCTTACGCGCCAGTTCCCCATTGCGCATCCGGCCACGGCGCAGCGCACAAACCGTCAGATAGACCCATTTGCTGGCCAGCATCTCGAGCACGGCGTGCGAAGGACACGTCCGCTGGAAGGCGTCATAGCCGGAGCCGCAATCATTATCACTATCCATGAGGTGCCTATATATGGAAAAGGTACATACTGGACAAGGGAATATTACTATCCAAATGATAGCGGCTCAGAAAACCCCAGCAGGAGCCTCCCATGCGTGCCGTTATCCAGAATTCCGTCGGCGGGCCCGACGTCCTCGTCATCGCCGATCGCCCCGCGCCCTCGCCCAAGTCAGGCGAAGTGCTCGTGCGCGTGCATGCCGCCGGCATCAATCCGGTCGATGGCTCGGTGCGCGCCGGTTACTATCCTTTGCTGGGCGAACCACCCTTCACTTTGGGCTGGGATATTTCAGGCACGGTCGAGGCGGTAGGCCCAGGCGTCGATGGCGGCCTCAAGGTCGGTGACGCCGTGTTCGGCATGCCGCATTTTCCCAAGCAGGCCGCGGCCTATGCGGAGCTCGCTGTCACCCTGGCCGATGAAATCGCACCGAAGCCGCAAGGCATTGACCACAATCATGCCGGCGCGCTGCCGCTGGCCGGTCTGACCGCCTGGCAAGGCCTTGTCCGCCATGGCGGCCTGAAGCGCGGCCAGCGCGTGTTGATCCATGCTGCGGCCGGCGGCGTCGGGCATCTGGCGGTGCAGATCGCCAAGGCGCACGGCGCTTATGTCATCGCCACCGCCAGCCCGAAGAAACTCGATTTCGTCCGCTCGCTCGGCGCCGATGAAGTGATCGACTACACCAAGGGAGATTTCGCCGCCGAGGTCAGCGACATCGACCTGGTGCTGGAGCCGATGGGCGGCGACCATGCCGACCAATCGCTGACAGTCCTGAAGGACGGTGGCGCCCTGGTGTCGCTGCTCAATGTCCACGACACCACCCGAGCCAAGGCTGCTGCGCGTGGGATCCGAGTCGAGCGCATGTCCGTCGTGCCCGACCGTGAAGGCCTCGTCGAACTTGGCAAACTGGTCGATGCGGGAAAGCTTGCGGTCCATGTGGCAAAGAGCTTTCCGCTCGAACAGGCGGGCGCCGCGCACGCTTTTCTCGCCACCAGGCCGATCGGCAAGGTGGTGCTGACGGTCTGAAGCAGGCATTACCGACAGGCAAAAGGGCGCGGTTACCGCGCCCTTTTCTGTTGTGGTCCTGGCTCTAGTGCCGGTATTGCTGGATGCGCGTCGTGCGCAGCCCGGCAAGGCCATATTCGTCGATCGACGCTTGCCAGGACAGGAATTCCTCGGTGGTCAGCTTGTAGCGCTGGCATGCCTCGTCGAGGCTCAAAAGCCCGCCGCGCACCGCAGCAACCACTTCCGCCTTGCGCCGGATAACCCAGCGACGTGTATTCGTCGGCGGAAGATCGGCAATCGTAAGAGGGCTGCCGTCAGGCCCAATAACATATTTGACTCGCGGTCTAACAAGATCGGTCATCGTACTCTCTACTAAAAACTCAAAGACCCAATCCCCACCACATTACCGCCACAGCTTTAAAAATTGCCTAAGCGAACCCTAATGAGTAGGTAAGGATCATGAACGCCGCGTTAGTCTTTTCGTCGGCATTTGAGGCAACGGCGGGCAGACGCGCAATTTTCCCGCAAAATCGGCACCGCCGCAAAGCTGGCGCCGCTGGTGTGGTTGACCTATATTCGCGCCACTGCCATTGAAGCGCCGCGCAGAACGAAAGAACCATGAACAGCCTCGACCTTCCCGCCAGCCCGCAAAACACCCGCATCGTCGTCGCCATGTCGGGCGGTGTGGATTCGTCTGTCGTTGCCGGCCTTTTGAAGCGCGAAGGCTATGATGTCGTCGGCGTCACGCTGCAGCTCTACGATCATGGCGCCGCAACGCACCGGGCCGGGTCGTGCTGCGCCGGCCAGGACATTGACGATGCCCGCCGCGTTTCCGAGACATTGGGCATTCCGCATTACGTGCTCGACTATGAGGAGCGCTTCCGTAAGGCGGTCATCGACCCGTTTGCCGAGAGCTACGTTGCCGGCGAAACGCCCATTCCGTGCGTCTCTTGCAATCAGACGGTGAAGTTCGCCGACCTTTTGGCCACCGCCAAGGACCTTGGCGCCGATGCGCTCGCCACCGGCCATTATATCCGCTCCGGAGCCAATGGCGCCCACCGCGCGCTATTCCGGCCCGTCGATGCCGACCGCGACCAGAGCTATTTCCTGTTTGCCACCACGCAGGCGCAGATCGACTATCTGCGCTTTCCGCTGGGTGGGCTGTCCAAGCCTGCGGTGCGGGCCATCGCCGAAGAAATGGGGCTGACCGTTGCCGCCAAGCAGGACAGTCAGGACATCTGCTTCGTGCCGCAGGGCAAATATTCCGACATCATCGCCAAGCTGAAGCCAGCTGCCGCCAACCCAGGCGACATCGTCCATATCAACGGCCGCGTGCTCGGTCGCCATGACGGCATCCTGCGCTATACGATCGGCCAGCGCCGCGGCATCGGCATCGCCTCGGGCGAGCCGCTTTACGTCGTCCATCTCGACGCCGACCGGGCCCGTGTCATCGTCGGCCCGCGCGAGGCGCTGGAGACCCACAAGATCTATCTGCGCAACATGAACTGGCTGGGCGATCGCGCGCTGTCCGACATTCCGGCCGCCGGCATGGAGCTGTTCGCCAAGGTCCGCTCGACGCGGCCGCCGCGCCCGGCCGTGCTGCATCACCGCGCCGGCAGCACCTTTGTCGAACTGGTCGACGGCGAGTCCGGCATCGCGCCGGGACAGGCCTGCGTGCTCTATTCCGACGACGGCAACGAAGCCCGCGTCTTCGGCGGCGGCTTCATCGAGCGCTCCGAGCGCGGCGCCGAGGCCGAAGCCATGCTCAGCCGGCTCGCAGCCAGGCCGGCGCAGATTCCCGCAGAGTAAACACTACCCTCTCGGAGACAGTTTTAGTTTCGATCTGCCTTAAAAGCAGAGTTTCGAAACGGTCTCAGGACTTTGTGTGCGTGACTGTACCCGCCGTCAGGATGCGCAGCACCCTGATGGCTTCCTCGCCGCTGGTGCGCGGCTCGGCCCGCGTCTCGATACACTGGATAAAGTGCTCGAGCTCGCGCGTCAGCGGCATCCCCTGGCCGACCGCGACATAGGACGGCTCGTTGGTGGTGAAGGCCCACTGGCCGCTGTCCTGCCACACCGCGTGGCGGTAGACGGCCAGCTTGCGCTCCCAGGGCTCGACATCGTCGAACACCGCCATTGCCTTGGTGCCGACCACGGTCAGCCGCCGCTCGCGATAGGGATTGAGCCGCGAGGTGAAGAGATGGCTGCGCAGCCCGTTGGGAAAACGCATGTGCAGATGCGCGAAATCGCTGAGATTGTCGAGGAGTGCCGCCCCCTCGCCCCTGACCTCGATCGGCTCGGTGCCGGTGATGGCCAGGATCATCGACAGATCGTGCGGCGCCAGATCCCACAGTGCGTCGTTCTCGGTGTGGAATTTGCCGAGGCCGAGCCGGTGCGAGTGGATGTAGCGGACCTCGCCGAGCTCGCCATTGTCGATCAGCGCCTTCAGCGTCTCGAAGGCGGGATGGAAGCGCAAGACATGGCCGACCATGAACACGCGGCCATTGTCCTTGGCCGCCTGCACGGCGCGCTCGGCGTCGGGCACGGTCAACGCAATCGGCTTTTCCACCAGCACGTCCTTGTCGGCCTCAGCGGCGCGCACGGCAAGATCGGCATGGAACTGCGGCGGCAGCGCCATGACGATGGCGTCGATATCATCACGCACGAACAGCTGGTCGGGCTCGATCGCCAGGCAGTCCTGCTCGCTGGCAAAGCCTTCGGCCCGCGCCCGATTGGCATCGGAAACCGCATGCAGCGCGCCGAGCGCCTTGAGGGTGCGGATGTGGTTGCTGCCCCAGTATCCGCAACCGAGGACTGCAATGCGCGGCTTCATCAGCTTCAAACTCTAATTTCTTGGCCGAGACATAGCGGCGTGCCCCGTCGAACTCAACCCCGGTGGCTTACCGGAGATGCCAGCCCGGCAAAGCTTTTACCGGCGACAATATGCCGGCGCCCCTCGCGCATCGATGCTTGACAGGCTCGCCCTCCCAACCTTATATCCGCGCGACCTTGGCGAACGCCTCGAAATGCCTTTCGATTTAAGGCGGATTTCGGGCCTTTCGCCGCCCTGGCGGGGTAGCTCAGTTGGTTAGAGCACGGGAATCATAATCCTGGGGTCGGGGGTTCAAGTCCCTCTCCCGCTACCACCATTCCCCCCGCTCGTTTGACGCCGTGGGGGAAGGCACCCTCGCCCAAGAGTGCCGTTAACCGCCCAGCGATTTCGACTTCGACGCCGCCGATCCTCGATGGATCTCGAAACACCGTGACGGTTTCGACCAAGTCGCGCATTGCCTCTGCACATTCGGAATCGCCAAAAGCAATGCCCTTAGCAAGCCCGGTCCGAAGTTGGTTTAGTTGTTCCTCGTAGCGAGCGAGCACCGCAGGGTGCAGCGCGATCACTCCCGTAGCGGCGGGCACCCGATCCAACTCGGCTAGAATGCCCTTACGCTCTTCATTCAGCGTTGTTGATTGCGGTCCCAGCACGGCTGGGTCGCCATAGCCCTTGGCAATGGCGTTGACCAGGCGCTCGATCTCCCGAGTTAGTTCTTCAAGCCGTCGCTCCAAACGGCTGCGCCTGGCATCGGTGTCGGCTGCCAAGCGCTTCCGTTCTTCGTGGTAGGTCTGGACGTACTGGGCAATCACTTCGGGATGGCGCAACTCGGCGGAAAGGCCGTTCAGAACTGCAGCTTCGACCGTATCCAAATAGAAGGTCTTGGGATCGGCGCATGTTCCGCTTTCAGTCGCGGCGGAACAGCGGATGCGAATGCGCTTGGACTTGTCCACGCCTTTCGACGACATTCCCGCACCACAGGCACCACACCTCAGGAGCCCCGTCAACATGTGCCGTGGTCGGCGCTGGTGGCTTGGATGAGTGGCTGCACGCGCCTTCTTGCGTGCTTGTGCTGCGTCGAACAGGTCGGACGGAACAATAGCGAGGTCGGGCACTGCGACTACTCGCCAGTCACCCTTGGGATTTGGGCGCGAGACACGTTTCCCCGTGTCAGGATCCTTGATCATTCTGACCCTGTTCCAGATCAGGCGGCCAGCATAAAGCTCATTGTGAAGCAGCCCCGTCCCTCTCTGCACATTTCCATTGATGGTGGAGGCATTCCAGGCACGACCGCGAGGCGGCGGTATGCGGTCTGTGTTTAGATCGTGAGCGATATCGCGCGGGGTTTGCCCTGCGACATACTCTCGAAAGACACGACGCACGATTTCCGCTTCATCCTCTGCGATCATCCGCTTCCCGGGATCGCCTAGCACGTACGAATAGCCATAGGTCAGACCGCCGGCGTGAAGCCCTTTGTTGACTCGGCCGGCTTGGCCCCTGCGGACTTTGTGAGCGATGTCCTCTCGGTATAGCTGGCCAACGAGACCGCGCAGGCCGACCAAGACCGTGTTCACCACGCCTTCGTGAACGGCACGAATTTCGATGCCGAGAAATGAAAGGCGTTTGTGAATGCCCGCAAGGTCTTCCATGTCGCGCGAAAGCCGATCAAGTGCCTCTACGACGAGCACGTCGAATTCGTGCTCACGCGCTTTGTCCATGAGCTGAAGTAATCCGTCACGGCCCAGGACGGAGCCACCGGAGCGTGCTCGGTCGTCAAACGTTGCGACAACGTTCAACCCCTCACGTTCTGCATATGCTCGGCACAAAGCGAGTTGATCGTCGATTGATCGCTCATTTTGGAGGTCGGTTGAGAAGCGTGCGTAGATCGCGGTTCGAGTCATGATAAGTTTTCTCGGCCTGTTCACGCTCGTGGTCTTCGCGAGCCGCTTGGCGCGCAAGTGCTTTTGCAAGGCGCAGAATCGCTCTATCAGGCGCTCGGAACAAGGCCCTTTTTTGGTGCCTCACAACCATTGCGAGTAGCGCTCGCTACGGATCGGCTGGGCTTCTGCTGAAAATAAGAATGCGCGGCTTGGTTCGATCCTGCCGAGATCATGATCTTGGTCCATGTCTCCCAGATGCGCGCATGCAGGAGATGAGAAAAGCCATCAAATTGATTAGTCGCAGAATTGGATAGCAAGGCGTGCTTTTCGGAAATCCGTAAGTCCCAACCTCAAGCCGCAAGCTATTCCGGGCGGCTCTGGAGAAGCTCTCAGGCATGTCTGGCGGGATCGCCTGACTACACCCACCGCCGTCTTTCCGAGGTTGTAGGCAACAAGTGGCGCGGGCCCTCACGACCTCCTCAACCTCGTTTCTAATACTCGTCTGGGCATTGCACAGGATCGATTTCCTTTCCCAATTCAAAGAGCAGAGACGACACGCGGTTGCGCACACGCGGGGGGAGTCGCATCAGCCTTTCGATCAAGCGTCTGCCTTCCGCGCTGGCGATGAATCCCAGGCGTTCGTCTACGGTCAGGAGCGGAGCGGTTGCCTCGCCATTGCCCGGCAGACCATCGAAGAAGCGGCTGACAGGAACATCCAGCGAGCGGGCGATTTCGTAGAGCGTGGAAGCGCTGACGCGGTTGCGCGCGCTTTCGTATTTCTGGAGCTGTTGAAAGCTGATGCGGATCGCACGGGCCAGTTGCGCCTGCGAGACGTCCGACTGGACTCGCAGAGTCGCGATCTGCCTGCCGACGTGACGGTCGGCCGGATGGGGACCGACCTCACCGTTAGGTGCCACACCGCTTTGAAAACGATCCAAGATTTTCATCAAGGCTTCACCTGCTCTGTGAGTTTTGCTGCTTTTCTGAGCTTGGGTTCGTCGCAACGTCTAAACGGTGAAGACGGACGAGGTCATTCAGTACCGATCGGATGTGCGGCCAGGGAAAATCGTCTGGATGTTCCCAGTGCTCACCGTCACGCAGGATGACCTTGAGCTTGGCCAAAATGCCTTCGATGGACGTGGCCGCTGTCTGCGGTAGATCATCCAGAAGTGCCCCTTCGACTGTTTCCGATTGCCGGATCAGTTCGTCTGTTCTCGAATAGCCGATCTCAGCATCAGCAGCGTCCCAGCGCGCCTGGTGTGCCACGAAATCCGCAAGCGCCCTGCCCCATTCGACTTCATTTTCAGGAGAGTGGGCATCGTTCAGGCTCTCGATGGAATGGAGCGTCACGTCCGTACCATCGGCAAGCCGCACCTTGGCGCAGGGAAAGCCAACTATCCTGGCGAGGTGTGTCTCCAACCGCTGCTGTTCGCGGCACAGCGCCAGTGTCTCATCATGGATTCTTTGCCAGCTCCCACACAGACGAAGAGCAGGATCAGCCGCGCTGCCGTCCGTCAGTTCGCCAGCCAGCGATTTTGCCTGGAAGGGCCATGCCGCCGCGCCCGTGGCCGTTCCCGTCAGCAAGCGCCGCCGGGTGATGAAAAACAAATTCATGCTATCGTCGGAATCATCCATGATCCGAGCTCCAAACAGCTTTGCATGGTTGGTGATACAGCCAAACGCTTTGGCGGCCTCAGCTAAATATCTGAATTTAAGATAACTGAAAATCAGATATAAAGGAAGCCCCCATCTGAGTTCAGATGAGGTGATAAGTGGTCGATACACTCGGTACGAATCGGCACAAAGCTTTGATCGCGCTGCTGATCAAAAACCGTGAAGCGGCAGGCCTTACGCAAGTTGAGTTGGCAACCAGGCTCGGCCAATACCAATCGTTCGTAGCTCGACTAGAAAGCGGACAGAGACGTGTTGATGTCGTGGAGTTTATAAACCTCGCCGAGATTCTCGGTTTTAGCGCTCCGTCAGCCATCAAGAAGCTATCGGAAGTAACAGGTTGAGCGATGGGAGCGTGTGACCGCGCTAGTGCAAATTGACAATTTGCAGAACCGGCAAGGAAGCCCCCAGGTTGTTGCACCTACCCGTTCAATCGGACCTCTTCACCTCAGCCTTCGACCCCCATCGAATGGGATCCTCAACCCAGCGGTTGATCTCGGATTCATGCCACCCGGCGCCATTGGTGCTGATCCTCAGTTGAGCCGGGAACGTGCCGTCGGCGATCTTGCGATAGATTGTCGAGCGGGACAGGCCGGTCCTGGCGAGGACTGTTTTGAGACGAACGATACGATCCGGCTCGGACATAGCTTGCGTCCACCTGAATGGTTGTTGCTGATTTCTGTTGGGACAGACAGGACGAACCCATGCCGGAGGCAATCCGATTTTTCGCTTCATCCGCCTGTAGCGTGAAAACGGTGGCAAATCGGAGGGGTGTCAGAGCCCAAGGCCCCGCCCCTTTCCGATGCCATGGCTGAATGCCAGTTCCACACCCAGACGCCGGCCGGATTCGACCTCGATGCCAAGCGCCTTCTTATGATTGGCAAGCATGGATTCAAGCTGCGGATCGCGTTCAAGGCTCTTGGCCATATCGGACATGGCCGAGCGCGTTGACTTGTAGCCGGACATGTCGCCGGCCTGATATTGCTCCCGTCCCGTCCGATCGAGCTTTTGCCAGCGTTCGACGAAACGGTCGGCGCGGCGGCCTGGATCGATGTCCATCCCGGTGCGGATTTCCGTCTCAAGCTGGAGAGCAAGCACGATGCGGCGGACGCGGCCAGCCCCCGCCTCGTGGACAAGTTCGGGATTTTTCACATAAGCCGCTTCGGCATCGCGCCAGCCAAAGGGCCGCACCTTCTCGAAGGCCCTACGGGCATCCCTCAACTCGCGCATCTGCTCGGGACTGCCCAGCCCATCCGCATCTCCGTTGTGCGATATCGCGTCGATAGCGCGCGCGTGACGAATAAGCGCCTGGGTGCGAGCGCTGCGCAACGCCGCTTCCGCGTCCACCGGCACAGACGTGTCGCGCTGCGCTCCTCTGGCGGAAGCTTCCCTTCCAGGCGCGGCGACGGCATCGTCGCCTCGCGCTCCACCGTCTTCCCTTCCCGGCCTGCGCCCAAGGTCTTGGTCAAGCCCGGCGTCGCCAGGCGAGCGCAACCCGTCCAGCAGCCCGCCGATCCTGTCGCGAAGCTTCTCCGGAACGATGCGGCGCACGATCTCTATCACGCGCTCGCGGAAGGTTATGCCGCGCCGCTCGGCATAGCTCTGCGCCGGGTCGACCTTCTCGTAATCCGACGCCATGTCCTTGGCGCGGTCGCGTGACAGCGTGCGGACCAGCCGTTCGGGGGTCGCGAAGTCATCGGCCCCATAATGCAGCTCCATCCTGTCTCGATGCCGCGACAGTGCGACGTAGCTGCCATGCGCATCCATGCCCGGCGTGGCGAGCACATGGGTCCGGTCGACGGTCATGCCCTGCGCCTTGTGAATGGTTGCGGCATTGCCGTGGTCGATGTGCGCGTAGTCTTTCAGGTCGAACCGCACCGACCTGCCATCATCGGTGCGCACGGTCATGCCTTGTTTGCTGACTTCTTCCACAATGCCGAGCGTGCCGTTCTTGACGCCAAGCCCGCGCTCGTTGCGCAAGAACATGACCCGGTCGCCGCTGGCGAAGTTTCTTGGGCCGCGTTCCACATCCACCTGAACCTCGTCGCCGAGATCGCCAGCAGCGCGCATGCGCTCGCGCGCTGCCTGGTTGAGCGCGCTCACCTCGTTGTTTGTGTGGGTGAGGATGATCCGGCTTGCCTCTGGATGCGCCTGCCTGTCGCGATCCCAGCGCTCGACGAGTTCAGCTCGCGCCTCGTCGCGCGTTGCAGCCTGATGCACCATGCCTTGCGCATCGTAGGTGCCGATCGCGGCGCCGATCCTGCCGGTTGCCAGATCGCGCGTGGCATCGCGCTGCCAGTCCTCACGCTGCCGGCGAACCTGACCGATTTCGACGCCGCCATGACGCTCGTGGATGGAACGGAATGCGGCGCCGGCCTCGATCGCCTGCAACTGCTGCGGATCGCCGACGAGTACGACTTTTGCGCCAACGTCGGCGGCATGGGAAAGCACGCGCTCCAACTGGCGCGTGCCGACCATGCCGGCCTCATCAATCACCAGGACATCGCGAGCTGTGAGCAGATCGCGGCCCTGTCCCCAGCTATGCTCCATACTGGCGATGGTGCGTGATGAGATGCCTGATCCGCCTTCCAGATTCTCGGCGGCAATGCCGGAGAGTGCGGCGCCTCGAACCTCGTAGCCCGCCGCTGCCCATGCCTGGCGCGCAACGCCCAGCATGGCGCTCTTGCCCGTTCCGGCAAAGCCGACGACGACACCAAGACCGTTTCTATCGGTGATATGCGCCAGCGCATCGGTCTGCTCGCTCGAAAGGACAAGCCCGCGTTGCGCTGCGCGCGCCAGTGCCGCCTCGCGATGTGCGTTACTCACCGCGTGTCTCTCGTCCAAATCGATACGCTCCGCAGCGCGGTGAAGGCGCTGTTCGGTGTCGATCATCTGCCGAGTGGTGAAGCGATCTTCGCCACGTCCGTCCTTGCCGAGTTCAATCAGATCGGGTGCGTTGCTGATGGCTGCCACGACCGCGTTGAACTGCTCCACTCCGTCGCTGTGCCGATGCGAGAACTTCGCAATGTCCTTTCGGGTGAAAGTCGATTGCTGGTGCGTGATGGCATCGAGCGCCACGGATGGATCGGCAATGATGCGCGCACCATTGTTGCGCGCGATGTCGCGATGCAGTTCGGCGCGATCTGCTTCAATGTCGCTAGCAGCAAGGCCACTGCCCTCAATGCGCTGTGCTGGCGCACCAATCTGGGTTTGCGGCTCCAGTGAAATGCCCTGCGCTTCCAGACTGCGATGATCGATGTGCGCGTCGATGTCGAGTTCGGCCAGGCGTTCATTGGCCAGCTCCGCCCATCGCTCGCGCCAGCGCTCAACCAGCTGGGTAGCATTCCAGTCTCGAACCTTGGCGCCAAAACCATTCTCGTCCACGGCCCGCATGGTCAGCATGACATGAGCATGCGGCTTGGGGCTTCCATCCTCTGCGCGGTCCCAGTGCACATTGAGATCGGCGACCATGCCCCGGCTTACGAACTCAGCCTGAACGAAGTCGCGCGCCAACTCGATGCCTTGCGCCTGGCTGAGTTCACGCGGGAGCGCAAACTCGACCTCGCGGGCAAGTTGCGCATCCTTCCTCACCTCGAACGCCTCGACATCGTTCCAAAGCCGTTCGCGGTCGCGCCAGGCCTCCGGTGCATCCTCCGGCAGCATCACCTCGGAATGAACGACACCGCGCTTGGCGGAGAAGTCGTGGCTGCGTTCTATCCGCTCGTCACGCAGCCGCGAGGCCGAGCGGTAGGCGGCGGACGCCACAGCGCTTGAGCCTGCCTTGCGGCCAATGACCTTGACGTGAAGATGATAGATCGCCATCGCGACCAGATCATTTGCACGTCAAAGCCCACGTCGGCACGACGTATAAGCGCGCCCTCCCTCGAAAAAATCTCGGGATGGACCAGCCCGTCCCGGGCTGTCTCGGCGACCCTGAAGCCTTCCGGCAGCCGCTCCCCTATCATCCTCCGACCGACAACCGATGGAGACAGCCATGCGCAAACCGCGGGACTTCGACGCAGAACTTCAAGCCCTGGAAGAAAAAGCGCGAGAGCTCAAAACCAGAAAGGTGCAGCAGCTTGGCGAGCTGGTGATCGCCACCGGCGCCGATCAGCTCAGCGCGGACGAACTGGCGGGCGCACTGGTCGCAATCACTGAGACGAAAGACACGGCAAAGCGTGAGGCATGGGCTAAGCGTGGGGTGATGTTTTTCGAGAGCAGGTCCCGGCGAACTGCTTCGGCATCTCAGCGCAACCCTCGCGGCGCTCCAGCGCAATCGGGCAGCGCGCAATCGCCGGCAGGCGGCACAGGCTCGCAATGACATGAGAACATGGCAGGTGGAGCGTCGCAAACGCACCCGACAGCTGATCGAGCTTGGCGGTCTCGTCCTCAAGGCAGGCATTGTCGAGCTCACCAATGACGATCGCGCAATCATCTACGGCGCGATGCTCTGGATCGCCGCGAAGCTGCAGGGCCATGACGGTAAGCATGCCCGGGAGCTTTTGGCCGCGAAGGGAAAGCAGGCATTCGATGGTGAACGGCGTGAAGAGCAGATGGACTGGCGAACATAGCCACAGTTGGCGAGCAGCGGCCAGTCCGAAGTCGGAACAGCAAACTTCCGCCGGTGTGCCAGCGCCGCAGTCAAGCGCTTGCGCAGGAAGCTTTCGCGATCTCCTCGCGACCGCCGACAATCTTCTCTCGCGAGCCTTGATCCTGATCATATAGAGCGCAAGGCTCGCGTTGGCGACGCTCGTCAAAGCGGGCGCTGCCCTATGAGCGAACTTCAAAATCCAGATCGTGCCCTCGAAACCTCCCACGCCCTCCAGATTCGATCATGCACACTGCGCATTGATACAAACTCTATAGCCAGGGTGAGAGCCAGCGGCATTGCTCTGCACAGCTGGAACGGGCGGAAAAGTGAAGGAAGCTCCTCGCTTTAGATGAGATAGGCAAAAGCATCCCAGCCGATGGGACAACAGAAGCGAAACTTACTCTTGTCATGTTGCGCAAAAGAGGTGGATTTTACGAAGAAACGTACTATTTGCGCCGTGGGCAGGCTAGAAAAATCAAACGTCGCTCAATTCATCCGATACAAAAAAGGGAAATCATATGACCACTGCTCTCGAGCAAGGCAACAAACTGGATACCGTGTCGATAACGGCTGACATTGTCGCCGCCTATGTATCGAACAATCCAGTACCGGTTGGCGAGTTGCCGAAACTCATCGGCGACATCCATGCCGCCCTGAATGGCATCGGCACGCCGGCGGTAGAACCTGTGGTAAAACAGGACCCGGCAGTTTCGATCAAGAAATCGGTGACACCTGACTTCATCATCTGTCTGGAAGACGGAAGGAAATTCAAATCGCTCAAGCGGCACCTTCAGCACTTCAACCTGACCCCCGACGAATACCGGCAGAAATGGAACCTGCCGTCCGACTATCCGATGGTGGCGCCGAACTACGCGGCTACCCGGTCGGCTCTGGCGAAATCAATAGGGCTCGGGCGCAAGGCGGCGACGCCCACGTCTGCCGCGGCGGAAAAACCAAAACGGGCTACTCGTGCGGCGGCAGCGGCGACGACTGCGGCGGCCATGAAGTCGCCGCTGAAGAAGGTCCGCAAGGCGCCGGCCAAAGCGTAACGCGCTGCACCTAGCGGACGTGCCAAGTTGTATAGGACCTGAACATGGCAAAGCCCCGCCTTGCGGCGGGGCTTCGTGTTTTGTCGGGTCACTCTGCGGCGCGGCGTGACCAGATGAGCGAGAACTCACCCTCGGTGTCGGTCTCGACCAGGCTCGCATAGATCGGAGCGGGGAAGCTGGGATCGTCGAGCTTGACCGAGTGGTAGTCGCGTCCCTCGCGCGAGGTCTTCTTCCATGCCGCCCCGAACTCGGTGGCGCCAGCGAAGATGCGGAAGTCGGGACCCTTTTCATTTTCGCCATCCGTCGGAGCGAACGTTACCGTCTTGACGTTGAGATTGAGGGTCTTGACCGAGCCGGAGAAGCCGTTCGCGGTGCGGGAGAAAGTGCCGATCGTAGCCATGGTGATGTTCCTTTGTGTTTTCTCGGGCCGCGCCCATCGCGGCCTCGATGGTGGACGTGAGACCGGAAACGATCGGTCTGCATCCCGAAGGGGCTGAAACGAAGTGGAAGACGGCGACGCGAGGCTTTCTTGGACCGTGAGGAATGGACGCGCAGCGGACAGGGGAAGAAAACGCAGCGCCGACGTTGCGAGAAGACGATCGAGACGGAGTGAAACGAAGACGGTCTTCGGTCAGACCCAATCCATTCGAGGACGCCTTGGGCGTGGCCTGGAAAGAATACCCGGAAGGAACGCCACATTGGCTAAGATCAGTCAGGGCCATTGTAGCTTGCGCCCTGCGCTTCTGAATTTCGGCCACAGACCTTCCTCACGCGCCAGGGCGGTGTTGGTCCTACTCCTAACCGGTGAAGAAGGGACGTCCGATTTCCCTAATCTTTGGGCTGAATCGTCATCGCGTTCAGGGCGGCTCCGAAGGCGACCAATTGATTGCTGAGGGCAGCACTTCTAAGCCGACAGATGCCGACGATTTCCTATAGATGCGCCACACCTGATCCTCCACCGCATGGCCGAATGTTCCCGCTGCGGTCACGCCGACGCGCGGTGAGGCATTGCTGGAAGGTCGGATTCACGCCGGGCGTCTGACGCCGAGGTGATGCGCTGCGTGACTTTCCCGATAAGAGTGGTGGAAATTCCCGGTTCGACCATTGGTTTGGAGGTGCATCCCGAGCATCTGCCGAAGCGCTTGATGATCCACAAGCCGATGAAGATCGACGGCAAGGTCGTCTGGCACACAGAGAGATTTCGAGGATAGGACATGGCCAGGTCGAAAGGTTCGCAGCAATTATCACAGGCTGAAATTGAGCGCTTTGCGACGGCAGCGGAGGCACTGCACTTAAGTATCATCAGCCGTTTATATCGCCCCATAGCGACGACTACCGGCAGACGCGCGTCCTGCATGAGGTGCTGTTGAAAGCCGTGCGGGAAGTCACCGGGAAGGAAGTGGCGTTCATCCAGTGGAACGGGACAGGGCCGTCCAAGCCGTAGCGTGGCTCTAGCCGTTTTCGCAGCCGATCCCATCGCCGTCGCGGTCCAGATCATAGATATCCCTGCCGACAACAGTGACCGGGCCGCGTACATAGGCGGACCATTGCCCTTTCCGGAGGAGCAATCGACGTCGCTGGCGATTGGAACGCAGGCTCCCGCGTAGTTTGGGTCGCACGCGTCTTCGGCATGAGCGCAGCCGATGAAAGATGCCACACCAAAAGCGACCGCGCCTACACGACGGGAAGCCGCCGGCTGGATCCTTATCCGAATCAGCGCTGTATCTCAGTCGTCTATCTCTTCGCCTTCATCGTCTTCGTCCGAACCGCGAGACGGGTCTTCGACGAAGGTTTGGCAACCCTCATTAAATGATTGGCTGTTTGAGCTGCAGTCGCTGTCGTTGGAAATCTGATTTTGCTCAGCCCAGTCGTAGCCAGCTTTATGCCCGGAACAATCTTCGGTGCAGTCATTTCCTCCGAAAGTCCCCTGCGCATGACATGGCGTGGCTGATGCCGCCGCAAGCATCAATGTGCCCAAGTGGAACAGCCTTCGAATTCTCATCTGCGCCCCCCCATGGTGAGCAACGCTGCTATCCAGGCGCCGCGAATATGCCTACTCGCACGAACCCAAATCACGCAATTTGGTCCTGATATCAGTGGCAGTGATACTCGCCAGTCTTGTGGTTGGTATGGCACCCATTGGCATCGGTGCCGCCGCCGTGTGCGAAGGTATCCACCGAAAATGCCAACATGGTCAAAGCCGCCATGGCGGCAAGAATTGTGGATTTCATATCGCCCTCCCAAGATAATTCGGACAGAAGAGCACTATCGTGGAGTTAGCACAACTGGCTGATTGCAAATTACCTACTGGTTAAGTGCCGATGTTCAATATCCAATATTGCTCCCGCGCATCAAGATCGGCCGATGAAATGGCGAGCGACGGACTTAGACGCCCAATTGCGCGGCCATCTTTTGCGTGGCCGCCGTTGTCCGGTCAATGCCGCTGGTGATCGACAGCAGATGTCGTTTCGTCGAAAGAAATTCGGAGTCGCTGCAATCGGCCACAGCGCGCTTGAACAGGGCTCGCATGGCGATGAGCGCGACCTCGCCGTTACCAGATCACAGACCAGCGAGGCATCTGTCGGCGCAAGTTGATTTGCGACGGCCTTTCGGATCGCAAAGCTTCGCGAACTCGGCTTTCTCAAAGCGGGTCAACGGCGCGGCGGCGGAAAATCAGGGGATTTGGGATTGGTCTTGGCCATGACTTCTGTACACGATTCAAAAATCATTCTTCGCCGCAAAAAATTGCCGCATGCCGCATCTGTGGTCGTTCGTCGACACGCAACCGACATGTCCCTCCGTCGCGCAGTCGCTGTGGTAATGGGGGTGCCACCGCCCCGGCGGTCACAACGGCCTGTGGCGAGTGTCGATCAGCCTGGCTGACTCATAGCAGCCCGAATGCCATTGCGGTGAGAAAGGCCACCACTAGCACCACCAGGACCCCAATAATCAGCCAGACGGCGCTCTTGGCGTCCATTTAGACCCTCAACTGTCGGTTCCATTGATCACATAGCGCGACGCGAAGACGCTCACCAGTCACTGTGACTCCAGCGGATACGCGTCCTGGGCGAACTGACGGGCGTTTGTGGATAGGGACTACTGTGGGAGCGTGGGTTCGAAAAGTGGGAATATTCGCGCGCAAAAGGCCGGCCGGCTTACCGGCCTGTCGCGCGGTCAGTCTCAACTGGTTGCCGGCTTGGATGTAGGCGGCTCACGGCGAGCGAGCAGCTTGTCGATCCGCCTTCCATCCATATCGAGGATCTCGAAGCGCCAGCCCTCGTAGTCAAAGTGCTCACCGGCTTCCGGCAAGTGCCCAAGGCTTGACAAGGCGAACCCAGCGATCGTGTGAAAATCCCCTTCGGCAGACCCCGATCGGAATCCTAGGCGAGCGAACGCATCGTGCGCCAGCATCATTCCGTCGATGAGCAAGGACCCGTCATCGCGCTCGATGACATCAGGGTCCTCATTGTCCAGGTCAGGAAGGTCGCCTGCGATGGCTTCGAGCAGATCGGTCTGGGTGACGATCCCCTCCAGAGCGCCATATTCGTCGATGACGATCGCCAGACGCACCGGCGTCCGCTTGAACTGATCGAGTACACGGAAAATCGGCGTTGCCTCGTGAACGATCAAAGGTTCTCGGATGACCGCCATCGGGTCAAGCGTTTTGCCGTCGAGCACCTGGTCGAGAAGGTCCTTCTTCAGAATCATGCCAAGCGGTTCGTCTATCCCCCCACGGCCGACCAGAAGCTGCTCATGGCGACATTGCCGGATGGTGCGCAGAATCTCGTCAGGGATGTCGTCGGTATCGATCCAGTCGATATCGCGTCGCGGTGTCATGATGTCGGCAATGCGCCGATCGCCGATGTTGAAGACACGCTCGACCAGTTCCTGTTGCGTCTGATGAAGGAGCCCTGCCTCCTGGCTTGCCGCCACGAGCAGCTTCAGCTCTTCGGGCGAATGCAAGGACTCCTCGCCTGTGCCCGGACGCAGACCGCACAGACGCAGCACCAGATTGCCGAGACCGTTGAGAACAAGAATCGCCGGCCTGAGCAGGAACAGGAACAGACCGAGAGGGCGGACGACCCGAAGTGCCGTGCTCTCGCTGCGCTGGAGCGCCAGACTTTTCGGCGCTAGTTCACCCAGGACAATGTGTAGCGCGGTTATGATGATGAAGGCGATTGCGACGGCAATGGTGTGCGAAGCTGCCGTGGCCAGCGACCCCATCACTCCCAAGAGGAGTGGCTCGATCAGATGAGCGAGTGCAGGCTCGCCGACCCAACCGAGCGCCAGCGATGAGATGGTGATGCCGAGCTGAGTTGCTGCAAGGTTCGCATCGAGATTCACCAAAGCCCGTTGAAGGAGGCTGGCGTTCGAGCGTCCAGCTGTAGCCAATTCGTCGACGCGGCTTCGTCTAACCGCGACCAGCGCAAATTCGGCGGCGACAAAGAAACCGTTGGCGCCTACGAGTAGGAGAACCAACAGAATTCCAAGAATGTCGCGTAGACTACCATCGTCCGCAGGCATGATATCCTCTTTATGAAACAGCCACTCTCATCTCTCAAGCGCGTATGCCGTCGTGAAACCGCCGTTGGCCATCATTGCGGAGCGATCACCGCAGCTCCGCCTCTGACAATCAGGGGCAAGATAGCCAAATCCGCGCTGAGTATCCTACCCCCGCAAAAAATCCGCCGGCGCGAACCGGCGGGCCAGAAATCGGATAGAAAAAGAACCGGTCATGCCGGCCGAACTAAATGTGGCGTCTGGGTAGTCGAAGTCAATGGACCCGCCGCGTAGAGATCGCCTTTGATCCAGTGATTTAGCAATATCACCGCGATGCCGGCGAGGATCGCCAGCGCTATCATCCAAATGATCTTCTGACGGTCGCTCAATGTTCTAAACCCAAACCCGAACCACGCGTGCCGGCACTTAATGGCACGACGTCGTTAATTGCAATGTGATCCCTATGAGAATCGCTGTGGCCTTGGCGGTCGGTCAAACTTTCTCATTTCGACGAGATTTGCCAGACAGCCACGCCAGTAAGAATAAGGCCGGCGGTACCTTCGATAGTTCGCGATATCACATCGAACAGGCGCGGCCGACGGTCGAAGAAATGCACCAGCCGTTCCCGAAACAGGATCGACAGAACTGCCACGCAAGACAACGTCAGTGCCACGCCGGCCATCATGGTGATTGCAAAGAGTATGCCCGCGACCGGAACACCTCTTGAGATCGCGAAGGTCATCGCGAAGAGCGTCAATGGACATGGGATCAGGCCGGCCATGACGCCCACAACCTCGCCTTCATGCTGATGGTGATGACCGTGGCTGAGCGCCCGCCAAAGCATCCACAGACCAATTAACCCGAGCAGGCCACGACTGACATCCTCCAAAAGCGGCGCCCGGCCGACGCTGCCCAGCGCAATCGAGACCAATGGCAACGAGAGGGCTGCAATCACAACGGCAATCGTGACATGGGTGAAGGAGAGTGTCAGCGACACCAGTAGGCCGCGACGGATGCTGGCATCCGATCCGGCCAAATAGGTAGCCAGCACGGCTTTGCTGTGTCCGGGTGTCAAAGCATGCGCAGCTCCGAACAGGACACCCATCGGCAGGAAGGCAGTGAACGCCAGCCAGTCGCCCCCGGCTGACAGCAATTTGATCTGTTCGGCGAGCGCCAAGTATATCGTGCGTTGAAACTCGACCAGGGTTTGGAAAAACACGTTCTATCCGTTCCGCCGCTTCAACCGCACGTCAATTCAAGGCGTGTCGCGAATATCTTGCCGAGATCGGTTCCGGTCGGATCGCTGAAGAAGGCATCCGTCAATTTCGTCTGATTCTGTGCGATTGCGGTATTCGGATCGGGGCGGACGACTGCCCTCGTGCAATCTTTCGGTAGGCCAGCCACGGCGATCTTATCGTCATCGGTGAAATCGATCGCGGTGTAGAAGGTCGGATCGTAGACGCCGATGCTCACCTTGCCGGCGAGCGCCAACGTGTCTTTCGGCTGCGTCTCGAATTGGATGACGAGTTGATTGTTCTCGTAGCTAGTGACCAGCCTCGCCGGCGGCGTCATCGCCACGTCCTTGCCTTCCACAGTGACCATTTGGAAATAATTGTATTCTTCCAGTGAGGCATGGATGGTGAGGGCGGCGGCGTCGAGTTCTTCGGCGTCCAGAGTAAGGTCGGAATTCTTGTCGAACTCCATCAGCACCGTCGAGGAGAAGAGCTCGTCGAACCGCCAGAGATGCTTGAGCGACTTGACCGACTTGTCAGCGCCAACCGTTAGGTCCAAACGGGCTTCCGCGAAGACATGAGGATGAGCGCCGACCGCGACGGTGGAGGCGAGCAGGAGCGCCATGCCAAAAATCGTGCTGGTCAGTCGCATTTGCGCTCGCTTTCTCGTCATTGCGCGCCAACCGAGTGATCTGGCAGCGCAAGCAGGCTAAATTGGGACGCGGCCCGCGAAGCCTTTTCAATCATCGACGATCGAACTTGCTATGATGGCGTTCGCTGTGCTCCGAACGGCTGGCGACGTCAAATGCACGAGCTGCTTGCGATTGCCCGCGATCAGTATGAACAGCCGGGAAACCTGCCTGCCCTTCCTCTCCTCGCCGATTTTTTCGGCGTCGGTGCGGTGGAAGAACCGTTTTTCAAACTCGGCGCGGTCGACATCGAAAAGCTTGAGCGAGCAGGTCTGGACGGACCTGCCGTCCATGGTAGCCCTGGTCACCGCGACCATCGTTCCGGCCGGAAGGTCGTCGCCGGTGACCTGCCATCCGCGGAACGCCTTCATGGCATCCACAGGAGCAAGTGCCGCGCCGTCGACGAGCGGCGTCCATCCGCGCGTCTTTGCCAATGTCGCGGTTCGCTCGAAGTCGGGGCCGTGCGCCAGGCATGTCGCGTGGAAGGCATCCAGCGCCCGGTCGACGCCATCGGCATGCGCAAGCGGTGATGCCAACCATGCGGCCGCAAGCGTCAAGGACAAGTAGGTCTTGGGCATTCGGTAGACTCGCGTATCGAAGCAGGCCGGGATAGCCAATCGGCAAGATAGCGCCGCGGCGGCTACGCACGCAATGCAGCGCGGCCCGCGACTACCGGCCCGCGCGTGTTCCTGGCGGCGGCGCGCCCGGTCCGGTCGCCGCGGCATGCCGCGCTCAGGCAGGCAGGATCTTGTCCGTGGTCGCGCGCACATAATCGAGGTTCATGGTCCCGACGGCGCCGGTATCGTCGACCCTGAAGCCTGTCTCGACCAGTAGAGTTCCGACCGCATTCATGTCGATATGCCCGTGCCGATGGAGCCTCGGCAATCTGGATTCGTGCAGCGGCCTTCCGAAGTCGATCAGCAGCAGTCGGCCTCCCGGCTTCAGAACCCGCTCCGCTTCACGGAAGAAGGTCGATCGGTCGGGTTTCGGCAGGTGATGCAGCATGAGCGTACCGATCACGATGTCGAATTGGCCATCCTCGAAGGGAAGTTCCTGGGCCGTCGCCTGGACGAAGGTAAGATCAACGCCGGCTCGCGTAGCCTTGACGCGCGCCCTCTCGACCATTTCGACCGATGCGTCGACGCCCGTGACGCGTCCGACCGCTCCGACCAACCGTCTCGCGGCTATGGCAAGCGTGCCCGTACCGCAGGCGACATCGAGCATCGCCTCGCCGGGCTGGAGCCTTGCCAGACGCAGCATGAATTCACGGAACCGGTCCTCGCGGCCCCAAGTCAGGACGCGCGCAAGCAGGTCATAGCCGACCGCCCTATGCAGGACGATGCCGATGCCCCTTTCGCCGGCGCCATGCGCGCCGGCAGTCCGCATGTGATGGAAGCCGCCCCAGAGTGCGAATGCCGCGACCGCAGCGAGGATGAGGCCGTGGACTGCAGCCGTCCAAGCACCGGCATTGAGATAGCCGTCCCCGAAATGAAGCATTAGTAGAAAACCGCTGACCAGCGACAGTTTGACGAGCACGGCAAGCATAATAACACCCTTTCGCGAATGCTGTCCGTTTCCAGCCCGATGACCAAATTGGTGCATTTCCTTTTGCCTCCTCGTCCGTTTCCGGAGTGCTCAAGGCATTCTTGAGCTTCTGGACTCGGCGTATCATACTGGACAGATTGTCCATTAGCGCTGTTGCTGGACAACGGACCGCTGAACGTTCCAAACCGCACGGTGGAAAGAGCAATGACCATTAAAATCGAGCGGCCCGACGACAGGGGTACGATCGACCGTCGTGTCGCGCGCACGCGCGCCATGCTGCAGGACGCGCTGATTGCTCTGATCCCAGAGTGCGGCTATGCGGCTCTCACCGTGGAAGACATCTGCCAGAAAGCTGATGTCGGCAGGTCGACCTTCTATACGCACTATGCCGGCAAGGACGAATTGCGCAGCGCGGCCCTTGAGGCGCATCTGCTGTCGCTGAGCAGGCGCGTGTCGGCAGACGAAAAGACAGGCAATCGCCTGTTCGAATTCAGCCTGCCGATGTTCGAGCACGCGCGGGCGTTCCGGTCGCTTCACAAAGCGCTACTTGCGAGCAGCGGCGACACGATCCACGATCAATTGCGTGAACGCATACGGCGCGCAGTGCGAACCGAACTGTCTGGCAAGCGGATCGGCGACGCGGGCGTGCCGCTGGAATTCGTCGTCCAGTTCATATCGGGAGCCTTTCTCTCGGTGCTTGCCTGGTGGATCGCCGAGGACTCCAGCCTATCGCCGGCCCAGGTCGACGACCTGTTCCAGCGGATGGCGGGTTCAGCTCTTCCGGGGCGGTCACCCTAGCAAGACCTTCCAAATCCAGATCTCGCGCCGGTTGAGGCTAACGTTCCTCGGGCGGCCGAATCTTGCGAAACGTCATGAGCAAAGGATTTCGTAGATGGTGTTCAAGCCACCGGCGACGAGAATTGGTCAGCCGAAACCGGAAACGGCAAGCAGGGGTCCGGCGACCATCGGACTGACCGCCGAACCGCGTTCGGCCAGAGCCTCACTCGGACCGCCAATCTTCGTCGATTCAAAATCGCATGGCAACGAGTCGAGCTATTTCGGCCGGCGCTTGATCGGGGATGGCAAAGACCGAGCTGACGTTGATCTCACAAAGCACATACGTGTCTTCACCTGACACAGTCCGTGGTCCGTAGAGAAAATCGGCATCCCAAATGATCGGCAGCGACCTGGCATCGACGCCTAGCACAGCCATCATTTGCGGCGTCCACCCGGTTTCCATATTGGTCCGCAGCGACTGAAACGGTTCGGCCGTGGCGGGATGCATTATCCGCGGCCCTGGTTGCGCAGCCTCGGAATCTGGCCCTTCAGGAGGTGGCGGGATTAGGGCCTTGATGAACTGGTGGCCAAAGCCGACCACCTTGTCGGCGCCCATGTAACAGCGGATCATCCCGTCGGGTAAACGCGGTTGGAATGGCTGATCCACGATGCAGCCATCGGGTGTCAAATACACCTCGCAGCGCGCCATGAAATCCGGCAGTGCGAGTTCTTCCGGCGTACTGCCGCGTCGCGCGTGCAGCACCCGAACCGCCGGCTCTCCGCCAGGAAGCGAACCGATCAGCTCGACCTTCCATACTCCCTGGCCGCCATTGCCGCGGTTCTGCTTCAGCACCCGTGGACCGGCCGTTCGAAGCCGCTCCGGAAACGCCTCGCGAAAAGCCTCGGCGGAGCCGTAGAGGTAAGTATCGGTTCCCCATCCGAGATGCTTCGTACGGTGCAGAACTTCCTTCACGCCCATTTTCAGGATCACGTCTGGATGTGCACTCACCCAGGGGCCGCGTGCCGCCACGTCGCGCAGCAGCGGGTCAAGCACCGCACGGGTTTTTCCCTCGTGCAAGGGATCGACCCAGACCAGCACGCCGTCCGTCGCCAGGAGCTGGGTCCGAACCTCCTCGGCAAACTCTTCGTCATAAACGGCCGGTTCGGCGTGAACACCGATCGCAGCGAGTTCCTCGAACACGCGATGAAACCGGTTGTTCTGCGGTGTCGCCGTGCGACGCGCCTCCCGGTCACCGCGCCAGACCAAAGCCACTCGCCTCGTGCCCATTATACCTCGCCTCCTACTTGCTCGCCCATCAGGCAGCCCCGATACGAAATAGACTGCGATGCTCGCATCCGAGCAGAAAGATCGCCCTAGACCGAGCCCGCCGCGACGCCGAAAAGCACGCCCAGGATCGAACATGCCGCTAGCATCGGGATCACGCCGACCTTGAAGCGGAATACCGCCAGCATCGCACCGAGGGTCAGTACGAGAGACGGAATGTTGAGGGAACCGAGGACTGGCACGTCGAGCCTCATGCCCAGCAAGCCGATCTCATGCAAATCGCGAAACAGGACATGAAGCGCGAACCACACCGCGAGGTTCAGGATCACTCCAACCACCGCTGCCGTGATGGTCGACAGTGCGGCTGACAGGGCCTTGTTGCTGCGCATCGTCTCTATGTACGGCGCGCCGAGAAATATCCACAGGAAGCACGGGACGAAGGTCACCCACGTCGTCAGAAGGCCGCCGAGCGTTCCAGCGACCAACGCGTTAAGAACCCCCGGCTCCCGGAATGCTCCCATGAAACCAACGAATTGAGTGACCATGATCAGCGGACCCGGCGTTGTTTCGGCCATGCCGAGGCCATCCAGCATTTCTCCAGGCTTCAGCCAGCCATAGTGCTCGACTCCTTGCTGGGCGACATAGGCAAGCACCGCATAGGCCCCGCCGAACGTCACCACCGCCATCTTGGAAAAGAAGATGGCGATGTCGGTGAAGACATTGCCTTGCCCAAGAAACAGCAACAAGAAAAGGACCGGAACGAACCATAGCAGCAGAAACACCGCCGCAATCTTCAGCGACCATTCGATGGATGGCCGGGCATGCGCCGGCATCCCTTCGCCAAGCGCCGAGTCGACATCATCGACCTGCTTGCCACCAAGCTTGCCATGTCCATTGCCTGGCTGGAATGCGGCCCAACCCATCTTGCCCCCGACGTAGCCGATCACGGCCGCAACCAGGATGACCAGCGGGAACGGTGCATGGAAGAAGAACAGGGCGATGAAGGCTGCCGCAGCGAGGCCGACCATCACATTGTTCCTGAGCGCCCTCCTGCCGATCCGCAGGACCGCTTCGAGCACGATGGCCAGAACCGCCGCCTTCAGGCCGAAGAAGAGCGCCTGGATAGCGCCAACGTTGCCGAAGATGGCGTAGATCCAGCTCAGGACCATGATGGCGACCGCGCCTGGCAGCACGAACAGGATTCCCGCGACGAGGCCGCCTTTGGTCTTGTGCATGAGCCAGCCAATATAGATGGCCAATTGCTGCGCCTCCGGACCGGGCAGCAGCGTGCAGTAGTTGAGCGCATGCAGGAATCTCGTCTCGCCGATCCAGCGCTTTTCCTCAACGACGATCCGATGCATCATGGCGATCTGGCCGGCCGGGCCGCCGAAGCTGAGCATTGCAACGCGGGCCCATACTCGCATGGCGTCCGCAAACGAAATGTCATGGTCGTGGGTTTCGGCCAGAGATGGCGGCGTCGTGACGGACTGCTCCAGATTGGCCATAGTTTGAGTCCCTGCGGTCATCCGCGTTTCTTGCGGAAATACTGATAGAGGTTGTCGAAGACAGGAGCGCCCTGCGCGATCCGCTGTTCGTCGCTCTCGTTCGCCATGGCGATGCCTGCAATCAGACTGGCAATCCCAGTCGCCTCCTCGCGACCGAACTTGTTGTCCTTGAGGTCGATGTCATGGACGATCTCGGCGATGGCCTGGAGTGCCGGATCATTGATGCCGGCGCGGGTAAGCAGAACTTCGAAGCTGCAGCGATCGCCCTCATGGGTGATTTCGCCTTCGAACATGTCGAAGCGCAATTCCCCCTCCTTTGGCACGTATCCCTTGCCCGCTACGAAGCGGATGATCGCGTCAGCATCGATGAACCGGCGGATCAGCCAACTGCAGGCGATGCGGTCGACATGCACGTCCCGGCGCGTGACCCAGATTCGGCCCTTGAGCTCGCTCGGCTCGGCGGCCTTCTTCGGTTCCTTGGTCATGGCCTTGTCCTCTGTAAGCTGTGTTTCAAGTTCGGCGATCAGTCCCTCGATCGTGAGGCGACCGCTGGCACCAAAAAAGTCGATCATCACCACTTCAGTGAGCCGCTTGCGCAAGCGACCAAGTTGCGGACGCGCTTCTGCGTGTTTTTCCGATGTCGCGTCGGCCCCAATCGCTGCAGCCAGCTCGCGCGCTTCCCCAGCGATCTCCGCATAGTCGGCATCACGGGCCGCGTCGAACATCGCCCGCACCTGCGCGTCCGACAGACCGTCGACAAGGCGCGCCTCGCAAATCATGGCCTCGCCGCCGCCGGCGACGATCTCCTTCAGAAGCCATTCGAAATCCTCCTGCATCTCGGCATTCGCCGGCAGGGCGTAAACGGTGCTTTTGACTGCGACCGCGCCGATGCCTTGCAACCGTCGCCAGATCTTCACCCGGAAATAGGCGGGCTTGCTTGGCAGCTGATAAATCAGGAGCAGCCAGCGCTGCTCCTGCGATTGCCCCTCACTCATAAGTGAACCGTATCATGGACTGAATTAGATGCAACACTTGTATCATGACTCATGCGCAAACCATACTAAATGGCCAAAATCCGCAGAGACACCATACTTCAATGCGGGCGAAGCTCATCGTCGGTTGTCGAAGCGCCCCAGCGCACTTCCGGGCGAAGAAAGAAAGCTCATCTGGCGCCCCTCGAACGTCGTCCGGCAGGAATGGAGGCCCCGGAAGTAGTGGCGACGGCACCTTCGTGTACACAGTTACGGACAATCGCATCACACGCCTCGCCATCAAGGCTGGTGTCACCGACAACGGTCGCGTCGAGGTGACCGCGGGCCTTTCGGAAGCGACATCGGTGGTGGCAACCACCCAAGGCGTGCCGCCCCTGAGGACTGCGGTTCAGCCGCAGATGGTTCGCTCCTCGTCCTTGGTGGAATACCCGGCGCAGCTGGGATCGATCCCCTCTCGCCCATAAGTGACCGGTATCAAACGTCTGAGCAAGATGCAACACTTGTATCATTTCTCGTTTGGGCATAACGTGCGCCTGCTCACGGATGGCCGTGCCGCCGAGCGAGGAAATCCAATGCCGCACCAGATCATGCCGCTGCCGTTCAAGCCGCCCAGGCTCGTCGGACTGTCCGAACGCCTGCTGGCCAGCCATTATGAAAACAATTACGGCGGTGCGGTTCGCCGCCTCAACGCTATCGAACAGCGGCTCGATGAACTCGACTGGGGCGCAGCACCCGTCTTCGACATCAACGGGTTGAAGCGCGAAGAGCTGGTCGCGGCAAATTCGGCGATCCTGCACGAGATCTATTTCGATGGGCTCGGTGGTTCCGGCGATGCCGGAGGCGATCTTGCCGCAGCACTGGAGCGCGACTTCGGCAGCGTGGCGGCATGGCGCGCCAAGTTCATGGCTTGTGCTAAGGCGCAGGCCGGAGGCTCGGGATGGACGCTGCTGACCTGGTCGGAGCGCCGCGATCGGCTGACGATTCAATGGGCGGCGGATCACACCAATTGTCTCGCCGGCGGCATGCCGATCCTCGCGCTCGACATGTACGATCATGCCTACCACCTCGATTTTGGCGCCAAGGCTGGCGCCTATGTCGACGCGTTCATGAAGAACATCCATTGGGAGCGGGTTGCCGCCCGCCACCGGCGGGCTGTCGCGCAGCGCGATCCTTCAACAGGACCTGCATCGGACAATAAGGTTCCAACTGTTGCGCCAGAGGAACTGCGGGCCCGACTCGACCAGGGCGAAGATCTGGTCGTGCTCGACGTCTGCCTGGCCGACGATCTGGCAAAACGCAGCGATATGCTGCCGGGCGCCAAGCTCCGCGCTCCCGAGACCATTGCCGATTGGGCCGATGAACTGCCGAGGGACAGGCCTGTCATCGTCTATTGCGTCTACGGCTTCCAGGTCAGCGGCGACGCAGTCGCCGAACTGCGTCGCCGCGGCGTCGATGCAACGGCGCTCTCAGGCGGCATCGCCGCCTGGCACGCCATCGGCGCGCCAACCGTCCCTCTGGTGATGAGCGAAGAAAGGATTGCGTCATGAAATGGGTTACCCGTGAACGCCCGGTCATCGACCGCATCGCCTGCCCCTGGCTGATTGCACGCTTCATCGACAAGGAACCTGATTTCCTGTTCGCGGCACCTGATCAGGTGATCCGTGTTGCCCAGGAAGCGGGCGCGACACCCTACGACGTGCCCGGCGTCGAATTCACCCATGTCGGCGACGGTTGCAGCTTCGACACCTTCGTCTCGAAATTCGGCCTCGATCGCGACCCGGCGATCGTGACCATTGCCGCGATCGTGCGCGGCGCCGACACGGATCGGCACGATCTCACGCCACAGTCTGCAGGACTGCTCGCGATCTCCATGGGGCTGCGGGACGTGACGCCCGACGACCACGAGATCCTGAAGCACGGCTTCGTCATTTACGATGCGCTTTATGCCTGGGCCTCACGACGCAAGGCGGAGACCCATAGCTGGCCACCCGTCACGAAGCCGGCGGCGGCCTGAAGTAGCGGGCAACGAGGGCAGATCAAGTCGGCACTCAAATCACCGGCCGCCGCTCGCCGTCGGCCAGGTGGCAGGCCGCGACCCCGCCATGCGGCACCGAGCGCAACATCGGCTCCTCGGTCCGGCAGACATCGATCGCCACAGGACAGCGGGTGTTGAAGCGGCATCCCGGTGGCGGCGCGCTGGGGCTTGGAGGGTCGCCCGCGAGGATGATTCGGCGACGGCCGGCCTCGATACGAGCATCCGGCGAAGGAACCGCCGAAAGCAGTGCCTGGCTGTAGGGATGGGCCGGCTCGCGAAACAGCGGCCGCGTCACGCCGGCTTCCGCGATGCGGCCAAGATACATCACCGTCACGTTTGAGCAGACCTCGCGCACGATCGCCAGGTCATGCGCAACGATGACGATGGTAAGGCCAAGCTGTTTCTGCAATGATGTGAACAGGTTGACGATCTGCGCCCGGATCGAAACGTCAAGCGCGCTGAGCGGTTCGTCGCAAACCAGGATCGATGGCTTCAGCGCAAGCGCGCGAGCGATCGAAACGCGCTGGCGCTGGCCGCCGGAAAGCGAACGCGGCAGGCGGTCGAGCACGGTCGCTGGCAGCGCCACCAGATCCAGCAGCTCGCCAATACGGCGCCGGCGCTCGGCCGGAGATCCGAGGCGATGGATCTGCAGCGGCTCTTCCAGCGTCTGGTAGACGGTCTGGCGACGGCTCATCGAGCCCAGCGGATCCTGGAAGACGAACTGGACCTCGCGGCTGAACGATTTGCGGTCCGACTTCAGCCACTGGGCGCGATCCCGCCCCGAGATCAGCACCGTACCCTCAGTCTCCTTCTGCAGGCCGACGACGCTGCGAGCCAGCGTGGTCTTGCCACAACCGGATTCGCCAACGATGCCATGGAAGGCACCACGCGGAATGGTCAGGTCGATGCCGTCGACCGCCCGCACGGCGCCTGTTCCGGAGCGGTTGGCGAAATGGACCTTCAGGCCCTTGACCTCAATCGCCGCAATGTCAGCCATGGATTGCTATCCCTTCCCGCCTCAGCACCACCGGGCATCCCACCTTGTGCGGCGTCCCGCCCGTCGAGATCGTCTGGAGCGGCGGCCGATGCACGCGGCATTCGGGCTCAACCAGTTCGCAGCGGGCAGCGAAACGGCAGCCCGGCTCCAGCCTGATCTGGTTCGGCGGCAAACCTGGTATTTCCTTGGTCGCGGCGCGTTCGTCGGCGCGGAAATCCGGTACAGAGGCAAGCAGCCCGCGTGTATAGGGATGCGTCGGCCGCGTCAGCACATCCATCGCGGTCCCCTCCTCCGCCACCTGCCCGGCATAGAGCACCATGACCCGGTCCGCGACCGAGGCGACGACGCCGATGTCGTGCGTGATCAGCACGACCGCGATGCCTTCCTCGCGCTGGATCTGGCGGATGAGCTCCAGGATCTGCGCCTGCACCGTGGCGTCCAGCGCAGTGGTCGGCTCGTCGGCGATCAGCACGCGCGGCCGGCTTGCCAGGGCCAGTGCGATCATGGCGCGCTGCAGCATGCCGCCAGACATTTCATGCGGATAGCGATCGTAGCGGTCTTCCGGGTCAGGGATGCCGGTGCGGGCGAGCAGCGAGACCGCTTCCTTGCGGGCATCCGCATGCGAGAGATTGGCAAAGCGGCGCGCCTGGCGCGCCAGTTGCGGTCCGATCTTCAGCATCGGGTTCAGCGCGCTCATCGGGTCCTGGAAAATGACGCCGAAATAGCGGCCGCGAAGGTCAGACAAGCGCCTGGACTCCATTCCGACCAGTTCGCTCGCTTCGGCTCGGGCCGATCCCTTGATGTCGACGGTGACGCCCTCGGGCAGCAGGCCGAGCGGCCCAAGCGTCATGACGGTCTTGCCCGAACCGCTCTCGCCGACGACGGCGACTGTCTCGCCGGGACGGACGTTGAACGACACCCCATCGACCGCGCGCACGGAAACGGTCGTGGCGTAGAGATCAATGACCATGTTTTCTATGGAGTAGATCGGCTCGTCGCTCATGGCGCGGCTGTTCCCGTTTCGACGGCGTTCCGCTCCGCTTCCTCAACGGCGCGCGCCTTGCGACGCTTGCGCAGCAAACCGCCGCGCACCGGCCTCGGCACCTTTTGCAACGCGAAGGTCTCGCCCAGCAGATTGAAGCTGACCACCACCAAAGTGAGCGCAAGGCCCGGAAGGACGACCAGCCTCGGGTATTCCTCAATGTAGCTCATGCCGTCGACCAGCATCTGGCCCCATTCCGGCGCCGGCGGCGCGACGCCCAGGCCGAGGAAGCTCAGCGTCGCGATGGCCAGGACAAGGGCGCCAGCATCGGCGCTGGCATAGACCACGACGAGGGCCAGGACATGCGGCAGGATATGGCGCACAAAGATCCACAGATGGCTGGCGCCCATCACCCTTGCCGCTTCGATATAGGGCTGTTGCAATTCGGCGGTGACCACGGCGCGGCTCATGCGGGCATAGTTCGCCCACCACGCCAGCGTCAGCGCCGTGATCATCGACCAGTAGCCGGTGCCGAGAATGCCGATCAGCGCCAGCGCGATCACCAAGCTTGGCAGCGCCAGCGCGATGTCGATGAGGCTGATCAACACCAGCTCGACGCGCCCGCCGACATAACCGGCGAACGAACCGATGCTGACGCCGATGGCAAGTGCGGCCACCAGCACGATCACCATCGCCACCAGCGATATGCGGGCGCCGCCGATGATGCGGCTCAGAATATCGCGGCCGAGATAGTCGGTGCCCAGCCAGTGAGCCCAGCTCGGTCCCGCAAGCGTGACGTCGTAGTCTTGCGCGCCGGGATCGTAAGGCATGATCGAGGGACCGAGCACACCGACCGCGACAAAGAAGACGACTGGCAGCAGCACCAGCCAGGGCCAGTCCTTCATGCTCCTGAACAAGGAAGTGTTCATCGGATCAAGCTCCTCTCGCCCTACGCATGCGCGGGTCGACAAACATGCAGATCACGTCAACCATCAGGTTGACGACAACGAAGAACACCACGAACAGCAACAGAACCGACTGCATGCCGACGAAGTCGCGGAAGCGGATTGCATCGATAAAGAAGGCGCCGACGCCGCGCAGCGCAAACACCGTTTCAACCACGATCGAACCGATGATCATCAGCGTGAACTGGGCGCCGAAGGTGGTCAGGAACGGGATGGCGATGTTGGGCAGAGCCTCGCGCATCAGCACCTGTGTCCTCGTGTAGCCCTTCGCGAAGCCCGTCGTGGCGAAGGGTCGCGACATGGCCTCCTGGAGGTTGACGCGGACGACGCGGCTCAGCACCGATGCCGGAAACAGGGCGATTGTCACCCACGGCAAGAGCCACGAGGTGAAGCCGCCGACGCCGAAGGTGGGCAGCCAGCCCAGCATCACCGAAAAGACGATGACCAGCAGCGCCGCCACGAAGAAGTTCGGCGTCGAGGCGCCGACCAGCGAGAAGGCGTGGAGGAACCGGTCCAACGCGCCACCATTGCTGACCGCACCGGCAACGCCGAGCGCCAGCGACAGGAAAAAGGCGAGAATGCCGCCGCCCGCAAGCAGCGCCGCCGTCATCGGGATTCTGGCGGCGAATTCCTGCGCGATCGGCTTGCCGGTGCGCAGCGAGACGCCGAGATCGCCGGTGATAGCGCTGAAAAGCCATCGGCCGTAGCGGACCGGCAGCGGATCATAGAGCCCGAGGTCCTCGCCGATCTTCTTGATCATTTCGGCATCCGCGCCCGGGCCTGCCGCACGCTCGGCCATGAGCGCGGCGACGTTGCCCGGCGCCGCGGCAACCAGGGTAAAGGTCAATGCCGATGCCGCCACGACAAGCAGACAGGCAAGCAACATCCTTCGCAGAATCGTGCGTCTCATCGGAACTCCCCCAGGAGATTCGAGGCGTTCAGGCCTTCAGCGTGATCGCCTTGAACGGCAGGTCGTAGTCCGTCGCGGGAAGCGCGAAGTTCTCGACGCGAGGATTGTGCGCCCACAGCCGCTGGCTGACAACGAGCGGGCAGATCGCCCGGTTGTCGTGCAGCCAGTCGTAGAGCGCCTGCATCTTGGCTTCGCGTTCGTCGCCGCTCGCTTCGAGCGCGGCCTTGACCACGCCATCAAGCTCCGGGGAAACATAGATCTTGCCGTCCGGCCCGCTGTCGGCGGTGGATACGAACGCGTTGCCGAGCGTGCCGTGCGGATCATAGGGCGCGCCATAGGTGGTGAAGAAGGCAAGATCATATTCGAACGCCGGGCGACGGTCGTGCATGGTGGCGTTGTCGACTGACGAGACCTGAACCTGGAAGCCGACCTCGGACAGCTGACCCTGGATCATCTCGGCGATGCGGCGCGAACCCGGCAGCGATTCCTCCGATACGAGGAAATCGATCGCCAGCGGCGCGCCCTCCTTGCTCCAGGCGCCTCCGCTTTCGCTCCAACCGCCATCGGCAAGGATTTTCCTGGCCGCGGCGACGTCGCGTACCGGCACGTTATGCCGCTTGCCCGAGGAAGGCACGTTGGTCGGAAAGAGATCCGCCGCCGGATCTGCGTAGCCTTCGAACAACACCTTGGCGATCGCGGCGCGGTCGACCGAGACATAGATGGCCTCGCGCACGGCCTTGTCGGCCATCATCTTGGCCTTCGGCGAATAACCGAGCAGCATGGTTGCGGTGCCGGCCTCGGCCACCACTTTCATGCCGTCCTTTTCAAGCGCGCGGGCGCGGCGCGGCGACAGCGTCGCCACCCAGTCGCCGCCGATCACGTCGAGGTCGCCGGAACGCAGCGCGTTGGCGCGGGCGAGTTCGTCGGGAACCACCTTCAGTTCCATGCGAGCAAACAGTGGCTTCTCGCCCCAGTATTTGTCGTTGCGCACCAGCACGGTGCCGGAGGAATCGTAGCTTTCGACGATCCACGGTCCGGTGCCGACCGGAGCGGTCTGCTTGCCGCCGGCGTCGACCGCCTTCGGCGACAGGAAGCGCACCGGACGCACTATGGTGAGCTCCAGCAAGGCGGCGGGCACCGGACGCTTTAGCTTGATCGTCAACTTGCTGGGTCCATCGGTGACGATGCTGTCGAATGCGTCGGACACACCGATCCATGAGAAATCCGCGACGCCCAGCCAGCGTTTGAGATTCCATTCCGCGGCGGTCGAATCGAAGGGCGTGCCGTCACTGAAGGCAACACCTTCGCGCAGGTCGAAGGCGATCGAAAGCTGGTCGCCGGCGACAGCCCACTTGGTGGCGAGCCCGGGCTCGAGCGCGCCGTCCTGGCCATAGTGTATGAGGGCGTCGAACACGACCGTGTAGGAACTCAGCGTGGAGACGTTTTGCAGCAGGTCGAGATCGCCGGTTTCGGCGGCAATGGCGACCTTCAACGTTTCATGCCCCTCCGAGTACGCGGCGCGTGGAAACGCGGCAATGAAGGCCAGGCCGGCTGTGGAGGCCAGGAAATTGCGGCGGTCGAGAGTCATCATGTTAGTTCCCCTTTTTGTTTGATTGGCAACGATCATGTGCACGCTTGCTAATTTGTATAGACATAAGACATAAAGTCGGAAAACCGTTTGAGAGTTTTACCCCAGCGACCCACTTGGTCGCGGTTGCGGCCTACAGCCAGTTCAGCGCCGCCGCCGAGAGCGCGAGATAGCGGCCGGCTTTCGCCATCGTGACGATCGCAACGAAGCTCCAGAGCGGCTCGCGCAGAACACCGGCCATCATCGTCAGCGGATCGCCGATGACGGGAACCCAGCTCAGCAACAGGCTCCATCGTCCGCAACGGCGGTAGCGCGCCGCGGCGCGATCGAGCGCAGTGGGCTTGACCGGAAACCATTTGCGGTCGCGAAAGCGGTCGATGCAGCGGCCGAGCAGCCAGTTGACAACCGAACCAAGCACGTTGCCGATCGTCGCGACCAGGATCAGCGCCGCCGGTGACTGGCTTCCGGTCAGCAGCAGGCCGGCCAGCACCGCCTCTGACTGCAGCGGCAGAATTGTCGCTGCGGCGAACGCGGTGAGGAACAGCGCGCCGAAGGCACCAACATCTCCCAGCATTGGGGCCGCTCAGCTCGCTTTCGGCCATTTTGGGTGCCTATCGTTAACGACATAACCATGCGCATGCTCGAAGCCTGCTTCGGTCCAGACGGCGTCCTCGAGGTGCGAATGCCCGTCAGACAGATCGTCATGGGCGTGGCTGAGAACGTCGGGATCGTGACGCGGCCACAACCACATCGCGGCAAAGAGTGCCGCGGCGCCAATGACGCCAAGCAGGATAAAGGTGAAGGGCAGGCCCATCGCCGCGCCGACGAGTCCGGCGATCGGATAGGTGATGAGCCAGCAGGCGTGCGAAAGCGCGAATTGCGCGGCAAACAATGCCGGCCGGTCGACGGGATCGGCCGAGCGCTTGATCAGCCGCCCAGACGGGGTCTGCGCCAGCGAATAGCCGAGCCCGAGCACGAACCAGAGCGGCAAGAGCAGCTGATAGCTGATGGCAAACGGCCCTGCGAACAAGCCGGCAACCAGCAGGCCGGCGCCTGACAACATCGCAACCCGATCCGGGATGCCGTCCAGCAGCCGCGGCAGGACCAGCGCCGCGATCATCGAGCCGCCCCCGAAGGCGGCAAGGGCAAATGCCGTGTCGCTCTGGGAGAGGTCGAATTTTGCCTGCACCAGGACCACCGTGTTGACGATCACCATGGCGCTGGCCGCCGCGACGGCAAGATTAAGGGCCAGCAAACCGCGCAAACGCGGCGTCGTCAGATAGATGCGGATCCCGCCCGTCGTGCGTTCATAGATGCCGCGCGGCTCGGAGGGCTGCGGGCTGGGCAGCACCACGGAGACGACCAGCGCCGCTGACGCCAGGAACCCGACAACCGTGCCGGCGAACAGGCTATGGAAGCTTATGACCGAAAGCAGCGCCGCCGCGAGGAGGGGGCTGACGACGCTTTCCAGGTCGTAGGCCAGTCGCGAGAGCGACAAGGCCCGTGTGTAGTCCTTCTCTTCGGGCAGCACGTCAGGGATCGAAGCCTGGAAGGTCGGGGTGAAGCCGGCTGACGCCGACTGCAGGATGAAGATGAGAAGATATATCTGCCAGACTTCGGTGACGAAGGGCAGGAATACGGCAACCCCTGCCCTGATGAGGTCGAGCGAAACCAGCATGGTACGGCGTGGTAGGCGCTCGGCGAACGCGGCGGCAACGGGCGCCACGCCGACATAGGCGATCATCTTGATGGCAAGCGCCGTGCCGAGCACCGCGCCGGCATCGGCGCCGGCAAGGTCATAGGCAAGCAGCCCGAGCGCCACGGTGGCAAGGCCAGTGCCAATCAGGGCGATGACCTGGGCCAGGAAAAGATGGCGATAAGTGCGATTGGCAAGGACTTGCAGCATATGTCTGTCTTCTTGGAGGAGCGATGGGTCGTTGATCCGTGGCGATTGAATGGCGGGCCTGATCTCAGTGATGGTGGCCTTCCGGCTCGACCATTTTGAACGGCAGCACCTGCTCGCGACCCTTCGCGGCCAAGACCAGCCTCGCCTGGAACTCATGCGGCTCAGCAGGAGCCACGGTGCTCTCAAGGCGATGATGGTTGTCGGCGATGGGTTCGAGGCGAAGCGTCTCCGGCCCGCCAGGCCTATCGATGATCACCGTTGCCATCAGATCGTCGGCATGCCGGTCGATGGTCAGCCGCATCCGCTCGCCAGCCGGCGTGTCGACGATTTCCAATGTCCCGGCAGCCAGATCGCAGTCGACCTTGAAGGGCTCCGGCGCATGATGACCATGTGAGTGAGAGGGTTCCGTGCCCGTCGCGGCAGACCCGGCCGAACTCTCCAGACGAACATTCGCTTCAGCCAACGCCGGCAAGTGGGCGAACAGTTCCTCCTTGAGGGCTTCGGTGACGCCCATCACGTCCTTGGCCGTCGCCGCGTCGGCGACACTGATGGCGACGTCGGCATGCAGGCGATGGCCGATCCAGCGCGCCTGCACGCTTTGGACACGTTCGATACCGGACACATGCTCGGCGGCATGATGGATTTCATCGACGATGCCGGGCTCGACACCGTCGAGCATGCGCGTGAGGACTGCCTTCGAAGACTGCCAGACGATCGCGAAGATGGCCACCGTGATCAAGAGCCCGATGATCGGATCGGCCAGCGGAAACCCCAGCCATACGCCGATAGCACCCAGCACAACCGCCAGACTGGTAAAGCCGTCGGTGCGCGCATGGTAGCCGTCGGCGATCAGCGCCGCGCTGTTGATCTCGCGGCCGACCCGGATACGGAACACTGCAACGGCCTCGTTGCCTAAGAAACCTATAATGCCGGCTATGGCGACCCAGCCAAGAAATGCGATCGGCTGCGGATTGATCAACCGGTCGATCGCCTCGTAGCCGGCAACGATGGCGCTGAACAAGATGATGAGGACAATCAGAATGCCGGCCAGATCTTCGACGCGACCCAGCCCGTAGGTGAACGTCTTGCTCGGTTTGCGACGGGCCAGCATGAAGGCGACCCACAATGGGATGGCGGTGACCGCGTCGCCGACATTGTGGATCGTGTCGGCCAGCAGCGCCACGCTGCCGGAGAGGAACACAACCACCAACTGCAGCGCCGCCGTGATGGCCAGAACGACGAATGACCATTTAATCGCCCAGATGCCGCGCGTCGTCGTGGCGATCGTCGGGTCGATGACGCCATGCGTGTGGCCATGGCCGCCCTCGCCGTGATCATGTCCGTGGCCGCCCATGCCTTGCGTCATCGGGCCGAACCCGAACCAATCGCGAACTTTGTCCATCATGGCGCTTCTCACAGGTACTTGGTGATATCCTTGAACTCGTCGATCGAGCGGCGCTGCTCGAGCGCCAGCGGTCCGACGACGTCTTCAAGGCAGTGGTTGAGGTGGTCCTGGATCAGCGTCTTCTTGGCCTGGGCGATGGCCTTCTCCACGGCATGAAGTTGCTGGGCGATGTCGAGGCACGGTCGCCCGGCCTCGATCATCTCGACGATCCCGCGCAGATGGCCGTCGGCGCGCTTCAGCCGCTTGATGATGGCAGGATGGGTTTCGTGGACGTGGGGACGCTCATTCATGCCCTTGATGCTATCCCCCCCGAGAGGATATTCCAAGCCTCAAAGTGGCCTCGATTCTGGTGCATGCCACCATTCGTTAGGATTTTAGAGAATAATCGTTAAGCATGCCGAATTGGATCCCTAGCACAGCCTTTCGTCTCATCGTCGCGTTCGCGATGACTCTCGGCGTGCTGCTCTCCCCAGTGGGTAGTTCGGCCTCGCATAGCCCGATTGCGCTCGCTGCCGCCGAGGCAGCGCGTCACGCAGAGCTGACAGCACAGATCGGAAAACACGGCCACAGCCATGACGATGGCGAAGCCGATGAGCAGAGCTTTGGTCATACCCACGGCCACAATCCGGCCGACCACACCCATGAAACGGCGAGCACGCTTCCGGGCTTCGCGCAGCCAGCACCGCCGATAGGCCGGAGCTGGCTGGTTTACCCGCCTTCGTTTGCCGACCTAGAAATCCGTTTCCGGCTTGAGCGCCCTCCCAGGCAGATCGTCATCGCATGATCGCGGCCGCACGCGCGGCCATCCTCAACGACGACGATTGGAATTCTCATGCAAGGATCCTTCTACAAGGGTCCGCCACGCACGCCTTGCGCGCGCTGGCGGTTTGCCCTTCCTGTGCTCATTGCTCTCCTGACCCTCCCATTGCTTGGGTGGACTGCCCTCGCCCATGCCGTTGCCGAAGGCGACAAGGGCTATATCCAGGAGATCACGGGCATCAATCTGCTGCCCTTCATCTATCTCGGCGCCAAGCACATGGTGACGGGATACGACCACGTCCTGTTCCTGTTCGGCGTGATCTTCTTCCTCTACCGGATGAAGCACATTGGCATCTATGTGAGCCTGTTCGCGCTCGGCCATTCCACGACCATGCTGCTTGGCGTCTATTTCAACGTTGGCATCAACAGCTACATCATCGACGCGATCATCGGCCTGTCGGTCGTCTACAAGGCGCTCGACAATATGGGTGCCTTCCAGAGGTGGCTCGGCTTCCAGCCGAACACCAAGATCGCGACGCTGATCTTCGGCTTTTTCCACGGCTTCGGCCTGTCGACGAAGATCATCGAATACAACATCTCGCCCGACGGGCTCGTGCCCAACCTACTTGCCTTCAACGTCGGCGTTGAGGTCGGTCAGCTTCTGGCGCTCGCTGCTATCCTTATCGTCATGGGCTACTGGCGCCGGACCGACAGTTTCTGGCGCCACGCATACACCGCCAACACCATCATGATGACCGCCGGGTTTGTGCTGATCGGCTATCAACTCACCGGCTGGGTCGTCTCCTGAACCTCCAAGTAAAGATCAAAAAAAGGAATTCTCCCATGTACAACACAGACATCCCGACCCGCGCTGAACTGCCGACATCCATGCAGCTCCTCCGATCTACCCTCATCGCCATTGTCGCGGCAGCGGCCATCCTTGTGACCATCGTGCTGCCGGCCGAATACGCCATCGATCCCACCGGCGTTGGGCGAGCGCTCGAGCTCACCGAGATGGGCGAGATCAAGACACAACTCGCCGAAGAGGCCGAGCAAGACCGCCTTCGCGAATTGCAAAACGGCACGCCGACCGCAGTGCCAGGCCAAGATCAGCAGTCGAGTCTTCTGGAGCGCGTCTTCGCTGAACTGGTGATTGGTTCCGCCTCTGCCCAGGAACTGCGGACGGACGAAATGTCGGTCACCCTCAAGCCCGGCGAAGGAGCTGAGATCAAGCTCGTCATGGCCAAGGGCGCAAAGGCAAACTACTCTTGGACAGCCAATGGCGCGGCGGTGAACTTCGACACCCATGGTGACGGCGGCGGCGAAAACATCTCATACGAGAAGGGACGCGGTGCTGCAGAGGACGAGGGCGTACTTGAGGCAGCCTTTGACGGCAATCACGGTTGGTTCTGGCGCAACCGCACCGGTGCCGACGTCACCGTGACGCTGAAGACGAATGGCGCGTACACCGACATCAAACGCATGATGTGATCGATACGGCACGTCTTATCCGGCGCCGTTTGGCGCCGGGGGAGATCAAGCAGGTGAAATAGCCAACTCGGACCAACACAGTTTGATAATATCCAACCTGTGTTGGTCCCCTTCGGATGTCGTTGGTTAGAATCAGCTCGCAATGATGTAACAGGAGCGTCGCGCTAGCTTCCTCAAAGCGTAATCACGCCGCATTGGCCGCGAGCGCGCTCAAAACCCCTTGCGGCAAAGGGCTTCAAGATCCGTCTTTGTCATGTTCTCGATGCCGAGCCCAGGAAGAATATCATTATCTCCCTTGAGATCCCGGCCATAAGCCGCCGACAATATGGAAATTCCGGATTCATGGAGAACCGCCGGATTTCCGCTGATCTTCCCCAGGACTGCGGTTGGTAACAGGCCGAACGGAACGTCCTCGAGAATATAGCGGCTCTCGATAGTCGTCGGGCCAAAGCCGCCACGACCTTGGCGATCCATCTCCAGGTTCATTTCCGAAACGGTGCTCATGGGGACGTGGAACGACAATGAAAAATGTTCCTGGACGGTACGAACCGCGATACCGAAATTGCCAGCTATGGCCAATCGTTCGGCATCCAGAGCCTCGATGAAGCGAATCTAGACAATTCGCACGATATACAGGATTTTGCCAAAGGGTTCGTGTAGACTTTCCTTGGTGTATCCAACGGCGTCAGCCGGGCAGGATAGGTGAAGTAGGCCCACCCGCGAGCGGGTGTTCCTTCTTCACTGTCCCTTATTCGCACCTGGCGGTGCTCAACGGGAATCCTGCTCTGCGAGGCTGGCCGGCTACCGCCGGCGTAACAGATGAGGGCAAGCGGATGGAAGCTCTAGTCTGATTAAGCATTGGTAACTGTCAGACCAAGTTTACTCATATATACTTTAGATTGATTTAAAACTTCATTTTTAATTTAAAAGGATCTAGGTGAAGATCCTTTTTGATAATCTCATGACCAAAATCCCTTAACGTGAGTTTTCGTTCCACTGAGCGTCAGACCCCTTAATAAGATGATCTTCTTGAGATCGTTTTGGTCTGCGCGTAATCTCTTGCTCTGAAAACGAAAAAACCGCCTTGCAGGGCGGTTTTTCGAAGGTTCTCTGAGCTACCAACTCTTTGAACCGAGGTAACTGGCTTGGAGGAGCGCAGTCACCAAAACTTGTCCTTTCAGTTTAGCCTTAACCGGCGCATGACTTCAAGACTAACTCCTCTAAATCAATTACCAGTGGCTGCTGCCAGTGGTGCTTTTGCATGTCTTTCCGGGTTGGACTCAAGACGATAGTTACCGGATAAGGCGCAGCGGTCGGACTGAACGGGGGGTTCGTGCATACAGTCCAGCTTGGAGCGAACTGCCTACCCGGAACTGAGTGTCAGGCGTGGAATGAGACAAACGCGGCCATAACAGCGGAATGACACCGGTAAACCGAAAGGCAGGAACAGGAGAGCGCACGAGGGAGCCGCCAGGGGGAAACGCCTGGTATCTTTATAGTCCTGTCGGGTTTCGCCACCACTGATTTGAGCGTCAGATTTCGTGATGCTTGTCAGGGGGGCGGAGCCTATGGAAAAACGGCTTTGCCGCGGCCCTCTCACTTCCCTGTTAAGTATCTTCCTGGCATCTTCCAGGAAATCTCCGCCCCGTTCGTAAGCCATTTCCGCTCGCCGCAGTCGAACGACCGAGCGTAGCGAGTCAGTGAGCGAGGAAGCGGAATATATCCTGTATCACATATTCTGCTGACGCACCGGTGCAGCCTTTTTTCTCCTGCCACATGAAGCACTTCACTGACACCCTCATCAGTGCCAACATAGTAAGCCAGTATACACTCCGCTAGCGCTGAGGTACCGGGTCAGAAGAACTCGTCAAGAAGGCGATAGAAGGCGATGCGCTGCGAATCGGGAGCGGCGATACCGTAAAGCACGAGGAAGCGGTCAGCCCATTCGCCGCCAAGCTCTTCAGCAATATCACGGGTAGCCAACGCTATGTCCTGATAGCGGTCCGCCACACCCAGCCGGCCACAGTCGATGAATCCAGAAAAGCGGCCATTTTCCACCATGATATTCGGCAAGCAGGCATCGCCATGGGTCACGACGAGATCCTCGCCGTCGGGCATGCGCGCCTTGAGCCTGGCGAACAGTTCGGCTGGCGCGAGCCCCTGATGCTCTTCGTCCAGATCATCCTGATCGACAAGACCGGCTTCCATCCGAGTACGTGCTCGCTCGATGCGATGTTTCGCTTGGTGGTCGAATGGGCAGGTAGCCGGATCAAGCGTATGCAGCCGCCGCATTGCATCAGCCATGATGGATACTTTCTCGGCAGGAGCAAGGTGAGATGACAGGAGATCCTGCCCCGGCACTTCGCCCAATAGCAGCCAGTCCCTTCCCGCTTCAGTGACAACGTCGAGCACAGCTGCGCAAGGAACGCCCGTCGTGGCCAGCCACGATAGCCGCGCTGCCTCGTCCTGCAGTTCATTCAGGGCACCGGACAGGTCGGTCTTGACAAAAAGAACCGGGCGCCCCTGCGCTGACAGCCGGAACACGGCGGCATCAGAGCAGCCGATTGTCTGTTGTGCCCAGTCATAGCCGAATAGCCTCTCCACCCAAGCGGCCGGAGAACCTGCGTGCAATCCATCTTGTTCAATCATGCGAAACGATCCTCATCCTGTCTCTTGATCAGATCTTGATCCCCTGCGCCATCAGATCCTTGGCGGCAAGAAAGCCATCCAGTTTACTTTGCAGGGCTTCCCAACCTTACCAGAGGGCGCCCCAGCTGGCAATTCCGGTTCGCTTGCTGTGGATCCATCGGCATTTTCTTTTGCGTTTTTATTTGTTAACTGTTAATTGTCCTTGTTCAAGGATGCTGTCTTTGACAACAGATGTTTTCTTGCCTTTGATGTTCAGCAGGAAGCTTGGCGCAAACGTTGATTGTTTGTCTGCGTAGAATCCTCTGTTTGTCATATAGCTTGTAATCACGACATTGTTTCCTTTCGCTTGAGGTACAGCGAAGTGTGAGTAAGTAAAGGTTACATCGTTAGGATCAAGATCCATTTTTAACACAAGGCCAGTTTTGTTCAGCGGCTTGTATGGGCCAGTTAAAGAATTAGAAACATAACCAAGCATGTAAATATCGTTAGACGTAATGCCGTCAATCGTCATTTTTGATCCGCGGGAGTCAGTGAACAGGTACCATTTGCCGTTCATTTTAAAGACGTTCGCGCGTTCAATTTCATCTGTTACTGTGTTAGATGCAATCAGCGGTTTCATCACTTTTTTCAGTGTGTAATCATCGTTTAGCTCAATCATACCGAGAGCGCCGTTTGCTAACTCAGCCGTGCGTTTTTTATCGCTTTGCAGAAGTTTTTGACTTTCTTGACGGAAGAATGATGTGCTTTTGCCATAGTATGCTTTGTTAAATAAAGATTCTTCGCCTTGGTAGCCATCTTCAGTTCCAGTGTTTGCTTCAAATACTAAGTATTTGTGGCCTTTATCTTCTACGTAGTGAGGATCTCTCAGCGTATGGTTGTCGCCTGAGCTGTAGTTGCCTTCATCGATGAACTGCTGTACATTTTGATACGTTTTTCCGTCACCGTCAAAGATTGATTTATAATCCTCTACACCGTTGATGTTCAAAGAGCTGTCTGATGCTGATACGTTAACTTGTGCAGTTGTCAGTGTTTGTTTGCCGTAATGTTTACCGGAGAAATCAGTGTAGAATAAACGGATTTTTCCGTCAGATGTAAATGTGGCTGAACCTGACCATTCTTGTGTTTGGTCTTTTAGGATAGAATCATTTGCATCGAATTTGTCGCTGTCTTTAAAGACGCGGCCAGCGTTTTTCCAGCTGTCAATAGAAGTTTCGCCGACTTTTTGATAGAACATGTAAATCGATGTGTCATCCGCATTTTTAGGATCTCCGGCTAATGCAAAGACGATGTGGTAGCCGTGATAGTTTGCGACAGTGCCGTCAGCGTTTTGTAATGGCCAGCTGTCCCAAACGTCCAGGCCTTTTGCAGAAGAGATATTTTTAATTGTGGACGAATCGAATTCAGGAACTTGATATTTTTCATTTTTTTGCTGTTCAGGGATTTGCAGCATATCATGGCGTGTAATATGGGAAATGCCGTATGTTTCCTTATATGGCTTTTGGTTCGTTTCTTTCGCAAACGCTTGAGTTGCGCCTCCTGCCAGCAGTGCGGTAGTAAAGGTTAATACTGTTGCTTGTTTTGCAAACTTTTTGATGTTCATCGTTCATGTCTCCTTGAGCTCATTGTTTGCCTCCCTGCTGCGGTTTTTCACCGAAGTTCATGCCAGTCCAGCGTTTTTGCAGCAGAAAAGCCGCCGACTTCGGTTTGCGGTCGCGAGTGAAGATCCCTTTCTTGTTACCGCCAACGCGCAATATGCCTTGCGAGGTCGCAAAATCGGCGAAATTCCATACCTGTTCACCGACGACGGCGCTGACGCGATCAAAGACGCGGTGATACATATCCAGCCATGCACACTGATACTCTTCACTCCACATGTCGGTGTACATTGAGTGCAGCCCGGCTAACGTATCCACGCCGTATTCGGTGATGATAATCGGCTGATGCAGTTTCTCCTGCCAGGCCAGAAGTTCTTTTTCCAGTACCTTCTCTGCCGTTTCCAAATCGCCGCTTTGGACATACCATCCGTAATAACGGTTCAGGCACAGCACATCAAAGAGATCGCTGATGGTATCGGTGTGAGCGTCGCAGAACATTACATTGACGCAGGTGATCGGACGCGTCGGGTCGAGTTTACGCGTTGCTTCCGCCAGTGGCGCGAAATATTCCCGTGCACCTTGCGGACGGGTATCCGGTTCGTTGGCAATACTCCACATCACCACGCTTGGGTGGTTTTTGTCACGCGCTATCAGCTCTTTAATCGCCTGTAAGTGCGCTTGCTGAGTTTCCCCGTTGACTGCCTCTTCGCTGTACAGTTCTTTCGGCTTGTTGCCCGCTTCGAAACCAATGCCTAAAGAGAGGTTAAAGCCGACAGCAGCAGTTTCATCAATCACCACGATGCCATGTTCATCTGCCCAGTCGAGCATCTCTTCAGCGTAAGGGTAATGCGAGGTACGGTAGGAGTTGGCCCCAATCCAGTCCATTAATGCGTGGTCGTGCACCATCAGCACGTTATCGAATCCTTTGCCACGCAAGTCCGCATCTTCATGACGACCAAAGCCAGTAAAGTAGAACGGTTTGTGGTTAATCAGGAACTGTTCGCCCTTCACTGCCACTGACCGGATGCCGACGCGAAGCGGGTAGATATCACACTCTGTCTGGCTTTTGGCTGTGACGCACAGTTCATAGAGATAACCTTCACCCGGTTGCCAGAGGTGCGGATTCACCACTTGCAAAGTCCCGCTAGTGCCTTGTCCAGTTGCAACCACCTGTTGATCCGCATCACGCAGTTCAACGCTGACATCACCATTGGCCACCACCTGCCAGTCAACAGACGCGTGGTTACAGTCTTGCGCGACATGCGTCACCACGGTGATATCGTCCACCCAGGTGTTCGGCGTGGTGTAGAGCATTACGCTGCGATGGATTCCGGCATAGTTAAAGAAATCATGGAAGTAAGACTGCTTTTTCTTGCCGTTTTCGTCGGTAATCACCATTCCCGGCGGGATAGTCTGCCAGTTCAGTTCGTTGTTCACACAAACGGTGATACGTACACTTTTCCCGGCAATAACATACGGCGTGACATCGGCTTCAAATGGCGTATAGCCGCCCTGATGCTCCATCACTTCCTGATTATTGACCCACACTTTGCCGTAATGAGTGACCGCATCGAAACGCAGCACGATACGCTGGCCTGCCCAACCTTTCGGTATAAAGACTTCGCGCTGATACCAGACGTTGCCCGCATAATTACGAATATCTGCATCGGCGAACTGATCGTTAAAACTGCCTGGCACAGCAATTGCCCGGCTTTCTTGTAACGCGCTTTCCCACCAACGCTGATCAATTCCACAGTTTTCGCGATCCAGACTGAATGCCCACAGGCCGTCGAGTTTTTTGATTTCACGGGTTGGGGTTTCTACAGGACGGACCATGGTTATACCTCCTTCTTAAAGTGTCCACATCATATAGAAGTTATCCGCTCACAAGTCAAGTAAGTCGACCTTCGGATGTCGTTGGTTAGAATCAGCTCGCAATGATGTAACAGGAGCGTCGCGCTAGCTTCCTCAAAGCGTAATCACGCCGCATTGGCCGCGAGCGCGCTCAAAACCCCTTGCGGCAAAGGGCTTCAAGATCCGTCTTTGTCATGTTCTCGATGCCGAGCCCAGGAAGAATATCATTATCTCCCTTGAGATCCCGGCCATAAGCCGCCGACAATATGGAAATTCCGGATTCATGGAGAACCGCCGGATTTCCGCTGATCTTCCCCAGGACTGCGGTTGGTAACAGGCCGAACGGAACGTCCTCGAGAATATAGCGGCTCTCGATAGTCGTCGGGCCAAAGCCGCCACGACCTTGGCGATCCATCTCCAGGTTCATTTCCGAAACGGTGCTCATGGGGACGTGGAACGACAATGAAAAATGTTCCTGGACGGTACGAACCGCGATACCGAAATTGCCAGCTATGGCCAATCGTTCGGCATCCAGAGCCTCGATGAAGCGACCAACGGCAGGAGTGACATTTCCCCCCTGGCTCCATCGCTCGGCCCTCTCCATTCGTGTGAGATTGAGAAGGGCAATTCCCAGATGGTTCTGCGGATTGAGGTTGCTGAGCGCAATTGCCAGCAGACCATCGCGCTTGACGAAACGATCGCCGAACAAGGCCGTGCAAAGCTTGTACCCTTGATCGAGCGCATCGAAAGGCAGCGTCGCAACATCAAGCTTCTGGCGAATGGAAGTGACCTGGACTTCTGTTGGTCCGAGCTGGCGGCCGGTCAAGAGCGTTGTGCCCCAAACGACGATCGGCAACCTGACCTTGCGCTCGGCTAACCGCTTGGAGAGATACAGCGCGCCGAACGAACTGTGCGAACTGACGATGACAGGAATACCATCTGCCAGGTGAGGGACCGCGGCATCCATCACCATCTTGTGGCCGTAAGCGGGAAGCGCGATCACCACCACATCCGCGTGATCGATGGCATCTTTACAATCATTGGCAATACGCACCGGCACCGTCGCCTCGATATCCCCCGTCGCCTTCAATAATTCGCCAGTCGCCAACGTTCTGGTGCGGTCTCCCGACGGTGACCAAAGTGTTGGCGTATGTCCCGATTGTGCCAAATAGGCCGCAAGGCCATAGGCAATTGCTCCAGCGCCCAGAATACTCACGCGCATAACATTCCTCCTGTCGCCGGCTTTATGGTTCGAGAATCCTTGCCGTCCCCGCCTACAAGTTTTTTCATCGGGAGGATCCGAATTGAAGTCACGTCGGTTGCCATCAGCCGTTTCGATCAGGACTCCGGCTCTGAGCCGGCAAACGCCGCAACGACTATTAGTTTCCGCTTGACATATATCAAAAATGAATGAGACGATGTCAATCATACGAATTACGCATGTAGGGAGAACATGGAAACCCGGGACCTTCAGACCTTCCTTGCGGTTGCTGCCAGCGGCAGCATCACCAAGGCGGCTGACATGCTCGGGCGTTCCCAACCTTCGGTGACACGCACCATTCAGGAGCTCGAGGCCGAACTTGGCTTCGAATTGCTGCATCGGATCGGTCGACGGGTGCAGCTGTCTGAAGAGGGTGTCGCATTCGAGGAGGAAGCGCGGCGATTGTTGATGTCTTTCACCGAACTTGCAGCGCGGGCCAAGATGATCGCCGCCGGCCGTGGGCGGATCCTGCAGATTGTCACAACCTCCGCGATCGGCACCGGCTTGATCCCGGCGGCCCTGGCCGAGCTCAAGGGTGTCGAGCTTCCGCACGAGACGCATCTCGGGCAGTTTCTTCCCTCGATCGTCGCCCAGGAAGTGCGCAGCGGACGTGCCGAGATCGGGTTTTCAAGCCTGCCGCTCGATACGCCCGGTCTGGATGTCCTACGGCTCTATTCGGCGCCTGATGTTGCTGCCGTGCGGGAGGACGATGCGCTGGCTGAACTTGATGTCATACCGCTTTCGGCTTTTGCGGGTCGTCGCGTGGCTACGTTGCTCAATCCGCTGCGGTTTCAGTTGCATGTCGCCAAGGCACTCGCTGCCCGGGGCATCGACACCGGCCCGGTGATCCGGACCAATACTGCCTACGGCGCGTTGCAGATCGTGCGCCATACTGGTGTCGCGGCCGTCATCGATCCCCTCACGGCCTATGGCGTCGCCCTGCCTGGGGTCGTCATTCGCCCGATCGATGTAACCGTTCTCTTTTATTGGGGCGTTGTGGCTGCCTCAAAACGTCCCCTTCGCCCAGTCGCGCAGGCGCTGATGGATGCGGTCGAAGCGGTGGCTGAACGGTCGATCGTCGGTTTCAAGAAGCTCGATCCAGCTTTGGCCAGCCAATTGGTGAACGATCCCGCGTCGGGCACAAATAACGGAACTGGAATATGAAGCATACTCCCACCCCGGCAGCATCGACGGGCCTTGCCGCGTTGGAAGCCCAGCTTGCGCAGGATCTCGACTTTGTCGAGCTGCCCGCCAAGCCCTGGGTCCCCACACGCATGCATGAGGGCGCCCCGGTCCGTGATGTCGTGGTCATTGGCGCTGGCATGTGCGGACTTGCTGCCACGGCAAAGCTGGTGCTGGCAGGGATCACCAATGTCGTCGCCTATGATGCGGCGCCGGCTGGGCTCGAAGGACCGTGGATAACGTTTGCCCGCATGCAAACACTCCGGTCGCCGAAGACCCTGCACGGTCCGTCGCTCGGCTTGCCGCAATTGACGTTCCGCGCCTGGTTCACGGCGCAATGGGGCGTCGACGCCTGGCGGTCGCTGGACAAAATCCCCAAGGGCCAGTGGATGGATTACCTGGTCTGGTACCGCAAGGTTCTTGCTCTGCCTGTGCGCAACGGCGTGCGCATGACCGGCGTCGCACCGGTTGGTGATCTGATTGCGATCGATATCGAAGGCGCGGAATCCGGCCGGGTTCTCACCCGTCATCTCGTTCTGGCCACCGGCCGCTCTGGTCTGGGCGGTTTTGCCGTGCCCGATTTCCTCAGGGGCATCGATCGCGCTTATTGGGCCCATTCTGCGGACGAGATCGATTTCGACGCGCTGCAAGGTAAGCGTGTGGCGGTCATCGGCGCCGGTGCCTCGTCCATGGACAATGCCGCAACCGCACTCGAGGCGGGCGCCGGATCTGTGGACATGTTGATCCGGCGCAAGGAAATGCCGCGCATCAACAAGCTGACCGGAATCGGCAGTCCGGGTATTGTACTCGGCATGCATCAATTGCCCGATGCCTGGAAGTGGAAGTTCTTCGACTACACCGCCTCAACCCAGACGCCGCCGCCGCGTTCATCGACGCTTCGCGTTTCTCGCCACCCCAATGCCCGGTTCTTTCTCGACTGCGGCATCGTCGCGGTCACGGAAGATGCGGGAGGCCTGCTTATCGAAACCACCCAGGGGCTGATGCGCTACGACTTCCTGATCGCGGCAACCGGCTTTTCAAACGACTTCAACGGCCGCCCGGAATTTGCAGCCATCGCGCCACATATCCGCACCTGGTCGGATGGCCGATATACACCGGACATGGGGCCGGCGCGTGCAGGCATGTCCGATGCACCGGACCTAGGTCCCGCCTTCGAGTTTCGTGAGCGCGTCCCCGGCTCCTGCCCGATGCTGTCGCATATCCACTGCTTCAACGACGCCGCCATGCTGACGCACGGCAAGGTCTCCGGTGATATCCCAGCCGTCAGCGCGGGTGCCGACCGTTTGGTCCGCGGCATTGCCGCATCGCTGTTTGCCGAAGATGTCGAAACCCACTTCGCCAACCTGATCGCTTACGACACGCCCGAACTTCTGGGCGACGAATGGGTCGATTCAACACCCTTGTTGGAGAAGGAGGCCGCGCTGTGATCGACGCAATGGACAAGGCCGCCGGTCTATCACCGCACGATGCGCTTTTCAGCGCGCGTCGGTTTCGGCCTGAATTCGTGCTGGGGGCCGAGGAATGTCGCCTCTCCGTCCTGCAGCCAGCAAACGACCAAGGGCTTGCGCCTAATTTGCGGGTTGCTCTGGCCCGTCGCATGGCCGCTCTGAATGCCGATCCGGTCCTGATGGCCGAATTTGATGTGCAGCTGGCTCAGCTCGATCCGACTGAGCAGCTTCTGGCCTTAGCCCAGGGGGAAACGGATTTGGAAGAGCCATTGGCGACCATCGCACGTCATGTGGACCTGATTACGCTGACACCGAAAAAGGCGGAAGCGGGCCACATCGCCCTGCTCGCCCAAGCTGGATTGAACAATCCTCAGATCGTCGCCCTTTCCGAGCTCATCGCCTTCGTCAATTTCCAGACGCGGGTGGCAACCGGCCTGCGATTGTTGAGGACGGCATGATTTCCGCGGTGCGCCTGAAGCCATTGAATTGGCATCCGTACATAGCGCCGGTCGAGCTATCCGAGGCCACGCCGGAACAGCTTGAAGCGATGAAGGTCACGCCATCAGCCAAGAAAGTTTCGGAATATGTGCGCACCCTTGCGCATGACCCTGAGAGCTACCTTGCCCGCACCATCTTGTTCAACGCCATCATGTATGTCGAAGGCGGGCTTGCCCGCCCTGACCGCGAGCTTGGTGCATTAGGTGCGTCCATCGTCAATGGCTGCAAATTCTGCGCCGTTGTTCACGCCCGCAGGCATGCAGAGCTGACCAAGAACGACGAAGTGGTCACCGCGCTCTATCTCGATAAACCTGAAGCGCTCGGCCCACGCGATGCGGCAATCTACAGTTTTGCCCGCCGCCTGTCGGCGGCCCCGTCGGAAGCGACGGCAGACGATATCGCCGCGCTTCGATCAGTCGGCATGGACGACCGCGAGATTATCGACCTGATCCACGCCATATCGATCTTCGGCTGGGCAAACCGGCTGATGCACGTTCTCGGCCATGCGGAGAGCGGGTGATGATGTCGCATGCGGTCGAAGCAGTCCGTCTCACACTTTCCGAAGGGACAACCAGCAATGCTTGAACTCAAAGATGTAAAGCTGTCTTACGGAAGCACGCAGGTTCTGAACGGCGTCAATCTCTCGGTAAAGCGGGGTGACGTGGTTTCGATCATCGGCCCCAGCGGCACCGGCAAGACCACGTTGCTGAAATGCATCAACTACCTGGCCAAGCCGTCGTCAGGAACCATCGCGTTCGATCAGATCCGGATGGATTACCAGCGTGCCGACAAGGTCGCTGTCCAGGCGATCCGGTTGCGAACGGCGATGGTCTTTCAACAATTCAACGTCTTCAAGAACATGACGGTCCTGCAGAACGTGATGGATCCACTGGTCGTCGTGCAGCGCAAGTCCGCGGACGAGGCGCGGGAGATCGCCTTGCGGGAGCTCGAGCGGGTCGGCCTCACCCCGAAGCGAGACAGCTATCCCTCCCAACTGTCGGGCGGCCAGCTCCAGCGCACCGGCATTGCGCGCGCCCTGGCAGTTCGTCCCGACGTGATACTCTTCGATGAGCCTACGTCATCGCTGGATCCAGAACTCGTCGGTGAAGTCCTGAAGGTGATCAAGGACGTCACCTCGTCAGGGATCACTTCGCTGCTTGTGACCCACGAGATGCAATTCGCAAGGAACATCTCCAACCGGATCGTCTTCATGGACCGTGGCGTGGTCGCCGCCGATGGCAGCCCGGCTGATATCTTCGACGCGCCTTCCAGCCCACGACTTGCTCAATTCCTGCAGTCAGAACTCGCTTTTCAATAATCCAACAACAAGGGAACCTAAGAAATGTCTGTAATCACATCCCGCTTTTCCCGTCGTCATGCCCTGGCTGTCGTCGGCGGCATCGCAATAGCCCTTGCAACCGCAGGAGTCAGTTATGGTCAGACCGTTCGGACAATCAAGATCGCGACGTCTGCCGAATCCAAGCCGCTGGCATGGGGCGCGATCGGCGTCGAGCCGCAAGGCTATGAGCCCGATCTCCTGAGGGCGATCAACGCAAAGCTGCCGCAATACAAGTTCGAGATGGAAGGTGTCTCTGACATCGCGCAGGAAACTGGCCTCGCCACGGGCAAGTACGACATCGCGGTGGGTGGCTACTACAAGTCGCCCGAGCGCTCCAAGCAGTTCTTCATTCCGGAAAATCCCATGGGCGCCAGCCTGATGAAGATCTACAGCAAGAAAGACAGCGGCATCAAGGAAATGAAAGACCTGGTCGGCAAGAGGATCGTTCCGACCACGGCCGGCGGTGGAACCTACAAGTTCATCATGAACTGGCAGAAAGAAAACCCGCAATACAAGCTCGATGTCACGGCATCGAGTGCAGGCATTCCCTACCCGAACCGGCTGGACGAAGTTCAGAACGGCAAGTTCGACGCTCTCGTCTTGCCGTCCAATCTCGGTGAGCAGACCGTCATCGAGCAAAAGAAACTCGATATCGTGGCGTCCGAACCAGTGTTCAGCAACAACACCTACATGCTGATCCACAGATCAGACGAGAACAAGGTTCTGGCTGACGATGTGAACAAGGTTCTCAAGGAATTGAAAGACGACGGCACGATCGAGAAGCTCTCGCAGAAGTGGTTCGGCGAGGGCATCGTCCAGTACATGAAATAGCACGGCCGTTGAGGGCCATATTCGCTAGTCAGCGGCAAGGCTGAATTGCAAGAAGGAGCGTTTCAAAGTGGATGTATCTGCTATGATTCCCGAGTTGCTAACGGCACTGCCGCTGACGCTCGCCATCACGTTTACGGCCCTCATTTCCGGGTTCTGTCTGGCTCTCATCGCGACAACACTCCGTGTTCGCAGGGTGCCACTGATCAGTCACCTGGTGGACCTCTACGTGTCCTATGCCCGGAGCGTTCCTGTCGTCCTGCAGCTGTTCGTCGCGTTTTATGGGCTTCCGCTGTTGGTGATCCTGTTCGGCGCCAAAGATTTTATTTCGCCGACGATGGCTGCCATGGTGGGGTTGAGCCTCTACCATGGAGGATATCTGTCGGAAGTCATGCGGCCTGCATATCTTGCCGTCGATCGCGGCCAGCACGATGCGGCCGATAGCCTTGGATATACGTTCCGGCAGAAAATTACTCGCGTCGTCGGCCCGCAAGGGGTGCACTTCGCACTACCGGGCTACGGGAACTCCGTCATCTACCTGATCCATAACGTTGCGCTGGTCATGTACATCGGCGCCGCCGACGTCATGGCGACTGCGCATTTGATCATGGAGCGCGACTACAACCAGTTCCAGTTCGAAACCTACCTCGTCCTGGCGGTCATCTATTCGCTGATGTGCCTGGTCGCATGGCTCATCGTGCGCTTCTTCGAGCTTCGATCACCGATGCAAGCGCCAGAGGCAACGACAACAACTCAGATCAAGAACGAGCTCCTCGCGAGCGTCTGACGTAAGGGTATTCAACCATGTTTGATACCGATATTTTGCTCCAGGACACGCAGGAAATTCTGAGTGCCGTACCCGTGACCGTTGGAATGGCACTCTTGATTTTCGTCCTGTCGACGATAGTCGGCAGCATATTCGCGCTGATCGAATACAGACGGGTGCCGGTTCTGCGAGAGCTCATCATGACTTACAAGATCGTCTTCAAGGGCGTTCCAATGGTCATCGTGATTTTCCTCGCCTATTTCGGTCTGCCGCCCGCATTCCAGTTCCTGTTCTCGTTGCTCGGGATCAACTTCAACGCTCACGAAACCCCCAATTGGGTCATTCTTGTCGTTGCGATTACCGGCTGTGTCGCCGCGTTCCAATCCGAGATTATCAAGGGAGCCCTGAATGCATTCGACACCGGTCAGTCGGACGCGGCCCATTCGCTCGGCTATACGGGCGGCCAACTGTTTCGACGTATCCTGTTTCCCCAGGTGGCCCTCACGGCAATTCCCGACCTGACGACTTCGATGATGGTCATCATGAAGGCGCTTTCTCTCGGATTCGCCATCGAGGTCGTCGATATCTTCGCCCAGTCCCAGCTGACCGCCGCCCTGAACTACTACTACCTCGAAGCCTTCGTGATTGCCGTCGTGATCTACATGGTGATTGCCTATATCGTCACACAGATTGCCGACAGGCTGGAGCAGGCGTTGAGGGTGCGGACGTGAGGCGAATGTGGGATAGAATCGTCAAGCTTCGGATATCGAGCCGCACCTGGGAGGCAATTCTTTCGGGGATGAAAAGCTTGAGGAGAAACCCAAGTAGCCGATGCATGTACCGCTGAATGCCGACTGAAGCACCGATCGCGCCGACGCAACGTTGCGACTGTGCCGACCAGAGGAATCCGGTCTCCGGCTACTGGCATGGAGATCCCCAAGCCGTATTCGGCGCCGCGAGTACGCATCAATATTGGAGAACCTGGGCCTCTCCGTCTCCCACGCCGGTTTATCCGACTTGTCTCACGTCGTATTCCTGCAGGATACCCGCTTTGATCCGACCAGCGAAATGACAACTTGCGAGATTCGATTCCGACAAGCTGTTGACCGGAGGCGATGTCTCACAAACACTTTGCACGGCAGGGCAGCGCGTACGAAAACGGCATCCGGTCGGCGGATTCACAGGGCTTGGCACATCTCCCTTTAGAATGATCCGCTGACGTTCGCGCTCCTCAACTGGATTTGTCGACGGGACCGCGCTGAGCAGCGCCTGTGTATACGGATGTGCGGGCTGGCTATAGAGCGCGCCGCTCTCACCTTCTTCCATGACGCGGCCGAGATACATCACGTAGACGCGCTGTGCGGCCTGGCGAACGATGGCCAGATCGTGCGCAATGAGAAGACATGACATTCCGAAATCATCGCGCAGCTTCAGAAACAGGTTCATGATCTGCGCTCTGACCACGCATGCGCATCGGCTTCACCCCTCGGGAGATTTGCGCTCGCTTGTCGGGCCTTGCCTTCGATCTCGATCTTGCTCCGCGCTTGAAGATCGAAGCGCACCGTTACGGTGCGCATGCGTGCATGCAGCACATCGTCCAGCGTGCCGCGCATTTCATGCAGATAGGTCAGAGACGACTTCCCAACCTTTTCGACAACCGAGCGAATGGTGACCAAGGTTCCAACCGCGGTTTCGTGCGCATAGTCGATCTCCATCCTGACGTCCGCCCAGCCGAGAGTCGGCGTTAGATTGGGAGCGGCAATCCTGCCCAGCAGTTGAAAGCTGGCATCATCGAACATGGCGACGTAGTGACGAACGTTGAGATGGCCCATCGCGTCGCACATCCAAGGGTGCACGACGCCGACATAGGTTTCAATGCCGGGCGCGGTCAAAACCCGACCTCGTTGCCACCCTTGAGATCCAGCAGCTGCCGCGCCTCTTCGGGCGTCGCTATTTCAAGCGAGAGTTCGCCAAGGATTCGCTTGATCTTGGCGACCTGCTCGGCATTGCTCTTGGCAAGCGCGCCCTTGCCGACATAGAGACTGTCTTCCAGCCCAACCCGCACATTGCCGCCCATGATCGCTCCCATCGTGCAAAGGTTCATCTGATGCTTGCCGGCTGCAAGGATCGACCAGAGATAGTCGTCTCCGAACAGTCGCTCCGCCGTCCTGCGCATATGCATCATGTCTTCGGGGTCAGAGCCGATTCCACCTAGAAGTCCGAAGATCGTCTGGACGAAAAGCGGTGGCTTCAGCAGCTTGCGGTCGAGAAAGTGCGCCAGCGTGTAGAGGTGACTGACATCATAGCACTCGAACTCGAACTTCGTCCCATAGGCCTGGCCGACCTCGACGATGATGCGCTCGATCTGCTGGAACGTGTTGGAGACGATGCCGTTCTTGGTGTCCTCGAGATAAGGCTTTTCCCAGTCGAACTTCCATTCGGTGTATTTTGGCGCGATGTGGTGCAAGGCAAAATTCATCGACCCCATGTTGAGCGAGCAGAGTTCGGGCTTGGCGGCATGAGCGGCTTCGAGACGTTCGTCGAGCGTCATCTTGAGGCCGCCGCCGGTAGAAATGTTCATCACCGCGTTGGTTTGCTGCTTGATGCGCGGCAGGAAGTCCATGAAGAGCTTGGGATCGGGGGTCGGTTTGCCCGTCTCGGGGTCGCGGGCATGCAGATGGATCACCGAGGCGCCAGCTTCGGCTGCGCCGACGGCGGCATCGACGATCTCTGACGGCGTTATGGGCAGATGCGGGCTCATCGTCGGCGTGTGGATCGAGCCGGTGACCGCACAGGTGATGACGACTTTCGGCGATTTCTTCATGGTTAGAGTCTCCCTTGTCTGCCTTTTGTTGTTATCTATCGAGCGCGAGGCAATCCTCACGACCACAGCCCAGCCGGATCGCCGTACCTGGATCGAGCTTCGGCTGAGACGATGAAGTGGCTAGCTTGACGATGAATTTCTGGCCGCTCGCGGTCGCGGCGACGAGCCGGACATGATCGCCGACGTAGATTGATTGAACGACCGTCGCCGGAATCTCGTTGAGCGCCGTGACGCCGTCCTGCAGAACGGACAGGCGCTCGGGCCTTATCGACAGCGTCACCCTGACACCCGCAGAAAGCGCAGCACCGCAGGACATGGCGTTCAACACAACGTCGCCGTCGTCGAGGCGGACGGATACGCCGCCATCCTCGCTCCCGGCCAGCACGGCACCCAACATGCGGTTGCTCTCGCCGATGAAACTTGCGACAAAGCTCGCCGCGGGACGCTCGTACAGTTCGCGCGGCGTCGACAGTTGCTCGATGCGGCCGGCGCTGAACACTGCGATCCGGTCCGACATGGTCAGCGCTTCAGTCTGGTCGTGCGTGACGTAGACGAAGGTCACGCCCAGCCGGGCGTGAATATCCTTGATCTCGAACTGCATCTGCTCGCGCAGCTGCTTGTCGAGGGCGCCAAGCGGTTCGTCCATCAAGACAAGATTTGGTTCGAAAATCAGGGCCCGGGCAACCGCCACGCGTTGTTGCTGCCCGCCCGAAAGCTGCGCTGGCCGCCGATTGCCGAATTCGGGCAACTGGACCATGTCGAGAACGTTCCCGACACGTCGCCTGACCTCCTCGCGGCCAAGTTTGCGGACCTCGAGCGGGAAAGCCAGATTTTCGGCGACCGTCATGTGCGGGAAAAGCGCGTAGTTCTGGAACACCATGCCGATGCCGCGACGATTGGCGGGAACGTTGTCGATGCGCTGACCGTCAATGAGAATTTCGCCCTCGGTCGTATCTTCGAATCCTGCCAGCATCATCAACGCCGTCGTCTTGCCGGACCCGGAAGGGCCTAGCAGCGTCAGGAATTCGCCGCGCATGATTTCCAGGTCGAGCTGGCGCACCGCTTGGACCGCATGCCCGTAGCGCTTGCTGACGCCGCGAAACTCGACGTGAACCGGCCCACGCGGAGATCCGCCCATCACCGAGCCTGCGCCTTCGGATCACGGCGCACCGAAGTCGAGCGCTTTCGAGCAGGCTGCGCCTCAGCCGCCGCCGCGGCGCGAAGAATGATGTCGGCGGCCTCGCGCAGATCGGCCACCAAGGCCTTGCGCGCAGCCGCGCCATCGGCGCGACGCAGCGCCGCGAGCATTTCGTCGTGATGGTCCAGGCCCAGGCCGTAGGTCACGTCCGAGCGGACGATGTTCAAAAACGGTCCTGCCTGCAGCCACAATTTCTCGATGATCTGCTGGATGAGAGGTGACCGCGCGGCATGGTACATCGTGAAATGGAACCGCCTGTTCAGGCCGAGATAGTTAGCCATGACGTTGCTCTCGACGCACTCGCGCATCAGGCTGTTCAGCTTCGCCAATTCATCGAGTTCTTCGGGCGTGATGGTCGTCGCAGCCCATTCGGCCGCGGTCCCTTCGACGCTGCAGCGCACACGCACGAGATCCGAAATACGCGCCACCGTGGCCTCGGGGACGATGACGCCCCGGTTTGGGTGGTCGAACATCGCCTCGTCGCTGACGAGTTGCCGCAAGGCCTCGCGCACCGGCATGGCGCTGGTCCGGTACTGTTCGGCAAGCTGTCGCACGACCAGTCTTTGGCCGGGCAGGAAGTCACCGTTCATCAGTGCTTCCTTCAAGCCCGTATGGACACGAACATGAGCTGTCTTTTGCGCGGCCGAGCCGGCGGTGGCATCCTTGCGATCGAGCATCAGTTTGTCCGGCGGGGCAGTATTTTGAGGTTGCTCGACAGGAAATCGTCGAATGCGGCGGCGAAGCCGTCGAGTTCGGCGTCGCCAAATGGCAGTGACAACGCCAGCATGCCGCGCGGCGTCACGTAGTACCCTCGCAACAGCATCTCGATATGCCACAGCGCAATCACCGATGGATCGGCATCGTCGAGCCGCGCCGGCTTGTCCACCGGCCCCCTGACGAAATGCAGGTTCATCAACGACCCGCGCCCTATGACGATGCCCTCGACGCCATGTCGTTCAAGGGAGACGTTCATCGCTTCACGCAAGCGATCGCCGCGCGCATTGATGGCGCGGCTCGCCTCTTGCGTCAGCACCTGCGTCAGACCGGTGAAACCAGCAGCCATGCTGAGAATATTGTTGTTGAACGTCCCGCCATGCGAGAACGCACCAGGCAAAGCCGGATCGAAGCGGTCGACGAGGTCGGCGCGTCCACCGAATGCGCCAAAACTCGCACCGCCGCCGATGTACTTTCCGAGCGTCACGAAATCGGGAAAAATTTCATGCGCACCATGGAGCGCTCGATAGTCGAGGCGCGAGGTCATGACCTCGTCGAAGATCAGCAGCGCGCCGGTCTCCTTCGTCGCTGTGCGCAGCGCCTGCAGGAACTCGCGTGTCGCCGGGATGCAGCCGCCGCCGCCCATCATCGGTTCGACGATGACGGCGGCAAGCTCGTCGCCCTGTTCCTTGATGAGCGCCACGGCGCCTGCACTATCGTTGTAGTCGGCGAAAACAAAGGGGAAAGGCAAATTGAGCGGTGAGCCGCCATGCGCAAAAGTCAGTACGCCGCCGTGATAGCCTTCCCGGAAGGCGAGTATCTTCGAACGCTTCGTGATGGCGCGAGCGGCGGAAATCGCCATGATGTTCGCCTCGGTGCCCGAGTTGCAGAAGCGCACGCGCTCGATGGCTGGAAAACGCTCGACCACCGCCGCTGCCAGGCGCGCCTCGTAGCGGTTGGGTGCACCCAGCATGATGCCGCCCTGTATGACGTCCACAAGGGCCGCCGAAATCGCCTTGTCGGAGTGGCCGTAGAAGCCGGCGCTGTATTCCGAGACCAGGTCGACATAGGTATGGCCGTCCAGATCGGTCACCCTGCAGCCCTCGCCGGAGACGAACGAAACAGGGAATGGCGGGTACCAAAGTACAGCCCTCGTATTGCCGCCCGGCAACGATGCCGCGGCCTCGTTCTGACGCGCCAGGCTGTTTGGGTTGGCGTCAGCGAAACACTGTCGCGCCTCGTCCAGAACAGCAGCGAGACTGACATTGGCGCGCACGTCTCTAGTGCCTTGCAGCATTCGATCAAATCCCCTTGTCTTTTTAACTTTTTTGCACCCTATCGCAAATTCCTGTTGCTAATCAATCCATTTTGCGTTTGAAATTTGATCAAATCCGCAACGATAAGAAAGGGGAACTGCGATGAGGACTTATCTGCAAGCCGTATCTGCCGCCGCTATCTGCCTCGCGACCTCGACTTTTGCCGCGTCCGCGGCCGATCCCGTCACGGTGGTCGGCTGGGGTGGTACATGGGACAAGGCCTACAAGGATGGAGTCTGGGACAAGTATACCGAAAAGACGGGCGTCCCGATCATCATGGAAGAGTGGGGCGGCGAGGTCGCCAAGGTGCGTGCCCAAGTGCAGGCGGGCAACATTACCTACGACGTCGTCTCGGTGGAAGCGCCCGCCATGGAGGTCGGCTGCGCCGAAGGCCTGTTCGTCCCGCTGACGCCCGAGATCACCGGCGACGCGGCGAATTATCTCCCAGGCACCCTGCATGAATGCGGTGTCGCGTCCGACACATGGGCAACGGTTCTTGCCTACAACACCGATGTCTATAAGGGCGACGCCGCGCCAAAGAGTTGGGCGGACTTCTGGAACGTCGAGAAATTTCCAGGAAAGCGCGGCCTCTACCAGCAAGCGCAGTTCACGCTGGAAAACGCGCTCATGGCCGACGGCGTGAAACGCGAGGACATGTACAAGGTGTTGGCCACGCCGGAAGGTGTCGACCGGGCTTTCGCCATGCTCGACAAGATCAAGCCGAACGTCGTCTGGTGGTCCACCACGACGCAGGGCATCCAGAACCTCGACAGCGGCGAAGTGACGCTCAGCGACGCGTTCAATGCACGCATCACCAACGAAGCCATCAACGAGAAGAAGCCCTACGCCATCGCGTGGGACGCCGGCTTCTTCTACGGCACCGACTACTGGGCCGTGGTGAAGGGCGCACCGCACCAGCAAGGCGGGCTGGATCTCCTCAAGTGGTTCTCCATCCCTGAAAACCAGGCCGGCTTCTCCAAGCTCTATGCCTATGGCACCGGCCGCAAGGAAGCCGCCGACCTCATTCCCGCGGACTGGAAGGCCAACCTGCCGACGTCGCCGGAGCACCTCCAGTACGGCGCCGCCTATGACAACGACTTCTGGACCGAGCACAAGGAAGCGTTGGAAGAACGCTTCAAGGCCTGGCTCGCGAAGTAACTTGGGCATGTTGGTCGGGACAAAACCGGCTATGAAGCGACGCCAACGGGGCGGCATGCTCGCCCTGTTGACGGCTCCGCTTATATTATTCGTCGTCATTCTGTTTCTGTGGCCGGTGGCGCGCTTCCTCGCTCTGGCCGTCGACAACTCGGATTTCTCGAACAACCTGCCGCGCACCATTGCCGCTCTTGCCGGCTGGAAAGCAGAGAGCGGCCTGCCTGGCGAACCCGTCTTTGCAGCACTCGTCGAGGACCTGGCCGACGCGCGGCGCGCCGGGAAGGAAGGCGTCCTGGCGCAACTCGTGAACCAGCGCGTTGTCGGTAGCCGTTTCCTCGTCATCAAGACGGCAAAGGATGCGGCCGACGGCAAGCTCGGCATGCGCCCCGTGCGCGACGAGGTGCTCGCCAAACAGGCCGGCTGGAAAAACATCGATCTCTGGCAGGTCATAGCGCGTCAGCAAAGCGCGCGAACGGACTATTATCTGCTTGCGAGCCTCGACCTGAAGCGCGGCGCGGACAATTCGATCGAAGCCGTTTCGGCCGACCGCGCCATCTTCGTCGACGCGCTGCTGCGTACGATCTGGATCAGCATCGTGGTGACGGTCATCTGCGCGGTGCTCGCCGTGCCGCTGGCGCAGGCGATCGTCAGCGCGCCGCCTGCCTGGTCGAAGCTGATGTTCGCGCTGATCCTGTTTCCGCTCTGGACATCGCTGCTGGTGCGCACCGTCATCTGGATCATCGTGCTGCAGAAGAACGGTCCCGTGAATTCCACACTGCTCGGATTGGGTATCGTCAGCGAACCCCTCGACCTCATCTACACCCGCTTTTCGCTGTATCTGGCGATGGTTCAGGTTCTGCTGCCCATGATGGTCCTCTCCGTCGTCGCCGTCATGCGGCGGGTTCCGACCACCTACATGCGCGCGGCGCTGTCGTTGGGGGCGCCGTGGCTCACGGCGTGGCGCCGCGTCCAGTTGCCGTTGATCCTGCCCGGGATCCTGTCCGGCGGGGCGATCGTTTTTGTCTTCGCGCTCGGCTATTACATCACCCCGACGCTTGTCGGCGGGCCGACAGACCAGATGATCTCCAGCTACATAGCCTTCTACACCAACAGCACGCTGAACTGGGGCATGGGCGCAGCGCTTTCCCTGCAACTGCTGATGATCCTCGTATTGTTTGCGTTCCTGTTCTGGACGGCATCCGTCCTCTTCCGCAGCAAGGCGCATGTCGCATGAGCGCCGACCGCTTCCGGAAAGGGCTGATGTATGCCTATGCGGCGACGTTGCTGGCTTTCATGATCCTGCCCCTGCTGATCGTGGTCCCCATGTCGCTGACCTCGAGCAATTCGCTGGCATTTCCGACGCCGGGCTGGTCGTTGCGCTGGTATGCCGAACTGTGGATCGACGAGCGCTGGCCGAACGCGCTGTGGAACTCGGTCGTCATCGGGCTATCCACCACGGTTCTGGCTTTGCTGCTCGGAATACCTGCGGCGATCGGGCTCGCCTGGGGTGATTTTGCCGGGAAACGGATCCTCTACGCGATCATCGCCGCGCCTTTGGTGACGCCGGTCGTCATCGTCGGCGTCGCGGCCTTTTCATTCTTCGCCACGCTGGGACTCGTTGGCAACAAGCTATCAATCATTCTGGTGCACACGGCGATGGCCGTGCCTGTGATGCTAACCACCGTCGTCGCCAGTCTTTCGACCTTCGACCGGACGTTGGTTCGTGCGGCGGCATCGCTGGGCGCCGGCGCCATGCGCACCTTCTTCAAGGTGGTGCTGCCGCTGATAGCGCCGGGCGTCGTTACAGGGGCCATCATCGCCTTCATCATTTCTTTCGACGAAGTCGTCGTCGCAAGCTTCCTCTCGACGGGCGCGGAGCGAACCTTGCCCCGCATGATATTCTCCGGGGTGCGCGAGTCCATCAGCCCTGCCATCGCGGCTGTCGCCGTGCTGCTGATGGCTTTCTCGGCGATCCTGCTTGGGCTCATCGCTATCCTGCAGAGCCGCTCGCAAGCTCTCCGCGCAAAGGCATCGGCATGAAACTGGTTCCGCCGGTGCAGCAACTCGAGACCGAGATGACGGCGTGGCGGCGGCATCTCCATGCCAATCCCGAGCTCGGTTTCGAAGAGTTCGAGACGGCCCGTTTCGTGGCGGACAAACTGCGCGCGTGGGGCATCGAGACGACCGAAGGCGTCGGACGCACAGGTGTCGTCGGCACGCTCAGGGGCAGGCTTGGCGCTGGTCGCAGCCTTGGCATCCGCGCCGACATGGATGCCCTGCCGATGACTGAGGCACGGCCGCTGGCGCATGCGTCCCGCACCCCCGGGCGGATGCATGGCTGCGGCCATGACGGCCATACCACTATGCTGCTCGGCGCAGCCTCGGCGCTTGTTCGCTCGCCCGACTTCGCCGGCACGGTGCATTTCATCTTCCAGCCGGCCGAGGAGGGTCGAGGTGGGGCGCTTGCCATGCTGAACGAGGGCCTTTTCGAGCGTTTCCCCTGCGATGAAGTCTACGCGCTGCACAATTGCGAACGGCCGCTCGGCGAGATCGCCGTCCACCGCGGAACGGTGGCCGCGGGGGCCGATCGCTTCGAGATCGTCGTCCACGGAAGGGGCGGCCATGCGGCGATGCCGCATCTGGCGATCAATCCACTCCCCATCGCCGCGCGCATCCTGCTGGCAATCGAAGCCCTGCCCGGCCGCGTCACCGATGTGCATTCTCCCGCAATCGTCACCGTTGGCAGCCTGCGCGCAGGCGAAGCCTTCAACACCATCCCCGATACGGCGTTTCTGACCGGCACCGTGCGCACCTTCGACCACCAGGTTCAAAAGGCGCTGGAGACGGCAATCCGCCGCATCGCGAAAAACGAAGCTGAAGCTTTTGGCGCCGGCGTCGACCTCCGCTACGAAACGCCCTTCGCACCGACGATAAACACTGCGGCGCAAGCCGACGCGATGATCGCGATTGTGAACGAGGTGATGGGACCGGCAAGTCTCGTCATCGATCCGCCTCCCGAGATGGGTTCTGAAGATTTCTGCTACATGCTGGAACAGCGGCCCGGCTGCTATTTCCTGCTCGGCCAGGCCGACGATGCGCACCAGGCCGCGGCTCACGACACCAACTACGATTTCAACGACGCAATCCTGCCGATTGGCGCGAGCCTTTGGGTCAGGCTCGTGGAGCGCCGCCTATCAGCCAGAGGCGCATCGTGATGCAACTGACGGAAAAGGACATCGTCTGGCGAAGCCATTGGCTGCGGCAGGCCCTGCCCGAGGACCCAGACCTTGCGCCTCCGCTCGAAGAGGCGACGCAGGCTGACATCTGCATCGTCGGCGGCGGCTATCTGGGCCTGTGGACCGCTATACGCCTCAAGGAGCACAATCCCGCCTTCGATGTTGTCATCGTCGAGCGCGACATTTGCGGCGGTGGCCCGAGCGGCCGCAACTCCGGCATGGTGCTCTCGGCATGGACGAAATACAGCGCGCTCGCCGCGCTGCGCGACGGAAACGATGCACTTTCGATCATCAAGGCATCCGAAGCCGCAATCCGCGGCATCGAGGCTTTCTGCAAGGCCGAGGGAATAGACAGCTGGTTTGATCGCATCGGCTGGATCTGGGGTGCGACGTGCGAAGCCCAGCTTGGCGCCTGGGACGACGCGTTGAACAAGCTGGCGGCGCATGGCTACGTGCCGGCGCGACGAGTTTCGCGCGACGAGATCGCAGCGATAGCCGGCACGACGAGCCACCTCGGCGGCGCGTTCGATGCGTCGTCGGCAACCGTGCATCCCGGTTTCCTCGTGCGCGGCCTGCGCCGGGCAGCACTAACACGCGGCGTGCGCATCTATGAAAAGTCGCCGATGACGCGGTTTTCGCGCGACGGCACGCTCAAGGTGGAGACGGGGAGAGGCACTGTGTCCTGCGGCAAGATTGTGCTTGCCATGAATGCATGGTCCGGCGCCATTCGAGAACTGGCGCCGGCAATCTTCAACATCTCCAGCGACGACGCCATGTCAAAACCCATTCCAGACCTTCTCGACAAGATCGGCTACCGCCGCGCGCCGCTGATGATCGATTCCCGCGTTTTCGTCGGCGGTTGGTCGCCGACGCGCGATGGTCGGCTGTCTGTCGGCGTCAGTGGCGGCGTCATCGGCCTCGGCGGCATCGTCGACAGGCGGTTTCATGGTCTATCGCCACGGGTCGCCGACATGCGCCGCGCGTTGCGGGATGGTCACCCGGCGCTCGCCGACTTTCCGCTCGATACATCATGGAACGGCCCGATCGATCGGACCGTCAGCGGCGTGCCACTGTTCGGCGCCCTGCCCGCCAACCGCGACATCGTCTACGGCTACGGCTTCTCCGGCAACGGCACGACGATGGCCTATCTCGGCGGCAAGATCCTGACCGGCCTGTTGACCGGCGGCGAATCCGAGCTCACCCATTCGGCGCTCGTGCGCCCAGTGACGCGAGGCTTCCCATCCGAACCATTCCGGTTCGTCGGCGCGCATTTCGTTCGTGGCGCGGTGCGGCGGCGCGACGATCTCGAACATGCCGGCCGAAAACCCGACCTCTTGACCAGATGGCTCGCGGGACTGGCCCCGTCCGGCGTCACCCCTTCGAAAGCCAACCTCCGCGCAAGGAAAGGATAAACGGTGTCCAAGGCCAAGATCTTCAAGCACAGCGAATTGACCCTGAAGCCGTCGGTCACACCGACTGGCACATCCTCGATTGCCCGCGTCATCAATGCCGATATAAGTCGGACCATGGGCGGCGGCATCGAGTATCTCGAGAACGCCTCGATCGACTGGACCGTGACCTACGACGAGGTGCTGTTCATCCACGAGGGCACCTTGACGATCGAACTGGACGACGGTCGCCATGAGTGCAATCCCGGCGATATCGTCTGGCTGCCAAACGCCACCCACCTGAAATACATCGCCACCGAGCGTACCGGCTATTTCTATTGCCTTTACCCGTTCGACTGGGCAGCGCGGCAGGGAACGGTAGAACCCTGAACTGACAGGCACTCCTTTTCCATGCGTTGGCCATCCGCAGCGCAGTTCCGAACCCGGGGCGTCCAGACATCGACTCCGGCTCACACTCCTTGGGTTGTCACGTTCATCATATGTCATGCTGGCGCGCATGTCTGGCGGGAGATTGCAGCGACACAGCTCAGCCGCAGCACCTAAGCAGGAACCGGTAGTTCGACGAGTGGGCGGAAAGGCGGTAGCGCTCTCCCGCTACCAGCCTACCTAAGCTACTGAAATCATAGTAAAAACGCCGACCTATGGTAGCGCCCTGTCCGAAAAAATCTTCAATGATTCTCAGGACCTAGCCTGCTACCGTTGTGACGCCAACGAACGTGTTGCAACGCTTCGCAGACGACAAACTGCGCCTCGAGAGACGTGATTTGCGGGAATTGAAGTCTGCACCTGCGGACCCATTCGGTCCCAATTCCGAGGCGCAATCGACGCGGATTTTCGAATGGCGCGCCCATGTCGCACGCCAGCCCTCAACGCTCGGCGGCTTATGCCCAAGTTATCCAGCTAAATTAAGCAGTCTCATCGGGCGGGCGCTCTGGATTCGCCGACGCCAATCCGCGTGAGCGTACGCGGATCGTCTGACAGATACGATCAGCGAGAGAAGCGAGCGCGCCCTGCACAGTGCGTGCCCCAAGAACGGATTGGAGGGTAACGGCCTGTGTTGCAAACCTATGTTTGAAGGCCTCTCCGCCACAGAGGAAATCGACCAATCCCAAGCCGTGATCAAACGACCACTGTATATACTCCGTAATCAGGACCGCACCCGGCGACGCTCGGCTAAAGTCAGGGTCGTAGGTGGTAACGAATGCCATCATGACGTTGTGCTGGACGATGTTGATGGAAACCGCGACCATCGCACCATTGCATTCAAGTACGAAAATGCGCAGCACACCGGCGCGTGACAGCGCGTCCACCAGGGCGGCAAGAACCGGCTCGCCCTCTTCGAAAAGGTCGGATTCACGCGTGTGCTTTTCCAGCCATCTGCGCTTCAGCGCCGACAGTCGCTCCAGCAATGGCTGCAGCGGCTCGTCGGCCGACAGGAGGCGGAATTTCACTTCGCCTGTTTCTTCCAGTATCTTGATGCCGCGCCGATAGTTCTGGCGCATCTTTTTCGGCTGGTCCGCCAGCCATGCTGCTCCGCTGGCCCACTGTCCAGCGACGCGATAACTGACTTCCTCCCGGTGATTGGCGCGAAGCTTGACGCCGCTGGAAGAGCCCGGTGTAAAAATCCTGCGGGCTGCCGCATCCGGCGACAGACGATTGATAAAAGCAAGATCGAAGCCACCCGCCGAACAGATCCGGTTCCAGAGGTTCTGGAGGGCCGATAGGGAGCATTCCGGCGCGACAAGAATATCACCATAGTCCGTATAGCTATTGGCGGCCCATTCGAGGAGCCGAAGTCCTTTTCGTCTGCCGATCGCCAGGGGAATGACAGCGACCAGCCTGTCATCGCTCCATACCAGGCCGATCCGCAGCGAGCGCCGGTCGCGGTCACGCACGGTGCTCCACCATGCCGAAACCCAGGCATGGCTCTGAAAGATCAGTGCATGGGTACGATGCCATAGGTCTACCCATTCGGCTTCGATGGCGGCCAGGCGATCCGTCGAACTGACGATTTCCAGTCGCTCCGCACCAACAGCGTCAATCGAAGCCATTTTGTTCATGGTTGGAGACGGTCCTGCGGCTGCGCGACATCGATGCGCTTTTGAAAAAGTCGCATGATATGGTTTGCCATTTTCTTGAGCGGCAGCACGTAAAGTCCGAAAAGCGACTGATAGTCGCGTACGTCGCGATCTATCAGTCCAAACTTGAGGTCTTCGTCCGGATCCGGGATGAACTGCGTTCCGAATATGCGATCCCAGAATGAAAAAAGCAGCCCGAAATTCTTGTCGTAGTGGCGAGGGTCGACGCTGTGATGCACCTGGTGCCAGTGCGGACACAAGATGACGCCGTTCAACCGGCCGAAGGAAATCTTCAGATGCGTGTGGCGAACAAAGTCCATCATGAGAATGTTGCGAATGACATAGACGTTGATGCCAAATATGGCGATCTCGGCCGGATTAAGCGCAATCAGGCTCCACAAGCCGAAACTGATCCCCGGTATGACGCCGTCCCAGATCCGGTTCATCAAATCGTCCAGGGGGTGAACCCGGTCCTTGGTGATCCCAACCATCACTTCGGCCGAATGATGCACCTTGTGCAATTCCCACAGGAACGGAAAACGGTGCTGGGCAACGTGATAGAGGTAGTAGGAGATATCGTAAGCAACGAGCATGGTTGCGGTGAAAAGGATGATCGTCACTGGACCGGCGGGGCCGGGTATCAGCGGTTGCGAGACGCTGAAGAGCCAGCCGACTGCCTGGTTTGTTGCATATCCCGTGGCGGCAACGAAGGTGACACCGGCGGGAATGAGCAGGAAGGGCATCACCAGCCTTTTCGTGATCCAGAACAATGCGTCCGCTCGCGCGGATGGGTGCATGATGACTTCCGCGGGAAAGGCGAAGTCGAAAAAGTCCCGGAAGGATTTCTGTTCGACCGTTCGCCAGTAGGCGACCACCGCGCTCCCCAGCGCCGTGAGCAACAGGAGACCGAGTGTCAGCAGATTGATGTGTGAGAGTTTTTCCACGATCACTCTGGCGAATTCCGAAAACATCGATGCAGTGGCTCCTAGGTGGTGAAATGGCGATCCGGCTCGTCGCGAAGCACATATTGCCAGGCCCAGCATATGCTGCCCGCAACTGTGTATCGGGATGCGACTGGCAAAACAATCATGGCCAAATTAGCAGATCAACGGTGTCAAAACCGCTAAATATCTGAACGTAATTAATGTCGAACGCTGCGCCTGCAACCTGCCCGTTATCGGGTCTGCGGCGGACTTGGCGCGAGCCGGATGACTACTCCCTTTTCGCCTACTTGGCCACGCCATGCGAGGCGTTCGGCTGGCTGCCTTGCACCAAAACGCGGCGAAACCCAGCCGCCCTGGCCCGGTGTGTCGCCGCCGGAACGGATGTGGATCGCTGCGTCTGGAAAGTGGATAGTCATCAAAGGTTCAGCGCCGCGCAATACCGTGACAATGTTTCCATCCCTGTTGGCGTGGAGGTCGGCGGCGAGTTGGAAGACGATCTCAGCGACGCGGCTGCCGCCGAGCAGTTGGTCGGTCACGAGGATGCCGTCGCCATCGCGTGTCACGGCGCGTTGATGCACAACGCCGAAGCGGCCTTTGTACCCGTCATGTCGGGCACACAGCCTCCAGTGCGGCCCCGGCTCGCTCTCCACCAATGTCGCAACCGCCTTGTGCGACCAGTTGAACGCCCCGGAGATGATGCTTTGGCTTTTACCCTCTAGGTTCAGCGTGTTGTGCGCCGGCGTCGAGCGGAACCAGTCGCGCCAGCCTCCCCCCGAACCATAGAGCCATGTGCCGGGGTCGACAAGCACCGGATCGCCGTCAATGCACAGGGTGAGCGACAGCGCGTCGGCATGACCGTGCGCCGCTATCGAAAGGTAGCCCAGCGGGCCGTGGTCGTATGTCAGATGGACGTTGCGACCATTCATCTCGCCGCGCCAGACGGAGAGCCCGCCTTGCGTGAATGTATGCAATCCATTCGGCACCGGCGCCGGCCGCGGTGGCGCGCCGAAGAAAAGCGCGCGAAAATCGCCAGGCTCCGGTGCGCTGCCCGGCATCCGTAGAAAACCATGGATGGCGGCCGCGACCGATCCGACATAATCGGTTTCGCCCCCCAGCGTGATCACGCGGCCTTCATCATTGTCGCCGAAGCCGCTGGTTTTCGGCGGGAGCCAGCCTGCGAAGTTGGCGAAAGCGGCCAAACGCGCTTCGACGGGCTGAGGAAAAGGCAGTCCCGCCTGGCGCGCCGCCGCAGCGCACAACAGGAAAAGCTCGGCACTGAAGGCGGCGTAGGTCGGGGTCTGCTCAGCCCCGGCGCCATCGGCCAGGATCTGTTTGAGCACCTCAGCCAGGAGCGACTCGCGAGCTACCTCGGCCCCGAAAGCCAGACCGATCAGATATTGGCCAGCCAGTTCCGCGACGAGATGGTTGTTGGCGGACGAAAAACGGGAGGGAAACCGCGGCAGCCAATAGGCGCTTGCCGCCAGTATTTCACCGACTTTTTCTCGCGTCGCCGCGCCAAGCCGGTCGCCGACGAGGTCGAGCGTGACAATCAGGCTGATGGCTCGTAGCGCGACCTCGATGCCCGAGGCCCAGCCAACGCCCCGAAATGGTGGGTTGGCGAAATGCCAGCTCTCGATCGCCGCCTCGATGGCCGCACGGGATTGATCATCGCCGGTGAGAAGCAGATGGGCAGCCAGTGGCGGCAGTTGCTGCAGCCGGTTGATTTCCCAGACATATTTTACATCGCCACGGCCGGTGGCATGGCGAAAATCGATATCGAAAGTATGGGTCTTGGGGCCTGGCCAAAGCCGGCCGGTCACCGGATCAAGGCGCCAGAGCTCGGGTGGAAAGAGAGTATAGGGGTCTCGCTGTGGCCAGGTCTGGCCAAGTGCTGAAAACTGGCCCCGAAGAGTGTTTTGCGCAGCCGCCTCGATGGCTTGCCGCTGGGCTGGTGTCGCAGCGGCCGGCACAGCATTCCGCAATCCGTGCAGCACCGGGTGCAACTGCGGCGACGCATAGCGCTGCCAGCCGTTGTCGCGGCGGCGCGAAACGGTCCTCCGGCGCTGCTCGTCCAACCGATGCAATATCTCGGCCAACTCCATGCTGCGCAATCGGTTGAAATACCACCCGACCCTCATCCGCGCTCCGCCAAGATTTTGATCCTCATACACCATCCCGTTTCGAAAAAGCGTGTGGCGGCATCCTCTTTTCCGTTCCCGCGGTTAATATCTTCGGCCATGACGCGGAGTTTTGCGATGAGAAAAGTTGTCTACGTCATAGCGTGCGCGCTTGGCATGGCTTTGTCAGCCCAGGCGGCGCCGATCCCGCTTGAGCGCGGCGTTGGCGTCCATGAATGGCTCAACTGGTCGCCGGTGGAGAAAGATGGTTCCTACAAATGGCCGCCCTATCGCAGCGAGAAGGAATGGCTTGCGGGCGGCAGGCCGCTCACCGATTGGCCGGACGGCGACCAGTTTGATCGCATTCGATCCATGGGCTTCGACTTTGTCCGGCTGAGTGTCGACCCTGGCCCTCTGCTTGCCAGCGAGGGCGCCAAACGACAACAGGCGCTGGACATGCTTGCCGCTGCGGTGCAGCGGGTCGTTTCAAGCGGGCTCAAGGTGGTTTTCGATCTGCATGGCGTCAGCCAGGTTCCGGCCTACAGCATGGAAATGATCTATGGCGGGGCCGACAGCGAGGGTGTTGCCCGCTATCGCAAAATGGTAGTGGCGGTGGCTGCCATGCTGATCAAAATTGGCGCCGACAAGGTCGCCCTCGAGCCCTATAACGAGCCCGCCTACTACCCTTGCGATTCAAGCGGCAGCGATGACTGGCAGCGGATCATGGCAGGCACGGTTCGCGATATTCGCGCCGTCAGCAGCGAACTCACCATCGTCGCGACCGGCGCCTGCGGCGGCAGCATCGCCGGACTGGTCAACCTGGACCCCAACTTCGACGACCCCAACGTCTATTACAGCTTCCACATGTATGATCCGCACAGCTTCACGCACCAGCGGGCCGATGACAAGAACGCTTTCTCCTCCGGCCTTCCCTGGCCTGCCGACGCCAGCACGCCCGAAGTGGTCGCCGAAACCCTCAAGGCGCAGATGGACGCCGCCGGCTTGAGCCAGATCGAAGAGGTGATGAACATGGCCTCGGCGCGTGAAACGATCGCCCGATACTTTGAGCAGAATTGGGGGCAGAGCCAGCTCGAAGCGGGTTTCCGTCAGGCGGTCGACTGGGCTGAAGCCCATGGCATAGCGAGCCGACGCCTGTTCGTGGGCGAATTCGGCGTTATCTTGATGTCTGCGGATGGCCGCATGGGAGCTTTCGATGCTGATCGCCTGCGCTATCTCATGGCAGTGCGCAGAGAGGCGGAACGCTTCGCGATGCCGTGGTCGGCCTGGGAATTCTCCAATCCTTACGGAATGAGTGTTATCCAACCCAAGGGGCCTGCGATCCCGGACCGGGATATGTTGCGGGCACTGGGCCTGCCATGACTCGTCATCGGGTCAGGATCGGTTGGAGCGGTCTGCCTGGTTGCTGGCGATCAATCGCGTGAAACCCAAGGACTGTCGCCTCCAGTTGCAGCCGAGAGGGCCTGATCGAACCAAATCAGGCTCAGTTTTAAAATCACTCCACCGAGCAGCTATTTAATATATTCGCTGTAGATTGGTGTCCTCAATCAGACGCAAACAAGGGAAAGAGGGCCAAGGGAAAGAATGTGCGGAATTGCCGGCTGGATTGGGCGCAGGGTCGAGAAGCCGCAAGATCGGGCCGTCGGGATGTCGAATGCCTTGCAGCATCGTGGTCCCGATGCCGAAGGCATCGAACTCCTGGACCTGAATACAGGCGAGGACCAGTTGGCATTGGTGCATCGCCGCCTGGCGATTATTGACTTAAACGCCGATTCAAATCAGCCGATGCAGACCGAGGACGGACGGCTCCGGATTATTTTCAACGGCGAAATATACAACTACATCGAGCTGCGTGAGGAGTTGATCGGTCTCGGTCACCGTTTTCGCACACGCTCCGACACGGAAGTGCTGCTCAGGGCTTATGACCAGTGGCGCCTAGCCATGTTCGACCGATTGAGCGGGATGTTCGCTTTTGCGCTGTGGGACGCTCAACGGCGCGAATTGATCCTCGCTCGCGACCCCTTTGGAAAAAAACCCCTTTACCTCATGCAAGGCAGAAATTTGCTGTCGTTTGCCTCGGAGATCAGCGCGTTGTTGTCTGCGCAGCCAGATGGCCAGCAGCTCGATCTGGATGGAGTGCGCGAGTATCTGACCTGGCGTTACGTGCCTGGACCGCGGACGCTTTTCAAACAGATCCGCAAGCTCAACCCGGGAAGCTACGCTGTGTGGTCGCAAGGGGAAGTAACGGAAACGCGCTATTATGCGCCCCCGGATCAGACCGATCTGACAGCGGATATCGATCCAGGAACCGCCAAGCGACGATTTCTGGAATTGCTCGACCGTTCTGTCGAGATCAGGATGCGCAGTGATGCGCCGTTTGGCGCCTTTCTGTCCGGGGGGCTCGACTCGTCGGCAATCGTTGCCCTGATGACCAGGCACAGCGACAACCCCATTCGTACGTTTTCGGTCGGTTTCAGCGAACAGGCTTACAGCGAGCTTCCATTCGCCCGGCGCGTCGCCGATCATTTCAAGACCGATCATTGCGAAATCGTCATCCAGGCGGATGACCTGATGAATCATCTGCCCAAGATGGTCCGCCATCGGGGGGCACCTGTTTCACAAAGTACGGACATTCCAATTTACCTGATGTCGGTTCGAGCCTCGCGGGACGTCAAGATGGTGCTTACGGGCGAAGGGGCGGACGAGATTCTCGGCGGCTACCCCAAACATCGCGCAGAGTCTCTGGCGGGTGTCTACCGGTCACTTGTTCCAGCGTCGCTTCACAACAATCTCCTCGCCCCTTTGATGCGCGCATTGCCCGGCGCATCGGCCAAGTTCGACATATTTGCCCGAAGCGCGGGTGAACGGGACTTTGCCACCCGGATGATCTCCTGGTTTGGAGCCATGACGGCGCGGGAACGCGATTCGCTCCTCGGTGGATTGGCCACTTGCGGCCATGACCGCAATGATTTCCCGTTCTCTTCGAGTGTGACGGAATCTCATCTGCGCCGTGTGTTGTTTTTTGATCAGACATCGTGGTTGCCCGACAACCTCTTGGAACGGGGCGACCGAGTGATGATGGCCGGTTCAATCGAGGGGCGAATGCCATTCCTTGATCGCGATCTGGTTTCCTTCGTCAGCCAACTGCCCGATCGTTACAGGCTGGGCCTCCTGCACAGCAAACAGATCCTGCGCGACTGCATGGCCGGCATGGTTCCCGACGAGGTCCTCAACCGCCCAAAGATCGGCTTCAAGGTGCCCGTCGCCGAATGGTTCCGCGGGCCGATGAGCGATTATGTACGGGACCATCTGTGTTCGTCCCATTCGGTCATCCGTAGCTATTTGAGCGCCAAGAAGCTGGACCAGATTGTCAGGGAGCACGCCGAGCGCGCCGCGGACCACGAAAAACTGATATGGGCGCTTTTGAACCTGGAGATATTCCACCGCGAATTCGCGCTTGGCCCGCCGCAGTGACGACACTGAAGGACAGCGTCAGCGCTTGACCGATCGCGCCTCGGACGCGACCGATCTCCAGACATCGCAGATCGCGTCGACAAACGGTGCAAGCTCAAGCCTTTCCCGGTGCACCGCCATGGCGGCGGCGCCAAGCCGCGCGCGCAGCGCCGTATCCTCGACCAGCCGAGTTAACGCCTCGGTCAACGCCGCCACATCGCCGGGCGGCACCAACAGACCGGATTGTTCGTGGGTGATGATGTCCTCGACCGCGCCAACCGGGGTGGCCACGACAGCCAGGCCGGCCGCCATGCCTTCGATCACCGACATTGGCAGATTTTCGGCGAACGAGGGGAGCACCAGAATATCGGCCGAAGCGATCAGTGATGCGACCTCGTCAGGTCCCACCCAGCCCGGAAAAGCAATACGGTCGGCAATCCCTAGAGCGACCGACCTCGCTCGTGCCGGCTCGACCTCACCATCGCCGGCGATCGTGGCACGCCAACCCCTGAGATGTTTCATCCGCTCCAGCGCCTCGCCCAACTGCGGCACGCCCTTTCGCTCGCCGATGCGGCCGAGGAACAGGATGTGCACGTGATCGCCGCCGCCGACATGCGCCAGGGAAGGAACTGCCGTGGCGTTGGGAACGATGACAATATTGCCGCCGCTCGCCGGTGCCCGGCTGGCGACGAAATCGCGCCAAAGCCCCCCCAGGACAATCACCCGGCCGGCATGCTCGAACAGAGCCCTGATACGGCGGCTCATGAAACTATGATCATCTTTCCAGAATGTCTGATACTGCGCCCCATGCAGATGAAGGACATACGGTATCGACAACAGCCTGGCGCAGGCGGCGATAATCATCTTGCGATAGGTGCTGCCGGAGACCGATATATTGATGTGAATGACGTCGGCGCGTCTGTCGAGGCGGGCCGCAACCATCCGCGCGCAATAACCAAGCATGTAGAAGATCGAAAGCCCGACATGTCCCGGGCCACGGCTGGAAAGAAAGCGCAGATCGATGTCGGCGATCTCTTGCCGTTCGAACTCCTGCTTCAGCGCCCCCATGATCCGGTCAATGCCGCCTTGTCCCGAAACGCCCGAGGGCGTTGCGACCAGGACATGTATTTTTCTATTGTGGGCGAGACGCTGCAACATGACACCATTTGGATTGCGGATGCCGGGTGACCGTAAAGCAAAGGTTCCAAAAAAGGTTTACGACAAATCTTTTGGTTCAAACTGTATCCGTTCACCCTTTGCCGTCATCATGCTGGAATACCCGTCGGTCAACGGTTAATCGACGGCAAATTTTCCGGGACAACCCTTTGCTGCTCCGTTCCACACTCATCTATGGCCCAGCTATTCTGCTGACGCGGGTTTCCGCTCTGCTCCTGCTGGTCGTCATGACGCGGTTGATCGACCAGACCGAGTATGGCCTGCTGACCCTGGTGGTCACCGTGGGCGAAATGACGGATGTTGCCGTTACCAACTGGCTGCGCATTGCCTTGCTGCGGCTTGGTGGAAAAGGCGACGTCAGCCGTGGCAGCCTGATGCTTGCCGGACAGGTATTGCTTGCCACCACGGTGCTGGCCCTGATCATATCCGTGATCGCCTCGGCGGTGATCGTGCCGGAGCGCTGGATCGAATTTGCAATCGCCGTCTGCAGCTATCTGATTGCCGGCTCCATCAGCCGGTTCGCGTTGACGGTGCTGCAAATGCAGCAGCGTCATTCCCTCTATTCGATGCTTGAATATCTGCGCGGCCTGCTGCAACTGGCCTTGCCGATCGCCGCCATCCTTATCTTCCAACGCTCGTTTCTGACGGTATCGCTCGGCTCGAGCCTCGCCGTGCTGATTGCCGGCATCGTGGCGTGCGTGGTGGCATCCGGGCGCGTTATTGGCGGCCCGCCGCGCTTCACCCACAAGGAGTTTTTTGCCCTCGGCGTGCCCCTCGTCATCATGGCGCTGGTCGGTTTCGGTCTCAACAGCGCTGAACGCGTCTTCCTCAAGCTCTACTACGATGCCGGCGCGGTGGCTGTCTTCGCAGCCGCCTACGCATTGGCTCGGCAGCCGATCGATATGGTCGCCAACGCAATCAACATGGGCGCATTTCCAGAAGTGGTCAGCCGCTTCGACGAAGAGGGATCCGAGGCGTCCGGGCGGTTGTTGTCGCAACTCATGGCCTTGATGATACGCCTTTGCCTGCCGGTCGCAGCAATGCTTATCGCGCTCAGCGGCGACATCACGCGACTCCTGCTGCCCGCGGAATACCATGGTCGCTTCGGTCTGCTGTTTCCGATCATCGCCTTCAGCGTTCTTTGTGCCAATCTCACAAGCTTCGTTTATGGCGTCGTGGTGCACGCACATAAGCGGCCGTGGTTGCTGATCATCGCCAATTCCTTCGGCTCGGTGGCAACGATTTCACTGTCTTTTCTGTTGATCCCCACCATGGCGGAGGTTGGCGCGGCGTTGGCGTTGGCGGGCGGATCGCTGGCAGGTCTTGCAGCCTGCATCGTCATCGCCGAGAGGCTCACGCCGGTGCCGGTTCCCTGGCGCGACATCGCTGTCTCGGCCATCATTTCTATCTGCACCGGACTGGCCGCCAGCCTTGCCAGCACTGCGCTGGGCAATATGCCGGCGATCTTTCCGCTCGCGGCGGGCGGTGTCGCCGGCGCTGCGGCTTTCCTGGGACTGACCTGGTTGTTTCACCCCGCGGCCGTGACGCAGTTCATCGGCAAGCTAAGGGCACGGCTCCGGATCGCATAAATCCCGCGCAATGAGGCATGCTTGTCTGAAAGTCGCGAGCCTACGGATTGACGTTTCGGCGTCCCCGGCGAGACCAGAACTCACGCCACAGCAGCAGTGCATAGGCGGTGTTGGTATCGTAGTAGCGGCGCCACAAGCGTCGCGGCTCCTGCGCCACGCGAAACAGCCACTCCAGGCCCGCCGCCTGAACCAGTTTCGGTGCCCGGGCGACCTTTCCACCATAGACGTCGAAGCTGCCGCCCACGCCCATGACGAAACTCGGAGCGAGTACGTCGCGATAGCGCTTGAGAAAGCGCTCCTTGCTCGGCGTGGGCATCGCCACAAACAGGCAGTCGGCACCTGAAGCGTTGATGGCCTCGACGATCGCGGCCTCTTCCTCCGCCTTGAAATACCCATTGCGCCGGCCGGCAATGGCCAGGCTCGGATGATCTCTGGCAAGTCGGCTTTCAACTGCGTCGAGAATGTGCTGTTCAGCGCCCAGCAGGTAGGGGCGATAGCCACACTTGGCGCACAGCGCAAGCAGGTTGATCATGACGTCGACGCCCGTCACACGCTCCGGCAACTCGACGCCGCAGAGCCGTGCGCCCCAAAGCACGCCTTTGCCGTCGACATTGACCATATCCGCCCCGACGACATCCTCGCGCAGTTCGGCATTCCTGCGCATGTTCACAAGCTTGGCGACGTTCACGACAACATGATGAAGCGGCCGCCGCGTCGCCATCGCCTCGTCTGCGATGGCCAGCGTCTCGGCCATGGTCAGCGCATGGATGGTCGCACCGAGAAACTCGCGGCGGCGTGATGCCAATAGGGAGTGTTGCGCCCATGCCGGGTCATGCGAGTTCATGCCGCTTCTCCGGTGCGAGCGAGAGACTGCGAGCGTTCCATTTCGGATTTCTTGCCTTCGATGCGGGCGTCGGGCTTGCGCGCCTTGCGCCAGGTCCACAGGCCCCGTGTGTCGACGAGCTTCTTGTCCTTGAGCGCTTCGGGATCGATCAGATTGAATTGTCGATGGTCGACCAGCAGGACGACGATATCGGATTGGTCAATAGCGGAAAGTGCATCGGTGAACATGACGCCGCTGCCCTCGAGCTCGTGTGGCAACTGACGCGCATTGGGCTCGGCAGCGACGATCTTGATATTGGGAATCTTGGACAGAAGCTTAACAACCTCGACAGCCGGGCTCTCGCGCATATCGTCGATATTGGGTTTGAAGCTGAGGCCAAGACAGGCGATCGTCTGCTTGCGGGTCGGGTCGAGCAATGCCTCGATGTCCCTGACCACCGACAAGGGTCGCTCGGAATTGATGCGCCGTGCCGAACTGATCAGCCGCGTATTGTTCGGTGCGGCGTCGATGATAAAATACGGATCGATCGCAATGCAGTGGCCGCCCACGCCCGGGCTCGGCTGCAGGATGTTCACGCGAGGATGCCGGTTGGCGAGATCGATTACCTCCCAGACGTTGAGCGACAGATCCTGGCACACCGCCGCAAGCTCATTGGCGAAGGCGATATTGACATCGCGGAACGCATTTTCGGTCAGCTTAACCAGTTCCGCGCTTTCGGCCTGGGTTATGAACAGGTCGCCGGCGACGAAGCTTGAATAGAGTGCCGCTGTCCGCTCCGAAGACTTTCGGGACAGCCCGCCGATCGAGCGATCATTGTTGATCAGTTCGGTCAGCACCTTTCCCGGCAGCACGCGCTCAGGAGAGTAGGCGACCAGGACGTCAGCTTCCTCGCCATGTGCGACGGGAAATTTGAGATCGGGTCGCAGTTCAGCGAGCAGCGCTGTCATGACACGCGTCGTACCGACCGGCGATGTTGATTCCAGCACCACCAGGTCGTCCCGTTTTAGCACCGGAGCGATGCTTCGCGCTGCCGCAAGCACGTAGCTGACATCCGGCTTGCGGTCCGGGGTGATCGGAGTTGGAACGGCGATAATATAGGCATCGGCCGGCTGAGGCGTACTGAATGCCTTGAGCTTGCCATTGGCGACGACTTTCTGGATCAAACCATCCAGGTCCGGTTCGATGATGTGGATTTCGCCGCGGTTGACCTTCGCGACCACCGCCTCGTTGATATCGACACCGATGACATCGAGTCCGCGGCTGGCAAAAATGGCACAGGTCGGCAGGCCGATATAGCCCATGCCGATAACGGAAACGGTTTTGATTTCAGCCATGATTCAGCAATTCCTCAACGATCCGGCTCGCAGCTTGGCCATTGCCGTATGGATTGTGCCTCTCCGCCATGCCGCGATAGACGCTCTCATCATCGAGCAGGCTATTGGCATTGGCCAGAATTTTTTCGATATCGGTGCCGACCAGCCGGGCAGTACCAGCGGCGATCCCTTCGGGTCGCTCCGTGTTTTCCCGCATCACCAGCACCGGCTTGCCGAGTGAAGGCGCCTCTTCCTGCACGCCGCCGCTGTCGGTCAACACCAGGTAGCTCTGTTTCTGCAGGTACAGGAACGGCAAATAGTCCTGCGGGTCGATCAGGTGGATGTTCGGCACCGTCCCGATTTCGGCCTCGACCACGGAGCGCACATTCGGGTTGGGATGGACCGGGTAGATGATCTGCACATCCCTGCGCGCCGACAATGCCTTCAGCGCGGTGCAGATTCTCTGGATGCCGCCATCGAAATTCTCACGGCGATGACCGGTGACGAGTATCATTTTCTTGGTCGGATCGATGAAGGGGAAACGAGCGGCGAGCTTGGCGTTCATCAGCTTGTCGGCATCGATCTCGCTGGAGAAATGCAGCAGCGTGTCGATCACGGTATTGCCGGTTACGAAGATGGTGTTCGCAGCCTTTCCTTCGGCGATGAGATTGTCGCGCGCCTCGGTGGTCGGCGCAAAATGCCAGGTGGCGATGTTGCCGGCAATCTTGCGGTTCAGTTCCTCCGGAAAGGGAGAGTTGATGTTGTGGCTGCGCAATCCCGCCTCGATATGGGCAACCGGAATCCGCTTGTAGAAGGCAGCTAGAGCCGCGGTCATCGCGGTGGTTGTGTCGCCCTGGACGATGACGATGTCCGGCTTCGCCTTCTCCAGCACCCCCGCCATTCCGAGGAGCACGCGCGAGGTCACGTCGAACAACGTCTGACCTGGCTGCATGATGTTGAGATCGTAGTGCACCGGTAGGCCCGTCAATTCAATGACCTGATCGACCATCTCGCGATGCTGGCCCGTCACACATATTTCCGTGGTAAAGCCTGGATGGGCGAGCGCGGCGCGCGCCACCGGAAAACATTTGAGCGCCTCCGGCCTCGTGCCGAACACGATCAGCAGTTTTCGCCTTGAGGGCAATCTCGGATGTGAAACGGCGTTCATGGTTGACCCTGGTCACCGAAAGCGTGGGCGCCCGGCTGACATGTGCTTTCAGCCTAACAATAGCGCCCTGAACCGCCTTCGTATTCAAAAAAATTAACGTATGATTAACGCTAGAGTCCGCAGCCCCCCTTGGGCAAGCCTTGCCAGGAACTGTGGGGAAAGATACCAGAGCAAGCCATTTTTTGCTTTAACGAGAATAACTTGGGTTGACTAATATTTTAATCATCGGCCACGCCGTCGGATCCCGGCGCTGGGAAAATGAGCTTTTTATGCGGTTGGATGCGGCAGGTTATGTGGTCTCGAGTTGCCACGCGCCGGCGGCGGCGCCAACCGCTCGGGGGCTGGACACTGTCTTGGCGATCGAGAGCCGGCGTTTCGGTCCCTCGCTGGCGGGCCGGTCCGAGCCGTTGCCGCCCATCGATCGCGGCCCTCCGGACCTCGTCATAGATCTCACTGCCAGCGCAACGGGGCAAGACGCGCCAGTCCTGAGGCTCGAATTTTGCGGTCGCAACAGCTTTCCAGCCGGCGTTGCCGCAATGTTGGCGAGCGGACAATTGCCTGAACTTGGCGCTCGCCTCGATGGCGTTGTCGTGGCCCAGGCTAGACCGATGCTGGCAGACAGGCTCTGGCTATCTCGAAGCTGCAACGACCTGCTCGCCGGCGCCATGTCGCTGATCATGCAAACCGTCGCCCGCTTCTTTGCGGGCAAGCTTGTGCCGGTAAGCGACAACCCGGTGCCGATCCTGAAGAACGACAGTTTTGTTCGACACTATGTGCCCTTTTTTGGCAGGGCTTTGATCGATCGCGCCGTGCAAAAAATCAGGCGGGGACGACGCCCCTTCTATTGGCAGGTTGCCTATCGGGTGATCGACGGACCAGGCATCGCCGAAACCGGGCAACTCGACGGCAAACCGTTCACAGTCCTGCCGGACGATGGCCAACGCTTCTATGCCGACCCGTTCGTCTTCGAGGCCGACCGCCGCCATCATCTGTTTGTCGAGGAATTCCCCTACGCGACGAGTCGCGGCGTGATTTCCGTCGCCGAGCTCGGTGACGATGGCACTTTCGGTGTTCCAAGGGTTGTATTGGAGGAAGCGCACCACCTGTCGTATCCGCAGGTGTTCGCACACGATGGCGAGATTTTCATGATCCCCGAAAGTGGTTCGGCTCGCGAACTTGTGCTCTATCGCGCCGCGCAGTTTCCCGACCGCTGGGTCCGCGACACGGTGCTGATGGCGGACAGGGATTTCAACGACGCGACGCTGCTCGAATCCGACGGTCGCTTCTGGCTGGTTGGAACGGAGCGGTTCGGCTACGGCAGCGCGTCGGACACGATGGCGGTCTATTGCGCACCCTCGCTGCGCGGGCCATGGGTCGCCCATCCGCTCAATCCCATTGCCGTCGATCATTCGGCCACCCGGCCGGGCGGCGCCTTTATCCGCCACGACGATGCCCTGGTGCTGCCGGTGCAGAACGGATCGAGGGCCTATGGCGGTGGTCTGGGGCTGATGCGGCTTGAGCGACTCGACGCGTCCGATGTCCGTTTTGCCTCGCCCCGGCCGATCGGCGCGGGTCCGGCATGGGCACGCACGGGCATTCATACGCTTAACCGCGCCGGCAATGTCGAGGTCGTGGACAGCGCGGGCTGACTGAAGCGCTGAAAGCCGTGAGCGTCCCGTTGCTTGGCCTGCTTATTTGTTCTCCGTGGCAATATGAGGAAGCGGTGTGTTTCTCGTCTTCCTTCTGCCGTTCAGGGTCTGAAGAATCGGCTTCTCGATCATCTCGTAAATCACCAGACTGACGAGGCAGGCTGCCACGATGCTGACCACCGACACCAACAATACCGTTGTCGGATGCTCGTATCCGACGGTGCGTCTGGCCAGGTACGCCACAGCGCCGATCACGAAGATATGCGACAGATAAAGCGCGTAGGAAGCGTCGCCCAACTGCTCGAGAAGGCTCCAGTGCTTGAGTTTCGGCTCCAGAATGAGGCTGAGATGAAGTAGGCCCGCCGCCCACATTGCTTGTCCCGCGAAGCTGATCTGACCCAAGAGCGGCGTACCGTCATCGACGAATGAAAGCACCACGCCTGCAGCGGTCATTACGCCGAATATCCAGGCATGGCGTATGTCGGAAGTGAAATCACCGTCCAAATAGCGCCGCCCTATCCACATGCCGATGACGAATGCCACCGGAGAAGGGTTGAGATAGAACTGGATAACAGGGTTGGTGGGAGCCAGCCACAGCCCGGCTATCCACATCGCAATGAAAAAGACCGTCAGCACAAATACGCGCGAGGTCACGGACAGGAATGCGAACACCGCAAAAGCGATATAGAAAAATACCTCGTAATTGAGCGTCCAGCCGAGTGAGAGGATTGGACTGGCGCTATCCCGTCCAGGCGCTTCGTGAACAATGAAGAGGAGCGACTGAAGATAGTGGGGCCATGTAAAGACGGTCTTCTGGAAGAGACTTGGCACGAGCGCCGCCAGAACCGCGGCGAGGCTGGTGAAAAGCCAGTAAAGGGGGATGATCCGGATTGCTCGGCGTTTCAGGAAGGTGGCAGCGGAAAACAGACCATCTCCCGTAATATGGACCATTATGAAACCGCTGATGACAAAGAACAGAACGACGCCCAGGCGGCCCGCCGTCACGATAATCAGATTGTCCACGCCAATCTGATAGGAAAAGGCGTGTGCGAACAGAACCAGCAAGGCGGCGCAGGCGCGAAGATACTGAATCGAATAGAATTTCTTCACCTTGATCTCCTGCGCTTTGCCGGCGCCTGATGCCATTGTGCCGTCCACAGGCAGCGCGTCGGACGCCGTGCAAAGCATCGCCATCAATACGACCGGCCAATTAAGTGTGGGTTACCGACTTCATGAAATAGCCCATGCCGGGCATCGCCACTGTTAAGATCGGGTTATCCATATTCCTTTACGTTCGTGCAGGAAAATGTACCCGGGGGCGCGTTCGTCCCCTGCCGTCTCAATCGCAAGCCGCAACGCTGGTCGGATAATCGTGAGTGTCACCCCCACAGAGCAACAGTTCGTGACCGCGCAGGCCAGCCGCCAAGACGCCCTCACACTCCTGTTCTTTCTCCTCGCGGCCTTCGCTTTCCTGCTCCGCTCGACCATCTCGCCGCAGTTGATGAATATGGTGATGTCCTATTCGACGGAGGGGGGGTCGTTTCCCGAAAAGCTGCATATCGGGACCTATGCGATCTTTCTGCTGCTTGTCGTCATCGCCACGACCCGGCCAATTCGGCTCGAAGGCGATGAAGTCAGGCTGTTCAAGGCGACATTGTTATATTCGCTGCTGCTGTTGTGGCTGGTGCCTTATCTCTTCGTGATAGGCCGTGCCGGCTCGGCCGGCTTCATAATCGATTCCTATCTGGTCTCTTGTGCCGCGGCGATGATCATGCTTGCCTTGGGTGACCATGTGCGCAGGGCGCTTGGCAATGTCATCGTCGGCATGATTGTCCTCAGCGCCATCATCGGAACGATCGAGGCCGTCACCCAGCATCGATTCCTGCCCTATCCCCTCGTTGAGCTGGACTTTCGGCCGATCGGACTGTCGGCCCATCCGCTGGCGCTGGGCGCGCTTTGCACCACCGCCATAGGTTTCGTTGCATTGACGCGGTGGCGTATCTGGGTGTGCGCGCTTTGCATCTTCATTCTCTTCATCGGCACGGCCGCTTCGGGCGCGCGCACCGCCCTGCTGCTCGCTTGCGGCGAGATCCTGTTCCTGCTCGTGTTCCTGCCTTGGCCGGACTTGTCACCCAGACATCAACGCCAGGCCAAACTCCTGGTGCTGATGCTGACGCTGGCCGGTGGCGCCATACTGATTGCGATACTCTTTTCGGCGGGGCTGCTGAACCGCTTCAGCAATACGCTCTTTGATCAAAATTACGACGCGCGCGTCAAGATCTACGATGTATTCAAGTTCGTTGAATGGAGGGACATCCTGCTTGGCATGAATCCCAACGAGTTGTTGAAGATCGTCAACGAAAAGCTCAACCTCCCCTTCATCGAAAGCACGCCGGTCGTTCTTACGCTTTTGTTTGGCCTGCCGATCGCCTTGCTCTTCGCGTTTGCTTTCTTCCGGTTCCTTTTCAAGCTCCTGCGCAATACGCCTCGGGCCGCCCATATCGCAGCGGCCGCGTCCATTCTCGCGGCATTGTCAAACAATGCCCTCTCTTCGAAGGCGCCGGATATCATGCTGCTCGTCATCTTGTTGCTCGCTTATCGAAAGCCGGATGGGCGCCAAACCGGCACGCCCCTTCAAGGCCAACCAGCATCAACAGCGACATGACGCCAAAGCCCGCTCCTTGTGGGTGCCCTCGCGACGACCTCTTGTATTTCCATTTGAAACGCCTGCACGCTTTGCCAGGCTACGACGGGCGTGGCAGAATACCGACCAAGGGTGGATAGATCGCTGTTCCGGAACGCGCCTGACACGCCTGGAAAATGAAATGTTAACGATGTTTCCGTAAAGCAGGCTGTGCGTATTGAATATTAAAGGGTTAGCATGATGTCCGCCGCTTCCGGTCCTCCTCCAACCGCGGCCGCCGCCGGCATTAGCCCCTATGAACGGATCGAAAATGCGCGGCGCGCCAGCAGGCCAAAGCCGCAACAAACCGCGCCGATCATGGCACATGCGGCGGCACCCGCTGTAACGTCGGCCCCTGTAACGTCGGCCCCTGTAACGTCGGCCCCTGTGTCGCCTGCACCCGTGGCGCCGCCTGTAGCCGAGCCCGTCACGACGGTGACGCTCAACAAGATCGGAACCCTTCTCGAACTCGATTTCGGGCGTCTGTTTGTCTGGCTGCGCGCCGGCCTCGCTCTGGTATGCCTGCTGGCAATAGCCGGCGGGATCATCGGCGGTGCCTACGCTCTGCTGAGCAAGCAGCGCTACACCGTGACCACGGACATCCTCATCAATCCCGCCAATCTTCAGGTTGTTCCGAATGATCTTTACCCGCAATCGGCCCAGGTCGATGGACAGCTGCTCAGCGCGCGCAGCAAAGAGCGCATCTTGACCTCGGGCAGCGTGCTTTCACGTGTTGTAGACGATCTTGACCTGGCCAGTGACCCGGAGTTCTTCGACGCGGACCGTAGCCGCACAGGGACGGACGGCGCCAAACCCGATCCAAAGCTTACCGCCCTGAAGAACCTGGCGGAACGGGTTAGCAGCATCGCGGATGAAAAGTCGTTTGTCACGACCTTGATGGTATCGGCGGAAACCCCCGCTAAGGCGATCCTGATTTCGCAGGATATCGTCAAGACTTTCCAGGAAGAGCTGGCCAGCGCCGAGGCTTCCGGCGCCAGCCGTGCCGCGGCCGCGCTGGACGGGCGGCTGGGCCAGCTCAAGAGCGATGTGCAGGCGGCCGAAGAGAAGGTCGAGGCCTATAGGCGCAGCCACAATCTGGCCACCAGCAATGGGCAGCTTGTTTCCTCGCAAACCATGACCCAGCTCAACGGCCAGATCGTGGAGACGCAATCGCGCGTCATCGCCGCGCAGGCAAGTTACGACGCCCTGCTTGCCGCCGGCGCAAACGGCACCAATTCCGGTCCCGCCACGTCGGAGGCGCTTGTGGCGCTGCGCGCAACGGCCAACGGCCTGCGCCAGCAGATCGATTCGCAGTCGATGACCTTTGGCCCCCGTCATCCGTCGATCGTCAGGCTGAAGACGGAGTACAACACGGTCAGCGCGCAACTCAGCGCCGAATACGCGCGCACCCTGCGCCTGGCGAAGGTCAATCTCGATGCCGCCAAAACCTCGTCGGCCTCCCTCAATGCCAAGATGAATGACTTGAAGGGCAACGTGTTCTCGGATAGCGATTCCGAGGTCGCCTTGCGTGAACTTGAACGTGACGCCGCGTCGAAGACGGCTATCTATGAGAGCTTCCTGTCGCGGGCACGCCAGATAACCGAGCGCGAACAGATCGACAGCACCAATGTGCAGGTGATTTCCACCGCAGTGCCGCCAAAGGGCCGTTCATGGCCCCCGCGCACGGTCGTGATGATCGGCCTGGGGGCCATTGGCGGCATGATCCTTGGCATGTTGCTCGCCATTACCCTGGGTATCGTGCGCGACATGCGTCTTCCGCCGAACCGCCCGGACGTCATTGCCAGCCGCGCCTGAAATGGCGAAGCGGATTGTCTTTCACATTGCCAGCCTCAGGGGCGGCGGCGCCGAGCGTGTATTCGTCCTGATGGCGAACGAACTGGCATCGCGCGGCCACAACGTCACGCTTTTTACCTGGAACGCGCAGGGGCCCAATGCCGCCCTGCTTTCGCCTGCCGTACATCTGGTCGATTTCGGCCTCCCCATTCGCGGCGAGGGTTATGGCAAGTGGGCGACATTGAAAGGCATCGTGCGAAGCGCGGGCCTGCTTGGCCGCGTTTCTCCCGACGCGATCTACAGCGCCCCGGAATTCGCCAATCTGGTCGTGGCGCTGGCGCTTTCCCTCGCGCGAAGCAGGGCGCGGTTCTTCCCGAGTTTCCACGCCGCCGCCTCATTGCCTTCCGGCAGCCTTGGCGCGAAAATGGCGGTCTGGCTTTCGGCCCTGGTTGCGGCCCGCGCCACCAGGGCCATCGCGGTTTCTGAAGGTGTCGGCGGCGATCTTGTGGCCCGAGGCTTCCCGAAATCCAAGGTCGTGGTGATCAACAACCCGCTGCCGCCGGCTGCGGCATCCCAGCAACGCTCCTACGCCTGGCAGGCAGAGCTCGCGGCGATGGGCGACGGCCCCGTCATCATCACCGCCGGACGCCTGGTGCCCGTTAAGGATCATTGGACGTTGCTGCGGGCCTTCGCTGTGCTGCGCGCCGGCCGCCGGGCCCGGCTTGTCATCTTCGGCGAGGGTCCGCTGGCCGACGAGCTGCGCGCCTATGCCGAAGAATCCGGTATCGGCGCAGACGTTCTGTTTGCGGGCTATGTCAATGATCCGGCGGCCTGCTACGCCGTAGCTGACTTGTTCGTCCTATCATCGACCAGCGAGGGCTTCGGCAATGTTCTGGTCGAGGCCATGGCAGCGGGGATTCCGGTGGTCTCCACGGACGCGCCGCACGGCCCGCGCGAAATACTTGATGACGGCCGCGTCGGCGCCCTGGTGCCGGTCGGCGATGCCGGGGCCCTGGCAGTGGCGATGGCCAGAATGCTCGACCAGCCGACAACCGCCGCGATCCTGAAAAGCAGGGCGGCGGATTTCGAAATTGAAAAGATCGGAGACCGGTACGAGGCGTTGCTCTGAATTAGCGCATGGATCGGCTTGCGGCGGCACAGGAATTCGCCATTGATGGGACAGGACGCCGCCAACATAGGCCGGTTACTCCCAATCCGATCATGATCTTTAACATCAATTTACCCGGAGTTGGTAACAACAGGGAACCCGCGTTTTATCCTCAGGATAGGGATTTTCCTTGCCGCAGCATCACAGCCTTCCTGCCGGCCGTGCAAACGATCGCAATTGGCTGCGATTGCACCGCTTCATGCGGGTTGAGCTGGAACTCGCGCCTGACGTCCTGGTGCCGCGAGCCGAAACGGAACTGCTTGGCCGGACGGCCGCGGCCATTCTTGGCCAACAGGCGCACGAAACGATCCTGATCGACATGTGCTGCGGCAGCGGCAATCTTGCCGTGGGCATCGTCAGCGAATGTCCTCGGGCTCGGGCATGGGCGGCGGACCTGACCGACAGCACGGTTTCGCTTGCCCGCCGCAATGTTGTGCGCCTCGCCCTGCAGGACAGGATCAAGGTCCGGCAAGGCGACCTATTTGCCGCGATCGAGGGTGACGGCCTCCACGGCGCTGCCGACATGGTTGTGTGCAACCCGCCCTATATTTCCTCATCCCGTCTCGATAGCGAAAGCGCGCATCTGTTGGAGAACGAACCTCGGGAAGCTTTCGACGGCGGCCCTTACGGTATTTCGATCCTCCAAAGGCTGGTCCGGGATGCCGCAGCTTTCCTCAAGCCAGGCGGATGGCTGCTGTTTGAGTTCGGCGAAGGTCAAGATCGGCAGATAGCAACCCTTTTATCGAGAACGAAATCCTACGAAACCCCAACCTTTGCCGTGACGGCCGACGGCCAGCCCCGTGTCGCCATGGCGCGCAAACATGGTGGCCGGGTTCCCGGAACCGGGAGCCCGGCGTGAGCGTCGTCCGCGCCCTCGATCAGGCCGACCTTGCGGCCGTCGCGGGCATGTTTCAACGCATGCTGCGCAAGAAGCGGGGGCCAGCGCCGGCCTCCCTCGTCGATTACATGAGGCGGTTTTATCTGGACGCACCCGACTGGGGCAGCGGGCTCCGTTCGCTTGTCCATGTCAATGACGCCGGCCAGGTTTCCGGCTTCGTCGGCGTTCATGCGCTGCCAATGAAATTCAACGGCCGGCAGCTCTACGCTGCCATCTGCAGCTCGCTGATGGTCGAGGATCACGAGACCGATCCGATGGCCGGTGCCCGCCTGTTGAAGGCCTTCCTCGATGGTCCGCAGGACATCTCCTTCAGCGAAACCGCCAATGATACGTCCGTGAAACTGTGGACGCGGCTTCGCGGCGTAGTGCTGCCGCAATACAGTCTTGACTGGGTTCGCGTGATGCGGCCGGCGACCTTCATGCTCAGCCTTTTTGCCAATCACATGAAGCTTGCCTGGATGTTCAACCCGCTCGCCCGGATGGTCGACCGGCTCTACCTTCGCAAAATGGAGGGCGGTCAACGACGCTGGACCGGCGTCGTCGCCAACGCATCGAGCCGGGGGGCATTTCGGACCTCCGAGATCGACAGCGGCAGCTTTGCGGGGCTGCTGGAGCCGCTTTGCGCCCAGTTTCCGCTACGTCCGCAGTGGGCGGAAGGTCAGCTCAACCATATTCTGGGCGATGCGGCGCAAAAGCCGGATTTCGGAGAGCTTGTCTGCGTGTCGGTGGCATCGCCGAACGGCGCCAATGTCGGCGCTTTCGCCTATTACGCGCGACCGGACGGGATCGGCCGCGTGCTGCAGGTCCTCGCTCTTCCCGGCCAGGCCGGGCCGGTGATCGATTGCCTGGTCGAGCATGCCGCCCGGCGCGGTGTCTCCGGCTTGCGCGGCCGCGTCCAGCCCGCGCTTCTGGAGGCCATGCTTGTAAGACGCATAGCCTTCATACCGGTCGCCTCGACCGTCGTGCATTCACGCGATCCCGAGCTTCTGGATGCCATGAAGAACGCGCAGGTCTTTCTGAACGGGCTTGCGGGCGAGCAGTGGAGCCAGTTGATCGGCGGCCGCTTCACCTGAAGCGTTCCGCCTAGAGCAATTCCAGGAAAGGGTGCGCGGTTTTCCGTCCGAATCGCGTAAAAACAAGAGCTTAGAGCGCCTCGCATGAAATCGGGTTCATGCGAGGCGCTCTAAGTTTTTCTTTGATGCATGTCGTATCGCAGAACCGGATCACTTTTGCTCGATATGCATCAGGTCAGGAGCCGACTTCGTCCACGCCGCCAACGAGCTGCGGGCGTAGGTGCAGATAGCGCGTTGCCTTTCGCTTGGCGGCGATGTCGGCCCAGACGCGTTCGATCTGTGAGGCGGTCAATCCCGCCGCTTGCCCTACCACCTCGGCGGACACGCCGTTGTTGAGGCCATAGAGACACAGATCCATCCGATCGTAAGGCAGGGAAAAGTAGAATTCTTCCTGCGTCTGCGCCAGCGAGTAGGTGTCGGTGGTCGGCGGCCGGTTGCGGACCTCTTCCGGAATGCCGAGATAGGCGGCTAGCGCATAGACCTGCGTCTTGTAGAGATGCGCGATCGGCTTGACGTCGGCGGCGCCGTCGCCGTTCTTGACGAAGAACCCCTGGTCGTATTCCAGCCGGTTCGGTGTGCCGAGCACGGCGAAGTTCAGCCGGTCGGCATGATAATATTCGAGCTGCTTGCGGGTGCGCTGCTTCATGTTGGTGGCGGCAACGATGCCGAGATAGACAGCCACCGGCATCCGCAATTTCGTCTGCTTGCCTTGCGGGTCCTGCACCACCAGCGACGAGATGTTGTAGCCCTCGCCTTCGAGCACGTTCGCGATCACGATCTTCGAGGCCCAGCCCTTGCCATAGTCCGGGACCAATTCGCGGATGAAGGCGTCGCGGCGTTCATAGCAGCCCATTGCCCGCAGGGTCGGCCCGATATCCTCCACAACGGCCTCGACGCCGAAAGTGTCGGCGACCAGATGGCCGAGCCGCAGGCTTTCGGGGTCGGAATCGCTTTCCGGCATGAGGACGCACAGCACATTCTGGTGGCCGACGGCCCGCGCGGCCAATGCAGCCGAAACGCTGGAATCTACACCGCCCGAAAGACCGAGCACGAGTCCGCGCTTGCGAATGCCGCGCAACTGCTCGCGCAGGGCCGCCACGATCCTGTCCGTTTCGGCGGCGGGATCGATGGCCAGGGCTTGCGTGAAGGCCGGCGCATCCTGGGTTGAGCCGATGTTCATTGCTCGGCCTCCATCATCTCAGCCGCGAGCCGGCGGCTGACCTTGCCCGACTCCGTCTTCGGTAATTCGCTCCGGAACTCTATGATTTTGGGGACCATGAAATCCTCCAGGTGGCGCGCGCAGTGACGAATGATGTCCTTTCCGCCAAGCGCCGGATCGGACCGCACGACGAGCGCGCCAATCGCATGCCCCAGCACCGGATCCGGCACGCCGACGACCACCGCTTCCGCGATACCTGGATGGGCGTGGAGCACGGCCTCCACTTCCTTGGGGGCGACCTTCTCGCCACGCGTCTTGATGATGTCGTCCTTACGCCCGACAAAATAGAGAAAGCCGTCCTCGTCGGTCTGGAACAGGTCGCCCGTATAGAGCACCTTTTCCCAAGGGTTAGGCCCCGGCCGGAGCGCTCGTTCCGTCGCGGCCTTGTTGCGCCAATAGCCCTGCATCACGTGCGGACCGCGGATGACTAGCTCACCTGCCACGCCCGCCGGCACGCGTTGTCCAAGGTCGTCGACGACAAAGGCTTCCGTGTTGGGGATGGCTATGCCGACCGACCCTGGCCGGCGGTCAAGTTCCTCGGGTGGCAAATAGGTGCAGCGCTTGCATTCGGTCAGCCCATACATCGAATAGATCCGGACGCCGGGCAGCAGCGAGCGCAGGCGTTCTATGTGGGCTGGCGGCAAGGCGGCCGCGGTGTTGGAAATATAGCGGAGGCTGGGCAGGAAACCCGGCGCCAGATCACGCATCTGCAGGATCATCGCCGCCATGGTAGGCACCAGCGGAAGGCCGGTGACGCCCTCTTTGCGGATGCGTTCGAAGATCTCGTGCGGGAAGGCGAAGGACTTCTCGAGCACCAGCGTGGCCCCGAGCCTGACTGCCATCAGCAACTGGTAGAGGCCATAGTCGAAGGCAAGCGGGAGGACGTTCAGGATGATGTCGTCCGGCGCGTTGCGCAGATAGGTGGCGATCGACCCCGCGGCGGCGTCGCAATTGCGATGCGTCATCATCACACCCTTGGGCCGGCCGGTCGAACCTGACGTGTAGATCAGCATCGCAAGGTCGACGTCGATGCCGCGATGGTTTACCTCCGCGCCATCGAACGTCAGGCAGTCAGTCAGGGACGCGGCCCCTGCCGGGCATTGCCCGTCGGCCCCAGGGGTGGAAGCCACGAAGATGCCGGGCTTGCCTTGCGATGCGCAGGCTTCGGTGACCACGGGCATCAGCTTCGCCTGCGTCAGGACCGCCCTGGCGTCGCAATCGGCGATGACGTAACCGAGCTTGTCGGCCTTTGTGGAGGGGTTGATCGGACTGAAGGTCGCACCTGCCTTGAGTGCGGCAAAGATCGATACGGCGGCCTCCCAGCAATTGTCCATGAAGATCAGAACGCGGTCGTCGCGCCTGATCCCATTCATGAAGAGAGCGGTGGCCAGCCGGCTCGAAAGGTCGTCGAGTTCTTCGTAGCTCAGCCTTTTGCCCTTGGTGACCAATGCCGTCTTGGCCGGGTGGGCAGCAGCCTTCGCCACCAGAAAATGCTCGATCCGCACGGGACGTTCCTCGCCGTTGGCGCTTACGCTGCCAGCGTTTGTGCTCTCGCCTCGATGAAGGACGAGATGCGGTCAAGCGAGTCCAGGTTGGCCGGAACGATGTCGGCATCCACCATCGCGATGCCGAAATTGTCCTCGATGAAGGCCACCAGCTCAAGTACCGCAGTCGAGTCGATAATGTCGTTCTCGATCAGCGAGGCTGAATCCGACAGTTTGTAGGAGGTGTCGCCGAACAGGAAGTTGTCGACGATAAAGCTTCTGACCCTGTCCTTGATTGCCGTCATCATGTCTTTCCTTTTCCTCGCCGTCTCAGGCCGCTCTTGCCGCGCCGGCCGCTTGGCCGGCGAAATTCTTCTGCCACAGCTGCGTCGACAGAATGCCGACGAAGGCGGCGTTGTCGCGAAATCCGGTCGCGGTCTCAATGCGGCATTTCTCGTGGAGCTTGGCCACCGCCTTGGCGTTGAACAGGCCGCCGGCGGTAATGCTCGCCTCGCCCAGGCAGTCACGAACATAGTCTAGTTCCTCCGCCCCGACGAAGGAGCGGGCCTCCGGGGCGCGGTAAGGTTGCTTGGTGCGTTTACCGATCGCCGCCGGAAGGTGGTGCCTGGCCACCTTGCGCAATATGTGCTTCTCCATCAGGCCTTTCAGTTTCATCTCCGGCGGAAGTCTTGCCGCGAACTCTACCACGCGATGATCCAGGAAAGGAAACCGCCCTTCGATGCCGTGCGCCATGGCCATCCGATCGCCTTGGCTGGAGAGGATGTAGCCGGGCAGGAGGAAGCGGGTTTCGAGATATTGCGCCTGATGCAGCGGATGCCATAGGGAAAACGCCTCGGGTAGGCGGCTGGTCAGCTCTTCAGCTGCGTCATAACCCTTCAACGTCGCGCGCAGGTCGCCGGAAAAGAAGATTTTCGCCGCCGCCGTGGTCTTGAAGCGTGGCCGATGCGAGAACAGCGGATCGTCGAGGGCAGCGTTGCTGGTGCCGAAGAAGGCAGCCAGATACTCCACCGATTGCTGTTGCAGGCCCGGCAGATACGGGTAAAGCCGGCGGAACAGCTGCGGCCTTATGCGCGATGTGGGCTGCCGCCCGCAGAACCGGCGGACACGCGCCTCCTTGAAGACGTCGTAACCGGCGAAGACCTCGTCGGCGCCTTCACCCGTCAGCACCACCTTCAGGCCGGCCTGGCGAACCAGGGCGGACAATTTGTAGAGTGGCGCTGGCGCCGTGCGGATGATCGGCCGCTCGGCAAAGCGGATGACCTCAGGAAAGACGCTGGCGATATCGCGGGCGCCGCATTCTATGGCGTGGTGGCGCGTGCCGAGCGCCGAGGCCATTTCGGTCTGAAAGGCGCTTTCGTCATGCTCGGCGCTGTCGAAGGTTACGGAAAATGTCTCCAGTCTCCGAGGAGTCATGCCGGCGGCAAGCGCCGAAACGAGCGACGAATCGAGCCCTCCGGAAAGATAGGAACCGACCGGCACGTCGGCCCGCATGCGAAGCCTCACCGCATCGGTCAGAAGGGCTTGCAACTCCTCTGCCGCGCGGTCCTCGTTCGTGATCTTCGACGGCTCATCACGATGCGGATAGTCCAGGTGCCAGTATCGTCTGACCGTGACCTGCCCCTGCGTCGCGATCATCACACTTGCCGGTTCCAACTCGTGGATATTGCGGAACGCCGTGCGCGGAGCGATCGGCGCCCACAGCGTAAAGATCTGATCCAGCGCAATCGGATCAATTTCAGCGGAGACGCCCGGGACCTTCAACAGGGCTTTGATCTCCGAGGCAAAGTAAAGCACCCCGTCATTACTTGTGTAGAAGAGCGGCCGGACACCCATCCGGTCTCGTGCAAGCACCATTCGTCGCTGCCGATTGTCCCATATCGCCAAGGCGAAATCACCGTTCAGGAGAGACAAGCAGTCTTCGCCCATCTCCTCATAGAGCTGAAGGATGACCTCTGTGTCGCTCGACGTCCGAAAGTGTCGGCCCTTGGCGATCAGCCCTTCGCGCAGTTCTATGTAGTTGAAAATCTCACCGTTGAACGCAATCGTCAAATTGCCGGCCTCGTCGGACATCGGTTGCTGGCCATCGCCGATGCCGATCACCGACAGCCGCGCATGCCCGAGCCCGGCATCGGGTGCTACGAATTTCCCTTGCTCATCCGGCCCACGATGGGCAATTGCGGCTACCATGTGCGTGAGCAAAGCTTCCGCATCCCGGATTGACCCGAAATAACCCCCGAATCCACACATCCCTTGAACTCATATTGAACGCTAAGGAACGGAACATAACCTCGATAGTGGCATCTGAGGTTAATCCGATATTTTCACCGAGCATGTGGTTAACAAGAAGTTTGCCACGATGTGGTCTTCGTGGCTAGGACGCGATGGCTCTCCTTCACCTCGCGGTTGCGGCCGTAATAGCCGGAACGATAGCCCAGGCTCGCTCTAGGCCTTTTTTCCGGGTTGGCATGGCTGGACACGGGCAGCTAAGGCTGGACTGGAAATGTGATTGCACGTCTTCGCTGCCGGGGGGCTGGCCGGAGGACGAGGAGGATGGCGCTGAATTTCGAATATATTGCCGGCCATCCGGCGCTGCACCGTCATGTCGAGGCGCAGTCGAAGGCGCTGCTGCATATCTATGAAACGAGCCCACGCCTGGCCGCCGTGTTCGCCACGCAACAGCGCTGGTTGCTGGCTCACACCGGCCTAGCCCTGCATTTCGCCCGCGACCCGCGCGATCCCCGCACGGAACTGACACTGGCCCGCTTCATCGATGCCGTGCTTCACTATTCCGTCGCCAGCCGCAACACGGCCGAAGCCTTCATCAAGGAGATGCTGTACTATCACATCATCGAATACCTGCCGCACACCGGTGATGGACGAGCCCATCCCTTTCAGGTGACGGCAGCGACGCTGAAGGAATTCGATGGCTGGGTGGTTGCGCATCTGCGCACGCTCGACGGTCTCGACGGCGGCGACCGCCTCGCCGCCTTTCTCGAGCAGCACGGCATGATTGCCAGGCTGCAGCCGCTGGTGGCGGAAGGCCTGCTCTCCTCCAACCCTGTGCGTGAGCCCAAGCAGACGTTTTCGCTGTTCATCTGGCTCAACAATGGCGGCATCGTCATGGATTGGCTGATGTCCGGCATCGATCCCGACAATGCCGCCCTCGACCGGATCCCGACCAGCGTGGTTTCGATCGGCGAATTCGCCAGTTGGCTAAAACTCTCGCGCACCCATCTTGCGCGCAAATTGCGCGACGCCGAAAAGCTCGGCAGCGTCGGCTGGATGGGCAAGCGCGGGCATTCGGTGATGTGGGTGTCGAACAGCTTCTACCAGGAATACATGACCGTCCAAGCCGCCAAACTTGCCGTCATCGATGCCGCGTTCGAAGCCTGCCGACCGGCGTCGCCGCACGCTGGCTGAACGTTCGGCGCAGACGCTGTTGCGCAGCCGATCGTGCCGACCGCGAGGACCCGTCCGGGCGCATGGCCGAGGTGGCCTTTCCGCCGTCGGGATACGGACATCTGGACAGCGGGGGCGAAGCCTGAAAGCGGAACGATCCGCGCGAGCGGCAGCGATCCGCCCGACGGGCTCGGGTGGATCAACTGGTCAAAAGCCGGGCGCAGCATCTCAATCGATGTCGAATGACACGCCCTGCGCCAGCGGCAGCGCCTTGGAATAGTTCACCGTGTTGGTGGCGCGGCGCATATAGGCCTTCCAGGCATCGGAGCCGCTCTCGCGCCCGCCGCCGGTTTCCTTCTCGCCGCCGAAGGCGCCGCCGATCTCGGCGCCCGACGTGCCGATGTTGACGTTGGCGATGCCGCAATCCGAACCATCGACGCCGAGGAAGCGCTCGGATTCCTGCAGGTCGCGGGTGAAGATCGACGACGACAGTCCGGCGCCGACCGCATTGTGCTCGTCGAGCACGGCATCGAAATCGGAGTACTTCATCACATAGAGGATCGGCGCGAAGGTTTCTTCGGTGACGGGAGCCACCTGCTTCGGCATTTCGACCAGCGCCGGATGCACGTAATAGGCATCGGGATGGCCATTCTCGACCCGCGAACCGCCGGTCAGCTTGCCGCCGTGAGCGGTGGCTTCCTTGAGCGCCTTCTGCATGGCGTCGAACGCCGCCTTGTCGATCAGCGGCCCGACGAGCGAAGACGTCTCCAGCGGGTTGCCGACCGAGACGCTCTCATAGGCCTTCTTCAGCCGCGGCAGCAGCGTGTCATAGACGCTGTCATGCACGAACAGGCGCCGCAGCGTCGTGCAGCGCTGGCCCGCGGTGCCCATGGCGCCAAAGGCGATGGCGCGCAGCGCCATGTCGAGATCGGCGGTCGGGCAGACGATGCCGGCATTGTTGCCGCCGAGCTCGAGCACGGCGCGGGCAAAGCGCTTGGCCAGCCGCGGGCCGACATCCCGGCCCATGCGGGTCGAGCCGGTGGCAGAAACCAGCGCCACCTTCGGGTGGTCGACCAGGATCTCGCCGACGGAGCGGTCGCCAATCAGCACCGGTGCCAGGCCCTGCGGCGCATCCGCGCCGAAGCGCTTGACCGCGCCGGCAAAAATCGCCTCGCAGGCGAGCGCCGTCAGCGGCGTCTTTTCCGAGGGCTTCCACACCACGGCGTCGCCGCAGACCAGCGCCAGCGCCGCGTTCCACGACCACACCGCGACCGGGAAGTTGAAGGCCGAAATGACGCCGACGACGCCGAGCGGATGCCAGGTCTCCATCATGCGATGTCCCGGACGCTCGGTGGCGATGGTCAGACCGTAGAGCTGGCGGGAAAGGCCGACGGCGAAATCGCAGATGTCGATCATTTCCTGGACTTCGCCGAGGCCTTCCGACGGGATCTTGCCGACCTCGATCGACACCAGCCGGCCAAGCTCGGTTTTGTGCGCGCGCAACTCCTCGCCGAGCAGCCGCACCAGTTCGCCGCGCCGGGGACCCGGCACCATCCGCCAAACCTGGAACGCCGTGTGCGCGGCATCGATGGTCTTGGCCGCATCGGCCGGCGAAATCGTCTTCAGCGCCGCGATCTGTACACCCGTCACCGGACTGCGCACGACGAGGTCGCCGCCGGTCAGCGCGTCCTTGGCCACACCCAGTTTCGCCAGAAGTTCTGCCGTTTCCTTCACTATCGTCATTTTTGTCCCTTTCAGATCCGCTCGCCATCATAGGGCGGCGGTCGAGCCTTGGCGCCATTGTCGCCCGCATACCGCGGGCGCTGTCATGGCGTGCCATTACTCGTTTCAGGGGAAAATCGCCACCCCGGCATGGTCCAAGCCGGGATTGCACGATTGAGCCACAGGAGGAACAGGCTTAGTGCGCTGTCTTCGCCGGCGCCTTCACGGCTCCGTCTCGCATCAGCCGGTCGATATGCATGCGGATATGGGCGGCTTCCGCTGCCGTGTTGGCCAACGCAATGGCGCGATCGAAGGCGACACGCGCCTCTTCGCCACGGCCGAGCTGCATCAACAGACCGCCCTTGAGGCCGAAGAAGTGGAAATAGCCGGACAGCCTCTCGCCAAGCGGCTCGATCATGGCAAGGGCAGCTTCCGGCCCGCGCACCTTGGCGACCGCAACGGCACGGTTCAGCGTCACCACCGGCGAAGGTTGCATCGCCTCCAGCAGGCTGTAGAGCAGGTCGATCTCTGTCCAGTCGGTCTCCTCGGGGGTTGCCGCCCGCGCATGAAGGGCGGCGATCGCCGCCTGCACCTGGTAGGGTCCGGGCTTCTGGTGGCGCAGGGCCTTGTCGACCAGCGCCAGGCCTTCGTCGATCATCTTGCGGCTCCACAGCGAGCGGTCCTGGTCGTCGAGCAGCACGATCTCGCCATTCTCGTCGAAGCGGGCCGGCGCGCGCGCATGCTGCAGCAAAAGCAATGCCGTCAGGCCCATGATCTCCGGCTCGGTCTGGAACAGCCGCAGCAACAGGCGCGCCAGCCGGATCGCCTCCTCGCAAAGCGGCGCACGCGCCGGCGCCTCGCCGCTGTTGGTGGAATAACCTTCGTTGAAGATCAGATAGACCATGGCGGCAACGGCGGCGAGCCGCTCCGAGCGCTCGACCGCGCCGGGCGTCTCGAACGGCACGCCGGCATCGGCAATGCGCGCCTTGGCGCGCGTGATGCGCTGTTCCATGGCGCTTTCGCCGACCAGGAACGCACGCGCGATCTGCTTGACGGTGAGACCGGAGACGATGCGCAGCGCCACCGCGATCTGCTGCGTAGGCGGCAGATCCGGATGGCAGCAGATGAACAAGAGCCGCAATATGTCATCGCGGTAGTGCGCGCCGTCCAGCCGTTCGGCGATATCGCTCTCGGCATCTTCCAGGTCCGAGATCTGGTCCTCTTCCGGCATCGGCGCCTGCTTGGCGCGCTTGCGCACCGCGTCGATGCCGGTGTTGCGGCCGACAAAGATCAGCCAGGCCGCAGGATCGCGCGGCGGCCCGTTCTGCGGCCAGTTCTTGAGTGCCCTCAGGCACGCGTCCTGGAAAGCTTCCTCCGCCGTATCGAGATTGCGGAAATAGCGCAGCAGCGCACCCATAGCCTGCGGGCGGGCAGCGCTGATCGCCGAGCTTATCCAGGCGAGGTCTGTCATGTGGCTACTCTGGTTGGGTTGAAGACGGAAACCGGTCGGATCTCATAGGATCCGCCGCTGGGATTGACCTCGGAAAGCTCGCGCGCGAAGTCGACGGCCTCGTCGAGATCGGCGCATTCCAGCGTGTAGAAGCCGAGGAACTGTTCCTTGGTCTCGGCAAACGGGCCGTCGATGACGACCGATTCGCCCTTGACCTTGCGCAGCGTCGTCGCGGCGGTGGTGGGCAAAAGCCGCGCCACCGGCCCAAGCCGGCCGGCTTGAGCGTATTTTTCCTGCACATGCATGAGCTTTGCCATGACCTCGTCATCCTGTGCCTTGCTCCAGGAGGAGACGACATCTTCGGAGGCATAGCAGAGGATAGCGTAGAGCATGGGACGTCCTTTTCTGTCTCAAAGGACGAAACAGTAGGGCCTGTGCCGACATGGCGTCGACAAAAAAGTTACGCCATTTTTGTCAGCCTTCGCTTGCCTTCAACCATCTCAGCACAAGAGCCTCTTCATCATCGAGACCGTCGATCGCTCGCTTGCGCTTGTTGGCCTCGGTCATTTCGCTAAGCAGCCGCCCTTCCACCCAGGCTTCGAAAACCTGTGGATGGATGTAGCATTTGCGGCAGACGGCGCGTGTGTTGCCGAGCCGCTCGGCCACCTTGTCGATGACCGCGTTCATCACACGCTTGGTCTGCGCCTGGCTTTCGGGAAGCTCCGTCCGCGCAAACAGCGACGCGGCATGGATGGTGCCGCCCCAGGTGCGGAAATGCTTGGAGCTGAAATTGGCGCCGATCGCGTCGCGGATATAGCGGTTGACATCGTCGGAGCGCACTCCATGCCGCTCGCCGTCCTCGTCGAGATATTGGAACAGTTGCTGCCCCGGAATATCCTGCGCGCCGCGCACGACCCGGGCGATGCGGCGGTCGACCAGCTTCAACTTCCATTCCTTGCCGGACTTGCCCTTGAAGGCAAAGCGCAGGCTGGATCCCTTGATGTCGACGTGGCGGTCGCGTAGCGTCGTCAGCCCAAAGCTCTTGTTGTCGCGGGCATAGGCGGCATTGCCGACCCGGATCATCGTGTTGTCGAGCAGCCAGACAATTGCCGCCACGACGCGCTCGGCCGGCAGGCCACGGCGGCGCAGATCGGCATCGATCCGGCGGCGCAGCTCCGGCAGGCTTTCGGCAAAGGCGACAAGGCTGGAGTATTTGGCGCCGTCGCGCTCGGCGGCCCACAGCGGATGGTAGCGGTACTGTTTGCGCCCGCGCTGGTCGCGGCCGGTCGCCTGGATGTGGCCGGCGGGATCGGGCGAGATCCACACATCCGTCCATGCCGGCGGAATGGCCAGCGCCTTGATGCGGGCAATGGCTGCCGCGCCGAGGGCCTGTCCTTTCGCGCCCTTGTAGGAAAAGCCTTCGCCCGCCTTCAGGCGCCGGATCCCCGGCTCGCTGTCGCTGATATAGGTGAGCGAGGCCTGTTCGGCAGCGGTCTGCGCGCCGTTCTTCGGCGCTCCATCGTCCCCCCGTCCGGCAGCCGACCGGCCGGATGGCGTCCCAGATTTGTCAAGCATGCCCGCTCCACGAAATTTTTCTCGTAGATAAGCGCCAAGCCGACTGCTGGTTCCACCCCGTTGCTATGGAATGTGGTCGGGTCCACCAATGGTGGCACCAGCCGGCACGGCCATCCAGAGGCCGCCATCGTCGACGTGAGGCGGATGGTAGTCGCGCCCGGGCGGAATCTGTTCGAACACGGCCCCTGCCTCATCGGCAAGGTAGTCATAGCCCACATCCTGCAGGAGCCCCTTTGGATCAAGGTGGTGGTAGAGATTGCGGCGGGCGATCCGCCGCTTCGGCTCCATCATCTTTAAATGATAGAGGTTGAGCCCGCTGTTGCGGGCCTTGAAACCAAGATCGGGAGGATACCAGAGCCCGTGCAGGTCCTCTGGTCGGTACTTCGCCGGATCGTAGGCTCTGAACAGACGATACTGGAACTTTTCGGCCCACAGCCCGTCGACCCGGTACTCGGTCGGCGAATACAATTCGCGGAGCCGGAACCCCCAGGCCATGCGCCTGTAATCCCCCGTCAGCTGTCCGATCAGCTCCGCGGTACCGCGTTCCAGCCGCTCATCGGGATCAATAGCCAGGATCCAGTCGGCGGCAGCTTCATGCGCTGCGTCGAGTAAGATCCGCCGCCGCTGCGGCTCGCTGCTGAACACGCCGGTCGCCCCGCGATCGTCATAGGCAATCCAGCCGTCAACGACCGGATCGATATTGGTGATCAGATCGGCAACCAGATGCGCGTCATAACGATAGCTGAAAACTGCGACCGTTCTCTGGCGCGTCCAGAACAGTCGGCTCCGCCGCCAGCGTCGAGGCTTGATTTGGCTCGTTATCATTTTCTTGTTGCCGCTTTCACGCGATTTCGCACGCCAATATAGACACCCACGGATTTGACCAGCAGGGCAAGCCAGACAATTGGCATCGACATCATCGCGAAAGTTCGATCCCGATCGGAAAGCCCGATCTTCGCCAGCTTGCGGGCATTCCGCCGATCGCGAAACGTGTCGCGAAAACACCGAAACGGAGTGTTCAGGGCAGACGCTGCGAGGTAATCGCCGCGGCGACAGCCGCGCCTGTACTGATCGGCAAGCAATCTGGACAGCCGGGTTTCGTTGCGATGAACGGTTTGCACCTTAGGCTCCCACACCGGCTGCAGTTCCTGCGGCAGCCGCCCCAGGAATTCGGTGTCTTCGGCAGCAGGCATGGTTTCATCGAACAAGCCAAATTCATCGAACAGCCGCCGATCGAACGACACGCCGTAACGCAGCGCACGATCCGACGGCAGACCGGGAAGCCGTCGCATGAACATGATCAGATGAGCCGCACAGGCGATCAGATTGCGCGGATGGCTATTCACCATCGCGCTCGCCACGGCGCGGTCGCCAGCCAGATGCCGCTGCATCCGTGCCTCGGCCCAGCCCGAACAGGCGAGGCAATCATCGGCAAGAAAGGCAACGAAAGGCGCTTTGGTGGCCGCAATGCCGAGATTGCGGGCTGCGCCTACAAACAGCCTTCGACCGACCTCGATCACTGGCACCTTGACCCCGGCGCCGGTCAGCAGCGCCATGACCTCGCCTCCGCCCGAGTTGACCACCATGATCTCGAGCGGCTCATCCTGATCCAGCAGGGATGTCACCGCCTCGACGATTTGAGCCGGCGCGCGATAGCCGATGACAATGACGGCAAGCTGCGGCGGGGCTGATTCAGGCACGTTGCAACTGGACGCGCGGAGAGGAAAACCAGCGCCGCAGCGCCAGCTTCAGCTGGTAGCGCCTGCAGCGCCAGGTGTTCGACCGCACCTTCGGCGCCGCCGCCGCGATCCTCAGGAACCGCGCCGCCGTCTCCAGATCACCGCGCGCATAGTGAACCCGGGCGATCTTGAGGGCGACCAGCCCCTCCCTGGTCTTTAGCGACGACAGTGGGATGCCACAGTCAGTCAGCTCGCGCAGCGCCAGCCGCCAGTCGAGAAAGCGGCGCACCGGCCTGGTGATGAAGCGATCATCAGAACGCACTGCCGAAACGTGGTAGATCATGACGGGATGCACGATCAGGGCAAGCGACGCCCTGCCCATCAGCCTGGACCAGAACAGCGTGTCCTCGTCATAGGCAAGCCCGGTCGGGAAGCGCGTGTCGCCGACGACCCGCCGGGAAACCAGCGCACTGCCCACGGCGATCGAGCGAATGTGACCTTCCAGATAGGCCGAGGCATTGGCTATACCGTCTTCTATGTAGCCGGCTGGAAGCTTGAGGTTCCGGTTCTCGCCATCGGTGCGCCGACGGTAGGCGCCGATCACCATGTCGGCGGCCGGTTGCTCCCCCGCCCGGACCAGCATCGACCGCAGCCCGCCCTCCAGATGCAAGTCGTCGGCGTCGATCAGGTAGATCCAGGAGCATTGCGCCTGCGCCAGCGCCACATTGCGGGAGCCGCCCGCGTCCCGGCAGCTGCTCTTGAGCACGCGCAACGGCAACGAGAATTGCGTGGCGGCATTCAGCGCGGCTTCTGCCGTCCCGTCCGAGGAGGAATCGTCGACCAGCAGCACCTCGCCGATAACCTCGGCTTCGGAACGAAGCGAGGCCAGCGTGGCCGCAATGGTTGCCGCCGCATTGTGCGCCGGGATGATGACACTGATTGCCGTCAATACCGAACTCCGCATCAGCATGCCTGCCGACCGATCCTCCCCGAAGTTTCGACCGAGCATAACGGGCATGGCCGTTGTTGAGAAGCTGTGCTTCGAGGCTGTCAGGCCTTCTCGAGCGCGACCGGGATGACGTCGACGGCCTGGTCGCCGACCTGGCCGCCGGTGGTTTTCAGCACGCCGACGATCGGAGCCACGTCGGAATAGTCGCGGCCATAGCCAACGGTGATGTGGTCGTTGCTGGCCCGCATGCCATTGGTCGGGTCGAATTCCTGCCAGCCGGCATCGCGCCCACACCACACCTTGACCCAGGCATGCATGGCATCGGCGCCTTCGAGCCGCGGCTTCCCTTTCGGTGGAATGGTGCGCAGGAAGCCGCTGACATAACCCGCAGGAATACCTAGACCGCGCAGGCCGGCGATCATGATGTGGGAGAAGTCCTGGCACACGCCCCGCTTCAAACGGAAGGCATCGCTGGCCCCGGTACGCACCGTGGTCGCTTCCCCGTCATAGGTGAAGTCGCGGTGGATGCGGTTGCACAGATCGATGGCCATGCCGACCGTCGAGCCGCCGGCGCTGTCGCGGGCATAGGCGGTGATCGCCGCATCGATGCCGGCATGATCGCTGGCGGCGAGAAAGTGATGCGGTGCATCCGGCGCCAGTGACCGTACGGCGCCGAGTTCTTCCCGCAGGCGCTGCAGATCGGGCGACACGTCGAGCCCAGGCTCCGGCCGTGACACCGACACGCGCGCGCTCATTCTGATGTCGAGCCCGTCATGGACGTCGCGAAAGGCGATCGCGGTGACATTGTTGCCGAAGAAATCGGCAAAATCCGTGCGCTCCGATGGGGTCGGCACAAACGAAAGCGAGGCCGCGATCACGCGCTGCACGCCGGCAATGGTCGGCGGCAATACACGCACCTGATGCCGGCTGCCGCCGGCCGCGGCGTCATAATCGTAGCTGAGATGAAGCCTGATATCGTACAGCATGTTAACCGAAATACGCTTTAGCCAGGCTGCTATAGAGGTTGCCGATCTCAGTTGCGAGATCGTCCAGCACCTCCGCCGACATCTCCGATGGCTCCATGACGGCAATTGCCGTGTTGAGCTGCAGGATTTCCTTGGCCGCGACCGACATATGCCCCTCCGGCCCAACCGATGGCAACAGGCCGATCTCCGCCTTCAGCCGTTCGAGCTGGAACAGGATCGAGCGCGGGTTGAGTGGGTCGAGCGCCAAGAGGTCGATCACCGTGCGCCGTCCGGCCCGCACCGGATATTGCCGGCGGTGGGTCATGACGCTGTCGCCGATCTCCAGCATCATGTCGAGCGAGCCGTCCGGCGCACCGGACCTTGTCAGTCGGGCTAGCGTACGGGCGATCTGGATGCCGCGCTCGATCCGCCGACCGATCTCGAGGAAACGCCAGCCGGTGAAACGGTACATATTCTCGTGCAACAGGCCGGAGAAACCGGCGAGCTTGCGCAGCATGACCGTCATGGCCCGTGTCGCGTCGTCACCCGGCGCCACCGTGGTGGCGAACTGATGAATGGTCTTCGACAGGTCCTTCAGCGCAAGCCAGCCATCGGGCGAAAAACGGTCGCGGATCTGTCCGGCGCTGTAGACGGCGCTGTCCAGCGTGCCGATCAATCCGGGCGGAATGGCCGCTTCGAGATCGACGCCGAACGGTTCGAGATAGTCCCTGATATCGGCGAGCAGCAGCATGTCAGGATCGGACGTCTCGGCCAGCCGCACATGATAGGCGCGCAGGATGCGAACCGTATCCTCCGAGCGCTCGATATAGCGGCCGAGCCAGGTCAGGTTTTCCGCCGCGCGGCTGGGCAGGCTCCCCGGCATGGTGCGGACGAAGCTGTCATGCTCCTGCGGCAGCAGCGTCTCGCGCTCGACCGACCGGTCGCTGACCACCCAGACGTCGGCCGCCTGGCCGCCGCGCTGCATGGCGATGGCCGTCGGGTCGAGCGAAAGGCCGACACGGGCGAAACCGCCCGGCATTACCGTCCAGCCATCGGGCGTGCGCGCGAGATAAACGCGCAGGCTTGCCGGCCGTGGCTCCAGCCAGCCTCCGACATAGACCGGCGTCGTCGACAGCGTCACCGCTTCCTGGCCGACGAAACCGCTGCCATCGCTCTCGATGCGCGCAATCAGCGCGATGCGTTCCTCCGGCGTCAGTGCCGAACCGAGCCTGGTCTGGCCGTCATCCTCGAAGGCCAGCCGCGTCGACAGCGCCGGACCGATCACCATGCGATCGATATTGGCAAGCACATGGGCCCGTTCGGTTGCTTGCCCGCACCACCAGGTGGCCACGCTTGGCAACAGAAGTTCTTCGCCGCGCAATGCGCGCGAAATCTTCGGCAGGAAGGCGAGCAGCGCCCGGGTTTCCATCAAGCCCGACCCCAGCGCATTGACCGTAGACACGGTGCCGCGGCGGATCGCCTCGACCAGCCCCGGCGTGCCGATATGCGAGTCCGACCTCAGTTCCAGCGGATCGGCAAAGGCGGCGTCGAGCCGCCGCCACAGCACGCTGATCGGCATCAGCCCGGAAACCGTGCGCACCATCAGCTTGCCGCCGGACACGGTCAGATCCTCGCCCTCGAGCAGCATGATGCCGAGATAGCGGGCGATATAGGCGTGCTCATAATAAGTCTCATTGAGCGGCCCCGGCGTCAGAATGGCGACGCGGCCGTCATTCTCCTTCGCCATGCCGATCAGCGCATCGCGAAAGCGGCGGAAGAAACCGGCCAGGCGATGCACATGCATCTCGCCATAGACGTCGGACAAAGCCCGCGTCGTGGCGACGCGGTTTTCCAGCGCAAAGCCGGCGCCCGACGGCGCCTGCGTGCGGTCGCCCAGCACCCACCAGCTTCCATCCGGCCCACGGCCGAGCTCGAAGGCGCAAAAATGCAGGAAATGACCGCTGGCCGGCATGGTGCCGACGACGGGGCGCAAAAATTCGGGGCTCGCCGCAATCAGGCCTGCCGGCAGGATTCCCTTCTCGATCAGCCGGTTCGGGCCATAGATATCAGCGACTATCTCCTCGAAAAGGTCGGCGCGCTGGACGAGACCGGCGCTGATCCCGGCCCATTCCTTGTCTTCGATCAGCAGCGGGATATGCGCCAGTGGCCATTCGCGCTCGTTGGCGCCGGCCTTGTCGTAGACGCGATAATAAACGCCGGCGTCGCGCAGATACTGGTCGGCGCGGGCAAAGCGCTGGCCCAGCTTTTCGGGACCCAGCTCCTCCAGCGCCTCGATGAAGGGCGCCCAGGCCGGACGCGGATGGCCCGAAGCATCGACCATCTCGTCGACGACGCCGTCAATCGGCTGGTAGTGCTCCAGCAGACTGTGCCTCAGCGGCTTGCCGCGGACCTTTTTCTGATTCCCCTTTGCCATTGCTGATCAGAGTCTTGCTGGCCGCCTGAGGTCAAGGGTCATGGGGAAGTCTTCAGAGGCTTCTTCATTGCGCAGCACATAGGCCGACGGCGTATGGCCGCGCGGCTCGAAGCGGGCGAGACGCCTCGCCTCGGCCTCATTGCCGTTGACCGGGAACGTGTCGTAGCTGCGCCCACCTGGATGCGCGACATGGTAGACGCAGCCGCCCACCGCCCGCCCCGACCAACGGTCGTAAATGTCGAAGACCAAAGGCGTGTTGACCGGCAGCGCCGGATGCAGGCCCGACGAAGGCTGCCAGGCCTTGAAGCGCACACCGGCCACCGAGACCTCGCGATTGTCGGTGACCTTCATCGGCACGATTCGGCCATTGCAGACAATGGCATGACGTTCCGGGTTGAGGCCTTCGGTCCTGACCTGCAGCCGTTCGACCGAGGAATCGACGAAGCGCACGGTGCCGCCGATGGCCCCTTGCTCACCCATCACATGCCACGGCTCCAGCGCCTGCCGCAGTTCCAGCTTGATGCCGGCATGCTGGACTTCGCCGCAGAACGGAAAGCGGAACTCCAGCTGGGCATCGAACCATTCCGGCCGGAATTCGAAACCGTTGAGCTTGAGGTCGTCGAGCACGTCGAGGAAATCCGCCCAGACATAATGCGGCAGCATGAAACGGTCATGGAGCGAGGTGCCCCAGCGCACGAAGCGGCCATCAAGCGGGTTCTTCCACGCACGGGCGATGATGGCGCGCACCAGCAATTGCTGCGCCAGCGACATGCGCGCATTGGGCGGCATCTCGAAACCGCGGAACTCGACAAGCCCAAGCCGGCCGGTCGGGCCATCGGGCGAAAACAGCTTGTCGATGCAGATTTCCGAGCGGTGCGTATTGCCGGTGACGTCAGTCAACAGATTTCGGAACAGTCGGTCCACCAGCCAAGGCAGCGGTGCGTTGCCCTGGTCGGGATGCGGCACCTGCGCCATCGCGATCTCGAGTTCGTAAAGCGAGTCATGCCGCGCCTCGTCGAAGCGCGGCGCCTGGCTGGTCGGGCCGATGAACAGGCCGGAGAATAGATAAGACAGCGACGGGCGCCGCTGCCATTGTAGCACCAGGCTCTTCAACAAATCGGGCCGGCGCAGGAACGGGCTGTCATTGGGCGTTGCGCCGCCGACCACAACATGGTTGCCGCCGCCGGTACCGGTGTGGCGGCCATCGATCATGAACTTGTCGGCGCCAAGCCGTGTCTGCCGTGCTTCCTCGTAAATCGCCGTCGTCGTCGCCACGCAGTCCTGCCAGTTGGCAGCCGGATGGATGTTGACCTCGATGACGCCGGGATCGGGTGCCACCCTGATGACGTTGAGGCGCGGATCGTGCGGCGGTCCATAGCCTTCGATATGCACGGGAAGGCGGATCGCCTTGGCCGCGTTTTCTGCGGCTGCGACCAGTTCGAGATAATCTTCCAGCGCCTCGACCGGCGGCATGAACACGCAAAGCCGCCCGTCGCGCGGCTCGACCGAAAGTGCTGTACGCACCGCGCCGCCGATCTCGGTGATCTCCTGCTCCACCCGGTCTTGCTGGCCGGTCGTCGCAGTGAACGATACCGCCTGCTGGCGCCGCGCCATCTCGTCGGCGCCTTCCAGTTCGGCCGGAGCCGGTTCTGGCAGTATGGCTTCCCGCGCCGGCAGCGGTCCACGCGGCAGCGACGGATCGACCGGCACGACATAGGGGAACTGTGCCGGCGGCACATAGGGCAGCGTGCCCAGCGGCAGGCGGTAGCCGACCGGGGAATCGCCCGGCACCAGGAACAGCCGCCCGCGCCGGGTCTTCCATTTTTCCGAGCGCCAGCGCGGGTCCGAAGCCTGGCTGTTCCAGCGCTGCACCGGCAGCACGTAGCCGGACGGCCTGGTCAGCCCGCGCTCGAACACTTTCGCCATGCGGCTGCGCTCTTCGGGGTCTTCCAGTTTGGAGTTGGACGGATCGACATTGTCGGGCAGCTTACCTTCCTTCAGCAGCCATTCGGCCGGGTCCTCATAGGCCTCGCTGACCATCGCCTTGTCGATGCCGAGTTCGCCGGCGATTGCCGTCAGCAGGCTTTTCGCCTGCTGCGGCCCGACCTTCGCATCGCTCTTTTCGCGTGCGATCAGCGACGGATCGCTCCACACCGGCTGGCCGTCGGTGCGCCAATACAGCGAGAAGGTCCAACGCGGCAGGCTCTCGCCCGGATACCATTTGCCCTGGCCGTAATGGAGGAAACCGCCCGGCGCGAAGCGCTCGCGCAGTTTCCGGATCAACGCATCGGCCTTTTCGCGCTTGGTCGGGCCGACGGCGGCGGTGTTCCACTCGGCGGACTCGAAATCGTCGATCGACACAAAGGTCGGCTCGCCGCCCATTGTCAGCCTGACATCACCCGCTTGAAGTGCGGCGTCGACCTTGTTGCCCAGCGCATCCAGCGCCTGCCAACTCTCATCCGAAAACGGCTTGGTGATGCGCGGATGTTCGGCAATGCGGTCGACACGCATGTCGAAGCCGAACTCGACATTGGCAAAGCTCGCCATGCCGGAAATGGGCGCGGCGTTGCGGAAATGCGGCGTGGCCGCCAGCGGCACATGGCTTTCGCCGGTGAGCAGGCCGGACGTCGGATCGAAGCCGATCCAGCCGGCGCCCGGCAGATAGACCTCGCACCAGGCGTGCAGGTCGGTGAAGTCGACGGCGGTTCCGGCTGGGCCATCGAGCGCGACCAGATCGGGCTTCAGCTGGATCAGATAGCCTGAGACGAAACGCGCGGCGAGGCCGAGATTCCTGAGAATTTGCACCAGCAGCCAGCTCGAATCCCGGCACGATCCCTTTTTCGCGGCCAGCGTTTCCTCCGGCGAGAACACGCCGGTTTCCATCCGCACGATATAGGCGATCTCCCGCTGCAGCCGCGCATTGAGGTCGACGACGAAATTGACGGTGTTGGTGGCGCTACGGTCGATGGTTGCGAGGAAAGCCGACAGCAGCGGCCCCGCCGGCTCCGGCGTGCGGTAGATGGCGAGATCGTCCCTGATGTCTTCGGGGTACTCGAACGGGAAGGTCTCGGCCGATGGCTCGACGAAGAAATCGAACGGATTGTAGACCGTCATGTCGGCGACGAGATCGACCTCGATCTTCAATTCCGTCACTGGTTCCGGGAAGACGAAGCGGGCCAGGAAATTGCCGTAGGGGTCCTGCTGAAGATTGACGAAGTGGTTCGCCGGCCCGACCTTCAGCGAATGGCTGAGCACCTTGGTGCGGGAATGCGGTGCCGGCTGCAGCCTGATGACCTGGGGCCCGAGAACCACCGGCCGGTCATATTTGTAATGGGTCAGGTGGTAGACGGCTGCCAGTATTGCCATGGGGCCCCGGAGATCGGCGTTTCTTCAGCCGAACCCTGACACATCTATTGGCCATTCTCCAAGCAGAGATGTTGCGCTGCACCTAAATTAAGCAGCCGAAGCCGGCTACGCTGTGTCGAGATTCAGGTCAGGCCGAGTCGAAAATGGCTGATACCGAGAACCGGAGCAGAGCGTACTTTTGGCACGCGAGCACCGGAAGCGCAGGTATCGGCCATTTGCAGGCCGGCCTCACTTGAATTCGGCACAGCTTAGAAAAACGCCTGTATCCCCGTCTGCGCCCGTCCCAAAATCAGCGCATGCACGTCATGCGTGCCTTCATAGGTGTTGACCGTCTCCAGGTTCTGCGCGTGGCGCATGACGTGGTAGCCGATCTGGATGCCGTTGCCGCCATGCATGTCGCGGGCCTGGCGGGCGATGTCGAGCGCCTTGCCGCAATTGTTGCGCTTGACGATCGAGATCATCTCCGGTGCCATCTTGCCTTCATCCATCAGCCGCCCGACGCGCAGCGAGCCCTGCAAGCCGAGCGCAATCTCGGTCTGCATGTCGGCGAGCTTTTTCTGGAACAGCTGCGTGCCGGCGAGCGGCTTGCCGAACTGCTTGCGGTCGAGTCCATACTGCCGGGCCCGGTGCCAGCAATCCTCGGCGGCGCCCATCGCGCCCCAGGAAATGCCGTAGCGGGCCCGGTTGAGGCAGCCGAATGGGCCGCCGAGGCCCCTGGCGTTGGGCAGCAGCGCGTCTTCGCCGACTTCGACGCCTTCCATCACCACCTCGCCGGTGATCGAGGCCCTAAGGCTGAGCTTGCCGCCGATCTTCGGCGCCGACAGCCCCTTCATGCCCTTCTCCAGTACGAAACCGCGGATTTCGTCCTTGCCGTTGTCGCCCTTCAGCTTCGCCCAGACCACGAACACGTCGGCGATCGGCGCGTTGGATATCCACATTTTCGAGCCGGAAATCTTGTAGCCGTTCGCCGTCTTCTCGGCCCGCGTCTTCATGCCGCCCGGATCGGAACCGGCATCCGGCTCGGTCAGGCCGAAACAGCCGATCCATTCGCCCGAAGCCAGCTTCGGCAGGTATCTCTTGCGCTGTTCTTCCGAGCCATAGGCATGGATGGGGTACATCACCAGCGACGATTGCACCGACATCATCGAGCGGTAGCCGGAATCGACCCGCTCGACCTCGCGCGCCACCAACCCGTAGGTGACGTAATTGGCGCCGAGACCGCCATATTCCTCAGGGATGGTGATGCCGAGCAGGCCGGCCTCGCCCATCTCACGAAAAATGCCGGCGTCGGTCTTTTCCTCGAGATAGGCCTCCTCGATGCGCGGCGCGAGCTTGTCGGCGGCAAAGGCGGCCGCGCCATCGCGCACCATGCGCTCATCCTCGGAAAGCTGGTTCTCGATCAGGAAGGGGTCTTCCCAGACGAACGCGTTCTTGTCGGCGGCCATGGCTTCGCTCTCTCCCAAAATCTTGAAGTGCTCGGGCTTATCCACCTCCGCTTCGGAAAAATCAAACAAAATTGCATCACAGATCAATGAGGTTTAGTAATGGATCATGAACGTCCAACGCCGGCTTTTACCCAGCACCAGCGCCCTTGCCGCCTTCGAGGCCGTGGCCCGCCTTGGCTCCTTCACCGCTGCCGCCCAGGAACTCGATTTGACCCAAGGGGCCGTCAGCCGCCAGATAGCACTTCTGGAGGAACAGTTCGGCCGCCGGCTGTTCGAGCGCGACAGCCGCAATGTTCGGCTGTCCACGGCGGGCGAAATCTATGCCGAAGCCGTGCGGGCGGCACTCGGGCAATTGCGCGACGCCGCGCTCGGATTGATGAGCAATCGGCATAGCGGCATGCTGAACCTCGCCATACTGCCGACCTTCGGCACGCGCTGGCTGATGCCGCTGATCCCGGATTTCGTCGCAGAAAACCCTGACATCACCATCAACTTCGTCACCCGCATCGGCCGCTTCGACTTCGCCCGCGAACGCCTCGACGCCGCTATCCATCATGGCCAGCCGGACTGGCCGGACGCCGATTCCACATTGTTGATGCGCGAAACCGTGATGCCGGTGGTTTCGCCCGACTTCCTTGCCAGCCGCGATATCACCACGGCGGCCGACATCAGCCGCCTGCCGCTGCTGCACATGGCGACGCGCCCTGGCGCCTGGGGCGAATGGTTCGAGGAACAGGGCTTGAGCGCACCGATCGGACCCGGCATGCAGTTCGAGCAATTCGGCACCGTTGCCCAAGCCTGCATGGCGGGGCTTGGCGTCGCGCTCCTGCCGCAAGTTCTTATCGCCGGCGAATTGCAGCGCGGTCAGCTCGTGCAGGCGCCGGGACAGCCGATGCAAAGCCGCAGCGCCTACTACCTCGTCGTCCCGAACGACAAGCGCGGCCACCCGCCGGTCGCCAGCTTTCGCGACTGGCTGCTGGGCCAGGTTGAGAAGGAACCGGCCGTTCTGGCCTGGTAGCTACTTCCGCTTCATCGGCTCGGTTTCCGGCTGGAAGCGCAGCGTTTTTGCGACTTGCGTTCGGCAACTTTCGCATCGAGCTTGCTTTTGATCCGGGCGAAAGCCTGGTCTCCATCGACCGAACTGCCACTCGCCATGCCCTCGTCCCAAAGACGCCCCAACTCTTGGACACTCACTTTCTCGAAACTTGCCATATCGCGCGTATCTCCACACAAGGATGGTAGATAACGCTCTAGCGATTGCAAGGAACCATTCGAGGCTACTTCCGCTTCAAGGCATCGGCCAGTGCTGCGCCAAACGCGCCTTGCTGTGCCGGTCGTTCCGGCTGACGCTGCGGCATCGGCGAAGGTTGCGCCGGCTTTCCGCCGCCATTGTCGCGCGGCCCCTTCGGCGTCCCGCCCTCGCCGCCGTCCTTGCGCATGGACAGCGCGATGCGCTTGCGCTTGATGTCGACATCGACGACCCGCACCTTCACCACGTCGCCGGCCTTCACCACCTCATGCGCGTCCTTGATGAAACGATCAGCCAGTTGCGAGACATGCACCAGCCCGTCCTGATGCACGCCTATATCGACGAAGGCGCCGAAGGCCGCGACATTGGTGACGGTGCCTTCGAGAAGCATGCCGGGCTTCAGATCCTTGATATCGTCGATGCCATCGGCAAAGGTTGCGGTCTTGAAGCCGGGGCGCGGATCGCGGCCGGGCTTTTCCAGCTCGGCAATGATGTCGCGCACCGTCGGCAGGCCGAACCGTTCGTCAACGAAGACGCGCGGATCGAGCGCCTTGAGCGCGGCACTGTCTCCCATCAGCGAGCGCACATCGCGGCCGCAGGCAGCGACGATCTTCTTGGCCACGCCATAGGCTTCCGGATGGACCGACGAGGCGTCGAGCGGCTCGCTGCCATTGGCAATGCGGAGGAAGCCTGCGGACTGTTCGAACGCGCGCGGTCCAAGCCGCGCCACCTTGAGCAGTTCCTTGCGGCTGGCGAACGGCCCGGTCGCATCGCGATGCGCGACAATGGCATCGGCAAGCGACGCGCCTAGGCCTGACACGCGGGCCAAAAGCGGCGCCGAGGCGGTGTTGAGATCGACGCCGACAGCATTCACCGCGTCCTCCACCACCGCCTCCAGCGAGCGGCCAAGCCGGTACTGGTCGACGTCATGCTGGTACTGGCCGACGCCTATGGATTTCGGCTCGATCTTGACCAGTTCGGCGAGCGGGTCCTGCAGGCGCCTGGCGATCGACACCGCACCGCGCAGCGACACGTCGAGCCCGGGAAACTCAGCCGCCGCTGTCGCCGAGGCCGAATAGACCGAGGCGCCGGCCTCGCTGACGATCACCTTGAGCGGCTTTGGCCTACCATCCGAAGGCATGTCGGACAGCATGTCGGCGACCAGCTTTTCAGTCTCGCGGCTGCCGGTGCCGTTGCCGATCGAGATCAGCTCGACCTTATGCTGGCGGATGAGTGCTGCGAGCTGGGCCTGTGTGCCGCGCACATCGTTCCGCGGCGGAAATGGATAGACGGTCGTCGTCGCCAGCACCTTGCCGGTGCCATCTACCACCGCGACCTTGACGCCGGTGCGGATGCCGGGATCGAGCCCCATGGTCGGCCGCGAGCCGGCGGGTGCCGCCAGAAGCAAATCCTTGAGGTTGCGTGCAAAGACATGGATCGCCTCTTCCTCCGCCCGCTCGCGCAGGTCGCGCATCAAATCGAGCGTCAGGTGCAGCGAAAGCTTGATCCGCCAGGTCCAGCCGGCGACTTCCATCAGCCAGCGGTCGCCCGGCAGGCTGCCGCCGATGGCGTAGGCATTGGCGATCATCCGCTCGACCGGCTTCACCGGCGAGGCATCGTCGGCATCGACCTCGATGTCGAGCGACAACACCTCTTCGTTGCGGCCGCGCAGCATGGCCAGCGCGCGGTGGCTCGGAACATTTGCCCAACGCTCGACATGCTCGAAATAGTCGGAGAATTTCGCCCCGGCCTCCTGCTTACCGTCGACGACACGGGCACGCATGAAAGCGCGCTCCTTCATGTAGGTGCGAAGCTTGCCGACCAGATCGGCTTTTTCCGCGAACTGTTCCGACAGGATGTCGCGTGCGCCTTCCAGTGCGGCCTTGGCGTCGGTCAAATCCTCGGTCACATAAGCCAGCGCCGCCTCGGCGGGCACCAACGACCGGTTGGCCAAAATAGCCTCCGCCAATGGCCCCAGCCCGCGCTCCCGGGCGATCTCGGCCTTGGTGCGGCGCTTGGGCTTGTAGGGCAGGTAGATGTCTTCCAGTTCAGCCTTGGTGGCGGCAGCCACAATTTTGGCCTCAAGTTCCTCGGTCAGCTTGCCCTGCTCGCGGATCGAACCGAGAATGGTATCGCGGCGCGCATCGAGTTCGCGCAGATAGGCCAATCGCTCGGCAAGGTCGCGCAATTGGGTGTCGTCGAGCCCGCCGGTGACCTCCTTGCGGTAGCGCGCCACAAACGGCACCGTCGCGCCCTCATCGAGCAACCCTATAGCTGCTGATGCTTGCTCCGGCCGCGCCCCGATCTCTGCCGCGATGATGGATGCGATGCGTTTGCTGTCTGCTGCCATGCTGGTCCCTGTCGCAAAGAGCGGCGACCATAGGCGCTGATGTCCGTCACGCCAACCGCAGTGTTCTCAAGCGTCAAAGAGGTCCACAGGAAAGCGCCTTGCCTTGGCTCGTCCTCAGACCATCCCGCTCAGCGCCTCGAAAAAGGCAACGATCTCGCGTTCGAGCGGATAATCTTCAGGCACCGGCTGCGACCCCATTTTTGCAATCACCACTTCCGTCTTCGGATCGACGTAGAGCCATTGGCCATGGATGCCGATGCCGCAGAAAGCACCGTTTGCCGCACCCGTTTGGTACCACTTGTTGCGATAGCGGCCCTTCGGGAACAGATGCACCATCGTGCCGCGCTGCCAGGCCTCCGCGCTGCCGCCGGCAACGGTCGTATCGCGCACCCAGCCTTCCGGCACGATGCGCCGGCCATTGGCCGTGCCGCCCTGCCGCATCATCTCGCCGATACGCGCCAGGTCGCGCGGCGTCACCGAAATGCCGCCGGCGGTGCGCGCCGTACCTTCCATGTCGACGCCGATCGAAGCCTCGCTGACAGCACCCAGCGGCAGCCACAGTTTCTCGCGCATCAGGTCGGGGAAGCGCTGGCCGGAAGCTCGTTCGAGCAGCAGGCCGAGCAGATCGGAATTGGGCGAACGGTAGCGGAAGGTTTTGCCATGCGGTTCTTCGAGCCGCTGCAAGGTCAGAATGAATTCGCGCAAGCTTTCAGTGCCGCCGCCCGGATTCCACAGCGTCGCGCGGCGGTAACGGGCAAAGGCGCTTTCGGGATCGAGATAGGCCTCCTCGAAATCGAGGCTGACGCTCATGTCGAGCACATGCCGGCAGCTTGCATCGGCATAGGCCGAGCCGGCGGCTTCCGGAATGTAGGCCGTCACTGGCGCTTCCGGGTCGAACACGCCCTCGCCTTCCAATATGCCGGCGATGATGGCGGTGACCGATTTGCTGATCGAAAAGACGATGTGACGGGCGCCGAAATCCATAATGGGCGCAAACCAGTCGCCGATGACCTTGCCAGCCTTCAGCACCGTCAGCGCGTCGCTGCTCGAACGTGTGAGGAATTCGGCCACCGTTTCCGGGGCGCTGGCGATCGAAACCTTTTCGCCGAGCAGGCCGCTCAGGTCCCGCACCGGCGCTTCGACGCTTCCCGGCGTCGCCGCCACGGGAGCGGTCGGCACCAGTTCGCCAAGGTTCTGGAATGACCAGCGGTTGAAGGGGTTTTCGCGCCAGTTGGAGAGCAGCACCTCATTACGGGCAAAGCCGTAGCGGATCTCGAACGCAGTCTTGCCAGTCATGAACGTTTCCTCGGAGGGATGATTTGTTGTGGGTCAACCAAGCTTCTTGGCGATGGCGTGCACCGCCTTCAGCGTTGCCACCGAATAGGCGACATTGCTGAAATCCGGATAGCTTGAAAGCTTGACCACGACCATGCCGGTGTCCCAGTCGATATGGATCATCTGCCCGAACACGCCCCGGCACATCAGTGCGCGTGAGCGCGGGTTTTCGATCCAGAACTGGTTGCGGTAGCTGCCCTCCGGCAGGCTCGGATTGAAATCCGGCGCATGCCTGCCGTTGCGCGTCGCCTCGATCCAGTCGGCCGGCACGATGCCGCGGCCATTGTCGAGGATCAACTGGCCGAAGCGGGCGTAGTCTCGCAGCGTCGCGTTGAAGCCGCCATCGGCCAGCGCATAGCCGGCGCTGTCAACCGTGAAGCAGGCGCTCTCGTCGGCGCCGAGCTTTTGCCACAGCTCCTCGGACACCAACTGCGCCAGCCGTTTACCGGTGACCCGCTCCATGATGAAGGCAAGCACGTCGGTCTCGATCGAGCGGTACTCGAACGCGGCGCCATGCGGCCGCACCTTGTCCTTCAGCTGCAGGATCAACTCGAACAGATGCGGCGGCCATTGGAAATCCGGATCGCTGTCCGGCGGCACCGGCTTCCAGCCGGTGGCGACATCGACCTGGCCGATATCGGAATAGCGATCGGTGTATTCCTCGGAAAAGCGAACACCCGTCGTCATGTCAAGCACATGCTGCACGCTGGCGCCGTCCCAGCCGGTCGCGCCGAGCTCCTGCAGATAGGCGGTCACCGGTTTGGCCGGGTCGATCAAGCCGCGCCCAACCAGAATACCGAACACGGTGCCTGTTACCGACTTCGCCATCGACTGCGACAGATGCAGCGTGCGCTCGGCCATGCCGTTGAAATAGCGCTCATAGGCGACCTTGCCGTCTTTGAGCACCAGGAAGCCGTCCGTGTAGGTCTCGTCGAGCAGGCCAACGAGCGTCGTCGGACGGCCCTTGCTGTCTTCCACCGGCAGCGCGTCGAGATCGGTCTCTGCGCGCTCAAGACGATGGCGATGGCCATTACCGCGCCAGACCTCGATGGTCGGCAGGAATTCGCGGATGTGTTGGAAGGCCCAGCGATTCCATGGCGGCCGATCCCAGTCGAGCTTCGGCAGCACCATTTGAGGCGGCGAGCCCTGCATGATCGACGGCCGCGGATCGCTGTTGCGATAGGAGTCCATGAAAGCCATTCCGGAAAAGAAAAGACCCGGCGGCGCATGCCGCCGGGTCTGTCAGACTGCGGTTATTTCTGCAGTTCGGTCCAGATCTTGGTGTAGATGTCCTGGATCTCAGGCGCGCACATCTTCTGGAATTCGCCTTGTGCCTTCGCAGCCTCCGGAATGACGACTTCCGGGGCATCCTTCATATCGGCCGGCATGTACTTGTCCGAGCCGGTAATGGCGTTTGCGTAGCGATGGAAGGCCGAGAGGCCGGCCGCGTTTTCCGGATCCATGATGAAGTTCTGGAACAGCTTGGCGTTCTCGACATTTTTGGCTTCCTTGAGAACGACGACGTTATCGCTCCACAGGCCGTAGCCTTCCTTCGGATAATTGTAGTGGATGGCCGGATTGGCCAACCGCTGGCGCAGCGCCGAGCCGTTCCAGTCGCTGGTCGCCTTGAAGTCGCCGGCGCCCATCTTTTCGATGGTGTTGTATTCCATGGCGATCCAGTTTGGCTTGGCCGCGACAAGCGTGTCGCGCACCTTCTTCAGCACCGTCTTGTCGTCGGTGCACTGCTGCCCGCCGACATATTTGATCGCCGCGAAGATAACGTCGCCCATCTCCGGGACGACGTTGACCTTCCCCTTCAACTCGTCGGGCGTGTTGAAGATGATGCCCCAACTGTCGGCTGGTCCCTTGTAGGCATCGGTGTTGACGACGACGCCGACGGTGCCCAGCGCCCACGGCACGGAATATTTGCGGCCGGGGTCGAAGTCTGGGTTGGCCCATTCCGGCGCCACGTTCTTGAAGTTCTCCATCTTGCCCGGATCGGTCTCCTGGACGAGACCCTCCTTGATCCAGATCGGCACGTAAGTTTGCGACGGAACGGCAATGTCGAAGCCGGTGCCGCCCTGGCGTACCTTGGCGAGCGCCGTATCGTTGGAATCGTAATCGGTGATGGTCACCTTGACGTTGTATTTGGCTTCGAATTTCTTGATCACGTCGGGGCTGGTATAGTTGCCCCAATTGTAGATGTTCAGCTCGCCATCGGCGCTGGCCAGGCTCGTCGTTGCGAGCAGCGCCAACCCGATGGCGGCTGTCGTTGTTTTCCAGTTCATGGTTTTAGCTCCCATTTGTCGGTTCAGTCTCTTTTCCTGCTGACGAAGAAAAACAACGTGACGATCGCGACCGAAAGCAGCAGGAAGGCGGTCGATATCGCGTTGATCTCAGGCGTGATGCCGCGGCGGATCTGGCCGAGCATGTAGGTGGGCAGCGTATCCTGGCCGCCCGATTTGACAAACTCGGTGATGACGACGTCATCGAGCGAGATGACGAAGGCCAGCATCAGTCCGGCCAGTATGCCGGGCCACAAAAGCGGCAGCGTGATGCGGCGGAAGGTCTTCCACGGCGTCGCATACAGATCGGCGGCCGCGCGCTCCAGCGTCAGGTCCATGTTTTCCAGCCGCGCCCGGATCGGCAGATAGGCGAACGGGATGCAGAACGCCGTGTGCGCGGCGATCAGATAGCCGATGCCGGAATAGCCGGTGAAGATCTTGATGCGCGAGAAGAAGATCAGCAGCGCCACGCCGGTGACGATCTCGGGCACCATCAGCGGCTGGTTGATCGCCGCATATTTGAAGGTGAGGCCCGGATAGGACGCGGTGCGCGTGGTGGCGAGCGCGGCCATGGTGGCAAAGATTGTCGACAGCACCGCAGCGACGGCGCCGATCTGGAACGAGCGTAGCGTCGCGTCGATAACTTGCACGTTCTGCCAAGCCGACTGGAACCAGCGCATCGAAAAGCCGCCCCATTCGGAGGTCGAGTTCGCCGCGTTGAAGGCATAGGCGACCAGCACGATGATCGGCAGATAGAGCACGATAAAACAGGTCGCAGCGACCACCGTGAAGCCGGTCTGGTGCTTGATGGAAAAGTTCTTAGCCATGCCGCACCCCCGACTTGCCGGCATTGCGCACATAGGCAAGCAGCGCCACCATGACGATGATCATCACCGTGATCGACAGCGCCGAGCCGAGCGGCCAGTTGCGGCCTTGGCCGAACTGCAATTCGATCAGGTTGGACAGCATCATATTCTTGCCGCCGCCAAGCACGCTCGGCGTCACATAGGCGCCAAGGGCTGGAATGAAGACCAGGATGGAGCCGGCAATGACGCCGGGTTTGACCAGCGGGAAAATGATCTTCCGCAATACCTTGAATCGGGTCGCGTAGAGGTCGTAGCCCGCCTCGACGAGGCGAAAATCAAGCTTCTCCATGCTGGCATAGATCGGCAGCACCATCAGCGGCAGATAGACATAGGCCATGCCGATCAGAATCGCCGTGTCGGTGAAGAGGATCTGCACCGGCGCTGAAACGATACCAAGCTTGATAAGGATGGTGTTGATGATGCCTTCGTTGCGGATGATCTGCAGCACGGCGAAGGTGCGGATCAGAAGGTTGGTCCAGAACGGAATGGTGATCAGGAACAGCCAGAGATCCCTGGTTTTCTCGCTGCGCGTCGCCATGAAATAGGCGGTTGGAAACCCCAATGCCAAAGTGGCGATCGTCGTTATCACCGCCAGCTTGATCGAGCGCCAGAAGATGGTGACATGCGCTGCCGCAAGCGAAAGCGTATCGTCGAAAATGTCGCGTTCCATGAACACCGACAGCCAGGCATCGGGCGAAAACTGCCACTTCACATCGCCATAGGGGCCAGGCGTCAGGAACGAGTAGATCAGCACGATCAGCAAGGGGCCGGTCGCGGCGAGGAAGATCACCAGCAAGGCTGGCGCTGACAGCAGCCACCGGTCGCGCACATCGCGTCGCTCCGCTGCCTTGGCGACTTGTTCCGCGGTCGCCATCATCAGTCCTTCAGCACTTGCGCGGCGTCGTTGCCGATCATGATGCCGATCTGGCCGCCCTGCACGAAGCCGTCACCGGCGCCGCGGCTGTTCTGACGCCGCACGATGAACGGCTCGCCACCGGCAAGGCGCAGATGGAAGTGCGTGTCGGTGCCGAGATAGACGATGTTTTCGACGGTACCGGACAGCGAAGCGCTCGGGCTGGCCGTGCCCAACTGCGCATGCTCTGGACGCACGACGATGGTGACCTTGCCGCTGGGGCTGAAGCCTTCCGGCAGCGAGGCTGGGATTTCCACACCAGACGGCAGCTTCACCGTCGCCCGGCCACCAGTCGCGCTAACCACATCCGCCTTGAGGAAGTTCGACTCGCCGATGAAGTCGGCGACGAAACGCTCGGCCGGCCGGTCGTAGATGTCGCGCGGCGAGCCGACCTGCAGGATCTTGCCCGACGACATCACCGCGATGCGGTCCGACATGGTCAGCGCTTCCTCCTGGTCGTGGGTGACGAAGATGAAGGTAATGCCGGTCTCGTGCTGCAGCCGCTTCAATTCGATCTGCATTTCCTTGCGCAGCTTGTAGTCGAGCGCCGAGAGCGGTTCGTCGAGCAGGAGCACCTTGGGCTGCGGCGCCAGCGCCCGGGCGAGCGCCACGCGCTGCTGCTGGCCGCCGGAGATCTGGCTGGTTCGGCGACCCGCCAGCGCCTCCATCTTCACCAGTTTCAGCATCTCGGCGACGCGCGCCTTGATCTCGGCCTTCGGCTTGCCCAGCATTTCCAGGCCAAAGCCGATATTGTCGGCGACCGTCATATGCGGGAACAGCGCGTAGGATTGGAAGACGGTGTTGACCGGCCGCTTGAAGGGCGGCAACGGCGCGATGTCCTGGCCGTAGAGGAGGATTTCGCCGGCGGTTGGAAAGTCGAAGCCGGCAATCAGCCGCAGCAACGTGGTCTTGCCGCAGCCGGATGGTCCCAGCAGGGTGAAGAACTCATTCTCGCGGATGGATACCGAGACCGTATCGAGGGCAGCAACCTGCCCCTCACCCGATCCGAAAATTTTACTGACGTTTACGACTTCAATTGCATTCCGATCCGGTTTTTCCGGCACGATACGCCTCACTGTTGACCCCGCTCTTGCTGGCGGAATTTTTCCCCTGTTCGATGTGACCACACGGCCGGTAGGTTGGCAAGTCCGGCATTGAATCACAGTTCAGTCGGTCATTTCGTCTTGCAAGCGGCAAGCTGTGCAAGCCGCATGCCATTGTCAGGCCTGGTAGATGACCTTGCCACCGCAGACCGTCGTCACCGGCCGCAGCTTGTGCAGATCGGCCGGCGCCGTCTTCTCGATATCGGCCGACAAAACCACCAGATCCGCCATATAGCCGGGTTTCAGAACGCCTTTGCGATGCTCGGCGAATTCGGCATAGGCGCCCTCGACCGTGTAGGCGGCCATCGCTTCCTGCAGCGAGAAACTCTGGTCAGGATCGCCTTCTGCCCATGGTTTGCGCTGCACTGCCGCCTGAATGCTCAGGATCGGGTCGATCGCCGCCACCGGCCAGTCCGAGGCGAACACGACATGGGCGCCGGCGCTTTTCAGGGTGCGCCAGGCATAGCTCAGCGGCCAGCGGGCCGGCCCGATGCGTGACACCGTCGGCTCCAGCGGAAAATCCATGGCGCCGGGCGGATGCGACGGCTGCATCGAGGCGATGACGCCGAGTTCGGCAAAACGCGGCACGTCGGCTGCTGTGGTGACCTCGATGTGCTCAACCCTGTGCCGGCTGTCGCGCTTGCCATTGACCTTCTGCGCCGCCTCGTAACCGTCGAGCACTGCGCGCACCGCGCCGTCACCGATCGAGTGCACGGCGATCTGCAGCCCGCGTTTGTCGATAGCCACGGCGAGATCGATAAATTGCTGCGGCGTGAACAGCGGCTCGCCGACCCAGTCGGGACGATCCGCATAGGGTTCGACCATAACAGCGGTCCAGGAATCGAGCACGCCGTCATAGAACACCTTGACCATGCCCGATGACAGCCACTCGCTGTCGTAGCGCTCGGCCATGACGGACGCCTTCTCGAGCATGTCGAGCGTCATGAAATTCTTGTAGTGGAACGGGATCTTGACGCGGCAGGGCAGGCCTTCCTCGGCCTCGATCTCGGAAAGCAATTCGAGCTGGTAGAGATTGCCGTCCATGTTCTGGATCGAGGTGATGCCGTGGCGCGCGCACCATGCAAGCCCGCGCCGCATGATGTCACGGTCAGCGGCCCGCTCGGCGGCCGACGGCATTGGGTCCGGCTCGCCGCCGGTCGACAGCCCCAACCGCACCCGGCTTTCGCCGGCAAGGTCGAGCACCGGACCGAAGGCCTCGCCCTCGCGCAATTCGCCCGCGGCCAGGCCGTCGTCACCCATCACGATCTCGTTGCCCGGACCGAGCGTGCGTCCCTTCAGGATGCCGGCCATCTCCAACGCCTTGGTGTTGGCCCACATCGTATGGTGGTCGGGCGCCGCCATGCAGAAGGGGCGGTCGGGCAGGATGGCGTCGAGATGATGGCGTGTCACCCGCTCGTCGCCGAGCACGGTGTAGTCGACGCCCTGGCCCACAAGCATTTTCGCCTCGGGCCGCGTCGTTGCGTAGTCGCGGATGGCGCTTTGAAGCGCCTCGAAGCCATGGATACCGCCGAGTTGAAGATGCGCGAGCTCGGCCCCTCCCGAGAACAGATGCATGTGGGCTTCGATGAAACCGGGCAGGACCGAACCGCCCTTGGCGTCGATCACCTCTGTGGTCGTTCCCTTGAGTTTTTCGATGGCGGCGTGGTTGCCTATGGCGATGATGGCGCCGTCCTTGACGGCAATCGCCTCGGCGGCGGGATTGTCATCGTCCATGGTCCGCACGCGACCATTGATGACGATCAGATCAGCATTTTGACCCGCACCCGTGACAGACATCGCGACTCCGCGCTTTTGACGACTGGCTGAGACCGACAACCCTCTAGTCCGACAAGCTGCCACTCCGCTGGAGCGGCGTTATCGGACGAAAACTGATGCCGGTGCGCTGTTTCGAAATTCCCCTTGTGATCTCTCAAAACAGCGTGGATAAAAGAATGCGACTAATTATTCGCGTTTGTCAACGTGCCGAATTTCGAATGTATTGTGGACAACACACCACGCCAATGTTGAGACCGGGACCTGTGTTGAACCGGCAGGGAACGAAGGCATCAATCCGTGAAGCGCAGTCTCAGCCGCGAAACCAGGATGGCGCTCGAACCGCGCAAGCAGCCGCGGCAGGAACGGTCGAGCAAGGTCGTCGACAGGATACTCGACGCTGCGCTGACCCTGACGCGGGAGCAAGGAACCAAGACGCCGACGACGCTCGCCATTGCCCGCCGCGCGGGCCTGTCGGTCGGTTCGGTCTACCAGTACTTTCCCAACAAGGAAGCCATTCTCCTCGACCTCGCCCGGCGCTGGCTGTCGTCGTTTCCCGAGGTGATCGCCAGGCGCATCGAGGTCACCCCACCCACCAACCGCGACGAGTTTCGGCAGGAGGTGCGCAAGCTCTTCATCGATACCTCCAGAATATATCTCGAAAACGCCACCCTGATGCCGGTGATCGAGGCGATATCCGGCAATGCCGACCTCAGGCCGATCCAGGACGAATATGACGAGCAGATCATCGCGCTTTACGCCGCGTGGCTGCAGCATGTGAACCCGGCCCTTGAGGACAAGATCGCCAGCCGGCTCGGCGTGCTGATGATGGATGTCGGGCACGCCTGCCGGCTTGTGGGGCTGAAAAGAGACCGAAAGACATACGACCTCATCGAGGACGATGTGGAAAGAATGTGGCTCGCTCTGGTCACCCCCTATCTCAACCTTGACTGATTTCGCTATTTCGAGAGGAATTTCATGAAGACTGTCTATTCGCCGCTTCATGCCGGCCATGCCGGCCAGATGGAACTGGTGACATCAGCCATCGTGCCGGGTTTCGAAAAGCCGTCGCGGGCCGAGTTCATCAGGGCGCGGGTCGAGAGCGAGAAGCTTGGGCCGATCCTCGGACCGGTCGAGCATGATCTCACCGCCGCCAAGCGCATCCACAAGGCCGACTATATCGACTTCCTGCCAACCGTCTGGCCGGCGTGGAAGGCCGCCGGCCTCGATGGCACGGCTATGCCGTTCACCTGGCCGACGCGCGGCCTGCGCGGCGACGTGCCACCCAAGCGCGTCGACGCCTTGCTCGGCTATTACTCCTTCGACGCCGGCGCCACCTTCGTCGAAGGCACATGGACCGCCATCAAATCGTCCTATGACGCGGCGCTGACGGCGGCGGCCTTGGTCAAGGGTGGCGAGCGGTCGGCCTTCGCGCTTTGCCGCCCGCCCGGCCATCACGCCGGTGCCGGGTTCATGGGCGGCTACTGCTACATCAACAATGCTGCGGTCGCCGCGCAGTGGTTCCTCGACCAGGGCGCCGAACGCGTCTCGATCCTCGACGTCGACTACCACCACGGCAATGGCACGCAGGAGATCTTCTATGAACGCGCCGACGTGCAGGTTCTCAACCTGCATGGCGATCCCATGGTCGAGTATCCGTTCTTCCTCGGCCATGCCGATGAACGCGGCGCCGGCGCCGGCGAAGGTTTCAACGTCAACTATCCCATGCCCTTCGGCACCAATTGGGACGCCTGGAACGCCTCGCTGGAGGATGCCTGCGTCAAGCTCGCCGCCTACGCCCCCGATATCGTCATCGTCTCCCTTGGCGTCGACACCTTCGAGAAGGACCCGATCAGCCAGTTCAAGCTGAAAAGCCCGGACTATCCGAAGATCGGCCGGCGCATGGCCAAGCTCGGCCTGCCGACGCTGTTCGTGATGGAAGGCGGCTACGCCGTCGAGGAGATCGGCATCAACGCCGTCGGCGTGCTCACCGGCTTCGAGGACAAATAGGAAAGCAATTCCAGGATAAGTGTGAGGCGGTTTTCCGGCCGGATTGCGCCAAAGAGATATGGGGCGGCTCCGGCCGCCCCGACCATCTAGGCGGCCGCAGCCGGGTTAGGTGCAACCACCGGAACGGCTGGCCTTCGCGACCGGCCGATGCGGTAGACAATCACCGCCGCAATCACGCCTGCCGCCAGGATGGCGAGCGCCAGCAACGGCCGGTACCAGAACCAGGCAATCGCGATCGTCACCGTGCCGACCAGGATCGCCAGAACGAAGGCGATGATGCCGGTGCCCATCCGCGCCATGCTGCCGAGGAAGGGTATGACGTCGAGGATCACCCCGATCGGGCTGAGGAACAGCGCAAAGCCTATGGTCAGCAACAGCAAGCCGGCGCCGCGCAGCAGCCAGGTGATCAGCGTGTTGGCGCTGACGGCGTCGGCGAACATCTTTTCGGCCGGGACGTTGCCGGTGTCGACCATCAGCAGCGCATCGCCGGCTTGCGTCTGGTAGGGCTCGAAGCGGCTGTCGGCCTGGCGCGCGATGATGCTGATCACGCCCAGCGGCGCCAGTTCGTAGCCGATTCGATAGTCACCCAAAGCGGGCGTCGTGTTGTCATTGCCGAGAAAAATCTTGCCATCGACGATGCTGAGCGGTTTCGTTCCGGTATAGGCAGCCTTTATCGCCGCCGACTGGTCGGCTGAGAGCGAATAGTCCTTGTCACCCTCGATACGGTCCAGCACTGGCGTATCGAGATCGAAGGCGACAAGCTTGCCCTCAGGAATCTGGAAGGTCCGGCCGTGGATTTCCATCGGCGGATTCTGGTGGCCGTCCGGCTTCTTGAAGTCCGACGAGTCGATCTGGCTGTCGTCCCACACCTTGGAATAGCTGTAGGTGGTCACCGTCTCTTCGCCACCGCCGAGCTTCTTCGTCGTCTCCGACTTGGACTCTTCCTTCCACTGATACATCTCGACGCTCCGCGACAGCCGCAGCCCTTGCGCCGCAATGCCGAAATCCGGATCCGCCAGGCCGCTGTCCGCCGTTACCGGTCCGCTGACATGAACCAGCTTGCCGTCATTGGCGGTATCGACGCTGTCGGCGCCGACCGAAACCACCGCTCCAGAACCTTCGGCCAGCGAGCGCGCCGTCTGCACGGCGCGGCCTTCGTTCCAGAACAGCCCGATCACCATCAGCACGATCAGCATAAGGCCGAAGATGACCCCGCCGACCGCACGCTTGATCCGCCCGAACCACGAGACGGATGTGACTTCCCGAAATGAATCGCTCATCGTTTCCCCCGAAACAAAGTTGCCCAAGATTTAAACGCGGCCGGCGGCCGCGTCGTATCGATCAGTCGGCGTGGATCTGCGCGCCGCAGTCCCTACCGCCTGTACAGGAATGCACCGCCCGTGTCGTGCCGCCATCGCCGACCCGCCATGGCGATGCGGAGAGCGGCGCCTGGCGATTGCCTCCGAGAAGATCGAGCGCCCGCATCGCCGTCTCTTCGCCGACCTCGTCACGCTTGACGATCTCGACGTCCTTGAGGCCGATCGCGGCAAGCTGCGGCATCACCACATCGGGGTCGCCCGCCACCACGATCAGCGACGGATCGAGCGACGCCAGGGCCAGCGCCTGTTTCTGAACCGCATCGAGCGTCAGCTTTGTGCGCGCCGCCATGCGGGTTTGCTGGTCCTCCAGCGTCGATCCGCTGCCGACCGCGCCAATCAGCGAGGAGAACAGACCAGCCGACGTCTCGGCCGATCCAGCCAGCGCCCGGCGATAGACGGTCACCGTGCGGTCGACCTCGTCCTGCGCTACCGGCAAGGTTGTCAGGCCGGCAAATCCTTTCAGGATTTCGGTAATCGCCGGCCCGGTGTTGGCGCGCTCGACGGTGGTTGCCACGACCAATCCCGAGCCGGCCTTCATCGGGCTCATCAGATAGCTCGACACGCCATAGGAGTAGCCCTTCTCCTCGCGGATCACCGAATTCAGCCGGCTGGAGAAATCGGCGCCAAGCAGGTTGGAGACCGCGGTCGATTCAGCGCGCTCGCTCTCGTCGGTGCCGGGCGCCGGCCGCGCCACGAACAGCGCCGACTGGCTGGCGCCGGGTTCGGGCACCAGCAGCACTTTCTGTCCCCCGTTGAAATGCGCCGCCGGCGACGGCTCGACGGCATAGCCGGCGGTGTCGCTTGTCCACGCGCCAAATGCTTTTTCAAGGCTGGCGGCGACGGTCGCGACCGGCATCGGGCCGACGCTGTAGAAGGTCACCGCCTTCGGCGTGAACTCCGCCTTGAATGCGTCCCTCGCCTCGTCGAGCGAGATCGAGGCCAGCGCCTTTGCCGACCAGTCCACCGCTGCCTTGCCCGGCACCTGCGGGATCAGCGTCGCCTTTGCCATGCGGCCGGCAACGTCGGGCAGATCCGCCTCGCGGCCGTTTAGCCAGTCGACTGTCTGCGCCATCAGCACCGTCCATTCGGTCTTGTCGAAACGAGGCTTCAGTACCGCGTCGGCGAGCAGGCCAATACCCTGGTCGAGCTTTTCCGGCGGCACGCCAAGCGTCATCATCGTGGTCAGCGTTCCGGCCTGGTGGCTGACGCCGGCGCCGATGTCGCTGGCCGCCTTGGCGAAATCAGCCGAGCCGCGATCGGCGGCCCCGCGTGTCGCCATGCTTGCTGCAAGCTCCAGCAATCCCTCCTTGCCTTCCGGCACGCTGTTCCAGCCGCCGGCGGCACTGGCCGCGACATAGACCATCGGCGCTTCCGGCATTGTGTAGTGGACGAGTTTGATGCCATTCGAGAGCGTCGCCGTTTCCATGGCGGGCAGTGTTGCCGAAGGCGCTTGCCCGGCCGCATGCTTCGGAATGTCGATCGCCGCTCGCTCCGGCGCGGTGAACGGCTGCGGTGTGCCGGACGAGCCGATCAGTGCATCGGGATAGCCGCCGCGCGGGCCGGGCTTCAGCACCAGCACGCTGGCGTCTTCCGGTTTCAACAGCCGCTTCATCGTGGCCTCGACATCCGCCACGCTGGCGTCCTTCACCCGCGGGTCGTCGACCAGCGCGCTCTGCGCACCGCCGAGCACGTCGGCATTGTAGGAGACGACGCCGGCGCGATCCTTCAGTGCTTCGCTGCCGAGCCGCGCTGCCTGCAAGATGCCGGTGCGCGCACGCTCGACATCGACCGGATCGAGCGGGGTCTTCAGGAAATCCGCAAACGCCGTTTTCATCGCGCTTTCCAGCGCTTCCGGCGCCACACCTTCGGCGGCACCCGCCTCGAAGGTAAAGCGGCCACCGAGCAGACCGCCGGTCCAGCTCGCGCTGGCATAGGTGGCAATGCCCAACTGCGAAACCAGCCGGTTGCGCAAAAACCCATATTCGCCGTTGCCGAGCAGTTCGGCGGCAATGCTGAGCGCACCATTGTCGGGCGACTGCGCCACCGGGCCACTGAAGCCGACCACGACGATGGGGCTTGGCACGCGATCCTCGAGCACCAGCTTGAGCCGGGCCTGCGTCGGTGCCGGCACGGCGGGCCGCGCCACATCGGCGCCGCGCGCCACGCGGCCGAACGTGTCGGCAATCAGCGCCTTGGTGTCGTCGATCTCCAAGTCGCCGACCAGCACCAACACCGCATTGTTGGGCAGATAGTAGCTGTTGAAGAAACCCCTGACATCGTCGAGCGTCGCCGCATCGAGATCGGCGACCGAGCCGATGACCATGCGGCTATAGGGATGCGGCTTCGGGAACAGCCCGGACCAGAAAGCTTCCCAGCCGGATGCGCCGGCCTTGTCGAGCACGTTCTGGCGCATCTCGTTCTTGACCACCGAGCGCTGCAGATCGAGCTTGGCCTGAGTCACCGAGCGGCCGAGATTGGCCATGCGGTCGGCCTCCAGCGACAAGATCATCGGCAGTGACGACGACAGCCCGTCGACGTAATAAACCGTGCCGTCTTCGGTGGTCCAGGCATTGATCTCGTTGCCGAGCGCGGCGTGCGCGCCGAACACGTTCGGCCAGGCCGGCGTGCCGGAAAACATCAGATGTTCGAACAGATGCGCAAAGCCCGAGCGTCCCGCGGGTTCATTCATCGACCCGACGCGGTAGCGCAGGTTCATCACCACCTTCGGCACGCGATGGTCGGGCACCAGCACCACCTGCAGCCCGTTGTCGAGCGCATAGGTAACGGTCGGCTCAGCCTTGGCGGGCGCTGCCATGCCGGCAAGAGCCGCAAGCACCACCGTGAACGCCAGGAAAACCTGCTTCATCATGACCCCCGATGCTGATGGCCGCGAGCAAGCGCCGCCAAATCCGCCGTATGACCGAAGGGATGCCCGCCCCTGCCGGCTGCCGAGACCCTATCGGAATCGATCGGCCCTCGATACGGCAGTATCGCAACACCCTCTGGCTTTTTCGTGTCGGCGTTTCAGGCCTTTTGCGGCGGAAAAGGCCGCGAAAGCCGCCCCTGAGTCGCTTGAGTCCAATAATATTGATTTTGTCAAATCGCGTTTGATGTCGGATTCATCTGCGGGTAGATTAGACCCGAATCAGCCGGTCCTTGGGGGGCGCGGCGACCACCCAAAGTCTCAAGTTCCGGCCAATGACCGGCACCAGACGCGGACGGCTTCGCGTTCCCTGAATGGATTCGGCGATCAGCGCGACCGCCGCGCCGTGTGAGTGCTTCGTAAACGTGATGCGTCTTCAAGTTCGGCCGCTGCTAACCCCAGCGTCCGGGCTCAAGAAAAGACTCCGGCCATGACATACAACCAAAGCATCCAATGAGCAGTTCCGCCGCGCTTCTCCAATCCGATACGTTAGGCTCGCGCCTTGAATCGCGCGGCGATCTCACCTCCTTTTTCATGCAGCTTGCCGCCGAGATCGGCGCCGACAGCTACATGCTCGTCGCCATCGTCCACGACCAGGATCGCAACGACGCCCGCATCGTCTCATCCAACTGGATCTTCGACGCCATCGAACTGATCGGCAAGCGGCTGATCGCCGGCCTTGCCCAGGGACCGCTGACCGTTGCACCTGGCATCCGCCCGAGGCCGCTGGTCGCCGCCGCGGCGCCCGACGCCGGCGGACTGCTCACCGGCGAAGAGGCGCGCCTGCTCGACGTGCTTGGCCATGCCGAAGTCTATTCGTTGCGGCTCAATGTCGGTCGCCAGCGGCTGTTTGCGCTTTTCTCGGCGGCCGAGGCCGGCAGAATCGACCAGCCGGCGCTGATGAAGGCTCAGTTGAAGTGCTGCTACGCGCTGTCCGCTATCCCGCAATTGATCGCCGCCGCCGCCATGCAGGACCCGCTGTCCGACCGTGAGCGCGAATGCCTGTTCTGGGTGTCTGAAGGCAAGACCACCGATGAGGTCGCGGTGATCCTCGGGGTCTCGTCCAACACCGTCAACAGCTACATCACCCACGCCATCCAGAAATTCGCGGCCTCGAACCGCGCGATGGCCATCGCCACGGCGATCAGGAGCGGCATCATTTGAAACACGCTGACATCAAGGCGGCGGCCGAAGCCCTTTTCAACGAGCAGCGCAATCCGTTCGGCGCCTTCTCCATCGGTTCCGAGACGCACCATGCCGTTACCATCCCGGACGCGGTGCGCCGCTGCCGCTGGATCGCCGTCGACATCAACGCGTCGGCGTTTGGCCTCTATTTCGTCAGCCCCTCGCCGGAACGGGCGCGCCTGGTGCCGAGCTTCGATTCCGACTATCCAGCCACTGCGGTGACAACCAAGTTCATCGCCGGCGCCAATGGCGAGGAGATGGTTCGCCACAGCGGCGCCTCGACAGCGCCGCGCTGGTGGGCGGACGACGGCATCGCCGGCTCGGACGCCGTCTTCAAGAACCTCGCCTGGGCGGAGCGGACGGCGCCGCTGGCGCCGGGCACCAACGGCATTGCCTTTCCCGTCCATGCCGATCGCGGCCATTGCGGGCTGGTGGTGTTCCTCGGCTCGACGATCGCTCTGCCGGAGGACACGCTCTACGAAATCCACGCCCGCTGTTTTTCGCTGTTCGCCGCCGTCGCCCGCATTCGTCCGAACGATGCCGGCCGGATGCGGTCGATCTCCAAGCGTGAACTGGAGTGCCTGAAGCTGACCGCCAACGGCAACACCAGCGAAGAGATCGCCAGGCTGCTGAAGCTGTCGGTCCACACCGCCAACCAGTATCTCACCCAGTCGACGCAGAAGCTCAACGCGGTCAACCGCAACCAGGCGGTGGCCAAGGCGCTGCGCCTGGGTCTGATCGAGTGATCAAAGCCGCGTCCGGCGATTGGGATAAGACAAAAGATCAGCGATAGGCGAGCGGCTCGGTCCGGCGAATGCGCGCCTCTTCGATGACCGTCTCCAGCAAGGCGGTGTTGTGCTCGGGGTCTTCGCCGGGCTTCTCGAACGAAACATAGTTGACCGCGACCGAAGACCTCTCCTCGCTCAGCGTCAGCTGGAAATAGACGGTGACGCCCGGCGGCCGAAGCTCGAGATCGAGCACGATGCGCGGGCTGCCGCTCCAGTCGACATGTGCCTCTCCGCCATGGCCGAGCCTGAGCGTGCCCGGCAGGAAGAACAGCTCCACCGCCGAATCCACCAGATCCGACAGGCAAGCGAAATGCTCGAGCCGGATGAAGGCGATGTAGTCGGCGACATCGATCAGCCGCAACTCGTCGACCACCTGCTCGATGGCCTTGGCGACGATGAGTTCGCGGGATTTTGCGTGCGGTTGGCGGTTCATGAAATTTGTCTCCGCTCAGCCTTTTTGGAGTAGACGATCCGCACCAGTTCGGCGACGGCCTGGTAGAATTGCGACGGGATCACGCTATCAACCGAAACTTGCTTGTACATGGAGCGGGCGAGCGCCACGTCCTCGAAGATCGGGATGTTGTGCTCCTTGGCAATCTCGCGAATCTTGAGCGCCACAAGGTCCTGGCCCTTGGCCAGCACCATGGGTGCTGAATCCTCGTCGCGGACATATCTGAGCGCGATGGAAAAGTGCGTCGGATTGGCGATGATCAGCGTCGCGCGCGGCACCGCCGTCATCATCCGCTTGCGCGCCCGGTCACGCGCCAGCGAGCGCAGCCGCGACTTGATGATCGGGTCGCCCTCGGACTGTTTGAACTCGTCCTTGACCTCCTGCTTGGTCATCCGCAGATCCTGCTTCCAATGGAAGCGCGACCAGACGACGTCGACCGCCGCGATCAGCCCCATGACGAAGACGATCGCCACCAATATGTCGACGGTGATGCTTTTGATGACGAGGCCGAAAGCGACGGGGTTGGTGATCATGCCGGCCAGGAGCTGGCGGTAGTCCTGCGACAGCGTGAAGTAGAGCACGATACTGGCGAAGCCGAGCTTGCCCAGCGATTTCAGGAATTCTACCCAGCCCTGAATACCGAACATCCTGGTCCAGCCCTTAGCTATCGAGATGCGCGACAGTTGCGGCCGGATCCGCTCGCCGACGACTTGCGGCATGTTCTGCAGCACCGAGGCGCCGATGCCGGCCACCACCAGCAGCACCAGCAGGCTGACGACGGCGTTGCCTATTTCCATCATCACGGTCTTGTAGAGCGCGATGACGTCGGTCTCGGTGTCCATCGGCCACGCCTCGGGCTTTTCCAGGAACATCGACAGGAACATGCCGAGATCAACGACCGCGTCCTTGGCGTAGAAGACGGTGAACACCAGTATGGCGATGAAGGACGCCAGAAGTGCGGCCTCTCGCGAATGGGGCAGCTTGCCCTGTTCGACGGTGTCGCGGATCTTCTTTTCGGTCGCGTCTTCGGTTTTGGAGTCTTTGTCCGCCGCTTCAGCCATTCAGCGCTCGGCGTTAAGCCGCTTCGCTCTGCTGCGATGAGGGCAGTTCGAAAGCCCCCTCGCGCGAAAGCCGGATTGTCGCCACCGCGATGTTCTTGCGCGCCGTCATGATGTCGGCAAGCTGAATGCCTTCCGAGCCCTGTCCGAGCTCGGACTCGATCATGCGCCGCGACCGTGCGCCGATCGCCGAGAGCGCCGATTCCGTCAATGCGGGTGGTGCACCGCGTAGCGCCAGCGTAATCAGTTCGGTCGACAGCCCGTCGAACAGAAGCACCCGCGCCTTCTGCGTCAAAAGCGGCAGATCGTCGAAGGCAAACAACCTGGAGCGGACACCGCCGAGGTCCGGCGTGCCGGCCTCTTCCAGATCCTGCATGACCTCTTCCAACTGAGGCTTGTCCATCTCGTTGAGCATACTGGCGACGCGCGCCTGTCCCGCCGAGATGTCCTTGGTCGCTGTCTGCGCCAGCACGCTTGCGCGCAGCTGGTTCTCGATGATCCTGGTGGCCGCGTCCGGAATGGTCGCCATCGTCACCATGCGCTTGATGATCTGGCTGCGCATCGGCTTTTCCATCGTCAGCAGAATGTTGGCGGCGGCCTGCGGCGCAAGCTTCGACAGCACCATGGCCGCGGTCTGGGGATGCTCGGCGGCAAGGAACGTGCCCAGACGCGTCGGCTCGAGCTTTTCCAGCTCCGGCCAGATCGGCGGTGGTCCTTCCGGCGCAACCTCGAAGCGCTTGTCGCCCATGATGGCGCTCATTTCTTCGGGCGACAGCGATTCATTGAGGATCGTGTCCATCCGGTCGGCGGAATCGAGCAGGCCCGCGCCTTCGGTGAACTCGGCCTCGAATTCGGCGACGATGCGTTCGAGGTCGCTTTGCGGAATGGTGCGCAGCAGCCGCGCCCCTTCGATCAGCGCCTTCAGTTCTTCCTGCTTGAAGAATTTCAGCAGCCGGCTGGCCGAAGGCTTGCCCATCGCCACCAGGATGGCGGCGGCTTTTTGCGGGCGCGTGAGCGTCACCGGCGTCGTCATGGCATAAGCTCCGATCGCTGCTGAGACCGCATGTCGTCTAATCCTCAGGCGCTCTTGGCGGCAGCGATAATTTCGGTCAGCCTGATGCCGAAGCGCGACGGATCGCTTTCCAGCACGGTGATCTCGCCGCGCGCGATCTTGCGGCCGTTGACCACGACATCGACCGGTTCGCCGATGCGCCGGTTGAGCGCCACCGTCGAGCCCTTCTGCAGCGCCATCAGGTCCGACACCGGCATTTCCGTACTGCCGAGGATGATCTGCACATCGACCGGGATGCTCATGATGATGTTCGAATTGGCGCCGGACGTGGCAGCCCGCAAGGCGGCGTCGGGGCGCTTTTCCTCCTCCTGGAGGACACCGCGCAATTCCTCGATGGCGCGGTCGAGTTGTTCGTCCGGCTGGTCGATATTGGCTTCCACCTTGGTCTTGGCCATCAGTCGTCTCCAAATGCTTGGGCTTGCCCGGCGTCAGCCCGGCATGAGCCCATCGATAAAATCCTGACCGGCATCGTAAGGATGCCTGATCCGGACGGTGTAGTTCTGCCCGAGTTTACCGAACTCGCAGACAAACAGCGTCTTGTCGCGCGCGCTCAGCTTGGCCTGCGACTGCGCGGTTTCCTCGAACTCGATGACCTGGCCTGGCTCGAAACCGGCGAGATCGCCGAGCGTCAGGCGGGCCAGCGGCATGGTCGCTTCGAGCGTCACCGTCGAGCGCATCACTTCTTCGGAAAAACGTGCCCGCCAGTCGGAGGTCGTGCCTTCGCTGTCGTGGACATCGGCGATACCGCGTGTGGCAAGCAGAATGCGCTGCGGGATCATCACCGTGACCGTTCCGCTGTCGGTCGGCGTCGAGATGCCGAAGACGATGCGCACCGCCGCGCCATCGCGCAGCACGCGACGCTTGGCTTCGCTGCCCGAAAGCGCCCGCGGCACCGGCAGCCGCAGCTCGAGCGAGCGCCGGCCCGATCCGTTCAACGCCTGCGCAACTTCCTGGAAGACCGTGGTCGCGACATCGGTCTCGATCTGCGACAGAGCGCGCTCGATCGGCGAAACCGGCTGATCCGGATCGCCGCCGAACAGCGCGCACACCATCACGGCGATGGCCGGCGCATCAGCCACCAGCGTCATCGCATCCGAAGACGTCGGCGATGCTATGATGGCCATGGCAAAGGCATCGCCGGCATTCGTGCGGGCATCGGGAACACGGCTGATCTCGACCGCGCGCAGGTCGACGGTGACCGGTGCGCCGAGTTCGCCGGCCAGGCTCTTCTGCAGCAGCGGCAGGGCGCGCTCGCCCATCGAGCGCCCGGTGCCGATGACATGAGCGGCCTCACCGCTGTCACCGACCAGACGCTCAATGATCAGCGAGCGGGCTTGCGAGGGGCTGCCAGGACTTGTCATGACGGCGTGCGGTCCTGTCTGTCGTCATGCATGGCTCAAGCCGCTTTCTTCTCGGCGGAAGCTGTGTTCATCGTGCTTTGCTCGACGGCATCGATCGTCGGCCGCTCATAGGACGAGATGGTCTTGCGACCGAACTCGATCGCCACCTGCGGCAGAGCGCCGTTCATGTAGGCAAGCAGCGTCTGCTTGACGATGATATAGAGGCGGTTCTTCTTCTCGCGCACCGTCTTGATCTTGGTGGCGACCGGCCCGACCACTGCATAGGACAGGAAGATGCCGAGGAAGGTTCCGACAAGGGCGGCGCCGATCAGGCCGCCGAGGATTTCGGGCGACTGGTCGAGCGCGCCCATCGCCTTGACCACGCCGAGCACGGCGGCGACGATGCCGAGCGCAGGCAGACCGTCGCCCACCGCCACCAGCGCATGGTAGGCCTTCATCTTGTCGGACTTGATGGTCTGGATTTCCTCGTCCATCAGCGCCTCGATCTCATGCGAGCGGGCATTGCCGATGATGATGATGCGGCAGTAGTCGCAGATGAAATTCGTCAGGTCGTGGTTCTTCAGCACGGTCGGGAACGCCTGGAAGATCGCCGACTCCTCCGGATTGTCGATGTGCGCCTCGACCTCGCTGCGCGACTTCGAGCGTAGTTCGCGCATCAGGCTGTGCAGCACGCCCAGCGTCTCCAGATAGTCGCGTTCTTTCGGTACCGCCTGCTTGAACGCTTCGAGGATACCCCTGCCGGTGTCCTTGACCGTCTTCATCGGGTTGGCGACGAGAAAGGTGCCAAGTGCGGCGCCACAGATGACCACCGCTTCCCAAGGCTGCATCAGCACATGCAGATGGCCGCCCATCGCCATGAAGCCGCCGAGAACACAGCCGAGCGTCACCACAAGTCCGATCAGAATGCCCACGCCAGATCCTTCCGCATCACGTCAGGCCTAACCGATAGCCCCCGTGCCTTGTGTGAGGCTTGAATCATGCAAGGTGAGGCGATTCAGCCTCGCGCAAGCAAGTCCGCATACTCTTGCTTTTGAAGCTGCGACCGGAGGCATGTCGTGTTGAGCACTTTTACCAGCTACCAGCTCATCGCCAGGGACATCCCCAAGGCGATCGACCGCATCGAGGCGGAGCCGATCACCAAGCGCGACACCGACTACTATCTCGCCAACATCGGCAGCGTGAAATCGATAGACGATTTCGTAAAGAACGACCGGCTGTTCAAATATGCCATGAAGGCCTTCGGTCTCGGCGACATGGCTTACGCCAAGGCCTTCATGGTCAAAGCCCTGAAGGAAGGGGTGTCGGATTCCGACAGCTTCGCCAACAAACTGAGCGACAAGCGTTATGCCGAGTTCGTGTCGGCCTTCAATTTCGCCGCCCTGGGCCCTAATGCCACGAGCTACAATTCGGCGCAGCAGGGCGTGACCAACAATTACGGCCTCCAGGTCTCGGTCGGCCCTTCGCAGAACGGCTTCACCTACTACAAGGGCGAAACCTCGTACTACCTGAGCAACATTTCCAACGTAAAATCGATCGACGACCTGATGGGCAACGATCGCCTGCTCACCTATGCGATGGCCGCGTTCGGCCTGGACGCCGACGCCGAGCCGGCTGTGACCGTGCGGGCCATGCTGGAAGGCGGCGTCACCGACCCGAACAGCCCCGCAAACACGTCGACAAACAAGGGCTATGCGGCTTTCGTCGCGGCTTTCGACTTTGCCCAATATGGCGACCAGGCTACGGCGGGCGACGCCGTCCAGCAGGCGGTCCCAAAAGCTGTGATCGGCGGAACCGGGCTGCTGCTCGTCAAGCCGACCGCGCAATACATCAAGGGCGAGGCCGACTACTACGCAGCCAACATCTCCAAGGTGAAGTCCATCGAAGACCTGCTGAAGGACAAGCGCCTGCTGACCTTCGCCATGGCTGCCTATGGGCTTGATGCATCGACCCAGACGACGAAGCAGATCCGCACCATGCTTACCGGCGGCGTTGCCGATCCGTTGAGCCCCGCCAATTTGTTGACCGACAAGAGCTACGCCAACTTCGTCAGCGCCTTTGATTTTGCCCAGTATGGCGATCAGACGACCACGCGCGACGCGGTGCTGAAGACCACGCCGAAGCTCTACACGACCGAGTCCAGTCTCGGCCTCATCAAGCCGAATGCGGACGCCGTCCAGGCCGAGACCAGCTACTACCTCGCCAACATCACCAAGGTGAAATCGGTCGACGACCTGATGGCCGACAGCCGCCTTTATAACTATGCTCTGTCCGCAAGCGGGCTCGATCCGGCGACCACCAACAAGGATCTCGTCCGTGATGTCCTTGAGGGCGGTGTCCGCGATCCCGCCAGTGTCGCCAACAAGCTCTCCAACAAGGCCTATGCCAGGCTCGCCACCTCGTTGAATTTCGAGGCCTACGGCGAAGCGGCAACGACCCGCAGCCCGTCGCAGCAGCCGGTGGTCGACAAATACATGCGCCAGACCCTGGAAGAAGACGCCGGCAAGACCAATGAGGGCGTGCGGTTGGCGCTCTATTTCGAGCGCAAGGCCTCGACCATCACCAACTGGTACGACGTGCTGGCCGACACGGCCCTGGCCAGCGTGGTACGCACCGCCATCGGCCTGCCCGATTCCTTCGCTGCCGCAGATATCGACAAGCAGGCGCAGGCCTTCGAGGCAAAGCTCGACCTCACGGATTTCACCGACCCGGCCAAGCTCGAGAAATTCCTCACCCGCTTCACCAGCCTTTGGGAAATCAATCATCCGACCTCGACCGCCCAGACATCGATCGGTGTGCTGTTTGCGCAGCCGACCACCGTCGGCATCTCGACCGATCTGATGATGGCCATGCAGAAACTGAGATTCTGAGAACACCATGCAGGACAGCCTTTACGTCGCCCTTTCCTCGCAGATCGCGCTTGAGCGCCGTCTCGACACCATCGCCGATAATGTCGCCAACGCCTCGACCATCGGCTTTCGCGCCACCGGCGTGAAGTTCGAGGATGTCGTTTCCGGCAGCGGCCCCAAATCGGTGTCCTTCGCCTCCTCCGGCAAGACCTATTTGTCCGGCGCGCATGGCGCGATGACGCAGACCGGCAACCCGTTCGACTTCGCCGTCCAGGGCGATGCCTGGTTCGGCATCGACACCCCGGCCGGCACCGTGATGACGCGCGACGGACGTTTTTCGATGAACGAGAACGGCGAGTTGATGTCGCTCGAAGGCCATCCGGTGCTCGACGCCGGCGGTGCGCCGATCCAGCTCGACCCGCGCGACGGCCCACCCAAGGCGGGCGCCGACGGCTCGCTGCGCCAGGGCGACAAGCTCGTCGGCGCCATCGGCCTGTTCAATTTCGATCCCGGCCCGAATTTCGTCCGCTACGGCAATTCTGGCATCGTGCCCGCGCGTGCGCCGGAGCCGGTCACCGACCGTTCCGATCTCGGCGTCGCGCAGGGCTATGTCGAGGAATCTAACGTCAATCCGGTGCTGGAGATGACGCGCCTGATCATGGTCCAGCGCGCCTTCGAGAACACGGCGGCGCTGATGCGCCAGACCGATGCCTCGACCGACGACGCCATCAAGACGCTCGGCTCCAAGTCGTAGCAGCATGTCGAGCAGCAAATCATCGATACGCGCGCTTGAACGGCAACCGGAGACAGCACCGGAAAACCGGCTGGCTGCGCTGGAGCGGATCTGGCGCCGCTTCGATGACACCGAGACGTTGCTGCGGCGCGGCGGCCGTGTTTCGGAGGTTTCGCCAACGCATTACAAGGTGCGCGGCCTGTCTGAAGTCGCCAGGCTTGGCGACCTCGTCGAACAGCGCGGCAATGCCGGCACGCGCCGCGGCGAGATCGTCAGGATCGGCCGCGACGAAGTCGTCATCGCCCCCTTCGAACGCAGCGCCGACGCCGGCATCGGCGACGCCGTGTTTCGCCGCGGCCCGCTGACGGTAACGCCGCATGCTTCGTGGCGCGGGCGCGCCATCGACGCGCTGACCCGCGTCATCGACGGCGGTCCGCCGCTGATCAGGATCGGCGAGGCTGCGAGCGGCGACGGCACAACGCCCGGCGCCATGGCGCGGCAGCGCGTCGGCACCGCCTTCACGACCGGGGTCAAGGTCGTCGACATCTTCACGCCGCTCTGCCTCGGCCAGCGCCTCGGCGTCTTTGCCGGTTCCGGCGTCGGCAAGTCGACGCTGCTCGCCATGCTGGCCGGCGCCGACGCCTTCGACACCGTGGTCGTGGCGCTGATCGGCGAGCGCGGCCGCGAGGTACGCGAATTCCTCGAAGACACGATCGGCGCAGAGAGCATGGCCAAGACGGTCGCCGTCGTCGCCACCAGTGACGAGAGCGCCATGATGCGCCGGCGCGCGCCGGATACCGCCATGCGCGTTGCCGAACATTTTCGCGACCAGGGCCATCGCGTGCTGCTGGTGCTGGATTCGATTACCCGCTTTGCCCATGCGCTGCGCGAGGTGGCGACCGGCACCGGCGAGCCGCCGGTCGCCCGGGGCTATCCCGCTTCGGTTTTCACCGACCTGCCGAAGCTGCTCGAACGCGCCGGACCTGGCGCTGAAGGCCCCGGTATCAAAGGACAGGGATCGATCACTGCCATCATCTCGGTGCTGGTCGACGGCGATGACCACAACGACCCGGTTGCCGATTCGGTACGCGGCATCCTCGACGGCCATGTCGTGCTCGACCGCGCCATTGCCGAACAGGGCCGCTACCCCCCGGTCAATCCGCTGTCGTCGATCTCGCGCCTCGCCGACAAGGCATGGAGCCCCGAGCAACGCATGCTGGTGACCAGGCTGAAATCGATGATCTCGCGCTTCGAGGACACCCGCGACATCCGCCTGCTCGGTGCCTATCAGGGCGGCGCCGACGCCGAGCTCGATATTGCCGTGCGCCAGGTGCCGCTGATCTACGAGGCGCTGACGCAGTCGCCCAGGGATCGCGCCTCGAGCGACGCATTCTCCGACCTCGCCCGTCATCTGAAAGGCAAGCAAAGTGTCGATGCAGGAGACTGAGCTTCAGTACACCGAGCGGCTTTTGCGCGAGATGATCGCAGAGGCCAGTGCCGCGGAAGAAGCCCGGGCCAACGAAGCGAGAGCTGTCAGGGCAAAGGCCGATCTCGACAAGGCCGCCAAGGCTGAGGCCATTCTGGCCAGGGCCGCCAGGCCATTCTTGCCCAGGGTAGCCAGCGTAGTCGAGTCCACTGTGCCTCGCTTGGCCGAGCCTGCCTTGCCCAGCGTCGTCAAGCCTGAATTGCCAAGGACCCCTCGCGCCGGCCCCAAAGAAGCTATCGAGACCAGTCGCGACTCGCTTCTCGACGGGCTGTTCCCGGTCACCGAATGGCCGCAGCCGCCAAGGCCGCAATATCCCAGGCTCGACAAGAAATCCGACCGCCGCAGCGATATCGTCTTTGCCGCGCTCGGCATCACGCTCGGCCTGATCTGCGCGCTGTTTCCCTGGTATATCTTCTTCAATCAGGACCAGTTCGGCGTGCAGGCGATCAAGTTCGGCGGCAGCGGCACCAATGCAGGGCGGGTCAGCGGCGGTTCGCAGATGGAAAACAGCGGTCAGCCGCTGACGGCAAACGATGTTCCCGATGTCGACCTGTTCGCCACCGGCACGCTGCAGGACCCCGAGGACAAGACCCAGCCTCCCGGCGTCGACGAGCAGCCCTTCCCGGCGGATCCCAAATTTCGCATGGTTCATGTCGCCAATGGCCGCGCCATGATCGAGGACGATGCCGGCCTGTGGATCGTCCAGCGCGGCTCGAAGCTGCCCGACTCCAGCGTCGTCTCGTCGATCGAGCAACGCGGCGGCAAGTGGGTCATGGTCACCAGCACCGACCAGGTGATCGAACTCTCCAAATAGCGGCACACCGGCTTACGCCTGGCCCGCGCAAGGTCCGCGCAAGACTGGCAGCCTAGTCTTGTACGTACCAGCCTGGAGATCCCCATGGAGCCCATCAACCTTTTCGATCTCGCCGCCAAGCAGTCGCAATGGCTGTCGGTGCGCCAGTCCGCAATTGCCGGCAACATCGCCAACGTCAACACGCCCGGCTACACCGCCGGCGATGTCGAGCCGTTCGAGAAGGTGCTCGACCGCACGGCAGTGTCGCTGACCGCCACCCAGGCAGGCCACCTCGGCACTGCCGCCACTAATGCCGGCTTCACGGTCAAGCCAGAAGAGACGACCGGCGCCATCATGCCCTCGAAGAACACGGTGGTGGTCGAGAACGAACTGATGAAGGCCGGCGAGGTCCGCCGCTCCTTCGAGCTCAACACCGCGATCGTCAAGGCCTTCCATTCGATGATGATGATGGCGGTAAAGAGCTGACAATGGACGCCTTGACCTCAGCCCTCAAGATCGCCGCGTCCGGCCTCAGCGCCCAGTCTGACCGTTTGCGCGTCGTTTCGGAAAATCTCGCCAACGCGCAGTCGACCGGCAACACCCCGGGCGCCGACCCCTATCGCCGCAAGACCATCAGTTTCGCCTCGGAACTCGACCGTGCCTCGGGTGGCACGACAGTTGAGGTCAACTCCATCGACCGCGACCCCAGCGACTTTCCCGTCGAATTCCAGCCCGGCAACGAGGCCGCCGACGACAAGGGCTACGTCAAGATGCCCAATGTAAACGTGCTGGTCGAGATGGCCGACATGAGCGAGGCCAACCGCTCCTACGAAGCCAACCTTCAGGTCATCAAGCAGGCGCGTGATCTGATCTCCATGACCATCGACCTGATGAGGAACCAGTAATGATCAGCGGCATTGGCGGTATCGGATCGCTTCCCCTCAAGCCGGAGATCGGTGGCGCCGATACCACGACCGACCTGTTCCAGGGCATCAGGGCGCCGATGGCCGGCAGCGAAATCGGCACCACCTTCGCCGAAGCGCTGAGCCAGGCTGCTTCAAAGACCGTCAACACCTTGCAGAATGCCGAGCAGGTGTCGATCCAGGCGCTGAGGGGCGACGCCGACACCCGCCAGGTCGTCGACGCCGTCATGAGCGCCCAGCAGGCCCTGCAGACCACGATCGCCATTCGCGACAAGGTCGTCTCCGCCTATCTCGAAATCAGCCGTATGGGCATCTGAGGAGAACTTGCCGTGAAAGCACTCGCCATCGCAGCGACCGGCATGAATGCCCAGCAGACAAATCTGGAAGTCATCGCCAACAACATCGCCAACATCAACACCACCGGCTACAAGCGCGCGCGCGCCGAATTCTCCGACCTGCTCTACCAGGTCGACCGCACGCAGGGCGTGCCCAACCGCTCCAATTCATCGCTTGTGCCGGAAGGCGTGTCGATCGGCCTCGGCGTCAAGACGACGGCGGTGCGCAACGTCCATACGCAGGGCGAACTGACCTCGACCGGCAACAGTTTCGACATGGCGCTGACGGGCCGCGGCTGGTTCCAGATCGAGGGCGGCGACGGCGGCACGCTCTACAGCCGCGCCGGCGCCTTCAACACCAACGCCACCGGCCAGCTGGTGACCGTCGACGGCGCCAATGTCATCCCGGCCATCACCGTGCCGACCGATGCCATCGAAGTTGTCGTCAACAAGACCGGCCAGGTCTTTGCCCGCATCGACGGCCAGACCGACCTCCAGCTGCTGGGCCAGCTGCAGCTCGCCAACTTCGCCAATGAAGCAGGCCTCGCGCCGCTCGGCGACAATCTGTTCCAGGAGACGCCGGCCTCCGGCCCGGCCAATGTCGGCGTGCCCGGCGATCCCGGCTTCGCCTCGGTCGAGCAGGGTTATCTCGAGGCCTCCAACGTCGATCCGGTCAAGGAAATCACCGAGCTGATCTCGGCGCAGCGCGCCTATGAGATGAACTCCAAGGTCATCCAGGCCGCCGACGACATGGCCTCCGTCGTGTCCAAGAACATCAGGTAAGATTTGATGGTCTCTCCGGCCTTCCGCTCCGCGCTTTGCCGCACCGCGCTGATCCTGGCGCTGGTGGCCGGCGGTGGGCCGGCGTTTGCCCAGGAGAGCGCAGACCAGCAGACCACCACTCAGGTCGCGAGCAGTCAGGCAACCGGCGAGATCGTTCTGATCCCCAACCGGGTCATTTATCCCGGCGAGATGATCGACACCGGCGTGCTGAAACCGGTGACGCTGCTCCCCGGCAAGCACAGGCCAGATGCGGTCGCCACGCGGGCCATGGAACTCCAGGGCAAGGTCGCCAAGCGCACGCTGCTGCCCGGCCGCTATATCCCGGTCGCCGCCATCCGCGACGCCTGGCTGGTCGAACAGGGTGCCGCCGTGCAGGTCTATTTCATCGCGGGCGACCTCACCATTTCGGCCACGGCGGTGTCGCTGCAGCCGGGTGCCGCCGGCGATTTGATAAAGGTCCGCAACACAGACAGCGGCAAGATCTTTTCCGGCACGGTGATGGCTGACGGCACCATCCGGGTCAGCGCGTCATGAGACGCGGAGCTGCCCTTCTGCTCGCGGCCGTTGTCGGCCTGCAGCCGGCGCTGGCCGACGGTCTTACGCCGAAGCAAAAGCGCGATCTTGCCGGCCAGAATGGCGGCGCCTTTGTCGATCCCGAATACGATCCGGCCACCACCAACCGCATGTTCAGGGTCTCCAACGGCCCAAGCTCTCTGCCACCCGGCCAGGTCGCATCGCGCATCAAGGACATTGCGCAGCTGCAGGCTTCGCGCGACAACCAGCTCGTCGGCTACGGCCTCGTCATCGGCCTCGCCGGATCGGGCGACAGCCTGCGCAATTCGCCCTTCACCGAACAGTCGATCCGCGCCATGCTCGAAAATCTCGGCATTGCCACCGAAGGTGGCAGCGCGCGGGCCAAGAACGTCGCCGCCGTCATCGTCACCGCCAACATGCCGCCTTACGTGCAGTCTGGGGCCCGCATCGACATCGACGTCTCCTCCATGGGCGACGCCACATCGCTTGCCGGCGGCACGCTGATAATGACGCCACTGAAGGCGGCCGATGGCGAGATCTATGCTGTCGGGCAAGGCTCGGTCATCGTTTCCGGCTTCACTGCCCAAGGCGATGCCGAAAAGCTGACGCAGGGCGTGCCGACGGCCGGCCGCGTGCCCAACGGCGCCATCGTCGAGCGCACTGTGCGCGCCGAATTCGAGGACCAGGCGCTGCTCACCTTGCAATTGCGCAACCCCGATTTCTCCACTGCCGTCCGCATCGCCGACGCCATCAACGGCTACACCTCGCAACGCTTCGGCATGCGCGTGGCGGCGGAGCGCGATGCACGTACCGTGCAGATCAGGCGGCCGAAGAATGTTTCGGCGGCGCGCTTCTACGCCGAGATCGAGAATTTGGTGGTCGAGACCGACACGCCGGCACGCGTCGTCATCGACGAACGCACCGGCACCATCGTCATCGGCAACGAGGTCAAGATCTCGCGGGTGGCGATCAGCCACGGCACGCTCACCGTGCGCATCACCGAACAGCCGAAGATCGTCCAGCCGGAACCGTTCTCCAAGGGCGTGACAGCGGAGGAACCCTTCACCACCATCGATGCCACGCGGCCTGACGCCCGCGTCAATGTGCTCGACGGACCGAACCTCGAAACGCTGGTGTCGGGCCTCAACCGTCTCGGCGTCAAGCCGGACGGCATCATTGCCATTTTGCAAGGCATCAAGTCGGCCGGCGCTTTGCAGGCCGATCTGGTTCTCCAATAGGCCATGCCGATGATCGATTTCTTTTCCCAAAAGCAGCACCGCCGAAGCGCAGCCTTGGCAGCTTGCGTCATCGCCGCCACCGTCCTTGCCGGCGGCACTGTTCGCGCGGAAGAAGCGGTGCGGCAGGTTCTTCCTGGCGGGCAACAGCCGGCGGCAGTGCAGCAGCTGGTCCGCGAGAAGGTGCCCGATGAAAGCGAGATCCAGCGCTTCTGCTCCAACATCGCCGACGCCGCCCGCGACCGCCGTTACGCGCTGCAGGCCGAAGAGTTGAAGCAGTTGCAGGCTGGCATCGACCAGCGCATGAAGGCGCTGGACGACAAGCGCGCCGAATACGAGCAATGGCTGAAGCGGCGTGAAGTTTTCCTGGCCCGCGCCGAGGATGGCGTCGTCAAGATCTATGCCGGCATGAAACCGGATGCCGCGGCCGAGCGCCTGGCCATGGTCAACACCGATCTCGCCGCCGCCATCCTGATGAAACTCGATTCGCGCAAGGCCGGCGTCATTCTCAACGAAATGGACCAGAAGGCGGCAGCCACGCTCACCGGCATTATGGCCAGCGCGGCGCGAAGGATAGACCCGTCATGAAGTCGCATATACTCGCCCTGGTCGCCACCGCTTCACTTGCCGGCTGCGCCTCCGACCCCAGGGAGATCGGCAGGGAGCCGGCGCTGTCGCCGGTTGGCACCGGCATTACCGGCAGCGTCAATGCGCCCTACTCCTATCCCGAAACGCCACCCGCGCCAGTGAAGAAATTCTCGCTGTGGGATGATCGCCAGAGCCGGTTGTTCACCGACCCACGCGCGCTGCGCGACGGCGACATCCTCACCGTCAGGATCAAGCTCAACGACAAGGCCAACTTCAAGAACCAGAACGACCGCAGCCGCACCGCCGGGCGCAAGCTCGGCTATGACGTCAACCTCGGATGGGAAGGTGCCACCACCAGCGGCAAGGGCGACGCGGGGCTGAGCTCCACCACCGAAACCAATGCGGACGGCGAAATCAAGCGCTCGGAGAACCTCGAGCTCAACGTCGCCGCCGTCGTCACCGAAGTCCTGCCCAACGGCAATCTGATGATCCGCGGCTCACAGGAGGTGCGCGTCAATTACGAGCTCAGGGTGCTGACCATCGCCGGCATGGTGCGTCCATCCGATATCGGCGCTGAAAACACCATCTCTTATGAACGCATCGCCGAGGCGCGCATCTCCTATGGCGGCCGCGGCCGCGTCAGCGAAATTCAGCAGCCCGCTTACGGTCAGCAGATCCTCGACCAAGTCCTCCCCTTTTAGGACTGGAGAACGGCGCCGTGGCAAATGTCGAACAGGTTCAGCAAAAAAAGGGCCCGTCGCTTGTCATCCAGCTTGCGATGCTGCTGGCGGTGACGGGCGCCGCGATCGGCATGGGCTGGATGTCCGGCGGCTATCTGAAGGGCGTCGGGGGACCGGTGCCTGTGCCCGCCGCACCGGAGAACCAGTCCAATGCCGAGCAACCGAGCAAGGCGGCCGAACATGCTCCCGGCACCGGGCCGACGCTTGTCCAGCTGGCGCCGATCACCACCAATCTGGCTTCGCCTGCCGACACCTGGATAAGGTTGGAAGCGTCAGTGATCTACGATGCGCCGCAGCCGCCCGAACTCACCGAAAGCATTCACCAGGACCTGCTGGCCATGGTCCGCACCCTGAAGATGCATCAGATCGAAGGTGCCAGCGGCTACCAGCATTTGAAAGCCGACCTCGAGGAGCGCGCCGCAATCCGCAGCGGTGGCCATGCCAAACAGGTTCTGATCAGGACATTGCTGCTCGAATGAGAAAACTCGTCCTCGCCGCCGCGATCGTCGTCGCCACCACCTCTGTCGCCGCCGCCCAGCAGCTCGATCTCGGCGGCATCGGCAAGGCCGACGGCGCCACCGTCGGCTATATCATCCAGATGTTCGGTCTGCTCACCGTGCTGTCGGTGGCGCCGGGCCTGTTGATCATGGTGACGAGCTTCACCCGCTTCGTCATCGCCTTCTCGATCCTGCGCGCCGGCATCGGCCTGCAGTCGACGCCGGCCAATCTGATCCTGATCTCGCTGTCGCTGTTCATGACCTTCTACGTCATGGCGCCGACCTTCGACCAGGCCTGGAACACCGGCGTCAAGCCGCTGATGGACAACCAGATCAGCCAGACCGAGGCGTTCGAAAAGATTTCGGACCCGTTCCGCACCTTCATGCTGCACAATGTCCGCGACAAGGACTTCGACCTGTTCGCCGATCTCGCCCGCGAACGCGGCCAGGTCGTTGCCAGGGACACCGTCGACCTGCGCATCCTGGTGCCGGCCTTCATGATCTCCGAAATCCGCCGCGGCTTCGAGATCGGCTTCCTGATCGTGCTGCCGTTCCTCGTCATCGACCTGATCGTCGCCACCATCACCATGGCCATGGGCATGATGATGCTGCCGCCGACCGTCGTTTCGCTGCCCTTCAAGATCCTGTTCTTCGTCCTCATCGACGGCTGGAACCTGCTTGTCGGCAGCCTGGTGCGCTCCTTCACCTGACCGTCCGCGCGCCCTTGGCGCCTTGCTAAAATTTTATGCAATATATTTCCGGTTAACCGTCCCGTTTAGCCCTTTGGTAGGGACTTGCCCGCATATTGCTCGCAGATGGCGGGTGATCGGGTCTCACGATCATTGGCATGATGCCGCTCCGTCATACCGGAAAAGCCGGTATGTCAAAAACACCCTGTAAAAATCAAGGTACGAGTAGCCATGTCCAGTATCATGACGAACGCCTCGGCGCTGACCGCGCTGCAGAGCCTGAACAACACCAACAAATCCCTCGAGCAGACGCAGGCCCGCATCTCGACCGGCTACCGCGTTGCCACCGCTTCCGACAACGCCGCTTACTGGTCGATCGCGACCTCGATGAAGTCCGACAACAAGGCCAACTCGGCCGTGCAGGACGCCCTCGGCCTCGGCGCCGGCAAGGTTGACACCGCCTACACCGCCATCAACGACGTCAAGGACCAGGTCGACCTGATCAAGACCAAGCTGGTCACTGCCCGCAGCGCCTCGAAGGAAGACCAGCAGAAGATCGCGACCGAAATCAACGCCATCCAGGCGCAGATCAAGTCCTCGGTCGCCAACGCCAACTTCGCCGGCTCGAACCTGCTGCAGAACGACGCTGCCGCTGCGTCCGACCTGAAGATCGTTGCGGCTTACAACCGTACCGGCGCGACCGTCACCATCGACACCATCGACGTCAAGGCTGCCGATACGCAGGTTCTCGATGTCGCCGGCACGGGCGGCATCGTCGGCGGCCTGCTCGCCGCTGCCTTCTTCGACCCGAGCACCACGGCGGTTACCCCCGCCGCCATCGACACCGCGCTCGGCACTGTTGAAACCGCGCTTGCCAAGCTGTCCACCGGCGCTGCCTCGCTCGGCGCCGCCAAGTCGCGCATTGACACCCAGAAGAGCTTCCTGTCGAACCTGTCGGACTCGATCGACAAGGGCGTCGGCGCTCTGGTCGACGCCGACATGAATAAGGAATCGACCCGTCTGCAGGCCCTCCAGGTCCAGCAGCAGCTCGGCATCCAGGCGCTGTCGATCGCCAACGGCAACTCGCAGTCGATCCTGTCGCTCTTCCGCGGCTGATCTCTCGACATTACGACTGACACCATCCGTCGGGCCGCGCCAACAGCGCGGCCCGATTTCTTTTTGCGGCTGTTGATTGTCTTGCTAAATGGCTGCCGATTTTTGCTCTTGGCCAGCGCCCTGAATGGCTTGGTTTAACAGGCCGTTAACCATATCCCGGTAGTCATGGTTAACCATTCCATGGCGGGCAGACCATACGGTCGATGGGCTTATGCCTACCCCCTTGATGAAGTTGATCCGGCGTGTTCGGGACACGCCAGTGTTTGAAAAGGGGTAAATATCTTGGCTAGCATCATGACGAACGCTTCGGCTCTGACCGCGCTGCAGAGCCTGAACAACACCAACAAGCAGCTTGAAACCACCCAGTCACGCATTTCGACCGGCTACCGCGTCGCCACCGCCAGCGACAACGCCGCCTACTGGTCGATCGCCACCACGATGAAGTCCGACAACAAGGCGCTTTCGGCCGTTCAGGACGCGCTTGGCCTCGGCGCCGGCAAGGTCGATACCGCCTACACCGCCATCACCGACATCAAGGACCAGGTCGACCTGATCAAGGCCAAGCTGGTCACTGCACGCAGCGCCAGCAAGGACGACCAGCAGAAGATCGCGACCGAAATCAAGGCCATCCAGGACCAGATCAAGTCGTCGGTTACCAACGCCTCCTATGCCGGCTCGAACCTGCTGCAGAACGACGCTGCTGCGACCTCCGACCTGAAGATCGTCGCGTCCTATAACCGCACCGGCACGACCGTCGCCATCGACACCATCGACGTCAAGGCGGCCGACACGCAGGTTCTCGATCTTCCTGGCACTGGCGGCATCGTCGGCGCTCTGCTGGCGACGACCTTCTTCGATCCCAGCACCACCCAGGTCCTCCCGGCGGCCATCGACACCGCACTCGGCGCCGTTGAAACGGCGCTTGCCAAGCTGTCCACGGGTGCCGCCTATCTCGGCGCCGCCAAGTCGCGCATCGACACCCAGAAGAGCTTCCTGTCGAACCTCTCGGACTCCATCGACAAGGGCGTCGGCGCGCTGGTCGACGCCGACATGAACAAGGAATCCACGCGGCTGCAGGCCCTCCAGGTCCAGCAGCAGCTCGGCATCCAGTCGCTGTCGATCGCCAACGGCAACTCGCAGTCGATCCTGGCGCTGTTCAAGCAGTAAGCCTGACCCGGCTTTCTCTTCCTTGAATAAGGGCCGCGCCAACAGCGCGGCCCTTTCGCTTTGTGGCTGTGTTTTGACGCATGTCGTTGACCCGGAACCGCTGCACACTTCCGGGCGACATGCTCTATCATCTTCGCACAAGCTTCGCGGTCTAGTGTTCCCACGGAATATCATGCTGGGAGCGCTTGAATCGTGCCGCAACAGATCCAGAGCATCATCTCGAATCTCAGGGCATTTGGCGTCAGGCGCCTTGCCATGCTGGCCGGTATTGCCGCATTGGTGATGGCCGTCATCGGCATCGGCTCGGTCTATCTCAACCGCCCGGCCTATGAGACGCTCTATGTCGGGCTCGATCGCTCCGACGTGAACCAGATCGGCCTGGTGCTCGGCGAAGCCGGCATCGGCTTCGACGTCGGCTCCGACGGCACCTCCGTGCTGGTGCCGGCCGGCACCACCGCGCAGGCGCGCATGCTGCTCGCCGAAAAGGGCCTGCCGACCAGCGCCAATGCCGGCTACGAACTGTTCGACAATGTCGGTTCTCTTGGCCTGACCTCCTTCATGCAGCAGATCACCCGCGTGCGCGCCCTGGAAGGCGAGATCGCCCGCACCATCCAGTCGATATCCGGCATCAAGGCCGCCCGCGTTCACATCGTCATGTCCGAGCGCGCCAATTTCCGCCGCGACGAACAGCAACCCTCCGCCTCGGTGGTCATCCGCTATTCCGGCATCGACGCCGAAAAGAGCGCCATGTCGATCCGCCATCTCGTCGCCGCCGCCGTGCCGGGCCTGTCGGCCGACAAGGTTACCGTGCTCGATTCCAACGGCAACCTTCTCGCCGCCGGCGACGATCCCTCCAACACAAGTGCTGCCCGCACGCTCGGCGTCGAGCAGACCGTCGAGGCGCAGATCGGCGACAACATCCGCCGCGCGCTGACGCCTTATCTCGGCCCCGACAATTTCCGCGCCAGCGTCAAAGCCGACGTCAATACCGACACCCGCCAGACCGAAGAGACAATCTTCGATCCGGAGTCGCGCGTGGAGCGTTCCGTGCAGTCCGTGCGCGCCAACGAAAACAGCAATCAGAGGCAGGCCTCGACCCCGGCCACCGTCGAGCAGAACCTGCCCGAGACCCAGGCGACCAGCACCGATGGTCCGCAGACGTCATCGGAGAATGATCGCAAGGAGGAGATCACCAATTACGAGATCAACTCCAAGAAGATCGCCACAGTCTCCAACGGCTATTCCGTCACCAAGATGTCGATCGCCGTCGTCGTCAACCAGCAGCGGCTGATGACCATCCTCGGCAAGGACGCCACACCCGAACAGATCGCCAAGCGCGTCGCCGACATCCAGAAAATGGTCGCCTCAGCCACCGGCTTCGACGACAAGCGCGGCGACATCATCGATGTCTCGGCGGTCGAGTTCATCGACGGGCTGGACGGCGAGCCGGTCGAACAGCCGGGCATAATGGCGTCGATCGGAACCCATGCCGGTACGATGATCAACGCCGGCGCGTTCATCGTCGTGGTGTTCCTGGTCGCCTTCTTCGGCCTGAGGCCAATGGCCGCCGCGCTGAGCGCGCGGCCGACGCCGGCACTTGCCGGTCCGAGCTTCGACGACGTCCAGCGTTCACTGCCGACACCCGAAGCCGCCAGCGCCGAACCGGCGCCGGCTGCCTTGCCCGGCAGCCGCCCCGGCCCGACTCCACTCGATGATCTTCGCCAGAAGATCAGGCCGGCGCCGCAGGAGCGGCTTGCCCGCATGGTCGACATCAATGAGGAGCGCACCGCGCAGATCCTGCGCAAATGGGCGGCCCAGGAAGCAGCGGTATAGACCATGGCCTCGGCAGCGCTTTTCGACCTTTTGCCGGATTTCGGCGCACGCAGCCAGCGTGCCGGCCAGCCCTCGCTCGCGGCCATGGCCGAGCCAAGGCCGGAGACGTCGGCGCCGCAGGCCGACATCGGCGCGCTGATCGCCGAAGCGGTCATCGATGCCGAAGCCGCCCTTGAAGCCCGCCTTGCCATCGCCCACCAGGCAGCGCTCGAGGCGCAGAGCCAAGCCAACGCCGATGAAGCAAAGGCCTTTCTGGAAAGTTTCGGCGGCGATCTCGGCGCGGTCGTCACTGCCCGTATCGAGATCATGGAGGCCAAGGTCAGCGACCTCGTCGGCGCCACCATTGCGCGCATCATTGGCGGCCTTGTCAGCGACGATCTGCAGAAGCGTTCGCTGGGAGCCCTTGCCGGCACGATCCGCGAAGCCGTCGGCGACAGCGAGGCGGTGCGCATCGCCGTGCGCGGACCGCTGTCATTGTTCGAGACGCTGAAGGCTTCGCTCGGCCCACGCGCGGCCAATCTCGATTTCATCGAGGCGCCCGGCTTCGACCTTACCGTCGCCATTGACGAGGCGGTGTTCGAAACCCGCATTGCCGAATGGTCGGCCGCCTTGTCGGAGGCCCTGTCATGAGCGGGGGCCCTATTATGAACGAGTGGACGTCATGAGCGTTGTCGAGGCCGCAGACGCCAGGCACGAGATCATCATCGTGCGGCGCAATCACGACGACCACGACGACGCCCACCATGGCGGCGTCTGGAAGATTGCCTTTGCCGATTTCATGACCGCCATGATGTGCTTCTTCCTCGTCATGTGGCTGATCAACGCCGCTAACGAGCAGACCAAGGCGGCCGTTGCCAGCTACTTCAATCCGGTCAAGCTGGTCGATCGCAACGCCAGCCGCAAGGGCCTCGAAGACCTCGGCGATGGCCCGAGCAAGGTCGGGCTGACGGCGGACGACCCGCGGGACAAGACCAGCAAGGCCGGACAGGACGGCATCGGCGGCGCCGGCACCTCGGACAAGAAGCAATCGAAGGAACCGGCGCCGAAGACCGATCTTTCCGACGAGCATCTGTTTGCCGATCCCTATGCGGTGCTGTCGGAAATCGCCACCGACACCGGCGTCATGCAAAATGTCAGCGAGAAGGGCGATGGCGGCGCGCAGGCGTCCGGCCCGGCTACCGGCGCATCCGGTGGCCAATCCTACCGCGACCCGTTCGCGCCGGATTTCTGGTCGCAGCAGGTGGCTGCACCAGGCGCCGAAGCCACCGCCGAACGCACCAAGATCGAAGGCGATCCGCTGAAGCCGGGTGACAAGGCGGCACAGACGCAAGTGGCGGAGGTGAAGGCCGTGCCGGCCGCGCCGCCAGTGGCCGCGGCGCCGCTCGAGCCGCTGGCGAAATCCGTTTCCGATAAGCCGCTGACCAAGGCTGAAGCCAAAGCAGAGGCCAAGGCTGAAGCAGCGAAGGCCGAAATTGCAAAGGCCGAAGCCGCCGAAGCACAACCCGCACCCAAACCCGAAGCCGCGGAAAAAGCGCCGACGGCCGCCACTGTTAGAGCCGCGGCGCAGGTCAAGCAGGAACTGGCCGAGGCCTTCAAGCCAGGCGACAAATTGCATAATGGCGTCTCCGTCGAAGCCACCGACAAGGGTGTCGTCATTTCGATCACGGACCAGTTCGATTTCGGCATGTTCGAGATCGGATCGGCGGTGCCTAGGCGTGAACTGGTGCTGGCGATGGAAAAGATCGGCCGCATCGTCAACGAGCAGAAAGGCACGATCAGCATCAACGGCCACACCGACGCGCGGCCGTTCCGCAGCGACACTTACGACAATTGGCGGCTGTCCACGGCGCGCGCCCATTCCGCCTATTACATGCTGGTGCGCGGCGGCGTCGACGAGCGCCGCATCACCGAGGTCGCCGGCTTCGCCGATCGCGAGCCGAAAATCGCAGCCGACCCGATGGCGGCCGCGAACCGCCGCATCGAAATCCTGATGGCGACCGACGGATGAGGCGCGCCGCCATCATCGGCCGCGCCGTCGGGCTGCTGCTGCTGAGCGCTGTCCATCCGCCATCGGCCTTCGCCGAGGACGGCTTGCAGCCCTATCAGCTGGTGCGCTCGCTGCAGCTTGTGCAGGACCGCATCGCCGCCGGCGATCACGCCGCGCTGCCGATGCAGGCCAAGCTGCTCGAAATGGCCGACACAAGGCTGCGCGCGGCGGACGCAGATGATTTCAGCGACCCGAAGAATTTTCGCGCCTTGCTGGTCTATGGCATGAGTGGCGGCAACCCCGTCACCGTCGAGGCGGCGGTGTCGCGCGCCAAGACCGACCCGCAAAGCCTGACCATCGCCAAGGGCATTGTCGATTATCTGAACGGCCGGCAGGCGGCTGCGATCGAGGCGCTGAAGCCGATCGATCCGATGACCCTGCCCGCCGATGTCGGTGCCTTTCTGGCGCTGGTCAAGGGCTCGCTTCTCGCCACCGAGCAACCGGTCAGCGCGCTTGCGCTGCTCGATGATGCTCGCCTGCTCAGCCCCGGCACGCTGGTCGAGGAAGCAGCGCTGCGCCGCTCGGTCGGCATCGCCGCCGCGCAAGGCGACGGTGCGCGTTTCGCGCTTGCCTCAACCCAATATGTCGAAGACTACCTCTATTCGCCCTATGCCAGCCAGTTCGCCGACGCCTTCGTCTCCGGCGTCATCACGCTGCACATGGCGATCAGCCAGGACAAGCTCGCCGACATCACCGCAATGATGGATCCAGAACGCGAGAAGGTGATCTATCTGCGCATCGCCCGCCGCGCCGCGATCGACGGCTTTGCCGATCTCTCCGCCTTTGCCTCGGCCAGGGCTGAACGGGGCCGCGACGGCATCCACAATCAGGACGATCCGCGCGCCCAGCTCTATTCCAGCCTGTCCACGGTAACGTCCGGCACCATCGGCGAGGTCCGCGCCAAGCTGGACAAGATCGATCGCAACCAGCTTTCGCAAAGCGACCGCGACCTGCTCGATGCCGCGCAGGCGGTGGCGGGTGAAGTCATCGCCCCGCCGGCGCCGCTGCCTGCCGAAAAGCCCGCACCTGCCGCGGCCAGGCAGGAGCCGGTCAAGACCGCTGCCGTGGAAAGACCCGACGAGCCAGAGCTGCCGCCGGTCGAAGGCGCGATGCCGGAACAGCCAGCCGCCACAACGTCGAGTGAACAGCCCGCAACCGACCAACCGAAGGCGGCAAGTGAGCCGGCCGCGCAGGCACCGAGCACGCCAGAGGCAAAGGCGGCGGAAACGCCTGCAGTCGCCTCGGCCAGCGATGCGGCTCCGGTCGTGCCGGCATCGGTGCCGGCCCCCGCCGCAGTAGAGCCTACCGATCCCACCGACGCCGCCATGGCGAGGACGCGTCACCAGCTCGATTTGATCGACCAGATGCTTGGAGCAGCCCCGAAATGACCACCAATGTTGGCCAGGCCCTGCCGGCTCCCGCGCACGCCGGATCGAAGCAGTCGGCCTCAAACGCCAAAGGTGGCGACAAAAGCTTCGGCGACATGGTGCGCGGCGACGACGATGCGCCGACACCGATAGGCCAGGGAGCAATTGAGGCCGCGTCGCACGAGCTGCATTGGGCCAAACGCAGCCCTGCCGGTCCCGGCAAAAGCGAAATCCCACACACCCAGTCTGGCAAAACGGGGACGAAATCCGCTGCCGGCAAGGCCGCAAAAGAACATGCCGATAGTGGCCCGGACAAACCATCCAACGACGCTGAAGTGGCCGGACGAGACGCGGATGCAGGACCGCTGCAGGATCATTTGCCATTGGTGCTGGCGCTGCACGATATCAGGCATTTCTCAACGGTCCGGACAAGCGGGAACGGCATCGCGACGAATGGACAGACTGGGCAACCGGCGCCCGCTGGCGAGGCCATTTCTGCACAGACGTCGCCTCTGAAGAGACACCGCGCAGCTTCCGGCATTGACGACAGACTCGACACGACGACGCGATCCGAACGGGCCAAGACCGGTACCAGCGTATCAGCACGGGATCAGAGGCAAAAGCTGCCCGCGATCGGGCTCCAGTCCGGCAAACTGCCGCATCAGGATGGTCCGACGCCTCCTCTATCGGCGGACCAGACGGCAAGCGACGTTTCGGCACCCGAGGCAAAACGGTCCGCGCCGTCGGCGAAGGCCGTCGATGGAGCCCATTCCGCGGCATCGTCCACACCGGGGAAACAGGCGCCATCCGCTGCGCGCGTCGACATTGTCGCCGAGCAGAGTTTCCCGGCCCCGGCGCAAAGTCCGATGAACCAGACGACTTCGGCGCTTATCGACGCGCTGGCTTCGGACAACGGCTTGCGGCAAGCGGTCTCGACGCCGTCGACGACCGCCCAGACGGCCGGTTCTGTTGCCGTTCCGACACATATATTGAAGATCGAGCTTCACCCGGCAGAGCTCGGCATGGTCACCGCCAGTCTGAGGCTTTCCGGAGAACAACTTTCGATAGAATTGAAGCCCGAAACCCATGAGGCTTACCGCCGTCTCGCCACCGATAGCGACGCCATCGTGAAGTCGTTGCGCGGGCTCGGCTTCGATGTCGACAAGGTCACCATCCTGCAACCTTCGATAGCAGTCCACGCAGGGGTTCGCAGCGATGCAGCGAACTCGCTGCCAATGCCGCAAGGCCGCGACCAGTCCGCTTTTCAGCCCGGAAACTCGAGCGGCAACAATACGGGTTCGGGCGGCCACCAGTCGGGAAGAAACCGCAATGACGATGCCCAGGAATTCGGCCCCGCTGGCGCGCCTGCTCGCGAGCGCGCTGGCGACGATATGTTTATCTAGCCTCGCCACCAAGCCGGCCACCGCCGCCACCAACCTTTGCGAGCCCGAGATTTTGCGTGCCGCCGACCGCTATGGCGTGCCCGCCGGCATCCTCTATGCGGTCGGGCTGACCGAGACCGGAAAGAAGGGTAGCTTGCAACCTAATGCGCTGAATATACAGGGGAAAGCGGTATTTCCAAGGAACCGCACTGAGGCCCTGGCCGCCTTCGAAGCAGCCCGGCGCGAGGGCAAGACACTCATCGATCTCGGCTGCATGCAGATCAACCATCACTATCACGCCGCGCATTTCCGCAGCGTCGACGACATGCTGGACCCGCGCCAGAATGTCGACTATGCCCCGCTTCCTGGCCAGCCTGCATGCGCGTCATGTCAGCTGGTCGATGGCCGTCGCCCGCTACCACGCCGGCCCCGACAATGACCCCGCGCAGAAATTCTACGTCTGCCGCGTCATCGCCAATATGGTCGCCACCGGCTTCGGCAAATGGACCCCGAACGCCCGCAACTTTTGCAACCATTAGGTGAACCATCTCTTGCGAACGGCTGCAAATCCACGCCCGGCGGGTGACGTGCCACGTCACCCGTTCGGCAACCAACGATACAACCTCCTGATTGCGGTTATTTCGAAACTCGAAATAACTCCCAAGAAAATAGCTACAAGAAATGATGGTTGTTCAGGATTCCCGGCACCGGTTACGGCTCTTCCCACGGGGCAGATGATCTGATTCGGAGGCGGGGCCGATGATTGTAATCGTTGACGAGCGTGAGCTCGTAACTGAAGGCTATAATTCACTTTTCGATCGTGAGGGCGTCGCCTGTGCAGGCTTCGCGTCCGGCGAATTCGGCGAGTGGGTGACATCGGCCGCCGACACGGATTTGCGATCGGTCCGAGCCTTCCTCATCGGCGACTGCCGCGAAGGCGCCATCTCGCCACGCCAGATCCGCGACCGCACCGGCGCTCCGGTCATTGCGCTGAGCGAACAGCACTCGCTCGAGAATACGCTGCGGCTGTTCGAGAGCGGTGTCGACGACGTCATCCGCAAGCCGGTCCATATCCGGGAGATCCTGGCCCGCATCACCGCCATCCGCCGCCGCGCCCATGAGGACGTCAGCTATACCGAGATCGGCGCCATGCGCATCTTCATGGACGGCCGCGATCCCGAGATCGATGGCCAGCCGTTGCCTCTGCCGCGTCGCGAGCGCCGCATCCTCGAATATCTGGCGAGCAACCGCGGACGCCGCGTCACCAAGACCCAGGTCTTCAACGCCATCTACGGCATCTTCGACGAAGAGGTCGAGGAGAACGTCGTCGAGAGCCACATCTCCAAATTGCGCAAGAAGCTGCGCGAAAAGCTCGGCCAGGACCCGATAGATTCCAAGCGCTTCCTTGGCTACCGGCTGGTGTTCTGATGGCGGTCTGCGCCAGCCTCGCGCAAGACAGAAATTATATCCTCGCGACCACAGATGGGCCCAACGATGTTGGGCATTGAGGAGACGTTCGATGAGCCTTTACGGAATGATGCGGACCGGCGTTTCCGGCATGAACGCGCAGGCCAACCGCCTTTCGGCGACAGCCGACAACATCGCCAATTCCGACACCACCGGCTACAAGCGATCCTCGGCCGAGTTTTCGACGCTGATCATGCCGCAGGTCGGCGGCGCCTATAATTCCGGCGGCGTCAACACCACCATCCGCTCGGCCATCAGCGCTCAGGGCGTGCTGCAGTACACGACCTCGGTTTCCGACCTTGCGGTCAACGGCAACGGTTTCTTCGTCGTCCAGGACCCCAGCGGAACGCCTTTCCTCACCCGCGCCGGCGCATTCGTTCCCGACGCTCAGGGCAGGCTGGTCAACGCCGCCGGCTACCAGCTGATGGCATACAGCTACGCCAACGGCACGCCGGCAGCCACCGCCAACGGCTTCGAAGGGCTGGTTCCGGTCCAGATCTCCGACCAGGAAATGACGGCGACGCCCAGCACCACAGGCAATTTCAACGCCAATCTGCCGGCTGGCGCCACGCCGCCCGCCGGTCCGCTGCCTTCCACCAACAGCCCGACCGCCGAATACACGTCGAAGTCCTCGATGGTCACCTACGACAATCTCGGCAACAAGAAGCTGCTCGACGTCTATTTCACCAACACCGGCACCGGCGCCTGGTCGGTCTCTGTGTTCGACCAGTCCCAGGCGACGCCGGGCACATCCTTCCCCTATACGGGCGGCGCGCTGGCCACGGCCAACCTGACCTTCGACACCACCACCGGCAAGCTAACCGGCGCGGTCGACAGCATAACGATCCCCGTACCGGGCGGTGCGTCGCTCGACCTCGATTTGTCCAAGCTGACTCAGCTCGGCACCGGCTTCACGGTCTCCGAAGCCAAGGTCAACGGCAACGCGCCCAGCACGATCGAAAAGATCCAGATCGGCGAGGACGGAGTCATTTACGCCCAGTATCAGGACGGCTCGACCAAGCCGCTGTTCAAGATCCCACTGGCCGACGTCCAGAGCGCCGACAACCTCACCGCACTGCCTGGCAATGTCTATGCGCAGTCCACCGACTCCGGCACCGTGCGCATCGGCTTCGCCAATGAAGGCAAGCTCGGCAGCATCATCTCCGGCGCGTTGGAAAATTCCAACGTCGATATCGCCGAGGAATTGACCAACATGATCGCGGCGCAGCGCAGCTACACCGCTAACTCGAAAGTGTTCCAGACCGGTTCCGACCTCATGGATGTCCTTGTCAACCTGAAGAGATAAACGACGGGCGCCAGGGGAATGAACCCAAACCAGGGCAGCGCGGTGCGCGGATTTCGAATTCAAGGCCACACCGGCAAACCGGCCGGGGTGGTCTGGAATTGCAGGTTTCCGAAACGCCGACGCCGCCGACAGGGCAGAGACGTCATCCCCTCCCCACTGGCCTCGTGAAAGACCCGCATGTCGCTGACTTCCGCATTGACCATAGCCCAACAGTCGCTTCAGATCACATCGAAGCAGACCAGCGTCCTTTCCCGCAATATTGCCGACGCCAGCAACCCCGACTATGCCCGCCGCACGGCGGTCGTCGTCAGCAGCGCGCCCGGCGCCCGCTCGGTCGAGATCCAGCGCGCCACCAACGCCCTGCTGTTTCGCCAGAACCTCAGCGCGCAATCGGCATGGAGCGGCCAGAGCACGCTTTACAGCGGAATTGACCGCCTCGCCGTTGCCGTCAACGGCGTCGACAACGCCTCCTCTGCCTCGACCGCGATCGGCAAGCTGCAGAACGCGCTGCAGCTTTACGCCGCTACGCCATCCAACCAGAACCTCGGCTCCAGCGTCATCGACGCGGCCCAGCAGGTGGTGCGCGCTCTGAACGACGGCACCAACGCGATCCAGGATTTCCGCACCCAGGCCGATGGCGAGATATCAACGGCGGTTAACGATCTCAACTCGCTGCTTAGTCAGTTCCAGGAGGCCAACAAGGCGGTCATCTCCGCAACCCGTTCGGGTACCGACGCATCCGACGCGCTCGACCAGCGCGACGCTTTGCTGAAGAAGATCGCGGACTATGTGCCGGTGTCGACCTTCACGCGTGGCGACAACGACATGGTCATCACCACCAAGGATGGCACGACACTGTTCGAGACCATTCCGCGCTCGGTAAGTTTCACCCCGTCGGCGGGCTACACGGCCGGCACACCAGGCAACACCATCTACATCGACAATGTGCCGGTCAGCGCCGGGGCTGGCGGCAACACCAGCGCCGACGGCAAGCTCGCCGGGCTCATCACCTTGCGCGACGGCGTCGCGGCGACGATGCAGAGCCAGCTCGACGAAGTGGCGCGCGGCCTCATCACCGCCTTTGCCGAAACAGCACCTTCGCAGCCCGACCGAACCGGCCTGTTCACCTGGTCGGGTGCGCCCGCCATTCCGGCCGCCGGCACGCTGATCGACGGGCTTGCCGGCTCGATCAAGGTCAACGCCGCAATGGACTCGAGCGTCGGCGGCAATCCGGTGCTGCTGCGCGACGGCGGCGCCAATGGTGCGGCCTATATCGCCAACACTGCCGGCAACGCCTCCTATTCGCAGCTCTTGATCGGCTATGGCGACAAGCTCGACAAGCCGATGCCTTTCGACGCTGCGGCCGGCATCACCGTCACGTCCAGCGTGTCCGACTACGCCGCCAATGCCATTGGCTGGTTCGAAGGCCAGCGCCAGCAGGCCTCGAGCAACGCCGACGCCAAGGAAGCGCTGGCATCGCGCACCGCCGAGGCGCTGTCCAACGACACCGGCGTCAATGTCGACCAGGAGATGTCGCTGCTGCTCGACCTCGAACACACCTATCAGGCCTCGGCGCGCATGATGAAAACCGTCGACGACATGCTGTCGGCCCTGCTCGATGCCGTGGGATAAGCCATGAAAGCCACATCCGTCTCCTCAGCCGCTCTCTCCAACGCCGCGCGCTATCAGCAGATGCGCATGCAGGGCGAACTGGTCAAAGCCACCAAGGAATCGACGACCGGCACCGTCGCCGATGTCGGTCTGGCGCTCGGCGCGCGCACCTCGCAGGCGGTCACCTTCTCGCGCGACCTCGACCGGTTGAACGTCATCATCGATTCCAATTCGCTGGTCACCGCGCGGCTGTCCTCGACGCAGGCTGCGCTTGGCCAGCTTTCCGACACTGCGCAGAATTTGCTGACCGCACTGACCGCCGCCGGCAATTCCTCGAGCACCATCACGCAGCAAGCCGGCAAGGCCGCCGTGCAGCAGATGACCTCTATCCTCAACGCCAGCGTCAACGGCGAATATCTGTTTGCCGGCACCAACACCGACGTCAAGCCGATCGATGACTTCACTGCCGCCGGCTCGCCGGCCAAGGCGGCGTTCGACGCTTCCTTCTCGTCGTATTTCGGCTTCACGCAGACCGATCCGCTCGCCGCCAACATCACCGCCGCCCAGATGGATAGCTTCATCACCAGCAATGTCGTGCCGCAGTTCATGGGCGCCGGCTGGCAGGCCAACTGGTCGAACGCCACCGACCAGCAGATCGTCAGCCGCATTTCGCTGGGCGAAACCACCCAGACCTCGGCCAGCGCCAATGAAGACAGCATCCGCAAGCTCGCCATGGCTTCCGCCCTGGTCACCGGCCTGCTCTCCGGCAACATCAGCCAGGCGGCGAAGACCACCGTCGTCGGTCGCGCCCAGGCGATGGTCGGCGAGGCGCTGGGCGGACTCGGCCAGTTGCAGGCCGAGACCGGCCTTGCCGAGAAGCGTGTTTCCGACGCGAGCGACCGCATGAAGACGCAGGTCGACCTGTTCGAGCGCCATATCCTCGATCTGGAGGGCGTCGATCCGGCCGAGGCCGCCACCCGCGTCGCGGATCTGACGCAGCATATCGAGACGTCCTTCGCGCTGACCGCGCGCCTGCAGCAGATGAGCCTGCTGAACTACCTGACCTGACAATCTCAACCGCAACGGTAGAGCCAAACGATGTATCAATTCTCCTACGCCGACATCCAGACAGACTCCGTTGCCGATGCGAAAGATCGCGAGCGGCAGCTTTTGACCCGCTCGATCGAAATGCTGGCGGCGGCGGCGGCGGTCGGCCACACCTCGATGGAGGCGGTCGAAGCGCTGCACTTCACCAACCGGGTCTGGACCACCTTCGTCGAGGATCTCGGTTCCAGCGACAATGTCCTGCCCAAGGAACTGCGCGCCAACCTCATCTCCATCGGCCTGTGGCTGCTGCGCGAGGCCGAGGACATCCGCCAGGGCCGCACCGACAATTTCGAAGGGCTGATCGAAGTGTCCCAGATCATCCGGGACGGCATTCAATGACCAACACGCTGAAGATATCGCTGAAGCCGAACGAGAAGATCTACATCAACGGCGCCGTCATCCGCGTCGACCGCAAGGTCACCGTCGAGCTGATGAACGACGTACAGTTCCTGCTCGAGAACCATGTCATCCAGGCCGACGATGCCTCGACGCCGCTCAAGCAGCTCTATTTCATCCTGCAGGTGATGCTGATGAACCCGGCCGGCGCCATCGAGGCGCGCGCCATGTTCCGCCGCTCGCTGCCCTTGCTTTTGGCAAGCTTCGAGGATGAGCAGATCAGTGGCGCGCTGAAGCAGATCGACCGCATGGTCGGCGAGGACCATATCTATGAAGCGCTGAAGGCTATCCGTGCGCTTTATCCGCTCGAACGCCGCGCACTTGGCGGCAACGACGATGTTCAGGGTGCGAAGCGCCCGCTGGCCGTGGGAGCACAATACTGATGAATGTGGACATGACGACGACGATCCCCACGGGTGCCAACCAGGGTACCCAGCAGACATCGAAGACAGCGGTCGACTACCAGTCGTTCCTGAAGCTGCTGATCGCCGAGATGAAGAACCAGGATCCGACGAAACCGATGGATTCGACGCAGTATGTCGCCCAGCTCGCCACCTTCTCGCAGGTAGAGCAATCGGTGCAGACCAACACCAAGCTCGACCAGATCATGCAGTCGTCGGCGCTATCGCAGGCCGATGCCCTGATCGGCCGTTCGATCACCTCGGCCGACGGCAAGACGACCGGCGTCGTGGCCTCGGTCAAGCTTGCAAGCAACGGCGTGATCGCCGTGCTGCAGAACGGCACCGAAGTGCCGGTCGGCGCGGGCGTTTCGATAAAGCCGGCCAGCTAGACAGTTCCATAGAGGCGCGCTCACATGAACGAGGCCGACGCCCTAGACATCGTCCAGTATGCGGTGTGGACGGTGCTCGTCGCGTCCGCGCCGGTGGTGCTGGTTGCCATGGTGGTCGGCATCGGCATCGCGCTGATCCAGGCCCTGACCCAGATCCAGGAAATCACCCTGACCTTCGTACCCAAGATCGTAGCCATCATGCTGGTCGTGGCGCTGACCGGTCCGTTCATCGGCAGCCAGATATCGGCCTTCACCAACGTCATCTTCGAGCGCATCGAAAACGGGTTCTAGGCAGCGCTTGCAGGCGGCTGTGTTCCGGCTAGATTGCAGGCCATGACTCAGGCAGAACTCACCGGCAGGCCATGTGCGGAATAGCCGGCGTTTGGCGCAAACGAAACCCGATCGACGCCAACGACCTGTCGGATGTCGCCAGCATGATGCAGGCGCTGGTACATCGCGGCCCCGACGATCATGACAGCTGGCACAACAATCGGCTGGCGCTCGGTCACCGCCGACTTACCATCATCGATCCCTCGCCCGCCGCCCGTGAGCCGATGCTGACTTCTTCCGGCGATGGCGCTCTCGTCTACAATGGCGAGGTCTACAATTACCGCTCGCTGCGCGAAACGCTGCAGGCGCAAGGCGTCGTCTTTCGAACCATCTGCGATGCCGAAGTGGTTCTCGAAGCCTTGCATCACTGGGGTCCCGAAAAAGCCGTGCCGCTGTTCGACGGGATGTTTTCCTTCGCCTATTTCGACGCTCGCAGCAGTGCGCTGTGGCTTGCGCGTGACCGTCTTGGAATCAAGCCGATGTCGGTGGCCGACACGCCGGAGCGAATCCTGTTCGCCTCGGAGGACAAGGCGATCCTCGCCTGCGACGGTTTTCCGCGCGACATCGACAGCCGCGAGATGACCTTGCGGTTGGCCTGGCAGAGCCGCGATTCCAGCTACAGCCTGTTCGACCGCATCGAGCGCCTGCCGCCCGCCGGCCTGTGGAAAATCACCGACCAGGGTATCGAGAAGCGCCGCTTCTGGCATGTGCTGGACGTGCTGGAGACCGCGCGCATTACCGGTGACGTATCCTCTGATGCTGAGCACATGGCGACGCTCGAGGCGTTGCTCAAGGACAGCGTCGGGCTTCACTGCATCGCCGATACCAGCGTTGCTACCGCCTGCAGCAGCGGTGTCGATTCCGGGCTGATAACGGCGCTGGCAAAGCGGTTCAGGCCGGAAGTCCACGGTTATGTCGTCGACCCGCAGCTCGGCAACAGCGAGGCCGAAGACGCCGAACGCACCGGCCGCCATGTCGGCGTGCCCTTGCGCCGGGTGCCGGTCGACAGGAACCGGTTTTTCGAACTTTGGCCAAGGGTAATCTGGCATCTTGAAAGCGATGGCTGGCACTCCAGCCATGTCGCACTGCTGGCGCTTGCCGAACGATGCCGGGCCGATGGCGTCAAGGTGCTGCTCACCGGCGAAGGCGCAGACGAATTGTTTGGCGGCTACCCCTTGCAGGCCTTGAGCATGAAGAAGTGGCGTTCCTGGTCGTGGCCCCGGCGCCTGGTGCACTCGAAGCGCTCGCTCGACCGGAGATTCGAACAGCAGCGTCATGCCCCCTACAAGGTCTCGGCTGGAAGCCACTCACAAATGGATCGCAGCATGGTCATGCGTGCTTTGTCGCCGGAGCTGAATTTCCTGCAAACCGAGATCTTCGACCGCCTGGAGCCGGTTATGCCGCCCGCGGATCGCGCCTTTCTCGGTAGTTGCCTCTACGACCTCTATTCGCATCTGCAGGACATACTGCACCGGCACGACCGGCTGAGCATGGCGGCGTCCGTGGAACTGCGGGTCCCGTTCCTGGAAAACCGCCTGATCGACTTCGCCATCCATTTGCCGAGGCGGCAGAAATACCGCGACAAAACAGGAAAATGGCTTTTGCGAAAGGTCGCTGAAAAGCATATTCCGCGCCAGAACGTCCAGGCGCGCAAGATCGGCTTCGAGATGTCGTCGCAATTTTCGGCCGGCACGGAGACTTTGCTACGCGGCGGTTTCCTGCGCGATGCCTTGAAATGGCCCGCCGCGAATTTAGAGGACATGGTCCAGTTGGCGCGGCGCGAGCAACCATCCAGGCTGCGGCTTGTCGGCATGGAGCTTTTCCTGCGCCTTCACGCCGGCGGCGAGACGCCTAGCACGCTGACCGAAGCCTTGCATGCCGCTGCCCGGGACAGAAGCTGAATTTGCGCACGGCCGACACCCCCGCGCAGTGGACCAATGAGAACATCGCTCTGGGAGCGGACCCTTCCCGGCTGACGTATTTTCGCCTTGCTATCCTGTTGTTGGACCATGATCTTTTTCGAAGACGCGTTCGCCCTTTTGGATGTCGTGCTCTATTTCAAACGGATGCCATGATTGTCGTCCCGGCGGACGAAACCAGCACGTGAAGGTGGGACAGGTCCAATGATCGATGACGGGTCGGACAGCGAACGCGTCTCGGCGCTGGCGCCGTTCCGGCACGGCATCTTCCGCGCCGTCTGGTCGGCCAGCCTGGTGTCGAATTTCGGTGGCCTGATCCAGGGCGTCGGCGCCGCCTGGATGATGACCACCATCGCCACGTCGCCCTATCAGGTGGCGCTGGTCCAGGCCTCGGCCACTCTGCCGATCATGCTGTTTGCACTCGTCGCCGGCGCCATCGCCGACAGCTTCAACCGGCGCAAGGTGATGCTGATCGCCCAAATCTTCATGCTGGTCGTCTCTGCACTTCTAACGCTGTTCACCTGGAACGGCTGGATGACGCCGTGGACGCTGCTTGCCTTCACCTTCCTGATCGACAGCGGCACGGCGCTCAACAACCCGTCCTGGCAGGCATCGGTCGGCGACATGGTGCCGCGCAACAAGCTGCCGGCCGCGGTTGCGCTGAATTCGCTGGGCTTCAACCTGACACGCAGCGTCGGCCCGGCGATCGGCGGCATCATCGTTGCCGCCGCTGGTGCGGCTGCTGCGTTCGCCGCCAATGCGCTGAGCTATATAGGTCTCATCATCGTGCTATTCCGCTGGAAGCCGGAGCTGCCGGTCTCGACGCTACCGCGCGAGACGCTGGGCGCCGCCATGGGCGCCGGCCTGCGCTATGTCGCCATGTCGCCCAACATCGGCAAGGTGCTGGTCAGGGGCTCCGCCTTCGGCTTCAGCGCCGGCGCGGTTTTGGCGCTGCTGCCGCTGGTGGCGCGCGACGTCGTCAAGGGCGATGCCTTGACCTACGGCATCATGCTCGGCGCCTTCGGCATCGGCGCCGTCGGCGGCGCGCTGATCAGCGTGCGTCTCAGACAATTGCTATCCAGCGAGACGATGGTGCGGATGGCCTTCGCCGGCTTTGCCGTCTGCTCCTTCAACGCCGCCATCAGCCTCAATGCCTGGCAGACTGCGGCGGGTTTGCTCATCGGCGGCGCCTGCTGGGTGATCGCGCTGTCGCATTTCAACGTCACGGTGCAGATGTCGACGCCGCGCTGGGTCGTCGGCCGGGTGCTGTCGGTCTACCAGACGGCGACCTTCGGCGGCATTGCGCTGGGCAGCTGGATCTGGGGCGTCGTTGCCGATGCGCATTGCGCCGAAGCCGCGCTGATTGCGGCGGCCATCGCGATGCTTGTTGGCGGCGCCATCGGCCTGTTCCTGCCGCTGCCGCAGCAGACGACTCTCAACCTCGACCCGCTCAACCGCTTCAAGGAGCCGCATCTCGGCCTCGACCTGAAGCCGCGCAGCGGCCCCATCGCCATCATGATAGAGTACATTATCCGCGACGAAGATGTGCCCGAATTCCTCGCCACCATGGCCGAGCGCGGGCGCATCCGCCGCCGCGACGGCGCCCGCAACTGGACGCTGGCTCGGGACCTAGAAAATCCCGCAGTCTGGATCGAACACTACCACACGCCGACCTGGCTGGAATACATCCGCCACAACCGGCGCGCCACCCATGCCGACGCCGTCGTCGGCGAGCGGGTGCGGGCGCTGCACAGCGGCGACGAACCGCCGCGCGTGCGCCGCCTGATCGAGCGCCCGACGACCGCCGGCACCGCGCTGGTCTCGCCGAAGGGGCCGATCGATCACTGAGCTCGCCATAGCCGTAGCGCCGGTCAGCCGGCGCTCTGGATCATGTAGAGCTTGCGCGTGGTCTCGCGTATCAGCCACTCGCCCTTCCAGCCCTGCGGCAGGACGAGGAGATCGCCCGGACCGAGTTCCCGCACCTCGCCACCGATGCGGCTCAGTTCCACGCGCCCCGAAATGATGTGGCAGATCTCCGACGAGTCCGAACGGTCGGCGGTGAAGCGGCCGGGCGTGCATTCCCAGATGCCGATGTCGACGGTCCCGTCCGGCGATTGAAAGAACGAGCGCACGGCCTCGACCTGATCCCCTTCAATCGAGGTTGGCTTAGGAGAGAACGCGCCGATCTCGGCCTTGGCGAGATCGTGGAAGGTCGAAAGATCGATCAAGTCTAGCTCCATGGATAAGAGCAATTCCAGGAAAGGTGTCTGCCCCGGAATTGCGTGAGAACAAATGGCTTTAGTGGCCGGTGATGCTGTCGGCCAACGCGGCCAGCTTCGAGGTGCGCGCAAGCCCTGCCGCCTCGCGGCCATCGGCAATGCGATAAAGCTGGTACATCGAATGCACGCCCAGCCAGCGGAAGGGCTCCGGTTCCCATGGCCTGACCTTGCGGTTGACCCAGGGCAGCTTCGTCAGCTCGGTGTTTGCCCCGAGAACAAGGTCAGCCAGCGTGCGCCCCGAAAGGTTGGAGCTGGACACGCCGAGGCCGACATAGCCGCCGGCCCAGCCGATGCGGGTCGCGGGGTCGAGGCCGACCGTGGTGCACCAGTCGCGCGGCACGCCGAGCACGCCGCACCAGGCGTGATCGATGCGGCATCCCTTGGTCTGCGGCAAGAGCGTCGTCAGGATCGTGTGCAGCTGGTCGATCGTGGCCTGCTGCGTCTGGCCGTTGACGTCGGTGCGCGAGCCGTAGCGATAAGGGACGCCGCGTCCGCCCATCGTGATGCGTCCCTCACGCGTGCGCTGGGCATAGCAATAGGCATGCGCCGCATTGCCGAGCAGTTCGTGCCCTTCCCAACCGATGTCGCGCCACAGGTCGGGCGGCAGCGGCTCGGTCACGATCTGCGCGCTGTTGAGCGCCAGCCAGGTCCGCTCCTCGCCGGGGATGCCTGATGTAAAACCCTCGGTCGCGCGGATGATCGTCTCCGCCTGCACCGTACCGCGGTCTGTCGTCACACTGCCCTTGGCGATGCTTGTCACCGTCGTCTTCTCATAGATCGGCACGCCCAGCCGCTCGACGGCATCGGCAAGCCCACGCACCAGCTTGGCCGGCTGCACCCGCGCCTGGCCATGCACGACGAAGCCGCCCATGACGTTACGGATGTTGATGCGCGTGCGCGTTGAGGCGGCGTCCAGCATCTCGGCGCGGTTCGGGTCGACATCCCAGGAACGGATCGTCTCGCATTCTTCGCGCACGCGCTCCAACTGCGCTGCGTTGGTGGCCACCGTCAGGTTGTCGACGCGGCGAATGTCGGCGTCGATGCCTTCCTCGGTCGCGACCCGGATCACTTCGTCGACGCAGCCTGCCATCGCAGCCTGCATCGCCATCACGCCTTGCCGGCTCGATGTCTTGAGATATTTTTCGCGCGACCAGCTGAAGCCGCCCGACAGCCAGCCGCCATTGCGCCCCGAAGCGCCGAAGCCGGCAAATTCGCGCTCGATCACCACGACGCGCAGCGACGGCTTCGCCTTTTTCAGATAGTAGGCGGTCCACAGGCCAGTATAGCCGGCGCCGACAATGGCGACATCGGCCTCGATATTTCCAGGCAAGGGCGGGCGCGGAGCGGGAACCGCCCCCAGATCCGCATACCAGAATGATATGTCGCCGTTGCGCTTGGCTTGCATGGAATGACTTTCAGATGAGATCAGGCCAGATGGGATCAGGCCAGATGGAATCAGGTGAGTGTGGTGTCGGCGCTTGCGTCGTCCGCCAGCAGCTTGGCGTCGCTGCCGTCGAAGCAGAGCTCGACCTTGTCGCCGAGGCCAAAACTCTCGCCGGTTAGCGGTGAGCGCACGATCGCGGCCGAGCCGTCGGCGAGCTTAACTTCGTATTTCGATTCCGAGCCGAGATAGATGGCTTCCGCGATCGTCCCCGACAGGCGGTTGGCGCCATTGGCAGCACTTTGGCCGGCTCTTCGGATCGCGAGCTTTTCGGGACGCAGCAGCATCACCGGACTGGCTTCTCCCGACAGCTTACGCGGTACCGTCACCGTCTCGCCGGCGATGCTCAGCGCGGTGCTGTTGCCATCGCTGCGCGCCTTGCCGCGCAGCACGGTGGAATCGCCGATGAAGCGGCCGACGAACAGCGTTGCCGGCTCGTCATAGAGCTGGCGGCCGGTGCCGACCTGCTCGATGCGCCCGCGGTTGAACACGGCGATGCGGTCCGACAGCACCAGCGCCTCTTCCTGGTCGTGCGTGACATAGACGAAGGTGGTGCCGAGTTCGCGATGGATGCGCTTGATCTCGAGCTGAAGCCATTCGCGCAGCTTCTTGTCGAGCGCGCCGAGCGGCTCGTCCATCAGGAGCAGCGGCGGGTCGAAGACGATGGCGCGTGCCAACGCCACGCGCTGCTGCTGGCCGCCCGACAATTCGCTGGGATAGCGATGCGCGAAATCGCCCATCTTGACCATGTCGAGCGCCCTTGCCACGCGTGTCTGCCGCGTCGCCTGGTCGACGCCGCGCAGCGTCAGCGGATAGGCGACGTTGCGGCCGACGCTCATATGCGGGAACAGCGCGTAATGCTGGAAGACGACGCCGATGTTGCGCTTGTGCGCCGGCACGCCGACGACGCTTTTTTCCCCGACCAGAAGCTTGCCGCTGGTGACATCGGTGAAACCGGCAATCACGTTGAGCGTCGTCGTCTTGCCCGAGCCGCTGGGGCCGAGCAGCGTCATGAACTCGCCGGGCTCGATGCGCAGCGACACGCCGTCCAGCGCCTTGAAGCCGCCATAGGCCTTGCTGATCGCTTCGAGATCGATCGAGGCGCCCTTGCTTGTCGGCTTCGGATTCATTGGCGTCCTTTCCGCTCGCGGCCAAGAAGGAGCATGCCGCCGCCGATCAGGATCGTGGTCGCGAAAAGCAGGATCGTGCCGACAGCCGCCACCGTCGGGTCGGCATCGCGCGTAATCGACGCGAAGATCTGCACCGGCAATGTCTTGAGATAGGGGTTCGTGATGAACAGCGACACGACAATCTCGTCGAACGAGGTGGCGAAGGCGAACAGCAGGCCCGAGAGCACGCCCGGCGCGACCAGCGGCAGCGTCACCGTGCGAAACGTGGTCAGTGCGCCGGCGCCCAGGCTGGCTGCGGCTGTCTCCAGCCGGCGGTCGAACACTTCGAGACTGGCCGAGACCGCGATCAGCACGAAGGGCAGCGCAAGGATGGTGTGGGCCAGCACGAAGCCGAGCAGCGTCCCGACGAGCTGCGTGTCGAGATAGACGGCATAGATGCCGATCGCCAGCACCACGCCCGGCACCACCATCGGCGTCAGCATCAGCATACGCAAAAGGTTCGCCGGCCGCGCCTTCATGCGGTCGAGGCCGAAGGCGGCAAGCGTGCCGAGCACCGTTGCCAGGACGGCAACGATGGAGGCGACTTTCAGCGAGTTCAGGAAGCTGTTCGACCAGTCCGGATTGGTGGCGAAATTCTGGTACCACTGCCAGGAAAAGCCTTGCGGCGGAAACGCCAGCGATTTGTTTTCGTTGAACGACATCGGCACCACGACCAGCGTCGGCGCCACCAGCCATATCGCCACCAGCAGGCAGACGAGCCCGAGAAGAACGCGGGTGAGCGGCTTCATCTCCATCAGCGCCGCCCCGCTTCCCGATGACTGGACCGCATCACAGGTGCTGCCAGCGCCAGCAGCACGAAGGTGGTGACCAGCAGAACGACGCCCATGGCGCCGCCCCTGCCCCATTGCAGCAGGCTGAGCACCTGCGTCTGCACCAGCGTCGACAGCATGGTCGAGCGCGGGCCGCCGAGCAAAGCAGGCGTGATGTAGAAGCCGAGCGACAGGATGAAGACGATGATCGCGCCGGCATAGACGCCGGGCAGCGACAGCGGCAGATAGACGGTGAAGAACGCGCGCGACGGCCGCGCACCGAGGCTTTGCGCCGCACGCATCAGCCTGAGGTCGATGCCTTGCATCACGGAATAGAGCGGCAGGATCATGAACGGCAACAGCACCTGCGCCATGCCGATGACCACGCCGGTCTGGGTGCGGATCAGCTTGACGCCGCCGAACCCGACCGAGCGCAGCAACGAATTGATGACGCCCGAATCCTGCAGCAGGATCACCCAGGACAGCGTTCGCACCACACCGCTCACCCAGAACGGGATCAGCACGCAAAGCACCAGCACCAGCCGGACGCGCGGCCCGACCGCGGTCATCAGATAGGCATAGGGATAGGCCGCGATGACGCACACCAGCGTCACCCAGGCCGAGATGACAAAGGTCCGCTGCAGCACTGTCAGGTTGACCGGCGCACCGAAGAACCAGGCATAGTTCCGCAGCCCCCACTCAGGTTCCGACAGGCTGCGCAGTACGATGGTGAGCAGCGGGTAGCCGATCACCGCGACAAGCAGGATGAGCGCCGGCGCCGTGAGCGCGAACGGCCGCCACGCCCGACCCGGCCGCGCATCGGCGGCGGGTTGGGCAACGGGGTCGGACGCGCTCACGGCCTGGCTCTCACTCGGCTGTTCAGTTGCCGGCCATCAGCGCCGACCACTTCTCCTGCGCCACCGGGAAGTTCTCGACCCAGAACTTGATGTTCTGCTTGTAACCCTGCTTCTGGCGCTCGGGCGTGTTGGTCAGGAAGGCGGCGACCGACGCATCGACCTTGGGCTGCGCGTCATTATTGATCGGCGTATAGGAGGTCTGCTGCGCCAGGATCTCCTGCGCCCTCTTGCCGAGATAGGCATTGAGCAGCGCATAAGCCGCATCCGTATCCTTGACGCCGACCGGAATGGTCATCTGGTCCATCACCACCAGCCAGTCCTGCCAGGCCGGCGCATATTTGGCGCCGTTCTTCACCGCCGTCATGGCACGTCCGGTCCACATCATCAGCATGTCGGCTTCGCCAGATTCGGCAAGCTGCTGCGATTCAGCGCCGGTCTTCCAATAGATCGTGTCGGGACCGAGCTTGCGGATGACATCGATGGCCTTGTCGATGTCGGCCACCGTCATCGCCTTCGGGTCGCCGCCAGACGCCTTCAACGCCTGCTCCAGCAGGCCGCCCGTCGGGTCGCCCGAACCGTCGAGCGCGCGCGTGCCGGGGAATTTTGCCGTGTCGAAGAAATCGGCCCAGTTCTTGGGCGGGTTATCCCCATACTTCTCCTTGTTGTACATCAGCACGACGCCGTAGTTCATGGCCGGCACCGAGCATTCGCCGACCTGGCCCTCGGGCACCTTGGAGACGTCGAGCTTGCTGAAATCAAGCTTCTGGAACAGCTTGCCGCAATAGACGTAAGGCGGCAGGTCGGCGGTGTCGACGACGTCCCAGGTGACGTTGCCGGATTCGACCTGCGCCTGCAGCTTGGCGATCTCTGTCGGCCCGTCATTGAGCAGCGTGGCGCCGGACTTTTCGACGAACTCCTTGAGCGCGGCGGCCTGGCCGTCCTGGTAGATGCCGCCATAGGAGACGAGCGTCATCGTCTTGCCCTTGAGCGAGCCTTCCTTGACCTCACCCGCGACAGGCTTTTCCTGCGCGAACGCTGCGGTTGCCAGAACGCCGAGCGCCAGCACGGCGCCAAGGCCAAGATGTCTTGTTTTCAGCATGATTATTGTTCTCCCATTTGACCCGCATGGATTGAACCTACCTGGCTGCGAGCGGTTTCCAGGCCCTGTATTGATCGAGTTCGGCGCGCACCGAAGTCGGTGGCGCAATGATCCACATCACCTCGGCTCGGCCACTGCCGATGTTCTCTGAGCGATGTGCTGTCGATGTCGCGTATTCGATGCTGTCGCCCTCTTCCAGCACATGCCTGACATCGCCGAGCGAAACCTCGACGATGCCGCGCAGCACGACGAGCATCTCGTGCGCGTCGCCATGGGTGTAGAGCGCTGGGCCGGTCGAGCCGCCGATTTCGAACTCGCCGACATAGACTTCCATGTCGCTTAAAGGGGGACGCGAGAGCAGCATCTTGCGGCAGCCGTCGCTGGGCGGCAGGCTCGGCCGCTCGCTGCGCAGCAAGACCCCGCGCTGCCCGGCGGCACTATCCTCGAACAGCATCGCCACGCTCACCCCAAGCGCCGAGGCCATCTGGTTGAGCGAGGCGGTGCTGGCCCCGGTCAGGCCGCGCTCGAGCTGGCTGATGAAGCTGGCGCTGGTCCCGGTCAGCTCGGCGAGCTCACGCAGCGAAAGCCGGCGGCCGAGACGCAGGCTCTTCAGCCGCTGGCCCAGCATCTGATGGGCATGCGTCGCTGTCGAGGCGACGCCGTTCTTGACCGGAGCCTGGTCGGTGCTCATCCCGTCTTTTTCTCCCACTGAACAACTTGTACAGTGACACTGTACACGTGGCAAGCGCCGGGACATTTTAAAATGCCGGCTGAGGCCTGTTCTTCGCCCGACAGGTCGCGCCGCGCCTTGTCGAGTCCTCGGCGTAGCGTCGCATCAGATGGCCCTCGGTCAAAAGCCGACAACGGCCCGGTTGTCGAAATTCTCGACCACCGCCAGTTCCTCGGCGACGGCGCGCTGGAGGTTCCGGCGGCGGACTGGACGTTCATGCTCGGCACCAGCACCGCATCCGTGAACTTGGCCAGCGCCAGCACCGGCGTGTCACCATCGGACGGATCGCTGTGCAGTTCGGCGACGATCAGCACGCCGACATAATGCCGGCTGCTTGCGGCGCCATTCTGGTGCTGAGGAGCAGTCAGGCTTGCCGCCCCGCTTCAATTCCCCGCGAGCGTGTCGAGGTATATGAGCGATCGCTTACGCAATCGACGCAGCTGTGTTATTTTTGGCCGTCTCTATTTCCCTCAAGGAGGAGAAGATGAGTGCGCGGGGATTTTTTCATTAGCTGTTGGCATGATTTTTTTGAGCTCGTCTGCGGTGAGCAATTCAAGCATGGATATGCCGGTTAGGTCTGTTGTGTCACACCCGATGTCTCTTTTTTTGGCGGGAGGCAATCCGGAAAGCCAAAGCCGGCCGGCAAAGGAATTTATCCAGACTGCACAACAAGATGTTTGCTGTCCTGGCGGCTACCCTTGGCATCGCAATTCGACGAACACCTGCTACGGCAGCTATGAAGACTGCCACGATACCGATGGCGGCGGATGGTCCTGCTGCTAGACTTTCTTGGGCCTACGCCTTCTTGACTGTGCCCGGTCCTCAGATCGGCTTCGGCTCGCCGGCCTCGTAGAGCATGAGGTTGCGCTCGCCTATGCCGAGCGATGCCCAGCTCGCCCGCCAATCGGCGATGTGAGGCGAGCGGAAATGCGCGTCGAGCGCGGCCCTGTCGCTCCACACCTCGATTACATGGATGAGCCCGGCGTCGAGCACGTCCTGCGCGTAGGAGTATTCGATGCAGCCGGGCTCCGCCCAGCTGCCCAGTATCATGCGCCGCATGGCCGGCCTTGCCTCGTCGAGCCGTTGCGCAGGCAGGCGAATGGTGCCGATGATCACCAGCATGATCTCTCTCCTCAAGGCCTCTGTCGTCCCGGCAAGTAACCAGTCCTCCCACCCTCGCGCAAGCTTGACCGGTTAGGCTCGAAGGGCTGTCGCGTGCTCGGCAGGCTTGTGATTGGGGACGACATGGCGGTCAGCGAAAGCTTAGCGATAGGAACAGTGGCCAAGAACGGCCGCGATGTCTTCTTCGCCATCGGCATCGTCATCATCCTGGCCGTGCTGTTCCTGCCGATCCCGGCCTTCCTCATCGACATCGGCCTCGCCTTCTCGATCGCACTGTCGGTGCTGATCCTGATGGTGGCGCTGTGGATCCAGCGGCCGCTCGATTTCTCGTCCTTCCCGACCGTGCTGCTGATCGCCACCATGCTACGGCTATCGCTCAACATCGCCACCACGCGCATGATCCTGTCGCACGGCAATGAGGGCACGCACGCCGCCGGCTATGTCATCGCCGGCTTCTCCAAACTTGTGATGGCCAGCGATTTCGTCATCGGCCTGATCGTCTTCATGATCCTGATTGTGGTCAACTTCATCGTCATCACCAAGGGCGCCACCCGTATTGCCGAAGTCGGCGCCCGCTTCACCCTCGACGCCATCCCCGGCAAGCAGATGTCGATCGACGCCGACCTGTCCGCCGGCATGATCGACGACAAGACAGCGCAACTGCGCCGCCGCGAGTTGGAAGAGGAATCCTCCTTCTTCGGCTCGATGGACGGTGCCTCGAAATTCGTGCGCGGCGATGCCATTGCCGGCCTCATCATCACCGCAATCAACATCGTCGGCGGCATCGCCATCGGCTACATCAGGCACGGCATGGGCATGGGCGAAGCCGCCGATGTCTTCATCAAACTGTCGGTCGGCGACGGCCTGGTCACCCAGATCCCGGCGCTGATCGTTTCGCTCGCCGCCGGCCTGCTTGTGTCCAAGGGCGGCACGCGCGGCTCGACCAACCAGGCGGTGTTCGGCCAGCTCGGCGCGCATCCGCGCGCGCTCTATGTCGCGGCCTCGCTGCTCGTCCTGCTCGGCCTGATGCCCGGCCTGCCGTTCTTCCCGTTCTTCACGCTAGCCGCCGGCATGGCCGGCCTTGGCTACGTCATCCCGATGCGCGCCAACCGAGAGGCTGCCGCCGCCGAAGCGATCAAGGATCTGGAGAAGGCGAACAAGGTCGAGGAAGAGAAGAACTCGGTCAAGGCTTCGCTGACCACCGCCGAGATCGAGCTTCTGATCGGCAAACAGCTGTCGACGCGGCTGCTGGTGTCGCATCAGGAACTGGTGTTCCGCATGGCCAAGATGCGCAAGAAATTTGCCACGCAATATGGCTTCGTCGTGCCGGAAGTGCGCGTCGCCGACGATTTCGGCATCCCGCCGAAAAGCTATCAGATCAAGGTCCACGGCACCGTCGTCGCCGAATACCAGATGCGCGTCGGCGAGATCATGGTGCTGCTCGGCAACCGGGATTTGCCCGACGTTCCCGGCGAGGAAATCCGCGAGCCGGCCTTCGGCATGCGCGCCTTCTCCGTGCTCGAAACCTTCGCCGAGGATCTGAAGCGCGAGAACTATACCTTTGCCGACAACATGTCGGTGCTGCTCACCCATTTGTCCGAGGTGATCCGCAACAACCTGCCGCAGCTTCTGTCCTACAAGGACATGAAGGCGCTGCTCGAGCGCCAGGATCCGGAATACCGCAAGCTCGCCGACGAGATCTGCACCTCGCACATCTCCTATCCCGGCCTGCAGGCGGTGCTGAAATTGCTGCTGGCCGAACGCGTATCGATCCGCAACCTGCATTTGATCATCGAGGCTATCGCCGAGATCGCGCCGCATGTGCGCCGCACCGAGCAGATCGTCGAGCATGTCCGCATCCGCATGGCCCAGCAGATCTGCGGCGATCTCTCCGAGGGCGGCATGCTCAAGGTGCTGCGCCTCGGCAACCGCTGGGACCTCGCCTTCCACCAGAGCCTCAAGCGCGACGCCAAGGGCGAGGTGCGCGAATTCGACATCGACCCGCGCCAGCTGGAGGAATTCGGCCAGGACGCGACCAAGGCGATCCGCAAGCATCTCGAGGCCGGCGAGCGTTTTGTCCTCGTCACCGCGCCCGATGCTCGCCCCTATGTGCGCATGATCATCGAGCGCCTGTTCACGACGCTTCCCGTTCTCTCCCATGTCGAAATCGCCAAGGGCGTCGAGATCAAGGTGCTCGGGACGATCTCGTGAACATACTGTCGCAAGGCGTCGTCATCGCCGCCTTCCTCGCCTTCTGTCGCATCGGCGCCTGCTTCATGCTGATGCCGGGCCTGTCCAGCGCCCGCGTGCCGGTCCAGGTCCGGCTGTTCGTGTCGATCGCCGCCACCGGTGGCCTGCTCGCCTTCCTGTGGGACAAGATCTTTCCCTTCGTCGATGCGCGTCCGCAGGTGCTGGCGCCGATGATCATCTCCGAACTTTTGGTCGGCGGGCTGATCGGCGCGATGACGAGGCTCTACATGGAGGCGCTGCGCTTCATGGGTTCGGCCATCGCCATGCTGATCGGCTATGGCGGCACCGGCGGCCCCGCCATCGAGGAGCCAGAGCCGCAGGCGGCCCTCGCCGCCATCATCTCGTTTTCAGCGTTGCTGCTGCTCTTCGTCTTCGATTTCGACCACGAGATCATCCGCGCTCTGGTCGCCTCCTACACGGTGGCGCCGGTCAACGTCTTCTTCAATCCGCAGGCCGCCCTGGTCGATCTCACCGACACGGTGTCGGACGCCTTCTTCCTGGTCATCCGGCTCGGCAGCCCGTTCATCGCCTATGCCATCCTGGTCAATTTGACGATCGGCTTCGTCAACAAGCTGACGCCGCAGATTCCGGTCTACTTCATCTCACTGCCTTTCGTCATCGCCGGCGGCATCATCATCTTCTACTTCGCCATCGGCACCATGCTGTCGCTGTTCGTCGACGGCTTTGTCGATCTGACGCTGGCGAGGTGAGATGAGCACGCGCAAGGAACGGCTGAAGAAACTGGTCAAGGTGCAGGAGCAGCTGAAGGCCCTGCACGAGACGCGCCATGCGGCCTTCCTGGCGGCAGCGGCAACCGCCGAAACCGAGGCCAGGGAACTTGTCCAGCATTTCGACGCCGACCAGTCGATGGCGGTGCTGTTCCCTGACCTCTACCATCGCCGCATCGCCAATGCGCTGGTCCGGCAGGAAGCGAGCCTGGAAAGCGCCAGGCAGGAGAGCACGCTCATCGCCACTGCGACGGCGCGCACCAACATGGTCGAACGTGCCTACAAGGACGTGCGAAGCCGCGACGAACGCGAACGCTCCGACCGCGACCGGCTCGATCTGATCGCGCAGAGGCGAGGCGGCGAGTAGCTGCGGTTCCAGTAAATGCAAGCATTTCCGGCGGCCTGTCGACAGGCTGGCTTGCGCGCATTGGACGTTCCGCGGTTTGCCGCGATCTTAAACGCGTCAGCTTCGAGCGAGATGACCTCTGCATCTGCGCAGCCCGATATCCTACGAATAGGCTTTGGTTAGTGGCCGCTTTTTGAAGAACCGCCGAAGATTGGACAACGTCCTTACAGCTGGTCTCTCCTCAAGCAGCAGATCAATAATCCCGTTGGCTGCGGCGTCCGATCGAAAACGCTCTGCCCATTCTTCTGTCAGGCCATCGCGCTGGATCTGAATCGAAGAAGCCGGTCTCTCGGCTGGAGCTCCAACACCCATATGCTCAGCGACCGCTTCCAAAAAAGGTGTCGGATCCTCAAACATCTCCTCATAGACGACATGCTTGTGGGGCAGCCCAAGCATGTCGAGATATTTCGACCAGAACGAGTACCCATCTTCAAGAGAAATGCAGGCTCGGGAGATCTCCGCGAAATCGTAGGCGGCTTTCGCTCCCGTTCCCCTTGCTCTGTTGGTCCATTGCCTGGAAACACTGGCGCGATAGTACGAAATGGCCTGCCGGAGCCGGTCTCGCCGTTCAAGAAAAATCAACCCGATTTCGTGCTTCTTCAGCGTTTCAAACAGAAAGTCTTTCTCAAACTTTTCTCGCGTTTCACGCAGATGGCCAGGGAACAGCTTGATGGCGAAACGCCCGTTTTCTGACAATCCGGCCTTGAGGACGGCGCTTTCCAGCTCGTCATAAGAGCGGGCCACGAATTTGAGATGGTCTGGATCCAGCCATTCCCCGAAACACCCCATGGAACCTGTGGCATTCGCCAGGCTTCCAAGCCATTCGGAGCCGCTTCTCGGTACGGTTAAAAGCGCAACGCCCTTCAAGAGTATCCCCTCCAACAGCAATGGGTTTATAACGGCGCTCCTCGCAGAACAAATCTCAATTTGCCGTTAGGCAAAGCCGAACGCCCGAAAAACAGTCGCCCGCCGGCGAGCAAAGCGAACCGGCGCGCTCCTGTTCACCGGAAAGTTGCCGCAAGAAGGCGCCCGCGCCAAACTGCGGCTTGACCCGAACCTGCAAATCGCAACTGCTGATGTCGGGTGGGGGGCATACGGATGAAAGACATTTCAGTGATCATCCCTGCACACAATGCAGGGCGTTCGATCGCTTCGACGATCCGGTCGCTGGCTTCGGAAGCCGACCTCATCGAGGAAATCCTGATCGTCGACGACGGATCGACGGACGGCACCGCTGAAATCGCCGAGCAGACCGGCCGGCAAAGCGGGCTTCCGGTGTTGGTCAAACGGGTGGCCCGATTTCAGGCGGGCGCCGCCCGCAATGTCGGCATAAAGATGGCCGTCTCGCCATGGCTCTACTTCATCGACGCCGACGACATCCATATGAAGGATGGGCTGCGCAACTTGCTGCGCAAGGGGACCGAGCATGGGAGCACCGGAATAGTGGTCGGCTCCTATATCAGGCGCACAGATGGCGTTGACCGGCTCATCGACGCGCCAGCCGGATATGGTCTATCAAAGCTCGAAAACGCAGGCAATTATCTCATCGACAAATGTGAGACGATCAATGTCGGCGCTGCCCTGATCAGAAGCCTGGCGATCGGCACAGTCCGCTTTCCCGAAGGCGTCGCCTACGAGGAGGACACACTGTTCTGGGCAAGGCTGTTGACCCAGGCCGGCGTCGACAAGATGCCCGACCCGGTGCTGACCTACCAGATATCGACAGAGCGGGCCGACAATCGGCTTTTGGTCAAGCCCGCTACGCAGTTTTTCATTTGGCGCAAGGCATTGCGCGAGCTTGGCACTGTTCGGATCGACGAGGATACATTGCGCAGGCGGGAAGCTCTTCTGGCCATCAAGATTGCCCGCGTCCATTACCTCCACGGCAGTTTCCGCACAGCCGAACGATTTCTCATGATCGCCAGGCCTTTGCCGAAGACCGCAAGGACGCAATGGCGGTTCTGGCGGTATCGGCTCAAGCTATGGCTCAATCGGTCGACGAGAACGCCTGAAGGGCCAGGTGGGTCGCACAAAGAGTCGCTGGATCTTCGAACGTAATCGGGCCGGCTTTCTTCAGGAGCGTGATGAACAGGTCGAAATTCTCGGCGGTTGTGGGCAGGCTATCGTGGGTGAGGATAACGCAATCCCGCTTCGCTCGAACTTCGCGAAGCGCGCTCCTGATCCACCCCTTCGGCTGGCGGTGAGGATCCCAATCGTTTGGATCCACATCCCACAGAAGGGTGCGATGCCCGAGTTCATCCGCAATCTCTGAAACGACCCGGCTCAAAGCCCCGAAAGGCGGACGAAAAATCTTCCCTCCCGGCGTGAATGCGGAAATCAGACTACCGGTGCTCTCGATCTCCTGGCGAACTTCCGCTGGTTTAAGCTCGGTCAGACGGCGATGCGAAAACGTATGGTTTCCGATCCGGTGTCCCGCATCGAAGACGCGCTGGACGATGGCCGGATGAGCGGCCACCTTTTCTCCAATCACGAAGAACGTAGCCTTGATCCGATGAAGGTCGAGCACCTTCAAAATCTGCTCGGTATGACCGGGCTCCGGACCATCGTCGAGCGTAAGCCAGACGCGCTTCGGCAATTTCCCGGCGTCACGCTTCCGGGCGTCAAACGGTGATGAGAAGCGTGGGATTTTCATCTTGCCGGCCATGCACCCCGAAATAGTCAGGCTTCTGTTCCAATGCCCAGCCCCCCTGAAAGCAACAGCCTCGGCTCGGCACATGTGGCCGTGTCTACCAAAGCTCTCCGACAAACAGGCGCGCCGCTTCCTCGTGCCCATGGGATAAGGAAGGATCGCCGCCGAAAGCTTTGGCATGTGACGACCATGCTGCTTGCTGGCCCGGTGCTCGTGCCATGGCGATGGCTTCGACGAGCGCCCGAAAAGAGTACGCGCCGGCGATGACGACGCCGGCATCGGCCTTTTCGACCAAGGGAGCAAACCCGCACGTATGGGTGGTGATCACCGGAAGTGCATTGGCAAGGGCTTCGACGATGACCGTTCCCGTGGTTTCGATTCGGGCAGGATGAATGAGAAGATCCGCCGCAGCCATAACAGCCGGTATGTCGTCTCGGATTCCAATGATCTTTGTTCGGCCCCGGGCGTGTATTGTCACCTTCTGGATCAGGCGGCTGCCCATGCCGCTGACAGGCACGACGCCCACCACCACCCAGACCGAGTCGGGAAATGCCTCCAGCGCGGCCGCCACCCTGTCGAAGCCCTTTACCCAAGCCGAGGAGCCGATCGACAGCCATACCTTGCTGTTTGGCGCAATGCCCAATTCAGCCCGGATGCGTTCGCGCGTTCCGTCGGTGCGTAGATGCGGCATGCGCCTCGCCGGATCGAGATTGGGCGAAATGCGTCGAAACCGACTCTCCGGCGTTTTCCAGACGCTCTGATACTCATTTTGCTGGCGCTCGGTCAGCATGATGAGGCTGGTGCGCGAACTTGGCGAAAAGCAAAGCTGCTCCAGCCGCATCTGGGTTCGGTGGCGTGGTGAAAAAGGGCGCCACGCGCCTGTCTTGATCTTCGCGTAAGAGCGATCGCCGGAATAATAGATGTCGAGCATCGGAAGCTTGTTGAAACCGATGATCCGGTCAAACCCCTGGCGATGCGCCTTCAGCGCGGCGCCAAGCGCGATATCCCTTCCGGTATTGGTGCGATTGTTGGCTTCTACAATCTGGATCGAACAGCCGGGGTCTGCGATCGACCCGCGTATTTCCGTGGTCAGGATCGTAACCTCATGCCCCGCCGCCACGATATTCCTGGCGATAGAGAGGCAATCCCTTTGCAGCCCGCCGAAAGTCGACAGGTTGCTGATCGCTATCCCGAAGCGCATTCACCAGCCCTCGGAACGGAAGTAATCCCGGCAAAACACTATATTTGGCCCCCACAGTCGAAACGCTTTGAAAACAAGGAATGCGACAAAAACAAGAATGTAGCGTTCACGCTTTGGTGAAAAAACCTCGGAGTTTCGAGGCTTGTGAGGGGCTCCGGTATGCAATGGTCGATCGCGACCAACTGCGGGAAACACGTTGGCTTATAGGTACGCTATCGGCGTGTTCACTGTTGCATCGACGTCCAGTTCGGATTTCGATGTCTGCGCAGTGTCCGGATCGACCATCGACCTTGCCAACGCTGCCAGATTGGATCGCACCTGTTCCGCGCCGTAAAGTTGGCGTGCCCGTTCCTCCGCTGCAGCGCCGATGCTGGCCGACCTTTCATCGCTGCTCATCAACTCGACCATCGCTTCGGCAAAGGCCCCTTCCTCATTGGCAAGGACCACTTCCTTGCCATCGATGAAACCGAGCCCTTCCGCTCCGATGGAAGTTGAAACGACCGGTCGGCCGTACAGCGCAGCCTCAATGATCTTGATCCGCGTGCCGCCGCCACGCTTGACCGGACAGACAACAACCCTTGCCCTCGCATAGGCAGATGAAAGATCCGTAACGAATCCTAGCGTCTCTACCCCTGCGCCGGCGTCAAGTTCGCGGCCGCCATCACCGGCGATGAGGAGCCGCGCTCGCGGCAGCCGTGCCCGGACCAGCGGAAAAATCTTTCCAACAAGCCAGAGGATAGCCTCGGCATTCGGTGGATACCGGGTGTAGCCGACAAAAAGAGCCGTTGGCTCGGAAGGCATCGGGGAACGGCCGGTCATCACGGCAGCATTGGGTGCGACTTCGAGGCGGGCGCCCGGCGAAAGCTCTTCGACGATTTTGCGATCATGCTCGGAACACACGAGGCCCACCGTCGCAAACCCCGCGACGAGTCTTTCTGTCCGGCGTGCGACCGCGGACACCAGGCTCAGTTTAAGGCGTTTCGCGGGAGAGCGCTCCATCTGGCGAGACCTGCCAAGGGCGACATGTTCGAGGTCATCGAAGTCGACCAGCACCGGAGGCAAATCCATCACCGTGCGGATCAGAGCCGCTGTCGACGCCAATCGATGCGCCAGGATGAGGTCAGGCTTCAACTCGCTGATCGCCTGCTCAAGCCGGGAAACTTCCGCCATACGGCTGGACCGCATCGTGACCCGGCCCTCCGTGAAACTGACTGCGCCGCGCGTCGCGGCGATCACGTCGCGGATGCCAAGATCGCGCGGCCAGCGCCGGAACCGAGACGGCAGAGCGGGCGGTGAAATCAGTATGATCCGCCCGGCAACAGACCATGACCGCCGAAAATCCTCGACGGATTGACGTTGCCGGTCTTCGTTTTCGGACCAGTGCAACGGCCACATGAAAACGAAATCGACGGAACCGATACTACCCAGCGCGTCGGCGTGACGCCGGAGCCTCTGGAAGACGCCATGGACCATCTGGTCAGGCAGGTGGGGAAAATACTCCGACACGATCAGGGTTTTAATTGATTGCGTCACTTCGAATTTGCCCGGTTGCGGAACTGAGGTTTACGGGCTCTTTGCCGAGTAAAGGCGACGCTTGTCCCTGCCGTCCAGCCACCCTGTGAAGCGCCACCATGAAAGGCGATTGTCTCGTAAAGATGGCGCTGGGAGCGGTCCCCCGTTTCCGCCGCCGTTGCAACGTGGTTTCGCAGCAAGGGGAAGAAGCTCTGCGGTCCGTAGGCAGGCGCTGCGGCTTGCAAAGCGGCGCGAGGAGTGACAAGCCTGCCGGTGAACCTGCTGTCCAGGGCCTGCAAGGCGCAACAGCTGCGCGTCGTGGCACCGGCTTTCAACGCAAGAGCCCTTATGTCAGAGCGAGCCTGCACGGTCATCATTCCAACCTACAATCGCCTGCCTTATCTGCTGAAGGCGGTCGCCTCGGTTACGGCTCAGACGTTCGGCGACTGGGAGTTGCTCATTGTCGACGACGGAAGCACGGACGACACCTTGGCCGCTATCACTGCGCTCTCTCTGGCCGAGCCACGTCTGCGCATTCTGCGAAACCCCGGCACGAGCGGACCGGCCGGCGCGCGCAACGCCGCGATTCGCGAGGCGCGCGGACGGTATATCGCGTTTCTGGACAGCGATGATCGGTGGGACGACGACAAGCTGGCGCAATTCATTGCGGCGGCCAACACCCGGCCCGACGCGATCCTGATTGGCAGCGACTATCGCATGGTCGACGAGCTTGCCGACACGTCCATGACCGCCTGCGACATGATCTTCGGTACCATGATGCCGTGGTGGGAAACCTATGATCGGACCGCATCTCTTCTGCCATGCCGGGAACTCAAGGCGGACCGTTCCCTGCTGGCCCGCTCTGATGTCGTGCTGACCACGACCATCGCCGGATACCTTTGGATTCACACCTCCTCGACGATGGTTCGGCGCGACGCGATACTGGCGGCGGGAGGGTTCGATGAAAGCCTCGCCCGCACCGAGGACATCGACCTTTGGCTGCGGCTCAACACGCGCGGACCCTTCGTCTATATCGACCGGCAATTGGCGACCTATGACGTCACTGGGCGCGATACGGCAGAAGGCGAACGCTACCAGACGCATTCAGAATCACGACATCACGACGAATACACGGAGTGGAAGCACCATCTCGCGCTCATGCTGCGCATTCGAAAACAATACCGGCTTTCTCCAGCGCTTAACGTTCTGATGGAAGACCGGCTCGACTATTTTGACAAAAATTGTGCCAGGGCCGCCTGGCGGACAGGCCGGAAAACCCTCTGGCTCAAGCACTGGATTTCGAGCCTGCGGCGGACGATCGGGCTTGTGCGTTCCGATAGGTGAGAACGCGCGGAAATGGCTGCGGCAGGCCTGAGCCATCGAGCGGGATGTCAAGTGCCCTAAGGACCGCCGGCAAGCGTGCGCTGCGTGAGAAGCTGGTCGCCACGGTCTGCGCGGCAGCCTGACCAAGACGGCTCACCGTCGCTGCTTCGGCGTCCAGAAATTCCTTCAGCTTTTCGCCCAACAAGCTCGCCGTCGATATGTCGGACACAAAGCCGTTACTGCCGTCCTTGATCAGCTCCAGCGCGCTCGCCATGGGATGGGCGACACAGGGTAGGCCTGTGGCCATCGCCTCCAGCAGGCTGAGGGAAAAACCCTCGACTGAGCTGGCCAGGACGAAGAGGTCAAGCGCATGGTAGATCGCACGCGGATCGTTTTGCCAGCCGAGCAATTTGATCCGGTCAGCAGCTCCGGACGAGCGCACTTTTTTTTCCACTTCGGAGCGAAACCAGCCATCCCCGGCGAGGATTAGAGCGACGTTGGCGGCGGGCCGACTCGCGCGAAGAGCCGAGAAAGCATCAATCAGCACGTCGATATTTTTTTCCGGCCCGAACCGGCCGACATAGCCGATCGTCCGCACATCGTTTGACAGTCCAAGCCGTTCGCGCGCTTGGCGCCTTTCATTGGCAGTCGGAGGTGCGAAGTTGGGGTCTACCCAATTGGCACAGACACGGACCTTATGGGGAGCCATGTCAAACTCTTTCGTCGCGATCTCTGACAATTCGCTCGACACGCCGATGGCGCGTTGGACGCAGGCGTTCATGACCGCGCCATATCTGCGCTTCGAAAACATGGATCGCCACGCGGCCTCGCGCGGCCTGTGTTCGATGGTGTAAATTCGCCGGCCCGCGGCCTTGGCCATGAGCAACTCGACGACAGGCGTTTCCGCGAAAGCACCACGGCAGAAAATGATATCGTGGCCGGGATGCCTGACCAGCACAGACCCCCAAAGCATGTATCTTGAGATGGGGAACCGTCTCGGTTTGACGATGAGCCTTTGATAAGAAAGGCCCTCGACAAGTTCTACATCGATTGTCTCAGGGGGAAGGAGCTCGGAAAAATAGTCGGTGTTGACGGAAATGATCTTGACGGGAAACCCAAGCGAAGCGGCGGTGTGGGCTACGTCGGCGGTATGGATATGAAGACCGCCAGGATCCCCGCTCCCCCCGACAAACAAGAGGCGTCTTCTTTTCACTTTGGGATCTCACTGAATCCGCCACTCTGGCGGTGATAAACCGCACAACGGGTGCGATAAAGGATTGGGCCGGGATTACAAGTGGGATAGCCGCCTCGTCGAACAGGCTTCGGTAAGCAGGCCTTCACCGTCCGGGGTCATTGAAGACCACCCGTGTGGACGGCCGCTATTGGCGCGTAGCAGACGAGCTGACAGCATTCCGCCTCCCCTCTCCCTCGCAAGCCTGCCACAAGCTTGTTGCGGCATGGTCGCTCAGGAAACCCGGCAAAGAGGCGGACTTTCTTGGCGATTTCTCCACCCAGCGACATCGTTCTCGATGTTGCCCGAGCCGTCGACCCGGCGGATATCGAGGCTGCCCGTGCCGCGCTGGCCAAGCGGGCCAACGGCGTTGGCGGTAATTTTTCTGTCGACATGGCTGCTTCGGTCGATGCCGGCTCGATCCTGTCGCGCGCCACCGCCGACAAGGCCGCCGCAAATGCCGATCCCGCCAGCAAGTTCAAGAAGTTCGAGGCGATGGTCTTGCAGACCTTCATCCAGAACATGCTGCCCAAGGACACAGAGGGCGTCTACGGCAAGGGGCTGGCCGGCGACATGTGGAAATCGCAGCTTGCCGAGCGTGTCGCCGACGTCATGGCCGAGCGCGGAGGGATCGGCATCGCCAAATCGCTGCTCGCCGACCACTACAAGGACGGCAAGCGCACCGTGCCGATCGGCCCGGTGTCAACCGGGCCGCACAAGACCGAGATCGACCAGCAGACCCGGCTGTCCACCTCGCTGGTCGAGGAATTGCAGCGCAAGGCCGCACGGTCGATGACCGGCGACGAGACGACCATCAAAACCGAAATCAAGATCTAGACCAGGATTTTCAATGGCCGATTTTTCAAAATACTCTTCCAACCTGCCGGCGCGTACGTCCGAAGCGCCGATCCCGTTTGCACGGCCGGGCAACCTTGCCGCCATCATCGGCCGCATCGAGGAAGCGGTCGAGGAAGAGACGGCCGGTTTGAAGAACGACACCAGCTATGACCTCAAGGCCTCCAACGCCCGCAAGAGCCGCTACCTCTATGAGCTGACCCGCGCCATGAAGGGCGCCAACGAGATCGAATTCCTGGAACAGCATCGCGACAGTCTGGCGCGGCTGCGCCAGAAGCTCGCGAAAAACGAGGCTGCAATCCTCGCCCACCTCAACGCGGTCAACGAAGTCGCCACGCTGTTGAAGAACGCCATTCAGCGCGCCGAAGCCGACGGCACATACTCGGCCGGCGAATTCGGTTGGGCGAGCTGATGATCTCGGCAACAGGCGGGAACAACCGGTGATCAAATTCATCGCCGCCGCGATCTGGATCTGCGCCGCCACGCTTGGCGCGGTGTTCTATTCGTTCCAGGCGGCCGGTGAGCGCGGCGTCGGCGAGACGCCGAAACCGATGCTGGGTGGCCTCGACTACGTCAAGACCGACATCATCTCGGTGCCGCTGATCCGCGATTCCAAGATCGACGGCTATTTCCTCACCAAGCTCGTCTACACGGTCGAGCCGGCCGAGATAAAGAAGATGTCGATCCCGGCCGAAGCGCTGATGACCGATCAGGTCTATTCCTATCTCTACTCCAATCCTCAGATCGACTTCACCAAGAAGGAAGCCATCGATCTCGATGCCTTCCGCAAGGCCATACGCGACACCGTCAACGCTCGCGTCGGCGCCGACCTGGTGCATGAAGTGCTGATCGACCAGGTCAACTTCCTGACCAAGGACGAAATCCGCGACAACGCCATGCGCCGCCGCAAGGATCCGGCCACGCCGACCGAACCGGCCCCGGCGGAATCGGCCCAGGCCGAGGCGGCGAAGCCCGCTGCTGAACACTAACCTTCGTCGCAGGGTGAATGTTCTCTGCCGCATTCCTTCCGACTGAAACGAGATGACGCATCGCGCGTTGACGTTTACGTCAACTCGAAGCTATATGCGCCAAGCGACCAGGATCGCGGTACGCGCGAGACAGCGACTTCGGCGGAGGCCGGTCACTGAAGCGCGGCAAAACGCAACGAGACCAGGAGAACAGTCATGAGCGTTCAGGACATTGCCGAGAAGATGAGGTCGCGCGTGGCGAGCGCCGGGTTCGAACATTCCGTGAAGTTCGATACCGGCAGCAACGGCGTCATCGTCATCGACGGCGCAACCGTCTCAAACACCGATGCGCCGACCGACTGCACCATCAAGCTGTCGCTCGACGATCTGGATTCGCTGATCGCCGGCGACCTCAATCCGACCATGGCGTTCATGTCCGGCAAGATAAAGGTCGAAGGCGATATGTCGGTCGCCATGGCGCTCAGCCAGCTGATCGGCTGAGCCCTTCGCAAAAACAAAACGCCGCCCTCGCTGAAATGCAAAGGACCGGCGGCGTTTGTTTTTGACCAATCAGGCGGCCAGCGAGAGCCTCTGTGTCTTGAGCTTGCGACCTGCAGCCTTCAGCGTGCCATGCGCGCCGTCGAGCGCACCATCGATCAGTTCCAGCGCGAGCAGGCGGTGCCGCTCGTACGGACCAGGCATGGCTAGCGCGCCGGTCTTCTCCGCCGAAAAGCCGAAGCGACCGTAATAAGGCGCATCGCCGACCAGCAGCACCGCGGCATGGCCGAGACGCGCGGCCTCGGCCAAAGCATGGCGCATCAGCGCCGAGCCGATGCCGGCGTTCTTCAGCGCCGGATCGACGGCGAGCGGTCCGAGCAGAAGTGCTCCCGGGCCGCCCTCGCCCAGACGTACGTCCCACAGCCGCACCGTGCCGGCAACCGCGCCGGCGGCATCCCGCACGACAAAAGCGAGACCTTCGGAAGGCCGGCGGCCACGCCGCAGCTTCTCCGACGATTTCTTGCGCCGCATCGGCCCCATGGCGCGATCGAGCAACGCTTCACGCGATGCAATGTCTGCCGCAGTTTCGGCGACGATGGGAATGGCGCCGGCCATCTCCCGCTCAAGGGGGGAGAATCCAATGCCGTCAATGTAATTTACAATGTCCATTTCCGCGATCCTTCACGAGCGGAGCTTGTTCCACAGGCGAACCCGGGCGGACGCAAACGTCCGCCTGGGGTGATCTGAAGGCCGAAGCCGTCAGATCACGTAGGATCGGAGAGGCTCGAAGCCGTTGAAGGCGACCGCCGAGTAGGTGGTCGTGTAGGCGCCGGTGCCTTCGATCAGCACATCGTCGCCGATGGTCAGCGACAGAGGCAGCGGATACGGCGTCTTCTCGTACATCACGTCGGCCGAATCGCAGGTCGGGCCGGCGAGCACGCAAGGTGCGGTCTCCGAACCGTCATGGCGGGTGACGATCGGATAGCGGATCGCCTCGTCCATCGTCTCGGCCAGACCGCCGAACTTGCCGATGTCGAGGAACACCCAGCGCACATTGTCGTTTTCGGCCTTCTTCGAGATCAGCACGACTTCCGACTTGATGACGCCGGCATTGCCGACCATGCCGCGGCCCGGCTCGATGATGGTCTCAGGGATCGCATTGCCGAAATGCTTGCGCAGCGCCGAGAAGATGGCCTGGCCATAGGCCTGGGCCGCCGGCACGTCACGCAGATAGCGCGTCGGGAAACCGCCGCCCATATTGACCATCTTGAGGACGATGCCTTCGTCGGCGAGCGTGGCGAACACCTTCTTGGCGTCGGCCAGCGCACGGTCCCACGCCGTCAGGTCGGTCTGCTGCGAGCCGACATGGAACGACACGCCATAGGCGTCGAGGCCGAGCGTCCTGGCATGGCGCAGCACGTCGACGGCCATCGCCGGCACGCAGCCGAACTTGCGCGACAGCGGCCACTCGGCGCCTTCGCCGTCGGTCAAAACGCGGCAGAACACGCGCGCGCCGGGAGCGACGCGGGCGATCTTGTCGACCTCCTCGACGCAGTCGACGGCAAACAGCCGAATGCCGAGCTGGTAGGCGCGTGCAATGTAACGCTCCTTCTTGATGGTGTTGCCGAAGGAGATGCGGTCCGCCGGCGCACCGGCGTCCATCGCCATCTCGACCTCGGCAACGGAAGCGGTGTCGAAGGACGAGCCCATCGCAGCAAGCAGGCGCAGGATCTCCGGCGCAGGGTTTGCTTTCACCGCATAGTAGATTCTGGAATCGGGCAGCGCCTTCTCGAAGGCACGGAAATTGTCGCGCACGACATCGAGGTCGACGACGAGGCAGGGGCCGGACGGACGTCGGGTGGCGAGGAAGTCGAGGATGCGCTGGGTGGCCATCGGGGTCTCTCCATTAACGCCTTGCGGCGCGCAATAAGGCTGCGGGACGCGGGCTTTCGGCCTCGCGAACACGCGGTCAAACAAAGGCGGGACGGAAATCCATGGAACCAGCCGGTGGAGACCCCGGAACCATGAAACGCCATCTCGCGGCGGTGAACCTTGGCCTTGCCCGGCCTCGGTTCGCTTTGTCTGCCTTGGCTTGGATGGGAGACCCGTCCGCACTGCCGGCAATGAAGGTGTGCCTCTTCAGTAACCCCGGTCTTTGGACGACCGGCAGAACACCAGAAAGGCCCGCACCGTCGTTGCTTCAAGGTGTCCTCGGGCTGGCGGTTGGCCGCTAGACCGACTGGAGGGGTTAGCTCCAGTTACCTTACCGATTTCCCTCACCATTCGAGGATCGGCGGACACCCACAGGCACGTGCGACTTTGGGCAAGCGCGATATAAGATCGAAAGATTTCACAATCAATAAAAATCGTATCCCAGGTTGTAAAATTTCCGGCATCGAACAATGCTGGGCCTACTGTATACGGATATCGAACGATGCCAGGCACGCACGGCCCGCTCAACGCCTTTCTTGACCTGCGCCGCATGCCGGTCGCCAATGCGGAACTGGGGCCGCTGGCCGGGCTCAGGCTGGCGGTAAAGGACATTTACGACGTCGCCGGCTACCGCACCGGTTGCGGCAATCTGGTGAAGTTCGACGAGGCGCATGCCGCGTCCAGCACGGCACCGGCCGTGCAGATGATTCTCGACGCCGGCGCGCGCTTCATCGGCAAGACGCAGACCGACGAGTTCGCTTTCTCGCTGATGGGCCAGAACGCGCATTTTCCGTTTCCGGTGAACCCGGCCGCTCCCGATCGCGTCACCGGCGGTTCCTCGTCAGGCTCGGCGGCGGCGGTGGCCGGCAAGCTTGCCGATATCGCTACCGGGTCGGACACCGGCGGCTCGATCCGCGCCCCGGCGAGCTTTTGCGGATTGATCGGGCTGCGCACCACGCATGGCCGCATTTCGCTCGAAGGCACGATGAAGCTGGCGCCGAGCTTCGACACATTCGGCTGGTTCGCCGACGACATCGAGACCTATGAGACGATCGGCAAATTGCTGCTCGGCCGCGACCCGCATCCATATCCGCTCACCCGGCCGCTTTCGATCCGCTGGCTGGACGCTTTCGTGGCCGGCCCCGCCGAGGCAGCCGAATATGCCAGGATGAGAGCGCTGGCCGCCAGTCTTATCGGTGAGCCGGCGCCGGAAGAGTACAGCTTCGCCTCCTTCCCCGACGAGCTCTACTGGTGCTTTCGCCGCCTCCAGGCCGCCGAGGCCTGGCAGCAGCATGGCGCCTGGATCATTTCTGGCGAGCGCGATCTCGGGCCGGGCGTCGAGGAGCGCTTTGGTTTTGGCCGCACGATCGACGAAAAGACCGCGCGGGCCGAGGCGGTGCGCCGCCTGACGTTCCGCTCCGAGCTAGCCGCGCTGCTCGGCCAGGACGGGTTTCTTGTCCTGCCCACCGTTCCAGGCCCCGCACCTCTGGTCAAAAGCGAGCCGCAGCAGCTCCAGGCCTACCGCGAAAGGGCCTTGCATCTTTTGTGCCTTTCGGGTCTGTCAGGCTTTCCGCAAATCACCCTGCCGCTGGGCTCGGTTGACGGTGCCCCTTTCGGCCTCTCGCTGCTCGGCCCTCCCGGCAGCGACATTGCCCTGATACGGCTCGGCCGGCGAATTCTCGATGCGGCACGAAAGGCCTGATGATGGATACACTGACCCGCATGCGCGCCTTCATCGACGTCGTCGAGGCCGAAGGCTTTTCGGCGGCCGCGCGCAAGATCGGTCGCTCCAAGGCGCTGCTGTCGAAATATGTGCGCGAACTCGAGGACGAACTCGGCGCGCTGCTGCTCAACCGCACCACGCGGCAGTTCTCGTTGACTGAGGCCGGCCATACCTATTACAGCCGCGCTTCGGAAATCGTGCGCGAGGTCGACAGCCTAGCCGACGCCGTGCGCGAATCCTCCGGTGACGTGCGCGGCAGGATCAAGCTGTCGGCGGCGCGCACCTTTGCCGATGCACCGATCGGCCAGTCGCTGATCGACTTCGCCAAGCAGCATCCCGACATCGTGCTCGACATCCATCTCGACGACCGTTTTGTCGATCTGGTCGAGGAAGGTTTCGATCTTGCCGTGCGCATCTCGCGCCTGGAGAACTCATCGCTGATCGCCCGCCGCCTGGGGCCGTTTTCGATCAAGCTTTGCGCCTCGCCGGAGCTGATCGCCAAGCACGGCAAGCCGACGCGCCCGCAGGATCTCGCCAACTTGCCCTGCATCGTCGACACCAATGGCCGCTCGCTCGCCAACTGGCGCTTCAGGGGCGATGGCGAGGAGTCTGTCAGTGTCAACGTATCGGGTCCGATCGAGGTCAACAGCCCGATGGCCGCGCGAGCCGCCGCCGTGTCCGGTCTGGGCTTCACCATCCTGCCGGATTTCATCGCCGCACCCGACCTCGCATCCGGGCTGCTGGTGTCCTTGCTTGACGACCGCATCCAGTCGGGCAGCGGCATTTTCGCCGTCTACCCGCACCGCCGCTATCTGCCGGCCAAGGTCCGTGTCTTCGTCGATTTTCTGGTGCAGTGGTTCAAGAACCGCGAGAGCGCCTGACCCGGTCTTGCCGTGCCGCGGTCCCAATTTCGCCCCGTTTCTGGTAACCTCTCGAAATCTCTCCGAGGCCGATGGAACAGCGACCGAGAATGCATCTGAAACGGCACGCAATCATGCTGGCTTCGGCCTTGGCGGCGCCTTTTGCCGCCGTCGGAGCGGCTGGCGCGCATCCTCATGTCTTCGCCGAGGCCCGCCTCGACGTGATCCTCTCTCCGGATCACCAAAGTGTGAAAGCGCTGCGTCACCTCTGGCGTTTCGATGATCTGTTTTCGAGTACGGTGATGATGGAGTTCGACAAGAACTCCGACCTGAAGCTTGACGACAAGGAGCTGAAGGATGTCGCCGACACAGTTCATGCCTCGCTGGCAGAATTCAACTATTTCCAGCTCGTCACCGTCGACGGCAAGGACGTGCCTATGACGCCGCCACCGCATCTGATGGCCAATTTTGACAACGACCAGTTGATCATCCTGTTCGAATCCGAACCCAAGGTGCCGATCAAGCTCGCCGGCAAGATCGATTTCGGCGTCTACGATCCAACCTTCTACACAGCGATCGACTTCACCGAGGATAGCAACATCACGGTGGAAGGCCTGCCCTCGAACTGCACCAAGAGCGTCATCCGGCCTGATCCAGACGAGGCGATCAAGGAAAACCAGAAGACCCTGACGGACGCGTTCTTCAACGACCCGACAGGCACCGACATGAGCAAGATCTTCGCCACCAAGCTCGAACTGAATTGCCCGCCAGAAGGATAGATCCGGTGATGAAACCGTCCCTGCGTTTGGCATTCGGCCTTGTGGCCGCTGCCCTGCTGATGACGCACTTTCTCGGGCAGGCCCATGCCCAGAGCTCACTCGGCATCGGTGTCAATGACGGCATGGCGCCCACCACCGGCCCGTTCGCCCACATCCTGATGTGGATCAATCTGCGCCAGCAGGAATTCTACCGCGCATTGGCCACGGCGATGAAAGCAATGCGCGAGGATGGCAGCAAGATGTGGCTGCTGATCGGCCTGTCCTTCGCCTACGGCATTTTCCACGCCGCCGGCCCCGGCCACGGCAAGGCGGTGATCTCGTCCTACATGGTGGCCAATGAAGTGGCGCTCAGGCGCGGTATCCTGCTGTCCTTCATCTCGGCGCTGCTGCAGGGCCTGACCGCGATCCTGGTGATGCTGCTTGCCTATTTCGTCCTGCGCGGCACCGCGATCTCGATGACCGACGCAGCCTGGTTCATGGAGATCATGAGCTATGTCTTCGTCACTTTGTTCGGCGCCTGGCTGCTGTGGCGCAAGCTTGGGCCCACGGTCCAGCGCTGGTTCGGCAGGGCGCCCGCCTACAGCCTGTCGGCAGCCCACGCCGGTCATTCCCATGGCGGCCATTCGCATGCCGCTCACAGCCACGCGGCGCATGCGCATTCGCATGCCTTGCATGTGCATCACGACCATTCGCATGATCATCACGATCACGCTGCGCACGACCACGACACGCACGATCATTCCCATCACGACCACGCTCATCACGATCACCCAGCCGGCGAGGTCTGCGACACATGCGGCCATTCGCATGCGCCCGATCCGGCGCTGCTGTCGGGCGATCGCTTCGACTGGCGCACGGCCTGGTCGGCAGTAGCCGCCGTCGGCATCCGCCCCTGCTCCGGCGCGCTGATTGTGCTGAGCTTCGCTTTGCTCAACGGCCTGTGGCTCGGCGGCCTGCTGTCGGTGCTGGCGATGTCGATTGGAACCGCCATCACAGTCTCGGCGCTGGCAACGATCGCAGTCACCGCCAAGAACTGGGCGGTCTATTTCGCCGGCGACGGCCGCATGGGCAACCGCATCCACACAGTCGTCGAAATCGGCGGCGCCGCCTTCGTCTTCCTGTTCGGGCTGTTGCTGTTGTCGGCGAGCCTGTCCGGAGCTGTGTGACCTCGGCGGGTCAGGCCTGACCCGCGATCATTCCGCCCAGCTCATCCTCGATATGAGCGCGGATGATTTCATCGAAACTGTTTTCGGCGCTGAAGCCGAGGTCCCTTGCACGGCGCGCCTCGAAGCGCGTCGGCCAACCCTTGACGATCGCCCAGATCGTTTCGTCGGGCTCCTCACGGATCAGGCTCGCCACCTCGGCGCCTGCAGTGCGCTCCACCGCCTCGATCTGCTCGCCGACGGTGACGGCAACGCCGGGCATTGTAAGGTTGCGGCGCGGCCCGACAGCGGCACCGTCGAGCCCGGCGGCATGGATCAGGAAACCGACCGCAGAGCGCGGGCTGGCATGGGTGTGCAGCACCGAGCGCGGCACCGGCAGGATCGCCTCGTGGCCGCTCAGCGGCTCGCGGATGATGCCGGAGAAGAAACCTGACGCCGCCTTGTTCGGCTTGCCGGGCCGCACGCAGATGGTCGGCAGCCTTATGCCGATGCCGTCGAAGAAGCCGCGCCTGGAATAGTCGGCCAGCAGCGCTTCGCTCATCTGCTTCTGCGTGCCGTAGGAGGTCAGCGGCGTCGGATGAAAGTCGTCCGGGATGACATCGGGGAACGGCGCGCCGAACACCGCGATCGACGAGGTGAAGACCAGACGCGGCGAAAAGCCCGCCAGCCGGACCGCATCGAACAGAGCCCGTGTGCCGTCGAGATTGACGCGGTAGCCGAGATCGAAATTCGCCTCCGCCTCGCCCGACACGATGCCGGCGAGATGGAACATGACGTCGGGGCGTGACGCCACCAGGCTCTCGGCAGCACCGGCGTCGGCAAGGTCGCCCGTATGCGTGGCGATGCTGACGCCATCCATCGCCGGCGCCTGCGGCGGCACGATGTCGTGCAGGTCGAGCCCGGTGATCTTGCGGCCGTTGAGCGTGCCGTCCTTGGCCAGCCGGTCGACAAGTTTGCGGCCGACCATGCCGGCCGCGCCAGTAATCAGGATGCGCATTTCGAAAGCCTCTTATTTGCCCTTGTTCTGGCTGCGGCCCCGCAACCAGAACACCAGAAAGAATGCCAGCACGAAGGCGATGCCGACGATGCCGGCAAGTACGGTCGAGATATTGCCGACAGCCAGCATCACCGTCGGCAGATAGAACGCCGCGATGCCGAACAGCAGCATGATCCAGGCTGCGGCAATCAGCGCGTTTCGCGTGTCGCGATCCATCATGCCGTCCCGCCACATTGGGAACTCGTCAACTCGGATGCCAATGCCATGAAATTCCCTGTCAGTGATAATGGCCGTGATGCGGTGGCGCACCATGGTCGTGGTCATGATCGTGCTCGTCATGGCTGTCGGCGCACTGGCCGAATTCCGGTTCGACCGTCGCGTGGCTGATGCCGTGTTCGGCGGCGAGCCGCTTCTTGATGGCGCTGACCGCCTGGTGCGGATCGACGCCATCGTTGAGGCAGGCATGCAGCGTCGCCATGTTGCTGGAGCCGTCCAGCGACCAGACATGCATATGGTGCACCTCGCGCACGCCCTTGACGGTGCCGGCAATGTCCTTGGCGATGATGTCGCGGTCGAGGCTTGCCGGTACGCCTTCGAGAAGGACGTGGGCGGCTTCGCGCATCAACGACCATGCGGTGGACAGGATCAGCACCGAGACCAGCACCGACAGAATCGGGTCGATCGGCGTCCAGCCGGTGGCCAGGATGACCAGCGCCGCCACGATCGCCGCCGCCGAACCGAGCAGGTCGCCCAGCACATGCAGGATGGCGCCGCGCATGTTGAGGCTGTCGTGGTCGCCGCCATGCAGCACGAAGAACGAGGCGAAGTTTACCAGAAGGCCGGCGATCGCCACCACCAGCATCGGCCCGCCCAGCACCGGCGCCGGCGTCATCAGCCGGCCCCAGGCTTCGTAGACGATCCACAAAGCAATGGCGAATATGGCGATGCCGTTGGTGTAGGCGACCAGCGTCTTGACCCGGCCGAAACCATAGGTGAGGCGCACCGTCGCCGGCCGTCCGCCAAGATGGAAGGCGTACCAGGCAAGGCCAAGCGCGATCGAGTCGGCGAGCATGTGGCCGGCGTCGGCCAGCAGCGCCAGTGATCCCGTCAAAAGGCCGCCAAGCACTTCGGCCACCATGAAGCCGGCGGTCAGGCAGGCTGCGATCAGCACACGCTTCTTGTCGGTCGAGCCATGCACGTGGCCGGCGCCATGCCCAGCATGCGAACCATGATAATGGCTGTGCGCCATCGGAAAAAACTCCTGTTACGCGCCAAACTCGGCGCGGAAATCCTCGAGCCGCCGCTTCTGCCGGCCTTCGCCGTCGAAATTGGCGGGATCGAGCCATGCCTCATAGGCTTTGCGCAGCGCCGGCCATTCCTTGTCGATGATCGAGTACCATGCGGTATCGCGGTTTTCACCCTTGACCACAAGATGCTGGCGGAAAATGCCCTCGAACTTGAAGCCGAACCGTTCCGCCGCGCGCTTTGACGGCTCGTTGCGGTTGTTGCATTTCCACTCGTAGCGGCGATAGCCGAGCCCGTCGAAAATATACTTCATGAACAGGAACTGCGCCTCGGTCGCTGCCGGCTTGCGCGAGATCAGTGGCCCCCAATAGATGTTGCCGATCTCGATGACGCCATAGGCGGGATCGATGCGCATCAGCGTCTGTCGCCCGGCGACCTTGCCGCTGGCCTTGTCGATGACGGTGAAGAACAGCGGATCCTCGCTCGCCTCGACCTTGTCCAGCCATGGCTGGAAATCGGCGCGGGTTTGCGGCGGGTAGTCGGGCAGCCAGGCAAAGCGTCCATCGATGTCGGGCACGGACGACGCCTCGTACAACCCATCGCCGTGCTTTTCGGCGCTCAGCGGTTCGAGCCGGACATAGCGGCCGTCAATGGGCTTGCGCTCGGGCCGCGGACGCGCTTGCCAATCTTTGAGATTTTCCGACACGCAAAACTCCAATCCGTTTGACTTTTGTGAGCAGACGCTCACAAAAACGCGACCTAACAGCAAGAACCACACGGACGGGAAAAATGCTCCACACGATTTCGGCCTTCGACCGTCTCGGCGAGGAAAACGCCTTTGCCGTGCTGGCGCGCGCGACTGCACTGGCTCAACAGGGCCGCGACATCGTCAATCTCGGCATCGGCCAGCCCGACTTCAAAACGCCGCAGCACATTGTCGAGGCCGCGATCAAGGCGCTGCGCGACGGCCACCATGGCTACACCCCCGCCAATGGCCTGCTGGCGACGCGCGAAGCGGTGGTGCGGCGCACGCTGACCACTACCGGCGTCGAAGTCTCGCCCGAGAATGTAATGATCCTGCCCGGCGGCAAGCCGACCATGTTCGCGGCCATCTTGATGTTCGGCGAACCCGGCGCCGAGATCCTCTATCCAGACCCAGGCTTTCCGATCTACCGCTCGATGATCGAGTTCACCGGCGCCGCGCCCATTCCGGTGCCGATCCGCGAGGAGAACGGCTTTGCCTTCTCGGCAGAAGAGACGCTGGCGCTGATCACGTCGAAGACCAGACTGCTAATCCTCAACTCACCGGCCAACCCGACCGGCGGCGTCACGCCGCGCGCCGAGATCGAGAAGCTGGTGAAGGGACTGCAAGCGCATCCGCAGGTCGCCATCCTCTCCGACGAAATCTACGACGTCATGACCTATGACGGCGAGACGCATTTTTCGCTGCTCAATTTTCCGGAAATTCGCGACCGGCTGATCGTGCTCAACGGCTGGTCGAAGACATGGGCGATGACCGGCTGGCGCATGGGCTGGTCGATCTGGCCGAATGGCGACAAGGGCGGGCATCTCTACGACAAGGTCCGCAAGCTGGCGGTCAATTGCTGGTCCTGCGTCAACGCGCCGAGCCAGTTCGCCGGCATCGCCGCGATCGACGGCCCGCAGGACGATGTCGACAAGATGATGCGCGCCTTCGACAACCGCAGGAAGATCGTGGTCGAGGGGCTGAACGCGCTGCCCGGCGTCTCCTGCATAACGCCGAAGGGCGCCTTCTATGCCTTTCCGAATGTCTCGAAGACCGGCTGGAAGGCCAAGAAGCTCGCCTCGGCACTGCTCGAGGAGGCCGGCGTGGCGCTGATCGGCGGTCCCGATTTCGGCATTCTCGGCGAAGGCTACATCAGGCTTTCCTACGCCAATTCCGAAGAGAACATCTTGCGAGCGCTGGAGCGGATCGAGGCGTTTTTGAAGAAGTAGGCCTTCGGCTGCTCACCCACGCCCCACGAACGGCATCTTGGTCGCCATCACGGTCATGAACAGCACGTTGGCGTCGAGCGGCAGGCTGGCCATGTGGACGACGGCGTCGGCGACGCGTTGGACGTCCATCACCGCCTCGGCGGCGATGGTGCCATTGGCCTGCGGCACGCCGACCGTCATTGCGTGCGCCATATCGGTCAGCGCGTTGCCTATGTCGATCTGGCCGCAGGCGATGTCATAGGGCCGGCCGTCGAGCGCCAGCGTCTTGGTCAGCCCCGATATGGCGTGCTTGGTCGCGGTGTAGGGCACCGAGCCCGGCCGTGGCGCATAGGCCGACACAGAGCCATTGTTGATGATGCGGCCGCCCATTGGCTTTTGCTTGCGCATGACGCTGAAGGCGGCGCGAGCGCATAGGAACGATCCGGTGAGATTGACGCCGACAATATCGTTCCAGACCTCGACCGGGATCTCGTCGATGGGCGTCGACTTGTAGCTCATGCCGGCATTGTTGAAGAGCAGATCGACACGGCCGAAGGCTGCGGCCACCGTCTCGAACAGGTCATCGACTTCGCCGGCCTTGCTGATGTCGCAGGCAACTGCCAGCGCCTTGGCGTCCGCTTTCCCGGCTTCGGTAATGGCGGCGTCGAGCACCGCTTTGCGGCGGCCGCAAAACACCGTGTTCCAGCCCGCCTTGAGCAGCGCCGTGGCGACGCTCTTGCCGATGCCGGTGCCGGCGCCGGTGACGATGGCGGTTTTCTCTGTGAGGGCTGTCATGGATTTTGCTCCTGCGCGCCGCGCATCCCCGGCACAGATCGGGGTGCATCCGAATGCACCGACCCATCGCAAATGAGGGCGATCATGGCAAGCCGGACACTAATGCATGTCGCTCAAAAGTGGCCCCGGTTCTGAGAGAACGACATGCACCAGGACAAAAACATGAAGCGCCACGCGCTTTATGTGATCGGTCCGACAAAAAGGGCGGTCATTGGCGACCGCCCCCTGATCTGAACCGGGCTTGGGAGGAGGAAAAGCCGATCCGACTAACTAAAATCATGCGCTTCCTCGGTAAACGAGAAGTTAACGCTTTTCCCGCCGCGGCTGCGTTGTCTACCAGCGCGGGTTCGGCGCCGTGCCTGACGGAACCGGCACCTTGACCGCCGACACCGTCGCCTCGACATGATCGACGAGCGCATCCGGCAGGCCGAGCCGGCCGGCGAGCAGGTCGAGATAGCCGCGTTCGGCGCGCGTATCGGGGTCGATCGTCAGTCGGGACGCCGTGTAGAGCTCGAGCCTCTGCTCATCGGTCTTGGCGCCTGCGACCAGCGTATCGAGGTCGAGCGGGCTGTCCAGCTCGGCCATCAGAAACTTTTCCGCTTCCGTGCCGATGCCGGCCAGACTGAGCTTGCCGGCGATCTTTTGGCGTTCCGCGTCATCGACATGGCCATCGGCCTTGGCCGCCGAGATCATCGCCCGCACCAGGGTCAGCGTGAACTCGTCCTCCCCCTGTGGCGCCTGTGAAGGATGAAAGCCGGTGTCGGCGGGCGGCGGCAGCAATTCCGGCTGGCCGGCCGCCGGCGCCTGCTCGGGTGCATTGCCGGCCTTGTAATTCTGGTAGGCCTTGTAGGCGAGACCGCCGATCGCAGCCAGTCCGCCGAGCTTCACGGCCGTGCCGGTGACCTGCCGTCCCGTGCCGGTTCCAAGCAGCACCGCGGCCAGCGCACCGGCGGCCAGCGGATTGTCCTTGGCCATCTGCACAGCCTGCCCGGCCTTGTCGCGAACGGTGCCGGTTGTGCCGGGAACTTGCGAGCCGAGCAGATCGTCGAGAAGCTTCTTGGGGTCGAACATGGTGCCTCCAGAAAAGGGCCCGCGCCAACGTGGACGGGCAGGTTTTGGACGTTGCAGACGTAGGTCCCGATTGTTGACATTACAATGACGGACCGGCGCTTTGCTATCGGCGCCGGCAATGCCGCAAATCAAATTCGATGTGTCGAAACCCGCCTCGGCTTCGGTTAGTGTCGCCGCAACGTCGGCGAGGGAGGAGTTTTGCCGTGACCGATCAGCCAGACCGCGACCAAGCACGAGATCCCCAGGATCTGGAGCGCCTGCTAATTGATCGGCAATGGGCGGGAGACATTGAGGGCATGGTAGCGCTGTTCGAACCCGATGCCGTCATCGACACCGGAGCAGCCGAATTGACCCGTGGCCATGAGGCGATCCGCGCTTTGTTCGAAGCCTTTGCCGCGAGCTGGCGAAAATTCCAGCGCGGCGAGCAGCGCCCGGCGGCCATTAACGGCGAACTCGCGTTGACGTCGACCAGGCTTGCCGACGGCTCGATAACCTCAGAGGTCGCGCGCCGGCAGGCCGACGGCACATGGCTGTGGGTGATCGACCGCTATTCTGTCGTGTGGTGATCCAGTCAGGGCGTCGGCGGCACTTAACTGCCGATATGTCCCCTGCCCTGCGCCTGCGCAAGTTCGACCTGGCGCTGGCGCTCGGCATAGCGGGTGCGATCCTCATCCGAGCGTGCCTCGTAGCAATGCGGGCATGACACGCCGGTGGAAAAATGCGGCGACAGCCGGTTCTCCGGCGTCAGCGGATGCCGGCAGGCGCGGCAGAGTTCGGCCTCGCCTTCGGTCAACCCATGCGACACCGAGACCCGCTCGTCGAAGACGAAACACTCGCCCTGCCACAGGCTGTCTTCGTCCGGCACCTCTTCGAGATATCTGAGGATGCCGCCCTTGAGATGGAACACATCCTCGAAGCCGAGCGACTTCACATAGGCCGTCGCCTTTTCGCAGCGGATGCCGCCGGTGCAGAACATCGCAACCTTGCGGCCGTCGAGTTGGTCGCGGTGTTTTTCCACCCAGGCCGGGAATTCGCGAAAGCTCGACGTGCGCGGGTCCACCGCGCCCTCGAACGTGCCGATCGACACTTCGTACGCGTTGCGTGTGTCGATGACGATGGTGCCGGGGTCCGAGATCAGCGCGTTCCAGTCGGCCGGCGCGACATAGGTCCCCGCACCCGTCGCCGGGTCGAGGTCTTCGACGCCCATGGTGACGATCTCGCGCTTCAGCCGCACTTTCATGCGATGGAACGGCATTTCGGCGGCAGTGCTGTATTTGACCTCGAGATCGGCAAGACCCTCGATGGCCTCGAGATAAGCGATCAGGTCGGCTATGTCGGTTTCGCTGCCGGCGACCGTGCCGTTAATGCCCTCCTGCGCCAGAAGCAGCGTGCCCTTGATGCCGCGCCCGCAGCAGAAGGCGGCAAGCGGCGTGCGCAAGACCCGCAGCGCGTCGAAGTCGCCCAGCCTCGCAAATTTGTAGAGCGCGGCGACGCGCACGGGTTCATGGTTGGTCATCGCCAAGCCACTAGACTGTGGTCAAAGCGGATTCAAGGCAGAGCTAAAGCACTTCCTCGGTATTCGCCCGCAGGCTCGTTGGCCGACATGTGACATCGCGGCAGGCCGGGTTTCGTGGACTCGGAATCGGCCTTCTGCTAATCGGTTGAAATCACCTAGGGAGAGACAAGCCAATGCTCAGCAAGACCGAAACGCTCCTGTCGCTGCTCAATGGCCAGCCGGTCATTCCGGTGCTGAAGATCGCCAATGTCGCGGACGCCGTCCCGCTCGCCCGGGCGCTGGCCGCCGGCGGCCTGCCGGCAATCGAGATCACGTTGAGAACCGCCGATGCGCTGGAAGCGATCCGCCGCGTCGCCGGTGAGGTCGAGGGCGCCATTGTCGGCGCCGGCACAATTCTGGATGCCAAGCAGTTCGACGAGGCAGCGGCCGCTGGCTCGAAATTCATCGTCAGCCCCGGCATCACGCGAGAGTTGCTGGCGGCGGCCAAGGACAGCGACGTTCCCTTGCTGCCCGGCGCCATCACGCCCGGCGAGATCATGGCTGCCCGCGAGGCCGGCCTGCGGTTCCTGAAATTCTTCCCGGCCGAACAATCCGGCGGCATCGCCTCGCTGAAGGCCTTTGCCTCGCCGCTGGCCGACGTGAAATTCTGCCCGACCGGCGGCATCTCGGCCAAGAACGCGGCCGACTATCTCAGCCTGTCCAACGTTATCTGCGTCGGCGGCTCGTGGGTGGCGCCGGACGAGTTGGTCAAGGCCGGCAAGTGGGATGAGATCGAGGCGCTCGCACAGACCGCGAGCAAGCTCGGAAAATAACCTCGCTACTTTATCTTTGCGCAATTCCCAAGGGAAACGCTCCGCGCTTTTCCCGGCAAATCGTTTCACACTGTTCCTGGATTGCTCTCGGCACAAGAAACCCGGCCAGCTTGCGCCGACGGGGGTTGCTACGCATTGAGATTTTGGTTCCCGCTCAAGGGCTCGAACCTCGATTCACGCCTTCAAAGGGCGCTGTCCTACCATTAGACGAAGCGGGAATGCAGGCTGGTGGTTAGCATTCCGGGACGCTAGAAGCCAGTGCTGGAGATTCGCCAACAGCAAAAAGCCGCGCGGGTTGCCCAGCGCGGCTTCGATGTTTACCCCGTCGAGCTCTTACTTCGTCTGGAAGCGGGCGACCGAAAGGAATTTCACGGCATTGCCGGTGAAGCGGTTGGCATCGGCCATCTGGTTGTCCGCCTGGAAGCCTGCGGTGTAGACCTCGCTCGGCGGCGTATGCACGATGTTGTATGCATAGCGCGGCGCTGTCGTCGGGCTGGAAACGGTGGCGATGTTGTCGCCGCTGCTCAGCGCCCAGCGGGCCGCCTGCGGTTCGGCCGCCACCACCACTGCCTTCGGTCCTGGCTTCAGGTCGCGGGCCGAAGCCCTGGCTTCCTTGCGTGTCGTCTTGACGCCGGCGCCGATCACTGAGGCCGGATCGGTACCGGCGGGACGGGCAGCAATAGCACCGCGCGGCGATGCGGCATCGACACCTGACGGATCGTTGAACGCCGAGCGCGGCTCGAGCGAGGCGACCTGATAGTCGTCGGTAGCACCGGCTGTATCGGCGGCGCTGGCCTGTTCGAGAACCGCCTTGACCTCGTCCGGACGCTGCGACGGCAGCACCGAGAACGCGTCGGTTGCGCTCTGCTTGTGGGCAGCCGTATCGGCCAGCGCCAGCAGAACGCCCTCGTCCTGCGGCGCAAGCTCAGCCGGCGGCGAAGAGCGGTCGGGACGCCAGGTCGGCAACGGGACGTTCACCGCGACCTGCGCCGGAGCGGCAGCTTGATCGGCCCCCTGGTCGGCATTGCTCGCATCGGCCGTGCCGAACGGCACATTGGCCGGCGCCTGCGCCGTCGCCACCGTCTGTTCGGTGGTGGCATCGGCCACGCCGAACGGCACGGTCTCAGGCTGTTGCGCGCCGACATCGGCCTTCGGCCGCGGTGCGAAAGCGGGCAGCGGCACTTCCTTGGCGGGCAGCGCGGCGATGATCGTCTCCGGCGTGTCCTGCGGCTCCGAATCGTCAGCGCTGTCGTCGGCAAGCTGCGGAATGTTGGCGCGCTTGGCGTTCTGCGGCGACACGATCGCGATGCCAGGCAGATTGCTGTTGTTGTTGCTCGTGGCAGCCAGCACCGGCTTCACGCTTCTCGGCGGCGGCGCGGCGGTAGCGACATCGGCGCTGTCGTCGGCTTCGTCTTCGCCGCCACCGCCAAAGAAAGCGGACAGGAAGCCACCGGATTTCTTGGTGCTGCCGCCTGCGCTGGCCATCATGATGGCAGGAGAACCGGCGCCCTTGCGCGCCTTGTAGGAGGCGAGCGCCTGGTCATAACCCGGCAACGGCCTGCCGTCGCTCGGCACATGCAGCGTCTTGCCATTGGGGAACAGGCTGACCAGTTCCTGGCGGCTGATGCCTGGCCAATGTCGCACATTGCCGACGTCCATGTGGACGAAGGGCGAACCCGACGACGGATAGTAGCCGACGCCGCCGCCCTGCATCTTGAGGCCGATGTTGCGCAGCTTTTTCAGCGGCACACCCGGAATGTAGAAGTCCATCGCCTTGCCCAGCATATGCTGGCTTTCCTTGGCGACACCGCGGCTGCGGCTGCGCAGCATCGAATTGGTCGACGGCGAGCGATAGCCGCAGACGACCTGGATATAGTCGGTGGCGCCGGCCTGCCGGTAAGCTTCCCACACCAGATCGAGCAGGCGCGGATCCATCTTGGTCGGTTCGTTGCGACGCCAGTCGCGCAGGATGATGTTGATCTTCCTGAGGCCTGCCGGATCGTAGCGGCCATTGCGCTTGTAGACGATCTCGGCCTTTTCGTGCGTGTGGAGGTGATAGAGCTTGAGCGAGCGCGTTTCAGCGCTGGCGCCGGCAGCAGTTGCGGCGAGGAAAGCGAACGCAACGATCAACGCTGCCAGCCATCTCGGCCAGACGCCCATGTGATCGCGCCGCCCGTTTCTGTGTCGTTCGACTTTGTTCAAATCAAAAGGCCTTGCAGGCTGCCGTTTGTCCCCGGATTTGTCCAAACGGATGCGTGGTTCTCACATCCGAATATCGATCCTAATGGTTAATCATCGCTTATTGAAGCCGAAATGCGGTAACACCGTGGCGATATCCCGTCAAAAATAATACACAGGATTTCTTGGTAAACTGCTGGTTTAGATCAAGATTCAGCCTTTTCGCGCTACACGATCTGTTACCGCTGGCCTTAATGCGTGAACAACGCTGTCCGCATCAGCCATATTCCCGCCCCGACCCCCTTATGCAGCGCCGGATATGGCACGGCAAGCTGGTCCCGGCCTTGCGTTGGCAAGCTGTGGAATTCGGCGTTCAGGAGGCAAGGCGGTCGAGGCGACCGGTTTCCGGGTCGATGCCGTATTCCTTGAGCTTGCGGTAGAGCGTCGAGCGGCCGATGCCGAGACGCCGTGCGACCTCGCTCATCTGGCCGTTATAATGGTCGATGGCGAGCTTGATCATTTCGAGTTCGACATCGGCCAGCGCACGCACATTGCCACGCTCGTCCAGCGCCCGCAGCGTGCCGAAACGCTGAAGCAGCCTCGCCGGAGGGGCGGGCTCGGCAGCTGCAGTACCGGCGTCGTCAGTCTGCGCGCCATCGCCTTGCGATCCGGTGCTCAAGGCCATGCCGGGGTCCGACAAGGACGCATGGGCGTCGAGATTGACGGTGCCGTCGACCTGCGCCCGGATCTGCGGAAATTCGTCAGTCGTGAGCACATCGCCTTCGGCAAGCACCGAGGCCCTGAACACGGCGTTTTCCAGCTGCCTGATGTTTCCCGGCCAATCATAGGCCTGCAGCATGGCCACTGCGGCATCCGAGATGCCGTGCAGGCGATTGCCCGCCGGCGCCACCTTGTCCATGAAATGCTTGACCAGATAGGGGATGTCGTCGCGGCGGTCGCGCAGCGGCGGCACGACGATCGGGTAAACGTTGAGCCGGTAGAACAGGTCCTCGCGAAACTTGCCGTCCTTGACCTGCTGCAGAAGGTTGCGGTGCGTGGCCGAGATCAGCCTGATGTCGACCCTGACGGTGGAACGGCCGCCGACCGGATCGACCTCGCCATCCTGCACGGCGCGCAACAGCTTGACCTGCACGTCGAGCGGCAGGTCGCCGATCTCATCCAGGAACAGGGTGCCCGAATGCGCCTCGACGAACTTGCCGGTGTGCTTTTCGGTGGCGCCGGTGAACGAACCTTTTTCGTGACCGAACAGGATCGATTCGACCAGATTGTCGGGGATGGCGCCGCAATTGACGGTGACGAACGGCTTTGTGCGGCGTTCGCCGCTGCCCTGGATGGCGCGCGCCACCAATTCCTTGCCGACGCCCGATTCGCCCTCGATCAGGATCGGGATGTTGGAGGCCGCAGCCTTCTGGCCGAGGCGGATCACCCGGTCCATCGCCGGGCTATGCGTGATCATGTCCTTGAATGTCAGGTGGCCGCCCCGACGCCGCGACGTGCGCTTGACCTCGTCCTCGACCGCCTCGACCTTGAGCGCGTTGCCGATCGCGGTCTGCAGCCGGTCGGGAGACGCCGGCTTGACGACAAAATCGAAGGCGCCGTGGCGCATCGCCGAGACCACCGTTTCGATGCCGCCCTGCGCAGTCTGCACAATGACGGGAACAGTGATGCCGCGCTCGCGCATCGCCTTCAGCACGCCGATGCCGTCGAGGCCCGGCATGACAAGGTCGAGGATGACTGCCGAAATATCCCTCGCATTGGGTCCGTCAAGCGCGCTCAGACCGGCCTCGCCGCCATCGGCAACGATGGCGCTGTGGCCAAATTTCGTCACCGCCGCCTCGAGCAGCCGGCGCTGCACGGGATCGTCATCGACTATAAGAATGGAACCTGTCATGACTGATTTGAGTTGCCCGCCTGGGAAATTCCCATGGATCATCTTGGCACAGGGTTCTAAACAAGGTTTCAAAAAACCCGGTGAACGAATTCCTTAGGATTTGACCGGCTTGTCCTTTCCCCTTGATTCCAGAAGGTAATTGTTGATGAGCAGGATTCTCGGTCGGCAGCTTGCGGCGGTAGCGTCCGGTCAGGGCGCGGCGGAACTCGGCGACCTGCCGGAATGGAATCTCGCCGATCTTTATTCCGGCATGGAGGCGCCCGAACTGAAGCGCGACCTTGCCAAGGCGGCGGCCGATGCCGTCGCCTTCGAGAACCGCTGGAAGGGCACACTGGCTGCGGAGGCCGGGCGCGGCAGCGCCGGCAGGCTTGGCGAGGCGCTGACAGCCTATGAGGCGCTGGAGGAACTGATCGGCCGCATCGTCTCCTATGCCGGCTTGATCTATGCCGGCAACACCGCCGATCCGCAACGCGCAAAGCTCTATGGCGACATCCAGGAGAAGATGACCGACGCCAGCGCGCATCTTTTGTTCTTCGCGCTGGAGCTGAACCTGATCGACGACAAGGCGCTCGAAGCAGCCCTCGCCGCCGACGCCGGCTTTGCCCATTACCGCCCCTGGGTGCTCGACCTCAGAATGGACAAACCCTACCAGCTCGAGGACCGGGTCGAGCAGCTGTTCCATGAGAAGTCGATCACCGGACGCGGTGCCTGGAACCGGCTGTTCGACGAGACGATGACCGATCTGCGCTTCGACATAGACGGCGAGGAACTGACGCTGGAGCCGGCGCTGAACCGCCTCCAGGACGCCGATGGGGAGGTCCGCCGCCGCGCCTCCGAAGCGCTGGCCGCAACCTTCCGCAAGCGCCTGCGCACCTTCACGCTGATCACCAACACGCTGGCCAAGGACAAGGAGATTTCCGACCGCTGGCGCGGCTTTGAGGACATCGCCGATTCACGCCATCTCGCCAACCGTGTCGAGCGCAGCGTGGTCGATGCGCTGGCGTCGGCCGTGCGCGAAGCCTATCCGCGCCTGTCGCATCGCTACTACAAGATGAAGGCGCGCTGGCTCGGCATGGAGGTGATGAACCACTGGGACCGCAACGCCCCCTTGCCCGAGACGCCGCAGGCCGTGATCCCTTGGGACGACGCCAGGAACACCGTGCTGTCGGCCTATCAGCGCTTTTCCCCCGATATGGCGGAGATCGCCCGCGTCTTCTTCGACCGCAACTGGATCGACGCGCCGGTCAGGCCCGGCAAGTCGCCCGGCGCCTTCGCCCATCCGACCGTGCCTTCGGCGCACCCTTACGTGCTGCTAAACTACATGGGCAAGCCGCGCGATGTGATGACGCTGGCGCATGAACTCGGCCACGGCGTGCATCAGGTGCTGGCCGGCGGCCAGGGCGCCCTGATGGCTTCGACGCCGCTGACTTTGGCCGAGACGGCCTCGGTTTTCGGCGAGATGCTGACCTTCCGTTCGCTGCTCGACCAGACCACCGACAAGCGCGAGCGCAAGGCGATGCTCGCCCAGAAGGTCGAGGACATGATCAACACGGTCGTGCGCCAGATCGCCTTCTACGAGTTCGAACGCAAGGTGCATGCAGAGCGCAAGAACGGCGAACTGACCTCCGACAAGCTCGGCCAGTTCTGGCTCGAGGTGCAGGCCGAAAGCCTGGGGCCGGCGATCAAGCTGCGCGAGGGCTATGAGGTCTTCTGGACCTACATCCCGCACTTCGTCCACTCCCCCTTCTACGTCTACGCCTATGCCTTTGGCGACTGCCTGGTGAACTCGCTCTACGCGGTCTACCAGAACGCCGAGCATGGCTTCCAGGACAAGTATTTCGAGATGCTGCGCGCTGGTGGCACCAAGCATCACTCCGAACTTCTCGCCCCCTTCGGCCTCGACGCCACCGACCCCGCCTTCTGGCAGATCGGGCTTGGCGTGATCGGCGGCCTGATCGACGAGTTGGAAGCGCTCGACAGTTAATGCGCGCACCCATTGGACCGATGGCGCAGAGTGGCAGGTTCAGCAGCGGCCTCGACTTTGCAGGATCGCAGAACAGTTTAGCCGGAATGCATGTGACGGCAGCTCTGTTCTTGTTCTAAATATCTGTTCTTGAATAACTCTCCGGCGAAAATTCCGTTAGCTTTCCCGAAGCCGTATGATAGCTTTCCGACTGAAGCTCAGCCGGGCGCGCGGCTTAAGGCCGGACAGCATCCCGGCCCATGGCAGCGGTCTGACGAATGCGACAGCGACGGTTGGCAATGGCGGAAAGCCGAACGCCGACACTCGACGACAGACCGGCTGTTCCCTGAGCCGCCGAACCACATTGGATGATCCGATCTGCCAAGGTCATGACTTGGGACGGCGGCGGACGGATCCGACTGGAGAGAGACGATGACCTTCTTTTACATTGTCCTGGCGTTCCTTGTAGGTGTGTTGGTTGGCTGGTTTATCTGGGGCCGGCTGCGCGGCGAACTCGACAGCCTGCGCGGCGATCTCGACCGCACCCGCAGCGAGCGTGACAGACTGCGCGCCGACGCCGATCGCCTGACTGGCGAACTCGACGCCTGCGGCAAGACCCGCGCCGATCTCGAACGCCGGCTGCGTGAAACATCAGCTCCATCCGCCAAGCCTTCAAGTTCGGCGCCGGCCGCGCTGGTATCGACAGCGGCAACGGCCAAGTCCGCCCCGGCCGCGAAACCGACCCCCGCCAAACCCGCCGCGGCCAAACCAGCTGCGGCCAAATCCGCGGCCGCAAAACCAGCGGCCAGCAAACCTGCCGCCGCCAAGGCCGCTCCCAACGCCGCGGCTTCAAAGCCCGCCGCCGTCCCGAAGAAGGCCGCCCCGGCAGCTGGAAAGGCCGACAATCTGCGCCGCCTGATCGGTATCGGCCCGGTCAACGACAAACTGCTCAAGGGCCTTGGCGTCACGACCTACGCGCAGATCGCCGGCTGGACCGCGGCCGACGTCAAGCGCATCGAGGACACGCTGAATTTCGACGGCCGCATCGCTCGCGAAAAGTGGGTCGAGCAGGCCAAGCTGCTTGCCGCCGGCGACGAAAAGGAGTTCGCACGCCAATTCCCGAGCGCCGGGACCGCCAACAACAGCTGATCTGTCATCGGCAACATAACCAGAAGGCGGCGCTCTCGGGCGCCGTCTTGCATTCGCCACTGTCTTTGCGCCCTGCGACGCCGCTCCCTCGATTGCACGCCGCCCGGCCCCCATATAGAGCGGTTCTGGCGTCATCGACCGCAGTACCCGAGCCCCATGCCCCTGCCCTCTGCCATTTTCCGCAACGATGAAAGCGGCCGTCAGTTGGTCTTCGACCACCCGGCCCACATCATCATTGCCTATGATGCCAAGGATTTTCTGCCGGCGCTGGCGGCTGCGCAGGCGGCGAGCGATGCCGGCAAATGGCTGGCCGGCTATTTCTCCTACGAAGCGGGCTATCTGCTCGAACCGAAACTCGTGCCGCTGCTGCCTGAAGGCCGGCGCGCGCCATTGGTTTGTCTGGGTGTCTTCGATGCCCCGGCCGAAGAGGCCGTGCCGCGCAACGATGCGCCGGCCACCAATGGCCCCATCTTCGACGCCAGGGCCAGTTGGTCCGCTCAGGACTACGCCCAACGCTTCGCGCGCCTTCACGACCACATCCGCAAGGGCGATTGCTACCAAGGCAACCTGACCTTTCCGGTCCGTGCCCAATGGTCGGGCGATCCGCTTGCTGCCTTCGACGCACTGACAGGACGCCAGCCGGTCAAGTATGGCGCGCTGATTTCGCTCGGCGATCCCATCGTCTTGTCGCGTTCGCCCGAGCTGTTCTTCGCGATCGATGCCGAAGGCATGATCGAAACCCATCCGATGAAGGGTACCGCACCGCGCGGCGCGACCAAGGCCGAGGACGCGCGGTTGAAGTCCTTCTTGCGCAACGACGAAAAGAACCAGGCCGAGAACCGGATGATCGTCGATCTCCTGCGCAACGACATCTCCCTGATCAGCGAGATCGGCACGCTGGAAGTGCCGGAACTGTTCCGCATCGAGAGCTACCCGACCGTCCATCAGATGGTGAGCCGTGTGCGGGCGAAGCTTCTGCCTTGTCTCGGCATCCGCCAAATCTTTGGCGCGCTGTTTCCCTGTGGCTCGATTACCGGCGCACCGAAAATCCGCGCCATGGAAATCCTGCACGAGCTGGAAGAGACACCGCGCGACGTCTATTGCGGCGCCATCGGCTGGATCGCGCCTGGCGGCATGATGCGCTTTTCGGTGGCGATCCGCACTATATCGCTCTTTTCCAGTGGCGAGGCCGTTTACAATGTCGGCGGCGGCGTCGTCTTCGATTCGACGGCGCAAGAGGAGTATCAGGAGTGTCTGCTGAAGGCGCGCTTCGCGACGGGGACACCGCCGATTTCGAGCTGATCGAGACGATGCGCTGGGAGCCCGGCCAGGGCTTTCTGCGCTTCGAACGCCATCTCGCGCGCCTTTACGGCTCGGCGGAAGAACTCGGCTTTGCCTGCGATCCGCAGCGGATCGGCGAGGTGCTGGCGAATACTATCGGGGCGCAGCAGACGGCGCTGCGCACCCGGCTCGTCCTGCAGCGCAATGGCGAAGTGACCGCCTCGGTCCAGGCCTATGAGCCGTTCGCCGCCGACAAGGTCTGGCGGCTGCAGCTGGCACGGGTGCGGCTCTCCTCGGCCGACACGCTGCTGCGCCACAAGACCGGCCGGCGGCAAGTCTACACTCACGCCCGCTCCGAATATCTGATCACCCAGGCCGACGAAGTGTTGCTCGCAAATGAGCGCAGTGAAATCTGCGAAGGCACCATCACCAACGTCTTCGCCGATTTCGGTGATGGCATGCTGATGACACCCAGGCTCGACTGCGGCCTGCTGCCTGGCGTATTGCGCGCCGAGCTGCTGGACGAAGGCCGCGCCCAGGAGGCGATCTACAGCTATGACGAGTTGAAATCCGCCAAAACACTGTTCGTCGGCAATTCTCTGCGCGGCTTGATCCCGGCAACATTGGCCTGATACGAAGCGGCTGCGAGAATAACAGCGGGCATTGGACACTTTCTAGCGAAGCATGAATTCTCCTCAGCCCACGCACACGCCCTATGATGGCTCCTCAAAGCTCTTCACCATCGGGCTGAAGCCGCTCGAGCTCGACAAATGGATCGAGGTCGACCGGTATCTCTTCGACCATCTCGCCGAAAAGCGCCGGCTGTATGCCGAAATTCCCGACAAGGTGTTTGTCGAGGAAGACGGCACGCGCGACGCCCAGCGCGAAGTGCGCGGCCTCATCGAAGCACATCTGCTGTCGACATTTCCCGGGATGTACCGGCGCACCAATGCCGGGGTTGAGGTCATTGGCGCCAAAGCCGACTCTGACGCCACCATCCCCGATGCCCCGCTGGTCGCAGCGTCGCTGCTCGTCCAGGAAGACCTGATCCTGATGCGCCGTGACGACACCGGCTGGCGGCTCGCCGCCGGCTCGCTGTGTTTCCCGTCATCCTGGTCGCTGGTCGAGAAATTCGGCCGGCCGCTGCAGCAGATCCACGCACCGGTGCCCGGCTTCGGTCCGGGCACCAGGCCGGCCGAGCTCATCAACCGCATGTTCGACGGCCTGCAGGGTCAGGCTGTCGAACGCTTCAACTGGTCGATCCAGGCCGGCGACGCGCTCTATCATCCGCTCTCCAATGTCGAGCGCATCGACCGTGCCACCAACCGCCCCTCGCGATTTCCCGACGGCGACGTAAACGCCCACGCCTTCATCCGCGTCGAGCGCCAGACGCTGCGCAAACTGTCCGTCTCGCGCGACATCCTGTTCACCATCCGCATCCATCTCGACCCGTTGAAAGTGCTGGCGCGGCATCCCGACCGGGCATCGCTTGCCGCATCTTTCGCGGCGCAATTGCAGGCGCTGGATGAGGCTCAACTCGACTATAAGGGGATGACGTCAGACCGTGACAGGCTGGTGCAACGCCTGCAAGCCATGACGCTGGAGTGACGATGATCCGAAAAATCCTGGAGCAAGCCGTATTGCTCGGTGCATTGCTGGCGTTGCCGGCAACGGCGCTCGCCGACCCCGTCACCTATGCCGGCAAGCTCGGCAACATCGACATCGTCGTCGAGTTTACAGGCGATCCGGCGACGGCTGGAGAGGCACTGGCGGCGCGCTATTTCTACCGCTCCAAGGGCGTCGATATTCCTCTGCAGGCGAAGTCGAGCAAGGGCGCCACCTTTCAATTGGCCGAGGAAGAAGCCTGCGACGCCAAGAAGTGCGGCGACGGCCAGGCTCCACCCATCGGCGCCATCTGGCGGTTGAGTTCCGCCGACAAGGGCAAGACGCTGGAAGGCACCTGGACGGCCAAAAAGACCCTGCCGCTGAAGCTGACAAGGATCGCCAGCCGTGCCCAGACGGAGACGCCGGCGACGACGCCACGCGATCTCTATGATTTCACCGACATCACATTCTCGGGCGACGATGCGCCGATCACCATGGCGGCATCGCCCTACGACTATCTCAAGCTGGATTTCGCGCCCAAGGCAGACGCCAAGGAAGGTTGGCCGGATGCAGCCTACAACTATGTCACCGATCCGCGCACCAAATTCGCCAGGCCGCGCATCGTCGATCTCGCCGGCAGTGCGCCGATCGAAGCCGCCAATGCCTTGCTGCAGAACCGCCATTGGCATGACAGCCTCAGCGCCTTGACGTGCGCGGCGCTGCAATATGCCGGTTTCCACGACGGGCCGCCGATGGAGGGCATGGATGACGATTCGCTTGGCGGCTATGAAGACACGACGTCCAAAGTGACGTCATTGACGCCGAAGCTGATGAGCTGGTCGGAATCCGGCAGCCTCTATTGCGGCGGTGCGCATCCGAACAACTATTCCGACGCCTATGTCATGGACGTACGCCGTGGCGCCTTGCTTACCCTTCACGACATGTTTTCCGATACGGTCGAGGGCAAGCCAGGCCCCTCGCTGGCCACCTTCGTCAAGGAGAAGCGCAAGAAGCCAAGCGACCAGACCGAGGTGGATTACGAGGCCGAATGCGGCATCGACGATTTGATCAGCGACTATCTCGGCGCCAGCCTGAAACGCGATGGCGACAGGCAGGTTCTGGTCTTCGGGCTGCAAGGTTTGCCCAACGTCATCCAGGCTTGCGGCGACGATCTCGTTGAAATCCCGGTCTCCGAAGCACAAGCGCTGTTCACACCGGAATTCGCGAAACTGCTCGAACCGTAGGCGCATCTGCGCCGTCGGGAACTAACCTTATCCCTGCTTTTCGCTTTATTGTGACAATGATCTATGGTTTGTCGCGCGGCGGTCGAACGGCCGTTTTGGCGCGTTGCTTTAAGGAGTGCTCGATAAAATGGCGAATGAAAACTGGCCCGTTTACGGTGAAATCACCGGCCCTGTCGTGATGATCGGCTTTGGTTCGATCGGACGGGGAACGCTGCCTCTGATCGAGCGCCATTTCAAATTCGACAAGTCGCGCATGACGGTCATTGACCCGCTCGACACCGACCGCAAGCTGCTCGACGAGCGCGGCATCGCCTTCGTGCAGGAGCACGTGACCGAGAAAAACTACAAGAAACTGCTGACGCCGCTTTTGACCAATGGTGGCGGCCAGGGCTTTTGCATCAATCTGTCGGTCGATACCGGCTCGGTCGACCTGATGCGGCTCTGCCGCAAGCTCGGCGTGCTCTACATCGACACCGTCGTCGAGCCGTGGCTCGGCTTCTATTTCGACGCCAAGGCCGACAATGCCAGCCGCACCAACTACGCGCTGCGCGAAGCCTTGATCAAGGAGAAGCACGACAAGCCCGGCGGCGCTACCGCGGTTTCGACCTGTGGCGCCAATCCGGGCATGGTCTCGTGGTTCGTCAAGCAGGCGCTGCTGAACCTTGCCGGCGACCTCGGCCTCGAGTTTTCCGAACCCGCGCAGGACGACCGTGACGGCTGGGCGAAGCTGATGAAGAAGGCCGGCGTCAAGGGCATCCACATCGCCGAGCGCGACACCCAGCGCACCAAGAAGCCGAAGCCGATGAACGTGTTCTGGAACACCTGGTCGGTCGAAGGTTTCATCTCGGAAGGGCTGCAGCCGGCCGAGCTCGGCTGGGGCACGCATGAGAGATGGATGCCGAAGAACGGCAAGGAGCACAAGCATGGCTCCAAGGCCGCGATCTATCTCGAACAGCCCGGCGCCAACACCCGCGTGCGCTCCTGGTGCCCGACGCCGGGCGCGCAATACGGTTTCCTGGTGACGCATAATGAGGCGATCTCGATCGCCGACTTCTTCACCGTGCGCGGTAAGAAGGGCAAGGTCCAATACCGCCCGACCTGCCACTATGCCTATCACCCCTGCAACGACGCCGTGTTGTCACTCCACGAAATGTTCGGCGCTGCCGGCAAGCCGCAGCCGGTCCACCATGTGCTCGACGAAAACGAGCTGGTCGACGGCGTCGACGAGCTTGGCGTGCTGCTCTACGGCCATGCCAAGAACGCCTACTGGTACGGTTCGCAGCTGTCGCTGGCCGAAGCCCGCAAGCTGGCGCCCTACCAGAACGCTACCGGCATGCAGGTCACCTCGGCCGTGCTCGCCGGCATGGTCTGGGCGCTGGAAAACCCGGAAGCCGGCATCGTCGAGGCCGACGAGATGGACTACAAGCGCTGCCTGGAAGTGCAGTCCCAGTATCTCGGACCGGTCAAGGGCTACTACACCGACTGGACGCCGCTCGATAACCGTCCGGGCCTGTTTCCCGAAGACCTCGACAAAAGCGACCCGTGGCAATTCCGCAACATCCTCGTTCGATAGCGGTTCCATACCCCTGCCTCACTGCCTTGCAATCGCCCGGAAATCGGGCGATTGAAGGGATGCGGACGAGAGCAGTGTGCATCCATTTGGACGCACGAGGGACGGCTCTGGAAACTTGAGGCCACGCACATCGTGTTCCCCAAAACGTCGTTTGACGATTGGGCCGATGCGTCAGGAGAGGATTTGATATGACGATTGCGCGCAAAATTCTTTCTGCGGGAGCGGCGGGCGTTCTTGCGACGATGCTTGCCGCCTGCACCACCGGCGGCTCCGACGGGCCACCGATCTCATCGCAGGCGCGAGGCGTCGAAGGCTCATGGCTGAACGCCGAAGGCAAGGCGGTCTCGACATTGAACGGCGGCGTCTTCACCACCGTTTCGGCGGAGACCGGTGAGAAATTCGCTGACGGCAGCTACACCAAGACCGGCGCCACCTCGGTCGAGATCAACGGAACCTCGCTGATCCGGCAGCAGCCAATCGCTTTCAACTGCCTGCTGGTGTCCATAAACCAGCTGAATTGCACCAGCTCCGCCGGGCAGAACTTCGTGCTGACCAGGCGCGGCTGAACCTTTCCCATGCGGCTTTGCGGATGGCGGCGCCGCGATGCCGCCGCCTCTTTTATGCCGGCAAACCGATGCCGGTTATCCGCCCTGATTCTTCTTGCATCGCCACAACCGCGATGTGAACATACCCGAAATGCTGGCTGTTATCCTGCAGTCGGGCAAGAGCGTTAAACGCCTTTGATCATATCCGGGAGACGAAGATGAAGAAGCTCGCCGCCATTGCCGCCCTCTCTGCCTCGACACTCGGCCTGTCGGCCGCACCATCCTTTGCCGACTACACGTTGAACATCCTGCATTTCAACGATTGGCACAGCCGCATCGAAGGCAACAACAAATACGAGTCGACCTGCTCGGCCGAGGAAGAGACCAAGGGTGAGTGCATCGGCGGCGCCGGCCGGCTGGTCACCGCGATCGCACAGGAGCGCAAGAAGCTCGAAGGCCAGAACGTGCTGCTGCTCAATGCCGGCGACAGCTTTCAGGGATCGCTGTTCTACATCACCTACAAGGGCACGGCGGAGGAGGAATTCCTCAATCAGATCAAGCCCGACGCGGTGACGCTCGGCAACCACGAATTCGACGATGGCGAGAGCGCGCTGGTGCCTTATCTCGACAAGGCGAAGTTCCCGATCGTCAGCGCCAATGTCGTGCCCAACGACAAGTCCGGCGCCGCAGGCAAGATCAAGCCGTCGATTGTGCTTGAGGTCGGCGGCCAGAAGATCGGCATTGTCGGCGCCGTGACCAACGACACGCCGGAACTCGCCTCTCCCGGCCCCAACATTACCATCGAGGACGACGTCAAGTCGATCACCGCCGAGGTCGAGAAGCTGAAGGCGCAAGGCGTCAACAAGATCATTGCCGTCACCCATATCGGCTACAGGCGCGAGCGCGATGTCATCGCCAAGATCCCGGGCATCGATGTGGTGGTCGGCGGCCACAGCCATTCGCTTCTGTCCAACACCGACCCGAAGGCTGAAGGCCCCTACCCGACGATGGTCGACAACCCCGACGGCTCCAAGGTGCCTGTGGTGCAGGCCGCGTCCTATTCGAAATATCTCGGCGAATTCAAGGTCGTGTTCGACGACAATGGCAACGTCAAGGAAGCCAGCGGCGACCCGATCTTCCTCGACAAGTCGATCACTCCCGATCCGGCCGTTCTTGCCCGCATCAAGGAGCTTGGCGCGCCGATCGAGGCGCTGAAGAACAAGGAAGTGGCCGAGACCACCGAGGCCATCGACGGCAGCCGCGAAAGCTGCCGCACCAAGGAATGCGCGATGGGCAACCTCGTCTCCGACGCCATCCTCGACCGCGTCAAGGGACAGGGCGTCGAGATCGTCGTCTCGAATGGCGGCGGCCTGCGTGCTTCGATCGACAAGGGCACCGTCACCATGGGCGAGGTGCTGACGGTGCTGCCGTTCCAGAACACGCTGGCGACCTTCCAGATTTCAGGCAAGGATCTGGTTGCCGGGCTGGAAAACGGCGTCAGCCAGGTCGAGGACGGCGGCGGCCGCTTCCCGCAGGTGGCAGGTCTCAAATACTCCTTCGACAAGTCGGTCGCGCCCAATGCCGGCCGAGTCAAGTCGGTCGAGGTGATGCAGAACGGTGCCTGGGCGCCGATCAATCCGGACAAGGACTATCTGGTCGCCACCAACAATTACGTCCGCCAGGGCGGCGACGGCTACAAGGTCTTCGCCGAGAAGGCCAAGAACGCCTATGATTACGGCCCGGGCCTCGAACAGGTGGTCGCCGACTATCTCGCCGCGCACCGGCCCTATCCGCCCAAGCTCGACGGCCGCATCACCGAGGTTGCCGCAACCGTAGCGGCTGCCCCGGCCGCCGAGCCGGCAAAACCAGCCGAACCGGCACCTGCTCCAGCGGAACCGGCAAAACCGGCCGAGGCTGCACCGGCGGAGCCGGCGATGCCCGCATTGCCGGCAGGCTCCGGCGACATCACCACCACGCCGCCGACTGTCCCGGCGGAAACCGCCCCGGCAACGCCGGCTCCGGCCGAACCGGCAAAACCGGCCGAAGCCGCACCTGCTCCGGCAAAGCCGGCTGACGCCGCCCCGGCCGAAGCCAGCCATGTCATCGTCGCCGGCGATACCTATTGGGATCTCGCCAAAAAGGCCTACGGCGACGGCGCCAAGTGGAAGGTGATCTCCGAGGCCAACAAAGGCTACGAACCACGCCGGCTTCCTGTCGGCGCGACCTTGACCATTCCGGCGAAGTAACCTCGCTTCGCACTTGCGACCAGCAAAACGCGTCCGGGTAACCGGACGGGTTTTTGGCTTTCAAGGTAAGGTGCGGCCAGACGCAGCATTGAAAACTCGCGCCGCATCGCTAGTTTCGCCCGACATCGTCGGTTTTCGCGGTGTCGGGAGACCTTCATGACGCTTTCCACGCCTGTCGACCCCAAAGCCGCGAAAGCGCTCGACCCGCTACCGGCCGGACATCCGCCGGTAAAGGCAGGCAAGATCGGCGTCATGTTGGTCAATCTCGGCACGCCGGACGGCACCGATTTCAAGCCGATGTGGCGCTATCTCCGCGAATTCCTGTCCGATCCGCGGGTCATCGAGCTCAACAAGGCGATCTGGTATCCGATCCTCTACGGCTTGGTGCTGACCACGAGACCGAACAAGTCCGGCGCCAATTACGCCAGGATATGGAACCGCGAGAGGAACGAGTCGCCGCTGCGCACCTACACCCGGGCGCAGGGCGAAAAGCTGGCCGCAGCGCTCATCGACCTACCCGATGTCGTGGTCGACTGGGCGATGCGCTACGGCAACCCCTCGACCGCGAGCGTCGCGCAAAGGCTGGTCGAGCAAGGCTGCGACCGCATCCTGTCGTTCCCACTCTACCCGCAATACTCCGCGACCACCACCGCGACCGCCAACGACCAGCTGTTTCGCGCCTTGATGAAGATGCGCCGCGCGCCTGCCGTGCGCAGTGTTCCGCCCTACTATGACGAGCCGGTCTACATCGAGGCGCTCGCCCATTCGATCGAACGGCATCTGGCAACGCTAGACTTCGAGCCCGAGGTGGTCATCACCTCCTATCACGGCATCCCGAAGCCCTATTTCGAGAAGGGCGATCCCTATCACTGCCACTGCCAGAAGACGACACGGCTGTTGCGTGAACGACTGGGGTGGGATGAAAAGAAGCTGATCATCACCTTCCAGTCGCGCTTCGGCGCCCAGGAATGGCTGCAGCCCTACACCGACAAGACGGTCGAGAAACTGGCGAAGGACGGCGTGAAATCGATCGCCATCGTCAACCCAGGCTTTTCCGTCGACTGCATCGAGACGCTGGACGAAATCGGCCGCGAGGCGGCCGAGACCTTCCATCACGCCGGCGGCGAGAAATTCGCCCACATCCCGTGCCTCAACGACAGTGCAGAAGGCATGGCGGTGATCGAGGCGATGGTGCGGCGCGAGCTGTCGGGCTGGGTCTGAGGCCGCCACGTTGCGGCGATCGATCGCCGCAGTTGCGCTATTCCATGCACTAATAATCAACGATCACCTGATTGTAACATTATTGAAACACACCTAAGTGTTTGGTGAAGTCGGTTGCATGGAATCAACGCCATGGCCGGCATCTGAGGGAGATTCAAATGGACTTCAGTGGTTTCGGTATTGCGATTGGTGCGCTTGCCTTTCTGGTATTGGTGCTTCTTATCAAAGGCATCCGGACAATCCCGCAAGGCTATAATTATACGGTGGAGCGCTTTGGTCGTTACACCAAAACACTAAGCCCCGGCCTCAACCTCATCGTGCCGTTCGTCGACCGAATCGGCGCCAAGATGAACATGATGGAGCAGGTGCTCGACGTTCCGAGCCAGGAAATCATCACGCGCGACAACGCCATTGTCGGCGTCGACGGCATCGCCTTCTACCAGATCCTCAATGCGGCGCAGGCCGCCTACCAGGTCGCCGGCCTGGAGAACGCCATTCTCAATTTGACGATGACCAACATCCGTACCGTCATGGGCTCGATGGACCTCGACGAATTGCTGTCGAACCGCGACGCCATCAACGAGCGCCTGCTGCGCGTCGTCGACGAAGCGGCGCATCCGTGGGGCATCAAGATCACCCGCGTCGAGATCAAGGATATCAATCCGCCGGCCAACCTCATCGAATCGATGGGTCGTCAGATGACGGCTGAACGTAACAAGCGTGCGCAGATCCTCGCCGCCGAAGGCCTCAAGCAGTCGCAGATCCTCGAGGCCGAAGGCCGCAAGGAAGCCGCCTTCCGCGACGCCGAGGCACGCGAACGCTCGGCCGAGGCCGAAGCGCGAGCCACCCAGGTTGTATCGGAAGCCATCTCCAAGGGCGACGTGCAGGCACTCAACTACTTCGTGGCGCTCAAATACACCGAAGCGATGGGCAAGATCGGTACCGCCAACAACAGCAAGGTCGTGCTGATGCCGATGGAAGCCTCGGCGCTGATCGGCACGCTCGGCGGCATAAGCGAGATCGCCAGGGAGGTGTTCCGCAGCGAAGGCACCGCCGGCGCCGCCAGGCAGGCCGCCCGCCCTCCGGTGGTTCGCCCAGGCGAGAATTGAGGCTAGCTGAGAACTGAGATCATAGGAGCGCACTCCCATGTTCGACCGCATCATTTCCGAACTTGGTCCGTGGAACTGGATGGTTCTGGGCTTCGTCCTCCTGGTGATGGAGGTCATCGCGCCAGGAATATTCATGCTGTGGATCGGCATCGCCGCATTGGTGATCGGTGTGATTTCCCTGCTCGTCTGGGACGCAAGCTTCTGGGCCTGGGAAGTCCAGGTCCTCGCCTTCCTGGCCCTGTCGCTGGTCTCGGCCTTTGCCGGAAAGAAGCTGGTTGGTGGGCGTAATACTCCTAGCGACCAGCCGCTGCTCAACCGGCGCGGCGCGCAGTTGGTCGGCAGGATGGCAACGCTGGCCGAGCCGATCAAGGACGGTCGCGGCCGCATCAAACTCGGCGACACACTGTGGCGCGTCTCCGGTCCCGACCTGCCGGCCGGCACGCAGGTGCGCGTCGTCAGTTCGGCCGACACCGATCTGGAACTGACCGTCGAGGCAGTATGACATTTCGAAAGCGCATGGCGCTTTCGATCCGGAAAATCAGGCCGCGTCGCCTGGGCTTCCCGAACGCGACGCGTCCTTTGATTTTTTCAGGCGGCGCCGATGCGCAGCAGGTCGTGCAGATGAACCAGTCCCACGAGCCGCCTGCCTTCGACCACCATCAGGCTCGTAATGGCCGAATTGTTGATAATCTGCAGCGCCGTCGCCACCAGCGTGTCCGGTGTGGCCGTCTTCGGCTTTTTCGTCATCACCTGATCGACGCTCATTTCCATGAGATTGCTGCCGATGTGACGCCTGATGTCGCCATCGGTGATGATGCCCACCAACGCGCCATCCGCCGTCGCGATCGCCACGCAGCCGAAGCCCTTGTTCGACAATTCGAGGATCGCCTCGCGCATGCCCGTGCCGGAAGCCACCAGCGGCAGCCTTTCGCCGACATGCATGATCTCGTGGATCTGCGTGAGGTTGGCGCCGAGCTGGCCGCCGGGGTGGAACGTGCGGAAATGGTCGGGCGTGAAGCCGCGCGCTTCGAGCAGCGCTATGGCCAGCGCATCGCCGACCACCAGTTGCAGCAGGGTCGACGTCGTCGGCGCCAGACCGTGCGGGCAGGCTTCCGGCGCGGACGGCAGGAGCACCACCACGTCGGCCGCGCGCGCCAGCGCCGAGGCCGCGCCCGCAGTAATCGCAATCAGCGGGATCGAGAAGCGCCTGGAATAGGCGACGATGCCCATCAATTCTTTGCTCTCGCCGGACCATGACATGGCGATGATGGCATCGTCTCTGGCGATCATGCCAAGGTCGCCATGATTGGCCTCCGCCGGATGGACGAAGAAGGCTGGCGTGCCGGTCGAAGCCAGACTAGCCGCGATCTTAGTGCCGATATGGCCGCTTTTGCCGACGCCGGTGACTATGACGCGGCCATTGATGCGCGACACCATGTCGACGGCGCGGGCGAAAGGTTCGGCCAGTTCGTTCTCCAGCGCGGCGGCCAATGCCGCCACGCCGGCCTGTTCCGTGGCTACCGTTCTCAGCGCCGAGGCGACCGAAGCCTCCAAAGGCTTCTTTTCTGGGGATCCCGCATGCATGGCTGATGCGATTAGCGCTTTGCCGTTCGCCTGTCCAACAGAATTGCCGTCCAGCCATGTCGTACAGGCACACCTTCAACCCTCCGTTAACCATCCCCGTTTACGGTTCGGTAAGTATGGCGCGCTTGCGCCGCGCAAGCAGTGGTGACGATGTCGCGGGCCCAGCCTCAAGAGAAAAAAGGTCGAACGGGCAGAGCCTTTTGCGCTCTGCTTCTGGCGACGAGCGTGCTCGCTTTGCTGCGGCCAACTGCGCTTCATGCCCAGGAGACCGAGCTGCGCGGCGAAGTTTCGGAATCGGCGATCCTGTCCGACCAGCAGCGCCGGGCCAGGCAATTGACCAAGGCCAACACGCAGGTCAAGCCCGCCCCTGCCGACACCGCCCCCACGGGAAACACGCCAACCGCTTATGTGCCGGCCAGCGATGGCGCCTTGCCTGACGACACCGACCCGTCACAGGCCGGCGCAAACAGCATTTTCGACCCGCCGGCGACCATCGACGATTCGTTCACCGACAAGCCGCCAACCGTCCAGCCACGCCGTCCGTCGACGGCAAAGCAACGCGCCGCCGCGGATGCAGACAAGGCCAAGGACAAAACCAAGGCTGCCGACAAGAAGAAGCCTGGCAAAGCCACGGACCAGACCACCACCGGAACGACCCCGGACGGCACTGCGGCAGGCGACGCCGATCAGGACACAGCTAACCGCCGTGTCCTCACCGTCGACGGCGTCGACCGACGAAAGCTCGACCCCGGCGCCGAGCGCACCGACGCCATCGAGGGCCAGAAGAAGAAGCTCGAGGACGACCCGTACGCGGCAACCGGCATCAAGGTCGGCTCGTTCCTGCTGCGGCCGACGCTCGAGCAGGGCGTTGCCGTCACGTCGAACGCCGATTCCAGCGCTGGCGGCAAGTCGGCGGTGCTGTCCGAAACGGCGCTGCGTTTCTCCGCCGCCTCCGATTGGCGCGAGAATTCGGCGGTCATCGACGGCTACGGCAATTTCCGCAACACCATTTCGGGCCAGAAGATCAATGAGGCACGCGGCCGTATCCAAGGCACGTACAATGTCGACCTCGACAATGAACTGCGCGCCATCGCCAAGCTCGGCTACGAGATTGCGCCGGAATCGGCCTCCGCGCCCGACGCCATTGCCGGCGTCAAATCGCAGCCGATCCGCCAGACGGTCGACGGCAGCCTCGGCGTCGAGAAGGACGTTGGCAAGATGCGCTTTGCGCTGACCGGCGCAGTCTCCCGCGACATCTATGGCGATGCCGAACTTACCGATGGCACCTCGCTGTCGCAGAAGGACCAGGACAACACGCTCTATACCGCAACGTTGCGGACCGGCTATGAAATTTCCCCGGCTCTGACGCCCTTTGCCGAGATTGAGCTCGGCCGCCGGGTATATGACCAACGGGTCGACAACAAGGGCTTCGAGCGCTCTTCGACCCGGCTTGGCGCACGCGCCGGTATCGAAGTCGACATGGGCGAGAAGCTCAAAGGTGAGTTCTCGGCCGGCTGGCTGCGGGAAGCGATCGACGACAAGAACCTGGAGGCGATTTCGGGAGCCACCATCAATGCCGACCTCAAATGGTCGCCCGAGCGCGGCACCATCATCGGCCTCACCGGGCGAACCACGGTCGAAGGCACAACGAATGCCGGTGAGAGCGGCGACATCCTCTATTCCGGCCGCCTCACCGGCGAGCGGCAGATCCGCGCCGACCTGACCGGCAACGCAGCCCTTGGGCTCGACTGGCGCAATTACACCGGCTCCGACGGCCATGACATGACGCTGAGTGCAGAGGCCGGGCTGACCTGGTGGCTGAACCGCTATGTCGGCCTCACCAGCCGCGCCCGCACCGAAAAGCTGACCAGCAATCTGCCCGGGCGCAACTACACCGCCAACAGCATCTATTTGGGGCTGAAGCTGCAGCGGTAGCTAAAAAGCAGCGCCGCGACGCTCGGACGGCTTCATCTCATCGAGCAGCGTGCGGATGACGCCGGCCATGTTCTCGTTCATGTCGCTGCGCCACAGCGCGAAGGCGACATTGGCCTCGACGAAGCCTTCCGGCGAGCCGCAATCGAAGGTGCGGCCCTGAAAGTGGTAGCCAAAGAAGGGCTGCTGCTTTTCCAGCTTCAGCATCGCGTCGGTGAGCTGGATCTCGTTGCCGGCGCCCTTTTCCTGGCTTTCGAGGATCTTGAAAATCTCGGGCTGCAGGATGTAGCGGCCGTTGATGTAGAGATTGGACGGCGCGGTGCCGGTCTTCGGCTTTTCGACCATCTCGGTGATGCGGAAGCCGTGATGCGTGTCCTCGCCGCGGCCGACAATGCCATATTTGTGGGTCTCGGCCGGATCGCATTCCTGCACGGCGATGATGTTGTTGCCCGTCTCCTCGTAGAGCTCGACCATGGCCTTCGTGCAGCTCTTCTCCGACTGCATGATCATGTCGGGCAGCAACAGCGCGAAGGGTTCGTCGCCGACCAGTTCGCGGGCGCACCAGACGGCGTGGCCGAGCCCCATCGGCACCTGCTGGCGGGTGAACGAGGTCTGCCCCGGCGCCGGCTGCAGCCGCTGCAAGCGGGCCAGCTGATCGTCCTTGCCGCGCTGTGCCAGCGTATCATAGAGCTCGAACTGGATATCGAAATGGTCTTCTATGACCGCCTTGTTGCGGCCGGTGACGAAGATGAAATGTTCGATGCCGGCCTCGCGCGCCTCATCGACGACATACTGGATGACCGGCCGGTCGACGACGGTCAGCATCTCCTTGGGAATGGCCTTGGTGGCCGGGAGAAACCGTGTGCCGAGACCGGCGACCGGGAAAACTGCCTTGCGAACTCGCTTCATGCGTCAATTATCCGTTTGAGGGCGTGCCCGGCAATCCCGCCTCGCGACATTTTCGCGCCGGAATTGTGGATTATCGGGCCATTGAGGGAAACATCAACCGGTAAAGCATCCAGGTGTCTTTTCGTTCCAGGCGCCGCCTATGGTAAACCAATTGCTAACCCGGTTCGGCGATGAATGGTCTTTCCTGAGATAGAGAAAGGGGAAAATATGTCCGTTCGCAGTGCCGCAAAACTCTTTACCAGCGTGCTGACGGCGGCCAGCCTCTCGCTCGCCTTGCTGATGCCGGCCGGACCGGCCTTCGCCGATGCCGGGTTTCGGCAATGGGTCGCCGGCTTCCGCGCCACCGCCGTGGCGGGCGGCGTTTCCGGCGCGGTCTACGACCGGGCGTTCCGGGGCATCAATGAACCCGACCCGGTGGTGCTGGAAAAGGCACGCACCCAGCCCGAATTCACCGCACCTGCCTGGGACTATTTCGACAACCGCGTCCACGACCAGTCCGTTGCCGTCGGCCAGCAGATGGCCAGGAAATGGAAGCCGTGGCTGGAACGGATCGAGGCGAGGTTCGGCGTCGACCGCTACATCCTGCTCGCCATCTGGTCGATGGAATCGAATTATGGCGAGATCCTCAAGCGCGACGACATCATGCGCAATGTCATCCGCTCGCTGGCAACCCTCGCCTATGGCGACCCGAAGCGTTCGAAATTCGCCCGCACCCAATTGGTCGCCGCGCTGAAAATCCTGCAGACCGGCGACATCGACGAAAGCCACCTGATGGGCTCCTGGGCCGGCGCCATGGGCCAGACCCAGTTCATCCCGACCAGCTACCAGCATTATGCCGTCGACATGGACGGCAACGGCAAGCGCGACATCTGGAATTCGATCCCCGATGCGTTGGCGACATCAGCCAATCTGCTGAAGAAGAATGGCTGGCAGGGCGGCAAGACCTGGGGCTACGAGGTCACCATTCCGGCGGGCAAACTGCCGGCCGGCTCGAAGACATTGGCGCAGTGGCAGGCGCTCGGCGTCGCCAGGGCCAATGGCAAGCCGTTCAAGAACGCAACCGACAAGGCGACGCTGAAAGTGCCGGACGGCCGCGGCGGACCGGCCTTCCTGATGATCAAGAACTTCTCCGTCATCAAGGCCTACAACAACGCCGACAAATATGCCCTGGCCGTCGGCCTTCTTGCCGACGAAATCGCCGGTTCTAATGGTCTGGTGCAGGACTGGAAGCGGCCTTTCACCAAACTGTCCTTCGAGGAAAGGCAGGAGTTGCAGAAGCGGCTTTCGCAGCACGGACTTTACGACGGCAAGTTCGACGGCAAGATCGGTGACGGCACGAAAACCGCCATCATGACCTATCAGGCAACGGTCGGCTTGACCCAGGACGGGTATCCGAGCATGGAAGTGCTCAAATGGCTCAGAAAGAAATAGAGCCATCGGCAGCGCCGCGCATTGCGGCGCTCAAGGGATGCCGTAGCATTGATGTGTGCATGATCCGCTGCGAGGGCCATGCACCAAGGGATGGAGAGGGTGCTTGGTTTCGGCAGCGCGTATCCGTGTGATCGTTTTCCGCTTGCCGATCCTCGTTCTGGCCATCGTTGTCCTGGCGACGGGACTCGCCGGCAGTTTCCACACACCGGCTTTGGCGCAGGAACAACCGCAGAACCGCGGCTGGTCGCTGCGCGACCTTCTGTTCCCGCGCCGCAGCGAACGCATCGAGCCGCCGCTCGACGTCCGCAAGGCAAAGCCGAAGGTCAAGAAGAAGCCCCGTGCACCCGTTGAACCTTCCGCTCCGATTGTCGAGAAGACACCGGATGCCCGCGTCGTTCTGGTGATCGGCGATTTCATGGCCAACGGCCTGGCCGAAGGCCTCGAAACAGCCTTTGCCGACAATGCCAACGTCAGGATCGTCGAGCGCGCCAACGGTTCTTCGGGTTTCGTGCGCGATGATGTCTACAATTGGCCCGAACAGGTCAAATCGCTGGTCGAGACCGAAAAACCCTCCGTGGTCGTCGTCATGCTCGGCTCCAACGACCGCCAGCAGATGCGCGTCAACGATGTGCGCGAGCAGCCGCGCTCCGAGAACTGGACCAAGGAATACGAACGCCGGACCGAAGCCTTGGGAAAGGCACTGGCGGCGACCAAGGTGCCTTATCTGTGGGTCGGCATGCCAGCCTTCAAGACGCCGAAGATGACCTCCGACATGCTCGCATTCAACGACATCTACCACTCGGCTGCCGAGAAGAACGGCGGCGAATTCGTCGATGTCTGGGATGGGTTCGTCGACGAGAACGGCGCCTTTGTCTCGACCGGCCCCGACATTAACGGCCAGGCCGTGCGGCTGCGCTCCGACGACGGCATCAACGTCTCGAAAGCCGGCAAGCGAAAGCTCGCCTTCTACACCGAAAAGCCGCTGGCCAAGATCCTCGGCCTGGCAGCGCCGGGAAGCGTGGTGACGGCTGCCGCACCGGCCGGCGCCCCGGTCGAGGCGCCGTCGCTGCCCGCCGCCCCGATCGTGGTCGACCGCACCGTTCCAATGCTGCTCAACGATCCGGCGCTCGACGGCGGTACCGAACTTCTCGGTGCGGCGGCGGCGCCGAAAGCCAATCCGGATCTGCCCGGCGAAAAACTAATCCTCGAAGGCAAGGCGCCCGAGGCCTCGCCCGGCCGCGCCGACGACTTCTCGTGGCCGCCCAAGGCCGCTGCCGCGACGGATACGACGACGGCGATCAACCGTTAACGGGGGAGTACCGTCGACCCCATCAGCGCTTCATCGATCGAGCGCGCGGCCTGGCGGCCTTCGCGGATCGCCCACACAACCAGCGACTGGCCGCGGCGCACATCACCTGCGGCGTAGAGCTTGTCGACGCTGGTCTTGTAGTCGCGATCGTTGGCTTCGACATTGCGGGAACGGCGGCTGTCGGTGGTGATTTTCATCTCACCGTCCAGCTCTTTCGCGACGCCGGCGGCAGCCGGTCCGGCAAAGCCGATGGCGATGAAGGCGAGGTCTGCACGGATGACGAATTCGGTGCCGGCGATCGGCTTGCGCTTCTCGTCGACTTCGCAGCATTTGACGCCGGTCAGTTGGCCGTCCTCGCCGATGAATTCGAGCGTCGCCACCTGGAATTCGCGCTCCGCACCTTCGGCCTGTGAGGACGAGGTGCGCATCTTGGTCGCCCAGTAAGGCCAGACCGAAAGCTTGTCTTCCTTCTCCGGCGGCTGCGGGCGGATGTCGAGCTGGGTGACGCGCACCGCGCCCTGGCGGAAGGCGGTGCCGACGCAGTCGGACGCGGTATCGCCGCCGCCGACGACGACGACATGCTGGCCGCCGGCGATGATCGGATGCGACGGCCAGGCCACCGACTGGATCGGCTCGCCGCCGACGCGACGGTTCTGCTGCACCAGATAGGGCATGGCGTCATAGACGCCGCCGAGATCGTCGCCCGGAATGTTGGCCGGACGCGGCGATTCCGAACCGCCGCAATAGAGCACCGCATCGTATCCGGCGAGCAACTCTGCCACCGGCTTGTCGACGCCGACATTGACGCCGCAATGGAAGGTCACGCCCTCGCCCTGCATCTGCTCGATGCGGCGGTCGATATAGTGCTTCTCGATCTTGAAGTCGGGAATGCCGTAGCGCATCAGCCCGCCGGGACGGCTCTCACGCTCATAAACGCTGACCTCGTGGCCGGCGCGGCCAAGCTGCTGCGCCGCCGCCATCCCTGCCGGGCCGGAGCCGATGACAGCGACCCGCTTGCCCGTCTTCTTCTCTGGCGGATAAGGCCGGATATGGCCGGTTTCATAAGCCTTGTCGGCGATTGCCTGTTCGACAGTCTTGATGGCAACCGGAATGTCCTCGAGGTTCAGCGTGCAGGCTTCCTCGCAGGGCGCGGGGCAGATGCGGCCGGTGAACTCGGGGAAATTGTTGGTCGAATGCAGGTTGCGGATCGCATTGTCCCAGTCGCCATTGTAGACGAGGTCGTTCCAGTCCGGGATCTGGTTGTGGATCGGGCAACCGGTCGGCCCGTGGCAGAACGGGATGCCGCAATCCATGCAGCGCGCCGCCTGTTTCTCGACCTCCTTGTCCGACATCGGCAGCGTGAATTCCCGGAAATGCCGGATGCGGTCGGAGGCCGGCTGGTACTTGTGCACCTGCCGGTCGATTTCGAGAAAGCCTGTTACCTTGCCCATAGTCCAGTTCCTGCTGTCCAGATGGTGCGGTTTTCGCACCCGTTAACCCCTTGAGGCAGCCGTGGCAACCTTGCATCCGAGGTCAAACTGTCGCTGAAAGTTCCGCCGGGAAGCCTGCGCCTCCCGGCAAGTCGAAAAACCTATTCCGCCGCCACGCCCATGCGCATGCGTTCCATCTCGATCAGCGCGCGGCGGTATTCGACCGGCATGATCTTGCGGAATTTCGGCCGGAAGGTCGTCCAGTCGTCGAGTATCTCGCGGCCGCGTACCGAACCGGTGAAATGGACGTGGTTCGAGATAAGCTGGTAAAGCCGTTCCTCGTCATGGGTGGTCATGTCACCCGAGACGTCGACGCGACCCTTGTGGTCGAGGTCACCGCCATGATGCAGCAGCCTTTCCATCAGATCGTCTTCTTCCGGAACCGGCTCCAGCTCGACCATCGCCATGTTGCAGCGCGCGGCGAAATCGCCGGCCTCATCCAGAACATAGGCCACGCCGCCCGACATGCCGGCAGCGAAGTTGCGACCGGTCTGGCCGATGACGACGACGATGCCGCCGGTCATGTATTCGCAGCCATGATCGCCGACGCCTTCAACGACGGCGGCGACGCCCGAATTGCGCACCGCGAAGCGCTCGCCGGCGACACCTGCGAAATAGGCCTCGCCCTCGGTCGCGCCATAGAGGACGGTGTTGCCGACGATGATCGATTCCGCCGCGACGATCGTGGACTCCTCCGGCGGCCGGATGACGATGCGTCCGCCCGACAGGCCCTTGCCGACATAGTCGTTGGCCGCACCGACGAGATCGAACGAGATGCCGCGCGCCAGGAAGGCGCCGAACGACTGGCCGGCGGTGCCGGTCAGCTTCACCTGGATCGTGTCCTCGCGCAGGCCCTTGTGCCTGAAGCGCTTGGCGACTTCGCCCGACAGCATGGCGCCCGTGGAGCGATCGACATTGCGGATGTCGACCTCGATCTTGACCGGCTGCTTGCTTTCGAGCGCGGGCTTCGCCAGTTCGATCAGCTTGCGATCGAGTACATCGTCGATCGGGTGTTTCTGCCGTTCGGTCCAGTGCACCGCCTCATGCGGCGCGCCCGGCTTGAAGAACATCTTGCCGAAATCGAGCCCACGCGCCTTCCAATGCTGGATCATCTCGCGCTTTTCCAGCAGGTCGCTGTCGCCGATGATCTGGTCGATATGGGTGTAGCCCATCTCGGCCAGCAGCCCCCTCACCTCTTCCGCAACATAGAAGAAGAAGTTGATGACATGCTCGGGCGTGCCCTTGAAACGCTTGCGCAGAACCGGGTCCTGCGTCGCGACGCCGACCGGGCAGGTGTTCAAGTGGCACTTGCGCATCATGATGCAGCCGGCCGCGATCAGCGGCGCGGTCGAGAAGCCGAACTCGTCGGCACCGAGCAGCGCACCGATGATGACGTCGCGCCCCGTGCGCAAGCCACCATCGACCTGCAGCGCAACGCGCGAGCGCAGCCCGTTCAGCACCAGCGTCTGGTGCGTCTCGGCTAGGCCCATTTCCCACGGGCTGCCGGCATGCTTGAGCGAGGTCAGCGGCGACGCGCCGGTGCCGCCATCATAGCCGGAGATGGTGATGTGGTCGGCGCGCGCCTTGGCGACGCCCGCCGCGACCGTGCCGACACCGACTTCCGACACCAGCTTTACCGAGACATCGGCCGCCGGGTTGACGTTCTTCAGATCGTAGATCAGCTGCGCCAGATCCTCGATCGAATAGATGTCGTGATGCGGCGGCGGCGAGATCAGGCCGACGCCAGGCGTCGAGTGCCGGACCTTGGCGATGGTGGCGTCGACCTTGTGGCCGGGCAGCTGGCCGCCCTCACCGGGCTTGGCGCCCTGCGCGACCTTGATCTGCATGACATCGGAATTGACGAGATACTCGGCGGTGACGCCAAACCGCCCCGAGGCGACCTGCTTGATCGCCGAACGTTCGGGGTTCTTGCTGCCGCCGGGCAGCGGCAGATAGCGGTCGGCCTCTTCGCCGCCCTCGCCGGTGTTCGACTTGCCGCCGATCTGGTTCATGGCGCGCGCCAGCGTCGTGTGTGCCTCGCGCGAGATCGAGCCGAACGACATCGCCCCGGTCGAGAAGCGCTTGACGATATCGGCCGCCGACATCACGTTCTCTATCGCCACCTTCTTGCGGCCGGTCTCTTCCGCAAGCTTGATCCTGAACAGGCCGCGTATGGTCTGGGCACGGGCCGTCTCGCTGTTGATCTGCGCGGAATACTCCTTGAACGTCTCCCACGAGCCCTGACGCACGGCGTGCTGCAAGGTGGCGACGGCGTCGGGCGACCACATATGGGCTTCGCCGCGCATGCGGTACATGTATTCGCCGCCGACCTCGAGGCTGTTGCGCAGCACCGGATCGTTGCCGAAACCGTCGGTGTGGCGGCTGAGCGTCTCGGCCGCGACCTCGTCCAGGCCGACACCTTCGATCAGCGTCGCTGTGCCGGTGAAGTACTTCTCGACGAAATCCGACTTCAGCCCGATGGCGTCGAATATCTGCGCGCCGCAATAGGACTGATAGGTGGAGATGCCCATCTTCGACATCACCTTGAGGATGCCCTTGCCGATCGACTTGATGTAGCGCGAGACCACCTCGTAGGCGTCAACCTCAGCCGGCAGTTCGCCACGCTTGTGCATGTCGAGCAGCGTATCGAAGGCAAGGTAGGGGTTGATCGCCTCGGCGCCGTAGCCGGCGAGACAGCAGAAATGATGCACTTCGCGTGGCTCGCCGGATTCCACGACCAGGCCGACCGCGGTGCGCAGACCCTTGCGGATCAGATGGTGGTGCACGGCAGCCGTCGCCAGCAGTGCCGGAATGGCGATACGGTCGGGACCGACCTGGCGGTCGGACAGGATGATGATGTTATAGCCGCCGGCGACAGCGGCTTCCGCCCGCTCGCACAGACGTTCGACCGCGCCCTGCATGCCGGCAGCGCCCTCGCTCGACCCGTAGGTGACGTCGATGGTCTTGGTGTCGAAACGGTCCTCGGTGTGGCCGATCGAGCGGATCTTTTCCAGATCGCCATTGGTCAGGATCGGCTGGCGCACTTCGAGCCGCTTGCGGCGCGAATTGCCGACCAGGTCGAAGATGTTCGGCCGCGGCCCGATGAACGACACCAGGCTCATCACCAGCTCCTCGCGGATCGGGTCGATCGGCGGGTTGGTGACCTGGGCGAAATTCTGTTTGAAATAGGTGTAGAGCAGCTTCGACTTGTCCGACATCGCCGAGATCGGCGTGTCGGTGCCCATCGAACCCACGGCTTCCTGGCCGGTGGTCGCCATCGGCGACATCAACAGCTTGGTGTCTTCCTGCGTGTAGCCGAAAGCCTGCTGGCGATCGAGCAGGGTGACATCCTTGCGCAGCGCGCGCGGCTCGACCGGCTTCAGATCCTCGAGGATCAGCTGCGTGTTGTTGAGCCAAGTCTTGTAGGGATGCCTGGTGGCGATCTCCGACTTGATCTCCTCGTCGGAAATGATGCGGCCCTTGGCGAGGTCGATCAAAAGCATGCGGCCGGGCTGCAGCCGCCACTTCTTGACGATCCTCTCCTCCGGCACCGGCAGCACGCCGGCCTCTGACGCCATGATGACGCGGTCGTCGTCGGTGACGATGTAGCGCGCCGGCCGCAGCCCGTTGCGGTCGAGCGTGGCGCCGATCTGGCGGCCGTCGGTGAAGGCGACCGCGGCCGGCCCGTCCCACGGCTCCATAAGCGCTGCATGGTATTCGTAGAAAGCCTTGCGATCGGCATCCATCAGCTTGTTGCCGGCCCAGGCTTCCGGGATCAGCATCATCATGGCGTGGCTGAGGCTGTAGCCGCCCTGGAACAGGAATTCGAGCGCATTGTCGAAGCACGCCGTGTCGGACTGGCCGTCATAGGAGATCGGCCACAGCTTGGAGATGTTGTTGCCGAACAGTTCGGAATCGACCGAGGCCTGGCGCGCCGCCATCCAGTTGTTGTTGCCGCGCACCGTGTTGATCTCGCCATTATGCGCGACCATGCGGTAGGGGTGCGCGAGCTTCCATGACGGGAAGGTGTTGGTCGAGAAGCGCTGGTGGACGAGGATCAGCGCGGTCTCGAAACGCGGATCCGACAAATCCTTGTAATAGGCGCCGACCTGGTAGGCCAGGAACATGCCCTTGTAGACGATGGTACGCGCCGATAGCGACACACAGTAGGCGCCAATATCCTTGTTGTTGTTCTCGGCGTAGATGCGGCCGGAAATCACCTTGCGCAGCAGGTACAGCCTGGCCTCGTATTCCTCGTCATCTGGAATGTCCGATGTGCGGCCGATGAAGACCTGGCGATGGAACGGTTCGGAGGCCGCAATATCGGGCGCCTTCGACAGCGATGAATTGTCGACCGGCACGTCGCGAAAGCCGAGCAGCGGCAGCCCTTCTGACTGCGCCGATTCGGCGATGATCTCTTCGATATGGGCGCGCAGTGCCGCATCCTGCGGCATGAACCAGTGGCCGACGCCGTATTGGCCTGCCGCCGGCAGTTCGACGCCCTGGGCCGCCATCTCTTCGCGGAAGAAATGATCGGGAATCTGCACCAGCACGCCGGCGCCGTCGCCCATCAGCGGATCGGCGCCGACAGCGCCGCGATGCGTCAGGTTTTCGAGCACGAAGAGCCCGTCCTTGACGATCTGGTGCGACTTCACGTTCTTCATGTTGACGATGAAGCCGACGCCGCACGCGTCATGCTCGTTGCGCGGATCGTAGAGACCCTGCGCGGCCATGCCATTGGTGGTCAGGCCATTGGTGGTCAGGCCGTTGGTGGTCTGGCCTTCTTTGGTCAGAACGGTATTTTTAACGGCTGCCGCTTTCGTCTCCGCGGCCTGGCCGATAATCGCAGATGGCGTCAGTTCCGTCATCGTCCTGTCCTCCGTTCCGGCCCCTTGCACGTCTAGCATTTGGGGCGCTGGTCTACCTTGGGAAGCGACTGGCTTCCGCTCTCATCTTGCGGCACGTCTTTTCGAAATCCTTGGCGGACCGTGCGGTGCACCGCCGGTTCGTATCCGGTATCGTACAGGCCACAGCCGAGCCGTCTACCCGTCGCTCGCGGCAACGGCCGGAGTGGCCCAAATGATACGCCAATCCAGCCTGACTTGTGCGACAAAATAAGACAGCACTACTGTCCTAAATTTTTATGTCAGAAATCCTGGGCGTACACAAGACCGATTCACCAAATTCTTGGACGTTTGGCGACAGAAAATTACGTCGGGCGCTGTCGAAACGAAATTTCGGTCCCGGCACTCCTTCGTGATCGCCTTTGGCTTTACCGCTTTTTCAGCCCTTGGCCCTTGCGCGTCAAACCCCGAAACGGCCATGGTCGCGCTCTTGTCGCAACCAGACTTTCTCAACCAGACAGGGACTTTCCTGATGTTCTTTGCATCCGACAACTGGGCGGGCGTCCATTCCAACATTGCCGCCGGGCTGTCAGCCAACGCCGGCGGCTTTTCGACCGCCTATGGCGATGGCGATCTCGACCGCGCCGTCTACCAGCGTTTCAGCGAGATCTTCGAACGCGAGGTCGCGGTGTTCTTCGTCGCTACCGGCACGGCGGCCAACTCGCTGTCCCTGGCCGCTTACAACAAGCCCGGCGGCATTTCCTTTGCGCACCGCGAATCGCACATCATCGAGGACGAATGCGGCGCGCCGGAATATTTCAGCGGCGGCTCGCGTCTCCATGCTGTCGACGGCGCCCTGGGCAAGATCGACCCGCACAATCTTGAACGGGCCGTCGCCCGTTTCGCACCCGAAATCGTCCATTGGGGACGCCCGACGGCCGTCTCGATCACCCAATCGACCGAAGTCGGCACAGTGTACGGGCTCGACGACATTTCCACCATTTCGGAGATCGCCAAACGCTTTTCCCTGCCGCTGCATATGGACGGCGCCCGTTTTGCCAACGCATTGGTCGCGCTTGAGACGACGCCGGCCGAAATGACCTGGAAGCGCGGCGTCGATATCGTCTCGTTCGGCGGCACCAAGAACGGCTGCTGGTGCGCCGAAGCGGTGGTGCTGTTCGATCTAGACCGCGCCAAGGAGCTGTCCTTCCTGCGCAAGCGCGCCGCACAGCTGTTCTCCAAGTCGCGCTTCATCGCAGCGCAGTTCGACGCCTACTTCACGGACGGCCTGTGGCTGGACACGGCCCGTCATGCCAATGCCATGGCCGCGCGCCTGGCGGCTGCGATCGAGGATTCGGCAACGGCTAAGCTCGCTTGGTTGCCGCAGGCCAACGAGGTGTTCGCGGTGATGAAAAAGGCGGAAGCCGAAAGGCTGCAATCCGTCGGCGCCGCCTTTTACGACTGGCACCGGCCGCACGGCTTCGACGGCCATGTCGGCGAGGACGAGTTGCTCTATCGCTTCGTCACCAGCTTTGCCACGACTTCAGATGAGGTCGATCGCTTCGGCCAGATGATCGCCTGAACCCGCGAGACCGCGCCAATGACAAAGCCACCTCTCGGCTCAACCATGCGGCTGGTTCGCCCGGCGCCAAACGTGCTCGGCTTCTACGATGGCCGCGTTGACGGCGTTCGCGCCTGGTCGGACGAGCCGAACTGGCTGGACGACGGCGCCTATGCCCTCGGCATCTGCACCTATGCGATCGTCGACGGCTCGCAGGCGCTTGTCTACGACACGCATATTTCGCTGCCTCACGCGCGCTTCATCAGGCAGACGCTCGAAGACATGGGCGCAACATCGATCCGGGTCGTGCTCAGCCACTGGCATGACGATCATATTGCCGGCAATGAGGTGTTTCAGGATTGCGAGATTATCGCCAACACGCTCACCGCCTCGGCGCTCGCGAACAACCGGGCTGAGATCGAAAGCGGTGTTCCACCGATCAAGCCTCTCGTGCTGCCGAACAGGACCTTCGAAGGCAGTCTTGACCTCGCCGTTGGATCAATCGCCGTCGAACTGCGTCAGGTCGAAATCCACAGCCATGACGGCACGGTGCTGTTCATGGCTGGGATCGGCCTGCTGCTGGCAGGCGACACGCTGGAGGATCCGATCACCTTTGTCAGCGAGGCGGATCGGCTGGCGCAACATCTGGTCGATCTCGAACGCATGAGCGGGTGGCCGATAGACCGCATCTTGCCCAATCACGGCTCGCTCGAAGCGATTGAGCGAGGCGGCTACGACAAAGGCCTCATCGCCGCCACGCAAGCCTACGTTCAAAAACTGCTTCGCTGCCGGCATGAGCCTGATCTTGCGAAGCAGGATCTGAAAACCTTCGGCGCCGACATGTTCGCCACGGGCGCGGTCGAGTACTTCGCGCTGTACGAGCCCGTCCACCGGCAAAACGTCGAGGCCGTTCTCGCAACCGGCACCGGTCGCTAAGCAAGGAAAGGCCGCGCCAAAAGCTCGAGGCCAAGCAAGATCAGGAAAATAAGAAACCAGCGCCGGAAGGTCGCCGGGCTGATCCGCTGCCGGAGCAACTGTCCGAGCCACATGCCGAGCAAGGCCGGCGCAACCGCCAGCGACGACATGGCGACATGCCCGACCTGGAACGCGCCGTGCGAGGCAAGGCCGGCAGCGAGCGCGATCGTCGACACGGTGAAGGACAGGCCGAGCGCCTGGATCAGATCGTCACGGCTCAAGCCCAGCGCCTGAATGTAAGGTACAGCGGGCACGACGAACACGACGGTGCCGCCGGTGACGAGGCCGGTAAGGAAACCGACGATGGGCGACGACCATCGCTCGGCTGACGCGGGAACCGTCAACTGCCGCGCCAGCAGCGTATAGACGGCATAGACGATCAGCGCCGCCCCGAGGCCGGCCGTCGTCCATTTGACATTGTCGCTGGCCAGCAGCCATGAGCCGGCCAGCGTGCCGGCGACGATGCCGACCATCATCAGCCACAGCCGCCTGAGGATCCAGCCGAAGCTCGGGCCGGCAAACAGCTGCCAGATATTGGTGACGAAGGACGGCACGATCAGCAGCGAAGCCGCGGCGACCGGCGGCATGATTGTGCCCAGCAGCCCCATCGCCAACGTCGGCAGTCCCATACCGGTAACGCCCTTGACGATGCCGGCCAGCAGGAAGGTCACCGCAATGGTTGCCGTTAGGGCCAGGGAAAAATCAGCCGAGAGATCAGACATCGCCCTTCATGGGAAGACGGCGCCCGCCGCAAAAGAGCCAGAACTCTTCGGTTGGGGTGACAGAGGCTGCGGCGAAAAAAAGCGGCGCCTCGCGGCGCCGCTTTCGTCTCGGGAGGAGACGCTTTCAACCTTGGGCGTTGTGACGCCGCCGTCTTGATCACGCGGCGTTCTTGGCCTCGATCTGCTTGGCGTTGGCCGAAGAGGCGGTAATCGCGATCTTGCGCGGCTTCAGCTCCTCGGGGATGTTGCGCTTAAGGTCGACGAAAAGCAGGCCGTTCTTCAGGGTGGCGCCGACGACCTCGACATGGTCGGCAAGCTGGAAGCGGCGCTCGAACGAACGCGAGGCAATGCCGCGGTAGAGCAGCTCGGAGCCTTCGCCATTGCCCTCTTCCTTGCGCTCACCCTTGACGGTCAGCACGTTGCGGTGGGCTTCGATCGAAATCTCTTCGTCCGAGAAGCCGGCAACCGCCATCGAGATGCGATAGGCGTCCTCGCCGGTGCGCTCGATGTTGTAGGGCGGATAGGTCTGCGCGCCATCGGGCTGGGCCAGCGAGTCGAGCATGGTGAACAGGCGGTCGAAGCCGACGGTCGAGCGATAGAGCGGGGAAAAATCAACGTGACGCATGAGGTGTTCTCCTGTTGAGCAACATGTTTGCGTGTGGCCGGTGCGAAACCCTGGAAAGGCGTTTCGGGTGGACCAGCAGCCCCGACATCGGCGGCTGCATCCGACATTTGGGGAGCGCAAAAGCGCATTTCAAGGATTTTTGAAGAGCGCCAATCGAGGCGTCGATGAACGGCAGATGAACCGCTGCTTCGGCGCCCGTTCAGCCGGCCGGCGCTAGAGTGCCCCCAGGATAAAGAACCAGGCGGCGCCGGATGAAAGCGCCGCGACGAGGCCGACCGGGTGTAACGTCCCTTCCTCCCGGATCGACAGAGGCCGGAAGCACGCCGCCGCAGGCTGCTTCCGGCCTTGCTTGTCGTTCGTCCGCCCCCTTGGCGTCCTCCCTTTGCTTTTCATCCATTGGCGTCTATCACCATGCCGACGCCCTGCCGGGTGAGACACCACGAAGACGCAAGCGCCTAATGACGGATCTCTTCCATCCCACGCCAGGCAATCCGCCGCCGCAAAATGTCGCCGGCGGCTTTTTCACCACGCGCGACGGCAAGAAGATCCGCTACGGCCTGTTTGCCGCGGTCACCCGGCCGCTGAAAGGCACCGTCGTGCTGCTGCCCGGCCGCAACGAGTGCATCGAGAAGTATTTCGAAACCATCCGCAACCTGACCGACCGCGGCCTCGGCGTCGCCACGCTCGACTGGCGCGGCCAGGGCGATTCCGACCGGCTGATCGCCGATCCGCAACGCGGCTATGTCCGCTCTTTCTACGATTACACCGGCGACCTCGAACAGTTCTTCGAGGATATCGTGCTGCCCGACTGCCGCGGCCCGTATTACATCCTCGCCCATTCGATGGGCGCCGTGATCGCGCTGCTCGCGGCGCCGTCGATGGTCAACCGGGTGCGTCGCATGGTGCTGATTGCGCCTTTCCTGACGGTGCCCGACTCGCCCGTGTCGGCAAAAACCGCGCGCCGCGTCTGCTCGATATTGTGCTTTCTCGGCCTCGGCCGGCTCTACGCCGCCTGGGGTCCGCGTCCCAGGGAAACCCTGCCCTTCGCCCTCAACAAGGTGACATCGGACCCCGGGCGCTATCAGCGCAACACGAAAATCTACGAGCACTATCCGCAACTGGCGCTCGGCGGGCCGACGATCCGCTGGCTGCAGGCGGCAATCAAGGCAGGCGAAGCCATCAGCGAGCCCGACTTCATGGCCAGGATCCAGGTGCCGCTGCTGATGATCGCCGCCGGCGCCGATCAGGTCGTCTCGACCAAGGCCGTGGAAGCCTATGCCAGGCGTCTGCGCCTCGGCTCGCTGCTGATGATCGATGGCTCGAAACACGAGATCCTGCAGGAGGCCGATGTCTATCGCGAGCAGTTGCTCGCCGCCTTCGACGCCTTCATACCCGGCAACGACGACCCCACAGCCTGATGCCGCCGGCGCTGCATGTTGCGGCGCCTTGAGCTTGTGCCTGCTGACAGCCTTCTGTCAGGAGCAGCGCCGGCAGCACCCAAAGAGCTAAAGATTCTGACAGCCGGTGCCGCCCCGGAATGCTCATCTCTCCGCGTACTGAACGCCAAGGAGATGACGTCATGACCGAGAAAACCTGCGCTGCCTGCGATTGCCAGCTGGACGCCAACCCGATCCGCGTCAAGGTCGGCGGCAAGACCGTCGAGGTCTGCTGCGAGGAATGCGCGATTGCGCTGAACGAAGCCGGCGCCTCGGTGGCCGGCGCATCAGTGGCCGGCAACGGGGAAGCCTGAGCGATGCGCCCCGATCATGCAGCGGCGGCGCAATGCCTCGCACATCAGCCGACAACTCAAACCGCGACCTTCTGGCGGTCCTTGCGGACACAAGGCATCGCGGCGGCCAACTGGATCGGCCGTCAACTGGAAAGGCGCCGAAGCCGCCTTGCCTTGCTCGAAATGACCGACGAACAGCTCAAGGACATCGGCCTGTCGCGCAGCGACGCTCACTGCGAATACATGCGCCGTTTGTGGGACTGAGCCATGGCCGTTACGAAGGGCCCGCCAGGTGAAGTCTCCTGACAGGTTTGGACGGGCCAATCGCCTAATGTGCCGGAGCAGCTTTCGGTGCAAGGGTAGAATGCCACGGCCATGTCTCAGCTCACCATGTCGCAGTTCACGGTACAGACGCTTCTGGACACCGGCACCGTCAGGGTGAGGGATGTCGTCTGCGGCGGCGAATGCCGGCACAAGAGCGAAGAAGAGTGCACCGCTGCCACGCATCTTGTGTTTCCCTATCGCGGCGTCTTCGTGCGCCATGTCGGCCGCAACGATGCGGTCGCCGAAGCCAACCAGTTGTTGTTCTTCAACAACGCCGAAGGCTACCGGATCAGCCATCCCGTCGAGGGTGGCGATTCCTGCCTCGATCTCGTTGTCGAGGAGGCGCAACTGCAGGAGTTGACGCCGAAGGAGCAGTTGCGCTCGGGCAGCGCCGTGGCGTTTCGTCGTCAGCGCCGCCGCATCGACCCGCGGGCTCAGGCGCTGGTGGCGGTGCTGCGCCACAGCCTGAGCCGCAACATTGCCGAAACGCTGGAGGCCGAAACCCTTGCGCTGACGCTGGTGCGGCGCTCCCTCGGCGAGCGCACCTCGCATGCCGCCGGCGCCAGCGCTGGCCGGCAGAAGCTGGTCGATCGCGCCAAGCTCGTCCTGTCCTCGGATCTTTCGCGGCGCTGGACGCTGGCCGAGATCGCCGCTGAAGTCGGGGTATCACCGGTTTATCTCACGCAAGTTTTCCAGCAGGTCGAGGCGATGCCGCTCTATCGCTACCATCTGCGCCTGCGGCTGGCGCGCGCGCTCGACCTGCTTGGCCGCTACGACAATCTGACCACGCTCGGCCTGGACCTCGGCTTCTCCAGCCACAGCCATTTCAGCTCAGCGTTCAGGCAGGTCTACGGGCGAACGCCGGCGGAATTCCAGCGCTCGATCAAGCCGCGCTGATCGGGTCGACTATCAGCCGCGCAGGGCTGCCATTGCAGCCGCGTGAAGCTCCGGCGTTGCGGCGGCCAGGATGTCGCCGCCCTTTTCCGCCGGACCGCCCTCGAATGTGGTGATGACGCCGCCGGCCTTTTCGATGATCGGGATCAGCGCCACGATGTCGTAGGGTTTCAATCCGGGATCGGCGACGATGTCGACGCTGCCGGACGCGATCATGGCAAAGGCGTAGCAATCGGCTCCGTAGCGGGCGAGCTGGATCTGTTTCTCGAACGCGTCGTAGCGGGTGCGCGCCTCGCCCTTGAAAAGCGCCGGCGTGGTGGTGAACAAGGTCGCCTCGTCAAGCTTCGTCCTCTTGCGGGTCGACAGCTTCCGCGGCCCACCGGGGCCTTCGTAGTGGGAGCCGGAAGCGTTGGCGTAGAACAGCTCGCCGGTGAACGGCTGCGCCATCATACCGGCGACGGCGTCACCGTCGACCGTCAATCCGACCAGCGTTCCCCACACCGGCAGGCCTGAGATGAAGGCGCGGGTACCATCGATCGGATCGATCACCCAGACATGCCTTGAGGAGATGTTTTCGCTGCCATGTTCTTCGCCAAGGATACCGTGATCGGGATACTCAGCCGAGATCAGCGCCCGGATGGCGCGCTCGGCCTCGCGGTCGGCCTCGGTGACCGGGTCGAAACTGCCTTTTTCCTTGTTGGCCACCGCGCCCTGTGCGCGGAAACGCGGCAAGGTTTCAGCCGCCGCCGCTTGCGCGATCCGGCGCATGAAATCGATGCTGATGTCCACGTGATTCTCCCGCATTGCAGAGTGCCAACCCGGTCTGCAGGCACTTTCCCGCCAAAACAAGCCGGTTTATCGATTATTAGAGACATCAGCGTTGCCGAAATGTCACACATCGGCGCCACCGAAACGCATTTTCACATCAGAGTGAATTAAAAAAGCGTGGGATCGATTGACATTTGTGCATCGCACAATAAATTTGTTCTCGGACAGGTTTTCCTGTCCATGCCCTCCTTGGGCGTTTCCTCCCTAGACTTCGACCGTGTCGTGCAAACGATGCGGTCTTTTTTTACGCTGCGGGATGGCCAGCGCGGGATCTCATGAACAGCCGCCGCTCGGTGTTATTCGGCGGCCAGCGGCAGGTCTATGAAGTGGTGGTCGGGCATCGCCATCAGGTCGGCCGAAAAGCGCGCCATATCGTCGGCCAGCGCATCGAAGCCGGCCGATTTCTGGAACGTCCGCTCATTCATGTAGAGGCCGCGATTGACCTCGATCTGCAGCGCATGCAGATGGCGCGCCGGCCGGCCGTAATGCTCGGTGATGAAGCCGCCTGCATAGGGTTTGTTGTGGGCGACGGTGTAGCCCATGCCGATGAGCAGGCCGATCGCCGTCTCGGTCAGGGCTGCCGTGGCCGAGATGCCGAAACGGTCGCCGACGATGAAATCCGGCCGCAGGCCGCTGTCGCCCACCCTGATGCTCGCCGGCATCGAATGGCAGTCGATCAGCACGGCATAGCCGAACCTGGCATGGGTTCTGGTCAATAGCCGCTTCAGCGTCTCGTGATAGGGTTTGTAGACCGCCTCTATGCGCTGGACGGCCTCCGCCAGCGGCAGACGGCCGGAATAGATGTCGAGCCCCTCACCCACCAGCTTGGGCACGGTGCCGAGCCCGCCGGCAACGCGCGCCGAGCGGATGTTGCAGAAGGACGGCACCGGCTCGGCGAACATGCGCGGGTCGAGTTCCCAGGGTTCGCGATTGACGTCGAGATAGGCGCGCGGAAAATTCGCCGCCAGCATCGGCGCGCCCAGCGCCACCGCGCCGCCGAACAGTTCGTCGACATAGCAATCCTCGGAGCGGCGGATGGCGCTCCGGTCGAGCCGCGCCATGGCCAGGAAGCGGTCTGGATAATAGCGGCCGCTATGCGGTGAGTTGAAGACGAAGGGAACGCGCTGCTCGGCGCCCGATCGGATTTCGAAGGGTGGAACGACCGAAAAATCTTCGGCTGCCGTCGTCAATTTGAACGAACCCGGAAACAGCAATGCATCATGATGGGAAACTGCCACCTCATCGGCCGCATGTCCAGCATTTCGGCATGTCAGGAACCCCGTCAAATCAGGATTAATGCCGCCAACGTTCACTTGATGTTTACCGTCAGCTCCTCATATACAGGATGGTTAACGGGCTTGCCGGACGGCAGGCTTGGCTGGGGTGATTCGGACGGGACAAGATGGCACGCATTCTGCTGGCGGAAGACGACGACGACATGCGCCGGTTCCTGGTCAAGGCACTGGAGCGGGCCGGCTACCACGTCAGCGATTTCGACAATGGCGCCAGCGCCTACGAGCGGCTGCGCGAAGAACCTTTCTCCCTGCTGCTGACCGATATCGTCATGCCGGAGATGGACGGCATCGAACTCGCCCGCCGCGCCACCGAGATCGATCCCGACCTCAAGGTGATGTTCATCACCGGTTTCGCGGCCGTCGCGCTCAACCCCGATTCCAAGGCGCCGAAAGACGCCAAGGTGCTGTCCAAGCCCTTCCACCTGCGCGATCTCGTCAACGAGGTCGAAAAAATGCTGCAGGCCGCCTGAAGCGCGGACGGTGTGATCTCGCCGCTTCGTCGGCGGCGCGACAAACGAGCCCTTCTTTCCCTTTTCCGGCTATTGACGCGCTGGACCAAAAATGGTGTATGCGCGGCTTCGGATGGGCGTGTAGCTCAGCGGGAGAGCACTGCATTGACATTGCAGGGGTCACAGGTTCAATCCCTGTCACGCCCACCATCCTTTCGATAACTTAGCCAAGCCCGTTTTTGGCGCACCCCTTCGACGACTTAGCCGGTAAGGCGGCCACCGCTTATGGCAGCCGCCTCGTGTTTGTGGACATTCTAATGCATGGCGCTCAAAAGTGGCCCCGGTTTTGAGACTACGACATGCATAAAAACAAAGACCTAAAGCGCGTCGTCTGAGTCCGTTCAAACGCGACGCGCTTTAGACGTGGTGCGGGCTTAGCGTCCTTGAAGGCGCAGGCTCGATGCCGTCCTCCACAAGAATATCCTTCTTGCGAGCGAACGCGACGAAGACGCCTCGTGCTGTCTCGGGTTCCACATCACCAATCAGAGCGGCTTTGCAAGCGCGAATAGCAGCTCTCTGCTCCGGGCTGTTGCCACACCATTCGGCTGCGAATTGATAGGCATCCGCGACCGTGTTGAGTTGGCGGGGAAAGCCCAAGCCCACCCACACCCGGACCGGCTTTTCAAAAGGTTTCGATAGCATCATGACCTCCTTTCCTAATGCATGTCACCCAGAAGTGTGCCGCGGGTCTGGGACAACGACATGCATCAAAACAAAGACTTAAAGCGTGTCGCATGAATCGGTTTCAGCGCGACGCGCTTTAGGCAGTCACTCCTCCGCCTTCGCCACCTCTGCCCATCATCCACGGCATTGTCGTGGATGCTTCTTCAAGGATTCTGGCTGCTTTCGCAAAACCGCTGAACGCGTCTCTGGCTGCGGAAAGCGGATAATCGCTATCGAAAGCTCGCTGGCAGGCCCGCAATGCGGTTTGGTGAATGGGGCCGCGCCTGTCCTTTGGCCATTCATAGAGGAACTCCAGAGCATCCTCGAGACACGTGATTTCCTGAACAAGGTTGTCGCCGCTTTTCACGAAAACGGCGCTGTCGAACATCCGATCGTTCATATGATCCTCCAAATCGAACGAACCATTGAGTTTCATGGTTTGCGCGGTCCAGGCCAACTGCGGGCGCGCGACAGAGGCGCGCCAGTACGTCCTGCAGTGATCATCTTCGTTTCTCCGCAATCACAGCCTCCCGGCCGAAAACCGGGAGGCGGACCCGCAGTTCAAAGTGTGACAGATCGACAGGATTACGCGGCTTTACGCGCGCGGTCCGTGTCTTGCGTGATCTGAGTGGCGGCCGTCGGCGTGTCGCCCACGCCGATGCTGATGCGGCGCGGCTTCAGCTCTTCGGGAATCTCGCGGACAATGTCGATCGAGAGGAGGCCATTCTCCAGTTTGGCTGCCTTGATCTTCATGTGGTCGGCAAGCTTGAACGTCTGCCTGAAACTGCGGTAGGCGATGCCCTGGTGCAGCAGCTGGCGTCCGCTCTGATCATCAGCTTTCTGGCCTACCACGACCAGTTCGGGTCCATGCTGGGTAAGCTCGACCTCATCCTGGCTGAAGCCTGCGATGGCCATCGAGATACGGTAATCGTTCTCGTCGACCTTCTCGATGTTATAGGGCGGCCAGTCTGGACGCGTGCCGCTGTCGAGCATGTCGAAAAGCCGGTCGAAACCGACGGTGGTCCGATAGAGGGTATCAAAGGTTCTCATAGCCACATCCTCCTTGAAGCAACATGGGTACAAGGGCGCCGCCCCAGCGGCGCCGCCATTTTGCCGAGCCTTATGGCCTTGGCGGAAATCGAATTAGGAGGCGCCCCAAATGAGTTCAAGAGCATCTCGAAATTTTTTTGTGGCCATCCTTGGCATCGTCGGAAAGCAGAAATCTGAGTTTCTCCGGGACCTTCTCTTCGAACATTCGAACAGCCCGTTGAAGTACAGATCCGGCGGGAAGTTTTCGCGCGATCTGCGCGACCGCATCGTCTACTGCCCCGCCGTCCCGTTTCGTATTCAAATGCCGGCCAGCAAGGAACCGGGTAGCGGCCTTCCGATCCGTAAATCCACCCTGTCGGAGGGCGAAAGCGTCCCGGCACGTGACGGGACGTTTCAGGCTCGCGGATCACTGCGGCCGCGGATCGGGCCTGTCGGGCTTGTCATGAGGGGTGTTGTTGCCTTCACGGCACGGTGTGCCGATGCCGCAGCATTGGCCGTTGTAGGTGACACCGGGCTTGGTCTTCTCGCATTCCCTCGGCGGTGCCGTCTGACACCCTGCCAGCACCGAAACCGCGATGGCGGCGAGAAAGACGTTTCTTGAAGTGATAAACATTGACGTTCTCCTTGATGGACCGTGTTTGCTACACACCGCTTGGTCGCGGGCGGCAGCGAAATGGTTCAAGGAAAATTGAATCAGGCCGCGCCGAGGCGGACATCACCCTTCTCAACATGGTTGAGAAACCACGCATATGTCTGTTCCAATCCACCGCGAAGTGCGTAGCGCGGGCGCCATCCCGTTGCAAACAGCCGCGAAACATCCATCAACTTGCGCAGCGTGCCGTCTGGCTTGGTCGTATCGAAGGCGATATTAGCCTCGACGCCGGCGACCGATGCGACGGTCTGGGCAAGCTCGGCAATGGTGACATCCTCGCCCGAACCGACATTGACGTGGCCGTCGCCGGCATAATTCTTCAACAGCCAGACCAAGGCATCGGCGGCGTCGTCGACATGCAGGAATTCACGCCGTGGCGTGCCCGAGCCCCAGACATTGAGGCTGTTGCCGCCGCTCAGCGCCAGCGCATGCGCCTTTCGCATCAGGGCCGGCACGACATGGCTGCTCTGCAGGTCGAAATTGTCACCCGGTCCGTAGAGGCTGGCCGGCATCGCCGAGATATAGTCGACCCCATGCTGGCGCCGATAGGCCTGGCACAGTTTCAGCCCGGCGATCTTCGCGATCGCGTACCATTCGTTGGTCGGCTCGAGCGGCCCGGTCAGCAGGGCGTCTTCCCTGATCGGCTGCGGCGCGAGCTTTGGATAGATGCAGGACGAGCCGAGAAACAAAAGCTTGCCGACCTCGCTGCGAAAGGCGCCGTCGATGACATTGCCCTGCATGACCAAATTGTCCTGCAGGAAATCGACCGGGAACCGGTCATTGGCCAGGATACCGCCGACCTTGGCGGCCGCCATCACCACCGCATCCGGCCTGTGCTCGGCCATCCAGCGCTGCACCCCTGCCTGGTCGAGCAGGTCGAGCCTGTCGCGCGATACGGTGAGTATCTCGCAGTCCTCGCTCGCCAGCCGGCGCACGACGGCCGAACCGACCATGCCGCGATGCCCGGCGACGAAGACACGCTTGCCTTTCAGATCAAATGTCGCGTCCATGAACCTGCCTCACGCAGAACGGCTGTTCTGCCGCGTGCCGCCGGCGGTGCGCGCCAGATCGGCCTGCACCATTTCCGCCACCAGATCCCTGAAGAAGGTCGTGTGCGACCACCCCAGCCTGGCTTTGGCCTTGGCGGGGTCGCCGAGCAGCAGGTCGACCTCGGTCGGCCGGAAATAGCGCGGATCGATGCGCACCAGGACAGTGCCCGAACCGGCATCGACACCGACTTCATCGACACCCTCGCCTTGCCAGCGGATGGTGCGTCCGGTCTCGGCAAAAGCCAGTTCGACGAATTCGCGCACCGAATGCGCCTCACCGGTCGCCAGCACGAAATCGTCGGCTTCACTGTGCTGCAGAATGCGCCACATGCCCTCCACATAGTCGCGCGCATGGCCCCAGTCACGCTTGGCGTCGAGATTGCCGAGATAGAGCGTGGCCTGAAGGCCGTGATGGATCGAGGCGACGGCCCGCGTGATCTTGCGGGTGACGAAGGTTTCGCCGCGTGTCGGGCTTTCGTGGTTGAACAGGATTCCGTTGGCGGCGAACATGCCGTAAGCCTCGCGGTAGTTGACCGTGATCCAGTAGGCGTAAAGCTTGGCCGCGGCATAGGGCGAGCGCGGATGGAAGGGCGTCGCCTCGCTTTGCGGGACCTCGCGCGCCTTGCCGTAAAGCTCCGACGTCGATGCCTGATAGAAGCGCACCGACTTCTCCAGGCGCAGGATGCGGATCGCCTCGAGCAGCCTGAGTGTTCCCAGCGCATCGGCATTGCCGGTGTATTCCGGCGTCTCGAAACTCACCTGGACATGACTCTGGGCGCCGAGATTGTAGATCTCGCCGGGCTGTGTCTCCTGCACCAGGCGAATAAGGTTGGTCGCGTCGGTCAGGTCGCCATAATGCAGGAAGAAACGCGCACCGCGCTCGTGCGGATCGACATAGATGTCGTCAACGCGCTCGGTGTTGAACGAGGACGAGCGGCGTTTGACGCCATGGACAATATAGCCCTTCTGCAGAAGCAATTCTGCGAGATAGGCCCCGTCCTGCCCGGTAACCCCGGTGATGAGCGCCACTTTTTCCGTCATTGCCGCTCCGTCCGCATCCAATCCCGGCAACCGAATACAGATTTGGCGCGAGAACGCAAATCCCCCATACGGGGGACAGGTTTCAGCCAGCGATTGTGTCGTTCTCAGGCACCTGCAACCGCGCAGAAATGCTTCATCCTGGCCAGCGCAAGCTCGGGATCGGCGAGCAACCCTGCCTGGTCGGCAAGGCGGAAGATGTCGGCATAGTGCAGGATGCCGCGCGCCGACTGCATGCCGCCGACCATGGCGAAATGGTCCTGATGGCCGTTGAGCCAGGCCATGAAGACGATGCCGGCCTTGTAATACTCCGTCGGCGCCTCGAAGATCTTGCGCGACAACGGCACTGTCGGCGCCATCAGCGCGTCATAGCCGGCGCGGTCGCCCTCAACCAGTTTCGCCAGCGCCGCACTGGCGACCGGCGCGATGGCATCGAATATGCCGAGCAAAGCGTGCGAGTGCCGCTTCCCGTCGCCGGCAATCAGTTCGGGATAGTTGAAATCGTCGCCAGTGAACATGACGACGCCTTCCGGCAGCCGGTTGCGCAAGGCAACTTCCTTGCCGGCATCGAGCAGCGATATCTTTATCCCCTCGACCTTATTAGCATGGCGCTCGATGATGGCGACGACGGTGTCGAGCGCAGCCTCGAAATTCCCACTGCCCCAATATCCCTGCAACGCCGGATCGAACATGTCGCCCAGCCAGTGCAGGATGACCTTGCCGGATGCCTGGCTGAGGATGCGATCGTAGACCCTGATATAGTCGTCCGGATCTTTTGCGACCGTCGCCAGCGACCGGCTGGCCATCATGATCGCCTTGCCGCCCTCGCCTTCGATGAAGGTGAACTGCTCCTCATAGGCGGCGATCACATCGTCGAGCGTTCTGGCAGCGGCCGGCGCCAGATGATCGGTGCCGGCGCCCGAGGCGAGGTCTGCGCCTTCGACGCTGCGCGCCTCGGCGATCGAGCGGCGGATCAATTCCTGCGCATTCGCCCAGTGGAAACCCATGCCGCGCTGGGAGGTGTCCATCGCCTCGGCGATGCGGAAGCCAAGCCGCCACAAATGATGCCGAAACGCCATCGTCTTGTCCCAATCGACCGCAGGCTTCGACCAGGGGTCGATCATCGCGAAAGGGTCGGCGACGACATGGGCAGCGGCATAGGCGATGCGCGGGAAAACCGCACCGATTACGGGCTCGACCGGACTGCCCGCGAGCTTGTAGCTGACGCGGCCGCCATTCTGCGTAGGCAGGGTGATATCCATGGCAACCTCCGTTTTCGGCATCCTATAAATGGAACGTTCCAATAAATCAAGGAACTTTATGATTCCGGCGATTGAACCGGCCCAAACGTTGAAGAAGGCTAAGAGTCTTGCTAGGAACCACATTCATCACCTTTTCGATCTCCGCAAGAATCCCGATTGACTCTCGTTTGGCAGAGTGATTAGAACGTTCCAATAGATTTTCTCATTCAGGCGGAGGAAACCACCGACATGGCCAGCCGGGCCAAGGCAACGATCCTGGACATCGCCCGCGAGGCTGGTGTGTCCAAATCGACGGTGTCGCTTGTGCTGCAAGGCTCAGGGCTGATCCGGCCTGAAACCGCGGTCAAGGTTCGCAAGGCGATCGAGGATGTCGGCTATGTCTACAACCGCGGCGCCGCCAATCTGCGCAAAGCCCATTCCAACGTCATCGGCATGGTCATCAACGATCTCACCAACCCCTTTTTCGCCGAGCTGGCGGTCGGCATGGAGCGCGTCTTCCAGTCAGCCGGCATCGTGCCCTTCATCGCCAACACCGCGGAGAACCCGGTGCGCCAGGAAGAAGTGCTGAAGTCGCTGATGGAACAGGGCGTCGCAGGCCTGATCGTGTCACCGGCGCGCGGCACCACGCCGGGCGCCTTCCGTCGCCTCGAGATGGCGGGCGTGCCGGTCGTCTTCGCCATGCGCCGCCTGCCGGACAGCCGCATCCCGGTGATCGCTCCTGACAACCACCGCGGCGCGTATCTCGCCGCCGCCCATCTGATCGGCAAGGGCCATCGCCGGCTGGCCTTCTTTGGCGGCACCTCCGACCTGGTCGTCTATCAGGAGCGCCTGGGCGGTTTTCGTGAAGCTTGCGAGACATTGGGCATGGCCAGGCGCGAGGTGCTTGTCGTCGAAGGCGAGACCAGCCGCAGGGGCGGCATCGCCTGCCTGGAAACCGCCCTTGCCATGGCCGAGCCGCCGACGGCGGCGCTGTGCTTCAACGACGCCGTCGCCTTCGGCGTCATGCTGGCGCTGCGCAAGCGCGGGCTGGAGCCCGGCGCGGATTTCGCCGTCGTCGGCTTCGACGACGTGGTCGAGGCCGAGCATTATATGCCGGCGCTGACCAGCGTCTCGGTGGACACACCCGGCCTCGGCGAACGCGCCGCCCACGTCATGCTGAAGATGATCCAGTCGCGCATCACGCATGCCGAGGACCATATCGGCGCCGTCAATCTGGTCGTCAGGGACAGCTGCGGTCCCGATCGCGGCGCCCAGGACACATCAGCAGGAATGGGAGACGCGGCATGAGCGTCAAATGGGGACTGATCGGCGCCAGCACGATCGCCAAACAGTTCATGATCAACGCCATCCGCGCGCAAGAGGGTGGCGAGATCGCGGCGGTGATGAGCTCCAGTCCGCAGCGCGCCAAGACTTATGCCGCGGAACAGAATATTCCGCTTGCCGTCTCGACGCTGGACGATTTGCTCGGCGCCGAAATCGACGCCGTCTACATCTCGACCACCAATGAACTGCATCTCGAACAGGCATTGGCTGCGATCAAGGCGGGAAAGCATGTTCTGTGCGAAAAGCCGCTGGCGCTGAACAGCGCCGACGCGCGCACAATGGTCGCCGCCGCCAAGGAAGCCGGTGTCGTGCTTGGCACCAATCATCATCTGCGCAATGCCGGCGCCCACCGCGCCATGCGCGACGCCATATCAGCCGGCCATATCGGCAAGCCGATTGCCGCGCGCGTCTTCCATTCCGTCTATTTGCCGGAAAACCTGCAGGGCTGGCGCATTACCAAGCCTGAGGCCGGCGGCGGCGTGGTGCTCGACATCACCGTGCATGATGCCGACACGCTGCGCTTCGTGCTCGGCGACGACCCGGTCGAGATTTCGGCCTTCACCCAGTTGGCCGGCATGGCCAGCAGCGGGCTGGAAGACGGCGCCATGTGCATCTGGCGCTTCGGGTCGGGCATCATCGCCCAGTCGCATGAAGGCTTCACAACCAAGTTCGCCGATACCGGCTTTGAGGTGCATGGTTCCGAAGGTTCGCTGATCGCAAAAAATGTGATGACGCAGAAGCCAGTCGGCTCGGTGCTGCTACGCACCGCCAAAGGCGAGGAGGAACTGAGCTTCGACCGCGAAGACCTCTACGCCAGGTCGCTGCGCCAGTTCCATGCGGCCATGCGTGGAGAAGGCCAGCCCTCCGCCACCGGCGAGGACGGCGTCTGGTCCCTGGCGTCGGCCGAAGCAGCGTTGCAGTCGGCAAAATCCGGCAAGGCCGTCACTATCGATCCGAAAGGTGTCGCGTGAGCAAGCTCGTCTCCGCCGCTGAAGCAGCAAGCCTGATCAAGGACGGCATGACCGTCTCCGTCTCGTCGTCGAGCGGCCTCGGCTGCCCGGATGCCGTGCTGGCCGCCATCGGCGAGCGCTTCGACGCCGAAGGCCATCCCAAAGACATCACCACGCTGCACCCCATCGCCGCCGGCGACATGTATGGCATCAAGGGCATCGACCATCTGGCCAAGCCCGGCTTGTTGAAGCGCACGCTCTGCGGCTCCTATCCCTCAGGCCCCTCCTCGTCCGAGCCGCCGCAGATATGGAAGATGATCGGCGACAATTCGGTCGCCGCCTACAACGTGCCCTCCGGCATCCTGTTCGACATGCACCGCGAGGCCGCCGCCAAGCGGCCGGGCGTGCTGACCAAGGTCGGCCTCGACACTTTTGCCGACCCGCGCCACCAGGGCTGCGCCATGAACGCGGCGGCAAGCGAGCCGATCGTCTCGGTGCAGCAGTTCGACGGCGAGGAATGGCTCTATTTCCGCTCGATCGTGCCTGACATTTCGATCATCCGCGCCACCACCGCCGACGAGCGCGGCAACCTGACCTATGAACATGAAGGCGCCTATCTCGGCGGCCTCGAACAGGCGCTCGCCGCGCGCAACAATGGCGGCATCGTCATTGCGCAGGTCAAGCGCGTCGTCGAGAACGGCACGCTGAGGCCGCATGACGTGCGCGTGCCCGGCGTGCTGGTAGACCACATCGTGGTGGCGCCGGACCAGTTGCAGACGACGCTGACGCCTTACGACCCGGCGATTTCGGGCGAGATCTTCCGCCCGCTGTCAAGCTTTCGCGACGCCGAGATGAACGTCCAGAAAGTAATCGCGCGCCGCGTCGCCATGGAGTTGCGCGATGGCATGGCCGTCAATATCGGCTTCGGCATCTCGGCCAATGTGCCGCGTATCCTTCTCGAGGAAGGCCAGCACGGCAAGGTCACCTGGGTGATCGAGCAGGGCGCGGTCGGCGGCGTGCCGCTGCTCGATTTCAAGTTCGGCTGCGCTTCCAACGCCGAGGCGATCATGCCCTCGCCGCACCAGTTCATCTATTTCCAGGCCGGCGGCTTCGATGCCTCGCTGCTCTCCTTCTTGCAGATCGACCGCCATGGCTCCGTCAACGTGTCGAAACTCTCGGCCCGGCCACATGTCACCGCCGGGGCCGGCGGCTTTGTCGACATCACGGCACGGGCGAAAAAGATCGTCTTCTCCGGCTTCTTCAATGCCGGCGCCAAGCTTTCGCTCGCCGATGGCGGCATCCGCATCGACGCGGAAGGCAAGGTCAAGAAGGTCGTCAACGAGGTCGAACACATCTCCTTCTCCGGCAAGCGCGCCGTCGCTCAAGGCCAGGACATCACCTACGTCACCGAGCGTTGCGTGATGAAGCTGACGCCGGACTGTCTGATGGTGACGGAACTTGCGCCGGGCGTCGACCTCGAGCGCGATGTGTTGGCGCAGTCAGAGATTCCGCTCGGCATCGCCAACGATCTCAAGGTCACGCCGGCGGCTCTCTATCAGGACCGGCCGATCGGCCTGTCGCTGAATGGTGGCGCTTCGCTCGGAGGCGCGCATGGCTGAGCGCCTCGTCACCTTCGAGCAGGACGGCGCCATCGGCATCGTCACGCTGCGCCGGCCGGAGAAGTTCAACGCGCTGGACATTCCGATGCTGCGCGCGCTCGAGACAGCGCTCGACGAAGCCGAAATGGCTGAAGGCGTGCGCGTCGTGCTGATCCGCGGCGAAGGCAAAGGCTTTTGCGCCGGCGGCGACGTCGAGGCCTGGGCACAAATGAGCGCTGCCGACTTTCAGGTGCAATGGGTGCGCTACGGCCACCGTGTCTTCGACCGACTGGCGCGGCTGCGGCAGCCGACCATCGCGGTGCTTTCCGGCCATGCGTTGGGTGGCGGGCTGGAGCTGGCAGTCGCCTGCGACTTCCGTGTCGCCGAAACGCAGGTGAAGCTCGGCTTTCCCGAGACATCGATCGGCGTCGTCCCCGGTTGGTCCGGCACGCAGCGCGCCGTGCGCCGCTTTGGGGCCCAGATCGTGCGCCGCATGGCGCTCGGCGGCGAGCTCTTTGCCGCCTCCGACGCGCTTGCACTCGGCGTCGTTGACCGCGTGGTCGAGACCGGCCAGGCGCTGGCAGAGGCCAGGACTTGGGCCGAAAAAATCGCCGGGCGCGGGCCGCTCGCAACCGAAGCCGCCAAGCTGATGATCGCAGTCGCCGAAGGCGAGGAAAGTGCGGCCGCCACCGAGGCGCTCGCCAGCGGCTTCGTTGCGCTGACCGGCGACCTCAAAGCCGGCGTGAGCGCCTTCAAGGCCAAGCAGAAGCCGGCCTTTTCAAGATCCTAGAGAAAGCATGATGAACGCACCGCTCAACATTTCCATGCCGGCCGAGGCGTCCAAGGCGCCGAAGGCTTACAAGCTCCTGATCGACGGCAAGCATGTCGATGCCCGTGACGGCCGCACGATTGCGCGCAACAGCCCCGGCCATGGCTTCACCGTTTCGCGCTATGCGCAGGCCGGCGAGGCCGAGGTGGAGGCGGCCATGCAGGCCGCGCACAAGGCATTCGAGACCGGCCCGTGGCCGCGCACGAAGGCGGCCGAGCGCGCAGCCTTCCTGCTCAAGACGGCCGACCTGATCGAGGCCCAGCTCGAAGACATCGCCCGCCTCGATGCGCTGGAGTCCGGCAAGCCGATCGCCCAGGCGCGTGGCGAGATCGGCGGCTCCGTCGACATCTGGCGTTATGCCGCCTCGCTCGCCCGCACGCTGCACGGCGAGAGCTACGCCAATCTCGGCGACGCCATGCTGGGCGTCGTCCTGCGCGAGCCGATCGGCGTCGTCTCGATCATCACCCCGTGGAACTTCCCGTTCCTGATCGTCAGCCAGAAACTGCCCTTCGCGCTCGCCGCCGGCTGCACCGCGGTGGTCAAGCCGAGCGAAATGACCTCGGCCTCGACCTTCGTGCTCGGCGACATCCTGATGCAGGCCGGCCTGCCCGCGGGCGTCGTCAACATCCTGGCCGGCCTCGGCGCCGATGTCGGGGGGCCGATGGTCAGCCATCCGCTGGTCGAGATGGTGTCGTTCACCGGCTCTACCCGCGTCGGCAAGATGACCATGGCTTCCGCCGCGCAGTCGCTGAAGAAAGTCTCGATGGAGCTCGGCGGCAAGAACGGCCAGATCGTCTTCCCCGATGCCGATCTCGAGGCGGCCGCTGACGCAGCAGTGTTCGGCGGCTTCTTCAACGCCGGCGAATGCTGCAATGCCGGCAGCCGGCTGATCGTGCATGAAGCCATCGCCGACGATTTCCTCGCCACCGTCAAGGCGCTCACCGCCATGGTAACGGTCGGCGACCCACTCGACGACCGAACCAAGGTTGGCGCGATGATATCAGCCGACCATCTGACCAAGGTCGCGGGTTACGTCGCGGTGGCAGCAAAAGACGGCAGCAATGTCTATTGCGGTGGCGGCCAGCTGGCGTCCAATGCCGGCCAGTATCTCGATCCGACCATCATCCGCGGCGTTACCGAAGACATGGCTATTGCGCGCGAGGAAGTGTTCGGCCCGGTGCTCTCCGTGCTGACTTTTGGATCGATTGAAAAGGCGTTGCACATCGCCAACAACACGCCCTATGGTCTGTCTGCAGGGGTGTGGAGCGCCAGCATCGACACTTGTATGTCGGTGGCGCGTGGTGTGCGTTCGGGGACCGTTTGGGTGAACACATTCATGGAAGGCTTTCCCGAGTTGCCATTCGGGGGCTACAAGCAGTCCGGCATCGGACGCGAACTCGGCAAACGCGCTGTCGAGGATTATACCGAGGAAAAGACAATCCAGTTTCATCGCGGCCAGCGCACCGGTTGGTGGGTCGGCTGAGTTTGGAAGAACCCGGTGGGCTTCCACCGGTCGTGTAATGCAACAAGGGAGGTAGTACATGTTGCGCAAACTGCTTATCGGAACGGCTCTTGCGACGGCCTTTGCTTTCTCGGCCCATGCCGAGGACGTCAAGGAAGTGCAGATGCTGCATTGGTGGACGTCGGGCGGCGAAGCGGCTGCTCTCAACGTCCTCAAGGGCGACCTTGCCAAGGAAGGCTATGCCTGGAAGGACGTGCCGGTGGCCGGTGGTGGCGGCGACGCCGCCATGACTGCGCTGAAGGCGATGGTCGCGGCCGGAAATTACCCGACCGCGTCGCAGATGCTCGGCTACACCGTGCTCGATTATGCGGCGGCCGGCGTCATGGGCGACCTGACCGAGACGGCGAAGAAGGAAGGCTGGGACAAGTCGGTTCCGGCAGCCCTGCAGAAGTTCTCCGTCTACGACGGCAAGTGGGTCGCTGCTCCAGTCAACGTCCACTCCGTCAACTGGCTGTGGATCAACAAGGCGGTGATGGACAAGATCGGCGGCACCGAGCCAAAGACCTTCGACGACTTCGTCGCCCTGCTCGACAAAGCCAAGGCGGCTGGCGTCATTCCGCTCGCCCTTGGCGGCCAGAACTGGCAGGAAGCCACCATGTTCGACTCGGTTGTGCTGTCGACCGGCGGACCTGAGTTCTACAAGAAGGCCTTCAACGACCTCGACGACGAGTCCCTCAAGTCGGACACGATGAAGAAGTCGTTCGACAACCTCGCCAAGCTCGTCACCTATGTCGACCCGAACTTCTCGGGCCGCGACTGGAACCTTGCCACCGCCATGGTCATCAAGGGCGATGCCCTGGTGCAGGTGATGGGTGACTGGGCCAAGGGCGAGTTCAACGCCGCCAAGAAAACGCCGGGCACCGACTTCCTGTGCTATCGCTTCCCGGGCACGGAAGGCTCGGTGGTCTACAACTCCGACATGTTCGGCATGTTCAACGTTCCGGACGACCGCAAGGCCGCCCAGGTCGCGTTGGCCACCGCCACCCTGTCGAAGAGCTTCCAGTCGGCCTTCAACGTCGTCAAGGGTTCGGTTCCCGCCCGTACCGACGTTCCCGACACCGACTTCGACGCGTGCGGCAAGAAGGGCATCGCCGACCTGAAGGCTGCCAACGAAGGCGGCACACTGTTCGGCTCGCTTGCCCAGGGCTATGGCGCGCCTCCGGCGGTCGCCAATGCCTACAAGGACGTCGTTTCGAAGTTCGTTCACGGTCAGATCAAGACCTCGGACGAAGCCGTGACCGAACTGGTCAAGGCAATCGACGACGCCAAGTAAGCGCTGGCCAGAAACACACCTTCCCCGCTTCGGCGGGGAAGGTGTCACCTAAGGATTGGCCAGCTGGCGCAATTCCAGGAAAGTGTGAGCGGTTTTCCGGCCGGAATTGCGTAAAAGAAAGAGTTAGAGAGGTTCGCCGTTTCCGTGAAACGGTGAAAACGCTCTTGAACACCATGCCGACCAGAGACCCGTATGCACGGGGCCGCCTTGCCTCCTGACGGCAGAGCACGGACGACCCGAACGGGAGGAGCCTCATGAGCAGTGTAGCGACGACCCAGATCAAGCTGACACCCGAGCGGTCTCGCCCCTCCGTGCGCGCGCGACTGCAGGACGCGCTGCCGAAGATCGTGCTGGCGCCGAGCTTCGCCATCACCATCGTCTTCGTCTATGGCTTCATCCTGTGGACAGTCTATCTGTCCTTCACCAATTCCAAGACCTTCCCGTCCTATGTCATTACCGGACCACGCGCGTATCTACGGCTGTGGGGCTGGACGTTCGACTCCGACCCGCCATCGAGCTGGTACACGTCGATCGTCAATATGGGCATTTTTGGCTTTCTCTACATCGCCATCTGCCTGGCGCTCGGCCTGTTCCTGGCCATCCTGCTCGACCAGAAGATTCGCGGCGAAGGCGTGTTGCGGCCGATCTATCTCTACCCGATGGCGCTGTCCTTCATCGTCACCGGCGTCGCCTGGAAATGGTTCCTCGACCCCGGCCTCGGTCTTGAGCAGACCCTGCATCAGTGGGGCTGGACGAGCTTCCATTTCGACTGGATCAAGAACAAGGATTTCGTCATCTACACGGTGGTCATTGCCGGCGTCTGGCAGGCCTCCGGCTTCATCATGGCGATGTTCCTGGCCGGCCTGCGCGGCATTGACGGCGAGATCATGAAGGCGGCGCAGATCGACGGTGCCACCACCTTCCAGCTCTATCGCCGCATCGTCATTCCGCTGCTGCGGCCAATCTTCCTGTCGGCCTTCATCGTGCTCGCCCACCTCGCCATCAAGTCGTACGATCTGGTGGTGGCGCTGACCAGCGGCGGCCCCGGTGGCTCGGCCTGGCTGCCGTCCAACTTCATGTATGAGTACACGTTCAAGCGCAACGAAATGGCTGTCGGCTCGGCCAGTGCCGTGATCATGCTGATGACCATCGTTGCCATCATCGTGCCTTATCTCTATTCGGAACTCAGGGAGAAGCCGCGATGAGCGCTGTCGCCACCCCTGCCCGCCCCGCTGCTTCCCAAAAGGCCTCCGGCGGCATGAGCACCAAGACCCTCAACCGCATCGTCATCTACGGGCTTCTGGCGCTGTTTGCGCTGTTTTATCTGATGCCGCTGTTCGTCATGCTGGTGACCTCGTTCAAGACCATGGACGAGATCCAGAACGGCAACATGCTGGCGTTGCCCACGGCGCCGACCTTCGACCCGTGGCTGAAGGCCTGGGGCGAGACCTGCGTCGGCCTCACCTGCGCCGGCATCAAGGGCTATTTCTGGAACTCGATCAAGATGGTGGTTCCAGCCGTACTGATCTCGACCATGCTCGGCGCGCTCAACGGCTACGTCTTGACCAAATGGCGTTTTCGCGGCGCCACGCTGGTGTTCGGGCTGATGCTGTTTGCCTGCTTCATTCCGTTCCAGTCGGTGCTGCTGCCGATGGCGACCATCCTCGGCAGCCTGGGACGTTTCGGCGTGAAGCTGCAGAATGCGACGGGTACGAGTTTCGGTCTCGGCAATCCGACGGTCAACCTGGTCTTCGTCCATGTCGTCTACGGCATCGGCTTCACCACACTGTTTTTCCGCAACTATTACGAGGCATTCCCGAACGAGCTGATCAAGGCCGCACAGGTCGACGGCGCCTCCTTCTTCCAGATCTTCCGCCGCATCATGCTGCCGAACTCGATGCCGATCTTCGTCGTCACCGTCATCTACCAGTTCACCAACATCTGGAACGACTTCCTGTTCGCTTCGGCTTACGCCGGCACAGGCGACTCCATGCCGATGACGGTGGCGCTCAACAACGTCGTCAACACCTCGACCGGCGTCGTCGAATACAACGTCAACATGGCGGCCGCGATGATCGCGGCTCTGCCCACCCTGATCGTCTATGTCGTCGCCGGCCGCTATTTCGTGCGCGGGCTGATGGCTGGCGCGGTCAAGGGCTGATCAATTCGGAAGGAACGACCATGGCTTTTCTGGAAATTGATGGGCTGAAGAAGCGCTTCGGGAATGTCGAGATCCTGAAGGGCATCGGTGTCGAGCTCGAAAAGGGCGGCTTCCTGGTGCTGGTCGGCCCGTCCGGCTGCGGCAAGTCCACCTTGCTCAACACGATTGCCGGCCTGGAGCAGATCACCGAGGGCGAAATCCGCGTCGACGGCCGCGCCATCAACGATCTGCACCCATCCAAGCGCGACATCGCCATGGTGTTCCAGAGCTATGCGCTCTATCCGAACATGACGGTGGCCGGAAACATCTCCTTCGGCATGGAGATGCGCGGCGTGCCGGCCGACGAACGCCAAAAGGCGATCGACAAGGTGGCCAAGGTCCTGCAGATCGGCCACCTCCTGCAGCGCAAGCCGAGCCAGCTTTCCGGCGGCCAGCGCCAGCGCGTCGCCATGGGCCGGGCGCTGGTGCGCGACCCCAAGCTGTTCCTGTTCGACGAGCCTTTGTCCAACCTCGACGCCAAATTGCGCGTTGACATGCGCATCGAGATCAAGCGCCTGCATGCCACCACCGGCACAACCATCGTCTACGTCACCCACGACCAGATCGAGGCGATGACGCTGGCTACCAAGATCGCCGTCATGCGCGACGGCGAGGTGCAGCAGTTCGGCACCCCGGCCGAGATCTACAACAACCCGACCAATTTGTTCGTCGCCGACTTCATGGGTTCGCCAGCGATGAACCTGATCCCGGCGACCATTGCCACGTCGGGCAATGCGCTGTCCGTTGTGTTGGAGCGCGAGGCGCGCGAGCCGATCACGCTGCCGATGGCCAACGCGCCGGCGGGTCTTTCGGCATTCCAGGGCAAGCCGATCATCTTCGGCGTGCGCCCGGAAGCGCTGACCGATCCGGAAGGTGCGGAACGCAACGCCTCCAACATTGCCACTGCCGACCTGCACATCGAAGTGGTCGAGCCGGCAGGGTCCGACACGTTCGCGGTGACCAACCTCGGCGGCAAGGGCGTGGTGGCGCGGTTGCGGGCCGACGCCAACATCCAGCCGGGCACCAGCACGCCGCTCGCCTTCAACCTGACCAAGGCCGTGTTCTTCGATCCGGCGACCGAACACCGCATCCGCTGATCGAGATGGTCAGCCCCGATATCGTCATCATCGGCTCCGGCATCGGCGGCGCTACGATCGCTTCCGGCCTGGCCGGCAGCGGCGCCTCGGTCCTGATGCTGGAGCGCGGCGAGCCCTTGCCGGCAACGCCGCATGCCCGCGACACGCGCTCCATCTTCGTCGATGGCCACTACCGTCCGAAGGAGATGTGGCGCGAGCCCGGCGGCGGCGCCTTCAACCCCGGCAATTACTACTATGTGGGCGGCAATTCGAAATTCTACGGCGCGGTGCTGATCCGCTACCGCAAAGAGGATTTCGCCGCCATGGAGCACTTCGGTGGCGTCTCGCCGGCATGGCCGTTTTCCTACGATGAATTCGAGCCTTGGTATTCGAAAGCCGAGCAGCTGTTTCGCGTCCGCGGTTCACTCGGCGAGGATCCGACCGAACCGTTCCACTCGGTCCCCTATGCCTTCAAGCCGGTGCCCGACGAGGCGCCGATTGCGCGCGCCCGCGCCGAGTTGAAAGGCCTCGGCCTGCATCCGGCCTCGCTGCCGCTAGGCGTCGACATCGACACCTGGCTGAAAGAGGGCAAGACCGGCTGGGACGCATTCCCCAACACCGCCCAGGGCAAGGTCGATGCGCAGACCGGACCGCTGACGGCTGCACTTAAGGACAGCAATATCCGGCTCGAAACCGGCTGCCATGTCGAATATCTCGAAGCGTCGTCCGACGGCAAAAGCATCGCTGCCGTTCACTACCGTCAGAATGGCGAGCTGAAGAAAGTCGCGCCGAAGCTGGTCATCCTGTCCGCCGGCGCGGTCAATTCCGCCGTCATCCTGCTGCGCTCGCCTTCACCAGATGGCAAAGGCCTCGCCAACAGCTCCGACCAGGTCGGCCGCAATTTCATGAACCATAATTCGAGCGCCATGCTGGCGATCGATCCGCGCCGCAGGAACGACAGCGTCTACCAGAAGACGCTTATGCTGAATGACTACTATCTCTCCGACGGCAAAGGCGGCAAGCCGCTCGGCAACGTCCAGCTGCTCGGCAAGATCGACGGCAACATGTTGAAGGCCAACGTCAAACGCGTGCCGAAATTCGCGCTCGATTACATGGCCGGTCACGCCGTCGACTGGTATCTGATGTGCGAGGATCTACCCGATCCGGAAAGCCGCATCATGGTCGACGGCAAGGACATCGTCATGCAATGGCGGCGCTCCAACATGCAGTCGCTGGACGGGCTGACCAGGGTGATGCGTGAGAACTTCCGCGCCTGCGGTTATCCCATCGTGCTGTCGCGTCCCTTCGACAAGCGCACGCCCTCGCACCAGTGCGGCACGGTGAAAATGGGCGATGACCCGGCGACGTCGCCGCTCGACCCCTTCTGCCGCGCCTTCGACCACCCGAACCTGTTCGTCGTCGACGCCAGTTTTCTGCCGAACTCCGCAGCCGTGAATCCGGCGCTGTCGATTGCCGCCCAGGCGTTGCGCGTGGCCGAGCATATTCGCCGAACGGACCTCGCGGCATGACCCGCCCCGCAGCCATCGTCACCGGCGGCGCGCGCGGCATTGGACTGGCCTGCGCCGAGGCGCTGGCCGATGCAGGCTTCGACATTCTCGTCGCTGACCTGGCCAACGACCCCGCCAAACGGCTTGTTGAAAACATCATCGCGCGCCGCGCAAAGTTCGCTTACCACCGATGCGACATTGCCAGCCTTCCCGATCACGCATCGCTTATCGACGCCGCCACGCATGAGTTCGGCCGAATCGACTGCCTTGTCAACAATGCCGGCGTCGGCGCCATGGTGCGCGGCGACCTGCTGGAACTGACGCCCGAAAACTTCGACCGTGCGCTCGGCATCAATCTGCGCGGCACCGTATTCCTTAGCCAGGCCGTCGCCAAGGCGATGCTGGCGGCTCCCAGCAATCATCCGCGCTCGATCATCACCATCACCTCGGTCAGCGCCGATATGGCCTCGCCGGAACGCGCCGACTACTGCATCTCGAAAGCCGGCCTTTCGATGTGGGTGAAGAACCTGGCGCTACGGCTTGCGCCGGAAAACATCGGCGTGTTCGAACTGCGGCCGGGCATCATTCGCACCGACATGACCGCGAGCGTATCAGCCAAATACGACGCGCTTATCGACAGCGGCCTGGTGCCGGCAAAACGCTGGGGCGAAGCATCGGACATCGGCGCCGCGGTGGCGACGCTTGCCGCCGGCAAGCTCGGCTTTTCCACAGGCTCGATTATCAATGTCGACGGCGCGCTCTCCGTGCCTCGACTGTAGGTGGGTAGAGTTATGACCGACTACATCATCGTAGGTGCCGGCCCGGCCGGCTGCGTTCTGGCCAACCGGCTGAGCGAGGATCCAGCGAATTCCGTGCTGCTGCTCGAGGCCGGCGGCAAGGACTGGCACCCCTACATCCACATGCCGGCGGGCTTTGCCAAAATGACCAAGGGCATCGCTTCCTGGGGCTGGTCGACCGTGCCGCAGAGGCACATGCAGGACCGCGTCTTCTGGTATACGCAGGCGAAGGTGGTCGGCGGCGGCTCGTCCATCAATGCCCAGATATACACGCGCGGCAACGCTCGCGACTACGACGCATGGGAGAAGGAAGAGGGCCTCGCGGGCTGGGGCTATCGCGACGTGCTGCCCTATTTCAAGCGCGCCGAGAACAACCAGCGCTTCGCCAACGATTTTCACGGCGACCAGGGGCCGCTCGGCGTGTCGAACCCGATTTCGCCGCTGCCGATTTGCGAGGCCTATTTCCGTGCCGGCCAAGAGATGGGCATCCCCTTCAACCCGGATTTCAACGGCGCTAGCCAGGAAGGCGTCGGCTACTACCAGCTGACCCAGAAGGACGCCCGGCGCTCATCCGCTTCGGTCGCCTATTTGAAGCCCATCCGCGCCCGCAAGAACCTGACCGTCCGAACCGATGTGCTGGTCACCCGCATCGTCGTCGAGAAAGGCCGCGCCATCGGCGTCGAGACCGTCGACAAACCCGGCGGCGAGAAGACCATCATGCGCGCCGAGCGCGAAGTGATCGTCTCGTCGGGCGCCATCGGTTCGCCGAAGCTGTTGATGCAGTCGGGCATCGGCCCGGCTGATCACCTGAAATCGGTCGGCGTGACGCCGGTGCATGATCTGCCCGGTGTCGGCTCCAACATGCAGGACCATCTCGATTTGTTCGTCATCGCCGAATGCACCGGCGACCACACCTATGACAACTACGCCAAGCTGCACCGCACCGCGTGGGCCGGCTTGCAGTATCTGCTGCTGAAGAAAGGGCCGGTCGCCTCCAGCCTGTTCGAGACCGGCGGCTTCTGGTACGCCGATCCGACCGCCGCCTCGCCCGACATCCAGTTCCATCTGGGACTCGGCTCCGGCATCGAGGCCGGCGTCGAGAGGTTGAAGAACCCCGGCGTGACCTTGAACTCGGCCTTCCTGCGCCCGCGCTCGCGCGGCACGGTGCGGCTGAGCAGCGCCGACCCGGCCGACCACCCGCTGATCGATCCCAACTATTGGTCGGACCCTTATGACCGCGCCATGTCGATCAAGGGCCTCAGGCTTGCGCGCGAGATCATGCGGCAGAAGGCGCTTGCACCTTACGTGTTGCGCGAGGTGCTGCCCGGACCATCGCTCGCCAGCGACGACGAGCTGATCGACTATGCCTGCCGCACCGCCAAGACCGACCATCACCCCGTGGGCACCTGCCGCATGGGCCATGACGATATGGCGGTGGTCACACCGGACCTGCGCCTGCGCGGCATCGAGGGCCTGCGCGTCTGCGATGCCTCGGTGATGCCGCGCGTGCCTTCCTCCAACACCAATGCGCCGACCATCATGGTCGGCGAAAAAGGCGCCGACATCATCCTCGGCCGCGAGCCGCTGCCGCCGGCGGTGTTCTCCGGCAATCGGGCCGCATAGCCACTTAGGAGAACCACCAATGATCAGACACTGCGTCTTCGTACGCTTCCGCGGCGATGTGCCCGCCACCGAGCGCACGGCAATCCACGCCGATCTCGAAGCACTGCGCTCCGTTGTCGACGGCATGGACACGGTCCATTTCAGCGTCAATGTCAGCCCGGAGCCGTTCGCGCGCGGCTTCAGCCATGCCTTCACCATCGACTTCCGCGATGCCGCCGACCGCGACGCCTATCTCGTGCATGAAGCGCATCAGCGCGCCGGCGCCCGATTGGTCGCAGCGCTCGAAGGCGGCACCGACGGGCTGATGGTGTTCGATCTCGACATTACGAAAAAGTGACCGCGCTTCTTTCGAAAGCCGGCTGACGCCTGTTCTCTTTTGCGCCCCAAGGAACATATCGTTCTCCGGGGGCGCTTAGGAGGAACGTCGTGGCTCTCACCGCGCAGCAGAAGAAAACCGTCCTTGCCTCCTTCCTCGGCTGGACGCTCGACGCTTTTGATTTCTTCCTTCTGACGTTCCTGCTCACCGATATCGCAACCGAATTCAACACTGACGTCCCGGCAGTCTCCAAAGCGTTGTTCCTGACGCTGGCGACACGCTTCATCGGCGCCTTCTTCTTCGGCAGGCTGGCCGACAAATATGGCCGCAAGCCCATTCTGATGCTCAACATCGTCAGCTATTCGGTGATCGGCGCGCTGGCTGCCTTCTCGCCCAATCTCGGCGTTTTCCTGGCGCTGCGCGCTCTGTTCGGCATCGCCATGGGCGGCGAATGGGGGCTGGGCAGTTCGCTCGCCATGGAGTCCATTCCGCCCAGTGCCCGCGGCATGGTCTCGGGCATCCTGCAATGCGGCTATCCCACCGGCTACCTTCTGGCGGCCGTGGTGTACGGCGTGCTCTACCAGCAGACGATCGGCGGTTACACGATCGGCTGGCGCGCCATGTTCCTGCTCTCCTTCCTGCCGGCGCTGATCGTGCTCTTCATCCGCTCGCATGTGCCGGAATCGCCGGCCTTCGTCGAGGCGCTGAAATCCGTCAGACCTGGCCTTCTTGAAACGCTGCAGCAGCACTGGGGCGTCGCCGTCTATGCGGTCGTGCTGATGATGTTCTTCAATTTCTTCAGCCACGGCACGCAGGACCTCTACCCGACCTTCCTCAAGAAGCAGCATGGCTTCGACCCGCACACGGTGAGCTGGATCACCATCGTCGCCAATATCGGCGCCATCGTCGGCGGGTTGGCGTTCGGCGCACTGTCGGAGAAGATCGGCCGCGTCAACGCGATAACGCTCGCCTGCCTGATTGCCTTGCCCTCGATTCCGCTCTGGGCCTTCAGCTCGACACCGTTCATGCTGGCCATCGGCGCCTTCGTCATGCAGGTCGCGGTGCAGGGCGCCTGGGGCGTCATCCCGGTGCATCTTAACGAGCTGTCGCCCGGCGCCGTGCGGGCAACCTTGCCCGGCTTCATCTACCAGGCCGGCAATCTCGCGGCGTCCTATGGCGGTCCCTACCAGGCCGGCATCGCCGAGGCGTCTGGAGGCAGCTATGGCTACGCGCTGGCGCTGTTTGCCGGCGTGGTCGCCGTCTGCATCATCCTCGTCATCCGCTTCAGTCCGGAACGGCGCGGACAGGTGATGACGGTGCTCGGCTGAAGTATCAGGCTCTCAGCCCAGTCTGAGGGCCACGACACCGGCGACGATGCTGAGCGCGGCGGCGCCGCGCCAGCCTGTCATCTTCTCGCCGAGCGCGAAAACCGAGATCATCATGGCAAACAGGATCGACGTCTCGCGCAACGACGCCACCGAGGCGATCGGCGCCTTGGTCATCGCCCACATGACGATCCAGTAGGCCGCGCCGCTGAGCACGCCGGTGAACAGGCCTGCCTTCCAGTCGCGCGCCAGCACGGGCAGCGCCTTGGGCCCGCGAAAGATGAGGCACAGCACCAGCGCCCACGTGGCATCGCAGATGAACAGCCATGCGGCATAGCTCGTTGCCGTTGCGGCCAGCCGCGCGCCGCTGCCGTCGGAGAGCGTGTAGCTGGATATGAAGATCGAAGTGCCGAGCGCAAAGCCGACCGCCCGCACATTGATCCGCTCCAGATGCGCGCCGCCGCGAAACGACATCACCAGCGTGCCGGCCGACAGCAGCAGGATGCCGAGGATGGCGAAAGGCGCCGGCATCTCCTGCACCACGATAACGCCGCCGAGGGCGGTCAAAAGCGGCGCCGTGCCGCGCGCCAGCGGATAGGTCTGGGCGAAATCGCCGGCCTTGTAGGCGCCGATAAGGAAAGTCCGGTAGCCCATGTGAAAGAGCACCGAGGCGATGATGAGAGGCCACACTTCGGCCTTCGGAAACTCGACGAAGGGCAGCACGAAAAGCGCGGCAAACCCCATGCCCAGTGTCATCAGCGTGATCGACAGGAAGCGATCGAGATGGACCTTGACCAGCGCGTTCCAGATCGCGTGCATGGCGGCGGCGGCAAGCACCGCGAAGAAGACGAAAAGCGTCATCGAGGGCTCACCGATCTCCCGAGCTCAAAGGCGTTTCGAGATCGATATCGATCCGGACCGGAAAATGGTCTGAAGCGATCTCGCCTATATCGGCACTGACCGAGCGCACACGGTCCACGAACATACCGCCGACGAAGCAATGGTCGAGCCGGCGTTTTGCCACTTTCCCGTCGATCGTTTTCACATGGGTGTGGTAATCGGCAGCCGGCTCGCTAGCGACGGCAGCGGCATCAACAAAGCCGTCGAGATAGGCCGCCCCGCGATGATAGGGCGTGCTGCCGACGATGCGGCTGTATTCGGCGCTGCCAGGCTCCATGTTGAAATCGCCCATCCAGATCGCCGCCGTCGGGTTCTCCGGCTCGGCCTCGCCACTGGTCCAGTTGCGCGAAGGCTCATCGTCCGCGCCGCTCCACGGGCCTCCCTCGAACGGCGCGCGGCGATGCTCGGCCAAGAGATAGTCGATCTGCTCCAGCCGCTCCTCCGCCGCGATATGGGCGAGGTGCAGCGACAGGACCCTTACCGGTCCGGCGGGTGTGCGGATCATGCATTCGAGCGCGGCGTTGCGCGTGTTGAGCGGCCGCAGCGTGCGGCGCATGGGCAGCGCGTGCAGCCGCGACCAGGCGATCGGCAGCTTCGACAGCAGCATGGTGCCGAACTGGCGGCGGCGGTTGACGACCCGGCCGTCGCGCTGCTCACTGGCGTCCATGTCGAAGGCCGGGCCATAGACCCAGTAATAGCTAGGCAGCAGCTTGGACAGGACCTCCGGCTGGTCGTCCTCATTGGTGCGCTGCCAATGCCGCTCGACCTCCTGCAGCGCGATGATATCGGCGCCGTCGACCAGCTTGGTGCAGCGCGAAAGATCGTAACGGCCATCGCCGCCGAACCCGTACTGGATGTTGTAGCTGACCAGCTTCATTGCTTATCCGGCTCAATTTCGCTTTGGCAGTAGCGGTTCGGCAGATTGGTTGCAATGGACCGGCACGACGGCGGAACTGGGCCAGCGTCTATGATGTGGTCAGCGGCTGGAACCGACCCGCCGGCGATGCCGCCAGTTCGGCCCAGTCGATCTCTTCCTCCAGCCGGTGGTAGGCTTCGTCGCCGATCGTGCCGTTGCTGCGCAACTCCTCGAGCGTGTCGCGCTGGCGGTTGATGGCATAGAGGCGCAGCCGGTCGTATTCGGTCGCGGCCTGAGCGTCATCAGGGTTTTCCGCAATCAGGCGCTGCGCCTCATACTGCTCGCGCACGACAGCCGCCGCCGCAGATGTCTTGCGGCTCAGCACGTCCAGTGCTGCCTGCATGATGGCGACGCGCGCCTGCGCCACCTCATTGTCGACGGTTCTATCGGGGTCGAAGTTGATCCAGCGCAGCAGCGGCTTCAGCGTCATGCCTTGCAGCACCAGCGTGCCCAGCACCACCGCGAAGGCGGCAAGCACGATCGGGTCGCGGCCGGGAAAATCGGCCGGCAGCGCAATGGCCACCACCAGCGTCACCAACCCACGCATGCCGCACCAGCCGACAATGACGGCGCCGCCGAATGTCGGCAATTCCCGCCTTGCCTCTTGGCTGCCGCAGCGGGCAAGCCACCGGATGATCGCGACGTAACTCGCCACCCAGACAAGGCGCGCGACGACAACGACGACCAGCACCGTTGCGGCGAAAAGGAATGCTTCGCCTTGCCCGTCGCCGGCCAGCCTGCCAACGATCGTGCGTGCCTGCAGGCCCATCAGCACGAAAGCCAGCACGTTGAGCACGAACACGGCCGACTCCCAGACCGAATAGGTGCTGACGCGGCGTCTCGCCGACGACTGGCGCGGCGCCCTGCGCGCAATGGTCATGGCATAGACGACGATGGTGATGATGGCGGAAAGGCCCAGCCTGTCGGCGATGATCCACACGGCGAAGGTTCCGGCAAACTGCACCACCGTGCTGCTCGCCGCATCCTCGATGCGGCCGAGCGCCAGCAGCGAGACGCGGCCAAACAGATAGCCCGCGATCACACTGCCGATCGTTGCCAGCAGGATCACCGGAACGGCGTTGCTGAGCATGATCGTGCCAAGCGCCGCCGAAACCGCCAGCCGGTAGATCAGCAGCGCCGTGGCATCGTTGAGCAGGCTCTCGCCCTGCAGGATGGCGGTGATGCGGTGCGGTACCTTGAACTGGCTGAGCACGGCGGATGCGGCCACCGCATCCGGCGGCGCGACGATGGCGCCAAGCGCGATTGCCGCCGCGATCGGCAGGCCGGCCATCTTCCAGCCGACGAAGGCAACCACCACGGTGGTGAAGACGACGGCGCCTAGCGCCAGCAGCGCGAGCGACAGCCGGTAGCGCTTGAGGTCGCGCAGCGACGTGTCATAGGCGGCGTCGAGAAGCACTGGCGCGATGAACAGGGCAAGCGCCAGTTCCGGATCGATCTCGATTGTCGGCGCACCGGGTACGAAGGCGATCGCGACCCCGGCCAGAGCCAGCAGGGACGGATAGGGAATTTCCAGCCGCCGCGACAGCGCCGTCAGCGCGACGGCAGCCAGAAGCAGGATGAGGGTAAGTTCGAATAGCGCCATGGCCTATCGTAGCGGCGAAGCGGCATCATGGGCAGTGGCTGGATGGCAAGATGCTGTTGATTATCCAGCACTCGGGGTCCGGCAATGATACGGCCGTTCATCGCGCCAGCTCGAATCGACCGCCTCGGTCGCGCCAAAATGCTGCTTGCTAGTGCAGCACCAGCATATCGCTTGATGAGAACGATATGTCGGCCTTCTCGCCGACCGCGGGCGGTGGCGTTGCCGGGCTGTTGAAGGTGTCGAGCGACACCGTGTTGCCGCCGATGCCGACGCGAACGCGAATGACTGAGCCGAGGAAGTGCACTTCCGAGATTTCGCCCGACAGGCTTGAATCGCGCCCGGGTTGGCGTCCGAGCGAAATCGCCTCGGGACGCAGCGCCAGCGACAGGGTGTCACCGGACTTCGAGCCGTTGAGCTTGCCCATTAGCGAGACTTCCTGCGTGTTGACTTGCACCGTGCCGGCCGCGGCGTCGGTGACAGTGCCTTCGAGCACGTTCAGCGTGCCGACGAAATTGGCGACGAACTTGGTCGCCGGCCGGTTGTAGATCTCGAACGGCGTGCCGACCTGCTCGGCCTTGCCGCCATACATCACCGCGATGCGGTCGGAGATCGACAGCGCCTCTTCCTGGTCATGGGTGACGAAGATGGTGGTGATGCCGAGCTTCTTCTGGATCGAGCGGATTTCCTCGCGCAACGACACACGTACTTTGGCATCGAGCGCCGACAGCGGCTCGTCGAGCAGAAGCAGCTTCGGCTTCGGCGCAATGGCACGCGCCAGCGCGATACGCTGCTGCTGGCCGCCCGAGAGCTGATAGGGATAGCGGTCGGCCATCTGCGGCAGCTTGATGATGTCGAGCATCTCCGCGACCCGGGCATCGATCTCTGCCCTTGCCATCCCGGCGACCTTCAGGCCGAAGCCGATATTCTGCGCCACGGTCAGGTTCGGGAACAGCGCATAAGCCTGGAACACCATACCGACATTGCGCTGGTTGGGCTTCAGCCGCGTAATGTCCTTGCCGCCAACCACGATCTTGCCGGCGCTTGGCTCTTCGAAACCGGCGACCATGCGAAGCACGGTGGTTTTGCCACAACCGGACGGGCCGAGGAACGAGACGAATTCACCGCGCTCGACGTCGAGATTGAAGTCCTCCACGACCGTGGTGGCGCCGAAGGATTTTCGAACGTGCTGGATGGAGAGGAATGAGTCGGCCATTGGCGTGGTTCTCTCGATCAATTTGGGCGGTTCGCCGATTTCGGCGCGAAGCGAGACAGGATCTGGATCAGCGACATGCAACCCCAGGTGATTGCGAATGCTATCACCGCAAGGGCGGCCGGTTCATAGGCGCGGTTGGCGCCGATGTTCTGCAGATACGGGCCGAAAGCCGGACGGCTGAGCAGACTGGCCATTGTAAACTCGCCGATGACGATTGCGAAGGTCAGGAATGCGCCGGACAGCACCGCGATCAGCACATTGGGCAGGATCACGCGGGTGATGATCGTGCCCCAGCCGGCGCCGAGGATTTGAGCGGCTTCGGTCAGCGTGCGCACATCGATGGTGCGCAGCCCAGTATCGACGGCGCGATACATGTAAGGCAAAGACAGCGTCGTATAGCCAATGACAAGCAACGCGTTCGCACCCCAACTGCTTGCCAGGAACGGCAATGGCGAGTTCGAGCCGTACATCCTGATATACCCGAAGACGATGACGATTGCCGGAATGACCAGCGGCAAAAGGGTGATGAATTCGACGATTGGCCTGAGCTGCGGCAGACGCAGCCGGATCCAGTACGCCGCCGGCACCACGATCAGCACTCCCAGAACAATGGTGCAGACCGCCGCGATGACTGAAAACAGGAAGGTTGACTGGAAGCGCGCGTCGCCCAGTACGACCTGATAGGCGTCGAAGGAGTGGACGCCGCGCCGCATGCGCAGCGAGAACTCGACCGTCGCCATCAGCGGAATGAAGAAATAGGCGGCCCCGATAACAAAGACGACCCAGGCCCAGAACTTACCCGATTTCATTTGAGCCACCTTTCGGAGCGAGTCCGAAACCAGATGTAGAAGACATTCGCCAGCCCGGTGATGACGATCATGCCGAAGGCGATGGCATAAGCAAGCTGCGGGTTGTGCAACACGTCGCCATTCATCTGCGAATAGAGCTTGATCGGGACGATGTTGAGCGTCGGGCCGGCAAACGCATAGGCCGTAGCGATGGCGCCGAAGGCGTTGGCGAACAAAAGAATGACGGTGCCGAGGAAGCTCGGCCATATCACGGGAATGACCACCATGCGCCAGTACTGGGCCTGCGTGGCACCAAGCGTGGCCGCGGCCTCGCCCCACTCCTTCTTCAAGCCGTCGATGGCCGGCACGATGATGACCACCATCAGCGGTATCTGGAAGAACAGATAGACCGCGATCAGGCCCGTCGTGGTGAGAAAATTGAAGCCCATCGCGTAAATGTTGATGTTGAGCACGTCACGCAGAAGCGTCGTGACGATACCGACACGGCCGAGCGTAGCCAGGAAGGCGAAGGCGAGCGGCAAGCCGGCGAAATTCGAGGCGACGCCCGAAAAGGTCAGGGTGGCGGAGCGCGTCCAGCTTGGAAGTCCGCCGCGCACGATCGCGATCGCTATTGCGAGCCCAGCAAACGCCCCGATGATGGCCGACCAGAAACTGATCTTGATCGAAGACCAGTAGGAATTGCTGATCGACGGATCGGTGACCAACTGCAGGATATTGTCGAGCGTGAACCCGCCTTCACCGTTCCGGAAGGCGCCCAACACGAGATAGAGCGTGGGCAGGATCAAGAACATCAGGGCAAAGATAAAGAAAGGCGCCACGCCGATCCATTGCGTCGGCAAGCGGAAGGCGGTCGCCTCCTTCGGTGACACCGGCTTGGTGGCAAATGCCTGATTGGAAAGCGAGAGATCGGTCATGCGCCGGCTACCGTCTTCTGGAGAGGGCCGGGCGGCCTCGCGGCCGCCCGGTTGGCTTCAAGTCTTACTTGACGTTGGCGCCGACAGTGGCGTCCCAGTTCTTGCTGACGACTTCCTTGGCTTTGCCCTGCTCGTCGAGCGTCGGGAACACTGCCGAGGCATAGGATTCCGCCGGCGGCAACTTGGCCATCACGTCCGCCGGGAGCTTGCCGTTCTTGGCAAGATCGTTGAAGCGGATCGGATGGCAATAGCCCTTGAGCCAGCCGATCTGGCCTTCGTCGGAGTAGAGATACTCCAGCCAGAGCTTGGCAGCGTTCGGATGCGGTGCGAAAGCACTGATCGCCTGCACATAGACGCCGGCAACGACGCCGGTCTTCGGCACGATGACGTCGACGGGCGGGTTGCCCTTCAGCGTGTCGCGGCCTGCGAGCGCGTTGTAGTCCCAGGTGATCAGGATCGGGGTCTGGCCCTGAGCAAGTGTCGCGGCTTTGCCGACGACGGGAACGAAATTGCCAGCGGCGTTGAGCTTCTTGAAGAAGTCGAGGCCAGCGGTGCCAGCGGCTTCACCAGCGGCGGCGCCCGTCGACAGGCCAGCGGCATAGACGCCCTGGATTGCCTGGTTCGACGTGCGCGGATCGCCGGCAAGGGCTACCGAGTTGGCAAATTCCGGCTTCAGCAGGTCGGCCCAATCGGCCGGTGCTTCCTTGACCAAGTCCTTGTTCACTTCGAAAGCGAGCACGCCGTAATAGTCGCCGGTCCAGAAACCGTCGGCATCCTTGGCGCTGTCAGGAATCGAGTCCCAGGTCGACACCTTGTAAGCCTGGATCAGGCCATCTTTCTTGGCGGTCGGGCCGAAGGACAGGCCAACGTCGATGACGTCGGGCGCCTGCGGGCCCTTGTTGTCCTTGTTGGCCTTGATCGCCTCGACCTCGTCGCCGGAGCCGGCATCGGGGTTGAGTTCGTTGATGGTGATCTCAGGATACTTTGCCTTGAAGCCGTCGATGACGGCGCCGTAGCCGCACCAGTCATGCGGCAGCGCGATGGTCGTGAGCTGGCCTTCCTTCTTCGCAGCGGCAACCAGTTCATCCATGGACTGGGCCGACGAGATAGCAGAGGTCGCCATGAGGGCGACGGCCGAAAGGGAAAGCACTTTCCCTGTGAACTTGAACATGTGTTCTCTCCGTTGAACTGGCGTCCTGGACGCCTGCGATGCGGTATCGGTTTCATATGACAGCCAGATGAAAGCTTTTTGAAACTGGCCCCCGGCGGTACGAAAAGTTAACTCTTTTTAACCGGCTGTAGCAATTAGCCTCGACTTAATTTCCCGGCTAATGGTTTATTGCCTTGCTTTTTGCCCCCTTGCCCTTCCTTTCCCTTCGTTTTTAGATCACGTCCGGCGCAGAAACCGCCTCAGACAGTGCCGGCGATAGTGTTCTCGAGCAGCGTCAGCGCTGCTTTCTTGGTCAGCCTGACCGGGTTGCCGCCGGCTGTCGGATCGACCACCGCCATGTCGGCGATCAGCCCCTTGCGCTTCTTGTCCATGTCGAGCCCCTTGATCAGATCGGGCAGCGCATGCGGCACCTTCAATTCCTTGCGCAGCTTGATGATCGCTTTGGCAAAGCCGTCGAAGCCACCCTTGATGCCGCAATAGACAGCGAGCCGGGCAATCCGCTCCTCGATGGAGTCGCGATTGAAGTCCAAGACATAGGGCATGAACACCGCATTCGTCATGCCGTGATGGGTGTCGTAGAGCGCGCCGATCGGATGCGACAGCGAGTGGATGGCGCCAAGACCCTTCTGGAAGGCGGCAGCACCCATGGCGGCCGCACTCATCATGTGGGCGCGCGCGACAAGGTCCTTGCCGTTGGCGTAGGCCTTGGGCAGGTTCTCGAACACCAGGCGCACACCTTCCACCGCAATGCCGTCGGCCATCGGGTGATAGCCCGGCGCGCAATAGGCTTCGAGGCAGTGCGCCAGCGCATCCATGCCGGTGCCGGCGGTGATGAAGCCGGGCATGCCGACCGACAGTTCCGGATCGGCAATGACGATTGCCGGCAAAAGCTTCGGATGGAAGATCACCTTCTTGGTGTGCGTCGCCTCATTGGTGATGACGCCGGCACGCCCGACTTCCGAGCCTGTGCCGGCAGTGGTCGGCACGGCTATGATCGGCGCGATGGCATCCGAATTGGCGCGCGTCCACCAGTCGCCGACATCCTCAAAGTCCCAGATCGGCCGCGTCTGGCCAGCCTGGAACGCGATCAGCTTGCCGAGATCGAGCGCTGAACCGCCGCCGAAGGCGATGACGCCGTCATGCTTGCCCTTCTTGAACACGGCGATCCCGGCGGTGAGGTTGGAATCGACCGGGTTCGGCTTCACCTCGGAGAACACGCCATAGGATACCTTGGCGTCGTCGAGGATTTTCAGCGTCGAAGCGACGACCGGCAGTTTCGCCAACCCCGGATCGGTGACGAAAAGCGGCCGCTTAATGCCGGTGGCCGCGAGCACCTCAGGCAGTTCCTTGATGCGCCCGGCACCGAAGCGGACGGTGGTCGGGTAGTTCCATTTGGAGATCAGCTTGGACATGTCTTGTCTTTCAAAAAATCAGATGGCTTCGCGCAGATGGAAGGATTTCGGCCGGGTCAGATTGTCGTAGCCGAGCGCCGAAAGGGCGACGCCTTTGCCGGTGTCCTTGACGCCGGTCCAGACCAGCGCCGGATCGAGGTAGTCGCAGCGGTTCATGAACACGGTGCCGGTCTCGACGCGGTCGCCGATCGCCACCGCATGCTCGATATCGCCGGTCCAGATCGAAGCGGTCAGCCCGTAGGGGCTGTCGTTCATCAGCGCGATCGCCTCCTCGTCGTTACGCACCTTCATGATGCCGACGATCGGGCCAAAACTTTCCTCGCGCATGACGCTCATCTGGTGGTCGACGCCGGTCAGCACTTCCGGCGCCAGATAGGGCGAGCCGGCCTTGTCGTTAGCCACCTTCATATTGATGTGTGCGATTGCACCCTTGCGCAGCGCCTCGGCCTTCTGCTCGCGGATCAGGTCGGCAAAGCGCGCCTGCGCCATCGGCCCCATTGTCGTCTCCTGTTCCAGCGGATTGCCGACGACATAATTCTTCGTCTCGGCGATGAAACCTTCGACGAACTGGTCGTAGACCTTCTCATGCACATAGACGCGCTCGATGCCGCAGCAGCACTGGCCGGAATTGTAGAAGGCGCCGTCGACCAGATTGGCCACCGCATGGTCGAGCTTGGCGTCGGGCAGCACATAGGCCGGATCCTTGCCGCCGAGTTCGAGCCCGAGCGTCATGAAGGTGCCGGCCGCCGCCTTCTCGATGGCGCGGCCGCCGCCGACCGAACCGGTGAAATTGACATGGTCGATCTTGCCCGAGCCGAGCAGCTTCTCGGTCTGGGCATGGTTCAGCACGACATTCTGGAACACGCCCTTGGGCAGCCCAACCTTGTCGAACGCCTGCTGGAACCGTTCGCCGACCAGCAGCGTCTGCGCCGCATGTTTGAGGATAACGGTATTGCCGGCCATCAGTGCCGGCACGATGGTGTTGACGGCGGTCAGATAGGGATAGTTCCACGGCGCGATCACCATGACGACGCCGAGCGGATCCTTCTTCACATAGCGTCGGAAGCCGTCCTTCGGGTTGGATGCCGGCACGGATTTCAGCGCGGCTTCAGCGATCTCGACCATGTAATTGGTGCGTTCCCTGACGCCGCCGAACTCGCCGCCATAGCGCACCGGTCGCCCCATCTGCCAGGCGATCTCCGGCACGATCTCGCCGGTCATCGCGACCAGCGCTTCGAGCATCGCCAGCATAAATTTGCCGCGCTCGACGATCGGTGTCAGCGCCCACTTCTCCTGCGCCGCCTTGGCGCGCTCGACCGCGGCATTGATCGCCTGGTCGGTCGCGATCGGCCGCTCGGCGTAAATCGAACCATCGATGGGCGATTTGAGTTTTACGGTTTCCAAAGGATACTCCAAGTTAGCAGGCTAGGGTGCGCAGATGGCCATTGCGGCCATAGCGAAGGATGGGCTCGTCACGCGTCACCAGAACCATGTCCAACGCTCTCGCACTTGCCATCAGTATCCGATCGATGGGATCACCATGAGGCGGACCGGGCAGGTTGGATGACGCAATCAGAATGGCTGGTGAGATAGCGCTGAGCTTTGCCGACATTCGCTCGATGAATCGCTCCACGAAGTCGAGTGGTGCCAATGGCAGATTGAGCCGACCCTTGGCTACGCCGATTCCGATCTCCCATGCCGACATCGGTGAAAGATACAGACGGCCGTCATAGGCCGCTTCCGAAATCTCCCGGCTTGCGTGCGGATCGATCAGACTATCGTTGGCGACAAAGATCACCGCACATGTATCCAGAAGCAGGTTTGGCCCTTCGCTCATTTACGCACCGCAAGTTTGCCGTCACGCGCGTCAGCCTCACCGCCCAGATAGCCCCGGTCCCATGGCTCGTCATCGAAAGGTTTGGTGATATCAAATCCGGCTTCGATCGTTATTAGGCCCTTCATGAAACCAAAACCGGGGTGGCGATCCGCGCGCGCCTCCTTTGGCGCGGCAGGCACGCTACCACTGGGCGGCGCCGAAATGGGTACTTTGCGAACGCGGCGAAATACCAGTTTCCCACTCCCTATATTGACGGATTCGGTCTCGAACCCAGCCTCAAGCCACTCCCTTGTCATGGGATTGTTGCTCGGATTGTTGCTCCACCATGCAGGGTATTGCTTCGATGCGGGCAGCGGCAGATTGAGCACTCTCTCGATTTCGGCGAATGACATCGGAACGCGATCGACATTTTGGGCAATGAGAAAGTCCTTGAGCGGCGCATATTTGGACATTGCAAACTCCTCAATGTAGCGCACTGCAGTTTACAGGTACCATATGGTACTAACTTCACTACAGTGTCAACATTAAAGCTGTATAAAGTTTAATACCGCTCGAACCCTCTGTGCAGTTCCCAATCCGTAATGCGGCGGTCGTATTCGAATTGCTCCCACTTTGCGGTGTGGACATAATGTTCGAGCACATCGTCGCCGAGCGCCTGCTTCAGCATCTTCGACTTGGCCAGCGTCTCGGTGGCGTCGCGCAGCGTCTTCGGGATCTCCGGCAGGCGCGAGGCCTGGTAGGCATCGCCGACGAACGGCTTCTGCAGTTCGAGCTTCTCGTCGATGCCGGCAAGGCCGGCGGCGATCAGCGCCGCGAAAGCGAGATAGGGGTTCAGGTCGGCGCCGCCGATGCGGCATTCCATGCGGATGCCCTTGGTGCCCTCACCGCACAGGCGGAAGCCGGCGGTGCGGTTGTCCTCGCTCCACATGATCTTGGTCGGTGCGAAGGTGCCGGCCTGGAAGCGCTTGTAGGAGTTGATGTAGGGCGCCAGGAACCAGGTAAACTCCCTGGCATATTTCAGTTGCCCAGCCGCCCATTGCTGGCCAAGCGTGGACAAAGTCCAGTCCGCCTTCTTGTCGAAGAACAATGGCGTCTTGCCATCGGCGCTCCACAGCGAATTGTGGATGTGGCTGGAATTACCGGCGAGCCCGTAATTGTATTTCGACATGAAGGAAATCGACTTGCCTTCGGACTCGGCAATCTCCTTGGCGCCGTTCTTCAGGATGACGTGGCGGTCCGCCATGTCGAGCGCCTCGGCATAGCGGACATTGATCTCTTCCTGGCCCGGGCCCCATTCGCCCTTGGAGTTTTCGATCGGAATGCCCGCCGCTTCCATCTCGTTGCGAAGCCGGCGCATGACGCCTTCTTCCTTGGTGGTGATGCCGATCTGGTAGTCGCCGATATAGGGCGACGCGGTGTCGAGCCCCTGCCAGTGCTTCTTGCGGGCGGAATCGTAGGTCTCGTTGAACAGGTAGAATTCGAGCTCGGAGGCGAAGTAGCCGATATAGCCGCGTTCGGTGAGCCGCTTGACCTGCTTTTTCAGCATCGCGCGCGGCGAATGCGGAAGGTCGTCATGGGTGTGGTGGTCGAGCACGTCGCAGATCACCAGCGCGGTCTTTTCCAGCCACGGAATCCGCCGCAGCGTGGCAAGGTCCGGCTTCATGACGAAGTCGCCATAGCCCTTCGACCAGCTTGCCGCCTTGTAGCCCGGCACCGGCTCCATATCGATGTCGGCGGCGAGCAGATAGTTGCAGCCATGCGTCTCGTCATGAGCAGAATCCACAAAGTACTGCGCCAGGAAACGCTTTCCCGCGAGCCGCCCCTGCATGTCGACGATGCAGGCCAGCACCGTGTCGATCTCGCCATTGGAGACCGCTTTCTTCAACTGATCGAACGAGAAATTTCCGGCCATTCCTTTGGCACTCCAGTGCTTGGTCGTTGAGGACGAAACCATAGCCGGCTGCACGCCGGCCATGGCCATGATGGTGACGTCAGTGGCCGGTTTCGCCGACAGCCTGTTCGGCAGCCTTGATCGCTGCCTGACGCGCCGCGATGATGTCGCCCAGCGGCGGGCCCTGGAAGCGATTGCGCTCGAAGGCGAACCAGACAATCGCCGTCAGGATGAAGAAGCCGACGGTGATGTACAGCGCCCAGTCGTTCGGCGGCTGGATGCCGATGATGAAGATCAGGATCATCGACACTATGGAAAGGACCCCGAACAGCATGAAGATGCCACGGCCCAGGTTCCACGGTCCCATCTTGTCCCACTTCGGCGTGCCCCAGGCCAGCATGCCGAGCACGATCGGCACGGTGAAGGACAGGAACAGGAAGATGACGGTGCAGGACACGACGATGGTGTAGGCCGAAGTACCGGCGACCGAAACCAGCGTCGAACCCCAGACGAACAGCACCGACAGGACCGACGCCGTCCAGATCGCCGCCACCGGCGTGCGATAGGTCGGGCTGACCTTGGCCAGTGCCGACGAGCCCGGCAGGCCGCCGTCACGCGAGAAGGCAAAGATCATGCGCGAAGCCGAGGTGACGGTTGCGAGGCCGCACAACAGCTGGGCGATGAACACGACGAGGTAGACGAACTCCTTGAGGCCGGGACTGACGCGCTGGTCGAAGGCCCAGAAGAACACGTTCCAACCCTGCTTGGCGGCGTCGTCCATGTTGGGGATCATCAGCACGAAGGCGGCCAGGAACAAATAGCCGAAGACCGCCGACCAGATAACCGACATCACCATCGCACGCGGCACCGATGAGGCCGCCTTGATGGTTTCCTCGGAAGTGTGTGCCGAAGCATCGTAGCCGGTGATGGTGTAGATCGGCAGCAGAAGGCCGAGAGCGAACACCCAGGCGTTCGAGACGGACGGCCAGACGCTGGCGCCGGCCTCACCCGAGTAGTTGTGGAAGGTGAAGAGCCGGCTGAAATCCCAGGTCTCGGCGGAGAACAGGCAGACGACAGCAATCAGGATCGAGCCGAAGAAGATCAGGTAGCCCGAAAAGTCGGTCAACTTCGCAGTCAGCTTGATGCCGAGATGGTTGATCAGCGCCTGGGCGCCAGTGATGATGACCAGGAAGATCATCTGATTGGTCAGCGTACCCTCGATGCCGAGCGTCGGCCCGAAGGCGCCGATGAAGAACGTCCAGGTGCCGACATTGATGGCGCCGAGCACGGTGATCAGGCCGAGCAGGTTGAGCCAGGCCGTCACCCAGCCGGTGCCGCGATTGCCGAGGATCGAACCCCAGTGATAGAGGCCGCCGGCCGTCGGATAGGCCGAGCTGATCTGCGACATGGCGACCGCGAAGGTGAGCGAAACGAAGCAGCCGACCAGCCAGCCGATGCCGATACCGATACCGCCGGCGCCCGACGTTGCCTGCGCCAGCGAATTGATGCCGCCCGACAGGATGCAGATGATGGAGAAGGAAACGGCGAAGTTGGAGAAGCGGCTTAGCCGCCGCTCAAGTTCCTGGGCGTAGCCCATGGAATGGAGGTGCTTTACGTCTTCCGCCTTGTCTGTGTCTGAATAACCCGGTGCTGCCATTGTAGTCCCCTTTGCATTCTTAGCTGGCCGGCCCTGCTCCGGTCGGCTTGCGCCGGCCGGAGCATCTAGTCTTTGCTGTTAGCCTGCCGTCTGGCCGACGGCTGCTTCCGCGGCCGCGATCTCCGAAGCGCGGCGAGCAATGTCGGCGCCGATCGGCGGGCCCTTGAAGCGGCGCGATTCGATGCCGAACCACAGCACCACGAGCAGAACGATCAGGCCGATGGCATAGTTGATCAGGATGTCGAAGGGCGGCTGGATGCCGGCATACATCAGCACCAGAACGCCAAGCACCGTGATGACGGCGAACGGCTTGGACCAGATGCCGAGGCGGAACGGGCCGAATTCGGTCCAGCTCTTGCCCTCGGCAAGCAGGCCGGCGGCCACGGGCATGGCGTAGGACACGTAGAGGAACAATGCACAGCCGGCCGCCAGTGCGGCAAAAGCCGGCGAGTACAATGTCGCTGCGACCGCGAGCACCGCTCCGAGCCAGATTGCCGCCACCGGCGTGCGCCATGTCGGGCTGACGGTTTTCCACACCGACGAACCGGGCAGGCCGCCGTCACGCGCGAAGGCAAAGATCATGCGCGAGGTCGACGTCAGTCCGGCGAGAGCGCAGATGAAGTTCGCCAGCACGATTGCGATGGCAATGATGCTCTTCAGCAGGAATGGTGCCGGCAGGTTGTTGAAGAGATTGAACCAGGCATTGGCGCCATCCTTGGCCGTCGCTGCCAGATCGGGGCTGGCCAGTACGAACGAAACGGCCATGACGAAGCCGAACACCAGCGACCACAGGACCGAATGGATCATGCCGCGCGGCACCGCCACGCGGGCATTGTGGGTCTCTTCGGACGTGTGGGCCGAAGCGTCGAAGCCGGTGATGGTGTAGAGTGGGTAGAGCAGGCCGATCAGGAAGGCGACGAGTGCCGTCCGTGCGGTCGGAACGTAGCCTGCGCCTGGATCACCGGTGTTGTTGACGAAGGTGGTGAGCCGCGAGAAATCCCAGCTTGCGCCCCAGATCAGGAACATCGCGGTCAACACGACGGCGACGACCAGAATGAGGTAGCCCGAGAAATCCGTCAGCATGGTGGTGAGCCTGATACCGAAATGGTTGATCAGCGCCTGTGCGACCGTGATGATCACAACGCCGATCACCTGCTCCTGATAGCCCCACGCGGAGACGTCGTTGCCGAACACGCCGGACCAGACAAGGTCCTTGAACAGCGCGTAGACGCCGACATTGACCGAGGCGACGACGAAGACCAGGCCGAGCAAGTTGATCCAGGCCGTGGCCCAGCCCCAGCCGCGCCCGCCGAGAATTGACGACCAGTGGTAGAGACCGCCGGCCGTTGGGTAGGCCGAGCCGATCTGGCCAAGGGACGCGGCAACGACAAGTGCAAAGACGCCGCCGATGACCCAGCCGACAGTCGCCTCGAAGCCGCTGCCGGTCGCCATGGCCAGCGGGAAGGACGTGATGCCGCCCGCCAGAATACAAATGATCGAAAAGGAAATTGCGAAATTCGAGAAGCCGCTCATGCGGCGAGCCAACTCCTGGGCATAGCCCATGCTATGGAGGGTTTTTACATCCTCCGATCTTTCAGCGTCTGATTTGTCCGGTCCTGCCATTTTCGTCCCCTGTTTCTAGCTGGCCGATTGAACTGACTTTCCCATTGCGTGTCGCCGGGAACCCTTGGCCTCCTCGGGTTCCAGGTCAGAAAAAATGCCCGTGAGCAGATCCGCCCATTTCCGCTGCCCGGTCTCGCCGGAGATCTCGTCGTTGCGGATTTCGATCATTGCGCAGGCAAGGCCGCGCGAGCGTGCATGGCGCTCCAAAGTGAAATAGACGCGGTCGGCCGGCGAATAGGGCTCGTTGATGCCGACAGTGACGCCGGAGAGCCGCTGCAGCGCCGCTATCAGCGGCGACGCCAGCCGGCGGTCGTCATCATGGATGATGCCGATATGCCAAGGCCGGTTCTTGCCCTTGTAGACCGGCGTGAAGGAATGCACCGACACCAGCCGGGTGTCCTGCCCACGCGCCTGCCGGTCGTCGATGATCGATGCGATCGTGTCGTGGAACGGCCGCCACGACAAAGCGATGCGCTCGGCGCGCTCACTGTCCGACAGGCCGGCATTGCCCGGAATGGCCGTCGTCTCGCTGACCGGCGGCACCAGGTCCGGTGCGTCGAGCGGACGGTTGCAGTCGATTATCAGGCGCGAGATGCGGGTTTCGATGAGCGTCGCATCGAGGGCGGTCGCGATGCGGCGCGCCACCGGCAGCGCGCCGGGGTCCCAGGCGATGTGGCGGGAGAGGTCCTCGGCCGGCAGGCCAAGCGTGCCGAATTCGGACGGCAGGAAGTTGGAAGCGTGGTCGCAGGTCAGCACGAAAGGGCTGGACCCGCCGGGGTTCGTCACCCCTACGGTATCAGACGATGCAAGGCTGGCGGGCCGTGCTCTCTCCATAGTCTGCCGTCCCCTGGGGAGCGCTGTATCTTATGTTACGTATTTTGCCTCATTGCGTCCCTGTGGATGATTTCATACAGTTTGTCCGGCTTTGTCAAATGCGATTTCGGGGAAGCGGTCTGGACGGGCTCAGGGGTGGGGAAAACGATGATTTCCAGCATTGCCGAACTGATTTCGGACCGCATCGGCACGATGCCGGCCGGCGAGCGCCGCGCCGCGCAGACACTGATTGCGAACTATCCGCTGATCGGGCTGAAGACGGTCGCCGAGTTCTCGACCGCCGCCGGCGTATCGTCGCCGACCATCCTGCGCTTTGTCTCCAGGCTGGGGTTCCAGAACTATCCCGAATTCCAGTCGGCGCTGCAGGACGAACTGGCGGCGCAATTGCAGTCGCCGGCATCGCGCACGCTCAACCCGGCCTCCCCAAGCGGTGCAGTATCGCCAATGCTGGAGGCGACGCTGGACAATATGCGCGAGACCTTCAGGCATCTCTCCGACAGACAGCTTGCCGACATCGCCGCAAGGCTTGCCGACCGGCGCGGCAAGACATTCCTGATCGGCGGCCGCTTCACCGATCCGTTGGCACGCTACATGGCCGCCCATCTCGCCATCATCCAGCCCGATGTCTATCACCTTGCCGGCCAGGAGAGCATCTGGCGCGACCGGCTGATCGACATGGGCAAGCGCGACGTGCTGGTGATCTTCGACATCAGGCGCTACCAGGACAGTCTGGTACGCTTTGCCCAGACCGCGCATCAGCGCGGCGTGCAGATCGTGCTGTTCACCGACCAGTGGCTATCGCCGATCGCCCGCTTCGCCCGCCATGTCATTGCCGGACGCACCGCCGTGCCTTCGGCGTGGGACTCTTCGGCCGCTCTGTTCGTTGTCGCCGAGACGCTGATCGGCGCCGTCACCAGGCAGCTCGAGGCCGACAGCGCCAGGCGCATCCGCGACCTCGAAAGCCTGCGCTGACACGCTCAATCCCCGCCGCAAGTGCGCAAAATTACGCAGATTTAATGTGCATGGAAGCGGCAGAATTGCCATAAAGCCATGATATTGTGGCGGCTTCGCACATACTGGGTGCGTCGCTGCGCGTTTTTTTGCTTGGCGAAACCGGTAGACGTTTTGCCAACCGGAGTGTCGATGGTCGCCTGGAAACAGATCGTTTTTGCGCTTGTGATCCTGGTCGCGGCTGTCCTCGCCTGGGCGCGATTCTTCCCGGGCGCGCCGGAGGTTCTGGCACGCTGGGGCATCGACTGGACCTATGCTTCGGCGCCCGCCACAACCGGTGCGGTCGACACGACAAAACAGGCAGGCGGCCGCAACGCTGCCGGCCGCCCGGCAAATGTCGTCGCCTTGCCGGCGACCACCGCCACCATCAACGATCGCCTGCAGGCGATCGGCACCGGCCGCGCCAACGCCTCGGTGACGGTCAACCCATACAGCTCTGGGCGCCTCGTTGAATTTCTCGTCCAATCCGGCACCCGCGTCGACAAGGGGCAGATCATCGCTGTTCTCGATTCCGAGACCGAGGTGATCTCGCAAGATCGTGCCAAGCTTGCCTTGCAGGATGCCCAGGACAAGCTCGAGCGGGTGAAATCATTGAGGGCCTCCAACGCCGCGACCCCGGTCGCCGTCGCCGATGCCCAAGTGGTGCTGGCCGGCGCCAAACTGGCGCTGCAGGATGCCGAACTCGCCTTGCAGCGTCGTTCGATCGTCGCCCCTATCGCCGGCACGGTCGGCATCCTGCCGATATCGGCCGGCAATTACGTCACCAGCCAGTCGGCGATCGCCACGCTTGACGACCGCTCCTCCATCCTGGTCGATTTCCTGGTGCCCGAGCGCTTCGCCGCCGCCGTCAAGGTCGGCGCGCAACTGTCGGCGACGCCGATCGCCAATCCGAGCAAGGCCTATACCGGCACTGTGTCGGCCATCGACAACCACATCGACGAAAAGAGCCGCACCCTGCTGGTCAAGGCTGCAATCGCCAATCCGGCGGATTCGCTGCGCGCCGGCATGTCGTTCGGCATCACCATGCGCTTCCCCGGCGACACCTATCCGGCCGTCAGCCCGCTGGCAATCCTGTGGGGTTCCGACGGCGCCTATGTCTGGCAGATCGAGGACGGCAAGGCTAGGCGCGTTCCCGTGCGCATCATCCAGCGCAACACCGAGACGGTGCTGATCGACGCCGAGATCGAGGATGGCGACATGGTTGTGACCGAGGGCACCCAGAGCGTCAGCGAAGGCGGCGCGGTCCGCATCGCCGGCCAGGATCAGCGGGCCGCGGACGCGGCCGAAGGCTCATGACCGCGCCTGTCAGCACCGCCAACGAAACCGGCTTTACCGCTCTCTTCATCCGCAGGCCGGTCATGGCCTTCGTGCTGAACACGCTGATCGCAGTGGCCGGCCTTGCCGCTTTCTACGGCGTCGAAATCCGCGAACTCCCCGATGTCGACCGCGCCGTGGTCACCGTGTCGACGGCTTTCGAGGGTGCCGCCGCCGAAACCGTCGACCGTGAACTGACCGACACCATCGAGGGTGCGGTCGCGCGCGTATCCGGCGTCAAGTCGATCTCGTCGACCTCGTCCTTCGGCCAGAGCCGCGTCACCATCGAGTTCAACGACGGCGTCGATTTGAACGTCGCCGCTTCCGACGTGCGCGACGCGGTCGGCCGTGTCGCCAACATGATACCGGACACCGCCGATCCGCCGCGCATCGTCAAGGCCGATGCCAATTCCGATGCCGTGATGCGACTGGCCGTCACCTCCGACACCATGTCGGTGCAGGACATGACGGTGATTGTCCAGGACCAGATCGAGGACGAACTGGCTGCCGTGCCCGGCGTCGCCGACGTTCAGGTCTATGGCGACCGCGACAAGATCTTCCGCATCGATGTCGACCAGAACAAGCTCGCCAGCCTCGGCTTCACTGTCGCCGATCTGAGGGCAGCGCTTGCCTCGGTCGCTTTCGATTCACCAGCCGGTTCGATCACCACCACCAACCAGGATCTCATCGTCCGCACCACGGCCGATGTGACGACGCCGGAAGAATTCGAAAACATCATCATCGGCGGCACGACGCGCATCCGCGACGTCGCCACCGTCACGCTCGGTCCCGACATCGGCCAGACCTCGTTGCGCTCCGACGGCAAGACCGGCATTGGCCTTGGCATCATCCGCCAGGCGGAATCGAACACGCTGGATATTTCCACCGGAGTGAAGGCAGCCGTCGCCAAGCTGCAGGAAAACCTGCCCAAGGGCATGTCGATCAAGATCACCAGCGACGACGCAGTCTTCGTCAACGGCGCCGTGCACGAGGTCGAGATCGCGCTCGGCCTGTCGATCTCCATGGTGCTGATCGTCATCTACATCTTCCTGCTCGACTGGCGCGCGACGCTGATCCCTGGTCTGTCAATGCCGGTCGCCATGATTGGCACCATCGCCGCCATCTATCTCGCCGGCTTCTCCATCAACATCCTGACGCTTCTGGCGCTGGTGCTGGCAACCGGCCTTGTCGTCGACGACGCCATCGTCGTTCTGGAAAACATCGTGCGACGGCGCAACGAAGGCATGGGGCCTCGTGCCGCCGCCGTGCTCGGCGCCCAAGAAGTGTTCTTCGCAGTCATCGCCACGACGCTGACGCTCGTTGCCGTTTTCGTGCCGATCTCCTTCCTGCCGGGACAGACCGGCGGCCTGTTTCGCGAATTCGGCTTCGTCCTCGCCATGTCGGTGCTGCTCTCCTGCGTGGTGGCGCTGACGCTGTGCCCGATGCTGGCCTCGCGCATGTTGACCGGCGCATCGCTCCACCATGAAGGCGGTCACGGCATTGGCGCGCGCGTCGGTGGCGCGCTGAACGCGGCCTACAAGCGCGCCCTGCATGCCTGCCTCGGCGCGCCGTGGATCGTGCTGCTGGTTGCGGTGCTGTTTGCGGGCGTCGCCTTCAACCTGTTCGGCACCATCCGCCAGGAACTGACGCCGAGCGAGGACCGCGCCGTCGTGCTGTTGCGCATCAACGCGCCGCAAGGCGTCAGCCTCGATTACACCACGCAGCAGATGCAGAAGATCGAGAGGCTGATCCAGCCGCTGCGCGATTCCGGCGAGATCGTCTCGACCTTCGAAAACGCCGGCCAGAACGGCGCCTACAATTCCGGCTTCATGGTGATGACGCTGGCGCCGTGGGACGAGCGCACGCGCAGCCAGCAGGAGATCATGGCGCAGATAAGCCAGCTGACCCGGCAGGTGCCATCCGTGCGCATCTTCCCGGTGCAGGCCAATAGCCTCGGCATTCGCGGCGCCGGCAACGGCCTGCAATTCGCGCTGGTCGGCAACGACCGCAAGGCGCTCGGCGACGCGGCGGTCAAGATCATCGCCCGGATGCAGGCCGATCCGCGCTTCCAGACGCCGCGGCTTTCCATCGACCCGACGCAGCCGCAGCTGGCTGTCGCCATAGACCGCGAGCGCGCCTCCGATCTCGGCATCGACATATCAGGGCTCGCCAACACCTTGCAGGCGATGCTCGACGGCAACGATGTCGTCGATGTCTACATCGCCGACCGCAGCTATGGCGTGAAGCTGGTCTCGACCACCAACCCGATCAATGATCCGACCGATCTGGAAAACATCTTCCTGAAGACCGCCGACGGCCGCTTCGTGCCGATGTCGACCATCGCCACGCTGACCGAGCGCGCCGTGCCGCCGTCGCTGACCCGCGAACAGCAGCAGCCTTCTGTGGCGATCACCTCGAACCTGAACGGCAATTTCGCACTGGGTGACGCGCTCGGCGTTGCCGAGCAGATCGCCGCCCCGCTGCTGCCGCCGGGCAGCCGCGTCCTGCCGCTGGCCGAAGCCGCGACGCTCGGCGAGACCAACAGCGCCATGATCACCATTTTCGGCTTCGCGCTGGTCATCATCCTCCTGGTGCTCGCCGCCCAGTTCGAAAGCTTCGTCAGCGCCGTCATCATCATGGCGACGGTCCCCCTCGGCCTTGCCTGCGCAATCTTTGCGCTGCTTTTGTCAGGCACCAGCCTCAATGCCTACAGCCAGATTGGCCTCGTGCTTCTGGTCGGCGTCATGGCCAAGAACGGCATCCTCATCGTCGAATTCGCCAACCAGCTGCGCGACCGCGGCCTCGGCGTGCGCGAGGCGATCGAGCAGGCCTCGATCATCCGCCTGCGGCCGGTGATGATGACGATGATCTGCACCATCCTCGGCGGGGTCCCGCTGGTGCTGGCCGCCGGCGCCGGTGCCGAAGCGCGCATCGCGCTCGGCTGGGTCATCGTCGGCGGGCTGGGTCTCGCCACCGTCTCGACGCTGTTCCTGACCCCGGTCGCCTACCTCCTGCTCGGCCGCTTCGTCACGCCGAAGGCGCATGAGGAAGCGAGGCTGAAGCGGGAGCTTGAGGAAGCGGCGTACGCCAATGTCGAGCCGGCGGAGTAGCTGGCTCCAGTGGCTGTAGATATAGGGAGGGGGCGGTCGTCAGCACTGAAAACCGTTCGTGCGCCTCCACTATTTGCCAGTGAATTCTGGCAGTTGGATGTACGGGTTGGCCGGGTCGTACCGGTACCTCGGCTCACCTTTCCCCGGTGATATCGCACCCGCGATCAGTGCTCCTTTCGGCCCGAATTGATAGTCTATCCCGGCACAGAGGTGAGCGAGATCTTGGTAGTCAAAGCCGCGCAGCGCAACGCGGGTTTCAAACGCCGCTGCCTTGAGGGCGTCAGGCGAAAGCGCGCCGAGCGTGCTGTCGCGATATGCTTTGAGCTTGGCTTTATTGACCTTGGACGACTGACACTCCGAGCCGACTTCTCGCGCCAGCACGATGTTTCTGACTGCGGTCGCAGCAGGATTGTCCAGGGCGGCCGAATACTTCTTGAGGAAGAAGTTTGTGCTGGGGTCATTGGTCATCGACTTGCGCCAGGAAGGCGGGAACTTGTCAGCAGCCTCGGCAGAAATCGAGCCTGCCATCCCCGTGAGGACGACTGCAACGAACCACAGTTGCTTCATGGGAGAACCTCGAACTCTTCTGATCTACGGCCTAATAAACACCTTCCCGTTCGGCTTGGCCAGCTCCGCCGGGGCCTTCGCCATCGCCTCATCCAGCGGTAGCACCGCCGTCACGTCGGTTGACCAGCGCCCATCCGAAAAGCGCTTCTGTGCTTCCATGATCGCCGGGCCGCGCTTGTCGCGGAACTGGCGCATCCATTCGACCAGCCAGAAGCCTTCAATGTGCTTGTGTTGGAAGATCATCTGGCCGGGCTCACGGATGACAGTGGTGTCCGGATCGAGCCGTCCATAGATGATCCAGCGCGAGCGCTTCGGCATGGCGTCGAAGATCGCCGAGGCCAGCGGCCCGGTCACGGCATCGAGGAAGATGCGCGGCTGCTCGGCCTTGACCACATCGCGTAGTGCTGCCTTGAAATCCGGCGCCTTCTCGTTGAGCACATGGGCAGCCCCGATCTCCTTCAACAGCGGAATCTGCTCGTCGCGGCGTACGGTGACGATCGGCCGGAACCCAGCCTCCTTGGCGAGACCCGCGATCAGCTTGCAAAGCTGGCTGGCGCCGGCGGTCATGATGAAGGCTTTTTCGCCCGTCTCCTTGACGATGTCGAACATGGCGAGCGCCGTGAGCGGGTTGACGATCATCGCCGCGCCATCCTCGTCGCGGACCGTGTCGAGCAGCGGAATGCAGCCGGCAGCTTCGGCAACTGCATAGTCCGCCCACGCGCCCCAATTGGTGACGCCGGTGGTGAAGGCGATGCGCTTGCCGATCAGGCTTTTCGCATAGGGCTCGTCGCCGCTGGCAACGACCGTGCCGACACCCTCGAAGCCGGCCGGCTGGCCCTTGGCGCGCGGCTGACCGTACTGGCCCTTGATGAACATGACGTCGGACGGGTTGATCGAGGCGAGGCTGACCTTGATTAGAACCTGGCTCGGTCCGGGCGTCGGCACGCCGATGCTGCCAAGCTTGAGATACGGCTCCATCGCCTCCAGCGCACTGCCGGAGGGCGTCCTGGTGTAGCCGTCGCCGGTCAGCAGCAGTGCTTTCATGTCTGAGGGGATCGCCATGGCGGGGCTCCTTACAGTTTGAGGATGAGCTTGCCGGATGCGCCACGGCCAAGCACGCGCGTCACCACGGCGGCGGCATCGGCCAGCGGATAAGTGCCTTCGATGGCCGGCCGAACCTTGCCGGCGAGATGCCAGCCGACCAGCGCCTTCAGATTGTCGGCATGGACGAGCTGGTCGAGCGGCGCGAAATCGCGGGCGATAATGGCCTTCATCCGCTCAGACCTTTTCCTGCGTGTATTTCCTGAGTTCCGTACGCGCCACCTGCCGGCGGTGCACCGCGTCCGGCCCGTCGGCAAGGCGCAGGGTTCGCAGATGCGTCCATGAGCGTGCCAGCGGCGTGTCCTGGCTGATGCCTTGCGCCCCGAACATCTGCACGGCCTCGTCGGTGACCTTGAGCGCGACGCGCGGTGCGATGACCTTGATCTGGCTGATCCAGGGCGCGGCTGCGCGCGCATCGCCCTGGTCGATCATCCACGCCGCCTTGAGGCAGAGCAGCCGCGCCATCTCGATCTCCATGCGGCACTCGGCGATGATATCGAAATTGGCGCCGAGCTTGGCCAATGGCTGGCCGAAGGCCTCGCGGCGCACCGAGCGCTGGCACAGCAGCTCCAGCGCCATTTCGGCTTGGCCGATGGCGCGCATGCAATGGTGAATGCGGCCGGGGCCGAGCCGCCCCTGCGCGATCTCGAACCCCCTGCCCTCGCCGAGGATCAGGTTTCCGGCCGATACCCTGACATTGTCGAAGCGGAGGTGCATGTGGCCGTGCGGCGCGTCGTCATCGCCATAGACCTGCATCGGTCGAAGCTTGATCACGCCCTTGGTGTCGGACGGCACCAGGATCATCGAATGGCGGCGGTGCTGCGGCTCGGCTTCGCCGCCGGTGCGGACCATGACAATGTAGATGGCGCAGCGCGGGTCCCCGGCCCCCGACGCCCACCATTTCTCACCGTTGAGTGCATAGTCGTCGCCTCGCCGTTCGCAGCGCATGGCGATGTTGGTGGCGTCGGAGGAAGCGACGTCCGGCTCGGTCATCAGATAGGCCGAGCGGATCTTGCCCTCGAGCAGCGGCTCAAGCCATGCCTGCTTGTGGTCGTCCGAGCCGTAGCGCTCCAGCACCTCCATATTGCCGGTGTCGGGCGCCGAGCAGTTGAAGGTCTCGGCGCCGAGATGCGCCTTGCCCATCTCCTCGGCGAGGTAGGCGTATTCGACCGTCGAGAGACCATAGCCGCGCTCGGACCCGGTCAGCCAGAAATTCCACAGGCCGCGCTCCTTGGCCGTCTTCTTCAATCCCTCGAGGATCTCGGTCTGCCGCGCGGTGTAGACCCAGCGGTCGCCGCCCTTGCCGACCTCACTCAAAAAATCATGATCGAGCGGCATGATCTCATCGCGCACCATGGCGGCGACACGGGCGTGGATCGGCTTCAGCCGCTCGGTCATGCCGAGATTCATGTCCGCCATCGGTCTCCAACCCTTTCACGCATCTGGGCACTTTACCCGTGGCAAGGATGACCGTACTTCGGGTAGCCTTGTCAACGCGAGCCCCTTTCGCCCCGGACCGTGAGCAGAAAAGCGCGGAGGAATTCCGATGAGCTATCTGGAAGAACTGTTCTCAGTCGCCGGCAAGACAGCGCTGGTGACGGGAGCCGCGACCGGCATCGGCCGCATGGTGGCGACCGCTTTGGTCCAAGCCGGCGCCACCGTGATGATCGCTTCACGCAAGGGCGAGGATTGCATCAAGGTCGCCGCTGAGTTGAACGGGCTCGGCGGCTCCGGCAGTGCCGAAGGCTTTGCCGGTGACGTCTCGAGCGAAGCAGGCATTGCCGCGCTGGTCGGCGAGGTCAAGGCGCGCACCGAGAAGCTGCATATTCTGGTCAACAATGCCGGCATATCCTGGGGTGCCTCCCTGGAGGATTTTCCCTATAGCGGCTGGGCCAAGGTGTTCGCCGTCAACGTCACCGCCGTCTTCCATCTGACGCGCGAATTGCTGCCGCTGCTGGAAGCCGCCGCGAGCGATGCCGATCCGGCCCGCGTCATCAACCTGGGCTCGGTGATGGGCACGCAGCCGCTGGCCGACGACGCCTATTCCTACACCGCGTCCAAGGGCGCCGTTCACCACCTGACGCGCACGCTGGCGATCGAACTCGCGGCGCGGCGCATCACCGTCAACGCCTTCGCCCCCGGCCCCTTCCAGAGCCGGATGACCGCCTTTGCCACCGGCACCGAAGAAAAGGCCAGACATGTCGGCAGCCATGTCCCCATCGGCCGTATCGGCGTGGCGGATGACATCGGCGGCGCAACGCTCTATTTGTGCAGCCGTGCCGGTTCCTATGTCACCGGCGCCATCCTGCCGATCGACGGCGGGCAGTCGGTGCAGCATGGGCTGACATTGTTCAAGGAATGAGCCGCGGTCGGCGGCAAGGGGAGGACACCGCAGTGGAACCGATCAGTCTCGATGTGCTTCTGGCCAGCGTCGGCAAGGAAGTCGGCGTCTCGCCATGGCGCGAGGTCACACAGACCATGATCGACCAGTTCGCCGACGCCACCGACGACCACCAGTTCATCCATTGCGACCCCGAGCGGGCCAAAAACGAGACGCCGTTCGGCGGCACCATCGCGCATGGCTTCCTGTCGTTGTCGCTGCTCTCGGCGATGACCTTCGAGACCATGCCGCCGCTGGAAAAGGGCAAGATGGGCGTCAACCACGGTTTCGATTCGCTGCGCTTCCTGGCGCCGGTGAAGACCGGCGCGCGCATCCGCACCCGCTTCGTGCTGGCCGACGTCAAGGTCAGGCCGTCGGGCTGGGTGCAGACGGCGCATGACGTGACCATCGAGATCGAAGGCTCGAAGAAGCCGGCGCTGACGGCGCGCTGGCTGACGCTGACGCTGATCGAGCGTGAGCCGGAGACCGCATGAGCGGCGACGCCAACGCGCTGGACCGGACGGCACTAGCGCCCTATCTCGAGGCGCACATCCCGGGTTTTGCCAGGCTTCATTCCATCGAAAAATTCAAATCCGGCCAGTCGAACCCGACCTATCTGCTGACCGCGGCCAGCGGCCGCTATGTCCTGCGCGCCAAGCCGCCGGGCCAGTTGCTGAAATCGGCGCATCAGGTCGACCGCGAATTCACGGTCATGAAGGCGCTGGCCGGCACCGCCGTGCCGGTGCCGGCGATGCTGCATCTGTCGGCGGAGGCGACGCCGATCGGCCGCATGTTCTACGTCATGGATTTTCTCGACGGCCGCATCTTCTGGGATCCGGCAGTGCCGGAGGCCACTGGCAACGATGAGCGCGCCGCCCTCTACGATGCTATGAACGCCACGCTGGCGGCCCTGCACGATGTCGATGTCGAGGCGGTCGGGCTCGGCGATTTCGGCAAACCCGGCAATTACTTCGAACGCCAGCTGGCACGCTGGACCAGCCAGTACCGCGCCTCGGAGACCGGCACGGTCGCCGACATGGACCGGCTGATCGCCTGGCTGGAGACGCATACGCCGGCCGATGACGGCCGGATATCCCTCGTGCATGGCGACTACCGGCTGGACAACATGATCTTCGCAGCCAGTGAGCCGAAAGTGCTGGCGGTGCTCGACTGGGAACTGTCGACACTCGGCGATCCCTTCGCCGACATCGCCTATCAATGCATGCAATGGCGCCTGCCGCACGCCTCGGGCTTTCGCGGTCTTGGCGGCGTCGACCGCGCAGCCCTCGGCCTTCCTTCCGAGGACGCGTACGTCGCCGCCTATTGCCGGCGGCGCGGGCTGGGCGGCATCGACAATTGGAGCTTCTTCCTCGCCTTCTCCTTCTTCCGTTTGGCGGCCATCTGCCAGGGTGTCTACAAGCGGGCGCTCGACGGCAACGCCTCCAACCCCGAAAAGGCCAAGACCTATGGTCAAGCGGTGAAGCTGCTGTCGCACCTTGCCGCCAAGCTGATCGACCGAACCTGACTCGACAATGAGATATTGTGGTCGGCGCGATTTAATGACAGATCGGATCAGTTCCGTCCCCGACCGGGGAGCAAGCCCATACGGAGGTGGTGGCAACCGGCCTGGAAACAGGACGCAAACCGATCACCGTCTGTAGACAGAGCATGATGCCGAAAAGTGTGAAGCGGTTTTCGGACGACATCATGCTCTATCTGTTTGATTTAGAGCCGGATTCAGATTTCAGGTCAATTCGACCTGAAATCATCCGGCTCTAGCGCGCATCGCTGGAAATGAACTTCATGTGCCGGCTGACTTGCAGGGCGATGTAGACGACCAGCGAGCATCCGATCGGAAACACGATCTCAATGAGGCCGGTGGCGACAGCCTGCGGCAATGCCAGCGCAATGTCCTTGGCTGCGGCGGTCTCGATCGTCAGCGCCGTGATCCCGCCGCCGAACACCGCGCCGGCCAAGGCACCCGCCAGCATGAAATGCAGCGAGCGAGGTTCCTCCTTGGATGCCAGCGAAGCCAGCATCCAGCCCAGCAAGCCATACTCGATCGCCCGCAACATACCGAGCGTGGTGAGCGACAGGATCACGGGCTTTGCCGATACATCAAGCGCGCTCACCATCACCTTTTGCGTACCTTTGGCGATGCCCATGGCCAGCGGCCCCGAGATCATGGCGATAAGGCCGCCAAGCGAGGCTCGCACCTTGGTGATCGCCGTGCCGAGGCTGACGCCGGCGCAGACGAAGAATGACCAGGTCACGCCTTGCGCCAAGTCTATCAGAACCTGGGTTGGCGCCGGGTGCGAACCTGCCGCAAATCCGGCAGTCAAGATAAGCGCTTCCATGGCGAAGCCGATTGCGATCGCCAGCCATGCGACTATCACGACCCGCCTGAGCGCTAGCCTTGCGCCATGAGAAAGTGGATGTGCGCCCGGCAGCCCGGACGAAAGCTCTATCGCAGCCATAGAGGCCCCCCAAAACCGAAATTTCTTGCAGAGCCGCCAAATAGGCTTTGTTTGTAACAGTCCGATGTTGCCTGCGTGCGCCCAGGTTACACATGCTGTGACATAGATGCTGGCGACATGGACCAGAACGGGCACAACTATTCGAGAGAAAGCTTGAGGTCGCTTTTTGATGTCCCTGACAGCGCCCTTGCCCGTTTCCGTACAGCGTATATATTTAGTCATGCACAACCAACCAAAGGCACCGGATCTTGCCACTGAGCGTCCAGAAACGCCGCGAGAAACAAAAGGCCGAACTGCGTTCCGAACTGCTCGACGCAGCCCACAAGCTCGTCAAGGAAGAGGGCTATGAAGGCCTGACCATTCGCAAGTTGGCCAAGCGGGTCGGCTATGCTCCGATGTCGGTCTATTCCTACTTCGCCGACAAGCAAGACATCCTGTTTGCGCTGGCCGAGGATGCCTTCGAAACACTTGCCCGCCGCATCGAGGAGCATCCTTCCGACGATCCGATCGAGGCCTTGCGTGCGGTGATGACCGAATATGCTGCCTTCGGGCTCGGCAATCCCAACGAATACCGCACCGTGTTCATGACCGAAAAGACCAAGCTGCCGGAAGGCAGAAGCTATGAGGACATGGAAGAGGCCAACCCGGCGATGAAAGCGCTGATATCCAGGGTCGAGGCCTGCGTTGCTGCAGGCAAGCTGCAGGGCGATCCGCGCGCCATCGCCACCATGCTTTGGGCAGTCGGCCACGGCACCATCTCGCTTTTGATCACGTTCCCGTTCTACCCCTTCGGCGATCCGCAGGCTTTCGTGACGCGGATGTGCGATTTCACACTCGCCACGCTCAGCACTCAGAATGTGCCGCCGCTGACCGAGACCCCGGTCGACTGCTGAGCATCCCCGCCCCTCCAATTCAACGTCCGGCCTGACAGCTTCGGCTGTGTCAGTGCGCCGCAATTTTCGGCGTTCCAAAAGATTTTTCGTACGCGTACGTTTTCCGACTTGAAAACCCATCTCGGTGGGCGTATGTGTACGTTGTATCGTACATGTACGAAAAGAATTTAACCGATGGAGACAGACATGAACAAGACCCTTCTCGCTCTCGCCACCGTGCTGGCTCTCTCCGGCTCGGCTTTCGCCGCCAACAACACACACTCGACCAAGCAGGCCCCCGCCGCCACCTGCGTCGACACCACGACCAATGCCAAGCTCGATTGCGCCGTGACCGGCTCGGTCGAAAAGTCCGACGTCAAGGCCAAGAGCCCGCGTCTCGGCATCGAGATCAACCCATGGATCGTGCCGAGCACGTTCTAAGTTGATCGGGCTCGACCACAGCACAACGATTAATTTAAGGGCGGCAGGATAATCCCGGCCGCCCGTTTTTCCTCAGCGCCCCCATTTCCTCAGCGCAAGCCGGCTTTTCCTGAGTTCAAACCTGGCGTAGCCGAACGGGTTATTTCTTGCGCGGTTTGCGACCCGGCACCGTCTTGGCCTTGCCGGGTCTTGCCGGCGCGCCTGGGATGGCGGTCGAGGTGATCGACACCGGATCGCTGGCCGGAAACGTGTCCTCGAGGCCTTCCTCGAGTTCCTCTTCTTCGGCAGTCACCTCGTGATGCTGCTCATGTTCGAGTGAGCGCACGGCGGACGTCTTGCCAGCTGACTTCGGCGGCGCTTTCGACGGCATCGTATGTTCTCCCTGATGGGGGAAGCAGAACGGCTTGACCCGTCAAACGTTCCTACGCCGCCGCGTCGCTGGCTGCTTCCGACAGGAAAGTAAAGACATAGTCCGAGAAGGAACGCCAGCACTCGACCCGGAAAGCGTCGGCTGCCGTGCGCAACAGCAGGATTTCGCACTTGCCGAGAATGGTGCGCGACGCCGCGCCCACCGGAAAAGCCTCGAGCGACAAATCCTGCGGGCAGCCTGCATTGATCGCGGCGGCAGCCGCCGGGCCGGTGACGGCGAAGGCGACGTTGCGGTGCGAGATGCCGACCGCCGAATGCAATGCGGCAACCCCAGCACGATCGGCCAGCGGATCCTTGCCAGCCTCATCGATAACCAGCCACTCGTCAGGGCCAAGCCACAGCGCCGTGCGCCCTGTCTTCGACGCCGAAGTTTTCGGCTGCTTCGGCAAGGTCAGGCCGAGCGCCTTCGACAGCGCCGCGACGGAAGCCTCCGGCGCGCGCAGCGACATGCGCTCCGCCGGCGGCAGCACCTCGACCTTGACATCCGTTGCGGAAACGACGCGTTCAGCCAGGGCCGGGCGGCGCTCGACCGACGGCGCTGCAGCTGGGGCCGTCTTCTTTGCAGCAGCCTTAGCCATTGAGGCGCCCTCCCGTCTCGTCGAAGAACACCATGCCGGTAACCTCCACTTCGATCATCCCGTTCGGCATCGGCACATAGAGCGTGTCGCCCATCCGGTCGCGCCCGCCGGCAACCAGCGCCAGCGCGATCGAGCGACCGCAATTTTCCGACCAGTAGCTGGATGTGACGTGACCGATCATCTTCATCGGGATCGCCTGCTTCGGGTCGGCGACGATCTGCGCGCCTTCCTCAAGCACCACTTTCGGGTCCTTGGTCTTCAAGCCGACCAGCTGCTTGCGGCCCTTGGCGACCAGATCGGGCCGCGTCAGGCCGCGAATGCCGACGAAATCGGTCTTCTTCTTGCCGACCGCCCAGTCGAGCCCGGCATCGTTCGGCGTCACCGTGCCGTCCGTGTCCTGGCCGACGATGATGTAGCCCTTTTCGGCGCGCAGCACGTGCATCGCCTCGGTGCCGTAAGCGGCGGCGCCATGCTTTTGGCCTTCGGCCCACAGCGCTTCCCAGACCGCCTGGCCGTGATCAGCCGGCACGTTGACTTCAAAACCGCGCTCGCCGGTGAACGACATGCGAAACAGCCTGGTCGGCACGCCGCAGATCTTGCCTTCGCGCACCGACATATGCGGCAGCGCCTCGTCCGACATGTCGATGCCTTCGACCAGCGGTGCAATGATGTCTCGCGACTTCGGCCCCTGCACGGCGATGACCGCCCATTGCTCGGTGATTGACGTCAGCCAGACATTCAGATGCGGGAACTCGGTCTGGAGATAGTCCTCCATATGGTTCATGACGCGCGGCGCGCCGCCGGTTGTCGTCGTCACATGAAAACGGTCCGGCGCCAGCCTGCCGACGACGCCGTCATCATAGATGAAGCCGTCCTCGCGCAGCATGATGCCATAGCGGCAGCGGCCGGGCTCAAGCTTCTCCCATGGATTGGTATAGAGCAGTTCCATGAACCTGGCCGCATCCGGCCCGACCACTTCGATCTTGCCCAGCGTCGAGGCGTCGAACAGACCGGCATTGCTGCGGACCGCGACGCATTCGCGGTCGACTGCCTTGTGCATGTCTTCGCCCGCCTGGGGGAAATACCAGGCGCGCTTCCACTGGCCGACATCTTCGAACACGGCGCCTTGCGCTTCCGCCCAGGGATGGATCGCGGTCTTGCGTGTCGGGTCGAACAGCGGACCGCGCGAATGGCTGACGATCGCGCCGAAAGTAACAGGCGTATAGGGTGCGCGGAAAGTGGTCAGCCCGACCTCGGGGATCGGCTTGCCAAGCGTCTCGGCGGCAATCGCCAGGCCGTGCATGTTGGAGGTCTTGCCCTGGTCGGTCGCCATGCCGTTGGTGGTGAAGCGCTTGACGTGCTCGATCGAGCGCATGCCTTCATGCACCGCCTGGCGGATGTCCTTGGCGGTGACGTCATTCTGGAAATCGACGAAGGCCTTGACCGTCTTGTCCGGCCCGGCGCCGGGCGCCGCGCCCAGCATGCCGCGCGACCAGCTTTCCGACGCGTCGACCTTCGGCTTTACGCCCTTGGCCACTTTGCCGCCCGCATCCTTCGCCGCCTTTGCGCCGGCCGCATAGGCCTCATCGATCGACGCCGAGAGCCCATCCGTACCGTTGCAGGCGCCGACCGAAACGCAGTCCTGCGCATAGATGCCCGGCACGAAGCGCTTGGTCTCGTCATTGAAGGCGACCTTGCCGCGCGACTGCGAGAACAGATGCACCGATGGCGTCCAGCCGGCCGACATCAGGATGGCATCGACCGGAATGGTGCGCTCGCCGCCCCCATTCTTCGGCTGAACCGTCATCGAGGTCACGCGCAACTTGCCGCCGGCGCGGATCACCGCGCGGCCGAAATTGACCTCGATGCCGAGCGCTCTCGCCTCGTCGATCACAGGTCCGGTCGGATGGTCGCGCAGGTCAACGATCGCCGCCACGTTGACGCCGGCCTTCTTCAGGTCGATCGCGGCGGAGTAGGCCGAGTCATTGGCGGTGTAGACGCCGACATTTTTGCCGACCGCGACACCGTACTGGTTGAGATAAGTCCGCGCCGCCGAGGCCAGCATGATGCCGGGCCGGTCATTGTCGGCAAACACGATATGGCGTTCGATGGCGCCGGTCGCCAGCACCACGCGCTTGGCGCGTACCTGCCATAGGCGCTCGCGCGGCAAATCGCGGCCGGGGTTTTGCAGATGGTCGCTGACCCGCTCGACCAGGCCGACGAAGTTCTGCGCGTAGTAGCCGAACGCCGTCGTGCGCGACAAAACGCGGACATTGTCCAGGGCGGTGAGCTTGGCCACCGCGCCTTGCGCCCAGGCATAACCGTCCTGGCCATCGATCTTCGCCCCGCTCTCAAAGCGCAGGCTGCCGCCGAAGCTGGCCTGTTCATCGGCGAGGATGACACGCGCGCCGGTTTCGGCAGCGGCGAGCGCTGCCGCAATGCCGGCCGCACCGCCGCCTAGCACCAGTACGTCGCAATGCGCATAGCGCGACGAATAATGGTCGGGATCTGGCTTGTCAGGCGAAACGCCGAGGCCGGCCGCGGCGCGGATCTTCGGCTCGTAGAGGCTCTTCCAGGCTGCCTTCGGCCACATGAAGGTCTTGTAGTAGAAGCCGGCCGAAAACAGCGGCGATGCCAGATCGCTGACCGCGCCGACATCGAAGGCGAGCGAGGGCCAGCGGTTCTGAGATTGGGCGACAAGCCCGTCATAAAGTTCCTGCACGGTGGCGCGGATGTTCGGCGCCTTGCGCGCGGCGTCGCGCTTGACCTCGACCAGCGCGTTTGGCTCTTCCGCTCCGGCCGACAGGAAGCCGCGCGGACGGTGATACTTGAATGAACGTCCCACCAGATGCACGCCATTGGCAAGCAGCGCCGAGGCCAGCGTGTCGCCTTCGATGCCGGTGTAAGACTGGCCGTCGAAAGAGAACCGCGCGGTCTTGGCCTGGCTGAGACGGCCGGCGCTCGGAATGCGGAACGCGCCGCTCATTTGGAAGCCATTTCGTTGGAGTTTTTGGGCAGCTTGGACGGTTTCGGCTCGCCGGCTTTGTAAGTCATGACGAACTTGTCGGTGACGGTGTCGCGCACCGCATTGAAGAAACGCGCGCAGCCATGGATGTGGCGCCAGCGCTCATAGATGATGCCCTTGGGGTTCGAGCGGATGAAGAAGAACTTTTCGAAGTCGTCGTCGCTCTCGCCCGCCATGTTGGCCGAACGCGCAATATGCGCCTCGCCGGCGTTACGGAACTCGAGCTCCGGGCGCTCTTCCTCGCAATAGGGGCAGCGGATGAGAAGCATTATCGTTCGTTCCTACAATTCGCCGTGGCCGACATGCGCGCCGGCCGGTTGGTTGCAAAGCCTCTGGCCCATCGCAGCAAAAGGCGCGACGAGCCGAATGCGCTCCTCTACACTTGCGGCGGGGCGAAACAGCTCGCGATACGCCATGTTGCCGATCGTGAGCTGAAACGGATCGGTCGTCACGATGACGCTGCGCGGCTCGAATGTGTCGTCCTCGCCGAGATCGGAGGGCCTGTTCTCCATGAAGATGACCACCTTCTGGCCACCACTCCACACGCATCCCAGAATGCCGGCGTCGATCGAAAACGGCCAATTGGCTTCGTTGCCGGCGCGGCTGATCGGCTGCGTGCGCACTTCGTCCGGTGACGGAAAGTGGAACAGGTCCTGCTCCCCCGCCAGCACCAGCGGCACCGCTACAGCCAACTCCACCATCATCAGTGCGCCACCGCCGCCGCCGCTGCCTCGTCGATGAGGCGGCCGGTACGGAAGCGCTCGATGGTGAAGGGCGCGTTGATAGGATGCGGATCGTCCTTGGCAATCGTGTGGGCAAAGACATGGCCTGAGCCGGGCGTTGCCTTGAAGCCGCCCGTGCCCCAGCCGCAATTGACGTAGAGGCCTGATACCGGCGTCTTGGCCAGGATCGGCGAACGGTCGGGCGTCACGTCGACGATGCCGCCCCACGAGCGCAGCATCTTCATGCGGGTGAAGATCGGGAACATCTCGCAGATGGCGTCCAGCGTATGCTGCAAAATGTGCAGGCCGCCGGTCTGCGAATAGGAGACATACTGGTCGGTGCCGGCGCCGATCACCAGCTCGCCCTTGTCGGACTGCGAGATGTAGGCGTGCACCGTGTTCGACATCACCACGCAAGGCACCACCGGCTTGACCGGCTCCGACACCAGCGCCTGCAGCGGATAGCTTTCCAGCGGCATGCGCACGCCCGCCATGTTCATGATCACCGAGGAGTGGCCTGCAGCCACCACGCCGACCTTCTTGGCGCCGATGAAGCCGCGCGTCGTGTCGACGCCCATGACCGCGCCATTGGCCGCCCGCTTGACGCCGGTGACCTCGCAATTCTGGATGATGTGCACGCCGCGCGCCGAAGCGCCGCGCGCATAGCCCCAGGCCACCGCATCGTGACGCGCCGTGCCGCCTCGCCGCTGCAAGGCGGCGCCGACGACGGGATAGCGCGCCTGCCTGGAAATGTTGAGCGGCGGGCAGAATTCCTTCGCCTGCTCAGGCGTCAGCCATTCATTGTCGATGCCATTGAGACGGTTGGCATGGACATGGCGCTTCAGCACCTGGATGTCGTGCACATTGTGCGCCAGCATCATGACGCCGCGCGCCGAATACATGACGTTGTAGTTGAGTTCCTGGGAGAGCCCATCCCACAGCTTCAGCGCATGGTCGTAAATGCCGGCGCTCTCGTCGTAAAGGTAGTTGGAGCGGATGATGGTGGTGTTGCGCCCGGTGTTGCCGCCGCCTAGCCAGCCCTTTTCCAGCACCGCGACATTGGTGATGCCGTGCACGGTGGCGAGATAGTAGGCGGTGGCCAGGCCATGACCGCCGGCGCCGACGATGATGACGTCATATTCCTTCTTCGGCTCCGGCGAGGACCATTGTTCCTCCCAGCCCTTGTGGCCGCGCATGGCCTCGCGGGCGATGGCGAATACCGAATATTTTTTCAACGTTCCAGCCTCGCAAATGGCGATGGGGTATTTTACGCAGCCCCGGCGCGCGAGGTGTATCACTAGCGAAACGGCGCTTCCACCCTTGCGCTGTTTGCGACGGCGCTTGCCGTTTTGCGCCGCGGTGGAAAAGACCTGCCCGGGCTGGCAGGCATGGCTGCGTTCGGACACACTGGCGATCGCGAGACTCTGGAGGACGAATATGGGCAACGCCTGGTGGAATCTAACCTTGCGTTTCCTGCTGGAACTTGCCGCCTTGCTTGGCCTCGGCTTTGCCGGCTGGAGCCTCTCCGGCGGATGGTGGCGCTGGCTCTTCGCCTTGGCCTTGCCGTTCATTGCAGCTGCGCTGTGGGGAACCTTCGCGGTGCGCGGCGATCCGAGCCGGTCCGGACGCGCGCCGGTTCCTGTACCAGGCGCAGTCAGGCTGGTGCTTGAACTGGCCATCCTGTTTGGCGGTGCAGCCGGATTCTATGCCGCCGGTCACACGACTACGGGCGTTGTCATCACGCTGCTCATCGCCATCAGCTACGCATTTTCGCTCGATCGCCTCGGCTGGCTGCTGAAGCAATAGTCCGGCGCGCGGCGCTTGTGCCGCTGCGAAGCCATTCAGCAAGTCGAGCACGTATCGGGTGGCTAGCACCGTCCCGAACTGCGATCAACATCCCGGGTGCCGGCACAGCCGGCGCGATGAAAGGATGCAAAAAATGTTCGCACTCACCAATAAAATAGCGATCGTCACCGGCGCCAGTTCCGGCATCGGCCGCGCCACCGCAAAACTCTTCGCCGAAGAAGGCGCCAGGGTCGTCATCGCCGCCCGCCGCCAGGCCGAACTCGATGCGCTGGTCGTCGAAATCGAGGACGCCGACGGCACGGCAGTCGCGCTTGCCGGCGATGTCCGCGACGAAGCCTATGCAAAAGCCCTCGTCGATCTCGCCGTCGAAAAATTCGGCGGGCTCGATATCGCCTTCAACAATGTCGGCTCCGTCGGAACGATGGGTCCGATTTCGGAACTGTCGCTGGACGGATGGCGCGAGACGCTCGACGCCAATCTGACCAGCGCCTTTCTCGGCGCGAAATACCAGGTGCCGGCGATGGTCGAACGCGGCGGCGGATCGCTGATCTTCACCTCGACCTTCGTCGGTCACACAGTCGGCATGCCGGGCATGACCAGCTATGCCGCGAGCAAGGCCGGACTGATCGGCCTGACGCAGGTGCTGGCCGCCGAATACGGCCCCAGGGGCGTGCGGGTCAACGCGCTGATGCCGGGTGGCACCGACACGCCGTCGGCAACATTCAAGACGCCGGAATCACGCGCTTTCGTGGAAAACCTGCATGCCTTGAAACGTGTGGCTGTGCCTGAAGAGATCGCCCGCGCTGCGCTCTTCCTGGCATCGGATGCGTCGAGCTTCACCACAGGATCGGCGCTGTTTGCCGATGGCGGCGTCTCGATCACCCGGACGTGAAGCATTTCGCGGGTCATCGCCCGCGCCGATCAGCCATAGAACCCGAAACCGGACTTGCTTTTTCCTCGCGATTTGGCGATTCGGTTTCGGGTGAGGAGGACGGACATGCTGCTGATCAGGACCTATGTCGCCCAGAGCGCAATCGAAGGCGTCGGCGTGTTCGCCGCCGAGCCGATCAGGAAGGGCGCCTCGATCTGGCGGCTCGATCCGGATTTCGACCGGCTGATCCCGATGGACAAATACGAGGCGGCGCCGCCGCACCTCAAGGAATTGCTCGACCGCTATGCCTATCCGAGCCCCGACCGTCCCGGCTTCATGGTCTATGAAGTCGATAATGGCCGCTTCATGAACCACGCCGAGCGGCCGAACACGGATTTTTCGCAATATGGCGGCGCCACCGCCACTCGAGATATATCAGCCGGCGAGGAAATTACCTGCGATTACGGCGAATTCTTCGAGGATTTCGCACGGCTCCATCTGGCCAGCGCCTAGTTGGCGCCCTATCTCGGGGCTGCCGTGGCAAATTGGCGGTTGTCCTTCATTTCCAGTGTGGACAGCGCGGCCTGATTCTGCTATCAGCCGCCACAATTCGTGGTGTAAAGCGCCGCGGAGGCATGTGGCTATGGTCACTTGCCTGTTGATATCAAACCCGAAAGACAGGATTGCCCGTGCAGGTACTCGTCCGCGACAATAACGTTGATCAGGCGCTTCGCGCTCTCAAGAAGAAGATGCAGCGCGAAGGCATTTTCCGCGAAATGAAGATGCGCGGCCATTACGAGAAGCCTTCCGAGAAGCGCGCCCGTGAAAAGGCCGAAGCCGTTCGCCGCGCCCGCAAGCTGGCCCGCAAGCGCGCCCAGCGCGAAGGCCTGCTGCCGATGACGCCGCGCCCGGTTGCTGCCGGCGCCGCCGGTGGTCCTGGTGGTGCTCCGCGTCCGCCGCGGTTCTGACGCCAATTTTTCGTCCTTTTCGAAGGATACTCTGAGGTGGCGCGATGCGGAATCGCCGCCACCTTTTTGTTTGGAGCGCCGCCATTCTGTTGGAGGCCGTTCCCTTGAACGCGCAAACGGCGTTCTAGATTTTGTTACGACAATCTGTGACCCGGCCCGGAGGGGGACCTGGACGGCGCGGCTGAAGTGAGGACAGGGCAGACATGAACGCAATCGGCGTAGAGCGCAAAACCACAATGCGCGGTTTGGCCCTGGCGGCAGCCCTGATGTCCGGCCTGGTGCTTGCCAGTTGCCAGAGCGTTCCGACCGGCGAATTCAACAACATCGACAAGGCGCAAGGCTCGAGCGAGAACATCTCCTCGCTGTCGGCGGTGATCCAGCGCAATCCGCAGGATCCGGAAGGCTACAATGTGCGCGGCTCGGCCTATGGCCGTGGCGGCCAGTACCAGGCGGCGCTGAAGGATTTCGACACCGCCATCCAGCTCAACCCGAATTTCTACCAGGCCTATTCGAACCGGGCACTGATCCAGCGCTTCCTCGGCAACCAGGCGGCCGCCCTTGCCGACTACAACCGCTCGATCCAGATCAATGCAAATTATGACGCCGCCTATATCGGCCGCGGCAACCTCTATCGCAAGGCCGGCCAGACCCAGCAGGCCTTCAACGATTTCCAGAAGGCGATCCAGCTCGACACCACGGATGCCCGCGCCTATCACAATCGCGGCCTGATCTATCAAAGCCAGGGCCAGCACAAGTTTGCCATCGAGGATTTCTCGACCGCCATCTCCCTGGCGCCGGACGCGGCCGAACCCTATAACGGCCGCGGCCTCTCCTATCTCGCCATGAATGACGAGGACAACGCCTTCTCCGACTTCAACATGGCCATCAAGCTCGACGGCAAGAACGCCGAAGCCTGGTCCAACCAGGCGCTGATCTACGAGCGCCGCGGCGACAAGGTCAAGGCCTCGAAGGCCTACCGCGAAGCCGTCCATCTCGACCCGACCTACCAGCCGGCCAAGGACGGCCTGTCGCGCACATCGGGCGCCACCGCCGGCTGAGATGCGGCCGGCGCGCCGCCATCGGCGGCTTTTTATAACAACGTTCCATTCCTGATGCAGTGCGCCGCGTGAGCGGTTTCTCCCCGGGAAAGCGCAGAGCGCTTCCGCTAGGATGCCTATCCAGAAAACCCCACTATCACCCAACCTTAACCACCGGGGGCAAAGCGTTAACCCCTGCCTTGATCGCGCCAAGTTTTCAGCGGAACGCTCCGGGCCATTCAACCGTTGTTGAAGGCATTTTTCGAAAGGACTGACCCATGATCAAGAAAATCATCTGTGCCGCGGCACTTGCCACGACGCTGCTTGCCGTTCCCGCCAGCGCCGGCAAGCTTCAGCTCGGCACGCTCGATTGCACCATCGACGGCGGCGTCGGTTACGTCATCACGTCGAACAAGGGCGTCGACTGCACGTTCCGCCCTTATCACCATGGGTCGTCCGAGAAATACACGGGGATGATCTCCAAGCTCGGCGTCGATCTCGGCCAGACGCATCAGGGCCAGCTGGTGTGGGCGGTTCTGGCCGCCACCCGCGGCCATGACGAGGGCGACCTTGCCGGCCATTATTACGGCGTCAACGCCGAGGCGAGCGTAGTGACCGGCGGCGGCGCCAATCTGCTGGTCGGCGGGCTCGACGGCGCCTTTGTGCTGGAGCCGCTCAGCGTCCAGGCGCAGACCGGCGTCAATGTAGCGGTCGCCGTGACCTCCCTGGAGCTGATCCACTCGTTCAAATAAGCATCGGCAAATAAGGATCGACTGATCCCTCTACGCGCGGCGCGGAACAGGTTACTGTTTCGCGCCGCATGCTTTTTGGGGGATCCGCCGTGCTGAAACCAGCCATCGCCGCCGCTATCACCATCATCTGTACCGCCCAGGCCCAAGCGCAAGGCCAGGGTATCGAACTCGGCGTGCTCGATTGCGCCATCGGCGGCGGCACCGGCTTCATCTTCGGCTCCAGCAAGGATCTGAGCTGCACCTTCACGCCGGCCGACAAGAGCTTTTCGCCGGAAGCCTATTTCGGCGCCGTCAACAAATACGGGCTCGACATCGGCACCACCAAGCAGACCGTCATGCAATGGCTGGTGCTGACGCCGCTGAGGAACATCTATGCGCCCGGCGCGCTGGCCGGCGACTATATCGGCGCCAGCGCCGAAGTGACCGCCGCGGTCGGCGCCGGCGCCAATCTCCTGGTCGGCGGCTCCTCGCAGGCCTTCACCCTGCAGCCGCTCAGCCTGCAGACGCAGACCGGTATCAACATTGCCATCGGCGTCAGCCAGTTTCAGCTGCGCAGCATTGAGAACTGACCGGCGCATCAAACGGAGAGGCTTCCGGCCAATCTCGACCGTTTGCACTTCGATAAAAAGCCACTTGAGCTCAACTGCGCTTGAGGTTTTACAACTCGCCTGGCTGAAACAGCGCGCATGGCCCCGCCGGAAAGCCCGACTGGCTTCTGGCGCCATGCGCCGGCATCGAGATATGCAAAGGCGGGTAAAAGAATGACTGAAATCACCAGCAACAAGGTCGACTGGCGGGCATTGTGGGCAAGCGGCGACCTCGCGCGCTTCTGCTTCATCAGCCTCGGCATCCTGCTGCACGCCACCAACGAGACGATGGTGGCGACGGTCATGCCGGCCATGGTCGGGGACCTCGCCGGTGTGCAGTTCGTTGGCTGGTCGCTGGCCGTCTACGAGCTCGGCGCCATTGTCGCCGGCGCAGCGGCCGGGCGGCTGGTCAGCTATGTCGCTCTACGCTCCAACGTTACGGTCGCCGCCCTGCTCTATGCCGTGGGCGCCCTGATCTGCGCCACCGCGCCGTCCATGCCGGTGTTTCTTGGCGGCCGTCTGGTCGAGGGTCTCGGCGGCGGTGCGCTGGTGTCGCTGGCCTTCGTCTCGGTCGAGCGGCTGTTTAACCGCAACATCTGGCCACAGCTGTTCGGCATAATGTCGGCGATCTGGGGCGTCGCCGCGTTCAGCGGCCCGATGCTCGGCGCGATCATGGTCGAGCTCCTGTCCTGGCGCTGGGCCTTCGGCGTCTTCGTGCTGGGTGGCATTGCCATGGCATCGGCAAGCTTCATCGTCCTGAACACGCCGGAAGCGACGAAGCCGCAAGCCGCCGCCGGCACCTCGCCGCCCTTCCCCTATGCAGCACTTGGCTGCCTCGCCATCGCCGTCGTGCTGATCGCCACCGCAGGCGTCGACGTCGCCTTGCTGCGCTCGTCGCTGCTGCTGATCATCGGCCTCGCCGGCCTGGCGCTGTTCGTTTTCGTCGACGCCATTAAGCCGCAATCGCGACTGTTCCCGTCGGGCCTGTTCTCATGGCGCTCGCCGGTCGGCAGCGGCATGACCATGGTTGCCGCCTTCTCGGTGGCGACAGTCTCTTTTTCCATCTACGGGCCGCTTCTGCTTACCACGCTGCACGGCATCCCGATCCTGACCACAGGCTACATCATCGCCGCCGAATCGATCGCCTGGTCAATCCTGTCGATCGCCGTCGCCAATGCGCCGCTGCAGCGCGAACGGCAGATCCTCGTCATCGGCGCGCTGATGATTGCAGCCGGCCTCGCCGGTTTCGCCTATGCCATCCCCGCCGGCTCGATCCCGCTGATCCTGCTCTGCGCTTTGTTGCAAGGCGGTGGCTTCGGCGTGTCATGGCCCTTCCTGACCCGCATCATCGTCGCCTCGGCCCGCGACAGCGAGCAGACGATCGCCTCGGCCGCCGTGCCGACCATGCAGCGCATCGGCTACGCCGTGGGCGCCGCCATGGCCGGCATCATCGCCAATGCCAGCGGCTTTTCGGACGGGCTGAACCGCGAGGCAGCAGCGCACGTCGCCGGCTGGCTGTACCTGGCCTTCGTGCCACTTGGCATTGTCGGTTGCCTGGCGGCGTTGAAGATGGCTTTGGAGGCACGCCGGCCGCAACTGGCGCCAGGCTGAGGGCACGGCCGATCGAGAATTTGGCGACAGCATTCCGCCGGCGCTGTCGACGTCAAATGCCCTCGGCCACAAGGCTGCTTGCAAGACCATGGCCTGCCCGATTGCGGAACCGGCGGCCGCTCAGGCTTGCAAACGCTCGGCGATGAGCGCGGCGAGCCGCGCCGCCACCTCGCCCTTGCCCATCTCAGGCCATTCCTCGACACCGTCCTTCGAGACGATGCGCACCTTGTTGCGGTCGCCGCCCATGACGCCGGTGGGGCCGACGCCGCTTTCATGCGAGACATCGTTGGCGACAATGAAATCGGCGCCCTTCTTCTTCAGCTTGGCCTCGGCATTCGCAATCAGGTCCTGCGTCTCGGCGGCGAAGCCGACAACCAGCCCCGGCCGTTGCCCGTGATGACCAACACTGGCGAGAATGTCGGGGTTTTCGACCATTTGCAGCGCCGGTGGGCCCTGGCCCGCCACCTTCTTGATCTTCTCGCCGGCCGTGCCAGCGGTGCGCCAGTCGGCGACGGCAGCTACGAAGACCGCGGCGTCCGCCGGCAACAACTGTTCGACGGCCGCCTTCATCTCGGCCGCGGTCTCGACATGTGTCGTCACAACGCCGGCCGGATCGGCAATGCTGACCGGACCGGAGATCAGGCGTACATCCGCGCCCAGTCTTGCCAGCGCTGCCGCAATCGCATGGCCCTGCTTGCCCGAAGAGCGGTTGGCGATGTAGCGCACCGGGTCGATCGGCTCATGCGTCGGCCCCGAGGTGACGATGATCCTGCGGCCGGCCAGCGGCTTCGGCCTGCTGTCGAGCAGTGCCTCGATCACTGCCACGATGTCCAGCGGCTCGGCCATGCGGCCTTCGCCCACCTCATTGCTCTCGGCCATCTCGCCCCTGGCCGGGCCGACAAAGGCGATGCCGTCCTTGGCGAGCGTCGCCCGGTTGCGGCGCGTCGCGGCATGCGACCACATTTTCGGGTTCATCGCCGGCGCCATCAGCACCTTCTTGTCGGTGGCGAGCAGCACCGTCGAGGCCAGATCGTTGGCATGGCCGTTGGCGAGCTTGGCCATCAGGTCGGCGGTGGCCGGCGCCACCACCAAGAGGTCGGCCTCGCGCGACAGGCGGATATGGCCAACATCGTGCTCGTCACTGCGGTCGAAGAGTTCGGTGAAGACATGGTCGGCCGAAAGCGCGCCGACCGAAAGCGTGGTGACGAACTCCTGCGCCGCCGATGTCATCACGACGCGCACCGCCGCACCGCGCTCGCGCAGCCGGCGGATCAGGTCCAGCGCCTTGTAGGCGGCGATGCCGCCGCCGATGATCAGCAGGATGCGCTTGCCGTCGAGGGTGTTGTGCGTTTTTGTGGATTGACCTCGCTGGGACAGATCGTTGTCAAAACCTCCATGAGGCTCAACCAGGCGGCGGATTGTTGCATAGAGGGTTTCGCTCTCGGGCATGCCGGCTTCCGCCGACAGCACGCTTTTGGCAAGCGCATCACGCGCCTCTTCCTCCATCGACACCCCGCGCGCCGCAGCGCGCTCACGCAATTTCTGCTTCACGTCGTCAGCTAGATTGCGGACAGTAATGGTGCCCATGACTTGCTCCGCGACATCAATAGCGCGACTGCAACGCTAGCACCACAGTTGCTAGCGATGCAAGCGATCAGAGCAGCTTCCACGCGATATACACCAGCGTCAGCGCGATCACCCATAGCGCCAGCCGGCCCGAGCGGGTGTAGCGCGCTTCGGCCTTACCGATGGCGCGCGATGTCGCTTCGTCGAAGCGGAGGCCGTGCTCCGCCATAAAATCGATCTCGCGTGACAGCCGCTCGGTGCGGGCGGCAAGATCGGGCGCCTGGCGGGCCAGCGCCAGCAGCGCCTTGGCGCCGTCGCGCGCGTCCATCAGCAGGCCGCTCGGCCCGAGATTGCCGGCGATCCACTGGCCGACCACCGGCTCGGCCGTCTTCCACATGTTGAAGGCCGGGTCGAGCGTGCGTGCGACGCCTTCGACCACCACCATGGTCTTCTGCAACAGGATCAGTTCCGACCGCGTGGCCATATCGAACAGTTCGGTGACCTCGAACAGCAGCGTGAGAAGCTTCGCCATCGAGATGGTTTCAGCCGGCTGGCCATGGATCGGCTCGCCGATGGCGCGAATGGCCTGCGCGAAAGCCGCGACATTGTGCTGGCGCGGCACGTAGCCGGCCTCGAAATGCACCTCGGCGACGCGCAGATAGTCGCGCGTGATGAAGCCGTAGAGGATTTCGGCGAGGAACCGGCGCTCCTTCTTGCCGAGCCGTCCGGCAATGCCGAGATCGACGGCGACGATATTGCCATTGGCCTCGACGAACAGATTGCCTGGATGCATGTCGGCATGGAAGAAGCCGTCCCGCAGCGTGTGACGCAGGAACGACTGGATCAGGTTGGTGGCGATCGCCTTCAGATCGTGCCCCGCCGCAGCGAGCCCGGCGATGTCGTTCATCTTGACGCCGTCGACCCATTCCATGGTCAGCACATCGCGCCCGGTGCGCTCCCAGTCGACCGACGGCACGCGGAAGCCCGGATCGTCCTTGGTGTTTTCGCCCAGTTCCGAAAGTGCGGCCGCCTCGAGGCGAAGATCCATCTCGATCTTGGTGGTCTGCGCCAGCGTCTCGGTCACCTCGACCGGCCGCAGCCGGCGCGACGACGGGATGTATTTCTCCTGCAGCCGGGCGGCGAGGAAATAGCTTTCGAGATCCTGGAAGAAGCGGCGGCGCACGCCAGGCCGGATCACCTTCACCGCCACCTTGGTATCGACACCGTCATGCATGGCCTGCGCGGGATGGACCTGGGCGATGGAGGCCGCCGCGACCGGCCCGCCGAACTGCGTATAGAGTTCGCCGATCTTGCGCCCGAGCGAGCCCTCGATCGCCGCCACCGCTTCCGCCTGCGAAAAAGTGTGCATCTTGTCCTGCAGCATGGCGAGGTCGAGCGCCATGTCGTTGCCGACGACATCAGGCCGCGTCGCCAGGAACTGGCCGAGCTTGACGTAGGAGGGTCCGAGCCGGACCACCGCCTTGGCCAGCCGGTCGCTGCGCTCATAAGCGAGTGCGCGGCGGCGGGTGAAGAGCCGGGCCATGCGCCAGCCGAATTTCGGCAGGCCGCCGAGTTCGTCGCCCGGCAGTGCTGCGATCACGCCCTCGCGGACCAGCACCCAGCCGGCCCGCGCGAGCCGAAAGGCGGCGCCGACGCTGCTCATCGCCTACCCTGCTGCTGCAAACTGTGGTGCCTCAAAGCTTCCAGCCCGAATGCAGGGCGGCAATGCCGCCGGAATAGTTGCGGAACGACACGCGCTCGAAGCCCGCGCGGGTGATCATGGCAGCAAAGTTCTGCTGATTGGGAAATTTGCGGATCGATTCGACCAGGTAGGAATAGGGTTCGCCCTCGCCCGTCACCATCTTGCCGATCTGCGGAATGGCGTTGAACGACCAGGCTTCGTAGACCTTGTCCAGCAGCGGCATCTCGACCTCGGAAAACTCCAGGCACAGGAACCGTCCGCCGGGCTTCAGCACGCGAAAGGCTTCCGTCAGCGCGACATCGATGCGCGGCACGTTGCGGATGCCGAATGCGATGGTGTAGGCGTCAAAGGTGCTATCGGTGAAAGGCAGTTCCTCGGCATTGGCCTCGACGAAATCGGTGTTGCCGGACAGGCCCTTTTTCTCCGCGCGGTCACGGCCGACACTGAGCATCGAGCCGTTGATGTCGAGCACCGTGGCATGCGCGTTGCCTTGGCTGGCGTCTACAATGCGCAAGGCGATGTCGCCGGTGCCGCCCGCCACGTCAAGCACTTTCCAGCCCGGACGTTTCGGCGGATTGAGCCATGTCACCATGGCATCCTTCCACAGCCGGTGCAGCCCGGCCGACATCAGGTCATTCATCAGGTCGTAGCGGTTCGCCACCTTGTGGAAAACATCGTTGACCAGAGGCTGCTTGTCGCCTGGCCCTACCTTCTTGAAACCATAGGAGGTTTCCATGCCGCCCGCGGCCGTGGTTCTCTCAACTGACATTATTTTGATCCGTCATAAAACCGGCGGGACCATAGCCGATCGATGGTGCGGGCGCTATTGTTTAAGGCGCGGTGTTCGGCCGCGCTTCCAGGTGGTGGGCTTTACGGCCTGGACTGATGAGACGGGATAACTGCATGCCTTTGAAAGCAGAACTGCACTGCCACATCGAGGGGGCAGCGGCGCCCGAACTCGTCATCCGTCAGGCGCAGAAATACGGCAAGGACACCTCGCCCTATATCCAGAACGGCTCCTTCGTCTGGCATGATTTCACCTCGTTCCTGGCGGCTTATGATTTTTCCGCCGACCTGTTCCGCACCGAGGAGGATTATGCCCGCCTCGCCGACCATTATCTGACCAGCCTTGCCCGCGACGGCGCCATCTATTCCGAGGTCTTCACCTCGCCCGACCATGCCGTCAGGGCCGGCCTGTCGCCCAAGGCCTATACCGATGCGCTCGGCGAAGGCATGCTGCGCGCCAAAGCCAAGACCGGCATAGAGGGCCGCATGATCGTCACCGGCGTACGCCATGTCGGCGTCGAGTCGATCGAGCAGGCGGCGCGCTTTGCGGCGCGCTGCGGAAATCCGCTGGTCACCGGCTTCGGCGTCGCCGGCGACGAGCGCATGGGCGAGATGGAGGATTATGTAAGGGCCTTCGAGATCGCCCGCGAAGCCGGCCTTGGCATCACCATCCATGCCGGCGAGTTGACCGGGTGGGAGACGGTGCAGGCCGCACTCGACCACATCCGCCCCTCGCGCATCGGCCATGGCGTGCGCGCCATCGAAAATCCCGACCTGGTGCGCCGCATCGCCGATGAGGGCATCGTGCTCGAATGCTGCCCCGGCTCCAACATCGCGCTCAAAGTCTACGACAGTTTCGCCGATCACCCTTTGCCTGCCCTGCAGGCGGCCGGCTGCAAGGTGACGCTGAACTCCGACGACCCACCCTATTTCTGGACCTCGCTGAAGCGCGAATACGACATCGCCGCCGAGCATTTCTCCATGAATGAAAAAGCTTTGACCGCCGTCACCAGGACGGCGATCGAAGCGGCTTTCGTCGACAGGAAGACGAAAAGCGCGCTGCTTGCCCGGCTCGATGCGAAGAGGTGACTGGTGATTGGTGATTGGTGATTGGTGATTGGTTTGCCGGCGGTTCGGCCTGTCAACGGCAATGATCGATCCATCGGGACTCGCAAACCTGCTCACTATTCACTATTCACTATTCACCATTCACCATTCACTGGAGCAACCCATGCAGGGCGTCACCGTCGTCGACCACCCGCTTGTCCAGCACAAGCTGACCATCATGCGCAAGAAGGAGACGTCGACCGCCGGCTTCCGGCGACTGCTCCGCGAGATCTCGCTCCTGCTCGGCTACGAGGTCACCCGCAACCTCGAACTGACGACGACGACCATCGAAACGCCGATGGAAACCATGGAAGCGCCGACGCTGGAGGGCAAGAAGCTGGTCTTCGCCTCGGTGCTGCGCGCCGGCAATGGCCTGCTCGAAGGCCTGCTCGACCTGGTCCCGGCGGCCCGCGTCGCGCATGTCGGCCTCTACCGCGATCACGAAACGCTGGAGGCGGTGGAATATTTCTTCAAGGCGCCGAGCGATCTCGCCGACCGGCTGGTGATCGTCGTCGATCCGATGCTGGCGACCGCGAACTCGGCCATCGCGGCCATCGACAAGCTGAAGGAGCGCGGAGCCACCAACATCCGTTTCCTTTGCCTGCTGGCGGCGCCAGAAGGCATCGAGCGCTTCACCAAGGCGCATCCGGATGTCCCGGTCTTTACCGCTTCCATCGACCGCCAGCTCAACGAGAAGGGCTACATCATGCCCGGCCTCGGCGATGCCGGCGACCGCATGTACGGAACCAAATGACGGCGGCTGGCAAGGCCAGCTGACATCCAGTCGTTTACCGCCCGTTTACGCAAAGCCGCGGTTTCGGGTTGGCGTTAAAGCGGCACACACCATACGTGGGCAAGAATGGGCCTTCACGAAGGTCCATTCATGCTGCGCAAGCTTGTCATTCTGGGCGTGTTCGCCGGAACGTCGGCATCGATCCCGATCGTCTATCAGTCGAATCCGCAGATTCTCGACAACCTGTTGAAGTCGACCGTCGCCGGCAAGCCGTCCGCGCAGCCTCAGCCCGAACTGAACATGGCCTCGGTTCCCGGCAAGCCGGCCGCACCGCTGCCCACTGGGCGCAAAGTATTGGTGGCGGCTGACGAGCGCGGCCATTTCACCTCCGCCTTCAAGCTCAACGGCCGCCAGGTCGACGGCATGATCGACACCGGCGCCACTTTGGTCGCCATCAACACCTCGACGGCGCGCCGCATCGGCATCTCGCTCAACCCGTCGGACTTCAACCAGCAGGTCAACACCGCCAATGGCGCGATCAGGGCCGCCGTGGTCAACATCGATCGCCTGCAGATCGGCAAGATCAGCGTCGACAACGTCCAGGCGGTAGTGCTCGACGACAAGGCTCTGCGCACCAACCTCATTGGCATGAGCTTTTTGCAGCGGCTGGCAAAATACCAGGTCGAAAACGGTGCACTGTTGCTGGTGCAGTAGCGCGTTCCGCTACCCGCGCGGCAGCACGCGCCGGATGACAGTCTTGTCGGCGGCTGGTTTCGACGCCCCGATCGTATAGGCCGAAAGCACGGCGGCTGCGGCCGCTTCGGCCTCCACTTGCGTGCGGGCGTGGACCAGCGCCAGCGGCTCGCCGGCCCGCACCTCGGCGCCGAGCGGCAGCAGCCTGGTGATGCCGACCGCATGGTCGATCCTGTCGTCCGGCCGCGTGCGCCCGCCACCGAGCCCGACCACAGCAAGGCCGATATCGCGGGTGGCAATAGCGGTGGCAAAACCGTTGCCTGTCGCCTTGACCGCAAACTCCACCGCCGCTTTCGGCAGGTATTTTTCCGGCTTCTCGACGAAATCGGCGGGACCGCCAAGGGCTGCGACCATACGCGCGAAGGCGGCTGCCGCGCGGCCGCCGGCCAGCGTCTCGGCCGCGCGCCTGAGACCGTCCTGATTGGACGACGCCAGCCCTGCCGATTGCAGCATCTCGGCGGCCAGCGCCAGCGTCACATCCTCCAGTCGCTTGTCGCGGAACCTTCCGGTGAGGAAATCGACGGCGTTGCGCACCTCGACCGCGTTGCCGGCCGCCGACGCCAGCGGCTCGTTCATACCGGTGACCAGCGCCGAGGCCTTCAGGCCGGCGCCGTTGGCGATCTCGACTAGGCTGTTGGCCAGTGCTGTCGCGTCGCGCGACTTCTCCATGAAGGCGCCATTGCCGACCTTGACGTCGAGCACCAGCGACCGCAGGCCGGCCGCGAGTTTCTTCGACAGGATAGAGGCAGTGATCAGCGGCACCGATTCCACCGTTCCGGTCACATCGCGGATCGCATAGAGGCGACGGTCGGCGGGCGCGAGATCGGCGGTCTGGCCGATGATGGCACAGCCGGTCTCGAGCACCGTCTTGCGGAAGCGCGCGATATCCGGCTGGCTGATATAGCCTGGGATGGCATCCATCTTGTCCAGCGTGCCGCCGGTATGGCCAAGGCCCCTGCCGGAGATCATCGGCACATAGGCGCCGCAAGCGGCGACGATCGGCGCCAGCATCAGCGAGACATTGTCGCCGACGCCGCCGGTCGAATGTTTGTCGGTGACCGGACCCGGCAGGTCCGACCAGTCGAGCACATCGCCGGAATCGCGCATGGCGAGCGTCAGCGCCACCGCCTCGTCGCGGTTCATGCCGTTGAAGAACACCGCCATGGCAAAGGCGCCGACCTGACCGTCCGAGACGCTGCCCGAAGTTACGCCGGCGACAAAGGCCGAAATCTCCTGCGCCGACAGTTTCTGGCCGTCGCGCTTGCGGCGGATGATTTCCTGGGGAAGCATCAGGCGTCGCCCTTCAGCTCCGGCAACCCATCCTGGAACACATGCGCAAGGATCGTCGCCAACCGTGCGCCGCCGATCGGCGCTATGTCCTTGGTCTCCTGGTGCGACAGTTCCGCCCCGGTCATCCCGGCGGCGAGATTGGTGATCACCGAACAGGCGGCTACGCGAAGCCCAAGGAAGCGGGCGAGAATGACCTCCGGCACGGTCGACATCCCTACCGCATTGGCGCCCATGACGCGCGCCATGCGGATTTCAGCAGGGGTTTCGAAGCACGGACCGGAAAACCACATATAGACGCCCTTGTGCAGCGCCGTCCCTGTCGCCTTCGCCGCCCGTTCGATCGCCGCGCGCAGGCCGGCATCATAGGCTTCGGTCAGGCCGACGAAACGGCGGTCGCTCGGCTCGCCGATCAGCGGGTTGGAGCCGGAGAAATTGATGTGGTCGGTGATCAGCATCACCGATCCTGGCAGCATGTCGGGATCGACCGAGCCGGCGGCATTGGTAAGGATCAGCTTGGTGATGCCGATGCCGGCAAGCACCTCCAGCGCCGGCCGCATTGCCGCAGCAACGCCGTGCTCGTAATAATGGGCGCGGCCGGACAGCATCAGCACCGGCGTGCCGGCGAAAAGCCCCGCGACCACCTCGCCGGCATGGCCAGTCACCCCGCTGCGGGGGAAACCCGGCAGGTCGGCATAAGAGATGCGCACGGCATTTTCGACCTGGTCGACAAGCCCGCCAAGGCCCGACCCCAGCACCATCGCCGTTGTCGGCGCCAACCCGTCCAGCCTTTCAACGAGGTGGTCCAGAGCTTCCTTCATATCAGCCAACTCTCACTTCAAAATGTCGCCACGAAACCCGTAGGGCAGCATGTCGCCCATGGTCACGGTCTCGACCACGCCGGTGTTGTCGCAAAGATAGAGCTTTGTGTCCGGCCGGCAGAATTCCGCCAGCCTTTGCCGGCAGCCGCCACAGGGCGAGCATTTGGCCATGCGCGAGGCAATGACGGCGACCTCGACGATCTTGCCGCCGCCGCCCATGATGTAATGGCCGAGCGCCGTGGTCTCGGCGCACCAGCCTTCCGGATAGGACGCGACCTCGATGTTGGCGCCGGTGAAGACACGGCCGTCTTCGGTGCGCAACGCCGCACCCACCGGAAACTTCGAATAGGGCGCGTAGGCCTTGGCCATGGCCTCCTGCGCGGCTTCGAACAGATCATGCGACATCTAGACGTTCTCTCCGACGATCGTGGTCAAAACCCGGCGCTTTGCGTTTTCCTGGCGCCTTCGAGCACCAGCCGCATGTTCGACACAGTGCTCCTGGGCGCCCGGATCACCGTTCCTTGACATAAGGCACGCCGCCGGCGCGCGGCGGGATCGCCTTGCCGATGAAGCCGGCAAGCAGGATCACGGTCAGCACATAGGGCAGCGCCTGCATGAACTGCACCGGCACCTTGCCGATCAACGGCAGCGGCGAACCCTGCAGGCGGATCGCCGCCGCGTCGAGGAAGCCGAACAGAAGACAGGCGAACATGGCGTTCACCGGTCGCCATTTGGCAAAGATCAGCGCCGCCAGTGCGATGTAGCCCTTGCCCGCGGTCATGTCCTTCACGAAGCCGCCATTCTGCACCATCGAGAGGTAGGCGCCGGCAATGCCGGTCAGCACACCGGTGCAGATCAGGGCCCGGTAGCGCAGCCAGGCGACCGAGATGCCGGCGGTGTCGACGGCGGCCGGGTTCTCGCCGACGGCGCGTAGGCGCAGGCCGAAGCGGGTGCGAAACAACACCCACCAGGTGAACGGCACCATGGCGAAAGCGAGATAGACCAGGATCGAATGGCCAGAGAGCAGCTCGGAATAGATCGGCCCTATGATCGGCACGTCGTGGATCGCGGCAGCACCAGGCAGAGTGATGGCCTCGAAACGCTCGCCCGGCTGCAGCGCCGGCGTTCGCCCGCCCTGCTGGAACCAGGCTTGGCCCAGAATGATGGTCGAGCCGGCGGCGACGAAGTTGATGGCCACACCGGAGACGATCTGGTTGCCGCGATGGGTGATCGAGGCGAAGCCGTGCACCAGGGCAAACGCGACCGACATCACGATCGCCATGCCGAGACCGAGGAAGGCCGAATGGAAGACCGAAGCGGCGGCCGCACCTGCAAAGGCGCCGACCAGCATCTTGCCTTCCAGCCCGATGTCGAAAACGCCTGCGCGTTCCGAATAGAGGCCGGCGAGGCAAGCGAGTAGCAGCGGCACCGACAGGCGTATGGTCGAGTCCAGGATCTGCACGATGGCGATGAAGACGTCCATCTCAGGCGCCCTTCCCTTTGACCGCTTCGATGCCGACCGACCTTGGACTGAACGAGGCGAACAGCGCCTGGACGTAGGGCCGGAACATGTGCTCCAGCGCACCGGCAAACAGGATGACCAGGCCCTGGATGATGACGATCATGTCGCGGGAAATCGCCGGCATTTCGAAGGCAAGTTCGGCGCCGCCCTGGTAGAGCATGCCGAACAGGATCGCCGCCAGCACGATGCCGACCGGATGCAGTCGGCCCATCAGCGCCACGGCGATGCCGACGAAGCCGGCGCCGGAGACGAAATCGATCGCCACATTGTGCTGGTCGCCCATCACCGGGTTCAGCGTCATCATGCCGGCCAGCGCGCCCGAAATCATCATCGCGATGATGATGATGCGGGTCTCCGAAATGCCGGCATAGCGCGCCGCTTTCGGGCTGTGGCCATAGGTGCGCATCTCGTAGCCGAGCTTGGTGCGCCAGATCAGCAGCCAGACCAGGAATGCCATGAGCAGCGCCAGCAGGAAGCAGATGTTGAACGGCGCCGAGCGGATCTTGGCGCCGAACAGTTCGATGATCCAGTTGAGTTTGGGCAGTTCGGCGCCGGCGAGGAAGTTGCGCGTCTGCGGCGCCTGCGACGCCGCCGGCTTCAACGGCCCAACCAGGAGGTAGACCATGATCGAGGCCGCGATGAAGTTGAACATGATGGTGGTGATGACGATGTGCGACCCGCGCTTGGCCTGCAGATAGGCCGGGATCAGCGCCCACAGCGCACCGACGGCGGCTCCGGCGACGATCGCCAGCGGAAAGGTCAGCCACCACGGCAGCACAGTGTCGAAGGCGAGGCAGACCACGCCCACGCCAAGGCCGGCAATATAGGCCTGGCCCTCGGTCCCGATGTTGAACAGGCCGCAATGCGCGGCCACCGCCACCGACAGGCCGGTGAAGATGAAGGTGGTGGCATAGAACAGCGTGAAGGCAATGCCGGTTCCCTTGCCGAAAGCGCCCTCGACCAGGATGACGGCGGCACGAAACGGGTTTTCGCCGACCAGCATGACGACGAAACCGGCAACGATGAAAGCCACCGACAGATTGATCAACGGGATCAGCCCATAATCGGCCCAGGCCGGCAGTTTGGCGTAAGGCGTGCTCACTCTGCCGCCTCCTGGCGATCGATGCCTGCCATCAGCAGGCCAAGCTCGCCCTCGGTCGCCTCGGGGCCACGTTCGCCGACGATGCGCCCGGCAAACATCACCAGGATGCGGTCGGACAGCGAACGGATCTCGTCGAGCTCGACCGACACCACCAGCACCGCCTTGCCCTGGTCGCGCATGGCAATCAGCCGCTTGTGGATGAATTCTATGGCGCCGACATCGACGCCGCGCGTCGGCTGGCCGACGATCAGAACACCGGGATCCTGCTCCATTTCTCGCGCCAGCACGATCTTCTGCTGGTTGCCGCCGGAGAAATTCGCCGTCTTCAGACGCGGATTGCCGGGACGGATGTCGTATTTCTCGATCTTGTCCTTGGCATCGGTCATGATGGCGTCGATGTTGAGGAACGGCCCTTTGAGGTAGCGCGGGTCGTCATGGTAGCCGAGGATCGAATTCTCGTTCTCCTCGAAGGCCAGCACCAGGCCGACATGATGGCGGTCCTCCGGCACATGGGCGAGCCCACGGTCGCGCAACTCGCCGGGATCGGCGGCCCCGGTCAGGTCGATCGGCTTGCCATCGAGCATCACCGAGCCGGAAACCGCGCGCCTGATGCCGGAAATCGCCTCGAGCAGTTCGGACTGGCCGTTGCCGGCGACACCGGCAATGCCGACGATCTCGCCGGCGCGGATATCGAAGGAGATGTCGTCGACCATGGTGACGCCGCGCTGGTCTTTCACCGTCAGGTTCTTGACGGCGAGCTTGACCGCGCCGGCCTCCGTCTCGCCCTTTTCGACCCGCAGCAGCACGCGCCGCCCGACCATCAGTTCGGCCAGTTCGCCGACTGTCGTCTTGCTGGTCTCGCGCGTCGCCACCATCGTGCCCTGGCGCATGACCGAGACATTGTCGGTGATGGCCATGATCTCGCGCAGCTTGTGGGTGATCAGCACCACCGTTTTGCCCTGGTCCTTCAATTGCCTGAGGATGCGAAACAGATGGTCGGCCTCGGCCGGCGTCAACACGCCCGTCGGCTCGTCGAGAATCAGGATCTCGGCGCCGCGATAAAGCGCCTTCAGGATTTCGACACGCTGCTGCAGGCCGACCGGCAATTCCTCGATGATGGCGTCGGGATCGACTTCCAGCCCGTATTCGCGCTCGAGCCGCTCCAGTTCGGAGCGCGCCTTGGCGATGCTCTTTTTCAACAGCGCATCGCTTTCGGCGCCGAGGATGATGTTTTCCAGCACGGTGAAATTGTCGACCAGCATGAAGTGCTGGTGCACCATGCCAATGCCGAGCGCGATGGCGTCGTTGGAAGTCTTGATAGACGCCGGCTTGCCGCCGACGCGGATCTCGCCGCTGTCGGCCTGGTAGAAGCCGTAGAGGATCGACATCAGCGTCGACTTGCCGGCGCCGTTCTCGCCGACGATGCCGTGGATGGTGCCGCGTGCGATCTCCAGATTGATGTCGCGATTGGCGCGAACGGCGCCAAAACTCTTGTTGATGCCGATCAGTTCGATTGCGGCTTGCGCCATGCAGCCTGTCCCACTCTTATTTTTTTATCGCTTGGTCAAAACGCCTAGCATGATGCCCCACCCGTGCCAATTGGCGGCGCAGTGGCCACTCTCGACAAATCCCGGTGCGCTTGTCAATTTCGAACGTGGCCGCAGATCTTCACATTCACTAATATGCAAGGCTCAACAGTCGCATCATGCTGCAACCGCGTGCACCAGGACCTGAGGAGTTTTGAATGATCATGCCTGTCGACCGGCTGACGACGCTGGAAATCCGCGCCGCCGAGCAGGAAAAGACCATCGAGGAACTGTCGGGCCAGATCGCCGAGCAGTGGACGGCGATCGAACGCATGCAGCGCAAGCTCGATGCCCTGACCGGGCGCTTCATGGCGCTGGAGGAACAATCGGCACCCGACGTGCCGATAACCAAACCGCCGCACTGGTAGCAAGGAGAAGCCTATGGCCAGTGAAAGCGATCGCGTTGCGCGGGCGGGCGATTATGTGCTTGGCCTGATGAACGATCGCGACCGCGAACGTGCCGAGCGCGACCTGGAGATCGATCCGGCCTTCCGCGACACGGTGATGCGGCTGGCCGAGCGCATGCATGTCTTCGACCGCACGGGGCGGCCCTCGGGCGACGGCGATCGCTGGCGGCTGATCTCGCAACGCATCGCCGAACTGCCGCAGATGCGTGTGGTCGGCCACGACGAAGCGAAGCCGGTGATCGGCAGACTGGAGCGGAAGCCCTATGGCGTCGGCGTGCATTCGCTCGGTGGCCGACGCGGCTTCGCTATCGCCATTACGCTGATGATGGTGTTTGCGCTGGGTTATCTCTTGGGCACTTTATAGCGCGCGCGACATCAGAGCCATCGGTCCGCCGTCCTGCGCGAAGGTCTGCACCTCCACCCAACCGAGCGCTTCATAGAAGCGGCGCGCTTGCCAGGTGTAGAGATAGAGCTTGCCTACGCCTGCTGATGCGGCATGGGCTTCGACCGCTCTGACCAGCGCCGTGCCGATACCGCGCCCTCGATGGTCTTGGTCGACGATCAGCCCAGCAAGCCATGGCGTCAAATCGTGCGCTGGATCGATCTCGTCGCGGACCAGCAGGCAACTGCCGATCGGCAGACCCTGGTCTCGCGCAACGAACGCCGCCTCCATCCCATCGCCGACGAACAGTTCGCGAAGACCGGCCGCGTCCTCTGGCAATGTTCGTCCGGTGCCAGCGAAGAATGCGGCGAGCCGCAGCCTTGCGATCGCCTCCACATCGCGCTCCGCCATGGCTTCGATTGTCGTCGACATCGCGGCATACCTCAAAACAAAACCGCCGGGCTTTCACCCGGCGGTTCGAAACCTAGGAAAAGTGTGAAAGCGCTTTTCCGTCCGAAATTGCGGCAAAACAAAGAGATAGCTTGCCAATCAATACGGGCAGGCGTTGTCGGCGGTGTAGTCGTGCACCTGGATCGTGCCGGCGATGATGTCGGCCTTGGCCTTTTCGACGGCAGCCTTCATCTCGTCGGTGACCAGCGCCTTGTTGTTGTCGTCCATGGCGTAGTCGACACCGCCTTCCTTGAGGCCGAGATTTTGCAGGCCGCCTTTGAAGGTGCCGTTCTTGCCGTCCATGAAGGCGGTGTAGACGGCCACGTCGACGCGCTTCAGCATCGAGGTCAGCACCTTGCCGGGCTGCAGGCCGTTCTGGTTGGAATCGACGCCGATGCCGAGCTTGCCGGCATCCGCCGCCGCCTGCAGCACGCCGACGCCGGTGCCGCCGGCCGCGGCATAGACCACATCGGAGCCCTGGTCGATCTGCGTCTTGGCGATCTCGCCGCCCTTGGCCGGATCGTTCCACGCCGCGGGCGTGTCACCGGTCATGTTCTGGATGACATCGGTCGCACCGGCCGCCTTGGCGCCGCCGACATAGCCGCATTCGAACTTGCGGATCAGCGGAATGTCCATGCCGCCGATGAAGGAGACCTTCTTGGACTTCGAGGCCATCGCCGCCAGGATGCCGACGAGATAGGAGCCTTCGTTTTCCTTGAACACAAGCGAACGGACATTGGGCATATCGACGGCATCGTCGATGATGGCGAAGTTGAGATCGGGATATTCCTTCGCGACCACCTTCAGCGCATCTTCCCAGGCAAAGCCGGCCATGACGATCGGGTTGCGGCCGTCTTCGGCGAAGCGGCGCAGCGCCTGCTCGCGTTGCGAGGCGTTCGACACTTCGAACTCGACATAGGCGGTGCCGGTCTCGGTCTTGAACTTTTCGGCGCCGTGATAGGCAGCCTCGTTGAAGGATTTGTCGAACTTGCCGCCGAGATCGTAGAGGATGGCCGGCTGGACATCCGCGGCGAAAGCCGGAAGAACCATTGCGGTTGCGGCCAGGAGGCCGAGAACGATACGTTTCATGTGATCCACACCCTGTCGGTTATTTTTTTCCGTTACGCGCCGCCCGCCTGCCCGGTTCTCCGGCAGGCATGCGGCATCAGCCAGGAGTGTACTCCCCTCCCGCTCAAGGCAATCTGGCACGGCCCGAAACAAAATTCACGCGGAATTTTGACCTTTTGGAAAAGCATGCCCCCCGTTGGAAAAACATGCCCAATGCGGTGACAGCTGTGGACGATTGCCGCGTTGTCGTCGCAAGTCCGCTGGGACAACCCATCAGCCCGGCGCGAATTCTCCGCCGCGCCGCCGGCGCCGGTAGCCGACCGCATAGAGGATGAAGGCAAGCACCGCGAACACGGCAAACCCCGGCTGGGCAAGCACCCAGGCGATGCCGCCATCCCATATCATCGGATTGACCTTGGCGCGCACGAAGGTCTCGAAGGCCGCGCGGGTGTCGGGCGAAACCGCCAGCCAGCTCGAATTCAGCGGCGTCATGACCAATGTGGAAGCCGCCACCGAGCGCGTCGCGTCGAGCACGGCCATGATGACGGCGACCGAGAGTGCGATCATGGCCGCGAGGCGAAACAAAAAACGCAACATCGAAATCTTCCCCGATCCTCAAGTTCCTCCCGAGGACCTTCCGGTCAAAGGCGAGGAATAGAATGCGCACGCCCGGCGTGCAATCGCCATACGCGAATTTGAAGCCTATCGCCCGCCTATATGGCCACCTTTCGGCTCCGCCGATGGACGAGCCAGACGCCGAGGACGCCGCCGCCAATGGCCCCGACCACCAGCCCGGCAAGGCCGATGAACACCGCGAAGTAGCCGCAGCCGCCTTCGAAACAGCTGATGTCGGTGGCTTCGGCGATCCCCGCGCCGAGCGCGAAGCCGGCGACGGCGCCGACGACGGCGCCGAGGGTGATGCCGGCCAGCGCGGCGACGATCGAACTAAAGGCTGACGGTGCCTGCGCTTCCGGCCTTGCATAAAAGGCCTTGGCCTCGTCGCGGCGGCGCAGCAGGTAAATGCAAAACAGGCCGATGACGATTTCCGTGGCGGCGATCGCAAGCTCCCTGGCGGAGACGGTGAAATCGGGCACGGTCAGCGCATAGACCTGCTCGGCCAGCCGCCAGGCGATGGTGGTGATCTGCCAGATGGTGAAATGACGCGGAAAGCGCGCGGAACGGCTGAAGGCGAGGCCGAGCAGATAAAGCCCCCACACGATGGTGACGATGTCGAAGGCCAGTCCGCCAAGCACGAAATAGAAGACCCTGTCCGGCAGGCCGGAACTCTCGAACAGCCACCGCGCCGAGACCAGCCAGTAGACCGACCATGCCATGACGAAGAGGAGCCAGACCACGGGCACGAAGGACAGCCCGCTGTCCGGACGCCCTGCGGGCGTCAGCCCGCCTGGCATGCCTCCGGCCGGCGTTCCGCTGGCCGGCTGTTCATTGCTCGATGTCATGTCTGGACGTTGCCCCCGCAAAGCCTCCGCCGCACTCGACAGGTGGCGAGGGGCGAAGTCAAGCACGGCCGGCCCTGCCGCCTTGCCCGTGCACACCATTCAGAACCGAAGCGCCTTAGAAGCGGAGGCGTTCAACGCCCCGCGAAACGATGCGTGGCCGGCAAAGCGAATAGACTGCCGTTATGGCTTGGCATTCGGCGCCGGATCGACTAGATGAGCCCCGCGCCTGTTTGATTGACGGGCGCCGGGAAGGGCATCCGCTGGTTGGCGGTGTCCATCAAGCGGGTCTTCCCGCAAATCCCAAAGGGATGCATCTCCCCAACCCGCGTGGCAAAACCGGCCGGCGCGAATGCAAGGACGGAGAGGTGGCCGAGTGGTTGAAGGCGCACGCCTGGAAAGTGTGTTTACGGGAGACCGTAACGCGGGTTCGAATCCCGCTCTCTCCGCCATTATCAAGCCAATGAAACCGCCTGCGATTTCCCACCCAGCGGGTGCGGCTGACTTTATTTCACATGCTCGCCCTGGGTTCATGGCGGATTGCGGCTTGCTCGCGAAGCCAGGCGCAGAAATGCCGCGGAGCCATGCGGCGGTCGTCGTCACCTGGTCCGCCAGAGTTTCAAAGGCGTAGCGCCGAACCTCTGTCTTCACTCTTCGTGCCCCATCTGTCACCGTCGCAACCAACGCGGTAGTGCCGCCTGGTGCGATCTCAGGTCGCAGATGAGGTAATTCCATGAATTATAACGATATCGACCTCAATCTATTGCGGGTCTTTGACGTGATGATGCGGGAAAGGAGCGTCACGCGGGCGGCTACCGAATTAGGCAGAACACAATCCGCTGTAAGCCACTCCCTGTCGAAGCTTCGGTATCTATTGCAGGATGAATTGTTCACCAGAGATGGCGGCGAGATGCGGCCGACTCCCCGGGCAGTTGAGCTGCTGTCGAATATTTCCGCCGCACTCGCAACGATCCGCGCATCGATCGACCGGCATCAGATCTTCAATCCAGCAACGACGCGGCGCAACTTTCGCGTTGGACTTACAGATTATCATGCCATGGTTTTCATCCCGGGCCTCATTCGAGAATTTTCCAGGCAAGCTCCTGGCGCGACGCTGAACGTCATTCCCGCAAACGGACCCGAAATCGGTTCATCGGTCTATCTGAGACAAGTTGACTGCGCGCTGACGGGAGCAGCGATACGCGACGACCCAGGTCTCTTGAAGGTGGAGCTTGGCCAGGACCGATTGTTTTGCGCAGTGTGGAGCGGAAGCAAGATCGCCAGAAGCGCAATGACGCTGGAAACCTATCTGGCCAGTTCCCACCTCCAGATTTCCGCAGATGGCCTGGCGGAAGGCCTCGCGGATGCCGCCCTCAAACAGATGGGTCTTCGCCGCAATGTCGTTGCGACCATCTCGAACTATCCGGTGCTGCCCTGGGCGCTTCGCGGCACTGAACTGATTACCCATTGCGGTGATGCCATCCTGCAAATGCTGGATGAGAGGAGTGAGGTGACGTTGGTCCCGCCACCCCTTCCGATAGCGAATGTGAATGCCTGGCTTATTGTTCACCGCCAGATGGCGAATGACCCGGGAACCAGGTGGCTCCGGGAAATCATCGTGGGAATCTACAACGAATCGCGGAGCAAGAGACACCAAGGCACCGTCGGAGCACCGGGGTCGGCCGTAAAATAGGTCGCGCGCGCTGCTTCACCACTCAACCGCTTTTCAGCTGGGAGTGCTTCGCAACTATGAGCAGCGCTCATTTTCACCATGAGAACAATCGATTTGACGAATACTTGGGCTGGAGAGCACATTCCCTTCAACAATAACAGGGGAATGCCGAAATGAGATCAACGTTCAAGGGCCTACTTGCCCTCGCCATCGCGTGCACCGCCTCCTCGGCGTGGTCCGCAACCCTCGATAATGTCAAGAAAAATGGCGTGCTGACCTGTGGCACGAATTCGGCCACGGCTGGCTTCAGCCTTCCCGACAATGAAGGCAAATGGACCGGATTTGTCGTCGATTATTGTCGCGCCGTGGCCGCTGCCGTGCTCGGGGACGCGCAAAAGGTCAAGTTCATCCCATTGACGCCAAAGGATCGCTTCACCGCCTTGCAGTCGGGAGAGATCGACATTCTCGCCCACAACGCAACCTGGACATCGTCCCGCGATACGTCGCTAGGCATACTGTTTGCCGGCACGTATTTCTATGACGGCCAGGGGTTCATGGTGCGCAAGGCGGACAATATCACGTCAGCCAAGGGACTTGACGGCGCATCGATATGCGTCACCCAGGGCACCACGACCGAGTTGAACCTTGCCGACTATTTTCGCTCGCAGTCGATCAAGTACACGACGGTTGGTTTCGCAGACGAGGAAGCTGTAGTGAAGGCTTATGAGGAGGGACGTTGCGACGTCTTGTCCGCAGACACCTCCACCTTGAACGCGTCGCGGCTTCGCATGGCCAAGCCGGACGACAGCATTGTTCTTCCCGAGCTGATCTCCAAGGAGCCGCTTGGCCCGGCCGTGCGGCAGGGTGACGACCAGTGGCTCAATGTGGCGAAGTGGACGCTCTACGTCATGGTGGCCGCGGAGGAATACGGGGTCACCTCCAAGAACGTCGATGCCATGAAATCGTCGGACAACCCCAGCATCCGCCGCTTGCTTGGCGTGGACGGCAGCATAGGCAAGGACATCGGGCTCGGCGATAACTGGCCGGTCGAGGTGATCAAGCAGGTCGGCAATTACGGCGAAGTGTTTGATCGCAATGTCGGCAAGGATTCGCCGCTGAAAATGGAGCGCGGCATGAACGCGCTCTGGAACCAAGGCGGCGTTCAATACGCTCCGCCGATCCGCTAACGCATGTCGCTCAAAAATGGCCCCGGTTTTGAGACACGACATGCATAACGAAGACCCTAAAGCGCGTCGCCTGAGTCCGTTCAATGGCGACGCGCTTTAGGCAAAGGCATGGTTGCAAGGCGCTGGCGTGTTACCGTCAGCGCCTTGCACGGACCCGATAGGAACAGCCCATGTCCCATTTGTCGCTTCCCGCGCCGTCGCGCAGGAGGTTGTCGCTGCACGATACGAAGGTGCGGGGCATCTTCTACCAGCTCTTGCTCGCCGGCTGCCTGCTGGCCTTGGCCCTGGGCATCGGCATGCAGACTGCATCGAATATGCGGGTCCGGGGGATTCCGCTCTCATTCGACTTTTGGAATGAGTCTGCCGGCTTCGACATCAATCAAACCCTGATACCGTACGATGCATTGTCCAGCTACGGTCAGGCGTTCTGGGTGGGAGTGGCCAACACCCTCTACGTCAGTCTCCTCGCAATCCTGTTTGCGACCTTGCTTGGCTTCGTCATCGGCGTTGCCCGCCTGTCGCCGAACTGGATCGTTTCGAAGGTGGCGACCGCCTATGTCGAGCTTGTGCGCAATGTTCCGTTATTGCTGCAGCTGCTGTTCTGGTACAACGCCGTCCTCAAGCCGTTGCCCTCGCCGAAGGCGTCCATCGCCATTCCCGGCGGCATCTACCTCAACAATCGCGGCCTCATCGTTCCGGAGATTCATCTGCATCCGGGAGCGGGGCTGGTGGGCTTGGCATTCGTTGCGGCCATTTCCTGCTGCGTTGCATTCTGGTTTCGCGCCAGGAGCGTCCAGAGACGGACGGGCAGGCAGCTGCCGGTGCTTCTGGTCAGTCTGGCGACCTTGATAGGATTTCCGTTGGTCCTTTTCCTGGCGGCTGGCGAGCCGGTCTCGTTCGTCGCCCCGCAGCTACGGGGTTTCAATTTTCAAGGCGGGCATCAGCTCTATCCGGAGTTTGCCGCTCTCCTGATCGGTCTGTCGGTCTACACCGGTTCATACATCGCCGAGATCGTGCGAGGTGGAATCCAGGCAGTGCCAAAGGGCCAGACCGAGGCTGCGCATGCGCTGGGGCTGGCGCCGGGCAAGACGCTTCGTCTGGTCGTCGTTCCCCAGGCGCTGCGCATCATCATTCCCCCTTTGACAAGCCAGTATCTCAATCTCATCAAGAACTCGTCGCTTGCCGTGTTCATCGGCTATCCCGACCTCGTTCAGATCTTTGCAGGCACGGTGCTCAACCAGACCGGAGCCGCCGTCCAGGTCATGGCGATTACCCTGTCGGTCTATCTCGTTATCTCCCTTGCCACGTCATTGGCCATGAACGCGTGTAACCGACATTTTGCAATCGTTGAAAGGTGACGGATGAGCGATCAGTCCATGCGTTCGCCAGTTGACGTCAGCGCGCTCATACCAGCCATGGCGCCTCCCGCGGACGTTCGACCGGGTCCAGTGAGCTGGATGAAAAAGAACCTGTTTTCGACGCCGTCTTCAGGCGCGCTGACAATATGCTTTGTCCTCCTAGCCGCGTGGCTGCTGCATCACTTCCTGAGCTTTGCGATCTTCAACGCGGTCTGGAGCGGCGGCCATGAAGCTTGCCGTGCGAACAGCCAGGGGGCTTGCTGGCCTTTCATCGCCGAGAAGTTCGACTACCTGCGATACGGCGCGTATCCGGTTTCCGAGCGGTGGCGCGTGGACCTTGCGCAGGCGATCGGCGCCATCCTCATCGTTTGGCTCCTGTGGACGAAGGCTCCGCGGCGCAAAGTGGCGGCGTTGCTGTTCTTCCTCGTCTACCCCGTGGCCGCGTTCGTTCTCGTGCGCGGCGTTGCCTGGCTTCATTTGCCTGTCATCGATACGACGCTCTGGGGCGGTCTCTTGATCACGTTGCTGATGTCGATCGTGGGTATCGTCTTCTCGCTACCGATCGGGGTTATCCTGGCGCTTGGGCGCAGGTCGGAACTCCCTTTCGTCAAGACGGTTTGCGTCACGTTCATCGAAGTCGTCCGCGGCGTGCCGTTTATCACAGTGTTGTTCATGGCGAACTTCATGATGCCGCTCTTCGTCCCGGATTATCTGACACCTGATCGTCTGTTGCGCCCGCTCATCGCGATAGCGTTGTTCTCGTCCGCCTATATGGCCGAGGTCGTGAGAGCCGGCCTTCAGGCGATCCCGAAGGGCCAACACGAAGCGGCCAAGGCGCTCGGGATCGGCTACTTCGACATGATGCGCCTGATCGTCCTCCCTCAGGCGTTGACGATCGTCATACCGAGTATCGTCTCGACCTTCATCGGTCTGTTCAAAGACACGACTCTGGTCGCCGTCGTCGGCATCGCGGATTTTCTGAAGGCCCGTCGAAACGGCGCGCGTCGATCCGAACTGGGCAGGCCCGACGATCTCATCAACCGGCTACCTCTTTGCGGGGCTGGTCTACTGGAGCTTTTGCTTCGGCATGTCGCGTTACTCGCAATCTATGGAGCGCCAATTGGCGCGTGGCCACAAATCCTAGGAGGCGCTGATGATGCCGCAAGCAATGCCCGCGGCAAGGTGACTATCAAATGGCTTGTGCAGACACGCCCGCATCGGCGCTTGGGCAACGACATATCGCGGGAATAGATTTCGACCAGATCCACGACCGTCAGCAGTTCGGATCCGTCAAATGGGCCAACCAGTGGGACGAGTTCTCTCCCCAGGTCGAGGGCCAGGACCTGCTGTCGCTGTGGACGGCGGATATGGACTTCCGCGCTCCGGAAACCGTCATCGCGCGACTGCGCGAGGCCGCGGAGCATGGCATTTACGGCTACACACGCCGCGATCCGCGCCACTATGAGATCGTGCAATCGTGGTTCGCGCACCGGCACAACTGGTCGCCGAAACTGGAGAACTTGCTTCCCGCGCCGGCGATCATGCCGTCCGTGGCTGCGATACTGCGAACCTTCACCAAGCCCGGTGACTGCGTCATTGTGCAGTCGCCCGTGTACTCGCCCTATTTCGAAGTGGTTCAGGGAAACGGCCGCGTTCTCCTTACGAACCGGCTGAGGCTGCAGAACAACAGATATGAGCTCGATCTCGAGGATTTCGAGAAACTGGCGGCCGGCGGCGCCAAGGCATTCCTGCTGTGCAATCCTCACAACCCTGCCGGAATGGCCTGGACACGCGAAGAATTGGCGGCGCTCAACGACATCTGCGAGCGTCATGGAATCCTGGTGATATCCGACGACATTCACTGCGACATAAGGTTGTCGGATCGTCCTCACATCGTCTTCTCCTCCATCTCGGAAGATGCTGCGGAGAAATCGTTCATCTGCACCGCTCCAACGAAGACTTTCAATCTTGCCGGGGTTCCTTCGGCAACGATTTCGGTAGCCAGCAAAAAGCGCCGCGAGGCGCTTCTTGCCGCAATGCAGGCGTCATTCATGGTGAATGCGAACTTTTTCGGCCGCCTGGCCCTGGAGGTTGCTTACAGCAGCGGCGCGCCATGGCTCGACCAACTCACGCGCTACATCGCCGGCAACATCGATCTGGTTTGCGAGTTCGCCGGTGAACACCTTCCAGGCATCACGCCCATGCGGCCCGACGCATCGTTTCTGGTGTGGTTGGATGCGTGCGCGCTCGATCGCCGAGTGGGTGGAATTCAGAAATTCTTTGTCGATCGGGCCGGGGTTAATCTCTATGACGGCCGCGTCTATGGGCCTGGCGGCGAAGGCTTCATTCGCCTGAATGTCGGCTGCCCGCGTCCTCTGTTGCGCCAAGGACTGGAGCGCATGTCCAGCGCGCTGGCATCCCTGTGATCGACCGCCAGGGTGCTTCGGATGCGAGCCTGGTACTTGATGCCGGCAGCCGGTAAGGAAACGTCCAGGGCCGACGAGCCGGATGACCGCAAGTCCGGATTCCATAGACCTCGGCAGCCTTGCCGGCCCGACCCTCAGGCCAAGGTCGACATGTCCATCTCGATCGCCGCTACCATTTCACAGCGAACCCGAGTTTGGCGCCCAGGGCATGGCTGTCGCCAAAATCCTTGAGGCTTGTCCGCGCTGTCCCTTCTCCGAAGACGGCGTAGCGACCGTCCGCCCAGCTCAGCGAGCCACCAAGGCCGACACCGCCCCACAGCGCCTGATTTTCGCTGACCAGTTTCGTGCCAGACACATCGACATCATTTCCGTCGAGGAAGTCGTAGTAAAGGTTGCCGAGCCCGTAAATGTGCGTGCGGCTGACTTGCCCCGCATCGTCCACCCACTGGTCTTCATAGTCCGCGGAGAGGCCGAGGCGGCCGACGAGACTGTTGCTGCTGCCGGGCGACACGACGGCGCCAAACGGGTCGGTGAACGCGTCGAAGTCGACCGAGGAATAGGCAAGCTGGGCCTGCGGCGTCAGCGACCAGTTGCCGTTGAGGGCGATCTTCTGTCCGGCCTCCACGCTCAGCCCGTAGCCGAAACCGTTGTTGCCGTCCGCAAGCGTGGTGCTTAGCGTGGCCGACCGGATGTCACTGTCATACCATGTCGCCTCAGCCTGCGCGTCGACGTAGAAGCCACCGCTGCCGAACCAGGTGAGCGTGCTGCCGACGCCGTAGCCGGTGGCAGCGATCGACCCTGCCCCGAAGATCGAGGAGACGTCCGACGACGCGGTTCCGTAGTGGGCCGTAATCCCTCCGATCAGGGTACCGGCGTCGCTTTCGTGCAGCAGGCCATCGACGCCGGCCTGCAGCTTCCAGGTGGTCACGTCATAGTTCGTGCCGGAGGTCGACGTCTCCGGCTTGATCTCGGCATGGGCAGCTTCGATGCGCGCCCATATCGCCTTGCCGTCGACCGAGCCCTGGCCTGGCAGGTCCGCACCTTGCGGCGTAGCACCCTCGCCCCACGACCGATTGCCAATGCGTTGCTGCATGGTGCCCAGTTCATTGAAGGCCTGCAGCACCCCTTCATAGGCCTCGTACAGAGGCACGCCGGGCGAATAGAGCGGCTGCGGATCGGGATCGCCGTTGACCAGGGCCGAGCGCAGATACCAATCGCCATCGGCCGGTGTGCTGACGCCGTTCTTGTAGAGCCTGTATGCGTAGGCGCCCGCGACGACCGCTGCATCGTCTTCGAAGGTATAATTGCCGTCGAGCGAGAAGCTGCCGTTTGAGACGCCGCCGACGTCGACGATCTTGATGCCTCCGACCGTTTGGGCGCCCGACCCGCCGAAATTGACGACCTGAAGGGTACCCGTCCCTGACGTGTTGCCGGCGATCACCAGCATGTCTGTCGGCGAACCGTCACCACCGAGCGCAGCGTTGAGAACGACGGCGCCGCTATTGCCGACATAGTCGCCGCTTACGGTAAGTGTGTCGCCTGGGACGCCACCCGCGATGCGCACCGTTCCGGCGTTGCTCAGCCCCGCAATCGTCTGGGACGTGCCGGCAAGATCGAGCGTGGCGCCCGAGGCGACGGAAAACTGCGAGGAGGAACTGAACGCGTTCGCAGCGCCCGCGGCAAGCGTGCCGCCGCTGACCGTAGTGGCGCCGGTAAAGCCTGAGTTGTCCAACGCAAGCAGCAGCGTGCCTTGGCCGTCCTTGATGAACGTACCGGCGCCCGAGAGCACGCCGGCATAGCTGGCGGAGGCGACTTGGTCGAATGTGAAGGAGGCGCCGGCGCCGATCGCGACATCGCCACCGAAGCGCTCGGCTGCCGAGACGAGGCCGCCTTGATTGACGGTCCAGTCCAGCAGCGACGTGCCTGACAGCGTCAGCACGCCGGCGCCATCCTTCATCATTGCGCCGGTGCCGGAGATATCGCCGGCGAAGCTGGCGTCCGCCGCCTGGTCGAACACGACAGTGCCGGAATTGCCGATGTCGCCACGAATCGAGGTTGCATCGCCGACCAGCGTGCCAGCGCTGACCAACGTGTTGCCGCCATAGCTGTTCGTTCCCGTAAGCGTCAGCGTGCCGGCGCCGGTCTTGGCAAGGCTGCCAGCGCCAGAGATCGCACCGGACAAGGTCAGGTCGGCCACAGTGTCGAAGGTGCCGCCGGCCGACGAAAGCGTGACGTCGCGCGCCGAGCTGAACGCCGCTGTGTTGCGCAGCGTCCCGCCGGAGAGCGTCAGGCCGCCAGCGGCAACGCCGAGATTGTTGTCGGCTGAAACAGATAGCACGCCGCCCAGGACGGTGGTGCCGCCCGTGTAGGTGTTGGCGCCGGACAGCACCAGCGTGCCCGCATCGGTCTTGGTCAGGCTGCTGGTCCCGGTTAGCACGGAGGCGATGGTGGCGGTGTAACCTGCTCCGGCCACCGTGCCGTCGCCGACCCGAATGATGCTCTCGCCGCCAGCGCCATCAAGCGTGATGGCGTCGCCTTCGATGCGGTAGCCATCGGCGGCGAATTGCATGCCCGTAATCGCAAGCGCGCCGGCGCTGCCGTCGGCGATGACGGTGCCGCCGAGCGTCTGGAAGATGGCGAAGCCGGGCTGCGGCTTCATCGCGCCAGTTACCAGGCCGGTGCTCGTCGTCCAGTTCAGGCTTGTCGCCGTCCACGTGCCGTTGCCGCCGTCGACCAGATCATTGTTGGCATTGCCGGCCGCGTCACCATCCCAGAAGAGCAAGTCGGTGCCGACGCTGCTGACGAGATTGACCTGGTTGGCGACGGAGGTCTGCACCGTCAGGTCGGCGGCCGTGACACCGGCCGGCAGATTGCCGAGCTCGAGACCATTGTCGGTGAGTGCGCCGCCATAATTGATTAGCCGGTAGACGCCAGGCCCGAAGCCGCCGACATCGGTGATGTTGAGGCTGCCGTCCAGCGTCAGCGCGCCGGTCACCTCGATCAGGTCGTTGACACCGCCGCCGACAATGCCCGCCTGGCCGAGCTCGTAGTCGAGCATAGAACCGGAGCTCAGGCTGAGGGATCCGACCGTAAGCGTGCCAGGGCTGGACCCCGGCGCCAGCACGCCGCCATCGGCGACGATCACCGCGCCGCCTATCGAGCCGGAGCCGCCCAGCGTGCCGCCGCTGTTGACCGTCGTTTCGGTATTCCCAAGCGAACCTTCGACGACGAGCTTGCCCCCGTCGACCGTGGTGCGGCCGGAATAGGTGCTGTCGCCGTTGAGCACCAGGGTGCCGGCGCCCTCCTTGTAGACGCCGCCCACGCCGCTCAGCTCGCCATTCGCGGTCAGCGTCGTACCCGCCGCCGCGCGGAAGTAGCCATAGGCGGAAGTGAGCTTGACATCGCGGCTCATGGCGAAGCTTGCTGTCGTGCCGAGTTCGCCGCCGTCGAGTGTCAGCAGGCCCGTAGCGGCACCCAGATTCTGGTCCGACGCGACCGAGATGCTTTTGCCGGTCCCGACCTTGGTGCCGCCGCTGTGGGTGTTGGCACCGGTCAGCGTCAGCGTGCCGAAGCCTTCGATGTCGACGCTGCCCGAGCCGGAGATATTTCCGCCGAAGGTGTGGGGGCCGAGGTCGAGAAACGAGACAGCGCCGTTGTCCAGGATGTCGCCACGGATCGCCACGGTGTTGCCGGCAAGCGTTCCTGCATTGACGATGTTGCCACCCGTATAGCTGTTGGACAAATTGCTGACGTTGAGCGTGCCGGCGCCGCTCTTGACCAGTGTGCCGGTGCCGGTCACCTGGCCTGACACGTCCAACTGCGTGCCTGCCACCGTGTCGAACCCGCCGGTCGAATTGATCAGGACATTGCGATTGGTGGCGAAGCTGGTGGTCGTGCGCAACGTGCCGCCGTCGAAGGTCAAGCCGCCCGAGAGGGCGCCCAGATTGTTGTCACTCGAAATTTGCAGGGTCCCGCCGGACAAGGTCCAAGGCGTGACGGCAGTTGTCGTCCCCGTTAGGGTCCAGGTGCTGTTTCCGGTTTTCTCGTAGAACCCAAACCCGTCATATTTGGCGCCAGCGCCGATCTGCGACACACCGAAACTGGCGCTGATATCGCCACCCAGCTTGAATGTATCCGCGGCGCTGAAAGCGACCACATTGCCTATGATGGTGGAGCCGGCCTGAATCTCCAGCGAATTGACGCCGCCGGTGAACTGGATGGCTTTGCCGGCTGCCGGCGTTCCGCCACCGGTGCCGACGGCACCGCCGCTGATCGTACCCGCATTGATGACCGCGATGTTGGCGCCCTTGATCCCTGCGGCGCCATCGCCGCCTGCCAAGGAGCCCTGACCGCCACTGCCGCCAACGATCGTCGCACCTAGCTTGTTGATGACGGTTCCACCTGAAAGCAGCAGAACAGCGGCGCCACCGTCCCCACCGCCGCCGAGAACTGTTCTTCCACCGGCACCCCCGAGCAGATTCCCGCTGTTCTGGATTGTCCCGCCGCCCATCAGGACGATGGCAGCTGCGCCGCCGCCACCACCTGCTTGGACCCCAATTGTGGAAAGACTCGTGCCGCCGGTAACGCTGCCGCCCGCCTCTACAAACACGTTTGCGGACGAGAATATGCCGACGCCGCCACCACCGCTGCCGCTGTTGCCATTGGTCCCACCTCGGCCGCCAGTGCCACCACTCACCGATCCTGTGCCAGTAACTGTAACGTCGGCCGTGGCACTGACGCCCACACCGCCACCGCCACCGCCGCCGCTCCTGACGACGCCATTCGTGCCAGGGGAGCCCAAAGCGCCGGCCCCGCCGCTGATGCTGGTTGCAATGGTCCCGTCTGTCGAGATGACCAGACCCGTAGCACCAGTGGCACCGGCAACGCCATTTGGGTTGTTGGCTGTCCCACTTACCGCTCCCGATCCTCCTGGCGCCCCGTCACCCGTCGTGAGGTCAATGCCGCCACCACCGCCACCAGCGGTCGCGCCATTGGCGGCATTCTGACCCGTGGCACTCGCGAGCGCGCCGTCAACGCCACCTTGTCCAGCGCCTGCGCTGCTACCATTGCCGCCATCGGCCCGAGCCGGCGCGGCGCTCAGCGCAAGGGCAACAGTTAGGATCGTCAAGGCGGAAGTGCCGGAGCGAAGCGACACGACTTGCGGCAAGCGCGCGAGATGCAAAACCCAAAACCCATCACGCGCAATCCGCTCCGCCATGCCTAAGCTCCCTGATTCCTGAGTGCGCGAAGGCAGCATGAAAGCTATTCGCCCGCAAGAAGTTTATAGTCGTGAGAGCTACCAAGAAGCTAACGGTGATCAGTAAAATGAAGTCTGCGACTTTTGAGCGACAGAAAATAGTCAATATTAGATATAGCTTATTAAACAGAGACCTTACGGAATCGCGAGAACAATCTCGCTGCATGAATTTATGCGGAAACGTTCGGACCTCCTGGGCCCAGCCGATCCCATCGGGCGGAGGTGAGTTTCGCCTCTACGGGGCGATGAGGCGCTAGGCTGCCCCTTGGGCGACCCTCACTATCCTGCAAGAAGTGATTCTGTAATCGACTCCCACTCTGCGTCTAGCTTGCCAGTTGCCACAGGCTGCCCGGCGCGGCGGTACCAGTAGGCTGCATTAGAAAGGTCGCCTTCTTTGCGGTGCAGATAGGCATGAACCCATACAGAGGCCGGATCAGATTCGTTGGCCTGCACACACTCATGCGCCCGCTCCCAATCGCCCTGTCTATCCCACCATAGAGCGTGGAGCGCCATCCCAAGATTCGCCGGGGGCTCTACACCCTGAAGGGTCGCACGGAACTCGTCGATGTCCATAGTTACCTCGCCTCTGGCTACGCCGGTCCTGTCCCGTTCCGTGCAACGAAATGCGCCCTCTGCCGGTGATTTGCTCTGCCGACTTTAGCAATGGCTCTGGCGATCTTTAGCGGAAACGGGGTTTTCGCTCGGCAAAGGCCGCATCAAGGGCTTCCAATTGACGAATGCTCGTTGCAGGGCTGCTTCCTGCTTCTAAGCTTCATGGTCGGCAGAAGCTGCCACGGAAACCAAAGGCGCTTCCAGGCTCCATGTTATGCCATGCGGACCGTGTTCGAGGATTCCCTTCCCACTAACCGCTGCGGGCGCGACCCGCTTCAGCACCACGGTTCCAAAGCCACCTTGTCCGACAGTCTGAACCTGCGGCCCATCGGTTTCGACCCAGGTGAGGTGAAAGAGCCTCGAAGCACCGGAACCGGTGATGCCCCATGCGACCGAAATCCGGCCCTTGTCCCCTGAGAGCACGCCGTACTTGGCCGAGTTGGTCGCCAATTCGTGGAAGGCAATCCCGAGATACTGAACAGCGTTGGGACTGAGCACCAATGATGGGCCCGACATTTCGATCACATCCCCCCGCGGGAAAGGCTCGACCTGGGCCGCCAAGAGGTCGCTGATCGTGGCACCCTTCCAATCCGCCGATACAAGCAGGTCGTGAGATCGTGACAACGCCATGATGCGCTCGCGCACCTGGGTTTCAAATTGTTTTGGCGTCTCCGATCGCTTGTTGGTCTCCCGGATCATCGACAGGATGACCGAATACTGGTTTTTCACCCGGTGGTTGACCTCGCGCATCAGCATGCGGATGCGGTATTCATTCTCCTTCGCCGACGTGATGTCTCGCGCTATCTTCGATGCGCCGGTGATCTGCCCAGTTGCGTTACGCACGGGCGATATCGTCAGCGAAACCGGAACCAGGCTGCCATCCTTGCGCAGGCGGGTCGTTTCGAATGGTTCGACGCGCTCGCCGCGGCGAATGCGTTGGAGGATGCGGGGTTCCTCGTCCTGATGGTCTTCGGGGATCAGCATGGTCACCGACCGGCCAATCGCTTCGTCGGCGGTATAGCCGAAAAGCCGTTCGGCGCCGTGGTTCCAGCTTTTTATGATGGTGTTGAGATCCTTGCTGACGATAGCGTCAAATGAGGATTCCACGATCGCTGACAGGTGCTGCCTGGTTTCTTCGGCACGCTGGCGGTCCGTCAGGTCCAGCAGCATGTTGACGGCGCCAATCAGAGCGCCGTGCTCGTCCCGCAGCGGTGTCGGGTAGGGCAGGAACGGAAAAAACGATCCATCGGGACGCTGCGCAACAGCTTGCTGATTGCGGACCGGCCTGTTCTCCTTGAGCGCGATGGCCATCGGGCATTCATCGTGCGGCAATTCCTTGCCGTCGGCAGTGAACAGCTTGAACGTCACACACCATTTATCCTTGCCGATTTCAGGCTCCCTGCCTGCCAGATCGGCCGCGGCGCGGTTGTAGTAGGTGATCGTCCCATCCTGATCGGTCGTGTAGATGGCGACGGGTAGGCCGTCGAGTATCTGGTGATAGGTACTGTCATGCTGCCTGAGCTCCGAGCGGGTGTGTACCAAGTCGGTTACATCGACCGTGAAGCACCGGGTGTTGATCAGCTTGCCGTCCCGGAAATGTCCGCTTGACGTGACTTCGACGTGCTTGATCGATCCATCGCTGGCCCTCAATCGCGCCGGATATCTTACGATCTTCTCGCCATTGGCAAGGCGAACCAAAATGTCCTCTATGACGTCCCGGTCGGGATAGAACTCGGCGATGTGGCAACCGAGGTAGTCCTCCGCAGGATAGCCGAGAAGGTCGAGCTCAGCCTGATTGGCATGCACGATCAAGCCGTCTGCGTTCACCAGATGCAGGGCAACGGCGCCGTTTTCGAAGAAATCCTTGTAATCGAAATCCAGACCGTCATTGCTGGACACTCCCGGGTTTTCGAAGGCGAGAACAGTCGCCTGTGTTGCTTCATGCATCCCAAACACCTTGTCCAGTCCAACCAAATATAATGCGGCTTGGATCAGTTGGTTCCCATTGCTCGCGATCTCGACCCGCTGCGTACGGGAACTCGATCCTAAAAGGGGCGTAGCCTCGACTCGTCTTCCATCTACAAACGTGCGATGATCCGCGCATGGGCAAACCCTTGGTCCTTGTCGTTGACGACGAAGCCTTGATAGCACTGGATATGGAGTCCACTCTTTCGGAGGCGGGCTTTGCCGTGGCATTGGCGGCGACATGTTCCCAGGCGAAACGTTTTCTTGCGGACCATACCCCCGCCGCAGCGATCCTGGACGTCAGGCTGTCGGACGGCGAGGCTGTTGACGCGGCAAAAACCTTGGCAGGGCGGGCGGTTCCTTTCATCGTCTATTCCGGCCTGGGGCTCGAGGAAACCCCCGAAGCGTTCTCGTCTGGCGTAAGAGTGATGAAACCCGCCGGACCTGCAGAGGTGGTCCGGGCTCTCAAAGCGATGACCGCCGGGCAGCAGAAGGCGACGGGATAGCCGTGCTCTGAGCACCTTCGGTCTAAATAAGCCAGGCGCTGCCGGAGCAGCTGCCGCGCCTCACGGAGCAGCGAGTTGCGGCCGGTGCCGATCAGGCGAACAAGTTCGCGCCCGTGATCCTCGGTGATGCCGGTCTCCCTGGCAATTGACAGCACCAGTGCTTCTTCCCTTCCACTTTCTTAGGGTCGTGCGTTGCCCGTGCTGATCATGCCTTCTCCATCGGCTCAACGCCAAGATCTGAGAGAGACTCATTCCTCGACGCACGGTCAACCTCGTTGTGCCGCGTTTGAACGGCAGAGATAGCGGCTCAATTATTGCGTTGCCAGGATCGATCCTGGCACAGCCAAGTGGCCGATCCATTCGCACGATAATGCGCCCCGCGCAGGGACGGCGCCAGCACGGGCCAGATCGACCGGACAGATTGAGCAGTCCTATGCCTCTCCGAACTCGGCTTCGTTTCTCGACTTCGGGTGCCGCTCATAGTCAACGGGCGGCGGCAGGAGCATGATTTCGGTCTCCTTGCGGCCGAACTCTCGGCCGATCTGGAACGCCGCGTAGATCGCGCCGAGGCGGATAAGGAATCTGAGCATGGGGTTCTCCTTCGGTGTTAGGAACCGCAAGGCCGCGAGATTGTTCCATGGCTTGCGAGTGGGGGACGATCTTGCCGTCTCACCAGGCATTCCAGCGCCGGCGCGGCAATCTGAGACATGGCGGTGCGGCTAGGCTGTTGCGGCCGTTGCCTGGGCCGGGATCCGTTTTCGAGGGGCCGGACGCCGTCGATCGCGGCGTTTCGAAACGACTTTGAGGGGAACGGCCGGCGCTGGAGAAAGTGCGCCAAGCACAGCGTTGACCATGCCGTGGGCTACGAAATCGGCGCTGATGTCGGCGGCCAAAGCTTGCCTTTCTTGCCCGACATCGCCCTGCTCCGCGTCTGACCAGAACACAATCCCAATTCTCAAACCTGCCTTGGCGCGCTTCAGTCTGCGGACCAGAAAGCGGGCATGCTTGAGCGAATCCCGGTTCAGGAAACCGACCACGACGGTGTCGATCGCCTCTAGTTCGAGACGACGAATACCTGCCGGCTCCATATCGACAAAACTGGCCTTCGCCACCGTAGCACCTTGCACCTCCAGCACCTGAGCGAGCATGGCGGCAGCGGCATCGTCGAGTTCGCCGCGACCGCCGGCACAAAGCACCGACATGTCCTTGCCGTCGGGCAGCTCGATCTCTTCCTCTTCGACGCCATCTGTTTCCCTGCTCGCGCTCCCTTCCGCGGTGGTTGCCGGCGCATCTTCCTCGCTTGCCTCTTCCTGTGCATCGTCGGCAAGATTTGCCACAAGAATTTGGGCGCTCGCCGCCACCTGCCTTCGCTGTTGATCGCCCATCACGCCTCGCATGCGGTCCTGCTCGCCCAACAGGAGAGCAGGAATGGCGACCGTGTCGTAGAAATCGATCAGGTACTTCTCCTCGAGGATCTCCTCGGCATGGTCAGTTGCCTCGTCGGGATCGCCGGCCAGGAGCCGTTGATAGAGCCGGGCGTGAGGTTCAAGGACGGGCTCGTTGCCAAACAGGACGTCGAGAAATTCGAACTGCGGAACATGTCGCCCGAGGACGACGAGGCAAACTGTCAGCGGCGTCGAAAGGACCAGGCCGAGTGGCCCCCACAACCATGTCCAGAAAATTGCCGCAACGATGATTGCCAAAGGAGAAAGTCCCGTGCGCGAGCCATAGAGCCACGGTTCGATGACGTTGCCGGTTACCAATTCCATCACGACAAACAGTGCGGCGGTCCACAGCACCAGCGACCAGCCGGGCGCAACCGCCAAGGCCAGAAACAAGGGCAGCAGCATGCCGATAACAGGGCCGATATAGGGAACGAAGCGCAGCGCCAGTGCCAGCAACCCCCACAGCAGCGCGTTGGGAATGCCGAGCACCCAAAGGCCAATCGCGATTGGTATCGCGTAGACGATGTTCACCACCAATTGCATGATCAGATAACGGCCAACCCGTTTGCCGGCATCCTGCAATGCCTGCGTTGTGCGATGGAGGTCGCCATAGCCGACGAGGCGGATAAACCGGTCGCGCAGATCCTCGCGCTCAAGCAACATGAAGATGACGACGATGATGATCAGGCCAGCTGATGCCAGCGGGCTGATCAACGGTCCGATGATGTTCTGCAATACCTCCAGAGGTCTCTCGCGGGCGACGATCTCGACGGGAACAGGCTCGCGCCGGGGCTTGTCGGCCGCAGGCGGCGCCACATCCTGCTTGTCGATCTCCTGACCGACGCGCTCGATCACCCCGCTCAGCCTGGCAATTATGCCGCCACCAACGCCCGTCTCCTTGAGGGAACGCACCTTGGTCAAAATGTTTGTCTGGTAGACGGAAATGTTCTGAGCAAGCTCGCTTACCTGGGTCGCAACAATGAAGCTGAACAGGCCCAGGGCCGCGAATGCGCCAATCACGCTCAGAAGCACTGCAGGCAGCCGAGGCAAGCCGACACGCTTCAGTGCGGAGACCATCGGCACCAGCGCAAAGGTCAAAAGCAGCGCGATGGCAATGGGAAGGAACACCTCACGACCGAAATACAGCGCAGCTACTGTCGTGACGATGGTTGCCACGGTAGGCAGAGCTGTGCGCGGATGGGCATTGCCTGCCGCAAGAATCCGTCCTAGCCCCCGCTCGGACGATGAGATGTCGTTTCGACGATTGGCAGCCACGTGATTCCCCCCGTTTCCTACCGATAGTTAGACCCATTCGCCTGCCGGGCAATGTTTAGCAGGGCCGAATACATACGTTTTGCGGTTTTGCGCCCTGGGCGCTGTGCTCCGACGGTTCAGTCGATATCGTCGGAGCCGCAAATCTGTGGTAAAGCCGCCGCCCAACCAACCAAAGGACGACACTGTGAGCGAACCGACTGTGGCCGAAGCGACCGAAAGTATCTATGCCTCGCTGCGGGCGGACAATGCCGACATCGACGCCCATATCGCGACGCTCAAGGCAGCGCTGACACGAGAGGGCGCAAAACAGGCGGTGTTCGATCCGGCAAAATTGGCGCAGAACAACCGCTCGGGCCGTAAGTTGATGCAGGCTTATTTTCGCCAGCGCGGCGTGAGCGTGAGGTTTTCGGACCAGTAGCGCGCGGCAGCTTGGGGGAACCGCGTCTCGACGGACGGTCCGTATCTCGCCCGCTCCGCCCTGCGGTGGACTTTCGTCAATCCTAGGCGAATGCCCGCATTGCCCCTGCCCAGGTCGGTGTCACCCCCTGCCCCTGCAGCTCTTGACGGAAACCGGTGCCTCCTGTTTGAGGGGGGACCAGGACGTTGCTGCATGGGGAGATGGGCAAGGTGGGCAAACAGTGAAGCGCGTTCTTCAGATGCTTGCCGCGGCGATCATCGCGTCCGGGGCGACCGGCTGCACGAGCATTTCCTACTACGCGCAGTCGTTGCAGGGTCACGCGCAGATCATGGCCGCCCGCAAAAATATTGGAAAACTCATCCGTGATCCTTCGACGCCTGAGGCATTGCGCGCCAAATTGACGTCGGCCAGCGCCATAAGACGGTTTGCGACAGATGAGCTGGCACTGCCCGAGAACAGCAGCTACCGCAGCTATGTCGACATCCATCGCGACGCCGTGACCTGGGCCGTTTTTGCCGCGCCGCAATTCTTGCTGGCGCCACGAACATGGTGCTTTCCGGTTTTCGGCTGCGTTCCATACCGGGGTTATTTCTCCCGGAAATCCGCGGCTGAAAGCGCTGTCGAGCTTCAAAGACAAGGCCTCGACGTCTATGTCTCGGGCGTCACCGCCTATTCCACGCTTGGCTGGTCGAGTGACCCGCTGCTGAGCACCATGCTGCGTCAGGACGACACCTATCTCGCAAGCCTTGTTTTTCATGAGCTGGCGCATCAGCGCCTCTATGTGGATGGCGATTCCGCATTCAATGAGGCGTTCGCCGTAGCCGTCGAAACCAGCGGCGTCAGGAAATGGCTCCGCGCCGCCGGCGATCGGGCCGGATTGCGCCGCTACGAAGCCGATCGCAAGCGCAGCGCCGATTTTCTCGGGCTGGTGGCGAGGACGCGCGACGAGCTAAGGCAGGTCTATGGTAGTCCCCGCACCCCGGAAAAGATGGCGGCCGCCAAGGCAGCAACCATCGACCGGTTGCGGGCGCGCTACCGGCAGATGCGCGACAGGCACTGGGCGGGATACCGTGGATACGACGCCTGGTTCGATGCCCCGATCAACAACGCAAAGCTCGCCGCAACTTCTGTCTACGGTGAACAGGTTCCGGCCTTTCTTCGCTTGTTCGACCTGTGTTCGGGCGACTATCCAAGGTTTTACGCTTCTGTCCGGCGGATCGCGGATTTGCCCAAATCGTCACGCGCCGAAGCGCTCAAGGCTGCGGACACGTGCAATTGACTTGAACAAGCACAGGCTGGTCCTGACGATCACCCCAGCGACAGTTCCTTCGTCTGGTGTCTCAAAACGAGGCCGACCGCGCCCAGCAAGGCATCGTTCTCGGTGTGCCTGCCAACGATGATGCGCGTGCGCAGCGCGGGAGCGACATCCCGGGACTTGATCAGCGTGTGGCGTTCATAGGACGCGATCAGCGGCGTCAACAGAATGTCCCCTGCCAAAGCCATGTGGCCGCCGATGATGATAAGCGGCGGATTGAGCACCGAGCCGATCAGGCCGAGACCCCGGCCGGCGATCTCGGCGGTATCCTCGATCATCCGCAACGCCCTGACGTCGCCCTGCTCGGCCATGGCGATGACATCGTCCATGGTGACTTGCCGCCCAACGACACGCGAAATCTGTTCCAGCGGCCGGGTAAAACTCGCGTAGAGCTCCAGGCATCCGCGATTGCCGCAGCGGCAAAGGTCGCCGCCGGGATCGATGCTGATGTGCCCGAATTCGCCGGCGCCGCCGGCGACGCCCGTCACCAGCCGGCCATGCTGGACAATGGCGCCGCCGACACCCAGATCGATCTTGAACAGCACGAAATCGTCCTGGCCGACGGCCGCACCCCACATCAGCTCGGCAATGGCCGCGCAGTTGCTCTCATTGTCGGCGAAGATCGGCTGTTCCAGAACGGGTCCAAACACATCTCGTATGTTGACGCCGGCCCATGTTGGAACCATGCTGGCGCGCAGCACCACTCCATCGCGGCTGACAGGGCCGGAGACGGAGACACCAACCCCCAGGAGCCCCGCCATCGGCAGACCATTTTCCCTGTAGGATTGGGCAATCGCCGATTTGACCGCCCGGGCCGCCTGTTGCGGCTGGTAGTCCAGCGCCATTGGAATATTTTGTTCGGCAATGACGGAATGCGAGACATCGGCGACGATGAGCCGTATCTGCTGAAGAGCCAGGTGAATGCCGACGCAGGTGCCCGCTGTCGGATTGAGCGTCACCGCCGCGGCTGGCCTGCCGATGCCTCTGATGCCGTCGCGGCTGGTCGGGGCTTCGATCACCATTCCAGACCTTTTCAAGCCGTTAAGCGCGGTTGACACCGTCGAGCGCGCCAGACCGGTGGCGCGTGCGATCTGCAACGCGGAGAGTGCGCCGCGCTCGCTCAGGCAGCGCACGATCATGCTCTCCGGCGACGCGGAGGGTCTGTCGATCAGCCAGGTTCTAAGCGAAGGTTTTGTCATGGCTCAACATAAACATCGTTGACTGATAGATCCAATATGTCATCTTGGAAAGAACTCGAGATTGACGCATCTCGCCGGCGGCGGCTTCAAACCGCGGCCATAAGCGGTCGAGACGAACCGTGCAACACGATATGGGAGTGAAACGATGAAGTCCGTCATGACCGCGCTTGCGGCCGCTGCTGCGTGCACATTTTTCGCCGGGGCAGCCTTCGCCGAACCCAAGACGAACCTTTTGCACCAGTGGGCGACCGGATCGGACGCCCAGGCGATCGCCAAGCTCGGCGAGATGTTCACCGCCAAGGGCGGCAAATGGGAACAGACCTCGATCGCCGGCCACACCGCCAATACGCTGGCCAAGCTGCGCGCCGACGTGATCGCCGGCAATGCCCCGCCTGCCGTGCAGCTCAAGGGCCCGGAAATCGCCGAGTGGAACGAGACCGGCATGACCGCCGATCTCGACGAGTTGGCGGCCTCGGAAGGGTGGGAGAAAGTGGTGGCGCCGGAATTGCTTCCGGTGATGAAGCCGACCGGCAAATGGGTCGCCGCGCCCATGAACATTCACCGCATCAACTGGCTCTGGGCCTCGCCCAAGGTCATGCAGGCGGCCGGCGTGGCGGAAATGCCGAAGACCTGGGCCGAATTCAACGCCGCCTGCGACAAGATCATCGCCACAGGCAAGATCTGCATCTCGCATTCGACCGCCGACTGGACGGATTCGACGGTGTTCGAGGTCGTCCTCTACGGCCAGGACATCGATCTTTACCGCAAGGCCTTTGTCGAAGGCGATGTCGAGTCCATGCGCAGCCCGGGAATGGTCAAGGCCTTCACGCAGATGCGCCTGATGACGAGCAAATACATGGATCCGGGCATGGTCGGCCGCGACTGGGATTCGATGTCGGCGCTGGTCGGCAAGGGCGACGCGGCGTTCCACATCATGGGCGACTGGACGATCGGCCTTTTGACCGCCGCCGGCTTCAAGGAAGGCACCGACTATGTCTGCGCCCAGGCGCCGACCGATTGGGGCAAACCCGGCTTCATCCTCAACTCGGACTCGGTCGTGTTCTTCAAGCAGAAGGACCAGGATTACATCGACGGCCAGAAGCTGCTGGCCAGCCTGATCCTGTCGCCCGACTTCCAGACGGTCTTCAACCAGGCCAAGGGCTCGATCCCCGCACGCCTGGATATCGATCTGTCGAAGGGCTTCAATCCGTGCCAGCAGCTCTCGCAGAAGGATCTGCAGGCTTCGATCAAGGAGGGCACGCTGGTCCGCTCGATGGCGCACAACATGACCATCCCGCAGAAGATGCGCGGCGCGATCATGGACTCCATTACCGAGTTCGTGGCGACGCCGGACATGTCGCCCGAGGATGGCGCCAATGCGATGGCCGACGCGGCGGAAGCACAGAAATAGACGGGAATGGCCGGGCGCCATCCGCACCCGGCCGTCCGCCATCCCGGTCCCGCGCTCCGCCAGTCCTGTGCTCTGCCAATCTCCGTGCTCTGAATGTCAAATCACGACCTGATCCTGTCGGTACCGGCGCCCGCCCGCCCCTGGCGCGAGCGGCTGGGCTCCGCGATGCCCTTGCTGGTGCTCGGCCCCTCTCTCGTGGCGAGCTTCGTCTACGTCTTCGTGTTCACCGGCTGGACGCTCTATATCTCGCTGTCCAACTCCTCGCTGCTGCCGACCTACGGCTTCGTCGGCCTGGACAACTACGCGTCGCTGTGGGCGAACCGGCGCTGGAACATCGCCTACAACAACCTGTTTTTCTTCAGCGCTTTCTACATCGTCGGCTCGATGGCGGTGGGACTGCTGCTGGCGATCCTGATCGACCAGCGCGTGCGCGGCGAAGCGGCCTGGCGCACGATCTTCCTCTATCCGCTGGCCGTCTCCTTCATCGTCACCGGCACGGTCTGGAGCTGGCTCTACAATCCGACCGACGGCATCCAGGCCATGGTGCGCGGTTTCGGCTGGGCGAGCTTCAGTTTCGCACTCGCCAGCGACCGGCACTATGCGATCTACGCGGTGATCATCACCGGTGTCTGGCAGGCCTCGGGCTTTGCCATGGCGCTGTTCCTGGCCGGCCTGCGCTCGGTGGATCAGGACCTCGTCAAGGCCGCGCAGATCGACGGCGCATCGACGTTCCGCATCTATCGCAAGGTGCTTCTGCCAACCATTGCGCCGATCTTCCTGGCGGTCGCCGTCATCCAGATCCAGTTCGCCATCAAGACCTTCGACCTCGTGGCGGCCCTGACCAAAGGCGGCCCGGGGATCTCGACCACCTTCCCCGCCATCTACGTCTATGACCTGATGTTCCAACGCGGCCAGATCGGCGAAGGTGCGGCCGCCGCCATCATGATGCTTGCCGCTGTTGCCGTGGTGCTGGTGCCCTATTCATTCTGGGTGGTCTGGCGCCGGCGCAAGGAAGCCGGCCATGGCTGACGTCTCCCTGGACCAGTCGCTCGACCGTCGCGCTGCCGCAGTCGCGTCGCGCCGGCATTTTCTCACCCGCTTCGCCATCTATGGGCTGCTGGTCGTCTTCGCGGCGATCTACCTGGTCCCGTTGCTGGTGGTGGTGCTGAATTCATTCCGCGACCAGCAGGAGATCGCGCGCAACGGGTTGATCTCGCTGCCGCGCAGCTTCCGCCTCGATGCCTGGGGCCAGGCCTGGAGCACCTATTGCATCGGCGGCACCTGCGAGGGCATGCAGCGCAACTTCTACAACTCCCTGAAGATGACGATCCCGGCCACGATCATCTCGACGGCGGTCGGCGCGATGAACGGTTACATCCTGTCGAAATGGCGCTTCAGGGGTTCGGAAGCTTTGTTCACCTGCATGCTGCTCGGCGTCTTCGTTCCGGGCCAGATTTCGTTGATGCCGTGGGCGTTCATCCTCGGCAATCTCGGCCTCAGCAATTCGGTCTACGGGCTCGTCCTCATCCACGTCATCCAGGGCATTTCGTTCACCACTTTGTTTTGCCGCAACTACTACGTCAGCATCCCCGACGACCTGATCAAGGCGGCGCGCATCGACGGCGCCGGCTTCTGGCGCATCTTCCGCAAGATCATTCTGCCGCTCTCCTCGCCGATCCTGATCGTCACGGTGATCTGGCAGTTCACCGGCATCTGGAACGAATATCTGTTCGGCGTCGTCTTCACCTCCGGGCAGCAACAGCCGATCACGGCAGCGCTCGTCGCGCTGACGGCAAGCGGCACCAATGTGCGCGCCTACGATGTCATGAGCGCCGCCGTGCTGATCGGCGCGCTGCCGCCGCTGCTGATCTATCTCTTCGGCGGCAAGTATTTCGTTCGTGGCCTGACCCAAGGGGCGATCAAGTGAGGCGCCGTCAAGTGAGGCGCGATCCAGTGAGCGGAGCCTGTCTCCTGTCGCCGATCGTCCCGTCCGCCAAGAGGGGCATCGCATGTCGACATTGATCATCCGATCGCTGCGCAAGAACTTCGGCGCGGTCGAGGTGCTGAAGGGCATCGATCTCGAAGCGCGGAACGGCGAGTTCATCGCGCTGGTCGGACCGTCCGGCTGCGGCAAGTCCACTCTGCTGGCGATGATCGCCGGGCTCGAATCTGTTACCTCCGGCGAGATCCGCATCGACGGAAGGCTGGTCAATTCGGTGCCGCCGAAGGACCGCGACATCGCCATGGTGTTCCAGTCCTACGCGCTTTACCCGACGATGACGGTGCGCGAGAACATCACCTTCGGCATGGAAAGCCGCCGCGTGCCGAAGCCGCAGCAGGACGAGGCTGTAAAACGGGTTGCCGCTTTCCTTCAGATCGAACCGCTGCTTGGACGCAAGCCCGGACAGCTCTCGGGCGGCCAGCGCCAGCGCGTCGCCATGGGCCGGGCGCTCGTGCGTGATCCCAAACTGTTCCTGTTCGACGAGCCGCTTTCCAATCTCGATGCCAAGCTGCGCGTCGACATGCGTACCGAAATCAAGAAGCTGCATCACCGCGTCGGCAAGACCACGGTTTACGTCACCCACGACCAGGTCGAGGCGATGACGCTGGCATCGCGCATCGCCGTGATGCACCAGGGCGAGGTCCAGCAATTCGACGATCCCGCCACGATCTACAACCGTCCGGCCAACATGTTCGTCGCCGGCTTCATGGGGTCGCCGGCGATGAATTTTTTGGCCGCCGAACTGAGCCAGGAAGGCGGTCGCGCCACTGTTGTGTTGCAGACCGCCGACGGCAAGACGGCCAGCCTGCCCATCGTCCAGGCGCTCCCATCCGACACGCCGCGACAGCTCGTGCTCGGCATCCGTCCCGAGCATATCTACCGCTTCGATCCGGATCTTGCGCGCCGCAAGCCGGGCATCGCGCAGATCGATGCAGTGGTCGAACTGGTCGAGCCGACAGGCGCGGAGACCATGGCCGTCCTGCGCCTGGGCGGCAAGGAGATCACCGGCCGTTTCGACCCCGACGGCACGCCGCTTATGGGCGAGACGGTGACGCTCGGCATCGACATGGCGCGGGCGTGCCTGTTCGACCCGACGACCCGACGCCTGATCTGACCCGATCTGACCCGAAGCTTGATCTGAAAAGAGTTCCGCCTTGTCCTTCGCCACCTATCCGAGCCTGTCCGAGCGTGTCGTGCTGATCACCGGCGGCGCGTCGGGCATCGGCGCCGACACGGTCCGCGCCTTCTGCGCCAATGGCGCACGAGTGGCGTTTCTTGATCTGCAGCAGGAGGCCGGCGAGGCGCTCGCGCGGGAACTCGCCGCCGCGGCAGCGCACGCGCCCCTGTTCCTGCGCTGCGATGTGACCGATATCCCCGCCCTCCAGGCCGCGATCGGCACGGTGCGCGACCGCCTGGGGCCTGTCTCGGTGCTGGTCAACAACGCCGCCGATGACAATCGCCTCTCGGTCGCCGACGTGACGCAGGAATACTGGGACCACGCCCAGGATGTGAACCTCAGGCACCACTTCTTTGCCGCCCAGGCTGTGCATCCGCACATGCAGGAATTGGGCTTTGGTTCGATCGTCAATTTTTCTTCGATCGCCTGGCGTTTCGGCGCATCAGAGATGGCCCCCTATGCGGCGGCCAAGGCTGCGGTGGTCGGGCTGACCTTCGCGCTGGCGCGGGCGTTTGGCCCCGACAACATCCGCGTCAACGCCATCGAGCCGGGCGCCGTCATCACCGACCGGCAGCGGGAGCTTTGGTACAAGACCCAAGGTTCGGTCGATCAGGTCGTGCAGCGCCAGGTGATCCGCCAGGTTCTGCTCGGCGAGGAGATCGCGCGCACGGTGCTGTTCCTCGCCGCCGACGACAGCCGCATGATCACCAAGCAGTCGATCACCGTGGATGCCGGCCTGCGATGACCACACCTGACTCAAAGGATCGCTTCATGCTCGAGGTCGGCCTGAACCCCTACGGCCTGACCTATCATCTCGGCCTCCAGGGCCGCGGCACGCAACGCGCCAATCCTAGACCTGCGGGGCTCGAAGGTTTCATCGCGCTCGCGACCGATCTCGGCGCGCGCGTGCTGGAGATCTGGGTGCCATGGCTGACCGAGCTTTCCGACGACGCGGTGATCGCGCTGCGCGAACGGCTCGCCGGCCTTCGCATCGCGCCGGTCGTCAGCGGCGGCCTGCTGGTGGGCGAACCGCTCGACGATGCGTTTCGGGCCGCGCGCCTGCTCAAGGCCAAAATCATCCGGACGGCGCTGACGCCGGTTCTCTGCGGCGACCGCAACGCCGCCGGCGAAAAATGGAGCGAGTACGCCGGCATCATTCGAGAGCGATTGGTGGAGTGGGGTCCCCGCGCGAATGCCGAAGGGTATGTCCTTGCGATCGAAAACCACCAGGACTTCACCAGCAGGGAACTCGTCGATTTCTGCGCCCTCGGTGGTGACAGTGTGGGCGTCACCTTCGACACCGGCAACACGTTCCCGGTCGGCGAAGCGCCGCTCGATTTTACGAAGGTGATCGCCCCCTATGTCCACCATGTTCACCTCAAGGATTACCGCGTGCAGTTCACGACCGAAGGCTATCGGCTGATCCGTTGTGCCATCGGCGACGGTGCGGTGCCGTTTGCCGAGCTGTTCGCCATTCTTGGCCAACACCACGATCGCATGACCGCCGTTCTCGAACCGGGCGCATTGGAGGCGCGGCATGTCCGCTATCTCAGCGACGACTGGTGGCGCGGCTACCCCGAGAAGACGGCGCGCGACTTTGCCGCCTGCCTGGCGGCAGCCCAGCGCAACCGGCTGCCCGACGATGCCGACTACCGCACGCCTTGGGAGCGCGAAGACGACGTCTCACTGGTTTCCTATGAGCTCGACATGATCCGGCGCAGCGCCGCCAACATGCGCAAATTTGGTTTGATGGAGAAAATCCGATGACAGCACGTGAACTAGATGGATTGACCGCCTTCGTAACCGGCTCCGGCCGCGGCCTCGGCCGCGTGATGGCCGAGCGCCTGGCCGAACTCGGCGCCAATGTCGCAATCCACGACATGAACGAGGAAGCGCCGGCCAAATATGGCGAGTTCGCCAATCTCGGCGAAGTGGTCGAGCGCCTGAAGCGGCACGGCACGAAGGTCACGTCGGTGACCGGCAACATTGGCGACCAGAAGGCGGTGGCCGAGATGAAGCGCAAGATCGAGGCCGATCTCGGCGATGTGCATGTGCTGGTCAATTGCGCCGGCGGCGACATTGGCGCCAAGGGCGGCAAGCCGAACCCCAACAACGCCCTCGACATCGAACTGGACGACATCCGCGTGCTCACAGAGAACAATCTCATCGGCACGATGCTGGTCTGCCAGGCCTTCGTGCCGCCGATGAAGCAGCGCGGCGGCGGCTCCGTCATCAACATCGCGTCGGCGGCGGCCCATCTCGGCTGCTCGCCCGAGGTCGTCTATTCCACCTTGAAGGCCGCGGTCGTGCATTACACCCGCTGCCTCGCCAAGGAACTGATCGACGACGGCGTGCGCATCAATGCGGTCAGCCCCGGCGCCACCAAGACGGCGCGCTTCCAGGCGACCCGCGTGGTCGATCCCGAGCGCATGGACTCGAGCAGGAAATCGCTGAACCGCTATGCCGAGCCCGAAGAGATCGCCGAGGCGGTGGCGTTTCTGGCTGGCCCGCGGGCGCGGTTTATCAATGGGCAGGTGCTCCGCGTCGATGGCGGGTTTACGATCTTTCCGGGGTGATGGGGCGGGCCTCGAATTTCAATTTCGGGGCCGAAAGCGGAAGGTCCGTTGTCGGGATTCCTGGGTCAAATTGCCCCCTCACGCCTCGAGCTTTTCGCAGCGTCAAAACGGCTGTGGAGGGATTGGCAGGCTATACCGCTGACGAAGCGCACATGTGACCCACCGAGGATAAGTAACCCCGCTTGGTCACGCGGGCGCTGCCGACCGGTTGGTCGAAACTGGCGCTCGTACTCGCTATTCACGAAATTGCCGATCACCCTGACGAGGTCCACTAAGCAATGGTGAACGTCATTTCTGAAGTCGCAAGCAACTCGGCCGCCCTACTCCATTGAGATCAGCCATGCCTTCGCGGAGCCGATGCAATCTCTGCTGGAGCCTGCATGCTTCTTCAGGCGCAAGCGCTGTGTCTCAGTGCGGCATGAATCCTTTTCTCAGCCAAGCCAATATCTTGCTCCCATTGAGAACCCTGCGGACACGCCCGGCGGCCCAGCCAGCCTGCATGGTGGCGCCGGTGTGGCAACTGCAGACGATCTCATGCAACTGCCAATCGGAGAGTTCGAAGAAGCGTCTGGCTTCCCCGTAGGTATCCGATTGCATGCCCGATGCACGCAGCAGTGGATCGTCAAAAGCGACACTGATCGCCGATCCGACCGCGCGCGCTTCTCCGCGGACAGAGGGATGCAGATGCTCGGTCCCGGTGAGAGCCACAAGGGAGCGCGTCGGATTTCGATAGAGCAGTTCCGCCCACCGCTCTATCCGTTGCGTCCTTGTAGCCAGCAGAGCCGGCGATAGTGGACTGATGTCCGCGACTGACTGGAGTTGATCGAGTGTCTGGTGCTTCATGACTGCCTCCTGTTGGTCGTTCCAATCCCAAGGCCTTTGCTGCAGGATTGGCTCACACGCTAAGCCGCCTCGTAAAGGAGCGGCGGCCGATCAGGTGTTGCCACCAATCGCCCACAGGCACCACGCGGCGGCATCTGCAGCGACCCCAACTGCATTCCTTCGCCAATGTTCCAGCGGGATGAAAAAAACTGTGCGGCCGGCCGACCCGACGGACCCGGCTGGCGCACGCAGGATCCTGAACTGCTGGACGATGATGACGCAGGCCTGGAAAGGCGGCTAGGTTGTACCTTGCTTTTCAGGCTTGACCATGATGTTTCACTACCCGCTCGGTCATCGCGGGAAGGCCAGGAGCAGAGCCGCTGGCGGCAACGATGAGTTGCGGACGAGGTCGGGCGGTGGAGGACGACGCCCTTGGGCCGCCAGGTCACTGAAGGACCAACCGAAGCGGCGCTTCGGGCGAGGAACGGCGGCAAGGCCTCTTTGACCGGAATGGGGCGCATTGCTGACCGGCAGATTTTCGGCCGACAGCAGACCCTCTGCTGCTTGGGTACCCAGCACGCAAGCTGACATGTGAGACCTCGGTGCGAAGGCCGGGACCAGGCCCTCTCCAGGTTCGCATGTTGGCGCTGAAGCGCCTTATCGTTCAGCCTCGCGGCACATAGATCATATGAACCGTATCGTCATCGATCAATGTGCTCGACACCAGTTGCAGCGCAGGCCTTGCCTCGTGGAAGAAAGGCTTGCCCTTGCCGAGCACGAATGGCCTCACGTGCAGGTGATATTCCTCGATCAGGCCCAGCCCGGTCATAAGACCGGCCAGTTCCGGACCGGAAACGCTCAGGGTGCCCTCCGCGCGGGCCGCGATCTCGCGAATCTGATCTTCAATATCGCCGGAGATGAGGGTGGCGTTTGGGCCTACCCGCGAAAGTGTGCGCGAAACGACCCATTTGGGCAGCTTGCGCCAGAGTGTCGCGAACTGGCGAAGCGAAGCATCCCATTCCGCGTGATCATCGTCCCAATAGCGCATGACCTCGTACATCCGGCGGCCATACACAGCGCCGGCATGGTTGCGAATCGTCTCGATCCAGTACTCGAAGTGCTTCTGGCTTGGTGCGCCCATGACCAGATTTCCGGCAAGGTCATCGACATAGCCATCGATGGAAACGTTCATTCCCAAGATAAGTTTGGCCATAAGCAGCGCCTTCGCATAGTCGGTTCACGGATTAACCGCTTGTAATTTGCAAGCAGTCAGACGCTATAGCAACTGATTGCAAATCGCAAGCAGCATGGAAGAAGCGTTCGTGCCGCAAACGAGCCCTGCCTTGTCCCATCAACCCTGCACTTGAACAGCTGGGTGATCCGTCCCGGCTACCGCCATCTAGGCCTGCCTTCCCGAATCAAGCTGCACCCCAAGTCGCTCGTTCCGTCTCCACCGCACCACGGCGCGATAGCTGGTATGATCGACCGGCACGTGAAGCACGAAACGGTCGGGGATTGCGATATCGGCCTTCACCCGTAGCTCCGCGCCATGGGCGTGCTGGTTGCAAACCAGACAATTGATACTGGCGTCGCCAACGCGGATTGTCGCTTCCTTCAGAACAAGATCACGGATAAGCGACCGTCGCTCTATCGGTGGGTCAGCCGGCATTGCCTTATCCCTCTGATTTGACGACCTGAAACTCTTCTGAACCCGGAATGGAAAGCGCACTACCGGCCCAGCGGTTGCCTCGAAAGACTGACGAGCTCGGCTTCGTCGACCACGCCGGCCATATAGTTCGCGATAATCCGGGATGCGATGGCGTCGCGTGCTTCCGGCGATTGACCGTCGCGCTTAAGCTGCTCGAATACACGACCCAACAGCTCGAGTTCGGATGGCTGCAAAACGCCGGCCTCGGTGGCTTTGCGTCGAATGGGCATTTGTGATCCTCCACTGCGGTCAACAACATACGACCGCGGCAGGGAAACTCAACTCACCTGTCGAGGGCGCCACGCAGGCGGCGGCGACCACAAATCCCGTTTACCCGAGCGGGGAGTTTTTCACTCAAAGCCACAGTGATCTGGCGTCCATACAAAGCCCGCCAGCAAAGCCGGCGGGCGCAATATTCGTAAGATACCTCGCTAGAACCAGCCTCGGTCGCGTTCCTGGCTTTGCCCGAGCAGCATGCCGATCAACAGCCCGGCAATGCCGCCAAGCACGAAAGCGCTGCTGATGGTGCCGGGATTTTGCTGGACGGCTTCGGACACCGTCTGCGCCTGCGATCTCAGCTGCTGCGTTGCCCGTGCCGCGCGCTCGGTCGCGCTGCCGTACCAGCCGCCGGCTTCGCCGACGGCATCTTCTGCGCGCTCGGCAAGCGTCCGGTTGATCTTGCTGATCTCGCGCCTCAGCGATGCGACCTGCTTCTCCAGGGCCTCCTGGGCCTCTCGGGCGGAAATCTTCGGGGTGTCCTTGGGGGTGTCCTTCGCGGTGTCCTTCGGGGTGTCGTTCTCGGCCATGGCTGTTCCTTTCGTTGAGGCAGGGGGAACGGCCAACGGACAAGGATGGTTCCGCTGCCTGCGCTCACAGTCATTCACCCGGCCGGCCGCCAACTTTGGGAACACTCTCCCGATCCAACGGTTGTGGCTGATGGAGGGCACGCATTTGTCGAATCGATCGAGCCATGCTGAAACGCTGCGGACGGTCTCCGATCTGCTACACCGCGCCCGCCGTGTCATTCGCGACGGCGGCCATGCGGCGGCGATGTTCGAAATAGACACGCTGCTGCAGGTCGCCCAGACAGAGGTTGCGCGCCGCCTCGAACGCAACGATCGCTGAACCTCGATAGTTCACCGCGGGCGGTGTTCACTTGCCGGCGGCGAAGGGCCTCGTTTCCCTTTTTGATCGACTTGCAAGGCGCCCATCGAGCGGGTCGCCGTCCTCAGCGTCGGCATGGCAAAGGCGCAAAAAGCCGAGGATGAGGGGCCATCATCGCGGCATCGACCCTCCCGGTTATAACGCTTGGGCGGCGGAACAAAGCTTGGCCGCACTGGTTAGGCTCACAGCACGATGTGTGCCCCAACGAGGATTTCTGTCCATGAAAACACGTGTTCTTCTAGCTTCGCTGGCCACCGCCACAGCCATGGTCTTCGCCCTGCCCGCCTTCGCCGCCGACAGTGCTCAGGACTTTGTCGACAAGGCTGCCATCGGCGGCCTGTTCGAAGTGGACTCCAGCAAGATCGCAGAAGGCAAGGCCCAGGATCAAGGCGTCAAGGATTTCGCCAAGAAGATGATCGACGATCACGGCGCCGCCAACGCCAAGCTTGCGACCATCGCCGGCGAACAGAAGCTGAAAGTGCCGACGGAGCTGGACGCCAAGCACAAGGCCGATCTGGAGGCTCTGCAGAATGCCAACGATGCCGTTGACAAGCCCTATGTCCAGATGCAGCGCGATGCGCATTCGGAGGCGGTCACGCTGTTCGAGAGCTACGCCAAGGACGGCGACAACGCGCAGCTGAAGACCTTCGCCTCCGAGACCTTGCCGACGCTCAAAATGCATCAGGAAATGGTCGAGAAGATCGCTTCCGCCGACAATGCATCGTCGACCACCAGCTCCACCACCCCGGCCGTGAGCACGACCGACACCACCAATTCGGCCGCCCCGGTCCCGGGTGCCAACAGCTTCACCGAGGATCAGGCGAAGAGCCGCATTCAGGATGCCGGCTTCTCCGGCGTGTCCAAGCTGACCAAAGACGACCAGGGCATCTGGCGCGGTCAGGCCACCAAGGATGGCAAGACCACGACCGTGGCGCTCGATTATCAGGGCAACGTCGTTGCCGGCGCCAACTGAACCTCTGAACCAGATCGAGGAGATCAAGACCATGAAAACCGTAACCGGACTTTTCGACAACTACGATGATGCCTCCGATGCCGTCGGCGAACTGGAGGCAATCGGCGTGCCGCAGGCCGACATCAGCATCGTCGCCAACAATTCGGACGACTGGTACGACGATGGCGACACCTCCAACGCCGCCGAGGATGCAGCCGGCGGCGCCGGTCTCGGAGCCGTCATTGGCGGCGCCGGCGGGCTTCTGACAGGGCTCGGCATCATGGCCATTCCGGGCGTCGGTCCGGTCGTGGCCGCAGGATGGCTGGCCGCCACCGCGGTCGGCGCCGTTGGCGGCGCGGTCGTCGGGGGCGCTGCCGGCGGCATCGTCGGGGCGCTGACCGAGTCAGGCGTCCCCGAAAGGGATGCGCATGTCTATGCGGAGGGCGTTCGCCGCGGTGGCACGATGGTGACCGCCAGGGTCAGTGACGAACTCGCCGACGAGGCCGAGCGTATTCTTGGCGAGTCCAACTCGGTCGATCTGCAAGACCGCCGACGCGCCTATGAAGCCGGTGGCTGGACCGGCTTCGATGCCAATGCCGACCCCTACACCGACATCGAGGCCGAGCGCGACAGAACGCGCAACGCCAGCCCACTCTGATCATCGAGCCCCGTCGCCGTACGGCGGCGGGGCCGAAGGTGCTGTCGGCGCACTGCAAGCGACGTTCAGATTCGGCCATAAGGGGCGGGTTCTATTCGGACCTGCCCCTTTTCGCTGTTGCCTTGGCTTGACCGGCTCTTGCCGTGTTAGCATCGAACCAACGAAACCAGCCCAGGAAAACATGTGCCCGTCCCCGCAACTGATTGCCGAATGGCCGTTGTCGCCGTCAGCGACACTCGGGTCCGCCGTGCGCTCCAAGGGGATCGAACGTGAAGTCAGAGCCCGACTGCCATGGGCAGTCAGGAAGCACGTCAAGGCCGAGACGGGCCGCATCGCATTGCGAATGTCGAGATCCGAAGCGGAAGCGTTCAAGGCCGCCTCTGCCAATATCTCCAAAACACTGGAGGGAGTGGAAGCGCTGCCTGTGCTTCCACGCGAGGTCGAGGATATCCTTACGATCTCTTCGCGCGAGCGCCACAAATGGCTCAAGGACGGTCGGCTGCAAAGCACCGGCACACGCACCGTCAAGATGCGTGGGCGATCAAAGTCTGTCACCTTCCACGTTTTCGACCCGCGCCACATCGAGGACGTCCTGGACCGCGATCTGGCAACCGTCTGGAGAGAGCAGGATGTCCAGGCGGTCGCCGAGAACAGGCGGCGCGGTGCGGGCAAGGCCGCGCTGACGCGCGCGGGAAAGGGCACCGGCCGGGCTCGCACTGCGAGGAAGGCCCGGAACACGGACGGCCCGGCGCCCGGATTGAAGGGCTGGGATGCGTTCGAGGACGAAGGCCTGCTGCGATAATGATGCTGGCGCTTGCCCTTGTGTTTTGGGCGTGTGCGGGGCGAGCCTCAGCCTCAGCGCATCAATCCCGCTGCCCTGAGCGCGTCCTCGATGACCTTGGTAATCCCGCCCGCCGGACCGCTTGGCGGATTGACAGGCTCCGGGGCCGGATCGACACGGACAGCTCGCGGTTTTTCCTTCGGCGAGAAAGGCTGCAATGCAGTGCCTGAAGCGGCCTCGGCTTTCGCCGCGCGTCGTACGTCTGGCTTCGTCAGCCCCCAGAAACGGGCGATGTGGCGCGTCGAGGAAATCCCGACATCCAGCATGAACGGCCCTGCTTTGCCGAGAGCATTGTCGCCGCTCGCCTGCAATGGCGTGCCATGGCCCATGCCGGCAATGCTGTATGCCTCGACCACGTCGCGGCCTTTGCCATCGCACCAGACTTTTCGGCCCTGACCGTCGACCTTTTCCGTGCGTGTCGGCGCTTGAGCGAGGCCGTGCACGCCCTGCCATTGCGCCAGCACCGCGTCGGCATTGGAAGGCACCACGGTCGTATCGGCCGAGCCCTGCCAGACCGAAATCCTCGGCCACGGCCCCTTGTGCGGCGAAGCTTCCCGCAACAGACGCTGCAGGTCGCTTCTGGACGGTCCGCCATGGCCACGCATGCGGTCGAAGGCTTCGGGGATGGTCGAGGCGCTGCCATAGGCAAGCCCGGCAATGATCGCGCCACCGGCAAACACGTCCGGGTAGGTCGCCAGCATCACCGCCGCCATGGCGCCGCCGGCGGAAAGACCGGTGACGAATATCCGCTTGCGGTCGAGACCGTGGGTGACCACCGCCGCCTCGATCATCTGGCGGATGGACAGTGCCTCGCCGCTGTCGCGGCTTACATCGCCCGGCACGAACCAGTTGAAGCAAAGATTGGCGTTGTTGGCGCGCTGCTGCTCGGGGAGAAGCACGGCAAAACCCTGCTCGGCAGCAAGTTCGGTCCAGCCGGAACCATGATCGTAAGCGGCTGCATTCTGGGTACAGCCATGCAGCACCACGACCAGCGCTGCCTGCTTCGGCAGGTTTTCAGGGAGATAAAACCGCGCGCGCAAGGCGCCGGGATTGGACCCGAACCCTGTCATCTCGGACAGGTGATCGTCCTTGCTCTGTCCTGCACCGGCTGGCCGGCCGCGCATCGCGCTCAGCCGGGCGATCGTATCGGATATGTCTCGCAAATCGGTATCCTTGCGCGCCGGAATGGGCAGACTCGTGCACACAACGCACACGCAGCAATATCGTTGCTGCACTGCACAATAACAAGCGGCGCGGCCGATTAAATGACCGATGGATCATAGAATCCGCTGCACGGCTTGTGACGGACGAACGCAATTTGGCCCGGCTGACCTCTGGTCAGTCAGCCGATCGAGGCCGGCAGGCGCCGGGTTACCAGCGCTGATGCACGTAGGGCTTGATGTTCTCGTCGTAGACCGCCTTCACCTTGGCCATCGACTCGGAGGACAACGGCGCAAGCTCCGCCGCTTCCGCATTGGAAACCGCCTGCGCCGGATTGCGGGCGCCGGGAATGACAACCGTCACAGCGTCGAACATCAGGATCCAGCGCAGAGCGAATTTCGCCATCGTGGTGTCGCCTGACACCAGCGGCCGCACCTTCTCGACCGCCGCTAGGCCGACCTCATAGGGCACGCCCGAAAACGTCTCGCCGACATCGAAGGCTTCGCCTTTCCTGTTGAACAGGCGATGGTCGGTGGTCTCGAACTTGGTGTCCGCCCTGAACTTGCCGGACAACAGGCCGCTGGCCAGCGGCACGCGGGCGATGACGGCGACATCGTTCTTTTTCGCCTGGTCGAAGAACAGCTCGGCCGGGCGCTGGCGGAAGGCGTTGAAGATGATCTGCACGCTGACGACGCCGGGATATTGCATCGCCTTCAGCGCCTCTTCGACACGCTCGACGCTGACGCCGTAATTGCGGATCTTGCCCTGCTCGGTGAGCTTGTCGAGACGCTCGAACACCTCCGGATGATAGTAGAGATCGGTCGGCGGGCAATGCAGCTGCACCAGGTCGAGCGTGTCGGTCTCGAGGTATTTCAGGCTGCGGTCGATCCAGCCGGTGAGGTTCTCGACGCTGTAGCCCTCGACCGTCTGCTTCGGCAGCCGCCGTCCGGCCTTGGTGGCGATGAACGGGCGCGCGCCACCGCGTTCCTTCATCACCCGTGCGATCAGCTTTTCCGAACGGCCGTCGCCATAGACGTCGGCGGTGTCGAGGAAGCTGACGCCGGCATCGAGCGCGGCATGCAGGGCGGCGACCGCATCGTCGTCATTGACCTCGCCCCAGGCGGCGCCGATCGCCCAAGCGCCGAAGCCGATCTCGCTGACTGATCTGCCGGTACGGCCAAATTTCCGTGACTGCATCTCGCTGTTCCTGACTGCGGCTTCGCCGGCAATGCCGGCTCCATGATTGCGATTCTTCGGGGAGCCTCATATCGCATGGCAACGCGATTGACATTCCTCTTCCTGGGATTTACCAGATTACAGGGTTGTATGACAACCAGGCAAGATTGCAACAATTTGGAGCCGGGAGGAACATGTCGCTGATGCGCGAACTTTATCTCGGCGGGCTCGCCGGATGAGCAGTCCGTCAACCGTGGTTGGCTCCCTAATCGTGAACAGCCTTGTCGCGCAGATCCTCGAAGCGGGCATAACTTTTGGTCAGATGGCTGCGCATGGCGCGCCGCGCGGCATTGACGTCCCTGGCTCCGATGGCCCCGAGAATGGCGCGGTGCTCGCGCTGCATGCGGTCGAGATATTTTTCCCGCTCGGCCTCCGTCATCCGGTCGAGCCGCCTCCAATGGCGCGGGATCATGGCGCTGCCGAACGTGTCGAACAGCCGGGTGAAATTCGGGTTCTGCGTCGCGGCGAGAATGGCGCGGTGGAAGCCGAAATCCTCTTCCGAGCCGGAGCCGCCGGCACGCACCGCCGCCTCCAGCGCGTCGAGCCGCGCGCTCATCTGCTGGAGCGCCGCCTCGCTGCGCCGTTCGGCGGCGAGGCCTGTCGCTTCGACCTCGATGCCCATGCGCAGTTCGAGCACGCGCAGCACCTCGTCGATCGATTCGAGATCGTCGGGCAGCACGGAAAACGTCTTCGGCGGCGGATCCTTGGCGACGAAGGCGCCGAGCCCCTGGCGCGTGGTAATCAGCCCGCGCGCACGCAGCGCCGCCAGCGCCTCGCGCACCACGGTGCGGCTTACACCCGTGGCGGCGACGATTTCCTGCTCGGTCGGCAGCCGCTGGCCCGGCGCGAGGTCGCCGGATTCGATCTGCGCGATCAAAGTGTTGACCAGACCCGTCCGCAGGTTGGGCGCCTGCGGTATGGCGTCGAAAGTCATGGGCTCCGCCATCAGCGCGACTCCGGTTCGATTCTTGTTCAAAGAATTGCATCGACGGGTGCCCGCCGCAAGGTGACGAAAGTTCGGCCCGCTGGCACGAGCCATGGGAGGATTGCATGAAAGAACGCATCGGCTTCATCGGCCTGGGCAGCATGGGCGCCGGCATGGCCGACAATCTGCTGCGCAAAGGCTGGCCGCTGACGGTGCATGTCCACCGCAGCCGCACCGCAGCCGACCGGCTGATTGCGGCCGGTGCCACTGAAGCGGCCAGCCCGCGCGACCTCGCCGCTGCCTGCGACATCGTCATCCTGTGCGTCACCGCCTCGCGCGAGGTCGAAGCGCTGGTCAAGCGTCCGGATGGCCTTGCCGCAGCCGCGAAGCCGCTGCTGATCATCGACTGCTCGACCTCCAACCCGTCATCGACGACGGCGCTTGCCGCTGACCTCACCCAGCAAGACATAACGCTGATCGACGCGCCGCTGGCGCGCACGCCCAAGGAAGCCACCGAGGGCAAGCTCGACGTCATAGTCGGCGGCCCGGCCGAAATCGTCGCCCGAGCGCGGCCGGTGCTGGAAGCCTTCGCTGCGCGAATCGTCCACACCGGCCCGACCGGCAGCGGCCACACCATGAAGCTGCTCAACAATTTCGTCTCGATGGGCTATTCCGCGATCTACTCGGAAGCGCTGAGCCTCGGCGCCAAGGCCGGCCTGACGCCGCAGGTCTTCAACAGCGTCATCTCCGGCAGCCGCATGGATTGCGGCTTCTACCAGGCCTTCTTCGATTTCGTCCTCAACCGCAACGAAAACGCCCAGCGCTTCGCCATCGCCAACGCGCTCAAGGACATGACCTATCTCGCCTCCTTCGCCCAGGCCGCCGGCATCGCCAACCCGATCGGCGCTGCGGTGCGCAATGGCTTTGCCACGGCGGTCACCACCGGCCACGGCGAGAAATTCGTGCCGGCGCTGTCGGATATTGTTGCGGGGTTGAACGGGGTGTCGCTGGTGGAGGCGACATCACCGGGCCAATAGAAAACGGGTGGATTCGGGCGCAAGCCAACGGTCCCTACATCCTGTAGCCCTTGGCGTGAAATCCGAGCGGCTCAACGGAGCCGCCCGGAAGCTTAAAGCATATGAAGGCGAAAGGGGTTTGAAACCGCGATTGACAAATTGCAAGGCGTCGAACGCGGAACTAGCGATGGAGGACGTAATTCTGGCGAATGTCCCTAACCAACGGCTCGATCTCATTTAGGGTATAGAATCGGACATGGTGGCGGTCCATTTGCTCCGCAATCATGTTTACGAATTCCGCATCCTGTGCCTGCGCATCGTCCCCGACCACCACTAAGCGAGCAGGTCGATCAAGGGCGGTTTCTTGGTAAAGAAGTTCGCCTTCTATCATATGCGGGCTGACGCGGTTGAGCGCCTTATCCGGGTCACCCGCAAGCGACACGGCGTCAATCAGATTGAAGGCTCCATTCTGATAGGCAAAGGGAACCTCGATCTTTACGCCTCCGGAAAGATGGACGGGGTCAGGCTTCACGAGGAAGTCTTCGACGCCATTAGAACGAAAAGCTTGCGCCAGTTTTGTCGACAGCCTTTGGCCGCGCGGCCAGCTGGGTACCTCACCAACCAGCTTTTCGAACAGTTCGCTGACAAGCTTCTCGGGGTCTTTAACCAACACAGATCGAACCGGGGACAGGCGAACCTTCCCAGACCTAAGCCCTATAAATTTCTCGATCTTTTCCCTGTCCCAGCCGTTACCAAATTCATACCGCAATCGACCTTCCATCGATTCTTTCAGGTGCTGAAAATGGTTACCGAGATGGATTTTGAACGCCTGCTCGGCGCGGCGCGGGCTATGGCTAAACTTCACAAAAACCGAAGCATGAGCGAACACAATGACGCCAATGTTCACAAACTCAGCCCGCTCCGGGAACTCTGAGTATTGAACGAGCGAAAAATAGCCTTGTGACTCTCGGATCATTTTACCAACCCCGGGATTTCCGGTTCATCCACCAATCGCCCTGAGATCGTGTTCACCACATATTGGCCGCGCTCACAAATCAAATCGACCAGCGAGAGCGCGGCGTTGGGGCCAAAGCCCCATTGTGCAGGAATAGAATTAACGACTTCAACCACGAAATCGCGCTTTAATTGAGACAGCTTCTCGACGGCGCGCTTGACTGACTTCGCGTCGATATATGGATCGAAGGCCGGAAACTTACCATATACATTTGGGTCTAGGACCCATGCCTCAGGGGCCGGCCCCATAGGAAAATCAACGTCATTCCCAATAAAACAGCTTGAATGATCGATGGGGACAAGATCGTATTTACGACGCCCCTCAGCCTTCACATAAAGTAGGTTGTCGGCGTTGTCTTGTCCATCAAAAAACCGGTCCCAATTGCGGACCCACGTATCGAAAACAACCAGCAACGCCACGTCACCAGGCTCTCGGAGACGAGACAAAAAAGTGTCTCCTCCGTCGTGTGGGGTTCCATCAACGGCGCGTGAAAAGAACATGGGCGGCACCATGCGCGCCCCATTCCTTTCCATAGTCAGGTCTATTTGACAGTCGTGGACTATGGCAAACGGCGGCACCTTGAGGCCAAGCCAAGAAGCCAATTCTCCAGACACCAATTCCGACACAAGTATCGCAGAACCCATCGGATTTCCCATCGATTTGAGAAATCCCTCGCCTGAATCTGTGTCCACCCGGATCGGGCTGGTGCTTGAACCAAACGACTCTATTTCCCGACGCACCTCCGCCGGCTGACATACCGCCCCACATGCAAGAGCCATGATGCTCCACCCATCCCAATTCGGATTGCATACATCGCATCCCGAACGGAATCGAGTCTTGGGTACACGAAGTATAACCTACTGCTTTGTTTTGGTTAGTTTGTTGATAGGTCAGGCATTGGCCAGTCGCGTCTATGATAGCTGCTTCGGCGCGTTGCGTATGGCGAGTAGCTTCTTATCCTCAGTCTCACCTGTCGCCAGTGCGGGTGCTTATCGGTCATGATAATGCGTGAGGATGCATGGACCGTTTGCCTGAGAAGGTTCGCGGTTTCAGTGAGCATCCATCATGGCCGTCGATGTGTTCGAAATGAGCGCGCATCCCATTGTTGCTTTCGCGGTGTGCACGGACAGCGCCATGGCACTCTGGGCAACGCTTCGGAATTTTGGGATTTAGACCAAGCGCTTGGTCGATCGTGAGGTACGACCAACCATCGACTACCTTCATTTCGCAGGCATCCATTTCCATCCGACGAATATGGCATTCAACGCCGGACATTCAAAGGCGGAAATTCGACCGTCAGCCCGCCCGCGCACAGCCTTCCGCAATCTCGAATGCCGCAGCGGAGACGCTGCCCCTCGCGCCCGTGATGCCGACTCCGCAGCCGCATCGCTCTCGAGCAGACCTGGCGCACCTCCAAGCACCCGCCTAGCGAACAGCCATCCATCCGTGTCAAACCGCAAGATCGGTCGAGCGCGACATGTCCGGAACCGCCTATCTGGTGTCGCCACGCAGGACGAGACGTTTGATGACGCCACTTGAAAACTACCATGCCCGGATGCAGCGGGTGCTGGACCACATCGACCAGCATCTGGACGGCGATCTGGGCCTGGAGGCGCTAAGCGGCGTCGCGGCGTTTTCGAAATTCCATTTCCACCGGCAGTTCACGTCTACCTTCGGCTTGTCCGTGCATCGCTATGTCCAGCTCGCCCGCCTGAAGCGCGCTTCGTACCGGCTTGCCGAGAGCGACGCCCAAAGCGTCACCGACATAGCGATGGATGCCGGCTACGACGCACCGGATGCGTTCGCCCGCGCCTTTCGGCAACGGTTCGGACAATCGCCTTCGTCGTTCCGGAAGTCTCCCGACTGGGGGGCGTGGCTCATGGCCTTCGGGCCGCTCGACAAAGCAAGGACCACGCTCATGCAGATAATCTTCGAACCCGCCGACGTGATGATCCGCGATGTGCCCCCGACGCCGGTGGCGATCATGGAGCATCGCGGCGACCGGGCGACGCTCCAGGACACCATCCAGCGCTTCATCGCCTGGCGCAAGGCGGCCGGCCTCTCGCCCCACACAAGCCCGACCTTCAACATCTTCCGTTCCGAAAGGGAGCCGGCGAACCCGGCCGATTACAGCATGGATATTTGTGCCGGAACCGACCTGCCGGTAGAAGGCGGGCCGATCGAGGACGCGCAGATGAAGGCCGGCGTGATCCCCGGCGGACGCTGCGCGGTGCTGCGCTATCCCGGCAACACCAACAATCTCGAGCCGGCAGCGCTTTACCTGTACCGCGAATGGCTTCCGGCCAGCGGCGAGGAGGCGCGCGACTTTCCGATCTATTGCCAACGGCACTTTTCGTCGAACGGACCGGTGCGCGAGGTGGTGCTTGAGCTGTTTTTGCCGCTGAAATAGCGCGGTGGGTGGCGGCCTATCTCCGGCCCTGAGCTGGTTGAGCCGACGACCGAGTGAAATCTGATATGGCGCTCCCCCACTCCGTCTCGGCTTCGCCGAGCCACCTCTACCCCCACATTCGTGGGGGAGAGGAAACCCAAGCTTTGAAGGGCTGCGATGTCGGAGATTGGCATTTCCTCATCCCCCATGAAATGGGGGTCCGAAGGACGGGCGAGACCCGTGGCTCGCCCCGGCAAGGTGGCTCGGCGAAGCCGAGACGGAGTGGGGGTCAGCGCCGCCATAGGCGATTGGCCCAGCGCGCGGATAAGGCAAGGCTATCCCTAAGCCTGCCCGCGCACAGCCTTCCGCAACCGCGAATGCCGTACCGGAGACGCCGCCTCGGGCCCCGGCGCTATCTCCGCAGCTTCCCCCTCATGCAACCCCACCCGCAGCGCCGCGCCCGCCAGATGGTCGCGCATCGCCGCTTGCGCTCCTTCGGCGTCGCCGGCACGGATCGCTCTCAGGATGCGCTCATGTTCGCCGAGCGTGATGCGGGCCATGTCGTCCGACTTTTGCTGGTTGCCGGCGGCGAGAATGCTTTCGCGCACCCGCTCGGACACGAAGACCAGGAATTGGCCCATGTAGGAATTGCGCGTCGCCTCGGCGACGGTGCGGTGGAATTCGAGGTCGCTGCGCAGCCAGGCGACGCTGCCATAGGGGGCGGCGCGCATGCCGGACAGCGCATCGCCCATGGCTTTGAGATCGGCGTCGCTGCGCCGTTTTGCGGCAAGGGCCGCCGCCTGCACTTCGAGGATGCCACGCAGTTCGAACAGATTGCGAAACGAGTCGGCGCGCTGCAGCGTCTCATGGTCGATGGTCAGCACCGTCGGGTTGTTGCTCTCGACCACGAAGGCGCCGCGCCCCTGCTGCGACCAGATTCGGCCTTCCGAGCGCAGCCGCGCGATCGCCTCGCGCACCACGTTGCGGCTGACCCCGAAAGTGGTTGCCAGCGCCGCCTCGGTCGGCAGCTGGTCACCCGGCTTCAGCCGGCCTTGCGCGATCTCGCGCGAGATGGAACTGGCCACCAGAGTGGAGAGGTGTGGGCCGCGATTGACCTTGTCGAGTTTCAGCGTCATCGCTCACCTATAGTCGACGGCGGGTGCGGACGCCAGAATGCGGCCGTTGCTGAGAATGTGGCGCGGGTCGAATGCGTCCTTGATGCCGGCGGCGAGGTCGAGCGTCACCGGATCGATGCGTTCGAGGAACGCCTTCTGCTTGACCCGGCCGATGCCGTGCTCGGCGCTGATAGAGCCGCCATAGCGATCGACGACGGTGAAGATCTCGGCTTCCGCCTGCTCGAACAGATGTTCCATCGCCTCGGTGCCCATGCCTTCCGGCGGCACGACGTTGAGGTGGATGTTGCCGTCGCCGACATGGCCGTAGGTGACGGCCAGCGCGTCGGGCCGGGCTTTCTGCAAGGCGGCCAGCGCATCGGTGACGAAATCGGCAAGCCTGGAGATCGGCACCGACACATCGGTGCGCAGGTAGCGCCCGCCCCTGCCCTGCCGCTCGACCATGATCTCGCGGTAGAGCCACAACCGCTCACCTTGAGCCCTGGTCGAAGCGATGACGCCGTCCTCGACGATGTCCTCGACGCTGCCGAGAAACCCCAGCAGCATATTGGAGAGGTCGATCAGCCCGCCCGACGACACCTCGATCAGCACATAGACGGGATAGGGCTGGCTGAGCGGATCGGGAAAATCCTGGCCTTCGCGCATGGTGATCTCGATGCCGCCGCGCAGGATCAGTTCGAAGGCGGTGAGCAAATCGCTGCAATCGCGCCGGGCGCGGGCATAGAGTGCCATCGCATCCTCGACCGAGCGCAAGCCGACAAGTGCTGTTTCGATCTGCGTCGGCTTGGGAAACAGCTTCAGCGCCGCCGCGGTGACGATGCCCAGCGTGCCCTCCGAGCCGATGAAGATCTGCTTCAGATCATAGCCGCGATTGTCCTTGCGCAGCACTTTCAGCCCGTTCCAGATGCGGCCGTCGGCCAGCACCACTTCGAGGCCAAGCACCAGGTCCCGCGTCATCCCGTAGCGCAGCACGTTGAAGCCGCCGGCATTGGTGGCGACATTGCCGCCGATACGGCAGCTGCCCTGCGCGCCGAAGGTGATCGGCAGCAGGCAGTCGCTCGCTTCGGCGGCGCGCTTGGCGTCCTCGAGAATGCAGCCGGCCTCGACCACCATGGCAAAGTCGATCGGGCTGATCGAACGGATACGGTTCATGCGCTCCAGCGAGATGACGATCTCGCCGCCATCCGCCGCCACTGCGGCGCCGACGAGCCCGGTCAGGCCGCCTTGCGGCACGACCGGAATGCGCTCGGCATGGCAGAACCGCATCAGCGCCGACATTTCCTCCACCGAAGAGGGCCGCGCCACCGCCAGCGGCCGGCCGAAATGATCGCCCGACCAATCTCGGCTGTAGCGCGCCAGATCCACTTCCTCGGTCAGCAGCCCGCCATTCGGCAGCAAGCCGGCCAGGGCTGCGATCTGCGATGCGGAGGGTGGCGGCACGGCATTCATGGATTGGCTCTGGGCCCCTCGGCAAAACGGCTGGACAAATACCGGCGGTGTCGTGTTATCATACAACCCTGATTGAGAACATCAAGCGAGGCTTGCCGCCAAGCGTGCGATGTGGATGATCAGACCCGCAAATCACAGAATTCGGAGGACTTCCCCCAATGAGCGACGCCCCGGGCTTTCGCTATATGCACACCATGATCAGGGTGCTCGACCTCGACAAGTCGATCGCCTTCTACACCGAAGTGCTCGGCATGACCTTGCTGCGCCGCGACGACTATCCCGGCGGCAAGTTCACCAACGCCTTTGTCGGCTACGGCCCCGAGGACAAGGAAGCCGTCGTCGAGCTGACGCTGAACTGGGGCCGCGAGGAACCCTATGAGATCGGCACCGGCTTCGGCCACCTGGCGCTCGGCGTCAATGACATCTACGCGGTCTGCGCCGAACTGGAAAAGCGCGGCGCCAAGATCCCGCGCAAGCCCGGCCCGATGCAGCACGGCACCACCCACATCGCTTTCGTCGAAGACCCCGATGGCTACAAGATCGAGCTGATCGGCCTCGACACGATGTAATCCGATCGGGCCGGACCGCATCGGCCTCGCGCCGATGCGGTCCCGTCCTGTCCGCGCTTGCCTGGGAGGCGGGATCACTTGATGACCGCGATCTTGCTGCGGTCGATGGTAATGGCGACGGCAGCGATCAGTACCGCGCCGAACACCATGTTTTCCAGGAAAATGTTGACGCCGACAAAGGTCATGCCGATGCGCACGATCGAGATGATCAGCGCGCCGACCGCCGTGCGCGCAACGCCGCCGAGCCCGCCGGTGATCGCCGTGCCGCCGACGATGACGGCGGCGATGGCCGGCAGCAGCAGCTGGTTGGCCAGCACCGGCGAACCGCTCGACAGCCTGGCCGCCAGCACGACGCCGGCGATGGCCGCGAGCATACCCGACGCGGCAAAGGCGATGATCTTGGTGCGGTCGACATTGATGCCCGCCGCCCACGCCGCCGGTTCGCCGGCGCCGACCGCAATCGCCTGGCGGCCGAAGCGCGTGTAGCGCAGCGCCAGAAAGGCGGCGATGCCGATCACCGTCGAAATCAGCACCACCACGGGAATGCCGGCGACAGTGGCGTTGATCCAGGCGGTGTTTTCGCGACCAGCCTCCTCGATGGTGATGGCGCGGCCATTGGAGACCCAGAGCGCCAGGCCGGTGACCACGCCGCCGGTGGCGAGCGTCGCCACGAAGGACGGCACGCGTAGCTTGACGTGAACGACGCCGCTCAACACGCCGAAGGCGAGCCCCGACAGGATCGCCACCGGAAAGGCGGCAAGGCCGAGCGAAGGCAGCAATTGCGCCAGGATGACGCTGGCCAGCGATGCCACCGCCTGGATCGACAAGTCGATGCCGCCAAGCAGGATGGCGAAGGTGACGCCGGTCGCCAGGATGAACAGCACGGCGGTGTTGGCAAACAAAAGCGCCACGGTCTCGCCGGTGAGGAAGCCGGGCGCGGCGATCTCGATCATCAACAGCAGGCCGACCAGCAGCACCAGTGGAATGGCGCCCTGCGTCCACTTGCCTTCGAAAACCCGCCTGATGGAGAACGCTTCATTCATCGGCTCACACCATTGCCCTGAGAAGATCGACCTGGTTCGGCTTGTTGCCCGGACTGGCATCGAAGCGCGCGGTGATTGCACCATCGCGCATCACCAGCACCTGGTGCGACAGGCCGATCGTTTCCTCCAGCGTGTCGGAAATCAAAAGAATCGCCACGCCTTGCGCGGAGAGATCGCGCACCAGCTCGTAGACCTCTTCCTTGGCGCCGACATCGAGGCCGCGTGTGGGATGGTCGAGCACCAGGATGCGCGAGCCCGCCGTCATCCAGCGCGCCAGCACCACCTTCTGCTGGTTGCCGCCGCTGAGCTTGCGGCAGGCGGCATCGGGACCGGGCGCCTTGATGCGCAGCCGCTTGATCCAGTCGGCGGCAAGCCGGCGCTCCTTGCCATAATCGATGGCGCCATGGCGCATGACGCTGGAGAGATCGGCCAGCGAAATGTTCTCCGCGATCGACAGGAACATCACCAGCCCTTCGAGCCGGCGCTCGCGCGGGACATAGCCGATGCCCTTGCGCACCGCCGGTTCCGGCGAGGAGAAGCGCACGGCATCGCCGGCGATTTTCATCTCGCCCGCATCATGCTGGACGAAGCCGCCAACGGTGCGCGTCACCTCCTCGCGGCCGGAGCCGACGACGCCGGCAATGCCGACAATCTCGCCGGCCCGGATCGAGAGATCGACGCCGTGATAGTAACCGTTGGCGCCAAGCCCCTTGGCCTCGACCATCACGATATCGCGCGGCGCCAGCTGGCGGGCCTCGCGGTAATATTCGGCCTGCAGGCCGCGCCCGACCATGATCTCGTGCAGCTCCGGCGCGGTGACTTCAGCTGCGCGGTGCTCGGCGACGACCGCGCCGTCCTTCATCGTGTAGACACGGTCGGAGATGTTGAGCACCTCGTCGAGGCGGTGCGAGACGAACACAAAACTGGCGCGGGATTTAAGCGAGCGCACCCGCGCGAACAGCACCTCTATATCAGCGGCATTGAGCACCGAGGTCGGCTCGTCGAGCAGGATGAGCAACTGCCGCTCGACCACTTCCTCCAAGGTCAGCGCCTTGGCGAGCTCGACCATCTGGCGTGCGGCGAAGGTGAGTTCGGAGGTGCGCGCGGTGACGTCGATGTCGATGCCGATCTTGGCCAGTTGGCGCCGCGCCGCCGCGTTCATGGCGCGCCAATTGACCAGGCCGAAACGGGTGAAACGGTCTTCCTCGCCGAGATAGATATTTTCGGCGACCGTCAGGTTGAGCACCAGCGACTGCTCCTGGAACACCATGCCGATGCCATGCCTGGCCGCATCACAGGCGTTGCGCATGCGCAGCTGTTCGCCGTCCAGCGTGAGCGAGCCGCCATCCGGCCGGTAGCCGCCGGCCAGCACCCGCATCAGCGTCGACTTGCCGGCGCCGTTCTCGCCGATCAACCCGACCACCTCGTTGGGCCGCACTTCGATAGAGACGTCGCGTAGCGCCTGGACGCCGGGGAAATTCTTGATGATGTTGGACGCCTGCAGCATGGCGTTCACTTGACGATTTTCAGGCGGACACGGTCGAGCGACAGCGCCACCGCGGCGATGATCATCAGACCCTGCACCGTCTGCTGGATGTAGGGCGAGATGCCGAGCAGGATCATGCCATTGGCAAGCACGGTGACGATCAGCACACCGATCAGCGTGTTGACCACACCGCCCTCGCCGCCGGTCAAAGCGGTGCCGCCGACGACCACTGCCGTGACCGCTGCAAACAGCCTGCCGTCGCCGATGACGGCATGCGACTGGCCGAGCTGTGCGGCGGCAAGCACACCGGCAATGCCGAAGAAGAACCCTGCCAGCGCAAAAGCGGTGATGCGCACGCGCACGACATTGACGCCGGAGAGCTTGGCGACATCCTCATCACCGCCGATCGCCAATATGTGGCGGCCGAGCTTGGTGTGATACTGGATGACAGTGGCGAGCAGGAAGGCGCCGAACGCAACCCAGACCGCCACCGGCAGGCCGAGGAAACGGTGCAAGGCCAGGTCGCGGATCGAGGCGTCGTTCAGCTTGATCGCCGTGCCGCCCAGCATATAGACCGACAGGCCGAGGCCGATGAACCACATGCCGAGCGTGCCCATGAAGGACGGGATGCGCAGCATGGCCTGGACGAGACCGCTGACGAAGCCCATGGCGGTGCCGGCGGCGATGGCAGCGAGCACCGCCCACCAGCCATAGTCGTTGCCGTTGCCGTCATTGGCGGCGAGCAGCACAAGCACCATCGCCGCCACCGAAAGCGTGCCTTCGACTGCGAGGTCGATGCTGCCCATCAGGATGATGAAGGTCAGCCCCATCGCCAGCGTCAGCGGCACGGCGGCGGAATTCGCAAGCCGCACCAGATTGCGCAGCTCGATGAAATTGGGGTTGGCAATGGCGATGAGTACGCAGAGTACAATCAGCACCGCCAGCGGCGCCAGGCTGCGCCAGCGCCTGCCGCCCAGGAATGTCGCGATGCGGCCGGGGAACGGTGTCATGGGCGTCGTCCGCTCGATGTCCGAAACGGACTTCAGGGGTTCTGTATGGATTGTCAAGAAACCGCTTCCCGTCTGCTGGTGACAGCCGTCGCGACAAGGGGATCGCGACGGCTGCGGGAGGAAGCGGGCCGCCAGGGAGGTGCAGCCCACTCCGATGGATCAGGTACGGATTGCTCCGGTGACCCGGCCCCACAGATCGTTCCAGTCGATCTCGGGCTTCGCATCGACATTGGTCTTGTAATATTCCTCGACATTGTCGTGCGAGATCAGCACCGCCTTGCCGTAGAACTCGCGGTGCTCCGGGGGCTCCTTGGTCGGGTCGAACTTGCCGATCTTGGCGTTGTAGCCGATGGCGAGACCCATGCCGCCCTGCCAGAACGGATCCGAAGTGACGGTGCAGGCGAATTCGCCGGTGCGCACCGCATCGACCGCCGTCTTGATGCCGTCGACGCCGACGATCGGCACCTTGCCGGCGAGGTTTTCGGCGCGCAGCGCTTCCAGAGCGCCCGAGCCCATATCGTCATTGGCCGCCCAGATGCCCTTGATGTCGTCGCCGAAGCGGGTGAGCAGATTGCCCATCAGGTCGAAGGCTTCGGTCGACTTCCAGTTGGCGACCTGGAAGTCGAGCAGCTTGATGTCCGGGTTGGCGGCAAGCGCTGCGTCGAGGCCCTTCTTGCGTTCGATCGCCGCCGTGGTCGAGATCAGGCCGCCGAGCGCTACGATGCCGCCCTTGCCGCCAATGGTCTTGAACAGGATCTCGGCGATGGTCTTGCCGCTGTCGATGCCGTCGAACTCGATATGCGAGACATAGTTCGGGTTGAAATCCTTCGGGTGCAGATCCCCAGGCTTGTTCCACTGGGTCACCACATAGGCGCCGGCCTTGGCGCAGGCCTCGACGATCGGGCGCGCATCGGGCGTGTCGTTGGGATCGGAATTCAGCACCATGTTGCCGCCGGTCTTGGCCAGCATCGCGTTGATGTCGGCAATGCCCTTCTCGCTGTTGCCTTCCGAAACCAGCGTGACGTGCTCCAGCCCGGCCCATTTGGCATACGCTTCGGCGCCGGTCTTCCACACCGCGTGATAGGGGTTCGACAGCGAGCGGATCGACGTCACCAGTGTCGGCTTGTCCTGCGCGCGCAACACGCTCGGCATGGCGAGTGCCGCCACGCCGGCGGTGGCGCCCATCATCAGCGTGCGCCGGTTGACCGCAAAATTCTTCGTGTCGTTCATACCTCGAAACCTCCCGATTGAATTCTGTTCCGCCCGGCATCTTGCGCAGGGAGCGCGGCCGGGACCTCCTGGTGAGGATCGTCAAGCTCCTCCACTTGTACGACAACCCTTCAACACGATAACCATACCCTTTCTCTTGACGTGGCACAAGCGACTTGAGATCGTCGCGCGCAAGAGGAAGGGGCGGTGATTTTCATCGCCCGCCGGAGCATGATCCCTAGAAGTGGGAACCGGTTTTCTCGGACAAATCGAGAAACCGTTTTGTCCGGAGATCATGCTCCAACAAAGAGAACCCGGGAGTGGAAATGACGGATTACATCATTGTCGGCGGCGGTTCGGCTGGCTGCATTCTGGCCGCCCGGCTGAGCGAGGACCCGGACGTGTCCGTCATGCTGCTCGAGGCCGGTCCGCCCGACACCGATCGCTACATCCATCTGCCGGTCGGCTTCTTCAAGATGACGTCGGGGCCGCTGATCTGGGGCTATGACACCGCGCCCGGCAAGGAAATCGACGGCCGCACCATGGTCTATCCGCAGGCCCGCGTGCTGGGCGGGGGCTCCTCGATCAACGCCCAGGTGTTCACCCGCGGTTGCCCGCAGGATTATGACGGCTGGGCGGCTGACGCCGGCTGTGCCGGCTGGAGCTATGCCGACGTGCTGCCCTACTTCGTCCGCTCCGAGGGCAACGACACTTTTGCCGATGCGCAGCATGGCATTGACGGCCCGCTCGGCGTCTCCAGCGGCGCGCCGCATCCGCTGACCCGCATCTTCGTCAAGGCGGCGCAGCAGGCGGGCCTTCCTTTCCGCGCCGACTTCAACGCCGGTGAGCAGGCGGGCGCCGGCTTCTACCAGACGACGACGCGTCGGGGGAAACGCTCGAGCACGGCGGTCGCCTATCTGAAGCCGGCGCTCGGCCGCAAGAATCTGACGCTACGCACCGACGCCTCCGTCAGCCGCATCGTGGTCGAGAACGGCCGCGCCATCGGTGTCGAGATCATCGTCAATGGCCGCACCGAACTGCTCCGCGCCGAGCGCGAAGTCATCGTCGCCGCCGGCGCCATCGGCTCGCCGAAATTGCTGATGCTGTCCGGCATCGGCCCGGCCGTGCATCTCGGCCATCACGGCATCGAGGTGGTCCACGATTCCAAAAACGTCGGCCAGAATCTGCACGATCACATGGACGTCGATGTCGTCGCCGAGCTCAACGGACCGCATGGCATCGACCGTTACAAGAAGAAGCGCTGGCAAGCGGTCGCCGGTCTTGAATATGCGCTGTTCGGCAAGGGGCCGGTGGCCTCCAACATCGTCGAGGCCGGCGGCTTCTGGTGGGGCGACCGCGCGGAGAAGACGCCGGACATCCAGTTCCATTTCCTGCCCGGCGCCGGCGTCGAGGAAGGCATCGGCTCGGTTCCCGGCGGCAATGGCTGCACGCTGAACTCCTACCATGTGCGCCCGCGTTCGCGCGGCAGCGTCACGCTCAAGTCCGCGGACCTGCGCGATGCGCCCATCATCGACCCCAACCCGTTCGCCGAGCGCTATGATCTCGAACGCGCCATCGACGGCATCGAGATCAGCCGCGAAATCCTGTCGCAGCCAGCCTTCGCCAGATACATCAGCCGCGAGCATCTGCCCGGCAAGGCGATGCAGGGGCGCTCAGCACTCGAAGCCTTCGCCCGAGAACATGGCCGCAGCGCCTATCACCCAGTCGGCACCTGCCGGATGGGCGGCGATGCCGACAGCGTCGTCGATCCCGAGCTGCGCGTGCGCGGTCTGCAAGGCCTGCGTGTCTGCGACAGCTCGGTCATGCCAAGCATCGTGTCGTCGAACACCAACGCCGCCGTGGTCATGATTGCGGAGAAGGCTGCGGATCTGATTGCGGGGCGAACGCTGCCGGTGGCGTAAGCAGGACAATCGCATGTGGTGGCGCCACGCGATTGCCCTGCCTTGAGCACCTGTCGCTGAGCGCATAGCACTCGAACCGCACTAAAAACGACAGCCTCACGCAGCGCCTTCAACCGACGCTTGCGCAATCCACCAACCGACCGGAAACCCCCGGTTGCGGGCTCGTTGCCGACGCCTGCGCGGGGATGTGAAAGCGCTTTTGCGCCAGTTCCGCGATCACACCATATGAACCGATCCAACCTCTGCTAGCTTGTGGGCGTGGGACTTGTCCCGCTTTGGCCGGTGCTTCAGGCAACCCCATCCCAACCCCCCGCCCCCTGCGGTACCGGCCATCCCCTCCCCCTTTTGCCAGGTTTCTCGACCTGCCATCCTCAGCCGTCCCTGCCAACTTCGAGGTCGACGACGAGGCCTGATGCGTCGCATGCAAATCCAGACCATCGGGCAGCGTATCGAGGGATTTCACATCGGCTGTCTGGACGACGTCCTGGAGAGCGACAGATCGGGGTCGAGTCGCCTCAGCTACCGGTTGATGGCCGCCAGGCGCGCCGGCTCCCCTTCCGTGTTGCAGACATTGAGAGTAACGAGGCGTAAGCGCATAGGATTTTCCTCAATGTTGAACGACCCTCGACGCACGCGACGCGGATAGGTGCCACGATAGGGTTCCGTGTCTGGTGACGTTCAGCGACCCGCCACCTCGATGCGTTCCACGCGGTGCGCGAAACGGCCTGGCCATCGGCGCGGTTCGGCTTGCCAAATTCCGCCATGCCGCCCATACACGGCTTGAACAACCGCCCCGAGGGTCCGCGCCCATTTTGCCAAAGGATACTCTCCGATGTCTGTGACGCCGTCCCCCTGGTCAAAGCCGTGACGGCCTCCCTCGCAAGCCTGGGCTGGACGGATTTCTTCGGCGACCAGCTTGAAGCCGATGAGGCAGACCTCGTGCCGACGCGCATCGCCTCGGTGCACCGCGACCGCCTGGCCGGCCTGTCCCGGGCAGGGCCAGTGGATCTGACGCTGCCGGCCAATGCCAACACCGGCGACTACGCCGTCGGCGACTGGGTGCTGGTCGAGCAGCATACACATCTGCTGCTCCGCCGGCTGACCCGCAAGACGGTGCTGGAGCGCCGTACCCAGGGCGGCAGGATCCCGCAGCTGGCCGCGGCCAATGTCGACACGCTGTTCATCGTGACGTCCTGCAATGCCGATTTCAACATCGCCCGGCTGGAGCGCTATCTGGCGCTGGCCAACGAGGCCGGAACGACGCCGGTGATCCTGCTGACCAAGGCCGACACCGCTGACGATGCCGAGAGATACCAAAGCCAGGCTGCCGCCCTTCAGCGTGGTTTGCCCGTAGTGACGCTGAACCCGCGCGTCGCCGATGCCGCAGCGGCGCTTGCTCCCTGGTGTGGCGCAGGGCAGACGGTGGCGCTGGTCGGCTCCTCCGGCGTCGGCAAATCGACGCTGGTCAACACGCTGGCCGGAGCGGCGCAGCAATCGCCGCAACAGACTGCGGGCATTCGCGAGCACGATGCCAAGGGTCGCCACACCACCACGGCGCGGTCGCTGCACCCCATCGCCGGTGGCGGCTGGGTAATCGACACGCCGGGCATGCGCACGCTGCATGTCAGCGACGTCGCATCCGGCATCGACACGCTGTTTGCCGAAATCACCGAGCTCGCACCGCTGTGCAAGTTCCGCGACTGCACCCATGTCCACGAACCGGGCTGCGCGGTGCAGGCTGCGTTGAAGGCGGGTACGCTCGACCCTGAGCGCCTTGCCCGCTGGCGCAAGCTGTCGGAGGAAAACCAGGGCAACACGCCGGTTCAGAGCGGCCCGCGCGGCAACAAATCGCCTGCCGGGCGCCCGAAGCGGCGTTGAGAGGATAGGAATTGCGGAACGAGACGTCGGAGGCCCGGCATGTGCCGGGCCTCCCTTTTTTCACTCTCCGCGCATCGTTGCCTGGAAGGTCGGCAGGTGCTTCTGCTGCGCCTCCAGCATGCGCTCGCGGTAGACGCCGTAGATGACGTCGGTGTCGTGCAGCGTCACGCCGGCAATGGTCGGCGAGGCGAAGACCGGCAGTTCGATGCCGCGCTTGGCGAGCTGCTCGGCCGTGCGCGCGATCAGCTCATGCGCCAGGATCATGGCAAGCACCGTCGATGAGCCCGACACCGGCCGGCTCCAGCCCTCGACCGGCACGATGGCGTCCTCGATCGGCGAACAGGTGTCGATGACGAGGTCGGCGGCATCCGCCAGCCGCTTGCCGGACGAGTGCGTCGCCGGCTTGTCCAGATTGTTCTTGCTGGTGACAGCGACGACGAAGATGCCGCGCTTCCTGGCGTAGAGCGCGGTGTCGATGCCCGACGAGTTGCGGCCGCTATGGCCGAAGATGATGATCGAATCGCCCTTGTTGAGCGGCTGGTGGTCGAGGAATTTTTCGGCGTATCTTTCCGTACGCTCCAGCCACAAAAGCTCGCGCACGCCGCCGGCGCCGAGCACATTGTGCCACATCACGCGCGGGTCGGTCAGGGGGTTGAAGCCGACATAGCTGCCATAGCGCGGAAACACTTCCTGCACCGGCAGCACCGAATGGCCGGAGCCATAGAGATGCACCAGCCCGCCGCCCTCGAGCGAGTCGGCAAAGCGGCTGGCGGCCTGGCCAAAGGCCTCTTCATTGGCTTTCGCAGCCTGGTCGATGAGGGCGGCGAGACGGTGGATGTAGAGATCGGACACGTGGGTACTCCTGTTTGCTGTGTCGGTCTGGAATGGATCAGCTTCTCGGGTTCAGCGGCACGCGTCCGGCGCGCAGCGTCGAGCGGATTTCGTAGCGGTCGCCGCGCATGATCGAGACGGTGAATTCGAACGGGCCGCGCTCGTCGGTGGTGATGCGTTCGACGACGAAGGCCGGGCTGCCGACAGCGAGGTCGAGCAGTTCGGCGTCCGCCGCGCCGACCGCGCCGACCCGGTAGTTTTCCCGCGCCGCCACCGGCACGATGCCGTAATGGCGCTCCAGCGCCTCGTAGAGCGAGCCCTGCAGCAGGCCGGCATCGAGGAAGCCCGGCACGCGCACGGCCGACAGCTGCGCCGTCTGAATGCCGATCGGCTCGTTGTTGCCGAGCCGCAGCCTGCGAATGCGCACCACCGGATCGCCTTCCTCGATCTCCAGCGCGCCGGCAGCCGCCGCGTTGGCGGTGGTCAGGCTGCAGTCGAGCAGGCGCGAGCCCGCGACCACGCCCATATTGCCCATCTCCTGGGTGAAGCTGGTCAGCTCGCGCGTGCCGGCGACCAGCGTGGTCGAGCGCACGAACGTGCCGCGGCCATGTTCGCGCCTGAGCAGTCCTGCCTCCTCGAGGTTGCGCAAGGCGTGGCGCAGCGTGATGCGGCTGACGCCGAACAGGGCGCACAGCCTGTCCTCCGCCGGGATCTGGTCGCCCGTTGCCCATTCGCCGCTCTTGACGATGGCGCGGATCGCCTCTTCGACCTGATACCAGAGCGGCTCCGGCCGTCTGCGGTCCGGCTGCTGAAAGCTTGCTTCGCTCATCGCACATGCCTCCACCCTTGCCCAACGGCGCCGGCCAGCGCCGCGCCGACGAGGCCGGCGCGGGGACCGAATTTTCCGGGCTTGATGTCGATGCCGCGCAGATGCGGCGGCAGTTGGCGTCGCAGCGCTGCAAGCAGCGGCGGCCGGATCACATCCAGCGCCTCCGCCAAACCACCCGAAATCAGAACCGCTTGCGGATCGAGCAGCGCGACAGCGCCTGCAAGCGCGGTGCCGAGCTGTCGCGCCGGCAGTTCAAGCAAGGTGAGTGCGGCCAGTTCGCCGGCCTGGGCAGCGGCGATCAGCTGGCGGCCGTCGGCAAGGCCGATCTGTCCGGCAAGGGCATCAAGCGCCCGGCCCGACGCGACGCGCTCCAGCCAGCCGCTGCGCTCTTCACCATGATCCCTCACGTCGGCGCAGGCCCAGCCGAACGAGCAGGCGCCGCCATGCGCGCCGGCAACGATGCGGCCATTGGCCAGCACCGCCGAACCGATGCCGGTGCCGATGGCGAGCAGGATCGCTTCCGACATGTTTTTCGCACTGCCTTCGACAGCCTCCGCCAGGAGCGCAATCTGCGCGTCATTGCCGAGCGCTACGCGCAGTTTGGGAAACAGCGGCTGGATATCGACGCCGTCGAGGAACGGCAAGTTGGGGATCCAGCGGCAGATTGAGCCCTCGACCAGACCCGGCACCGCGATGCCAAGCGCTGAGACCGACCCGGCCTCAGCGCACAGCGCGTCGATGCGCGCAATGAAGGCACCAAGGGTTGCCGGCGCCGGCTCGCTGCCCAGCGCCTCCAACGCACCGACATCGCCCGTAGATACGGCGGCGCGCAGATTGGTGCCGCCGAGATCGATGGCGAGTACCCGCCTCATCGACCGGACCCTTTGCCGAAGGGGAGCGAGAACAGGCCGCTGCCGGCATTCCACGAATGCGACGCCGCCGCGAAGGCCTGCGCATGGCGCGTGCCACGCAGGCAGCCGCGCAGCCGGTAGAGCGAACTGTAATAGTCGACATAGGGGAAGCTGCTCAGGCCGCGCGCCAGCTCATACTCCATGACCGCGTCGCGCCAGGCCTCGAACCCGTCGCTGACATCGACGAGATGCTCGGGCCGGAAGCCGTCATCGTCCTCCCAGTTCTCGCCGAACAGCAGCAGTTGCGGCGTGTGCGCCGGATGGTCGCTGGCAACGGTCGGCAGTCCGGCGAAGAAGATACCGGTCTTCGTCAAATGCGCTGCGGCGCGATGGTCCTTGTGCCAACTGCCGTGCCAATGGGTGATGACGATCTCGGGTTTCAGCTCGCGAATGATGTCGCCCACTTCGAGCGCCGTCTGATCGTCTGTGGGCAGGAAGCCGTCGCGCAGGCCAAAGCTACGCATGGCGACGCCTAGCCGCTCCGCCGCGCTGCCCGCTTCCTCTTCCTTCTGCACGCAATAATGCGCGGGAACCAGGTACGGATGGCCCTGCTCACCCATGGTCAGATGCAGGAAGGTCACCGTGGCGCCGCGCTTGACGGCAGCGGCCGCCAGCGGCCCGGCCATCACCTCGGCATCGAAGGCGTGCGCGCCGACCACCAGGATCGATTTCGCCGCATAAATCCTGTCTTCGATCATTTCGTGCCCCCTCCGGTACCGACGCCTTCGCGAATCTGGCGCGCCAGCAGACAATACATGATCAGGATGGGCGCCATGGATATCGCCAGCGAGGCGAACACCAGACCCCAGTCGGTGCGGAACTGGCCGACGAAGACGCTGATCGCCAGCGGCACCGTCTTGTAGCGGTCGTCGAAGATGAAGATCAGCGGGAAGAAGAAATCGTTCCACACCGCGATCGCGGTGAAGATTGCCACGATCGACACCGCCGGCTTGACCATCGGCAGGATGATCTGGAACAGGATGCGCACCTCGCCGGCGCCGTCCATGCGCGCCGCCTCGTCCAACTCGGAGGGCAAGACGCGCATGAAATTGGCGAAGATGAAGACGGCGAAGGGAATGCGGATCGCCGAATAGACCAGGATCAGCCCGGTCAGCGAATCCAGCAGGCCGAGATTGCGCATCAGCGTGAACAGTTCGACCGAGGCCAACCGGATGGGCAGCATGATGCCGGACAGGAACAGGCCGAGCATGATGGCATTCCAGCCAAGCTTGTAGCGGCTGAGCGGATAGGCGGCCATCGCCGAGACGACGATGGTGAGTATGACGGCGCCGCCCGTGACGATCAGGCTGTTGATGAAATTCTGGCCGAGATCGGCGCGCGTCCAGGCGTTGATGAAATTGTCGAAGGCAAAGCTTTGCGGCAGGCCGAGCCTGTTGTCGTAGATCTCGGCCGTGGTCTTGAAACAGGAGACGATGAGGATGTAGAGGGGCAACAGCACGGCCGCCGTCCAAACGACCAGCACCGTCCAGCCGGGCAGCCGCGCCAGCTGCCGAGAGATGGCCGGTCTTTGCGAAATCGCCAGCGCGCTCATAGCTGCACCGTGCGGCGGTCGAAGAAGCGCAGCATCATGAGCGTGCCGATGCTGAGGATCAAAAACAGCACGGTGCCGAGCGCCGAAGCCAGACCGATATCGGTGATGCCGACAGCACCTTCCGCGCCGAAGGCCAGCCGGTAGAAGTACGTCACCAGCGTGTCGGTCGAATAGCTCGGATTGCCCTGCACGCCCTGCATGACATAGACGATGTCGAACTGGTTGAAGGTGTTGATGAACGACAGCGTCGTCAGCGTGCCCAGCGCCGGCATCAGCAGCGGCAGCGCGATCGAGAACAGCATGCGCGCATTGCCGGCGCCGTCAAGTTTTGCCGCCTCGAAAATCTGGCCGGAAATCTGCCGCAGACCTGCCGTGTAGATCAGCACCGGCAGGCCCATCCAGTTCCAGGCATCGACGGCGATCAGCATGGCGAGCGCGGTGTGGCTGTTGCCGAGCACAGTCAGGCTGCCCTGGTGCAGGCCGAGCCCGTTCAGCGCCCATTCGACGACGCCACCCGGTGCCAAAAGCAACCGCCACAGCGCGCCAATGATGACCGGGCTCAGCACCGCCGGAAAGAAGAACACCGACTGGAAGAAGGCCGCACCCTTGTCGCGCAGGAACAGCAGCCAGGCGAACAACAGGCCGAGGCCATTTTGGAAGACCATGATGCCGAAGAACCAGGCGGTGTTGTGCCACAGCGCGCCGTAGATCCGCGCGCCGCTGGGGAAAACGAACAGCCTTGAGAAATTCGACAGGCCGGCGAACTCGACCATGCGCAGCCCCTTCCAGACGAAGAAGCTGCCCCAGAGCGACATCCCCAGGGGATAGAGGACGAACAGCGCATAGACCGCCAGCGCCGGCAGGATGAACAGCACGGCCATGCGCTGCTGCGTGCGGCGAAGGCTGCTGGTGCGGCGAAGGGTGCTCATGCGCTTTTCTGGTCCGTGAGAGGCCGGCCGCTTTGCGACGGGCCGCGCCTACTGCTTCGGCTTGAACCAGGTGGCGACTGCGGCCTGCATGTCGGCCGCCAGCTTCTCCGGCGCGATGTTGCCTTCGACCATGTCGATGATCTCCGACTGCAGCACCGAAGACGCCGTCGGCGACTGCCAGCGGAAGCCGACCAGCGTCAGATAGGGCGTCGAATTCTTCGCCATCTCCATCATCGAGGCCAGCACTGGATCCTTCACCGTCACATCCGTGCGGGCCGGCGGCCAGCCGAGCTCGTCGGCGAACATCTGCGCGAACTCTGCCGAAGCCATGAAGCCCAGCACCTTGGTCGCGGCTTCCTTGTTCTGGCTCTCGGAGACCAGGCCATAGGAGCCGTCGGAGAAGGCCGAGGTGTAGAGTTTTGCCCCGGCATCGTCGGCGGGGAACGGGAAGATCGAGAATTTCAGCTTCGGGTTCTGCGCCTTGAAGCTGCCGTTCTCGAACGAACCGCCGAGGAACATCGCCGCCTTGCCGCCGATGAACTGCTGCGTGGCGGTGGTGTAGTCGATGCCGGCGAAGCCGTCGGGGAAATACGGCTTCAGCTCGGCGAAGCGCTTCAGCGCCGCGACATAGCGCGGATCCTCGAAGGTCGCCTTGCCGCTCATCATCTCGTCGTAGAATTCAGGACCATAGACGGTCGGGCCGACGACGCCGACGGCGATCTCCAGTTCCCAGGCCGAGCCGTTGGCGCCGCCGGTGGCGATCGGCGTGATGCCGGCCGCCTTCAGCTTCTCGCAGACAGCGGTGAAATCCTTGTAGGTCTTCGGTATCTCGATGCCCTGGGCGGCGAAGATATCCTGGTTGTAGAAGACGCCCATCATCGGCACCGAATAGGGCACGCCATAGAGCTTGCCGTCGCTGCGGCCGCGCGCGCCGCCAAGCGCCGCGTCCTCCATGTTCTTCAGCTCCGGCACGCTGTCGTCCAGCGCGTCGAGATAGCCGGCCTCGACGAAGGGCTGCAATTCGCCATAGGCCTTGAGCTGGGCGATGTCGGGCCCGCGCCCGCCGCGCAGCGCCGTGCTCAGCCGGTTCTGGTAGTCGGCATCGGGCGTGAACTGGATGGCGACCTTGATGCCGGGGTTCTTCGCCTCGAAGGCATCGAAGATGCGGCGCATCGCTGCCTCGTCCTCGGTGCGCCAGCTCCACAGCGTCACCGTGCTGTCGGCGGCTCGCGCCGGCAATGAGGCGAAGACGCCGGCGCAGGCGGCGGCAAGGCCGCCGATCAGGCCAAGTGCTGCGCGCCGGTCAAGTGAAAGCATGCTCATTGCCAGTCTCCCATTGTTCTCTGTCCTTGGCGTCCCGCGGCATTTCCTGCCGTGAGAGAGTCATTGGCTCGGGAAAAGTCATTATAATGACATAGCGGCATTCGCAAGAGGTCTGCTGCGCCTCAGGAATGGCGGCGTTGGCCCCCTCACGACATTGCAGTACCCGCATCCGTTTGTTATCTAACGATAAATATCCACATTCCAGCGCCGCAAAGAAATCTGTGACCGTGCCATGTGAGACTTTTTCGCCAGCAAGCCCTTGCGTCGCCGCGCTAACTTGTCATAACGTCATTGTGAACCGATAGGAGGATGAGGAATGTCGTTTGCCTGGACGTCGAAACTGGCACTGGCCGCAGGCCTCGCCATCCTGCCCACCACCGGCTGGGCGCAATCGGTCAACATCTCCTATCTCACCCACTGGTCGCCGGAGACGGTCGCGCTGCTGGAAGCGGCGGCCAAGGATTATGCCAAGACCAATCCGGATGTCAGCGTCACCGTGCGCGCCGTCCCCTTCGGCGACCTCCTGACCACGCTGCGCTCGCAAGGCGGCGGCGCGGACGGCCCGACGATCGGCGGCATCTACGATCTCTGGTTGCCGGAACTGGCGCGCGACAAGCTGGTCGCGCCCGCCCCCGATGCGGTGGCCAGCGAGGTCAAGGCCGCATGGCCGGCGGGCATCACCAGCGCCGCCTCGGTCGGCGGCACGCTCTACGGCATCCCCAACGAAATCGACGTCTATGCGCTGAACTACAACAAGGCGCTGCTCAAGCAGGCCGGCATCGCGGCGCCACCCAAGACCTGGGACGAGTTCAAGGATGCGGCCAAGAAGCTGACCAACCAGGATGCGGGACAGCAAGGCTTCGGCATGATCAACTCCTGGGCGGCCGGCGTCGTCCACCCCTTCGCCTCGCTGCTGGTCTCCAATGGCGGCGACCTGGTCAAGGACGGCAAGCCGGTGCTCGACAGCCCGCAGGCCGCGGAGACTTTCCAGCTCTATGAAGACCTGATCAAGTCGGGCGCCAGCGTGCCGTCGATGGCGACAGCCGACGCCAACACCACCGGCCCCTTCCTCGACAATTTCGTCTCCGGCAAGACCGGCATGATCATCATGGCCAATTGGTGGGAGAGCGCGCTGAAGGCCGGCATGGGCGACAGATTCGCCGACATTGCAACGGCGCCGATTCCCGTCGGCCCGAGCGGCGACAAGCCGCATTCGATCTCCTACTCCTGGATGACCGTGGTCAACGCCAATGCAGGTGCCGCCGAGCAGAAGGCGGCGTGGGACTTCCTCGCCTGGCTGAACAATCCAAAGTCCGGCAAGAACGGCGCTTCCGCGATGTCGGATATCCTCATGTCGATGGGCATCCTGCCCTCACGCCTCTCCGACATCGAGGCGCACAAGGACAAGCTCGGCTCGGAATTCCTCTCCGGCTATGTCAGCGTGCTCACCGACGCCAAGCCGTTCCCGGTGGTGCCGGGCGGCCAGGAATTCTCGGAATCGCTGCAGCAGACGCTCGAGGCGTTGCAGTATGGCCAGGTCTCGGCCAAGGATGCGCAGGCGACGGCGCAGGCCGACGCCATTTCGATCCTGGAGCGCGCCGCCAAATAATGATTCAGAGGTACCGTGCCTCGGCGGGCATCATGCTGGCGCCCGCCGTGACGCTGATCGGCATCTTCGTCCTGTTGCCAATGCTGCTCACCGTCTGGCTGTCGTTCCAGGACTGGTCGACGCAGACACCGTTTTCCAGCGCCGGCTTCGTCGGCGTCGACAATTTCCGCGAGATTTTTGGGGTCTCCTCGGTCGGCCGCGATTTCAAGGCCGCGCTCGCCAACACAGCCGTCTACACCGCGCTCTCCGTCGTCCTCATCCTGCCTCTGTCGGTGGCCTTCGGCCTGATGGTTTACCAGCGCGACGTCGCCGGCGGCACGGCGCTGCGCACGGTGCTGTTTGCCACCTACATGGTGCCGATGATCGCTGTCGCGCTGGTGTGGTCGAAACTCTATTCGCCGAGCGAAGGCCCTCTCAACCAGATGCTCGGCCTTATCGGCATCGGCCCGCAGCCTTTCCTGTCGTCGCCGCGCTCGGCGCTGATCTCGATCGTCTTCCTCAATGTCTGGCAGCAGGTCGGCTATTTCACCGTGCTGGCGATCGCCGGACTGACGCAAATCCCCGGCAGCCTGTATGAAGCAGCAAAGCTCGACGGCGCCAACCGTTTCGAGCAGTTCCGCTTCATCACCCTGCCGCTGATACGGCGCACGCTTCTGTTCAGCGCCGTCATCGCCATCATTAACGCCGTGCAGGTGTTCGAGCCGGTTGCCCTGATCACGCAGGGCGGGCCGGTCGGCTCGACCAATGTGCTGACCTACCACATCCGCCGCGTCGGCATCGAGCGTGCGCAGGGTGGACTGGGTTCGGCCATGGCGGTGATGCTGATGCTTTCGCTGATTGTCGTCGTCTGCGCGCTGTTTGCCTTCGCCAACCGGAAGAACGACGAATGAGCGCGGGATCGTCGAGCCGGCTGTCGCGCCGGCGCCCGTCGGGCCGCAAGGCGCTGCTGGCGACGCTGATGCTGCTGGTCGCCGTCGCCTCGGCCTTCCCGCTGGTATGGATGGTGCTGTCGAGCCTCAAGACGCCGGCCGAGAGCATGCAGGTGCCGCCGGTGTGGATCCCCCTTACGCCGAGCTTCGACGCCTATGAGAAGGTGTCGGGCGTGGTCAATGTCGGCCGCTCGATGTGGAATTCCCTGGTCATCGCCTCGATCACCACCGCCGGCATTCTGCTGACCAGCATGATGGCCGGCTACGCCTTCGCCAAATACCAATTCCCCGCCAAGTCGCTGCTGTTTTCTGTGCTGATCGCCACCATGTTCCTGCCGCCGATCGTGACGCTGATCCCGCTCTATCGCCTGGTCGGCTCGATCGGCCTCAACGCCAGCCTCGCCGGCATCATCGTGCCCAATCTCGCCAACGCTTTCGGCATCTTCCTGATGCGCCAGTTCATCTCCGGCGTTCCCGACGAGCTCATCGACGCCGCGCGCATGGACGGCGCCTCGGAGTTCTTGATCCTCTACAAGATCGTCGCGCCGAGCGTCGCCCCCGCAATCGCGGCTCTGGCCCTCTTCGCCTTCGTCTATCACTGGAACAGCTATCTGTGGCCGCTGACCGTGCTGCAGGGCAATGCCGACGCCTATCCGATCGTCATCAGCCTGAGCCGTCTGCTCAGCTACAACAGGGGCGCCGTCAACACCGGCCTGGTGATGGCCGGTGCGACCCTGGCCGTGCTGCCGCCGCTCATCCTGTTCGTCTTCCTGCAGCGCTTCTTCGTCGATTCCATCGTCGGTTCGGCGATCAAGGGATAGCTGCACCAGCCTTCAAGCGCTCGGCCTGGTTCCGCCACAGATCAGATAGTAGCACTCGTCATAGCGCATGTAGTCAGCCGCGCCCTTGTCCGGCCATTCGCCCGTGTCGAAACGGATTTTGAGTAGGCTTCTGCACTGCGCCACCTTCGCTGCATTGCTGTCCGGGAACAGGGTAACGAGCAGGCCTTGCGGAGCGCCGAAGGAAACCGCCGAAAGAACGAGGCAGCCGAGGCTGGCAGCAAGGAAGAGAGACAAGTTGCGCATTGTTACCGAATACGGCTGGGCCGATGCTCTGACAATGAACAACCCATATCATGATTAACACATGCATAGCAGCGTTTTGCCCAGTAAAGCGACTGAAGAGTACTTGGCGCCCCGCCGCTGCCAGGTCTGCTGCGGCGGCGGTAGCGCCTTCGGCAGGTCAATCCCTTAGGGCAGCGCCAGTCCCCCAGGTGATTGCTTCTACCGCTGAACCGCGGCAGCTCCCGTCCTCACCCAAACCTTGCCGCCGTCCAAGCCCCACCCGCTGCATTCGACTCCACCGCCGCCGCGGCAAACTTCACCCCGCGCGCACCATCCACAACATCCGGCACCTGCGCGGCCCTTGCTGCATCGACCGCCCCACCTGACCTATGCGCACGAATAATATCAGCGGCGTCGCGGTAGAAATTGGCGAAGGCCTCGATATAGCCTTCCGGATGTGCCGCCGGCATGCGCGACACGCGCTGGGCCTCCGCCGTCGAGCCATGGCCCCCGCGCACCAGCGTGCGGGTTTCCTCGCCATAGACGGAAAAGCGCAGTTCCTCCGGCCGGCTGCCCGACCATTCTAGGCCGGCTTTGTCGCCATAGATGCGCACGGAGAGATCGTTGTAGTGGCCGGGCGACGTCTGGCTGGCCAGGATCGTGCCGCGCGCCGCGCCGGTCCAGCGCACCAGCACATGCGCATTGTCGTCGAGCCGCCGTCCCGGCACGGCGGTGAACAGATCCGCCGACACGGCTTCAGCCTCGCAGCCGGAGATATAGGTTGCCAGGTTGAAGGCATGCACGCCGATATCGGCCAGCACCGCCGACTGCCCAGCGCGCGCCGGATCTGTGCGCCACTCCGCCTGCTTCTGGCCCTCGGCGTCGATCGGCTTCGTCAGCCAGTCCTGGATGTAGGCGCCATGCACGGACACTATGCGGCCAAGCGCGCCCGCCGCCACCATCTCACGCGCCTGGCGGACCATGGCGTAGCCGGTGTTGTTGAGCGTGACGACGAAGCGACGCTTTTTCTCCCGCGCCAGCGCCACCAGCGCCTCGGCCTCATCCAGCGTCGTCGACAGCGGCTTGTCGCAGATGACGTCGATGCCGGCCTCGAGAAAGGCCGTGGCGATCGGCGCGTGCAGATGGTTGGGCGTGACGATGACCACCGCCTCGATGCCGTCCGGCCGCGCTGCTTCGGTTCGCGCCATCTCGCGATAGTCGGCATAGCTGCGATCCGGCGCGATGCCGATCTCGGCGGCCGATGCGGCGGCGTTTTCCGGGTCCGACGACAGCGCGCCGGCGACCAGCACGATCTGGTCGTCGAGGCGCATGGCGAGCCGATGCACCGCGCCGATGAAAGCGTTGCGGCCGCCGCCGACCATGCCGACCCGCAGCCGCTTGCCCGCCGATCCGTCCGATGTTGCGTAGACCATGTTTCCTCCTGGGAAGACAGTTTTGCCGTCGTCGAGTTCTGTCGCGCCCCCCTCTGTCCTACCGGACATCTCCCCCACGAGGGGGGAGATCAGGCACCACAGCGGCCTTCGCCAATCTCAGACGTCGCAAGAGGGCGCCGAAGGCGAAACTGCCAATCTCCCCACCCGTGGGGGAGATGTCCGGCAGGACAGAGGGGGGCGCCGTAGAGCGCTGCTTTTGACCGCTCGCATCAGTCACACTTTCGAACATGATTTCCAATTTTCATATTGTAAAACGATCGTATCGCGCTAGCCTGAAATCATGAGTGGGGCAAGCAAGGCATCCGGACGGTCCAGCACCGACGAGGCGGCGACGCGCAAGCGCGGGCGCTCGCTGGCCGCGCTTGGCTACATCCAGCCGCAGACCTATGAGGAGCTGCGCGCGGTGCTGTCGTCGGGCACGGTGCATTTCCCCAAGCGGCTGCGCCAGGTGGCAATCTTCCTGTGGCAGCATCCGAGCGACGTCGCGCTCGGCACCATCGCGCAGGTTGCGGCACAGGCCGGCGTGCAGCCCTCGACGCTGGTGCGCTTTGCCCAGATCTTCGGCTATTCCGGCTTTTCCGATTTCCAGGGCCTGTTCAAGGAGCACATCAAGGGCTCATGGCCGGAAGGGCGCGGCGAACCGCGCACCGAGACCGAGCCCAATCTGCATTTCCTGCACGGCATGGTCGGCGCGTCGCAGGCCTCGCTTGGCCGCATCGAGGCGGGCTTCGATGTCGCGAGTTTCGACAAGATGGTGGCGCTGCTGGCGGCCGCCGAGCTGATCTATGTCATCGGCTCCAAGCGCGCCTTTCCCGTCACCGCCTATCTCTCCCTGACACTGTCGCAGCAGGGCGTGCGCAATGTGCTGGTCGACAATGTCGGCTCCTCCGCACTCGACCAGATCGGCTGCATCAGCGGCCGGGATGCCGTGCTCGCTGTCTCGTTTAGCCCCTACAATTCGATCACGCCCGATCTCGTCGCGGTGGCGCATGAGCGCAAGGCGCGTATCGTCACCGTCACCGACAGCACCTTCAGCCCGCTGATCCCGCTCTCGGACAGCTGGCTGGAAGTGGTGGAATCTGACTTTGCCGGCTTCCGCTCACTGGCGGCCTCGCTCGCCGTTGGGATGGCGCTGGTCCATGGCGTGGCGGCGCGGCGCGACGAATGAGGCGTCACTGGTCCAATTGACAATCGGGAATTGCCGTTCCATATTTCTCAAAATAGAAACTTTATTCCCGGGAGGAGGAATGGAGATCCGGCTTGGCGGCAAGGTGGCTCTGGTCACCGGGTCGACGCAAGGCATTGGCCGCGCCATTGCCGAGACGCTGGCGCGTTCCGGTGCCGCCGGGCTGTTGGTCACCGGGCGCGAGAGGGCGCGTGGCGAGGCCGTGGCGGCCGAGCTTTCGCAATTGGGCACGCCGACCATCTTCGTCGCCGCCGACCTTGCCGATCCTGACGCCCCCACCCTTCTGGCGCAGGCCTGCATCGAGCGCTTCGGCCGCATCGATGCGCTGGTCAACGCCGCCGGCCTGACCGATCGCGCCTCTTTCCTCGACGCCAGCCTCGACGACTGGGCGTCACTGTTTGCCGTCAATGCGCGCGCGCCGTTCTTCCTGATGCAGGCGGCGATTGCCGACATGAAGCAGCGCGGCCAAGGTGGCGCCATTCTCAACATTCTGTCGATCAACGCCCATTGCGGCTCGCCGGAGCTTGCCGTCTATTCCGCCACCAAGGGCGCGCTAGCGACGCTGACCAAGAACGCCGCCAACGCCCACCGTTTCGACCGCATCCGCGTCAACGGCATCAATGTCGGTTGGACGGACACGCCGGCCGAACGCATCATGCAGGCGGAGACTTTGGGCAACGGCCCTGGCTGGCTCGAGAAGGCCAACGCCGCGCAGCCTTTCGGCCGGTTGCTGACGCCGGACGACATCGCCAGCCTCGCCGTCTTCCTGCTGTCCGACGCCGCCGGCCCGATGACCGGCGCGGTTGTCGACCAGGAGCAGGCGGTGATCGGAGCGAACCGGTGAGCGCTTCCATCGAAACGCTTGGGCCGGCGCTGCTCGATCGCTTGCCGGCATCGGTGCAGACACCGTCCTATGACCGTACGCTCCTCTCGCCCGGCATGGCGCATCTCGGCGTCGGCGCTTTCCATCGCTGCCATCAGGCCGAATACACCGACGATCTCATCTCGCTGCGCTTCGACCGTTGGGGCATCGTCGGCATCAACATCCGTCCGCCCCGCCTTGCCGACACGCTGGGACGGCAGGGCGGGCTCTACACAAGGCTGATCCGCGAGAACAGCCACATCGAGGCGCGCGTCATCGGCAGCATCGTCCGGGTGGTCGACAGCCAGGAGAGTGCGGCACCGGCGCTGGGTGTGCTGATCTCACCCGATATCGAGTTGGTGACGATGACGGTGACCGAAAAAGGCTATTGCCACGTCCCGTCCAGCGGCGAACTCGACCTTGGCCATCCCGACATCGTCCATGACCTCGCCAACCCCGAGACGCCACGCAGCGTTCCCGGCCTGTTGGTGCGGGCGCTGGAGCAGCGCAGGGCCACAAATGGGCGGCCGCTGACACTGCTGTCCTGCGACAACATTCCGGCCAATGGCGTTATCCTAGCCAATGTCGTGCAGACCTTCGCCAGGCAGCGCGGCAATGGCTTGGCCGCATGGATCGCAGCCAATTCCGCCTTCCCTTCGTCAATGGTCGACCGCATCGCGCCGGCGGTAACGCAAGATGACCTCGACAGTGTCGAGCAATGGTTCGGCTACCACGATGCCGCCGTCGCTGTCGGTGAGCCGTTCCGGCAGTGGGTGATCGAGGAAAAATTCGCCGGCCGCATGCCGCGCTGGGATCTGGTCGGCGCCACCTTCGTCGACGACGTCACGCCGTTTGAGCATCTCAAGATGCGGGTGCTGAATGGCGCCCAGACGGCACTCGCCACGCTCGGCGTTCTGGCTGGTCTCGAGCACACATCGGATGCCATGGCCGACCCGCTGCTGTCGGACTTCATCAGGCGCATGCTGGTCGAGGAGATTGTGCCGACGCTGATGCCGGTATCCGGCGTCCTGCCGCTTGCCTATGTCGAGCAGAGCCTTGCCCGGCTGAAGAACACCGCGATCCGCCACCGCAACCACCAGGTCGCCACCGACGGTTCGCAGAAGATCGTCCAGCGCCTGCTCAACCCGATCCGCGACCGGCTCGCGATGGGCCAGAGCATCGGCCTGCTGTCGGTGCCGGTCGCCGGCTGGATGGCCTATCTGATCCAGGCCTCGGAACGTTTCGGCAGACGCTGGCCGGTGTCGGATCCCTATGCCGGCAAGGTCGCCGCAATCGCCGACGCGACGGGTCCCGATGCCAGCGCGCTGGTGTCCGCCATCCTTGCCATCCACGGGATATTCGACCCCGGCCTTGCCGCCGACGATACGTTCCGCGCGGCCGTCACATCGGCGCTGGGCGACCTGCTGTCGGACGATCCGATGGCGGCTGTCCGGCACAGTCTTGAACAAGATGAGGTCGCGACGTTGAAGCGATCCAAACAATCGGCATTATAGTCGTCGGGTCTAGGGAGGCAGAATGAAACTTGGAGTTCTTACAGCACCGTTTGCGGAGACGCCGCTTGGCGAGGTCGCCGACTGGGCGCACTCGGCCGGCTTCGAGGCGCTGGAAATCGCCTGCTGGCCGAAGACCTCTGGCGCGACGCGACGCTATGCCGGCACCAGCCATATCGATGCAGCTTCCACCTCGCCCGCGCAGGCCAAGGAGATCGTCGCTTCGCTGACGGAGAAGAAGCTGACGGTCTCCGGCCTCGGCTACTATCCCAACCTGTTGCATCCGGACCCCGCCCATCGCGAGGCCGTCATCGGCCATCTGAAGAAGGTCATCGTGCTGGCCGCCAATATGGGCGTGCCGGTGGTCAACACCTTCTGCGGTGGCGATGCCTCGAAGACCGTCGACGTCAACTGGCAGGACGCGCTGAAAGTCTGGCCCGAGACCGTCGCCTATGCGCGGGATCACGGGGTAAAACTCGCCTTCGAGAACTGCCCGATGATCTTCAGTTATGACGAGTGGCCGGGCGGGCACAACATCGCCTATTCGCCCTACATCTGGCGGCGCATCCTCGAGGCCTGGGGCGGCGAGGTCGGCATGAATTTCGACCCCTCGCACCTGGTCTGGCAGATGATCGACCAGGGCCGCTTCATCAAGGAGTTCGGCCCCTACATGCTGCATGTCCACGCCAAGGATTTGATGATCGATCATGATGGTTTGTATGAGCGCGGAATCCTTTCCGCCGGGATAGGCTGGCAGGTGCCGCGCATGCCGGGATTGGGCGATGTCGACTGGAGCGGCTTCTTCTCCGGCCTCTACCGCGCCGGCTATGACGGCTCGGTCATCATCGAACATGAGGACAGGCGGTTTGAAGGCAACGACGATGCGGTGACGCGGGGCTTCCTGCTCGCCCGCGACGTGCTGCGCCCCTTCGTCAAATGACGAGGTGAATGACTTGGTCCGATCCTGCCGAAGGGTCTGGCCCTGAGACGAAAAACAACAATGTGGAGGAGTACTGACATGAAGAAAATACTGACCATGGTCCCGTTGCTTGCGGGCGCTGCCTTGCTGGCATCGATGGGCGTGTCGTCGGCCGAAGCCAAATATACGATCGGCATTTCCAACACCGTGCAGGGCAATGGCTGGCGCGAGGAAATGGTCTGCGCCATGAAGGCGCAGGCGCTGGCTTCGGGCGAAGTGACGAAGCTCAACATCGCCCACCGCAACACCGATGCCGCCGGCCAGCTCGAAGACATCCGCAATCTGATCAGCGCCAAGGTCGACGCCATCGTCGTCAACCCCGCTGATCCCGCCGGCATCAAGGCGGGCCTGGAAGAAGCCACCAAGGCCGGCATCGTCGTCGTTGCCGTCGACCAGGCGGTGACCGAACCGTCGGCCTACATCATCTCCAACAACCAGGAACAGTATGCCTATCTCGGCGCCAAATGGCTGTTCCAGCAGATGGGCGGCAAGGGCGAAGTGTTCTACATGCGCGGCGCCGCCGGCGCCTCGGCCGATAGCGATCGCGACAAAGGCTTCAAGAAGGCGCTGGCCGAAAACCCCGGCGTGAAGGTGGCGCAGGAAGTCTTCACCGGCTGGCAGCAGGATCAGGCCAAGCAGCAGATGCTGTCGTTCCTGGCCACCGGCACGCCGTTCAACGGCGTGTGGACGTCGGGCATCGACAACGTCATCGTCGACGCGCTGGTCGAATCGCAGGCGGCGCTGGTGCCGGTGGTCGGCGCCGACAATGCCGGCTTCGTCGGCCAGCTGAGCTCGGTGAAAGGTCTCGTCGGTGCAGCCGTCACCAACCCCGGCTCGATCGGCGGCGCGGGCGTGACGCTGGCGCTGCAGATCCTCGACGGCAAGAAGCCGGCGCAGCAGACCGTGCTGGTCGACCCGCAGCTGTGGGACAACGCCACCGACGAAGGCAAGGCCAAGCTGAAGGCAGCCGCCGACCCGTCGCTCAGCCCGGAATGGCCGGTCTCGATCTCGATCCCGGAGTGGACGACCTACACGAAGGACCAGATCGTGGCCTGCAAGGGGCCGGGGGAGTAAGCCTGGTTTGAATGAACTGGCGAGGACGGCGAACGGCCGTCCTCGTCACACAGACTAGCGCTCTACGGCGCCCCCTCTGTCCTGCCGGACATCTCCCCCACAGGTGGGGAGATTGGCTGTCATCTCGGCTTTCGCTAATTTTCTAGGTCGCAAGACGAGGGGCGGCGCCGGAACTGCCAATCTCCCCCCAAGTGGGGGAGATGTCCGGCAGGACAGAGGGGGGCGCCGTAGAGCGCCGACATTAGTTTCTGGAACCATCAATTTTGACAACAAACCATTTGACCACCAGCCCCCTCCTCGACGCCACCGGCGTCGCCAAGAACTACGGCGCGGTTGCAGCGCTTCGCAACGCGTCGCTCTCCGTGCTGCCGGGCGAGGTCCACGCGCTGATGGGCGCCAACGGCGCCGGCAAGTCGACGCTGGTGAAGATCCTGACAGGCGCCATTCCGGCGAACGCCGGCCGCATCCTGATCCGCGGCGAGGCGCGCGACATTCGCTCGCCCGCCGCCGCGCGCCGCGCCGGGCTGCTGCCGGTCTACCAGGAGCCGTCGCTGATCCCCGATCTCGACGTTCTGTCCAATCTCAGGCTCACCGGCACGCCGGTGGAGCCGTTCCGCGCCTGGGTGCGCGAGCTCGGCATCACCGACCTCGATCTGCGCGACACCGCGCGCGACATCCCGCTGGCCGTGCTGCGCGTGCTCGACCTGGCGCGGGCGCTCGCCGTCGAGCCCGACGTGCTGCTGCTTGACGAGATGACGGCGGCACTGCCCGCCAACCTTGCCGAAAAGGTGCTGGAAGTGGTGCGCCGCCAGGGCGATGCCGGCCGCGCCGTGATCTTCATCTCGCACCGCTTCGTCGAAATCTCGGCGCTGTGCGACCGCGCCACCGTGCTGCGGGACGGCGAGACCGTCGGCGTCGTCGACATCGTGCCGGGCGTGGAAGAAAAGATCGTCGAGCTGATGCTCGGCACCCGCGTCGTGAAAACCCATGTCGCTGCCCGCAGTGCCGCCGAGAAGGCCGCGCCCGCAGCTGCCCGGCCGCGCATCTCCGTGCGCAATCTCCGCGTCGGTGCCAAGCTCAGTGACGTCTCCTTCGATCTTGCCGACGGCGAAGTCGCCGGCGTCGTCGCGCTCGAAGGCCAGGGCCAGGACGAGTTGTTCGCCGCCCTTGCCGGCTCGATCCGGCCTTCCGGCGGCACGATCGAAGTCGATGGCCAGCCGGTGAAATTCGCCCACCCGATCGACGCCATCCGCGCCGGCCTAGCCTATGTGCCGGGCGACCGCTCCGAGGCGCTCGCCATGCAGCGCTCGGTGCGTGAAAACATCGCCCTGCCCTTCAGTGCCGCGCTGCGCAACTGGGGGCCGATCAACATGCGCCGCGAGCGCGCGACCGTGCTCAGCGCCATCGAGCGGCTGCAGATCGACACCCGTGCACAAGGCGAAGTGCAGCGCCTGTCCGGCGGCAACCAGCAGAAGGTGACCATCGCCCGCTGGATCGCGGCGGATGCCCGCACCATCCTGTGCTTCGACCCGACGCGCGGCATCGATGTCGGCACCAAGCAGGAGATCTACAAGCTGCTGCGCGAACTCGCCGGCAACGGTAAGTCGGTGCTGTTCTACACCTCGGAACTCGAAGAGGTGCAGCGCGTCTGCGACCGCGTCATCGTCATCTTCGGCGGCCGCCTCGTCGACATTTTTCCGGTCGAGGAGGCCGACGAGCCGGCGCTGATGCGCGCCGCCTACGGCCTGCCGCGCGGCGCCAAGGCCGATATCGGCATATTGGCTGATCCGACCGCGAACACTTCGGCTTCGCCGGAGGCCGCGCCATGAGCCATTTCCTGCGCCGCCAAGGCTGGGTCGTCGGCCTGTTCGCCCTGCTCATCGTCCTGTTCATCGCCACCAGGATCATCCAGCCGGCCTATGGCAGCAATGATTTCGGCTCGCTCGCCCGAGCCGTTCTGCCCTATGCCTTCGCAGTCGCCGCGCAGACGGTGGTCGTCATCGCCGGCGGCATCGATCTGTCGGTCGCCGCCATGATGGCGCTGACCAGCGTCACCGCGGCGTCGATGATGAATGGCGCGAGCGAGGAATACGCGCTATTCGTGGTGCCCTTCGTGCTCGCCATGGGTTTCGTGCTCGGCGCGCTCAACGGCCTGCTCATCGTCGTCACCCGCGTGCCCGACATTGTCGTCACCCTCGCCATGCTGTTCGTGCTGCAGGGCGCCGCCCTGCTGGTGCTCGACGCGCCGGGTGGCGGCATCGCCGAATGGCTGAAGGCGCTGATCTCCGGCACGGTACCGATCCCCGGCCTGCCCGACGCCGTCGATGCCTGGGTCCCGAAGGCGCTGCTGGTGCTGATCGTGTGCCTCTGCGTCATCTGGATACCGCTGAGGCGCTCGCGCCTCGGCCTCTCCATCTACGCCATCGGCTCCAGCGAACTGGCGGCGTTCCGCTCCGGCGTGCCGGTCAAGCGCACTCGCATCATCGCCTATGCGCTGTCCGGCCTGTTCGCCGCCTTTGGCGGCCTGGCGCTGACCATGAGCACCGGCATCGGCGCCCCCATCCCCGGCCCCTATCTGCTCGCCAGCGTCGCCGCCGTGGTGCTTGGCGGCGTCGCGCTCGGCGGCGGCAAGGGCGGCCTGCTCGGCCCGATCGTCGCCGTCTTCGTGTTGCGCCTGGTGCGCACGGATTTGACGCTGCTTGCCATCGACCCGAATGTCACCGCCATCATCGAGGGGCTGATCATGGTGGCGGTGGTGATGTTCGGCGCGTTTATCACGATGCGGGGGCGGCAATGATGGGAGGGCTGTCGCAGAGAGACGTCGGCGTTCCTTCGCGCCCCCCTCTGTCCTGCCGGACATCTCCCCCACGAGGGGGGAGATCAGGTGTCATCGCCGCTTTCGCCAGCCTTCAACGGTGCAAAAAGGAGCGAGGCGCTGAAGCTGCCAATCTCCCCACAAGTGGGGGAGATGTCCGGCAGGACAGAGGGGGGCGCCGTAGAGCGCTAGCCTCGCAAAACGCCACCCCAAGAGCCGCCCCATGAGCACCACCGCCATCACCCCGGTCCCCTTCGGCCGCCGCATAAAGCGCTTCATGGCCGATCGCCCGCTCATCCCGCTGATCGTCCTGCTCGCCATCCTGGTTATAATCCTGCAGGTCCTGCGCCCCGGCATCGTCAACGAGCGCTGGATCGCCAACACCATCAAATTCGCCATCCCGCTGGCGATCCTCGCGGGATGCCAGACCATGACCATGCTGACCGGCGGCATCGACCTGTCGGTCGGCACGGTGGCGACGATGAGCGCCTTCATCATGGCCACGCAAGTGGTCAACCAGGACCCGGCGGTGGCGTTCCTCCTGGCGATGATGCCGGCGGTGCTGATCGGCCTCGTCAATGGCATCGGCGTCGGCGTCTTCCGCGTCCACCCGCTGATCATGACGCTGGGCACCAGCCTGATCGGCACCGGCTGCCTGCAGGTCTACCAGCGCACGGTGATCGCGTCGGGCGCAAAAATCCCCGACTTCCTGGCTTGGCTCGGCACCGGCGTGACATGGGGCTTCCCCAACGCGCTGCTTTTGTTCGTGCCGCTCGCCGCCCTCATCGTCTTCACGCTCGCCCGCACCGGCTTCGGCCGCCTGCTCTACGCCGTCGGCGACAATGAGCGCGCGACCCGCCTGTCGGGCGTGCAATACTGGCAGGTCATCACCGCGCTCTACGTCACCTCCAGCGTGCTCGCCGGCATCACCGGCCTGCTCTATATCGGCTTGATCAAGGCGCCGTCGCTGTCGCTCGCCGAACCGCTGGTGCTGCCCTCGGTCGCCGCCGCCGTCATCGGCGGCACCTCCATCTTCGGCGGCCGCGGCGGCTACACCGGCACCATCATCGGCGCCCTGATCCTGACCGTGCTGACAACACTGCTGACCATCCTGCAGATGCCGGAGGGGGCACGGCGGATCTTGTTCGGGCTGATCGTGCTGTTCGTGACGGCGGCGTATTTGCGGATTGTGGAGGAGCGGTAGGGGCTGGCGCCCGACGCTGCATTGGGCGAAGCTTCCCCATCCAAGGTTCAGGCCAAGCGCACGGGAGCAAGTTCCCCCTCACCCGGATTGCCAACCGAATTGCGAAGGGCAATTCGGGGCAATCCGACCTCTCCCCGAGGGGAGAGGAGGGCGCCAGCGTCAACGCCAGCCTCTTCTCCCAAGCGGGGAGAAGGTGGCCGCGAAGCGGCCGGATGAGGGGGCTGGCGCAGCCATAGGCGATTATCATCGCCCCAGACGAGCTTACCCCACCGAGAACGCGAGGGAGCGCCCCCTACTTCAACGAAATCGCCATCCCGCTCAAATCCGCATTCACCTGCAGCCCCACCTGCCGGCCCGTAAGCTCGAGCTGGGCGCCCTTGTCGTTGGTCATGACGATCACCTGCGCGCCCTTGCCGAGCGCGCCGCCACCACCCGCCGCGCCGTAAACCCCGGTCGCATCGCGAACCCTTCTGATATGCCGCACGGTGCCCCGGAAATAGGTCTTGGAAACCCCGAAGGCGAAGCCGCCCGAAACGCCGCCGATCGTGATCGGATAGGAGCGGCCATGGAAGGTCAGCGTGCCCTCGCCGCCCGAGCCGCCGACGAAGAAGGCCGCCTTGTAAACGGCAAAGCGGATCGTGCCGCTATCGGCATGCGCGGCGCTGGCAGCGCTGACGGACACAGTTGTGATGGCCGCAACCGCGAGCGAACGAAAGCTGGACGAGATGGTCATGGTGGGAGCTCCTCAAGTGCGCCGCTTGCCCAGCCGGCAGGCGGGGTCGAATTCGTAACCAACTTGAACAATCTAGCCCGTGATTTGGTTCCAGGCAGGCTGTGACAAGATCCGACGAAACGTGACGTGGTGTACTTTCGGGTTGCGGAGGAGGCGGCGCCTATTTTCTCTTCCTGAGCACTTTTCGCAGCATTAACTTCAGCCGCCTCATCTGGTAATGGCGCCGCAACTTGGCCAGCGCCGACTGGTGGGCGGTGTCGATTGCAGCCAGCGAGTCCGCCTCGGTAGCCTGCGGCAGCGCGAGCAGCGCGTCGGCCTGAAGATCGGCAAAGGGCTTGGGGTCATAGCTGGCGAACGGCGTCGGCGGGTCGCTGAGCACGGTGGGGTTGCTGTTGATCTCGAACACCACCAGCCTGCCGTCGACGAATGTGTAGTCGATGCGTCCATACTGCATATGGGCTTTTTCGAAGACCCGCATGACCGCATTGGCGTCAGGATTCGTATCGATATAGGTCCTGATTTCTTCGATATGCGCCGGCAGCAATTGCTCGGGCGAATTCTTGACGAACCACGATTTCGACATGGCGCAATGCTGGCCGTAGATCGTATCGCCGACCCGAAACGCCGCGTACTTCCTGAAATAACCGTCCATTCCGGGGGTGCCGATCATCTCCACCACCATCGGCCGCACTAGATCGCTACCGTCCAGCCGGGCGATCGCGGCGTCCAGCGCCGGCCGGTCGTGCAGCAGCGGCGGCTCCCTGTAGAGTGCGCCCGTCTCGTCGCGGATGAAAACGGGATAGCGTATCGGCTCTTCCAACTCGTCCGGCCTGAACACACGAAAAGCGTTGCTGCCGTCGGCGTGAAGCAGGCGCAGCAGGTCGAAGCGCTGCAGGCTGGCGGTCGGGTGATTGAGCTGCGTCAGGCCGGTGTTGTCAGCCAGTTCGGCGCTGATGCCGGCCGCGCGGCTCAATTCGTCCGATGTCAGCCGGTCCATGTCGGACCAGATGACCACCCCGGCGCGAACGCCGCGCAGCAGCCCGGCATCCTCGTAGCGCACCAGCCGGAACCACGCCTCCAGGTCAGTCCGGTGATACAGAAGCACCACCGCCTGCGTGTAGGCGTGCTCCCGATGCGCGACGTAAAATATCATGCGCTTCCGTTGTCCGTATGTAATTGCAAAGGGGAACCATGATGATTAGACAGGCTTGTGAAAGCCGTGAAATGGTTCTCGATCCGGCATGCGTCAAACAGGAGATAGAACAGGTTGACGTTTCCGTGAAGCTGCAAACCGCATTGGCAAGAAACTGCCATGCGCCATCAACGCGTTAGAAGTCGAGGCAGCCGACACATGAATTTAGACGATGTTGCGATACCCATCCGCCGGTTAGAGCTGGAAGACATGCCGTTGCTGATGGAGCTTGAGGCTGCCGCCTGGGCAGCCCCGCTGCAGGCGAGCGAAACGACCATCCGCCACCGGCTGGCACTCGGACACACCATGTTCGGCGCGATCGATGGCGATCTGCTTGCCGGCACCATCTGCTTTGCCGAGACCAGCCAGGATCCGCTGGTGCGCGCCGATTTCCCCAGGAATTTCGATGCCTATGCATCGCTGCCGCGCAGCGAGCCGGTTTACGCGCTTTACGCCTACAATCTCTGCGTCCGGCCGAGCCATCGCGGCACCAACACGGCGGTGCGGCTCTTGAAGGAGATGGAGAGCCACGGCCGCCGCCTGGGCGCCAGCTGGCTGATCGGCGATGGCCGCTGCTCGTCCTATGCCGGCTCCTCGGGCGACGAGTATGATCATGTCAAGGCCGATGCGCGGTTCCGCGCCACCATCGACCGCTGGAACCAGACCGGCACAAGACCGCCGCTGGAAGAGATCATCCGCGATCCGCTGCTGCGCATGCACTACCGCGTCTACGGATGCGAGTTCCTCTACGTCATGCCGGACTTCTTCCCGCAGGACGCCACGTCAGGCGGCTTCAGGGTCATTTCAGCCAAGAATCTCAAGGCATGAGATTCGAGCCGTCATGACAGCTCCGCATTTCGATCCGTTCGCGCTCGGCGACGACCCGTTTCCGCATTTCGCCCGCATGCGTGCCGCCGGCGGCATTGCGCGCGGCGTCGCGCCCTATCCCGAACTGGCCGACGCGCATTATGTGTTCAGCCATGAGCTGGTGTCGGGCGCGCTGAAGCATCCCGCTCTTCTTCAGGCGCCGCCGGGTACATATGAAGAGGTCCGCCGCAAGCTCGTCGACCATGCGCCCATGGCTCTGCTCAGCCGCTCGGTGCTGCTCGCCGATCCGCCTCAGCATGGCGCCTTGCGCCGGCCGGTCGCTGGCTTTTTCTCACGGCCGGCCATCGAAGCGCTGACGCAAGGTCTTCGCGCGCTGAGCCACGAGCTGGTCGAGCGTGCGCTGGCGGGTGGCCGCGTCGACGCCGTCGCCGGGCTCGCCGTGCCGGTGTCCTTCTGGCTGCTGCAGGAAATCCTCGGCATCGAGATCGAGGACCCTTGGGCGTTGAAATCGGTGACCCGCCGCATGGCCAGCGCATTCGACCTGCGAAGAGCGCAGCCGCCGGCAGCAAGCGCCGAGGCCTATCGCGAATGCCAGGCTTTTGTCGAGGAGCGGCTGGCTCGACAGGCCTACCGGCCGGACGGAATGGTTGCCGGCATGGTGCGGGAGGTTGCGCAAGGCCGCTGGTCGCGCGAGGACATGGTGGCCAACATCGTCTTCATGCTGTTTGCCGGACAGGAGACTGTCGTCGACGCTCTCGGCAACGCAATTGTTGCGCTGGATCGCTTTCCCGAACAGCGCGCGCTGCTCGAGCGCGGCGCTGTCGACTGGAGCAGCGCGGCGGCCGAACTGCTGCGCTATGGCGCCTCGGTGCAATACGCCGTCGCCCGCATCGCGGCGCAGGACATCGACCTCGGCGACGTCAGGATTGCGGCTGGCGAAGCGGTCGTGCCGGTGCTCGGCAGCGGCAATCGCGACGATGCCGTCTTCGCCGATGGCGACCGGCTGGACCTCACGCGCCCGCCAACCATGTCGATGACCTTCGGCACCGGCCTGCATGTCTGCCTCGGGCAGCATGTCGCCCGTATCGAGATCGCGGCGATGATAGAAGCCCTGTTCACCCGTGCGCCCGGATGGCGGCTCGATGCCGCAAATGCCGAGCGCCGCGCCTCGATGTCGTTTCACGGCATGGCTACCGCGCCGCTGATCCTCAACCCCGCTGCGTGAAAAGCGGCCGCGTCTGGGGGATGACCGCCGGGTCGAGCGACCTGACGATTTCCGAAACCTTTGCCCGCAAGGCGCCCACCGTCGCATCGTCGAGCGGATCGAGAATATCGTTCTGATCTCTCGATACCCGGTACTCGTCCAGCGACGGCGCCTCGCTCGACGGCGTGAAGCCGCCGCCGCGGGCATGCTTGTCGGCCAGTTCCTGCCTCGATTTCACGGCATAGTGGCGGATCCAGCCGATCTTCCATTCCATCGGCATGGCCGCCGGGTGCTTGTCGAGCGTCATGCCGTCGACCAGCGTCCTGCGCAGCGAGATGCGGAAACCGTGCGGGTGCGGCATGAACTGCCCGGGATCCCGCAGCGCCTTGCGCAGCACCGAGGACACGCGGGCAAACGACTTCTTCCAGCGCGCGGTCGGGGCGTCATGCGTGCCGCGCCTTTGAAACCGCACCGTCACCAGTTCGTCGTCATAGGCCTCTTTGCCGTCGCTGCCGAAATTCACCCAGCGAAAGGCGACGCTGCGCACGCCCGGGCGGCTAAAAAGCGAGCGGACCAGTTCGGCTCCGCTCCAGGGCGGCGCGTCGAGCGGCTCGAGGAACTCGTCGGCGTCCATGAAGCCCAGATAGCGATAGCCGTGGAGCAATGCCTGCCAGTAAAGATAGGAATAGGCCCGCCGCTGCGGCAGCACCGTGTCGTGTCGCCAGTCGACCAGCCGAATCCAGCCGGCATCGCGCAACGCCTGGAGCACCGCCGTCTGCGGTCCGGCGCTGCAGTTGTCGGCGATCATCAGGTCGAAGCCATGCAGCTTGTGCCAGGCGACCCACTCGATCACATAGGGCTGCTCCAGCTTCATGATCGCGCAGATCACCGGCCTGTTGACGGAAAACGGAATTCTCATCGCAACGCTTTCCCCGCGCCACCCGCTGCTGCTTGAGGCTCGACCTGCCGGAACGGGATCGCATCGCCATAAAATGCCGCAAGCTGCTCCGAAGAGCCCGTCCAGTCGCCCATGTCGAACTGGTGGAACCGATAGCGTGGGTCGTCAAGGGGCAGCAGGTCGATATCCGGCCTGATGCACCGGTCGAATATGCCGGCCACCGGCAGATGGATCGTCCGCGCCGAAGACAACCAACCGGCCAGCCAGGAGAAGCTGCTCACCCCCGTGACGAGATGGCTCGCCCGGCGCAGCGTCTCGAAATCGGTCAATGGCGACGCCTTCGGCGCGAAGACAGCATCGGGAAAACGCTGACGCAGGCGCCGGCAATAATCGTTGTCGTCATGGGTCTGGCCGACGAAGACCGGCTTGCGGCCGCTATCCTTGATGAGCGTCTCGAAGAAGCCGAATGGCATCGGGCAATAGTTGCGGTGGAAGCCGTCGAGGATGTCGCCGGCCCGCACATGGATGACGAGAAAATCGTCGCCATGGGTCGGCGCTGCGACGGCACGCCCGTCGAACAGCCCGGAGACCTCGTCCCGGTCATAATAACCCAGCCGCTGCGCGAAGCCCTTGAAGCGGATGCTCCGCGCCCGCCTGTCGCGGAACGCGGCTATGATCCCGTCGAGGTCGTAGCGGTGATAGCCGTCGACCCGAAGCAGCCGGTATTTCCACAACAAAGGCGGCCGCACCCTGGCAATGGACCATTCCGGCAGGTCGGCGTCGCAGACATAGCCACCGGGGATACGCTTCGCCAGCACATGGCAAAACATGTACTGGAACATCTTGTTCGCCATGCCGCCAAACGGCTGCATCACGATGGGCACTTGCCGCATTGGACCCCTTTCGCCAAAGACGGTCATTGTTACCCGAGCTGCGCGGGCCGGTCGACTGGCCTCTGACGCCAAGGGCGCATCATGATCGCCGCCGGCAAGCCACCCTCAGGGGTAATGCGTCGGCTTTGGCGCGTAGATCTTTGGATCGAAGTCCAGATCCCTCGGCAAGGGCAGGCTTGAGCACTGCAAATGCACCTCGCGTGCGAGCAGCCTTCGCTGCTTCTGCTCGTTCTCCTTGATGGCCGCCACGAGGCCCATGCTGTAGGGCCCCAGCACGACGCCGGCGGCCCATCCCGGATGCTCCTTCTCGCGCGCGTCGTAATTCATGGCATCGGTGCGGGCCTGCTGGCATTCCGGCGTCGCCCATTTCGGGTCTTGGGTCGAGAGCGAGGCTCCATACTGGACCGGAGACGATACGCACCCTGCCACTGTCGCAGTCAACGCGACGACCATTGCAATTCTCATCCGCAAGCCCCTCCTAATGTAGGAGGCGACTACAAGACGATTCCAGCGGGAAAAAGGCAGCTTCAGGATGCGGATTTTGCAGGGCCGCTCACCCCAGCAGGTTGCGCGCCGTGCGCATGAAGATCTTCGAACCGATCGGGATCAGATCGTCGGGAAAATCATAATCGGGATTGTGCAATGACGGGGTGCGCTCGCCCGCGCCGAGGAAGAACATCGCCGACTTCGCCTTGTGGCCGAAGATGCCAAAATCTTCCGAAGCGCGCATCGGCAGGGCTTCCTCGCTGCGCGCGACGCCCTCTTCGTCCAGCGCGCGGTTGAGATGTTCCACCGCGTCTGGAGCGTTGACGCTGGCGACGAAGATCTCGTGATAGTCGCAGCGCACGGAAAGGTGGTGCTCGGCCGCGATCCTGGTGGCCAACGCTTCCGCCGCCGCGACCAGTTCCGCCATGCGCTCGTCGCGCCTTGTACGCAGCGTCGCCCACACCTCGGCGTAGCCGGGCGCGATGCCGAACACGGCCTCGCCCATCGTCGCATGGGTGACGGTGACCATGCTGAAATCATCGTCGGCAAAGGTACCGCGCCCCAGTGCCGGAAGCGTCGGCATCAGCTGGCTGATCGCCGGCATCGGCGACACGCCGGTTTCGGGCATGGAGGAATGCGCGGTCTTGCCCTCCAGCACGATGCGGATGCCGCGCGAGGCGCAGTTGACCACGCCGGGCTTGAGCCGCACCTCGCCGAACGGCACGCCCGGCAGATTGTGCAGCGAGAAGGCGAAGTCCGGCGCGATCTCGCCAAAGCGTGGATCGGCGACGACGCCGGCGGCACCATTGCCGGTCTCCTCCGCCGGCTGGAACATCAAGACGACGCGGCCGCGCGCCGGCCGTTCTCGTCCGAGCTGACGGCCAAGTGCGGCCAGGATCGCGGTGTGGCCGTCATGGCCGCACATATGCGATTTTCCCGGCACCTGCGAGGCATGCTCGACGCCCGAAAGCTCCTCGATCGGCAGCGCATCGATCTCCGAGCGGAACAGCACCGTCGGTCCCGCCTGGCCGCTGTCATAGACCGCCGCCACGCCATGACCGCCGAGGCCGGTCAGTACCTTGTCCGGCCCTGTATCGGCGAGGAAGCTGACGACTTCCTTGGCGGTCTGTTCTTCCTCGTTGGAGATTTCCGGGTTTTGGTGCAGCTTGCGGCGCCATGCCGTCAGCTCGATGATATCGCGATTGGTGAGGGTCATGGCTTGGGCTCCGCTTTGGTGCTGCAGGTTACACAAACACGATAGGGTTTTTCTCACGCCGTGCCATGCTGATCAATTCCACTGGTCCATCTGCCTGTCTTGTGTGAGCGTAGATGACGACATCCCATGACCACCACACAACCCAGAGAATTTCCAGCTCCGCACTGAGGCCGTCGATCTCATCTCCGACATCCGGTGGCTTCTCCTGAAAAGCGCCGCGTGCTCGCCTGTGCGACATCTTTGCTTCCATCCACCCGAAGGAACGTTTCGGAGCAACAATGGCCAGGCGGTTTGCGTTTCTCTTGGTTCGCGACTTCACGCTGTCGCCGCTGTCGCTGTTCATCGACACGCTGCGGCTGGCCGGCGATGAAGGCGACCGCAGCCGCCGGATCGAGTTCGACTGGGAGATCGTCGGCGAGCGTGGCCTGCCGATCCGCGCGAGTTGCGGTGTCGAGTTGCTGCCGACCAAGGCGATCGGCAATCCGCAGGAGTTCGACAATGTCGTCGTGGTCGGCGGTCTGCTCGACACCAACCGCAGCCTCAGCTCCGAAAAGGAGGCCTTCCTGTTGCGGGCGGCCGAAAAGTGCGTGCCGCTGACGGCACTCTGCACCGGCAGCTTCGTGCTCGCGCGCTACGGCCTGCTCGATGGCTACAGTGCCGCCGTCAGCTGGTTCCATATCAAGGATTTCCGCAGCCAATTCCCTGACGTGAACGCCCATGCCGACAGCCTGTTTTCCGTCGATAGGGGCCGCTCGACCTGCGCCGGCGGCACGGGTGCGGCCGACCTTGCCGGCCATTTCGTGTCGCAGTTCATCGGCCGCAAGGCTGCGGAAAAAGCCGCCAAGATCCTCGTGCTCGACCGCATCCGCTCGAGCCTGGATGTGCAGCCCGTCGGCGATCTCTTTCCGGCCGCGTCGAGCCGAGCGGTGAAACGGGCGCTGCTTCTGATGGAAAGCAATCTCCAGGAGACGCTGTCGGTCGCCGAGATCGCGGGCCGGTTGCATTTATCCCGGCGCCAGCTTGAGCGGCTGTTCTGCGCCGAGCTCGGCATCGGCCCGATGGCCGCCTATCTTGCGCTGCGCGTACATCAGGCCAAGTCGCTGCTGGAGGGGAGCGACTTGGCAATCGGCGACATCGCCTACCGCTGCGGTTTTCCCAATGCCGGCCATTTCAGCCGTGTCTTCCGCCATCAGACCGGTATCACGCCGACCCATCTCAGGCATCCGAACCGAATGTCCGGTGTCTTTGCCGACGGCAAGGGGAGCGGTCCCTAAGCCTATATTGGGGCGTGCGATCTCGCCGTTGGTATGATAATATCATACCAACCTGATAGGAGGGATCCATGTCCGCCACCGAAAAACGCACCTTCAGCCTGCCGGCCGAGCAGGCTGCTTTCATCGACCAGCTCGTTCGGTCCGGCACATACGCGACCAGCAGTGAAGTGATCCGCGCCGGTCTTCGCGCATTGCAGGAACGCGACGCCGCTGTGGAGCGCTGGCTGCGTGAGGAGGTCGCGCCGACCTATGATAGGTGGAAGGCAGACCCCTCCCAGGCCATCCCGGCCGACAAGTCTTTTGAAAGCATTCGCGCACATCACGCAGCTCGCCTCAAGGGGAACGTGTGAAGCGCCGGCATGTTGTCCTTTTGCCGGAAGCCCAGACGGACCTGTTATGGATATACGATACGGTCGCTCACGCATCCGGCAACCTCACCGCCCTTCGCTACATCGAGCGGATCGAGCGATTTTGCCTGGGTCTCGACTATGCCTCGGAACGCGGAACCCTAAGGGATGATGTGCGGCCGGGGCTTTGCATCGTTGGCTTCGAGCGCCGCCTGACTGTGGCCTTCACCGTAGAAGGCGACCAGGTGGTGATTCTCAGGGTGTTCTACGGCGGCGTCAACTGGGAGGACGAGTTGGCGCCTATCGCTCCGTGAACGCCCGCGCGAACGAGTCCAGCATCGGCCGCGCCAGATATTCGAGGAAGGTTCGGTCGCCGGTGCTGATAAACGCCTCGACCGGCGTTCCCGGGTAAAGCTGCTCGGCTTTCACGCCCTGCGGCAGCGTGTCGGTGATCTTCAGCCTGGCGCGGAAATACGCCTCATGCGTGGTTTCATCGATCAGCCGGTCGGCGGAAATTTGCGTCACCGTAGCCGGGACCTCAGGGGTGAGGCGCGCGTTCAGGGCGGACAGCCTGAGCTTCGCCGGCTGGCCGACGCGAACCAGGTCCACGTCTTTCGGCCGCAGCTTCGCGTCGACGATGAGGCCCGACGCGGTCGGCAGGATCTCCATGATCTTCTGCCCCGGCGCAATCACGCTGCCTTTGGAGTTGTAGATCGAGGATACCACGATGCCGGCTGCCGGCGCCTTGATCGTCGTGCGCCCCAGCACCGCCTCGGCTGCGGTGATCTGTTCGCCGATGTCGGCCAGGCTGGTGCGAACCTCGTCGAGCTTGGTCAGCGCGTCCTCGACGCGCTGCGTGGTCGCGCGCTCGACCTGCGCCTGGGCTTCGACGATCTGCGTCTTGGTCGCTGCGATATCCGCCTCCAGCGCGCCGGCCTGGCCGACCAGATCGGCCTCGCTGCGCAGAAGCTGCGAATATTCGCTGCGGTTGGTGAGACCCTTGTCGAGCAGGCCGGTCTTGATGCCGAGTTCCTTCTTCACGATCTCGGCCTGTTGCTGGATGGCGAGTTTCTGCGCCTCCAGTCCCAGCGCCGACTCACGATGCATGGCGACGCGCTGCGCCAGGATCGACTGCTCGGAGCGGAACCGGGCGAGCCTGGCCTCGAACTCCTTCTGCTGTTCGTGCACCAGATTGTCGAAATCGCGCTGGAACGGCGCGGGTGCTGCTTCGGCGATCGGCGCCAGCCTGTCCGATCCGTCGCGCTCGGCCTCAAGTCGCGCGGCACTTGCCCTGAGCGCGATCGTCTGTCTGGTCAGCCGGTTGAGGTCGGTCTGAGCCGCCCTGCGGTCGAGCAGGACCAGCGGTTCGCCTTGTTGCACGCGGTCGCCTTCATGCACCAGCAACTGCTCGATGATGCCGCCCTCGGGGTGCTGGATGAGGATGTTGCCGCCCGTCGCCGAGATCGTGCCGGAGGTGATCACCGCGCCGGAGAGCGGCGCGTTCGCCGCCCAATAGCCGAAGCAGCCGACGAAGAGCGCTATGGCCACGTAGCCGACGACGGCCATGCGGCGGAAGTCGGTGCGCGGTCGACCTTCGAAGGCGAGGCTCTGCTGCATCATCGTCTATGACCCGAAGCGGACGCTGTGCGGGCGCACGGTCGGCACGAACGAGCCTGTCACCACCGCGCTCCCGGCCTTGCCGGCCGCCGGTTGCCTCAGCACCTCGCTCGCAGGGCCGAAAGCTTCGACCATGCCGTTGCGCAGGACCATGACGCGGTCGCAGGCCGCGGCGATCGAAGGGCGATGCGTGATGACGACTGTCGTGACGCTTACACTTCGCGCGGCCGAAAGCATCCCTTCGAGCGCCGCCTCCCCACTGCCGTCGAGATGGGCGTTGGGCTCGTCCAGCACCAGCATGCGTGGCTTGCCGTAGAAGGCGCGCGCCAGCCCTATCCGCTGGCGCTCGCCGCCCGACAGCACGGTATGCGACGGGCCTATCATGGTCTGATAGCCGTCGCGCAGCGTGAGAATCAGCTCATGCGCCTCGGCGCGCCTGGCCGCTTCGACGATCGCGGCGTCATCGGCGTCGGGTTCGAAGCGGGCGACATTTTGCGCGATCGATCCCGGGAAAAGCTCCACCTCCTGCGCGAGATAGCCGATATGCCTGCCAAGCTGGGTTTCGTCCCAGCTCCTCAGGTCGGCGCCGTCGACCCTGACCGCGCCGCCGGTCGGCTGCAGCGCGCCCACAAGCAATTTCGCCAGCGTCGATTTGCCGGCCCCGCTCGGGCCGACGATCGCCACCGCTTCGCCGGCGCCGATGGCAAAATTCAACCGCTTGAGGATGGGCTCCGTGCCGAAAGCCGCAGTCGGCGCGATGAAGAACAGATCCTGCACCGAAATCGCGCCCAATGGATCGGGCAGTGCGAGCTTGCGCCCCTGCGCTGGTTGCGCCGCAAGGGCGGTGTCCAGCCGCTTCCAGCATCGCTTGGCGTCGACGATCTGCCGCCAGGATCCGATCAGCTGGTCGAGCGGCTGCAGCGCGCGCGACGACACCAGCGACGAAGCGAAGATCATGCCGGCGGTCATCTGCCCTTGTAGCACCAGCCACGCGCCGGCGCCGAGGATCGCCAGTTGCAGCATCATGCGCAGCGCCCGCGACGTCGCGCTGAAGATCGCATTGGCGCTTCCGGAACGGTCATGCAGGGTCAGCGCCTCAGCAACGTGTTGTCCCCAGACCGCGGCGGCATTTTGCACCATGCCCATGGCGCGCAGCGTGTCGGTGTTGCGGGCGAAGGCCTGTTCCGCCTGGCTGGCCACCGCCGAGCGTTCCGCCGACATGGCATCGTTCCTGCCGATGGCAAGCTGGTTGGCCACGACCAAGAGAAACAGCAGCACGGCGCCGGCGAGCGTCAGCCAGAACAGGACGGGATGGATGAAATAGAGCAAGGCCAGGAAGACGGGCGCAAACGGCAGGTCGAACAACACCGCCACGCCGCGCGACCTGATGAAGGCGCAAGCAGTGGCAAGGTCGTTCAGCGGCGACAGCCCGCTGCCGGCATGTCTGGCGCCAAGCGAGGCGGCGAACGTCCGCGCGCCCAGTTTCTGGTCGACGGTGGCCGCAACACGCTGCGCGTAGATGGCGCGGACCGCGTCCAGCAGGCCGAGGAAGGCGAGCGCGACCACCGCCATGACGGAGAGATAAAGCAGAGTCTCGACGCTGGAGGACGGCAACACCCGGTCATAGACCTGCAGCAAATAGAGCGGGATCACCAGGAGAAGGATGTTGATCAGCAACGAAAAGATGCCGATATCGGCGATGCCGCGCAGGAAAACCGGGCGCAGGCCGATGGCCGCATCCCTGAGTGGCGCGCGGTCCCGTGACATCTAGACGGCGTGCTCGGCTGTCGTGCTCAGATGGCTCTGCTGCAAATCGTTCAGCGTATAGGCGTGGATATAGTCGATCTTCATTTGCGCGGGCGTCGCCAGATGGTCGGGCGGCGCGCCGGCTTGACCGCCGACCGCAAGGTCGACCAGCATATACATGGGCTTGTTCATATCGGACGGCGTCGCCGCTTCCGCGACCTGGACGCCATCATAGGTCCAGACCAGCTTGTCCGGCGTCCACAACAGGCCATAGGTGTGATAGCCGTCGGTGTTGGAGACATTCACCGTCGACCCGACCGTGGTGTGGGTTCCCGTCTCATTTGTGTGCGCGGTCATGAGAAGCGCATTCGGGTTCTGCCCATACATTTCGATCACGTCGAGTTCCGGTGGCCATGAACCGTCTTCGGGCAGAAGCCAGAAGGCCGGCCACGCGCCGGCGTTTTCCGGGAGATCGGCCCGCATTTCGAAATAGCCATAGGTCTGCGAGAAGGTGTCGTGCGTCGTCAGTATGCCGGAAGTGTATTCGTAATTGTTGATCAGCGGCTTGATGTCGTCGGGCGTATGCGCCGCGGTTATGGTGAGCACGCCGCTTGCGACGCTGAACGGATGGACCGAGCTGGTCGGCGCATAATTGGCGTCGATATACCATTGCAGCTCGCCGTTCTGGGGCTGCGAGCTGCCGTTCTGCGCCCCCCACCAGAAATTGGAATCCCAGATGCCGCTCTGGCCGTTCCACAGGCTCAGCGTGTTGAAATCGTCGTTGAAAGACAGCGTCATGCCGGTCTTGTCGATCGGCAGCTCGAACTGGCCGGGCTGAAACTTGTCGATCGTGGTGTTGTGGAACACCAGCACCTCGCTCGAGCCGAGGTTCAGCTGCACGTTCGATCCCACCTGGACCATATTGGCGTGGACGGCCTCGAACGAGGTGAAGGCATAGCCGTTGAGGCGCACCGTGTCGGTCGCGCCGAAATCGGAGATAAGGTCGCTGCCATTGCCCTTGGTGATGATGAAGGTGTCGGCGCCGGCGCCGCCGATCAGCACGTCATTGCCCTTGCCGCCGTCCAGCGTCTGGCTGCCAGCGCCGCCCGTTATGATGTTGTCCTGACCATTGCCGAAGGCATAGTGGCCGTCGCCGGTGACGACGAGGTTCTCGAAATTCGCGGGCAGCTTGTAGCTCATCCAGGTATCGATCGTGTCGACGCCCGCGCCGTAGTTCTCGACCGCTTTGTTGATCGTCGAATAGAGATGGTAATAGTCGTCGCCCGCGCCGCCATACATGGTGACCTTGACGTTGGTGTCGCCCCAGAAGGAATCGTTGCCCGAGGTGCCGTAGCGGTAAGGCGCGCCTCCAGTCGCCGAGAACCAATGGGTGGAAGCGCCGGTATACGGAAGTGGAATGCCTTTGGCGTTGAGGACTGTGGTCATTCCGACACTCCTTGCGCGTGCTGCCTTGGTCGTTCGACAACCTTCGAGCGACCATTTCGGATCAACTCTTAAATTGATCCGTCGTTCCAGGGAATCATTCTATAGTACACCAAGGAGATCGTCGCCCATCATTTAATAGATAATGCCGAAGGTGTTAAGCTGATCCTAATACAACTTTGTAGGAGAGACTTAAAATTTTAATAAATTGTGAGATCCGCGCCGAAAAGTTAGGCAACCTGTCAATGATGCATGCAATTTGACGCGACACGACCGCCTGCCTGAGGCGGCGGTCGAAGTCGCGGGCGGATGGCCGCGGGCAAAGGGCTCAAGAAAATTTGACAGGCTATGTCGGACCGGGTGAGGTTCACCCGTCCTTGGGGCATCGGACAACGAAACCACAAAGGATACCGAAGAGATGCCAAGCACCGTACGTTTGCACCGCGTTCTGACGACCAGCCCGGAGAAGGTCTACCGCGCATTCACAGAAGCCGACGCGCTGGCGAAATGGCTTCCGCCGAACGGCTTCACTTGCACGGTACACAGCTTCGACGCGAAAGTCGGTGGCGCCTTCAAGATGTCGTTCCGAAACTTCACGACGGGCGGCAGCCATTCCTTCGGCGGCGAATATCTCGAACTCGTTCCCGGCGAGCGCCTGCGCTACACCGACAGGTTCGACGACCCCAATTTGCCCGGCCAGATCGAAGTGACCGTGCTCCTGAAGAAAGTGTCGGTCGGCACGGAACTCGACATCACGCAGGCCGGCATTCCGGACGTTATTCCGGCCGAAGCCTGCTATCTCGGCTGGCAGGAGTCGCTGCGCAATCTGGCAAAGCTCGTCGAACCCGAGATCAATCAGTAGAGCCCATCGGATCGGCGGCGCCGCCCAGCCAGTCCGCGCCGCCGACAATGCCGAGCCGAGGACTCATCCCTCACGGCCCGGTGCAGATCGGCAACGGTTGTGGCGGCGGTGGCGGGTTGTCCTTGGCGTATTGCGCGATGATCGGCTCAAGGCTCTTTCGCGGCCAGAATTTCGGCTTGCCGATCTCCTTCAGGCAGGACGCATTCCAATAGGCGCCCGATTTACCAACGGCGGTGATGTCGCGCGATTCCGGGTAGATATAGAGCGTCGTCGGATTGCCCTTCACCATCGAAATGATCTGGTCGGCGTCGGACGGCGACCAGCTGGTGCAGCCATTGCTGCGGCCGCCGGCATAATCCACCAGCTTGCCGTATGGCACGAAGCCGTCATGGTCGGCATAGGAGCTGTTCGGGTTCTTGCGCAGGCACATGCCGCGCAACAGCCGCGCCGCGTGGCCACCGATCACCCGCTGCCTGGCATTCGCCGTCTCCCCCTCACCGTCGAACTGGATGAAGGTGCGCAGCAGCGCCTGGTCCTTTTTTGCGCCGATGCGGTAAAAACCCTTGAATGAGGTCTTTGCCTCGCCGGTCATATAGGCGCCACCGGTCGTCAAGGACGAGTCCAGGGCATTGCCGAAGTTTTTCGCGCAGCGTTTGCCGTTGGAGAAATCGACCACGCCTTTCAAATTGCGGCCGCCGCCATGGCCCGACGAGATCGCCCTGAACGACTGCTTGGCCTCGCAAATGACGTAGTAGCGCCGCCCTAGCACGCCATTGCCGAGATCGCCGGGGCGCGTCGCATCCATGGCGAAATAGCAGCCATTGTGGACCGCGCCTTGCGCGACCTTTTTCAGGTAAAGCGCGCGCGCCCGCTCCAGCACCACTTGCGAAATCTCGCCGTCGTCATTGCCGACGTGGGCCTGCAGCCAGGCCGGTATATCGGAGGACGCGGCAAAAGACCGGGCAGACATCGTCAAGGCGATGCCGGCGACGGCGAGGAGGCCAAAGACAAAGACAGCCAGAGATTTCAACCGCACCGGACAACCCTCCCGCCCGAACCGTTCTGCGATTCTCGGAAACCCATCATAAATCGTCGCGCGCCGATCGGCGAAACACATCTTGTTCAGAACCGCGCAAGCAAGTCAGGTAGCTGCCTGTTCGCCTTTCAGAGCGCCAGGCTGCCCTGTTCCGCCTCCGCGGCATTGGGGTCGCCCGGCGCCGTCGCCCAGGCGAGCTCGACCAGCGTCACCGTGCGGCGGCCGGTGCCGTCGAGCTGGCAGACGATGAGGCCCTGCTCCTCGATATAGGTGAGCAGCCGCCGGGCGCGGCGCAGCGAATGCGAGCCGTAGGCGCGCGCGATCGCCGCGTCGCTCGGGCACGGCCAGCCCTCCTTGGCGGCGCGGGCGATCATCATGAACACGCCCTGCATGTCCTCGGGCAGCAGCGAGGCGCGCACGGAAACGTCCTGCCAGGCGTCATCGCCTGCCATGTCGGCGCCGAGCCCGGCGCGGGCACGCGTCAGCATGCGACGGAATTCTGAGAGGTCCGGCACCACCGAAGCGAGGCCTTCGATGCGGCAGCGGACGACGAACTCCTGATAAAGCACGCCGATGACGCGGAAACCCGCATCGGGCTGCGCCAGGATGGCGCGCAGGACACGGTCCACCCGCTCTCGCCGCTCGGCCATATCCTCGGCGCTTACCGCCGGTTCCGCAGGTTCCGGGCGGATCTCCATCGCCGCCGATTTGGCCGCCATCAGCTGGTCGAGCAGCTCCGGCGACGCCATCCGGCGCGGCGCGCGCATCGTCTCGGGCGGCGGCGCCGCCAGGATGATGGCGCGCGCGTCTTCAAGCGCTGTTTCCGGCATTGCCATCAGCCGCGGCGTACCGTTGCGCGGGCTGGTCTCGGTCTGGCCGATGCGCACGCCCAGCGGACGGCGCGACAGCGCTGGGCCCAACGCCATGAAGTGCCCGCGCTCCAGGTCTCGAAACGCCTCGGCCTGACGCCGTTCCATGCCCAGAAGGTCGGCGGCGCGCGCCATGTCGATATCGAGGAAGGTACGGCCCATGAGGAAATTGGACGCCTCCGCCGCGACATTCTTGGCGAGCTTTGCCAGCCGCTGCGTGGCGATGATGCCGGCAAGGCCGCGCTTGCGGCCGCGGCACATCAAATTGGTCATGGCGCCGAGCGAGAGCTTTCGCGCCTCGTCGGACACTTCGCCGGCCACGGCGGGCGCGAACAGCTGCGCTTCGTCGACCACCACCAGCATCGGATACCAATGCTCGCGGGCAACCTCGAACAACCCGCCGAGAAAGGCAGCGGCGCGCCGCATCTGGTTCTCGGCATCGAGCCCTTCGAGATTGAGCACCGTGGAGACGCGGTGGATGCGCGCCCGCTCGCCGGCTGCTTGCAGGCCACGCTCCGTATGCTCCTCGGCATCGATGACCAGATGGCCGTAATGGTCGCCCAGCGAGACGAAATCGCCTTCCGGGTCGATGATGGTCTGCTGCACCCAGGGCGCGCTCTGCTCCAGGAGCCGGCGCAAAAGGTGCGATTTGCCGGAGCCGGAATTGCCTTGCACCAGAAGCCGGGTCGCCAGCAGCTCCTCAAGGTCGAGCGCCGCCGGCGCACCCGCCGTCGTCTGTCCCATCTCGATGGCTACGGTCATGTCACGACTCTCCTTGCGGACAGGGCTTATCAACCCGGCCGCGAGCCGTCGAGCGCGCCATGGCAACTCGCCCGCTGTTCCACACCTATGCTGCCAAAGCGCCACACATCAGCCCATCTGCCCAAAGGGAAGCACATCAAGCGGAGTTGACCGGCGGCAGAAGCGGCGCGTCCAGCCCGTCGAAGGGATCGCGCCAGGCATCGATGGCTTCGAGCCGGCGATACCAACCCAGAACAGAGGGATAGTCCGCCAGCGGCAGGCCGGCTGGATCGTTGAACGGCAAAAACGTCGCCATGCGGAAATCGGCATAGGAGAGCGACTTGCCCACAAGCCATGGCCGCTTGGCGAGCTCCGCCTCGAGAATCGCTGCCGCGATGCGGAACTCCGCCAGCCCCTCCTCGACCTTGGTCTGGTCGACGGGCCCAATCCCGTAGCGCTGCTTGGTTCCGCGCTCGAAATGCACGGTGTCGCAGGCCCGCACGAAATTTTCCTTGCCCCAGCTCAGCCAGCGGATCATGTCGGGTTGGTCGCCGCCGCCGCGCCAGAAATCCGAACCCGCTTCGCGCGACAGAAGGCAGGCTATGGCGTCGGCTTCCCACAGGCTGCCGCCCGTCCATGCCAATATCGGCAGGGTAAGATTGGGATTGAGCTGACGAAACCGCTCAGCCTGCCGGGGCGCCATGGGTGCCGCGAACTCACACTCGACCTTGGCCTGCAGATGACGTGCCGTTGCTACCGCAAGGCGCGGATTGGGATTGCGGCTGAAGTACAGTTTCATATCCGGTCCTGGACGCTGTGGGCTCGACCCTATCAAACACGCAAACGTGCCCTCCCGGCAATCTGGTCGGACCACGATTCCGCTGGCACACGCCGTCGTTCGGCGTATTATTTCCTTCGGGAGAGGGTTCTTGGCAGGAGGAAGCCATGAACGTAGTGCCGAGCGTACCTGTCATCGACGTGACAACCCAGAACCTTGTTTCCTCTGCGCTTTCCAGATTCCGCGCCGGCGATACCGTCTCGACTAGAGCGGCGCTCGACGCCATCCGCCGCATGGATCCAACCTGTGTCGACAGCGACGACGATCTCGTCGAACTCGTCGTCATGGCGGCAATTGGTAAGACCATGGCGGTCGTGTTCGACCACCGCTCCCGCTAGCCCTGTGGGACGAACCTGTCCCGTTCAACTCGCTTGAGCTCGAGTGGGTTCGGTTGGCGAGCTTTTACAGCTGCAGCCCGGAAGCGGACGTCTTCGTGCGCGAAGCCGGCAATAGCATAAGCGGGTAAACCTCAGATCCCCAAGGGATGTGGCATGTAGCCGACGAAGCCGCCGATCTTCCAGTGGCCCGCCACCTTCCTGCAAAAATACAGCGTCTGCCATTTCAGCTTGTCGACGCTGCCATCGGCCTTGGCCACCGAGCCGTTGAACTTCTTGTGCAGCACGGCGCGGTCGCCATCGACATCGATGTCGCGCATGTTGGTGACGCGAAACAGCGCCTCGCGCAGCGGCTCGGCGAATCTGGCCGCCGCCGTCTCCTTGGCCTGGCGCAGCCATTCGTCGCGATAGACGGCAAGGCTCGGGAATTGCAGACGCCAGGCGTCGGCATCGCTGAGGAAATGCGCATGCATGCCGAAGAAGCTGTCGGCGAGGAAATCATCCTCGACCATCGACCAGTCCTGACCGATAAAGGCGTCGATGTCGCGCCGCACCAACATTTCCCAGAGCGCGTGGCGATCGGCATCGCCCTCTGGAAACGGGTTCTTGTCGAAGGTCATTGAAATCTCCTGTCGGGAAAATGCGACGCGCAAGATGCTGGCGAGCCTGCGATAAAGCAACACGCGTTTGGAAAAATGCTGCTTTCCAAAAAGCCCCCTATGAGGATCACCGGGACAGGCGTAGAGCGGTCGTCGAAAACGGGGCGCGGCCCGCCATTCTGAACAGGAGTTTCCTTTGCCTAAAGAGTGTTTTGGAACATCCCACGTGCCGCTGTCGCCGGCCGTGCGCGCCGGGGATTTCGTCTACATCTCAGGCCAGGTGCCGGTCGACAGCGACCGCATCGTGGTCAAGGGCGGCATCACCGAGCAGACCGAGCAGGTGCTGCAGAATGTGAAGGCGGCACTCGCGCTGGCCGGTTGCACCATGGACGATGTCGTCAAGACCACGGTCTGGCTCGAGGACGCGCGCGACTTCGGCGCCTTCAATGCCGTCTACGCCAAGCACTTCCCGAAGAATCCGCCGGCCCGCACCACGGTCGAATCGCGGCTGATGATCGATATCAAAATCGAGGTCGAAGCCGTCGCCTACCGGCCGGTTTGACCAGTCGGGGCATGATCTCGAAAAGTGGAAACCGGTTTTCTCGGACAAACGGAAACCGTTTTGTCCAGAGATCATGCCCCAAAACGAAGAGAGGCAGGCGCCGATGCAGTTCGATCTCCTGATCAAGGGCGGCCGCCTGATCGATCCGGCCTCGGGCCTGGACGCGCCGCGCGATGTCGCCGTTGCGGGCGGACGCATCGTGGCCATCGAGGCGGCGATCGATGCCGAGCACGCCACCAAGATAGTCGATGCTCGTGATTGCATCGTCACACCCGGCCTCATCGACCTGCACAGCCATGTCTACTGGGGCGGCACCTCGCTTGGCGTCGACGCCGACCGGCTGGCGGCCAAGAGCGGCACCACCACCTTCATCGATGCCGGCAGCGCCGGCGCCGGCAATTTTCTGGGCTTTCGCCGCCATGTCATCGAGCGCTCGAAGGTGCGCATCCTGGCCTATGTCAACATCTCCTTTGCCGGCATATTCGGCTTCTCGCAAAGCGTCTCTGTCGGCGAATGCAGCGATCTCAGGCTCTGCGAGCCACGCGAGACGGTGGCTGCGGTGCGCGAGCACGCCGATGTCGTCGTCGGCGTAAAAGTGCGCTCCGGCAAGCATGCCGGCGGCGCCAGCGGCATCGCGCCGGTCGATCTCGCGCTGGAAGCCGCCGACCAGGCCGGCCTGCCGCTGATGGCGCATATAGACGAGCCGCCGCCCGGCCGCTCCGAAGTGCTGCCGCGGCTGCGCAAGGGTGACATCCTCACGCACTGTTTTCGCCCGTTCCCCAACGCGCCGGTCTTCGCCTCCGGCGCGGTGCGGCCGGACATGCGGCTGGCCCGCGAACGCGGCGTCATCTTCGACATCGGCCACGGCATGGGATCGTTCGACTTCGCCGTGGCGAAAGCGATGCTGGCCGAGGGCCTCGCGCCCGACGTCATCTCCAGCGACGTGCATCTCTATTGCGTCGACGGTCCGGCCTTCGACATACTGGTCTGCATGTCGAAGCTAATGGCGCTGGGCATGCCGCTGGTCGAGGTGCTGCGCGCCGCCACGCAAAGGCCAGCCGAGGCGATCGCCAGGCCGGAGCTTGGGACGCTGAAAGTTGGCGGTGTCGGCGATGTCGCGGTGCTGAGACTGCGCCCCGGGCGCTTTACCTTCGTCGATGCGGTCGGTGCGGCGCTGATCGCGGATCAGCGGCTCACATCGGACGGCATCGTCGTGGGTGGTGTCTGGTGGCCGAACGAAGCCGCCGGCCACAACGAGACCGAGCGCTTCGAGGCCCACACGCACCATACGCATGTCGAGGTCGCGGCACGGCATTTCGGGCGTAGGCACGATTAGCTGGTCTCCCCTTCATGGGAGATGGTCTGTCTTTCGGCGGCGCGTTTGAGGACCGCCTTCCCCCACTCCGTCTCGGCTTCGCCGAGCCACCTCTCCCCCCTCCGGAGGGAGAGGAAAGGCGCCAGCTGGAATCGCTTCGCGCCATTCCTCTCCCCCGTCGATCGGGGGAGAGGTGTCGAGCGAAGCTCGACGGAGTGGGGGTCGAACCTTACCCCGAATTACTCACCGCCCCAAACACCGGCGTCGCAATCCCTTCCATCCGCGCCTTGATCTGCAGCGCCACATATTTCGAGTAAAACCGCGACAGCGCCAGATTGCCGCCGTGGAACCACAGCGCGTCCTGCGCCGTCGGCTTCCACATGTTGCGCAGCTCGCCTTGCCAAGGACCGGGATCGCCCTTGACGCCGGAGCCGAGGCCCCAGCATGGCCCGACCTTGTCGGCGACCTCGCGCGAGACGATGGCCGCCACGGTCTCGTTCATCGACTGGTAGCCGGTACAGGCGACGATCGCATCGACGGCCAGCTCGCTGCGGTCGTCGAACAGGATGCCGGTCGGCGTCAATGAACTGATGCCGACGCCGCTCTTCACTTTGATCTCGCCATTGATGATCAGTTCGCAGGCGCCGACATCGATGTAGTAGCCGGAGCCGGTGCGGTAGGCCTTCATCAACAGCCCGGTCTCGTCCTCGCCGAAATCGATGGCGAAGCCGGCGGCGCATAGCTGGTCGTAGAAGTCTGCGTCGCGTGCCTTGATCACCTCGTAAAGATCCCGCTGGCCCTTGGGTACAAGCGCGAACGGCGTGGACGCGACGATCAGGTCGGCCTTGTCGGTGCTGATGCCGCGCGCCAAAGCCTTTTCCGAGAAGATCTCGAAGCCGACTTCCATCAGAGTGTCGGATTTCACCACTGTCGTCGGCGACCGCTGGATCATGGTGACGTCTGCGCCGCTCTCCCAGAGGTCGACGCTGACATCGTGCCCCGAGCTTGCCGCGCCGATGACAGCGACACGTCTGCCGCGGAATTTCTCGCCGCTTGCATACTGGCTGGAATGCAGGAGTTCGCCCTTGAAGGTCTCGGCGCCGGGCAGCGCGATCTGGCGTGGCGGGCCATAGGCGCCGGTGGCAAAGACGATATGCTTCGGCTTCAGCGTGATCTGCCGGCCGACGCGGTCGACCACCACAGTCCACACCTTCTCGGCCTCGTCATAGCTGGCGCTGAGGCATTTGGTGGCGACCCAGTAGTTGAGCTCCATCACCCTGGTGTACATCTCCAGCCAGTCGCCCATCTTGTCCTTGGGCGTGAACACCGGCCAGTTCTCCGGGAACGGAATGTAGGGCAGATGGTCGTACCAGACCGGATCGTGCAGCACGAGCGAGCGATAACGGTTGCGCCAGGAATCGCCGGGGCGCGCATTTTTCTCGATGATGATGGTGGGCACGCCGAGCTGCCTCAGCCGCGCGCCGAGCATGATGCCGCCCTGCCCGCCGCCGATCACCAGGCAATAGGGCTGCTCGGTGGCGCCGAGGTCACGCGTCTCGCGCGCCCGCGCCTCCGCCCAGGTTTCGCGCTTCGGATCGGCCTTGTGACGGATGCCTAGCGGCCGCGCCGGTCCCTTTTTCTCCTCGAACCCTTTGAGCTCCCGCACCGCCGTGAACAAGGTCCGGCAGCGGCCGTCCGTGAGGCGCACAATCCCTTCGCCCCGCGCGACCGACGTTTCGAACGTGAACCAGGCCTCGACGGTGCCCTCATCCGAGGTCGCCTCGCCGGACAGCGTCCAGTGTGAGGGCTTCGCTTCCGCCAGCGTCGCTTGCAGCATGTCGCGGATCGCACCGCGGCCTTCCATCGTGGTGATGTTCCAGGTGAAAGCCAGCAGATCGCGCCAGTAGCAGTCCTCGACGAACAGGTTGGCGGCCGCTTCGGCGTCATCAGCTTCCAGCGCCCGTGCAAGCGCGCAAAGCCATGTCGCCGCCTGTTTCGATGGTGCCATGTCGAGCATCTGTTTTTCCCTCACTTTGCGTTCCCATTGTTTCGAAAGACGGCGGCGCCGCAAGAGGGGTCGCGATATCATGGCCTCGGTTTCTAGCGGCCCGGAACGGAGCCATCTCCCGGAAATCTTTATAGGAATTTTATATCTTTCCTCCCGGCCCCGTCTCGAACCTTTATGGCGATCGGGTCCATATTCCACCACGAGCAAAACGCTCCGGACGCCGTAGCCTTCGAAGCTACGGCGGGTCGTTCTCATGGAATTTACGGCCTGCCAGCAACTGGCGCCAAATACAAGCAGAAGCAAGGACCAACACAAATGGAAATCGTCGTCATCGGGATCGAGGTTTTGTTCTTCGGTCTTTCCCTCGCCTACATCAAAGCTTGCGACGCTCTTTAAGCGGAAGGATCGCACCATGCTTGTCGATTACATCCTCGGTGGCGGCGTGACCTTGTTCCTGCTCGTCTACCTGACATACGCCCTCGTTCGCCCAGAACGCTTCTGAAGCAAGGCACGGAAAGCCATGACACTCAACGGATGGATACAGATCCTGGTTTATTGCGGGATCGTCGTTTTGCTGGTGAAGCCGCTCGGCGGCTACATGTACCGCGTCTTCAACGGCGACCGCACATTGCTGTCGCCAATACTCGGGCCCGTTGAGCGCGGCCTCTACCGCATCTCGGGCACCAGCGAACGCGAGGAGCAGCACTGGACCGCCTATGCGGCCGGCATCATCTTCTTCAGCCTTGCCAGCTTCCTGGTGCTGTACTTTGTGCAACGCCTGCAGGGCGTCCTGCCTTACAATCCGGCCGGGATGGCATCGGTTGAGCCCAATCTCGCCTTCAACACCGCCGTCAGCTTCGTCACCAACACCAACTGGCAGAATTACGGCGGCGAAAGCACGATGTCCTATCTCGTGCAAATGGCCGGCCTCACCGTGCAGAACTTCATGTCGGCCGCCGTCGGCATTGCCATCGCGGTGGCGCTGATCCGCGGCTTCGCCCGCGCCTCGGCAAAATCGATCGGCAATTTCTGGGTCGATATGACCCGCTGCACGCTCTACATCCTGCTGCCGCTCAGCATCGTGCTCACCCTCGTCTATGTCTGGCTCGGCATGCCGCAGACGCTCGGGCCTTATGTCGACGCCACCACGCTGGAGGGCGCCAAGCAGACGCTCGCCCTTGGGCCGGTCGCCTCGCAGGTCGCCATCAAGATGATTGGCACCAATGGCGGCGGCTTCTTCAACGCCAATGCGGCGCATCCTTTCGAAAACCCCGACGCCATCTCCAACATGATCCAGATGGTGACGATCTTCGCGCTGGGTGCTGCACTCACCAACGTCTTCGGCCGCATGGTCGGCAACCAGCGCCAGGGCTGGGCGATCCTGGCCACGATGGGTGTGCTGTTCATCGCCGGCGTCGTTATCTGCTACTGGGCGGAAGCCGCGGGCAATCCGCTGGTCCATGCGCTGGGCGTCGACGGCGCCAACATGGAAGGCAAGGAGAGCCGCTTCGGCATTGCCGCTTCGGCACTATTCGCCGTCATCACCACGGCTGCGAGCTGCGGTGCGGTGAACGCCATGCATGACTCGTTCACAGCACTTGGCGGCCTGATCCCGATGCTCAACATGCAGCTCGGCGAAGTCATCGTCGGCGGCGTCGGCGCCGGCTTCTACGGCATCGTCATGTTCATCGTCATCACCGTGTTCGTCGCCGGCCTGATGGTTGGCCGCACGCCCGAATATCTCGGCAAGAAGATCGAGGCCAAGGAGGTCAAGATGGCAATGCTCGCCATCCTAGCTCTGCCGCTGGTCATGCTGGTCTTCACGGCAATAGCGGTCGTGCTGCCAAGCGCCGTCGCCTCGATGGCCAATGGCGGTCCGCATGGCTTCTCCGAGGTTCTTTATGCCTACACTTCGGCGGCGGCCAACAACGGCTCGGCCTTTGGCGGCCTTTCCGGCAACACGCCCTGGTACAACATCACGCTCGGCATCTCCATGTGGGTGGGTCGCTTCTTCGTCATCATTCCAGCGCTTGCCATTGCCGGCTCGCTAGCGACGAAGAAGACGGTTCCGGCTTCCGCCGGCACCTTCCCGACCGACGGCCCGCTGTTCGTCGGCCTGCTCGTCGGCGTCATCCTGATCGTCGTCGGCCTGACCTTCTTCCCGGCACTGGCGATCGGACCGATCGTCGAGCACCTGGCTGCCATCAACGGCCAGACATTCTGAGGCTTGTCATGTCCTGGTTCTACCCAAAACGCATGAAGGCCCGGCCGCGAGCCGGCCCACGAGCCGGCAATGAGGGGGAGGAAACGCCCCCTCCCTTCCCCAGCGTATCTACCTTCCTCGGCCTCGCGGCAGTCATGATCGTGATCTGGCTGCTGGCCTATGGTCCGCCGCCCCTCTTTTCGGCATCCGATCGGTCGGTGCCGGCCAACAGTTCAGATTCTGGAGCCATCAAATGAGCCAGTCCAAATCCGCGGTCATCATGGATGCCCGCATCCTGTGGCCGGCCATCGGCGGCGCCTTCAGGAAACTCGACCCCCGCACGCTGGTCAGGAACCCGGTGATGTTCGTCGTCGGCATCGTCTCGCTTCTTACCACGGTCCTGTTCGTCAAGGATCTCGTCACCGGCGGCGGCGATTTCGGCTTTACGCTGCAGATCATCATCTGGCTGTGGTTCACCGTGCTGTTCGCCAACTTCGCCGAGGCCGTCGCCGAAGGCCGCGGCAAGGCGCAGGCCGATTCGCTGCGCAAGGCGCGCACCGAAACCCAGGCCAAGCTGCTTGCCGGCGAAGACCGCTCCAGGTTCAAGCTGGTGCCCGGCACCAGCCTGAAGGTTGGCGACATCGTGCTGGTCGAAGCCGGCGACATCATCCCGTCCGACGGTGAAGTGATCGAAGGCGTGGCCTCGGTCAACGAGGCGGCAATCACCGGCGAGTCCGCACCCGTCATTCGCGAATCCGGCGGCGACCGTTCGGCGGTCACCGGCGGCACGCAGGTTCTGTCCGACTGGATTCGCGTGCGCATATCAGCCGCCTCCGGCCACACCTTCCTCGACCGCATGATCTCGCTGGTCGAGGGTGCCTCGCGCCAGAAGACGCCCAACGAGATCGCGCTCAACATCCTGCTCGTCGGCATGACGCTGATCTTCGTGCTGGCCACCGCCACGATCCCGAGCTTTGCCTCCTATTCCGGCGGCTATATCCCGGTGACGGTGCTGGTCGCGCTGTTCGTCACCTTGATCCCGACCACCATCGGCGCCCTGCTGTCGGCCATCGGCATTGCCGGCATGGACCGCCTGGTGCGCTTCAACGTGCTGGCCATGTCCGGCCGTGCCGTCGAAGCGGCGGGCGACGTCGATACGCTTTTGCTCGACAAGACCGGCACCATCACGCTCGGCAACCGCCAGGCCACCGAATTTCGGCCGGTCAAGGGCGTCACCGAACAGGAACTGGCCGATGCCGCGCAGCTCGCCTCGCTCGCCGACGAGACGCCTGAGGGACGCTCGATCGTCGTGCTGGCCAAGGAGAAATACGCCATCCGCGCCCGTGACATGGCAACCTTGCATGCCAGCTTCGTGCCCTTCACCGCGCAGACCCGGATGAGCGGCGTCGACATCGATGGCTCGTCGGTGCGCAAGGGCGCCGTCGATTCGGTTCTCGCCTATGTCAGCCAGTCGACATCGGCCACTCACGGCACGCGCCCCGGCAGCGACACCGTCAAGGATCTCCAGGCGATCGCCGACGAGATCGCCAAGGCCGGCGGCACGCCGCTGGCCGTCGAGCGTGACGGCCGCCTGCTCGGCGTCGTCCACCTCAAGGACATCGTCAAGGGTGGTATCCGCGAGCGCTTTGCCGAACTGCGCAAAATGGGCATCCGCACCGTGATGATCACCGGCGACAATCCGATGACTGCGGCGGCGATCGCAGCCGAAGCCGGCGTCGACGATTTCCTCGCCCAGGCCACGCCCGAGGACAAGCTGAAGCTGATCCGCGACGAACAGGCCAAGGGCAAGCTGGTCGCCATGTGCGGTGACGGCACCAACGACGCGCCGGCCTTGGCGCAGGCCGATGTCGGCGTCGCCATGAACACCGGCACGGTTGCCGCCCGCGAGGCCGGCAACATGATCGACCTCGATAGTGACCCGACCAAGCTGATCGAGATCGTCGAGATCGGCAAGGCGCTGCTGATGACGCGCGGCTCGCTGACGACCTTCTCGATCGCCAATGACGTCGCCAAATACTTCGCCATCATCCCGGCCATGTTTGCCGTCTTCTACGTTGCGCCGGGACATACAATCGGCCCCCTGCAAGCGCTCAACATCATGCATCTGGCGACGCCGCAGAGCGCCATCCTGTCGGCCATCATCTTCAACGCGCTGATCATCATCGCTCTGATCCCGCTGTCGCTTAAAGGCGTCAAATACCGCGCCATCGGCGCCGGCGCGCTGCTCAGCCGCAACCTGCTGGTCTACGGCCTCGGCGGCATCATCGTTCCCTTCGTCGGCATCAAGGCGATCGACATGATCGTCACCGGCCTCGGCCTCACTTAAGGAAATACGTCCATGCTCACTCAGATAAGACCCGCTGTTATCATGATCGTCTTTTTCACCGTTTTGACCGGCCTGATCTATCCCCTGGGCATGACCGGCATCGCCCAGGCGCTGTTTCCGCACAAGGCCAATGGCAGCTTGATCGAGAAAAACGGCACGGTCATCGGCTCCGAACTGATCGGCCAGGGCTTTGCCGACGACAAGTATTTCCATGGCCGCCCCTCGGCTGCCGGCGACGGATACAACGCCGCAGCGTCCAGCGGCTCCAATCTCGGTCCAACCAACCCCAAGCTGATCGACCGCATCAAGGGCGATGTTGCAAAGCTGAAGGCGGAGAACCCGAACCAGCCGGTGCCGATGGATCTGGTGACGACGTCCGGCAGCGGCCTCGACCCCGCTATCAGCCCGGACGCCGCCTATTTCCAGGTCGCTCGGGTGGCCAAGGCCAGGGGCTTCGACGAAGCCAAGGTCAAGGCGCTTGTCGACAGCCATGTCGAAGGCCGCGAACTCGGCTTCCTCGGCGAGCCGGTCGTCAATGTGCTGGCGCTCAACCTGGCACTGGACGATACCAAGCAGTGAGAGACAATCTCTGAAGCCAGGGGCCGGGGATCGACACGATCCTCGGCGCCGTTCATGATCGAGCCTGATGCCGGACGCCAGAAGCAACGATACCAGACCCTCTCCGGACGCGCTGCTCGAGCATGCGGAACGGGAAGAGCGCGGCCGTCTGCGGATATTTCTCGGCGCTGCCCCCGGCGTCGGCAAGACCTATGAAATGCTGATGGCCGGCCGCGCCAGGCTGGCTGACGGCGTCGACGTAGTGGTCGGCGTCGTGGAGACCCACGGCCGCAAGGAAACACTGGCGCTGGTCGAAGGCTACGAGGTGATCCCGCGCCAGAAGGTCGACTACAAGGACCGCGTGCTGGACGAGATGGACATCGATGCCATTCTCGCCCGCCGGCCGGCGCTGGTGCTCGTCGACGAACTCGCCCACACCAATGCGCCAGGCAGCCGCCACCCCAAGCGCTATCTCGACGTCCAGGAAATCCTGACGCGCGGCATCGATGTCTACACCACGCTCAATATCCAGCATGTCGAGAGCCTGAATGACGTGGTGGCGCAGATCACCCGGGTCAGGGTGCGCGAAACGGTCCCGGACTCCATCATCGACCAGGCCGATGACATCGAGATCATCGACCTCACGCCCGACGACCTGATCAAGCGGCTGAAAGAGGGCAAGGTCTATTTCCCCAACACTGCCCAGCGCGCAGTCGAAAACTATTTCTCGCCGGGCAATCTGACCGCGCTTCGGGAATTGGCGCTGCGCCGCACCGCCCAGCGCGTCGACGAGCAGTTGCTCAACCACATGCAGTCGCACGCGATTCCCGGCCCTTGGGCGGCGGGCGAAAGGGTGCTCGTCTGCGTCGATGCGCGTCCGGGCGGAGCGTCTCGTGTCCGCTATGCGCGCCGGCTGGCCGACCGGCTGCGCGCACCGTGGACGGCGCTGCATGTCGACACGCCGCGTTCGGCCGCCATGTCGGAGGAAGACAAGGACCAGCTGGCCACGCTCTTGCGCCTGGCCGAGCAGCTCGGCGCCGAGGTGACGACCATTCCGGGCCAGAACGTCGCCCAGGACATCGTCCGCCACGCCACGGCCAACAACTTCACCCATATCGTCGTCGGCAGGCCGACCCGCTCGCGCTGGCGCGAACTGATCGAGGGTTCGCTCACCTACGATCTGATCCGCAATGCCGGCGATATCAGCGTCCATGTCATTTCAGGAACGGAGCGCGACAACGAGGCCACGTCGAGGGTCAAGGCGGCGGCCGAGCAGACGCCATTTCAAATCTGGCCTTATCTTTTCTCGACCGTCTATGTCGCCGGCGCGCTTGCCGTCAGCGCCATCCTCGATCAGTTCCTCGACGTTCGCAACCTTGCCAGCGTGCTGCTGCTGGCGGTGCTGACATCGGCAGTGACCTTTGGCCTGTGGCCGGCGCTGTACGCCTGTTTCCTCAGCGCCATTGCCTTCAACTTCTTCTTTCTCGAGCCGCGCTACACGATGACGATCCGCGATCCGGAGAGCATCGTTGCCTTCGCCGTCTTCCTCGTCGTTGCCGTCATCGCCAGCAATCTGACGGCGCGTGTGCAGCGTCAGGCAGCCGCCGCCCGTTCACGCGCCCGGGCCACCGAGGACATCTACCTCTTTTCAAAGAAGCTCGCCGGCGCCGGCACGCTCGACGACGTTTTGTGGGCCACAGCCTTCCAGATCGCCTCGATGCTGAAGCTGCGCGTGGTGCTGCTTTTGCCGGAAGAAGGCACGATCACCGTCAAGGCCGGTTATCCCCCCGATGACACGCTGGCCGAGGCCGACATCGCGGCTGCACGCTGGGCTTGGGAACACAACCGGGCTGCCGGCCGTGGCGCCGATACCCTGCCCGGGGCAAAACGGCTCTACCTGCCCTTGCGGACCGGCCGTACCGCCATCGGCGTCGTCGGCCTCGACAATGACAAGCAGGGGCCGCTCTTGACGCCCGAGCAACAGCGCCTGCTCGACGCGCTGGCCGACCAGGCGGCGGTTGCCATCGAGCGCATCCAGCTGGTCGCCGATGTCGACCGCGCCAGGCTGGTGGCCGAGGCCGACCGCTTGCGCTCGGCACTGCTGACGTCGATCTCGCATGATCTGAAGACGCCGCTGGCGGCAATCATGGGCGCGGCCGGCACGCTCAGGGAATTTGCGCCGGCACTGCCCGAGGACGATCGGGCCGAGCTGCTGACCACCGTGCTCGACGAGTCCGAACGGCTGAACCGCTTCATCGCCAATCTGCTCGACATGACCAAGATTGAATCGGGCGCCATGGAACCGAATTTCGCCCTGCACTATGTCGGCGATGTCGTTGGCTCGGCCTTGCAGCGGGCACGCAAGATCACTGCCGGGCACAAGACCGAGGTTGATATTCCGGCCGACCTGCCGATGCTGAAGCTTGATCCCGTGCTGTTCGAACAAATGCTGTTCAATCTGCTCGACAATGCCGCGAAATACGCGCCACAGGGATCGACAATCCGGCTGCAGGGCTGGGCCGACAATGGCTCCGTCGCGCTGCAGATCATGGATGAGGGACCGGGCATTCCGCCCGCCGACCTGGAGCGCGTCTTCGACAGCTTTTACCGGGTGCGCAAGCGCGATCAGGTCCAGGCCGGCACCGGGCTCGGCCTGTCGATCTGCCGGGGCTTCATCGAGGCGATGGGCGGCACGATCATGGCGGCGAACCGCAGCGATCGCCCGGGCGCAGTCTTCACAATCCGCATGCCGAGGTTGGTACAATCGTCCGATACGGACGTATCAGGTGTGGACGAGCAAGCATCTGGTGATCCGGCATGACAAATTCCAATGTCAGCATACTGGTCGTCGATGACGAGCCGCCGATCCGCAAACTGCTGCGCGTCGGCCTCGGCAGCCAGGGCTATGCGGTCAGCGAAGCGCCCAACGCCAAGGCTGCGATCGAACTCGTCGATGCACAAAAGCCGGATCTGATCCTGCTCGACCTCGGCCTGCCCGGCATGGGTGGCCTCGATCTCCTGCGGAAATGGCGCGACGACGGCCTCGACGTGCCCGTGGTCATCCTGTCCAGCCGCACCGACGAAGCCGGCATCGTCGCGGCGCTCGAACTCGGCGCTGACGACTACATCACCAAGCCGTTCGGCATGAACGAGCTTGTCGCCCGCATCCGCGTCGCGCTGCGCCACAAATTCCAGCAGCAGGGCGAAAAGCCGGTGTTTCAGACCGGCGATCTCTCGGTCGACCTGGTCAAGCGCATCGTCAAGGTCGAAGGCAAGGAGATAAAGCTCTCCCCCAAGGAATACGACATATTGCGTATTATGGTGCAGCATGCCGGCAAGGTGCTGACCCACCATTTCATTCTGAAGCAGGTGTGGGGCGATTCGACCGACGTGCAGTATCTCAGGGTCTATGTCCGCCAGCTCCGGCAGAAGATCGAAAAGTCGCCCGACCAGCCGCGCTACATCACCACCGAAACCGGGGTGGGGTACCGGCTGCGCGAGGTTGAGTGACCGGACGTTTTCCGCTCAGTCCGCCGAGAGTTCCGCGGTCCGTGCCAGTGCGCCGCCGAAGCCGTTGAGCGGGATAGTGAAACTCACCGCTTGACCGGTGTCGGCCGCGAAGGCGTCGATCTTCAGCGTGGTGGCTGCCTTGAGCAGCGGCGTGACGCTGGCATCGAACGCCACCGGCACCAGGCAGCCGACGGCCTGGCAGGTGTTGAACGGCAAGCTGCCTTCCAGCTTCTGGTCGTCGATGGTCAGGCTGACTCCTTTGGCGAGCGCCAGGCCGAACGGCAGCGCCAGCGTTCCGGCGGCATCCTCGCCGCTCTTGCTCGACAGCTCGATCGCCAGCAGGCGCTGGTTGGACTGCTTGTTGAACTGCTGATGCGACAGGCTGCAAACCTTGGCCGTGCCGGTTACCTGGCAATTGACCGTCCAGTCGCCATGTGTCTCGGACAGCGCCGAGGCGCCGCCAGGCAATGTCGGGCCGGCAGCAGGGGCGGGCGCTGCGGCGGCAGGCGCCGCCTTGTCGGTCTTGGTTTGCGCCGCGACTGCCACCGGGCCAAGAATACAGATGCTGCCCAGTAGCGCCGCGAAATATACTTGCCTGCTTTTCATCAATATGCTCCCGATTGTGCCTCGAGTCAGCAGCGATTGAGCCCGAGATCCGCGCCCGATAGAGCGGTCAATCGATCTTTTCTGTCAAGTGCGGCCAGGCCGCTTCCTCAGGGATTTCGCCAACCCGTGGCAGATCGGCCCATGGCAGACCCGCCCATGGCAGATCGAGACGAACGCCCTATATAGAGAGGAGGTTATATCTGTACGGGAACGAACTGATGTCGACGCTTCGCCTATCGACAGTTCTGATGTCGGCAATGCTGGCGGTGGCAACCCTCGCCGGAATCATGCAATCTGCTGCGGCTCAGTCCGTCAATCCCAGCGCCAACCGGCTGATCCAGCAGAACCAGCTGCAGCAATTGCGCAACAGCCTGCAGCGGCAGCAGTTCCAGCAACAGCAGCAGCAATATCGCGAGCAGGACCGTCGGATCGTGCCGCAGCCGCGCCCCGAAGTGCCCGTCGTCCGGCAAGCTTGTCCGATTCAGATCGTCAACAACCAGATTGTGCGTGTTTGCCGTTGATATCGGTCGCCTGCGATTTACTTAGTCGACTTATTTACTAAAGATGCTCATTGCCTCGCGGGCATATCAGGGTTTGCAGGCGGCGTGCGGCTGTGCGCCCGCCCACCGGATTTCAGCACATGGCGACGACCAAGAAAAAGGCGGTACGCAAGGCAAGGCGAGGCGAACGCATTCGCCAGGTCGCCGCCATTCCCTTTCGCCTGGACGTTTCAGGCAATTTCGAAGTGATGCTGGTGACGTCGCGAGCGACGAAGCGGTTCATCGTGCCCAAGGGCTGGCCCATGAAAGGCAAGAGCGGGCGCAAGGCCGCCACCATCGAGGCGCGCGAAGAAGCCGGCGTGCTCGGCAAGACCCGCAAGGCGCCGGCCGGCAGCTATTCCTATTGGAAACGGCTGGAGCACAATTTCGTGCGCGTCGACGTCGTCGTCTATCTGTTGGAGGTGTCCGAGGAACTGGCCAACTGGCAGGAGGCCAAGAGCCGCCAGCGGGCATGGCTCAAGCCGCAGGACGCGGCGTTGCTCATCGATGAGCCGGATCTCTCGACGCTGATGGCCAACCTGGCGCCGCCTCAGCCGGCAGTGCCGGACCCGGCCTGACCAACCTCACTTGCCCTCGTCCCCTTCAGCGGGACCCTCATCCCCCTCAGCGGGAAATGGCCGCAGCGGCGTGCCCGTATAGGCCCACAGCCATTCGCGCGGCAGCGGCCCTTTGTTGCGCTCGCTTTGCTGCGACTGTTCCCATGCATGCGCCAGGATGCCCACCGAGCGCGAGAGCACGAACAGGCCGCGCGTCAACGGCGGCGGAAAGCCGAGCTCGCCATAGATGACGGCGGTGGCGCCGTCGATGTTGAGCGGTATTTTCTTCCCCTTGCGCCGTGCCACCTCTGATTCGACGGCCTCGGCGATGTCGGCAAAGCGTCCGCTGACGACGCCGCGCGCGGCAAACTCGCGCGTCACTGCGATCAGGCGCGGCGCGCGCGGATCGACCGGGTGGAAGCGATGGCCAAATCCCGGCACATAGCCTTTCTCCTCGGCGAAGAAACGGTCGAGCCGTGCGGCTACGGCTTGGTCCAGCGCAACACCCTGGTCAAGTGCCACGGCAATGTCGCCATAGAAGGACAGCGCCTGTTCGCCGGCGCCGCCATGCACGTCACCCAGCACGTTGACGGCGGACGCCATGGCGCTGTTGATGCCGACGCCGCAGGTGATGGCCATGCGGGCAATGGCGATCGACGGCGCCTGCGGCCCGTGGTCGACGGCCGCCCCCAGCGCAATGCCGAGCAGCGCCGCCTGCTCCTTGCTCGGCAATTCGCCGCGCAGCATCAGCCAGATCGTTGCCGGAAAGCTGACGCGGCCGATCAGCTCCTGGATTTCATAGCCGCGCAGCCGGATGATGCCGGGGCTCATCTCGATGATGCCGGTCTGCCACCACTCCTCGCCGCGCTCGCGGCCGGTTTTTCTCTCGCTCACGCGCTTCTCCTGGCGCGCGGCGGCAGGGTGGAAAAAACCTCGTCCATATGCTCACCCAGCACGGGTGGCGGCAGGACCGGCAAGGGTGCCGCGCCATCGACCATGAAGCCGCCGCGCACCACGGTCAGCGGCTGCGCCATGCCGGGCAGACCCTGGAAACGCGTGGTCATGTCGCGCTCGACGACCTGGCGCTCGCCAAGCACTTGGGGGATCGTCAGCACCCGGCCCGCCGGCACGCCGGCGCGGTTGAATTTTTCCTCCCAGGCTGCGGCCGAGGCGCTCGCCAAGGCCGTCTCGATCAGCACCTTCAGCACAGCGCGGTTCTGCTTGCGCGTCTCGCGCTCGGCAAAGCGCGGATCGTCGGCCAGTTCCGGCTGGCCGATCAGCCGGCAAAGCGTGACGAACTGCTCCTGCTTGTTGGCGGCGATGTTGAGCAGGCCGTCGCCGGTGCGAAACGCGCCGGAGGGCGCAGCCGTCATGTTCTCATTGCCCATCGGCTGCGGCTCGACACCGGCGGTCAAATAGTTGGACACCGGCCAGCCCAGCGCCGACAGCGTGCATTCGAGCATCGAGACATCGAGAAACGCGCCCTCGCCCGAGGTCTTCTGCTTGACCAGCGCCGCGGCGATTGCGAAGGCCCCGACCAGCCCGCCCAGCGTGTCGGCGACGGGATAGCCGACCCGCAAGGGTGCTGTCTCCGGCGTGCCGGTGATGCTCATGATACCGGACAGCCCCTGGATGATCTGGTCGTAGGCCGGATTGTCGCGCATCGGCCCGCTCTGGCCGAAACCGGATATGGCGCAATAGACGAGACCGGGGCGGACCGCTTTCAGCACCTCATAGCCGAGACCCAGCCGCCCCATCACGCCCGGTCGAAAATTCTCGACCAGCGCGTCGGCCGAGGCGACGAGATCGAGGAAGCGTTCGCGGTCGGCTTCGCTTTTGAGATCCAGCACCACCGATCGCTTGCCGGCATTCTGCGCCAGGAACGACGCGCCCATGCCGGCTTTGTTGAGCGCCGGCGAGGCGCCGAGCTGGCGCGCCAGATCGCCGCCTTGCGGCGTCTCGACCTTGATGACATCGGCGCCGAGCAGCGCCAGCTGATAGGCACAATAAGGGCCCGCCAGCACATTGGTCAGGTCGAGGATGCGGATGCCGGCAAGCAGATCGGTCATGATGCTCCAGGTTGCTCAGGCATCGCCCGGCACATGCTCCGGTCCGCGCCGGCGCCGGTGCTCGATGAAGGCCCAGATATGCGGCCCGGCGAGCCCGATGAAGGCGAGGATCAGCAGCACCAGCGACAGCTTGTGGGTGTAGAACACCGACCAGTCGCCGTTCGAGATCGTCATCGCCCGGCGGAACTGCGTTTCGGCGAGCGGCCCCAGGATCATGCCGATGATGACCGGCGCTGTCGGGAAATCGAAGCGCCGCATCAGGAAGCCGGCGGCCCCCAGGAGATAGAGGATGACGAGGTCGATCGGCGACTGCGAGATGCCGTAGGTGCCGACGGTCGCGAACACCAGGATGCCGGCATAGAGCTGCGGCGCAGGGATTTTCAACAGCCGTACCCACAGCCCGATCAGCGGCAGGTTGAGGACGACCAGGATGACGTTGGCGATGAACAGGCTGGCGATCAGGCCCCAGACCAGATCGGCCTGCGTCGTCAACAGCAGCGGTCCCGGATTGATGCCGTAGCTCTGGAAGGCCGACAGCATGATTGCGGCAGTCGCCGAGGTCGGCAGGCCAAGGGTGAGCATCGGCACCAGCACGCCGGCGGCAGACGCATTGTTGGCGGCTTCCGGTCCGGCAACGCCCTCGATGGCGCCGACCGTGCCGAACTCCTCCTTGTGCTTCGACAGCTTCTTTTCGATGGCATAGGACAGGAAGGTCGGGATCTCGGCGCCGCCGGCAGGCATGGCGCCGATCGGGAAGCCGATAAAAGCGCCGCGCAGCCATGGCTTCCACGATCGTCCCCATTCGGCCGCCGTCATGTAGAGCGATCCCTTGAGCGGCACGATCTCGTCCTTGCCGGCATAGCGGCGCGAGGCCATGTAGAGCGTCTCGCCGACGGCAAACAGGCCGACCGCGGCAATGATGACATCGACGCCATCGAGCAGTTCGTTCATGCCGAAGGTGAAGCGCGGCTGTCCCGTCTGCAGGTCGACGCCGATCATGCCGATGACGAAGCCGAGGAACAGGCTGGTGAGGCCGCGCACCGATGACGAGCCGAGCACCGCCGACACCGTGATGAAGGCAAGCACCATCAGCGAGAAATATTCGGCCGGCCCGAAGGCGAGCGCGAACTTCACCACCACCGGCGCCAGGAAGGCGACGCCCATCGTGCCGATGGTGCCGGCGACGAAGGAGCCGATCGCCGAGGTCGCCAGTGCCGCGCCGCCGCGACCCGAGCGGGCCATCCTGTTGCCTTCCAGCGCGGTGACGATGGTGGCGCTTTCGCCCGGCGTGTTGAGCAGGATCGAGGTCGTCGAGCCGCCATACATGGCGCCGTAATAGATGCCGGCGAACAGGATGAAGGAAGCCTCCGGCGCCACCTGGTAGGTGATCGGCAACAGAAGCGCGATGGTCAGCGCCGGCCCGAGGCCGGGCAGCACGCCGATGGCGGTGCCGAGCGTGGTGCCGACCAGGCACCACAGTAGGTTCATCGGCGAGAAAGCGACGGAAAATCCGTGGGCGAGATGGCCGAGCGTCTCCATGGCGTCAGCCCCTCACAGTGGCGATGATCGCGTCGATCACCGTGTTCAGCTGGTTTTCGATGAAGCCGGCGCCAATGTTGACGCCGAGCGCCCTGGCAAAGCCGAAATAGGCGGCAAGCGCCAGGATCAGGCCGGTCAGCGCATCGCGCAGCGTGTGCTTGCTGCCGAAGCCATAACAGACGAGCACGAACATGATGACCGAGGCGGCGGTGAAGCCGAGCGGCTGGATCAGCACCAGATTGGCGACCAGGCCGGCAACGACGATGCCCATGGCCTTCCAGTCGGTCGGCGTTTCCTTTTCCTCCTGCGGCTGCCAGCCGCCGCGCAGCGCGGCGACGATGAGCAGCAGCGAAAGCACGATCATGCCGGTCATGGTGATGTAGGGAAAGACGGTCGGCCCGACCTTGGAATAGAGCGGCGAAACCGGGATCGCCAGGGTCTGCCACGCCACGGCCGCAGCACAGGCGAGAAGCCCGATGCCGATCAACAATTCGGGCATGGCAAGGCGCGGGGGCGCCGGCTGCTGGTCGCTGGTGCTCATCGATGTCCTCCCGAGATGGCCGGCATCCTCCCGCCGGCCGCATCCGCAGTTTCACTCCCAGCGCATGATATGTCCATGCCGCAGGCGAATGTCGGAAGGGGCGGCCGTGGCCGCCCCTGAAGACATCAGGCGAGGCCGAGATCCTTGAGGATCGCGGTGATGCGGGCGGTGTCGTCGACGAGGAATTTCGCATAGTCGTCGCCGGTGAGCAGGATGGGCGTCCAGTTGCGGTTCTTGCATTCGGCTGCCCAGGCATCGCTCTTGGCCATGGTCTCGATCATCGTGACCATCGCCGCCTCATCGGCGTCGGAGACGCCTGGCGGTGCGAAGACGCCGCGCCAGTTGAACAGTTCGACGTCAATGCCGGCTTCCTTCATCGTCGGTGCGTCGATGCCGTCCTGGCGCTTGTCGGCGGAGATCGCCAACAGCCGAAGCGCGCCCGCCTTGACCTGCTCGGAGAACTCGCCGAAGCCAGAAATGCCGGCCGCCACCTGGTTGCCGAGCAGCGCCGACAGCGCCTCGCCGCCGCCGGCGAAAGGCACATAGGAGAGGTTGGTTGCCGGAACGCCGACCGTCTTGGCGATCAGCCCGAACAGGATGTGGTCGGAGCCGCCGGCCGAGCCGCCGGCCACGGGAACCTTGGTCGGATCCGCTTTGAGCGCGGCGACGAAATCGCCGGCCGTCTTGAACGGCGAATCCGCCGGCACCACCAGCGCCTCGAACTCGCCGGTGAGGCGGGCGATGGGCGTCACTTCGGAAAGGTTGTTGGCCGATTTGTTGGCGATGATGGCGCCGACCATGACCATGCCGGCCACCATCAGCGAATTGCCCTTGCCCTTCCACTGGCTGATGAACTGCGGCAGGCCGACAGTGCCGCCGGCGCCGCCGACATTGGTGATCTGCGAGCCGGAGATCAGTTTTTCACTGCGCAGCACCTGGTCGATGGTGCGCCCCGTCTGGTCCCAGCCGCCGCCGGGCGCGGCCGGCACGAAGATCTGGATCTGCGGTGCATCCTGAGCGAAAGCGGGCGTCAAATGCGTTGCGACGAATCCGGCAGCGCCTGCGGCCGCGGTGCTCATCAAAAATCTGCGTCTGTTCAGCATGGGATTCCTCCAAATCACGACACCTCCTCCGGTGCCTGCCAGAAACGTAGCCTGAAAACAGACCCGCTCGGCAAAAATTCATGCCGATTTCGGTACGTTCTGTCAACAGGAACGCTGTTCTACTAGACAGAACCATGGATGTGCGGCACAATCACTTCGGCCGGCCTTTGTCCGAGCAGGTAAACTGGAATGAAACTGTTCGTGAGATGACCGAAGCGCGATCCCAGCCGTTGCCGGCCGATGGCGTTGCCGCGCTCGACCGCGCGATCGCCATTCTCGACGCGTTCGCGACCGCCGACCGCTCGCTCAGCCTGGCCGAGATCGCGGCGCGCACCGGGCTCTACAAAAGCACCATTTTGAGGCTGGCGAACTCATTGCTGCGCGGGCAGTTGCTGGAGCGGCTCGACGATGGCCGCTACCGCATCGGACCCGCCACCTTCCGGCTCGGCGCGCTCTACCAGCGCTCCGTGGTGGCGGTCGACATCCTGCTGCCGATCATGCGCGATCTCGCCGAGCGCAGCTGGGAAAGCGTGGCGTTCTATGTCCGCTCGGGCGACGCCCGCACCTGTCTCTACCGCGTCGAATCCAAGCATCCTATCCGCTACACGATCCGGGAAGGCGACCTGCTGCCGTTGCTCACCGGCTCGGGCGGCCGCGTGCTGGCAGCGTTTTCAGGCCAGCCGGGCGAACCATACGAGACCATCCGCAAGGCCTGCCACTATCTGTCGATCGGCGACCGCGACCCTGAGACGGCGGGCGTCTCGGTGCCGGTGTTCGGACCGGGCCGCGTTCTGCTCGGCGCCTTGACGCTCGCCGGCCCGTCGACACGCGTCGATACGGCGTTCCTGCGCCGCATGACACCGGACCTGCTGGAGGCCGCCGCTCGCGCCACCCGCGCCTTCGGCGAGGATGCCTCGATGCTGGAGCAGGCAGCGCGCCTAGCCGGCGCTGAAACCGTGATCGGCCTCAGTTCGCCTTGACCAGCACCACGCGGCGGTTCTTGGCGCGGCCGGCTTCGTCGTCATTGCTGGCGACGGGCGCCATCATGCCGGCGCCGGCGGCGGTCAGCCGGCCGCCATCGATGCCGTATTTCGAGACCAGCGCCGCCTTCACCGACTGCGCCCGCCGCGACGACAGATCGATATTGTAGTCGAACGCGCCCTGGTTGTCGGTATGACCGACGACGATCACCGCCATGCCGGGCTCGTTGGTCAGAAGCGTCGAGATCTCCTTCAGCGTCGGTTCCGATTCCGGCTTGATGTCGGCCTTGTCGGTGTCGAAGAAGATGCCGTAGAGCGAGATGGAGCCGGTGGCCGACAGCGAATCCGCCATCTTGGCCGCTTCGACCACCACCATCTTCTTGTCGCGCGCCTTGGGCTCCAGCACCTGAACGACGGCAATGGTGCGGCCGTTGAGTTCCTTGCAGTAGAGGTCGTCGATCAGCGAATAGGCCTGAACCGTGACATAGGCGTCGCCGCCGTCCTGCGGCAGCTTGGCGGCGAAGAAGCGCTGGTCGTTGATACCGGTGGTTACCGCACAGGCGCCATTGGAAAAGGCCGCGTCCTTGACGTCGCTTTCATGGAAGAAATACATCATCAGGCTCATGTCGCCGCCGCCACCGCTCGACGACCGGTCGGCGGCGCCGCCGCACTCTTCCTTCTTGCATTCGAACAGGACTTCGCCGCCGGCGGCCGCGATCACATCCTGGTAGTTGCGCAGCACTTCGAGCGGGGAGCGCTCGGCCGGCAGCACATAGGCGATGCGGGTCAGCGCGCCTTCGACCTCAGCCTTCTTGTCCGGCGCGAACACACGGTTGTTCATCGTGTCACGGGCCTCCGGATCGGCGCTCGGCTTCAGCGGCGACAGCGGCACTGTAAAATCGGTATAGGCGAATTTTTCGTAGGAGACGATGAACGACCCCTCGTAGCGCTTGGCCAGATGATTGTCGGCACCGCCCTCGATGTCGGCGGTCGGCACCGTCGCATCGGCGCCCGCCAGTTGCACGGCCGCCAGCAGCAGCAGCCCCGCCCAGAAAAGCTTCAGAAATATCGCATTGATCGCACGCATGGTCGGCTCCCCCAAAGAGCAATTCCAGGAAAAGTGTGAGCGGTTTTCCCACAGGAATTGCGTAGCTAGATTAGAATAGCCAACCCTGGCAGAACGTGGAAATTGCGTCGATGAAGCGCTTCACACCCGCCGTTCGAGCAGGATCGTCAGCCCGTCGTGATAGGTGGTTTCCAGGACCTTGGTGTAGCCGCACTTTGCCGCAACGTTCAACGAACCGGTGTTTTCCGGATCGATGATGCAGACGGTTCTCGCGCCGGCAAAGGTGTCGTCGCCCCAGGCCAGGGCCCTTCTGACGACTTCGCTGGCAAGACCCTTGCCATGCGCTTGCGGCGCCAGCGCCCAGCCGGCTTCCGGAATGCCCTCGAGCGACGGCTCGATGTCCCGCTTCAGATCGTGGAATCCGGCCTCGCCGATGAAGCGACCGCTGGCCTTGTCCTCGACCGCCCAGAAGCCGTAGCCGAGCAGCGACCACAGGCCGGCATGCCGCAGGAACCGCATCCAGCTTTCCTCCCGCGTCCGCGGCTTGCCGCCGATGAAACGGGTGGTGACGGGGTCGGCCCACATGACGGCATAGTCGTCGAAATCTTCGATCCGGTGCGCCCGCATGATGGTCCGTTCCGTTTCGAGAACCGGGACGCCGGCTGTTTTTGGACTGCCCATGAAACTCTGCCTCCGTTGACGGTCAGCGCTTAGCAAACCAGCGCGCCCGGACAAGGGCCAAGCCGGATCATCATTCAGCCAGGGAAGCTTCCGAACGGCCTGGCGCGACCAGGCGGTCGAAGCGAACAGCGTCGGCTTACTTTCAGCCGTGCCAGACCATCTTCATGTAGAGCCCACCGCGCCGCAATTCGTCCAGCATCTGGTCGAGCCGCTTCTGCCTGGTGTCGCTGCGTTTGGCGCGGGCGACCCAGCCGAGATAGTCGTTCTTCTGGTAGTCCGGCCGCGCCTCGTAGGCCGCTGTCAGTCCTTTTTCGGTCAGGGCGATGCGGATGTCGTCCGGCATCGGGTTCAGGGCGCGCTTCAGTCCGGTCATTTCAGAAAACCCCAGCTGTCAGGATGGCGACGCCGATGGTCCAACCCAGGTCCGCCTCTGGGAATTCTGCCGAACGATGCTACCTTTCGCAACCGGTCCGGCAAGGGCCGGTCTCGATACTGCCAATGGGAGGAGAACGCCATGGACACCACCGATCTCGTGCTTGCCATTTTCCATCATCTGCTGGTGTTGTCGCTGGCCGGCATCATCGGCGCCGAATTTGTCCTGATCCGCGGCGACCTCTCCGCCGCCACGCTCAAGCGGCTTGCCGGCATCGACCGCCATTATGGCATCATCGCCATGCTGATCATCATCATCGGCATCTGCCGCGTCATCTACGGCCTGAAGGGCTGGGAATTCTACGTCTACAACTGGGTGTTCTGGGCCAAGATGGCGGCATTCGGCATCGTTGGCCTGCTGTCGATCATCCCGACCATCCGCTTCATCTCCTGGAAGCGGCAAGCCAGTGCAAATCCCGGCTTTCAGGTGCCGGTGGCGGAACTCGCCTCGGTGAAGACCTATGTGCGCGCCGAAGCCTTCATCTTCCTGCTGATCCCGATCTTCGCGGCGGCGATGGCGCGCGGCTACGGTTATTGAAGCAACGCCAACACCAAACCCATCTCCGCCGGGCATACTCCGCACTGATCGCCATGGTTGCGCACGGCTGTATTTTGCAGTTTGCGTCAGGCGACAATCTGTTAGCTTGCCTTTGTTGCACCGTCGCTGCCTGACCTGCACAGCGATCGGAGATTGATATCCTGGGAGGAGAATTACGATGAGGAAAATTGTAGCCGCCCTGGCCGCCGCCGCGGCCGTCTCGCTTTATTCGTTCGCCGCCAGCGCACAGACCTATCCCGAGCGCACCATCACCGTCGTCGTGCCGTTTGCGGCCGGCGGTCCGACCGACACGGTTACGCGGCTCGTCGCCGAAGCCATGTCGAAGGATCTCGGCCAGCAGATCATCGTCGAAAATGTCGGCGGCGCCGGCGGCACGCTGGGCGCCGGCCGCGTCGCCAACGCCGACCCGGATGGCTACACGCTGCTCCTCCATCACATCGGCATGGCGACCAGCGCGACCCTCTACAGAAAACTCGCCTATGACACGCTGAACGCCTTCGAGTATGTCGGCCTCGTCACCGAGGTGCCGATGGCGATCGTCGCCCGCAAGGACCTGGAGCCGGCCGACCTGAAAGGGCTGGTCGAATACGCCAAGACCAACAAGGACACCATCACTGTAGCCAATGCCGGCATCGGCGCTGCCTCGCATCTGTGCGGCATGCTATTCATGAGCGCCATCGGCACGCCGCTGGTCACCGTACCCTACAAGGGCACCGGCCCGGCCATGACCGACCTTCTCGGCGGCCAGGTCGACATTATGTGCGACCAGACTACCAACACCACCAAGCAGATCCAGGGCGGCACGATCAAGGCCTATGCCGTCACCACGCCGGAACGCCTCGACGTGCTGAAGGACGTGCCGACGACCATCGAAGCCGGCCTGCCCGCGGTGCAGGTCAGCATCTGGCACGGCCTCTATGCGCCGAAGGGCACGCCGGCCGAGATCACCGGCCGACTGTCGAAATCGCTCCAGGTCGCGCTGAAGGACCCCAACGTCATCGCCCGCTTTGCCGAACTGGGCACCAAGCCGTCGTCCGAGTCCGACGCGACGCCGGCAGCGCTGAAGGCCAAGCTGGAAGGCGAGATCACGCGTTGGAAGCCGATCATCGAAGCCGCCGGCCAATACGCCGACTGAGGCTTGAACGGGGCGCTGCCGGCGCCCCGTTTTCGCTTCGACGTCCGTTTCACATTTGCAACGGCAGCCGTCGCAAGGGTCAGGGAGGACCGCCATGAAACCTTTCGCCATCGACAGGACAAACGGCCTGTGCGCCGCGCTGTTCATCTTTTTCGGCGCCTTTTTCGCGATACAATCGCTCGGCCTCGAAATCGGCACCGCCTTCCGCATGGGACCGGGCTATTTCCCGCTGGTGCTGGCGATCGTGCTGATCGTGCTTGGCGCCATCATCCTCGTCCAGGCGGTGCGCGTCGAGGGCGAGCCGATCGGCCCCATTGCGTGGCGCGGCATGCTGTTCATCCTGCCGGCGCCGATCTTTTTCGGCATGACCGTGCGCGGCCTCGGCTTCGTCCCGTCGATCTTCCTGACGGCGCTGATCGCCTCTTTTGCCAGCGCCCGCATGAAGCCGCTGACGGCACTTCTGCTGTCGGCCGGCCTGACGCTGTTTTCGGTGCTGGTCTTCAGCTACGCGCTCGGGCTGCCATTCCAGCGCTTCGGCCCCTGGTTGCCCCAATGGCTGGCATTGTGAGGCGCTGAGATGGACCTCCTCAGGAACCTCGAACTCGGCTTTTCGACGGCCACCACGCCGGCCAATCTGGGTTTTTGCCTCATCGGCGTTCTGCTCGGCACGCTGATCGGCGTCCTGCCCGGCATCGGCGCCACCGCAACCATCGCCATGCTGCTGCCGATCACCTTCCAGATCGGCGACCCGGTCTCGTCCCTCATCATGCTGGCCGGCATCTACTACGGCGCCCAGTATGGCGGTTCGACCACCGCCATTCTCATCAACATGCCCGGCGAATCCTCCTCGGCCGTGACCGCCATCGACGGCTACCAGATGGCCAGGAACGGTCGCGCCGGGGCGGCTCTGGCGATCGCCGCGATCGGCTCGTTCTTCGCCGGCACGGTGTCGACCTTTCTCGTCGCCGTCTTTGCCCCGCCGCTGACGGCAATAGCCCTGCAATTCGGCGCGGCCGAATATTTTTCGCTGATGATCGTCGGCCTCGTCTCGTCCATCGCGCTCGCCCACGGCTCGATCGTCAAGGCGCTGGCGATGGTCGTGCTCGGCCTGCTGCTCGGCATTGTCGGCACCGACATCTACACCGGCACGCCGCGCTTCACGCTCGGCATCCGCGAATATGCCGACGGGCTGAACTTCGTCGCGGTGGCGGTCGGCGTCTTCGGCGTTGCCGAGATCCTGCGCAATCTCGAAAACGAGCACGAGCGCTCGGTGATGATCAAAAAGGTCTCCGGCCTGATGCCGACCCGCGACGACTTCAAGGCGATGGCCGCGCCCATCGTGCGCGGCACGATCATCGGTTCGGCGCTCGGCATCCTGCCCGGCGGCGGCGCGGTGCTTGCGGCCTTTGCCTCCTACACGGTCGAAAAGCGCGTGTCGAAACACCCGGAGGAGTTCGGCAAGGGCGCCATTGCCGGCGTCGCCGGACCGGAATCGGCCAACAATGCCGGCGCCCAGACCTCCTTCATTCCGATGCTGACGCTGGGCATTCCGGCCAATCCGGTCATGGCGCTGATGATCGGCGCCATGATCATCCAGGGCATCGTGCCCGGCCCCAATGTCGCGATCGAGCAGCCGGCGCTGTTCTGGGGCATCATCGCCTCGATGTGGATCGGCAATCTGATGCTGATCGTGCTGAACCTGCCGCTGATCGGGCTGTGGGTGAAGCTGCTGACGATCCCCTATTATGTGCTCTTCCCGATCATCATGGCGTTCTGCTCGATCGGCGTTTACAGCGTCAACACCAACGCCTTCGATCTCTACGCGGTGGCATTCTTCGGCCTGCTCGGCTACATCCTGACCAAGCTGCGCTGCGAACCCGCCCCCCTGCTGCTCGGCTTCGTGCTCGGCCCGCTGCTCGAGGAAAACCTGCGCCGCGCCATGATCCTGTCGCGCGGCGACCCTTCGACCTTCGTGACGCGGCCGATCAGCGCCGGCCTGCTGCTCGTCGCACTGGCCGTGCTCGTCGTCGTCTTCCTGCCGTCGGTCAAGAAGAAGCGCGAAGAGGTGTTCGTGGAGGAAAGCTAGTTGTCGGGACGCCGGGCGCCGCGATTTCCACCAGCGGCGCCGGCACGTCTGTCGTCTTCACCTCGGCCTTGCAGAGATCGGCGATGACGCAGGCCGGGCAATCGGGCTTGCGCGCCTTGCAGACATAGCGGCCATGCAGGATCAGCCAGTGATGCGCATGGCGCATATACTCGTCCGGGATGATCCGCAGCAGCCCTTGCTCGACCTGTTCGGGCGTCTTGCCTGGCGCCAGGCCGAGGCGGTTGCCGATGCGGAAAATATGGGTGTCGACCGCCATCGTGTGCTGGCCGAACGCCATGTTGAGCACGACATTGGCGGTCTTGCGCCCGACCCCCGGCAGCTTGACCAACTCATCGCGCTCGCTGGGCACCTCGCCGCCGTAATCGCGTATCAGCGCCTCCGAGAGCGCCACGACATTCTTGGCCTTGTTGCGCCAGAGTCCGATGGTGCGGATGTACTCGCCGACCCTGGCTCCGCCCAGCGCCAGCATCTTTTCAGGTGTGTCGGCGACCTTGAACAACGCCCGCGTCGCCTTGTTGACGCCGGCATCGGTCGCCTGCGCCGACAGCACCACGGCCACCAGCAGCGTGAAGGCGTTGACGTGCTCGAGCTCGCCCTTCGGCTCGGGCCGCTGCACCGAAAACCGCCGGAAGATCTCATGCACCTCGGCGGCGCTGTAGAGCGAACGGAGCCGCGCCGGCCGCGGTCGCGGCTTGGCATTCGAGCCGTCGCGCCGCCCGGGCGGCAGTTCACTTTTGGATAGGGAAAGATTTTTGGACTTGGGGCTGGCCATTTCCCTCCTATAATATCCTGGGATGAGCGACACAAACGCCTCGTTTCAGGCCGACGAGCCATTCTTCCAGGCGCTGCTGACACCGCACCGCTCGCTGGGCCGCACCGGCTTTGCCGTGCTGATGGGCGCGCTGCTGTTCGGCTGGGTGGTGACCGGGGCGTTTTTCCTGTCGCGCGGCGCTTGGCCGGTGTTCGGCTTCTTCGGCCTCGACGTCATCGCCGTCTACATCGCCTTCCGCGCCAACTATCGTGCCGCCCGTGCCCGCGAGGAAGTGTCGGTGTCGCGCACCAGCCTCGACATCCGCAAGACGGCGCCCTCGGGCCGGTCGGAAGCGCATAGCTTCAACCCGTTCTGGGCGCGCTTTTCCGTCGCTCGCCATGCCGAGATCGGCATCACCAGGATGACGGTGGAAGCACAAGGACAGAATGTGCCGATCGGGTCATTCCTGGACCCTGACTCCCGCGAGAGTTTTGCCACTGCATTTTCACGTGCTCTGACAAAAGCCAGGACGCGTTAGAGCCGGCGCGTCAGAACCGGTAGCGTAAAATCCTGCCGACCTTGCGCAATGCGGGAATGTGTCTCCAGAGCCCGATGAACAGTTTTGCGGACCAGCTCATATGCGCTGTGCGTTCCGCGCTGTAGGCCGAGATATCGTCGACAAAGCGCAGCTTCGGAACGGCACGCTCCAGTACCTGCGGGTCGTCGATCGCCCAGTGAACCTCGGCGCCCGTCGCCCTGATGGTCGGATTGAGGCGCAGCATCTTCAGGCCGAAGTGGCTGTAGGCGTCGAACATCAGCTCGCCGCCGGCAAGATGCGCGACAAGGCGTGACAGCAGCCGTGGCCCCTCCTCTACCGGGAGATAAGGCGTCAACCCCTCCATCACCACGACGGCCGGACGATTGCGCGGCACTTCTGCCAGCCAGTCTGGGTCGGTTACCGAAGAGCCGACGAGGTGGTAGTGGTCCCGGGACGGGTAAAGCTTGCGCCGGAGCTCGATGACATCCGGAAAATCGACATCGAACCACTCCACGCCTTCGGGTGGATCGACACGGAAAATGCGCGTATCGAGCCCGCAGCCGAGATGCAGCACGATGGCGCCGGGATTTCTGGCGATGAAGTCTTGAACTCGCACGTCGTAGGTCTTGGCTCGAATCGCCAATCCGATGCCGAGATTGGTGTCGACCTTGAGGCGCGAGAAATCATAGTCGATCTTGCGCACGGCCTCGTCGGCGAAGCGATCCCCGAGCAGCGAATGCGGCAGCCGGCTTTCCAGTGCCTTGCCATAAAGCGTCATCAGCAAGGTCTCCCTTGCTCCGCTCAGATTCACCCTTTCGCCGGCCATTGGCATCTCCCGGGGCGCAATCCAGTATTTATCTGGGAACAGGCGGCAACAAGGCAAGTTTCGGGTGGTTGCAAGGGGCGGAAAGACCGATATTCGCGGTCAAGGAGATATTGCCATGAACGCCCAGATGACCATGAATACGCAGATGAAACCGACAGCGATCCTGCAGCACGACATCACCCCCAAGGGCAGCGACTACGAGGTCGTACGCCGCGCCATCGAGAAGATCAGCCTCGACTATCGCGACCAGCCCTCGCTGGAAGCCCTGGCAGCCGATGTCGGCGAGACACCCACGGGCCTGCAAAAACTGTTCACCCGCTGGGCCGGCCTGTCGCCAAAAGCCTTCCTGCAGGCGGTCACCCTCGACCATGCCCGCAAACTGCTCGATTCCGGCATGCCGCTCCTCGAAACATCGTTCGAACTCGGCATGTCCGGCCCCGGCCGGCTGCACGATTTGTTCGTCACCCATGAAGCGATGTCGCCGGGCGACTACAAGACGCGCGGCGCTGGCCTGACCATCCGCTACGGCTACCACATCTCGCCCTTCGGCATCGCCCTGATCATGGTCACCGACCGTGGCCTTGCGGGGCTCGCCTTCAACGATCCGGGCGGCGAGCGGGCGGCTTTCGCCGACATGTCGGGCCGCTGGCCGAACGCCACCTATGTCGAGGACATGAGCGCCACCCAGCCCTATGCGGCGCGCATCTTCGATCCGACATTGTGGCGCGCCGACCAGCCGCTGCGCGTGGTGATGATCGGCTCCGACTTCCAGCTGCGCGTCTGGGACGCGCTGCTCAGGATCCCGATGGGCAAGGCCTGCACTTATTCTTCGATCGCCTCCAGGATCGGCGCGCCAAACGCCAGCCGGGCGGTGGGGGCGGCGGTCGGCGCCAACCCATTGTCCTTCGTCGTCCCTTGCCATCGGGCGCTGGGCAAGTCCGGCGCACTCACCGGCTACCACTGGGGCCTGACCCGCAAACGCGCCATGCTCGGTTGGGAAGCGGGCCAGACCGCGTCCTGAAGCTGCCCGCATCAAACAACACCGGCGAAATCCCTTCGCCGGTGTTGTTCTTTTTGCGAGCTCCCGGCGCAAAACATCCGCACGCTCTGGCAAGCCGCCGGCTTACAGGTTAGCTTCCCGCGCATTCCGCAGGAGGCTTTCTTGATCATCGTTGTCGGCTCGATCAACCTCGACCTTATCGCCAATGTCGACCGCCTGCCTTCGCCGGGCGAGACGGTCCGCGGCTCCGGCTTCGCCACCGCGCCCGGCGGCAAGGGCGCCAACCAGGCGCTGGCTGCGGCGCGCGCCGGCGCCAAGGTGCGCATGGTCGGCGCCGTCGGCAAGGACAATTTCGCAACCGAAGCCCTCGCTTTGCTCGTGGCCGGCAAGGTCGATCTCTCCGGCGTCGGCCAGAGCTTCGCCTCCACCGGCACGGCGCTGATCCTCGTCGGTGCCGACGGCGAGAATGTCATCGCCGTCGTGCCGGGCGCCAATGATTCGGTGCTGCCCGGCGATCTCGCCAAGGCTTTCCTTGCGAAGGGCGACGTCGTCCTGCTGCAGCACGAGATCCCGCTGCAGACCGTCGATGCAGCGCTTGACGCCGCACGCGCCGCCGGCGCCGTCACCGTGCTCAACACCGCGCCGTTCCGTAGCGAGGCGGCAGCGTTGCTCGGCAAGGCCGACTACGCCGTCGCCAACGAAACCGAATTCGACCTTTACGGCGAGGCGCTGTCGCTGAAAGGCCGCGACCGCCCGGCGCGCATGCGCGACTTCGCCGGCAAAACCGGCCGCACCATCGTCGTCACGCTCGGCGGCGACGGCGTGCTGGCGGCGACCCCGGAGGATTTCCTGACCGTGCCGGCGCTGAAAATCACGCCGGTCGACACGGTCGGGGCCGGCGATACTTTTTGCGGTTATCTCGCTGCCGGGCTGGCGTCCAACCTGCCGCTGGAGCAGGCTCTCACCCGCGCCGCAGCCGCCGGCTCACTCGCCTGCCTGAAGCCCGGCGCCCAGCCGGCCATCCCGCTGGCCGCGGATGTGGACACCGCCCTGCGCAACAACGCCGGATGACTGCCCTGCGCCCTACAACGAAGCACGCCGTGCCCCCCGCCGGCGACATCTGCCGGATGTCCGCTGTCGACCTGGCCGAGGCGATCCGGCTGCGCCGCCTGTCCGTGCGCGAGTTGGTCGCCGCATTCCTCGACCGCATCGACGCGGTAAACCCGCTGGTCAACGCCATCGTCTCGTTGCGCGAGCGCTCCGACATCCTGCGCGAGGCCGACGCGGCGGACGCGCATCTAGCGCAAGGCGGGCCGGCCGGCTCGCTGTTTGGCCTGCCGATGGCGATAAAAGACCTCGCCATGACGCGCGGCTTGAGGACCAGTTTCGGCTCGCCGATCTTTGCCGATTTCGTGCCGCAGGAGGACGATTTCTTCGTCGAGCGCATCCGCAAGGCCGGCGCCATCATCATCGGCAAGACCAATGTTCCCGAATTCGGGCTGGGATCCAACACCTACAACAACGTGTTCGGCCCGACGCTGAACGCCTTCGATCCGGCGCTCACCGCAGGCGGGTCGAGCGGCGGCGCTGCGGTCGCCCTTGCACTCGACATGGTTCCGGTCGCCGACGGCAGCGATTTCGGCGGCTCGCTGCGCAATCCGGCGGCGTGGAACAATGTCTATGGCTTCCGCCCGTCGCAGGGCCTTGTCCCCGGCGGGCCGGATCTTGAAGTCTTTCATGCCCAGATGGGCATAGACGGACCGATGGGCCGCAGCATCAGCGACATGGCGCTGCTGCTCGATGTGCAGGCGGGCTACCATCCGCATGCGCCCTTGTCCTGGGAAAAGCCTGGTTCGTTCCTCGAAGGGCTGGCAACGCCGGCAAGCGGCGGCCGCGTCGGCTGGCTCGGTGATCTCGGCGGTCACCTGCCGGTAGAGCCTGGCATCCTCGACCTGTGCGAGGCCGCACTCGGCCGCTTCGCGGAGGCATCCTTCCTGACCGAGCCCTTGCTGCCGGATTTCGATTTCGAGGCACTGTGGCAAGCCTTCGTGACGCTGCGGCAGGCGAGCAGCGGCTCGGCGCTGAAAGTCCATTATGACGACCCACACAAGCGCGCCCTGCTGAAGCCGGAAGCCGTCTGGGAGGTGGAGAACGCCATGCGACTGACGGCGCCGCAGATCCGCGCGGCCTCGGTCATCCGCACCTCCTGGCACCGGACGCTGCTGTCGCTGTTCGAGCACTTCGATCTCATCGCGCTGCCGACGGCGCAGGTGTTTCCTTTCGAAGTCGGCACGCATTGGCCAAGTGAGGTCGCCGGACGGACGATGGACAGCTACCATCGCTGGATGCAGGTTTCGGCCTTCGCCACGCTCGGCGGCTGTCCGGCGCTCAACGTGCCCGTCGGCTTCGACGACAAAGGCCGCCCCTTGGGCATGCAGCTGATCGGCCGGCCGCGCGGCGACCTCGCCGTGCTCAGGGCCGGAGCGGCCTATGAGGCGACCTTGCCTTGGCAGGCTGGGGCGTCCTGACGCGAGGGGCGGCACGGTCTGCGACCGGCTTGCACCAGCCCCCGCCGCCATGCATTGATTGCAGCCAGCCGCCTAAGCGCATCCTCGAGGAAATCCCCATGTCGCTGGAACTCTACGCTGCCTATGTCCTTGCCTGCATCGTCATCATCCTGGTGCCCGGTCCGACTGTCACGCTGATCATCGCCAACAGCATCCGCCATGGCTACCGCGCCGGCCTTGCCAATGTCGCCGGCACGCAGGCTGGGCTCGCCGTGATGATCGCCATTGTCGGCATCGGCCTCAACACGCTGATATCGGGCATGGGCCACTGGTTCGAATGGGTACGCCTGATCGGCGCCGCCTATCTGATCTGGATGGGGGTGCAGATGTTCCGTTCCAAGGGCGCGCTGAATGCCGACGGCACCGCGAGAAAGCCGCGCGGCGGCTTCTTCCTGCAGGGCCTGCTCGTGGCGCTGAGCAACCCCAAGACCCTGGTGTTCTTCGGCGCCTTCTTCCCGCAATTCATCGCCCCGCAGGGCAATTACACCCTGCAGATCGTCGTCATGGGCCTTACCGCCATGATCTTTGCCGCCGTCTCGGACTCGACCTACGCGCTCGCCGCCAGCCGCGCCGGCCGCCTGCTCTCGGCCAGCCGCATCAAGCTGATGTCCAGGATCAGCGGCAGCTTTCTGGTCGGCGGCGGCCTGTGGCTGGCGTTTTCCAAGGCGAAGTGACGACCGCCAACGGTCGTTCCCAACGGGGCCGGTACGTGAAGGCTGATTGAAAGTCAATCTTCACGCCACCACATGAATCGGCGTGGGGGGATTCACGTCGATGTCATGGACTTACGCTGGCATAAAAAGGGACGCGCCCGGCGTGATCCTGATCGTCGTCCTGTTTGCGGTGATGGTTCCTTCGGCTCTCTACAAATGGACGAATGATGCCAGCCCCATCCGGTCGGTCGAGCCAATCGACGCAACGGTCAAAAGTACCCATTCAGACAACGGCCGAACGCTTTATCTGGTTGCACTCGAAACCGGTTCGTCCATTCTTGTCGAAGACGACCTCCCGCATCTGATCGGCGCGCCGGCAAGATTGGAGCGCGTCACGCGCGAGAATGGATCGACCTTCTACAGGTTCGCAAATTGAACGACCGCCGGTCACGATACCAATGAAACGCAGCGTCCTTGCTGTCAGGTGATACGCATGGCCAAGGCTCGGCATTCCCTTGCCTGGATGACCCTGCAGGAGAACCTCAGGGGCATCCTCATCACCATCCTCGTCGTGGGCGTTTGCGGCCTTGCAATTGGCATCCCGATTGCGAGGCAAAGCAGCCCCATCGCCAATGTCGAACGCCTGACCGGTACAGTGGTCAACGTTCTCAACGCTCCTGCAAGTCCCGAGGTCGCGATCGGCAGCGGGTTCCGTTACTTGTATGGAATTCGCCTCGATGAAAATGACGGCCTGGTGTTTGCATATGACAACACGACAGTGCCGAGAGCCATTGGCTCCAAGGTTTCGATCGAGCGGCAGCGTCGCCGCAACGATACCGAAACATACCGCCTGCTTCGCGAATAAGTGCACAGGTATCGCCCAGAAGCGCTAAGCCCCTGGGCGAACGATCTGTATCAAGGCAGGCTTAAAGCCGCGCCAACCTCTCAACCAGCAGCGCGAAAAACGCGTCATGGTCGATGTCGCGCATCACCATGGCGTTCTTCGGCCGCTTGGTCACGCCCCACCAGTCGATCACGGTCATGCCCATGGTGAGTTCGGAGGTGGTTTCGACGGTGACGTTGCAGTTGCGGCCCTTGAACAGCTCCGGCTTCAACAGATAGGCGATGACGCAGGGGTCGTGCAGCGGGCCGCCATCGGTGCCGTATTTCTCCTCGTCGAAGCGCTCGAAGAACTCCAGCATCTCAGCCGTCGCGGTGCCGACCCGGGTGCCGAGCTGGCGGATGGCCTGCGTGCGCTTGGCCGTGGTCAGCGCCTTGTGGGTGACGTCGAGCGGCATCATGACGATCGGAATGCCGGATTTGAACACCAGGTCGGCGGCTTGCGGATCGACATAGATGTTGAATTCTGCGGTCGGCGTGACATTGCCGCCTTCGAAGAAACCGCCGCCCATCAGTACGATTTCCTTGATGCGCGGCGCGATCTTCGGCTCACGGATCAGCGCCAGCGCGACATTGGTGAGCGGGCCGAGCGCGCACAGGGTGATCGTACCGGCCTCTTCCTTCATCAGGGTCTCGACGATGAAGTCGACCGCATACTGGCCCTGCAGCTTCATCTTCGGATCTGGCAGTTGCGGGCCGTTGAGGCCGGTCTTGCCATGCACTTCCTCGGCGGTGACCAGTTCGCGCGCCAACGGGCGGATGGCGCCTGCATAGACCTTGATATCGGGCCGTCCGGCCAGTTCGCAGATTTTCCTGGCGTTCTTTTCGGTCAATTTCAGCGGCACGTTGCCGGCAACAGCAGAGATGCCGACGATCTCCAGCTCGGCGCTGCCGAGCGCCAGCAATATGGCGACGGCATCGTCCTGGCCGGGATCCGTGTCGATGATGATCTTGCGGGTCTGGGGCATTTCATTTCCTTATGCGGGGGAGTCTTTTTGGCGGGGGTGTTCGGCGGCTTGAACTTGGCCGCGGCGCGGACCATATCAAGACCATCGGGAAAAATGCCATCCGGGTTTTTCCAGTTTATGTCGCTCCAAAGAGGACAGTGTAACATGAGCCGAATGACGCCCTTCTCCAGCCCGCTTCTCCTTGGTTTCGATGCCATGGAAAAGACCCTGGAACGACTGGCGAAATCCGGTGACAGTTATCCTCCCTACAACATCGAGCGCCTCAGCGGTGCTGACGGCAAGGCCGAAAGGCTGCGCATTACGCTGGCTGTCGCGGGTTTCGCCGAAAGCGATCTCGATGTCACCACGGAGGAAAACCAGTTGGTCGTGCGCGGCCGTCAAACCGACGACACCGAGCGCGAATTCCTCCATCGCGGCATCGCCGCGCGCCAATTCCAGCGCTGTTTCGTGCTGGCCGACGGCATGCGGGTGATCGCAGCGGAACTGAAGAACGGCCTTTTGTCGATCGATCTCGATCGGCCGGATACCGAACGGCTGGTACGGAAAATAAATATATCGGTGAAAGACTGATCTTTACCGATGGCTCTCATGCGGGATGGCCTTGAGCGGCGTCCTCGCGCCAAGGAGGCTTGAAATGACCAGAACTGACGAAACCATCACCATGACCAGCGGCGAATTCGCCCATCTCGGCGAAGGCTCGGTCGCTTATCTCCGGAAGGTCTCGAGCGACGAGCTGCTCGGGCGCTTCCCCAACCTCGGCGAAATAGCGCCTGGTATGGTCCTGTGGGCCCTGTTTGCCGCCAACGGCCAGCCGATCCTGCTTTCGGATGCGAAAGACCGGGCTTTGGCCGGCGCCATGGAAAACGACCTGACCACTGTCGCCATTCACTAAGGCGACTGCTGGCGGTTGAAATGGAGAGGGCCGCCTTCGGCGGCCCCTGGAAGACTTAATTCCAAAGAACTTCAGGCGGCGTGCGAGGCTTGCGTGTCCGACAGCAGAGCGTGGATGGCGACCGCGTCGCGCGTGCCCCTGATCTTGGCCACCGTGTCGGCGTCGCGCAAAACCCTGGCGATGCGCGACAGTGCCTTGAGGTGATCGGCGCCGGCGCCTTCCGGGGCCAGCAGCAAGAACACCAGATCGACCGGCTGGTCATCCAGGGCCTCGAAATCGACCGGCGTCTCCAGCCGGGCAAAGACGCCGGCGATGCGCTTCACCCCGGCGAGCTTGCCGTGCGGAATGGCGATGCCGTTGCCGACGCCGGTGGAGCCCAGCCGTTCGCGCTGCAGGATGGTGTCGAACACTTCGCGCTCCGGAATGCCGGAAATCGCCGCCGCTCTCTCGGACAGCAACTGCAAAAGCTGCTTTTTGGAGTTCGCCTTCAACGCCGGCAAGATCGCCGGAACGTTGAGAAGATCGCTCAGATCCATGTTTGAAATCCCTTATTCGCCTGCCGTCGCCAGTCCTCGCCCCTCGCGCGGCTGGCTATTATCCCTGTGCGACCATTGTCGTCACCTGTGCGACCATTGTCGTTGTCGTCACGCCTGTGCGACTTTGGTCGTCGACGGGTCGATCCAGCCGATATTTCCGTCCGGCCGCCGATAGACGATGTTGAGGTGGTCGTTTCCGGCGTTGCGGAATACGAAAACCGGGCTGTCCTTGGTGTCGAGTTCGATAACCGCCGACGCCACCGACATGGTCTGCAGCGTCATGGTTGATTCGGCGACGATGGCCGGGGCGTAGTCCTCCGGAATGTCCTCATCATCATCGGTCAGCGGCGCCATCACCGTATAGGCGATGTCGGTGATTTCACCATTTCCAGTGCCTGAATTGTGCGATTTCAGACGGCGTTTGTAGCGCCGCAGCCTGGTTTCGAGGCGGTCCGCGGCCGCCTCGAAGGCAAGTGTCGGATCCTGGGAATCGCCGGTTGCCTGCAGCGAAGCGCCGGAATCCAGCCTGATCATGCAATCGGCCGAGTAACGCGACCCCGATTTGATGACCGTGACGTGCCCTGAAAAACCGCGATCGAAATATTTTCCAATCGCCTCGCCGACACGATCGGTAATGCGCGTACGCAACGCATCGCCGATATCCATGTGTTTACCCGATATGCGCAATTTCATCTGAAAACTGACCTTCCTTGCTCAGGCTTCAAACTGGCCAGAGTTTATACTCGTGATCCGTGCGCACAAGCTTTGCGGCGTCAACTCGCGCCGATTTTAGATCCGAACTTTCCGGTTGATCACAATCCGCCTTCTTGGCCGTCCCGTGGCCTTCATCGTGACGGACCATCCGCATGCGGGCCGCGAGCCCGTCTCATGCGGGCGGGCTTCTAGACACTTCATTGCAGCTTGTCAATTAATGCATGTCGCCCAGAAGTGCGCTGCGGTTCTGGGACAACGACATGCATCAAAACAAAGACTTAAAGCGCGTCGTATGAATCCGTTTCAGCGCGATGCGCTTTAAGGTCGGAAAGTTGTGGAATCCAGCCATAGCAAAAGCCTTTCCGGGCAAGCAGACCTAGCGCCCCGCGCTCGCCAGAGCGCGCTTTTCACGCCGCCGCTGCACCGACGAGGGAATATTCATACCCTCCCGGTACTTGGCCACCGTGCGCCGGGCAATATCGACGCCGCTTTCCTTCAACATATCGACGATTGCGTCATCGGACAGCACATCGGCGGGCTTTTCCTCGTCGATCAGCTGCTTGATGCGGTCGCGCACCGCTTCCGAGGAATGCGCATCACCGCCGCCCGACGCCGCGATCGAAGCCGTGAAGAAATAACGCAGCTCGAACACGCCACGCGGCGTCAGCATGTATTTGTTGGCCGTCACCCGGCTGACGGTCGATTCATGCATGCCGATGGCATCGGCCACCGTGCGCAGGTTGAGCGGCCTGAGCTGACGCACGCCATGGACGAGAAAAGCGTCCTGCTGGCGCACGATTTCCGACGCCACTTTCAGGATCGTCTTTGCCCGCTGGTCGAGACTGCGCGTCAGCCAGTTGGCATTCTGCAGGCATTCGGCCAGGAAATCCTTCTCCGCCTGATTCTTCGCATGCGGCGAGACCTGGGCGAAATAGATGTGATCGACAAGCACGCGCGGCAGCGTCTCGGCATTGAGCTCGACCGTCCAGCTGCCGTCATTGGCGGCGCGGACTTCGACATCGGCGACGATGGCGTCGCTGGCGCCGCCCGAAAACGCCATGCCCGGGCGCGGGTCGAGCGCGCGGATTTCGGCCAGCATGTCGAGGAGATCCTCCTCGTCGACCCCGCAAAGCCGCTTCAGCGTCTGGAAATCGCGCCGCGCCAGGAGTTCTAGGTTGCCGATCAGCGTCTTCATCGCCGGATCGAGACGATCGCGCATGGCAAGCTGCAGCGACAGGCATTCGGCAAGGTCGCGCGCAAACAGGCCGACCGGCTCGAATGTGTGGCAGGCTGCCAGCACATTGGCCACCATCGCCTGATCGGCGCCGAGCCGTTTGGCGATCTCGGCGGGATCGGCGCGCAGATAGCCGGCCTCGTCCAGGCCGTCGGCCAGTTCGGCTGCGATCAGCCTTGCGGCCGGATCGGCAAAGGCAAGCGCGATCTGCTCGCCAACATGCTGGCGCAGCGTGATCGCCGCGGCTGCCATGTCGCCGACGTCGAAGCCTTCGGAAGAACCGGACGAACTATTGCCGGTGGCCGACTTCCACTGCGCCGTCAGGTCCGGGCCGAGCCGCTCGCTGGTGCCGGGATCGTCGGGGAACAGATTTTCCAGCGAGCTGTCGAGCTTGTCGGAGATCGCTTCGGCGCTCCACGCCGTCTCGTTTTCGAACCAGTCGCCATCGGCGGCAGGCTCAGGAGCGGCATCGCCCTTCTGCACCTGGTCGCTTGCGGCGTCATCCTGGGGCTCGGCGCGCTCCAGCAGCGGATTGCGCTCGATCTCGTCGTCGATGAAGTGGTCGAGCTCGACATGGGTGAGCTGCAACAGCCTGATCGACTGCATCAGCTGCGGCGTCATCACCAGCGACTGGGATTGTCGTAGCTGTAGTTTCGCCGCCAACGCCATGGTTCGGTTTCAAACGCCCTTCTGCACCCGGAAGCCTACACATCAGAAGCTGCCGGAAAATGAATTTTTCCGACCTTCCATAGAAACTGGCCCGGCTTTTGCTTGTCAAGGCGAACGATGGCAAAAGGCCCCTACCGAAGCATTATCTCACGCAAAATCGGAGAAAAAAGCCCGGCGGGGCGGCAAAAATCACGTCAGGAAACAAATTTCACGCTCAGAGCGTGAAACCTTCGCCGAGGTAGAGCCGGCGCACATCGGGGTTCGCCACCACCTCGTCGGCACGGCCATGAGTCAGCACCTGGCCGGCATGGATGATGTAGGCGCGGTCGATGAGGCCGAGCGTTTCGCGCACATTGTGGTCGGTAATCAGCACGCCGATGCCGCGCGCCGTTAGATGACGAACCAGCTGCTGGATGTCGGCGACGGCAATCGGGTCGATGCCGGCGAACGGCTCGTCGAGCAGCATGTAGGCCGGGCGCGTCGCCAAAGCTCGGGCGATCTCAAGACGCCGCCGCTCGCCACCCGACAGCGACATGGACGGCGACTTCCGCAGATGGCTGATGTGAAATTCCTCGAGCAGTTCGTCGAGATTGCGCTCGCGCACCTTGCGGTCCTTCTCAACCACTTCGAGCACGGCGCGGATGTTCTGCTCGACATTCAGGCCGCGGAAGATCGAGGCTTCCTGCGGCAAATAGCCGATGCCGAGGCGGGCGCGGCGGTACATCGGCATCGAGGTGACGTCGAAACCGTCGATCTCGATCGTGCCCTCATCGACCGGCACCAAGCCGGTGACCATGTAGAAACAGGTGGTCTTGCCGGCGCCGTTTGGCCCGAGCAGCCCGACAGCCTCGCCGGCGCGCACGCCGATGGTGACACCGCTGACCACCTTGCGGCCCTTGTAGCTCTTGGTCAGCCCCTTTGCGATCAGGGTGCCCTTGAACTTCGCGGAATCGACGGTGACCGTGGCCGGGGCTGCAAGTTTACTGGCCGCCCGTCCCGGAAGGCGGGTCAGCAGCGAAGATACGCCGGTCATTCGGGCTTCGGGGCCTCGGATTTCGGTGGCGGCGTCATCGACATGATGACGCGCCCGCCGCAGCCATCGACCTGAGCAAGGCCGCTTTTCATCTGCACGGTGAGCTTGCAGCCCTTGAGGACGTTGGGTCCTTGGGACAAGACGACCTCCTTGCCCGACAGAACAAGCACCTGCGTCTTCATGTCGAACGTGGCGTTGTCGCCGGTGGCGATCTGGTCATTCGACTTGATGTAGACTTTGTTCTTGACCACCAGATGGTCGATATTGGCCGAACCGGTCATCGCCGAAGCGCCGGCGGCAGCACCTTTGGCGGCGTTGGGGTCCTTGACGTAGTAGACCTCCATGCTGCCGGCCTTGAGCAGCGTTGGCCCTTGCGTGACGGTGACGTTGCCGCTGAACAGCGCCATGCTGTCGGCCTGGCGGACCTCAAGTTTGTCGCTCTCGATCTGGATCGGCTGGTCGCCCGACAGTTTGAGCCCGGACTGGCTGCTGGCGCTGGACTGAGCCCAGGACGGCGCCATACCCAGCAACAGCAAGGCCGAAGCTGCGGCGACAAGCCGTGCCGAATTACTGGGACGCATTCGTTTCTCCGCTCTTTGCCTCTGCCGCCTTCATAGTGGCCGGATCGATGTGAACGCTTACCTTGTTCTCGAAAACGATGACCTTGCCATTGTCTTCGACCGACATTGAACCCGCGGTGATCCGCGAGCCGTTACGGCTGACATCGACCGCATCACCTGTCTTCATAGAGCCTTTGCCCATATCGAGGAAGACCGATTTGAAGATGGCAGCGACGCCGTCGGTGGTGGTGACGGTAACGTCGCTGGTCATGTCCATCGTGTTGGCGTTTCTGTTGTAGATCCCGCGCTTGGCGTCGACGGTCGCCACATTGTCGGCCGTCAGCGGCAATTTGGCATGGATGCCTTCGAGTTCGATGATGTCCTGCTTGCCTACATCCTGGATGGCGCGCAAGGCCGTCAGCGAATAGGGCAGCTTGTCCTTGGTGAAGCCGTTGAGCTTCGGATTGGCCATCACCAGCTTGCCATCCGCGAAAGCGGTGCCGTCTGCCTGTATCGAAATGTTGATCGGCGCCGCCAGATAGGAATAGACCGGAAACGCAACCGCGATCCCGGCGGCAAGCACCGGCACGGCAAACTTAAGCACGCGCACGCGGCGCGAGTGGCGCTGGGCGCGGTCGAAGGCGTCGCCGCGCGTGCCCGCTGGCGCCGTGGGCGCCAAGGCCGCATCGGCATTGGTCGGTTCGTTCGATCGCGCAAGCATGACTGACTTCTAATAAACCCTTGTCCGCCAAAACACCTGCTATAGGTGGGTTGCCGGCCCCCGCAAGCAAGCACAAGCGGAGGAAAACCGCAAAAATGTGACGGCCGCTGTTTTACAGACGGAACTCAGGCGACACAATTTCGTCACTTCATAGCAGAAACGAACGCGCCGCGTCATTTTTTCCTGAAATGCCTCCGTCGTGAAGGTCGCTTCGTCGCAGGCTCTTGAGGAAGAGGTAGCCGGGCGCGGACGCTTGCTTTAAAAGCATCGCTTCCCACCGACTGTGAGGCAGACCATGGCACTGAGAGCCGACGACCTGATCGACCGCCGCCGCTTGCGGCGCAAGCTGACCTTCTGGCGCGGCGCCGCCATTGCCATCGTGGCCCTTGGGGTGATTGCGCTTGCAAGCTGGTTCTATGGGGGCGACCTCGGCGGTTCTTCCGTCGACCACATCGCCAAGGTCAGGATCGAAGGCACCATCACCGAGGACGAGGAACTGATCAAGCGGCTGGAAACCATCCGCACATCCTCGCAGGTCAAGGGCGTCATCCTGGCGATCGATTCGCCCGGCGGCACCACGGTCGGCGGCGAATCGATCTACGAGGAGGTGCGCAAGCTTGCCGCCGACAAGCCGGTGGTGGCCGAGGTCGGCACGCTGGCCGCATCGGCCGGCTACATGATCGCCAGTGCCAGCGACCATATCGTTGCCCGCAAGACGTCGATCGTCGGCTCGATCGGTGTGCTCATCCAGTATCCCGATGTCAGCGGTCTGATGGACAAGGTCGGCATCAAGCTCGAGGAAGTGAAATCCTCGCCGCTGAAGGCATCGCCCTCGCCCTTCAAGCCGACCAATGAAGACGAGCGAGCCATGGTCCGCAAGCTCATCCTCGACAGCTATGACTGGTTCGTCGGCATCGTCGCCGAGCGCCGCAAAATGACCCGCGATCAAGCACTGGCCCTTGCCGACGGCTCGATCTTCACCGGCCGCCAGGGCCTTGCCAACGGTCTGATCGACGCTGTCGGCGGCGAGAGCGTGGCGATCGACTGGCTGGCGACCAAGGGTGTCGACGCCAAGCTCAATGTGGTGGAATGGAAGGACACCGAGCGGCGTGGCGGCTTCCTGTTCTCGAAAGCAATAGCGCGCAGCGTCGGCAGCGCGCTCGGCCTGTCGGAGGCCGGCAGCGACGTGCTTCACGAAATTGGCGCGGATCGCTTGTTTCTTGACGGTCTCGTTTCCGTCTGGCACCCTTGATCTGCCGGTTGGGGCGAGTAAAAAAGCAAATAAAATCATCCTGATAATTTGACCGCAGCGCTTTCACGGGGACCTTTCTGATGATCAAATCCGAGCTTGTGCAGATCATTGCCACGCGCAACCCGCATCTTTTCCTGCGCGACGTCGAAAACATCGTGGGAGCGATCTTCGACGAGATCACCGATGCCCTGGCGGAAGGCAATCGGGTCGAGTTGCGTGGCTTCGGCGCTTTTTCGGTGAAGAATCGCCCTGCCCGCACCGGCCGCAACCCGCGCACCGGCGAATCCGTCGAGGTCGAGGAGAAGTGGGTGCCGTTCTTCAAGACCGGAAAGGAATTGCGTGAAAGGCTGAATGGCGGCAAGTAGGCGCGGACCACGCGCCGGCGTTATCAAGGCCTGCCTTCTCCAGGGAATTTCTATGTTGAACCGCTTCATACTTATCGTGGTCTTCGTGCCGCTCGCCGTCATCCTGATTGCGCTGGCCGTCGCCAACCGCGAGCTGGTCGCCTTCACGCTCGACCCGTTCAACCCCGGCAATCCGAAACTGACGCTGACCTTGCCGCTGTTCATCTTCCTGTTCGTGGCGCTCGCCATCGGCATGGTCGTCGGCAGCCTGGCGACCTGGGTCAAGCAGGGCCGCTACCGCAAGCTGGCGCGCCAGCGCGGGGTCGAGGCCGAGAATTTGCGCCAGGCGGTCAGCCGTATACCCGCCGTGCAGCAGGGCGCGGCCACCGGGCCGGCGCTGCCGAAGCCAACGGCCTGAAGCCGGCGCTTTTATCTTCGCGGAGTTTTGCATGCTGACCATTTCGGCCGACGCTGTCGACCAGGCGCTGACCTTTCCCGGGCTGGTCGAGACATTGCGCGCGGCCTTCCGCGAGGGTGCTGTGCAACCCGTCCGCCATCATCACGGGGTCGAGCGGCCCGACGGTGCCACATCCACGCTGCTTTTGATGCCGGCGTGGACCGACTTCCATGCGGCCGGCACATCGGTCGGGGGTCATATCGGCGTCAAGATCGTCACCGTATCGCCCGACAACAACGCCATCGGCAAACCGGCGGTGATGGGGCTCTACCTCCTGCTCAACGGCACCACCGGCGAGCCCGAAGCGCTGATCGACGGCCAACGGCTGACACAGTGGCGCACCGCTTGCGCCTCGGCGCTGGCCGTCTCCTATCTCGCCCGCGAGGACGCATCGCAGCTTCTGGTGGTCGGCGCCGGCGCGCTGTCGCCGTTCCTCGCCAAGGCGCACTCCGCGGTGCGGCCGATCAAGACCATCCGCATTTGGAACCGCACGCCCGCCAATGCCGAAAAGGTCGCGGCTGATTTGCGCGCGGACGGTTTCAACGCCGAGGCCGCAAGCGATCTCGACGCCGAACTCGCCGAGGCCGACATCGTCTCATCGGCGACGATCACGACGACGCCGCTGGTCAAGGGTGCGCTGCTCAAGCCGGGCGCGCATGTCGATCTGGTCGGCGGCTTCACGCCGACCATGCGCGAGAGCGACGACGACGCGATCGCGCGCGCCCGCGTCTATGTCGACACCCGCGCCGGCGCCACCAAGGAAGCCGGCGACATCGTCCAGCCGCTCGCCTCCGGCGTGCTGAAGCCGGAAGCCATCGTCGCCGATCTGCATGAGCTGGCGCGCGGGGAAAAACAGGGCCGGCAGAGCCCCACTGAGGTCACGCTGTTCAAGTCGGTCGGCGCCGCGCTTGAGGACCTTGCCGCCGGCATTGCCGTCTACAACGCGCTCAAGCAGTAGCGTCTGCGCCGGTTCTGCGATCGAACTTCCTGATCGCTTCCGCGCTGACCGGGGTGAAGAAGTTCACCAGATTGCCATCGGGATCGCGCAGCAGCAGCGACCGGTTACCCCATGGCATCGTCGTCGGCGTCTGTACGAAATCGCCGATAATTTTCGCCAGCCTGCTGTACTCAGCATCAACATCGGCGACGCGAAACTCGATGATCGCTGAGCGATTGGCGGCCGGCTGCGCCACATCAGTTCCGAACAGGGCCAGCGTGCGGGTGCTGCCGATCGCCAGTGTGCAGGACGGCGTTGCCAGTTCGGCGAAATCGTCTGTGAACCAGGTTGCGGTAAGCCCGGTGATCGTGTCGTAGAATGCCACCAAGGGCTTGATCTGATCGGTAATGATGCGGATCGAGACGAAGTCCATCTTATTCTCCTGGGGCAAGCGCGACGCTATCTGAAGACAATCGCTTGTCGCACAAGGCTGCTGACAACTTGGTGTCAGCAGCCTTGTCACGGTGCCTTGCCGATCCGGCGGCTGGATGCTTCCAGCCTGCCTTCATGGCAGCGCCCATCGCCTCGGCGATCAGCGCGAAATCATGCGCCGTAATTTCGAACAGGCCAAAGCGCAGTTGATAACCCCAGTTCGATTTGCCCGCGGTGAAGTCGAGCTGCTCGAGCAGCGGCTTGATCGGCGCCTCCTCGGCCTTGGCCCATTCGACATCCCTGCGGAACGGCGTGAAGCCACCGCCCATGTCGCCCTGATAAGGCTCGCCTTCGCGCACGGTGCCGACTGCCGTGAAGGCCTGCAGGCCGTCCTTCTCGCGCAGAATTGTGGTCGGCGAGTAGTAGATGATGCCGTCGCCGGGCTTGATGCGGCGCAAAGGTGCCGCCTTGCCGTGGTTGACCTGCATGAAGCCGGCCTCGCGGCCGCGCCGGACATGTTCGGCGGAAGCGACCGCGATCCAGTGCGCACTCATTTCTGTTCTCCATTGGCCTGTTCCCCATTGGCCTGTTCTCCGTCGTTCAGCCAGTAGACGCGCAGCCGGTGCTTGTCGGGATCGAGCGCAACGAAGGTGCGGCCGAAGTCCATGTCGGTCGGCGTCTGCAGAACGGTCAAGCCGCGTCCTGCCCAGTCCGTGTAGGCGGCGTCCACCGCATCAGGCCGGTCCAACGCGAAGACGAGCTCCGCACCGCCGCCCGCGGCCGCGGCCGACGGCTCCACCGTGTGGCGCGACCACAGGCCGAGCTTGAAGCCATTGTCGAGCACGAACAGCACGAAGGTCGGCGACGTCTCCACCGGCTGGCGTCCCAGCAGCGCACCGTAGAAGGCGCCGCTCCGCTCCGGACTGTCGACATAAAGGATGACGAAATTGGGGGTGTTCATGTCTGCTCTCCAGGGTTTCGATTGGAGGAGCATAGGTGACCCCACTGTCAGATTCTGGCAGCAGCGTCTTGTGGGCGCGTGGAAAGGAGCATTAAGCGCCAGGCTGGCGCTTCGGTGCGTCCAGCGTCGCGCGCCATTCCTTCAGCAGCGCCTGCCGACGACGCGGATAGCGGATATACGTGGTGTTGAGCCCCGACATCCGGTCGGCGCGAAAATGTCTGAAATCCTGCCGCGTCTCGCACCAGGCCACCACCACCCGCACCTTGTCGAAAAAGCCGAGCGCGAATGGCCAGATCAAGCGCTCGGAGGCGGCGCCGCCGGCGTCGCGGTAAAGAAAGCCGAGTTTTCTCTCGTTGCGGATCGCCTGGCGCACCAGGCCAAGGTCGATGCTTTCGACAGCATCGCCGTGCGGCCCGACCAAAAGCGCGGTCGCATCGAGGTCCTCGCGCAGATCATCCGGCAGCACAGCGGCGATCTTGGCCAGCGCGTCGGTGGCGGCGGCCGACAGCCGCTTGTCCGGTTGTCTGGCAACCCAACGCGATCCCAGAACGATGGCCTCGATCTCCTCGTCGGTGAACATCAGCGGCGGCAGCATGAAGCCGGGTTTCAGCACATAGCCCAGCCCAGCCTCGCCCTCGATCGGCGCGCCTTGCCCCTGCAGCGTGGCAATGTCGCGGTAGAGCGTTCGGATCGAAACGTCCATCTCGCCGGCAAGCGTGCGACCGCTCACCGGCCGGCGATGCCGGCGCAGGATCTGGATCAAGTCGAGCAGGCGTTCGGAACGGGACATGATTCCAGATTTGCCTGTTTCCTCAGCGAGGTCCACCACCTCAGACATTCGCACGCTGGACCATTTTGTTTGCGCAGCCGGTGACCCTATGTCAAAAGCGGCCTGCCGCCTCCGGAGACGCTCCTGCTTGAAGTCTTTTCGCGACAAACGCCGCGACAACCGTCCGCCCGCAAAGGGCAGGACCGAACACGCGCGGCCGCAGCCGGGCACCGTACCAGTCCGACCCGAAGCCAGACAGCCACGCCACGAAACAAAACCGGACGACCGGTCTGATCCGAAGCCCGCCCCCCGTATCCTGGCGCGTCGCGAAGGCGTCCTGCCCACTGAGCGCCTGCCGGTGATCCTCGAAGTTGCGCCAAATCAGGATTATGCACTGCTCGACAGCGGCGCCGGCGAAAAGCTCGAACAATACGGCCCCTACCGCATCGTGCGGCCCGAGGGACAGGCGATCTGGCAAAAGGCCTTGCCCGCCAGGGACTGGGACCGAGCCGACGCCATCTTCACCGGCGATACCGACGAAGAAGGCATCGGCCGCTGGCGTTTTCCGAAGGTGCCGCTGGGCGAGACCTGGCCGATGAGGCATGACGGCATCGACTATCTCGGCCGCTTCACCTCGTTTCGCCATGTCGGCGTCTTCCCCGAGCAGGCTTCGCACTGGGACCATATGGCCAGCCAGATCGTGGCGGCCAAGCGCCCGGTCAAGGTGCTGAACCTGTTCGGCTATACCGGGCTCGCGTCTCTGGTGGCCGCCCGTGCCGGCGCCGAGGTCACCCATGTCGATGCCTCCAAGAAGGCGGTCGGCTGGGCGCGCGAAAACCAGGAAATGGCCGGTCTCGGCAGCAAGCCGATCCGCTGGATCGTCGACGATGCTGTGAAATTCGCCGAGCGCGAAGAGCGCCGCGGCAGCCGCTACGACATCATCCTGTTCGACCCGCCCGCCTATGGCCGCGGCCCCAAGGGCGAGGTCTGGCAATTGTTCGAGGACCTGCCCGGCCTGACCGATCTTTGCCGCGCGATCCTGACGCCGAAACCGCTCACCGTGGTGCTGACCGCCTATTCCATCCGCGCCTCCTTCTTCGCCATCCATGCCTTGATGCGCGACACCTTTGCCGGCATGGGCGGCACGGTTGAATCAGGCGAACTGATCATCCGCGAGCAGTCCGCCGGGCGGGCGCTGTCGACATCGCTGTTTTCGCGCTGGGTGGCCTGAATGCCCCGGAGACCTGAATGCCCGGGAGTCCCGAATGAATGAGCGGCACATCGGCGCGCCCGGGCAGGTCAAGGAAGTCACCAGCCTTGCCAATCCGCTGATCAAGGACATCAAGGCGCTCGCCCAGAAGAAATTCCGCGACCAGCAGAACGCCTTCATGGCCGAAGGGCTGAAGCTGGTCATCGACGCCCTCGACCTCGGCTGGTCGATCAGGACGCTGGTTTTCGCCAAGGCCGGACGCGGCAATGCGGCGGTCGAAAAGGTGGCGGCGCGCACGGTTGCCGCCGGCGGCACCGTGCTCGAAGTGTCCGAAAAAGTGCTTGTCGCCATCACCCGCCGTGACAATCCGCAAATGGTGGTCGGCGTCTTCCGGCAAAAACTGCTGCCGCTAAGAGACATCCGCGCTCACGACGGCGACGTCTGGGTGGCGCTCGACCGGGTGCGCGATCCCGGCAATCTCGGCACCGTCATCCGCACCGTCGATGCCGTCGGCGCCAAGGGCGTCATCCTGGTCGGCGAGACTACCGATCCTTTTTCTGTCGAGACCGTGCGCGCCACCATGGGCTCGATCTTCGCCGTGCCGGTGACCAAGGCGACGCCGGAAGCATTTCTGGCTTGGCGAAACAGCTTCTCGGGCCTGGTGGTCGGCACCCATCTGAAGGGTGCGGTCGACTACCGCTCGGTCGATTTCTCACGAGGACCGGTGCTCTTGATGATGGGCAATGAGCAGCAGGGCCTGCCCGACAATCTGGCGGAAAGCTGCGACCGGCTGCTGCGGATTCCGCAGGCCGGCCGCGCCGATTCACTCAATTTGGCGGTCGCCACCGGAATCATGCTGTTCGAGATCCGGCGCGGCGCGCTGAAACTTGCCCCCGAGGACGCCACATCGTGAAATCATGGTCTCCCTATGCGCTGCTGGTGGTGGTGGCAATCGCGCTCGACCAGTGGATAAAGCATCTGATCGAGACCGGCCTCGTCTTCCAGGAAAAGCTCGACCTGGTGCCATTCCTGGCGCTGTTTCGCACCTACAATACCGGCATCGCCTTCTCGATGTTCTCGTCCTTCGGCGACACCGGCCTGGTCGTCATCGCGGTCGTGGTCGTTGCCTTCGTGCTTTATCTGGCGACGCGCACGCCCTCCGGCCATGTGCTGGCCCGCATCGGCTTTGCCCTGATCATCGGCGGCGCGATCGGCAATCTGATCGACCGCGCCGTCTACGGCCACGTCATCGACTATATATTGTTCCACACGCCGGTATGGTCCTTCGCCGTCTTCAACCTTGCCGATGCCTTCATTTCGGTCGGCGCGGCGCTGGTCGTCTTCGACGAGTTCATCGGCTGGCGGCGCGAGGCCAAGCCGCAAGGCCCAGAAGCCTGACGGCCCGACTCTTTTGACCAATTGACCTCGCCGGACGGTCGCCGCACAGTTCGGCCAGAGCCAGCCAATGCCGACCGCCAGCCTTTGCGAAGCCGAGGAGAAGAGATGCCTGAAACCTTCAAAGCCATCCTCGTTTCGCGCGACGCCGAAAAGAAGCAATCGGTCGAGATCGTCGATTTCGGCGAAGCCGATCTGATGGAAGGCGACGTAACTGTCGCGGTCGAGGCGACGACGGTCAACTACAAGGACGGGCTGGCCATCACTGGGAAAGCGCCAGTGATCCGCCGCTGGCCGCTGGTGCCGGGCATTGATTTCGCCGGAACCGTCCTCTCCTCATCGCATGCCGACTGGCGCAAGGGCGACAAGGTCATCCTCAATGGCTGGGGCGTCGGCGAGACGCATTTCGGCGCCTATGCCGGGCGCGCGCGCGTCAACGGCGACTGGCTGGTGCCGTTGCCCGACGGCATCAGCGCGCACGATGCGATGGCGGTCGGCACCGCCGGCTATACGGCCATGCTCAGCGTCATGGCGCTGGAGCGGCACGGCATCCTGCCGGATCGCGGCCCGGTGGTAGTGACGGGTGCGGCCGGCGGCGTTGGGTCGGTCGCGGTCTCGATCCTGTCCAGCCTTGGCTATCACGTCATCGCCTCGACCGGCCGCAACGCCGAAAGCTCCTATCTGATCGACCTCGGTGCCGCCGAAGTGATTTCGCGCGAGGAACTCTCCCAGCCGGCCAAGCCGCTGGCCAAGGAGCGCTGGGCCGGCGGCATCGATGCCGTCGGCAGCCACACGCTGGCCAATGTGCTGTCGATGACCGCCTATGGCGGCGCGGTCGCCGCCTGCGGCCTGGCGGGTGGCATGGATCTGCCGTCGAGCGTCGCCCCGTTCATCCTGCGCGGCGTCTCGCTGCTCGGCATCGATTCAGTGATGGCGCCAAAGGCTGTGCGGCTGGAAGCCTGGCGCCGCATCGGCAGCGATCTTGATCTCAAGAAGCTCCCCGGCCTGTCGACGACCATCGGCTTCGACGGCATCATCACCGCCGCCCATGACATCGTCGAGGGCAAGATCAGGGGCCGCGTGGTTGTCGATATGTGAGGCTCCCGAAGCATGATCCCGAAAGGGAATCAGGTTTCGGAAAAGATCAGGCGATGCGGAAAACCGCCAAAAATGCATGACCGCTAAAATTCGAACGATCCGCCGCGCTTTTCCATAATCTCTATCTGGCAAGGAGTTCCGCATGATCGCGGAGTCCGCCAGGAAAGAGAAGAGCCGCGCCGAAAGCATCGACGGGCCGAACCCGGCGACGCCCAAGCGGCAGCATGTTGCCGCGCCGCCGCTGGCGCCGGATTTGCAGCGCGCCACGCACGAGGGCCTGCTGTTCCTGACGGTCGTCGCCAGCGTCGTGCTGGCGGGCCTGTCTCACCTCACCGGCGCGCCGATCTTCATCACCCTCGGTCTGCTGGCGACCGGCCTTGCCGGCGTCGCCATGCACCTGCGCAACCGCCGCACCGTCCACCGCGCGACGGCCTTGCTCGACGAAACCGCCGCCCGCAGCCGCGCCGAGATCGAGACGCTGGCCGACCGCATGTGGGAGATGCAGGAGAGCGAGGAGCGTTTTCGCGGGCTGATCGATGCGCTCGGCGATCTCGTCGTCCACCGCGACCGCGACGGCCACATCGTCTATGCCAACATGGTTTTCGCCGGCCTTGTCGGAACCGATCAGCGCGACCTTGCCGGCAGGACTCTGGCCGACCTCGGCATCGATGTCGGTATCGTTCCCGACGCCGCCTTTTCGGATCACGAATGCCTGAGTTCCACCGACGTCTCCATCCGCACGCCGAACGGTCCGCGCTGGTTCTCGTGGATCGAACTGTCGGTGCGCGACAAGGATAGCGGCGCCGTCTCGCACCGGGCGATTGCCCGTGACATCACCGCCCGCAAGCGCGCCGAATCCTCGTTGATCACCGCGCGCGAGCGCGCCGAATATGCCAGCCAGGCCAAGTCGCGCTTCCTCGCCACCGTCAGCCATGAGATCCGCACGCCGATGAACGGCATCATGGGCATGGCCAAGCTTCTGGCTGACACCAATCTGTCGCCCGAGCAGCGCACCTATGTCGGCGCTGTCTCGACCTCGGCCAGCGCCCTTTTGGCGCTCATCGAGGATTTGCTCGACTATTCCAAGATAGAGGCCGGCCGTTTCGACCCGGAGCCGCAGCCGACATCGCTGCGCGAAATCGCCGACAACATCATCGAACTGATGGCGGCGAAAGCCTTCGCCAAGAACATCGGCCTCGGCTGTCATGTCGAGCCCGACGTGCCACAGATGATCATGGCCGATCCGGGAAGAGTCAGGCAGGTGCTGCTCAACCTGATCGGCAATGCGATCAAGTTCACCGACACCGGCGGCGTGCTGGTTTCGGTTGCACGGGCCCGCACCGAGACCAGCGACCGCATCTGCTTCACCGTCGCCGACACCGGCCCTGGCCTGCGCGAAGAGGATATGGAGCGCATCTTCGAGGAGTTCGAACAGTCCGACGGCACCTCGACCCGCACCCATGGGGGCGCCGGCCTCGGTCTGGCCATATCGAGGCGCCTGGTCGCCGCCATGGGCGGTGCCATTTCGGTGTCGAGCCGGCTTGGCGAGGGATCGGAATTCGTCTTCGAGATCCCGGCCGCAGGAGCAACCGAAGCACCGCAGAACCGGCAGAACATCCTGGCCGGCCGGCGCGCCGTGATCGTGTCGAAGAACGCCGTCGAGGCGGACGCCATCGCCCGCACCATCCGCGCCCATGGCGGCGCCGTCGACGTCGCCGCAACCGCTTCCCAGGCGACGCCCTTCGCCGAACATTGCGATGTGCTGTTGATCGACGCGGCCCTGGAGGACGGCGACGGCAGACTGCTCAAGCGCCTGCGCCAGAGTGGCTTTGCCGATTGCGAGGCGATCACGCTGATCGCGCCGACCGACCGCGGCATGCTTGGCGAATTCCGCACCAGCGGCTACGCCACCTTCTTGGCGAGGCCGGTGCGCGGCGAAACCCTGCTGCGCGTGCTGCTGACCAGTCATGCCCCTGCCTTGCCGCCGCCCAAGCCGGAAAAGACCGGCGCGTCCTCGCTTCGTGCCCATGGCGGGCGCCAGCAAGGTTTGTCCGTGCTGATCGCCGAAGACAACGACATCAACGCCATGCTTGCCCGCGCCACGCTTTTGAAGGCGGGACATCGCGTGAAAGTGGTCGGCAATGGCAAGGCCGCGGTCGAGGCGGTGACCGAAGCCGGGCTGAAAAATCGCTTCGATGTGGTGCTGATGGATTTGCACATGCCGGTGATGGACGGGCTGGACGCGATCGCCGCCATCCGCCGCCACGAAGAGGAAATGGCTGTGCCGCCGGTGCCAATCATGGTGCTTTCGGCCGACAGCCAGGAAAAGACCCGCCACGCCGTGCTCGCCCATGGCGCCAGCGGCTTCGTCACCAAGCCGCTCGATCCCGACGCGCTGGTCCATGCCGTCGAGGGCCAGGTGGCCGCCTGAAGCGACGCTGGATAAATCCTCGCGTCACGTAGGTAGCCGAATGAGGGTTTTCGCCAGCCGACGAAGTATTGCCCGTCGCGCCGTATCACGGTACTGTCACAATCCTGTTGCACCTACACCGTATCCCCGTGCCAAGAGGGATGGCTCGAAGGAGAATCACTCGTGCATACAGTTATGCCGGAATGTGACACTCGGCCCAGCGCAGGCGGCGCTTTGCTCGCCGCGCGGAACGCCGATGCCGTCGCAACAGGCGCACCGCTGGGCCGTATCGGCAATCTCGAAGTGCGGCTTGCCCGCAATGAGGCCGAGATCGCCGCCGCGCAGGAAGTGCGCTACCGGGTGTTTTATGACGAGCTTGGCGCCAGGAAGGACCTGTTCCAGGCGCAGGACCGGCGCGACGCCGACCGCTTCGACCCGCTGTGCGACCATCTCCTCGTGCTGGACACTTCGATCTCCGGCCCCGAGCATCGCCGCATCGTCGGCACTTACCGCCTGCTGCGGCAAGAGATTGCCGCGACCGCCGGCGGCTTCTATTCCGAAGGCGAGTTCGAACTGACCAAGCTGATCGCCCGCCATCCCGGCCAGCGCTTCCTTGAGCTCGGCCGCTCCTGCGTGCTGCCGGAATACCGCTCGAAGCGCACCATCGAGGCGCTGTGGCAAGGCATCTGGGCCTACATCAACCACTATGAGATCGGCGTGATGACCGGTTGTGCCTCGTTCCCTGGCACGGTGCCGGCTGCGCATGCCGAGGCGCTCACCTACCTTGCCCATCACTGCCGGACCAACTCCGCCTGGGATGTGCGGGCGGTCTCCGGCCGCTATTGCTCGATGGATCTGATGCCGATCGAGGCAGTCAACGCCAAGGCGGCGATCGCGGCCATGCCGCCGCTGGTCAAGGGCTATCTGCGCGTCGGCGCCCGCATCGGCGACGGCTGCGTCATCGACCGTGAGTTCTCCACCGTCGATGTGTTCGTGGTGATGCCGGTCAAGGAAATCGGCGCCCGCTACGTCAACTATTATGGCGGGGAAGCGCAGCGCTTTGCGGCGTGAGGCAGTAGGCAGTAGGCAGTAGGCAGTAGTGAAGGCTGCCGCGAATTGCTGACTACCGACTATTCTCTATTCCCTATTCCCTATTCCCTATTCCCTATTCCCTCTCCCTACGGAATATCCTCCGGTCGCCGTCCCGGGCGGCTCTTGTAGGACGGAAAGGTCCAGCCGAATTTCAGCGCGCCGCCGCGCACCAGGAAAGCCGCGACGAAGCCGGCAATATCCGAGGCGAGCGGCGGCAGGCCGGCAAGATCGCCAAGTGTGTAGAGGCCGGCGCCCGCGAGTGCGGCGGTGACGTAGATTTCGGGCCTGAGCAGCACCGATGGCTCGCCGGCCAGCAGATCGCGCAGGATGCCGCCAAATGTGGCGGTCAACACGCCCATAACAACGGAGACGACCGGCGAGCCGGTGATGGCCAGCCCCTTGGCCGCGCCCATTACGGAAAAGGCCGCCAATCCGATGGCGTCGAGCCAGAGCAGCCATTTCCAGCGGGATTCGACGCGGTGGGCGATGAAGAAGACCAGCACCGCAACCGCCGCGCAAACCAGCACATAGCCGGAGTTGGCGACCCAAAAGACGGGCAGGTTGAGGATGACGTCGCGAAGCGTGCCGCCGCCAATGCCGGTGACGCTGGCCAGAAACAGGAAGCCGATAATGTCGAGCTGCTTGCGCGAAGCCGCCAACGCCCCGGTCGCGGCAAAGACGGCGACGCCGGCATAGTCGAGGAGGTCGATGGGTGTCAGGGACATGAGGTAGTAGGGATTGGGAATTAGGGAAAGTATGAATAACACGAAGCCGCGCGATTGATACGCCTGCCCCTATTCCCTATTCCCTATTCCCTACTGCCTACCCTACTCACGCATCCTTCTCGGCCTGCTCGTTCACCGGCCCCGGCTCGACCGGCGCTTCGGTGGCCGCGATCTTGGGGCCGCCCTTGGCGACCCCGACCATGGCCGGCCGCAGCACGCGCTCGCCGATCGAATAGCCCGGCTGCACGACCTGGACGACGGTGTTGGCCGGCACATCGGGATTGGGCACTTCGAACATCGCCTGGTGGAAATTCGGGTCGAACTTCTCACCTTCCGGTTCGAGCTTCTTCACCCCATGCCGTTCCAGCGTCGACAGCATGGCGCGCTCGGTGATCTCGACGCCGTCGATCAGCGCCTTGAAGCCGGCATCTCCGGCCGCTTTCGCCTCGGCGGGGATAGCATCGAGCGCGCGGCGCAGATTGTCCGACACCGACAGCATGTCGCGGGCGAAATTGGCCACCGCATAGGCGCGCGCATCATGCACGTCGCGGGCGGTGCGGCGGCGCAGATTCTCCATCTCGGCTGCGACGCGCAGCGCGCGGTCCTTCAGCTCCTCGTTTTCCTTCAGCAGCCGCACCAGCGCTTCATAGTCGCCGTCGATGCCGCCTTGCGTGCGCTCGGCCTCGGCCGTTTCGATATCCTCGGGCGCGCGTTCGTCTTTTGTCTGGTCGCTCATCGCCATTTCCCGTCATTCGAATGGTTTGGATTTGCGCCCGATATCGAGGTTTGGCGGCCAAAAATCAAGGGGCAAGCCCAGGAGGACGCCCCACAGCAGGCAATGTTGCGGGCTGCCCGTCGGACTTGGTGCGGGGCGCAAGGACGTTCAAAATTAATTCAAACTTTACCGTAACGGCAGCCTTTGCTTGCCAATACCCCGCTATGGGGAACCATTCAAAGCTTGGAGGAGTTTTGAAACCGACACAGGATTTGAGACAATGGACCGCAATACTGGCAACAGAAGCGAAGAGCTCGCCGCCGACATCAGGCGCCAGTTCGGCACCGAGGCGACGACGCGCTTCTTGCGCACCTTGCCGGCCTTCCGCACCGAGGCCGACATTCCCGCCCGTTTCCGGGATCTGCTCGACCGGCTGGACGGCATAGAAGCCAGCATGGCCGGCGGCCAACGCCGTCAATAGCGATGCTATCGCGCGACAATTACGCGCAGTAATTTTGCGTGAGCTTTTCCTTGCGGCAGCGGGACGCCCCGCCTATGCTTCCTGATGAACATGATTTCCCCCGAGACGGCCGCCAACAGCAAGCGCGCCTGGTTGAAGATCCTGGCGCGCTACAAGAAGCCCGACCGGCGACGCAGCACTCTTGAACTCGCCATCACCCTTATTCCTTTCGTTACGCTGTGGGCGCTGTCTTCGGCAGCCTATTCCTATGGCCACTGGTGGGGCTTGATCCTGATCCTTCCCGCCGCCGGTTTTCTGGTGCGGATCTTCATGATCCAGCACGATTGCGGCCACGGCTCCTTCTTCGCCAACCGCACTGCCGACGACTGGATCGGCCGCGCGCTCGGCGTGCTGACGCTGACCCCTTACGATTGCTGGCGGCGCGCGCACGCCACCCATCACGCCAGCGCCGGCAATCTTGACGAGCGCGGCATGGGCGATATCAGGACGTTGACGGTTGCTGAATACCGGCAGCTGTCTTGGCGGGGACGCCTTGCCTATCGTCTCTACCGCCATCCCCTGGTGATGTTCGGCCTTGGCCCGATCTGGCTGTTCATCTTCGAGCAGAGGCTGCCGGTCGGCATGATGCGCGGCGGCCTGACGCCCTGGGTGTCGTCGATGACCACCAATCTCGGCATCGCGGTCGCGGCAGCGCTGCTTATCTGGCTGGTCGGCCCCGGCGCTTTCCTGATCGTCCATTTGCCGATCGTGATCCTGGCCGGATCGGCCGGAATCTGGCTGTTCTACGTCCAGCACCAGTTCGAGGAGACGGAATGGGCGAAGGACGAAGAGTGGGAATTCCAGCGTGCCGCCCTGCACGGCTCGTCCTATTATGATTTGCCGCCGGTGCTGAACTGGTTCACCGGCAATATCGGCGTCCATCACGTGCACCATCTCTCGGCCAAGGTGCCGGGCTACCGGCTGCAGGAAGTGCTGCGCGACTATCCCGAACTGCGCGGCATCGGCCGCGTCACGCTCCTCGACAGCCTGCGCTGCGTCAAGCTTGCGTTGTGGGACGAGAACCGCCGCAAGCTGGTCTCGTTTCGCGAAGCGCGGGCCTTGGCCTAAAAGCAATTCCAGCAAAGTGTGAGGCGGTTTTCCGGGCTTTCGCTTGGGAATTCCGTAAGACAAAGAAAAAAACCGCCGCACCGAAGGCGCGGCGGCATCTCCCAAAAACCGGCTCAGGCAGCCTTGCGCTCCTCGCGCATCCAGACCTTGCAGCCCTGATCATGTCAGGCGCCTTTTCGGCGATCATGATGGACGGTGCATTGGTGTTGCCGCCGATGAGCGCCGATTCCTCCCTCGCGCCCGGCGGATATTTCCGTCCGGACAGCCAGGAGAAGGCCCGATCACAGTCTTTGTAAAGACAGGCGGAATTACCGTCGCGTCAGCTGTTGCGAACGCGCCGCCAGGAGTATTTCGGCCCCTTCGGCTCCGACGCTTCGGTCGGCTGATAGTAAAGGCCCAGCCCGCCTGTGCGGCCTTCTTCGAGGCGCTTCAGCAGAACCGGGTTGGAGATTTCGAACTCGTCGAAGCCGAGGCGCAGCATATGCGGCAGCTGGTCGACGAGCACCTGGCCAGTGGCGCGGACCGCGCCCTCGAAATGGTAGCGGCTGCGCAGCAATTCGCCCTTGGAAAACGAGCGGCCATCGCTGAAGGCCGGGAAGGCCAGCGCCACCAGCGACAGCTGGTCGAGCAGATCCACAATCTTTTCCAGCTGGTCGCCGGGCTGCAGCGCGACGCCAAGCCGCTCCTTGGCCGAGCGCCGCACTTCGGCATCGAGGCCGAGAAATGCCTGCAACGGCAGGATGAAGCGGCCATTGCCCGTCAGCGCGTCTGCGCTTTCGGCATGGCTCCACTCGTCTTCGCGAAAACCCGTCGGGGTCCAGAGGCGGGTCTCCGCTGTGGTCTGTTCAGTCATCGAAAATTCCTAAAGCCCCAAAAAATCGAAAGTCCGCGAAAGCCGGTCCACACGAAACCGGCGGCCTCCGGGTGGAAGCCGCCGTTTGCACAGGCCGTTCTCACCTGAATATCAGTATATCCTATAGCGATGCGTCGGTCAGCGACACTTCCAGTCCCGACAGATGGATGCCGCACTCGGTCTTGGCATGACCGGCCCAGCGGCCGCTGCGCGCATCCTCTCCCGGCTGCACCGGCTGCGTGCACGGGAAACAGCCGATCGACAGATAGCCGTACGCAACCAGCGGATTTTCGCGCAGCGCATGCGCGCGCATGTAGTCGGCCTGGTCGGATGTCGTCCAGTGCGCCAGCGGATTGATGCGTACGCGCGGGCCGACCGCCTCGAACACCGGCAGCGCGGCTCGCGTCGCCGCCTGGAAGCGCTTCCGGCCGGTCAGCCAGGCCCGGAAGGGGGCGACGCCGCGCGCCAGCGGCTCGACCTTGCGCACGTCGCAGCAGGCATCGGTATTGCTCTGGTGCAGATTGCCGGTCGGATCGACCCGCTCGAGCGCCGCGTCTTCGGGCTTGATCACCCTGATGTTGGTCAGCCCGAAATCGGCGACCAGCGCATCGCGATAGCCCAGCGTCTCTTCGAAATGCTTGCCGGTGTCCAGGAAGATGACCGGCAGCGTGCGGTCGACCTTGGCGATCATATGCAGCAGGACGGCGGAATCCGCGCCGAAGGACGACACGGCGGCGATCTCGTCATGAAACAATTCGCTCGCCGCGCGTTCGATGATGTCGAGCGGGCTCAGATGTCCATACAGCGCGTCGAAGCCCGCCGCTTTGGCGGCGATGCTGTCGTCGACGTCGACGATGCGGTCAAGCGGCCTTGGTTTCGCCAGCATAGAGCGCCTCCTTGAACGGCGCGGGACCGACACGGCGGTAGGCGTCGATAAAACGTTCACTGGGACCGAGCCGAAGGCCGAGATAGGTGTCGACGATCTGCTCGATGGCGTCCGTGATCTCTTCCGAAGAGAAGCCGCGGCCGATGATTTCGCCAACCGAGGTGTTCTCGTCGGCCGATCCGCCAAGCGTCACCTGGTACAGTTCGGAGCCTTTCTTCTCGACGCCGAGGATACCGATATGGCCGACATGGTGATGGCCGCAGGCATTGATGCAGCCGGAAATCTTGAGCTTCAATTCGCCGATCTCGCGCTGCCGCTCGAGCGAGGCGAAGCGAAGCGAAATCTCCTGCGCGATCGGGATCGAGCGCGCCGTCGCCAGCGCGCAATAGTCGAGGCCAGGGCACGCGATAATATCGCTGATCAGGTTGGAATTGGCCGTCGCGAGGCCAATGTCGACCAAAGCGTCGTAGACCGCTTTCAAATCGGCGCGCGCCACATGCGGCAGGATCAGGTTCTGCTCATGGCTGACGCGCAATTCGTCGAAAGCGTATTTCTCGGCGATGTCGGCGACCGCTTCCATCTGGCTGTCGGTGGCATCGCCCGGCACTTCGCCGATACCTTTCAGCGAAATCGTCACCGCGGCATAGTCGGGATGGCGATGCGTCACGACATTCTGGTCGAGCCAATCCGAGAAGCTTTTGGAATCGAGCCGCGCCAGCTTGATCGCCGCGTCGCCTTCCGGCCGGGCGGTCAGTGCCGGCGGCGCGAAATAGGCGTCGATGGCACGGATGTCGGCTTCCGGCAGCTTCAGCTCGGCGTCCTTCAGCTCCTGCCATTCGGCCTCGACCTGGCGGGTGATTTCCTCGACGCCGGTCTCGTGGACGAGGATCTTGATGCGCGCCTTGTACTTGTTGTCGCGGCGGCCATAGAGGTTGTACACGCGCAGGATCGCGGTGCAGTAGGACAGCAGGTCGGCTTCCGGCAGGAAGTCGCGGATCTTGCGCGCCACCATCGGCGTGCGGCCCTGGCCGCCACCGACATAGACGGCAAAGCCGAGCTCGCCGGCGGCGTCCTTCTTCAGATGCAGACCGATATCATGCGTCTGGATGGCGGCGCGGTCGCGCTCGGCCCCGGTCACCGCGATCTTGAACTTGCGCGGCAGGAACGAGAATTCCGGATGCACAGACGACCATTGCCGCAGGATCTCGGCATAGGGGCGCGGATCAGCGACCTCGTCGGCGGCGGCGCCGGCAAAATGATCGGCGGTGACGTTGCGGATGCAATTGCCGCTGGTCTGGATGGCATGCATCTCGACGCTGGCGAGATCGGCCAGGATCGCCGGAATGTCGGACAGCGCCGGCCAGTTGAACTGGATGTTCTGGCGCGTGGTGAAGTGGCCGTAGCCCTTGTCGTATTTGCGCGCGATGTGGCCGAGCATGCGCAGTTGCGCGCTGTTCAGCGTGCCATAGGGCACCGCGATGCGCAGCATGTAGGCGTGCAGCTGCAGGTAGACGCCGTTCATCAGCCGCAGCGGCCGGAACTGATCCTCGGTGATCTCGCCGGACAGCCGGCGTTCGACCTGGTCGCTGAACTCGGCGACGCGGGCCTGGACAAAATCGTGGTCGAACTCATCGTAGCGGTACATGTTTCGTCTTTCAGGGCGCGTCCGCCCGTATTTTGTTACGCTGCCCGCGCAGCCTGCTTGCCCAGATCTTCCCGGATGGTCGGGCCGGCGGCGCGGATCTTTTCGCGCAGCCGCACCGGCACGACGATGCCATTGACGACTTCAGCGTCGATCAGATTGACGTCGACAACCTGATTGTTGGCGTTGGCCTTGGCGCCGATTGCTTCCAGCCTGTCCTCTGCCGCTTGGTCATGGGCAAGGTCGGCATGGTCGACCGTCTCGGCCCAGCCGCCGTCGGCGTACCAGACGGCGATGCCGTCGGAGAGGCGGTTTGCGGTCAGTATCTTCATGGCTCGACCTCTGCGCCGGCCGCGTTGGCGGCGCCCTCATAGTTATGTGCCGCGAGCGGCTCGGAACGTTCAAAGTTGGCGCCGGCAACCGCGTCGCCGATGATGGTCATCACCGGACCGGCCAGATCGGCGCGCGCTTCCAGCGACGGCAAATCGGCCAGCGTGCCGTGGAAACGGCGGCGGTTCTGCAAGCTGGCATTCTCGACCACGGCAACCGCCGTGTCCGGCGACAGGCCGGCCTCGATCAGCCGCCCGGCGACTTCGGCGGCGACCGAGCGGCCCATATAGACGGCGACGGTGGCGCCGGAAATGGCGAGCTTGGCCCAATCCGGCAGCGAATTGCCCTTCAGATCATGGCCGGTGGTGAACACCATCGACGAGGAGACGCCGCGCAGCGTCAGCGGCAGCTCGAAGTCGGCGGCGGCGGCAAAGGCGGCGGTGACGCCGGGGACGACATCATAGGCGATGCCGGCATCGCGCAGTGCGGCCATCTCCTCGCCGGCGCGGCCGAACACCAGCGGGTCGCCCGACTTCAGCCGCACGACGCGCTTGCCCTGCCTGCCAAGCTCGACCAGCAGCGCATTGATCTCGGCCTGGCTCTTGGTGTGGCATCCCTTGCGTTTTCCGACCGGCAGCCGCTCGGCGTCGCGGCGGCCCATGGCGACGATCGCCTCCGGCACCAACGCGTCATAGACGATGACGTCGGCTTCCATCAAAAGCCGATGCGCGCGCAGCGTCAGAAGATCCTCAGCACCTGGCCCGGCGCCGACCAGGGCGATATGGCCCGAAGCCGGAGCCTTCGACAGCAACAGATCGGCGGCGGCGTCATGCGCCTGCGAAAGCTCGCCGGCTTCGACGGCGCGCGCCGGTGCACCCTGGAAAAAACTGCTCCAGAACTGGCGGCGGGCGTTGCCTTTCGGCAGCAGCTTTTCGGCGGCACCCCGGAACGAGGCGGCAAGCGCTGCCAGCGGCCCGAGCGACGGCGACAGCATGCGGTCGATGCGGCTGCGCAGCATCTGCGCCAGCACCGGACCCGCGCCTTCCGTGCCGATGGCGATGGCGACCGGGGCGCGGTTGACCAGCGCCGGGGTGAAGAAATCGCACAGCTCCGGCCGGTCGACGGCATTGACCGGAATGCCAAGGCGGCGCGCATCGTCGGCGACGCGGCGGTCGAGCCTCTCGTCGCCGCTGGCGGCAAACACCAAGACCGAGCCTTCGAGATGCGCGGCGTCGTAGGGGGCGTCGATACGGATGGCGCCGGTCGCGGCGATGAAGCTCAGCAATTCGGCATCGGCAACATCGGCGATGATGCGAAGCACAGCACTTGACTGATCGAGCAGCCGCGCCTTGGCCAATGCTTCGCCTCCGCCGCCGACGATGGCCACGGCTTCGCCTTCGACCCGCATGAAGACCGGGAACGCGGTGAGCTTGGGATTGGTGTGCGGCATGACGAACAGATTCCGGAACAATTCGGCAGTTTTAGGCGCGGACGCGAAAAAGCTGAAGGAACCCACTCGCGCATCCCCTGACGGGAGGCAATCGGTTTTCCGCAAGCCAAAGGGCCAAGAGAAAAATATTCCACATCCGCATATCAGGCGGATTCAAGCTGCTGCCGCAGGCTTTGTTCTGCGGCTCTTTTATCCGGGAGCCGGCCAAGCTGCAAAATTATTTTTTCTAAATTCTACCAATCTAGTAGATTAAAGCCGTCACCTCGGACATTGCTCCGATAGACGATAGATCGGGCTTGATATGGCTGCGTGCGATCTCGGCGAACGAAGTGGAACGTTCCCGCTTCGCCACGCGTTCTGCCCCTGCCGTAACAGACAATCGTCGGCTGGATTTGAACCTTCAAACAGGAGCCCGCAAATGAGCAAGATCAACCTGAAACATGGCCTTTTGGTCATGGTGGCCGATGGCGAAAAAGCGCTGTTCCTGAAGAACGAGGGCGACAATCTCTATCCGAACCTGCAGCTCTTCCAGGAGATGAAACAGGACAATCCGGCGACGCGCGAGCAAGGCAGCGACAGTCCCGGCCGCTACAATGACGGCCCCTCCGTGCATCGCAGCGCGGTTGAGGAAACCGACTGGCACCGGCAGGGCAAGGAACGCTTTGCCGAAGAGATCGCAGACCGGCTCTACAAGCTCGCCCATCACGGCATCTTCGACGACATCGTGCTGGTCGCGCCACCGCTGGTGCTCGGCACCATGCGCAAGAAACTGCACAAGGAAGTCACCGACAAGGTGCAGGCGGAGATCCCAAAGACCCTGACCAACCGCCCGCTGATCGATATCGAGGCCATGCTGCAGGCGGCGTGACGCATCGATCGTTCGGTATTGGCGCGCGCAGCGGTTTTGCTGCGCGCGCCTTTCGTTTTCGGTGCCTCTGGCCACCAATTTACGTCTTGCGGGTTGCGTCGCCCGCACCCCCTCCACCATATTGAAAAAGGCGGCGGCTTCGGGCGGCGCACACCCGACATTTCCCGAAAGGCGCTCCATAGACAATGCCGCATGACACGCCCCTTATCGCCACCATCGTCGCCGGTCTGGGGCTGGCATTCATCTTCGGGGCGCTCGCCAACCGTTTTCGCATCCCGCCGCTGGTCGGCTACCTCGTCGCCGGCGTACTGGTCGGACCGAACACGCCGGGTTTCGTCGCCGATGCCGGTCTTGCCAATGAGTTGGCCGAAATCGGCGTCATCCTGCTCATGTTCGGCGTCGGCCTGCATTTCTCGCTGAAGGATCTTCTCTCCGTCCGCGCCATCGCCGTACCCGGCGCCATCGTCCAGATCGGCTTTGCCACCGCGCTGGGCGCCGGCCTTGCCTGGATGCTCGGCTGGTCGATGGGCGCAGGGCTCGTCTTCGGTCTGGCGCTTTCCGTCGCGTCCACAGTGGTGCTGTTGCGCGCGTTGCAGGAGCGACGGCTGATCGAGACCGAGCGCGGCCGCATCGCCGTCGGCTGGCTGATCGTCGAGGACCTCGCCATGGTGCTGGCGCTGGTGCTTTTGCCGGCGTTGGCCGGCGTGCTCGGCGGCCAGCCGCAGGTCGATGACCATGCGAGCCTTTTGTCGCTGCCGGCCAGCTACGGCATCTGGGGCGTCGTCGGCCTCACGCTCGCCAAGGTCGCCGCCTTCGTCATCGTCATGCTGGTGGTCGGCCGCCGGGTCATTCCGTGGATCCTGCATTACGTCGCCCATACCGGCTCGCGCGAACTGTTCCGGCTGGCGGTGCTGGCGATCGCGCTCGGCGTCGCATTCGGCGCCGCCAAACTGTTCGGCGTCTCGCTGGCGCTCGGTGCCTTCTTCGCCGGCATGATCATGAGCGAATCCGAGCTCAGCCACCGCGCGGCGGAGGAATCACTGCCGCTGCGCGACGCCTTCTCGGTGCTGTTCTTCGTCTCGGTCGGCATGCTGTTCGATCCGTTCAGCCTGATGAGCAATGGCTGGCCGATCCTGGCGACGCTGGCCATCATCGTCATCGGCAAGTCGCTGGCCGCCTTCGTTATCGTCATCGCCTTCCGCTATCCGCTGGGAACCGCCTTGATGATCTCGGCCAGCCTCGCGCAGATCGGCGAATTCTCCTTCATCCTGGCCGAGCTCGGCGTCGGGCTGAAGCTGTTGCCCGAACAGGGACGCGACCTGATCCTGGCAGGCGCCATCCTGTCGATCCTGGTCAATCCGCTGATGTTCCTCGCCCTCGACTGGATGAAGCCATGGCTGGACGCGCGCGCCGCCAAGGCAGCACCACCGGAAGAGGCCAAGCCGGTCGGCCCGGCGACGCAGCCCGGACAAGTGGCCTCGGTGGCCGCCGCGGCAAAAGAGAATGGCCCACCGCCACGCACAACGCTTTCGGGCCACACCATCCTGATCGGCTACGGCCGCGTCGGCAGCCTGGTCGGCGCGGCGCTGAAACAGGCATCGCTGCCCTTCCTGGTCATCGAGGACGCCGACAAGACGCTGGCGAGGCTCAGAGACGACGGCGTCGAAATCGTCTCCGGCAATGCGGCCAATGGGGGCGTGTTTGCCGCCGCCAATCCGCAGGGGGCCAAACGCTTGATCCTTGCCATCCCCAACGCGTTCGAGGCCGGGCAGATCGTGCTCAGGGCACGCGCCGCGAATCCCGGCATCAACGTCATAGCGAGGGCCCATTCCGATGCCGAGGTCGAGCATCTCAAAGGCCTCGGCGCCGACACCGTCATCATGGGCGAACGCGAGATCGCCCGCGGCATCGTGCAAGAAGTGCTGGAGCAAAAGCCGATGCCGCGTCCCGAAGCCATTGAGCCCTCCCCGGCCTGAGGCTTGCCCACAGGCGCGTTGATCACGCCACGAAGGCGGAGCCGCCATTATGCGCGACGCTGGCGAGATACTTTGCCGGCGGCTTGCCGAGCGCTTTCTTGAACATGGTGATGAAGGCGGTGACGGAGGCGTAGCCGAGATCGCCCGAAACCTGCTGCACGCTGGCACCCGAGGCCAGCTCCCGTATGGCCACGATCAGGTGCAATTGCTGGCGCCAGCGGCCGAAGCTCAGGCCGGTCTCCTTCACAATGAGACGGGCGAGGCTGCTTTCTGAGAGCGCGACGCGGTTGGCCCACTCGGCAAGCGTGCTGCGGTCGGCGGGGTCCTGCGCCAATGCTTCGGCGATCCGCCGTAAGCGCGGCTCGGCGGAGATCGGCAGATGCAGTTGCTGGACAGGCATGCGCGGCAGTTCGGAGAGCAGCATCCCAGTCAAAAGCGCGTCCTTCCCGTCGTCTTCCTCCATGCGGTCGGCCAGCTCGATGATCAATTCGCGCAGCAGCGGCGAGATCGACAGCGTGCAGCACCGGTCCGGCAGATCGGCGGCTCCCGGCTCGATATAGACGAAGAAAATCCGCGCATTGGCGGTCGCGATATTGCTGTGTCCCATGCCGCCGGGAATCCACACCCCGCAATGTGGCGGCACCATCCACAGGCCGCTCGGGACGCGGCATGTGACGCCACCGCCGAGCGCGAAGACGAGTTGGCCCTTGCGGTGCCAATGGGTCGCCACTTCCGCTTTGGTTTCGGTGACATCGACGCGAACCGCAATTGCAGGAGCGATCACATCATCGACGTCGAAATTGACCCAGGGGTAGCGGAGAGGCTGTCTCATGATTGACGGCTTTTAGCGACTATTCGCCATGATAGCTAAATTCTTTGATCCGGGAAGTCGATAGGCTCTGGTTCTTGGCTGGCATTTCACAAACCGGCAGGAAGGCTTCCCATGCGCGCCCTGGTCATCTCTCCCGACAGCCCCGCCGGACTGACGTTTGCCGAGGCCAACGAACCTCAACCCCTCGCCAACGAAGCGCTTGTCTGCGTCCACGCAACCTCGTTGAACCGCGGCGAACTGCGCCTGCTCACCATACGCCCAAAAGGCTGGATACCCGGCCAGGACATCGCAGGGATTGTCGAACGGGCGGCAGCCGATGGCTCCGGGCCTGCCGTCGGCGCCCGGGTTGTGGCTTTGGTCGACGAGGCCGGCTGGGCGCAACGGGTCGCCGTTCCGACCGACCGCTTCGCCGTCATCCCGGATGAGGTCAGCTTCGTTTCCGCCGCCACGCTTCCCGTGGCGGGCACGACGGCCCTAAGGGTCTTGCGCCATGGCGGCGACCTCGCGGGACAGCAGGTCCTGATCACCGGCGCGAGCGGTGCGGTCGGCCGTTTCCAGATCCAGCTCGCCCGCGAGCAAGGCGCCGCGGTGACCGCAATCGCCGCTGCCCGGCATGCCGAGGATCTGCGCAGCCTTGGTGCCAAACAGGTTGTCGAGTCGATCGAACTGGCTGAAGGACCATTCTCGCTGATCACCGAGTCGGTCGGCGGCCAAAGCCTAGCACTCGCTATCGAGCGCGTCGCGCCGGGCGGTACCATCGTCATGTTCGGTTCGAGCAGCGGCGAACTCACACCGGTTGGCTTCAGGCAGTTCGTTCCCGGCCACGAGGGTGCGAGGCTTCAGACCTTCGCCTACTACACATCCGGTCCAGCCATTGGCGTGGACATCGCCTCGCTGCTCGCTCTGGTCGCGGCTGGCCGGCTGGAAACCCGCGTGTCCATGACCGTGCCGTGGACAGACATCGCCCAGGCTCTGGACGCCCTGCGACAGCGCAGCTTCAGCGGCAAGGCTGTTCTCACCATCGCCGAATGAGCAGTCTGTCAGTGCTCAGACGTGCTGGCCGCCATTGATGTGGATTTCCGAGCCCGTCACATAGGACGCCTGCTGCGAGCACAGGAAGAAGATGATGTCGGCGACCTCAGCCGTGGCGCCGAGGCGCCTGAGAGGGATCGTCTCGACGATCTTGTCGGTGCCCGGCGACAGGATCGCGGTGTCGATCTCGCCCGGCGCGATCGCATTGACGCGGATGCCGTGCGGGCCGAAATCATGCGCCATCTCGCGCGTCAGCGAACCGAGCGCCGCCTTCGATGTCGCATATGCGGTACCGGCGAAGGGATGCACGCGGGTGCCGGCGATCGAGGTGACGTTGACGATCGAGCCCTTCGCCGCCGCCAATTCCTTGAACAGGCCCCGCGCGAGCATGATCGGCGCGAAGAAATTGACCTGGAACACATCGCGCCAGACATGCATCGGCGTGTCGATCGAATCCATGCGGCTGTTGCCGTCCTTGAGCTTTGGCGAAATGCCGGCATTGTTGACCAGAGCGTGCAATTGCCCGCCATGCGCTTCCAGCCGGTGACGGATCTCCGAGACGGCGATGCCGACATCCTCCTGGTCGGCGAGATCGACCTTGATGTGGTCCTCTGGGCCGGCTGGCCACGGGCAATCCTCGGCAAAAGCCTGGCGCGAACAGGTGATGACCCGCCAGCCCTCACGGGAAAAGCGCTTGACCGTGGCATGGCCGATGCCGCGGCTGGCTCCGGTCAGCACGATGGTTTTTCTGGTGTCGGTCTCAGCCATGTCTGTCACTCCGGCCGGAGATGTAGCCGAATGCCGCGGAGGTGGCGAGAGGCCGAATTGTCACCGCAGCTCTCATATGAGGAACGGATTGCCAGCTAGCCATTGGTTTGAAGCCAGAATGACGAGCCGCTCAGCCGCCGCCGAGAATATCCAGGATTGAGGTTTTCCGCTTCTTGGCCGGGCCGCCGACGCTGCCCGGCGGTACCGGGTGCTTGATCGAGGCCGTGGTGCCGCCGTCGCCCGGCATGTCGAAACCGTCGGCATCGACGGTTTCGGCCGGACGGCGGACCGGTGCTTGTGCGGGTACAGCAGCAGGTGCCGGCGCGGCAGCAGGCTCAGAACGGCTGACGGCCACGGCAGGCAACGGCGCCGCCTGATTGTTATCGACTGACGGAATATCGTCGGGCACGATGGTGTCGGGCGGCGTCGACTTCCAGGTGCCGGGCAGCGGCCGGACCGGCACACCTTCATGCGCGGCCACCATGAACTCGTGCCAGGCCTGTGCCGGCAGCGCGCCACCGGTGACCTTCTTCATCGGCGTGCCGTCATCATTGCCGAACCACACGCCGGTGGTGAGGTTTGCGGTGTAGCCGACGAACCAGGCGTCGCGCGAATTCTGGCTGGTTCCGGTCTTGCCGGCCGACGGCCAGGCGAAGGCCGCCTTCCTGGCCGTGCCGATCTCGACCGTGCCGGTCATCATCGAGTTCATCATGCCGACAATGTTCTGCTTGACGACGCGCGGCGCGCTGCCGCCATTGTCGTCATAGAGCACCTTGCCTTCGGTCGTGGTGATGCGGCGGATGAAATGGATGTCGGGCTTGTAGCCGCCATTGGCGAACGGCACATAGGCCGATGTCAGCTCCAGCGGCGTCACTTCCGAAGTGCCGAGCGCGATCGAGGTGTTGGCGATCAGATCGGATTGGATGCCCATGCGGTGCGCCGCCTCGACCACCGCGTCGGGGCCGACCTCCATGGTCAGCTGCGCCGCGACGGAATTCAGCGACTTCGCCAAAGCGGTCGCCAACGTCACCTTGCCGAAATACTTGCCGCCGTAATTGTCCGGTGTCCACTTGCCGATCTTGATCGGTGCGTCGTTGCGCACGCTGTCGGGCGTGCGGCCGGCTTCCAGCGCGGCCATATAGACGAACGGCTTGAACGCCGAGCCCGGCTGGCGGCGTGCTTCGGAGGCGCGGTCGAACTGGCTGGTCGAATAGTCGTAGCCGCCGACCATGGCGCGCACGGCGCCGGAATTGTCGATCGAGACCAGCGCGCCTTGGCTGACATTGAGCTTCTTGCCGCTCTCGTCGATCAGCCGGCGGATCGACTGTTCGGCGAGCTTCTGCAGGTTGAGGTCGACGGTGGTGTCGACGACGATGTCGCTGCGCACGTCACCAATCAAATCGGGCAATTCTTCCATGATGGTGTCGGCGACATAGTTTTCCGAGCCGGTCCAATAGGATGGCGCGCGCGTTGCCGGCGCGCTCATCGCCGAGGCCAGTTCCTTGGCGCTGATCTTGCCTTCGTCGCGCATGGCGGCCAGCACCAGTTGCGAGCGCTCCTCCGCCGCCTTCGGATCCCGCGCCGGCGACAGTCGCGACGGCGCCTTCAAGAGGCCGGCGAGAAGGGCCGCCTCCGACAGAGTGACATCGCGCGCGCTCTTGCCGAAATAGCGACGCGAGGCCGCCTCGACGCCATAGGCGCCGGAGCCGAAATAAACCCGGTTGAGGTACATTTCGAGGATCTGGTCCTTGGTATGCTTGTGCTCCAGCCAGAGCGACAGCAGCACTTCCTGCACCTTGCGCTCCAGCGTGCGGTCGGGCTTCAGGAACAGGTTCTTGGCCAGCTGCTGGGTCAGCGTCGAGCCGCCCTGCGAGAAACGCCGGCCCAGAACGTTGGTCACCATGGCGCGCGATAGGCCGATCGGGTCGATGCCGAAATGCGAATAAAAGCGGCGATCCTCGATGGCGATGACGGCTTCCGGAATGTAGGGCGACATTTCGTGCAGGCCGACCGCCTCCCCGCCGCTCATGCCGCGGTTGGCAAGCAGTTGCCCGTCGACCGAGACGATCTTGATGTTGGGCGCGCGGTCGGGGATCGACCAGGTGGTGGCCGCCGGCATCTTGGCGCCGTAATAGACGACAATGCCGGCCACGGCGATGCCGCCCCAGATGCAGAGCACGAAGCACCAGTAGAACATCCGCGCCATCACGCCGAACAGCCCGCGCCGGGGTTTGCCGCGCTTGCCGCGTGACGATGATTTTGCCTTGGAGGTTTTGCGCGCCGAAGATGATTTGCGATTGGCCGGCACGACCCGATCCTCCTCGTTCACCGAAAAACCGGCCGCGGATTTCGCCTTTGGCGATCCCTCGAAGCTGGGTTCGATGCGACTGTCTCTGCGGTTCGCCATGCGTTGCGCTGTCTTCCCGGTGTCAATGGCGCTCGGGTTGGAGGGTAGATGCGGCGGTTTAAGGGCGCGTTAAAGCAGGGTTTATGCACCCTTCTGAAATTCCTCAAGAATTTCTAAAATCCGCTGCCGCTGGCTAACAGGCGTCGGCAACGCGGTACTTTGGCGGGTGCCCGAGATCACTGTTCAAACAGTTTGACGGATCTTGTCTCGCAACGCGGCGGCGACAAAGGCCGATCGGGTGACCCCCAACCGATTGGCTGTTTCGTCAGCCTCGGCGAGCAAACCGGCATCCAACGAGATATTGGCCCGGGCCGGACGGCCGGCATCTCGGATCAAGGGCACGGACATCAAGATAGCGCCAGCGGCGAGCGCTGCTCGAACCTCAGCATCTTCTAAAAGCGCCTCGACTTTGCGAGGAGTGGGGATTTTACGGCCGTCCGCGATTTCTTCAGCCACCCATTCGGCCAACGCAGCCATAGCGTCTTTTATAGCCTCGTCCCGGCTTTCCGACTGCGCGACGCAGCCAGGAGCATCGGGAAACGAGACGCCGACAAAGCCGTCGGCAGCATCCACGAGTGCGACATAGCGAGACATATCAAAGAACTTTCCTTATTCCGATTTTGCAAGCCGTTAGGCCCAACCTGCCGCCTGGGCGATAGACCGAGCTACCAACGGCGTCAGAGTCCTGTGGCGAGGAACCATGATCGTCGGCATTCCGTCCTTTTTGTACTTGTCATGCTTCGTGCCGCCGACGTTCTTCCAGCCTTCCCTCTCGAGCCGGCCCTTGACTTTGGCGGTGTTGGTTTCGTTCATTTCTCGGCTCAACTATGTGCAAATCTTTGCACATAGTGGAAACGGAAGTCAATCTCGTGTGCAAATATTTGCACAAGGCAACTCCCAAATCGCCATAAAATGCTTGGGCGACAAATCAGCGCCGTCTGCAGGCCGACATCATCAATTCTGCTGGATCGAAATGCCCTTGTCGTCGATCTTCAGTTCGACGCCCTTGGGCTTGGTCTGTTCGTGATAGACATATGCACCGAGCGCGATGACCACGACAACGAGCGCGCCGACAAGGAGATAGAGAGTGTTCTGTTTCACGGCGCGCTCCTTTGGCAGCAATTCCAGGAAAGCACAGGCTTTCTTCTGAGGAATTGCGTTGAATGAAACTTAGAGCGTCAAGCTCGCTTCAGAACCTTGACCAGCACCAGCAGGATGACGGCGCCGATCGTGGCGTTGATGATGGCAGCCAGAATGCCGCCGCCGATAGAGAAACCGAGCCTTGGAAATAGCCAGCCGGCGATCAGGGCGCCGATAATGCCGACGATGATGTTGCCGATGAGGCCGAAGCCGAAGCCCGAGACGATGAGGCCGGCGAGCCAGCCGGCAATGGCGCCGATTATGATGAAGATGAGAAGGCTTTCGATGCCCATGACGCGTTCCTCCAGGAAGAGAGGCTACGGAGCGGAAGGCCCCGAATCGGCCTCGATATCAACGACTTCAGGCTATGCGAAAGCAGTTGCACCCGCCAGCGGCGCTCATTGATCGTCGTCATCGTCGCTGGAGACTGGCCGCCAGCTGGTCGGGTCGACCTTTTTCTGGGTATCGCTGTCGGTGTAGACCCACCAGGCGCCGTCGCGATATTGCCCGACGGATTCGCTGACGACGCCGGCGCCGTCCTTCCACAGAACAGTGACCTTGGATCCATCCGTCGGGGCGGTCGCTATCGGTTTGCGGTCTGCCACGTCATCCCCCTCATTGAGTCGACAGAACGCCACGACGCGTGTCTGGTTGCAAGGCTGCCGGAAGCGTTATCCGAAGGCCATCAGCTGTGGGCAAAAATATCCTCTTCGTCCCAACCCATCAAATCGAGCTTGGCACGCGTCGGCAGGAAGCGGAAGCAGGCGTCGGCTTCCTTGGTGCGCCCGTCCCGCGCCAGGCGTCCAGCCAGCACCTCGCGCAGACGGTGCAGATAGAGAACGTCGGAAGCGGCATATTCGAGCTGTTCGGGCGACAGGGTCTCGGCCGCCCAGTCCGACGATTGCTGCGCCTTCGACAGGCCGACGCCAAGCAGTTCGAAGCAGATGTCCTTCAAGCCGTGCCGGTCGGTATAGGTGCGGGTCAGCCGCGAGGCGATCTTGGTGCAGAACACCGGCTCCGGCATGACGCCGAAGGCGTTGTAGAGCACGGCGAGGTCGAAACGGCCGTAGTGGAACAGTTTCGATATGCCGCGGTTGCGGAGCAGGCTGACGAGGTTCGGCGCTTTCTTCTGGCCGGGCGCGATCTGGATCACGTCGGCCGAGCCATTGCCGGGCGAGATCTGCACCACGCACAGCCGGTCGCGGTGCGGGTTCAACCCCAGCGTCTCGGTATCGATGGCCACCGCGTCGACATTGTAGTGGGCGAGGTCGGGCAGATCGTTCTTGTGGAAGCGGATGTCGGGCATGGTTTTCTCCGGATCGCGGCGTAACTCGTCCTCGCCGCGATCCGCTGAAAAATCAACAAGAAAACTTCCCAGCCTCCTCAGCGCGTCAGCGCATCGAGAATGCGCGCCCAGGAGCGCTGGCCCTTGTGGAAGGAGGTCAGCTCGTATTTCTCGTTGGGCGAGTGGATGCGGTCGTCGTCGAGGCCGAACCCGACCAGCAGCGATTCCATGCCGAGATAGGTCTGGAAGTCGCCGACCACCGGTATCGAGCCGCCGCTGCCCGTCGTCACCGCTGGCTTCGGCCATTCATCCGACAGCGCAGTCTTGGCCTTGGCCAGGAATGGCGAGTCGTAGGAAAGCTGAATTGCCGGCCCGCCGCCATGCGGGTGGAATTCGACCGAACAGTCCCCGGGAATGCGCGCCTTGACGAATTTCCGGAAAGCCGCGCGGATCTTCTCGGGGTCCTGCTTGTGGACGAGGCGGAAGGAGATTTTGGACGACGCTTCCGCCGCGATCACCGTCTTGAACCCCTTGCCGGTATAGCCGCCGATGATGCCGTTGAACTCGGCCGTCGGCCGCGCCCAGGTCAGTTCCATCACCGAGCGGCCTTTTTCGCCCGACGGGATCGACAGGCCGATCGGTCCGAGGAAGATCTCGGCTGTCTCGCCCAATGTCTCCCAGGATTTCAGGATCTGCGACGGCGTCTCCTCGACCCCGTCATAGAAGCCGGGAATGGTGATGTGGCCGTTCTCGTCATGGATGTCGGCGAGGATTTTCGCCAGGATGCGGATCGGGTTGGCGGCGGCGCCGCCATAGAGGCCCGAATGCAGGTCGCGATCGGCGGCCTTGACGGTGACCTCCTCGCCGACCATTCCGCGCAGCGAAACGCAGATCGACGGCGTCTCGCGGTCCCACATGCCGGTGTCGCAGACCAGCGCGAAATCGGCCTTCAGCTCATCGGCATTGGCCTCGAGGAACGGCTTCAGCGACGGCGAACCGGACTCCTCCTCGCCCTCGAACAGGATGGTGATGCGGCAGGGCAGATTGCCATGCACCTGCTTCCAGGCGCGGCAGGCCTCGACGAAGGTCATCAGCTGCCCCTTGTCGTCGGCCGAGCCGCGGCCGGTGATTACCTTGTGACCGGGCTCGATCTCATTGACCGCCGGCGCAAACGGGTCGTTCTCCCAAAGCTCGATCGGATCGACCGGCTGCACGTCGTAATGGCCGTAAAACAGCACATGCGGCGAACCGGCGGGGCCTTCATGGTGCGCAACCACCATCGGGTGTCCCGGCGTGTCGCGCACCGAAGCGTCGAAGCCGATCAGCTTGAGGTCCGCCACCAGCCATTCGGCGGCCTTGCGGCAGTCGGCGGCATAGTCTGAATCAGTGGAGATCGACTTGATGCGGAGCAGGCCGAACAGGCGCTCCAGGCTCTGGTCGAGATTTTTGTCGAGACGGTCGAGGACGGAGGAAATGGTGGACATTACTGCGGGCCTTTCTTTTCGGTGCCGGGACCGTAAAGGCAGCGCATCAAAACGAAAAGCCCGCGATCGTTGGACCACGGACCGTAAACACCTGTCAGAAGGCAAAAAAGAACCGCCGTGGTGGAGGGGAACCACGGCGGTCTTTTACTCGAAACGATGCGGCAGCCCGGAGAGGGGGGATAGGCTGCCGCAATTGTCCGGGATAGGCGGGGGACGGGCCTTGCTCCGGACTCGGCGAAAACTGCCGATAACCTTTATTTGTGTCTCGGATCGTGGCGTTTCAAGGGCACAAAAATTACACTTTTGTAACATAGCCGTGAGCGCCGAGGCAAACAGCAGCAGGACCTATCGGCAGGCAGGCTCTGTCAGCATGTCGCCGCAACACCTGTTGGAAGCCCGCCTTTGCCATGGACCGCGCCGTCCTGCCGCGCTATCCCTGCCGGCATGAAAAAAGGCGACCATCTCTTCCTTATCGACGGCTCCGGCTACATCTTTCGCGCCTATCATGCGCTGCCGCCGCTGACCCGCAAATCCGATGGGCTGCCGGTCGGCGCGGTCTCCGGCTTCTGCAACATGTTGTGGAAGCTGATGCAGGACGCCCGCAACACCGATGTAGGCATCGTGCCGACGCATTTAGCGGTCATTTTCGATTATTCGTCGAAAACCTTCCGCAATGATCTTTACCCGGAATACAAGGCCAACCGCAACGCACCGCCCGAAGACCTGATCCCGCAATTCGGTCTGATCCGCCAGGCAACCGTGGCCTTCAACCTGCCTTGCATCGAGATCGAAGGCTACGAGGCCGACGACCTCATCGCCACTTATGCCAGGCTGGCGTGCGAGGCCGGCGGCGACACCACTATCATCTCCTCTGACAAGGATCTGATGCAGCTGGTCGGACCCACGGTCGGCATGTACGACCCGATGAAGGACCGCCAGATCGGCATCCCCGAAGTCATCGAGAAATGGGGCGTGCCGCCGGAAAAGATGATAGACCTGCAGGCGCTGACCGGCGACTCCGTCGACAATGTGCCGGGCGTACCCGGCATCGGGCCGAAAACGGCGGCGCAGCTTCTGGAACAGTTCGGCGACCTTGACGGGCTGCTCGCCCGGGCCAGCGAGATCAAGCAGGACAAGAGGCGCGAATCCATCATCGCCAATGCCGACAAGGCGCGCATATCGCGCCAGCTGGTGACGCTGAAGAACGACGTGCCGGTGACAGACGGGCTCGACGATTTCGTGCTGCATGCGCCGGATGGGCCGAAGCTGATCGGCTTTCTCAAAACCATGGAATTCACCTCGCTGACCCGGCGCGTTGCTGAAGCGACCAGCACCGAAGCCGGCGATGTGCAGGCTGTCGCCGTCACCGTCGAGCGCGCCGACACCGCGCACGGCCCCGATGTCGGTTCCGGCATAGCGGCGCCTGCGGCAACACAGGATGAAGCCAAAACCGAAACCGCCAGGGCCGGCGACGCCCCTTCGCTGCTTGCCGCACTTCGCCTGGAAACGGCCGCTGCGGCCAAAATCGATCCCGCCGCCTATGTCGCCATCCGCGACACGGCGACGCTCAAGACCTGGCTGGCCCAAGCCAAGGAGACCGGAACCGTCGCCTTCGACACCGAAACCACGTCTTCCGATCCGATGCTGGCCGACCTCATCGGTTTCTCCCTCGCGATCGGCCCCGGCCGCGCCGCCTATGTGCCGCTCGCCCACAAGAGCGGCGCCGGCGACCTGCTCGGCGGCGGCACGCTGGAGAACCAGATTCCGGTCCGCGAGGCGCTGGCGCTGCTGAAGCCGTTGCTGGAAGACAAATCGGTGCTCAAAATCGCCCAGGACGCCAAATACGACATCGTCGTCATGAGCCGCCACGGCATCGATATCGCACCCTTCGACGACACGATGTTGATTTCCTATGTGCTCGACGCCGGCACCGGCCACCACACTTTGTCCTCGCTTGCCGACAAATGGCTCGGCCATGCCACGACGCCGCTCAAGGATCTCGCCGGTTCCGGCAGAAGCTCGGTCGGGTTCGAGCAGGTCGACATCGACCGGGCGACCGCCTACGCCGCCGGCCATGCCGACGTAGCGTTGCGGCTATGGCAGGTGCTGAAGCCGCGACTTGCCGCCAAGGGCCTGGTTTCGGTCTATGAGCGGCTGGAACGGCCGCTGGTGCCGGTGCTGGCGCGGATGGAACAGCGCGGCATCTCAGTCGACCGCCAGATCCTGTCGCGGCTCTCCGGCGAGCTGGCGCAAGGCGCCGCACGGTTGGAAGAGGAAATCTACGGCCTTGTCGGCGAGCGCATCAACATCGGGTCGCCAAAGCAACTCGGCGACATCCTGTTCGGCCGCATGGGCCTGCCCGGCGGCTCCAAGACCAAGACCGGGCAATGGTCGACCTCCGCGCAGCTTCTGGAAGACCTCGCCGCCGAAGGCCACGAACTGCCGCGCAAGATCGTCGACTGGCGTCAGCTGACCAAGCTGAAATCGACCTACACCGACGCGCTGCCCGGCTTCATCCATCCCGACACCAGGCGCGTGCACACATCGTATGCGCTGGCCGCAACGACGACGGGCCGGCTGTCCTCCTCCGATCCCAATCTGCAGAACATCCCGGTGCGCACCGCGGAGGGACGCAAGATCAGGACGGCCTTCATCGCCGACAAGGGCCAGAAACTGGTCTCGGCCGACTACAGCCAGATCGAACTGCGCGTGCTTGCCCACGTCGCCGAGATCCCGCAGTTGAAGCAGGCCTTCGCCGATGGCGCCGACATCCACGCCATCACCGCCTCGGAAATGTTCAACGTGCCGGTCGAAGGCATGCCTTCCGAAGTGCGCCGCCGCGCCAAGGCAATCAATTTCGGCATCATCTACGGCATCTCGGCCTTTGGGCTGGCCAACCAGCTGTCGATCCCGCGCGAGGAGGCCGGCGCCTACATCAAGAAATACTTCGAGCGTTTCCCCGGCATCCGCGACTATATCGAGGCAACAAAAGCCTATGCCCGCGAGCATGGCTTCGTCGAAACCATCTTCGGCCGCCGCATCCACTATCCTGAGATCCGGTCGTCAAACCCGTCGATCCGTGCCTTCAACGAGCGCGCCTCGATCAACGCCAGGCTGCAAGGCACCGCTGCCGATATCATCCGCCGCGCCATGGTGCATATGGACGAGGCGCTGGAAAAGGCCGGCCTGTCCGCCCGCATGCTCTTGCAGGTGCATGACGAATTGATCTTCGAGACGGTTGAAGCGGAAGTCGAGGCGACGATCCCCGTGGTGCGCAGGGTGATGGAGAACGCGCCGATGCCGGCCATCTCGATGTCGGTGCCGCTGCATGTCGATGCCCGCGCAGCGAACAACTGGGACGAGGCGCATTGAAGGTGCGATGATTGTCTTTGTCACCGGAGACCTGCTGGCCGCCCAGGAAAGCTATATCGCTCAAGGCGTGGCAGAGGGCAATCAAGAGGGCCTTGGCACCGGACTTGCGCTGAAGATTTCGAAAAAGTGGCCGAATGTGCAGGCTGCCTTCAAGAAATATGCTCGGACCGGCAGGTTTATTGGCGGTCATATCTGGACATTGGAGCCAGACGGCAATCAGCCGGGCTTCATTTATCTGGCAACCCAGCCAGATATGTATCACGCCACGCTTCCCTATTTACGGAAAGCAGTTCGCGGGCTTGTGAAATGGGCCGACAAAAACCGGGTAGAATCCATCGCCTTGCCAAAAATCGGGTCTGGCCTTGGCAAATTATCTTGGCTCGACGAGGTGAAACCCCTGCTTATGGAGCAGCTAACACCTGGGCCTACGCGGTACGTCGTCTATGAGACATTCTTGAACGAATTCGAGAATAGCGCACCGCCTCGGCTCAAGTAGGAAGCAAGCTAAGCCGCCTCAGCCAGGCACTTGGCACACGTCCCTCGAAACTCGATCACCGCCTTCTTGGCGGCAAACCCGGTCGAGCGCACCCATTCGTCCAGCCGATGGTCGACGTCATGGTCGGACATCTCCATCACCTGCCCGCATGTGTCGCAGATAGCGAAGGCTGTCATCGAATGCGTATGGTCGTGCGGTTCGGCGCAGGCGACGAAGGAGTTGAGGCTTTCCAACCGGTGCACGAAGCCTGACTTCACCAGGCTGTCGAGCGCCCGGTAAACCTGTAGCGGCGCGCGGAAACCGCGCTCGCGCAGCTGGTCGAGAAGCGTATAGGCGCTGAGCGGTCCGCTGGCGGCCTCGAGCTTTTCGAGCACGCTCAGCTGATTCTTCGTCAGCACATCCCTTGCCGCCATGATCCCGTTTTCCGATCGTTTAGAGCATGATGCCGAAAAGTGTGGAGCGGTTCTCGGACGACATCATGTTCTACCTGTTTGATCCAGCGCCGCTCGCAAATCATTTCTGCCATGCGACGGTCTCAATTCCCTTGAGATAGCGATGAAGCAGGCTTTTTGCCACTGTTTCCGTTATCGCCATCGACACCATGACCACCACCGCCGATTGACGGCACCGACCACATTCAAAATACTGACAAAATTCGCGACGAAAGGTGCCGCACTTGCAAATTCGATCGGGCTTGGGGAAGCAATTATGATCAAACTGACACGACGGACGCTGCTCGTCGGCACGTCGGCGCTTGTGGTTGCCGGTACGGTTTCGTTCCGTGCCCTCGCCGCCTCGCGCACCTATCACGCGCTGCTGGTTGCCTGCACCGACTATCCGAACCTGCCGCAGAAGAACTGGCTGATCGGGCCGAAGAACGATGCCGGCCTGGTGCACGACTATCTCCTGAAGAACACGCCCGATCCGGTGAAGTTCTCGGCCGAGAACGTGATCCTGCTCGCCAAGGACGTCGAAGGCGCCAACGGCCCGCCGACGCATGCGGCGATCAAGGCCGCTCTTGCCGACCTCGCCGGCAAGGTGCAACGCGACGATTTCGTCTATCTGCATCTGTCGGGCCACGGCGCCCAGCAGCCGCAAGCCAAGGCCGGTGACGAGACCGACGGCCTCGACGAGATTTTCCTGCCGTCCGATATCGACAAATGGATCAACCGCGAAGAGGGCGTGCCGAACGCGCTGGTCGACAACGAGGTCGGCGCCGCACTCGACGCCATCCGCGACAAAGGCGCCTTTGTCTGGGTGGTGTTCGACTGCTGCCATTCCGGCACCGCGACGCGCGCCGCGGAAGTCGATGACGAACTGGAGCGCAAGGTCGAGTTCGCCGACCTCGTCGGCGGCGACGACGCGGCGAGAGCAGCCGCGGTGAAGGCCTATGACGACATCTCGGCAAGCGCATCGCGCGGTTTCGACGAGAATGGCGGCCGCAAGCCGGCCTTCAACCTGACGCCGACCGGCGCAGAGCCGATCGCCAGGGGCAAGCTGGTCGCCTTCTATGCCGCGCAAACGGTCGAGACGACGCCGGAAATGCCGCTGCCCAAGGGCACGCCCGACGCGCCGCGCTTCGGCCTGTTCACCTTCACGATCCTGTCGAAATTGGCCGAGAACCCCAACGTCACCTATCGCCAGCTCGGCCAGGCCGTGCTGCAGCAATATTCGGCCGACGGCCGCACAAGGCCGACGCCCCTGTTCGAGGGCGAACTGGACGCCCGCGTGTTCGGCACCGACAAGACCGACGCCGTCATGCAATGGCCGATTGCCGTCAAGGACGGCGATGCCGCGATCGGCGCCGGGCTGCTGCAGGGTCTGACCCCCGGCAGCAAGCTCGCCATTTTGCCTTCGGCGCTGTCGAAGCTCTCCGACGCCGTCGGCTATCTCGAAGTGAAATCGGCAAAAAACCTCGAAAGCCAGCTCGCACCCGTCGAATTCGACGGCAAGCCGGCGCTTGCGCCGACGGCGGTGCCCGCCGGCGCCTATGCGCGCGTTGCCGAACTCGCAGTCGACTACAAGCTGCTGGTGGCAAAGCCGGCGCCGACCGCAGGGCTCGAAAAAGAAACCGAGCTGGTCAATTCGGTTCTGGACGAATTGGTGGCGAAGCCGAAGTCCGGCTTTCACATCGCGCTGGTCGAGCCCGGCAAGAGCGCCGATCTGCGGCTTGCGGTGCTGCGCGAAAAATCCATGGACGGCGCTGCCGCCAACGCCAGCGACGAACCGGCGCTGTGGTTCCTGCCGGCGTCCGGCGACATCAGCTTGAAGGACGGCAGCAAGCCGCCGCGCATCGTCATCCATCAGGATGGCCGCGACAAGCTTGCGGAAAACACAGCCAAGAACCTGACCACGATCTTCCGCGCCACCGGCCTGTCGCGGCTCGCCGCGGCGTCCGACTACCGGCCGGACGAGGTCAGCGTCCAGTTCCTGATCAAGCGCCAGGACAGCGATGTGCTGGAGCCGATCGAATCCTCGACGGTGCCGCGCGTTTCGCCGGGCGATCAGGTACACATTGCGGCCAAGAACGAGTCCGACGAGTTCGTCGACATCAACGTGCTCTACATCGGCAGCGACTATTCGATCACCCATATCGTCGCCGAGCGGCTGGCGCCGATCAACGAGCAGGCCGATCAGGGCCTGAAGGAAGGGCTGCTCGCCTTCACCGACACCAGCTTCGGCATGGAGCGCATGATTGCCGTGCTGACCGAGGCGCCGCCGCAGAGCGAGAAAGAGGATCTGAGCTTTCTTGCCCAGGAAGGCGTGCGCGCCGTGACGCGTGCCGCATCGGGAACGCCTGGTTTTTCCGACATGCTGGCCGACATCGGCATGGCGCCGGCGACGCGCTCGGTGATGCGGCTTGCCGACAAGAGCGGTCCCAAAGGCGCGGTGATGATCTTCCCGATGGAGACGGTGCCCCGCGCCTGACCTGACATCGCTTCGCCGGCTCTTGCCGGCGTGATATAGGAACATTCCCGGCTCGCGACACTTCTATGCGCCGCGGCTGGATGCAACAGATGAGGACATCAGTGACTATCCCCGTGCTCTCCTGGCGTGCAGCGACGGTCGGCCTTGCCGGCAGCCTGTTGCTGGTTGCCAGCGCCTCGGCGGACGAGAATTGCGGCCTGTGCGCCAAGCAGATCGTCACCAATTCCGAGCTCGCCACCTGCTTTCTCGACCAGTACGACCAGATCGCCAAGACCGGCAACACGGCCGTTGTCGTCGATCTCTCCAGCTGCGCCTCGCGCGGCGTGGTCGAGCCCTTGCCGTCACCCAGCAAGGCGGCTGCCGAACCGGACGTGCAGTTCATGATTTCGCGCACGCAGCTCGATTGCCTGAAAAAGAAGCTAGAGACACCCGGCATCGTGCTCGATCCCACCGCCATCATCCAACTGGACAGCTGCGGATGAAAAAGCCGGGGGGCACTGCAACGCAGAAATCGCCGGTCACATCGGCGCCTCCGCCGGCCAAGAAGCCGGCGACCTTGCCCGAAACCACCGAAGGCTTTCCGTGGCCGAGCAGTCACGAGATCAAGAAGGAAGCCAACCCGTTCACCGACCGCGACTGGCGCATGCTGATCTATGCCTGGTCGGGTCTCGCCGTGCGCCTGGCGATCGTCTTCACCCTGGCCTTCTCGGTCTTCCAGTTTCTCGCAAACCAGGAACAGAAGCGCGTCGAGCAGACGATGTCGCTGGTCGAGCTTTGGGAAAGCAAGGATTTTCAGCAGGCGCAGCGCGCGCTCAAGGAGCGCCTGTCGTCGCTCAACGCCAAATACGACAATCTGCTCAGCGCCACGCCGTCGCCGACCGAGGAACAGGTCTTCCGGCAACGCATTGGCATCGAGGCGATGACTGCCGGCGGCGGCACCATGCCGATCGCCGATTTCAACGACAATTTTGATCGCATCGTCTATTTCCTCAATCGTCTCTCCATCTGCGTTGAGGGCAAGCTCTGTTCGCGCGATGTCGCCGATGCCTATTTCCGCGACTATGCGGTGTCGTTCTGGAGCTATTTTGCCGGCTACATCGAAAAAGAACGCAAGGCCGGTTCCGCCAATTATGCCCAGGCGATCGAGAATTATGTGCGTCACGGGTCGCCGCCGTCCGCCGACTCCAAATAGCGGCGCAACAAGGTGCCGGTCAGCTCCCATGCCCTGCGTGCTTTCCGGTGGCTGGTCATGCTCGGTCTTCTGGCGCTGGCGTCGGTCGCCCGTGCCGAGGACCTCGATTTCCATCTCGATCTCAACACCGGCGGCCACAGCGCCAGGGTCACCGACCTTGCCTTCACGCCGGACGGCGAGGAACTGGTCTCCGCATCTGACGACAAGACCATCCGCATCTGGGACTGGCAGAGCGGGGTGACGCTCCGCACCATCCGCGGCTATCTTGGCAATGGCAATGACGGCAAGGTCTTTGCGATTGCCGTGTCGCCGGATGGCGAGACGATCGCCGCCGGCGGTTATTTCGGCGCCGGCATCGGCGACGAGCCCCCTTATGGCGATGTCAGGCTGTTCGATTTCACCACCGGCAAGATCAAAACCGTGCTCAAGGCCGCTGACTATGCCATCTATGATGTCGCCTTTTCACCCGACGGAAACACGCTCGCCGCCGGCGGTGGCGATGGTTTCGTCTACCTCTGGCGGGCGGACGACAAATCCGCGTCGGGCTGGACGCTGGCGGAAAAACTCGATGCCGATTCCTGGCGTGTGGAAAAGCTCGCCTTCGCCGCTGCGGGAACCCGGCTGGCGGCAGCGACCACCGACAATGGCATAAGGCTCTGGGATGTGGCCAAGGCTGAGGAAATCGCCTTGCCGGCCGAGGCCGAACCGCTGCGGGATGTCGGCGTCGCCGCACTCGCCGTGTCATTGGATGGCAGCCTGTTTGCCACTGGCAGCAAGGACGGTGACGTCCAGCTCTGGCGGGCCAGCGACGGCAAATTCGTCCGCGCCATGCCGAAGCAGGATTTCCAGATCGGCGCTCTGAGCTTCGCGACGGGTTCGGGGCTTGTGGCGTCATGCAGCTATCGCTGCGCCGACAAGCATCGCTCGGTGGTCTGGAATACCGACAGCGGCGAGCAACTGCTCGACTATAACGGCCATGACGGCACGGTCTTTGCTGGCGCCGGCAATGCCGACGGCTCGCTGGTGGCGACAGCCGGCGGCACCCGCAACGCCATCCAGGTCTGGAACCCCATGACCGGCGAGCGCAATGCGCTGCTGCAAGGGGTCGGCGAACCGGTGACGGCGATCGGGATCGATGCGGCGAGCAGCTCCATCGCTTGGGGCAACACCAACCCCTGCCCTGAACGCGTGTCCTGTCCCGAGCTGCAGGGCACGCTGGACAAGGTGCTGGCGCTACCGACGGCCGAGCGGTTCTTCGAGGACCCGGTGGCGTTTGCGGAACAGGGCGCCTATGCCCGCGCGGCACTCGCAGAGGGTGAGTGGTCGCTCCGTGCTGCCCCCGGCGGCAAGGACGGCCTGGAGAATGCCGTGCTCGAAATCGCGAGCGGCGGAAAGGTGATGCACAGCATCGAGAATTCCGCCACCAATGGCTTCGTCCATTCGGCTTACACGCTGATCGGCAATGGGCTTGGCCTGATCACCAGCGGCAGCGACGGCACGCTGTTGGAATACAAAACCGCGACCGCCGAGGTATCGGGTGAATTCACCGGCCACACCGGCGAGATCAACGCCATGGTTGCCGCCGAGAAGGAAGGGCTGTTGGTCACCGGCAGCGCTGACCAGACCGTGCGGCTGTGGAATTTGAAGACACACAAACTGATCGTGTCGATGTTCTTCGCCGGCTCCGAATGGATCGCCTGGATGCCGCAGGGCTACTATTATTCCTCCGCCGATGGCGACAAGTTGATCGGCTGGCACGTCAATCAGGGCCGCGACCACGAAGGGCGTTTCATCAGCGCCGGCCAGCTGAAGAAATATCTCTGGAGCCCGGAAATGGTGCGCCGGGCCATCATCCTGCGCAGCGCCGAACAGGCGGTCCAGGAAATGCGCCCCGGCGTCGACCGCCAGCTGGAAAAGCTGCTCGAGCGCAAACCGCCGGAATTCGGCATCAAGCTTGCCGCCGACCAGAGCAACGTCCGCGAGGGCTATGTCGCCGTCGAGATTTCGGGCGCGCAGGAAGCCGGCGCCGATGTCGCCGGATTTTCGATCCTGTCGAACAGCCGCAATGTCGGCAATGTCACGGCGCGCTCGGCCGATGGCGGCAAGAGCACCATCGTCGAAGTGCCGGTCGAGAATGGCGAAAATACCATTCGCATCACCGGCACCAACGAGTTCGGCTATCTGACCGAGCGCAGTGTCACAGCACTTGGCAGGAAAACCGAAAAGCCCGCCAACAAGGGCAAGCTCTACGTCGCCGTGATCGGCGTCGACAAATATCCTTTCCTCACCGATGCATGCGCCGGCCACGCCTGCGATCTGCGCTATCCCGTCGATGACGCCACCGAATTCCTCAAGGTGATCTCGCAGAAATCCGCGCCCTTGTTTTCGGCGATGGAGACGCTGGTTCTGGTCAACCGCGAAGCGCTGGATGAGGCGCCCGATTCCGGCAAGGACGTGTTCAAGGTCGCCAGCGCCGACACCATCCTGGAACCGGATTCCGACACCATCGACGACCAGCTCGCCGACTTCCTCGACAAACCCGGCGAGAACGACACCACCATCATTTTCGTCGCCGGTCACGGCATCAACATCGACGAAGACTATTATTTCATCCCCACGGACGGCCGCAAACAGGATCCCGACCGCTGGAAGCGCTCCTCGCTGGTCGACTGGGGCGACATCCAGAAATCGGTTGAGCGGGCCAAGGGCATGCGCTTCATGCTGCTCGACACCTGCCACGCCGCCAACGCCTTCAACCCGCGCCTGGAAAAAGACGCGCAGGACGCACGCATCGTCGTCTTCTCGGCCACCGCTGCCAACAACACCGCCGCCGAACTGCCCGAGCTCGGCCATGGCGTCTTCACCTATTCGATCCTCGAAGGCCTGCGCGGCCGGGCCAAGACCTCCGACGGCGGCGTGACGCTGTTCGGCCTCGCCGACTACATTTCGCGCGAAGTGCTGCGGCTGACCGCGTCCAAGCAGAAGCCGTTCTACTATGTCGGCGGCGTGGAGAACATTGTGCTGGCTGAGCCGTGAGAGGTCGGCACCCAGGCACCCACCTCTGGCCTGCCGGCCATCTCCCCCGCAAGGGGGGAGATCAGTCTCTTCATTGCTGGAGATCTATTTTCAAGGTTGATGATTGGCGAAAGTCGAGGCGACATCCAATCTCCCCCCTTGCGGGGGAGATGTCCGGCAGGACAGCGGGGGGTGCCTGGGCACGGACCAGCATTCTGGTCTTTGCCACCGCCTTGCTTATCCTCTCAGTGCTTCAAGCGTCTGCCGCCCCCATCACCTGCCCGCCCGGCGACACAAACTTCCCGTCCTTCTACTCCGACCCCACACTCTTCACCGACGCCATCGCCGCCGTCGCCAGAATCGAGCCGTCCAACCAACGCCTCACCGGCATCACAGTCCCCCACCACCTGCTCGTCGCAGATCTCGTCGCACTCGGTTTCCACGCCGCGTCCGGCTTCCGCTACAAGCGCATCGTCATCCTGTCGCCGGACCATTTCCACGAGACGCAGAAACTCTTCGCCACGACGCCGCGCGGTTTTGAAACAGTGCTCGGTCCAGTCCAGGCCGACACGGAAGCCGTGCACCTTCTGGAAGCGAACCGCGACATGGTCGAAGACTCCTGCCTGTTCGCCAGGGAGCATGGCGTGCAGGCGATGCTGCCTTTCCTGCATCACTATTTCCCCGAAGCTGAAATCGTGCCGGTGGCGATGTCGGTCAAAGCCAAGCGAGCCGACTGGGACCGGCTGGCGCAGGCGCTGAAAGCGATCGTCGACAAGGACACGCTGATCGTCGAATCCACCGATTTCTCCCACTATCTGCCGCAGCACGAAGCCAGGCGTTTCGACCAGCAGACGCTGAACATGCTCGCCGCCGGGTCGCTCGACGGCATCGCGGCGCTGCGCCAGCCGGATCACGCCGATTCGGTCGGTGCGCTCTATATCCAGACCAGGCTGCAGCGCGAACTGTTCGGTGCTGCGCCGCTGGTCGTCGCCAACGAGAACTCGCAGGCGCATTCAAGCGACTATGTCGAGCGCACCACCAGCTATGTCGTGGCGCTGTTCGGCGCCTTCGGCCCCGGCTTCAACAATCCTGCCCGTCCCGACGACAAGCTCTACTATTTCGCGGGCGACGTGAATTTCGCCCGCGCCATGAAGAAGATCCTGGTCCGCGACGGTGTTGCCGAGAAGATCGTCGAAAGCGTGCTGGCCCTGACCCGCTCGCGGCCGCTGATCGTCAATCTCGAAGGCGTGATCCTGCCCAACGTCCCTGAGGCGATCGACGACATGACGCTGGCCATGCCCGCAGACCTCGCCATCGACATGCTCAAGAAATTGCATGTCGCCGCTGTCAGCCTCGCCAACAATCACGCCTACGACCTCGGCCCGTCAGGCTATGCCGAGACGCTGGCCGCACACGATGCGGCCGGCATCGCCCATTTCGGGCAGGGCGAGACGCTGGCGCTTGCCGATCTCGACCTGGTCGGGCTGACCGACATCGATACCAACGGCTCCAGGAACACCGACCTTCTGACGCCTGCTTTGCTCGACCGGCTGCTGCACGACAATGCCGAGCGGCCGGTGATTGCCTTCGTCCATTGGGGCCGCGAGTACAAGACGGAGCCGTCGCCGCGCGAGGAGATGCTTGCCGACCAGATGCGGCTGCGCGGCGTCACGGCAATCGTCGGCGGTCATCCACATGTATCGAGCGAGGCGATCCTGCCGCTCGGCGGCGGCGATGTTGCGGAGATCTATTCGCTCGGCAATTTCCTGTTCGACCAGAAAGCCGAACGATCGTCCGGGTCGATGCTAGAACTCAGGGTGTTCAGCCAAGGCACGATCTTTGCCCGGCTGATCCCGCTGCCCAATTTTTTCGAGATGGGCTCGAAATGACGCGATTCCCGAAAGGACGTGACAGGACCTCAACAGCCTTGCAGATCTTCCGGCAGATAGCAGACCGCCGGCTTGGTGCTGGTTTCGAACAGCGACTGCTTCGGCCTGAAATAGAAGAACGTGGCCGGCTTGCTCTCGCGTGTGCTGCCATCGGCGAAATGGGCGGCGATGCTGAAGCGATGGATCGACGACATTGACGACCACATTTTCAGCCGTGCCGTGTAGGCGCTGAGATTCTTGTTGCCGCGCACCGGCATGGGGATGCTGTAATCGGTCTTGCCGATCGGAAATTCGATGTTCTGGTAGCGCAGCGCTTCGGGCGACGCGCCGCCGCCATCGCCGCATTCGGCGAGCGATTCTGGGACCTCGATGCTGACCAGCGAGACGATGACGCGAAACGGCTCGCTCTGCTGGTAGACAGCGCCCTGATCGTCCGCCCAGGAATAATCGAGCTTGCCAATCCCGGTCACGCTCATTTTCTCGACGCTGCCGCTGATGTAATCGGCAACGTCGCCGAACTTGACCTTGTTGGCCACCTGGGCGCGGCAGACATCCAGGCTGTCCCTTGACGGGCAGGTGAAGCGCTCGGTCTCGAGCGTGGTTGTGTCGACGCCGGCTTCAGTCAGCACGTCCTTGATCGAGACGTCGACGCCATCGCCGAAAGTGCCGATGTCCTTCGTGAACATGCGGCTCGGCTCGCCGGTCGCGTTGTCCTCCTCGTCGGTCCTGGTGAACTGGATCGACATCTTCATGTCTTTCACGTCGCCCCAGCCATTGTTGACGATCGAGAAGTCGGGGCGGAAGCCGACGCAGCCATAGTGCTCGCTGATCGACAGCATCGGCTTGCGGTAGGCCTCGCTCGCGGCCACCTTCATTTCCAGGCTGTCGATCTTGACCCTCGACCGGTCGGTGGTCTTGAGGTCGACTTCGGCGAAGGCCGGCGCCGTCTCCCAGTCCATGCCTTCATAGACATTGCCGGTACGAATCTCTCCGGTGCCGTTCCAGGCATCGTTGTACTGGTCCGACACCGGATAGATCGCGATGTCTTCGTCGCGCACCAGATGCTGGTACTGCATGTCGGCCTGCTGCGTCATGCGCTGGTCGACGGCAATGCCGATCTCGACCTTGTCGGCGGAACCGCCGCCGGTCTGCGCCTTGAGCAACCCGCCCACTCTGGCATCGGCCAGCACGTCGGGGCGCGCACCGCCGATCTCCTTGCCCATCGCCCATTGCGACCAGTAGACGGTGCCGCCGGACAGCCGGGTGCGGCCCTTGCCGTCCTTCAGCCCATCGGCAAAAGAGCCGACGAATATCTCGCCTGTCTTCGTCTCCAGCCTGCCCTCGCCATTCGGCACACCGGCCCTGAATTGCCCTTCATAGCGATTGCCGTCGGCATCGACATGGATCGCATGGCCGTAGAGCTGGCCGGCGACCCAACGGCCGTCGAGAATCTCGCCTGAACGCAGCTCCAGCCGGCCTTGTCCTTCGGGGCGGCCATTCCTGATCTCGCCGAAATAGCTGGAATAGATCGTCTTGGGGTCATAGCTCGCCGAGCCGCGTACGCGCCAGACCAGCCTGCCCTTGCCGTTGACGGTGCCGTCGGCTGCGACGGTGCGGTCCGGCGACACGCCGGCTGCCGGCTCCCAGGTGAAATCAAGACCCAATTCCGGGTGGGAATCCCAGACCCGTACATTCTTGCGCAGCACCGAACGTGTTTCGCTTTTATAGAGGATTTGCACCCGCTCGGCCCAGGCGCCATCGGGTGTGGCACCGCCTTGATCGGCCATAGCGGAAAAGCATGTCAGTGCGGCCAGCATGGATGCAGCCGCCATCGCTTTGACTCCGAAGATCATTCTTGCCCGCGCCATCTTACCCAACCCCTTGGATCGCCTAGCGTAAGCACCGCTGTAACACAGTGCAAGAGAGGTGTTCCGATACAAAAAAACCGGCGGCAGGAACGTCCCGCCGCCGGTTTGCTAATGCTGTTTCTCGCCGCTGTTTGCCGGCGAAAGATCGGGCCTTATTTGTACAGGCTGTTGATCCACGCCACGTTGGCAGCGTTCAGGCGCACCGCTGTGTTGGCGTTGGGGCTTTCGGCCACGTTCACGCCGGTGACGACGCGCTGCTTGGCGCCATTGTCATAGGCGTAGACCGAGCTGCCGCTCGACCCCGGATAGGTGTCGCAGTCGTACTGGAAATACTCCGCGCCGATGTTTTCGGCTTTCACTTCGCAGGTCGCCTTCCACATCGTACCCATCGGCTTGTCGCCGGGGTAGCCAACGATGTTGGCGGTGAAATCGCCGAGGTTCTCATAGTTGGCATAACCCAGCCAGCCGAGATTGGTGCCGACATCCTGCTTCAGCGTAATGATGCCGAGGTCCCACGGAATGACCGAGCCGTAGTAACCCTGATAATTGTCGATGAAGCCCTGCAGGATATAGACGCTCTCGTAGCTGAAAGCGCCAAACGGTGCATCGTCGGCGGTGTTGCCGTTGAGCGACGGCACGAAGATGACGTCGTCGAGCCAAGCCTTGTCTTCATTGCTGTAGAGGCAATGCGCGGCGGTGAGCACCGTGCGCGGACCGATCAGGGTTCCCGAGCAGCTGCCATAACCGCTCTTGGCTTTGCCTTCGATATACCCGATCGCGGTGAACGGGTAGGTCTTGGTGTTCTTGATCTGCTCGCGATCGTCGGCCCCGAACACCTGGCGGCCGGCTTCGTCGCCGCCCGTCAATCCGGTCTTGTCGGCGTTCGGTGTGTTGGCGGGCGCGTTCAATTCCTTGATGACAAGGTCCTTCAGCGTCTCGCCTGCATCGATCTTGATGTCCTTGCCATCGGCGGAACGTCCGACGATGCCATAGGATTTGACCGCCGTGCCCTCGTCGGTCAGCGGCGCTGCCCGGCTGGCTTCATCTTCGGTCAGTTTCGGCGGCGCGATCGGCTTTGCACGGCCGGGCTGGTAGTCGCCCGTTCCGAGATCGCGCATGCTTTCGCCATTGCCGGCATTCGCTGAGCCGGGATCGGCGGCGAAGGCAGGCATCGTCCACAGTGCGGTGGATAGCAGTGCGGACGCAATGATAGTGCTTGTCAGTTTCGTCATGGTGAGACTCTCCCAAAAGTCAGCAAGGAGTGGAGCAAAATACAGAAATATTGTCGAGATCGTGGTGGAGTTAAAAAATTAGTTTGGTTACCCGCCCGTATCGGATCATCGGTCCGGGCGGCCTCGTTAAAGCCCTCCGCCAAACGCACCCGCGTCGATATACTGCCTAAAATAATCCAACATTGGCAATGACAAATCGCTTCCACGTAGCCCGTGGGGGGCTATAGGGTTTGGGTGGGCTCTGCCCGATGGGGCACGATTAGCAAAAGTCGTATTTCGGTTTTATGACCGCGCGGATGTCGTTCGTTCTGGCAGAAGGCGATCGAGGTACCGGTACCGCTTCTGTTGGTTATGCGTCATGGCGGCATGGCTCGGCATTTTTCATCTCAGGAGGGTTTCAAGGTGAACATTATCCATCGGTTCAGGCCGCTTGCCGCTGCATCGCTGCTGGGCATCGCGGCCGCTTTCCCCGCCGTCAACGCGCTCTATGCAGCCGACGACGCCGCCAGGCCGGAAGCGGCGGTCTCGCCGATGCAGCGCGTCGCCGAATCCCGGGACAAGGCCAAGGCCGAGAATCCCGACGGGGCCGACCGCGTCTATGGCGGCAAGGAAGCCGACAAAGGGGCCTATCCGTTCCAGGTGGCGCTGCTGACCAGCGCCCGGCTGGACCCCAGCCCGGCCTCGCAGCCGAACGCGCAATTCTGCGGCGGCAGCCTGATTGCTCCGCAATGGGTGCTGACGGCGGCGCACTGCCTCAACGACAAGGGCCGGCCGATTTCGCCCGACACGGTGACCGTGCTGACCGGCGCCACCGATCTTACCGAAGGCAAGCGCTACAAGGTGGTCGAGGTTATCGTCAACGAGGGCTACAGCGAACAGACGCTGGACAATGATCTCGGCCTGCTCCGGCTGGCGGAGCCCGCCGACGCGCCGGTCATCAAGATCACCAATGAGCCGACGCCAGACAGCGGCAAGACCACGGTCATCGGCTGGGGCAAGATGCAGGACGGCACCTTCCCGACCGCGCTGATGGTGGCCGATCTCGATCTCGAGCCGAGCGCTGCCTGCAACAGCGGCATCAAGTCGATCTATGCGCATGACCTGAAGGCGGCACTTGGAGATCTCTCCCACCGGATGCGTTATTCGGAAAAGGGCATCGATGCCGCCGCCAATGCGATCGCCGCCGATATGTCGGATCCGCTGACCAAGAACATGATCTGCGCCGGCACCGACAGCGGCGAACGCGACGCCTGCAACGGCGACAGCGGCGGTCCGCTGTTCATGACCGGCGCCAGCGGTCCGGTCCAGGTCGGCGTCGTCTCCTGGGGCGAAGGTCCGTCCGACGGCACCGCCGCTTGCGGCCACAAGAATGCCTATGGCATCTACACGCGATTGGCCAACTATACCGGTTGGATCGAAGCCAAGATGAAGACCCCGGCTCCGGCAGCCGCGGCGGCCCCCAAGGCCGGTCTCGGCACGGCCAAGAAGCCCTGAACGAGCCCGAAGCTTGATTAACGCAAAACGGCGGGATCTTTCCCGCCGTTTTGATTCATGTCCGGTGCCGGCTGTTCCGCTTACTTCCGTGGCGGTCCCTTGCGCTCGGCCGACGCCGCCCACAGATTGATGTCGGACTCGCGTGCGTAAGTGTCGATTTCGGCGAGCTCGGCATCGCTGAACTCGAGCACCTTGAGCGCGCCGACGCAGTCCTCGACCTGTTCGGGCCGGCTGGCGCCGATCAGCGCCGAGGTCACCCGGCCCTTGCGCAGCACCCAGGCTAGCGCCATCTGCGCCAGCGTCTGGCCACGCTTGCCGGCGATCGCGTTCAGCGCCTGGATGTTGGCGATGGTCTTTTCGTTGATGAAGGCGGGCCGCAGCGACTTCCCTTGGCTGGCGCGGCTACCCTCGGGGATGCCGCCGAGATATTTGTCGGTCAGCATGCCTTGCGCCAGCGGCGAGAACACGATCGATCCGACACCGAGCCCTTCCAGCGTATCGAGCAGTCCGTCCTCTTCGACCCAGCGGTTGAGCATCGAATAGCTCGGCTGATGGATGATGCAGGGCGTACCGAGCTGCTTCAATATGTCGGCCGCCTCGCGCGTGCGCTGCGAATTGTAGGACGAGATGCCGGCATAGAGCGCCTTGCCGGAACGCACCGCATGGTCGAGCGCGCCCATCGTTTCCTCAAGCGGCGTATCCGGATCGAAGCGGTGCGAATAGAAGATGTCGACATAGTCGAGCCCCATCCGCTTCAGGCTCTGGTCGAGGCTCGCCAGCACATATTTGCGGCTGCCCCATTCGCCGTAAGGCCCTGCCCACATCTCATAGCCGGCCTTGGTCGAGATGATCAGCTCGTCGCGATAGCTGGCGAAGTCGGTGCGCAATATCTCGCCGAAGGCGATCTCGGCCGAGCCCGGCGGCGGACCGTAATTGTTGGCGAGATCGAAATGGGTGATGCCGAGATCGAAGGCCTTGCGCGCGATCGCCTGCTTGGTCTTGTGCGGCGTGTCGTTGCCGAAATTGTGCCACAGGCCGAGCGAGATCGCCGGCAGTTTCAGGCCGGATCGCCCACATCTGTTGTAGAGCATTTTCTCATAGCGGTGTTCAGCCGGCTGCCAGCGCATGGGTACAGATCCTGGATTGTATGGGTGTCGGCGCGAGCGCGCCGACACCCTTCTACCTCATTTCTGCTTCGCCAACAGTTCTTTTGCGTCCTTGACGCCGAGTGCAGCCGGCCGCTCGCAGCTGGTCTGCATGGCGACGAACTTGCCGGTCTCGCCCGACCGCAACAGGCCGGTCATGACGTCGACGGCATGCAGCGCCAGTTCCATCGAGCAACGATGCGGCCGGCCCTCGGCGATCGCCAGCGCCATGTCGGCAAGGCCTGCGGTGCGGTAGTTGGCCATCATGCCCTGGCCGTGCATTTCGTTGGGCACGCCGAACGGATGCTGCCATTTCGGCAGTTTCTTCACCGGTTTTGCCGCCTTGGTTATGCGCACGTCGCCACCGAAGAAATTCGGATCCGGCACGAACACCGTGCCCGTCTCGCCATAGAGTTCCATCGGCGCGTGACCATGCGCCCAGACGTCCCAGCTGGTGTTGAGCGTGATCACGGCGCCGTTCTCGAACTCCAGCAGGCCGTGGATCGTCGTCGGCGTGTTGACCGGGATTTTTTCGCCCGCGCGCGGTTTCGACGAGATCGTGCGTTCCTTGGCAGGCGTCGTCGCGAAGGCCGCCACCTGCTTCACCGGCCCGATCAGCTGGATCAGGTTGGTGATGTAGTAAGGCCCGATGTCGAGCACCGGCCCGGCGCCCGGCTGGAAGAAGAAATCGGGATTGGGGTGCCAGTGCTCCATGCCGTGGCCCATCACATGACAGGTGCCGCTGGTGATCTTGCCGAGCGCGCCGGTGTCGATGAGGTTGCGCACCAGCTGGTGCGCCCCGCCCAGGAACGTGTCCGGAGCCGAACCGATGCGCAGCCCTTTCTTCTCGGCCCGGCCCTTGAGGTCGAGCCCTTCCTTGACCGACAGCACGAACGGCTTTTCCGAATAGACGTGCTTGCCGGCATCGAGGATCTGCTTCGACACCCCGTAGTGCACCGCCGGGATGGTGAGGTTGACGATGATGTCGATCTCGTCATCCTTGAGCAGTTCTTCGACGGTCTCGGCGCGCAGCTTGAACTCCTTCGCCCGTGCCTTGGCCGCGTCCATGTTGATGTCGGCGCAGGCGCGCATCTCGATGCCGCGAAACAGCGGCGCCAGCGAGAAATACGCTTTCGAGATGTTGCCGCAGCCGATGACGCCGATACCCAGTTTCTTTGCCATGATGATTGTTCCTAGTAAGCCTTGACGGATGCGAGCGAGCGGCTGGCGAAGCGCTCGATGTCGTTGGGGTTGTCCTGTTCCATGACGTAATATTTGGCCGCGCTCTTCGCCCGAAGTGTCTTGATCAGGCCGGCCCAGTCGATGGTGCCGTGGCCGACATCCGCCCAGCCGTCCTCGTCAAGGCCTTCGCCTGACTTGGCCATGTCCTTGACATGGACGGCGCTGATGCGCTTGCCGTGCTTTTCGATCCACGGCAGCGGATCAACGCCGCCGCGGACTACCCAGGCGACGTCCATCTCCCAGCCGATGTCGGGCGCAGCCGACAGGATGTGATCCTGCGGCACCGAGCCGTCGGCGAGTGTCTTGAACTCGAAATCATGGTTGTGCCAGGCAAAGCCGTAGCCGGCTTTTTTTGCGGTCTCGCCGACCTTGGCCAGACGCTCGCCAAAGCCGCGCCAGCCGGCAGCGTCGGCCGGCCGCTGCTCGGCCAGCAGATAGGGACAGATGACGAGCGTGATGCCGAGTGCGTCGGCTGTTTTGCGTACGCCGTCGAAATCATTCTCCAGCGCATCGATCGAGAAATGTCCGGTCGGCATCGCAAGCCCGTTCTTGTCGAGTTCGGCGCGGAACGCCTTGGGGTCGTCATAGACGCCGCCGAAACCTTCGACTTCCTTGTAGCCGAGCTTACCAAGCATTTTCAGGATGCCGTCCCACGGCTGGAAATTGCGGGCGCTGTAGAGTTGGAATGACCAGTTCATCGTCTCTGTCCGTTTCTTGGGTGGTTAAGGCTTGGGGATGTTTCGGGGGATCGTTTTCGCGAGATCGTTTTAGGGGGATCGTTCTTGGGAGGATGGTTTGCGGATGATTCTAGAGGGTCACAGGCGATTGCCGGTCGCAGCGTCGAACAGCGAGGCGCGCGCCGGATCGAAACCGAACTGGATCGGATCGCCGCTGCGCAGCGTCCGTTCCGCCTCGACGCGGAAGGAGAGGTTGCGGCCGGCAAGCTTCGTCCACACCAGCGTGTCGGAACCCATCGGCTCCACGATCTCGACCGAACCGCCGGCGGAAAACGGCATCGACTTCGCCGCGTCACCGAAAGCGATATGTTCAGGCCGGATGCCCAGCACGCAAGCGCCGGCCGGGCGCTCCGTGCCGTCAAAGGTATAGCGATCGAGCGGCACCGAAACACCGTCGGTCCTGAACACTGGAGCAGCACTGGCCTCCAGCTCCCCTTCGAGGAAATTCATCGCCGGCGAGCCGAGGAAGCCGGCGACAAACCGGTTGACCGGCCGGTTATAGATCGTCTGCGGCGCGTCAAGCTGCTGGATGACGCCGCCGCGCATGACCGCGATACGGTCGGCCAGCGTCATCGCCTCGATCTGGTCGTGGGTGACGTAGATCATGGTGTTCTGCAGCTTGCGATGCAGAAGCTTGATTTCGACGCGCAGTTCCGAGCGCAGCTTGGCGTCGAGATTGGATAGTGGCTCGTCGAACAGGAAGACGTCGACGTCGCGCACCAGCGCCCGCCCGATCGCCACGCGCTGGCGTTGGCCGCCGGACAAGGCCGCGGGCTTGCGCTGCAAAAGCGGCTCGATCTGCAGGATCTCGGCGGCGCGGGCGATGCGCTTGGCGATCTCGTCCCTGGGCACGCCGGCAACGCGCAGGCCGAACGACAGGTTCTTCTCCACCGTCATTTGCGGATAAAGCGCATAGGACTGGAACACCATGCCGATGCCGCGATCCTTGGGCTCTTCCCAGGTGACGTTCTTGCCCTTGATGAAGATGCGGCCTTCGGAAATATCGAGCAGCCCGGCGATGCAGTTGAGCAAGGTCGACTTGCCGCAGCCCGAGGGACCGAGCAGCACGATGAACTCGCCCTCTGCGACCTCGAGATTGAGGGTCTGCAGCACCGATACAGAGCCGAAGTTCAGGGACAGGTCCTGGATCGAAACGCTGGTGCCGTTGGCTGCCGTCATCGCCATCACCCTTTCACCGCACCGGCGGCGATGCCGCGCACGAAAAGCTTGCCGGAAATGAAGTAGACGATGAGTGGCACAAGGCCGGTCAGGATGGTGGCGGCCATGTTGACGTTGTACTCCTTCACGCCTTGCACCGAATTGACGATGTTGTTGAGCTGCACCGTCATCGGATAGGTGTCGGGGCGGGTGTAGACGACGCCGAACAGGAAGTCGTTCCAGATGCCGGTCACCTGCAGGATGATGGCGACGACGAAGATCGGCAGCGACATCGGCGCCATGATCCGCAGGAAGATGCCCCAGAAGCCGGCGCCGTCGACCCGTGCCGCCCTGAACAGCTCTTCCGGCATCGAGGCAAAATAGTTGCGGAACAAAAGCGTGAGGATCGGCATGCCGAAGATGGAATGGACGATCACCAGGCCGCTGAGGCTGCCGTAGAGGCCGATCTCGCGCAGGATGATGACGATCGGATAGATCATCACCTGATAGGGGATGAAGGCGCCGACGATCAGGATGACGAAGAATGTGTCGGCGCCCTTGAAGCGCCAGTTGGCGAGCGCATAGCCGTTCACCGAGGCGATCGCGATCGACAGCAGCACCGACGGCACGGTGATGCGCACCGAATTCCAGAAGCCGCGCGAAAGCCCGTCGCAATTGAGGCCGGTGCAGGCGGTCGCCCACGCCTTCACCCACGGTTCGAACGTGATTTCGAGCGGCGGCGAGAAGATATTGCCCATCCGTATCTCGGGCATGCCCTTGAGCGAGGTTACGACCATCACGTAGAGCGGCAGCAGATAGTAGACCGCCACCACGAGCAGCGTGCCATAGAGGAAGATATTGCGGCGCGAGAAGACATGCCGCGGCTTCGGCCCGCGCGGCCCGGAGGCTTCGCGCTCGGCGGCACCCGCGCTGGCGGGCAAAGGGACGGCCGGGTCAGCCACGCTTCCTGCCTCCAAATTCAAGGTAGGCCCACGGCACGACGACGATCACCACCGAGAGCAGCATCATGGTCGAGGCGGCAAAGCCCTGGCCAAGATTCTGTGCGAAGAACATGTAGTCATAGACATATTTGGCCGGCACTTCGGAGGCGATTCCGGGGCCGCCGCTGGTCTGGGCGACAACGAGGTCGTAGACCTTGACGATGCCCGACGCGATGATGACCAGCGTGGTGATGAAAACCGGCCGCATCATCGGGATGACGATGAACAGATAGGTCTTCCACATCGGGATCCCGTCTACCCGCGCTGCCTTCCAGATGTCCTCGTCGATGCCGCGCAGGCCGGCCAGCATCAGGCACATGATGAGCCCGGTGCCTTGCCACAGCGCCGCAATCGAAATGCCGTAGATGACGATGTTGGAATTGTAGAGCGGGTCGAAGTTGAAGCTCGTCCAGCCGAGGTCCCGCACCACATGCTGGATGCCGAAATCCGGATTGAGCAGCCACTGCCAGACCAGGCCGGTGACGATGAAGGAAAGCGCGAACGGATAGAGGAAGATGGTGCGGAACGTGTCCTCGAAACGGATCTTCTGGTCGAGAAGCGCTGCAAGCAGGAAGCCGATGACCAGTGAGAACACGAGCGAGATCGCGCCGTAGATCAAAAGGTTCTCGATCGAGATCAGCCAGCGCGGCGTCGCCCACAGCCGGTAATACTGGTCGAGCCCGGCGAAATTCAGCCGTGGCAGCAGCTTCGAATTGGTAAAGGAATAGAACACCGTCCAGACGGTGCCGCCGACGAAAACCACCGACGCGGTGAGGATCATCGGGATCGAGGCGACCTTCGCATTGATGTTGCGGAACAGCGGGTTGGGGCGTTCGCTCTTGCTCATCTCGTCAGCCGGCTGGGTAAGGGCGGTGCGATCCCGGCCCTGCTTTCGCAAGGCCGGGAGCGAGGTGTATTGCCTCCAACGTCAGTCTGCCGAAGCGATGAGGTCGGCGAAGCGCTTCTGCGCGTCTTCGATGGTCAGGTCCGGCTTGGCGAAGAATTCGGCGAAGAGATCTTCCTTCTGCTTCTGGGTATCCTGCGAAAGCAGTTGGTCCGTCCACGGGATGACGGCGCCCTTGGCGAGGATCGCCAGACCCTTCTTCATGCAGTCGTTCGCCGCATTGAGATCGACGTCACCGCGCACCGGCAGCGAGCCCTTCTTGAGATTGAAGGCGACCTGAGTCTTAGGGTCGAGCAGCGTCTCTGCCAACACCTCCTGCGCCTTGGACTTGTCGGCATCCTTGAGCAGCGGGAAATAGAAGGCGTCGCCGCCGGTGGCGATAACTTCGTTCAGACCGAGGCCCGGCAGGCAGGCATAGTCCTTGCCGGCGACCTTGCCGGCAACCTGGAACTCGCCTTGCGCCCAGTCACCCATGATCTGGCCGCCGGCCTTGCCGGTGATGACCAGATTGGTCGCCTGGTTCCAGTCCTGCACATTGGTGTTCTTCGCCATCTTGCGGGCATCGTCGGCGGCCTTGAAGACCTTGGCGATCTCGGGCCCAGCGGCGAACTTGGCGTCCTTGTCCTTGTAGACCTTGAGGAATGCATCGGTGCCGCCGACCGCCGCCAGCAGCACATCGAAGGCGCCGGAAGATTGCCAGGCCTGTCCGCCGACAGCGAGCGGGATGATGCCCGCCTTTTCCAGGGCGGGCGCTGCCGCCACGAATTCATTCCAGTCCTTCGGCAGCGGCACGCCGGCCTTCTCGAAGGCTTCGTTCGACAGCCACAACCACTGCCAGGAGTGGATATTGACCGGCACGCAGTAGATCTTGCCGTCTATGGTGCAACTGTCGAGCAGGCTCTTCGGCCGCACGATTTCCGTCCACTTGCCCTTGGTGGCGACCTCGGTGAGGTCGCGCATCAGGCCGGCCTGCACCAGTTCTTCGGCCTGCCGGCCGTGATTGAACTGGGTGGCGCCCATCGGATCGCCGCCGGTGATGCGGCTGATCATGATCGGCCGTGCCGTGCCGCCGGATCCGGCAATGGCGCCGTCGACCCAGTGATTGCCGGTCGCGTCAAAAGCCTTCGCGAATTCCGCAACCGCCGCCGCCTCGCCGCCGGACGTCCACCAATGGGTCACTTCCAGGTCGGTGGCGGCCGCCGGTCCGGCAAGCTGAAGCGCGGCCGTCGCGGCAAGGGCAGCGGTCAAAAGTCTATAGCGCATTTCGGTTCCTCCCAGAATCTGAAACGTTACAGATTTTCGATACGGCAATTATGCGGTGCGTGCAACCCCTGAGATAAACGCGCTCGAATGTTTTTTCGAGGCGCGAACAAATTCGTTGCGTGCAAACCGGCAAACTCCGCGCAAAACCGGGTGCTGCGCTGCAAAATCATGCTGCAGCGCCAGAAAACCGTCTCGAACCTGATTCTCGCGCAACGTTTATGGCCGCCAAAACCCTGCCAAAACCATGGCTTGAGAGACCGACTCGCTGCGATGTTGGAAATCTGTAACGTTTCAGTATATTGAGGCCTGACGGCGAAGAACCGTGCCACATCGTCATCGAAGCGATTGTCGGCTGGTCCGGCGGCTGCTATGCGCCTGACGGGGCGGGACGAATGGACAGGGACCAGACGGACAAGGACGACGAGGCGTCGGTGCATGAGCGGCCGACGCTGAAGACGCTTGCCTTCATGACCGGGCTCGGCGTCACCACCGTCTCGCGCGCGCTCAAGGATGCACCCGAGATCGGCGCCGAGACCAGGCGGCGGGTTCAACTCGTCGCCAGGCAGATCGGCTACCGGCCGAACCGCGCCGGCGTGCGCCTGCGGACTGGCAAGACCAATGTTATCAGCCTCGTGCTCAATACCGAGCGCGAGATCATGAGCTTTGTCTCGGACATCATCTACGGCGTCTCGGAGGTCATTGCCGACACACCCTATCACCTGATCGTCACGCCCTACTCGCGCTCGCAGGATCCGCTGGACCCGGTAAAGTATCTGGTCGAGTCCGGCTCGGCCGATGGCGTCATCATCTCACGCACGCAGCCCAACGATCCGCGCGCCCGCTACATGCTGGAGCGTGGCATACCCTTTGCCACGCATGGCCGCACCGATATGGGGCTTGTCCACCCCTATCACGACTTCGACAATTACGCCTTCGCCGCCGAAGCGGTGCGCCATCTGGCCAGCGTCGGCCGGCGCCGGCTGGCGCTGGTAGCGCCGCCGGTCGGGCTCACCTATTACGACCACACGGTCAATGGCTTTGCCGACGCACTGAGCGAGGTCGACGCCAGCGAAGTGCCGTTCAACGCCGTTTCGATCGACCAGTCGATCGATCAGATCAGGACGCGGACCGCGCAGTTGATGCGCCGCGACGTCAGGCCGGACGGTTTCGTCAGCAGCGCCGCCGCAGCAACGCTGGCCATCGTCGCCGGCATCGAGGATGCCGGCCTGAAACTCGGCCGCGACGTCGATGTCGTGTCCAAGCAATCGTCGGAACTGCTGCATCTGTTCCGCCGGGAGTTGCTGATCGTCAACGAAGACTTCCGCCTCGCCGGCACCGAGCTTGCCCGCGCCGTGCTGGGCTGGATAGGCGGCGCGGCACCTGGCTCTTTGCAGACTGTGGTCAAGCCAGGCGACGTCGTCGCGTATCAGGGCTGACTGGCACGACCGGAGAGGCCGCCTCACCTGACCCTAGGCGGCAGCGCCGCTGCCCCATGGGCCATGGAAAGCCCCCTGCTCGCCGATGCGCTCGAAACCATGCGCGCCGAAGAAATCGCGCTGCGCCTGGATCAGGTTCGAGGTGCCGCGGCCCTGGCGGTAGCTGTCGAAATAGGCAAGCGCCGACGCCAGCGCCGGCACGGGCGAACCGGCCTCCGACGCTCTTGCGACGATGCGCCGGAGCGACGGATGCGCCTCCTGCATCATGGTGGTGAAAGCCGGCGCCATCAAAAGGTTGGTGGACGCGCCGCCCGAGCCGAAGGCTTCCGCCATGGTGTCGAGCATCTGCGAGCGGATGATACAGCCGGCACGCCAGATCTTGGCGATGGTCGGCATCGGCAAGTTCCAGTTGAACTCCTTCGAGGCGGCGCTCATCACCGCGAAACCTTGTGCATAGGCGGCGATCTTGCCGGCGAGCAGCGCCAGCTCCAGGTCTTTCAGAAGTGCCGCCTTGTCGCCGGAGATCTTGGTGACGCCGATATTGCCATAGGCTTTTTCGGCCGCCTGCCGCTCATCCTTGATCGAGGACAGCACGCGGGCCGCCACCGCCGCCTCGATGGCCGTCGCCGGAATGCCGAGCTGCTGCGCCTCGATGACAGACCATTTGCCGGTGCCCTTCTGGCCGGCACGGTCGAGGATGATGTCGACCACCGGCTTGCCGGTCTTTGCATCGTCGGCGGCCAGCACCTTGGCGGTGATCTCGATCAGATACGAATCGAGCCGGCCCTTGTTCCAGTCCTCGAAGACCTTGCCGATCTCCTTCGGCCCCATGCCGAGACCGTCACGCAGGATGCCGTAGATCTCGGCGATCATCTGCATGTCGGCATATTCGATGCCGTTGTGGATGGTTTTCACGAAATGCCCGGCGCCGTCTGTGCCAAGCCAGGCAGCGCACGGTTCATCCTTGAACTTGGCCGAGATCGCGGTCAGCACGCGTTCGACGCGCTTCCAGGAGTCTTCGGTGCCGCCGACCATGATCGACGGTCCATGGCGCGCGCCTTCCTCGCCGCCGGATACGCCCATGCCGATGAAGGTGAGACCTGAGCCCGACAGTTCCGAAAAGCGCCGCATCGTATCGCGGAAATTGGCGTTGCCGGCATCGATGACGATATCGTTGTCAGACAACACGCCGCGCAGCGCTTCGATCTGTTCGTCGACCGGCTTGCCGGCCAGCACCATGATGATGACCGGGCGTGGCGGCTTGATCGCAGCTGCCAGTTCCTCCAGGCTGTAGCAGGGCACCACCATGTCCCTGAGCGAACCGGCGCCTTCGAGGAAGGCATCGGTGCGCGCCTTGGTGCGGTTGAAGACGGCGATGCGGTGCCCGTGCTCGGCAATGTTGAGCGCGAGGTTGGAGCCCATTGTGCCAAGGCCGATCAGGCCTATTTCGGCTTTTTCCATCGTTTCTTCCCTGCTTTCGGATTTTGTTGAGGCCGCGTTTTTCGGGATGCCCACTTTTCGGCGAGATGATTGACGGGCCTTTCGCGCCACGTCAACCGCCTCGCCGAATTGTGTTGCGTCTGCGTTGTGTCAGACCGAGTCAGGAAGGGTCAGTTGGTGACCAGGCGACGCCTTGCCGATCGAACATATGGCGATAGGTTGGACATATGGCAGTCAAACGGATGGACAATGTCGGAATCGTCGTCGAGGACCTCGACGAGACGGTTGCTTTCTTTCGCGAGCTCGGCCTCGAACTGGAAGGGCGGGCGACGATCGAAGGCGAGTGGGCCGGACGTGTCACCGGGCTCGGCGATCAGCACGTCGAGATTGCCATGATGCGCACACCGGACGGTCATAGCCGGCTCGAGCTCTCCCGCTTCCTCACGCCGCCTGTCGTTGCCGATCACCGCAACGCCCCGGTCAATGCCTTGGGCTACCTGCGCGTCATGTTTACCGTGGACGACATCGACGACACGCTTGAAAGGCTCCGCAAGCGTGGCGCGCAGCTGGTCGGTGAAGTCGTCCGTTACGAGGACGTGTATCGGCTCTGCTACATCCGCGGGCCGGAAGGGCATCTCATCGGGTTAGCCCAGGAACTCGGCTGAGCGTCCTTCGCGGGCGGGCTGAATATCACTCGGCGCGGATATCGATCGGCGCTTCGATCTTTATCACTTCGAAATCCGAAACCAGAATATCGAGCCGCGCCGTCCAGCGGCCTGGAATCGGAATGACGAGATTATCGACCCGCCAGGTGCCGTCGCCTGGCTTGGTCGCCGGACGCTTGATCGGCTCGATGCCCGAATCGGGCTTGGACAGCACCAGCGTCACTTCCTTGGCGTCGAGCGGGCCGAAATCGCCATCCATGATGACGATGGAGGCGGTGACCTCCCCGGTATGGCCGGGCGTGATGTCGATGTCGGCCATCGCCTTCATAGTGTGGATATGGGTCGACGTCGGTTGTGCCGCGGCGATTGCCAGCGCCCGTGGCGGCGGCGTGAAGCGCCAGCCGGCGGCAACGCCGAAGATCAGGAGCACGATCAGCATTTCGACTGAGATCGAGCGGCTAAGCCGTCGCCGCACTTCCGTCGCTCCGGCCTCGGCCAAGGCGGTGAGCCGCCATCGATTGACCGCCGCCAGCGTGAACAGAAACACCAGCAGCGCCAGCTTGATCAGCAGCAGCCGGCCATAGGCGGTGTTGACCAGTGCCGCCGGTGTCTGCACCTGGATGATGGCGAGCACCACACCGGCGGCGGCAAGCACTACCACCACGGGCATGATCGCGCGCGAAAACCGCCGCAGGAACGCCCCGGCTTCCACCGATTGGCTGCTCAACGCCAGGCCGAGCGGCAGCAATGCTCCAGCCCAGAAAGCGATGCCGGCGCCATGCAGGAACACCATAGGCCGCGTCAGCCATTGCGGTTCGGCTGCACTGGCATGGCCGCTGGCGGCAAGGGCTGCACCCACACCGGCCAGCCCGGCGAGCGCCAACGGCCTGGCGCCAGCACGCGATCCGACCAACGACAGCAGGCCAAGCCCGAGCGCCGCCAGCGAAATCAGCACCGTCCAGCCGAAGCTGGTGCCAAGCGCCGTCCGCCAGACCACCGGTTGCGCCAGCCGGGCGAGTGGCGCGCCCAGCGCGTCCAGCCCCTGGAACCCGAGCGACAGGGGTGCTGCGACCAGCCCGCACAGGATGGCGGCAATGACGAAGCGCTGGCCTGAGCGCTGGCCTTGCGCCAGCCATGTCAGCGCGAAGGCGCCGCCAATGCCGAGGAAAAGCCCCATGTAGAGAAGAACCTTGCCGGTCCAGATCGCTGACCGCAAATCTATATCGACAGCTTCCCCCACCGCCGGCGCCGCACTTGGCGCGCCAACGGAAAACAGCACCGAGCCGCCGACCGGATGGCCATCGGCGGAAATCACCCGCCAGCTCAAGACATGGGTGCCCGGCCCGAGCTTTTGTGGATTGTCGATCTCAACCGTTTGGTCGCTCAACCGAAACGAGGTCAAAGCGACAGGCGTACCGTCGGGCCGCACCAAGGTCAGCACCAGCGGCGACACAGGCTCGCTGAAGGTCAGCGAAAATTGCGTCGGCGCTCGCTCCAGAACCGCGCCGTCGGCAGGCTCGGCCTTGATCAGCGCCGCATGGGCAAAGGCCTGGTTTGGCGTGGCAAGGACGGCAAGCAGCAGGATCGCGGCCAGCAGGCCGAAGCACCTGCCGGCTGTCCGTTCTATCCGCTGAAAACAGGCCACGTTCATGCCATCCACCAAAACAGCGGCGCGCCGCTTCGAAGCAGCGCGCCGCCAATGCATCATTTCTTCGGCAGCAGGTTGAGGCCGGGCGCCGGATCTTCCAGCGCATCCTCATCCTGACCAGCCGCCGGAATCTCTATCCAACGCGTGGTGGCGCCATCGCATTCCTGCACCACCGGAAAATAGAGTTTTTGCCCGGCCGGCAGATCGGCGGCCAACGTGCCGCGGAAGACGAACTCGTCATAAAATTCATCCGGCAGGCTGCCGCCGCTCCAGTCGACTTCCTTGACGCCCGAGGTCACCGCCTCGCCATAGAGCTGGTAGGATTTCTCGTACTTGCCTTTCTTGACCTGCAGCGTCCAGCCGGGCTTGGGCATCGGCTTCACCCCGATCACCCCTTCCGGGATCTGCACGCGCACGGCAATCGTCGCCTTGCCTTCGCAGCCATGCGGCACGCGCAGCACGGCCTTGTAGGTCGAACCGACCGCAACCTCCTGTGTTTCGAGCGTGATATGGGCGAAGGCGGCACTTGTCCCCAGGACGAGGAATGCAGCGGCCGGCAAATGATGCTTGTTCATGATGGGTCCCTCTCGAAAAAAATTGATTGGCAATAATTGGTCAGTCGTTGTCTTCCAGGGGTGGCGCGCTGCCTATGGCTTGCACGGCAAACTCGACGGTCACGGTTCCGGCCCTCTCGAAAGTCAGCGTAGCGGCAAACATCTGGCCTTCTTTAGGGGGCTGCTTCAGATCCATGAACATCACGTGATAGGCGCCGGGACCCAGCGTGACCTTGCCGCCCGCCGGGATATCCAGGCCACCACTGACCGGGCGCATGGTCATGACGCCATCCTTCACCCCCATTTCATGCAGTTCGGCCTTGCCCGAAATGTCGGAGGAAATCGATAGCAGCCGGTCTGGCGCGCTGCCCTTGTTGACGATGGTGAAATAGCCGCCGGCAACCTTGGCGCCGGCTGGCGTGGCACGGGACCAGGGATGCTCGATCTCGATGTCACCGGCCTTGAACTCATGCGCAAGGACGGAATGGGCGCCGACGAACAACAGTGCAAAGGCAAAGAGGGCGCTGCCGAGACGATGCTCGATAGTGGTGAAGATAGGGGTGCTGCGGCGCAACGCGCCGGCATGACGAAAACGGGACATGGGTAGGCTCCATGAATATGAGGTCGCGCCTTTGTCCGGCTGCGAACGAGTTTATCATTGGATGATTATCGCCCGCGCGGGTTACGCCAAGCGAGCGGCGGTTTTTCAGCCCGCAAGCGGCGGGGCGCGCGGATTGGCCGGAGAGCGCTCACGCGTAACGTCGGGATGCCTGACTGCCGGCGGAAGAAACGCGACTGTTTCAAAAGACAGGCTCACCGGCGCCACGCCGACGCCTGCTGGCGGCGCATAGGCGACGGAGGCCATGCTGCAGCCGAGCATGCAGCATGCCGGCATGTGCCGCTGGTGCGGATCGCCGCCGGGAAGCTGGACCGCCCCCTTATGTGTACAGATGACGTTGCCGAAAACGTCGAGTTGCGAGGCATCCGGCGCAATGCCGAAAGCAAACACGCCGAGCGTCGACTGGAGCAGCAGCACACAGGCCGCGACAAAGGCGGCCATCATGCTCCATCTCTTACGCCGGAAGTCCAAAGACCTGCCTCTTCACGCAGCAACGCTTGGATATCTAGCACGCGGCATGTCGGCGGAAAATCGCCAAATCATCGCTGCGGCAACGCGGCGCGTTCGATCCATGTCGCACAAAAGTGCGCAGCGGTTTGGGATAACGCATGAGGCAGAGATCTTGTGCGCATAACGTCCCTTCGGACGTCGCGCTCAGGAAGCCGGGCGGCCGCCGATTTCCGGGATCGACGTCAACAGCGTGTGGCGTGCCGACTTCAGATGCTTGCGGCAGGCGGCGTCGACCTTGCCGAGATCGCGCGATTTCAGCGCCGCGATGTAGGCGAGATGCTCGCCAACCGCGACTTCGTTGCGCTCGCGCTCCTGCGCCTTGTTCCACTGGTAGTGGTAGTGAAAGATCATGGCGATGACGTCGTAGAAATCGACGATGAAGCGGTTGTGCGACGCCCGGTGGATCAGCCGGTGGAAGCGCTCGTCTAGCTCCGAGAATTCGTTGAAGCGGATGGCGATTTCGCTGGCCAGAAGCCGGTGCTCGTCTTCCAGCCGGTCGAGATCCGCCCAGACCGGACTATCCCCAGGCAAGGCGGCAAAGGCCGCCGCCGAGCGTATCTCGAACATTTCGCGGATTTCAGTGAGTTCGAGCGCAAAGGCACGGGTAAATCCTTTCAGCACCCAGTGGCTGTTGCGCCGCTTCTCGATCAGGCCGAAGCGGGAGAAGCGGATCAGGAACTCGCGCACGCTGGTGGTGCCGACGCCGATCTCGCGCGCCAGTTCGAGCTCGTTGATCTGCATGCCGGCCTCTGCACCGCCGGCCAGCAACCTGCGCATAAACGACCGCTCGATGATCTGGGCCAGTGTGTCTGTCTCCTCCTCGGGGAAGAAATCATCCGGCTTCGGCGTCCTGAGCACTGTCTTGCTGCGTTTGTTCCACGCGATCAGCCCGGTCTCTTCCATGCGCGCCAGAATGGTGCGCACGGTGGTACGGCTGACGCCAAGCAAAGTGCCCAGCTCCGGCTCCGACGGCAGGCTCTGCGTCTCATCGAGCAGCCGCAGACCCCTATTGTAAGCGTCCTTGTAGACGTTGTTGCTCTTCGACATCCCTGCCCCGTTGCGCGCCGGCGCTTGCTGTGGCTGGCTTGAAGCGCGATATCACATATGTCCTGGCGCTCACCCGGCAAAGCAAAACGCTCTGCGTGTCAGACGCCGCTCCCCACAAGCCAAGCGTCCATCGGACGCATGGTCTCCTCCTGAAAAAACAATTGACGCACAAATGTTTTTTCACGATAAAAGACATTATATGTAAACAGACGCGTGTCAATCCGCGCATCCCCAGGAACAGACCCAGGAAACTGCCCGTGAACGCCTCGAACAGCATTCTTCTGTCCCCCGCCGACAATGTCGCGGTCGCCAATGGCCGCATCGAGATCGGCACCCCTCTGCCCGGCGGCGCCGTCGCCACGGCCTTGATCGAGCCCGGCCACAAGGTGGCGATCAAGCCTATCGCCGCCGGCGAGGCGGTGGTCAAGTATGCCCAGGCCATCGGCCGCGCCACCCAGGACATCGCGCCCGGCGACCACGTCCATTCGCACAATCTGGTCTTCGAGTCCGGCCGTCTGCCGGTCGTGCCGCCGAGCGAAGCGGAGCATGCCACCGAAGCTGACCGCGCCCGGACATTCATGGGCTATCGTCGCGCCGATGGCCGTGCCGGCACGCGCAACTTCATCGGCATCATCGCCAGCGTCAATTGCTCGGCCACCGTCTGCCACGCCATTGCCGACGAGGCCAACCGCGTGCTGTTGCCGAAATATCCGGGGATCGACGGCTTCGTCCCGATCGTCCATGGCCAGGGCTGCGGCATGAGCGGCACCGGCGACGGCATGATGGTGCTACACCGCACGCTCGCCGGTTACACCCGCCATCCGAATTTCGGCGGCGCGTTGATGGTCGGCCTCGGCTGCGAGGTCAACCAGCTCACCCTTTACGGCCAGAAGGGTGCGGCGGCGGGAAAACGCCATTTCAACATCCAGGACGCCGGCGGTTCGCGCAAATCGGTCGCAAAGGCGATGGGCGTGCTCGCCGAAATCGCCGAGGAAGTCGGCCAGTATCAGCGCGAGCCGATCCCGGTCTCGGAGATCGTGGTCGGCCTGCAATGCGGCGGTTCCGACGGTATGTCGGGCATCACCGCCAATCCCGCGCTGGGAGCAGCGGTCGACATCCTGGCCGGCGTCGGCGGCATCGGCATCCTGTCGGAGACGACGGAGATCTATGGCGCCGAACATCTGCTCGCCTATCGCGCGGCAACGCCGGAGATCGCCAAGAAGCTCGACGGTTTCGTCAAATGGTGGGAGGACCATGTCGCCAAGCACGGCGCCTCGATCGACAACAACCCCTCGCCCGGCAACAAGCGCGGTGGCCTGACCACCATCCTGGAAAAGTCGCTGGGCGCCGTGGCCAAAGGCGGCCAGACTCCGCTCAACGGCGTCTTCGGTTATGCGGAAAAGGTCACCGGCAGTGGCCTGGTGTTCATGGACACGCCCGGTTACGACCCGGTCTCGGCGACCGGTCAGGTGGCGGGCGGCGCCAACATCATCGTCTTCACCACCGGCCGCGGCTCCTGCTTCGGCTGCCGGCCCACGCCGTCGATCAAGGTCGCCACCAACTCGACCATGTACCACCAGATGGAAGAGGACATGGACGTCAATTGCGGCGTCATCGCTTCGGGTGAGAAGACCATCGCCGGCATGGGCCGGGAACTCTTCGAACTCATCGTCGAGACGGCATCGGGCCGCAAGACCAAGAGCGAGGCGTTCGGCTACGGCGACAACGAGTTCGTGCCGTGGCACCTCGGCGCGACGCTCTAACCACCGACGAAAAAAGCGGGCTGCAAAGACGGCTCACAAGGGGAGGCTGTGGATGGACAAACGCCGCATCGGCACGACTGCGCTCGAGGTCACTGAGATAAGCTTCGGCGGGGCGGCGATCGGCGGGCTCTACCGGGCCTGTCCGCGCGAAGCGGCGATGGAGACGCTGCAGACAGCCTGGGATGCCGGCCTGCGCTATTTCGACACCGCGCCCTTCTATGGCTTCGGCCTGTCGGAGCGGCGGACCGGCGACTTCCTGCGCTACAAGCCGCGGGATTCCTATGTGCTGTCGACCAAGGTCGGCCGCCTGTTCCGCCCGGTGCCGGAAGACCAGGTTCCCGATCATTCCTATGTCGACCCGCTGCCTTTCGCGCTCGACTACGACTACTCCTATGACGGCATCATGCGCTCGGTCGAGTTCTCCTATGCGCGGCTCGGGCTGAACCGGATAGACATCCTGTTTGTGCACGACATCGGCACCTACACACATGGCGTCGAGAAGACGAAGCTGCACTTTCGCCAGCTGATGGACGGCGGCTTGAAGGCGCTGGACGAGCTTAAAACGTCGGGTGTAATTTCCGCCTATGGGCTCGGCGTCAACGAGGTGCAGATCTGCCTCGACGTGCTGCGCGAAGCACCGCTCGACTGCATCCTGCTGGCCAGCCGCTATTCGCTGCTCGACCGCTCGGCTGAAGCCGAGTTGCTGCCGCTGTGTCGTGAGCGACAGACTTCGCTGATCATCGGCGGCGTCTTCAACTCCGGCATCCTGGCGACCGGACCGGTGCACGGTGCGCATTTCGACTATCTGCCGGCGACGCAGGACATACTCGAGCGTGTCGGCGCGATGGAGAAAATCGCTGATGAGGGCGGATATCCGCTGGCGGCGGCTGCATTGCAGTTTCCGCTGCAGGAGCCTTTCGTGGCCAGCGTGCTGACCGGAACGGCCAAGCCTGCCAACCTGACGCGCAACCTCGACCTGTTCGACGTCCAGGTGCCGCAAGCGGAATTCGCCCGCTACGCTCCCTACACCATCGTGCAGGAGCTCGGCTGACGAAACGCCACGATCACGGTTCTCAAGAAGGAATAAATATTCCATATTGACTCAACGGTGGAATTAATATTCCATGATGATCAAGGAGGATCGGGAGCGTCTGGACGTGGCACTGAGGATCGGCAGGGAGGTTTCCCCGCCAAGCCATGCGCAGGCCGATATGAAACACCGCTTGCGTCGGCCGGACCGATGCACTATCAAAAAGCGGCAACTGTTTTTTATTGATAAAGTTCTGTTTGGGCAGCGCCTATCCAAATGGAGCTTCCGTAACCTTCACCGGGCGATCTAGGGAGGATTCCTAATGAAATTCGTGACCAGCATTCTCAACCGCCGTTCCCTGGTGGCACTTGCTGCCGCCTCGATGCTTGCAGGCACGCTGCACACGGCGCCGGCTTCGGCGGCGGACGTGACCATTCCGATCATCGTCAAGGACACCACGTCCTTCTACTGGCAGATCGTCCTGGCCGGCGCCCGCAAGGCCGGCAAGGATCTCGGCGTCAACGTACCCGAACTCGGCGCCCAGGCTGAAACCGACGTCAACGGCCAGGTTTCGATCCTCGAGAATGCCGTCGCCGGCAACCCGGCCGCGATCGTCATCGCGCCGACCGAATTCAAGGCGCTCGGCAAGCCGATCGATGAAGCGGCCAGCAAGGTCAAGGTCATCGGCATCGACTCCGGCGCCGACTCCAAGGCGTTCACCTCGTTCCTGACCACCGACAATGTGCAGGGCGGACGCGTAGCCGCTGACGGTCTTGCAGCAGCCATCGGCGAAGCCAATGGCGGCAAGATCGAGGGCGACGTCGCCCTGATCACCAACGCGCCGGGCGCCGGTTCGCTGGAGCAGCGCAAGCAGGGCTTCACCGAGCAGCTGGCCGCGAAATATCCGGGGCTGAAGCTCGTCGCCGACAAATATGCCGACGGCCAGGCAACGACCGGTCTCAACATCGCCACCGACCTGATCACCGCCAACCCGAACCTCAAGGGCATCTTCGCGTCCAACCTGATCATGGCGCAGGGCGTCGGTCAGGCAGTCGCCGAGAACAACCTTGGCGGCAAGCTGGCGCTGGTCGGCTTCGACAGCGACGAGAAGCTGATCAAGTTCCTCAATGACGGCGTCATTTCCGCGCTCGTCGTCCAGGATCCGTACCGGATGGGCTATGACGGCATCAAGACCGCGCTCGCCGCCTCGAAGGGCGAGAAGGTCGAGGCCAATGTCGACACAGGCGCCAACCTGGTGACCAAGGCAAACATGAAAGACCCCAAGATCGACGCCCTGCTCAACCCGAAGCTCTGAGCCCGTCGACCAAAAATCCTTTCCGGGGCCTCGCGCCCCGGAAACACCGGATACAAGCTTGAATATCCACCGGCTTGAATCACCTCGACGATGCGGCTTGACTGCATTGCGACGTGCCAATCGTAAGGCCAATCTGGGAGGATTGTCATGACGCCCATGGCGCAGGAACTGCACCCGGCCCCAACGCTAGCGCCCGGCAGGACGATCCTCGAACTGCACGGGCTGGAAAAGCGCTATCCCGGCACGCATGCGCTGAAGCCCGTTCACCTTGCCTTCAAGGCAGGTGAGATCCACGCCATCGTCGGCGAGAACGGCGCCGGCAAATCCACCTTGATCAAGCTTCTGACCGGCGTCATGCCGCGCACCTCCGGCGATGTCATCTGGGAGGGCAAGCCGGCAGCGCTGGCAACCCCGCACGAGGCAATGGCGCTGGGCATCAACGCCGTGCATCAGGAGGTCGTGCTCTGTCGCCATCTCACCGTCGCCGCCAACATGTTCCTCGGCGAGGAGAATTCGCGCTTCGGCATCCTGCAGCAGCGCGCCATGGTCAAGGAAGCGCAGAAGATCATCGACGGTCTCGGCTTCGACCTGCCGGCGCATGTCATGCTGGGTGACCTCACCATCGGCCAGCAGCAGCTGATCGCCGCCGCCCGCGCCACCGTGCGCGGCACCAAATTCCTGATCTTCGACGAGCCGACCGCCTATCTCACCCGCAAGGAAGCCGACCAGCTGTTCACGCTGATCCGCAGGCTCAAGGGCGAAGGCGTCACCATCATCTACATCAGCCATCGCATGGAAGAGGTGTTCGAACTCGCCGATCGCGTCTCGGTGCTGCGCGACGGCACGCTGGTCGGCACCCGCAACATTGCCGAGACCAATGACGCCGAGCTGGTCAAGATGATGATCAACCGCTCGATCGAGCAAGTCTACCATAAGGAGCATTTCACCCCCGGTGCCGTGATCGTTGAAGCGAAAAACCTGTCGGGCAAGGGTTTCGAAGACGTCTCGATGACGGTGCGCGCCGGCGAGATCGTCGGGCTCTATGGCCTGATCGGCGCCGGGCGGAGCGAGTTCGTCACCACGCTCTATGGCCGCCACAAGAAGTCGGCCGGACAGGTCCTTTGGCAAGGCAAGCCGGTCCACATCAATTCCGAGCACGACGCGATCAAGCTCGGCATGGCGCTGGCGCCGGAAAGCCGCCGCGACCAGGGCCTGTGCCTGAACCTGCCGGTCGGCCTCAACCTCAACCTGCCGATCTACAAGCGCATCTCCAACAACCTGCTGATTTCGAACACGAAGGAAAAGGCTGAAGCCGATCGCCAGATCGCCGGCCTCCGCATCAAGACGCCGACACGCGGCGCACTGGCCTCCAGCCTGTCCGGCGGCAACCAGCAGAAGATCGTCATCGGCAAATGGCTGGCGCACGGCGCCAAGCTGTTCATCTTCGATGAGCCGACCGTCGGCGTCGATGTCGGCACCAAGGCCGAGATCTACCGCCTGTTCGGGGAACTGTTGTCCAAGGGCGCCGGCATCATCCTGATCTCGTCCTATCTGCCCGAGGTTTATGAACTCGCCGATACGCTGCACGTGTTCCGGCGCGGCAAACTGGTCGCCAGCCATGGCTTTCGCGCCGCCAGCCACGAAGACGTGCTGACACAGGCGATCGGCTGACAAAACAAGAAACGGGAGGAACCATGAGCATCGAAACCATCGCGATCGAAAAACCGAAACGGAACTACAACGTCCTGTTTGGGCTGACGCTTCTGGCGTTGCTGGTTCTGCTCTGGATCGTGCTGTCGGTGGCGACGCCGAGCTTCGCCTCCTCCAACAACATCGCCAATCTTTTGCGGCAGGGCTCGATGATCGCCATCATGGCGGTCGGCCAGACCTTCGTCATCATCACCGGCGGCATCGACCTCTCGGTCGGCGCCGTGGTCGGCTTCGCCACCGTCATTGTCGCCATGATGATCAATGCCGGCTTCCCGATCTGGGTCGCCATTCTGGTGACGCTGCTGGTCGGCGTTGCCATCGGCCTGTTCCATGGCTTCGGCATCGTCAAGATGGGCCTGCCGCCCTTCATCATCACGCTGGCGACGCTGACCTCGTTGCGCGGCATCGGCCTGTTGATGACCAACGGCAACTCGATCAACATCAACAGCGACAGCTTCACCGCGTTCTCGCGCAGTTCCTTTGTCGGCATCCCCAATCTGTTCTGGATGGTGATCCTGGTCGGCATCCCGGCCTACATCTTCCTGCACCACAGCCGCTGGGGCCGCTATCTCTTCTCTGTGGGATCCAATGCCGAGGCCTCGCGCCTCTCGGGCGTCAATGTCCAGCGCACCATCTACATGGCCTACACGCTGTCGGGCCTATGCGCGGCCTTCGTCGGCGTGCTGCTGGCGGCGCGCATCGGCATCGGCAACCCGACCCAGGCCGAAGGTTGGGAGTTGCAGGCGATCGCCTCATCGGTGATCGGCGGCACTTCGCTATTCGGCGCCGTCGGCTCGGTGCATGGCCCGCTGCTCGGCGCCTTCATCCTGGCCACCATCAACAACGGTGCCAATCTGCTCAACGTCAACTCGTTCTGGCAGCGCATCATCACCGGCGCGTTGATCATCATCATCGTCTATTTCGACGGGCTGCGCCGTCGCGGCAAGTAATCCTCCCTGACCTTCCGTGTCGGTCCGCTCAACAACGGACCGGCGCCTTTTTGAACACTGGAATTGCCGAATGAAAGCTGTTGTCTGCCGCTCGCCCGGCGAGCTTGTCCTGGAAGACCGGCCGGCGCCAGGAGCGCCGCCTGCCGGCTGGGCGCTGGTCGCCGTCAGCCATGTCGGCATCTGCGGCACCGACTACCACATCTTCGAAGGCAAGCACCCGTTCCTTGCCTATCCCCGCATCATGGGCCATGAAGTGTCGGGCACCGTCGTCGAGACCGGCGAAGATGTCGACCTTGCCGTGGGCGAGCCCGTCATCATCAATCCCTATCTCGCTTGCGGAAAATGCATCGCCTGCCGGCACGGCAAGCCGAATTGCTGCGTCAGGATCGAAGTGCTTGGCGTACATCGCGACGGCGCCATGGCCGAGCAGATCCTGGTGCCGGCACGGAATCTTTATCCGGCAAACGGCTTATCGCTGGCCGATGCGGCGGCCGTGGAATTCCTCGCCATCGGCGCGCATGCCGTGCGGCGTGCCCGCGCCGAACCAGGCGCCCGCACGTTGGTCATCGGCGCCGGGCCGATCGGCCTTGGCGCAGCGCTGTTTGCCCGCATCGCCGGGCTCGATGTCAGCCTGCTCGACATGAGCACGGAGCGGCTGGATTTTGCAAAAGGCGAACTCGGCTTCGCCACGCTCGACGGTTCACAAAAAGCGGCAGCCGAACTGGTGCGCGAGGCAACCGGCGGCGAAGGGTTCGACGTCGTCTTCGACGCCACCGGCAACACCGCCTCGGTGCAGTCGGCCTTCGCCCATGTCGCGCATGGCGGCACGCTCGTGCTGGTCAGCGTCGTCAAGGATGACATCGTCTTTTCCGATCCGGAATTCCACAAGCGCGAAATGACATTGATCGGCAGCCGCAACGCGCTGAAAGTCGATTTCGACCACGTCGCCGCCTCGATACGCAACGGCGCCGTGCCTCTGGCAAAACTCGTCACCCACCGCACCACGCTGGCCGGCACGCCGGACGATCTCGCCCGCTGGGCGCATGAGAAATCGGGGTTGATCAAGGCTGTGATCGAGGTGGGGTAAGACATCCGAAAAAATCTGGTAGAGCGAAAGTGCCGAGTTAAGGCAGATCGCATACTGCGGCGATTTGCGAAAAGGCCCGTCGCTTCCTCATCCATGGGCGGAGCAAGGAGCGAAGCGACGCGGCGCAGACCCGAGGATTCATTCGGTGACGTCTGCGCTAGAATCCAGCGGTGCAAAAAGAGGCGTCCATTCGCATCTCCTACCTGCACCGCTGCGGCGCGCGACAGTCGCGGCATGGGTCCTCGAGTCTCCGCGTCCGCTGCGCCCGTGGATGAGGGAAGTGAGCGGCTAAGCCGCCCGCTTCCACCCATCCCTGATATGCCTGTATCCCTCGCGATAAACTGCCTCCGGCGTCTCGGAAAAATCCCGCCACACCTTGGTCGCCGCCGCCAGATCCTTCAGCGACCTGCCAAACGCCTCGATCGTCAGCCAGTCGTCATAGCCGCTCTTGCGGATGGCCGCGAAAGTCTCTTTCCACGGAATGTTCCCGCGTCCCGGCACGCCGCGATCGTTCTCCGAAATGTGGATGTGCACGACATTCCTGCGGTGCTTCGTATAGGCGCCGATCGGGTCGGCTTCCTCGATATTGGCGTGGAAGGTGTCGTACATCGCCTTGATGTGCGGCCGGTCGATGGCATCGACGTGCTCGGACAGATCGGCCATCGTGTTCAGCAGATAGCACTCGAAACGGTTGAGCGCCTCCAACCCGATGGTAACGTTCCGCTTGCCGGCATGATCGCCAATGGCGCGCTGCGACGCGATCGAGCGCTTCTTTTCCGCAGCGGTCGGCCCGCTGCCGGAGAAGGCGCCGAGCGTCGAATGCAGCGGCCCGCTCAGCGTACTCGCGCCGAGCGCCTGGGCGCAATCGATCGCCCATTTCATGTAGTCGATGCCGGCCTTGCGGGTCGCGGCATCCGGCGAGATCAGACTCATCGCCGGGTCGCCCATCGCCGTGACAGCCGTGCGCTCCAACCCGATGCGGTCGAGCAGATCGCCAAGCTTCTTGTAGTCCTCTGGCGCGCCTGAGAAGATCGGTATCTCGACGCCGTCGAAGCCGGTCGCCTTGATGTCGCGCAGCAACGCCTCATGTTTCTTAGACACGGAAGTCGTCCACAAAAACATGCACATGCCGATTTTCATCGACAGCCCCTCCCCATTTGACGGCGCGCTGGTTTCTTTCGCACCTCGCACCATGCGCCCTCATTCGGCCGCTTCGCGGCCACCTTCTCCCCGAAGGGAGAAGAGACTTGGCGCCGGCGCTCCCTAAAGTTTCGTCCACGTCCCGTTCTTCTTCGATGACTTCACGCAGGCCTCGATGAACGCCATACCTTCGACGCCGTCCTGGATGGTCGGGAACACCACGTCCTTGCCCGGCTTGCCGCCCTTCTTGCGTGCCGCGCGGATCGCCCGCGCCGCCTCCTGGTAGATGTTGGCGAAGCCTTCGAGATAGCCTTCCGGATGGCCAGACGGAACGCGGCTGACGCGTCCCGCAACCGGCAGCGCGCCGGCGCCGTTGCGGGTGAGCAACTGCTTGGGCTGGCCGAACGGCGTGTACCAGAGATAGTTCGGATCGGCCTGCACCCATTCCAGCCCGCCCTTCGAGCCGTAGATGCGCAGCTTCAGCCCGTTCTCGTGGCCCGGCGCCACCTGGCTCGCCCAAATCATGCCCTTGGCCGGATGCACCTTGCCGACCGGCTTGAAGCGCAGCATGACATTGACATTGTCATCGAGCAGCCTACCCGGGACGAAAGCGTCGAGATCGGCCGACAGGGAATCGAGCTCCAGCCCGGAGACGAAGCGCGCCAGATTGTAGGCGTGCGTGCCGATGTCGCCGAGCGCGCCGCCCGCGCCCGCCTGCTTGGGGTCAGAGCGCCACGCCGCCTGCTTCTGGCCGGTGGCGGCAAGATCTTCGGTCAGCCAGTCCTGCGGGTACTCGGACTGCACGATGCGGATGTCGCCAAGCTGGCCCTTGGCCACCATCTCGCGCGCCTGCCGGATCATCGGATAGGCAGTGTAATTGTGCGTCAGCACGAACACCTTGCCGGTCTTTTCAACCACGGCCGCGAGCTTCTTGGCCTCGGCCAAAGTCGTCGCCAGCGGCTTGTCGCAGATGACGTGGATGCCGGCCTCGAGAAACGCTTTGGCCGCCGGCACGTGCACATTGTTGGGGGTGACGATCGCCACCGCCTCGATGCCGTCCGGGCGCGTGGCCTCGGCCTTGGCCATCTCGGCATAGGAGGCGTAGCTGCGCGCCGGGTCGAGACCGAGTTCGGCGGCGGAAGCCTTGGCGCGCTCGGGATTGGCCGACAGGGCGCCGGCCACCAGCACGAAGTCATTGTCCATGCGCGCCGCGATCCGGTGCACCGCGCCGATGAAGGCGCCTTGGCCGCCGCCGACCATGCCATAGCGGATCGGGCCGCCTCCCGCTTCCGACTTCGATGCGCCGACCATGTCTTTCTCCTGCTTGTCTCAAATACCCATCATGGCGCGCAGCATCTTCTTGTCGGTGGTGCCGCCGGCGAAATCATCAAAGGCCTTTTCCGTCACCCGGATAATGTGGTGCTGGATGAAGGGCGCGCCTTCGGCCGCGCCGTCCTCCGGATGCTTGAGGCAACACTCCCACTCGAGCACCGCCCAGGAATCGTAGCCATACTGGGTAAGCTTGGAGAAGATGCCGCCGAAATCGACCTGCCCGTCGCCAAGCGAGCGGAAGCGGCCGGCGCGATTAGTCCAGCTCTGGTAGCCGGAATAGACGCCTTGCCGCCCCGTCGGATTGAACTCGGCATCCTTGGCATGGAAGGCCTTGATCCGCTCGTGATAGATGTCGATGAATTCGAGATAGTCGAGCTGCTGCAAAAGGAAATGCGACGGGTCGTAGTTGATGTTGCAGCGCTTGTGGCCGCCAACCGCATCGAGGAACATTTCGAAGGTGGCGCCGTCGAAGATGTCCTCGCCGGGATGGATCTCATAGCCGACGTCGACGCCGTTCTCGTCATAGACATCGAGGATCGGCTTCCAGCGCTTGCCGAGTTCGGCAAAGGCCTCCTCGATCAGCCCGGCCGGCCGCTGTGGCCAGGGATAGAGATACGGGAAGGCCAGAGCGCCGGAAAACGTCACCGAGGTTTTCAGGCCAAGATTCTTCGAGGCCTTGGCGCCGAACTCCATCTGTTCGACCGCCCATTTCTGCCTGGCCTTGGGGTTGTTGTGCACCGCAGGCGGTGCAAAGCCGTCGAACTGGGCATCATAGGCCGGGTGCACCGCCACCAGCTGCCCTTGAAGATGCGTCGACAGTTCGGTGATCTCGACGCCGGCATCCGCGCAGATGCCTTTCACCTCGTCGCAATAGGTCTTGGAAGATGCCGCCTTCTTGAGGTCGAACAGGCGTGCATCCCAGGTCGGGATCTGCACGCCCTTGTAACCGAGACCGGCCGCCCATTTGGTGATCGAGGCCAGCGAATTGAACGGCGCGGTATCCCCCGCGAACTGCGCCAGAAACAGCCCCGGACCCTTCATTGTCGACGGCATCGGCATCCTCCCAATTCATTTTTCCAAGGACCAAGCATAGCGTCTGATGAAAGCAGGGCCAGCCTCTTTGGTCTCTCGTGATGTGCATTCTCGTATCGGCATTCTGGTATTACCAAATACCGAAAATGGGTCAAGCCATTTGACTCACGCGCAAAGCTGCCAGGGCATTCCATTTTTGGCGATATATACCAGCATAATCAATACGGTACACAGATGTCGATATCGCATGGCGGCGGTTCTTGCCGCGCGACAAAAATTGCTGTAGACCTCCATTAGGGCCCAATTGGTCGAACCAGTTGCGCAAAAACGCTGGAGCGCCTTGGGGAGGAAACACGCGACGCGCCTTGTGGGGCGCGTCGCAGGCGAACTGGCACAGACGAATTCTGGGAAGGATAGACCATGCATCTTTCGACGCACAACTGGATGCGCGCGGAACCGTTGGAGGTGACGCTGAAGCGCATCAAGAAATTCGGCTACGAGTCGATCGAGATTTCCGGCGAGCCCGAGCAATACAAGACCAAGGAGACCCGCGCGCTGCTGAAAGAATACGGCATCCGCTGCTGGGGGTCGGTGACGCTGATGCTGGGCGAACGCAACCTTGCCGCCAGGGACCAGGGCCAGCGCGAACGCTCGGTGCAGTACGTCAAGGACGTGCTGACCATGGTCAGCGAACTTGATGGCGAGATCATAACGCTGGTGCCCGCGACCGTCGGCAAAGTGGTACCGGACGGCACCGAGGAAGAGGAATGGAAGTGGGTGGTCGACGCCACCCGCGAATGCTTCACCCATGCCAAGAAGGTCGGCGTCAAGATCGCGGTCGAGCCGCTCAACCGCTTCGAGACCTATTTGTTCAACCGCGGCGCGCAGGCGTTGGCCCTGGCCGATGCGGTGAGCCCCGAATGCGGCGTCTGCCTCGACGCCTATCACATCCATATGGAAGAATTTAACGTCCATGACGCGATCCGTCAGGTCGGCAAACGGTTGTTCGACTTCCACGTCGCCGACAACAACCGCTTTGCCGCCGGCCTTGGCCAGATCGATTGGCCACGGATCGTGCAGACGCTGAAGGAAGTCGGCTATGACGGCGCGCTGACCAACGAATTCGTCGCGCCCGTCGACCGCACACCCGCCGCGCCCTATCCCGACATGGTCGACCGGAATCCGGTCGACATTTCTCCCGAACAGCTGAAGTTCATCCAGGATCACGGCTCCAGCGTGCTGACGGAGAAATTCTACACCGACCAGATGCGCATCACGGCCGAAACGCTGCTGCCGCTGATCAAGTAGCCGATCGGGATGCGCATCAAAACGGTCCAGGCGTGGTGGGTCCGCGTGCCGATTGAGGCCGCGAAGCAGCATCGCAGCGACTTTGGCCAGGTGACGACGTTCGACGCCGCCATCCTGCGCATTGAGACTGACGACGGGCTGATCGGTTGGGGCGAGGGCAAGAACGCCGCCGGCAGCGCCGGCAGCTATGGTGCGCTGGTCTACATGCTGAATCACGAGGTCGGGCAGCAGCTGATCGGCCGCGACCCCGCCGACATCGGCATGATCTGGGAGATGCTCTACAACGGCGTGCGCCATGACAGTGCCGCGCGCGCCGGCCATGCCATGCCGCAACTGGCGCGGCGCGGCATGAGCATTGCGGCAATCAGCGCCGTCGATATCGCGCTCTGGGATATTCTGGGCAAGTCGTTGGGACAGCCGGTGTGGCGGCTCATCGGCGGCCGCAAGCTCGACCGCATGCCGGCCTACGCCTCCGGCGGCTGGGCTGCCGCCGACGCTATCGGCGAGCAGCTCAAATCCTACATCGCCAAAGGCGGCTTCAAGGCGCTGAAGATGCGCGTCGGCGCCATGGACGGCGCCCCGCACATTTCCGCCGCCCGCGTCCGCGCCGCACGGCAGGCGCTCGGTCCTGACGTCGAGTTGATGGTCGACGCGCACGGCACCTATACGGTGGCCGAGGCCAAGCGCTTCATCAGCCTGGCCAGCGATCTCGACCTCGCCTGGTTCGAGGAGCCTGTTATCGCCGACGACAAGGCTGGTATGGCCGAGGTGCGCGCCTCGGGCTCGATCCCGATCGCCACCGGCGAAAGCGAAGCGACGCGCTACGCCTTCCGCGATCTCGCGGTGCTGAAATCCGCCGACATCTTCCAGCCGGATCCGGCCTTTTGCGGCGGTATCAGCGAGGCGATGAAGATCGGCACCATCGCCAGTGCCTTCAATCTGCGCTTTGCCCCGCATCTGTGGGCCGGCGCGCCATGCTTTTTCGCCGGCCTGCATGTTTGTGCGGCCTCGCCTGCCAGTTTTACCGTTGAATATTCGCTCGGCGCCAACCCCATGATCCACGATCTTATCGAAGAGACTGTCGAAGCAAGGGACGGTATGATAGCGATCCCTGAAAAGCCGGGTCTGGGATTCACCATTTCGGAGCGGTTCCTGGAGGCGCACGCGCAACGCGGTTGACGATGAAAGAAAAGAACCTTCTCGCCGAACTCGCCGCCTATCTGTTCGCCCATTCGGACAAGGAGAGCGGCCGCACGCCCTCGGAGCGCGAGCTGGCGGAGCATTTCGGTGTCAGCCGCGGCCAGATCCGCGAGGCGCTGGCCATTCTGGAGGCCATGCGCATCGTCGAGCGCCGCGCCAAATCCGGCATCTATGTCGACACCAGGCAGGCCAGTGTAGAAGCCTTGGCTCTTTTCGCCCGCGCGGGCCTGCCGCTCGATCCGGTGCAGATCTACGAGACCGTCGAACTGCGCAAGATCCACGAGATCAAGGCCGCCGAACTTGCCTGTTCGCGTGCCACCGAAGAGAATTTCGAACGCCTGCGGGAGATCCTGAAAGCCTCGGAGGAGTGCATCGCCGCCGGCGAAGGCCTCGCCAAGGAAGACCGCGAATTCCACCTCGAAATCGTGCGGGCGACCAAGAACGGCGTCTTCCACAATATCTGCAGCGTCTATTACCTGATGGGCGAGCAGCGGCTGCCGATCTACTTCAACGATCCCGAGCGCTCAGTGCGCTCGCATGCCGAGCATATCCAGATCTACGAGGCGCTGCTGCGTCGCGACGGCAATCTCGCCCAGGCGCTGATGAGCGCCCACCTGCAAGGCGCGGAAAGCTACTGGAAGGGGATCATCGAGGGCCGCGAGGCGCAAGCGCAAAGCCTGGCATTTGAGAAAGCCTAGAGCAATTCCAGGAAAAGTGTGAAACGGTTTTCCCGGGAAAGCGCGCAGCGCTTTCCCTTGGGAATTGCGACAAACACGAGAGCCCCATGCCCAGAATCCTGTCGACGCACACGCTGCATCCGCGTGCCTCCGCAATGCTGGCGGGCGCCGGTGAACTCGTCGTGGCCTCAGCGCTCGATGCGGCAACGCTGACCGCCGAGGCGAAGCATGCCGACGTCATCATCGTTCGCGCACCGCTGCCGCCGTCGCTGTTCGAAAACGCCACGAAACTCAGAGCCGCGGTCCGCCACGGCGCCGGGCTCGACATGGTGCCGATGGAGGCCGCGGCCGCGGCCGGCGTGCTGGTCGCCAACGTGCCGGCGGTCAATGCGCGTTCGGTCGCTGAATATGTGATGTTCGCGGCCCTTGCCCTGCTTCGGCGCTTCCGTTCGGTCGACCGCGACTTGCGCGCCAAGGGCTGGAATGCCGGCCGCGACCACGCCAGCCATGCCAGCGAGCTTGCCGGCAAGACCATCGGCATCATCGGCTTCGGCGCCATCGGTCAGGCAGTCGCCCATATCGCCGCGCACGGCTTTGGCCTCGACGTCGTGGCGACGACCCGCAGCATGCAGCCGGCACCCGACAGGATCGGCTTCCTGTCGATCGATGCGCTGGTCGAACAGAGCGACATCATCGTGCTCTGCTGCCCGCTGACGGAAGAGACGCGCGGCTTGATCAGCCGCGAACGCATTGCCCGCATGAAGCCCGATACGCTTTTGATCAACATTTCGCGCGGACCGGTGATCGATGACGAGGCGCTGATCGAGGCCTTGCGCCAAGACCGGATCGGCGGCGCCGCACTCGACGTCTTTGCCACGCAGCCGCTGCCGGCAAACCATCCCTATTTCGGTTTCGACAATGTTATCGTCACCCCGCATATGGCGGGGATTACCGAGCAATCGATGATGCGCATGGGCGTGGGCGCGGCCGGCGAGACCTTGCTGGTGCTGGCCAACCGGCTGCCTGTCAATCTGCGCAATCCCGACGTGGTCGAGCATTACCGCAGACGGTTCCCGGCGGACGCGTGAACCATGTCCGGTTTTCGCTTCGCATCTCTGGTTCTGGCAGTGTCGTCGATCGTGGCCTTACCTTCGCTCGCGGCGGCACAAAGCAGCGATTATGTCTATTGCAGCAATGGGATCGTCTGCATGATGGCGCCCTGCCCGTCAGGCAATGCGCTGGATCTGACCACCGGCAATGTCGTTAAAGGCGTGGAGCTCAACACTACGGAATTGCCGCCGCTGGACAGATCGGCACCTGACCTCTCCGACAAGCTTTATGCTGGAAAACTCGTCGTCGGAGGATCGATCCAGCATCGCGGCCAGCCGAACGATCCGCCGATGCTGGTCGTTACCAAAATCGAACGCTCCTCCAAGAAAAGCGAGCGCAAGCGCTGCGCGGCACGTTGACTGCCGACCTACGGCTCGCTGCCTATCGGAGCAGCCGCTCGATTTCAGCCGCGATGCGCAGCAGATGGTGGTCATGGCCATTGCGCGCCACCAGCATCAGCCCGGCCGGCAGCGTCATGCCGGGCATCGGTAGCGAGATCGCGCAGAGGTCGAACTGGTTGGCGACCTGGGTGTTGCGCAGCAGCAGACCTTCAGTGCGTTCACGCAGAGCCGTATCCTCGGCCATCGAAACGATAGTCGGCGCTGTCACCGGCGTGGTCGGCAGAGCCAGCACATCGACCGAACCCAACCGCTCGTCCATGGCTATGCACAGTGCCGCGCGACGACGCATTGCCCTGATATAAACCGGCGTCGGTATGGCCGCCGCCCGCGACAGCGGCCCGCTGACATGGGGATCGACCGGCACCGATGCGCCCGTCGCCAGCCAGTCGGCATGGATTTCAGAACCTTCCATGGCCGCGATCGAGCCGCGTTTGGTGGCCAGGCGCAGATCGGCAATGAGGTCGTCGATCGAAATGTCCGTGAGCCACGCGCCTGCCTGCTCGATCCCGGCAAGGCTGCGATCGAACGCGGCGGCAATCTCCGTTTCCGTGTCTTCGAAAAGCAGGCCGCGCGGAATGCCGACACGAAGCCCGGCAAGCGCTAACGGCAGGTGCAGTTGCGGCATCTGCTCGCCCGTCATCGCGGCGTCAGCCAGGGCACACGCAGCAACACTCAGCGCCAGCGGCCCGATCGAATCCAGCGTCGCGGAAAGGGGATAGGCACCAGTCAGCGGCACGCGCCGCGCCGTCGGCTTGAAACCGACGACGCCGTTCAGCGATGCCGGGATGCGCACCGAACCGCCGGTGTCGGAGCCGATGGAAATGTCGCTCGTCCCCTCGCCAACGGACACGGCGGCGCCCGACGACGAACCGCCTGGAATGCGGCTGGTGTCGGCGGCATTGCCCGGTGTGCCGTAGTGCATGTTGTCGCCGATAGCGGTGAAGGCGAATTCGGTCATGTTGGTCTTGCCGATGATGACGGCGCCGGCCTGGCGCAGACGCCTGACGACCGCAGCGTCGTGCCGACGGGGCGCGGTGTCCCTCAGCATCAGCGACCCGGCCGTGGTCGGCTCGCCGGCGACATCGAACAGATCCTTGATCGACACGATGGTGCCGTCGAGCGGCCCGAGCGATACGCCGGCCTTCTTGCGCGCATCGGTGGCCTCGGCCGCTGCGCGCGCCGCCTCGGCATAGAGTTTGGTGAACACCTTCTCGCCTGCCGCGCAACTGGCAAGACGTGACAGGATGATCTCGAGACGATCGCGGATTGATTGCATGTCGATGTCGGATTCCGTCAAGGTGGAGCGTCTTTAAGGCATATGGGCCGCTAGGTCAGCGGAAGGAATAGCCCGGACAGCGTGCCTTTGCACCTGCCAGCGATAGGAAGGGACTGATGCTGTACAAAGGCAGCTGCCACTGCGGCAAGGTTGCGTTCGAATTCAAGGCGCAGCTGACCGGCGCCGTGCGGTGCAATTGTTCGATCTGCTCGCGCAAGGGCGCGCTGTTGGCCGCCATCCCGCATGACAGCCTGACGGTGCTGGCGTGGGGCGACGATCTCGGCACCTACACATTCGGCAATCATGCAATGGCGCATCGCTTCTGCCGCACCTGCGGCATCCATCCCTTTGCCGAGGATGTCAGTCAGGGCAGCGAACGCAGCGCCTACATCAACCTCAACTGCGTCGCCGATTTCGATCCCACCGGCCTGCCGGTCTTCGACTTCGACGGCCGCGCGGTCTGACCCTACGGTGGCCTCTCACCACAAAAGCAACGCCCCGAAAACCTTGATAGTTCTCGGGCCCGCTGCTTCAGCCAAGGATGGCTATCGGCTATTCGACGCGCTTAGGGCCGCGCGCGAACACAACGATCGCCGCCAGCAAGGTCGCAGCGCCACAATAGGCGAAGGCGCTGGCCACACCGGCATTGTCGACCACCAGGCCGCCGAAGACGGCGCGTTTCTGGCGCTCGCCGTTTCTTGCGTCTTTCCCGCTCGCGCCTTTGCCCTCGAGGACAGCTATCTCCCGGCCGACAAGATCCCCTATGTCGCCGAAGTGCCAGACCAGCCGCATCGCCTTGGCCCGTTGTGGCGTGACCGGGCCAAAGGCCCGGCGGGCACCTTGCTGAAAGTTCCCGGCAACTGGCGCGCGCCGGTTCATGCGCACACCGCCGACTATCGCGCGGTGGTCATCAAGGGACTGTGGGCGCATTGGCAAATGGACGGCGGCGAAGCGACGAAGGTCGAATTGCCGCCGGGATCCTACTGGACCCAGAAGGCCAACGAGATGCACGACGACGCCTGCCTCTCAGAGACGGAGTGCGTGATCCTGCTGATCAACGATACGCCTTACGAGACCTACTTCCAGAAATAGTCAGGCGGCGCCGTCGTTCGACCGCAACTAGCTGGCGTGCCGCAAGCTCACGCCGCTGCCCTTGTCGAACAGCACCACCTTGTCCTGATTCCAGGCAAAGCGCACCGGCTGCTCGATCTGGACATCGGTTCTGGCCGGCACCGTGGCGCGCAGCGTCGTGTCGCCGACCCGCAGAGTCAGGATCTTTTCCACGCCATGGTTCTCGACATCGTGGACGCGTGCCTCGACCGGCGCACCGCTTTCAAGATACACATCCTCAGGTCGAATACCGAAGACGAGCGGGCGACCGTCGGTCGCACCGCCCGCCTTGGCACCCCCAGAGAAAGGCAGTTCGAAATTCAGCGGCGCCATCACCGCGCGGCCGTTGACCAGCTTGCCATCGATCAGGTTCATCGGCGGCGAGCCGACGAAGCTGGCCACATAGGTATCGCGCGGATTGTTGTAGATCTCGTGCGGCGTGCCGGTCTGGATGATGCGGCCATGGTTGAGCACGCCCACCTTGTCGCCCATCGACATCGCCTCGATCTGGTCGTGAGTGACGAACAGAAAGGTGGCGCCGAGCTGGATCTGCAGGTTCTTCAGTTCCGTGCGCAGCGCCTCGCGCAGCTTGGCGTCGAGCGCCGACAGCGGTTCGTCCATCAGGAACACGCGCGGCTTGCGCACGATGGCGCGCCCGATAGAGACGCGCTGCATTTCGCCGCCTGAAAGGCGGTCGGTCTTGCGGTCGAGCAGATGTTCGATCCTGAGTGTTTTGGCGGCGCGGTCGACACGATCCTTGATCTCGGCGTCGGGTCCTCCGGTCAAGCCGGAGGATGACGGCGTGAGAGTTGAGAGGGCGACGCACACCGACCGTCGCGGACGGGCGCGAGCGCGACCTGCCGGATAGCGTCAGCTGCTGATCATCGCGCTGTCTTGTTGAGAGCGGTGACGATCAGCGCGAGAATCACCGCCGCGGCGGCGATTTCCCACACGAAAGCCTGCTTGTAGAAAGGCGGCGTGGCGAGCTGCGCCTTGCCGGCGAGAGTGTTGGGGTCCGGTGGATTGAGGAAGAAGACGCCGTAGAGATGCGCCGCCGTGATCGATACCAGCAGCGCAATGCAGAAGACCAGCGCCACGACCAGCGCTACGGTCACCACACTGCGCACCTTGACGCCCGGCTGGGCCAACGGCAGCAGGTTGTTGATGAGCCCGGCAAGCACCACGAGACCGCTGCCGACCGCGTACAGGCCGATGGAAAAGGGTTGAAAGATCAGCACCAGCGCCAAGACGCCGAGGCCAATGATGAAGAGCTCGAGGCGGAACGCGCCGGCGCGGCTCATGCCGGAAGAACTGTCGCTCATGACCGCACCGCCTTTCCGGCGCCATCGAAGACATGGGTTTGCCTGGGATCGGGGCGTAGATTCAGCGCCTCGCCGACCTTGACCCACTGGCTTCTCGTCACCACGACGCGGATGTCGGCGCCTGCCGCCGTGCGGGCATGAATAAGGGTTTCGGCGCCCATGGGCTCGATGAGCTCGGCTCTGGCGGAGATGGTGCCACGGTCCCCCGTATCGGTCACGGTGAAAGCACGGGGGCGGACACCGATCGTCACCTTGCCGGGCTGCAGGCGCGCGACCGCCGCGTCCGTGCGGATCGCCAGACTAATGCCGGCCACGGTCATGTCCGCCGTGCCATCGGCGAAGGCCTTGAGGTCGGCCTCGAGAAGATTCATCTGCGGCGTGCCGATGAAGCTCGCCACGAAAGCATTGGCGGGCTTGGCAAATACCTCGTGCGGTGACCCGACTTGCTCGATCAGGCCGTCCTTCATGATGGCGATGCGGTTGGCCATGGTGAGCGCTTCGAGCTGGTCATGGGTCACGATCACGGTCGCTTTGGAGAGGCCCTGCAGCACTTCCTTGATCTGGCCACGCATGGTTTGGCGCAGTTCGACATCGAGACGCGACAAGGGCTCGTCGAAGAGGAAGCAATTGGGGTCGCGGACGATGGCGCGGGCCATGGCGGCGCGCTGCTTTTCGCCCTCGGATATCTGGTTCGGCAGCCGGTCGAGAACGTGCTCCAAGTGAAGGATCGCGGCGACGCGGTTGACGCGGGCAGTCCGCTCAGCCCCGGAAATGCCGTCATGATAGAGCGGGAAGGCGATGTTCTCGGCGATCGATGCCGACGGGTAGAGCGCGTAGAACTGGAACACCATGGCGATGTCGCGCTTTTCGGGCGGCAGTTTGTTCATCACCTTGCCGGCGACGACGACCTCGCCGTCAGTGACGCTTTCCAGCCCGGCGATGACGCGTAAGGTCGTCGTCTTGCCACAGCCGGACGGGCCGAGAAGGCAGACGACCTCACCGGCGGCCACCGACAGGTCAACGTCCTTGACCGCGGTGAAGGAGCCGAAGCGCTTGGTGACTTTGCGGAGTTCGATGGTTGACATCTCAGCGCTTCACCGTGCCGAAGGTAACACCGCGCAACAGATGGTTTTGCAAGAAGAAGGTGACCAGGAAGACTGGGACGAGGAACAGGGTTTCGATGGCGGCAAGCAAAGTCCAGTCGGTGCCGCGTCCACCCGACGACACGGCCTGGTTCATGGCGACCGGGACCGTCCTCGTGTCGGGCCCCGAGAGCAAGAGGGCGAAGAGGAACTCGTTCCAGGTGAGGATCAGGCCGAACACGAACGTGGCGGCGAGCCCGGCAATGACCTGGGGCAGGCAAATCTTGAAGAACACCCGCATTCCGGACGATCCGTCGAGGCGGGCGGCATCCTCGACGTCTGGCGACAATTCATCGAAGAAGCTCTTCATCATCCAGATGGTGAAGGCCAGGTTGAAGGCGGTGTAGAGCATGATGATGCCGAGATACGAGCCCGACAGGCCCACTACGCGGAACATCAGGATCACCGGAATGATCACCACAATCGCCGGCAGCATGCGCGTGGTCAGGATGATGAACAGGTAGGTGTCATTGCCTTTCAGCGGATAGCGCGAGAAGCCGAAGGCCGCCAGGGTGCCGATGACCAGCGCCAGCAGCACCGAAGCCGAGGCGATGAAGATCGAGTTGAAGAAATAACGGTCGAATCCTGTCGCTTCCGGGGCACCGCCCGACGTCATCGAGCGAGAAAAGACGGACCCAAAATTTTCGAGCGTGGGCTTGAACACAAAATGATCCGGAATCAAGCCGAACAGCGACGTGGGCGACAGCGTCGGAGGCACCAGAAGCGCGTCGCCCTGCGGTTTGAAGGCGGTGAATATGATGAACAGCACCGGCAGAAAATAGATAAAGGCGACGACGGCCACGGCGAGCGTCCGCCCCCAGCCGGCCTCGTCTACTCCGCTGGCCCTGCGGAAGCCGAGCTTTCCCAATATCGATTCGGTCACGGGTTAGGCTCCCTGCGTACGGCGGTTTGCGAGGTACAGGTAGAGGTTGGTGAGAACGATCACCATGAACAGCATCAGATAGGAGATCGACGCGCCCTCACTCGTCTTGTTCTGCTCGTTGGCGATGCGGATCAAGTGATAGGAGATCGTCAGCGTGTCGTTGCCGCCCTTGGTGAGGAGGATGACGAGATCCGCCAGCTTGAATGCCTCGATGGTGCGGAAGAGAAGGGCCAACATCAGAAGGCCGCGGATGTAGGGGAAGGTGATCATCCAGAATTGCCGCCAGCTGGAAATACGGTCGATGGCAGCGGCCTCGTAAAGGTATTTCGGCACCGAGACGAGGCCCGCCAGCACAAGGAGCATGACGAAGGGCGACCACATCCATGCGTCGGCGAAAACGATTCCCGCCACGGCACCGACTTTGTTGCTCATCAGGATGAACTGGTTGCCGGAGATGGAATTGATGACGTAGCTGAGAATCCCGAATGTCGGGTCATAGTAGTAGGTGAAGAACACGCCAGAGGCGACAACCGAAAGCATCATCGGTGTCAGCACCAGGATCAACAAATACTTGCGCAGCGGAAATTGCTTGGCGAACAGGATGGCCAGCAGAAAGCCGACGATCATCTGCGCGGAGACGGTGAACACGACGAACATGGCGGTATTGATCAGCGCGCCCCAAGTCGCGTGAGCAGCGAGATCGTTGGTAAGGATCCGGATGTAGTTCCCGAGTCCGACGAAGCGGATCGTCTGCTGGTTTGCCTGGTAGGCGAAGAACGAAAGGCCCAGCGACCACAGCAGGGGGAAGATATTCATCACAAACAGAACGGCGATTGCCGGAGCGACCAGCAAGGCGCCGAAGTAGTGGCGGCGATACGCGTTGACGGTAAATGCGGCCGCGACCAACGCCACCGCGGCGCCCACCACCCAGAAGGAGACAGCCGCAGGCAAGCCCGCCATTGATATGGCCGACACGACGACAGCGACAGCGATGGCGAGTTTCCAGTTGTGGGCAACAACCGCGGTAAGGCGTGGTGTCAGCAGCGTGCTTGAAACAGCGGTCATGGGAGTCCGAAATATGGAGCGCTTGAAGTGGCAATGACGGGGAGCGGCTTTTGCCCGCTCCCCGCAGCTATGTCGGAAGGTTACTGGATAAGACCATCGTTCTTCAGGAGGTCCTCCTGGAACTTGGCGATGTTATCCAAGGTGGTCTTGGCGTCCTGCTTGCCAGTGATGGCTAGGTCGTACTGGTCCTGCTGCTGGGTGAGCAGTTCGAAGAACTGCGGCACGTGCCACATGTCCTTCTGCCAGTCGAGCGAGTTCGCCCAGGCGCGGTCCCACGGACGATAGGTCACATACTTCGGATCGCTGTAGACCGACTTGATCGCGGACTGGCCGCCGCCGGCGGCGAACTGGTGCTGGATATCAGGCGAGAGCCACCACTTCACGAAGCCAACCGCTTCCTTGATTTGCTCAGGCGTCGTCCAGGTGGTGAGAACGAAAGGCTGTCCGCCGATCTGTGACGTACGATTCACCTTGCCGTCGGCACCGCGCAGGCCTGGCGCCAATCCGAACACCAGCTTGTCGGCAACCTTCGACGTCTTGGGATCGAGCGAGGCTTCGGCGAGACCGATCCAGTCGATGTTCATGGCCACCTTGCCTTCACGGAACAACTGGTCCGAGACGAAGATGTCCATGGTGCCGGTCTTGACCACCGGCGGCATGAACTTCAGCAATTTGAGGAAATGCTCCATGCCCTCGATGGACTTCGGGGAGTTTACGACGCCTTCGGCATGTCCGGTCGGGGCCTTGGTTTCATCCCAGATGCCGCCGCCATGCTCCCAGACGAACGTGTGGACCGAGCTCGTCGAGAAGTCGTAGCCTTTGCCTGCCTGATAGGCGATGCCATAGAAATCGTCATCCAGCACCTGGCCGGCGAGCTTGTCGCCCTTCTTGCGCTGGAAGAATTCGCCAACATGCTCGAACGTGTTCCAGTCCATGGCGTCGATTTCTTCGCCGGTGCAGGGCAGCTTCTCATTGTACTTCGCCTTGTAGGCGGCCTGCTCGTCGTTGTTGCAGAGCACGTCCTTGCGGCCGTAGGTGACCAGCACGTCCGGGAACTGCGGGAAGCCGTAGTAGTTCGGCGTGCTGTTGGGATAGGTCGAGTAGGCGTTGAGCACGGCGGGATGCATCGACTCCATCGTCGCCTTGAGTTCCGGGTCGGCATCGATGAGATCGTTGATCTTGCGGAAGTAGCCGCCTTCGACGAAGGCGCCCAGCCACTGCGAGTCCGACACGATGAAGTTGTACTTCTTTTCGCCCGAGGTCAACGAGGCGTTGACGCGGGTGTAGAAATCCGGCCACGGAATGAAGTCCACATCGAGCTTCACAGTATTGCCAGACTTCGGCTTGTACTGCTCGTCGAAGAACTTCTTCATAATGCGGGTCGGGGGCCAATCCGGCACCGCCATCGTCAACGTCACTTCTTCGGCAGAGGCATAGGTCACGCCTCCCACCAGTAGTGTGGCAGCGAAGCTTGCGGCTGTCGCTAGCCCTTTCAGTTTGGTCATCGCCGTCATTCGCGTTTCCTCCCTTGGTTAACCGGATTGCTTCTCGCCGTTCGAGTCAGGTCATTGCCTGGCCGCTCGCGGCGCGGAAGACGTGGATTTTCCTGTTATCGATGGCGATCGATGCCGAATCGCCGGTCCTGATGCTGGCGGCGATCGCTTCCGGCAGCACCATGCGCAACATCTCGCCGCCGGCCTCGACCGAGACGATCGTTATGTCGCCGAGCGGTTCGACCAGATGCACCTTCGAGGCAACCCCGGCTTCGCCCTTGGCGGCGAGCCGAATGTCGCTCGGGCGAATGCCGATCAGCGCGGCCTCGTTGGCATCGGCAGTCTTTGGCGCCGTCGCCGGAACCAGAGTCCCGAGCGGCGTGTCGAAAGATCTGGTGTCGGCGCGCACCGAGGCCGTGAACAGATTCATGTGCGGCGAGCCGATCTTGCTGGCGACATAGGTATTGATCGGCTGCTCGTAAAGCTCGTCTGGCGTGCCGATCTGGACGATGCCCCCATCGCGCATGACGGCGATCGTCTCGCCCATCGAGAGAGCCTCGAGCTCGTCGGGCGTGGCATAGATCACGGTCATGCCGAACTGGCGGTGCAGCCGCTTCAGCTCGGCGCGCGTCTCGTGCCGAAGCTTGGCGTCGAGATTGGTGAGCGGCTCATCGAGCAGAAGAATCTTTGGCCGGCGGATCAGGGAGCGGCCGAGCGCGACGCGCTGCTGCTCTCCGCCGGACAGGGTTGCCGGCTTGGCCTTCAGGCGGTGTGTCAGCTTCAGGATCTCGGCGGTCTCTTTCACCCGCTTGTCAATCTCGGCGCGCGCGGCTTTCTCCTCGCGCAGCGGGTAGGCGAGATTGTCATAGACCGTGAGGTGGGGGTAAAGCGCGAAAGACTGGAAGACCATCGAAATGCCTCGGCCGGCGATCGGCGCATGGGCCATGTCGCGGCCGCCGATCTCAAGCGTGCCGGAGTCGGCCTGGACGAGGCCGGCGATAGTGCGCAGCGTCGTCGTCTTGCCAACGGAGCTCGGCCCGAAGAGTACGAAGAAGCGGCCTTCGTCGACGGCGAAGCTCAGGTCGTTGATGGCGCGCACGGATCCATAGGCCTTGCTGAGCCCATCGAGGCGCAGCGCAATCCCCTTGCCGTCACTGGCGCGAGGCGACGTCTGCGTCACGATGCGCCACCTCGTGCGGACGGAACACGCGCCATCCGTATGATTCTCCTCGCCCTGCCGAAATGGACTGCGGCTGTCATTCTCGATCCGCCTTTTCTTTCCTGATCTGGTATTACCAATTTTGGATAGCCGTCAAGCTCTTTCTTGGATCACCACCGGACCTTGTATAACCGGATTTTTCATGTATCCGACTGTTTTCCCTGAATTTTCCTACTCGTTCATATAGGAGAGCCTTGTTTCGGCACTGCCATCCCGGTTAACATCAATAGTGGACATCCAAATCTGGTCGAACCAGATTGGCGCTATTTCGCCAATGCCGCTGTCGGGGCCGCATCGATTTCAGCCGTTGATTCCGCCACCGCGGCGCGCACAAGGGCGCCCGCCGCCCATTGCGCGACCGACCGCATGCCGCGGCTATCGAGCCCCCATATATCCTTCAGCACGATCAGCACTTCGACGCCGAACATCATCGACAGCGCCTGCGCCAGGCGCTTGAACTCGCGCGGCGGCAGCCGGCCCTTGAGCGGTGCGATGGCATCCTTCAGCAGCTGGACGCGATGTCCGCGCGTGAATTGCGGCTCGCCGCCCAGCGTGCCCGCCTGCCGCTGCGCCCATTGGTCGAGCGACAGTTTCAGCGCTGCCTTGAAAGTTGCCTCGAAAGCTTCGATGCGCGGCATGGCGGTATCGAACAATTCGGCAACGCGGCGCCCGGCATCGGTGGACGTCGATTGCCAGGTCAGGATCGGCCCAAGCCCCTCGTCGACCACCGCCTGCACCAGGGCTGCCTGGCTGGGGAAATAGCGATAGGCGGTGGCGCGCGACACTTGCGCCGCCTCCGCGACTTCGCTGACCGACGGGGTGACGCCCGCCTGCATCAGCCGCGTCGCCGTCTTCAGCATCAGCCGTTTTGTGCGGGCCCGTGGGCCGCGTTCTGCAGCCTCGTTGGCGTCGTCGTTCCCAGCGGCTTGTTGACGTGAGACTTCCATGTCAATACGATACGCGCGTCTCAAAAAATTGCAATGACCTTTGCCTACCGAAAGGCCGGCAAAGGGCGACAGGCGACCCGGCGCCGGTCGGCCGGTGACGGGAGAAACGCGATGAAGCGCATCTACGTGGTGGGCACAGCCGACACCAAGGGCGAGGAACTTGCCTTCCTGGCCGATGCTATTGCCGCCACCGGCAGTTCGGTTGCCCGTGTCGACATCGGAACGCGCGGCGCCACCGTGCCGGTCGATATCCCGGCCAGCGAGGTCGCGGCGCATCATCCGGATGGAGCCAGTGGCGTGCTCGGCATCGATGATCGCGGCACGGCAGTGGCCGGCATGGGCGCCGCCTTCACCAGTTTCATTCAGTCGCGCGACGACATATCAGGCGTGATCGGCATTGGCGGCGGCGGCGGCACGTCGATCATCACTGCCGGCATGCGCGCGCTGCCGCTTGGGCTGCCCAAGATCATGGTCTCGACGCTCGCCTCCGGCGACACCGCGCCCTATGTCGACGTCTCCGACATCATCATGATGCCATCGGTCACCGATATGGCGGGACTGAACCGGCTCTCCCGCACGGTGCTACACAACGCGGCGCAAGCGATCGCCGGCATGGCCACAAAGCCGGCGCCGACTGCCACCGGCAAGCCGGCACTCGGGCTCACCATGTTCGGCGTCACCACGCCTTGCGTGACCGCCATCGCGGATCAGTTGCGCGCCAACTATGACTGCATGGTTTTCCACGCCACCGGCACCGGCGGCCGCTCGATGGAGAAGCTCGCGGACTCGGGCCTGCTCGCCGGCGTCATCGACATCACCACGACGGAAGTCTGCGACCTGCTGCTCGGCGGCGTGCTGCCTGCGACGGAGGACCGCTTCGGCGCCATCGCCCGCACCAAGCTGCCCTATGTAGGCTCGGTCGGCGCGCTGGACATGGTCAATTTCTGGGCGCCGCCGACCATTCCCGAGAAGTTTAGGGGCCGGCTGTTCTACGAGCACAATCCCAACGTCACACTGATGCGCACCACGGTGGATGAATGCCGCGGTATAGGCGAGTGGATCGGCACCAGGCTCGCTCGCTGCGAGGGCCCTGTGCATTTCCTGATCCCCGAAAAAGGCGTCTCGGCACTCGACATCGAGGGCGGCGCCTTCTTCGACCCCGAAGCCGACGCCGTGCTGTTCGATGCCGTCGAGCGCACCATCAAGCCGAACGCCGCGCGCCGGGTCTCACGCCTGCCGTTGCACATCAACGATCCGGAATTTGCCAAAGCCGCAACCGCGGCCTTCCTCGACATCGCCAGATAGTGAGAGTCAACAAATGCCCGCAATACCGCGCAAGGACATATTGAAGAAGTTCAAGGCGATGATCACCGACGGCGTGCCCATCGTCGGCGGCGGCGCCGGCACCGGCTTGTCGGCGAAGGCCGAGGAAGCCGGCGGCATCGACCTCATCATCATCTACAATTCCGGCCGCTACCGCATGGCCGGGCGCGGCTCGGCTGCCGGCCTGCTCGCCTATGGCAACGCCAACGAGATCGTCAAGGAAATGGCCTACGAGGTGCTGCCGGTGGTCAAAAAGACGCCGGTGCTGGCCGGTGTCAACGGCACCGATCCCTTCGTCATCATGCCGCTGCTGCTTGCCGAGCTGAAGACGATGGGCTTTTCCGGCGTGCAGAATTTCCCGACCATCGGCCTGTTCGATGGCAGCATGCGCCAGAGTTTTGAGGAAACCGGCATGGGCTTCGGGCTGGAGGTCGACATGATCGCCGAGGCGCACAAGCTCGATCTTCTGACCACGCCCTATGTCTTCAACCCCGACGAGGCGCGCGCCATGACAAAAGCCGGCGCCGACATCGTCGTTGCCCATATGGGGGTGACGACCGGCGGCTCGATCGGAGCCACGTCGGCCAAGTCGCTCGACGACTGCGTGGTCGAGATCGACGCCATCGCCAACGCGGCGCGCTCGGTGCGCAAGGATGTCATCCTGCTTTGCCATGGCGGGCCGATCTCGATGCCGGATGATGCCCGCTACATCCTCGACCGCTGCAAGGGCCTGCACGGCTTTTATGGCGCGAGTTCGATGGAACGGCTGCCGGCTGAAGCCGCGATCGCCAGGCAGACGGCGGATTTCAAGGCCGTCACGCCGCACGACCAGAAGAAAAAGAAGGGATGAGATCATGACCGACAAGAGCAAGGTGTTCGTATACCCGAAGGACGTGAGCGCCTTCGGCTTTGACTGGGGCAAGCTGTCGCTGACGGTGGCGCCTGAAGTGAATGGCGCTGAGCGCTTTTCCGGCGGTGTCGTCGACCTGCCCTCAGGCAAGGGCCATACGCGCCACAACCATCCCGGCGCGGAAGAGATCATCTTCGTCATCTCAGGCAATGGCGAGCAGATGGTCGAGGACGAGGAGGGCAATCCGGTCGTCGCCAAGGTCGGCCCCGGCTGCACCATCTATGTGCCGGAAAGCCGTTTCCATTCGACACTGAACACGGGCGATGGGCCGATGCAGCTCTTCGTCGTCTATTCGCCGGCCGGACCCGAACTGGTGCTGCGGGAGTTGCCGGATTTCAGGTTGATCCCGGCGGGGAAGTAATCGCGAAAGGCCCCCTTCATCCGGCCGCTTCGCGGCCACTTTCTCCCCGAGGGGGAGAAGAGGCAGAAGCCAGCGCCGGCGCAAACTCCTCTCCCCTCGGGGAGAGGTCGGATAGCCCCGAATTGCCCTTCGCAATTCGGATGGCAATCCGGGTGAGGGGGTAGCGCCGAGCTAGGCTATCCCACCTCTATTCCACCCCCGTGCCCGATCCCCAAACATCACATACCCCGCATCCGTCACCGCCAGCGTATCCTCCAGCTTGATGAACCCCCGCGTCGGGTGAAGCATGGTCGTCTCCACCGACAGCACCATGTTCGTCTCCAGCGGCTTGGCCGAATAAGTGCCTTCATAGGTGACCGGGTGGTTGGTCATCAGGAACGGCGCTTCATGGGTGATCAGGCCCATGCCATGGGCGAAGAAATCCGTATAGGGCGCGACCTTCGACGCCTTCAGCACGCCCTCCGCGTGCGAAATCATATCGCCGCCGATGGTGCCTGCCCTCACCTTCGAGAACGCCGCCTGCTGCACCGTCTCGACCTCGGCCAACAGATCTTCCAGCTCGGCATCCGGTTCGCCCAGAATGCCCATGCGGCAGAGATCGCCGATATAGCCGTGATAATTGCCGCCGGAATCGATCGACAGCACCTCGCCCTTTTTCCAAGCCTGCGGTGACGCCGCACGGTTGTGGCTGGAGCCCAGCGTCAGCAGGCAATATTCGAAATGCGCGCCGCGATTGGTCTCCTCGCGCCTGAGCTGCTCGATCATCTCGGCCTTGGTCGTGCCTTCGCGCGCCCACTGGATAGTCGCCAACATGGAATCGGTGATCAACTCGGAGGCGATGCGCAGCTTCTCCAGCTCGGCGTCTGTCTTGATGGCGCGCATGCGCTCCAGCATGTCGGTCGCGTCGATCAGCTTCGCGTCCGGCAACGCCTTGCGGATCAGCGCATAGGCATCGGACGGCAGGAAGGCCGGCTCGATGCCGATGCGGGCGCCTGCCTTGCCGATCTTGCTGACATGCTCGACCGCAAGATTGGCGGCGTCGAGCGTACCCCAGCAGGCGGCATGCAGCGTCGGCGTCCAGAACGGGTTGTTCTGGTGCTCGGCGCCTTCCATGCGGTTGCCGATATAGGCGGCATGATCCGGCCCGCCCTTCTCATAGACGACGACAGGCAGATAGCGGCTGTGGCCAATCGCATCCATGGCGGCGAAGAAGATGAATTTGTAGCCACCGAGCAGATATTGCGTGTTGTGCCTGGACGTCGCCAGCAGCACATCGATGCCGGCTTCCTCCATCAGCCGGTCGACCCTTGCCTGGTCGAACGGGATATTGCTGACGGCATTCTTGCCCGGGGCAATGTTCATTGTTCTCTCCCTGATTTCCGTGGGATCGCCGGCCGCGCTGCGCCCGATTCCCTTGGCTGTCGTCAAATCTGCATCATTGTCCACTCTGGTCCAGCCAGAAATAGGGTCAAATTGCTTCAGCGGGCGGTCGCCAAGTCGTCTTTGCTGAATATCAAGGCAATCTGGTCCTACCAGAATATCAGAATAAAAGGGCCACCTCTAAACTGGTCCAGCGGACGAAAATTTCAAAGCCAAGCAAGGATGCGCCAATTCCGTCTCTGGCGAAACCCTTGGCAAGGGCCATAATCGCCGCGAGGATGCTGGCGGGTGCCGCCAGCTTCGAGGGGTGCGCCCATCTGGTCGCGGAGAGGACGGAGTTCGGTCATGTCAGATATTTCCAGACGCACGCTGCTTGGCGGCTCAGCTTTGCTGCTGGCCTCCACCGCCATGCCCACATTCAGCTGGGCGCAGACGCCGAAGAAGGGCGGCCGCCTCGTGCTTGCCGCCGATTCCGAGCCGCGCAACCTCAATCCGGCCATCGTCGCCTCCAACGGCGTCTTCTTCATCTCCAGCAAGATCGTCGAAACGCTGGCCGAAGCCTCGTTCGAAGGCAAGGACGGACTGGAACCCCGCCTTGCGCTCTCCTGGGAAGGTGCTGCCGATGGGCTGTCGGTGACCTTCAAACTGCGCGAGGGCGTCAAATGGCATGACGGCGAGCCGTTCACCTCGGCCGACGTCGCCTTCTCGGCGCTGCAGATCTGGAAACCGCTGCAAAATCTCGGCCGCACCGTGTTCAAGGATCTGGCCAGCGTCGACACCCCTGACGATCTGACCGCCGTCTTCAAATTCGCCAAGCCAACGCCGTTCCAGCTGATCCGCAACGCGCTGCCGGCGCTGTCAAGCGTGGTTCCGAAGCACATCTACGAGGTCGGCAAGATCGAGGAAAACCCGGCCAACAATGCACCCATCGGCACCGGGCCGTTCAAGTTCGGCGAATACAAGGCCGGCCAGTATTACAAGCTGACCAGGAATGCGGATTACTGGGCCAAGGACGAGCCGTATCTCGACGAGATCATCTACCAGGTGCTACCCGACCGCACGTCGGCTGCAGCGGCGCTCGAGGCCGAAGAGATCCAGCTCGCCGCCTTCTCCGCCGTGCCGCTGGCCGACCTCGACCGCATCTCCAAGGTGCCGGGCCTGAAGGTGATCTCCAAGGGCTATGAGGGGCTGACCTATCAGCTCGTCGTCGAGATCAACCATCGCCGCAAGGAACTGGCCGACGTGAAGGTCCGCCAGGCGATCGCGCATGCCATCGACAAGGACTTCGTCGTCAAGACGGTGTTCCTCGGCTATGCCGCCACCGCCACCGGCCCGGTGCCGAAGAACGATCCGCAATTCTACACTGCCGACGTGCCGATCTATCCATTCGACGTCGCCAAGGCCAACGCCTTGCTCGACGACGCGGGGTACAAGCGCGCCGATGACGGCAAGCGTTTTGCGCTGAAACTCCTGCCGGCACCCTATTTCAACGAGACCAAGCAGTTCGGCGACTATCTGCGCCAGGCGCTGGCGGCAATCGGCATCGACGCCGTGATCGTCAACAACGACTCGGCCGCGCACATCAAGGCCGTCTACACCGACCACGCCTTCGACCTCGCCGTCGGCCCGCCGGTGTTCCGCGGCGACCCGGCGATCTCGACCACCATCCTGGTGCAGAGCGGCATTCCCGACGGCGTGCCGTTCTCCAACCAGGGCGGCTACAAGAACGCCGCGCTCGACGCGCTGATCGCCAAGGCTTCGGAGACGCTGGATACGTCAGCGCGCACCGACCTCTACAAGGAATTCCAGAAACAGGTCGCGGCGGACCTGCCGCTGATCAACGTCGCCGAATGGAGCTTCATCAGCGTCGCGCGGGAGACGGTGGGGAACATCGCTAACAACCCGCGCTGGGCGGTGTCGAACTGGGCGGACACATATCTGGCTGGCTAGCGATCAGCCCGGCATGCTTGCGCATCGGTTGGACGAATGCTCATCATCAGGGATGAGAGTTCCTTCACGCCTCTGTTCTGTCCTGCCGGATAGCGCCAACCTTCACCCTCCCCCTTGTGGGGAGGGTCGGCGAGCGGTTGCTGCGCAGCGGCAGCCGCTCGACGGGGTGGGGGTAGCGCCCTACGAGAACCCCCACCCCGCTCCGCTTCGCGGATCGACCCTCCCCACAAGGGGGAGGGTAAGGCAGCCATGACCCGCGCCCTCACCCTCATCCGCCGTCGCCTCGCCGGCAGCATCTTCGTGCTGCTGATCGTCATCATCGGCACATTCCTCCTCCTGGAAGCCGCCCCCGGTGACGCGGTCGACGCCTACATCGTCTCGACCGGCGGCGACGCCGGCATGATCGAATTGCTGCGTCATCGCTGGGGCCTCGACCAGTCCGAGTTGACCCGGCTCGCGAACTATCTCTGGGCGCTGCTGCATTTCGACCTCGGCCAGTCCGTTACCTTCTCGCGGCCAATTCGCGATGTTATCCTGGAACGCCTGCCGACGACACTGCTCCTGATGGTGACCGCCACCGCGCTTTCCTTCGGGCTCGGCTCGGCGCTCGGCATCTATGCCGGCGCCAGACCCGGCAGCTTTCGCGACCGCTTCCTGTCGATCGGCTCGCTGGCGCTTTATGCCGTGCCGGGTTTCTGGCTTGGCCTGGTGCTGATCGTCGTCTTTGCCGTCGACCTGCGCTGGCTGCCGATCGGCGGCATCGAGACGCTCGCCTCGGACAAGACCGGGCTTGCCCGCGCCACCGATATCGCCGTCCACCTCGTCCTGCCGGTTTCCGCGCTCGGCTTCATCTATCTCGCGCTCTATCTGCGCATGATGCGCGCCGGCATGGCCGAGGCGTGGCGGCAGGATTTTGTGCTCGCCGCCCGCGCCAGGGGGCTGTCACGCCGCCGCATCGTGCTCGCCCATGTCGCCCGCAACGCGCTCTTGCCGCTGGTCACCATGCTCGGCCTGCAATCGGCGCAGATGCTGGGCGGCAGCGTCGTCATCGAAAGCGTCTTTGCCGTGCCCGGGCTCGGCCGGCTGGCGCAGGAAGCGGTCGCTTCGCGCGACACGCCGCTGCTGCTCGGCATCATCCTCACCAGCGCCGTCCTCGTCATTGCCGTCAACCTTGCCGTCGACATCGCCTACGCCTTCCTCGACCCGCGCGTCGGCGCCGGCGAGGCCAGCGCGTGAGCGCGCTGCCGCGGTTCCTGCGCCGGCCGGAAGCGGTCGCCGGCGCGATCATCCTGGCGCTTCTGTTCGCCATGGCGCTGTTTGCGTCGCTGCTCTTCCCCGGCGACCCGCAGGCCATTGCCGGACCAGCACTGCTGCCGCCCTTCCAGGACTGGTCGCTGCCGCTCGGCACCGACCGGCTCGGCCTTGACGTGCTGGCCGAACTGTTCCACGGCGCCCGCACCTCGCTGGCGGTCGGCCTGGCGGCGGCAGCGGCGGCACTCTTCATCGGCGCGGTCGTCGGCACGCTGGCCGGCTTTGCCGGCGGCCTTGTGGACGAGGGGCTGATGCGCATCACCGATGCCTTCCAGACCGTGCCGAGTTTTCTCCTGGCGCTGGCCTTCGTCAGCGTCGTCGGGCCGTCGCTCGGCGTCGTCGTCACGGCAATAGCGCTTGGCGCCTGGACCGGACCGGCGCGTGTAGCGCGCGCCGAAGTGCTGTCGATCCGCGAGCGCGATTACGTCGCCGGCGCTCGCGTCATCGGCATGCATCCGCTTGAGATCGCTTTTCGCGAGGTGTTGCCCAACGCGTTGCCGCCGGTGCTGGCCTTGTCCTCGGTGATCGTGGCCGCCGCGATCCTCACCGAGGCAGCGCTGTCCTTCCTCGGTCTCGGCGACCCCAATCGCGTCACTTGGGGCGGCATGATCGCCGAGGGCCGCACTGTGCTGCGCACCGCGCCCTTTCTGTCGATCGTTCCGGGCATCGCCTTGGTGCTGACCGTGCTTGGCGTCTATCTCACCGGCGAAGGCGTGGTCGAAACGACGGCGGTGCGGAGGAGCCTGTCGTGACCGCACTGGCTGAGATACGCGATCTGTCTGTGCGCTATTTCAGCGATGGCAGCGAGGTAACGGCGCTGAAGGGGGTCAGCCTGGATGTTATTGCCGGCGAGCGGCTGGCGATTATCGGCGAAAGCGGTTCGGGCAAGAGCACGCTGGCGCTGGCGGTGGCTGGACTGCTGCCGGCGAGCGCCAAGATTGAAGGGCATGTCAAGTGGCAATTTCAGGCGCCGCGATCCTTCCCACCCCCCTCTGTCCTGCCGGACATCTCCCCCGCAAGCGGGGAGATCAGCAGCTTTGCCGACGGCTTCCCTTCTGCAACGTTCGTGGTTGGCGAAGGCGGAGATGAGAGAGCAATCTCCCCCCTTGCGGGGGAGATGTCCGGCAGGACAGAGGGGGGTGTGACGGAACGCCGACCTCTCAAATTAACCGAACCCAGTACGCTCCCCCTTCCCGGTCGCGACATTGGTTTCGTCTTCCAGGACCCCTCCGCCAGCCTCGACCCCGTCATGACCGTCGGCAAACAGATCGCCGAAGTCGCCCGCACCCACCTCGGCCTCGACTGGCCACAAGCTTACGCCAAAGCCAAAACCCTGCTCCAACGTGTCCGGCTGCCCGACCCACAAACCGCCATGCGTGCTTTCCCGCACCAGCTCTCCGGCGGCCAGAAGCAGCGCGTTGCAATTGCCGCGGCCATTGCAGCCGGTCCGAAACTGCTGATCGCCGATGAGGCGACCAGCGCGCTGGACACCATTGTGCAAGCCGAAATCGTCAGCCTCATTCGGCAACTGGTGGCGGAGGACGGCATGACGCTGCTGTTCATCAGCCACGACATCGCGCTGGCCGCCGAACTCGCAGAGCGTATCGCTGTATTCCGGAACGCCGAACTGATCGAACTCGGCACGACGGAGCAAATCATAAACGCCCCGCGCCATGCCTATACGCGAACGCTGCTCGACGCCCATCTCGGCCTCGACGCCGATCCGCTGCTACGACGGGCGCCGGCATGAACTTGCTCACCGTCTCCGGTCTTACCAAGCGATACCGTCGTGGCGGCAAGGCCATCGCGGCCGTCGACGGTGTCTCCTTCGCCATCGAACCCGGCGAGACGCTGGCGCTGGCCGGGCCCTCCGGCAGCGGCAAGTCGACAATCGCGCGCCTAGTGCTCAGGCTGATCGAGCCTGATGCTGGACACATCCAGTTCGAAGGTGGCGATTTCCTGGCTTTGAACGGTGCGGCCCTGCGCACCAAGCGCGCGCGCCTGCAAATGGTGTTCCAGGATCCGCTCGCCGCGTTCAACCCGCGCGCCACGGTGGCTCGCGTGCTTGACGATCCCTTGCGCATCCATGCCATCGCTTCCCGCGCCGAGAGGCCGGCCCGCATTGCTGCCTTGCTGGATCGCGTCGGGCTGGCAGCCGATCTCGCCCCGCGCGCCATTCACGAAATCTCCGGCGGCCAGCGCCAGCGCGTCGCCATCGCCCGAGCCATCGCGACCAAACCGTCGCTGATCGTGCTCGACGAGGCGGTGTCGGCGCTCGACGTTTCGGTCCGCGGACAGATCCTTGAGTTGCTGCTCGACCTGCAAGCCAGGGAACGGATCGCCTATCTCTTCATTTCGCATGATCTCGGCGTCGTACGGGCCATCGCCCACCGCGTCGTTCTTCTCAACGCCGGGCGGATCGCCGAGAGCGGCGACGCCCGCAACGTAGTCGACGCGCCGCAATCGGCAATCGGCAAGGCGCTGGTTGCGGCGGCGCCAAGATTGGACAGAAGCAGCAGGCAAGTACCATGACCGAACCAGAAGCCAGAGCCGAAAAACTCTCGCGCGAACTCGATTCCGCCTTCCGCAACCGCGCCGATCTCTACCGTCTGTTTCTCGACGAGCTGACCGGCGAACTCGGCGCGGAAAAGGCCGAGGCGATCATGATCCGCACCATCGAGCAGCGCGGCAAGGAGGTGGCGGCGGCCGCCTTCGCCCGTTTCGGACCTAACGACGCGCCGGCCATCGGCGAGGCATTTTTGGCCGTCAGCCCGGATGGCGGCCTGATGTATCCGACCGATGTCGAGCGCGGGCCGGACCACATCGCCTTCAAGGTGAAGCGTTGTCCGCTGAAGGACGCCTGGGTCGAGGCCGGTGTCGGTGATGAAAAACTCGCCACGCTCTGCCGCATCGCCGGCGCTTTCGACCGTGGTCTGTTCGAGGCAACGGGCGTGCGCTTCGACAATGTCACCTGGACGCCGGGCCACGGCTCCGGCTGCTGCCACATCGCGCTGACCAACCGGGATGCCGCCGGATAGCCAATGCTGATCAGTCGGCGGCAAACACATGCATCTCCGTGCCCGCCTGTTCGGCAGCAGTGCGCAGGTCGGCCTTCGGTTCGCTGTCGGTGACGATATCGGCAATGTCATCGAGCCCGCAGATGCGTTCCAGACTGCTGCGGCCAAACTTGTCGTGGGTCACCACCAGCACCGTCGACAGTGAACGCGATATCATTGCGCGTTTAACGGCCGCGGCGCCCGAGATCATGTCGCTCGGACCATCGGCGCTTATCCCCGATGCGCCGATAATGGCGACGTCGGCATTGTAGCGGCGCAGGAACTCGACGGTGTCTTCGCCCAACACGCTGCCTTCCCGGCTATCATAGGTCCCGGGGCAGAGCAGCACCCGAAAGGTCGGATTGGCGCCGGCCACAGAGGCCACTCCGGTGGAATTGGTGATGATGGTCAGGTCGCGCTTCAGCTGCGAAAGGTTGCGCGCCACCTCATAGGTGGTCGAACCGCCATCGATCATCACGATCTGGCCCTTCTCGACAAGGCTTGCCGCGCCGCGGCCGATGCGGGCGCGCTCCTCGATCAGGGTCAGGCCACGCTCCGAAATCACCGGTTCTGATGTCACCAGCGAGATCGTCGCACCGCCATAGGTGCGGTTGATCAGCCCGGCATCGCCGAGTTCGATGAGATCGCGGCGGATGGTCTCGCCGGCGACGCCGATGCGCCGTGCGAGCTTGGAGATGCGTATCGACGCCGACCGGCGCACTTCCGAAAGGATAAGCGCGTGCCGCTCCTTCTTCGTCAGTCGGCCTTGGTCCATGACTATTCCATTCCCTTTGCAGCAATCAGCGCGTCGCCAAACTCGGCAAATCCCTCCGCGCCGCGCCCTCTTGTGACGAAGGCGGGAGACGCAGGAAGCTCGCCGGCGAAGTCCAGCACATTAGCGACGCCGACGCTGTTGGGGAAGAAGCCGAACATTGGTGCATCGTTTGGACTATCGCCGACGAAGACAATGCTGTCCTTGTCGTGGTCGATATCTATACCGAAACAGTCCCGCAAGAATAGCCGGCTTGTCGACAGTTTGTCGTATTTGCCGAACCAGCCATTGACGTGGATGGACGAGATTTTCGCCATCGCGCCATAGCGCTGGAAGATGCCGACGATCTTCAGAACCTCGGTTTTGGGCAGCGGCGCCACGTCCTCGCAAAAATCGATCGCCAGATCGGCCTCGCGATAGGCCTGGTCGGCCGCGACCGCCGCACCCGGAACTTCGCGCAGAACGGTTTGCTCGATCTCCTTGAGGCGCGCGGCATCGGCCTGCCGTTCGGCAGCGCTCTTGGCGTAGTGGCGAACAATCCGCTTTTTGGCGTCGTCGTAGCGGAAATAGAAGGCGCCGTTCTCGCCGATCACGCCGTCCACCGGCCATTGCCGGGCGATCAGGTCGCACCAGCCGGCAGGGCGGCCGGTAACCGGCGCGACAATGAAGCCGGCCTGCTTCAGCCGCTCGAGCGCCGCATAGGCTTTTGCCGGCAACCGCCCCTTGTCGGTCAAGGTGTCGTCTATGTCGGTCAGCACGACAGCGATGTTGCGCCGGTCCGGCGCGGTGAAGTCGGTGAGCGGACGTAGCACCCGCTCAGGCTCCCGCCGCAACCGTTTCGAGCGAGGCAGCAGCGACGTCGAGCATGGTGAACCTGTCGCGGATCAGCCGCGCATTGGCGACCGCCTCGTCGTAGAAGCCAGCCGGTATGGCGACCTCTTGCGGCGTGGTTGGGGCGCCGGCGGCACGCAGTGCTGCCGCGATCTCGCGCGCCGGGCGTGCCACCCGCAGCAGCCTTTCGCGATGCGAGCGCCACTGCCTGGCCAGCATGGTGTTGACAGCGTCCGCCCGTTCGCGGTCCAGCAGCTTGGGCTTGAATGCCGCCCAGCAGGAACGTCCGAGCGTTTCGCCGAAGATTTCGATGAAGCGGTCTGGCGTATCGGCGGAGGGCGCGAGCTGCAATTCCCGCAGCGCCAGCACGCGTTCCTGCAGCCGCGCCATCGTCAACGTCGTCACCGCTATGTGCTCGCCGTGGTGCGCTTCGGGCAATCCCTGGCCCCGCATGTCGATATAGTGGGCGATCAGATGTTCGCCCTGACTGGCCGGATAGGAGCCGCCGCACAAAGTCATGCCAAGGCCCGACATGACCAGCGTGCGCACCAGCACTTCCATCGCCTCAATGTCGCCGGTCCCGAGTTCGCCGGCTTTGGCGATAAGCGCCTCCTCGTCCTCCGCCAGAAGCATGAACGGCGCCTCCCGGTAGGGCGTGCCGAGCAAAAGATGCGCCATCAGCCAATCGGTCTGCGCGGTCGGCCGTGCCATCGAATCGCCGAAGCCGGCAGCGATCAGCCGGTGCGGCGCTCGCGCCATGACATCGAGATCGAGGAAGACACCGACCGGCAGGCTCGCCGTCAGCGATTTCTTCAGGCCGTCCTCTGTGATTGCCGCAGACACCGAGGTGTAGCCGTTCATCGACGGCGCGGTGCCGAACACCGCATAGGGCTTTTGGGTCAGATGGGCGGCATATTTGGTGATGTCATTGATCGAGCCGGATCCGACCGCGACCAGACCGCTGGCGTCTTTCGTGCGGGCGATCACCGATCGCACGGCGTCCATGTCGGGATGCGGATGGCGCGGCAGGATGATCTTGTCGACATCGATCGAGCCGCGCAGCGCAATGGACACTCTCTCGCCGAGAGCCAGCCTTGTGTCGGGATCCATGACAACGGCGAGCCTGCGGCCGAGCGGCAGCGGCTTGACCAGCGCATCGGCTTCGTCGCCGAGACCGCGCCCTATGACGATGGTCTTCAGCGGCACCGACAGCATTCCCTGGCTATCCGGGTCAGGCAGCGTGCCGGCAATAAGGCGATCGAGCATTTGTCTGGACATAGGATGCAGTCCGGTCAGTCAGCATGAAGCGGGGTCAGGGCATCGAACAAGGTGCGATACCGGCGGTAACTTCTGTCGTAGGCGGCCTTGGCGGAAGGATCAGGGTCGATCGTCTCGATGTGGCCGGCCAGCCTTTCAGCCGCCTGCCGCACTGAGGAGGTAAGGCCGATGGCTGCGGCGGCAAGGATTGCCGCACCGATCGGCGAGGCATCGGCCGCACCCGCGATCTCGACCGGCCTGCCGCTGACATCGGCCCGGATTTGCCCCCACACCCGGCTGCGCGCGCCACCGCCTGAGAGCCGGATGCGCCCGGTTGTTATGCCGAGCTCGTCCAGCCGGTCGACAACGTCGCGCATGGCGAAGGCGCAGCCTTCCAGCACTGCGCGAGCGCAGGCCGCTTTGCCGTGGAAGGATGTCAGGCCGTAGAAAGCGGCACGCGCTTCGGCGATCCAGCGCGGCGCCATGGCACCGGACAACGCGGGCAAGAACAGCAAATCGTCGCTGCCGGCAACCACCGTCGCCGCCAGTTCCGACATCGCTGCCGGCGAATCGACGCCGAAGGTTGTTAGAAACCACGTCACCGCGCCGCCCGAGAGCCATCCGGGGTTGGAGATGAAATAGCCGTCGCCGAGAAAGCCATGGGTCTCGACCAGGCCGCCGGGGTCGAGGCGAAGCGTGCCGGACACCGCGCCGACCACCTCGGCCGTGCCGAGATTGCAGGCGACGACACCGGGCACGACGACCCCGGCGCCTATGGCGGCCGAAAAATCATCGCCGGTGCCGACCGCCAGCGGCGTGCCCACAGGCAAACCGGTGAGCTCGGCGCCGGCGTGCGTCAAGGCGCCGGCGATCTCAGATGCATCGTCGATGCCGGGCAATTTATCTGCATCGATGTCGAAGGCCGCCAGCAGATCGCCGGCATAGTTGTGCTCCTTCAGTCCATAGAGCATGGTTGTCGAGGCCAGCGCGTGATCGATGACGGCACGACCGCACAGCGCCGCGACCACGAACGATACCGGTTGATGCCAGAGCGCCACCCGGCGCGCTTCGGGCAGGTTGCGCGCTGCCCAGCGGATTTTCGCCGCCATATGCGTGGCATCGAGGACAAGACCGGTGCGCTCGCGGATGAAGTCCGGATCGATGCCGGCGATCTCTCCTGCCGCCCGCCGGTCCATCCAGATGATGCACGGAGCCAGCGCCTCACCATTGCCATCGACCGCGACGCAGCCGTCGAGCTGGCCGGCAATGGCAATACCCTTGATGTCGGACGGCGCAAGCCCAGCCTTGTCGAGCGCGCCGGCAATGGCCGGCTTGAGCGCCGCCAGCCACAGCGCCGGGTTCTGTTCGGCCCAGCCGGGCGCCGGGAAGGCCGGCTGGTACAGCACAGCGGCCTCGCCACGCAGCCGCAATTCGTCGTCGACAACGATCGCCTTCAGGCTTTGTGTGCCGAGATCGATGCCGATGACTGGCATTAGACACGCTCGCAATCCGCCAGGACATCCCGCAGTTGCGAGAGGATAGAACCTTTCGTCGGCGAATAGGAGCCATCGAAAACCGCTGTGCCAATGGTAAAAGCGTTGGCGCCGGCCAGCTTGATTGCCTTGATCCGATCGGCTGATGCCACAGCACCGGCGACGATCAGATGCCGCGACGGACCAAGCCCGCGCCGGGCTGCGCGCACCAGTTCGGCCGGGTCGGCCTCGGTGGCGCGATAGGCGAGGATGTCGCATCCCGCACAACCCTTCTCGGCGAAGGCGCGGCAGTCGGCCTCGACATCCTCGGCCGAACCGCCGAGCTTGGTCGGATGGCCGACCGGCCGCCCGGGAAAAGGGTAGTATTCGGTGCCGCTCCCCTCCAGCAACGCCATGATCTCGTCGATCTGAGTACCACCGAGCAGGCGCTGGATGCCGAGATCCCTGGCGATGCGCGCGGAATTAAGGCAGGCCTCAGCCGTCGTCGAGACAACTTCCATGTAAGTGGTGGCGCCTGTCCGGCCAATGGCGACAGCGAGCTTGCGCAGCACATCCGGCGCGACGCCAATATCCTTGAAGCCGACATGCTTCAGGCCGACCGGCTCAATCAAATCGACCAGGTCGAGACAGTCCTCGACCGTGCGATCGTGGCGCGTCAGCATGAAGATGAAGTCCATCCGAAAGGTCCCTCGCCTGGTCGGGAAAGCCGGTTTGCTGCCGGTCTGTTAACACCTCCCAACCATTTGTTGCAAGGTGCCACATTTTGATTTGCAGTACCACACATTTTATGACAGAACGGGCGCCGGCCCGCCAGGCACGACGTCTAGGGAGAGGGAAGAATGCTCAAGCCGCTGAGACGTACCGCGTCCAGACTGCTCGTCGCAGCCGTATTTGTGTGGCCCCTGACGTGGCAAGTGACACAAGCGGCCGCGTGGGATCTGAAAGAGGCGTCGAAACCCTATAGCGGCCAGACCATCCGCATGGTCGGCGAGGCGCTGCCGCCGCTCGAAGCGCTGAAGAAGATGGCGCCGGAGTTTGAAAAACAGACCGGCATCCATGTCGAAGTCGAGATGTACGAGCACTCGGAAGCCGTCAACAAGGTGCAGCTCGATCTCAACTCGCACCGCGGCCGCTACGACGTCATCATCCAGCCGCATCGCGAACTCGGCAAGTTCGCCACCAACAACCATCTGGTCGAAATCGCCAAGATGATGGCCGACCCGGCTTTGCGCGATCCGAGCTTCGAGCCGGAGAAGCAGCTCTACCAGACTGCCTGGCACGAAATCTCCTGGTATGACGGCAAGGAGTACGGTTTCCCCTTCACCGTGCTCAACATGTTCATGTGGTATCGGTCGGACCTGCTCGCCGATCCCAAGGAGCAGGCAGGCTTCAAGGCCAAGTATGGCTACGACCTCGCTCCCGCCAAGGACTGGAAGCAGTATCGCGATATCGCCGAATGGTTCTATCGCCCCGACCAGGGCTTTTACGGCACCGCCCTGCAGGGCAAGCGCCACGAGGCGCTGTGGTATGAGTGGCTCAACTTCCTTTATTCCTTCGGCGGCGACGTGCTCGACGTGAAGAGCGGCTCGGCCTGCGGCCCGGTCATCGTCAACAGCCCCAAGGCCGTCGCCTCGCTCGAATATTACAAGAGCCTGCTGCAATTCTCGCCGCCGGACAGCCTCAACTATTTCTGGGACGACGTCATGGCGCTGATGCAGCAAGCCAAGGTCGCCGAGCTGATCATGTGGAACGACGCCACCTATGCCGTGTCGGTCGACACAACCGCCTCCACCGTCGTCGGCAAGGTCGGCTTCGATCTCGTGCCGCAAGGCGAAGGCGGCAAGATCGGCCAGGTCGAAGGCTGGACCTATCTCATCCCTATCTATTCGAAGAACCCACAGGCCGCCTTCCTCTTCGTCCAGTGGATGATGGGCTATGACCGCCAGCTCGAGCAGCATCTCAATGGCGGCGCCTCGGGCCGGCCCGATGTCTATGCCTCGGCGGAGGTGCAGAAACTGCCCTACGCCAAGGCCTCGATGGAGGCCAACGAGCATGCGGTGCCGAAGGCGACGCTGCCGCAATCGGCCGAGATGACCGACATACTAGTGCGCGAACTGTCATCCTACCTCGCCGGCGAAAAGGAGGCGCAGGCCGCCCTCGACACCGCCGCCACCGACATCTCGACACTGCTCGGTTCTTGCGCACCCATGACCTATCCGGCACGATAGGCCTTGAGATGTCGCGCAGAGGCTACCCGCACAAGCGGGTAGCCGTTCTTGTCCGCAGGAAACGCCCGTGACGAACCGCACTCCATCGCTGCGCGGAATGCCGCTTCTCGACCGTGGGGTGGGACCGCTCTTGATGCTGCCCGCGACGCTGCTCGTCGTCGTCTTCCTGGTCGGCCCGTTCTACTACATGGTCTACACCGCGCTGACCGACCTCAGCTTCGCCGACGCCAGCCATGCGGGCGCCTTCGTCGGTTTCGACAATTTCCGCAAGCTGATGCGCAACGACCCATTCTTCTGGGCATCGTTCCTGCTGACGCTGAAATTCGTCATCATCGCCGTCGGCCTCGAATTCCTGCTCGGCTTTGCGCTGGCCTTCCTGATCTTCCGCTTCGTCGCCAGCCAGCGGCTTCTCACCACACTGCTGCTCATCCCGATGATGATCGCGCCGGTCGCCGTCGGGCTGATCTGGCGGCTGCTGTTGCAGGGCGATTTCGGCATGCTCACCTTCTACATGCGCAAGGTCGGCCTGCTGGCGCAGAATTCGGCGGTGCTTTCGGCACCCGACCTGGTGTTTCCGACCATCGTCGCCATCGATGTCTGGCAGTGGACGCCTTTCGTCACCCTGATCATGCTCGCCGGGATGATGAGCCTGCCGCGCGCGCCGTTCGAGGCGGCGATGATGGATGGCGCCAAACCGTTCCATATTTTCCGAGACGTCATGCTGCCGCTGCTGCGGCCGGTCATCGCGCTCGTGCTGCTGCTGCGCGGCATCGACGCCTTCAAGGAGTTCGACAAGGTTTTCCTGATGACCGGCGGCGGACCGGGAACGCTGACCGAGCTGGTCTCGATCTATGCCTACCGCGTCAATTTCCGCAACTGGGACCTCGGCTACGGCGCCGCGGTCGCCTTCATGATCTATCTCGTCGTGCTGATCCTGTGCTCGGTCTTCTACAAGGCCGTCTACTGGTCGAGCCGCAAGCAGGTGGGGGCGTTTTGAGGGACGCTGCGATGATCGATCAATCCACCAACCGCGCCTGGAAAAGCTTTGCCTGGGCGGTGTTGCTCGTCGCCGTCGTGGTGGCGCTGACGCCTTATGTCTGGATGGTGCTGGCGTCGTTCAAGAACCGCGTCGATCTTCTGTCTTCTGTGCCGAAATGGATTTTTTCGCCGACGCTTGCCAACTATCCCGCCGTCTTCATCGACAAGGAATACTGGCCGCTGGCAATCAACTCGGTGCTGATCTCGGTGTCGTCTACGGTGCTCTGCATCGTCATCGGCGCGCCGGCTGCCTACGGCTTTGCCCGCTCCAATTTCCCCGGCAAGGAAGACCTGTTCTTCTTCTTCCTGACCACGCGCATGGCACCGCCGATCTCGATCGCCGTGCCGCTGTTCCTGTTCTTCACCTCGCTCGGCCTGATCGACACCATCTACGCCGTGGTGATCGCCCACACCTCCTTCAACCTGTCGCTCGTCGTCTGGATGATGCGCGGCTTCTTCGCCGAAATCCCCAGGGAGATCGACGAAGCCGCGATGATGGACGGCCGCTCGCGGCTCGGCGCATTCTTCTTCGTCGTCGCGCCGCTGGCCGCACCCGGCATGGGCGCCACAGCGGTGCTCTGCTTCATCCTGTCGTGGAACGAGTTCCTCTATGCCTTCATCCTCGTCGCTTTCGACGGGCGGCCGCTGACCGTCGGCATACCGGGGCTGGTGACGCCGCATGGCACGCTATGGGGCCAAGTCGCGGCGGTCGCCATCGTGGCGACGCTGCCGATCGTGCTTTTCACTTTCCTTGTCCAGAAACAGCTCGTCCGCGGCCTCACCTTCGGCGCGGTCAAGGGTTGAAGGGATCCTTGCATGGCAATTGTTTTCGACGGCGTCACCAAGGCCTTCCCGGACGGGACGGTGGCGCTGCAGGCGCTCGATCTTGCTTTCGAGCCCGGCGAATTCCTGGTTCTGCTCGGGCCCTCTGGTTCCGGCAAGACGACAGCCTGCCGGCTGCTTGCCGGCCTTGAACGTCCCACGGCCGGGCGCATCATGGTCGAGGGCCTCGATGTCACCGACCTGCCGCCGCGCCTGCGCGGCATGGGCATGGTGTTCCAGAACTATGCGCTCTACAGCCATAAGAGCGTCTACGAGAACATCGCCTATCCCTTGCGCATCCGAAAAATGCCGGCCGCCGAGCTCGACCGCTGCGTCCGCGCCATGGCCGAGCTGCTCGAAATCACCCGCTACCTCGACCGCCGCCCTTCGCAATTGTCGGGCGGCCAAGCGCAGCGCGTCGCTGTGGCCCGCGCACTCGTCTGGCAGCCGAGCCTCTGTCTGATGGACGAGCCGCTGTCCAATCTCGACGCCTTGTTGCGGCTCCACATGCGCACCGAGCTGAAGCGTCTGCATCGCGAGCTGAAAAAGACCTTCGTCTTCGTCACACACGACCAGGAAGAGGCGATGACGCTGGCGACCAGGGTCGCGGTGTTGCGCGAAGGCGCACTGATCCAGTACGACGACCCGCGCGAGATCTATCGGCGGCCTGCCAATCGCTTCATCGCCGAATTCATCGGCCGTCCAGCGATGAACACGTTCGATGGTGACGTCCGCGCCGGCGTCTTCCACGCCAGCGGTTTCACTTGCCCGCTTCCGGGAAAGCCTGATGGCCCGATCGTGCTCGGCATTCGCCCGGAACAGATCCAGCTGGTCGACGCCTCCGCAAGCGATGCCATCCAGTTTGCCGTCGACGTCGTCGAACCGGTCGAGCCGGACGTGCTGATCTTCGCCAAGAGCGAGGCGAATGCGCTGATCGTCAGGACAGTGAATGTCGATCGCGCTTTCGATCCCGGCCAGCCGCTTTATCTACACTTTCCGCCGGCGGCGCTGCACACGTTCGATGCGGTTTCGGGAGCGCGGCTGCCGTGAGCTCGCTGCTCGCTTTGGTGCCGCTCGCCGCCGCGGCACTTGTCTGGCGGCTGTTCTACAGCTTCAACCGGTCGCGGCGCTGGTTCTCGATGGGGGAACTCATCTTCTGGGACGCCATTGCACTGGTAATCCTGCAGCTTGTCTGGCTGATCTGGTTCTGAATGCAGCATTCCAGCAACGCAGATCAGTAGCCCAGCGCACAACCGTCCTTGCGCGGATCGGAGGCACCGGTGAGCGTGCCCTTTTCCCAATCGATCAGCACCAGCTGGCCGCCGCCATGCGGCTCCTCGGCGATCGAAACCTGATGGCCGCGCTGACGCAGGCCGGCGATCGCCTCAGCCGGAATCCCGCGCTCGGCCAGCACGGCATTGTCCTTGTAGAACACCCGTGGCGCATCCAGTGCCTGCTGCGGGTCCATCCCGAAATCGATCATGTTGGTCAACAGATGGACATGGCCGAACGGCTGGTAGCCGCCGCCCATCACCCCGAACGGCATCACCACCTTACCCCCTCGCGTCGCCATGCCAGGCATGATGGTGTGCATCGGTCGCTTTCCCGGCGCGATACGATTTGGATGGCCTTCCGTGAGGCGAAAACTGCTGCCGCGATTCTGCAGCACGACGCCTGTCTTGGGACCGACGACGCCGCTGCCGAAGGAACCGAAGGTCGAGTTGATGAAGCTGACTGCATTGCGGTCGCGGTCGACCACGGAGATATAGACGGTGTCGCTGCGCGGCAGCTCAAGCCGCGGCAGATGCGTCATGGCGAGGGCCGGATCGATGGCGGCGCGCAGCCGCTCCGCATAAGCTGCCGACAGCAGTTGTTCGACGGGGACCTGGACGAAATCCTGGTCGCCGATGAAAGTATCGCGGTCCTGGTAGGCAAGCCGGCCGGCTTCGATCTCGAGATGCAGCCGCTGGGCACTGTTCGGCTCCAACGAACCAAGGCTGAAGCCCGAAAGCACATTCAGCATGATCAGCGCCGTCATGCCCTGATTGTTCGGTGGCATCTGATGGATATCGTAGCCGCGATAGGACGTATTCACCGACGTGACGTAGTCGCCTTGGGTCTCGGCGAAATCCTCCAATGCATGCAGCCCGCCCAGCGCGCGAAGACGTTCCACCAGATCGTCCGCGACTTCACCTTCATAAAACCCTGCACGGCCTCGGTTGGCGATGATGCGCAAGGTGTCCGCCAAGTGCGGCTGCCGATGCACATCGCCGGCTTGCGGCGCCCTTCCCTCGGGCAGGAATATGCGCGCGGCATGTTCATCGGCTGAGAGCAGGGCGACCTCGTCGGCCCAGTCGAAGGCGACGCGATCATAAACGACATAGCCTTGTTCGGCATAGCGAATGGCTGGCGCCAGCGCGGCGTCGATGCCCTTTTTTCCGTGGTCCTCGAGTAGCCGGCACCATGCATCGATGGCGCCTGGTATGGTGACGGCATGCGGTCCGGCCGCAGGCAGTTCGCTATGCCCCCGCTCCAGATACCATTCGGCGGTTGCCGCAGCGGGCGAACGCCCCGAGCCGTTGAAAGCGAGAACATCGCCCTCGCCTTTGGGACTGTAGAGCACAAAACAGTCGCCGCCGATGCCGGTCGATTGCGGCTCGACGACGCCTTGCACCGCCGCAGCGCAGACAGCGGCATCCATGGCATTGCCGCCGGAGCGCAGCATGTCGATGGCGGCCAGCGTCGCCAGCGGATGCGATGTCGCCCCCATCGCTTCTGTCGCGCGAACCGGCGAGCGGCCGGGGAACTGAAAATCACGCATGCAATCGCCTCCAATGATTTCGCGCCCGCCGGCCGCAGCCTTCAATGCTTGATGCGGTCGCGCATCGCGTACCACAACATCCCCAGCACATAGAGCGGACCGCGTAGCGCGGTTCCACCCGGGAACGGCATCGGCGTCAGCGTCGAGAACAGATCGAGCCGTGAGGCATCACCGGTGATCGCTTCGGCGAGCAGTTTGCCCGACAGCGTCGACAGGATGACGCCCTTGCCGGAATAGCCATGCGCGAAATAGACCTCGCCATAGTGCCCGACATGCGGCAGCCGCGATGTCGTCACCGACACCAGCCCGCCCCAGGCATGGTCGATACGGCAGCCCTTCAATTGCGGGAAAGTGGCTTCCATATGCGGCCGCACGAAGCCGGCGATGTCGGCCGGCGGCGACGGCGTGTAACGCTCGCCGCCACCGAACAGCAGGCGTCCGTCCGCCGACATGCGGTAGTAGTTGACGACGAAGCGTGTGTCGGACACCGCCACATTGGCCGGGATGACATTGCGTTTACCCTCCAACGGCTCGGTGGCGACGATGTAGTTGCCGACCGGCATGATACGGCTGTTGACGCGTGGCTCCAGCCCATTGAGCAGCGCATCGCCCGCCAATACGACATGCTTGGCCCGTACCGAACCCTTCGATGTCGAGACCCGGATCGATGGTTCCAGCTCCAACTTCACCGCCACCGAATTCTCATGAATGGTGACGCCGGCGGCCACGGCTGCTCGGGCAAGCCCGAGCGTGTAGTTCAGCGGATGCATGTGGCCGCCAAGCGGCTCATACATCGCCCCACGATAGGGCGTGTCCACCTTGCCGCGCGCCTGCGCTGCCGACAGGATCTCGACGTCGCGGAACTTCATCACGCTTTCGAGGCATTTCGCCTCTTCTTCGAGGTCTCTGAGATCAGAGCCGTTGACCGCGCCGACGAGATGGCCGGTCAGCCGCAGATCGCAATCGATGGCGTGGCGCTCGATGATGTCGAGCACCAGGCCGCGCGCTTCGAAGGCAAGGTCGAACAGCACCTTCGCCCGCTCGGGACCATAGAGCTTGACCAGCCCCTTGGCGCCCTTGCGCAAGCCGGGGATCATCTGGCCGCCATTGCGGCCCGATGCCCCCCAGCCGATCTTGCCGCCTTCGAGCAGCACCACCTTCAGGCCGCGCACGGCGGCGTGTAGGGCGGCCGACAGGCCGGTGCAGCCGCCGCCCACCACCACCAAATCGGCGTCGACATCTCCCGCCAGCGCCGGATGGTCCGGCGCCGGATTGGCGGTGGCGACATAATAGGATTTGCCGATATCGAGGCCCGAATTGAAACCCGTCGAGCTGGAGGCCATGATCACACCTTCAGCAGCAAATGGTCGCGTTCCCAGCTCGTGACCACGCTCTGGAACAGGTCGAGTTCGACGCTCTTGACGCGCAGATAGGTCTGGAAGAAATCCTCGCCCAGCAGTGCCCGCACCGGCTCGCAAGCGGTGAAACGATCAAGCGCCTCCTCCATGGTTTTCGGCAGCGTGCTTTTGATCTTGTAGGCATTGCCAGATGCCTCGGCCGAGCGCGCCAGCTTCTGCTCGACGCCGAGATAGCCGGCAAGCAGCGAACCGGCGATCGCCAGATAGGGATTGCAATCCGCTCCCGGCAAGCGGTTCTCTACCCGCCGGGCGGCGCGGCCACCTGCCGGCACGCGCAGGCCGCAAGAGCGGTTGTCATGCGACCATTCGATGTTGGCCGGTGCGCTGTGGTTCGGCCGGATGCGGCGGAACGAGTTCACGTTGGGTGCGAACAGCGGCATGATCTCGGGCACATATCTCTGCAGGCCGCCGATGAAATGGCCGAACATTTCGGTGTCTGCATCATCTCTGTCGGCAAACAGCGCGGCGCCTGTCGTTTCATCGACGACAGACATGTGCAGATGCATCGAGCTGCCGGCCTGCGCCGCGATCGGCTTGGCCATGAAGGTGGCGTGCATGCCGCTCTGCTGCGCCGCTTGGCGGGTCAGCCGCTTGAACAGCAGCACCTGGTCGGCGAGTGGCACCGCGTCGCCGTGCAGCAGATTGATCTCCAGCTGCGCGGTGCCCGATTCATGGATCAGCGTGTCGAGCGGCAGGCCGGCGGCTGAGGCATAATCATAGACGCGCCTTATCACCGGCTCGAATTCTTCCAGCGCCACCATGTCATAGGGATGCTGCGAGCCCTCGGCGCGGCCATTGGCGCCAACCGGTGCCGTCAGCGGCTGGTCGGGATTCGTATTGGGCGCGGTCAGATAGAATTCGACTTCCGGCGCCACCACCGCGCGCCAACCGCGCTTCCGGTAGAGATCGAGCACGGCGCGCAGCACATGTCGTGGCGAGGCCATCCAGGGCTTGCCTTCCATGTGGAAGGCGTCGGCGAAGACATAGGCTTTGCCAGGGCCACCGCCCGGCGCCAGGCACAGCGTCGACATATCAGGCACCATGCGCATATCCGGGTCTTGATAGGCAAAGCCTTCGTCGATCGAACCGGAGTAGCGGCCATCGATGCTGACCAGGAAAGCGCTGCTCGGCAGGTAGAGTGCGCGGTCTTCCAGCGCCTTGAGGAATTTTGCTGTCGGCAGCGCCTTGCCGCGCAGCACGCCATTCATGTCGGGCACCAGGCACTCGACCTCCGTGATGCCGTGCTGGGCGAGCCAGGCCTTGGGATCGTTGCCGGTGAAGAGAGCGGTGTTGGTATTTTTGTCCTGCATTTTGGTTCACGTACCTATGAGAGAGAGAGTATGGCTTGCGCGGCCACATCCGTTCCAGGGGTCAGCGCCATCTTGGCAGCATTGTCCCTGAGGCGGGCGCGCATCGCATCGTCGGCCAGCAGGCCGAGAATGGCTCTCTCCAATCCCCCTTCGGTCCAGGCGTCGCGGCCGATATGGTCGCCCACGCCCGTCTCTCCCGCGCGTTGCGCATTGTCATGTCCGTCCCAGCAATAGGGCATGATCAGCGACGGCACGCCGAAGCGCAGCGCCTCGCAAAAACTGTTGTTTCCTCCGTGATGAATAAACAGGTCCGACTTCGCCACCACCGAAGGCTGCGGAAACCAGGCGTCGAGATAGACATTGTCCGGCACCGCGCGGTAGGCGTCGCGCAGGCCGCCGGCATTGACGATGAAGCGCGCCGGCAGCCGGTCGAAGACGGCGAGCATGCGTTCGATCAGCCCGACATCCATCGCGCCGAGACTGCCGAAGCTGACATAGACCAGCGGCCCGCCATTGCGCGGAAACACCGGCACCTCGAACGGCCCTTCCGAGCGCACGCAGCCTTCGAGATAAACGAAGCGTTTGGGGTCGAGCGGCTCGGCCCGCTCACGCCGTACGATCGCTGGCGTCAGCAGCAGATTGAGGTCGGGTGATGTCTCGAGGAACAGGCCCTTGGGCAACGGCGCCAGGCCGGCATCCGCGCGAAAACGGTTGAAGCACTCATGCGCGGGTGCGGAGGCCGCGAGATAGCGCGCTTCGAACGCCGCACGTTGCGGGTCGTCGGCACCCATCCCCGAGAGATAGGGCGGCACCTCGGCATCCGGCAGTTCCGTCTCGGCACAGGAGACGACGCGCACCCACGGGCAGCCGGCGGCGGCGATCGCCGGGAACATGATGACGTTGTCGAGCACCACCGCGTCCGGCTTCAGCCGCGCCAGCAATTGGCGCAGCGGCGACTCGGCGTTGACGGCGGTGTCGACGATCGCTTGCCAGGTCGGCGCGACATAGGTCTCGAGCTGGTCGATCGGGCTCAGCCGGAAATGCGGCAGGTGCCGGCGCACGAAGGCCTGCCAATAGCTCTGGCGGTCGCTGTCGCTCAGCGGCTCATCCGTCGGCAGATGGTATTCCTGGAAGCCATAGTCGGTAAAGACGCCGGAGAAGCCGGCATGGCAGATGAAGACGGGGCGAGCGCCCCGTGCGCGCAATGCCTGTGCGATACCGACGCAATTCAACGCGGCGCCGAAACTGGCTTCGGGAAACAGCGCGATGGTCGGGCTGGCTTTACGCGTCAATTATTCCTCTTCAATCCGGCCGGCTGATCATGCCGAACAGTGCGGGAGCTCCGCGGCTGGCTGCTTGCGGTCGCTGGCTGCGGGAGAGCCGCAGGTGGATGCGAAGCAGATCGGCAGCCACCTCATACTGCCGGCTTTCAAGATAGTCGAGTATGCCCGAGTGTTCGCGCAACGATTGCCGCAGCCGAAACACGTTGACGCCGGAATAGATGCCCGGCAGCCGGCGCAGGCGGAGATGATCGGCCAATGCATCCGACACAAAACGGTTGGCGCAGCCCTCGGCGATCATGCCATGAAAATCCATGTCCAGCCGCTGGAACTCGCGCGTGTCGAATGTCTCGTCCGGCAGCGCTGCAAGCGCTTCCATGCCTTGCCGCAACATTGCTGCCCGCGCCCCGTCCAGCCGAAAGCCTGGCGTCAGGATGGCCGCCGGCTCCAGCACCAGGCGGAACTCGTAGCTTTCGCCTTGCGCCTCCGGATCGTCCGGCGCGCGGCGAAACAACCAGGATTGCCCAGGCGCACGATCCAGAAGATTCTCGTCGGTCAGTTTGTTAAGTGCTTTTAGTACCGTCTTGCGATCAGCGTCGTAGCGTCGCATCAGCCCAGCGATGGTCACCGTCTGGTCCAACCGTCGCGCCGAGCGGTCGCGCAGGATGGCTTCGGCGAGCTCGTCTTCCTCCGCACTGGGTAGTTCGGCGGCAATGGCGGGCTGGGCGGCGAGGTCGACCGTCAGATGATAACCGCTGTCGGCCTCCCAGCGCACCACGCCCCGTTCCGCGAGCAGGCCGAGTGCGGCGCGTACGGGCGTGCGCGAGACATTGCACAGCGAGGCGATCTGCTGTTCGGGCAGGCGGGCGCCAGGCTCGAAGCCACGCTGCCGCGCCACATCCAGGATGCGCTGCGCCAGATCGAGATGGTTGGTGCGAGGTCGCCTAGCTACGGCTTGCATGACTTTTCTCGAATGCGAATGTGGCGCATTGGTCTGGCTGATCGCCGGAACAGGGACAATCGGCCAAATTCCTCCGTCGGTTGACAGATTATGGATTGACGTACTTTTTTCTGCAATAGTACTGTCGGCACAATCGGCGAGAAAAGACCGAGGGAACAGGATCGAGGCAGGCGCGCGCGTCGCCGGCCTTGGTCCGCCAAATGATTTCGACGATCAAACCGAATGGGAGACTGCCATGACCGCTACCAGCCTGCGGCGCCGTGCGCTCAATACATCCTCAATCGCTCTCGGTCTCGCCCTGACGCTCTCGGTGCCGGCCGCCGCAGCCGACCTCGTTATTTCGAACTGGGATGGGTACATGGCACCCGACGCCATGGCCGCTTTCAAGACCGCCACCGGCGTTGCCGGCGAAGTGGTGGTGCACGCCACCAATGAAGAGATCATGGGCAAGCTGATTGCCGCCGGCGGCAAGGGCTATGACGTGGTCTTCGTCTCCTCGCCCTTCGCCGAAGTATTAAACAAGCTTGGCCTGACCGAGCCGATCGACCATGCCAAGATCCCCAACCTCGCCAACCTCTATCCCGAAGCGACCAAGCTGCCGCACGATGTCGGCAACGCTTTCTCCGTGCCTTACACCTGGGGCACGACGGGCCTCTGCTACCGCTCTGACCTTGTCAAGACGGCGCCCACGAGCTGGAGCGACCTGCTCGCCCCTTCCGACGAGATGAAGGGCAAGACCACCATGCTGGCGACCGATCGCTGGCTGCTGGCCGCCGGGCAGCTCGACAAGGGCTATTCGGTCAACGAGACCGACCCGGCCAAGATGGCCGAGGTCAAGGACCTCTTGATCTCCGCCAAGAAGACCCTGCTCGCCTATGACGACACCACCTTCTATTCCAAGCTGGTTTCCGGCGAGGCGCTGATGGTGCAGGCCTGGGACGGCTGGTGCAATTACGGCATCGCCGACAAGCCGGAGATCAAATACGTCATCCCTAAAGAAGGTTCGGACCTGTGGGTCGACACGATGGTGGTGATGAAGGCGTCCGAGCACAAGGACGACGCCTTCAAGTTCATCAACTTCATGCTCGACGCCAAGAACCACGCCTGGGCGGCGCAGAACATCGACTACAAGGTGCCGAACAAGCCGGCGATGGAAAGCCTGCCGGCCGACTTCCTGGCCAAATTCCCCAACATGGCGATGCCGGTGGCCGATCTCGTCAAGTTCGAGCAGTTGCGTGACGTCGGCGAAGCCCAGCGCGACTATTCCAAGATCGTCAGCGAGATCAAGGCCGCGCAGTAAGCGGCGCAGACTTCACGGCCGGCAGCACTTCTGCCGCCGGCCCTGAGCGGTACCCGAGAAATTGTCCCAGACCCGACTTCGTTCCTCTCTGCTGATGGCCCCGGCGCTGGTCTGGCTGACCGCGCTGATGGTGGTGCCATGCGCCCTGGTGCTGGCGCTCGCCTTCTTCCGGCGCGGCGTCTATGGCGGCATCGACTACACTTTGACGCTGGAAAATTTCGGGTTGGTCTTCGACCCGCTCTATGCCGGCATCTTCCTCAACTCAGCACGTATCGCCGGCACCGCGACCTTGATTGCGGTGGTGATTGGCTATGCCGCAGCCTATGCGATCGCGGCCGCACCGCGCCGGTGGCAGCCAATTTTCCTGTTCTTCGCCGTGCTGCCGTTCTGGTCCAACTATCTGATCCGCACCTATGCCTGGATCGTGCTGCTGAACCGCGAAGGGCTGATCACCCAGTTGCTGCGCTGGTTCGGCTACACCGGCGAACCGCCCTCGATGCTCTATACCGAAGGCTCGGTCATCGCGGGCCTCGTCTACAACTATCTGCCCTTCGTCATCCTCGCCTGCTACGCGCCGCTGTCGCGCCTCAACCCGGAACTGGCCGAGGCATCGCGCGATCTCGGCGCCTCCGCTGCCACCACTTTCCGACGTGTCATCCTGCCGCTGACCGTGCCCGGCATCGCTGCGGGTGCTGTCTTCGTCTTCGTGCTGTCGATCGGCAATTTCGTCACCCCGGCGCTGCTCGGTGGCGGCCGCTTCCAGATGATCGGCAACCTCGTTTACGACCAGTTCCTGACTGCCAATGACTGGCCGTTCGGCGCAGCGCTCGCCATGGCGCTGATCGCCATCATGCTTCTGGTGCTGATGGCGCAGGCGCTCGCCGCCGACCGCGCCGCGGGGCGTGCGGCTGAGGCAAAGGGTGACGCCGATGGCTGAGCGCTGCGCAATTATTGCCTTCTCCCCGTTCACCGGGAGAAGGTGCCCCGAAGGGGCGGATGAGGGGCGGCGTCAACCTTTGCGACGCTCAGCGCTGCCCCTCATCTGCCTGCCGGTATCTTCTACCCGTGAACAGGGAGAAGGACTCTGGTCGTTCGCTTGCCTTCCAATTGTCGGAGGCCGGCGATGACCCATTCCTTCACCCGTACGCTCGGCATGCGGACGATCCTCACCCTCGTCTTCGCCTTCCTCTACATCCCCATCGCCGTGCTGGTGGCGCTGTCCTTCAACGAAGGCGGATTGCCGACGGCATGGTCGGGCTTTTCGCTGAAATGGTATGCCTCGCTGGCCGGCAATTCCGCCATCCTTTCCGCTGCGCTCAACACGCTGATCGTGGCGTTGGTCTCCACGGCCATCGCCACGCTGCTCGGCACGCTGCTGGCCATCGGCATCGAGATGCGCCGGCAATACGGCAGGGGTCTCGAGGCGCTGATCTTCGCACCGATGATCATCCCCGACATCGTCCTGGCGATCGCTCTGCTGTCGTTCTTCTCCATGCTAAACCTGACCATGGGCCTGCACACCATCATCCTCGCCCATGTCGTCTTCAACCTCGCCTTCGTCTGCTCGGTGGTGCGCGCAAGGCTAAAGAGTTTCGACTGGTCGATCGTCGAGGCCTCCGCCGACCTCGGCGCCTCGGCTCTGACCACCTTCCGGCGTGTGACATTGCCGGTCATCGCGCCGGCAGTGATTGCCGGCGCTCTGCTTGCCTTCACGCTCTCGGTCGACGAGTTCATCATCGCCTTCTTCACCGCCGGTGCCGGCCGCGCCTCGACGACGCTGCCTATGCAGATCTACGCCATGATCCGCTTCGGCATCACGCCGGAGATCAACGCGCTGGCGACCATCGTCATGGCGGTATCCATCACCGCGCTGACCCTGTCGCAGCGGCTCAACCGTGGGATCATCGGCCAATGAGCGAACCGCGCACGCTGCTGGCCATTGATAACGTTTCGAAGAAGTTCGGCCGGGTCACCGCCGTCGACGGCATCTCGCTCGACATCCGCGAAAACGAGTTCTTCGCGCTGCTTGGACCCTCCGGCTGCGGCAAGACCACGCTGCTGCGCATGCTGGCCGGCTTCGAGACGCCAACCGACGGCCGCATACTGCTCGATGGCAAAGACATCGCCCGGACCCCGCCCAACAAGCGGCCGGTCAATCTGATGTTCCAGTCCTACGCGCTGTTCCCGCATATGAGCGTGCGCGCCAATGTCTCCTACGGGCTGGAGATGGAGCGCTTGCCGAAAGCTGAAATCCGTTCCCGCGTCGAGGCCATTCTGGCCACCACCGAGCTTGTCCCCTTCGCCGACCGTAAGCCTGAGCAATTGTCGGGTGGCCAGAAGCAGCGCGTCGCGCTCGCCCGCGCGCTGGTCAAACGGCCTCGGTTGCTGCTGCTCGACGAACCGCTGGGCGCGCTGGACAAGAAACTGCGCGGCGCCATGCAGATGGAGCTGAAGCGCCTGCAGCACGAAGTCGGCATCACCTTCGTCATCGTCACCCACGACCAGGAAGAGTCACTCGTCATGGCCGACCGCATGGCGGTGCTCAAGGACGGCCAGCTGCTGCAATGCGACACGCCGCACGTGATCTACGAGCATCCCACCGACCGTTTCGTCGCCGACTTCATCGGCGTGATGAATTTCGTACCGGGCAAGATGTCTGCGGATGGCGTGATCGCCGCGAACGGCGCGCGCATCACCGGCAAGGTTCCCGCCAAGCTCACACCCGGCGCTTCCGCTGTCGCTTCGGTGCGACCCGAGCGCATCCGGCTGTTCCCGTCAGCCGAGACCGCCAACCGCATCGCCGGCACGGTTGAGGCGCTGGCCTATCACGGGCTCGACCTGCAGCTGCATGTCCGCACGCCTCTGTCGCCAAAACCATTTCTGGTGCGCGTCACCGCCGATGCCGCCGACCGCCGGCCGGTCTCGTCGGGCGATCAGGTCGAACTCGGCTGGGACGCCGCCGATGTCAGAATTTTTCAGGAATAGGAGAGCTTGATGGCGCAGAAGACGATCGCGTTTTTTCCCGAAGCGGCCTACGGCCCGGCGCTCAATTCGGTCGGCATCGCGCAAGCCGTCGAGGCGCGCGGCCATAAGGCAGTGTTCCTGTCCGACCCCGGCTTTGTCGATGTCTACAAGGGTTACGGCTTCGAAGCGCATCCGGTGAACCTGTCGGAGCCGATGCCGCCCGAGCAGATGGCGAAATTCTGGGAAGACTTCATCAACGGCCACATCCCGAACTTCCGCAAATCGCCCTACGATCAGGTCGACAATTACGTGAAGGATTGCTGGACCGCGATTGTCGACAGCGCCAAATGGGCGCAGAAGGATTTGCCGCGAGTCCTGGCCGCCATCAAGCCTGATGTCATTTGCGTCGACAATGTCATCCTGTTTCCGGCCATCAAACAGTTCGGCAAGCCTTGGGTGCGCGTCATCTCCTGCTCGGAAAACGAGATCGAGGATGAGGACATCCCGCCGCATCTCTCCGGTTGCGGCGAGAACGACCATGTCGGCCACCAGCGCTACCGCGATCATTTCAATGCGGTGATCAAGCCCATCCACGACGACTTCAACGCCTTCCTCACCGCAAACAATGAAGCGCCATACCCGGTCGGTCAGTTCTTCGAGGCCTCGCCCTATCTCAATCTGCTGCTCTATCCCGAAGCGGCAAAGTTCAAACGCCGCCATCCGCTTGATACGACGAAATTCCAGTATCTCGAAGGCTGCGTGCGGCAGGAAAAGCCATACGCCGTGCCGACCTTCGCCGAGAACAATGACGGGCCGCTGCTCTATGTCTCCTTCGGCAGCCTCGGCGCTGGCGATGTCGATTTGTTGAAGCGCATCATCACAACACTGGGCAAGACCCGTTACCGCGCGCTGGTCAATGTCGGCGGCTACAAGGACCTGTACACGGATGTGCCGGACAACGTCATCGTCGAGAGCTGGTTTCCGCAGCCTTCAGTCATCCCGCAGGTCGATGCCGTCATCCACCATGGCGGCAACAACTCGTTCACGGAGTGCCTCTATTTCGGCAAGCCGGCCATCATCATGCCCTATGTCTGGGACGGCCACGACAACGCCACCCGCGTCCAGGAAACCGGCCACGGCTTCGGCATGCCGCGCTACGACTGGAGCGACGCCCAGTTGGTCAGCAGGATCGAGGCTTGCCTGACCGACCCCAAGATGAAGGCCAAGCTGGCGAAGACCTCGTCGCAGATGCGGGCACAGAACGGACCGGAAAAGGCCGCAGGGTTGCTGGAGAAGTTGCTGTGACCTCCTCCGCCCCGCACCTTTACCAAGCCTCCACCCGCACCGACCTCGTCGACTGGGGCGCCCAGTCCGACGCGCTCGACGGCGCGTCGCACTCGACCGGCAGGCTTGTCCACAAAGGACCCAACAACCAGCCGGAATCCGGCATCTGGGTCTGCACGCCCGGCCGCTGGCGGCTCTCGATTCCGCGCGACGAATTGTGCCATTTCGTCGCCGGCCGCGCGACGTACCGGTCGGATGCCGGGGAGGTGGTAGAAGTCGCAGCCGGGACCGTGGTCATGTTCCCTGCCGGCTGGACAGGCGAATGCACCGTGCATGAGACCATGCGCAACGTCTACATGCTGGCTTGAACAGCAACGGAGCTTCCCAATATGCCGACACCGCACTGGCCAAAGGCCTCGACCGTGAAACTGGAGGACTGGGGCGGGGGCAGCAACACGCTTGCCGGCTCGCCGCGCGCCTCGGGCAGGATCCTCTCGCAGAACCCGGACGGCTCAAGCGAATGCGGCCTGTGGTCGTGCACGCCAGGCAGCCGCAAGGTTACCTTTGCCGCCGACGAGTTCTGCCATTTCCTGTCGGGCCGCGGGACCTATGTCCGCGAGAATGGCGAAGAGATCCCGGTCGAGGCCGGCATGCTGGTGTTCTTCCCCGCCGGCTGGGCCGGCACCTCCACCATCACGCAAACACTGACCAAGGCCTTCATGTGCCGCTGAGCACTTTTTTAAAGGAAATCGCCATGACCACGCCCATCATGCAATCCCCGCTTGCCATCACCGACCTCGTCGACTGGGGCGTCATCCCGACCATGATCGAGGGCGTGTCCCACACCTCGGGCAAGCTGCTCTACAAGGGGCCGGAGGGCCGTTCGGAATGCGGCCTGTGGGTCTGCACCCCCGGCAAATGGCACTGCCATGTCACCCGCGACGAGTTCTGCCACTTCCTCGAGGGCCGCTGCACCTATGTGCACGAATCGGGCGAGGTCATCCAGATCGAGCCGGACACGGCGGCGTTCTTTCCTCAGAATTGGAAAGGCGTCTGCACCGTCCATGAGACCATCAAGAAGGTCTACATGATCCGCTGAGCGGACCTGAAAGGACGACCATGCAATTCTCCGCTGAACGGCCGGCTTTCTTCGTCAATCCGGACTACCGGCCGATGACCGGCACGGCAAAACCGGTGATCGATCCGGCGACGCTGGAGACCGTCGGCTCGATCTCCGCCGCAACGGACGGTGAGGTCGATGCGGTGCTGTGTGCCGCAACCACGGCACAAGCCGCCTGGAAGAAGCTCGATGCCAAGAGCCGGGCAAAGCATCTGCATGCGGTCGCCAACGCCATCGAGGCGGCGGACTTCACCCGCTGCGCAGAGCTGATGGTGCGCGAGATGGGCAAGCCTTATCCCGAAGCAATCGGCGAGATCGCCAATTGCGCGCCGATCTTCCGCTACTATGCCGAGATGGCGCGCGACGACGCCGGCAAGATCGCCGGTACGACGCAGGCCGGGTCGTTCCAGTATGCGCGCTACGAGCCGTATGGCGTCTCCGTGCACATCATGCCTTACAACTTCCCGATCCTGCTGATGTGCTGGACCGTTGCGGCCTCGCTTGCCGCCGGCAATGGCTGCGTCATCAAGCCGGCCGAAGCAACGACGCTGTCGACGCTGGACTACATGACGGTGTTCCGTTCACTGCCGGAAGGGCTGGTCGCCTGCCTGCCTGGCACGGCCGCCACCGCGCAGGCGCTGATCGCCTCCGAGCGCACCCACGCTGTCGCCTTCACCGGCTCGGTCGCCGCCGGCAAAGCCGTGGCAGTCGCCTGCGCCGAGCGCATGAAGCCTTGCGTCATCGAAGCCGGCGGCAGCGATCCGCTGATCATCAGCGAGCACGCGCCGCTCGACGTGGCGGCAGCCGGCAGCGTCACCGCCGCCTTCCACCTGACCGGCCAGGTCTGCACCTCGGCCGAACGCTTCTTTGTCGTCGACTCGGTTCACGATCGCTTCGTCGAGCTGTTCGCCGAGAAGACGCGGGCGCTGCGCATCGGCAATGGCATGGACAAGACCGAGATCGGCCCGCTGGTCAGCGAAGCCGCCCGGGCGAAAGTGATGCGGCTGGTCGATGATGCTATCAGCAACGGCGCTATAGCCGTTGCCGGCGGGCGCATTCCGCCGGCGCACAACAATGGCTGGTTCTACGAGCCAACGATCCTGACCGGGGTTACACCCGATATGGCGATCGTGCGCGAAGAGTGTTTCGGGCCGGTCGCAGCGATCTGCCGCGTAAAGGATTTCGACGAAGCGATCCGGCTTGCCAATGACAGCCCGTTCGGGCTCGGCGCCTCGGTCTTCACCACCGACCTCGCCGAGGCGCATGAAGCGGCCGAGCGGCTCGAGGCCGGCATGGTCTGGGTCAACAACCCGCTGATCGACAATGACGCCCTGCCCTTCGGCGGCTGGAAGGCATCAGGCCTTGGCCGCGAGCTGGGACGCCAGGGACTCGACGCCTTCCGACGCTCCAAGATGGTCATCATCGACCACAGACCGGCGATCAAGGACTGGTGGTACCCCTACCCCGACAGCTGGTTCCGCGAGACAGGCGGCCGCAAGCACGTGTGAGCCCGGCTAGTCCATAACGTAAGCTGATGCTTACGCATCTGCCGAGATAGGCCGGCTATTTCAACGCTTGAAGCTTGTCGATCGCGGCAGTGAATCCGGCAAGCGAGACCGGAATGGTCACCGGCTTGCGCGTCACCGACTCGATGCCGATGTTCAGGTTGGTTCCCGATTTCATCGCCTTGAGGAGGTCCGCCGACAAAGGGGTCGCCGCATAGGCGCCGTTCTGGTCACTGGTCTGGATGGCGATGGTCGTCTTCTGCCCCTGGTCGATCTGGTACGAGGCGCCGGAAGGCAGGAACAGCCCGTGCGGCAAGGCCAGCAGCATCGCGAGGTTGCCATTGCCGTTGCCGCGGCGAACCGTAACGGTAAGAACGCGCTGCCCCGTCTTGGCCTCGGTAAGGTTTTGGGAGACCTGGCATTGAAGCTCGGTGCCGGCCGATCCGCTAGCGCAGTTTAGCGACCATGGATTGCCTTCTGCAGGCTTTGTCTCGGCAGATTTGGTTGACTTCGGCTCTTCGGCAAGCGCCGACCCTGCCGACACGACCAGCCATAGCGCGCCGACCCAGGCGGCCCGCCCACAAACGGTTCTCAGCAATGAAGCCACCCGATCCTCGTCGTGTCAGGGTTTCGCCCAGCGCGTTGATACAACAGCCGAGCCTGGCGGGGAAGCCAATACGCTACATGAGCGCCGGCTAAATTACTGTTGCTGGATTACCACAATAAACAACTTTGAAATCTTGTACGTGTAAAGCAAACAATCATGCTCGCTATACACTGGGATTCGGATAGTATTAGCGACGGAGCGTGTACTCGTCGGGGTTCGCAAGGGATGGAGACGACCGAGAAAACTCGGCAGATCAATGACATGGCGACGCACGGAAGAAGCTTCCGGGCGAATAGCAAGTATCGCCGGTCAGGTTTTTCCAGGCATCTCTGGAAGACGACTGCGCTGTCCACTCTGGCACTTGCCCTTACCGGCATAGCCGCCCATGCCGGCGACACCGGACTGTGGCAGCCGCAGGTCCGCGCCATCATCGGCGCCAACAACAATGGCGGCAACACGGCGATCGAGGGTTTCCTGCCGCTGAAGCAGAACCTCGAATCCGTTCTCTTTCTCGATGTGCGCTCGAAATACGATTTCGACGACGGCTTCGGCCAGGACGTCGGCCTCGGCGTTCGCCGCATCGTGAATCCGGATCTGATGATCGGCGGCTACGCCTATCTCAACATCCAGAACCACGACAGTCACCAGTTCGTCGCCTCGACGCTCGGCCTCGAGGCCATCACCTCAAAATACGATGCGCACGTAAACGTCTATCTGCCGATCAGCGGCGACCGCAGCACGGCCGGGCAAGAGTCGAGCCTGTCGCTGGTCGGTCATCAGCTGATCGAGCAGATATCGGCCATCGCCCACCGCGATTACGCGGCCTGGGGCATCGAGGGCGAGGTCGGCGTTCAGGTGCCGCTCAACCTGCCCGAGAACCATTCACTGCGTTTCGATGTCGGCGCCTACCATTTCGGCGATCCCGACGGCGACGACGGCAGCATCACCGGCGCCAAGGCCGGCCTGGAATATTCGATCGGCGACGTCATCGGCAAAGGCACGTCGCTGACCTTCACCGGCGAGGTGCGCAACGACAACCGCGATGACACCCAGTTCGCCGGCAGCATCCGGCTGACGGTGCCGCTCAACGCTTTCGACAAGGGCTCGTCTTCGGCCGATGACGGCGCCGAGCCGGTCTATCCGGTCAGCCCCGGCCTGCGCAAACGCGTCAACGAGCGCGTGCGTGGCGACATCGGCGTTCGCATCGAGAGCCAGGACAAAGTTACCGGCACGTCGACGCGGGTGGCGATCAATGCCGCCACCAACACGGCATTCGGCCAGTTCTTCTTTGCCGATGGTGACAACGACGCGCTCGGCCTCGGCACGATCGGCGACCCGACCACGCTCGACAATGCGGTCGCCGGCGCCGGCGCGAACGGCGTCGTCGTCGCGCTCGGCGGCAAGGGCAACATTACGACAGCCGGTGTGACGCTCGCCAACGGCCAGACCGTCATCGGCGGTGGCGGGGGCGTCCAGGCGCGGCTCGTCGACGGCAGCATCGGCACCTACAATTTTGGCGGATCCAACGGCACCCTCCAGGGCACCAACCCCGCCAACAACGTCCTGACGCTCGCCAACGGCAACACGCTGAGCGGCATCATCATCACAGGCGGCAAGGACGGCATCCTCGGCAACAACATCACCGGCGCCACGTTGACCAACGTCACGGTCACCGGCACCGGCGGCCACGGCGCCGACTTCACCGGTACATCGACCGGCGTCAATGGCTCGAACTTCACCGCGACCGGCAACGGCCTCGACGGACTGCACATCGAAGGCGACGGCACCTATAACCTCACCGGCACGACGCTGCTGCAGGGCAATGGCGACGACGGCCTGGATATAACCGGCCACGGCACCTACACTTTCGCCACCCTCAACTCGCTCGACAACAACGATGCCGGCATTACCGTGAAGGGCACCGGGGTCGCCGGCTCGATCGACATCAGCGGCGGCCAGGTGTCGGCCAACAAGGCGCTCGGCGACGACGGCGTCGGTGTCTTCATCGATCCGATCACCGCCCATATCGTGCTGGATTCGATCACCCAGACCGGCGGCGCATCGGGCGTCGTGCTCGAGAATCTTTCGGGCAGCTTCACCGTCAACGGCGCGACGACGATCTCGAACACGACCGGACCGGGCATCGCGATCACGGATTCGCCGGCCGCGATCCGCTTCGGCGACATCAACATCACCGATCCCGGCACCGACGGCATGGTGTTTACCGGCGTCAATGCGTCCGTCATCGCCGGCAACATCATCATCTCGGGGCTCGGCTCCAGCATCGGCCTCGACTTCTCCGGCAGCCAGACCAATTTCACGGCGCAGTCGCTGAACATAAACGGCACCGGCGGCACGACGTCCATCGGCATCGACCTTGTCCAGACCAACGGCGGCACGATCATCATCACCAATGGCGGCACCATCGCCAATGTCGGCACCGGCGTGCGGCTCGGCATTGCCGGCTCGCCGGCCGACACCGCCAACGCCCAATTCACCTTCGGTGGCGGCTCGATCGGCGGCAACCTCGCCTCGCTCGACGCACGCGGCCTCAATTCCGGTTCGGGCCAATACGCATTCGGCACGACGACGTTCAACGGGCCGCAACTGTTCGACCAGACGCAGCTGATCTTTGTCGCCGCAGGCGGCACAGGCGACGGTACCTCGCTTTCGGACCTGGCTTCGATCACCGACGCCGACAACAATACCGACGGCACCGCGATTTTCGTGCTGGTCAATCGCGGTGTCATCGACGACACCGACGGCTTTACGCTCGAAGCGGGGCAGACCCTGGCCTCTTTCGGCAACGGCCGCACCTTCTCGCTCGGCGGCCTGCCGATCAATGTGACCGGCGACAACGTCGATCACGGCAGCACCATCTCGGATGCGGCCGGTGCCGCAACGCTGACCGCTTCGGGCGGCGGCGACGTCGTCACGCTGGCCAACAATACCTCGCTCCAGGACTTCAACATCTCCGGCGGTACCGCCAACGGCATCCATGGCAGCGGCGTTACCGGCGTCGTGCTGACCGGCATGACCGTGTCGGGGGCCGCCCTCAATGGCGTGCTGTTCGATGGCGCCAACGACGTTTCCGGCAGCAATCTGAGCTCGACCGGTAATGGCGGCGCTGGGCTGTCGATCCAGGGCGACGGCACCTACAATTTCACCGGCACGACGACGGTGTCGGATAATGCCGGCGACGGCTTGCTGATCAACAGCAATGCCATCACCAGCTTCCAGACGCTCAACGCGACCAGCAATGGCGGCAGCGGCGTCCAGGCCACGTCAACTGGCACCGGCTCGCTTTCGATCGACGGCGGTACCGTCAACAACAACACCACATCCGCCTTTACGGCGTCGAATATCGGGCTCGGTGTCACGCTCTCCAACATCGGCCACGTCGGCGGCACAACCGGCGTCAGCCTTTCGGGCGTCAGCGGCAGCGTCAGCGTTACCGGCCCGACGACGATCGGCAGCACCACCGGCGACGGCATCTCGATCAGCGGCAGCACGGCAACGGTTGGCTTCAGCGGCGACGTTTTCATCGGCCAGGTGCTCGGCAATGGCATTGCGCTAAGCGGCAATACCGGGGCAGTCAGCTTCGGCTATGCGGAAATCAGCCAGGCCGGCCTCAACGGCATCGATATTGGGGGCAATACCGGGTTAGTCACATTCTCTGGCCCCACCATCGTTGTCATCGGTTCTGCCGATGGCAGCGCGGGCATCAACTTCAGCGGCACAAACAACGACGTCAGTTTCGGTACGACGACGGTGTTGCTCGGCGAAGGGCTGAACCAGACGGGCATTGACTTCAGCGGCTCGTCAACGACAGCCGATTTCGGGCTGACCAGCATTACCGGCACCGGCGACCTGACCTCGCGCGGCATCGACCTGTCGTCGACGACCGGCAACAAGACGATCACCTTCCTGCAGGGCTCCAAGATCGACAATGTCGGCGTCGGTGTCGAATTGTCGTCAGGCGGCACCACGGCCACGTCGGCCAACGCCAACTTCGCCTTCGGCGACGGCAATTCCGCCGATGGGCTGGAATCCTTCATCACCGCCGCAACCGGCGGCTACACTGTCAATACGATCGGGCTGGATCCGGCGCTCGGCAACTACGACTTCGACGATGTCGTCTTCACCGGCGATGCCCAACTGGCGGTAACTGTCGGCGGGGTCGTCATGATCTCACAGACAGGCGGCACTATTCACGCGGGCACGAACGGGCTGAGCGCCGATGTCACCACCGTGACGGCCGCCCAGGCCGATGCCATGGTTGGCACGCAGACCTTCGCCTTTGTCGGCATCGTCGACCTCAGCGCGACGCCGTTCACGCTCGATTCGGGACAGTCGATCACCGGTTTCGGCAACGGCAATTCCATCCTCACCTCCGGTACGTTCCAGCCGGTCAATGTGCAGGGCAATCTCGGCGCCACCGGCGGCAATGTCACCGGCGATGAGGGCGTGGTCAAGAGCACGGGCGACACCCTTCATCTGCTCGGCAGCAATCAGGTGCGCAACACCGCCTTCGACTACAGCGGCGGCAGCGGCTCGGTGTTCGTCATCGACCAGAGCGTGGGTGGCTTCAACAATTCCGGCGGCATCGTTATCGAAGGCGTCACCGTCAGCAATGTCGCTGCCGGCCAGACGGCGTTCAACGTCGACGGCCTCACCGGCAACCTGTCGATTATCAACAACAATATCAACGTTGCCGGCACGCTGCTCGATGTCGACGGCGGCAACGGCAACATTACGGTCACCCGCGGCACCTTGCCCAACAGCGCGACGCCCGGCACGCTGACCGGTGGCGGCATCGCAATCGCCAACCGCACCGGCGGCTTGGTCAACTTCACGGACAAGGCGACGATCGGCGGCAGCGGCGTATCGCTGACCAACAACACCGGCGCCACAATCACCTTCGCCGATGTCGACATCACCACGGACGCCGCAACGGCGTTCACTGCAACCGGAGGCGGCTCGGTCAACGTCACGACCGGAACGATCAATGCCACCAATGCGGGAGCGGTGGCGCTCGACGGCATTGCGGCCAACATCAATTTCGCCTCGACAAGCGCCAGCTTCAGTTCCGGCAGCGGCGTCGACCTGCAGCATCTGACCGGTACGGTCGCGCTCGGCACCGGCACGCTGACCAACACCGGTTCGGGTACAGCCTTCAATGTCGGCTCGGCGGCCGATCAGAGCGGCGGCAATGCAATCATCTCCTATGCTGGCACCATCGCCAGCAACGGCACCGGGGCCGCCGTCTCGATCCAGGAACTGACCGGCGGCTCGGTGACGCTGTCGGGCAATCTGACCGACGGCAACGCAGCCGATGGCGGCCAGATCTTCATCGGTGGCATCGCCAACGGCACGGCGGCGACCGTCACCTTCTCGGGAAGCAGCAAGAAGATAAGCTCTGGCGCGACGACAGCTGTACAGATCGGCTACACGGGCCCCCTCTCCGCCATCGTCCCGTATGACAACACGGACGGCACGATCAACTTCACCAATGGCGGCCTGGATATAACGACAACGACCGGAGAAGGCTTCGGCGCCGCCTTCGGCGGCACCGTCAGCGTCTCCGGCACCGGCAACAAGATCGCCTCCGGCGGCAATGGTCTGTTCATTGTCCTCGCCGACGTCGGCGCCGCCGGCGTCACCTTCGACAGCGTCTCGGCCGTATCGACATCGGACGCTGCCGGCGTCTTGCTGACAGGGTCCAATCTGGCGGGCGACGTCAACATTGGCGGCCTGAAAGATACCGGCTACATGGGCGCCTCGCTGAACGCCCTGCTCGGCGCCGGTGCGGTGAATTTCACCGGCACGACCGATCTCGACGTCAGCTACCGAGGGTTCGATATCGGCGGCCCGCAAGTGGGCACCATAAACATCGCCAACGTCGCCGGCTCCACCCTGACCATCGACGGTGGGGAAGCCGGCATTGTCACGAACGGCCTGCAGGCAGGAATCATCAACGTTGGCGGCAATGGCGGCGTCGCCAGCATCGGCGCGACGACAAGCACCACCGGTGCGGCTATCGCCGTCAGCGGCGGTAACGACCTCATTCACGCCACGCTGAACTACAACGGCTCGATCAAGGTCGACACCGGCATGGTCGTGCAGGCCGTGGCCGACTGGAGCGAGCTCAACATGAGCGGTTCGGTCGTTTCGACTACGGCAGCAACTGGCATTGGTACGGCGGCCTTCGTCTTCACCGGCAACGCCAACGGCGTCTACAATATTTCAAGCACGATCGATCATACCGGCACGGGCATCGGCGTGCGGTTTGACGGATCGTCTAACGGGACGGCCACCTTCTCCGGTGCGTCGAAGATCTTCAACACCAGCAGCGGCACCAACGACGCGATCGTCAAGTTGCCCAGCATCAGCCCGACCCAGGGCATGGGCACGCTCAACTTCACCAATGGCGGCCTGGTCATCACCACCTCGAGCGGCGCCGGCTTCACCGCCAGCACTTTCGGCGCCGGCACGGTCAGCGTCAGCGGCACGGGCAACTCGATAACCACGACGACAGGCACCGCGCTCAACCTCGACAACGCGACGGTCGGCGCCGGCGGCATCAATTTCAGCTCCATCTCGGTCAATGGAGCGGCGACTGGCGTTTCGCTCAACAATGTCAGCGGCGGCACGCTCAATCTCGGCACGGTGAACCTGCAAGGCATCACCTCGACCGGCGTCGACATTTCCGGCACGCTCGGCTCGACGGTAAACTTCGCCAGCCTGACCATCGCCATGCCCGGCGACAATTCGACCGGCATCACCTTCGCCGATGCCGTCGTCAACAGCATCTTCACGACTGGCGGTTTCACGCTCACCAGTGCTTCCTCGACCGGCACCACCGCCGTCAACCTGTCCAACACCACCGGCACCGGCACCATCCAGCTCGGCGATCCGAACACGGCCGGCGCATCCTCCACCATCGGCGGCGCCGGCGCCGGACCCGGCATCGGCTTCCAGTTCACCCCGACGACGGCGATCAACTTGATCTATGGCGACGGCGAAAGCGCGGTCGACAAGCTGTCGACGGTCAAGGCAATCGACATCCTCAATTCCACCGGCGTTTTCCCGGTCGGCGGCACCTATAATTTCCAGGATGTCGACGGCGCAAATGGCGGCTTCATCGGCGACCTCTCCGAGGCCCAGGGACCGACCACCTATTATGTCGATCAGGACGGCGACGGCGACGGCACCGCCGCCAATCCGGGCTCGATTGCCGGCGCGGAAGCGTCGGGCGCCTCGGTTGTCATCCTTGTCGACACGTCGCAGAACGGCACCAGCAACCTCATCGACATGATGCAGGCTCAGCAGAATGGCGGCGGCAACAACACGCTCAACCTTGCCGATGGCCAGATCCTGATCGGTCTCAAGGCCGGCGATTCCATCGATACCGCGCCGCTGGGCGCCGTCGGCGGCGGCCTCGGCGGCAACTTCAGCTTCAGCGGCATCAATGCCTCGACCGTCATCACGGCAGCGTCCAATGTCGACAGCGTGCTGGCGACGCTGACGACCGCGAACGGCAACACCATCGATTTCTCCGGCAAGGCCGGCATCGAAAATGTCATCGTGCAGAACACCGGTGCGGGCCTTGGCATCTCCGGCACCAACATCACCGATCTTATCCTGCGCCGCGCCACGATCGCCGGCGGCACCGGTGGCGCCCTGTCGCTTACCGACGGCGCCGCTGCCAGCCAGATCGCACTGTCGAACCTGATCCTGTCGGCAACCGGCGGCGACATTGCCAAGGTTGACGGCACGGTCGGCGCCGGGCTGATGAAGGTCAGCGCCTTCTCCGACATCACGCTTCTGGGCAACAATGGCGAAACCGGCGGCTTTGGGGTGAGCGGTGTAACCTTCGATGCCGTTCCAGCGACTGTCGGCATCGACCAGGTCGACGGCGGCGCCTTCGTCGCCGGCACAAGCACCAATGGCGTCGGCGGTTATGGCCTGACGCTATCCGGTGTATCCGGCGATATCCAGTTCGACAGCATCACCGCCTACGGTGGCGTCAACGGCATCGCCTTCAATGGCGTTGACGCCACCGTCACGGTCAGCGGCGCCACCACCATCACCGGCACCAGCAGCTTCGGCATAGACGTCACCGGCGCCAACACCGGTACGTTCACCTTCGGCGCGGTGACGGTCAACAACACCGCCACGGCCGGCGACGGCATCCATGTGGTATCAGGCACGGTCAACGTCACCGGCCTCGCCAACATCGATACGACGAGCGGCGTCGGCCTGTCGCAGAGCGGCGGCACGACAAGCTTCACCGGCGGTGTGACCATCGACACCACGACCGGCACGGCCATCGTGGGCACCGGCGGCACGATGGGCATCACCGCTTCCGCTGCAGCCCAGACGGTAAATTCGACCAGCGGTCAGTCGATCAGCCTCACCAACGTCGCCGCCACCATTGCGCTTGACTCGACCTCGTCGGGCGGCGGCACCAACAATGTTGGCCTGGCCAATGTCACCGGAACAGTCAGCCTCGGATCCGGCGCATTGAGCGGCGCTTCGGGCGTCGCATTCCTGGTCAATGGCGGCGCTGCGACCGTCAGCTATGGCGGCTCCGTCACCAAGACCACCGCCGGCAAGATCGTCGACATCTCCGGCGTCACCGGCGGTTCGGTCACACTGTCCGGCGCGCTCAGCGCCACCGGCGGTTTCGACAATGGTATCTATGTCCACGGCAACTCCGGCGGGACCATCACTCTCAGCGGTGGCACGAAGACGCTGACCACTGGCGCCAATACGGCGGTCGACTTGACGACCAACACCGGCGCGACGATCAACTTCGATACGGGTGGCCTGGTGATTACCACCACCTCCGGCACGGGCTTCAACGCCAGCGGCGGTGGCACGGTCAGCGTCGGCGCGCTCCTCAGCGACAACAGCATCACCACGACGGCCGGCGGCACCGCGTTGAACCTCAATGGCGTTACGATTGGCGCTGCGGGCATGAATTTCGACAGTGTTTCGGCCACTGCCGCCGCAACCGGCATCTCGCTGACCAATATCGCCTCGTCCGGCGGCGGGGCCATCATTCTCGGCACGGTCAACCTGCAAGGCATCACCACGCGTGGTGTCGATGTTTCCGGCACGCTTGGCGCGGCGCTGTCCTTCAACGATCTCGACATCGGCCTGAACAGCACCACGGGCGTGGCCTTCGACCTCAACGGTGCCACCATCAATGCGGCGGTGACGGCCAATGACTTCGATGTCACCAATGCCGCCGCCGCCGGCACCTCGATAGGCGTCGACCTGCGTGGCACCACTGGCGGCCAGACGGTACGCCTCGGCGATGCCGTTGTCGGCGGCGCCAGCTCCAGCATTGCCGGCGTCAACACCGGCGTGTTCCTCAACAGCGCCACCAACCTCGCTTTCACCTATGGCGACGGCGAATCGGCGACCGACCAGCTCTCGACCATCGGCGCCAATGTAGGCATCGACGCATCCAGTGCGCCGGTTGCCGGCACCTACAATTTCCAGGATGTGAACTTCCAGTCGGCTCCCGGCCTGGGCTTCGGAGTCGGCAAGGTCTATTTCGTCGGCGCGTCCGCGACCGGTGACGGCAGCGGTCGCGACCAGAACAATCTCGCGACGCTGGCCACCGCCGAAGCAGCAGCCGTGGCGACGGACATTCTGGTTCTCGTCAACGATGGCGGCACCATCACCGCGGCAGGCAGCAATGGCAACGACACGCTGGCTCTCGCCACCGGCGAGCAGGTGCGCGGCTTCGGCAACGGCAACATCAATCTGGCGCTGACGGTGCCCTCCACCATCCAGCTCGCCAGCAACAGCATCTCGATCATCGACCAGACGCCCAATGGCGCCGCGACGCTGACGACGAGCGCCGGCAACAATGTCATCACGCTCGGCGCCAGCGGCAACATCATCGACGGCTTCATCCTGAATGGCAGCCCGGCGGGTGCCGCGCGTGGCGTCAAGGACAATGGCGCGGGTGCTGCGAATACCGTCATCAGCAACATGACCATCAGCAATTTCGCCACGCAGGGTATCGAGATCACGCCGTCAAACAGCACGACGATCAACAACGTTACTTTCTCCGGCAACGCCAGCGATGTGTGGCTGAACGCGTCCAACACCACCATCACCAACGTCACCAGCACCGGCGCCACCGGCATTGCTTTCAAACTCGACAACACCACCGGCACGACGACGCTGACCAACGTCAACATCACCACGGCGGCGACCGGAACCGGCATCGCCTTCGGTGGCGCGTCGGGCGCTGGCGGCACGATTGCCGGTACCAATGTCGACATATCGGGCGGCAGCGGCCTTTCGGTGACCGGCGGCAACGCGGTGATCAGCTTCGACGGCGCCAGCTCTATCATCAGCACGTCGGGCGCGGCGGCCACGATCTCGACCCGCGCTGGCGGCAGTTTCACCTTCGCCGGCTCGGTGATCGCCAATGGCGCTGCCAGCGGCATTAGTATTTCCGGCGCGACGGCGGCCAATACGGTGAGCTTCACCGGTACGGTCGATCTCGGCACCACGACGCCGATGACCGGCACCGCAGTCGCAATCAACAACGGCGCCACGGCCTCGACCGTCAGCTTCGCAAACCTCGACATCGTCACCAACGGCACCACCGGATTCAGCGCCATCAATGGCGGCACGGTCAATGTGACGACCGGCACGGTGAGCTCCACTTCCGCGCAGGCGGTCAACCTCAACGGCATCGCCACCACCACCGGCATCGCTTTCACCTCGACCAATTCGACCGGCGGAACCAACAACGTGTCGCTGACCAATGTCACCGGCGCCGGCACTGTCAGCCTCGGCTCCGGTGCGCTCGGCGGCGCGACCGGCGCGGCCTTCCTGGTCACCGGCGGCTCGGCCAATGTCAGCTATGCCGGCTCGGTCACCAAGACCACGGCCGGAAACGTCGTCAGCATCTCCACCCGCACCGCCGGCACCACGACATTGTCGGGCACTCTCAGCGCCACCGGCGGCGTGGCCAACGGGATCCTCGTCAACGCCAACACCGGCGGCACGATCAACTTCTCCGGCGCCAGCAAGATACTGACCACCGGAGCCAACAATGCCGTCGACCTGACGGCGAACACCAACACCGCGGTCAACTTCACCGGCGGCGGCCTGGCCATCACCACCACCTCCGGCACCGGCTTCAACGCCACGAGCAACGGTACTGGCACCGTGACCGTTATCGGCTCGGGCAACACGATTTCGACCGGCAGCGGCGTCGCGGTCAACCTTGACAGCGTTGCTATCGCGGCGGGCGGCGTGACCTTCGCTTCCACAAACAAAGGCGCCGGCGGCACCAGCGCCGTCATCCTCGATTCCGTCACCGGTTCGGGAGCGATCGACCTCGGCACCGGCGCGCTGGTGGGCGGAACAAGCGCCGTGATCCGTATCGGCGATGGCCTAGGCACCGCCAACAGCGGCGGCACGGCGGCGTTCACCTATGCCGGCGCGATCACCAGCGGCAGCACCGGCCAGGCGGTCAACATCCAGGATCGCGCCCTGACCGCCGGCAACATCACCCTGTCGGGCAACATCACGCATAATGCGGCGGGCCAGATCGGCATCCTGCTGGACGACAATGTCGCCGGCATCATCACCTTCTCCGGCGCGTCGAAATCGATCACCTCGACCACGGCGGCTGGCGTCAGCCTGAGCGACAATGCCGGCGCGACGATCAACTTCACCAATGGCGGGCTGGTCATCGCCACGACCAGCGGCGCCGGTTTCAGCGCCACCGGCCCCGGTCCGGCAGCCACCGGCGGCGGCACGGTGACGGTGCAGGGCACCGGCAACACCATCGCGTCCGGCACGGGCACGGCTCTTAATGTCGCCAACACGACGATCGGCGCCGGCGACGTGACGTTCAGGAGCATTGCGTCCAATGGTGCAGCCAACGGCATCGTGCTCAACAACACCGGCACCAGCGGCAATCTGGTGGTGACCGGCACCGGCGCGACGGGGGGCAGCGGCGGCACGATCCAGAACTCGACCGGCGATGGCGTCAGCCTGACCGACACTCAGGATGTCAGCCTGAGCAACATGATCATCAGCGACAATGCGGGCAACGGCATAAAGGGGCTGCGGGTCAACGGCGTGGTGCTCAACGGTCTGACCCTGAACAGCAATGCCGATGCCAACACCAAGTCCGGAATCCTGTTCAACGAACTTACCGGCAACGCCTCGCACGTCACCACGTTCACCAACCTTACTGTCTCGAACTCTTTCACCCACAATGTGCAAGTCATCAATTCCGGCGGCACGTTGACGAACCTTGTGGTGAGCGGCGGTACGTTCTCGAACAACGGCGCCTCAAACAATGCCGGCAGCGACTTCATCTTCGAGGCGGACGGCGCCGGTGTCGCCGGCGCGCCGACGATGACGCTGACCGTCGACGGCGCAACCTTCACCGGCAACAACGCCTATCCCGGACCGGGAGTCATCCCTGGAACCGGTCTGTTCGTCATTGCCAATGACGGTACCGTCAACGCTCACATCGGCGAGACCACGGGAAATCTATTCAACAATCTGAACAACGGCATCAACCTCACCCAGAGCAGCAATTCCGGCGCCGGCACGGGCGGCAATCTGAATTTCACCGTCCGGAACAACACCGTCACCAACAGCGACTCGACGGCCATCAACGTGTTCAGCAGCGGCGACCTCGCACGGACGCTTGACGGCACAATCGCCAACAACGTCATCGGTACGCAAGGCGTAGCAACCTCGGGATCGCGAACCGGCAACGGCATCAGGATTGGGCATGAAAGCCTCGGCGTCGCCAAGGTGCTGATCGACAACAACATTATCCAGAGCATCGGCGTCAACGGCATAAGCGGTGGCGACAGCGTCTCGATCACGCAGCTCGTGCAGCCGGGCACCGTGCACGCGACGGTCACCAACAACACCATTCGTGACAATGCCGACAGCCGCGGCATCACGGTCACCGCCACATTTGCCGGCGCTATCATCAATGCCGACGTTCATGCCAACACCATCACCAACGTCAACAACGCCAATGCCATCCGCTTCCTCGCGGACGGCCTCGGCGGCGCCGACGGCACGATCAACGTACCGCAGGCGAGCGAGGCCGGTATCGAAACCGTCAATGGCGGGGCAACGGCACTGACGGACACCCGGACGTTCTTCAACCAGCCGCTGCCACTGCTGCCTGCCGCGACACCGTAGTCAGCAACCTTGGATTTCGTCCCAGGAAATATATTTTATGACTCTGATATCGACTTGTTGTCTTACTTAGGCATAATACAAGAATTCAGACAGTAAGCGGCCAACGGAGGGAACGGGGATGAGTGAGCCTTATTTAGGTGAAGTCAAGATCATTTCCTGGAACTATGCACCGCGCGGCTGGGCATTTTGTAACGGCCAGTTGTTGCCGCTTAACCAGAACCAGCCATTGTTCTCACTTCTTGGCACCAGGTACGGCGGCAACGGCCAGACAAATTTTGCCCTTCCGGATATGAGGGGACGTGCGCCGGTTCATACGGGCGGCCCTATTGGTGCAATTGTCGGCGGCCAGGGCGGCGAAGAGTTTCACACGCTCACGCTCGGCGAAATGCCGACACACAACCATTTCGTCAACGCATCGAACACTGCCGGCAACGTCAACAATCCATCCGGCGCGCTGTTGGGGGCGAACGCCAGCCCGATCTATCAGCCGCCTGGCAGCGCGGTGGCTATGGCGAAGGAAAACATCACTTTCGTCGGTGGCGGCCAGCCGCATGAGAACAGATCGCCCTATCTCGTCTTGAATTTCATCATTGCCCTGCAAGGCATATTCCCGTCGCGAAATTAAGAGGACGCTTCGATGAGCCAACCTTTTGTCGGCGAGATCAGGATGTTCGGTGGCAATTTCCCTCCGAATGGCTGGGCGTTCTGCCAAGGCCAGTTGATGCCGATCTCCGAGAACGAAACCTTGTTCAATCTGATCGGTACGACCTATGGCGGCGACGGGGAGGAAACATTCGCCCTGCCCAACCTCGCATCCCGCATCCCCGTCCATGCTGGCAAGGGCCCGCTGGTCAGCCAGACCTATATCATTGGAGAACTGGGCGGGGTCGAATCCGTCACTGTTTCAACCCAACAAATGCCGAACCATTCCCATACCTGGACCGGTTCGTCGAATATCGCCAAGAATCCGGGTCCGTCCGGCGGTGTCCTGGCGACATCGAGCCTGCTGACGCCCTATGTGGGTATCGCACCTGATGGCAACATGGCCGCCGGAGCCATTTCGCCGGCCGGCGGCAGCCAGCCTCACGACAATATGGTGCCGTTCCTCGCCGTCAGTTTCATCATCTCGCTATTTGGCATCTTCCCCCAGCAAAGCTAGAGACTTGCCATGACCAATCCGTTCGTCGCCGAAATTCGAATTTTTGCCGGAGATTTCGCCCCGACGGGGTGGGCGACCTGCGATGGCCAGCTCCTGCCAATCTCGCAGAATACGGCGCTGTTTTCGCTGCTGGGCACAGTTTACGGCGGCGACGGCAAGTCGACCTTCGCGTTGCCGAATATGGCTGGCTCCGCGCCCATGGGGCAAGGACAGGGCAATGGCTTGTCGGAGCGGTTTCTCGGCGAGACGGGTGGCGAAACGTCCGTCACCCTTCTGCAAACGGAAATGCCGCAACATAATCATTTTGTCGCGATATCCACCGAGAGTGGCGCCCAGGGAACTCTTACCGATGCGGTTGTTCTGGGGAAGTCGGGGGGCGGAACGCTGTATCAGAACAACACTTCGCAAAATCTGGTCCAGATGGACCCCCAGGCACTGAGCATAACTGGCAGTACGTTGCCTCACAACAACCTGCCTCCCTATCTGGCGATGACGTTCATCATTGCCATGCAAGGCGTTTATCCGGCGCGTCCGTAAGCGCCACTCCATGATCCAGCTTCCGATTGTGGACAACGGGCCTGTTATATTTTGCTGGGTGCGCGCGGCGCGGATTGATCTGACGTTCCGCCCGATGGCGGACGCCGATCTGCCGTTCCTGTCGGCGCTCTACGCCTCGACCCGCGCCGAAGAACTTGCCGTCACGCCGTGGAGCGACGCGCAGAAAACGGCGTTCCTCGACATGCAGTTTCAAGCGCAGCACGCGCATTACCAGAAATACTATCCCAACGCCGACTGGCTGGTGATCGAGCAGGCAAGGCAAGATATCGGTCGCCTGTATATCGAGCGCTCGGCGAGCGAGCATTGCATCATAGATATCGCCTTCCTGCCGGCGCATCGCGGCAAGGGGTCTGGCGGTGCGTTGCTCGCCGATCTCATCGATGAGGCCGCCGCCGCCGGCAAGTCGGTCTCGATCCATGTCGAGAAGAACAATCCAGCGCGGCGGCTCTACAAACGCCTCGGCTTCACCGTTGCCGAGGACAAGGGCGTCTACGACCTGATGATCCGTTCGCCGTAAGGGCCGTGCCGGTCGTCACGTGCCGCGATACCAGGAGACGATGGTGAAACGTTCGTTGCGCGTGACCGGGGTGACTTCATGCGTCGTTTCCGAACGAAAGGCGACGAGAGAGCCCGGCAACGCGGGCATGGCAACGCGCAGGCCCGGGCCGCTGTAAGGCCCATGCAGGACCAGCGAGCCGCCTGCATAGCTTTTTGGCGAAGGGTTGTCCGATTGACGGTTGAGAAAGATCACCGCCGAGATCTTTCGGAACCGCGACTCGTCGTGAATGAGCGGCGTGTTGCCATCCTGGTGCGGCACAAAGAAATCGCCTTGCCGATAGTGAAGGAACTGAGGTTTCTCGACCTGGCCGAGCAGCAGCCCGAAATGCCGCTCCAGAGCCGCCTTCTGCTGCGCCAACAGGGCACTCACTCGCTCTTCAGTGGCCTGCGAAACATCGGCGCGCACGGTCTTTCGGATCTCCGGCCATGCCATCTTCTGGTCGGCACGCCCCAGCAGGCCGGCCGGACGGCCCACGGCCGCCCGAATTTCCGCGCACAGTGCGCTACACGCCGCTCCGTCAAATACGTCCGCAATCTCGATATAGTCGATCATATGTCGAGCCGCCGCGCTGCCAAATCGCCCTGATGGCCGGAGCGTCCCCGTGGCCGATCCGGTCGAAAAAAATCAGTTGAATACCGCCTCGTAAAGCCGCCCTGCCTCATCGGCAGCGATCGGCACGATGAAGATCTCATGGGCGCCGCTTTTGCCGTTGAACCGATAGATAGCCTGCGGCAGCGCCGCGTCGCGCGGCCCCCTGAACAGCAGCGTGAAGCCACCGCCGTCGCGCGGGCTGTTGGCAATGGGCTGCACCGCGCTCAGTTCCATCGTGAGCGTCTGACCGCCGGCTTCGACGGAAAAGCTCTGCCCCTGCTCGAAATCCGAAAGCGATGCCATGCGCCTGCCCTGGTTCGTCTGTCTTTCAGACGGCTCTCTTGAGATGTCTATCCCGTCAGCCAATCTCGCCGCTTCATGGCGTGCTGTCTATAGAGCTCGATCTCCAGAAGTACAAAAGAGCACGATCAAACAAACAGATAGATTTATCTTGGCCACGTAGGGTGAAGCAGCCGTCAACGCGTTGCGCACCGGCAGCCACTGGCCTAAACCGGAATGGTATAAGAGGAGAACACTAGGGATGACTGACGCGAAAACAGACACGGCCCCGGCCGGAAGCACCGCGACCAACGCGCTGCCGCTGTTCTACAAAAAACCCGAGGCGCTCAATCCGCTGCGGCACGGCTCACTCGGCCTTACGGCGCGGGCCGATTTCTCCTTTGCCCGCACCGCGCACGCCATCTCCGTCGTCGCATCGGAAATGCCGGCGGCGATGCGCTCCTATCCGATCGTTTTCATTGGCGACGCCAAGGCGCCTGTCATCATCACCGGTCTGCGCCAGGACCAGAACCTGTTCGTAGGCGCCGACGGCAAATGGGCGGAGCCGCATTACATTCCCGCCTATGTCCGCCGTTACCCCTTCATCCTCGCCGATGAATCGAAAACGACCGGCCGCCTGACGTTGTGCATCGACCGTGCCAGCGAACGCGTCGTCGAGCAGATGCCTTCGTCCAAGGACAGCGACGAGATCACGCCCTTCTTCGACGGCAACGAGCCGGACGAGGCCTCGAAGCAGGCGCTCGCCTTCTGCAGCCAGTTCCAGACCGACTTCAATGCGACTCGCGCCATGATCGACAAGATCGACGCGCACGGCCTGTTCGCGCCGCGGCAGAGCAAGGTGACGCTGGAGGGCGGCGAGACCCTCAACCTCACCGACTTTCAGGTGATCGACGAGCCGGCCTTCAACAAATTGAGCGACGAGGCGTTTCTCGATCTCAGGAAATCCGGCGCGCTTGCGCTGCTCTATTGCCATCTCGCCTCGAGCAACAGCTGGACCTCGCTGGTCTTCCAGGCGTCATTGCGGCGAGCTGGCTGACGCGGCCCGCGACGAAAAGCTTCGGCAAGGCGCGGGTTGTTTAAATCAACGGTTCGCGCCTTCGTACGACGATCTCTCCGCCGCTCGAATCATGCTGTTGTCGTGCAGATCGCTTGCCATGACGGGCTGGCGAACTCCCAATGCTCGACGTGTAGCTCTCGCCGAAATGCGCCGAGGCGGCATCACCCCCCGGTTCGCGGACCTGTCAATAAAGTCGAGCACGCCAGCCTTGCTGCCCTCCTCGATCGTTGAATAGCCGGTCGCGGCCATCGATCACGGTCCGAACGCAAAAAGCCCGCGTGAAGCGGGCTTTTTTTGTTGGTTGCGGGGACAGGATTTGAACCTGTGACCTTCAGGTTATGAGCCTGACGAGCTACCGGGCTGCTCCACCCCGCGTCACCTCCAGGGCAAGCTCTTGCTTGCTCCGGACTCTCCAGGGCAAGCTCTTGCCTGCTCCGGATCTGAAGCAAGCGTTTGCTTGCTTATCTGGACGTAAGCCTGGGCCTATGAACAGGATGGCTTACAGATAGGTATATGGCTGACCAAATGAAAGGGCCGCTTGCGCGGCCCGTGATCCCTTGGCGGGCCTTTTCGTAGAGAGAAGATTCAGTTTCATCCGGTTTGCGGATGAGAGTTCAACGTGCGTTTTGCAGACCTGGCAGCGACCTACTCTCCCGCGTCTTGAGACGAAGTACCATCAGCGCTGGAGCGTTTCACGGCCGAGTTCGGAATGGGATCGGGTGCAGCCGCTCCGCCATAACCACCAGGTCGGCAAAACGCACGTTATATCGAGAAGCTGTTTTTTCGTGCCAAGGCGACGTTTGTGTCTAGCTAACGGACAAAGTCCGCAAGCGCGACTGCGCGTCGCCGGTTTTCCGGCGCCCTCGCGGAGCATAGGCCCTGTTAAGGGCCGCTCATGCGTGAGCGCTGGTCAGATCATCGTGTTCACGATGAGCATAAGGAATGAGAACGATCAAGCCGATCGAACTATTAGTACCGGTAAGCTTCAAGCGTTGCCGCTCTTCCACACCCGGCCTATCAACGTGGTCGTCTTCCACGGTTCTCAGGGAATACTCGTTTTAAGGTGGGTTTCCCGCTTAGATGCCTTCAGCGGTTATCCCGTCCGGATATAGCTACCCTGCTATGCGGCTGGCGCCACAACAGGTCCACCAGAGATCCGTCCATCCCGGTCCTCTCGTACTAGGGACAGATCCTTTCAATATTCCTACACCCACGGCAGATAGGGACCGAACTGTCTCACGACGTTCTGAACCCAACTCACGTACCGCTTTAAATGGCGAACAGCCATACCCTTGGGACCTGCTCCAGCCCCAGGATGCGATGAGTCGACATCGAGGTGCCAAACAACCCCGTCGATATGGACTCTTGGGGGTCATCAGCCTGTTATCCCCGGCGTACCTTTTATCCGTTGAGCGATGGCCCTTCCACGCGGGACCACCGGATCACTATGACCGACTTTCGTCTCTGCTCGACTTGTCAGTCTCGCAGTCAGGCAGGCTTATGCCATTGCACTCAGCGAACGATTTCCGACCGTTCTGAGCCCACCATCGCGCGCCTCCGTTACTCTTTAGGAGGCGACCGCCCCAGTCAAACTACCCACCATACATTGTCCCGGACCCGGATAACGGGCCGCGGTTAGACATCCATAGTAATAAGGGTGGTATTTCAAGGGTGGCTCCACCTGAGCTGGCGCCCAGGTTTCAAAGCCTACCACCTATCCTACACATGCCACTACGAATGCCAATGTAAAGCTATAGTAAAGGTGCACGGGGTCTTTCCGTCTAACCGCAGGAACCCCGCATCTTCACGGGGAATTCAATTTCACTGAGTCTATGCTGGAGACAGCGGGGAAGTCGTTACGCCATTCGTGCAGGTCGGAACTTACCCGACAAGGAATTTCGCTACCTTAGGACCGTTATAGTTACGGCCGCCGTTTACTGGGGCTTCGATTCAGAGCTTGCACCCCTCCTCTTAACCTTCCAGCACCGGGCAGGCGTCAGACCCTATACGTCGTCTTGCGACTTCGCAGAGCCCTGTGTTTTTGATAAACAGTCGCTACCCCCTGGTCTGTGCCACCCTCCTCTACTTGCGTAGAAAAGGGTCACGCTTCTTCCGAAGTTACGCGTGCAATTTGCCGAGTTCCTTCAGCATAGTTCTCTCAAGCGCCTTGGTATACTCTACCTGACCACCAGTGTCGGTTTCGGGTACGGTTTATAAGGAGGAGCTATTTCCTGGAACCGCTCCGCTGCCCGTTCAATCCGATAAGATTGGACAACTTGTGCGATCCGTCACTACCTCCAAGCCCACGAATATTAACGTGGTTCCCATCGACTACGCGTTTCCGCCTCGTCTTAGGGGCCGGCTAACCCTGCTCAGATTAGCTTTAAGCAGGAACCCTTGGTCTTTCGGCGGGGGAGTCTCTCACTCCCCTTACGTTACTCATGTCAGCATTCGCACTTCTGATACCTCCACCACCCCTCACGGGTATGGCTTCGTCAGCTTACAGAACGCTCCGCTACCGCTTGGCCCTTGCGGACCAAACCCTAAGCTTCGGTGTATGGCTTTAGCCCCGTTACATTTTCGGCGCAAAGACCCTTATTTAGACCAGTGAGCTGTTACGCTTTCTTTAAATGATGGCTGCTTCTAAGCCAACATCCTGGTTGTTTTGGGATCCTCACATCCTTTCCCACTTAGCCATAACTTGGGGACCTTAGCTGTAGGTCAGGGTTGTTTCCCTTTTCACGACGGACGTTAGCACCCGCCGTGTGTCTGCCGACTAGTACTCCCAGGTATTCGGAGTTTGGTTAGGTTTGGTAATCCGGTGAGGACCCCTAGCCCATCCAGTGCTCTACCCCCTGGGGTATTCGGTCGACGCTCTACCTAAATAGATTTCGCGGAGAACCAGCTATTTCCGAGTTTGATTGGCCTTTCACCCCTAGCCACAAGTCATCCCGAACTATTGCAACAGTTATGGGTTCGGTCCTCCAGTAAGTGTTACCTTACCTTCAACCTGCTCATGGCTAGATCACTCGGTTTCGGGTCTAATGCGACGAACTGAACGCCCTGTTCAGACTCGCTTTCGCTGCGCCTACACCTAGCGGTTTAAGCTTGCTCGTCACACTAAGTCGCTGACCCATTATACAAAAGGTACGTGGTGACCCTTGCGGGCTCCCACTGTTTGTAGGCAATCGGTTTCAGGTACTCTTTCACTCCCCTTGTCGGGGTGCTTTTCACCTTTCCCTCACGGTACTAGTTCGCTATCGGTCATGCACGAGTACTTAGGCTTGGAAGGTGGTCCTCCCAATTTCAGACAGGATTTCACGTGTCCCGCCTTACTCGAGGACGATTGATCGCATTACGCGTACGGGGCTGTCACCCACTATGGCCCTACTTTCCAGAAGGTTCCGCTTGTCTCTCAATCGCCACTGGCCTGGTCCGGGTTCGCTCGCCACTACTTCCGGAGTCTCGGTTGATGTCCTTTCCTACGGGTACTTAGATGTTTCAGTTCCCCGCGTTCGCCACTTTATCCCTATGTATTCAGGATAAGTTACCTATTATCGATACTTGGAAACCACAGTAGCAGATCGCTCTGCTACTCTGATTTTCCAAGTACCTTAGGTGGGTTTCCCCATTCGGAAATCTACGGATCAAAGGGTATTCGCACCTCCCCGTAGCTTATCGCAGCGTATCACGTCCTTCATCGCCTGTGCATGCCAAGGCATCCACCAATTGCCCTTAAGACACTTGATCGTTCTCATTGCCAATGCCCATCCGCGCAATCCGAAGGATTGTCGCTTCAGCCTCTCCCTTGCGGGGTTGGCGTCCGCGCAATTCCAAAGGAATTGTCGCCTGAACCGGATCCTGTGCGGGATCCACATTCGATGTCATTGGCACAAAAAGACCAGCTTCTC
>NZ_JBTTII010000001.1:3985000-6017560 GCF_054719525.1 Mesorhizobium sp. W067
CAGACATCACTTCACGCAATGTCGTGGCCCGTTCCACCTCTGGCTTCGGGGCCGTCCGAGTGTCGCTTACGCGGCTCTCTTGAATTCTCACAAGGGCTTCTCAGAAGCAAACTGCTTCGCCGCCAGCGGCGCACCGCCCTCGTTCGTGAGGCGTATATAGTCGCCACCAACCAGAACTGTCAACAGTCATCGACGATGTTTTTGAACTTTTTGCGACAGAAGTTTTGGCGCCGGCGGGCTGCCCCAAGGGAACATTGGCGTTGCCAAAAAGGAGCCCTATTGCCGCCGCATTGCCGTTCGACACCAAGGCCAACAAAGAAGGGCTCGGCGCGGCCCGCAAGGTGCCTTCCTATAAGAGCCAAAGCGGGGTCTGCGCATCACCGGTTCGGACCCTCCTACAAGAGGATTTAGGAGGCTCCTATAAGAGGATAAAGTCGCCTCTCTGTAAGGGGCTGTAAAACAGAGCGTGTGCGTGGGGATTTCGCCGCTTCGTTGACTTCACTCGCCGTGACAGGCAAATGTCATGGCCCAACAGAAGCGAAAAGCCGTTCCGCCTGGGGAAGAAGCAGCCTTTCTGGATGCCAGACACGGAAGATGTCATAGCCGAACTCGGCAATGAGCCGCCGCTGATCGCGGATGGCCGCAGCGGCCCGCCCGACCGGCGCGAGGTTTCAGCGCGCTGGCTGTCGGGCACCTTTCTTACCGGCGTGACCTCGAGTGTGCTGATGGGCGTGGCGTTGTTTGCCGCCCTTGACGGCCGCCAGCAGCTGGCAACCCCGCCCGAAATCGCCGAACTGGCCCAGCTCGAAAGCGGCGGCGATTCCGGCGAGGTCGCCAAGACCACCAGGCTGGTGGCGCCGCGCCAGATCGCCAAGGCCAAGGACCGCAGGCGCATGGAAGTGTCGATGGTGACCAAGGTCGGTGACCGCGACGTTATCCACACCATGCCGTTCGTGCAGATCAAGATGGCGCTGGCCGCCGGCCACACCACCAACCGCGCCTATCCGCCTTTCGACCCGATGCAGGTGTTCGGCGACGATGGCGACTCGACCCCGGCGCAGCCGGCGACGGCCTCCGCGGTTGGCGGCCAGATCTACGGCGCCAAGGTCGAAAGCGAGATGAGCCTCAAGACGGTCGATTTCCCGGTCGAGACGGCCTCCTTCGACGAAAAAAGCGACCTGTCCGCCGACGAGGTGGAAAAAGTGGTGCGCGAGGCCGGCACCGACCTCAGCGACGGCGCCGTGCAGGTCGCCTCCCTGCATTATGTCGACCCGCAGCGATTCGGCGATGCCTTCGCCGAATCGATGGCCGGCTCCTACGACGTCAAGATCGTGCCGGAAAACGTCTCGGTGGCGCCGCGCGTCGCGCTCGACGACCAGACCCCGGCTTTCGCCGAGGAAATCATTCCCTTCACCAGGGACCGCGACATTGCCGAGGCCTTCGCCGATTCGGGCTATACGGGCGATGACGCCACCGGCATGGCGGAGGCGATCGGTAAGCTGCTCAACGCACCGGCGCTGAAGGCCGGAACCGTGCTGCGGGTCGGGCTCGAGGTACATGGCGACGCCGCCAAGGTCGTTCGCACCAGCGTCTATGACAAGACAACGCACATCGTCACCATCGCGCTCGACGACCGCGGCCAGTATGTGCCGGCGCAGGAACCTGAGCCGAACCCCGAATTGCTGACCGCGTTCGACGATTCGTCGGCACCGGTGGTGGTGCGCGGCAATCTGCCGAACGTTTATGACGGCATCTACCGCGCCGCCTATTCCTACGGCATGTCGAAGAAGCTGACCCAGCAATTGGTCAAGCTCCTGGCCTCCGGCGTCGACTTCCAGTCCAGGCTCAATCCATCGGACCGCATCGACGTGCTGTTCTCGCAGCCGGACGGCGACGACCAGGCCTCCGACGAATCGGAACTGCTCTATGTCTCGTCGACCTTCGGCGGCCAGACACGCAATTTCTACCGCTTCCAGATGCAGGACGGCTCGACCGACTATTTCGACGAGGACGGATCGAGCGCCGAGCAGTTCCTGCTGCGCAATCCCCTGCCGGCCGGGAAATTCCGCTCCGGCTTCGGCGCCCGCCGGCATCCGATCCTCGGTTATGTCCGCATGCATACCGGCGTCGACTGGGCGGCGCCGATCGGAACGCCGATCATCGCCGCCGGCAACGGCACCATCGAAAAGGCCGGTTGGGCCGGCGGCTACGGCAAGCAGATCATCATCCGCCATGCCAATGGCTACGAGACCTCCTATAATCACCAGAGCGCCTTTGCCAAAGGCATCGAACCGGGCGTTCATGTCCGCCAGGGCCAGACCATCGGCTTCCTCGGTCAGACCGGCCTCTCCACCGGTCCGCATCTTCACTACGAGCTGATCGTCAACGGCACCAAGGTCGACCCGATGCGCGTGCGCCTGCCGGTCGGCAAGGTGCTGAAGGGCGACGACCTGGTCGCTTTCAAGCGCGAGCGCGAGCGCATCGATGAACTGCTCAAGCAGGAAGACAGCAATCCGCTGAAGGTCGCGAGCGCCAAGATCGAAGGCTAATGCATGTCGCCCAGAAGTGTGCCGCGGCTCTGGACAAGGACATGCCTCAAAACAAACACTTAAAGCGCGTCGTATGAATCCGTTTCAGCGCGACGCGCTTTAAGCCGTCACACTCGACGCTGGCGAATCATAATCGCCCCATCAGAGCATTCCGAATCGGGTCGGCTCCGAATCAAGTCGACTGCTCCTCTTCGGCTCGTGACCAAGGCAGCTTTTGCCCCGAAACGGTGGCCCAGGCGATAATAGCGGCAAGCAGGCAAAGCACGGCCGTCACTGTCGACACGGCCGCGAACGCCGCATCGCTGGCGGCGAGCCGTGTTGCATCAAGGTCTGGCGCCAGGCCGGCCAATGCCGGTTCGCCGAATCCCGGAATGCCCGGCCTGACGCTGGTATCGAGCATCGTCGAATAGACCCAGGCCGCGAGCGAGCCCATCGCCGCCACAGCAATCAGCCCGCCAATGCGCGAAACCGCATTGTTGATGCCGGAAGCGGCGCCGGTATCCTTGTCCTCGACCGCGGTCATGACCGCCGTCGACAGCGGCGACACCACCAGCGCCATGCCGAGCCCCATCACGGCCATCAGCGGAAAGATACCGGTCCAGAAATTGTGCATGCCGGCATGAGTGAGCAAAGCCAGCCCGGCAAAGGCGATGGCAACTACCAGGCAGCCGCTGGCGATCGGAAAACGCGGACCGATGCGATCCGACCACTGGCCGACGAGACCCGACAGCAGCGCGATCGACGCCGACAGCGGCAGGAAGATGAAACCGACCTCTTTGGTGCTCAGCCCCCATCCGGCGATCAACAGCATCGGCAGGTAGAACAGATTGGCCGACAGGGCGAAATACAGGAAGAAGGTGGCGAGGTTGGCGCCGGCAAAGGCGCCGATCCGAAACAGCTTGAGATCGATCATCGGCTCGCGCTGCCGAAGCTCGAAGACGATGAAGATGATAAGCAGCACGGCGCCTGCGGCGATGCTCGGCCCCGACATCAGCCCGCTGCCTTCGGCGCTCATCGAGGTCAGTCCGTAGGCAAGCGCCCCGAAGGCAAGCGTGGCGAGAGCGGCGCCGCCGAGATCGAGGCTTCGCTTCTCCGTCGGCGCGTCGGCGGGAATCTTGGCCAGCAGGAGATAGATCGAGATCAGCCCGAGCGGCAGGTTGACGGCGAAGATCGCCCGCCAGATACCGCCGCCAAAGGCCGACAGAACGAAGCCGCCGAGCACCGGACCGAGCGCAGTCGTCAGCGCCGAGGCGGCGGCCCAGATGCCGATCGCCCGGCCGCGCTCCTTCTTCGGATAGGCCTTGGCGATGATGGCGAGGCTGCCCGGCACCATGATCGCCGCACCAATGCCCTGAATGGCGCGAAAGGCGATGAGCACCAGCGCATTCGGCGCCACCGCGCAGGCCAGCGAAGCGACGATGAACAGCCCAATGCCGGCAACGAAGGCGCGCCTGAGGCCAAACCGGTCGCCGGCGGCGCCGCCGGCCAGAATCAGCGCCGACAGCGTCAGCGCATAGGCGTTGGAAATCCACTGGACCTCGGCCAGGCTGGCGCCGAGGTCGACGCGCATTGCCGGCATGGCAATGGCCAGGATCGACCCGTCGATGAAGCCGAGCGCTGACGCCAGGATCGCCGCTACCAGCACGAACTTGCGCTGCGACTGCGGGCAAAATGTACCGTTGGAAAGCGACCTGGTCAGGGGAACGGCTGCGGCTTCGCTCGGAGACTTCATGAGCGTCTGCTTAGACTTGTTGCGGGCCGGCAACAACCAGCCAGCACCCTGCGCTCATGAATCCAGCTTTGGATATCGGCCTGCCTTATGGGCAGGCCGATATCACTGCGCTGGAGCGCTCACTTGCTCCGCAACATCATCGGCCGAGGGACCGCCGACGAACTCGACGGTGACGCCCGGCGACACCAGCTTGGCCAGTTCACGCGCATCCCAATTTGTCAGGCGCACGCAGCCATGGCTTTCGGTCTTGCCGATCTTGGAGGGATCGGGCGTGCCGTGAATGCCATAGGTCGGCTTGTCCAGCGCGATCCACACCGAGCCGACCGGGCCGTTCGGACCCGGCGGGATGGTCAGGATCTTGTCGTTCTGGCCCTGCTTGAAATTGATGCTGGGGTTGTAGGTGTAGTTCGGATCGAGCGCGACGCGCGACACCGTATGGGTGCCGGTCGGCGAGGGCGTGTCGGCTGAACCGATGGTGGCCGGATAGGCCGCGACCAGCTTGCCACCGGCGTCATAGGCGAACACCTGCTTCTTGTCCTTGTCGGCGACGATGCGGGCAACCGGCGTCGCCACCAACCTGCCGAAATTGGCGACCTTGATGATGGTGCCGGGACGGCTGAAGTCGGCCTCGGGATTGAGCCCCTTCAGGTAGTTCTCGTCCATGTGGAACCGTTCGGCCAAGGCTTCGGTGACGGAGGTGTAAGCCATGCGGTCGAGCTGCGCCTTCTGGCTGTAATCCTCCGGTATCGAGGCGACATAAGGCCCGGCCGCGTCCTCGGGCGTGATCGTATAATTGGCGAAAGCATCGCCACCGGTTTGCGCCAGCGCAGCCTGGATGCCGACCGCGTCGGTCGAGCGCAGATTGCTGCCGGTGATCTGGTTATAGGCGGCAAGCGCCTTGTCGACATTGGAGCCGAAGCGCCCGTCGACGACGCCGGGTGAAGCGCCGGCGCGGTCGAGCAGCACCTGCAAGGCGGCTACATCCTGGCGTGCGCCGAGTGAAAGCGAGGGATCGACCACGGTCTTGCCACCGGCTTTCGGCGGCAGCGCGGCCTGGTCGGCGGGCGCCGCCGGTTCGGCGGGATCGATAGAGGCTTCGTTCAGCGGCTGCCGCTTGACGGGCCGCGGTTCAGCGGATTTCGGCGCTTCCGGATAGGTGTCGCTGTCATTGGCATCATCCTGCGGAGCGGCCCCCAGGAATCTGTCGCTTTCAGGATCGTATTCATCAACCGGCGGGCCGGGGATTCGTCCCTGATCGTCCAGTTGCCTGCGGCGGAAACGCGCCATGTCTTCGGGATCGTCGAGATAGTAGCGGTCGTCGTCTTCGACCGGTGCGCGTCCAAGCTCACGTGCCCGCATTTCCCGGCGCAGCGCGCGGCGGTCGAGCCTGGTCTGCGGCGGCTGGATGGCGATGACCTTGCCGGTCTCGGCATCGACGATGACGCGGTTGCCCCTGGCGTCGTAATAGATGTCGAGATTGCCGTCCTGGGCAAGCACAATGCCGCCGCTATCGGCGGCGCGGACGGCCGGCAGTGCGTTGTCCACAGTCGGCGATGCCATGGCGCTGGACGTGAGCAGCCCGGCGGCGAGCACCGAAAAGGCAAGGATCGTGCGGAACATGGTGGTCAAACTCTCCGGTACTTACAGCGCCGCGCGTCCGTTTGGACGCGCAAAGGACGCTGTAACACTTCATGTCTGCGCATGATCCTTTCCGAAAATCGAATTTCGATTTTCGGGGTCATGCGTAATTGCCGCCGCCCGGCAGTGTTCCCACCAGAACGTTCTCGCCACCGTTTGGATGCGCAAGGAACGCCCTGATCGTCAAAAGCCTGCAGGCAAACCCCTTCGCCAGCAAACCACAACATAAGCTTTCCAACATGAACCGGGCATGAAGATGGCGGATTACTGGTTGCTACAGGCCCAATTCCTTGCGCGTCTGCTTCGTCAGCTTGAGGACGACGAGGCGGTGGCTTTCGCCGAGATAGTCCTTCAGCGCATCATCATCCATGCTCTGGCTTGTCTGACGCTGGATCCATTTCATGCCGCGCGAGGCGAGATAGGGCGCCGGCCGGCAGCCGGGCTGATCCTTCAGCACGTCATAAGCCATTTCAGAGCATTTGAAGGTGACGAAGACGCCACCCTCCCGGTCATGGCCGGCGATGGTGAAGACCTTGCCACCGACTTTCCAGACATCGGCCCCGCCCCACTGCACGACGTGCGTCGTCTGCGGCAGCGAGGCGCAGAAGCTGTTGTAGTCGTCCAGCGTCACCTGCACCCCCGTCAAAGGATTGTTGTTTCATAACAAAACGCCGCGCGTCCGGTCGGACGCGCGGCGTTGGATCAGGCTGCCGCGTCGGTCGGCACCACAGTGGGCCTGGACCGGAAATTCAACCGGTCGGAGCCGGCGGTGACCTTGACGGTCGAGCCGTCGAGTATCTCGCCAAGCAGGATTTTTTCCGCCAGCGGATCTTGCAGGTCCTTCTGCATCACCCGCTTCAGCGGCCGCGCACCATAGGCCGGGTCGTAGCCCTTCGCCGCCAGCCAGTCGATCGAATCCTGGTCGAGCGACAGTGTGATCTTGCGGTCGGCGAGCAGGCTTTCCAGCCGCTTGAGCTGGATCTCGACGATGCGGCCCATATCCTGCCGGCGCAGCCGGTGGAACAGGATCACCTCGTCGACGCGGTTGAGGAACTCCGGCCTGAACGAGGCTCTCACCACGCTCATAACCTCGTCGCGCACGGCATCGACGTCCTGCTCTTCGCCGAGATTGACCAGATATTCGGCGCCGAGGTTCGACGTCATGACGATCAGCGTGTTGCGGAAGTCGACCGTGCGGCCCTGCCCGTCGGTCAGCCGCCCGTCGTCGAGCACCTGCAACAGCACGTTGAAGACATCCGGATGCGCCTTCTCGATTTCGTCGAACAGCACGACCTGATAGGGCCGGCGCCGCACCGCTTCGGTCAGCGCACCGCCTTCCTCATAGCCGACATAGCCGGGAGGCGCGCCAATCAGCCGGGCGACCGAGTGCTTCTCCATGTATTCCGACATGTCGATTCGCACCATGGCGCTCTCGTCGTCGAACAGGAAATTGGCCAGCGCCTTGGTCAGTTCGGTCTTGCCGACGCCGGTCGGTCCGAGGAACATGAACGAGCCGATCGGCCGGTTCGGATCCTGCAGCCCGGCCCGGGCACGACGCACGGCCTTGGACACCGCCTGTACCGCTTCGCCCTGGCCGACGACTCGCTTGCCGATCTCGTCTTCCATGCGCAGCAGCTTGTCGCGCTCGCCCTGCAGCATCTTGTCGACCGGAATGCCGGTCCAACGCGACACGATATGGGCGACGTGGTCGGGCGTGACCACCTCTTCGACCATGCCGGCCTTGCCGTCCTGGGCTTCGGCTTCCTTCAGCTTCTTTTCCAGTTCCGGGATCTTGCCATAGGCAAGCTCGCCGGCGCGCTGGAATTCACCCTTGCGCTGGGCAATGGCGAGGTCGTTGCGGGCCGCGTCGAGCTGCTTCTTGAGGTCAGCGGCGAGGCCAAGCTTCTGCTTCTCCGACTGCCATTTGGCGGTGATCTCGGTCGATTCCTCCTCGAGGCCGACGAGTTCCTTTTCGAGACGCGCGAGCCGGTCCTTTGACGCCTCGTCCTTCTCGACCTTCAGTGCCTCGCGCTCGATCTTGAGCTGCATGATGCGGCGATCGATTTCGTCCAGCGCCTCGGGCTTGGAATCGACCTGCATCCTCAGCCGCGACGCGGCTTCGTCGACAAGGTCGATCGCCTTGTCCGGCAGGAAACGGTCGGCGATGTAGCGGTTCGACAAAGTCGCCGCCGCGACCAGCGCCGAATCCGAGATGCGCACCTTGTGGTGCTGCTCGTACTTCTCCTTCAGGCCACGCAGGATCGACACGGTATCTTCCACCGACGGCTCGTTGACGAAGACCGGCTGGAACCGGCGGGCAAGGGCCGCGTCCTTCTCGACATGCTTCCTGTATTCATCGAGCGTGGTCGCGCCGACGCAGTGCAGTTCGCCGCGCGCCAGCGCCGGCTTCAACAGGTTCGAAGCGTCCATGGCGCCATCGGCCTTGCCGGCGCCGACCAGCGTGTGCATCTCGTCGATGAACAGGATGATGCCGCCGGCCGCCGAGGTGACTTCGTTGAGCACGGCCTTCAGCCGCTCCTCGAACTCGCCGCGATATTTGGCGCCGGCAATCAGCGCGCCCATGTCGAGCGCCATCAACTGCTTGTCCTTCAGCGATTCGGGCACGTCGCCATTGACGATGCGCAGCGCCAGACCTTCGGCGATCGCCGTTTTGCCGACGCCCGGCTCGCCGATCAGCACCGGGTTGTTCTTGGTACGGCGCGACAGCACCTGGATGGTGCGGCGGATCTCGTCGTCACGGCCAATCACAGGGTCGAGCTTGCCGGCGCGGGCATCGGCGGTGAGGTCGCGCGCGTATTTCTTCAGCGCGTCATAGCCCTGCTCGGCGCTCGCCGAATCGGCGGTACGGCCCTTGCGGACGTCGTTGATCACCTGGTTCAGCGCCTGCGCTGTGACGCCGGCCTTGGACAGGATATCGGCCGTCTTGGCCGACTTCTCCATCGCCAGCGCCTGCAGCAGCCGCTCGACCGCGACAAAACTGTCGCCGGCTTTCTTGGCCAATTCCTCGGCGGTCGAAAACACCTTGGCCAGCGGCTGCGCCAGATAAAGCTGGCCGTTGCCGCCTTCCACCTTGGGCATGGCCTCAAGGGCGGTCTCGACGCCAAGCTTGACGTCGCGCACGTTGCCGCCGGCGCGCTCGATCAGCGAGGCGGCCAGCCCCTCGTCGTCATCGACGAGGACCTTCAGCATATGTTCGGGAGTGAATTGCTGGTGATTGCGCGAGAGCGCCATGGTCTGGGCGGACTGAATGAATCCGCGGACGCGCTCGGAGTATTTCTCGAGGTTCATATCTGTCTCCTTCCATCACCGGCCCGCTTTGCGGCACCGGATCAGATTGCGGTGACGGACCCGCTCATCCGAGCCGGGTCCAGTTCACGCCAGATATGGGGCGCAAGCCATTGCCGCTCAAGACGTCCGGCTGATGATATTGCATGGCCGAGCAAACGAAAACGGCGGAGATTTCTCTCCGCCGTTTCATCGACTTATGTCTTGTGGGTCAGTTGTTGGCGTCGACGGCGAACGGGTCGCCGGCAGGGCTTTCGGCCGGCGCCGCATCCACCACGTCAACAGCGGCAGCGGTCTCGCCGGCGCCATCCACCACCTGGCCACCACCAGACTGTTCGTCACCGACCTGATCGGCATTGTTGCGCGGGCGGCGCGGACGCCGCGGGCGACGGGCAGCGCCGCTCTCGGCGGCTGCCTCATTGAGTTCGGCCCGGGCGGCAAGAGCCGCCGGCGACAGGTTTTCGTACAGCGGCGCCGGCTCGGAGAAACCGCTCTCGGCTTCGGGCTCAACGGCGGAAACGGTTTCCGCCTGTGCCGGGGTTTCGGTGAAGCGCTGCTGGTCGCCGCGCTGGCCGTTCTGCTCGCCACGCTGGGCAAAGTCGCCACGCTGGTCGTTCTGGCCATAGCCGCCATTGGGGCGGCGGTCACGGTTGCGGCCATTGTTGTCGCGGCCGTTGTTGTTGCGGCCATTATTGTCACGGCCATTATTATCACGGCCACTGTTGTTCTCGCGGCCGTTTTCCTGGCCGTATGCGAGTTCGGCCGGCGTGCCCTCAATCGTCGGCTGCGGACCGTTGCCGTGGTTTGCCATCGGCGCTTGAGTCTCGCCGCCATTGCCGCTGCCGGCATTGTCAAAATCGTCGCGATCTTCATCGTCGTCGAATTCGTCGCGGTTCTGCGGCGCATTCTGGATCGGCATCTGCGCCTGTGCGGCGGCAATGATGCGGTTGTAGTGCTCGGCGTGCTGGAGGTAATTTTCCGCCATAACCCGGTCGCCGGAGCTTTGCGCATCACGGGCCAGAGTGGCGTATTTTTCGGCGATCTGCTGAGCCGATCCACGGATTTTCACGTCCGGGCCGTTGCTCTCGTAGTTGCGCGTCAGGGGATTTGGGCCCTTGCGGTTGTTGTTGTTGTTATTGTTGTTGCCACCGCCGCCGCCATTGTTGTTGCGACCGCGCATGCGCCTGTTCTGCTGTTGTGGCCTCATAAGACTCTCTTCATTTTGAAATTTTCGAAAAACGTTTCGCGAACGGAGGCGCTCATGCAGCCAGCCGTTTCGTTTCTTCACCGGCGTTCGCCCGCATCAATTGCGTTGGCGCCACGTGTCATCCTGTTCCGGTTACATCACTTGCCGGACGATTCCCGCACGAAGCTTGGGCGTCGTTTGCGCAAGAAGGCAGCTATTTCCAAGGAAAACCGAATCGCTAAGAGCACTGCCTGCTTCGTCTCATCCGGTTAGGGCGGACCCTAGCCGCATTCCCCGGCATTGCCAAGCGCTTTTTTGCACTGCGTCAAGGCTTTCCCTGTTCAAACATAAGAACCCTGTCGTTTCCGCCAAGATCGACAAATGCCCCGGCCAGCCTGTAGCCGGCTGCCGCGAATATGTCTTTGACCTCATTGCGCTGCGTGTGGCCGATCTCGACCGCTATCTTGCCTTCTGCTTCCAGAAACTTTGCCGCCTCGGCGGCGATGATCCTGTAGGGGCCAAGACCGTCCACACCGCCATCAAGGGCTCTGTGCGGATCGAAATCGCGGACCTCGTCCTGCAGATTTCCAACGTCTTTAGACGATATATAGGGAGGGTTTGCGGCAATTACATGGTATCGGCCCGAAACTTTTTCGAACCAGTCAGACTGCAGCCCCACGAACCGGCCGGCGAGTCCGAGTTGCTCGGCATTGCGTATCGCGGTTGCCAGCGCGTCTTGTGAAATATCGACCCCGGTGGCGGTCGCGGCCGGAACCGCGCTGAGCAGCGCCAGCGCAATCGCGCCGGTACCGGTGCCGAGATCGAGGATACGGCATTCCCCCAGCCTTTCGGCCGTCGCGCCGGCAAAAGGCAGGATCGCCTCGACCAGCGTTTCGGTGTCCGGCCGCGGCTCCAGCGTTTCCGGCGACAGCGACAGCCGCAGGCCGTAAAACTCGCGAAACCCGAGGATGCGGTGAACCGGTTCGCCGGTCATGCGGCGCTGCAGAGCAGCGCCGATTGCGGCAACCGCACCCGCATCGACCGTCCGTTGCGGGTCGGCGATCGCCTGCGTACGGTCCGTGCGGGAAAAATGCTCGACGATAAGCCTGGCATCCAGCGCCGGGTCGGAAAGGCCGGCCGCGGCAAGCCGCTCCCGCGCCACCCGCAACAACGGCCCGAGCGCGCCGGGCAACATGTCAGCCATCGAGGCCAATATCGGCGAGCAGCTTCGACTGATGGTCGGCGATCAGCGCATTGATGACCTCATCGAGCTCGCCCATCATCACCCGGTCGAGCTTGTAGAGCGTCAGGTTGATACGATGGTCGGTAAGGCGGCCCTGCGGGAAGTTGTAGGTGCGGATGCGCTCCGAACGGTCGCCCGAACCAACCTGCGATTTGCGTGACTCCGAGCGCTCCTCGTCCGCCTTGCTGCGCTCGAGGTCGTAAAGCCGCGCACGCAGAATCTGCATGGCTTTCGCCCGGTTCTGATGCTGCGACTTCTCCGCCTGCACCACCATGATGCCGGTCGGCAAATGGGTGATGCGCACCGCAGAATCGGTGGTGTTGACGTGCTGGCCGCCCGAACCCGAGGCGCGCATCGTGTCGATACGGATGTCTTCGGCGCGAATGTCGATGTCGACCTCTTCGGCCTCCGGCAGTACGGCAACCGTCGCCGCCGAAGTGTGGATGCGCCCGCTGGCCTCGGTCGCCGGCACGCGCTGCACGCGGTGCACGCCGGATTCAAATTTCAGATGGGCAAAGACTCCCCTACCGGAAATGGTGGCGATGATTTCCTTGAAGCCGCCGGCATCGCCGTCGCTGGCCGACACCGTCTCGAAGCGCCAGCCGCGTTCGGCGGCATAGCGCTCATACATGCGAAAAAGGTCGCCGGCAAACAATGCCGCCTCGTCGCCGCCGGTGCCGGCGCGGATTTCAAGGATGGCGTTCTTGTCGTCGGCCGCATCCTTGGGCAACAGCAGGATCTGGATGTCCTTCTGCAGCTCTTCGATACGCGCTTCGACGCCGGGCAGATCTGCCTCCGCCAGGGCCCGCATCTCGGCATCGGTGCCCTTGTCGGCAAGCATCGCCTCGAGGTCGGCTTGCTCGCGCTCGACTGAGCGCAGTTCCCTGACCTTGGCCACCATGTCCTGCAGCTCGGCATATTCCGAGGCCATCTTCACATAGGCGTCGGCCGCCGGGCCGGCCGACATCTGCGCTTCGAGCATCTCGAAACGCTTGACGACCTGATCCATACGCTCGCGGGGAAGATTGACCATGGCTAATGCTATAGCGGGATGGAGCGGTCGTCGGCGAAGGCCTGCAGCAGCGCCCGCATCGGCAGCCCTTGAGCTGGCGCCATCAGATTGTCGGCAAAGAAAGCCTCCAATTCCTCCAGTGGCAGTTCGGTCAACATCGCCTTGACCGGGCCGATCGAGGCTGGAGACATCGAGATCGAGCGGTAGCCAAGGCCGATCAGCGCCATGGCGGAAATGGGTTTTCCGGCAAGCTCGCCGCACAGCGTCACCGGCGTGTGGTTGCGAACCCCGGCGTCGGCGATCTGCTTCAGAACCCGCAGGAACGGCGTCGACAGCGTGTCGAAGCGGTCGGAGAGCTGCGTGTTCCCCCGATCGACCGCCATGACGAACTGGAACAGGTCGTTGGAGCCGACCGAGACGAAATCGACCGCCTTCATCAACTCGTCGAGCTGGAACAGCAGCGACGGCACTTCCAGCATGGCGCCCACCTTGAGGCTGGTCGGCAGATGGTGGGCAAAGCGGGAGAGATGCCGCACTTCGCGGTCGATGATCTCGCGCGCCTGGGCGATTTCGCCGAGCTCGGTCACCATCGGCAGCATCAGCTTCAGTTCGCGCCCGCCGCAGGCCTTCAGCAGAGCGCGGATCTGGGTCCTGAGCAGACCCGGCCGGTCGAGCGTCAGCCGGATCGCGCGCCAGCCGAGCGCAGGGTTTTCTTCCTGGATAGCGCCCTTGAAGTAGGGCAGCACCTTGTCGCCGCCGATGTCGATGGTGCGGAAGGTGACCGGCTTGCCGCGCGCCGCGTCCAGCACGTCGCGGTAGAGCCGCTCCTGCGCCTCGGCGCGCGGGAAGGTCGAGGCCACCATGAACTGCAATTCGGTGCGGAACAGGCCGATGCCGGCCGCACCCGCCTCGGCCAGCTGCGGCAGGTCGACGGCCAGGCCCGCATTCATCAGCAGGTCGACCTGGACGCCGTCCTTGGTCACCGACGGCTTCTTGCGCAGTTCCCGGTAGACTTCCTGCCGGCGCGCCCGGAAACGCACTTTTTCGGCATAGGCGGCTTCGAGGTCCGGCTGCGGCCGCAGATGGATGGTGCCTTCCTCGCCGTCGACGATGATGGCATCGCCGTTTTCCGCCATGGAAACGGCGCCCTTCATCTGGCCGGCGACCGGAATGCCCATGGCGCGCGCTACGATGACGACATGGCTGGTGGCAGCGCCGTCTTCCAGCACCACGCCGCGCAGCTTGTCCCTCGGATAATCAAGCAGTTCGGCCGCGCCCATCGAGCGCGCGACCAGGATGGCATCCTTCGGCAGTGACGCCGCGACGTCGTCAGGCCCGCGCCCCATCAGCTGGCGCAGCAGCCGGTTGGCGAGATCGTCGAAGTCGCTCATCCTCTCGCGCAAATAAGGATCGGTCATGTGCAGCATGCGGGCGCGCATGTCGCTCTGCACCTTTTCCACCGCCGCTTCCGCCGTCAGGCCGTTGCGGATCGCCTCTTCCAGCCGGCGCACCCAGCCGCGGTCGTTGGCAAACATGCGATACGCCTCGAGCACCTCGCGATGTTCTCCCTCGAAGGCGACATCGCGCCGCTCCAGCATGTCGTCGATGGAAAGCCTGAGCGAACCGAGCGACGTCTCCAGCCGGCGCACCTCTTCCTCACTGTCCTCGTTGAACAGATTGGTGACGACGATGCGTGGCTCATGCAGCACGACATGGCCGAGGCCGACACCCTCGTTGAAGGACAGGCCGGTAAAGCTGACGGGACGGCGCAGGTCGAGTTCGAGGCCGGGCCGGGTCAGGCGCGCGAGATCGCCGGTGGCGATCATCTCGGCGATCACCATGGCGGTCGTTTCCAGCGCCTCGACCTCGTCGTCGCGGTAGTGGCGCATGGTCTTGTTCTGCACCACCAGCACGCCCAGCGTGCGCCCTGCCCTGAGTACGGGCACGCCGAGGAAGGAATTGTAGATCTCTTCGCCCGTCTCCGGCAGGTAGGCGAAGGCCGGATGTTCCTGCGCATTTGAGAGGTTGAGCGGCCGCGCGCTCGCGGCAATGGTGCCGACGAGCCCCTGCCCCAGCCGCAGCTGCGCCAGATGGACGGCGTTCGGGTTCAGACCTTCGGTGGCATAGAGTTCGAGCACCGAATCGGCGCGCAGCACATAGAGCGAGCAGACCTCGGCGACCATGTTGGAGGCGATGTCGCGCACGATCCGGTCGAGCCGCTCCTGCGGCTCCAGCGGCTCCTGCATGAGCTCGCGGAGCCGTTTCAGCAGAACGCGCGGGCCGCTGGCCGTATCACGCATCGCGGCTTCTTCTCCAATGGGCATTTTGCCCGCCGCAGTTTCCACTGCGACCGGCGCACACGCAACAACTCAAATCGCTCTCGCTACTGCTTATCCAGACCGTACACGGAATGCAAAGTACGAACCGCGAGTTCCGTGTAGGGACCGTCAATCAGTATCGAAATCTTGATCTCGGAGGTAGTGATGGCGCGGATGTTGATCGCCTTGTCGGCCAGCGCCTTGAAAGCGGTGGCGGCCACACCGGCATGGCTGCGCATGCCGATGCCGATGACCGAAACCTTCGACATGCCGGCTTCCGACTGCACCACGTCATAGCCGATCGAAGCCTTCAGACGCTCCAGCACGGCCAACGCCTTGTCCACGTCGCCGGACGGCACGGTGAAGGTCATGTCGGTGAACTTGCCGTCCTCGGAGATGTTCTGGACGATCATGTCGACATTGATGTTGGCCTCGGCCAGCGGGCCGAAAATGCCGGCGGCAACGCCCGGGCGGTCGCCGACGCGGCGCAGAGAAATCTGCGCTTCGTCCTTGGCGTAGGCAATTCCGGTGACGACCTGCTGTTCCACGATCTCTTCCTCGTCGCAAATGAGCGTTCCCGGAGGATTGAGCAAATCCCCCATTCCGGGCGCATCGGGATCGTCGAAGGACGACCGCACGAACGTACGCACCCTGTGCACCATGGCAAGCTCGACCGAGCGCACCTGCAAGACCTTGGCGCCGAGCGAGGCCATTTCGAGCATTTCCTCGAACGAAATCTTGTTGAGCCGCCGCGCCTTCGGCTCGATGCGCGGATCGGTGGTGTAGACGCCGTCGACATCGGTGTAGATGTCGCAGCGGTCGGCCTTGACCGCCGCGGCAATGGCCACCGCGCTTGTGTCGGAGCCGCCGCGGCCGAGCGTGGCGATGCGGTTGTCCGGGCCGATGCCCTGGAAGCCGGCGACGACAGCCACCTGGCCCTCGCCGAAGCGCTTGATCAGGAACGCGCCGTCAATTTCGAGGATGCGCGCCGCGCCATGCGCGTTGTCGGTCTTGATCGGGATCTGCCAGCCCTGCCAGGAGCGGGCATGGACGCCCATATTCTGCAGTGTGATCGCCAGCAGGCCGGCAGTCACCTGCTCGCCCGAGGCGACCACGGCGTCATACTCGCGCGCGTCGTGCATGGGCGAGGCTTCGCGCGTCCAGCCAACCAGTTCATTGGTCTTGCCCGCCATCGCCGAAACCACGACAGCGACCTCATGGCCGGCATCGACCTCGCGTTTGACGTGACGCGCCACATTGCGGATGCGGGCGATGTCGGCGACGGAGGTTCCGCCGAATTTCATCACGATGCGCGCCATGGAAGCGAAATGCCTTTGACTGAAGCCGGCCCAGGACCGAAAGGGGAAGTAAGCGCTCGACAGAAGCCGGCCGCTGAATGCGCGCCTCCTTAGCCAAATGATCACGGTTTCGCAAGGCTGGCGGCGGATGCCGGCTTCAGGATCGCGGCATATTGCGTTCGGCCCCGCCGCCGCTTACCAAATGCTGCCCGCGGGAAACTCCTTTTGGTCCGGCATATCGAATGATTGTTCGCCTTCGACGCGCCATGCGGTGGCAATCGCTGCCGCTGTTCATCGGCTTCGCCGTGCTGGCGTTGATCGTCGGCACACGCGCCGTGCTGGTCGAGACCCAGAGAGCCAATCGTGAGGCCGCGCGCCAGGCGGTCGAGTATCAGGAATTGCTTTCCGGTTTGCTTACGATGGCTCAGGAGGCCGAGACCAGCCAGCGCGGCTATCTCCTGACCGGCGAGAAATCCTACCTCCAGCCTTATCGGCAGGCGGTCGACGCCATTCCGGGCCAGCTTGCCCGCATCGACGGCATGACCGCGCCCGACGACGAACTCGTGCAGCAGATCAACCACGTCAAGGACGCGCTTTCACAAAACCAGGCCGAATTGGCTGAGACGATTGCACTCTACGATCGCGGCGATGCGGCAAAAGCTCTGGAACTGGTCCGCAGCGGCCAGGGCAAGGCCGCCATGGACCAGATCCGGGCCAGCATGGACACGATCCGGCGCATTGGCGGCGCAGCCATCGCCGCGCGCGACGCTCATACCGACCTGGTCGAAAACTGGCTGCGAATCGGCTCGATAGCGGCGCTGCTGGCGATCTTCCTGCTTGGCGCCTACACGGTTCGCCTTTCGCGCCGCCGGTTCCGCGCAGTGGCGATCGCCCAGGAAGAGCTGATGCGCAAGAACATCGAGCTCGGCAACGAAATCCAGACGCGTGAAAAGGCCGAATCGCAGATCCGCCAGATGCAGAAGATGGAGGCTGTGGGCCAGCTGACCGGCGGTATCGCCCACGATTTCAACAACATGCTGGCGGTGATCATCAGCGCCATGAACCTTGCCCAGCGCAAGCTGGCGCGGGGCGAGCACGACATCATGAAATTCATCGAAGCGGCGACCGATGCGGCGACCCGGGCCGCAAACTTGACGTCACGGCTGCTTGCCTTCTCGCGCCAGCAGCCGCTCGCGCCTCAGGTTGTAGACGCCAATCGTCTGGTCACCGGCATGTCGGACCTGCTTCGGCGGGCGCTCGGCGAAACCATCCGCATAGAAACCGTGCTGGCTGGCGGCCTGTGGAAGACCCATGCCGATCCGAGCCAGCTCGAAAATGCCATTCTCAACCTGGCGGTCAATGCGCGCGACGCCATGGGCGAGGACGGCAAGATGACCATCGAGACCGCCAACAGCCACCTCGACGAGGGCTACGCCGCCACCCATGCCGAGGTCAAAGCCGGCCAGTATGTGATGATCGCGGTCAGCGACACCGGCCCCGGCATGCCGGCGGACGTCATGGAGCGGGCTTTCGAGCCATTTTTCACCACCAAGCCGGTCGACAAGGGCACCGGCCTCGGGCTGAGCCAAGTGTTCGGCTTCGTCAAACAGTCCGGCGGACACGTCAAGATCTACTCGGAACCCGGCCAAGGCACCACGATCAGGATCTACCTGCCGCGCTTCTTCGGCCCGGAAGAGGCCGCCATATCTTCGGAACGAGCCGGAAATCCTGCCGTGCCGGTCACCGAAACCATCCTTGTCGTGGAGGACGATCCACGCGTGCGGGCTTCCACCACGGATGCCATGCGCGAACTCGGCTACACCGTCATTCATGCCGCAAGCGGCCAGGAAGCGCTGGAAAAGCTGGGCGACAACCCTGGTGTGGCGCTCATGTTCACCGATATCGTCATGCCGGTGATGAATGGGCGCAAGCTCGCCGAGGAGGCGCTGGCGCGCATGCCGAAGCTGAAGGTGATCTTCACCACCGGCTTCACCAGGAACGCCGTCGTCCACAATGGCGTGCTCGACCATGACGTGCATTTCCTGGCCAAGCCCTTCACCATCGAGCAGCTGGCGGCGAAATTGCGCGACGTGCTGGACGCAAGATGACCGAGACCCTGGAAATCGTCACCTTTCGCCTCAAGCCTGGAGCGGAAGCGGCCTTTGCCGCCGCCAACAACCTGGTCGCCGACTGGCTGGCGCGGCAACCTGGTTTCGTAAACCGCTGCCTGGCGCGGCGGGACGATGGCGGATGGGTCGATGTGGTGCGCTGGCGAAGTCGCGAGCAGGCTCTCGCCGCCGCGGGCCGCATCATGGCCGAGATCGGCGATTGCGAAGCGATGCGGGCCATCGATCCCGCAAGTGTTGCGATGGAACATTCGGCAATTGTGATCTCGAGGCCATAGGTCGACTAGCCAGCAGTCGCAAAAACCGTCCTTGACTTTCTTGCCCCGGCACCCGACTTCCTAGCGTCCGAGGAGACCCGCCCCATGCCAGAGGCCCGACGATCGACAATCGATGCCGGAGAAGTGGAACGCTTTTCCGCGCTTGCCGCCGAATGGTGGAACCCGAACGGCAAATTCCGTCCGCTGCACAAATTCAACCCGGTCCGGCTTGCCTATATCCGGGACCAGGTGGCGGCGCGCTTTGGCCGCGATCCGCGGGCGGCGCGGCCGTTCGAAGGCCTGCGTTTCCTCGATATCGGCTGCGGCGGTGGGTTATTGTGCGAGCCGATGGCAAGGCTTGGCGCCGAAGTGGTCGGCGCCGACGCCTCGGCAACCAACATCGAGGTGGCGAAGCTGCACGCGGCCGAAGGCGGCGTGACGGTGGATTATCGCGCTACGACCGCTGAGGATTTGGCCGATTCCGGCGAGAAATTCGACGTCGTCCTCAACATGGAAGTTGTCGAGCATGTTGCCGATGTCGACCTGTTCATCGGCAAGTGCGGCGAGATGGTCAAGCCCGGCGGCATCATGTTCGTGGCTACCATCAACCGCACGCTGAAGGCACTGGGCCTGGCCATCATCGGCGCCGAATATGTGCTGCGGTGGCTGCCGCGCGGCACCCACCAGTTCGGCAAGCTGGTGCGGCCCGAAGAGCTTGAAAAGGCGCTCGGCAGCGCCGCCATGACCATCATCGACCGTACCGGCGTGACCTACAATCCTCTCGCCGACCGCTGGGCACGCTCCAAGGACATGGACGTCAACTATATGGTGCTGGCGGAAAAACGATCGGTCTGAACGAAGGGGCGGCCGTGGACACTATGAGGGCCCGAGAGCTGGCGCTCGATCTGCCCGAAACGGTCGAGCAATCGCATTTCGGCAAGGCTGACTTCCGCGTCCGCAACCGTATCTTCGTCTCGCTGCCCGAAGCCGACCGTGCTGTCGTCAAGCTCGACCGCGACCAGCAAGAGATGATGGCCGCGGCTGAGCCATCGGTTTTCAGGCCCGTGACAGGCGGCTGGGGCCAAAAGGGATGGACGTCGATCATGCTCGAAGCCTGCGACGAACAGACATTCCGCAGCGCAGTTCGGACGGCCTGGCGAAACGTCGCCCCGCCGGCGCTACGGAAGCGCCTCGACGCGAGCCAAATTTGAGCTTGAGCAGTTCGAGCAAAGTGTGAAGCGGTTTTCCCGGGAAAAGCGCATAGCGCTTTGCCTAGGGAATTGCGTAAACCAAAGACCCTATGCCTTCTGGCTCTGCGCCTTGGTGGTGATGATCACGCCGATGGTGATGATCACCGCGCCGGCCCAAGTCAGCAACTGGTAGTGCTCGCCGAGGAAGATGGTTCCGGCAAACAGGCCGACGGCCGCCGCCACATAGCCGATCTGGCTGAGATAGACCGGACCGCCCACGGCCTGCAGCCGGAAGAAGAAGGCAAACATCGCCGAGGCCGAAGCGACTTGCGCCACGACAACCAGCGGCACGGCCCTGAGCGGGGCGAAAGCGCCGACGCCGAACAGCGCGAGAATGCCGATCAGCAGCAGCGTCGCCGAGGCCAGGTGGCTGCCGACGGCCAGTTCGATCGGACCGGTGCCTTCGGGCCAGTCGACGGTGCGATAGATATTGCCGGCGGCAAGGCTGACCGGGATCAAAAGTCCGACCAGCACCCAGTAGACATCGGCCGGCTGGCCGGCCTCGCCGCGCGTCACCGCCACCATGACGGCGCCGATGAAGCCGACGGCGATACCAATACTGCCGAGCGTATTTGGCCGTCGAACGCCGAGCAGGATCGAAAACACCAGTGTGATGACCGGCGACAGCGTGAACATGATGCCGGTATAGCCGGCGCCGAGATGCGGGATAGCCGAAAACATCAGCAGATTGGGCACGGCGTAGGACACGGCGGCGGTGATGAAGAAATAGCGCAGTCTGTGCGAGGTGAGCCGCATGCGCTCGCCGTTCGCGAGCAACGCGCACAGCAGCACGCCCCCGGCGCCGAACGAGATGACGAAGGCCCAGACCATGGCCGGAACGCCGGCAGCCGTCGCCAGCTTGCCGAACGGCAGGGTCAGGCCGAGCAGGCCGCCGGTGACGACCAGCAGGCCAAGCGCCGATTCCCAGAGAAATTTCATCGGATGGTCCCGTCACTCACTTGCGGCACTGGGTCGAAACTGTATCTTGAGGTAGCATACCACAAAGATTCTTAACGTCAAGATACTTAGCGGTGAGACAAATGGATCGCGCGGCAAAGGCGGTGGAGCAATGGAAGCGGGAACGGCCGGACCTGGAGGTGTCGCCAATGCTGGTGCTTGGGCGGCTGAACGAAGCCTCGTCGCTAATCGCCCGCGAGCGCCTCGCCCCGCTGTTTGCCCGTTTCGGACTGCAGGCCGGCGAATTCGATGTGCTGGCGACGCTGCGCCGCTCCGGCCAGCCCTACGCGCTGACACCGACCGCTCTATACGAGGCGACGATGGTGACCTCTGGGGCCATGACCAACCGGCTCGACCGGCTTGAGAAGGCCGGACTGATCCTGCGCGGCCCGCACCCCAACGACCGGCGTGGCATTGTCGTGCAACTGACCGAAAAAGGTCTGGCCTTGATCGATGAGGCCGTGACCGCCCACGTCGCCAACGAGCATGAAATCCTTGCCGGGCTCACCGGCACGGAGCGGGGAGCACTGGCTCAGTTGCTTGGCAAATTGATCGATAGCGCCAGCTGATCGCTCAGTTGCGCTCCTCTGGAAAACTCGGGATCGGCATGAAATCGATGCCATCCTCGGCCAAGCTCTTGGCTTCGTCCAACGTCGCCTCGCCATAGATGCCGCGCGCATCGCTCTCGCCGAAATGGATCTTGCGCGCTTCTTCGGCAAACTTGTCGCCGACATAGTCGGCATTCTCGCGCACCTTCTCGGCCATCGCCTTCAGCTGCGCCAGCGCCTGCTTCTGGGTTTCGCCCATGGCCAGCGCAATTGTTTCCTGCTTCCGCGCTGTGGAGACGGCTGGCGCCATCAGCGCCTTTTGCACCTTGTGCGAGCCGCAGCTCGGGCAATCGACGAAGCCGCGCTTCTTCTGCGTGTCGAAATCGTCATTGCTGCGAAACCAGCCCTCGAATTCGTGCTCGTGCTCGCAGATCAGGGCAAAGCGGATCACGAAGCCGCGCCCCTGAGCCGCGGCGCTTCCACTGCGCCGGCATTGACGGCAAAATCACGCGCGTTCTTGAGATTGGGGATTTTCTTACGCGCGGCCGACGACTGCGCCGTGTCGATCTCGGCGATGATCACCTCCGGATCGTCATGGTCGGCCTCGGCGAGAATTCGACCCCATGGGTCGACGATCAGCGAATGGCCATAGGTTTCGCGGCCATCCTCATGCAGGCCACCTTGTGCTGCAGCAACCACATAGGCGCCGTTCTCGATGGCACGGGCTCGCAGCAGCACATGCCAGTGCGCCTCGCCGGTCTGGCGGGTGAAGGCGGCAGGCACCGACAAGAGGTCGGCGCCGGCCATCGCCTCGGCGCGGAACAGCTGTGGAAAGCGTAGATCGTAGCAGACGGCAAAGCCGAGACTAGCGCCGTCGATCTCGGTGACGACGGCCTCGGTGCCCGGCTCATAGGCGGCGGATTCGCGCCAGCTCTCGCCATTGTCGAGGTCGACATCGAACATGTGGATCTTGTCGTAGGTGGCAAGGGTGGCGCCGTCCGGCCCAAACAGCAGCGCCCGGTTGGCGAGCTTGCCGTCGGTGCGCAGGATGGCGGTCGAGCCGATGTGCAGGAAGACGCCGAGTTCGCTGGCGAGCTTGCGCGCGGCCGCCACGACGATGTCCTTGTCTTCCAAGGTGAAGGAAGCAGCCCTGGCTTCCTTGTCGCGGATCAGCGCACCGGTCATTTCCGGGGTCTGGATGTAGGTTGCACCGAGGCCTGCCGCTTCGCGCACCAGCCGTTCGAGATCGACCGCGTTGCGCTCGGGGCTCTCGCCCGAACGCATCTGGATCGCCGCCGCCTTGAAAATACCCATCGTCACGTCCTCTTTGAGCAATTCCAGGAAAAGTATGTAACGGTTTTCCGTCCGGAATTGCGTAAAAACAAAGACATAGAGCGGCGCTACGAACCGCTCTTTGTCGTCGAGCCGTTGGCAAGCAGCCTATCCAGCTGCCCCCGTGCCTCCAACTCGTGGAGGTCGTCGGAGCCGCCGACATGCGTGTCGCCGATGAAAATCTGCGGAAAGGTCGAGCGGCCATGCGCCCGCGAAATCATTTCCTGGCGCAATTCCGGCGAAAACGAAGCGTCATGCTCGGTGTAGGCGACGCCCTTGCGGTCGAGCAGCCGCTTGGCCGCCGCGCAATAGCCGCACATCATACGGGTGTAAATCGTCACATCGAGCATCGGTCCGTGCCTTTCCTCGACCTTATATAGTCGCGGACTCGTCGGCCCGAAAGTCCCCCGGCAGGACACGCGCGAAGGTCAGCACATCGACCGCTCCGGCGCCGCCCTTCTTCAGCGCCCTGGCGACCGAGCGCACGGTGGCGCCGGTGGTGTAGACATCGTCGACCAGAAGCACGCGGCGCCCAGTGATCTCGATTTCGGCTTCCGCAGGCACACGGAAGGCGGCGCGGACATTGGCCTCGCGCTCCTGCCGCTCCAGCCCGACCTGCTGGCGCGTGAGCTTGACGCGCCGGACCGCCGAGGGCGAGAAAGGCAGCCCGCTAAGCTGCGCAACCGCCCTTGCCAACTCCGCCGACTGGTTGAACTGCCGGCGAAAGAAGCGCCGCCAGTGCAGCGGCACCGGTACGACGACATCGGCGTCTGCAATTAGCTCAGCGCCGGCGCGCAGCATCCAGCGCGCCATCCACGGCGCCAGATCGGTGCGATCCTGGTATTTCAGACCTTGCACCATCTGGCGGGCGACACCTGAATAGGCCACGGCCGCCCGCGCCCGCTCGAACGGCGGCGGATCGGCGATCGCCTCGGCCGACAGGAATCCCTCGCCCATATCGTGCGTGAATGGCGTGCCCATCACCGCGCACCATGGCCGCTCCAGCAGCCTGAGTTTCGGCCAGCAGGCACCGCACAAAACGCCGGGTTGCGAGACGTGCCTGCGACAGCCGGCACAGACCGGCGGGAACAGCATCCGCGCCGGCCAGTCCAACATGGCCAGTTTCAACATGGTTTGAGCGAGGCTCTTGATCTCCATCACCGGATCGGCCACGTGGTTTTGTCGTCCGCGCCAGGATATCACTAGACGGACAAACAGGGATGTCTACCGTTGCAGCCGATCATCGATACTGAACTTTGGCTGGTGCGCAAGCGCAGGGCGCTGGCCCACCCCGTAGCCGGCGCGGATTTTCTGATGCGGCGGGCGGCGGAAGACCTTGCCGACCGGCTCGGCGCGGTCGAGCGGAAATTCGGCAAGGCCGCGGTGCTGTTTTGCCAGACGCCGGACGCAACGGACGTGGTCGCTGCAAGCGGCAAGGCAGCGGAGATCGTGCGCGTCGAGGCAGATCCAGCGTTTCTGGACGGCCGGCCAGGGCTGATAGCACCGCTGGAAACAGTGCCGTTCCAGCCGGAAAGCCTCGACCTCGTCGTTTCACTTCTGTCGTTGCAGGCGATGAACGACATTCCCGGCATGCTGGTGCAGATCCGCCGCGCTCTGCGGCCCGACGGGCTTTTCCTCGGCGCCTTTGCCGGCGCCGGCACTCTTTCCGAATTGCGCGAAAGCCTGCTCGCCGCCGAGACCGAACTCTATGGCGGCGCCAGCCCGCGTGTCATCCCCTTCACCGATGTTCGCGACGCCGGCGCACTGCTGCAGCGCGCCGGACTGGCGCTGCCGGTGGCCGACGTCGAAACGGTGACCGTCCGCTACGATACCCTCTTCGACCTCATTGCCGATCTCAGGGCGATGGGCGAAACCAGCGCGCTGACTGATCGCAGCCGGCGACCGGGAGCGCGAAAGCTTTTTACCCGTGCCGCCGAAATCTATGCCGAACGCTTTTCGGACGCTGATGGCCGCATCAGGGCAAGCTTTTCCATCGTCTGGATGTCGGGCTGGGCGCCCGATGCCTCGCAGCAAAAGCCCTTGAAACCGGGTTCGGCGAAGGTCTCGCTGAAGACGATACTGGAAAACCCCGGCGGGCGGTGACGGCGCTCCGGATCAGTGCTCGGCGAAGGCGTTTGCGAGCCTGCTGTTGTTGTCGCTGAACAGAAACTGGATCGCATTGCTGGCCTTGCCGACACCCCCGACGATGGCAAGCGACAGCACCGCAACGATCAGGCCATATTCAATGGCCGTGGCGCCTGTTTCGTCCTGCAAAAATCGGCGCAGCAATGGCTTCATGATCGTCGATCCCTCTCATCCCCGACCATATCGCCCACCTGTTAAGAAAGGTTAACGGCACAAGCTTAACAGGCTGTGAAATGGGCCTGCGTTGAGGAAGTTCTCAAGCTGGTGTCGACCTTGTTGGTCAGCAGTCGCCGCTCCGTTGGCCGTCGGCGCGGATGATGCAGACTGAGCTCGGTGAGGGCTGCAGCACGCTTCTGCGCAGCGTATAGGTGGCCCGCGAGCCGATCGAACCCGTGCTCATCGGGTCGAGACCGCCTGCAAGAGCATCGCGGCTGGATGATCGCGTCTGGTTGTCCAGCACGGGGACCGCGATCAGCGCCAGCGCCACTGCGGCCGAGCCGAACAACAGCGTGACGCGCAATAAGCCGACGCCGGCGGCGCGAAAGCTGCGATCTGGCCGGATCGAGTCCCATTCCCTGTCGAGGCTCATGCAATCGCTCCCCGCGAACCCGCTTTGCCGCAATTTTTCACGACGAGATAAATCTTCCATTAACGCTGGCTAGATCAGACCGCGAAATGGCTTTGTATCACAACAGGTCGATGAGGAACTGGATCAGCGGCGCGTCGGCCGGCGGCATGGGATAGTCGCGCATCTGCTTTGGCCGCACCCATTTCAACGCCTGCCCTTCCCTGGGCTGCGCGATGCCGCGGAAGCGGCGGCAGACGAACAGGGGCATCAGGAGATGGAAATCATCATAGGAATGGCTGGCGAAGGTGAGCGGCGCCAGGCAAGGAATGTCAGTCTCGATGCCGATTTCTTCCTGCAGTTCGCGGATCAGGCATTGTTCCGGCGTCTCGCCTGGCTCTACCTTGCCGCCGGGAAATTCCCACAGGCCGGCAAGCTGTTTGCCCTCGGGCCGCTGCGCCAGAAGCACCCGCCCATCGGTATCGACCAGCGCGCACGCGGCGACCAGCAGCAGGCGTTTGCCGGTGATCTCGCTCATGCGCCCGGCGGCCGGCGATAGTGGTAGCGATAGACTTCGTCGAAGCCCAGCGAGCGATAGAGCGCCAGCGCCGGCGCATTGCCGGCCTCGACCTGCAGCCAGGCTTCGCGAGCGCCACGCAGCCTCGCCCACTTCAGCGCCGACAGGATCAGGTTGCGGCCATGGCCCTGATTGCGCGCCGACTTGGCGGTGGCGATCTCGAACAGACCGGCAAGATCGCCGTCATGGACGCAGATCAGCACCGCCAGAGGGTCGGCCCCTTCCTCCAGCGCAAACAGCCCGACTTCGGGTTGGATAGCGCCGATGATTTCCGAAAGACCGGGCCGCAGCGATGCATCCGAGCCGCTGACCTTGAGCGACGCGCCGAGAAAGCGGCTGATATCCTTCAGCGGAATCTGGTCCATGGCCGGCGCCAGTTGCGCGTCCGCCAGCGGCAGCCGCATCACCAGGGATTCGTCGAATGTGCTCCAGCCCTCATTGTCGAGATGCTTGGCCAGGTCCGGCCCCGACAGCGGCGAGATGCGGAAGGTCAGCGGCCTGCCATAGGCGTCGAAGCGCCGGCTGGCGCGGCCGATGCGCTCGGCAATGTGCTGGGTGTCGCCGGGATCGAGCGGGTTGACCGAGTTCAGCCGCTTGGCCGGATGGCCGGCTGTCAGCCGCACCACCCAGGTGCCGTCATAATGCACGGCCGCCGCCGGCCAGGCGCGAAAACCCGCCGCCTCGTAGCGGCGCACGATGGCCAGCATGCTTGCCGGATGCCTGGAAGCCAACTCCATCAGCTCCGGTAATCGCCATTGATGGCGACATATTCCTTGGTGAGGTCGCAGGTCCACACCGTCGCCTTGCCGCGGCCGATACCGATATCGGCGCGGATGCGAATGTCGTCGCGCTTCATATAGGCCGAGGTCGCTTCCTCGGAGTAGCCCGGGTCGCGTTCGCCCTCATGCGCCAGACGGTTGTCGCCGAACCAGATCGACAGCCGGTCGCGATCGGCCGGCTCGCCGGCCTTGCCGACGGCCATGACGACGCGGCCCCAATTGGCGTCCTCGCCGGCAACCGCCGTCTTGACCAGCGGCGAATTGGCGATGGACAGCGCGATGCGCTTGGCCGAGCGCGCCGATTTGGCGCCGGTAACGGTGACTTCGACCTGCTTGCGGGCGCCCTCGCCGTCGCGCACCACCTGCAGCGCCAGCGATTTGAGCACCTTGCCCAGCGCCCGGCGGAACGCGCCGAGACGCGCATCCTTGGGATCGCTGATGGCGGGCGCGCCGCGCTTGGCAGCGGCTCCGGTGGCGAACAACAGCAGCGTGTCGCTGGTCGAGGTGTCGCTGTCGACGGTGACGGCGTTGAAGGTCTTGGCGGTGCCGCGCGACAACAAGTCCTGCAGCACGGGGGCGGCGATCGGCGCATCGGTGGCGATGAAGGACAGCATAGTCGCCATATCGGGCGCGATCATGCCGGCGCCCTTGGAGATTCCATTGATGATGACGTCGGTGTCGCCGAGCTTGACCGTCGCTGTCGCCACTTTCGGATAGGTGTCGGTTGTCATGATGGCCTTTGCCGCCTCGGTCCACAGATCCGGCTTGCCGTCCTTGACCAGTCCGGCCAGCAAATGGCTGAATTTGGTGGTGTCGAGCGGCTCGCCGATTACCCCGGTAGAAGCGAGGAACACTTCGCCTGGCGTGCAGCCTGCGGCCTTGGCCGCGGCCTCGCCGGTCAGTTGGGTGGAGGCGCGGCCCTTCTTGCCGGTGAACGCGTTGGCGTTGCCGGAATTGACCACCAGCACTCGCGCCTTGCCGGCGCCAAGGTTCTCGCGGCAGAAGTCGACCGGCGCCGAGGGGCATTTCGACTTCGTGAACACGCCGGCAACCGCTGTGCCGGCATCGAAGACCATGGCCAAGAGGTCGGCACGGTTCTTGTACTTGATCCCGGCCTCTGCGGTGGCGATGCGCACGCCCTCAATGGCAGGCATTTTGGGATATTTCTTCGGCGCGAGCGGCGAAATCGTTGCGGACATTGGGGACCTCGGGCGACGGAAAAACGCTAGGCGAAGGCCGGTTTGCCCGATAGCACGGCCCGGCGCAAGGGCGTTTTCTTGGCCGCCGCTGTCGGCAAGCCACCAGGGATTAAGCTTGCATTTCAAATCCGTTGGCGTCACCGGGGCCTCTGGCGTTATGATATCGGCCATGGACAGGCTGGTGATCTTGGCGGTGGCGTTTATGGGGCTTTTGCTCCTGAGCGCCGATGCGCAGCCGGAACGGCGCGTGGCGCTGGTCATCGGCAATGGCACCTATGCCGAAGCCGGCACGCTCACCAATCCGGTCAACGATGCCCTCGATATTGCCGGCAAGCTGCGCTCGATCGGCTTCGACGTCATCGAGGGCAACGATCTCGGCAAGCGCGAACTCGAGCGCAGGATCGGCGAATTTTCCGATGCGCTGGAAGGCGCCGGGGTCGGGCTGTTCTATTATGCCGGCCACGGCCTGCAGGTCGAAGGGCGCAACTACATCGTCCCGGTCGACGCCCGGCTCGACATGCCGGTCAAGCTGCAGCTCGAAGCCGTGCCGATCGACGAAGTCCTCGACATCATGGAGCAGCAGACCAAGGTCAGCCTGGTGTTCCTCGATGCCTGCCGCAACAATCCCTTTGCCCGCAGCCTGAGCCGCACCGCCACCACGCGCTCGGCAACGGCGCTTGCCGGTCTGGCCCAGTTCGATTCGACGCGTGGCTCCTTCATCGCCTTCTCGACGGCGCCAGGCGCTGTCGCCATGGACGGCACCGGGCGCAATTCGCCGTTCGCCGCCGCCCTGCTGCGACACATGGCCGAGCCCGGCCAGAGCATCAACGACATGATGATCGCGGTGCGCCGCGACGTGGTCTCCGAAACGCGCGAGGGACAGCGCCCATGGGAACAGGGTTCGCTGCTCGAACGGTTTGAGTTTGTGCCCGGCGGCGAAACGGTTGCACAGCCGAAGCCCGCCGTCCCCCCGGCGCCCGAAACAACGGTTGCGGCACTCGAACGGTCTGTAGGCGACGACAAGACCGCAATCGAGAAATTCCTGCGCGACGACTATCTTGCGCCCGATGCCGCGGCGATCGGCGAGACCGTCAAGCGGCTCTATGCGCCTTCCGCCACCATCTTCGGCACGCGCTATGACAGCGACGCCGTCGTCAAGCTCAAGACGGACTGGTTCGCGCAATTTGCATCCTGGTCGTTCAGTCTCGAGCCCGGCAGCCTCAATGTGACGCCGCAGGGCGAGAACCGCGCCGAAGCCGTGTTCGCGATGAGCTACGACTATATGTCGAAAGACAAATCGGCGGCGCGCATGACCGGCAAGGCACGAGTCGCGCTTGGGCTGGTGAAGAGCGACGGCCAGTGGCGGATCGACTCGGAAACCTCGCAAGTGATGAACTGAAAATCCCCGCGAAGGGCGAATGTGAGACCCGCTTCTACAAGCGCTGGAAACGGGCCGTTTCGTTTGCCTGCCAGCTCACCTATATTGTCGGCGAGATTGTTGGCCAGGATTGCCGGCGAGATTGTTGGCGAGGACAGACATGGGCGAGGATCCGGCGCGCAGATCGATCGGGGCGCGGCGCAACCCAGACAGCGCCGAGGCCATTCTCGAGGCCGCGGAGGCGGTGCTGGTCGAGGCCGGCTATGCCGGCTTCTCCATAGAGGCCGTGGCGCGGCGGGCGCGCGCCGGCAAACCCACGATCTATCGCTGGTGGCCGAGCAAGGCGGCCCTGCTGTTAGAGGTCTACAAGCGGCAAAAGCGTGTCGACGTCCCCGATACCGGCAGTCTCGAAGACGACCTCGTCGGTTTCCTGAGGAACCTCTTCGCGCATTGGCGCGACACATCCTCGGGCAGCGTATTCCGCTCGCTGATCGCCGAGGCCCAGTCGGACGAAGCGGCGGCCGCGGCCCTGACTGGCTATGCCGATGGGCGCGTGTCCCACACCGCTCGGATCATCGAGCGCGCCAAGGCGCGCGGCGAGGTTGCGGCCGATGTCGACGCAGCGCTGGTCGCCGACCTCATCGCTTCCTATGCCTGGAAACACCTTTTGACCAACCGGCTGGACGAAGATGAGGCGACAATCCGTGCCACTGTCCGCTATGTGATGTCAGGCATCTCCCGCAATTGAAAAGGGCGCCGAACGGCGCCCTTTGCATGTTTTTTCGGTGCCGGCCTTACTTGCCGGCTTCCATCGTGTCGACGGCCTTCTTCAGATTGGCGTCGGGGATTTCGACCTTGGCGGCGCCGCGCAGCTGCTTGACCAGTGCGAAATACTTGTCGCGGATCACCGCCTGCTTGGCCTGGTCCTTGACGTCGTCGAAGGCCGGTGGCTGTTTGGTGCGCTTGTCCTCGAGCTTGATGACATGCCAGCCGAATTGCGTTTGCACCGGCTCCTTGGTGTATTTGCCGATTTCGAGCGCAACTGCCGCCTTGTCGAATTCCGGCACCATCTGCCCCGGGCCGAACCAGCCGAGATCACCGCCATTGGTCTTGCCCGAGGGATCGCTGGTATGCTCGTTGGCGAGCTTCTGGAAGTCTGCACCGCCATCGAGCTGCTTGATGATCGCCTCGGCCTCTTCCTTCGTCTTCACGAGGATGTGACGGGCATGAATCTCATTGACCGGCGGCGTGCTGGCGATTTCCTGGTCGTAGCGGGCGCGCACCTCGGCATCGGTAACCTTGTCGACGACGCCCTTCTCGACCATCTCGCCATGCAGCGCGCGCTGCTGCAGGAACGCCATGCGGCGCTGGAATTCGGGATCCTTGTCGAGCCCGGTAGCGACCGCCTGGGCGGCCATGACGCGGATTTCGATGGCCGCCGAAAGGGCGGCGGCGCGGCGCTGCTCGGGTGGCAACTGCGAGAACTGCTGCGACAGCTCGCCCTCGGCAAGCCCAAGGTCCGCCTCGGTCAGCTTCTGGCCATTGACGGTAGCGATGACGGCGTTCGGATCGACGGGGGCTGCCGCCGGTGCTGCTGCGGCATCGGCCGGGGCGGGAGCGGCTTCCTGGGCCATCAGCGGAGACAGCGACAGGGCCGACAGGCCGAAAGCCAAGCCAAGGCTGGCGAGCGACGCACGGCGAAACAGTAAGGACATCAAGATTAACTCCAAGGGGGGATTGGTAGGGCTTGCAGATCAGCCGGATTGTGGCGGAATTTGGCGCTGCCCATAGGGCTAACGCGGCGTTGACATCAGTTGAGCCCCCTCTTATCTGTCCAACGACTTTGCGTCCAGAACCGTTTTCCGGGCGCTTTTTGTGTTTGTCCGCGTTTCACGCGGAATTGATGGGGCCGGCCGGCGCTCATCTCAAAATTGAGAATTCTATCGAAAGGACCATCGGATGGTCAGTCTCGGCGGTCTCGCCCGTAAGGTTTTCGGTTCCTCCAACGATCGTCGCGTAAAATCGACCCGGCCGCGTGTCGAGGCGATCAACGCCATGGAAAACGAGATGCGGGCGCTGTCCGACGCCGAGCTTCAGGCCCGCACGGAAAAATTCCGCCAGGATATCGCCAACGGCGCTACGCTTGATGACCTGCTGGTGCCGGCCTTCGCCACCGTCCGCGAGGCATCCCGCCGCGTGCTCGGCATGCGCCCCTTCGATGTGCAGCTGATCGGCGGCATGGTGCTGCACAATGGCGGCATCGCCGAAATGCGCACGGGCGAGGGCAAGACCCTGGTCGCCACCCTGCCCGTTTATCTCAACGCGCTTGCCGGCAAGGGCGTCCATGTCGTCACCGTCAACGACTATCTCGCCACCCGCGACTCCGAATGGATGGGCCGCGTCTACAAATTCCTCGGCCTTTCGGTCGGCGTCATCGTCCATGGCCTGTCCGACGAGGAACGCCGCGTCGCCTATGCGTCCGACGTTACCTATGCCACCAACAACGAGCTCGGCTTCGACTATCTGCGCGACAACATGAAGTATGAGCGCGCGCAGATGGTGCAGCGCGGCCACAATTACGCGATCGTCGACGAAGTCGATTCCATCCTGGTCGACGAGGCGCGCACGCCGCTGATCATTTCCGGTCCGCTCGAGGACCGTTCGGAAATGTACAACACCATCGACGCCTTCATGCTGCAGCTCGGCCCGGCCGACTACGAGATCGACGAGAAGCAGAAGACCTCGATCTTCACCGAGGAAGGCACCGAGAAGCTGGAAAACCTGCTGCGCGCGGCCGGCCTGCTCAAGGGCGAGTCGCTCTATGACGTCGAGAACGTCGCCATCGTCCACCACGTCAACAACGCGCTGAAGGCGCACCGGCTGTTCCAGAAGGACAAGGACTACATCGTCCGCAACGACGAGATCGTCATCATCGACGAATTCACCGGCCGCATGATGCCGGGACGCCGCTATTCGGAAGGCCTGCACCAGGCGCTCGAAGCCAAGGAGCATGTGGCGATCCAGCCGGAAAACCAGACGCTGGCCTCCGTCACCTTCCAGAACTATTTCCGCCTCTACAAGAAGCTGTCCGGCATGACCGGCACGGCGCTGACCGAGGCCGAGGAGTTCGGCAACATTTACGGCCTCGAAGTCACCGAGATCCCGACCAATCTGCCGGTCATCCGCAAGGACGAGGACGACGAGGTCTACCGGACGGTCGAGGAGAAGTACAAGGCGATCGTCAAGGAGATCAAGGAAGCGCGCGCCAAGGGCCAGCCGACGCTGGTCGGCACCACCTCCATTGAAAAATCCGAGCAACTGGCCGAGCGCCTGCGCAAGGAAGGGTTCAAGGATTTCGAAGTGCTGAACGCCCGCCATCACGAGCGCGAAGCGGCCATCGTCGCCCAGGCCGGCAAGCCCGGCGCCATCACCATCGCCACCAACATGGCGGGACGCGGCACCGACATCAAGCTCGGCGGCAACGCCGAGATGCGCATCGAGGACGAACTGGGCGACATGCCTGCTGGTCCCGAGCGCGAGGCGCGCGAAAAGGAAATCATTGCCGATGTCGAGCGCCTGAAGGAAAAGGCGCTGGCCGCCGGCGGCCTCTACGTGCTGGCCACCGAGCGCCATGAATCGCGCCGCATCGACAACCAGCTCCGCGGCCGCTCCGGCCGCCAGGGCGACCCCGGCCGTTCGAAATTCTTCCTGTCGCTGCAGGACGATCTGATGCGCATCTTCGGCTCCGAGCGCATGGACGGCATGCTGCAGAAGCTTGGCCTCAAGGAAGACGAGGCCATCATCCATCCGTGGATCAACAAGGCGCTGGAAAAGGCGCAGAAGAAGGTCGAAGCGCGCAACTTCGACATCCGCAAGAACCTGTTGAAATACGACGACGTCTCGAACGACCAGCGCAAGGTGGTGTTCGAGCAGCGCATCGAATTGATGGACGGCGAAGGCCTGTCCGAGACGATCGCCGAGATGCGCGAAGGCGTCATCGAGGAGATCGTCACCAAGAACATCCCCGAAAACGCCTATGCCGAGCAGTGGAACGTCGCCGGCCTCAAGGCCGAGGTCGCCGAATTCCTCAATCTCGACCTGCCGGTCGAGGACTGGGTCAAGGAAGAAGGCATTGCCGAGGACGACATCCGCGAGCGCCTGACCAAGGCCGCCGACGCCGCCGCCAAGGAGCGCGCCGAGCGCTTCGGCCCCGACGTGATGAGCTATGTCGAACGCTCGGTGGTGCTGCAGACGCTCGATCATCTGTGGCGCGAGCACATCGTCAACCTCGACCATCTGCGTTCGGTCGTCGGCTTCCGCGGCTACGCCCAGCGCGACCCGCTGCAGGAATACAAGAGCGAGGCGTTCGAGCTGTTCCAGGCGCTGCTCGGCAATCTGCGCCAGGCCGTCACCGCGCAATTGATGCGCGTCGAACTGGTCCGCCAGGCCGCCGAAGCGCCGCCGCCCGAAGCGCCTGAAATGTTCGGCAGCCACATTGACGGCACCACGGGCGAGGACGATTTCGAGGGTGGCGAGACCGCACTTCTGGTCCGCCAGGAGAGCAACGCCATCGTCGCTCCAGAAGACCGCGATCCGAACAACCAGGCGAGCTGGGGCAAGATCGGCCGCAACGAAGCCTGCCCCTGCGGCTCCGGCAAGAAATACAAGCACTGCCACGGCGCGTTTGCTTGATCATTAGGTCGGCGGGACAGCACCCCCCTCTGGCCTGCCGGCCATCTCCCCCTCAAGGGCATAGGCGCTAAGATAGGTATTGCCCTGCGGAATCGGGTGTGATTCTACACTGCGATGACACACGAATCGCTTGTTGATGACGGCTGGGCCGAGACGATTGAGCTTCTGGGCGGCGAAGAGTTGATCGCAGCAAGTGCCCGCGAGACGAAGGCGTTCCTGCGCCCGCGCGGCGTCAGGTCGGCGAGCGACCTGTTGCGCCTGACACTGGCTTACTGCCTTGGCAAGGTTGGCATGCGAGGCGTCGTGGCCTGGGCGGCGGCGAGCGGGATTGCCGACATTTCGGACGTGGCGTTGCTTGGCCGGCTGCGCAATGCAGGACCATGGCTGCAGCAGTTGATTGGGCACCTTTTGAAGCGCGAGGATGCAGGTTTGGCCAAAGGCCGACTGGTTCGCATCCTCGATGCGACAGCGGTTGCCAAGGCCGGTGCGTATGAGAAGAAGAACAATGGTCTTTGGCGCATGCACTGCGCCTTCGAGCTTGAGCGCGAGCAGTTCGACTTCATCGAGATCACCGATCAGAGCGAGGCCGAGTTGATCGACCGCGTGCCGGTGGTGCCGGGCGAGATCCGCATCGGTGACCGCGCCTATCTGCAGGCCGAGCGGATCGCAAAGGTGATGGCGCAAGGCGGCGATGTTGTTGTGCGCGCGTCGTGGAAAAACGCGCGATGGCTCGACGCCAACGGCAGGGCGTTCGATCTCATCGGCTACCTGGAGAGCTGCCGGGAGGAAGTCTGCGAAACGCCTGCCCGGCTGGCACTCAAGAAGGGCGAGCCTGTGAATATGCGCCTGATCGCCTTGCGCAAATCCGAGACCGCGGCACAAGAAGCGCGGCGCAAAATCAACAAGGAAGCCAGGGCCAAGGGCAACAAGGTTCAACCGCAGACGCTGATTGCGGCCGGCTTCGTCCTGCTTGTGACCTCGCTTGACCGGGAGGAGTTTCCCGCCGATACGGTCCTCAAGCTCTACCGCATGCGCTGGCGCATCGAGCTCGCCTTCAAGCGCCTGAAGAGCCTGATCGGGCTGCGCTCTCCTCCCGCCAAAGACCCAAGGATCGCAAGGCCTTGGATCCTTGCACACTTCCTCATCGCGCTTGTGACCGAACCCCTCTCGCAGGAGTTGGGTGTCTCTCCCCCTTGAGCGACGGGCGCCCGCTGCTGTGGCGCGCAACCCGCCAGATCGTCGCCTCTCTGATCGCGACCATCTTTACTCAACCTTCCTTGGCGGCCCTGCGCCAAAATCTCCATGCCTTGCGATATCGCTGGCGCGAACCACCACGAAACGCAAGTTTCAGTCCATGCCAAAGCTATCTTAGCGCCTATGCCCTCAAGGGGGGAGATCAGCAGTTGCGGCGCCTCGCTTCTCTTCAACGCCGACAATTGGCGAAAGCCTAGATGACGGCCAATCTCCCCCCTTGAGGGGGAGATGTCCGGCAGGACAGAGGGGGGTGTGACGGATCGCCAACCCTGGCGTTCGTCAAAACCTCACAACAACCCCGAATCGCGCGCGGTCGCTGTCGCCTCGCCGCGCGACACCGCATCCAGCTTGCCCAGCACCGCCGAGACATGATGATCGACCGTCTTTGGCGAAATCGTCAATTGCTCGGCGATCCGCTTGTTTGACAGGCCGCGTTCGATCAGCTGCAGCACCTGCATCTGGCGCAAGGTGAGGCCGGCGAGGTTGGCGCGCGTCGAGCGGCGCGGGCCGCGGGCGATGCCGCCAACGCCGTTCTTGCGCATGATATCGCGCAGGCGCTGGGCTGCCGGCCTTGCCCCCAGGCCGTCGAAAATATCCAATGCCAGCCGCTGCCCCTCGTCGTCGCCGAGGATGAGCGCCAGTCCGCGCTCGTATGGCGCATTCAATTCGGCCCAGAGTGCCGAAGCCGAACGCCAGTCGCCGGTCAGAAGCAGCCGGTATGGTGTCGCCATATCGGCAGTGTCGACAGCCGGCGTGTCCGGAGCCAGCAATGTCCGCCACAGAGCCAGCTCACCGACATGGGCACGCGAGCGCACCGGCGTTTCGGCGCGGGTGATCAGCGCCAGCGCCTCTTGCCTGTCAGGCAGCCCCAACCACGCCTGCTCCGCCATGAGGGCCGCGTAGGAGCTCAGCATCTGCAGGTCGCCGCCGCTTCCGACCAGGCGCGCCACTTCGGCAAACAGCGGCTCGGCCGAGGGATCGCCGCGCCTCAGGCGCAGTTTCGCCAGGGCCAGCAGCGCCGGAAACCGGCCCACGGTGGTTGTCCGCTCATTGTCGATGACATCGCTTGCCGTCGCGGCGGCCTCATCCCATTGGCCCTGACGCAGCTGCACATCGGCCAGCATGCCCCTGAGATAGTCGCGCCAGGTGCCGAGGTCGTTTTCGGTGCAATAGTGGATGCCGCTCTCGAGCACCGGACGCGCTGCGTCGTAGCTCATCTGCGTGATCTCGAAACAGGCGCGGTTGGTGAACGCGCGCGCGGCATGTTCCTGGAAATTGCCCTGGAGCGCAATCTCAAGGCTTTGGTCGAGGCGCAGGCGTCCGGCATCCGGATTGAGCCACTGCTCGACGCAGCCGACATTGTTGAGGGCATGCGAGGCGATGTCGGGACGGTTCATGCGCGCAGCCAGCGCCGCTGCCTTCTCGCCATAGAACAGCGTGTCCTCCACCCTCTCCGAAAGCATCGCCAGATGCGAAAGGTTCGAATAGGCCATGGCGAGTTCGGGACCGGCGGGAGCCGCTTCCAGCATCGCCACCGCCTCGGCGCCGAAGGCGGCGGCCGCCTCGCGGTCATCGGCCATTTCGCTCAGCCGGGAGAGCCATCTCAGGCTGTCGCCCTCCTTCAGCCTGTTGCCGTCTGCCTGATGCAACCGGCGCGCCTCGCCCTGCGCTGCAAGCGCGTCGTCGATCTTGCCGATGAGATGGCACTCGAACGCATGGCTTTCGTAAAGTGCAGCGCGCTCAATCACCGGCAGGCTGTCGGCCTGCTGCAAGGCGATCTCGTAATAGCCGGCGGCATCGCGATGGGCGCCGACGCGCGACGCCTCGCGCGCGGCGATTGGCGCAAGTTCGCGCACCGCCGCCAGATTGTGCGCCTCGACCGCATGATGCACCAGGCGGCCTGTGGAGACGTCGCCATTTTCGAGCAGTGCCGCCAGCGCACGCTGGTTGAACTGCCGCCTGTGCGACGTCGTCAGCATCATTTCGATGGCGCGTCGCGCGATGTCGTGGCGGAAGGCGTAGCCGTCGCCCAGATCGTCGAGCAGGCCGTTGGCAACACACTCGGCCAGCTGGCCGGCGCTGGCGACGCCGCACAGGCCCTGCAGGGCCCAGGCGTCGGCCCGGCGCGGGAACACCGACACCGCGTCGAGCATGGCCCGGGCGCCAACCGACAGCCGCTCGGCCCGCGCCAGCACGGCGTCGCGCACGCTTGCCGGCAGCGCCATTTCGTTTTCGGCGCACAACAATTCGGTGACGAAGAAGGCATTGCCTGCGGTCGCCCGGTAGATGGCGTCGCCATCGCGTCCGGCCGCATCGGCGAGCGACAGCACGGCCGCCTGGCTGAGCAGCGGCACGTCGATGCGCGCCACGCTGCCGGCCGGGATTTCGCCCAGGGCGCGGCGCACCCGCATCTGTCCCTCGCTGCGGTCGGTGCGCGCCGTCAGCAACAGCAGGATGTGGGTGTTGGCGATACGCCGGCCAAGGAAGCGCACGAAATCGAGCGTCGCATCGTCGGCCCAGTGCAGGTCTTCGATCACCAGCAGGCTCGGTCCCTTGGCCGCAAAGGCGTCGAGCGCATCGGAAAACAGCGGCAGTCTCTGCCCATGCCGGGCGTCGATTGCGCGCGGCAGCGCCCATTGCGCCTCACGGGCCAGATCGTAAAGCGGCCCCAGCGGATCGGGGATCGACAGGTCCTCGCAAGCGCTGCGCAACGTCGCCGCGCTCTCTCCGACACGGGCCGCGAATGCCTCGACAAGCGCCGTCTTGCCGGCGCCGGCCTCCCCGGCCAGCACGGCGATGCGGCCATGGCCGCGTATTGCATCGCCAAGCAGTGTCTCCAGCTGCTGCAGCTGCATCTGCCGTTCCAGAAGCATCATTGTCATCGTCTCACAGGATCGGAGTTTTCCCACCATGGCGGGCCGCTCACGATTAGCCCGTGAAGAAAGCGCCGCAATGTGACTTTGCACACATTGCCGTGCCTCTTTCCACAAAGAACGACGCCAATATAGGGAATCGTCCCGCCAAATATGGGGAATCGTTCCGATGCGCGGCCCGGGCCGGCGTGGTCAACGTCCAGCAGCGCTCCGATCGAGCGTGAACCAATGGAAAAGGAAACCTTCCATGCCTCGCTACCTGATTGAACGCACATTTCCGGACGGCCTCAACATACCGATGACCGATATCGGCGCCAGCGCGGTGGGCGGCGTCGTCATGCGCAATGCCGAAAAGGGCGTCACCTGGATCCAGTCCTTCGTCACGCCCGACAAGAAGCACAGCTTCTGCATCTACGACGCGCCGACGCCCGAAGCTATCCGCAGCACCGCTCAGAAAAACTCGCTGCCGGTCGACAAGATTACGGAGGTGCGGGTTCTTGACCCTTACTTTTACCTCTGATCCTGCGTTCGGTCGCCACGATGATGAGCATCAAACTGTCCTTCGCGGCCATGGCGAACTGCCTGATGGCCTGCCGCTCGGTGGAATCGGGCCTGTCCTGGGAAAGACCGGCCGGCCAACCTCCGTGCTCGGCCGTCTATGGCGGTTCGCGTCGAAGCTGCCTGCGTATCTGTCTGAAAGGCGGCGCTTGCCCCCGGAAGGCGACTATCTGAGGCGCGACATCGGGCTATCGGAGCGGGACGTCCCGCAGGAATATTGGCAATATTACTTTTGGGATCGTTGATTTTTTTTTAGCGCGGCGGTCAAAGCTCGGCAACCGAAGCGGCATATCCATCGCACAGCCGGCAGGGACAAAACTGTCCCCAATCCTTAAACCACGCCACCGGCGTTTCGGCATCGGCCGCCGTCGCCTTAAGCGTCAACAAACGGACGGAAGACCATGACCATAACTCTTTGGACGACACGCTTCGCGGCTTTCGCCGCCATCTCGATCGCGGCGGGTGCGGCCGCCCAGGCGCACGACGCCAATCCGCTGGCCGAAAAGGTGCGCGCCGCCAACAGCCGCTTCGAAAATGTGGCAGCCGCCACCGCCGAAGGCTATGCCCCCATCCCTTGCGCCAGCGGCATCACCGGCGGCGCCATGGGCATCCACTATGTCAACGGCGCCTATCTCAAGGACGATGCCGTCGATGTCGCCAAGCCCGAAGCGGTGATGTACGAGCCGACGGCCGACGGCAGCCTGAAGCTGATAGCGGTCGAATACATCACCTCGAAAGGCCCGGCCTCGCTCGAAGGCCAGCTGTTCAACTTCAACAGCGCCCCCAACCGCTACGGCCTCGGCCCGTTCTACGAATTGCATGTCTGGGCCTGGAAACAGAACCCGACCGGCGCCTTCGCCGACATGAACCCGAACGTGTCCTGCGATGCAATGAAGGGGATGTAACGCTCCGACAACCTCTGGCACCGGACACCCGGTGCCTGGCCATCCCCCTTGGCGGGGGAGGGGCGAGCGAAACGCCGACCGGCTCCCCAGTCTTCCCCGGCGTTCGCTCGCCCTTTTGTTTTGCCTCCGATGTCGCCAAGCCCGAGATGTCCGAGCCGACCGCCAGCGGTACGCGTTTCCATCTTCCTTGTGGCGTTGTGACCGCAACTATGCTATGGTTATGGCTATGGTGCTGATTGGCGCCGACAACCCGCCGCCGAGGCGGGTTTTTCATTTTCCTGGGTGATTCACTGCTGTTTGCTAACGACGCCACCCCGGCCCAGGGCTGGCGTATCCTTTTCTACGCCGCCTTCAGCCGCACCATTTCGGCCTCGTCCGCTCCACCCGATAGGAACACGCCATCAACACGCTGGTGGCGAAACGCGCGGAAATATCCGGCGCAATCCGGTTCAACGGTGCGACCCTGGCTGACCAGCTACAGTACATAGACGCGGTGCTGCTGATCCTTGGCTACGAGGGCGACCCGGCGCAGATCACGCCATTTCGACGCCAGCCCAGCAAGGCCAACAAGGAAACGGCCCAGCGCATTGTAACGATGAAAGGCTGAGAACCGTCGCTTTTCGAGCGGGTCAGGCAGTGCGTCAATACCGCGAAAGTGCGGCGAAGACGGAAGGCAAACGGCCTGTAACGAGGCCGCTAGGTGGTGCGCTTCTACTATGAGGGTGACAGGGCCACCGGCAGCACTTCGAAGACCATTAATTGTAGTGGGTTCATTTCACTTCGGTATATTGTGGAAACGTCACGAAACACTTACACTCCGAATCTGTGGGGTATAAGGGGGCTCTCGGCTGGGAAAACCAGCGAGAGAAGGGTCGGGATGATGGTCTGCCAGAGGGTCACAGCGGAGCTGGTTCAATGAACCCGCACGATCTGGACCACACAATTCTGCATCACATTAACGGTAAGGCCGCCGAGCTTGAGGAGCACCTCAAGTCCGACGTTGTTGCATTTTACGGGCAAATTCAGCCGGCGTACTTCCGTGTCTTCCGGAATTTTATTGAAGAGGTAGCAAAAACCTCAAAACGCAAAGAGAAGACGCTCTCTATTGTTCTGCGAACTCCCGGCGGGTCAGCCCAAACGGTTGAGAGAATGGTTTCTGTGGTCCGGAAACATTATAAGTTGGTGAACTTTATTGTTCCAGACCTTGCGATGTCAGCAGGGACAATCTTCTGTATGTCTGGTGACAAGATATATATGGATTATTCTTCGTCGCTTGGGCCAATTGATCCACAAGTCATGCTTCCGGACGGGAGCGGGTTTGTAGCTGCTTTGGGCTATCTTGATAAGGTCGAAGAGATAGTAAGTAAGAAACAATTGTCGCCGGCGGACGTTGTGTTCCTTCGAGGCCTTGACTTGGCCAAATTGGCACTGTTTGAACAGGCTAGGGATTTGTCGATCGACCTGCTCAAGACATGGCTAGTTAAGTATAAATTCAAAGACTGGAAGACTCATCGGACTACTAATGCCGGCGCCAAAGTGACGAGAGCTGAGAAAATCGAACGGGCTGAAGCGATAGCCAAGCAGCTTGCTAATCACAAGAAATGGCATTCGCATGGCCGAGCGTTGGATGTTGATAAGCTAAAACTTCTACGACTTGAAATCGATGATTATTCCGACGATGCCGACCTTGCGCCTGCGATACGCGGATACAATGATCTTTTGACTGCATATACAGATCAGCAGAAATTCCCTTTCTACTTGCATAGTCATCTAACGGAGGCTCCATGATGTCTGAAAAGCTGACCGAAAAAGTGAAAAAAGTGCAAGGTGACCTTAACAAAGAGAAAGTTCGGCGCGCGGTTACTCTTAGCAAGGAGGTGCTAGACGCACTAGCGCTTGCTGACCAGTTCTCATCCATCCAGCCCGAGGTCTATGTCCTCCCACTCGATGCGATGGGAGGTTTTTGCGTTGCCAACGCCAAGACAGAGTTGGTTTTGGAGGCTGCGGTCTAGGCGGTCGAGCGCTGCCAGTATCCAGCCCACACGCGGTTTACGGAGTGATTGAGCGCGCCACCAAGTAGGGCATGCGCATTGTTGCCATTCGACCGGCGAGGGCCATCTTCAACCCAAGCGGCATGATTGTCGTACTGGTAAAGGTAGCGGCGCGAAACGTGGTGGTGCTGACCGGCGACCATCCGGCTGAAATAGCTCGACCATGTTGGTATGCTGCCGTGGCCCTCGAGCTCTCCGAGTGGTTGATGCGAGTCGCGAGCCCGCGCCGCCCCTCGTCTGCCTGCCGGCACCTTCTCCCCGTATGGTGACGGGGAGAAGGGAGCTCACCCGCCCACCCTTTCTTAATGTGTCTCCGCTACATCGAAACCTTGGAAACAGGCGGAAAACGGAGAGACATCGGGGTGCGCTTTTCCGCGGCGACGACGGCCGGGCGGTTCTTGCCGCAGCGCTTGGCGCTGCGCATGGGGCCGCTGCTTGGCCGCATCGATGCGGTGCTGTTCACCGCCGACGAGCGCGGCGAAGCCGGGCGCATGTCGCTGATCGCCTTTGCCATCCGCATCGTCAGCGCCGTTATCGCCTTCATCAGCCAGGTGCTGATGGCGCGCTGGATGGGCTCGTTCGAATACGGCATCTTCGTCCTCGTCTGGGTGACGATGGTCATCGTCGGCAACCTCGCCTGCCTGGGCTTCCACACCTCGGTCATCCGCTTCATCCCCGAATACCGCGAACGCAACATGCTGGCCGAGCTGCGCGGCATCGTGGTCGCCAGCCGCGTGTTCGTGCTGATTGCCTCGACCGCGATCGCCGGACTTGGCGCGCTGGGCGTCTGGCTGTGCGCGAACTGGATCGAGAGCTACTATGTGATGCCCTTCATCCTCGGCCTGTTCTGCCTGCCGATGATCGCCATGGGCGACCTGCTGCAAGGCCAGTCACGCGCCAATTCCTGGGCGTTGTTTGCATTGTCGCCGACCTATCTGGTGCGGCCGGTGCTGATCCTGGCGCTGATGGCGCTGATGCTGGCGCTGGGCTATGCGCCCGACGCCAGGACCGCGATCTTCGCTTCGATCGCCGCCACCTACGCCACCACGCTCGGCCAGCTCATCGGCGTGACCACACGCATGGGCAGGAATATCCCGGCCGGGCCGATGAAGGTGCATTTCGCCGAGTGGTTCATCGTCTCGCTGCCGATCTTCCTGGTCGAGAGCTTCTTCTTCCTGCTCACCAACGCCGATGTGCTGATGGTCGGCGCCTATCTTCAGCCCAACGACGTCGCCGTCTATTTCGCCACCGTCAAGACGCTGGCGCTGGTGCATTTCGTCTATTTCTCCGTCAAGGCCGGCGTTGCCCAGCGCTATGCGCAGTTCACCCATGGCGAACCGGAAAAGCTCGCCGCCTTCGCCCGCGAGACCGTGTCATGGACGTTCTGGCCGTCGCTGCTGATGGCGCTGCTGGTGCTGGCGCTCGGCGAACCGATGCTGGTTCTGTTCGGCCCGGAATTCACCGCCGGCTATCCGCTGTTGTTCCTGCTGGTGTTCGGCGTCGTGGCGCGCGCCGCCGTCGGCCCGTGCGAAAGCCTTCTGACGATGAGCGGCAACCAGAACATCTGCGCCGCCGTCTATGCCATGACGCTGGCCTTCAACATCGGTCTCAACGTGGTGCTGATCCCGTTCTTCGGCCTGTGGGGGGCGGCGATCGCCACCAGCCTCGCCATGGTCTTCGAGGCCAGCGCCCTGTCCTTCACCGTCTGGCGCAAGCTCGGCATCGTCATGCTGATCTTCGTGCCCGCTGCCGAGGGAGCCGCCTGATGGCCGCCATCCCGCTGATCGAGGAAACCAGCGGCGGTCCGGCCGGCGCCATGGTGTCCGGCCTTGCCGGCCTGGCGCGCGACGCCGATCCGGCGCATCTCGAGATCCTCGCCAACAACCGGCCGCTGCGCAAGCTGGCGATCTATCCGGCTTCGGCCGGCTTCGAACTGGTCGAGGAACTCGACTTTCTCTGCACCCGCACGATCGAGCCCAACGTCTTCTTCAACCCGCGCTTTCTGGCGCCGGCCATGCCCCGGCTGGAAGATCGCGAGGTCAAGCTGGCGGTGATCCGCGACGGCGACGAATACCGCAACCGGCTGCGCCTGCTGGTGCCGTTCTCGGTCGAAAGGCCGGCCGTGCCGCTCGGCGTTCCGGTGATGCGCACCTGGTCGAGCCCGTTCGGCCCGATCGGCACACCGCTGGTCGACCACGACGACCCGATCGGCGTCGTCGAGGATTTCTTCGGCATGCTGTCTCGGCCGCATCTCAAGCTGCCGAAGGTCTTCGTGCTGCCCGACATGCGCCTCGACGGCCCATTGGCCAGCGTGCTGGCCACCGTTGCCGAGACGCGCGGCCTGACAATGGTCACCACCGGCAAGGCGGACCGGCCGGTGCTCGAAAGCACCCTCGACGGCGAAGCCTATTTGAAAGCATCGCTGCGCGCGCACCACTACCGCGAATTCCGCCGCCTGAAACGGCGCCTGGGGGATCTCGGCAGGCTGGAGCATGTCGTGGCGCGGGGACCGGACGAAATCCGCCACGCCATCGAAAGTTTCCTGACGCTGGAGGCGGCCGGCTGGAAGGGCCGCGAGCGCACCGCCATGGCCATCGACCGCTACCGCGCCGCCTTTGCCCGCGAAGCCGTGCACCGGCTGGCCGAGCACGACATGTGCCGCATCCATTCGCTGACGCTGGACGGCCGCACGATCGCCTGCCTGGTCGTCTTCGTCGAGGCCGGCGTCGCCTACACCTGGAAGACCGCCTATGACGAGACGCTGGCGACCTATTCGCCGGGCACGCTGCTGATGATCGAGGTGACCAGGCAGCATCTCGACGACCCCAACATCATGATGACGGATTCCTGCGCCGTGCCCGACCACCCGGTGATGAGCCGGCTGTGGAGCGAGCGCAAGCCGATGGGCTCGCTGGTGATCGGACTGACGCCGGATGCCGACCGCCTCGCCCGCCAGGCCGCCTCGCAGCTGCATCTCTACCGCGAGACCCGCAACATGGCCCGTCTGCTGCGCAACCGCGTGAAGAGTTTGCTGGGACGGCGATAGCCACTGGATCAACGGCAAGACACCAGCTATGGCTCCGGCGGCAATTTCGGCCGGCCTTCACGACAAGCCATCCTGATGATCAGAACCTTTTTGCGTCACGCCGGTCCCCGTGCGGCCTTTTTGCTGCTTGCGCTGCTGCCTGTCCGCGCCTGGGCCGATAGCTGTCCCGAGGATTGCAGCGAGCCCGCGCCGTCCATCAACATCTACAGCCACACCGCCGCCAGCCATCTCAGCCCGGCCACGCTGGGTGCACTGCCGCGCGTCTATGTGCCGAACCGCTCCTCCAACAGCGTCACGGTGATCGACACCATGACACTCAAGGAAGTCGACAGGTTCCCGGTCGGCAGCAAACCGCAGCACGTCGTGCCGTCCTGGGACCTGAAGACGCTCTGGGTCGCCAACAATGGCACCGGCAAGAACGGCAGCCTGACGCCGATCGACCCGATGACCGGCAAGCCCGGCCCGCAGATCGCCGTGGACGATCCCTACAATTTGTATTTCATGCCGGGCGCGGCCATCGTCGTCGACGAAGCCCTGGAGCGGCTCGATTTCCGCGATCCTCACACCATGGCGCTAATGTCGAGCCTGCCGACGCCCACTTGCCCCGGCATCAACCACGCCGAATTCTCGGTCGACGGGGCCTACGCGATCTTCACCTGCGAATACGGCAATGGCGGATTGGCGAAGATCGACCTGAAGAACCAGAAGGTGCTTGGCCATCTCGACTTCTCGAAAATGGGCATGCCGCAGGACATCCGCCTCTCGCCCGACGGCAAGGTTTTTTACGTCGCCGACATGATGAATGACGGCGTGTTCCTCGTCGATGGCGACAGTTTCAAGGAAATCGGCTTCATCCCGACCGGCATCGGCGCCCATGGCTTCGTCGTCAGCCGCGACGGCAAGCGGCTCTATGTCTCGAACCGGGGCTCGCACAAGATGGAGCAGGGCAAGGCAAAGGGACCGGGCAGCGTGACGGTGATCGACTTCGCTACCCGCGCGGTCGTCACGCAATGGCCGATCCCCGGCGGCGGCAGCCCCGACATGGGCAACGTCAGCGCCGACGGCAAACAACTATGGCTGTCCGGCCGCTTCGACAGTGCCGCCTACATGATCGACACGACAACAGGCGCCGTGACCAAGTTTCGGGTTGGCTCTGAGCCGCACGGCCTGACGGTGTGGCCGCAACCGGGACGGTATTCCCAAGGCCATACGGGAAATATGCGCTAAGTCCGCGTTCGAGGCGCGCTCGAACGCAAGGGGTCGCAAAGGGCGACCGCTCGTCGGCCCGGAACGAGCAGGGGCTTTCCTTGGACACCGCGAAGCTGTAGCTCCACACACTGGTTTCGGATACCGCCAGAAGATGAACCTCCGCCGCATCGTCCTCATCGTCGCGCTTCTCAATCTTGCCTATTTCGGGATCGAGTTCGCTGTGGCGCTCGCCATTGGATCAGTGTCCCTGTTCGCCGACAGCATCGACTTTCTTGAAGATGCTTCCGTGAACCTCCTCATCCTGCTCGCACTTGGCTGGTCTGTGCGCTCCCGTGCGCGGGTGGGGATGGCATTGGCGCTCATCCTTCTCATGCCGGGTCTGGCAACGCTCTGGACGGCTTGGGAAAAGTTCAACGTGCCGGTGCCGCCGCAGCCTATCGCCTTGACCTTGGCGGGACTTGGCGCTCTCGCCGTCAACCTGTCCTGTGCCTACATGCTGGCCGCGCACCGGCATCGTGGCGGCAGCCTCACAAAGGCGGCCTTCCTGTCGGCCCGCAACGACGCCTTGGCCAACATCGCCATTATTGCCGCAGGGTTGGTCACGGCCTTGCTCTGGCATTCCGCGTGGCCCGATTTGGCGGTGGGATTGGGGATCGCGGTCATGAACGCCGACGCGGCCCGCGAAGTGTGGGAAGCTGCCCGTGAAGAACACCGTGCGGCGGCCTGAGAGCACGTAGAGCTGGGCTACCGGCCGCCGCTGATTGGCGCTATCGCTGTCATTCGCAGCAGCCGCGGTTGGCTCTGTGTTCAAGGCACTGTTCGAACCCGGAGGGTTCGCAAGGGCGACCGCCCGTCGGCCGGTCAGGCCGCCCCATCGGAGCCCATGAGCGAAGCGAACTAGCATGAGATCAAAAATGGTGCCCCTAGCCGGGACGGCGGGGGATTTCTAACTAGCACTTTCAACCGCGCTTTAGCCTTGAAATACAAATAGTTGCGAGAGGCTTTCCGCCGAAGCACCGATGGCTCGGTGTACCTCTTGGTAGCCTCTTGGTGTACCTCCCGTCAAGACTTGGCCCGACGCGACGAGCCGCATTCGCGCCGCATACGGGGCGTTTAGTTCCCCCCTCAAAGCGGAGCTTCGCTGGCGCCTAGCGGCCTGCCCGGCGGATGGCCAACCTAAAGTCATACGGCTGTCAGCCGGGTGTTCCTGACTGCCGCACACCTGCCCCAATCAACATTGCTATGAGCGTCACCGTGGCGGAAATGCTCACCATGGCCGTCAAGGCACACATACTCCAGCTCCATTCGAGCCATGAGGTTATGACAGGGTTCCACGGCTCTCGCAGATAGTGAAGAAGGCCCCCGCAGCCCATCAGGGATAGCACCACGACGAAAGTCGCAATGCCGGAGATGATACCAATAAAGCGGATGCCACGGTGGACCCATATCGCCACGATCCCGAAACTCAAAAGGACGCCGAGAAATAGTGCCGTGCTATAAAGTCCGGGCTCCGCGCCGGGAGGCGCGAACCAGCTTCTACGGAATATCTGTTGCCAGCTCTCTAAGCCGGTTACGAGCACTGACGGAAACACATACGCGTACGGCAATAGCCTTGTCATTGGCGTCGGTCTGCCGGTGCGAATAGCGGTATGGAGAAGCTGCTCAACACATTGTCGTCCTTGTCTACGAATTCATAGAACGCGGGTTGGACTGACCACTGTGTTGAGCCCAAGATTGAAAACTGAAACCCTCCGGATTTGGCGAGGGAAACGTGGTCCTTTGACACTTGATCTCGAAATGCGGCGGACAGTGCGTCTGCTCCTGCCGAAAACTTGGGGCGCACGCGAATTTGTTCGGCGTCCGCCTTTGAACCAGCAACGACAGGATTGGCGGTATATCCGAAGTAGCTTGTGTACCCATTTCCGTCCGGGTTCGGTTTGACACCATATGATATGTCAACGGCTAGCATCGAATTGGTCGGGTCGGCGAAATCGGACGGAACGTACAAACGGGTAGCGTCGGTCACACCGTCTGGGGGCAGTTCGATCGTGTCGGTCGGCGGCGCCTCGATCCCTGCTTCTTGGCGACAGCTAGCTTCGTTGGACATTCCGCTCTTTTGCTCGTCACTTGCATCGCCCAAGAATTGTGAAACGACCTTGTCCTTGAGGTTGCCGTATTTGATACATCCCAACACGGGGCGGTCAGCAGGGTCGGCAGAATATCGAATTTGGTTCACTACATCGCCGGGAGGCACCCAACGATCTGCCAGTAGAGGGATGAACCAGCTAATGCGAAGCCAGCCGTCTTGGCTATTGTTTACGACGCAGACTGAATACCTGACTATCTTGCCGTGCTTGTCGACCGAGGAATTTGTCGAGAAGTCGTAAGCCTCCTTCTTGAAATCTTGCGGGGTCTTCCCACGGCAGCGTTCATCCGCAAGAGCGGAGGTTGCCACTGCCGTGGCGCCGAGCACAAAGCAACAAAGGACAGTCAAACTTCTCATTGATCCCCCTTTGAACGAAATACCAGCCGACGGAACGTTAGTACAGTCCGGCGAAGTTGGGGCAAAACAAGAAAGTTTCCGCGCAGAACCCATCGTCGAGAGTGGTTGCCGACTTGCTTCGGCATGCTTGAGCCTGCCTGCCATGTAGGACTTGCACCAAGAGCGAACCGCCGACGATGCCGTGTCGTTCGATGGTTCGGGTCGCGATGGTTATTCCAGACCCTTGGCTCGTGCGTAAGGTGAATGGCCGTAGGGCGTGTTGGCTAGGTAGCATGTAAACTCGTGCTCTAGCCGGACCACAGCTAAGTCCTTGCCATGCTCATGGCCGCGCGGACCCTCGTCGTTGCGCCACCGATTGTCGTTGGTCGAGATCGACCAGCGCCAAGCGCCCTCTCGCTGCCCCCTCGACTTGTCGCGCTGGATGCGGCCAACGCTATCGGAGCCGAGGAAGCTGGCGGAGACACTGCTTGTTGCCGGGTTAAGGGTCCAGTCGAGCCAGAAACGCGCTGCTAGACCGCGCACATACTGCGCCGCATGGACTATGGTAGCGCAAATGGCGATGGGCTGTCCGTCGTAATCGAGGACTTCATAGCCTTCACCGCCGGCATCGCGAACTCTCAATCGTTCGGCTGTCATGACCTTCTCCAATTCCTTCTTGAGGCCGCAAACGCCCGTGATGCGGGCGGCGAGCCGGATTGTTGAGTAAGGAGTTATGTCGGGCAGCCTTGCTGCTTCTTACTTCTCTTCGACGTAAGGGCTCACCCGTCGTCGGTTATGACGCGGCTTATCCAAAAAAGTGCCAAGGCCGCTTCTCTCAAGGCACAATGCAAAGGGTGACGTAACGCCTTCAAGCAGTCAAGAGACTGTCACGCTCTCAATCTTCCTCGCGAAAGTCCTTCAGCGACGCATGGCGAAGCTTCTCCTCGCCCTTGAGGAACTTGACCCGCCCTACCAATCCCGGCTTGAGCCATTCGGCCTTCTCTTTGGCGAGCCCATTCGGCGGCGGTGCGCCGGCCTTCCCTTGCACGGTCCCATAGGGCCTGCCGCTTGTCGGCTTTGAATGTCACGAAGGCACCGCCCATGTAGTTGACGTTTGCCACCCATGAGCCCATCGCCGGTTTTCCGGTCTCCTGCTTTACGCCGATAATGTCCATTTCCTTCTCGGCGTAGCACTTGGCGGTATCGAATACGTAGGGGCGGAAGGTAGGTGGGATGGTCTGGATCAAAGCCGATCAAGGCTTCAGACCTATCAGAACCCGCACAATGGGTGTAAAAGTGAGATTAGCTAGCGTCCAACCGTGGGGATAGTTTGATGCGATTTGTATTAAGCTTGTGTTCTTTGGCCCTAATGATAGTCCCATCAATCGCTGCCGATCTTCAAAGATCTGGGGGGATTGGTAGCCCACCCAAGCCGCGGAAATTTAATCTCTCGGCTGTTGAAGTCACCTTCCCGCTGACAGAACGGTCGAACCCTCCAGGGTTTACCGGATCCGGCAGGCCCCCTCCAGGAACCACACTTATTAAAGAATACAATTCTAATTCGCCATTGCTCGACCAAATCGTAAATAACAGAGATATATTGCGTTATGAATTATATAAGAAATTATATATGAAGAGCGCCAGGCGTTATCGAAATTGGCAATTTTCAGCTACTCGTACATACGACAGCTCCGGGAATGATACGAGCAAAGTGTTTTTTTCATACACTCAGACTGCTTTTTGGTGGACGCAGGATGGTGGCAAGGGACTGCTCGTTACGTTTAAGAACAATGGCCAAGCTATTTATTCAGTCGAGCTTGGATACATAGGTAGTGGCGTGGGACCCTGTTGGAAGACGATCCCAAAAGTAATTCCACCATTTTACATTGACAACGCGGTGTTCGGGTTGACTACCGAAATCACAGTGCAGGCGCGTGCCGATGGCATGGACCCTTGCGGAGAAAAGGTGCCACCGGCGCCGTGAGTTCGAGGCTATCGCCTTCACGGCCTTTTCTGACGACGTACAACCTTACGGGTCCCACAATGGAAGATAAGTGGGGGGGGTGGAGGTATAGAGAGTGGGGGGAAGGACACTTCTCCCCCCTACATCGGGACACCTAAGAGTGAGACTTCATAGCTACGTCTATCCGAGCCCCAGCTACACGAAATGCCTCCTCCATCATTATCTCCTTGGCATGGGAGATGCGAGTGGCTGGTATCAGGACCGCATCGTGCAGGGGCAGGGCGGCATCGCCCCGATCCAGCGTCCTCTCCAGAACTCCGCAGAGGATTTCACTCTCCGCGTACATCAGCTCATAGCCTATCCCTCGGTTGAGAACCGGGGCCAGCCGAGGATGCTTCTTCAATAACGCCTGCTTGAAACGACCCACCGTCCAACCTTGCGGCAATCCATGCTCTATGTCTGGGTGCCACTTGCGCATCGTGGTGGCCTTGAAGAGGAAAGCATTGAAGGCGCTCTTCACAGCCTTCTTTTCCTCGTACGTGAACTCTTCCATCCCGGGCAATTCGTACGGGCTTCCCTCGGGTGGAGAAGCGCCGATCCTCGCATAAGCAAGCCGAGGGAACATTTGGCGATAGTCGAGTTCCCCGATCCGCTCTCCGCCAATCCTAATGTGCCTCCGCTCTGTCCTCCTCATTTGTTGCCAGAAGCCCCCGAAGAGACGGCCGCTGTATCTAAGCTCTGGCGTCTTCGCACCTCGGGGCAACGTGAACCGCCTAACCAGCTTCCGGTCGTGGATGTCGGTTGGCTGGTTCCCGACATAGGCCACGTCGGCGACCGCAAGCCGCTCGTTGAACCTCCGCACCTGTGCCTGCTTCGATGCGGCCTCGTCCGTGTTGGGGACAACCACGGGCTCGCGTCGGCCCCACTGGTCCTTCTGTGTCAGGACGAGCGCCGGAAGGTCCGTCTTTCTCACGAAGTCCAGGCCGCCGATACCCCTCGAATTTACCTCGCCGGTAAACGCGGCCGTAGGAGCGATTGTAGTGGCGTACCCGGCCTCCTGCGGCTTTATCACTGCCGCCACCCCGACAGCTTCGAGTGTCCCAAGGAGGGCCGAGAGGGCCTTGCCGAAGCCGTCAACCCCTCTGCCCGCCGACGCCCGCCTACGGTGGCCCAGCGGCAGAGTAATGCGGCCCTGCTCGGGCGGGAACAGGGCGTAATGAGCTAGATTGGCGACGATTGTCATTACAGCACTATTGAACGCTTTTGCGTCTCCCGGCCTCCTCTGCCGCTTGCGAGAGCCGCTGCGTTTTTCATGGGCTAGAACGAGTGCCGCAACGTCATCCGCAAGTTCCTGAAGTAGGCCTCGCGTGCCCAGCTCAAAGCGGAACATTTGGTCTCTTGGAGCTGCGAGGTTGGTTGTCACACCAGATCCCGCAGGGCTTGGTTGATCTCATCAGTCATTACTTGTTTCCTTTCTCGATCACGTTTTTCGAGGTCGGCGAGTTGCAGTCCCGCACCTCCGAAGGCGGCGGTAAGGTCACGAGCGACAATCATTCCCGCCTTGGGACTAAGTTCCCGGTAGACGCGCTCTTGCTTGCCCGTTCGATGGTCGTAGCGAAGGCCCGAGTGCCTGCTGGAAAGCGCCCGCACCCGCTTCACGAGTTGGAGGCGAAAGGCGGCGTCGGATAGAAACCGCTCTGGTCTCTCGCTCCAGAACATGAACATCGCCATCGCAGTGACGGCTATGTCCCTTGCGGAACACTCGGCATCGAGGTTCAGCACCTCATGCGCCGCTTGTCGCTGGTATTGGCTCTGGACCCGGTTGCTGGCCGTGTCCTTTGCCGAGCTTGTCAGTGCGGCCCAGCGTTCGTCCAAGTGGCCCCAAAGGGGACTGTGGGCGTTCTTCGCGATCCGCTCCTGGACGCGGGCAACGTAGGGCGCAAGCTCGCTTCGCCTGATGGCAGTCTGCTCGACATCGCCCTGGCGCCGTAGGCGGCTCTTGTGGCGCCGACAGTGTGGGCTGAAGCGGGAGGATGTAGGTGCGCCGCAATGTGCAGCGCGACATGTTCTCATTCATTTCTCCTAATGTTTGTATCCGCCCCTAAGCACAGAGGGACGGATGAATTGAAAAAGGCCGAGTTTCCCCGACCACGATTTGATGGTGTCTGGTCGCCGCCGGGTGTCGCCCTGACCTGCCCGGTTCACGGTTCCACCTTGTGGGTTTCCCCCCTTGGTTCCGCTCCCGCTCCGGAGGCTAATCCGGATTGGCGGCAAATGCGGTGCTCGCATGTCCGGCAGAGTGCCGGTCCCGAATGCGAAGTCCGCTTCCATGACTATGGTTCGGCCGGGGATCATCGTCTTGCCCCGTACGGTCCCGCTGTCGACCCGTGAGGGCACGTCAGGCATGGCTGCAATCGACCGGGCTGTTCGCAGTACAGCCAAACTGGTTTTGGATTTGGGCTCTTGGGGCCGAGGGGGCCGCTGTGAGCGGGTTGGACTTCGGGGCGGTTCAGTGGTCGGGTCTAGCCCACCACTCGGGTATGCGTTGCGCCTATATGGGGCATTCCGAACATCGGGTCAACGGCAAAAACTCAACGATTTCAACGCGCCGGAGCCCGTATCCGGTGTGGAGCCTTGGCACACAAGTCCTTCACTGGCCCTTGTGCCCGAACTGTGCCCGAAAAAAGTTGCTGACGGTGACGCTGTTGCCCATAGTCGCCTTCGCGGGAGGACGATTTGCGAGCAGTCTTGGGAATAGATGCGGCTTGGACGGCGACCCAGCCGAGCGGCGTTGCACTGGCGGTTGAGAACCCCGGCGGCTGGCACCTGCGGGCAGCAGCGTCCTCTTACGGTGCCTTCTGTGCGCTTCCAGAGACGGATGACCGGCGGCGGCCCGAGTTGTTCGCCGATGCTTCAGGAGCGCTCCAGGCGGCCAATGTGTTGGCGGGAAGTCCAGTCGATCTGATCGCGGTCGACATGCCGCTGTCCCGGACGCCGATCATTTCTCGCCGCGCCAGCGACAATGCCGTCTCTCGCGCCTACGGGGCGCGGTGGGCAGGAACCCACACGCCGAGCGCGGTCCGCCCCGGCGCTGTAAGCGATGCTCTACGGGCGGCCTTTGAGCAGAAGGGCTACAAGCTGTGCACCTCCGGGCTCGTCTTGCGCGGCCTAGTTGAGGTCTACCCCCATCCAGCTCTGATCGAATTCGCTTCGGCCGAGCGGCGACTTCCGTACAAGTTTGGCAACCGGCGCAGCTACTGGCCCGACGAGCCCTCGAAGGTCCGCAACCTCAACATCTTTCGCGAGATGAAGGGCATCGCGTCGCTGATGGAAAACGAAATCTCGGGCGTGCAGACCGCGTTACCAGAGCTCGATTGTGAGAAGGCGAGCGGTCGAGAGTGGAAAGCCTATGAAGACATGCTTGATGCCATCGTCTGTGCGGCGGTGGGTATTTGCGTGTTGGAAGGGCGGGCGGTGCCCTTCGGCGACGACCAGTCGGCGATTTGGATACCGATGCCGGGCTGTGCGAAGCACCGCGTCGAGGGGGCGACAGTTTGACGAGGCGCGGCGGGATGGGGACGATGCTCCGGTGCTTCCCTAACGTCCGATAACCTTCCGCAGGATCGCCACCGCTCCGCAGATGCCGTAAAGGGCGAGGAAGGTCATTGCCAGCGTGTAGACCATCTCGGCCCCCCTCACATACGCCAAGCCGCAAGGGCCTTCTCGGCGGCCGCAGGGTCTTCCTTGATCCGCAGCACCGTCTGACGCGTGAGCCCTGATGCCTTGGCGGCGGCGGACGTTCCCTGCCCCTGCGCCAGCATGTCAGCAACGGCACGGAGCGCGGCCCGGTCATAGCTGGGCTTCCGGCCCCTATAGCGGTCCTCCTGCCCCCGAGCGGCCTCTATTCCTGCCCGCTGGGCCTCTTTCGTAGCCTCGGCCTGTGCTTGGGCGGTCGCGGCCATGAAGGCTATGAGCGCGTCCCTCACGGCTTGCTGCATGGGGTCTTTCGTTGCCCCGTCGAAGGTCATGTTGTTGATGACGGTCCGGATGACCACGCCCTTGCGCATCAGCTCGCGGATTGTGTCGCAAACGTCCTGATAGTTGCGGCCCAGCCGGTCCACCCAGCGCACCACAAGCGTGTCCCCTCGGCGCAGCATATCCCGAAGTCTGCGGCCCTCGGGGCGCTCGGCAAGCGTGGTGCTCACTCCGGAGACCCCGTGATCGGCCACTACGTCGTCTATCGTGAAGCCGGCGGCCTCCGCGTGGGTCCGCTGGTGGTCGAGCGTCTGGTCAACGGTTGAGACGCGGGCATAGAGAATGGTCTTGGACATGGGTTCCTCTGGGTGTCCGTTAGCGTGGTGTACGATGACTAGACTGTCCGTTGGTGGAAGTCAACCCTATCGGACATCCTTTCGGGCAGCGCCATCGCTGTACGCTGGGCTATACCCTTCCGGACACCTGTCGTTGCGGTCTCTGCTCTGATACGAGCCATGGTGCAGATTGAGGGGCCGCCAAATGGATGAGAAGAACTGTCGTCAACTCGCGGTTCGGATTGCTGAAGAGGCTACCCCCGCGCAAAGCGCCGCGCTTCAGGCTTGGGCGCTGAAGCTGCTCGACATTCGGAACTCCGACCTGCCTGTGCACCAGAAGGCGAAACGTGCCGTTGCTGTGACGATCTCGAGCAAAGTCATATGGCCCGTCGTCAAGATCGTCGCCTCACAGACAAAAAGTCTCGGCTGGGACAACCGCACTGCCGCCCAGCGGTTGGGCCTTGGTGCTGCTGCTGTTGGCGTCGCGCTGTTTGGTGGTCAAAGCGCCGGGATTGCCGCACTTGGTGGGGCTGTCGGTGTGCCGCTATGGGTGGTGCTTGGCGCGGGTTCGATGTTCGCTCGCTACCTTTATGAAGAACTCGCCCTTCGCTCGAAAGACAACGGCCGAGCATCTTACTCCGCCATGGAATGACGAGAAGATCGATAGTCGGAAGCCTTAGCCTAAGCGCCCTCCCCCCGGGGGGTATCGTGCCGCTACAACTGTCCAGTTCGACCCCTCGGATTTTTCCGTCAGTTTGAAACGCCCTTCAGGGCCACGTTAGGTCCAGTCCGGGCAATTTTGCCACAAAGCACCGACTACATGATGTCCTTCATCAGCTGGTCCAGGTCTGTATTAATTGAACGGAACCGGGTCTGGGAAATGCTTGCTAAATAGAAAAGAGACGCCGGAAGCGGGATGAAGGTCAACCCAACAGAAAAGAAAATCATTAATGGGGACAGGCATGCACGGTCATAGATACCGATGAACATCCAAAAAAGTGAAGCCAAAGAAAAAAGAAATGTCACGACAGATAGATACTTGATCTTTTCGCCTAACTCCTTATCACAAGCGGCAAGAGTGATCCTTGAGCGTGACAAGCTCGACATATGCTGCGTGCGTCTCGACTTGTTTTCATAGGTCTGCGTCTCAACAAGCTGCTGAAGCGCCACGAGGCGCTTGACGATGGTCTGCCTGTTGAAAACTACTAATTCACGAAAAACTGGTAGTGCCAAGTTGATGCCGAACGCGATTGAGAGCAGATTGCCGAAATCGTTGAGGACAACGCACGAAACGTCCCCCAGAGTATTGTAAGATGTCACCGAAGCTTTCTCCGAACCCGCAGACAGTCAAGCTTATCCGACATGCTAGGCAGTTGACTAGCGGTGCTGTCTCTGACGCGTCCAAATTGCCGCCCGACCTGCTGAACAGCGTCGAAGCCACGCCTACCGCCCTGTCCAGAGGCAAGGTTGTCGCCCTCGCCAAAGCGCTGGCGGTCCCCACCCAGTTTCTATTTTTCAAGAATTTGGAGATTGAGCAGAACCTTCCGGACTTTCGAACGGTAGAGAACAGGCCGGCTATCTTGACGTCTGCGGGGCTTTCCCGCGTTGAGCGGGCCAGGTCGATCGTGGCCTATCTAAACGACGACATCTTCGAGACCAGCCGGGATGCCTCGTTTAAGAAAGGTGCGACCGTGGCCGGCGGTGTCGCCGCCGCCGCCGACACGCTCCGGACACTATACAAAAAAAGCACCCGGCCGGATGGCAGTGTTGATCCGGTTGAAACATTCCGAGAGACGCGGGTTTCTGTGGAGCGCGAGGGTGCAATTGTTCTATGCGACAGGGTGCCGAACGACAGCTTCAGGGGGTTTTGCCTTTCCCAAAAGGGTCACTTCCCCCTCATATTGATTAACACAGCCAACCAGCGTCCCGCCACGAAGCTGTTCACGCTTATGCATGAAGTGGTTCACGTCATGCTCGGGCGGTCGGGCGTTTCCGATCCGACTATGATCGGCAATAAGATAGAACAGTTCTGCAATCGAGTGACGGCGGCAGTTACCATGCCGAAGGCTCAGTTTTCGAGCTTGTATGCTGACGCCGTAGGCAAAGATGTCCGTACTACAACGAACGCGCTTGCCTACCATTTCGGCGTCAGCAAACAGGCCGCAGCACTAAGGGTCACTGAACTAAAACTAGACGAGCGGTTCTACTCGAAGTGGGTTCGGGCGCTTCCGCCCCGTATTCCCGCGATTGAGGAAGAGGATGAAAAGGAGACCGGTAACGGGAAAGGCGGAGGCATTCCCGCCCAAATCAGCCGCTTTGGCTACTTGCTCCCGAAAGTTTTGGGAGGCGCGGTAAACAGGAAGACGATCTCTAATCTCGATGCCTACCGGTTGACAAATTTGAAGCCGCAGACCTTCGAAGAGCTTTCAAGGATCGGTAAGCGCCGGTTGGAGAGCTGACGTTGGCCGTCTACCTGGGGGTTAAGTTCGTTCTTGATCTGGAGGCGTGCCTATATTTCGCGTCTTGCAAGAAAGTCCAGAAGACCGCCCTCTATAAGAAGGCGAGCGCGGAAAGAGTGGCAACAATAACAGAGGTGTTTTTTCAACTTCAACAAATCAACAAGGTATTCGCGGCAGAATTGAAGAAATCTGGGATAGAGATACTGGACTGCGATGAAGCCGTCTATCTGCGAACGGAGGCACTTTCAGCGCTTCTATTGGCGTCGTCCAATGCACCGCTGGGACGAGTTGAGCAAGACAAATTGGTTTTGATCGCGCTGGTAAGCTGCGCTCAAAATGGTCAACTACCCAAGTGTGTTTTGGTTACAGGCGATCCCGGCACGCACCGTGCCTCAATGAATAGTCTCTGCAATGCTCTCCAAATGAATGCTATTCAGGTCGATGGCGCTTTCGCATAGGCTAGACCGCTATGCCGTCTTCAGGGTCTTGCGTCCCTTTGGCGCTTCGGTGTTATCGCACGCGGTGCTGATCCCCTTGCGGCCCCGCTGTGCTCTAGTGCCCGAAGAGTGCTACACGGAAAGTGCTTACCCTGTCCTCCAGCGCGGCGAACTGTTCCGCCAGCCTCTTCAATTCAACGGACGAGTAAAAGTACTCCGTCATCCTCGGCTCGCCCGGCGCAAAGCGTCGTGGGTCATAGAAGCTGGGACCAAGGGCGTACTGCGTCAACGACGGTTGGTCTTTGCCGCCGAAAACGGTCAAGCGCACAACGCCGTGGGCGATGTCATTGCGGCGAGCCGAAAATCCCTCGCATGCAGTGATCAGACGGCAGAAGTTCCCTTCGTTTGTTTGTGATGGACTGGCGCGGAAATAGGTCTCTGCCTTGCTCTGCAGGATGGCTTTTCGGGCATTGAATATCGCACCGCTCCCATATTCGCGCAGGACGGAGATATCGTCGCCCTGGCCCTTGAACGCTGCATATAAGTAACAAAGCTCAAGTTCGACCTCTTCCCATCTGGACATGACGAGACCAACGGCGGCATAGGTAGTTTCTATGTCAGGGTCGCCGGTCTGTGGACCGGGCGGACGATCCCAGGGGTTCGACATGGTTGGAAGCTCCGAAGACAAAGACAGCTACGGTGACAATGAAGCGAAGCTCGTTTTAGGAGTTACCAAGGTCCGCCGTGAACACTCCGCCCGCTCCGGTTAAGAGCGTGGCCCCTACAAGGGCCTACCCGCGAAACAGAAGCGCGGCACAGTTGCATCACCAATTGCTCGCCCTATCAAGAGCTGGAAAGCGCCTTCGCCATGGCCTCCATCGCCACCCTAAGCCGCGCCTCATCGCTCCCATAGGTCTCTCCCACGCCGCCACTTGCATGCCCGAGGATCATGTCTTGGGTGACCTTAGGTACTCCCACCACCCGAAGGCGGTCCTTCATGTTGTGCCGAAGGGAATGAACCGTTGCCTTGCGGTCTGTAACGACGGCCCGAACGTGCTTCATAAGGGCCGCAGACGCGCTTGTTGGGCCACTATCGCCGCCGTAGCGAGGGAACAGCAAGGCACCCTCTCCGGCCGCCTCCAGCGCGACCTTAGCCGCCTTTAGGGCCTCTCCCACCAATGGGACCCTGCGGCGCGACGAGTGGGTCTTGAGACGCCGCCCCTCGTGCCACTGGACGCTGATATGGGGAAGCTCTCCGTCAACCATCACGTCAACAGTCCGTGCGCCCGTCACCTCTGCAAGCCGGCACCCGGTGCCCTCAAGGATGCGCCAGAGGTGCTTAAGGTCGTCGGCGCGAGATAGCGTATCGATCCGTACGCGGATGGCGGCAAGCTCCGCGTCCTTTAGGGACCGCCGCCGATCCTTCGCCGTTTCTGCTTCGTTGGCACTGACGACCACTAGGCCCATAAAGGGGTTCGCAATGTGCCTGAGGTCCATTTCTTTGAGAGCGTGGTTGATGACTGCTCGCGTGTCATTGAGGTAGCGCTCGACCGTGTTTGGGCTGTTGATGACCCGGAGCATGTGGTCCTGTACCGCGCGGGCGTCAGCTCTTCGGAGTTCGGTTAGAAGAGGGTTCTTGCCAAGGGCGTCTCTCACATAGCCCACCACCCGCTCTACTCGCTGCTCGTCCTTCTTTCTTGCCAGTTCGCTTGAGTTGGAGCGTTTGGCGCGGTCCTTCAGATAGAGCCGCTTGGCATCCTCCAGCGTCGGAAGGGGGGCCGGGCCAAGACCCGAATGCAGGGCGGCGATAAGCGCGGTCTCGGCCGGGGCAACGTCGAGAGGATGGCCTGTTTCCGGGTCAACCGGGCGGCCAACGGTCAATCTTTCTGCCACCGAGGAACGGGCGAACCACTCGGCCTCACTTATGCTGGGCGGGTCCGGGTCGAAGCCATAAGCCTTGATTGCGTCACGCGTTTTGGCGAAGTGGTCGAGCGGGGTCTCAATGCGCGCAGCGATTTGGCCTTGGGCCTCGGCGAGCCGGCGTTTCGCGTCAGTCAACGTCTGCTCTGCAAGACCATGCACTCGGCCATACCGCTTAATCGCCTCTGGCTCGCTGTCGCCTAACGGCGCTACCAGTTCACCCTTGCCGAGTATTTCGCGGAGCGGAGCGGGGACCTTGCGCCTATAGCGCCACGTCTGGCCGCGTTTCTGGACGTGCTTCAAGACCAGTCTCATTCGATTTGTACCCCTTGGTGTACCTAGAAGTGTACCTCGGGGAAAGCGAAAGCCCTTGCATTCCTTGGTTTTCAAAGGGTCTCGGGTGGGAAGTGGTGCCCCTAGCCGGAATCGAACCAGCACTCCTTGCGGAACTCGATTTTGAGTCGAGCGCGTCTACCAATTCCGCCATAGGGGCTCAGGCCCAAAGGCCTGGATGGGCGCGGACTATACGGTTGGAGGCCTGTTCGTCAACTGGCCAAATGCGCCGCCGTGCCCTGCTTGCGGCAAAAGCCCGCCTTTCTGTTTCGTGAAGCTCCTGCCATTGTGCGGCGCGGAAAATCTTTCTAGACAGACGCGCATCAAAGCGCGTTGCGTCTGGGCAACCTGCATCCAGGAGAGCCGATGCTTCGCGGACTTTACGACTGGACCTTGTCGCTGGCGGCCCGCAAATCCGCCGAATGGTGGCTGGCCTTCATCGCCTTCGTCGAAAGCTCGGTGTTTTTCATACCTGCCGACGTCTTGTACCTGCCCATGGCTTTGGCGCGGCCCGAACGCGCCTATCGCTACGCGCTGACCGCTACTGTCGCGTCGGTGCTGGGCGGCATTGCCGGCTGGCTGATCGGCTACTATGCCTACGACACGATAGCACGGCCGATGCTGGAGCACTTTGGCGGCCTTGACGCGTTCGAGAGGTGGCAGTCGGCCGGCACCGGGCTGATGCTGGTGCTGCTCGTCACATCGGGTGCCGCCCACCTGCCGCCGATCAAGGTGGTCACCATTCTGGCAGGCGCCCTCCACGTCAATCTTTTCGTCTTCATCGTCTCCGCCATCCTGGCGCGTGGCGCTCGTTTCCTGCTTCTTGCCTGGCTGCTGCGCCGCTATGGCGAGGAGATCAAGGAATTCATCGAGAAGCGTTTGGGATTGATCGTCGGCGCCGGCGCCGCCGCCCTGATTTTGCTCTATATCGTCGTCAAATACGCCTTCTGACCGCCCAAGGCGGGCGGTGGGTCAGGACTATGCCGGCGGACGGCGAATTCAACGGACGAAACATGACAGCCACGATGACAGCCGATACCGGACGCCAGCGGACGCGCACCGCTTTGTTTCTCGCCGTGGCCATGGCCGCCACGGTCGGCTCCGCGCTCGCCTTCCAGCACATAGGCGGCTACATCCCCTGCCATCTCTGCCTGGAACAGCGCACGCCCTATTATATCGGCGCCCCGCTGATGCTGCTGGCGGTGATCGCCTCGATGTTCAGCGCACCCGCATGGCTGACGCGCGGCCTGCTTGCCGTCGGCGGCCTGCTGATGCTCTACGGGCTCTATCTCGGCGTCTATCATTCGGGCGTCGAATGGGCCTGGTGGCAGGGTCCGGCCGATTGCACGGCCGGCGCCGGCCCGGTCGATACCGGCGGCAAAGGCGTGCTCGACGCGCTCGACAAATTCGTGCCGCCATCCTGCGACAAGGCAGCCCTTCGTATCCTCGGCCTGTCGCTGGCCGGCTGGAACGCCATCGCCAGCTTCATCCTCGCCGCCGTCGCCTTTCGCGGCGCGCTGGCCCGCGATTAATCAAGTGCGAGGTCGCGCCATACGGCCAGTCTCTAAATGTTGGCACCGCCCCTCATTGCCCTGCCGGGCATTTCTCCCCGTATAGTGACGGGGAGAAAGACGCAGTCATCAATGGTTTCGCCAATCCCGAACGCTGAAAGAAGGGCGCCAGATTTGCAGACAATTCCCTTCTCCCCGTCACTATACGGGGGAAGGTGGCGGCAGCCGGATGAGGGGCAGCACCTGACATCGGCGATTGCCCTGGCAAGGCCGATCGCGCCAATCCCTACGGCTCCAACTCCACATCCCAGTAGAGATAATCCATCCAGCTTTCATGCAGATGGTTAGGCGGGAACAGCCGGCCATTGTTGTGCAGGTCGTGCACGGTCGGCTGGTAGGGCTTCTGCAGCGGCCACATCTTGGCGTGCGCCGGCATCATGCCGCCCTTCCTCAGATTGCAGGGTGAACAGGCGGCCACGACATTCTCCCACGTCGTCGCCCCGCCGCGATGGCGCGGGATGACGTGGTCAAAGGTCAGTTCCTCGGGCGTGCCGCAATACTGGCACTGGAAGCGGTCGCGCAGGAACACGTTGAAGCGGGTGAATGCCGGGTGCCTCGACGGCTTCACATAGGCCTTCAGGCTGACGACGCTGGGCAGCTTCATCGAAAAGGTCGGCGAAGACACCGCATGCTCGTATTCGGCGACGATGTTGACCCGGTCGAGGAACACCGCCTTGATGGCATCCTGCCAGGACCAGAGCGACAAGGGGTAATAGCTGAGCGGACGGTAATCCGCATTCAGCACCAGCGCAGGAAGCCCATCCGGAGATACGGCAACCGTCACCTTGTTGACCTCCTCGTTTTAAAACCGATCGGCGTGGATACTGTAAGCCCGACATGACAGGGATGTGAAGCGGATTGTCATCAGCCAAACGCGGCAAAAATGCAGGGTTTTCATGCTTTTTTGCGGTTTCAGGCCGGAGGTGCTGCGTCCCGGCCCCTGGTTTCGCGATAATAGGACCAGAAAAGCCGCGATGCGACGCCTCGCCACGGGCTCCATGATTCGGCCAGAGCGATCAGCGTTTTCTCCGGCGGACGCGGCTCGATGCCGAGCGCGTGGCCGACCGCGCTCTGCAGCGCGACGTCGCGCGCGGGGAAAATATCGGGGTGGCCGGCGGCAAACAGGAGATAGACTTCCGCCGTCCACGGGCCGATGCCCGGCACCGCGATCATAGCCGCGATCGCCTCTTCGGCGTCGAGCGAACAGAGGTGATGCAGGTCGAGCCCCTCAACCACGGCCTGCGCAACCGCGATCAGACCGCGCTGCTTCGGCCGCGACAGCCCAGCCTCACGAAACATGTCCTCGCCGGCGGCAAGGATCGCCTGCGGCGTTAGCGGATCGACCAGTTTCACCAGCCGGCCGAAAATGGCATCGGCGCTCGCACGGGATACTTGTTGCGAAACGATAATGGAGGCCAGGCTTCGAAAGCCGGGCTCCGACAGCCGCAGCGGCACCTCGCCGGCCATGCCGCGCACCTTTTCCAGGCGCGGATCGATTGCGCAAAGCGCATCCAGCCCGCGCGCAATATCGTCCAGTGTCGCGATGCGTTGCATGTTTTCTTGTTCCTGAACCGACCTCACGGTAGCAATTGGCAAAACCGCTGCACAACCCGATTGCCGCTTGTGAGATGACGCTCCTGACATTCCGCTTCGCGCCGAGCCCGAATGGCGAACTGCATCTCGGCCATGCCTATTCGGCACTGCTCAACCAGCAACTGGCGCGTGCGGCCGGCGGCCGCCTGCTGCTGCGCATCGAGGACATCGACACGATCCGCTGCACGCCTGAATTCGAGGCCGGCATCTTTCGCGACCTCGAATGGTTAGATCTCGAATGGGAACAGCCGGTGCGGCGCCAGGCCGAGCATTTCTCCGACTATCAGGCCGTGCTCGACCGGCTGGTCCGCGAAGAACTCGTCTACCCTGCCTTTATGAGCCGTGGCGAGATCAGGGCCTTCATCGCCGACAGCGAAAAGCGCGGCCGCGGCTGGCCGCGCGACCCGGACGGCGTGCCGCTTTATCCCGCCGCCGACAAGGCGCTGCCGGTCAGCGAACGCAACCGCCGCATCGCCGAAAATGCGCCCTTCGCCTGGCGCCTCGACATTGATGCAGCGCTGGCGCGCGTCGGCACGGATTTGTCCTGGCGCGAATTCACCAACGAGACGCTTTCGGCGACGCAGCGTGTCGAGGCGCGTCCGCAGGACTGGGGCGACGTCATTCTGGCGCGCCGCGACATCCCGACCAGCTATCACCTGGCCGTCGTCGTCGACGACGCTCTGCAAGGCGTCAGCCATGTCGTGCGTGGCCGCGACCTCTATTCCGCGACCGGCATCCAGCGCCTGCTGCAGGAATTGCTCGGCCTCGGCCAGCCGCAGTATTTCCACCACCGTCTCATACTCGGTCCGGATGGGCGCAAACTGTCGAAGAGTTTTGCTGATACCGGCCTTGCCGCGCTGAGGCAGGCAGGCATGTCGCCGGACGAAGTCAGGCGGCTGGCCGGGCTATGACTAAAGCCGGGCCAGCCCCGCCTTGAGCAGCGCCAACGCGCCGATAAACGCGAAGGCGCCGCCCAGTCCCCAGGCAACCGCGAGCTTCAGATCTCTCAGGACGATGCCATGTTCGTTCGCGGCCATGACCGCGGCGAAAAAGCCGAGCGTGAACAGCAATGTGTTGCCGGTCGACCCAAAACCGTCCTCCTGCATGATGGCGTCGAGCGCTGAGCCGAAGAAGAAGCCGAACACGGCCACACTGGCCACCGTCATCAACAGCCAGCTTGTATCGAGATGCAACAGCATGCGCGCTCCCTGTCGAAGCCAAAACGCCATGTCGCCGGATCGATCGACAGAAGTCGATTGCCCTGACGCCGCCTTTTGAATTCGGCCACCTCCTACATCAGGATGAGCTTATGTACCGATTGTTTCACTTTGCTTGCCGGATTGAACCGCATTAGAGCAATTGCCGTATTTGTCTCTTCACCGAATCGGACCTCTCCACCGGAAACGGCTTCCCCGAAATGCACAGTCTCAAGCGGTTCATCCCCGCCTCGTTTGTCGTCCTGTGGGCGACAGGTTTCATCGGCGCGCGCTACGCCATGCCCTGGGCGGAGCCCTTCACCTTTCTGGCAGCCCGCTTTGTCATCGCCGCCTTGCTGCTTGCCGGGCTGATGCTCGTGCTTGGCTCGAAGCGAGCCACAAGGGCAGAAGCGCTTCACGCCACGGTCGCCGGCATCCTCATGCATGGCATCTATCTCGGCGCCGTGTTCTGGGCGATCCACAGGGGCATGCCCGCCGGGCTTTCGGCGCTGATCGTCGGCCTGCAACCGCTGATCACCGCCGTGCTTGCCGGCCGGTTCCTCGGCGAGGACATCCTGCCGCGCCACTGGGCCGGCCTTGCCGTCGGCCTTGTGGGAGTGATCATCGTGCTGTGGCCGAAGCTCGGCGCTCTCGGCGGCGGCGTTACGCCCGAAACCCTGACGGCGTCGCTGGTCTCGGTGCTGGGCATGAGCGCCGGGACCATCTGGCAGAAGCGCTATGCCTCGGGTGGCGACCTGGTGGCGGCGACGATGTGGCAATATATCGGCGGCGGCTCGCTGATGATCCTGGCTTCGCTGGCACTGGAGACCCACACGGTGATCATCAACGGCGAACTGATCTTCGCCATGGCCTGGCTGGTCCTGGTGCTGTCGATCGGCGCCATCTTCCTGCTGATGGTGATGATCCGCGACGGCGAGATGTCGAAGGTCGCGTCGCTGTTCTACCTGGTGCCGGCCGTCACCGCTGTCATCGCCTGGGCGCTGTTCGGCGAACGGCTCAGCCTCGTGCAGATCGTCGGCATGGCAATCGCGACGCTCGGCGTCGGGCTGGCCACGGCTCGGCCAGCCAAAACCTAGCTGCCGACACGTGCGCGCGCTTCGAGAAAGCGGCTGATCGCCGCATTGAGTTCGCCGCCGAGGATGAAGATCGCCGACAGCATATAGAGGAAAACCACGGCGATCATGATCGAGGCGAGGCCGGCATAGGTCGTCACATAGGACGAGAAATGGTCGAGGTAGGTCGCGAACATCGTCGAGCCGACAAGCCACGCAGCCAGAGTGAAGATGATGCCAGGCACCAGCGAGACAAAGCGGCGCTTGCCCGCCGGCAGCCAGTAGTGGACGGCAAACAAGCCACCAATGATGACGGTTGAGGCGATGACGTAGCGCCACAGCGTGATCGTGCCCGTATAGGGTTTGATCCACTCGAAATGAGCTTCCGCCAGCCGCGCCAGCAAAGGCGCAAAGACCAGGAGCACGCTGATCGCCAGGAAACCGGCCGTCGCGATCAGCACGAAGAAAATGCTCTGCACCCGGCGGTAGATGATGCCGCGCGTTTCGGCGACGCGGTAGGCGCGGTTGAGCGAGGTGCGCAGCGCCTCGATGCCGTTGGAGGCGAAATAGGCCGCCAGAAGCACGCCGTAGGTCAAAAGATCGGTGCGCCGCACGGTCAGCACGTTGAGCACCTCGCGCGCGATAGGCTTGGCGATCTGTTCGGGCCAGGTGTCGAAGACCAGGTGCACGGCAGTATCGGCGAACGCCTGCGCACCGAGGAAGCTCGCCAGCGTGGTGGCGAAGATCAGGAACGGGAACAGCGCCATGAGCGAAGTGATCGCCAGATGGCTGGCCATGGCCCAGCCGTCATCGGTGTTGAAATGGCCAAGCGCGTCATAGAGCACGCGGCGCAGCACGACGATATTCCGCATCAAGAGCCGCGTTCCCTTCGATTGTCTCGACGCCGCGAATATGGGAAGGGATTGTGGCAAATGGCAACCCTTGCTCAAACCACGATGCCGCCTGCCAAAGAGTTGCGCACCATCATCGTCACCGGCGCCTCGTCCGGGATAGGCGCCCACTGCGCCCGTGCACTGAAGGCGGATGGCTGGCGCGTGTTTGCAACGGCGCGCAAGCCGGATGACATAGCCGCACTTGAAGCCGATGGCATCGAGGCCTTTTATCTCGACTACCGTGAGCCGGATTCCATCGCAGCACTTGCGGCATCGGTGCTGGAGCGGACAGGCGGACGCCTCGACGCCCTGTTCAACAACGGCGCCCATGCACAGCCCGGCGCCGTGGAAGACCTGCCGGTTGCGGCATTGCGCGAGCAGTTCGAGGCCAATTTCATCGGCTGGCACGACCTCACCCGACGCATCGTACCGGTAATGCGTCGCCAGGGACATGGCCGCCTCCTTCATTGTTCCTCGATCCTTGGGCTAGCGCCGGTGCCTTTTCGCGGCGCCTACTCAGCCTCCAAGCACGCGCTCGAAGGCCTGATGCTGTGCATGCAGCAGGAACTCAGGGGCAGCGGCATCCATGTCTCGCTGATCGAACCGGGGCCGGTGACCTCGAAAATCGCCAGCAACGGGCTGTTCTGGTTCCTGAAAAACATCGACCACGAGAATTCCGTCCACCACGTCGCCTATGCCACGCAGCTGGCGCGGCTTCGGGCCGGCGGCAGCTCATCACGGCTGAAAAAGGGGCCGGAGGTGGTCTATGCGGCCTTGCGCCATGCACTTCTGTCGCGGCGCCCGCGCCCGCACTATGTGGTAACAGTGCCGGCCAGGATTGGCGTGATGCTCAAGCGCATCCTGCCGGCATCGATGCTCTACCGCGTTCTGGCCGGACGCGCCTGATCGCAACAGAACTGGGAACAGATCATGGCAACCGTCATCAAAGTCCTCCTCGTCCTCGTCATGGTCGCCGTGGTGATCGTGCTTGTCCGCGGCCTCATCAACATGATGCGCGGCGGCTCCGGTGTGAGCTCGAACAAGCTGATGCAGGCACGCGTGCTGCTGCAGGCGCTGGCGTTGGCACTGATCCTGCTGGTGGTGTATTTCACCCGCAAGTGACGGCCGTTCGGGAGGCGACGTGGTCAAGCTCAACAAGATCTACACCCGCACCGGCGATGACGGCACCACTGGCCTCGGCACCGGTGAACGCAGGCTGAAATCCGACCTGCGCGTCGATGCCTACGGCACCGTCGATGAAGCCAATGCCTGCATCGGCATCGCCCGCCTGCACACAGCGGCAAGTTATCCCGCCATCGACGCCATGCTGTCCCGCATCCAGAACGATTTGTTCGACCTCGGCGCCGATCTCGCCGTGCCCGACGACGGCAAGCCGCTGGGCTACGAGCCGCTGCGCATCATCGCCTCGCAGACCGACCGCGTCGAAAAGGATATCGACCTTCTCAACAAGGATCTGCAGCCGCTCAAATCCTTCGTGCTCAATGGCGGCACGCCGGCGGCGGCAGCACTTCATCTTGCCCGCACCGTGGCGCGACGGGCCGAGCGGATCATGGTGGCGCTGGCGCAGGACCCGGCCGAACATGTCAATCGCGAGGGGCTGAAATACATAAACCGCGTCTCCGACTTTCTGTTCGTCGCCGCCCGTGCGGTCAATGACAACGGAAATGCCGACGTGTTATGGGTGCCCGGCAAGAACCGCTGAATTTCGAAGGCGGGAAAGGGCTTGGGGCATGTTCATCCCGCTTTACGACTCCAACAGGTTGCGCCACATCCGGCTGCAATATGTGACGATCGGCCTGATCGCGGCCAACGTGTTGGTCTTTCTCATCACCACGATCGGCGGCGAAAATTTCAACAACGCAGCCGTGCTCGGCTTCGGCTTCATTCCTTCGGTTGTCCACGACACGGCAGAACTCTCGCCCCAATTCGTCGTCATTCCGGAGAGCCTGAGTTACCTCACCTATGCCTTCCTACATGCCGATATCTTTCATCTCGGCGGCAACATGCTGTTCCTGTGGGTGTTCGGCGATAATGTCGAGGACGCACTCGGCCACATCCGCTACCTCATCTTCTATCTGCTTTGCGCCATCGCCGGCGCCTTCTTGCAGGGGCTCGTCGCCTGGAGTTCGGAGGTTCCGCTGATCGGCGCCTCCGGCGCCATTGCCGGCGTCGTCGCCGCCTATCTGGTCCTCTACCCCCGGGTGAAAGTGTGGGTGCTGGTCTTTGCCCGGATTCCGCTGCGTATCCCAGCCTTCATCCCACTGATCCTGTGGATCGGCTTCCAGGTGGTGATGTTTGCCGCCGGCGGCGAAAACCAGATATCCTGGGCCTGCCATATTGGCGGCATCATTGCCGGTGGCGTGCTGGTGCTCATTATGCGCAGCCGCGGCGTGCCGCTGCTCGCCGGTGGCGACGGCGAGCCGCAACCCGCCGATCAGCCAGCCGCTTCTACTGGGCCGGCGCCAGCCGGTCCCGCTCCCGTGCAACCTGAGACGCGTTGGGGCCGGGGTGGCGCTTCCGGTCACAAGTGAACCGATTTGGGTTTGGCCGCTGCCGTGGCATATTGACGTGTTGCGTCGCCACAACTACGGAGAGCGCCACCGCTAGGCGGCAGAAGACCAGAATTCGTCCGGCCAGGATTCCGTTTGGCCGGAATTCAGTCAGGAATGTCGGCTTTCGACAACTCTGCGGAGGCGCACGCTGCTATAGCGCGCCCGGATATCTCAGGAGAGGTGACAGACAATGAAGATCCTTGTGCCCGTGAAGCGGGTTGTGGATGCGAACGTCAAGGTTCGCGTCAAGGCCGATGGTTCGGCGGTGGAACTCGCCAACGTCAAGATGGCGATGAACCCGTTCGACGAGATCGCGGTGGAAGAGGCGCTCCGGCTGAAGGAAGCCGGCAAGGCCGAAGAGATCATCGTCGTTTCGGTCGGCCCGCAGCAGGCGCAGGAAACGCTCCGCACCGCGCTCGCCATGGGCGCCGACCGCGCCATCCTGGTCAAGACCGACGAGCAGACCGAGCCGCTCGGCGTCGCCAAGGTGCTGAAGGGCGTCGTTGACGCCGAACAGCCCGGTCTCGTGATCCTCGGCAAGCAGGCGATCGATGATGACTCGAACCAGACCGGCCAGATGCTGGCCGCCCTGCTCGGCTGGGCACAGGGCACTTTCGCCTCCAAGGTCGTGATCGACGGCGACAAGGCCAAGGTGACGCGCGAAGTCGACGGCGGCCTGCAGACGGTGGAACTGAAGATGCCGGCGATCATCACCGCCGATCTTCGCCTCAACCAGCCGCGCTATGCCTCGCTGCCCAACATCATGAAGGCCAAGAAGAAGCCGCTCGACGAAAAGAGCCCGGCCGATTACGGCGCCGACGTCAAGCCGCGCCTGAAGGTGCTCAAGACCGAGGAGCCCAGCGGCCGCAAGGCGGGCGTGAAGGTCAAGAGCGTCGCCGAACTGGTCGACAAGCTGAAGAACGAAGCCGGCGTGCTCTGAGACTGGAAGGAACAGATAAAATGACCATTCTCCTCATCGCAGAACACGACAACGCAACTCTTTCCGACCAGACCGCCAAAGCGCTCTCGGCGGCGCTGCAGATCGGTTCGGACGTGCATGTGCTGGTGGCCGGCAAAGGCGCCAAAGGCGCTGCCGACGCCGCCGCCAAGCTCAAGGGCGTGAGCAAGGTGCTGCTGGCCGAGGCCGACGAACTGGCCGAGCGCCTCGCCGAACCGCTCGCCGCACTCGTTGTCTCACTGGCCGGCGCCTACGACACCATAATCGGGCCGGCGACCTCGTCGGGCAAGAACGTCTCGCCGCGCGTGGCGGCCCTGCTCGATGTCGCGCAGGTCTCCGAGATCATCGAAGTGGTTTCACCAGACACGTTCAAGCGGCCGATCTATGCTGGCAATGCGATCCAGACGGTGCAGTCTACCGACGCCAAGAGAGTCATCACTGTGCGCACCGCCTCCTTCCAGGCTGCCCCCGAGGGCGGCTCGGCAGCTGTCGAGACGGTGAAGGCCGCGGCCAATCCCGGCCTCTCCACTTTCGTCGAGAACAAACTCTCGGAAACCGACCGTCCGGAACTGACCTCGGCCAAGATCATCATTTCGGGCGGCCGCGCGCTCGGCTCCTCGGAAAAGTTCCAGGAAGTCATCCTGCCGGTCGCCGACAAGCTCGGTGCAGCCGTCGGCGCCTCGCGCGCTGCCGTCGACGCCGGCTACGCCCCGAATGATTGGCAGGTCGGCCAGACCGGCAAGGTCGTGGCGCCTGACCTCTATATTGCCGTCGGTATTTCCGGCGCCATCCAGCACCTTGCCGGCATGAAGGATTCGAAGGTCATCGTCGCCATCAACAAGGACGAGGAGGCGCCGATCTTCCAGGTTGCCGATTATGGCCTGGTCGGCGACCTGTTCGTCATCCTGCCGGAACTGCAAAAGGCGCTTTGACGCTTTCTGCCAAAGCGTATTAAATTGTGAAAGGGTGGGGTAGACGAAGCTGCCCCACCCTTTTAGTTTGCACTGCACAAAAAGCAGGCCGCAAAGGCCTTTTCGACGGGATCGCTGCAAATGGCCAAGATCGAGACGATCGGCATCATCGGCGCCGGCCAGATGGGCGGCGGCATCGCGCATGTATCAGCACTTTCGGGTTTCAAGGTGCTGATCTACGACGTCTCGCCCGACCGTATCGAGAAGGGCATTGCCACGGTCAGCGGCAACATGGCCCGCCAGGTCGGCTCCGGCAAGCTTGAGGAAAAGCTGCGTAACGAAGCGATGGCGCGCATTTCCGCAGCCCCCACCATGGCTGATCTCGCCGGTGCCGATCTGGTTATCGAGGCGGCGACCGAGGACGAGACGGTCAAGCGCAAGATTTACGCGCAGCTCTGTCCCCAGCTCAACCCGGAAGCCATTCTGGCGACCAACACCTCGTCGATTTCGATCACCCGGCTTGCCGCGCAGACCGACCGTCCTGAGCGTTTCATCGGCATACATTTCATGAACCCCGTGCCGCTGATGAAGCTGGTCGAACTGGTGCGCGGCATCGCTACCGAGGATCAGACCTTCGAGGCGGCCAAGGCCTATGTGAAACAGCTCGACAAGACCATCACCGTCTCTGAAGATTTTCCGGCCTTCATCGTCAACCGCATTCTGTTGCCGATGATCAACGAGGCGATCTACACGCTCTATGAGGGGGTCGGCTCGGTCGATGCCATCGACACCGCCATGCGGCTCGGCGCCAACCATCCGATGGGACCGCTGCAGCTCGCCGATTTCATCGGCCTCGACACCTGCCTGTCGATTATGCAGGTGCTGCATGACGGCCTGTCGGATTCGAAATATCGCCCCTGCCCGCTGCTGGTGAAATATGTCGAGGCCGGCTGGCTCGGCCGCAAGACCGGGCGCGGCTTCTACGACTATCGCGGCGAGCATCCGGTTCCGACGCGCTAACCACCAGAACGAAAGTTCCGTGCTCCCTCAGGACGCCGCTGCAAGCGGCGGCTCTGCTTGGCCTCTTGACCCGGTATCGTCAGGCGCCACGGAAACACAGCCGCGGCCGGCGGCCTTGGCCGCATAGCAGGCAGCATCGGCCCGGGCGATGATCTCGTCGACTTCACCGCTGTTGCTGTGGATTGGCGCCAGCCCGATGCTGGCATCGATCGCATGCGGCCGGCCGTCCCAGCTGAACTGCAGGCCGCGGATGGCGTCGATGACAGAGCGTGCGGCAATCCTGGCGCCGGCGCTCGGCCCGGCTTTCAGGATGACCGCGAATTCGTCGCCGCCGAGGCGGGCCACGATATCCTCCGGCCCAAGCGCACCGCGAATGGCCTCGGCAACCCGCTTCAGCAAGGCGTCGCCGGCGGCGTGCCCGCCAGTGTCGTTGACCAGCTTGAAATGGTCCAGATCGATGAACATGAAATGATGTTCGCCCGCCGACCTGGCTGTGCCGGCCTTGCGGCTCCGGTCGACCAGTTCCTCCATGGTGCGGATAAAGCTCGAACGGTTGGCAAGGCCGGTCAGCGCATCATGCGCGGCGGCATAGGCGAGCTGGCGCTGCAAGGCGCGCGCATCGGTGAAGTCCTGGAAGACGATGACAAGACCGCAGAACTCCTGGCGGTCGTTCATGATCGGCGACACCACCTGGCGGATGCTGCAGCGTGTGTCGTCGCGACGGATGAGGACGGCGCGACTGTTCTGGTCGGCAGGGCTGGCGCTGCCGAGCGCCGGCCGCGTCATGCCGATCCTTTGCCCGGTTTCTTCGTCCACCGCCCAGTAGACATGGCCAAGCGTCTTGCCGAGCGCCTCCGCGCCAACAACGCCGGTGAGCTTTTCGGCGACCGGGTTCATGAAGGTGATGCGGTTGGCGGCATCGGTGCAGATGACGGCGTCGCCGATCGACTGCAGCGTCACCCTCAGCCGCTCCTTCTCGTCGGCCAGCATTGCCGCCGATACGATGAGGCTTTCCTCGGTTTGCTTGCGCTGGGTGATGTCGGTCAGGCTGCCGATGGCCCTGACCAGCCGTCCGTCCTTGTCGCGTTCGAGCGTCTTGCCGCGGTCGAGGATCCAGACCCAGTGGCCATCCTTGTGGCGCATCCGGAACTCGGCTTCGAAGAACGGTGTCCTGCCCTCCAGATGGGCACGATCGGCTTCGGCGACGTTTTCGCGATCGTCGGGGTGGATCATCGCCAGCCAGCGGTCGGGGTCGCCGTCCAGTTCGCCATCGGCATAGCCCAGCATCTTCACCCAGGTGGCGGAGTAGGTGGTGCCGCCCTTCCGCATATCAAGATCCCAGACGCCTTGTCCGGCGCTGGCCAGGGCAAAATTCCAGCGCGTTTCGGCTTCGGCTATGCGCGCCTCGGATTGCTTGCGCGCATCGATATCCTCGATCTGGGAGACCAGGTAGAGCGGGCTCCCGCTCTTCTCGTCGCGAATGACGGAACCGGCAAGATGGGCCCATACCGGCGTGCCGTCCTTCCTGAGGTAGCGCTTTTCGAAGTGGAAGGCGTTGACGGTGCCCGCCCGCATGCCGTCCATCGTCTCACGGCCGATCTGCACATCGTCGGGATGGGTGATCTGGAAGAAGGTCAGCGCCTCGATCTCCTGCTTGCTGTAGCCGAGCATGGCGGCGAAGGCCGGGTTGGTTTCATGGATGCGGCCGTCGAGGCCGACAATGGCGATGCCGATCGCCGAATCCTCCATGGCGCGGCGGAAACGCTGCTCGCTTTCGGCGATCTGCCGGCGGTCGTCCAGTATCCGGTAAATGAACAGGGCGGCGAGAATCAGCGCAACGGCGGCGACCGGCACCGATATCTGCAAGCATAGCTTCAGCACTTCGGCGCTGACATCGAGCCGCGACAGCAGGAGCGCGACCACGGCAGCGCAAAGCCCTCCGGCCGCAAGCACCAAAGCCACGTGACTGTCAGCCCGCAGGCTTTTTCGCTCTCGCCGCATCACTGTGCATGCCACCCCATGCGCAACACATTTCTGCAAAAAACACTGGATGATCGATTTTAAGGAAAGGTTGCGCCGGAGCCACCGGCAACACGGTGAACCCGCAAACAATTGCCGGCATGATTAAGGATCGGTGATTATTGGGCGATCTTGAACGGCCCGGTCACCAGCGCACGAAGAACCGTCCCCCGAGCGCGCCCAGACCGGCGAGGACGGCGATGGCGAGCGTGTACCAGGTGGCGACGAAAAGCGGCGAATCGTCGAAGCAGTGCGCGGCGTAGAAGGTCGCCGCCAGGCCGCCGGCGAGCAGTCCCGCGACCGCCCCGGCCAACACCGGCCGCGTCGGCGCGCCATAGCGCAGCATCCACAGGAAGACGGCAAGCGGGCCGATGCCGATCAGCGGGATGAAGCCCATGCAGATCATCATGTTGGAGCCGACCATGCGCGTGCTCCACATCGGCTCCGGCACCATGAACAGTTCGAGAGCCACCGCCACGGCCACCAGCAGCGGCGCCGCCAGCATCCAGGCCGCGGCTCTTGCCGTCGAAGCGCCCGGCGTCGACAACGCCCGGACCAGGCCAAAGGCGGTGACGGCGAGCACGATGGTGAACACGAACTTCGCCAGGAACCGCATCGTGTGCATGGCGGTCATGATGTCGGGACGCGGGCCGATGGTGAGAAAGAAGACCAGAGCCGCGATCACCGCCGCGGCTGCGGCCGCCATCAACCAGGCCGAGCGCAGCGGCATCGCCTTGCTGCTTGTGTCGGCGTCGAGTGCCTTGATGAGATCCTCCGTCCTCATGTCACTGCCGCCCGAAGCGCCCCTGCCCAAATCGCTTGGCGATCGCGGCAAGCCCGCGATGCAGCGACACCCGCACCGCCGTCTCGCTGACGCCGAGCCTGGCCGCCGTCTCGCCGATGGAGCGGCCGTCGACCGAGATCGAAGAAACGACGGAACGCTGCGCAGCCGGCAGTCCGTCCAGCGCCCGGTTGATGTCGCGTTCGCTGACGGTCTCGGTTTCCGGCTCGGCAAAGGTCTCGGCGATCTCGTCGATCTCGATTTCGATGCGCCGTCCGCGCCGCCGGAAAGCATCGATCAGCTTGAAGCGGGCTATCGCATAGATCCATGGCAACACCGGCGCGTCCTGGCGCCAGGTATGCCGTTTCACATGAATGGCCAGCAAGGTTTCCTGCACGACATCCTCGGGATCGACCCCGCCCTGTACGATCTTGCGCCTCGCAAAGCCGCGAACCAGCGCGGCGATCCGGTGCAAAAAGTCGGCGTAGGCCCTTTCATCTCCCGCGATCGCGGCCCGCATCAGCCGGGAAAGCTCGGCCTCATCCTTGCCGCTCACAAGAGTTCACTCCCCGATCTTCGCGCCTCGGCATCGATTTGTTACGTGTCCGGCGAAATGATGTCCAAGCCAAAGTGCCGCAAAATCACGAAAGTTTGCGGGAGCGGCGACCGATTGAAGCAGCCGAGCAATGTTGACTACTGCTGTCAGGTATCGATAGGTGCAGCCTGCGAAACCAGAACCACCGAGATTGAGGATGACGCCATGAGATACACGCTCTCCACCCTAGCGGGGGCCACAGCGCTGGCCGTGAGCATGATCGCCGGGCCGGCGATGGCCGCGGATGCCGGCATCATCGTCTACAACGCCCAGCATGAGAGCCTGGCCAAGGAATGGGTCGAAGGTTTCACCAAGGAAACCGGCATCAAGGTCACGCTGCGCAATGGCGGCGACAGCGATTTCTCCAACCAGATCGTCGCCGAGGGCGCTTCTTCGCCGGCCGACGTGTTCCTGACCGAAAACTCGCCGGCGATGACCCTGGTCGAAGCGGCGGGCCTTTTCGCGCCGGTCGACGCCGACACGCTGGCGCAAGTCCCGGCCGAATTCCAGCCGAGCAGCGGCAGATGGGTGGGTGTCGCGGCGCGCAGCACCGTCTTTGCCTACAACAAAACCAAGCTCACGGCCGAAAAGCTGCCCAAATCGATGCTCGATCTCGCCGATCCGAGCTGGAAAGGCCGCTGGGCAGCCTCGCCTTCCGGCGCCGATTTTCAGGCCATCGTCAGCGCGCTGCTCGAGCTCAAGGGCGAAGCCGCAACCGCCGACTGGCTGAAGGCCATGAAGGAGAATTTCACCGCCTACAAGGGCAACGGCACGGTGATGAAGGCGGTCAATGCCGGCGAGATCGAAGGCGGAATCATCTACCACTATTACTATTTCGGCGATCAGGCAAAGACCGGCGAAAACAGCAAGAACGTCGAACTGCATTATTTCAAGAACCAGGATCCCGGCGCTTTCGTCTCGATCTCCGGCGGCGGCGTGCTCGCCTCGAGCAAACACCCGAAGGAAGCCCAGGCGTTCCTCAAATGGGTGACCGGGAAAGGCGGCCAGGACGTGCTGAAGACCGGCACGTCCTTCGAATACGCTATCGGCAAGGACGCGCAGTCCAATCCCAAGCTGGTGCCGCTGGCCGACCTGCAGGCGCCGAAGGTCGATCCGGCGACACTGAACTCCAAAAAGGTGACGGACCTGATGACGGCAGCCGGCTTGCTTTAGGCTGGGTTCGTCCTAAAAGGGCAACGATTGCGCTCCTGCCGGACTTTCCGCAGGAGCGCTCTGTTTTCGAGATGGCATTGTCCATGACAACACATTGCGTTTCCGGCCGCGCCTGCGGCGCCCCCGCCCCGGCGGCAGTGGCGCGGTCGAGCTGATGCAAACTGCGGTCGATCTCGCACGTTCAGGCCAGACAGTCGGGCGGTCCCGCCGGAAGCCCATGTCATCCTGGATCGCGCTTGCCGCCATAATCGTCTCGCTGCTGTCGCTGCTGCCGCTGGCGTTCATCATCTGGATCGGTGTGCAGATCGGCTGGGACACTGCTTCGGCCCTGGTCTTCCGGCCGCGCGTCGGCGAACTTCTGGTCAACACCGTGCTTCTGGTGGCGCTCACCGTGCCGATCGCCACCGTGCTGTCGGTGACGCTGGCATGGCTGACCGAGCGCAGCGACCTGCCCGGCGCCCGCCTGTGGGCTTGGCTGTCGGTGGCGCCGCTCGCCATCCCCGCCTTCGTGCATTCCTACGCCTGGATCACCATGGTGCCGACCTTGCACGGCCTGTGGGCCGGCGTGCTGGTCTCGGTTCTCGCCTATTTCCCGTTCCTCTATCTGCCGCTGGCGGCGGCTCTGCGCCGGCTCGATCCTGCTTTGGAGGACGCAGCCGCAGCACTCGGCCTTGGACCATGGCGGGTGTTTTGGCGTGTCGTGCTGCCGCAGCTGAGACTGGCCATTTGCGGCGGCGCGCTGCTGGTCGGCCTGCATCTGCTGGCCGAATACGGCCTCTACGTCTTCATCCGCTTCGACACTTTCACCACCGCGATCGTCGACCAGTTCCAGTCGACCTTCAACGGCCCCGCCGCCAACATGCTGGCCGGCGTCCTGGTGACATGCTGCTTCGTGCTGCTCGCTCTGGAGGTGCTGGTGCGCGGCGAAGAGCGCTATGCCCGCGTCGGCTCAGGCGCGGCGCGCCACCGGCAGCGCTCGAGGCTCGGGCGCGCCACGCTGGCTTGCCTGGCTCTGCCTGCCGTCACCACGCTGCTCGCCTTCGGCGTGCCCTTCGTCACCATCGGCCGCTGGCTGGTCGCCGGCGGCGCCGATGTCTGGCGTTTGGACGAGATCGGCCTGGCGCTTGGCCAGACACTGTTCCTGGCGCTGGCCGGCGCCTTGCTTGCGACCATCGCCGCCATGCCGATGGCCTGGATCTCGATCCGCGCGCCGGGACCGCTGCAGCGGCTGCTCGAAGGCTGCAACTACATTGTCGGTTCGCTGCCCGGCGTGGTCATCGCGCTGGCCTTGGTCACCATTACCGTGCGCATCGCCATGCCGCTCTACCAGACGCTGTTCACAATCCTGGTCGCCTATGCCCTGATGTTCCTGCCGCGCGCCTTGATCAGCCTCAGAGCCTCGATCGCACAGGCGCCGGTCGAGCTCGAACGCGCCGCCGCCAGCCTTGGCCGGCCGCCGCTGAAGGCGCTTTGGTCGACAACGATTCGCCTGTCGGCGCCGGGGGCTGCGGCCGGCATGGCGCTGGTCGCGCTCGGCATCATGAACGAGCTGACCGCCACCCAGATGCTGGCGCCCAACGGCACGCGCACGCTGGCCATGGCGTTCTGGTCCTATAGCGGCGAGATCGACTATGCCTCCGCCGCCCCTTACGCCTTCATCATGGTGGCGATGTCGCTGCCGCTGACCTGGCTGCTCTATGTCCAGTCGAAACGGATGGCCGGGCGATGAGCTTTCTCGAAATCAGTGGCCTCACCAAGCACTACGGCCCGGTCGCAGCCCTTGCCGGCATCGAGCTCAGCGCCGCAAGCGGCAGTCGCACCGCGATCGTCGGCCCGTCCGGCTGCGGCAAGACGACGTTGCTGCGGCTGATCGCCGGCTTCGAGGCGCCCGACCAGGGCCGCGTCGTGCTCGACGGCGAGGTGCTGGCCAATGGCGGCCATGCGGTGCCGGCGCACCGCCGCGGCATCGGCCTGGTGGCGCAGGATGGCGCCCTGTTCCCGCATCTCAGCATCGGCGACAATATCGGCTTTGGCATGGCCCGCGGCGAGGACCAGCGCGCCGAGCGCATCGCCGAGCTCGCCTATACCGTCGGGCTGGACAAGGCGATCCTCAAGCGCCGCCCGCACCAGCTCTCCGGCGGCCAGCAGCAGCGCGTGGCGCTGGCCCGCGCCATGGCGATGAAGCCCAGGCTGATGCTTCTCGACGAACCGTTCTCGGCGCTCGACACCGGTCTGCGCGCCTCGATGCGCAAGGCGGTCGCCGAACTACTCGAAGCCGCCGGCATCACCACCATCCTGGTCACCCACGACCAGGCCGAGGCGCTGTCCTTCGCCAGCCAGGTGGCGGTCATGCGCGACGGAAGGTTCTCTCAGATCGGCACACCGCGAGAACTCTATCTGCAGCCGAAAGACCGCATGGTTGCCGAGTTTCTTGGCGACGCCATCATCTTGCCGGCAAAGATTTCAGGCGGCTTCGCCACCTCCTCGCTTGGTCGCATAGCCGTCGACTCGAAGGAGCGGCGCGACATCGCCCGCATCATGCTGCGACCGGAGCAGGTGCAGGTAAAGCGCACGTCGCGCGAAGGCATGTCGGGTCCTGCGGGCACGATATTCGCCGAGGTGACGGACTCGGAATTCGCAGGCTCGATGTGCACCATTGCCGTGCGGCTGTTGAACAACCCCGATCCGCCGGACGCCGCGGCGATCGGCAGCACACCGCTGACCTTACGCAAGCCGGGAATCGACGCACCTGCCGTCGGCGAGATCGTGCGTCTGACAGTTTCCGGCAAGGCGCATGTCTTCGCCTGAACTGCCGATGCGTCGGATTGGCGCGAGCGGCTGCGTCAATCGACTCGTTTCCCAGCATTGTCGAACCAATGCAGCTTCTCGGCCCTGGCCACGACGCGCAGTTGATCGCCGGGTTTGGCCGTGGCGCGGCCGGCCACACGCACGACGATGCGGTTGCCGCCGGCGGCACAGTGAAGAAAGCTTTCGGCTCCCACAGGTTCGACCGCCTCGACCGCCGCAGGCAGAATAAGCGCGCCGGATGATGCCTCGGCACTGAAGGTGACGTCGGCATCCTCAGGGCGGAAGCCAAGCGTGGCGGCGTTCGTAGGCGCGAAGTCAACCGTCTTGCCGTCGGTCAGCGCCGGACCAGCCGGTCCTTGCGAAAGAGGCAGAAGGTTCATCGGCGGCGCTCCGATGAAGGAGGCGACGAAGGTCGATGCCGGCTTCTCGTAGATGTCGAGCGGCGCGCCCGTCTGCTCGACCAACCCGCCATTCATGACGACGAGAATATCGGCCAGCGTCATCGCCTCAAGCTGGTCGTGGGTGACGTAGACCGAGGTGACACCGAGCGAGCGCTGCAAATTCTTGATTTCGACCCGCATCTGGCCGCGCAGTTTGGCGTCGAGGTTGGAAAGCGGTTCGTCGAACAGGAAGACTTTTGGATTGCGCACGATTGCGCGACCCATGGCCACGCGCTGGCGCTGGCCGCCGGAAAGCTCGCGCGGGCGCCGGTCGAGCAGCGCCGTGAGCTCCAGCACCTTGGCGGTCGAGCGAACCCTGCTGTCGATCTCGTCCTTGGGAGTACCCCGGTTGCGCAACCCGTAGGCCATGTTGTCGTAGACCTTCATATGTGGATAGAGCGCATAGTTCTGGAACACCATGGCGATGTCGCGCTCGGTCGGACCGATCGTGTTGACGATCTTGCCGTCGATGGCGACGGTGCCGGAAGAAATGGTCTCAAGCCCGGCGATCATCCGCAGCAGCGTGGACTTGCCGCAGCCGGACGGCCCAACCAGCACGCAAAGCTCCTTGTCGGGAATGGCGATCGAGACACCCCTCACCGCCTCGACGCCGCCGGGATAGACTTTCTTCACATCCTTCAGATCGATGGTCGCCATCAGCTTCTCACTTTTCGGTATCGACCAGTCCGCGCACGAACCAGCGTTGCATCAGCACCACGATCAGGATCGGCGGCAGTATGGCCAGCATCGCGGTGACCATGACCAGATGCCATTGGGTATCGGCATCGGCGAAGGAGACCATTTTTCTAAGTGCGATGACGATGGTGTTCATGTCATTGCTGTTGGTGACGAGCAGCGGCCACAGGTACTGCGTCCAGCCATAAATGAAGAGGATGACGAACAGCGCCGCGATGTTGGTGCGCGACAGCGGCAGCAGGATGTCGAAAAAGAATCGCCATGGTCCGGCGCCGTCGACACGCGCCGCTTCCACCAACTCACCTGGGATGGTCATGAAGAACTGGCGAAACAGAAGCGTGGCGGTGGCCGAGGCGATCAGCGGAATGATCAGGCCGGCATAGGTGTCGATCATGCCGAGATCGACCATCACCTTGTAGGTCGGCAGGATGCGCACCTCGACGGGAAGCATCAGCGTGATGAAGATCAGCCAGAAGAAGACCATCCGAAGCGGAAAACGGAAGAACACGATCGCATAGGCCGAAAGGATCGAGATGAAAATCTTCCCCACCGCGATGCCGAGCGCCATGATCGTGGTGTTGAGCAGCAATCGGCCGACACTGACGCCGCCGATGCGGCCGACACCGCCGAACAGCGCCTCGCTGTAATTGTTCCAGACCTGGTCGCCGGGCAAAAGAGGCAATGGCGGCTTGAGGATGGTCTGCAGCGTCTGCGTGGAGGCAACGAAGGTGTAGTAGATCGGGAAAGCGACGATCAGGATGCCCAGGATGAGCACGGCGTGGGCGATGAGGGCGCGAAGCGGGGACTGACCAATCATCGCTCGCGCTCAACCGTAGTGGACTTTGCGTTCCACATAGCGGAACTGGATGGCCGTGAGTGAGATGACGATGACCATCAGGATGACCGACTGCGCGGCCGAATCGCCGAGGATCAAATTGACGAAACCGTCATTGTAGACCTTGTAGACCAGCGTCTCGGTGGCCTTGCCTGGCCCGCCGCCGGTGACGGCATGAACGATACCGAAAGTGTCGAACAGCGCATAGACAGTGTTGACGACCAGCAGGAAGAAGGTCGTCGGTGCGAGCAGCGGGAAGACGATGGTCCAGAAGCGCTTCGTCTCCCCGGCGCCGTCCATGGCCGCCGCCTCTATCAACGTCTTCGGCACCGCCTGCAGCCCGGCGACGAAGAACAGGAAATTGTAGCTGATCTGCTTCCAGGCAGCCGCAGATACCAGCAGGATCATGGCTTGGTTTCCGTTAAGCAAGGGATCCCAGGCGATGCCGAGACCTCTCAAGGCGTAGGCCAGCGAACCGATCGAGGGGTTGAACAGAAACAGCCACAACATGCCGGCAATCGCCGGCGCCACCGCATACGGCCAGATCAGCAGCGTGCGATAAAGGCCTTTGCCGCGCACCACCTTCTCGGCCATGACGGCAAGCAACAGGGCCACACCCATGGCGACCATCGCGGTCGCCAGAGAGAACACCAGCGTAACTTTGATCGAGTTGAGGTAGGCCGGGTCGGCCAGCACCTTGCGAAAATTGGCGAGCCCGACGAACTTGCTCTTCAGCCCGAACGGGTCTTCCCTAAGCATCGACTGGTAGAGCGCCTGCCCGGTCGGCCAGTAGAAAAAGATCAGCGTAATGGCGAGTTGCGGCGCCACCAGCAGGTAAGGCAGGGTCTTGTTGGGAAAGACGACGCGTGGAGACAGGGTGATTCCCTCGCTATTCAGGAAATCGTCCACGCGGGTCCGCGTGGACGAGGTTCAACTGACAATCGCTTCAGTTTCCGATCGCTTCCTGAATCGCCTTGTTGCCGCGTGCGACCGCGTTGTCGAGCGCCTGCTGCGCAGTCTGCTGGCCGGCCAGCATCTTCTCGAACTCCTCATTCTCGATGTCGCGCACCTGCGGCAGGTTGACGAGGCGCACGCCCTTCGAGTTCTCGGTCGGCGCCTTGCCCAGCATCTGCAGGATCGGCGTCTCACGGCCCGGGTTCTTGTCATAGAAGCCGGACTTCTTGGTCGCCTCATAGGCAGCGAGCGTCACCGGCAGATAACCCGACTTCTGGTGCAGATACTCCTGCACTTCGGTCTTGGACAGGTAGGAGAAGAACGCCGCGACGCCCTTGTATTCCTCGTCCGATTTGTTGCCGAATACCCACAGGCTGGCGCCGCCCGGCGTGGTGTTCTGGGGCGCGCCCTTGGCGTCACTATCATAGGGAAGCTGGCCGATGCCGTAGTTCATGCCCGATTTGACGATGTCACCGAGACCCCCCGACGATTCGGTGAAGATGCCGCATTCTCCGGCAAGAAAGATCTGCTTGGCTTCGGATGTACGGCCGCCATATTTGAAGGTGCCGTCCTTGGCCAGGTCGGCGAGCGCCTGGAAATGATTGACGAAGATCGGCGCATTGATCTTGAGCTCGACGTCGGTTCCGGCAAGTCCGTTCTGGTTGGTGCCATAGGAAACGTCGTTCCAGGCGGCGAAGGCCTCAAGGTGGATCCAGGTCAACCACGTCGAGGTATAGCCGCAGGAAGCGGCGCCGCTCGCCTTGATCTTCTTGGCGGCTTCCCACACCTCGTTCCAGGTCTTTGGCGGATTGTTCACGTCAAGCCCGGCCTTCTGGAAGATATCCTTGTTGTAATAGAGGATGGGCGACGAGGAATTATAGGGGAAGGACAGCATGGTCCCGTCCGGCTTCGAATAGTAGCCGACGATGCCGGGCAAATACTCGCTCTTGTCGAAGGTCACGCCGGCGCTGGTCAGCACATCGGCCACCGGCTTGATCGCACCTTCGGCGGCCATCATGACGCCGGTACCCACGTCGAACACCTGGATGATGTCGGGCGCTTGCCCCGCACGAAAGGCAGCGATGCCGGCATTCAGCGTTTCGGGATAGGTGCCCTTGAAAACAGGGAGAATTTCATAGTCGCTCTGGCTGGCATTGAAATCCTTGGCGATCTTGTCGACCACCTCGGCATTGGCGCCGGTCATTGCATGCCACCAACTGATCTGGGTGGCGGCGAAGGCGGAGGTGGTGGAAAGCAGGGTCAAGGTGGCGGCAACACCGGCCGCAAAGCCGAACAACTTCATGTTTCATCTCCCGTTTGTCATTGGCGAAAGGGGCGCTCCCGCGAACGCAATATGTGTCGCTGATGACAATCGGACAACGGATTTGTTGCTGTTTCGTGAATTTCATACCCGGCTAACTTCGCGCCCCCTCGCCTTGCAACGAGGACAGAGAGAAATGCCAAGCCGGCTCAGCGATAGAATGGGGCATGGTGGGCCTGCAAGGATCGCCGACCGCCCAGCAATGCGTGAAGGGCCCGCGTGACAGCGCCACGCACCTGCACCGTGCGGCCGCCAAACCGGCGCTCGGCCAGATCGAGATCGGCCGAGCGGCATCGCGCCAGGCGCTGCTGTAACCGTGCGTCTGGAATGAGACAGGATCGCCGCAACGTACAACCCGAAAAACCCGCTGTAGTTGTAGTTCGCATAACCGATTCTTCGTCAAGCGTGGCATACTAATCAAGTGGACGGCTTGATTGCTGTGGGAGAGCAGGTGGGGCGAGATGCTGACGGTCTATAATTGTATCGTGCATGAGCACGATCTGAGACTGGTCGCACTGGCAGCGCTCATTTGCGGTATTTCTTCCTTCTCGGCGGTCAACCTGCTTCGCCATGTCGACCGCTCGAGCGAGCGCAACCGCTATACCTGGCTGATGATAGCAGCCACTTCCACCGGCTTCGGTATCTGGGCGACGCACTTCATCGCAATGCTTGCCTTTTCTCCCGGAATCCCCAACGCCTACAATACGGAAATGTCGGCGCTTTCGCTCGCCGGTTCCGTCGCCCTGACCGCTGCGGGCATGTGGATCGCCACCTTGCGCCGGGGCATCGACTACCCTCTGGTCGGCGGCGCGGTCCTCGGCGCTGGTATCGCCGCCATGCACTATATCGGCATGGCCGCCTTCGAGGTCGAAGGGCGCATCGTCTGGAACCCGCTGCTGGTCGGCGTCTCGGTGCTGACAGGCGTCACCCTCGCCGCGCTGGCGCTGCTGGTCGTGTTGCGACGGCCGTCCATGCAGGCCACAATCGCCGCCGCCATCCTGTTGACGCTGGCGATCTGCAGCCTGCACTTCATCGCCATGGGCGCGGTGTCGATCTTCCCGGACTCCTCCATCGAGATATCGCAGTTCACGGTCGAACCGGTGTCGCAGGCCTTCGCCGCCGCTGCAGTCAGCATGGCTATCCTGGTGCTTTCAGCCGCAGCATTGTGGATCGACCTTCGCTTCCGGCGTCACAAGCTCGAGGCCGAGCGCATGCACGGCCTCGCCAACGCCGCCGTCGAGGGGCTGATCGTCTGCGACGGCGCCCGCATCGTCAGCGCCAATGACAGCATCGCGGCACTCACCGGCATTGCGCCGGAAGTGCTGAACGCGATGCTGCTTGGCGACCTCTTCGGCGAACGCACCGCGGCCGGCATGTCCGACTGCAGCGGACAGGCACAGGAAGCCGAACTCAGAGCCCATGACGGCGCCACCATCCCCGTCGAACTTATCGCCAGAAGCATCGACTATTGCGGCAAGCGGCACAGCGTGGTCGCCGTGCGCGACATCCGCGAACGCAGGAAGGCCGAGCAGGAGATACTGCGCCTCGCCCATTTCGACCCGCTGACCGGGCTCCCCAACCGCCGCAGTTTCTCCGGCCGGCTCGAGGCCGAAATTGCCGCAATGGACCGCGGCGGCAAGGGCGGGCATCTTGCGCTGCTGCTGCTAGACCTCGACCGCTTCAAGGAAGTGAACGACCTGTTCGGGCACGGCGCCGGCGATGCCATGCTGCAGAAGGTGGCGCTATGCGCCTCCGCCGTGCTCCGCCACGGACAGATGCTGGCGCGTCTCGGCGGCGACGAGTTCGCCATCATCGCTCCGAACCTTCCCGATCCGCAGGCGGCCGGCCGCATCGCCGAGGCGGTGCTGGCGGCCATGCGCGAGGAAAACCGGCTGTCGGTCGGTGGCGGGCTGGTGTCGGCCAGCATCGGCATTGCACTTTATCCGCTCGACGCCGATGAGCCGACACTCCTGGTCAGCCACGCCGACACCGCGCTCTACCGCGCCAAGGCCGAGGGCAAGGACACCTACCGTTACTTCGAGGCCTCGATGGGCGCCGAGGCGCGAGACCGGCGCGTGATGGAGCACGAACTGCGCCAGGCCATGGCGCGCGATGAGTTTCGCCTCGTTTACCAGCCACAAAAGGAGATCAGCAGCGGGCGGATGGTCGGGTTCGAAGCGCTGATCCGCTGGCGCCATCCGCAGCGCGGCGACGTGTCGCCGGCGACCTTCATCCCGGTGGCCGAAGACAGCGGCGTCATCATCCAGATCGGCGAATGGGTGCTGGCGACGGCCTGCGCCGAGGCTGCGCGCTGGAAGAACCCTCTCACCGTCGCGGTCAATGTCTCGGCGGTGCAGCTCCACAATCCGAATTTCAGCCGCAAGGTGCATGAAGTCCTGCTCGGCTCCGGCCTGACGCCCGGCAGGCTCGAACTCGAGATCACCGAAACGGCGCTGGTCAAGGACATGCCGCGCGCGCTGGCGACCTTGCGCCAGGTGAAGGCGCTTGGCGTGCGTGTGGCGATGGACGATTTCGGCACCGGCTACTCCTCGCTGTCCAATCTCCGCGCCTTCCCCTTCGACAAGATCAAGATCGACGGCTCATTCATCAAATCAGTCGACAGCAACGGCCAGGTGGCAGCCATCGTGCGCGCCGTTCTGGGGCTTGGCCGCGGTCTCGGCCTGCCGGTTCTGGCCGAGGGCGTCGAGACGCTGGGCGAGCTGAAATTCCTCGACGCCGAGGCCTGCGAGATCGGCCAGGGCTATTATCTAGGCCGGCCGAGCCCGATCGAGGCGTTCAGCGAACTGACCGGCGTCGCGGCGCCGGCGGCACAAGAGGACGCCAGCGTCAAACAACGCGGCGGCAGCATCTTGATGCTGCCGCCGGCGGCGGCCCTGCGCTCAGCCTAGAGCAATTTCAGGAAAAGTGTGAAACGGTTTTCCGTCCGAAATTGCGTCGAAACAAAAAAGTTAGCGCGGGTAGCCGTTTCGACGAAACGGTGAACCGCTCTAAGGGGCGAGTGCGGCCTCGACCAGGCGCTTGGCATCCGGTCCTGACCATTCGGCCGGTCCGTTCATATGCGCGATCAGGCAGCCTTCGCCATCGATCAGCATGGTGACGGGGAGGCCTAGCGCCAAGCCACGCGTCTTGACGTCGTTGAACAGCGCCAGCGTCGAATCGCGGTAGTAGCCGAGCGACCCGATGCCGATATCGGCGAGGAACTTCTTGGGCTTCACATCGTCGCCGGCATCGACATTGACCGCGACCACTTCGAAGGCATCGCTGCCCTTTTCCTTCTGCAAGGCGTCGAGCGCCGGCATTTCGGCGCGGCAGGGCGCGCACCACGTTGCCCACAGATTGAGCAGCACGGTCTTGCCGGCATGATCGGCGAGCGTCATCGGCTTGCCGTCGGGACCGTTGAAGGCGAGACTTTCCAGCGATTGCGGCGGATCGGCGGGCAGCAATGCCGCAACCTGGCCGGTGGCCGCGGCGGCAACTTTTTTGGCGCGGTCGCTCTTGGCGGCGCAGGCGACGTCGTCCTTGCTGTTGCCCGCGCCGGCCGCAGGTGCGCTGCCGGTGGCTGCGTTGTTGCCAGACCCGCTCTCGCTGACATATACCGCGACCGCGCCGGCCAGCACGCCCGCCAGCAAAGCGGCGAGGATCAGGCGCGGGGCCGGGAAGTATCTGTTACCGTCTGCCATTTTTCTAAGACTGCTCCGGAGCACGGGTTATAGCGATGAGCGACAAGAAGGCCAGCAACCAGATGTGGGGCGGACGTTTTGCCTCGGGTCCGGCCGCGATCATGGAAGCGATCAACGCGTCGATTTCGTTCGACCGCAAACTCTATGCCCAAGACATAAGAGGTTCGATCGCCCACAGCGAGATGTTGGCTGAAACGGGCATTATTTCGGCGGCCGATCAAGAAAAAATCGCTCACGGGCTGAACACGATCCTGAAAGAGATCGAGGCCGGCACGTTCGAGTTCTCGACCCGGCTGGAAGACATTCACATGAACATCGAGGCCCGCCTTGCCGACCTGATCGGCCCGGCCGCCGGCCGCCTGCACACGGCGCGGTCACGCAACGACCAGGTGGCGGTGGATCTCCGGCTCTGGGTCAAGGACGAGTGCTTTCGCGTCGCCGAGGCGCTGAAGGGGCTGATCTCAGCCTTGCTCGACCGCGCCGAGGAGCATGCGGCGACCGTGATGCCCGGCTTCACCCACATGCAGGCGGCGCAGCCGGTGACCTTCGGCCACCATTGCATGGCCTATGTCGAGATGTTATCGCGCGACCTGTCGCGCGTCCGCGACGCCATCGAGCGGATGGATGAAAGCCCGCTCGGCGCGGCAGCGCTTGCCGGCACCAGTTTTCCGATCGATCGCCACAAGACCGCCAAGGCGCTCGGCTTCCGCGAGCCGATGCGCAATTCCCTGGACAGCGTCTCCGACCGCGATTTCGCGCTGGAGTTTTTGAGCCTGGTGGCGATCTCCGCCACGCATCTATCGCGGCTCGCCGAAGAAATCATCATCTGGTCGACGCCGCAATTCGGCTTTGTCAGACTGTCGGACAGTTTCTCCACCGGCTCCTCAATCATGCCGCAGAAGAAGAACCCGGACGCCGCCGAACTGGTGCGCGGCAAGACCGGCCGCGTCACCGGCCATCTCGTCGGGCTGCTGACGGTGATGAAGGGCATGCCGCTGACCTATGGCAAGGACATGCAGGAAGACAAGGAATCGGTCTTCGACGCCGCCGAGACGCTCGATCTGATGCTGGCGGCGATGACCGGCATGGTGCGCGACATGACGGTCAATGCCGCCGCCATGAAGAAGGCCGCCAGCTCGGGCCACGCGACCGCGACCGACCTCGCCGACTGGCTGGTGCGAACGCTGGGCCTGCCCTTCCGTGAGGCACACCATGTCACCGGCCGCGCGGTGGCGGTGGCCGAAGAGAAGAAGGTGAGCCTTGAAAAGCTGTCGCTGGAAGATCTGCAGTCGATCAACCCCGGCATCACGGCAGACATCTTCTCGGTTCTGGCGGTGCAGAATTCGGTGAAGAGCCGCACCAGTTTCGGCGGCACGGCGCCGTCGGAGGTCAGGAAGCAGATCCGCAGCTGGAAAAAGCGCATCGCCAAGGCATGATGCCGGGGTGCAATGCGCCTAAAACTCGGTTAAAAGCGCAGCACATAAAGTTTCGGACGGATGGATCGATGACCGCAAGCAGGATTTTGGTGACGCTGACGCTGCTGACGGCGATGGCTGCCGTGACCGCTTGCGGCCGTAAGGCCGGTCTCGACACGCCCTATGAAGCGGCCGTCCAGGCCCGCAAGGACGCCGAGCGCGCCAAACAGCCGGTGCCGCCGGAGCCGGAAAAACCGGTCGTGGACAAGAAGTTCATCCTCGACCCGCTGATCTAGAGCCGATGAGACCGGCTTGGTCTTTCTGGCCAGGTCTCGTGCTCCAACTTCCGGAAACACTCTCGTGAACCATTTCGATTACCGCGACGGCGTGCTCCATGCCGAGAACGTGGCGATACCAGACATCGCCGCAAGCGTCGGCACGCCGTTCTATTGTTATTCGACGGCAACCTTGACGAGGCACTACCGGGTGTTCGCCGGGGCCTTTGCCGGGCTCGACACGCTGGTCTGTTATGCCTTGAAGGCGAATTCCAACCAGGCGGTGCTGCGAACGCTGGCAAAGCTCGGCGCCGGCGCCGACACCGTCTCGGAAGGCGAAATGCGCCGCGCGCTCGCCGCCGGCATCCCGGCCAGCAAGATCGTATTCTCGGGCGTCGGCAAGACCGCGCGCGAGATGGATTTTGCGCTCGAGGCCGGCATTCTCTGCTTCAATGTCGAATCCGAGCCGGAGCTGGAGTTGCTGTCGGCCCGCGCCACCGCGCTCGGCAAGGTGGCGCCGGTCTCGCTGCGCATCAACCCGGATGTCGACGCCAGGACGCACAGGAAGATCTCCACCGGAAAGGCCGAGAACAAGTTCGGCATTCCATGGCAAAGGGCGCGCCAGGTCTATGCCCGCGCGGCCGGTTTGCCGGGCACCAAGCCCATCGGCATCGATACCCATATCGGCAGCCAGATCACCGAGTTGCAGCCCTTTGACGATGCTTTCGCGCTTCTGGCGGAACTGGTCGGCGCGCTGCGCGCCGATGGCCACGCCGTCGAGCATGTCGATCTCGGCGGCGGCCTCGGCATCCCCTACCGCACCGACAACAGCCCGCCGCCTCTGCCCGATGCCTATGCCGAGATCGTCAGGAAGCACCTGACAAAGCTTGGAGTGAAGGTGATGTTCGAGCCGGGCCGGCTGATCGTCGGCAATGCCGGCATCCTGGTCTCGGAAGTGATATTCGTGAAGGAAGGCGACGCCAAGAACTTCCTCGTCGTCGACGCCGCCATGAACGATCTGATCCGGCCGACGCTCTACGATGCCTTCCACGACATCAAGCCGGTGGTGCAGCCGCCGGCCGACACGCCGCGCATGGCGGTCGACGTCGTCGGCCCGGTCTGCGAGACCGGCGACTATCTCGGCCTCGACCGTGACCTGCCCCGGCTCAAGTCTGGCGACCTCATTGCCGTCACCACCGCCGGCGCCTATGGCGCGGTGCAATCCGGCACCTACAACACCCGCCTACTTGTGCCTGAGGTTCTGGTCGACGGCGACCGTTTCCACGTCGTGCGCCGGCGCCAGACCTATGACGAGCTGATCGGCCTGGATTCGGTGCCCGACTGGCTTGCATAGGAGCCGCAGCGCCGGCTGCGCTACAGCCGGTTCTGGATGAGCAACCTTGCGTCGGCGATGCTGTCCTCGTCGCGGCGGTAGAACGTCCATTGCTTGATGCGCTTGGGCCGCAGCAGGCCGGCCTGGGTAAGCACGCGCATATGTTCGGAGAGCGTCGCCTGCGTAATGCCGAGCTTCTCCGCGATCAGCAGCGCGCAAACGCCATCCTCGACCAGATCGCCGTCTGCCTGGGCCGGGAAATGCGCCTGCGGATCCTTCAGCCAGTCGAGGATCTGCAGCCTGCGTTCATTGGCGATCGCCTTGAAGATTTCAACCTCTTGCATTTAGCCATTTTGCCAAGTTACTAATTGCTGTCAATCCCAAGGAGATGGTCATGACGAACGGCAACACCGTCACGCGCGAACGCATTGCCGCGATGGAATCGCGCATCCGCCGCTATATCAGGCGCACGCCGGTGCTGCGCGTCGACATGGCCGATTTCGACCGGCCGCCGCTGGCGGTCGACCTCAAGCTCGAATGCCTGCAGCATTCCGGTTCGTTCAAGGCGCGCGGCGCCTTCACCAATCTGCTCGAACGGCCGGTGCCTGCGGCCGGCGTGGTTGCGGCTTCGGGCGGCAATCATGGCGCCGCAGTCGCCTATGCCGCCATGCGGCTTGGCCACAAGGCGACGATCTTCGTTCCCGAAGTCAGCCCGGCGGCCAAGCTGCAGCGCATCCGCGGCTACGGCGCCGAACTGATCGTCGGCGGCGCCCGCTATGCCGAGGCGCTGGCCGCCAGCGAGGCTTTTGCCGAAAAGACCGGCGCGCTGCAGATCCATGCCTTCAACCAGGAGGAAACATTGGTCGGCCAAGGCACGCTCGGCCTCGAAATCGAAACCGATCTGCCAGACATCGACACGCTGCTGGTCGCTGTCGGCGGCGGCGGCCTGATCGGCGGCATCGCCGCCTGGTTTGCCGGCCGCATCAGGATCATCGCCATAGAGCCCGAAGGCGCGCCGACGCTGCATCGCGCCTTCGAAGCCGGCCACCCCGTCGATGCGCCCGCCGAAGGCGTTGCCGCCGATTCGCTGGCGCCCAAGCGCGTCGGCGAGATGATGTTCCCGATCGCCGAGGCTTTTGTCGAGCGCTCCATTCTGGTCACCGACGACGCCATCATTGCCGCGCAGAAGGCGCTGTGGGAGCGGGTGCGTATCATCGCCGAGCCGGGTGGGGCCGCTGCCTTTGCGGCTCTCTTGTCCGGCCGCTACACCCCGGCGCCGGGCGAACGGATCGCGGTCCTGGTATGCGGCTCGAACACCGATCCCACGAAATTCTAAACCTTGCTGCGACTGAAGTGGGACGCAAACCCGCCAAAGCTTTTCAAGTTTTCCGGAACCGCCTCGCCTTTGCCGTGTTTGCTGGTAAACTTCTGCTTGTTGAGTCCGGGCTATCCCGCCCGGGCAGGAAGGGCCAATGACGGAACGCCCCATTCCCAGTGGCGATCGCAGCCTGGCCGGGTGGCTTGCCCTGAGCCGGCTGGCGACACGGGTCTCGATGACGGTCGAGCGCGGCTGGCCGCTGCTTCTGCCGCTGCTCATCGTCGCCAGCCTGTTTCTCAGCCTCTCCTGGCTCGGCCTTTTCCCCCGGCTGCCTGACATTGCGCGCATTATCCTGGTCACGGCGTTCGGTATTGCCACGCTGGCGGCGCTCTACCCGCTGCGTTTCTTCAAGCTTCCATCCGCCGCTGAAATCGACCGCCGTATCGAGGCCGCCAACCAGCTGCAGCACAGCCCGGTGCTGGTGCAGACCGACCGTCCCAGCGGCAAGGAAAGCATCTTTTCCCAGGCGTTGTGGCGCGAACACCAAAAGCGCATGGCCGACAAGCTCGGCAGCCTTGGCGCCGACCTGCCGCGTACCCGCGTGCCGGAGCGCGATCCGTGGGCATTGCGTGCCGTGGCGGCGCTGCTGTTGGTCACCGCTTTTGCCTTTTCCTTCGGACCGTCCGGCGGCAGGCTGTCTGATGGTTTCAGTGCCCATGCGGCGCGCGACATCGTACCGCCGCGCATCGATGCCTGGGTGACCCCGCCGGCCTATACCGGCAAGCCGCCCATCTTCTTGACCGCGCCAGTCATCGATGGCAACGCCAAGCAGGCGGTTGCCACCTTCACCGTGCCGCAAGGCAGCGACGTCTCGCTGCGCGTGACCGGCGGCTCCGGCGAGGAAACGCTAAGCTTTGCCGACAAGGGCGGCAATGCTCGCGCCATCGACCCGTCGGGACCACAGGTGGCGGCCGTCAAGGCAGCGGCGGTCAACCCCGCGACCCCCAAGCTGCGCCAGTTCACCGTCAAGCTGACCGCCGACGGCACGCTGACGCTGAAGTCGGGCGAAGCCGATCTCGGTCGCTGGGCCTTCGCGGTGATCCCCGACAAGCCGCCGACGATCCGCTTCGTCGGCGAGCCCAAGCGCGCCGTCAACGGCGCCTTCGAGCTCAACTACCAGATCGACGACGACTATGGCGCGGCCACCGCCAAGGCGGTTTTCGCGCTGGCCGATCCGGCGGCGCCCGATGCGCATCCGCTCTACGGTCCGCCTGACCTGCCGCTGGCGCTGCCGCGCCGCGGCGGCAAGGCGAACGCCGCCAAGACCACCAAGGACCTCACCGAGCACGTCTGGGCCGGCGCCAGCATCAAGCTGTCGCTTGTCGCCACCGACGATGCCGGACACACCACGACCAGCGAAACCAAGACTATTGTGATGCCGGAGCGGCCCTTCGCCAACCCGCTGGCGCGGGCGGTGGTCGAGCAGCGCCGCCTACTGGCGCTCGACGCCAATGCCAAGCCGCGCGTGCTCGACCTGATGGACGCCATCACGCTGCGGCCCGAGGACACGTTCGACAACATGTCGCATTACCTCGCCATCATGAGCGCCCGCAGCCGGCTGAAGATGTCGGACAGCGACGATCAGTTGCGCAACGAGGTTGCCTATCTCTGGGAAATCGCGCTCGGCATCGAGGAAGGCAATCTCTCGTCCGCCGAAAAGCGGCTCCGCCAAGCCCAGCAGGCGCTGCAGGACGCCATCAAGCGCGGCGCCAGCGACGAAGAGATCGAAAAGGCGATGAAGGAACTGCGCGAGGCGATGAACGAATTCCTGCAGGAATTCGCCGAGCGCGCCAAGCAGAACCCGAACGCGCCGCAGATGCAACAGAATGGTCGCGAGCTGCGTCAGAGTGATATCGACCGCATGATGGACCAGATCGAGAACCTGGCGAAGTCGGGCGACCGCGACAAGGCGCAGGAGCTGCTGTCGCAGCTGGAAAACATGATGAACAACCTGCAGGCCGGCCGTCAGCAGGAGGGCGGCGAGCAGGACAGCGAGATGCGCCAGCAGATGGACAAGCTGGGCGAGATCATGCGCCGCCAGCAGGAGATGATGAACGACACCTACCGCATGGACCAGATGCAGCGCGGAGATAATCAGCAGCCCGGCGAAGGCAATGGCGACGACCCGGACCAGCCGGGCGTCGGCAAGGATCGCGATCCTCTCGCCCGGCCGAAGTCGATGACACCGCAGGAATTCGCCGATGCGATGAAGCAGCTGCAGGAAGGCCAGGGCCAGTTGCAGAGCGAACTCGACAAGCTGAAGAAGGGCCTGGAAGGCATGGGCATGCAACCCAATGAGGGGTTTGGCGACGCTGGCAAATCCATGGGCAATGCCGAAAAGTCGCTTGGCGAAGGCGAAGGCGACCAGGCAGTCGGCCACCAGGGTCGCGCGCTGGAAGCGCTGCGCAAGGGCGCCAAGGAGATGATGAAGCAGCTGCAGGCGATGCAGGGCGACCAGGGCGGCAGCCAGGAAGGCGGCCGCCAACAGGACGCCGGCCGCGATCCGCTGGGCCGACCGCGCGCCAGCCGCGGACCCGATTTCGGCGATTCGGTGAAGGTGCCCGACGAGATCGACGTGCAGCGCGCCCGCCAGATTCTCGAGGCGATTCGCAAGCGGCTCGGCAACGCGCTCAGCCCCGACATCGAGCGCAGCTACCTCGAGCGGCTGCTGGAGCTGAAGTAGCCTCCAAGGCAACATCCGTCGAACTGAATGGTATCAGCGCCATGCCGAAACTCGGTGCCGTCACGCCCATCCTGCGCATCTTCGACATCGCCAAGGCACGCGAATTCTATGTCGACTTTCTCGGCTTCAAGGTCGAGTTCGAGCACCGCTTCGACGACAATGCGCCGCTCTACATGGGTGTAATCCGCGACGGCTGTGTCCTGCATCTGAGCGAACATCATGGCGACGGCGCGCCGGGTATAGCCATGCGCATCAAGGTCGAGGACATCGCGGCATTGCACCGCGAACTGATCGGCAAGAGATACCGCTACGCCCGGCCGGGCCTCGAAACCACGTCGTGGCAGACCCGTGAAGTGTCGGTCGGCGACCCCTTCGGCAATCGGCTGCATTTCTACGAGGATGCAACAGACTAAGCCGGCCGGTTGACGAACGCCTCGCGTATTGCTTCCTGCATGCTGTCGATCGCCTCGCCTGAGGCATTGGGGTTGCGATGCATCACCACATTCGAGGAATCGATGTGGCCGAACCCGTCCGCGGCGGTGAGCTCGCGGCAGCCATCCGGAATGTTGCTGTGCGAGATCGGCGCGATCGCCAGGCCAGAGGTGACGGCGAGCTTCAGGCCGCCGGTGGTGTCGCTGGTATAGGCGACACGGTAGGCCAGCCCACGCTGCTCAAGCGATTTGATAGCAAAGTCCTTGCACCAGCCGGCCCGGTTGTAGAGCGCGATCGGCACCGGCCGCTCCTCATGCATGTGATGCAGGCTCGATGTCACCCACACGGTCGGATCATGCATCAGCACCTCGCCGCCGCCAGGATCCTGCCATTCGAACACCACGGCGAGGTCGAGTTCACCGGCCGCCAACGCTGCCAGCTGGGCGCCCGAATGTGCATAGCGCACGGTGACCTCGACCTTGGTGTGACGCTTCGAGAAGGCGCCGAGCGCGCGCGACAGGATGGCGTGACCATATTCCTCGGGAATGCCGATGCGCACCGGCCCGCCAAGAGGTGCCGCCGCCATCGATGCCGCCGTCTCGTCGAGCAGCGAGACGATGCGGCGGGCATTGACGATCAGCTCGCCGCCACGGCGCGTCAGCGCCACGCCGCGCGAGCCGCGTTCGAACAGGCTGTCGCCGACCAGCTCCTCGAGCTTCTTCATCTGCATCGACACCGCCGACTGGGTGCGCCCGGCCTGCTCCGCCGCCCGGGTGAAATTGCCCGCTTCGGCAATGGCGACGAAGGTGCGCAGGAGATCGCTGTCGAGGGTTGGCCGCATCAAGTCCGTCATAAGCAAATTTGATCTCTGGCATCATTCCAATTCGTTTGCAACATGTCAAACGCCGCAGCATAGTCCGCTCACCCATTGGATATGCCGCCGCGAAACCGGCTGCGGACCAATCAAAGAGTCCTCACTCATACCCGCTGCCCAAAACGGTGGCGGGTTCTTTTTACCCCATGGCCGGGCGGCTGCGGGCAGTTAAGGCAAGGGCCGGCAGAACAATATGCGCAACCGGATCGTTCTCGGCATCATCAGCCTGTGCCTTGGCGTGCTGGTGTTCTCGCTCCAGGACCCGCTGGTCAAGGCGGTGTCGGCCGGCTATCCCGTGACCGAGGTGATGTGGATCCGCTCGATCGTCGCTTTGCCGATCCTGGTCGTTCTCGTTCGCGCCGATGTCGGCCTGCGGGCCATTGTCTCGAAGCGGTTCGGCCTGCTGACGATACGCGCCTTCGTCCAGTTCTCCTCCTATACGGTCTACTATCTGGCGATCGCTGCCTTGCCGCTCGCCGACGCGGTGGCGCTCTATTTCATGGCGCCCCTGTTCATCATGGCGATAGCCGGGCCCTATCTCGGCGAGCGGGTATCCTGGCAGGCTCTCGCCACCGTGCTGATCGGCATGCTGGGCGTGGTCGTGATGCTGCGCCCGGGCGCCGGCCTGTTCGACTGGGCGGCGCTGCTTTCGTTGGGCTCGGCTTTGCTCTACGGCTTTTCACAGCTGATGGCGCGCAAGATCGGCGACACCGAATCCTCCACCGTCATGGCCTTCTACCAGAACGGCGCCTATCTGGTCGGCGCCGCTGCGGTTGCCGGCACATTCTGGCTTGCCGGCATAACCCATGCTGTCCACCCCAGCCTCGAATTCCTGGTGCGGCCGTGGGTCTGGCCGACGACCCCGGATTTCCTCAAGATGGCGGCCTGCGGCTTCGTCGCTTCGGCCGGCATGATTCTGCTGTCGCAGGCCTACAGGCTGGCGCCCGCCAACCGCGTCGCCACCTTCGAATACACCGGGATTATCTGGTCGCCGCTGTGGGGCTTCCTGTTCTTCGACGAGGTGCCGCGCTCGACCACCGCCATCGGTGCGGCGCTGATCATCGGCGCCGGTCTGCTGGCGCTCAACACCGAACGGCGCCGGAGTGCTGCGCCTGTCCTCGCCGCGTCTCAGGATGCCGCCTGAAGCGTGTCAGGCGAAGCAGGCGAGCGCCTGGTCGACCCGCGAGCGGATTTCGGCCAGCGTGAAAGGCTTTTGCACGACGTCGATAATGGCGCCGTTCAATTCCTCGGCGCGCTCGCGCTGGTCGGCATAGCCGGTCATCAGCAGGATCTTCATGTCAGGGAAAAGCCTGGCTGCGGCGATCGCCATCTCGATGCCGTCCATTTCCGGCATGCGGATATCGGAGACGACGAGGTCGTAACCGCCGCCTGCAGCACTGACCATCGCCAGCCCCTGCGCGCCGTCGGCGGCGATATCGATCGAGTGCCCGGCGCGTTCGAGCGCGCGGGCGGCGAGGGTGCGGACGGACTCATCGTCCTCGACGATCAGAAGCTTTGCCATGGGCCGGAATTTGGCGGGCAAAAGTTGACTTTTTCTGAAAATTTGAAGCGTCGTGGGCCTTTTCTCAGGCATCGCCTTTGACGACACCGACAAACGGCAGTTCGCGAAAAGCGTGAGCGACGTCCATGCCGTAGCCGACGACGAAGTAATCGGGACAGTCGAAGCCGACATAGTCGGCGTTCAGCTCGGTCTGGCGGCGCATGCGCTTGTCCAACAGCACCGCGATGGCGCAGCTTTTGGCGCCGCGCGACAGCATCAGGTTGCGGGTGAAGGAGAGCGTCTTGCCGGATTCCAGGATATCGTCGATCAGCAGCACGTCGCGGCCGGCGACCTCATTGTCGATGTCGCGCAGCACCCTCACCTCGCCGCTGGTGGTGCCGGCGCCATAGCTGGAAATGAAGATGAACTCGACCTCGGGCGACAGCCCGACATCGTGCATGGCGCGGATCAGATCGGCGGCGAAGATGAACGAGCCCTTCAGCACCGAAATCACCAGCAGGTCGTGATAGTCGTGCTCGGCGATCTCCTTGGCGAGTTCGAGATTGCGCCGCGCGATCGCGGACGCCGAAAACAGGACCTCGATGTCCTTGCCGCGCACAACTGGCATCAACGACCTTTCCAGAGAAACCGACTAGCCGGCGAAGGTGACCGCCACGGCCTTGACGCCGTTTCTAGGCACATCGAGGCGGCCGGAAAAGCCGAATCTTTCGCCGGGCGCCAGAGAACGGTTGGATGTCCCCAGAGTATAGCGGGTGATGCGGCTGTCATTGCCGGTGACACGTATCTCCACGGCGGCAATTGTCCCGCCTTCAAACCGTCATTGACGGCCTCGCCATCCACGAACAGCACCGGGGTGGGTCCTGACGCGTCGACACGCGTGGTGACGCCGGCAATGCTGAGTACGGTGCCCTCCGGCTGTTCGACTGACCAGAACGGCGTCTGGCGCACCAGCGCGTGGCCACCCGAGACCCAGAAGGCGGCAAGGGCCGCACCGATGCCGGCAATCCAGAAGATCGGCCCGCCACGCGATGCCGGCCGCCCGGCTGACGCATCTGATTTGCGCAGCATCTCCATGCCTTCGATCGACGGCGTCGCGATGTCGCGCGCCGGCGTCGGCATGGCTTCTATCAGTGGGATCAGCTGCGGCAGCACCTCATAATCCGCATCGACGATGTCGGTCGCCACAGGCCGCGATTCCGGTGCGACACTTGTCCCGGTCATGATTTCGCCGGAAACCGGGCGCGCGGTTCGTTGCTCAGCCATCATGGCCCCGCTGTTGCCTCTTCGTTTCTTTTGCGTAAATGGAAATGGTTAACGCTTCCCCACCGGAACCCTTGTGACGCACTCAAAAACAGCGAAAATTAACCGACGGTTAACCATGGCGGCCGATGGTCGTTGGACAGAAAGGGCTGGCACGCCGCCGCCACACACCTCAGGTCGTCGCACGTGATCCGCTTCGAAAATGTCGGCCTCCGCTATGGCATGGGTCCGGAAATCCTCCGCGACATCTCCCTGCACATTCCGGAGAGCTCCTTCCAGTTCCTGAGCGGGCCCTCCGGCGCCGGCAAGACGACGCTGCTGCGCCTTCTGTTCATGTCGCTGAAGCCGACACGCGGGCTGATCACCATCTTCGGCAAGGACCGCTCGCGCATCTCGCGCGCTGAACTGCCGCATCTCAGGCGCCGCATCGGCGTGGTGTTCCAGGATTTCCGCCTGCTCGACCACATGACCACCTATGAGAATGTCGCTCTGCCGCTGCGCGTGCGCGGCCGCGAGGAAGCGAGCTACCGCACCGACGTCACCGAACTTTTGAAATGGGTTGGCCTGGGCGAGCGCATGCATGTGCTGCCGCCGGTCCTTTCGGGTGGCGAAAAGCAGCGCGCGGCAATCGCCCGGGCCTTGATCGAACAGCCCGAAATCCTGCTTGCCGACGAGCCGACCGGCAATGTCGACCCGCCGCTGGCGCGCCGGTTGCTCAGGCTGTTCATTGAGCTCAACCGGCTCGGCACCGCGGTGGTGATCGCCACTCACGATCTCGGCCTGATGGAGCAGGTCGACGCGCGCCGCATGATCCTGGCCGGCGGAAGGCTGGATATTTATGACTGAGCTATCGGCCGAACAGCTGCATGAAGACGCCGCCGAGCCCGCGACGACGACGCAGCGCGTCCACCGCCGCATGGCGCCGATCGTGCCGGCGCAGAATATTGCCGGCCGCGCCCTGGTGCTGGTCATCGCCATCATGACCTTCCTGTCCTGCCTGACTTTCGGCGCCGTCACGCTGGTGCGCGACACTGCCTCGGTCTGGGAAAACCAGATCTCGCGCGAGGCGACGATTCAGATCAAACCGGTCGACGGCCTCGACATGGAGGCAGCCCTTGCCCAGGCCTCGCAGATCGTCGGCGAATTCCCCGGCGTGAAGGAAACCCGGATCATCGATCGCGACGCCACCGCGCGTCTGTTGGAGCCATGGCTGGGCTCGGGCCTGAATATCGACGAATTGCCGGTGCCGCGCCTGATCATCGTCACCATCGACGAGACCAGTCCGCCCGACTTTAGCGCCATCCGTGCGGCGCTCACGCCCAAGCTGCCGAGTGCTTCGCTCGACGATCACCGTACATGGGTCGACCGGCTGGTCGCCATGGCCCGCACCACGGTCACCATCGGCATCGCCGTGCTGGTCCTGATGCTGTCGGCGACGGTGCTGACCGTAGTGTTTGCGACGCGCGGCGCTATGGCGGGTAACGGCCATATCATCGAAGTGCTGCATTTCGTCGGCGCCGAGGCGCGCTTCATCGCGCGCGAATTCCGCTGGCATTTCCTGGTCACCGGCATGAAGGGCGCGGCCGCCGGCGGCGCAGCCGCGATCCTGGTTTTCATCGTCTTTTCCTGGTGGTCGTCGCGCAACATGGCAACGCCGCAGGCCGACCAGGCCACCGCTTTGTTCGGCAATTTCGCCATCGGATCGGCAGGCTATCTCGGCGTCGGCCTGATGGTGCTGGTGATCGGCGGACTGACGGCGGCGACCTCGCACGCCACCGTCGTCGCCTATCTCAGCGACATCGATGTCCGCCAGCCGGATGCGGGGTGAACCGTGAGGGCAGAAGCGAAAACAGTTCGGGGGCAAGGACAGGAATGGAAGGGACGATCACGGATCGAAAACCGACGTAACGCAATGTGCGCTTTTTTCCTTACCAAAAAGGCATTTCAGGATTAACCATAGGATGATGAACGCGCGGGAGTCGACCGGAACGGCTGGACAGATGCCAGTGGTGCGTTTGCGTGTGCGTACCGGGCTGGGCCGTTTGCGCACCGCCCTGCGTCTCGCCTCCCTCTGTCTACTGCTGCTGGTGGCCCTGTTTGCCGGTGGCTTCGGCTGGTTCGCCAGCAAGGTCAGCCACATGACGACCCCGACCAACCCAGCCAAGGCCGATGCGATCATCGTCTTGACCGGCGGTCAGGCCCGCCTCGACGCAGCACTCGATCTGCTTGCCTCCGGCAAGGGCGAGCGGCTGCTGATCTCAGGCGTGCATCCCTCTGCCAGCCGCCGCCAATTGCAGGCTGCTACCGGCGGCGACAAGGCGCTGTTTTCCTGCTGTGTCGACATCGACCGCGCCGCGCTCGACACGATCGGCAATGCCGAGGAAAGCGCTAAATGGGTGGAGAGCCACGCCTATGGCAGCGTCATCCTCGTCACCAACAATTACCACATGCCGCGCAGCCTGCTCGAGATGGGCCGCCTGCTGCATGGCGCCAGGCTTGAACCCTATCCGGTGGTCAACACCAATCTGGACAATGGCGACTGGCTGACCAAGCCGGAAGCGCTACGCGTGCTTCTGACCGAATACAGCAAATACCTGCTGGCGCTTGCGCGCGGCGTCGTCCCGGTCCGCCAGACTGCCGACAGCGTCGCACTGGCCGAGGTTTCGACCGCCAAGGACTAAAGCAATTCCAGGAAAAGTGTGTAGCGGTTTCCCCGGGAAAAGCACGTACGCTTTCCCTTGGGAATTGCGTCCAGACAGACGACTCTGACGGCGCTCGATTACCCCTTGGCCGTGCCGTCTTCCGCGCCACGCAGCCGCGCAATCTCCTGTTCGAGGCTTTCAATCCGCTTGTCGCGTTCGGCGAGTGCGGCCGCGACATCGGCGGCCTCGAATCGCTGCGGAATGTGTTGCGGGCAATTGGCATCCCAGGCCGAGACGGTGAACAAGATGACCTGCTCGGGGCGCGCCTTGTAGTCCTGCGGCATCAGCCTTGCCAGAAGCTCGGCATCGTCCTCGACGACGCGCGCCGTGCCCCAGATCTTGACGCGCTGGCGATGCGCATAGTCGATCAGGAACAGGAATGCCTGGTTGTTGTCGGCGAGATTCCCCTGCGTGATGAACTGCCTGTTCCCGGAGAAATCGGCAAAGCCGATGGTCTTCTCGTCCAGCACCTTGAGGAAGCCGGCTGGCCCGCCGCGATGCTGGATGTAGGGCTGACCCTCGCCATTTGCCGTCGACAGGAAGACGCTGGTCTGCGCCGCGATGAAGTCGGCGAGGTCGGGCGTCATATGGGCGCGCCATCCGCCGCGCTCCTCGGCGCTGGCATAGCCCTTGCGCGAACCTTTGCGGGTCTGGATCGCCTTGACCGTCGGCGTGAAGGCGACATCGCTGGTGAAAGTGTGAGCATTCATGGAAGCCTCCGCGAGGCCGAAACACGGCCATTGTACGCGAAGAGGTAGATCCTTCCATGTTTTGGATGTAGATGGCATAGTTGCAAGCTATCCTTCCAATTTCCGGAAGAAAGTATGGATCGTCTCGAAGCCATGTCGCTGTTCGTCGCCGCGGTGGAAGCGGGCAGCCTTTCCGCTGCCGGCCGCCATTTCGGCATTCCACTGGCAACGGTCAGCCGCAAGGTTTCCGACCTCGAAAAGCACCTTCAGGCGCGCCTGCTGAACCGTTCGACCCGGCAGCTCACGCTGACCGATGCCGGCCAGGCCTATCTCGCCGCCTGCCGCCGCATCCTCGGCGAGGTCGGCGAAGCCGAACGCACCGCTGCCGGCGAATACAGCACGCCGACCGGCGACCTGTTCATCACCGCGCCGGTCGTTTTTGGTCGCCTGCACGTGCTGCCTGTCGTCACCGAATTCCTGGCGGCTTATCCTCAAGTCAACATTCGCCTGACGCTGGCTGACCGGATAACCCAACTGGCGGAGGAACATCTCGACCTTGCCATCCGCATCGGCGAGCTTGCGCCTTCGAGCCTCATTGCCATCCGCGTCGGCGCGATCCGTCGCGTCGTGTGCGCCAGCCCCGCCTATATCGCCGCGCATGGCATGCCGCGGACGCCGGACGATCTGGCCGCGCATGAATGCATCAGTTTCGAAGGGCCTGCAGCGCTCGCCAGCTGGAGCTTTGCCGGCGACAAGGGCGAACTGATCGTGCCGATCCACTCACGGCTGCGCGTCAACACGGCGGAAGCTGCAATCGATGCCGCGATTGCAGGCGCCGGGATGACGCGGGTGCTCTCCTACCAGATCGCGGACGCAGTACGTTCCGGCGTGCTCGTCCCGGTCTTGCGACCCTTCGAGCCGCAGCCGTGGCCGGTGAGCCTCGTCCATGCCGGCCAAGGCCTGCTGGCGGTGAAACTAAGGGCGTTCCTCGATTTCGCCGCTCCGCGGCTGAAGCAGCGGCTGTTGCAGGCGACGTGGTGAGTTGAGACTGGCTTGAGTCAGTGGCGAGCCGGCCTATGTCAGGCCATTGCGGCGTTTCCTTTTTGCCCGCGCTTGGTGTAACCAACGCACACCTCCTCAACGGGCCCTTCCCCGCATGCTCTATATCCGCTCGCTGGCGTTCAACTTCGTCTTCTATGTCAATCTGATCGTCCAGATGGTCCTCTGGACCCCTTACTACTTCCTCTCGCCACGCCATCGCGCCTGGTTCGTGCCGAAATTCTGGTCGCGCACCAGCCTGTGGCTCTACGACAAGATCGCCGGCACCAGGAGCGACATCACCGGCGTCGAGAACCTGCCGGAGGGCTCTTTCATCCTGGCGCCGAAACACCAGTCGTTTTGGGACGCGATCGCTTTCTTTCCCTTCCTCCACGATCCGCTTTATATCCTGAAGCGCGAGCTGACCTGGATCCCCTTCTTCGGCTGGTACATCCTGAAGATGCGGATGATCCCGGTTCACCGCGGCAGCCGCTCCAAGGCGTTGAAGCAGGTCGTTGCATCGACAAAGCAGGAGATGGGGCGCAATCCGCGCCAGCTGATTATCTACCCCGAAGGCACGCGCCGAGCGCCAGGCGACGAGCCGGCTTACAAATACGGCATTGTCGAGCTCTATACGCAGCTTGGCGTCCCGGTGGTACCGGTCGCCCATGTCGCCGGCCTCTATTGGCCTCGCCGCAAATTTTTGCGCTTTCCCGGCACCATCAAGGCCCGCTTCCTGCCGCCGATCCCGCCCGGGCTCGGCAAGGACGAATTCATGGACCGGCTGATCGGCGATACGGAAGCCGCCTGCGACCAGCTGCTGATCGAGGCATCGCAGGCTCCTAACCCGCCGCAAATGCCGCCGACGGCGGTCAAGCGGCTGGCCGAACTCGCCGCGGCCGCCAAAGCAATTCCAGGAAAAGTGTGAGCGGTTTTTTCCGTCCTGAATCGCGCCAAAACAAAAAAGACCAAAGCTTGATCTCTTCTGCGGGCCGGCTCAAGGCCACGCCGCCAGCGCCGTGGTCAGCACCAGCGTCGCCGCGAAGGCCAGATTGATGATCCGCGACGTCAGCGGCTGGCGCAGGGTGCGGGCGAAGGCCGCGCCGGCCAGCAGCCACAGCACATGGATGGCTACGATCATCAGGGTGAGAACCGCCAGCCTGGCCGGGATGCCGAGAGCTGCGGTCGCGGAGCCAGCAAGGACCGCAGCAATCGCCAGATAGGCTTTCGGGTTGGCAACGGCGAGCAGGAAGCCGCCGAGGAAGGTCGGCAGAACCGCGCTGCTGTCACGCGCGGCCAGCGGCGGCGCTGTCGCTATTCTGTAGGCGAGGTAGAGAATATAGGCGGCTGAAGCGACCGCCAGCACTGGCGCTACGCCCGGCATCGAGGTGAGGATAGCCTTGATGCCGGTGGCCACGACCAGCAGCACCGCGACCGTGCCTAAAATGATCCCCGATGTGTAGTGAAGCGAATTGCGCAGGCCGAAGGCGGCCCCTATCGCCGTGACGCTGATCGTCGCCGGGCCAGGACTGCCCATACGACGGTTGCCGCCAGCACCAGCGCCAGCAATTGCTGCCAGGGCTGCGCCTGCGAAAGAATGTCTGCGGCCATGCTGCCTCTTCTCCACAATAATGGAGAACAGTGTGGCAAGGCGGACAGCCGTCGTCTTGAACGATCGTGCCGAACCTGCGCGGCTAGGCGCTGGCCTTGTCCAGCGCCACGAGATCCTCCGCGCTGAGCTTCAGCGATGCGGCGCGCACCAGGCTGTCGACCTGGTCCAGCGTCGTGGCGCTGGCGATCGGCGCAGTGATGCCGGGCTGCGCCATCACCCATGCGAGTGCTACTTCCGCCTGCTTGGCCGAATGGCGCGCCGCCACAGTGTCGAGTGCGGCCAGAATGCGCATGCCGCGCGCATTGAGATAAGCCTTCACGCCGCCGCCGCGTTCACTTTTGCCGAGATCGGCCTCGCTACGGTATTTGCCGCTCAAAAACCCCTTGGCGAGACTGAAATAGGTGATGACGCCGATATCCTCGGCCACGCACACATCATGCAGCGGCCCGTCGAAGGATGAGCGATCGTAGAGATTGTATTCCGGCTGCAGCACGCTGTAGCGCGGCAGCCCGCGCAGGCTGGCAACATCGAGCGCGGCGCGCAGCTGGCCGGCGTCGAGATTCGAGGCGCCGATATGGCGGACCTTGCCGGCAGCGAGCAGCTTCTGGTAGGCGCCGAGCGTCTCTTCATAAGGCGTGGTCGGGTCCGGCCAGTGCGACAAATAGAGGTCGATGACATCGGTCTGCAGTCGCTTGAGCGACGCCTCGACTGCCCTTTCGATATGGGCAGCGGACAGATCCTTCTTGCCTTGTCCCATATCCGAGCCGACTTTGGTGATGACGATGATCTTGTCACGGTTGCCGCGGCTTTTCATCCATTTGCCGATGATGGTCTCGGACTCGCCGCCCGCGTGGCCGGGCACCCAGCGCGAATAGGCATCGGCCGTATCGATAGCGTTGAGGCCGGCGCCGCCGAACCGGTCGAGCAGGTCGAAGGAGGTCTTCTCGTCCGCGGTCCAGCCGAAGACATTGCCGCCCAGGACCAGCGGCGCGATGGAAAGGTCGGTTTGACCGAGACGGCGTTTTTGCAAGACGGGGCTCCGTGGGCTGGCGGCGGGCGACCCGAATGCTTCGGGCCGCAGCTAAGCTAGGTCTCGCCGCGCCGAGGTCAAAGGCCTCAGCCAATTTTCCAGCGGGCCAGCGCTTCACAAAGGCGCGAGCGCTTCGCCTGCAGGCTCGCCGTGGTCCACTGGCTCACGAGGCGATCCGCTTCGCCACCTCTTCCAGCCAGTGGTCGCTGATACCCAGCGCCGCGAGATGCTGCAGCGTGTTGAGCACATAGTCCTCGTTGTTTCCGGACTGGCCGACGGCGCCACGGATAACACCTGCCGCATGCGCGGGGTCGAGCCCGCCGGCATACTGCTCATGCTGGCGGTCGACGATATAGGCAACCGCTTTCACTCTCTCTCCCGCGGCCGCCCCATTCCCGTCGAGGCTGATATCGAGCACACGCTCGAGGTAGACGCTGGTCACCAATTCGCGCTCGCGCAGATAGGTCAGCACCTCATCGCGCAGCTCGCCGGGCACGCGAAAGGCCAGCCCGATGCAGGAGCCGCCACGGTCGAGGCCTAGCACCAGGCCCGGCCGCTGGCGCGTGCCGCGATGCACGAAGGAATAGACGCAGAGCGACCGGCGGTAGCCGTAAAGCCGCGCGCGCCGTGTCTCGACATGGGCGAATCCCGGTCGCCAGATCAGCGAGCCGTAGCCAAAAACCCAAAAATCGCCCATATCGCCAAGCCTGATTGTACGAGAGTGACGCCGCCGCATCGGAATCGGTGCTCTTCTGTTCTTTTTGCTTTTGCGTAAGCCACAGTCCACCCGCAACACGCCCGCGTTAATGAAAGCCGCAGCATGACGTCAAGTGACGAGCGTCCGTCGAAGTTTCGCCGCCGGCTGATGTGGCTCGCTGCCTTGCTCGTTATGCTGTTCGGCGTCTACAGCGCAGTCTGGTTCTATGTCGCCGGTCGCGTCAGCAGCGAAGCCGACAAGGCGGTGGCCTCGCTCAAGGACAAAGGCATCGAGGCCGGCTGCGCCAACCTCACCGTCAGCGGCTACCCCCTGAGTTTTGCCATCTCCTGTGACAATCTGGCTTACGAGGACGACGCCAGGAACGTTGCCGCCTCGGCAGGCAGCTTCAACTTCGTTGCAGAGCTCATCCGGCCTTTGTCGCCTGCCGCCGAGTTGCGTGGGCCGCTGCGCACCTCGGTGCCGGGGATGGCGCCGCTATGGATCGACTGGGACAATCTGCAGGCCAATGCCAAGCTCTCCTGGCCCCTGCCCCGGAGCATTTCGCTGCAGGCGGAGAGCTTGTCCGGCCAGACGGATCCGGCCGACGACACTGATCCGGTTTCACTGTTCAGCGCCGGAACCGCGGCGGGCGAGTTGCGGCCCGACGGCCAGGACATCGGCTACGTCGGCAGCTTCACCGATCTTGAGATCGACGCCGACGCGATCGGCGGGCGCGTGCTGCCGCCGCTCGACGGCAGCGGCGACGCGACGCTGAAGAACGGCGTCGCGCTGATGAAGACGCAGGCCAGGAGCCTGCGCGGCCAGGCGGCCGACATCCACAAGCTCGATCTGTCGTCGGGAACCGCGCGCATCACCGTCTCCGGCCCGGTGTCGGTCGACGCCAACGGCCTGGTCAATGCCGACCTGACGATCAAGCTGCAGGATCCCAAAGCCGTGGCGGCAATCCTCGCCACCGCAATCCCCGAGCAGAAGAGCCAGATCGAGCAAGGCTTTGCCGGTCTGGCGCTGCTCGGCAACGAACCGTCGATGCCGCTCAAGGTGGTGAAGGGCAAGGTCTCGCTCGGCTTCATTCCGCTGGGCAAGATCAAGCCGCTCGATTAGAGCAATTCCAAGAAAAGTGTGAGCGGTTTTCCGTCCGGAATTCCGTTAAAACAAAGAGATAGAGCATGATCGCAAAGAGCGGGAACGGCTTTTGGGGAGAGATCATGCTCGAGCAAGCCGACGCATGAACCGACCGGTGAAACTGCTGAGCGTTGGCGCGCTGACGCTGGATACCATCCTGCGCGTCGAAACCCTGCCCACGCATCAGGGCAAGTTCATCGCCTCGGACGGCATCCAGATCGCCTCGGGCATGGCGACAAGTGCTGCCTGCGCCGCCCGCCGTCTCGGCGCCGAGGTGTTCCTGTGGGCAAGTGCAGGTGACGATGCCGTCGGCGACCAATTGCTGGCCGGCATCGAGGCCGAGGGCGTCGATTGCGGCTTTGTCCGCCGCGTCGAAGGCGCCCGCTCGGCGCTGGCCGCGATCCTGGTCGACGCTCATGGCGAGCGCATCATCGTGCCCTTCTACGACCCAAAGGCGCAGGCCGACCCCGAGGCGGTGCCTGTCGCCGATCTTTCCGGCTTCGATGCCGTGCTGGTCGATGTGCGCTGGCCGGGCGCCGCCGCTCTTGCCTTGACCGCCGCGCGCGACGCCGGTTGCCCGGCAATCCTCGACGCCGACACGGCGCCGCTGGAGGTGCTGGAGCATCTGTTGCCGCTGGCGTCGCACATCGTCGCTTCGGAGACGGCTGCACGCATTGTCTGCGGCCACGCGCTGGATCCCGAAACCGCCTGCGCCGACCTCGCCAGCCGCACAGACGCCTTCGTGGCGGTGACCGGCGGCGCCTCGGGAAGCTGGTGGCATGACCGGTCCGCCGGATGCGTGCGCCACATCGCGGCGCCGAAGGTCAAGGCGGTCGACACGCTGGCCGCCGGCGACGTTTTCCACGGCGCCTTTGCCGTTGGACTTGCTGAGGCCATGTCGGTCGAGCACGCGTTGCGCTTTGCCAGCGCGGCGGCCGCGCTCAAATGCCAGCGCTTCGGCGGCCGGCTGGGCGCGCCGGACCGGGCCGAGACAATGGCCATGGTCGCGGCGACCTGGCCCGTCTGAAACAGATTTAACTTTTCACCGGGTGCTCGACCGCCTGCCGGCCGAAATCCGGCACGTCGATATCCTGGCCGGCCTCGATGATCGAACGGCGAACGGCCCGGGTGCGGGTGAACAGGTCGAACAGCTTGTCGCCGTCGCCCCAGCGGATCGCCCGCTGCAGCGAGGCGAGGTCCTCCGAAAAGCGCGCCAGCATTTCCAGGATGGCATCCTTGTTGTGCAGGCACACGTCGCGCCACATGGTCGGGTCGGAGGCGGCCAGACGGGTGAAGTCGCGGAAACCGGAAGCCGAATATTTGATCACTTCCGACTTGGTCACCGATTCCAGATCGTCGGCCGTGCCGACGATGTTGTAGGCAATGATGTGCGGAAGATGCGAAACGATGGCCAGCGTCATGTCATGATGCTGCGGGTCCATCGAGTCGATGTTGGAGCCGCAGCGCCGCCAGAATTCCGACAGCTTTTCCAGCGCGGCCGGATCGGTTCCCGGCAGCGGCGTGAAGATGCACCAGCGGTTTTCGAACAGGTCGGCGAAACCCGCATCCGGGCCCGATTTCTCCGTACCTGCCAGCGGGTGCCCCGGAATAAAGTGCACGCCGTCCGGTACATAGGGCTGCATTTGCGCAATGACGGAGGCCTTGGTCGAACCGACATCGGTGAGGATGGCGCCCTTTTTCAGCCCCGGCGCGATCTCTTGCGCCACCTCGCCCGACGATCCCACAGGCACCGAGACGATGATCAGGTCGGCGTCGCGGACCGCTTCCCTGGCGCCGGTGGTGTAGCTCTCGCCAAGACCGAGCTCCTTCGCCCGCGCCAGCGTGGCCGGGCTGCGCGTCGCGATGGCGACATGGCGGGCCAGGCCCTCGCGGCGGATAACGCGGGCCAGCGACGAGCCGATCAGGCCGATGCCGACCAGCGCGATCTTTTCAAACATCGGTGATGTCATTGTTTCAGCTTTTCAGGAACGTCGTGAGGGCGTCGATAACGCCGCGATTGGCTTCTTCGGTGCCGACGCTCATGCGCAGCGCATTGGGAAAGCCATAGCCGGTAACGCGCCGCAATATATAGCCGCGCTGGGTGAGGTAGTCGTCCGCCGCCTCAGCCGAATGCTTCTTGTCGTCGGGAAAGTGGATGAGGACGAAATTGCCGACGCTGGGCGTCACGCGCAGCCCAAGCTTCGTCAGCTCTTCATTCAGCCAGGTAAGCCAGGTTTCGTTGTGCAACGAACTGCGCTCGACATGGGCGCGGTCGCGGATGGCGGCAATGCCGGCCTCGATCGCTGTTGCGTTAACGTTGAAAGGGCCGCGGATACGGTTGATGGCATCGACGATGTGCAGTGGGCCATACATCCAGCCGATGCGCGCGCCGCCAAGGCCGAGCTTGGAGAAGGTGCGGGTCATGACCACATTCTGTGCGCTGCCCGCCAGCTCGATGCCGGCCTCGTAGTCATTGCGCCTGACATATTCGGCATAGGCCGCGTCGAGCACCAGAAGCACGTTGCCCGGGAGCGCGGAATGCAGGCGGCGGACCTCCTGGAACGGCAGATAGGTGCCGGTCGGGTTGTTGGGATTGGCGAGGAAGATGATTTTGGTCCGCGGCGTCACCGCGGCCAGGATCGCGTCGACGTCGGCGCGCTCCTCGGTTTCCTTCACAGCAACCGGCTTGGCCCCCGCCGACTGAATGTAGATCTTGTAGACCATGAAGGCATGTTCGGTAAAAATCGCCTCATCGCCTGGCGCAAGATAGGTCTGCGCCAGCAGGCCAAGTATCTCGTCGGAACCGTTGGAGCAGATGATGTTTGCCGGGTTGAGGCCGTGCACCTCGGCGATCGCCTCGCGCAGCCGGCGGGCGGTGCCGTCGGGATAGACATCAAGCTTGCTGGCCACTTCGCGCGCGGCCTCGATCGCCTTCGGCGACGGGCCGAGCGGGTTCTCGTTCGACGACAATTTATGGACCTTGGCGACGCCGGCCGGTGCCGTGCTCTTGCCCGGTACATAGGCGTCGATGTCCATGATGCCCGCGCGGGGCGTCGGCCGTGCCTTGCCCGCTGTCTTGTCCATGTCGCAAATCCATCCAGAATGCCTCCGTCCGGAGGCCGCAGCGGAAATACAAGCCGTAGCCGCGAATGTCGAGAGGCGGGCAATAGCTGGCCGTTGACGCCGGGCCGCACGAGTTCTAGAAGAACGCAACAGTTCCGTGGTGATTTGGCCGGTCGGCTTGCAGCCACGTTAAACAACTCGCTAAAGGGCCGTTTGCGTGACGTAACCGGCTTTGCGATCGCATTGCCGGTTTTTTATTGCCTGACGGCGGGCAAGGAGAGTCACATGGCCGCGCTCCGCGCTACAAAAACCAACAACGAGGCCGACAGCCCGTCGAGCCCGGTGTTGCGTTTTGGCCCTGACAAGCCGCTGAAGCTCGACGCCGGCACGCTTTTGTCGCCGTTCCAGATCGCCTACCAGACCTATGGCACCCTCAACGATGCCCGCACCAACGCCATCCTGGTCTGCCACGCGCTGACCGGCGACCAGCATGTCGCCAACACCAATCCGGTGACCGGCAAGCCCGGCTGGTGGGAAGTGCTGATCGGTCCCGGCAAGATCATCGACACCAACCGCTTCTTCGTCATCTGCTCCAACGTCATCGGCGGGTGCCTGGGCTCCACCGGTCCGGCCTCGACCAATCCCGCCACCGGCAAGCCCTACGGCCTCGACCTGCCAATCATCACCATCCGCGACATGGTGCGGGCGCAATTGATGCTGGTCGACCATTTCGGCATCGAAAAGCTGTTTTGCGTGCTCGGCGGCTCGATGGGCGGCATGCAGGTGCTGGAATGGGCATCGTGCTATTCCGAGCGCGTCTTCTCGGCCCTGCCGATCGCCACAGGCGCACGCCATTCCTCGCAGAACATCGCCTTCCACGAGGTCGGCCGCCAGGCCGTCATGGCCGATCCGGACTGGCATGGCGGCAAATATTTCGAGCAAGGCAAGCGCCCCGAAAAGGGGCTGGCGGTGGCGCGCATGGCCGCCCACATCACCTATCTGTCGGAAGCCGCCCTGCACCGCAAATTCGGCCGCAATCTGCAGGACCGCGAAGCGCTGACCTTCGGTTTCGACGCCGACTTCCAGATCGAAAGCTATCTGCGCCACCAGGGCATGACATTCGTCGACCGCTTCGACGCCAACTCCTACCTCTACATGACCCGTTCGATGGATTATTTCGACCTCGCCGCCGACCATGGCGGCCGGTTGGCCGATGCCTTTGCCGGGACCAAGACCCGCTTCTGCCTGGTGTCCTTCACCTCGGACTGGTTGTTCCCGACCGAGGAGAGCCGCTCGATCGTGCATGCGCTCAACGCCGCCGGCGCCTCCGTCTCCTTTGTCGAGATCGACACCGACCGCGGCCATGATGCCTTCCTGCTCGATGAACCCGAACTGTTTGCCGCCATCAAGGGCTTCATCGGCTCGGCGGCCCGCGCAAGGGGGCTCGCCTCATGAGCGTCAATGGCAGCCAGCGCGTCGACCTCGAAGTCGTGGCCAACCTGATACCGCCGCAGTCGCGGGTGCTCGATGTCGGCTCCGGCGACGGCCTGCTGCTCGAACTCCTGCAGGAGACCAAGCAGGTCGACGGCCGCGGGCTGGAGCTGTCACAGCGAGGCGTCAATGAATGCGTTGCGCGCGGCCTCTCGGTCATCCAGGGCGATGCCGACACCGACCTCGAATTCTATCCGGACAAGGGTTTTGACTTCGTCGTCCTGTCACAGACGCTGCAGGCGACCCGCAACCCGAAGCTGGTGCTCGACGAGCTGCTACGAATCGGCAACCGCGCCATCGTCTCCTTCCCCAATTTCGGCCACTGGCGGGTGCGGCTGTCGCTGTTCGTCAAGGGCCGGATGCCGGTGACCGCGGACCTGCCCTATTCCTGGTACGACACGCCCAACATCCATTTCTGCACCATCCGTGACTTCGTCAATCTGGTCGAGGAACTCGGCGCTTCGGTCGAGAAAGCCACCGCGCTCGACGGCAACGGCCAGAAGATCGGCCTGTCGATGCCATGGTGGTTCTGGAATTTCTTCGGCCAGCAAGCGGTGTTCTTGCTGAAGCGGTAGTTTGCCCCTATTCCAGCACGTCCGTCGCCTTGTGCGGGTGCTGAACGCCATCGGCGATGATCACATCGGCGTGGGAGTTGTCGGTGCGCAAGGCCAGAATCTCCCGATAGGCTGATGAATCGTACCAGCCCCACGCATGCGCCCTGTCCGGAAACTCGATGACGATCAGATGCCCGGGCCATTCGTTTTCGACCACGTCCATGTCGCCGCCGTGGACAAGGAAGCGGCCGCCGAACGGCTCCAATGTGGCGTCGATCCTCTGCAGATACTCGACAATCTGCGGGCCCATTGTGACTTGACGCATATGGGCGACGGCGTAGGCGGCCATGGCTGAACTCCCTGTGAGATCGAAGCCCGACGACCGGCTTCGTTGGCGCAATCTGCAGACATGATGGCCATCGGTCGATTACGTCTGGGGTAATCGGCCGGCTTACCGGCGTCCTGGCTCAACAGTTTGTGATGACATTGCCGCTGGTTTTTTGTAGCGTCGAATCGAATGCCATCCCGGGGTAAGGCTTGGACGGCGACCATCAAAACCTCCGGCCTCCAGGCATTTCGGGGCACAATCGAAGCAACATGTCCAAGGCAACCGACCTCGCTCCGCTGATCTCGGTGATCACACCGACGCACAATCGCCGCAGCAAGGTGGTGCGCGCCGTGGAGAGCGTGCTGGCGCAGAATTTTCCCCGGTTCGAACACATTGTCGTCGATGACGGCTCGACCGACGGTACGGCAGCCGCACTTGCCGAAATCCGCGATCCACGGCTGATCTATGTTGGCTCGAAATGGCGCGGCGCCAATGCCGCCCGCAATGCCGGCATCGAGCGGGCGCAGGCGCCGGTGGTGACATTCCTCGATTCCGACGACGTCTATTTGCCGGATCGCCTGGCGCGGACGCTGGAGCAGTTCGACAACAATCCCTCGCTCGAAGTGCTGATCAGTTCCTTCGTGTCGCTGAAGGGCAATCGCCGCACCAACTGCGTCAACCGCGAAGCGCTGCTGAGCCGCGACTCGCTGGAGCGGGCCCTTGTCGCGCAGACCATCTTCATTGCCGGGTCGGCAATCACCGCCCGGCGCGAGTCGCTGCTGGCCATCGGCGGCTACGACAGTGACGTCACGCGCATGCAGGATCGCGAATTGTTGCTGCGCTTTGCCCGTCGCAGCGGCGCGCAGCTGTCCGAAGTGATCGACTGGAAAAAGTACAACTCGGAGAATTCGATCTCCGGTCGCCGGGACGGCTATGTCGAAGCCTATGCGAGCTTGATCGACAAGCACCCCTATATCGCCGACCGCTACCCCTACATTCCGCCTTACATGATCGCCCGGCAGCTCATCGCCGATGCACTCAAGGGCAGGGTTTCGCAGGCGTTCTCCGGCTATATGGCCAACCGGTCGTCGAAGGCGCTTGGCTATTCGCTGCCGCAGCTGTTGCGTGGCTATGTCGGCGGCCGGCGCTGGCGCCGCGATCTCTATGCCGAATTTCGCGACAAATACGGTGCACGGCCGGCCTGAAGTTTGCCGACAAGCCGCGCAGCGGCTTTCCCCTCCGAACTGCCTCAAACCTCATTTGTCGAGTTCCGGCAGATATGGGTCGGAATATAGCCGCCGGTCGCGTTCGCCCTGCAGGCAGTCCATGGGTGCGGCGGCATCGATCGGGACCACGGTCGCATCTGCGATGCCGCTCACCTCCAGGATCAACTTGCGGCGTATGGCGGTGGCGAATTCCGAGGCCGCATAGATCGGCAACACGAAGGAGCCGGGCCCACCGGTGACGCAGTCGTCATAATACTGGTCGAGATGGCTGAAGGTCGGCGACGGGCTGATCAGGATCGGCAGGCCGTTGATGACGATGCCCTTGGCCACCGCCGCATCGCGTGTCGTGGCGACGGGCAGCCCGGTGTTGTTGGGACCGTCGCCGGAAATGTCGATGACGCTGCGTGGCGCATCGAACCCCGTGCCCTCGAACAGCCCGGCGCCGAAGGCAAGCGCGCCCGAAATCGAGGTGCCGCGAAAGCTGCGGAACGGCCGCGCTTCTATTCTGTCGGCGAAGGCGTTGGCGCTCTCTGCGCTGTCGATCACCTGCCAGGCGATGACGCCATCCTCGCGCACGACGCCCGCCCATTCGAAATAGGCAAGCGCGATGCGCCCGGTGGTTCCCGAGCGCACGGCCTTGATGAAATCGGGATGCCTGAGCGCCTCGACATAGCCCGCGCGCTGCAGCGCGAACTCCCTCTCGTCCATCGACTGTGAGATGTCGACGGCCAGCACCAGTTCGACATCCACGGCAACGGCCGGGGCAGCCACGGGCGTGGTGCAGGCAAGGCAGGCAAGCAGGCTGAGCGCATCGAGCATGGCCGCACCACGGACGTTTGGACCCGTGAATCTTCGCCGCGATCGCGGCGAAATAAAGCCCCTTCTACTTCTTTCGCCGCACGGCCGCTTTCGGCGGCGGGTCGATGGCGCCGGTCCTGACTCGGGCGGGTTTCAGTGGCGCAGCACCCGTATCCTTCACGATGTTCAATGCGCGTGGAAAGAAATGACCATTGTGCAGTCCGCGCCCGATGTTGAGGATCGCGGTTTCCGGCAGGCGTTTCTCCAGCATGGACAGTACCCTTCGCAGCGAAGGACCATCGAACGCGTCCATCGCTTCGTCGATGATCACCCATTTCGGCTGCCGCAAGGCCAGTCTGGCGAAGGCCAGCGACCGCTGTTCGTCATCGTTGAGTTCACGCTCCCAGCGTGCGGAACGGTCGAGCGAGGATGACAGCCGCTCGAGGCCGACCTCGGCCAGCACCGCCCCAAAATCAGCATCGCCAGCCGGCGCCGAGCCATTCGGATGCAGCACTTCGCGTAACGTGCCGGCAGGAAAATACGGAACACGCGGCACGAAAATCGGCGTTTCTCCGGCCGGCAAGCCGATCCGCCCGCTGCCCCAGGGCCAAAGGCCGGCAATGGCGCGGAAGAACAATGTCTTGCCGGCGCCTGGGTCGCCGGTGATCATGACGCGCTCACCGGGATGGATCTCGACATGGCTGTCTGAAAGTTTGGTGCAGCCCTCCGGCGAGGCCACTTGGAGCTTCTCGAAGGTCAGGCTGCCATTGGCGTTATCGCCGAATTCGATGCGCTTTTCCTTGTCGTGCAACACATCGGTTTCATCGAGCGCAATGCGGAAGTCGGCAACGCGCATCAGCGTGGCGCGCCAGTCGGCGATGCCGCCGATATTGTTGATGAACCAGCGCAGCGACGAGTGCACCTGGTTGAAGGCGCCGACCGCCATCATCAACCCGCCAAAGCTGATATCGCCTGAAAAATAGACCGGCGATGCCACAAGGATCGGCGCCACCACGGTGATCCAGCCATAGGTATCGGTCACCCAGGAAAGGTTGATCTGCGCTTTGTAGATGTTTCGCATCGCGCCCAGCACCGTGCCAAGGTCGATTTCGAGCCGTCTCTTGGCATCGGCTTCGCCGTGATAGAGCGCGATGGCGTCGACATTCTCGTTGACGCGCACCATCCCGGAACGCAGCTCGGCCTCGCGGGTGTAGCGGTCGCTGTTGAGGCGGATCAGCGGCCGCCCGACCAGCCAGCTCAGCCAGGAGGCGATGCCGGCATAGAGGAACGCGGCCCAGACCATGTAGCCCGGTATCGCCAGCGACCAGCCGTTGATGTGGAAGACGAAGCCCGACGAGAGTTGCCAAAGCACGCCGACGAACGACACCAGCAGGATGAAGGATTGCAGCAGGCCGACGCCGAGGTCCGTCGACAGATCGGACAGATGCGCGGCATCCTGCTGCATGCGCTGGTCGGGATTGACGCCGATGGCGCCGGCATTGGCGAGCCGGAAGGCCCGCGCCGGCCGCATCCATTGGTCGATCAGGTCGAGCGTCAGCGCCTCGCGCAGCTTCAGCCGGATCATCTGGTTGAGCCAGGTCTGAGCGATGTTGAGCAGCAGCAGCGTGCCGGCAATCACGGCAAAGATCATCAGCTGGTGCAGGAAGGCCGCCATGTCGCGACGCGCCAGCGCATCGTAGAAGGGCTGGTTCCAGCGGTTGAGCAGAACCTGGCCGATCGACGTCGCGACGATGACCGCCATAATGCCGACCGACGTCCAGACCAGCCACTTGCGCACCGGTGAGCCTATCAGCGCCCGTTTGATCGTCGCCACCTGATCGCGCAGGCTGCTGGCATCGACGGTTACCGGCTGAGCGGCGGCGGACTTGTCCGGTTGATCAGCCATGCACGAGGTCCTTGCGTTCAGAAGCGTTGCTGAAACCAGATGGAGAGACTTGAAGGCATCCGCCGCTCAAACGGACCGCGAATGCATCTGCGACAGATAGGTGGGAAAAACCCACGCAACACCAGTTTTCATGATGATCACGAAGGTGTCACCTGACGCGTCGTCGATGTCACCCCTTCCGCCCGGCGGCCAAGCCGCGTCGCACCGTGCGGTGACAGTACCGGCACGAAGACACGGCGCGAAGCGCGCTGCGCGACCGGCACGCCCTGATAGAGCCGCTTCTGCGCCTCGACCACGATGACGCCGGAAAAGATCGGCCAGAACCGCCGGCCGGCGCGCTCCAGCACATTGTGGAACCGCATCATGAAGCGCCGCGGCGATGGCGGGAAGAACAGCGCGTCGGACCAGGAAGCCGGCGTGAAATTCGCCTCGCGCAGCAATTCTGTCAGCTGGCCGCGCGAGAACGGCCGGCCATTGCCGAACGGCGTGTGCTCGAACCGCGCCCAGACACCGCGCCGGTTGGGCACGACGATGACGACGCGCCCTGCCGGCGACAGCACCCGCCAGATCTCGTTCAGCGTCTCGCGCGGGTTTTCGACATGTTCGAGCGAATGCACGAGCAGCATGCGGTCGATGCAGGAATCGACCAGCGGCAATTCCTCGTCGAAGACCAGCGCCGTAGCCGTCGGCCCGTTCGCCGGCCAGACGACGGCGCCTTGCGTAGCAGGCATGAAGGCAAACACCCGCTCGGCATCGGTGCCGAACCGCTCCAGCCACGGCAAGGTATAGCCGAGCCCGACCAGCCGCTCATTCGGCACTGTTGCCCATATTGAGGACAGCGCCATGGTGATCGAGCGTTCAGCCAGGCGGCCGAGCGTGGTCGAATAGAAGGAGCGGAGATCGACGATATCGGAATGCATGCGCGGGACGGTAGCTGCGATGCCGCCGAAGTTCAACAAAGCCGCCAGGCTCTGCAAAGCTAGATGACATCAGCGGCCAAGCGCCCTATGTCTGCGCCAACAGATGGAGAGATGCCAATGCCGGTCGAAATCGAACAATTCATGTGCCGCAGCGACAATTTCGGTGTGCTGGTGCATGACCCGAAAAGCGGCGAGACCGCCATTATCGACGCACCCGAAGAAGCGCCGATCATTGCCGCTATCGAGCGTACCGGCTGGAAGCCGACGATGATCCTGACCACCCACCACCATGTCGACCATGTCGAGGCCAATCTGGCGCTGAAGGAGCGCTTCAAGCTGCGCATCGTCGGACCGGAGGCGGAAAAGGAAAAGATCCCCGGCATCGACGAGACCGTCGGGCAAGGCTCGGTCGTCCATCTCGGCGGTGAGCGGATCGATGTCATCGCCACGCCCGGCCACACTGCGGGCCATGTCTCCTATCATTTTCCGGCCTCGAAAGTGGCGTTCACCGCCGACACTTTGTTCGCGCTCGGCTGCGGCCGGCTGTTCGAATGCAAGCCGCCGGTGATGTATGAGTCGCTGAAGAAGCTCGTCGCACTCCCGGCCGACACGGTCATCTATTGCGGCCATGAGTATACGCTTTCGAACGCCCGCTTTGCGTTGACCGTCGACCCGACCAATTCGGCGCTGAAAGAACGCGCCGCCAAGATCGAGACCCTGCGCGCCGACAACAAGGCGACGCTGCCGACCACGATCGGCGAGGAATTGTCGACCAATCCGTTCCTGCGCTGGCACGACCCGGCGATCCGCAAGCATCTCGGTATGGAGGCGGCCTCCGACGCCGAAGTGTTCGCGGAAATCCGCAAGCGCAAGGACAATTTCTGAGCATCATTCCGGGATCAGCCATGACCAGCGCCGCTGAAATCATCGCCACGCTCGGCCTCAAGCCGCATCCGGAAGGCGGCTGGTATGCCGAGACCTTTCGCGACGGCGCCGGGCGCGGCCATTCGACGGCGATCTATTTCCTCCTTGAACAGGACCAGATTTCGGCCTGGCACCGGGTCAAGGACGCGGCCGAGGTCTGGCACTTCCATGCCGGAGCGCCGCTGGCGCTGTCGATGTGCGAGGAAGGTAGTCCAATGCTTAACCAGGTGATCGAGCAGGTGCTCGGCATTGAGCTTGCGGCGGGCGAGCGGCCGCAGATCGTCGTGCCGGCCGGCTGGTGGCAATCGGCGCGCAGCCTCGGCGAATGGACGTTGGTCGGCTGCACCGTGGCGCCGGGCTTCGACTTCGCCGCGTTTGAAATGGCCGAGCCGGGCTGGCAGCCTTAGGCCAGAAGAAAACCAAGAGTTATGCAGAGCTGGGCGGCATAGTAGAGCACCCAGACCGCATAACGGATGCCGGCGCGATAGGGTGCTATTGCCGGAAGCAGGAATTTCTCCGCGGCAAGCAGCCCGTCCGATGCCATGAACATAACAGCGCCGCCGATGACCCACGGATTGGCGAGCGTCAACGCCGAGATGCCCATCGCCAGAATGGCCGCGATATAGATGGCGATCGGCACCCGCAGGCCGGGACTGACACGGCGCCAGAGCGCCGCCAGCATGACGACTGCGAAGGCCGCCATGGCAAGCGCGATGGCGCCGCGCCATGTCTCGGTGCTGAGCACATCCAGCCCGCCGCCGCCGAGCAGGAAGAGCGGCACATAGAGGACATGCGCCGCAAGGAAGCTGGCCAGCCCGCCGAGGAAGGCCTTTTCGCCGTCACGCGACAGGAAGGCATCGCCGACGGCGCTGAGCGCCAGCGCAGAGACGAGCAACAGCGGCCCACCTTGCATGAAGGCCAGCGCCGCAAGCATGGCCACGGCCAGCGTCTTTGCCGCCGAGCGGGCCAGCGTCGGCCGCATATCCAGGGTGAAGGCGTAGATCACCGCCGCCACCAGCGAAAAAATCAATGTTGCATTTGCGTTGGCGTCGATGCCGCCGGCAAACGGCATCGTCATGCGCTTGCCCCGCCAGTTGCCGCCTTGCGCAGGAACAACGATTTCGCCGCCAGCGCCGCGCCGCCGGTGATCAGTACGCAGGCCGCCAGGATACGCAGCGACGGCTCGGCAACGCCCGCCGCGATCAGCACCAATGTCGACAGCAGTGGCGCCGCATAGCTTGCCGCGCCGAGCACCTGGATGTTGCCTCGTTTGACGCCGATATCCCAGGCGTAGAAGGCGGCACCCACCGGCATCAACCCCAAACCAACCACCGCCAGCCACTGGCCGGGGCCATCGGGCAGCACCGTCTTTTCCAGCAGAAGATGGCAGATGAGGGACAGGGCTGCCGTGGCGGCGCAGAACCAGGTGACGATTGAGGTCGGCACCGCCGGAAAGCGCCGCGACAGCAGCGAATAGGACGACCACAGCAGCGCACAGACGGCCGCCATCGCATAGCCGAAGGTGTAGCGAGCATCGAAGGCGAGGCCGCCACCCTTGGTGACGATCAGCACGGTCCCGGCGAGCCCGAGCAGCGCGCCGACGACATGGTTCCAGGCCAGCTTCTCGCCCGGCATCAGCGCTGATCCCAGCACGATCAGCAGCGGCCACAGATAGGCGATCAGGCTTGCCTCCACCGCCGGCGCGTTGCGCAGCGCGGTGAAATAGAAGAAATGGTAGCCGAACAGTCCGGCAATGCCGATCACCCAGACCTGGCGTGGGATCTTCAGGCTTTTATCGGTCGCCGGCATGAACAGCCGGGCAACCAGCCCGACCGCGGTGCCGATGGTGAAGGTGATGGCCGAGAGCAAGAATGGCGGCACGGCGCCCGACGCATCGGTGAGCAACGCCAGCAGCGCCCACATGGCGACCGCCGAGAAACCGATCAGTGTTGCGCGCCCCATGCCCGTCTCCGGCGACTCGCCCCATTTCTATTCGGGTGGGCGCGTCTATTCAGTAGCTTCGAACCGCCCCGCGCTGACAGTCAAGGTGCCGATCTGCGTCCCGACCGTGGCGTGGATCGGCGCATATATGCCGGTTTGGCCGAGCGGTGCAAACGTCACCATCATCTGGCTCTTCTTCTTCAGGTAATTCAGCGCCTTGCGGCCCTTGCGGTAGCCTGCCACCGGCTCGAAGCTCATCTTGCAGGTAACGGTGTCGCCCTTGTAGCCCTTGACCGAGATCGATCCTTTCGAGGCGTAGGTCAGCGTCAGGTCGGCGCGCATCTCGCCGTCATAGAATTTCACCTTGCGCCCACAGACCTGGTCGAGGCTGTCAGCATGGATGACGGTAGCCGCCATCGGATCGAGCACCGATGCCAGATCGTTGCTGCCCAGCGGTATCCAGTTTTTGGGATTGCGCTTTTTCGGCTCGGGAATGACCTGGGTGGCGGTCACCGCGCCATTGGCAAAGCGGATATCGACCATGGAAGCCTTCTTGCCGGACTTATAATCGGCGCGAAATACCTGCGGCTGCATCTGCTTGCCCAGGATCTTGCCCTTTGACGAGATCGTGCCGCTCGTGTCGTCGAACAAGGTGGCGAGACCCGCGCTGGAGACGGTGCCGTCTATGGAATAGCTATCGCCTTCGTAGTGGCTGGAAAATGTCGCCTTGGCCACGGAAAGGCCCAGGAACGACACCGTGTATTCGCCCTTGAAGGACTGTGCGGTGGCTGCGGGCGCGGCGGCAAGGGTTGATGTTGGCAAGGCGGCGACAAGTATGGCGACAACGGCATGTGACGGGCGAAGCATGGCGGGCTCGGTCCTTGATTTTTTTAACCGGAGGCGGGCGACTCCGGCTTGAAATGTCCCTGTCCGACCGCTTATAGGCTGAATTCCGGCCTTTATGTGAAACGCCCGTCACAGTCGTGGGCAAGCCGGAGCTTGACGCATTGGCGAAATGCAACTAAGGAACGCCAACTTTTCCATAAGGCCGCCTGACTGAAACCGCGCGCCACCCGGCGCGGGCGAACAAGGTTTGGCAGGCTAGACAGAACTGAAGGTTAGAACCATGTCCCGCACCTGCGAACTCACTGCCAAGGCAGTCCAGACCGGCAACAATGTGAGCCACGCCAACAACAAGACCAAGCGCCGCTTCCTGCCGAACCTCGTCAATGTGACGCTGATTTCGGAAGCGCTGAACCAGAATGTGCGCCTGCGCATTTCGGCCAACGCGCTGCGTTCGGTCGAGCATCGCGGCGGCCTCGACGCCTTCCTGGCCAAGGCCGACGCCAAGGAATTGTCGCAGCGCGCGCGCCTGTTGAAGAAGCAGATCGCCAAGAAGCTGGCCGACCAGCCCGCCGCTTAACGATATCAAGGCGGGGGACGACCGCCCTGAGCATCGGAGCAATCCGATGCTCAAAACTTCTAAGGCAGCAGCATCGGAGCAATCCGATGCTCAAAACTTGCAAGGCAGCGCGACCCGAACTTCGGCTAGCGCCTGGCTGGTTCCATTACCCAGGATAAAAAAATGACTTCCTTCTCGCGATATCTGCCCTTTGTGGCCGCCATGGCGCTTGTCGTCGTGGCATCGAACATCCTCGTGCAGTTCCCGATGCAGGGCCAGGCCGGCGGTCTGTCGCTGGGCGACATCCTGACCTGGGGCGCCTTCACCTATCCCTTCTCCTTCCTGGTCACCGACCTTGCCAACCGCCGCTACGGGCCGACCGTGGCGCGCCGCATCGTCCTTGTCGGCTTCATGACCGCTGTGGTCTGCTCGATCCTCGTCCCGCCCTTCCTGTTTCGCCACGGCCTGATCGAGTTCGAGACATCAGCCGACCGGCTGGTGCGCATCGCCACAGCTTCCGGCGCGACCTTCCTTTGCGCGCAATTGCTCGACGTCACCGTGTTCAACCGGTTGCGCCGGCAGAGCTGGTGGCGCGCGCCGATCGTCGGCACGCTGGTCGGCTCGGTGTTCGACACCCTGGTGTTCTTCAGCATCGCCTTTTCGGCCGCCTTCGCTTTTGCCGGCCCGAACGACAGCTTTGCGCTGGAGACGGCGCCGCTGATGGGCGTGCTGCCGGTCGAGACCATGCGCTGGGTCTCCTGGGCCCTGGGCGACCTCTCGGTGAAGCTGATCATCGCTGTTGTGGCCCTGATCCCCTACCGGCTGCTCGCCGCCCACTGGAGCCAGCCGGCCGTGGCTGTCTAGGCCGTGATCCCTTGGGTCCAGCTCGGCTCGGCCAAAACGCCTGACGGCGGACAGGAACTGCGGTTAAAGCAGCGCGGCAGCGAATTCTCGATCATGCTCGGCACCAATGAGCTGATGAACAGCCGCCTCGGCGGCTCCGAGGAAGCGCTGGCCAAGCTCTCCTGTGAAAAGATCGGCGGCCGCGCCCAACCGAAAATCCTGATCGGCGGCCTGGGCATGGGTTTTACGCTGCGCGCTGCGCTTGCCCAATTGGGCGCCGACGCAGGGATCACCGTTGCCGAGCTTGTCCCCGCCGTCATCGCCTGGGCGCGCGGCCCCATGGAAGCGGTCTTCGCCGGCTGTCTCGACGATCCCCGTGTGACGGTTCGCAAAGCCGACGTCGGGCACATCATAAGATCCGACAAGGCAGCCTGGGACGCCATCCTGCTCGATGTCGACAATGGCCCCGAAGGCATCGTCTACAAGGGCAACGACGCCCTCTATGGCGCTGCCGGCCTCGGCGCGGCGCGTGCAGCGCTCAGGCCCGGGGGCGTGCTGGCTGTTTGGTCGCAAGGCCCCGATGCCGGCTTCACACTTAGGCTCAAGCAGGCGGGCTTTGTCGTGGACGAGGTGAAGACGCGCGCCAATGGCAAGCGCGGCGCGCGCCACGTCATCTGGATCGCCACCAAGCCTTAGGGCTCTCAATCCTGGTGCAGGATGAATTCCAGATAGAGGTTGCGCTGCAGGATCGAATGGTTGTCATCCGAGATCAGCGACACCATCAGCGCTCTGTCATCGCGGGTCCAGACGTCGAGTCCTTCCATATTGTCGATCTGGTAGCCCATGTCGGCTTCCATCAGCACCGGCCCGTCGGCAACCGCGCCCTTCTCGACGCTTTCGCCATAGATGCGCCTTAGCCGCATCCTGACACCGCCGGCCATCGAGAAACTGCGCTCCAAAAGCAGCAGGTCGCCATCCGGCAGGAAGGCGCCGTCAGTGATGTCGAAATCACCGTTGCGCTTGACCGTGAAGACGCCCTTGTGCGGCCCTTCGATGATGGCGGCATAGATGTTGCCAGCCTTGTCCAAGCTCTTTTCCGAGACCACGACGAGGCCGCCCTCGTGCTGGCCGTTGGGATTGGCGTGGGTGACGGTCTCGAAACCGCGGTTCTGTCGCAGTTCGCGGGCTGGAACCAGAAAGTTCAGTTGCTTGAACGGCGCCGTCATGTTGCTGGGGTCGATCTTGAACTGGGCGACGCGGTGATCGCGCTCGAAGCCGACGGTGGCGATGCCGTCCTTGACTGCAAGGCCCTCGGCATCGACTTCCCATTTCCTGTCGATCGGCCGGCCCTTCTCATCGACCATCTGCTGCATGCGGAAATTCTGGATGCCGGACGGCCGCTTGTCGGCATCATGGGTGATAGAGCCGAAGAACCAGAAGCCCGTATCGGCGACGCCGATGAAATCGCTGCCGGGTTTGACGAACCGAAATGCCGACAGCGCGCCGAAATCGCGCGTCGTCGAGTTCATCTCAAGACCGCCGACGAATTCCAGCGGCCCAAACTGCTTGTCGGCGCTGCCGATATGGAAGGTGGTGATCGGTCGCGCCGAGACTTCGACCGGCTCGACCGCGCTTGGGCCGGCGGCGATGGCCGGCGCAAACGCCATGCCGGACAACGCAGTGACCGCGAAGAGCATCTGCCGAAACCCGCCGCGCAAAAAAATCATCCGGCGCGCCGGTAGCCGCCGCGGCGTGTATCGCGCACGTTTTCCTCGGCGAACAGCGAGGCCAGCTGCTCGGTCATGGCGCCGGCCAGTTCCTCGGCATCAACGATGGTGACGGCGCGCCTGTAATAGCGGGTGACGTCGTGGCCGATGCCGATGGCCAGAAGCTCGACCGGCGAGCGCGTCTCGATCAGCTCGATGACGGCGCGCAGGTGCCGCTCGAGATAGTTGCCAGGATTGACCGACAGCGTCGAATCGTCGACCGGCGCGCCGTCCGAGATCATCATCAGGATCTTGCGCTGTTCGGGCCGGGCGATCAGCCGGTTGTGCGCCCATAACAACGCCTCGCCGTCGATGTTTTCCTTGAGCAGGCCCTCGCGCATCATCAGGCCGAGATTGCGCCGGGCGCGACGCCACGGATGATCGGCGGATTTGTAGATGATGTGGCGCAGATCGTTGAGCCGGCCGGGGTTCGGCGGCTTGCCGTCCTTCAGCCACTTCTCGCGCGCCTGTCCGCCCTTCCACGCCCGCGTGGTGAAGCCGAGGATCTCGACCGAGACGCCGCAGCGCTCCAGCGTGCGCGCCAGAATGTCGGCACAGGTGGCGGCAACCGTGATCGGCCGACCGCGCATCGAGCCCGAATTGTCGAGCACCAGCGTCACCACCGTGTCGCGGAATTTGGTGTCGCGCTCCTGCTTGAACGACAAGGGCTGCATCGGGTCGATGACGACACGAACCAGGCGTGCCGGATCGAGATAACCCTCTTCGAGGTCGAAATCCCAGGAACGGTTCTGCTGCGCCATCAGGCGGCGCTGCAGCCGGTTGGCGAGCCGTCCGACGACGCCGGAGAGATTGGCCAACTGCTTGTCGAGGAAGGCGCGCAGCCGGTCGAGTTCTTCCTCCTCGCACAGGTCTTCCGCACCGACCGTCTCGTCGAAGGCGGTGGTGAAAACCTTGTAGTCGATCTCTTTCGGCAGGTTGGCGAAGGGGTTGTCGTTACGGCGCGCCTCGCCCGGCGTTTCGGCGTCCGCATCGTCATCGTCGGAAAGATCGTCGGCAGTGGCGTCGGAGGCCTCAGTCTCGGACGACTGTTCGTCGTCAGCCGAGGCCTCGGCATCCTCTGACTGCGACTGCTCGGAGCCGGAATCCTCTTCACCGCCCTCCTCGCTCTGCTCCTCGCCTTGCGGCTGGTTGTCGTCATTGTCCTCGGAGTCTTCGGTTTCCTGGTCGTCGCCGAGTTCCTCGGCCATCTCCATGGACGCAAGCATCTCGCGCACGACGCGGGCAAAGGCCTGCTGGTCGCCAAGCTTGGCCGACAGTCCGTCGAGATCGGCCTTGGCTTTTTCCTCGACCCAGGGCCGCCAGAGGTCGACCAGCCGTTCGCCGCTCTTCGGGATCGGCCGTCCGGTCAGCTTTTCGCGCACCATAAGCGCCAGCGCCTCCTCGATCGGCGCGTCGGCCTTGTCCTTGACGTCGACAAGGTTGGCCTTGGCGTATTTGTCCTCCAGCATCGAGCCGATATTGTCGGCGACGCCTTGCATGGCGCGGCTGCCGATCGCCTCGACGCGGGCCTGTTCCACGGCGTCATAGATCGAGCGCGCCAGCTTGCCTTCCGGCGCCAGTTTGGTGTGGATGCGCTGATCGTGGCAGGCGCGCTTCAGCGCCATGGAATCGCCCAGGCCACGAGTAATCGCGATGTCTGTCTTGGACGCTTTCTTCGGCAGTTCGGGCAGTCGGGCGCGGCTGCCGGCGAGCGCCGGGCGGTCCTTGGCGAAACCGACTTCGAGCTCCTTGTCGCCGGCGATGGCGCGCATGCAGACGGTGACGGCACGCTTGAAGCTGTCGGCTTCAGACCCCGTCTTCGACTTGTTGCGCGTATTGTCGCCCGGACCCGCCATCGAGGCTCAGCTTACCCCAGCACCACGTTGGCGGCGCTCTCGGGCAAATCTTCGCCGAAGGCGCGCTGGTAGAACTCGGCCACCACCGAACGCTCCAGCTCGTCGCACTTGTTGAGGAAGGTCAGCCGGAACGCCATGCCGATATTGCCGAAGATCTCGGCATTTTCGGCCCAGGTGATGACGGTACGCGGGCTCATCACGGTCGACAGATCGCCATTGATGAAGGCCGAGCGCGTCATGTCGGCGACCCGCACCATCTTGTTGACGATGTCCTTGCCCTTGCCGTCGCGATAGTGCTTGGCCTTGGCCAGCACTATGTTCACCTCATTGTCGTGCGGCAGGTAGTTCAGCGTGGTGACGATCGACCAGCGATCCATCTGCGCCTGGTTGATCTGCTGCGTGCCGTGATAGAGGCCGGTAGTGTCGCCGAGGCCGACCGTGTTGGCGGTCGAAAACAGCCGGAACGCCGGATGCGGGCGGATGACCCGGCTCTGGTCGAGCAGCGTCAGGCGGCCCGACGATTCCAGCACGCGCTGGATGACGAACATCACGTCCGGACGGCCTGCATCGTACTCGTCGAAGCAGAGCGCGACATTGTGCTGGTAGGCCCAGGGCAGGATGCCGTCGCGGAATTCGGTGATCTGCAGGCCATCCTTGACGACGATGGCGTCCTTGCCGACGAGGTCGATACGGCTGACATGGCTGTCGAGGTTGACTCGCACGCAGGGCCAGTTAAGGCGGGCGGCGACCTGTTCGATATGGGTCGATTTGCCGGTGCCGTGATAGCCAGACACCATGACGCGGCGATTGTAGGCAAAGCCGGCAAGGATCGCCAGCGTCGTCGCCTTGTCGAACAGATAGTCCGGATCGATGTCCGGCACATGTTCCGAGGTCACCGAATAGGCCGGCACCACCATCTTGGACTCGAAGCCGAATTTGTCTTTCACCGACACCGTCGTGTCGGGCAAATTGGCGATGTCGCGATCGACCTTGTTCATCTCTATCCAAGTCTCCACGGGCGAAATGCCTGATTTCGCCGGCAATCGATTTTGTCCGGGGGCGGTCTTAGAGCCTTTTCCACCCTTATGAAAGTTGGAAAACGACACGAACCGTTAGGTTGCTCAGCACAAACCCGCCTGCTTGAGCACGCGATAGGCCTGCAGCACATCGCGGAACCGGTCTTCCGAACCTCTATCGCCGCCATTCGCATCCGGATGGTGGCGCTTCACAAGTTCCTTATAGCGCGCCTTGATGTCCTTGCCAGTCGCCTTTGTATCAAGGCCAAGCGTTTCCAGCGCCTTGGCCTCAAGCGGCTTGGCCTTGCGTTCGCGCGCCTCGCGCGGGTCCTTCGGCCCTTTGAACAGATCGAAGGGATCGCGCATGCGGTTGTAATAGCCGGCGCGACCGGAACGCTGCTGGGCGAAATCGGGCGAGGAGCGCGTCGAGGCGCCGGCGACGCCCATCTTCCATGTCGGCCGGTGGCCGGTCATCGCTTCCTTCTGGAAGCGGGCTATCTCGGTGTCCGGCACGCCGGAGAAGTAGTTGAAACCCTTGTTGTATTCGCGCACATGATCGAAGCAGAACTGAAAATACTCGCCTTCCTTCATGCGTCCGACCGGCGCCCGGTGTGTACCGGCCTCCTTGCAGCCGTCCCACTGGCAGATCGGCGAGTGCGACTTCAGCTCCGCATCCTTGTCGGGACGGACCCGAATTTTCTCGAAATATTTGGGGTACGGTTTCATCTCACCCATTTATGGGCTGTTCGCACGTGCGAAACAAGAATTGACATTTTCGCGATCATCGCCCTAACCGCTGAATCGCTGCATAAAGCAGGGCGAATGGCAGATTTTTGAGGCGGCCCGGCGGGATCGATCCCGATTTCCCGATCACGCCTTGCAGATATGGTGAAGGGAGATGGCGATGTCCATACAGGCGACGATGGAAGACAAGCTGAACAAGGCGTTTTCGCCGGAGCGGCTGGCGATCGTCAATGAAAGCCACCTTCATGCCGGTCATCACCACCACGGCTCCGACGATCACGGTGCCTATGACGGCACCGGCGAGACGCATTTTCGCGTCCGCATCGTCTCATCCGTCTTTGCCGGCATGAGCCGCATCGACCGCCACCGCGCCGTCAACGAATTGCTCGCAGCGGAGCTGCAAGCCGGCGTCCATGCGCTGGCAATCGAACCGGCTGCACCCGGCGAAAAGACCCGTTGGTAAGTCTCTCCGCCTCAGATCACCGCTTCGATGAGAAACGGTCCCGGACGCGACAGGGCACTGTCGAGCAGCGCGTCGAACCGCTCGCACGTGTCGGCGCGGGCCGCCTCGACGCCCATGCCTTTGGCCAGCGCAACCCAGTCCAGCGCCGGATGGTCGAGATCGAGCATGCGCCTAGCGTTCTCGCCGATCTCATTGACCCCGACATTCTTCATTTCGCCATGCAGGATGGCGTAGGTCCGGTTGGAAAAGATGATGGTCACGACGTCAAGCTTTTCCCTGGCCTGGGTCCACAGTCCCTGCACCGTGTACATGCCACTGCCGTCGGCTTCGAGATTGATCACCTTGCGGTCCGGGCAGGCGATCGCCGCGCCGGTAGCCATGGGAATGCCGCCGCCGATCGATCCGCCCGTACCCATCATGTAGTCGTGAGGCGCCGCAAAGGCGGATAGCGCGAAGAACCGTCTCGCCGAGGTGACCGCTTCGTCGCAGACGATGGCATTGGCCGGAAGTTTGCGCGCTACCGACAGCGCGATGGCATCGTCCGTCAGTCTCCCGCTCAGCGTCGTTTCGTCTGGAAAGGCGGTTGCGGCGACGAATTGCTGCGTCGGCTTGATGCCGAGCTCGTCGGCCAGCGCCTCCAGCGCCGCTTTCAGATCCTGGCCATGCGCCGCCAGCGAAAGCACCTTGCAATCGTCCCGAACCAGCCGCCCGGGCTTGCCGGGATAAGCGAAGAAGGCAACCGGCTCCTTGGCGCCGACCAGCACCAGCAAATCGATATCCCGGAGCGTGGCCGTCGCCGCATCGACCGGATAGGGAATGCGGGTCGGGGCGAACCGCCCGCGGCCGCGCTGCATGCGGGCGATCAGAACCTCACTGAACAGCCTGACATCGCTTCCCGATGACATTCTCCCTGCGATTTCAAGTCCATCGGCGCGCGCCGCCTGCCCACGCACCACCATGCCGACACGGCCCGGCGCGGCGCGGATTGCTTCGGCGATCGTGCGCACAACGGCCATGTCGACGGCAGGCGGCGGCTCCAGCTCCACCTTGCCAGGTGAAATCGCAGCAACTTCGCCCCAGGCGGCATCCGCAGGCAGGATCAGCGTCGTGACGCCAGGCGGCGTGAGTGAGGCGCGGAAAGCCGCCTCTGCGGCCGGCACAATATCGGCCGGCCCCTTGACGCGGCCAACCCAGTTCGACATCGGCGACGCCAGGCCTTCTATGTCGCTGGTCAGCGGGGCATCGAGCGGCAGATGGTAGGAAGCATGGTCGCCGACAATGTTGATCATCGGGCTGCGCGCACGCCTTGCGTTGTGCATGTTGGCCAAACCGTTGGCGAGACCCGGTCCGGTATGCAGCAACGTTGCTGCCGGGCGGTCGGTCATGCGCGCATAGCCGTCGGCGGCGCCGGTCACCACGCCCTCGAACAGGCCGAGCACGCAACGCATCTGAAGTTTGCGGTCCAGTGCGGCAACGAAATGCATTTCGGATGTGCCAGGATTGGCGAAGCAGACCGTGACGTCATTGGCCAGGAGCACGTCGCATAGCAGATCGGCGCCATTCATGATTTTCTTTCCCAATCGACAATTCAGGAACAATTGCACCTGTAGGCGCCGGGTCGGCAATGTCCCGCCGGGGCTTTTGGTCTGATCCAGGACGCCTCGCGGGGATCCGGCGATCAACCGACGGTCCATTCAGGAAGGCCAGCATCGCGGCGGTCAACGCGTCGCGGTCCTCGCCGAAGTCGTGATTGATCGACATATGCGTGTAGGCGTTGCCGTCGAACAGCGTCACTTCAGTGCCGATGGCGCGCAGGCGTTTGGCAAAGCCTTCGATTGGTCGTCGCGGCCTTCGGCGCGCGAATAGGCGATGAAGGTCGGCGGATGCTTGTGTCCATCGAGATAGCTGGCCGGCGACAACGCCGCCCATCAGCGCCGCAGCGACGGGCAACCCGCCATTCCAGCCACTCCGAATGTTTCCTCCCAAGCCTTCTACCCGGATTGCAGCCACTCTCCTTCATGTGAAGGGAACCAACAATGCTTTCCGACAGTTGAAGGTGATGAGGCGATTGGAATCCAGATCGGCTCCGAGGGCAGAACATCATGCGTGCAACCCAATCCGACGTCTTCGATCTTTTTTCGGAAATTTATGCCAATGCGGCGGACGAAGAGGTCAGCATCCAACAGTATCTTCTTGCCTGTCGGGAAGACAAATCGATGTACGCTTCGGCTCCCGAAAGGATGGTCGACGCAATCGGCGAACCAAAACTGGTTGACACCAGCAAAGACGAACGGCTCGGCCGCATTTTCTCGAATCGGACCCTCAAGGTCTACCCTCATTTTTCCGACTTCTATGGAATGGAGGATACGATCGAGCGCATAGCCGGGTATTTCCGCTATGCCTCGCAGGGGCTCGAAGAACGCAAGCAGATCCTCTATCTCCTCGGCCCGGTCGGCGGCGGCAAATCCTCTCTGGCCGAGCGCCTGAAGAAACTGATGGAGCAGCGCCCGATCTACACGCTGAAGGTCGGCAACCAGATCAGCCCGGTTTTCGAGTCGCCGCTTGGGCTGTTCCATCCCGATCACATGGGTGATCTGCTAGAGGATAAATACGGCATAGCCCGGCGCCGGCTGAACGGATTGATTTCGCCATGGGCGGCCAAGCGCCTCGACGAATTGTCTGGCGACATTTCCAAATTCAGCGTTGTCAAGCTGATGCCTTCGCGGCTGCGCCAGATCGGCATTGCCAAGACCGAACCTGGCGATGAGAACAATCAGGATGTCTCGGCCCTGGTCGGCAAGGTCGACATCAGGCAATTGGAAAATTTTAGCCAGTCCGACCCCGATGCCTATTCCTATAGCGGTGGCCTGAACCGGACCACGCAAGGTCTGCTTGAATTCGTCGAGATGTTCAAGGCACCCATCAAGGTTCTGCATCCGCTGCTGACCGCGACACAGGAAGGCAGCTACAACGGCACTGAAAATTTCGGCGCCTTTCCCTACCAGGGGATCATCGTCGCCCATTCCAACGAGTCGGAATGGCAACAGTTCAAGAGCAACAAGAACAACGAGGCGTTTCTCGATCGCATCCTGGTGGTCAAGGTACCCTATTGCCTGCGGATCACCGAAGAGAGGCAGATCTATGAGAAATTGCTGCGTGAGAGCGAGTTGGCCGCCAGCCCCTGTGCCCCTGAAGTTTTGGACATCCTCAGCCGCTTTGCAGTTTCGACGCGCTTGGCCGAGCACGACAACTCGCCGCTTTACACCAAGATGCGCGCCTATGACGGCGAAAATCTGAAGGAAGTCGATCCCAGGGCAAAGTCGGTCCAAGAATATCGCGACGCCGCCGGCGTCGATGAAGGCATGACGGGCGTCAGCACGCGCTTTGCCTTTAAGATCCTTTCGCAGACATTCAACTTCGATAATGAGGAGGTGGCCGCCGATCCTGTGCATCTGATGTACATTCTGGAGGAGGCGATCAAGCGGGAGCAGTTCCCGAAGGAAACGGAAGCGGCCTATCTTGAATTCATCAAGTCGGAGCTTGCGGCGCGCTACGCCGAGTTCATCGGCCACGAAATCCAGAAGGCCTATCTGGAGTCCTATAGCGAATACGGCCAGAACCTCTTCGACCGCTACATCGCCTATGCGGATGCCTGGATTGAGGACCAGGACTACAAGGACCCCGACACCGGCCAGATCCTCAACCGGGAGATCCTGGACAACGAACTTTCGCAGGTCGAGAAACCGGCAGGCATCGCCAATCCCAAGGACTTCCGTAACGAGGTGGTGAAGTTCACTCTGCGCGCTCGCGCAAGAAACCACGGCCGCAACCCGTCATGGACCAGCTATGAAAAACTGCGCGAGGTCATCGAGAAGCGGATGTTCGGACAGGTCGAGGACCTCTTGCCGGTGATCAGCTTCGGCTCCAAGCAAGACAGCGTTACGGAAAAGCGCCATAACGAATTCGTACAGCGCATGATCGAGCGTGGCTACACAGAACGGCAGGTACGCCGGCTGGTGGACTGGTACATGCGGGTGAACAAGGCGGGTTGACAGAGCCGGATGGTTCCATGCCGATCTTCATCGACCGTCGCCTGAACCCCAAGGACAAGAGCCTTGGCAATCGACAGCGCTTCCTCAGGCGTGCTCGCGAGGAGTTGAAGCGGAGTATTCGCGATCAAATCCGCACTGGCAGGATCGCCGACGTCGATACCGAGCACGCCGTGCCCATGCCTGAAAGGAAAACGGCCGAGCCGAGCTTCAACGATGACAGGGCCAGCGGACGGCGCCGACACATCCTTCCGGGCAACAGGCATTTTTCCCCTGGAGACCTGCTCCCGAAGCCGCATGGGGCCGGCGCGGCGTCGTCGGCAGGAAACACGGCGTCGGAAGACGATTTTCGTTTCGTGCTGTCACGCGAGGAGGTGCTCGAACTCTTTTTTGAGGATCTCGAACTGCCCGACCTGGTTAAGCTCAATCTCAAGGAAATCCTTGCCTTCAAGCCGCGCCGGGCCGGCTTCGCGGCAACCGGTTCCCCGACCAACATCAATGCCGGCCGCACCATGCGCAACAGCCTAGGCCGGCGCATTGCGCTGAGGCGCCCCACGCAGCAGGAACTGGAGGCGATCCTCCGGGAAATCGTCACGCTTGAGTCGGCCCCGGCCGGCGCGGCGGTGCGCCAGCGCATCGCGGAATTACGCGACGAGCTTGACCGGCTGGAGCGACGGCGCAGGCGAATTGCCTTTGTCGATCCGGTCGATATCCGATTCAACCGCTTCGACGCCCGGCCGGTGCCGAATGCCAATGCCGTCATGTTCTGCCTTATGGACGTGTCCGGATCGATGGGCCAACGCGAAAAGGACTTGGCCAAACGCTTCTTCGTGCTGCTGCACCTGTTCTTGAAACGGCGCTACGAACGCACGGAGATCGTCTTCATCCGCCATACCCATGAGGCGCACGAAGTGGATGAGGACACGTTCTTCTACAACACGCAGAGCGGCGGTACGATCGTCTCCACCGCGCTCGACGAAATGCACCGCATTATCGGCCAGCGCTATCCTGCCAGCGAGTGGAACATTTACGCCGCGCAGGCCTCTGACGGGGACAATTTCACCACCGATTCCGAGCGGTGCATAGAGCTCATGAATGGCAAGCTCATGCGCCTGTGCCAGTATTTCGCCTATGTCGAGATCATCGACGAACGCGAGAGCCACATATTTGGTGCTACCGAAAACGGGACGTCGCTTTGGCGCGCCTACAGTACGATTGAGCTGAAATGGCCCAACTTCCAGATGAGCCGCATCGCTGCTCCCGCGGATATTTACCCGGTCTTCCACCGGCTCTTCGCCAGGCAGCCGGCGGCCATCAAGAGCGCTTGAGAGAGAGATGGTCAGGCGAGCCAACGAAACGAACTTGTTGTTTTCCGGTTCCGACTGGAATTTCGAGAAATTATCGCGGGCTTTTGAAGAGATCGAGGCGATCGCGGTCGACGAGTTGCATCTCGATACTTACCCGGTCCAGATGGAGATAATCTCCTCCCAGCAGATGCTCGACGCCTACTCATCTATCGGCATGCCACTGATGTATCGGCATTGGTCGTTCGGCAAACATTTCCTTCACCAGGAGCTTCTTTACCGTAAGGGTGGTCGGGGGCTGGCCTATGAACTGGTCATCAACTCCAATCCCTGCATCGTCTACCTCATGGAGGAAAACACCATGGCGTTGCAGGCCCTTGTGACGGCCCACGCGGCGCTTGGCCACAATCATTTCTTCAAGAACAATCATCTGTTTCAGCAATGGACCGACGCCGGGGCAATCCTGGGTTATCTGGACTTCGCCAAGGGCTACATCGCCCGGTGCGAGGAGCGGCACGGCCTTGCAGCAGTGGAGGCCATTCTCGATTCGGCCCATGCGCTGATGGAACAGGGGGTGTTCCGCTACCACCGGCCGCCAAAGCTCTCGTCGGAGCGACAGCGCGAAGGGCTTCGCGAGCGCCTCGAATACGAAGAGCGCTCCTACAACGATCTGTGGCGCACGCTGCCGCCGTCGCAGAACAAAATCAAGTCCGGCAATGAGGATCAAGGGATGGCGGAGCGCAAGAGATCGCTCAACCTGCCCGAGGAAAACCTCCTGTATTTCCTCGAGAAGAACAGCCTGATCCTGGAACCCTGGCAGCGCGAGATCATCAGGATCGTCCGCGTCATCGCGCAATATTTCTACCCGCAGCGACAGACTCAAGTGATGAATGAAGGCTGCGCCACCTTCGTGCATTATACCCTCATGAACATGCTATTCGATCGTGGCCGGATCAGCGAAGGTGCCATGCTCGAAATCCTGCGCAACCATTCGAACGTGATCTTCCAGCCGGCCTTTGACGATCCCCGGTTTTCAGGCATCAATCCCTATGCCCTCGGCCTCGACATGATGCAGGACATACAGCGCATTTCGACCGAGCCGACGGCGGAGGACCGCGACTGGTTCCCGGACATTGCAGGACATGGCAACTGGCGCGAGGTCCTGCTTGAGGCCTGGGCCAACCACCGCGACGAATCCTTTATCCGCCAGTACCTCAGCCCGAGCTTGATCCGAAAATGGCGGTTCTTCGTGCTTGGCGATGGAGCCGACAAACCGCATTTCGAAGTCGCGTCGATCCACAACGAACGTGGCTATCACAAGATACGCGCCCAGCTTGCCCACAGTTACGACCTTGGAGCGAATCGGCCGGACATCCAGGTGATTGATGTCGACCTGCTCGGCGACCGGCAGTTGCGGCTGCAACACAGGGTAAAGGATGGTGTTGTGCTCGAAGGGGCCAGCCGTGACGCGACGCTCCGCCATGTCCGCAGCCTCTGGGGCTACGAGGTCAGCCTGGTCGCAGTTGACGCTCAAACCGGTGCGACAATCCACGAACGGTCTACGAGCCAGATCGCGGCATAAGCTCGGCAAAGAGCGTCATGTGGCGGACCTGCTCGGTACCTTTAGGATTCGCCCGCCGGCCTGATCCTGATCCTGGCGATCCGGTTCTTGTCGCGTTTCATCACCACGAAGCGCTTGCCGTGGAAGGTGAAAGCCTGCTTTTCCTCGGGGATCGACTGCGTCTCGTGGATGACCAGCCCGGCAATGGTGGTCGCTTCCTCGTCAGGCAGGTTCCAGTCGAGCGCCCGGTTGAGATCGCGGATCGGCACGGTGCCGTCGACGACCACGGAACCGTCCGCCTCCTGCTTGACGCCCTGAATGTCGACGTCGTGCTCGTCGGCGATCTCGCCAACGATCTCCTCGATGATGTCCTCCAGCGTCACCAGCCCTTCGACCTCGCCATATTCGTCGACGACGATAGCGAAATGCGCCTTGGCACGCAGGAAGGCGTTGAGCTGTTCCTGCAGCGTGGTGGTGTCGGGCACGAACCAAGGCTTCGACGCGATCTTCATCACGTCGATCCGGGAAAAGTCGTTGCCGACCTCGTTCAGCGCTCGCAGCAGGTCCTTGGCGTGCAGCACGCCGACAATGTTGTCGAGAGAGCCTTTCCACAACGGCATGCGGGTGTGCGGGCTCTGCAGGATCTCGCGCACCACGGCTTCCGGCCCATTGTCGGCATTGACTGAGCGCATATTGGTACGGTGGACCATGATGTCGGAGACTTCGAGCTCGGCGAGATCGAACAGCCCGCCGACACGGTCGCGGTCCTCACGCACCATCTGGCCGTCGCGGCGGAAATCGTCGACCGCGCCGCGCAACTCGTCCTGTGTCGAGCGCTGCGGCTCGATGCGCGACAACTCATAGCCGAACATGGCAAGCAGGCGCGTGCGCACGGCCAGGACCAGCAGGATGAGGATGGCAAGGACGGCGACGACGGTCCAGCCGGGCTCGTTGATCATCGCTGCCGGCTTTCCTGGCCCGGGTGGTTCTCCCTGAGGAACGAAAGCACTTCCGACGCCGGTACATCCTTGGCAATAAAAGCCTGGCCAACGCCGCGCGTCAGGATGAATGTCAGCGCGCCGCGCGACACTTTCTTGTCCTGGGTGATGAAGCCAAGCAGCGCCTCGGCATCGGGCAACTCACCAGGGATGTCGGCCATCCGCCAGGGTAGACCTACGGCGCGAAGATGCGCCTCGACCCGCGCCGCGTCGTCCGGGCTGGCCAGATTGAGCCTTGCGGAAAAGCGGTGCGCCAGCGCCATGCCGATGGCGACGCCTTCGCCATGGACGAGGCGGGCGCCGTCATACTGTGTGGCGCCTTCCAGCGCATGGCCGAACGTGTGGCCAAGATTGAGCAGTGCGCGGTCGCCGGTTTCGAACTCGTCGCGGGCGACGACATCGGCCTTGGCGCGGCAGGCCTCGGCAATCGCCTCCGCCCGTTCCGCACCACCGGCGAACACCTTTTTCCAGTTCGCTTCCAGCCAGGCGAAAAACGCCGGTCGGTCGATCAACCCGTATTTGGCAAGCTCGGCATAGCCGGCGCGAAATTCGCGGATCGGCAGCGTGTCGAGCACTTCGGTATCGGCCAGCACCAGTTTCGGCTGGTGGAAGACACCGACCAGATTCTTGCCGCGCGGACTGTTGATGCCGGTTTTGCCACCGACCGAGGAATCGACCTGCGCCAGCAGCGAGGTTGGAATCTGGACGAAATTCATGCCGCGGCGCACGATGCCGGCGGCAAAGCCGGTGAGGTCGCCGATGACGCCACCGCCGAGCGCAATGACGACATCGCCGCGCTCCAGCTTGGCGGCGAGCACGCCGTCGACCACCTCTTCGAGATGGGCAAAGCTCTTGGTCTTTTCGCCGGCTGGCAAAGTGATGACGGCAGGCTGGATGCCGCCTGTTTCCAGACCGGCCTTCAGCGCGTCGAGATGTGCCGCCGCGACATTGTCGTCGGTGACCACCGCCGCCCTCGTGCCGGGCAGGCGGCGCGAAATCTCGGCGCCGGCGCGCGCCAAAAGGCCGGGGCCGATCAGGATGTCATAGGCGCGCTCGCCAAGGCCGACCTCGACAGTGACCTGTTCGCTCACAGCCGCACCTCGCCCGGCGCAGTCGGAGCCGGAATGCCGAAATGCCCGCACAGCGCGTCGACAACCTCCGTCGCAATGACCTCCTTGCGGTCGTCGCGTGTCGGCACGGTGATGTTGGACGTGGCATAGACCGGGTAGCGCTCGCCCATCAGTCGCTCGAGCACGGCGCGCGGATCGGCGCTTTTGAGCAACGGCCGGTTCTGCTTCTTGGACACGCGTTCCATCAACAGGTCGATCTCGGCCTTCAGCCACACCGACACGCCATGCCCGGCGATCGCTTCCCGCGTCTGCGCATTCATGAACGCGCCGCCGCCGGTCGACAGCACCTGCGGCCCACTCTCCAGCACGCGCAGGATGACGCGCTGCTCCAATGCCCGGAATTCGGTCTCGCCATAGCGTTCGAACAGTTCCGGCACCGTCATGCGCGACACGGTTTCGATCTCCTGGTCGCTGTCGACGAAGGGCAGCGACAGCATCGTCGCCACCTTGCGGCCGATCGCCGTCTTGCCGGCGCCCATCAGGCCGACAAAGACGATCGAGCGGCTTCCCAGCCTGTCGAGCAGCGCGGCATGGCTATCGCCGGGAGGATTTGCTGGTAACGCGTTCATGAGACCATGCTGTTTCTAAGCCGTCTTTGCCGGCGTATCGACATCAAAAGCCCGTTTGCGTCAAGCATAGCGCCTTTCGCACGCAGAGCCCTTCGTCCTTGAATTGACGGAATTAGCGTCCCATAAGGACACGGGCTTGGAATCGCAGAGCAAGAAGACGGGCGAAGATTGATGCCGACACTGTTCCGCTTTGTCGTGACGATGATGATTCTTGCCGGCATTGCCTATGGTACGATGGTGGCGCTGGCGATGTTCGTCGAGCCGAAAAAAGCCGAAATCACCGTGCGCATCCCACCGGAAAAGCTGAACCCCAAGAAAAACTGACCCAAACTGACCCCTGGAACATGAACAGCGCGGCTCGCATCGAAGCCTTTCTCGAGATGATGAGCGCCGAACGCGGTGCCGCTGCAAACACGCTGTCTTCCTACCGCCGTGATCTCGAAGACGCTTCGCAGCAGATTGCCGGCGGGCTTGCCGCTGCCGCCGCAGCCGACATCCGCGCCTATCTCGACGATATCGCGGCGCGCGGCTTTGCGTCGACGTCGCAGGCGCGCAAACTGTCGGCGGTCCGCCAGTTCTTCAAGTTTCTCTACGCCGAGGGCTTGCGCGGCGACGACCCGACCGGCACGCTGGACAGTCCGAAAAAGGGCCGGCCGCTGCCCAAGACGATGAGCGAGGCCGATACCGGTCGGCTGCTCGACCGTGCGGCGCTTGAGACAGGCGATGGCGTCAATGGCGACCGGGTGGCGGCACTGCGCCTGCACGCTTTGGTCGAGGTGCTCTATGCCACCGGCCTGCGCGTCTCCGAACTTGTCGGCCTGCCGGTGACCGTCGCCCAGCGTGACGACCGCTTCTTCATGGTGCGCGGCAAAGGCGACAAGGAGCGCATGGTGCCGCTGTCGGCCAAGGCCCGCACGGCCATGCGGGCTTGGCTCACAGCCCGGGCCACGGTGCCGGCTTTCGCCGACAGCCCGTTTCTGTTCCCGGCCGCCGGCGACAGCGGCTTTCTCTCCCGGCAGGTCTTTGCCCGCGACCTCAAAGGCCTTGCCGCGCGGGCCGGCATATCGGCGGCCAAAATTTCGCCGCATGTGCTGCGCCATGCTTTTGCCAGCCATCTCCTGCAGAACGGCGCTGATCTCAGGGCGGTGCAGCAGCTGCTCGGCCACGCCGATATCTCGACCACGCAGATTTACACGCATGTGCTGGAAGAGCGGTTGGTGCGGCTGGTCAACGATCATCATCCGCTTGCCGACTAGGCCTCATATCGCTATGTGAGGGCAACGTGCCCGCGCGGAGCCTACATCTGCGCGATGTTTGCCTTCCGACGCATCGGTCCGCTCAAGAATGTACAATTATCTCGATTTCGAAAAGCCGGTGCAGGACCTTGAACTCAAGATCCTCGAGCTGAAGAAGCTTGCCGAGAATGGCGAGGCGGTCGACGTCGGCGACGAAATCAGCCGGCTCGAGAAGCGCGTGCGCGACGCGCTGCGCGACATCTACAAGGCGCTGACGCCGTGGCAGAAGGTGCAGGTCGCGCGCCACACCGACAGGCCGCATTGCCTCGACTACATCAAGGGTCTGTTCAGCGATTTCACGCCGCTCGCCGGCGACCGCAATTTCGGCGAGGACCAGGCGATCATCGGCGGCTTCGCCCGCTTCCGCGGCGAACCGGTGGCCGTCATCGGCCAGGAAAAGGGCTCCGACACGGCGAGCCGGCTCAAGCACAATTTCGGCTCGGTGCGCCCTGAAGGCTACCGCAAGGCCGTGCGGCTGATGGAACTTGCCGACCGTTTCCAGATCCCACTTCTGACGCTGGTTGACACCGCCGGCGCCTACCCCGGCGTTGGCGCCGAGGAACGCGGCCAGGCTGAAGCCATCGCCCGCTCAACCTCGGCCTGCCTCGGCCTCAAAGTGCCATCGATTTCGGTCGTCATCGGTGAAGGCGGTTCGGGCGGCGCCATTGCGATCGCCACCGCCAACCGCGTCTACATGCTGGAACACGCCATCTATTCGGTGATCTCGCCGGAAGGCGCTGCCTCGATCCTGTGGCGCGACACCACGCGCTCGAAAGATGCGGCGACCAACATGAAGATCACCGCCCAGGACCTTCTGGAAATGAAGATCATCGACGCCATCATTGCCGAGCCGCTCGGCGGCGCCCAGCGCGCGCCCGAAACGGTGATCGCCGCCACCGGCGACCTCATCGCCAAGACGATGAAGGATTTTGCCGGCGCCAACACCGATTTTCGCGAACAGCGCCGCGAAAAATATCTGGCGATGGGCCGCAGCCTCTGATTTTGGCCGGCAGCGCACCGCAATGTGGCGTTAAGGAGCAATTTCGCCACAAAAATGCCGCCGCATTCGGCTCAATAAAAAATCCGTGACACCGGGCGAATTGCCGTGGGGGGCGCCGTCCGACGCTTGCGGTAAGGAATTTTCAAGGTTAACGGGCTTAGGGTCCGTCAGTGTTCAGCATGCAGGCCCGGGCGCTATCCGGCCGTGCCGCGAGAAAAAGACATAGCCGTATCCATGTTTACCAAGCTTGCCCGCACTGGACTTCTGATCGCCGCGCTTGGCGTTGCCGGCTGCAACGATTCCTCGATGAAGAATTTTGCGCCGGAAGCCAGCAAACCGCTGCCGGACAAGATCCTGGCCGACATGAAGGCCAAGGGCATGATCCGCACCTCGTCGGTGATGGCTCGCATCTTCAAGGAAGAAGGCAAGCTCGAAATCTGGAAGGCCAAGACCACCGGCCGCTACGAGATGGTCGCCAGCTACGACATCTGCAAATGGTCGGGCAAGCTCGGCCCAAAATACACCGAGGGCGACCGCCAGGCGCCGGAAGGTTTCTATACGGTCCGCCCGTCGCAGATGAATCCGCGCTCGAACTATCACCTGTCCTTCAACATCGGCTATCCCAACGCCTATGACCGTGCCAATGGCCGCACCGGCGCCAATCTGATGGTGCACGGCGCCTGCTCGTCGTCGGGCTGTTATTCGATGACCGATCCGCAGATCGAGCAGATCTACGCTTTTGGTCGCGATGCCTTCCAGGGCGGCCAGACCGAGTTCCAGATCCAGGCCTTCCCATTCCGCATGACCGCCGCCAACATGGCGCGTTACCGCAACGACCCGAACTATGAGTTCTGGAAGATGCTGAAGGTCGGTTACGACAATTTCGAGATCACCAAGGTGCCGCCGAAAGTCGATGTCTGCGACAAGCGCTATGTCTTCAACCAGGTGGCGCCCGAGGGCACGACATTCGATCCGACCGGCGCCTGCCCGGCGACCACGCAGCCGGATTCGCTGAAGAGCGCACTCAACGCCTATCAAAGCAGCTATGACGCGGCCTTCACCGGCGCGGTCAAAGCCAGCGTGCCGGCGCCCAAGCCGACCATTGCCGGCATCAAGGAAGCCGCCATCGTTTCCGAATGGTCGAAGCGCCGCGCCCGGGGCGAGCGCGTGCCGATCGAACCGCCGTCGCTGAATTCCGACGGCACGCTGACCGAGACGGCGCGCATGGGCCGCATCGATTCGCCCGCCGGCCGCAAGATGGCGGCGCTGGACGCAGAGAAGGAAGCCAAGCGCAAGGCCGAGGAACAGCGGGTTGCTGCCATCGAGGCTGCGAAAGCCGCCAAGGCCCAGGCACTGGCTGAAAAGCAAGCCGCAAAGGCCCAAGCGCTGGCCGAAAAGGAAGCAGCCAAGCAGGCCCCCCAGCAGCCGGTCGCCACTGCGAGCGTCGAGGCGGCGCCTGCAGAACCGCCGGCGGACGAAAGCCGGATGTCGAAGATCAAGAACAAGCTGCTAGGCATGTTCGGCGGCTGAGGTTTTTCGCCTTGCCGATGCATGTCGCCCAAAAGTGCGCAGCGGTTTTGGGACAAAGACATGCATGAAGACAAACAAACAAATCACACCGCGATCTATGACCTCAAGGGCCTGAACTGCCCCCTGCCCGTTCTCAAGGCGAAAAAACGCTTGGCGGCAATGCAGCCGGGCAGCCGGCTTTGGCTGGAGACCACCGACCCGCTGGCGGTCATCGACATCCCCGCCTTTTGCGCCGACGCTGGCCACCAGCTTGTTGAAACATCAGCCGTCAGCGGCGGCCACCGCTTCCTGGTCGAACGCGGCGCATAGCGAGCCTGACAATCAGCCCCCGGCTATCGCCAGCGGATTGCTCTCCAGCGCCGCGCGATCCGGCGTGTCGATCGACGGCCGGTTGGTGAAGGCGGAAAACAGCCGGCGCACATAATCTTCCGGCATATCGAGCGTGATCAGCACCAGCCTGGTGCCGCGTTGGCCGTCCGGCCAGGCCAGCAGCCGCGCCGGCGGATGCAGGATCTTCTGCACCCCGTGGACGACAAGCGGCCGCGACGGGTCATCCGCAAGCTCGATGATGCCCTTCATCCGCAAAAGCTTGTCGCCATGCGCAGAACGCAGCAGGTCGAGGAACATCTCGATCGCCGAAAACGGCACCGGGCCGTCATGGACCAGCGAGTAGGAGCGCACGCGGGAATCGTGGCGGTGGTGGTGCTCATGCTCGCCGTGGTCATGATCATGATGATGGTGGTGCTCATGGGCGGCTTCTTCGCCGAGCCAGCGCCGGACATCGGCGGATTTGGTCGCCGGATTGTAGAGGCCGCAATCGAACAGCGCCGTGACGCCGGTTCGGCCGTCGCCGGCGTCCAGCACCACGGCGCCTGGATTGAGCTGATGGAGTCGCGTTCGCAAAGCATCGACGTCGCCGGGATCGCTGGCCAGATCGACCTTGGTCAGCACGATGCGATCGGCGACCGCCACCTGCTTGACCGCCTCGACATGGCCGTCGAGCGTCGCATTGCCGTTGACCGCGTCGACCAGCGTGATGACGCCATCAAGTCGGAAGGCCTGCACAAGGGCGGGATGCGCCATGATCGACTGCAGCACCGGCGCCGGATCGGCGAGCCCGGTGGTTTCGACAACGACGCGGGCAAGGCGGGCGATACGGCCGGTCTGCAGCCGGTCGACGAGGTCAGCCAGCGTATCGACCAGTTCGCCGCGCACCGTGCAGCACAGACAGCCGTCGGACAACTGGATGATGCCGTCCGAGGCCTGCTCGACCAGCAGGTGGTCGATCGCCACCTCACCGAATTCGTTGATGATGACGGCCGTGTCGACCAGTGCCGGATCTTTGAGCAGCCGGTTGAGCAATGTCGTCTTGCCGGCGCCGAGGAAGCCGGTGACCACCGTGACGGGTATCGGAAAGCCAGCCATCGCCTAGTTCGCGGCTTTGACCAGCTGGTCGCCCTGCACCGCGGTTGCCTGGCCCACCACGGCCGGTTCGGCGCCCTTTGGCGCCGGAATGTCTGGCCGCCAGCTCGGCAGCGGCACATCGGCGTATTCCTGGCCGCCCTGGTCGAGCATCGCCTTCGGCGCCGGCCCGGTGGCGCCGCCGAGGCCGACTGCAACCAGCGTCGGCACGTGGTCGAGCTTTTCCTGATAGGGCGATTTCGGCACGTCGGCGCCCTTCGCGGCCACCGGCGGAGCCGCCTCGGACTGCTCGTGCGGCGCCTTCTTCCTGCAGATCTCATCATGCATGTCGTTGGGTGACATGGTATCGCCATAGGAAGGCATGGCCGCAACCGTGAGCCAGTTCGGGTCGGGCGTGGCAAAGCCCTGGTCGAGCAGCCTGGCGGCGGTCTCGGCACGGCTGATCGCCGATTTTTCGCCGAGCACGACCGCGACCAGCGTGCGGCCATTGCGTGTCGCCGAGCCGATCATGTTGAAGCCCGAGGGACAGACGAACCCGGTTTTCATGCCGTCGGCGCCGGGATAGCGCCCGATCAAGAGATTGTAGTTGGAGATCGCCTTCTTGCCGACGGCAAGGCCTTCGATCGAGAACCAGGGGGCGTATTGCGGGAATTCCTTGCGGATCGCCATCACCAGCAGGGCAAGATCGCGCGCCGTCGTGTACTGCTCCGGCGAAAACAGGCCGTTCGGATTGACGAAATGCGTTCCGGTCATGCCAAGCCGCGCCGCCTCCGCATTCATGCGAACGGCGAATCCGGCCTGCGAGCCGCCTATGTTTTCGCCGATGGCCATGGCGATATCGTTGGCCGATTTGACCAGCATCATCTTCAACGCATTGTCGAGCCGCATCACCGAGCCCGGCTTGAAGCCCATCTTGCTCGGCGGTTCGCCCGCCGAATGCTTGGTCACCTTGATCGGTGAATCGAGCTGGACCTCGCCGGCGGCAATCGCCCGGAAGGTGACATAGGCGGTCATCAGCTTGCTCAGCGAAGCGGGATACCAGCGCTTGAAGGCGTCCTGGTGCTGCAGAACCTTGCCGCTGTTGAGGTCGAACAGGATCACCGGATTGGCCAAAGCTGGCCCAGCCAGCATAGGTAGCGCCAAGCCGCCCGTTAGCAGTAATTTGAGGATATGGCTGTGCCGCATCATGGAATCCGAAATCGCCTCTTGCCGTAGTCGCCCCTGGCTCCGTAAGATTTCGTTACGCGATGGCCAGCATGACCTGATCCGGCCCTCAATTTCCGGATCACATTGTCTGGGGTGCTATTTACCCTATGTGACGCCAAGATGGCAAAGTGCCAAGATGGCAACAAGCATGGCAATCACAATTGCAATCAAGCAGGCCAGATCGTCTGCTCCAACAGCGAGATGGAACCATTATGCCGATTCTCAACCGCGCCGCCGAGATGCAGGATGAAGTTGCCGGCTGGCGACGCCAACTGCACCAGACGCCAGAACTGAATTTCGATGTCTTCAAGACCGCCGCCTTCGTCACCGAGAAGCTGAAGGAATTCGGCTGCGACGACGTGGTGACGGGCCTCGGCAAGACCGGCGTCGTCGGCATCATCCATGGCCGCAAGGGGCAAGGCGCGACCATCGGCTTGCGCGCCGACATGGACGCGCTGCCGATCAACGAGATCACCGGTAAGCCCTATGCCTCGACCATTCCCGGCAAAATGCATGCCTGCGGCCATGACGGCCATACGGCGATGCTTTTGGGCGCCGCCAAATATCTGACCGAAACGCGCAATTTCGCCGGCTCGGTCGCGGTCATCTTCCAGCCGGCGGAAGAGGGCGGCGGCGGCGGCAACGAGATGGTCAAGGACGGCATGATGGAGCGTTTCGATATTTCGCGCGTCTTTGGCATGCACAACATGCCGGGCCTGCCGGTGGGCCAGTTCGCCATCCGGCCGGGCCCGATCATGGCGGCGACCGCCGAGTTCACCATCACCGTGAAGGGCCGCGGCGGCCATGCGGCGATGCCGCACGGCACGATCGACCCGATCGTCATCACCAGCCAGTTGGTCGGCGCCCTTCAGACGGTCGCTTCGCGCAGCACCGATCCGGTCGAGGCGGTGGTGGTTTCGGTGACGAAGTTCCACGCGGGCGACGCCTACAACGTCATTCCCGAGACCGCCGAGATTGCCGGCACGGTGCGCACACTGAAGAAAGAGATCGCCAAGAAGTCGGAAGAGCGCATCCGCACCATCTGCGAAGGAATAGCCACCGCCTTCGGCGCGACGATCACTGTCGACTATGACGCCAACTATCCCGTGACCTTCAATCATCCGGAAGAAACGGTCTTTGCCGGCGATGTCGCGGCAAATGTCGCCGGCGACACCCAGGTCCACCGCGCCATCCAGCCGGTGATGGGCGGCGAAGACTTCTCCTACATGCTGGAAGCCCGCCCTGGCGCCTTCATCTTCATCGGCAATGGCGAGACCGCCGGCCTCCACCATCCGGCCTACGACTTCAACGACGAAGTCATCCCGCACGGCATGAGCTACTGGGTTAAACTGGCCGAAACGGCGCTGGCAGCCTGACCTGCCCCGACGAAAGGCCGGCCGATTAGCCTTCGGCCGGCCTCTTCATTGCCTTCGGCGAGCCTCTTGGCGAAACGATCGGAAGCGGCTATGTGTCGGGCCGCGTGGTCCCGTAGCTCAGTAGGATAGAGCGGCAGATTCCTAATCTGTAGGTCACAGGTTCGATTCCTGTCGGGATCACCAGCAAGATCAAAGGCCTGGTGACTGAGATAGCCTGTCGGCATGTTGCAGCACTGATGGACTGGTTTTCGGTGATTTTCACGGACGCGACCAAGCAAGCAGCCTGACTTTAGTTCCATAGAAAAAGTCCATCCCTGAGGTCTCAGGAGCGAGCTTTAAGCATCTACAGCCGCGAAGAGAATCGACCTCTTGCAAGTACAATTCCAGATCGAGCGATGGTTCCCAGTCGATCCGTTACCGTCTGAGTTCGGCGCCGCCAACTCAACGAAGCCGGCCGTATCCTAGCTGGCAACCAGGGGCACCGTGACGGTCGTGGCGTAATTTATCGGATACTGGTCGAAATACGGGAAAGCGATGACGAAGGCATAGCTGGCGGTCAGATGCGCCATCTTGAAACCGCCGCTGGCAGGGTCGGTCGCGATCGTCACAATGACGTTCTTCAGACCCAGGTTCACCAATTTCTGCGTGGCGATGGCCTGGATGTCGCTCTGCGAAAGCGTGTTGTTCAGCTGCAGCGCCCGGGAAGAGGTTTCCAGTGTATAGCGGACGGTCGACACGGCATTCATGGCCCAGCCGAAGGCGAAGATTCCGAACAAAAGCATCACCAGGAAAGGCGCGATCAAGGCGAATTCCAGCCCGGCTGCGCCGGAGCAGTCACGGCGCCACCTGGATCCGATCCTTTCAGCGGACACGGATCACCTGCTGATGACTGATCGCGCGCGGGTCCGGGAAGACACCGAAGTTAAACGGGGGCACCCAGGTGCCCGTCGCCGTTATCTGGACGAAGACGGTCGGCAGCTTCGTTCCGCCGCAAATGGTGGTCGCATCCACGACCGTGGCGCCGCACAAATAGGAGCGGACCAGTACGACCGCGGCGTCCTCGGGCTTGTCGTTCCAGCTCGAAAGCGCGACCGCCTGCGTTCCGGTGTCATTGGACGCGCCGGCCATTACGAGATTGGCCGCGGTTTTAACGCCCGCGCGCATCTGCAGGTAACTCGTTACGTAGGACCAGCCGTCGGCGATGCCGAGGCAGACGAGGCACAGGATGGGCAGCAACATGGAAAACTCGACGGCAGCTATCCCGGATTTGTCCAGGACAATGCGCAAGGTCCGCCCACCCATCCCGCTACTCGACGAGCTGAACGGATTGCGTCGCCGGAATGTTCTTCATCCCGAGGCTGGTGCAGTCCTGCTTGATGGTCGTACTGCCGGACCACTGGATGGTGTCGGCGACGACCTGAGTGCAGCCACCGTTCCCCGAGAAGTTGCCAAGATAGTTGACCTGCTGCCTGGGAAAATAGATGGCGCCGGTCAAAAGCGAGTCCGCTGTGCCATTGAAGGTGCTCTGCGCCGCAGTCCCGGTCCTGTCGCCATAGAACAGCACGCCGGAATAGGCTCCGGAGGTAGGCGCGCTCAGCGTCACCTTGGCGTTGCCGTTCATGCTGACAGTGTTGCTGCCTGCCATGAAGATGGTTACCCCGCTGCCCGCGACGACCGCGTTGGCGTTGACCTTCATACCGCCCTGCACGACGTAGACGCCGGGCTGCAGGGTGACGTTGCCGCTGAGGCTCATGCCGCTACAGTAGGTGCCAGGCTGGAGTGTTTGCGACGTCTTGTTGCCGTTGACAGACTTGCACGGGTTCCCGGCCGTCGGCGCCGCCAAGCTGGAGAAAGGATCGGCTGCCGGCAAGGCTTGGGTGATGTTGGACTTGCAGACCGTGGTCGCCGGATTGTTCAGCACCATGCCGCCGACCGTGATCAGGCAGTCGGCCTTGAGCACCGCCGAGCCCTGCGTCTTTATGGCGTCCGAGGCAATCGAGTCCGACATGACCGAACAGCCGGTGAGGTTGACGGTGGTGTTGCCGGAAAAGAGCGCAGCCTGGGAGGCCGACTGACTAAGCGCCAGCACGCAAGCCTTGGAGGCGTCATTGATCAGCGCCACCGCCCTTGCCTGTTCGGCAACGGGCGCCTGGTTGAAAATCGCCGTGAAGTAGCGATCGAGGTTCTGCTTGACGATGACCTCCACCGCCTTCTTTGCGGTGTTCGGGCCGGACAATGGCGGCGTGTTGACCTGGATCGTGCCCGGCGTGGCAAAATTGTTCGAGGTCGCGGACTGCGTGGCGGCGGCGATGATGGTCGGGTTATCGGAACCCGCGACTTTCTCGAGCGCACCGGCATAGGCCGCGGCATCGGCAACGGCCTGCAGCTTGAGGCTGCTGTAATACCAGAAGGATGTCTCCACACCGAGGCCGGCGCCGCCAACCACGACCGGCAAGGTGAAGGCAACGATGACGGCAACGTTACCGTTCGTGGCGCGCCTTAGGCGGCTCAAAGCAAACCAAATCCGGGTGAACGCGTTGGATGCCATATGTATTAGAAACCACGAATAGATAAACGAATGTCTAAAAACTCCATTCCGATTCGACGTAGTCGAACGGGCTAGCTAGGCGCAAGTTGCAGCGACCGCGCAACATCCTGTCGGAGGTTCCGCCCCAATCGACGAATGCGAAATATGCCGCTATCCCGAACTTTGTTGTCGACCAAGTGACATTTAAATGCCCCCTCTGCGAAGAAGCTATCGAGAAGACAGGGGACACCGCGCTGCCGGTAAGGGGAAAGATCGGCTCACGCCGCCTCAGGAACTTTGTGCAATCCGTCCGGGGCTGGCTCTGAGGGCCACACACGCCCGAAACCAACCACTCCAGCCACGATCAGTCCGTGAGGCGCCCACGAAACAACGTGGTGCCGTCGGTCAGCTGCGACCTGGAGATATCCCGGAACCCAGCCCCGGCCATCCACCCGCGATACTGACCTTCCGTGTACGATTCGCCCGCGCGGTAAAGGTTCAGGAAGGTGAGATTGAGAAAGACACCCTCAGGCGGGCCGAGACGGTCGTCATCGACGACACCCCACCCCGCAATTGCGATCTCGCCTCCTTGGGTGAGGCAACGCGCCGCGTTCAGGATCGAACTGCGCGCCTGGTCCGGCGGCAGGACCTGGACGACAGCCTTCAGGATTGCCAAGTCATGCCGGCCGGTCGATGGCGCGACCGTTATGTCGCCTTCTTCGACAACCACATCGCCGGCACCGTATTCCGACAGGATCGCTGGTGCGACCGCCGCGACCGTCGGGAGTTCCATCAAAGTCGCCGCAATATGCGGCCATCGCTCGCGAAGACCGACCAGAATGGTCCCGGCGCCGCCGCCGATGTCGATCACCGAACTGACCGCCGAGAAGTCCAGTTCACGGGCGAGATTTCGGCCGAAAATCACCCCTCCCGGTGCGAGCATGCGGCTGAAGGCCGCTGCGATTCTGGCCCCGCTTCGGAAAAGTCGTGCAGCGCGGCCGGCCGATTCTGCCGCAGCGACTCTGCGGTCAAAAGGTCGGCTCCCCAGAGTTCGCGCAGCAGCACATGATCGCCGCCGCGATAGGTCGGCTTGGACGCGTCAAGAAACTCCGACGCTTCGGCTCCGTTGCGAAACTGACCATCCTCGACGTCGAGGAGACCGATGCTGGCGAGCGCGTAGAGGAGCCGCGACAGACGAGCGGGCTCGACTTTGAGCGCTGCCCCAAGGCTGTCGGCAGTCGCAGCATCGCCGCCGAGCCAGGTGAAGATGCCAAGGTCCAGCCCGGCACGAAGCGCCAAGGCGGGGGGCACCCCTGCGATCAGCTTGTCGATCCGATCGGAATCCACCATGTCATATCCCGTTGTGCGATCCAGGATCGACTTTGAACAGCTCGGCCAACCTCGTCAAATCAGTTCGCCAGCGCGCCGCTCTCCGCGTCGAGCAGGTTCAGCTTGGCGGTATCGGGTTCGACGTAAAGCGTATCTCCGGGGCCAGCGCTGATCCTACCAGCGCCCGCGACCGTTGTGCGCCGGCCCGGCATACCTCAAAAATCCGGCTGTGATAATGGCTGGTCGCGCCTTCGGACGCTACGCAGGCAAGGCCAGCAGCGCCAGTCCGGCCAGCGCCGAGCCGGCCAATGTCGGCAGCATGCCGATCCTCAGTTTCAGCATGGCGACCATGGCGGCCGCCGCCAGCAGCGCGGCGCGCCAATCCAGCGACGACAGCACCGGTAGCTCCATCCCAAGACCAAAACGGTGCACCGCGCCGAAGACGACATGCAGTGCGAACCACAGCGCAAGGTTCATCACCACGCCGACCACAGCCGCCGTGATCGCACTCAGCGCCGCCGACAGCGCCTTGTTGCCGCGCAGCGCCTCGATGTAGGGGGCACCCAGAAAGATCCAGAAGAAGCACGGCACGAACGTCACCCAGACCGTCAGCAATGCGCCGAGCGATCCGGCCACAAGCGGTCCCATCGCACCGGCGTGACGATAGGCGGCGACGAAGCCGACGAACTGCAGCACCAGGATCAATGGTCCCGGCGTCGTCTCGGCCAGACCAAGCCCATCGACCATTTCACCCGGCGCCAGCCAGCCGAACGAGGTCACCGCTGCCTGCGCGACATAGGAGAGCGCAGCGTAGGCGCCGCCGAATGTGACCACCGCCATCAGGCTGAAGAAGCCGCCAAGCTGTGCCCAAACACTGGCAGGGCCGGTCAGCGCCAGGATCAGTACGACCGGCCCGAGCCAGATCGGCAGCCAGATCGCGATGGTGCGCGGCGCGTGCCATTTCGTCGGCTTGGTGTGAGCGAGGTCGCCGCGTTCGAACATGACGTCGACGGCGCCCCTGACATCGGGCAAATTGTCCTTGCCGCGTGCGGCTCCGGAAAAACGCGCCGGTGCCAGGCGGTTGCCGATCCAGCCGGTCAGCCCTGCAACCAGGATGATCAGCGGAAACGGCAGCCTGATGACATAGATGGCAAGGAACGCGGCCACCGCGATCGCCATCATCACCCGGTTCTTGAGCGCCCGTTTGCCGATGCGGAGGACCGCCTCGACGACGACGGCCAGCACCGCCGCCTTGATGCCGAAAAACAGCGCCTCGATGACGGGCGCATCATTGTAAAGCACGTAGAAGATGCTGAGGCCCAGCATGACAAACGCACCGGGCAGCACGAACAGGATGCCGGCAACGAGGCCGCCGGCGGTCCGGTGCAGCAGCCAGCCGATATAGATGGCGAGCTGCTGTGCCTCGGGGCCTGGCAGAAGCATGCAGTAGTTGAGCGCATGCAGGAACCGCTGCTCGCCGATCCAGCGGCGATCCTCGACCAATTCCTTGTGCATCAGCGCGATCTGTCCGGCCGGCCCGCCGAAGGAGAGCAGGCCGATCCTTGCCCACAGTTTCGCGGCTTGGCGGAAGGTCGGGACGATCGGAGCCTCGGTAGCCTGTGCATCGTCGTCCGCGGCGAGGGCGCTCATGGCGCTTTGCCCGCGCTGGGCCAATTGTGGGTTTCGTCAGTGGCATCGCGGCACCATCTGAAGAACGCATCGTAGAGCAGCATGCCGGCATCAAGCTGTTCGAGATCGTCGCGGAACATGCGCGACAGCCCGAGCGATGCAGCGAGGAACCCGGCCGCCTGCGGTACGAGATCGAGGCGCGCCGTATCGGCTGCACGCACGATCAGCGCAAGGCGATCGAGCGCTTCGGACCGCAACCCGAACTCTTCGATCATCGTGTCGAAGGTGCAGCGCTCGCCGCGATGGCTCCAGAACACGTCGTCGATGTCGAAGGCAACCGCCCCAAACCGATCGGCGGCCGCCAGCACTTCAGACGGCTCGACAAACAGGAACACCGCCGAGGGATCGACGAAGCGGCGGATCAGCCAAGGACAGGCGATGCGGTCGACCTTGGGGCGGGCACGCGTCACCCAGACCGTGCGGCCCTTGTCGTCGCGGGGCGGTATCTTGTCGGCCTTGACCAGAAGTCCCTTGGCCGCCTGCCACGCCTCGAAGCCGCCTTCAAGGGATTCGGCAGCAATGCCCTCATGGCGCAGCCATGCGGCAACGCCTTGCGAGAGCTTCAGCCCCTTCTGGCAGATGACGACAGCATGAGCCCCCGTGAACTCGGCCGCCCAGCTCGAAACAGACTTGAAGTCGCGCCGGCACGAGGCCGGAAGCAGCCGCGGATCGACGTCGTAGTCTTCGTCGATGCGGACATCGACAAGAACAGGCGCGTCGGACAGACCGACAAGGCGGGAAAGCTGCGCTACGGTGATTGCGGTTGTTGACGGCATGGCGTCCACCTCCAGAGTGAGAGTTTGGACGCGATCATTGGGCTGACGCCTCACGGGGTCGTCGCGAAGGAACCCCTTGCCACAATGCTGGATTGATCTTTCGTCTTTGTCAAGGAAAGAGCGGCGCCGGGGAGCGCGCCTACTGCGCCGTCCAGCCGCCATCCATCGGCAAAGTCGTGCCGGTAATCTGCCTGGCCGAGTCCGAGCACAGAAACAGCGTCAGCGCGGCGAGCTCCTCGACGGTGACGAATTGCTTCGTCGGCTGTGCCGCCAGGAGCACGTCGCGCTTGACCTGTTCCTCGGTCATGCCGCGCGCCTTCATCGTGTCGGGGATCTGCTTTTCGACCAGTGACGTCCAGACATAGCCGGGCGCGATGGCGTTGACGGTGATGCCGTCCTGCGCGACTTCCAGCGCTACCGTCTTGGTCAGACCCGCTATGCCGTGCTTGGCCGAGACGTAAGCCGACTTGAACGGCGAGGCGACCAGTGCATGCGCCGACGCGGTGTTGATGATGCGGCCCCATTTGCGCGCCTTCATGCCGGGCACCACGGCCTTGATCGCGTAAAAGGCGGCAAGCAGATTGATGCGGATGATGGCTTCCCACTTGTCGTCGGGAAACTCCTCGATTGGCGCGACATGCTGTATCCCGGCATTGTTGACCAGAATGTCGAGGCTGCCTAAGGCCTGCTCGGCTTCGCGCAGCATGGCGGTCACCGCTGCGCCGTCCATCATGTTGGCGCCGGAGTAGCGGCACTGGACGCCGAAATCCTTCTCGATGCCGGCGCGCTCCTGTTCGATCGCCGCGGCTTCGCCAAGGCCGTTGATCGTGACGTTGGCGCCCTCGGCGGCAAGGGCGCGGGCAATGGCCAGGCCAATGCCGCTGGTCGATCCGGTGACGAGCGCATTCTTCGAAGAAAGGGAACCCATGGAGATCTCGCGACTGTTAGGAGGACTACAAAGGCACATAGTTTGTGCGCCGCAACATGACAATGCCATAACCATATGCCGGCGCCATCACAGCCCTAAAACGCGCTTTGCCGGCCTCGCCGAGCGCCGTCTCAAGGCTGACACGTCAAGGCTGGCACGGCAGTGTTATGGTGCGGCGCAACATAGTCGGCCGCGCATTCGCGCAGTCATTCCTGAAGCATCGATCCAACGAATCAGGGGGGCTGTAGCTTGAAATCGCCGATGTCGTGATGCGTGCCTATGCCATGCCGCTTACTAACCGTCCTTTCCGCCCGGCCCGTATCGCTTCTTCGACCGCGACGCCCTAAGCTATCCCGCAATCTCCAGTAGGGCCGATACCAGCAAGTGGCGTTCGTCGGCGGACAGCACGTCGGAATCGAAGAGGTTCATGCTGCGCAGCCCTTCGATGGCCAGAAAGCAGACCAGCAGCGTCTTGAGGTCCGGCGTCTCGCTCTTCAGCCGCTGCAGCAGCTGTGACTTGAAGGCTTTTATCGGCGTCAGGAAATCCGGATCCTCGGCGATCGCCGAGAATATCCACGAAGCCGTCGGCTTCGGCTCCTCACAATCATCCGCCGAGAGCCGGATATAGGTGGCGAGCAGGCTCTCGCCGCTGGCGCCGGCGACACGGCCCGATTCCAGCGCCAGCTCGAACGCGCGCAGGTAATTCTCCACCAGGCCCTGCATCAGTTTGGCCTTGGTCGGAAAGTTATATAACAGGCCGCCTTTCGACACGCCGGCGCGGCTGGCGACGGCGTCAAGCGACAGGCTGCCGGGACCGGTCTCGCGTGCGACATCGGCGGCGGCGGCGAGTATCTTGTCGCGCGAATTTGCCCTTTGGGTCTTCATCGATCCCTTCCCCCGCACCAGCCTAGGCGGAATTGACAAGACCGTCCAGACGGTACAGTAAGTTCGCCGTCATTTGTAATCGGGACCTGGCGTCGATAAGTGTCCCGCTATTCGGCTATTTTGCCGGACACCGGCCGAGGGGACAGTTCGTGAAGCGCTTCATCTCTATCACCGCAATTCTGCTTCTGCTCGCTCTGGTGTGCGTCGGCGTTGTCGGCTTCAACCTGTTCCGCGACAACGCTATCAAACAGTATTTCGCCACCATGAAGCCGCCGGCGACGACCGTATCGACGGTTGTCGTCAAGCCTTCCGACTGGACGCCGGGCGTCGAGGCGATCGGCACGGTACGCGCCGTGCGCGGTGTCGACCTTACCGTCGAGACCAGCGGCATCGTCAAGGACATCCTTTTCCATGCCAACCAGAAGGTGCCGGTCGATTCGGTCCTGCTGCAGCTCGACGATGCCGTCGAACGCGCGGATCTGGTCGCGGCCAAGGCGCAGTCCGTGTCCGACAAGACGGCGCTCGAACGCGCGCTGGAGCTGCAGCGGCGCGGCGTCGGAACGGATGCCACGCTCGACACCGCTCAAGCCGCTGCATCGGCCTCCGCCGCGCAGGTCAACAAGCTGCAGGCCGTGCTCGATCAGAAGCAGCTGACGGCGCCGTTCGCCGGCACCGTGGGCATCCCCAAGATCGACCTCGGCCAATATCTCTCGCCCGGCAACGCAGTGGTGACCTTGCAGGATCTGGACACCATGCGGGTCGATTTCTCGGTACCCGAACAGCAGCTGCCGCTGCTCAAGATAGGCCAGGCGGTGCGGCTCGGCCTCGGCGGCACCGGCGGCGGCGCCGACATGCCGTTTGCCGGCTCCATTCGCGGCATCGATCCCAAGATCGACGCTTCAAGCCGCCTGGTGTCCGTCCGCGGCGAGGTCGCCAACCCTGACGGCAAGCTGACGCCCGGCCAGTTCGTCCAGGTTCGCGTCGAGCTGCCGCAGGAGAAAAACATTCTGTCCTTGCCGCAGACGGCATTGACGTCGAGCCTCTATGGCGACTTCGTCTTCGTCGTCGTTCCGGCGAAGCCGGCGGAAGGCGCCCCAGCCGCGAAACCCGAGGAAAAGCCTGCCGCGGGGGCCGACGCAGCAAAGCCGGCGGCAGATGCAAAGCCGGCAGACGCGAAACCGGCTGCCGAAGACGCCGCGGCGAAGCCCGCGGACAAGCCGGCTGTCGACCCCGCGAAGCCCGCGGCAGAACCGGAAAAGCCGGCGCTCGTGCTGTCGCAGGTGTTCGTGAAGCCCGGCCGCCGCAACGACGGCATGGTCGAGATCATCGAGGGCATCAAGGCCGGTGACGAGGTCGTCACCGCCGGTCAGAACCGTCTCTTCAACGGCATGTCCGTCGCTGTCGACAACACCATTGACCCCAGCAAGTCGGCTAACCAGCAGGCTCAGCAATGAACTTTTCCGACATCTTCATTCGCCGGCCGGTCCTCTCCACCGTCCTCGCCTGCATGATCCTGCTCCTGGGTTTCCAGGGCATCTTCAACCTGTCGATCCGGCAGTATCCCAAGGTTGACGAGACGGCGATCACCATCACCACCGCCTATCCCGGCGCCAGCGCCGACCTGATCCAGGGCTTCATCTCCGCCCCGATCGCGCGGGCCGTCGCCTCGACCGAGAACATCGACTACGTCACCTCGTCCAGCCGGCCGTCTTCGAGCACCGTGGTCGTCCAGATGAAGCTCGGCTCCAATCCGGATGTCGCGCTCACCGAGGTCCTGTCGAAGGTGCAGGGCGTACGCGGCACCTTGCCGGATGCATCCAAGGACCCGGTCATCGTCAAGGGTACCGGCCAAGAGTTCGCGATGATGTACATCTCGATGCAGAATCCGAACATGAGCAAGGAGCAGCTCACCGAATATATCGAGCGGGTGGTGCGGCCGCGCATGTCGACGGTCGAAGGTGTCGCCGACGTGCAGATCTTCGGCGCCGAGGAATATTCGATGCGGGTCTGGATCGACCCGGTCAAGCTTGCTGCGCGTGGCGTCACCGCCGCCGAAGTGCTGGCGGCGATCAACAACTCCAACTTCCTGTCGGCGCCCGGCAACACCGAGAACGAATATGTCGTCTCCTCGATCACGGTTCGCTCGACGCTGCAGACGCCTGAGGCCTTTGCCGAGCTTCCGCTGCGCTCGACGGACGGCCAGGTGGTGCGCTTGCGCGACGTGGCGCGAGTCGAGCTTGCCGCCGAGAGCACCGACACGAGGGTGAGCTTCAATGGCAAGCCCGGCACCTTCCTCGCCATCTTCCCGACGCCGGCCGCCAACCCGCTGACAACGGCGGAGGCGATCCACAAGATCGTGCCTTTGATTCAAGAGACGCTGCCGAAAGGCATGACCATCGAAATCGTCTACGATTCCACCGAACAGATCAGCGCCTCGATCGATGAAGTGTTCAAGACCATCGCCGAAGCCGTCGCCATCGTCGTCGTGGTCATCCTGTTGTTCCTCGGCTCATTCCGCTCGGTGATGATGCCGATCGTGACCATCCCGCTGTCGCTGGTTGGCGTCTGCTTCCTTTTGTTTGCGGTCGGCTATTCGATCAACCTTCTGTCGCTGCTGGCCATGGTGCTGGCCATCGGCCTTGTCGTCGACGACGCTATCGTGGTGGTGGAGAACATCCATCGCCACATGGAGGAGGACCACATGTCGCCGATGCAGGCGGCCTTCAACGGCATGCGCGAGATTTTCTCCGCCATCGTGGCCATGACCATCACGCTCGCCGCCGTGTTCGCGCCGCTGGCCTTCACCGGCGGCCTGACCGGCGCGCTGTTCCGCGAGTTCGCGGTGACGCTCGCCGGTTCGGTGGTGCTGTCCGGCCTCATAGCCGTCACCATCACGCCGATGATGGCGGCGCGTCTGCTCAAGGCGGGATCGCACAGTCGCTTCCAGCGCGTCGTCGACGGAACCTTCAGCCGTGTCGAGCATGTCTATGAGCGGGCGGTCACCGCCTCCTTGAGAAATCGACCGGTGACGCTGCTGATGGTCGTGGCGCTGGTTGCGCTCACCGGCTTCATGTTCACCAAGACCTCGAGCGAACTGGCGCCGGAAGAGGACCAGGGCTTCCTCTTGTCTATCGTGACGGCACCGCGCTACGCGACCTCGGACTACACCGAGACCTACGTCAACCAGATCCTCGGCCTGGTGAAGGACATTCCCGAAACCAGGGCGCAATTCTCCGCCGTTGCCTTTGGCGGCGCCACCAACGGCGCCTTTGTCGGCTTCGCCTTCAAGGATTGGGCCGAGCGCCAGCGCAACTCAAAGGAGCTTCAAGCCGATATCCAGGGACGCCTCGGCAAGGTGGCCGGCGTCGAGGCCTTCGTCTTCGCGCCGCCGACGCTGCCGGGCTCCGGCGGCGGCCTGCCGATCTCCATGGTGGTGCGCTCGACCGGTGGTTCCGCCGAGGTCTACGAGGCGGCCGAGCAGATTAAGAACAAGGCGCAGGCCTCCGGCCGCTTCATCGTCGTGCAAAACTCGATGTCCTTTGACGCTCCGCAGGTGACGGTGACCATCGACCGCGACCGCGCGGCGGCTCTCAACCTGCCGATCGCCGACATCGGCCAGACGCTGACGCTGCTGGTCGGCGGCGCCGAAGTGGCTCAGTTCGACCGCGACTCCAACAGCTACGACATCATCCCGCAGGTGCCGAAGGAATTCCGCGACAATCCCGAGAAGCTCGGCGAATATTTCGTGCGTAGCGTGACCGGCGAAATGGTGCCGCTTTCAGCGGTGGTGAAGATTTCGACCAACGCCGCGCCGGCCGCGATCGAGCAGTTCAACCAGCTGAACTCGGCGACGATATCAGCGCTGCCGCTTCCCGGCGTCACCACGGGCGACGGGCTGCAGACCCTGGAGAACCTTGCCAAGGAGAGCCTGCCCGATACCTTCTTCATCGATTATTCCGGCCAGTCCCGGCAGGAGAAGGAGCAGGGCAACACGATCCTTATCGCGTTCGCAGCCGCCGTAATCGTCATCTATCTGGTGCTGGCGGCGCAGTTCGAAAGCTTCCGCGACCCGCTGATCATCATGATGGCGGTGCCACTGTCGATCTTTGGCGCCATCGTGCCGCTCAATCTGGGGCTTGGAACGCTCAATATCTACACGCAGGTCGGCCTGATCACACTGATAGGTCTGATCACCAAGCATGGCATTCTTCTGGTCGAGTTCGCCAACCAGCAGCGCGAGCTGCATGGCATGAGGCGGCGCGATGCGATCGTCGCCTCGGCCAAGGTGCGCTTGCGGCCGATCCTGATGACGACAGCGGCGATGGCGCTCGGCGTCGTGCCGCTGATCGTGTCCAGTGGTGCTGGTGCGGCGGCGCGCTATTCGATGGGCCTCGTGATCTTCACCGGCATCCTGGTCGGAACCATGTTCACCCTGTTCGTGGTGCCGATGTTCTACACCTTCATCGCCAGCAAGGACCTGCCGCACCACGCCGAAAAGCCAGACCCGAAGCTGATGCCGGTGCACGCGGACTGAGCTGCGAACGGCGTTAGCGGACAAACGAAAAGAGGCCGGAAATTTCCGGCCTCTTTTTTGACTGGATTGATTTACCGCGAAGCTCTGATGGAGCTTCAGGCGGGAACTTGCGGTGCGGCATGACCTGGCCGGCTGCGCTGCACCATCGCTCCAAACGCAGTCTGCTACTTGACGATGACGATGCTGGTGTTGGTCGGGCCGAAGGTTTCGACCAACTGGTAGAAGTCGGCGGCATTGTCGGGATGCAGCCGCACGCAGCCATGCGACGCCGGCCGTCCCAGCCGCTTGATGGCGTTGGTCGCATGCACGGCGTAGCCGCCGCTGAAGAAGACCGAATGCGGCATCGGCGCGTTGTCGTATTTCTTCGAATGCCACATCTCGTGCATGCGGGTCGGCTTGAACGAGCCGGTCGGCGTGACATGCGCACTGTCGCCGGTCGAGACCTTCCAGGCGAAAGTCGGCCGGCCATCGACCAGCACTTCCATGGTCTGCTGCGACAGCGAAACACGCGCCACGATCTGGTTTGCCGCGGCATGGGCGGTGCTGTTGGCGGCGCCAAGCAGAAGCGCGGCGCCGCCGGCTGCGGCGGTGACGTTGATGAGTTTGGCGGAAATGGCTTTGTACATGATGGCTCCTCTTTGCCGGTCCTGCCGGCGTCAATTCGGTGGCCGCCTTATCCCCGCGCCATGTTTCAGACTGACTTCGCTGAGGCTCGTTTGTGTTTCGAATCTGTTTCCTCTGGTTAACAAGCAAGGTGGACAACAAGGAGCGTGCTCCCGTCTTCGCTGCGCACTCCCGATCACCCACCGCGCCCACAAACGAAAGTGCTGATGTCCTTATATGAAAGAAGATTGGCTTCGCTCGAAACCGACTTGCAACAAAGCGCGGCCTGGGCGGCATGATCTGGTTACAGGCTCGCGGCACAGTCATCCCAACGAGAACAGCCGGCGCCAACGAAAATGAGCATCAAATCGACCACCCTGTCCTGGTACTTCAGGATAAGCATCGCCGCATTTGTCGTCGGCGGCATCGGCACAGTAGCCGGCACCCCGATGACGAAACTGGCGGTGATGAATTCGGGTGAGATTTCGACGCTGCATGCCGCGCTGTTCATAGCCTTGGTCTGGATTGTCTCCAGTCTGCGCATCAACCGTCTCAGGGCCCTCTGGCGGGTCGGCCTCGGGTTGAAGTGGATGCGCGGCCCCTCCGGCAACTTGCTGCCGAGAGGACCGAAGGCCCGCGTCGCAACGGGGGGCTCCGTGGGCGACGCGGGCACTTCGGGTTTATCCTGAAGCACCCGCGGTTCTGATTTTTGGGGACAACCGATGAAGACGAAATCTGCAGCCTCCGTGCTTTCGGTACTGCTCTATGCACAAGGCCTGCTCGGCTTTGCCGGTCTCGCCACGGTTCTTCTGAAGGACCGCGCGCATGCCGCCAGCGAAATCGTAGTCGCCAGCGAATTGCCGTCGGGACCATCGCTTCTGGTGGTGCGCTGACGCCTATGCATGGCGCCCGAGATTGCGCAGCTTTTTTGGGCGAGCCGAGGAACAATCCAGCCTCCCGACCCTCAGTCGGCGCGCTGCGTCGGCGGGTCGAACCGGTAGCCTGCGCCGCGTATAGTTGTGATGGTTTCGGTGTCAAGCTTGCGGCGCAGCCGCACGATGCGCGAATCGATCGAGCGGTCGAAGGCATCGGCATTTTCGGCGGGCGCCGCCGCAATGATGTCGTCGCGCGTCAGCACCTTGCGCGGGCTGGCCAGAAACAGCCTGAGCAGCGCCACCTGGCCCGGCGACAGCTGTTCTTCCGTACCCGAACGGTGCATGACGATTGCCGACCGCAAATCGACGGTGGCATTTTCCAGCACGATCAGTTCCTGGGCGGACCTGCCGCGCCGCGTCAGCAGGCCGCCGATGCGCGCGGCAAGCTCCCTGACATTGAGCGGACTTTCGACGACATCTGCGGCGCCAAGCTCGAGCGCCAGCACCTTGTCGACCAGATCGGCCGGCCGGCAGATCAGGATGAAATCCGGCCCCGCCTTCCCGTCCGCGCTCTGGCCGCCGCCATAACGCCTGAGCAGGTCCCGCCCCTCCGCCTGGCTGAGGCTGTCGCCGACGATGACGATATCGATGCCTCCGGCCGAAAGCAGGGATTCAGCTTCCCAGGGCTGCCGCGCCTCGCGCACGTCATGGCCGCGCCGGTCGAGATGATCGGCAAGATCGCCGGCCACCACATCGGCGACGGAAACCAGCGCGATGACGGATCGTGCAGCCATGTTTTTCTTCCCGTTCCCCCGCAACCGGATATGAGTGCTGGACATCATGTTTATACCCAATCTACTTTCCGCTGAAAGCGGGAGCGAGGCCATAGTGCGGGCACGGATTGTCATCGTCGAGGACGAGCCCGATCTCCGGGACGCGGTCGCCGAGTATCTCGGCGCCAACGGCTACGATGTGACCCAGGCCGGAAGCGCGGCCGAGGCGCGCGCCTTGCTGGAGACGGAATCGTTTCATTTGGCCATTCTCGACATCGCCATGCCGGGCGAGGACGGACTGTCGCTCGGCCGCTGGCTGCGCTCGCAAATACCGGTCGGCATCATCTATGCCACGGCCGCCGGCACCGCACTCGACCGCATTGTCGGGCTGGAGCTTGGCGCCGACGACTACATCGTCAAGCCCTACGAGTTGCGTGAGGTGCTGGCTCGTGTGCGCAGCGTGCTGCGCCGCGTTCCGCAGCCGAGCCCGCCCCAGGCGGCGAAGACACAAGCCGATGGCGGCCGCCGCCTGACCTTCGGCCCGTTCCAGGCCGACCTCGACGGCAGGCTTGTCACCGGCGCCAACGGCGCCGTCATCGACATGGCCAAGAGCGAGTTCGATGTGCTGGAGGTTTTCCTGACCCGCGCCAACCGGCTGTTGACGCGATCGGCGATCTCCGAGGCGATTGGTTTTGTCGAGGATCCTGAATCGTCGCGCGCCGTCGACATTCGCATCATGCGGCTGCGCAAGAAGATCGAAACCGATCCGGCCAATCCGAAATTTTTGCGCACAGTGCGCGGCGAAGGCTATATCTTCTCGCTGCCGACCGGTGACGGGCACTAGAGCAATTACAGGAAAAGTGTACGCGGCTTCCGCCCGGAATTTTGTGAAAACAAAGAGATAGAGGCTTCTCCGTTTCCGTGAAACGGTGAAGCGCTTTAGCAATTCCAGGAACAGTGCGTAGCGATTTTCCGTTCGGGATTGCATTGAAACATGGAGCGTTTCACCTTTTTCGTGAAATGCTCCATAGCTGCCTAATTCGACGGCCCTTTACTGATGGCTGACATGACCGCTGAACCAGCACCACGTATGGACCCGCAAGGCGCTCGCCAGAGCGCCGCGATGGCGGCTGTGCGCGTCGTCCGCCGGTTGCGCGATGCCGGCGACTGGCAGCGCGAGATGGAAACCATCCTCGAAACGATCTGCAGCGCCATGAATTGCCAGCGCGGCATCCTGTTCAGGCTGCGCGAATTGCCCGGCCAGGGCTTCGCCCAATCGGTCGCCGCCTACTGGATCGATCCTCGCTTCGGCGGCGAACTGGCTTCGCCGACGGTGATCATGCAGTCGATCGTCGATACCGATCCGCTGCTGGAGCGGATTGGAGAGGACGAGCGGCAAGGCAAGATCTTCGCCGGCCATACGCGCGATCTCGACGGGTTCCTCAAGGCCGATTTCGAAAAGCAGCACATCAAGTCGTTCCTGTCGGTATCGGTGTTCGCGCACGGTCATCTGTGGGGCACGTTCGCGGTCAATGACTGCCTAAACGAGCGCGAATGGACCGAAGAGGAAGAGGCGACGATGCACATCATCGCGCTCGCCATCGGCGACGCCATCGAGCACTCGCCGTCCGACGCCCATGCCAGCGAAGTCATCCGCCGCACCATGCTGCAGGCGTCGCTCGACGCCATCATCGTCATCGACGAGACCGGCTCGATCATCGAATTCAATCCGGCCGCCGAAAAGATGTTCGGCTATCAGCGCAGCGACATCCTCGGCAAGGACCTGCTCGATACCGTGGTGCCGGAATATTACCGCAAGGGCTATGTCTCGGGCGCCGAATACATGTCGGGCCGCGGCGCGCCGATGGTTGGCCAACGGCTTGAGACCGTGACACAGAATGCGGCCGGCGAGGTGTTTCCCATCGAATTGACGGCGACCGAGATGCGGGTGGCTGACCGTCAGCTCATCTTCGGTTCGATCCGCGATCTGCGCGATAAGCTGCGCGCCGAAGAAGAGATCAACCGCCAGCGCGAAAAACTGCACCAGAACGAGAAGATGGCGGCGATGGGTTCACTGCTGGCCGGTGTTTCGCACGAGCTCAACAACCCGCTCGCCGTGGTCGTTGCGCAGTCGACGCTGCTGCATGAATTCGCCACCGACCCGCAGACCAAGGTTCGCGCCGAGAAAGTGCGCGCCGCTGCCGAGCGCTGCGGCCGCATCGTCAAAAGCTTCCTGTCGATGGTGCGCCTGCATCCGGCGGCGCAGGCCGAGACCGATCTCAACCAGGTGATCCGCGCCGCACTCGAAGTAACCGCCTATGGCGCACGCTCGAGCGGCATCATCATCGACACCGATTTCGCGCCCGGCCCGCTGCTGGCGATGGCCGATGCCGACCACGTCACGCAGGTGGCCGCCAATTTCCTGATCAACAGCCAACACGCTCTGGCCGGTATCGGCGGCGACCGCCTGATCAAGGTGCGGACATTCCGCAGCGATCGCGGCAACCCCGGGTTTTCGGTCGAGGACAACGGACCGGGCATTCCCGAGGCGATCCGCAGCCGCATCTTCGAATCCTATTTCACCACCAAGCCGGTCGGCGTCGGCACCGGCATCGGCCTGTCGATCTCGAAATCGATCGTCGAGCGCCACAACGGCAATATCTGGTTCGAGGAGGTGCTGCCGCGTGGCGCGCGCTTCGTCGTCCAGCTGCCGGTAATCACCGGCGGCGCGGCAGCAGCCGGCGACAGCCCGGCTCGTTCCAGCGGCTTGCGCCATGCGCTGATCATCGACGACGAACCCGACGTCGCCGGCTCCCTCTCCGACATCCTGGAACTGATGGGTATCAAGTCGCGGGTCGTGCCGGCCTGGACGTCGGCGGCGGCGACCTTGACCGGCCACATGCCGCCAGACATCGTCTTTTCCGACTTGCGCATGCCCGGCACCAGCGGCATTGCCATCTACCGCGAATTGCTCGCCGACAACCTGGCGCTGGCCAAACGCTTCGTGCTGGTCACCGGCGACCTGATCGGCGCCAAGGCCGAGATCGAAGCCTTGCCGGCGCCGCAGCGCCCGCAAATCCTGGAAAAGCCGTTCTCGACGCTGGACGTCCGCGGCGTACTCTCGGCAATAGCCGACCAGGTCGCCGCCGGCTAAGTTTTCGGAAGCACCCATGTAGGGTCTATCGAGATTCGGGTCAGGCCGAGTCGAGAATGGTGGTTCCCGAGAACCGGAGCGGAGCGTACTTGAAGTACGCGAGCACCGGAAGCGCAGGGAACCTCCATGCGCAGGCCGGCCTCACCCGAATATCGATAGGCCCTAAAAAAGAGGCTCCCGACCGAGGGAAGCGGCGGGAGCCAAGAACGAGCGCGGGAGGAAGCGCTCGGGAGGTTCAGAAAACGTTGGGTGTCGTGGTCAGCGGCGCTGCGTTGGCGATCATGCGGACGGAACGCGCCTTGTGCACGCCGGACTGAGCGGCGATGACGCGCAGGCACTCCGCGCTCTCGGCGCCCCAGGCCTGACCCTGGCAGGCAAAATCGATTTCCGGCTCCGGCAGCCGGGCGGTCTTGATGGTGGTCGGCGCGCCCTGGACAACATTGGCCGGCGGGTTGAGCGAAGCAAAAGCCGGACCGGAAGCCGGTGTCAGGAACATGACGGCCAGAGCGCAGGCGCCCAGCATGGAGAACATCGCAACCGGATAGTCGCTGGCGCGCTGACGCAGTGCCAGTTTGGCGCGTCGTTCGTTGCTAGTGATCTCGACTTTCGTATGCATTGCTGCTCCCCTTCGTTTTCTTATGAAACGAACCTAAGCGCGCCTGGTAACGGGCGAATGATGCGCTTGGCTTGCCCGCGTAACAGGTTTGAAACAAGAAATTCGGGCATATCCGGACAGATCCGGTCATGTGCCGACGGCAAGATGCGTTTGCGAAGCTGTTTCATGCGGGCAATCAAATGTTGACGACAGGCGGGCCGCGAACGCACCAAGCCCGCTTCCTGTCGGCCGCACTATGAACAAGCTCACACTGCGGATCGAATTTGCGGACGCCAGGTATTTTCGTCTCGGAGCGGGCCGTGTTTGCAAGCTCGGCACGGCCAAATCCGCATGCCGGACAGCTATTTCACGCCCCCGGTTAACGCCCGGATATTCCGGGGTTTTCTGGCTTTCAGCTGGTCCTGTTGTGCCGACTTGAAAAGTTGTGATTTCTACAAGCCATTGCATTTCAATGTAAAATATTGTTTTATTGAATGAGTATTCAATAAAAGAAGAGCTTTTTTATGAACCCGCATCTCCGTGACGTGGCGATCCCCAATGATTGGGACCGGCGGGGTCTGCCGGGCTGGAGTTATCACTCCGACGCGCTTCTCGAACTTGAGAAGGAATACGTCTTCCGCAACCATTGGCAGATCGCCGGCCATGTCTGCGACGTGCCGAATGCCGGCGACTATCTGACTATGGACGTGGTCGGCGAGCGGGCGCTCATCGTGCGCGGCAAGGACGGCGTCGTGCGCGCCTTCAACAACATGTGCCGGCATCGCGGCAGCCGCGTCGTCGCCGACAGCCAGGGCACCTGCAAGAACGCGCTGGTCTGCCCGTTCCATGGCTGGGTCTACAATCTCGACGGCACGCTGCGCGGCGCCGCCCGGCCGCGCTCCTTCCCCGAGCTCGACAAGACCGAATTCGGCCTGATGCCGCTCGACCTTGAGATATGGATGGGCTTCATCTTTGTCCGCTTTCGCAAGGGCGGCCCGCAGCCTTCGGTGGCCGAACTGTTGAAGCCGATCGAGGCCGAGATGGCACACTACAACGTGGCCGAGATGGTGCCGTCCTGGGGCATCTGGACACAGAAAACGCCGGTCAACTGGAAGTCGGTGCGCGACGTCGACAATGAAGGCTACCACGTCGCCATGGCGCATCCGGCGCTGCAGGATCTCTACGGCTCGACCTATTTCGACGAGCCGTTCATCAACGGCGTGTCGCGCTCGTTTGCCACCTACAATCCGCATGCCGGCCGGCGCTGGAGCGTGCGCGAATACATCAAGCTCACGCCCGATGCCTCACACCTGCCGGAGCATCTGCGCAGGGCCTGGATCTATTACGGCATCTTCCCCAACAACGCGCTGTCGATCATGCCGGAATCGGTGCAGTTCTATCAGGAGTTCCCGCTGTCGACCGGCGAGACGCTGCTGCGCGGCGCCATCTACCGCTACCCCGACGAGACCCGGGAACAGGCGGCCGCCCGCTATCTCGCCTACCGCATCGACCGCGATACCATGAACGAGGACGTGCAGCTTTCCGTCTGGTCAAACGAGTCCATGATCTCGGAGGCCTTCGAGGGTTTTTATCTCTCCGACCTCGAATACGGTGTGCGCACCCACCACGACCATCTGCGCAAGCAGATCCCGGTGCTAGGCCTGGAGACGGCGCCGGAGGAGAAGGACATGTGGAACCTCAATGAGGCTATGCGCTCGCAGGTGTAGGGGCGGAACTGCCAGTCACCCCTGCCACACGCCCTCTTTGCGCAGATCATCCATGGTCCGCGAAATGCCTTCGCGCAGGATCGCCACCATGTCGTCGATCTGCTCTCGCGTGATGATCAGCGGCGGCGACATCACGCACATGTTGATCAGCGGCCGGACCAGGAGGCCGAGTTCGTGGCAATGCGCGTCGATGCGCTTGCCGACATCCTTGTCGAGCTGCAGCGGATCCTTGCTTTCGCGGTCGGCTACGCACTCGACGCAGCCCATCAGGCCCATGCCGCGGACTTCGCCAACCAGCGGCAGTTCCTCCAGCGTCTTCAACTGCGCCTGGAAATAGGGCGTGACATCGCGCGTGTGGGCCAGCACGCTGTCTTCCAGGATATCGAGGTTCTTCAGCGCCACCGCGCAGCCGATGGGATGACTGGCATAGGTCAGGCCATGGCCGAACATCGCATCGGGATGGTTGGAACGGCGCATTTCCTGAAGCAGCCGCTCCGAGATGATGACGCCGCCAAGCGGGAAATAGCCTGATGTAACGCCCTTGGCGAAGGTGATCATGTCGGGGTCGATGCCGAAGCCATCGCCGGAGGCAAAGACATGGCCGAGCCGCCCGAAGCCGGTCACCACCTCATCGGAGATATAGAGGATATCGTTGTCCCTGCAGATTTCGCGAATGCGCTTGAGATAGCCATCCGGCGGCACGACGACGCCGCCGGATGCCTGCACCGGTTCGCCGACGAAAGCACCGATCTTCTCTGCGCCGACGCGGGCGACCGTATCGCGAAACTGATCGACCAGGAAATCGCAGAAGGCGGCGATGTCAATGCCTTTCGGCCGCCGGAACGGGTCTGGCGAGGACAGTTTGACGACCAGATCGTCGGCGCCGTCCATCCAGTCGCGGTCGCGCGGCCGGCCGTTGAGCGAGGCCGACAGATAGGTCGAGCCGTGATAGGCGCCGCCGCGGCTGAGGATCAGCTTCTTTTCCGGCCGCCCGCGCACATTGTTGTAGAACTGCATGAAGCGCAGTGCCGTCTCGACAGCCGACGATCCGCCGGTGGTGAAGAAGGTATGGCTGAGATCGCCCGGCGCATGATCGGCGAGGCGCTTGGCGAGCTCGGCCGACGGCGCATTCATCGTATACCAGGGCGTGTTGTAGGACAGCATCATCGCCTGGTCGTACATCACCCTGGCCAGCTCCTCGCGGCGGTGGCCGACATTGATGCACCACATGCCGGCCGGCCCGTCGATCAGTCGCTTGCCTGTTACATCGGTGATGTAGATGCCATCGCCCTCGCCAATCAGCGCACGCGCTTCATTGCCGACCGAGCCGGCATAAGGCCAGGGCTGGATGAGATGGCGCTTGGCCAGCTCGACCGCATCGCCACCGTCAGCCATTTCCATCGCTCTTAGGTCTCTTGCAGCCGCCATCATTGCCTCGCATCGTCTGAGCGTAATTTCACCGGGCAGAAAGCGAAGCGCCAAGGGCAGGAAAGCCGGCTTTCTTCACTTCATTTTGAATGTCCGTTCAATCAATATTACAGAAATAGCGCTTGATTTCAATGCACGGATGCGCTCATGATGAAAGAAAGCCGGCAAGCTTGGAGCGCAACCAGCAAAGCGCGCTCCGCAAAAATTGGGAACAGGCAGCCGGCCCGGTCAATGGGAGCATCATGGCGGAACAGTTCGAGCCAGCAACCGAGATCACGCCCGGGTCGCTGCAATGACGGTAGCTGCCGAAGGGGTGCCCACGCGACGCATGACGCGAGCAAGGCGAAACGCCCTTCTGCAGTCCGAATCCGTCCAGGGCCTTGCCCTGATCAGCCCGACCTTGGTCTACGCTTTGATCCTGCTGCTGGTGCCGATCCTAGTGGTCTTCGCCCACTCCTTCTGGACGCAGAACTACCTCACCATCGACCATACATTCACGCTGGAGAATTATCGCATCGCGCTGACCGAGCCGATCTACCGCGATCTTCTGTGGCGCTCGCTCTACATTTCCCTGACGGTGAGCTTTTTCACCGTCATCCTCGCCTATCCGATCGCCTATTTCATCTCGTTCCATGGCGGTCGCCACAAGAGCCTGTGGCTGTTCCTGATTACCATCCCGTTCTGGACCAGCTATCTCCTGCGCGTGATGTCATGGAAAGTCATCCTCGGCTATAATGGCGTGCTGAATTCCGGCCTGATGGGCCTCGGCATCATCGACGAACCATCGACCGCGCTACTCTACAATTCCAGCGCCGTCATCATCACGCTCACACACGCCTGGGCGGCCTTCGCCATCCTGCCGATCTTCGTTTCGCTCGAGAAGGTCGACCGCACCTTGGTCGAGGCTGCCACCGATCTTGGCGACGGCCCGCTGCGCTCCTTCCTGCGCGTGACGCTGCCGCTGTCGGCGCCGGGCGTCATCTCGGCCGCTCTCATCGTCATGATCCCCACTGTCGGCGACTACGTCACCCCAAGGCTGGTCGGCGGCAAGGATGGCGTGATGATCGCCAACGCCATCGAGTCGCAGTTCCATAAGGCCTCCAACTGGCCACTCGGCGCGGCATTGTCCGTGACCACCATGCTGGTCGTGACGCTGATGGCGGGCGCCACCGTGCTCATCATCCGCGCGCTGCAGAGGCTGGCGCGATGACGGCGAGGCGGCGCCTTTTCCCCGGCGGCTGGCTGTCCGCCTACGCCCTCCTCTACGTCGTCTTTCTCTATCTGCCGGTGATCTTCCTGCCGATCTTCTCGATCAACACCGCGCCGACGCCAAAATTTCCTCTCACCGGCTATACGCTGAAATGGTACCAAGACCTGCCGAAGACGCCGGCGCTGCTTGACGCCGCCTGGAACAGCCTGATCGTCGGTATCTCGGCATCGGTGCTGTCGACGCTGCTCGGCATCCTCGCCGCCCGCTCGATCACCCGCTACCGCTATCCCGGCCGCCGCACAATCAATGGCCTGATCATGGCGCCGCTGGTGCTGCCGGAAATCATCCTCGCCATCTCCATGCTGCTGGTCATGCTGCAGTTAGGCCTGAGCCTGTCGCTGTTCACCGTCGTGCTCGGCCATGTCCTGATCTGCATTCCCTATTCGATGACGGTGCTGACCGCCGGTTTCGAGGGCTTCGACCGCAGCCTCGAAGAAGCCTCCGCCGATCTCGGCGAGAGTGCCTTCGGCACCTTACGGCGGGTGACGCTGCCGATGGTGGCGCCGGCGATCATTTCCAGCCTCCTGGTCTGCTTCACCATCTCGCTCGACGAGTTCGTCATCGCTTTCTTCCTGACCGGCACCGAGACGACGCTGCCGATCTATATCTGGGGCCAGTTGCGCTTTGCCGCCAAGCTGCCGGGTGTGTTGGCGCTGGGCACGCTGCTGCTGGTTGCCTCTTTCGTTTTGATGACTGTTGCCGAGATCCTGCGCCGCCATGCGGCCAGACGCACCCAGAGCGAGGGAGGCCTCTATGCCTGAGCAGTCCCGGGCCGAACGGCCTCAGGATGAGCCATCCAAGCAAGATAAGTCCGAGCGGGCCCAATCTGATCGACCCCAAACCGACCGAGCAATGATCGAAATCCGCAGCGTTACCCGCAGCTATGGGGCGTTCAAGGCGCTCGACGACGCCTCGCTGACAATCAAGGAGGGCGAGTTCTTTTCGCTGCTCGGCCCTTCCGGCTGCGGCAAGACCACGCTGCTGCGCATGATTGCCGGTTTCGACAACCCGACCAGCGGCTCGATCTCGGTCGGCGGCCAGTCGATGGAAGGCATCCCCGCCAACCGCCGGCCGACTAACATGGTATTCCAGAGTTATGCCATCTTCCCGCATCTCAATGTCGAGCAGAATGTCGCCTATGGGCTGAAACGGCTCAGGCTGGGAGGAAGGGAAGAAAAGCGCCGCGTCGAGGAAGGGCTGGCGCAGGTGTCGCTCACCGGCCTCGGCAAACGCCTCGCCACCGAGCTTTCCGGAGGCCAGCGCCAGCGCGTGGCGCTCGCCCGCGCCTTGGTGATGCGGCCCAAGGTGCTGCTGCTCGACGAGCCGCTGTCGGCTCTCGACAAGAAATTGCGCGAGCAGATGCAGGTCGAACTGCGCCGCCTGCAGCAGGCGGTCGGCATCACCTTCGTGCTGGTCACCCATGACCAGTATGAGGCGCTCGCTATGTCCGATCGCATCGCCGTAATGTTCGGCGGCAAGATCGCCCAGGTCGCCTCGCCCAAGGAAATCTACCAGCGGCCGGTCAACCGCCAGGTCGCCGACTTCCTCGGCGGCATGAATTTCGTAAAAGCTGAGATCGTCGAGGAGAATGCCGCCTCGCTGGTCGTCGACACGCTGGGCTTCGGCCGCGTCCGGACCGACAAGCCGAAAGCTTTCGTGCGCAATGGCGGCGGCGCCACGCTGGGCATCAGGCCGGAGCGATTGCGCGTGCTGTGGGACAATGCGACGGCGAAATTCGAAGTGGCTGGCAAGGTGGTCGAACGCCACTATTTTGGCGAGATCACCCATCTCATCGTCGAGATACCCGGATTGGAAAAGCCACTGTCGGTCACCGAGACCAACGACTTCGGCGCCGACGATATCCCCGTCGGCACTTCGATCCGCCTCGGCTACGATCCGGAGGCCCTGGTGGCGATGGCGGACTGAGCATGATCCCGAAAAGTGGGAACCGATTTTCGGAATAAGATCATGCTCCACTAAGAATTTTAAGTTCCGTCGCGATCTGTTTGGCTGCGATCCGCCCCATCACGATGGCGCCTTCGACATAGCCCGGGAATGACGGCGACAGTTCCGACGATGCGAAATGAACAGGATCTGCGCCGGCACGGATCGTGCGCTCGGCATCCCGTGCCGTCACATCGACAATAAGGTCGCTGTAGGCGCCGCCGCTCCAGCGGTCATCGATCCAGTCGCGCTGGCTGAAATCGACAATGTCGGCCGCCTCCGGGCCAAGGGCATCAACGAGCCTTGCCGTGACCTCCGCACGCAACGCCGCGTCCGCGAGCGGACGCCAATGCAAGGCCAGCGGTCCGCCGACGAAGACGACCAGCGCAGCATGTTGCGCATCCTTGCTGGCGTCACAAGCGAACAGGCCCGGCAGGTCGCGCCACATCACCATGCCGCACAGGTCGCGCTTGCGCCAGAACGGCGTGGGATAGCGCACCAGGATCTTGATCACCGCACCGCTTTTCCAGACGCCGAGCGCCTTTGCGAGAGCTGGCGGCAGAGCGGGCGCGAAATCCAGCTTCGCGGCCCTCGCCGGCGGCAGCGCGACCAGCACTCTTCGCGCTTCGATGGCGCTGCCTGCCGAGACGGCACGAACCCCTTGCGGCCCGTGCTCGATGCGCGTAACCGGCTCGTTCAGCCGAACGCTATCGCCGAGATCTCCCGCCATGTCCTCGGCCAGCGACTGCATGGTTTCGAGCAGCGAATATTGCAGCTCGGGCACCTCGTTGGTGATGCGGCGGTCATTGTCGATGAGGTACCACAGCGGCACCTTGTCCATCGCCAGGCACCACAGGCCTTCGATCATCGAGCGGAAAGCCGTCTTGGCGTCAGTGGGATCATGCTGGCATTCGAGCCAGGCGGCAGCGCTCATGCCGGCGATCGAGGGATCGTCCGGCTCGATCGCATTCATCCGCTCGCGGATTGCCATCGCGCCATGATAGGTCCGTTCGGCCTCTTCGACCGACAGCGATGGATGGGTGATGAAATCGCCATTCACATAGGTTTCGACGAAGGCCTTGCCACGGGACGCGGCCAGCGCCGTCACCTCCGGCATGTCTTCGCAGAAAAACTGGCCGCCGCTGTCGATGCGCTCGCCAAGCCCGTTGCGAATAGCCTCGACCCTGCCGCCGACGCGGTCGCGTGCTTCGAGCAGCACGACATCGATGCCGGCCTTTCTCAGCTCAAGCGCAGCCGACAGGCCCGTGAAACCGGCGCCGACGATGACGACATCGGTTCTTTCAGTCCTGTCGCTCAATAGCCGGCCTTGATCTTCTCGAATTCCGTGACCATGCGCTGCTTGAGCTCAGGCGGCACCGGCTGCTGGAACAGCGTCTTGTCCAAGAACTTGTCGAGATTGTCGAAGCCACGGTCGCTCAGCACCTGATGGTCGATCGCGGCCATCCCGGCGCTGTTGCCGTGGCCGTAGCCGAAGGTCTTGACCAAGTAATCGGACACGGCATGCGCGTTGACCGCACTGAGGAAATCATAGGCCTGATCGAGCTTGCCCGGCGCATCCTTCATCAGCACATAGCCGCACACCCAGGTGGATATGCCTTCCCTGGTGTCGCGGTTCATGGCGATCGGCATGCCTTGGCCCTTGAGCGTCACGAAGGTCTCATTCCAGCCCCAGACGAGGTCGACCTCATTGCCGGTAAAGGCCTGGTTGAGGTCGGTGTCGTCGGTCCAGTAAAAGCGGACGTTCTTGTGGACGTCACGCAGGAAGGCGGACGCCTCCTGGAACTGCGCGTCGGTCATCTTGGTCCAGTCCTTGAGGCCGATGACCAGGCTGGCCAGCGCATAGGCGTCATCGACATTGTCGCCGATGGTGACGCGGCCCTTGAATTTGGGATCGGCGAAAATCTTCAGCGACTGCGCTTCCTCCGCGGTGACCTTGTCGGTGCGGTAGAGCAGCGAAGTGTTGCCCCAGTCGAACGGCATGAACCAGGCCTTGCCGTCGGCGGTGACGGCGAGATCCTTCATCGCCATGATGCCGGGATTGAGATCCTTCCAGCCGGCGATCCGCGAGGTGTCGAGCGGTTGCAGAATGCCGGCCGCGCGCCACTTGGTCACGCTTTGCGAGCAGGGGTGGGCGATGTCGGCCTTGAAGCCGGCGCGCATCTTCTGGAACGCTTCCTCCTCGTCGCCGAAGAAAGCAAAGGTCGGCTCGGCGCCGTATTTGGCGGTGTAGTCGGGGTGCAGCAACGGATCTTCATAGCCTGACCAGTCGAACACGACGAGGTCGCCGCCGCCTTCGGCATAAGCAAGCACGGCGCCGGCGCCGACTGTAAGAGCAGCGGCAAGGGCGAGGCGGCGAAGCATGGAATTCATGGCGCGAAACTCCTCATCGCGAAAAGCGGCCGGGCGACGTTACGGAATTTCAGCGGCCTTGGCGAGACCGTCTGCCCGGCGCACTGACAGGCAGACGGAGGAGGCCGGACAGAGCTTTAGTAGCCTGCCTTGATCTTCTCGAATTCGGCGATCATCTTGAGCTTGAGCGACGACGGCACGGGCGATTGGAACAGGGTCTTGTCGACGAATTTCTGCACGTCGTCATAGCCCTTTTCTTTCAGGATCGCCGGGTCGACGCCGGCCATGCCCTTGGCGTTGGCCTGGCCATAACCCCAGTCCTTGACCAGCACCTTGGCGGTCTCGGGATCGTTGATCGCGTTGAGGTAGTCATAGGCCTTGTCGACATTGCCGGGTGCGTCCTTGAACAGCACGTAGCCGCAGACCCAGGTCGAGATGCCTTCGTCCGTATCCTTCTTGGACTTGATCGGCACACCGGCAGCGACGGATTGTACCGTGGCATCGTTCCATGCCCAGGCGAGATCGACCTCGCCGCCGCTCAGCAACTGGACGACGTCGGTGGTATCGGTCCAGTAGGAGCGGACATTTTTGTGCACCTGACGCAGGAAGTCGGAAGCCTGCTTGAACTGGTTGTCCGTCATCTTGGTCCAGTCCTTGAGCCCGATGGCAAGGCTGGCCAGCGCATAGGCGTCGTCGACATTGTCGCCGATTGAGACCCGCCCCTTGAACTTGGGATCGGCGAAGGCCTTCAGCGACTGCACATCCTTCGCGTCGATCTTGTCGGAGTTGTAGGTGAGCTGGGTGTTGCCCCAGTCCCACGGCATGAACCAGGCCTTGCCGTCCGAAGTGGTGGCCAGATCCTTCATCGCCATGATGCCGGGATTGAGATCCTTCCAGCCGGTGATTTTCGAGGTGTTGAGCGGCTGCAGCAGCCCCGCCTCGCGCCACTTTGTCACGCTCTGCGAGCAGGGATGGCCGAGATCGGCCTTGAAACCGGAGCGCACTTTCTCGAAGGCTTCGTCCTCGTCGCCGAAGAAGGCGAAGGTCGGCGAGTCGCCGTTCTTCTCGACATATTTGGGGTGGAAGCTCGGGTCCTCATAGCCGGACCAGTCGAACACGATCAGGTCCTTGTCGGCGGCGACCGCAATCGCCGCGGCCGAACCAGCCAGCGTCGCCGTCAGCGCCAATGTCAGTGTCAGGCGTCGAGTTATTCTTTTCATGCTGTTCCATCCTCTTTGTCATTGCATTGCCGACTCGACTGGCCGGCTTCTGGTTATCCGTAGTGCTTGGGAAAGGCGGCTGCGAGGAACGCGTTGGCCGCTTGCAGCGCGGTTTCGCGCGTGGTGTCTTCGGTTCCCATCATCAACCGCAGCCACAGGCCTTCCAACATGGCTGACAGCGCCAGCGCCATCACCTGCGGCTCATAGGCATAGCCGCCGCTCTGCTTGAGCGTCGCGCAGAGGTCGATGAAGACCTGCTGGTAATATGCGTCGCGGGAACTGCTCAGCGCCTGATAGACCGGCCGCGACTTGGCCTCGCCCCAGAAAGCGAGCCAAGCGGCGAGCTTGCGCTTGTTGCAGATCGAGCGGTCGAAGTCGGCCCAAACCAGAATCTGCAATTGGCGGGCTGGGTCATCACCGGCTTTCCGCAGGGCAGCACGCCAATGTGCCGAATACTCGTCATACATATACTGCAGGGTGGCGATCAGCAGCTTCTCTTTGCTCTCGAAATGAAAGTTGACGATGCCGCGCGACAGGCCGGCGCCATCGGCGACATCGGCCATCGTCGTCTCCGCGTAGCCGCGCTTGGCCAGCGAATCGATGGTCGCTTCGATCAGCTGCTGTTGCCTGACCTCCTTCGACGCCTTGCGGCCGCGTTTTTCCGGTTCGGTTTCTCCAGACGTGTCGGAGGATCGCTCTTCGCGCGCAGCTTTCATCGGTGCCGTCATGCTCCACATTGCCGGCTATCCCACGACAGCCGGCTTCCACCCGCGAAGATGAGTGGGACGGTGCTCGCCACTGTCAAGCACCTTCTTCATGGCCTCCCAGGTCTTGATGTTCTTGTCGATATAGGCCGCTCCGACCGCGGCTGCCGCCGTCTCGTAGAGCGGGCCTTTCAGCCTTTCCAGCTCGCCGCGCGCGACCTTGCGATACCAAGAATTGCGGTCTCTGACGGCGACATCGGCAAAGCCGGCGCTGCGCATCGCTTGCGCATAGCGTGCCGACGAGGCCATGGCGAAGGACAGGCCTTCGGCCGCGACATAGGCCTTCATCTCAGATGACGGCTCGCCGTCATGGCCGATCAGCCAGTCGGATGCGGCGAGGACGCCGCCCGGCTTCAGCACGCGGAAGATTTCCGCAAACAGCGCGTCCTTGTCGGACACGTGCACCAGCGCATCCTTGGAGAAGACGACATCGAACGAAGCGTCGGCAAAAGGCAGCGGCCCCGGCGGCGCCTGGACGAAGCTGGCGCGGTCTGAAAGCCCTCGTACAGCAGCCCGCTTTCTGGCCGCCTCGATCACCGGCCGCTCGATGTCGAAGCCGGTGGCATGAGCGGCACCGTGGCGCTCGACCAGATGCAGCGCGATGCCGCCGGAGCCGCAGCCGATGTCGAGGATCGTCTTGCCCCTGAGCGACAGCCCTTCGACCACCCGGTCGACCTCGTCTGGTCCGCCCGGCGACAGATAACCCTCGCCCCACAGCGCCTCGAGGAAGCGGATCGCGGCGTCGTCATATTCCGGCTCGCCATCTGCCGTTTCGATCATCAGACCTTAAGTCCCATCAGCCGAATTGCGCAGGTTCGAATGCCGGCAAAGCGTAGCGTATTAACAGGAAAACGCAATATCATTTGTTGAACATTCATTCAGAACGGCTGGACAGAATAGCCGCTGCCGTGCCAAATTCCGCGCATTCGGCGACAAATCACGCGAAAAATGAAGGGTCGAGCACCATGAAGGCTGGGCGCGAATGAAAGCTTGGGATGCGATCGTCATCGGCGGCGGACACAACGGCCTGGTCAACGCCAGCTATTTGCAACGCGCCGGGCTCGACGTGCTGGTGGTGGAAAAGAACGACTGGGTCGGCGGCGCCGCTACCAGCCGCGAGCTGACGCCGGGCTTCCTCTACTCCAACTGCTCCTATGTCTGCTCGCTGTTTCGCCCCGAAATCATGCGCGACCTCGAACTGCCGCGCTTCGGCTTGCAGGTGATTTCCTATGAGGGCGGCGCCGTGTTCACGCGCGATGGCGACTACCTCGCCAACTACCGCGATCACGATGCGCACCGGCGCGAATTTGCCCGCTTCTCCAGGCGCGACGCCGAGGCCTATGACCGTTATTCGCGCGACGTGACGCGGCAGTGCCGCTTCATCCAGCCGCTGCTGATGCGCACCGCACCGGACCCGACCAGTCTCAAGCCGCGTGACCTCGGAGAGCTTCTCTATCTCGGCAAGAAATTCGCCGGCCTGTCATCAGAAGAAATGGCGCTGACGCTGCGCTTCTGGACCATGTCGATCTCGGAATTCCTCGACGAATATTTTGAGACCGATGTCATCAAGGCGAACTTCGCTTTGTCCGGCATCATCGGTACCGCGCTCGGGCCGATGTCGCCCGGCACAGCCTACGTGCTGCTGCACCATTATATGGGTGAGGTCGACGGCTCGGTCGGCGCCTGGGGCTATGCGCGCGGCGGCATGGGCGCCGTCACCAAGGCGCTCGCCGCTTCCTTCAAGGCGTCCGGCGGCACCATCCGTACCGGCGCCGAGGTCGACCATGTGCTGGTGAGCCGAGGCAAGGCCAAGGGCGTGGTGCTGGCTGGCGGCGAGGAGATTTACGGCAAGCTCGTCGTCTCCAACGCCGACGTCAAACGCACATTCCTGAAACTGGTCGAGGAGAAGGAACTGCCCGACATTTTCCTGCGGCGGGTCAGGAACTTCAAGATCCGCGGCTCCTCCGGCAAGGTCAACATCGCGTTGGATTCTCTGCCGGAATTCCCGGCACTGCCGAAGGATTCACCCGTTTATCGCGGCGACATGCATTTCACCGATTCCATGGAGCGCATGGAGCGCGCCTATGACGACTGGAAGGCCGGTCGCTGGTCGGCCGACCCATTCCTCGACATGGTCATCCCAACGACGCTCGACCCGACCATGGCGCCGCCGGGCAAGCATTTTATGAGCTGCTTCGTGCAGTACGCGCCGCCCAAGGTGAATGGCCAGGACTGGACCGATGCCGACCGCGACGGTTTCGCTGAAAGCGTGGTTGCGCAGATCGCGGAATACTCGCCAGGCTTCCGCGACCGCATCGTCCATATGGAGGTGCGCACGCCACGCGAGATCGAGGCCGAGGTTGGGCTGACCGAAGGCAATATTTTCCAGGGCGAGCTGACCTTCGACCAGCTGCTGTTCAACCGGCCGGTGCCGGGCTACGCACAATACCGCTCGCCGGTCGGCGGGCTCTATATGTGCGGCTCCTCGACACATCCCGGCGGCGGCGTCATGGGCGCACCCGGCCGCAATGCGGCAGCCGAGATCCTGCGCGACCTCGCCAAATCGACCTCCCATATGAGCCCGGCCCATGACGTCATTTGATGCCATTATCATTGGCGGTGGCCACAACGGCCTTGTCGCTGCCGCCACGCTGGCCAAGGCCGGCCGCAAGGTGCTGGTGCTGGAAGCCGCTGGCGATGTCGGCGGCGCGGCGCGCACCGAAGAGTTTGCGCCGGGTTTTCGGGTCTCCTCGATCGCGCATGTGCTGAACCGCCTGCACCCCGACGTGGTGAAGACATTGGAGCTGGAGAAACACGGGGTGCAGGTCACCCGTACAGACTTCATGCCGTCGGTCGCCTTGGCGAAGGACGGCCCGCCGCTTGTCCTGCATGGCGCCTATGGCGAAGTGCTGACCGGCTCCACTCCGTCCGAGCAGTCCGCCTGGAAGGAATTGCGCGCCCAACTCATGCGCTATGCCGGCATCCTGAAACCGTTCCTGTCGCGGCGCCCGCCCGATCTCGGTGGCATGTCGCTGCTTGAAACCGCAGCGCTCGGCCAGACGGTCGTGGCGCTGAAAAAGCTCGGCAAGGAAGACATGCGCGACTTCCTGCGCGTTCTCCTGATGAACGTCGCCGACCTGCTCGACGAGCAGCTTGCCGATATCAGGCTGAAGGGCCTGCTTGCCTTCGACGCCACGCTTGGTAGCCATCTCGGCCCGCGTTCGCCGACCTCCCTGCTCGGCCTCTACTATCGGCTGGCCGGCGAGACCGGCGGTGCGGCAGGGGCACAGATGCTGCCGAAAGGTGGCATGGGTGCGGTCGTCGCCGCGATCCGCGCGGCGGCGGAGCAAGCCGGCGTCACCATCCGCACGGCAGCGCCCGTGGCCAGGATAGTCGTCGAGAAAGGCCGCGCCGTCGGCGTGACCCTGGACAGCGGCGAGGTGCTGCAAGCCAGAACCATCATCTCCGCCATCAACCCGGCGACCACCATGCTCGGCCTGGTCGGGTCACGCGAGATCGGCACCGGCTTCGTGCGCAAGGTGAAGAACATTCGCATGAAGGGCGATGCGGCCAAGCTCCATCTGGCGCTCGACCGGCCGCCGCACTTCGCCGGCGTCGACGCCGCCAGCCACAAGGGCCGTCTGGTCATCGCGCCCTCGGCCGACCATGTCGAGCGCGCCTTCAACCCGTCAAAATATGGCGAGTTCTCAGCCGAACCGGTGATGGAGATCACACTGCCGTCGCTCTCCGACCCGTCGCTCGCGCCAAGCGGCGCCTACGTGCTGTCGGCGATCGTGCAATACGCGCCTTATGCGCTGAAAGAGGGTTGGGATGCCGGCAAGCCGAAATTCCTCAAGGCTGTTATGGCGCAGCTCGAAGCGTACGCCCCCGGTATCGGCAAGTCCGTGCTGCATGCCGAGCTTTTGACGCCAGCCGATATCGAAGCCAATTGCCGCATGCCGGGCGGCCATTGGCACCACGGCGAATTGCAGGCCGACCAGATGTTGATGTCGCGGCCCGTCTCCGGCTGGTCGGGCTACGACACGCCGATCGAGGGGCTGTTCCTGGCCGGCGCCGGTTCGCATCCGGGCGGCGGCGTTTCGGGTGCTCCCGGTTTGAATGCGGCGCGGCGCATCATCGCGATGAAGGGATGATCTGATGTTTCAGCCAGTCAACGCCGCACTTTACGGCGAAGGAATGCCGTCATGACGAGTCCGATCAACAACGCCGCCCGCACCACAGCGCAGTCGCATTTCCGCACACTGCGTCTCGGCACGCCGTTCCAGCCGCGCATCGATGCGCTGGCCAAAACTCAGGACTGGTACAATTGGGCCGGCTATCGCGCGCCGCGTTCGCTGTGGGACGAGGAACTCGAATATTTCGCCATCCGCAGCCAGGCGGCTTTGTTCGACATCTCGCCGATGACCAAATACCGCATCGAGGGGCCGGATGCCGAAGCCTTCCTCGATCGCGTCACGCTGCGCGATGTCACCAAGCTGAAACCGGGCCGCGTCCACTACACCGCATGGTGCGACGACGAAGGTTTTGTCCTCGATGACGGCACGCTGTTCCGGCTGTCGCCGACCCGCTTCCGCCTGTGTTCGCAGGAGCGGCACCTGCCCTGGCTGCTCGACAGCGCCATCGGTTTCGAAGTGACCGTCGAAGAAGAGACTGAAAGCGTCGCTGGTCTCGCTCTGCAAGGCCCAACCTCCTTCGCCGTGCTGCGCGAGGCCGGCTTTGCCGGCGTTGAAAAACTCAAAGTGTTCGATCTCGCCGAGTTCCCGCATGACGGTAGCACCGTCACCATCTCACGCACCGGCTTCACCGGCGATCTCGGCTACGAACTGTTCGTGCCGGCCGAAAAAGCGCTCAGCCTCTGGGACCGCCTGATGACGGCAGGCGAACTGCGCGGCATCCGCGCCATCGGCTACGCCGCCCTCAACCGCGCCCGGCTGGAAGCCGGCCTCATCGTCGCCAATGCCGACTTCACCACCGCCGAGCATGCCATTCGCGCCGACCGTCTGCGCATGCCGGACGAGATCGGTCTCGGCTTTATGGTCGATTTGGGAAAAGGCCATTTCAATGGCCGCCGCGCCATGCTCGAAGCGCGCGCCAAACGCAAGCTGCGCCATGTGCTGGTCGGGCTGGAGATCGAAGGCAACATCCCGGCCGAACACGCCATCGTCTATCACAAGAAGCATCAGGAGGTCGGGCTGGTCAGCGCCGCCATGTGGTCGCCGATGGCCAAGCGCAATAACGCCATCGCCTCGCTGACGCGTCCCTATGGTGATAGGATGGTCGAAGACCTCTGGGTCGAGATCTACGCAATGCGCGAGTTGCAGTACCAGAAGCTGATGAAGCGGGCCAAGGTGGTGGCCCGTCCCTTCATCAAGCTCGACCGCCGCACCGCCAATCCGCCGGCGGATTTCTGATCATGGCCAACGAACCGGATGATGAGGCGGAAGCCGCCGAACAGTGGCAGCTGGTCAACACGCCGCTCGGCGAAAAATGGTCGGGTCGCGCCCGCTATGCCGCCGCCATGTACTTCTACAAGCGCGGCGAAATGAGCGCCGAGACGCTCGAAGTCTACCGCATCTGCGCGCGGCTGGACTGGGAGAACCCGCTGCCGATGATCAGGGATCGCGGCGGCCAGGATTGGCTGAAGCGCATGGGCGCTTAAGCCTCAGCCTATGGTTCTTTCGAGAACGCTCAGCCAGTTGCGATAGGCGATCTTCTCGATCAACGCGCGTCCGAAACCGCGCGCGGCCAGCGCATCTATCAGCTTCGGCAGACCGGCAACGTCGCCGATGACCGCCGGGATCATGGCGCCGTCGAAATCGGAGCCGAGACCGACGCCGTCCTCGCCCAGCGCCTGCAGCAGCGAGTCGACATGGCGCACCATGATGTCGAGGCTGGTGTCCGAGTTCATCCGTCCGTCTTCACGCAGGAAGCCGGTGGCGAAGTTGAGCCCGACCATGCCGCCGGTCTCGCGGATAGCGCCGAGCTGCCAGTCCGTCAGGTTGCGCGAATGGGTGCACAGCGCATGCACGTTGGAATGAGTGGCGACCAGCGGCGCATCGCTGAGCGCGGCGACATCGCGAAAGCCCTTTTCGTTGAGATGTGACAGGTCGACCATGATCTTGAGCTGATTGCAGGCCTTGACCAGCGCCTTGCCGGCATCGGTCAGCCCCGGTCCGGTATCGGGCGACGACGGAAAGCGGAACGGGACGCCATGGCCGAAGGCGTTGGGTCGGCTCCAGACAATGCCGAGCGAGCGCAGGCCGGCTTCGTAGAGCACGTCGAGCAAGGTAAGTTCGGGATCGATCGCCTCGACGCCTTCGATGTGGAACACCGCTGCGATCGAACCTTTCGCCATCGCCTCGCGAATGTCACCGGCACTGCGGCAGACGGTCAGCGCCCCCGCTCGCTCCAGCCGAAACAGGATCGAGGCCATGCCGATGGTGGAATTGAGCGCATCAGCGCGTGGCAGTTCCGGCGGCAATGGCTCATTGTCGCTCGGCGCCGGCGGCACCGCAGAGCGTTTGCTCTTCTCGACCGGCGGTGGAAAGATCGCGAACATGCCGCCGGCAAAGCCGCCCTTCTTGGCGCGCGGCAGATCTATATGACCGCCCTGCGTCCCCTCGATGAACAGCTTTTCGACGTCGGTGTCTTTCGACTGGTACAGTCGCAGCAGCGTGTCGTTGTGGCCGTCGAAGACGGGGACGAGATCGGATTCGGTCATCAGGAAGCCATTCGGTCAGTTGGCAGGAGCGGACGAACCGCAGCGAACTGTGTACTTAGGCAAGAAGGCCGAACTGCGCAAATGCCAGAGAGGCGTTCGCTCTTGTGGCTGAGCGACTCCGACCACCTGCCGGTCCCCGCTGCTTCGCAGCGTCCCGGCGTTCGCCGGCCTTTCATCATGCCACCGGCACGATGAATTCGCCTGCGGCGAACCGGCTGCTCACCCCACAAGGGGAGAAGGGAAAAAGGTCTATTGCTTCAGCACATCCGCCCATTCCGGATGGCGGCGGAACTGGGCGTTGGCGAAGGGGCAGAGCGGGATGATCTTCTTGCCCACTGCCCGCGCGTCCTCGACGGCGCGTGTGACAAGCCGAAGGCCGGCGCCCTGGCCGCGAAACACGTCCGGCACTTCGGTGTGATCGATGATGATCTGGTGCTCGCCGACCTTGGTGAAGGTCATTTCCGCCTCGGCGCCACCGGGCCCGCGCAGGACATAACGTCCCTTCGAGCCGCGGTCCTCGAGTTCGATCTCAGGCAATTCGTCAGGCATCGCTTGCTCCTTCAACCGGCGCATCGGCAAAAAGCCGCCTCGCCGCTTCGATCTCGTTTGGTCGAATTTCGTGGCCGCCATCGTGCCACTCCACTGTGACATCGGCGCCATCGGCGCGCAAATAGGCCTCCAGCCGGGATGTCAGGTTGGGCGGGCAGATCGGGTCGCGCTTGCCGGCGGTGACCAGGATGCGGCGTCCGGCAAGGCTGCCCTGCACCTGCGGTTCGAACGGGATCAGCGGGTGCATCAGCACCGCCGCATCGAACAGCTCGGGCGCGGCGAACATTACGGACGCCAGGATGTTGGCGCCGTTGGAATAGCCGAGACCCAAGACCGAAGATGGCCTTGCCGCTATCACCTGCGCCTTGATGAAACCGGCCATCTTGGCGGTCGCCCGCGCGAGGTCGTCCATATCGTAGACGCCCTCGCCGGTGCGGCGGAAGAAACGCGCCGCACCATGCTCGGAAACATCGCCGCGCGGCGATACGATCGTCGCCTGTGGCGCGAGGTCGCGCCCGAGCGACAGCAGCTGGCTCTCGTCCGCGCCGGTGCCGTGAAAGACGAAGAGCAGCGGGCCGCCGGGCGAACCCGGCAGCGCCTTATGGATGTAAGCTTCCTTGCTCATCGTCTCAGCCTTCCAGCTTCTGCAGATGCTCTTCAAGATAGGGCCGCAGATGCTGGTGCTGCGTCGGCAGTTTCAGGGCTTCGCCGAGATGGGCGGTGTCCTCGTCGCGGTCGAAGCCCGGCTCATTGGTAGCGACTTCGAACAGCACGCCGCCCGGCGTTCGGAAGTAGATCGCCCAGAAATAGTCGCGGTCGATCACCGGCGTTACGCCATAACCCGTATCGATCAGCGCCTTGCGCACTTCGAGTTGCTGGGCGCGGTTCTCCACCGCGAAGGCGACATGGTGGACCGAGCCGGCGCCGAGATTGGCAAAGCCCGCGGTAGGCAGCGATTCGATATCGACGACATCAGCGCCGTTGCCGTTCTTGATGGCGAGCCGGCTGACACTGCCGGACTTGTCCACTTGCTCATAGCCCATGAACTTCAACAGCTCTTCCGTGGCGCCGCCATCCTTCAATCTGAGCGAGACCGAGTGGAAGCCGCGTATCGCCTCATCAGCGGGAATGCCGCCTTTCAACCATGGCGCGCGGCTGTCCGCTTTGTCTTCGACCAGCGCGAAACCGTCGCCGTCGGGACCGGCGAAGGCCAGCCGCTTCTCGCCGAACGTCTCTTCGCGGGAGACACCCGCAACGCCTTCATCGGCGAAGCGCTTTTCCCAATAGCCGAGCGTGCCGGCCGGCACCGAATAGGCCGTGGTACCGACCTCGCCGACGCCGTGGCGGCCCCTGGCAATGTCGGGGAACGGAAAATAGGTCATCACCGAGCCGGGCGTACCGTGCTCGTCGCCATAATAGAGGTGATAGACATCTGGCGCGTCGAAGTTGACGGTCTTCTTGACCCGGCGCAGGCCGAGCTTGTGCGTGAAGAAATCATTGTTCTGGCGCGCATCGCCGGCCATCGACGTCACGTGATGCAGGCCCTTGATCTGGTCGAGCATTGTCTTGCTCCTTCCCTTCGGTTTGCGGCCCTTGCCGCTGTCCACGCCTATATGAGGGGCCGCCCGGCAATGGCAAAGGCGGCAAACTCAGAATGGACTGTATCCTAATAGTGAACAGCAGGAAATTTTCGTTCACCATTTAAGCAAGACCGACAGGCTTGCGCCGCAGCCAAATTCCGGTTCATTGAACGTCTTCCCGACGTGACAGGATAGAGCATTGGCCGCGAAAAGCAGACGCCCAAACATCCTATTGATCTCCTGCGACCAATGGCGGGGCGATTGCCTGTCGGCTGCCGGCCATCCCGTGGTGAAGACGCCGAATGCCGATGCGCTCGCCGCCGAAGGCGTCCTTTTCAAGCGGCATTACGGCGGCGCGGCGCCCTGCTCGCCGGCCCGTGCGTGCCTCTACACCGGCCTCTACCAGATGAACAATCGCGTTTGCCGCAACGGCACGCCGCTCGACGCCCGCCACGGCAACATCGCGCTTTCGGCCCGCGCCCTCGGCTATGATCCGACTTTGTTCGGCTACACCGACGTCTCGCCCGATCCGCGCACGATGGCGCCGGGCGATCCCCGGCTGAAAAGCTATGAGGGCGTGCTGCCCGGCTTCAGCGTGCGCCAGTTCCTGCCTGAGCATCAGAAGCCATGGCTGTCATGGCTGAAGGCACCTGGCGTCGACACCAGCGCGGGCTCTCCCGGCATTCACCGTCCCGTGGGCGGGGAAGCGGGCGACGCCGTGACCAACGCGCCGCCTGTCTATTCCAGGGACGAGACGCCGACCGCTTTTCTTGCCGGCGAATTCATTCGCTGGCTGGACGAACAGGATGCGCCATGGTTCGCGCATGTCTCCTTCATCAGCCCGCATCCGCCCTTTGTCGTGCCGCAGCCCTACAACACGCTGTATGATCCGGCGGACGGACCGCCCTTCTGCCGTGCCGAGACTTGGCAGGCGGAGGCGCAAAGGCATCCCTATCTGGCTTACGACCTTGGTCGCCAGAAGCGGAGAAGCTTCCGCCCCGGCACCGACGGCCACGTGCGCGACTGGGGCGAGGACAACATCCGGGCCATCCGCGCGATCTATTACGGCATGATCTCGGAGGTCGACGCGCAGCTTGGCCGCATCTGGCAAGCGGTCAAGAAGGCGAATGCATGGGATGACACCATCATCGTGCTGACTTCGGATCACGCGGAGATGATGGGCGACCATTTCATGCTGGGCAAAGGCGGCTTCTTCGACGGCAGCTATCACATCCCATTGATCGTGCGCGACCCACGACGCGGCAATGCAGCCGGCTCGATCGTCAACCACTTCACCGAGGCAGTCGACATCTTTCCGACTTTGCTCGATCTGCTTGACGCCGACGCCCAGCTGCATCTCGACGGCCGCTCGCTAAAACCGTTCCTGCAAGATGAACCGCCTAAGGATTGGCGCGACGCGGCGCATTGGGAGTTCGACTTCCGCTCGATTGCCAGCGGTGAGGCCGAACGGCATTTCGGCATCGGCTCGCGTCAGTGCAACCTCGCCGTCATCCGTACGGAAAAATTCAAATACGTGCATTTCGGCGGCGGCCTGCCGCCGCTGCTCTTCGACATGGAGAAGGATCCGGGCGAACTGGCCAACGTTGCCGCCGACCCGGCCTATCTCAGCGTGCGGCTTGAATTTGCCGAGCGGCTGCTTGCCTGGCGCGCCGAGCATCTCGACCAGTCGCTGGCGCTTGCAGAGCTGACGGGCCAGGGGGTGGTAGGCAGCAGGCAGCAGGCAGCAGAATGTTTCCGGCGGCCTGATGCCTAGTCGCTTGGTTTTTCGCCTACGCCTAATCCCTACTGCCTATTCCCTTACTGTACCATCATCCGCTGCTGGTCGCGCTTCTCAGCATAGCTGCCCTTGTCATAGGCGGCCTGCGCCTGCAGCTGCTCCTTGGTGAAGTTGGTGTAGAGATATTTGTTGCCGTCCTTGTCGGTCATGAATTTGAGCTTGTCCATGCCGACCGCGACCTCCTTGGCGCCGATGCCTAGAAAGCCGCCGACATCGATGATGACGGCATCCGGCTTGCTGTCGGGCGTGAGCACGACGTCGCCGATCTCGCCGACCTTGGCGTCGTTGGCGCCATAGACGGTGGTGCCCTTCAGGTCGTCGCCTCTGATGTTACCGACCGGCATTTCGGTCAATGTGGACTTGTCGATCGCTGCCGTTTGCGTCGGATCGGTGGCTTTTGTCCCGGCCGGAGCTTCCGCGGTCTTGTCCGCTGGCTGAGCATTGTCAGCCGGTGCAACGGCCGTCGGGGCAGCCGGAGCAGTCGGCTGCGTCGCGTCGGAGGTTGTCGTCACGGGCGCCGGATCATAGGGCTTGCGGTCGAAATCAGGCTGCGCCTGCAGTTCCTCCTTGGTCGTCTGCGCCACCAGCCAGCGATCGCCGTTCTTTTCGGCCCACCGCGCCTTGGCGAAATCATAGGTGACGTTCTTTTCACCCATGCCGAGGAAGCCGCCGACGCCGATCACCAGCGACTGCGCCTTGCCATCCTTGGTCAGCACGATGTCGTTGACGTCGCCGATATTCTGGGCATCGTCGCCAGTGCCATTGTAGACATTCTCGCCGATGATGTTGGTTGCGAGATTGCCGTCAGCGCGTTTCACCGCCGGTTCTGACGGCGCGGCGTTGAGATCAACCGGCTTCTGCGGGTCGTTCTGCGCCGTGGAAGCAGGCGCCGAGGCCGGATCGTAGGGCTTACGGTCGAAGTCGGGCAGCGCCGTCAACGCTTCTTTCGTCGTCTCGGCGACGAGCCAGCGGTCACCATTCCTCTCGACCCATTGCAACTTGCCGTAGTCGAAGGCGACGTTCTTGCTGCCTATGCCGAGGAAGCCGCCAACGCCGATAATGGCGGATTTCGCCTGGCCGTTTTCATCGAGGACGACGTCGCTGACGTCACCGATCTTCTGCGCATCGTCGCCGGTGCCATTGTACACGGACTCGCCGATGATATTGGTCATCAGCGCGCCGTCGGCCTGTTGCGGCGCCGGCGCGATGGTAGCAGGGGCTTCAGCCGGCGCTGGGGTCGTCGCCGGGGCCGTCGTTGACTGCGCAAACGCACCGGTAGCGATCAGCGTTGCCAGTGCGGTCGTCGCGAACAGTGTGCGGATCATGATTAAGTCTCCTCTTGCGTGATCTCGTGCGCGCCGCAATCGGCAAACCACTTGCCGGGAGACCGAAGGCGGCGCCTCCAATGGGATCACAACGTTGTGACAAGGCGCTTGTTCCGAAAAAACGGGAGCATCGAAATATCCCGGGCAAGTCCGTGAAATCGCCCGACATTCCGCCCGGCCGATGGAACCATTGCCAAGCTTGCCCGTTTCAGCCTGCGGCTGGCATTCCGGCCGCTAAAAAGAATACGGAGTGGGGCATGCGATTTGCAGCGGTGCTGAACCGGGACGGCGGCACCTTGCGGACCACCGATCTTTCCGCGCTAACCGACCGGATGCGCCAGACGCTCGAGGCGGCTGGTCACTCCATCGAGATCGACATCGTCGCCGGCAAGGAGATTGTCGCGGCGCTCGACAAGGTCGCCGCGCGGCGCGACATCGACGTCGTGCTGGCCGGTGGCGGCGACGGCACCATTTCGGCCGCCGCGGGGCGGCTGATGAATGGCAAGAAGGCGCTGGCCGTCCTGCCTGCGGGAACCATGAACCTGTTCGCCCGCGGCCTTGGAATTCCGCAGACCATCGATGGCGCGCTGAAGTCCTTTGCCGACGGCGAGATCATGGCGGTCGATATCGCGAGCGCGAATGGCCGGCCGTTCGTGCATCAGTTCTCGATCGGCCTGCACGCCAGGATGGTGAAGCTGCGCGACAATATGGAATTCGCCTCGCGCCTGGGAAAGATTCGCGCCTCGGCCAAGGCCGCTTGGACGACGATCAACAATCCTCCCGCCATGAAGGTGACATTGAAGGTCGGCGAAGCCGAAATCGTGACCCGCATCAGCGGCATCGGCATTTCCAACAATCTGTTTGGCGAAGGCCATCTGCCTTATGCCGACAATCCTGCCGGCGGCGTGCTCGGCATCTATGTAACCGTGGCGCGGCAGCGTGGCGAACTGGTCAGGGCGCTCTTCGACATGGCTCGAGGCAGGTGGCGCGACAGCGATCATGTCGAAACTCATCAGGCCGACAAGGCAATCGTGAAAATCCATACAGGGAGCAAGAAATTCGGTGCCGTCATCGACGGCGAACTGGTCAAGCTGGAGCGTGAAACGACAATCCAGATCCACCCTGGCGCACTGAACGTCCTGGTTCCGGCGCAAGCCGCCCAGGCGAAGGCCGCCTGATGCGATTACGAATGACGCGGAAAACCCTAGCCGCCCGACTGCCCCTCGCCGGCTGGCGCGCTCTGGTCGGCCGGCGCGGTCTGGCCGGTGGGCTGCCCCTGGCTTTCAGGGGTATCTGGATCGATCTTTTGGCCATAAATCTCGGCCGCTCCCCAAGCAATGAAAGCCAGGAGCAACGCGGCGACCAATATGCGCAGGCCGTGCCAACCCCAGCGCCCCTGACGGGCTTTGTTTTCAGGGGCGATCTTGGTCATCGGCGGCGTTCCTATCGCGCAACCGGGATGGTGGATAAAACCATCGCCGGCGAAACATGGTGGGGTAACGATTGCTTGCTACAAAAGTTCCGGCGCGCGACGGCCGCGCGAGATGCGCGCCACCGCAGGTGGGGCCTGCAAGCGAGGGGGCTTGGTGGATAGCAAGGTGGCGAAGCAGGCTGGTTTGCCGGTTGAGGTCCGCCGCGCCGTGGCGGCGCCGGAGCGGGTTGCCGTACTGCATAGGCTTGACGCGATCGACACCGACTCCGATCCCGACTTCGATCGCATCACCGGCCTTGCCGCAGCCGTGATGCAGGCGCCGATCGCGCTCGTCACGCTGCTCGACACCGAACGACAGTGGTTCAAATCCTGTGTCGGCTTCAACGAGACCGAAACCGCGACCGACATATCGTTCTGCGCCCATACCATTGCCGCCGGCGACGAGCCCATGGTGGTGCCGGATGCCAGCATCGACCCTCGCTTCTCCCGCAACCCGCTGGTCACCGGCGAACACCATGTCCGCTTTTATGTCGGCGCGCCGATGGTGGTCGCCGGCGCGCGCGTCGGTACGGTGTGCGTACTCGACCGGGAGCCGCATGAATTTCCGTCCGCTGCCGCGCTCGATCATTTGAAATCGCTGGCCAGCCTCGCCGCCAGCCTGTTTACCCTCAAGGACGCCACCCGCAGCGGCGCCATTGCCACGGCTGCTTTGGCGCAGGAGGAAAAGCGCCGAGCCATAGCGCTCGATGCCGCCTCGCTCGCCAGTTGGGCCTGGGATATCCGCACCGACATGATCGAATGCGACGTGCGTTTGTCGGAGCTGTTCAACCTGCCGCGTTCGAACCGGCTGCGGGCGCGCGACATTCTGGCCGCCATCGACCCGCGCGACGTCTACCAGACCGAGACGCGCTTTCGCGATGCCCTGACCGGCAGCGACGACTATTTCGGCGAATACCGGGTCAAAGGCTTCGATCCGCCGCGCTGGATAGTCACCCGCGGCCGCGTCATCGAGCGCGACGGCGAAGGCAAGCCGACGCTGATCTTTGGCGTCAACTACGACATCTCGGAACGCAAGCTCGGCGAGGACCGGCAAAGGCTGCTGCTGCGCGAGCTCAACCATCGGGTCAAGAACACGCTGGCGACGGTGCAGGCGCTGGCGACGCAGACCGTTCGCCACGCTCGCCGCCCAAGCGAATTCCTGGAAGCCTTCGGCGCCAGGCTGCAGGCGCTGGGCGCTGCCCATAACCTGCTGTCGGATCGCGAATGGCGCGGCATCGGTATTCGCGAACTGATGCAGATCGAGGTCAAGCCGTTCGATTCGGCAGAACGGCCGCGCATCGTGATCTCCGGTCCGGATCTGCTGCTTTCGCCCGACCAGGCGGTGGGGCTCGGTTTGATCATGCACGAACTGGCCAGCAACGCGCTGCAATACGGATCGCTGTCGGTTGGCTCGGGGAAGGTCGATGTCGACTGGAAGGCGGCGGGCAAGAAAGGCGCGCGCCGCCTTGTGCTGACCTGGAGCGAAAGCGGTGGGCCGAAAGTCGACCCGCCGGAACGCCAGGGCTTCGGCTCTATCCTGATCCGCCGCAGCCTCGCCAAGGTTTTGTCGAGCGAAGTGACCCACGAATTCCGCGCCGAAGGCGTGTTCGCCGAAATATCGATGCCGCTTGAAGATCTGCCGGCTTAAAGCAATTTCAGAAGTGCGAAGCGGTTTTCCCGGGAACAGCGTATCAGCGCGACGCGCTTTAGTCGGCTTCGCTGTCTGGATCGCCCGGATCCGGTTTGACGTTCTCGCGGTAGATGGCATAGGCCGCGAGCGCGATCATCGGGCCGAGAATGACGCCCTTCCCGCCTTTCCCCTTGAGCAAGGCCGGCAGCACGGCAAGCGCCGCGGTGATACCGAGCGCCTTCAGGTCGGCATTGCGCCTTCGCGCACGTCGGCGTGCACGCGTTCCAGCCGCAAGTTGATGAATGAGCACGATAAGCCCGGCCAGTACCAGGAAACCAGCGGCGAAGCCAAGACAGGCGGCCATCGAGCCATAACGGTCAGCCGCCCAGATGTAGGCCGCCCCCAGGAGAAACCCGAGGCCGCACAGGGCAGCCACGGCGGCGAGCCCGTAGACGATTGCCGCCGTGCGCGCGCGGCGCATGGCGGCAATGGCTTCACCCGAGGCCAAGGCCGAGATAAGCGGTGCCAGCATGCCCATCTCTGTCGAAACTAGCGCCGGGCAAGAAGCGCAAACAGGAAGCCGACGCCGGCCGCGATCGCCAGTGAAGTGACCGGCTTCTCGCGCACATTGGCCGTGATCTGGGCCTCAAGATCCTTGGCGTTGCCACGCAGGCTGTCGAAGACGGCTTCGCCCTGCGCGCGCAACTGGTCGACGCCTTCGGCAGCAGCGCGCCGCGCCGTGCCGTAACCATGTTCGCCGGTCTTGGCCAATTGCTTGGTCAACTTTTCGATATCCGCCTTCAACTGCCGAATGTCGGCTTCCAGGTCGGCGTTCGTCTGACTTTCGTTGGCGGTTTTTCCTGCGGCAGTTGCCATTCTAAACTCCTTGCGTTTGCTTGGCTTCAAACGCCCGACACACGTCATGGTTCCGAAATCGGAGACCGTATCCATGAAAGGGTGTTTGCAAGTGCGAGTCCAGCCCCAGATGGAGGCCTGCCTGTCAGATCAGCGGCCGACGGCCTTCGCTTAGCCCCTCCCAGCGCGCGAGATCCTTCAGCCCCTCCCCGTCGATCACTTCGCAACCGCCGTCGCGCCAGGCGATAAGCTTGCGATCGATGAGCTTGCGGATCGTCTTGTTGGTGTGGACCAGCGACAGGCCGAGCGTATCGGCTACATGCTGCTGGGTAATCGGGATTTGCACCGGCGCCTTGCCGTTGAGCCCGACTGCCGCCGCGCGGCTGGCGATGAAGGCTATGAGATAGGCGGTGCGCTCGACCGCCGTGCGCCGACCGACGCTGAGCAGGTTCTCGTCCAGCATGCGCTCCTCGCGCGACGCCAGCCAGGTAATGTCGTAGGCAAGGCCCGGATGGTTGCGGTAGAGCTCGTGCAGGTTTTCACGCTCGAAGACGCACAACAGCATGGGCGACAGCGCCTCGACCGAGTGCTGCATTTCGCCCATCAGGCTGCCCTGCAGCCCGATAAGATCGCCGGGCATGGAGTAGTTCAGGATCTGGCGCCTGCCGTCCGACAATAGTTTGTAGCGGAAGGCCCAGCCCGAAAGCACGGTGTAGAGATGAGCACTTTGGCTGCCTTCGACCAGCACTGTGGTGCCCTTGTCGACGGCCAGTTCGCCCTTCTTGAACATGCTGACATAGGCAAGCTCCTGCTTCTCGAATTCCCGGAACACCGGCAATGGCCGAAGCGGGCAGATCTCGCATGGGTACTGACGGCTGGAAAACGAACGACCATTCTGGCCAGACATTTCGATCCCTCTTTCGAAAGTCTCTTGCCAGAGACTGAGTGCTACGCCTTTGCAAGGCCGCGGTTCCGCTGCCGATGGCATGTCTTTTTTAAATGACAGGATGGCAAATAGCGATCATGACTCGCTACACTCCACTGAGGCGAATTCGAAGCTCGCTTGTGGAGTAGAGCCGGTGGGCGAACTTTTCGGATTAAGGCCTGACCGATCCCCCAAGGTCCGCGATGCGGTTGACTGGAGTCACTGTACCCGATGCTGCAAGAATTGAGGAGAGATTGCCAAGTGCCGCCATTGCTTGAGGGATTGCGAATTCTTGTCTTGGAGGATGAATTCCTGATCGCCATGGATGTCGAGCAGCTTTGCCGCGACCATGGCGCGAACGACGTAGTGATTGCCCGCGCTCTGGCCGAGATCGATGAGCAGAAGGTCGTTGGCGAGTTCGACGCCGCTATCGTGGACCTCATGCTGGGCGGAACGTCCACACTCGATTTCGCCGCGCGGCTGCGCCAATCGGGCCTGCCGTTTGTCTTTGCCTCCGGCTATTCGGACCCCGATGAGATCAAAGGGTCTTTTCCCGGCATCCGCCTGGTCACCAAGCCCTATTCGGGGACCGATCTCGTCGAGGCTCTGGCGGCGGCCTGCGGCCGCGCGCCAGTCTGAGATATCTTCGATGCGTATGTGTAGAGAGCCCAGGCCCGCAAACGGGGCCTCCGCCGTCAGGCAGCGTTTGAACCCGTCACCTGGGACGAGATCGCGTCCGGCCCGTATTCGTCTTCGCCGGAGATTTTGAGGATCTCCTGCAACCGCGTGCGGGCCCGGCTGACCCGGCTCTTGATCGTTCCGACCGCACAGCCGCAGATTTCGGCAGCCTCTTCATAGGAAAAGCCTGAAGCGCCGATGAGGATGATGGCTTCGCGCTGGTCCTCGGGGAGTTGCTCGAGCGCGCCGCGGAAATCCTTGAGGTCAAGCTGGCCGTGCTGAGCCGGATGAACGGCAAGCCTGGCCGTCATGATGCCGTCGCTGTCCTGCACCTCGCGGCCGCGCTTGCGCATCTGGGAATAGAACTCGTTGCGCAGGATGGTGAACAGCCATGCCTTGAGATTGGTGCCGGGCTGAAAGCTCTCATGCTTGTCCCAAGCCTTGACCAGCGTCTCCTGCACCAGATCGTCGGCCTTGTCGGCATTCTGCGTCAGCGACACGGCAAAGGCCCGCAGGCTTGGGATCGAGCCGAGCAGGTCGGTCTTGAACCCTTGTGAGACAGCTGCCATGCCTCAGTCCTTCTTCTGTGCGGGTTCGGCCTTTTCCAGTTGGCTGAGCAACTGGGCAAAGCGATCCGGCACATTGTCCGAGACCAGCTCGTCATAATACTGTTTGAGTTTACGGCCAATTTCCGAATTCGCCCCGAGCGGGTCGCCGGAATTGGCCCGGCGCCTGTCAGCGGCGCCAGCCAGCGTTTCTTTATTCATGTCCTTCATTTCGCCCTTAAATCCAGCGCCCCGAGCCGCCCCATTACACAACGCAAAGCGGCCCCCTCGTCTGGTTGCCCATCGCACCACAAACGTCGCCCGTGCAGTTTCGTTCCACAAGTGTCGGAACTTTTTCGCAAAACCCGCGTTTGGGTGTTGGGGCTTGCAATCAGCTTGACCTGCAATCTATGCAATCACGTCATCTGAGGGAGACGTCTACCATGAGCCTTTCCGCAACCATCGCTCCGCACCTGCCGTTCCTGCGCCGCTTTTCACGGGCCGTATCCGGATCGCAGGAGAGTGGCGATGCGCTGGTCGCCGCGATGCTCGAAGCCATCATCGCCGACGTCGACATCTTCCCGCAAGCGTCAAGCGACCGCATCGCGCTCTACAAGGTATTCGCCAAACTGTTCACCTCCATTGCCATCCGCGTTCCGCAGGAGCAGGCACAATCGGCATGGGAGCAGCGCGCCGCCGCCAATCTGAACGCCATTGCGCCACGGCCACGCCAGGCTTTCCTGCTGGTCGCGGTCGAAGGCTTCGGTGAAGACGAGGCAGCTGAAATTCTCGATGTCGACGCCAAGGAATTCTCCGAACTGCTTGCCCAGGCGAGCAACGAGATCTCTCGCCAGGTGGCGACCGATGTGCTGATCATCGAGGACGAGCCGCTGATCGCCATGGACATCGAGGAAATGGTCGAGAGCCTCGGCCACCACGTGGTCGGAACCGCGCGCACCCATACCGAGGCGGTGGCGATGTTCGGCAAGACAAGGCCGAAGATGGTGCTGGCCGACATTCAGCTTGCCGATGGCAGCTCGGGTATCGATGCGGTCAACGAAATCCTGTCGTCGACTTCGGTGCCGGTAATCTTCATCACCGCCTTCCCCGAACGTCTGCTGACCGGCGAGCGGCCTGAACCGGCCTTCCTCGTCACCAAGCCGTTCAATCCCGACATGGTCAAGGCGCTGATCAGCCAAGCGCTGTTCTTCGACCGGCAGGCCAAGGCCGCCGCGTGAAGTAGGGCCTTCAATCTCCAACTTTTCGCCGCCTCGCAGCGTTGCCGGCACTGGCGATCGCCTAGCCCGGCGATCGGCGGCTGCCCGTCGCTCCGTATGGGGCGCACGCGCGTGAATCAATTCGCACCGGGCCTCTTCCAAAGACCTTCTTTTTCGGCAAATGGTGGAACAAACAGCAATCACTCACGTTCTTGATTCAGTATCGGAAGGAGACAGATCATGCTCTACTGGGCGCTCGTATTTCTCGTCGTGGCGATCATCGCCGGCGCGCTTGGTTTCGGCGGCATCGCCGGTACCTCGGCCGGTATCGCGCAAATATTGTTCTTCATCTTTCTCGCCTTCCTCGTCATCTCGCTTCTGGCCGGCCTGTTCAGACGGGCATCGTAGGAGCGGGCGAACACTGGAAGCCGCACCCCTCAAACGGTTTCCAGCCACCGCCGGGCGATGTCCTCCAACGGGACATCGTCCGGCGGACCTTTTCTGGGGACCTACTCAGGAACTGAGTCCAAGTGAATCGTTCGGTCCTGATCAGGTGGACAGGTGATTGATGCGTTCCATTGGCGGAGGCGAGAGCGGACAGGGCGACGAGGTGATCGCACTGCACCCGGCTGAAAGCGGAATGCAGCTTGGCCGGGCCTTGCTTCACGCTCTGCACAATGCCGGCATTTCCGTCCTCTATCAGGATCGTGAATTGAAGACTGTATGGGCCCGCAACATGCGTGCGCCGTGGGTTTCCGACACAGCCGACAGCAACGGCGCGTTGCCACCGGCGCAAGCTGAGCAAATCGCCGCCGCCAAAAGCAATGTGATCGCTTCCGGCAATCCGGAACGCCTTGAACTGAGTGTTGCCGCCGGTGATGGCATGCGCTGGTTCCAGGTATGGGTCGATGCCGATCGGGGCCATCGCGGCGACGTGCAGGGCGTCGTCACCACGATGGTGGAAACCACCGAGCAGAAACGCCGCGAACAGACGCTGAAGACGCTGTTGCGCGAAGTCAGCCACCGCTCCAAGAACCTGTTGGCCATCATCCAGAGTATTGCCACCCAGACCGGCCGCTATTCCGAGACACCCGACGATTTCCTGAAGCGCTTTCGCGGCCGCCTGCAGTCACTGGCTTCCTCGCAGGATCTGGTGACGTCGTCGAACTGGCGGGGTGCAGCACTTCGCGAGCTTATCCGCGGCCAGGTCGTCCGCTACGGCGCCGATCCCGCGCAGAGCCTGCGCTTTAATGGCGTCAACCCCTACCTCAATCCCAACGCGGCCATTCATATCGGCCTGGCTATGCACGAACTCGCCGTCAATTCATTCAGCTACGGCGCCCTGGCGCGGCCCGACGGCTTTGTCGAGGTAACCGCAGATCTGTCGAACGTCGCAGAGGCCGCAGACAAGCCGGCTTTGTCGCTGACCTGGGTCGAGGCCATTGTCGCCAATGATAACAGGCGCACCGAGAAACGCTTCGGCAGCGTTGCCCTCGAACGTGTCGTGCCGGCATCGCTGAACGGCACGGCGACGCTGGAGATCACCAGTGACCGCCTCGAATATCGCCTCGTCGTTCCGCACGGCAATTTCGAAACCGAATGAGCGGCGGGATTCCTTAACCGGCTGTTCACCATAAAATCCGATGCTGTGGTTCCCAGAGATTGCTGGATCTTGACCGATTCAACTGATGTTTCGGCCGCAGCCTGCAACGCGAGTATGGGAGGAATGATCATGACGGTTGCCGATATGAACAGGCTGGAGCAGGCCGCCCGGGTCTCGATGAGCGGCTTTCAGGATCCTGATGCTTCAGCCTCGCCTTTGCAGCACGCCTGGCATCCCTTGCTTCGCTTCGCCGCTGTCGCGCTCGTCGCCGCTGTTGTGCTGATCGTGGCGTCGCAATTGGCCTGAGCCAGATGCTCAGGTTCACGCCGCTCTCAAGCAGCCCGGCTCAGAAGCTGTCCAGTTCGTAGCCAACCAACTATTAGCACTCTTTGCGGCACAGGAACTTTGACGGCTGTGGACCGTTCTTATGGCGAGAGGACGTGTCGCCGTGGAACACATCGCCGCTTTGCTTTTGGTAATTGGCTGTTCGAACAACATGACCGAATGCCGTGAACTGCCGGTGCCGGTCAGCGTTTTCGAAACCGCCGAAGCATGCACGGCAGAACGTCCATTCGCTGCCGGCGACGTGCAGGATCAGGCCGAGCACGTCGTTGCCAAATGTCTTACGGTCGACCCCGCGCTGGAGGATGATTACGACCAGATTGTCTGGAACGTGCGCCCGGACGGTTCCCTCGACGCGTCTTTGCAGATTTCCAGTGTCGTGGTCGCGTCGAACGCCACGCCCCGCGAAAAAGACTCTCTTAGCCAACAATAAGATCGAGCGGGCAAAGGCTGCTGTTTCGTGCTAAATAGCGGCTGGAGCTTACTAAAGTGAGGACAAAAGTGAGGAGAGATTCTATGCGGAAATTGATTATTGCCATGGTTGCGGTGGTCGCCGTCAGCGGCTGCAGCACGACCGAGCAGGATGTCGGTGTCGGCGCCGGTGTCGGTGCTTTGGCCGGCGGACTGATCGGCGGCGGCAAGGGTGCGCTGATCGGCGCAGCCGTTGGCGCCGGTTCCGGCCTGCTGGTGCGCAACCTGCGCAACGGCTATTGCCAGTATCGCGACAATCGCGGCCGGCTCTACACCGCTCGCTGCTGATCCGCTTCAAAAGCGTCAGACAATCGCGACGGAGACCGGTCAGCCGGTCTCCGTTTGTTTGACTGCATCAGGCTGCGGGATCCTGATTTCCACCGTAAGCCCATCGGCGCGAAAATCTCGGGCAATCGTGCCGCGCAACTCGCGCGTGACATTGAGGTCGATCAGCTTGGTGCCGAAGCCGGTCTTCGCCGGCGCTTCGAGTTCCTTCTGCCCGGCCTCGCGCCAGTTCAGAACCAGCATCCGCTCGGACCCGCGCCCCTCGAACGACCAGTCGACCTTCAGCGCACCCACGGAATTGCCGGCCTCGCCATATTTCAGCGCATTCGTCGCCAGTTCGTGAAAGGTCAGGCCAAGCGCCTGCGTCGTCCTCTCGTCGAGCAGCACCTGAGGCCCTGACAATATCCCTTCCGGAAGCTCCTTGCCGAATACCTGGCCGAGCTCGATGCGCAGCAGGTCGCCAAGATCGGCCTTCTGCCAGCGCGAACGCGTCAGCATGTCCTGGGAAGCCGCCATTGCCTGCAGGCGGGCCGAGAAGGAAGTTGAGAACTCCTGCACGTCGGTTGCTTGCGCCGCCGTCTGGCGCGCAATCGCCAGCACCCGCGTGATCGAATTCTTGATTCGATGCTTCATCTCCTGCAGCATCAAATCCTTTTCGAGCAGGCTTTTTTCCGTCGTTTCATGCAGCAGCGACTTGGCGTCGTAGGCGCGCTCCTGGTAGCGGGCCACCAACGCTATGGCGCCGGCCAGAAGCAGGCCGAACAGCCCGAGCATGACCGGAATGGCGCGCGAGGACGGTTGCGAAAATGCACTTGTCGGCCGAAACAGCACCGTCCAGGGCCGACCGGCGACGATGATCTTGCGCGTCACCAACAGCCTGTCGCCAAAGCTCGCAACCGGCGGCGTCTCCGACTGGAACAGAAGATTGTCGGCGTCGGCCGTGCCGTCATAGATCGCGGTGTTGACCGGCAGCAAAGGCGTGCGGCTGAGCGCGGTCTGGAACAGGTCGCGGGCGCGGAAGGCCGCGTAGAGAAGGCCTGATGTCGATGATCTGGACGCATTGATACCATCCGGCGCGGTTTCGACATTGAGCCTGACGAAGACCAGGAAACCGGTAAAGGTCTGCGCCGCGCCAGTGTCCTGGCCGAGCTGGACCAGACCGCTTGCGTGCTGTGCGTCATCGGCCATCGCCTTTTCGATCGCCTCGCGCCGCACCGGCTCGGTGAACATGTCGTAGCCGATGGTGGATTCGTTGGCAGGGTCGAGCGGCTCGAACAGCACGACGGGCGTGCGCCATGGCTGTGTCGTGTCCGGATAGACCGTGGGGGCGGCGCCGCGGTCGCGCAACATGTCGCGCTCGACCGCCGCTTCGTCACCGGTCTTGGCCAGCCTGAGATAGCCGATGCCGCGCAGGCCGGCGAAATTGTTATCGACATCGAGGGCGCTGAAGAAGGCCTTGAATTCGCTACCTGAAATCTCGCCATTGCGGGCGTCGAACAGCGCCTGCGTCGAGCGCAGCAGTGACAGATGCAGATCGATACGGCTTTCGATGCGGTTGAGCGCGTCGTCGGCCGTCGCCTCGAACTTGATGCGCGCCGCTTCCTGGGTCGCGAAATAGGCGAAGCCCGCCATCGTCAGGCTGATCAGTGCAACGGCAATGAAGGCAAGGATCGGGAAAAACTTCTTCAACGCAGGCCCATGGACGGTTCGGGACCTTTATGGGCAAGTCGCCGCGGCAAGACAATGGCGCGGCCAAGCCATAATGACAGCTGGCATATCATGCATATTTAGCCGGCTTATCGATCTCGAGCATCAGTGAATACGACAGCTGACGATAGCGTGGTTTCAGGCCGCGATCTTCAGCGCACCCGGACCGGGAATGGCGCCGGGCGGGCACTTTCCCAGGATGATCATGCCGAGCACTTCGTCCTGGGTCACATCGGTGGTGCGCGCGGTGCCGACGACCTGGCCGTTCTTCATTACGCAGACTCGGTCGGCAAGCTCGAACACGTCGTGAATGTCGTGGCTGATCAGGAAAATGCCGATGCCGTCGGCCTTGATCTGCTTGACCAGTTCGCCGACCTGCGCCGTCTCCTGCGGCCCAAGCGCGGCCGTCGGTTCGTCCATGATCAGGATGCGGGCGTTGAACAGGATGGCGCGTGCGATCGCCACCGACTGGCGCTGGCCGCCCGACAGCTTGATTACCGGCTCCTTGAACCGCTGGAAGCGCGGATTGAGCCGGCTCATCACCTTGCGCGCCTCGGCCTCCATGGCGACATCGTCGAGTGTCCCCCACGCGGTCATCAGTTCGCGGCCAAGGAAGAGGTTGGCGGCAGCGTCGACATTGTCGGCCAGCGCAAGCGTCTGGTAGATCGTTTCGATGCCGTATTTCTTGGCGTCGCGCGGAGTGGAGATCGAGGCCTCCTGGCCGTTGACCAAGATCTGGCCGGCATCGCGCTTGTAGGCGCCCGACAGGATCTTGATCAGCGTCGACTTACCGGCGCCGTTGTGGCCAAGCAGCGCCACCACTTCGCCCGGGAAAAGATCGATGGACGCATCGTCGACGGCGCGAATGCCACCGAACGCGATCGAGATGTTGCGCATGTCGATCAGTGGCGTACCAGTGGGAGCAGTTTTTTCCATAATCGTTCCTCCCTAGACGCGCTTGCGGTAGACGGTGTCGAGCCAGACGGCGATGACCAGGACAGCGCCAACGACAATGCTCTGCAGCGGCGAGTCGATGCCGAGCAGCACCATGCCGGATTGCAGCGACTGCATCAGAAGCGCGCCGAGCATGGCGCCCATCACCGTTCCGGCGCCGCCCGCGAGCGACGTGCCGCCGATGACAGCGGCCGCGATCACCAAAAGCTCGTCCAGTGTGCCCAGCGCATTGGTTGACGCATTGAGACGGGCCGACGAGATCGCCGCGCTGATTGCAGCCAGCACACCCATGATCATGAACACCTTCATGGTCACCCAGCGCGTGTTGATGCCGGCGAGTTCCGCTGCCTCCGGATTGCCCCCGATGGCGAAGACATAGCGGCCGAAACGCGTGCGCTTGGTGATGAACGTCATGATGATGCCGACAATCACCGCCATCAGCACCGGTATGGCGATGCCATGCGCGATGAACAGCCCGCCTTCGGGAACGGTGATGCCGTTCTGCTGTGCATACTGGCGCACGATGCCGATCGGCCATGGATAGGAATTGGCGATCCACACGGCGCCGAGGATGGCCGCGCAAGCGACCACGCCAAGCAAGGTCTCGGCCCAGACGGGGCGCAGTGGAAAGCTGAAGCGCTTGCGTTGCGAGCGGCCGTTGAGCAGCGCGAAGGCGACCGCTGCGCCGGCGACGATGCCGACGATCCAGCTGGCAGCGGCGCCAATCGAGCCGCGTGGTCCGCCGCCCATCAGCTGGAAGGTGGCGTCGAGTGGCGCGACCGTGCGCCCGCTGGTGATGAGCCATGCCATGCCGCGCCAGACCAGCAGGCCACCAAGCGTCACGATGAAGGCCGGAACCTGCATATAGGCGATGATGAAGCCCTGGAACGCGCCGATCAGCAGACCAAGCACCACGCCGGCGGCAAGCGCGATGATCCAGAGCCAGGGGTTTCCAAGCTGGAAGCCGATGATGCGAATCAGGAATTCGGCCTGTGCCACGCCCATGATCATGCCGATCACGCCTTCGGCGGAGCCCACCGAAAGGTCGATGTTGCGCATGACGATGACCAGTACCATGCCGGTCGCCATGATCGCGACCGAGGACGTCTGCACCGACAGGTTCCAAAGATTGCGCGGCGTCAGGAAAAGCCCACCCGACAGGATATGTATGCCGACCCAGATGACCAGCAGCGCGCCGACCATGCCGAGCATGCGCGTGTCGAGCTCGGTCGCTTTCAGGAACCGGGCGACCGCGCCGAGTTCAGACGCTCGTGCCGTATCGGCCTGCGGATTTGAGGTCGTGTCGGTCATGATGTCCTCCAGCGGCTTGCCGTCTGGCGCGGATGCCGGACCACAGCCTAGAAGTTTGCCGCCGATGGCGGAAACACACAATTCTCGTAGAGAAAACGCCGCGGCTTGACAGCCGCGGCGCCTCATTTCTTCAAGTCGTCGAGATCAGTTGCAAGCCGCGACGCTGCCGGCGGCGACGCCCGTGCAGACTTCGTCCTTCTTGATCCAGCCGGCGTCGATGACGACGTTGAGGTTGTCCTTGGTGATCGCGACGGGGGTCAGGAACAGCGACTTGACGGTGTTGCCGCCAGGCGTGGTGAAGTCCTTGGCGCCGGCAATGTCGCCCGTCTTCTTGCCATCGGCAAGCTGCGAGGCGATCTCGGCGGCGTTCTTGCCGAGTTCGCGCGCGTCCTTCCACACCGACACCGTCTGCGTGCCGAGCGCGATGCGGTTCAGAGCGGCATGGTCGCCGTCCTGGCCCGAGACCGGAACCGTTCCGGCAAGGCCCTGCGCCGTCAGCGCGGCGACAACGCCGCCGGCTGTGCCGTCATTGGCCGCAACCACGGCATCGACCTTGTTGTCATTGGCGGTCAGGAACTGTTCCATGTTCTTCTGGGCATTGGCCGGCAGCCAGCCATCGGTATAGGCCTCGCCGACATTCTTGATCTTGCCCGAGTCGATGGCTTCCTTGAGCACTTCCATCGAGCCCGAGAACAGGAAATCGGCATTCGGATCCGAGCCAGAGCCCTTGATAAAGACATAGTTGCCCTCGGGCTTCGCCTTGAACACTTCGCGGGCCTGCATGCGGCCGACTTCTTTGTTGTCGAAGGTCAGGTAGAAGACGTCCTTGTTCTCGATCAGGCGATCATAGCCGACGACCGGAATGCCTTCGTCCAGCGCCTTCTGCACCGCCGGGCCGATGGCCGAGGCGTCCTGCGCCAGGATGATCAGCGAGTTGGCGCCCTGCGAGATCAGGCTTTCGACGTCGGTCAGCTGCTTGCCGGGATTGGACTGCGCGTCGGCCGAAATGTACTTGTCGCCGGCGGCTTCGATCGCCGTTTTCATCGCCGCCTCGTCGGTCTTCCAGCGCTCTTCCTGGAAGTTCGACCACGACACGCCGATGACCTTGTCCTTCGCCTGCGCGACCGACATCAGCGCCAGCGACATGGCGACACCCGCCAGCATGGCGGCTGCAAATCTGTTCATTATAACCCTCCCTGCGCCGCCCACGGCGCGACAAAACCGGCCCGAAGGCCTGCACAAAGAGGCTCCATTTTTTCGAGCCTCGAAAAAATACTGGTTCAATGATAAGGCACTGTCAACATCGATTATGATGGATTCTGATGGCGTTGCCGAATTTTTTCGAGCTCCGCAATAAACAATGACAGGGCTGCCGGCGTCTGCCAATATTTGGCTGGTGCCGTCGAACGCCTTCACTATCATGAGGCGCGAGGAGGCCGGGAGGAAAACAAATGTCGGTTGGGATCCGCCACGACGATCTGCGCCGTCGCAACCGTGCGATGGTGATTTCGGCCGTGCGCCGGGCCGGCCAGCCGTCGCGGACCGAGATTGCGGCGACCACCGGCCTCAGCCATTCGACGATATCGGCAATCTCGTCTGATCTAATTCAAGAAGGCATCCTGATTGAAGGCAAGCCTGGCGAGACCGGCTCGCTGAAACGCGGCCGGCCGCAGGTCGGCCTTGGCCTCAACCCGGAAGCGGCGGCGGTCATGACCGTGGTGCTGTCGCTGAACTTCCTCTCCGTCACCGTCATCGACTATGCCGGCCAGGTGGTCGCGGAAGAACAGCGCCGGCTCGACACGCTGACCATGCCGCGCGACGAGCTGATCGGCGAATGCGTAGCAATCGTCGGGCGGCGTCTCGCGGACCCGGACCTCGATGTCCAGAGCATCGCCCGCATTGCCATGGGCATCCAGGGCATCACCGATTCGCAGGCGCGGGCCATGCTGTGGTCGCCAATCACGCCACTGACCGACATTGCCTTCGCCGACATGTTGGAAGCGGAATTCGGCATTCCTGCCACCATGGAGAACGACTGCAATATGATGGCGGTGGCCCTGCAATGGCGCCAGCCCGAGCGCTACCGCGACAATTTCATCGCGATCCTCTTGTCGCACGGCATCGGCATGGGGCTGGTGCTGAAAGGCGAACTGTTCACCGGCACCCATTCCTCGGGCGGCGAGTTCGGCCACATGATCCACCGTCCGGGCGGCGCGCTCTGCCGCTGCGGGCGGCGCGGCTGCGTCGAGGCCTATGCCGGAAACTACGCCATCTGGCGCAGCGCCAAAATGATGGGCGAGGATGCCGAGCCGGTCGATATCGGCGACGCTGATATGCGCGCACTCGCCGCGCGCGCCCGCGAAACCGATGGCCCGGAGCGCGAAGCCTATCGCAAGGCCGGTGAGGCGCTCGGCTTCGGCCTCGGCAGCCTGTTTGCGCTGATCGACCCGGCGCCTGTCGCCATGGTTGGCGTCAGCGCCGCCGCCTTCGACCTGATCGAGCCGGCATTGCGCGAAGCGATCGCCCAGACCGCCGGCGGCCAGCATTCGAAATCGATCTCCTTCGACACCGAGCCCAACGAGCTGCCGCTGATCCGCGAAGGCTGTGCCATGCGCGCGCTCGGCTTCGTCGATCAGGAGATTTTCGCGCCGGGCATTCAGGCCAAATCCGGCAAGCATGTCGCCTGAATGGCCGGCAACGGCGCGACGCGCAGCATCCTAGTCTTCCCTGATCGCGTAGCCGGCGCCGCGAATGGTACGGATGACATCCGGCATGCGGCCGTTGTTGACCGCTTTGCGTAAGCGCCCGACATGGACGTCGACGGTTCGCTCGTCGATGTAGATCGTCTCGCCCCAGACATTGTCGAGCAGCTGGCTGCGCGAGAACACGCGGCCGGGATGGCGCATCATGAATTCGAGCAGCCGGAACTCGGTCGGTCCGAGCCTGATCTCGCTCTTCTTGCGGTAGACACGGTGCGACTCGCGGTCGAGCACGATGTCGCCGACCTTGAGCACGCTGGACAGCACTTCCGGCTTGGCCCGGCGCAGCAGCGCCTTCACGCGCGCCATGAACTCCGGCGTCGAGAATGGCTTGACCAGATAGTCGTCGGCACCGGTGGACAGGCCGCGCACGCGATCGCTTTCCTCACCGCGCGCGGTCAGCATGATGATCGGCAGCCGCTCGGTTTCGGGCCGCACTCTAAGCCGCCGGCAGAGCTCGATGCCGGAAACAGCGGGCACCATCCAGTCGAGCACCAGGAGATCGGGCACGTTTTCCTGCAGGCGGATCTCGGCCTCGTCGCCGCGTGTCACCACCTCGACGTGATAGCCTTCGGATTCGAGGTTGTAGCGGAGGAGCACGCCTAGCGGCTCCTCGTCCTCCACGACCATGATGCGTGGCGCGATCATAGGCAGTTCACCCTCATCAGGCCGGCGTGGCCATCGCCGTCTCGTCCTGCTTCGGACGATTGGCGGGCAATTGCTGGCCGGTCAGCACATAATACGCATTTTCGGCGATGTTGGTGACATGATCGCCGATGCGCTCAAGATTCTTGGCGCAGAACAAGAGATGCGTGCAGGCGGTGATGTTGCGAGGGTCTTCCATCATGTAGGTCAAGAGCTCACGAAACACGGACGTGTATTTGACGTCGATGCGCTCGTCGTCATTCCTGAGTTTTGCAAGAGCTGCCGCATCGGTGGCGGCATATTCCTCGACGACGCCTTGCACCTGGATCAGCACCAGCTGCGCCATGGCGTCGATGGAGTGCGAGAGGTCGCGCGGCGTGACGCTCAAGCCCACGGTGCCGACGCGTTTGGCGATGTTCTTGGCGAGATCGCCGATGCGCTCGAGGTCGCCGGCCATGCGGATCGAGCCGACCACGGCGCGCAGATCGTTGGCCATCGGCTGGCGCTTGGCGATCAGCGTGATGGCGCGGTCGTCCAGTTCGCGCTGGCGCGCATCCATGATGGCGTCGTCGGAAACGACACGCTGTGCCAGCGCATTGTCCGAATTGAGCAGCGCCCTGGTCGAGCCGCTGACCATCGAGCCTGCCAGATCGCCCATGTCGCGGATCAGCTTGCTGATCTGCCCGAGCTCTTCATCGAAGGAGGCGACGGTATGTTCACCCATGATCTTGGTCCTCGTGCCTGAAAATTCACCCGCCGGACGGCTCAGCCGAAGCGGCCGGTAATGTAGTCCTGGGTGCGCTTGTCGTCGGGGTTGGTGAACATCTTGTCGGTGGCGCCCTCCTCGACGAGATAGCCGAGATGGAACATCGCCGTGCGCTGCGACACGCGCGCCGCCTGCTGCATCGAGTGGGTGACGATGACGATCGTGTAGTTCTGGCGCAGTTCGTCGATCAGCTCCTCGACACGGGCGGTGGCGATCGGATCGAGCGCCGAGCAGGGCTCGTCCATCAGGATCACCTCCGGCGACACGGCGATGGCGCGCGCGATGCACAGGCGCTGCTGCTGGCCGCCGGACAGGCCGGTGCCGGGCTCCTGCAGGCGGTCCTTGACCTCGTTCCAGATCGCCGCCTTCTTCAGGCTCTGCTCGACGATCTGGTCCATGTCGGACTTGCGCTTGGCCAGCCCATGGATGCGCGGGCCGTAGGCGACGTTCTCGTAGATCGACTTCGGGAACGGGTTGGGTTTCTGGAACACCATGCCGACGCGGGCGCGCAGTTCGACGACATCGATGTTCTTGTCGTAGATGTCGTCTTCATCGAGCGTGATCTTGCCGGTCACCCGCGCCGAATCGATGGTGTCGTTCATGCGGTTGAGGCAGCGCAGGAAGGTCGACTTGCCGCAGCCGGACGGGCCGATCAGCGCCGTCACCTGGTTCTGGCGGACGTCGAGATTGACGTCGAACAACGCCTGCTTCTCGCCATAGAACACGCCGACCTTGTCGCCGCGCATCTTGATGACTTCGTTCGACTTGGCGTTCATTTTGTCGCCCACTGCATTCTCAAGGGACTGTTCGGTCATGATGTTCATACCAAATTGCCTTTTTTCTACCAGCGCCGCTCGAACCGGCGCCGGAGCACGATCGCGGTGATGTTCATGGCCATGAGGAAGACGAGCAGGATGATGATGGCGCCGGACATGCGCTCGACAAAAGCGCGCTCAGCCTCGTTTGCCCACATATAGATCTGAACCGGCAGCGCGGTCGCCGGATCGAAAGGCGTCGTCGGATAATCGGCGACGAAAGCGACCATGCCGATCAAGAGCAGCGGTGCTGTCTCGCCGAGCGCACGCGCCAGGCCGATGATGGTGCCGGTAAGGATGCCTGGGGCGGCAAGCGGCAGGATGTGATGGAACACCATCTGCATCTTGGAGGCGCCGAGACCTAGGGCCGCCGAGCGGATCGACGGCGGCACCGCGGCAAGGGCGGCGCGCGTGGCGATGATTATGGTCGGCAATGTCATCAAGGTCAGCACCAGGCCGCCGACGAAGGAAGCCGAGCGCGGCATGCCGAGGAAGTTGATGAACACGGCAAGGCCAAGCAGACCGAAGACGATCGACGGCACCGCCGCGAGATTGTTGATGTTGACTTCGATCAGGTCCGTAAAGCGGTTCTTCTTGGCGAACTCCTCCAGATAGATGGAGGCGGCGACGCCGATCGGCAGCGCCAGCAACAGCACGATCACCATCATGTAGAACGAACCGATGATGGCCACGCCCATGCCCGACGTCTCGGGCCGGCTGGAGGCGCCATAGCTGAACAGGCCGGTGTTGAAATGCTCGGCCATCACGCCGTCGGCTTTAAGCTTGTTCATCCAGTCGATCTGCTGGTTGGACACCTTGCGGCGCGCTTCATCGACGCCGAGGTCGATCTGACCCTTGAAGGCCGAGTCGAGGTTCGCGGCAGCCAGGATGTCGACGTCACGCGTCCTGCCGATCACCGACGGATCGGCGGAGACGATGTCGCGCAGCTGGACGCGGGCGCCTTCCGACAGGAAGCCCTTGAGCTTCAGCATCATCGGCCTGTTGGCCGGATCGATGCCGAGCTTGGCCACCAGCGCGTTTTCGGCGAGCTTGGGATAGTTCGCCTTGATCAGCACGGTAGGGTCGGTGGCGCGCTTGCCGGAGGGATCGATCACCTTCTCGTCGAAGGTGACCGGCAGCGTCACCGTCGTCTGCCAGAAGGCGGTGTAGCCTTTCGAGACGATGGTGATCAGCATGATGGCCAGGAACGCCAGGCCCACCGAGATCGCAATCACGCCATAGATGCGGAACCGGCGTTCGGCGGCATAGCGCGCCTTCAGCCCGATGTCGCGGCGCGGACGCGCGACGGCACCCGCCATCGTGTCCAGGGGGATGTCGGTCATTCGTACTGCTCCCGGTACTTGCGCACGATGTAGAGGGCGACGATGTTCATCACCAGCGTCAGCGCGAACAGCGTCAGGCCTAGCGCGAAGGCGACCAGCGTCTGCGGCGAGTTGAACTCGAGATCGCCGGTCAGCTGGTTGACAATCTTGACGGTGATGGTCGTCATCGCCTCGAACGGATTGGCCGTCAGATTGGCGGCGACGCCCGCCGCCAGCACGACGATCATCGTCTCGCCGATGGCGCGCGACGCCGTCAACAGGATGGCGCCGACGATGCCGGGCAGTGCCGCCGGCAGGATCACCCGCTTGATCGTCTCGGAGCGCGTGGCGCCGAGGCCGAGCGAGCCGTCACGCATTGCGCGCGGCACCGCGGTGATGATGTCGTCGGACAAAGAGGACACGACCGGGATCAGCATGACGCCCATCACCAGACCGGCGGTGAAGATGCTCTGGCCCTGGATGAAGGGCGAGCCGCCGGTGAGTGCCGCCGACAGGTCGCGCAAGAACGGTCCGAGCGTGACAACGGCGAAGATGCCGTAGACGATGGTCGGAATGCCGGCCAGCAGTTCCAACGCCGGCTTGACCACCGAGCGCACACCGCGCGAGGCATATTCGGACATGTAGACCGCCGACATCAGCCCGACCGGCACTGCCACCAGAAGGGCGACGGCGGCGATGTAGAGCGTGCCGGCGAGAAGCGGGATCAGGCCGAACTGACCCTGGCTGCCGCCGGAACCGGCGGCGGCGAAACGCGGATCCCACACCGTGCCGAAGAAGAAGCTCATCGGCGACACGCTCTCGAAGAAGGTGATGGTCTGGAACAGCATCGACAGCACGATGCCGACCGTGGTCAGGATGGCGATGGTCGAGGCCGCAAGCAGCCCCCACAGCATCAGCTTCTCGACGTTGTTGCGCGCCCTGGCGCGCGGCGCGATCTGCCTCAGCGCATAGAAGGCGCCGGCGACCGACAGCGCGAAGGTCAGCACGGCGCTGAACAGGCCGAGCCGGTCCTGGACCTGGTTCGCCTCGACCGCGATCGGGATCATATAGTCCTGGGTGTCACTGGCCAGTGCCACGCCCTTGGCGGCGAGCAGCGGCTGCAATTCGGCGAAAGTAGCGGGAAGTGCGGTATCGCCATCGAGCCGGCGCAGGCCCTTGGCCAGGCTCTTCACCAGGCTGGCGTCGAGCGCTTCGCTGGCCACCTTTGTGTCGGCGGTGCGCTCGGGCAAAGCGGCATGGATATGCCGGTCGAGATAGAAGGAAGAGCCGATATCCCAGACGGCGAGCAAAAGGACGGCAGGCAGGACCGCGAGCAGAAAGGCCCACCAGCCATGATAATGCGCGCGCGAATGCGGCTTGACCTTGCCGGTATCCTGCGCCGCTGCGCGCTGGCGGCCGATCACAAAAGCGACCACGCCTATGGCGATGACTATGGCGAGTACGAGCAAGGACGACATCACCCACCCCAGGGAAAATTCAGATCGCCGCCACCGTTGCGGCAAGCGGCGAAATCAGGGCGCGGATTTGGTCCGCGCCCTGATCCGGTCGGTTGATTACATCGTCTTTCCGGCGGCGAAGGCGTCGCGCTGGCCCTGACGTTCGGCGTCGGGAGCGGAAACCAGGCCGTACTGGGCGAGCGGGCTTTCCGGGCCGATCATCTGGTCATCAAGGAAGAACTCGACATATTCCTTGAGGCCGGGAACGACGCCCAGATGCGCCTTCTTGACGTAGAAGAACAACGGCCGCGACACGGGGTACGTGCCATCGGCGATGGTCTGCGTCGAAGGCACGATGCCTTCCACGGTAGCGACCTTCAGCTTGTCGGCATTGTTCTCGTAGAAGGCGAGGCCGAACACGCCAACGCCGGTCTTGTTGGAGTCGATGCGGGCCAGCGTCTCGGTGTAGTCGCCATCGATGTCGACAGCCTTGCCGTCCTTGCGGATGGCGATGCAGGTCTTGCCGATTTCCTTGTCGTCGGCGATGCCGGCAGCCTTCAAAGCGGCCTTGTCGCAGCCGGCGTCGAGCAGCTTGGTCTCGAACACTTCACGGGTGCCGTGCTTCTCACCCGGGATATAGGCGGCGATATCCCAGTCGGGCAGCTTCGGATTGACCTGGTTCCACTTGGTGTTCGGGTTGTCGACCAGCTTGCCGTCGACCACCAGCTTGGCGGCGAGCGCCTTGTAGATGTCGGCGGGAACCAGCGCCCAGTCCGGACCCTTGATGTCGGTGGCAAAGACGATGCCGTCATAGCCGATGCGGACTTCCTGGACGTCCTTGACGCCGGCGTCGGCGCAGGACTTCAGCTCGTCCTTCTTGATCGGGCGCGAGGAGTTGGCGATATCGATCGTGTCTTCGCCGACGCCCTTGCAGAACTCCTTGATGCCGGCGCCGCTGCCGCCGGACTCGACCACCGGGGTCTTGAAGTTGGTGAAGGTTTCGCCGAACTGCTCGGCGACGATCTTGGCGTAAGGCAGCACGGTCGACGAACCGGCGACCTGGATCTGGTCACGCGCAGCGGCGACACCGGACGATGCGGCGAACGCTACCGCCACGGCCGATGCCGTAACGAGGAATTTCTTCATGTGGCAGCTCCTGTTCGGAAGATGGTCTCTTGGCGCCCTCTTCAAACCGGCGCCCGCTGAGGCCAATAGCCTTCGATTATTACAGTCGCATGACAGTTTCGTGTCAGCCCGGTAACGTCGCACAGACGTCTTGTGGGCCGCACCCTTTAAGCCGGTTTGTGGGAATGGAAGTTGCCGCTGGAATCAGACGCTTGCGCAATTCGTGCTGGCATCAAGTCCCGGCACACCGCAGGCCGCGATGCCGAGAAAGAAAAACCGGACGGGAGCGCGTTGCCCGTGACCAGAGCGAATCTTGGCCGAGCCATCGCCAAAAACAGGTCCGTTGGGGTAGATTCGACGCTGTTTCTTGTCGGCGGTCGCTTGCTCCCGCCCGTAACTGAATGAGCGGTTTCGTTGCGACCATTGTCCTGACTGGGCGCCAGCTTTGATATGGTGCGATCGCACCATATCCTTGGCTGTTGCGGCGCGGCCGAATCCCGGCGGCGCCGCAGGTTGCTATCCAGCGTCTCGTTGGGCTTCGCCTGATATGCCGACCCAGCGCTCGACCTTTTCGAGCAGCGCCCTGGGGCTGATCGGCTTGGGCAGATAGTCGTCCATGCCGGCTTCCAGGCAGCGCTCACGGTCGCCCTTCAAGGCATGCGCGGTGACGCCGACGATCGGGATATGCATACCCGTATGTTCTTCCAGCCGGCGAATTGCGGCGGTGGCCTCGAGCCCGTTCATCTCCGGCATCGAGACGTCCATCAGGATCATGCGCGGATTAAGCCGGCCGAAGGCGTCGAGCGCCTTGCGGCCGTTGCCGACGATTTCGAAACTGTAGCCGGTTTCGCCGATTATCTGGGTGAACACCATCTGGTTCACCTCATTGTCCTCGGCAACGAGAATGTCGAGCCGGCGTTCATCCCCGGCGGCCCGGGCGCGGGCACGAACCGGCGGCGGTTGCAGCAAGGCGCGTTCCGATGCAGCGAGCGGCGGCTTTGCCGGCGACGGTTCGTTCCTGCCGCCGCCGGAACCGCTGCTTGCCGCCGGCAGCACACGGCCGTCCGTGATATTGTGATGGTGCCGCTGGATGGTGGCGACCAGCGTTTCCAGAAGCACCGAGGAACGCGCCGGCTTGATCAGCTGGGCGTCGATGCCGAGATCGCGATAGCTGGTGTTGGCGAGCGACTGGTCGACCGAGGTCAGCATGATGATCGGCGTGTCGGCCAGCCCTGCGGTGTTGCGCACGACGCGCGCCATTTCGGCGCCGCTCATCCCCGGCATCTGATAATCGAGCACGACGCAGTCGACCGGCACGCCGTAGGCAGCCGCGGCGACCAGCACCTTGAGCCCTTCGGGTCCGCTTTCGGCGGCGCAGGAATCGAAGGTCCATGACGTCATCTGCTCGCTCAGGATCGATCGGTTGACGGCATTGTCGTCGACGATCAGCACCCGTGAGCCGGTCACGTCGACCGGCATGATCCGCCGTCCGGTCTGTTCCTCGGCCCTGGGCAATGTCACGGTGAACCAGAAGGTCGAGCCCTTGCCTTCGGCGCTCTCGACACCGATCTCGCCGCCCATCAACTCGACCAGCCGCGAGGTGATGGCGAGCCCGAGCCCTGTGCCTTCGTGGCGTCTGGTCGACGAGGTGTCGGCCTGACTGAATTTTTCGAAGACGAGCTTTAATTTCTGCTGCGGAATGCCGATGCCGGTGTCGGTGACCGAAACGGTAAGCTTTGTCCCCGTCGGCCCCCTTTGTCCGGTCACGTCGACCAGCACGTGGCCTTCGTCGGTAAACTTCACCGCGTTGCCGACCAGATTGGTGACGATCTGCCTGACGCGACCGACATCGCCGACGAACAGGCTTTCCAGGCCCGGCTCGACGCGCACGATGAGCTCGAGGTCCTTCTCCTTGGCGCGCGTCGATATCAGCGTCGCCACATCCTCGATCGCTTCGGGCAGGTTGAAGGGCGCAGGGTCGAGCACCAGCTGTCCGGCATCGATCTTGGAGAAGTCCAGTATGTCGTTGATGATGGTCAAGAGCGCGTTACCCGACTTGACGATGATATCGGTGAACGTCTTCTGCTTGGGATCGAGGTCGGATTTGGCCAGCAACTCGGCCATGCCGAGTACGCCGTTCATCGGCGTGCGGATCTCGTGGCTCATATTGGCCAGGAATTCCGACTTGGCGCGGTCGGCCAGCACGGCGCGCTGGCGCGCCTCGCGCAGTTCGGCCTCGCGCAGCTTCAGTTCGGTGATGTCGGTGGTCGACCCAATCAGATAGAGCGAACCGTCGGACGCGATCATCGCGCCCTTGCGGGCGAACTGGTGGCGCACGCTGCCGTCGGCAAGCGTCACCGTTTCCTCGATCTCCTGTGTATCGCCTGTGCGCAGCACGGCGAGATCGCTGTTGACGAAGGCTTCGCCGTCTTCGCCGAAAATCTCGATGTCCGTCTTGCCGATCGCGTCTTCCCTGCGGAGGCCGGTGAGGTCGCACCAGCCCTTGTTGACGTAGAACTGCCTGAGGTCGGAGCGCTTGGCGTAGATCGACACCGGCACGTTGTCGATGAGATTGCGGAACACCTCGTTCTCGCGCATGCTCTCTTCCAGCGCCTGCTCGCGCGCCTTGACGTCGGTGATGTCGGTGCTGGAGCCGACAAGGTGCACCGACCCATCGAGCGCCACCAGCCGGCTCTTGCGCGTCATCAATTGCCGCACCGTGCCGTCGCGATGGGTAACGGGCTCCTCGATCTCGCGGCCGCGGCCGGTGACGACGACCTCGGTGTCGTCATGGGTGTAGGTTTCGGCGTCGTCGATGCCGAAAAGCTGGAGATCGGTCCGGCCGATGACTTCCTCCTTGGGGATGCCGGTCAGCGCGCACCAGGCCTTGTTGACGAATTCCATGCTCAGATCCTGCGCCTTGATGAAGGCGGCGACCGGCAGTTCGTCCATGACGTGGCGGAACAGGTCGATCTGGCGCATGCTTTCCTGCAGCGCCTTTTCGCGGCTCTTGATCTCCGAGATGTCGACGCGCACGCCGATGAAGGTGCCGTCCTCGGTGCGCATATCGTAGACCTGATACCAACGGCCGTCCGCATTGAGGCGCTCATAGGACGAGTTGGGCAGGCGATAGCGGGCGAGGATGGCATTGAGCCAGACATCGGGGTCGCCTTCATAGAGCCTATCGATTTCTCGATCGCCGCTCGATCGGAAATAGCCGACCGAATGTCCGAGTTCCAGGGCCTCGCGGAAGCTGCGGCCGGGCTGCCATGCCGGTTTCAGCTCCGGCAGCGTGTCCTGCAGCTTGCGGTTTGCAAAGACGAACTTGTCGTCGCGGTCATAGATGATGACGGCCGCCGGCAGCGACTCCAGCACCGTGGTGAGGTTCTTGCGGGCGTCCTCGGCTTCGGTCTCGCGGCGCTTCATGTCGGAGATGTCGAACAGGAAACCGGCGACATAGTTGCGGCCGCTGGGCATGCCGACGCGGTTCTTGCGCACGATGCGCGAGCGGCTGGCGCCCTCGGCGTCGAAAGTCTCCTCGACCTCGTAGGGCGTGCCGGTCGCCAGCACGGCGCGTTCGCTGTCTTCGAATTGCGCGGCGTCCTTTTGCTTGAGGAAGTCGCCGCCGGGCCTGCCCAGCATCGCTTGCGGGCTCTGTCCGAACAGTGCCGAAAACGCCTCATTGACGAAGACGAAACGCAGATTGTCGTCCTTGACGAAGATCGGGTCCTTGACGCCGTTGATCACCGCCTCGGCCAGCCGCGATTTCTCCAGCGCTTGGGCGAGTTCAGCCTCGCGATCCTTCATGTTGGTGACGTCGACATAGGAGATCAGCCTTTTGCCGCCGGCGAGCGGCGCCAGCGAGGCAATCAGCGTACGGCCGTCATTGCGTGGCAGTTGCCTGGAGCCCACCAGGCCGGCCGAGATTTCTGCTTCGCGCTCGGCGATGTGGCCCTGCCATTCGGCATCGTCAGCACCGTAAGGGTCCATATCGCGGCTGGCCTGCATCAGTTCGCGGAAGCCGCAGCCGATGCCGGCGCGTCGGGGATCGATTTCCCAGAAATCATAGAAGGCGCGGTTGATCACCTCCGCGCGCATCTCCGCATCGAGGACGAGCACGCCGATCGGCATCTGGTCGACCATCGTGCGAAGATTGGCGAAGGTCTCCGTAATTTTGGCGTTGGCACTCTCGATCTCGGCGTCGCGACGCTTGAGCTCGGAGACGTCGTAGTAGGTCAACAGCCGCTTGCCGCCGGACAACGCCGTCACGGAGAACATCATCGTCCTGCCATTGGCATGGAGAAATTCGCGTGGCGCAACCGAGCCGGCGCTGATCTCCTCGATGCGGGTGGCTAGGTAGTGCTGCCACTGCTGTTCATCGAGATCGCCGTAGATGCCGTTGCGGCGGTTGAGTTCCATCAACAGACTGAACGGCGCGCCGACAGTGACGGCGCCATCGGGAATCCTGGAGAGCTCGCGATAGGCCTTGTTGACGATGAGTGTGCCGAGCTTTTCGTCAAGCAGCACGACGCCCATATGCATGGCATCCATCGTCCGCTCGAGATCGGCGAGGTGCTGCGTGGCCTCGCCGGCCGGCGGATCGCTCTCCTCCTCCCGCAGTTCGTCCAGCGCACCGGCCAGTGCCGTGACGTTGCGGCCGATGCCGCGATAGCCGATGAATTCGCCTTCGCCGTCGAACCGCGGGGAACCGGTGATCGAAACCCAGCGGCAGCCGGGACGGCCGCCCTTCAACTCATAAACAAAGTCGCGAAACGGCCGATGCGCCTGCAGATCCTCCAGATGCGCGGCGGCGTGTCGATTGCCGTGCACCATCTGCTTGAGGAAATCGAAGCGGAAACGGCCAAGAATGCTGGCCGGATCGATGCCGGTGGCGGCCTGGTAGTTCTCCGAAAGCCAGGAAAAGCGCAGCTCGGCGTCGGTCTCCCAGACCCAGTCGGCGCCGGCCCCGACCAGTTCGCGCAGCGCTTCGGGCGAAACCCCGACGGACGTATCCTGGCCGTTCACCACCCCTTTTCGGGAACCGCGTCCGCCGCGTGTTCCAACAGTCCCGTCAGCCATCCCGTTCCCACCCCGAAAGCCAAGGCCGAATCCCCTCAGCGGTTCGCCGGCGGAATGTGCCCGAGAAGCATTAATGATCCGCTAACCATAACCATCCAGACTGCGGCCAGAGCCACATTGCCCTGCGGTATTCCGCCGGTTGTCGGCGGAACCCCGGCCGGGCTATAAGTCGGCGGGGGTGTTGCTGATGACCGGTTGGATCGTGCCTTGTTTCCTGTGCCTGGCGCTGCTTGCGGGCAGCGGCTGCGCACGCAGCTATGACGGCACGGTGGTGATCCCGAAGCCGCTCGATATCAGGCGGGTCTGGGATCGCGATCCGTCGCAGACTGAGGCCAGCCGGATGCAGGCGGCAGCCGGTGTGTTTCCGACGCCGCCGCCGCAGGAGCCCTACCGGCCCGCGGCACGCAGGCACACAACACAAATAGCTGCGCCAAGGCGGCACGTCAGGTCCAGCCCGCCCAGCATGGCTTCCGAACCGGCCAATCCGCTCACCTGCAAGAATGTCAGCGAACCAGGCAAACGCTACAGGATGGTTTGCGAATAGCTGGTACTAGAGCAATTCCAGGAAAAGTGTGAAACGGTTTTCCGTCCGGAATTGCGTAAAACAAAGACATAGAGCGGTTCGCCGTTTCGGTGAAACGGTGAAACGCTCTAGGCGCAGGTTACTCCGCCGGGAAGAAAGCCGGCCCGACCACCCTGACCGGCCGCGAGCCGGCCAATGGCTCGACCGGTTGTCGCTGGGCGGCGCCCCTCGCCTCTGCAGCGTCTGCGCCAGGCTGGGGAAGTTGCGCCACGGTGCCAAGATCCGGCTTCGCTGACGGCAAAGGAATGATCGCGTTGGCCATATTGGCTGGCGTCACCGTGCGCGCTCTCAGATCGGCAACGCGCTGGTGATAGCGCTTGAGGTCGCAGGCCCTGAAGTTCGCATCATTGCGATATTTGAAGGCCGTCGGCAGGTCCTTGTAGGATGTGCGCGTATCGAGCGCGACCATCTTTTCGGTTTCAAGGCTTGGGTCCCTGAGCGTGTACAGGTCGACGCCGGCATCGTCGCAGATGTAGCGGCACTGGTCGACCATCTCCTTGACATCGCCGCCTTGCACGAACTGCGATTTCGGCGCCGGGAAGAAATAGCCGTCGGTGAGACGAACGCAAAACAGCATCGAATTGCTGCCGATCATGGCGCCAGCCGGACGCTGTCTTTGTTGCCCGGCGGCGGGCGTGCAGCCGAGCGCGACGAGCCTGGCCTGCAGTCCGGACGTATCCCGGCGCGAAATCGCGGCGCCGGCGATCTGGCGTTGCACCCGAGTGTATTATGCCGGTTCCTGTAAATTCGCTATTACACTTTTGTTTCAAGATCAGACGAAGCCAAGCTCGGGCGAGCCAGGCCGCCCGCAACCATCGATCCCGCGTTATCGGCCCTTGCGGATGAAACCTTTCTCCGGTGTCTCGCGTTGTGTCGGGCAAAGGAGACGAAGATGTCTATTCACTTCACTGTCTCTGGCCTGACCAGGAACCTGTTCCACTCGCTGGGGCTGGACCATGAGCGGGCGCCGAGAGCGCTCGATCCCGAACAGAGCCTGCTGCTGGAATGCTATCTGGCCGGACAGATTCCGGAATCCGCCTGGGCCGACTACGTCTTCGAGGCGCCGGAACTGCAGCGGCATGTCGATATCAGACGCCCGCACAACTGATCAGAGCAATTTCAGGAAAAGTGTGAGTCGTTTTTCCGGGAAAAGCGCGTAGCGCTTTCCCCTGGGAATTGCGTCAAGACAACGAGAGAGGGGGTCGCCGTTTCTGTGAAACGGTGAAACGCTCGCCCGCTCGCCTACTGCTTGGGCGAAGCGAATTGCACGGTGAAGACATTGCCCGCGACGCCTTGCGCCAGCGTCGGCGAGAAGCTCAACGGCAGGCACTTTTGCAGGGCAGTGGTTGCGGCGTCGACGAACGACTTCCTGGTATCCGCATCGCCATCGACCTTGATCGCCGTCGGCCGCGGCGGACCGATCAGCGTGCCGTCGCGCTTGAAGCTGAAGCTCAAGGTGACGCTGGCATTTCCAGCACCCGCCGGCGGCGTCCAGCACGCCTGGATGGCATCGCCGACCTCCGCCATCGTGTCGAGCGGCGCGGCATTGCACGGGTAGCCTCCGACCGACACAACACCGGCAATCGCAAACACTCTCGCTACGCCCTTCATCGCAAAGCTCCTCGTGTGTCGTCCGCCGACCATGATGGTAGGGTCGAAGCAGACGATGGCAATATGCCTGATGTCTTACAGCATGAGGCGCGCCTGATGGCGCATCGGCGAAAAGCAAAAGGCCGGCATTGCGCCGACCTTTCCCTTCACCCTTGCGCCAGTACATCCGTGGTCGCGCGGTGCCCTCAATAGACAGCGTTCTGGTTAATGAATCCTTAGCTTTGCGCGCTGGCCTGCGACTTCACATAGGCGATGTAGCCGCGCACGTCGCCGGCCGGCTCGGCATAGGCCTGGCCGAGTTTCTTCTCCATCGCCGCGACATACTCCTTGGCCCATTTTGGCAGCGCATAATCGATGACGGCCAGGAACTCCAGCGTCGATGCCAGGCGTATGTCGGCGATCGACGGGTGCTTGCCGCCGATGAACGGCTTGCCGTCCCTGAAGAAGGAGTGAAACACCTCCAGCGGCTCGGCAATGGCGGCCATGGCGGCCTTCTGCGCCTCGGACTTCTTCTCCGGATGAGCGTCGCTATGGCCGACCTCGCCGGCGTAATGCGGAAAACCCAGCGCCGGATAGGTGGCGCGCGCCACATACGGGTAGAGCGTGCCGATCAGGTAGAACATGGCGCTGTCGACCATCGCCCGCTTGGCCGGCGCCTTGGGATAGAATTTCTCCAGCCCGTGCTTGTTGGCGAGATACTGCATGATGGCACAGCTCTCCCAGAGCACGCCGCGCGGCAGCCCCTTGTCCTCGATCATCGGCGTCAGATGCGCCGGATTGCGCGCCATATATTCCGGCGACCGGGTATGGCCCCAGGCGTCGGTCTCGGCGGCGTCGAACCCGGCCGCACGGGCAAACACCCGAACGGTCATGTTGTTGACGCTTGGCTTCAGCATCGAGAGCTTCAGCGCCGGTTTTTTCGCCGCCTTGGCCTTCGGCGCGGATTTCTTGGCAGCCGGCCTCGTCGCGGTTTTCGCGGCCGGCTTTGCGGCTGCCTTCGGCGCGGCCTTTACCGCCGCTTTTGCCGCCGGCTTCGCAGCCGCTTTTGCCGCAGGCTTGGGCGCTGATTTGCCAGCGCTCTTAACTGTCTTTGCCATTGTGGTCCTCCCCTTTTGCTGGCCGTCAGTATGGATTCTTCGGCGTCCGGTCGTCCGACAAGGTCGCGCGCGACCGTTCGACCAGCGTCTGGATCGCGTCGGCAAGGTGCACTTCGGCGATGTTGTAGTCGCCGCGCGCAACGCGCAGCTTGTGCGCCTGCATCAAGACGTCGGCATGGGTGAAGCCGGCCGGCGGCTCGAAGCGGTAGGACGCCAGCTCGATCAGAAGGCCGAGCGGATCCTCGAAATAGATCGAATCCATGAAGCCGCGATCCTTGACGCCGCTGTGCTTGATGGCGCGCTCGTCGAGCCGGGCCACCGCCTGCAGGAAAGTGACGCGCGACACCGAGAACGCAATATGATGGACGCAGCCCGGTTCGGTCGGCGTGCGCCGCTTGACCGGCGTGCGGCTCTCATCGGTGAAGATGGTGATAAGCCTTCCATCGCCGGGATCGAAATAGAGATGGCTTTCACTTGGCTTGTCGAGATTGGGCTGCTCGAAGATGAACGGCATGCCGAGCACGCCCTCCCAGAAATCGATCGAGGTCTGGCGGCCGGCGCCGACCAGCGTGATGTGATGGACGCCCTGCGATTGCAGTTTCTGCATCGGTCTCCTCTCAAGGCATCGACTGCCCGTCCGAATCCGCCCAGCGTTTTTCGCACTGCTAAAGCCGTGATCAAGGACCCATGGTGCAATGCTAATGCAATCGGCCCTTCCGCGCTAGAAGCGGCGAACGCGGCCATGATTGGACGATTGTAAAGACGGAACGATGCCTTGGATGACTAAGGCTGGATTGGCTCTCCTATCCGATCGACTCAGCGATCCACTTAGACAGTCGCTTAGTTGCGCTCCCTGCAACTTCGGCTATCGTGGAGCCCTGTCGCCAGGAGGGGATCGTGCCTGCAACATTGCCATACTTATCAGCGCCTGGGTCGATTAAGACGGCCTTCGAGAAGATCAAGGCCGCCGCGACGCCCGAGCGTGTCACGGGGGATTTTGTCACGACGAAACTTCAATTGAAGGGGGGAACGGGCGCTGCTATGCTGCCGTTCCTGAAGAGGATCGGCCTTGTGGCCTCTGACGGAAGTCCAACTGATCTTTATAAGCAGTTCCGAAACAATATGACTGACAAGGCCGCTGTGGCGGCGGCAATAAGGCACGGCTACAAGCCCCTATCCGATGCCAACGAGTATTTCTATGATCTATCAGATTCAGCCCTTCTGTCCCTGATTCTGCAGGTCACTGGAGCAGCTGCGGAAGGCCAAGTCCCCAAGCTGACCCTTTCAACACTGAAGATTTTGAAGAGCTACGCAAACTTCGATGCCGAGGATGCACCTGCGGCTCAAAATGTTCCGGCCAAAGACGTCCTGCCGATGGAAAATCTCCAATCAATGCCGCGAAGCGGATTGGGCTTGAACCTGTCGTACACCATCAATCTCAATCTGCCGGCTACTTCAGATCAAGCCGTTTTCAACGCGATATTCAAAAGCCTGAAGGAGCATCTGCTTTCGGAAAATGAATAGATCTGTCCTAGACAAGATAAAGGCGTTCGGAATGACCAATCAGATGGTTGCCGAAGACCTATCCCGGATTGCCATTCAGTATGGCCTTGAGCTTGGTCATCTACCCGCCATTTCCGCTGAGGTAAACGAAAAGTACTACCCGCAGATCGACATGGCTATTCGCGCAGAGGCGAAAGCAATGTCCCACCACTACGAAGTTTTCTACTCCCTAGAAAAATCCATCAGAGGGCTCGTCTCTGAGGTGATGGAAGCGGCTGAAAAGACGGCGGACTGGTGGCAGACTGCTCGCGTTTTGCCTAACATTAAGACGGAAGTTGCCAACCGAATACAAAAAGAGCTCGATGCCGGTGTAACGCGCCGCTCCTTTGACGAACTGGACTACACTACCTTTGGCGAGCTCTCCGGGATAATCACCGCTAACTGGGATATCTTCGGCGGGCTTTTCTCTAGCAAACGGGCAGTCGAGAAGGTAATGGCGAGCCTCAATGCGCTACGAAATCCTATAGCGCATTGCAGCCCGCTTGCTGAAGACGAGCAATTGCGCCTTCAACTTACGATGCGTGATTGGTTTCGGCTCATGGAATAAATCTGCCCACGTCCGGCCGGCGTGTCTAACAGTCACAACTTTCGCAAGCTTAGAAACGATCTTCCCTCGGCGAGGGCACCCGCCATAACTGTGCGGATGTTGCGGCGCGGATTGATCACGCTTTCGCAGGTCCGCTCGATTTTTGCGACCATCGCGTCGATGCGGCGCTTGAGCAAATCCGGGTCCTCGGCACCCTCCCAGAAAACGGCCTCGGCCTTATGCATTCGCTCGAGATGTTTTTCGAATTCCTCCGGCGACATTGGTCTTCGCCCTTGATCACGCCAAGATCGGGAAAGCTGGCGCGATGCTAGAAATATCTCGTTTATTATGCTGGTAAGCTCCGTGAAAGGTTCCGCAGTCTCCTTGCCGAAGTAAAGGCTGAAACGGTGCTTAAGGGGGATCAGCTTTGAGAACACCTCAGCCTTGTTGTTGTACCTCTCGATTGCAACGTAGGCATTGTTGAGGAGCTGGGTTTCCTCCTCAGTTTCCCCCTCTCGCTTATTTCTGGTCGAGCCTTCGCCTCCATATCCGAAGGGCGATCGAATGTGGCTCAAAGCGTCCCTAGCCTCCAAGAAGAGTTCGTAGACCCGCTCAGCGAGCTCAAAACGTTTTTGGCCAAGTGCTGATCGCCGCCATGCGGTAACGCCTATGGCTACGGAAATCGCTGCGATTACAACCGATGCTGTCTGTAAGAATGATGCCAGCATTTCATCCCCTAAAGTACATCATTGGAATCGGCTTCCATGCAGCGGCGAAACGCTTTTTGGCGCGCCTAGATTCTTCACCCGCTTCCTCGACATCGACGACGAGCGTTCCGCCCTCGGCATTCGCGAAGGCCACCACTCGGCGAGCAACTGGCGAGAGCTTTGACCTGCGCGGACTGAGTCCTCCACCCTCTCCAAGGTGTTAGCTTACATTCGCAGCGTCTCTAAATACTTGTCCAAGCCGATGAATTTTGTCGCCACCTGCGCCAGCTCGCGCGAGGCGTGGTTCCAAAATACGACCTCGACCTTATAACCATCTTCCTGAAGTGCTTTGATGGTCGGCACATAATCTGCATCGCCCGCAACAAGCGTAAAGATATCCTTTTTCGGATCACCAGACTTGTAAGCGTCCTTCGTCAATAGCGTGGCAATACCAGTATCAATTTTCTTTTCCTTGTTGGCATAATTTCGGTCTTCGAGGTGAACATCGAAGCCGGCTTTCTTGGCAAACTTCCAGATTCCGTCATTAGGAGGCGGGCGCGATCCGAAGAGCGCAGCACGTTTGATTTGGCGATTGTTCTGCCCAAAGAGAAATTCGTGCAGTTTGCCAAAGCTAATCTGGTAGCCGTGATCAAGGACACCACTGTTCATCGCCTCTTTGATGTCCTTCGCAAGCCCCTGCTTAACTGCACTGACACGACGACCTTCGATATAAAGATTGGAATTGTCGACATAGACGTAGTCCATTCCATCACCCTCTCATAACCCCAACGATCCAACTATGGCCCAGTCTAGGGTGAAAAGGCATAGACGTTGAATGGAAAAAAATACTATTGGCTAAGTGCTGAAATCCTTGGTACGCCCAAGGGGAATCGAACCTTGGTCCCGTCGTGAGTGGGCGGTGTCCTGACCGCTAGACGATGGGCGCGTTCAAGAACAGCGATAGGCTTCGTACCATCACGCTAGGGCAATCAACGGCGACGCGCGCCAGAAGCGACGGCCCCTCCGGCGTTTGGCAGTGGAAGAGACTTAAGGTCACTACACCCCAATTAGGCGACGGCTCTAAGTTCGGCCTCCGCCAGCGTGCCCAGGCCCGCGCATTCGGCGCATGCCATGGTCTGCCCCGGACAGCCGGCCCGATGCGTGCCTTGCGGGCAGCAATGCCCTTTCGACTCACGCCATTTCAAGCAATCGAAAACCTGCCCGCTGCCGTGACAGCACGGGCATATGATTTTTGCCGAACTCATACCTGCTATGCCCAACCAAATCCGCGCTGCCGCAGATGCTGTCCCCGCACCGCAAGTAACAGAGATTGCTACGCTTTCAAGCGTCGCGGCCTGACTTAAATTGGGTGTATCCGGGTACGCGGACTTGCCGGATTTTCGCTGATGCCGCCGACCCTCACGGCCGAACGCGATCCGCGCGGGGCTTGTCTGAAATGTGAATGAAAGAAACGGCCCAGCCGATACTTGGTACGCCCAAGGGGAATCGAACCCCTGTTCCCGCCGTGAGAGGGCGGTGTCCTGACCGCTAGACGATGGGCGCGTTCAAGAACCGGCGATATAGGCTGACGGTTTGGAAAAAGCAACTGGGCTTCGAACGGCCGGGCCGCTTCTGTGGAATGTCGGTTTGCGGACCTAACGTTTCGGCTCGATCAAATCCCACAGATTGCCGTAGAGATCGGCGAACACGGCCACCGTACCATAGAGCTCATGGCGCGGCGCTTCGCGGAAGTCGACGCCCTTTGCCGACATTGCTCTGTGGTCGCGGGCAAAGTCGTCGGTTTCGAGGAACAGGAAGACGCGGCCGCCTGTCTGGTTGCCGATGCTCTTCTCTTGCGCCTCGCCGTCAGCCTCGGCCAGAAGCAGCCTTGCGCCGTGACCGTTCGCCGGCGCCACCGTTACCCAGCGCTTGCCGCCGCCGAGATCGACATCTTCGGTCAGCAGAAAGCCGAGCCGTTCGACATACCAGGCAATCGCCTCGTCATAGTTGGCGACGACCAGCGCGACGGTCGCGACCCGGCGATGTCTGGCAAAGCCGCTCACAATTGCCGCCCGCTCATTTGTTGCGGATGGCAAAGCGGCCGATGAGGCGGCGCTCCGTCATGTCGTAGACGAAGATGGCGCGGCTGCCATCGGCAAGCTCGGTGTCGATTGAAATTCGGTTTCCCGACAGCGACTGGCTGATCACCTTGGCCCCGACCGGCAGCACGATGTCCTCGGCCAACGGCTCGCCACCCGGCACCTGGATGTCACTGGCGAGCGGCGGGTTCGCGGGCGGCGCTTTGCGCGATTTGTAGACAATGGCCGCGATCACCACCATAAGGGCCAGCAAAAGCAGGCCGAGATTGATGGCCATGAAACGGATGAGCCTGCCGCGCACCTTTTCGATCTCGGGATCGAGCGGCTTTTCTTCTTCGTCGGCAACGGGCCGGGCCATGGCAGAACTTTCCGGAACTTTTTCGATGAGCGCTCATAACGAAGAGACCCCTGAATTGATAGAGGCTGGACAATTCATAGAGGCGGCGCCGACCGTGCTCGAAGCCGGCGCGGAAGCGGCCGGCCAACGCCTCGACCAATGGCTGGCGAGCGCCCTCGGGCCTGACATGTCGCGCAGCCGGGTGCAGATGCTGATCCGGCAAGGTGCCGTTTCGATCGACGGCAAGCCGGTCGACGAGATCAAGCGCAAAATGAGTGCCGGCGAGCGCGTATCGGTCGTCATGCCCAAGCCCGAACCGGCCGAACCGCAAGGCGAGCCCATCGCGCTCGACGTGCTTTATGAGGACGACGAGCTGATCGTCATCAACAAGCCGGCCGGCCTCGTCGTCCATCCCGGCGCCGGCAACTGGACCGGCACGCTGGTCAATGCCCTGATCCACCACTGCGGCGACAGTCTTTCAGGCATTGGCGGCGTCAGGCGGCCGGGCATCGTCCATCGGCTGGACAAGGAAACCAGCGGCGTCATGGTGGTGGCCAAGACCGACCGCGCCCACAAGGCGCTGTCGGAGGCCTTTGCCGACCACGGCCGCACCGGCGACCTCGAACGTGCTTATTTGGCGCTGGTCTGGGGAATCCCGTCGCGGCCGACCGGAACGGTCGACGCGCCGCTTGGCCGTGCCGCCGACCGCGTGCGCCGCGCCGTCGTGCCGGAAGGCCGTGACGATGCCCGCCACGCCGTGACCCATTTCACCGTCAAGGAGCGTTTCGCCGAGGGCCAGCAGGCGTTCGCCACCGCCAGCCTGGTCGAATGCCGGCTGGAAACCGGCCGCACCCACCAGATCCGCGTTCACATGGCTCATATCGGCCATCCCGTCATCGGTGACCCCGATTACGGCCAGGCCTTCCGCACCAAGGCCAACCGGCTGCCCGAACTGCTGAAGGGTCAGGTCAAGGCATTTTCCAGGCAAGCTTTGCATGCCTGGCTTCTTGCATTTCGGCACCCGGCTACCCATTTATCGATGAGGTTCGAGGCGCCGATACCGGGGGACATGGAGGAACTCGTCGGCGGCTTCCGCAAACTCTGAACCCGAGCAATTCCAGGAAAAGTGTGAAACGGTTTTCCGTCCGGAATTGCGTTTAAACAAGCCAGCTAAAACCTGAGCGGCATTGTTCACTTCAGCGTGACACACTGTTTCGAGTTGAACAAATGCCTGTCTTTTCTGGTTTTGTTCCTATATAAATCAGTTACCGCGGGCGAGCCTTTTGGTGCTCGCGTCACATGCCCGCCGCGTTTCGGGGGCATCACTCCAATAGAGAGGGGGCGCAATCATGGCCCAGTCACTACCCAGTATTGTTTCCGGCGAAGGCGGCCTCAGCCGCTACCTGGAAGAAATCCGCCGCTTTCCGATGCTTCAGCCGCAGGAAGAGTACATGCTCGCCAAGCGCTACGCCGAGCATGAAGACACTTCCGCTGCGCACAAGCTCGTCACCAGCCATCTTCGGCTCGTCGCCAAGATCGCCATGGGCTATCGCGGCTACGGCCTGCCGATCGGCGAAGTGATCTCGGAAGGCAATGTCGGCCTGATGCAGGCCGTCAAGAAATTCGAACCCGAGCGTGGCTTCCGCCTCGCGACCTACGCCATGTGGTGGATCAAGGCCTCGATCCAGGAGTACATCCTGCGCTCGTGGAGCCTGGTCAAGATGGGCACGACCGCCAATCAGAAGCGCCTGTTCTTCAACCTGCGCAAGGTGAAGGGCAAGATCCAGGCGCTGGACGATGGCGACCTCAAGCCCGACCAGATCACCGAGATCGCCACCCGGCTGAACGTGTCGGAAGCTGAAGTCGTGTCGATGAACCGCCGCCTGTCCGGCGACGCGTCGCTGAACGCGCCGATCCGCGCCAGCGAAGGTGAATCCGGCGAATGGCAGGACTGGCTGGTCGATGACCACGAAAGCCAGGAAGACATGCTGATCGAGCAGGACGAGCTGGAAAACCGCCGCGGCATGCTGTCGGGCGCTCTGGCCGTGCTCAACGATCGTGAGCGGCGCATCTTCGAGGCCCGCCGCCTCGCCGAGGAGCCGCTGACGCTGGAAGAACTGTCGTCCGAGTTCGACATCAGCCGCGAGCGCGTGCGCCAGATCGAGGTGCGCGCCTTCGAGAAGGTGCAGGACGCGGTCAAGGCCGCCGCCAAGCGCCAGATGCAGGCGCTGCGCACGATCGAGGCGCAGCCGGCGGCCTAAGGCTGGGTTCGGTTAAGGAACAGAAGGCGGCGTCGGGAAACCGGCGCCGCCTTTTTTGTTTTGTCGTCCGTCGGCGGTTAGCGAAAGTCGGACAACAGCTGATCTCCCCCCTTGAGGGGGAGATCGGCAGCTTCGCCACTGCCCTCTCAAAGCCCATCAAGCGGAAACTTCAGATACCGCCTCCCATTGGCCTCCGGTTCCGGCAGCCGTCCACCATTCATGTTGACCTGCAGCGCATGCAGGATCAGCCGCGGCATCGGCAGTGTCTTGTCGCGCGCTTCGCGCAAGTCGACGAACTCGGCTTCGCTGCGCGCCGCAACGAGGTGGATATTCTTTGCCCTCTGCTCGGCGACCGTGCTCTCCCAGCACGGCTCGCGGCCGCCGGCCTGATAGTCGTGGCCGACGAACACGCGCGTATCGTCCGGCAGCGCCAGAATGCCCTCAATCGAATGCCACAGCCGCGCGGCACTGCCGCCGGGAAAGTCCGTCCTTGCCGAGCCGCTGTCGGGCATGAACAGCGTGTCGTGGACGAAGGCGGCGTCGCCGACGACATAGGTGATCGAGGCGAGCGTGTGGCCGGGCGAGAACAGCACCTTGACCGGCAGGTTGCCGATCATGAACGTTTCGCCTTCCCCAAACAGCCGGTCCCACTGCGAGCCGTCTGCGGGGAAATCCGGCCAGTTGTAGATCGCCTTCCACAGCGCCTGGACTTCGATGATCCTGTCGCCGATCGCCGTCGGCGCGCCGGTCTTTTCCCGGAGATAGTGCGCCGCCGAGAAATGATCGGCATGCGGATGGGTGTCCAGGATCCACTCGAGCTCCAGCCCGTTTTCGCGGATAAAATCCAGCAAGGCGTCGGCATTCTTCGTCGCCGTCGCGCCGGATTTTTCGTCGAAATCGAGGATCGGGTCGATGACGGCGCAGCGTCTCGTCACCGGGTCGGTGACGACATACTGGATGGCGCCGGTCGGCTTGTCGTAGAAGCCGGCGACCTCAGGTTTGGCCGAAGCGATGTCCAATGTCCGGCCCCCCTGCCCCTTGCCCGACAGGAACCGTTTTCTCCGTCGGGTTGAACAAGAGCATGGTCATCTGGCAAAGCGCGCCGGTCAAGCACGCCTTGCCACAAATAGGACTGAAGCCCCAAATAGCTCCGACGGAGAAAACCTAGGCTGACGGCTGCTTGGTCTTCCTGAGATAGGGCAGGATCGTCTCGAAAGCGCCAAAACGCTTGACCGCATCTTCGTTCGAAACCGCGGCGGTGATGATCACATCCTCGCCCTGCTTCCAGTTGGCCGGCGTCGCCACCTGGTGCTTGGCGGTCAGCTGCATGGAATCGACCGCGCGCAGGATCTCGTCGAAGTTGCGGCCCGTCGTCATCGGGTAGGTCAGCACCAGCTTGATCTTCTTGTCCGGCCCGATGACATAGACCGAGCGCACCGTGGCGTTGTCGGCCGGCGTGCGGCCTTCCGACGTCTCGCCGGCGCCCGCCGGCAGCATGTCATAAAGCTTGGCCACCTTGAGGTCCTTGTCGCCGATCAGCGGGTAATTCACCGTCTGGCCGGTCGCCGTCTTGATGTCGGCCTGCCACTTGTCGTGGCTCGCAACGGGATCGACGGAAATGCCGATGACCTTGACGTTGCGCTTCTTGAACTCGCCTTCGAGCCCCGCCATCGTGCCCAGCTCGGTGGTGCAGACCGGGGTGAAATTCTTCGGATGGCTGAACAGGATCGCCCAGCCGTCGCCGATCCAGTCATGAAACTTGATCGGCCCTTGCGTGGTATCGGCGGTGAAGTCAGGCGCGATGTCGTTGATACGAAGGCTCATGGCATTATTTCCCCAGCAACAGATTTCGTCAGGAGCGGCCGTGGACGGCGTCAACGCTCCGGCATTCCCGCATCTTAGCGCAAAAATCGCGGCTGCAGGACAATAGGAAACTATTATTGGCGACGGAACGAGCACTTTCGTTCTACGGACCGACGTTGGGCCGACAATCTTTCGTTTGTGCGGGGAAGGCTCAGGCCTTGTTGACCGCCAGCGACGTGGCCAGGTCTTCCATGCGCTGGGCGAGCGCGCCGAGCGCGCTGGTCAGCACGGTGTCGTTCTTGTCGGCCTTGGTCAGCGCTTCGTCGCGCGTCTTGCGCAGCGTCTGCACTTCGGTCTCCATGCCCTTGACCCGCTTCTGCAGCTCCGAAAGCTCGTCCATCACCATGATACCGGCCATCACCGTCAGCCGCTGGTCGCCGATCTCGCCGAACGAATCCTTCAGATGCGAGACATAACGGTCGAACCGCTCGGCGAGGTCGATCAGGTGCTCCTCCTGACCCTCGTCGCAAGCCATGCGATACTGCTTGCCGTCGATGGAAACCGTGACCTGTGCCATGGCCTGCAGCTCCTACCTGTCCAGCACCGCGCGGATGGTTTCCATGGCGGTCACCAAGCGGCGCGACACTTCCTTGTTGGCATCTTCCAGCCGTTCGGCGCGGGCTTCGGAATTGTCGAGTTCCTGCGCCAGCCGTGAACGGTCGGCGTTCATGCGCTGCACCTCAGCCTCGGCTTCGGAATAGTCGCGCTCGTGCTCGAGCTTGGCCGCGACGGCGTTTTCCAGCCCCTCGATGGCCTTGCCCAGCCTGTGGATGACTTCCTTGAGTGTGGTTTCGCCGGTCATGGCCTTCGTCCTGTGCCCTGCCCATCACCGAATCGCTTCGCGTTCAGAACGCGTTAACAAGGAAACATTAGGCACCGGGTGAAGGCAACGTCAACAAAGCTCTCGCGACTGTCCCCCGCTAACGCTAATGTAGGTCGCCCCATAAGGTCTCAAAGCCATCACAAGACCGGCAAATGTGCTGCCGATTTGTTGACTAAAAGCCCGTGGCTGCTATGTGTCGCGCACTCTTTCCTGGGCTCTGCCAAGCCCACAAATTCCCACCCCGGAGGTACCATGACGTCGCGTGAACAACATGACCGGATGGCCAATGCGATCCGTTTTCTCTCCATGGACGCCGTCGAGAAGTCCCAGTCCGGCCATCCCGGCCTGCCCATGGGCTGCGCCGACATCGCCACAGTGCTGTTCACCCGCTTTCTGAAATATGATCCGAAGAACCCCCATTGGCCGGACCGAGACCGCTTCATCCTGTCGGCCGGCCATGGTTCTATGCTGCTCTACTCGCTGCTGCATCTGACCGGTTACGAGGACATGACCCTCGACCAGATCAAGCATTTCCGCCAGCTGGGTTCCAAGACTGCCGGCCATCCCGAATACGGCCATGCCACCGGCATCGAGACGACGACCGGCCCGCTCGGCCAGGGTCTCGCCAATTCGGTCGGCTTCGCGCTCGGCGAGCGCATCATGAACGCCGCCTTCGGCAACGACCTCGTCGACCACTACACCTATGTGCTGGCCGGCGACGGCTGCCTGATGGAAGGTGTTTCCCAGGAAGCCATCGCGCTGGCCGGCCACCTCAAGCTCAACAAGCTGATCGTCTTCTGGGACAACAACAACATCTCGATCGACGGTCCGGTTTCGCTTGCAGACAACACCGACCAGGTCGCCCGCTTCCAGGCCTCGGGCTGGAACGCCAGCCACATTGACGGCACCGACCCCGAGGCGATCGCCTACGCCATCGAAGCCGCCCGCCATTCCGACAAGCCGACGATGATCGCCTGCAAGACGACCATCGGCTTCGGCGCCCCGACCAAGGCCGGCACCAACAAGGCCCACGGTTCGCCGCTCGGTGCCGACGAGATCGCAGGCGCGCGGAAATTCTTCAACTGGGACTCGCCGCCCTTCGAAATTCCGGCCGACATTCTCGACGCCTGGCGCACCGCCGGCAAGGCCGGCGTCAAGCCGCGCACCGACTGGGAAGGCCGCCTGGCCAAGGCCAAGCCTGAGTTGAAGACCGAGTTCGAGCGCCGCCTCGCCGGCAAGCTGCCGTCGAATTTCGATGCCGTCATTGCCGACTACAAGAAGAAGCTGTCGGCCGACAAGCCGAAGGTCGCCACCCGCAAATCGTCGGAAATGGCGCTGGAAGTCATCAATGGCGCGGTGCCGGAAACCATCGGCGGCTCTGCCGACCTCACCGGCTCCAACAACACCAAGACCAGCCAGACCAAGAACATCACGCCGGACGATTACGGCCAGCGCTATGTCCACTACGGCATCCGCGAGCATGGCATGGCGGCCGCCCTCAACGGCCTGACGCTGCATGGCGGCCTCATCGCCTATGGTGGCACCTTCATGTGCTTCTCCGACTATGCCCGTCCGTCGATGCGGCTGGCGTCGCTGATGGGCATCCGCTCGATCTTCGTCATGACCCATGATTCGATCGGTTTGGGCGAAGACGGCCCGACCCACCAGCCGGTCGAGCACCTGGCGGCGCTCCGCGCCATCCCCAACCACAATGTCTTCCGCCCGGCCGACGCGGTGGAAACCGCCGAATGCTGGCAGATCGCCATTGAATCGGAAAAGACCCCGTCCACCCTGGCGCTCACCCGTCAGAACCTGCCGACGGTGCGCACCGAGCACTCGGCCAGGAACCTCTCGAGCCAGGGCGCCTATGAACTGGCCGCGGCGAGCGGCGAAGCGGCGGTGACGATCTTCGCCACCGGCTCCGAGGTCGAGATCGCGCTCGGCGCCCGTGATTTGCTTGAAAAGCACGGGCACCCGACCCGCGTCGTCTCGGTGCCTTGCTTCGAACTGTTCGACCAGCAGAGCGACGCCTACCGCAAGGAGACGATCGGCAACGCGCCGATCAAGATGGCGATCGAGGCTGGCATCCGTCAGGGCTGGGATCACCTGATCGGCTCCGACGGCATCTTCATCGGCATGACCGGCTTTGGCGCTTCCGGCACCATCGAGCAGCTCTACCCGCATTTCGGCATCACCGCCGAAGCCGCGGCCAAGGCGGCGGAAGCCCGCCTGCACGGCCAGTAAGATCAGGGTCAGTCCCGCGCACCTCCGAGGCGGATTCGCGGGGTGGACCAACCTAATCGATTTAAATTCGGCCTTCTGCGGCTGGATTCTTGTGCCATCCGCCGCTATGAAGCTGCGGACCCATCTGCCGCCTCCAGCTCCCAGGGAGAGTAAAATGACCGTCAGAGTTGCCATCAACGGATTTGGCCGCATCGGCCGCAACATCCTGCGCGCCATCCATGAATCCGGCCGCAAGGACATCGACGTGGTCGCCGTCAACGACCTCGGCCCGGTCGAGACCAACGCGCATCTGCTGCGCTATGACAGCGTGCACGGCCGCTTCCCGCACGAAGTGTCGGTCTCGGGCGACCAGATCACCGTCGGCAAGGAGACCTTCAAGGTCACCGCGATCAAGGACCCGGCGCAACTGCCGTGGAAGGAACTCGGCATCGACATCGCGCTCGAATGCACCGGCATCTTCACCGCCCGCGACAAGGCTGCCGCGCATTTGACCGCCGGCGCCAAGCGCGTCGTCGTCTCCGCGCCTGCCGAAGGTGCTGACCTCACCGTCGTCTACGGCATCAACCACGACAAGCTGACCAAGGACCACATCGTGATCTCGAATGCGTCCTGCACCACCAACTGCCTGGCGCCGCTGGCCGCAGTGCTGCACGAGACCGTCGGCATCGAAAAGGGCATGATGACGACGATCCACTCCTACACCGGCGACCAGCCGACGCTGGACACCATGCACAAGGATCTCTACCGCGGCCGCGCGGCTGCCCTGTCGCAGATCCCGACCTCGACCGGTGCGGCCAAGGCGATCGGCCTGGTGCTGCCCGACCTCAAGGGCAAGCTCGACGGCATCTCGATCCGCGTGCCGACCCCCAACGTCTCGGTTGTCGACTTCAAGTTCATCGCCAAGCGCGCCACCACCGTGCAGGAGATCAACGAAGCGGTGATCGCCGCCTCCAACGGCAAGCTCAAGGGCATTCTCGGCGTCACCCATCATCCGAATGTGTCGATCGACTTCAACCACGATCCGCGCTCGTCGATCCTGGCGCTCGACCAGACCAAGGTCATGGACGGCAACTTCGTTTCGGTGCTGTCCTGGTACGACAATGAGTGGGGCTTCTCCAACCGCATGGCCGACACCTCGGTCGCCTTCGGCAAGACCATCGCCTGACCTGAAGGCATCGTCTTGCAGCTTCGAACGCCCGGCTTTGCCCGGGCGTTTTTCGTCAGCGCGCCGGGCAAGGCGCGCCGAGCCGCCAAACGCCGGAAAATCAGCGGCATAAGGCAAAAAGCCACCCTTGCGCCTTGCACCGGCCATGCCTTCGCCCCACTCTCCCGTGAATCGGTAGAAAGAGGAATTCGAGGGGCAAATCACGGATGGAGCATGCGATCTATCTCGTCACGCTGGTCGGCACAGCGCTAGTCGTCGCCGCAGCGTTCTCGAGCCTGATCGCCTTTCGCTTCGGCGCCCCTTTGCTGCTGCTCTTCCTCTGCATCGGCCTCGCCAGCGGCGTCGATGGTCTCGGCATCGAATTCGACAATGCGCGCGTGGCATATTTTGCCGGCTCACTGGCGCTGGCGGTCATCCTGTTCGATTCCGGTTTCGGCACGCCGCTCAACGCGCTGCGCCAGGCGGCCGGACCGGCGCTGTCGCTGGCGACCTTCGGCGTAATCCTGACCACTGGCCTGTTCGGCGCCGCCGCCTATTACCTGCTCGACCTCAGCTGGCTGGAATCCTTCCTGCTTGGAGCTGCCGTCGCCTCGACCGACGCGGCTGCGGTGTTCTTCCTGCTGCGCGCCGGCGAGATCAATCTGCGCGAGCGCGTGCGCGCGACACTGGAAGTCGAATCCGGCACCAACGACCCGATCGCCATCTTCCTGACCATCACGCTGGTCGAGATCATCGCTGCCCACGCCAATCCCGAGACCCATGTGCTGGTCACCGACCTGATCCTCGGCTTCCTGCTCAATATGGGGCTCGGCGCCGTCGTCGGCGTGCTTGGCGGGCTCGGCATCGTGCGCCTCGTCGACCGGCTCAACCTCGACCATGGCTTGCTGCCGATCTTCGTGCTGACCCTGTCGCTGATGGTGTTCGCCGCCGCCGGCGCCATTGGCGGCTCGGGCTTCCTGGCGGTCTATCTCGCCGGGCTGATTGCCGGCAACTCCGACATCCGCGCCGTCACCATCCTGAAGCGCTTCCAGGACGGCATGTCGTGGCTGGCACAGATCATCATGTTCCTGATCCTCGGCCTGTTCGCGACACCCTCGCAGTTTCCGGCGATCATGGTGCCGGCGGTGCTGCTCGGCCTGTTCCTGATGTTTGTCGCGCGCCCTGTCGCCGTCTGGCTCTGCCTGATCCCGTTCCGCCTGCCGCGTCCCGAGATCGCCTTCGTCTCCTGGGTCGGCCTGCGCGGCGCCGTGTCCATCCTGCTTGCCATCACCCCACTGCTCGGCGGACTGGAGAACGGCCGCACCATCTTCAACGTCGCCTTCATCATCGTGCTGGTATCGCTGGTGGTGCAGGGCTGGTCGGTCGGTCCGCTGGCGCGCCGGCTCGGCCTGATCGTGCCGGCGAGACTCGGGCCGCTCGACAAGGTCGAACTCGAACTGCCGGGCTCCGCCCACCACGAACTGCTCGCCTACCGCGTCGCGCCCGGCAGCCCGGTGGCGCGCGGCGAGCGCATCCCGCGCTGGGCACGGCCCTCGCTGGTGCTGCGCGACGGCCGCTCGATGCGTTTCCAGGACATGGGCCGGCTCGCGGCCGGCGACCAGGTCTACATCTTCGTGCCCGACCGCTATCCGCGCCTGCTTGACAAGCTGTTTGCCAGCCGCGCCGTAGTCGACCCCGAGGATGCCGACTTCTTCGGCGCCTTTGCCGTCGATCCCGCCCGCTCGGCCGCAGAGCTCGAGGCCGCATACACTCCGGGATTGAGCGAAGCCGAGCAGAAGCTCACCGTCGGCGCGCTGGTGACGGCGCGGCTCGGCGGCCATGCCGAATATGCCGACCGGGTGCTGATCGGCCCGATCGAATTGATCGTCCGCGACGTCGACGACAAGGGCAAGATCACCGGTCTCGGCCTCTCCTTCGAGCCGACCGCGCCGGTGGCGCGGGTTCCGGTGTTCCTGAGCGCCGGCGAGATCGGCGATCGGGTCTCCGCCTTCATCCGCAACTGGCACCAGCCGACCGAGACGCAGACTGCAGAGGCGATAGCCAATGAGAAGGCCCTTGAGCCGACGGCGGAAAAGATAACGACCGAAGGCTGACAAGCGATCGGTTCACGCTGACGTCCCGCATCATCACGACAGCCTTCGCCTTGATCTCAAAATTTAGCTCGCACCCCGGCTCAAGCCTTGCATCGTCATCGATGCGAGGTATGGTCCCGGCGATTTTTCACGGAAAGGTATCAGCATGGCCGCCTTCAAGACACTCGACGATATCGGCAATATCAGCGGCAAGCGCGTGCTGGTGCGCGTCGACCTCAACGTGCCCGTCGCCGACGGCAAGGTCACCGACGCCACCCGCATCGAACGCATTGCGCCGACCATCGCCGAACTGTCCGGCAAGGGCGCCAAGGTCATCCTGCTCGCGCATTTCGGCCGCCCGAAGGATGGTCCCTCGCCCGAATTCTCGCTGGAGCCGATCGCCAAGGCTGCCGCGGAGGTGCTTGGCCGCCCCGTCGGCTTTGCCGGCGACTGCGTCGGCGACACGGCGGGCAGTGCGGTCGCCGCCATGAACAAGGGCGATGTGCTGCTGCTGGAAAACACCCGCTTCCACAAGACCGAGGAGAAGAACGACCCGGCCTTTACAGAGCGGCTCGCCGCCAATGGCGATATCTTCGTCAACGACGCCTTTTCCGCCGCCCACCGGGCGCACTCCTCGACCGAAGGCCTGGCGCGGCTGTTGCCGTCCTATGCCGGCCGCACCATGCAGGCCGAGCTCGAGGCGCTGGAGAAGGGGCTCGGCAATCCGGTCCGCCCTGTCGTCGCCATTGTCGGCGGCGCCAAGGTGTCGACCAAGATCGACTTGTTGATGAACCTGGTGAAGAAGGTCGACGCGCTGGTGATCGGCGGCGGCATGGCCAACACTTTTCTCGCCGCGCGTGGCACCGCTGTCGGCAAGTCGCTGTGCGAGCATGACCTTGCCGCGACCGCCAAGCAGATCATGATCGAGGCCGCCGAAGCCGGCTGCGCCATCATCCTGCCTGTCGACGGTGTCGTCGCCAAGGAATTCAAGGCGGGTGCCGCCAGCGAGACCGTTGCCATTTCGGATGTCCCGGCTGACGGCATGATCCTCGATGTCGGCGAAAAGACCGTGAAGACGATCGGTGAATGGATCGACCGCGCCGCGACGCTGGTCTGGAACGGCCCGCTCGGCGCCTTCGAGATCGAGCCTTTCGACCACGCCACGGTGGCGGCGGCCAGGCACGCGGCGGCCCGCACCAGGGCCGGCAAGCTGGTCTCGGTCGCCGGTGGCGGCGACACGGTGGCCGCCCTCAACCATGCCGGCGTCGCCGACGACTTCACCTATGTCTCGACCGCCGGTGGCGCTTTCCTGGAATGGATGGAAGGCAAGCCGCTGCCCGGCGTCGACGTCCTGAAGAAGCAGGCCTGATCGGGACGAGGGCGTCAAACGAGGCGCTGGAAACTTTCAATCGATTCGAGCTTTCCGATGCCATTCCTTTGGCGGTAGACTTCCCTTAAGCGCGGAACAACACCGTCAAGGAGAAGCAAAAATGAGCGAACGTCTCGAAGACATTGCCGCCGCGATGGTGGCCGGCGGCAAGGGCCTGCTGGCCGCCGATGAGAGCTCCGGCACCATCAAGAAGCGCTTCGACGTTATCGGCGTCGAATCGACCGCCGATAGCCGCCGCGACTACCGCGAGATGATGTTCCGCGCCAAGGACGCAATGACGAAGTACATCTCCGGCGTCATTCTCTACGACGAGACCATCCGTCAGAAGGCTGCCGACGGCACGCCTCTGGTCGACATCATCAAGGCGGCGGGCGCCATTCCCGGCATCAAGGTCGATGCCGGCGCCAAGCCACTCGCCGGCTTTCCCGGCGATACCGTTACCGAAGGCCTCGACGGCTTGCGCGAGCGGCTCGCGGATTATTACAAGCTCGGCGCCCGCTTTGCCAAATGGCGCGCGGTGATCGACATCGACACCGGCAAGGGCGTGCCCTCGGCCAATTCGATTGCCTCCAATGCTCATGCGCTGGCCCGCTATGCCGCACTGTGCCAGGAGGCCGGCATCGTGCCGATCGTCGAACCGGAAGTGCTGATGGACGGCGCGCACGACATTGCCACCTGCTACGACATCTCGAAGGCAACGCTGATCAAGCTCTATGACGAGCTGCATGCGGCGCGCGTTGTGCTGGAAGGCACCATCCTGAAGCCGAACATGGTGCTGGCCGGCAGGAAGTCGGGCAAGGTGAGCAGCCCCGAAGAGGTCGCGGAAAAGACCATAAAACTGTTTCGCGAAACCGTACCGGCAGCGGTGCCGGGCATCGCCTTCCTTTCGGGCGGGCAGTCGGACGAGGAGGCTACCGCCAACCTCAACGCCATCAACGCCATCGGGCCGCATCCGTGGAAGCTGACCTTCTCCTATGGCCGCGCCTTGCAGGCCGCCCCGCAAAAGGCCTGGAGCGGCAAGGCATCGAACGTCGCCGCCGGCCAGGCCGCCTTCACCCATCGTGCCCACATGAACCATCTGGCGGCGCTGGGACAATGGAAGGCGAGCCTCGAACAGGCCGCCTGAGCGCAGTCCTCCCGTTGTCATACAACCCGGGCCGATGCGCCCGGGTTTGTTTATGCAAAGCCCGGCTTGGACGGAGTTCGTCCATCCTTATCTCCTTTTCGGCAAAAGCTGACGGCGATGTCGGTTTCTGCCCACCCCAAACGTCCTTGGGTGAACAGACAGGGAGAACTTCATGGCTCGCAGCAAGGTGGTTTCGCGTGAAGACTGGTTTGAGGCGCACAAGGCGCATCTGGCGCGCGAGAAGGAATTGACACGGTTGCGTGAGCGCATCGCCGCCGAGCGGCGTGAACTGCCCTGGATGAAAATCCGCAAGGACTATGTCTTCGAGACCGAGCAGGGTCCGAAGAACCTGGCCGGACTGTTCGGCGCCAACAGCCAACTGATCGTCTACCACTTCATGATGACGCCAGGATCGAACCATCGCTGCGAAGGCTGCTCCTTCCTTGCCGACCATATAGACGGCGCCGATCAGCATCTCAGGCACCACGACGTGTCGCTGGTGGTGGTTGCGCGCGCGCCGCTGGCGGAACTGCTGCCTTACAAGCAGCGTATGGGCTGGAAATTCGACTGGGTGTCGTCCTACGCCTCGGATTTCAACTTCGACATGCAGGTCTCCTTCACCGACAAGCAGATCGCGGGCGGCGACACCACCTACAATTTCGAGACGCGTCCGCGCACGTCAAAGGACCTTCCCGGCACCAGTGTTTTCTACAAGGAAGAGAACGGCGACATATTCCTTACCTTTATGTCGCGCGCCCGCGGCGGCGAGGCCCAGATCGGCACTTACGACTATCTCGACATGACACCGAAGGGCCGCGGCGAAAATGGCCCTTATCATAGCCTGATGGACTGGGTGCGGTTGCATGACGAATATCAGGACAAGCAGGCGGACAAGCCGAACTGCTGCGACTAGAAGCTCGTTCACCTCAGGCGAAACTTGCGCTAAGGCTGCCGCTGATCTCTAAACGGTATCGCCATGCGCTTCCCGGCCCTTCTTACCTGGCTCGCCTACCCCGTTTATGTCTGGCAGGGCCTCGGCGTGCGCCGCCGCACCACCCGCATGCTGCCGGCACAAGGGCCGGTCATGCACGAAATATCGGGCAAGGCGCCGGCCATCTCGCTGCTGGTGCTGGGCGATTCCTCGGCCGCTTCCGTCGGCATCGGCAATTCCGAGAACGGGCTTGCCGCGCAGCTTGCAATGCTGGTCGCAAAACGAACCGGCCTTGCCGTGCGCTGGCGCGCCGCCGGATTCAACTCGGCAACGTCGGGCCAGATCCGCGACCATGTGCTGCCCAATCTGTCGGCCGATCGGTGGACGCACATCGTGCTCGCCATCGGCACCAACGACACCAAGAATTTCCACTCGGTACCGCGCTTCAAGAAGGAGTTCGGTGGCCTGCTCTACGCCCTGCGTGCCAAATGGCCGGAGGCGCGCGTGGTGTGGTCGCCGGTGCTGGAGTTCACCCGCGCGCCGGCCATGCCGCCACTGCTCGGCAAGATTCTCGAAATCCGCGCTACCGCAATGAACCGCATGGGCGAGCGCCTGTGTTTCGAGCGCGGCGCCATGCCGGCGCCACGGCTGCCGATCACCAACCCTGAGGCCGGCTTTGCCTCCGATGGCTTTCATGCCTCGGAAGCCGGTTACCGCGCCTGGGCCGAACATCTGGTCGGATGGGTGCTCGCCGATTGACCTGAGGGGGCACAAGCTCGGACTGGTGGGCTTCAGAGAACTGACGCGAGTATTTCCAAATACTGTTGATTGCAGCCTGCTTCCAATGGATCTGAGCCAGAATATCATCCAGCAGCAATGGATGAGCTACGGCCTGGATTCCGAAACCGGCAACGACACCTGCACGCTGACCGGCAACCGTGCCGAATCGAGCAAGCATGTCATTCCGGCCGGCCCGGCCAACGCCACGCCTTTTATTGCGGCGAACCTGCCGGAATTCATGACGACGCGCGGTGGCGATTACTTCTTCGTGCCCAGCCTCAACGCCATCCGGATGATTGCCATGGGAACGGTGGACCCGACCTGACCCTCAAGGCTATGCCCAGTGCCCCAGCGCACCCGCCAGCGCGATGGCCGCCATGGCGATCAGGGCCAGCTTCCAGAAATCGCCGCGCCGCTTCAGGCCCGGCCAGCCGAGCGGCTTGATCAGCTGAATGGCCATCATGCCGATGATGACGAGCGCGAGGAGTTTCGACATGCCCGCCTTTGAGCAGCATCGCGACAGGCTGTCAAAGCGGTTCTTGCATGGTCTCGGTCGACTTGGCCATTCCTGACAAAAGGCTCGTTTCCGAACCGACCGCCAAGCACCTCGCAGCTTTCTTCAACGACCTGACATGCTCCTGACAGACTGCTGTCAGGAGGGGTATGCGATAGTGTCTCCATCAGAGAAGAGGAGATGGTCATGAACAGCTTTGGTATTTTGAACAGCGTACAGCACTATGTCGGCAAGATCCGCACGATGCGCAATGAAGTTCGTACCCAGCGCTTCCTGAACTCCTTGCCGGCGGACATCCGCAAGGACATTGGCTGGCCGGATATGTATGAGGGTCACAGCCGCATTCGCGAGATCTGAGGCGTTTTACATGACAATGCTTGGATGCGGACCCCGCAACGCCCGGATCATTGACATCGACCCCCGGGCGGCGACCCCTCGGGCTGGCGCAAAGACTTTTGGCGCCTGCTGCGGACAATGCTGAAGGCTCCTGACAGAATGCTGTCAGGAGCACCATGCCATAAACGTGTCAGGAGACATGAATGGTGAAAAGCTGGAACGACAGGCTGAACACGCCGGGCGTCAACGGCGTGAAGCCGACGCCACGCACAATGGGCGACGTCGTCGAGGGCCAGCCGATGCTGGTGCCGACGGCCCGTCAGGTCGATGATTTCATTCGCACGATCCCCAACGGCGTCGAGATGGATGTACGCGCCTTGCGCACCGCCCTCGCCATCGAGCATGGGGCGCAAGTGACATGTCCGGTCACCATCGGCTATCATCTGCGCACCGTCGCCGAAGCCGCCAATGAGGATCTCGAACGCGGCATGACGCTGAACGATATCACGCCGTACTGGCGTGTGCTCGACGTGAACACGCCGACAACGAAGAAGTTGTCCTTCGGCGCGGAATTCGTCGCCGTGCAGCGCAAGCGCGAAGGACTTAAACCATAATGCGTGTCGCCCAAAAGTGCGCAGCGGTTTTTGGGAGAACGACAAGCATAAAACAGGACATGGATGTCACCCGGAACCGGTTTTGGGACCATGACATTCATAGACAAGCAGCCGAGGGACCATACGATGCGACGTGCCGACAGGCTCTTTCAGATCGTGCAGCACCTGCGTGGCGGCCGGCTGGTCACCGCCCAGAAGCTCGGCACATGGCTCGAGGTTTCCGAGCGGACCATCTACCGCGATATCGCCGATTTGCAGTCGACCGGAGTGCCGATCGACGGCGAGGCCGGCGTCGGCTACATGATGAGGGAGGGTTTCGACCTTCCGCCGCTGATGTTCACGCGTGACGAAATCGTCGCGCTGGTCGCTGGCGCCCGCATGGTGCGGGCCTTTGGCGGCGCTGCTATGGCGCGAGCGGCCGACGAGGCGCTGGTCAAGATCGGCGCCGTCCTGCCCGACGCCGAGAAGGACCGCATCGCCCGCACCGAGATCCACACGCCGATGTGGGTGGTGAGCGACGCCGCGCGTGAGGCGATCGACGTGATCGAGCGCGCTGTCGAGAAGCGACAGGTGCTGACCATCGACTACCGCGACGAGGCCGGCCGCGGCACCGGGCGTGACATCCGTCCGCTCGGTCTGTGGTTCTGGGGCAAGGTATGGACGCTGGTTGCCTGGTGCGAGATGCGCGACGATTTCCGCGCCTTCCGCATCGACCGCATCGCCTCGGTGGTCATCGCCGGCCGCATCTTCAAGCCGGAGCGCGGCAAGCAGCTTGCCGACTTCTACCGCGCCGTCGAACGCTCGGAGGACTATGGCATGACGCCGGACCGGGCGGCGCGCAGCTGAGACTTCGACAATCAATGAAAAAGCCCGCTCGATGAACTGACCCCCGAAAGTTGGACACAACCTTCGGGGGTTTTGCATGTCCAGACACGGCGAGAGTTTCAAGCGCTCGGTTGTCGATAGCTATTTAGGCGGGGATGAGAGCTACGCGAGTGCGGCGTCGATGCATGGCGTTGATGCGGCCACTGTTCGCAAGTGGGTTGCGTTGTACCAGGCGCATGGCGATGCCGGGCTATCTGGTAAGTACGGTCGTTACGACGCGGCGTTCAGGCTGTCGGTGCTTGAGCGAATGTGGGAGGAAGGTCTGTCGTATCGGCAGACGGCTGCATTGTTCAATATCCGCAATGCCAGTTGCCTGACGGGCTGGGAGAAGCGCTATCATGCGGGCGGGATAGAGGCGCTCGGCCCGCGTCCCAGAGGACGACCCATGTCAAAGCCGCCGTCCCCCGCAGTGCCTGTTGCAGCCAGTGACGAGGCCAAAAGCCGCGAAGAACTGCTGGCTGAGCTGAAGCATCTGCGGATGGAGAACGACTACCTAAAAAAACTGGAGGCCTTAACGCAGGGACATGCGCTCAAAAAGCGCAAGCCGTCCAGGCGTTAAGGCCGTTGCATTCGCTTGAGGGGCTGCTCGAACTGGCGAAGCTTGCGCGCAGCACGTTCTATTACAGACAGAAAGCAGCGAAGCGCTCGGACCGCCATGCGGCGCTGAAGGCGGCGATCAAGGCCATCTTCGACAGCCACAAGGGTCGCTACGGCTATCGCCGGGTGACTGCGCAACTGCACCGGTTGGGCCGGCGCGTCAACCACAAGACCGTCCAGAGCCTGATGGCCGGGATGGGGATTGAAGTCGCTGGTCAGGCCGAAGAAGTATCGCTCCTACAGGGGTGAGGCTGGGCGGACCGCTCCCGATCTGTTGCAGCGCAAGTTCGGCGCCGACCGCGCCAACCGCAAATGGGTGACCGACGTGACGGAGTTCAGCCTGGCCGGCGACAAGCTCTATCTGTCCCCGGTCATGGATCTCTACAATGGCGAGATCGTCGCGTTCGAGACGGCGCGGCGGCCACGCTTCAAAATGGTGGACAATATGCTGACCAAAGCCCTCGCCCGGCTTGGTGAGAACGAAAGGCCGATCCTGCATTCCGATCAGGGATGGCAGTATCAGATGTCGGCATTCCAACGCAGGCTGGAAGCCAGAGGCCTCCAACAGAGCATGTCACGCAAAGGCAATTGCCTCGACAACGCCCCCAATGGAGAGCTTCTTTGCCATCCTCAAATCCGAGCTCTTCCATCCCGGAACCTTCGACACCGTTCAAAGCCTGGACGACGCCATCACGGACTACATCGACTATTACAACCACCGCCGCATCAAACTGAAACTGAAAGGGCTGGCCCCTGTGCAATACAGGAACCAGCCCTTAAACCTGCCAACTCAATGAACCGTCCTACTTTATGGGGTCAGTTCACTCGCGCCGGGCTTTTTTGATGAACTGTCGCAAACCTTACTCGTCGTCCGCATCTTCCTTCTTGGACTTGAGCGCCGAGAGCTTGGCGAACACGGCGTTTGCGTCGAGCTCGGCATCCTCGTCCTTCGGCTTCTCCGGCGCCGGCACCAGGCGCTCGGTCACGGCAGCCGGCAGCAGCGTGTCGCCGACAGGCTGCGCCTGCTCGCGGCCGCGCGAGGCGCGGTTGACTTCCATGTCGAGGTCGATCTGCGAAGCGAGACCCAGCGTCACCGGGTCCATCGGCTGCAGATTGGCCGAATTCCAGTGCTTGCGCTCGCGGATCTGTTCGATCGTCGACTTGGTCGTGCCGACCAGGCGCGAAATCTGCGCGTCCTTCAATTCCGGATGGTTGCGGACCAGCCACAGGATGGCGTTGGGCCGGTCCTGGCGCTTCGACAGCGGTGTGTAGCGGGGACCCTTGCGCTTGGATTCCGGCACCCGCACCTTGGGGTCGGACAGTTTCAGGCGCTGGTTCGGATCCTTCTCGGCGCGCGCGATCTCGTCGCGGGTCAGCTGTCCGGTCATGATCGGATCCATGCCCTTGATGCCCTGCGCCGATTCGCCGTCGGCGATCGCCTTGACCTCGAGCGGATGCAACCCACAGAACTGCGCGATCTGCTCGAAGGAAAGCGCGGTGTTGTCGACCAGCCAGACGGCGGTCGCCTTGGGCATCAGCAGCGTATTGGCCATTTCAAAAATCCTTCTCGTTCGCCCGCGTTCCCGCGCGGGCGGTGGTTTAGAGCCACCAAAATGGGAAATTCGCGGCCTGTATAACCGCTCCGCTGCCGTTTCGCAATGTTTTTGGCGCAGGGCGCAGCCGTCGGACACCGGACAGCGGGGGAGGCCAGGAGGACCTCGGCTCCGGCGATCATTGATGCCGAGTTGTACAGGGGGTCCAAAACGACAAAACCCGCCGGACAGGGTCCAGCGGGCTCGGAACCGGCGACGGGATACCGTCTGCGGCGGCTCTTGCTTCTGCCGCGTGGTCAGGCCTCATCGGCCGACCAGGCTTCGAATTAGATGGCCTTGCGGGCAATCCTCTCGATGTCGCCGCGGCTGATGCCGAGGTCGCTGAGCTGACGGGCGTTGAGCTTGTTCAGCTCGCGCACGGTTTCGTTGTACATACGCCAGTTACGGAAAGCGCGGATCGGGTTCATGGTTGTCCTCCAGTTGTTGGATCAAATCGTTTCGATGACGCTTAGATAGGCAGTGCTGCCCACGAATTGAACAGACGTCTTTGCATAGCCGCAATGCAAATGCTGCATTTCAGCATTAAGCTTCTGTTCATCTTGCCGACAGGCTGAGCGCGGAGCATGGCGCGAGGTTCAGGTCAGGCCGAGCAGAGAATGGCGGCTCCCGAGAACCGGCCTACGCCCGCCGTAGCCTTCATAGAGCGGAGGCATTTATGACGGCTTCGGCCGGCGAAGGCCGGAGCGGAGCGTACTTCAGTACGAAGCCCGGCCTACGCCGGCCGTAGCCTTAACTGCCGCAACCCCTCTGAGGGCTTCGGCCGGCGAAGGCCGGAAGCGCAGGGAGCCGCCATTCGCAGGCCGGCCTCACCTGAATCTCGCCCCAACTAGCCGACGTCGAGAACGATCTTGCCTATATGCTCGCCCTCTTCCATGCGCTCATGCGCCCGCCAGGCGTCGGTCAGCGGGAAGATCATGTCCATCACCGGCGCTACCTTCCGGGTGCCGAGCAGCGGCCACACCTGTGCTTCCAGTGCGGCGGCGAGCGCCGCCTTGAATTCGACCGTGCGAGGCCGCAGCGTCGAGCCGGTGTGGGTCAGCCGCTTGACCATGATTTTCGAGAAATCGGCGCTCGCCACCGCGCCGGCCTGGACGGCGATCTGGACGATCCTGCCCTCGACCGCGGCGGCCTCGTAGTTGCGCGCGATATAGTCGCCGCCGACCATGTCGAGAATGACGTCGGCCCCCTTGCCACCGGTCGCATCCTTGACCGCCGCGACGAAATCCTCCTCGCGGTAGTTGATCGCCCGGTCGGCGCCGAGCTTCAGGCAGGCGTCGCATTTCTCCTTCGAGCCGGCGGTGGTGACGACATACGCGCCGAAGGCCGACGCCAGCTGGATCGCCGTGGTGCCGATGCCCGATGAGCCGCCATGGACCAGCAGCGTCTCACCCTTTTTCAAGCCGCCGCGCTCGAACACATTGTGCCAGACGGTGAAATAGTTTTCCGGAACCGCGGCCGCCTCCGTGTGGGTGAAGCCGGCGGGCAGCGGCAGCACGCTGCCGGCATGAACCTTGACATATTCGGCATAACCGCCCCCCGGCGTCAGCGCGCAGACCCGGTCGCCGATGCGCCAGCGCGATATCTCGTCGCCAAGGGCGGCCACTTCGCCCGATGCCTCGAGACCGGGCAGGTCGGAGGCGCCGGGCGGCGCCGGATAGGCGCCCTTGCGCTGCTGCACGTCGGGGCGGTTGACGCCGGCCGCACGCACCCGGATCAGGATTTCGCCGGGACCAGGCACCGGCACGTCGCGCGTTTCCGGTTTCAGCACCCGCGGCCCGCCCGGTTGCGAGATTGCGATGGCCGTCATCGTGGCTGGAATTTTATGTCCGCTCGCCATGAAATTTCCCGTCTCGGTCCGCCGGTCTGTCGCCGGCTGCCACCTTCTTGCCGGCTGTTTGCATCTGCGCCCCTGCCCTATGTATGCTGATTGCCGGATCAGGCAAATGGCCAAATCAGCCCAATACTGAATAGGGAGGAGCGACGATGGCGATCTTCGACGACGAACCCAAAAAGAAAGCCCGCCCGCATGAGATCGGACAGGATCTGTCGCTGCTTTCGGTCGGTGACCTTACCGAACGGATCAGCATCCTGCGCGAGGAGATTGCCCGGCTCGAAGCCGAGCTCCAGACCAAGGGCAGCACCAAATCGGCGGCCGAAGCCCTGTTTCGCCGCGGCTAGTTTTCGCGTTAGTTTCGGCGTTGAGCATCCGCCGCCGAAAAGCCCGAATGCGCCTGTCTTCAGACCCCGCCACCGAATCTCCAGACGGATCAAACAATGTTTGCAAGCTACAGGCCGATCCTCTCGCTGCTTCGCGGCACCGCTTTCCTGCTTGCGGCGTCGGGATTGCACGGCCTGTTGTTGCCGTTGCGCGGCCAGATCGAAGGGTTTTCGACCGCATCGCTCGGCCTGATGGGCACGGCCTGGGCCGGTGGCTTCGTCACCGGCTGCTTCTTCGCACCGCGCCTGGTGCGCCGCGCCGGCCACGTCCGGGCGTTCGGCGCCTTTGCCGCTTCGGGCGCCATCGTGGCGTTGCTTACCGGCCTGATCATCGACGAATATGTCTGGATCCTGCTGCGCGCCTTCACCGGCTTCACCATGGCCGGAGCCTTCATGGTCATCGAAAGCTGGCTGAACGAGAAGGCCACCAACGAGAACCGCGGCACCGTCTTCGGCCTCTACATGATGGTCACCTATGCCTCGATCATGGGCGGCCAGATGATCGTTGCGGGCGGCGACGTCAGATCGGCGTCGCTGTTCATGATCACCGGCATATTGTTCTGCCTGTCGCTGATCCCGACCGCGGTGTCGTCGGCTTCGTCTCCCAAGCCTTTGCAGGACGTCAAGCTCGATGTCAAAGGTCTCTACGCCAACTCGCCGGTGTCGGCGATCGCCTGCCTGTTGGTCGGCATCGCCAATGGCGCCTGGGGCACGCTTGGCGCCGTCTACGGCGCCCGTATCGGCATCTCCACCGCCCAGATCGCACTGATGATGAGCCTTGTCGTTATTGCCGGCGCGGCCATGCAGCTTCCGGCCGGACGCCTCTCCGACAAGACCGACCGCCGTTTCGTGCTGGCGGGCGCGGCTTTCGGCGCCGCACTGTTCGCCATCCTGATCTTCCTGTTCGAACCGCGTTCCGCCGTCCTCGTCATTGTCTTCGCCGCCGCCTACGGCGCCTTTGCCTACACGCTCTATTCGATCGCCGTGGCGCATGCCAACGACCACGCCCGATCGGAGGATTTCGTCAAGGTCTCGGGCGGCCTGCTGCTTCTGTATGGCTTTGGAACCATGATCGGGCCCTTGCTGGCTGCCGCCCTGATGGGCTGGCTCCGCCCCGAAGGCCTGTTCCTGGCCACCGCGCTGGCGCATCTCAGCCTCGCCGCCTACACGTTGCTGCGCATCAGCCGCCGCGCGCCGGTGCCGATCGAAGACCGCGATGCCTTCAAGACCCAGCCGGCCGATCGCTCGGTCACCCCTGAAGCACTGCGGCTCAGAAAAGCGGAAGCCGACGGTTGAGATTTGAAAAGCTTTGCCCCACAAGTATAGGCATGATCTTTTCTGACGCCTTCATGGCGATTGCCGACCCCAACCGGCGCTATCTTCTGGAAGAGCTCCGGCGTGGCCCGAAAACCGTCAACGAACTGGCTTCGGGCCTGCCAGTCTCCCGCCCGGCCGTGTCCCAGCATTTGAAAGTGTTGCTGGACGCCGGTCTGGTTCAGGCCAAGGCTGAGGGCACGAGGCGGGTCTATACAGTCAGCAGTGGCGGCTTCCTCAAGCTCAATATTTGGCTTGATCAGTTCTGGGAAGCATAGGCCGCGATTCCAGCTCGCCTCCCTGGCTTTCAAGTGTCCGTTGCCAGCGCCTTGCCCAGCGCATCGAGCAGGAATCCGGTACCATGCTCGCGCGATGACGGTGTGTCGTGCCCATCGAGAAACGCGCCCTGCTCGGTCAGCACCAGACGCGTGCCCGTGCCTTCCGGGCGAAGCTCAATTGTCGCCAGCGAAACCGAGATTCTGACATCACCGAACAGCATGTCGTAGCTGTAGACGATGCGCTGGTTGGGCACGATGTCCTGATAGGTGGCGGTATAGGTGTGGATCGGCCCGTCCTTCGGCCCGCCGGCATTGACCTCCTGGCCGCCAACGCGAAAATCCATTTCGTGCCTGTGGGTCATCGGGTTGTCGGGGTCGGCGAACCAGCGCCGCTTGGCGGCCGGATCGCTGAGCGCGAAATAGACTTTCGCCGGTGCAACTGGATAGAGGCGCTCGAGGACGAAGGTGGAGTGGACGACGGATCGTTCGGCCATGTCAGGTCCTCTTGGTCAGCTTGATGGTTTCTGCGCGACGAAGACGCCGTCGCGATAGGACGCGCCGAAATAGACTTCGACGGCGCGCAACCTGTCGTCATGGAACAGATGCAGTTCAGTGTTGCGGAAGGTCTTTCCGTCCGCCGTCTCGCAGCGATAGAGGACAAAGGCGGCGTCCTCGTCCTCGCATATCCGCTCGATGACGATCGAGCTGAAGGCCGGGCTGTCAGGCCAGCAGCGCTCGAAATAGGTCGCACGGTCGATGGCGTCGTCATAGGGGCTGGTGAAGGTGAAATCGTCGGCGAGCACCGCCGCGACGGCAGCCTTGTTATTCGCCTGGTAGGCGGAAAAATAGCCGCGGATCAACTCCGCTCTGCTTTTGCCGGGCATGGTCATTTCTCCTCTGCTTCAGGTCATTCGGTCCCGGCGAGAAAATCGCCGAGCCGGTCGAGCCGACGCTCCCATGTCAGCCGCCGTTCGTTGATCCAGTGTTCTGCGCTGCGCAGCGCCTGCGGCGCGATCTGGCAGGTGCGCACGCGGCCGAGCTTTTCCGAGCGCACCAGCCCGCTTGCTTCGAGCACGTTGAGATGCTGGACGACGGCCGACAGCGACATCGCCAGCGGTTCGGCCAACTGGCTGACCGAGGCTGGCCCACGCGACAGCCGCTCGACCATGCTGCGCCTGGCCGGGTCCGCGAGCGCCTGGAACATCAGGTCGAGCTGGGCGGGATCGTGCAGCATCGCGATCAGCCGTTATTGTAGGGAAAGAACTTGAAGTAGGGCTGCGCCTCCTCGACCACCCGGGCGAAGGACGGCCGCTTGAGCAGGCGGTCGTGGTAGTGTTTCACGGCCGGATAGCTGTCGCCGAACGGCTCGACCTTGTTGGCGTAGAACAGCGCCGGCGAGGCCGCGCAGTCGGCCATGGTGAAGGTAGGGCCGGCCGCCCAGATTTTCGAACGCATCTCCTCCTCGATGATCGCATAGGCGTTGCGCAGTTGCGCGCGCGCCTCGTCGACCCCGAACGGGTCGGTCTTGTCCTGCGGGCGCAACCTGTCGCCGACGATCTTCTGCATCGGCGCCTGCACGTAGAAATCGTAGAAACGGTCGGCCTGGCGGACCTGGAGGGCAAGGTCGGCCTCGGCCGGGATGAGCTCGACCGGCCCGGGATAATGCGCGGCCAGATATTCGATGACGATGGTCGATTCCAGCACCGTGCGGTTGCGTGCATCGTCACGCAGCGCCGGCATCTTGCCGGTCGGCGACACCTTCAGGAATGCTGCCCGCGACTGCTCGTCGCCGAGGTCGACGATAACCGGCGTAAAGCGCGTATCGTTCTCGTAAAACGCAATCAGCGGTTTCCAGCAGAACGATGCCAGCGGATGGAAATGGAACGTCAGGGACATTTTTTGCTTGTCTGTTTGCGGTTCGTCGATGCTGGAGCGGTGCCAGCCAGCGCCGACACTGAAGCATTTACTTAACTATTTCCATGAGGCGAATGTGTCAAGGTTCCAGACTGCCTTCAGGGTTCGGTATGCGCCACGATGGCGGCGACGATCGTGCCCCAGTCGTCGGGATGCAGTTCGTGGCCACCGCCTTCGACGCGGACAAGCCGCCCGCCGGCAACAGCGTCGGCAAGGACTGCGCCATGCTCGACCGGAAAGATCGGATCCGATGTCCCGTGAATGACGAGCAGCGGAACTTTGATCTCGCGCAGGCGTCCTTTCAGATCCTCGCCGCCCTTCAGCATGAAATGGTTGGTCGCGCTCAGGAAGCCGCCGGATCGGTCGTAGTCCTGTTGGACGAACGCCCGCATCGCCTTCTCGTCGAACGGATGCGCGGTGCTGGCGATCGCACGCGCATCCTTGACGACGAAGCCGATCACCTGGTCGCGGTCCGACCAATCGACCTTGGCGCCATCGGCCGAGTGCTCCATATAGGCCTCGGTCGTCGCCGGCAGGTGCGATGTATCGATCCCCACCGGCGAACTGCTGATCACCGTCAGTGTGATGACACGCGAGGGATGTCTCAACGCCAGTCGTTGCGCGATCATGCCGCCCATTGACATCCCGACCACATGCGCCTTGCCGATGCCGCAACCGCCGAGGACGCGCACCGCATCGTCCGCCATGTCGTCGAACGTATACGGCGGCTCGCCCGTCGCATATTTGGTCGACAGGCCGGTATCGCGATTGTCGTAGCGGATCACGAAACGGCCCTCGCCGGCGAGTTTTTTGCAGAGCGCCTCCGGCCACCAGAGCATCGAGGCCATGGCGCCCATGATCAGCAGAATGGCTGGATCTCCGGGATCGCCAAACGTCTGGGAGACGATTTCGGGTGCTGCGGCCCTTGTCATGGGACTCTCCTCCTATCGGCCAATCAAAGGCCAATCAAACTGGTTGCATTTTGCAATCGGTTGCACGATAATAAAACTGATACGATTATGCAACCGGTTTTTTGAGGAGAGTCGGATGAACACCGAACACCGCTCGGGATGCCCGATCAATCTGTCGCTGGAAGTGTTCGGCGATCGCTGGAGCCTGATCATCCTGCGCGACATGATTTTTGGCGGCAAACGCCACTTTCGCGAACTGCTCAACGGCTCGATCGAGGGCATCGCTTCCAACATCCTGGCCGACCGGCTGAAGCGGCTGATGGAACTCGCCATGCTGACCAAGGCCGACGACCCCTCGCACAAGCAGAAGGCGATCTACAGCCTGACCGAGATGGCCATCACGCTGGTGCCGATCATGGCGCATCTCGGCGCTTGGGGCCGCGTCTGGCTGCCGGTGAGCGAGGAGCTTTCGATCCGCGCCGAACTGCTGGAGAAAGGCGGGCCGCCAATGTGGGAGCAGTTCATGGACGAGTTGCGCCACGACCATCTGGGCACGCCTGTCGCCACACCCGCGGGGCCTTCCGTCCGCGCTACATTGCAGGCCGGATATGAGGCGGTGGTCGCCCGCAAGGCGTCGAGCGGCATCGAGGCCCCGGCCGCTTGACCAACTTATTTCCCCATTATCAGGTCGGCTCTGCTATCAAGGGGCTGAAAAACATAATTTATGGGATTGGATAACGCTCTTGGTCGAGAACTCTAAGGATACTGCCCGCGCCCGGGCAGATATGCGTTTCAAGAAGCAGGAAGAGGCAGCCACGGTGCGGCAAAAGGCGATGGCGGAGTATGTCGCCGAGGCCGACGCCCGCCAGGCCAAGACCAACAAGCTCCGGGCATTGCGCCTTGCCAAGGAAGCGGAAGACCTCGCCAACGCACCCGCCGCTCCGGTCAAGAAAGCGGCCCGAGCCAAGAAAAAATAACGCGGTCTCTTCATCGACGCGCCATCTGGATGCCGGCGGATCGTATCCGCCATGTGCCACGATCAGCAATGCCCGCCATTTCCGCTTTCCCGCACGAAGCAATTTCAACCGCAACCGGGATTTCGCATCCCGCATGTCAGGTCGATGATTGACGCGTTTTGATCAGGAGACAGCCATGACCGCACTGACCCTCGAAAAAGCCAAGCACATCATCGACGCCGCCTTCGCCAAGGGCGCCGAGATGAAGCTCAAACCGCTCGGCGTTTCCGTGCTGGATGCCGGCGCGCATCTCGTCGCCTTCCAGCGTCAGGACGGCGCCTCGTTCCTGCGCCCGCAAATGTCGGCCGGCAAGGCCTATGGGGCGCTGGCCATCGGCATGGGTTCGCGCCGTGTCGAGGCTTTCGCCAAGGAGCGGCCGCATCTCGTCGCCGGCATTTCCGACGTCTCGGGTGGACGCGTATTGCCGGTCGTCGGCGGCGTGCTGATCCGCGACAAGGCAGGCGCCGTCATCGGCGCCGTCGGAATTTCGGGAGATACGTCGGACAATGACGAAGCCGCCGCCATCGCCGGCATCGAAGCCGCCGGCTTCACTGCCGATCCGGGCTGAGGGGGAGCTTCGTCATCCCAGGGCGAAGCAGGAGCGAAGCTACGCGGCGCAGACCCCGGGATGACGACCAGAAAGAGCAGCCACGCCAATCGCGAACGGATGCGACCATCCAACGAAGGCGGCTAGTTCAAATTTATGTCTCTACTCGCCGACCGCATCGACACCGAAAACCCGGCCAGCACATCGAACAGGGCGATCACCATCAGCGTGAAGAAGACGGAGTGCGCCGCGCCCTTCACCAGCAGGAATTCGACCAGGAACGCCACGAAGACCAGCGTCGACAACAGATGGTCCATGATCGAGGCGTTCGTGGTGCGCACCGACTTCACCATTTCCAAGAACAGGAAGATCAGCCCGATCACCACCATCAGGTCGCCGAGCGTCATCGAGAACACCCCGCCCGACATCATGCTGAACGAGAAGATCTCGGTCGCCCACGGATCGTCGCCGCTGCCGAATATTCCGAGGAGTCCGAGATTGTAGGCCACGAAGGGCACGATCAGCAGCGGGATGGCACCGAACATCAGGCGTCTCCTCTAGCAATTCCAGGAAAGCGGTTTCCCAAGGAATTGCCTAAACAATGGGGGCACCTTCTGTAGAATGCCCCGCAGGCACGCCGTCAAGATTTTTCGCTAGCGCCCGCAAACACGGAAAAAGACCGCGCGAAACAACCCTGTCAGCCACAGTTGCCCCGGCTGACCACCGACACGCCGGGATTCAGCGCTTGAACTGGCCTGTCCGCACGGCGGCGCCGATAGCGTTGAGGATGAAAAGGCCGGCGGTCATCGAGGTGATCTCGTTGACGTCGCGCGCCGGCGCGATCTCGACGATGTCGATGCCGACGACACGTCCCTTGGCGAACAGCCCCTTGATCAGTTCGATCGTCTGCCGGTAGCTGATGCCGCCAGGCGCCGGGCCTTCGACCGCCGGCATGACAGCGGGATCGAGACCGTCGGCATCGATGGTCAGGTAATAGCGGCCACGGTCCGGGATGCGCTTGAGCAGCGCCGCCGTACCGATATCCTGCCATTCATTGGCGGTGACGATGTTGGAGCCGTAGGCGCGGGCCGCCTCGACCTCCTCGAGCCGGGCGCTGCCCTGGCCGCGGATGCCGAGCTGGAAAATCCCGGCTATATGCGCCATCTCCGAAGCGCGGCGGATGGGGCTGGAATAGCCTTCCCTGACCCCGTTGACATTGTCGCGCCAGTCGAGATGGGCATCGATCTGAACCAGGGTGATCGGCCCTTCGCCGTCAAGCGCCCGCAGGATCGGGATCGGAATGCCGTGATCGCCGCCAATGGTGATCGGCAAGGCGCCGGCGACGCGGATCTTTCGGATCGCCGCTTCGGCCAACCTGTAGTGGCCGCCGGCGGCATCGCCGGGGACATCGCCGACATCGACCACCTTGACGTCCTGCCCGTCAAACAGGGTTCCGCCAATGTCGAAATCATAGCGGTCGAGCCCGAGGCTGATGCGCTGCGAGGCGCGCCGCACCGCCGTCGGCGCGTTGGTCTGGTCGTTGACCAACTCGTCGATCGTGTAGGGACTGCCGTAAGGCATGCCGATGATGGCGACATCCGCCTTCAGCGCATCGAGGTCCTCGACCAGCGGGAAGTTCATGAAGGTCTGGAAGATATCGCGCGGTGCTGTGGTGAGCTTGGTCATGCGGTCCCTCTGAAGCCGGCCGATCATCGCGCGGAAGCGCCGCGACAAGGCATCACTCAATACAGCACCGCCGCCGCAGCTTGTATCGCCACGGACGCCCGGTCTTTGGCATAGTTGGCGGCGCGACGCGCACCAAACGCAAAAAAACCGGCCAATGGCCGGTTCTTTTGGCATTCAAACCCTTCGAAAGCCGGTCTCAGCTTTCCTTGGGCGTCAGCACCTGGCGACCGCGATACATGCCGGTCTTCAGGTCGATATGGTGCGGGCGGCGCATTTCGCCGGAATTCTTGTCCTCGACATAGGTCGGGGCCTTGAGAGCGTCGGCCGAGCGGCGCATGCCGCGCTTGGACGGAGAGGTTTTTCGTTTCGGAACGGCCATGGATATGCTCCACTACATGGTCAAAATGCCCCGATAGCCCTCGTGAAAGGGCCGCGTCAGGGCCATAATCTGAGAAAGTCGGGTGCCTATACACGCCCTGCGCCGTTTTGGCCAGCACCGTGGCGATTTTTTTTGAGCCGGCAGCGGTTCGACCTAATCAAGACAACCGACATACGCGCCCGAACGGCCGGCGCGGCGTTCGATCAGCGACGCCAGCCGCCGCAGACCCGGACCGGGCTTGGCCGGATTGCGGGCGATCGGATTGGGCAGCGAGACGGCCAGCAATGCCGCCTGCCGCCGCGACAGCTGCTTGGCCGAAACGCCGAAATGATGCTGGGCCGCCGCCTCGATGCCGTAAACGCCCGGCCCCCATTCGGCGATGTTGAGGTAGATCTCCATGATCCGCCGTTTCGACATCACCGCGTCGAAATAGACGGCCAGCGGCAGTTCGACCACCTTGCGCACCGAGCCCAGCGGCCGCGACCACAGGAAAAGGTTCTTCACCGTCTGCATGGTGATGGTCGAGGCGCCGCGCGTCGCCTCGCCGGCCAGCGCATCGTCGACGACGCCGCGCAATTCGCCGAGATCGATGCCGCGATGGAAGCAGAACTGACCGTCCTCCGACATGATCACCGAATTGGCCAGCACCGGCGACACATCGTCGATCGACACCCAGCGCCGGTCGTAGCCGGAAAATGTCGCGAGGTCTTTGACCATCAAGGTCGATATCGGATGCACGAAGGACGGCAGATAGAGGAAGGTCAGCCCAACGGGTATCGCCGCCAGCACGGCGGCGACGACCAGGCAACGCCGGGCGAGGCGCTTCAGACCGGCGCGGTTCACGCGCCTCGGTCGCGCCATCTCAAACCCCTCGGTTTCATGATCGACGATCGGTTCCGTCAAGCCGCCCCACCCGCGCCATTCTCCCGCCTCCGGCATAATGGCGCGGGGCTTCTTGCGCAACGTCTGAGTGTCGGCTACCGCTCCCGGCCATGACGAAAGACGAGCAATTGGCCTTTGAGGCCGCACTTCTGGGGCGGGCGGCGGCTATCGAGGCCGGGCTCAGGCTGCTGCTGGACGGCCGCACGCTTGCCGGCGAGATCGCCCGGCCGGAGCGTCTGATGGCGGCCATGCGCCATGGCGTGCTGAACGGCGGCAAGCGGCTGCGCCCCTTCCTGGTCATGGAAAGTGCCGCCCTTTTCGGCGCCGATGGCGAGGCGGCGATGCGCGTGGCGGCGGCGCTCGAATGCGTGCATTGCTATTCGCTGATCCATGACGATCTGCCTGCCATGGACGACGACGATCTGCGCCGCGGCCAGCCGACCGTGCACAAGGCCTTCGATGAAGCTACCGCCATACTTGCCGGCGATGCGCTTCTGACGCTTGCCTTCGATGTCCTCGCCGATGAGGCGACGGCGCTGCCGGCGGAGCGCAGGGCGGCGCTGGTGCTGGCGCTGGCGCGCGCGGCTGGCACCGGGGGCATGGTTGGCGGGCAGACGCTCGACCTCGAAGCCGAGCGCAACAGGCCGGACGAAGCCGGCATTATCCGGCTGCAGGCGATGAAAACCGGCGCGCTGATCCGCTTCGCCTGCGAAGCCGGCGCGATCATTGCCGGCGCCGCACCGCAGGACCGCGACCGGCTGGCCGAATTCGGCTCGGCGGTCGGGCTTGCCTTCCAGCTTGCCGACGACCTGCTCGACCTGACCGCCGATGCCAGCCAGATGGGCAAGGCGACCGGCAAGGACGCAGCCGCCGGCAAGGCGACGCTGGTGGCGCTGCATGGCGCGAACTGGGCGCGCAGCCAGCTCCATGGGCTGGTCAAGCAGGCCCATGAATTGCTCGAGCCTTACGGTGAACAGGCAGCCTTGCTGAAGGCAGCGGCAAGCTTCGTTGCAATCCGCAACAACTGAGGTTTGGGCGATCGGATGCCGAACCGTTTTCGGAATTTGTCGGCCTTGCGCTGCCTTGCTTTGGTGTCTCTCAATGCCCCCAAAGCAACTGGGCGCGCTATCTGACCTTGACGACGACCTTGCCCTTGGCGCGTCCTGTTTCGACGTAAGCCAGCGCCTCATTGGTCGCTTCAAAAGGAAAGACCCTGTCGACGACCGGGCGAATCGCCCCATCTTCGATGAGGGACGTGATTTTGCTCAGTTGCTCACCTTGCGCCGACATGAACAGGAACGAAAATCCCACGCCCCGGCGCTTGGCTTTGGTCTTGATACCACGGCTCAGCAGCCGCAGCAGCAGCCTTAGCACCACGTTCAGTCTCTGTTTCCTGGCAAATTCGGGATCCGGAGGACCGGAAATCGAGATGAGCTTCCCACCCGGTTTCAGCACAGTCAGGGATTTCTCAAGCGTCTTGGCGTCCTGGCTGTTCAGGACGACGTCGTAGCCCGACAGGATTTTCTCGAAGTCGTCCTTCCTGTAGTCGACGACGACATCGGCGCCGAGATCCCTGACCAGATCGTTGCTTGCCGCGCCCGCTGTTGTCGCAACGATCGCGCCGAGATGCTTTGCCAACTGGATGGCGAATGTCCCCACGCCGCCGGAGCCAGCCTGGATGAAGATCTTCTGGCCTGTCTTCAGACCCGCCCTCTCGATGAGAGCCTGCCAGGCGGTCAGACCGACCAGCGGGATCGAGGCCGCCTCTTCCATGCTGAGGTTCGCCGGCTTCAGCGCCACGTCGGCTTCATCGATTGCGATGAATTCGGCGAATGTCCCGATCCGGCCGTCGCGCGGCCGCGCATAGACGGCGTCGCCGGGTTTGAATTTGCGGACTTTCGAGCCCACCCTGACAACCCTCCCGGCAACGTCGTGACCGAGGATGAAGGGCCGGCGATAGGGAAGGACGAGTTTGAATTCGCCGGTTCTGATTTTGGAATCCAGCAGGTTCACCCCGGCGGCATGGACCTCGACCAGGACGTCATTGTCCAGCAGCTCCGGCTCCGGCATCTCGGCCAGCCGCAAAATGCCTTTCTTGCTATATTTATCGACAACGAATGCCTTCATGGCAGTGACTTTCTGAAAGTGTCTGTTGGCCTGCTGTCTGTGCGTGAAATTCTCCGTCCCGCCGTTGTTCAGACCGGCAAGCGGAACTGCTTGCGCAAGGTCTTGTCGAACATCTCCGCGGGGGCGAAGCGGCGCAGCAGGCTGACCTGGCGCGCTGCCTTCCCTGCGGTATAGCGCCGTCGCGGACGGGCGTCGGTCGCTGCCTTGACGACCACATCCGCCACCACTTCCGGCCGATCGGCTTTGGGCATCACATCGGCAAGCAGCGCCTTGAGACCGGCGCGCGCCTGATCGTAGTCCTTCAACAGGGAATCCGGCTCGATGCCGTTCTGGTCGAAGACGGTGCGCACGAATGCCGGCTCGATGACCGAGACGCGAATGTTGAAGGCGCGAACCTCATGATCGAGCGATTCCGAATAGCCCTCCAGCGCGTGCTTGACCGCCGAGTAGTGCGCTGAGTATGGCGCGGGCACCAATCCCAGAATCGAGCCGATGTTGACGATGCGCCCTTGGCCGCGGCGCCGCATCGACGGCAACACCGCATTGGTCATGCGCATGACGCCGAACAGATTGACGTCGAACAGAGCCTGCACCTGTGCGACCGAAGATTCCTCGGCACCGCCAAGCAGGCCGACACCGGCATTGTTCACCAGCAGATCGATACGACCGGTCTGGGCCAGCACGGTTGCAACGAGGGCGCTGACCGACTCCCCGTCGGTCACGTCGCAGGTCAGCATGGACACCTGCGCCGGGCCGTTGCCGGCCTTGCTGCGGCTTGTCCCGAAGACGGTATACCCCGCCCGCGCCAAGGCCTCGGCACTGGCGCGGCCGATGCCCGAAGAGGCTCCGGTCACGACTGCGGTTCTTCCCGAAAGGGTACTCATTTGATACTCCACAGACATGAGGGCTAGCTTTTTGCCGTTGATTGAATTATGATCGTAATATCACATTACACCTATAATGCAATAGCAGAAAGGAAAAGCGCCATGCGCTACGAAAAGGGCCGAAAGGACGCCTCTCGCGATCGCATCGTCGAGGTCGCAGCCCAGCGTTTTCGCGGTGACGGCATCGCCGCGTCCGGACTGGCAGCCATCATGGGCGACGCCGGACTGACGAACGGAGCCTTCTATCCGCATTTCCAGTCCAAGGCGGAGCTTGTGCGTGAAAGCCTTGTAGCGGCACTGGAGGCCCAGTCGCAGCAACTGCAGGAGGTATTGGCAGCCGGTGGTCCGGAGATGGGCATAGCGGCGTATCTGTCAGCTGAGCACCGGGACAATCCGGGAGCCGGCTGCGCGTCGGCCGCCCTGTTGCCGGAACTCGCGCGTCAGCCGCCCGAAACGCGCCAAGTCTATACCGAACGCTTGCTGGTTCTGGTGCGCCAGTTGTCTGCAGTACTTCCGCAGACCAAGGACCCGGAAGCCGCCGCCCTGGGCGTTTTTGCGACCCTCATAGGCACGCTTCAGCTGGCCCGCGCGGCAGCGGGGACGGAATTGTCGGATCGCATCCTTGCGGCAGGAGCAGACGCCGCGCGCAGCCTGATCCAGCCACGTGAGGGCGAGAAGGCATCCATTTAGAGATAGAGCGGCAGCAGCAAAGAGCCTGACATCCTCATCATGGCGGGCCGCATTACAAGAAGGGTCGCTTTGCCTAAAGTCATGGGCCATTGCCAGCACGAGGCCATCTCAACCTGCATCAGGGAATGACCGCATAAGGGCCGGAAGCGACTTGTGCTGATGAGGGAGGGATAACTCACTTTGCCAAGTTAGAGCGGCGTGTTTTCGCCCTTCCGTCACGCCTTGAGACGGAGTGCCTCCACAAGAAGAGCGAACGCTGCAGTGTGCTGGCGTCGGCTGGGATAATAGAGGTGATAGCCCGGGAAGGGTTGGCACCAGTCTTCCAGCACCCGGATCAGGCGTCCGTCTGCGACGAACGGAGCGACCTGGCTTTCAAATGTGTATGCTAGTCCGAGCCCGTCGAGGGCCGCAGCCTCCAGCATTTCCCCGTCATTGATAATGAGTGGGCCATTCATCCTGACTTCAAGTTCCTCACCGCGTTTTTCGAACTGCCAGGCAAAGAGCCCGCCGCCGGTCTTCTGACGGTAGCTGATGCCTTTGTGTTCCCCAAGTTCGCGCGGTGTCTTTGGAACCGTTCGGGTTGCAAAATACGACGGTGATCCAACTACCGCCATACGCAGGTCCGGGCCGATCCTTACTGCCACCATGTCCTTCTGGACCTGCTCGCCGATCCGGATACCGGCGTCGAATTTGTTTGCAACGATGTCAACCAGACCTTCGTCCAGGCTCAATTCCACTTCGATATCCGGATACTCCAGAAGGAGTCTGGCGATGACGGGCCACAGTACTTTGGCAGCATACCGGAACGTCGTCAGGCGAATGAGGCCAGTGGGCTTGTCGCGCAGGGCGGCGACGGCGGCGATCTCGCTTTCGATGTGATCGAAGGCCGGTCGCAGGCTTCGCAGCAAGCGCTCTCCAGCTACCGTCACGGACAGGCTGCGGGTGGTGCGTGAGATCAGCCGGACTCCCATGCGCTGTTCCAGCGTTCTGACAGCGTAGCTGAGCGCCGACTGCGATAGACCAAGCTTTGCTGCGGCGCGCGTGAAGCTGCCCGCCTCTGCTACGGCGATGAAGACTGCCAGCTCGCTGAAATCTCCGCGCCTCATTTATCAATCCCATTTCTAACTTCATGCAGATTATAGAGGCTAATCGTATCGAGTCCTATTCCCTATGTCACCTGGCAGACAACGAAACGCTGAGACGGACGTGCCAAGCCAACGCGGCATAAACTGAAAGATACCGACCAGGAAGGATACGACTATGAGTAGAGTATGGATGATCACCGGCGCAGGGCGAGGCATGGGCCTCGACTTTGCCAAAGCGGTCCTGGCCATCGGCGATAAGGTCGTTGCGACCGGTCGTAACCCAGATCGGGTCGCCAAGGCGATCGGGCAGTCGGACAATCTTTTGGTCGTCACGTTGGACGTGACCAAGCCGGCCGACGCCGACGCCGCGGTGAAGGCAACCCTGGACCGCTTTGGTCGCCTCGACGTGCTCGTCAACAATGCCGCGGGCTTCTATGCCGGCTATTTCGAGGACCTGACTCCGGCCCATATCGAACTTCAGCTCGCGTCCACCCTGACCGGCGCCATGAACGTCACCCGCGCAGTCCTGCCGGTCATGCGCGCGCAGGGTTCTGGCAAGGTCATTGCCATCTCATCGACGGCCGGCCTGGTCGGCTTTGAGTTCTGTTCTGCATACGCCGCGGCAAAGTTCGGCGTTGATGGCTGGATCGAGTCACTGCAAGCCGAGGTGGCGCCGTTCGGCATTGAAACGATGATCGTGAACCCCGGATTTTTCCGCACGGAGCTGCTGACGGACGAATCCACTCAATATGCTCCGTCATTCGTCAGCGATTACAGCGAACGTCGCGCCCAGCAGATAACGGGCTGGAAAGCCGCGAACGGCCAGCAAATCGGCGACCCCGCCAAACTCGCGCAGGCGTTGATCACTCTGGTCGACAAGCCGGAGCTGCCCCGTCGGTTCATCGCCGGTGCCGATGCTCTTGCAATGGTCAGGCAGAAACTCGCTCTGCTGCAGCAGCAGGTCGATGCCCATGAGGAGCTATCCGGCTCACTAGCCTTCGACAGCTGAACGTCGCATCCAGCACTGCCGTCGTCGCAGGTCTATTTATGAGCGCCATCGATAGGCTCATGCGAATTCTGGGGGCTAATCCGAATGTCGCGCCCGTGCTCTCCTGAGGGTTGACCGTTGGGCAACCGGCCAACGACCGAACTTCGGAATGGACGTTCCCTTTCCCACTGATGCCGCCAGGCGTCGTCGGTCCGATTAGCTTCGCGTCCTATATCCCGCCCGCCACTCGAGGAGACGACATGCCAGAGCCCCGACAGCTAGCCTTGGACATCAACAGCCGGCGCCACCAGTTCAATCTTGATGTACGCGTGACTCTGCTGGATGCACTACGCGAGCATGCCAACCTGCCCGGCACGAAAAAAGGCTGTGATCATGGGCAGTGCGGCGCCTGTACCGTCCACGTCGACGGCGAGCGGGTATTGAGCTGCCTGACGCTGGCGGCCCAGGTCGAAGGCCGTCAGGTCACGACGATCGAGGGCCTCCAGGCTGCCGACGGCGTGATGCACGCAGTCCAGACCGCGTTCATCGAGCACGATGCATTCCAGTGCGGCTATTGCACCCCCGGTCAGATCATGTCGGCCGTTGCATGCATTCGTGAGGGCCACGCCGATACGGACGAGGACATCCGCGAATACATGAGCGGCAACATCTGCCGGTGCGGCGCTTACCCCCATATCGTCGCCGCGGTGCGCGATGCCGCCAGCCGCCTGAAGAAGGAGGCAGCACTATGAGACCTTTCGAGTATCTCCGCGCCAAAGATGCCGCGAGGGCGCTTGCCGAGGCTGCCAAGCCAGAGACAAGATTTCTCGCCGGTGGGACCACGCTTCTTGACCTCATGAAGCTGAATGTCGAGCGTCCTGCGCGGGTGGTCGACATCACGCGCCTTTCCGGCCTGGACACGATCGAGGTATCGGCGGATGCCATTCGCATCGGTGCGCTCGCCAAGATGAGCAAGGTCGCCGACCACGCCGATATCAAGCAGGCTGCGCCGGTGCTTTCCGAAAGCCTGTGGCGCGCTGCCTCGGCACAGCTGCGCAACATGGCGTCCATCGGTGGAAACTTGATGCAGCGAACCCGTTGCACCTACTTCCGGGACCCGGACGCTTATTCGAACTGCAACAAGCGCAATCCAGGTTCCGGATGCGCTGCCCTTGGCGGCGTCAACCGCAACCACGCGGTGCTCGGCACGAGTGACGCGTGCATAGCAATCTACCCCGGAGATTTTGCGGTTTCCCTGGTGGCATTCGACGCCACGGTCATCATCCGGGGAGCTTCCGAACGCAAAATTCCCGCCGACGAATTCTTCCTTCTCCCTGGCGATACCCCGCACCTTGAGCATGAGCTGTCGGCCGGCGAGATGGTCGTCGGGATCGAGATCCCGCGTTCGGCAGCCCTGGAACGCTCGCATTATCTCAAGGTCCGGGATCGCGCGTCGTACGAGTTCGCCGCGGCCAGCGCTGCTGTCGGAATCGAATTGGAAGCCGATGGCAAGACAATTCGCGAAGTACGCATCGCGGTCGGCGGCCTCGCCACCAAACCCTGGCGCCTGCGCGCCGTCGAAAATTTGCTCAAGGGAAAGACGCTCGACGAGGCGACGATTCGTAGCGCCTCGTCAGCCGCCGGCGACGGCGCGAAGTCGAGCGGACATAACGCATTCAAGGTTGAACTGGCACCGAAGGTCGTGGCCCGCGCCCTGATGACGGTAGGAGGTATCGCATGACACATGGTAACGCGTTCGAACTCAACCGCCGCACCGTCTTGAAGCTCGGCGCCGGCGTAGCCGCTGTCGCTGGCGCCGCTGTCGATCTCTCGTCAAAAGCCGTTGCGGCTGAGACCGTCCCCGCCAAGGCGCCAGCTCTCGGTGCCAGGCTTTCCCGCGCCGAAGGCCCGTTGAAAGTAACCGGGCAGGCTCGCTATGCGATCGAGCAGAAGCTGGAGAACCTGGCCTATGGCGTAACTGTCCAATCGACGCGGCCGGCAGGGCGTATCGTCAGTATCGATACGTCGGCCGCCAAGGCTCTACCGGGTGTCCTGGATGTCTACACCGCGCAGAATTCCCTGAAGCTCAACAAGCCGACCGTCTACAGCAAGGGCGGCGGAGCGACCGAGGAATTTACCCCAATTCAAGACGATGTGGTCCGTTTCAACGGCATGCATATCGCGCTCGTGGTCGCAGAAACCTTTGAGCAGGCAACGGAAGCGGCAAGTCTTCTCAAGATCGAATATGAGGACGGCGACCCTATTCTCGACATCAACGATCCCAAGGCAAAAGTGCAGCCCATCGATGAGATGGGTGCCGCGTGGGGCGATGCAGCGACAGCGTTGGCCAATGCCGAGGTCAAGGTAGACGTCACTTACACGACGTCACGCGAATACAATGTGCCGATGGAGCCGCATGCGTGCATCGCTTCCTGGGACAACGGGAAAATCACCGTCTGGGAGCCCAGCCAGTGGGTTGGCGGGGCACGGAGCGTCGTGTCGGAATGGCTCGGCATCGACATCGAGAATGTGCGGGTGATCTCGCCCTATGTCGGCGGTGGGTTCGGGTCCAAGATCGGGGCACATCCGCATGTGGGGCTGGCTTGCGCGGCCTCGCGGAAACTGGGCAGGCCGATCAAGGTTTCTCTCACGCGGCCGCAGACCTTTACCGGCCTTGGCGGCCGACCGGCGACACGGCAGACACTCTCAATCGGAGCCTCGAAGGACGGAAAGATAAGCTCGATCGTCCATGAGAGCTGGAACGAGACGGCGATTGACGAAGTCCATATCGAGGCTTGCAACAATGTGACGAAGATCATGTATGCGACGCCGAACTTTTCTTCACGTCTCAACGTCGTCCCGGTCAATACGGTCCAGCCCGGCTGGAAACGGGGCCCCGGCGAAAACCCCAGTGCCTATGCTGTGGAAAGCGCGATCGACGAGCTGGCGTACGCGCTCAGCATGGATCCGGTCACGCTGCGCCTTGCCAACTGGGCGGAGACGGATCCCAGCAATGGGATGAAGTGGAGCACTCGACAGTTACGCGAAGCCTATGCCGTGGGCGCGGAAGCCTTCGGCTGGTGGAACCGGAACCCGGCCCCTCGCTCGATGCGCGAAGGCCGCGAGTTGATCGGTTATGGAATGGCCGCCGGGTCATACCCCATGATCCGTACCGCGAGCGAAGCCAAGATCGTACTCCATGCCAGTGGACAGATCGAAGTCCTCAGCGCGGGCACCGACATGGGAACGGGGACCTATACCATTCTCGCCCAGACAGCGGCTGACGCATTGGGCGTTCCTGTTGAGACAGTCGCGGTGCGGCTGGGCGATACCCTCCTCCCCAGATCGGCGCTCGCAGGCGGTTCCCAGCAGGCCAACAACCTGACGGGAGCGGTGGACAAGGCGGCCAGGAATGCACGGGACGCCTTGCTGGCGCTTGCCGCATCCGATCCGAAGTCGCCGCTGGCAGCCTCGAAGGCGACTGACCTCACGTTCGAAAACGGCTCGGTGCAACCGACCCGACGGCCGAACGGCGGTATCGGCATCGCGGAACTCTTGAAGGCAGTGGGCAAAGACAAACTGGAAATCGAGGGTAACACCTTTGCTCCCGGCGCCACCGAGGAGATGAAGAACGGAGCTGACCGCAGTTTTGCACAGTTGAAGGGCGCTGTGGAAGGAGGCGTCTCGGCCCATAGCTGGTGTGCGCATTTCGTGGAAGTTCGGATCGATGAGGATTTTGGCACGATCCGCGTCAAGCGCATGGTCTCGGCATTCGATAGCGGCAGGATCTTCAATCCGAAGCTTGCGGAAAGCCAGTGGATCGGCGGTATGGTCATGGGTCTCGGGCAGGCTCTCCTGGAAGAAGGTTACGTCGACCAGCGAGACGGGCGCACCATCAACGCGAATTTTGCCGACTATGCCGTCCCGGTTAACGCCGATGTGCCCGACATCCAGGTGATTTCGGTTGGAATTCCGGACATGCAGGCAACCGCTCTTGGCGGCAAAGGCGTCGGCGAGATCGGTGTCGTAGGGGTCGCACCTGCGATCGGTAATGCCGTCTTCCACGCGACCGGCAAACGCATTCGAAGCCTTCCGATCACGCTGGAAAAGCTCGTTTGAGTTCGGTCGATGCGCCCTGGTGACCCTCAGGCTCGCAAATAGGCGAGCATGCAAAAACAACGATTCTAAACCCAAGGCAAAACTGGGTCGCTAATCCCTGGTCGCCGCCTGTTGTAACGTCACCAAGCAACGCCGGGAAAGTGTGCAACGGTTTTCCCGGCGCGTTCAATCGTCTTTGATCAGCACGATCTTCGCCGGATCGAAATCGATCCCGACCATCGTCCCTTCCGCCACGGCGGGTGTGACATCAGGCGATGTCGCGAACAGTTCGACCGCCGGATCGCTGATCGCGATGCGGTATTCCATGTGGTCGCCGAGATACGAGCTCTTGACCACCCGGCCCTTCATGGTGCCCGCTGGCTGGCCGGGCAAGATGCGCACGGCATTCGGGCGCACAGCGAGCATCGCCGGCCCCGGAGCGTTACCGCGACCCGGCATGTCGAGCAGCAAGGGTCCGACCTTGACCCTTGCACTGGTCGCATTGCTGGAAAGCACCTCGACGTCGAGCAGATTGGCGTCGCCCATGAAGTCGGCGATGAAGCGGTTGGTCGGCTCGTTGTAGAGGTCGCGCGGCGTGCCGTCCTGGGCGACGCGAGCGGCGTTCATGACGATGATGCGGTCGGAGACGGCGAGCGCCTCTTCCTGGTCATGCGTGACATAGACCATGGTCAGCGCCAGATCTTGCTGGAGACCCCGGATTTCGTCGCGCACGCGCCGGCGCAGCTTGGCGTCGAGATTGGACAGCGGCTCGTCGAACAGCAGCACCTTCGGCTCCAGTACGATGGCTCGCGCCACCGCGACGCGCTGCTGCTGGCCGCCGGACAATTCGCTCGGCTGGCGCTTCTCGTAGCCGGACAGGCCGACAAGCGACAGCTTTTCGGCGGCGCGCTCGGCTGCCTGCGCCTTGCCAAGCCCCATAGCCCGCAAGCCGTAGCTGACATTCTCCATCACGTTCATGTGCGGGAACAGCGCATAGGACTGGAACACCATGGAGACATCTCGCTCGGCGGCGGACAGCAAGGTGACGTCCTTGTCGTCGATCAGGATGCGCCCGGTGCTGGTCTGTTCCAGCCCGGCGATCAGCCTGAGCGTCGTCGTCTTGCCGCAACCCGAGGGCCCGAGCAGCGTCACCAGGCTGGCCGGCGCGATGTCGAAGCTGACATTGTCGACGGCGATCACCGCGCCGTATTTCTTGGTGACGCCCTCGAACCGCACGGCCGGCCTGTCCGTGACAACCGGGACAGCATTCTTCGCCGTCTGATCCACGCCGCTTCTCCCCATCAGATTGCTGCCACCACGGCTTCCGCCCCAGGCCGGCGCCGGCCGAGCCGGCGTTCGCCGACCAGCAGCTGGATGCCGATGAGGATGACCATCATGACAACGATCATCACCGCCGAATAGACAATCGCGATGCCGTATTCGCCGACATCTGCGCGCCCGACAATGTAGACCGTGGCGAGATTGAACCGGCCGCTCGCCAGGAAGATGACGGCGCTGACCGCCGTCACCGCGCGCACGAAACTGTAGATCATCGCGGTCACGATCGCCGGCTTCAGGATCGGCAGGATCACCCGCAGCAAGGTAGCAAAAGACCGCGCCCCAAGCGTCAGCGATGCCTCGTCCAGGCTCTTGTCGATCTGGCCCAGATTGGCGAGCCCGGCACGGATCGCCACCGGCATATTACGGAAGATGAAGGAGATGACGATGATCAACCCGGTACCGGTCAACTGCACCGGCGGCACGTTGAAGGCAAGGATATAACTGACGCCGATCACCGTGCCGGGAATGGCGAAACTCATCATGGCCAGGAACTCGAACATGGTGCGCCCGGCGAAACGCTGCCGGTCGAGCAGATAGGCCGTCAGGATGCCGAGCGCCGCAGTGAACGGCATCGCCACCAGCGCCAGGCCGATGGTCATCAGCAGCGACGGCCAGGCCGAGCCGCTGAAAAACCAGCCATTGACGCCTTTCTCGATCGAAAAGGCGGTGAGGAAATACTCGAGCGTCGGCGTGTTGTCGCGCCCGATCGATTGCACGAAACCGCCGCCCAGGATGATGCCGTAGACCACGATGGTCAGAACCAGCCACGGAACGACGGCGGCGTAGCAGCCGATCCGCAAGGCCTTGGGCAGCGTCGCCGGTACGCCGCCATCGCCCTTGCCTGCGACGGTGACGTAGCTGCGGCTGCCGATCCAGCGGCGCTGGATGACGAAGGCTGCCAGCGTGAACATCAACAGCACGATCGCCAGCACCGCCGCGCGGCCCTGGTCGTGCGCCGCACCGACCACTGCAAAGAAGATGTCGGTCGACAGCACGTTGAAATTGCCTCCCAGCACCAGCGGATTGGCGAAATCGGCCATGCTCTCGATGAACGAGATCAGGAAGGCGCTGGCCAGGCCCGGCCGGATCAACGGCCAGGTGACGGTGCGAAACGTCCGCCAGCGGCTGGCGCGCAAGGTCTGCGACGCCTCCTCCATGCTCGGGCTGACCCCTTGCAGCACGCCGACCAGAACCAGGAAGGCGATCGGCGTGAAGGCCAGCACCTGCGCGATGGTGATGCCGGCCATGCCATAGATCCAGCGGCTGCGCGGAATGCCGAGATGCACCGACATGAGGTTGGTGACGATGCCGGCGCGGCCGAACAGCAGGATCAGGGCCAGGCCGATGACGAAGGGCGGCGTGATGATCGGCAGGATGGACAGGCCGCGCAGCAACCATTTGGCCGGCAGCTTGGTGCGTAGCGCGATCAGCGCCAGCGCCAGGCCGAGCGCCGTGCAGAAAAAGCCGACGAGGACTGCGATCGCCACCGTGTTCCACGCCACGCCGCAGGAGCCCTCGCCATAGAGGCAGCGCAGGCTCCATATGTTGGCGCTGAAGATCTTTTCGAAGAACAGCGCCGGCACGACATTGCCGTCATTGTCCTTGATGGCCGAGGTGAGGATCGACAGCAGCGGATAGGCGACGAACAGGATCAGCGAAGCAATCACGATTGAGAGCGAGCCGACGACGAAACGGTCGCCCTTGCACCAGCCGCGCGCGGCGAGCGCCTCGGCGATGAACATCAGCATCGCCACGGCATAGAGCGCCGCACCCCAGCCGAGCCCCGGCTGTATCGGTCCCGGCGTGCCGGCGATCTGGGTAAGCAAGCCAAATCCCCAGCCCGAATGGATGATGGAAAAGCCTTCGATGGCCAGCCACAGCAGGCCCGCCGCGCCTGCAACCGCAAGGCTCTTGGGGTTGTTGCGCGCCACCAGCCAGCTCGCCAGCAGAAGCGGCAGGACAAGCGGCAACAGCCAGGGCCGGCCACCGAGCGCCAGGATGATGGCCGGCGTCGCATCCGCCGGCTGTGCCAGCCAGTCGAACGACAGGAAGCCGCCTTCGACCTTGTACCAAGGCAAGAGCACGAAGCTCGCCCACGCGGCCATTACCCAGGCGAGCGCGCTGCGTCCAGGAGCGGAACTGACCATGGAACCGGCCGCGGCCATTCAATGTCTTTCTGTGCCAAAGGATGGTGCGCCGGCTGCCGCGAGGGGCAGCCGGCGATCAGATGCTAGAGTGAGCGCGAAAGAACGCGCTCAGCCGCCATTGCGGACCTCATCGGTGAACTTCTTCAACAGCCGCTTGCGTTCGGCCGACGAGCCGTATTTGGCGAAGTCGTAGTCGATCAGCTTGATCTTCGAGAGGTCCGGCGCCTCGGGCGGCACCGGCGTGGCGGTGTTCGACGGGATCTGGAAGCTGCCGTTCGGCGCCGCGAGCTTCTGCGCTTCCGGGCTCAGCGCCCAGTCGTAGAATTTCTGCGCCTCTTCGACATGCTTGGCGCCCGTCACGATGCTCATCGAGCCGATCTCGAAGCCGGTGCCCTCGCAAGGCGAAACCACCTTCACCGCCGGGTTCTGCTTGGCCGCGTTGATGACGTCGTGCTGGAAGGAGATGCCGATCAGCGTCTCGCCCTTGCCGACGGCGAGCGCCGGCGCGGCCCCTGCCTTGGTGTATTCGGCGATGTTCTTGTTGAGCTGCTTGAGATAGTCGAATGCCTTGTCCTCGCCCATCAGCTGGACGATGGTGGCAAGCATGGTCCAGGCCGTGCCCGATGAATTCGGGTCGGCCATCTCGATCTCGCCCTGGAATTCCGGCTTGACCAGATCGGCCCAGCACGCCGGCGCGGTCAGCCCGCGCTGCTTCAGATCTTCCTCATTGTAGCCGTAACCGAGCGCACCGAGATAAATGCCGACCGTGCGGTTCTTCGACCTGTCGGCCTGCTTCAGCGCCCAGTCGCGCAAGTTCGCCAGTTGCGGCGACTTGTATTCCTGGGTGAGGCCCTCTTCCGCCGCCTGCAGATGCGGGTCGCCGGTGCCGCCCCACCAGATATCGGCTTGCGGATTGTCCTTCTCGGCCCGGAGGCGGGCGTAGATTTCGCCGGCGCTCATGCGGGTCATGTCGACGCTGACGCCCGTCTCCTTCTGGTAGGTGGTCGCCATCGCCCGGCACCAGGCCTCGTCGACGGCGCAATACATTGTGAGGCTGCGGTCGGCCGCCTGGGCGGCACCCGCCAATCCGAACATGGCCAGCGCCGCGCCAAGGCCAAGCCAGGCGGCGCGCAAGCCTTGCTTACTGTCAAATGTCTTCATCGATATTCCTCCCTGTCTTCTCACTGGAAACGATCTACCCGTCGTCGAGCGGCACTCCGATCACCTGGGACAATGTCGCCGCGACACCGGGTGCTGCCGCAAGCACGGGATTGCCCTTCGCCATGCCGTCGCCGTCGAGGAACCGGTTCACACGGCCGCCGGCCTCCTCCACCAGCAGCAATCCGGCCAGGCAGTCCCACGAATTGATGTGCAGCTCGGCATAGGCATCCGAGCGGCCGTCGGCCACATAGGCCAGCCCAAGCGCTCCGGAGCCGGAGCGCCGCACATTGGCGCCGAGTGCCCAGACAAGGCTCACCTTGTCCAGATAGTCGCGATTGGGAATCCTGGGCGACCAGCCGAACTCGACAAAGGCGCGGTCGAACGCTTGCGTCGGCGACACATGGATCGGCGCGCCATTGCGCGTCGCGCCGTGCCCGCGACGGGCAAAGTACGTTTCGCCGATGGCCGGATTGGCAATGCCGCCGATCTCGCTGCGGCCGTCCTCGACGAAAGCTATCGAAATGCAGAAATGCGGAATACCGCGCATGAAATTGGCGGTGCCGTCGATGGGGTCGACGACCCACATGCGGGCAGAGCCGATGCCACCGCCTTCCTCGCCCAAAAACCCGTCCTGCGGAAAAGCCTCTGCCAGCGTCGCGCGGATGTGCTCCTCGACCTTGCCGTCGGTTTCAGTGAGAAAATCCTGCGGGCCTTTCATCGCCACCGGCTGGACGGCGCCCTGCCGGGCATAGCCTTCCATCGCCAGTTGCCCGGCCGTGACAAGCAGTTTCCGGCAGACCTCGGCACGCCTGTCCATCTCGGCCTCGGACAGCCGGTCCGCCTTCGGATGCGCCGCCGCCCTGCTCATGCAGCCGGTCCGGACAATCGCGCCCTCAATGCCGTCTTCGGCGAAATGGACAGGGTATTCCTCCGATGCCACTCTTGAGCCGGCTTGTATTGCACGGCTGTGCAAAGCTGTTGCATTCGGCCATGCCTGTCAAGTGCGGTGGGTGGCAATGGCAGAAGAGTTGCATTACATTGCACTGGCGTGCAAAGAATCACGAAAACAGCAGCGAGAGCGTTCGCTTGACGGTTCCGAGAATCCGCACCGGTTTTTCCAGCGCCCAGCAGGTTGCCGACCTCGCCGGGGTTTCACGTTCGGCGGTGTCACGTACCTTCACGCCCGGCGCTTCCGTTTCCGGGGAAACCCGCGAGCGGGTGATGCTGGCCGCCGAGCAACTCGGCTATCACGTCAACCATCTGGCTCGCGGCCTGATGCGGGCCTCGACCGGCATTGTCTGCCTCATCGTTGCCGATGGCGACACGCCCTATCATGCCCGCCTGCAGAAGGCGCTGACCCAACATCTGCGGGACGCCGGCAAAATGGCCATGGTGTTCAACACCTCCGGCCCCAGCCACCATGTCGACCAGGCGCTGCGCAACACGCTGAACTATCGCGCCGATGCGAGCATCGTTCTGTCCGGCTCGCCGCCGCAGTTGCTGATCCGCACCTGTCTTGAGAACGGCCAGCGGCTGGTGCTGATCAATCGCGATGACCGCTTCGACGGCCCGCACAATATCGGTGTCGACAACGCTGCAGCCGCAGAGGCAGCGCTGCATGCCTTCATCCGGGCCGGCTGTACCCGCCCCGCTTTGGTGACCTCGGCTGCCGGCACGCCCAGCCTGCTCTCCCGCGAAACCGCCTTCCTTACCGCCGCGCAGAAGGAAGGGCTGGAGGTGACCGTGTGGCGCGAGGGCCGCACCGGCTATGCCACCGGAGCCGATGGCGCTAGGCGACTCTTTTCCGGCCGGCAGCGGCCGGATGCGGCGTTCTGCGTGACCGACCTGATTGCGTGCGGCTTTCTCGATGCGGCCCGCCACGAGTTCGGCATCAACGTACCCCGCGATCTCTGCGTCATCGGCTTTGACGACATTGAACAGGCCGACTGGGCCTCTTACCGGCTGACGACGTTCTCGCCGCCGATCGAGGAGATCGCCAGGCGCGCCGTGCGGCTCGCGACCGGCGCGCGGGAGGAGGCTGGCAGCCGCCTGATCTGCCATGCGCCCATGGTCTGGCGCAGCACGGTGAGGCCGGGCCAGGGCTGATGCGAAACATGTGTCGGTCAAAACGGGAAACGTACTGATGTCCAAGAAAAAGGCCAGGAAGACCCGCCAGGCGGCAAGACCGGTGGAGATAGCTGTAGGCCCCGAAATCCGGAGCATGATGCGCAAGTTCGGCCTGACCGAGGAAGAAGCACTGCGCATGATGCGCGAATGCGATGCCACCCTCTATGGCGCCAACTCCGGGCACGTGCAGCCAGGATCTTGACGGCCCGCCAGGCGCGAACGGAATTTTAATGTAAATCAAGCGTAATCCCGACCGTTAAAATGATGCGTATGTGTTGGGGTTGCGCATGCCGGAATATTCTTTCTTCATCCGCTCGATCCGGATCCGCTACATCTCGGGATTGCTCATCTTTGCGCTGGCTTCCACCGCGGTGATGTTTGCGCTCAATCGCGTCAATTCCTTCCGCCACGACATCGACGCGCTGAGCAGCAATCTCGTCGTCTTCACCCGCGACCTGCGCAACGCCTCCAGCTTTGCCGAAACCGCCAGCACGACCTGGCGCACCGAAACCCGTGACGGCCTTGCCGCCGCCGCGCGCGGCCATTCGCAACGCCTGACCAGCGAGATCGAAACACTGTCCGCGGAGTTGGCCGCGATCAAGCCGAGCCTATCGGCCAAAACGCTGGACGAACTCTCGTCGGCCGCCGTCAACGGCGACCTGTTCTGGTCGTCGCGCGACATCGTGCGCAACTTCAACCTGATGTCGGCGGCGCAACAGACCGACGAATGGAGTTCGCGCGAAATCCTCAACCAGAACGACCTGTTCGTCCAGCCGATGCTGGTGCGTGTGCGTACCGCCATGGATGGCGAACGCCATCTGGCCGACGCCTCCAGCGACAGGCTGCTGTTGTGGGCAAGCGGCCTTCTGTTCGCGGTTCTTGCCATCGTCGCCCTCTGGATCTTCCGGCCGATGGAAAAGGCAATCCGCCGCGCCTTCACCGAATCCGCCGCATCCTTGTTCAAGGCCGAAGCGGCCGACCGCGCCAAATCGGAATTCCTGGCCAATATGAGCCATGAGATCCGCACGCCGATGAATGGCGTGCTGGGCATGGCCGAACTGCTTGCCAAGACCGAGCTTAACGCACGCCAGAAGACCTTCACCGAAGTGATCGTCAAGTCCGGCAATGCGCTGCTCACCATCATCAACGACATCCTCGATTTCTCCAAGATCAATGCCGGTCAGCTGACGCTCGATCCTGCACCCTTCCGGCTTGCCGAAGCGGTCGAGGACGTGGCCACACTGGTGTCGGCGCGCGTCGCCGAAAAGAACCTCGAGCTGATCGTGCGCGTCGACCCGCGCCTGCCTGCCCATGTCGTCGGCGATGCCGGACGGTTCCGTCAGATCGTCACCAATCTGCTCGGCAATGCGGTGAAGTTCACCGAGAAGGGCCATGTGCTGATCGATGTCGGCGGCGAGGTGGTCGACGGCATGGTCCAGCTCAAGGTCCGCGTCGAGGACACAGGCATCGGCATTCCTGCCGAGAAGCTCGAGAACGTGTTCGAGAAATTCGCGCAGGTCGACGGCTCGTCGACGCGCCGCCATGAAGGCACCGGCCTCGGCCTTGCCATCGCCGCCCGCCTCATCGATCTGATGGGCGGCAAGATCGGCGTCGAAAGCGAGATCGGCCGCGGCTCGGTGTTCTGGTTCGCCGTGCCGCTGCCGGCGCATCAGCAGGACACGCGCAACGAGATCGTGCCGGTCGACGTCACCGGCGCCCGCGTGCTGGTCATCGACGACAACCCGGTCAACCGCGAGATCTTGCTGGAGCAGCTCAGAAGCTGGAGCTTCGACTGCGCGGCCGCCGAAAGCGGCGCCGTCGGCCTCGCCTTCCTAGACCGGGCCAGCCAACTCGCTGCTGCGGTCGACTGCATCATCCTCGACTACCAAATGCCCGGCATGAACGGCGCCGATGTCGCCAAGGCGATTTCCGCCGACAGCCGTCTCTCCGCTATCCCGGTGGTGCTGCTGACCTCCGTCGACCAGGTCGATTTCGGCAAGATGGTCATCGATTTCGGCATCGCCGCGCATCTCACCAAGCCGGCGCGCTCGGCCGTCCTGCTCGGCACCGTCATCTCGGCAATCCAGAAAGCGCGGGCCCAGATCGGCAAGGCCCAGTTCGTTCGCGAGCCTGTTGTTCCGCAGGCGGCACCTGTGGCGCCACCCGCCTTCACCGTCATTCGCGGCCCGGCAATTCCGGCGGCCACAGTGCCTGAATCGATCGCCACGCCAAACGGCCCGATCGATATTCTGATCGCCGAGGACAATGACGTGAACCAGCTGGTGTTCGGCCAGATCCTCAATGGGCTTGGCCTCAGCTACCGCATCGCCAGCAATGGCCGCACGGCCGTCGAGATGTACCGGGCGCTGCGACCGAAGCTGATCCTCATGGACGTCTCCATGCCGGAGATGAACGGCTACGAGGCGACCCGCGCCATCCGGGCGGCGGAGGCAGCGAGTGGCAATCACACACCAATCATCGGCGTCACCGCGCACGCACTGAAGGGCGACCGCGACAAATGTATCGAGTCCGGCATGGACGACTATCTACCCAAGCCGGTGTCGCCCGACCGTCTCGGCAGCAAGATCGGCACATGGCTCAGCGAAACGGTGGCGGTAAAGAGGGCTTGATCAAATCGCCGCGTCCAGACGATAGCGGCGCATCCAGTCCAGACTAATCTCGTCCGAGAGCTTGGCGACGCCCGGCTTTACGTCGGCGGCATTCGGCGCCGGAACGCCCAAGGCCTCGCAGATGGATGCCAATGCCGCTGCCGGATCGGCTGACAGGCGCTCATAGCCGATACGCAGCGGGACGATCCCCTGCTCAGCGAACCAGACGTTCCAGGCCGCGTCAAAGGCTTCGAGTTCGGCAAGCTCGCGCTGGATCCGCTTGAAGTCGTAGCGGGGTTCCTGCGGCGGTGCGGCCCGTTCGATCTCCGTTCCGTCGGGCGCGATGTGCCAAAGCCCGGTCTGCTCGGCCTTGATCAGCGACACCGCCTGCGCCAGCTTGTTTTCGCGCGAAAGATGGATGTAGAGGACCCGCCCGAAGGCCTTTTCAAAGCGTGCTTTGTCCGATGGCAGGTCTGGGTAGATCCGGTCGAGGATGGCCGAGAGTTCACCCAGGTTCTCCCGCATCAGGCGCAAGCCGAAGACGGCTGTTCCGCCCTTTCCCGCGCTGATTGCCGCCTTGAGGTAGGCGACATCGAAGTCATGCGCGCTCATCGTATCGGGATGCGGCAATTTCCACTCTTCTGCCCATTCCGCCTTGTCCTGCCGCCGGCAGAACGAGTGCGGATCGCCGGCTGTTTTCGTCGAGGCCAGAAGGCCGCACAGCAAGGTGCTTCCGGTTCTCGGCGTGCCGCAGATTATGTAGCCGTCACGCATCTCGGGGCTCTGTCGCTTGTCATGGATTGGGCTAACCTCGCCAGGCGCGGTGACACGCGCGCTTCGGAAGGACTCCAGTCTAGCCGCGCCGGAAGGGATAGAGGAATTGCTGCCAATATCCGTTCGGAACGGGATGTCCGTGAATGCCGTAGCCGTTCGGCCAGCGCCCTTCGGGCATATGGTGGGTACCGAACAGCCGGTCGAGCAGCGGGAAATGGATGGCGAAATTTACGTCGATCGCTTCTTTCTCGAGGCCGTGATGCCAGTGGTGGTAACGCGGCGACACCAGCATCTTTTCGACTGGACCGAAACTGGTCCCGATGTTGGAATGGATGAAAGACGAATAGACGTAGACGATCAAAATATACGTCTGGATAGCCGATTCATCGAACCCCAGCACGAACATCGGGGTTGCCGTCAGGCTGCGCAGCATGATGATTTCCAGGAAATGCATGCGCGCACCGGCAATCCAGTCCATCGACTTGGCGGAATGGTGCACGGCATGGAACTTCCACAGCCAGGGAATGCGATGAAAGGCCCGATGCACCCAATACTGGGCAAAGTCGGTCAGGAACATTACCGCCAGCAGTTGCACCAGCCACGGCAAGCCGTGGACCCAGGCGCGCACCGAACCAAGGGCGCCCTGTGCATTGACGAAGTTGGACGGCGCCAAGGTCAGGTAGGTCAAAATCTGCACCAGCAGCGACGAGACCAGATAGTAGAACAGGTCCTCGCGCCATTCGTCGCGGAACACGGTCTGATCCTTGTTGCGCGCGAAAAGACGTTCGAGCGGGACGAACAGCACACCCATGAACAAGGCGTTCAGGATGAAGAAATCGAGCCCGAAGAACACCCCGTCGATGTGCAGTTGATGGCGCACCGGAAGCATGCCGACCAGCGACGCCAGCAGCACAGTGAACATCGCTGCCGCGCCGAGCGTCTTTTGCCTGCGCAGCGTCATGCTGAGGATCGCCAGGATATAGCCGGAGATGAGGACGAAATAGAGCACCGGCTTGAAGAACAGCATCTGGTGGATGGGGGCCAGATCCGGCATCGATGTAAGCGACGGGTAGCGCAGCACGATGACCATCAGCAGGGCGGTGACCCCGGCAAGCAAGCCAATCGAGCCGGACAGCCAGCCAGAACCGAACGGCCGTTTGGCGCGCGGCGTTTCAAGTTCACTTACAACGCGTCTAAGGAAATTTGCCACCGCCCCCTATGCCCCGCCTTTTTGACGATCGCAAAAAAGCTCTCGTCGGAGATATCGACCTCTTTTGCTACAGCAGGGCTCATTAATATTTAATCGCCACGACCCTGCACATGACGGGTGACTATCGCTTTTGGGCGATTGGAAGAGCCATGATTGCAACAAAAGAACACCGGCCACTATAGTCGGAATCTTTCCTGGATGCGACGGGCGCATTCAAGCGGCGTCAGCCGGCTGGTGTCGACTTCGAGGTCGTAGTCTATGCCGTTGTGGACGCGTCCATATTGCCAGCGCGCCAGGCCAGGCAGCCTGTCGGCGCGCGCGGCCTCGCGCGCTCCCAGCACCTCCAGCGGCGCCATGACGCCGACCAGATGCAGGTCGAAACCCGACAGCAGCATGCGGTGCTCCGCTATCTCGTCATTGAAGATCACGTCGTCGACAATGAGATTGTTGCCTTGCCCGGCCATGGCGGCGATGGCATGGCGCATGCCGCGCATGGCTCGCGCGCCGACCGGCCCGCTCCTGATCACCACCGACGGCTTGCCGTCTTCCAGCACGGTCTCAAAGGAAAACCCGTCGGCATGATCCTGCAGCGCCGGCGGCAGCATGTCGATGAAAGCATCCATCTGGACATGCAGGAAGGGCTCGGTGGCGATTGTTTGCAGCGCCCTGGCGATCGAGCTTTTGCCGGCGCTGCCGACGCCATTAAGCAGGACGATTTTGGCCGTCATGTCGCCCCCTCGGCCTATCGGTTGCGCAAGACGATACAGGCGCCGCCGACGCTTTGCAGTTTCTGGCAGATGACGTTGGCGGCGGCACGGTCGTCGACGCCGATCCTGACGGCGTAGATGCCGCGTCGGCCGATCGGCGTGCGCACCCGGCTGACCACCGGGTCACGACCGGAAAGCAGCGCCGGAAACCGGCTCCTGACCCGCAGCCACTGATTGATCGCCGCGCCCCTGCGGAAATTGCCGGCCACCTGGACGCCCCATGGCTTCACAGTGATCGAGGCCATCGCCACGGTTCTGGACATGATCACCGGCAGCTTGCGGCAGGCGACGGGAAAGCTGGTTTTCGCGTCGAGCGGCTCGACCGTCCCGGCGTAGGCGCTGTCGGAAAACTTGTCGGCCGGTTCGCCCATGATGTCGAAGACGTAGCTCTCGGTCTCCATCGGCAGGAAACCGCCGGAATCCAGCCAGCGCGAAACGCGGCTCTCGCCGGCATTGTAGGCAGCCGCCGCCAGGCCGAGATTGCCGAAGCCGGTCTTCATTTCGGCGAGATATTTCGCCGAAGCCGGGATCGCCTGGTCGATGTCGAAAGGATCGGCCAGCCCGCGCATCTTGGCGGTGCCCGGCATGAACTGGGCGATGCCTTCGGCACCGACCGGGCTCACCGCATTGGGGTCGAAGCGGCTTTCCTTCCAGATCAGCCGGGCGAAGTAATCCTTCGGCAGGCCGTTCCGCTCGGCATGCGTCTCGATCAGGTCACAGACACGGCCGATCAATCGTTTCGCCGCCGAGCGCGATTGCGGTGGATCGGCGAGCGCCTGTCCGGCACCCAGCCCGCAGAGCAGGATCACACCGGCTTTGAGCAGCCCCCGCATGGCTTATTCGGCCGCAGCCTTGCCGTGCTGGCCAAACCGCTGCTCGATATAGTCGGCAACCATTTTTTCGAAATCGGCGGCGATCGACGGACCGCGCAGCGTCGCCGACTTCTTGCCATCGACGAAGACGGGCGCGGTCGGCGTCTCGCCGGTGCCGGGCAGCGAGATGCCGATATCGGCGTGCTTGGATTCGCCGGGGCCGTTGACGATGCAGCCCATCACCGCGACCTTGAGGTTCTCGACGCCGGGATATTTCTCCCGCCAGACCGGCATGTTCTTGCGCAAATCGGCCTGGATGTTCTGGGCGAGTTCCTGGAACACGGTGGATGTCGTGCGGCCGCAGCCGGGGCAAGCGGCGACGATCGGCACGAACTGACGGAAGCCCATGGTCTGCAGCAGTTCCTGCGAGACCTGCACCTCGCGAGTGCGATCGCCATTCGGCTCCGGCGTCAGCGAGATGCGGATGGTGTCGCCAATGCCTTGCTGCAAGAGGATGCCCATGGCCGCTGACGAGGCGACGATGCCCTTGGAGCCCATGCCGGCTTCGGTGAGGCCGAGATGCAGCGCATGGTTGGAACGCGTGGCAAGCTCGGTGTAGACGGCGATCAAATCCTGCACGCCGCTGACCTTGGCCGACAGGATGATCTTTTCGCGGGCGAGGCCTATCTCTTCAGCCATTTCGGCCGACAGGATCGCCGACTGCACGATCGCCTCGCGGGTTACTTCCTGCGCCGTCAGCGGGAAGCCTTGGCGCTGGTTCTCGTCCATCAGCCGGGTGAGCAACTCCTGATCGAGCGACCCCCAATTGACGCCGATGCGCACCGGCTTGTCATGCCTGATCGCCATTTCGACGATCGCCGCGAACTGGCGGTCCCTCTTGTCCTTGAAGCCGACATTGCCGGGATTGATGCGGTATTTGGCCAGCGCCTCGGCGCAGTCCGGATGGTCGGCCAGCAGCTTGTGGCCGATATAGTGGAAGTCGCCGACCAGCGGCACGTTGATGCCGAGCCGCTCGAGCCGTTCGCGGATGCGCGGCACGGCGGCAGCGCTCTCGTCACGATCGACGGTGATGCGCACGATCTCGGAGCCGGCGCGATGCAAAGCCGCAACCTGCGCGACGGTCTGGTCGATATCGGCCGTGTCGGTGTTGGTCATCGACTGCACGACGACCGGCGCGCCGCCGCCGACGACCACGCCGCCGACATCGACGCCGACCGATGTCCGGCGCGCAAAGGGGGAGGAAAAATACCCGGTCATGCCGGCAGCCTCTTGATCACCCGAGCGACATACGTCCACGTCGACGCACGCTCAAACAGCTATCAGCGCATAGCGCTGAGGTTCGGGCATGAGGTGGAGGAGCAAAGATGGCTTGTCAATGGCGACAGACAAGCAGAGCCGCCAAATCGCAGTAGCGCGGCGATCCCACAGACGGGTTTCGCCGGCCAACAGTATCGGAACCAGTAGCAAAAACAGGCCTCCGGCGGCATGTCGCCACCGGAGCGATAGTCACGCGCCAAGGCGGCGCGTCTAATCCTGGAAGGGTGTCAGTGTCTCGTCGGTTTCGCCTTCAGTTTTTCAATCTCGTCCTTGAGTGCCAGCTTGCGTCGCTTCAGATTCACGATTTCGAGGTCGTCGACCGATGGATGGTTCATCGCATCGTCGATCTCGCGTTCGATATCACCGTGTTTCCGCTGCAACTCATCAAGATGGGATGCAAGAGACATGATTGGTTCTCCCTTTCATGGTTTCCTCGATTGCAGCCGTCAAAGGCACGTCCACCGCAGGTCGCATCTGTGACGGCACCATGACAGTCTGCCACCATCCGGCTGCGATGTCGAATGCTGCGTGGTAGCATTCCACGACAATGTGATATGTGATATTGGCTGCGCGCCGGCGGCAATTGATGCCGCCCCCGCCCAATCATGCCCATTGCCGGGCGCCGCAGACATGCAGACGGTAGAGAATGTCCGACCAGGAAAAGGCCGATGTCCGCCTCGAATTTTCCCGCCTGAAGCAGGAGCATGCCGATTTCGACGCGGCCATCAATGCGATGATCGCCATGGGCTGCGACCCCTTGCAGATCCAGCGCATGAAAAAGAAGAAGCTTTTCCTCAAGGACCGGCTGATGGCGCTGGAAGACAAGATCATTCCGGACATCATCGCTTAGCCGACGGCCTCGGGGCCTAACTGCTCACCCCGCTATCGACAGCCGCGCCGCGCGATGGCGCAGCAACGTCAGCAATTCGTCGGTCTTCTCCGCTGAAGTGTCGATCGGCACCACCAGGCACATCGTCGCCTCGACCTTGCCGGCGGCCGCGAAGACAGGGGCGGCCAGGCATTTGGTGTAGGCGTCGACCAGCCCCGAAGTGATGCAATAGCCGGTCGTTCTGGCCGTCGCGATATCGGCGATGAAGTCGTCGAACTGCAGCCTGCGGCCGTCGGGCAGCAAAAGGTCGTCTTCCGAGACCATGTCCTGGATGGCGGCCCTTTCCAATCCGGCCAGAAGCAGCCGCCCCGATGCCGTCCATGGCAGCGGGATCTGCAGGCCGGTGGCCGAGCTGATGCGGAACGGCCTGGTGCCGGGGCTGGAATGGACGATGGTATAGCGCCCGCTTTGCAGCATGCACAATTCGGAGGTCTCGCCGGTCTCGCGCGACAGATTGTCGACCTCCTGCCGGCCCCGCCTAAGCAGGTCGTTGCCCCTGACATAGTCCATCCCATAGAGGTAGAGCTTCTTGCCGAAATAGACCCGGTTGCCGTCGCCCTCCATCTCCAGGAGACCCGCATCGACCAGCGAACGCACCAGCGTATAGGTGGTGGAGCGCGGCGCATTCACCCCCTTGGCGAGATCGCCAATGCCGATGGCGCGCTGCGTGACATGCAGGAAGTCCAGGATCTCCAGCACCCGGTTGAGGCCCTTCTCGCGCGAGCCGGAGGTCTTGTCGGGCGTCGGGCTCTCGGCTGGACCAAGCTCCGCCCGATCCGTGAGTCCATTGCTGTCTTGCATAACTGATTCCTGATGTTAGTATCTGTCTTGTACAGGATACATGTGTCTATTGTAAGAGACAATTCAGGTCGGCGACACGTGTGTCTGTAAGGGGAACTCAAACAACAGGAGGTCGCAGTGAACGACGCATCCAAGCGAGATTTTCTGAAACTGGGCATGGCCGGGCTTGCAACGGCGGGCGTGATGACCGCTGTCAGCGCCGAAAAGGCGGCGGCACAAGCCGCATCCGACAGCGTTCTGCGCACCGCGCTTGACCGCGGCAAGCTGATCGTCGGCACCGGCAGCACCAACGCGCCATGGCATTTCGAAAACGATGCCGGCGAGCTGGTCGGCATGGACATCACCATGGGCCGCATCCTGGCCAAGGGTCTGTTCGACGATCCGAGCAAGGTCGAGTTCGTCATGCAGGATCCGGCGCAGCGCATCCCCAATGTCACCACCAACAAGGTCGACATTACCATCCAGTTCATGACCATGACCGCGCAGCGCTCGCAGCTGATCCACTTCTCCAGGCCATACTATGTCGAGGGCGTCGCCCTGCTGACGCTGCCGACGGCGGAAAACAAGACCTTCGACAAGCTGCTCGCCGGTGGTTCGGCGACGCGCATCTCGATCCTGCAGAATGTCGATGCCGAAAGCTCGGTCCATTACGCCCTGCCGGAGGCGCAGGTGCTGCAGATCGACACCCAGGCCAATGTGCTGCAGGCACTGGAATCGAAACGCGCCGATGCCGCCGCTGTCGATCTTTCAACCGTGCGCTGGCTGGCCTCGCGCAACCCCGACAAATATTTCGATGCCGGCAAGAGCTGGTACTCGATGCTCTACGGCGCGGCGGTCAGGCAGGGCGACCTGGACTGGCTGACCTTCGTCAACCAGACCTTCACCATCGCCATGTTCGGCCATGAGACCGCACTCTACGACGCCGCCTTCAAGGACTATTTCGGCCAAGAGCCGCCGGCCCGCCATCCCGGTTTCCCGGTTGTCTGACAAGTGCTGGCGGAAGGGTTAGCCCTTCCGCCTTCTAGTTCGCATCCCCTTGGTTATTGCGGGAGACGCATGGGCTATACGCTCAACTTCAACCTGATCTGGCGCCATTTCGACAAGCTGTGGGGCGGCCTTCTGCTCAGCCTCGAGCTTGCCGTGATTTCGATTGCCATCGGCGTCGTCATCGGCCTGGTGCTGGCGGTCTGGTATGTCTCGGCCGGACGCGTGGTGCGCGCCATCATTGCGGCTTACGTCGAATTCATCCGCAACGTGCCGCTGATCCTGCTCGTCTATCTTGTCTTCTACGGCCTGCCGACGGTGATCGACGTCGCCTACGACGCGCCGACCTCGTTCGTGCTGACGCTGTCGGTCTATAGCGGCGCCTATCTGGTCGAGGTGTTCCGCTCCGGCCTGGAAGCCGTGCCGCGCGGCCAGCTCGATGCCGGCAAAGCCATCGGCCTGACGCCCTGGCAGCGGCTGGTTCATGTGCGCCTGCCGACCATGCTGCGCATCACGCTGCCGGCGCTGTCCAACACCTTCATCTCGCTGTTCAAGGACACGTCCATCGCATCGGTCATCTCGGTGCCCGAGCTCACCTTCGGCGCCCAGTGGATCAACTTCAACACCTTCCGCATTGTCGAGGTCTATCTGGTGACGACGGCGATGTACCTGGTGACCGGTTACACCCTGCTCTTCGGGCTGCGGCTGGTCGAACGCCGGTTCAGGGCTGCGCGCTGACATGCTGAGCCAGATCCTCTACGCCGTACCGTTCCTCGCCCAGGGCTTCGCCATCACTTTGTGGGTGTCGCTGCTGGTCGTGGTGCTGTCGCTGATTGCCGGCGTCGCGCTCGGCGTCGGCCTGGTCTACGGCCCGGCGCCGCTGCGCTGGGCCGTGCGCATCTTCTCCGACACCATCCGCGGCATCCCGATCCTGGTGCTGATGTTCTTCGTCTATTACGGCCTGCCGGCCATCGGCCTGCATCTGCAATCCTTCTCGGCGGCGGTGCTGGCGCTGACCTTGTTCAAGACGGCGCAGGTCATTGAGTATCTCCGGGGCGCCGTCGGCTCTATTCCCAAGGGCCAGTCAGAAGCGGCGATGGCCATTGGGCTGACTTTTCGCCAGCGGCTCACCTACGTCATCTTTCCGCAGGCCTTCCGGCGCTTCCTGCCGCCCTGGATCAACGGCGTCACCGATGCGGTCAAGGGCAGCGCCCTGGTCTCGCTGCTCGGCATCACCGACCTGATGCAGGCGATCAACCAGGTCATCGGCCGCACCTATGAGGCGATGCCGCTCTACATCCTCGGCGCCTTGATCTATTTCGCCGTCAACTATGCGCTTTCCTACGCCAGCCGGCGGCTGGAACGGCGCTTTGCCTTCATCCGGGACTAGCACGATGGCCACAAGCTCGAACGACAATGCTGCCCTTCTCGACATTGCCGGGGTCTCGAAAGCCTTTGGTTCGGTCGAGGTGCTTCGCTCGGTCAGCCTCAAGGTGGACAGGGGCGAGGTGGTCACCGTCATCGGCCCTTCCGGCAGCGGCAAGACCACCCTGCTGCGCTGCGTCAACTTTCTCGAAAGCTACGACTCAGGCTCGATCCGAATCGACGGCAAGGAGGTCGGTTTTCGTGAGGCCGGCGCGCGCCAGCGGCGCAGCGAGCGCGACCTTGCCAATATGCGCGCCGAAACCGGCATGGTGTTCCAGAGCTTCAACCTGTTTCCGCACCTCACCGCCGCCGGCAACATCATGCTCGGCCTCACCAAGGTGCGCGGCAAGAGCAAGGCCGAGGCGCGCCAGATCGCCGAGCATTGGCTGAGCCGCGTCGGCCTGGCCCACAAGGCCGACAGCCTGCCGGCGGAACTCTCCGGGGGCCAGCAGCAGCGCGTCGGCATAGCGCGGGCAGTCGCCATGGAGCCGAAGATCCTGCTGCTCGACGAGATCACCTCCGCGCTCGATCCCGAATTGGTCGGCGAGGTGCTGGCCGTTGTGCGCAGCCTGGCCGAAGACGGCATGACCATGGTGATGGTCACGCACGAGATGGCCTTCGCCCGCGACGCTTCGAGCCGCATTGTCTTCATGGCCGATGGCGGTGTCAGCGCTGTTGGCCCGCCGAAGGAGATCCTTGCCGAAGAGACCACCAATGAGCGCCTCCGCTCTTTCCTGGCGCGCTTCCGCGCCTCCCATTTCTGACATGGGCGGCCCAAAGCAATTCCAGGAGAAGTGTAAGCGGTTTTCCCGGGAAAAGCGCGAAGCGCTTTCCCCTGGGAATTGCGTAAAACAACAGGCCGGCCCAAGGAGAATTCTTCCATGACGCCTTACATCCGGCTCGCCGAACTCGGCCTGACGCTGCCCGAGCCGCCGACGCCGATCGCCAATTTCGTCACCCATGCGGAAAGCGGCCGGCTGATCTTTCTTTCGGGTCAAGGGCCGTTGCGCGCCGACGGCACGCTGTGCACCGGCAAGGTCGGCGAGGACGTCACCGTCGAGCAGGCCTATGAGCATGCCCGCCTCACCGGCCTCAACCTGCTCGCCGTCATGCACGCCGCCGCCGGCGATCTCGGCCGCATCGTGCGCGTCGTCAAATTGCTCGGCTTCGTCAATGCGACGCCGACCTTCAGCGACCACCCGAAAGTGGTCAATGGCTGCTCGGACCTGTTCGCCAGCGTCTTCGACAAGATCGGCGGCCATGCCCGCTCGGCGATCGGGGTCGGCTCGCTGCCTGGAAACATCACCGTCGAAATCGAAGCGGTCGTCGAGATCGCCGCCTGACCGTCAAGGGATTGCTGAACATGAAAACCTATTCCGACACCGGCTCCAACACCACGATCCGTGAACGGCTGGGACTGCGGCCGATCATCAACGTCTCCGGCACGATGACGACGCTCGGCGCCTCGATCATCGTTCCCGAGGCGATCAGCGCCATGGCCGAGATCGCCTCGCAATGGGTGGAGATGGACGATCTGCAGCGCGCCGCAAGCGTGATCACCGCCCGCCTCACCGGCGGCGAGGCCGGCTTCATCACCGCCTGCTGCGCCTCAGGCATCACAATGGCGATCGCCGGGGCAATGACCGGCACCAATTTGCTGGCGATCGAACGGCTGCCCGACGACACCGAAGGCCTGAAGTCCGAAGTCGTCATCCAGCTTGGCCATATCGTCAATTACGGCGCACCGATCGACCAGTCGATCCGCGTTGCCGGCGCCAAGGTCATTCCGGCCGGCACGGTCAGCGTCACGCAGGATTATCATGTGCGCGAGGCTATCAACGAGCGCACCGTGGCGGCGCTCTACGTCGTGGCGCACCACACCGTGCAATACGGCATGCTTTCCCTCGAGGAATTCTGCGATATCTGCCACGCCAGGGGCGTGCCGGTGATCGTCGACGCGGCTTCCGAATATGACCTGCGCAGCTTCCTGGCGCGCGGCGCCGACATCGTCGTCTACAGCGGCCACAAATTCCTTTCGGGGCCGACCAGCGGCATCGTCGCCGGCCGCAAGGATCTCGTCCGCGCCGCCTATCTGCAAAACCGTGGCGTCGCCCGCGCCATGAAGGTCGGCAAGGAAAGCATCGCCGGCACGATGGCGGCGCTCGAAGCCTGGGAAAAGCGCGACCATGCCGGCATCCGCCGACGCGAGGAAGCGGCGCTCAATCTATGGAGGGATTCGCTGCAGGGAATACCCGGCATCGTCGCAAACATCATTCCCGACCCGACCGCCAATCCACTTGACCGGCTGCAGATCTTCGTCTCGTCCGAAAGTCGCTTCAATGCCGCCGGCCTCGCCTCGGCATTGGCGGCAGGATCGCCGCCCATCATCGTGCGCAACCACGAGGTCGAGCGTGGCCATTTCTTCCTCGACCCGTGCAACCTGCACCCAGGCGAGGCCGAGATCGTCGCCGAACGCCTCCGCGCCGTGCTCACCGCGGCCGACAGGCCGGCGGATGCGATGAGACAGCCGCGAAAGGATTCATCCGGCGCCCTGCGCTGGCCGGACTAGGCTGCGGCGGCCGCCATCCTTGCGGGCCAGCCCGAATTCCGCTAAGGCGCGCCTTTACCGCCGGGAGCATGCGCTTGACCGACCACCGCGCCGACGTCGCCATCATCATGGGCAGCCAGTCCGACTGGGCGACGATGCGCCACGCCGCCGAAACGCTGGAGGCGCTGGGCATTCCGCACAAGCGGCTGATCGTCTCCGCCCACCGCACCCCGGACCGCCTCTATGATTTCGCCAAAGGCGCCAAGGCGGCCGGCTACAAGGTGATCATCGCCGGCGCCGGCGGCGCCGCCCACCTGCCCGGCATGACGGCGGCGATGACGCCGCTGCCGGTGTTCGGCGTGCCGGTCGAATCGAAGGCGCTGTCAGGCCAGGATTCGCTGCTCTCCATCGTCCAGATGCCGGCCGGCATTCCGGTCGGCACGCTTGCCATCGGTAAGGCGGGTGCGGCCAACGCCGCCCTTCTGGCGGCCGCCGTGCTGGCGCTACACGACGAAGAACTTGCCGCCCGCCTGGATGCCTGGCGCACCGCCCAAACCGCCAGGGTCGCCACCGAACCGACGGACGCGCCGTGAGCCTGCCCGCGGGATCGAGCATCGGCATCATCGGCGGCGGCCAGCTCGGCCGCATGCTGGCTGTTGCCGCAGCGCGCCTCGGCTACCGCACAATTATCCTCGAACCGCAGGCCGATTGCCCGGCGGCTCAGGTCGCCAACCGCCAGATCACCGCCGCCTATGACGATGCGGACGCCCTTGCCGAACTGGCGGCAGTCAGCGCCGTCGTCACCTACGAATTCGAGAATGTGCCGGTAGCGGCTGCCGGCGCGCTCGCCGCCAAGGTCCCGGTCTATCCGCCGCCCAGGGCGTTGGAAGTCGCCCAGGACCGGGTGGCGGAGAAGCTATTCCTTAACAGCATCGGCATCAGGACAGCGGATTTCCGCTCCGTCGACAATGACGACGAACTGACGGCGGCGCTGAGAGAGTTCGGTGGCAGCGGCATCTTGAAAACCCGCCGCATGGGCTATGACGGCAAGGGCCAGCGCGTCTTCCGCAACATGGAGACGGGCGGCTTTGCCGGCACATGCGAGACCATGGGCAATGTGCCGCTGATCCTCGAATCCTTCGTCGCTTTCGAGCGCGAAATCTCGGTCATCGCCGCGCGCGGGTTGGACGGCGCGGTCGCCGCCTACGATCCGGCTGAGAACGTCCACCGCGACGGCATCCTGCATACCTCGACCCTGCCGGCCCAGATCAGGCTGGAGACGGCGGCGACGGCACAGGGGTCGGCAGCGAAAATCCTGTCGGCCCTCGACTATGTCGGCGTCATCGGCGTCGAGTTCTTCGTTCTTGCCGATGGCACGCTGCTGGCCAACGAAATGGCGCCGCGCGTGCACAATTCCGGCCACTGGACGGAAGCCGCCTGCATCGTTTCGCAATTCGAGCAGCATATCCGCGCCATTGCCGGCCTGCCGCTGGGCAACCCTGGCCGGCATTCAAACTGCGTCATGGAAAACCTGATCGGCGACGATGTGCTGCGCGTACCCGCTTTGCTCGCCGAGCCCGATCTGATGCTGCATCTCTACGGCAAGGCGGAAGCGCGCCCAGGCCGCAAGATGGGCCATTTCACGCGCATCAGCCGCCGTAGCTAAGCCATTCCGGCACTTTGCGCGAGGGCGTGGCTCGAGCCCTATTGCAGCTCGTCGTTCAGATCTCCGTCCTCGTCGGGGCTGGCGCAACTCGCATCGCCTTCCCTACAATTGGCGCCCGCGGTGAGCTGTTTGATGCGCTGGTCCGTCAGTTCGGTCAGGCATTGTGAAACCTCCATCGGATGGATGGAGCCGCCCTCGCTGTCTGTCGTCGTATAGCCGCATTCGGCGTCGCGGAAGGCGATCCAGGCGCGTTGCGCGACCTGCAGCAGCTTCCTGCCCTTGTCGTCGTTGCGACCGACGAGATCCTTGTAGGCCTGGTTGAGCTTGGCATCGGCCGCCCGATAGTCCTCGCCGGCGCAGATGTTCATCATCTGCTGGCTGTCGTCGTTGCGGTCGCATTCCTGCGCCTGCGCGATGGAGGCGGCTGCCAGAACGGCAAGGCTCGCGGACACAAACAACAGGCGCATAGAGGTCTCCAAATCGGCTTGCGGGTGCCGCACCATTCCAGCCCGCCTTCGGCCGCGCAATGGCGTGGAGCCGAGATGGCGGATATTTGATGGCCAAAGCCATTCTCGGCCTCTATCCAGCACGCTTGCGGTTGACACGGGCAAGGCTCCTCGTTTATGAGCCACCGCAAGTTCAAAGGCGCGCTTTTCAGGCGCGCCTTAATAATTCGGCCCGGACAGGGCCCAGACCGACGGGCAAGACCATGAAGATCAAGAATTCGCTCAAGGCGCTGAAGGCGCGTCACCGCGACAACCAGCTGGTTCGCCGCAAGGGCCGCGTCTACATCATCAACAAGACCGCTCCACGCTACAAGGCGCGCCAGGGCTGAGTGTTCGGCCGGAGGCTCGTTGCCTCCGTCCATACGATGGTAATTGCCTGGTTCCAGGCACTTTCACGCTAATTTCAGTTTGACGATCCGCCGTCCGGGGTTAGATTCCGGCGATGCGGATTCTTTTTGCATTTTTGGCCACCCTCTTTCTTTTCGGCGTCACTCCGGCGTCGGCGGACGATCCGCCGGCAAAGCCGCCGGTTGCCCTGACCAGGGAAGCCAGGCTCGACCAACTGTTTGCCGAGCTGAAGCGCGAGCGCAACGAAAAGGCGGCCGAGCGCATCGCCGGGCGCATCTGGGGCGAATGGTTCCAGTCCGGCAGCGCCTCGATCGACCTGATGATGCAATGGTCGCAAAAGGCGATTGACGACCAGAAGTTCGACGTCGCCCTCGACTTCCTCGACCAGGTCGTCATCCTGCAGCCAAAATATGCCGAAGGCTGGAACCGGCGCGCCACCGTCCATTACATGATGAAGAATTTCGGGAAATCGATGTCCGACATCGACCAGACGCTGCAGCTTGAACCACGCCATTTCGGCGCGCTTTCCGGCCTGGCCCAGATCATGGCCGCCACCGGCCACAAGCAATCGGCGCTCGAAGCCTGGCAGAAGGTGCTTACCATCTATCCGATGATGCGCAGCGCCCAGGACCAGGTCGCGGCAATTTCGGAAGAGCTTGCCGGCGAAGGAATTTGATTAGGCAGTAGGAATTAGGGATTAGTGAGTAGTCAGTAGAGAAGATTGGTCGAGACGCCACCTCCCTACTCCCTACTCCCTACTCCCTACTCCCTACTCCCTACTCCCTACTCCCTACTCCCTACTCCCTACTCCCTACTCCCTACTCCCTACTCCCTAGAACTTATCCCCCTCCACCCCCGTATCTCCGCGCATGAACCTCATTTACGCCGCCTGTGCTTTGCTCCTCGCGCTCGTCTTTGCCCTGGCCGGTGTCACCCGCGCCGGCACGTGGCTGATCGAGTGGCGGAACCCGCCGGCCGGCGAATTTGCCGACATCGACGCCACCCGCATCCACTATGTCCACGTACCGGCGCCTCAAAATGCCGAGCTGCCGGCGATCGTCTTCATCCATGGCGCCAGCGCCAACCTCAGGGATCAGATGCTGCCGATCAGGCCTTTGCTCGAAGGCCGCGCCGAGATGGTCTTCCTCGACCGGCCGGGCTTCGGCTGGTCGGCGCGCGGCCCCGGCAATGAGAGCCCGTCGGGGCAGGCCGACACCATCGCCAGGCTGATGGACCGTCTCGGCATCCACAAGGCGATCATCGTCGGCCATTCGTTTGGCGGCGTGATCACCGCCGCCTTTGGCCGCGAACACCCGGAGAAGACGCTCGGGCTGGTCTTTCTGTCGCCGGTCAGCCACCCCTGGCCGGGCGGCGCGACCGCCTGGTACTACAAGCTGACCGCCACCCCCATCATCGGCTGGCTGTTCTCGGAGACATTGACCTATCCGGCAGGCACGCTGCAGATGGACGGCGCCACGGCCTGCGTGTTTTCTCCCAACAAGGTGCCGGAAGGCTATGTCGGCAATGCCTCGATTCCGCTGGTGCTGCGTCCCGGCGCTTTCCGCGCCAACGCCATCGATGTCGCCGGCCTCTACGACTATACGCTGAAGGCCGCGCCGCATTACCGCGACATCACAGCGCCGACCATCGTCATCTCGGGCGACCGCGACAAGGTGGTCTATGCCTCGATCCATTCGGTCGGCCTGGTCAGGGACATCCCCGGCGCCGAACTGATCTGGGTCCACAATCTCGGCCACAAGCCGGATTGGATCGCCTCCGACCTCGTCGTCGGCGCGATCGAGAAAGTCGCCGGCAAGGTCGTCGACCTGCAGGCAATGGCAAAAACCGTGGAAGCACGCATCGCCGGCGATGCGTACAACGATGCACAGTGCCCCGACATTACGGTGCCCGACGCGCAACTCGCCCCGACGTGACGGCCGCATGTATGTCCTGAAGTACGGAATCAAGAAAAACCCCGAAGCGTTCTGGGCGCTACCGGATAGCATCTTCTTCGGCTACGGCGCCTGCCACATCCTTGCGGGCACCTTCCTCAGCCATCCTCCCCTGGACGGATTCTGCGGCGAACGGATCATTCCGGGCGAGGATTTCTACGGCAACCATATCTACATGACGAACGGCGTGATCGCCTTCGACTATCACGGCTATTCCAGCCGAGAGCGGCTTCTGCAGCACCACGGAAGGGGATGGGCTTCGCATAGCGCAGGCTGGCACTGCACGCTGGAAAGGGTCGATTTCGACCTGCTCGACACCGCCGACCTCAACCGGCGAAAGATGCGCGGCCCGGATCAGTATCTCTATGACCCAATCCCTCGCGCACACCGCTTCCTTCAGCGTATCGATCACGCCGAAGGTGCGGCAAGAGCGCTGCGAACTGTGATGAGTTGAAGCCTCTGTCAACCTATGTTGCGGGTGGCCTGCACGTCCGACCCGACATAGGCGATGCGCAGCATGTTGGTCGAACCCGGCGTCCTCAGCGGCACGCCCGCCGTGATGATGACGCGGTCGCCCGGCTGACCGAACCCCTCTTCGAAAGCGATGCGGCAGGCGCGGTCGACCATGTCGTCGAGGTCGCTGGCGTCGGGCGAGACGACGCAATGCGTGCCCCACAAGAGCGACAGCCGCCGCGCCGTGTTGAGGATCGGCGACAGCGCGATGATCGGCACTTGCGGCCGCTCGCGCGCGGCGCGCAAGCCCGTGGTGCCCGACGCCGTATAGGTTATGATCGCCGACAGTTTCAGAGTCTCGGCAATCTCGCGGGCGGCGAGCGAAATGGCGTCGGCGCCGGTTGCTTCCGGTTCCGAGCGCTGCGCGTTGATGATGCCGGCATAGGTCGGGTCGGTTTCGACCTTGGTGGCGATGCGGTTCATCATCGCCACCGCCTCGACCGGATAGGCGCCGGCAGCGGATTCGGCTGAAAGCATGATGGCGTCGGCGCCCTCGAACACGGCGATCGACACGTCGGACACCTCGGCGCGGGTCGGCACCGGCGCGGTGATCATCGATTCCAGCATTTGCGTGGCGACCACCACCGGCTTGCCGGCGCGGCGCGCGGCGCGCGTGATCTGCTTCTGGATGCCGGGCACCGCTTCCAGCGGCATTTCCACACCGAGATCGCCGCGGGCGACCATCAGCGCGTCGGAGAGTTCGATGATTTCGGCCAGCCGGGCTACCGCCTGCGGCTTTTCGATCTTGGCCATGATAAGCGCCCGGCCGCGCGCGATCTTGCGGGCTTCCGCCAAATCCTCCGGCCGCTGCACGAACGACAGCGCCACCCAGTCGACGCTTTCCGCCAGCACCGCATCGAGGTCCTTGCGGTCCTTTTCGGTCAGCGCACCGACCGGCAGGTCGGTGTCGGGCAGGCTGACGCCCTTCTTGTCGGAAATGGTGGTGCCGGCGACGACCGCGCAGGTGATCGACTTGCCGTCGCTCTTCACCGCCCTGAGCTCCAGCTTGCCATCGTCGATCAACAGACGGTGGCCGGCCTCGACCGAACTCAGGATTTCGGGATGCGGCAGGTAGACGCGGGTCGACGTGCCGGGCTCGGGATTGTTGTCGAGGGTGAAGGTCTGGCCCGGGGTCAGCACCTCCTTGCCGTTGGCGAACTTGCCGACGCGCAGCTTCGGTCCCTGCAAATCGGCCAGGATGCCGATCGGACGGCCGACCTTTTCCTCGACCGCGCGGATGCGGCCGACCAGCGTGCGCATCAGCTCGTGATCGGTGTGGCTCATATTGATGCGGAAGACATCGGCGCCGGCTTCGAACAGCTTCTGCAGCATCTCCTCGGACGAGGAGGCAGGACCGATGGTGGCGAGGATCTTGACCTTGCGGCTACGTCTCATTGACTGTTTGTTCCCGGGGCGGCTGGAGCGCCTCCCGTTGTGGACTCATCGGTCAGCTGGACCATCCAGCTTGCCTGCTCGCCCGTGTCATATTCCTGGAATCCGGCGCGCTGGAAGCCCCGGGCGACGCAATCGGTAACGCCGGCAATCTTGAATTCTTTTTCGGCCACGCACATGTTGATCGGGCCATCCCAGCGCCCGCCGCGCTCGGCGTCTTCTGCATAAAGATAGTAAAACCTCGATGACAGCGGACCTTCGATCAGCGTCTTGCAGCTCGATCCTTCGATGTGCCACCACCCCTCGGTGATCCAGCCTGCCTTGGCGCGGTAGCCGATGCCGACGCCGACCAGGTTCTGCGTGGCGTTGCAGACGCGGAAATCGGCGCGGGCAGGCGAAGCCGCGACCAGCGCGGTGAGCCCTAGCGTCAGGGTCAGGAGCGGCACGGCAAAGGCGGTGCGCGCACGCGGCCTGCCGGCGGAACCCATCCCGAAACCCCTCAATAACGTCATCTGCATCTCTCAGCGCCCCTTTTCGGAAAAGTCCGGGCGCATGTCAACGCGCCGTTCTGTCCAATTCCAATCGATTTAGAAAGGCCCCCGACACGCGATCTGCCGCGCGTCACAGGATTTTCGCAGAAACCGTGGCCAAACAACGGCATTGCGCAACAGTCCTCTTCGTGGGAATGACGATACCACCCTCCCCGGAAGCCAGCGAACAGACCTTTCCAGCCAATGACCCGATCCACAGTTTTCGCGCCTTTCGATATCGTCGAAGGCGACCGCAAGCGAGGCATCGTGCTTGTCGCCGACCATGCCCGCCGCGACCTGCCGGAGGAGTATGGCAGTCTCGGCTTGCCGGCGGCGGAACTCGATCGCCATATCGCCTACGACATCGGTGTCGAGACGGTGACGCGCGAACTGGCCGCAGCGCTCGACGTGCCGGCGGTGATCGCCAATTTTTCGCGGCTGCTGATCGATCCCAATCGCGGCGAGGACGACCCGACGCTGATCCGCCAGCTCTATGACGGCACTGTCGTGCCGGGAAACTACCCTATGGCACCGGCCGAACGCGAAAGGCGGCTCGACGGCTTCTACCGGCCTTATCAGGACGCGGTCGGCGCCATGATCGCGTCGGTGGCGCACGCCTCAGGCAAAGCGCCGCTCATCTTCTCCGTACACTCCTTCACCCCTGTCATGCAGGGCTTCATCCGCCCTTGGCATGTCGGCATATTGTGGGACCTCGACGACCGCGTGGCGCGGCCGCTGATCGACATGCTGGCGCAGGATAAAAACCTCGTCGTTGGCGACAATGAACCCTATGACGGCGCGTTGCGCGGCGACACCATGTTCAAGCACGCCATCGTCAACGGCTTTGCCCATGCGCTGATCGAGATCCGCCAGGACCTGATATCAGACCGCAAGGGGGCGCTGGCCTGGGCGGAACGGCTGGCGCCGATCGTTGACGCCATCGACAGCCGTCCCGATATACATCAGGTGAAGATGTTCGGCTCGCGCACCGGGCCGCTGTGAGGACCCAAGGCAATGACCGAACTCAGCGATGACCAGAAACGCGATTTCGAGGCCGCGGCCTTCCGCCGGCTGGTCGAGCATCTGCGCGAGCGCAGCGATGTGCAAAACATCGACCTGATGAACCTCGCCGGCTTCTGCCGCAACTGCCTGTCGAACTGGTATCGCGAAGCGGCCGAGGCTGAGGGCGTCGACCTCGGCAAGGATCAGTCGCGCGAAATCGTCTACGGCATGCCCTATGCGCAATGGCAGGCGCTGAACCAGACCGAGGCTTCGGACGCCAAGAAGGCGGAATTCGAGGCGAGGCGGCCGAGGGATCATTGACGATTGGCTAGGCCCTACGCGACTTCGTCATCCTAGGGTGGAGCAGTCGCGAAGCGACGTCGCGGAAACCGTAGGATGACGAAGAGAAAGGCGCTTGACGAGAAATTGAATCGATCTAATTTGCCGCGCAAAGCCATTCTTTGACCGGATTCGGGCCATGAACGCGCAAGACACCATGCAGAGCGCCATTCGCGGGCGGTGGGCCGTAGCCGCGATATTCCTCGCCAACGGCTTCCTGACCGGCAGCTGGGCGCCGCAGATTCCGGTGTTCCTGACCCGGCTCGACATCTCGAAATTCACCCTCGGCCTGCTGATCCTTCTGTTCGGCGTCGGCGCGGTCGCGGCCATGAGCTGGTGCGGCCATCTGATCTCCAAGCATGGCTCGCGCACCGTGTTGCGCTGGTTCGGCCTTTGCGGCAGCCTCGGCCTGCTGATCGTGGCGCTGGCGTCCAACGTGCCGCTGGCGGCGATCGCCATGATCATCTTCGGCGGCTCGATCGGCGGCATGGATGTCGCCATGAACGCCAATGCAGTGGTGGTCGAGCGCCGGCTGTCCCGCGCCATCATGTCGTCCTCGCACGGCTTCTGGAGCCTCGGCGGTTTCGCCGGTGGCGGTCTGGGCGGTTACGCCATCCAGACTTACGGCCACCTCGCCCATGCGGCTGTAGTCACGATCATTGCTTTTGCCACCATAGCCGTGGCGGTCGGCTACCTCATCGCCGAGGACAAGCCGCAGGCGGCCGAACATCACAAGTTTACGCTGCCGGCCAACCCGCTGGTCTACCTGGTCGGGCTGATGGCGCTGCTGACGATGATTTCCGAGGGCGCCGTGCTCGACTGGGCAGCGCTTTATCTCAGGCAGGAGTTCGGCGCCGACCTCGCCATCGCCGGCCTTGCCTACGCCGCCTTCTCCGGCGTCATGGCTGTCATGCGCTTTTTCGGCGACGGCGTGCGCAACCGCTTCGGCGCGGTGGCCACGCTGCGCGGTTCGGCCATCGTGGCCGCCGCCGGCATGCTGGTCGCCGGCCTGTCGCCCTCGCCCTGGATCGCCATCGCGGCTTTTGCCCTGTGCGGCTTCGGCATCGCCAACATGGTGCCGATCATCTTCTCGGCCGGCGGCAACCAGGAAGGCATGTCGTCGGGCACCGGCATGAGCGTCGTCACCACCATGGGCTATTCCGGAATATTGGTGGCGCCGTCGGCGATCGGCTTCGTGGCCGAGCATTCGAGCTTCGGCCCGATTTTCGTCGCCATGTCGGCGCTGCTGGTCGTCGTGCTGTTGATGGCCGGGCTCGCTCACCGCGCCGAATTCGCGGCCGCCCCCGCCGAATAGCGCTTCAGCTCCTCGTAGAGGAAATCCGCGACGCGGCGGATGCGCACGCTGGTGCGCACGTCGCGATGCATGGCCAGCCACACCGGCAGGCTGGGCAGTGGCAGGCCGAGCAGCAGTTTCTCCAGCGACGGGTCGCTGTCCGCCAGCGGCTCCTGGCCAAGACCGACGCCGTTTCCCGCCCGCAGCGCTTCCCACAGAACGATCTGGTTGTCGGTCCTGAAGCGGAAGCTGCTTCGGGTGACCGGGATGCCGGCCTGGGTAAAGCCCCGGATCATCTCGTCGCTACGGTCGAAGCCGATCAGCGGATGGTCGAGAAGGTCGGCGGGCTTGAGCGGGCGTCCGTGCCTGTCGAGATAGGATTTCGCCGCGCAGCAGCAGAGCTTGATATCGCAGACCTTGCGCGCCGTCAGCTCGTTCTGCGCCGGCTTGACCATGCGGATGGCGATGTCGGCATCCCTTCGCAGCAGGTTCTCGACCTGGTTCGAGGCGACGATCTCGACCTCGATGCCGGGCTCCTCGATGCCGAGCCGCGCCGTCATCCTCGGCAGCACATAGGCCGCCACCACCTCGCTGGCAGCAATGCGCACCGTGCCTTCGATCGCCTCGACCGAGCCCAATGCCAATAGCGAAAACGCGCTCGCCTGCTCGCTCACCGCTCTGCCGCGTTCGAACAGCGTGGCGCCTGCTTCCGTCAGCGCATAGCCGCGCCGCCCGCGCCGGAACAAGGTGACGCCGAGCGCCTGTTCGAGCTCACCGATGTGACGCCCGAGCGTCGGTTGGCTGGCCGACAGTTTGCGCGCCGCGGCCGACAGGCTGCCGGTCTCCGCCACGGTAACGAAACTCTTGATCAGGTTCCAATCCATATCTTCCATTCATTTATGAATAACCAAGCTGCATCCATAGTCAATTTTCATTCGCTTATGAACGCATCATATTCGCCGTGCAAACACAGACACGGAGAAGAAAAATGACCAAGATCGCAATTCTGGGCGCCAATGGCCGGCTCGGCCGCGTGGTTGGCAAGGCCTTCATCGACGCCGGTTTCGACGTCCGCGCCGTCACCCGCACGGGCAAGGTCCCGGCCGAACTCAAGGGCGCCGCGGCCATCACCGGAGATGCGCTCGACCGCGAGGCGCTGATCCGCGCCACGCAAGGTGTCGACATCATCTTCAACGGTCTCAACCCGATCTACACCGATTGGAGCAAATGCCTGCCGATGGCGGCGAACGTCATGGCCGCCTGCCATGCCAATGGCGCGCTGCATCTTTTCCCCGGCACTGTCTACAATTACGGCTCGCCGATGCCTGAGGTGGTCACCGAACACACGCCGTTCCGCCCAACGACCGAGAAGGGCCGCATCCGCTGCGTCATGGAAGCGCTGTTTCGCCGCGAGGCCGATGCCGGTCGCGTCCGCACCATCATCCTGCGCGCCGGCGATTTCTTCGGCGGCACCGGCAGCGGATCATGGTTCGACCTCGTCGTCGCCGCCAAGATGAACAAGGGCGTCTACACCGCGCCCGGCCCTGCCAACCTCGTGCATGAATGGGCCTATTTGCCGGACTTCGCCATCGGCTTCGTCGGCCTGGCGCGCAATCAGGGCAAGCTCGGCTTCTTTGAGGCGCTCAACTTCCCCGGCCACGCCGTCACCGACATGGACATAAAGGCCGCGGCCGAGAAAGCGTTGGGACGTCCGCTGAAACTGACCTTCATGCCTTGGTGGGTGCTGCGCGCCGGCAGCCCGTTCGTGGCGATGTGGCGCGAGATCGTCTCGATGTCCTATCTGCGCTTCGAACCGCACCGGCTCGTGTCCGACCGGTTGGAAGGCATCATCGGCGAAGTCCCGCACACCCCGCTGGACGAGGCCGTGGCCGAGGCCTTGAAGGACATCGGCATCAGCCTCAACAATGCAAAAGACGCCGCCTAGACAAAATCTCTCGCGGTGCTGGCCCAATCGCTGGAAATCAGCAACCGGATGGTCATTATGAGGAGACTGTTTATAACGGTCGGCGAGATCACCATCACCAAGGGGAGACGATGCGTTACATACGTCCGCTTTCAATCGAAGACGCCGTTGGCCTGCTGGCCGACGCTTCCGGCACATCAGCCATTCTCGCTGGAGGCAGTGACCTCCTCGTTCGGATGAAGGGCGGGTTTGTCGATCCCGACCTGATCGTCGACATCAAGGCGATCGAGGGCTTGAGCGAGATCAGGGAGACGGCCGACGGCTTCAGCATCGGCGCCACGGTCCCCTGCGCCGTCCTGGGCGAGAGCTCGGTTCTGAAGAAGGCCTGGCCCGGTGTCGTCGAAGCGTCGAAGCTGATCGGCTCGAAACAGGTCCAGGGCCGCTGCACCATCGTTGGCAATCTGTGCAACGCATCGCCGGCCGCCGACAGCGTCCCGGCCTTGGTGGCCGCCGCCGCAAAGGCCGTGGTTGCCGGTCCCTCGGGCAAGCGCACCATTCCGGTCGAGGCTGTGCCGATCGGGCCTGGCAAGACCTCGCTCACCAAGGGTGAGATCGTCGAGGCGATCCTGCTCGACAAGCGCGCGCCGCGTTCGGGCGACGCCTACCTCAGATTCATTCCGCGCACCGAGATGGACATCGCGGTGGTCAGCGCCGGCGTGAACCTGACGCTCGACGAGCATGGCGTCATAACAGCCGCCCGCGTCGCGCTGGGCGCCGCGGCCCCGACCGTGCTTCTGGTAGAAGAAGCAGCCGAGGCTCTCATCGGCAGGAAGCTGGATGAGGCGGCACTTGAGCGGCTCGCCAAGATCTGCGCTGGGGCCTGCCGCCCCATCGACGACAAGCGCGGCACCATCGAGTTCAGACGAAAAGTTGCGGGCGTGCTGGCCGGACGGGCCGCGACGACCGCCTACGCACGCGCAGGAGGCAAATGATGGCCGGTGTAGCAGTTTCAACGACAATCAACGGCGATCACGTCGAATACCTTTGCCAGCCCGACGAGACGTTGCTCGACGTCCTGCGCGATCGGCTCGGGCTGACCGGCGCCAAGGAAGGCTGCGGCACCGGTGACTGCGGCGCCTGCTCGATCATCCTCGACAACCGGCTCGTCTGCTCGTGCCTGGTGCTCGGCGCTGAAGCCGAAGGCCGGCATATCGAAACCGTCGAGGGCATGGCGCATGGCGATCAATTGCATCCGCTGCAGCAGAAATTCCTCGAGCATGCGGCCCTGCAATGCGGCATCTGCACGCCGGGCTTCCTCATCGCGGCCAAGGATCTTCTGGCCAAGAACCCCGATCCTACCGAGGAAGAAATCCGCTTCGGCCTCGCCGGCAACCTCTGCCGCTGCACCGGCTACGACAAGATCGTGCGCGCGGTCCAGGATGCGGCCAATGTGATGAAGGGAGCGCACGCATGAACTTCGATCCACGCTTTTCGGGCCGCAAATTCTCCTCCGTCGGCACGCGGCCCATCCGTCCCGACGGCGTCGACAAGGTGACGGGCCGCGCCCGTTACGGCGCCGACTTCAACATGGCGGGACAGCTGGTCGGGCGCATCCTGCGCAGCCCGCATGCGCATGCCAGGATCCTCAAGATCGACACTTCGAAAGCGGAAAAGCTGGCCGGCGTGAAAGCGGTGATCACCGCCGCCGACCTGCCCGATCTCACCGATGGCGATGCCGCCATGTACGACGTCCTCGACAATTGCATGGCGCGCGGCAAGGCGCTCTATGACGGCCACGCCGTGGCCGCGGTCGCCGCCGTCGATGCCCGCACGGCAAGGCAGGCGCTGAAGCTGATCGAGGTCGAGTACGAGCTGTTGCCGCATGTCACCGATGTCGACGAGGCGATGAAGCACAACGCCCCTCTCATCAACGATACCATCTTCACCGAAGGCCTCGACGAAAAGCCGGTAAAGCCGTCCAACGTCACCAAGCGCAGCCAGTTTGGCCATGGCGATGTCCATCAGGGCTTTGGCCACGCCGATGTCATCGTCGAGCGCTCCTTCAAGACCGAGCAGACGCACCAGGGCTATATCGAGCCGCATGCCTGCGTGGCGAGCGTCTCGTCCGACGGCACCGCCGACCTCTGGGTCTGCACGCAGGGCCATTTCGTCTACCGCCAGCATTGTGCGCAATTGCTCGGGCTGGAAGCCTCGAAGCTGCGCGTCACCTCGTCTGAAATCGGCGGCGGCTTCGGCGGCAAGACCCATGTCTGGGCCGAGCCGGTGGCGCTCGCTTTGTCGCGCAAGGCAGGCCGGCCGGTGAAGCTGGTGATGACCCGCGACGAGGTGTTCCGCGCCTCGGGTCCGACCAGCGCGACCTCGATCGACGTCAAGATCGGCGCCCGCAAGGATGGCACCATCACTGCCGCCGAAGCGACGCTGCGCTACACCAGCGGCCCCTATGCCGGCACCTGGGCCGAGATCGGCGCCATGACGGCGTTCGCCTGCTACAAGCTCGATAACGTCAAGACGGTCGGCTTCGAAGTGCTGGTCAACCGGCCGAAGACCGCGGCCTATCGCGCACCCTCCGCACCGATGGCGGCGTTCGCGGTGGAAAGTGCCGTCGACGAGCTGGCCAAGGAACTCGGCATGGATCCGGTCGAGTTCCGCATCAAGAACGCCGCGCAGGAAGGCACCAGGTCCTCCTATGGCCCGGTCTACGGCCCGATCGGCATCGGCCCGACGCTGGAGGCGGCCAAGCACCATCCGCACATGAAGGCCCCGCTGGGCAAGAACCAGGGCCGCGGCATGGCTTGCGGCTTCTGGTTCAATTTCGGTGGCCAGACCTGCGTGGACCTGAACATCGGCATGGACGGCTCGGTGTCGCTGGCTGTCGGCACGGTGGACGTAGGCGGTTCGCGCGCTTCGCTGTCGCTGGTGGCGGCGGAGGAGCTCGGCATCGACTATGCCCAGCTCAAGGCGGTGGTCGCCGACACGTCCTCGCTCGGCTACAACGACATGACCGACGGCAGCCGGGGCACCTTCTCGTCCTCGATGGCGACCATCTCGGCCGCCCGCAACGCGATCAAGATCCTGCGTGAGCGCGCCGCCCAGACGTGGGACATCCCCGTCGACGACGTGGTCTGGGAAAACGGCCACGCCATCGCCAAGGGCGAAAAATACGGCAATCTTGCAGCCCTGTCGCTGAAGGAGATCGCCGCCGCTTCCGGCAAGACCGGCGGGCCGATCGCCGGCCACAGCGAGCTCGTCGCCGACGGCGCCGGCGTCTCCTTCGCCACCCATATATGCGACATCGAGGTCGACCCCGATACCGGCTCGACCAGGGTGATCCGCTACACGGTGATCCAGGATGCCGGCAAGGCGGTGCACCCCACCTATGTCGAGGGCCAGTACCAGGGCGGCGCCGCGCAAGGCATCGGCTGGGCGCTCAACGAGGAGTATATCTACGGCAAGGACGGGCGCCTCCAGAATGCCGGCTTCCTCGACTATCGCATCCCGGTCTGCTCGGACCTGCCGATGATCGACACGCAGATCCTCGAGATCCCCAACCCCAACCACCCCTATGGCGTGCGCGGCGTCGGCGAAACCTCGATCGTGCCGCCGCTGGCGGCGATCGCCAACGCGGTCTCCAACGCCGCCGGCGTACGCATGACCCACATCCCGATGTCGCCGCCAAGGGTCCTCGCCGCGATCGAGGCGGAACGGGGGGGCTAGGGCAAAAATGAGGTTCTTGCCCTAATGGTCGAAGTGACGCTCTGGGGCGCGCTGAGCCAGCTCGCCGGCGGCCAGAGCAAGGTCGAGGTCGAGGCCAAGGACATCAGGGAGCTGTTCAGGAAACTGGCTGAACAGTATCCCGGCATCGAGCCCTGGATCGAGAAGGGCATCGCGGTGGCGATCGACGGGACGATTTATCGCGATACGTGGTCGAAGGAACTGCCGCCGGGGGCGGAGATTTTTCTGCTGCCGCGGCTGGCTGGGGGGTGAAGTGGGGTGTCGCCCTACGTCCCAGAGCGGACCGGCATCCTCGGTCTGCGAACTTCAAGTGCAATGTCGGTCCTCGCCTAGATGCCAGTTTTGCTGACCGCGTCTTATCGGCGGCGGGTTGGCCAACAATCCAGAGAACCTGATCCGCTGGATTACTATCGGCAAGGGACATCAGTCCGCACACGGCTCTGAAGTGACTCGAGCGGGTCACCGTTTGACGGACAACACCAGCCCCTTTCTGGAGAGGCCGGCTATCGTTGATCCAGGATCATCAAGCTAGGTTTGGCGCTGAGACGTATCGGAAATTCGTTCGCGCACGGCATGCTCGGTCTTGTCTGCTGTGGACTTCACGATCTCGCCGAGCTGATCGGCTATCGTGTCTGCTTCCATATCTTGCCGGCCAGCTTCCTGCTTGATGGTCTCATAGGCGTCGGCGGCGACCTGCTTGGCCTCATCGAGGCCCCTGTCGAGCAAAGTTTCGGCGGAATCGCGAAGCTTGTCGCCATAGGCGCCTAGTTGCTCGTCCTCCGTTGCGGTATGGGGCAGCATTGCACCTATAGCGGCGCCGATGGCGAGACCGACGGCCGCTACGGCCAAGGGTTGATCCTCCAACAGATCTTGCGCGGAGCGGCTGGCTTTCGCCGCCATGTCCCCAGTCGTCGAGCTCGCATTGGCAGCGCTTCCCGTCAGACCCGCCGCAGCGGCTCTTGCGGTGCTCGATATGGTGTCGCCGACGCTGGCAGCGCTCGAGGAGACCAATTCCGCGGCGTCGGAGAGCGTGCCGCCCAAGCCGCCGCGCTCCCCTGCTACATCATGTCGTCCCGGCGCTGAAGGCAATGGATAGCCAGCCGAACGGTGGGCGGTGTTTGAGGTACCGCTGCCGAACATCAGCCAGGCCAGACCTGCGCCCACCATGGTGACCGGCAAAGGATTGTCTCGGACCTGCGTTCTGAGATTGCTGAGCATGGCCGCGCTCTCCCCTCCCGAGAACAGCCCGGTGAACTCATCCAGCAATTGTCCAGGCGTCATCTTGCCTCGAATGGATTCGGCGGTCTCCATCACCCGAGCGCGAGCAGCCTCGGCCTCGCGTTCAAGTTCGGCTGCGGATTTCTCGTTCATCTCACCTGTTCCTTAATCGCGCTCGCGTCGCGCTTGAGCTGTCCCTGGGTCCGGTCGGGGGTAAGTTCCGAAGGCGCCATGCTGGCCGTCCCGGTCCGCAGCAGGATGACGCCGAGGACCGCCACGACCACACCGACCAGCAGGGAAGACCACCCCGCGCCAAGCCCTGCCCGCGTCAGTGCGATAATGAGCGCCTGCAGCAACACCAAGAGCGCGGCGAGCAGGCAAATCGCGCCGCCCAGCACTTCCGCGGCACCTGCTCCGGCTTTGGTAAGCTTTTCAGAGAGCTCGGCCCGAAACAGCCTCGCCTCGGTTTGCACCAGAGTGGTGACATTCTGGGCCAAATCGGTGACTAGCCCGGCAAGGCTGGGATTGTCCTGGTTATTCATCTGTCCTGCTCCGCGATCTGCGTGGCGCCATCATCGCCGACCACGCCAAAATCTTGTGGACGATCAGCGGACCAACCCTGTGGCTGATCGGTGTGTGATCTGAGGCCTCCCGGAGCGGCCTCAGAATCGGGCCTTGCCGACGGAGAAGCCTTGATGAACCGCCCGAGAGCCAATCCGGCCAACACCGATCCCGCAAGCAGGACACCGGGATTTTGCCGGCCGAAGGACTGCACGTCATCAAGGACTTGGCTAAAGGGCTTCTGTTTCAAGGACGATGAAAGCCGCTCAAGGCCACTGGCAGCATCCAAAGCGAATTTCGATGCGTTCCTTTCATCGTTGCTGGCAAGGTGATCGCTGGCCACTCGCAGTGCACCACCCAACGCCGCCAAGCTCGATCCGATGTCGCGCTGCGCCTCCTCCGCCTTGTCGGAGATGATCTGCGTGGCTTCAGATGCATAGTCGCCAGCCTTACGGGTCACCTCGTCCCGCGCGTCGTGAAGCAACTCGCTGGCACGCTCATTTTCCTGGCGAAGTCTGTTGGAGACGTCGCTTTTCGCCTTGTCGAAATCGGTGCGCTGTCCGCCCTGATCGTTCTCATGCTGCATGAGGCCACCTAGTGAAAACCGAGGAAGGAGAGGACCGCGAGCACGACAACGATAAGGCCGATAAGATAGATGACACTGTTCATGTGCACGTCCTCCGTAGCTTTCCAACTTCGACGAACCTGCGATGTTCCGTAAGTGAGAGCATTTATCTCAGCCGAAACGAAGAGCTTCGTCAGGCACGCACCCAGTCACCAGTGAGTTGCCCTGTCCCTCGTGCGGAGCGCCAGTTGCTCCGTCCGAACGGGTGCGCCCTACCCTGCGGGAACGAGTGCCGGCTGCCTCCTCTATTGCAATCTTTGCCTATTCGGCGACCCCGCCTCGGCGTACCGGCGACCAAGGAGAACTCTCCCTTGCCATCAATTGACGGTCCATCGCTCCAACGGCCCCGCGCTGGTTCGGCACCTTCAACGAAGCAATGATGAAGGCATAGGATACGGCTTGAGGGGCAAAGCGGCTTGTCATGCATGCCTGAGCTAGGCTACTGGCGAACGCGTCTCCAAGGCCAAGTCTCTACTTTGCAGAACGCCTCCCTACGCCCCCAGCGTTGGCTCCGTATTCACCTCCAGCGCCTCTTCCGCTTCATCCTCTTCACCCAGCACCTCGCCATGAACCCCCAGCGGCCGCCCGATCCAGATCGGATCGACCAGATGGTCGCGCTTGGGGTTGGTGGTGTTGGGGTGGATGAGGATGCTGAGGCCGCCATGGTTCAGCATCAGCCAGGGAACCAGCGATGCGAAGATCTCGGTGGCGAAGGAGACCTGGTACATGGCCTGCTCGTGCGGGCCGACCGGCTCGTCGCGCCAGTTGCCCAGGCGCACGCGGAAGCGTTCGCCGATGCGCAGGCGCAGCCATTCGGCGTGCTGCCGCTCGGCTTGCCCGTCATAGTAGATGTGGGCGTGATAGCTGGCGATCTCGGCGAGAGGCCTTGGCGGGCTGGCGGTGTTCACCTTGATGGCTCCCTCGGAGATTGTGGTGCGGGCAGCGTATACGCAAGCGGGCGGGGTGGCCAAGGGGGGCACAGCGTGTGCTCGTCATCTCGATTTCGGGCCAATCGCATATGGAGCTCCCCCACTCCGTCTCGGCTTCGCCCAGCCACCTCTACCCCCACATTCGTGGGGGAGAGGAAATGCTAATCGCCAAGATCGCTGCCTTGAAAAGCTTGGCATTTCCTCTCCCCCATGGACATTGGGAGAGGTGGCCGCGAAGCGGACAGAGTGGGGGCGGGCGCCGCCGTATGCCTATTGCCAGCACTTCATCGGGCGAGGACCCGCTGATCGCAGAGGTCTCTTGCCCCAATCAAACCCTGCCCATCAGCACCAGGATCAGCAGCACCACCAGCACAATGCCGACGATGCCCGATGGCCCATAACCCCAGGAGCGCGAGTGTGGCCAGGCCGGTACGGCGCCGATCAGGATCAGGACTAGAACGATGATGAGGATGGTGCTGACGGTCATTAAGAGTCCCTCGCCTTGCTGGTCGGATACGGAGGGACAATGCAAAAGGCCGCCCGGTTGTTCCGGACGGCCTTTTGTCCGACTGCTCGAATGCAGCTATTCCGCGGCTTTCGGGAAGGCGATTGCCGGCTCATCGAGCGGACCCGGCTTCGGCCCTGTGGACGCATCCCTTTTCTTTTCGCGCCCGAACAGCCGGCGGAAGAACGCGTAGAAGCGGCTGTTCTTGCTGCGCGTGAAGATCATCAGCATGGACGGCGTCACCACCAGCGTCAGCAGCGTGGCGAAGGACAGGCCGAAGACGATGGCCGACGACAGCGAAATCCACCATTGCGTCGACGGCGCGTTGATCGTCGTCTCGTGATGGAAGATTTCAAGGCCGAGGCCAAAGGCGATCGGCAGCACGCCAAGGATGGCCGAGACCGCCGTCAGCACGACCGGGCGGGCACGTTCGCGGCAGGTCTGCAGCACCGCCTCCATCTTGTCCCAGCCCTCTTCGCGCAGCCGGTCATAGGTGTCGATCAAGACGATGTTGTTGTTCACCACCACGCCGGCCAGCGCGATGACGCCGATGCCCGACATGACAATGCCGAAGGCTTCGCCGGTCAGCAGCAGCCCCAGGAACACACCGATCGTCGCCATGACCACGCAGGACAGCACCAGAAGCACGCTGGTGAACTTGTTGAACTGCATCAAGAGCACCAGGAAGATCAGGAAGATCGCCGCGCCGAAGGCCTTGCCGAGGAAGGCGCTGGCTTCGGCGCTGTCCTCGTTCGACCCCGCCAGCTTCCAGCGTATGCCGTTGTCGAGCTTCATGTCGGTGACCGCCTTGGTCACCTCCGCCTGCACCGCCGCAACCTGGTTACCGGCGGCGACGTTGGCCTGGACGACCACTGTGCGGGCGCCATCGATGCGGTTGAGGATGCCGACGGTCGGCTCCGGCTTGCGCACGACGAAGTTGGAGATCGGCACCGAGCCTTGCGCAGTCTGCACCCGGAGCTCGTCGAGCGTCGACAGCGTGCGGCGGTCTTCAGGCAGCCGCAGCCTGATGTCGACGGCATCGTCGGCGCCGGCAGGCCTGTACTCGGACAGCTTCAACCCGTTGGTCACCAGTTGCACCACCGTGCCGACGGCGGTCGGGCTGATACCGTATTGCGCCGCCTTGGCGCGGTCGACCTCGAGCGCCCAGTCGACGCCGGGCGGCGGCAGGCCGTCGGAAACGTCGATGACACCGGGCACCTTGGCAATGCGCGCCGCAACCGCGCGGGCCTGGTCGTCGAGCCCTTTGGGGTCGATGGCCGAAAGCCGCAGCTGCACCGCCTTGCCCGTGGGAGGACCGGCCTCCGGCACGCGCACTTCGACATCGACGCCGGGAATGCCGGCCATGACGGTGCGCAGCTCATCCAGGATATTGTTCGCCGATTTGCGCTCGCGCCAGTCGATGAACTCATACTGGATGACGCCGACGACGTCCTCCGGCACGTCCTGTCCGCCGCCCTGCGTCTTGCCGACGCGGGTATAGACCGATTTGACGCCAGGCCAGCCAAGCAGCCGGTTTTCGGCGATCCTGGTCGCCGTGTCCATTTCGGCCAGCGAGAGATTGCCGCGGGCATGCACATAGAGCAGGCCGTAATCGGGCTCGACGCTGGGGAAGAACTCGACGCCGGCGCCATATTTCGAATAGGCGAAGCCGACGCCGGTGAGCAGCACGGCGGTGAGCACCAGCACGGTGATGGGGAAGCGCACCGCCTGTTTGACCAGCGCCATGTACCAGCCGTCGCGATTGTGTTCCTCGTGATGCTCCGGCGCCTTGGCGAAAAGCGCGCCCAGCGTCGGCGCGAACACCAGCGCATAAAGCATCGAGGCCGACAGCGTGACGATCAGCGTGATCGGCATGTATTTCATGAAGTCGCCGATGATGCCGGGCCAGAACAGCAGCGGCGAAAACGCCGCGATGCGGGTCATGGTCGCGGCGATGACCGGACCGGCCATGCGCTTGGCGGCCAGCGTGAAGGCTTCCGCCTTCGGCATGCCTTCGCCCATGCGCCGTTCGGCAAATTCGGTGACGATGATGGCGTCGTCGACCAGCATGCCGACCGCCAGGATAAGGCTGAACAGCACGATCATGTTGATCGTGTAGCCCATCATCGCAAGCAGCAGGATGCCGATCAGGAAGGATGACGGAATGGCAAGCCCGATCAGCAGCGAGGCGCGGCCCGACAGCGCATAGAGGATGACGATGAACACCAGGATGACGGCGATCATCACGTGGTTCTGCAGGTCGCCCAGCAGCTGGTTGACGAAGACAGACTTGTCCTGCGTGTAGGTGATGTTCATGCCTTCCGGCATCGTCTTGACGTAGGCGTCGGACACTTCCCGCACCTTGGCCAGCGTGTCGATCAGGTTGGCGCCGATGCGCTTCTTGACTTCGATGGCGATGGCCGGCTTGCCGTTGAGGCGAGTGATGGTCTCGGCGTCGGCGAAGGTCGAACGCACCGTGGCGATGTCCTTCGCCTGCACGACGGCATTGGGGCCGGCGACCACCGGCAAGGACGCGACATCCTCGGGTGTCTCGATCAGCGACGGCACCTTGACCGCGTATTTGCCTTCCGAACCCTCGATATTGCCGGCGGCGACCAGGCTGTTGGAAGCGCCGACCGCGCCGATCAACTGGTCGAGCTGCAGGCCGTAGGAGGACAGCTTCATCGGGTCGATGACGACCTCGACGAGATCGTCGCGCGCGCCTTGTATGGTGCCCTCAAGAACGCCCGGGACTTCCTCGATGCGGTCGCGCAGTTCGCGCGCCGCCGCCGTAAGCACACGCTCGGGCACATCGCCGGACAGCGTGACGACCAGGACGGGAAACTCGGAAATGTTGACCTCGGTAACAACCGGTTCTTCTGCCGCTTGGGGAAGGTCAGCCTTCGCGTCCTGAACCTTCGAGCGTGTATCAGTCACCGCGGTGTCGACTTTTATAGACGGCAGAAACTCAAGGAAGACAAAGGCACCGCCCTGATAGGCGGATGATTTCATCTCCTTTAACCCCTTGAGACTCTTAAGCTTTGCCTCCAGAGGCCTAAGCAGAAGTCTTTCAGCGTCTTCGGGCGCGATGCCTTGATAGGCAACATTTATATAAACATAAGGGGTAGGAACGTCGGGTTCCGCTTCCTTCGGTGTCGACTGATAGGCGACCCAGCCCGCCAGCAGCAGGAAGACCAGCACCGCAATGGTCAGCCGGGCATTGTTGATCGCGAGTTTGACGATATCCATGGCCTGTTCTCAAGATTTCAGGAGCCGCATGGCGGCCGGTTGTCCCCGCCCGGGGCCACCCGGCGCTACTGCGTTGTCGCTTCGCCCAACAGTTTCTGGATGGTCGCCTGGTCGGCCTCGACCGGCTTGACGACGTCCCCTTCCTTGACGAGCTCCTGGCCGGCGACGATGACGCGGGCATCGGCGGGAATGCCGCCAAGCACCAGGCCCTTCGGCGAGTCATCGACCAGGTCGATCGGGAAGAACACCACCTTGTTGTCCTTGTCGACGGCGCGGATGCCGAGGTCTCCCTTGTCGCCCAGCGTCACCACGGAGCGCGGCAACATGACGGCGTCGGTCGGCTGCGCGCTGAGCGCAATCTCTGCCGTCATGCCGGCCGGCACCGAGCCGTCGGCATTGGGGACGGCGATCTCGACGCGGAAGGTGCGCGTCGCCGACGAGGCGTCGCGGCTGATGTAGCGCACGGTGCCTTCGACGGTCTGGCCGCTGACCAGCCGGACAGCAGCCTTGTCGCCGAGCTTGAGATAGCCGAGGTCGCGTTCGCTGACTTCACCGCGCGCAATCACCGGATCGAGCTTGAGGATGGTTGCCACCTCGCCGCCCTGCATGACGGAACTGCCGAGCTCCACCGGCACCCGGTCGATGACGCCGTCGAAGGGCGCCTTGACCAGATTGCGGTCGAGTTCGGCCTGCGCCGTTTCCAGCTGCGACTGCGCAGCGGTCAGGTTCGAACGCGCCGTGTCGAGCTGCAGCTTGGGCAGATTGCCGGTCTTCATGAGCCGCAGCGATGCGTCGAGTTCAGCCTGGCGCTGCGCGACGAGCTGCCTGGCACTGTCGACCATCGAGATCTTTTCTTCGGCCGCCAGCATCAGCACCAGGTCGCCGGTCTTGACGTGATCGCCCTGCTTGACCGGCAGCTTTTCGATGACGCCGGCGACGCGCGTCGCCAGCACGGCGCGCTTGTCGGCCTCGGTCAGCCCGGAAATGCGGATGGCGCGGGCATAGGTCTTGCGCGGCGGCGTCACCACCGCGACGGTGCGCAGCGGCGCCTTCGGTTCGGCCTCGGCGGTCTTGGTTGCATCCGGTGCTTTGGCCTGATCGCCCGGCTTGGCCTGATCGCCTGCCTTGCCAGCACCTTCGACAGCGGCGCTGCCGACGGACGAGAACGCGCCTGTTCCCATCCAGGCGGCGAAGCCGATGAGCACGACAATAGCGGCAAGCTTGTGAAACCTGATCTTCGGCATCATTTTTTTCCACTGCGGGGTTCGGCCAAGTCGTTATCCAACAGGAGTCCGTCGTCTAACAGCTACCGTGTCTTCCAACTCGGGCGCGTCGCCGATATGGGTGCGCGCCAGGCCGTGTTCAATTTGCCGTGAACGGCGAAGCCGCGCTTCTACATCAAAGTTGCATCGCAATACAGTCGAAAAGTTGCAGGAACATTGTGCCAGGCGATGTAGTGTGGCCAACGAAAACGGTTTTATCGGCGCCCCGTCAGGCGGCGGAACGACAGTCTCGGAACCATACGGATGTTGGAGGCGCTTTGTTTTCAAGGCGTTTTGAGCACTGATACCCCCCTGTGCCCGCACTAGTTTTTGACGCTCAAATGTGGGCGCGACCTGCGTAGCCACTCAGTGAATGGCAGCAGGCGTCAGTATGATTTTGTATACCGTCACACGCAACGGTTGTTCCGGGACGGAAGGTCGTCGGCGCTACTCCGATTTGCCGAACACTTCGCTGATCGTCTTGATCGATCCGGGCGGACTCAGGCCCGCCGGCGTTCCGCCTCCGGCTTCTTGCGGGCGGCGAGGAATTCCTTCACCCGCCGTCCCGGTGCCGGCCCGCGCACCGGTTTGAAGCCGTCATCGAGTTCGCCGGAAAGATCGAGCGTCGGCCGCTTGCCGACGGCGTCGTAATTCTCCTCCAGCCAGTCGCTGGCCGCTATACGGCCAAGGTCTCTGAGATAGCTCAGGAAGGCCCATTCCGCATTGACCTTGGACGACGCCGACAGATCCTTGAACGCCTCGTCGGCATCGATGCGGTGCATGCGGATGTCGCGGTATTCGCCAGGCGGCAGCCGGCCGGCGGCGATCAGCTCCTTGACGAAGGCGATCGAGCGGAATTCGTTCAGCAGCCCGGCATTGAAGGTGATCTCGTCGATGCGGTTCTGGATTTCGTTGGCGCTTTTCGGCGTGCCCTCGCGCACCACCGGATTGATCTGCACCAAAAGCACATCCTCCGTCGCCGCCGTCTTGAAGAACGGAAACAGCGCCGGATTGCCGCCATAGCCGCCATCCCAATAGGGCACGCCCTTGATCTCGACGGCGCGGAACAATTGCGGCAGGCAGGCCGAGGCCATCACCGTGTCGAGGTCGATCTCGCCATCGGAAAAGACGCGCAACTGGCCGGTCTCGACATTGGTCGCCGAAATGAACAGCTCCATCGACTTGCAGGCGTGCACATTTTCGAAATCGATCTCCTGCTCGACCACGTCACGCAGCGGGTTCAAGCCCAGCGGATTGGCGACATAGGGCGAAAACAATCGGGACATGGTGTCGAAGAAGAAATAGCCGGGGGTGTTCTCGATCGACCAGTTGCCCTAGGCGACGTCCCACGGCATGCGCTGCACCGGGCTGAAGCGGCCCTTGGCCGCCACCGCGCGCCAGAAGTCGTCGAGCTTTTGCCGTGCACCCTCGACGCCGCCGCGCACAAAACCATCGGCCAGCGCCACCGCATTCATCGCGCCGGCGCTGGTGCCGGACACCGCCGCGATCTCCAGCCTGCCATCCTCCAGCAGCCGGTCGAGTACACCCCAGGAGAAGGCCCCGTGCGAGCCGCCGCCCTGCAGCGCGATGTTGATCTTCTTCGTTTCCTCCGCCTTGCCGTTTTTGGTCATGGCGTTCCTGTTCGGTTTGGTCCCTGCTGCCTCATTCCGCCCGGGAATCGGGCGGTTCGACTGCAGCGGACTTATGTTGCAGCGCAGCATATAAGGAATGACGAAGGCAAGAACACGAACACGGTCGCGTGATCACATGAAATTTTGGTCATGGAGAATGGCGTCTCACCGCCGAGGTCTTCGCCCTACGAATACCCCCACCCTTGATCCCTCCCCACAAGGGGGAGGGAGACTTGGTAGACGCTGATCTCAGCAAACCACCGACGTTTCGGCGGCGCGCGCCAGCTGCCCTCCCCCTTGTGGGGGTCCGAAGGACGGGCGAGACCCGTGGCTCGCCCCGGCAAGCTAGGCTGGGGGTCCTCTTCGCAAAATCTGTACTTGGAGCCTCAGGCCACGAGGTCCGGCACCGGCCCGACATAGCGCGACTGTGGACGGATCAGCCGCCCTGTCGTCTGCTGTTCGCGCGCATGCGCGATCCAGCCGGCGACACGTCCGGCGGCAAAGACATTGCTGAACGCCTGTGGCGGAAAGCCAGCCGCCTCAAGCACAAGCGCTGTGTAGAACTCGACATTGGTCTGCAGCGAGCGCTGCGGCTTGGCGATCCGCAGCACTTCGAGCGCCGTCTGCTCGACCTGTTCGGCGAAGGCCAGCCGGCGGCCGGCTTCGCCTTCGCTGCCGAGCTGCCGCACGACGGCTTTCAGCACATCGGCGCGCGGATCGCGCACGCGGTAGATACGATGGCCGAAACCCATGATGCGCTCGCCATGCGCGACCTTCTCGCGCAGCCAACCGGCCGCGTCGCCATGCGCCTGGATTGCATCGAGCATCTCGATCACCGGGCCGGGCGCGCCGCCGTGCAGCGGCCCCTTGAGCGCGCCGAGCCCGGCCAGCACCGACGATGTCAGCCCTGCCAGCGTCGATGCGACGACGCGGGTGGCAAAGGTCGAGGCGTTGAGGCCGTGATCGCACACGGTCACCAGATAGGTGTCGAGTGCCCTTGCCAGCGCCGGCGACGGGACGGATCCCTCGAGCATCCTCAGCATGTCGGCGGCATGATCGGCCTTAGCGTCAGGTGCGGTCGGCTGCTCGCCGCGCGCCAGCCGCAGCAGAGCCGGCGTCAGCACGGCGGGCGCCGCGATCAGCCGCAAGGCGTCCGTCAGCGTCTCGCCATCCGGCAGCAGCGCCATGCCGGCGCGCATGGCGCCATAGATCTCAAGCGGTGCGAGCAGCGGCAGCGAGGGCGCAAGCCGCTCGAACACCTCGACGCGAGCCTTGCCCAGCCTCGCTGCCAGTTCGGCATCGCCGGGAAGGCCGTCGAAGAAGCCGTCGAGCAACAGGCGAACCACTTGCGCATAGCGCCAGCGTCCCGCCAATTCCGGCAGCGAATGACCGCGGATCGTCAGGCGGCCGCCAAGGCCATCGACATCGGAGAGCACGGTCTCCGCTGCCACCACATCATCGAGCCCGTTCGCCATATCTCATCTCCTTGCAGCTTTTCTGCATGGGAGATAAGGGTTAGGCTGCGCCTCGATCAATCTTGATCAATATAATCAATGTATGGGCTGAAAATGTCCGAATGGCTGTCGCGGGAAGAGGCGCTGGAAAGGCTCAAGGTCCGGCCGCAGACGCTCTACGCCTATGTCAGCCGCGGCCGCATCGGCATGCGGCCGGATGAGAGCGACCCGCGCCGCAGCCAGTACCGCGCCGACGACATCGCCGCACTGGCGACCCGCCGGGCGCGGGGCCGCAGTCCCTCGGCCATCGCCGAGAGTGCGATCGCCTGGGGCGAACCCTCGATCGCAACAGCAATTTCAACCGTTCTGCACGGGCGCCTCATCTACCGAGGGCAAGACGCCGTTGCGCTTTCCAAAGCGGCGACGCTGGAGGAAACCGCTGCTGTGCTCTGGGCCTCGCCTGAACCGGTGGCTTTCAAAGCTCCGTCATCTGAAGCGCCTCATCCAGTCGGCCGCGCCTCGGCCTTTGCGCAGCTTGCCATGCTTGCAGGCCACGGGCGGCCTTCGCTAGGACGCAGCGCCGCCTCGCTGTGCACCGAGGCCGCGCGCACAGTCGGAGCGCTGGCGCAGTCGCTGGGCGCTGAAGCCGGCACAGCGCCCGTCCATAAGCGCCTGGCGCAGGGCTGGTCGGTAGATGCGACGGGAGCGGAAGCGATCCGCTGCGCCCTCGTCCTGCTCGCCGATCATGAACTCAACGCATCGACCTTCGCCGCCCGCGTCGCAGCGTCCACAGGGGCCTCGCCTGCCGCATGCCTGTTGGCCGGCCTGGCAACGCTGTCCGGCCCGCGCCACGGCGGCGCCGGCGAAGCGGTGATGCAACTGGCTGAAGATGCAGCAGCCCACGGCGCGGATGCGGCGATCCGGCGCTGGCTCGGCCATGATCGGCCCTTGCCGGCGTTCGGCCATCCGCTCTATCCCGACGGCGATCCCCGTGCCACCGCACTTCTGGCAGTCATCTCTGTCGACGAGACGCTGCAACAGCTGCAAAAAGCCGCCATGGCGGCAGCCGGTGCCCAGCCCAACATCGACTTCGCCCTGGCCGCACTAACGCGCGGCCTTGGCTTGCCGCGCGATGCACCGTTCCAGCTATTCGCGCTTGGACGCAGCGTCGGCTGGGCCGCGCATATGGTCGAACAGATCATTAGCGGCAGCATCATCAGGCCGCGTGGCCGCTATGAGGGACGCGTGACTTAAGCCGACCTGGCCGTGTTCCCGAAACGCGCACGGTACGCGACGGGCGTCGTGGCGAATTGCCGGCGGAAGTGATGCCGCAACGTGCCTGCCGCGCCAAAGCCGGCGGTCTCGGCAATCCGTTCGATCGGCATGGCGGTGTCTTCCAGCAGCGTGCGCGCCCGCGAAAGCCGTTCCGACAGCAGCCAGCGCGCCGGCGTGACGCCGGTTGCGGCCGCAAAGCGGCGCAGAAACGTCCGCTCGCTCATCCCGGCAAGCTCGGCCAAGATGGCGACGGGATAGTCGGCAGAAATATCGGCGCGCATCCTGTCGATCAACGGTCCAAGCCGGCTGCGCTCATGTGGCTCGGGTACGGAACTCTCGACATACTGCGCCTGGCCGCCGTCGCGATGCGGCGGTACCACCAGACGGCGCGCCACCATGTTTGCAGCCTTGGTGCCGAAGTCGCGCCGAACCAGATGCAGGCAAAGATCGATGCCCGCGGCACTGCCTGCCGATGTCAGCACATTGCCCTCATCAATGTACAAAACGTCCGGGATCACGGTGATGTCGGGGTACATCTCCGTCAGCTTCTCGCTGTAGCGCCAATGCGTGGTCGCCCTTTTGCCCGCAAGCAGGCCGGCGGCGGCAAGCACGAACACGCCCGAACAGATCGAAAGAATGCGAGAGCCGCGCTCGTGTGCCTTTCGAAGCGCCTCGATCAGCGCCGGCGGCACCGGAGCCTCCGTTCCGCGCCATCCCGGTACGATCACCGTGCCGGCCTGGCCGATCAGATCGATCCCGCCGTCGGCAACAATACGCACGCCGCCCAGCGCGCGCATTTCACCGCCATCGATCCCGGCAACGGCAAAACGGTACCAATCCTCACCCATTTCCGGCCGGGGCAAGGCGAAGATCTCAACCGCCACGCCAAACTCGAACGTGCACAGGCCGTCATAGGCAACGGCAACGACAAGAGGGTTGGCAGGGCGCGGATTGGCAGAGGATGGCATGATCTTGACGATATATGGCAAAGCTGCCAGCTGCAATCGCCCTGCTTCCTGTCTTATCTCTCCGTCGCATCAGCAATGGAGATACGAGGATGAGCCACGTGACAGACATTCCGGCGGCATCGCCGGATATCGCCCGCGACCATTTTCTGCGCCGGCTTTCCGTCGAGACCGACTGTTCCGACGTCGCCGCCGCACTGCGTGCCGGAGAGCCGGACTTTGTTCTCCTGCATGTGGTCGGTTCGCCGGAAGCCTATGGACGCCGCCATGTGCCGGGCGCGCTGCATCTGCCCCACCGCGAAATATCGGCCGGGCGGATGGTGCAATGGCCCGAAAGGACGCTGTTCGTCGTCTATTGCGCGGGACCGCATTGCAATGGCGCGGATCAGGCGGCCTTCAAGCTGGCCAGCCTCGGTCGTCCCGTGAAGATCATGATCGGCGGCATAACCGGTTGGCAGGACGAGGACCTTCCTTTCGCTTCAGGCAAGGAGCCCGGTGTCTTGCACGCGTGAGGCCACGCGATATGGTCGGCCTTGAAGACTGAGCAAGCATGCAGAAGGCGATGGTTAGAATTCGTCCATTCGAGCGCCAGGATGTCGGTGCGGTGCTCGCCCTCATGCGGGCGCTAGCCGTCTTCGAGGGTTATGACGACAAGCTTCGCGTCACCGAAGCGAACCTCATCGAGCACGGGCTGGGGCCATCGCCCCGGTTCGGCGTGTTGGTGGCGGAGCGAGAGGGCGTGATCGTCGGCATCGCCGTCCACTACCTCATCCCCTGGACCTACGACCTGAAGCCGGTTGTCTGGCTGAAGGAACTCTACGTCACTGAAGCGACGCGCGGCATGGGGGTCGGCCATGCGCTTGTTGAACAGCTTCGCCAACACGCTTTGAGCATTGGCGCCTCCGCCATCAAATGGACGGTGCTGAAATCCAACTCGCCGGCCAAAGCCTTCTACCGCTCGCTCGACGGCCAGCCGGACGATATCTGGGAACCGTGGCAGCTGAAAATCGACCCGTGACAGCCGCCTCGACCAACTGAGGGCGGTCGACCATGCGGCGGTCGCTTACGACATGGTGTCAAGCTTGCGCTGCATGGCGGCGATCTGTTGCTTCAGTTCCTGAAGGTCGTCGCCGCTCTTTTCCGGGACATCCTTGCGGGCCGGCTCGGGTGCAGCCGCGGCCGCAGCATTTGTGGCGGCGGTCGGGAAGGGCGTGAACAGGCGCATCGCGTTCTGGAACATTTCCATGTTGCGGCGTGTCTGCTCTTCCAGCGCCTTGATCGGCGTGGCGATCTTCATCACATCCAGCGGCGACTTGCCGATCGCGCCCTTCATCTGCTCGCGGAACCGCTCCTGTTCCTTGGAGAAGGCCATCATCGACTGTTCGAGGAAGCTCGGCACGATCTGCTGCATCTGGTCGCCATAGAAAGCGATCAACTGGCGCAGGAACGGGATCGGCAGCATGTTCTGCCCATCCTTGTTCTCCAGTTCGAAGATGATCTGCGTCAGCACCGGATGGGTAATGTCGTCACCGGTCTTGGCGTCCTGGACGGTGAACTCCTCGCCCTTCTTGACCATCTCGGCCAGATCCTCGAGCGTCACATAGGTGCTGGTGCCGGTATTGTAGAGCCGGCGATTGGCATATTTCTTGATAATGATAGGGTCGTCTTTCGCGGCCATCAGCATCCTCCCGGGACACCGGCGCGCCTGAGTAAGCCGCCGGTAACGATTGCGCCATTTTTAAGGATATGCGCAAAAGCTCTATAATTCCAAGCGCTTTGTGCAGTGCGGCATCATTTATTGCTGCATGGCCGGCCAATTATGCTGCGCAGCAAAGGTTGGGCGATCGCGCCGGCCGCTCGCGCCCTGCTTGCGGCGCTTGGCCGGCATGCCCATTTCCGGTTTGACTTGGGGTGTGGAACGGGCAAGAAAAGTCCCAACAAGCCCCCAAGAACACGACACCTCGAAGTCTGGAGAGAAAAATGTCCGCTTCCAATTCAATCGTCGTTGCCAGCGCCGCACGCACGGCTGTCGGCTCCTTCAACGGCGCCTTCGCCGCCACCCCGGCGCATGAACTTGGCGCCGTCGTCATCAGGGAGCTTTTGGCGCGCGCCGGCGTCGAGCCGGGCGAAGTCGACGAGGTCATTCTCGGCCAGGTGCTGACCGCCGCGCAGGGCCAGAACCCCGCCCGCCAGGCGTCGATCAATGCCGGCCTGCCCAAGGAGACCACCGCCTGGGGGCTCAACCAGGTTTGCGGCTCTGGCCTGCGCGCCATCGCGCTCGGCATGCAGCAGATCGCCGCCGGCGACGCCACTGTGATCATCGCCGGCGGCCAGGAATCGATGTCGCTGTCGCCGCACGCCGAGCACCTGCGCGCCGGCGTCAAGATGGGCGACTACAAGATGATCGACACCATGATCAAGGACGGGTTGTGGGACGCCTTCAACGGCTACCACATGGGCAACACCGCCGAGAACGTCGCCCGCCAGTTCCAGATCACCCGCGACGACCAGGACCAGTTTGCGCTCGCCTCGCAAAACAAGGCCGAGGCCGCGCAGAAGGCCGGCAAGTTCAAGGACGAGATCGTCGCCTTCACGATCAAGGGCAGGAAGGGCGACACTGTCGTCGACCAGGACGAGTACATCCGCCACGGCGCCACCATCGACGCCATGTCCAAGCTGAAGCCGGCTTTCGACAAGGACGGCACCGTGACCGCCGCCAACGCGTCGGGCATCAATGACGGCGCCGCCGGCGCGCTGCTGATGAGCGAGGCTGAAGCCACAAGGCGCGGCATCACCCCGCTGGTGCGCATCGCCTCATGGGCGACGGCCGGCGTCGATCCGGCGATCATGGGCACCGGACCTATTCCCGCCTCGAAGCGGGCGCTCGAGAAGGCCGGCTGGTCGGTCAAGGACCTCGACCTTGTCGAGGCCAATGAAGCCTTCGCCGCGCAGGCCTGCGCCGTCAACAAGGGCATGGGCTGGGATACGTCGATCGTCAACGTCAATGGCGGCGCCATCGCCATCGGCCATCCGATCGGCGCGTCGGGCGCCCGCGTCTTCAACACGCTGGTTTTCGAGATGCGCCGCCGCGGCGCCAAGAAGGGCCTTGCCACGCTGTGCATCGGCGGCGGCATGGGCGTCGCTCTGTGCGTGGAAGCGCTGTGAAAGAGAAGTGAGTAGTGAATAGGGAGTAGTGAATGGGGAAGAAGGAGCAGCGCGGCGGGATATCGATCCCTACTCGCTACTCCCTACTCCCTATTCCCTTCTTCCGACCAAAGGGAGGAAGAACTTTCAATGACCAAAGTAGCGCTCGTCACCGGTGGATCGCGCGGCATCGGCGCCGCCATATCGATCGGCCTGAAGAATGCCGGTTACACCGTTGCAGCCAACTATGCCGGCAATGACGAGGCAGCGGGGAAGTTCAGCGCACAAACCGGCATCAAGGCCTACAAATGGTCGGTCGCCGACTACGACGCCTGTGCCGCCGGAATCAAACAGGTCGAGGCCGATCTCGGCCCGGTCTCGGTGCTGGTCAACAATGCCGGCATTACCCGCGACGCCATGTTCCACAAGCTGACGCGCGAGCAGTGGAAGGAAGTCATCGACACCAATCTGTCTGGGGTCTTCAACATGACGCATCCGCTGTGGGGCGGCATGCGCGACCGCAAATTCGGCCGCGTCATCACCATTTCCTCCATCAACGGCCAGAAAGGCCAGGCCGGCCAGGTCAACTATTCCGCCGCAAAGGCCGGCGACATCGGCTTCTCGAAGGCGCTGGCGCAGGAGGGCGCGCGCGCGGGCATCACAGTCAATGTCATCTGCCCCGGCTACATCGCCACCGAGATGGTCAAGGCGATCGACGAGAAGGTGCTGAATGAACGCATCATCCCGCAGATTCCGGTCGGCCGCCTCGGCGAACCGGAAGAGATCGCGCGTTGCGTCGTCTTCCTCGCTTCCGAAGACGCCGGCTTCATCACCGGTTCGACCATCACAGCCAATGGCGGCCAGTATTTCGCCTGACGTCATGCCGCACTCGGCAACGCGCCGATTCGCCTGAACGTCGCAACTGTCAGGCGGCGAGCTTCAGCCCTGATTTGGCCTCAGGCTTGCTGGCGGCAATTAAGCCAGGCGCCTTTGCGGGCGCCGGCAGCCGGGCGTTTGAGGCCCGACTGAGACCCGACAGCTTCAGCGCAATGCGACGCTTCACGAACGGCAGAAGATTCACCAAGGAAAGCGACAGGTTGCGGACGAACCGCTTCGCCGGATTATGGGCAAGCGCCATCTCCGTCATCTTCCCCGCAAGATCGAGCACTTCCTGAGCCGCTGGGCGGCGCAGCTTTTCGTATAGGTCGAGTTCCGTCGCCGAGCGAATGCCGTTCACCACATCGCCAAGCAACTGGCCAAGCACGACCGCGTCGATGATGCCGGTATTCATGCCCTGCCCACCCGCGGGACTGTGTACATGCGCGGCATCGCCCATCAGGAACAGCCGGTCCTTGCGATAGGCCCTGACCAGACGATGATGCACGCGAAAGCGCGAACTCCACGTCAGGTCGAGCACGCGGGCTCTTGTCGTGGTTGGCCCGCGGCTATCGAGCAATGCCTGGATGTCGGCGGTGCCGGGCTTTTCCGGCGCATCCTTCATCGTCGCGACGACGCGGTACGAGCCATCCGGCAGCGGCGCCACCACCACCAGGCCCGCCGGTGCGAAAAACAGCGACACTTCGGCCGGTCCTACAGGCCAGTCCAGGCGAACGTCGGCCAGCACAAACGAACCATCATAGGCCTCGCCATCGAACTCGATGCCGGTCGACTTGCGCACCAGGCTCTGCATGCCGTCGGCTCCGACGACGTATCGCGCCGAGATGAGTTTTTCGTGGCCCTGCTCGACCACTGTCACGCGCGCGCCGTCACTGTCTTGAGCAACGGCCACAGCCTCGACCTCGCGATGAATGACGCCACCCAGGACCGCGATCCGTTCAGCGAACACCTGCTCGGTCACGTTCTGCGGCAGCATCATCAGGTAGGGATGCTTTGACGGCAGCTTGCCGAAATCGAGCTTGAGCAGCACCCGGCTCCGATCGCGGATGGCGAAATCGTCGAGATTCACGGAAAGCTCACTCAGCCGCTGCGTGAGGCCGAGCGGCTCCAGTGATTCCAGCGTTTGCGCATGGATGACCCCAGCGCGCGACGTTTGCAGACCCAGCGTCAGTCTGTCGATCAGCACGTGATCGACGCCAGCTTGATGCAGCGCGATTGATAGCGCCATACCAGTCGGGCCGGCGCCAATGATAAGGACTTCCGTTGTCTCAGGCAGCATTCCCCGTCTCCATTTATCAACACGTGTTGACTTCTAGTAAGTTGGATTGCATTTGTCAACGGCTGTTGGCATATGAATCTGGATGAACGAGAAGCAGCCGAACAAGCAGACCAAGTCGGACCGAACACGAGCCCAAATCCTTGAAGCCGCACGCCGGCTTTTCTCCGAGCACGGCTATGACGGCACCTCAATCCGCGACGTTGCGGCGCAGGCCTCGATCGATCCGGCCATGGTGATCCGTTATTTCCACAGCAAGGACGAGCTGTTCGCCAGGGCCGCCGTCGTGGACCTCCAACTGCCGGATCAGCGGATAGACCCTACCGCCATCGGTGAAACGCTGATCAGGCGCTTTCTGGTAAACTGGGAAGGTCAGGCCAACGGGCCAGGCATGATAATCCTGCTACGCTCGGCTGCGTCGAACGAGCACGCGGCCGAGAAGGTCCGCGACGTCTTCGCCAACCAGGTGAGGCCGATGGTTGCATCGATAGGCGACCCAGCGGACGCCGGACGGCGCGCCGGGCTGGTTGCCAGCCAGCTGCTGGGCCTGGCGACCTGCCGATATCTGTTGCGGCTTGAGCCCGTCGTCGCCCTGTCGCATGAGGAAATCATCCGGAATGTGGGACCGGTGTTGCAACGTTATGCAACAGGCCACGACGCGGCCTGAACCGGCGGGCACCGAGTGCTGTCGCGGCGATTGACCCGTTCCGGCACGCAAAGATTAACGATTTCCAGGCGCCCATGTGCAAAACCCGGTTCGCAAGCTGTGAATTCTCGATGGACAAGCTGTGGATAACACAACATGTTGGGGTGAACAAACCAGGAAAATCCCGCCATCGCTGATTCATCGCCGATTCGTTCCGGCTTTGAGCGCAACGTTAACGACCAAGGCCGAAAATCACCGGCAAATGGTTAAGGCCGATTAAGAAAATTCAACAATTTCATAATGTTGGCCGAGGCGTATCGGATCACGACGATGCCCCGCCGGCAAAGGTTAACGCCAATGGTCGCCTTGCAGGAATCGGGCCAGTTTCCGCGATTCAGCATATGGTGAGACTCAGGCTCGCAAAATCCACATGTAGCCGTGAACAAAAGCTGAATCTGCCGGAGTCACTGATTCGTCGCCGATTCGTTCCAGACTCGTTCCAACTGTTAATTGAGACCTCAACGACGAACCGTGGGACTGCCGGCCGGAACATTCCGCTTTCGCTTCGCGCCTGAAATCCCTATGTGTCGCCTGTCATACGCGCCACGCGAGGCGCGCTCCCGACAACACGATGCAGAAAGCCTCATCTCCAGGCCGATGAACATCCAGCCGAAACACACCGAGCCGCTGATCCTGTCGGGCCGCGACGTGACTGCCGTGCTGGGTCCGACCAACACCGGCAAGACCCATCTCGCCATCGAGCGCATGGTGGCACATGAGAGCGGCATTATCGGCCTGCCGCTCCGCCTTCTGGCGCGCGAGGTCTATGCCCGCGTCTGCGAAAAGGTCGGCGCCCACAAGGTGGCGCTCATCACCGGCGAGGAAAAAATCCAGCCGCCCGGCGCGAAATATTCGGTCTGCACCGTCGAAGCCATGCCGCGCGAGACCGACGTTGCCTTCGTCGCCATCGACGAGGTGCAACTCGCCGGCGACCTCGAGCGCGGCCACATCTTCACCGACCGTATCCTGCACCTGCGCGGCCGCCAGGAAACGCTGCTGCTCGGCGCGGCCACCATGCATGGCATCCTGCAAAAGCTGCTGAGAGGCGTCTCGGTGGTGACGCGCCCTCGCCTGTCGCACCTGGCCTATGCCGGCTCGAAGAAATTGACCCGCCTGCCGCGGCGTACGGCGATCGTCGCTTTCTCCGCCGACGAGGTCTATGCCATCGCTGAGCTGATCCGCCGCCAGCAAGGAGGAGCGGCGGTCGTGCTAGGCGCGCTGTCGCCCCGCACCCGCAATGCCCAGGTGGCAATGTTCCAGGCAGGGGACGTCGACTATCTCGTCGCCACCGACGCCATCGGCATGGGGCTCAACCTTGATCTCGATCATGTCGCCTTCGCCCAGAACCGCAAATTCGACGGCTACCAGTACCGCAACCTGACGGCGGCCGAGCTCGGCCAGATCGCCGGCCGCGCCGGCCGGCATCTGCGCGACGGCACCTTCGGCGTCACCGGCCAGGTCGATCCGCTGGACGAGGAACTGGTCAAGCGCATCGAGGGGCACGAGTTCGATCCGGTGAAGGTGCTGCAATGGCGCACCGCGCATTTCGACTTCGCCAGCCTCGACGCGCTGAAGCGCTCGATCGAGGCCAACGCGCCGGTCGAAGGCCTGACGCGCGCGCTGCCGGCGGTCGATGCGCAGGCGCTCGAACATCTCTCCCGCGACGAGGACATCCGCGCGCTGGCTACCAATGCCAAGCGCGTCGCGCTGCTGTGGGAAGCCTGCGCGTTGCCGGACTACCGCAAGATCGCGCCGGCCCAGCACTCCGACCTGATCGCTTCTATCTACACCGACCTCGCCAAACACGGCCATGTCGACGAGAACTACATGGCCGAGCAGGTGCGCCGCGCCGATACGACCGAGGGGGACATCGACACGCTGTCGCACCGCATTGCGCAGATCCGCACCTGGACATTCGTGTCCAACCGGCCGGGCTGGCTGGCCGATCAGGCACACTGGCGGGAAAAGACGCGCGAAATCGAAGACAGATTGTCGGATGCGCTGCATGAGCGGTTGACGAAACGGTTTGTAGACCGCAGGACTTCCGTCCTCATGCGGCGCCTTAGAGAAAATACAATGCCTGAAGCCGAAATCAGTCCTACCGGAACCGTCCTTGTCGAAGGCCATCATGTCGGCGAGTTGCAAGGGTTCCGCTTCACCGCCGACCAGAGCGCCGGCGGCGAAGACGCCAAGGCCGTGCGTACGGCAGCGCAAAAAGCGCTGGCCGCCGAGTTCGAGGCGCGTGCCGAACGCTTCGGCGCCTGCGCCAATGGCGACCTTGCGCTCGGCTCCGACGGCACGCTGCGCTGGATCGGCGCGCCGATCGGCACGCTGGTTGCCGGCGAGGACGCGCTGAAGCCGCGCCTGGTGCTTTTGGCCGACGAGCAGTTGACCGGCCCCGCCCGAGACAAGGTCGCCGCGCGCGCCGAGCGTTTCGTCAATTTCCAGATCGAATCCTTGCTGAAGCCGCTGGTCGACTTGAAGAATGCCGAGCAGATCGCCGGCATCGGCCGTGGCATCGCCTTCCAGCTCGTCGAGCATTTCGGCCTCATCAACCGCCGCGACATCGCCGAGGAAATGAAGTCGCTCGACCAGGAGGGTCGCGCCGCCTTGCGCCGGCTCGGTGTGCGCTTCGGCGCCTACCACGTCTTCGTGCCGGCGCTGATCAAGCCGGCGCCCGCCGGACTGATTACGCTGTTGTGGGCGCTGAAGAACGACGGCAAGGACAAGCCCGGCTTTGGCGACGTGGTGCACGCGCTGGCCTCCGGCCGCACATCGGTGGTCATCGACCCGGCCTTCGACAAGAGCTTCTACAGGCTCGCCGGCTACCGCAATCTCGGGCGCCGCGCCGTGCGCATCGACATTCTGGAACGGCTGGCCGACCTGATCCGGCCTGCGACCAACTGGAAGCCCGGTCTGGGACAGCGCCCCGACGGCGCTTATGACGGCCAGTCCTTCATGGTGACGCCGCCGATGATGTCCATCCTCGGCGCCACCGCCGACGACATGGAAGAGATCCTGAAAGGTCTCGGCTATCGCGCCGAGCCGAAGCCGCCCGCAGAGGTGAAGGCGCGGCTGGAAGCGCAGGACAATGCCGCGCGCGAAGCCGCGGCGGCAAAGCTGGCGGAAGCGGCAGCGAAGGCCGAGCAGGCCCAGACGGCGGAAGCCGCTGCAGGCGAAGCTGTCGCTGAAGCGCCGACCGACAGTTCGGAGCCGGATGCGGCTTCCGCCACTGAGGTTGCGGCTGAGGAGCCCGTTGCCGAAGTCGCATCGGAGGCTGTTGCAGACGCTCAGCCGGAAGCGCCTGCCGAGGGTTCGGAGCCAGCTGCGGCCGTTGAAGCTACCGCCGAGGTCCCAGCCATCGACGAAACAACTGCAGAGCCTGCAGCGCAAGAACACGCTCCGGCCGTTGCAGAGGCTGACGACACTGTCACCGAAAGCGCCGACGCTTTTACCTCCCCCTCGATGGGGGAGGTCGCGGCGCGAAGCGACGCGGGTGGGGGTGACAGCGCTGACGAAACCGATAGTGCAGACCGCGTAGCCGATGCAGGCGCAACCGCCGACGCCGGCGCTGCCCCCACCCCGGCGCTGCGCGCCGACCCTCCCCACGAGGGGGAGGGTGGAAGCGCTGAGCCTGTCCCCGAGGCCGAAGCGCCAAAGCCCATCTTGCTGTGGCGGCAGGGTCGTTTCGAGCAGCGCCCGCGCCATCGTCAAGGCCGGGACAATCGCCCGCGTAACGGCCAGGCTGCCCGCGCCGATGCGCCGGCCGACGCTGCCGGCGGACAGCCGGCAACGGGCGAGCGGCCGGCCTATCAGGGCCGGCGCGACCAGCGCGACGGTGCCGCCAAGCCACGTTTCGACCGTTCGAAGTTCAAGCCCAAGCCGCAGGCCGAGGGCGAACAGCGCCGCGACGGCAAGCCGCAAGGCGAGCGTCCGCGCGAGGGCCGGCCTGACTGGAAAGGCGGCAGGCCGGAAGGCAAAGGCGGACCGCAAGGCGCCAAGCCGGCCTTCCAGGCCAAGCCACGCGAAGAACGGCCGGTGCGCTTCGATCCGGACTCGCCCTTCGCCAAGCTCGCCGCCTTGCGCGACCAGCTGAAGAAGTAAGCTCTGAGCATGATCCCGAAAAGTGGAACCGGTTTTCGGACAAGATCATGCTCCAACAAGAAATAACTCGCTGCGATGGTTGCTGAAGGTCGTCAGCGCATCGACAAGTGGCTGTTCTTTTCGCGCGCGATAAAATCGCGCTCGCTGGCGGCCAAGCTGGTTGTCGCGGGACGCGTCCGCATCAACAGCGACAAAGCAGCGCAGGCCTCCGATCTGGTCAAGCCTGGCGACGTTTTGACCATTACGCACGAGCGCCGTATTTTCATTTGGAAGGTGCTTGGCACCGGCGTGCGGCGCGGTCCGGCCGAGGAAGCGCGCACGCTCTACGAGGACATGTCCCCGCCGCCGGTCCCAAAAGGCGAGGCTGTTGCCGATGCCATTCCGGCGCTGCGCGACGCCGGCAGCGGCCGGCCGACCAAGAAAGAGCGCAGGCAAACCGACCGGCTGTTCGGCGAAGACTGAAGCCTTGGCCGTCTGCGCCATGCCGGCGGTCTGGAATTTCATTCCGGACACGCGGGCCCCGCCTGCAATGGCTGCCCTTGCAAGCGGCAGGCAAAGGCGTTACCTCACCAAAAAAGCCGCCGCATCGGCGCGAAAATCGGAAATCGATTTTTCGGAAGGCACGATGCGCAGATTCAAAGTGTTAGAGCGTACTTTGTGCGTCCAAGTGGACGCACGTCGCTCTAGCAAGAACGGGACGTCCCGGAGCCGACCAATGACCTATGTCGTGACCGACAACTGCATCAAATGCAAGTACATGGACTGCATCGAGGTCTGTCCGGTCGACTGCTTTTACGAGGGCGAGAACATGCTTGTCATACATCCCGACGAGTGCATCGACTGCGGCGTCTGCGAACCGGAATGCCCGGCCGATGCAATCAAGCCCGACACCGAGCCGGGCCTCGACAAATGGCTGCAGGTCAACACCGAATACGCCGAGAAATGGCCCAACATCACCGCCAAGAAGGAGCCTCCGGCAGATGCCAAGAGCTTCGACGGCGAGGCCGGCAAGTTCGAGAAATATTTCTCCGCCGAGCCCGGCGAAGGCGATTGAGCGCATGACCCTGGAATCGGAATCGATTTCGGAAAGGGTGATGCGCAAAGCAAAAAAGTGCGGCCTATTGGATCGTCATAACGCTGCGTAACGCGCATCATACATTAACTGCCTTGACAGGCGGCGATGTCGCTCGACCTTCGCGTTTGCAGCAAAACCTTGATTCTTCCGACTTTTTGTGCTACACCAGTTGAAACATGCCGGTGACACAACGTCGATTTATGGCGCAAGCGCCCCAAATCACTGAAAGGTGAAATCCCCAATCGGACCAGAGCGATCTGGGCCAGGCAGTCGCTATGTATGCGGTTTGCCGGTCCCGGCTTTTTCCGATGGGTTCATCTGTTGTGCGGCTAACGATCGGTGTCCCCGGTCGCATGCGTTCGGACCGGCAGGCCGCCGGTGCCACAACAAGGAGTTCAGGGCGTAATGGCAACGATCACCCCGCAGAAGAAGTCCACCTCGGCACGCCACGGTTTCAAGACCGGCGAGTACATCGTCTATCCGGCGCACGGCGTCGGCCAGATCGTCTCGATCGACGAGCAGGAAGTTGCGGGCCACAAGCTGGAACTGTTCGTCATCGACTTCCAGAAGGACAAGATGCGCCTGAAGGTTCCGGTCGCCAAGGCGACCTCCATCGGCATGCGCAAGCTGTCGGAAGAGGATTATGTCGAGCGCGCGCTGAAGGTCGTCCAGGGCCGCGCCCGCGTCAAGCGCACCATGTGGTCGCGCCGTGCGCAGGAGTATGATGCCAAGATCAATTCGGGCGACCTGATCTCGATCTCGGAAGTCGTGCGCGACCTCTACCGTGCCGACAACCAGCCGGAACAGTCCTATTCCGAGCGTCAGCTCTATGAGGCGGCACTCGACCGCATGGCGCGCGAGATCGCGGCAGTCAACCGCATGTCGGAAACCGAAGCCGTGCGCCTGATCGAGGTCAACCTCAACAAGGGCCCGAAGCGCGGCGCCAAGGCCGACAATGAGGAAGCCGAGCAGGAAGAAGCTGCCTGATCGCTTTCACCGTCGAAATCATGAAAAACCCGGCCTTGTGCCGGGTTTTTGTTTTTACCCCCTTGTGGGGTTCCAAGGACGGGCGAGACCCGTGGCTCGCCCAGGCAGGGTCGCTGCGAAGCAGCGAGGATGGGGACGACCAGACCGCACCCGGACCTTCCGTCCGACACTCCCCACAAGGGGAACGTAGAAGGCTCAGCCGCCGGCTTCCTTCTCCGCCTCCTGCTTCAGCGTCGCAATAAAACGCTTGGTCCGTTCCCGCTCCGGATTGCTGAACACCACGGTGGACGGCCCCTTCTCGACGACGACACCAGCATCGAGGAACACCACCTCCTGCGCGATCTTGGAGGCAAGGCGAAGGTCGTGCGTGGCCATCACCATGGTGGTGCCTTCGCTGGCGAGCTTTCCCAGCACGTCGACCACTTCCTGCGCCAGTTCCGGATCGAGCGCCGAGGTCGGCTCGTCGCAGAGCAGCACTTTCGGCGACGGCGCCAGGGCGCGGGCGATCGCCACACGCTGCTGCTGGCCGCCCGACAGCGTTGCCGGCCAATCGTCCGCCTTGTGCGCCATGCCGACCTTCTCGAGCAGCGCCAGTGCCCGCTCGCGCGCCTTTGCCGTCGGCCATTTCAGCACCGTCACCAGGCCTTCCATGACGTTCTCGATCGCGGTGCGATGCGGGAACAGCTGGAAGTTCTGGAACACCATGCCGGTCTGCAGCCGCAGGCGCTGGATGTCGCGGCTGGGGATCTTGATGCCGGGACGGAATTCCAGCGTCTCGTCGCCGATGCGCACCATGCCCGAGGTCGGGATCTCCAACAGGTTGATGCAGCGCAGCAGAGTGCTCTTGCCACCGCCGGAGGGACCGACAAGCGCGGTGACGCTGCCTTCGGCAATGGTGACCGTCACGCCCTTCAGCACCAGATTGTCGCCGAAGCGCTTTTCGATATCGGTGAGGCCGATCATGAGCGCGCCTCCAGGAAGCCGCCATAGCGGTTGAGCCGCTCCTCCAGCCGCGTCTGCAAGGCCGAAAGCACCGAGCTCATCGCCAGATAAAGGATCGCCGCCTCGACATAGAGGATCAGCGGTTCATAGGTGGTGGCGACGATGCGCTGCGCCGCCTGGAACATCTCCGGCACGGTGATGGCGGCGGCCAGCGACGTATCCTTGACCAGCGAGATGAAGGTGTTGGACAGCGGCGGCACGGCGACGCGGCCGGCTTGCGGCAGGATGGTGCGCCGCATCGCCTGGCTCCAGGTCATGCCGATCGAATAGGCCGCTTCCCACTGGCCCTTCGGCACCGAGCCGATCACGGCGCGGATAATTTCCGAACTGTAGGCGCCTATGTTGAGGGTGAAGCCAATCAGCGCCGCCGGAAAAGCATCCAGCAATATGCCGACCGAAGGCAGGCCGTAAAAGATCAGGAACAGCTGCACCAGAAGCGGCGTGCCGCGAAAGATCCAGACATAGAAGCGGACCACGGCAACCAGAGGCTTGGGGCCGAACAGCCGCACCAGGGCGACAACCAGGCCGACGAACAGGCCGAGTGCGAACGATAGCAATGTCAGCGGTACGGTGAAGATCAACGCCGCCCACAGCAGTGTCGGCAACGAGTCCAGCATCAGGTGTAGCCAGTGCGGCACGAACGGCTCCTCCCTCACAGACCGCCGCGGTGACGGCAGTGCGATTGTGTGCTTCTCATATCATGCGAATAACGGCGAGCCGTCAAAGACGGCCCGCCGCTATTTGTCATTGCCGGCAAACCGCCGGGAGATGGTCTTTACTGCGAGACATCCTGGCCGAAATAGGTATCGGCGATCTTCTTGTAGGTGCCGTCGGCCTTGATGTCGGCCAGCGCCTTGTTGATCGCCGCGACCAGCTCCGGATCACCCTTGCGCACGATGACGCCGGAATAGTCGGCGTTCTCTTCCTGCGCGGCGATCTTCACATTGGCGTCCGGCTTGTGCTTCTTGAAGTCGAGGAAAGACAGGCTGTCATTGATGGTGGCGTCGGCGCGGCCGGTGAGCAGCAGCTGGATCGACTGGTCGAAGCCGTCGGTGCCGACAAGTTCGGCGCCGTTGGTCTCGGCGAGCTTGCCGAAATTCGATGTCAACGACTGTGCCGACTTCTTGCCCTTGAGGTCGGCGAAGGTCTTGATGTCGGTATTGTCGCCGCGCACGATCAGCACGGCCTTGGAGGCGATGTAAGGATCGGAGAAATCGTACTTGGCCTTGCGCGCGTCGGTGATGCCGACCTCGTTGATCACGGCGTCGTAGCGGTTGGCGTCGAGGCCGGCGATCAGCCCGTCCCATTTGCCTTCGAGGAACTCGACCTTGACGCCGAGCTTGTCGCCGATCGCCTTGGCGATCTCGACATCGAAGCCGACCAGCGCGCCGGAAGCATCATGATAGGTGAAGGGCGCATAGGTGCCTTCGGTGCCGACTTTGAGGGTGCCGGCCTGCTTGATCTGGTCAAGATTGGCGCCGGCATGGCCTGATGTAACAGCCAGAACCTGAAGCGTTCCGGCAACGATGAGCGAATTGAGCCATTTCATTTCTGTGTGATCCCGTCCTTGGCCGGTGTCCGGCGCTTGTGAGAGCCGGAAACTGACAGATACAGCGCAGCAAAATAAGGAACCAGATTTCAAAAAAACGACGATCCAGAAATCAGATTCTCAAAGCAGCTCGGATCGGTGCCAATAGTCCCGATCTGCGGTGTCGATGCGCCCTGTCGGATCGCACAAAACAACCGCCATCGGCGGCGGAACCAATCCCCGGTGTGGCACGTTCATGGCTTGTTGTAGGGCGCCGCGTTTCCATTTCAAGAACCCTTGGCTGCGCTAGGCCCGAAGCAATTCCAGGAAAGTGGGAAAGCGGTTTCCTTCGGAATTGCGTCAAACAGAGATAACGGCCGCCAGGCCGTCCGAAAATGTCCGGGAGCAGGAGCGCGGCATGATCGAAGACACGGCAGGACGGACCATGGTCCGCACGGCAATGAAAGCCCCCTACCTCGAGCGCGATGAGGAACATGTTCTCGCCTTGCGCTGGAAGGAGGACCAGGATCAGCAGGCTCTGCATCAGATCACCGTCGCCCATATGCGGCTGGTCATCTCCATGGCTTCGAAATTCCGACATTACGGCCTGCCGCTCGGAGATCTGGTCCAGGAGGGCCATGTCGGGCTGCTGGAAGCAGCCGCGCGTTTCGAGCCGGAGCGCGAGGTGCGCTTCTCGACCTATGCGACATGGTGGATCCGCGCTTCGATGCAGGACTATATCCTGCGCAACTGGTCGATCGTTCGCGGCGGCACCTCTTCGGCGCAAAAGGCGCTGTTCTTCAACCTGCGGCGCCTGCGCGCCCGTCTTGCCAACGGCGCCGAGCCGATCTCCAACGCCACGCTCTACCGCGAAGTCTCGGTAGCCCTCGGCGTCTCCGAGGCCGATGTCGAGAAGATGGATTCCAGGCTTTCAGCACCTGACTCTTCGCTCAACGCACCGCTCGCCGATGAGGCCGGTACCACCGAGCGGATGGACTTCCTGATTTCGGACGATCCATTGCCTGACGAGGTCGCCGGCGACACCATCGACTTCGAACGGCGCCTGATGTGGCTGAAGACGGCGCTCCGCGCGCTCAATGCCCGCGAACTCAGGATCATCGAGGAGCGTCGGCTGACAGACGAAGGTGCGACGCTTGAGGCGCTCGGCGAGACGCTCGGCATTTCCAAGGAGCGTGTCCGCCAGATCGAGGCCCGCGCCATGGAAAAGCTCAAGCTCGCGCTGGTCAAGCAGAACCCCGAATTCATGGCAGCGTGAGATTGCCAGGAACAGGGGTACCGCCCCGAGTTATCTCAGAAAAGTTATCTCAGAAAAAAGCACTACGAAGGCTGGGGTTTCTGACGAAGACCGGCGCTATCTGTCCGTGACGATCTTGACCTTGTCGCCGGCCGAAACCGAGGCGCCCGGCGACATCGCGTTGAGCACGCGGAACAGATCGAGCTTGCGGTCGACGCCGACCATCTGCGCCGAAAGTGTGCCCATCGTCTGCCCGGCCTGTACCGTGACGACGCGGATATGCAGCGGCTTCAGTGCCGCCTTCTCGGCGGGGCTGAGCACGCGGAACGAACCGCTGACCGAGCGTGCCACCGGATCGAGTGTCGTGCTGGCCGAGGGGGCCGCTGTCAAAAGCCGGTAGACCTGACCGCCGGCGCGGATCACCGCAATGTCGAACTGCCAGCCATCGGCGCCGGCGTGCGCGGTCGCCGCCTGGTTGCCGTCGATCGTCTCCTGGCGCACACTGGTCTCGTCGAGACCGGCCACCCAGCCGCTTCTGATGTAGTCGGTCAGCGCACGATCCTTGTCGATCGACACACCGTCGAAGCGGATCGCCATGTCGCCGGGACCGGTCGCCGTCACTGCCGCCGCCGAATTGTCGATGATGAAGCCGTCGGGCACCGTGAACGAAACGCCGAGGCCCGGATGCAGGAAGGTCTGGCCGCGCACATAGCCCTCTTCCGGCGTGTCGCCATAGAGCAGGCCGTCTATCCCGGCCAGGAAGGAAACGCGGTCGCGGGTGCCGATGCCCGGCGCGCCGAACTGGCGGGCGTGGCGCTGCGCCAGATCAATTCGCTGCGGCGTGTTGGGGTGCGTGGCCAGGAAGTCGAGGCTGGCGTCGGTGGCGCCGCTGATCGAGCGGAAATCGGTATAGGCCGACATCGACTGCAGGAAACGCCCGGCGGCATAGGGATCGTAACCGGCCTCGCCGATCGACTTGATGCCGATCGCGTCTGCCTCCAGCTCCTGGTTGCGCGAGAACTGCGCCAGCCTCAGCTTGCCGCGGATCAATGCCTGCTTGGCGGTCGGGCTGTCGCCCAGCACATCGGAGACCACCTTGGTCGCCAGGCCTTCCTCGGCCTCGAGCTGCTGGCGCTGCAAGCCGTGATTGGCGGTGACGTGGCCCATCTCATGCGCGATGACGGCGGCGAGTTCGGCCGAATCATTGGCCAGCGCCAGCAGGCCGCGGGTGACGTAGAGATAGCCGCCCGGCAGCGCGAAAGCGTTGACGTTGGGCGAATTGAGGATGGTGATGCGATAGGTCTGGGTCGGATTGGCCGACACCACGGTCAGGCTGCCGACAACCTTGGCCACCATGCGCTCGAGCTTGGGATCGGAATATTCGCCGCCATAGGTGGCAAGGATGCGCGGATGCTGTGCCTTCGCCAGTTCGGCAAGCTTGCTGTTGGCGGCGACATTGTCGACCGTGATCGGCTTGTCGGAAGGCTGGAAGCCGGATTCCTGCACTTCGGGAGGCGTGAACATCTGGCAGCTGGCCAGCGCCACGGCAAGGCCGGCCAGCGCGAGGAAGCGCACCAGCGGTCTGCGTTTCAAAGTGTCGGTGCCGGTCGGCAGCACGGCGTTCCTTCAGCTCTCGGCGCATGATTTGGACCGGGGTCCGCGCCAGCGAAAAATCGGTTTTCGTTGGCAATCCTGCACACATCAAAAAACCTACAGCGTTTACGCATCCGGCCGGGTGCGGCGCTGTAGGGGCAAATCACGGCTCGTGCCGGACCAGTACTAAGCGGACCTAGCCACATCGACTGGACCATGGCAAGCAAGCGCCACATCACCTGTAGCCGGTTTGGTCGTAAATTATGTCCGCTTCCGGGCAATATCGCGTGATCCGCCCGAACTTGCGCCGATATAGCGCCGAAACGCTTCAGGGCCAGTGCCGTCGAAAAAATCGGCGGCAGGTCCCGTCGCGGCAACCCTGCCATTGTCCAGAAAAACCATCTGCTCGCCGATACGGCGAGCGTCTTCCGGCTGATGCGTGACGAACAGCACCGTCATCGCCCGCTCGGCATGAACGCCGGCCACCAGGTCGAGCATGTCGTCGCGCAGTGCTGGCCCGAGCGAAGCGAACGGCTCGTCGAGCAGCAGCACCGGCCGGTCGCGCACCAGAACGCGGGCGAGCGCCACGCGCTGCCTTTCGCCGCCGGAGAGTTCGCGCGGCAGGCGCTTTTCCTTGCCGGCCAGGCCGACGCGGTCAAGCGCCTCGGCGATTGCGGCGCGATCGGCCTCGGTCAGGTTGAGCGATGGCGAGCGGCCGAGCCCGACATTCTTCTCCACCGAGAGATGAGCAAACAGATTGTTTTCCTGGAACACCATCGACACCGGCCGCACCGAAGGCGGCTCGACGCCGAAATCGGCGCCGCCGATCAGCACACGACCGGACTGCGGCGTCTCGAAACCAGCCACCAGATTGAGCAAGGTCGATTTGCCCGAACCACTTGCCCCCATGATGGCGGTGATCTTCGATGTGTCGAATTCGACATCGAACAGGAATGACGTTCCGCCATAGCTGAACGAGACCTTGTCCAGCCGGACGGTCGTGCTTTTCTCCATGGCGGACGTCACGATCTTTCTCCCCGTCCCAGCCAGTCTGCCGCGACCACCAACGCAAGGCAGACCGCCCCGAGCAGCAAAGCCAGCCCGGCAGCATCGGCCGTGCGATAGCTGCCCATGCGCGCCAGCAGGAGATAGGGCAAGGTCTGCACCGAATCGCTGCCGAACAGCGCGATGACGCCGAGATCGCCGAGCGACAGTGCCATGGCGAAGGCAAAGCCGGTGGCCAGCGGCCGCCGGAGCGATGGCCAGTCGACCAGAAGCAGCCGGTTCCAGCCCGCAATGCCGAGCTGCGCGCACAGCGTTTCGTGGCGCTCGCTCGCCGCATCATAGGCCGGGCGCATCGCGCGGATGGCAAAGGGCATCGCCATCACCGCATTGACGGTGACGACCATGACCGGCGCTATAGCAAAGACATCGCTGACCGTGCGCAGCAGGAGAAACCAGCCGGCGCCGATGACAATGGGCGGCACGACGAGGACGAAGCCGGCGCCGGTGTCGGTGGCATGTTCGAGCAATGAACGGGCACTGGACCGGCGGCGCAGCGACAGTGCCCGCCGAGCCATGATCAGCGACAGCGACAGCGACACCGAAAGTAGCGCCGCAGAGAAGGCGAGACCGGCGCTGGTCAGCGTCGCCTGACGCACGGCACTCTCGCCCGCCAGCCGGCCGAGATCGGCGCCGAGGCCGGACGCGACGGTGGCCGCCATTGGTCCGGCGACGAACAGCAAGGCGAGCACGATCAGGACGGCGTTGAACGCTGTTTCTGCTTTGCCGGCCAAGTGATAGCGGCGCGGCGCGACAGGCAAATTGGCGTCGCCGGTCACATTGGCGCCGAGCCGCGTCAGCGCCAGCATGACGGCAAAAGTCAGCGCGATCTGCAGCACCGTCAGCGTCACCGCTCGCGCCGGATCGAAGTCGAAACGCAGCGCCTGATAGATGGCGACTTCCAGCGTCGTCGCCGCCGGCCCGCCGCCGAGGATCAGCACGATGGTGAAGGAGGTGATGCAAAGCATGAAGACAAGCCCGGCGACGCCCGGCAGCGCGGCGCGCAGCACCGGCCACTCGATCAGCCGGAAGGCTGGCCACGCCCCCATGCCGAGCTGGCTCGCCAGCCGCCATTGATCGGCCGGCACCGTTCCCAGCGCTTCGAGGAACAGCCGGGTGGCCAGCGGCAGGTTGAAGAAGACGTGGGCGACGAGGATGCCCGACAGCCCATAGATGTCGGGCCAGCTCTGGCCACCGATCGCGGCGAAATAACCGGCGCGGCCATAGAGCGCCAGTATGCCCAGCGCTCCGACAATTGCCGGCAAGGCAAGGGGCACAGTGAACAGCTGCAGGATGAAGCCGCGTCCGAAGAAGCGCGGATGCCGCGACAGCGACCGGGCGACGAAGAGCGCCGGTACGGCGGAAAGCAGAGTCGAGAGCGCAGCCTGCCAGAGCGTGAAGCGGACAACGCGCACGAGATAGAGGTCAAAGGCGGACGCGGCGCCGGAAAGGTCGTGCGCGCCTTCGCGGATAAGGCCGGCGAAGGCGGCACCGATCAGCAGCGCGATTGCCGCAAGCGCGACAATGCCGGCCGTGATGCGGGGGTCAGAGCGTTGCACTCTTTACCGGGCGTCGCGTTCCTTCGCGCCCCCCTCTGTCCTGCCGGACATCTCCCCCACGAGGGGGGAGATTGGCGGTTTTAGCGCTCCGCTCATTCCTGCAGCTTCGGAGATTGGCGAAAGTCAACGTAAAGGCCAATCTCCCCCCTCGTGGGGGAGATGTCCGGCAGGACAGAGGGGGGCGCCGTAGAGCACTCATCTTTTGACTATACAGCCAAATCTACTTGCTCATCACCGCCAGCCATTCATCCACCCAGGCCTTGCGATTTGCCGCGACCTCTTCCGGGCTGAACAGCAAGGTCTTCGCCGGCTTGACCAGCCTATCAAAAGCCGGATTGAGCGGCTTGTCGGTTTTCCCGGCCGGGAACATCCAGTTGGTCTCCGGAATGACATCCTGGAATTTCGGCCCGGTCATGAAGGCCAGGAACTTCGCCGCCAGCGGATTCTTCGCGCCCGTGGTGGTGATGCCGGCGACCTCGATCTGCAGATACTCGCCTTCCTCGAACGAGGCCGCCTGGTAGCGCCCGGTGTTCTCGGCCACCATGTGGTAGGCCGGCGACGTCGTATAGGAAAGCACCATCGGCGCCTCGCCCTTGGTGAACAGGCCGTAGGCCTCGCTCCAGCCCGGCGTCACCGTCAGCACTTTGCCCTTGAGTTTCGCCCAGGCTTCCGGCGCCTTGTCGCCATAGACCGACTTGACCCACAGCAGCAGGCCGAGGCCCGGCGTCGACGTCCTCGGATCCTGGATGACGATCTTGTCGGCGGCATCGCCCTCGACCAGTTCCTTCAGGCTCTTCGGCGGGCTCTTCAGCTTTTCGGTGTCGTAGACGACGGCGAAATAACCATAATCATAGGGCACGAAAGTGTCGTCGCTCCAGCCGCCCGGCACGTTGTTTTCAGCCACCGCGCCATGTCGGACAAACAGGCCGGAAGCCTTGGCTTCCGCAGTGAGGTTGGTGTCGAGACCAAGCACGATATCGGCCTTGGTCGAGGCACCTTCGAGCTTGACGCGGTTGAGCAGCGCGACGCCGTCGGCCACCGAGACGAAGTCGACGCTGCAGCCGCACTCGGCCTCGAATTCCTTCTTCACCTGGGGGCCCGGACCCCAGTCGGCAGTGAAACTCTCATAGGTATAGATCGTGAGTTTTTCCTGCGCGGACGCAGGGCTTGCCAGTAGCGAAACAGCAAGCCCCAGCGCTGGGACAAAACGGGACAAAAACATGCGCATCGGCGCCTCCTTCATTCGTGTTGAAAGGAATTGAGGCGTCGGGCTGTCCGAAGCGTCTAATCCCTCCGCCGGTACAAACCGGATCAGGTTCAGCGGGTTGGCGAGACTGCCTCTCAGCCGGTCCGCGAAGATCGCGTCCGGCACCCCGTTAGAGCGTTTCGACACATAGGCCCGGCCAAGGTGCCACGCAAGTGGAAGTTTGCCCGAGCGTGATCCCGGAAAGTGGAATCCGTTTCCGGAAAAAGATCATGCTCCAACAAAGAGTGACGGTGCCGCTCGGCCTTCCGTTTCGTCGGCGGGGCTGGTAAGGGCCAGCGGATATGAGCACATTCACCATCCTGCTTGGCGGCGATCTCGTCCGCACGCCGCGGCTCGACCGCCAGGTCGCGGGCACGCGCGTCATCGCCGCCGACGCCGGCATCGATCATGCCCGCCTGCTCGGCGTGATGCCGGAGCTGTGGGTCGGCGATTTCGATTCCGTGCCGGCGGACCTGCCTGCCGATCTCGCCGCCGTGCCGCGGGAGGTGTTTCCTCCCGAAAAGGACAAGACCGATGGCGAACTGGCGATCGCGGCGGCATTGGAACGCGGCGCCACCAGCCTGGTGCTGGCCGGCGCTTTCGGCGGCAAGCGCGCCGACCACGCCTTCCTCCATCTGGCGCTCAGCCTGCGGCTGGCCGAGGCCGGCACAAAATTGCTGTTGACCAGCGGAGCGCAGGAAGGCGCCCCTCTGCTGCCTGGCAAGGCCGGCTTCGACTATGCCGACGGAACGCTGTTTTCGGTGCTCGGCTTTTCCGATCTTTCGGGCCTCACCGTGTCCGGCGCGAAGTGGCCGCTCGACCATGTCGAGGTCGTGTTCGGCTCGTCGCTGACCATCTCGAACGAGGTCAAGTCCAACACGACCGGGGGCGGCCTCGAAATCGCGCTCGGCCATGGCCGCGCGCTGCTGCTCGCCCACCCCTACCCCTTGCCTGAAAGCTGACATGGCCCCGCCCCTTCTCAACCTCGACGGCATAAGACTGACCTTTGGCGGCACGCCGCTGCTCGATGGCGCCGAACTGACGGCGTCCGCCGGTGACAAGATCGCGCTCGTCGGCCGCAACGGCTCCGGCAAGTCGACGCTCCTGAAGATTGCTGCTGGTCTGATCGAGCCGCAAGACGGCGAGGTCTTCCGCCAGCCTTCGGCAACGGTGCGCTATCTCCCGCAAATGCCCGACATGGACGGCTTTGCCAATGTGCGCGCCTATGTCGAGGCCGGGCTTGGGCCTGCCGACGATCCCTACCGCGCCACATATCTGATGGAGCATCTCGGCCTCGCCGGCACGGAGAACCCCAACGATCTCTCCGGCGGCGAGGCGCGCCGCGCAGCACTTGCCCGCGTCATGGCGCCCGAACCCGATATTCTGCTGCTTGATGAGCCGACGAACCATCTCGATTTGTCGGTCATCGAATGGCTGGAAGAAGAGCTTGTCCGGACGTCTTCGGCGCTGATCGTCATCTCGCACGACCGTCGCTTCCTCGAACGCGTCTCGCGCGCCACTGTCTGGCTCGACCGTGGCCAGACCCGCCGCCTCGACAAGGGCTTTGGCCATTTCGAGGAATGGCGCGACCTTGTGCTGGAAGAGGAAGAGCGCGAACAGCACAAGCTCGGCCGCCAGATCGTGCGCGAGGAGCATTGGCTGCGCTATGGCGTGACGGCTCGCCGCAAACGCAACATGCGCCGCCTGGGCGAACTGCAGACCATGCGCCAGCGTTTTCGCGGCCATCGCGGCGCCGAGGGCTCGGCGACCATGGTGGCCAGCGACGCCGCCGAATCCGGCAAGCTGGTGATTGAGGCCAAGAACATCGAGAAGAGTTTTGGCGACCTGACCGTGGTCAAGGGCTTCTCGACCCGCATCCAGCGCGGCGATCGCGTCGGCCTTGTCGGGCCGAACGGCGCCGGCAAGACGACGCTGTTGAAGATGCTCACCGGCGAGATGAAGCCCGATGCCGGCTCGGTGCGGCTCGGCACCAATCTGGAAATCGCCACGCTCGACCAGAAGCGCGAGGCGGTCGATCCGGCCGAGACCCTGGCGCAGTATCTCACGGACGGGCGCGGCGAAAACCTCGTCATCAATGGCGAGCAGCGCCATGTCGTGTCCTACATGAAGGATTTCCTGTTCAAGCCGGAACAGGCGCGCACCCCGGTGCGCGAGCTGTCCGGCGGCGAACGGGCGCGGCTGCTCCTGGCGCGTGTTCTGGCGCGGCCGGCCAACCTTCTGGTGCTCGACGAGCCGACCAACGATCTCGACATGGAGACGCTGGAACTGTTGCAGGAACTTGTCGCCGGCTTTGCCGGCACGGTCATCCTGGTCAGCCACGACCGCGACTTCCTCGACCGCACCGTCACCAGCATCATCGCCCCGGACGGAGGCGGCCGCTGGATCGAATATGCCGGTGGCTATTCCGACATGCTGGCGCAGCGCGGCGGCACCCGGCTCGACGACCGCAAGGCGCGCGCCAAGGCCGAAACCAGCGATGCGCCGGCGCCGGGCAAGAGCGAGCCGGCAGCGCCAAAAGGGCCGTCGAAGAAACTGTCGTTCAAGCAGAAATTCGCCCTGGAATCCTTGCCCAAGAAGATCGAGGCGGTAATGGCCTCGATCTCGCGGTTGGAAAACAACATTGCCGATCCCGCCTATTACGAGCGCGACCCGGCCTCGTTCCAAAAGACCATCGCCGCCCTCGACAAGGAACGCGCCACGCTGGCCGCACTCGAGGAAGAGTGGCTGGAGCTGGAAATGCTGCGTGAGGAGATGGAGGGGTAGCATTGCCTGCGGTCTTTTATGCGCGTATATTGTGCGCATGAAAGGAGGCATCTCCGTGCTTCAATCGACGCCAAAAACTCAGCGGACCTCTGTCAACACGTCCATTGACTCTCAGTTGATCAAGGACGCCAAAGCGTTGGGCATCAACATCTCCCGCGCTGCCGAAGCAGGGATCGCGAAAGCGATTGCGACGGAGAAAACGCGTCGATGGCAAGAAGAAAACTGGGAAGCCATCGAAAGCTCCAACGAATATGTCCGAAAGAACGGACTGCCATTGGCTAAACACCGGCCGTTCTGATGGCGCGTTACGATTTCTATCGGAGTACCGAGAGCGACGGTTATCTTCTCGACGTGCAGTCAGATATGCTTGAAGGGCTGAGCACGAGGGTGGTCGTTCCTTTGATGCCGCCCGAGATTGCCCCGCTTCCTGGCCGCCGCCTGAACCCGACCTTCGCTATAAACGGCAAAGATCTTGTGATGGTCACACAGTTTGTGTCGGCCTTCAGCGCGTCCGAATTGCGGATGCCAGAGGGAAACCTTTCTAGACATCACGACGACATCGTCGCCGCGCTCGACATGCTGTTCCAGGGCTTCTGAGCGAAGGCAGCCGCTACTGCCGCCCGTCAACCTGCCGTCTTGGCCTGCCAGGCCTTCAGCGCCTCGTCGAACACCTTCTCGCCCGGAATGCCCTTTTCCATGGTCAGCAGCGCCCGGCGTCCGGTCTTGTAGACCACCGGCACGTCGATCCAGTCCTGGCCTCGAAGCAAGGTCATATTGGCGTCCTCGTCGGCCTTGGTGTCGTTGAGCGCCACCAGGAAGAAGCCGTCGGCGATCTTGGCCGGAATGCCGATCAGCGGGCTGCCGGCATCCTGTTCCGAACTCTTCATGGCGACGCGCAGGATGTTGTCGACGCCACCGCCGTCAAAGCCCTCGGGCGTCAGGAAGATCATCTCGATGATGTGGCTGGCCGGCAGCGTCTGGTCGGTATTGCGGCGGATGGTCATGCGCAGCTGGATGTCCTTGCCGGGAATGGTCGCCTCGGCGCGGATCGCCGGCTCAGGCGGCAGGTCGCCGCCGGGGGATTCCTGCACCAGCGACCAGACGATGCTGCCGGGTTCGGCCGATCCTTGCGCGGTCGAGGTGCGTTCCTCGTAGAAGATCGCCTTCTGGCCGACCGCAACGGTGGGCTCGGAAGCGGCGGCCGCCGGCGCCGCGGGCGGCGTGCCGGTCGCGGGCGGCGTGGCGGCGGCATCAGCCGGTGCTGCCCCATTGGGCGGCGGAGCGGCGCCATCGGCGGGCGGCGTTGCCGGTGGCGTGGCGGAAGCGTCGGGCGCCGGCGCGGCGGGCGCGCCCGTGGCTGCGGCGTCGCCGGCCGGCGGGGTCGCAGGCGCTGGAGCCGCAGGTGGCGCTGGAGCCGGGGGTGGCGGTGTGGTCAGCGCGGCGACGGACTCGCCCTCGCCGATGCCGCTTTGACCGGCCGCGGGACCGGGGTCGGTTTCACCGCCTTCGGGCGACAGGCGCTGGGTGAACTTCGTTCCCTCGCCGGCAGCGGCCGGTGCCGGTGCATCGGCCGCGGGCTTGGCCGGCGCCGGCTTTACCAGCGGTTCGGTCGAGACCGTCTTGGTGTCGCCGCCGAGGCCCAGCATCGAGCCAAAGGCATCCTTGTTCAGCCAGATGCCATAGCCGCCGCCGGCGACCACCAGAAGCGCGACGACAGCCGCGATCAACCCGCCATAGCTGCGCCTGCGCTCGGCTGGGCGCAGGCGCTGGAACGTGTCCGCGACCGGCTGCTCGTCATTGGCGAACACATCGGCGCTGTCGTCGTCGGCGTCCAGCTCCACGGCTTGCTTGTCGATGGTTTCTGCACGCGCAGGCGACGGCGGTGTCGGCGCGGGCCTCTGCCAGCTCGGCTCTGTCCTGGCGGTCGGCGCCGGCTGCACGGGTTTCGCCGGCTGCCAGGCCGGCGCAGGCGTGGCGGAAGGCTTTACATGACTGGACTGGTTCTTGTTGCGGTCTATGGAGGAGAAGATGTGCTCCAGCTCCGCCAGCGGATCGGATGCCGGCACCGCCCTGGCATAGTCGCGCTCGACGCTCGAGATGGCATCTTCCAGGGATCGCTTCTGCGTGCTTATGGCTTCGGCGGCCAGCGGCGGCGAATACTCCGCAAGCTTCTTCGCCAGCATGGTACGAACGCTTTCATAGATCCGCGTACGCTTTTCGGGCGTTTCGTCGCCGTGCTTGTCGAGCGCCTTTTTCAGAATAGCAACGAAATCTGCCATGCTTCAGTCGACCTGTATTTTGTTTCCGCGCCGGCCCCCGCAAATCGGCCGCGATGCCCGGAAAGGCTTCAGAAAACTAGTCTTGAAACGGATCGGTCACAAGTATCGTGTCGTCCCGTTCCGGGCTGGTGGAAAGGAGCGCGACGGGTGCCCCGATCAGCTCCTCGATGTAACGGACATATTTGACGGCCTGCGCCGGAAGGTCGTTCCAGCTGCGCGCGCCGGCTGTGGTGCCTTTCCAGCCTTCGAGCGTCTCGTAGACCGGCTCGACACGCGCCTGCGCGCCCTGGCTGGCCGGCAGATAGTCGATCGTTTCGCCGTCGAGACGGTAGCCGGTGCAGACCTTGATCTCATCCAGCCCGTCGAGCACGTCGAGTTTGGTCAGGGCGATGCCCTTGATACCGTTGACGGCGACGGCCTGGCGCACCAGCACGGCGTCGAACCAGCCGCAACGGCGTTTGCGCCCGGTGACGACGCCGAATTCGTGGCCACGCGTACCGAGAAATTCGCCGATCTCGTTCTTCTGCTCGGTCGGGAACGGGCCTTCGCCGACACGCGTCGTATAGGCCTTGGTGATGCCCAGGACATAGCCGATGGCGCCGGGGCCCACCCCCGAGCCGGCGGCTGCCTGGCCGGCAACGGTGTTGGACGAGGTGACGAACGGATAGGTGCCGTGGTCGATGTCGAGCAGCGTGCCTTGCGCGCCCTCGAACAGGATGCGTTCGCCGGCGCGGCGCTTGTCGTCGAGGATTTTCCAGACGCGGTCCATATAGGGCAGGATCTCATCGGCGACCGAGGTCAGCTCGGTCATGATCGCCTCATGCGTGACTTCGCCATGGCCAAGCCCGCGACGCAGCGCATTGTGATGCGTCAGCAGCCTGTCGACCTTGAGAGGCAGCGTTTCCAAATCCGCCAGATCCATCACCCGAACCGCGCGCCGGCCCACCTTGTCTTCATAGGCTGGGCCGATGCCACGACGCGTCGTGCCAATTTTCGTCCCGGAATTGGAGGCGGCGTCCTCGCGGAATCCGTCCAGCTCCCGGTGCAGCGACAGGATAAGCGCCGTGTTTTCGGCTATTTTCAGGCGGTCCGGCGTGACCTCGACGCCTTGCGCCTTGAGTTTTGCCACTTCGGCGACAAAGGCGTGCGGGTCGAAGACGACGCCATTGCCGATGATCGACAGCTTGCCTTGCCGCACCACGCCCGACGGCAGCAGCGACAGTTTGTAGACCTTGCCGTCGACGACCAGCGTATGGCCGGCATTGTGGCCGCCCTGGAAGCGCACGACCACGTCGGCGCGCTCCGACAACCAGTCGACGATCTTGCCCTTGCCTTCGTCGCCCCATTGCGAGCCGACGACCACCACATTGGCCATGTTTCTTTTCCCTTGAGATGCCGCCCTGGCGGCCTGGATATGGTTCGAAACGACAGGCCTCTATAGCGTCAAGACCTCGCAAGCGCGACCTTTCTTTGCCGTCGAAAATGCCCTGAGGCACAACAATTTTCGGCTTTGACATCATTTACTTGCGTCGGCGGGGGCAATAGGCCGGCAAACACAACTTCCCAGGCGGCCGGAATCCCGCATGCATCGACGCGCCTACCTGTTCCTGCTGCTGACCACCTTGCTGTGGGGCGGCAATTCCGTCGCCGGCAAGCTGGCGGTCGGTCACGTCTCGCCGATGACGCTGGTCTTCCTGCGCTGGGTGCTGGCCGTCGCGATCCTGCTGCCGATCGGCTGGCGCACGATCAGGGAGGACTGGCCGGTGGTGCGCAAACACTGGTTCGTCCTGGCTGCACTTGGCGCCAGCGGCTTCACTCTGTTCAACACCATTTTCTACACCGCGCTCAACTACACAACGGCGATCAATGTCTCGATCGAACAGGCGGCGATGCCGGTCTTGATCATCATTGCCAATTTCTTCTTCTTCCGCCTGCGCGTGAGCTGGGCTCAGATTGCGGGCGTGGTGCTGACCATCTTCGGCGTCATCTTGACTGCCTGCCACGGCGATCCGCGCCGGCTGCTCACATTGGAACTCAATTTCGGCGACGCCATCATGCTGGTCGCGGTCGTCCTCTACAGCGGTTATTCGGTCGGGCTGCGGCTGAAGCCGGTGATGCGCTGGCAGAGCCTGATGTCGTCCCTGGCGATCGCTGCCCTCATCACCTCGCTGCCGTTCTTCCTGTGGGAGGTCGCCGCCGGCAAGGTTATCGTCCCCGATATCAGCGGCTGGGTGGTCATCGTCTATACCGCGATCGGCGCCTCGGTCATTTCGCAGATCACTTACATCAGGGGCAACGAACTGATCGGCGCCAACCGTGCCGGGCTGTTCATCAATCTGGTGCCGATCTTCGGCACGCTGCTGTCAGTGCTGATCGTCGGCGAGACATTCCAGCTCTACCAGGCGCTGGCGCTCGTCCTGGTGCTGGGCGGCATTTCGCTCGCCGAATACAGCGGGCGCAAGATGGCGGCACCGAACCGCCGCGGATAACATTTGGCTGCTGCCGCGCTGCGCCGCCGTCGCGATGCCTGCTGCCGCGCGCCGACCTGGAACATTTTACCTCTGGCGGAGTTTGCTTGCGTGGGAGGCAACAAGATGAGCCATAACCCTCGCAGCACGGCAAGCATTGCCGGTCACCCCATTCATCCAATGCTGATTCCGTTTCCGATCGCCTTCTTTGTCGGCACCTTCGTTTGCGATCTGATTTTCTGGCAAACAGCCGATCCCGGGTGGGTCACCGGATCGCTTTGGCTTCTCGGCGCCGGCCTGATCATGGGCGCCTTGGCCGCTCTTACCGGCCTGACGGACGTTCTCGGCGATGTTCAGATCCGCAATCTCACGACGGCATGGCTCCATGCCGGCGGCAACGTGCTCGTCGTGCTGATCGAGCTTTATAACTGGTACTCGCGTTATGTCGGTGGAGCGGCGGCTGTGATCCCGACCGGCTTTATCTTGTCGCTGATCGTGGTTCTGGTCCTGCTGTTTACAGGCTGGAAGGGCTGGGAATTGGTCTATCGGCATCGCGTGGGCGTCTCCGACGGCACAGATGAATTGACCTGAACCGGCCTGTGCGGCGGCCGCCCCAATGATGGGGGGAGGACCGCCGCGTCCGCCACGACGTCAACTACATCGCGTTGACGTCGAACTGCAGCCGCTTGGCCGAGTCTATCGACTTGTGCGCCTTGACCTGTTCCAGCACTTTTTCCGGGAACGGCGCGTCGAGATAGAGCAGCGCAATCGCGTCGCCGCCCGGCCGGTTGCGGCCGAGCTGGAAGTTGGCGATGTTGACGCCGTTCTCGCCGCACACCGTGCCGAGCAGGCCGATAATGCCGGGCGCATCGGCATTGGTTGTGTAGAGCATGTGCTGGCCGACCTCGGCGTCGAGATTGATGCCCTTGATCTGGATGAAGCGCGGCTTGCCGTCGGAGAAGCAGGTGCCGGCGATCGAGCGCGTCATGTGCTCGGTCTTCACCGTCAGCTTGATGTAGCCGTCGAACACGCCCGACTTGTCGCGCTTGACCTCGGCGACGATGATGCCGCGCTCCTTCACCATGATCGGCGCCGACACCATATTGACGTCGGCGACCTGCGGCCGGATCAGTCCGGCAAGCGCGGCACTGATCAGGGCACGCGTGTTCATCGTCGCGGTCGAGCCGTCGAACAGGATCTCGACCTCGTTGATCGGGTCCTCGGTGACTTGGCCGACAAAGGCGCCGAGCACTTCGGCGAGCTTGACGAACGGCTTCAGCCGCGGTGCTTCCTCGGCCGTGATCGAGGGCATGTTGATGGCATTCGAAACCGCGCCCTTGATCAGATAGTCGGCCATCTGCTCGGCCACCTGGAGCGCGACATTTTCCTGCGCTTCCGCTGTCGAGGCGCCGAGATGCGGCGTTGCCACCACATTCTCCATGCCGAACAGCGCGTTGTTCTCCGCCGGTTCGACCTCGAACACATCGACGCCGGCGCCCGCCACCTTGCCGCTCTTCAGCGCCGCGACCAGGTCGGCTTCGACGATGAGCCCGCCACGCGCGCAATTGATGATGCGCACGCCGTTCTTCATTTTGGCGATCGCCGCCGCGTCGATGATGTTGCGCGTCTTGTCGGTCAGCGGCGTGTGCAGCGTGATGAAATCGGCGCGGGCGAAAAGCTCGTCCAGCTCGACCTTGTCGACGCCGAGTTCCTCGGCGCGCTTGTCCGACAGGAACGGATCGAAGGCGACGACATGCATCTTCAGGCCGACGCCGCGCGTGGCAACGATCGAGCCGATATTGCCGCAGCCGATGACGCCCAGCGTCTTGCCGGTGATCTCGACGCCCATGAAGCGGTTCTTTTCCCATTTGCCGGCATGGGTCGAGGCATTGGCCTCCGGGATCTGCCGGGCGAGTGCAAAGATCATCGCCACCGCATGTTCGGCCGTGGTGATCGAATTGCCGAAGGGCGTGTTCATCACGATGATGCCCTTGCGGCTCGCCGCGGGGATGTCGACATTGTCGACACCGATGCCGGCGCGGCCGACGACCTTGAGTCTTGTCGCTGCGTTGATCAGTTTTTCCGTGACCTTGGTCGCCGAGCGGATGGCAAGGCCATCATACTGGCCGATGACTTCGAGCAGCTTTTCCTTGTCCTTGCCGAGATCGGGCAAATAGTCGACCTCGATACCGCGGTCCTTGAATATTTGGACGGCGGTGGTGGAGAGTTTGTCAGAGACGAGAACGCGGGGCGCCATGGCGGCCTCCTTGAATTGGATTGTCGGGAAAGGGCGGCCCGCAGGCCACCACGAAATCTCAGGCTGCTGCCTTCAGCGAAGCCTTCTGCGTGGCGAAGGCCCAGTCGAGCCAGGGCAGCAGCGCCTCGAGATCGGAGGTCTCGACGGTGGCGCCGCACCAGATGCGCAGACCGGAAGGTGCGTCACGATAGGAGCCGATGTCGTAGGCGACGCCTTCCTTGTCGAGCACAGAGACGATCGCCTTGGCGAAGGCCGCCTGCCCGTCGGCGTCGAGCGCCGCGACATCGGCGTCGGTGAAGGACAGACATACGGACGTGTTGGACCGTGTCGCCGCATCGACCGCGAGATGGCCGAGCCAGGACGACTTGTCGACAAAGCCATCGAGCACGGCGGCATTGGCATCGGCTCTGGCAATCAACGCATCGAGACCGCCGATCGACTTCGCCCAATGAAGCGCATCGAGATAGTCCTCGACGCACAGCATCGACGGCGTGTTGATGGTCTCGCCCTTGAAGATGCCTTCGATCAGCTTGCCGCCCGAGGTCAGGCGGAAGATTTTCGGCAGCGGCCACGCCGGCTTGTAGGTTTCCAGTCGCTCGACGGCGCGAGGCGACAGGATCAGCATGCCGTGTGCGCCCTCGCCGCCCAGCACTTTCTGCCAGGAGAAGGTGACGACATCGAGCTTCTGGAAATCGAGCTTTTGCGCGAATGCCGCTGAGGTGGCATCGCAGATGGTCAGGCCCTTGCGATCCGCCGGGATGAAATCGCCATTCGGCACGCGCACGCCTGAGGTCGTGCCGTTCCAGGTGAAGACCACATCGCGGTCGAAATCGATCTTGGTGAGATCCGGCAGTTCGCCATAGCCTGCCTCGATCCTTCTGATACCGGCGAGCTTCAGCTGCTTGACGACATCGGTCACCCAGCCCGAGCCAAAGCTTTCCCATGCCACCATGTCGACACCGCGTTCACCGAGCAGCGACCACAGCGCCATCTCGACAGCACCCGTGTCCGACGCCGGCACGATGCCGATACGGTAATCCGCCGGAACCTGGAGAATTTCGCGCGTCAGCTCGATCGCCTGCTCGAGCTTGGTCTTGCCGATCTTGGCGCGGTGGGAACGGCCGAGCGCGGCATTCTTCAGCGCCTCGACCGACCAGCCGGGGCGTTTTGCGCAGGGACCTGAGGAGAAATTGGGATTTGCCGGACGGAGTCCGGGCTTCGTATGCGTCGTCATCGTGGTCTATCCTTCCAGATAGTGGCCCCTCGTTGGGGAGGGGTGGCCCACGGACGGCGATATGCGTTCAACCCTCAGGCGTCAAGAGGAAAGTTTCTGTCGCTGGCGGGATACTGGCGATACGGGATCAGTATGTCGTGAACTCAAACGCAAACGGCGGATCGAAGAGATCCGCCGTCGGGTTTCGTATCTGCAGCCAGCCTACCAGAGGTCGTAGCGCAGCCCGAGCTTGACCGTCTGATAATTGATGCCCTTGTGGATGTTGAAGGCGCCGCTGTCATAGGCGACGTATTTGCCCTCCGGCACCGAGAAATATTCGTAGCCAAGGTCAACCGACACGTTCTTGGCCACCTGATAGGAAAGGCCGGCACCGATCGAATAGGCAAGGTTGAATTTGCCCTCCTTATCCGTTGCACCCTCGTAACCGGCCGGATCGTCACAAGAGAACCCGCCCGTACCGGACGAATTGGGGGCCACTTCCACGCAATCCTTCGCCCCAATGCTCCTGTAATATTTATTGTATGCGACACCGATCCCTCCGCCAAGATATGGAGTGATCCCAACATAGGTGCCGAGATCGACATAGCCATTGGCCATGATGCTGTAGCCTTTGTTGGAAGCATTGTCGGAAAGATCGCATGCCTGCGTAGCCGCGACGGAATTGATGGTGCCAAAACCGTCGTCCACAAGCGTATGGCCGTCGCAAGTGGCTGCCAACTTGGCGTGTTCCCCGAATTTGTCGGTCGGAAGAATCCCGCCGTTCAGCTCGACCCGAAGATAGTCGTTGACATGATACCCCATACCGAAACTGCCTGTGAAAAGGCTGCTCTCATCGGTAAAGCTGTTAAGCGGGCCGGTTGTCGCTTCCTCATGCTCGAAGGGATGGCTGAACGCGTAGCCGACATCGCCGCGCAGATACCAGCCCGAGCCGACCTCGACCGGTTGATAGTCCGGCGCCTGATCGACATAGATCGGCGGATCGTAGTCCGCGGCTTGCGCCGGCGTCAGCAGCGCAAGTGCGAGTGCGGCAAGTGCCGGCGCTGTCAGCAATTTTAAATTCATGGGTCCCCGGCTCCTGAAATTAGCGCTCTTCATTTTGATCGCAAGCGCCGTTTCAGTGGGCATTGTTAACCATAGTGGTTAAGTGCGGGTTAAGGATAACGCGACGTTACCGATTTGATTTCGATAGGCTTTCTCTCCGCACGCCGCGGCCTGGAAGTGCACCGCAATCGGCAAACAAAAACCGCCCGGCATGGCCGGGCGGTTCGCAAATTCCTGGATTTCGAAGCGACTACTTGGTGTAGACCGGCTCCGGTTCGGGAACGTAGGGCTCCGGCGGCGGGGCGCAGTCCGACCGGCCGAACTGGTAGCGCAGGCCGCCGCGCACTTCGTGCACGTTGATGCCGCGATCGAAGCCCGGGCCGACATCGCTGTCGGAGGCGTAGTTGAACATCTTGCCACCATTGATGTGGCTGTAGCGATAGCCGAGATCGAGCTTGACCCGGTCGGTCAGGCAGTAGGAGGCGCCGGCCATGAGGGCATAGGCAAAGCGCCAGCCCTTGCCGCCGCTGTGCTCGAAGGAGCCATCGAGATCGGTATTGTGCAGCGTATCCCACTTGACCCAGGCACCACCGATGCCGGCGCCGACATAGGGCGTCACGCCGTGCCAGGTGCCGATATCGACATAGGCATTGGCCAGGAGCAGCATCGCCGAATAGGACGATGTGTCGACGGAGGTACAAGCTATGCCGCCGCCGCAGAAACCATTGGTCGAGCCGCGGAAATTGGACTTGCCCATCCAGTCGAAGGTCAGATCGGTGCGGAAGTACCGGTTGACCTGGTAACCGACACCGGCGCCGGCCGAAAAGGAACTCTTCAACTTGCCGGAGGCGAACGAACCGGGGAGTTGGGGCGGTGCCGGGCTGTAGGTGGTGTAGTCACCACCGCGGAACTTCGACCAGTGATAGTCGATATCGCCGCGGATGTACCAGCCGCCGAAATCGGCCGGCTGTTCATAGGCGATCGGCGCCGGCGCCTCTTCGACCACTGGCGGCTCCGCCAGATCGGCGGCGAATACTGGCCCGGCCACGCCTGCGAACAGCGCGGCAAGGAAAGCCCTTTTTGCTGTATTGAACATGTTTGTCACCCCTGAGAACCCGTCGGAACTTTGAATCCGCTCGAATGTGTTTGACCTCAGTTGTGGATAATGAATTGCAAAAGTTAAAAGGCGTTTAACCCTGTCAATTAACCACGAATTCTCGACATTTTACCAAACGGCCTCCGCCGGCATGACGCTGGGACCAACCCTGGCCGAAACAAAAAGCCCGCCTGCAGGCGGGCTTGAAGTCTTGAGCCGGCAGTTCGCCCCTGCCCGTCGGAGGCAGCGCAATCAGGCGGCGCTGCGCGTTTCCGAGATGATGTCGACGATGTCGTTGACCACGGCCTCGACCAGCTGTGGGTCGTCGCCCTCGGCCATGACGCGGATCAGCGGCTCGGTGCCCGAGGGCCGGATAACCAGGCGGCCGGCCTTGCCTAGACGGTTGCGCGCATCTTCGATCGCCGCCTTGACTAAGGCTTCTTCAAGCGGCTTGCCGCCGGCGATGCGGACATTCTTCAACAGTTGCGGCACCGGCTCGAATTTCTTCGACAATTCGCTGACCGGCCGGTTCTGCCGCTTGATGCAGGCCAGCACCTGCAGAGCCGAGACCAGCCCGTCGCCAGTGGTCGAGAAATCGGACAGCACAATGTGGCCCGACTGCTCGCCGCCGACATTCAACCCGTGCGCGCGCATATGCTCAACGACATAGCGGTCGCCGACCTTGGTGCGATGCAGCTGCAGCTTCATGTCGCCAAGGAAGCGTTCGAGGCCGAGATTGGACATCACCGTCGAGACGACGCCGCCGCCGGCCAGTCGCCCGCTCTGGTGCCAGGACTCGGCGATCAGCGCCATGATCTGGTCACCGTCGACGATGGCGCCGTTCTCGTCGACGATGACGACACGGTCGGCATCGCCGTCGAGTGCGATGCCGATATCGGCGCGCACTTCATGCACCTTCTTCTGCAGGCCGGCCGGATGGGTCGACCCGCATTCCTTGTTGATGTTGAAACCGTTCGGATCGACATTGATGGCAATGACCTCGGCGCCCAGTTCCCAAAGTGCGGCGGGCGCCACCTTGTAGGCTGCGCCATTGGCGCAATCGACGACGATCCTGAGACCCGACAGCGACATCGAGCGCGGCAGCGTGCGCTTGGCGAATTCGATGTAGCGGTCATGCACGCCGTCGACGCGCTTGGCGCGGCCGAGCCCGTCGGAATCGGCGAGCGCCAGTTCGATATCCTTGTCGAGCATGCTCTCGATGCGCTCCTCGATCTCGTCGGAGAGCTTGTAGCCATCGGGACCGAACAGCTTGATGCCGTTGTCGTAATAAGGGTTGTGCGAGGCCGAGATCATGACGCCGATATCGGCGCGCAGCGAGCGCACCAGCATGGCGACCGCCGGTGTCGGGATCGGGCCGAGCAGGAACACATCCATGCCGGCCGCGCACAGGCCGGACACCATGGCGTTTTCGATCATGTAGCCGGACAGCCTGGTGTCCTTGCCGAGCACGACGCGGTGGCGATGGCTGCCGCGCTGGAACGACAGGCCGGCGGCCATGCCGACCCGCATCGCGATCTCAGCCGTCATCGGAAACTTGTTGGCGCGCCCGCGAATGCCGTCGGTGCCAAAATAACGTCCTGCCATGCTTGCCAGAATCCCCGTCGGTTTTTCAGCCGGCTCGTAATGCCACAATTGGTCCGAGCCCGACTATCACATTGTGTGATTGTATATTACCAATTCTTAGAAAATCATTGTAGCAGGCTGTTCGGAGCGTTGGGCAGCGTATCATGACACGGTGTTGCCGCAATATAGCATTCACACTGGGCCACACTGCGCAGATTGGGCCGGTAAGCCGGGACTGTTGGAGGGGCAGATCGCAAGGGTCCATCACCTTATCGGGAGAACGCCGTTTAGCATCTGGCGCAGCCTAGCGTTGAGAGCTATTGATTGACACAGATACAACCTATGGGCGCAGCAACGGGAGAACGCCATGCTCATCCACCGACTTGCAACTTTGACGGGTCTTGCCGTCGCAACCTTGTTCATGGCGGCGCCCGCCAGCGCGCTGACCATGGCCCAGTGTAGTACCAAGTATAATGCCGCCAAGGACGCCGGCACGCTGAACGGGCAGACCTGGAATCAGTATCGGAAGGCCGAGTGCGGCACCGACGCGGCGGCCACCACCGAGACCGCAAAGCCGGCAGCCAAGAAGGCCGCTGCGGCCAAGACGGACACGACCAAGGCCGCCGCCGCTGCTGATGACGGCGCCAAAGGTCTGACGGCCAAGGAATGCAGCGCTAAATACCAGGCTGCCAAGGCCGCCGGTACGCTCAATGGCGCAAAGTGGAACGACTTCCGCAAGACCGAATGCGCCGCCGGCGCATCCGCCGCGGCAGAACCCGCCAAGGCCACGACCAAGGCCGCAGCCACAACCGACGATGGCGCCAAGGGCCTGACGGCCAAGGAATGCAGCACCAAGTACCAGGCGGCAAAGGCCGCCGGCACACTGAACGGCGTGAAGTGGAACGACTTCCGCAAGACCGAATGCGCCGCCGGGGCCTCGGCCGCGGCAGCACCCGCCAAGGCAACCACCAAGGCAGCTGCCGACAGCAGCGGCAAGGGCCTGAGCATGGCCGATTGCAGCGCCAAGTACCAGGCTGCCAAGTCTGCCAATACTCTGGGCGGCAAGAAGTGGAACGACTTCCGCAAGGCCGAATGCGGCGCAGGCGCAGATGACGACGACACCGTGCCCGCTCCGAGCGAGGCGACCTATACCAGCGAGCCCGAGAAGCCCTCGGTCACCGCTCCCAAGGGCGTGAAGTTCCCGGCCGCGATCTCGAAGAAATACGCCGGCGAGACGCCGGCCAAGGGCCGCATGCACACCTGCCTCGAGGTGTATTATGCCAACAAGGACGCCAACACGCTGAATGGCCTGCGCTGGATCCAGAAGGGCGGCGGCTTCTACAGCCTCTGCAATGCCAAGCTGAAGAGCTGATCGCGTAGCCATATTCTCCAGACAGAGGCCCGCGCATCGCAGCATGCGCGGGCCTTTTTGTTGCGCTCGAACACACCCGGCGTTGCCCGCGTCTACATACCGCGGAAGCTGTCGGCATCATCTATTCGCCCACCCTGCCAACCGCCAGACATATCGGTGGTTCGCAAAGATTCCAATTGAACATATGTAGAACAAATGGTATACAAAAGGACATCGAACTTTTGTCAACCAGGAGAGTCTTATGTCCAGATTGAAATTGGCGGCATTGGCTGTGACGGCATGGATTGCGTGGAGCGTCGCCCCTGCAAGCGCACTGACGATGAAGGAATGCGGCGAGGCCTATCGCACAGCCAAGGAAGGCGGCACTCTGAACGGCATGGATTGGACCGCTTTCCGCACCGAGAAATGCGCGACGTCAGCTGCGGAGAGTGCCAATGCGGATGCGGTCAAAACCGAGCCGCAGTCGCAGAAGGAAACCAGCGCGGCGGTCGCCCCCGCTGTAGCGCCGACGGGCGTGACATTCCCGACCACCCTCGCCGCCGAATTCAAGACCGAGAAGCCCTCGAAGGCGCGTATGAAGACCTGCCTGCAGGGCTACCACGGCAACAAGGACGCGGGTACGTTGAACGGCCTTCGCTGGATCCAGAAGGGCGGCGGCTATTACAGCCTCTGCAACGCCAAGCTGAAGAGCTGATCGACCAGCAGCGTTTGAAGATCGAAGGCCCCCAACCGCAAGGTTGGCGGGCCTTCTCTTGGGTCTTGCCCCGTCAAGCGCCTTGTTTCGAGAGCTGGAGCAGTGCGACCAGGCTTGTAAGATCGGCATTGGCCTGGCCGGCAGCCACCCCGCGCTTCATCAGGCTTTGCATCGGCAAGACGAGTTCGGTGCTGACATCAGCCGACCTGCTGGCATCGATGAGATTGACGTAGGCATCAGCCTGCATGCCCAGGTTGGAAACGACATTGCTGGTGTGATCGCCACTGTCGATCTGTTCCGCCCACTTCGGCAGCAGGCCTTGCATCGACTGAAGCCAGGAGGCCAGCAGCGGCATGAACTCGCCGGCCGGGATCCCTGCTGCGCCCGTCAATGCCAACGCCTGCAGAACGCCCGCGAACATGCCGTACATGCCGCTCAGAAGCGAGATATCATAGAGCGGCGCGAGGCAAGCATCCTCACCGAGGAATTTGCTGGTGCCGAGCGCTCCGAGCTGCCCCGAACAGGCATCGAACGCCTGGCGCGAACCGCTGTAGAGAATCAAGGCGTGCGGCCCGCCGATCATCGGCGGCACCGCCATGATGCCGCCGTCGATGTAGCTGGCGCCCTGGCTCACCGCCCAGGCCGACATCGCCCGCGCCTGCTCGGGCGTGCCGTTGGTGAGATTGACGAATGTGCGGCCCGACAGCGCGTCTCGGCTTGGGCCGAGCACCTCACGAACGGTGTCATAGACAAGCAGGCACGCCACGATCAGTGGACTCGATCTGACGGCTTCCTCGACACTCTTGGCCACAGTGGCGCCCTTGGCTGCCAAAGCCTCAGCCTTTGCCGGAGAACGGTTCCACACCGTCACCGCATGTCCCTGGTTCAGAAAGGCTTCGGCAAGCGCCGTGCCCATGGCGCCGAGACCGATCACTGTTATGTCGCTCATTCTGCTTCTCCTTGGTTTGGTTGCGCGGTTACGCCGGTGTCGGGCTCAGGTCCTGGCCAAGGCCACCGTCCACGGTCAGCCGCGCGCCCGTGGTGAAGGTCGCGTCGAACGCCAGGAACAGCACTGCGCGCGCCACCTCCTCCATCGTGCCGTGGCGCTTCATCGGCGTGACCGCGTCGCCGATCGCCATGAAGGCGGCCCGCTCCTCGGCCGAGGCGTCGGCCACACCCATCGTCGGCGTATCGATGAAACCAGGGCTGACCACATTCACGCGGATGCGGCGCGGCAGAAGCTCGGCGGCCAGGACCTTGGCGAAGGCGCGCAGTGCCGCCTTCGATCCGGAATAGACGCTCATGCCGCCGGTGCCGGATTCGTCGGCGATCGACGAGGTGAAGACTATGGCGCCACCATCCCTGATGAGGGGCAGCAGGCGCTGCGCGGTGAAGAAAGCGCCTTTGGTGTTGATGTCGAAGGTGCGATCGTAACTGTCCTCGGTGACCCGCTCCACGGGTTCGAGATTGGCCACCCCGGCATTGACGTGAAGGAAGTCGATGTGGCCAAGCTTCTGCCCCACTTCGGCACCGAGCGTGACGATATCGGCCATGTCTGAGATATCGGACCGCACGACATGAGCTCGCGAAAGCAGCTTGGCTCGCGCGGCCTCGATGTTGCGCTGGTCGCGGCCGGTGACCAGGACCTCGGCGCCGCTTTCGATCAGGGCTTCGGCAACGGCGAGCCCCATGCCGTGCGTCCCGCCGATGACAACGGCCTTCTTGTTTGCGTATCGTGTCATGATCCATCCCTTTTTGACAAAATCCGGCCGCCGACGGCCTTTGCAGGTCGAAGCGGGGTACCGATATGATGTTGTGGTGTTCGCCGATGCCGGCGAGCTGGTTTGAAGCTATGGACCGGCTTGGTTTTTCTCAAGTACCGACAAAAATGTAAGCTACCCACCGATTGCTCAGAATTGGATGAAACATGGGAAAGAAACAGCCAGATAGTTGCGGATTGGGGCCGGCGCTGGAGGTCATCAGCGGCAAATGGAAGGCGCTACTGCTCTGGCAGATTCACAAGGCGCCGGCACGATTCGGTGAGCTGAAGCGGCTGGTGCCTGACATCAGCGAAAAGATGCTGATCCAACAGCTGCGCGAAATGGAGGCCGACGGCATCGTCCATCGCGAAATCTTTCCCGAGGTGCCGCCGAGGGTCGAATACTCGATTACCGAATTCGGCATCGAGCTGGACAATGCCCTGATCCCGCTGGCCAGATGGGGCAAGCAACATGCTGGCCGGACTGACGGTGTGCGCCCCGGCAAAGCAAATGCATCCGTCCCGCATGCTCTTTGAGAGACCCTGAATAGCAAAACGCCGCGGATTGAGCCGCGGCGTTTTCTTGCATCAAGTGATGTCAGCTCAGCTCGATGGCTGAGGCTCCATGCCGCCTTCGGGCTCGGGACCCTTCTTGCGGCGGCCGGACTTCGGCACAGCCGAGCCGCGGCTTGTGGGGGTGTCATCCCCCAAATCTCGCGCGGGCTTCTGCCCGGCGATCAGCTGCTTGATCTCTTCGCCCGAAAGCGTCTCGTATTCGAGCAAGCCCTGCGCCAGAGCGATCCATTCCTTCTTCTTCTTGGTCAGAATGGATTTGGCCGTGACATAGGCCTCGTCGATCAGGCGGCGTACTTCGGCGTCGATGATCTGCGCAGTCTCTTCCGAGACGTTCTGCGTGCGCGCCACAGAATGGCCGAGGAAAACCTCTTCCTGGTTGTCGCCATAGGCGACGTGGCCGAGCTTGTCGGAGAAGCCCCAGCGCGTGACCATGGCGCGCGCCAGCTTTGTCGCCTGCTCGATGTCCGAGGACGCGCCGGAGGTGATGTTCTCCTTGCCGAACTTGAACTCCTCTGCGACGCGGCCGCCCATCATGATGGCAAGCCGCGAGATCATGTATTTGTAGCTCATCGAATAGCGGTCGCCTTCCGGCAGTTGCATGACCATGCCGAGCGCGCGACCGCGCGGGATGATGGTCGCCTTGTGCAGCGGATCGGCCGACGGCACGTTGAGCGCCAGGATGGCGTGGCCGGCCTCGTGATAGGCCGTGAGTTCCTTTTCGGCCTGGGTCATGGCCGACGAGCGGCGCTCGGCGCCCATCATGATCTTGTCCTTGGCGTCCTCGAACTCGGCCATGGTGACAAGGCGCTTGTTGCGGCGCGCCGCCATCAGAGCGGATTCATTGACAAGGTTCATCAGGTCGGCGCCCGAGAAGCCCGGCGTGCCGCGTGCGATCACCTTGAGGTCGACATTCGGTGCCAGCGGCACGTTGCGCACATGCACCTTGAGGATCTTCTCGCGGCCGACGATGTCGGGGTTCGGCACCACCACCTGGCGGTCGAAGCGACCCGGACGCAGCAGCGCCGGATCGAGCACGTCGGGCCGGTTGGTGGCGGCGATCAGGATGATGCTCTCGTTGGACTCGAAGCCGTCCATCTCGACCAGCAGCTGGTTCAGCGTCTGTTCGCGCTCATCATTGCCACCGCCGAGGCCGGCGCCGCGATGGCGGCCGACAGCGTCAATTTCGTCGATGAAGATGATGCAGGGAGCATTCTTCTTGGCCTGGTCGAACATGTCGCGGACACGGCTTGCGCCGACGCCGACGAACATCTCGACGAAGTCGGAACCCGAAATGGTGAAGAACGGCACATTCGCTTCGCCGGCGACGGAGCGGGCGAGCAGCGTCTTGCCGGTGCCGGGAGGTCCGACCAGAAGCACGCCGCGCGGGATCTTGCCGCCGAGGCGCTGGAACTTCTGCGGATCGCGCAGGAACTCGACGATCTCTTCCAGATCTTCCTTGGCCTCGTCGACGCCGGCGACATCCTGGAAGGTGACGCGGCCATGCGCCTCAGTGAGAAGCTTGGCCTTCGACTTGCCGAAACCCATGGCGCGGCCGGAGCCGGACTGCATCTGGCGCATGAAGAATATCCATACGCCAAGGATCAGGATCATCGGCAGGTAGGAGATCAGATAGCTGAACAGCGAGTTGGAACCGTCCGACTCAGGCCGCGCATTGATGGTGACGTTCTTGTCCTGCAGCCGCGAGACCAGCTGCGGATCGCCAGGCGAATAGGTCTGGAAGCCATTGGCGTTGTCGGCGTAGGTGCCCGTGATGCGGGCGCCGGCGATGACCACCGTCTTGACCCGGCCGGCCGCGACCTCTTGCAGGAACTGCGAATAGGGAACGTCGGTCGAGGCCCCGCGAGTCTGCGGCGTCTGGAACAGATTGAAGAGAGCAATGAGCAGGACCGCTATGATCGCCCAGAGCGCGAGATTGCGATAATTCGGATTCATCAATTGTCCCGTTGGTGCCCGCTGGGACACGCGTCATGAGAGGAAACTTGCGCCTAACATAGGGAGAGCGCCCCCCCTTGCCAAGCATAACAGCACGTCTGGGTTAAGCTTTCGCGCCATGATCAACCGGCACTGTGGCGGCCAAAGGGCAAGCCGGGACAGGCGGTGCGCCGATCAACTCGGCCACGGCCTGCGCCAACACCAGATCGAAGCACGGCAGAAAACGGGCAAAGGGCGCAACGGCGGGACTGACGGCGATTGCCGCCGCCGCCGCTACATCCCCTGCAAAACCAAGGCATTCGCCGCCGCGCCATAGCGCCGGTTCCGCAGCCAGGGCGGCGCGCACAAGGCTTGGCGGCGCGCCATCCCCGGCAATCGGCGTTCTGGCGGCGGCAGCGGCGCCAAGCGGGGCGATCAACCATGCACCCGGACTGTCGCCCAATGTGATCGCCCCGGCTTCGATGTCTGGCGTGATCCGCCGGCGACCGTCCCAAAGCAGAGTGCCAGCTATCGGCGCGGAACGCGGCAGGTCGCGCGATTCACGGCGCAGGAAGATGCCGTTTCGCCTGATATCGACGACCGCCCGCGACAATGTGGCGCAAAGCCGACCGGCCCGCATTTGCTCGAACAGCGCTTCGCCGCGCGCCTGGTCCGGCAACAAGGCGGTGCCGCCCGTCGCCGCCAGCAGGACACGCAGCGCATAGACCGAGGCTCGCGTGTCGTCAGCTTCGGCAAGACCGGGATCGAGACGGATGAGACCCCTCGCCGGCCGGCTGGCAAATTCACCGATCAGGGCGGCGGCGCGGCGACCGAGTTGTTCGCGCTCGCCGGCGGCCCGCCTGGCCAGGCCGATCGCTTCGGCAAAACGCTGCCCGCTCCGGTCTTCGCCGAGCACGGCGCGGATGCGCGGGCGTTCGAAATTCGTGTCGATGTTGGTCGGATCCTCGACCCAGCCGACATGTTCGCGCTGCAGGAAGGCGCGCAACGCCGCGCGCCGAGCGCCGAGCAGCGGCCGCGCGATCCAGATCCGCCAGTCATAGAGGGTGGCAGGCGCCATGCCGGCGAGACCTCGGCCTGCAAGCTCTCGCCCGTCATTCCGCGCGGCTCGCATCAGGACGGTCTCGGCCTGGTCGTCGGCGGTGTGGCCGGTTACGATCACACCAATGCCTTGCGCCTGCGCTGCCTCGGCCAGCAACCGGTAGCGCGCCTCGCGTGCCGCCGCGGGCAGGCCGGCCGACGGCTTGGCGCCGTACCAGTTGAGCGTCCGGTGCGCGATGCCGCGCTCGGCACAAAGCTTTGCCACGCTGCGCGCTTCGGCTGCTGCTTCCGGACGCAGGCCGTGGTCGATCGTCACCGCCAGCAGCCGGGCTGTCGGGGCGCTGCGGTCGAGGTGAGCCTTGAGGAGAAGAAGGAGGGCGGTCGAGTCGCTGCCCCCGGACACGGCCGCAAGCGCGCCGTTGGTAAAGTCGATCTGCGAAAAATTCGAAAGGTCAGGCTCGGTATCGAGCATCAATGCATGTCGCGCAAAAGTGGTCCCGGTTCTGGGACAACACGGCAAAGACTAGCACGCCGCCAGCGCCCTCTCCTGCTTGACGCGTTCCTTGAGCGCGGCCGAAATATCGGGATAGCGCTTGCCGATCTCGCCGAAGGTGGCGCAGGCGACATCCTTCTGCTTGAGGCCGACCAGCGACACGCCAAGCTTCAGGAGCATGTCAGGCGCCTTCTTGGCCTTCGGATAGTCCTTGCTGGCGGAGAGGAAAACCTCGGCAGCGTCATGATACTTCTGCTGGCCAAGCAGCGATTCGCCAAGCCAGTAATGCGCGTCCGCCGCCTTGGCGTCCTTCGGGAACCGGGCGATGTGGTCGCGAAAACCCTGCTCGGCGGTGCTGTAGTCGCCCGACAGGATGAACTGGTAGGAGTTGCGGTAGATCTCTTCCGGGTTGTTGGTGGCAGGCAGCGCCGCCACCACCGTGCCGTCCGACTTGCCGGTCTTAGCCCCGGCAGCCGGCGCCTCGGCGGCGGGAGCCGCACCTTCCGCCGGCGCCGCTGCCTGCGTGTTGCCGCCGGCGTCGATTACATTGCCGTTCTTGTCGACGGTGATGGTGCCGAAGGTCTTGGGCGGCGTGCCGTTGATCACCTTGCCGGGATCGCCGGTCTGCGATTCGACGATGACCTCGCCGACGCTCTGGCCGCCATCCGACTGCGCGCCGGCATCGGCCGGCGCCTGGTCTGCCGGGGCCTCGGCGACGCCGGTGCCCGCGCCACCGTCCTGCGGCGCGGCCTCCGATTTCTTCTGGGCCGGCGGCTGCCCGCTGGAGCCGCCTTCCAACTGCTGGAAGCGGAACTCGTTGTCTTCCTGCTGCTTGCGCATCTGCTCCTGCATCTGCAGGATCTGGAAGTTGAGTTCCTCGAGCTTGCCGTTCATCTGCCGGAGCTGATCTTCCAGCCCCGCGGCGGCGGTGCCGTCCTGCTGCTGCGCGATCTGTTGCTGCTCCGGCTTCTCCTTCTTGCCGAAAATGCCGAGCGTCGGCAGATGGAAGGAAAAGCCGCTATCCGCGGGTTGTCCGGTGCCGCTCGCAGAAGCCGCGAAGCCTGATACGAGCAGCAGCGCAAGCGTGCCGCTCAAGACCGATCTGAAATGCATGTGCCTCTCGCCGTGAATATCGTGAGCCTGTTCGCGCCTTCCGATCACAGTGGGACCGGCACGACGCCCTCGGCTCTTAGCAGGAGGCGAGACTTCGGCCAAATTTTGTTTCCGGGTTTGTTTCCGGGACCGAAACTGAAAAAGGCGGCCACAAGGCCGCCTTTCGCATGGAAGTGTTGCAATTATGCGACTAAGGCCGCCGTCTTACTCATCAGGAGCCGGCGCCGGAGAGCGTGGTGACGGCGCGGCGATTCTGCGACCAGCAGGAGATGTCGTCGCAGACCGCGACCGGACGTTCCTTGCCGTAGGAAATGGTCTTCAGGCGGCTCGCCGAAACGCCCCTGGCGACCAGGAAGTCGCGGGTGGCGGCGGCGCGGCGGGCGCCGAGAGCCAGATTGTATTCACGCGTGCCGCGTTCGTCGGCATGGCCTTCGACGACGATGGCGTACTGCTTGTACTGGTTGAGCCACTGCGCCTGGCGCGACAGCGTCGTCTGCGCATCGGCGCGGATCGCGGTCGAGTCCGTGTCGAAGAAGATGCGGTCGCCAATGTTGACGGTGAAGTCCTGCGCCGAGCCCGGCGTTGCCGCACCCGCGCCATTGAGACCGAGATCGGCAGCGTTGTTAGGGGTTTTCTTCGAGGCGCAACCGGTGATGGCGAGCATCGCGATCAGGGCGATCATCGCCGGGTTTCTGGTAAGTGCTGCGATACGGCCCATGCCGCCTCTCCTTCGTATTCGAGTGACTTCGTTGATCACCCAGTAACCACGTTTGGGTTAACCGGCATTCAAGAAACACGGTTAAAATTTGGTTTCAGCCGCCGTCCCCAGCCAAAATGACCTGATGCCACAATGGTCGCGGACCGTAGGCGGAAATGCGGCCAAAACGCGACTTTGGCGTGAAAAAAGCCCCAAAACGGGGCTTTTAAGGTAGTGTTGCCGAGTTGCAACGAAGCGAGCGGGCCAGGCCGAAACTTAGTTACTCCAGCAGCGGCGACCACGCCGGGTCGGAAGCAAAATTCGCGGTCGGGATCGACTGTTCGTTGCGGCCGGTGAGATCGACGGAAACCAGTTTTGGGCCGCCGGCGGAGTCGCGGAAGAACATCAGCACGCGGCCGTTGGGCGCCCAGGTCGGTCCCTCCTGCTGGAAGCCCGAGGAGAGGATGCGCTCGCCCGAACCGTCGGTCTTCATGACGCCGATCTGGAATTCGCCGCCGGTCTGCTTGGTGAAGGCGACGAGGTCGCCGCGCGGCGACCACACCGGCGTCGAATAGACGCCGTCGCCGAACGAGATGCGGGTCTGGCCCGAGCCGTCGGCGCCCATCACATAGATCTGCGCGCGGCCGCCACGGTCGGAAGTGAACACCACCTTGCTGCCGTCGGGCGAATAAGACGGCGAGGTATCGATCGCCGTCGAATTGGTGAGCCTGGTGGTCGAGCGGCTGCGCAGATCCATGGCAAAGATGTTGGAATTGCCGTCGTCGCGCAGCAGGCTCATGATCACCTTCTGGCCGTCGGGCGAAAAGCGCGGCGCAAAGGTCATGCCGGGAAAATTGCCGACCAGTTCGCGCTGCCCGGTCTCGATCTGCAGCAGATAGACCCGCGGCTGACCGCTTTCGTACGACATGTAAGTGATTTCCTGCCGGTTGGGCGAGAAACGCGGCGTTAGCACGATCGAGCGGCCATCGGAGAGATAGCGCACATTGGCGCCGTCCTGGTCCATGATGGCGAGCCGCTTCTTGCGCGCATTCTTGGCGCCGGATTCGTCGATGAAGACGACGCGTGTGTCGAAATAGCCCTTCTCGCCGGTGAGCTTCTCATAGATCGCATCGGCGATGATGTGGGCGACACGGCGTTGATTTGCGTCGTTGGCGAAAAACTGCTCCCCGGCTATCTGCTGGTTGCCAAAAATATCCCATAGTCGGTACTGGGCGCGGATTCGGCCGTCCGCCTCCTTGCTCACGCTGCCGGTGACCAGCGCCTGCGCATTGATCACCTTCCAGTCGTCGAAACGGGGCTGCGCATCCGGATTGGCGATCTTCTCGATGAAGGCGTTCTTGTCTATCGGTGCGAAGAGACCGGAGCGCTTCAGGTCGGCGGTGACGATCTCGGAAATCTGCGCGCCGAGCCCTCCCTGGAAATCTGGGATGGCGATCGGCATCGGTTCGACATTGCCTTTGTTGACGTTGAGCTCGAGGGTTGCTCGAGCAGGCAAGGTGACGACGGCGTTCATGCCCATCGCCATCGCGGCGACCATCAGGAGCGGCTTGAGGATGGATTTCATGTCTTCTCGCTTCTCTTGCTGATTTCTGGGTGCTCAGGCTACAGGCCAAGCATCGCTCTGGGATCGAAGTTGACGCGAACGTCGGACCAAATGTCATGCTTTCCGGCGGGCACCTGCAGGCCGGCGACATCGCATTTCTGCACAGCGCGAACCGCGCTGCTGTCGAACTGGGGGTTGCCGCTGGACTTCTCGACGGTCGGACGGCCCTCCAGCTTGCCGGAGGCATCCAGGCTGAAACGGATCACCACGGTGAAATCCTCAGAACCCTCAAGCCCAACCGGGAGGGTCCAGCAGCCACCGAGTTGTTCTTCCAATGCCCCTTGCTCGGACTTCGACAGCTTCTGGCCTTGATCCTTGTCGCCGCCTAGCGATGCTTGCTGGGTCGAGCGCTTAGCGCCGCCGCCGGATGGCTTCTGCTTGTCGAGCAAAGCCTTGATGTCAGCCTCATTGAACTGCTTGTCATCCGACTTCGGCTTCGACGAGGCTTCCTTGACTGGCTTGTCAGCGTCCTTGCGGTCCGGTGCCTTGGCGCTTTCGGCCTGCGCCGGCTGCGGCTTCGGCCGTGCTTCGGGAGCAGGAGCGGAAGTCGGAAGCTGCGCTTCTTCCAGAGGCTGCTGATCCGATATGGCTTCGGCGACCGCGTCGGGCTTCACGCGTGGCTTCGGCTCTATGGCGGCGGTCGTGTCCGGCTGCGGTGTTGGTGCAGGCTCCTTCACCGGGGTCGGCTTCGGTTCAACCTGCTTCACCGGCTCGGGCTTGACCTCTTCCTTCGGCTGCGGCTCCGGCGCCACCTCCGTCGCAGGTGTCGGCTTCGGCGCTTCCTTTGGCTTCGGCGTGTCCTCGGTCTTCGGCTTTTCGGTCGGCGTCGGCGCCGGAGCAGCCGTCGCTGTTTTCTCCACCGGCTTCGGCTTGGGATCGTCCGTCACCGGCTTGTCGGTATCAACGCTGTTCTCGCCGATTTTCTGTGCATCTGGCACGATGTCGGGACGCTTGGTCGGCATCGGCGCCGGCTTTTCATGCATCACCGCCTTCTTGTCGCCCTGCAGCGTCTGCGCAATGGCTTCCATGGGAACGATGTCGACCGCTATCGACTCGACATCCGTGGACGGCAGCGCGGCCGGCGCCGACAGGGTGAACAGGCCGAAAGCCAGTGCCACCGTATGCAGTATCACCGATGTGGTGAGGCCGGTCTTCATCGTGCGTCTACTGATCCTGTTGCTGCAGTGAAATCAGGCCGATATTCTTGTAGCCGGCGGCCTGGATGAGGGCCATGACCTCCATCGCGGCACCATAATTGGTCGCCTTGTCGCCGCGGATGAAGATGCGCTCTTCGTAGCCGGTCTTGGAAATCGCCTGCAGTTTGGCGACCAGCTCTTCCCTTGGGATTTCGGTCTCCTGCAGGAAAATCTTGCCGGCCGCGTCGATCGAAACGGTGATCGGCTGGGTGTCGGCGTTCATAGCCTTGGCCTTCGTCTCCGGCAGGTCGACCGGCACGCCGACCGTCAGCATGGGTGCGGCGACCATGAAGATGATCAAGAGCACCAGCATCACATCGACCATCGGCGTGACGTTGATTTCCGACATCAATGCATGGTGGCGGCCGCGCCGCCTGTGTCCGCGTCCGCCGCGTCCTGCCATGCCAACCGACATACCCATCTTCTTACCTCAGCCCTTAGGCGCTACTTTTTCATCGATTTGGCGCGAGAGTATGGCGGAGAACTCGTCCGAGAACCCTTCCATCCGCACCGCGATCTTGTTCGCGTCGGATGACAGCTTGTTGTAGGCGATAACCGCTGGAATGGCGGCGAGCAGACCGATGGCCGTTGCCAGCAGCGCTTCGGCAATGCCGGGTGCGACAACCGCGAGACTGGTGTTCTTCGAACCGGCAATCGCCTGGAACGAGGTCATGATGCCGATGACGGTTCCGAATAGGCCGATGAAGGGTGCGGCCGAACCAGTGGTGGCGAGAAAGCCGAGACGGCCCTCCAGCTTCTCCATCTCGCGCGTCAACGCCAGGTCCATCGCCTTGTCGATGCGGGTCTGCAGGCCGAGCGGCGATTTGGCCCCCTTCTCGAAGCTCTTCTTCCATTCGCGCATGGCGGCGACGAAGATCGCACCCATGCCCGTGGTCTTGCGGTCGGCAAGCGTGCGATAGAGCTCTTCCAGCGACTGCCCCGACCAGAACACCTGTTCGAAGCGATTGAGCGACAGACGCATGCGGGCATAGCTGACCAGCTTGTCGACGATGATCGCCCAGGTCCAGACCGAGGCGCAGAGCAGACCGATCATGACCAGCTTGACCACCCAGCTGGCCTGTGTGAACAGCGCCCAAATCGACAATTGCGCTGCCGGATCGGCGAGTGCGGTAGTTTCCATGCTTCAGTCCTTAAGATTTTCCGGGCATCGCTGGCGGCTGGCCCATGGGCATCCCTTGTGGTCCGTTCGCGCTTGGCTTCCGGATTAACCCCAAAATGCACCGTTGGCGGCCTTTTCAGGGCAAATATTGGTGAAAGGAAGGCGCGCGGATTCTTCCAATCTTCACCGATCTCTTCATGAACCGTTATGGTTAAGGATGGGTTAGGAAATATGGCGCGGCGCATTGCCGCGCCAAGGCACGACGCGGGCCATCCATCCACAATCGAATGCGCTGCCGATTGGCCGCTCGTTGCCGGCCGGCAGGCCTGGATATCAGCTTGCTCCTGGTAGAAAGGCCGCGATCCATTCTTTCGGAAAGCGCTTCGGCCGGCCGTTCTCGCCGATGATCGCCGCCTCGACCTTTGCTTCGACCAGAACCTCTGTCCCGCGTTTCAATTGCTGCGCCATGACGATGCGGGCGCCGGAAATATCCTGCGTTGATGTGTCGATGGTCAGGATATCGTCCATGCGGGCAGGCGAGCGGAAATCTATCTCCATCCGCCGCACCACCCAGACGATCCGTTCGCCGTGCTTGCCTTCGTGAAGTTCTGTGTGGTGGACGCCCGCCAGCCTGAGATAGTCCGAGCGGCCGCGCTCGAAGAATTCGAGATAGCGCGCGTGGTAGACGACGCCGGAAAAATCGGTGTCGGCATAATAGACTCGCGCCATCAGCCGATGGCCGAATTCCGTCAAGGCTCCGGAAAGCCCGCCGGCAAGCGCCGCCGATTCACCATGATCGTCCATCGCGCTTTCCTTTTTGCCCCCGGCGGGGCACCTGTCTTGCCAAAATCACCAGCGCAGCAAACCGGATGGCACTGTTGACGGCGAGGATCAAGACCTTGATGGCAGCGCTGCTGGTGCTGGCGGCGTCTGCGCTTCCCGGTCAGGCCGCGAGCTTTTCGATGAAGCGCGGCCTCAACCTCGACCAGTGGACGACCTGGGTCGGGGAAGACAAATGGAACGACCGACAAGCCATCCTGCCCTATCCGGAATGGCGCAAGTTCCTCGACGAGGGTGACCTCAAGGCGCTGAAGGCCGCCGGTTTCGACTTTCTGCGCATGCCGGTCGATCCCTCGCCGTTTATGTCGGATCAGACACTGGCGCTGCGTGACGACCTTTATGCCAGCGTGCGGGACTCGGCGCGCATGATCAACCGGGCCGGTCTGAAAGTGATCGTCGACATGCACCTGATCCCGGCCGGCGGCGGCCGCGAGATCGGCATGGGCCAGGTGATGGACGATCCCGCAACCTTCGACGCCTATGTCGAGGTCGTCCGCAAAATGGCGCGCACGCTTGCCACTGAGGACCCGGCGCAGGTCGCTTTCGAGCCGATGAACGAGCCTATCGTCGACTGCGACAGCGATGGCACCAGCCTGTGGCCGGAGCGTCAGCAAAAGCTGTTCGCGGCCGCGCGCGCCTCGGCCACCAGGCTGACGCTGATCCTGACCGGCGCCTGTTATTCCAATGCGGCTTCGCTGGTCAAGATCGACCCAAAGTCGATCCCCGACGACAACCTCATCTGGACCTTCCACTCCTACGACCCGTTCCTGCTGACGCATCAGGGCGCGACCTGGGCCGGCGATTTCATTCTTTATGTTACCGGGCTGCCCTATCCGCTGACCGCGGTGCCGCGCGCCGAGCTCGATGCGACGCTGGATGCGATCCGCGCCAAGATAAAAGCCGAGGCGCCATGGACCAGACGGAACGGCCTGCTCGCCTATCTCGATGAACAAGCCGCCAGCATAAACACGGACGAAAAGCTGCTCGGCGTCATGGATGCGCCGTTCGAAAAGGTCGAGGCCTGGGCGAAGGCCAACGCCATCAAGCCGGAAAACATCACGCTGGGCGAGTTCGGCATGATCCGACAGGAGTATGGCAACCCCTATGTGATGCCGCCCAAATACCGCGCCGCCTATGTCAAGGACATGATCGCGCGCGCCGAGGCGCATGGCTTCTCATGGTCGGTGTGGAGTTTTGGCGGCGCCTTCGGCATCGTCGATGCCTTCAACGGCGAAAAGGCCGAACCCGCCGTGATGGATGCAATCCGCTCGCTCCATTAGCCCTAGGGCATGTCGAGATCCAGATCAGGCCGAGTCGGAAATGAGGGGTCCGAGAACCGGAACGGAGCGGACTTTGGTCCGTGACTACCGGAAGCGCAGGAACACCTCATTTGCAGGCCGGCATCACCTGAATACCGGCATGCTCTAACCGAGGTCGATCTGTAGGATCTCCGGCCGCATGCCAAAGCGCACCGGCGCGATGCTGAAGCCGAGCCCGCCTGACACGATCAAATTGCGGTCATTCTCGACGACATGGCCATAGGCAAAGCGGTTGCCGAAGCGGGACGGCACCACCGGTGAATATCCGAACAGCCTGACCTGCCCGCCATGTGTGTGGCCCGACAGCGTCAGCGAAACCCGCCACGGCACTTTCGGGAAAATGTCAGGCTCATGCGCAAGCAGGATGATCGGTGCCTGGTCGGTGATCTTGGCCAGCGTGCCGTCGAGATCGTCGAGGCCTTCAAATTTGTCGCGGCCTGCGGCCTTGTTCGGTAACAGGGCCAGCTGGTCGGCGAGTCCGGCGATCCAGAAGCCGTATCCATTCTTTTCCAGACGCACAGCGTCGTTCTCCAGAACCGAGATGCCGGCTTCCTCCAATGCCTTGCGCGCCACAGTCGGCCCCGCTCCGGCCTGCTGCGCGAAAGGATCGTGCCACCAGTCGTGATTGCCGAGGATCGACAGGACACCAAGCGGCGCCTTCAGTCCTGACAAGGCCGGCGCCCATTCATGGGCCTCCACCCGGTTCGTCACCAGGGACATGCCTGAGATATAGTCGCCGAGCAGTACGATCAGATCGGGCTGCAGCACGTTCGCACCCTCGACGAGCGAAGCGATCCGCTCAGGCGTCATCCAGGGGCGGCAGGCGTGAATATCGGCAAGTGCTACAACGCGCAGCTTCAAGCCCGCCGGCCAATGCGGCGGCGTCAGCCGGTAGCGCTTCACATGGGTCAACAGCATCGGCTCGATGCCGACCGCATAGGCACTGAGCGACGCCAGCGAGAGGAACGAACCCCCGACGAATTTCAGGAACCCGCGTCTGGTGATCACTTTTCTGGCTCCGACGCTTGATCGGAGCAGTTCGCGCCGACACTACGACGCCCGATAGCATCCAGGAATGCGCCTTCACGCTGGCAGGCTTGAGGAAATTCTGCGCAGACAGCCCGTTCCGGAGGACAAATCTCCGTTACTCTTCCTGGAACAGGTTGATCTGCTGCTGCGCCAGATCCTTCGGTGCGTCGAGGCCGAGATGGCGCCAGGCATTGGCGGTCAGCACGCGGCCGCGTGGCGTGCGTTGGATGAAACCCTGCTGGATCAGATAGGGCTCGATAATGTCCTCGATGGCGTCGCGCGGCTCGGATAGGCCGGCGGCGATGGTTTCGATGCCGACCGGCCCACCACCGAAATTGCGCGCGATCATCGAGAGATAGCGGCGGTCGAGCGCGTCGAGGCCGAGCGCGTCGACCTCCAGCCGCGTCAGGGCTTCGTCGGCAACCTGCTTGTCGACGTGACCGTCGCCGGCAACGGAGGCGAAGTCGCGCACCCGGCGCAGCAGCCGGCCGGCGATGCGCGGCGTGCCGCGGGCGCGACGTGCGATCTCCAGCGCGCCATCGTCGCCAAGCGGCATTTGCAGGATGCGGGCGCCGCGCCGCACGATCTGCTCCAGTTCCTCGACAGAATAGAAATTGAGCCGCACCGGAATGCCGAAGCGATCACGCAGCGGGTTGGTCAAAAGGCCGAGCCTGGTGGTGGCGGCAACGAGCGTGAAGCGGGCAAGATCGATCTTGACCGAGCGTGCCGCCGGACCTTCGCCGATGATCAGGTCGAGCTGGAAATCCTCCATCGCCGGGTAAAGGATCTCCTCGACTGCCGGATTGAGCCGGTGGATCTCATCGATGAACAGCACATCGCGGTCTTCGAGATTGGTGAGAAGTGCGGCGAGATCGCCGGCCTTGGCGATCACCGGACCGGAGGTCGAGCGGAAATTGACGCCGAGCTCGCGCGCCATGATCTGCGCCAGCGTTGTCTTGCCAAGCCCCGGCGGCCCGACGAACAGCACATGGTCAAGCGCCTCGCTGCGGCCCTTGGCGGCCTCGATGAAGACTTTGAGATTGGCCCGCACCGCGGCCTGGCCGACGAAATCGGCGAGCGTCTGCGGCCGCAAGGTCTGCTCAGCATCCTCGCCGCGCTTTTCCGGGGCAATGAGGCGGGGTGAAAGGCTCATGCGGCCTTCCTCGCACAGGGCAAAGGACCGGACAAGCAATCACTCACCGCGCCAGTTCCTTCAGCCCGAAACGAATGAGCTTCGAGGCATCGGCGTCCTCGCCGGCCGTCTTCAGCGCCGCCGCGACAGCATTGGCTGCTGTGTCGCGCGAATAGCCGAGATTGACCAGCGCCGAGACGGCGTCCGTAATCGGCGCCGGCGCCACGCCTTCGCCGAGCTCCTGCTTAAGGCCGATGGCGCCGGAGGCGGTTCCGGCATAGGCCGGCGCCTTGTTCTTCAACTCGGTGACGATTCGCTCGGCCACCTTCTTGCCGACGCCGGGCGCGCGGCTGACCATGGCGATGTCGCGCAGCGCGATCGCATTGGCGAGGTCTGCCGGCGCCAGCGTCGACAGGATGGCCAGCGCCACCTTGGCGCCGACGCCTTGCACATTGCTCATCAAGAGCCGGAACCATTCGCGTTCAAGCACCGACTGGAAACCGTAGAGCCGGATCATGTCCTCGCGCACATAGGTCTCGATGAACAGCACCACCGCCTCGCCGGGCGAAGGCAGCGCGGCCAGCGTGCGCGCCGAGCAATAGGCGACATAGCCGACGCCGTGCACATCGACGAGGCAGAAATCCTCCTCGATCTCGTCCAGCGTGCCTTTCAATTTGCCGATCATGCGTGATCCCTCATGCCAGCGCCATCCTGTCGGCGACGCTTTGCCGGTGATGCGCGTGGCAGATGGCGATAGCCAACGCGTCGGCGGCATGTTCGGTGTCGAAAACGGCTTTCGGCAACAGCACCTTTACCATCATGTGGATCTGCTTCTTGTCGCCATGGCCAACGCCGATCACCGCCTTTTTGACGGCATTGGGGGCATATTCGGCGACGACAAGGCCGGCGCGCGCCGGCACCAGCATGGCTATGCCGCGCGCCTGGCCGAGCTTCAGCGTCGCCACGGCATCCTTGTTGACGAAGGTCTGTTCGACGGCCGCCTCGTGCGGCATGGCGCTGTGCACGATATCGGCGAGGCCGTCATGCAGCTGGCACAGCCGCCTCGCCAGTGCCGCCTTGTCGTCGGAGCGTACAGTGCCGGAGCTGATAAAGCGCAGCGAGTTGCCGAGGCTCTCGACGATGCCCCATCCGGTGCGCCTCAGCCCCGGATCGATACCGATAATGCGAATCGCTTCCCTCATGCGCGAAGTCTACCTCCGGCGCACAGCGATGTCAGGGAAATGTGAACAAACCGGAAACGGGAAGCGTTTAACCTCGAGCGAAAGCCGTATTCAGCAGCGTGATCTGGTCGGAAACCGGATTGGCGCGGCGGCCTGTTACCGGCGTCTCGGCAAACGCGCCGCCATAGATCTCTTCGTCCATGCGGCGCACCAGCGCCTGCAGGCGCAGCGAGCGGGTGACGAGGTCGAGGAAATCCTTCGGCAGTTCGCCCCAGCCGACCGCTTCGTCATGCGCCGAGGCGGTGTCGAGACGCACCTTGGATTTTTCCGAGGCGACCTGGTCGCGGGTCATCTCGCCGGAATTTGCCGCCCGCTGCAAAAGCAGCCAGGAGGCGACCTGCATCAGCCTTGTGGTCAGCCGCATCGATTCGGCCGCATAGAGCGTCGCCGCCAGTCTGGACAGCTTCTTGGCCTCGGCCCGGCCCTTGCCGTCGAGATATTCCGCTGCTTGCTCAACCAGGCCCATGCCTTCCTGGTAGAGCGGTTTGAAGGATTGGGAGAAAACCCGGCGTTCCGCCAGCTTGATGGTTTTCGCGCTGCCCTTCGAAGGCTCGTTCATCGATACGCCCCTGCACTGCCCCGTCGGCTGATTCGGCTTCATCGCCGTCACGCCGGCACCCTAGATGACTGAAGCTTGAAAATGCGCTTCGCCGCCGGCGAAGGCAAGCACATGTTTAACAAACGGTTAACGCCTGCGCAGGGGCGCCAAGCGGACCAAAAGCAGACAAAAAAAGAGCCGCGGATAAGGCGGCTCTCAGGAGTTTAACAGGGAGGCGTCAAACGAAGTGGCTCCAACCACTCGGTAAGAATCCAGATCACTGGATGGACATAGTAAACACCTGTAAAGCTTAATGGACCCTTAACGGCGCGGATATTTCTTGATCGACCGCTGCCCTTCTGTGCCGTATAAGCACAACGGCCCCCGAAGCCTGATCGTCAGCTTGTTCATGCCTTCTTCCATACAGCCGGCAAGGAAATGAAGGCGAACAGCAGCATTGCCGCATAAAAGCCCATCGAGGAGGAAGCCAGCACCGGCTCGATCTCCGGATGGCCGGCAAGTTCAAAGTAAAGCCCGATCATCAGTGCGATTCCGCAGATTGCTGTCAGCCAGAAATGCACGACCGCAATCGTCTTTTGCCCGACCGCTGGAAACAGGTGGTAGAAGAAAGCAAACACCGCCGACATCAGCCAGCCCGCCACCATGGTGTGCGCGTGGGTCGGCATCTGCCCATGGTCATTGGAGATCGCCATATGCAGGCCGAGCGCCATGCCGCACAGGGAATAGATGACGGCCAGGGTGAAGAAATTTCGTGCTACGCCTTGCATGGGATACCCTCGTTGGTTGTTTCAGACTTGGTCCGACCGCGCGCGGCCAAAATGGAGCGTCGGTCGCGAGCGGCTTAGTCCCCGCAGGTTTCAGGATCATGCCGCGAAACCAGCCAATGCCGACACGGCGTCTATCCGGCAAATGCCGGGTATTGTGCGGGCTGGCGGTAAAATCCGGCGACGGCGCCTCCGCAACAAGCCGGCACCCACGCGGCATCTTCTGGATACATGTACGGAGATAATCCGCCCTCCTTCGGAAGCAGACGCGCGAAAGCAGCGTTTACCCCCGGAACGATGCACAAGGAGCGGCAATGGACTGGTATTCTCTCTTCAAATTCCTGCATGTCATGGCAGCGATCCTCTGGCTCGGCGGCGGTTTCGCCATGCTGCTGGTTTCGATACTCGCCGATCGCGACGGCGACGACGAGACGCTGATGGTCATGCTGAGAACGACGGACAAACTCGGCTTGCGTCTGTTCGTGCCGGCGTCTATCGCGACCCTGGCTTCTGGTCTGGTGCTGACTTCGCTATGGACCGGCTTCTCCGACCTTTGGGTCGTCATCGGCCTTTGCGGCTACGCCGCCGCGTTTCTGACCGGTATCCTCGTGCTGAAGCCTTCGTTCGAAAAGCTTGCCACAATGCTTGCCGCGGACGGCATGACCCCGGCTGCCATAGCGTTTGGGCGCCGCATGATACGGATCGTCAAGTTCGATTTCGTCATCATGATCGTCGCCGTCGCCGACATGGTGCTGAAGCCGACCGCGCACGACATCGCCACTCTCGGCGCCATGGCGGTCGTGGTCGTTGGTGGTGCATCGCTGACCTTTGCGAGCGCCCCGCGAACCAAACCGGCAGCCGCCTGAGCGGGATTTAGAGCAGGCCGGCGATCCCGTCCCAAAGCAGCTTGACCGCGACCACGGCCACGGTCGCGTAGGTGAAGGGATAAAAAATCTCCGGCCGCATGCGCCGCACCAGCCAGGCGCCGGCGATGGTGGCCAGCGGCGCCAGCGGCATCAGCACGGCCGACGCCGTCAGGTTGGCGGTGTCGAACTGGCCAAGCGCGAAATAGGGGATCAGCTTCAGCGCGTTGGTGGCGGCAAAGAAGATCGCCGATGTCCCCGACAGCACCTTCGGATCGAGCCGGATCGGCAGCGCATAGACCTGGAAGGGGGGCCCGCCGACATGGGCGACGAAGCTGGTGAAGCCGGCGACGGTGCCCCAGAAGGCGGCGGCGATGCGGTTGGGCGCCGCCGCATGGTCGGAACCGTGGCGGAACTGGAGATAGAGCCAGCGCAGCACGAAGATCAGCGCGACTGCGCCGACGATCAGCCGCACCATCTCTTCGGTTACGAGCGCTGCCGTCAGCCAGCCGAGCCCAATGCCGATCACCGCGCCCGGCATCATGTCGACCAGCATCTTTCTGTCGTAGACGCCCCACCACGTCCACACCGAAACGATGTCCATCAGGCACAGGATCGGCAGCAGGATGGCCGCCGCCTGCACCGGCGGCATGGCCAGCGCCATCAAAGGCACGCCGACGAAGCCGACAGCGCCGCCGAAGCCGCCTTTCGACAGCCCGACAAGTATCACCGCCGGAATGGCGGCGGCATAAAACCACGGATCGGCGAGCAGACCTGACATGAACTGGAAATGCTGGAGGGAAGACGGTTGCCCTGCAATAGCCCAGAAACCCTTGCGCCGCGACCGGGAAAATGCCGGCCGTGTCGATCAACTGTGCGTAAAGCGACGGTTCCGGATTTACGGCAAGATCGCCGCCGATGCATAAGGGCGCCGTCCGATGCATCAAGTTTTGACCCCAGGTTTTGGCCCCAGGTTTTGACCCCAGGTTTTTGACCCCAGGTTTTTGACAATGAGCGAACCCCACATCCGCCGCGCCGAAGCGGCCGACCTGCCTGCCATCGTAGCCATGCTCGCCGACGATCCGCTTGGCCGCAGCCGCGAGGATGCGACCGAGCCACTCGCCAAGGCCTATCGCGACGCCTTTGCCGCCATCGACGCCGACCCCAACCAGTTTCTTGCCGTGATGACGGATAGCGGCCGCGTCATCGGCACGTTGCAGATCAGCTATCTCGCCGGGCTGTCGCTGCAGGGCGCCTTGCGCGGCCAGATCGAGGCTGTGCGCGTCGTCGCAGACCGCCGCAGCGAACGGCTGGGACAGCGTCTGCTGGAATGGGCGGTCGAACAGTGCCGTGAACGCGGCTGCAAGATTGTCCAGCTGACCACCAACAAGAGCCGCCAGGACGCGCATCGCTTCTATGACCGGCTCGGCTTCAAGGCCAGCCACATCGGCTACAAGCTGGAGCTTAATTCAGTGGCGGCGGACGGCGCCGGATCGGCTGCGCCTTGATGATGGCGGTGCTGGTCTCCGCCTTGTCGGCGATGCGGTCGAGAAGCTTGTCGAGCTCGCCGATGGAGCGCACGTAGAGCCGGGCCACGAAACAGTCGTCGCCAGTGACCTTGTCGCATTCGCCGAATTCCGGGATCTCCTCGATCAGCTTCTGGACGATATGCAGCTTGCCCGGCAGTGGCCGCACCCGCACGATCGCCTGCAGCGGAAACCCCAGCGCCTCCGGGTCGATCTCGATGGTGAAGGCGCGGATGACGCCGCGTTCCTCGAGCCGCCGCAGCCGTTCCGAGACGCTCGGCGACGACAGCCCGACCTGCTGCGCCAGATCCTTCAACGAAGTCCGCGAATCCAGGATCAGGATGTCGAGAAGCTTTCTGTCCAACTCGTCCAGCATTTTCATCTCCTCGCAAAAGGGCAGCGCGCGCCTTATTAAATAAGGTGTTGCCCCCTTATCACCTTTCATAGGGCATATAAACCCTCAAGACGGCATGAGATTATGGCCTCAACAGATAGAGGTATTGTCATGGACAACACGGTACGCGGCACGATCGAGATGACGGCGGCGATGACGATCGTCGGCACGATCGGCTGGTTTGTCGTCATGTCGGGCCAGCCCGTTATGGACGTGGTGTTCTGGCGCTGCGCCTTCGGCGCGGTGGCGCTGCTGATCACCTGCGCGGCACTCGGGCTGCTGCGCGGCAGGCTGACGCTGCGCATTGTTGCCATCGCCGCTCTTGGCGGCGCGGCCATTGTCATCAACTGGCTGTTGCTGTTCAGCGCCTTCTCCCGCGCCTCGATCTCGATTGCCACGGCGGTCTACAACACGCAGCCCTTCATGCTGGTCGGCTTCGGCGCGCTGTTCTTCGGCGAGCGGCTGACCCTGGCCAAGCTGACCTGGCTCGGCATCGCCTTCGCCGGCATGCTGCTGATCGTGCAGACAGGGCCCGATGCGGGTGTCGGTTCCGGCATAACCGGCACAGATTATGTCATCGGCATCGTCATGGCGCTCGGAGCGGCCTTCTTCTGGGCTGTCGCGGCAATCGTCGCCAAGAAGCTCAAGGGCACCCCGCCGCATCTGATCGCGCTGATCCAGGTCTGCGTCGGCGTCATCATGCTGGCGCCCTTCGCCAACCTCTCGCATTTGCCCGCCGATGCCTGGAGCTGGGCCATGCTGGCCACGCTTGGCGTCGTTCACACCGGCCTGGTGTACATATTGATGTACGCCGCCATCCAGAAACTGCCGACGCATCTGCAGGGGTCGCTGTCCTTCATCTATCCTGTCGTGGCGATCCTGGTCGATGTCATGGCTTTCGGCCACCGGCTGCATCCGGCCCAGCTCGTCGGCGCCGCCGCGATCCTGGTCGCCGCCGCCGGCATGAACCTCGGCTGGACTTTGTGGAAAGCCAAACCAACGGTCGAAAGCCCGCAAGCCGTCAAATGAGCCGCAGAGCGTCGGCTCGCCGGCGATCGTAACCAAAGCCAGCGCATCGTTCCCCGCCCGCCTGTTCAAGGCGGGCGCTTTGTTCTATGCCGCAATGCAACCATCTTCGCCCGGCATAGGCGAAACCCGGGATCGAAAGCCATGAACGACGCAACACCCCCCAACCGCTGCCGCATCGTGCTGATCGCACCCAAGGACGCTCCGGCCGAGCGCATTGCGGCTGCCTTCGACGGCGGTGATATCGCTTCGCTGATCCTGCCTGAGAGCGGCATGGACGAGGCTGCCTTCCAGGCCTTTGCAGAACAGATCGTACCGGCCGCGCAAGCGGCCGGCATCGCCGTCATCATCGCCGGCGATACCCGCATTGCCGGCCGTGTCCAGGCCGACGGCATTCATGTCGAGGTTTCCAAGGACGCGCTCGCCGAGACCATCGAACACTTCCAGGGCAAGATGATGGTCGGCGCCGGTGGCGCCAAGACGCGCGACGACGCGCTGGAACTCGGCGAAACCAGACCCGACTACATCTTCTTCGGCCGCTTCGGCTACGACAACAAGCCGGAACCGCATCCGCGCAACCTGTCGCTCGGGCAATGGTGGGCGGACGTGATTGAGATCCCTTGCATTGTCATGGCCGGTTCCGCCATCGCCTCGGTCGAAGCGGTGGCCGCCACTGGCGCCGAGTTCGTGGCGCTGTCCAGCGCCGTCTTTGCCGAAGGCGCCGATCCTAAGGCGGCGATTGCCGCCGCCAATGCGCTGCTCGACCAAACCGCGCCGCGCTTCGGGGGCTGACGTGCGCCGACATGGACTTCCTCTCGCGGTTCTCGTTGCGGCCTTGATGAGCGGGGCAGCGATCGCGGCGGAGACCGTTCCGCTGCCGCAGCCGAGGCCGGACACCAGCGCGCCCGCCCTCAGCGTGCCGGATGCGATCGCTCCCGATGCGGGTGCTCCAAAAGCCGGTGCCACGGATTCCGGCGTCCATATCGACAAGCCCATCGACACCCCGCTGCCGCAGCCGGCGACAACCGCGCCGCTGCCGTCGGCCGACGCGATCAACCCCGAACGTTTCGGCGCCAAGCCGGCGGACCCCGCCTATGGCGCTTTCCAGCGCGGCCTTTACAAGACGGCCTACAATCTGGCGTTGGTGCGAGCTCAGAATGGCGACCCGGCGGCGCAAACGCTGGTGGCCGAGATCCTGTCGCGCGGGTTGGGCGTGCCGCTCAACCCAGCGGAAGCCGCCAAATGGTATGCGCAGGCCGCCGAGCAGGGGATTCCTGAATCGCAGTTCCAGTATGCGCTGATACTGCTCGACGGCCGCTACGTCAAGAAGGACGAGAAGGGAGCTTATGCGCTGATGCAGGCCGCCGCCGAGGCCGGCAACCGGCTGGCGCAGTTCAACTTCGCGCAATTGCTCGTGCAGCAGGATCCGGGCGATGCCGGCATCGCCAGGGCTGTGCCTTATTATGAGCGTGCCGCGGCGACAGGGCTTGCCGACGCCCAGTATGCGATGGCGCAGGTCTATGCCAATGGCGTCGGCGGCAAGACCCGCGACGATGGAAAGGCCCGCAGCTTGCTGGCACAGGCTGCCAGGCAGAACTACGACACCGCGCAGATCGATCTTGCCGCCTGGATGATCGAGGGCCGGGGCGGTGTTCGCGACCTGAAATCCGGCTTCAACTGGATGAAGCAGGCAGCTGAAGGCGGCAATGTCGCTGCCCAGAACCGGTTGGCAAAGCTCTATATGGGCGGCATCGGCACCGACCCCGACCTGATCTTGGCCGGGGCCTGGTATGTGGTCGCCCGCCGCGCCGGCCTTATCGATCCGGAGATGGACGATTTCCTGCAAGGGCTGACCGACGACCAGACAAAGCAAGCCTTGCAGAAGGCCAACCGCCTGCCCTGACACGCAACGTCACTGTGTATGATCCAGCACGACCTTGCCGAAGGGAGAGCCGTGTTCGAGATGGCGAAAGGCCTGCGCTGCCTCTGCCCATGGGAAGACCCGGTCGATCACCGGCCGCAGCCGATTGACGGCGAGCGCCTGGTTCATCGCTTCGAAGGACTCGCGCGAGCCGACCGGTATGCCGCGTGCTTTCACCTGGCGTCGGAAGATGTCGAGCGGATTGATCACCCCTTCGCTGCCGCCGAGATAGCCGATGACATTGATCTGGGCGCCACGCGCCGACGCCTTGAGCGAATCCGCGAAACTCTGGGGACCACCGACTTCGATGATGTGGTCCGCGCCACGGCCATCGGTCAGCGCCAGCACGGCCGACGACCAGTCCGGATTGTCGCGGTAGTTGATGCCGTGATGCGCGCCGAGCTCTTTGGCCCGGACAAGTTTCTCATCGCTACTCGACGTAACGACGACCCGCGCGCCGGCCGCCTTCGCGAACTGCATGGCAAACAGCGATACGCCGCCCGTGCCGAGGCTGAGCACGGTCTCGCCCGGCTTGAGGTTGCCTTCCGTAAACAAGGCATGCCAAGCGGTGACGGCGGCGCAGGGTAACGTCGCCGCCTCTACGTCGCTGAGATGCGCCGGCGCGATGACAGCCGCCTGTTCGTCCAGCCGGGCGAATTCGCTCAGCAAACCGTCGATGGGGCCACCGCGCTGGTATGAGGGTTCGGCCATGGCGAAGCTGCCGCCGACCCATCGCTGCCAGAACGTGCCGCAGACCCGGTCGCCAACCTTGAAGCGGCTGACCTCGGGGCCAAGCGCGACGACCTCGCCGACGCCGTCGGAAAGCGGCACCAGCGGCAAGGGGAATGTCGTGTGATAGCTGCCGCGCGCGATCTCGACATCGCGGTAGTTGAGCGCCGTCGCCTTTACCCTGACGATCATCTCCTGACGGCCGGGCTCCGGCATTGGTCGTTCGACCATCTTGAGATTGTCGATGCCGCCCGGCTTCTGCAGTTCGATTGCCTTCATTGTCGTCGTCCTTTCGTTTGAAAGGAAAATTGCTTGCCAGGCGATGGATTTCAAATTCATAATGTTTACAATGATTATGCTTACGAGACATGGTTCTAGCTATGCTTGAGGAATTGCGCACGCTCGCCCTGTTTGCCGAGGAGGGCTCGATCCAGAAGGTCGCCCGGCGCCTGCCGCTGACGCAGCCGGCTGTGACCCGGCAAATCCAGCGGCTGGAGGACATGCTTGGCACGACGCTGCTCGACCGCCGGCAAAAGCCGCCGCGACTGACGCCGACGGGGCTGGAAGTGCTGGCGCGCGGACGCGATATCATCGCTTCCGTAGAAGCGCTGAAATCCTTCGCCGGAAAGACCGAGCCGGAAGGACTGTTCCGCCTGGGTCTCGCCCATGGCCTCTCGGACCGCGACATCGCCGGGGCCATCGCCAACGCCGCGGCGGCGTTCCCGAAAGTGTCGCTACGGCTCAAGACCGGCTGGAGCGCCGAACTGATCGATCAATTCCAACGCGGCGAGCTCGATGTGACGATTGTTCTGCGATCGTCGGACAAGCCAGGTCCGGAAGCGCTTGGCACTGAACGTCTTGGCGTCATAGCTGCGTCCACCGTCGCCGATCCGGAAGACGGTGGCCGGACACCCATGCCGTGGGTGCTTAGTCCGGCACCTTGCGACGCGCGCCAGAAGCTCACGTCCGTTCTGGTCGGCGGAAGGCGTTATTTCGAGATCGCGGCGGAGATACAGGATCCGGCCTTGCAGATGGAATGGGTCCGTCGGGGGCACGGCCTTGGGCTAGTGCCGTTGCGTCTTGCAAGGCGCGGAATTCCCGACGGCCTCATGCTGGTCAACACGGAAGATGTCGACCTTTCCTTGCAGGTCGCCGCACTTCGTTCGCCTCATCTCAACCGGCTGACTGAGGCTGCGGACGCCATCGTCGAGGCCGTCGGCAAAGTCATTGCGGCCCAGGTTTGAGGCTACCAGCCCTTGTCGGGCGATCTGGCATCCCTTGCCTCTCCTGCCGATTTGTGGTCTTGGGAGCCCGAAATCGCTTATCCAGCGACCATCCTCATATCAACGGCCAAGCCGTTGCTAGCATCCCGGATCAATCTCATCATGGCCAAGATCAATGGCAACGAAATCCGTCCCGGCTATGTCATCGAGCACGATGGCGGACTTTGGGTGGCGGTCAGGACCAACACCGTCAAGCCCGGCAAAGGCGGCGCCTACAACCAGGTCGAACTGAAGAACCTGATCAACGGCACCAAGCTCAACGAGCGCTTCCGCTCGGCCGAGACCGTCGAGCAGATCCGGCTCGACCTGAAGGATTTTTCCTTCCTCTACGCCCAGGACGACGCACTGGTGTTCATGGACACGCAGAGCTACGAGCAGCTCGAGCTGGCGAAGGATTTCGTCGGCGACCGCGCCGCCTTCCTGCAGGACGGCATGATGGTGACGGTTCAGCTCTATGAGGACAGGCCGATCGGCATTTCGCTGCCCGACCAGGTGACGCTGACCATCACCGAGGCCGACCCGGTGGTGAAGGGCCAGACGGCCGCGTCCTCGTACAAGCCGGCGGTCCTGGAAAACGGCATCCGCGTGCTGGTGCCGCCATTCATCGGCGCCGGCGAACGCATCGTCGTCGACACCAACGAACTCACCTACATGCGCCGCGCAGACTGACACGTAGGCAGGAACAGATACGATGGCACGCTCCGCACTTCTCAATGTCATGGTCCAGGCCGCCATGAAGGCCGGCCGCTCGCTGTCGCGCGACTTCGGCGAGGTGCAGAACCTGCAGGTGTCGATGAAGGGACCGGGCGACTATGTCAGCCAAGCCGACCGCAAGGCCGAGGACATCCTGTTTGCCGAACTGTCGAAGGCACGGCCGGGCTATGCCTTCCTGATGGAAGAGCGCGGCATGATCGCAGGGGACGACGACCAGCACCGTTGGATCGTCGACCCGCTCGACGGCACCACCAATTTCCTGCACGGCATTCCGATCTTTTCCATCTCGATCGCGCTGGAGCGACAGGGCCAGTTGGTCGCCGCTGTCATCTACAATCCGGCAATGGATGAGCTCTACACCGCCGAGCGCGGCGGCGGCGCCTACATGAACGATCGCCGGCTGCGCGTTGCCGGCCGCAGCAAGCTCACCGACTGCGTCATCGGCTGCGGCGTGCCGCATCTCGGCCGCGGCCAGCACGGCAATTTCCTCGTCGAGTTGCGCAATGTGATGGCCGAGGTCTCGGGCGTGCGCCGCCTGGGTTCCGCCGCGCTCGATCTCGCTTATGTCGCCGCCGGCCGCATGGACGGCTTTTGGGAAACCGGCCTTTCGGCCTGGGACATTGCCGCCGGCCTGCTGCTGATCCGCGAGGCCGGTGGCTTCGTCTCCGACATGGATGGAGGCCAGGATATGCTCGAGGCGGGTTCGCTCGTCGCCGGCAACGAGGTCATCCAGCGCGCGCTGCTCAAGGCGGTGAAGAAGCCGCTTTCGGCGCGCTGATCACTTGGCATGCCGGCGCGGCGTGCTGAAGCGCCGCAGTCGCAAAACCGCAATCAAAGCTTGAAATACTGCCCGGCGGCCGCCCAGATAAGGGTGACGCAGGATTTTTTATGACGAGCATACCTTCACTATCCTCGCGAGAAGCGCAGCCAGACCAGCCAGTTGAAATCCCTTATGTCGGGCGTTGGCACTACTCGCGTGCGGAGATGATCGCCGATGGCATCGTCCATGCGGTCGGCATCGTGCTGGCGATAGCAGCCGGCTCGGCCTTGCTGGCACTGGCCGCCTTCCATGCCGGTCCCGGCGAATACATCGCCGCCGCCTTCTTTGTGGTGTCGCTGCTGACTGTGCTGTCGATTTCGCTGACCTACAATCTGTGGCCGGTGACGTCGCCGGCGAAGTGGATCTTGCGGCGCTTCGATCATGCGGCGATCTACCTCCTGATCGCCGCGACCTACACGCCCTTTCTGGCCCAGCTCGACGGCTCGCCGCTGGCGCTGCCGATGATTGTCCTTGTCTGGACCGCTGCTTTGACCGGCATTGCCATGAAAGTGTTCCTGCCCGGCCGCTTCGATCGTCTGGCCATTGGCTTCTATCTCGCCATCGGCTGGAGCGGCGTCGTCCTGGTCAAGCCGCTGGTGGCGACGTTGCCGACGACCTCGATCGCGCTGATTGTCGCCGGCGGCATCGTGTACTCCTGCGGCGTCATCTTCTTCGCCTGGAAACGCCTGCGCTTTCACAATGCCCTCTGGCACGGCTTTGTCGTCACCGGCGCCGGGCTGCATCTTGCCGCCATGGTCGACTGCCTGGTCGTCAACCGCCTCTGAACGGCGTGGTGCGGCCCGACAGTCGGGCAATATTGCCAAGCGCCATTCAATTTGGTCACAATTCCGTTTAGAGTCGCGAATTACGTGATCGGCGGCACTGGAGCGGTTCCAGGGAAGTATGAGCGGCTTCCCGTTCGGAATTGCGTCAAGGCAAATAGAGCATCGGAAACGGGGCACGGATGGCTTTTCTCAGATCCTTCGGCGTGGGCAGGCGTTCTGATGTCCTGATGTACGATCCGCACAAACTGTCGAGCCCGCAGGTCTTCCTCCTGACCATGGTCATCTTCCTGGTCATCGTCGCCTTCATCGCCGCCATCCTCACCCGCCAGATCTCGACCGCTTTCGGGAGCAATCCCGGCCTCAATGGCCTCATCGTCGGCGTCCTTGTGGTCGGCATCCTGCTCGCCTTCGCCCAGGTCGGACGACTGTTTCGCGAAGTGCGCTGGGTCAATTCCTTCCGCGCCGGTTCCGAAACCACCGAGCCGGTGCTGCTGGCTCCGATGAAGGCGATGATCGGCCGCTCCTCGACGGTCGCCTTCTCGACGTCTTCGATGCGCACCATGCTGGATTCGATCGCCACCCGCCTCGACGAAAGCCGCGACACCTCGCGCTATCTCGTCGGGTTGCTGGTGTTCCTCGGTCTGCTCGGCACCTTCTGGGGCCTGCTCAACACCATCGGCTCGATCCGCGAAACCATCGAATCGCTCGATCCCGGCACCGGCGACGCCGCCGCCGTGCTCGATTCGCTGAAGCAGGGGCTGTCGGCGCCGCTGGCCGGCATGGGTACGGCCTTTTCGTCCTCGCTGTTCGGCCTTTCCGGGTCGCTGGTGCTAGGCTTCCTCGACCTGCAGGCCGGCCGCGCGCAGACCCGCTTCTATACCGAGCTTGAAAACTGGCTCTCCTCGGTCACCGATCTCTCCTCCGACATCGCCGTCGCCGACCCGGCCAAGACTGAATCCTCCGACGAGATCCGGGTCCTGTCGGAACGGCTGCGCAGCATGCAGGAAAGCGGCGGCGGCTCCAATCCGCGCGTCGCCACCGCCATGGCCAATCTCGCCGACGGCATTTCCGGACTGGTCAAGAACATGCGCTCCGAGCAGCAGATCATGCGCGACTGGGTCGAGGCCCAATCGGACGAGCAGAAGGCGATGCGCAACACGCTGGAAAAGATCGCCGACGCGCTGAAGAAACCCGGGGTCCACTAGCATGGCTCTCGCCAGGGGCCGGCGCACCGATCGCCGGATCGACTATTGGCCGGGCTTCGTCGACGCGCTGTCGACGCTGCTGCTCGCCATCATGTTCCTGCTCACCGTTTTCGTGCTGGCGCAGTTCCTGCTCGGACGCGAACTCTCCGGCAAAGATACGGCGCTCACGCGCCTCAACTCGCAGATCAACGAACTGACGCAGTTGCTGGCGCTGGAGCGCTCGAGCGCGCAGGACAAGGACGATTCGCTGGCCAATCTGCAGGCGTCGCTGTCGGCCGCCGAAGCTGAGAAGAGCCGGCTCGAGCAGCTGCTGGCACAAGGTGCCGGCGCCGGCGACGCCGCCACCCAGCGCGCCGCGGAACTCGGCGGCGAACTCGACAGCCAGCGCCAGATCAGCCAGCAGGCGCTGAGCCAGGTCGAGATCCTGAACCAGCAGATCGCAGCACTGCGCAAGCAGATCGGCGCGCTCGAGGACGCCCTCAATGTGTCCGAAACGCGCGACCGCGATTCCAACACCAAGATCGCCGATCTCGGCCGTCGGCTCAACGTCGCGCTGGCGCAGCGCGTGCAGGAGCTGAACCGCTATCGCTCCGACTTCTTCGGCCGCCTGCGCGAAATCCTCGCCGACCGCGAGAACATCCGCATCGTCGGCGACCGCTTCGTCTTCCAGTCGGAAGTTCTGTTCCCGACCGGGTCGGAAGTGATCAACGATGCCGGCAAAGTCGAGATGAAGAAGCTCGCCGATGCCATCATCGAGTTGCAAAAGGAAATCCCGCCCGAGATCAACTGGGTGCTGCGCGTCGACGGCCACACCGACAACAAGCCGCTGTCCGGCGCCGGCCGCTATCGCGACAATTGGGAATTGTCGACGGCGCGTTCGACCTCGGTGGTCAAGTTCCTGATCGAGAACGGCGTGCCCGCCAACCGGCTGGTTGCGGCCGGCTTCGGCGAATTCCAGCCGCTCGACCCCGCCGACACCGAAGACGCCCGCAACAAGAACCGACGCATTGAACTGAAGCTCACCGAACGGTGATTTTCAGTCACGCGAAATGTTTGCCGGATCAACTCTAGGGCGCAACGCCAGGTCGGCAAGGCCTGAAAACATTATCTTTCTTTAATTACACTTCGCGTTTCCGGGCTCCTACTTTGACGCGCAGGGCCGAGAACCGCCGGCGATGCCTCCCATCGCGACGCGACGGAACCGGACGGCCCGCTTCCGGAAGGCGGAGCGAAAGCGCTTGCCCCTTCCATAGCAGGAGGAGACGCACATCATGCGCTCTTTGAAGACTCTCAGGACCGCAACCCTCACGACACTTCTGATCACTGTTCCACTCGCCGGCGCCTATGCCGCCGGACATCACAAGGGCGCCCTCGACGCCAGCGACCCGATCGACATGACCGGTCCGCGCGTGACCGGCCTGATCGAGCAGGTGCGGGGCGTCGAATAGGGCATCACGGATGCGCGCGAGACGAAGGGCATCTCGACCTCGGAAGCAGTGGCTGCATCTGCGTGCTGCGCATATCGGCCAGGCCGCCGAACGGGTCGCCGCTTCGGACCATGGCCGGATCCCGGCCGCGCAATATCACGATCTGCTGCGCCGCCTCGACAATGTCGATCAGAGGCTGATGTCCGACACCGGCAGCGGCTTCAATGATCGGTGATGGCTCCGACGGCGGAAATTATCCGAACGGCTGAGATCCGCTCTGATATCTCCAGGAATGAGGAAGGGACTGTCTGACGCCCCCGGATCTGGCTCCGAGGGCGTCTTTTTTGTCACCAGCCCAGCCACAGCGCAGCGAGGGCCAGCACCGCCGGCACGGTCTGAATATAGAGGATCTTCCGGCTGGCAGTCGCCGCGCCATAGAGGCCGGCGACGGCGATGCAAAGCAGGAAGAACACCTTGATCTGGAATCCCGCCGCGCCGAGATAGAGGCCCCAGATCAGCCCGGCGGCAAGGAAGCCGTTGTAGAGCCCCTGATTGGCGGCGAGCACCTTCGATGCGCTGGCGAAGTCCGGCTTGAGGTTGAACGCCCTGTGCCCGCGCGGTGTGTCCCACGCCACCATCTCCAGATAGACGATAAAGAGGTGGATCAGGGCCACCAGCCCGACCAGGATATTGCCGATCATCTTAGTCTCCCCTCCATGGCGGTGTTCCACCGTCAGCCAGCATTCCACGCACCAGCTCACCGGCGCAAGCTGCATAGCCACCTTTGAGGGTTGCCAATCCTGGCGCGTTGGTATCTTTTCCCGCGGTCCAAAACGCGGAACCTGTCATGTCTTTTCAGAAGCTCGATGATCTCGGCCACAAGCTCGAAGCGCTGGAACATGCGCTCGCTATCCTCGGCGCCGACGAGGCGACTCACATGGCTGTCGGCGGCGGCGAGAAGCGCGCCGAAGCCATGTCGTCCCTGGCCGGGATGCTGCATATCAGGGCAACGGCGCCGGAGATCGCCGACTGGCTCGCCGCCGCCGAACAGGAGGCGCTCAACGAGGAGCAGCAGGCGGCGGTCCGCGAACTGCGTCGCCAATACACCAACCTGACCTGCCTGCCGGTCGAATTCGTCGAGCGCCAGACGGTGGCGCGTATGCGCTCCGAGCAGCTCTGGCGCGACCTGCGCGCCAAGAATGACTGGGCAGGCTTCCTGCCGGCGCTCGAAGGTGTCATCGCGCTGGTGCGCGAGGAAGCCGCTTTGCGCGCCGACGCGCTCGGCCTCGATCCCTACGACGCACTGATGGAGCAATACGATCCTGGCAACCGCGCCGCCGACATCACGCCGGTGTTCACCGAGCTGAAGACATTCCTGAAGGGCTTCGTGCCGGAAGCCCTGGCCGCGCAGGAAGCGCGCCTGGCCAGGCATCCCGTGAAGCCGCTCTCCGGCAGCTATGCGATCGACCGGCAGCGCGAGCTTGGTCTCGCCATGATGGCTTCGGTCGGCTTCGACCTCACCCACGGTTCTCTGTCCGTATCGCACCATCCCTTCTGCGGCGGCGTGCCGAGCGACGTGCGCATCACCACCCGCTACAAAACGTCCGATTTCCTGTCGGCTTTGATGGGCGTGCTGCACGAGACCGGCCACGCGCTCTACGAGCAGAACCTGCCGAAGGCCTGGGCGCACTGGCCGCTCGGCAAGGCGCGCGGCATGGCGGTGCATGAAAGCCAGAGCCTGTTCGTCGAAAAGCAGATCGGCCGCAACCCCGAATTCTGGCGCTGGGCGCTGCCGGTGGTGGAAAAGCATCTCGGCGAGGCCTGGTCGCTGGACGACATCCTGCCGCATGTGCACCGGGTCGAGCGCGGCCTGATCCGCGTCGACGCCGACGAGGTCACCTACCCGCTGCATGTCATCCTGCGCTACGAGTTGGAGCAGGAGCTGGTCTCGGGGCGGCTGCAGGCGGCCGACCTGCCCGAAGCGTGGGACGCCAAGATACGGGAGTATCTTGGCCTTTCGACCATCGACAACCCAGCCGACGGACCGATGCAGGACGTGCATTGGCCAGGCGCCGCCTTCGGCTATTTCCCGTCCTATACGCTGGGCGCCATGATGGCGGCGCAGCAATGGGCTGCGCTGACGCGCGACCATCCTTCAGCCGACAGCGATCTCGCCAGGGGCAATTTCGCCGCCATCAATGACTGGCGCCGCGACAATATCTGGTCGCAGGGATCGCGCTGGTCGACGCCCGAACTGCTTGAGCGCGCCACGGGCGAGAAACTGAATGCCGCGCATTTCACCGAGCATCTCCGCAAGCGGTATGGTCCCGCCTGATTGCGGGTTGCTACTCCGCGGCACCCCTGAAGGCGCTTGCTCCGGTTTCGAACTGCAGCTTGGCCAGCCTTGCATAGATGCCGCCCTTGGCGACCAGGCTCTGGTGCGTGCCTTCCTCGACGATGCGGCCGCCATCCATGACCAGGATGCGGTCGGCCTTCAGCACGGTCGCCAGCCGGTGGGCGATGACGATGGTGGTGCGGCCCTGCATCAGCCGTTCCAGCGCCGTCTGCACCAGCGTTTCGCTTTCGGCGTCGAGCGCCGACGTGGCTTCGTCGAGCAGCAGGATCGGCGCGTCGCGCAGGATGGCGCGGGCGATCGCCACGCGCTGACGTTGGCCGCCGGACAAGGTGACGCCGCGCTCGCCGACCTGGCTATCGTAGCCCTTGTCGAGCCTGAGGATGAACTCGTCGGCCAGCGCGTCCCCGGCGGCGGCCTCGATCTCGGCATTCGTCGCGCCCGGCCTGCCAAAGCCGATATTGTCGCGCGCGCTTGCCGCAAAGATGGTGACATCCTGCGGCACGATCGCAATGCGCTCCCGCACTTCAGCCGGATCGGCTTCGCGCACGTCGACGCCGTCAATGGCGATGCGGCCGGTTTCGGGATCGTAGAAGCGCAGAATCAGCGAAAAGACGGTGCTCTTTCCGGCGCCCGACGGGCCGACGATCGCCACCGTCTCGCCGGGCTTGACCTGAAAACTCAAGCCGTGGACGGCGGCACGGTCCGGCCTTGCCGGGTAGGAGAAGGAGACGTCGTCGAAACTGATCGCGCCTGTCGCCTTGGCGGGCAGCGGCAGCGGATTGGCCGGCGGTTGAATCGCCGGCGTCTCGTCGAGTATCTCGGTCAGCCTTTCGGCCGCACCCGCCGCCTGGGCAAGCTCGCCCCAGACTTCCGACAGTGCGCCCAGCGCGCCTGCGGCAAACACGGAGTAAAGCAGGAACTGGCCGAGCGTACCGGGCGACATCGTGCCGGCAAGCACGTCACGCGAGCCGAACCACAACACCGCCACGACCGAGGAAAAGATCATGAAGATGGCAAGGAAGGTGAGCAGCGAGCGGGAGAAGATCGACGAGCGCGCCGCTTGGAAGGCGGCTTCCACCGCGGCCGAGAACCGCCCGGTGACCAGCGTCTCGTTGGTGAACGCCTGCAGCGTGCGCACCGCGCCGATCTGCTCGCTGGCATAGGCGGTCGCTTGCGCCAGCGTATCCTGCGCCTGCCGTGACCGGCGCCTCACCGAACGGCCGAACGCGACCAGCGGCAGCACAATGAGCGGAATGGCCGCGATCACTAGGCCCGACAGTTTCGGGCTGGTGACGACCATCATCGCCACCGCGCCAAGGCCGAGGATGACGTTGCGCAACGCCACGGAGGCGGTGGCGCCGACGGCGGATTTCACCTGCGTGGTGTCGGCGGCAAGCCGCGAGACGATCTCGCCCGACTGGGCGGTGTCGAAGAAGGACGGCGAAAGCGTCGTGACATGCGAAAACACGTCGCTGCGGATGTCGGCAACGACCCGCTCGCCGAGCGTGATGACGAAGTAGTAGCGTCCGGCCGACGCCGCCGCCAGAATGGCTGCCATCGCCACCAGGGCGGCGAAATACTCGGCGATGACGACGGTGCCGGAAGCACTGAAACCGTGGTCGATCATGCGCCGCACGGCCAGCGGCAGCGCCAGCGTCGTCGCTGCGGCGATGGCGAGCGAAATGAGGGCGCCTATGACCAGTTTGCGGTAGCGGAATATGTAGGGATATAGGCGCCTGAGCGGCCCGAGCGAGCGCCTGCGCCCGTCTTGCTCGCCGCTGATGTCCGCCATGACCGTTTCCTCTGGCCGCTTCCAGGTTGGCGCTTTCAATATGCGCCTGCCGCGGCCTTGTGATTCAATTCCGGCTGATGTATAGGCTCGCCGACCGTTTTAGAAGCCGTGGCTTTTCAATAGCTGCGGCTTCGAGTTTTAAAAAGGGGCGCATCGACGCAGGCCACGGGCCGTCGGCAGCGCCACAAGCCAGGAAGCACGACAATGAAGGCCGATATCCATCCCGACTACCACACCATCAAGGTCGTCATGACCGATGGCACCGAATACTCGACCCGTTCGACCTGGGGCAAGGAAGGCGATACGATGAACCTCGATATCGACCCGACCACGCACCCGGCCTGGACCGGCGGCCAGCAGACCCTGCTCGACCGCGGCGGCCGCCTGTCGAAGTTCAAGAAGCGCTTCGAAGGCTTCGGCCTCTAAAGTTTACCTGTATCGCTGAATAAAGAACCCGCCTTTGTGGCGGGTTTTTTGTTGCCGTCAAAGTCAGTCGCTTCAAGCTAACGCGCCGATACCTCCCGCTTGTGGGGAGGTCGGCCCAAGGGTCGGATGCGGTCCGACGCGTCCACCCTGCTGCTTCGAAGCGACCCTTCCCAGAGTGGTGCGAGCCTACCCGTCCACCAATTCCCGCAGCGCCATGCGCTTGTAGGCGGCGACCAGCCTGTCGCCCTCCTGCCGATCGACCGAGATCGCCAGCCGCACGGCAGCCTCGCCCATCTGCCAGACCAGAAACGCTGTGGTCTCCAGCGCCACCGGATCGGCGCCGGGATGCAGCCGCTTCAGCACCATGGTCAGGAATTCGGCATTTGCCCGGCTGTCGGCGAGTTCGAGCTGGCGCAGCGCCTTGTCGGCCTGCGTGCCCGACCAGATGTCGCGCATCACCGGCTCGGCCAGGAACAGCTGATAGTAGATATCCACCAGCTCCGAAAACGCCTGCCGCAGGCCCTCGGCGTCGACGACATCCTTGAGCGCCGAGGAGATGCAGGCCTGGCTTTCGGCGGTGTAGCGCTCGGCCAGCGCCCAGACGATCGCCCGCTTGTCGGGAAAGAACTGGTAGAGCGAGCCGATCGACACCGCGGCCCGTTCCGCCACCTCGCCCATGCGCATGGCGTCGCTGCCTTGCTCGGCAATCAGCGCCGAGGCTGCGGCCAGCATGCGCTCGACCCGCTCGCGGCTGCGCTGCTGGGTGGGCGCCCGTCGCGGCGATGCGACCTGCTCCTGGGCAGATGCGGGCGTTGCTGTGTCTTCCATGACGGCCTCCGGTCTCGACAAAATCTGCCGACAGACGGCTTGACTCCCAAAATACGAGGGTTTATCACGTTTTGCAAATGTGAGGATTACTCATATTTGTAAACAGAGGAAAACCACAATGACCGACACCAAACCAGTCCTGATCCTCGGTGGCACTGGCAAGGCCGGCCGTCGCCTCGCCGAGCGGCTGACCTCACAGGGCATTCCCGTGCGCATCGGCTCGCGTTCCGGCAGCCCCCGCTTCGACTGGGAGGTTCCGGCGACCGGGGAGCCTGCCATGCAGGGCGTGGGCGCCGTCTACATCAGTTACTATCCCGACATCGCCGTGCCGGGCGCCGCCGAGACCGTCGGCGCCTTCGCCAGGCTTGCGGTGGCAAATGGCGTCACCCGCATGGTGCTGCTCTCCGGCGGCGAGACCGAAGCCCAGCGCGCCGAAGAGATGGTCAAAGCCTCGGGCGCTGACTGGACGATCCTGCGTTGCGCTTGGTTTTCGCAGAATTTCAGCGAAGGTTTTCTCGTCGAGTCCTTGCGGCAAGGCGAAGTGGCTTTGCCTGTCGGCCCTGTTGGCGAGCCCTTCGTCGATGTCGACGACATCGCCGATGCTGCCTTCGTTGCGCTGACCGAACCGGGTCATGTCGGCCAGCTCTATGAGTTGACCGGGCCGCGGCTGCTGAGCTTCGCCGACGCGGTCGCCGAGATCGCCAAGGCGACCGGCCGCGACATCCGCTATATCAAGAGCTCGCATGACGAATTCACCGCCGCGACGGCGGCATACGAACTGCCGCCCGAAATCGCCTGGCTTCTCAACGAGCTGTTCACCGAAGTGCTTGACGGCCGCAACGAGACGCTGACCGACGGTGTCCAGCGTGTGCTCGGCCGCGCGCCGAAAGACTTTTCCGCCTACGCAAATGAACCCGCCGCAATCGGCATCTGGAGCAACTGAGATGATCAAGCTTCTTCCCACCCTCACCATCATCGCCGCAATCGGCTCGGGCGTCGTCGGCGGCGTGTTTTTCGCCTTTTCCAATTTCGTCATGGCAGCACTTGCCCGGCTGCCGGTCCCCCAAGGCATCTCGGCGATGAATTCGATCAACATCACGGTAATCACGCCCACCTTCATGACGGCGCTGTTCGGCACCGGCCTGCTCTGTCTGGTGCTTATCGCCGCCGCCATCATGGGCTGGAGCCAGTCCGGCTCGCACTGGTTGCTTGCCGGTGCCGTGATCTATTTGATCGGCAACCCGATCGTGACCATGGTCTTCAATGTGCCGCTCAACGATGCGCTCGCCGCCGTCGACCCGGCCAGCGCCAATGGCGCAGCCGTCTGGGCGAACCATCTGAACCAGTGGGTGATGTGGAACCACGTCCGCACCATCACCGCCATCGTGTCGATGGCCTGCTTCATCTTCGCATTGCTGTGAAAGTCGTCAAGCAAGGTAAGCTGTGTTGAGATTCAGGTCAGGTCGAGTCGAAAATGGTGGCTTCCGAGAACCGGAGCGGAGCGTACTCAAGTACGTGTGCACCGGAAGCGCAGGAAGCCGTCATTTGCAGGCCGGCCTCACCTGAATCTCGACGCAGATTAGGCCTTGCGGTCGGAATGGCCGAGATCCCGGTCCGGATCAATGACGTCGCGCACCAGCTGCTTGAGCTTGGCTGCATCGGGAAAGCCGCCGTCGCGCTTGCGGTCCCAGACCAGCACATCGTTGCAGGAAACGGTGAAGATGCCGCCTGTGCCCGGCACCAGCGTCACTTCGCCAAGATCCGTGCCGAAGGTGGAGAGCAGTTCCTGCGCCATCCAGCCGGCCCGCAACAGCCACTGGCACTGCGTGCAATAGATGATGACCACGCGTGGCCTCTCCGGCACACTCATGTCTGGGTCTCCTGTATACGCACCGTGGTCTTTGCAAATCGATCGTGTATCGGGTCGTCGCCCAGAGCTATGGATATCGCGATCCAGACCGGCCAGATCAGCACCAAAACGAGAGCGGCGGATGCAACCACTATTTCCAGGCTGGAGTAATCCTGCACGCCACCGGGAGCGGTGCCCCAAGCCTGAAAAGCATACCAGCTTCCCGTCAGGACGATCGGTAATGCGCCGAGAAACTTGATAAGTTGCCGCCGAACAGCCTTTCTCGCCGGCAGGCCGACCCTATGTCTGTCGTCCTCATCATGCACAGTGAGCTCCGTGAGCCGCTTGCCGATTGATTGGCCGGACTTCAACTCCATAATGAGGAGATAAGACGCCAGAGCGATCAGCTCGAGGAAACCCAGGTCCAATGCTGCAGGCCTGAAATTTCCTTGCGAATCCAGATCGATCGAGATTGAGGAGGTTTCTCCAGGCTTTGAGCCCGGCGCCGTACCCACGCTCCATATGGCGACCGGCAAACCGAGTACTGATGTTCTACACACCTGCCAGTCATAACGGGCAAGTGTCGGGGCACCGTGAACCGTACCCTCCTGGCATAATTTCCAGTTCAGCCAAAAGCTGCCTTTTACGCCACCGTTGGTCAGCAGAAATAGAGCCCCTACGAGCAAATAGAGAGCGATCAGGATTACAAAGTAGTCGATGAGTGCAGCGAGAAACCGTCGCCATATGCCGGGCCGGCGAGGCCAGGCCACCGCATCGGCAAAACTTGCCTCTTTATAGTCGGTCATCGGCCCCCCTGATAACTGACTAATCTATAGGCAGGCCGCCGTCATACAGCAATATTCGCATCCGACTGTATTGCACGGACCTACGCCGCGCTGAGCTTGGCCATGGTCTCGTCGTCGACCTCGAAATTGGCGTAGACGCTCTGCACGTCGTCATCGTCCTCGAGCGTTGCCACCAGTTTCATCAGCGATTGCGCCCGCTCTTCGTCGACCGGGACATTGTTCTGCGGCTGCCAGATCGGCTTCACCGATTCGGCCTCGCCAAGCGAGGCTTCCAGCGCCTTAGACACTTCGCCCATACTCTCGAACGCACAGTAGATGGTGTGGCCTTCCTCGTCGGACTCGACGTCATCGGCGCCGGCCTCGATCGCCGCGTCCATCACCTTGTCGGCGCTGCCGGCGGAGGCCGGATAGTAAATCTCGCCGGCGCGGTTCCACATGAACGACACCGAGCCGGTTTCACCAAGCGCACCCCCGGCTTTGGTGAAGGCGGCGCGCACGTTGGAGGCCGAGCGGTTGCGGTTGTCGGTCAGCGCCTCGACGATCAGCGCCACGCCGCCTGGCCCATAGCCTTCATAGCGCACCGCTTCGTAATTCTCGGCATCGCCCATCGATGCCTTGTTGATGGCGCGCTGGATGTTGTCCTTCGGCATCGACACCGCCTTGGCGTTCTGAATGGCCAGGCGCAAACGCGGGTTCATCGACGGATCCGGTGTTCCGCTCTTGGCGGCGACGGTGATTTCGCGCGCCAGCTTGGAAAACATTTTCGACCGCACCGCGTCCTGCCGGCCCTTGCGGTGCATGATGTTCTTGAACTGTGAATGGCCGGCCATGGCACCCCTGTCGTCTTCGGCTAGAGCATCCCGAAGCGAGGTGGTCTCACCTCGTCCTCCCGGGTACTCGAATTCAAATTTTCAGAGCCGTCCAAGGTGCAACGCGATGGATGCACGGCGTTCTCTGTCGGAATGGCCGGCTTATAGATAAATCGGCTCAATTCGTCCAGCCGCGCCGGTTCAGCCCTCCAGATCGGACTTCAGCCGGTCGATAATGCTGAGCGCATGGCCGGCATACTGGCTGATCCAGCGGTCGTGGATGTGCTTGATCGGCAGGGCGTTGAGATGGTTCCAGCGCTCTCGCCCTTGGCGCTTTGCCACCACCAGTTCGGCTTCTTCCAGCACCTTGAGATGCAGCATGACGGTGCAGCGATCGATGTCGGGAAACGCCTCGCACAACATGCCGGTCGTCTGCGGCGCATCCTTCAGCCGATCCAGCAATTCGCGACGGCGCGGATGCGCCAACGCCTTGAAAACGTGATCGTCCGCGGTTTGGCTTGACATGTTATGTTTCTATAACATATCGTCGAGCCAATCAAGGAAGGAGCTGTGGATATGTCTCTTGGATTCAGAGTTTCCGGACGCATCGGCAAACCGGTCGCAGAAGTCTTCGACGCAGTCGTCAATCCGGAGAAGCTCAGCGGCTATTTCACCACCATCGGCGGCGCCAGCGGCCCGCTGGAAGCCGGCATCGGTGTCGTCTGGTGGGGAAAAGTGCCGGTCGAGGTCGATGAAGTGGTCAAGGACAGCCGCATCGTGTTGCGCTGGGATGCCACAGATGCCGAGGACAGGCCGGCCTACAAGACACGCATCGAGATGAACTTCGAGCCGCTGGACGATGGCGGCACCCTTGTGACCATTGCTGAATCCGGCTGGCCGGAAGGCGTGGTCGGCCTGCAGAAATCCTACCTCAATTGCGAGGGCTGGTCGCAGATGCTGGCTTGCATGAAGGCCTATGTCGAATACGGCATCAACCTGCGCGACGGCTACTACCGCGGCGAGATGAGGGGCGAGCCGGCCAACGAGACAAACAGATGAACCGCGCAACGGAGCCCGCAATGACCGCGAAAATGACAGGTGGAATCAACATCGCCATGAAAGTCCCGTCACATCAGTACGAGGCGACGATCGCCTTCTATCGCGACGTCGTCGGCTTGAATCCATTCACCGCCAAGACGCCGGCCATCGGCTTCGAGCTTGGCCCAAACCGTCTGTGGATCGACGAGGCGCCGATGCTGAGCCAGGCCGAAGTCTGGCTTGAGCTTTTCACCGACAATTCTGCAGCCATTGCGGATCATCTCGCCAAGGCCGGCGTCGTCCGTTGCGACGCGGTCGAGCCCCTGGGCGAAGGCTTTCGCGGCTTCTGGATCGCCAACCCGGCCAGCATCGTTGACATGGTGCGCGAGCCTGACGCCTGGTGAGCGCAAACCGGACAAGGAAAGGAGCATCGATGGAAATTCACAAAACGCCGACTGCCGAAGCCGGCATGCTGATCAGGCGGCCGGTCGCCGAGGTCTTCGAGGCGATCGTCGACCCGGCCATCACCACGAAATTCTGGTTTACCCACAGTAGCGGCCGGCTGGATAGCCGCAAAGAGGTTCACTGGGAGTGGCGCATGTACGGGGCCTCGGCGATGGTCAATGTCAGCGAGATCGTCGAGAACAAGAAGATCGTCATGCAATGGAGCGATCCGCCGACCACTGTGGTCTGGACATTCACGGAGATGCCCGGCGCCGAAACGCCTGACGGTGCGACCTTTCTTGAGGTCAGCAATTTCGGCTTCGCCGGCACCGCCGACGAGCAGGTCAAGCAGGCGGTCGGCTCGACCGACGGCTTCGCACTGGTTCTTGCCGGCGCAAAGGCATGGCTGGAACAGGGCCTGTCGCTTGGCCTGATCGGCGACCGTTATCCGAAGGGCGTGCCGGGGCGCTAGGATCGCCCCGATCGCCCAGCCTCAATGCCCACCGCTGGATTTCTTCCTTCGCCGCGCCAGCATGTTGAGGCCCTCGACCAGGGCGGAAAAGCCCATCGCGGCGTAGATGTAGCCCTTCGGCACATGATAGCCCATGCCGTCGGCGATCAGCGTCATGCCGATCATCAGCAGGAAGCCCAGCGCCAGCATGACGATGCTCGGGTTCTTGGCGATGAAATTGGCCAGCGGCCCGGCCGCCAGCATCATCACGCTCACCGCCACGATCACGGCGATGTACATGATGGCAATCTCGTCGGTCATGCCGACGGCGGTGATGATCGAATCGATCGAAAAGACGAGATCGAGCAGCAGGATCTGGAAGATGGCGCCGGCAAGCGAGATCTGCAGCGTCTCGCCCATCATCGTATCCTTGTGGTCGTCGGGATCGACGGTGTGGTGGATTTCCTTGGTCGCCTTCCAGACCAGGAACAGGCCGCCGGCGATCAGGATCAGGTCGCGCCAGGAAAAGCCATGGCCGAACGCTGTGAACACCGGCGTCGTCAGCTGCACGATGATGGAGATGGTTGCGAGCAGCACCAGCCGCATGATCAGCGCCGCCGAGATGCCGAGACGCCGGGCGCGGGCGCGCTGCGCTTCCGGCAATTTGTTGGTCAGGATCGAGATGAAGATCAGATTATCGATGCCGAGCACGACCTCGAGCACGATCAGCGTCAGCAACGCGACCCACGCGGTTGGATCGGAAACAAATTGAAAATGCGGCGCCAGGAATTCAACGAGCTGCATGGAGGTCGTCCCCTCTACGATCTAGAGCAGTTTCGTCGCCAGTTAGGTACTATATTCCACCATATCAATGTCACGACCAGAAGGATGGCGCGGTTTCTTCAAGCCGAGGCCCGCGGCGAAACGGCGCGATCTTTTCGGCCAGGCCCGTCCGGTCGGAAATGTCGACGCCGACGCCGCACAATGTCGCCGGTCCGGTGGCCGCCTCGAAGCGGCCTTTCGGAACTTTCGACAGGAAGCGGTTGAGCGGCTCTTCCTTGTCCATGCCGAGCGAGGAATCATAGTCTCCGCACATGCCGGCATCGGACATGTAGCCGGTGCCGCCATTGAGGATCTGGTGGTCGGCCGTCGGCTGGTGCGTATGGGTGCCGATGACGAGGCTGGCGCGGCCGTCGACGAAATGCGCGAAGCACATTTTCTCCGAGGTCGCTTCGGCATGGAAGTCGATGACCACGGCATCGGCCTGCTCGCCCAGCGGACAGGCGGCCAGCTCGCGCTCGCCAGCCTGGAACGGATCGTCGAGCTCGGGATGCATGAACACCCGGCCCATGATGTTGGCGACCAGCACGCGCGCACCGTTTTTGGCGATATAGACGCCGGAGCCGCGCCCCGGCGTTCCCTTGGGGAAGTTGGACGGGCGCAAAAAGCGCTCCTCGCGCGGCGCGAAGACCAGTGCGTCGCGCTGATCCCAGACATGGTTGCCGGTGGTGACGACATCCGCACCGGCGGCGATGGTGTCGCGAAAAATGTCTTCGGTGATGCCGAAGCCGCCGGCGGCGTTCTCGCCATTGACGATGACGAAGTCGAGTTTGAAATCCGAGATCAGGCCGGGCAGTTGTTCCCACACCGCCGTACGTCCCGATTTGCCCACCATGTCGCCGAGGAAGAGAAGTCTCATGCCCACTTCTATCCAGAGGCACGGACGCTAGGCAAGCGCTACCCGGGCGATTGGCGCTAACGCCGGCCGAAAGTACCACGCTGCTGTTGAGGCGGCTTGGCGCTCGCGCCCGCAACGCGAACTGCCGAAGGCATCATCGGTGACGCCGGCGGTGCGGTGCGTCCGCGCAGCCAGAAGAACCACACGTAAAAAACAGTGAACCCACCAGTAGCGGCCAGGAGCAACAGCCCGCCGCGCCAGCCCTTCATCGCCGCGGTATCGAGGATCGATGGATTGGCAGGGTTGTAATACAACTTCACCGCGTCGCCTTTGGACGCCGTGTAGAGGCCGATGTCCTTTCCCTTGCCGGACCACGTCATCGGTGCATCGTTCGCGACATAGGTGACAGCGACGTTGATGCCTTTCGCGGTGAGGCCATTACCCTGGGCTTCGCTGTAGGAACTGACATCCGTCACTGTGGCAACCGTCTGATGCCAGGCGAACTGGTGGTGCAGGGCCGTTCCGGAAATGTGCAATGCCATCGCGAACAGCGTTACCGCGATGAGGACGAACGGCATCAGCAGGAAGCGTGCGAAGACAAACATGATGGCCGCCATCGGCTCGGACTGTGTTGCCGGAATACTATCCGGCACGTCTTGGAAACGCGTTAAGCGGGATCGCGGTCTTTTAAGCGATGTCGAAGCGGCGCAAACCGCTCTCGGTCAGTATTTCCGGGATGATGACGTCGTGCGCCTCATCCGGCACCAGACCCACCTCCTGGCAATCGAAAGCGATGCCGATCAGTCGTGGCGGCTGGCCCTTGTCGATCAGCCTGGCGATGGCGCGGTCGTAATAGCCGGCGCCATACCCGATGCGATGACCGCGGCTGTCGAAGGCCGCGAGCGGCACCAGCATCACCGCGGGATCGAGAACCTCGGCCTCCGCATGCGGACCGACCGTGCCAAAACCCATCTCGACCATCGGCGCGCCGCGCACCAGTTCGCGAAAGACGATGGTGGTCTTGTCGAGGATGGCCGGCAGGCAAAGCCTGGCCCCGTTCTCGCGCAAGGCGAACATCAGCGGCCTGACGTCGACTTCCGATCGCATCGGCCAGAAAGCTGAAACGATCTGACCCGGCTCGATGGCGAGGTGGTCGCGTGCCGTCTCGGCCATTTCAAGCGCGATCTCCACCCGCCACAGCGGATCGAGCGCATCGCGACGGCCGAGTGCCTCGAGGCGCAACTGCTTTTTCAGGTCTTTGGGAGATGTCATGCGCGGACGATAGAAAAGGTCGGATCTGGGTGACGTTTCATGAGCGACGTTTTCTACCACATCATCCGCCAAACTGGGCGGATAGAGGTAAGTGACGATCCACACAACCGGTGGAGAGAGCGATCCCGGGAACCTACAAAGTAGGTGGGCGCCGTATGAGAAAACCCACGGGTCTTCCCAGGGACAGCTCCCTAAGGATCGTTAAGGCCCCGGGGAAAATGTTCTCCTGCCGGGAAGCGCAGACCGCCAAGCCCAATATAGGCGGCTGGTCGGTCAAGCGCTAGTGACATGAGGTAGTGTCTCAGTTTGAAATTTGAAATATGCGAAAGCGCCTATCCGGGTTTGCCCGCATAGGCGGAAACGCCTATATGCTTAGCGGAAAGCATGGAGTGGTTGTGTGGCGATCCGTTGCCTTGTTAAAATTGAAAACGAAGCGTCGATGTGGACCTTCGCGTCAACGCCTGTGATAGGCGACTGGGTGCACATGCCATCCGGCGATAGTCTGGCCATCTACGCGGTAACCGAGATAACACATGTGCCGCAGCCGGCGGACGTGGAGAAGGTGCCGCTGGTGTTTGTCACTCTGGAAAGCACATAGGAGTAGCAATGCCAACCGGACCTAAAGGCCAGAAGCGCCCCGCCGACGTGATCGGCAACGCCGTCCGCGTCATGCGCATTGCCACTGGCGATGAAGACGACACCGTGATCGACGACGGCAAAGACCCCGCTGCGAAGGCGCTGGGCGCCAAGGGCGGGAAGAAGCGCGCCGAGAACATGACGCCAGAGCGGCGCGCTGAAATTGCCAAGAAGGCAGCGGAAAAGCGGTGGGCTAAGACTTAATTTCGAGTTTGCGGGCCGCCTTCACTCTCTTTTCGACTACCCTGATCGGCTCGGCAACCGGAAGGTTTTCCGGCATCGTTGAGCCGTTTTCGCGCATCACCTTCCGCACGTCCTGCGCAATCTTCTTATTGCGGTCTATGACCCGGTATTCGCCTTTGATGCCTTCTTTTTTGATGACGTCAGCGGCCATGTTCATCTGAAATTCGTTTGCCGACAATTCCAGCGGCCCGGCGTAGTCGAAGGGGTTGTCTTCCCGCTTCAAACCTTTTCGCGCCATCACATCGCGTCTCGGCATATCATAGAGGCCCTGATACCGGGCATCGTGAAACAGAGCTTGCTTCGAATTGGGGACGCCAGCTTCCTTCGCCACTCCGCTGACAGTGCGGAACGCGGTCGTCACTTTGTCCCGCAGATTCAGCCGCTTCTCATCCTGGGTCAGTGCGTCTTCTGCTTCCATGCGATGGGTCTGGACAACGAAGTAAGCCTGAGCGGCGGCGATCTCGGCTTTGCTCGGGTCGCCGTTCATGGCGATGAGACGGCACGCGGCGCGACTGAGGAAGTAATCCAAGCCTTCTCGTTTTCCGCCCCCTCCGAGTTCCATCATTTTGCTTGCGCGAGCAATATGATGTGACGGATCAATCGTGTTAGCCGTGAATGAGGAGGCGGCACGCTCAATCACTGGCTCGAACTTATCCCATACAGGGTAACCCAACACTGGATGGATATCCCGGGCCATCCAGTATTCCTGCCCGTTCGAGCCTTCCTGTCTGAGCTTTTCCAGTCGGTCGATGGTGGATCGGTAGGCAGGAAGTTCCTCAATCGCTGTTTCCATGTCGAATCCTCTTGCGCGTGATGCGTCCCATCACATACCATCGTCACATACAGGAGTCGATGGCATGACCGAACGGAAGAAGATTGAAGAGCGCCTTCGCAAAAAAGAGCAGGAGGTCGCGTCTCTCGAAGAGAAGACCAAGGTAGCTCGCGTCTATGTTCAGGCGTTGCGGGACATCCTCAAAATGTTGGCCACCGACGGCGACGACAACAATACCGATGCGGAAACCGTGCTGCGCACCGGAAGCGCTGTCGCAGATGCGCGGCATGTGATCCTAAAGAAGCGAGCCCCTGTCCATATCAACGAGATACTGGAAGCGCTTGGCCGGGAAGCCACGCGGGAGGCGAAGGCATCGCTGACAAGCTCGCTCGCCGCATATGTTCGGCGCGGAGAGATTTTTACACGTCCAGCCCCGAACACGTTTGGATTGGCCGAACTAGGCCACGAAACAATCGAGGAGGAAGCGGCCGAGCCACCGCCGAACTTTGGAAGGCCAACGCCGCCTCGGCCATCACGACCACCGGAACCGGAACCGGACGAAGACATTCCGTTTTAAAGTGAACTTTTGATGCTTGACACTAAGCATAAAAGTTCACATATTAGGCGAATGAACAAGCTGCCTCTCAAAACCCGCGTCCAAATCCTCACCATGCTTTGCGAGGGTTCTTCGATGCGCTCTACCTCCCCCGTTGCCGACGTGTCGATCAACACGGTTTCAAAGCTGCTGGTCGATGCCGGCAAGTTCTGCGCCGATCTGCATGACAGTGAAGTCCGAAACGTGGCTTCCAAGCGCGTCCAGTGCGATGAAATCTGGTCGTTCGTCGGCGCGAAGGCCAAGAACGTTTCGGCCATGAAAGCCCCGGTTGAAGGCGCTGGCGACGTGTGGACGTGGACCGCTCTCGACAGCGACAGCAAGCTTATCATTTCCTGGCTCGTGGGCGGTCGCGATGGCGAATATGCACTGGCATTCATGGATGACGTGAAGGACCGTCTTGCAAACCGCGTCCAGCTTACGACCGACGGTCACCGCGCCTATCTCAATGCGGTCGAGGAAGCATTTGGAGCGGACATCGACTATGCGATGCTGATCAAGCAGTACGGCGAACCGGAAGGCAAGAAGACCTCGCCAGAGCGCCGCTATAGCCCCGCCGTCTGCACCGGCGCAACCAAGACGCGGATTGAAGGCAACCCGGACCCGATGCATGTCAGCACGTCGCATATCGAGCGCGCTAATCTCACCATGCGCATGGCAAACCGCCGCTTCACACGCCTGACCAATGCGTTCTCAAAGAAGTTCGAAAACCATGTCCACATGGTCGCGATTTACACGGTCTGGTACAACTTCATAAAAATGCACAAGACGCTGAAAATGACGCCGGCAATGGCGGCTGGCGTGTCACAAACTCTCTGGTCCATGGAAGATCTTTGCGAGAAGATGGACGCTGTTGCTCCGAAGCCGGGGAAACGTGGTCCTTATAAGAAGCGGGAACAGTGAGTTTCATGAAAGCGGAGTATAAGGGTCATAGGATTGTGGAAGCCGATAAACTCGCGTTCGATCTCTCTACATGGCGTCCGTCCGATCCAACTGATTTTTCGGTCACCATTGATTTCTATGCGGGAGAAGAGGGCAAAGAAGGCTCGGATGCTTTCACTGCCACGGTGTGTTCGCCGACATGGTTTCTTCGGTCCCACAAAGAAGCGGTATTTTCTGGTGAAAGCGTGATTTTCATGCGGACGTTCGATCACCTTCAACTGGAAAAATTTCTCATCGCTCGATGTGCTTCGGCTGAGGGCAATAGCTGGCATGAGATAGCCTTTGAGCTTTCGCGGGTCGGGCTATGGGAATTCGAATACAAGCTCTGAATTTCAAACTGAGACACTACCTGACATGAGCCGATGTTTCCATTTCGATCTCACACGCTTTGGTCGCAGCCGGCTCGCCCTTGCACAGGTCAAGCAGCGTCCTTACGCTCGCGCTGACCAACCGAGGAGCAAGTATGCGTTTCGAAGGCACGGCGGCCTATGTCGCCGACAAGGATCTGATGGTGGCGGTGAACGCCGCGATCGCGCTGGAGCGGCCGTTGCTGGTCAAGGGCGAGCCGGGCACCGGCAAGACCGAGCTTGCCCGCCAGGTGGCATCGGCGCTCGGCCTCGACCTGATCGAATGGCACGTCAAGTCGACCACGCGGGCGCAGCAGGGACTTTATGAGTACGACGCCGTCTCGCGGCTGCGCGACAGCCAGCTTGGGGATGCCAGGTTCAACGACATCAAAAACTACATCAAGCGCGGCAAGCTCTGGGACGCCTTCGCGGCCGCCAAGAAGGTCGTGCTGTTGATCGACGAGATCGACAAGGCCGATATCGAATTCCCCAACGACCTGCTGCAGGAACTCGATCGGATGGAGTTCTTCGTCTACGAAACCGGCGAAACGATCCGCGCCGCTGTGCGCCCCATCGTCATCATCACTTCCAACAACGAGAAGGAACTGCCCGACGCCTTCCTGCGCCGCTGCTTCTTCCACTACATCCGCTTTCCCGATGTCGAGACGCTGCACAAAATCGTCGACGTGCACTATCCCGGCATAAAGCAGAATTTGGTGCGTGCTGCCCTGACCCAGTTCTACGAAATCCGCGACGTGCAGGGGTTGAAGAAGAAGCCGTCGACCTCCGAGGTGCTCGACTGGATCCGCCTGCTGGTCGCCGACGACATCGCACCCGAGGATCTGCGCGCCGACCCCAGGAACGCGCTGCCGAAACTGCACGGCGCGCTGCTGAAGAACGAGCAGGACGTGCATCTGTTTGAGCGCCTTGCTTTCATGGCCAGGCGGCAGGGATAAGGATCGGCGGGCGGGCTGAGCGCTATGAGCGGGCTTCGGCCGATCACTCGGCCGCCGCAAGCCCTGTCTCCTGCGGCGCGACGCGCTTCGGCTCGAAGATGACGAAGCCGATGACCGACAGGGCGAGAACGCCGATCCCGCAATAGAGCATGACCCAGCCGAAACCGTTGACCAAGGCGGCATGCACGATGGCGCCGGATGGGTCGAGGGCTGCGAGCTTCGGCGTCCCCTGCGCAAGGCCCTCCAGATTGCCGGTGGCGACCCTTTCCGCCAGTGCCCGCAATTCATCCGGCTCCAAAGCCGCGCCGAGTGTGGCCCGCAGGTGGGAAACGATACCTTGCGTCAGCAGCAGGCCGAGCACCGCGATGTTGATGGCAAGCGTGATCAGGCGTGCGCTGATATCGATGCCGGACGCCATGCCGGCGCGATCCGGCGATACCGCGCCGGTCGTGGTGTTGGTGGTCGGCGAATTGGTGAGACCGATGCCGATGCCGGCAATCAGCGTGCCCGGCAGCATGGTCAGCCAGGTGGCGCCCTCGAGCCTGGAGCCGATCCACATGGCGATGAACCCGATCCCCAATGTCAAAAGGCCGAGCGGGATGGCAGTCCGCGCTTGATAGCGCGCGCGCAGCCGCTCGGCGATCGGCGGCATCACCATGAAGGGCAGCGTGTAGACGAGCAGCAGCAGGCCGGTCGTCGTGCTGTCATAGCCAAGCACGCCCGAATAATAGATCGGCAGATAGATGATGAATGGCCAGTAGCTGAAATTCATGCCGATGGCGCCCATGATCGCGCCGGAAAACTGGCGGATGCGGAACACGGAGAAATCGAACATCGGATAGGGATTGACCCTCTCGGCGACAAGGAAAGCGATGAACGCAGCCACGGAGGCTGATATCACGCCGATGCGGGCGCTGGTCCCGAGATCCGCACCCTGCGTGATCAGATAGGAGAAGCCGAAGACAGAAGCCGACAGCGTCAGCATGCCGGCCCAGTCGAGTTTCTGGGCATTGTGATCGCGCGATTGCGTGACGCCGGCGCCGATAAAGGCGAGCGCCAGGATCGCCAGCGGCACGTGGATGAGGAACAGCCATTGCCAGTTCGACAGCGCCACGATCAAGCCACCGATGGCGGGCCCGAAACCGAGCCCGATGCCTGAGACGACGCTCCAGGCGACGAAAGCCTTGCCGCGTTCGCGGCCGTCCTGGAACTGATGCGACAGCACGGCGACGCTGCAGGTCAGCATCGCGCCGCCGGCGAGACCTTGCAGGAAGCGGGCGGCGATCAGCAGCGCCGCACTCGGCGCTAGGCCGCACAGCAGCGAGGCGAGGCCGAAGGCGACGGTGGTGATCACCATCACGCTCTTGCGGCCGAAACGGTCGGCCAATGTCCCCGTCGCCATAAGCACCGTCGTGCAGGCGATGGTGTAGGCATTCATGATCCACTGCAAATCCCTAAAATTGGCGGCGAGCACGCTTTCCAGTTTCGGCAGGATCAGCGGCACGCTGGAGATTTCGAGCCCGAACAAGAGCGACGCCAAGCACACGCCGGTGAGCGCGATGGTGTTTCGTTGAATTGGCATATCGATCTCTTTCCATCCGAGCAGGAGGCGCTCTTCAAACCGCGACCAGTTTGACATAGAGGAGACTTGACCATGAAAAAAGACTATGCTCGGCTATATCAGAAATGACAAAACGGAATGATTGGCCCAATGGAGTGCTGCGATGACCAGTCTTGATGTGGACGCCGTACGAACCTTCGTGATGGTGGCCGATCTGCAGAGCTTCACCCAGGCGGCATTGGCGCTGGGCAGCACGCAGGCGACGATCAGCGTCAAGCTGCGCCGTCTCGAGGAGAAGCTCGGCGCGCGATTGATCGAAAGAACGCCGCGCCGCGTCAGCCTGTCGGCACGAGGCGCCGTCTTCCTCCCCGCCGCGCGCGACTTCCTTGCCGCGCACGAGCGCGCCATGGCGGAGTTTGCGTCAGCACCATGCCGGCTTGCGCTCGGCTTTGTCGATCATGCCGCCGGTCCGGCGCTGTCCATTCTGATTGCCCAGCTCCATGCGCACGATCCATCGCTGACGCTCAGTTTGAGGATCGACACCAGCACGGTGCTCAAGGAAGCTTTCGATCACGGCGAGCTCGATGCAGTCATCGTGCACCGCGAAGGCGACAGCCGTCCTGGCCGGACCTTGTCGCGCAACCACTATGGCTGGTTCGCAGCACCTTCCTTCGAGTGGCAGCGCGGAACGCCGTTGCGCCTCGCGCTCTTAAGCACCGTGTGCAACTGTCCGGACCGCGTGCGGGCGGTCGAGGCGCTGGACAAAGCAGGCATCGCCTGGGAGGAGGCCTTCGTCGGCGGCGGCGGCGCGGCCGTCAACATTGCGATATCGGCGGGCTTTGCCGTTTCGGCGCTGGCTCACTGCGTCGCTCCGCCCGGCCTGATCGAGGTTGGCCGCAAACTTGGTCTTCCATCGCTTGACCCTTCCGAAGTGGTGCTGCATTCGCACAATCTGGCGCCGCGCGCGCGCGACGCGCTGCAGATGCTGGCGACCGCATTTCGCGAGTACAGTTCGCCGGTGGTATAGGCGAAGCTGCACCTGATCTGATTCCGCCGGAACGGGTCATGCTTTGGAGGAACCGAAATGACCGAGATCACCGTCCGCCCGCTGGCGCTGGCCGACCATGCCGACTGGCGGCGGCTGTGGACTGCCTACCTCACCTTCTACGAGACCAAGCTGCCGGACGAGGTCTACGACATCACCTGGAAACGACTGTTCACGGAAGGTGAATTCGAACCGAAGGGGTTTATCGCCACGCTTGACGGCAAGGCGGTCGGCCTGACCCATTATCTCTATCACCGCTCCGGCTGGTCGGAGAAAAACAACTGCTACCTGCAGGACCTGTTCGCCGACCCTGATGTGCGCGGCAAGGGCATCGGTGCGGCCCTCATTGAAGCGGTCAAGCAGGAAGCCGGCAAGATCGGCGTCAAGAACGTCTATTGGATGACCCACGAAACCAACGCCACAGCGCGCAAGCTCTACGACCATGTCGCGCGGCGGACAGGGTTTATCGAGTATGATCTGCTATGATGCGAGCGCGATCGAAATAACGCGGAAGGAGCCGAATGATCCGCTATGTCGGAATCCTGGATGGCAGTGACGGCGTTTGGGGAGTGCGGATGCCCGATCTCGCCGGCTGCCACGGGGCCGGCGCAAACCCGGCTGAAGCGATAGCCGATGCCGCGTCGGCTATGCGCGAATGGGCGGAAGCCCGCATCGCAAAGCACTTGCCCATGCCCAACCCACGTACTGTGGCAAATCTTCTGCAATCCGGCGAAATCGACAGTGCCCGTGGCGACTCCGCCGTGACCGTTCGGCATAGATAACGGCCAACCATGTTCCTCCCCTTCTTTCTCGAACTAAAGGCCGCGCGGGTTCCCGTTTCGCTCAGGGAATATCTGTCGCTGCTGGAAGGGCTGGAGGCCGGGCTGGTCGACTATGACGTCCAGGGTTTTTATTACCTCGCCCGCGCCGCGCTTGTGAAGGACGAACGCCATATCGACCGCTTCGACCAGGTGTTTGCGCATGTCTTCAATGGGATCGAGGCGCTCGCCGGACCGGATGCCGTCGATGTCGCCAACATCCCTGAGGAATGGCTGCGCCGGCTCGCCGAAAAGCACCTGACCGAGGAAGAGAAGAAACTGATCGAGGCGCTCGGCGGTTTCGACAAGCTGATGGAGACACTGAAGCAGCGGCTGGAGGAGCAGAAAGGCCGCCACCAGGGCGGCTCGAAATGGATTGGTACCGGCGGCACCTCGCCTTTCGGCGCCTATGGCTACAATCCCGAAGGCGTGCGCATCGGCCAGCATGAAAGCCGCAATCGCCGTGCGGTGAAAGTCTGGGACAAGCGCGAGTTCAAAAATTTCGACGACGCCGTCGAGCTCGGCACCCGCAACATCAAGGTGGCGCTGAAGCGCCTGCGCCGCTGGGTGCGCGAGGGTGCGGAGGAAGAGTTCGACCTGCCCGGCACCATCCATGCCACCGCCGAGCACGGCTATCTCGATGTGCAGACGCGACCCGAACGGCGCAACGCCGTGAAGCTCTTGATGTTCTTCGATGTTGGCGGCTCGATGGACGACCACATCAAAAGCGTCGAGGAGCTGTTTTCGGCCGCCCGCGCCGAATTCCGCCGGCTCGAATATTTTTACTTCCACAACTGCCTTTACGAGGGCGTCTGGAAGGACAACCGGCGCAGGCATGCCGAGGCCATCCCGACCTTCGATCTGCTTCACAAATACGGCCCCGACTACAAGGTGATCGTCGTCGGCGATGCCTCGATGAGCCCTTACGAGATCGCGCATCCCGGCGGTTCGGTCGAGCATTGGAACCCGGAAGCCGGCAGCGTCTGGCTTGGCCGCCTCATCCAGCAATGGCCGAATGCGGTCTGGCTGAACCCCGAAAACCAGAAAAACTGGGGCTTCACCCATTCGATCGCGATGATCCGCGATCTCTTCGGCGGCCGCATGTTCCCGCTGACGATGGGCGGGCTGGAAGCCGCGACCAAGCAGCTTTCACGCAAGCATTGATATGAGAGGAAAACCGATGACCTGCTTTCTTTGCCCGCAATGCGGCGTCCAGTTCGCGGCAACGCAGACCCCTCCAGAAAATTGCCCGATCTGCGAGGACGAGCGGCAATATGTGCGCTGGGAAGGCCAGGCCTGGATCACTGGGGAAGAACTCTCTGCCGGGCATAGGCTTGTGATGAAGGACGATGCCGGCGTTCTCGCTTTCGGCATCGAGCCGCGCTTTGCTATCGGCCAGCGGGCGCTGCTGGCGCAGACGCCGCACGGCAATGTGCTGTGGGATTGCATCTCGATGGTGAGCGACGAGGCGGTAGCCGAAATCAACCGTCGCGGCGGCCTGGCCGCGATCGCCATTTCGCACTGCCACTATTATTCGGTGATGGTCGAGTGGAGCGAGGCGTTTGGCGGCGTGCCGATCTATCTCCATGCCGACGACCGCCAGTGGATTATGCGGCCGCACAACGCCATCGTCAGCTGGGCGGGCGAGACGCTGGCCATAAACCCGTCGCTGACACTCGTGCGTTGCGGTGGCCATTTTGCCGGCGGCCAGGTGCTGCATTGGAAACGCGATGACGGTAACGCCCTGCTGTCCGGCGACATATTGCAGGTGACGCCGACGCGTCGCCATGTCAGCTTCATGTACAGCTATCCGAACTACATTCCGCTCAATGCGCCGGCCGTGCGACGCATCGCGGCGGCACTTGAGCCTTTCGAATTCGACGACATCTACGGCGCGTGGTGGCAGCAGAACATCATCGGCGACGCAAGAACGGCATTTCATGCGTCGATCGCCCGCTATCTTCAGGCGATTGGGTAGGAGCTCGGCTGAAAATGCGAGCAAAACACGTAACAAACGCCTATCTCTAAGCGAATATAGCTTGCAACCAACAACAAGCCGCCAAGGCTGAGGAGATCAAATGGACACCCACACCTACCCTGTCACGCGCACCGACGCCGAATGGCGCGCCCGCCTGACGCACGAGCAATATGCGGTCATGCGCGGCCATGGCACCGAACGGCCCGGAAGCTGCGCGCTGCTCTACGAAAAGCGCGCCGGCACCTTTTCCTGTGTCGGCTGCGACCAGCCGCTGTTCGAATCCAAGCTCAAGTTCGAGAGCGGCACCGGCTGGCCGAGCTTCAATGATCCGGTGCCCGGTTCGGTCGAAAACACCGTCGACCGCAGCTACGGCATGGTCCGCACCGAATGCCACTGCGCCCGCTGCGGCAGCCATCTCGGCCATGTCTTCGAGGACGGCCCGCCGCCGACCGGCCTGCGCTATTGCATCAACGGCGTGGCGCTGAAATTCGAGCCGGCGGCTTAAGCCGCGGCTTGACCACCATCTTCAAAGGGCGGCTTCGGCCGCCCTTTTTCGTGTCAATCTTCTCAGACAACCACCACCAGGATCAGCCAAAGCGTAGCCCCGAGCGTCATCAACGAAGCCTTGGCGCCACTGGATTTTTCCGTGGTTCGCCAGACGGCAAAGGTCAGAAAGATGTTGTAGGGCACGGGCGCGAAATGCACCGCCAGGACGACGGCGAGCGGCAGCTTCAAGCCGAGCAGAATGAGCGCGGCCACCGACGAGGTGATGTTGATCGCCGTGCCGACAAGGACCAGATCGCGCCAGAACAACCGCTCGACCGGCACCGCGCCTTGCCAGCGCGAGCCGAAGAAGGATCCGATGCTTTGCACCAACACCTGATAGCTATCCCTCTCCCAGCACGTCGGTGACGGCGCGCTCGAAGCGCGAGCATTCCGTCACCAGCCAGTCGGCCATGGCCGGCCAGTTGTCCTCGGCATAGCAGTTCACCCGCCACATCGAATTGATGCCGAGGCCCTCGCAGCTCTGCTCCGGCCTGAGCTTCAGCCTGTCTTCGATTGCCGGTCGGAACGGCTTCAGCCGCGACCAGACCCCGGTCGCGCCGAACTTCTCGTTACGGCCGAAAAAGACGCCAACTTGGCTTTGCGCCGGCGCGACATACATGGACAGGACCAGAGCGAAGTCGGGCAGCCCGCGCTGCCAGAACCAGGGTCCGCGCCGCGCCATGGAAGCGCGTTCCTCCGGATGCCGTTCGGCGAACAGCGCCCAGAAGCTGCGTTGGCGGAATTCAGAGGCGCGGCGGGCGCCGAAGTCGAATTCGCTCATGGTCGATGCCCGTTCCAGCATCATTCCTTGGCCCGAGACTGTTTCGAAATTCGCTCCGGCGATATCAGCCGGAGTAGAATTTCCAGACAGGCTTACACCATGCCGAGCGCGGCCTTGTAGAGATCGAGGATGGTTTCCTCTTCCTGGCGCTCGGCCTGGTCCTTCTTGCGCAGCCGGATGATCGACCGCATCGCCTTGGTGTCGAAGCCGGTGCCCTTGGCCTCGGCGAACACTTCCTTGATGTCGTCGGCGATGGTCTTCTTTTCTTCCTCGAGCCGCTCGATGCGCTCGATGAAGGCGCGCAACTGGCCGGCGGCAACAGTCTGGCTGGTATCTGTGATGTCGTCGGCCATGTTTTTTCTCCGCTACTTTTTAAGCACCGCGATTCTGGCGCGGTAAATTGGGAGCGGGTTCGATGCCCGAGCAGGCGCGGCGGGTCAAGCCATTATCGATGCTCCATCAACGGCTGCTGCCAGCCGTCCCCAGTGTGATGGATCCGCGCGTCAGCCAAACGCGATCAACAGATCCTTCGCATCGATCTGATCGCCGGCCTTGACCAGCACTTCGGCCACTGTGCCGTCGCGCTCGGCATGCAGGGCCGTCTCCATCTTCATGGCTTCGATCGACAACAGCACGTCGCCGGCCTTGACCGCTTGGCCGGCGGCAACCGAAAGGGCGGAGACCACGCCCGGCATCGGCGCGCCGACATGCGCCTCGTTGCCGGGCTCGGCCTTGCGCCGAGCCTTGGCCGCCGAGGCGCCATGCGCCCTGTCCGGCACCCTGACGCGGCGCGGCTGGCCGTTGAGCTCGAAGAACACGGTGACCATGCCCTTCTCATCGACGTCGCCGATCGCAAGGCAGCGCACTACAAGCGTCTTGCCTTTTTCGATGTCCAGGAAGATCTCGTCTTCGGACTTCATGCCGTAGAAATAGGTCGGCGTCGGCAGCACACTGACCGGCCCGTAGGTTTCCTGCGCGGCGGCGAAGTCGGTAAACACTTTCGGATACATCAGCCAGGAGGCGAATTCGTACTCCGAGAGCTTGCGCTCCAGCTTCTGCTCGATCTCCTTGCGGCTGGCCTTGAGGTCGGCTGGCTTGAGCAGCGAGCCCGGCCGCTCGGTGATCGGCTTGCTTTCCTTCAGTGCCTTCTTCTGCAGCTTCGCAGGCCAGCCGCCGGGCGACTGGCCGAGATCGCCGCGCAGCATCGAGACGACCGAGTCCGGGAAGGCGATGTCCTTGGCCGGGTTTTCGACGTCGGCAACGGTTAGATCCTGGCTCACCATCATCAGCGCCATGTCGCCGACCACCTTGGACGACGGCGTCACCTTGACGATGTCACCGAACATCAAATTGACGTCGTGATAGGCTTGTGCCACCTCGTGCCAACGCGTTTCCAGCCCCAGCGAACGCGCCTGTTCCTTGAGGTTGGTGAACTGGCCGCCCGGCATTTCGTGCAGATAGACTTCCGAGGCTGGCCCCTTGAGGTCGCTTTCGAAGGCGGCATACTGGTTGCGCACCGCTTCCCAGTAGAAGGAGATTTTGCGGATCCATTGCGGATCGAGGCCGGGATCGCGCTCGGTTCCCTTCAGCGCCTCGACGATCGAGCCCAGGCAAGGCTGCGAGGTGTTGCCGGAGAAGGAATCCATCGCCGCGTCGATGGCGTCGACGCCGCTTTCCACGCCGGCCAGCACCGTCGCCGCCGACAGGCCTGACGTGTCGTGGGTGTGGAAATGGATCGGCAGGTCGGTGGCCTCGCGCAGCGCCTTGAACAGCACGCGGGCGGCAGCCGGCTTCAAAAGCCCGGCCATGTCCTTGACGGCGATGATATGGGCGCCGGCGGCCTGCAATTCCTTCGCCAGCCCGACATAGTATTTAAGGTCGTATTTGGCGCGCGCCGGATCGAGGATGTCGCCGGTGTAGCAGATCGCCGCTTCGACCAGCTTGCCCTCGGCGCCCACCGCGTCCATGGCGACGCGCATATTCTCGACCCAGTTCAGGCAGTCGAATACGCGGAACAGGTCGACGCCGCCGGCCGCCGCATGGCTGACGAAATGTTGCACCACATTGTCGGGATAGTTGGTGTAGCCGACGCCGTTGGCGCCGCGCAGAAGCATCTGCAGCAAAAGGTTGGGGGCGGCTTCGCGCACTTTGCTCAGCCGCTCCCACGGATCCTCGGTCAGGAAGCGCATGGCGACGTCGAAAGTGGCGCCGCCCCAGCATTCCAGCGACAGCAGCCGCGGCAGCGCCCGCGCATATGTGCCGGCGATGCCGGCAATGTCATGCGTGCGCATACGGGTGGCGAGCAGCGACTGGTGGCCGTCGCGCATCGTCGTGTCGGTGACAAGCACCTCTTTTTGCTCACGCATCCAGGCAGCGAATTTCTCCGGCCCCAACGCGTCGAGCTTCTGCTTGCTGCCATCAGGCACGTTGCCGTTGAGATAGGGCACGACAGGCGCTGCCGCATCGGCCTTGGGCATCGGACGGCCGCGGGTTTCGGGATGGCCGTTGACGCTGACGTCGGCCAGATAGTTGAGCAGCTTGGTGGCGCGGTCCTGCCGCTTCACCTGCGCGAACAGCTCCGGCGTCGTGTCGATGAACCTGGTCGTATAGGAATTGTCGGCGAAGCGCGGGTGGTTGATGATTGCCTCGAGGAAGGTGAGGTTGGTCGCCACGCCGCGGATGCGGAACTCGCGCAAGGCCCGGTTCATGCGGGCGATCGCCTCGGCCGGTGTCGGCGCCCAGGCAGTCACCTTCTCCAGCAGCGGATCGTAGAAGCGGGTGATGACCGCGCCCGAATAGGCGGTGCCGCCGTCGAGGCGGATGCCGAAACCGGCGGCTTCGCGATAAGCGGTGATGCGGCCGTAGTCCGGAATGAAACTATGCTCCGGATCCTCGGTCGTGATGCGGCACTGCAGCGCATGACCGTTCAGCCTGATGTCGGCCTGCGCCGGCACGCCCGACTCTTTCGTGCCGATGGCAAAGCCGTCCAGTATGTGGATCTGCGCCTTGACGATGTCGATGCCGGTCACCTGCTCGGTCACGGTGTGCTCGACCTGGATGCGCGGATTGACCTCGATGAAGTAGAACTTGCCGGTGTCGGCGTCCTGCAGGAATTCCACCGTGCCGGCGCCGATATAGCTGGTCTCCCGCGCGATCTTGAGCGCATAGCCGCAAAGCTCCTGGCGCAATACCTCGCTGAGATAGGGCGCCGGCGCCCGTTCGACGACCTTCTGGTTGCGGCGCTGGATCGAGCAGTCGCGCTCGAACAGATGTACAGCGTTGCCATGCGTGTCGCCGAGCACCTGGACTTCGACATGGCGGGCGCGCTCGATCAGCTTTTCGAGATAGACCTCGTCCTTGCCGAAGGCGGCCTTGGCCTCGCGCTTGCCTTCCATCACCTCGCGGGCGAGGTCGGCTTCCGTGCGGATGGCGCGCATGCCGCGCCCGCCCCCGCCCCACGATGCCTTGAGCATCACCGGATAGCCGACTGTCTTGGCGAGCTGCTTGACTGCTTCCATGTCGTCCGGCAGCGGTTCGGTTGCCGGCACCACCGGCACGCCGACCTCGATGGCCAGATTGCGCGCGGCGACCTTGTTGCCGAGCCGGCGCATCGTGTCGGGCTTCGGCCCTATGAAAGTGATGCCGGCCTCGGCGCAGGCATCTGCGAATTCAGGGCTTTCCGACAGGAGGCCATAGCCCGGGTGGATGGCGTCGGCGCCGGACAGTCTGGCGACCCGGATCACTTCCTCGATCGACAGATAGCTTTCGATCGGCCCCATGTCCCTGGCCAGATGCGGCCCGCGCCCGACCTGGTAGCTTTCATCGGCCTTGAACCGATGAAGCGAATATTTGTCCTCCTCGGCCCAGATCGCCACGGTTTTGAGGCCGAGCTCGTTGGCCGCGCGAAAGACGCGGATGGCAATTTCGGACCTGTTGGCGACGAGGATCTTCGTGATGGCCAAGGAAGGAGGCTCCGGACAGGGAGGGATGGGGCGGAGGCATGATTAACGCGAAAATGCTGCAGTGCAACCAAAATCGAGGAGAGACTAAACCGATTTAAATGCGATTCTAGCACCACGGCTCGAAAAGCTGCGTGCGATTGGCGCCGCGAGGTGACGCTAATTGTCGTGCCCGCACAAAGTCGACCCCGGCTAACGGCTTGTCCAGCCACCCTCGCTGCCGCCCTGTCACCAACAAAAATGCCCGGCGCGAGCGCCGGGCATTCCATAGAGCTGCGTTCCGAATTACGACTTCGGGAACCAGGAGATCTTGCCGTCCGGACCCTTCTTCCATTCGTACATGATGTAGCCCGGGAGCTTCGGATCGCCCTTCGCGTCATAGGCGAGATCGCCCAGAACGGTCTTGAACGGGCCCTTCTCGTGCAGCGCCTTGGCCACTTCCACGGGGTCGTTCGACTTGGCCACGGCAGCAGCCTCGGCGATCACCTGCATGGCGGCGTAGGAGTAGAGAGTGTAGGCTTCCGGCTCGAAGCCCTGAGCGCGGAACTTCTCGACCAGTGCCTTGTTCTCGGGGATCAGGCGCGGATCGGGACCGAAGGTGTTGAGCGTGCCGATAACCGCATCGCCGGCGATCGCAGCCAGCTCGTCGGTGACGATGCCGTCGCCCGACATCAGGGTAGCCTTGAGGCCCTGGTCCGCCGACTGGCGGATGATCAGGCCGGCTTCGGTATGCAGGCCGCCCCAATAGATCAGGGTAACACCGGCGTCCTTCATCTTGGCAATCAGCGCCGAGAAGTCCTTGTCGCCGACATTGACGCCTTCGTACATGACTTCGGTCAGGCCGGCTGCGTTCATCGCCTTCTTGGTCTCGTCGGCAAGGCCCTGACCATAGGGGGTCTTGTCGTGGATGACGGCAACCTTGGCGTCCTTGAAGTTGGTCGCGATATAGCCGCCGGCGATGCCGCCCTGCTGGTCATCGCGTCCGCAGGTGCGGAACACGTTCCACAGGCCGCGCTCGGTGAATTTCGGGTTGGTCGCCGCAGGCGTCACTTCGACGATGTTGTTGTCGACGTAGACTTCCTGCGAAACCGGGATCGAGACCCCCGAGTTGAAGTGGCCGATCACGAATTTCACGCCGTCGCCGACGAACTTGTTGCCGACCGAAATGCCCTGCTTCGGATCCGAGACGTCGTCGCCGACTTCGAGCTTGATCTGCTCGCCGTTCATGCCGCCTGCTGCGTTGATGTCGGCAACGGCCGCTTCCGCACCCTTCTGCAGCTGCGCACCGAAGGCCGCATTCGGACCGGTGATCGGACCTGCGACGCCGACGATAACGTCAGCCCATGCATTGCCACCGAACGCGACAAGCGCGGTCAGGGCAACGGCGGACAAAAGTGATTTCTTCATTTAAACGCTCCCATTTACGAGGTGGGCGTGGATGAAACTTTCATGCGATGCCCACCCTTATCGCAGAAAGCGTACTTTGCCGATTTTCAGGCCCTTGTCACGCCGATTCATCCCCGGAACGGCGTTAATGATGAACGTCAACCTTTCGGTTTCCAGCTTAAGATCGAAGCCCGTTCGTAAAGCCAATTATACTGCGTCACCATCTGGTTCGTACGCGTGTATTGATAGCCGACAAATCCCAATATCATGAGCACGATTGTGTCCACGACATAGTATTGCAGCGAAAACATCGTGCCGCCGAACAGGGCATGATGGATGAACCTGATGCCGATGCCGAGGCCCAGCAGATAGGCGAACAGCGCCGGCAGGCTGCGCCATGTCTGGGCGCTGGCCTTGCCGGTCATCCATGCCGCCCAGCCGCCGAGCAGACAGGTGACGAAGAAGAACTGCCAGATGGAAGGTTCCTCGTGAAGAATGCCTTGCATGATGAAGACTCCCTAGCATGATCCCGAAAAGTTGCAGACTTTTCGGACAAAGGTCCTGCGACAAACAAACAAGTTGGAGCGGAATACCGTATGCATACATTCCGCTCCAAAATCAGTGATGGCCGCCTTCGAGATAGGCCGCCCGCACTTCCGGATTGGCGAGCAATTCCTTGCCTGTGCCGCTCATGGTTACGTTGCCGTTGACCATGACATAGCCGCGCGTAGCGAGTTTGAGCGCGCCGAAGGCGTTCTGCTCGACCAGGAACACGGTCAGCCCTTGCGTGCGGTTCAGCTCGCGGATGGCATCGAAGATCTGCTTGACGATCAGCGGCGCCAGACCCAGCGACGGCTCGTCGAGCAGCAGCAGCTTCGGCCGCGCCATCAGCGCACGTCCGATCGACAGCATCTGCTGCTCGCCGCCCGACAGCGTGCCGCCGCGCTGGGCAATGCGCTCCTTGAGGCGCGGGAACAACGCGAACACCTTCTCAGCATCTTCGTCATAGTGCTTGAGATTGTCGAGACCGGCGCCCATCTGCAGGTTTTCCATCACCGTCATGCGCGGGAAAATGCGCCTGCCTTCCGGCGACTGCGCAATGCGCATGCGGGCGATCTCGTGCGTCGGCATCTGGGTGATGTCGGTGCCGGCGAAAGTGATTGAGCCGGCACGAGCGCGCGGCGCACCGAAGATGGTCATCATCAGCGTCGACTTGCCGGCGCCGTTGGCGCCGATCAGCGCGACGATCTCGCCCTGGTTGACGTGGACATCGACGCCGTTCAGCGCCTTGATGTTGCCGTAGTAGGTCTCGACGCCCTTGATGTCGAGCAGCGTTGTCTCGGCCATCACTTACGCCCTCCGCGCGGCTTGCCTGTCGGGGATTTGGTGGCCGCCGGCTTGGACTTGGCCGTTAGACGCTCGGACGGTGCTCTTGGCGCGGAGTTGGCTCTTGTATCGTATTGGGTGGCCTTTGAAGCTCCCTTCGACACCGTGACCCGCTCGCCCTGGCTGTGGCCGATCGTGTCGCTTACCGGGCCGGCGAGATAGGAAGACGATGTGCCTGGTCCGTGAGCCGAATCCGGCCCGATGTCCAGCTGCTCGATGACGTCTTCATCGCCAACCTCGGTCAGCACCGTCTCGACCTCCTCGTCGTCGACGCCGAGATAGGCGGCGATGACGCGCGGGTCGGTACGCACCGATTGCGGGCTGCCGTCGGAAATCTTGCGGCCATATTCAAGCACCACGACATGGTCGGAAATCTGCATGACCACCGACATGTCATGTTCGATCAGCAGGATCGAGGTACTGCTCTTGATGTCCATCAGCAGCGAATTCAGCGCAGCCGACTCCTTCGGATTGAGACCGGCCGCAGGCTCGTCGAGGCACAGAAGTTCGGGCCCTGTGCACATGGCGCGCGCAATCTCGAGGCGCCGCTGCGCGCCATAGGGCAGGTCGCCGGCCGGATCGTCGGCGCGATCGACAAGATCGGCCTTCTCCAGCCAGTGCTTGGCAAGCTCCACCGATTCAGCCGAGGCCCTGCGGTAGCCGCCGATCCCGAACAGGCCCAGGATCGTATAGCCGGATGCCTTCATCAGCTTGTTGTGCTGGGCAACCAGCAGATTCTCCAGCAGCGTCATGCCCGAGAACAGGCGGATGTTCTGGAAGGTGCGCGCCACCTTGGCGCGCGCCGGGATCTCATGATTGGGCAGCCGTTCGAGCAGGAAGCTCGAGCCGTCGGCCCGGTTGAGCGTAATCATGCCTTCCGACGGCTTGTAGAAGCCGGTGATGCAATTGAAGACGGTGGTCTTGCCGGCGCCATTGGGTCCGATCAGAGCGGTGATCTCGCCGCGCTTGGCCTGGAACGACAGGTCGCCGATGGCGATCAGGCCGCCGAACTTCATCGAAAGATGCTCGACCTGGAGGATGGCGTCTTTCATACCCGGATTGGTCTTCTGAATGGAGGTCGCGCTCATCAGCCGTGCCCTTCCTTGGTGAAGGAGGAGGAGACCGCTTTTCGTTCACTGAGGAAGGCCGTCGGTTCACGGCTGCCGACAAAGCCGCGCGGCTTCCACAGCATGACGATGACCATCGCCATGCCGAACAAAAGCATGCGGTAAAGCTCCGGGGTGAAATCTTTTCCGAAGACACTTTTCAGGAAATCGAGTTCGCGCAGCGCCTCGGTGCCGCCGATCATCACCAGCGCGGCGACCGCGATGCCGACCAGCGAGCCCATGCCGCCGAGCACCACGATGGCCAGGATGATCGCCGATTCGAGGAAGACGAAGGATTCAGGGCTGACGAAGCCTTGCCGTGCGGCGAAGAAGGCGCCGGCAAAACCGCCGAACATGGCGCCGGTGGCAAAGGCGGTGAGCTTGGTGGTGGTGGTGTTGATGCCAAGCGAGCGGCAGGCAATCTCGTCCTCGCGCAGCGCCTCCCAGGCGCGGCCGACAGGCATGCGCCTGAGCCTGATGGTGACGAAGGCGGTCAGCAGCGCCAGGCCGAGAATGAGATAGTAGAGGAAGATCTTGTAGTAGGCGCTTGACTGGGCGATGTGCAGCATCTTGCCGATGTAGTTCGGGTCCGTCGAATTGAACGTCATCAGGCCGAAGAAGGTGACCTTCGGGATGCCGGAGATGCCGGCCGACCCGTTGGTGACTTCACGCCAGTTGATCAGCACCAGGCGGATGATCTCGCCGAAGGCCAGCGTCACGATCGCCAGGTAATCGCCACGAAGCCTGAGCACCGGAAAGCCGAGCATAACGCCCCAGAAGGCGGCCATGGCGCCGGCGGCGGGCAGCAGGATCCAGAACGACAGGCCGTATTGCGAACCGAGCAACGCATAGGCATAGGCGCCGACCGCGTAAAAGGCGACGTAGCCGAGATCGAGCAGGCCGGCGAGGCCGACGACGATGTTCAGCCCCCAGGCCAGCATCACATAGATCAGGATCTGGATGCCGAAATTGTCGACCCACTTCAACGAGCCCTGCAGGCCGCCGGTTATCGACCACGCGTAGATCGACAGCACCACGACGACGAGGATCGGGTATAGCACCAGCGCCGCAATGCCGAGCTTGGTGAAATTGGCGTGGATGAAGGAGCGGAAATAGAAGATCACGCAAGCGAGCGCGTAAATGACGGCCAATGCGCGCAGGAACTGAAGGTAGCCGGCCAGATCGGGCCCCACCAACGCCGGCAGGGCGCTGCCGAACGCAACTAGGACAACCGCCAACACGACGGCGACGATGAAGGCCGGAAGCAGGAAGAAGCGCGACGCGACGCTCGCCGGCAACAGGCCGGTGGCGACATTGGTGATCTTCTGATTGGCCATGAACGGCTGGCCATAGGCAGTGTAGAAGAAGCGGCCAAGCATGGTCAGCACGACCACGGTGATGAGCAGCAACCAGCGCTGCACCAGGATCAGCTGGTTGCTGATGTTCTGGTCGGTCTTCAGGCCGATGAAGAGAATGAACAACCCCAGCGAGATGGCGCCGGCATAGAACGCTTCGCGCAATGCACGCTGCACGGGGGAGGCGACGGTGTCGCGCTCCGAGGATACGGAAACCGCCATTGTCTCAGACCTTTTCGACTTCTGGCCGGCCCAAAATGCCGGAAGGCAGGAAGATCAGCACGATCGCCAGGATCGAGAACGCCGCGACGTCCTTGTAGTCGATCGAGAAATACGCCGACCACATGCTCTCGATGAAGCCGATCAAAAGCCCGCCAAGCACCGCGCCCGGCAGAGACCCGATGCCGCCGAGAACGGCCGCAGTGAAGGCCTTGACCCCCGGCACAAAGCCGTCGGAAAAGGCGATGACGCCGTAATACATCAGGAATAACGTGCCCGCGACGGCCGCAAGCGCTGCACCCATGATGAAGGTGATCGAGATCGTACGGTCGACATCGACGCCGAGCAGCGCCGCCATCTTGCGGTCCTGCTCGCACGCCCTTTGCGCCCGGCCGAGGGAAGTCCTGTTGACCAGGTACCAGAACAGCGCCAGCAGCAGGGCGGTGACGACGACGATGATGATCTGCTTCAGCGACACGCTGATGCCGTTGATGTTGTAGACTTGGCTGACCATCGGCGGGATCGGCTTGTTGCGCGGGCCTTGCGTCACCTGGATGAAGTTCGACAGCGCGATCGACATGCCGATGGCCGTGATCAGCGGCGCCAGCCGGAACGAACCGCGCAGCGGCCGGTAGGCCACCTTCTCGATCGTCCAGTTGTAGAGGCTGGTGAGCAGCATCGCCACGATCATCATGATCAGCAGCGCCAGGACGACCGGCACTGAATAGAACAAGGAGCCGAGGATGAGGAAGACGACGAGGGCGGCGAATGCCCCGACCATGAAAATGTCGCCGTGGGCGAAGTTGATCATGCCGATGATGCCGTAGACCATCGTGTAGCCGATTGCGATCAGCCCATAGATCGATCCCAGCGTCAGCCCATTGATAAGCTGCTGGACAAAGTACTGCATGTGTACATGGCTCCCCTGGAATGTCGCCCATGCAGACGCATTCCTTTTCGTATTTCCCCTAGTCGTAAAGTTTCGAGCCCGGATTGCAACGTGATTTTTCAAACGTTGAGCGTGTTTTGCCGGCACGCCTTCCGATTGCCCGTTTTTTTGCTCCCGACCCCTGGACTATCGCGGACCCTATCATTGGCATAACGCAATGTCTTTGACGATTCAGCCGGACCAGCGACCTCATTTCGAAGAAATCCCGGTCAAAATTAGGTGATGAGACGAATCTTTGCGTTGTTGGCGGGCTTCGTTTTTTAGCCACATTCCGTACTGACCAGCTGCAACATGGGTTACTTCCGACTATGGCGGTGGATGCCTCGCCCAACGCGCTAACCTTTCGCTGACTGGTTTCGCCAAGAGGTCCCGCCCTGGGCCCAAGTCCTGGTCTCGGTGGATGATCGGCAGCCTACCGTATCACTTAACCACAAAACCGTGCGCGAACGGATCGCGGTCGTCGATGAAGATGGTGTTCAGGCCGGTCATCCGCGCCCAGCCGCCGATCGAGGGAATGATGGCCGGCTTGCCGGCAACAGTGACGTCCTTCTCGACCTTGCCCTTGAACAGCGAGCCGATGATCGATTCGTGGACAAAACTGTCGCCGGCCTTGAGCTTGCCCTTGGCATGGAGCTGCGCCATGCGCGCCGAGGTGCCGGTGCCGCAAGGTGAGCGGTCGATCGCCTTGTCGCCATAGAAGACGGCGTTGCGTGCGTCGGCCCCCTCCACTGTCGGCTCGCCCGTCCACAGCATGTGGGACAGCCGGTTGATGCCGGGGTTTTCCGGATGCACGAACGAGTACTTCTCGTTGAGCCGCTGCCGCACCACGGGGCTCCAGGCGATGAAATCGCTGGCGGAATAATCAGCCATGTCGCGAAAATTCGCCTGCGGCTCGACGATTGCGTAGAAATTGCCGCCATAGGCGACATCGACAGTGATCTCGCCAAGCTGCGGGCAGTCGACCGTCAGTCCCTCGGCATAAAGGAAGGACGGCACATTCGTGATGCGCACCTCCTCGACATAGTCGCCGACTTGTTTGTATTCGGCGATAACCAGCCCGGCCGGTGTGTCGAGCCGGAGCACGCCGGGTGTCTTCGGCTTGATCAGCCCATGTTCGATGGCCATCGTCACCGTGCCGATCGTGCCGTGGCCGCACATCGGCAGGCAGCCCGACGTCTCGATGAACAGGATGGCTATGTCGCAATCCTCGCGCGTCGGCGGATAGAGGATCGAGCCCGACATGACGTCGTGGCCGCGTGGCTCGAACATCAGCCCGGTGCGGATCCAGTCATACTCCGCCAGGAAATGCGCCCGCCGCTCCATCATCGTCGACCCCTCGAGCAAGGGACCGCCGCCGGCCACCAGCCGCACCGGATTGCCGCAGGTATGGCCGTCGATGCAAAAGAAGGATTTTCTGGCCATGATTTCCTCGAACTCAAAACCGTTGCGGGCTGAAGGGGGCAAGATCGATCCGCGAAGTCTGCCCGAGAACAAGATCGCGGATCAAGCGGCCGGTGGCCGCCGCCTGGGTCAGGCCGAGATGGCCATGGCCGAAGGCGTAGACAACGTTGGGCGCGGTTCGCGCCGTGCCGATCGCCGGGAGCGAATCCGGCAGCGACGGGCGATAGCCCATCCATTCGCGGCCACCTGACGCGTCCAGCCCCGGAAGGAACTGTCTGGCTTTTTCCAGCATGGCCTTCGAGCGCGCAAAATTCGGCGGCCGGTCGAGACCGCCCAACTCGACGGCGCCGCCGACGCGCAAGCCCGTGTCGAGTGGCGTGATGACGAAGCCATGGCCGGAAAAGATCAGCATTCGCTGCACGTCGAAAGCGGTCTTCGGCAGTGTGGTGTTGTAGCCGCGCTCGGTTTCGAGCGGGATGGTGTCGCCAAGCGCCTTCGCCAGCAGATGCGACCATGCCCCGGCGGCCACGACAAGATGTCTTGCCTGCCTGGTCGTGCCGTCGGTCAGCGTCAGCGTCGCGCCATCAGGGTTGGCGGCGACGCGCTCTATGCGCGCCTTTTCGAAACGCGCGCCCAGCCTTTCGGCATAGGCCCACACCGCCTTGCCGAGCAGTTTCGGATCGGCGACGGTCTTCCAGCCCGGCACGAAGGTGCCCTTGATGAAGCGCGGCGACAGTCCCGGCTGCAGCCGCGCCAGTTCGTCGCCTTCGACATGGCGAAAGTCGATGCCGAAGCGCTGGCGCGCCGCCCAGCCCGGGAGGCCGGCCTGAAACTCGGCCTCGCTTTCATAAAGTTCCAGCGAACCGTCTTCGCGCAGCATCGGCCGCGTGCCGGAACGGTCGAGCAGTCCCATCCATTCGGCCTCGGCGAGCTTCATCATGTCTGCCTGAGCAGCAAGGCTCGCCTCATATTTTGCCGGTGCGCCGGCGCGCCAGAAGCGCAACAGCCAAGGCAACAGCTTCGGCAGATAGGCTGGCGGGATGCTGAGTGGCCCGAGCGGATCGGCAAGCCATTTCGGCAAGTGCCGCATCATGCCCTTATGCGCCAGCGGCAGCACGTCGGAGAAGGCGAAGGCGGCGGCATTGCCGGAACTTGTCTCCTCGCAGATGCCGGTGCGGTCGAAGACCGTGACGCTGCGCCCGGCCTCGGCCAGCATGGCCGCCGCGCAGATGCCGACAATGCCGCCACCGACAATGGCGATATCTACCCTCTCTCCCCGTTCACGGGGAGAAGGGGCCCGAAGGGCGGATGAGGAGGGGCGGCCCTCCTCTGTGTCCCTGGAATTTCCTTGCACGTCGGCGCTGCCCCTCATCCGGCTGCCGCCATCTTCTCCCCGTGAATGGGGAGAAGAAAGCCTTCAGAACTGCGGCAGCTTCGGCCGTACCGCCAGCGCGTCCTTGACGATCTTCTCGACCGCTTTGCGGCGCTCGCCCGACAGCGGCTGGCGCGGCATGCGCACGCGGTCATTTGTGTCGATCGCGAGCACTTCGGCAAGCTTGATGTTTTGGACCAGATAGGTCGAGACATCGAGATCGAGCAGCGGCCGGAACCAGCGGTAGATCGAAAGCGCCTCCTCGCGGCGGCCCTGCTTCATCAGCTGGTAGATGGCGACGGTCTCGCGCGGGAAGGCGACGACCAGACCCGCCACCCAGCCGATGGCGCCCACCGACAGCGCCTCGAAGGCGAGATTGTCGACGCCGGTGAACAGATCGTAGCGGTCGCCGAAGCGGTTGATGATCTCTGTCGAGCGGCGGATGTCGTCGGAGGACTCCTTGATGGCGACGAAGCGCTTGTCGGCGGCCAGTTCCTCCATCTGGTCGACGGTGACGTCGACGCGGTAGGCGAGGCGGTTGGAGTAGATCATCACCGGCAGGTCGCCGGCCTGAGCGACGGCGCGCAAGGCGGCGACCGTCTCTTCCGGGTTGGTGTGATAGATCGGGCTCGGCACCACCATCAGCCCGTTGGCGCCTTCCTTTGCGGCGCGCCTGGCGATGCTTGCGGCTTCACGGGTGCCCGCCTCGTTGACCGTCAGCAGCACCGGCTTGTTGCCTGCAACTTTCTGCGCCGTCTTCAGCACCTCGATCTTCTCGTCATGCGACAGCATCGGCCCTTCGCCGAGCGAACCGCAGACGATGATACCGTCGCAGCCTGCCTCCATCTGCAACGCAAAGCAGCGCTCCATTTCGGCATGGTCGAGGCGGTCGTCTTCGGTGAATTTGGTCGTGACGGCGGGGAAAACTCCGGTCCACATGATCGTCTCTCCATCTGATATATCAGCCGTATATCTGTTGGAAAACCGGCTGTCAATGAGGAATCCGTTGTGATATATGGAAGATATATCAGGAGCCCACCTTTGATATCCAGTGAGACAGCATACCCCGAGCCGGCCGCCGCCAAGGCCTACCATGTACTCGAGCATATGATCGTGACGCTGGAACTGGCGCCGGCGAGCTTCGTGACGGAAGGCGCGCTGATCGAAAAGCTGGCGCTCGGTCGTACGCCGGTCCGCGAAGCAATCCAGCGCCTCGCTTGGGAAGGACTGCTCGACGTCAGGCCACGCGCCGGAATCGCAATTGCCCCGCTTCATCCCGGCGACTGGCTGCGCGTGCTGGATGCCAGGCGCGGCGTCGAGGTGGTGCTGGCGCGCTCGGCCGCCCGCTTCGTCACCCGTGAGGCCGCCGACCTGTTTCATGAGGCAGCCCTTGCCATGCAGAAGGCCGTCATCTCGGGCAATGTGCTGGCCTTCATCCAGGCCGACAAGGCGCTCGACGAGGCCTTGGCGATGGCCGCCGACAACCCTTTTGCGGCCCGTCTGGCCGCGCCCCTGCAGACCCACAGCCGCCGCTTCTGGTTTCGCTACAAGGCCGACACAGGGCTGGCCGAATCGGCCGAACACCACGTCGCGCTAATCCGCTCGATCCTGGCCGGTGACGAAGAGGCTGCCGCCAAGGACGCCAAACGCCTTATGGCACTGCTGCGCGGCCATGCCGAAGTGGCCGCCACACGCTGAACTCCGTCTCTGCTCCAGACTTCCGACCGGTCTTTATCAGGTGCCCGGCAAGACTGCGGCCATGGTCGCCCCGTCCCAGCCTTCGCCAGCCGTGATGATGCAGCTTTGGCCGTGTGTGTCGGTGGCCAGGATGGTCCAGGTGCCCTGGTCGGAGACGAATATCTCAAGCACCACATTTGGGTTCACCAGGCCACGAGCGGCTTGGTTTTCGTGGAACTTCTCGCCGAGCGCCTTGACCAGGTCGGTCCGCGCCGCGCATTGATCCGCTTTAGCCTGGGCGATGCCGGACATCGCGAACACCGCAAAGAACATCGCCGCCACAAGACGTCGTGTCATCTGACACCTCCTTGCGCCAGACGAGAACCCCGGCTGCTACCGGCGCTATTTTGATGGCCTGCACCACGGCAGGAATGCAATTTAAGGCAGATGACCGGCTCTTGGTTCCATCGCTTGAACGTGATGGCCAATGTCGGTTTCGTACAAAGAAAGGCCCGGAACGTTGAACCCAGGCCTTCTTGCCGATCTTCGAAATCGTCCGGTCAGTTCATCGTCGGGATGACGAACTCGGCACCGTCCTTGATGCCTGAGGGCCAGCGCGAGGTCACCGTCTTGGTCTTGGTGTAGAAGCGGAACGCGTCCGGACCATGCTGGTTGAGGTCGCCGAAGGACGACGCCTTCCAGCCGCCGAACGTGTAGTAAGCGATCGGAACCGGGATCGGCACGTTGATGCCGACCATGCCGACCTGGACGCGCGAAGCAAAATCACGAGCAGCATCCCCGTCACGGGTGAAGATGGCCACGCCATTGCCCATCTCATGATCGTTGGCGAGCTTGATGGCGCTCTCATAGGTCGGCGCACGCACCACCGACAGCACCGGACCAAAGATCTCTTCCTTGTAGATGCGCATGTCAGCGGTCACATTGTCGAACAGGCAGCCGCCCATATAGTAGCCATCCTCGTAGCCCTGCATGGAGAAGCCGCGGCCATCGACGACCAGCTTGGCGCCTTCCTTGACGCCGGTGTCGACATAACCCTTGACGCGTTCCAATGCCTGCGCCGTCACCAGCGGGCCGAAATCGGCGGACGAATCCGTCGACGGGCCGACCTTGAGGCTTTCGACACGCGGGATCAGCTTTTCCATCAGCCGGTTGGCGGTGTCGTTGCCGACGGGAACGGCAACCGAGATCGCCATGCAGCGCTCGCCGGCCGAGCCGTAGCCGGCGCCGATCAGCGCATCGACCGTCTGGTCCATGTCGGCGTCGGGCATGATGATCATGTGGTTCTTGGCGCCGCCAAAGCACTGCACGCGTTTTCCCGCCGCCGTGCCGCGCGAATAGATGTAATGCGCGATCGGCGTCGAGCCGACAAAGCCGATAGCCTTGATATCAGGATCGTCGAGGATGGCGTCGACGACGTCCTTGTCGCCATTGACGACGTTGAGGACGCCAGCCGGCAGGCCAGCCTCGAGGAACAGTTCGGCGATGCGCATCGGCACGCCAGGGTCACGCTCGGAAGGCTTCAGGATAAAGGCGTTGCCGCAGGCCAGCGCCGGGGCAATCTTCCACAGCGGGATCATGGCCGGGAAATTGAACGGGGTGATGCCGGCAACGACGCCAAGCGGCTGGCGCATCGAATAGACATCGATGCCGGGGCCGGCGCCGTCGGTGAACTCGCCCTTCATCATGTGCGGCGCACCGATGCAGACTTCGACCACTTCGAGGCCGCGCTGGATGTCGCCCTTGGCGTCGGCAATGGTCTTGCCGTGCTCGCGCGCCAGGAGATCGGCCAGTTCGTCATAGTCGCGGGCAACCAGTTCCAGAAACTTCATCAGCACGCGCACACGCCGCTGCGGGTTGGTCGCAGCCCATTTGATCTGTGCTTCCTTGGCATTCAGGACAGCCGCACGCAGTTCCGCCGGCGAAGCCAGCGCCACCGTGCCGCGCACCGAGCCATCCATGGGCTGCATGACGTCCTGCTTGCGCCCGCTGGTCCCGGCGACATGCTTGCCGCCGATGAAATGACCGTATTCGATCATGGTTTCTCTCCCTGAGTTTGTGATGAAGCATTCAACGCCTTTGCAGGCGCGAAGGCAACGCGAGGGGAAACGCAACCGTTGTGCAAGAAATAGACAACGAAGGACGAGTGTGCATTAATTGCCGCAAATTACAGATTGCTGAAAGGCCCGAAGGTTGCGCTCCGTCACACCCCCCTCTGTCCTGCCGGACATCTCCCCCGCAAGGGGGGAGATCAGATGTGGCCGCCGCCTTCGCAAATCTTCAACGCAGCAAAAGAGACGCAGGTGGCGGAGCTGCCAATCTCCCTCCTTGCGGGGGAGATGGCCGGCAGGCCAGAGGGGGGTGGGCGGGAACGCCGCGTTCGCCGCTAGCCCGGACCACCCCAATGAACTGGGATGACGTCCGCATCTTCCTCGCCGTGGCCCGCGCCGGGCAGATCCTTGGCGCCGCCAAGCGGCTGGAACTCAATCACGCCACCGTCTCGCGCCGCATCGCAGCGCTTGAGGATGCGTTACGGACAAAACTGTTTCGCCGGCTTACCACCGGCAGCGAGCTGACGCCGGCCGGCCAGCGCTTTCTCGACATTGCCGAGCGCATGGAAGCCGACATGATCGCCGCGCGCTCCGCCGTGTCGGGCGAAGGCGACGATATCTCAGGCACGGTGCGCATCGGCGCGCCCGACGGGTTTGGCGTTGCATTCCTCGCCACGCGTCTTGGCGCGCTGACCGCGCTGCACCGCGAACTCACCATCCAGCTGGTGCCGGTGCCGCGTTCCTTCTCGCTGTCGCGGCGCGAGGCCGACATCGCCATCACCGTCGAGCGGCCGAGCGAAGGCAGGCTGGTGGCGGGAAAGCTGGTCGACTACACCCTCGGCCTGTTTGCCTCGCGGGACTATGCGCAGGCGCACGGCTTACCCGAGACCGCTGCCGAACTCGGCCAGCATACGCTGATCGGCTATGTCCCAGACCTGATCGTCAGCCCGTCGCTCGACTATGCGGCGGAGTTCAGCCCGGACTGGCGCACCAGCTTCGCCATCTCCTCAGCGCTGGGCCAGGCCGAAGCGGTGCGGTCGGGCGCCGGCATCGGCATCTTGCACACCTTTGTCGCCCGCTCGATGCCGGAGCTGATCCCCGTCAACATCGTGACGCCGATCCGCCGCGCCTACTGGCTGGTCTATCATGAATCGGTCCGGCCGCTGCGCCGCGTGCAGATCGTCGCCAACTTCATCACCAAGGCGGTCGAGAGAGAGCGCGGGCTGTTTGTCTGATGGCCGCGCCGCCTTGCCTTCGCCACAAAATCGGCCAGTGTGGCAACAAGCGCGATGTCGCCTATCATTAAGGATTGGCTGCGCCGGGTGGGACACTTTTTTGCAAAGCTGGTGCGGATCAAAATGCGAGCGGTGCTCGCCATCTTGCCGCTTGTCGCGCTTTCCGCCTGCGCCAATCCATGGACCGAAGTTCCGGAAGCCGAACTGCCCAAGCCGGTCCGTATCGCAATGGCCCGCCCGTCGCCTTTCGTCTTCGGCAATTATTGCGGTCCCGGCACCCGCACCGGCGACCTCTCGGCTCGCCCTGTCAATCGCCTCGACAGCGCCTGCCAAATCCATGACGCCTGCTACATCGCGCGCCATAATCATTGCGACTGCGACGGCGCGCTCGTCGCCTCGGCAAAGGTGATCCGTGATGACAAGACAGCGCCGAAAAAGATGCGCGGCGAGGCCGAGCTTTTGATCGCCACTTTCGCGCTTCCCGTCTGCAAGGTGTTTCCGCAAGGCTTCCTGCCGCCGCGCGATCCGGCTGAACTGAAGACGATGAACGGTGCGACCGGATGAACCGCGCCATCTGCCTGGCCTTGGCCGGGCTGGGGCTGGCGGCCCTTGCCGGTTGCGCCGCCCCGATCCGGCACAGCTGCGATTTCTTTCCCGATGCGAAGGATTGCGGCCGGCCGTCGCTATCGGCCGACACGCCGGGACCGCAGACTGCAGCAGCAGCGTTTTTCGGCGATGCCGGCGCCCGCGACTATGAAAGGCAGTTTCTGGCGCTGCTCGCCCACAACCAGATCGGCGCCATCGACAGGGCGAACGGCACCGGTCCGTTCGGCCATGACCGCCACGCCATCGCCAACCGCGATTTCCAGGCCACCTACCGGACGCTGGAACGGCTGGCGAAACCGGTCACCGCCGAACAGATGCCGGCAGAGGGCAAGCCCGGCGAAGGCCATTTCGACGGTCGTTGGCGCGTGTCGCGGCAGACGCTCTATGTCGACGCCGCCGCGCGGCCCTCCGCGCCAAAGACGTTCAGCTTTTCCGGCCTGCAGGCGCGCTCGGTCGAGGTCGTGCTGCACCAGTCGGGCCAGCAGCCAGTCGACATATCAGGCGCCTGCGACGGCGCGCTGGCGATTCGCGCTGGCGGTGGCTCGCGCAGCGTGGCGAGCGGCGCCGCCTTCCGGCTCCGCCTGTCGGCCGGGCAAACCGCCAGCCTGTTCCCCAGCAATGGCCTGAACCGCTGCAGTCTCAAGCTCAGCTCCAGCCTGGCGCCGACAGGCGCCCCGCTCACCATCCTGCGCGAAGAGGTTGCCTATCCGGCGATAGCCGCGCTCGACAGCCGCTACGAGCGTTGTCCAGTGCCCGGTCCATCCGGCCTGGATGAACTCGCCCGCGTCTTCTATGCCGGCCGCTGGCTGTCGCAGACCTGTTCGCTGCCACTCGGGTCACCGCGCCTGTTACGCAAGTCGCGCGACGGCTTCAACGCCAAGGTCGAAGCGCTGCTCGGCGCGCCTTTACCCGACAGCGCCTTCGACAAGGCCGACCCCGAACTGCCGCTCGATTTCTCGCGCGCGCCGAAACTCAAGCTGGTCTATCTGTCGTCGCTGGAGTTCAAGGCCGATTTTTCCGGCCGCGTCATCGAGCGGCTGATCCGCCATCACGCAGCCCTCGGCACCAAAGTGCGCATCATGGTCACAGACGTGCTGGAGCGCGACAAGGACGATGCCCTGCTGCACCGGCTGGCGGCCGATTATCCCAATGTCGAGTTGCAGGAATATCGTTGGCGGGCCGACCACGGCGCGCCGGTCGACGAGCAACTGTCACAGCTGCACAAGACCCATCACGTCAAGATGCTGGCGACACTTGCCGAGGATCCAGCCCGCTCGCGCGTCATCATCGGCGGCCGCAACATTCATGACGGCTTCCTGTTCCACAAGCCGAGCGACCTGTCGCGCTATCCGAACCTCGAGCAATACGGCAAGACCGACGGCCTCTCCCTCAACTACTATTCGAACTGGAGCGATTTCGACATCGAGTTTGCCGACCCGGCCACGGTCGAGACGCTGGCCGCGCATCTCTCGACATTGTGGCTGCGCGACGCCGACACCAACATCGCAAGACCCTTCTCCATTCCGGTGCGCTCCGACAGCCGGCGCCTGCCGGGCACGGTGCGCCATTTCATTTCCGTGCCCTACGAGGACAACCATGCGCTCGAGACCTATTTCGTCGAGCTGATCGACACTGTCCGGCACCATATCGAGATCGTCAATCCCTACCTTAATCTGACGCCGAAGCTCAGCCTGGCCATCGAGCGGGCGCTGGCGCGCGGCGTCAGGATCGACATTGTCGGCCGCATCGACCTCAAGGGCGATATTGGCGGCAAGCTGCTGACCGCGCTCAACAAGCTGTTCGTCGAGAAATATGGCGACCGCATCAACATCCGCGAATTCAAGGCGCCCGATGTCGTGCTGCACTCCAAGATCATGATGATCGACGAAAGGCTGGTGACGATCTCGTCGGTCAATCTCAACAACCGCAGTTTCTTCCACGATCTGGAGAACGGCATGACGGTGCTCGACCCTGCCTTCTACGCCAGGATGCAGCCGGTCTATGACGACTATGTCGCCCATTCGAACCCGGTATCGACCAAGGTGACGATACCGTGGGCCTACCGATGGCTGTTCTCGAAGGGTTGGGTGAAGGAGGCGTTTTGAGGGGCTGGCGAGGCTGAAGGAATGCCGTTCTGTAGCGATCCTTTACACCCCTCTGTCCGGTAGGACAGAGGGGTGCTGGCCGCCAGCTTTAAAAAGCACCCCTACCTCAAATACCGCTCCGGCCCCAGCTCCCGCACATCGATATCAGGCACCTTGCTGGAGATGATGTCGGACAGCACCTTGGCCGAGCCGCAGGCCATGGTCCAGCCAAGCGTGCCGTGCCCGGTGTTGAGATAGAGGTTGGAGAACTCGGTGCGGCCGACCAGCGGCGGCCCGTCCGGCGTCATCGGCCGCAGCCCGCACCAGAAGGACGCCGCCTTGAGGTCGCCGCCATCCGGGAACAGATCGCCGACCGAATGTTCGAGGGTGCGCCGGCGCGATTCATGCAGCCTGAGATCGAAGCCGGAAATCTCCGCCGTGCCGCCGACGCGGATGCGGTCGCCGAGCCTGGTGATCGCCACCTTGTAGGTTTCGTCCATTACCGTCGACACCGGGGCGGCGGCCGCGTCCTTGATCGGAACGGTGATCGAATAGCCCTTGACCGGATAGACCGGGATCGGGCGCCTGAGCAGGCGCATGAAGCGCGCCGAATAGCTGCCCAGCGCCAGCACATAAGCGTCGGCCGCGCGCGAGCGCTGGTCGGTGCCGACGCTGACGATGCGATTGCGGTTCTTGGAGAAGCGCCGGATCTGCGTACCGTACTCGAACGTGACGCCGCGCGCCACGCAGAGCTCGGCCAGCCGATCGGTGAACATCTTGCAGTCGCCAGTTTCGTCGCCGGGCAATCTCAGCCCGCCGACAAACTTTTCCCGCACGCCGGCCAGCGCAGGTTCGGCGCCAATGCAGCCTTCGGGATCGAGCAACTCGTAGGGAACGCCATATTTCTTCAGCACCTCTACATCGCCGCCGGTGCCGTCGAGCTGCTTTTGCGTGCGAAACAGCTGCAGCGTGCCCTTGGTCCGCTCATCATAAGCGATGCCGGTCGCCTCGCGCAGCGCCTTCAGCGTGTCGCGGCTGTATTCGGCGAGCGGCACCATGCGCGCCTTGTTGATGGCATAGCGATCCGCGGTGCAATTGCGCAGCATCTTGATGAGCCATGTCCACATATACGGATCGAAGGCCGGCCGCACCACCAGCGGGCCGTGCTTCATCAACAGCCACTTGATTGCCTTCAGCGGAATGCCGGGGCCGGCCCAGGGCGAAGCATAGCCCGGCGAGATCTCGCCGGCATTGGCGAAGCTGGTTTCCAGCGCCGGCCCTTTCTGGCGGTCGAACACCGTCACCTCGTGGCCGGCCTCAGCGAGATAATAGGCAGTGGTGACCCCGATAACGCCGCCGCCCAACACGAAGATCTTCATCGCATCACTCTCCACGACGACTTCCGTCAGAGGGCCGCCGCCTCCTGTCTGCCGGATTCTGCGGCGTCCGCCAAGGGGCGGCGTGTCGCGGCTCTATTCGTTGATATAGCGGCGGTGGAAGCGGGGGCCGAGACTGGTCAGGATTTCATAACCGATCGTGCCGGCATGACCGGCGGCGTCATCGACGCTCTGCGAGGGGCCTAGCAGTTCGACAAGGTCACCCTCGCGCAGCCGGCCGGCCGGCAGGGCCGAGATGTCAAGTATGATCGAATCCATCGACACCCGCCCGACAAAGGGCAGTCGCACGCCGTCGAGCCAGGCAGCCGAAGCCGCGCGCCGGTGCCAGCCATCGGCATAGCCGAGCGAGATCGTGGCCGCGCGCAAGGGACCGCTGGCCAGAAACGCATGTCCGTAGCCGACGCCCGCGCCCTTATCGATGCCGCGTGTCTGGATGATCTTTGCCTCGAGCCGCACCACCGGCAGCATCGGGTTCGCCTCATCAGGCGTCGGATTGATGCCGTAGAGCGCAGCGCCCGGACGCGCGAGGTCGTACTGATAGCGCGGCCCAAGAAAGATGCCGGAGGAATTGTCCAGCGACGCCGGCGCCTTGGGCAGCACTTTGCGCAGCCGTTCGAACTCCCTGAGTTGCGCGTCATTGGCCGCATTGGTCGGTTCGTCGGCACGGGCCAGATGGCTCATGACGAGGACGACATCGACGCCGGCGAAAGCATCGGCCGTAAGCGCCTCGACCTCTGCCGGCGCCATGCCCAGCCGCGACATGCCGCTGTCGACCTGGATGGCGGCCTTGAGCTTGCGGCCGGCCTTTTGGCCTGCCTCGCTCCACGCCTTCAGTTGCCCGGTGCTGTTGATGACGGGAACAAGGTCGGCGGCCACCGCTTCAGGTTCCGAGCCCGGCGGCAGGCCATTCAGCACATGGATTTCCAGCTTCGGTCCGAGTGCGTCGCGCAGCGCGACACCCTCGGTGAGATGCGCGACAAAGAAGCTGTCGCAGCCTTCGGCAACCAGTGCCGCCGCCACTTGCCGCGCGCCGAGCCCGTAGCCGTCGGCCTTGACGACGCCGGCGCAGCGCACGCCGCCGAGCTTCGCGTTCAGCCGCCGGTAATTCTCTCGGATAGCGCCGAGATCGATGGTGAGAATGGCGCCGGCCGCCGCTTCGCTGATCGTATCTTTGGCTTTATGCATTGCAGACCCGCTGAAGTCGGCGCTGCCCCTCATTGTCCTGCCGGATATTTCTCCCCGGCCCTATACGGGGAGTTGAGGAGCGGTCCGCGTAAAGCGGACGAAAAGCCAACTGCTTGGCTTTTCGAGTGACGAAAGCCGGCAGGCAGGTGAGGGGCAGCCCAGACGCTGCGCTAAGAGGCCATTGCCCGGCGTCGTTCATATGGGTCTCGTGGCTGCGGGTGTCCCGATCAATAAAGCACGAATCAGGTGCCGTGCGAACCGTCACATCCAGCTAGGCAAGATGACGGAACGCCGCCACCACATCCTCATAGACCTTCCGTTTGAACGGCACGATCAGATCGGGCAGGTCCTGCATCGGCCGCCATGCCCATTCATCGAATTCGGCGGTGTGGCCGCCCGGCGGCGGATTGATCTGGATCTCGCTGGTCCCGCCGTGAAAGCGGTAGGCGAACCATTTCTGCGTCTGGCCGCGATAACGCCCCTTGAGGGCTATGCCGACCAGATCGGGCGGCAGGTCGTAGTTGATCCAGTGCGGCGCCTCGTCGAGCAGCGTGACCGAGCGCATGCCGGTCTCTTCATAGAGCTCGCGCCCGGCCGCCTGCAGCGGCTCCTCGCCCTCGTCGATGCCGCCTTGCGGCATCTGCCAGAGCTGCGTGGTCCCGGCAAATTCGCTGTCCGGTTCGGCGATGCGGTGCCCGACCCAGACCAGCCCGTCGCCATTGAGGATCATCAGTCCTACGCAAGGGCGGTAAGGCAGCGTCTCGGGGTCGACAGGTTTCTTCGTCATGATCAGCCTTTTTCCGGGTCGATGGCCACCGCCGAGATCGGCACGATCTCGATGCCGCGCTTTTTTGCTTCGACCACCCAGGACGCCACGGTATCGACGGTGAGGTCGAAGGCCGAGCCGATGCCGACGGCGGAGCCTTTGGCACGCGCGGTCGCTTCCAGCGCGTCGAGCTTTTTCAGGATGGCGCCGCGGTCCTGCACGGCGTCGATTGCCGTATCGCCGGCGACGAACGGCACACCGTCCTTCAAGGCGAGATCGGACGCCAGGCTCCGCGCGGACGAGCCGTCATCGACATAGGCAAGGCCGCGCTTGCCAAGCTCGGCCATGAACGGCCCCATCGCTGTCGCGTCGGCCGAAAAGCGCGCCCCCATATAGTTCATGACGCCGGTATAGTTGGTGGTCCGCGACAGCGCCCAGCGCAGATTCTTCAGATTCTCGTCCGGGCTTGCCGCCACTGTCAGCGTGTTGCGGCCGGGATTGACGTTGGGATAGTCGAACGGTTCGAGCGGCACCTGCATGACCACCTCATGCCCGCTCTGCCGTGCCGCCTGCATCCACCGGCCGATGCTGTTGCCTTGCGGCGCAAAGGCCAAAGTCACTTCAGCCGGCAGCTTGGCGATCGCCGCCTGCGTGCCGGTCTGCGACACCGCAAGCCCGCCGATGACGATTGCCACGCGAGCGCCGCGCGAACCCGACCACGGCCGCGCATAGACATCGAACGGCCGCCGGCCGTCAGCGGCGCGAACCGGGAGTGGGCCGGTGTCGCTGGCCTCGATCAGCGCCCTGTCGGGGATATGCGCGATCTTCAGGTTCTGGCCGATCGTCGACGGGTCGTGGATGACAATGGCTGCATTGGGCGGGCCGTCACCCTCCTGGGTTTGCACATGGATGATCTGCGGACCGCTGGCCTTGGGCGTTTCCGCCTTCGGCGCTGCCGCCGTCGCTTGAGCAGTGGGTGCTGCGGGCGCGGGCTCGGCCGCCGCCGTCACCTTCGGCGTCGAGACCGCGATTGCTTCCGTTTTGCGGAACGGCTTCTCGCGCAGCGCGATCGCGCCGGAGATGCCGACCGCGGCCAGCACGACCAGCGTCGCCGCGACGGCGCCAGCGCTGATCCCGCGCGACGCAGCACGCGGTCGGACGGTCTGTCCGAGCGGGCGTTCGATGTCCTTGCCGACGTCAGCCAAGCCGCATCCCCGGGCGCGTGATCAGCGAAATCTTTTCGCCATGCGCAGATCCAAAACTGACGGCGCGTCCCCTGCGCCTTTTGAGGCGCAGCGCCCAGCTGCCCCCGAATCAAACTGCCGGAACCTCACGGTCCCGGCAGCATTGCATCGCTTCGATTGGGCAGCCAGAGCTACCAGTCGATTTTATTGGTTAAGCACTGCCTTCTCCGGATTCGGCGGGAATGCCGGGTCGGTCTTCTGGCCGCGCAGCAGCTGTTCGGCATAGATCAGCTGCAGATCGTCCTTTGGATCCGGCGGCACATAGGCAGCCGAGCCCGAACCGGTATCGCTCTCGTCGGCGCCCTTGATGTGGCCCTTGAGGTCAGATTCACCGCGCGTCAGGTCCCTGCCCTGCAGTTCGGGCGGCAGCGGCTGGTCGACCTTGATGTCGGGCGTGATGCCCTTGCCCTGGATCGACTTGCCGGACGGCGTGTAATAGAGCGCCGTCGTCAGGCGCAGCGCGCCGTTCTCGCCAAGCGGGATGATGGTCTGCACCGAGCCCTTGCCGAAGGACTGCGTGCCGACCACTGTGGCGCGGCGGAGGTCCTGCAGCGCGCCGGCGACGATCTCGGAGGCGCTGGCCGAACCGCCATTGACGAGCACGATCAGCGGCTTGGCGCCGATGTCGTCGCCTGCCTTGGCGTCGAAGCGTGTGACGTCCTTCGGGTCGCGGCCGCGGGTCGAGACGATCTCGCCACGGTCGAGGAAGGCGTCGGACACGCTCACCGCCTGGTCGAGCAGGCCGCCCGGGTTGAGCCTGAGATCGAGCACATAGCCCTTGAGCTTGTCGTTCGGCACCTGCTTCTTGATGGTGTCGATGGCGCTCTCGAGGTCGTCATAGGTCTTTTCGGTGAAGGAGGTGATCTTCATGTAGCCGATGTCGTTCTCGACCCGGAACTTGACCGCCTTGACCTTGATGATGTCGCGCACCACCGTCAACTCGATCGGCTTGTCGGCGCCCTGGCGCAGGATGGTCAGCTTGATCGGCGTGTTGACCAGGCCGCGCATCTTTTCGACCGCATCGTTAAGCGTCAGGCCGCGAACCTCTTGGCCGTCGATCTTGGCGATATAGTCGCCGGCCAGCACGCCTGCCTTGGCAGCCGGGGTGTCGTCGATCGGCGTGATCACCTTAACCAAGTCGTTCTCCATGGTGACCTCGATGCCGAGGCCGCCGAACTCACCCTTGGTCTGCACGCGCATGTCCTGCGCCTGCTCGGCATTCATGTAGGAGGAGTGCGGGTCGAGCGAGGTGAGCATGCCGTTGATGGCGTTTTCGACCAGCGACTTGTCGTCCGGCGGCGTCACATACTGCGCCCGCACGCGCTCGAAGATGTCGCCGAAGATCGCCAGTTGCTTGTAGGTCTCGGAGCCTGCAGCGTTCGCCGTCGAGCCGGGCGCGCCATAGACCAGGCTCATCGCTGACGCGCCCATCAGCGCACCGGCAATAAGAAGCGACAGTTTCCGCATCATTTCACGTCCTTCCAGAGAAGCGGTCCGCCCACCATGGGGTCGGATCGACGGGTTTTCCATCCTTGCGGAACTCGACATAGAGTTCCGGCGTGGCATTTCCATTCTTCGAGGCCGAGGTGCTTGCCACCCGGGCCTCTCCCATCGCGCCGACCGGCTCTCCTGCGAGCACCGACTGGCCAGACGCGACGCTGATTCTGCTCATCCCCGCCAGAACGACATGATAGCCGTCTCCCGCATTGAGGATCAAGAGTTGACCATAGGAGCGAAAAGGCCCCGCATAAAGCACATTTCCGTCCGCCGGTGCCGTGACGATGGCTCCCGATTGTGTCGCAACCATGTCGCCAAGCATCACCGCGCCGTTACCGTCATCGGCCCCGAAACGCAGCTTGATCTTGCCGGTGACCGGCAGCGAGACCTGTCCCTGAAGTGCCGAAAACGGCGCGGCGGCGGTGAGGCGGTTGCCTTCCGGCACGGGCAGCGAAGCCAGTTCCGTCGACGCGGTTGTGCCTGCATCGGCGTTATCGGCGTCGGGCTTATCGCTGTCGGCCGCTTTCTGCTCGCCTGCCTTGACGGCATCCGCCGCCTTGCGGCTCTTGTCGGCCTCAAGCGAAGCGATCAGCTCTTTCAGGCTGCCGGCCTTGGCCGCAAGCGCCTGGGACCGCTGCTTTTCAGCGGCCATCGCCGTCCAGGTGTCCGCCTCGAGCTTCTGCTTGGCTTCGAGCAGCATGGAGAGGCGTTTCTTTTCCGCCGTCTGCTCGCCGACCGCCGCCGTCAGCCGCGTCCGCTCGGCCTCGATCGAGCCCGTCACCCGGGTCTGTTCCCTGAGGTCGGCCAGCAATTTGTCGGTCTGCTGGCGCAGTTCGGGCACCACTGCGCCGAGCAGGATGGCGCTGCGCACCGACGACAGTGCGTCTTCCGGCTTGACCAGGATCGCCGGCGGCGGATTGAGCCCCATGCGCTGCAGCGCCCCCAGCACCTCGGCCAGCACGTCGCGCCGCGCCGCCAGCGAGACACGGATCTTCTGTTCCTCGCCCTTCAGTCCTTCGAGCCTGGCGCCGATATCCTCGATGTCCTGGCCGAGCTTCTGCTCGGTCATCGCCGACTGGATAAGCGCCGCGGTGATCGAGGCATGGTCCTTCTTGACCGAAGCAATGTCGGCGGCGAGCTTGGCCAGCCGTTCGGACGACAGCGTGATCTCGGCCGACACCTTCTCATATTCGGCACGGCTCAGATCGGGGTCGGGCGCCACGTCCAGCGTATTTTCGGCCCGCGCAAGCCCGAGCGACAGCAAAACCACCGCTGCAGCGATGCCGCAGCGCGCGTGCCGAAAGCCCGTTCGTGATTTCCCGTTGTCAGCCATTGAAGCCCGACTCTATGCGTGGCTTCGTTAACGAACCATCAACCATGATCGAACCGAAGCCTAGCACAAAACAGCCGCGCATTGGGGCGGAAATCCGGACGATTGATCCTCGACCCACTGATTTACGAACGGTGGTAGGGATGTCCCGAAAGAATCGTTGCCGCCCGATAGAGCTGCTCGCCCAGCATGACGCGCACCAGTTGGTGCGGCCAGGTCGCCGCGCCGAACGAGACTATCAGCTCAGCCTGATCGCGAATCGACTGGTCGTGCCCGTCGGCGCCGCCAATGGCGATGACCAACGCCTTGCGTCCGCCATCGCGCAGCTGGCCGATACGGCTGGCGAAATCGTCTGAGGACAGGTTTTTGCCGCGTTCGTCGAGCAGGAACAGCGCCGTGCCCGGCTGCAGCTGTGCCTGCAGCTTCTGGCCTTCCTCGCGGCGGCGCTCATTGGCGTTCTGGGCTCGTCCCTCGGCGATCTCGGCGACACCAGAGAATTCGAACCCGATCGCCGGGCCGCTCTTGGCGAAACGCTCGAAATAGCGGTCGGCGAGTTCTCTCTCGGGGCCGGCCTTCATCCGGCCCACGGCATGAACTGCTATCTTCATCCCTGCCTCGGCGAGCTTTCAATCCATGTCGCACCCGGATGGTTACGACATGAGACGGAGCTCAGTGCAAGGTCTCTTCCTCAAGGTCCGGCGCCTGCCACATCTTTTCAAGATTGTAGAATTCGCGGACTTCTGGGCGGAAGACATGGACGATGATGTCGCCTGAATCGATCAGGACCCAGTCGGCGCCGGACAGCCCCTCGACGCGCGCCGTGCCGAGACCGGCATCCTTGAGCGCCTTGAGGAGGTGGTCGGCGACAGCCGAGACATGACGGTGCGACCGGCCCGACGCGATGACCATATAGTCGCCGAGGCTCGATTTCCGCTGAATGTCGATTGAGACAATATTTTCGGCCTTGGAGTCTTCCAGACTGGCAAGGACTGTCTTGATGGCACGGGACACGGCGTCATCTACGCTGATCCTGGCCGGCGAAGGCATGATGTCAGCCTTCTTCCGCAATGCTGTTCTCAGTGTATTTCCTTTCGCAGCAAGAACAACCAAATCACCCACGAAATCAGGTGACACCCTATAGATAGGCAGAGTTCCCTTGCAGTTTCAAGACGGGAGGCCCTGCCACCGCGAACGCAGTGCAAGACTTCCGGTTCCGGAGCCTTGAGAAAAATCGGAACCCATGGCCGCGGCAGGGGTTATCGACACACCCCCCAAACGGATTTTCCTGATGCCAATCGACCCCCAGAACACGCTGCTCACCGTGCAGGCTGGCCTTGCGCAACTCAGCACACTGATCGTTTCCTATTCCTTCTCCGCCATCGGCGCCATCATCCTGCTGGTCGTCGGCTATCTCGTCGCCGGGCTCGCAGAACGATCGATCTCAGCCGGCCTCGGCCATATCCATGGTTTCGACGCGACGCTGCGCCATTTCTTCTCGAAGATCGTGCGCTACGCCATCCTGATCCTGGTGGTCATCATGGTGCTCGGCCAGTTCGGCGTTCAGACGGCCTCGATCATCGCCGCCATCGGCGCCATCGGGCTGGCAATCGGCCTGGCGCTGCAAGGCACGCTGCAGAACATCGCCGCAGGCATCATGCTTCTGGCGCTCAGGCCATTCCGCATCGGCGAATATGTCGAGGTCGGCGCCATTTCCGGCACCGTCGAGGAAATCGGCCTGTTCGCCACCAAGCTCCGCACGACAGACGGCGTCTATGTGCTGGCGCCCAATTCGACGCTATGGAACCAGCCGGTGCGCAATTTTACCCGCAACGGCGTGCGCCGCGGCGATATCACGCTGAGCATCGGCTCCTGGAACGACATCGACTTGGCGCAGAAAACCATGCTGGGCGTTGCCGGCAGCGAGCGCCGCGTCAAGCGAGAGCCGGCGCCGATCGCCTTCGTTGCCACCGTGGGCGATGCCAGCGTCGCCATCACCTTGCGCTATTGGACCACGGCGGCGGATTTCTTCGCCACCCAGATCGATCTCACCAAACGCGTCAAGCAGGCCTTCGACGCCGAAGCCATTTCGGTTCCCGCACCTCCGCCGGAGGCCCGACAGGAAACTGCCGCCACCAGGCAGTAGGAGCTGTGAAACCGTTCAGCGCTGATCTTCCGGGGCGTAGGCGAGCTCCACCGGCAATGGCGCCTGCGCCGACATCGGCGCGAAACTGCCGGTCGCCGTGGCGGGAACGGCCTGCGTCGTCGCCACTCGCCACAGCACGAACAGGCAGAACACGGTGGCGATGATGATCGCCACATAGATGAAGGCCTGCGTTCCATAGACGGCCGACAGGGCCGTCACGATACCTGGCACGATGAAACCCGACAGCGACCAGGCAAACAGCAGCGAACTCGACAGCGCCACCATGTCGTCCTTGCCGGCGCGATCGGCGGCGTGTGCGCTGGCCAGCGAATAGATCGATTCCGAAGCGCCGTCCCAGATCACATAGATCACCACCAGCACCGCCAGAGCGCCACCGTCAAAGCCGATAGCCAGAATACCGGCAACGATGGCCAGTGCCGCAGCGCCGGCCAGCACGTAACGGCGATCGGTACGATCCGAAATCCAGCCGAGCGGGATCTGCAGGATCAGCGTGCCGACGGGCATCGCCGACAAAAGCAGCGCCACATCGGCCTGGCTGTAGCCCTTGGCCGTGGCATGGATCGGTGCGAACCCGGCGATCGCCATCGACAGGCCGCCGACGGCCAGCATGCCGGCCACGCCGACCGGCGAGATCCGCCAGGCGCGGCCAAGCGCCACGGACGCTGCGCGAGGTGGCGGCGGTTGAGCCAACCGCGTCATGCCGACCGGCAGGATCGACACCGCGGTGAAGGCAATGCCGATCAGCGGCGCCTGCGCCGTCGCGATGTCGACCGCCGCCAGCAGGGCATAGCCGACGCCAAGTCCGGCGACATAGGCGACGTAAAACACCGCCATCACCCGGCCGCGAATGGCGTTTGCGACGGCATCGTTGAGCCAGCTCTGGGCGACGATGAACAGGCCGCATATTGCAAAACCGTAAAGCGCGCGTGCCGCGATCCACAGCAGCGGGTAGGTGCCGGCGCCAATGGCAGCATTCGACAGCGCTATCAGCGCCGACAGCACCATGAAGGCGCGGGCGTGCCCGACGCGGCGCACCAGCGGCCCGGTCAGGATACAGCCGGCAAGCCCGCCGGCCGACAGGCCGGTGATGATCAGCCCGGCCCAGGTCGGATCGAAGCGCTCGACGCCAAGCCGGACCGGGATATAGGCGAACATCAACCCGTTGCCGACCGCGATCAGCGCCATCGACACGATTACGCTGGCAATGGCGATCACGGGCGCCGGCGGGGCGCCATGATTGGGGTCGATGTCGGTCTGGTTCACTGAAGTGGCCATATCCAGCGCAGCATCGCCCAGCCGATCGCGAAAGGCCGCCGTAAAAGCGACATCGGCGATCTGGTCTTACGGAGTTACCCCTTGGCTTGCTGGCGAATAGCACTCGATGACAGCGATGAGCGTGGGCCGTGGATGAAGGTCCAGGCCGGCGCCTTCATGCGGGCGAGCCGGGGCGCGTCACCCTCGTCGACGCGGGCATAGTCGAAGGTCTTGGCCACGACCGAGGACAGGAAGGACAGCGTCGCGCCCGGGCGGTCGATGACGGCGATCGGGAAGGTCATGACGATCTGGCGCCAGCGCTGCCAACGGTGGAAATCGCGGAGTGAGTCGGCGCCCATGATCCAGACGAAGTCGACGCCGGGATTGCGTGCCTTGACCAGCGCCAGCGTGTCGGCGGTGAAGCGAATATGATGCGCCGCCTCGAAGGCGGTGACCTTGATCTTCGGGTTCTTGGCGATCTGCTCCGACTGGAGCAGCCGGTCGCTCAGCGGCGCCAGTTCCCTGGTGCTCTTCAGCGGATTGCCAGGCGTCACTATCCACCATAGCTGGTCGAGCGCCAGCCGCCTGAGCGCGATTTCCGCCACCAGCGCATGACCGGCATGCGGCGGATTGAACGAGCCGCCGAACAGACCGACGGCAAGGCCTTTCTCGGCATGCGGCATGCGGAGGTAGTGCGAGGAAAGAGGCGCCCCACCCTCCCCCTTGTGGGGAGGGTCGATCCGCGAAGCGGAGCGGGGTGGGGGTATTGCAGAATTCAGCGTCGTACCCCCACCCGGCTCGCTGCGCTCGCCACCCTCCCCACAAGGGGGAGGGTAAGGCCAGCGCTCAAGGCCTCACCTGTCCCGACCCGCGCACGCGGTATTTGAACGAGGTCAGCTGCTCGACACCAACCGGTCCGCGCGCGTGCATCTTGCCGGTGGCGATGCCGATCTCGGCGCCCATGCCGAATTCGCCGCCATCGGCGAACTGCGTCGAGGCATTGTGCAAAAGAATCGCCGAGTCGATCTCGCTGAAGAAGCGCTGCACAGCCTTTGCATCCTCGGCGATGATCGCCTCTGTGTGGTGTGAGGAGAACGTCTCGATATGGTCGATGGCGCCGGCAATCCCGTCGACCAGTTTTACCGCGATGATGGCGTCGAGATATTCGGTCACCCAGTCGGCATCGGTCGCCGGCTTGGCGTCGAAGAACAGCTTCATCACTTCCTGATCGGCATGGATCTCGCAGCCGGCGGCGCGTAGCGCGTCGAGGATCGGCACCAGATGCGTGGAGGCCACCATGCGGTCGACCAGCAAAGTCTCTGCAGCGCCACAGACACCGGTGCGCCGCATCTTGGCGTTGACGGCGATCCTGACCGCCATGTCAAGATCGGCCGAGCGGTCGATGTAGAGATGGCAGATGCCTTCAAGATGGGCAAAGACCGGCACCCGCGCCTCGCTCTGGACGCGCCCGACCAGGCTCTTGCCGCCCCGCGGAATGATGACGTCGAGATTGCCGGAAAGCCCTTTCAGCATCTCACCGACGGCGGCGCGATCGGTGGTCGGCACCAGCTGGATGGCATCCTCAGGCAAACCAGCGGCCTTCAGGCCCTCGACCAGGCAGGCATGGATGGCGGCGGATGAATTGAGCGAGTCCGAGCCGCCGCGCAGGATCACCGGATTGCCGGCCTTGAGGCAGAGTGCGCCGGCATCCGCCGTCACATTCGGCCGGCTTTCATAAATGACGCCGACAACGCCGAGCGGCGTGCGCACGCGCTCGATCTGCAGGCCGTTGGGGCGATCCCAGGCCGCGATCACATCGCCGACCGGGTCCCTGAGCTCGGCGATTTCACGGATGCCATCCGCCATGGCACGGGTGCGCGCCGGATCGAGCTTCAGCCGGTCCATGAACGAGCCGGACAATCCCGATTCGTGGCCATTCGAGACATCGATGGCGTTGGCGTCGAGAATGTCCTGCTCACGCGAAATGATCGCGTCGGCCATGGCGACGAGTGCGGCATTCTTGGCGTTGGTCGTGGCGATAGCCAGCGGTCGGGCGGCGGCGCGCGCATTGCGGCCTATCCGTGCCATCAAACTGGCTACATCTTCGCCTTGGTGTTTGTTCAACATCTGACCGCTCCGGTGAAGCCTGGTGGATTTACACGCGGCCGGCCTTCGCGGCAATGGCCGCAAATTCGGGAGAGCAGAATGAAGAGCGCCGCAGTCTTGTTTGCTTTGGCCACGATGCTGGCGCCCACCGGCCTTCGCGCAGCCGATTACTGCGATGACAAGATCGAACTCGGCGAGAGCCCCGATGGCCTGGCCATGACCATGGTAGGTTCGATGATGTCCCTCGTACTCGCTGAGCGCTATTGCGGCGCGCTACCGACGCCGTTTTCCCAAATCTACGTCGTAGTTGAGGAGGGACATGGATGTGGGCCGCGTGTGAGGCTTGAAGCAGAATTCAAGAAAAAGATGGAGGAGGAAAAAGCGACAGACGCAATGATGGCCGACTCAGTCATGCACGACCTCATCGCAGACGGGACGGACCTCCCCCAAGCCGAAATGGATAAACGTGCCAAGGCTATCATTGAAGGACAGTTGGGAGGTTGCAGCAAGCTTCTGAAAATTCAACGGGACGTTCAGGAGAGGTACCGCAACCCGCCCAAATGGCCGCGTGAACCTGACAAGTAGCGCGCCGTCAATCGCAGGGCCGCGCCTCACTCGGCCGCGCCGCTCACTACCAGATCGTCGCGGTGAATCATCGCCGATCGCGCCTCGTAGCCGAGCACGGTTTCGATCTCGGCGGTCTTCAGGCCTGCGATCCTTACGGCATCGGCGGCATCATAGGCAACCAGCCCGCGCGCGATCTCGCGCCCTTCGGGCGACAGGATCGCCACCGTGTCGCCGCGCGAGAAATTGCCGCTGACCAGCCTGACGCCCGCCGGCAGCAGCGATTTGCCGGACAGCAGCGCACCGATGGCGCCGGCGTCGACGGTGAGCCGCCCGGCCGGTTCGAGCTGGCCGGCGATCCAGGTCTTGTAGCCTTTCACCGGATTGGCGCTCGGCCTGAAGAAGGTGGCGCGCTCGCCACGCTCGATCGCCATCAGTGGCGACAGCCTGGTGCCCGAGGTGATGATCATGGCGGTGCCGGCGGCGGTGGCGATCTTGCCGGCATCGAGCTTGGTGCGCATGCCGCCGCGCGACAGTTCGGATGCGGCCGCCCCGGCCATAGCCTCGATATCGGGCGTGATGCGGTCGACCACCGGAATGAATTTTGCATCGGGATCGCGCGCCGGCGGCGCCGTATAGAGCCCGTCAATGTCGGAGAGCAGCACAAGCAGGTCGGCGCCCATCATCGTCGCCACCCGGGCCGCCAGCCGGTCATTGTCGCCATAGCGGATTTCGGAGGTCGCTACCGTGTCGTTCTCATTGATGACCGGCACCGCCTTCATCTTGAGCAGCGTCGAGATCGTCGCGCGGGCATTCAGATAGCGTCGGCGCTCCTCGGTGTCGCCGAGCGTCAGCAGGATCTGGCCCGATTTCAGCGCACCCTTGCCCAGCGCATCCGACCATGCGCCGGCGAGCGCAATTTGCCCGACGGCGGCCGCCGCCTGGCTCTCCTCGAGCTTCAGCGCCCGTTTTCCGAGACCGAGAATGGTGCGGCCGAGCGCAATGGCGCCGGACGACACGACCAGGATCTCGGCGCCGCCATTGGCCAGCACCGCAATATCCTCGGCAAGCGAAGCCAGCCAGTCGCGCTTCAGGCCGCTGGTGCGGTCGACCAGCAAGGCCGAACCGATCTTGACCGTGATGCGCCGGTATTTTGTCAGCGACCGCGCCGTCATCGTTATCGGTCCCAGCGGGTCTCGACGGGAGCGGCAGCCCTGTCGCGCGCTTCGCCGACAACTGCCATCAGCGCGCGCAGCACCGCTTCGACGCCCTCGCCGGTGGCCGCCGACAGCAGCATCGGCGCGCGGCCGGCAGCGCGTTTGAGGGACGCAACCTTCTTCTTGCGCTCATCGGCGTCAAGGATATCCACCTGGCTGAGCGCGACGATCTCGACCTTCTCGATCAGCCCATTGCCATAGGCGTCGAGCTCGGCGCGCACGGTCTTGTAGGCCTTTCCAGGATTTTCCTCCTGCGCCGAGACCAGGTGCAGAAGTACACGCGTGCGCTCGACATGGCCGAGGAAGCGGTCGCCGATGCCGACACCCTCATGCGCGCCCTCGATGAGGCCCGGAATGTCGGCGATGACGAATTCGCGCGCATCGATGCGGGCAACGCCGAGGCCGGGATGCAGCGTGGTGAAGGGGTAGTCTGCGATCTTCGGCTTGGCCGCGGTGACGGTTGCCAAAAAAGTCGACTTGCCTGCATTGGGCAGCCCGACCAGGCCGGCGTCGGCAATCAGCTTCAGCCGCAGCCAGACATTCATCTCTTCGCCGGGCTGGCCGGGATTGGCGCGGCGAGGCGCCTGGTTGGTCGAGGTCTTGAAATGCTGGTTGCCGAAACCGCCATTGCCGCCCTTGGCCAGCAGGAAGCGCTGGCCGACCACGGTCAGGTCGCAGATCAGCGTCTCATTGTCCTCGGCAAACACCTGGGTTCCGGCCGGCACCTTGAGCGTCACATCGGCGCCCTTGGCGCCGGTCATGTTGCGGCCCATGCCGTGGACACCAGTCTTGGCCTTGAAATGCTGCTGATAGCGATAGTCGATCAGCGTGTTGAGACCGTTGACCGCTTCCAGCCAGACATCGCCGCCGCGGCCGCCGTCGCCGCCATCCGGGCCGCCGAACTCGATGAATTTTTCGCGCCGGAACGACACAGAGCCGGCGCCACCGTCGCCGGAGCGGATATAAACCTTGGCTTGATCGAGAAATTTCATTGGACTACGCAGTTTCTGTTGGCCTTGCGGCTTTGCTCTAGATCTTGCGCCTTGCTCTAAACCAAGGCGCGGCCAAGGGCGAGGCCGTTTTGCGACTAAAGCGCCGGATGCCCTTTTGTCGGGGACGCGGTAGCAGTGTTCGCGGACGGAGCTTGAGGGGCGCGGGAATGAAGGTTGTGAGCTACAACATCCAGTACGGTATCGGTCTGGATGGCCGCTACGATCTCGGCCGCATCACCGAGGCGGTTCGCGGCGCCGACGTGATCGCGCTGCAGGAAGTGACCCGCAACAATCCGAGGAACGGCAACCGCGACATGGTCGCCGAGATCGGTGAGGCGCTGCCCGAATATTTTGCCGCCTACGGCAGCAATTTCGAGGTCAATGTCGGCTCGCGCCTGGAGGCCGGCCGCGCCATCACCACCACTTTCCAGCTCGGCAACATGGTGCTGTCGAAGACACCGATCCATCTGTCGCGCAATCTGCTTTTGCCGCGCAGCCGCAGCCTTGAGGCGATGAACTTCCAGCGCGGCGCACTCGAGGCGCTGGTCGAGACCCCGCTCGGCTTCATCCGCTTCTATTCCACGCATCTCGACCATCGCAGTCCGGTTGAGCGCGCCAGCCAGATCCGTTTCCTGCGCCAGCGCCTGTTGAACTATGCCTTCGAGGGCGGCGGTCTCTCCGGCATTCCCGAGATCGGACTGCCGGACCTGCCCTATCCCGAAGCCTTCATCGTCATAGGCGACTTCAACATGCTGCCCGGCTCGCCCGAATATGTCGAACTCGTCGGCCGCCCGGACCATGAATTCGGCATGCCCTTGACCGCCGATCTCGCCGTCGACGTCGCCCAGCGCCTGAACACACCAGACGTCGTCACCTGGGTCGATCCCACGCGACCCGAAGACACAAGCCGCCACAAGCGCATCGACTACATCTTTACCTCGGCCTCGCTCGCCGGATCGCTGAAGCGCCTGTGGGTCGACCCGCAAGCGGTCGGTTCGGACCATCTCCCGATTTGGGTCGAGATGGGCTGAGTTGAGCCCGATCCACAACCAACGTTTCCAAACCTGTCGTTTGGAGGCACGCGCCTAGGTGTTGAGATTCAGGTCAGGCCGAGCCGAAAACACTGTCTTTCGAGAACCGGAGCGGAGTGTACTTAAGTACGTGCACCGGAAGCGCATAAAACCCGCGTTTGCAGGCCGGCCTCACCTGAATATCAAAACACCTAGAAATGCACCCAGTTTCGAAGACTGATCCAGGTCTTTCTGTCCAGCCGGTACCGCTCGACCGGCACCTGGCCGGCGACGATCGAGTTCAGCATGCCCTGGCCGGCATACTGGAAGCCGCATTTGTGGATGACCCGGCGCGAGGCCGGATTGATCACCCGCGTCGAAGCCTGCAGCACGTGGATCGACGTCCGTTGGAAGGCAAGGTCGACCAACGCGTGCGCGGCCTCCGTCGCATAGCCGCGCTTCCAATAGGGCTCGCCGATCCAGTAGCCGAGTTCCAGCCCGCGATCGGTCATGTTGAGGCCGGCGCAGCCGACGAAAATGTCGGTGCCGGCGAGCGTCAGGGCGTAGGCGATGCCGGCCCGGCGCGACCGGGTCATAGCCAGGAAGGCGCGTGCCTCGGCCTCGCCATAGGGGTGCGGCATGCGGGCCAGCATCTCGGCGACGTGACGGTTGTCGGCAAGCTCGACCAGTTGCGCGATGTCGGCTTCACACGGGGCGCGCATCACCAGCCGCTCCGTGGCCAGCACCGGGCAATCTATCGCGTAACTTTCGTCTTCGGTGTCTTCCGCTTCGGCAACCATTCGACGTCCTCCAGGCAAGAAAAAAGGGGAGATGGAAAACCCATCTCCCCTGATCCTTTTCCTGGCTCCATTCACTGGTTTGGCCAGACACCGGTTCCCGAGATGGGCGCCGGTTTTATAGTGCGGAACCGGCTACTCCGCGGCTTTGGTAATCGGGTTGACCGATACGTAGGTTCGGCCGTTGGCTTTTTTGTTGAAGGTGACTGCGCCGGTCTCGAGCGCAAAAAGGGTGTGGTCCGTGCCCATGCCGACATTGACGCCGGGATGCCAGGTGGTGCCGCGTTGACGGATGATGATGTTGCCCGGGATGACGGCTTCGCCGCCGAACTTCTTCACGCCCAGACGCTTGGAATGCGAGTCGCGACCGTTGCGCGACGAGCCGCCAGCTTTCTTGTGTGCCATCTAACTAACTCCGATGCGCCCTGGGGCGCTTGAATGGTCTTATGAACGCGTTCGCGTTCCGTTTCAAGTCCGATCCGGCGACCTTGTCGCCGGTTCGTTTTACTTCTTCGCCAGTTCCTTGGCCTGCTCGCGCCAGTCGTTGATCTGGTCGGTGCTGAAGGGCATGTGCGCGTCGATCTTGGCCACGTCCTTGTCCGACAGCTTGGCAAGCTGGGCGAAGGTGGTGATGCCCTGCTCGTGCAGCTGGCCGGCGGCAACCGGGCCGATGCCCTTGATCACGGCCAAATCGTCCGGCTCGCCCTTCGGCGCCTTGAACAGCGGCGCGGCGACGGCGGTCTCCGTCTTGGCTTCATCCTTCGGAGCAGCCTCGGCTTTGGCTTCCTTCTTCGCCTTGGCTTCCTTCGGCGCGGCCTCGGCCTTCGCCTCGGGCGCTACGTCAGCCTTGACTTCCACCTTGGCTGAGGCCTTCTTGGAAGGCTTGGCGCCACCCAGCAGGATCTCGGCGATCCGCACGGTGGTCAGAAGCTGGCGATGGCCGATCTTGCGGCGCGAATTCTGCCGGCGGCGCTTCTTGAAAGCGATGACGGTGCGGTTCTTGCCCTGCTCGACGACTTCCGCCGTGACCAGAGCGCCATCGACGAACGGGGCGCCGAAGGTGACATTTTCGCCTTCGCCATGGGCGAGGACGCTGCCGATTTCGACGATATCGCCGACATTGGCTTCGAGCTTCTCGATCTTCAGGAGATCGTTGGCGGCAACGCGATACTGCTTACCGCCCGTTTTAATGACTGCGAACATTTTTTGCCTTTCGCTGTTCGGTCGGCCTCGATGAGCCGCGTCACGCGGTTCGGCCGTCTTTTTGTCAGTCTGCGGGTTCGAAAAACAAGCGGCGTGGAAGAACCCTCCACGCCGATTGCGCGCTTCCCCTAACCGAAGGTTCGGTACGAGTCAAGGCAAACGGGCGGAATCCTTGGCCACGCCGCCTCCTTGCCGCCCCCGATCTCTCCAGTCGAGGACCGGTTGGCCCCATCTGCCGACGTGGCCGCAACGCAGCCCTCCAGACAGAGCCCGCACAGGAAGCTGAATTCCCCCGCGGATTTGGCCTTGTAACCTGCCCGCCCAGCCGTTATCTAGTGCGCCGCGCCGGCAACGGCCGACCATGACCGCGGAGAGGTGGCAGAGTGGTCGAATGCACCGCACTCGAAATGCGGCATGGGTGCAAGCCCATCGGGGGTTCGAATCCCTCCCTCTCCGCCACCCTACGCCCTGCGGGCTTCGGGTGGCAGGCCACCCGGAACCGAATCTGGGCGTAGGAGTGTCGCCCGAAGCTACGAAGTAGCGTAGGGGGACCGGAACGAAGCAGGATGCCCTCCGAAGCTTCAGCGTAGAGGCTGCCGCTAGGCAACGAGGCCTTGCCTGATCTGGTTTACCTCTTCGATCGGCACGGGATGCCCGGTGAGGAAGCCCTGCATCAAATTTACCCCCAGGCGCTGCAGCAATATGTACTGCTCCTCCGTTTCGACGCCCTCGGCGAGCACGACATGGCCGAGATTGCGAAGCAGCCCGACCATGTCCCGCAACAGGCTCAAGCCACGAGACGTCTGGCAATCGTGGAGGAAGCTGCGATCAATCTTGACCACGTCGAATTTGAAGCGGCGGAGCCATGTCAAGCCGGCAAATCCCGTTCCGAAGTCGTCCAGCCAGATCTGAACGCCGAGTTTTCGCAACCGCTCCACGTTTCTTACCGCTTGCGCCTCCAGAAAGATGTCACTGCCTTCGGTGATTTCGATGGCCAGTTTCTGGGGCGCAAGGCCGTGCCTGCCAAGAATCTCGGTGATCCGGAGTGAAAAGTTAGGAGCCTTGAGCTGAAGAACGGAGACGTTCACCGTCACGACCGAGCCCAATCCGTATTCCGCCATGTCACCGCAGGCTCGATCGATCAGCCACGTACCCAGTTCCACGATCGCTCCGGTCTGCTCGGCAACGGGTATGAATACGGACGGACTGATCATGGTGCCGTCGAAGTCGCATACCCGCATCAGACTCTCGTGCCCCAGCACGCGGCCCGACGCCAGCTCGCGAATTGGCTGGTAAGCGACAGAAACGAGCTGGTTGGAAACTGCCACCTTCAGCAGTTCTGAAAGATTTTCGCCGGAGCGATCCTGGCTGGTGGCGTGCGGGTCGTAAATCGTGAACGTAGCCCGACCGGCAAACTTGGACGCGTAGAGCGCGCGGTCAGCTTCCTGCAGCAGGATTCTAAGCTCTATGCTCTGATCGGCGCGCGTCAACGACGCCCCGGCACTGATCGTTACGATGTTGAGCTTGTCGCCCCGATCAGGGTGGTAGATATCCAAATCCTCTACAGCGCGACAGAATTTCTTCGTTATCTCATGAAGGTGAGCCCGCCCGGTGACCTTGCAGAGAATGACGAATTCTTCTCCGCCATAGCGGGCCGCGATGGCGTTGTTGGCAGCCGCCATCTCGGAGAGGACATGGGCGAGTTTGATCAGGCAATCGTCGCCGGCCTGATGACCAAGTCCGTCATTGAACCTTTTGAAGTAGTCGACGTCGATCAGAATGAGCCCTATCTCGTCGTCGTCCGCGGCCCAGTCTTCGCGCAGCTCCGAGAATTCTCGAATGATCGCCCTGCGGTTCTTCATTCCCGTGAGCGGATCGGTGTCGGCGATTTCGGTTAGCTTCTGCCCCTTCTTGATAGCAGCCTGCTCCTGGAACTGCGCCCGAAGCGCGTGCAGGAAGGTCTGGTACCGCTCCAGGCTCAGCCGCCACGAAAGATAAAGCGACAAGACGAGGCAGTTCACGAAATAGGCCGACAGCACGATGCGGCCGGCGATGTCGGCCTGAAGGGAGAACATCGCGGCGTACACAAAGCTTGCGGCGACCGTCGCGGAGGCAAGGGCTGAAAGCCAAAAACGGAAGTTGAAGAACAGATTCACACCCAGGATGAACACTGTGCCAAAAACCATGAAATGGGAGAGGGCATCCTGATGCTCTGTTCCAACAGCGGAGACGAGCCACCCAAGGGCACCGGAGACAATCGCCAGCGCTGCTACAAGGTGCAAGGTGGCAAGGGCAAAGCCCCGTCGGGCGACAAATTCGACAAGCGCCAGGGAAGTGACCCCTAGCGTAACGCGCGTCAAAACAAGCCGGCCGGCGACATCCGGAAAGAGAAACCAATCGAAAAGGCCATAGGCCACATAGCTGAATACAGCAGCCGCAATACCCCATCGCACAAGACTGCGATTCTCATCGGCATCCTTCTGCAGGAACAGTGCCAGCAGTTCCGGATCGGCGGAATGCCACCGCGGACGTCCAATCGCTGCCGCCACCTTCTGGGCAACGTCCTCGCTCAGTTGCATCGCAACGCTCCTCCGCGATCTGCAGTAGCGAATGCAACAGCCGACGTCGCCTGCGGTCGGGGAATGAAGACGTCCCTGTCCGCAAGAAAAGTCAGATGTCGCTAACCGAGGGTAAACGGGCGGTTCGGATTTAGCCAGTTTGCAGGATTGATGGCCATTCCGTTGATTCAAATTTTACTAAAATTTTATTAAAATTGTTAGCATTGGTTGGCGGCGCACCTATGCTGCTGGCCGGGGACCGGGGCGGTAAACCGGAGAGTAAACGGCATGCCTATCAAGCCAAAACTGCAGCTCGACCAATACAGCCTGGTCACCACCAGGCTGATGAAGAAACATGTTGCGACCTCCGAAGAGGCGGCTGACTCCGACGAGTTGAGGGACAGCACGGCCCAGCTCGCCCTGATACTGGACCTTGCTCATCAAGCCTTTGCGCGAAACAAACCGGCCGCCCCCGTCGTCCATCGTTTGGCGGGGCGACTCCACAAGCTCCGCCGGCAGGTTGCTACCGCGGTTTGGCAGAAACTCGTTCCTTTGGCTCAGCAGCATCGGGTCGCGGAATATTTGCTCCAGGACCCGTTCACGCGGTGGTCGGTCGAAAAACCGCGCGGGTATTCGGGCGATGCAGGCCTGCTGGATATTTACTACAAGCATCCGATCGCCGACGAGATCGTGGCCTCGTCGACCTTACTTGGTCGGCAAATCTATGCGTACACCAGTGAAGCTGCCAGTTCGGTGGCGGGGCGCGAGCGGCGGGATATTCTGGCCAGGACCGTGGACGAGACGGCCAGCAGTGTGGAAAAGGCTGAGGTGCTGGCGATTGCCTGCGGCCACCTCAGGGAAGCCGAACGCTCCGACGCGTTGGCCAGGCATAAACTGCAGCGTTGGATCGGCCTGGATCAGGACCCCGTCAGCGTAGCCACGGTGAACCACGACTTTGCCGGCACGGCAGTCGAGGCAGTCCAGGGTTCCGTACGCGGCATCCTGCGCCGCGCCTACGCCCTTGGCACATTCGATCTCGTCTACGCATCGGGGCTTTACGATTACCTGCCCCGTGCCATCGGCGTCCGCCTGCTTCAAAGAGCCATGGAACTCGTCAAGCCCGGTGGCGAATTCCTGTTTGCCAATTTCAGCGACGAGATAACGACGGATGGTTACATGGAGACTTTCATGGATTGGCCGCTCATCCTACGTTCGGCCGACGATATGTGGGACATCATCAATGCCGCCCTCGGCGGGAGTCCTTTCGACGCGAAAGTCTACTATGGCTCGAACCGGAATATCGTTTACGGCAAGGTGAGGAAGGGCGATATCTAACTAGGCGCGGGAATCGCGCGCGCATCCCCGTAACAAGGTAGGTCTGCCATGACGAGGCCATGCCTTCGCCGGCTTTCCGGCGACGGGCGAGCAGGTCGTCCGGGCTGCGGGCGGCCTACGCCGTGTTCGTTCTGCTTGCCGCCATACAGATGTGGCGGCGGTTCCAGCAGCACGACGGTGCTGCCCGCTCGGCGGGCTGCGTCTGGCCGTGTTGCTGGCACTGCCGCTGATCGCCAGGCTGTCGGTCGTGCAATGCAACGCGACTGGCCGGCCTGATCAGGCCTCGAAATAGCGGGCACGATCGAGATCGGCGATGAGCCCAAGCCCGGTCGGCTGCCATCCCAGCGCAGTGCGGGTCTGCTCACTTGACGCCGACAAGTCCCTGCCGATGAAATGCCCGAGAAAGCCGAAATGCGCAGCCGCCTCCTCGGGGCCTATGGAAACGACCGGCAGGCCGAGCCGGCGGCCGATGATCTCGGCGATCTCTTTGCTCGCCACGCCCTGTTCGGCAACCGCATGATAGCTGACGCCGCCCGCCCCCTTCTCCAGCGCCAGCCTGTACAGGGTGGCGGCGTCGAACCGGTGCACCGCCGCCCAGCGATTTGCGCCGTCGCCGACATAGGCCGAGACGCCCTTTTCACGCGCAATGGCAATCAGCATCGGCACGAAACCGTGATCGCCCTCGCCATGGACGGTCGGCGCCAGCCGCACCGTCGATGCGCGCACCCCGCGCGCTGCGAGCGCCACGGCCGTTGCTTCCGAAGCGCGCGGCATGGAGACCGATGGAGGCGCAGGTTTGTCGTCTTCGGTTGCCGGCCTTCCCTGAGCAAAACCGGCGAGTCCGGAGGTGACAAGCAGCGGCCGCTCGGAACCCTCGAGCGCCGCGCCGAGCGTTTCGATGGCGCGCTGGTCAACTGCGCAACTGGCGGCGAATCTCGAAAAGTCGTGGTTGAAGGCCGTGTGGATGACGCCATCCGATTGGGCAGCGCCGCTGCGCAGGCTCTCGAAATCCTCGATATCGCCGCGATGCGCCTCGGCGCCCGCGGCCACGATCGACTCCGCACCTGCTTCCGACCGCGCGAGGCCAAGCACCTGATGGCCCGCCCCGAGCAATTCCCGCACAACAGCCGAACCGACAAAACCGGTAGCCCCGGTAACGAACACACGCATGATCATTTCTCCTTGGTTTTCGGCGAAGGCCGTACAGGCAGCCCGTTGCCGAAGGAGATAGAAGGTTGCGATCATACGATCTATACTGTAAAATCCGAGATATCTTCGCAATCGTCCGAGAACGCTCATGGATCCGCTGTCAGACGTGCTGTCGCTACTGAAGCCGCGCAATTACCTGTCGGCTGGGCTGGAAACCGGTGGCGACTGGGCGATCCAGTTCCCTGACCAGCAGGCCGCCATCAAATGCGGCGCCGTGGTGTCCGGCCGATGCTGGCTGTCGGTCGAGGGCGTCCCTGACGCGGTGCGGCTGGACGTGGGCGACTGCTTCCTGTTGCCGCGCGGCCGGCCTTTCCGCCTTGCCAGCGATCTCGGCCTGCCGACGGTCGATGCGCGAACGATCTTTTCACCGGCGCGGACCGGCGGCATCACCGTCCATAATGGCGGCGGCGATTTCCTCCTGGTCAGCAGTCGCTTCACGCTGTCCGGCGACCATGCCGGCATCCTGTTGCGGATGCTGCCGCCCATCGTCCATATCCGCGGCGAGAGCGACCATTCGGCGCTTCGCTGGCCGGTCGAGCGGATGATGCAGGAATTGCGCCAGCGGCGTCCCGGCGGCTTTCTCATCGTCGAGCACCTCGCCCACATGATCCTGATCGAGGCCTTGCGCCTGCATATGACGGCGCAAGGCAATGTCGGCTGGCTGTTCGCACTGACCGACAGGCAGATCGGCGCGGCGATCGGCGCCATGCACGAAGACCCGGCCCATGGCTGGACATTGCAGAAGCTGGCCGAGCGCGCCGGCATGTCGCGATCGACTTTTGCGCTCAGATTCAAGCAGACGGTCGGGGCCTCACCCCTGGATTATCTGACGCGCTGGCGCATGATGCTGGCCGGCGACCGGCTGATGCATTCCGGCGATCCGGTTTCCGTCATCGCCCTGGCGCTCGGCTACGAATCCGAAAGCGCCTTCAGCACGGCATTCAAGCGCGTCATGGGCTGTTCGCCGCGGCAGTACAGCCGCCGGGAGCCGGACCTGACTGCGCAGGCCGAACGCGAAGCCGCCTGAGGCGGCGATCCGATCGCCTTGATCACCTTGCCCTTAAAGGCTGTAGCGCGAACGAAACTCGGTGAACGACATCGCCAGATGGTTCTCGTCCACATGGCCGGTGATTCCGTCCACACTGCGCGAGTCGAGTTGTAGCGGGCGAGCCAGAGCGGACAATTGCCGAAGCCGCTCGGATTTCCCAGCGCGCTTCGACCGCTGCGGCCCTTCTGCTCAGATCGATCCCTTGCTTGCTCCATGGCATGCGCTTGACAATCGACTGATTCGCAATCCTTCGGGAATATAAGTATTTCTGTTAACTTAGGGATAATCGGCAGCAGGAACTAGATTTCAGACGCTCAATTGGCACGAGCAAAATCGCGTTTTTCATGCTTTCAGAATGACTTGCTCGCGTGCTGGCGGTTAACCGGCACCAACTTCTCCGATTTCCTTGCCTCTACGGCTGGGTAGCGCAATAGGGTTAATTGCGCGATTGCTAATATGCCTATATCTTAGGCGGCGCGGGGGCCTCATATCTCCCCGCAGTGGCCGGTGCGGTGAAGCCCCACAAGCATGCCCAACCTGCACCGGCCATTCCCTATGGCTGGGTATGGTCTTCGCGCTCGGCAACTTTTCCAAGAGCTTCCGTGAAGCCTCTAGGACGCGTCGCGTTTCGGCGATGGTCGATTGCAGGGAGTCCAGTTGGCTCTCCGCTCGGAGCTGGCTACGGCGGGCGCTTTCAATGAACTGGTGGTCAGGTTCCCACCGGTCTTTCATCAGGCTTAGCCTCTCTGCAGACGAACGAACTTGTCGAGATGCAGGCGTATCCGCTGGCCCTCAGCATAGGACAGCGCAAACGGTTCAATCACGAATGATCGGGTAATTTCCTGGTCTTCCTTGGCCACAGGAACGGACCATTCGCCGCCGGTTCGACCACTTCCACGCAAGGCAATGCTTTGCGGATTGGACCCACGTTTCCACCACAGCCTCTATACGAAAAGCAATGGTAACCTCGAGTTTTATACTCCCGTCGAAAGCGGGTTTTCAACAACAAAGATGGTCTGAATCATACCATTCGGCTCAGCGGATCGCGGCTGCCGACGTAGCGTCTCCAAGGCCGAGAAAACCGCCACCCGCGCGCAACAGCGGGTTTCCATAATCACGGCTACATCCGAGAATCGACCGCTTAGATTCAGGAATGTGTGGTTTGTCGTCACGGTTCCATACAATTTGGAAGGCCATTCCCCTACGGCAGGGTAGCGCCAAAATGAAAGGATAAGCGGGCGGGCAAGTTGAAGGCGTACTGATGCCGGATCGGGCTTTGGTCCAGCAACACCCTTTCAGCCTGGCGTCTCGGAAAGGTGCGCGGCAATGGCGCTGACAAAAATCGCGCCGAACTCCTTGAGCTTGGCGGCGCCGACGCCATTCACCCCGGCGAAATCGTCGAGGTCTTGCGGACGACGCTCGGCCATGTCGATCAGTGTACGATCCGAAAACACCACATAGGCCGGCACCTGGCGTTCCTTGGCCAGACGCAGCCGCAGCGTCTTGAGCGCCGCGAGCAGCGACGCATCTACATTTTCGCTCTGGGGGCTCTGCCCGGCGCGAGCCGCGCGGCGCGCGGCGCGCGTGCGCATCTCGACCCGATACTGGAACGGCACCTCGCCCCGGCCGAGTGCGTGGCCCTTGTCCGCGATGGCCAACCCGCCATGGCCGGCCGGGTCCGGCATCAGGAAACCGTTCGCGACCAGCTGGCGAATCATAGATTGCCAAAAATCCTTCTTGTGCGCGGCGCCATTGCCGAAGGCTGCCAGCCTGTGATGCCCCCTTGCCGCGATCTTTTCAGTCTCGTGGCCGATGAGGATGTCGATGACATGGCCGGCGCCGAAGCGCTCGCCGCTCTGCGCCACCGCCGCCAGGATGAGGCGCGCCTCGGCGGTGCCGTCGGTGCGCGGCGCCTGTTCCAGGCAATTGTCGCAATTGCCGCAAGGGACCGCCTCTTCACCGAAATAACCGAGCAGCACCTGGCGGCGGCACTCGGCCGTCTCGCAATAGCCGATCAGCGTATCGAGCCGGCCATGCGAGCGGCGCTTGTGCTCGACAGCGGCGTCCTCGTCGTCGATGAACATGCGGCGCATGCGGATATCGCCGAGGCCGTAAAGCATATGCGCCTCAGCCGCCCGCCCGTCACGACCGGCACGGCCGATCTCCTGGTAATAGGCTTCCAGGCTGCCGGGCAGATCGGTGTGGAAGACATACGCGACATCAGGCTTGTCGATCCCCATGCCGAAGGCGATGGTCGCCACCATGACGACGCCCGACAGGGTCATGAAGGCGTTTTGATTCGCATCGCGCGCCTCCTTGCTCATCCCGGCGTGATAGGCGAGCGCGGCGACGCCGTTCTTTTCGAGGAAGGCCGCCATCTCTTCGGTCTTCTTGCGCGACAGGCAATAGACGATGCCGCTACGCCCCTGATGGCGTTCGATGAAGTTGAGCAACTGCCGCTTGCTGTCCTGCTTGGGCTCGATAGCGAGCTTGATGTTGGGCCGGTCGAAGCCAAGCACCTGCGTTTCGACACGCCCGCCAAACAGCCGTGTCTCGATGTCTGCCCGCGTCGTCTCGTCCGCCGTCGCCGTCACCGCAATGATCGGTACGTCGGGAAAGATGCCACGCAGCTGCGACAGGTCTTCATATTCGCGCCGGAACGCCGGCCCCCACTGCGAAATGCAATGCGCCTCGTCGATGGCGATCAGGCGGACATCGAGCCTGGCAAGCGCATCCAGCATCCGCTCGGTCATCAGCCGTTCCGGCGCGAGGTAGAGCAGCCGCGTCTGGCCCGACGCGACGCGGCGCCATGCCGCGACATTGGCATCACGATCGATCGAGGAATTGATCGTATCGGCGGCGACGCCGGCGAGGCGCAGTGCCGCGACCTGATCCTGCATCAGCGCCACGAGCGGCGAAACGACAATGGTCAGCCCACCCTTGACCAGCGCCGGAACCTGGTAGCAAAGCGATTTGCCGGCACCCGTCGGCATGACCGCCAGCACGTGGCGGCCGCCAAGCAGTGCCTCCATCACTGCGGCCTGTCCGGGACGGAAATCGTCGAAACCGAACACGTCCTTGAGGACACGTCGTTTGGGATCGTGCGTCGGTACGCTCGTCGTCGATATCTGCATCACTGATGTTTTCGATCGGCCGCCCGAAGCAGCGGCGTGGACAGAACGATTAGCGCAGCCCCTGCGTGACCACAACAAGCAGCAGCAACACCCCACCGGCGATCGACCTGGTTGGCATCGTTAAACCTATCTTCACCATGTTGCGGCACCGTCAAACCCTGCGGCGATGTTTCGAGTACCGCTGCGCCACGAGCGCACAGGCAACAGCCCGCGCCTCCCCAGGAGGCGCGGGTTTCCTGTTTCTGGAATTGCCGAAAAGGTTCAGGCCAGGAAATCGGCGCGGTGCGGGGTAAAGCTGTCGACCAGGCGCCCGGCCTCCAGCGCCTTGACGCCGTGCACCAGATTGGACGGCACGATGAAGCTGCCGCCGGTCTCGATGGTCGCGGTGCGGCCGTCGATGGTCACCTCGAAGCGACCTTCGGCGACATAGCTGGCCTGGACATGCGGGTGCGAATGCAGTGCGCCGACGCCGCCCTTGTCGAAGCCGAACTCGACCATCATCAGCTCATCGGTGGAGACGAGAACGCGGCGTCTGTTGCCGTCCGGCGTCGGCGTCCAGGCGCTCTCGCCGGGCTGTGCGAAAATCTTGGCTTCAATCATGACCATCTCCTCATCGCGCCAGCCAGCCGCCGTCCACGGGAACCACCGCGCCATGCATATAGTCGGACGCTGGCGCCAGCAGGAACACGGCGGCATCGCCTATGTCTTCCGGCCCGCCCCAACGTCCCGCCGGGATGCGTGCCAGGATGGCAGCACTGCGGTCGGGATCGGCGCGCAACGCCTCGGTGTTGTTGGTTTCGATATAGCCGGGCGCAATGGCGTTGACGTTGATGCCTTTTGCCGCCCATTCGCAGGCAAGCAGCCGGGTTATGCCGAGCGCGCCATGTTTCGACGCGGTGTAGGACGCGACACGAATACCGCCCTGGAAACTCAGCACCGAGGCGATGTTGACGATCTTGCCGCGCTGCCCGGAATCGGCCAGCACGCGCCTGGCAAAACCCTGGCTGAGGAAGAACAGCGTCTTCAGATTGACGTCGATGACGTCGTCCCAATCGGCCTCGGAGAAATCGACCGCATCGGCGCGGCGGATGATGCCGGCATTGTTGACCAGCCCGTCGATCGGGCCGGTCTTCTCCCACACCTGGTCGAGCATGGCCTTGGCGGCAACATGATCGGCAAGATCGCATCGCACCGCCTCGAACTGGCCACCGGCTTCCGCGACTTGTCTTTCCGTGTCGTCCATCGCCGAGCGGCCGACACCGATGACGGTGCCGCCGGCGCGCGCGATCGAGACGGCGATGCCTTGGCCGATGCCGGTGTTCGCGCCGGTGACCAGGATACGCTTGCCGGCCAGGCTGAAGGAGGAAGGGCCGCTCAACGCAATTCACCCAGCGGCACCGGGTCGACATCGGTGTAGTCGACATTGTCGCCGGCCATCGCCCAGATGAAGGCATAGTTCGAGGTGCCGGCCCCCGAATGGATCGACCAGCCCGGCGACAGCACCGCCTCCTCGTTAGCCATCACCAGATGCCGCGTTTCGTCCGGCTCGCCCATGAAATGGAAGACGCGCGCCGTCTCCGGCAGGTCGAAATAGAGATAGGCCTCCATGCGCCGGTCATGCACATGGCAAGGCATGGTGTTCCACACCGAGCCCGGCGCCAGCTGCGTCATGCCGACGACCAGCTGGCAGGTCTTGACGCCATCGGCATGGATGAACTGGAAGATCGAGCGCTCATTGCAGGTTTCCTTGCTGCCGAGGTCGAGCCGCTTGGCGTCGCCGATGCGGATCAGCCGGTTGGGATGGGTGTGATGCGCCGGGGCGCTGAGCAGATAGAATTTGGCCGGCGCTGCCTTGTCGGCCGACGCGAACGACACGTCGGTGCTGCCCATGCCGAGATAGAGCATGTCACGTGCCTGCAACTGGTGGGTCTCGCCATTTGCCGTCACCGAGCCGGCGCCGCCGATGTTGACGATGATCAGCTCGCGGCGGTCGAGAAAATTCTTGGTCCCCGTCGGCTTGATCGCCTCCAGCGGCAGCGCTGTCCCTTCCGGCACGGCGCCGCCAACGATCATGCGGTCATAATGGGTGTAGGTCAGGCTGATGCGTCCCTGCTGGAACAGGTCGTCAATATGGAAATTGTGACGCAGTTCGTCGGTGCCCATGGAAGCAGCGGCGACCGGGTCGATGGCGAAACGCGAGGTGAAATCGGTATGCGGGTGACTTTGAGTCATTGCTGCTCCAGCTGAATGAATGGCTATTTGGTTGCCGACGCCTTGACCGAGTCGGCGTAGTAGACCTGGCGGGCGTGCAGCCGCTCGCGGTAGCGCTCTTGGCTGGCGGTTAGATGAGCGCGCATCGCCTCGCGCGCGGCTTCGGCGTCGCCTGAGGTGATCGCATTCAGGATCACCAGATGCTCGCGTTGCAGCCCTCGCTGATAGCAGTCGGATTGCACCAGTTCGGTCGACCAGGGCGAGGTCACGTCGCAAGGAATGGCGCGGCGTCCGAGCACATCGAGCATCTCGACATAGAACGGGTTGTTGGTGGCGCTGGCGATTGCCCGGTGGAAGGCGAGATCGGCCGGACCGGTCGGCTCGCTGTTGAGAAGCAGCCGTTCGAATTCGAAGAACGCTTCCTGGATCGCTGCTTCCTGCGCGGCGTTGCGGCGAATGGCGGCGAGCCCGGCCGATTCGATTTCGACGGCCAGGCGCACTTCGAGCACATTGAGCGCGATGGAATCCTTGCTGCCCATGTCGGCGGCGAGCGCGCCGAACATCGTTGAGATGTGCTCGGTGACGAACACGCCTGCGCCCTGGCGCGCCTCGACCAGCCCGTCGGCGGCGAGCTTGGCCAGCGCTTCGCGGATGACGGTGCGGCTGACGCCGAAGGTCTCGGTCAGTTGTCCTTCGGTCGGCAATTTGTGGCCGGGCAGGATCTCGCCCGCCTGCAGCTGCTTGCGGATCGCTGCGACGACGGTCTCCGACAGTTTGGGTTTTCTCTCGACCCTGAGATCAACAGCGCTATCCGATGCCATATCGCACCCCTGTTTGAAGACGTCTATTTGAAGACGCCCTATTTGAACACGCTCGGCAACCAGAGCGAAATCGCCGGAATATAGGTCACCAGCCCCAGGACCACGATGCCCGCGCCATAGAACGGCCAGATCGAGCGCATCGCTTCCCAGACCGTAATCTTGCCGACGGCACAGGCGACGAACTGCACCGTGCCGACCGGTGGCGTGTTGAGCCCAATGCCGAGATTGAGGATGGTGATGACGCCGAAATGCACGGGGTCGACGCCGTAATGGGTGACCAGCGGCAGGAAGATCGGCGTGCAGATGATGATCATCGGCCCCATGTCCATGAAGGTGCCGAGCAGCAGCATCAAGACGTTGAGCAGAAGCAGCACCACCAGCGGATCGGTGGAGATGGCGTTCATGCCTGCGATCAGCAGCACCGGCACTTTGAGATAGGCCATCAGCCAGCTGAACGAGGCCGCCGTGCCGATGATCAGCAGCACCATTGAGGTCGTGCGCACCGCGCCCTTTGTGGCATGGACGAAATCGCCCCAGGCCATCGACCGGTAGACGAAGACGGTGACCAGCAAGGCGTAGATGATGGCGATGCAGGAGCTTTCCGTCGCCGTGAAAATGCCCGAGCGAACGCCGCCGAAGATGATGCCGATAAGCAGAAGTCCGGGGATGGCGATGACCGCCAGCTGGCCGACACGCGAGAAGCCGGGAAAGGCCTCGACCGGGTAGCCGCGGCTGCGGGCGACGAAATAGGCAGTGACCATCAGCGAAGCGGCGAACAGCAGGCCAGGCAGGATACCGGCGGTGAACAGGTCGGCGATCGAAATCTTGCCGCCGCCGGCGATCGAATAGATGATCATGTTCTGCGACGGCGGCAGAAGCAGCGCGATCAGCGCCGCCATCGAGGTCACGTTGACGGCGTAGTCGGCGCCGTAGCCGCGCGCTTTCATCTGCGGGATCATCAGCCCGCCGACGGCAGCGGCTTCCGCCACAGCCGAGCCGGAAATGCCGCCGAACAACGTCGCGGCGATGATGTTGACCTGACCGAGCCCCCCGCGGACATGACCGACCAGCGAGCCGGCAAAGGAAACGATGCGCTGCGCGATGCCGCCGCGCACCATCAGGTCGCCCGCAAAGATGAAGAACGGGATCGCCATCAGTGAGAACGCCGACATGCCCGACTTCAATTGCTGGAACACCACCAGGGGCGGCAGGCCGAGATAAAGCACGGTGGCGAAGGACGCCGCACCCAGGCAAAAGGCGATCGGCGTGCCGGCAAACATCAAAAGCGTGAAGACGCCAAACAGGATCCAGAGTTCCATCTAGGCCTCCTGCACGGCCGGCATTTCCGGCACTTCCTCGAGATTGATATCCTTGTCGATGTCGGCGCCGGACCAGCGCAGCACGATGCGTTCGGCCGAGAACAGGCAGATCAGAAAGCCGCCGGCGACCAGCGGCAGATAGTCGAAACCGCCGGGAAGCTCGAGCGCCGGGATGATGGTCCGCCAGGTCAGCCCGACCAGCTTGCAGCCGTACCAGACCATGCCGAAGCCGAAGCCGAACGCGATCAGGTCGGACAGGGTGCGCAGCGCCCACTTGCTGCCCTTGGGCAGGATGTAGAGCAGCACGTCGAAGCCCATATGGTAATTCTCGCGCACGCCGACGGCAGCGCCCAGGAAAATGAACCAGTTCATCAGCATGATGGCGGTGACTTCGGTCCAGCTCGGTGACGCGTTGAGCACGAAGCGGGAAAACACCTGGTAGGCAACAAGCGCGGTCATGGCGACCATCCCGATGCCCGCGAGATAGAGCGCACCGTCGCAAATCTTCGAAAGCACCGCGCTGAAGCGCGGTGGCGCTCCGCTCCTGGCCGTTCCCGCAGTCATCCGATCCTCCCGGTCTTTCCGTCCCCTAAAAGCGATTGGCGGGGCGGCGCCATGCCGCCCCGCCAGAAAATCACTTGGTCGCCTGGATGCGCGTCGCGAGGTCCTTGAGCTCCGGCGTCTTCAGATACTTGTCGTAGACCGGCTTCATCGCATCGATCAGCGGCTGCTTGTCGATCTCGCTGACCTTGACGCCGGCCTTCTCGACGATCTCTCGCGACTTCTTCTCCTGCGCGTCCCACAATTCGCGCATCTTGACGACGCTATCCTTGGCCGCCTGCTTGACGATCGCCTGGTCTTCCGGCGTCAGTCTGTCCCAGCTCGATTTCGACATCACCAGCACTTCCGGCACGATCTGGTGCTGGTCGACGGTATAGTGCTTGGCGACTTCGTAGTGCTTGGCGGATTCGAAGCTGGGCCAGTTGTTCTCGGCGCCGTCGATGACACCGGTTTCGAGCGCCGAATAGACCTCGCCATACGCCATCGGCGTGGCATTTGCGCCAAGCGCGTTGACCATATCGACGAACACGTCGGACTGGATGACGCGGAACTTCATGCCTTTCAGATCGGCGATCGAGGTGATGTCCTTCTTGGTGTTGTAGAAGGAACGGGCGCCGGAATCGTAGAAGGCAAGGCCGACCAGATCATGCGTCTCGAAGGCCTTGAGGATCTCGTCGCCGATCGGCCCGTCCATGACATGGCGCATGTGCTCGACCGAACGGAACATGTAGGGCAGCGACGGCACCGCGGTTTCCGGCACGATGCCGTTGAACGGACCCATCGAGACGCGGTTCAGATCGATGACACCGGTCTGCGTCTGCTCGATCGTGTCCTTTTCCTCGCCGAGCTGCGCCGAATGATAGACCTCGACCGAATAGCGGCCGGCGGTGCGCTCCTTGATGAGCTCGCCGAGATATTTGACCGCCTCGACAGTCGGATACCCGTCCGGATGGGTGTCGGCCGAGCGCAGTACGGTCTGGGCGCCGGCAACGCCGATCATCAGCGAGCCGAAGGCGAATGTGGCTGCCATCAGTTTTGAAAAATGCAACATGACTGTCTTCCTCCCTTAAAATTCCACGCGCCCGGCTCACAGCCGGTACGCCTTCTTGGCAAGCGTGTAGGCAAGCTCCCGCGCCAGCTCATGCGCCTCGTCCTCACGCAGCCGGTGCTCGGCGACGAGACGGGCGAGAAAGGCGCAGTCAACCCGGCGCGCCACATCGTGGCGGGCGGGTATGGATGGAAAGGCGCGGGTGTCGTCGTTGAAACCGACAGTGTTGTAGAAGCCGGCGGTCTCGGTGGTCATCTCGCGGAACCGGCGCATGCCTTCCGGACTGTCATGGAACCACCAGGCAGGCCCGAGCTTCAGCGCCGGATAGACGCCGGCAAGCGGCGCCAGTTCACGCGCGTAGCTGGTCTCGTCGAGCGTGAACAGGATGATGGAGAGGTCGCGCTCCAGCCCGACGCAGTCGAGCAAGGGTTTGAGCGCCGCGGCATAGTCGGTGCGGGTCGGAATATCGAAGCCCTTGTCGCGGCCGAATTTTTGGAAAACACCAGGCGAGTGGTTGCGCCATGAGCCGGGATGGATCTGCATGACCAGCCCGTCGTCGCGGCTCATCTTGGCCATTTCGGTCAGCATCTGGGCGCGAAACAGTTTGCGCTCGCGCTCGTCGTCCGAGCCGCGGCGGATGCGGTTGAACAGCTCTTCCGCCGCCGCATCGGAAAGATTGGCGGTCTCGGCCGTCGGATGGCCGTGATCCGACGAGGTTGCGCCGAAACTTTTGAAGAAGGCGCGGCGCTGGCGATGCGCGTCCAGATAGCCGGCCCATGTGCCGGTGTCGCAGCCGGCGATCTCGCCCAGGCGATCGAGATTGGCAGAAAATCCTTCGAAGTCGGGATCGACGACGGCATCCGGCCTGTAGGCAGTGACGACGCGGCCCTGCCAGCCGCTGTCGCGGATCGTCTTGTGCCATTGGAGATCGTCGAGTGCGCCCTCGGTCGTCGCGATGACCTCGATGTTGAAGCGTTCGAACAGCGCGCGTGGACGATAATCGTCGCGCTGCAGCAGGGCGGCGATGGTGTCGTAGTGGCGGTCGGCGGTGTCGGCGTTGAGCGGCTCTTCGATGCCGAACAGATGCTCGAGCACATGGTCGAGCCACAACCGCGTCGGCGTGCCGCGGAAGAGGTAATAGTGCTCGGCGAAGCGCCGCCAGATCGCCCTGGGATCGGTCTCGACCGGCGAGCCGTCGAGGGTCGGGACGCCGAGATCTTCCAGCCGCACGCCCTGGCTGAACAGCATACGGAAAATGTAGTGGTCGGGCACCACCAGCAATTGCGCGGGATCGGGGAATGGCTCGTTGAGCGCATACCAACGCGGATCGGTGTGGCCGTGCGGGCTGATGATCGGCAGGTCCTTGATGCCGGCATGGAGATCGCGCGCGATCGACAGCGCGCGCCCTTCGGCGGCAAAAAGCAGATCCGGATCGGTCAGTCCCGCCACGTCGTTCCTCCCAGGGGCGATATCGGTAGGATTGGAAAGAAATAATGTCAACATACAAAAACTGGATTGTTGTATGATGACTTTTAACCGGCGTCAGGTCATTGTGCGGCGGAAGAGCGGATGTTACGCCGCTAGCAGATCCCGCCCCGCACACCATCCAGCGACAAGCCGCGCCATGACCAGCAGACGCCTTTCCAACGCAACAGTGCAATCCTTGCCGGCCTCGGTCGCCGTCCCCGCCTATGATCGCGCCAGTGTCGCCCCAGGCATCGTCCATCTCGGCGTTGGAGCCTTCCACCGTGCCCATCAGGCCGCCTATGTCGATGACTGCCTAGCGGCCGGCGAAACCGGCTGGGGCATTGTCGGCGTCTCGCTGCGCAGCCCCGACACGCGCGATGCGCTGACGCCACAGGACGGGCTCTACACGCTGGCGGTGCGCGGCAGCGATGGCGAAGCGCTGCACATTATCGGCTCGATCCAGTCGATGCTGGTCGCGCCGGAAGACCCCGGCGCGGTGCTGGCCGCGCTGACCGACCCGCGCACCCGCATCGTCACCCTGACCATCACCGAAAAGGCCTATCTCAGGGCCGCCGACGGCAGCCTCGACGAAAACCATCCCGATATCGTCCACGATCTGGGCAATCCCGGATCTCCCAGGACAGCGCATGGATTCCTGGCGGAAGCGCTGGTGCGACGCCGGGCCGCCGGCACGCCGCCCTTCACCGTGCTTTGCTGCGACAACCTGCCGGCCAATGGCGCCACGCTGCACCGGCTGCTGGTCGGGTTTGCAAAACTGCGCGATGCCGGCGCTGCTGCTTCAGGCGACGCTGCCCTCGCCGGTCATATAGCCGATGACGTTGCATTCCCATCGAGCATGGTCGACCGCATCGTGCCGGCAACCACCGATGCCGACCGGGCGCGCATCGCGGTCGAACTCGGCCTCGAGGACGCCTGGCCGGTGATGACCGAGCCATTCCGGCAATGGGTGATTGAGGACAGGTTTCCAGCCGGACGGCCGGCCTGGGAGAAATTCGGCGTCACCATGGTCGAGGATGTCCGGCCGTTCGAGGACATGAAGCTTCGGCTGCTCAACGGCGCCCATTCGGGCATCGCCTATATCGGCCTGCTCAGCGGCCACGTCACGGTCGACCGCGCCTTCGCGGATCCCGCGATCCGCGCGTTCGTCGACCGGCTCTGGGCCGAGGCCATCCCGACCTTGCCTAGGGATGCCGGGCTCGACACCTCAGCCTATACGGCCGAACTTGCCGAACGTTTCTCCAACACAGCGCTGGCCCACCGCACGGCGCAGATCGCCAATGACGGCAGCCAGAAATTGCCGCAACGCATTGTCGCTACCGCCATCGAGCGCATCCAGGCCGGCCTGGTCCCGGAGCATCTGACGCTGGTGATCGCCGCCTGGATCGCCGCCTGCGAGGCGCGCGGCAAGGACCTGCCGGAAGCCCACTTTACCGATCCGCTCGACGCGGCACTGGCGGCGCTCGGAGCGCAGCCGACGCTGGAACGGGTGGTGACGGTGTTTGACCTCGCCGGCTTCGCCAGCGGCAGCCCCGACCGCCAGACGCTGATCGAACTGGTTGCCGCTCATCGCGAGCATATCCTGCAAGGCGGGGTGGCGCTCGCGCTCGCGGCACTGGGTATACCGGGAAAGACCAGGTGACCTGACGTCGCCCGGATACAAAAAGCCGGGCTTAAGCCCGGCCTGTTTCATACCTTTGCCCGACCATGACCCCTCGGATCACGTCCAGTCATTCTGCGGCTTACGCCGGCAGCAGCGCGCCTTCGAGCGTGGTAAGCTGGCTAAGGAACTGCTCCGCCTTGCTGCGGCTCTGGTCGTCCTTGGCGTCGGCGGCGTCTTCCTTGGCTTCCTGGATGCGGCGGGCGAGATCGGCGCGGTCGATATCGCCGACGGCGACCGCCGATTCGGCGAGCAGCGTGCAGCCGGCAGGGACGATGTCGGCAAAGCCGCCGAACACCACATAGCGTTCTTCCTTGCCGCCGGCGGTCTTCAGCGTGACGACGCCCGGCTTGATCGTGGTCATGACTGGCGCATGGTGCGCCATGACTGTCATTTCACCTTCGGCGCCTGGAATGACGACGGACTCGACCTGCTCGGAAACCAGGAGGCGCTCCGGCGAGACCAGTTCGAACTTGAAAGCTTCAGCCATGTCAATTTAGTGAGTAGGGAATAGTGAGTAGGGAGTAGGGAGAGGACAGCTGTCCTGATCACCCGGCCGCTATTCACTACTGACTACTGACTACTCCCTATTGCCTTGATTACGCTGCTTCAGCCGCCAGGCGCTGAGCCTTCTCGACCGCTTCGTCGATGCCGCCGACCATGTAGAAGGCGGCTTCCGGCAGGTGATCGTAGTCGCCGTTGCAGAGGCCCTTGAAGCCCTTGATTGTGTCGGCGAGGTCGACCAGCTTGCCCGGCGCACCCGTAAACACTTCGGCGACGAAGAACGGCTGCGACAGGAAGCGCTCGATCTTGCGGGCGCGGGCCACCGTCTGCTTGTCCTCTTCCGAAAGCTCATCCATGCCAAGGATGGCGATAATGTCCTGCAGCGACTTATAGCGCTGGAGGATCGACTGCACCTGGCGGGCGACGGCATAGTGCTCCTCGCCGACGACCAGCGGATCGAGCATGCGCGAGGTCGAGTCGAGCGGATCGACGGCGGGGTAGATGCCCTTTTCCGAGATCGCGCGGTTGAGCACGGTCGTCGCGTCCAGGTGGGCGAACGAGGTCGCAGGCGCCGGGTCTGTCAAATCGTCGGCCGGCACGTAGATCGCCTGCACCGAAGTGATCGAACCCTTGGTCGTTGTGGTGATGCGTTCCTGCAGCGCACCCATGTCGGTGGCCAGCGTTGGCTGGTAACCCACGGCCGAAGGAATACGGCCGAGCAGCGCCGACACTTCAGAACCGGCCTGCGTGAAGCGGAAGATGTTGTCGACGAAGAACAGCACGTCCTGGCCCTGGTCGCGGAAATATTCGGCGACCGTCAGGCCGGTCAGGCCGACGCGGGCACGCGCGCCCGGCGGCTCGTTCATCTGGCCATAGACCAGTGCCGCCTTGGAGCCTTCGCCGCCGCCCTTCTTGTTGACGCCGGACTCGATGAACTCGTGATAAAGATCGTTGCCCTCGCGGGTGCGCTCGCCGACGCCGGCGAAGACCGAGAAGCCGCCATGCGCCTTGGCGACGTTGTTGATCAGCTCCTGGATCAGAACCGTCTTGCCGACGCCGGCGCCGCCGAACAGGCCGATCTTGCCTCCGCGGGCGTAGGGCGCCAGAAGGTCGAGCACCTTGATGCCGGTGATCAGGATCTGCGCTTCCGTCGACTGTTCGACATAGGTAGGCGCCGGCTGGTGGATGGCGCGCATCTCGATGCCGTCGACCGGGCCTTCTTCGTCGACCGGCTCGCCGATGACGTTGATGATGCGGCCGAGCATGCCCGGGCCGACCGGAACGGTGATCGGCGCGCCGGTGTCATAGACGTCCTGGCCGCGAACCAGGCCTTCGGTGGAATCCATGGCGATACAGCGCACGGTGTTTTCGCCCAGATGCTGGGCAACTTCGAGCACCAGGCGGTTGCCGACATTGGAGGTTTCGATGGCGTTCAAAATGGCCGGCAGATGATCGCCGAACTGCACGTCGACGACGGCGCCGATGACCTGGCGAACCTTGCCGATGGCGCCGGTCTTCTTGACGGCAACGCTCGTCGTCTTCACTGCCGGGGCCGCGGCCTTGGCGGGCGCGGCCGCCTTCTTGGCCGGAGCGGCCTTCGCCGCTGCTGCCGGAGCCTTTGCGGCCGCCTTGGGGGCCGTCTTCGCGGGGGTCGCTGCTTTCGCCATCGTCTTTACCCTTCTCGTCCTTTGTTTCTCACGCTCCATCAGAAGGTCGATGACCTCCTGGCGGTCGCGCCTAGAGCGCTTCGGCGCCCGAAATGATTTCGATCAGTTCCTTGGTGATCTGCGCCTGCCGCTGGCGGTTATAGGTGATCGACAGTTTGTTGATCATGTCGCCGGCATTGCGCGTTGCATTGTCCATGGCGCTCATTTTGGCGCCCATCTCGCCGGCTGCGTTTTCGAGCAGCGCGCGGAAGACCTGGACCGAGATGTTGCGCGGAATGAGGTCGGTGAGGATCTCGCCCGGCTCCGGCTCGTATTCGTAGACGGCATTGCCACCCGCGGTCGCTTCGGCGGGAGCGGAAGCCACGCCGGCAGGAATGATCTGCTGCGCGGTCGGAATCTGGCTGATCACCGACTTGAACTGCGAATAAAACAGCGTGCAGATATCGAAGCCGCCTTCGCCGAACAGATGGATGATCTTACGGGCGATCGCATCGGCATTGACGAAGCCGAGCTTCTTGACATCGCGCAGGTCGACGCGGTCGATAATCAGCGAGGCATAGTCTCGGCGCAGAATGTCGAAACCCTTCTTGCCGACGCAGATGATCTTGACCTGCTTGCCGTCGGCCAGAAGCCGGCGGATATGGTCGCGGGCCAGACGTGCGATCTGCGAGTTGAAGCCGCCGCACAGGCCGCGCTCGGCGGTGCAGACGACGAGCAGATGCACATCGTCCTTGCCGGTGCCGGTCATCAGCGCCGGGGCATCGCCGCCGCCGCCGATCGCCTGCGTGATATTGGCCAGCACTGCACCCATCCGCTCGGAATAGGGACGCGCCGCCTCCGCTGCTTCCTGCGCGCGACGCAGCTTCGCCGCGGCGACCATCTGCATCGCCTTGGTGATCTTCTGCGTCGCCTTGACCGAGGCGATACGGTTACGAAGGTCTTTTAATGAAGGCATGCTTCAAACCTGATCCCGAGCGTCCGGCTTCTTCTCAAGCGAAGGTCTTGGCGAAGGCGTCGATCTCGGCCTTCAGCTTGGCGCGCAGATCGTCCGACAGCGCCTTTTCCTTGCGGATGCCGTCCAGCACGTCCTTGCCGGCCGAGCGCATATGGCTGAGCAGGCCGTGCTCGAACTTGCCGACCTGGTTCAGCGCAAGCTTGTCGAGATAGCCGTTGACGCCGGCGAAGATCACCGTGACCTGCTCCTCGACCTTGAGCGGCGAGAACTGCGGCTGCTTCAGAAGTTCGGTCAGGCGCGAGCCGCGGTTGAGCAGGCGCTGCGTGGCGGCGTCGAGATCGGAGCCGAACTGCGCGAACGCAGCCATTTCGCGGTACTGCGCGAGCTCGCCCTTGATAGAGCCGGCGACCTGCTTCATCGCCTTGATCTGCGCCGACGAACCGACGCGCGACACCGACAGGCCGACGTTGACCGCCGGACGGATGCCCTGGAAGAACAGGTTGGTTTCGAGGAAGATCTGGCCGTCGGTGATCGAGATCACGTTGGTCGGGATGTAGGCCGACACGTCGTTGGCCTGCGTCTCGATGATCGGCAGCGCGGTCAGCGAACCGCCACCCAGATCGTCGTTGAGCTTGGCGGCGCGCTCGAGCAGGCGCGAATGCAGGTAGAACACGTCGCCCGGATAGGCTTCGCGACCCGGCGGGCGGCGCAGCAAGAGCGACATCTGGCGATAGGCGACGGCCTGCTTCGACAGATCGTCATAGCTGATCAGCGCATGCATGCCGTTGTCGCGGAAATATTCGCCCATGGTGGCGCCGGTGAACGGCGCCAGGAACTGCATCGGCGCCGGATCGGAAGCTGTGGCGGCGACGATGATCGAATATTCAAGGGCGCCGCGCTCTTCGAGAACCTTCACGAACTGCGCGACCGTCGAGCGCTTCTGCCCGATGGCGACGTAGACGCAGTAGAGCTTTTCCTTTTCCGGCCCGTTGTCGTGCACGGCCTTCTGGTTGAGCATCGTGTCGAGGATGATCGCGGTCTTGCCGGTCTGGCGATCGCCGATGACCAGCTCGCGCTGGCCGCGGCCAACGGGGATCAGCGCATCGATGGCCTTGAGGCCGGTCGACATCGGCTCGTTGACCGACTTGCGCGGGATGATGCCTGGCGCCTTGACGTCGACGCGCTTGCGTTCGGTCGCCTTGATCGGGCCCTTGCCGTCGATCGGATTGCCGAGCGCGTCGACGACGCGGCCGAGCAGGCCCATGCCGACAGGCGTATCGACGATGGCGCCGGTGCGCTTGACGATGTCGCCTTCCTTGATGTCGCGGTCGGCGCCGAAGATGACGACACCGACATTGTCGGCTTCGAGGTTGAGCGCCATGCCGCGGATGCCGCCGGGGAACTCGACCATTTCGCCGGCCTGGACATTGTCGAGGCCGTAGACGCGAGCGATACCGTCACCGACGGACAGCACCTGGCCGACTTCGGAGACCTCGGCCTCCTTGCCGAAATTCTTGATCTGGTCTTTGAGAATTGCGGAAATTTCCGCGGCGCGGATGTCCATCAGCCGACCTCTTTCAGTGCAAGCTTGAGCGAATTGAGTTTGGTTTTGAGCGACGTATCGATCTGGCGCGAGCCCATCTTGACCACCAGCCCGCCGAGCAGCGACGGATCGACGGTAACAGTGATGGCCACGTCCTTGCCGGCGACGCTTTTCAGCGCGGCCTTGAGTTCCGTCTGCTGGGCAGCCGTCAGTTCATGCGCCGAAGTGACCTCGGCTGATGTCTCACCGCGCTGTTCGGCAGAGATCCGGCGAAATGCCTTGATCATGCCGGGCACCGCGAAGAGCCGGCGGTTGCGGGCGACGACGCGCAGGAAATTGCCGGTCAGGCCGGTGATGCCGGCCTTGTCGGCGATCGACGCGATTGCCTTGGCCTGGTCCTCGCTGGAGAACACCGGGCTGTTGATGAGGCGCGTCAGGTCGGCGCTGTCATCCAGCATCTTGGCGAAACTGTTGAGGTCGGCCTCGACCTTGGCCACCGAATTCGACTGCCGCGCAAGTTCGAACAGCGAACCCGCGTAGCGTTCTGCGACACCTGAGATTGGCGATGACGATTGAGCCACGGACCGTCTTTTCTCTTGTCTGAGGGGCCGCAGATTGTTGGCGCGAGCAAAAACTCTGGCTAAATCTTTGACCTTACTAAGTTTTTCCAAGCACGGAGGCGCGGCTTCCGCTATCCCCGGCCGAAAGTCGATTGCCGTCTAGCACAGGCATTTTAAGACCGCAATGCGTCGTTCCGCATGCTTTTCGGGCACTATTGTCGCATCCGGCCGCAGAGTTCAACCGAAGCCTTTGGATTGGCTGCCGATTCAGGGCAGAAAGCCGAAGACGAAGGCGAGCGGCAACGCGGCCAGGACGAGTTCGACGACGATCGACGCCCAGTTGAAAGGCGTGTTGGCGCCGTCCGACATCATCGACAGCAAACGGCCAAAAGCGGTGAACAGCCAGGAAAAGCCGAGTGCCATATAGAGCCACGGCTGCGCCAACAGAATGCAGCACAGGCTGACGCCGAGATAGAAGCCCGACATCCGGCCGCGCCCTTCCGCGATTGCCGCTGCCCTTTCGGCCCGGACCTGCAGCCGCAGAATCCGAAATGCCAGCCCTGGCGCGAGGAAAAACAGCAGACCGAGCGCCAAGGTGACGACGGCGCTAGACCAAGCCAGCCATTCGCCCTGGCTGGTCGGCCACGGAAACGCGAATTCCATCTTGCTTTCATCCCCTCACAGCAATGCCGGATGCATTGAATGTCGCTGCAAAAAGAAGTCAAGCGCGCGGCAGTTTTGGCGCGCAATTCGTGAAGGAGCGGAAGGCTGTTTAGGCCGCGCGCGCGTCCGGCCAGCATCGTGGCCAACCTGTATTGTCAGGCGACGCCTCCCTCCTATCTGCAGGACCGGTTTTGCACAGCCAAAGGCCCCGACACCGGTCGCCTTTATTTCCTGACCGGGCACCTCAATCTGGCCGGCACTGAAGCAGATCGATGGAAGCTGAAAGTGGCCGGCAGCGGCAATGTCGCCGTGGCTGCCCAGCCCTGATCCTTGTTTTGACCCTTCAGGGCAGCATGAATGCGACCGCCGCCTCGGCATGGATGCGCGTGGTGTCGAACACCGGAATGTCGAAATCGCGCTCGCCAATCAACATGGTGATCTCGGTGCAGCCCATGATGACGCCATCGATCTTCTCATCGCGCCGCAGACGGGCGACCTCGTCGATATAGGCCGCCTTCGATGCCGCGTTGACGATGCCCCGGCAAAGCTCGTCGTAGATTACCTGGTGCACCATGTCGCGCCCGGCCTGGTCCGGCACCACGGGCTGCAGCCCGTATTTCTCCGTCAGCCGGCCCTTGTAGAAATCCTGCTCCATGGTGAAGCGGGTCGCCAGCAGCGCCGGCCGCTTGACGCCGGCGCCCTTGACCGCGACGGCCGTGGCGTCGGCAATGTGGATAAGCGGGATCGACACCGCCGCCTGCACCCGGTCGGCGAGCTTGTGCATGGTGTTGGTGCAGATCAGCAGACCCTCGGCGCCGCCCGCCTCCAGCTTGCGCGCCGCATCCGCCAGCAGCACGCCCGCACTGTCCCAGTCGCCATGATGCTGCCGGTCGGCGATTTCGGCGAAGTCGAAGGAATAGAGCAACAGTTTTGCCGAATGCAGCCCGCTCAGCCGCACGCGCACGATCTCGTTGAGCAGGCGATAATAGATCGCCGTCGATTCCCAGCTCATGCCGCCGATAAGGCCAAGGGTTTTCATGCGCTGAGCCTCCAGCAGGACCGAACGATCTCTCTCACAGAAAAGCTTTACGGGTCGATGTCAATCTTAACGCGCGCCGTACCACGCTCTTCGGCCCGCCTCCACAAACATCACCGCGCGCCCGATTCGGTCATCCTCGCATTGGCGCCGAGATGATGCAGGCTTTGTATCGTGTGCCTTGAACTCCAGGCAACCGGCGGATCGGGCAGATCGAGATCGAACTGTGCCCGCCCGAGCAGCGAATTGACGATCTTGGCGCTGCGCCAAGCCATCAGGCTGAGCTGCGGCTCGGCTATGCCATGGCTGAGCCGGCCGGCATTGAGCGCGTAGATCCGGCGGTCGTCGGGCCCGTCCCATTCGACCTCGAAGCTGGCGTTGAGCCTGTAATGACCGCGCTCGTCCAGCGCGATCCTGTTCATGAGCGGCGCCATGCAATCAGGAATGGCAAAGGCATAGCCGGTGGCCAGAACCACCGCATCGACGGTGCGCGTCTCGATGGCGCCGTCGAAGCCGTTGCGCATGATCAGCCGGTATTCGCTGCCTTCCCGCCTCACGTTCAGCACTTCGCGGTGCGGCGTCATGTTGACCGCCGTCGTTTCCTCCGAGAGGTGCCGCAGCGTGTAAAGCTGGCGATAGATCGCCTTCAGTGTGCTCGTCGATGCGCCGTCACCGGCAAGCAGTTGCTGTTCCAGGATCGTCTCACGCCGCCCTTGCGGCAGCCGATGGAAGCTTTCGACATAGCCCGGCGTGAAGAGTTCGTCGGTGAAAGGCGAGTCGTCCAGTGGCAGGAAATTCGGCCGCATCGAGATCCACTCGATTTCGCGGCCGGCGAAGCGGTCGGAGGAGATCAGATGCAGAAGCACTTCGGCGCCGCTCTGGCCACCGCCGATCACGGCGACACGCTGTCCGCTCAGGCGATCGAGGCGGTTGGCGGCCTGGGCGTTGTGGAAGCATTGATCGGAGGCCGCCGCCCGCGCCCAGGCGGGGATGTTGGGCACCAGCCCGACGGCAATGGCGAGATTGCGCGCGTTCACCTGCTCGCGGCCGATACGCAGCCTGAAATTCGTTCCGTCGAAGTCGATCCGGTCGACGGCGCTGGCGAAGCGCAGCGAAGACAAGTTCTCGCCGACCCATCCGAGATAGCGGGCGAATTCCGGCCGCGGGATGGCTGAGAAATCCGCGTTGAGGAATTCATAGAACCGCTTCTGCGCGACCAGATAGGACATGAACGACCATGGGCTGGTCGGATGCGTCGCGGTGACGAGATCCTTGAGGAAGGATGTCTGCAGTTCGACGCCCGGCAGCATCATGCCCGGGTGCCATTCGAGCCGCGTCGCCCGATCGAAGAAGCGCGCTTCGACGCCGTCCACCGCATCGAGATGGGCGGCGAGGCTGAGATTGAACGGCCCGATGCCGATGCCTGCGAGGTCAAGCGTATGGGTCATGGCGAACTCCTTATGGAGCTGGCTGGGCTGATGGGAGATCGCCGGGCTGACTCGGGGTTAAGCGGATTGTCGAGCGGTGTGCCAAGGTCGGGCAGAGGGCGTTCGCCGCTGTCGCCGTAGCCGATGGCGAAGCGCACCTTGTTGATGGCGATGCGTGGGATCTTCGGAGCAAACAGATCGAAGAGCGCGAACCGTTCCGACAGCTCAGGGTTCTGCGCCTGGTAGCGCCGGATGGCGGCGGCCAGGATGGCGTAGAAAGTCCTCTCGTCGAAGCGGTCATAGGCGGCCAGCGCCTCGGATAGGAAGCGCAGAACGCTGACGATGTGTCCCGTTTGCAGATGCTGGAGAAGATGTGCCGGCGGCCGGCGCTTCAGCGTCGACAGGATTTTGGGGTCGAGGCCGGCCAGTTCGGGAAACGGCTGGTCGACGAGATCGAGGTCGCCCTGGAAATCCTTGACCGCCACGCCGAGAGGCGTCGCTCCGTCGAGGATGATGGTGACGTTCTGGCCATGGGCGATGAAGCCGACGCCGTAACGGCACATGAAGTGGTAGAGCGGCACAAAGGCCGTGGAGAACAGGCGATCGAGCCATGCCTCCGGACCAAGGCCGGACTGCTCCATCAGGGCGCTGGCGATCGGCCTGCCATGGGCGTCGCGCTGCGGCAGGGCGCCCATCATCATCGGCCGCTGGCCCGCTGTCAGATCCTTTTCGGGGCTTTCGCGCCATATGGCGCCCAGCATCTCGCAAAACTGATAGGGCGCGCCTTCAACGCCGGTATAGTGCGGATGCGGATAGAAGGCGCCGGCGACTTCCTTCAGCACCTTGACGTCCTTGAGCACCGGGTCCGCGGCCGCCACCGTGGCCAGCCAGCGCGACAGATCGGCGCCGATCGCCATGTATTTGCCCGGCACGCCGCGCCACGCTGAGGTGTTGAGGACGGTCAGCGGCAGCTTGACGTGCAGCGCCTCGGGCCGTGCCACGTTGGCAAGAGTGCGCAGCGACTGCAGGGGCAGGAACGCGTCGCCGAACTGGCCAAGCGGCACCAGCCGGCCGGCGGCGATCTCGCTACCATATTGCGAGGCGATCATCGCCTGCCACTGCCAGGGGTGGACCGGCAGCAGCCTATGCGTCGATCGCGAGGCCCCGGCGGCAGTGAAGGCCGCTTCGAGCCTTGCGCGTTCGTAGTCGCCGAGTGCGGCCTGCAGCAGCGCCTCTTCGTCGAGCCCGCAGTCAAGCGCCAGCAGGCAGCGATCGCTGGCGGCGGCAAGCCAGAAGAGCTGGAATGCGGCAGCCGATTCTGGCGCGTAGCCGTCCCGTCCCCAGCCAAGCCGTCCCTTGTTGGCGGGCGCCTTCGGATGGCCGTCGAGCAATGCCTGCAACTCGGTATCCGGCAGCGCGGCTAGATCGGCGGCCGGTCGATTGCCGCGGGCTTTGGCGATCCGCATGTCGGCCATCAGCGTGTTGTAAAGCTCCTTCGCATAGGTGCAGAATGTTGCCGGCGACATGCCGAGCGTCTCGCGCGCGTCGGCGAAGAAGGCGACCGCATCGTCGACCGGCAGCTCGATGCCGGCATCGCGGGTCAGCGTCTCCGGACGGACGGCGATCTGACCCCACAGGCGCCGCGTCGCGGCAAAGCGATAGGTCACGCCGGGGCCGGGCGTCAGTTTCCATCGGCCGGGCGAAAGCTCGCGGGGCGACAGGCACTCCTCGAAGGTCAGTTCGGAAATGGCCTTGGCGACGGCGTCGCGGTTGATCGCAGCCCAGCGTGTCGCCTCCTCCGCTTTGGCAATCGGTTGCTGCACCGTCACAGCGGCACCTCGCGGAAGAAGCGCTCGCGTTCGCAGCAGACCAGCGCCGCGCGCTTGTGCGGGAAGTCGAACTCCTTGACCTTGTCGTAGGCGGCGTCGGCGCAATAGCTCAGCATCTTCTGGTGCGCGGCGCGTGGCTCGCCGACGATGCGCTGCGTGCGCGGCTCGTCGAGGAACAGATAGTGGGTGACGGAACGGAACAGAGCCAGCGTCTTCGGCCGGCCGAGATGGCGCGTATTGCCGATCAGCCCATGCCAGCCGCGATCCCAGTCGAGCGGCTCGTAATAAGGCCCGAGCCGGTCCTCCTTGGCCCAGTAGAACTCGAAATAGCCGGTCGGCTCCCCATCGAAGCTGGCGATGACGCCGAAGATGTGCGGATCGCTTTCCTGCTCGGCGAGATATTTGTCGAGCTCTTCATGGCTCTGGGCAAGTTCCCAGAAGAAGGCGACACGGCCATCGTTCATCCAGCGATGGAAGAGGTCGAGATCGGTCCGGCGATCGATCGGACCCAACGACACGGTGAGACCGAGCTCGGCAATCCAGCGTTCGTACATCGGGCCGCAGGGGCGCGGTTGGCGCAATGGCGGCAGCCGGTCTTGCGGGCCGATAGCGGTCATCAATGCCGGATAGGTGACATGCGAGGCCTGGCTGCGCCACAGCAGCGGCAGCTGGCGCAGGACCGAGCGATGGATGACGGCGCGTTCCGGTTCACCCGGAACCGTCTCGGTAGCCAGCGCCGAAACCGGCCACAGCGTCTTGGCCGCCGGCAGGAAGGCGCGGTCGAAGGTAGGATGCAGGCGCAGTGCCGCGTCAACGAGGCCCGCCAGGACCTGCGGCTGATCGAGACGGCCTCCCGTGAACGCGACGTCATCGATGAGCAGGCGGCCATCCGCGATGGAGATGCGGGCCTGTCCCACCGCTGTTCCCTCAGCGTTGACCAGGCTGACATGGCCATCGCCGGCACGGATGGCGAGCGGCTCCGCGGCCGAGGCCAGATGCTGCCATCCTTCGTTGCCGGCGACGGTGGCGGGTGACCAGTTTTTCGCAGCCTCGATGTTCATGCGTATTCTCTCACATGCAGGGGGTTGGGAAGCTCGACGTAACCGGCCAGCGGGTCGGTCACCTCGGTGTTCTCATTGATGTCGCGCAGCGCGATCAGGAAATTGCCCTTGGCAGCAAGCGTCGGCGCGTTGAGCAAATAGTCGACGCAGGACCGGTCAGCCATCGGCGTGGCGGCCAGCCGCTCGAGCGAGCGGCGGAATATCGCCAGCAGATCGTCTTCGTTGGTGAGGCCAGCGGCGGCAAGGGCTGCGACGGCGGCGAAAGCGCCATTGACGACCAGATAGTAGCCGAACAGCTTCGCGGCCGCTTCCGCTGGGAAGACATGATCGCCCGCCTGACCAGCCTCGGGCAGGAATTCGCGCAGCCTGGGCAGGAATTCCTCGACATAACCGGTGCCCTGGCTGTCGCGGAAATAGAGCGCATCCGGCCAGCCGCCCGCGAGGCCGACGACGAGGTTTTGCTGGTGGGCGCCGAACAACAGGCCGAATTCCGAGAAGGCCACAATAAACGGCACGATGGCAGTTTCGAGGAAACGCTCGAACCAGAAACGCGCCGTTTCCTCGACAGGTCGCTTCTCGTTGCGGGCGATACGGTGGACCAGGTCGGACAGATGGCTTTCGGTACGGCCGGGATGGCGCTCGCAAAGCGCGCCGAGAACGGCAGCCGGCGGACTGCCCGTGCCGCGAAACGGGTTTTCGCGGAGCGAGACGATGGTGTCCGTCATCAGCCGGCCGTCTTCGTCGCGCAAGCCGAACCAGGCCGGCTCGCCCAGCACCGTCATGGTCGGGCAGCGCCGCTGCAAGGCATCGCCAAGCTTGCCCTTGACCAGCCGGTGGACCGAAAGGCCGCGCCGGCACTCATGCTCCTCGACGATGCGCCGGGAATTGGTCAGGCGCAGGCTGAGCGAGAATTTCAGCATCCACTCGGCTTCAGCTGAATGAATTGTCCGCAGCGAGGTCGTGGCGCGCCACGCTTGTCCGCCGAGGCCAAGATCGACAATGCGGCCAGCGCGGAACAGGCTCTCGACGCGGTCTTCTAACGTGAGCCGCGCGGCCTGCCACGGATGCATCGGAACGAGAACCTTGCCCTGCTGCTGGCCGGCACGGGCGAGCAACTGCGGATCGCTGACGGCAAGCCCGCGGGCCATCTCGCTGACATCTAGCGGCTCGACGCTGCCCCCAGTGAGTATGGCCGGGTCGACGGCCCACCAGCGCAATTTGAACGCATTGCCGTATTCATGCCCGAAGCGCTCGGAATCAGTCTGCGTGAACTCTTCGCGGCTCATCGGCGCCGGGTGCACCGCGTGGCCGAAACGCAGGGCGCTTTCGGCATCGATGAAATCAGGATCGCCTTCGGAGAAGGGCCGCGACGATCCACGCGCCGCAGTCGCGTCAGCGATTGCGGCGATGCTGGCCAGGCTGCGGCGCAGGAAGGTCAGTCGGCTTTTCGCTGTCGCCCGGCCGGCAATGTCGGGATCCGCCAGGATCAGCGCCAAAAGGCTGAAAATGTCGATCTCAGTCGCTTCGCCATCGGCCCCGTCGTTACTAATATCGAGGCGCCAGAGCGGCATCGCTAAATCGTGGTAACCAACCTTCGAGCGATGCCGCGCCTCGACGAGCACCGCCGCGCGCCAGGCAGGGAAATTCAGACGCAGCACGGCTGCCTGCGGCCGAAACAGCCCGGTTTGCCTGGCGTCGACGAATTCCCAGCCATCCCATTCCCGCAGCAACGCGTTGAGGAACGGGCTTAATGCAGAGGAAGATTCTGGTTTTACTTGTTCCATGTGCATCCTCATAAATCATAATATACTGCATGTATTGCATTTATACGTTGTCGTCTTTAAACATTTCTGTTGATTATCTATTCTGAACAAGAAATAAGCTTGGTCTTGTGACGACCCGTATGAAAAATCGATCTTCGCTTCTGCGCCGCCTGGCGATCGCGGTCTCGGCAATCGGCTTCGGCCAGTCGGCCTTCGTATCGCTCGTTCCCCTGGTGATGGAGCGGCTGAGGCTCGACACGTTTGCTATCGGCGCGGCAACTGCTGTCGGCGCGGCGGCCTTTCTGGTCGGCTCGCCGCTGTGGGGTCGCATGGGCGAGCGGCTTGGCCATGCCAGGCTGCTGCGCTTGCTCGGCCTCGCCATGCTGGCCGGCCAGGCGGTGTTCGCCATGCTGCTGATAGCCGGCATGGGAGCCGCGCTCGGCATCGCTTTGCTGATGCTCTCGCGAACCGTGTACGGTTTTGCCGCGTCCGGCGTCATGCCGACGGCGCAGATCTGGGCCAGCCGCTCGGTTGCCGATGACAGGCGACAGGCCGCGCTGGGACTGCTTGGCGCCGGCGTCAGCATGGGGCGGCTGGCCGGCGCGCTGGCGGCGACGGCTGCCGTCCTGTCGCCGCTGCTGCCGCCCATCCTGTTCCTGTTCAGCCCGCTGTTGCTGTGGCTCGCGCCGGGCAAAGGGGAAGCCGGCGGACGGACCGACGGCAGGGCGGCCGACGTCGGCCGTGGAATATCGCCCTTCGATCGCCGCGCTCTGCCTTGCCTGGCGATGGGCTTGTGCCTGACGCTCGGCTTCGGACAGGTGCAGATGATGCTCGGCCCGATGACCCAGCAGCGTTTTGGCCTTGGTGCGACGCAGGCCACGACGTTGACCGGCCTGGCCCTGATGCTGGTCGCCGTCGTCATGGTTCTGGTCCAGGGACTGCTCATGGCGCGCCTGCGGCTGGCGGAGCGCAACAGCGTCGTCGTCGGCTGTCTCATGGTTTGCGTCGGCATGACGGCGCTGGCCGTCACGGCCAGCCATGTTGCCTCGGCAGCGTCTCTGGTGGTGGCGGCGGCCGGCATTGCCCTGGCTACACCCGGCTACACCGCCTGGCTGATGAAGCGCCTGGAGCCCGGCGAGCAGGGCGCGGCGGCCGGCTGGCTCACCAGCACCCATGTGCTCGGCCAGAGCATCGGCGCATTGGCCGGCGGCTTCGCCTTCACGCTCTGGCCCTTTGCGCCGCTGGCCGGCTGCGCGGCGCTGGCTCTGGCCGCAGCCGGTCTTGCAGCCATGGTTCATAAGCACTAGCGAACCCGCACTCATTCGGCGACCTTCGGCAGCGGCATCGGCGTTCCTGGCTGGGTCTTTGCGGTATCGGCGAAATGGGCATTCAACATGCGATAGGTCGCCACCACGGCTATGCCCGACAGCACGGTCGCCAGGGTGAACAGCGCGGAGTAGCCGAGCATGTCGGCGAGGCGCCCGGCAAGCATGGAGCCGACGAGGTAGACGATAAGCTGGGCGCAGGACAGGATGGTGAAGTCGGTGCCCGGCTGGTCCGACGACGTCACGGCCATGAACAGGCTGTAGAGCGCCACGATCTCCATGTAGCGCACCAGCGTCTGCAGGAACGAGGCGCCGAAGATCGGCCAGAAGCCGGCGATAGCGCCGAAAGCGTGCAGCGCGAAGATCAGGAAGCAGATGGTTCGCAGCGCGCCGAGCAGGCCGAGCACCGAGGCGGCGCCCCTGTTGTGCAGCAGCCACGCCGCCAGCGCCGAGCCGCCGAGCCCGACGGTGAGCGCGGCACCGCCCGAGAGATAACCGATGATATCGAGCGGCACGCCGGCATCGACGAGATAGGAGCCTTCCATCGACTTCACCAGCCCCTCGCTGGCGCGGTAGATGAGCGCGATCCACAGGATCTGGCGTGCCTCCGGCCGGCGCAGAAAGCGCAGGATCGAGGGGCGGTCGATGGCCGCCTGCGGCGCGCTGGCGACGGGATCGGTCTCGCGCATGGCGAAGGCGGCGACCAGCGGGATGATGGACAGCGCGGCCACCATGGCCACCATGGTTTGCCAGCCGGCATGATGATAAGCCAACAGGCCGAGCGTGCCGCCGAGAACGACGCCGAGCGCGACGGCGCCGCCCTGGATCGCATTGCCGATCGGCCTGTCCTTCGGGTCGAGATATTTGGCCGCGTAGCCGTCGGTGGCGATGTCCTGGGTCGACATCAACAGGCTCACGACAAGGCCGACGGCAAAGATACCGGCGACATCGGTCGGCTCGATCCAAAGCATGGCGGCGATGCCGGCGATGACGCCGATCTGGGTGATGATGACCCAGCCGGCGCGATGGGCGCGGACCACTGGCCGAAAGCGATCGACCAGCGGCGCCCACAGGAATTTCAGCACCAGCGGCAGCATCAGCAGCGCCATCATGCCGATGGCGGTGCGCGACACGCCTTGCTCACGCAGGATCGGCGGGATCGCCGCGGCAAACAGATAGCTCGGGACGGCCTGCGCCAGATAGAGACAGGCCAGGACGACGAAAAGCCGCAAGCGCGAAAGCCCAGCAGGCGCCAGCCTGTCTGCGTCGGCGCTCATTCGTCATAGTCCTTCGGTGCGTAACCGTTCAGGAAGGCGCCGGCCTCCGCCCGGCTGCGGGTGACGAGCACTGGAAAGCCGAACAGGCTTTGCCAGACGCGCTGCATGTTCTCGTCGGCGGCGGGGCGCACCAGCGCACAGGCGCGGCAGGCTTTTTCGAGCTGCTCGCGTTCCGCCTTGTACCAGAGGTTTTGCGCCTTGCGCTGGGCGTCGCTCAGCGCGATCTCGATGCGGATATCGACCAGGAGCACGAACGGCTCCCGTTCCTGCGAAAGGCGGCCGAGCGCCTCGATATAGCGCGCGCCATCCGCCGGATCGGCTGGCGCTTCTGCCAGCAGCGAGACTAATGCACCGTTTCGTTGGAGAGACACCGCCACCGCCGCCCCTCAGAATGTGATCTGGTAGGACAACGCAACCGAACGTCCCAGACCCGGAACGTCGGCGCCGCGGGTCGCCGATGCGGAAGGGTTGATGTAGTAGGTGTCGAACACATTGCGCACGGCAAGGTTCAGCACGCTTTCATTGCCGAACGTCTTCGAGACGGCGAGATTGACCAGTGCTGCACCGTCCAGTTCCTGGGTGGCGATGCGGTCGCGTCCGGAAAACAGCTCCAACTCGCTGCGCAGGGTCAGCTCGTTCTCGAAACGGGTGGTGAGATAGACCAGGCCCTTGTAGGTCGAGGGGACACGGTTGTTCGGCAGATACTCGTTCGCTTCGATGTGGCCGTCGCGATCCGCGTCGTATTTGCCTTCGACATAGCCGACCGATCCGCCCAGCGTGAACATGCCGCTGAGGTCTGCCTCGAGATTGGCTTCGACGCCCCAGATACGTTCCTTCTGCTGCGATACCCGGTTGTTGACGATGTCGTAGCTGACGCCGTTGTCCGAGGTCGACAGATAGGTGCTGACGCCGCCGCGATAGTCGCCCCAATCGCCGCGCAGACCGGCTTCCCAGGTGTTCACCAGCTGGGGTTCAGGCGCGATATCGGCATAGCTGATCGCGTAATCCGGCGCGTTGGTGCATGGCAGCAGCGGCCGGATGGCGGTGCCATAGGCGTCGCAGGTTTCGGCGTTGGAGTTCAACCCGGCCCGGCGGGTGAAGCCGCCAATGTCGGTCAGGCTGTAGCCTTGCGAGAAATTGCCGAAAAGCTGCATCCTTTCGGTCAGATCGTAGACGGCGCCGGCGTTGAAGGTGACGGCGTCGTAGTCGAACGAGCCGCCGGTCACCTGGATCGCCGGCAGGCCGATAATGTTCCGGCCTAGCAGAACGGCAGCGGCAGGCCGGGTGAAGTCTTCAACGTTGAGATAAAACTGGTCGTAGCGCGCGCCGCCGCTGATGCGAAAGCGATCCGTCACCGAAATTTCGCCCTGCGCAAACAAGGCAACCGAGTTCTGGGTCGTGGGCGAGATGGCGTCCTGGCCGTTGGTCAGCTGCTGATCGGTGGCATCGAAAACGTAGTCGGCGCCCCAGGTCAGTGTGCTGCCCTGAGTGATAAAGTCCATCGGCGTGTTGACGGTCAGGTTGACGCCGCTGCGCCGCGATTGCAGCGCCGTCTGGTTGAAGTCGGCGGTCGGGTCCGTACCCGGCGGCAGGATCACCGGCCGCGTCGGGTTCGTCGGTAAATACACCTGGCTGTTGACGGCCGAGAATTTGGTAAAGGGCGACTGCTTGAAGATGTCGTTGTAGAACGCCTTGACCTCGAGGTTTCCGAGCGCGAAGTCGCTGTCGGTGTATTTGGCGGTCAGATATTTCGAATCTTCCTTCAGCGGCTTGCCTTCATAGGGATCGCCGAAATCCGGGGAGACGGGATTGGTCGTGTAATCGGTGAACCAGTCCGGCTTCTGGTTAGCATAGGTCCAGTCGACGCTGGCCTCGAAGCGCCTGGAATCGAACTGGTAGCCGGCCACGCCGAAGAGATTGCCCGTGCCGGTGCGGTCGCCGCCGCCTTGCCCAAGCATGGCGTCGGAAGCCATCTCGTTGCCGTGGCCGTCATAGGTGCGGCGCGACAGATCACCGGACGCCGAGAAGAAATAGTCGAAATCGCCTTTCTTGCCCTCGACCGAGACACTGGTGCTTGGCCCGGCCGACTTGCCGGGGTTTTCGGTGAAGGCGGTGACGCCGGTGCGCACCGTCACCTTCGGCTTGTCGCTGTCGCCGCGCTTGGTGATGAAGTTGATCGTGCCGCCGGTGGCGCCGGCGCCATAAAGGCTGGACGCGCCATTGATGACTTCGATGCGCTCGACCGAATTCAGGTCGATCATCGACAGGATGCGTGAGACGTCCCGCAGCGGTGTGTTGCGCGGCACACCGTCGACCATGATGAGAAGACTGCGCCCGCGGAAGGTTTCCGAAGCGCCGGAAATGGTCTGGTTGCGTGGCGCGTAGCCGGGGACGATGCGGCTGATCAGGGTCGCGGCGTCGATATTTTCCTGCGCGGCTTCCTCGACCTGTTGCCGTTCCACGACCTGGACCGACTGGGCAACGCTGGAAATGGACCTTTCATTGCGGCCGGTGACCAGGATCTGGTCGAGCACCGTGGCTTCCTGCTTGCCTGTCGGGGCGGCTTCCTGGGCAAATGCCGCGCCTGCCAGGATCGACCAACCCAAAGCCGATGACCAAAGAAGTGAACTGTAAAATCTGCGCATGCTGCCCCCATCCATGCCCTGGTCCCCAGTGCCAGAGCGGAAAGGCCCAGTTATAATTCATGACAAAAGGAGTCAACATTTATTTGATGAGTTCTTTGATCAGGATTGTTCCGCAACGGACGGGGGCTGTGCATATGAGCAGAACGTATTTTAGCGGGCGCTAAGATGTTGAGCTTTCTTGACAAAACGGCATAGGGCAGCCGGCGGCGTCGTCAGCCTTTGTGCTTACAAGAAGCTCTGCGGATCGATGTCGACCTGCACGCGAACCGAGCCGCGCTGCTTCGGCCCTTCGGCCAGCATGGTGCGGATGAAGCCTTGGATGTCGGCGCGCTTTTCACCCTGGATCAGCAAGCGGAAACGATGGCGCCCACCAAGCAGCGACAGCGGCGCCTCGGCCGGGCCGAGCACGAACAGGTCGCTGGCCTGGGGTGCTGCACGGCGCAGGCCGCGCGCGTGGCCTTCGGCCTCGGCCCGCGTCACCGCACTGACGATGACGCCGGCAAGCCTGCCGAAGGGCGGCAGGGCTGCCCGTTCGCGCTCAGTGATCTCGCGTTCGTAAAAGGCCTCGGGATCGCCCGAGACGATCGCCCGCATCACCGGATGGTCCGGCTGGAAAGTCTGCAGCAGGCCGAGGCTCTTCTTGCCGGTGCGGCCGGCGCGTCCAGTCACCTGGCTGAGCAATTGGAAGGTCCGTTCGGCGGCGCGCGGATCGCCATTGGCGAGGCCGAGATCGGCATCGACGACACCGACCAGCGTCATGTTGGGAAAGTTATGGCCCTTGGCGACCAGCTGCGTGCCGATGACGATGTCGGCCTCGCCATTGGCAATGGCCTCGAGCTCCAGACGCAGCCGGCGCACTCCACCCATCAAATCGGACGACAGGACGATCGTGCGCGCGTCGGGGAAATGCGCCACGACTTCTTCAGCTATCCGCTCGACGCCAGGCCCGCAGGCGACCAGATGGTCGAGCGTGCCGCATTCCGGACAAGCCTCCGGCCGCTTCTCATTGTGCCCGCAATGATGGCAGACGAGTTGGCCGCGAAAGCGGTGCTCAACCAGCCAGGCCGAACAGACCGGGCAGCCGAAGCGGTGGCCGCAGACACGGCACAGCGTCAGCGGCGCATAGCCGCGCCGGTTGAGGAACAGCAGCGACTGCTCCTTCTTCTCCAGCGTACGTTGCATCTGGTCGATCAGCAGCGGCGACAGAAAGCCGCCCCGGGCCGGCGGCGCGCGCCGCAGGTCGATCGTCTTGAGATCGGGAAGCGCGGCTTCGGCAAAGCGCGCCGACAGCACCGCCCTGCTGTAGCGGCCCTGCTGCGCATTGACCCGGCTTTCGACCGATGGCGTCGCCGACGCCAGCACCACCGGGAAGCCGCTGATATGGCCGCGCACCACCGCCATGTCGCGCGCATTGTAGAAGACGCGATCCTCCTGCTTGTAGGCGGGGTCGTGCTCCTCGTCGACGACGATCAGCCCGAGCTCGCGGAACGGCAGGAACAGCGCCGAACGCGCCCCGGCAACGACGCGCACGCCGCCTTCCGCCACCTGCCGCCAGACCTTTTCGCGCATTCGGGGCGGCAGGTCGGAATGCCATTCCGCCGGCTTGGCGCCGAAGCGCTGCTGGAAGCGTTCGAGGAAGGCATGCGTCAGCGCGATCTCCGGCAAAAGGATCAGCACCTGCCTGCCCTGGTCCAGGGCTGCCGCCACCGCTTCGAAATAAACTTCCGTCTTGCCCGAGCCGGTGACGCCGTCGAGCAGCGTGACGTTGAAAGCAGCGGCCGTGACATTGGCGCGCAGCATGGCGGCCGCGTCTGCCTGGTCCGGCATCAGCTCCGGCATGGCGTAGGAGGGATCGGGCGCGGCGACCACCGGTCGAGGCGGGATCATCACTGTCTCGAACACGCCTTGCGCCTTGAGCCCCTCGACCACCGTCGACGACACGCCCGCCGCGTGCGCCAGGCCGGATCGCGTCCAGGCAAGCCCCCCTTCCGCCGTCTCCAGCACGCGCGTCCTGGCATCCGTCATCCGGTCGGGCATGACGAGGGTCCGCTGCAGGCCCTCGATCCATGGTTCGGGATCGAACGCCTCCGGCGCGCGCAACAGCATGCGCGCCACCATGCCGGGCGGCGACAGCGTGTACTGCGCCAGCCAGTCGACAAAGCGGCGCATGCCGCGGTCGATCGGCGGGCAGTCGAAGACCTGTTCGATCGGGCGCAGCTTTTTGGCGTCGATATTCTCGACCGCACCATCCCAGACGATGCCGGCAACCTGGCGCGGACCGAGCGGCACGCGCACGATCGAGCCCGGCACCACGCGCACGCCGGCAGGCAAAGCGTAGGTGTAGGGCCGTTCGGCCGGCATCGGCACCAGCACCGGCGCGGCTGCGACAAAGGGCGAATCTTCGATCATCGGGCGTGACCTTGCCCCGACTTTGGTCTAGATCAAAGGGCAACCCCGAATGTGCATGGCATGCACATGGAAATCTTTCAGGAGACCCCCATGAAATTTTTTGTCGACACCGCTGACATCAAGGACATCAAGGAACTGAACGACCTGGGGCTGCTCGACGGCGTGACCACCAATCCCTCGCTGATCCTGAAATCCGGCGGCAAGATCGCCGAGGTCACCAAGCAGATCTGCGACATCGTCAAGGGCCCGGTTTCGGCCGAGGTCGTTGCGGTCGAATACAAGGACATGATGGCCGAGGCCAACATCCTGGCCAAGATCGCCGACAATGTCTGCATCAAGGTGCCGCTGACGCTCGACGGCCTGCGCGCCTGCAAGACGATCCGCACCGAGATGAACCGCATGGTCAATGTAACGCTGTGCTTCTCGGCCAACCAGGCGCTGCTGGCGGCCAAGGCCGGCGCCTCGTTCATCTCGCCCTTCGTCGGCCGCGTCGACGATACCGGCGCGGACGGCATGGAGCTGATCCAGGAGATCCGGCAGATCTACGACAATTACGATTTCGACACCGAGATCCTCGTCGCTTCGGTTCGCACCGTGAACCACGTCAAGCAGGCAGCCCTGATCGGCGCCGATGTCGTTACCGCGCCGGCCGCGACGCTGAAGGCGCTGGTCAAGCACCCGTTGACCGACAAGGGCCTGGATCAGTTCGCTGCCGACTGGGCCAAGACCGGCCAGAAGATCGGCTGAGATCGGGTTCGCTACAAAAAGGCCGGGAAACCGGCCTTTTTCTTGCGGACTGCTAAAGTCGAGTTGGCAAGGCTAGGAAACGCTCAGGCCTTCTTGCCGTGCCTGACCAAGTCCTGGGCGACCGACAGGCTCACCATTTCAGCCAGTTCGCGTGCGGCGCGGTTCTCGGCGTCGAGCTGCGCCCGGTAGGAGGCGAACTCCTGCGTCGGCTTGTCGAAGGATGATGGGATCGACCGCTTGCCGGTGGCGATCACCACGCCGGTCCTGGCATCGGTCAGCACATAGTTTGCGGTCAGCGTCACCGTGCCTGCCGTCGGCTCGTCTTCGTCGGTCTGAATCTGCACCACCGCGGCCGATTCGACCAGTTCGGTGACACCGAGATCGAGCATGTAGACCGGTGCCGTCGTCTCGCCGGCACCCTGGCCGAAGGCGAAGATCAGATTGTTGCGGACCTGCTGGGCATAGCGGGTCTTGACCGGCTTGACCGCGATCGAGGCGAGCTCCGCCGACGCGCTGACAGTCGAGCCTGCCGTCAGCGGCGCGCTCGAATAGAGCGGCCTGACAGTGCAGGCCGAAACCAGCGTCATCGAGGCCACCAGCCCGCAGAGCGCGGTGCGGCGCAGCACATGCGTCGTCTTTCCGAAGTCAAGCCCCGTCTTTTTGAAATCAGGCAACGACATTGACGATCCTCTGCGGCACGATGATCACCTTGCGGGGCGCCTTACCTTCCAGCGCTTTCTGCACGAAGTCGAGAGCCAGAACCGCTTTTTCGACCGCACCTTGGTCCGCGTCGCGGGCAATTGTCAAATCGCCGCGCTTCTTGCCGTTGACCTGAACCGGCAGCACGATCTCGTTGTCGACCACCAGCGCCGGGTCGTAGACCGGCCATGGCCGTTCGGCGACCAGATCGGTGCCGCCGAGCGTGTGCCAGCACTCTTCGGCCAGATGCGGCATGACCGGCGCGACCACATGCACAAGGATCTCCACCGCCTCGCGGCAGGCGCCTTTCAGCGCCGCATCGGCCTTGCCCTCGGCAACGTCGTTGAGCGGCGTGTTCAAGGCATTGGCAAGTTCGTAGATGCGGGCGATGGCTCGGTTGAAGCCGAGCTTCTCGATATCCTCGCCGATCGCTTTCAGGATCTTGTGCGCGGCCTTGGAAACGGCACCGGCCTCGCCATCCTGCGCCGCCTGTGGCTTGACGCCATCGAGCGTCTCGGCGGCGATCGACACCAGGCGCCAGACACGCTGGATGAAACGGTGCGCGCCGGCGGCGCCATCGTCCGTCCACTCGACGTCTCGCTCGGGCGGCGAATCCGACAGCATGAACCAGCGTGCGGTGTCGGCGCCGTAGCCGTCGGTGATGTCTTCCGGGCTTACCGTATTCTTCTTCGACTTCGACATCTTTTCGAGTGAGCCGATCGCCGCCTCTTCGCCGGTGGCGATCTCGATGGCGCGGCGCTTGCCGCCGACATCCTCGATCCTGACCTCAGCCGGCGACAGCCAGCGGCCATTGTTCGACGCACCGCCGACGCGGTAGGTCTCATGCACCACCATGCCTTGCGTGAACAGGCCCTTGAATGGCTCGGCCAGGTCGAGATGCCCGGTCGCGCGCATGGCGCGGGTGAAGAAGCGCGAATAGAGCAGATGGAGGATCGCGTGCTCGATGCCGCCAATATACTGGTCGACGGCCAGCCAGTCATCGGCAGCCTTGGGCTCCGTCGGCTCATTGGCCCAGGGCGCGGTGAAGCGCGCGAAATACCAGGACGAATCGACGAACGTGTCCATCGTGTCGGTCTCGCGGCGCGCATCCTTGCCGCATTGCGGGCACTTCACATGCCGCCAGGTCGGGTGGCGGTCGAGCGGATTGCCGGGACGGTCGAACTCGATGTCGTCGGGCAGCTTGACCGGCAGATCGGCCTTCGGCACCGGCACGACGCCGCAATCCTCGCAATGGATCATCGGGATCGGGCAGCCCCAGTAGCGCTGACGCGAAATGCCCCAGTCGCGCAAGCGGAAGTTCACCTTGCGCTCCGCCATTGGCCGCCCGCCTATGGTCTTCTGCTCCAGGAGCTTTGCCACCTCGTCGAACGCCTGCTCCGGCTTCATGCCGTCGAGAAAGCGCGAATTGATCATCACGCCGTCATCGACATAGGCCTCTTCCGTGACCTGGAAGGTCTTGGCGTCGGCATCTTCCGGCATCACCACCGCGATCACCGGCAGGCCGTATCTGTTGGCGAAGTCGAGGTCGCGCTGGTCGCCCGACGGACAGCCGAATATGGCGCCGGTGCCGTATTCCATCAAAACGAAATTCGCGACGTAGACCGGCAGGGTCCACGAGTCGTCGAACGGATGCACGACGCGGATGCCGGTGTCGAAACCTTTCTTCTCGGCCGTCTCCAGTGCGGCCACCGACGTGCCCATATGCCTGATTTCGTCGATGAACTTGGCCAGATCGAGATTGGTCTCGGCGGCCTTCCTGGCCAGCGGATGGTCGGCGGCAACCGCCATGAACGACGCGCCGAAAATGGTGTCGGGCCTGGTCGTGTAGACCTCCAGTTCCTTCGCATCGCCAACCGGAGCGGCCAGCGGCCAGCGGATCAGCAGCCCTTCCGAGCGGCCGATCCAGTTCTGCTGCATCAGCTTGACCTTTTCCGGCCACTCGCCGAGACCATTCAGCGAGTCCAGCAGGTCCTGCGCGTAGTCGGTGATCTTGAAGAACCACTGCGTCAGCTCGCGCTGTTCGACCAGCGCGCCCGAGCGCCAGCCACGGCCGTCGATGACCTGCTCGTTGGCGAGCACCGTCATGTCCTCCGGGTCCCAGTTGACCTTGGAGGATTTGCGCGTCACCAGCCCCTTTTCGACGAAATCGAGGAACAGCATCTGCTGGCGGTGGTAATAGTCGACGTCGCAGGTGGCGAACTCACGCGCCCAGTCCAGCGACAGGCCCATCATCTTGAGCTGCTCGCGCATGGCGGCGATGTTGGCGTAGGTCCATTCCTTGGGATGGACCTTGTTCTGCATCGCCGCGTTTTCGGCCGGCATGCCGAAAGCGTCCCAGCCCATCGGGTGCAGCACGTTGAAGCCCTTGGCCCGCTTGTAGCGCGCCACCACATCACCCATCGTGTAGTTGCGGGTGTGGCCGATATGGATCTTCCCCGAGGGATAGGGGAACATCTCCAGCACGTAGTATTTCGGCTTTGGATCGTTGTTATGCGCTTCGAACAGCTTCTTTTCGGCCCAGGCCTTCTGCCATTTGGGCTCTGACGCGCGCGGATTGTATCGTTCGGTTGCCATCGGATGATTTTCACTTAAAAGCAGGCGCAGACCGCCGGACAAGGCCCGGTGGCCAAGGTAAATGTCGTCGCGGTGTTCACCATGGATTGCCGGACCCGTCAACTGCGGCGAGCCGGCCAAGATGATTAAAGACAGGCAGGATATGGACATGGCCAGCGCCGTCGAACAGTTTTTCGCCGTCAAGACGAGGATCGCTGCCGCCGAGCGCGAGGCCGGCCGCGACGCCGGTTCGGTGACGCTGGTTGCGGTGTCGAAGACTTTTGAGGCCGACGTCATCCGCCCGGTCATCGAGGCTGGCCAGCGCGTCTTCGGCGAAAACCGCGTGCAGGAAGCGCAAGGCAAATGGCCGGCCTTGAAAGCGGAATTCCCTAATATCGAACTGCATCTGATCGGCCCGCTGCAGTCGAACAAGGCGAGGGAAGCCGTCGCTCTCGCCGACGTCATCGAGACCGTCGACCGCGAAAAGATCGCCGCCGAACTCGCCAAGGAAATCGTGCGCCAGGGCCGCACGCCGAAACTCTACGTCCAGGTCAATACCGGCTCGGAGCCGCAAAAGGCCGGCATCGAGCCGCGCGACGCCGTCGCCTTCGTCGCCCGCTGCCGCGATGTCCATGGCCTCGCCATCGAAGGCCTGATGTGCATCCCGCCGGCCGACGAAAACCCCGGCCCGCATTTCGCCTTGCTGGAAAAGCTCGGCAAAGAGGCCGGGGTCGCAAAACTGTCGATGGGCATGTCCGGCGACTTCGAGACCGCCATAGCCTTCGGCGCCACCAGCGTCCGCGTCGGCTCGGCGATTTTTGGCGGCCGATAACCTCGGTGATCTCGCGGCCCTAACAGTAGCATTTGTTGCTGCATCGCTGCAGCGATGCTATATCTAGCCAAGCTAGCTAGGTATCTTCCATGAACTGGCATCTGCAGGACGCAAAAAACAATCTCTCGAAGCTGGTTCAGCAGGCTCGTGAAAAGGGCCCGCAGACCATCACCTTGCGTGGAAAGCCCGCTGCTGTCGTGTTGGCCGCTGAAGAATACGAAAGGCTCGTCGGCTCTAAGCCCTCACTTGCGGAATACCTTCTTTCCGGTCCCGAGTGGGACGACGACTTCGTCGAAGAGGTCAATCGCCGCTCCAAGGGGCCCGGCAGAGACGTGGACCTCTGATGTTTCTTCTGGACACGAACGTCGTGTCGGGTGCGCGAAAGCGAGAGGGGCCAGTGGCGGATTGGATAATCAAGCAAGAGCGCCAGTCTCTGTTTCTAAGCGTCATCACGCTCGGTGAAATCGCACGCGGAATCGAAATGAAGCGGCGAAACGACCCCGACACTGCAAACCATTTAGCAGCGTGGTTCCACGGTCTGCGCCACAGCTACGAAAACCGAATTCTCGGCATAGACGAGAGCATCGCTGCCCAATGGGGTCGCATCTCCGCGATCCGCACGCGCGGCGACGCAGATGGGCTTATAGCCGCGACGGCGCTCTTCCACGACCTCATACTGGTCACACGCAACGTCGCCGATTTTGACGATACTGGCGTCACAATGTTCAACCCTTGGGAAGCCTGACCCGCCTGTGTTGATCCGGTGTTGGGGTCGGCCGCAGGTTGAGCCAGAGCCGGCCCATCATTGCGCCACGACTGGAAACGAAACGCGCCGTTCCTATTTGCTTGGCGTCATCACCAATCTGCTGGAGCCACCATGCGCTACAATCAACTTGGAAATACGGGGATGTTCGTCTCGGAACTCTGCCTCGGCACCATGACCTTCGGCGCCGCGGGCGAGAATGCCCAATGGGGCCTGATTGCCAGCCTCGACCAGAAGGGCGTCAACGACATCGTTGCCCGTTCCATCGCCGCCGGCGTTAATTTCTTCGACACGGCCGACGTCTATTCATTCGGCCAGTCCGAACGCCTGCTTGGCCAGTCGCTCAAGGATCTTGGCGTCAAGCGCTCGGACGTCGTCATTGCGACCAAGGTGCATGGCGCCATGGGCCAGGGCCCGAACGAGCGCGGCTCTTCGCGCGGCCACATCATGGATTCGGTCGAGGGCAGCCTGGAGCGGCTGCAGCTCGACCATATCGATCTCTACCAGCTGCACGGCACCGACACGGTGACCCCCATCGACGAGACGCTGCGGGCGCTCGACGATCTCGTTGCCAGCGGTAAGGTCCGCTATGTCGGCGTCTCCAACTGGGCGGCTTGGCGCATCTCTAAGGCCCTCGGCATAGCCGAGCGCAAGGGGTTTTCCCGCTTTGAGACCATCCAGTCCTATTACTCGATCGCCGGCCGCGACCTCGAGCGCGAGATCGTGCCGCTGATCAACGAGGAAAAGCTCGGCCTGATGGTCTGGTCGCCAATGGCCGGCGGCCTGCTGTCGGGCAAATACGGCCCCGGCGCGCCCGGCAATGGCGAAGGCCGCCGCGCCGCCTTCAACTTCCCGCCGGTCGATGAGGACCGCGCCTGGGCGGCTGTCGCCGTGATGCGCGAGATCGCCCAGAAGCACGGCGTCAGCGTCGCCACGGTGGCGCTCGGCTATGTCCTGGCCAAACCTTTCGTCATGAGCGTCATCATCGGCGCCAGCCGCATGGAGCAGCTCGAGCAGAACCTAGCCGCGGCCGAGGTGAAGCTCGACGCCGACGATCTCGCCAAACTTGATGAGGTCAGCGCGCTGCCGGCCGAATATCCCGGCTGGATGCTGGAGCGCCAGGCCGCCGGTCGCCGCCCGGCGCCGTTCACGCCGAAGAAGTAGTCGCCGCCGGTTGGATGCTGGGGAGCCAAAGGGGCTCCCCAAAATCGTTCAGGCTCTGTTTTTGTTGAGCATGATCTTTTCCGAAAACCGGATTCCCCCTTTCGGGATCATGCTCCCATCCGAACGCTCTCGACCAGAAAGTCGAGAAAGGCCCGCACCCGTGCCGGCAGATGCCGGCCCTGGCCGACATAGACGGCGTGGGTAGGCTCCTCGTCGCCCGGATCGAAATCCTCCAGCAGCGCCGTCAGCCGGCCCGCCGCGATGTCATCGGCCACATGCCAGTGCGCCAGCCGGGCGATGCCGGCGCCGCCGACCGCCATCAACCGCATCGACTCGCCATCGCCGACCAGTGTGTTTCCCACGGTGGGAACCGTGATGGCATTGTCAGCTGCGTCGACAAACTGCCAGCCATCGACATGCCGGACAAAGCCGAAAGCCATGCGATTGTGCCGGCTGAGATCGGCTGGAATCAGCGGTGTGCCATGTGTCTTGAGATAGGACGGTGCGGCAACGACCGTCATCCGGGTTTGCCCGAGCTTGCGCGCCACCAGCCGCGATTCGCCGAGCGGCCCGGCGCGGATGGCGACGTCGGCACGCTCAGCCATCAAATCGATGACGCTGTCGGTCAGCACCAGATCGACCGATATCTCGGGATAGCGTTCGAGGAAATCAGGCAGCAGCGGGATCAGCCGATGCACCCCAAAGGGCACATAGGAGTTGACGCGCAGCCGTCCGCGCGGCGCGGCACCCACGGCCGCCTCGCGCTCGGCCGCCGCCATATCGGCCAGGATGCGCACCCCGCTGTCATAGAACGCCGTCCCTTCCGGCGTCAGCTGCAGCTTGCGCGTCGAGCGGGTGACCAGCCGCGCGCCGAGCCTTGCCTCCAGTCGCGCGATCAGCTTGCTCACCGCCGACGGTGTCATACGCAGCGAACGAGCCGCAGCCGAGAAGCTGCTCGCCTCGACGACGCGTACGAACACTTCGATCTCGCCGGAACGGTTGATATCGGGTCTGGCCATCTGTGAATCTATTTCACAGGAAATATGCCCGAGGCAAGTCTGGTTCACAAGGCATGGCAACACGATCTCTGCGGTCGGGGCGCGGGTCTGGACAGCGCGCTCATTCGAGTTCGAACTGGAAACCGCCATGCCTCTTGCTCTCTACGCCCTCGCTGCCGGCGCCTTCGGCATCGGTGTCACCGAATTCGTCATCATGGGGCTGCTGATTGATGTCGGCAAAGATCTCGGAGTCTCGATCTCGGCCGCCGGCCAGTTGATTTCGGGCTACGCGTTGGGCGTCGTCATCGGCGCGCCGCTTTTGACCATTGCCACCGGCAACTGGCCCCGCAAGACCGTCCTTCTGGCCCTTATGGCGATCTTCACGCTCGGCAACCTCGCCTGTGCGATCGCCCCCGACTACTGGACGCTGATGGGCGCCCGCATCATCACCGCCTTTGCCCATGGCACTTTCTTTGGCGTCGGCTCGGTGGTCGCCACCGGCCTGGTCGCACCCAACAAGAAAGCCTCGGCGATCGCGCTGATGTTCACCGGCCTGACTATCGCCAACATCCTCGGCGTGCCCTTCGGCACTTGGCTCGGCCAGACCTTCGGCTGGCGCGCCACCTTCTGGGCTGTAACCCTGGTCGGCTTGGCAGCCTTTGCCGTCATCCTGCTTCTGGTGCCGCGCAGCAAGGAAGCGCCCGAGAAGACCAATCTGCGCGCAGACCTCGCAGTGCTGCGCCGCACGCCGGTGCTGCTCGGCCTCGCCACCACCGTGCTCGGCTATGCCGGCGTCTTCGCCGTCTTCACCTACATCGCCCCGCTGCTCACCGAGATCACCGGCTTCAGGGAGGCCGCGGTGTCGCCGATCCTGCTCGTCTTCGGCGGCGGCCTCATCGCCGGCAATCTGCTTGGCGGCAAGGTCGCCGACCGCTGGCTGGTGCCGGCGGTGCTCGGCAGCCTCGTGGTGCTGGCGTTGGTGCTGGCCACAATGACCTTCGCCGTCCACAGCCAAATCCTGGCCGTCATCTATGTCGGCCTGCTTGGTGCCGCCGCCTTCGCCACCGTGGCGCCGCTGCAGATGTGGGTGCTGGAAAAGGCGCAAGGCGCGGGCCAGAGCCTCGCCTCGTCCTTCAACATCGCCGCCTTCAACCTCGGCAATGCCGCCGGCGCTTGGCTTGGCGGCGCGGTGATTGCCCATGGCCTCGGCCTCGGCTCACTAACCTGGATCGCCGCTTTGCTGCCGGTCGCGGCTCTTGGCGTCGCTGCCCTGGCGCTGCGCCTCGATCGCGCCCCCACAATCGGGGCGCCGGTCTGCGCCCAGTCATGAGCATCACGCGCAATCCTTCTTCGACATCATCAAGGAGCATAAAATGGATTATCGACGTCTCGGCGCATCGGGCCTGAAAGTGCCCGCACTCTCTTTCGGCGCCGGCACTTTCGGCGGCTCCGGGCCGCTGTTCGGGGCCTGGGGCAACAGCGACGCCAAGGAAGCGCGGCGGCTGATCGACATCTGCCTCGAGGCCGGCGTCAATCTGTTCGACACCGCCGATGTCTATTCGAACGGCGCCTCCGAGGAAGTGCTTGGCGAAGCCATCAAAGGCCGCCGCGACGCGGTGCTGATCTCGACTAAGACTTCGCTGCCGATGGGCGACAGACCGGCCGACTACGGCTCGTCGCGCTCGCGGCTGATCAAGGCCGTCGACGCGTCCCTGAAGCGCATGGGCACCGATTACATCGACCTGCTGCAGCTGCACGCGTTTGATGCCGGCACGCCGATCGAGGAGGTGTTGTCGACGCTGGACGATCTCGTGCGCGCCGGCAAGCTGCGCTATGTCGGCGTCTCCAACTTCTCCGGCTGGCAACTGATGAAGTCGCTGGCCGAGGCCGACAAGCATGGCTACCCGCGTTATGCCGTACACCAGGTCTACTATTCGCTGGTCGGCCGCGACTATGAGTGGGAGCTGATGCCGCTCAGCCTCGACCAGGGCATCGGCGCGCTGGTGTGGAGTCCGCTCGGCTGGGGCCGCCTGACCGGCAAGATCCGCCGCGGCCAGCCCCTGCCGGAAAAGAGCCGGCTGCACGACACCGCCGATTTCGGCCCGCCGGTCGCGGACAAACATCTCTACCGGGTCATGGATGCGCTTGATGCGATGGCTGAAGAGACCGGCAAGACCGTGCCGCAGATCGCCATCAACTGGCTGTTGCGGCGCCCGACCGTGTCCTCGGTCATCATCGGCGCCCGCAACGAGGAACAGCTGCGCCAGAACCTCGGCGCCGTCGGCTGGGCGTTGACGCCGGAGCAGGTCAAAAAGCTCGACATGGCAAGCGAAGTGACCGCGCCCTACCCGTACTTCCCCTATCACCGCCAGGAAGGTTTCGCCCGACTGAACCCCCCGGCGGTGTGATCGCCGACGTTGAAGCTGCCAATCTCCCCGCAAGGGGGGAGATCAGCTATACTGCCGCTCAGTGCAGCACGAACTCCCCATCCACCTTCCGCCATTCGTTCGGCGCGATCAGCTTCTGGTGCGTGTAGCTGATCGAATGCAGCGGCCCGTCGAGCCTGGCCTTCCAGAACTCGATGAACTTGATCAGCACCGGAAACTTCGGCGCCAGATCGTAATCCTGCCAGATGAAGCTCTGCAGCAGATGCGGGTGGTCGGGAAAATGGTACAGAATCTTGGCCGTGGTCAGGCCATACCCCTTGAGCATCAGGTCCATTTCGGAATGATCGCGCATGACAGCCCCTTGGCCTAGTTGATTCTCCATTCCTCCCAACACCGAATTGTGCGCGCCGTTCCTTAACTGTCTATGATTTTCCTGATCCCAATCGGGTTTTACACACGAAAACATGCGGTTAGCAGCGACCGCCGCCGAGTGCTGATACAACCGAAAACGGAAGCTGCGGCATCCCGCCACGCGAATCCAACGTCTAATGTTGCCGTCAGCGCGGAACTGTTAATAATGCCGCCGAATTCGCGGCTGCGTCGCCGTGATCCTGGCGGTGGTCAAGCCGGCGGGCTCGTTTGGGAGGTAAGTGAAGACATGTCCGAGGTGAAGATCCACCGCGTCCAGCCGGCGTGGAAGAAGAACGCGCTGATCGACAATGACACCTACCTCAAATGGTATGCCGACAGCGTGAAAAATCCGGACAAGTTCTGGGGCAAGCACGGCAAGCGCATCGAGTGGTTCGAGCCGTTCAGCAAGGTCAAGAACACCTCCTTCGACGGCAAGGTCTCGATCAAATGGTTCGAGGACGGCGAGACCAACGTCTCCTACAACTGCATCGACCGCCACTTGAAGAAGCGCGGCAACCAGACAGCCATCATCTGGGAAGGCGACAATCCCTACGACGACAAGAAGATCACCTATAACGAGCTCTACGAGCATGTCTGCCGGCTCGCCAATGTGATGAAGAAGCACGGCGTCAGGAAGGGCGACCGCGTCACCATCTACATGCCGATGATCCCGGAAGCGGCCTACGCGATGCTGGCTTGCACCCGCATCGGCGCCATCCACTCGATCGTCTTCGGCGGCTTTTCACCGGACGCGCTGGCCGGCCGCATCGATGACTGCAAGTCGACCTTCGTCATCACCGCCGACGAAGGCCTGCGCGGCGGCAAGCCGATCCCGCTGAAGGAAAACACCGACAGAGCGATCGAAATCGCCGCCAAGGCCGGCACCAAGGTCGATAAGGTGGTCGTCGTTCGTCGCACCGGCGGCAAGACCGGCTGGGTCCAGGGACGCGACATCTGGTACCATGACGAGATCGCCACGGTGAAAGGCGACTGCAAGCCGGAGAAGATGAAGGCCGAGGATCCGCTGTTCATCCTCTATACCTCAGGCTCGACCGGCAAGCCGAAGGGAGTGCTGCACACCACCGCCGGCTATCTCGTCTATGTCGCGATGACCCACCAATATGTCTTCGACTACCATGATGGCGATATCTACTGGTGCACCGCCGATGTCGGTTGGGTCACCGGCCACAGCTATATCGTCTATGGCCCGCTCGCCAACGGCGCCACCACGCTGATGTTCGAGGGCGTGCCGAACTACCCCTCGCAGTCGCGCTTCTGGGAAGTCATCGACAAGCACAAGGTCAACATCTTCTACACCGCGCCGACGGCGCTGCGCGCGCTGATGGGCGCCGGCGACGAACCGGTGAAGAAGACCTCGCGCAAGTCGCTGCGCGTGCTGGGCTCGGTCGGCGAACCGATCAATCCGGAAGCCTGGGAGTGGTATTTCAACATCGTCGGCAACGGCAAGGTGCCGATCGTCGACACATGGTGGCAGACCGAGACCGGCGGCATCCTGATCACGCCGCTGCCCGGCGCCACCGACCTCAAGGCCGGTTCGGCGACGCGGCCCTTCTTCGGCATCAGGCCGCAGCTGGTCGACGGCGAAGGTAGGGTGCTGGAAGGGGCGGCCGACGGCAATCTCTGCATTGCCGATTCCTGGCCCGGCCAGATGCGCACGGTCTATGGCGATCATGACCGCTTCGTGCAGACCTATTTCTCCACCTACAAGGGCAAATACTTCACCGGTGACGGCTGTCGCCGCGACGCCGACGGCTATTACTGGATCACCGGCCGCGTCGACGACGTCATCAACGTTTCCGGCCACCGCATGGGAACGGCCGAGGTCGAATCGGCGCTCGTCAGCCATGAGAAGGTGTCGGAAGCAGCTGTCGTCGGCTATCCCCACGACATCAAGGGCCAGGGCATCTACAGCTACGTTACCTTGATGAAAGGCGTGGAGCCGAGCGAGGAACTGCGCAAGGAGCTCGTGGCCCATGTCCGCAAGGAGATCGGCGCCATCGCCTCGCCCGACAAGCTGCAATTCGCGCCCGGACTGCCGAAAACCCGCTCCGGCAAGATCATGCGCCGTATCCTGCGCAAGATCGCCGAGGACGATTTTTCCGCGCTCGGCGATACCTCGACACTGGCCGATCCGGCCGTGGTCGATGATCTGATCGCCAACCGCCAGAACAAGAAGGGCTGAGGGGATTTGATGGCTGCACTGGGCGCAGTCACGGAGCTCTGGCGTTACCCCGCAAGTTCGCTTGCCGGCGAACGCCAGGACGCCATTTCGGTCGGCCTTGAAACCATCGACGGCGACCGGCTGTTCGGCCTTGTCGATGTCTCGGACAATGAGATCGCGCGGCCCGACCGCGACGCCAAGTGGCACAAGGTGCCGCGCATCCGCACCCGGCTGAGCAAGGACCGCAAGCTGGAGATCGCCGTTCCCGACGGCGACTGGCTGGCAGTGCCGGGTGTGGAATGCGACCAAGCCATCTCGGCCTATCTCGGCTTCGCCGCCTCGATCAGGCCGTTCAGCCAGGACAACGCTCCCGGCTACACCGGCCCGCTCACCGCGGCGCGCTACCGCAAAGCGCCGATCCATCTCTTGACCACCGCATCGCTGGCGCGGCTCAAGGCGCTGCACCCCGAAGGCATTCCCGATCCGCGCCGCTTCCGCCCCAACATCGTCGTCGACATGGCGGCGGTCAAAGGCTCGTTTCCCGAGACCGAATGGATTGGCCGCAAGCTCGCCATCGGCGATCTGCTGGTGACCGTCTCGGAGCCGTGCCGCCGCTGCGGCTTCACCATCATCAGCCAGGACGGCTTCGACCACGATCCCGGCATCCTGCGCAATCTGGTCCGCCACAACGCGCACAATCTTGGCGTCTATTGCACTGTGGACAGGCCTGCCCGCGTCGAGATCGGCGCGCCGATGCGGTTCGTGTAGGCCTCTACCGCGAGGCAGCGAATCGCAGACCTTGGAAAGCGTGGGGTTCGGCCCCGAATCCTATCTCTACCGATACAGATCCGCCCGTGTCGGCGGCAGCCCGCTCGGCCCGCGTGCGCGTTTGGTGACGACGGTCTGAAAAATCTGCGCCGAGGCGCGCTCGAAGGTGATCGAGCAGCCGGTGAGATAAAGCAGCCACAGCCGTGCCTTGGCCTCGCCGACTTCGGCGACCGCCTCGTCGAAGCGAGCCTGTAGCCGCTCGGCCCACAGCCGGCAGGTGCGCGCATAGTGCTCGCGCAGATTCTCGACGTCGTAGACCAGGAAGCCATGCGCCTCCAGATTGCCCAGCGTCATGCCGATCGTGTCGAGTTCGCCGCCTGGGAAAATGTATTTGAGCAGCGCCTTGAACTCCGGCCCCTTGCGCAAGGTTTTCTTCAAGTCGCCCTTGCTGCGCCTGGTGATGGCGTGGTGCAGATAGATGCCGCCGGGCTTCAGCAAGCGATGGATGGTCTTGAAATAGGTGGCGTGGTTGGCGAGGCCGAGATGCTCGAACATGCCGATCGACGATATCTTGTCGAAGGAGCCTTTGAGCTCCGTATAGGATTTGATTTCGATGGTGATGCGGTCCTGCAGCCCTTCGGCGCGGATGCGCTCGCGGGCGAGATCGGTCTGCGCCTGCGACAGCGACACGCCATGGCCGACGACGCCGTAATTTTTGGCCGCATGGATCAGCATGGCACCCCAGCCGCAGCCGATGTCCAGCAGCTTTTCGCCCGGCTTCAGCCTGAGCTTGCGGCAGATATGGTCGAGCTTGTCGGCCTGCGCCTGGTCGATGCCATCGGCGAAATCCTTAAAGTAGCCGCAGCTGTAGACCATGCGCTCGTCGAGGAAGAGCCGGTAAAAGGCATTCGAAATGTCGTAGTGATGCTGGATCGCCTCCTGGCTCGACCCGCTGACATAGGGGTTGCGACCCGACAGATCGGTGCGTGCACTCATCTGCTTGCGTGACAGGAGCACCGCCGGCAGGTCGCGCAGGATCGCCAGCTTCGGCAGCGACTTGAGCTTGGTCCTGAGCTTGCCTTGCGACGGCAGTGCGTAGAAATCGAAAATCGTCCCGTCTTCGATGTCTATCGTCTTGGAGATCCACATCTCGATCAGCGTCGACAGCGATGGCCGCTTCACCACCTGCCAGACGATGTCCTGGTCGTTGATGGTGAGCACGGGCCCGATGGCGGGACCGATCCGCTCGCCGGTCCACAGCTTGACCGCAAAACCCGGCTTCAGCGTTTCGATCACCGTTCGCACGATGCGCGCGGCCTTCTCGGCTGCCTCCATGGCCATCCTCCCGAGTCCTGACAATCCACCTTGCATGGATTTTGCCCGCCCTCGCGGCTCTTCGCAACCCGGCGCAAAAGGCGGCTCGCCAGCTATTTCAAATCGGCATCTTGTTTTTTGCTGCAACGCACCCCATCATCTGTACGTGTTCAACAAATCGAAAGGAGGTGATCCGATGTCGAGTGATTTCGTTTTCCAGAACGTGGCCTCAGCGGATTGCACTTTCGGGAAGCAGTCTTCCCGTTAAGGCGCGATAAGCGCGGCGGGTGACCTCGGTCGCCGCCATTGGCCGCGCCACGGACGGAAACACGGAAGGCCGCCGGCTTCGTCAAGAAGCGGCGGCCTTTTCCATTTCCGGATTGTGTGTCGAAGCAGATCAGAATCCGGTCACGCCAGCATCCGCGCGCTGATCGTCTTGTCGACGCCGTGATAGGGCGGATTGAACAGCTTGCCTTCCTGCTCGTAGGTCCAGACCTTGAACAGCGAGAGTTGGTGTGGGCCGAAACTGTGCAGCAGCGGGACATCCGTGGCATCGCGGCCGCGCGCGATGACGACGCGGCCGATCCTGGGTTTGTTGTGGCGCGGGTCGAACGTGTACCACTTGCCGTCGAGGAACACTTCCATCCAGGCTGAAAAATCCATCGGCGCCGGGTCGGCCGGTACGCCGATGTCGCCGAGATAACCGTTCACATAGCGGGCCGGGATGTTCATGCAGCGGCAGAGCGTGATCGCCAGATGGGCGAAGTCGCGGCATACACCAACCTGCTCCTCATGCGCTTGGGCTGCGGTACGCGTCGACCGCGCATAGCCATAGCCGAAGGACAGCCGGTTGTGGACATAGTCGACGATCGCCTGCACCCGCGCCCAGCCGGAGGGAACATGGCCGAAAAGCTGCCAGGCCAGACTGCTCAGATGATCGGTCTCGCAATAGCGGCTGCCGAGGAGGTAGCCGAGCACATCGTCCGGCAGTTCCGCCACCGGCACTTCCCTGGCCAGCGTGTTGACCGCGTCAGGCTCCCCGCTGTCCTCGACGGCTGCGTCATAGAGAATGCGGAAACTGCCGGCGGGTGCGGTGAAGCGGCGGCAGGTATTGCCGAACAGATCGTGATAGACCTTGCTCGGCACTGAAGGCGACGTCAGCACGCGCGTCTGCCGTTTGATGTCGGCCTGACGATCCCTGTGGATATCAAGCAGCGAGATGACCGGCGTGGCGCCGACGCATTCAATGGCGATTTCGTAGCCGAGCCGGATCAGCACAATGATTGCCCCTTCGATCCCGTGGAAAACAGTATGCTCAAAACGCCAGAGGCGGGACCATGGTTCCCTGGAACTATCGAAAAGGCTCTCCCGCGGCTTCCCAGGCAGGCGTGGCGACGTTACGGTCGCACGACATGTTTCGACCCTCCCGAAACGATCCCTAACCCCGTGGAAAATCTGATGTTTGCAGGCAGAAAATTCGCCGCGTTGCTGTTCGATATGGATGGCACGGTGCTCAATTCGATCGCCTCGGCCGAGCGCGTCTGGGCGGCGTGGGCGCTTAAGCACGGTCTCGACGTCGAAGCCTTCCTGCCGACGATCCATGGCGTGCGGGCGGTCGAGACCATCACCAGGCTGGCGCTTCCCGGCCTCGACCCTGTTCATGAGGCGTTTGTGCTGTTGCAGGCCGAGTCGGACGATGTCGAAGGCGTGCTGCCGATCGCCGGCGCCGTGCCGTTCCTCAACGCTTTGCCGCCAGAGCGCTGGGCGATCGTCACCTCGGCGCCGCGCCCGTTGGCGCTGCTGCGCATGCGGGCCGCCGGCATCCCGGTTCCCGCCTTGGTGGTCGCGGCCGAGGATGTGTCGCACGGCAAGCCGGCGCCCGACTGTTTCCTGCTGGCGGCAAAACGGCTCGGCGTCGATATCGGCGACTGTCTGGTCTTCGAGGACGCACCGGCCGGTATCGCGGCGGCGGAAGCAGCGGGCGCGTCGGTGATGGTGATCAGCGCCACTCACCAGCATCCAATGACGACTCAGCACAACTCGATTAGCGGCTACGAAACCGTCTCTATCGCCATCGATGACAGCGGCTGGATGACGCTGGGAGCACAGCGCAGCGCGGCCTGAGGAACTGGAGGACTGGAGGACTGGAGGACTGGAGGACTGGAGGACTGGAGGACTGGAGGACTGGAGGACTGGAGGACTGGAGGACTGGAGGACTGGAGGACTGGAGGACTGGAGGACTGGAGGACTGGAGGACTGGAGGACTGCTATGCGCCTTTTTCTTCAACTCTTCAGTTCACCAGTTCCCCAGTTCTTCCGTTCCTGAACCCCTAGAAATCGCTAGCCAGTCCCTTCACTTCCCAGTCGCCGTAGCGGCCGGGTTCCTTGCCGCCGCGGCCGCCGATTTCCTTCGGCAACGCAGCTTCCTTCTGGCGATACGCTTCACGGCGCGCCTCGGCTTCAGCCAGCGCCCGGCTGGCCGCCGGCGTCAGGTCCTTCTCCCGGTCGGCATCAGCTTTGCTGGGTTGGTCGGTCATGCGATAGTCCGGGCGGATTGAAACGAAGGGCGGCGTTTCCCATCATATAGCCATGAGTTCACCCCGATCGACCTTTTTTTGCCACGGCCGCACAGGGAGCAGATGATGAGAACGCTACGCACCACCATGCTCCTGGCCGCGATGACGGCGCTGTTCATGGGCGTCGGTTTTCTGATCGGCGGCACCGGCGGCATGATGATCGCCTTCCTGGTCGCCGCGGGCACCAATCTGTTCAGCTACTGGAATGCCGACAAGATGGTGCTGTCGATGAACCACGCCGTCGAGGTCAACGCGAAGAACGCGCCCGAATTCCACGCCATCGTCGAGGCGTTGGCCAAGCAGGCCGGCCTGCCGATGCCCAAGACTTATCTGATCGACAATCCGCAGCCGAACGCCTTCGCCACCGGCCGCAATCCCGAGAACGCCGCGGTCGCGGCCTCGACCGGGCTGCTGGAGCGCCTGTCGCATGAGGAGGTGGCGGCAGTCATGGCGCATGAGCTGGCCCACATCCAGCATCGAGACACGCTGACCATGACCATTGTCGCGACACTCGCCGGCGCCATCTCGATGCTCGGCAATGTCGCCTTCTTCTTCGGCGGCAGCCGCGACAACAACAACCCGTTCGGCTTTGTCGGCGTGCTGGTGGCGATGCTGGTCGCGCCCTTCGCCGCCATGATCGTGCAGATGGCGGTCAGCCGCACCCGCGAATACGAAGCCGACCGGCGCGGCGCCGAAATCGTTGGAAATCCGCTTTGGCTGGCATCAGCGCTTGACAAGATCGCCCGCGGCGCCGAACGCATCCGCAACCCGGATGCCGAACGCAATCCCGCGACCGCGCATCTCTTCATCATCAATCCCCTTCACGGCGAGCGAATGGACAGCCTGTTTTCGACCCACCCGAACACCGACAACCGCATCGCCGCGCTGCAGGCGATGGCGCGCGACATGGCAGGCCGCCAGCCGGCGCCGCGCCAGGCGCCGACGCCAGAGCAAACAGAAGAATTCCCGGCCGATGTCGAGCAAGGCCCGTGGGGCAAGGCAGCACAACCCACGCCGCCGACCAAACCGGCCAAGCCGAAAGCCAATCCGTGGGGCCGCAACCCGACCGGACCCAAAGGTCCGTGGTCGTGAGCGGCGCCAGACCCCGGCCCGCACATTCAGGCGTTCGCGAAAACAGCTCGGACGAATTCGTCGCCGGCCTCGCCGCGCGCAAGGCAGCGGCGCGGCTCCTGGCCGCCGTTATCGACGCCAAAACGCCGCTCGACGGGCTGACGGACCACGAGAACGGCCATCCGCAATACAAGGTGCTCGACCTGCGCGACCGCGGCCTGGTGCGCGCCATACTGGTGACCGCGCTGCGCTACCGCATGACCATTGCCGGGCTCCTCGCCCGCCGCCTTGAAAAGCCGCTGCCGCCCAACGCCACAGCTTTGTCGCACATCCTGCATGTTGCGGCGGCGCAGATCCTGTTCCTCGACATCCCCGACAGCGCCGCCGTCGATTTGGCTGTGACCCACGCCAAGTCGGACCCACGCACGCAGCGCTTTTCCGGCCTCGTTAATGGCGTGCTGCGCACTTTGGTGCGCGCCAAGGAGACCGAACTGCCGGCAGCTCTTGCCGCCACCGACGAGGCGCCAAAATGGTTCTCCGACCGGCTGAAGGCCGCCTATGGCGCCGAGATGACCAGACAGATCCTGGCGGCGCATCGCGTTGAGGCGCCGGTCGATTTCACGGTCAAGGCCGATCCCGAATTGTGGGCCGAAAAGTTCGGCGGCATCGTGCTGCCGACCGGCACGGTGCGAGTGGAAAAGCTCAGCGCCTCCGTCACCGAACTGCCGGGCTTCAGCGAAGGCGCATGGTGGGTCCAGGACGCCGCCGCCAGTTTTCCGGCGCGGCTGTTCGGCGATGTCAAAGGATTACGCGTCGCCGACCTCTGCGCCGCCCCCGGCGGCAAGACCGCTCAGCTTATCCTTGCCGGCGCCAAAGTCACCGCCTTGGACACCTCGAAGAACCGGCTGGCGCGGCTGACGCAGAACCTCGAACGGCTTGGGCTGTCCGCCGAGATCGTGCAGGCCGATCTGCTGAAATACCAGCCGGCGGAGCTTTTCGACGCCGTCCTGCTCGACGCGCCCTGCTCTTCCACCGGCACGGTTCGGCGCCACCCGGACGTGCCATGGACCAAGACGGTAGCCGACGTCGAAAAGCTAGCCGATCTGCAAGCAAAGCTGCTCGCCCGCGCCGTCACTTTGGTCAAACCGGGCGGCCGGATTGTTTTTTCCAACTGTTCGCTGGACCCGATCGAAGGCGAGGATCTGTATCGCGCCTTTCTGGCCGGCAACAAGACCGTCGCCGACGATCCGCTGCAGCCCGGCGAAATCGCTGGCATCGACGCCTTCCTGACCCCGCAAGGCACGCTGCGCACCACACCCGCCGATCTTGACCTTGGTTCGCCAGGGGTTTCCGGCCTGGACGGCTTCTTCGCCGCCCGCATGCGACGTGTCGCCTAGGATTTTGTCGGCAGAGCCGCAGCCCTTCGTGACTTCGTCATCCACGGGCGGAGCAAGGAGCGTAGCGACGCAGCGCAGACCCGAGGATGCCATGCCGCGACACATGAGCGCCGCTACGACGCAGAATTCTGCTCCGCTGCAACCCACGGCCAAGGTCACGGAATGGATCCCAGGGCCTCCGCGACGGAGCTTCGCTCCTGCTTCGCCCTGGGATGACGAAGTGCGAATGCCTCGACTAATCCCGAACGGCTGCGCCCCCTAAAGCATGTCGTCCAGGGACCAGTGCTTCCCCCACCTTGCATCGATCTCATCATCGACATTCTGGTAGCGGATATCGGTGGAGAGCCGGATACGCCCCTCCGCACTCTGGTTGGTCGTCGAGGCGTGGATCATGTAGGGCGAGTGGAGGACGACATCGCCGGCCTCGAAGTCCGCGATCAGCCAGCGTGTATCGAACCGCTCCGCCATGTCGGGCAGGTCCTTCGACACCCAGCCGCCCTCGCTCATGTTCCTGTTGTAGGCGCTGATGCGCTCCTGCGGGCTCAGCCCGGCATTGTCCCTGGCGAACCGGGCCTCCATGTCGAGGCCGATGGCGTGCGATCCCTCGAGATAAACCAGGCCGCCCATGTCGACGGGAACGTCGCCGATCGGGATCCAGGCCGTGACGATGCGGCTGGTGCCGCCGCGAAGATAGACGAGATCGTAATGCGCCGGCGTCGCCACGGTGGTGCCCGGTTGGGTGAAGCGCATGATCTTGCGCTTGTGCAAATAGGACAGCCCGCCGACGAACGCATCCATCAGCCGGGCCATCCGGGGCTGTGCGCAGAACCCTTCATAGGCGGTGGAGCGAACCAGCGCCATCAACCGGCGATCGGCGAGCTGACGGTCGAACGTGCCGGCCGCCAGGCCAAGCGCGGGATCGGACCCGGGCTGCAGCAAGCCGGTGTCGGCCAGATACGAAAACACCCAGCCGCGAAAATCTATGACGTCGCGGCGCGGCAGGATACCTTTCAGCCAGACATAGCCTTGCTCGGCAAGGAGGCCTCGAATGGCATCGATGCCGATCCCGGCGTCGGTTGGCACGAGATGACCCAACCGGTTCGGCGCCATCGATAATGTCTTGCCGTTGGCGTTCAGATCGATTGACGCAACAGGACTCCGTCGTTGCATGCCACCTGTTGAGCTTGACATTTCAGCCACCTGCGATTTTCCATCCTTAGCTGGAAATGCCATACTGTTTGCACACTCGCCCATGGACGTAACGAAGCCATGGACTTTTCGCTCATGAACGATCTCTCTTACGCACTCTACAGATCCGCACCGGCCGCGGCCGGCGGCCTGTCGGTTACAGGGATTGGTCGGCATCGCGTCACGCAGGCGATCCAAGCGCGCAAATTGCCGGAATTCGCCGTGGTGCTGATTGAGAACGGTCAAGGCTGGCTTGAAACCAGGACTGCCGGCATGCAGACGATCCAAGCGCCGGCCCTGTTCTGGCTGCTTCCCGGGAGGATGCATTCCTACGGGCCGGACGCATCGGGCTGGCTCGAACGCTGGGCGCTCTTCGACGGCGCCTTGATACGCGATTTCACCCGGCTGCGGCTGATTGCCGAGGACGCCCCTGTCGTCCCCTTGCGCGACCTCGGCAAAATGCAGCGGCTGTTCGACAGGCTGCATGGTGAGCTGTCGCTCGATACGATGCTGAGCCAGGCAGAAGCCGCCGCCACGATGCATCGCATCGTCGTGCGTGCCGCCCGCCAGGCAATGGATTGGAACAACCGTCAACGAAACCCCAGCCTCCAGGATGCCGCCGACATGCAGCCCATCGTCGACGAATTGCGCCGCTGCGCGTGCGACCCGGTCGATCTCGATGCCTTCGCCGCGAAATTCTCGATGTCGCCGGCAACCTTGCGGCGCAGATTTGCGCGGGCAGCCGGCATGTCGCCCAAGGCCTTCCAACTGCGCACGAGGCTCGACCGCGCCAAACAGATGCTGGCCGCCTCCGATTCGCCCATCGAGTCCATTGCGGCCGCCGTCGGCATCCACGACGCCTTCTATTTCTCCCGTCTGTTTCGCGACCGCGAAAACTGTTCGCCCAGCGAATTTCGGTCTCGCCACAACCGCAAGTGAGTGCAGGATTGCCGGGCTTAAACCCGCGAAGCGCTTGACTTTTTTCGGGGTGGGTCGGTGGCCGGCAGCGTGAGGCGCTTCACGTCGGCGGAATTCGACTTCGCATAAGTTCTTGAATCATATAAGCTTGTGCTGGGGTACCGGAACATGATGCCGAAAAGTGTGACGCGGTTTTCGGGCGACATCATGCTCTATCTCCAGGCGACGAGGAGGGGTTTTGGCACTGGCTGCCGGCAGCACGACACGTCTGTGGACGCTTGTCGCTAAGGAGTTTTGGCGCAAGACGCGCCGGCGCCTTCGCGCGGGGCCAGTTTATCGCTGGCGCTATTCCGGGCGCACGCCCGAACGCGTCCTGATTGCACCGCCCGACCTCAGGCTCGCCGATCCGCAGATCGCGCTCGAGATCTACTATGGCCGCTATCCGCTGTCGGGACACCTCGTCGAGACCGGCGGCAAATCGCCATTCCAGATCGATGTCGCCAATCGCGGCTGGGTGAAGACGCTGCACGGCTTTCGTTGGCTGCGCCATATGCGCGCCGCCGGCACCGAGCTGGCCGCCGCCAATGCACGCGCGCTTGTCTCCGACTGGATCGCCATGCATGGCAACCAGATTTCCGGCATAGCCTGGGAGCCCGGCACCACCGCCAAGCGAGTCATTGCCTGGTTGCAACACTCCTCGGTTGTCCTACAAGGGGCCGAATTTCCGTTCTATCGCGCCTTCCTGAAATCGCTCGCCGTGCAGATCCGCTATCTCCGCTCGATGGCGCGCGAAATGCCGGACGGCAAGGACAGGCTGCGCGCTCGCATCGCGCTTGCCTTCGCCGCGCTGTCGCTGCCGGCGCCGGCCTCGGCACTGCGCGGCGCCACCCGCAACCTGGCGGAAGAACTCGACCGCCAGATCCTTCCCGACGGCGGCCATATTTCGCGCAACCCGATGGCGGTTCTCGAACTGCTCGCCGATCTCCTGCCGCTGCGTCAGACCTATGCCAATCAGGCCGAAACGCCACCGGCAGCCCTGATGGGCGCCATCGACCGCATGCTGCCGGCGCTCCGTTTCTTCCGCCATCAGGATGGCAGCCTGGCCCGCTTCAACGGCATGGGCGCGACCATCCACGACCGCATTGCCACCATCTTGCGCCACGACGACACCGCCGGCGCGCCGCTGCTGCACGCGCCGCATTCCGGCTATGAGCGGCTGTGTATGGGCGGCGTTACGGTGATTGCCGATACCGGCCCGTCGCCGGCCGTCGATGTGTCCAACGCCGCGCATGCCGGGTGCCTGGCCTTCGAACTCTCGTCCGGTCGCCAGCATTATATCGTCAATGCCGGCATCGACACCTATGGCGCTGCCGAGTTCCGGCCGCTGGCCCGTGCCACTGCGGCGCATTCGACCGCCACCATCAACGACACCTCGTCGGCGCGGTTTTCCCATTCGCTGCGCGTCAACGACCTGCTCGGCTCACCCTTGCTCGGCGGCCCGCAGCATGTGCCTTGCAAGCGCATCGACCAGAAGGGCACGCAAGGCTTCATCGCCCGCCATGACGGCTATATGCAGCGCTTTGGCTTCCTGCATGAGCGCGAGCTGAAACTGTCGAGCGAGGGCAATGTGCTCGCCGGCAGGGATCGCTTCCTCCGCCCGGGCGGTGCGGCGATCCGCAACAATGGCCGCGACTTCGTCGTGGTGCGCTTCCACATCCACCCTGACATCAACCTTTTGCAGGACGAGCATGACCGCCTGGTGCTGACCGCCGACCAGGCCGACACCTGGGTGTTCACCTGCACCGAAGTGGTGCCGGAGGTCGAGGAATCGATCTATTTCGCCGGCCTTGGCGGCCCGCGCCGCAGCCGCCAGATCGTGCTCGCCTTCAAGGCCTCGGAGATCGCCGAGGTGCATTGGCAGCTCACGCGCACCGGCATCGCCGGCTATCCCGAGAACAGCTGAGCGTCGTTGCCGGCGCCGGCTTGATCGAGCTTCCGGCTTGATTTCCTGACCTCATGTGCTACGGCCCGGCAACGCTCTCCAATCAGCCCTGAAAGGCCGCCAGCCCATGGCCGTCTCCGCCAAGAACATTCCGGCACCCGACCTCGTTCCGGTCCGCCGCGCCCTGCTTTCCGTCTTCGACAAGACCGGCCTGATCGACTTCGCCAAAGGGCTGGTCGCGGCCGGCGTCGAGCTGGTCTCGACCGGAGGCACGGCAAAGGCGATCGCCGAGGCGGGGCTGGCGGTGCGTGACGTCTCGGAACTGACCGGCTTTCCCGAGATCATGGACGGCCGCGTCAAGACGCTGCACCCGTCGGTGCACGGCGCGCTGCTCGGCGTGCGCGACGATCCCGAACACGCCAAGGCGATGCACGATCACGGTATCGAGCCGATCGATCTGCTCGTCTGCAATCTCTACCCGTTCGAGGCGGTCCGCCGCTCCGGCGCCGACTATGCCGCTGTTGTCGAGAACATCGACATTGGCGGCCCGGCGATGATCCGCGCCTCGGCCAAGAACCATGCCTATGTCGCCATCGTCACCGATCCCGGCGATTATGCCTCGGTGCTGAACGCGCTGGAGATGAACATCGGCTCGCTGTCGCTGGATTTCCGCCAGAAGCTGGCGGCAAAGGCCTTTGCCCGCACCGCCAGCTACGATGCGGCGATCTCCGGCTGGTTCGCCGAAACGCTGGAGATCGAGCATCCGACCTGGCGCGCCTTCGGGGGCAGGCTGGAAAGTGTCATGCGCTATGGCGAGAACCCGCATCAGAGCGCCGGCTTCTATGTCAATGGCGACAAGCGGCCGGGGGTCGCCACGGCTCGCCAGTTGCAGGGCAAGCAGCTGTCCTACAACAACATCAACGACACCGATGCCGCCTTCGAGCTGGTGGGCGAGTTCGACCCCAACCGCTGCGCCGCCGTTGCCATCATCAAGCACGCCAACCCGTGCGGCGTCGCCGAGGACGCTTCGCTGGCTGCTGCCTATGCGAGAGCGCTGGCCTGCGACCCGGTTTCGGCCTTTGGCGGTATCGTCGCCATGAACCGCATCCTCGATGCCGAAGCGGCGCAGGAGATCGTAAAAACCTTCACCGAGGTGATCATCGCGCCGAACGCGTCGGAGGACGCTGTCCGCATCATCGCCGCCAAAAAGAATTTGCGCCTGCTGGTCACCGGCGGTCTGCCCGATCCGCACGCCGGCGGCATCACTGTGAAAACCGTCGCCGGCGGCATGCTCGTCCAGGGCCGCGACAACGCGGTGGTCGACGATTTCGAACTGAAGGTGGTGACCAGGCGCGCGCCGACGGCGGCCGAGATGGCCGACCTCAAATTCGCTTTCCGCATCGCCAAGCACGTCAAGTCGAACGCCATCGTCTATGCAAAAGACGGCGCTACCGTCGGCATCGGCGCCGGCCAGATGAGCCGCGTCGATTCCTCGCGCATCGCCGCCCGCAAGGCGCTCGACGCCGCCGAGGCGGCGGGCTTGGCCGAGCCGCTGACGCAAGGCTCGGTGGTCGCCTCCGACGCTTTCTTCCCTTTCGCCGACGGGCTCATATCCGCGATCGAAGCCGGCGCCACGGCGGTGATCCAGCCCGGCGGCTCGATGCGCGACGACGACGTTATCGCCGCTGCCGACGCGCATGGCATCGCCATGGTGTTTACCGGCGTGAGGCATTTCAGGCATTGAGCGCCTCTGCCTTTTCCCACAAGGGGAGAAGGAAAAGTGCGGCGCTATTCCACCGGCTGATCCGCCGGGTACGGCGTCCAGATCAATATCGCGATCCCAACGCCCAGGAACAGCACGATGGCCGCCATGCCGAGCCGCGCCGAGCCGCTGGCGAGCGTGATCGACGCCACCATGAACGGCGCCAGGAAACTCGTGGCCCTTCCGGCCAGCGCATAGATGCCGAAATAGCGGCCGGATTCGGCTGCGGTCACGCTGCGCGCCATGTAGGAGCGTGACGACGCCTGCACCGGTCCGAACGCCAGCCCGATCAACAGGCCATAGAAAATGTAGGCCTTTTCCGCCGCCGTGCCGAACAGGCCGCCACTATCGGCTCCCGGCATCATCCAGGCGCCGAACAACGTGTAGCCTGGCCCGGTCGAAACGATGCCGATGGTGGCGATGCTGAGCAGGACGAGCGAAATCATCACGATGGTCTTGGAGCCAAGCGCGGTGTCCAGCCATGCGGCAACCAGGCAGCCGACGATGGCGATGACGTTGAGAATAATGCCGAACATGCCGATCTCGGTGATCGACCAATGGAACATCGCTGCCGCAAAGGTGCCGCCCAAAGCGAGCAGCGCATTGACGCCGTCCTGATAAATCATGCGGGCGACAAGGAAGCGGAAGATGCCTTTGCGCCGGCGCACTTCAGTCAGCGTCGACTTCAGCTCCGACAGCCCCTCGCGCACCGCCGGCCCGATCGGAATGCCTTTGATGGCGTCCGGCGTGAAGAAGAACATCGGCAGGATGAACAGGAAATACCAGCCAGCCGACAGCGGCCCGGTGGCGCGCGCGTCCTCGCCGAGTTTCGGGTCGAGCCCAAAGAGCGGGTCGATGCCGATGATCGTCTTGCCGGTCTCCGACGAACCCGCCAGACAGGCGACGACAAAGATCAGCGCGATCATGCCGCCGAGATAACCAAGTCCCCAGGCAATGTTGGAGACGTGGCCGATCTCGCTCTTCGGCACCAGGCGCGGCATCATCGAATCGTTGAACACGGTCGAGAATTCCGCCGCGACCGAAGCGAGAGAAAAGAACAGCACCACCAGGAAAAGGTTCGAGCCGGGAGCGGCGAACCATAGCAGGCAAAGGCTGATGATCTTGATCGAGGCGAAGAACGCAATCCACGGCTTGCGCGGCCCGGTCTGGTCGGCAATCGAGCCGAGGATGGGCGACAAAACGGCAATGACCAGGCCCGCAACAGCGATGCCGTAGCCCCAGGCCGCCTGGCCTGAGACCGGATCGCTCGCCATGCGCGAGACGAAATAAGGCCCGAAGATGAAGGTGGTGACGACGGTGAAAAACGGCTGCGCCGCCCAGTCGAAGAACATCCATCCCCAGATGCCACGCCCGGATGCCCGCTGCACTGCATCTACCGCCGCCATGATGATTCCCCCGGACACCGCGCTTGTCGGACGCCATGTCTGCATGTTTCGAATGCTCATGCAAACCGCCAAAGATTCGCGCTGCCCCTCACCTGGATGTCGCCGCTGTCTACCTGCATAGAGACGCGAAGAAAGGCGCCGCGCCTCTACCTCCCCCTTGTGGGGACGTCGGACCGAAGGTCCGGGTGGGGTCGGTGCCGCACCCCCACCCCGCTGCTTCGCAGCGACCCTCCCCACAAGGGGGAGGGCAAAGTCCCGAGCCTCACATCCCCGTCAGATCGCTCATCAGCCCCGAAGCCACCGACAGCCTGGACACGGTGATATCCCCGCCTTCGGTCAGCGCCTGCAGCCGCTCGCGAATGCGCGCCACGCGCTCGCCGCCGGCTTCCAGCCAGGCCGCCACAGGATCCGCCGTCCCGGCATGGCCGGCGAGAGCCGCCACCGCGATGCCGCGCCGCGCCGCGCCGATCGTGTCGGTGGCGCGCGACAGCGCCAGCTGGTCGTAATAGTCCGACGGCGTGATAGAACGCGCCGCCTCTTCGACGCGCGGAATGCGGAAGGCATCGCTGACGGCGAAGAACGCCTTGGCCGAGGCGACGACGTCGGCATTGGCCGTGCGCGCCGTCAGTGCGATGTCGGGGATCAGTCCCGCCACATCGGCCATTGCCAGCTGCCCGGCGAGCTTTTCCGGGGCGCCGGCCTTGAACAGGCCATACCGCCTCTCCTCGACCCGCTCGCGCGAGAAGGCCGGCAGCAGCGAGAGCAGCTTCGGCTCCAGCGCCATGCGCGCCTCTTGCAGTTCGGCAATGCGCTGGCCGAGCGCTGCGGTGCCGGCATCGTTCTTCAGATACCAGCCGCTGGTCACGAAGATAAGCCGGCTGACGGACTGGTAGAGATCGAGCTGCGCCTGGCCGTCGATGTGGCTGTCCAGCGCATCGATCTCCCGATAGAGCGCCGGCAACGCGAAGCCGTCGCGCACCACGGCGAAGGTGCGCACCACGTCGGCCGCGCTGCGCCCCGTGGCTTCCTGCAGCCGGTTGACGAATGACGGTCCGCCGCGATTGACGAGATCGTTGGCGACGACGCGGGCGATGATTTCGCGGCGCAGCCGGTGGCCATGGATCTCGGCCGCATATTTCTTCGCCATCCGGTCAGGGAAATAGCCCATCAGATCGCGGTCGAAATGCGCGTCGTCAGGCACGTCGCTGGCGACGATGTCGGAAAACAGCACGATCTTGGCATAGGCGAGCAGCACGCCAAGCTCCGCCCGGGTCAGCGGCTCGCCACGCGCCTCGCGCTCGGCAAGGGCGGCCGGCGACGGCAGCGTCTCGACAGCGCGGTCGAGCAGGCCCCGAGCCTCCAGCGCCGCCATGAACCGGCTCTGGTGCGCGATGTCAGCAAGGCCGCGCTTGCGGGCGATGGAAAGCGCCAGCGTCTGTTCGTAATTGTTGGACAGCACGAGGCCGGCGACCTCGTCGGTCATCTCGGCCAGCAGCTTGTTGCGCGCCGGCCGGGTCAGCGATCCCTTGCGCATGGCGGACGCCAGCGCGATCTTGATGTTGACCTCGACGTCGGAGCAGTTGACGCCGCCGGAATTGTCGATGGCATCGGAGTTGCAGCGACCGCCATTCATGCCGAATTCGATGCGGGCACGCTGCGTGACGCCGAGATTGGCGCCCTCACCGATCACTTTGGCCCGCACATCGAGCGCGGTGATGCGGATGGCGTCATTGGCGCGGTCGCCGACTTCGGCATTGGTTTCGCCCGAGGCCCGTAAATACGTGCCGATGCCGCCGAACCACAGAAGGTCGACGTTCGCCTTGAGGATGGCGGTCATGATCTCGGCCGGGGTCGCGGTGGTCTTGGCGAGGCCAATCGCCGCCGCCGCTGCCGCAGGCAGCGTGATCGACTTCTGGCTGCGCGAGACGATGACGCCGCCTTCCGACAGCTTGGTCTTGTCATAGTCCTGCCAGGACGAACGCGGCAGCGCGAACATGCGCTCGCGCTCGGCCATCGACGCCACTCTGTCTGGATCGGGATCGATGAAGATGTCGCGATGGTCGAAGGCGGCGATCAGCCTGGTCTGCGGCGACAGCAGCATGCCGTTGCCGAACACGTCGCCCGACATGTCGCCGACGCCGACGACGGTGAAGGGGGTGGTCTGGATGTCGCGGTTGATCTCGCGGAAATGCCGCTTGACCGCTTCCCAGGCGCCCTTGGCGGTGATGCCCATCTTCTTGTGGTCGTAACCGGCCGAGCCGCCGCTGGCGAAGGCGTCGTCGAGCCAGAAGCCGTGGCTTTCGCTGATGGCGTTGGCGGTGTCGGAAAAGGTCGCCGTGCCCTTGTCGGCGGCGACGACGAAATAGGGATCGTCGGGGTCGCGCCTGACAACGCCGGCCGGCGGGATGACACCGTCCAGCCCGATATTGTCGGTAATCGACAACAGGCTGGAAACGAAATTCTTGTAGGCCGAGGTGCCGGCCTCGAAGATGGCGTCGCGGCCGGCGCTCATCGGCAGCTTCTTCGGATAGAAGCCGCCCTTGGCGCCGACCGGCACGATGACGGCGTTCTTGACCTGCTGCGCCTTGACCAGGCCGAGCACCTCGGTGCGGTAATCCTGGGCGCGGTCCGACCAGCGCAGGCCGCCGCGCGCAACCGGGCCGAAGCGCAGATGCACGCCTTCGACCTCGGAACCATAGACGAAGATCTCGCGCCACGGCCGCGGCGCTGGCAATCCTTCGACCGCCTGCGAGTCCAGCTTGATCGCCAGCGACTGGCCCCGCGCCTTCGTTCCCGCAACGAAATGGTTGGTGCGCAACGAGGCTTCGGTCAGGTTGAGATAGCGGCGGATGATCGTGTCGTCATCAATGTTAGGGACTTCCTCCAGCGCGTCCTTGATCTTGGCCTTGAGGTGCTTGGCGGCGATCACGCCTTCCGTCTCGGCGGTCGGGCCGAGACGAGCGACGAACAGCGCATGCAGGCCGCGCGCAATGTCGGGATAGCGGTTGAGCGCGGCCGCGATGAAATCCTGGCTCTGCGGGATACCGGCTTGCTGCAGGTAGCGGCCATAGGCGCGCAGAATGCTGACTTCGCCCGACCACAGGCCGGCGGTCTGGGCAAGCCCGTTATAGCTGTCATTGTCGATGTCGCCGCGCCAGACCGACAGGAACGCGTCCTCGAACAGCGCGCCGCCATCGCTGAGGTCGATCGGCTTGCCGTAGCTGTTCTCCAGTTCCATGTCGTGGACGAAGACGGTGTCGCCGCCGTCCTCGCCAACTTCGAAGGTGCGCTCGCTGATGACGCGGAAGCCGATGTTTTCCAGCACCGGCACGCGACGCGACAGCGCTACCGGGCTGCCGTGGTGGTAGATCTTCAGCGCTGCCTGATGCGGTTTCTGCTCGGCATGGCGGTAATAGTCGATGGCGATCGGGTTGGCGGTGCTGATGCCGGCGATGCGCCCCGCATCCTTCAGCGCGACGGCCGCGCTGAAGGAATCGCGATAGCTCTCAGGCAGACGCGCGGCGATCGCCTTCAGCGATGGATCGCCGCCGACGGCTTCCGCGGCTTCGGCCAGCGCGTCGTCCCAGGTTCGCACGATGTCGCGGATCGCCGCTTCGATCACCGCCTGCTCGACCTTCGGCGTCTTGCCGCCGGAGCGGCCGATGATGAAATGCACACGCGCCAGCCCGCCCTCGGGGAAAGCCGGATAGTAAGCCGACAAACGGCCCTCGAAGACGGTCTTGAGATAGGTGCCGATCTTCTCGCGCACGACGCTGTCATAGCGGTCGCGCGGCACGAAGACGAGGATCGAGACGAAGCGGTCGAACTGGTCGGCGCGCACCAGCGCCCGCACCCGCGGCCGCTCGACCAGGCCGAGAATGGCCGCGGCGTGCTTCTTCAGGATCGGCACCGGCACCTGGAACAGTTCGTCGCGCGGATAGCTCTCCAGAACGTTGATCAGTGCCTTGCCGGAATGGTCGTGCCGGTCAAAGCCGGACTTGGCGATGATGGTCTCGGCCTTTGACCTCAGATACGGGATTTTCATCACCGAGCGCGTGTAGGCAGTCGAGGTGAACAGGCCGACCATGCGCAACTCGCCGGCAAGCGTGCCCTTGGCGGTGTAGGTTTTGACGCCGATATAATCGAGATAAATGCGGCGGTGCACCAGCGACTTGGCGTTGGCCTTGGTGACGATCAGCGGCTCCGGCCCATGCAGGAAGGCACGGATTTCGGGCGTCGTCGTCACCGCCTCGGTGCCGCGCCGGAGCACCAGCACATCCGGGTCGGCGAGGATGCCGAGACCGGGTTTGTCGGCGCGCTCTAGATTGCCGCTCTCCGCGCCGCCGGAATATTTGAACTCGCGCATGCCAAGGAAAGTGAAATTGTCGTCGCGCAGCCATTCAAGGAAGGCGATGGCCTCGGCAACGCTCTTCTTGTCGAGCGGCACGGCGGAATAGCGGAATTCGGAAATCGCCTGGTCGAGACGGGCGAGCATCGGCTTCCAGTCGCTGACGGCGGCGCGCACCTGGTTGAGCATCTTGCGCAGGCGGTCGGCCAGCGCGTCGGCCTGCTCCGCCGTCAGGCGCGGAATATGGACATGGACGACGCTCAGCCGGTCGTGATTGCCATCGTCCTTGAGGGCGCTGCCGTCGCCGAGGATCTCGTCGACGCCGGCCTTGCCGTGACGCACGACGATGACCGGATGGGTGACCAAAGTCGGTTCGCCGGCAGTTTCTGTGATCTCGCCGAGGATCGAATCGAACAGGAACGGCATGTTGTCGTTGACGACGGTGATGATCGTCATCGGGCGGCCCTCGCGGGAGACGCCCGACCCGGCATCGACGGCGACGACACTTTGGCCCTTCTTGTGGGCGGCGACCGCACGTCCTGCCAGGTCGGCGGCGCGCTCCAGGTCGGCGGCGTCATAGGCGGCAATGTCTTCGGCCGGCGCGCGGGCCAGCAGATAGTCGGCGAGCCTGGCCGGCTTCCCGTCGGGTTTCACCCCGGCAGTGGCTGTTTTCTTCGGCTTAGCTGCGGATTTCACGCTCGCCATGTTGTCCTCCCGTCACATGCTTTTACGACTATGGTAGCAGATGACCGCTGTTTGGCGACAAAGGTTTGACGGCTCGATAAGAATTACAGGAATTCGACGGTCAGGCGGCGGTGAACCAGGAGGAGACCCCATGTCCGGCAAAATCAGCGCACTTGACCTCGGTATCGCGGAGCTGAGCGAGGCGACAAAAGCCTATTTCGCCAAATGCGAGGAAAAGCTCGGCCTGGTTCCCAACGTGCTTCTTGCCTATGCCTTCGACGAGAAGAAGCTGCGCGCCTTTACCGACACCTACAATGATCTGATGCTGAGTGAATCCGGCCTGTCGAAGCTGGAGCGGGAGATGATCGCGGTCGTCGTCTCCTCGATCAACCATTGCTATTATTGCCTGACCGCGCATGGCGCGGCGGTGCGCCAGCTCTCCGGCGATCCGGCTCTCGGCGAGATGATGGTGATGAACTTCCGCGCTGCCAATCTTTCACCGAAACAGACGGCGATGCTCGAATTCGCCGTCAAGCTGACGGAACAGCCGGCAAAGATCGTCGAGGCGGACAGGGAAGCACTGCGCAACTCCGGCTTCACCAACCGCGACATCTGGGACATCGCCTCGACCGCCGCCTTCTTCAACATGTCGAACCGCGTGGCGGCGGCCATCGACATGCAGCCGAACGACGAATACCACGCCATGGCGAGGTGAGGGTTAAGTGGTTCGAGCTTCTATCTTTGCAGCCGCCATCGTATCGGTTTTGCTGGTAGGCCATGAAACGCATGGTGAGACAACCGCCCCCGCCGGCGCATCCATTTCCCTTCCCTACCAACCAACCGCGGGACAAGTCTGGCTTGTCGAAATAGAGCGGACGAAGACGATTGCCGATCGCGGCGTCACCTCAACGGAAAGAGGCAGGATCAGCGGTCGATATGAAGTGATAGAAAGCCGCGAAGGCGGCTATTCCTCTGCCTGGACCACTACAGAACTTAGCAGCGGGCCAGTCCCGCTTTACAATTGGGCTACCGTCTCGGCGCTTCGCGGAATGCGCATCGAGTTCGATACCGACATTCGGGGAGCGCCTGTTGCCCTGAAGAGTTGGCCAGCTTTTCGAGACGTCGTCGAGAAGGAGCTGTTCGCACTGCCCAAATACGCCAATCACGAAGCAGCTCAAAATACGATTCGTAAGTTTTTCGCGGGTCTAACTCCCGAGACGGCTGTTCCTTACTTCCTACAGGAACTTGATATCATAGCGGCCTGCCAGAACAGCGATTTACCCATAGGCAGGGAAACAGCGTCGACCGACACGACGCTAAATGAAGCCGGTGACCCCTTCGCCAATTCGCGCTCGAGTCTGCTCGTTGGCGTCGATCAGATTGCGCGGACGGCAACGTTGAAATTCCACATGACCTCGGATGCCGAGAAACTCTCCGGGGTTCTTGTCGACACGGTCGAGAAACTGAATCCAGAAACGGGTAAAACGGAGAAGCAGATCGTCCGTACCGATGCTGCGGTTCACAAATCAAACACAGCTGACTGCACGGTCGACATCGATAGCGGCGTGACCAGACATGTTTTGTACGAGGAAAAGCTTGAGGCAATTGGGCAGAACAGGACAAAGGTGTTCGGCGACATATGGAACATAACTGTTACGCCGACAGCTAAATAGAGAGTCGTAACGGCGGCCATCGATATGCGGCCGAACGAACGATATCACGCCATAGACGAGATAACTCATGACCATAGACACCTCAGGCAAATGGTGGGTTGGAGGGAACCACGGACATCGCAGAATACCTGGAGGGGTATGCCTCCGAAGGATATGAGGTTCACGACTTCAGGCTCGCCCGCTGCAAGTGCGGTTCCATCTCGTTTCTCCTCGATGCCGACGATGACGAGGGTGTAGCGCGACGAACATGCACAGCCTGTGGCTCCGAGCATCTTATCTGCGACAGCGAGGAATTTTGGGACGAAGCCCAGCCGGAACGATGGGCGTGCACCGAGTGCGGCTCCGAAGCTGCAAACATCGGCGTCGGGTTTTCCATCTACCCGGGACGTGGCGGCGTTCGCTGGCTTTATGTTGGCGAACGATGCGCGCCTGTGGCGTTTTGGGATGCTTCGCCGGCTGGAAAGTGGGCACCGGCGACAGCATGGACCTGTTGGACAAAGTCTAGTTTTGAGGTGCCATAGAAAGGCGATCAGGATCGCGCCGCGATGGCCGCGGCGGCGCCGGCCATCGTCGTGGCGCTGACGCGGTTGGCGATCTTCATGGCGCGCTTGCTTTTCAACAGCTTGCGCGCCTGTGACGCCGCGATCACCCAGGCGAGATCGATGGCGATGAGCACAACCGCCATCGTCGCCGTCAGTTCGACCCAGCCGATGACGCTGACCGAAGCAAGGTCGATGATCGTCGGCAGCAGGGCCAGATAAAACATCATGATCTTGGGGTTGCCGAGCGTCACCGCCATGCCGGCAAAGAAGAGCTTGAGCGGCGAATCCTCACGCGGCATCTCGCCTTCCCTGGCCTCGACCGGCGCCGTCCACATCTTCCAGGCGAGGTAAGCGAGGTAGGCGACGCCCACCCATTTCACGACGACGAAGGCGAAATGAAACGTCTGCGCCACGACCGCCAGCCCGAACACCGCCAGCGACAACCAGATGCCCTCGCCGATCCACATGGCAAGCAGGAACGGGAACACGTCGCGAAAGCCCTTCGAGATGACGCGGGCGACAAGGGCTGCGATCGACGGTCCGGGCGAACCGGCGGCGACGAACAAAGCGGCGGCGAAGATCAGGAGCGAGGTGAGGTGCATGACGGAGCCTTCGAGCGTTGGATGGCGAAGAATATCCGATCGGCGTCAATTTGGCACCCCTCTGCCTGATGGGCCAACGAACGCGACACATTTCGGAGATCGGACTTGCCCGTGCCAGCGGTTTGAGAAAGGATCGCGGCCGTGAAATCAATCGTCATCCACGCCGCAAAAGACCTGCGCATCGAAGAGACCGATTCGGGCGCGCCTGGCGCCGGACAGGTCGAAATATCGGTCGAGGCCGGCGGCATCTGCGGCTCGGACCTGCACTACTACAATCATGGCGGCTTCGGCGTGGTGCGCCTGCGCGAGCCTATGATCCTCGGACATGAGGTCGCCGGCACGGTGAAGGCGCTTGGCGCCGGCGTCTCCAGCCTCGCCGTCGGCGACCGCGTCGCTATTTCGCCCAGCCGGCCCTGCAATGCGTGCCGATACTGCCTGAAGGGCGTGCAGAACCAATGCCTCGACATGCGATTCTACGGCAGCGCCATGCCGATGCCGCACATACAGGGGGCCTTCCGCCAGCGCCTCGTCGCCGAGGCTTGGCAGTGCCACAAGATCGCCGATTATGTCTCCATCAACGAAGCCGCCTTTGCCGAGCCGTTCGCGGTAACGCTGCATGCCGTCAACCGCGCCGGCTCGCTGCTCGGCAAGCGGGTCTTGGTCACCGGCTGCGGGCCGATCGGTGCGCTCAGCATCCTTGCCGCACGTGTCCACGGCGCGCGTGAGATCGTCGTCACCGATGTCATGGACGCGGTTCTGGCCAAGGCCAACGAGATCGGCGCCGACCGCACCATCAATGTCGCCACAGATGCCGACAAGCTCGCTGGCTACAATGTCGAGAAGGGCAGTTTCGACGTCATGTTCGAATGCTCCGGCAATGAGCGCGCGGTGCGAGCCGGGCTCGATGTGCTGAAGCCGCGCGGGGTGCTCGTGCAGCTCGGCCTAGGCGGCGACATGTCGCTGCCTCAGAATCTCATCGTCGCCAAGGAGATCGAAATGCGCGGCTCCTTCCGTTTCCACGACGAGTTCGCGCTGGCCGTCGATCTGATCAACAACCGTCGCGTCGACGTTAAGCCGCTGCTGACCGGCATCTATCCAATGGACGAGGCGGTTGCGGCTTTCGAGATCGCCGGCGACCGCAACAAATCGATGAAGGTACAGATCGCCTTCGCCTGAGCAGGGCGAGACACCCTATGAACCTTGCCCGCTCGGCATCTTGCCGCTAGAAGAACCGTCCCGACATTCATTTCGAGCTTCATTTTGCCTCAGTAACCGCCGGTCTCGCCAACTCCCCTGATCACACTTGGCAGGGCGCCGCACTAAGCGGTGCCTGCTCCATTTCACGTGTTCCTCAGGCGGCGGTTCGAGACCGGTTTGGCACTGCTGAACCGTTGTCGCGCGCTTTGCCGCCCGTGACAGCTGATTTCCGACATAGCTAGCTCTCGCCACGCCGTGCCCGCATGGGCATCTCGCCATTGCCGACCTGAAGAACTTCCACACTGGAAGGTCTTCCGGCTTGTCCCAACATCTCGCTATCCACTTGGCAATCACGCCCGAAATCGCGCCTCGACCCCTGGTCCACTGCAACCGCTGCAGCGCCGTGAAAGCCTATCGCTGCAGCGACAAATTCCGCGTCAACGCCAATGGCAAACGCATTGATGTCTGGCTGATCTATCGCTGCATCGACTGCGACAATTCGTGGAATTTCGGCATTTTCGAACGCTGCAACCGCCGCGACATCGAACACGCGCTGCTGGCAGCGCTCGAAAGCAACGATCCGGCCCTCGCCCGCCGCCATGCCTTCGATGTCGTGGCTTTGAAACCGGGTCAGCCGCGTCGAGGAGTTTCCCGATGTCGCCGTTCACAAACACCGGCTCGGCGGCGAAGGCCGACCCGCAGCCGCGCTTGAAATCAGGCTTGGGCTGGAAATGCCGACATCGCTGCGGCTCGACCGTCTGCTCGCCGGCGAACTCGGCATCTCCCGATCAAGGCTTCAGGCGCTGGAGGAGAAACGATTGCTGGTTGTTGTTCCCGAAGGCGCCAGAGCTTTGCGCAAGCCGGCCGGCGACGGCACGGCGATTCGCATTGACCTGGCCGACGAGCCGGATCGTGAAGCCATCATTTCGGCTGCCGTGGGTGAATGACAAGAGGGGCGAAGCACCGGTGCTTCGCCCCTCTCGAATTTAGACAATCAGACGATTACGCCGCGCCCACAACCTTGGCCGACTTCTCGAAGCGCTTGCGCTCGTTCGGGTCGAGATAGAGCTTGCGCAGGCGGATGGTCTTCGGCGTCACCTCGACCAGCTCGTCGTCCTGGATCCAGGCCAGCGCGCGCTCCAGCGTCATGCGGATCGGCGGCGTCAGCTTCACCGCCTCGTCCTTGCCGGCGGCGCGGATGTTGGTCAGCTTCTTGCCCTTCAGCACGTTCACTTCGAGGTCGTTGTCACGGCTATGGATGCCGATGATCATGCCCTGATAGACCTTGACGCCCGGGTCGATGACCATCGGGCCGCGGTCTTCGAGGTTCCACATGGCATAGGCCACTGCCTCGCCCTGTTCGTTGGAGATCAGCACGCCGTTGGTGCGGCCCGGCAGTTCGCCCTTGTAGGGCTGGTAGGCGTGGAACAGCCGGTTCATCACGGCGGTGCCGCGCGTGTCGGTCAACAGTTCCGACTGGTAGCCGATCAGTCCGCGCGTCGGCGCGTGGAAGACGATGCGCTGACGGTTGCCGCCCGAAGGCCGCAGCTCGACCATCTCGGCCTTGCGCTCCGACATCTTCTGCACGACGATGCCGGCGTGCTCCTCGTCGACGTCGATGACGACTTCCTCGACCGGCTCCAGCAATTCACCGTTCTCGCCCTTCTGCATGACGACGCGCGGACGCGACACGGCGATTTCAAAGCCTTCGCGGCGCATCGTCTCGATCAGCACGGCCAGCTGCAATTCGCCGCGGCCGGAAACGAAGAACGAATCCTTGTCGGGCGATTCCTCGATCTTGAGCGCGACATTGCCTTCGGCTTCGCGCAGCAGGCGGTCGCGGATGACGCGGCTGGTCACCTTGTCGCCTTCAGTGCCGGCGAGCGGCGAATCGTTGACCAGGAAAGACATGGTCACGGTTGGCGGATCGATCGGTTGCGCATGCAACGCCTCGGTCACCGCCAGGTCGCAGAACGTGTCGGCGACGGTGCCTTTGGACAGGCCGGCAATGGCGACGATGTCACCCGCCTGCGCCTCTTCGATCGGCTGGCGCTCGAGGCCACGGAACGCGAGGATCTTGGAGATGCGCCCGGTTTCGATCTGCGTGCCGTCATGGTGGAGCACCTTGACCGCCTGGTTGGACTTCAGCGTGCCGCTCTCGATACGGCCGGTAATGATGCGGCCGAGGAACGGATTGGCTTCCAGGATGGTGCCAATCATGCGGAACGGGCCGGGATGAACGCTCGGCTCCGGCACATGCTTGATGACGAGGTCGAACAGCGGCGCCAGGCCCTGGTCCTTCGGGCCTTCCGGATTTTCCGAGACCCAGCCATCGCGGCCAGAACCGTAGAGGATCGGGAAGTCGAGCTGCTCGTCGGTGGCGTCAAGCGCTGCAAACAGGTCGAACACCTCGTTGACCACTTCGACGTGGCGGGCGTCCGGACGGTCGATCTTGTTGATGACGACGATCGGCTTCAGGCCGACCTTGAGCGCCTTGCCGACGACGAACTTGGTCTGCGGCATCGGGCCTTCGGCCGCGTCGACCAGCACGATCGCCGAATCCACCATCGACAGGATGCGCTCGACCTCACCTCCGAAATCGGCGTGGCCGGGGGTGTCTACGATGTTGATGCGGGTGTCCTTCCAGTCGACCGAGGTCGCCTTGGCCAGGATGGTGATGCCGCGTTCCTTTTCGAGGTCGTTGGAATCCATGGCGCGCTCGGCGACGCGCTGATTGTCGCGGAAGGAACCGGATTGCCGCAGCAATTGGTCGACGAGGGTGGTTTTTCCATGGTCGACGTGCGCGATGATCGCGATATTACGAATTTTCATTTTGTGGTCTCGGGAGCGTTGCAGGCAGCAGGCCAAAAGGCGCCGCCTCTTTCGGTTGCGCGGCTCATACAGGGTTTTTCGCAATTGCGAAAGAGGAGGCGCACCACCAAATACTCATCAAATCTTAAGCATCTCGGTGTGAGATGGTTTTGTTAACCAAGGCGGGAACCTTTCTGGGCCCGGGTAGTTCGAAATTCATGACCGACAAACTCAACCGATTTTGGCCCCTCATCGCTTCGGTCGCATTCGCTGCCGTGCTGGCGGCCAATGCCGCTCAATCGGCCGCCACGGTGAAGGAAGCCAATCCGGCTTCGTCGTCCGACCGGACGGCCGAGCAGATGTTTGCCGACGCCCCTGATGGCGTCGACCCCGTGGTCACCGGCCCGGTCAGCGCCTCTTTCAAGCAGAGGCAGCAGGTTGCAGGCTGCGACAGCGCGGTGTGGCCGAAGATTCCGACGGTTTGCTACCCGGACTGACGGCTGCCCATTCCAGGCATAGCGATCCTTCGCACCGACCCAAAGGCTTACGCCGACCGCACCGGATCGAGCGTCACCTTGTAAAGCTCGATGTCGTCGCGATCCATCAGCCGCACGGTCAGCTGCTCTGTCGCCCCTGAAATGTCCACCAGGCCAAAGAACTGCAGGCCGGCCGAGGGTGGCAGGTTCTGGCCCTGTTCGGTGGTCGGCGCCTTGATGAATTTCAGCTCCGGGCCGAAGGTCATGTCGAAATCATTGGGACCGAAGGTACCGGCGTGGATCGGGCCCGAGACGAATTCCCAGAAAGGATTGAAATCCTGGAACCGCGCCTTGTCGGGGTTGTAATAGTGCGCCGCCGTGTAGTGGACATCGGCGGTCAACCAGACCGTGTTGGTGATGCCGGCAGTCTTGATGTAGCGCAACAGGTCGGCGATCTCGAGCTCGCGGCCTTTGGGCAGGCCATTGTCGCCATTGCTGATGGCTTCCGCGCCGACCTTCTTGGCGCCGTCGTCCCAGACGACGAGGCCGAGCGGCATGTCGGCGGCAATGATCTTCCAGGTCGCCCTGGAATTCGTCAGCTCGCGCTTCAGCCATTTCGTCTGCTGTTCGCCCAGCATGCGTGACTGCGGCGTCATGTCCTCCTGCATGTCGGGGCCGTTCGGGCCGCGATAGGAGCGCATGTCGAGGAAGAACACGTCGAGCAGCGGCCCATGCGCGATCTTGCGGTAGACGCGGCCGGGCTCGGACGGCTCGTAGCGGATCGTCGTCATCTCATGGAAGGCGCGCGCCGCACGCGCCGCGAGCACATGGATGGATTTTTCGGTGTAGCGGCTGTCGGCGCCGAGATTCTTCGAATCCGACCAGTTGTTCAGCACCTCGTGATCGTCCCACTGGTAGAAGGTCGGGCAGATGGCGCTCAAGGCCAGAACGTTTTTGTCCATCATGTTGTATTTCCACTGGTCGCGGTACTCATCCAGCGTCTCGGCCACCTTGCGCTTGCCGTCGATCAGGACGACGTTTTTCCACTTGCCGCCGCCAGGCAGGTCTACCTCGTCCTTCATGGCGCCATCGGCATAGATGGTGTCGCCGGAATGCAGGAAGAAATCCGGCGTGTGCCTGGCGATGGTGGCGTAGGTTTTCATGCCGGTCTCATCGATTCCCCAGCCCTGGCCGGCCGTGTCGCCCGACCAGGCGAATTTTATGTCGCGCTTCGAGGCGGGTGCTGTGCGGAAACGGCCGACGATCGGTTCGGAAACGGCGTTGATATCCGACAGGTCGGCGGCAGTCATCCGGTAGAAGATATCCTGGTCGGAGGCGAGGTCGGTGAGCAGGCGCTTGACCGTGAAGTCGCTGGCCGGCGAGGTATCGAGCGGCGCCAGCCGCGTCGCATTGGCGAAGTTTTCCGTCGACGACACTTCGAACATGACGCGCGAAGGCCGGTCGGTGCGCGTCCACACCATGCCGCTCGAGGCATCGACATCGCCGGACTGGACGCCATGGGTGAAGGCCGGGCGCTGGCTGGCGCGCGAATAATAGGGCAAAGCGAGCCCCGATGCGCCGAGCAGACCGGCGGCGCTGGCAGAGGTGACGAAAGCGCGGCGGGTCAACGAGATCTTGTTCATGGCTGTCTCCTGATGGCTTCGAACGGTGCCAGCAAGCTCCAGCTTCAATGTTTCAGCCACATCTCGGGAAGATGAAACTTTGATAACAATCGACAGGTGATCTCCGCCCTTGAGGGGGGAGATGTCGCCGAAGGCGACAGAAGGGGGTCGCCTCGCTTGGAGCGCCGACCTCCTATGCGCAAGAGGCTGAGTCCGGTCGCACGGACCCCCTCTGGCCGCTTCGCGGCCATCTCCCCCCTGAGGGGGGAGATTAGTACCGCGCCTTACGCCGCTTGCGGCTCCGGATCGAAAGCCGGCCTGCTCGTATTGATCAGCAGCGACAGACACGCAGCCACGATCGCCGTCAAGCCGGCGATCAGGAAGGCCAGTTCGTAATTGCCCTGCAATTCGCGCATGGTGCCGCCGAAGGCAGCGGCGGTGGCGGCCCCCACCTGGTGGCCGGCGACGATCCAGCCGAACACGATCGGGCCGCTGCGGTCGCCGAAGGCCTCGTTGGCGAGCCTGAGCGTCGGCGGCACGGTGGCGATCCAGTCCAGACCGTAGAGCACGGCGAAGATGATCAGGCTGGTCGCCGAGAAGCCGGAATAGGGCAGATAGATCAGCGCCAGGCCGCGAATGCCGTAGTAGACGCCGAGCAGCTTGCGCGGGTCGAAACGGTCGGTGAGCCAACCCGACAAAGTCGTGCCGATCAGGTCGAAAATGCCCATCAGCGACAACAGGCCCGCGGCCTGCACCTCGGGGATGCCCATGTCGCCGCAGAAGGAGATCAGATGCGTGCCGACCAGCCCGTTGGTGGTGAAACCGCAGATGAAGAACGTGGCGAACAGATACCAGAAGACGCGGGTGCCGGCAGCGCGGCGCAGCGTGTTGAGCGTATGCGCCAGGAAATTGCCTTGCGATGCCGGCGACACCGGCGGCACGTCATCCGCCCCGGCGCCATAGCGCACCATGCCGATCGAAGCGGGACGCTCCGGAACCAACAGCCAGACCAGCGGCAGAAGACAGGCAGTGGCGATCGAGACGGCGGTAGCGACGGGCTGCCAGCCGCCCGACTGGGCGAGCGATGCCAGCAGCGGCAGGAACACCAAGAGGCCGGTGGCGCTGGAGGCCGACATCAGCCCCATCACCAAGCCGCGATTGGTCTTGAACCAGCGGTTGACGATGGTGGCGCCGAGCACGGTGGCGACCGCGCCGGAGCCGATACCTGAAAACACGCCCCAGGTGAGGAACAGATGCCATGGCTCGGTCATCAGCAGGCTGAGCGCGGTCGAGCCCGACATGATCACAAGCGAGGCAAGCAGCGTGCGGCGCAAGCCGATACGCTCCATCAATGCGGCGGCAAACGGCCCGGTCAGGCCGTAAAGGAAGATGCCGATCGCGGCGGCAATCGAAACCGTATCGCGCCCCCAGCCGAAGCTTTTATCCAACGGCAGCATCATCACCGAGGGTGCGGAACGAAGCCCGGCCGCGATCAACAAGCAGAGGAAGATGACGCCAACCACGACGAAAGCGTAGCGCTGGCCAAAGGGACGGGATTGAGCTATCATGTTACTGACCGGTACGTTGCAGGGTGAGGACATGTATACGTACCGATCGGTAACACGTCAATCGAGTCATACCATGCCAACGGACAAAAATATTGAACTGACCATCAAAGACGGTCATGCAGCCGCACCGCCCAAGGCTGCCAAGAAAATCCTCGACGTGGCGTACGACCTGTTCTACCGCCGCGGCATCCGGGCGATCGGCGTCGACGAGATCGTCAAGCGCGCCGGCGTCACCAAGCCCAGCCTCTACCGCAGCTTTCCCTCCAAGGACGAGCTTGCCGCTTCCTATCTCAGGCAATATGACCGTGAGTACTGGGAGCGTTTCGACGAAGCCGTGGCTGCCCATCCCGGCGACCCGCGGGCACAGCTCAGGGCTTTCCTGACTCGCGTCGGCAAGCGCACGCAAAGGCCGGACTATCGCGGCTGCGGCATGACCAACGCGGCGGTGGAATATCCCGAACATGGCCATCCGGCGCGCGTCGTCAGCGAGGCCAACAAGCAGGAGTTGCGCCACCGCCTGCGCGCGATGGCCGCAGCGATGGGCGCTAAAGACCCTGACACGCTCGGCGACGGCCTGCTGCTGTTGATCGAAGGCGCCTATATCAGCGGCCAGCTCTTCGGCCTCGGCGGCCCGGCGCAATCGGTGGCCCACAACGCCGACCTGCTGATCGAAGCGAGCTTGAAGAAATAGCATTTTCTAACGTTGGCGCCGCCCCTCACCTGCCGGCATCCTTTCCCGGAAATGGGGCGAGGAACGCTCTCATCACGATTTCGCCAATTGCCAGCGTTGCAAGGTTGTCGCCAGCGGCGCAGCCGGCCACTTTCTCCCGTTCAGGGGGAGAATTGCCCGGCAGGGCGATGTGGGTGGCGCCAACGTTGAGATTGGCACGCTAGGCCGGCCGCAGATTTGGCGATAGGCTGGGGCGAACTTCACGGGAGACGTCCGCATGCGAACCCTGCTGCTTGTTCCATTCGCCCTCGCCGCCCTATCCCAAACCGCCCATGCCGACGGAATATCCAGCGTCTACACCGACCTCGACTCGCAAAAGGATTGCGTCACCTATGCGCAGGCCGAGGAAGGTGACGGCGACTGGGCCGAACTCGCCTGCTCCGGCTATCGCGGCTATCCCGTGCTGATCGCCTATGACGATGCGCGTGAATCGCTGTTCTACGGGTTTCCGCCCGGCGGCGAGATGACCTCGGTCTGGGAGAGCTTTTCCGGCTTCAACTCGTCCGGCGCCAGGGTCGAATGGCGCATCGAGACCAAGGGCGACGTTGCCGTTCCCTTTGCTGTCATCCACCGCCGCTCGATCAGCAATCCCGAGGACGAGAACAAGCCGACCGAAGTGCTGCTCGTCGCCAAGGTCGCCCAGATGGAAGCCCGCGACGGCTGCACCATCGGCCTCGTGCTGGCCACCGGCAACCCGCAGGCCAACGACCAGGCGCGCAAGCTGGCGGACGAGGCGAAGAGTTTCGCCTGTGGCAGGGACAAGCACGCCGTCATCGGCAACGTGCCGGCGTTTGGTCGGGTGGATAACTAGCCACGCGGGTGCAAGGCACCCCCCCTCTGCCCTGCCGGGCATCTCCCCCTCAAGGGGGGAGATTGGCAGCTTCGCTGGCGGTGCTTTTTCTTTCGGCGCTGAAAATTGACGAAAGCCGTTGCGACTCCCCCTTTGAGGGGGAGATGGCCGGCAGGCCAGAGGGGGTGCCTCGCGCTGGCGTTTGCCGCTTACTTGAACGAGACGCAGGCCTCTCTCGGCGCTACTTTGCCGCCTTCGCCCGTGCGATCGCGTCGACGATCATCTTCTTGGCGTATCTGGAATCGTGCCAGCCTTCGATCTTGACCCATTTGCCGGGCTCGAGATCCTTGTAGTGCTCGAAAAAGTGCTGGACCTGGTCGCGGGTGATCTCGGGCAGCTGCGTGTATTCGGTGACGTTTTCGTAGCGCAGCGTCAGCTTCGGCGACGGCACGGCAATGACCTTCTCGTCCTGGCCGGCATTGTCTTCCATCACCAGCACGCCGATCGGTCGCACATTGATGACGCAGCCCGGCACCAACGCGCGCGTGTTGCAGACCAGCACGTCGATCGGGTCGCCGTCGCCCGACAGCGTGTGCGGCACGAAACCGTAATTGCCGGGGTAGCGCATCGACGTATGCAGGAAACGGTCGACGAACAGCGTGCCGGCCTCCTTGTCCATCTCGTACTTGATCGGCTCGCCGCCGATCGGCACCTCGATGATGACGTTGATGTCCTCGGGCGGGTTCTTTCCGATGGCAATGGCTTCGATTCGCATGGCTTAAATCCCTCTCTCGATGTCCAAGATCGATAGCGGGCGGCGCGGCATGGTGCAATGCGGCGATTGGTGCGAAGCGCTAACGGAAGCGCACGGTTTATGATGATTTGTAACCGAGGCCGGTCATTCCCAGACGAAGGCGACCTTCTTGAGCGCCCTCTGCTCGAAAACCTCGACGCCTTCGGCGACGTCACGGCCACCCGCGCCGGCATAGAAGGAAAGTGCGTTCTGGTTGTCTTCCAGCGCCCACACCACCATTCCCTTCAGCCCGTGGTCGGCAAGCCGCGCCCGCGCCGCCTTGAACAGCCGGCTGCCGAGCCCGATGCCTTGATATTCCGGACGCAGGTAAAGTTCGTAGATTTCGCCCTGTTGCTTCAGCTCGCGGGCGCGGTTCTTGCCGATCGTGGCATAGCCGGCGATGGTGCCGCCGATCTCGACCACCAGAACGGTGGCGGCGCGGCGGATGGCGTTGGCCCACCAGTCGGCGCCGCGGCGGTTGATCATCGAGGTCAGCGAGCGATGCGGGATGATGCCGGAATAGGCGCCCTCCCAGGCCAGCTGGTGCACGTCGGCAATGGCGCCGGCGTCGCGCGGTTCGGCTTTCCTGATGTCGATGCTCAGCGTATTCATGATTTGTTAACCATAAACCCGCATCGGCCATTTGCAAGAGTCGAGGTCAGCCCGCCGACCGCTTTCTCACAGCCGATGGCGACACTGCTGACAATGGGCAAAGCCTGCCTGGAAAACGCGCCCAGCCGGCGCGGTCAGGCGTCCGTCCGGGTAGCGCGTGCAGGCTCTTCAGATCTCGACGAGATGATCGTCCAGCTCATTGGCGTCGCCCGACGTCACCGGGAAATGCTCGGCCAGCACCGCGCCGACCTGCCCGATCGCCTTGACGAAGCCGTCGGCGAGCCGGTCGTCACCGGCATGCTGCAGGAGATCGCGCACCACGCCGTCCCAGACATGCTGGCCGACCTTGCTGTCGATGCCCGAATCGGCGACCACTTCGGCATAACGCTCGGCGATCGACACGAAGACCAACACGCCGGTGCGCGCCGTGGTGCGGTGGACGTTGCGGGCGAGGAACTGCCTGAGCGCATTGTCATGTGCCGCCTGGTAACGCTGCCGGCGCGGCACCAGATGGATGCGCAAGCCGGGCAGCGCCCACAAAAGCACCAACACCGAGGCCAGTGCCAGCAGTTGGACAATGACGAAATGCGGCAGCCGGATCGACAGCCACCAGGCTTCCAGCCCATAGGCGGCGGCGAGGCTGGCAATCAGCATGCCTGATGTCGCCATGAAGGCGGCGGGAAAGAAATAGCCGTCGCTGGCATGCGCAACGACGCAGTAGATCTCGCCGTCGGTTTTGGCCTCGGCCGCGCGGATCGCGGTGGCGATGCGCTCATGGTCCTGTGGGCTGATCGGTCGTGTTGCCATCTTCTCTCACCAGCTCCCTGAAGACCCGCCACCGCCGGACGAACCGCCGCCGCCAGAAAACCCGCCGCCGCTGCTTGAGCCCGAAGACCAGCTGCTGCCCGAACTTCCCGATGACCATCCGCTGCCCGACGACGAACTTGTTGTCCAACTGCTGGAGCCCGAGGACGATCCGCTCGGCCCCTGGCCGTAGCGAAAGGTCATGCCCAGCCATTTATACACGCCCGGCGACAGCTTGGTGCCGAAGATCGGCGGCAGGAAGGCCATCGCCAGGCCGCCGAAGAACATCGCCGCCCACAGGATCAAGAAGACCGCGACTATAGGATCGACGGGCGTGCTGTGGTCGGCCGGGTTGCGCTTGCCGCGCGCCTCCAGCTCTTCCGGATTGCCTTCCAGCACCATGACCATGTCGTCAACGGCCGTGGAAATGCCGCCGGAGAAATCACCGGCGCGGAACGCCGGCACCATGTCGTTTTCGATGATCAGCTTGGTGTGCAGATCGGTCAGCGTGCCTTCCAGCCCGTAGCCGACCTCGATGCGCATCTTGTGGTCGTTCTTGGCCACCAGCAGAAGCACGCCGTTGTTTTCGCCGGCCTGGCCGAGTTTCCAAAAGCGGAACAGCCGGTTGGCGTAGGGTTCGATCTCCTCGCCGTCCAGGCTGGGGATGGTGGCGACGACGATCTGGTCGGAGCCTTTGGTCTCAAAATCCGCGAGCTTCTGCGTCAGTGCCGCCTTGGTCGCGGCGTCGATAATACCGGCATTGTCGACCACCCGCCCGGTGAGTGCCGGCAGGTCTGCCGCCAAGGCTACAAACAGCATGGTGAGCATCGTCAACAGGGCGATGCCGATCGTCGCGGCTGCGCGGCCAGGTCTTGGCGGATTGAAGACGCGTACTGTCATGCCGTCACCAGCTCCCCTCAACCACCATGACTGTCCTCAATCACCATGATCATGTCGTCGACCGCTTTGGAAATACCGCCGGAGAAATCCCCGGCGCGGAAGGCCGGCACCATGCCTTCAATGATCCGTGTGGCGTGCTGGTTGGTGAGCGTGGCTTCCAGCCCGTAGCCGACCTCGATGCGCATCTTGCGGTCGTTCACGGCCACCAGCAGAAGCACGCCATTGTTCTTGGCCTTCTGGCCGAGCTTCCAAGCGTTGAACAGCCGGGTGGCGTAAGGCTCGATCTCCTCGCCGTCGAGGCTGGGAACCGTCGCGACGACGATCTGGTCGGAGCCTTTGGTCTCGAAATCGGCCAGTCTTTGGGTGAGCGCCGCCTCGGTCGCGGCATCGATGATGTCGGCATTGTCTACCACGCGTCCCGCGAGGGCGGGCAGCTCCGCCGCCAGCGCCGCGACGCTGACGAGCAAGACCAGCAAGGCAGCGCCGGTCATCGTGGCGAAGCGGCCATGCCAGGGATTGGCGATGCGTGTGGTCATCTCTTCACCAGCTTCCCGAGGAGCCGCCGCCGCCGGACGAACCGCCGCCGCCGGAAAAGCCGCCACCACCGCTTGAACCCGACGACCAGCCGCCCCCGCCCGAAGACCAGCCGCCGCTGGATGACCGCTTGTGCGGCTCGAATGTCATGCCGAGCCAGCGATAGCGGCCGGGACCGAGTTTTTGGCCGAAGATCGGCGGCAGGATGGAGGCGGCCATGCTGCCGAAGAACATGATTGCCCAGATGCTGATGAAGACGCCGAAGAACAGATTGTCGGTATTGATGGGCGGCTTCTGGTTGCGCTCGCCGCGCGCCTCCAATTCCTCCGGATTGCCTTCCAGCACCATCACCATGTCGTCGACGGCCTTGGAAATGCCCCCGGAGAAATCGCCGGCGCGGAACGCCGGCACCATGTCGTTTTCGATGATCAGCTTGGTGTGCAAATCGGTCAGCGTGCCTTCCAGCCCATAGCCGACCTCGATGCGCATCTTGAGGTCGTTCGGCGCCACCAGCAGCAGCACGCCGTTGTTTTCCTTGGCCTGGCCGAGCTTCCAGAAGCGGAACAGCCGGTTGGCGTAAGGCTCAATCTCCTCGCCGTCGAGGCTGGGGATGGTTGCGACGACGATCTGGTCGGAGCCTCTGGTCTCGAAGTCGGCGAGTTTCTGGGTGAGCGCGGCTTTGGTGCCTGCATCGATGATCCCGGCATTGTCGACGACGCGGCCGGTCAGCGCGGGGAGGTCGGCGGCGAAGGCGGTGAGGGGCAGGAAGACGGCCAGAAAGGCGAGAAGAACACCAAGGTTGGCGTTCCTTCGCGTCCCCCTCTGTCCTGCCGGACATCTCCCCCTCGAGGGGGGAGATTGGCAATCTCGCTGCCGACGCTCAGCCGGCAACGCTGATAATTGGCGCAAGGACAGAAGACAGCTGATCTCCCCCCTTGAGGGCGAGATGTCCGGCAGGACAGAGGGGGGTGTGAAGGAACGCAAGGCTGGCAAAGGCCAAGCTCACCCAGACGTCATCACCCGCCCTGCTTCGTGCCGAAATCGACCTTCGGCGGCTGCATCTTGTCCTCTTCGACGGTGAAGTTGGCGAAGGGCTCGTTGCTGCGGAACCAGAAGGTTGCCCATAGCACCGACGGAAAGGTCCTCAGCGTCAGATTGTAATCCTTGACCGCCAGGATGTAGTCGCGCCGCGCCACCGCAATGCGGTTCTCGGTGCCTTCGAGTTGCGCCTGCAGCGCCAGGAAATTCTGGTTGGCCTTGAGGTCGGGATAGGCCTCCGACACCGCGATCAGCCGCGACAGCGCGCTGGTCAGCCCTGATTGCGCATCCTGGAACTTCTTGAGCGCTTCGGGGTCCTTCAGCGTTTCCGGCGTCACCGTGATCTGCGTTGCCTTGGCGCGCGCCTCGACCACCGCATCGAGCGTGTCCTTTTCATGCGAAGCATAGCCCTTCACCGTCTCGACCAAATTGGGAATCAGGTCGGACCGACGCTGATACTGGTTCAGCACCTCGCTCCATGCCGCCTTGGCGTTCTCCTCCGCCGTCGGGATGGTATTGAAGCCGCAGCCGGCGAGCAGAGGCAGCACGACGGCCATCATCAGCACGGCCGGCAGACTGCGGAAAGGGAAGGCAAGGCGCTGGGCAAACATGGTGAGGTCCCTCGACAGAAGTTGCATGCGAAGCATTAGCACAATCCGCGCTCAAGAAAATGTCTGCCGCTGGCGCGCATTCCTGGCGCGCATTCATGCGCCGGCGAGGCCCTGTGATTGATCGCGCGAACACGATATGGTTGCCGGCAAACAGGACAGGATCATGGCGGAACGCCGCGACGATGACAGCGAATCGCGCCGCATTATTGAGCGCGTGGCGAACGAGGGCGGCCTTGGCGGCGCATCGCTGGTGTCACGGGCAGCGAAAGGCGCCCGCGATCATGTTACCGCAGCCGAGGCCGACCGATCCGATCCGATCGAGGTCTGGGGCACCCGCATCGGCCGCACACTTGGGCTCATCGTCGCCCTCGGCCTTTTGATCTGGCTCGTGTACTACGTCTCCCGGGGCAGCTAGAGCATGATCCTGAAAAGTGGGATCTAGGAATTTCCATGAACAGCGAAAAAGCCGACGCGCCACGCGCGGTCATCGTCATTTCCAGCCATGTCGCCCGCGGCTCGGTCGGCAACCGCGCCGCCGTGTTTGCACTGGAGACACTGGGCTTTCCAGTGTGGGCGGTGCCGACCGTCATCCTGCCCTGGCATCCGGGTCACGGCCGCGCCACGCGCATCGTGCCGCCGCTCGACCAGTTCAAGGCGCTGATGGCCGATCTCGAACGCGCGCCCTGGCTAAGCGAGGTGGGCGCCGTGCTGTCGGGCTATCTCGGCGAGGCGGCGCAGGCCGAGGCCGTCGCCTCGCTGGTGTCAGCGGTCAAGGCGAAGACGCCGGACGCGATCTATATCTGCGACCCGGTGATGGGCGATTCCGGCGGGCTCTACGTGCCCGAGCCAACGGCCGCCGCCATGCGCGACCGGCTGATGCCGATCGCCGACATCGCCACCCCCAACCGCTATGAGCTGGAGTGGATGGCCGGCGCGCCCTTGCCCGATCTGAAATCGGTGATCTCCGCCGCCCTCCATGCCGGGCCGTCAACAATGCTGGTGACGTCGGCACAGTCGATGATGACCGGCGGCACCGGCAATCTGCTGCTTGATGGCACCCATGCGCTGCTGGCCGAACACCGCCTGATCGACAAGCCGCCGAATGGCCTCGGCGACCTGACCGCGGCCGTCTACCTCGCCCGCATCCTGTCGGGACAGCCGCCGATCAAGGCACTGCAGTCGACCACGGCGGCCGTCTACGAAATCCTGGCACGCACCGCCAAGCGCGGCGGCGACGAGTTGCAGCTGGAAACCGATGCCCAGAGCCTGTCGCATCCGATGGCGATGGTGCAGTTGCGCCACCTCACACATCCGGGGCGGGACCGCCGGGCGTGACATCCCGCAATGGTGTGTTTGTCGGCGTTGACGGCTGCAAGGCTGGCTGGATCGCAGTCTACCGCGCCCCCGGCGTTTCGCCGTCGGTCTCCGTCTTTGCGAGCTTTACAGCCCTTCTCGACGCGTTGCCCGCCGATGCGACGATCGCCGTCGACATGCCGATCGGCCTGCCGGATTTTTCGCAGAGAGGCGGCCGCGGGCCGGAAGCGCGGGTGCGGCCGCTACTCGGGGCACGACAATCCAGCGTCTTTGCTATTCCCTCGCGCGCCGCCCTTTATGCCGACACCAGCGACTTCACCACGATCGAGGCCTGGTATGACGCGCATCGCCGCGCCAGCGAAATGGCCAAGGCAACCTCCGACCCGCCGCGCGGCGTCTCGATCCAGGCCTTCGGCATCTTTGCCAAGATCCGCGAGATCGACGCGTTGCTGATCGCGCGTCCCGAACTGCGCCGCCGCGTCTTCGAATCGCACCCCGAAGTCGCCTTCTGCCGGCTGAACGGCGAAAAACCGATGACGCTGCCGAAGAAGATCAAGGGCGCCGTCAATCCGGCCGGGATGGAGGAACGTAAGGCACTGCTGTGCCGGCATGGCTATGTCAGGGACTTTCTCGACCAGCCGCTGCCCCGCGGCGCTGCCGCCGACGATTTCCTCGACGCCGCCGTGATGATGCTGATTGCCGGGCGCATCGCCGGCGGCGAAGCAAAGCCGTTTCCCGACCCGCCGCTTGCCGACCGTTTCGGCATTCCCGTCGCCATCGGGGCGTGAAGCATGCCTCGAGCCATGCATGCCGCATGGCGATTTGCGACGGAGCCATCCGCAATTCGGCATTGCCCGGGATGGCCTTTTGCCGTTAGAGCCTTCCTGACCTGAGAACGAGTTGCCGCCACCAACCCGGAAAGGCTTCATCCCTAGCCCATGCCCCATCTCCCCGAACATCTTTGGACCGGCTACCGCAACTTCATGAACGGCCGCTATCTCACCGAAAGCGGACGCTATCGTGAGCTCGCCCGCGAGGGGCAGGCGCCCGAGACCATGATCGTTGCCTGCTGCGATTCGCGCTCTGCCCCCGAAGCGATCTTCGACGCCGGCCCGGGCGAACTGTTCGTGCTGCGCAATGTCGGCAATCTGGTGCCGCCCTACGCGCCGGACGGCGAATTCCACTCGACCTCGGCCGCGCTTGAATTCGCCGTGCAGAGCCTGAAGGTGAAAAACATCGTTGTGATGGGCCATGGCCGCTGCGGCGGCATCCGCGCCGCCCTCGACACCAATTCGGCGCCGCTGTCGCCCGGCGACTTCATCGGCAAATGGATGAGCCTGATCGCGCCGGCGGCCGAAACCGTATCGTCCAGCACTTTCATGACGGCGACGGAACGGCAGACGGCGCTGGAGCGCATCTCCATCCGCTATTCGATCGCCAATCTCCGGACCTTCCCTTGCGTCTCGATCCTCGAAGGCAAGGGGCGGCTGTCGCTGCATGGCGTCTGGTTCGACATCTCGACCGGCGAGCTTTGGGTGATGAACAAGGACACCGGCGATTTCGAGCGGCCGGATTTGACGTAGGAGGGAGCAGTGCAAGATCGCCATTCGATTGTTTTCGCCGTGGCGGCGCTGCTCTTCTCGCTCACCCCTGCCCGCGCCGATGACGGCGCCATCATCGACCGCTGGTATTCGGCGCTGCTGGTCGCCGACCGCACCGAATTGTCGGACCTGCTGGCCGACGATGTCCGCATAAAGCTCGACGATCTCGGCATCGTGCAGTCGAAGCAGGAATTCATCGCGTCGATCGACGAGTGGGAGGGTGCTGTCGCAGGCGCCGCGATCCGCCATCGCATCGAAAAGAGCGAGGCCGGCGTCACCACCGTCATCGCCTGCTACGATTTCCCCAACAATGACATGCTGATCCAGGAGACCTTTGCCGTCGCCGGCAACCGCATCACCGCAAGTTCGCAAGCCGCGATCGCCGAAAATTGCGACGGCTTCTGACGCAGCGCCGGACTAGTACCAATGTCGGTGAACGACCAATGACAGCTATCTGGCTTCGATCGCTATTCAAGAATTACAAAGATCAGCTGCTGTGGGTTTGGGAGTCGCTTGTGCGCTGCTGAAGTCTTTATTAAAATGGTTCAAAAAAGTCTCAATTAAGTGGCCGTGATAATAGGCATAGGTTTCTAATTCAACATTAGCATTTTGGGGTTTTCTTATGTTAAACGTCAGGCGATCACTCGAAATCACAGGCTTAAACCATGCTTTCTTTGCCCATCCTTGCGATTTGTGAGTGTAAAACTTTCCATCGTCACTCTTTTCCCAAGTAGTTATCTTTCCTTTTTGCTCTTTTTGCGCGATTCTTGCGTCGAAATTATTGAGAAGCTTCTGAGCTTCGGTGGTTATAAAAAGCGCCGCCATAAATACCTCCTAAGAAATACACTTACAAATACATAAGGAGGGTAGGAACGAGATGCAAGCGAGTGGGATCTCCTCACCGCAAGCAAGGTTGCCTAGCCGGCTGCATCACCTTACATCCAAGAGTACCTATCGCTCAGTCCGACCATCGAAAGATCCTCCATGCCGTCCACGAAGACCGTCGATCTCGCCGCCCATCCGCTGACCAAATGGCAAGGGCCGTTTGGCCTGCCTGATTTCACCAACATCGGCGACGGCGATTTCTCCCCGGTGTTCGACGCGGCGCTGAAGGCGCACGAGGCGGAGATCGACGCCATCGCCGGCAACAAGGATGCGCCGACCATCGAGAACACGCTGGCCGCACTGGAGCTCGCCGGCGAGCCGCTCGACCATGTCTCGTCGATCTTCTGGTGCCGGGCCGGCGCCCACACCAATGATGCGATCCAGGCGCTGGAGCGCGAGATCTCGCCAAAGATGTCGAGGCATTTCTCAGCCATCTCGATGAACGAGAAACTGTTTGCCCGCATCGACGATCTCTACCAGCGCCGCGAGACGCTAAAGCTCGACGCCGAGACACTGCGGGTGTTGGAAAAGACCTGGAAAGGTTTCGTCCGCTCCGGCGCCAAGCTCGACGCCGACGGCAAGAAGCGGCTGGCCAACATCAGCGAGGAATTGTCCTCGCTCGGCACCAATTTCGGCCAGAACGTGCTTGCCGACGAGCGCGACTGGGCGCTGTTCCTCGACGAGGCTGACCTTGCCGGCCTCCCCGATTTCCTCAAAAGCGCCATGGCCGAGGCTGCCGAGATGCGCGGCCAGAAGGGCCGCTATGCCGTCACCTTGTCGCGCTCGATCTATGAACCGTTCACCACTTTCTCGGAACGCCGCGATCTGCGCGAGACCGCTTTCCGCGCCTTTACCATGCGCGGTCAGAACGGCGGCGCCAGCGACAACACGTCAGTGGTGCGCGACATGCTGAAATTGCGCGCCGAAAAAGCCAAGCTGCTCGGCTATGGCTCTTTCGCCGCGCTGAAACTCGACGACACCATGGCCAAGACGCCGAAGGCGGTGCACGATTTGCTCGACCCGGTTTGGGAAAAGGCGCTGGAGAAGGCCGCAGCCGACCAGAAGGAGCTGGAGCGGCTGGCAACCGCGGCCGGCAGCAATGAAAAATTCGCAGCCTGGGACTGGCGCTTCTACCAGGAGAAGTTGCGCACCGAAAAATTCGCTTTCGACGAGGCGGAGCTGAAACCCTATCTGCAGCTCGATCGCGTCATCGAAGCCTGCTTCGACGTTGCGACAAAACTGTTCGGCATCACCTTCGAGGAGAAGAAGGGCATCGCCGCCTGGCATCCCGACGCGCGCACCTTCGTGGTGAAGAACGCCGACGGCAGCGAGCGCGGCCTGTTCCTCGCCGATTATTTCGCCCGGTCTTCGAAGCGCTCCGGTGCCTGGATGAGCGCGCTGAAGTCCGGCTACAAGCTTGGCCATGGCTCGAAGCCGGCCATCTACAACATCATGAATTTCGCCAAGCCGCCGGCCGGCGAAGCAGCCCTTCTGTCGGTCGATGAGGCCAAAACCCTGTTCCACGAATTCGGCCACGCGCTGCACGGCATGCTGACCGATGTCACCTGGCCGTCGGTGGCGGGCACGTCTGTCAGCCGCGATTTCGTCGAACTGCCCTCGCAGCTCTACGAGCACTGGCTGACCGTGCCGGCGGTGCTGGAAAAGCATGCGCTGCATGTGAAGACCGGCAAGCCGATGCCCAAGGCGCTGCTTGACAAGATGCTGGCGGCCCGCACTTTTGGGGCCGGCTTCGCCACGGTCGAGTTCACCGCGTCGGCGCTCATCGACATGGCCTATCACGCAAGGCCGGATGCGCCGGCGGAACCGCTGCGTTTCGAAGCCGAAACGCTGGAAAAGCTTGATATGCCCGACACCATCGCCATGCGTCATCGCACCCCGCATTTCGGCCACGTCTTCTCCGGCGACGGTTATTCAGCCGGCTACTATTCCTACATGTGGTCGGAAGTGCTCGACGCCGACGCCTTCGCCGCATTCGAAGAGACCGGCGACCCCTTCAACCCGGCGCTTGCCGAACGGCTGCGCAAGAACATTTATGCCGCCGGTGGCTCGAAGGACCCGGAAGAGCTGTACACGGCGTTCCGCGGCAAGATGCCTTCGCCTGAAGCGATGATGGTGAAAAGAGGATTGGTGTAGCGCCAGCTTATCTTCCCCCTCGAGGGGAGATGGCCGCAAAGCGGCCAGAGGGGGTCGGTCCGACTTGGCTCGACCTCCTGCGGCGGCAGATGAAGGTCGGCGCTTCACGCGAGAGGACCCCCTCTGTCGCCTTCGGCGACATCTCCCCCTCAAGGGGGGAGATTACACCCAAGGATCCGCCACCCTCGGCCAAACCGGCCGCGTCAGCTTCCTGTAATCCGTCACCGCCGGATTGCTCGGATACGAACTCGGCGCCGAGACATAAATAATCTCCGCCGCGATCGGTTCAAAGCCGGCGTAGAAATGATTGGTCGACTTGATCAGCAATATGTCCTTGCGCATCGGATCGACGCCAATGTTGGAGAAAATATCCGGCTCGAAGGTCTGCGTGCGGTTGGTGTTGAGGATGATGTCGATTTCGGTGCCTTCGATGCGCACCAGCGCCGTTGGCCCGAGCGTCACCCGGCTCGGCCCGAAGCTTTGCCAGCCCTCGGCGACCGCCTTCAGCACCCGCACCTTCGCGTCGATCGGTTCGCCGGCCAGCGGACCCGCCTTGCCGCCGAAGCGCAGGTCGATGACGGCGCCTTCGCCTGCCGCCTGGCAGAAGGTGACGGCGATCGGGTCCCAGATTGTCGCCACGCCAATGTTGTGAACGCCGCGCTCCAGCAAGGCGCGCAGCACCATGGTGCCGTCGCCGGCGACGCCGCCGCCGGGATTGTCCCAAATGTCGGCGATGACCACCGGCTTATCAGGGTTTTCCTTGCGCACAGCCAGCGCCCGCGCGATGCCGTCCTCGATGTTCAGCATCGTCATCGCCGTCTTCTCGCGCATGGCATAGAGTTCGCGCCCCAGCCGCTCCGCCAGCGCATCGCCCTTGGCCTTGTCATTGTCGGTGACGACCAGGATGCGGGCGCCCATTTCCGGTACGTCGGCCGCCATAAAGCCATGGATGACCGAGACCGACAGCACACCGTCCTTGCCGTGCAGCGCCTTGATGCGGTCGACGAAGGAGCGCATCGGCTCGCGGCTGGTCGGCAGCACCTGGATCATGCGGCAGTCGAAGGTCGAAATCACCGGCTTGATCTCGCCGCGTGCCGCCGCCAGTCCAAGCTCGACGACATGCTCGCCGCGCTCATAAAAATCGGTGTGCGGGAATTCGAGGAAATAGGCCATGACATTGCATGCCGCGACGCGCTTCGGCGTCAGATGACTGTGCGGATCAAGCTCCACCGCGATCACCACATCCGGCCCGACGATGGCGCGAACCCGTTCGAGCAAATCGCCCTCGCAATCGTCATAGCCTTGCGCCACCATGGCGCCGTGCAGGCCGAGGATGACGGCGTCGACCGGCAAGGCTGCCTTCAACTGGCCGAGAATCTCGTCGCGCAACGCCTCATAGGTCTGCCGCTGCACCAGCCCGCCCGGCTCCGCCCAGGTGGCGGTGCCTTCGATGACGGTCAGCCCTTCGGCAGCCGCACGCCGGCGCAGCGCAACCATCGGCGACGAGCACAAGGTCGGCGTGTCCGGGTGTTTTCCGGGCCCAGCATAAAACGCCATCTCGAACGACGCCCGGTCAGTCGGCACCGGCGAGAAGGTGTTGGTTTCGGTCGCCAGCGAGGCGGTGAAGATGCGCATGAAAGCTCCGCGTAAATAACGGCTATTTGACCGCCCCGAGCGCCAGCCCGCGTACGAGATAGCGCTGCAGCCAGGTGAACAGGATCGCCACCGGCAGCGTCGCCAACAGCGTCGCCGCCATCACATGGTGCCATTCGATCGTGTAGCGGCCGGCGACCAGCGAGAACACCTGGATCGGCAGCGTGTAGCTTTCCTGGCTGCGCAGCATGGTGAGCGCGACGACGAACTCGTTCCAGGCGTTGATGAAGGTGAAGATGGCGGTGACAGCGATTGCCGGCAGGCAGAGCGGCAGAAATACTTTTCGCAGTGTCAGCCAGCGGCCGGCGCCTTCCATCCAGGCGGCTTCCTCGAGATCGCGCGGGATGGTGTCGAAATAGCTCTGCAGCATCCACACGGTGAAGGCGACATTGAAGGCCATGTAGATGACGCCGAGCGCGGTGGTCGATTCGATCAGGCCCCAGGCGGCCATCAGCCTGAACAGGCCGAGCACCAGCACGATCGGCGAGATCATCTGCGAGATCAGCAGGAACTGGCGGAAGGCGCCGTAGCCGGCGAAGCGAAACCGCGACATGGCGTAAGCTGCCGGCACCGAGATCAGGATGGCGCCGACCGTGGCGATGACCGAGACATAGAGCGAATTGGCCAGCGCCTGGCCGAATCCCGTCGCCACCCACATGTCGGCAAAATTAGACCAGTGGAACTCGCTCGGCCACCAGGTCGGCGACAGCACCTCCTGCCTAGGCTTGACCGCGGTCAGGAACATCACCGCGAAGGGAAAGATCGTCACCACGAGCAGCGGCGAAAGCAGCAGCCAGGCGATGATGGTGCGTTTCAGCTTGGGCGTCATGCGCGTTGCTCCCGCATGGCGAGGCGCACATAGATCATGGTGAAGATCAGCAATATGGCGAACATCAGCAGCGACACCGCCGAGGCCTCGCCCAGTTTGCCGATGCGGAAGGCCAGTTTGTAGAGGTGGGTGACCAGGATATCGGTCGAGTTGGCCGGCCCGCCCTGCGTCATCACCCAGATGATCGGGAAGGAATTGAAGACGTAGATGGTGTTGAGGACGATGGCGATGTTGATGAACGGCTTCAGCAGCGGAAAGGTGATCTCGCGGAACTGCTGCATCGGCGTCGCCCCTTCCAGGGCGGCCGCCTCGTATAGGTCGTCCGGGATTGATGACAGGCCGCCGAGGAAGATCGTGGTGGTGAACGGCACCGTCACCAATATGCCGATCAGCACCTGCATCGGAAAGGCGGTCTCGGCGCGCGCCAGCCACTGGATGTTCTCATGGATCAGACCAAGCCCCATCAGTGCCGAGTTCAGCATGCCGCTTTCGCCGTTGAGCGCCCAGCGCCAGACCACCGCCGTCATCGTCAGCGACACCGCCCAGGGCAGCATGATGATGACGCGGGCAATGCCGCGGCCGTAGAAATCGGTATTGAGGATCATCGCCACGGGGACGGACAACAGCAGCGCGCCGCCGACCACCAGCACGGTCCACAGGCCGGTGCGCCAGAGTGCCGCCAGGAAATCGGGATCGGCGAGGAAGGCGGAATAATTGGCGAAATCGTTGAAGTCCCGCAGCTGCCCAAAACGGCTGACATCATGCGTCGATATCTGGATCAGGTCCCAGACCGGCCAGAAGATGACGACTGCGGCTAGAAACAGGCTGGGCAAGGTCAATAAATAGGGCAGGTAACGATTTTGCATCGGCCGGATTCGTACCGTGTTGGACATAAGTGGCGCTGGCGCGCCAGCTCGGATCAATCTCGCATATCGGTCTAAGGCAGCGCTTCAGGGTTTGAATCTCCTGCGGACGTTTGCGCTGCCCCTCACCTGCCTGCCCATCCTCCGCAGCGGTTGCGGAAGGGAGCCCTTCCTCTCCCCCGTTGATCGGGGGAGAGGTGTCGAGCGAAGCTCGACGGAGTGGGGGTCGACGGAGTGGATGTCGACCCTTGGGGCGCAAGGCGAGGTGATGTTTGCCCCTATTGCCCTTCCTATGTCCGTTCGCGGCGGTTGCCAGGTGGTTCCCCCACTCGTCTCGGCTTCGCCGAGCCACCTCTCCCCCCTCCGGAGGGAGAGGAAAGTGTGGCGCGCCCCGATCTCAGGGGCGCGCCGGGCGCAGGGAGATACGCCCTATTTCTTGATCACGGCGTTGGCCTTGGCAGCCGCTTCCTTCAAGCCTGCCTCGGGGTCGCCGCCGAGATAGATCTTCTGCATGGCATCCGAGGTGATCTGGGCGACTTCTTCCCAGCCGGGGATGACCGGCGCAAAGCGGGCGTCGGGCAGCAGCGCGGTGAACGCTGCCAGATCGGCATTGTTGACGTAATAGTCCATCTTGGCCTCTTCCTTGTTCACCGGCAGGAAGCCTTCCCCTTGCGTGAACTTGGCGCGCTGTTCGGTGGTGAACAGGAAGTCGAGCAGCTTCCAGGCCTCATCCTTGTTCTTGGAATTCTTGAACATGATGATGGAATCGGTGACGCCGTACGTGCCGCGCGCGCCGGTCGGTCCGGCGGGGATAGCGGCCACGCCGTATTTCAGGTTCGGCGCCTCGTCCTTGATCTGGTTGGACAGGAAGGGCGCGGTGATCATCATGCCGACCTTGCCCTGCTTGAACAGGTTCTGGACGTCCTCGCGGTTGTTGGAGGTGACGCCGGGTTCCGTCAGGCCTTCGTCGATCATCGACTTGTAGAGCTTGGCGGCTTCGAGCGCGCCCGGCGTGCCGAGGCCCGACGTGCCATCCTTGTTGAGAATCTCGGTGCCTTGCGACCACATCGCATAGTAGTAATAGACGTCGGTCTCGATCTCCTTGCCCTGCAGGCCGAAGCCGAACGTGCCGGTGCCAAGCGCCTTGATCTTGCGCGCATCCTCCTGCAACTCGGTCCAGGTTGCCGGCGGGTTGGCGATTCCGGCCTTCTCGAACAATTCCTTGTTGTAGTACATGGCGCGCGCCGAAGCCGCGATCGGCAGGCCATAGGTCTTGCCCTCCATGATCGACGGCGACAGGAAGGTGTCGATGAAGCGGTCCTTGAAGTCTGGCTTGATGTAGGCGTCGAGCGGCTCGGCGACATCCTGCTGGACGAAATCGATCAGCCAGCGGGTGCCGATGATCGACAGGTCGGCATTGGTGCCGGCGGTGATGTCGGTGGTCAGCTTCTGTAGCAGCACGTCCCACGGCACAACTTCGAACTTGACGGTGATACCCGGGTTGGCTGCCTCGAATTCCTTTTTCACCGCTTCGAAATACGGGCCGGTCTTGGCGCTGTATTCGGCGACGGTTACGCGCACCTCGCCGGCATCTGCTTGGGATGCCAGGGCGAGCAGGCTCATTCCGGCCATCAGGCCGACAGTCCATTTTGCAAGCTTCATTCGATCTCTCCCATTTGATTGGCGCCTGCGCTCTTGCGGCTTTCAGGCGGCCAAGGCTTTATGTGACTTTCCTACATTATCCCTCATTTCACGCCGTGCAAGCGGATTTATCCTGTTGCTTAATTACATTTCCTAAAATAGCGTTTTCCGACTATCGTGGATCCCAGGGAGGCGCGCAGGGTGGTTTCAACGGCCGAATTCGCGGGCAAGACCGTGCTGGTGACCGGCGCCGGCGGCGGGCTCGGCTCGGCTATTGTGGCGCTGCTGGCCGAACGAGGCGCGCGGGTCGTCGGCTGCGACCAGTCGCAAGATGCGTTGCGCAGCCCACACCTGGCGTCGCGTCACGCCTTCGACCTCCTCGACCGGGCTTCCATCGAGGCGGCGATACCAGCGATCCTTGAGAAAGATGGCGTTCCCGACATGCTGATCAACAATGCCGGCTGGACGCGCGCAGAGACGCTTGCCGCATTGACACCCGATAAGATTGAGCACGAGCTCGACCTCAATCTGACCGGGGTGATGCTGTTCGCCGATCCACTGATCAAGGCGATGGCCGCGCGCGGTTCGGGCAGCGTCGTCTTCATCTCTTCCGTCAACGCCATCGCCCACTTCGGCAACCCGGCCTATGCCGCAGCCAAGGCCGGCATCAATGCCTATGCCAAAGCGATCGCTGTGGAACTCGGCCGCAACGGGCTGCGCGCCAATGTCGTCTGCCCCGGCTCGATCCGCACCGCCGCATGGGACCATCGGCTGGCCAAGAACCCGGATGTTCTCGGCAAGCTCAAGCGGCTCTATCCGCTCGGCCGCATCGTCGACGCCACGGAAGTGGCCGAAGCGGTGGCCTTCCTTGTTTCGGATCGCGCATCGGGGATAACCGGCGCGGTGGTGCCGGTCGACGCCGGACTGACCGCCGGCTTCCTGCCCTTCATCGACGACATATTGGGAGCCTGACCATGACCGATGTCGAGTTCCGCGACCTGTCGAAATCCTTCGGACGCCACAAGATCCTCGAAAACATCAGCCTCGACATCAAGAGCGGCGAGTTCGTCGTGCTGGTCGGCCCTTCCGGCTGCGGCAAGTCGACCTTGCTGCGCATGCTGGCCGGGCTGGAGCCGATCACCGCAGGCGACCTCTTGATCGGCGGCGTGCGCGCCAACGATTTGCCGCCACAGCAGCGTAACATCGCGATGGTCTTCCAGTCCTATGCGCTGTTTCCGCACCTGAAAGCGGCCGACAATATCGGCTTTGGCCCAAAGATCCGCGGCGAAAGCCGCACGGCAATCGACGCCAAGGTGAAAAAGGCCTCTGGCGTCCTCAACCTGTTCTCCTATCTCGACCGCTATCCCCGGGAACTGTCGGGCGGCCAGCGCCAGCGCGTCGCAATGGGCCGCGCCATCGTGCGCGAACCCTCGGTGTTCCTGTTCGACGAGCCGCTCAGCAATCTCGACGCGCAATTGCGCGTGCAGATGCGCACCGAGATCAAGGCGCTGCACCAGCGGCTGAAATCGACCATCGTCTATGTCACCCACGACCAGATCGAGGCCATGACCATGGCCGACCGCATCGTGGTGATGGACCGCGGCAAGATCCAGCAGGTCGGCGCACCGCTGGAGCTCTACGACCGTCCCGCCAACAAATTCGTCGCCTCCTTCATCGGCTCGCCGTCGATGAGTTTTGTCTCCGGCGCCCTGAAGACGACGCCCGATAAAAGCTGGTTCGAATCGGCCGGCGGAGGGCGACTGGCGCTCGGCAGCAAGACGGTGCCGGCTGGCAGCACGGTCGAGGCCGGCATACGGCCCGAACACTTCGTCATCGGCGAGGCTGTCGACGCGATGGCGATCAAGGTCGATGTCGTCGAGCCGACCGGCTCGGAAACCCATGTCTATGGCGCCATCGGCGCTGACACGGTGCGCGCCGTGTTCCGCGATCGGATACAGGTCAAGCCGGGTGAAATGCTGCCGGTCTCGGTCGCGCCTGCAAACATCCATCTGTTCGACACGGCGACAGGCCTGCCGCTATGAGAGCGCCGGCATGAAAACGAAAACACCACGATGAAGACGACAACCCAGAAATGAAAACGCCGGCCGACATCATCACGCGCCTGCAGCTGATGTCGCAGGACGGCACCAAATCGGACCGCCGCCTGGCCGGCCTCGTGCTGACCGATCTCGACTTCGCCTCCAAGGCGGCAATCTCGGAAATTGCCGCGCGCGTCGGCGTCAGCGAGCCGACGGTCACCCGTTTCTGCCGCAATCTCGGCTGCGAGGGTCTGCGCGATTTCAAATTCTACCTGGCGCAGGCGATCGCCATTGGCGGCCAGTATCTATCGCCCGAACCGCTGAACCGCGACGCGCGCGAGCAGCGCATTGCGTCGGCCATCACCGAAGCGGCAATCGCCGCAATCCAGCGCGCCAGCGAAAACCTCGACATGAAGACGCTGGTGGGCGTGGCCGCGCGCATCGTCAGTTCGGGCAATGTGCTGTGCATCGGCTCCGGCGGCATTTCCTCGATGATGGCGACCGAGATGCAGAACCGGCTGTTTCGGCTGGGCGTGCCGGTGCTGGCGCAGATCGACGGGCAATTGCAGCGCATGTATGCCGCGGTCGCTACGTCGGAGACGACGTTGATCGCGTTCTCGGTGTCCGGCTATGCGCGATCGGTCATCGACGCCGTGCAGGTGGCCCAGCAATATGGCGCCACCACCATCGCCGTAACCCCGCCGGAATCAGCGCTCGCCAAGGCCGCCGATACCGTCATCCAGTTCCAGTCGCTGGAGGACGGCAACATCTACAAGCCGACCTCGTCGCGCTATGCTCTGCTGTCGATCATCGACATGATCGTCACCTCCGTGGCCGAGACGCGCGGACCCAGGGTTCTCGAAAACCTGCGCCGCATCAAGCAGAGCGTGAACACGCTGAAGGTCGACGATCCAAAGTTGCCGCTGGGGGATTGAGGACTAACGGCCGAGCGCTTTGATGCTCGTCACCAGCGCCGCCGGATCGCCATTCACGCGTAGCGTCTTCAAGCGAGCGGTAGCGCCAGCAACGACCGACACCGCCGATGCGGGAACTCCCAGCGCCTTGGCGACAAGTCTTTGCAATGCTTGATTGGCGGCGCCATTCTCCGGCACGGCGCGCACGCGGGCTTTTAGGTGGCAGCGCCCGTCGGCCGCCGTCTCCGCGCCTTCGAGCCTGTCCACCGCTGCCTTGGGCGTCAGCCGCACGAACAGGTCGATGCCGTCCTCGCGCAGACGGTACGGCAAGCTGGTGGCAGAGGTCACATCGGCCCGATGCCGAACATCGGCTGAACGGTGTAGTTCAAGAACATGCTGATAAATGTCAGCGCCAAAAGCAGAATGATTGGTGAAATGTCTACACCGCCGAGGTCGGGCAGAAGGCGGCGAATCGGTCGCAAAGCCGGCTCGGTCAGTCGATAGAGCGTGGTACCGATGGAGTTGACGAGCTGATTGCGTGAATTGACGACGTTGAAGGCGTAAAGCCACGAGAAGATGGCCGCGCCGATTATGATCCACCAATAGATACTTAGTGCGGCATGCAGCGTGTAAAAGACGGCGACCATCAGTAGCTCCTTGCGAACGCACGACATGTAGCCACTGCATCCGGAACCGGCAAGACCCGCTTTCCCAAGTGCGCCATGCCGCTATCTTGGTGAGCCGTTTCGTCTTGACAGGAAACCGCAGCCTTCGATAAATGCGCCATCCGCTGGACGGGGCTGTAGCTCAGCTGGGAGAGCGCGTCGTTCGCAATGACGAGGTCAGGAGTTCGATCCTCCTCAGCTCCACCAGCGGATTTTTCCTGCCTGTCGACACATCTGACTTCCGAGACGTCTCGTCAAAGCCCCGTCTTCGCTGCGAGATAGGGCGCCAGGGCAAGCGAGTAGCTGGCGGTCAGATGATGACTGTCCCGCCAGACGATGATGTTGCCGACAACTGCCGGGCATAGTTGCGGCCCGCAAATCGCATCGACCATATCGATAGCGCGCACATTTTTCTGTCCCTCCGCGGCCAGCGCCAACACGTTGCTCCGCTCAATATCGCTCAGTTTGGTGACGCATTTCGTTGGCGTCGAACTCAGGCATTCGCCCGGGTCGAATTTCATATAGGGCGTGTTGCGGATGGCAACGATTTGCGAGCCGGCGTCCGTCAGCCCGCCCCAGAGACTTCGCAGCCCCTCGATCATCACGTCTTGCTGAACCGCTCCGTAATTGGACTGGCTGGTGAAGATCAGATCCGGTTTCAGCTTTAGGATCTCGGCCAGCACCTTTTCGTGCCACTGCGCGCATAAGACGTTGGGTTTGCCATCCGCCGTGATGGCCACGCGGGTGAATGGGCAGGCGGATTTTGTAAAGGTAACCAGTTTGAAGTTGCGGTCCTTTGAGATCTTGTCCAGTGCCGGCACCCACTGGGCTGCATGAGAATCTCCCACCAGAACCATTGTTTTCGCACCCGTGGGATCGCCTAGAGAGCATCGTTTGGGCTCCGAGCTTTCCTCCTGGTGGCACTTCCTTGCATACACGACCGGCACGTCCCGCCTCAGCCGGGCCAGCGGCGGCAGAAGGTTCACACCGTCCGGGACCACGGCGCCGGAGACGAGAGCGGCGGGCCCAGGGTAGGAAGGCGTGCCGATCAGCGCGGTGTCGATGCGTTCGGTCTTCAGAAAGAGCAGCAGGCTGCCGGATGCGGCCACGCATGTGAGAACCGCCGCGGTGCCGTATCCCAGCGGCTTCCACCAGGCGCCGCCCCGAGCTTGCCGGTAGCGCTGCTCAACATATCGATAGGACAGATCCGATAGAAGCAGGGTCGCCGCAATCAGGCCGAAACCGCCGGCAAGGGTCAGCGAATGACCCTGCGCCTGGAAGATGGTGATCAGCGGCCAATGCCATAGATAGACCGAGTAGGAGCGATCGCCGATGAAACGAAGTAGCAAGGAATCGAGCCCACGAAACCGGCCGACTTCAACCTCGCCAGCCAGGATGACAAGCACGGTGGCCAAGGTCGGCAACAACGCACTGACACCGGGAAATGGAGTTGCAGCGGAAAACAGCAAGGCGGACGAAACGATGCCCAGGATGCCGGCAATCGCCAGCCACTGTCTAGTGAGTGCCGCCAGTCGAAACCGGTGTTCGGTCAGCACCAGCAGACCACCCAACGCCAATTCCCACAGGCGGGTATGGCTGACGAAATAGGCCTGGGCCGGATCCGTTGCCGTCAAAACGACAGAGGCGACAAGCGATGCCGCGAAAATGAGCGACATCGCCCCGATCAGGCAGGCTCGCAGCGGAAGGTCACGGCGGCGCGCCAGCCAGATCACGCCGATCATGAGCACCGGCCAGACGATGTAGAACTGCTCTTCGATGGAAAGCGACCAGTAATGTTGCACCGGGCTCGGCAAGGTGTCGGCCTCGAGATAGCTGACCGCAATCGAGGCCAGCCGCCAGTTCTCGACATAAAGAGCGCTCGCCACGATCTGGTTGCCTATTTCCTCCCAGCGCGCCTTTGAGATGAAAAGCAGCGTGCCCAGCAATGCGACCAGCAGCACCAGGGTTGCTGCCGGCAACAACCGTCGCACCCGTCGCGAGTAGAATTCGATCAGTGAGACGCGACCGTCGCGCAGCGCCATCTGTGCCAGCAGGCCGGTGATCAGATAGCCAGAGATGACGAAAAAGACGTCGACGCCGACATATCCGCCAGGCAGCACAGCCGGCCATATGTGATAGACCACGACAAGAGCGACGGCCAGTCCGCGCAACCCCTGTATTTCGGGCCGAAACCGGCGGTCCTGATCGATTGTCACCGGGTATCCCCCAACAGTCTCAGCCGGCCTGGATCAACCGGCCAGTCCCCGCCACGATCTTCATAAGGGCAGAGTGCCGTGAGGCAAGAGCCGATCGCAGCAGTTCATTCCCTTTCCGTCTCCAGCCCGCTCACCAGCGTGTCGACGAAACCCAGCAGCTCACTTTCGAGGTCGGTGGACGCCAGGCCAATGAAACGGTCTTCGAGCGAGATGGCGACGATCCCATGCACGGCGGAGAACAGCGTGCGCGCGCGGGCCAAAAGCTCCGGCGTTGCCGCCGCCGGGAGCAGCGCCGCCAGCGGCTCGACCAGATGCTGGATCAGCACCGCATGTTCGGCCAGATGCCATTCGGGCACCGCCACGCCTGGCGCCATACGGTGCTCGAACAGCGCCTTCCACGCCATGCGATTGTCGCGGGCGAAGCCGAGATAGGCCTCGGCCAGCGCCTTCAGCCTTGCCCTAGGCTCGGCGACGCCGGTCGCCTCTTGCTGCAGGGCCGCCCCCAGCCTGGCCAGTGTGATCGAATTGACGTGCAGGATGAGCTCGTCGAGGTCTGCGAAGGCGGTGTAGAGCGCGCCCAGCGCGCAGCCGGCATCGGCCGTGATGTCGCGCGCACGCAGACCGGCGAGCCCCGAGGACTGGATGCGCGCTTGCGCGGCCTCGATCAGCCTGCCTTTGAGGTCCTCGCGTTTGGCGTCCCGTTTTACGGTCATTAACCTTCTCTTATGCGCAATTATGAACACCGTTCATTTTCTCCTTGAACGCCGTTCACAATGTGCTACTTTGCCTCATGAACAACGTTCATAGAGGAGAAACGGAAATGTTGAAACAGTTTTTTGCTCTCGTTCGCGGCCGAAGCTACGAAGCCGCCGAGGCGGTCGTCGACCGCAACGCGCTGATAATCCTGCGCCAGCAGATCCGCGATTGCGCCGACGCTATCGCGGCCGCCCGCCGGGCGGTTGCAATTGCCATCGCCCAGAACGAACAGGAAGTCGCGCAGTTCAAGAAGCTTGTCCTCCGCATCGACGATTTGGAGAAGCGCACGATCGCCGCGATCGAGCAGGGACAGAATGAACTGGCCCGCGAAGCCGCCGAAACCATCGCCATGCTGGAAGCCGAACGCGACGCCTCCGCCGAGGCGCAGAAAAGCTTCGGCACCGAGATCGAGCGTCTCAAGCGGATTATCCGCGTCTCCGAAATGCGCCTGCGCGAATTGCAGCGCGGCCAGCGCATCGTTGCCGCGGTCGACTCGACCCAGCGCCTGCGAGAAAGCGCGCCCGGCTCCAGCCTGTCGGCGCTCAGGGACGCCGAGGAGACGCTGCTGCGCCTGCGCACCAGGCAAAAGCAGATCGACGCCACCGCGGCCGCCATGGCCGAGATGGAACAGTCGGGCGATCCTGCCGCGGTCTCAGAGAAGCTTGCGGCCGCCGGCTGCGGCGCGCCGCTGAGAAGCAGCGCCGACGCCGTGCTCGAACGGCTCACGAAGACCATGACCAAGCCGGCCTGATTGTTATCCAGTCTGATTGTATCCGGCCTGATGGTATCCAGCCTGATTGTATCCAGCCTGAAACAGACCCACGCCCAACCAACCTAACCTTGAAACGAAAGGACCATATCGATGACCCCGAACACCTATTCCCCCAAGGACTCAAGCGCCTGGAAGACCTTCACCATGGCCAGTTTCGCCGTTGCCGCCACAATGATGGCCGGCGGCATCTACTTCATGGAGGCTAGCTTCGCCGCCAAGGGGTTTTATGCCATGGCCGCCATCATGCTCGTGCACACCTCGATCACCATCACCAAGACACTGCGCGACTCGGAAGAGGCAAGCCGCTTCATCAACCGGCTGGAAGACGCCAAGACCGAGAAGTTGCTGATGGAAGTCAGCCGCAGTAACGAAGTGTAACCGGGTTCCCGCTAAACAAGGCTCAACGCGCAAGACCGCTGATCAATCCAGCCAGGATTTTAATCGGTCTTGCCCAATGGAAGTCGCCGCTATGGAAATCGCCCCGATCAACCGACCGACAGCTCATCTGATGACGTCCAGGCGCTTTGCGCCCTTGTTCTGGACGCAGTTCCTGTCCGCCTTCAACGACAATTTCCTCAAGAACACGCTGGTGTTCCTTATTCTGTTCACGCTGGCGGCGGACCAGGCGGCATCACTGGTCACCTTGGCGGGCGCCGTCTTCATGGCCCCCTTCCTGCTCCTGTCGGCGCTCGGCGGCGAGCTCGCCGACCGCTTCGACAAGGCTCTCATAGCCAAGCGTCTGAAATTCGCCGAGATCGCCGCGGCGGGTGTCTCCGTCGTCGGCATCGCCCTGTCGTCCATTCCCGTGCTGATGACGGCGCTGTTGATGTTCGGCATCATCTCGGCGCTGTTCGGACCGATCAAATACGGAATCCTGCCCGATCACCTCGAACGCAAGGAACTGCCCAAGGCCAACGCCTGGATCGAGTCAGCCACGTTTGCCGCGATTCTCGGCGGCACCATAGCCGGCGGCGTCGTTTCCGCCGATGGTATCGGCGTCGCGGTGTTCGGACCGATCATGATGGCGCTCGCCGTCGGTTGCTGGCTCGTCAGCCGCTATATCCCGTCCACCGGTTCGGCGGCGCCCGACCTTGTCATCGACAAGAACATCTTCCGCTCGACCTGGCGCCAGGTCACCGAATTGCGCACCGACACGCGCATCTGGCGCGCCGGCCTGATGACGTCTTGGTTCTGGCTGATCGGCGCCATCGTGCTCTCGCTCCTGCCGGTGCTGATCAAGGATTCGCTCGGCGGCAACGAAATGGCCGTCACCGTCTACCTCGCCGTGTTCGCCGTCTCGATCGCCATCGGTTCGGCCATCGCCGCCTGGATGTCGCAGGGCCGCATCGTGCTGTTGCCGGCACCGGTCGGCACGGCGCTGCTCGCCCTGTTCGGCCTGCATCTCGCCTGGACCATCTCCGGCATGACGCCGTCGCCCCAGGCGGAAACCCTTGGCGCATTCTTCGCCGGCCCAAACACGATCCGCGTCGCCATCGACCTCGCCGGCATGGCCATTGCAGCCGCTTTCCTGGTGGTGCCGACCTTCGCCGCCGTGCAGGCCTGGTCGCCCGAAGCGCGGCGCGCCCGGGTCGTCGCCGCCGTCAGTATCGTCAATGCCGGCTTCATGACTGGCGGCGGCATCATCATGGCCCTGATCCAGACGAAGGTCTCGACCGGCGGCATCCTGTTCGGCCTCGCCGCGGCCAATGCGATTGCCGCCTGGCTGATGCTGAAATATTTGCCGACGAACCCCTTCCGTGACTTCGTCTCCATCCTGTTCCGCGCTTTCCTGCGCCTCGAAGTCGAGGGCATGGAAAACCTCAAGGCGGCCGGCAAGGCGCCGATCCTGGCGCTCAACCATGTCAGCTTCCTCGACGGTCCGCTCGCCTTGACGCTGACCGATGAGGAGCCGGTCTTCGCCATCGACTACACCATTGCCCAGGCCTGGTGGATGAAGCCGTTCATGAAACTTGCCCGCGCTTTGCCGCTCAACCCGGCCAAGCCGATGTCGACCCGCACGCTGATCAAGATCGTGCAGGGCGGCGATCCGCTGGTGATCTTCCCGGAGGGACGCATCACGGTGACCGGCGGCCTGATGAAGGTCTATGACGGCGCCGCCATGGTTGCCGACAAGACCGGCTCGATGGTTGTGCCGGTGCGCATCGACGGGCTGGAGAAGACCTACTTCTCGCGGCTGAGCTCGCAGCATGTGCGCCGCCGCCTGTTCCCGAAGGTCAAGGTGACCATTCTGGAACCGGTCAAGCTCGAGGTGCCGCAAGAGCTGAAGGGCCGCAAGCGCCGCGCCGCGGCGGGTTCCGCGCTCTACCAGGTGATGTCGGATCTCGTTTTCCGCACCCAGGACATCGACAAGACCGTACTGGAAAAGATCATGGAGACGGCGAACGAACGCGGCATGAAACAGCTCGCAGTTCAGGATCCGGTCACCGGTTCTCTCAGCTACAGCAAGCTGCTCACGGCTGCCGCCGTGCTTGGTGAGAAGTTCCAGAACCTTTATGCCGACCAGCAGACGCTGGGCATCATGCTGCCCAACGCCAACGGCTCTTGCGCGACGCTGCTCGGCGTCATGTCCGCCGGCAAGGTTCCGGCGATGATGAACTTCACCGCAGGTGCTGCCAATATTCTGTCCGCCTGCAAGGCCGCCGAAGTCCGCACCGTGCTGACGTCCCGCGCGTTCGTCGAACAGGCAAAGCTCGGCGCTGTAGTCGAGGAACTCGGTCGCTCGGTCGACATCGTGTGGCTCGACGATCTCAGAAAGACCATCAGTCTCAAGGATAAGCTGCTCGGCTTGCTGCGCAAGTCGACGCCGCGCGCGAAACGCAAGCCCGGCGATGCGGCGGTGATCCTGTTCACCTCGGGTTCGGAAGGCACGCCGAAGGGCGTCGTTCTGACGCACCGCAACATCCTGGCCAACGCCGCCCAGGCGGCGTCGCGTATCGACTTCCATTCGGGCGACAAGGTGTTCAACGTGCTGCCGATCTTCCACTCCTTCGGCATGACCGCGGGCACGGTGCTGCCGTTGATCTCCGGCGTGCCGGTCTATTTCTACCCCTCGCCGCTGCACTACCGCCTCGTGCCGGAACTGATCTACGGCTCGAACGCGACGATCATCTTCGGCACCGACACCTTCCTCTCCGGCTACGCGCGCACCGCGCACCCCTACGACTTCCGCTCGATACGCTATTGTTTTGCCGGCGCGGAACCGGTCAAGACAGCGACGCGCATGACGTATATGGAGAAGTTCGGCCTACGCATCCTCGAGGGCTACGGCGTCACCGAGACGGCGCCGGTGATCTCCATCAACACGCCGATGTACAATCGCTCCGGAACCGTCGGCAAGATCATGCCCGGCATGGAATACCGCCTCGATCCGGTCCCCGGCGTCGACGAAGGCGGCCGGCTGTTCGTGCGCGGCCCCAATGTCATGGCCGGTTATCTCCGGGCCGAGAAGCCCGGCGTGCTCGAACCGCTCGACGACGGCTGGCATGATACGGGCGACGTCGTCGCTATCGACGAAGGCGGCTTCATCACCATTCGCGGCCGCGCCAAGCGCTTCGCCAAGATCGGCGGCGAGATGATCTCGCTCGCCGCTGTCGAAGCGCTGGCCGGCGAATTGTGGAAGGGCTCGCTGTCGGCGGTCGCCACGGTGCCCGACGCGCGCAAGGGCGAAAAGCTGATCCTCATCACTGAGGCATCCGGCGCCACACGAGCGGAATTCCTCGCCTACGCCAAGGCCAACGGCGCCATGGACCTGATGGTCCCGGCCGAAGTGCGGGTGGTCTCAAAGGTACCGGTCCTTGGCTCCGGCAAGCTCGACTTCGCCGCCGTGACAAAAATGGTGCGCGACGAAGAGGCCTTGAAGACCAAGGCCGCCTGACCCGGCTACGGCAACGGGCCGACGCAAGAGCCGGCCCGTTCAGATGATCAACCCTTCGCATGCCGCTGCGAGATCAGCATCGCCATGCGCTGGACTGCCCGCAGCTCCATTTCCACGCCCGGCGACGATGCCAGCGCCGGCATGTTGAGCGCCACCACGGTCAACGGCTCGAGCGTCGCCAGCAGCACATGGGTCGCCTCAAATTTCTCGAACAGCCATGCCAGCTGCTCGCGTATATCCTGGTCGACTGGCGCCCCCGGCTGCGTATCGGCGAGCGAGCGCACGGGCTCCTGCTCCAGTGCACGGGCCAGCACCTTCAGGTCGAAGTCGCCGAGGTCCCCTGCCGGCAGGATCAGCGCACCGTCGACAAGGATATGGCTCTGCAGGCCGCGCAGGAAGCGCGCCGAATCGGTGAGGTCGCCCTCGGCCATATGCTTCAGCAACGAGTCGCGGCGCTTCTCCGCGGTGAGGCTGACGCTGTCATTGTAGATGACTGCCAGCAGCGTCGCCGACAGCACGATCACCACGCCCTGCACACTGCCGCGCCAGCCGAGATCGTCGATGCCGCCCAGCGCCAGCCCGGCGAAAACCGAGCTCAGCGTAATCACGGTAAAGGCGCCGATCGTGTCGCGATGGCCGAGGCTGGCGCGTCCAAGGCCGATCGTCAGCCAGCACAGGAACAGGATGGCGATGCCGCCAAGCCGAACCGGCACTTCGAACAGGCCGGGCCGGTAGTCGGTGACCATGAACGGAATGATCAACAGCAGCGACAGCGCCATGCGCTCGACCGTGCGGTTTTCGGCCGCCGACAGGCTGTCGCGATCGCGCGTCATCACCAGCCAGCCGATGGCGAGAAAACCTCCGAACTGGAAGGCAAGTAGTACCGCCATTCGCCATGGTTCAGCGAAACGTGCCGGGATCGGCGCCAGAAGGAAGAACAGCAGGGCACCGCCGGCGGCGAACAATTTGAGAGCGAACGGCGCGTGCCGGCGCAGCAGGCCTTCGGTCAGCAGCAGTGCGGCCAGCGGCAGCAGACCCGCCGCCGTGATGGTGACGAACCGGAAAAAGGCAAGACCCGTGGTCCAGTCGAGGATGCGGCAGGCAAGCAGCACTGCCAGCACCTTGAGGCCGAATAGAAAGCGCCGCGACAGCGGATCGCCCGTGTCGCGCCCGCCTATGATCGATATCACGACAAGCAGGCCAACCAGCGCCGCTAGCGAGGTGATGGTGTCGGCGACGAGCGTGCCGTCGAGGTTCATCATCGGCCGGCTGCCATCAGCTTGCGGATAAACCGAGACGCCACGAATGAAGCCATCAGCGTGTCCATGGTCTCAGCACATTCCATTGGCGGGTGCTATCGGCCCAGTGAACCACCGGCAGCACCAGCCGCTGCAGCGTGGCGGCCGCGCCGGCCACGGCAAGTGCTGCAAGCGAGCGGCGCGGAACCGTGTCGGCGAGAAAGGTGCGCGCCGACTGGAAGCTCATCTGGCCGATCTGCAGCACATCGTCGCCGCGCCCGTAGTCGAGTTCCTTGCGGCAGAACTCGTTAAAGGTCTCCTCGCGGTGCTTGGCCGTCTCGTCGAAGGTTTTCTTCAGATCGTCCGAGCCGCCCGTATAGGCATTGGTGATGACGAAACGCTCTTCGTCGAAACGCGCTTCGGGGCCGACGCCGAAGACATGGCGGTGCCGCGCCATGATCTGCCGCGCCAGAAGCACATGGGTCAGCGAGCGCCGCGCGCCGGCATGCGGTCCGGGAAACACATTGCTGAACGCCTCCGCGACCATGCCGACGACGGCCGGCACCTGGCTGACGTTGGAGATCCAGATCGGCCTGAACTGGTTGCGCAAAAACATCAGGAAGCAGGTCAGGCCGTAGAGGATCCAGCTGAGACCGCGGCTGCGCTCGTCCGGATCGATCATGACCAGACCGAGGTGCAAGACTTCATAGGGCTTGCCGGCCAGCGAAATCTCCATCAGCGCCAGCGCGTTGAAGGCGATCGGCCGCCCGTCGCTGCGGCGATAGACGATGGTGATGATGGAATGTTCCAGCCGGCTGCGGTCGCCGGAAAACACACCGTAGGTCAGGCTGCCGACTTTCAGCGTCTTCGACGCCACCAGCCGCAGATCGCTGCTCAACTGCTCCAGCTCGGCCGCCTTCATCCAGCGCCCGGGCCGCTCCACGACACGCGTCTCGTAGTCGGCGGATACGCGCATGCGCACATCCATGAACCGACCCGGCAGCAGCTGCAGAACCGCCTTGAGCACTATTTTTCCCCGTGGCAAGAACTCCGACCGTATAGTGGCCGCCGTCCACCTAAGACGCGGTAAACCCGAGACGGCAGTTCTTGGTTGTACTCAACAAAGTAAAAGAACAGCTGCCAGCCAGTGCGGGCTCAGCTTTCCGCAGCAACCAGATGGCCGCCGCCGACATCGTTCAGCGCCAGCTTCAGCGGCGCCTCCCCGATCCTGCGGGTGGCGCTCGGGATTTCCTGGTCGAGGCGCGCGAAGCGCGTTCTGCGCTGCGCCGGATCGGGCACCGGCACGGCGTCGATCAGCCGCCTGGTGTAGGGATGGCGCGGGTTGGAAAACACCTGGTCGCGCGTGCCCATCTCGACGATCTGGCCGAGATACATGACGGCAACGCGGTCGGAAATGTTCTCGACCACCGCCATGTCGTGCGAGATGAAGAGATAGGCGACGCCGAATTCGCGCTGCAATTCCTTCAGCAAATCGAGCACACGCGCCTGCACCGAGACGTCGAGCGCGGAGACGCTTTCGTCAGCGATGATCAGTTTTGGTCGTAGCGCCAGCGCTCGGGCGATGCAGACGCGCTGGCGCTGGCCACCGGAGAATTCGTGCGGGTAAAGCTCCATCTGGTCGGCCGACAGGCCGACGCGCTCGAACAGCGCCCCCACTCGTTCGCGGCGCTCGTCCTTGGAGGCGATGCCATGAATCACCAGCGGCTCGGCGACGAGCTCGCCGACGCGCATGCGCGGATCGAGCGAAGCGAAGGGATCCTGGAAAATCATCTGGACGTCACGGCGCACCGCCTTGCGCTCGTCGCGGCCAAGACCGGAGAGATTGCGCCCGCCAATGACGATGTCGCCGCTATACGGCGCCAGTCCGGCCAGCGCCTTGGCGGTCGTCGACTTGCCGCAGCCGGATTCGCCGACCAGAGCAAGCGTTTCGTTGGGCGCGATCGAGAAGCTGACGCCCTCGACGGCGTGGACGCGGCGGGTGACCCGGCCAAAGATGCCGCCACGCAGATCGAAGCGGACATGCAGGTCGTTGATCTCGGCGACATTGGCCGGTTTCAAGACGTCAATCGCATCCCTGGATTTCTGTCGACCGACGCCACTGCCGATGCGCGGCACGGCAGCCAGCAGTTCGCGCGTATAGTCGGCCTGCGGCTGGACAAAAATATCCGATGTCGTGCCTTCTTCGACCATGCGGCCGTCGCGCATGACGATGACCCGGTCGGCCATTTCGGCAACCACGCCCATATCGTGGGTGATCAGGATGACGCTGGTGCCATGCTGGCGCTGCAGGTCGCGCAACAGCTCCAGCACTTCGCCTTGCACGGTGACGTCGAGCGCCGTCGTCGGTTCGTCGGCGATCAGCACGTCGGGCTCGAGCGCCAGCGCCATGGCGATCATCACCCGCTGGCGCATGCCGCCGGAGAGTTCGTGCGGAAACTGCTTTAACCGGCTTTCCGCCTCCGAAATGCGCACCGCCTTCAACGCCTCGATGGCGCGCCGGCGGGCTTGCGCCGACGACAGGCTGGTATGCGCCTCGATTGATTCGGTGAGTTGCCGGCCGATCGACAGAACCGGGTTGAGCGAGGTCATCGGCTCCTGGAAGATCATGGCGATGCGGTCGCCGCGAATGCGCCGCATCTGGCGTTCGTCGAGGGTTGCTAGGTCGGTGTCGCCCCGATTCCCATCCCGAAGACGGATCATGCCTGACGATATGCGCGCCGCCGGCTGCGGCAAAAGCTGCATGATCGCCAGCGCGGTCATCGACTTGCCGGAGCCGGATTCGCCGGCAATGCAGAGCGTCTCGCCGCGCGCCAGCGTCAGCGACAGGTTGGAGACGACATCGCGCTCGCCGTCCTCGCCGCGCACGCTGACGGAGAGGTTGGCGATGGAGAGGATGGGGTTGTCGGCGAGGGTCATTGTGGGTGGAGCCCTGCGACGGATTGGTTCCGTCGCACCATTCGCACAAACCTTGGCGCTGACCCCCACCCGGACCTCCGGTCCGACCTCCCCACAAGGGGGAGGTAGGGTGGCAGCGCTTTACCCTCCCCCTTGTGGGGAGGGTCGCTGCGAAGCAGCGGGGTGGGGGTGCGGCGCCGACGTACCGTCATTCAAACACGCAACGCGGAAAATAGAACGACACCACCCAGTTCGGCATGTCGACGATCTCGCTGATGCGCAGGTCCCCGCACACCGAGGCCAGCATATAGGCCTCGACCGGATCGATCTGATACCGCCCAGCAAGCAGATGGACCATCTGCGCCACCGCCTCCTTGGCGCCGGTCATCAGGTCCGGCCCGATACCCGTCGTCACCTCATAGCCCTTGGCGTCGAGATGGCGCGTCACCGGACCGGCGGTGGTGAAGCGCGGCGTCTTCAGCCTGGCGTCCTTGACAAGGTCGAGCTTGAGCACGACGTCCATCGGGCTCTCGATCGCCGTGCCGCAGACCTCGCCATCGCCTTGTGCGGCGTGCGTATCGCCGACCGAGAACAGCGCGCCGGCCACCTCAACCGGCAGATAGAGCGTCGTGCCGGCAGCGAGATCGCGGATGTCGAGATTGCCGCCGACCCGCCGTGGCGGCACCACCGAGTGAAGCCCCATCTCAGCCGGCGCATTGCCGATGGTGCCGGCGAACGGCTTCAGTGGTACGCGCGCGTTTTTCCCGAACAGCGCCGGTTCGAGCGCGGCTGCATCGTATTTCCAGATGTTCAGCGCCGGTTCCGTGAAGTCGTCGGCGAGCAGGCCGAAACCCGGAATGTTCGCCGTCCAGCCGAAGCCGGACGGTTTGAACATCTCGATCGTCACCTTGAGCGCGTCACCCGGCTCGGCGCCCTCGACGAAGATCGGCCCGGTCACCGGGTTGACCCCGGCGAAGTCGAGCTTGGCGATTTCGGCAACCGTGCTGTCGGCGTTCAGCTGGCCGCCGGCGGCATCGAGGCACTGGAACTCGATGGTCGCGCCGGGCGCCACCCGCTCGGCCGGGACAAAGGAATTGTCCCAGCCGAAATGGTGGTGGCGCCCATGGATGGTGTAGTCGCAGTTATTGCACATCTTTTACGTACACATTGTCGTAGTTGATCGGGATATGGACCGGGTCGACATAGAGGTTGTCGGCGCCGCCCATGCGCGCGGATTTCATGGTGAAGCGCTGTTCGTTGAAGACCGGCGCCCAGGGCGCGTCTTCCATCACCTTGTCGTAGATGGCGCTCCACATCTTGTCGCGTTCGCCGGCCTTTGCCGGGTCGACCACCGAATCCGCCTCGGCCGCCTTGGCGTCGAGATCCTTGTTGCAATACCACGACCAGTTCCAGCCGCCGGGCACCGCGCCGGCGCAGCCGAGGATCGGGCCGTAGAAATTCGACGGATCGGGGAAGTCGGCGATCCAGGCCATGCCGCCCGACCAGATCATCGGCGCGCCGGCCTTGTCACCGCCGGCGGCGATGACATTGGCCTGCGCCAGCGACTGGATGCTGGCCTTGATGCCGATCGCCGCCAGGTCCTGCTGGATCGCTTGGGCAATGCGCGGGTTGGGATCGGTGTTCATGGCGAACAGCTGCGTGTCGAAACCATCGGCATGACCGGCCTCGGCCAGCAGCGCCTTGGCTTTGGCTACGTCATAGGGATAACCCTTGTAGTCCTTGTCGTAGCCCGGCATCGACGGCGGCAGCGGCTGGTTGGCCGGCACGGCGCGGCCGTTGATGATCTGGATGATGCGCGCCTTGTTGAGCGCCATGTTGACGGCCTGACGCACCTTAACATTGTCGAACGGCGCCATGGTGGTGTTCATGGTGACGTAGCCGGTGTGCAGCTGACCGCCTTCGACGACACGCGCCTTCTGCTCGGGATCGGCCATCACCTCCTGGAACTTGGCCGGCGGAATGCCGTCGCCGGGAACATCGATCTCGCCCTTCTGCAAGCGCAGCAGCGCCACGATCGGCTCCTGGCCGATCTCGAAGGTGATCTTGTCGAGATGCGGCAGGCCCTTGTGCCAATAGTCCGCATTGCGCTCGAAGACGATGCGCTGTCCCAGCGTCCACTCGGCGAGCTTGAAGGCGCCGGTGCCGACCGGATGCTTGCCGAAATCGGCGCCATATTTCTCGACCTCTTCCTTCGGCACGACATGGGCGAAATTGATGGCCATGACATGCAGGAAGGTGGCGTCGGGCCGGGTCAGTTCGAACTTGACCGTGTAGGGGTCGACGACGGTGACACCGGACAGGCCTTCGGCCTTGCCGGCGGCGACATCGTCATAGCCCTTGATCGAGCCGAAGAAGCCGGCGCCGGGGCTCTGCGTCTTCGGATTGGTGACGCGGTCGAGCGAATATTTCACGTCGTCGGCCGTCATCTCGCGGCCATTGTGGAATTTCACGCCATGGCGCAGCTTGAAGGTGAAGGTCTGGCCGCCGGGCGAAATCTCGTAGCTTTCTGCCAGATCGGGCTTCAAATTGGTGGTGCCCGGCTCGTAATCCATCAGCCCATCGAACAGGCTCTTGATCATCGACCAGTTCTGCCAGTCATAGCCGATCGCCGGATCGAGGGTCGCAACATCGTCCTTGTAGGTGATGGTGATGGCGCCGCCTTGCTTGGCGTTGGGATCGACCGTGTCTTCGGCGCGGACGCTTGTCATGCCGAGCATGAGGGCCAAGGCCGATGCCGCGACTGTGGATGCGAGAAACTTTTTCATTGTTGTGTTCCCTTTCTCTGTTTCATTTTCATCTGAGCTTGATGCGGGGATCGATGAACGGCGCGATGATGTCGGCGAGCAGATTGCCGAGCACGATGGCGAAGGCCGAGACCAGCGTGACGCCCATGATGATCGGAATGTCGACGCGCTGGATCGCCTGCCACGCCAGCTGACCGATACCCGGCCAGCCGAACACGCTTTCGACGACGACGATGCCGCCCATGAAGATGCCGATGTCGATGCCGATCATGGCGATGACCGGCAGGATGGCATTCGGCAGTGCGTGGCGGAATATGATGGCGCTGCGCGCCAGGCCCTTGGCCCGCGCCGTGCGGACATAATCCTGGCGCAGGACGTCAATCATCGACGAACGCATCATGCGCGCGTACCAGCCGGCGCCGAGTATGCCCATGGTCAGCGACGGCAGCACCAGATGGCGCCATGTGCCGTAGCCGCCGATCGGAAACCAGCTTAGCCGCACGGCAAAGACGTAGAGCAGCAACAAGCCGACGACGAATTGCGGCGCCGAGACGCCGACGAAGGAGGCCACCATCAGGGTCTGGTCGGTGGCGGAGCCGCGCTTGACGGCGGCGATCAGCCCCATCGAGAGCCCGATCAGCAATTCGCAAAGGATGGCGCCGACCATCAAAAGCAGGCTGGCCGGCAGCCGCGAGACGATGAGTTCGGTGACCTCCGAGCGCTGGATGTAGGAGCGGCCGAGATCGCCGCTGAGTAGCTTCGTCAGATAGTGCCAGTACTGGACCACGAAAGGCTGGTCGAGGCCGAGTTGCTGGCGGATGTTTTCCACCGTCTGCGGCGTGGCACTGCGGCCGGCGATCTGCCGCACCGGGTCGGCCGGCAAGAGGTAGAGCAGCGCAAAAGTGATCAGCGAGACGCCAAGCAGGATGAGCAGCGACTGGATCAGCCGGCGGCCGAGATAGGCGATCATGACCGGCCCCCCATTATTCCCGGCCCCTTTGCGTCGGATCGAGGATGTCGCGCAACGCGTCGCCGATCAGATTGAAGGCCAGCGCCAACGCGAGGATTGCGGCGCCGGGGAAGAACACCAGCCAGGGCGCGGCCTGGAAATAGGTCTGGTTCTCGAAAATGATGTTGCCCCACGACGCGGTCGGCGGCTGCACACCGATGCCGAGGAAGGAAAGCGTCGCCTCGAGCAGAACCGTGGTCGAGATGCCGAGCGTGCCCCAGACGATGATGGTCGGCAGCAGATGCGGCAGGATGTGGCGAAATAGGATGCGCGGCGCACTCGCCCCGATGCTGCGCTCGGCATCGATGAACTCGCGCTCGGCCAGCGATGAGGTCTCGGTGTAGATGACACGCGCCGTCTGCACCCAGTTGACCAGCGCGATGACCATGGCGACGATCCACAGACTCGGCTGAAACACTGCCGCCAGGCAGATGGCGAGCAGCAGCGCCGGGAACGCCATCATCAGATCGGTGAAGCGCATCATCGCACTGCCGATCCAGCCGCGGAAATAGCCTGCGGTGACGCCCACCAAAGTGCCGATCAAAAGCGCCACGCCATTGGCGACGATGCCGATGATCAGCGAGGTGCGGGCGCCGTAGAGGATGCGGGTCAAGAGGTCACGTCCGAGCAGGTCGGTGCCGAGCCAATACTGGGCGCTGGGCGGCAGCGGCGAGCCCTCGATGGTCAGGCCGTCGAACATCTGCTCGTTGGGATCGTAGCCGGTCAGCCGGGGCGCCAGCACGGCGCCGGCGACAACAATGGCGACGATGACCAGCCCGAGCAGCGCCAGGCGGCGTTTGACCAGCCGACGCCAGACGCCGGCGCGCGGTTTTGCCGGCATGCGTACCGGGAGATCAGGCGCGATGGGACTGGTCATCGCCGCCTTCCTCATCCGTCATTGCCACGATCCTGCGCGCGGCATCCTCGACGCTGATCTGCCAGCTCATCGCCAGCGATCGCAGTTGTGCATAGGCACGCTCGTCATCGCTGCCTTTCGACAGCGCCGTCACCGCGCGCACAATGGTCTGGCGCTCGGCGACGCGCTGGCGCAGCGACGCTATCTCGCCGGCTAAATGCTTGCGTGCCTCGAAGCTCTGCCTTGCGATCAGCAATGCGCTGTACACACCGGCATTGCCGACCGGCTTCAGCAGCTGCGCATCGGCCTTGTGCGACAGCGCCCATTCGATACGCCCCGGCGCCTCGGAACCGATCAGCGCCACCAGCGGCATCGGCGCCTCGCCCGGCTTCCACGGGAATTGCTCGTCAAAGCCGAGATCGGCATCGAAGAAAACGAAATCGGCGGCGAGAGCTTCCGGCGGCAATTCCGGCCAGCAGTCGATCGTAGCCAGGCCGATGGCCGACAATTGCCTGGTGATGGCCTGCACCGTCGGATGCGGGCGATGCAGGATGAAAGCCCGCGCGCCGCCGAGATTGGGGATGCGCGTCCGGGTCATGACACCACCCTCAGGCGCGGACGGCCGAATGTCTTGGCGGGGTCGTAGCGCGACAGATAGGGATCCGGCGCGACCTCATCCTCCTGGCTGACGACCTCGAAGAAGCCATCGGCGATCCGGCCGATGATCACCGGCAGCGTCGCGTGCTGGGAGTGGGCGTCGATGGCGATCGGCCCGAGCCGGGTGGAGAAGCGTCGCTCGGCGAAGGCTTTGGAAAATTCCGCCGGGCCGGCATCAGTGTCGCGCGACAGCACGTCGGCCATCACCTGCACCGAGGCATAGGCGGAGGCCTCGAAGGACGAAGCGAAGGCAGCCGGCCGGGGCGCGAAATAGGGCCCGACCGACAGATGCCCTTTCCCTGTCTCGCCGATCGCCGGCAACTCGCCTTCGGTGAGGTTGCAGGAGATGACGGGGCAGTTTTCCGGCCTGAATGCCGCATCCTCATCGCCCAGCTCGCGGTAAGCCGCCAGGAAGGCGTAGGATGAGGTGCCGATCAGATTGTTGAGGATGAAGCTCGGCCGCGTCGCCCGGACCTCGGCGATCAGCCGCGACACGTCGGTCTCGCCGATGCGCAGATAGCGCTCGCCCAGCACTTTGCCGCCGGCATCCGCGATCAGGTCGCGCGCCACGCGGTTCATCTCCCAGCCCCAAATGTAGTTCGAGCCGAGCAGGAAGCCGTTGGCGCCGAAACGCGGCACGACATGCGCCATCAGCGGAACCAGATGCTGGTTGGGGCAGGCGTGCATGTAGACGACATGCTCGTTGGCCTCGAACCCTTCATAGGGGCAGGCATACCAGAGCATGCCGCCGGCCTTCTCCAGCACTGGGATGGTTTCCTTGCGGCTCCACGAGGTGACGCAACCGACGACATGGCGCGCGCTGCTGGTCCTGAAAATGTCCTCGCACAAAGTCGCGTAGCGATCGGCATTACTTTGCGGATCGCGCTCGACCGGAACCACTTCGATGCCATAGCTCCGATCGGCATTGATGTCGGCGATGGCGCGCATGGCGCCCATCCGGCACGCATCGGAGACCAGCTGGTAGCTGCCCGAGCGGGAATACAGGATGCCGATCTCGATACGCCGTTTCAAACCGATCCTCAGAAATGACAATGCCCCGCAGCCAGCGCCGGAGGGCGAGGCATGCGAGGCATATTTGCCGCCCGGCGACCAAGGCCGGTATTTTGCGCTAGCGTATTCGGTCCGGCGGGTCAGTCAAGCGGGAAAGTACGTGGTCATGGGATCGGCCTTGTCCGGCTGCTTCTAGTTCCGCAGCGTGAACATCAAAGGCGCCACGACAGCCGTACCGGCCTTCTCAGGCGGTGGCGCGGGCACCGTCGCACCCTGCAGAATGCCGAGCGCGGCGCGATCGAGATCGGCGTCCCCCGAAGATCGGGTCAGCCGGACGGAGGTCACCTTGCCCGAAGCGCTGACGACGAAGGTCACATTTGCGGTACCCACGGCGCGCCGCGACCTTGCCGCGCTCGGGTAGCGCTTGTGCCGATTGATCCATCCGATCAGCTGGGAGTTCCATTTGCTTGCACTGACTGATGATCCACTCGATTGCGAAGCCTTCGGCGCCGACGCCTTCGCCGCTGCCTTTTGATCGACACTGGCGGTCACGACCGCTTTCGCCGGCGCGGCCTTTTCCTTCTTCTCTTTCTTTGCTTTCGGCTTGGGTTTTTCGGCAGCCTTCTTCGCCTTCTCGATCGGCTTGGTCTCCGCCGGCTTGGTCTCCGCCGGCTTGGTCTGGGGCGGCGGAATGACCACATCCGGCGCTATGGTCGGGACGATGTCGGGCACCACCTCATCCAGCGGCGGCGATTGATCGGGCTGCTCGGCCGCTGCCGTCTCGATCGGAGCGGCGGGTTGAACCGCTTCCGTCTTCTCGGCGACCGGCCCCGGCTGACCGGGCTCGGGCTCCACGACGGGCTTCAGTTCGGCAACCGCCTCCTCGATCTGGTTCGGCGGCTCAGGCGTCACCACGTCGGCCATCGAGTCCTCCTGCACCGCCGGCGCCACCATCATCGGCGACAGCTCGATAGCCACAGCCGGCGGCGGGCCGCCATCGGCCATGTTGGCCAGGCTGAAGCTCTGGACGGCATAGGCGATCGCGACATGCGCGCCGACAATGACAATGGCCGCAGCCGCCCACAAGCCAATTTCGCGCAGGCCGGCGCGTGGCGGGTCGGCCGCGGGTGCGGCGGCGGCCAGTTGCGTCACGGGGCGGCGCCCCGGTGCGCCGCGGATGCGTCCGCCGGCACCGTCTCCAGCCCCACCAGCGCGATCTTCAGATAACCAGCGCCGCGCAGCAGGTTCATCACCTCCATCAGCTCGCCATAACCGACCGCCTTGTCGGCACGCAGGAAGATGCGGGTCTGCTTGTCGCCCTTGGTTCTGCCGTCGAGCACCGCGGCGAAAGCCTGGCGCGGCACGCTGTCATTGCCGATCGCGAGCGTCAGATCGTCCTTCAGGGTCAGGAACAGCGGCGTTTCCGGCCGGGGTGCTGGCGTCGCCGTCGAACCCGGCAGATCGACATTGACGTCGACTGTCGCCAAGGGTGCAGCGACCATGAAGATGATCAGCAGCACCAGGATGACATCGATGAACGGGGTGACATTGATCTCGTGGTTTTCCTCGAGATCGCCATCGATAGCCTCGCGAATTCTAGCCGCCATAGCCCATCACTCCGCCGCCAGCGCGGGCGCCTGCGGCACCGTGCGGAAATCGAGATCGCGGCTGACCAGCCGCTCGACCCCGGCCGAGGCATCGGCAAGGAGCTGCCGGTAGCCGGCTATCGACCGCGCAAAGACGTTGTAGATGACCACCGCGGGAATGGCCGCGACCAGGCCCATCGCCGTGGCGAGCAGCGCCTCGGCGATGCCGGGCGCGACGACCGCGAGGTTGGTGGTCTGCGCCTGCGAGATGCCGATGAAGGCGTTCATGATGCCCCAGACGGTGCCGAACAAGCCCACGAAGGGCGCCGTCGAGCCGATCGTCGCCAGCACGCCGGTGCCGCGCGACATGCGCCGCGCCGCCGCCGCTTCGATGCGCGACAGGCGCGACGTCACGCGTTCCTTCAGCCCGTCGCCGGTGACATGGCCGAGCGCACCGGCCGAAAGGGCAGTCTCTTCCTCGGCCGCCCGCACCAAAAGCGCACCGGGGCCGCCACTGTTGCCAAGCGCGCGCCCGGCCTGGCGCAGCGTGGCGGCATTGCCGATGGCGCGCGCAGCGCGACGGGCGCCGAGCTTGCCGAAGAGAATCTCCAGCGATTTGGCCAGCCACACCGTCCAGGTGACCAGCGAGGCGAAGGCCAACCCGATCATCACCGCCTTGACGATGATGTCGGCGGCCATGAACATGCCCCAGGGCGACAGATCGTGCGGCAGCGTCAGCGATATTGCCGAAGGCTCGGCCTGCGCGGATGCACCGGGCTGGGTTGCCGGCTGTGGCGCGGTCGGCGCCGCCTGCCCGGCAGTTGGCGAAGCCGGCGCGACAGGCGCAGCCGGTGCGGGCCGTTCGACTGCGACCGGGGAAGGCTGGGCCGCCGACCGGGCAGCTGCAGCGGGTTCCGTCGTCACCCTGGGCTGCGTGTTTGGCTGCTCTTGCGCAGCAGCGCTGCCGGCCGACAGCATGACCGCGGCCAGCGCCGCCAACAAACCATTTCTGGACACGCTTCTTCCTCGCTTCGTCATTGCACGTACGATCGGCTGGTCGGTGACGGAATGTCGACCCCGGAAATCCAGCCACTGGTTCTGGCTTCTCTCAAACGCGGCACAGCCGCTGGAAACAATTCAGGCGGCCGAGTGCCCTGCTTGACTATAAAACATGAGTTTACTAGTCAACAAACAAGATGGCTTTTTTGGCCAACGATTATCGGCGCGATGTCTCAGCGGCACATCGTCCTGGCGTCGGTCTACCTGGTGTCGTCGCACTGAGGGATGGACGGCCGCAGGGTTGCTGGGCCACGATACCGGGCAGCAATTGAGGCAGGCTGCGATGATCAAGGCGATACCGTTCGATTTCCCCTATGACGGCCGGCTGGTGCCGGCAAACACCGCGTTGCTGGTCATCGACCTGCAGGAGGATTTCCTCTCGCCGACCGGCTATTTCGCCAGGAAGGGTTATGACCCCGCGCCGCTGCGCGCCATCCTGCCGACAGTCAACCGACTGATATCAGCGGCACGCGCGGCCGGCCTCACCATCATTCACACCAGGCAGGGATATCGCGGCGACATGGCCGACATGACGCCGTACGAGAGATGGCGCCGCAAGCGGGCGGGTCTCGAAGGCACCGACGTGCTGCTGCGCTCCGGCCCCGGCTTTCAGATCGTCGCCGACATCGACGTCGCGCCGCACGACATCATCGTCGACAAGACCTGCAACAGCGCCTTCACCTACACCGACCTGGAACTTGTGCTGCGCGCACGCGGCATCACCCATCTGATCTTTTCCGGCTGCACGACCGATGTCTGCGTGCACACGACGCTGCGCGAGGCCTGCGACCGCAATTTCCAGTGCCTGACCATCGCCGATGCCTGCGCCAGCGGCGACCAATACGCGCATGACGCGGCGCTGCATATGGTGACGGTGGAGGACGGGGTATTTGGTACGCTGACGGAATCTGACGCGGTGTTGGAGGCGCTGGCAGTGCTGAGTGGTGATTAGACGCTGGCGGGACAGCACCCCTCTGCCCTGCCGGGCATCCCCCGCAAGGAGGGCGATCAGACATCACGTCGGCTTTCGCCAATTACCAACTTTGAGAGCCGGCGCTCAAGCTGCCAATCTTCCCCTTTGAGGGGGAGATGTCCGGCAGGACAGAGGGGGGTGCTGTCCCCGCCGGCGTTCCCGATCGCGATCTCGCTACCCAGCTGCGTGAATATCCGACCCGCCCCGCGAGGCAAACGCGCCGGGCTGCGGCACCTCCGCCTCACGGCGTGCCAGCGAATTACGCAAGAGCGCGATCGTCTCGCGGCCGACGCCGGCGATCTCGCGCGGCCTGTCGACGCCAACGATCATGAACTCGCTGATGCCCAGCGCCGCATAGGACAGCAGCGACAGGGCGATCTGCGCCGGTGGTCCGGAAAGTTCGACCGCCTTGTGTCCGACGGTAGAGGCGCCACCCTCCGAGCGGACCCGGACCGGAAGCGCAAAACGCAGCTTGCCGGCGCGGCCATGCTCGGCGGCGGCGCTGCGCGCCCGTTCCATCAGCTGGCGGATCTCGTCGGGCGAACCAGGCGCCAGCTCGAAGACGTCGGCATGGCGGCCGGCGACCTTCAGCGCCGTGCCGGACTGGCCACCCATGCGGATGGTGATATCGACGCCATGCGGCCCCTTGCGCGGCACATAGCCACCCTTGATGCTGTAGAACGCACCTTCATGGTCGAAGGGCCGGTCGTTCGACCACAGCCGCTTCAGCAGCACCAGATATTCGTCGATGCGCTGCCAGACCACGGTGTGGCCGACCGGACGCGTCTCGGCATCGTCGTCATCCAGCGGCTCGCTCAGCATCCTCAGCGCCAGCCGGCCGCCGCTCCTGGCGTCGAGCGCCGCCAGTTGCCGCGCCGCAACCGCAGGCGCGATCACGCCGGCCCAGTGCGTCAGCACCACTTCCAGCGACGAGGTGCGGTCCAGCGCCTGGGCGGCGATGTCCATATTGGTCAACAGCCCGGCCGGGTCGTCGACGACGATGTTCTGGAAGCCGGAATCCTCGATCAGCGACAGCTTTGTCGCCGTCTCGACGAAATCATAGAAGAACGGAACGGCCGAACCGGCGTCGGCGGCATGCGTTTTACCGGGAACATGCGTGAACTCGATCGGCATTGCCATCTCCTCCATCACGTTGGATGTATGTCGCCCAAAAGTGGCCCCGGTTTTTGAGACGACGACATGCGTAAAAACAAGCGGTCAGCGCCAAAGCGCATCCGCATTCGGTTCATCAACTCCGGTCACTCACTGAAAGCGATAGGTCGCCACCCTTCGGCCTGAACGGGTCAGGGAATCAAGCCGAGCACGACTGCCCCGGTGAACACGAACGCAAGGGCAAAGACGAGATAGGCGAAGGCGCCGGCATAGGCCGGGCGGAAAGCCTGGCTATTGGCCAGCCTCTGGCTGGTGCGGTCCGTCTCGGCGTTCTGGATATAGGACATATCGACCTCCGTCTTGCGGATTAATCTATAAAATCAGTAGACTTTGTCGAGTGCTATTTTTTGGCGATATGTAGAACGATTTTCTCAGTATGCCTTATTATTTGGTTTTGGATTGCTGGGGGACCCCTGCTGGCGACAAGCGAGCGACAAGCTTGGCCGACGTCTGCATAGGCGATAGCATCGCCATTCCGGCATAAATGCGGATCATTTCGATCGGGAACGGGAACAGAACATGGGTACAAGACTAGCCGGCAAAATTGCAATCATCTCGGGCGGCGCGACCGGAATGGGCGGAGCGGCCTCGGAATTGTTCGCCGCCGAAGGCGCCAAGGTGGCGATCATCGACCGCAATGGCGAGGCGGCGGCAGCCACTGCGGCGGCGATACGCGCGCGGGGACATATCGCCGAACACTGGGTGGCCGACGTCTCGGACGAGGCGCAGGTCGAGGCCGCAGTGAAGGCGGCGACTGCCAGGCTCGGCCCGGCCACGGTGTTGTTCAACCATGCCGGCACCATCGTGATAAAGCCGTTCCTGGAGACGACAGTGCAGGAATGGGACTGGCTGCATGCGGTCAATGTCCGCTCGATGTTCCTGATGACGCGCGCCGTGTTGCCGGGCATGATCGCTGCCGGTGGCGGTTCGATCGTCTGCACCTCGTCGATCTCGGCTGTGGCGGCCACACCCATGGAGGTGCTCTACGACACCACCAAGGGCGCCTGCCACATGTTCGCGCGCGCCATCGCAGTCGAATTCCGCGACCGCAACATACGCTGCAACGCCGTCTGTCCCGGCTTCATCCGCACGCCGCACGGCCTGCGCGAGGTCGCCGATCTCGGCAAGCTCGGCGTCGACGTGTCGGACGCCGCATTGGCCGCACAGCAGGGCCGCATCGGTGAGCCGGAGGAAGTGGCCAAGGCAGCGCTGTACCTCGCCAGCGATGAGTCCAGCTTCGTCAATGGCACGCATCTGTTTGTCGATAATGGTTTTACGGCGATGTGAGTATCCCAGGCTTGGCGCCCTTCCTCTCCCCCGTCGATCGGGGGAGAGGTGTCGAGCGCAACTCGACGGAGTGGGGGTCGACCCTTGGCGCAAGGAAGATTCATGCGCACCCGTTGGCAACAGTGGCGAGGTGGTTCCCCGCTCCGTCGCTGCTTCGCAGCGCCACCTCTTCCCCCGGAGGGAGAGGAAGGGCGCCAAGTCCTACTCGCCTTACCGCTCTTCTCGTCGAAACGGCTTCAGCAGCGCCGACGGCGCAACCGCGTTGCGTGACATCACGGCCATCGCGACGATGGTGAAAATGAAGGGCAGCATCAAGAACGCCTCATAGGGAATATGCCCGAGGCCGCTCGCCTGCATGCGCAATTGTAGCGCATCGACGAAGGCGAACAGCAGCGCCGCGCCCGCAGAGCGCCACGGGTCCCAGCGGCCGAACACGACCAGCGCGATCGCCACCCAGCCACGGCCCGACACCACACCAAAGGTGAAGGCGTTGAACTGTGCCATGGTGAGGAAGGCGCCCGCAAGCCCCATCAGCGCACCGCCGAGGATGACCGCCTGGAAGCGCGTGGCGATGATGCTGACCCCAGCGGAATCAGCGGCGCGCGGGTTCTCGCCGACCATCCGCACCGACAGCCCCCAAGGCGTGCGGTAGAGCACGAAAGCAGCGAGCGGGATGGCAATGATTGCCAAGTAGACCAGCGCAAACTGGTTGAAAACCGCTGACCCCAGAACCGGAATATCCGACAGCAGCGGGATCGGCACCGTCTGAAAACCCTTGATGCTGGGCGGCACCGATTGCTGGCCGAAGGTCAGACGGTAGAGGAAATAGGCAAGGCCGGACGAGAACAAAGTAACGCCGATGCCGCAGACATGCTGGCTGAGGCCGAGCGCCACCGTGAACAGCGCATGCAGCGCGCTCATCGCCATGCCGGTCAACACCGCGGCCAGCACGCCGAGCCACAGGCTGCCGCTGAGGCTGGCGGCGGTGAAGCCGGTCATCGCGCAGAGCAGCATGATGCCTTCGATACCGAGATTGAGCACGCCGGCCCGCTCGGAGAACATCTCGCCCAGCGTGGCAAATGCCAGCGGCGTGGCGATGCGGATAATGGCGGCGAGGAAGCCGACCTGAAAGATCTGTTCGAACACCGCGCTCATAAGGCGGCACCGACGCGGCGGATGCGATAGGCCGTGAACAGCAGCGCCACCAGCATGGCGAGCAGCGCCGTGCCCTGGATGACATCGCTGAGGAACGCCGGTACGCCGGTGGCGCGCGACATCGCTTCGGCGCCGGTCATCACGGCGGCCAGGAAGATCGCCGCCGGTACGACGCCGAGCGGATTGAGCCTGGCCAGCATGGCAACGACGATGCCGGAATAGCCATAGCCCGGCGAAATGTCGCTCATCACCTGGAAATGCACGCCGCCGACCTCGCCGACGCCGGCAAGCCCGGCCAGCGCGCCCGACAGCAGCGCCGTCGAGATCAGCACCCGCTCGACATGTATGCCGCCATAGCGGGCGGCTTCCGGGCTTTCGCCGGTGACCCTGATCCGGAAGCCGAGCGTGGTGCGCACGATCAGGAACCAGATCAACGGGGCCCCGATCAACGCGGCGATGACACCCAGATGCAGCCTTGTGCCTTCGAGCAGCACCGGAAAATTCGCCGAATCCTCGATCGGCGGCGAGATCGGATAGCCGCTGAACGAGTCCTTCCACGGCCCCTCGATCAGCGCCATCAGCGCATAGTAGATGACCGAGTTGAGCAGCAGCGAGCTGACGACGTCATCCACCTTGAATTTGACCCTGAGCGTCGCGGGCACCAGCGCTACCGCGGCACCGGCAGCAGCGCCCGCCAGCGCCATCGACAGGATCGCCAGCGCGCCCGGCATCGGGATGGCGCCGACGAAGCAGCTGGCCACGGCGCCGGCCAGCAATTGGCCCTCGGCGCCGATGTTCCAGAATTTGGCCCGGAAGGCGACGGCCACAGCCAGCCCGGTGAAGATCATCGGGGCGGCGCGCACCAGCGTTTCGGTGATGGCATAGCTGTCGCCGAACGAGGCCGACAGCATCACGCCATAGGCCTCAAGCAGGCCGGCGCCGGCCAGCGCGATGAGGCCGCTGCACAGGGCAAGCGTGGCGCCGATGGCCAGCAGCGGCAAAGCGAGATTGAACCAGGCGGGGGTGGAACTGCGGGCTTCGAGGCGGAACATCAGCTATGCCCCTCCGCCGCCCAGACGGTCGCGCCGCCCCTCATCCGCCTGCCGGCATCCTCTCCCCGTATAGACACGGGGAGAAGGGATCTGGGCCCTATGGCAACTCCCCTCTTGCAGCTGTGGCGATTGGCGAAACCATGGGTGAGAGCCCCTCTCTCCGTCTCTATACGGGGAGAGGATGCCGGCAGGCAGGTGAGGGGCAGCGCTGACGCTTAAAGTCAGCCAAAAGCGGGCAGTATTATTTGAGGTTTCTGCGAGGAACCGAGTGAGAAAGTCCATCTAGGCTCTGCCCTCCGCCCCGGTCATCAGCAGCCCAAGCCGCGCGATGGTCGCATCGGCGCTGTCCAGCGTGCCGGCGATGCGGCCCTCATACATCACCGCGATGCGGTCGCAGAGCACCAGCAGCTCTTCGAGATCCTCGCCGATGACGATGATCCCGCAGCCCTTGGCACGTCGCATGTCGAGGAATTTTTCGTGGATGAAGCGGGCGGCACCGATGTCGAGGCCGCGCGTCGGCTGCGAGACGATCAGCACCTTCGGGTCGAAAGCCAGTTCGCGCGCCAGCAGCGCCTTCTGCAGATTGCCGCCCGACAGCGCGCCGGCGCGGGTCATCGGCCCGGGGCACCTGATGTCATAGGCCTTGATCTGTTCTTCGGCGAAGGCGCGGATCGCATCTGGCTTGAGCAGGCCCCGGCTGCTGAAAGCCGCAGTACCAATGCGCGGCAACACCATGGAATCGGCGAGCGGCAGATTGGTGACCAGCCCGGTCGTCATACGGTCTTCCGGGATGCGGCCAAGGCCGAGCGCCTGCACCTCGCGCGGCGAGAACCGCGTAACAGGTTTGCCGGCTATCGTCATCGCGCCGGCGTCGGGCGCGCGCGTGCCGGAAATCACCTCGGCCAGCGCCCGCTGGCCATTGCCGGAGACCCCGGCAATGCCGAGGATTTCGCCCGCGCGAACGGCAAGCGATACATCGCGCAGCGGCGTCCCCGAATGCCGTGAGGTGGAAATACCGTCGAGCGTCAGCACCGCCGCGCCTGGGGTCGAAGGTCCTCTTGCCGGCGGCACGATCTCATGGCCGCACATCAGCTGCGCCATTTCTGCCGATGTCGTGTTCGCCGGATCGTCGACACGGCCGGCGACGCGGCCGTGCCGCAATACGGTGCAGCGATGGGTGAGCGCCCGCACCTCGTTCAATTTATGCGAGATGAAGATGATGCCGAGCCCCTGCGCCGCCATCGAGCGCAGCGCCGAAAACAGCCCGTCGACCTCGCTCGGCGCCAACACCGCCGTCGGCTCGTCGAGGATTAACAGCCTGGCGCCGCGAAACAGCGCCTTGACGATTTCGAGCCGCTGCTGCTCGCCGACCGACAGCGCGGAGACAGGCAGGTTGGGGTCCAGCGTCAGCCCATGCTGACGGCTGATGTCGGACAACCGGGCAAGTCCGCCGGCGCGGTCGATGCGGCCGGATTTGCCGGGAATGCCAATCAGAAGGTTTTCCAGGACCGTCAGCCTTGGCGCCAAATGAAAATGCTGGTGCACCATGCCGATGCCGGCGGCCAGCGCATCGGCCGAACTGGTGATCCGCACGGTCTTGCCCTGGATAAGAATTTCGCCGGCATCCGGCGCATAGGCGCCGAACAGCACATTCATCAGCGTCGTCTTGCCGGCGCCGTTTTCGCCCAGCAGGCCGAGGATCTCACCTGGGGCGACGCTTAGATCGACAGCCTCATTCGCCTTGACGGCGCCGAAGCTCTTGGTGATGCCGCGCATTTCGATGAGAGGGGCGGACAAGGATGCTCCTGCGGAGATACCCCTCCCCCTCGAGGGGAGGGTGCCGAGCGAAGCGAGGCGGGTGGGGTCACCTCAACTGCCTCAACCCATGACTTAGCAGGATGGAGCACTTCGCGGAGGACCCCACCCGGCCCTGCGGGCCACCCTCCCCTCAAGGGGAGGGGGTGCGCCGAGCTAATCCGAAACCGGCGTGTTCTCATCCACATCCACCCGGAAATTGCCTTCCAGGATCCCGGCCTTCTTCTTCTCGACCAGATCCTTCACATCCGCCGGCAGCGTCTTGTCGAATTTATGGTAGGGCGCCAGGAACGACCCGCCCTTGGCCATGCGCGAGAAATCGCCATAATCCTGCGCGGTGAAGACACCGGCCTTGACCAGCTTGATCGCCTGCTCGACCGTCGGGTACATGTCCCAGACCGGCCCGGTTATGACCGTGTCGGGGCCGAGGCTCGACTGGTCGGACATGTTGGAGATGGCGAGGATCTTCTTATCCACCGCCGCCTCGATGACGCCGAAGCGCTCGGCATAGATGACATCGACGCCGGCATCGATCTGGGCGACCGCCGCTTCCTTGGCCTTGGGCGGATCGAAGAACGAGCCAATGAAGGCGACCTTCTTCTTGATGTTGGGATTGACCTCCTTGGCGCCGGCAAAGAAGGCGTTGACCAGCCGGTTCACTTCCGGAATGCCCATGGCCGCCACCGCGCCGATCGTGCCCGACTTCGACATCTTGCCGGCGATCATGCCGGACAGATAGGCCGGCTCGTGGATCCAGTTGTCGAAGACGCCGAAATTGGGCTCGGCCGGGCCGGCGCCCGAGCCGAACAGCCATGCCGTCTTCGGGAACTGCTTTGCCGTGCGGCGCGATTCACGCTCGGCGGCGAAGGCGTCGCCCAGCACCAGCTGGTACCCGCCTTGCGCATATTCGCGCATGACGCGGCTGAAATCGGCGGTCTGCACCTTTTCCGACCATTTGTATTCGATGCCGAGTTCCTTCTCGGCCTTCTGCAGGGCGACGTGGATCTGGTTGTCCCACGGCTCCTCGATCGGCGTGGCGAAGATCGCCGCCACCTTCAGCTTCTTGTCCTTGGCGAAGGCTGCACCCGGCAGCATGGCTGCGGCCAGGCCAAGTGCGCCGAGTTCCAGCACGTCGCGCCGCGACAGGCCGGTCGATTGCGATTTGTTTTTCCGGTTTTCCATCTAGTGCCCCTCTGTTTGACAGCCGTGTCGAGCCGGCTGTTCCGAAATCAGACGCGGAACTATGGAACGGGTGCGGACTTTTGTCCACATGGTCAAATTTAGCGGGACTGCTGCCGGGCTCACGCCTTTTAGCGCAGCGCCTTCTCGCCGCCGGCTACGGTGATGACGCCGACGATGATCAGCCCGGTCAGCAACAGCCGAACGCCGGCGCTGACGCCGAACGTGTTGAGCATGGTCAGAAGCAGTACCAGGAACAGCGCCGCGCCCCAGACACCGGGAACATTGGCCTTGCCACCGGCGACCGAGGTGCCGCCGATGACGACGACGGCGATCGAGGCCAGCAGGTACTCGTTGCCGATATCGACATTGGCGCCGCGGAAATAGCCGGCGAGCAGCGCCCCATCCATGCCGCCGAGCGCGCCCGACAGCGTGTAAGTCAGGAAGCGGGTGCGGCCGACATTGACGCCGGCAAGCCACGCGGCGCGGATGTTCTGGCCGATCGCCAGCACCGAGCGGCCATAGATCATGCGCTGCAAGGCGATGGCCGCACCGATGCTGAACAATACGGTAAGGATCGCCAGCACTGGAATGCCCAGGATTTGCCAGTTGGCAAAATCGGCAAAGCCGGGCGGCGGCTTGATCTGCAGGCCACGCCCATAGCTGATGTCGATCGACTGGATGATGAAGCTGGCCGACAGAGTGGCGATGATCGGCGGGATCCTCAGCGCCCAGATCAGGAGATAGTTGACGGCACCGATGGCGGCGCCGCAGGCGAGCGCGGCGAGCAGCCCGACCACGATCATGGAATCGCTGCCGCCCATGACCTTCATGGCGACGGCACTGGCGAGCCCGATATTGGCCGGCAGCGACAGGTCGACATTGCCTGGCCCGAGCGTGATGACGAACATTTGGCCGACTCCGACGATGACGGTGAACACCGCCAGCGACAGTGCCGCCGTGACCATGCCACCGCCGCCATAGCCGCCGGTGAAAGCGATGGTCGCCAGCCAGACGAACATCGCGCCGATGAACGACCATATCCAGGGTTTGGCGGCCAGCGATTTAACCAGCGTCATCGCTACCTCTCCCTGCGGCTGATCAGGACGCGGGCTGCCAGCACGATGATCAGGATGGCGCCGTTGGCGGCGACCTGCCAATCCGGCGGAATGTGCATGAAGGTGAGCAGAGGCGATGCCGCCAGCGCCAGTGTCAGCGCGCCGAGCACGGCGCCGATCGGCGACACCCGGCCGCCGACGAACTCGCCGCCGCCGAGAATGACGCCGGCGATCGCCAGCAGCGTGTAGCCATTGCCGATATTGGCGTCGGCCGAGGTGGTGATGCCGATCAGCGCCATGCCGGACAGAACGCCGAATAGGCCGGTCAGCGCAAACAGCACGATCTTGGTTCGAAGCAGCGACCAGCCAGCGCGCCTGAGCGCCGCCGGATTGCCGCCGGATCCCCGCAGGATGACGCCATAGGAGGTGCGCATCAGCCCAAAATGCACCACCGCTGCGATCGCCAGCGCGGCGATGATAGGGAACGGAATGAAGGGCGGCTTGAAGGCCATCAGCGACAAGAGCCAGTCCGGCGCCTTGCCACCGGGCTTGGGCAGCACCAGAATGGCAAGCCCCTGCCAGACGAAGCTCATGCCCAGCGTCACCACGATCGACGGCAGATTGCGCAGATGGATCAGTGCGCCGAGCAGCGCATAAACGCCTATGGAGCCGAGCAGGATGATCACGCCGAGCAGCGGCGCGTCCTTCAGCCAGGTCGCGGTGACGCAGCCGACAAAGCCGACAAAGGTGCCGATCGACAGATCGAGCTCATTGCCGGCGATGACGAACATCTGGGCGATCGTCGCCAGCGCGATCGGAATAGCGAGGTTCAACATCAGGCTGAAGCCGAAATAGCTGATGGCGCGTGGGTTGAGCCAGGCGATGGCGATAACCACCAGCGCCAGCGACAGCGCCGGCAACAGGCTGCGCAGCAGGCGCGCGCGGGCCGCGCTGCTGCGCGGCGAGGACGTAGGGCCGGGAGCGACTGCCGTCATCTCAGGCCGCGTCGCCGAATGAGGACTGGATGATCTTTTCCTCGGTCAGCTCGTCGCGCGTGAGATTGGCGACGATGCGGCCGTTCTTGAAGACATGGATGTGGTCGCAATTGTCGAGCTCTTCGGTCTCGGTGGTGTACCAGAGGAAGGTCCGGCCCTTGGCCGCCTCCTCGCGCACGAGATCGTAGACCTCGAGCTTGGTGCCGATGTCCACGCCGCGCATCGGATCGTCCATCAGCACGATCTGCGCATCGGAACCCAGTGCGCGGGCAAACAGCGCCTTCTGCTGGTTGCCGCCGGACAGCGAGAAGATGTTGTTGGTCATGTCAGGCGTGCGGATGCCGATCTTCTGCTTCCAGAACTCGGCAAGCTCGGCCTCGCGCTGCGGCGAGATCAGCAACCCTTTGCGCAGCCGCGCCAGCGAGCGGATGCCGATGTTTTCGGCAATAGACCATTGCGGGAAAATGCCGTCCGATTGGCGGTCTCCGGCCACCAGCGCCACCGGGGCGGTCACCTCGATATCAAGCCTTCTACGCGTCGCGGCGGCAAAGATCGCCAGCAACAGGTCGGTCTGGCCATGGCCGGCAAGCCCGGCAAGCCCGATGATCTCGCCGGCGCGAGCGACAAGCTCCTTGCCGTCCTGCTGCCGCTCGGGCCGCGCCCGCACCCTGAGCGGGCCCGCCGCCGGCCTGGCGGCGATCTCCGCCGCGATCTTCTCGCGCGCTTCCGCGCCGCCCATGGTGGCCACCAGCCGGTCGCGGTCGAACGCTTTTGCAACGTCCGTGGCGACCACCTTGCCGTCGCGCATGACCACGATGCGGTCGGCATTCTGCAGCACCTCGCCCAGCACATGCGAGATCAGGATGCAGCTGCCCCCGGTGGCTACGAAACGGCGCACGAAGGCAAGCAGCTGGCCCGCAGTATGCGCGTCCAGCGAAGAGGTCGGCTCGTCGAGAATGACCAAGTCGAGCGGATCGCGCGTCACCGTGAAGGCGCGCGCCACCTCGACCATCTGCCGCCGGCCGATGGAGAGATCGCCGGCAATGTCGTCTGCCGAGATGCCGTGATCCGGAAAGATTTCGTCCAGCTTGGCGGCAATGAGAGCAGCCGCCTTGCGTCGCCAGCCGAAGCCGGTGAGCGCCGGATGGTTGATGCGCGTATTCTCCGCGATACTGAGGTTAGGGCAGAGCGACAGTTCCTGGAACACGCAGCGTATGCCGAGTTTCAGCGCGCGCGCTACCGAGTAGTCGGTTTCGGCATTGCCACGCACCGCGATCTCACCGCCATCGGGCTGCAGCGTACCGGCCACCATATGCATCAGCGTCGATTTGCCGGCTCCGTTGTGGCCGACCAGCCCGACGCATTCGCCTGATACAACATGGAAGTCGACGCCGTTAAGCGCCCGAACGGCGCCGAAATGTTTTTCGGCGCCGTTAAGCCTGATGATGTCCAAATGGGCGGCGCCGAAATGTTTTTCGGCGCCGCCCAGTCTGATGATGTCCGTATTGGCCTCAGGCATGCTCAACGATATCCGGTCGGTCATGCCGCTGGCAATGAATGCAATGCATCACTTGATATTGGCTTTGATCGCCGCGATTGCGTCTTGCTGGCTGTATTCGTGGGTGGCGACGCCGCCCTCCTTGATTTTCGGCAGCTCGGTCTCGAAATTGTCCTGGGTAAAGGCGAGATACGGCACCAAAAGGTCATGCGGAATGTCGGTGCGGCCGTCGAGCACCTGCTGCGCCACCCAGAAGGCCAGCGACGACACGCCGGGCGCGATCGAGGCCGACCAGGTCAGGTAGCCATCCTTGTCCTTCTGCTCCTTCCACCATTTCAGCTCGTCCTGGCGGTTGCCCATGATGATGGTCGGACGCGGCTTGCCTGCGGCGGCAAAGGCTTGTGCCGCGCCATAACCGTCACCGCCCTGGTCGACGATGCCGACGATGTCGGGCAACGAAGGCAGGATCGTCGCGACCGCCTTCTGCGCCGTCGTCTGGTCCCAGTCGCCGGTCACCGAACCGACGATCTTGAACTCGGGATGGGCGGCGACGCCTTCCAAGATACCGGCATGGATGGCATCGTCGATCGAGGTGCCGGCAAGGCCGCGGATTTCCAGCAAATTGCCGCCCTTGGGCTGGAACTTGGCCATCTGCTCGACTTCCTGCTTGCCCATGTCCTTGAAGTCGACGACGACGCGGTAGGCGCAAGGTTCGGTGACGGTCCCGTCGAAGGAGACGACGACGATGCCGGCATCGCAGGCCTGCTTGATGGCGCCGTTCAGCGCATCCGGCGATGCGGCATTGATGACGATGGCGTCATAACCCTGCAGGATCAGGTTCTGCACCTGGGCAGCCTGGGTCGGCACTTCCTTGTCGGCGGTGGTGAAGATGTCGGCGGCGCCGACGATCTTATCCTCCACCGCCTTCTTGGTGACGATGCCGTAGCTGTCGAGCATCGCCTGGCGCCACGAATTGCCGGCGTAATTGTTGGAGAAGGCGATCTTCTTGCCGCTGGTGTCGGCAAGCGCCGTGCCCGAGGCGAGCATCGCCGCCAGAGCGCTCAGGACGAGCAGTGTCTTCATGTCATAATCCTCCCATGGATTGTCGGCCCCGCCGACTGTTGCAGATGGTTTTGGCGTTGTCTGCCTGTTTTTTATCTATTGTCAGACAAATTCAGATACGCCCGCTTGTCAACTGCGATCGATCACGCTTGGACGATCAACTTCAGGTGCGGCGGTTGAAAAGCCTTCGCGTGCTGGTCTAGGGAAGGGTCCAGGAGACCATGCATGGCAGCGATGCCGCCGACCCTTCCCCCCAGTGCACCCAAAAGAATGGGCGCCCCCGGAATTCCGGCGCGCTGGACGTCAAGCGCCAAGAGCGGCGTAGGTGCCGCGCTTTCGCCGGCGAGCCGCGTCTGGTTCACGCTCAGCCATGGCATCGTAAACGAGGTCTATTATCCCGGCCTCGACAGCGCCTGCACGCGCGACATGGGACTGCTGGTCACCGGTCCCGGCGGCTGGTTCTCCGAGGAGAAGCGTGACGCCACGCATGCCATCGAGCCGTTCGAGGACGGCGTGCCCGCCTACCGGCTGGTCAACGCGACGGCGCGTTACCAGATCGAAAAGCGCATCCTGGCGGATCCGGCGCGCCCGGCCTTGCTGCAGGAAACCAGCTTCACGGCACTCGAGGGCGTGGCCACGGACTACCGCGTCTACGCCCTGCTGGCGCCGCATCTGGTCAGTGCCGGCATGGGCAACACCGCCTGGACCGACGAGCACAAGGGGAGGCCGATGCTGTTCGCGTCCGGGCGCGGCACCTGCCTGGCGCTTGCATCCTCGCTGCCCTGGGGTGATTGCTCGGCCGGCTATGCAGGCTTTTCCGACGGCTGGCAGCAACTCAGCCGCGCCGGCCGGCTCGATCCGGCCTGCCAAAGGGCGGAGGACGGCAATGTCGCGCTGACCGGCGAGATCGGCTTTTCCTTACGCAACAGCAAAGCCTTGCTTGCGCTTGGGTTTGGGGCAACGCCGGATGAAGCGGCCGAAAACGCCGCCGCCAGCCTGAAACGCGGTTTTGAGCCGGCGGCAAAGGTCTATGTCGCGAAATGGCGGAAATGGCAGGCAGGCCTGACGGCGCTCGACCACCATGATGCATCCGGCCTCAACACCTACCGCGTCAGCACAGCGGTGCTGGCGACACACCTGTCGCTGGCGAGGCCCGATGCGGCCGTCGCCAGCCTGTCGATCCCCTGGGGGTTCAGCAAGGGCGACGACGACCTTGGCGGATATCATCTGGTCTGGCCGCGCGACCTCGTCGAAACTGCGGGCGGCTTCCTCGCCGCCGGCGATCCGGCGCAGGCGCTTGAGATCCTCGCCTATCTCCGTTCCATCCAGCAGCCGGACGGCCACTGGCCACAAAATGTGTGGCTCGACGGCTCGCTCTATTGGCCGGGCATCCAGATGGACGAATGCGCCTTCCCGCTGCTGCTTGCCGATGCGCTGCACCGCGCCGGCCACCTGCCGCGCGCAAAGCTCGCCGCCTTCATGCCGATGGTCGAGAAAGCAGCGTCCTATATCGTGCGCAATGGCCCCGTCACCGGGCAGGACCGCTGGGAAGAGGACGCGGGCTACAGCCCATTCACGCTCGCCGTCGAAATATCGGCACTGCTTGGCGCCGCCGATCTGTTCGACGTCAACGGCAAACCCGAGCCGGCTAACTATTTGCGCGAGGTCGCAGATTGCTGGAACGACCAGATCGAGCGCTGGACCTATGTCAGCGGCACACCGGAGTGCCACGAGGCTGGCGTCGACGGGTACTACATCCGCATCGCACCGGCCGACGCTTCAGGCGCCGCATCGCCGAAGGACGGCTTCGTACCGATCAAGAACCGTCCGCCGGGCGATACCGACAAGCCGGCCGAAGCGATTGTCAGCCCGGACGCGCTGGCGCTGGTCCGCTTCGGCCTCAGGGCCGCGGACGATCCGCGCATCGTCGGCACGGTCAAGATCATCGACGCGCAACTGCGCTGCGACCTGCCGCAAGGGCCTCTATGGTACCGCTACACCAGCGACGGGTATGGCGAACACGCCGACGGCGCCCCCTTCGACGGCAACGGCCAGGGCCGACCCTGGCCGTTGCTGGCCGGCGAACGCGCCCACTACGAGCTGGCCGCCGGTAACAAGGACAGGGCGGCAAGCCTGCTCAGGACATTCGAGGCTTCGGCTGGTGTGGGCGGTCTGCTGCCGGAACAGGTCTGGGACGGCGCCGACATACCGGAGCGCGAATTGTGGCTGGGCAGGCCGTCGGGCAGCGCCATGCCGCTGGTCTGGGCGCATTCGGAACACATCAAGCTGTTGCGCTCGCTCCGCGACGGCGCCGTCTTCGACATGCCGCCGCAAGGCGTCAAGCGCTATGTCAGGGACAAGACCGGCTCGCCGCTGAGGATATGGCGCTTCAACAACAGGCTGCGCACCCTGGAAGCCGGCAAGACGCTGCGGGTTGAACTGCTGCAGCCGGCGCTGATCCACTGGAGCGGCGACCAGTGGCAGACCAGCCATGAAATCAACACGTCCGTGAATGTCTTTGGCGTCCATATGGCGGATCTGCCGGTGACCGATATTCCGCGAGGTAATACGATCGTCTTCACTTTTTTCTGGCCCGACGGCGACCGTTGGGAGAATGTCGACTTCACCGTCGGCATTGAGAACTAACTCGCCAGCAATTTCTTTCCTCAAGCGACTAGGACAAGACCATGCAGATCGGAATGATGGGACTGGGCAGGATGGGCGCCAACATGGTGCGCCGCCTGATGCGCGACGGCCATGAATGCGTCGTCTACGACATCAACCCGGCAAGCGTTGCCGCCCTGGTTGCCGATGGCGCCATCGGCGCCGCCTCCATGGAGGCGTTCGTCGGCAAGCTTTCCAAGCCGCGCAGCGCCTGGCTGATGCTGCCGGCGGCGATCACCGGCAAGATCGCCGACCAGGTGGCAGCATTGATGGAGCCCGGCGACATCATTATCGACGGCGGCAATTCCTATTATCACGACGCTGTCGACCAGGCGGCCGAGCTTGCGGCCAAGGGCCTGCACTATGTCGATGTCGGCACCAGCGGCGGCGTTTGGGGCTTGGAGCGCGGCTATTGCCTGATGATCGGCGGCCCCGATACGGCGGTCAAACACCTCGATCCGATCTTCGCCACGCTGGCGCCCGGCGCCGATGCCGGCGCCACGCCCGACAAGGCGGGCGGGACCGCACCCTTTGGCTACCTGCATTGCGGACCGAGCGGCGCCGGCCATTTCGTCAAGATGATCCACAACGGCATCGAATATGGCGTCATGGCCGCCTACGCCGAAGGCATGAACATCCTGAAATCGGCCAATGCCGGCAAAAGACAGCGCACGGCGGACGCCGAGACCAGCCCTTTGGAAAACCCGCAATACTATCAGTTCGACATCGACCTGCCGCAGGTGGCCGAGGTCTGGCGCCATGGCAGTGTGATCGGCTCCTGGCTGCTCGACCTCACCGCCGGCGCTCTGAAGAGCGACCCGGCATTGGCCCAGTTCGGCGGCCGCGTCTCCGATTCCGGCGAAGGCCGCTGGACGCTGAAGGCGGCGATCGACACCGGCGTGCCGGCGCCGGTTCTGTCCTCGGCTTTGTTCGACCGCTTCTCCTCGCAGGGCGAATCCGAATTCGCCGACAAGCTGCTGTCGGCCATGCGCTATGCCTTTGGCGGCCATGTCGAAAAGCCGAAGGCCGGCAAGTGAAGGCCGCAGGGGAGACGCGCAAGATGAGCCCGGAACGGTCCGACACGCTGGTGCTCTTCGGAGCAACCGGCGACCTTGCCCACAAGAAGATATTTCCGGCCCTCTACCAGATGGTAGCCAAGGGGACGCTGACCGAGCCGGTGATCGGCGTCGCCTTCGATGCCTGGGACATCAACCAATTGCAGGCGAGGGCACGCGACGGCATCGTCAACGCTCTCGGCAAGATCGACGAAAAGATCTTCGCCAAATTCGCCAGTCTGCTGCGCTATGTCAGCGGCGACTACCGCGACGGCGCGACCTTCGAGAAGCTGAAGACGGCGCTCGGCTCGGCGCAGCGGCCTCTGCACTATATGGCGGTGCCGCCGACCATGTTCGAGACCGTCGTCCAGGGGCTGGAGCAATCCGGTACCGCGCATGGCGCGCGGCTGATGGTGGAAAAGCCGTTCGGCCACGATCTCCAATCGGCGCGCTGGCTGAACCGCGTGCTGCATCTGGTGTTCGAAGAGCAGTCGATCTTCCGCATCGACCACTATCTCGGCAAGGAGGCGATCCAGAACCTGCTCTATTTCCGCTTTGCCAATTCCTTTCTCGAGCCGATCTGGAACCGCAACTTCGTCGAAAGCGTACAGATCACCATGGCCGAGGACTTCGGCGTCGAAGGCCGTGGCAAATTCTATGACGATGTCGGCGCTATCCGCGACGTGATCGAGAACCATCTGCTCAACATCCTTTTGCTGCTCGCCATGGAACCGCCGGTCGGCCGCTCGGCCGACGATCTGATCGACGAGAAGGTGCAGGTGCTGCGCGCCATCCGCACGCTGACCAAGGACGACGTCGTGCGCGGCCAGTTCACCGGCTACCTCGCTGAACCCGGCGTGAAGCCGAACTCGCCGGTCGAAACCTTTGCCGCGGTGCGCTTCATGGTCGACACCTGGCGCTGGCAGGACGTGCCCTTCTTCATCCGCACCGGCAAGAACATGCCGGTGCATGTGACCGAAGTGATCGTGCGGCTGAAGCGGCCGCCGCTCGACGTCTTCGATCCGATCAAGCCCAGCGACGCCAATTACGTGCGCTTCCGCATCGACCCGCAGGTGGCGATCTCGATCGGCGCGCAGCGCAAGGCGCCCGGCGACGACATGGTCGGCGAGCAGGTCGAGCTCACCGCGCTGGACGATTCGAAGGGCGACATGCCGCCCTATGAGCGGCTGATCGGCGATGCCATGAACGGCAATGGCCAATTGTTCACCCGCCAGGATGCCAGCGAGCTTGCCTGGCGCATCGTCGGCCCGGTGCTGGGCGACACCACGCCGCCGCATATGTATGAGCCGAAGACCTGGGGGCCTGCCGACGCCATGGCCAGCTTCGGGCCGCCCAACGGCTGGATCAATCCGAGTTGAGCAATTCCAGGAAAAGTGCGAGCGGTCTTTCCGTCCGAAATTGGGTAAAAACAAAGAGTTGGAGCATTCCCCCGTTTTCCTGAAACGCGGGAATGCGCCAAGTGAGCGGAGGAAACGACATGGCCAAGGCAGCCAGGCCCGCGAAGGCCAAGGCCGAACCGATCGTGCTGACGATCGATGTCGGCGGCTCGCATGTGAAAATCCTCACCAGCGCAGGCGGCGAGATGCGCCGCGCCGATTCCGGACCGGACCTGACGCCGCAGCAGATGGTCGCCACGGTGAAGACGCTGGCCGAAGGGCTGGCCTATGACCTGATCTCGATGGGCTATCCCGGCCCGGTCAGGCACAACAGGCCTTCGCTCGATCCCGCCAATCTCGGCAAGGGCTGGGACGGCTACGATTTTGCTGCCGCCTTCGGCAAGCCGGTCAAGGTCGTCAACGACGCGCTGCTGCAGGCGATCGGCAGCTACGATGGCGGGCGCATGCTGTTCCTCGGCCTCGGCACCGGCCTGGGCGCGGCGATGATCCTCAACAATGTCGGCCAGCCAATGGAACTGGCGCATCTGCCGTACCGCAAGGGCGGCAGTTTCGAAGATTATGTCGGCGAGCGCGGCCTGGAGAAATACGGCAAGAAAAAATGGCGCAAATACGTTTTCGACGTCGTCGGGCGGCTGCGTGCGGCGCTGCAGCCGGATTATGTCGTCATCGGCGGCGGCAATGTCGACAGACTGGATGAATTGCCCGCCACATCCAGGCGCGGCGACAATACGCGCGCTTTCGAAGGCGGTTTTCGACTATGGCGCGACAAGGCGCTCATCGTCTGATAGTATTAAAATTCAGTATAGTTGTTCAAAATGACGTGTGGCGCGATACGAAGTCATTGCGTTACGCAGATTTGGCGATTAGATCGGTGGCACCGGATGGAATCATCTGGCGCAACCGCACATATGCGGCAAGACAAATGACTAGAGCGGATTTCCGGCTCCGCTGGGACCACTCTGGGAGTTTCCGCCACCCCCCTAGCGACGGAGAGATAAATTGGCCGACGACAGCAACGACTCTGACAAGGACATCGACCTGCTCGAGCTTACCGCCCATATCGTGTCCGCTTACGTCGAGAAGAACCGCTTGCCCGTTGCCGGCCTGAGCGATCTCATCGCCAGCGTTGCGGCGTCGATCGGCGGACTCAGCCAGCCGCCGGCCCCAGTGGCGGCGCCGCAGATCCCGGCTGTCAATCCCAAGCGGTCGGTGACGCCGGATTACATCATCTGCCTCGAAGACGGCAAAAAATTCAAATCGCTGAAGCGCCATCTCGGCGTCCATTTCAACCTGACGCCGGAAGCCTATCGTACCAAATGGGGCCTGCCGGCCGACTATCCGATGGTTGCCCCCAACTACGCGGCGTCGCGCTCCGAGCTGGCCAAGTCGATCGGCCTCGGCCGCAAGGCTGCAGTGGCCGCGCCGGCGAAAGCCAAGGGTCGGAAGGCCAAAGTTCCGGCCTGAGTGGGATCAGCGCCTCGGCCCTGAGCCAATCGTTTGGACGACTGGAACAGAAGCCTGCCGGCGAATGAGCCTTGGCAGGCTTCGTGCTTTTGTGGCTTGGATACACCACAGAGATTGCTTTGGGGGAGCAGCGATGAACTACGCCAGAATGGTGATCGAGAAAGAGGCGCCGGAGGAATACGGCTACGATCGCATTCGGTTCAATCTCTCCGAAAGCTCGATCGCCGATCAGAAACTCTCCGACGTCGGCCTGTCGCTGCCGGATCTCACGCTGTTCTACGGCGAGCATCGCGGCGACAAGGAGTTGCGGGCGCTGATCGCGGCGCAAGACAAAGGCATCTCCGCTGACGATGTTCTTGTGACCGCCGGTGCGGCGGGCGCGCTCTTCATCATTTCGACCTCGCTTCTGTCGGAGCGCGACCACCTTGTCGTCGTCCGGCCGAACTACGCCACCAACATCGAGACCCCCAAGGCGATCGGCTGCGCCATCTCCTATGTCGATCTCGATTTCGACGCAGGCTTTGCCATCGATTTCGGCCGCGTCGCCGCCAGCATGCAACCGAACACCAAGCTGATCAGCGTCACCTGCCCGCACAACCCGACCGGCACGATGATGGGCCGGGCCGATCTCGACGCGCTGATTGCGCTGGCCGAAGCGAGCGGCTGCCATCTGCTGGTCGACGAGACCTATCGCGACCTCTCCTATGGACAGCGCCTGCCGGCGGCGGCTTCTCTCAGCCCCAAAGCGATCAGCGTCTCGTCGCTGTCGAAAGCCTTCGGCATTCCCGGCATCCGCATTGGCTGGCTGATCACCAGCGATGCCGAACTGCAGGAGCGCTTCCTCGCCGCCAAGGAGCAGATCGGCATTTGCGGCAGCGTCATCGACGAAGGCATTGCGCGCGGCATGCTGGGGCGCCGCGACGCTTTCTTGGGCGCGCTGCTGCCCGAGATGGCGAAACGCCGCGACATCGTGCAAGACTGGATCGACCGCGAGCCGCTGGTCGACTGGGTGCGGCCACAAGGCGGCGTCGTCGGATTTCCAAGGCTCAATGTCATTCCAGACTTCGACCTCGACCGTTTCTACGTCAATCTCTTGGAAAACCACGGCACCTATGTCGGTCCCGGCCACTGGTTCGATATGCCCAAGCGCTTCTTCCGCGTCGGTTTCGGCTGGCCGAAAGAGGCGGAATTACAGGGCGGCCTCGACGCCATCACCGCCGCGCTGAGGCAGTAACGTCCGCGTGCAATCGGGCGAGCGGCTGGAAAACCGCTTGATCCAGGCCCGATTTTCACGCATACGCGCCCCGAACTTTGATAAGTTTCATTGGCCGGAACAGCGCCCATTTCCGGGAAGTGCCCCGCCGGCCAATGCAAGCAACGGGGCCTGTATCCATGACATCCCATTCCCATACACCGCCTGACCGGCGTTACGCCGCCTTCCGCCATCGCTCCTTCCTGAGCTATTGGGCGGCGCGTTTCCTGACCACCTTCGCCACCATGATCGTGTCCGTCGCCGTCGGCTGGCAGATCTATGATCTGACGCGCGATCCCTTCGATCTCGGCATTGTCGGCATCGTCCAGTTCCTGCCGTCGCTGCTGCTGGTGCTGGTCACCGGCGTTGTCGCCGACCGTTTCGGCCGCCGCCTGATCATGGCGCTGGCGACGGTAGTCGAGGCAGGTTGTGCGCTTGTCCTGTTGTACTTCACGCTGCGCGGTCTCGTCAGCCCGCTGCCGATCTTCATCGTGCTGGCTATGTTCGGCCTGGCGCGCGCTTTTTATGGGCCGGCCTCGTCGTCGCTGTTCGCCAACCTTGTTCCGCCGGAAGATTTCGGCAATGCGATCGCCTGGAACTCGTCCGCCTGGCAAACGGCGACCATTGTCGGCCCGGTCGCCGGCGGCCTGCTCTATGGCGTCTCGGCCGAAGCCGCTTACGCCGTTGCCTCCGTGCTGATGCTGGTGGCCGGTCTGCTGATCTTCACCATTCCGAAACCGGCCCAGCAGAGCGCCACCGACAAGCCGACGATGGAGACGCTGTTTGCCGGCTTCCGATACATCTGGAGCGAGAAGATCGTCCTGGGCGCCATCTCGCTCGACCTCTTCGCCGTGCTTCTGTCCGGTGCCTCGGCGCTGCTGCCGGTCTATGCCCGCGATATTCTGGAACTCGGCCCGTGGGGCCTCGGCCTGCTGCGCTCGGCGCCCGGCATCGGCGCCATCTGTGTCGCGGTCTGGCTTGCCGGGCATCCGCTGCGCGACAGTGCCGGCAAGATCATGCTCGGCTTCGTCGCCGGGTTCGGCGCCTTCACCGTGCTGTTCGGCGTCTCGACCATCACCTGGCTGTCGATCCTGGCCCTTGCCGGCCTCGGCGCCACCGACATGTTCAGCGTCTATATCAGGGAGACGCTGATCCAGCTGTGGACACCCGACGAGGTGCGCGGCCGCGTCAACGCCGTCAACCAGGTCTTCGTCGGCGCCTCCAACGAAGTCGGCGAGTTCCGCGCCGGCACCATGGCGGCGCTGATCGGCACCGTGCCGGCGGTGGTGATCGGCGGCGTCGGTGCGATTGCCGTCGCCGGACTGTGGGCGGTGCTGTTTCCGCAACTGCGAAGGGTGCGGCATCTCAACAGCCGCAACTGATCGAGTAAGCCGCAGGATCCGGCGCTCGGTCCAAATCAGCTTGCGCCGATGACGGCTGAGATGGGCCGGAAGCGGATGGGCCGGTTCTGGGCGAACTAGCCAGATGGCGGGGCAGCCGCAGGGTGGACATTTCAGTCCATATGGAAAATGATTATGTTGCCATGCACAATACTGCAGTGCTCTGGTCTCGACGAGAAACCTTAAATATAGAAGAGAACCACCCGACCTCCGGGTCCAGCGAGCGGGGACGCAAATGGACACTTCAGGGAATCGGCAATCGCATCGCGACGCAAGCGGGCGACCCAGCCGATCGGTCGGCTGGCTGGCCCGCTCCGCCGTCCCAGTGGCATTCCTGCTCGGCATGGCTTTCAGCAGCAACGCGTTTGCGCAGGACCAGCAACTGCCGGTGGTGACGGCGGCCAAGCCGGTGGTGCGTGAAATCGTCGAAGACGACGAGTTCGTCGGGCGCTTCGAAGCCGTCGACGAGGTCGCCATCCGTTCGCGCGTCAGCGGCTATCTGGACAAGATCAGCTTCCAGGACGGCGCACTGGTCAACAAGGGCGACCTGCTCTTCACCATCGACCAGCGTCCGTACCAGGCGGCCTACGATGCCGCCAAATCGCAAGTGGACGTCGCCAAGTCTCTGCTCGAATTCTCCAAGATGCAGCTGGATCGCGCCGATGAGCTCGCCAAGACCGGCAATATCTCGGCCGCGACGGTCGACGACCGCCGGCGGGAATACCTTTCGGCGCAGGCGCAGATGCAGGGCGCGACGGCGGCGCTGACGACGGCCAACCTGAACCTGGAGTTCACCGAGATCAAGGCGCCCTTGTCCGGCCGCATCGACCGCCGGCTGGTGTCGGTCGGCAACCTCGTGCAGCCGGATTCCACCTTGCTGACGACCATCGTCACGCGCGATCCGATCGACTTCTATTTCGACGTCGATGAGCGCCTGTATTTCAGCTACGCCCGCGACGCGAAGGAGCGCGGCGGCAGCATGCAGGAAGGCGCCGGCGGGCTCGAGGTGGTGGTTCGCGTCGCCGACCGCGCGGAGGCGGTATTCAAGGGCAAGCTCGATTTTGCCGAGAACCGGATCGACAACGCGACCGGCACCATGCGGGTGCGTGCAAGGTTTGCCAACGCCGACGGCGTTCTCCAGCCAGGCATGTTCGGGCGCATCAACGTGCCGGGGTCGCTGCCGCATAGCGGCGTCCTGGTGCCCGACGAGGCGGTCGGCGCCGATCAGGATCGCCGCATCGTGTACCTGGTGGATGAGGCTGGGATGGTGTCGGCGAAGCCCGTGCGCACCGGCCCGCTTCTCGACGGCTACCGGGTGATCCGCGCGGGCCTGACCGGCGACGAGACGATCATCGTCAACGGGCTGATGCACGCCAGGCCCGGCACCAAGGTGAAGGTCGAGATGGTGACGTTGCCGCCCAAGGTCGAGACCGCCGGGTTGCAGCAATGAGGTTCGCCCATTTCTTCGTCGACCGTCCGATCTTCGCATCGGTGGTTTCGATAGTCCTCCTGATCCTCGGCGGGATTGCTTATACCCAGCTGCCGATCGCGCAATATCCCGAGATCGCGCCGCCGACCATCGTCGTTCGCGCCCAGTACCCGGGCGCCGACGCCGAGACGGTCGCAGCGACGGTGGCAACGCCGATCGAGCAGGAGATCAACGGCGTCGAGGGCATGCTTTACATGTCGTCCTATTCGTCCGGCGACGGAGCGATGGCGCTGACCATCACCTTCAAGCTAGGCACCGACCTCGACCAGGCGCAGGTGCTGGTACAGAACCGCGTCTCGGTCGCCGAGCCGCGCCTGCCCGAAGAAGTCCGCCGCCTCGGCATCACCACCATCAAGAGCTCGCCCGACCTGATGATGGTCGTGCACATGCTGTCGCCCGACAATACCTACGACCAGCTCTACGTCTCGAACTACGCCCGCTCGCGGGTGCGCGACATACTGCTCAGGTTGGACGGCGTCGGCGACCTCATCATCTTTGGCGAACGCGAATATTCGCTGCGCATCTGGCTCGATCCGGAAAAACTGTCCGCCCTGGGGATGACCTCGGGCGATGTGGTGCAGGCGCTGCGCGACCAGAACGTCCAGGTGTCGGGCGGCTCCATCGGCGCGCCGCCGACCAATACCGGCACGGCGTTCCAGTACACGGTCACCACGCAAGGCCGTTTCAACGACGCACGCGACTTCCGATACGTGATCGTCAAATCGGCCGAAGACGGCCGCCTGATCCAGCTGCAGGACGTGGCGCGCATCGAGCTCGGCGCCAAGGATTACGTCACCAACTCCTATCTCAACGGCAAACCGGCGGTGGCGCTCGCCATCTTCCAGCGGCCAGGCACCAATGCGCTCGCCGCAGCCGCGGAGATCCAAGACAAGATGAAGGAGCTTTCCCAGGACTTCCCGAAGGGGTTGAGCTACGACATCGTCTACAATCCGACCGAGTTCGTCGCCGAGTCGATCCAGGAGGTCTACAAGACGATCCTCGAGGCGATGGTGCTGGTCATCATCGTCATCATCGTCTTCCTGCAATCGTGGCGCATGGCGATCGTGCCGATCGTGGCGATCCCAGTGTCGCTGATCGGCACGCTGGCGGTGCTTTACGCCGCCGGCTTCTCGCTCAACATGCTGACGCTGTTCGGCCTCGTGCTGGCCATCGGCATCGTCGTCGACGATGCGATCGTCGTGGTCGAGAACGTCGAGCGCAATATCGCCAGGGGGCTGGCGCCCAATCCGGCGTCGCATCTGACCATGGACGAAGTCGGCACGGCGGTCATCGCGATCTCGCTGGTGCTGATAGCCGTGTTCGTACCGACAGCCTTCATCCCCGGCATTTCCGGGCAGTTCTACCTGCAGTTTGCGATCACCATCGCGGTGTCGACGGCGATCTCGGCATTCAATTCGCTGACGCTCTCGCCGGCGCTGGCCGCGCTGCTGTTCAAGCCGCACCACACTGCTGCGGCGCCGCCGCGCTTTTTCCTGGCGCGGTTCGGACGGGCGCTCGCCGACGGCTTCAACCGCGGCTTCGACAAGGTCGCCCATTGGTATTCGAGCATCGTGCGCGTGCTGGTCGGCTCGCGGATAGCGATCGCCGCCACGCTAGCCGTTTTCGCGGCCCTCATCTACGCCACGGTCTATATGGTGCAGACGGTGCCGCGCGGTTTCATTCCGTCGCTCGACCAGGGCTATGCGATCGTCGTCGTCCAGTTGCCGGACGGCGCCTCGCTATCGCGGACCGATGCGGTCATCCAGCAGGCGTCGCAGATCATCCAGAAAACGCCAGGCGTCGACTACGCGGTCGCCTTCGCCGGCTTCTCCGGTGCCACCTTTACCAATGCCAGCAACGCGGGCGTGATCTTCGCCAGGTTCAAGCCGTTTGACGAGCGACTGGAAGCCGGCCAGTCCGCGACCCAGGTCATCGGCAATTTGTTCGGCAGCCTGCAAAGCATCAAGGAAGCCTTCATTATCGCACTGCCGCCGCCGCCGATCCGCGGCGTCGGCAATGCCGGCGGCTTCAAGCTGCAGATCCAGGAGCGCAACAGCGCCGACATGCGGCAGATCCTGGCGCTTGCCTATGAAATTGCCGGCAAGGCCAACAAGACGGCGGGGCTGACCGGCGTGTTCACCACTTTCTCCGCGTCCAGCCCGCAATTCTTCCTGGCGATCGATCGCGACAAGGCGCGCATCCTGAACGTGCCGATCCCCAACATCTTCGAGACGCTGTCGATCAATCTGGGCACCGCCTACGTCAACGACTTCAACGCTTTCGGGCGCGTCTACCAGGTGCGCGCGCAGGCCGACCAGGCGTTCCGCCTCGATCGCGCCGACATCTTGAAACTGAAGGTGCGCTCGGCGACCGGCGCGCTGGTTCCGCTGGGCACGTTGATCGAGATCCGCGACGTCACCGGCCCGGCGCTGGTCCAGCGCTACAACATGTACGTCTCGGTGCCGCTGCAGGGCAACGCCGCGCCCGGCGTTTCCACCGGCGATGCGCTTGCCAAGATGGAAGCGATCACGGCACAGACGTTGCCGGCCGGTACCTCCTATGAATGGACCGAACTCGCCTATCAGGAGCGTAACACCGGCAATGCCGCAGTCTATATCTTCGGACTGTCGGTGCTGTTCGTGTTCCTGGCGCTGGCGGCGCAATATGAAAGCTGGGTGCTGCCGTTCGCCATCGTGCTGGTGGTGCCGCTCGGCGTGCTGGCGGCGTTGCTCGGCGTGTCGTTCCGAGGGCTGGACAACAACATCCTCGTGCAGATCGGCCTCATCGTGCTGATCGGGCTTGCCGCCAAGAACGCGATCCTGATCGTCGAGTTCGCGCGGCAGGCCCAGGAACGCGGCCTGTCGGCGGCCGAGGCTGCCGTCGAAGCCTGCCGGCTCAGGCTGCGGCCGATCCTGATGACCGCCTTCTCGTTCATCCTCGGCGTCGTGCCGCTGATGATCGCGACGGGCCCGGGCGCGGAAATGCGCCAGTCGCTCGGCACCGCGGTGTTCTCCGGCATGCTGGGCGTCACTTTCGTCGGCCTGTTCCTGACGCCGGTGTTCTACGTCACGCTAAGGTCGCTGTTCTCACGGCGCAAGCCGCATGCCGAGGCCGAGTCTTCGGCACCGGCAGAGGTGCCGTCCGAGACGGCCGCCGAGTAGTGTTACACGGGCAGTTCGTGGCGCTGCCGACTATTTCGTTTTGGTGTTGAATTCACGGTTTGCAGCATAGTCGATAGTGAAGGTGCCCGCAGGAGCGCGAACGCCCTGCTTCACGTTGGATATGGTAACTGTCGAGGTAAGGCCCCTCTCGTCAGTCAGGGTCCATCTGCGTAGATCGAGCGATTCTCTGTCAAACACCATAGTGATATTCGAATTGCCGAAAGCCGACTTGTCGGCCAGCCTGATGATCACCTGGGCGCCATCGTCCTTGATACTTTTGAGGCGATTGCCGGAAAAGTTGACCTGATTGTCGAGGAGCAGCTTGAGCGGCGTCTTCGAGAGAGCATAAAGCCGCGATGTCTTGAGCTTCTTGTTATAGACCACCAAGGATTTTCCATCTGCAATTACGCTGACCCCTGATTGGCCTGCATAGTTGAACCGGATCTTGCCCGGCCGCTGGAGGAAAAACTTCCCTTTGGTCCTTTCCGCTATTGGGCCCGACTGGACAAAGTCCCCGGACATGGACTTTACCGATGAGAAGTGATCGGCAATCGTCTTCGCTTCTACAGGTGCGGCCAAGGCCGCGGTCGAAAGTTCGGCGTTTATCGCGACAGCGCTGACAACGAACCAGAAAGCCAGCAGTCTTTTGCTGTTATATGCCATTCAGTTATCCTACCCCGAGCAGGCGCGTGATCGAAAGAGATCACGCGCCTTTGAGATCAGTAGCCGTCCGGGCACTGAGCAACGTAAACTCGACCGTTCCGACCGCGATATCTGCACTGGCCGGCTTCGCTGGCGTGCCCGATGACCGCCCCGGCCAGCGCTCCGACCGCACCGCCAACAACCGCCCCTTTTACCGGGTCGCCGGCCACTGCTGCGCCTACAGCTGCGCCACCCAAACCACCGACGGCAGCGCCTTGTTCGGTGCGGGAGCATGCCGCGAGCGGAATGAGTAGGCTCAAAATGAGCAGCGTCTTCTTCATTGATTCTCTCCTGGGGCCGTTATTAGCCGAAGCTTAAATGCGCCACGGAGTTTTTCGATCCATCGGAGTGTTTGGGGCGCAATCCAAATCTGCGGGAACGGGCTAAGGTCCCGAATCCATCGTACACGCCTCCCAGAGGTAAGTCGTCTTTGGGCAAGCTCGGCCGTTCAGAGTAGTTGGATTTGCTCTATCCCTCAGTAGGCTTGCCGAAGATCAGGCTCAAAAACTCGCTCAGCCAGCGCTTGAGGTGCATATCCCAGATCAGCCGGCCGCCGAGATGGTCGCGGCCGGGCTGCGCGCCGGGCAATTCGAAACGGTGTGCGCCGCGCACCACCCAGCGCTGCATCATCAACCGGGTCAGTTCGCCATGGAACTGGATGCCCCAAGCATTGTCGCCATAGCGAAAAGCCTGGTTGGGGTAGGTTTCCGCCGTGGCCAGCAGCGTCGCATCCCTGGGCAGCGAAAAGCCTTCGCGGTGAAACTGGTAAACCATGTCGGGCCAGGGCAGCAGCTTTTTGCCGGCTTCGGTCGGCTTCAGCGGATACCAGCCGATCTCGACCAGCCCCTCGCCATGCCCCTCGACCTTGCCGCCGAGATGATTGGCCAGCATCTGCGCGCCAAGGCAGATGCCGAGGAAGGGCCGGTTCTCCTTTAGCGGAACATTGAGCCAGTTAGTCTCGCGGCGGACGAACTCATCTTCGTCATTGGCGCTCATCGGCCCGCCGAACACCACGGCGCCGGCGTGTCCCTCCAGCGTCTCCGGCAGGCTGTCGCCGAGAGGCGGCCGGCGGATGTCGAGGTCGAAACCTTCCTCGAGCAGCATGTGGCCAACCCGGCCGGGGCTCGAAGTCTCCTGATGCAGCACGATCAGGATTTTTGGTTTCGAGCTCGGTCTGGGCGGCATGGAAAGGCGGAATCCTATTCGTCGCTCGACGTTCCGCTGGCGCCGGGCGCGGCGGCCGCCGCCTTGCGGCGCGCCTCGACGCGGTCGTGGCGCTCGACGCCGATCAGTTCGGCGACGCGCCAGACGGTGTTGTCCTCCAACTCGTGCAGTTCGCCATCGGCATAGACGATTTCCCACATCAGGCCGATGAAAGCCTTGCGCGCCTCGGCGTCGAGATGGCGCTTCAAGACGCTGGTGAAGGCATAGAGGTCGATCGCCTCATTGTCGGCGCGCTCGCCGGCGGCAGCCAACGCATCGAGTTCGTCGCCGCTGATCGAATAGCTCTGCGCCAGCACCTGCTTGAACCGCTCCCACTCGACATCCTGGCGCACGCCGTCGGCATTCATCACATGATAGAGCAAAGCCGACGCCGCAACGCGCGGATCGTCCGCATTGGCGCGAGCCCCAGCCCCGGAGGGCAGGTCTTTCAGAAAGGCCAGGACGCGTTCGAACATGGTGCTCACTTCACATTATTGGAGCATGATCTTTTCCAAAAACCGGTATCCACTTTTTGGGATCATACTTCAGGGATCAAAACAGGCGGAAGCGGCGCGGTGACTTCTCCGCTTCGTCATCGGGGTCGACGCCGGGGTCGTCGGGCAGCCGCGCCAGTTCCTCGGCAGGTTCGACGGGTTCGGCGTCGTTTGGTATTGCGGCGAAAGCGGCGGCGGTGACCGGCGTGACCTGGTCATCGCCCACAGCGGGCTTGGGCTCGGTCGGCGCCTCGCTGATCGTCTTGGCAACGGCGGGATGATCGATCATTTCGGCTTCCTTTGTCGGCTTGGCGGGTGCCGCAAGCACCGGCACATCGGCTTCGTCTTCATGGCTGTCGATGAGCTGGCCCAGCCGCTCCATCGGTGCGCGCCAGGCGAAAGCGTCGAGCTTGCCGCTGACCGGCGATACCGGCGCCCAGCGTTCGGAGACGACGCCGTCGGCGACCCAGGCCGGATCGCGCGGCGCCCTGACCGCCTTGGACAGCAATTGCCTGATCTTGCCCTGGTCGCCGGTCTCTGCCTCCTCGATATCGGCCAGCAGCAGGTAAGCGCCTTCCCGGCGATCCATGCGGATCGCCGCTTCCGCCTCCCGGCGGGCGGTGGAAAAATCCTGCGCATCGAGCGCGGCGCGCGCCACCGTCATCGACGATTCGGCATTGTTGCGCTTCAGCTCCTGCAGCTTCTTCGCCCGGTTGAGACGATCGACCACGGCATCTCCCGGCCTTGCATGGGTGTAGAGCTCGGCGATCTCGGGATGCGGCTCCGCCTTCCAGGCTGCCTCAAGGATCTTCGAGCCTTTGCGCACATCGTTCTGTTTGAACAGAAGATTGGCGGCTGCAACCGCGGCCGGTGCGAAATCGGGCGCGAGCTTGTTGGCCTCGAGTGCCGCTGTCTTGGCTGCATTGGGGTCGCTATCGGTCAGCGCCTGCGCCTTGGCGGTCAACAGCACAGCGCGGCGGCGATTGGCGGCGTCGCGTTCGATCTGCCTGGTCGACTTCTGCGCCTCCACCAGCTTCAGCGCGCCGTCCCAGTCGCCGCGCCCGGTCAGATCCTCCAGCGTCGATTCGGCGGCCCAAGCCAGTTGCGGCGCGACGGAAGCGGCGCGCCCGGCATAGTGACGCGCCGCGTTGCGGTCGCCGAGCCGCTCGGCTTCGAGATAGAGCCCGCGCAGGCCAAGCAGCCGCATTTCGGGATCGTCGAGCATCGCCTCGAATTTTTCGCGCGCGCCCTCATGGTCGCCTTCGAGCAGCGAGGCTTGCGCTTCGAGCAGCTGGATCAGCGGCTCCTGGTCGGAGCGGATCAGTTTGGCGGCTTCCTTGGACTTCTTGCGGGCCAGCGCGCCATCGCCGGCGCCGGCTGCGATCATGCCGGTCGACAGCGCCTGATAGCCACGGTCGCGGCGGCGGACGCGGAAATAGTGCGAGATCGTGTACGGGCTGTTCCACAGCGACTTGATCAGCCACCAGACGATCATCACCGCTGCGACGACGGCAACGATCGCCACCGCCGCCACCATCAGGCTGACCTGGTATTGGTAACCGTTGAAGGTGACGACCATCTCGCCGGGACGATCGGCCAGCCAGGCAAAGCCGAGGCCGAGCGCGAAGACGGCGGCGAGAAAGGTGAGAATGCGGATCATCGTGTCGTCCTCATGCCTTCATCGCACCTGCAATCAGCGCGTCGACCTGCGTCTCGACGTCGATGCGCGCCTTCAGTTTGCCGGCAAAGTCGGCGCCGGCAGCCTTGACCGCATCCGGCAGCGTTGCGTATTCGCTGAGCGCCTTGGCGTAGTCGCCCTGGTTGACCGCCACTTCGATGCGCGCCACGGTTTCCGGCGCGCCGGCGCCTTCGACGGCGCCAATCGGCCGGACCTTGACCAGCGATTCGGCGCTCGACAAAAGGTTCTCGAAGAAGCCGGCATTTTCATCGACCGGCGTCGCCGCCGCGACCATCGCATTGGCCGCGGCGTCGGCCTCGCCGGCGATCTCGGTGCGGGTCGGGACGCCCTTTTCAGCGTAGGGGCGCAGCGCTGCAATCTGCGGTGCATCGGGCGAGATCGCCGCGAAGGTCTCCAACTCGGCGGCGAACGGCGCGCCGCGGTCAAGCGCCGCCTTCAAGGCCGAAGCGGCGATGGCCATCGCGATCTTTGGCTGCGAGGCCTGCGCATCGACCTTGCCGGCGAGCTGCGTCACCGACTGCTCCAGCGCGGCGATCTTGCCTTCCTGCGTCTTGGCTGCCTCACCGGCCGATTTCACCAGTGCGTCGAGGCCCGCCAGTCTTTCATTGAGCGGCGCGAGATCGACGGGCGCTGCACCACCGGCCTGGCCAAGGGCGGCGACCGCGGTCTCGATCTGCTTGACCTTGTCGCCAAGCGAGGCAAGCCCGGCATTGTCGCCGGCGCCGCCCCTTTCGACCGCCGATTTCAGCGATGCGACATCGGCCTTGACCTGGTCCAGCGCCGAATACAGCCCGTCGACCTTGGCCGTTGCGGCGCTATTGCCGCTGGCTTCCCTGAGGTCGGCGATTTCGCGCTTCAGCGAAGCGATCTCGCCATTGACGCCGTCGAGCCAGACCGTGCCCGCCCCTGAGCCCGGAGCGCCAAGCACGCCGGCAAACTGCAGCCCGCCGGCGGCAGCCAGCGCGATGACACCGCCGATGATGCCGGCGGCAATGCCGCTCGTGCGCTTCGGTTGCGCGGCCATGGGCTGGTTCCCGGCTGTCCTTGGGGTTTCCTTGGGTGCACCCGGCTTGGGCGAGGTATCCTCGAAACTGTAGTCGGAGGTTCTGGCGCGCGGTGGCGCATCCGAAGCGGTGGGGTAAGGCTGCTCCGCCTGGGTGGACGCCTTGGCATCGGCGCTTTCGGGAGCGGCCTGCGCCGCGGCGTCGGAGTGCTCCCACGGCTCGAGATCGGCTTGATCGGCATGAACGGGCTCGTCAGGCGTCTCCGGCTGCGCATTGGCCATGGCAGCGGCATCCTCAGCCGCAACCGACCCTGCTGGGGCCTCGACGTCGTCCGAGTTGGCGACATCCGTCTTGGCGGCATCCGCATCGGCAATGCGCGAGACAGCGCCGGGTTCGAGTTCGATGGTCACCGGCTCGCGGTGGCTTTTCGAATGTCGCATCTTCGGCGTCTTGACCATGCCTGGGCTCCGCAATCCTGCTTCGTCTGGGCGCCCGACGGCGCGTGATGGTTTGAAAAATGGTCTAGCACATCATCATCAGGTGAAAAGGGGCGGCGTGATGACACGGCGCTCAGTCGCCGCGGTGCAACAGCTCAAGCAGCGCCTCCTCCTGCGGTTCCCGCGCAATGCGTATTTTTTTGCCGGCGGCATTGTCAAACGCCGCTGCCACGCGCTCGGAGAGCGCAAAAGCCTGCATGTTTTCAAAGAGATCGCGCAGTTCCGCCCGGCTGGCCAAGGCCTGCAACGCTGCCGCCGCCTTGGCTGAATAGAGCAGCACCGCGTCGACCGCCTGATCGGACAGGCGTGTACGGATTTCAGCATCGGAATAATCGAGCGAAATCGTGTCGTAGGTTTCGACGGTGCGGACCTCGACGCCGGCCTTTCGCAGCCGCGCCTCGAATGCCGGAAACCGCACGCGCCCTGTGAGATAGACGACCGCCTTGCCGGAAAGGCCGGCAGCAATCGCCTCGGCCAGCCGCTCGGCGTCGCCCGCCCCTTCGCTGACCGACAAGAACCCTGTCGAACGTGCCGCTTCAGCCGTCCTGCGTCCGACGGCATGGCAAGGCAAGGCGGCGAGCGCACGAATGAGTTCTTTCGGCGCATGCCGCACCGCATTTGCGCTGGTCACAGCGACGGCCACGGCATTGTCGCTCGCAGCATCGGCGCCAACCCGCAGTGTCACCGTTTCGGTCAGCGGCAGAAGGAGCGGCTCAAATCCCAATTCCTGCAGCCGCCGCATGGTTCGCGACGCCCCAGGTTGCGGCCGCGTCACCAGGACACGCATATCAGACCCAGCCGTCGAAGAAGGTTTCGCCCGCTTTGACCCGCACCATCCTGGCCGCGTCCGTGCCGATGTCAGCGGCATCCAGCGCCAAGCCTTCGGCCTTGACCTCATGCGATTGCGTGCCATCGGGCGAAATGATCAGCCCGGCGAAAACCAGCCTGCCGCCCGATATCGTCGCATAGCCGGCGATCGGCGTGCGGCAGGAGCCATCGAGCGCCGCCAGGAAGGCGCGCTCACAGGCCAGCGCCTGGCCTGTCGGCACATCATGGATGGCCACCAGCATCTTTTCGACCTCGCTGTCGCCGATGCGGGTTTCGATGCCGATTGCGCCTTGTCCCGGCGCCGGCGGAAAAGCATCGAGCGGCATCAGATCGGTGACGACATGGCCGAGCCCGAGCCGCTTCAGCCCGGCATAAGCGAGGATCGTGCCTTCGGCGACGCCTTCCTCCAGCTTGCGCAGCCTGGTCTGCACATTGCCGCGGAACATGACCACGTCTAGGTCCGGCCGCATGCGCCGGATCAGCGCCTGGCGCCTGAGCGAAGACGACCCGACCTTGGCGCCTTGCGGCAAATCAACAATGCGCTCCACCGCCTTGCCGATGAAGGCGTCCCGCGCATCCTCGCGCGGCAGGAAGGCGGACAGCTCCAGCCCGACCGGCAGCACTGTCGGCATGTCCTTGGAGGAATGCACGGCGATATCGATCGTGCCGGCCAGCAGCGCCTCTTCGATTTCCTTGGTGAACAGCCCCTTGCCGCCGGCTTCCGACAGCGGCCGGTCCTGGATGCGGTCGCCGCTGGTCGAAATGACGACGACCTCGAAGGCTTCCGCCGGCATGCCATGCGCTTCCATCAGCCGCGCCTGCGTCTCATGCGCCTGGGCGAGCGCCAGCGGGCTGCCGCGTGTTCCTATTTTCAAAGTTTGCATGGCGCGCGGTCCGTGATAACCCCCGGCTGGCTTTGCGTTTCCGGCGCTCTCCCTGTAGCGAGGCCCGCCTCTACTAACTAGGAAAGTCCGGCGACACAATCTCTGGAGATAGCGACGAATTGATCCGCGTTCTGGGCATTGAGACGAGTTGCGACGAGACCGCCGCCAGCGTGGTGACGCTGGACGGCGATTCCGTGCCGGTGATTGCGTCCAACATCGTGCTCAGCCAGATCGAGGAGCACGCCGCCTTCGGCGGCGTCGTGCCGGAGATCGCCGCGCGTGCCCATGTCGAGGCGCTGGACGGCATTGTCGAGGCCGCTCTTGCGGATTCGGGCGTAGCCCTGGCCGACATCGACGCCATTGCCGCCACTGCCGGCCCCGGCCTGGTCGGCGGGCTGATCGTCGGCCTGATGACGGCCAAGGCGATTGCAGCGGCCGCCGGCAAGCCGCTGATCGCCATCAACCATCTCGAAGGCCACGCATTGACCGCAAGGCTGACCGACGGGCTCGACTTCCCCTATCTGCTGCTGCTGGTCTCCGGTGGCCACACCCAGATCGTCGCCGTGCGCGACGTCGGCGACTACCAACGCTGGGCGACGACCATCGACGACGCGCTCGGCGAAGCTTTCGACAAGACGGCCAAAATGCTCGGCCTGCCCTATCCCGGCGGCCCGAACGTCGAAAAGGCGGCAATGTCCGGCGATGCGACGCGCTTTGCCTTTCCGCGGCCGATGAGGGGCTCGGCGCAGCCCGATTTCTCCTTCTCCGGCCTCAAGACCGCCGTGCGCCAGGCGGCGACCGCCATCCAGCCGCTAAGCGAGCAGGATGTCGCCGACATCTGCGCCTCGTTCCAGGCGGCGGTAGCCGATGCGCTGGGCGACCGCGTGGCCCGCGCGCTGGCCCGCTTTCGCGACGAATTTCCGGACAAGGCCAAGCCGGCGCTGGTCGTTGCCGGTGGCGTCGCCGCCAACAGAGCGATCAAGGCGACGCTGCAGAAGCAGTGCGCCGAGGCCGGCTTCGCCTTTGTCGCGCCGCCGCTGAAGCTTTGCACCGACAATGCGGCGATGATCGCCTGGGCCGGGATCGAGCGGTTGCGGGCTGGCCTGTCGCAAGAGAACGGCTTCGATTTCGTGCCGCGTTCGCGCTGGCCGCTGGACAGCATTTCGGCGCCGATGGTCGGCTCCGGCCGGCGTGGAGCGAAAGCATGAGCGCCGGCAACACAAGCGGCAGGGACAGAACCGGCTGGCGCGTCGCCGTGCTTGGCGGCGGCGCCTGGGGCACGGCGCTGGCGCTGGCGATGCTGCGCGCCGGTCACGATGTCCGGCTCTACGCCCGCGACGAAGAGACGGTTTCCGCGATCCGCCGCGGCGAGAACCCGCGTTATCTCCCCGGCATCGCCATTGAAACAGGCATTGCGGCGACGAGCGATATCGGCACGGCCCTGACCGATGCCGATTGCGCGCTGGCCGTGGCGCCGGCGCAGGCGCTGCGCGCCATGCTGACGACGGCAAAGCCCCATATGCCGAAAGGCATCCCGCTGGTTCTCTGCGCCAAGGGCATTGAGCGCGACACCGGCGCGCTGCTGTCGGCGATCGTTGATGAGATTCTGCCCGAAACTCCGGTTTCGGCCCTGTCCGGTCCCAGCTTTGCCGTCGACGTCGCCAGGGGTCTGCCGACCGCTGTCGTGGTTGCTGCACGCGACGACGCCTTGGCGGCCGAGCTTGCCGCGCGCTTTTCGGCGCAGAATCTGCGCTGTTATTCCAGCGACGATTTGATCGGCGTCGAGATCGGCGGCGCTTTGAAGAATGTCTTCGCCATTGCCGCTGGCGCCGTCACCGGCGCCGGGCTCGGCGCCAGCGCGCAGGCCGCCATGGTGACGCGCGGCTTCGTCGAACTGCGCCGCATCGGCGCGTCCTTCGGCGCCAAGCCGGAGACGCTGATGGGGCTTTCCGGCCTCGGCGACCTTTTGCTCACCTGCTCTTCCGCCCAGTCGCGCAATTTCGCCTATGGGCTGGCGCTGGGGCAAGGTAAGCCCTTGTCCGGACTGCCGCTCGCCGAAGGCGTGCCGACGGCGGCGATCGCCGCCCGCATCGCCACCGAGCGCCACATCGACGCGCCGATCATCGCTGCGGTGTCGGCGATACTGGACGGCACGATCACCATTCGGCAGGCTGTGTCCGCGCTGATGACGCGACCCCTGAAAACCGAAACCGACCTCTGATCCCCAAACAAACCGGAGTTTAACATGCTGTTTGCGTTGATTTGCAAGGACAAGCCGGGCAGCCTGCAGGTGCGGGTCGATACGCGGCCGGTGCACGTCGCCTTTCTCGAAGGCCTGAACGCCGACAACAAACTGGCCTTTGCCGGCCCGTTCCTCGACGCCGAAGGCAAGCCCAACGGCAGCCTCGTCGTCGTCGAAGCGCCCGATCTCGCCGGTGCGCAGGCGCTGTCGGCTGCCGACCCCTATGCCAAGGCCGGGCTGTTCGAAAGTGTCGAAACCCGCCAGTGGAACTGGACCTTCAACAAGCCGGCGGCTAGTTAGTTCCGGCGGCGCTTAGAGCGATCCCAGGAAAAGTGTGTAACGGTTTTCCGTCCGGAATTGCGCAAAAATAGTAGTTGGAGCAAAGACATGAACTACTGGCTGTTCAAATCCGAACCTTCGGTCTTCTCCTTCGAGGCGCTGAAGGCCAAGGGCAAGGCCGGCACGCAGTGGGACGGCGTGCGCAACTATGCAGCGCGCAACAACATGAAGGCGATGCAGATCGGCGATCTCGGCTTCTTCTATCACTCCAATGAGGGGCTGAACGTCGTCGGCATTGCCGAGGTCTGCGCGCTTGCCCATCAGGATACCACCACCGACGATCCGCGCTGGGAATGCGTCGACATCCGCGCCTTCAAGGACGTGCCGAACCCGCCGACGCTGGAGCAGGTCAAGGCCAATCCGAAGCTTGCCGAGATGGCGCTGGTGCGGCTTGGACGGCTTTCCGTACAGCCGGTGACGCCGGCCGAATGGAAGGAAGTCTGCCGCATGGGCGGCCTGACGCCGGCTCCGTGACGGTCCTCACGCCGAACAGCGCGAAAAAGTTCATTCTCGACAACACGGCGCTTATGTCGCCGCCGCATGTGCCGGAGATTGTCCTCAATCTTGCCGAAGAAGCGCATGACCTCTGGCAGCGCACGGAGAACGAGCTGATTGAAATCGGCCTGCCGCCGCCGTTCTGGGCCTTTGCCTGGGCCGGCGGTCAGGGCCTTGCCCGTTACGTGCTGGACAATCCGTCGGATGTGCGGGGCAAACGCGTGCTCGACTTCGCCTCCGGCTCCGGCCTTGTCGCCATCGCCGCCGCCAAGGCGGGTGCGGCGCAGGTGATCGCCGCCGACATCGACCCGTTCTGCGAAACGGCGATCCGCCTCAACGCAGAGGCCAATGGCGTTGCCATCGACTTTTGCGGCACGGACTGCATCGGCACCGACGCCGGCTGGGACGTGGTGCTGGCCGGCGACGTCTTCTACGACAAATCCTTCGCCGACATGCTGATGCCGTGGTTTTCGACACTGAAGGCGCGCGGCGCTGACATCCTCGTCGGCGATCCGGGCCGCTCCTACATGCCGAAGGCGGGACTGGAGCCGCTCGCAGTCTACGAAGTGGCGGTGACGCGGGCGCTGGAGGACGCCCTGGTCAAGCGCACCACGGTGTGGCGCTTCGCTTGACGGCATTGCCGAACAGGCGTTCCATCGCGCATTGATTTGAAGAATACGCATGTCGTTATCCCAGAACCGTCAGGCTTTGGGCTGCATGCTTGAGGGGAGGACTTTATGGATTTTTCAGTGGTGAACTGGCTGGCGGTGGTTGTCGCGGCCGTCGCGGCGTGGCTGTTTGGCGCCGTCTGGTACACGGCCCTCAGCAAGCCTTGGATGAGGGCGGCCAGGATCGATCCGTCAACGTCAAAGAAATCGATATTGCCCTTCATCATCTCCTTCATCGCCGAGCTGATCATGGCGCTGGTCTTGGCCTTGGTCGTCGGCGCGATGACCGGCGGCGAGCCGGTCCTTGTCGCAGGGCTGGTCTTCGGCTTCGTCCTCTGGCTGGGTTTCGTCGCCACGACGCTGATGGCCAACCATCGCTATGAGAATTTCGGCTGGGACCTGACCCTGATCGACGGCGGCCACTGGCTCGGCGTGGTGTTGATCATCGGCGCGGTGATCGGCTGGTTCGGGGCGCCGGTCGTCGCCAGCTGAGGCCTGCAGAAGTCGTCAGGTCTGCGTCCTGGCGACTTCGTCGAGGATCCATTCGCGGAAAGCGATGATGCGCGGATCGTTGGCAGTGCTCTCGGGATAGACCAGGAAGTAGCCGAACTCCGGCCCCACGCGCAGACCGAGTTCAAAGGGCTGCACCAGCCTTCCCTGGGAAAGGTCGTTTGCCACCATGGCGAACTCGGCGAGCGCCACGGCATTGCCGTCGAGCGCCGCCTGCACGGCATCGGTAGAGGTTCCAAACACGATAGTCCGACTGTCGTCGAAATCGTTGATGCCGGCCGCCGCCATCCACATGCGCCAGTTCGGCCATGTCACGCCTTGGCGCGACCATTCGATATGGGCAAGCGTGTGGTTGAAGAGGTCGCGCGGTTCGCGCAGCGGCGGGCCGGAGGTCAGCAGGCTCGGGCTGCACACCGGAATGAGGATGTTGTCGAACAGGCGATGGGCGCGAAGCCCCGGATACTTGCCGACCCCGAACCGGATGCCGACATCGACGTCGTCGAGTTCGAAATCGCGCACTTCGTAGCCGATGTCGAACCTCAGCTCGATACTGGGCTGAAGTTTGCGAAAATCGTCGACGCGCCGCATCAGCCATTTTGACGCGAACTGCGCGTCGAGCGTCACCTTCAGCAATGCCGTGCCGCGCGTCAGCTTGCGCGCCCGCGACACCGCCCGGTTGAGCAGGTCGAGCGCATCGATCGAGGCCTCGAACAGCACCGTACCTGCCTCGGTCAACCGGATGGTACGACTGGTTCGCGTGAACAGCACCAGCCCGAGCTGATCCTCGATTTCCTTGATCTGGTGGCTGACCGCCGCCGGCGTCAGCCCGAGCTCGTCGGCAGCGCGGGTGAAATTGAGGTGGCGGGCGGCGGCATCCAGAGTCCTCAGCGCGCGCGTTCCGGGCAACAGACGGGACATCACCGTATCCTCAAATAAAACTTGACGATCCGAAAAGAACTACTCGTTTCTCTTATGGATTTCAATGCGGCATGATGCATCCATCGAAACACCATCAAGCCGGATTTGATATCCGGCGGAACACGGAGCGCATCATGTCCATCTTCGTTTTGAACTCGCCAGCAGCTCGCTCGAACTGGTTGCATGCCGTAACGGACTGGCTTCGCCAGGCGAAAGTCGCCATCAACCTGCCGCGCCAGGACGTGGAGGACCTTTCGGATCGCCAGTTGCGCGACGTCGGCGCGCAGCGCAAGGACGTGACGCGGGCCGTGGACCGGGAACTCGGCCGGCTTGGATTGCTGGACACTGGGTGGCAGAAGCCGAGAAGGCGTTAGGCAATGGTGAGTAGGGAGTAGTGAGTAGTGAGTAGTGAAGGATTGAAACGACGCCGAGACCATCCTACTCCCTACTCCCTACTCCCTACTCCCTACTCCCTACTCCCTACTCCCTACTCCCTACTCCCTACCTCACCACCCTCACCACCGTCCGGTCCGACACCAGCGGCAACAGCCGCGCCATTGTCCGCGCCGTCACCGCCACGCAGCCTTGCGTCGGTGTGAAGCCTGGGCGCGCCAGATGGAAGAAGATGGCGCTGCCGCGGCCGCGCCGGCGCGGCGCCATGTTCCAGTCGAGCACAAGGCAGGCGTCATAGAGGCGGTCGTCGCGCCGCATTCGCTCATGGCTGGCGCCATAGGGGATTTTCACCGGTCGGTTGTAGTTGCGGTCGTCCGGCACCTCGCACCAGCCGAGATCGGCGCCGATCGGCGCCATCGCCAGCCGGGTTTTGCGGCCGGCCGCGAAATGATCGCCCCGAAAATATCCTGACAAAATCCGCATCTCGCCAAGCGGCGTCGCACCGTCGCCTTCGCGCTTATTGGCCGAGATGCCGCCGCGTCCGAGCGCACAGGCAAACACCTTGCTGCCGGCCTGCAATATCCCCTGGCTGGGGTTGCCCGGCCTCGCCCGAACCACCAGCACACGCAGCCCTTTCGGCAAAATTGCGCCGGCTGCATTGCGATCGCGTTTTTTCTTGTATGATCGTGTCACGGAACAAATCACTGTGATCGGACTGTTGCGCCGGTCAGCTTCCGCATAAATGGGGGGCGGTCAACTGAAAATTCTTTTCAAAACAATGGATTGATCCATGACATCACGTACCATTCTGATCGTTGACGACGATGACGACCTGCGCGGAACCCTCGTTGAGCAACTGGCCCTTTACGAAGAATTCGACGTCTTGCAGGAAGCGACCGCAGCCAAAGGCGTCGCCGCGGCGCGCGGCGGCCTCATCGACCTGCTCATCATGGATGTCGGGCTGCCGGACATGGATGGCCGCGAGGCGGTGAAGATCCTGCGCAAGGGCGGCTACAAGGCGCCGATCATCATGCTGACCGGCCACGATACCGATTCCGACACAATTCTGGGCCTCGAGGCGGGCGCCAACGACTATGTCACCAAGCCGTTCCGCTTCGCCGTGCTGCTCGCCCGCATACGCGCACAACTGCGCCAGCACGAGCAGAGCGAGGACGCCACCTTTTCGGTCGGGCCCTACACGTTCAAGCCCAGCCAGAAGCTTCTGATCGACCAGCGCGGCGGCAAGGTGCGGCTGACCGAGAAGGAAGCCTCGATCATCAAATATCTCTATCGAGCCGACCAGAAGGTGGTGACGCGCGACGTCCTGCTCGAGGAAGTGTGGGGCTACAATTCCGGCGTCACCACGCACACGCTGGAAACTCACGTCTACCGGCTGCGCCAGAAGATCGAGCGCGATCCTTCCAATGCTGAAATTCTTGTGACAGAAAGCGGCGGCTACAAGCTGGTTCCTTAAACTTTTCATTGTTCGATAAGCGGTCGGGGCGGGACTGTTTCGGGGAGGATCCGGCTGGGGGAGCCTGGATCGGCCCGTTGCGCAGATTGAAGTGTTAGAGCGTCCTTTGCGCGTTCAATTGGACACGCGGCGCTCTAAGGGAGGGATTGGACTGACCGTTCGGGGACGCAGCTAGAGATGGCGCTGGATGACGACATCCGCATCCTGTCCGCCGTGAAGCTCTTTGAGGGTTTCACGCAGGAACAGCTGCGCCTGCTCGCCTTCGGCGCCGAAGCCACCCATCTGCAGGCCGACCGCAAGCTGTACCGCGAGGATGACGAAGCCGACTCAGCCTATATCGTGGTCAGTGGCCGCATCGTGCTCTACCGGGAGCAGGATGGCGACCGCATCCCGATCGGCACCGCCGGCCCCGGCACGATCCTCAGCGAACTGGCGCTGATCGCCGACTCAAGACGGCTGACCAGCGCCTCGGCCGAGACCGATTCGGAAGTGATAAGGTTGAGCCGCAAGATGTTTCGCCGCATCCTGGAGGAATATCCCGAGGTGGCGGTGAAACTGCACCAGCGCATCCTCGATGATTTCCAAGCCATGATCGCCCGCATCGAGAAGCTGGCGCCAAGGTTTGGCGGGTAGGTCCCCGCGACCGCGCTCACGCTTGGGTGTGTCGAGATTCAGGTCAGACCGAGTCGAAAATGGCTGATACCGAGAACCGGAGCGGAGCGTACTCAAAGTACGCGAGCACCGGAAGCGCAGGTATCGGCCATTTGCAGGCCGGCCTCACCTGAATATCGGCACGCCTAATCCAGGTCGAACCGCGCAATCACCGGCACATGGTCCGAGGGCCGCTCCCAGCCACGCGCCTCTCGCAGGATCTCATAGCCGGCAAAGCTCGGCACCAGGTTCGGTGACGACCAGACATGGTCGAGCCGGCGGCCGCGGTTCGAGGCTTCCCAGTCCCGCGCGCGATAGCTCCACCAGGTGTAGAGCTTCTGCTCTGGGGGCACGTCGAGCCGCATCAGGTCGACCCAGTCGCCGGCGATCCGCATCGCGTCGAAATTTTGCGTCTCGACCGGCGTGTGGCTGACGACGTTGAGCAATTGCTTGTGCGACCAGACATCGTGCTCCTGCGGAGCGATGTTGAGGTCACCGACCAGGATCGAGGCCGACACCTCGTCATGCGCGGCGCGGATGGCGTTCATCTCGGCAACGAAATCGAGCTTGTGGCGGAACTTGCGGTTGATCTCCGGATCGGGCTCGTCGCCGCCGGCCGGCACGTAGAAATTGTGGACCAGGATTGCCTTGCCGCCGGCCTGCACCTTGACCGACAGATGCCGGCTGTCATCGATCTCGCAGAAGCGCCGTTTCTCGACAATCTCGATCGGCCGCCGCGCCACCGTCGCAACGCCGTGATAGCCCTTCTGGCCATGGAATGCGATGTGCTCGTAGCCGGCCTTGCGGAACGCCTTTTCCGGAAACAGCTCGTCGGGAACCTTCGTCTCCTGCAGGCAAAGCACATCGGGCGCCTGCTCCGTCAGCAGCCGCTCGACGATCGGCATGCGCAGGCGCACGGAGTTGATGTTCCAGGTGGCGATGGAGAAGGGCATGCGGCGGTCCGAACAAGGTCGCCGATCTACTGCCAGCCTAGCGCCACAAACACAAGCCAGCCTTTGCGGGCGGCGGCTCTGATTCAGGTCAGGCCGAGTCGAATGGCGGTCTCCGAGAACCGGAGCGGAGCGTACTTAAACCACGTGAGCACCGGAAGCGCAGGAGATCGCCATTGGCAGGCCGGCCTCACCGCATCTAGCGCTGGTTGGTGTTCAGCTCGCGGTTCGCCGCATAGTCGATGGCAAAGGTGTCCGCAGGGAAGCTGACGCCTTCCTTGGTGTTGTAGATCATCACCGTGGTGTCCTTGCCCTGCGCGTCGGTGATGGTCCACTGGCGCAGATCATAGGATTTCGGATCGAACATCATGGTGATCTTCGAATTGCCGAACACCGACTTGTCGGCAAGCTGGATGGTGGTGAGGTCGCTCTCTTCCTTGATCGATTTCACGCGGCCCCCCGAGAGGTCGATCTTGGTGTCGAGCAACAGCTTCAGCGGCGTCTTCGACAACGGATAGAGATCGGACGTTTTCAGCCGCTTATTGAGGATGACCACCGACTTGCCGTCGGAAATCACCCGGAAATTCGACTTGCCGTCATAGTTGAAGCGAATCTTGCCTGGCCGCTCAAGGAAGAACTTGCCGCCGGTCTGCTGGTTGTTGGGGCCGAACTGGACGAACTCGCCGCTCATCGATTTGACCGAGGAGAAATGGTCGGCGATCTTTTGCGCCGTCGGCGGCACTGCCGCCTGCGCCGAGGCCAAGAGCTGGAACCCCGGCACGACGTTGATGGCCGCGGCGCCGGCAAGCATCAGGCCAAGGCCGAGCAACTGGCGACGGTTTGGAGCGAAATCGCTGATCGCGGAAAGATCGTTTTTCATGCCGGTCACTCTCGTGTGGTGTGTGTCTCGTTGCAGTCCGTGGACCCCCAGTTAGACTTAAGTTTGGCGGGCCGGACAGCGCTCAGTCGCTGTAACGCGCCAAAAGGTTCAAGGTTGCCGCCGGGCCGTATCGGCTGATCAGAACTTGTCGTCCTCGGTCGGCACCAGGATTTCGCGTTTGCCGGCATGGTTGGCCGGGCCGACAATGCCTTCCTTCTCCATCTTCTCGATGATCGAGGCGGCGCGGTTGTAGCCGATGCCGAGCCGGCGCTGGATATAGCTGGTCGACGCCTTGCCGTCGCGCAGCACGACCGAGACCGCCTGGTCGTAGGGATCGTCGGAATCCTCGAAATTGCTGTTGCCGCCACCGCCAGCGCCGCCCTTGCCCGACGGCTCGTCATCGTCCTCGCCGTCATCCTCGGTGATGGCGTCGAGATATTCGGGCACGCCCTGCAGCTTCAGATGGGCGACGATCTTCTCGACCTCGTCGTCGGCGACGAACGGGCCGTGCACGCGCTGGATGCGGCCGCCGCCGGCCATGTACAGCATGTCGCCCATGCCGAGCAGCTGCTCGGCGCCCTGCTCGCCCAGAATGGTGCGGCTGTCGATCTTCGACGTCACCTGAAAGGAGATACGGGTCGGGAAATTGGCCTTGATGGTGCCGGTGATGACGTCGACCGACGGACGCTGCGTCGCCATGATGACATGGATGCCGGCCGCGCGCGCCATCTGTGCCAGGCGCTGCACCGCGCCTTCGATGTCCTTGCCGGCGACCATCATCAAATCGGCCATCTCGTCGATGATGACGACGATGTAGGGCATCGGCTCGAGATCGAGGTTCTCGGTCTCGTAGATCGCCTCGCCGGTCTGGCGGTCGAAGCCGGTCTGCACGGTGCGCGAGATTTTTTCGCCCTTCTTTTCAGCCAACTGCACGCGCGCGTTGAAGCCGTCGATGTTGCGCACGCCGACCTTGGACATCTTGCGGTAGCGGTCCTCCATCTCGCGCACCGTCCATTTCAACGCCACCACGGCCTTCTTCGGGTCGGTGACCACCGGCGTCAGAAGGTGCGGGATGCCGTCATAGACGGAAAGTTCGAGCATCTTCGGGTCGATCATGATCAGCCGGCAGTCCTGCGGCGTCAGCTTGTAGAGCAGCGACAGGATCATGGTGTTGATGGCGACGGACTTGCCGGAGCCGGTGGTGCCTGCGACCAGCACATGCGGCATCTTGGCGATGTCGACGATCACCGCCTCGCCATTGATGGTCTTGCCCAGCGCCAGCGCCAGCTTGGACTTGGTCGTCTCGAAATCGCGGCTGGCCAGGATCTCCCGGAGATAGACGGTCTCGCGCTTGGCATTCGGCAATTCGATGCCGATGGCGTTGCGGCCCGGCACCACGGCGACGCGGCAGGCAATCGCGCTCATCGAGCGGGCGATGTCGTCGGACAGGCCGATGACGCGGGACGATTTGATGCCGGGCGCCGGTTCCAGTTCATAGAGCGTGACGACGGGGCCGGGCCGCACCGCGATAATCTCGCCCTTGACCCCGAAATCCTCCAGAACGCCTTCGAGCAGGCGCGCATTCTGCTCCAGCGCGTCCTTGGACAGGCTGGCGTCGCGCACCACGTTCTTCGGCTCCGACAGGAAATGCAGCGACGGCATTTCGAATGTTTCCGAGCCGATCAGCGAGGTCTGCGCCTCGCGCTGGACGCGCGCGCCGGGAGCGGGACGCGGCGCAGGTGCGGCGACGCGGGTCGCCGCATCTGACCGGAAGTTCTGCACCTTGGCGTTCGGCGCGGCACGGCGCTGGACCGGCTCGTCGTCGAGTTCGACCTCCTCGTCGCCATTGTCGAAACCGGCATCGAGGACGTCGTCATCGTCCGGATCGACGGAAACGCTGCGGTCATTGACCATGGCGGCGAAGAATTCCGGCTCGACGCGGGCGCGGCCATCCGGGCTCATCCGCGCTTCGGCGAATTCCGCCGATTCGACCCGTTCGGCGGCGCGGCGCCATGCGGTGGAGCGCTGCTCCATCTCCGGCTCTAACTCGTCGCGCTCCTGCTGGCGGCGCACAGCCCGTCGATGCATCCAGGCGCGGAAAGACAGCCACCAATGGGTAATGGCGCCGAGCGCCAGTATCCCTTCGTCGCCCTCGTCGTCGTCTTCGTCGAAGAGCAGGTCGTCCTCTCGGGGATCGGGCTCCGCGGTGCGCTCCATGACGGCAAAGCCGTTCTTGCGCGCAATCAGCGCCGAGCCATAGGCAAACAGCCACAGCGCCGGCGCAATGAGCACCATGGCAATGATGCTGGCAACGATGCCGGTCGGGTAGCCGCCAATGACCAGGCCCGGAACATTGAGCACCATGTCGCCGAGCACGCCACCGAGGCCGGTCGGCAACGGCCACGTCTTGGGCGGCACCACGCAGCCGGCCATCGCCGCCGCGAGCAGCGCGAAGCCGAACCAGGCAAGGCCGCGCTTCGGCAGCCTGTCGACGCCGCGCGCCGAAAACAGAAGAAGGCCCCAGATCACCGCCGGCACCAGGGCGGCAACCGCGGCAAGGCCGAAGAACTGCATGGCGAGGTCGGAGAATACCGCGCCCGCATAGCCCATGGCGTTGGTGACGATGTTGTCGGTGGCGTGCGAGAAGCTGGGATCGGCGACGTTCCAGGTCGCCAGCGCCGCGACGCCAAAGGCGACCAGCGCAAACAAGCCGGCGCCGACCAGCCGCCCGACCTGGCGCCGCGCGAATGCCTGGATGCCGTGCCCCGTATCGGTCAGCGCGAGCGGTGCTGAAGCCCCTGAACGCATGCTTCGTTCCCCGTCTGTCATGGACTGGCCGGGCGCATGACGCACTCCGGCAGATTCGGATGTCAGACTATCGGGGGGAAGGTTAAGGCCGCATTAACTATACGCACCCAGAGCCACGATCTTGCTCACTCCACTGTAGGCAGTCTCAACAGTTCGGAACCAATCCGGTCGACGTCTCCCCGCCGGCGGCCATCACTAGAACGTGATTGCGCAGGGACGGAGGCCTGCCAGCACGGTTGCCAAAAAGAGAGGCCCGGAATGACCCGGGCCTCAAAGCGTGAACTCCTTTCGGGAGCGTCACGACGGGATGGGAGAATGCGGGCGGCCGAGGCCGCCCCGCAAGGCTTACGAGTGGTAGGCCGCTTCGCCATGCGAAGTCAGGTCGAGGCCTTCGCGCTCGGCGTCGGCTGTCGGACGCAGACCGATGATCAAGTCGACGACCTTGTAGAGGATTGCGCTGCCGATGCCCGACCACAGCAGGGTTACCAGGACGCCTTTGCCCTGCGCCAGGAGCTGCGTGGCCGTGCCGGCATAGCCGGCGGCGAAGTCGGCCGTCGAATAGTCGACGATGCCGGCGCCGCCGAGGGCGGGATTGACCAGAATGCCAGTGCCTAGCGCACCGATGATGCCACCGACGCAGTGGACGCCGAAGACATCGAGGCTGTCATCATAGTCGAACGTGTTCTTCACCACCGAGACGAAGAAGTAGCAGACGAAGGTGGCGACGATGCCAAGCACGATAGCGCCCATCGGGCCGGCAAAACCTGCAGCCGGCGTAATCGCGACGAGGCCGGTGACCGCGCCCGAAACAGCGCCGAGCATGGAGGCTTTGCCGCGCAGCAGCGATTCAAGCACGATCCAGGCCACTGCCGCCGCCGCCGTGGCGACGAAGGTGTTGATCATCGCCAACACCGCATAGGCGTTCGCTTCGAGGTTCGAACCGGCGTTGAAGCCGAACCAGCCGACCCACAGCAATGAAGCGCCGACCATGGTCAGCGTCATCGAGTGCGGCGCCATGATGTCCTTCTTGTAGCCGATGCGCTTGCCGATCATCAGCGCGCCGACGAGACCGGCAATGCCCGCATTGATGTGAACGACCGTGCCGCCGGCGAAGTCGATGGCGCCGAAGCTGAAGATCAGGCCGGACGGGTCGGCATAGGCGCTCGGGCCGCCCCAGAACCAGACCATGTGCGCGATCGGGAAGTAGATTAACGTCACCCATAGGATAACGAAAAGGATCAAGGCGGAGAATTTGACGCGTTCGGCGAATGCGCCGACGATCAGGGCGGGCGTGATGCAGGCGAAGGTCATCTGGAAGACGACGAACACCAGTTCAGGAATGGCGACGCCCTTGCTGAAGGTTTCCGAAAGCGTCGATACGTTGACGCCGGAGAGAAACATCTTCGAAAGGCCGCCGACGAAGGCGTTGCCCGGGGTGAAGGCGAGGCTGTAGCCGTAGAAGACCCAGATGATCATGACCACGCTGGTGATGGTGAAGACCTGCATCAGCACCGACAGCATGTTCTTGGTACGAACCAGGCCGCCGTAGAAAAGCGCAAGGCCGGGAATGGTCATCAACAGCACCAGCACGGTGGAAATCATCATCCACGTGGTGTCGCCCTTGTCGACGGTAAAAGCCGGCGCTGCTGGCGCTGCCGCCGCGACGGCGGGAGCCGCCTCCTGCGCGAAGGCAGCAACCGTGCCCAATGCTCCGAGCGCTAAGGAGCCCAGCAGCGCGGAGCGCGCCACTGACTTCAAGGTGGAAGGTATATTCATTGAACTCTCCATTGGAATACGTGTTCGCCGCTCAAAGTGCGTCGGTGTCTGTTTCGCCGGTACGGATGCGCACCGCCTGATCGATGCCGAAGACGAAGATCTTGCCGTCGCCGATCTGGCCGGTCTTGGCCGCCGCCGTGATGGCTTCGACGGCCTTGTCGACCAGGTCTGTGCTAACCGCGACTTCGATCTTGATTTTCGGCAGGAAACTGACCGCGTATTCCGCCCCGCGATAGATTTCCGTGTGTCCCTTCTGACGCCCGTAGCCTTTGACTTCGGTGACGGTCAGGCCCTGGATGCCGACGGCGGTGAGCGCTTCGCGCACCTCGTCGAGCTTGAACGGCTTGATGATTGCCATCACGATTTTCATAAGGTTTCACCCTTTGCTGTTGCGGTCCCCCGCGTTTGCACACCTTCACCGATCCCAAAAAGCCCGGAGAGTGCCCAACAGGATTCAAGCTCCGTGCCAGTTGCCGAAGCAGGGTGTTAACTCATTGTAAACAAACGGATCGCTCGAGTCCCGGCGCCACGGTGCGCACTGTCAACGGACAGTCACTGATTAAAAAGTAGGCAATTTTTCGAAAATGCCTATTCCGCAGGCGGCCGCTTCAGCCGGATCAGGCCTTCTTGGGCAACCGAGGCGATCAGCGTGCCGTCGCGGGCAAACAGCGAGCCGCGGGTGAAGCCGCGCGACCCCTGCGTCGACGGGCTGTCCTGCGTGTACAGGATCCAGTCATCGAGCGGATGGCTGCGATGGAACCACATCGCATGGTCGAGGCTCGCCGCCTGGATGTCGCGGTCGAAAATGGCGCGGCCGTGCGCAAAGGTCGAGGTGTCGAGCAGCGTCATGTCGGAGAGGTAGGCAAGCACCGCCGCCTGGATGCCGCGGTCGGCCGGCACCGGGCCGGTGGTGCGGATCCAGATGTTCTGCTGCGGCTCCAGCTTTTCGCGGCTGGTGTAATGCTTCAGCATCACCGGCTTCATCTCGATCGGCCGGTCACGCTCCCAGTAGCGCTTGATGCCGTCCGGCACCGCCTCGCCGAACTTGCCCAGCAATTCGCGCTGCGACAACAGGCTGTCGGGCGGCGGCACGTCGCGCGGCATCGGCAGCTGATGCTCAAGGCCAACCTCGTCCTGCTGGAACGAGGCTTCCAGCGAAAAGATCGCCTGGCCGTGCTGGATCGCCACCACGCGCCGCGTGGTGAAGGAGCCGCCATCGCGGATGCGGTCGACCTCGTAGACGATCGGCACCTTGGTGTCGCCGGGCCGCATGAAATAGCCGTGCAGCGAATGCACGTGGCGCTCGGGCTCGACGGTGCGCTGCGCGGCGACCAGCGCCTGGGCGATGGTCTGGCCGCCGAAAACGCGCTGCCAGTCGAGCTTGGGGCTGCGACCACGGTACAGATTGTGTTCCAGCTGCTCGAGGTCGAGAATGCTGAGAAGCTCGTCCATGGCCGCCGTCATGCTTCGTGACCTCGCCGTAAGATGCTATGGCGGTTTCCGACAGGAATGGCGGGCAGTCAAGGCCGGAATGCCCCAGTGGGCGGGGATGGTCGAGACTTCGAAAGGAATTGACATGGCGAACCGCAACCCGGACGCAAAAACCCCGCTCGACGTGCTGGTCGCTGGCGCCGGCTATGTCGGCCTCGCCGCCGCCGTGTCGCTGAAACAGGCGCGGCCGGGCCTCGCCGTGGCGGTCGTTGATGCTGCCCCCGCCGGCGTCTGGCAGAAGGACCGCCGCGCCTCGGCGATCGCCGCCGCCGCCTGCCGCATGCTCGACCAGCTCGGCGTCTGGCAGGAAATCGTCGGGCAATCGCAGGCGATCACCGAGATGATCGTCACCGATTCGCGCACCGCCGATCCGGTGCGTCCGGTGTTTCTCACCTTCGATGGCGAGGTCGCGCCGGGCGAACCGTTCGCCCACATGGTCGCCAACAAGGACCTGAACAGCGCCTTGCGCCGCCGCGCGCAAAAGCTCGGCATCGACATCATCGAAGGTGTCGCGGTCGCATCGTTCGACGGCAATGGCGCCGGCATCACCGTGCATCTGGCCGACGGCGCGGCGATTGAGGCGCGGCTGCTGGTCGCCGCCGACGGCGTCAATTCCAAATTGCGCGACATGGCCGGCATCAAGACGGTGAAATGGGAATATGGCCAGTCCGGCATCGTCTGCACGGTGGCGCATGAGCGCCCGCACAATGGCCGCGCCGAAGAGCATTTTCTGCCGGCCGGCCCGTTTGCAACGCTGCCGCTCAAGCCGACCGAGGACGGCACCAACCGTTCGTCGCTGGTCTGGGTCGAACGTTCCGAGGATGCCGAAAAGCTGGTCTCGGGCGACGACCTCGTCTTCGAGCAGGAGCTTGAATTGCGCTTCGGCCTGAAGCTCGGCGAAATCCGCGTCACCGACAAGCCGCGCGCCTGGCCGCTCGGCCTGACCATCGCGCGCGCCTTCGTCGCCCCGCGCGTAGCACTTGCCGGCGACGCCGCGCACGGCATCCACCCGATCGCCGGCCAGGGCCTCAATCTCGGCTTCAAGGATGTGGCGGCCCTTGCCGAAGTGGTGGTCGAGGCCGATCGCTTGGGACAGGATATCGGCGCGCTCGACGTGCTCGAGCGCTACCAGCAATGGCGCCGCTTCGACACGGTGCAGATGGGCGTCACCACAGATGTGCTGAACCGGCTGTTTTCCAACGACATCGGCCCGCTGCGCCAGCTCCGCGACATAGGCCTCGGCCTTGTCGAACGGATGCCCAGGCTGAAGGAGTTCTTCATCCGCCAGGCGTCGGGGTTGTCCAACGGCACACCACGGCTGCTCAAGGGTGAGGCGATTTAGGCCGGGAATGAGTGCCGCTTTGTCATAGACGCGGCTCGGCTCCTGACATCAGCCGCGCAATGTTGGCGCGGTGGCGCACGATCACGTAGATGCCGCCGGCGATGACCAGCAACCGGTAGGGCAATGGTTGTCCCATGCCGCCGACGAGGGCGATCGCGGTGAGCGCCGCCAGCATCGAACTCAGGGACACAATTCGGGAAACTGCCAACACCACGGCAAATGCCGTCGCCGCGCCTAGGCCCACAGGCCAGGACATCGCCAACAAAACACCCAACCCCGTCGCAGCCGATTTGCCGCCGGTGAAATTCAGCCAGATCGAACGGCTATGCCCAAGCAAAACAGCGAGTCCGGCCAGGCATACAATCCAAGGAGCTCAAACGGGCATATCAGATATTGCCGACGGCGGCGTTGCGGAGGACCAGAAACAAAACCAACGGGCAAAGATGACCGCTGCCGCCCCTTTCAGCACGTCCACCAGAAGCACCACCAATGCTGGCCATTTCCCGAGTGTGCGCAATACATTTGTCGCACCGGTGGACTTGGAGCCGTGCTCCCGGATATCGATGCCCTTAAGCAGTTTCCCCGCCAGATAGCCGGCAGGCGTAGAGCCGATAAGGTAAGCGGCAGCCGATCCTACCACGCTCGCTATCCAGAATGACATGCGCCCGGGCTGTTTCTCAGTTGACCTCAAACCCCAGCTTCTGCCGCAGTCGCAGCATGCGTTGGTCGGCGACCTTGAAACTCTGCTCGCCGCTCTTGGCAACACGATCCAGCATCTGCAGCAGATCTTCGCGCTCATGCGGATCGAGGCGCTCGCGCAGGAAGGGCGCCAGCTTGTCGATGACGATCGTCGTGTCGTCGATCTGCGCCGCGGCCCATTTGGCGTAGACGACGGCTTCATCGGTCTTCTTCTGGTTGTCCGCAATCTGCGAGATCACCTCGCGGATGACCGTTTCGCGCTTCGGCAGGATCGGGCCGTGCTCCGCTGCCAGTGCGGTGATCAGCGTTGCCGCCGCCACCACCGGATCGTCGATCGCCGTCAGCGGCGACAGCGCCGCCTGCTTGCGCAGCTTCTTGCGCCTTATGTTGCCCTGGACGCGGCCGACGACGTCGGCGACCTCGCGCGCGGCTTCGTTCATGGCCTTCATGCGATACCACCAGAACGCCCCGGCTCCCAGCACGCCGAGAATAGCAATCAGGAAAGGCATGTCGAATTCCCCCGAAAATTGCGGCGACGATAGGAGAACTCCGGCGTTGCTTCAACACGCAAGAATTGTATCTGATGAGAAAACAGAGCTGGCCCCCTAATCATCCAGACGCCGAGATCGGACGTCCTGGGTTCAGGTCGCTCGTCACGGGCACTAATGATGCAACCGCTTAGCGATAACGCCGACTTCGCGTCGAGCGCGGTGCCCATTATGACGATCCGTTCGGCCACTGCAATGCGGCTGTCGGCGCGGTGACGCCGGCCTGGGACGATCCGATGTTCCACCCGTTTCTCTACGGGTCGTGGCAAGGGGCGGAATACCGCGCCGGCTTCTACGGCCTTGCCGGCTGGCACAAGGAAGGCCATATGCTGCGCGCGCTGTTCGAGGGCGTGATGTTCGAGCATAGGCGCCACATCAATGTCCTGAAGGACGCCGGTGTCAGCTTCGACAAGGCGGTCCTGTCCGGCGGCGGCTCGCGCAGCGAGCACTGGCCGCAAATCTTCGCCGACGGGCTTGGGGTGCCGATCACCGTGCCTGAGGCGCGCGAGACCGGCGCGCTTGGCGCGGCAATCGGCGCCGGGGTCGCGGCCGGCCTGTTCGCCGACTATGAGGCCGGCGTCGACGCCATGACCCGGTCAAGCGCCGCCTACCGTCCGAACCCGGCCATGCAGGACCATTACAACAGGCGTTATCGCGCCTATTGCGGCCTTGCCGATACGCTGCGATCGTTCTGGGCCGAACACGCCGCAGAACCGAGTAGAACACCGCCGAGTAAACCACCGCAATGACCCAACGGCTCGATGGCGACTACGACTACATCATTGTCGGCGCAGGCACCGCCGGCTGCGTGCTGGCCAATCGCCTGAGCGAAAACCCGGCGACGCGCGTGCTGCTGCTCGAGGCCGGCGGCAGCGACAATTATCACTGGGTGCATATCCCGGTCGGCTATCTCTATTGCATCGGCAATCCGCGCACCGACTGGATGATGAAGACTGCCCCCGAAGCCGGCCTGAACGGCCGCTCGCTGGTCTATCCCCGCGGCAAGGTGCTGGGCGGCTGCACCTCGGTCAACGGCATGATCTACATGCGCGGCCAGGCGGCGGACTACGATGGCTGGCGGCAGATGGGCAATGTCGGCTGGGGCTGGGACGATGTGCTGCCCTACTTCCTCAAATCCGAGGACCATCATGGCGGCAAGACCGAGCTGCATGGCTCCCGCGGCGAATGGAAAGTGGCGCGGCAACGCCTGTCGTGGCCGATCCTGAACATCGTGCAGGAGGCGGCCAAGGAATTCGGCATCATGCCGCGCGAGGATTTTAACGACGGCGACAATGAGGGGTCCGGCTTCTTCGAAGTCAACCAGAGCAAGGGCGTGCGCTGGAACACAGCCAAGGCATTCTTGCGCCCGGCGCTGCGACGGCCGAACCTCAGGCTGGTCGTCAACGCGCATGTCGAGACGGTGTTGTTCGAGGGCAAGCGTGCTATCGGCGTTTGTTATCGCGTCGGCGGCCAAACCATCGAGGCAAAGGCCAGGAGCGAGGTGCTGCTGACCGCCGGCTCGATCAACACGCCGAAACTGCTGGAGCTTTCCGGGGTCGGCGAGCCGGATCGCCTCGCCGCGCTCGGCATCGATGTGGTTCACGCCAGCCCCGATGTCGGCGAGAACCTTCAGGACCATCTGCAGATCCGCACTGTCTACAAAGTGTCGTCGGCGCTGACGCTCAACACGCTAGCCAACAGCCTGAGCGGCAAGGCGAAGATCGCGCTGCAATATGCCTTTGGCCGCTCGGGACCGATGTCGATGGCGCCGAGCCAGTTCGGCATGTTCTCGAAATCCGATCCGTCGATGGCGACGCCGGACCTGGAGTACCACGTCCAGCCCTTGTCTACCGACCGGCTGGGCGACCCGCTGCACCCGTTCCCGGCAATCACCATGTCGGTCTGCAATCTGCGGCCCGAGAGCGTCGGCTCGGTGCATACCACGACGCGCGAGCTGGCCGTGCAGCCGGAGATCCGGCTGAACTACCTCTCTACGGCGCGCGACCGCGAGATCGCGCTGCGTTCGGTGCGCCAGGCGCGCAGCATCATGACCGCCAAGGCTCTTGCCGGCTTCCATCCGGAAGAAATCCTGCCTGGTCTCGCCCACCAGTCGGACGAGGACCTGCTGCACCAGATCGGCTCGATCGCGACGACCATCTTCCACCCGGTCGGCACCTGTAGGATGGGTGTCGACGGCCGCGCCGTCGTCAGCCCGGACCTGCGCGTGACCGGTGTCGAGGGCCTGCGCGTCGTCGACGCCTCGATCATGCCGCGCATCGTCTCCGGCAACACCGCCTCGCCAGTGGTGATGATCGCCGAGAAGGCGGCGGATATGATCCGCCGGCCTGCATGACCTCGCCGCTGCTGCCTTACGACCCCGGCACGTCGTAGATCGCCCTGACTTCGACGGTGCCGATTTCGGCCAGCGGAATTTTGCCGGCGATCTCCAGCGCCTGTTCGAGAGTGTCGGCTTCGATCATGACGAAACCAAGCAACTGCTCCTTGGTTTCGGCAAACGGACCGTCAGTGATCAGCCGCTTGCCTTGGCGCCGCCGCACCGTCTTCGACGTCTTCACCGATTGCAGCGCCTGCGCGATGATCAGCTTGCCTTGCTGGTCCAATGATCGGTCATAGGCCATCGAATCGGCGTCGAGCTTGGCCAGACGCTCCGGCGTCATGGCATGGAGGTCCTTTTCCTCGCCGTAGACCAGACAGACATATTTCATTTCCAGCTCCCTTGCTGTGACGAAGCATATGCGATCACGGCGCCGGCGGCATCCCTGCCGGCAGCAGCGTGGTCGAGCACGCAGACCGCAATGCCGATCACAGCGACCGCAGCAAGCAGCCGGCCGAAGCCGGAAGGTCGCGAGCAGTCGATCTCGTGTAGACGCGCGCTTTTGTCGGCGTCGTTCCAATGGGCAGAAAACAGATTGTTCATCTTGGATCTCCATCCGCCACGAGAATCCGTGGACGCTCGCAGGACGGCCGGCGCCGATGCAAGTCGACATTTTTGCACGCACATTTTTCAGAAAAAATTTGCAGGGCACGCCGGCGTCGCATCCGGCCGAAACAGCGCGGTGGTCTTCCCCTGCCGCCGCGCTATAGTTGGAGGGAACGCCGCGTGGCCGGCGCTGTCGCTGTAATCAAGGAGAATTTTATGGACCGCACCGCAAACGCCGTCTGGAAAGGCAATCTGAAGGAAGGCAAGGGCACGCTCGACAGCCAGAGCGGCACCTTGAAGGGCACGCCCTATTCGTTCAAGGCTCGCTTCGAGGACGAGAGCGGCAAATCCGGCACCAATCCCGAAGAGTTGATCGCGGCGGCACACGCCGGCTGCTACGCCATGCAGCTGTCGCATTTCCTGGCCGAGAACGGCACGCCCGCCACTGAACTCGACGCCAAGGCGGTGGTGACGCTGGTCCCCGGCACCGGCATCACCGGCAGCGCCATCACCCTGATCGGCAAGGTACCGGGCATCGATGCGGCGAAGTTCAAGGAATTGGCCGAGAAGGCCAAGGCCGAATGCCCGGTTTCGAAGGCGCTCGGCGCCATCAAAGTATCGCTCGACGCGAAGCTGGGGTGAAACGAAGGGATTCGAAGTGAGAAACGCCGGCTTAACGCCGGCGTTTGCATTTTCAGAGGCCAGCGATCCGTCGCGCCAACGCTCCGGTGATAGTTAAGCCCCCAGCGCATCAAGCCGGGCGCGAAGCGCTGCGACTTCCTGCTCCAGCGATTCAATCCTTGCTTCCAGGTCAGAGGCCGGCAGGACCGGCGAACTCCGTTGTGCAGAGAGGGCAGCAACGTCCACGGGGCCGGCGAGCAGATGCACAAAACGGTCCTCGCGCTGCCCCGGCCCGCGCGGTATTTCCTGGATAAGCGGCGGTCGGCGGCCGATCAGCATGTCGAGTTCAGCGCGCAGGTCTTCGATCGACGAAAACCGCGCCATGCGCTCAGCTCGCGCCAGCAACTCATGCGCCGTCTGCGGCCCGCGCAGCAAAAGCAGGCCGATCACCGCAGTCTGCGGCCTCGTTAGCGAGAAGCGCTGCGCCATCTGATGCTCATAGCGCTCGACGCGCGAGCCGAACATCTGACGCACCAGCCCCTTCTGCTCGAGCAGCTTCAGCGTCCGATGCACCTCTGTCGGCTCGAGCGCCATCACAGGCTCGCGCGCCGTCTTCTGGTTGGCGGCTACAAGTGCTGCATTCAGCGTCAGCGGATAGACATCCGGCGTCAGCTCCTTCTTCTCGATCAGGCAGCCGAGCACACGGGCTTCGACCGGATTAAGGATTGGAAGCTCTTCGCTCATTGGGTTGAGTATCCTTTCTAGCGCCGGCGAGACAGCGCCCCCCTCTCTGTCCTACCGGATATCTCCCCACGCGGGGGGAGATCGGCAGCTTCGCCGACAGCGCGCCATCCTTCAACCTTGGAGATTGGCGAAAGCCGCGATGACGGCCAATCTCCCCACCCGTGGGGGAGATGTCCGGCAGGACAGAGGGGGGCGCGAAGGATCGCCGCGTCCGAGATTGCCGCGAGCGAACTCGCCTCAACTAAACCCGACGCTCCACCATCATCTTTTTGATTTCGGCAATCGCCTTGGCCGGGTTGAGCCCCTTCGGGCAGGTCTGGGCGCAGTTCATGATGGTGTGGCAGCGGTAGAGCCGGAATGGGTCTTCGAGATCGTCGAGCCGTTCGCCCGTGGCTTCGTCGCGGCTGTCGATCAGCCAGCGATAGGCCTGCAGCAGCGTCGCCGGGCCGAGATAGCGGTCGCCGTTCCACCAATAGCTCGGGCACGAGGTCGAGCAGCAGGCGCATAGGATGCACTCGTAGAGCCCGTCGAGCTTTTCGCGGTCCTCATGGCTCTGCAGCCATTCCTTGGCTGGCTCTGGCGACACTGTCTTCAGCCATGGCTGGATCGAGGCGTGCTGGGCGTAGAAATTGGTGAGGTCGGGCACCAGATCCTTGACCACCTGCATATGCGGCAGCGGGTAGACTTTGACGGCGCCGGAAATGTCGTCGCAGCCCTTGGTGCAGGCCAGCGTGTTGGAGCCATCGATGTTCATGGCGCAGGAGCCGCAAATGCCTTCGCGGCAGGAGCGGCGCAACGCCAGCGTCGGGTCGATCTTGTTCTTGATCCAGAGCAGCGCATCGAGCACCATCGGCCCGCAATCGTCCATGTCGACGAAATAGGTGTCGATGCGCGGGTTCTCGTCATCGTCGGGCGACCAGCGGTAGATGCGGTATTCCCGCAGGTTGGTGGCGCCCTCCGGCTTCGGCCAGGTCTTGCCCGGCTGCACCTTGGAGTTCTTGGGAAGCGTGAGTTCGACCATTACCTCAGATCCTTTCGGATGACGGGCTTCGGCACCATGGTCAGTATACCCTGGCCTTCGGCGCGATCTTGGCAAGACTGATGCCGCCGTCCTTTTCCGCCACCAGCGGCTCGGTGTGCACGGGACGATAGCTGAGGCTCACCTGGCCGTCCTCGCTTAGCCGGGCCAGCGTATGCTTGCGCCAGATAATGTCGTCTCGGGCCGAAAAATCTTCGCGCGCATGCGCGCCGCGGCTCTCCTTGCGCGCCTCGGCGCCGTAGACCGTGGTGATGGCGTTGGCCATCAGATTTTCCAGCTCCAGCGTCTCGACCAGGTCGGAATTCCAGATCATCGAGCGGTCGGAGACTTTCAGGTCCTTGAGCTCGGTCCATATCTGCGAAATGCGCTTGCAGCCGTTTTCGAGCGACTCCTGTGTGCGGAACACGGCGGCGTCTTCCTGCATCGCCTTCTGCATTTTCTCACGCAGAACGGCGGTTGGCGTCGAGCCATTGGCGTGGCGCAGCCGGTCGAAGCGGTCCATGATGTTTTCGACCGAGGCTTCGTTGGGCGAAGGGATCGCCGAATTGCGGTCGATGACCTGGCCGGCGCGGATTGCGGCGGCGCGGCCGAACACCACCAGATCGATCAGCGAGTTCGAGCCCAGCCGGTTGGCGCCGTGCACGGAGGCACAGCCGGCCTCGCCGACCGCCATCAGCCCGGGTGACACCCGGTCAGGATTCTCGACAGTCGGGTTCAGCACCTCGCCCCAGTAATTGGTCGGCACGCCGCCCATATTGTAGTGCACCGTCGGCAGCACGGGGATCGGCTCCTTGGTCAGGTCGACGCCGGCGAAAATCCTGGCCGATTCCGAAATGCCCGGCAGCCGCTCATGCAGCACGGCCGGATCGAGATGGTCGAGATGCAGGAAGATATGGTCCTTGTTCTTGCCGACCCCGCGGCCTTCGCGGATCTCCAGCGTCATGCAACGCGAGACGACGTCGCGCGAGGCCAGGTCCTTGGCCGACGGCGCGTAGCGCTCCATGAAGCGCTCGCCCTCGGAATTGACGAGATAGCCGCCCTCGCCGCGCGCGCCTTCGGTGATCAGGCAGCCGGCGCCGTAGATGCCGGTCGGATGAAACTGCACGAACTCCATATCCTGCAACGGGAAGCCGGCCCGTGCCGCCATGCCGCCGCCGTCGCCTGTACAGGTGTGCGCCGACGTCGCCGAGAAATAGGCGCGGCCATATCCGCCGGTCGCCAGCACCACCATCTTGGCGGAGAAGCGATGGATAGTGCCGTCGTCGAGGTTCCAGGCGACGACGCCGGTGCAGGTGCCGTCCGGTTCCATGATCAGGTCGAGCGCAAAATACTCGATGAAGAACTGTGCATTGTTCTTCAGCGACTGGCCGTAGAGCGTGTGCAGGATGGCGTGACCGGTGCGGTCGGCGGCAGCACAGGTGCGCTGCACCGGCGGGCCGTCGCCATAATTCATCATGTGTCCGCCGAACGGCCGCTGGTAGATCTTGCCCTCTTCGGTGCGCGAGAACGGCACGCCGTAATGCTCGAGCTCGTAGACCGCCGCCGGTGCCTCGCGCACCAGATATTCCATGGCGTCGACGTCGCCCAGCCAGTCCGAACCCTTGACGGTGTCGTACATGTGCCACTGCCAGGAATCCGGACCCATGTTGGACAGCGACGCGGCAATGCCGCCTTGTGCCGCCACCGTGTGCGAGCGGGTCGGGAACACTTTGGTGATGCAGGCCGTGCGCAGGCCCTGCTCGGCCATGCCGAGCGTGGCGCGCAGGCCGGCGCCGCCGGCGCCGACGACCACCACGTCGAACTTGTGGTCGACAAAGGTATAGCCGGTGGCCGATTTCGCGTCCTTGGCCAAATCAGCCTCCGAATGCCAGTTTGAGCAGGGCGAAGATCGAGGCGACGCCGACCGCTATGGTGAAAAACGTGCTGAGTGCGATCAGCGCCAGCTTCATGCCTTCGGCATGCACGTAATCCTCGATAATGACCTGCATGCCGACACGCATATGGGTGAGACCGGAAACGAGCACCAGCGCCAACACCAGCGCCACGAACGGACTGGCGAGCGCCGCCCGCACCTCGGCGAAGCCGGCGCCATTGAGCGCGATCAGGAACCCGACGAAGAACAGTATCAGCGGGATGTTGGCAATGGCCGTCAGCCGCTGTCGCCAGAAATGCCCGGTGCCTTCGCGGGCCGAGCCCAGACCGCGGACCTTGGCCAGCGGCGTGCGCATATTGTTGTTGTTCGTGCCGCTCATCACAAGGTTCCCCGCGCCATGTAGCCGGCGACCCAGATCAGCAGCGTGAGCAAGATGGAACCGGCGAGCGTCGCCCAGGCGATCTTCGATGCCGTGTGTTTCTCCAGCCCGGCGCCGGTGTCCCAGACGAGATGGCGCACGCCGCCCAGCATGTGGTGCATCAGCGCCCAGGTGTAGCCGAACAGGATGAGCCGGCCGAGCCAGGTGCCGAAGGCCCAGTTGATCCAATCGAAAGCGCCTTGCGAACTCGCCGCCGCCATCAGCCACGCGGCGACCAGCAGCGTGCCGAAATACAGCGCCCCGCCAGTGATGCGGTGAATGATCGACATCGTCATGGTGATCGGTGGGCGGTAAATCGTCAGGTGCGGCGAGAGCGGCCGTTCACGTCTGGCGGTTCGGGTGGCTGGTGATTTGCTCATGGCTGCCCCAGTTCGATGTCCGGAGCCGCGGTGGAAAGCGGCACTTGCCGCCTCGATATATGACTTCAGACAGCCGGTTTCTAATGCTCTTTTTGCACCGCGTCAAAGCCAGAAAATCGTTTTGAAAACGTCATTTAGTCTGACAAAAGGCTGCTGTTTCGCTTCAATCGATTTGGCCACCGTCGAAAGCCGGCGCACCGTTCGCTGCAGTGCGGCATTTCCTTTGCAATCGACGCCAGGCTATCGTTTGCAGGTCTGTGGTGTCGAGCCCCTCTTCATCACCAGCGCCTCGCGCGCGTCGATCACGATTGCGTCATGCGACGCGGCTTCCTGGTAGCGGCTGGACTGGTTGGCGGGTGATGCGGCAAACTCCTCGGTCGTGCCATCGGGCCTGACAACACGCAACGCCGTGCCGAGGTTCTGGATGGTGATCATGCCGCCATTGCCGCATCTGTAAGTTGCCGTGCCGACAGCAGACCGCGGCGCGGTAAGATCGGTGACGATCTTGGCTGAAGGTGCGGCAGGTGCTGTCGGAGCCGTTGCGGAAGCCGGGGGCGCCACAGGTGCGGCGGACTGCTGAGCCGGCGCGGGCGCGACAGTGGGTGGTACGGTATTCACCGCCGTCGGCGCGCCGTTCTGCGGCACGCAGGCTGCGGCAGTCAGCAAGGGGATCGACAACAGCGTCACCCGAAACGTCCGGCGTAACGCCATATGCTGTCCTCCTGCGCGGCTAACTAGCCGCGATGTTCCACCAAGATCAAGCTCACCCGACGTCAGCGTAGTTGTGTGCGTCGCGGCCGATGGTGCGGGCAAGCATGGCCGAATGATGACGCCCGGGTTTTCCATCCCGTCGGATATTAACCATGTTTGGCGAGAGATCGCCGCCGGATGCGCCTGCCCTCTTAACAAAGGTTAAGAAAAGGTTAATTTCCGATTCGATCGGGTCCACAGCAGAGAGGACACCATGCTTTCGAATTCAGGAAGAGCGCGCCTTGCGGCGCTTGTGCTGGCGACAGCCAGTCTCGGCTTCGCCGCCCCGGCAATGGCCTGGTCGCGCCATCATGACCGCGTCTATGCCGATTCCCTGGGCAATCTCGTCATCGACAGCGCCGCCGGCTACAAGCGCATCATTGTCGGCCAAGGCAGGCTGGCCAAGAAATTGTCCGACTACACCAGCGCCGGGCAGCCGGAAGCGGGACCGGAAGTCCTTTATGAAGACGAGGCGGATCACATCTCCAGGCGTGGCTGCTACCAGCCGCCGGTGTTCGTGAAGGGCCGCTCCTATATGTACGGCCTCTCCGATGGCGAAATGCCCAACCTCAGCCCTTGCCGCTGATGATCCGGCACGGCCGAGAGGCCGTTTAAGCGAGACGCTAACCGACGCTGCCTGTATCCGGGATGAACACCGTTTCCGCCCGCTCATAGGACAATCGCACGCTGTCGCGGCCGTTCTTCTTGGCCTTGTAGAGCGCTTCGTCGGCGCGCCGCATCAGCGGCTCCAGCCCTTCGTCGCCGGTGCGCGCCGCGACGCCGAAGCTCGCGGTCACCCTGGTGCCCGGCGGCAACCCGTCGACACTGCCGGCCGAATAGTGCGTGCGCACGGCTTCGGCAAACAGCCGCGCCGTGGCAAGATCGCTCAGCGACAGAAGCACAGCGAACTCCTCGCCGCCGATGCGGCCGGCAACCGCACGCGTGCCGGCGGCCGCGCGAAGCTTGGCGGCGAAGTCGGCGATCACCTGGTCGCCCGCGGCATGTCCGTATTTGTCGTTGAGCGCCTTGAAGTGATCGAGATCGGCCAGCACCAGCGCGACCGGCACCTTGGTAACAGCGCAATGCTGCAGCACCAGCAAGGCGCGCTCCTCGAAACCCCTGCGGTTGAGCAGGCCAGACAGCGGATCGGTGTGCGTCTCGGTCTTCAGCGCCTTCATCACGTCGAGCGCAGCTGCCGAGAACAGGCAGAGCGCGATCAGCAACGACAGCAGCGCGTGCGTCAAAAGCGCCGTCGTCCAGTAGGACGAGCCATAAAACCCGTCATAGCTGGTGAACGGCCCGTGCGAGATGACGACGAGCAGCGTGCGGCCGATGAAGTTCAGCCCGGACAGCAGCGACAATACGAACAGGATTTTTTCCGTCGGGCCGTTCTTGCGCACGGCGCGCAGCTCGGCGGCGACCAGCAGGCTGAGGCCGCCAAAGCCGAAATTGATCGACAGGATGCGCCAAGTCAAGTCCGGCTGGACGAACAGGAACCAGCAGAATGCCACCATCCCGCCACCCGCCAGAATGCCGATCGCGATATAGGGCACGCGCCTGCCGTAGCGTGAGATGATCGCACCGACGAGGCAACAGGCGGCGAGCGTGAAGCAGAGGTTGGAGACCAGCTTGGTCAGCACCATGCCGCCGGGCAGCGTGAAATACTGCAGCAGGAAGCCGGGCGCGGACACGCAATAGCTCGTGCCGAGCACAGCCAGATAGGGCCGGTGGCGCTGATAGAACCACAGCACGAGGAACGCCGCGCCGAGCGCCAGCGCGATCGTCGGATTGAGCAGCGCTATGAACAGGCCGGTGTCCAAAGGACGGTGACTTCCCGCTTGACGTGAGGGAAGACCTTAGAGCGCAAGCCCCAACAAGCGGTTAAGCCGGGACGAATATGCAAGTCGCCACTCATGAAGCTGGTGCACGGAACCGGGACCTGAGGCCGGCGTTTCCTGACAGCAATCAAGGAGAAGTTGTTCATGGCCGACACGATCACGCTGACCGATCACGACGCAATTCGCTCATGGGCCGCAGGGCGCGCCGGATTTCCGGCGATCGTCGATGTATCGCCCGAGACCGGAACGCAGCCGTTGCTGAGGCTCGTCTTCGGCCAGCACGCCTATCAGGACCAGGATCAGCCTGAACGCCCGGTCAACGCAGGCGGCTACGAGCTGGTCGAATGGGACGAGTGGTTCAAGATCTTCGACGAGCGCGAACTGGCGCTGGTGGTCGCGGCCGACGAACCCGGCAGCCGGGAGGAATTTCATGAAATCATCCGCCGTGCCGGCTAGGGCATATACCCCAAGGGTCTTAGAGCGGCGCGCTTTAAACAAAACCCCGAACGGTTTTGCCGTTCGGGGTTTTGCATACGCTCAGATCAGGCTTGAACCAGTCTGCGCTATTTCCAGTCGCGGATGTCGACGAAATGGCCGGCGATCGCCGCCGCCGCCGCCATCGCCGGCGATACCAGATGGGTGCGGCCCTTGAAGCCCTGCCGGCCTTCGAAATTGCGGTTCGAGGTCGAGGCGCAGCGCTCATGCGGCTTCAGCCGGTCGTCGTTCATGGCCAGGCACATCGAGCAGCCCGGCTCGCGCCAGTCGAAACCGGCGGCAATGAAGATCTTGTCGAGACCCTCGGCCTCCGCCTGTTCCTTGACCAGACCGGAGCCCGGCACGATCATCGCATCGACATGCGCACTCACCGTCTTGCCTTCGACCACCTTGGCCACCGCACGCAGATCCTCGATGCGGCCATTGGTGCAGGAGCCGATGAAGACGCGGTCGAGCGTGATGTCGGTGATCTTCGTGCCCGGCGTCAGTCCCATATAGTCGAGCGCGCGGATCTTTGACGTCCGCTTGTTCTCGTCCGTGATCTCTTCCGGATTGGGAACGACGCCCTGCACCGAAACGACGTCCTCGGGCGAGGAACCCCAGGAGACGATCGGCGGCAGCTTGGCCGCGTCGAGCACGATCACCTTGTCGAAATGCGCGCCCTCGTCGGACTGCAGCGTCTTCCAGTATTCGAGCGCGGCGTCCCACGACGCGCCCTTCGGCGCGCGCGGCTTGCCCTTGACATAGGCGAAGGTGGTTTCGTCGGCCGCGATCAGGCCGGCGCGCGCGCCGCCCTCGATCGACATGTTGCAGATCGTCATGCGGCCTTCCATCGACAGCGCGCGGATCGCCTCACCGGCATATTCGATGACATAGCCGGTGCCGCCGGCGGTGCCGATCTCGCCGATGATGGCGAGGATAATGTCCTTGGCGGTGACGCCTTCCGGCAACTGGCCATCGACACGCACCAGCATGTTCTTGGCCTTGCGCTGGATCAACGTCTGCGTCGCCAGCACATGCTCGACCTCGGAGGTGCCGATGCCATGCGCCAGTGCGCCGAAGGCGCCATGCGTCGAGGTGTGGCTGTCGCCGCAGACGATCGTCATGCCAGGCAGCGTGAAGCCCTGCTCCGGCCCGATGATGTGGACGATGCCTTGGCGGATATCGTTCTCGGAATAATATTCGACACCGAAATCCCTAGCGTTCTTGGCCAAGGCCTCGACCTGGATGCGGCTTTCCTCGTTCTTGATGCCGAACTTGCGCTCGGGCGAGGTCGAGACATTGTGATCGACCACGGCCAGCGTCTTTTCCGGATGCCGGACTTTTCTGCCGGTCATGCGCAGACCTTCGAAGGCCTGCGGGCTGGTCACTTCATGGACGAGATGGCGGTCGATGTAGAGCAGACAGGTGCCATCATCCTGGCGATCGACGACATGGTCGTCGAAAATCTTGTCGTAGAGGGTGCGCGGTGCGCTCATGTGCGTAAATCCGTCGATTTGCAAAAAGGGGAAGGGCAGACGCGCCGAAGCCTTCGGCCCGGCGAAAGCGGCTTAGCTAAGTTGGCTGGTGAGCGCGCCGGAAATGCGCGAAGAGAAACGCGACGGCAGGCGTTTTCTGTCCTGCAGCACGAAACCCTTATAGGCCGGATCGCCAAAAAGCTCTTCCATGGCGTGGCTCATACCAATGTTTTGGCTTTTCGGCAATTGCGGCGTGTTTTCGCTTCTCCCCTTGTGAGAGAAGGCGAAGAGGGCGGCGCTCAAAGCACCTCGAACACAAAAGTCTTCACCAGCGCGTCCGGCTCGGCGATCGCATAGCAGCGGAACCATGGGCTTTGCTCGGCCGGCCGCCATTTCCCGGCCCGCTCCAGCCCGTCGAACACGGCCTGGAAGCCGCCGCTGTCAAACACCTGGTCGCGCACGGTGAAGATGGCGTGGCCGCCTTTTCTGGTGATGCGGACAAGCTCGTGCAGGCCGGACGCCGGCGCATGGCTGATGGTGAACACGCCAGTCGAGAAGAAGGCGCGGAAATGCCCGTCTGGCCAGGGCAGCGGCCCGCCGAGCATTGCCTGCTTCAGATCGCCATAGGCATTGCGGCTGCCGGCGATCTTCAGCATGTCGTCGGAGAGGTCGAGCCCGGCAATGTCGTGATAACCCAGCGCCTTCAATGACGGGCCCGACAGGCCGGTGCCGCAGCCGGCGTCGAGCAGCGGTCCTTCGCCCACCTGCACATGGCGCGCCACCCAGGCGGTGATCAGGAACGGCAGCAGATAGCCTAGCGAAGCGGTTTCGCTGTCATAGGTCGCGGCCCAGTCCGCATAGGCCTTGGACAGCCCTTTCGGCGTGTCGGCCGAATAGACGGTGCCCAGCGCCGCATTGGCCTTGTCGATCGTCATCGCCTGCATCCTCCGGAATCCTGTCGTCCGCGATCGTAGCCGTGCCCGCGTCGGACTTCTATTCCTGCTGCGCCCGCCGCAGTCGTTGCTCCAGCCCCCGCAGTGCCAGCGACAGGCTGACAGTGAGGATGAGATAGATATAGGCGACGATCGAATAGGTCTCGAAGAAGCGGAACGAGCCGGCGGCGTAGATCTTGCCCATCTGCGTGATGTCGGCGACGCCGAGCACCGAGACCAGCGAGGAATCCTTGACCATGGCGACGAAGTCATTGCCGAGCGGCGGCAGGATGGTGCGGATCGCCTGTGGGAAGACGATCAGCCGGAAGCGCTGCGTGCGCGTCAGCCCGAGCGCCTTGGCAGCCTCGATCTGGCCTTTCTCGACTGACTGGATGCCGGCGCGGAAGACCTCGGAGATGAAGGCGGAATAACCGATGGTCAGCGCCATGATCGCACGCCACAACAGCGACACGTCGCGCACCAAAAGCTCGCCGAGATAGCCGGCGTTTTGCAGCGGCGCGGTCAGCGCATTCCACGCAGCCACGAAGGCCGGCGCGCCGGCGAAGGCGATCCAGAACAACAGCACCAGGATCGGCACGCCGCGGATGATCTCGACATAGAAACGAGCGATCTGCTTGAGCCAACGCGACCCCGACAGCCCCATCAGCGCAATGCCGAGCCCGACGGCGGAAGCCAGCGCGAAGGCGACCACGGTGACAAGAATGGTGATGCCGATGCCTTTGGCGACGGTGGCAAAAACCTGGGCGTAGAGATCGCTGGCGGCAATGGAGAGCGCAGCGACGACGGCGAGCGCGATCGCGGCGGCAAGCCACCAGGGAAAATCGGGTTTTGAGGTTGAGGCGAGCATCAATGCCCAACGCTGGTGAACAGCTGCGCTCGCAAGATCTGCCGATCTCCCCCCTTGCGGGGGAGATGTCCGGCAGGACAGAGGGGGGTGCTGTCCCTCCAACCTGTCAAACGGTTACAGTCACAACCTTTGGCCTCTTTGGAAAAGCTCAAAACAAAAGGGAGGCGATCCTTCACACCCCCCTCTGCCCTGCCGGGCATCTCCCCCGCAAGGGGGGTCAGCGGCCGTCGCGCCAAGACGGCCTACTGCCCCATCTTGTAGTCGAGAAACCACTTCTTGTTCAGCGCCTCGATCGTGCCGTCGGCCTTCAGCGCCGCGATCGCCGCGTTGACCGGCTTCACCAGGTCCGAGCCCTTCGGGAAGATGAAGCCAAAATCCTCGGTGCCGAGCGGGCCGCCGATCAGCTTGAGCTTGCCGCCGGAGGCATCGACATAGCCTTTGCCGGCGGTGCCGTCGGTCAGGACGACATCGACGTCGCCGGATTTCAGTGCCTGCACCGAAGCGCCGAAGGTCTCGAACTGCTTGATGCGCGGGTTCTGCTCATTGCCGTCGAGCACGCTGTAGACGGCGGTGTAGAACGGCGTCGTTCCGGCCTGCGCGCCGATCAACCCGTCCTTGAAGGCGGCGAAGGTCTTGGCGTCGGTGAAGCGACTTTCATCGGCGCGCACCAGCATGAACTGCTCCGAACGCATATAGGGGTCGGAGAAATCGACCTTCTCCTTTCGGTCGTCCTTGATGGTGATGCCGGTCATGCCAATGTTGTACTGGTTGTCGGAAACCGCCTGGATCATCGCGTCCCAGGAGGTGTTCTGGTACTCCACCTTGAAGTTCAGCCGCTTGGCGATTTCGTCCATCGCGTCATACTCCCAGCCGATCTGCTTGCCGGTCTTGGCGTCGATGAACTGCAGCGGCGGATAGGCGTTTTCCGTCACCACCACGACCTTCTTGCCGCCGAGATCGGGCAGCGCATCGGCCGCCCATGCAGCGACGGGCGCGAGGAAACAGGCCGCGAGGGCGGCCAGCAGCAGCTTCGATTTGGTCATGACACGCTCCAGGATGAGAAGCCCGCTTGCAGCCGGGCTCGCATGAAAATCCAGGCGCGACTTTAGCCGTCCGCAGACGGCTTGCAAGCCGGTCCGGTGCTCAGCGTCCGGTGAAAGCGGATTCCAATGCCTTCAACCAACGCGGTTTTAGAACGCCCCGTGGTCGGAATTTATTCCGTGATTGCGCCGCCGGCAAACCAGGCCCCTCCTGGACACGGGAACCCGTCAGATGACGGATCAGGATGGTGACGTAGCCTCACGCAGCCTGGCGACAAATCCGGTCAAGGTCCGGTGCAGCGACTTCAGCTCCTCGACTTCCAGCGGCATGGCGCAGGCAAGGCCTGCGGATACGTCCTTGATGCGGGCGCGCAGCGCCTGGCCCTTGGCAGTCGGTTCGACCAGCACGCGGCGCTCGTCGGCCGGATCGCGACGGCGGGTGACGAGACCAGCCGCTTCCATCCGCTTGAGCAGAGGCGTCAATGTCGCCGAATCCAGCCCCAGCGCCTCGCCGAGTTCGCCGACCGTGCTCGGCGCATGCTGCCACAGCGCCAGCATCGCCAAATATTGCGGATAGGTCAGGCCGAGCGGGTCAAGCAGCGGCCGATAGAGCTTGGTCATCAGCCCGCTCGCCGAATAGAGCGCGAAGCAGAGCTGCTGGTCGAGGCGCGGAACGGCGATGCTCCCGGCGGTGTCCGCCGGGACTTCGCTGGCCCTGGTTTCGGTCTTCGTCGTCATGCTGCCTTTGCCGGAAGCGCCACGGTCGAAAGCGCCACCTCGACATTGCCTTTGATCGCATTGGAATAGGGGCAAATCTGATGCGCGGCCGATACAAGCGCTTCCGCCGCCGCCTGATCAAGGCCTTTGGTCTCGGCGCCCAGTGCGACACCAAGTTTGAAGCCTTCACCATTGGGAAGCAGGCTGACGGTGGCGCTCACCGCCGCATCGTCCAGCGGCAGCTTCTGCTTGCGCGCGACGAAGCGGATGGCGCTTTCGAAGCAGGCGGCATAGCCGACCGCGAACAGCTGCTCGGGATTGGTGGCGCCACCCTGTCCGCCGAGCTCCTTCGGCAAAGCGAGGTCGACCTTCAGCAGGCCGTCGCTGGTCTCGCCGTGGCCGGCGCGGCCGCCGGTGACGCGAGCCTGTGTGGTGTAGAGTGCCATGTCAGTTCTCCATTTTATTTGTCACTATCATTTAGTGTACAAGATAATTAGTCAACAGCCATGGCCAAACTCTCGGCCGGCAATCGTTCACAGTCTGGTGAAACGAAAAAAGGCGGCCGAAGCCGCCTTTTCAAAATCCTTGGACCAGGTTTATTCGGCCGGGGTCGCTTCCGCCGCCTTTGCAGCCTCGTCGGCGGCCTTGGCGGCTTCGTCGACGGCCTTCTTCTCGGCAGCTTCCTTGGCGGCCGTCTCGCCGGCCAGCGCCTGGGCAGCGGCAACCTTCTCGGCTTCGATGCGGGCCTTCTCAGCGTTCAGCGCGTCGCGCTCCTCATCGTTCAGCTTGCGGGCGCGCACGCCGGTGTTTTCCGAAATACGGGCCGACTTGCCGCGACGGTCGCGCAAATAATAGAGCTTGGCGCGGCGCACCTTGCCGCGGCGCACGATCTCGACGCCTTCGACCATCGGCGAGTAGACCGGGAAAACGCGCTCGACGCCTTCGCCGTAGGAGATCTTGCGGACGGTGAAATTTTCCTGGAAGCCGGCGCCGGCGCGGGCGATGACGACGCCCTCATAGGCCTGGACGCGGGTGCGGGTGCCTTCGGTCACGCGGACCTGGACGCGCACGGTGTCGCCGGGCTGAAACTCGGGAAGCTTGCGCTTGGCTTCGATCTTGGCGGCCTGTTCGGCCTCGAGCTGACGGATGATATCCATCTCAATAGTCCACTTCTTGTTCTTCCGACAGTCAGAGCGTCCGACACTCGCCTTGCAGTTCCATTGACCGCTCGGCTATGCCCTTTGTCCCCGAGACATCTTGTCTTCGAAACATTGGGCAGGGGCGACTACACCGTCATTGTTGACGGGTCCGGGAGATTTTTCTCGCCAGTACGGGCGGGCACATACAGCTATTTCACTGACTTGTCACGCCTTGGCCCTGTCTTTTTTGGTCGCATGCCACCACGCAATCGTCCAGTGCAGGGTTGCGCCGGCCCTTCAAGCTTCCTAATCCGGGAGCAGCACACTTGTCCGGCGGCCTCACAATGTCTGTTTTCGACGCAGTCCTGCTCTTCCTCGCGGGTTTTCTGTCAGGCGCCGTCAACGCGGTTGCCGGCGGCGGCACCTTCATAACCTTCGGCGCCATGACGCTGGCCGGCCTGCCGCCGATCGTCGCCAACGCCACGTCCTCGGTAACGCAGTTTCCCGGTTACATCACCTCGACGCTGGCTTACTGGACCGACATCAAGCATTTCTGGCGCGGCGCGCTGCTGCTTTGCCTGATCTCGGCTTTGGGCGCGCTGGCCGGTGCGCTCATCCTGCTGGCGCTCTCAAATCCGTCGTTCCGCGCCCTCGTGCCGTGGCTGCTGCTGGCCGCAACCGCCTTGTTCGCCGCCGGGCCGTGGCTGAAACCAACGCCGAAGCCTGGGCATGAAGCCACGGTCGGCTCTCTGGCCGGTTCGCTGGCGCAGTTCGCTACCGCCATCTATGGCGGCTTCTTCGGCGCCGGCATGGGCGTCATGATGCTGGCGACGCTCGGCCTGACGCAAGCCGGCGACTATCACCGGCTGAACGCGCTGAAGAACATGCTGGCCGTTGTCATCGCCGCCGTTGCCATACTGGTCTTCGTCTCCGGCGGCGTCGTCGCCTGGCCGCAGGCAATCATCATGATCCCCGGCGGCGCGCTCGGCGGCTATGCCGGCGTCTGGGCCGCCAAGCGCGTGCCGCAAAACGCAGTACGCGGCTTCGTCATCGCCGTCGGCCTGTTTCTCGCCGTCTACTACTTTGCCAAGGGCTGAGCGGCGAGCAAATCCGGCCGGCGCTCCCTGGTCAGCTTCTCGGACTCCGCACGCCGCCAGGCGGCGATCTTCTTGTGGTTGCCGGAGACCAGCACGTCGGGGATCGGCCTGCCCTCGAACTCCTGTGGCCGCGTGTAATGCGGGTGTTCGAGCAGGCCGTTCTCGAAACTTTCTTCCTCGCCCGACACCGCATTGCCCATGACGCCGGGCAACAGCCGCACCACGGCGTCGAGCAGCACAAGCGCCGCCGGCTCGCCGCCCGACAGGATGAAATCGCCGATGGAGACCTCTTCCAGTCCACGCGCCTCGATCAGCCGCTGGTCGACGCCCTCGAACCGGCCGCAAACGATGACGGCGCCTGGCCCGCCAGCCAGTTCGCGCACGCGCGCCTGCGTCAGCGGCTTTCCACGCGGGCTCATCAGCAAACGCGGCCGCGGATCGCCCGCCGGCGACGTGTGATCGATCGCCTTGGCCAGCACATCGGCGCGCATCACCATGCCGGCGCCACCGCCGGCCGGCGTGTCGTCGACGGTGTGATGGCGATCGCTGGCGAAGGTGCGGATCTGGATAGCTTCCAGCGACCATGTCCCGACTTCGAGCGCCCGTCCGGCCAGCGACAGGCCTAGCCCGCCCGGAAACATCTCGGGATAGAGCGTCAGCACCGACGCCTTGAACGTCACCGGTTGCCTCCGGCTTCGCGCGGCCCACGCGGTCGGCCCTTCGCGTCGAAATCTTCTTCGCGCGGCGCGTCGCCATCCTCATCCTCGACAAGGCCGGCGGCTGCCGGGTCGACGCGGAGAAAACCTTCGGCGATCGAAACCTGAGGCACGGCGGCCTGGGTGAACGGGATCAGCACGCCTTTGCGCCCGCCGAGGGTAACGTCGAGAATGTCGCCGCCGCCGAAATTATGCACCGCCACCACCTTGCCGATGACCGCGTCCTTATCGTCGCGGACTTCAAGTCCGACGAGATCGGCGTGGTAGAATTCGTCCTCCTCGCCATCGTCGGGCAGCATCGAGCGGTCGACGAACAGCTCGGTTCCGGCCAGCGCCTCGGCGGCGTTGCGGTCGGCAATGCCCTTGAAGCGCACCACCACGACGGTGTTGGCGGGCCTGATGTCGATGATCTGGAAGGCGCGGCCGTCCTTGGCATAGAGCGGCCCATAATCGGCCAGCGCCATCGGCTCGCCAGTGAAAGTCTTCACCCGCAATTCGCCCTTGATGCCGTGGGCGGCGCCGATCACGGCCATTTGCACGGGGTTCTGGGGCTTCGACATGGCTGATATCCTTTGCCCTGCTCTAACGCCCTACCGGCGTCATTTCAATGACAGGTTCTTCACCGCTTCCTAACCCGGCTGCCTGACAATGGCGGCATGCAGGAATTTCTCATCCCGGCAAAACCCGACCTCCAGGCAGCGCGCGAAAGCTGGCTGAAGATGCTGGCGTGCGAGCGCCGGCTGTCGCCGGCGACCGTCGAAGCCTATGAGCGCGACACGCGCCAGTTCCTGCATTTCCTCACAGGGCATTGCGGCGGCTCGCCTGGTCTTTCCGACATCGCCACTCTCCGCCCGGCCGATCTGCGCGGCTTTCTTGCCGCGCGGCGCAACGCCGGCGCCGGCGCCCGCACGCTCGGACGCGGCCTCGCCGGCATCCGCTCGCTGCTGCGCTTCCTCGAACGGCGCGGTCTCGCCAATGCCGCCGGTGCCGCGGCGTTGCGCGCGCCGCGCCAGCCGAAATCGCTGCCCAAGCCGCTGACCGCCAGCGATGCCAAACATGTCGTGTCGGTGGAAGGCCAGCTGGCTGAAGAGCCTTGGATCGCCGCCCGCAACGCCGCCGTGCTGACGCTGCTTTATGGATCGGGCCTGCGCATTTCCGAAGCGCTGGGCCTCAGCGCCGCCGACCTGGCATCGGAAGCCGACACCGTGCTGCGCGTCACCGGCAAGGGTGGCAAGACACGGCTGGTGCCGGTGCTGCCGGTGGCGCTCCGGGCAATCGCCGAATACCGAAAACGGTGTCCCTACCATCTCGATCCCAAGGGCCTGCTGTTTCGCGGCGCCCGCGGCGGGCCGCTCAACCCGGCCATCGTCCAGCGCGACATGGCCAGGCTGCGCTCGGCGCTGAACCTGCCCGACACCGCGACGCCGCACGCGTTGCGCCATTCCTTCGCCACCCATCTGCTCGGGCGCGGCGGCGACCTGCGCACCATCCAGGAACTGCTCGGCCACGCCAGCCTGTCAACGACGCAGGTCTATACCGGCGTCGACACCGCAAGACTGCTCGAGATTTACGAATCCGCGCATCCCCGCGCGTGACCACTGTATAAGTCCAGGACAATTTCCCCACGCCGGTTAACCGTTTCGCCGCTTTTCAGTCCTAGAACCGCACCATGAAACGCGCCCTTGCCATTGCCGATCGCGCGGCCCTTGTGTCGCTGAAGCTGCTCGTCGCGCTCAACGCCGTGTTTTGCCTGTCTTTTCTCGTCGTGCTGCTGCTTGCCATGGGCAGGGCGCATGCCGAAGCCCCGGCCTGCGCCGGCGCCGATCTGCTGTCGGCCCTGCAGAAGGAAGACCCCGCCACCTATTCCAGGATCGAGACGGAAGCAGCAGCGACGCTGAACGGCAAGGGCCTGTTGTGGAAGCTGGAGAAATCAGGCGAAAAGCCATCCTTCCTGTTCGGCACCATGCACATGACCGACCCGCGCGTGACCACTCTGCCGCCGGCAGCCAGGAAAGCCTATGACGCTGCCGGCACCATCATCATCGAGACCACCGACGTGCTCGACAAGCAGAAGATGATGGATGCCATGCTCAAGGAACCCGAGCTGATGATGTTCACCGACAACACGACGTTGTCGTCGCTGTTGTCGCCGGAGGATGCGGCGGTGGTGAACAAAGGGCTCGATGCGCGCGGCATTCCGCCGGCGAGCGTCTCCAAGATGAAGCCGTGGCTGCTGTCGGCCATGGTCGCGCTGCCGGTCTGTGAGGTCGCCCGTCAGGCAGGCGGCGCACCGGTTCTCGACGTCAAGCTGGCGCAGGACGCCAAGGCTAATGGCAAGCCGGTGGAAGGGTTGGAGACCGCAATCAACCAGCTGCGCGCCATGGCCTCGCTGCCGCTTGCGTTCCACATCAAGGGGCTGGTCGAGACCCTGAAGCTCGGCGACAAGATAAACGACATCAACGAAACCATGATCGTGCTTTACCAGCGCGGCGACACCGGCACCTTCTGGCCGCTGTTGCGTTCGATCTCGCCCGACGAAGACGACGCAGGTTACGCCGAATTCAACCGGACGATGATCACCGGCCGCAACAAGGTCATGGCCGACCATGCCGCACCGATCCTGGCCAAGGGCAATGCCTTCATGGCCGTCGGCGCCATGCATCTTCCCGGCCCCGAAGGCCTGGTCGAGGATTTTCGCAAAGCCGGCTATACCGTCACCGCCGTCGACTGAGCAGCGCCCGTCTTGAATACCGAATCACGTAAGGCCCGGCTCTGTCCGGTGCGCAACTGATTCGCAAAGCGAAGGCGGTTGGCCCTATTTTTGGCGGAAAAGGCCAGCTAAGCTCGTTCTACCTCGTTCGTGATTGATTTTGCGGGGGAAATACAGGCCAACAAGCGGTTGCGAATCAGAATTTTCCTGCGTTCGTCAATTTGAAGGCCTAGTATGAACCCGTTCAACGGTTGCGCGTTGAGGGGTGTTGATTGATGCTTTTCATCCACGGAGGACACTTTTATGGCGAACCCTAACGATCCAGCGCCCAGGTCGGGTGGTGGCAGCGGCTGGCTGATTGCGCTGGTCGTCGTCATCCTTGCGATTGTCGCGTACTATGTTTTCGGCAGAAGCGGCGAACATCCTGCACCCGCAGAGCCGCCGGCAGCCAGCACACCGGCGCCCGCACCTGCACCGGCTGAGCCGATGAAGCCCGCCGAACCGGCTCCCGCACCAGCCCCTGCTCCCGCACCGGCTCCTGCGCCAGCCCCGGCACCCGCGCCCGCTCCGGCGCCGAGCCCGTAATCTGGCCAACTGATCTGGCATCTTGATTCCAGCCAAGAACGGCCCGCTGAAAAGCGGGCCGTTTTGTTTGGGGCACCTATCGGCGAGCGTCGCGATTCTTCACCGCCCCCTCTGTCCTGCCGGACATCTCCTCCTCGAGAGGGGAGATCGGCAGTTCACGAACAGCGCCAGGTTAGAAACGTGAGAAACTTGAAAGCTCGCGACGCGGCGGTGAAGTCCAATCTCCCCGCTTGAGGGGGAGATGGCCGGCAGGCCACAGGGGGGTGCTGTCCCTCCAGCGTTTCCTTAAATATGGATCGGCTTGAAGAACGTCGCCAGCGCTGCTTCCTTCACCGCTTCCGACATTGTCGGATGCGCGTGGCAGGTGCGGGCGAGGTCTTCGGATGAGCCGCCGAATTCCATCAGCACCGCCGCCTCATGAATCATCTCGCCGGCGCCGAAGCCGACAATGTGGACGCCGAGCACGCGGTCGCTGGCTTTGTCGGCGAGGATCTTCACGAAGCCGTCCGTGTGCAGCATGGCGCGCGCGCGGCCGTTGGCGGTGAACGGGAATTTGCCGCTTTTGTAGTCGATGCCGGCCTTCCTCAGCTCTTCCTCTGTCTTGCCGACCGAAGCGATTTCCGGGCTGGTGTAGACGACGCTCGGAATGACGTCGTAATTCACATGGCCGGCCTGGCCGGCAATGGTCTCGGCCACCGCCACGCCTTCATCCTCGGCCTTGTGCGCCAGCATCGGTCCGGCGATGACATCGCCGATGGCGTAGATGCCGGCGACGTTTGTCCTGAGATGGCTGTCTATCTTGACCCGGCCGCGCTCGTCGACCTCGACGCCGGCTTCCTTCAGTCCAAGGCTATCCGAATATGCGCGGCGTCCGGTCGAGATCAGCACCGCGTCGGCCTCGATGGTCTCGGCCGCCCCGCCCTTGACCGGTTCGAAGGTGACGGTCGCGCCCTTCTTGGCCTTGGCAACGCCGGTCACCTTGGCGCCGAGCTTGAACTCGAAACCCTGCTTCGAAAGCAGGCGTTGGAACTGCTTGGAAACCTCGCCGTCCATGCCGCCCAGGATGGTGTCGAGGAATTCAACCACGGTGACCTTGGCGCCGAGCCGCGCCCATACCGAGCCAAGCTCCAGCCCGATGACGCCGCCGCCGACCACCACCAGATGGCCAGGCACCTTCTCCAGCGACAGCGCTCCGGTCGACGACAGGATCACCTTCTCGTCGATGTCGACCTTGACGCCGGGAATGCCGGCGACATCGGAGCCCGTGGCGATAACGATGTTTTTCGTCTCGATCTCCTCGACCTTGCCATCCTCAGCCGACACCGACACCTTGCCGGCCGCGACCACCTTCCCGGTGCCGCGAAACGAGTCGATCTTGTTCTTCTTGAACAGGAAGGCGACGCCATTGACGTTGGCCGAAACGGTCGCGTCCTTGTGCGCCATCATCTTCTTCAGATTGAGTTTCGGCGCCGGTATCTCGACACCCAGCGCATCGAAGGAATGGCCGGCCTCGGCGAACATCTCCGAGGCATAAAGCAGCGCCTTGGATGGGATGCAGCCGATGTTCAGGCAGGTGCCGCCGAAAGTGGCGTTCTTCTCGACCACCGCGACCTTGAGCCCGAGTTGTGCCGCCTTGATGGCACAGACATAGCCGCCCGGTCCCGACCCGATGATAACGACATCATAAGCCATGTTCGTTTCCCTTAGCTTGGGGCTCAGCGGCCGCCGCTTACATTCAGGATTGCGCCCGTCGTGTAGGACGCTTCATCCGACAAAAGATAGAGAACGGCATGCGCGACTTCATCCGCCGTGCCGGCTCGTTTCATCGGCAGCATGTCGCGGAACCGCTCGACCCGGTCCGGCTGGCCGCCCGAAGCGTGGATCTCGGTGTCGATGATGCCTGGCCGTATCGCATTGACCCGCACGCCTTCGGTCGCGACTTCGCGCGCCAGTCCGAGCGTGAAGGTGTCGATCGCCGCCTTGGACGCGGCATAGTCGACATATTCGCCTGGCGAGCCGTGTAGCGACGCAGCCGACGAGATGTTGACGATGGCGCCGCCCTGGCCGCCATGCTTGCTCGACATGCGCCGCACCGCTTCGCGGGCGCACAGAAACGAGCCGATGACATTGATGCGCATCATGCGCTCCAGCCGCGCCAGGCTCATCTCGTCGACACGCGCCTTGACGTCGACGATTCCGGCATTGTTGACCAGGGCGTCGAGCCGGCCATAGGCGCTATCGACGGCTTCGAACACGGCGACGATGTCAGCCTCGACGCCGACATCGCCCTTGACCGCTATCGCTTCACCGCCACCGGCCTCGATCTCGGCGACCAGCGCCTGGGCCGCGGCCTCGTTTGCGGCATAGTTGACCGCGACGCGGTAGCCGGCCTTCGCCGCAAGCCGGCAAGTGGCCGCACCAATGCCGCGGCTGCCGCCGGTGACCAGAAGAACTTTCTTCGCCGCGCTCATTTCTGGCAACCTTTCAGCAAAAACACATCCCACGGCAGTTTCGAAAAACCATTGGAGCCAAAGGCAGACGACATCTGCAACGATGGACCAAGATCGGGGAAGATCAGGCTCTGCGGCGCGTCCGTGCCTTCGGCCGCCAGCAGCGCAATGTTGCCCTTGTCGTCGGCGCTGTAGACCACGCCCTGCCAGACCGTGCAGGCGGCAAGCTCGTCACCGGTGACGTCGCCGGTCGGGCATTTGTACATCAGCGAGCCATGCGGTCGCGAAACACCGGAGGTCCACATCACAATGCCGTCGAGAACGATGCCCTTGTCGAGCACCATCTTGAACGAGTTGGTGACGGTGACCGCATCCGTCGTCGGCCGGAAATCAATGCCGGCCTCGCTTTCGGCATCGCCATAGACAGCAAGCGCCAGCGGGCAGGCGGCATGCGCCTCGTAACCCGCTGCGAGAACAGCCAGCCCGGCCATAAATCCGATCATTGGCGAAGCGATGTTTGTCATGAATTGCTCTGGCTGCTCTCGCGGCCGTCGGCGTTTTCGAGCACCTCGAAATCGGTCATCAAGACCAGCGGCTCGCCGGCCGCATCCAGTCCCCAGAAGGAATAATAGTTCCCATCACCGAAGCCAGTGTCGAACATGGCTATATTAAGCGGATTTCCATCAACCGGATTATCCATGCGGAACTTGTCGAACGAGCATGCAACGTCAGCAAGATAGCTGTCGAGTTCCTCCTGGTCGGACATCAGCGTCAGAACCGACTTGTCCATGAACGAAGCAACATTATCATCGACAATAAATCCAGACTTCCAGGACGATGTGCCGACGTCGCGGACGAAGGCAGCCAACTCCCACCGCACCGGCAAGCCAGTGCCAAACCGCAATACCGCTGCAGCAACACGGCCTTGCGCCTCAAGCAACGTGACTGGATAGCATCCCGGCCTGACCTTACGGCTAAACACAGGCCGTTCCAGCCCGGTAATCAGTGGATCGCAAGCGATGATTTCGCCGGTCGGTAGCTCAAGCTCACCGATCGCGGTGACGATGATCTTCCGCTCCGCCATTTCGGCTTCGCTGAGAGCGAAGACACCGAGATTGCTGCTCGCTGGCGCCGAATCCCATTCAGTCGATGTCGCCGGCGGAGAGATGGCGGCGGAAGCCGCCGGCCGGGAACGCCTCAATACGCTACCCGCTACTCGACCCAGCTTGAACCCAAACCGCGCCAGCCAGCCGCTCATGACGGATCAGCTCCGATCACAGATCGAGCACCAGCCGTTCCGGATCTTCCAGGCTGTCCTTGACGCGGACCAGGAAGGTCACCGCTTCCTTGCCGTCGACGATGCGGTGGTCGTAGCTCAGCGCCAGGTACATCATAGGCCGGATCACGATCTGGCCGCCGACCACGACGGGCCGGTCCTGGATCTTGTGCATGCCCAGAATGCCCGACTGCGGCGCGTTGAGGATCGGCGTCGACATCAGCGAGCCGTAAACGCCGCCGTTGGAGATCGTGAACGTGCCGCCTTGCATATCGGCGACCGAGAGCTTGCCGTCACGCGCGGCGATGCCCAGCCGGCCGATATCCTTCTCTATTTCGGCAATCGACATCTGATCGGCGTCGCGCACCACCGGCACGACGAGGCCCTTTTCGGTGCCGACGGCGACGCCGATATGGGCATAGTTCTTGAAGATGATGTCGGTGCCGTCGATCTCGGCATTGACCGAGGGGATCTCCTTCAAGGCGTGGGTGACGGCCTTGGTGAAGAAGCCCATGAAGCCGAGCTTCACGCCGTGCTTCTTCTCGAAGATGTCCTTGTACTTGGTCCTGAGCGCCATCACCGCCGACATGTCGACCTCGTTGAAGGTGGTCAGCATGGCGGCGGTCGACTGCGCTTCCTTCAGCCGGCGCGCAATGGTCTGGCGCAGCTTGGTCATGCGCACGCGCTCCTCGCGCGACGCATCGTCGCCCGAGGACGGCGCACGCACGGCGACCGGAGCCGGTGCGGCCTTCGGAATTTCGGCCGGCTGCGACGGCGCGCCCTTGGAAATCGCGTCGAGCACATCGCCCTTCAGCACCTGGCCGCGCTTTCCCGAGCCAGAAACCTGGTCGACCGACAGATTGTTCTCGGCGATCAGCTTTGCGGCAGCTGGCGCCGGCGGCATGGCGCGCGGCTCGACCGGCCCGGCATCGCCGGCAATCTTGGCGGTCTCGGCCGCAGCCTGCTTGGTCGTATGTGCCGCGTCGGGGCTCGACGCCTGCGACACAGCTTGCGGCTTGGTCTCCTGCTTGGACGCCGGGGCGGCGGCAGCGCCTCCAGCCGAGATCGAACCGAGCAGCGCACCGACGCCGACGGTCTCGCCTTCCTTGGCGGTGATCTCGCCCAGCGTGCCGGCGGCGGCGGCAGGCACTTCCACCGTCACCTTGTCGGTTTCGAGCTCGACCAGCGGCTCGTCGACGGCAATGGCATCGCCGACCTTCTTGAACCACTTGCCGATGGTCGCCTCGGTGACGGATTCGCCGAGAGTGGGAACGCGGATTTCGGTAGCCATTGTGCCTGTCCGTTTCTTCTCTGTCTGTTCTATTCGCCGGGTTTGTTCTATTCGCCGAGCGCGTCTTCGAGCAGGGCGGCGAGCTGCGCCAAATGCTTCGACATCAGACCGGTCGCCGGCGATGCCGCCGCCGGCCTGCCGGTGTAGCGCACCCGCTGATGCTTGGCGTCGATATGCGCCAGCACCCATTCCAGATAAGGGTCGATGAACGACCATGCGCCCATGTTCTTGGGTTCTTCCTGGCACCACACCATCTCCGCATTGCGGAAACGCGACAGTTCGGTGATCAGCGCCTTGGCCGGGAAGGGATAGAGCTGTTCGACGCGCAGCAGGTAGATGTCGTTGATGCCGCGCTTCTCGCGCTCCTCGTAGAGGTCGTAATAGACCTTGCCCGAGCACAGCACGACGCGGCGGATCTTGGAATCCTTGGTGAGCTTGATCGCCTGGTTCTGCAGCAGCTGGGCATCGTCCCACAAAAGCCGGTGGAATGAGCTTTCGCCCGAAATCTCCGGCAGCGTCGATACCGCCCGCTTGTGGCGCAGCAGCGACTTCGGCGTCATCAGGATCAGCGGCTTGCGGAAGTCGCGCTTCAACTGCCGGCGCAATATGTGGAAGTAGTTCGCCGGCGTGGTGCAGTTGGCGACTTGCATATTGTCTTCGGCGCAAAGCTGCAGAAAGCGCTCGAGCCGGGCCGAAGAATGCTCTGGACCCTGGCCTTCATAGCCATGCGGCAGCAGGCAGACCAGGCCTGACATTCTGAGCCACTTGCGCTCGCCCGACGAGATGAACTGGTCGAACACCACCTGGGCGCCGTTGGCGAAATCGCCGAACTGCGCTTCCCAGAGCGTCAGCGCCTTCGGCTCGGCCAGGCTGTAGCCATATTCGAAGCCAAGCACCGCCTCTTCCGACAGCATCGAGTTGATGACTTCGTAGCCGGCCTGTGCCGCCGACAGATTGTTGAGCGGGATGTAGCGGGTCTCGTCCTTCTGGTCGTAGAGCACGGAATGGCGCTGCGAGAAGGTGCCGCGTTCTGAATCCTGGCCGGAGAGCCGGATCGGATTGCCGTCGAGCAGGATGGCGCCGAAGGCCAGCGCCTCGGCCGTCGACCAGTCGATGCCTTCGCCGGAGTCGATCGCCTGGCGGCGGTTTTCGAGGAAGCGGATGATGGTCTTGTGCGCCTCGAAACCTTTCGGCACCTCGGTCAGTTTCTTGCCGATGTCCTTCAGCACCTTGACCGGCACGGCGGTCTTGCCGCGGCGCTGTTCGTCCTGGTTGTCGGCGGTGCGCAAACCAGACCAGGCGCCGTCCAGCCAGTCGGCCTTGTTGGGCTTGTAGTGCTGGCCGACTTCCCATTCGGACTCCAGATGGGCGCGCCAGTCGGCCTTCATCTTGTCGAGTTCGGCCTGGCTGATATGGCCCTCGGCGATCAGCCGGTCGCCATAGATCTGCACCGTCGTCTTGTGGTTGCGGATGTTGGCGTACATGATCGGCTGCGTGAAGGCCGGTTCGTCGCCCTCATTGTGGCCGAAGCGGCGATAGCAGAACATGTCCACCACCACCGGCTTGTGGAACTTCATGCGAAATTCGATCGCCACCTTGGTCGCATGCACCACCGCTTCCGGGTCGTCGCCATTGACGTGGAAGATCGGCGCCTCGATCATCTTGGCGACGTCGGACGGATAGGGCGACGAGCGCGAGAAGCGCGGATTGGTGGTGAAGCCGATCTGGTTGTTGATGATGAAATGCAGCGTGCCGGCGACGCGGTGGCCGCGCAGGCCCGACAGGCCGAGAATTTCCGCGATTACGCCCTGGCCAGCAAAGGCGGCGTCGCCATGCAGAAGCAGCGGCAGCACCTTGGCGCGCTCTTCCAGCGGCACGATCTCCTCGCGGCTGCGGCCGAACAGATAGTCCTGCTTGGCGCGCGCCTTGCCCATCACAACCGGATCGACGATTTCCAGATGCGAAGGATTGGCGGTCAGCGACAGATGCACCTTGTTGCCGTCGAATTCGCGGTCCGACGAGGCGCCGAGATGGTACTTGACGTCGCCCGAGCCCTCGACCTCGTCAGGAGCGGCCGAGCCGCCCTTGAATTCGTGGAAGATGGCGCGATGCGGTTTGGCCATCACCTGGGACAGCACGTTCAGCCGGCCGCGATGCGCCATGCCGAGCACGATCTCCTTCATGCCGAGCTGGCCGCCGCGCTTGATGATCTGCTCCAGCGCCGGGATCAGGCCTTCGCTGCCATCGAGGCCGAAGCGCTTGGTACCCTTGTACTTGACATCGATGAACTGCTCGAAGCCTTCGGCCTCGACCAGCTTCTGCAGGATCGCTTTTTTTCCCGTAGCGGTGAAGGAAATCTCCTTGTCGGCACCCTCGATGCGCGCCTGGATCCAGGCCTTCTCTTCGGGATCGGAAATGTGCATGAACTCGACACCGAGCGTCGAGCAATAGGTGCGGGTCAGGATCTCCAGCATCTGCCGGATGGTGCCGAATTCGAGGCCGAGCACATTGTCGAGGAAGATCGGCCGGTCGTAGTCGGCTGCGGTAAAACCGTAATTTTCCGGCGACAGCTCGTTATAGTCCTCAAGCGGCTTGGCGATGCCGAGCGGGTCGAGATTGGCATGCAGATGGCCGCGCATGCGGAAGGCGCGGATCATCATGATGGCGCGCACCGAATCGCGCGTCGCCTGATGCACGTCGGCATCCGACAGCACGACGCCATTGGTGACCGCCTTGTCCTTGACCTTCTTTTCCAGATGCTTCTCGACGATGCCCCAATTGCCGTCGAGCGCCGACACCAGTTCGCCATTGGCCTGCAGCGGCCAGGAGGGCTTTGCCCAGGAAGCGCCCTTGGCGTTCTTGCGCACATCGCCGGCGTCGTCCTTCAGCCCGGCGAAAAAATCCTGCCATTCGGGGTTTACCGACTCTGGATCATCCTCATAGGACGCGTACAGCGCGTCGATATAGTCGGCATTGCCGCCATAGAGGAAAGAGGTGAGCGAAAATTGGTCGTTGGCCTGATCTTGTCTTGCCATTTTTGTCCTCGGAGCCTGGCTCCGTCTCCTTTTCAAAAGCGAATAGTGAGTAGCGAATAGCGAGTAGGGATTTTTCCCGGGTCGCGCCGTTACTCTCTTTTCCCTATTCGCTATTCACTACTCGCTACTCACTTGGCCTTGATCGCCTCGACCAGCGTCGTGCCCAGACGCGCCGGCGATGGCGATACTTTAATGCCGGCCGATTCCATCGCCGCGATCTTGTCTTCCGCGCCGCCCTTGCCGCCGGAGATGACCGCGCCCGCATGGCCCATGGTGCGGCCGGCCGGCGCGGTGCGCCCGGCGATGAAGCCCGCCATCGGTTTCCTGCGGCCGCGCTTGGCCTCGTCCTTGAGGAACTGCGCGGCGTCTTCCTCGGCCGAACCGCCGATCTCACCGATCATGATGATCGACTTGGTCTCGTCGTCGGCGAGGAACATTTCGAGCATGTCGATGAATTCGGTGCCTTTGACGGGGTCGCCGCCGATGCCGACGGCAGTGGTCTGGCCGAGGCCGACATTGGTGGTCTGGAACACTGCCTCATAGGTAAGCGTTCCCGAGCGCGAAACAACGCCGACCGAGCCCTTGCGGAAGATGTTGCCGGGCATGATACCGATCTTGCATTCGTCGGGGGTGAGCACGCCGGGGCAGTTCGGGCCGATCAGCCGCGAGGTCGAGCGGTCGAGCCGCGCCTTGACCCTGACCATGTCCATCACCGGAATGCCTTCGGTGATGCAGACGATCAGCGGGATCTCGGCTTCGATGGCTTCGAGGATGGCTTCGGCGGCGCCCGCCGGCGGCACATAGACAACCGAGGCATTGGCGCCGGTCTTTTCCTTGCCCTCGGCAACGGAAGCGAAGATCGGCAGGTTTTCGCCCTTGGCGCCGGTCCAGGTCTCGCCGCCCTTCTTGGGATGGATGCCGCCGACCATCTTGGTGCCGTGATAGGCCAAGGCCTGCTCGGTGTGGAACGTGCCGGTCTTGCCGGTCAGGCCCTGAACCAGCACCTTGGTGTTCTTGTCGATGAGAATGGACATCGGAGCCCTTTTCTAAAAACCGTTGATCGAGGAAGGCGAGACGCGCCGGTAGACGCCGCTCACCATGTCTTGCCAGCTGTCGCTGCCGGCAGGTTTGAAATGCAGTCGCATCCGGTAGGCATCGACATTGTCGAAAATATACGTCACGCGTGCTGAGCCACGCGGCGACGACCGCTCCAGAACCAGCTCATCGCCGTTCCACGTTCCTGTGGCCGGCGAGGCCGGCACAAAACCCATGGAGTCGAACTGGTGCATGGTGAAGAGCCTGTTTGGCTGGTCGAAGCCGAACACGCTGTGCGAGCCGAACGAGACCGTGCCGTCGCGGCGCTGGCGATAGCGCTGCACCACGAACAGGCCGCCGAACTGTGGCTCTGCCAGCACTTCCGACGCCGCCGGTCCGCCATCGGCCCACTGCGTTTCCGCCACCTCTTCCTCGCCGCGCCAAGCGCCGACCAGTGCCTGCAGGCGCTGGTGATCGGCCGAGAGAGAGGAGAACGCGTTCATGGGTCAGAGCCGCTTCAAATCGGAGACGGTAAGGTCGCTCTTGGCGTTGCCGGTGTTGAGCGTCGTCGCCGGCTCGAACATCAGCACCACCGGCTCGGCGGTCAGCGACCGCGGCCGGTGCTCGACACCACGCGGCACGACGATGAAATCGCCCTCGCCAAGCTCGACCGGGCCATCGCGGAAATCGATGGCAATGCGTCCGCGCAGCACCAGGAAGGCCTCGTCCTCATGCTCATGCGCATGCCAGTCGAAGGACTCGCCGAACTTGGCAACCTTCGCCTGGCTGTCATTGACATCGCCGGCGATGTGCGGATCGAAGACCTTGGTGATCTTCGCGTCCGCCGCCTCGACGAGGTTTATCTTGCGTGGAGGCATTCGCCTTCAGCCCTTCACCGCCGCCACGATCTTCTTGGCTGCGTCGTCGAGATCGTCGGCCGACACGACGTTGAGGCCGCTGTCGTTGATGATCTTCTTGCCGAGCTCGGCATTGGTACCTTCAAGGCGCACCACCAGCGGCACTTGCAGGCCGACTTCCTTGACCGCGGCAATGACGCCCTCGGCAATGATGTCGCACTTCATGATGCCGCCGAAGATGTTGATTAGTATGCCTTTGACGGCCGGATCCTTGGTGATGATCTTGAACGCCGCCGTCACCTTCTCCTTCGACGCGCCGCCGCCGACATCGAGGAAGTTGGCGGGCTCGGCGCCGTAGAGCTTGATGATGTCCATCGTCGCCATCGCGAGGCCGGCGCCATTGACCATGCAGCCGATATTGCCGTCGAGCGCGACATAGGCGAGGTCGTATTTCGACGCCTCGATCTCCTTCTCGTCCTCTTCGGTGGTGTCGCGCAGCTCCATCAGTTCGGGATGGCGAAACAGCGCGTTGTTGTCGAACGACACCTTGGCGTCCAGCACGCGCAGGCGGCCGTTTTTCATCACGATCAGCGGGTTGACCTCGAGCAGGCTCATGTCCTTCTCGACAAAGGCCTTGTAGAGGATCGGGAACAGCGTGCCGGCATCCTTGGCGGCATCGCCAGTGAGGCCCAGCGCTTCCACCAATATGTCGACGTCGGTGGTCGTCACGCCGGCCAGCGGATCGATGGCGCGGGTGATAATCTTTTCCGGTGTGTCGTGGGCGACGCCTTCAATGTCCATGCCGCCCTCGGTCGAGACGACGAAAGCGATGCGGCCGACCGAGCGGTCGACCAGGATCGACAGATAAAGCTCGCGATCGATGTCGGCGCCGTCCTCGATATAGAGGCGGTTGACCTGCTTGCCGGCGGGGCCGGTCTGCTTGGTCACCAGCGTGTGGCCGAGCATCTCATTGGCGTTGGCAACGACGTCGGCAACCGACTTAGCCAGCCGCACGCCGCCCTTTGCGTCGGGCGACAGTTCCTTGAACTTCCCCTTGCCGCGGCCGCCGGCATGGATTTGGCTCTTCACCACATAGAGCGGACCGGGAAGCGCTTGTGCCGCGGCTTCCGCTTCGCTTGCCTTGAACACCGGCACGCCTTCGGCCACCGGCGCGCCAAAGCTCTTCAGCAGCGCCTTGCCTTGATATTCATGGATGTTCATCTGGATGGTCTCCGGAGGATTATTTCGAGGCGAGATGCGGGGCGATCTTGACGCAAGCCTCGGTCAGGCCCTGCACCGTCGCCACCGAAGCGTCGAACATCTTCTGCTCGGCCTTGTTGAGGTCGATCTCGATGATGCGCTCGACGCCGCCGGCGCCGATGACCACGGGAACGCCGACATAGGTGCCCTTGACGCCATACTGACCCGAGAGATGCGCCGCACAAGGCAGCACACGCTTCTTGTCCTTGAGATAGGATTCGGCCATCGCGATGGCCGAGGCGGCCGGCGCATAGTAGGCCGAGCCGGTCTTCAAGAGGCCGACGATCTCGGCGCCGCCATCGCGGGTACGCTGCACGATCTGGTCGAGCTTTTCCTTCGAGGTCCAACCCATCTTGATGAGGTCCGGCAGCGGAATGCCCGACACCGTGGAATAGCGGATCATCGGCACCATGGAATCGCCGTGGCCACCGAGCACGAAGGCGGTGACGTCCTCGACCGAGACCTTGAACTCCTCGGCGAGGAAATAGCGGAAGCGCGCGCTGTCGAGCACGCCGGCCATGCCGACGACATGGGTCTTGGGCAGGCCCGAAAACTTCTGCAGCGCCCAGACCATGGCGTCGAGCGGGTTGGTGATGCAGATGACGAAGGCCTTGGGCGCGTATTTCTTCAGCCCGGCGCCGACCTGTTCCATGACCTTGAGGTTGATGCCGAGCAGATCGTCGCGGCTCATACCCGGCTTGCGCGGCACGCCGGCAGTGACGATGCAGACATCGGCGCCCTCGATCCCGGCATAATCATTGACCCCGGTCAGCCGGGAGTCAAAACCATCGACCGGCGAAGACTGCGCGATATCGAGCCCCTTGCCTTGCGGGATGCCCTCGGCAATATCGAACAGCACCACGTCGCCGAGGTCCTTGAGGCCGATCATGTGAGCGAGCGTGCCGCCGATCATGCCGGAGCCGATGAGCGCTATCTTGTTGCGTGCCATGTGAGGAAATTTTCCCTTTGTCTGTGACGACGCCCAAATCTCTGGCGATCTGGTTGACGGCGTCGAGGAAGAGGCCGGAATGCTGTGGTGTCAGCGGATTTCGCCGCATCCAGTAGCCCTGGTGGAAAATATATTCAATCGATTATTTTCGAGTGAATAATTTCAATCGGTTAGAAACATTGGGATTTACGTAAACGTCAAAATTTGTAAGCCGACTTGGGAGATTTTACACAATGAACGTGGAAATCAGAAGACTATATCCAGGCGATGACGCCCTTGTGAAGCGCATCGCCGAAGACGTGTTCGATGAACCGGTACGGGCCGACAGACTGTCCGCCTACCTCGCCTCCTCAGGTCATATGATGATTGTGGCACTGGCCGATGGCGTCGTCGTCGGCCAGTGTGCTGCCGTCATCCACCGCCACCTGGACAAGGTCAGCGAACTCTACATCGACGAGGTCGGCGTCTCACCCGCCTACCAGCGCCATGGCATCGCGCGAAAGATGCTCGACGCCATGTTCGCGCTCGGCCGCGAGCAGGGATGCGGCGAAGCCTGGGTCGGCACCGAACCGGACAATGTCCCAGCGCGCGCGCTTTATGAATCGCGCAAGGAGGTGCATGGGCCGGCGGAGTCGTTTGTGATGTATGTGTACGAGCTTTAGGCGTCGGCGGGACAGCGCCCCCCCTCTGCCTTGCCAGGCATCTCCCCCACGAGGGGGGAGATCGGACGTCACGCGACCTTTCGCCAATCTCCAATGGCCGCATGAATGAGCGGAGCGCCGAAACCGCCAATCTCCCCCCGTGTGGGGGAGATGTCCGGCAGGACAGAGGGGGGCGCGAAGGATCACTACATAATGACCTCTTGGAACCCTCAGACCTGCGCTTCCGCGTTGTCCTTCTGCCGTTCCGCCCAGTCCTCCAGCCAGTCGCGGCTTTGCATCTCGATCAGCCGCGAGGCGGTGCGTTCGAATTCGAACACCTCGACGCCGCGCCTGGCCGTGTAAAGCTCAGGCGGGGGAGCCTCAGCGCTCACCACCAGCCGCGTGTGATGATCGTAGAGCGTGTCGATCAACAGGATGAAGCGCTTGGCCTCGTTGCGCTTGCCTTCGCCCAGCACCGGCACGTGATCGATGAAGACGGTCGAGAAGCGGCCGGCAATGGCCAGGAAATCGCGTGCGCCGAGCGGCTTTTCGCAGAGGTCGGCGAAGGAAAACCGCGCTGCATCCCCGGCGGCAGCCGGTATCCTCACTTGCCGCCCCTTGAGCGTCAGCGAGGTCTCGGCCGTCAGCGCTCCACGCGTCATCGCCTGCCAGGCCTCGTCGAGCACACGGTCGGCTTCGGCATCCGCCGGGGTGACATAAACCGGCGTGCGGGCGAGCTTTTCCAGCCTGTAGTCCTTGTCGGCATCAAGCGTCAGCACATGGGCGTGGCGCTCGAGAATGCTGATGAAGGGCAGGAAAAGCTGGCGGTTCAGCCCGTCGCGATAAAGGTCCTGCGGCGCGACATTCGAGGTGGCGACCAGAACCACGCCATTGGCGAACAGCGCCGAAAACAGCCGCGACAGGACCATCGCATCGGCAATGTCGGTGACCGAAAACTCGTCGAAGCACAGCACCCAGGCCTGTTCGGCAAGCTGGAGCGCGACCGGCGGGATCGGGTCGTCCTCCTTGACGTCGCCGTTCTTGCGCGCCTGCCGGTGCTTCTGGATGCGGTCCTGCACATCGGCCATGAAGTCGTTGAAATGAACGCGGCGCTTGCGCCTGACCGGCAACAGCTCGAAGAACATATCCATCAGCATGGTCTTGCCGCGACCGACGCCGCCATGAATGTAGAGGCCCTTGACGACCTCGCGCGTCTCGCGCTTGCGGGCAAACAGCCAGCCGAGCGCGCTCGACTTGTGCGCCAGCCGCTTGACCGAGATCTCGTCGGTCAGCCGGTCGAGCGCGGCGGCGATGCGCTCCTGCGCCGCATCGCGCTCGATGGCGCCGGTTGCGACCAGATGGTCGTAGCGCTGCCTGACGGTCGCATGGGTCTGGAGGCCGTCACGCAGATGCATCGGTCACGTCGCTGTCTAGGGATAGGCAGCCTATCTTGTAAGCGATATCGGCAAGCCGTTGGTAGTCTGGCCGTCGAATTTCGAACCGCCCGAGGAATAGAGCCGCGCCAGCGTGCCGCCATTCTCGTCATAGAGCGTCAGCTGCTTGCCGGCGACGTTCCACGATTTGATGCCGTCGATGGGCGGCGGGCAATGCAGCGGCCCGGCGCGGAAGCCGGCGCCGAATTTGGTCTGCGGCGTCGCCACCTTGCAGCTCTGTCCGGACACGCTGGCGTTCCAAACGCCGGCAACGCTCGCAGCGGTAAGGTCGGAGGCTCCGGCCGGCGCCGATCCGTCCGGCGGCAGCGAGGCGACCTGCGCGCCTGCCGGCGCGGTCGGGAATTGCGATGGGTCGGTGGTGCCCGGCGCTGCCGGGGGCGGCAGTTGGCTTCCGCTCACCGTGCCGGCGGGCGCGGGCTGCAGCGGGGCGGGCTGCTGGTCATCCATCGATGAAAAACGCGAGGTCGAACAGCCGCTCGCAACGAGCGCTGCCAGCGATACGGCCATCAGCCCGCTTCTCGAAAAAATCATTCCAACCTCCGTCGGATCCGGCTGGGGGGAAGCCGTCCGCACAATCTCACCCCTCACCAAGATGGAGAAGGTGGCGAAATTTCAACCCGATATGGTTAAAATAGGGTTTGCACCACGAATTGTTGTAAATTTGTCGCAAAATGGCTGGCGGACAAAAGGCATGTCTTCGCTCTAGCGCGGTTCCAACCGGTACATTGGTTGCGAAAGCGGCACCGGAGCCCGCGGCAGGTCGGCGCATCGGCGGTCGAGCGCAAATGCCGGCGCAAAACTGACTGAAGCGCTTGAGGCGCAAGGCCTGGGTGAGCGGTTTCGCGCCTTCCGTCCGGGCGAGCTTTGGGACGTTCCCGAGATCGAGCGCGGCTGAAGTCTGCATTTGGCCGTTTACGGCACTGCCGTTTTAGCCGATGGTCTATCGCAACAGGGGGAACAGATGAAATCAATCTTGGCAGTTTTGATCGCGCTGGTAATTTCGACGCCGGCCGCTTTCGCGGGTGAAATCACCGATCGCGCCGCTGAAGCCGAAAAGGCACTGCAGGCGGGTGATGGTGCCGGCGCGCTGGACAAATTCCGCAGCGCCGAGGACGCTCTGTGGCAAGCGATGCCGCTTGGCGTGCAAAATGTGAAGCACATCCTGTCGGCCAGCGGGTTCGGGGCCTACGCCGAGCGCCCGAACCATGTCTACAAGCCGGGCGAAGAGATTGTGCTTTATATGGAGCCGGTCGGTTACGGCTACGGCTCGGATGGGCTCGGCAACAACCAGATCGCGCTTTACGTTGACCTTACCGTGCTTTCCCAGTCGGGCGAGAAGCTGGGAACCGTCGAAAAGCTTGGCCGGGTCCAGCTCGCCTCGCGCTCGCATAACCGAGAGATGTTCTTCAAATTAAACGTCTCCCTGGATGGCGTTCCCCCCGGCAAATACCGCGCGGATTTCCTCATGCACGACGAGAACTCGCCAAAGACGGCGCCTTTCACGACCGACTTCGAGATTGCCGAATAGCGCGCCCAGTCGGAAAGAGCCTCGCGGCAACGGAACCAGAGCGCCGCAGATGCGTTCTTAAGCCGGCTGCAGGCCAGTCAATTTGCGAGGCATTGTCCATGATCAAATGGATCATCATTCTTCTGATCGTTGCTGCCGCCGCCAGCCTGCTCGGCATGCCGGCGCTGGCCGGTGCCGCCGCCACCGGCGCGCGCCTGCTGATCGGCATCGTTCTCGTCATCTTCCTGCTGATCGTACTCGGCGTTTTCGCGGTAACCTAGACGCAGCCCACACTGGTAATTCCCGCCCGTTTCCGCCATATAGCGGCGAAACGTACAGGAATTACCTCAGATCATGGCAGGCACTGCCCCCTTCGCCAAGATGAACGGCATCGGCAACGAAATCATCGTCGCCGACATGCGTGGCCGTGCCGATAGGGTCACGGCGGCGTCGGCTGTCGCGCTGAACGCCGATGCGGCGACCAGGTTCGACCAGATCATGGCGATCCACGATTCGCGCACGCCGGGCACCGCCTTTTACATCGACATCTTGAATTCCGACGGCTCGGGCGCGCAGGCCTGCGGCAACGGCATGCGCTGTGTCGTCCAGGCGCTGGCCGCCGAAACCGGCCAGAAGACTTTCACCTTCGAGACCCGCGCCGGCATCCTCAACGCCGTCGAAAATGCCGACGGCACCATCTCGGTCGACATGGGCACTCCGCGCTTTGGCTGGCAGGACATTCCGCTGGCCGAGGAATTCCGCGACACCCGCATGATCGAGTTGCAGATCGGCCCCATCAACGCGCCGGTGCTGCATTCGCCTTCGGTTCTCTCGATGGGCAACCCTCACGCCATCTTCTGGGTCGACAACGATGTCTGGTCCTACGAACTCGAGCGTTTCGGCCCGCTGCTCGAAAACCATCCGATCTTCCCCGAGCGCGCCAACATCACCATCGCCCAGGTAACGTCGCCGGAGACGATGATCATCCGCACCTGGGAGCGCGGCGCCGGCCTGACCAAGGCTTGCGGCTCGGCCGCTTGCGCTTCCGTCGTCGCCGCTGCCCGCACCCGGCGCACCGGCCGCAGCGTTACGCTGATGACGCCCGGCGGCGGCTCGCTGCATGTGGAATGGCGCGACGACGACCACGTCATCCTGACCGGCGCTGCCGAATGGGAGTTTTCCGGCAATTTCGATCCGTCGACCGGCACCTGGGCCCGCGACACCGAAAGCGCGGCCTGATGTTTGCACTTGCCGATACCAAGGGCCCCAACTCCCAAGGCATAGACGTCGTCACCTTTGGCTGCCGTCTCAACACCTATGAATCCGAAGTGATGCGCCGCGAGGCCGAAAGCGCAGGTCTCGGCGCGCTCAAAGGCGGCGCCATTATCTTCAACACCTGCGCCGTCACCGCCGAAGCGGTGCGCCAGGCCAGGCAGTCGATCAGAAAGGCCCGCCGCGAAAATCCGGCGGCGCGCATCATCGTCACCGGCTGCGCCGCGCAAACCGAACCGCAGAATTTTGCCGCCATGGACGAGGTCGACCTCGTGCTTGGCAACGAAGAGAAGCTGAAGGCCAACTCCTACCGCGCGCTGCCGGATTTCGGCGTCAACGACAGCGAGAAGGCGCGCGTCAACGACATTTTCTCGGTGCGCGAGACCGCCGGACACATGGTCGACGCCATTGAGGGCCGGGCACGTGCTTTCGTCCAGGTGCAGAACGGCTGCGACCATCGCTGCACCTTCTGCATCATCCCCTATGGCCGCGGCAACTCACGCTCGGTGCCGATGGGCGCCGTGGTCGAGCAGGTCAAGCGTCTGGCCGGCAACGGCTATGCCGAGATCGTGCTGACCGGCGTCGACATGACCAGCTTCGGCGCCGACCTGCCGGGCGCGCCGAAGCTGGGAAAGCTGGTGAAGACCATCCTGAAGCAGGTGCCTGATGTGAAGCGGCTGCGGCTGTCCTCAATCGATTCGATCGAGGCGGATGATGATCTGCTCGACGCCATCGCCACCGAACCCAGGCTGATGCCGCATCTGCATCTGTCGCTGCAATCAGGTGACGACATGATCCTGAAGCGCATGAAGCGCAGGCATTTGCGCGACCAGTCGATCCGCTTCTGCGAGGATGTGCGCAAGCTGCGCCCCGAAATCGTCTTCGGCGCCGACATCATCGCCGGCTTCCCGACCGAGACCGAGGAAATGTTTCAGAATTCGATAAAGATCGTCGAGGAATGTGGGCTGACGCACCTGCATGTCTTCCCGTTTTCACCGCGCGAAGGCACGCCCGCCGCGCGCATGCCGCAAGTCCGCCGCGAACTGGTCAAGCAGCGGGCGGCCCGGCTGCGCGCCGTCGGCGAGGCCGCCTATCGCCGCCATTTGTCGTCACTCCCGGGAACGCGCCAGTCGATCCTGGTCGAGCGCGACGGCCTCGGCCGCACCGAAGGGTTCACGCTTGCGGCGCTCGACACGGGCGCGCCGGGCGAGATCGTCGAGGCAGACATCACCGGCCATGACGGCGCGCGCCTGATAGCAGCCCCGCTCACTGCCCGCGCCGCCTGAGACGATTGAAGCATGGCCGGTTTTTTCAAGAACATATTTTCGTTCGGCAAGAAGGAAGTCGTCGAGGAGCGCATCGACGAAACCGCTCCCCTGCCGCCGATCAAATGGGATGCGCTTGAGGCGCTGAAGCCGGCGGCCGAGCAGGTCGTTCCGGAGTTCTTGAAGCGCGAGGAGCCCGAGCCGCCGACGCCCCACCCTCCCCTCGATGGGGAGGGTCGCCACGAAGTGGCGGGGAGGGGTGAGAGCGCCGACGCCGACGCCACTCACCCCCACCCCCAAGCTTCGCTTGGGGCCTCCCCCATCGAGGGGGAGGTAAAGCCTGCGCCGCAGTCGGCGCCAGAAGAACCGAAGCCCGAACCCACGCCGACCATCCCGCCCGCGCCGGAACCGGTCGTCCCATCCGAGCCGGAACCGTTGCCGGAGCCCGCGCCGGTAGAAGAACCGCAGCCTGAGCCGGAGATACCCGAGCCGCCTGCACCGGAAGAAGTTCCTGCGCCGCCAGCCGTTCCGGAGCCGGCTCCCGAGCCGCAGCCCCAAGAAGTGCCGCCGGCGCCGGCCGAGCCGGAGATCGAACCATCGCGTCCGGAACCGCAGCTGGAGCCCGCTCCCGTCGAAGTGCCGACGCCTGCCGAGACTCCAGCAGAACCGGCCGCCCCGATCGAAGTGCCGCAACCGTCCGCGCCTCCCGCACAGCCTACCTCAGAGGTCAGCGCCGCCCCTCATCCGCCTGCCGGCACCTTCTCCCCGTATAGCCACGGGGAGAAGGACGAGGCGACCCACCCTCCCCTCGATGGGGAGGGTCGACGCGAAGCGGCGGGGTGGGGTGATGGCGCCGACGCCAGCGCAAATCACCCCCACCCCCAAGCTTCGCTTGGGACCTCCCCCATCAAGGGGGAGGTAAAGCGCACGTCGGTTGAAGCTGTACCCGCGCCGGTCGAAGCCAAGACCATCGTTGCCGAGCTAGCGCCCGCGCCGGCCCCGCAACCTTCGCCACAGTCAAAACCAGCTCCCGGCAAAGTCACCGTCACCAAAAAGGTCGAGCAGAAAGCCGAGCCGCAAAAGGCGCCCGAACCGGCGCCGCGACGCTCCTGGTTCCAGCGCATGCGCGACGGGCTTGCCCGCTCCTCGAAAGAACTCACCGGCAACATTGCCGGCGTCTTCACCAAGCGCAAGCTCGACGAGGAGACGCTGCAGGATCTGGAGGACGTGCTGATCCGTGCCGATCTGGGCATGGAAACAGCCTTGCGCGTCACCGATGCCCTCGCTGCCAGCCGCTACGGCAAGGATGTCTCCGACGCGGATGTCCGCACCATCATGGCGGCCGAGGTGGAGAAGGTGCTGGCCCATGTCGCCATGCCGCTGGAGCTCGACCTGTCGCACAAGCCGCATGTCATTCTGGTGGTCGGCGTCAACGGCACCGGCAAGACCACGACCATCGGCAAGCTCGCCGCCAAACTGACCGATGGTGGCCTGTCGGTGATGCTGGCCGCCGGCGACACGTTTCGCGCTGCAGCCATCGAGCAGCTAAAGATCTGGGGCGAGAGGACGAAGTCGCCGGTCATCGCCTCGAAGATAGGCGCGGATGCCGCCGGCCTCGCCTACGACGCTTTCGAACGCGCCAAGGAGGCCGGCTCCGACGTGCTGATCATCGACACCGCCGGCCGGCTGCAAAACAAGACCGAACTGATGGCGGAGCTGGAAAAGATCGTGCGCGTGCTGGGCAAGCTCGATCCGGAAGCGCCGCATACCGTGCTGCAGACGGTCGACGCCACCACCGGCCAGAATGCGCTCAATCAGGTCGAGATCTTCCGCAATGTCGCCGGCGTCAACGGCCTGGTGATGACCAAGCTGGACGGCACGGCGCGCGGCGGTATTCTGGTCGCGATCGCGGCAAAGCACAAACTGCCGGTCTACTTCATCGGCGTCGGCGAACAGGTCGACGACCTCGAACCATTCTCGGCCGGCGAATTCGCCAGGGCGATCGCCGGCGTAGCGTAACAGGCAATGATCCCGAAGAGCTGACGGCTTTTTTGGACAAGATCATGCGTCAGAAGGAAGTCATGAACCCTCCCATCCTCGAACGCGACCCGTCCGACCCGCGAAAGAAGAAAGAAAGCGTCAATCCGCTGCTCAAGCTGGTGCTGGAACTCGGGCCGCTGATGGTGTTCTTCTTCGCCAATGCACGCGGCGCCTGGCTGGTGCAGAAATTTCCTGTCCTGGCCGAATTCGGCGGGCCGATCTTCGTCGCCACCGGCCTGTTCATGGCGGCGACCGCGATCGCGCTGATCGCCTCCTGGCTGCTGCTGCGCACCTTGCCGATCATGCCGATGGTCTCGGGCGTCGTCGTCTTCATCTTCGGCGCGCTGACGCTCTATCTGCAGGACGACGTGTTCATCAAAATGAAGCCGACCATCGTCAACACCCTGTTTGGCGGCGTGCTGCTCGGCGGTCTGTATTTCGGCCGATCGCTGCTCGGCTATGTCTTCGATTCGGCCTTTCGCCTCGATGCCGAAGGCTGGCGCAAGCTGACTTTCCGCTGGGGCCTGTTCTTCCTGTTCCTGGCTCTTGCCAATGAAGTGGTGTGGCGGAATTTTTCCACCGACTTCTGGGTTACCTTCAAGGTCTGGGGCATCATGCCGATCACCCTGTTGTTCACCTTCAGCCAGATGCCGCTGATCCTGCACCATTCGATCGAGGATAAGGCCGAGAAGGTGGAAGAAGCCGGCAAGTAGAGCAATTCCAGGAAAAGTGTGAAGCCGTCCGGAATTGCGTCCGAATAAACGGAGACGGCCATGGAATTCGTCACCACGCGCGATGAACTGAGGACGATCTACAAGACGCCGCGGCCGGCCGACGCCTCGATGCGCAAGGAACTCCGGGCGCTTGACGGCCACTGCCGCTCCTTCATCGGCAAGAGCCCTTTCGTGCTGATCGGTTCTTCCGACGGCGCCGGCAATGCCGACGTGACGCCTAAAGGCGACAGGCCGGGCTTTGCCCTTGTCCTTGACGACAAGACCATCGCCATTCCCGACCGGCCCGGCAACAACCGGCTGGACACGCTGGAAAACATCCTGCTCAACCCTTCGGTCGGGCTGCTTTTTCTCATCCCCGGCATGAACGAGACGCTGCGCATCAATGGCGACGCCCGCATAACCGTCGATGCCGGTTTGCGCGAGCGCCTCACCGTCGACGGCAAGCAACCGCAAAGCGTCGTCGTGGTGAGCGTCAAGGCCGCTTACATGCACTGCGCCAAGGCCTTCATGCGCTCCGAATTGTGGAAGCCGGACAGCTGGCACGACCGCGCGACGTTGCCGACGCTCGGTCAGATCCTGTCCGATCAGATGGCGCATGCCGAAACTGCCGACGATTTCGACCGCTCGCTGGACGAAGCCTACAGCAAGACCCTGTGGTAGATTTCGGGTACGATTCGCCATTGCGGTCCTTTGCCGGTTTTCCCTAGCCCTGTTTGCCCTTGATCGAACTCCTCGCCATCTCCGGCAGCCTGCGCGCCGCCTCGACCAATTCGGCGCTGCTGGCGGCGCTGTCCGCGAACGCGCCTTCGGATTGCCGCGTAACTGTCTATGACGGGCTCGGCCTGCTGCCGATCTTCAACCCGGATGACGAAGGCGAGCGCACACCGGCTGAGGCCATGCGGCTGATCGAGGCCGTCACCAGCGCCGACGGCATCATCCTCTCCTGCCCCGAATATGCCCATGGCGTGCCCGGCGGCATGAAAAACGCGCTCGACTGGCTGGTCTCGCGCGACGCCGCAGTCGCCAAGCCCGCCATGCTGGCCCACGCCTCCGCGCGCTCGCTCTACGCCCGCGCCGCGCTGGCCGAGATCATGCGCACCATGTCGTTCGCGCTTTGTGAGAATGCGGTTCTGGAGATTGCCTTGCTCGGCAAGAAACCGCCGGAGATAGAAGCGATCCTGGGAGAGGACGAGAACCTGCGGGCCATGCGCGAAGCGGTGCAGGTTTTCGTGAGTTTTATACGCGCAAACGTTGCCTCGTCATCCTAGGGCGGAGCAAGGAGCGAAGCGACGCGGCGCAGACCCTAGGATGACGAACGAAAGGGTGCGGCGCACCCCAACGTGCCGCAGTGCTACCCCTTCCGCAACGTCTCGACATCGGTCACACCGACATACCAGTCGCGCGCGTTGACCTCTTCGAACACCACCCAGACGTCGTCATTGCTAAGCCCGGTGGCGTCCATGATGGCCGCCGTGACCTTTTTGGCAATGTCGGCCTTCTTGCCAGCGGGATCAGCGGCGATCACTTCCTTGACGATGCGGATGTTGACGAATGGCATGATGTCCTCCCCTTGAATTGTGTCTGATAGCGCCGCGCCGCGGCTCCGAAATCCGCTCCGGCGAATCGCTTGTCGGTCGTTCCGGCCGGCCGCCGCGCAACAGGCGCCGCGGACATGCGCAGAAACGCCATCAAGGGCCGCCAGAGAAGCGTTTCCAGCAGCCTCAATACGTCTTCGCCCCGTTCACCATCAGCCGCACCATGTAGAGCGACGTGGTGCCGGCGATGTAGAGGCAGTTCAGCTTGTTGCCGCCGAACACGCAATTGGCGGTCACTTCCGGCACCTTGACCTTGCCGATCAGCGTGCCGTCGGGATCGTAGCAATGGATGCCGTCGGCGGCACTGGTCCAGATGCGGCCGGCCTCGTCGAGCCGAAAGCCGTCGAACAGACCGGCCGTGCAGTCAGCGAACACCTTCCCGCCCGAGACCTTCTTGCCGTGCTTGCCGACGTTGAAGACCCGCATATGCGCGGGGTTCTGCGCGCCATGGGTGCGGCCGGTGTCGACGACATAGAGCTGGCTTTCATCCAGTGAAAAGGCAAGCCCGTTCGGCCGGACCATGTCGGTGATGACGGCCTCGACCTCGCCCGTATCCGGATCGACCCGGTAGACATGGCAAGCGCCGATCTCGCTTTCGGCCTTGTCGCCCTCATAGTCGGTGTCGATGCCGTAGCTCGGATCGGTGAACCAGATCGAGCCGTCGGATTTCACGACCGCGTCATTGGGCGAATTCAGCCGCTTGCCTTTCCATTCGGCCGCGATGGTGGTGACGGAACCGTCATGCTCGGTGCGGCTGACGCGGCGGCCGGAATGCTCGCACGTCACCAGTCGGCCCTGGCGGTCGACGGTGTTGCCGTTGGAATTGCCGGAGGGCTGACGGAAGACGCTGACATTGCCGTCGGTCTCGTCATAGCGCAGCATGCGGTTGTTGGGGATGTCGGACCAGACGACATAGCGGCCGGCGGCGAACCAGGCCGGCCCTTCCGCCCACTGACATCCGGTAAACAGCTTTTCCACCTGGGCGTTGCCGTTGAACAGCCGCGCGAAACGCGGATCCAGAATTTCGTAATAGTCTGCGGTCGCCATGCATTTCCTCCGGGCATCACGTGACGCGCGGATCAAGCCAGCCTGCGGGCGTGATGGCAAGGTGGCGCAGGCGCAATTTGTAAGACAAAAGGTGCCCGGCCGGCATGGCCCGCCAGCCTGTCCGGCCGTTTATGGTGCTGTAGCGCTGTATTAACCCGCTATGCGCCCTGTGCAATGGTGCATTGCAACATCTTCTTTTTGCATCGCACCATTCCTATGTCATGGTGCGAACGACCAAGGGAGGAACAAATTCACCGCTGATATGCGGCACGAAAGGACCCTTGCTATGGCTTTTGACAACCTCTTCTCCCGCGCGCGCTCCTCGATGGCCAAGCGCCGCCACTACAACCGCCTCGTCGCGGAAATCGAAAACCTGACGAGCCGCGATCTGGCCGACCTGCGCGCCGACCGCTCGGAAATGCTCTACCAGGTCCACAGGCAGATCTACGGCTGAGCATTTCAGACGTCAGCGGGGCACCGCCCCCTCACCCGGATTGCCAAACCGAATTGCATGAGCAATTCGGGCAATTCGACCTCTCCCCCCGGGGAGAGGAGCTAGCCTGTGCCGATGCTTCCCTCTTCTCCCCACGGGGAGAAGGTGGCCGCGTAGCGGCCCGATGAGGGGGCATGGCGCCAACGTCAGCCCGGTGCCGCGAGCGCCTTTTCAATCTGCGGCAACAGAACATCCCTCGCCGACTCCCCTGTCAGCGGCCCGACATGCTTGTAGGCAATCTTGCCGTCCTTGCCGATGACGAAGGTTTCCGGCACGCCGTAGACGCCCCAGTCGATGGCCGTGCGGCCGGCCTCGTCGACACCTATCGCCTGGAACGGATTGCCGAGATCACCAAGGAACCGGCGCGCGTTTTGCGCTTGGTCCTTGTAGTTTAGCGCGGCCATGACGAAGCGCTTGTCCTGCGACAGCTGCAAGAGCACCGGATGTTCTTCCCGGCACGGCGCGCACCACGATGCAAAGACGTTGACCAGCGTTACCTTGCCGGCGAAGGCTTTCGAATCCAGCCCGGGCAGGTTTGACCCTTCCAGCGCCGGCAGGTTGGTCTGCGGCGCCGGCAGGCCGATCAGCGCCGACGGCACTGCCGCCTCATCGCGTCCCGACAAAAGCTGCGACAGGAACAATCCGGCGAGGCCGAGAAAAACCAGCAGCGGCAACAGCACGACCAGGCGGCGGCGCGGCGACGCCGGCGTTTCGCTTTCCGTGCTCATGGCTTGCTGGCCCCAGTGCTGGCCCCAGTGCTGGCCCCAGTACCGGCTTTGTCCGAGCGACGCCGCACGCCGGCCGCTTCGAGGTCTGCCAGTTCGCGCTTGCGGGTCCGCTGGTCGAGCAGGATCCAGCCGATCAGCCCGGCCAGCACGATCACCGTAATGCCATAGGCGGCCGCGACATAGAGTGCGTGTGCACTCATGCGCTTCGCTCCCCTTCCACCGTCACTTCGTCGTGCTCGATCATGGCCTTCCCATGGCTTTGCGGCTTTCTTAGCTTTGCGGCTGGGGCTTCGCAATTGATCGTCGCGCCGCAGCGGTCATATCAATCCGTTCCATGCCGCAGCGCCAGTGCTGCCGCCACCGGACCCAGCACGGCAAGAAACAGCGTCAGCGCGGCAAGAATGAGGAAGGGCTGCAGGAATGGATCAGGATCGGCCACCGCGCCGTAGCTCGCCGACACCCCGAAGATCAGCACCGGGATGGTCAGCGGCAGCACCAGCACCGAGATCAGCAGCCCGCCACGCGGCAGCGCCACCGCCACCGCCGCCCCGACCGCGCCGATGAAAGTGATCGCCGGCGTGCCGACCAGCAGCGTGAGCGCGGTGGCGCCGATGCTGAGCGGCTCCATGTTCATGAACAGGCCGAGCAGAGGTGCCGCAACCACCAGCGGCAGAACGCTGCCCATCCAGTGCGCCAGGCACTTCACCAGCACCGTCAGCGCCAGCATGTGGCGGTCATTGCCCAGCACCAGAAGATCGAGCGAACCGTCTTCGCGATCGGCCTGAAACAGCCGGTCGAGGCCGAGCAGGCAGGCGAGCAGAGCGCCGATCCAAAGGATCGCCGGACCGATGCGGGCGAGCAGCTTCAGGTCCGGTCCGACACCGAAGGGGATGGTGGCGATGACGGCGAGGAAGAAGATGACGCCGGTGAGCGCCCCGCCCCCGGCACGGATTGAGAGGCGGACGTCGCGCAGGAAGAGGGCTAGCATTGGCGAGCCGCGCCTGCGGTTTGATCGCCATCTTGCCGCAGGTGGCGTTCCTTCACACCCCCCTCTGTCCTCCCGGACATCTCCCCCGCAAGGGGGGAGATTGGCAGTTCCGTTGCTGACGCCTCTTTTTCAATGCCGGTGATTGGCGAAAGCCGGCATGACATCTGATCTCCCCCCCTGCGGGGGAGATGCCCGGTAGGGCAGAGGGGGGTGGGCGGGAATGCCGACATCACCCTATTGCTCCCATCCTCAATTCCTTCGCCCCATCCAATCCCAGTGGCAAATGCGTCGCCGCGACAATAATCCCGCCCTCCGCGCAATGCCTCGTCATCAGCCCCGCAAACCGCGCCTCCGAGGCCTTGTCCAGCCCAGCCGTCGGCTCATCCAGCAGCCACAGCGGCTTATGACTGACCAGCAATTTCGCAATCGCCGCCCGCCGCCTTTGCCCGGTCGACAGATATCCGAAAGGCAGATGGCCGATGCCGCCGAGACCAACCGTCTCCAGCGCCTCCCCCACACCCGACTGCCCGTCGCCGTTGAAATCGCGCCAGAAGCGCAGATTCTCCGCCACGCTGAGCGCCGTCTTCATTGCATTGAGGTGGCCGAGATAGTGGATCGCCGAAGCGATCGTCGGAAACGTCTCGCCGCCGCCCTCGATGCGCACATCGCCTTGCGCCTTCGGCAGCAGCCCGGCGATGACCCTGAGCAGCGTCGATTTGCCCGAGCCGTTCGGCCCGGTGACGACCAGCACCTGGCCCTTGTCGAGCGCAAAACCGATGCCGGAAAAGACCGTCTCGCCGCCGCGTTCGCCGCCCAGATTTTCGGCAATCAGCCGCATGCCTGCCCGTCCCGAAAACTCTACCGCGCGATAGCTGCCGCATCGCACAAATTTGCTCCGCAACTGTCTAGAACTATTCCAGAAAATTCTCTATATGCGGGACATCCGTGCCAGCGGTCGGCACGGGAACAGAATTTGCGCCGAACCAGCGCACGCGCCGCCTTGAACGGCTCGGGTTGGCTGGGAACGGACAGCGGAAATGGCCGTACCCGCACCTTTGCGCGTGATTGCATGCCCATCGGCGTCCGTTCCCTTTCAGGCTGAACAGACAAGGACGGACCGCACGTGTCAAAATCCCTCGACAGTTTCAATTGCCGCCGCACCCTCACCGTGGGTGGCGCGGACTATGTCTATTACAATCTGGTCGAGGCCGAGAGGAACGGCCTCACCGGCATTGCCCAGCTGCCTTATTCGATGAAGGTGCTGCTGGAAAACCTTTTGCGCAATGAAGACGGCCGCTCCGTCACCAAGGACTCTATCCAGGCTGTTGCCGGCTGGCTGACCGACAAGGGCACCGCCGGCGTCGAGATCGCCTATCGCCCGGCGCGTGTCTTGATGCAGGATTTCACGGGCGTCCCGGCGGTGGTCGACTTGGCCGCCATGCGCGACGGCCTCAAGGCGCTCGGCGGCGATCCGCAGAAGATCAATCCGCTGGTGCCGGTCGACCTCGTCATCGACCACTCCGTCATCGTCGACGAATTCGGCACGCCACTGGCCTTTGCCAGGAATGTCGAGCTCGAATATGAGCGCAACGAAGAGCGCTATAAATTCCTGAAATGGGGCCAGCAGGCGTTCCGCAATTTTCGCGTCGTGCCGCCCGGCACCGGCATCTGCCATCAGGTCAACCTCGAATATCTCGGTCAGGTCGTCTGGACCAACACGGAAGACGGCGAAACCACCGCTTATCCCGACACCTGCGTCGGCACCGATTCGCACACCACCATGATCAACGGCCTTGGCGTGCTCGGCTGGGGCGTCGGCGGCATCGAGGCCGAGGCGGCGATGCTCGGCCAGCCGGTTTCCATGCTGTTGCCCGAAGTCATCGGCTTCCGCCTCACCGGCAAACTTAGGGAAGGCATCACCGCCACTGACCTGGTGCTGACCGTCACCCAGATGCTGCGCAAGAAGGGCGTCGTCGGCAAGTTCGTCGAGTTCTTCGGCCCGGGCCTGTCCAACATGACGCTGGCCGACCGCGCCACCATCGGCAATATGGCGCCCGAGTATGGCGCCACCTGCGGCTTCTTCCCGGTCGATGGCGAGACCATCCGCTACCTCACAATGTCGGGCCGCGAGGAAAGCCGCATCGCCCTGGTCGAGGCCTATTCCAAGGCGCAAGGCATGTGGCGTGACGCCGGCTCGGCCGACCCTGTCTTCACTGACCTGCTCGAACTCGAGCTCGACAGCGTCGTGCCGTCGATGGCAGGTCCCAAGCGCCCCGAAGGCCGCGTTCCGCTCGAAGGCATTCCGGCCGGCTTCGCAAAGGCGATGGAAACCGAGTACAAGAAGGCTGCCGAAATCCACAAGCGCTATGCCGTCGAAGGCACCGACCATGATCTCGGTCATGGCGATGTCGTCATTGCCGCCATCACGTCCTGCACCAACACCTCCAACCCGAGCGTGCTGATCGGCGCCGGCCTTTTGGCGCGCAACGCCAACCGGCTCGGCCTCAAGCAGAAGCCGTGGGTGAAGACCTCGCTGGCGCCGGGCAGCCAGGTGGTCGCCGAATATCTGGAAAAGTCCGGCCTGCAGAAGGAGCTCGACCAGATCGGCTTCAACCTGGTTGGTTTCGGCTGCACCACCTGCATCGGCAATTCCGGCCCGCTGCCGGCGCCGATCTCCAAGACCATCAACGATAAGGGCCTGATCGCCGCCGCAGTGCTCTCCGGCAACCGCAACTTCGAAGGCCGTGTTTCACCTGACGTGCAGGCGAACTATCTGGCGTCGCCGCCGCTGGTGGTAGCCCATGCTTTGGCCGGCACCGTCACCAAGGACCTGACCACCGAGCCACTCGGCGAAGGCCGCGACGGCAAGCCGGTCTATCTCAGGGATATCTGGCCGAGTTCGGCCGAGATCCAGGAGTTCATCGAGAAGAACGTCACACGTGAGCTGTTCGCCCGCAAATATGCCGACGTCTTCAAGGGCGACGAATACTGGCAGAACGTCAAGGCGCCGGAAGGCCAGACCTATGCCTGGGACGACAACTCGACCTATGTGCAGAACCCGCCCTATTTCGCCGGCATGACCTCCGGTTTCGGCAAGATCGGCGACATCAAGGGCGCGCGCGTGCTCGGCCTGTTCGGCGACAAGATCACCACCGATCACATCTCACCGGCGGGTTCGATCAAGGCCGCTTCCCCGGCCGGCAAATACCTCACCGACCATGGCGTCGGCGTTGCCGACTTCAACCAGTACGGCACAAGGCGCGGCAACCATGAGGTGATGATGCGCGGCACCTTCGCCAACATCCGCATCCGCAACCATATGCTGGGCGAGAACGGCCGCGAGGGCGGCTACACCATCCACTACCCGTCGAAGGAAGAGGAATCGATCTACGACGCGGCGATGAGGTACAAAAAGGAAGGCGTGCCGCTGGTCATCTTCGCCGGCGTCGAATACGGCAACGGCTCCTCCCGCGACTGGGCAGCTAAAGGAACGAATCTCCTCGGTGTCCGTGCCGTCATCGCCCAGTCCTTCGAGCGCATCCATCGCTCCAACCTGGTCGGCATGGGCGTCATCCCCTTCGTCTTCGAGGAAGGCACCTCATGGGCCTCGCTCAACCTCAAGGGTGACGAGCTGGTCGAGATCGACGGCATAAGCACCATCAAGCCACGCCAGACGATGATCGCCAAGGTGACCTATGGCGACGGCACCGTGAAGAACGTGCCGATCATCTGCCGCATCGATACGCTGGACGAACTCGACTACTTCAAGAATGGCGGCATTTTGCAATACGTGCTGCGCGATCTGGCCGCGTAGCGGCCAGGGCTTAGGCAGTAGGGATTGGGCGGTAGCGGGGAACGACATCCCCTACTCCCTACTCCCTACTCCCTACTCCCTACTCCCTACTCCCTACTCCCTACTCCCTACTCCCTACTCCCTACTCCCAGTCTTTCCAAAGCATTGCCCGACCCGAACGAAGCCCCGCCCTGTACGACAGGAGTAAAAACCGGCTGGGCTCAGCAAGATCTGCCCCACGCTCCTGATGCCATGCTCCCGATCGAACCGGGCGGTGAAGTGCTCCCCCTGTGATGGCCATACCCATGGTTGCGGCAGCAAAAATTTCACCGCAACGTGACTTCCCGTTGACTGTCGCTTCTGCCACAAATCTGGGCAACCAGAACAAGGCCGGCGTCACCGGCGGGAATCGGAACGATCATGGCACCTCGACACCCTCTGCGGCTTGCGGCTTTTGCGCTGGCCTTCTCGGCGCTTGCCGGGACCGGGTTCGCTGAGGAATCGGGAACGACCCAGACCGACAAACCGCAGATTGACAGGCCCTTGGGCGTGGTCGAGCTGTTCACCAGCCAGGGCTGCAATTCCTGCCCGCCGGCGGACGCTTTCTTTGCCGAGCTGGCGGCCAAGGACAACGTCGTCGCGCTCGCCTACCACGTCAATTACTGGGACTATCTCGGCTGGCAGGACACGCTGAGCAGCAAGGACAATACCGACCGGCAATATGACTATATGCGCGCCTTCGGCACCCGCTCCGTCTACACGCCGCAAGCCGTCATCAATGGTCGCAGCCATGTCAACGGCGCCAGCCGCAAGGAGGTCGACGGCGCGCTTGCCCGCATGGAGAAATCCGGTGAAGGCATGCGGGTCAGCGTCAAGGTCAGCCGCACCAGCGATCGCGTCATGATCGATGCCGGCGACGCCGGTAGCGGCCCGAGCGACGCCCATGTCGTCATCGTCTATTTCGAACCACCGCAGACGGTGACCATCGCCAAGGGCGAGAACACCGGCCGCAGCATGACCTACTGGAACGCCGTCACCGGCATCCAGACCGCCGGCATGTGGCACGGCAAGGCGCAGCGCTACGAATTGCCGATGACCGAGATCGCCAAGAAAGGCGGCTGCGCCGTGCTGCTGCAATCGGTTGGCAAGGACGGCCTGCCGGGGCCTATTCTGGGCGCGGCGTTTATTCACAAGCCTTAAGAGGCTGGTCCATACCTTTTGATATCGGCGGGACAGCACCCCCCTCTGGCCTGCCGGCCATCTCCCCCGCAAGGAGGGAGATTGGCAGCTTCGCCGCATCCGCCATCCTGTCCCACGTTTGAGATTGGCGAAAGCAAACGCGAAATCTGATCTCCACCCTTGCGGGGAGATGTCCGGCAGGACAGAGGGGGGTGTGAAGGATCACGACGACAAGTGTCTGGCGCCGCCCAACAAAAAAACCGACGTCAGCTTGCTTCTGACGTCGGTCATTTAGGCTTTGGGATCGTCGCACCCGGTCTCTCCCTGAGGAAAGTCCGAGGTTGGTTCGATCCGACGCAGACCCGTGGGCGGGGGGCTTGGGGTTTACGAGCCGGTGCCGGACCGAACCGTCTCAGGCAACGCCGGTAAATTCGTCGGACATTGGGGCATGAGCGCGGATAAAAAAGGGCGGAAATGTGGCGAGGCATCACCAATTCAAACACCGCGTTTTATAAAAGTGACTGGACGTTGCGAAAACAGCGCGGTCCCGGGATGGTTAGCCGGGCCTTGCAATTCCACGGCGAACACGCCAACTTCTGCAAGCGAGATTCATTTTCAAAGGGATCGCGGGATGACCGATCGCAGCGGTGGGACGGAGGATGGGGACGCATCCGCAATATTGATCCCGCTGCACGAGGCGCGACGCGAACGCCTCGACCAGCCGGTCCGTTTCGACCGGCGTGAACTCGATGAGATCCTGAGGCTGTACGGACGCATGGTCGCCGCCAACGAATGGCGCGACTATGCCATCGATCATCTGTCTGATCGGGCTGTGTTTTCAGTCTTCCGCCGGGCCAGCGAAGTGCCGCTGTTCCAGATCGTCAAGGATCCGAAACTGGCGCGCCGGCAAGGCGCCTTCGCCGTCATCGCCGCCGGCGGCCGAATCCTCAAGCGCGGCCAGGAACTCGGTCGCGTGCTCAACGTCTTCGATGCTAAGCTGAAGATTGTCCAGGCCTAATTGAGAATTGGGGAATTGAAGAACTGAAGAACTGAAGAATTGAAAAAAGAGGATGTAACGGTCGAAATACCGCCGGGTTTGTTGCTATTCAAATCCTCAATTCTTCAGTTCTTCAACTCCTCAATTCCCGCTCCTCAGGCTCTCACGAAACTTCCGCTCCGGCAGCGAATGCGGATCGGGCGGAACCGTTGCGCCGCCATTCAGCGACAGCTGCATGAACACCGTGTCAAGCCAGCGCCCATGCTTGTAGCCGGAGCCTTCCAGGCGACCGGAATGGCGAAAGCCGAGCTTTTCATGCAGCCGCACCGAGGCGCTGTCTGCATGGCCGTCACCGATCACCGCGACGATCTGGCGAAAGCCCGCCATACGGCAGGCTTCAATCAGCGCCTGCATCAGCAGCAGCCCGACGCCCTGGCCCTTCGCATCAGGCGCGACATAGACGGAATCCTCTACGATGAAGCGGTAGGCCGGGCGCGGCCGGAACGCGCCGGCATAGGCGTAGCCGAGCAGCGCGCCATCTCGTTCCGCCACCAGATAGGGAAAGCCCCCCGCCGTCAGGCTGTCGAAGCGCCCACCCATCTCAGTGCGGCTGGGCGGCTCGAGCTCATAGCTCGCGGTGCCATGCGTCACGGCATCGCCGTAGATCTCGGTGATTCGGCCGAGGTCGCCTTCCAAGGCCGCGCGGATGGAAATAGTGCTCATGATTTATGCAGACGATTCATCTGCCTCCATGACAGCAAAGGCCGGCACAAAAGAAAAGGGCGGCCGTTGGCCGCCCTCTTGATATCAGCTGGTCCAGTTGCCTGATGGGAAGACCGCCTAGCGGCGATCGCCCATGAACTGCAGCAGGAACATGAACAGGTTGATGAAGTCGAGATATAGCCTCAACGCGCCCATGATCGCCTTGCGGCCGGCAACGTCGGCCTGATCGCCTTCGTAGTACATTTCCTTGATGGTCTGCGTGTCATAGGCGGTGAGCCCGGCGAAGATCAGCACGCCGATCGCCGAGATGGCGAAGCCGAGCGCCGACGACTGCAGGAAGATGTTGATCAGCATGGCGATCACCAGGCCGACCACGCCCATGACCAGGAACGAGCCGAACGCCGAAAGGTCGCGCTTGGTCGTGTAGCCGTAGAGCGACAGCGCGCCGAAGGCGGCCGCCGTGGCAAAGAAGGTCTGAGTGATCGAGGCGCCGGTGTAGACCAGGAAGATGGTCGACAGCGACAGGCCGACCAGGCCCGAATAGACCCAGAAGGTGGTTTGCGCCGCGGCCACGCTCATCGACTGGATCCTGAACGACAGGAAGAAGACGGCGGCGAGCGGAGCCAGGATGACCACCCAGCGGAAGGCGCTGGCATAGATCAGCGTGCCGAAAGCGGTCAGCTGTCCGTCGCCGGTGACGGCGAGCTGGAAAGCGCCCCAGGCGGCGACGCCGGTGATGAGGAGGCCAAGCCCCATCAAATTGTAGACCTTGAGCATGTAAGTGCGCAGGCCTTGGTCGATGTCGGCGCGCGCGCCCGGCACGGCCGAAGTCTGGTAGTTGCGAATGGGCTCAGCCATTGGAATCCTCTGTTGCTTCTGCCCCGTACGGTGTCAGGCCCTTTCGGACCTGGGCGCCGCTGGCGGGGCTCCAGCATGCCTGTGGCGAAATATGATGGTTCTTGACGTCAAGAACAAGACCGTAACGGGCTGCAACGCTTGGTGAATCTCCGGAAGCCGGTTTTCTTGGGCTTCCATGACTGCACATTACCAAGATTTAATCGGAAACGGCAGATTCGGCCAACCTTGCCGTTTTGGGCCTAGAGGTCGCGCAGCACCGGCGCCGCCTTGTGCCCGAGCACCCGCCAGGTGCCGGCAAGGCCGATGCCGACCGTGATCACCAGCGCAAACACCAAGGTCGCCACTGCCACCTCCGGCATGAAATGCGACGGCAACGTCATGATGCGGGCAACGATGTACCAGGCGGCGATGCCGCCGGCAGCCAACGCAAACACCGCGGTGGCCAGGCCGATCAGCATGTATTCCAGCGAAAACGCCGCGATCAGCGTGCGCCTCGTGGCGCCCAACGTCTTCAGCACCACGGCATCGTGGATGCGGGCGCGATTTCCCGCGGCGAGCGCGCCGGCCAGCACCAGCACCGAAGCGATCATCGCCACGCCGGCCGCGGCCCGGATCGCCGTGCCGAGCTGGCCGACCAGCCGGTTGACGACGTCGAGCGCGTCCTTGACCCGAACTGTCGTCACCGCCGGGAAGGCGCGGGTGACGGCGTTGAGCAGGCGGGCATCCTCTGCTGCCGTGGCATCCTTTTCGGTCAGCGTCGCCAGCCAGCCATGGGGCGCGCCTGCAAAAGTGTTGGGCGAGAACACCATGACGAAGTTGATGCCCATCGTCTCCCATTGCACCTCTCGGAAATTGGCGATCCTGGCCGTCACATTGCGTCCGAGCACATTGACGGTGACGGTATCGCCGAGCTTCAGGCCGAGCGCCTTGCCTTCATCGTTGGAGAACGAGACCAGCGGTTCGCCGCTGTAGTTCTCCGGCCACCAGCTGCCCTCGGTCAATGTCGCATTGGCCGTTTGTTTGGCGTCGTAGGTCAGGCCGCGATCGCCGCGCAGCACCCAGGCGCCTTCCGATGGCACATTGGCCTTGTCGACACTAACGCCGTTCAGCGCCATCACCCGGCCGCGCAGCATCGGCACCTTGACCAGCGTTCCCTTCGGCGCCTCATTGCCGATCAATGTCGAGAAGGCATCGACCTCGCTATTCTGGATGTCGACGAAGAAGAAATTCGGCGCCCGTTCCGGCAGACTGCCGGAGATCTGCTGCCTGAGATTGCCGTCGATCAGCGCCAGCGTCACCAAAAGCGTCAGCCCGAGGCCCAGCGACAGCACGACGGACGGCGTCAGCGCGCCGGGCCGGTGGATGTTGCCGATGGCGAGCCTGAGCGCGACCGACCGCACACGCGGGCTTTTGCGCGCCACCCACTGCACCAGCGCACCGACCAGGCGCAACACCAGAAAGGCAAAGACCGTCGCGCCGACGAAGATCAAGGCGATGCGCCGGTCGCCGGAAAACAGGATGGCGAGCGCCGCCAAAGCGACCGCGATGCCGACCGCCGTGGCAAGATAGGGCAGGCGTGGAAAGCCGCGGCCCTCAAAACCCATTTCGCGAAACAGCGCGGTCGCCGGCACATCGCGGGCGCGGCCGAGCGGCAACAGCGCGAAGGCAAGCGTCACCAGCAGCCCGAACAGCGCGGCAAGAGCCAGCGCACCGGGATAGAAGCCGCCTTTAGCCGGCACCGGAATGACCGACTGGAGCGCAGCGCTGGCAGCAAACGGCATGGCGGCGCCGAGGATGAGGCCAAGCGCGATGCCGAGGCCGGCGATCATCAGGATCTGCACGAGATAGACGGTGAAGACGAAGCCGCCCGAGGCGCCAAGGCTCTTGAAGGTGGCGATGACGCCGCGCTTGCCGTCGAGATAGGCGCGCACCGCATTGGCAACGCCGACGCCACCGACGACCAGCGCCGTCAGCCCGACCAGCGTGAGGAATTGCGAGAAGCGCTCGATGTTGGCCGACAGCGCCGGCGCCGCATTGGAACGCGTGCGGATCGACCAGCCGGCTTCAGGGAAATCGCTCGCCGCCCGATCTTGGATGGTCTTGAGATCGGCCTCGCTGGCGCCGGCCGGCAGCCGAACCTTGTAGGCATTCTCGACCAGGCTGCCTGGCTGGATCAGGCCGGACGCGGCAAGCCCCGCGGTCGAGACCATCAGCCGCGGCGCGAAGCCGAAACCGTCCGACACCGCATCCGGTTCGCTCACCAGCCTGGCCCGCAATTCGAATGTCGCGCTGCCGACCTTCAGCCGGTCACCGATCTTCACATTCAGCCGGTCGAACAACAGGTCGGGCGCGGCGGCGCCAAAGACGCCTGATTTCTCGCCGAACAAATCCTTTCTGCCAAGCTGCGGCGCGGTCTCGATCGCGCCATAGAGCGGATAGACGTCGTCGACGGCCTTGGCCTCGACCAGCGCCTGGTCGGAGCCGTCTTCCAGCCGCGCCATCGAGCGCATATTGGCGCTGTGCGACACAGTGCCGAGGCGGTCGAGGAAGGTGCTTTCGGCTGGCGTCGCATCGCGCTGGTTGAGCTGGAAGCGCAAGTCGCCGCCAAGCAGCGTCTGGCCCTGGTCGGCAACGCCTGCGGTGATCGCCTGCGCCACCGAATTGACCCCGCCGATTGCAGCGACGCCGAGCGCGATGCAGGCAAGGAAGATCATGAAGCCGGACAGTCCGCCGCGCATCTCGCGCAGCGAAAAGCGGAACGCGAGCTTCAGCGTCTGCGACAGTGGCATCAGGCCGGCACCTTGACCTGCGCTACCGGCGCATCCTCGATGCGGCCGGAGCGCATCGACACCTGGCGCGAGCAGCGCGCCGCAAGGGCCGGATCGTGCGTGACCAGCACCAAGGTCATGCCGCGCTCGGCCGCCTTGGCGAACAAAAGGTCGGCGACCTGCCGCCCCGTCGCCTGGTCGAGATTGCCGGTCGGCTCGTCGGCAATCAGAATGCGCGGCGACGGCGCCAGCGCGCGGGCGATCGCCACGCGCTGCTGTTCGCCGCCGGAGAGTTCGCCGGGATAGTGGGTGACGCGGTCGCTCAGGCCGACGGCCGCCAACTCCTGCGCGGCGACGCCGAACGGATCGGCATGGCCGGCCAGTTCCAGCGGCACCGCGACATTTTCGAGCGCCGTCATGTTGGGAATGAGATGGAAGGACTGGAAGACGATGCCAATGTTTCGGCCCCGAAACGAGGCGAGCTGATCCTCGCTTTTGCCGTTCAGCAATTCGCCGGCAATGCGCACCGTGCCCGAATCGACCCGCTCCAGCCCGGCCAGCACCATCAGCAAGGTCGACTTGCCGGAACCCGAAGGGCCGACAACGCCGGTCGCCTCGCCGCGCGTCACGTCAAGGCTGACGCCTTTCAGCACATGCACAGACGAAGCCCCTTGGCCCAGGGTCAGGGATATGTCTTTAAGCGCGATGACGGCTTCTGTCACAATTAAAGCGTCCTATATCAGGATGAAGGCTCTGCTTGCCGGAAGCCGTCGCCGGAAGAATTCCTCGGGTATATGGGGGCTGCCACATGTCTTTCAAACGCTTGAATGCCGCAGGGCTCGTCCTTTTCGTCACCCTTTGCGGCGCCATTTCGTCTGTGCGCGCCGAGACGTTCACCATCGTCGGCTTCGGCGACAGCCTGATGGCCGGTTTCGGCCTCGGGCCTGGCGATGGCTTTACCGACAAATTGCAAGCTGCGCTGCGCGCCAAAGGCCATGACGTCACCGTCGCCAACGCCGGCGTTTCAGGCGACACCTCGAGCGGCGGCTTGGCGCGGCTTGACTGGTCGGTGCCGGATGGGACAAGGCTGGTTATCCTCGAACTCGGCGCCAACGACATGCTGCGCGGCGTCTCGCCCAGCATTACGGAAAAGAACCTGGACGACATGCTGGCGAAGCTGAAAGCGCGCAAGATCGCGGTGCTTTTGGCCGGCATGCGCGCCGCTCCCAATCTCGGCGCCGACTACCAGAACGCCTTCGATGCGATCTACCCAAAGCTGGCCGCGAAATACGATGTGCCGCTCTATCCGTTTTTTCTCGATGGCGTCGCCGGGCAGTCCGGCCTGCAGTTGGAGGATGGCCTGCATCCCAATCCGAAGGGCATCGCAGCGATGGTCGAGCGCATCATGCCCGCCGTGGAGAAGGCGATTGCGGCAGTTGAGGGTGGCGGTTGAACGCCGGTCTGACGAGAATAACGCGGCGTTCGCCTCGCGCGAACTTTGAAACAAAAGACCGGGCTGCCGATGACCCGAGTCATCCATGCTGCGCTCGAAGAGCATATGCAGCATCTGGGTAATGCAAGCGCCGAGGCGGCACGGCAATAGTGCTTATTCATCGCTTGGAGGCGCCTGTTCGTAAAAATGCCTGCAACCAACAAACCACTTGCCCCGTTTGACTATCGATGATTCGCTAGGGGCACAGTTCGATTCGAGGAAGGGAGGCTCACCATGCCGCGTCTTTTCACCGCCCTCGAAATACCCCGTGACGCCGCTCTTTCGCTGTCCCTGCTCAGGGGCGGCCTGCCCGGAGCCCGCTGGATCGATGTCGAAAACTACCATCTGACGCTGCGCTTCATCGGCGACGTCGAAGGCCATATCGCCGACGAAATCGCCAACGCGCTCGACCGGGTGCACCGCCCATCCTTCTCGCTCACCCTGTCCGGAGTTGGCGCTTTCGGCCAGAAGAAGCCGCACGCCGTCTGGGCCGGCGTCTTCGCCTCGCCCGACCTTTCGGCGCTGCAGAGCGAAATCGACCGCATCTGCCAGCGGCTCGGCCTGCCCGCCGACCCGCGCAAGTTCACCCCGCATGTTACGCTGGCACGCTTGCGCAATTCGAGCCCGCTCGACGTCGCCCAGTACCTGTCGGCGCGCGGCAATTTTGCGACGCTACCGTTTCGCGTCGGCCGCTTCGTGCTGATGTCGTCGCGCGATTCGGTCGGCGGCGGTCCCTACATTGTCGAGGAGGCGTGGCCGCTCTCCGGCGTCGACGCCCGCGCCACCAATCTCGTCGCCAGCGCCTCCGACGCTTCGCGGATCATGCGGTAGACCGAAGCGAACGCTTCGGCCCCGTCATAATAGGGATCCGGCACGTCGCGGGTTTTGCCCTGCGCAAACTCTGCCAAGAGATGAATACGTTCCCGCGCACCGGCCGGCGCCAACGCCTTGAGGTCGCGGACATTTTGCCGATCCATGCCGAGGATCAGGTCGAAGCGCGAAAAATCCTCCGGCCTGACCTTGCGTGCCCGCTGCCCTGATATGTCGAGGCCGTGGCGGGCCGCAATCGCGATCGAGCGCGGGTCGGGCGCTTCGCCGAGGTTCCAGCCGCCGGTCGCCGCAGAGTCCAGCACGATGTCGTCCAGCACCATGTCGCGGCCGCGTTCCGCCAGCACGGCGCGGAACACGCCTTCGGCCAGGGGTGAGCGGCAGATGTTGCCGAGGCAGACGAAGAGTATGGAATTTATCGGCTTTACGCTCATTCGATATGCGCCGTTCGTGCATTTGGAAGCCCAAAACGCAAAGGACTTTTGGGCGACTTGCATTATGGTGAGGGTCGATATCTGGGATAGCACGGGAAATCATCATGACGAGAGAGAAACTCAGCAAGGACGCCATCGCCGCCGCACTGGCCGAACTGGCCGGCTGGTCGCAGGCAGCCGATGGCGCCTCCATCAAGCGCAGCTTCGACTTCAAGAATTTTTCCGAAGCCTTCGCCTTCATGACCCGCGTCGCGCTGGCCGCCGAGAAGATGGACCATCATCCCGACTGGTCGAACGTCTACAAGACTGTCGACGTGACGCTCAACACCCATGATGCCGGTGGTGTCACTGCGCTCGACATCGCGCTGGCCAAGAAGATGAATGGGTATGCTGGCGGCTGAACGCTGGGGCGGCAACGCCAAATCGGCGCCATCCTCTTGCAGTGGACCGGGACTTTCACCACATTTTCCGTGGCGGCCGCGCGCAACGCGTAGCGCGACGGCCGGCAAGGAGAGGATTGATGGCGCAGCAGCCCGGTTTTGATTTCTTCGGCTTCGGCAGCAAGCTCGGCGACGAGAGTGAAGTGCGCGCCAAATTCTGGCGCACGGCCAAGAAGGCCGCCCGGCAGATTCCGTTCATGGAAGAGGTCGTCGCCGGCTATTATTGCGCGCTCGACAGGAAGACGCCTTTGCGTGCCAAGGGCATATTGCTGGCAGCGCTTGGCTATTTCGTGCTGCCGGTCGACGTCATACCCGATTTCGTCTTCGGCCTCGGCTTCACCGACGACATCGCCGTGCTGACCGCCGCGATCTCCACGGTAAGCGCCCATATCACCCCTGCGCACCGCAAGGCCGCCAAGGAGGCGATCGCCGACAAGAGCTGAATCGGCGTCGCGTTGGCAACTTGGTTCAGAAGAAATCCTCCGCTCAAACAGGACGATAGCGGCTGGGCTTCGGGTTCCGCTGCGGCCGTTGGAAAAGTCAAACTCTTGCCGCTTTCGTGGCCTCCAAGTCGCCGCAGGGACATTGCGAAAGCCGTTTTTTCAAGAAGCGGCGCGGAAATGGCGGTGGTTTCCATGGGTGAATGTCCTTTTCCGAGGGAAATTCACCGTTTGGTAACCCAGATTAAATCAAAATGAAGCGACGGGCAGGACGCCAAGCCGGCCTGCCCCGCACCATTTGGAATACGGGAAAAGCGATGCGCGGATTGATTGCACTAGTCTCGAGCCTGGTCCTGGTGGCTTTTGCCGCGCCGGCGCTGGCGCAGCAGGCGACCAAGATCGGCCAGCACAATGCCTGGGGCACCTACAGCTACCAGGCGCAGGGCGGCAAGGTCTGCTATGTGCTCACCGTGCCGACCGACAAGCAGCCGCCGACGCTCGATCACGGCGACATGTTCTTCTTCGTCAGCCAGCGGCCGGGCCAGCAAGTGTCCTACGAGCCGCAATTCATCGCCGGCTACACATTCCAGGAAGGCTCCAAGGCCACCGTCACCATCGACAAGAAGACGTTCTCGATGTTCACCCGCGGCAAGTCGGCCTGGGTCGAGAACGCCGCCGAAGAGCCGGTGCTGATCGCCGCCATGAAGACCGGCACCGACATGAAGGTCTCGGCGAAGTCTGGCCGCGGCAATCCGACGACCTATGTGTTTTCGCTGAAAGGCATCTCGGCCGCGCTGACGTCGATCGCCAAGTGCAAGTAGGCTAGCGCGGTTCCCGCCGCATGACTCTCGCCGCAACCTGTGCTATGCGCCGCGCTTCTTTTCGGCACGATGGATGAAATCGGCCGCAATTCGCTTATATTGGCGCTGATATGACCCTTTCCTTCGATCTCACCACTGAGGGCGCACGCGACGCGTTGCGCGCTCGCGCCACGCCCGAGAAGCCGTCGCTGATCGGCCTGACCCGGGCCGAGCTCGGTGAAGCCCTTGTCAGTGCCGGCATCGTGCCCGAGCGCCAGGCGAAAATGCGCGCCCAGCAGCTCTGGCACTGGATGTATGTGCGCGGCGTCTCCGATTTTGCCGGCATGTTCAACATCTCCAAGGATCTGCGCGCCGAACTCGACAAGCATTTTACCGTCGCCCGGCCCGAAATCGTCGAGGAGCAGATTTCCTCCGACGGCACGCGCAAGTGGCTGTTCCGCTTTCCGCCGCGCGGTGCCGGCCGTCCCGTCGAGATCGAGACCGTCTACATCCCCGAAGAAGGCCGCGGCACGCTCTGCATCTCCTCGCAGGTCGGCTGCACGCTGACCTGTTCGTTCTGCCACACCGGCACGCAGAAGCTGGTGCGCAATTTGACGGCGGAAGAGATCCTGGCGCAATTGCTCACCGCACGCGACCGGCTCGGCGATTTCCCCGACCGCGACACACCCGACGGCGCCATCGTCCCTGCCGAGGGCAGAAAAGTCTCCAACGTCGTCATGATGGGCATGGGCGAGCCGCTCTACAATTTCGAGGCGGTGAAGAAGGCGCTGCTGATTGCCTCCGACGGCGACGGACTGTCGCTGTCGAAGCGCCGCATTACGCTCTCGACCTCCGGCGTGGTGCCCGAGATCTTCCGCACCGGCGACGAGATAGGGGTCATGCTGGCGATCTCGCTGCACGCCACCAATGACGATCTGCGCGACCTGCTTGTGCCGATCAACAAGAAGTATCCGCTGAAGGAACTGATCGAGGCCTGCCGCGCCTATCCCGGCCTGTCCAACGCCAAGCGCATCACCTTCGAATATGTGATGCTGAAGGACGTCAACGATTCCATCGAGGACGCCAAGGGGCTGATCAAGCTGCTCAAAGGCATTCCAGCCAAGATCAATCTGATCCCGTTCAACCCGTGGCCGGGCACCAACTATCAGTGCTCGGACTGGGAGACGATCGAGAAATTTGCCGACTACATCAACAATGCCGGCTATGCCTCGCCGATCCGCACGCCGCGCGGCCGCGACATCCTGGCCGCCTGCGGGCAGCTCAAATCCGACTCCGAACGCATGCGCAAGGTCGACCGCCTGGCGCTGGAAGCCATGATGATTGCGGGGCATGGCGAGGCGTGAGCCGCCTCTTCGCCTATATCCTCCGTTTCGCTGTCATCCTGTTCGGCTATGTCGTCGCCTCATTGGCGGCGAGCGCCTTTCTCAACGTGCTGTTCCTGGCTTCCGTCGGTTATATGCCGGACGATGCGCACCCAGCGGCGGCCGCGGCGCTGTATTTTTCGATCCCGTTCGTGGCGCTGTTTGTCGCCTATTTCGCTTTCATACCGGCGGTGGTCGCAATCCTGATCTCCGAGGTCCTCAGCCGCCGCGACTGGCTGTTCTATGCACTCGCGGGCGGCTTGGTGGCCGCGGCCTTCCTCGGCTTCGTCCACCAGAACGTGGATTTCGACGTCACCGAACCGCGCGCCATCGCCGCGGTGATCGGCTGCGGCATGGTCGGCGGCATCTTCTACTGGCTAAGCGCCGGCCGCTGGGCCGGAAGCTGGTGGCAGGCCGCTACTTCGCCTGAGCGGTCAGGATCTTGAGCGCGAAGGCCGAAAACACACCGGCAAAGAGATAGTCTACCACCCGCGTCACCCGCGGGCTGGCCTTCATCGCCGCCGAAAACCTTTCCGCAGCAAACACCATCGGCGCTGTCACCGGGACCGACAGCACGATGAACATGAGGCCGAGGAAGAACAGTTTTCCCGGCGCGTTCGGATCGTGAGCGGAGACGAACTGCGGCAGAAACGTCATGAAGAACAGGATGATCTTCGGGTTGAGCAGATTGACGCCAAGCCCGGCAGCCCAGCTGCGGAACAGCGAAATCTGCGGCCCGTTCTTCTTCTGCGGTGAAAACGCCGAGCCCTTGGTGATTGCCTGCCAGGCCAGGAACACCAGATAGGCGGCGCCGAACGTTTTCAGCACGAGGAAGGCCATTGGCGAGGCGACGATCAGCGCCGAGATGCCGACCGCCACCAAAGTTGTATGGATCAGCGTTCCGAACAGAGCACCCGCCAGCGAGGCAAAGCCGGCGGCGCGGCCCTGGCTCAGTGTTCGCGAGACGAACAGCGTCATATCCGGCCCCGGCGTGATCGCCAGGATCATGGTGGCGATGGCGAACTGGATCAGTGTTGTGGTGTCGGGAATGAAGGACATCGGTGGCCCCTGGCGAATGATCGTCGATCTATAACGCAGCCTCCCCGCTCACGCCAGCAACTGACTAGCGTGGCATCTGGTCCAGCGGCTGCGGCGGCCGGCGCCCGTTCATCCCTTGCGCTGGCCGGAAATGCCGTGATACCTCGCCCGCGAAACTCACGCGCGGAACCGCCAAAATGTCCCCAGCAATGCCCAAGACAAAAGACGTCAAGAAGGTCGTGCTCGCCTATTCCGGCGGTCTCGACACCTCCATCATCCTGAAATGGCTGCAGACCGAGCTCGGCGCGGAAGTCGTCACCTTCACCGCCGATCTCGGCCAGGGTGGCGAGCTGGAGCCGGCGCGCAAGAAGGCCGAGATGATGGGCATCAAGGATATCCGCGTCGTCGATGTGCGCGAGGAATTCGTCGCCGACTTCGTATTCCCGATGTTTCGCGCCAATGCCGTCTACGAAGGCACCTACCTGCTCGGCACCTCGATCGCCCGGCCGCTGATCTCCAAACACCTGGTCGAGATCGCCAGGGAGACCGGGGCCGATGCCATTGCGCATGGCGCCACCGGCAAGGGCAACGACCAGGTCCGTTTCGAGCTGTCGGCCTATGCGCTGAATCCCGACATCAAGGTCATCGCGCCGTGGCGCGACTGGTCGTTCAAGTCGCGCACCGACCTGATCAACTTCGCCGAGCAGCACCAGATCCCGGTGGCGAAGGACAAGCGCGGCGAAGCACCCTTCTCGGTCGACGCCAACCTCCTGCACTCGTCCTCCGAGGGCAAGGTGCTGGAAGACCCGTGGAGCGAGCCGCCGGAATTCGTCCATCAGCGCACCATCTCGCCGATGGAGGCGCCGGACAAGGTCACCGAGATCGAGATCGAATTCTTGAAGGGCGATCCGATTGCACTGAACGGCAAGAAGCTGTCGCCGGCCGCCATGCTGACGGCGCTTAACGATCTTGGCCGCGACAATGGCATCGGCCGGTTAGACCTGGTCGAGAACCGCTTCGTCGGCATGAAATCGCGCGGCGTCTACGAGACCCCCGGCGGCACCATCCTGATCGTCGCCCACCGCGCCATCGAATCGATCACGCTCGACCGCGGCGCCGGCCACCTCAAGGACGAGTTCATGCCGCGCTACGCCGAGCTGATCTACAACGGCTTCTGGTTCTCGCCCGAGCGGCTGATGCTCCAGGCGATGATCGACAAGAGCCAGGAAGACGTCGAAGGCACGGTGCGCCTGAAACTCTACAAGGGCAATGTCATGGTCACCGGCCGCAAATCCAAGAAGACGCTCTATTCCGACGCGCTGGTCACCTTCGAGGATGACCGCGGCGCCTACGACCAGAAGGACGCCGCCGGCTTCATCCGCCTCAATGCGCTGCGGCTGAGGACGCTGGCGGCAAGGAGCGGCAAGGGTGAACCAAACTAGTGTTCCAGGAAAACCCGGCGGTCACGCAGGGTTTTTATTTGGTACCTCTAATATAAGAGGCCAAGCTGGCTGACATGGTTTCCGTTTGACCTTTTAAAAGCCTCATCTAAATTCCTTCGCGGGACGGAGGGATTCTGATCGTGAAAAACGCCATTTTTCTCATGCTTGCGGCGGCCATCGTCTTTACCGGATGCCACTCCTCGCAGGCGGCCGCAAAACGCGAGCAGGACGGGTGCATCTCCGCCGTCCATCTATGGAGCATCACGTTCAAGCACGAAATCGCCTCTTTCATGGGCGTCTCGCAGGAGCGCATGCCGGCCCTGTTCTGCCAGCGCATCACCGAAGGAGTACGCAGCGGGCGGATCAGCTACTCCGATTTGAACAGAGTGCAGCTAGACCTGCCGACCGAGATATGGCTGGTCATCAAGGGCAAGTCAAAGGCGGCTGCCAGGGCCGCGCCGGTGCTGCGCAACTCCAAATTCCGGAGCTGCAAAGGTACTGAAGGCGCCTTCGAGGTTCCTATTTCCCAGAAGTGCCCGTTGAGCGGCTACGCACATTATTGAGAGCCCAGGCGCTCAGCCGGCATTTGCGCCAACGATCGAGCAATTCGAGAAAGAGCATGCCCGACTTCGTCCGTAACTGCGTAAAAACAAAGAAATAGAGCGACGGCAAAGAACTCAGTGCTTTTCCTGCTTGATCTTTTCGGGCCCTTATCTAGCCTCCTCACAATCGATGGGGGCAGCTGACAATGAAGCCGTGGTTTGTGGCCCTGCCTGCAATGGTCGTCATGCTGGCCGGTTGCCAGACTGGGCAGGAGCAAGTGAGACAGGATCCCGAGGCGGCATTCGATCGCTGCGTCAGCAAGGTGGCCATATCGAATATATCGGCCAAACACGAGATCGCCGCTTTTATGGGCGTTTCCCTGGAGCGCATGCCGCCACTGCTGTGCCGCCGCCTTGTCGATGCCATGAAGACCGGCCGGCTGACCTTCTCCGACATAAACCGCCTCCAGTTCGACCAGTCCACGGACATCTGGAAGGTCATAAAAGGCGGGTAGCCGCTCGGCTGCTGAACGGTTTGAACGCCAAAAGCTCCAGTCCTTGCAGAAAAGCCCGGCGCATGGCCGGGCTTTCCGTTCTTCGATCTGGATATTTCTATCAGCCGCCGTCGATCGCGTCGGCGATCTGGGCGATGGCCTGCTGGTAGACGCTGGCGGAATTCCAGCCGGCGATGGCCCCCATATTCGCACTCGCGCTCGCACCCGCCCGCCAGCCATGAGCCTTGAGAAAGTTGGCCGTCGAAGCCAAGGCCGTCGCCTTGTCGCGCAGATTTCCGTTGCCGACGCCATACTTCAGGACATTGCCGGGCAGGAACTGCGTATGGCCGATCTCGCCATGCGCAGCGCCGACCGACGAGGCGCTCAGCGCGCCGCGATCGACCAGCTTCAGCGCCGCAATGGCATGCGGGTAAAAGAAGCCCGGGCGACGGCAATCATAGGCAAGCGTCAGAATGGCGGAGACCGTGTTCTGGTTGCCCAGGGAGGCTCCGAAGCCGGTTTCCATGCCCCAGATGGCCAGCAACACGCCCGGCGACACGCCGTAATTGCTCTCGATCCTGTCGAACATCGCCGCATTCGACTTCTTCAGCGCACGGCCCCTGGAAATGATCGCAGCTCCGCCACGGCGCTTCATGAAGGCGTCCACCGAACCGCTGAAAGCCTTGTGGATGGCGCGGTCGACGGAGATTGTCTTTGTCGCGTAGCTGGCACCGGCCAGAGCAGCCAGACCCTTCCCGCCGACACCTTCGGACCTGGCCTGCGCGGCAAAGTCCTGCTTCCACGCTTCGAAGCCCGCGCCGGTCTTGCCGCAGCTGGCCGCCGCCTGCGCGCCCGTCGCCAGCGCAAGTACCGCGACCACCGCGGCAGCAATAATCTTTCCCTTGGCAAGCAATGCCATGCTTTTTCTCCTGATTGCCTGAATCACGTCCCGGTTGCGAACTTGCCAGCGAAACGCGCCATTGTCACCGTACCCCCGGCGCTACCCTGGCCAATGCAGCGGAATTTGCTTACGATCAAGTGCTTATTGTGGCCGAAACGCCCGGGCGCCGGGCAGGCGAATTCGCTGCTCGGGTAAAAAGAGGTGACGGGGGCATGGAACGGCGGCCCGTGGCGGGCGTTTGGGCGAGGCGCCGCTCCGCACCATATTCCTCCTCTGACGCCATACGCCAACGCCTGACGCATCGAGATCGACATGAAACTGTTCGACTGCCCGCATTGCGGCCACCGCCTCTACTTCGAGAATGCGCAGTGCCTGAATTGCGGGAGTCTCGTGCTTTACGATCCCGAGCATGCGCGCTTTGCCTTGTCTGACGTCGACGGCATCTTCCACTGCACCAATGCGGATGAATGCGCCTGCAACTGGATGGCCGAACCGGGCCATACCTACTGCCGCGCCTGCTTGCTGAACCAGCTGATCCCCGACCTCTCCGTCGACGGCAACCGCCGCCGCTGGATTCGCGTCGAGGCGGCCAAGAAGCGCGCCGTCTATTCGCTGCTCGCCTTCGGCCTTCCGGTCGCGCCCAAGCACAAGCACGGCGACGAAATCGGCCTCGCCTTCGACTTCATTGCCGATCCGATCGGCGGCGGTCCCGGCGGCGAACGCATCCTTACCGGCCACGACAACGGCCTGATCACGCTCAACGTCGCCGAGGCGGACTCGGCCGAGCGCGAGCGGCGTCGCGTCGAGATGGGCGAAAATTACCGCACGCTGCTCGGTCATTTCCGTCATGAGCTTGGCCATTACTACTGGGACCGGCTGATCCGCGACGAGCCGCAACGGCTCGATGCCTTCCGGGCGCTGTTCGGCGACGAACGCCCCGACTACGAGCAGGCGCTGAAGGCCTATTACGCCAATGGCGCTGCGCCCGACTGGCAGCAGAACCACATCTCCGCCTATGCGACGTCGCATCCATGGGAAGACTGGGCCGAGACCTGGGCGCACCATCTCCACATCACCGACACGCTGGAGATGGTGCACGCGCTAAATTTTCCACTCGGCCAGCTTGAGACGATGGAGACCAATGTGCTGCCGCAAGGCGACACCGGCGGCCGGTTGCAGGCGGCGCCCGCGGAACCTGACGCCGTGCCCGAGCCGTTCGAAAAGATTCTCGCCCGCTGGCTGGTACTCTCGGAAGCCTCCAACTCGATCAACCGCTGCATGGGCCTGCCCGACCTTTATCCCTTCGTCATTTCGGACGTGACGGCGCAGAAACTCAGCTTCGTGCATGAGCTTTTGACCGGCTTGCCGAAAGAAACCGGAACAAATCGTGAGCTGGCGTCGGTATTTTAGCCGGAACGCATGCGTTCTGGTTTCGTTTGGTGTCGCGAGGGACCATGAAAGGGAGAGAAACCATGAGACGCATATTGTTTCCGGCCGTCGCCGGGGCGCTTGTCGCGATGTCGGGTGCGGCACTCGCCGATACCGCCGTCTCGGCCGTCACCGATCTTAATGTGCGCGCCGGCCCCGGCCCGCAATATCCTGTGATCGGCGTGCTCGCCGCCGGCCAGTCGGCGACGCTCAATGGCTGCATCGAAAACAGCAAATGGTGCACCATTGCCGAAGCCGGAGGCCAGGGCTGGGTCTATTCCGACTATGTCACGGCCGATTTCGGCGGCAACCGGGTCGTTCTGACACGCCGCCCCGCCGACGCCGCCATCACCGTGGTTACACCGCCGCAGGATGATTATCCCGATACCTATACCGGTGCGATTCTGTCCGACGACGGCCCCGTCGACGCCATCGACAGGCCACCGGCGGAAGTCGGCACCTATGTCAGCACGCACCGGCTCGATCCTGTCTATCTCGAGGGCGAGGTGGTGACCGGTGCCACCTTGCCCGACACGGTCGAACTGCGCGAAATCCCCGACTACCGCTACCGCTACGTCTATGTGAATGGCCAGCAGGCGCTGGTCGACCCGCAGACACGGCGCATCATGTACGTCGTGCGCTGATTTTGCCTGGAAAGAATGACAAGTGAACTCGTGCCGCCCTCCTGCGGAGGCTGAGGGCGGCAAAAGGGTCGCTGAACAGCAGCAATTGCGCGAGAGCCGACGATCCCCTAGATCATGCGACCCGATGCGTTCGGCAGAGGAACTCGCGTGATATCAGATCCAGCCGCCTTCGAGCGCTATAGCAACACGGCCACCGAAAAGACGAACCTGCCGCGGCTGATAATTGGAACGGCGGTCGTCGTCCTGTTCTGGGTGGCGATCACCCTGGTTGTGGTGCTTGGCGGCACCTATGTCGCGATCGTCTGGCATGTATTGCCGGACGATCCGCGCGGGCCGCTTCAGGGCTTTCTGGCCTCGCCCATCGGCATACTCGCCGCACTCACCTCGTTTACCGGCATCTGGCTCGGCCTCTGGCTTGCCATGCGTTTCGTCCATGGCGAGCCGCTCTCGGCGCTTTTCGGCGCCAGTCGCCGCGTGTCCTTGTCGGGCTTCCTCAAGGGCCTGGTCGCGGTGCTGATCACATCGGCGCTTTCCGAAATCCTGCTCTACTGGCTACAGCCCGAAATCGCCCGCGGCACGATCAACCTGTCGACCTGGCTGCTGTTCCTGCTCCCGATCGTGGCGCTGACCCTGCTGCAGACCTCGTCCGAGGAGATGCTGTTTCGCGGCTATCTGCTGCGCGGCCTGGCCAGGCGCTTCGAGAGCCCTTACGTGTGGGCGCTATTGCCCGCTTTGCTGTTCACCTCCTTGCATTGGAGCCCGGGCTCGACCCCCGCCATCAACGCCTGCGTGCTGGCGTCGATCGCCGCCTTCGCCTTGCTGTTGACGCTGGTGGTTTATGTCACCGGCAATCTCGGCGCCGCCTTCGGCGCCCATCTCGGCAACAATCTCACCGGCTTCCTGCTGATCTCGCATCAGGAGAACTACAATTCCTTCGCCCTGTTCAACGCCAAGCCGCTGGAAGGTCCGGACTGGACGACGACGGATGCCGTCATCATCGCCGCCATCGGTATCGTCTGCACCTTGCTGACGATCCTGCTGCTTCTGCACCCGCGCTCGCCGCTGAAGGTTACGGCCGACCCTCGGGATGCAGGGTGAACTAAACAGGGACCGATCCAGAGACCGGGAAGCCGCCCTTGTCTTGACTCTTCGGCCGATTTCCTGTCTACAGCCCCGAAATCCGCGACGAGTATCCCTCCGAGCAAGCCGACCAGGACGCCAAAACCTTTTGAGGTGGGTGCTGTAAACAGATCCTGGAGGCCAACACCCGGCAGCGCTGAGCGCCCCCGGGTGCTTTTTGGTTTTGAGCTTTGCTTGGATGAGCGGCGCGAACGCACTACCTCTCGGGCACCATCGGGGTGCCTGAGAAAAAGGAAACGGAATGTTTGAATCGCTGCAGGAGCGCACAAGAGGCGTGGAGGGCCATCGGCCCGACAGGGATCACCATGAATCCAAGGCGCTCTCGCGCGGCGGGTTGACCAATGTTTGAATCACTTCAGGAGCGCCTTGGCTCCATCCTGAACGGCCTGACAGGCCGCGGCGCGCTGTCGGAGGCTGATGTCTCGGCGGCGTTGCGCGAGGTGCGCCGTGCGCTGCTCGAAGCCGACGTTGCGCTGGAAGTGGTGCGTTCCTTCACCGACAAGGTGCGCGAGAAGGCCGTCGGCGCCGCCGTCGTCAAGTCGATCAAGCCTGGACAGATGGTCGTCAAGATCGTCCATGACGAGTTGGTCGACATGCTCGGCGCCGAGGGCGTCGCCATCGACCTCAATGCGCCGGCGCCGGTCGTCATCATGATGGTCGGCCTGCAGGGCTCCGGCAAGACGACGACCTCCGCCAAGATCGCCAAGCGCCTGACCGAGCGCCAGAACAAGAAGGTTCTGATGGCCTCGCTCGACACGCGGCGGCCCGCGGCGCAAGAGCAGCTGCGCCAGCTCGGCGAGCAGGTCAAAGTCGCGACCCTGCCTGTCATTGCGGGCCAGAACCCGGTCGACATCGCCAGGCGCGCCGTCCAGGCAGCCAAGCTCGGCGGTCATGACGTCGTCATCCTCGACACCGCCGGCCGCACCCATATCGATGAGCCGCTGATGGTGGAGATGGCCGACATCAAGAAGATGTCGAGCCCGCACGAAATCCTGCTGGTTGCGGATTCGCTGACCGGCCAGGACGCCGTCAACCTTGCCAAAAGCTTCGACGAGCGCGTCGGCATCACCGGCCTGGTGCTGACCCGCATGGACGGCGATGGCCGTGGCGGTGCCGCGCTTTCGATGCGCGCCGTCACCGGCAAGCCGATCAAGCTGATCGGCACCGGCGAAAAGATGGACGGGCTGGAGGAATTCCACCCCAAGCGTATTGCAGACCGCATCCTCGGCATGGGCGACATCGTCTCGCTGGTCGAAAAGGCCGCCGAAAACATCGACGCCGAGCAGGCGGCGGCGATGGCCAAAAAGATGCAGTCGGGCAAGTTCGACCTGAACGACCTTGCCGGCCAGCTTCAGCAAATGTCGAAAATGGGCGGCATGGGCGGCATCATGGGCATGATGCCCGGCATGGGCAAAATGAAGGACCAGATGGCCGCCGCCGGCCTCGACGACAAGATGTTCGGCCGCCAGCTCGCCATCATCTCGTCGATGACCAAGGCCGAGCGCGCCAATCCGGACATGCTGAAACATTCGCGCAAGAAGCGCATCGCCGCCGGCTCAGGCACGGATGCGGCCGAGATCAACAAGCTCTTGAAAATGCATCGCGGCATGGCCGACATGATGAAGGCGATGGGCGGCAAGGGCAAAGGCGGCGGCCTGATGCGCGGCATGATGGGCGGCCTTGCCTCCAAGATGGGCCTCGGCGGCATGATGCCGGGTGGCCCCGGCGGCATGATGGGTGGCGGCATGCCCGACCTATCCAAGATGGATCCCAAGCAGCTCGAAGCCTTGCAGAAGCAGATGCCCGGCCTTGGCGGCATGAAGGGCCTGCCCGCCCCGAGCGGCGGTGGCCTGCCCGGTCTGCCCGGCGGCATGAAGCTTCCCGGCCTTGGCGGCGGTGGTCTGCCCGGCCTCAGCAAGAAGAAGTGAGGACGCTATGAACGAAGAAAAAGACATGGCCGACGCACGCACCATCCTGGCCGGCTATCGCGCCTCGATCGACAACATCGACGCCGCCCTCATTCATATGCTGGCCGAGCGCTTCCGCTGCACCAAGGCGGTCGGCGTGCTCAAGGCCGAGCATGGCCTGCCGCCCGCCGACCCGGCGCGCGAGCAGGAGCAGATCACCCGCCTTCGCCAGCTGGCGAAGGACGCTCATCTCGACCCCGATTTCGCGGAAAAATTCCTCAACTTCGTCGTCCGCGAAGTGATCCGCCATCACGAGCAGATCGCCGCGTCCAACGGCGCAAGCAAAACCGGCTAACAAAGTGCATGTCGCCCAAAAGTGCGCAGCGGTTTTGGGACAACGACCTGCACCAGACAAAGCCATTAACCCAACACTGACATCAGAAATTTTAGGAGAAATGAAATGCCCTTGAAGATCAGACTGGCCCGTGCGGGCTCGAAGAAGCGCCCTTACTACCACGTCGTCATCGCCGACGCCCGTTCGCCGCGTGACGGCCGGTTCATCGAGTCGATCGGCTCGTGGAACCCGCTGCTGCCCAAGGACGGCGAGCGCGTCAAGGTCGACGCCGACCGCGTCAAGCATTGGCTGTCGCACGGCGCTCAGCCGACCGACCGCGTGCTGCGCTTCCTCGATGAGGCCGGCCTCCTCAAGCGCGAAGCCCGCTCCAACCCGAAGAAGGCCGAGCCCGGCAAGAAGGCGCAGGAACGCGCCTCTCTGCTGAAGAAGGCCCAGGAAGACGCCGCCGCCGCTGTTGCCGCCGCTGCTGCAGCCCCGGCCGAAGCGGAAGCCGCCACCGCCGAATAAGCATCGCGTCATCGCATCGACAAAACGGCGGGCCTGTGCCCGCCGTTTTGCTATTGTGCGGCGATGTCATATGGCGTTCGAACGAAAGATGACTGAGCGGACCGTCACGGAAGAGACCCTTTTCGGCGGCGTAGCCGGAACGCTGTTGCGATGCGCCGGCGCCACGACAGGCGTCGTCGTGCTGAGCGGATCGAGCGGCCGCATCGACGTCACCCGCGCCCGGCTCTTTGCCAAGGAAGGAGCATCCGCTCTCGCGCTGCAATGGTTTGGCGGCGAAGGTCAGGTGCCCGGCATTTGCGAGATCCCGCTCGAAACGTTTTTCGCGGCGACCGGCTATCTTGTCCAGATGGGATGCCGGCGCATCGTCTATGTCGGGACCTCGAAGGCGCCGAGGCCTCCCTGCTTGCGGCGGCTCATGATCCACGCATTGACGTCGTGGTTGCGATCAGCCCGACATCGGTGGTCTGGGGGAATATCGGGCCGGGCCGCGACGGCGTCAGCTGGCCGGAACGATCGTCGTGGACGCTCGAGGGGATTCCTTTGCCGTTCGTCCCAAGCAATCCCGCTTGGAACGCGGAGTATGTCGACGGTCTGGTGTCCTACCGAGGCCTCTTCCAGCGTGCCTTGCAAACCTTCAAGGACGCTGCGGCCGAGGCTGCCATTCCCGCCGAAGCTATTTCAGCCGACATTGTTCTGGTTGCGGGCGGCGACGACGCGCTATGGCCATCGCTGGATTTTGCCCATGGCGGCAATGACGACGCCGACACACGCCTGGGCCGCCTGGCTTGGGAGCATATCCGGGGATTGCTGTAGCCATGGTCCAGCTGTCTTGGGCAACAGCGAAACCGGCGATCTATAGCCGCCGGTTTCCGATGTTGGACCTGGCTGTGTTCAATAACCGTCAGGGCAGCTGGCGATATAGGTGCGCCCGTTCCGGCCGCGGTAGCGACATTGACCGCTTTCGCTGGCACGGCCGATCAGCGCGCCGGCCACGGCGCCGACGGCGCCGCCGACGACGGCGCCCTGAACCGGATCATTTGCCACAGCTGCGCCAACCGCCGCGCCGCCGAGGCCGCCGACCGCGGCACCCTTTTCGGTTTGCGAGCACGCGCCCAGCGCGGTCGCCAGTACCAGAATGATCATCGCTTTTTTCATTGTCGTTCCTCTCTCACGCGGATCGCCGTCCTCGCCGCCACGGCTCTAACTCCCAGACGGCTGATTTGATCCCGAAGACGTGAGAGATCCCGGTGCGCGCGCCTGTCACATTCGTAACGACCGCCGCCGAGCTTGTTGAAATGCAGGACGTTTTACCTTTCAGTGGCCTTCTTCAGATTGGCGAGGCCAGCCTCGAAATCCTTGCCGATCAGCGTATCGAAATTCATGAAGAGGCCCATAAGCTTGGCAATGAAGGGCCGGCTGCCACGCATCGCCCAGGTGACTGCGGTGATGTCGCCCGAGGGTTTCAGGGTGAAGTCGACGCTGTTGTTGGCCCGGAACGGCTTCTCGAAGTCGAGCTTCAGCGACACCAGCGAAAATGGCACGGAATTGACGATCTCCATGCGTCCCTTGCCGGCCTTTGCGTTGCCTTCCCAGGCGTAGGCGGCGCCCTTGCCGGCATCAGCGCCCGACAGCGTGCGCTTCATCAGCGGGTCGAGCTTTTCGTAGGGCGACCATTCCGGCCAGTGCTTGAAATTGTTGATCAGCGGAAAGATCGCTTCCGGCGCGGCCTTGATGCTGGCGGTGCGGACGGTGACGAAATCATTCGACCTCGTCGCCGCATAGATGAGCACGGCGGCGATGATGACGACCAGGATGATGAGAATGGTGCTGAGCATGTTTTTCTCCTCGCTTAACGGCTGAACGGGATCAGGGCGCGCACGCTTGGGTCGCGCAGATAGAGACCGCCCCACAGGATGATGCCGAGATAGACGCTAAACAGCGTGTGCGAAAACAACGGGCTGCCGACGCGCATGTTTGTGGCGATGGCACCGCCGAGATAGCCGGTGAGCAGGATGGCGCCGAGCACCGAGGTGCGGGGCAGCGCATAGAGCGCGGTCGAGATCAGCCCGATAATGCCGAGCGTGCGCGCGACATTGACATCGGCCGGCCAGCCGAGCGGCACCATCGTCTGGGTGACGACATCGAGCGGCGGCAGCTTGATGACGCCGTCGAAGATCATGAACAGGATGATGAGGCCGCTGAGCACGCGGCCGGTCCACAGGGCGCCCGACGAGACGGGCATGGTTTGAGAAATACTCACGGGTGTTCCCTCCTAAGCGGTTCGAGCCGTTTGCTGGCTTCGGACCAAGGACGAGCGATGGGGCGGCGATCCTACAGGGTGCGGATTCTTTTTGGGTAGCAGCAAGCAAAAGCCGCTGCGTGGCGATCCTTCACACCCCCCTCTGGCCTGCCGGCCATCTCCCCCGCAAGGGGGGAGATTACACGCTCGACCGCTTCGGCAATGTTCCATGAATGAGCGGAGCATCGAAACCGCCGATCTCCCTCCTTGCGGGGGAGATGCCCGGCAGGGCAGAGGGGGGCGCTGTCCCTCCACCTTGACGGACTATCGACATCCACCAGTCACGGCTATTGATAGGGCTGGGCGAGAGACGAGCGAATGGCCGGCGAGACTGATCTGAAAAAGCTGCTGGCGGCGATGACGCCGGAACTGCTGCCGGACGTCTACGTGTTCGCTACGCTCACACCTGGAATCAGCCGGCAGGCAGGCCTCGATCCCGTGATGGTCTTTCGCGAGCGCGAGGGTGTGACACTGATCGTGACCGAGGACGCGGCACGGGCGGCCGGGCTGACCGCTTCGTTCCGCTGCCGCATGATCACCCTGAACGTCCACTCCTCGCTGGAAGCCGTCGGCTTCCTCGCCGCCATCACCGCCCGGCTGGCCGCCGCCGGCATGGGCGTCAATCCGGTCTCTGCTTTCTATCATGACCATCTGTTCGTGCCCGCTGAGCGGGCCGAGGAAGCGATGGAGTTATTGCGCCAACTGGCCAAGGATAACGCCGGCTGAATATCAAGCTCGACGCACGTAGAGAATATCCGGCAGGCCTTCTTCGTTGGTGGTGCCCGCGCCGAACGCCTCGGGGCGAAAGCCATGGCGCTCGTAGAAGCGACGCGCGCCGGTGTTGGCCTGGAAGCAATGCAGTTTAACGATCCGTAGCGCGGCGGTCGCTTGCACCAGCAGCCGGCTGCCGATGCCTTGCCCCATCCAGGCGGGGTCGAGATAGAGCTGTTCCACCCAATCGCCGCTCAGGGCAATGAAGCCGACAATGCCGGTGCCGGCCTCGGCGACCGTCACCTGCTGCCGGGACAGCACGATCTCGCGGGATGACCGGCATCCAGGAGAACGAGCCAAGTGCGGCCCGCATGACAATGGCGATGGTCGCGGCATCCAAAGCCGTGGCGGGGCGCAGCACGATTTTGGTGGGATCGTTCAAAGGCTTTTCTCAACAGAGGTCAGCGCTGCCCTCATCCCCCTGCCGGGACCTTCTCCCCGTGAACGGGGAGAAGGAAGGCTTCGGCCGAAGGCCGAGCCCGCGACTGCGGGCCGCCGGCTTTCCGGCGCCCCGCGGAGGGCCAGCCGCGGCAGCGGCGATACGGCCCGTGAGCGATAAACGGAATCGGCCGAAGGCCGAACCCCGTGAGCGAAAACAAACCAGCCGTCAGGCCGCCTTCTTCTTCGGCTGGATCAGGCCGCGCTCGACCAGAAGCTCGGCGATCTGCACCGCGTTGAGCGCCGCGCCCTTGCGCAGATTGTCGGAGACAATCCACATCGACAGGCCGTTGTCGATGGTCGAATCCTCGCGGATGCGCGAGATGAAGGTGGCGTCCTCGCCGGCCGATTCCAGCGGCGTGATGTAGCCGCCATCCTCGCGCTTGTCCAAGACCTGGCAGCCCGGCGCTTCGCGCAGGATATCGCGCGCCTCGTCGGCGGTGATCGGCTTTTCGAACTCGATGTTGACGGCTTCGGAATGGCCGATGAACACCGGCACGCGCACACAGGTCGCCGTCAGCTTGATCTTGGGGTCGAGCATCTTCTTGGTCTCGGCGACCATCTTCCACTCTTCCTTGGTCGAGCCGTCGTCGAGGAAGACGTCGATATGCGGAATGACGTTGAAGGCGATGCGCTTGGTGAACTTCTTGACCTCGACGCCATCGGCGACGAACACCGCGCGGGTCTGTGTAAAGAGTTCGTCCATGCCTTCCTTGCCGGCGCCGGATACCGATTGATAGGTGGCGACGACGACGCGCTTGATGGTGGCGACATCGTGCAGCGGCTTCAGCGCCACGACCAGCTGCGCCGTCGAGCAGTTCGGATTGGCGATGATGTTCTTGCGGGTGAACAGCGAGATCGCATCCGGGTTCACTTCCGGCACGATCAGCGGCACGTCCTGGTCATAGCGGAAGGCCGACGAGTTATCGATGACGACGCAGCCCTGCTTGCCGATCTTCGGCGACCACTCCTTCGAGACGTTGCCGCCGGCCGACATGATGCAGATGTCGGTGTCGGAAAAATCATACTGGTCGAGCGTCTTGACCTTCAGCGAACGGTCGCCGAACGACAGTTCGGTGCCCTGGCTGCGCCGCGAGGCCAGCGCCACGACTTCGCTTACCGGAAAGCCGCGCTCTTCCAGTATGTTGAGCATTTCGCGACCCACATTGCCCGTGGCGCCGACTACCGCAACCTTGAAACTCATCAGAAATCTCCTGTCCCTCTCCGCTTGGTTTTTGGAGAAAACCCGCCGGCCAATGCGGGTTTCGTCCCCCGGGCCGGACCCGGGAGAGGGTGGTTAGGCCAAGGGAATCACACCGTTTTGGTGGTGGTTTTTTTGGCCATGGTTTTGCTGGAACGGTAAGACGCGCCAACGCGCCCGGCCCCATGATTGTGGCCGGGGAAGTCGAATGCAAGAAGAGCCATCAGAAGGCCGCGCATCGAAAATGATCCCGTTCGATGCCGGCTTTTACGCGGTTTGCGTCAGGAGTCAATTGCGGCCAGGCACACGCCTGCCCTGTACAATAGCGGCCGCAAGAAGTACGAACGCCCAAATAGTGTTTGGCTGGCGTGCGTCAGCCCCGGCATGTGCTCCATGATGAGCCCAGACCCTGAATTCCGAAAGAGTGAGATGTCCAATTTCGAAGCTATTGTTCCTGCGCTGGCAGAAGCGCTGGAAAAACGCGGCTATACCGAGCTGACGCCAGTGCAGAAGGCCGTGCTGGAGCTCGGCGAGTCCGACGCGTTGGTGTCGGCGCAGACCGGCTCAGGCAAGACCGTCGCCTTCGGCCTCGCTTTGGCGCCGACCCTTCTTGGAAGCGCCGAACGTTTTGACCAGGCTGGCGCACCGCTGGCGCTGGCCGTGGCGCCGACGCGCGAGCTCGCTCTGCAGGTGATGCGCGAATTGCAATGGCTCTACGCGCCGACCGGCGCCACCGTCGCGTCCTGCGTCGGCGGCATGGACATGCGCTCCGAACGGCGCGTGCTGGAGCGCGGCGCCCACATCGTCGTCGGCACGCCCGGCCGCCTGCGCGACCACATCACCCGCAACTCCCTCGACATGTCGGCGCTGAAAGCCGTGGTGCTGGACGAGGCCGACGAGATGCTCGACCTCGGCTTTCGCGAGGACCTCGAATTCATCCTCGATGCCGCACCGGCTCAGCGCCGCACGCTGATGTTTTCGGCCACCGTGCCGCGCTCGATCGCCACGCTGGCGCAAGGCTATCAGCGCGACGCCGTACGCATCTCGGCCGGCGGCGAGGAAAAGCAGCATCTCGATATCGAATACCGGGCGCTGAATGTCGCCTATCCCGACCGCGAGAACGCCATCATCAACGTGCTGCGCTTTTACGAGGCGAAGAACGCGCTGGTGTTCTGCAACACCCGCGCCGCCGTCAATCATCTGACGGCACGCTTCAACAACCGCAATTTTTCCGTCGTCGCACTGTCGGGCGAGCTCAGCCAGAACGAACGCACCCACGCGCTGCAGGCGATGCGGGACGGCCGCGCCAAAGTCTGCATTGCCACGGACGTCGCAGCGCGCGGCATCGACCTGCCCAATCTCGAACTGGTCATCCACGCCGATCTGCCGACCAATCCCGAAACGCTGCTGCACCGCAGCGGCCGAACCGGCCGAGCCGGACGCAAGGGCGTCAGCGCGCTGATCGTGCCCAACGGCGCCCGCAAGCGCACCGAACGGCTGCTGCAGAATGCCGGGCTGAAGGCGACATGGGCGAGCCCGCCCTCCGCCGACGAAGTCATCAAGCGCGACGACGAGCGCATCCTTGCCGATCCAGCCTTCGAAGAGCCGATTGCCGAGGACGAGCGCGGCTTCATCGACGCGCTTCTGGCCAGGCATGGCGCCGAACAGGTGGCCGCCGCCTTCGTGCGCCAATGCCGCGCCAGCCGCTCGGCGCCCGAGGAACTGACGGAGGTCGCGGCCTTCACGCCGTCGCGAGACAGACCGGCGGGCGAAAAATTCGAACGCCGCGACGAAGCGCCCAGCCGCCGCGACGATTTCGGCGACAGCGTCTGGTTCTCGCTGTCGATCGGGCGCAAGCAGAATGCCGAGCCGCGCTGGCTGATCCCGATGCTGTGCCGCACCGGCAACATCTCCAAGCGCGAGATCGGCTCCATCAAGATGCAGCAGGATGAGACCTACGTGCAGATCGCGGCCGACTGGGCCGATCGCTTCCTCGCCGCCGTCGGCCCCGACAAGAAATTGCAGGGCAACATTGCGGTGAAACGCCTGGACGGCACGCCCGACCTGTCGCGGGCCGGCTACCAGGCGCCGAAGCCCGACAAGAAGCCGCATCGCGGCAAGCGCCCGTTCGAGGCGCCGCAAAGCGCACACAAGCCGAAATTCGAGAAGCGGGAACGGCCCCCCGGCGATGCAAAGCCTTGGGCCGGGAAACCGAAATTCGACAAGGCTGGACCGCCGAAGAACAAGAAACCGAAGAAGCGGCCGGTTTGAGGCTCTTATCGGCCAATTACAAATGCAGGCGCTGCCCCTCATTGCCCTGCCGGGCGTTTCTCCCCGTATAGTGACGGGAAGAAAGGGCTGACCGCAGCCTTGGCGCTCTTCTTGCAACGTTGGCGATTGGCGGAATCGTCGATAACAGCGACCCCTCTCCCCGCCACTATACGGCAGAGGATGCCGGCAGGCAGGTGAGGGGCAGCGCCAACGGACGGGAAAATGAAGCAACTCATGCCTGAACCGTTTACCCTCCATTTCGTCCAACCCCTTGCAGTCCACCGCAACTTTGAACAGTCTGTGCCTGCACGGGGGCGAGGCTAAATGCGCGGCGAAGTTCTTCACTATGACGAGGCCCAGGGTTTCGGCTTCATCACCGGGGCGGACGGCAACCGCTACACCTTCGCGCGCGAGGATCAGCGCCGTGATACCGTGATCGCGAACGGCGCCGTGGTCGAGTTTCTGCCGGCAAGCGGTCAGGCGCGCGACGTTTTTTCAATCCGCGCCCAGCCCGCCAGTCCCGCCACCGCTGCGCCAGCGGCAAGCGCCGCGCCGCCCAAGGCGGCTGCCGCTTCAGCCGCGCCACAGCATTTCGGCCGCCTGGCGGAAAACGGCGCGGTTCGCGATAGCGGACTGCCGGGTTATTTCTGGCGAGGCGTGACGCGCAACTACATCAACTTCGCCGAACGCGCCCGCCGCAAGGAATTTTGGGGCTACTGCCTGTTCTGGACCGTCAGCTTCATCCTGGTCGGAATTGCCGGCGCCCTCGCCGACCAGGCCGTCGGCAATTTCGATGCCGGCAACTGGCCGATTGTGATGATCGGCGTCTGGGGGCTGTTTTGGCTGGCGACGTTCCTGCCCTGGGTCGGGCTCGTCGTGCGCCGCTTGCACGACATCGGCCTGACCGGCTGGCTGGCAATACCTTACTTCGTAATCACCTTCATGTTTGCTCCGGCCACGCTGATTCTCGCGCTGATCCTCGGATTGATCCCGACCCAAGGCCACGAAAATCAGTGGGGGCCGGTGCCTGGAGGAGGCGGAGCCTAGACCGCACCAGGAATGAACTGCCGGCTGTTTGCGGACAGCCGTGCTTTAACAATGGCTTAGGTCGCAGCCAGGAAGGCAGCTGCTGTTTTGACCGGGCGAACAAAATATTTCTCTTGCCATTTAGTCTGCGCACAGATAACCTGTGCACTCATCAAATCGACCATCGAAAACGGATGATGGAGCCAAGACAAATGTGGACCAACGAGTACACCGCAATTTCCCCCCTTTCGGCGCAGGCCATCTGGAACGCGCTCAAGGCGCTGCACGAAGGCCGCCTCACCTGCGAAGGGTCCGATACGTTCGTGCTGCACGGCCCGTTCGCCAAGGGCACCCGCCTCTCTGTAACGCCCGTCGGGCAGGACACCTTCGAATCGACGATCGTCGATCTTGTCGACACTGTGACGTATGCCGACGAGACCTCGTTCGGCGACACGAAACTGCTGTTCAGGCATACGCTGACGCCGGTCGAGGGTGGCACTCAAGTGACGCATCGCCTCGAGATTTCCGGCCCATCGGCCGCCGAGGTCGGACCAGAGCTCGGGCCGCAGATCAGCGGCGATTTCGACACTTCGATGGCCAAACTGTTCGAGCAGGCAAGGGAGTTGGCGAACGGTGGCTGATCGGGGGGATCTGCAAACGCGCTTCAGCGGACCATCCGAGAGCCCCGGCTTGTTGCTCTGGCGAACCACCATGCGCTGGCAGCGCGTCATGACGGCGGCGCTGGCCCCGCTTGACCTTACGCATGTCCAGTTCGTGCTGCTGGCTTCGGCGATGTGGCTCGGCCGCTATGGCGAGCCGCCTAACCAGGTGCAGCTCGCCGCCCAGGCCGGCACCGAGGTGAAGATGACATCGGACGTCGTCGCCCGGCTCGAGGCAAAGGGACTGATTGTGCGGGACACCAACCCGCGGGATTCCCGCGCCAAGGTGATCCGCGTCTCCACGACGGGGACGGCCGCAGTCCAGCGCGCTATCGTCGCCGTCGAAGCCGCCGACGCTGCTTTTTTCTCAGCCGTGGACGAGGCGCAACTCGTCGGCCTGCTGAAACGGCTGGCCGGCGAGATCCGCTGAGTCGGCCGCTAAGCCAGGAACTTGGCGATGATGGCATCGCCCATTGCGACAGTGCCGACTTCGGTCATGCCCTCGGACAAAATATCCTTCGTCCGCAGCCCGTCGTCGAGCACGGCGGCTATTGCGCCTTCGAGCTTGTCGGCCTCATCGACCATGCCGAAGGAATATCGCAGGCACATGGCAAACGACGCGATCATGGCGATCGGGTTGGCGATGCCCTGTCCCGCAATGTCGGGCGCCGAGCCATGCACCGGCTCGTACAGCGCCTTGCGCTTCTTGGTCTTCACATCGGGCGCGCCGAGCGAGGCCGACGGCAGCATGCCGATCGATCCGGTCAGCATGGCGGCGATGTCGGACAGCATGTCGCCGAACAGATTGTCGGTGACGATGACGTCGAACTGCTTTGGCCAGCGCACCAGCTGCATGCCGCCGGCATCGGCCAGCATGTGGTCGAGCTTGACGTCGGCATAGCGAGTCTTCTGGGTCTGGGTGACGACCTCGTTCCACAGCACGCCGGATTTCATGACGTTGCGCTTCTCCATGGATGTCACATGGTTCTTGCGGGTGCGCGCCAGCTCGAAGGCGACGCCCGAAATGCGCTCGATCTCGAACGTATCGTAGACCTGCGTGTCGATGCCGCGCTTCTGGCCGTTGCCGAGATCGATGATCTGCTTGGGCTCGCCGAAATAGACGCCGCCGGTAAGCTCGCGCACGATCAATATGTCGAGGCCTTCGACCACCTCCTGCTTCAGCGAAGAGGACGCGGCCAGCGCCGGATAGCAGATGGCGGGCCGGAGATTGGCGAACAGCTCCATATCCTTGCGCAGCCGTAGCAACCCGGCCTCGGGACGCACCTCGTAAGGCACCTTGTCCCATTTCGGCCCGCCAACGGCGCCGAACAGAACCGCATCCGCAGCCATCGCCTTTGCCATGTCGGCGTCGGAAATCGCCGCGCCATGCGCGTCGTAAGCACAGCCGCCGACCAAGCCTTCATCAGTGGCAAAACCGCTGCCGAGCTTTGCGTTCATGGCCGCGATCAGCTTCTTCACCTCGGCCATCGCCTCGGGGCCGATGCCGTCGCCGGCGAGCAGGAGAAGATTTTTCGAAGCCATGGAGAACCGTCCCAATGCTGTTGGAGAAACCGCGGCCTTGCTAAACGCCAAGAGCTTGCAGCGCAAGGGGATGAAGAACGCTACGACGGCGCCCGCGTCTCAAGACCTGGGTTCCTCGCCGTGGCCAGAGGCGGGGGAGAGGAACAAATCACTTGTGCGACAAAATATTCACCAACCGGCCGAACGGATCGCGCACATAAAACCGCCGTACGCCCCAGGGTTCGTCGGCCGGACCATACTCGGCGGCAAAGCCGGCGGCCTTCATGCGTTGCAGCGCCGCATCGACATCGTCGACCTCGATGGAGAGGTCCGGCACCGGCGTGCCGGAGCCGCCCTGGGCCATGAAGCTGATCTGCACCTGCATCCGTGCGTCGGAGCCTAAGGTGACGATCCAGCCCTGATCCATCAGCACATCGAGGCCAAGCACGTCCTGATAGAAGCGTTTCGCCGCTGCCGCGTCTGGTGTCCCGATATTGGCCACGATGCGCCGGACCGTCATGGCTTTGCCTCCTCAAGCCGTACGCCGCAGCGCCGTGACTTCGATCTCGATCTTCATTTCCGGCTTGTTGAGCTGGCACACGATCATCGTCGCCGCCGGCCTGATCTCGCCGAAAGCCTCGCCGAGGATGGGGAAGACCACGTCCACGAAGGCCTGGTCGGTGATGTAGTAATGCGCCCGCACCACATCGGCCATGTCGAAGCCGCCATCCCTCAGCGCCTCGGCGATGGTCGCCAGACAATTGCGCGTCTGCGCCTCGACCGTCTCCGGCATGGTCATGGACGCGTAGTCGTAGCCGGTGGTTCCGGACACGAAACACCAATCGCCCTGCACCACCGCGCGCGAATAGCCGGCGGTCTTTTCGAAGGGGGAGCCGGTGGAGATGAGTGTGCGCATGGGGCCTCCTTGTGTTCGTAGGCGCCCGTCTAGCAGAGAAGGGCCGGGCGGGTCGTGGGCCAAACCGAGTGAATCGTTGTCACGAAGGCAAAGGCACAAACCTCGGGGATTAGCCGAATCCTCCGCGGCTTCGTCATCCTATGGCGAAGCAAGGAGCGAAGCGACGCGGCGCAGACCATAGGATCCATGCCGGGACGTCGGTGCGTCGCCACGGTGAAGAACTCTGATCCGCCGCGCGCCTCCGGCAACGGTCGCGGCATGGATCCTCGGGTCTGCGCTCCGCTACGCGTCGCTTCGCCCGTGGATGACGAAACCACGCAGGCGCAGCTGTGTCAGACCTAGTTCCCCTGCGCCTTGTCCATTGCTTCCTTCACATCGGCCGGCCAGGTCTTCACGTCAGGCCAGGCCTGCGGCTCACCGTCATCGCCGCGGCGGGCGAAGTAGAGCGTGTGCTTGGCCGGGTCGACCGCCATGAAACCGTCATTGCTGCCGCATGAGTGCGGCACGCAGCCGGTGGCGTAGAAGGCGCCCGACGCCGTCTTTTCGGTGCCGCCGCCGACCAGCAGGCTGGTCGCCATGTCGGGCATGGTGTCGCCGAGCAGCGTCTGCGCCGCCTTGTAGACGGCCTCATTGTGGAAGGCGTCGATGATGTTCTGGTATTTGGCCGGATCGACGTCCTTCCAGTCCGTACCCGGCTCCGGCGCGTAGGTCAGGTCGCCCGAGATCGTCAGCCCGTCGCTGGGTGACCATTGCAGCGCTTGCTTCGTATCGCCCGGCAACAGATACGGCACGAAATAGATGGCGTTGTCGGCCACCGCCGCCGGCGGCGCGCCGCATTCGTCCTGTTCGACCTTGAGGCTTTGTATCTCGCCGCCTTCCGGCTTCCAGACGATGACCTTGGCCGGGCCGCACTGGTTGCCGCCGTCGCCGACATCGACCAGCGCCACGTTGACGCCGCCGACCTTGACTGTTCTGTCGAAGAACACGTCGTAATTGCTGGCCAGCTGCTTGCCGTCATAGGCCAGCACCTTTTCGCCATCCTGCTCTGGCTTGGTAATGGTCAGCTGCCCGCCCTCGAACGGGACCGGCCCCTGGCTGTCATCGTCCGCCAGGGCCGCATTGCTCGACGCGCCCGGATCGGCGGACGGATCTTCTGCCGGCACGAGTATCTTGTCGGTCTGTGCTTGCGCGCCGGCCACCGGCATCAGCATCCACGCCAGCGCGCAGGCGCCGGCAAGAAGAAAACGTGTCATGACTGTCCCCTCCGTTCAGCCGCCACGAACCCGGCCTGCGACGGCCGGGTTATCGTCTTTGATCGTACTTGTCAGGCCCAGGGGCGCTCGGCGGCGTTCTTCTTCTCGAACGAGGCGATGGCGCCGGCCTTCTCCATGGTCAGGCCGATATCGTCGAGGCCGTTCAACAGGCAGTGGCGCTTGAAGTCGTCGAGGTCGAAGGTGACCACGCCGCCATCGGGTCCGCGGATTTCCTTGGCCTCGAGGTCGACCGACACCGTCGCATTGGAGCCGCGCGAAGCGTCGTCCATCAGCTTCTCCAGGTCTTCCGGGCTGACGGTGATCGGCAGAATGCCGTTCTTGAAGCAGTTGTTGTAAAAGATGTCGGCGAACGAGGTCGAGATGACGCAGCGAATGCCGAAATCGAGCAGCGCCCACGGCGCGTGTTCGCGGCTCGAACCGCAGCCGAAATTGTCGCCGGCGACCAGAATCTGCGCCTTGCGGTAGGCCGGCTTGTTGAGCACGAAGTCAGGGTTTTCCGAGCCGTCATCCAGGTAGCGCATTTCGGCGAACAGGCCGCTGCCGAGCCCGGTGCGCTTGATCGTCTTGAGATAATCCTTGGGGATGATCATGTCGGTGTCGACATTGACGATCGGCATCGGTGCGGCGACGCCGGTGAGCTTGGTGAATTTTTCCATGGCTTTTGCCCGTATTCTTGTTGCGGGGATTGCTGGCGCTCCGTTTACACAAAGCCGAGCGCAAATAAAAGGCAACTGTTCGTGCGCGATGCTGGCGGCGGACCCGCCCCGTCTCGACCGGGGGCCTCCAGCATACAACTGGCGCTCTTCCCCTGAGCTACGGGCCGCCGCGATGGCTGTATCATGCCACACGTCAAAACTGAACCTGGAAAAACGGCTTCGAAATCGCGTGGCCTTGGTGCAATCTGGCCATCATGACTAAGCGGTCCCGCATTCTTTACGCCAGCGAGCCAAAACTCGACGTCGCCGAATTCCGCCGCGTGCTGGTCGAATCCGCGCTCGGCGAAACACGCCCCGTCGATGACGACGCCCGGCTGCAGGGGATGCTTTCGGGCGCGAACCTGGTGCTCACCGCACGGCTCGACATCGAAGGCAGGCCGCTGATCGGCGTTATCAGGGCCATCACCGACTTTTCCTGGGTGTGCTACGTCTCAGAGCTCGCCGTATCGCAATCGGTGCAAGGCCTCGGCATTGGCAAGGGGTTGATGGACGCCGCGCGGCGCGAGCTCGGACCATCGGTCGCCATCAGCCTGATCTCGATGCCCGACGCCGTCGGCTTCTATGAACGCATCGGCATGACGCGCATGGCCGAGGCGTTCTGGTTTTCACGCAAGCACTGACAGCGCATCCGGCGCAATCGCCGATCGGGACCGGCAGTCAAGGCGGGCAAGGTTCTTGGGCGATGCGGAACGGTGTTCAGGGCCCTCCGGAGCAACGCCTCCTTGGCACCCTTGACCCGCGCTTGATCCGGTCCACATCCCCAGCATGGGAAACTGCCGATCTCTGATAGGCACCGCCGGCTGGGGAATTCCGGGGCGATACAAGGCTGACTTTCCGGAGTCCGGGTCGCATCTCGAACGCTACGCAAAACGCTTTTCGATCGTCGAAATCGACACCTCGTTCTACAAGCCGCACCGCCGCGTGACCTATGAGCGCTGGGCACGCTCGGTGCCCGAGCACTTCCGCTTCGCCGTCAAGACGCCTAGGAGCATGACCCATGAGCATCGCCTCGCCGATTGCGAGGCGCTGACTGAGGACTTTCTCGGGCAGGTCGAAGGTCTCGGCGAAAAGCTGAGCGTGCTTCTGGTGCAGCTGCCGCCAAGCCTGCCCTTCGAGCCGGAGGTCGCCGGCGGCTTTTTCGACATGCTGAGCAAGCGTAGCCAGGCAAGACTGGTATGCGAGCCGCGCCATCCCAGCTGGTTCAGTTGCGAGGCCGACGCACTCCTTGTCGACAACCGGATCACGCGCGTTGCCGCCGACCCGGCCCCGGTCCCTGAGGCGGCGATGCCAGGCGGCTGGACTGGCCTTGCCTATTTCCGCTGGCACGGCGCGCCTCGTGTCTACTATTCGGATTACGACGCCGAAAGCCTCCACCGGTTTGGTCGGCAAGTGGACGCAGCGGTCGCTTCCGTCGCCGAGGTCTGGGGGATTTTCGACAATACGGCCAGTGGGCATGCGCTGGGCAATGCGCTGGCTGTCGGTGCGATGGTGGAGTAGCGCTGCTTCTTCCTTCTCCCCTTGTGGGAGAAGGTGGATCGGCGCGATAGCGCCGAGACGGATGAGGGGTGTTCCAGCAGAGTGAGACGTTGGCTTTCCCTGGAACACCCCTCATCCGTCGCCTTCGGCGACACCTTCTCCCACAAGGGGAGAAGGGGAACCCAGCGCCCTTCAAATCACATTCAATTCCCGGAACGCCCTGCCCTCAGCCACGCGGCTGTACCCAAACGCCGAGCAATCCACCGTGCGATAACCGCCATGGACGATCAACTCCGCCAGCGCCTTGCCGACCGCCGGCGCCTGCTGCAGGCCATGCCCCGAAAACCCGTTGGCGAAGATGAAATTGTCGACCTCGGGATGCGGTCCGATCACCGCGTTCTGGTCGAGCGTGTTGTAGTCGTAGTGGCCGGCCCAGGCGCGTGTCGGCTTGATCGCCTCGAAGGCGGGGATGCGGGTTGCCAGCACCGGCCAGATCACCTCTTCGAACAACGGCCAGTCGACGTCGAAATCAGCTGGGTCGGCGGGACCGTCGCCCTCTTCCGGCTCGGCGCCACCGGTGAGATAGACCGAGCCTTCCGGCCTGACATAGATGCCGGAGGGATCGACCAGAAGCGGCATGTCGGCGTATTTTTCCCGCGCCTCGAAGACGAAGACGTTGCGCTTGCGCGGCTCGACCGGCAGCGCGAGCCCGGCAAGAGCGGCGACCTTGCCGGCATTCGGCCCGGCGGCGTTGACGACGATGCCGGCTTGCAGTCTTTCGCCATTGTCGAGGTCCACGCCGGTGACGCGGTTGCCCTGCCTCTCAATGCCGGTGACGTCGGCGGCGATGAAATCGATTTGTCTGTCGCGCAGCGCCTTGCGGAACAGCGTCAGCATCGCATGAGCGTCGAACCAGCCCTCGCCGCTGGCGCCGAAGGCGCCGGCGCTGATGCCTTCCGTCGACAGCCACGAAAAGCGCTTTGCCAGCTGGTCGGCGTCCTCGAGCAGAATGTCGGCGCCCTCGGCGACCTGCGCCTCGTGGTTGGCTTTCAGGATCGGCAACCCGGCCTCGCCGGCCAGGATGAGATAGCCGCCTTCGCGAAAACCGATATCGGCATCGGTGCCGAAGGTCTCCTTCAGTCGCCGGAACAGGTTTAGCGTGAACTGCGACAGCCGGATATTTTCCGGAATCGAGAATTGCTGACGGATCGAGGCCATGGACAGCGTCGTTGCCGCATGGGCGAATTGCGGGTCGCGTTCGATCAGCGCGATGGAGCCGGAAAAGCCTTCCTCGCGCAGATAATAGGCGACCGAGGAGCCGACGATGGCTCCGCCGATGATGACGGTGTCGTAGCGCACTTTGTTCTCCAATCCGGCCGCCGGCATCCTTCACGCCGCCGGCACAATGATCTCGAAGCGCGTGCCGCGCCCGGAGTCAACCAGCGCGATCGTGCCATCATGCGCTTTCAGGAGGGCCAGCACTATGCCGAGGCCCATGCCGGTCCCGCCGGACTCGCGCCGCGTGGTGAAGAACGGCTCGAAAATGCGTGCCCTGTTGCTCGGCGAGATGCCGGCGCCGTCGTCGCTGACTGCAATGGTCACCTTGCCCTCGGCGCTGCCAGCCGCCAGCAAAACCTGGGTCGCGCCGTGCCTGGCCGAATTGTCGATCAGGTTGGCAAGCAGGATCGCCGCATTCTCGGCCGAGATGCGCAGACCGATTTCGCCGCCCGTCTCGATGGTAACAGCCAGCCTGCCGTCCACCGGCAGCAATGCCAGCGCCGCATCAAGCGATGTGCTCTCGCCGCTCGGCGCCAGGTTTTCCGCGCGTGCCAGGTCGAGCAGGCGCCGTACCAGCAGATTGAGCCTTCCGGCATCGGTGACGATGTTGCCGGAAAACCGTTTGCGTTCGACGGCATCCATCGCCTCGCCGGAATCGCGCAACAGTTCCGCCGCGCCCTGGATCGCCGTCAGCGGCGATTTGAGCTCGTGCGAGACATGGGTGGCAAAGGTCTGGATCGAGTCGGAGCGCGCCTGCAGCTTTTCGGCCATGTCGAGAAAGGCCGCGGACAGCTCGGCCATTTCGCGCGTGCCGTGATGGTCGAGCGGCCGGATCGCGTCGCGGTCGCCGGCGGCGATGCGCCTCGTGCGCTCCATCAGCGCGTAGATCGGCCGGCTCACGGTGCGCAGGAACACCAGCGCGATCAGCAGCGTGCCAGAGAGCATGGCGATGGCCGCCAGCGTCACCTTGCCGCGTTCGCCATAGAGATGCTTGACGATGTTGTTCGGCGTTCGAGACAGGTAGATCACGCCGGCGACATGGCCGTCGACCGCGATCGGCATGGCGACAAAGACGCGAACTTTCGTGCCGCGGCTGACCGAATAGAGGGGCGGTGGCGGCTGGTCGGGAATTCTTTGTCTCAACACGCTGGCGTAGTGGCCGGCAAGGGCGGTGCGCACCTCTTCGACATTGGCCAGCGATAGTCCGACCTCGTCGCGCCCTGCAATGACAACGCCGCGCGGATCGAGCAGCCGGAAGCCGGCCAGCGTGGTTTTTTGCGTCGTGTCGAGAATGCCGGACAGGCTGGCGCCGATCGCCGCGAAGGCTGGATCGATGGCCGCGGCGATGCCGGCGGGTCGGGTCGGCAGCAGGTAGTCGGAAGCGAGATCGAGGCTCGGCTCGATCGGCTGGTAAGGCGAGTCGTCGCCGCGGCTGGCATCGCCGCTGTCAGCCTGCATCGGCACCCCTAGCTTCTCCGGGGCAATGGCGGCGTCACTGATATTCTGTGCATAGATGGCGGCGATGATGGCGCCTTGCGCGATCAACTCGCCCTCGGTCTGGCGGATCAGCTGGTTTTCATAAAGCCGGAAGAAGAACAGGCCGACCAGCGGCAGCGCCAGCACCATGATGAGGATGGCGAGAACCACCGTGGCCAGCCTTGGCCGCCATTTGGTGCCGATCCATTTGGCGTCGCTCAGGCGCCGCATCGGCCGAGCCGGAAACCGACACCATGCACGGTTTCAATGGCGTCGAGACAGCCCGCCGCCGCCAGCTTGGCGCGGATGTTGCGGATGTGGCTATCGACGGTACGGTCGGCGACGTGGATGTTGGCGGCATAGGCGCTGGCGACCACCAGGTCGCGGCCCAGCACATGCGCCGGCCGCGCCAGAAATCCCCTGAGGATCGAGAACTCGATCGCCGTCAGCGCCAGCGCCTTGCCGTCGAAACTGGCGCCGTGGCTGGCCGGCACCAGGCTGAGCTTGCCATGCGCAAAGTTCTTGTCACCGGCGGGGTCCGGGGCCACCGGGCGGGCGCGGCGCAGGATGACGTTGACGCGCGCCACCAGCTCGCGCGGGCTGAACGGCTTGGTCACATAGTCGTCGCCGCCCATTTCCAGCCCGAGGATGCGGTCGATCTCCTCGTCTCGCGCCGACAGGAACAGTACCGGCACATCGGAGCGCTGCCTCAGCCGCCGGCAGACTTCCAGCCCGTCCATCTCCGGCATGCCGATGTCGAGCACGACGAGATCGGGCACGCGGCGCTCGATCGCCTGCAGGGCCGCGGCGCCGTCGGACACGGCTTGCGTCTTCATCCCGGCCTTTTCCAGCGCAAAGCAGATGATCTCGCGTATGTGCGGATCGTCGTCGGCGACCAGGATCTGATGCGGCATGGATCTAACGGTCCGGCACTGAAGGTTGCGAGGGCTGGGTAGGTGGAGGAAGCACGAGCGGACCTCTCTTGTCGAGAACCTGCACGAGCCTCCAGCCGCGAAAGCTCCAGGCGCGCCACTGCCTCTGCTCGGCGATAGTGTCGTCGATCATCATTTGATCGGCCAGATAGGTGGTTTGGTTTCCGAATTGGTGCATGTAGAGGCGGTCCAGCGCCGGCATGGCGGCAGCGCCGAGCGAGCGCAGATATTCGGTATCGATAGGCGTGCCGTCGCCGGTCATTTCAAGGGAATGGTCGACATTGAAATTGGCGATCGTTGCGGCGAAGTTGATGAAGCAGCAGGCATAAAGCGTCGCCGATAACGTCGCAAGATTGGCGGAGAGCAGCCATTCGTTGGATTTTCCAAGCGCGATGCGGGCAATGATCAATGCAAGCCCTGACGCCACCAACCCCATCCAGACGAAGGCGGCGATGCGCCAGTAGGTCAGTGCATAGACGCCGATATAGAGATCGAGCCTGAGAATCGACGAGATGACCAGCACGATGTTCTGCGTCACCCAGGCATAGACCAGCCGGCGGATCAGCGGATCACCTGAGGTTTCGCTGCCCGGCCGCAGCGCCGCCAGCACGAAGCCGGCGGCCAGCAGCGCCGTGGCGATCAGCGGATAGGCACCGCGATGCGCATAGGCGGCATAGCTCAACCCGTCCGGCAGGGCGACCCCACCCCAGAGATAGGCTGCGTCGAGCCCCGTCTGCAGCGCAAACAAGGCGTTGAAGACGATCAGCGCGCGCAGGATCGCGGCCTTGCCGAAGACGACGGCCTCGATCGTTGTGGATTTTTGCACGGCCGGCGCGGTCACGGCTGCAGACGGCGTCAAAGGTGGAAGGCGGCGCAGGAAACGCGGCAGGCGAGGCCGCAGGAAAGCCCAGACGCCGGCGAGCACGAGCAGCCAGAAGACGATCCGCGCCAGCTGGATGAGATCGAGCAGCTTCATCAGGTCGATCAGCGACAGCCAGTATTCGATAACCGGGTTGGCGGCGCCGAACAAAAGCAGGAACACCGCGCCCAGCGTCACCGGCATGACCCAGACGGTGATGGACGCCAGGCGGATGCGGCGGCCGCCAAGCCGGCGCACCGTGCGGCGCCATTGGAAAAAGTCACGGATAAGGCGTAGCGGCGCCGCCAGCAGGAACAGCGCGACCTGGCCGGCAATGCGGGCGATGCCGTGCCGTAGCCGCCCGGACAGGGACAGCGCAAACACGATCAACGCCAAAAGCGCGATCGCGACCGACAGCACGCTGACATTTTCAGCCAGCGGCAGCAACGCGACGAACAGGGCTGCCGGCTTGAGCCACGGCCTCATGGAGTTCAGGGCGGACGGATGCACGACGACGACCGCGCCGGCGATCAGGATGGCAAACAGCAGCACCGTGATCCCGGCGGGCTGGCCGTAAAAGAAAAAATCCGCCAGCGCCACGAGCAGGACGGTGATGCCGAAGCGGCTGGAAAAGCTTGCAAACGATGTCATGCGCGGATTTTCCTGATGGGCTGGGTCCGCTCGGCCGGTGGGCGGATAAAAGGGAGCAGGCTTGCCTCCAGGCAAAGGCCGGCCTCCGTGCGAGGCGGATCGACCAGCCACCAGCTTTCGCTGCGCAGGCGATAGGGCAAGGACCAAAGGTGAGCGTTTCGCTGTTGCATGCCGCTGTTGTCACGGGCTCGCATGGAAACGGCGGGGCGGAGCGGAGGAGGTTTTCCGCAGGGATGTGCAGTTTTCGTGCAGGACCTGCGCTTACGGCCGGGGTGCTCCCCCCCAATCTTTCCGGACGTTGGCGCTGTCCCAGCCAGGCTCCTTTCCTCTCCCTCCGGAGGGGGGAGAGGTGGCTCGGCGAAGCCGAGACGGAGTGGGGGAACCACCTGGCAATCGCCGCGAACGGACACAGGAAGGGCATTCGGTGCAAACATCGCCTCGCCTTGCGCCCCAAGGGTCGACATCCACTCCGTCGATCCTCACTCCGTCGAGCTTCGCTCGACACCTCTCCCCCGATCGACGGGGGAGAGGAAAGGCCCCCCTTCCGCAACTGCTGCGGGACGGGCGGGGCAGCGCAAGCTTTCGCGGTTGGCTCGTCATCAGGTACCGGTCGGACGCTTGCCTCCCCCGCCCACACGCGGCATAGATCGGCCATGACAAGCGAACCTTACCGCCCGCGCCGCTCGGTGCTTTACGTCCCCGCCTCCAACGACAAGGCGCTGGCCAAAATCGCGACGCTGGCCTGCGATGCGGTGATCATCGACCTCGAGGACGCCGTTGCGCCCGCCGACAAGGTCGCCGCGCGGGACAAATTGGCCGGCATTTTCGCCAGCCGACCAGTTGCCAATCAGCATGGGCGCCGCTGCGAAATGATCGTGCGCGTCAACGCGCTGTCCAGCGAATGGGGCACTGAAGACCTGCTCGCCGCGGCAAAATTCGAGCCCGACGGCATCCTGTTGTCCAAGGTCGCCACGCCGCGCGATATCCTCGAAGTCGGCGACGTGCTCGACGATAATTTTGCCCCCGACAGCGTCAAGCTCTGGGCGATGATCGAGACGCCCAAGGCCATGCTCAACATCGGCGCCATTGCCGAACTCGGCCGCGACCCGGCCTCGCGCCTAGCTTGTTTCGTGGCCGGAACGAACGATCTGGTCAAGGAAACCGGCATTCTGGCGACGCCTGATCGGCGCTACCTCGTGCCTTGGCTGATGCAGATGGTGCTGGCGGCGCGGGCCGGCGGCATCGACATGCTCGACGGCGTCTCCAACGATTTTCGCGACCTCGACGCGTTTGCGCGCGAATGCACGGAAGACGCTGCCATGGGGTTCGATGGCAAGACGCTGATCCACCCCGCCCAGATCGAAACCGCCAACCGAGCCTTTGCTCCCGCGCCCGAAGCTCTGGCCGAGGCGCGCGCGGTGAAGGATGCCTTCGCCTTGCCAGAAAATGCCGGCAAGGGCGTGATTGCTTTGAACGGCAGGATGGTCGAGCGGCTGCACCTGGCGCAGGCCGAGAAATTGCTGGCGAAGGCCGCCGCCATCGGCGCATGATCCGCCCCGAAAAGACGAACTCACGACAGGATCTGACCCATGAGACTTTACCGCTTTTTGTCCGCCCCCGACGATTCAACCTTCTGCCACAAGGTGACCGCGGCGCTGAACAAGGGCTGGCACCTGTACGGCTCGCCGACCTACGCCTACGACAAGAAGACCAAATCGATGCGCTGCGGCCAGGCGGTGGTGAAGGATATCGACGGCCAGGAATACGGGCCGGATACGAAGCTGAGTGATTGGTAGGCGAGCTTTGCCAGCCTGTTGTCTAAGACAGCGCTAGGCTGCCTCGGCAATATCAAGACGCACTGTAAGTCCGGCCTGTGTGGCCAGATTGATCAAGGTGTCCAGACTAAAATTCGCGATCCTGCCCCGCAGAAGATCGCTAAGGCGTGGCTGGGTAATCCCGAGCCGGTTGGCTGCTTCGGCTTGGGTAACGTCCCAACTCCGCACCCGCTGTTCGATCGCGATCAGCAAATTGGAGCGCATAGTCATGTTGGCGGACTGAGCCGGGGTGTCTTCCAGCGCATCCCAGACATTTCCAAAGCTTTGACGTTCCATGAGCATGTCTCACTGAATTTGCCTGAACCGCGATGCGGCAAGAGCCAGGTCTCGTTTCGCCGTCTGTTGCGTCTTCTTCTGGAAGGCGTGCAAGACAAAGACGGCGTCACCTATGCTGGCGACGTAAAGCACCCGGATCGCGCCAGCATCGTCTCGGACACGGATTTCCCGTACGCCTAGGCCTATCGTCGTCATCGGCTTCCAATCGCTTGGCTCAAATCCGAGTTGAACCTTGTGCAGTTGAACGCCCGTTTCCTTGCGCACCGCCTCTGGAAAAGCCCGGAGCTTGGCAAGAGAATCTCCAAGAAACTCCAGTCGCTTGGTCGGCATACAGGCTTTATATCAAAACTTGTATAATTTCACAAGCAGGCTCGCCACCTGAATATCGCACAGCCTTACTCCGCCGCCTCTTCAAGCTTTTCCATATCGTCGTCCGACAGGCCGAAATGGTGACCGATCTCGTGGATCAGCACATGGGTGACGATGTCGCCCAGCGTCTCTTCGTTCTCGGCCCAGTAGTCGAGGATGGCGCGGCGGTAGAGGGTGATGCGGTTCGGGCCTTCGCCGGTCTGCGGGTTCCAGCGCTCGGCGATGCCGCGGCCCTCGAACAGGCCGAGCAGGTCGAACGGCGTCTCCAGCGACAGATCGTCCATGATCTCGTCGGTCGGGAATTCGGCGATCATGATGACGATCTCGCCGGTCAGCTTGCGAAAATCGTCCGGCAGATGTGCGTACGCCTCCAGCGCCAGAAACTCGATCTCCTCGATCGAAGGCGAGAGTTCATCGTGCCAGGTGCGGGTCTTGTAGATGCGGGCCATGCTTTGTCCTTTGATCCCGGCATATAGGCTTTCCCTCCGGACTCGGCAAATGGACGGGTCCCTGGCCAATGACTGTTTCTTTGCACCGAATGACTGCGACCAAAGTCCAAGGTTGGCCTCGCCACCTTTGATCAAGGAATAAATTCCTTCTGACTCCGCTTGACTCTTCCGGCACCCTCTGGAATCTATAGGAACATAACAGGAACAATTGTGAGAGAAATTGACCGTCATGGCGACATCAGCCGTGGCGCGGGAGACTGTTTTTGCCCTGCGCCGCCAGATCGCGAAGATCGAGGGAACGCTGCCCGAGCGCCTGGCTGCGCCGGCCAGCGAGCGGCCTCGTGCGCGTGCTGAGGGCTGTCTCCACGCCGCGCCTGAACCCGCTTCCGATGTCACCATCATCCGGCGCGGGCTTGCCGTGGCTTCGCCGGATGCTTTCCTGCCCACCGGCGTCGAACGCCTCGATGCGGCCCTCAGCGGCGGCCTGCCGAAAGCCGCCTTGAGCGAAATCCACGGCCTTGAGACCCGCAATGCCGGGGCCGTCGCCGGCTTTGTGCTGTCGCTGGTCAGCCTGATCCTCAAGGGCCAGCCCTTGCCCGTGCTGTGGATCGGCACGTCGGAGATTTTTCGCGAGGCCGGCTTTCCCTATGCCAGGGGAGTGCAGGGCATGTTCGGTATCGCACCGGAGCAGTTGCTGTTTTCCGAGGCGCCGAAACTCACCGATGCGCTGTGGGTAGCCGAGGAGGCCGCGAAGATGACGGCGCTCGCCGCAATCATCCTCGAAATCCGTGGCAGCCCGCAGCGGCTCGACCTCACCGCGACGCGCCGGCTGCACGCGCGCGCCCAAAACGCCGGCCGGCCGGTGTTCCTGCTGCGCCAGGCCGGCGAAGCCGAGCCGACCGCCGCCCCGGTGCGCCTCATCGTGTCGGCTGCACCAGCGGCGAGCCGCCGGACGATCGCCGGGTCGCTCGCCGGCTCGATCGGCCGGCCTGCCTTCACCGTCAGCATCGGCAAGAGCCGCACCGCTCTGCCTGGACAATTCACACTGGAGTGGAACCCCGATGAACACGCATTCGAAGAAAGAAAGCCCCGCGAAAAACGGGCAGAGAATTCTGTCGCTGTGGTTCCCGCATCTGGCGGCAGAACGGATCCTGCGCCAGCGCCTGGGACGGTCGTGGCGTTCCCGGCCTTCGGATCATCTGCCGCCATCTCACCCACCGCTCGTGATCAGCCATCGCGACCGCAACGCCCAGCGCATATCGGCCCTCGACGAGCGGGCTGAGGCGCTGCATCTGAAGCCTGGCATGGGCATTGCCGATGCGCGCGCCATGCATCCCTCGATCGACATCGTCGAGGCCGATCCGGACGCCGATCGCCGGCTGCTCGAAGGCCTCGCCGACTGGTGCGATCGCTATACGCCGCTGGTGGCGCTCGACGGTACTGATGGCCTTTATCTCGACGTCACCGGCTGCACGCATCTGTTCGGCGGCGAGCGCGCCATGCTGGACGACATCCTTGCGCGGTTTTTCCAGCAGGGTTTCGATGTCCGCGCCGGGTTGGCCGCGACGCCGGGTGCAGCCTGGGCGGCGGCGCGCTTCTGCGGCAACCGCATCGTTGTCTCCGGCGAGGAGGAAGCGCTGCTCACCCCCTTGCCGCTGGCGGCACTGCGCATCGAGGCCGATATCCGCGCCAGCTTGGAAAGCGTCGGCCTGCGGACCGCCGGCGCGGTCATGGCAGCGCCGCGCGCGCCGCTCGCCCGTCGCTTCGGCGCGACCTTGCTGTTGCGGCTCGACCAGGCGCTCGGCCGCCTCGACGAGGCGGTATCGCCGCGCCTGCCCGTGGCCCCGCTTTCGGTCGAACGCCACCTGGCCGAGCCGGTCGTGCTGACCGCCGAGATCGAACGGCTGGTGCTCTTGCTGGCGGTGACGCTGAAGGCCGATCTCGAACGCCGCGGCGAGGGCGCAAGGATGCTGGCGCTGCTTTTGTTTCGCGTCGACGGCGCTGTCAGCCGCATCGCTGTCGGTACCTCGCGACCGTTGCGCGAACCCAAGCTTATCCAGCGCCTGTTCCATGAGCGGCTGGCCGCGCTCGAACAGGACATCGATGCCGGCTACGGCTTCGACCTGGTGCGGCTTTCGGTGCTGGCGGCCGCCGGCTTCGACATGCAGCAGGCCGATTTGACCGGCGAGACCGAGGATGACGGCGCCGACATGGCACTCTTTGCCGACCGCATCCGCGCCAGGCTCGGCGACAGTGCGGTGCTGAAACCGGTCGCCCTCGAGAGCCATCTGCCGGAGCGCGCCATCGCCACCATCCCGTTCTCGGAAGCGCCACAACGCAAAACACCGCTCAGGAAGCCGGGCTCGAAAGACGCGCCGCGCGCAACCATCTTCCCGCCGGAACGGCCGATCCGGCTGTTCCGTTCGCCCGAGCCGATCGAGGTGCCGGCCACCGAAATGCCTGAGGGTCCGCCGATGAATTTCCGCTGGCGCCGCGCGCTCTACCGGGTCGCGCGCGCCGAGGGGCCGGAACGCATCGCGCCGGAATGGTGGCGTGAAACGTCAAGCGATCCGCTCACATCGACGCGTGACTATTTCCGGATCGAGGATGCCGACGGCCGCCGCTACTGGCTCTACCGGCAAGGCCTCTATGGCAACCCGCAGGTGCCGCCGCGCTGGTTCATGCATGGGGTCTTCGCATGAACGCGCTGACCGTCATCCCCTATGCGGAATTCGGCATCCAGTCGAACTTCTCCTTCCTGCGCGGCGCCTCCAAGCCGGAGGAGCTGGTGGTGGCGGCCAAATTCCTCGGCTTTTCCTCGATCGGACTGGCAGACCGCAACACGGTGGCCGGCGTCGTGCGCGCCTGGCAGCAGGCCAAGGTCGAGAAGCTCGCCTATCACCCCGGTTGCCGCCTGGTGTTCGGCGACGGCACGCCGAACATTCTCGCCTATCCGCAGAACCGCAAGGGCTGGGGCCATCTCTGCCGCATGCTGACGCAAGCCAATTTGCGCGATGAAAACGAGAAGGGCGCGACCCTTCTCCAGCGCAGCGACCTGCTCGAATGGGGCGACCTGCTGTCGCTGGCGGTGCTGCCGGATCTCTCGGCGAATGCCGACGATCCCCTGGCATTGGTCCGTCAACTGAAAGACCGTTTCGGCGCTAATTTGCGGCTAGGCATGGCGCCGGATTATCGCGGCAATGACCGTTTCCGCATCGAGCAGGCGGCGGGCATGGCGGACATCGCCGGCGTGCCGCTGATGGCGACCAACGACGTGCTTTATCACAGCGCCGAGCGCCGCTCGCTGCAAGATGTGCTCACCGCCATCCGCCTCAATTTGCCGGTCGCCGAGGTCGGGCTGGAGCTGACGGCCAACGCCGAGCGCCATCTGAAGCCGCCGCTGGAAATGGCCCGTCTCTTCCGCCGCCATCCACGGGCGCTGGCCGAGACGCTGCGCTTTGCCGGCGAACTGACCTTCTCGCTCAGCGACCTCCAGTACAATTATCCCGACGAGCCGACGCAATCAGGGCTTGGGCCGCAGGCCGAGCTAGAGCGTCTGGCCAGGGAGGGGGCCGCCACGCGCTATCCGGCGGGCGTCCCCGCTTCCGTCTTGCAGCGCATCAGTGAAGAGCTCGCTCTGATCGAGCGTCTGAATTATGCGCGCTATTTCCTGACCGTTTACGACATCGTCCAGTTCGCCCGCAATGAGGGCATTCTGTGCCAGGGCAGAGGCTCGGCCGCCAACTCGATCGTCTGCTACTGCATCGGCATCACCGAGGTCGGCCCCGAGCGCATCGACACGTTGTTCGAGCGCTTCATTTCCGAGGAGCGCAACGAGCCGCCCGACATCGACGTCGATTTCGAGCATGAGCGGCGTGAGGAGGTGATCCAGTATATCTACTCCAAATACAGCGCCAAGCGCACCGCGCTGGCTGCCGCCGTCATCAGCTATCGCGGCCGCTCGGCGCTGCGCGAGGTGGCCAAGGCCATGGGCCTGTCGGACGATGTCCGCATTGCGCTCTCCAGTTCGATCTGGGGCTGGTCGACCTCGGAGCTCGGCGAGAAGGAGGCGCATGCCGGCGGCCTCGACCGCAACGAGACCTCGACCCGTCACGTGATCGCCCACGCCAACGAGATCATGGGCTTTCCCCGGCATCTGTCGCAGCATGTCGGCGGCTTCGTCATTACCCGCGACCGGCTCGACGAGATCGTCCCCATCGTCAAGACGGCGATGGAGGCGCGCAAGATGGTCGAGTGGGATAAGGACGATCTCGACGCGGTGAAGATCCTGAAGGTGGATATTCTGGCGCTTGGCATGCTGACCTGCCTGAAGCGCGCCTTCACCTTGCTCACCGACCATTATCCGAAGACCCGGGATGATTACGGCCGACCCTATGTGCTGGCCACCCTGCCGCCGGAAGAGAACGACGTGTACGACATGATCTGCCGCGCCGACACGCTCGGCGTCTTCCAGATCGAATCGCGCGCGCAGATGTCGATGCTGCCGCGTCTACGCCCGCGCGAATTCTACGACCTGGTCATCGAGGTGGCGATCGTGCGGCCCGGCCCGATCCAGGGCGACATGGTGCACCCCTATCTGCGCCGTCGGCAGGGCAAGGAAGCGGCTGAATATCAAAAGCCAGAGCTGGAGGCTATTCTCAAGAAGACACTCGGCGTGCCGCTGTTTCAGGAACAGGCGATGAATATTGCAATCGTCGCCGGTGGTTTCAAACCCGGCGAAGCCGACGAACTACGCCGCGCCATGGCCACCTTCAAGCGCACCGGCACCATCGGCAATTACCGCCAGCGCATGATCGACGGCATGGTCGGCAAGGGATACACCAAGGACTTCGCCGAGCGCTGCTTCAAGCAGATCGAAGGCTTCGGCGAATACGGCTTTCCCGAAAGCCACGCCGCCTCCTTCGCTTTGCTCGTCTATGCCTCCTGCTGGTTCAAGACCTTTTATCCCGACGTGTTCTGCGCCGCGATCCTGAATTCGCAGCCGATGGGGTTTTACCAGCCGGCCCAGCTGGTGCGCGACGCGCGCGACCATGGCGTCGATATCCGCGACGTCGACGTCAATTTTTCCGACTGGGACTGCACCCTGGAGAAAGCCCAATTCGATCCGGGCCGCATCCTGGGGCGCCATGCCGAAATGCGCGGTGTCATCAAGACCCGGTACGCCGTCCGGCTTGGCTTCCGTCAGATCAAGGGCTTGGCCGAGAAGCGTATGGAAGCTTTCACCGCGCGGCGCGGCGCCGGCTATACAAGCGTCAGGGATGTCTGGCTGCGCTCGGGCCTCGATGTCGGCGAAATCGAAAGACTGGCGCAGGCTGACGCCTTCCGCTCACTCGGCCTCGATCGTCGTGAAGCCTTGTGGGCGGTGCGCGCGCTGGATGGCAAGAGCGCCGCCGAACGGCTGCCGCTGTTCGACCAGCCGGCGATCCGGCTGCGCGAACTCGAGCCCGAGACAAAACTGCCGACAATGCCGCTCGGCGAGCACGTCATCCACGACTACCGCGCGCTCGGCCTGTCGCTGAAGGCGCATCCGGTCGCCTTCCTGCGCGAGCGGCTCGACCGCGCCGGCGTCATTCCCAATGCCAATCTCGGCTCGGTGCGCGACGGCAGGCGGGTCTCGGTCGCCGGCCTGGTGCTGGTGCGGCAGCGGCCCGGCAAGGGCAATGCGATCTTCCTGACGCTGGAAGACGACAAGGCCGTCGCCAACGTCATTTTCTGGGAGCGGACCTTTACCCGTTTCCGGCCCATCGTCATGGGCGCGCGCTTCGTCAAGGTCACCGGCAAGCTGCAGTCGGAATCCGACGTCATCCACATCGTCGCCGAGAAGATCGAGGATTTGACGCCGTGGCTGACGGTGCTGCTGGAAGAGATGACGCCGGCTGCCCGGCCCGACATTGCCACCCTCTCGGACAAAGCTGAAAGGGTCATGCCCAAGGGGCGGAATTTTCAGTAGGCAAGTGCAGGGCGGTCGGGAGCCCATGACATTAATGCCGGCAAGGGCAGAGGGGGGCGCGAAGGATCGCCAACAGAATGGCTTCTTAGGCTGAGGTCCGTTTGAACCACCCCTGGTCCCTCAGCCCGGCCCACCCAATCGCGGCGGCGACAGCACGTCTTCCGCCGAAATCGTCCGCGCCTCCGAGGGCAGCATGATCGGGATGCCGTCGCGCACGGGATAAGCGAGCTTGGCAATCCGCGAGATCAACTCGCCGCGCACCGGGTCCCAGGCCAGCGGCCCCTTGGTCAGCGGGCAGGCCAGCAGCTCCAGCAATTTTGGATCGACATTGACCGACTTGCCGTCACGCCCATCCGCAGCCATTGGATCCCCCTTCAGCCATCGGCTCAGCCCTTATTGCAGGCTGGAACCAAAGTCCTCATTCTCGCGCGCCAGCGCCATTTCGGTGATGGCGATCAGCGTCTCCGCGCGGGCTTTCAGGTCGGGCGCCTCCAGCAGCGCCTGTTTCTCGGCCGGTCCGTAGGGCGCCATCATCGACAGCGCATTGACCAGCATGGTGTTCTCGGCGCGGCTGACGCTTTCCCAATCGGCTTCGAGATCGTTGGCCTGCAGATAGGCGCGAAACGCTTTCAACAGCGCCGGCCGGTCGATCTCGCTTGCCGCCTGGTCTTCGGCGAGATCGGTGAGGAACGGCGCCAGCTTGCATTGCCGGAACGGCGTCTTCACCGGCAATTCGCTGGTGATGCGGAAACGGCAGACGCCCTGCAGCGAAATCAGATAGCGGCCGTCGCCGCTCTCGGCCATCGAGATGATGCGCCCGGCGCAGCCGACATTGCACAGTTCCGGCTCGCCGTCGGCGCGCAACGCGCCATTGAGGCTGGGCTGGACGATGCCGATCAGCCGCGCGCCGGCGATCGCCTCATCCACCATCTGCAGATAGCGCGGCTCGAAAATGTTGAGCGGCATGCGCCCGCCCGGCAGCAGCAGCGCGCCGGCAAGCGGAAACACCGGAATGGTTGCCGGCAGATCCTTGCCGACCCGGTAAAATGCGTTTCCGACCTGCACCTTCACTCCTCCGACCCGCTTCGGGCGCGATGTTATCGGCCTAATCTGGCGCGGCGGCCGCCGACCGCAAGGCCCGACAGCCACGCCCCGGCAATTTGCCGGCAAACGGCTCAGGAAAACAGCAGCGACGACAATTTGCGCCGTGCCGCCAGCGTCGCCTCGTCGGTCATGCCCCAGGCCTCGAACAGTTTCAGCAGCTGCGCCCTGGCGCCGTCCTCGTTCCACGTCCGGTCGGCTTTTATAATCGCCAGAAGATTGTCGGCCGCCGCATGGCGCTCGCCCTTGGCGTTCTGGATCATGGCGAGGTCGAAACGCGCCTGGTGGTCGCCGGGATTGGCGGCCAGTCGCTGCTCGAATTCAGCTGGATTGCCAAGTGCTGCCGCTTCCGCAGCCAGCGTCATCTTGGCACGCAGCGCGGCAAGTGCCGGCGCATTTTTCTTGGCCTCCGGCGCCGTTGCCAGCAGCGCCTCGGCGCCGTCGCTGTCGCCGGCCTCGAACAGAAGCTCGCCCAGCCCGGCAATCGCCTCGATCGTCTCCGGCGCCTGCGCCAGGATGGCGTCGTAAATGTCGGCTGCGGTCTGCGCATCGCCCGCCGCATGCGCTTCCGCCGCCGCGGCCAGTGCTTCGGCGACGGGCGGCGCGCCATTGCCCTTGCCGCCGACCTTGGTGATGAACTCGGCAATCTGGCTCTCGGGGATGGCGCCCATGAAGCCGTCGACAGGCTGGCCGTCCTTGAAGGCGATGACCGCCGGGATCGATTGGATGCCGAGCTGGCCGGCGATCGAGGGATGATCGTCAATGTTCATCTTGACCAGCTTGACCTTGCCGCCGGCGGCCTTGATCGCCTTTTCCAGAAGCGGCGTGAGCTGCTTGCAGGGCCCGCACCACGGCGCCCAGAAATCGACCAGCACCGGCTGTTTGCGCGATTCCTGGATAACGTCGGCGGCGAAAGTGGCGGTCGTGGTGTCCTTGATCAGCTCGCCAGCGGCAGGTGCTGCGCCGGGTGTCGAGCCAAGTGCCGACTTGGCCGGCTCGGCGCCGCCATATTGCACGGAAGTGGTGTATTGGCCCGAATTGCCGCCGAATTGGCCGCCAAACGGATTGTTGTTGTCGCTCATGTCGTCGCCCTTCCGGTCGCGCCCAGCGGAGCAGCGCGACGTCCTTAACTAGAGGTCAGTTTTCGCCATCCATGTGGCGATCAAGCCGAGACTTTCAAGATAGCAGCATCATGTCCGGTTGCCTCGACGAATCTGATGAGGTCGGCGGACGCGATCGACGTCGTCGCCTCATTGGTCAGTGGATGCGCGTTGACTGTCGCATGTGCCATCAAATCCTGGTCGAGCACCACCTTGACCCGTCTTTCGGTATCGTTGATCAGCCCGAACACGGTGACCGCGCCCGGAATGACACCGAGCAGCTCCATCAGCATCTCCGGTTTGCCGAACGACACCCGGCTGGCGGCGCCGACGATCGTGTGGATCTGCTTCAGGTCGACGACCGCCTCCTCGCCGACGCTGACCAGGAAGAAATTGTCCTTCTTGTCCTTGAGAAACAGATTTTTCGTGTGCCCGCCCGGTATCTCGCCGCGCAGCGACTGCGAATCGGCCACCGTATAGAGCGGCGGATGGCGCACGGTCGACACTGATATGCCGAGATCGGCAAGAAAGGCGAAAAGCTCGGCTTCGGTCTTCGGCATTGGTGGTCTTCCCCTGTATCGGCGCGCGGCAAAGCCGTTTACGGCCAATGATGCCGCCGAGACAAGACCGTCATGCGGGAAGTCGATGAACCACCCGCGTGGCCGACAAGGTTCCGCCAAGCGATTTGGCGCGACCAAAAAGCCCGTCATTTCCCTGTTGCAATCGCCGCGCTCTTCAGCCATATAGGCCCGGCTTGCGGCCCCGAGGGCCGTGTGAGCGGGTGTAGCTCAGGGGTAGAGCACAACCTTGCCAAGGTTGGGGTCGAGCGTTCGAATCGCTTCACCCGCTCCAGTTTCCTCTAGGGGGAATCAAGCGATGAAGAGGCGCCTTTCGGGGCGCCTTTTGCTTTTTCCAGACCGGCGATGTAAGCGCGTTGCGGGACACTTGTTCTCCCTCAGAACCAGGCGCAGGTAAGACGGCGTGGCGCACAATCCCTCGGGTTCAATTTCGGCGAAAGGCGGCACCGCATCTGAAGCGCTTGCTTGGCTGGCGTTGCGGAACGCCGCGTCCGAATGCGGCTCAGGCTCGCGCTTGATCGACCCGCAGCCCCTGCGCGCACTCCCGGCGGGACGCAAGTGGGCGCATGAGATTGCCAAGGTAATCTTCGATGGCCTCATGGCAGGAAGCCTGTCGGTGCCGGCGCAATTGGCTGCCGGATGGGCGAGGTTCGGCAGCGCAACCACCGCGTTGATCATCGAACTCGGCAAGATCTGGGACAATCCCGCAGCGGCTCGCCGCGTCCAGTACCAGCTTGAGCAAATGCTTCTCGAACCCGACGATCTTGCCACGCCGCGCAGGCTGGCGCGAACGCTCGGAATTCGCGTCGACGCTCGCAATCCGACCGCGACCGAACTGCCGGAAGGCATCGATCAGATCTATGCCCATCTGATGCTGGATGGCCGGATCGAGGCTGTCGTGCAGTTCGGTGCACTCGGGACGGTGACGAGCGATCATTGGATTGAATTGATCCTGGATGTAGTGCCTGCTGAGCGGCTTGCGGGAGGATCGCCTGCACCGCAAAAGGGCGCCGGCGCGACCACGTCAAACACGCCTGCAGCCGAGGTATCGTTTGCCATGGCGGGAAGCGAGCCCGATCAGGACAGCCACTTCGGCAAACTCGCGCAATTGGCCGCACAGGCGCATGACCTGGTTCGGTCGAGCGCTGAACCGTCAGAGCCTGTTGCGCCGCGCCGCGCACGGGTCGCGGACAAGCACGACAAGGATCGCACGGCGTTCTGGAACAGCTATTTCGCGACCGAGGATCCCTGGAACTACAGCTCGCTCTATGAGCAGGAAAAATATGAGCGGCAGATCGAGATCCTGCCTGCCGGTCCCATCGGCCGGGCGCTTGAGCTGGCCTGTGCGGAGGGCCATTTCACGCGGCAGCTGGCGCCGCGCGTGGGCCATCTGACCGCAACCGACATCTCCGCCATAGCCATCGAGCGAGCCCGCGCCCGATGCAACAATCAGGCGAATGTCGAGTTCGGCGTACTCGATTTCGCTGCCGACACGCTGCCGGGTGAGATGGATCTGATCTTCTGTTCGGAGGTGCTCTACTATCTGGACGATCTCGCCGAGTTGCGGCGCATCGCCAAGAAATTTGCCGAGGCGTTGGCGCCTGGCGGTAGTTTCATCAGCGCACACGCATTCGTGCTGCGTGACAATGTCGAAAAGACGGGCTTCGACTGGAACACATTCGGTGCCCAGGCGATCTCCGAGACGCTGGCAGCGACCGAAGGCCTGGTGCTCGAGCAATCGATCCAGACCGAGCTCTACCGCATAGACCGCTTCCGCCGCCTATCGCCGGGCGATGTGGCGACGGACCCGGTGATCGATCATGTGCCGATCCGCGCGCCCATCGAAATCGGCGTCGCGCGAAATATCGTCTGGGGTGGGGCGCGAGCCTTGCGCCGCGACGTCGCACGTAACGAGCAGCGCCAGCATATCCCTGTCCTCATGTATCACGGCGTTGCCGATGAAGGTCCGGCCGCGCTCGCTCGCTTTCGGCTCACGCCCGCCGCATTCGCCAGCCAGATGGGATGGCTGCGCGCCAATGGCTTTCACGCCATTGGCTCCGAGCAGCTGGAAGCATCCATCGCCAACCGTCAGCCTTTCGTCGGCCGCCCGGTGCTCATCACTTTCGATGACGGCTTCCAGAACTTCGCCGACCATGCCTGGCCGATCTTGCGCGCCAACGACCTGAACGCGGAAGTGTTCCTGGTGACGGACCTGGTGGGCGAAAGTGCAAAGTGGGACACCGACATCGGTCCGCCGACGCCGCTTATGGGCGCCGGGACGGTGCGACGCCTCGCTGCCGAAGGCGCCTTCTTCGGCAGCCACATGGCGACGCATCGCGCCATAGATGGTCTGTCGAGCGCTGACCTGGCCGCCGAGCTCCTGCGCTCTCGTCTGTTCATCGAACGCTGGACCGGCCGGCCAACCAGGGCGTTCGCGGCCCCCTTCTCCGTCACCGACCGACGGCTTGGCCGGCTGGCTAGGGAGTGCGGCTATCGAGTAGGCTTCGGCCGCAGGCACGGGCCGGCGGACCTCCATAGCGATCTCATCGACCTTCCGCGCATCGAGATTCGCGGCGACCGCTCGCTCGATGACTTTGTCGCCACTGTCGAGGCCGTGCTCGGATAAACGGTGAACTTGTCAGTTCATTATTGGGCGACTTGCGACACGGCTGACATCAGCTCCTTCGGGTTTGGGGCGCCAAACATGTATCGCCCACCCTCCGGGACCTCCGTGAAGCTCCAGCGGACGATCCCCTGCCGGTCCAGCAGGAACTGACCAACCAGTTGTCCGTGTCCCGTGGCCATCATCTGCTCGTCGGCTTCGGTCAGTTCGTAGTGGTCCTTCTTGTCGAGGATTGCGGCGGCTGTCATCGGATCCATGGGACCGGGCAATTCGCCAGGTATGTCGACCCGCATGTCCTGTGCCGCTGCCATCGCGACCTTGTACGGCCAGTTCGTCTCGTTCTCGGTGAATTCGAGATTGGGCAGTCCAAAAGCACGATGTGAAGCGCGTTCCGGGTCCGACGCCGCAAGCAGGTTCGGCATTGGATGGTAGCGGAAATAGAGCCGCGCCCGTTCGATCGGCGTGTTGACCACCGTCAGGCTCTCCACGCCCTTTTCGCGCAGCTCCGGATCGAGACGCGCCTGAGCGGCGATGTGGCGCCGGCAAAACGCACAATGCAGACCTCGAAACAGGCCGACCAGCACCGGTTTTTGCCCGCGAAAGTCGTCAAGCGCAATCTTGCCTTCCTGGGTAATGGCGTCGAGTATCAGGTTCGGCGCCCGGTCGCCCGGTTGAAGCGGTATCAATCCACTAGGCGCGGACATGTCCAACCCCCTATCCCGGCTAGTCGAGAAAAGGCAGCACCACAAGCGCTTCCGGGTCGAGCCCGTGCTGGGCGCATATACCCTGCGCCAGGGAAAAGTAGCGTTCGGCCTCGGCCAGATTGTCGAGGTCGAGATTAAGCGTTGCGAGTCCATCATAGCACGGAAACAGCAGTTGGGGCTCGCCCGTTTCGCGGGCTACCTCCAGTGCTTCGTGGAACAAGCCGATCGCCAGTTCCGGATGGCCGTTGCACTGGTGGATCTGCCCAAGCACGATCAACGGCACTGGCAGGTGCTCGCGCTGGTCGAGCGCCCGGTCAATCTCGATGGCCTTCTCGGCAGCAGGCACGCCCTCCGTTGGACAGCGATCCGTGAAAGTACAACAAGCTACCGCCAGATTGGCGAGGAGGCGCGCCTGGAAACCCAAATCGCCAATACGGCGCGCCACTTCAAGACCGCGCCGACAGACCTCCATCGCCTTCGCCGGATCGATGGTCGTGTAGAGCACCCCGAGATTGGTGTAGCCGCGGCAGGCCGCGCCCAGCAGACCGGCGGCTTCGGCCAATTCAATGCTGCGCTCAACCTCACGCACGGCTTCATGGTTTCGCCCAAGGCGAGCCAGCGCAACAGCCTTGGTATTAAGTGCCTCGGCGGTCACGAGGGTGGCATCATCGGAGACATGTTCCGTTGTCAGAGAGCGTACGCAATCCAGCGCCGCGTCTGCCCATTTTGCCGCGAGAGTGTGATCTCCGCTGCGGAACGCCTGTCGGCCACGTTCTTGCCAGAGATGCGCCTGCTCGATCGGGGCATCCGCTCCATCGAGGAGCGCTGCCGCTTCAGCGTAGCGCGATTCCGCGTCGTCCCGCTTGCCCACGTCCCAAAACAGCCGACCGATCTTGCGCAAAACGCGCGCCGCCGCGACACGATCGGCTGACTCGCGATAGGCCTGCAGCACCGCCTCGTAGTGGCGGTGTGCAATCTCGCGGCGGCCTGCCGGGCCGCTCAAATCGGCAATGCGCTCTGCAATTGCCAGTTTGAGCGGTGTTTGCCCGATCGCGCCCAACGCAGTCAGTGCTCGCTCGTAGAAACGAAGGGCGTCGTCATTGGCGTATATCATGCGAGCGCGATCTCCCGCCGCCTGCAGGTAATGCGCGCCCCTCTCCCGCTCGGCGCTCTGAGCGAAATGATGACCGAGCACGGCCAGATCCTCGAACCGTTCCGGCTTGTCGCCGCACAGTTGCTCCAGGGCGGCACCTACCCGGCGGTGGATGTCGGTCCGGCGTTGCAGGAGCAGATTCTGGTAGATCACGTCCTGCAGCAATGTTTGCGTAAAGCGGTAGCTTTGCGACGAGACCGAGCCTGATCCGGCAACTTCCTCGATGATTTCCGCATCGCAAAGCAGTTCGCAGCCCGCTTCCAGTCGGCCGGGGTCGGCTGCCACGGCTTTCAGAAGCGTGGCATCGAAGCGCGGGCCGATTACCGCGGCTTCCTGGGCCAACCGGCGCACCTCTTGCGGCAGCCGGTCGACGCGAGCAAGCAACATTGCCTGGATCGTGGCGGGGATGCCGGTTGCGACTTCGCCTGCCACGGTCCGCCATTGCTGGCCCTCGCGCACCAATACACCGCGATCGATAAGGCCGCGAACGATCTCCTCCAAGAAAAGCGGGTTGCCGCCCGCGCGCTCGAGGATCTGGTCGAGAAGCCCTCCTGCGGCGTTTACCCAGCTCTCGCCGAAAAGCGCCGCCACCAGGCGGCGTCCGTCATCGCTGTCGAGCGGCGAAAGCCTGAGCGCTGTGTGGCTGACCCGACTTGAGTCGAGTTGGTCGTTGTCCGACGCCGGACGATGCGTGACCAGCAACATCAGCCGCGTGCGTTCCAGTCTGTCCATCACGAAACGCAGTGCCTCGAGCGAGACGGAGTCGGCCCAGTGCAGGTCTTCGACGACAATCAACAGCGGCGACAACGCAAGCCGCCGTTCCATGATTGTGCGGACCGCGTAGAGAATTTGCCGCCGCAGCTGCTCGGGCTCGACATGCTGCAAGGTGGCATCGGGGTCGCCGAGGCCAAGCACATGGTAGAGCAAAGGCATCAGCCGCTTCGCCTCCTCGCCCTGCAGGCCGAGATCGGCAAGCAAGGCTGCGAGCTTGCCCCGCATTTCGTCCCCATTGTCGTTTTGCATCATCCCGGCAGCGCTGCGCACCACTGCACCCAGGGCGCCAAATGATTGTTCACCCAGCGGTGAGCACGTGGCCTGCCGCACGGCGACGTTGCGAAAACGATCCTCGTCGCCGAGGCGGGCGACGAACTCCTTCACCAACCGCGACTTCCCGATACCGGCTTCGCCGACGAGGCGGACAAGCTGGGCCGAGCCGCCGCACGCCAAGTCAAGGCTCGCCAGCATTCTGTTGAGCTCCGCATCACGACCTATTATGGGCGCACTGAGGCCGAGCGCCTCGAGCCCGCGCGCTGCACGCGGCGCCGCAAGCGGTGCATCCAGTCGGTGGACGAGCACACTGCCAGCCTTGCCGCGAAAGACGACATCGCCCAGCGACTCGTACGAGAAGGCATGCCGGGTCAGCCTGTGCGTGAGTTCGCCCACCAGCACCTCACCCGGTGCAGCCAGCGATTGCAGGCGTTGCGCCGTATTCACCGTGTCGCCGGTCACCGAATAGGATTTGGCGGTGCCGATGCCCAATCCGCCAGTAACGACCGGACCCGTGTTTATGCCTATGTGGAGCAGCAGCGGCGAGCCGGAGTGGCGGGTGCTTTCACCGAGCCGCGCCGTCCGGGCGATCATGTCGAGAGCGGCTCGAAGCGCACGTTCCGGATCGTCCTCATGCGCGACCGGCGCACCGAATAAGGCGAGCAGAGCGTCGCCGATGAATTTGTCGACGAAACCACCAAAGCCTTGCACGGCCGCCGTCAATTCCTTGAACAGTTCGTTCTGCAGCGCCTGCATGACCTCGGGGTCGAGCTGCTCGCTGAGTGTCGTGAAGCCGCAGAGATCGGCGAACAGCACCGTTACCGTTCGTCGATCGGCGTCGGAGACGGAATGCGGCCCCTCTTCGCTTTCGATGTTCGGCGATGGAGCTCGAGAGGGCTGCGCAATGGTGCGGCTTGGTGTCGGAGCAGGCCGTTCGGCAGCTTTTGCGGACGCACCGACGCTTGCCCCACATTTAGGACAGAACTCGAAATCAGGTGCGCAGGCGTAGCCGCAACTGGCGCATGGCACGGGCTGGCGGCGGCCACACTTCGGACAGAAGGCGTAACCGCCCTCGATCTCGAAACCGCAGCCCGAGCAGTTCATGGACACCTCACCAGAGCATGATGCCGAAGAGTGTGAAGCGGTTTTCGGACGACATCATGCTCTATCTCTTTGACCTTGGGCCATGACGCGTGATCTCGCCACGCTCGTCACGGCCGGGGTATTCACAAGGATGAACCGATAGTCGTCAACCGGCAAGCGGCAGCGCAAATGGGCATCGGTCTGGGTTCGGCGGTGGAGCACTGCCGATACGGGCGGCTGCGTGGCCGTGATTTGCGAAAATTTCCTCGTCCCGCCGTCTTCCTGCTATGATGGAGATGAGGAGGCGACCCATGAGCGAGAACCGTAAGCTGGCCGCAATCCTGGCTGCAGATGTGGTCGGATACAGCCGGCTCGCGAGCGCGGACGAAGATCGTACCTTGGCGCGGTTGCGGGCACTGCGCAGCGACCTGATCGATCCGATCATTGCAGTGCACCACGGGCGGGTTATCAAGCGTACCGGAGATGGGGCACTGGTTGAGTTTCGCAGTGTGGTCGATGCCGTGCGCTGCGCCGTTGAGATTCAAAACGGTATGGTTGAGCGCAATGCCGGCGTACCGCAGGAGCGCCGCATCGAGTTCAGGATAGGCATCCATCTGGGCGACGTGGTCGAAGAGAGCGATGGCGACCTGATGGGTGACGGCGTCAACATCGCCTCGCGTCTGGAGGGCGTTGCGGCGCCCGGCGCCATCTGCCTGTCCGAGGATGCCTATCGCCAGGTCAAGGCCAGGCTTGACCTCTCGGTCAGCGATCTCGGCAGCACACAGCTCAAGAACATCGCCGAGCCGATCCGGGTGTATTCGCTGCAGGTCGGCGCCGGGGCCAAGGTGGCCGTGACCTCGCAAACCCCGACGAGCCCTCCGGCTGCGGCAGCGCCGCCGAAACTGTCGATCGCCGTGCTGCCGTTCGCCAATATGAGCGGTGATGCCGAACAGGACTACTTCGCCGACGGCATCTCCGAAGACATCATCACGGCGCTGTCCAAACTGTCACAGCTCTTCGTCATCGCTCGCAATTCGTCGTTCATCTTCAAGGGCCAGAACGTCCATGTGCAGGATGTCGGCACGAAGCTCGGCGTGCGCTATGTCCTTGAAGGCAGCGTACGCAAGTCGGGGAACAAGGTACGCATCACCGCGCAGCTCATCGATGCAATCTCAGGCGGCCATCTTTGGGCGGAGCGGTTCGATCGCGATCTGACTGACATATTCGCCGTGCAGGATGACGTGACGCAGCACATCGTCGGTGCGCTGGCGCTCAATCTGACCGAGGATGACCGTCTGCGGCTGGCGCCCGAACACCAGCGCAACCCGGAGGCGTATGACTGTTTCCTGCGGGGCCGGGAGCTGTGGCACCGGCTGACGAAGGACACGAACGTCGCGGCCCGCGAGCTCTTGCAGCGGGCCATCGAACTGGACCCGAAATTTGCCTCTGCCCACGCTTTCCTAGCCCTCACGTACGGGCTCGATTACCTCAACAGGTGGGGTGCGTCGGACTCGATGGCGCAAGCGGAAGAGGCAGCAACGCGAGCGGTAACGCTGGATGACAGCGATCCCTGGGCGCACTGGGCGCTGGCATCGGCCAAGCTTTACACACGGCGGCACGATGAAGCCATCGGCGAGGTCGAGCGCGCGATAGCCCTCAATCCGAACTTCGCCGAAGCGCACGTCGCCCGCGGCGAGGCGCTGTATTATTCGGGTAGACCCGCGGAGGCGCTAGAGAGTTTCGCCCGGGGAAAGACCTTGAATCCATACTTTCCGGATGTGCTTCTGCACTTCCAGGCTTTGACATCGTTTCAACTGGGAAGGTACGAAGAGGCCGTCGACCTCTTGCTGCAACGGCTGGCTCGCAACGCTGTCACCGACGTCTCGCGTGCGCTTCTGGCCGCATGCTACGGCCATCTGGGCCGTTTGGAGGAGGCCCATACGGCATGGCAGGACCTGCTTCGCGTCAATCCCGCCTATTCGCTGGAACACCGTCGCAAAGTCTTGCCTTACAAGAACCCTGCCGATTTCGAACTCATGGTCGAGGGGCTCCGCAAGGCCGGCGTGGTGCAATGACGGGCTAAAGCCCGGCCGGATCAGAGGCCTGAGGCCCGGCCGATCTTGCGCCATCGGGCGTTTTCGCGAACCGGTTTCAGGTCATCGGTCGTCTCGGCAAATGTCCGCAACCGGTATTGCCGCAGCAGGTCCGGGAACAGCGCCCCTTCCGGCAGTCCGGCAAGCTGCTCGCGGACCGAGATTTGTTCATCGATGACCCGCATGCCCCAGGCATTTTCCCGAACCTGCAGCTCGGCGGCCAGATCGCGCTCTTCTGGCGCGTTTTCATCAAGCGCAGCCAGCAGGATCGAGTGGAAAAGCGCGACATAGCCAATCTGTCTCAGGCCGCCCACAACCCGCACGCGCGGCAATATGGCAAGGGCAAGGAACATCAGGAACAAGTCCGGCAAAAGCATGCCGTCGAGCAGTGCCTGCTGGAGATGCGGCCGCTCGAACGGGATGGAAAGACCATGCGGCCTGTCAGGCTCGATCAGCCGCCCGTTCTCGAGGACGAGCTTGCGCACGCGCTGCTCGCGGATGCCCCAGAAATAGGCCGTGGCATTGGGCAGGAACCTGCCAAATGGGCCCGATGCGGCTTCTTGCAAGGCATGGTCGAGACGCCGGCGCCTTGCGGGCTCGAGGAGCAGCCTGGAAAGAAGGCTGCCTTCATCTTCCAGATGCCGCGACACGACAGTCGCGGCCAGCCTATCATCGACGAAAACCGGCCGGGCCATGCCGGAACGATCCCAATCGGCGACCAGATCCTCGTTGAGTTCTGTCAGCGCATCGGCGGCTGTTGCAAACACCCTGCCCTGGCTGGCAAGCAGCGTGCCCAGCCAGCTTCTGGCATCCGTCGCATTGCCCACCGTTTCGAGCGCGCGCCCGTTGAGGGCGACGGGACCGGCCGCGCAGGCGCTTTTGCGGCACAGTTTGTGGCGCCCCATGCCAAACAAATTGACCTTGTCGTCGCCGACATCGAGCCATCCCGGCCCCTCCCGGCCGGTTGTCTCCATGGTCATGGTCGTTCCCATGAAGCCGAAAAAAGCCGACAGCCCGTTTTCGACCGCGCCGAGCCAGGCAAGCAGCAGGGCATCGAAGGTGATGCGATCCATCAGAAGCAGGCAGTGCAGGCCGGACTGGATAACCGGTCTGTGGTCGAATTCGTCGAGGGCCTTGCCGATCGCTTCAGGCTGCATGATCGCACCGAGGCGCTGCTGCAGGACGTCGCGCAGGATCGAGCGGGCAGCGATCGACGGTGCCGATCCAGGCCTTGCCACCGGCCGCCACAGATGGCGGGCATAATCGGAAACCGGTGCATTCCAGTTCTGCTCGATGTCACGCACGACCTCCGGGCAGAGCAGCGACAGCACGGCCAAAATGTCCACCGGAGGGGCAGGGGCAGGGACGGTGGTCATCAGAACCGCAGCCGGGCCATGCTCAGGAGGTCGTGGTACTGCCCGTCGGTAAAACCGGCCTTCACATGCCGTCCCTCGACCTCGAAGCCGTGGCTTGTGTAGAGACGGATGGCCGGTTCGTTGTCGGCATAGACGCTCAATTCGACCCGCTTCAGGGCGCGCCAGTTGTCGGCCACGTCAAGCAGCGCGCCTAGGATGGCAGAGCCGATGCCTCTGCCGACAAAACCATCGTCAAGGCCGATATTGATCTCGCCGATATGCGAGCGGCGCGGCGAACCCTGCGCGACCAGGCTGCCATGGCCGACAACCTTGCCGTCCAGCTCCGCAACGATCCAGGTGGTTTCCGGGCCGGACTTGGCGATGCGCCGCTCCACCTGCTCCACCATCTCGAACGGCATCCTGAGCGTGCCCCAGCGGAACCCCGGCATATTGAAGATAGCGCACAGCGCCTCGGCATCGCTTGGCCGGACGGCCCGGAGCTGCGGCTGGATTTTCTCTAGGGGTGGCGTGCTGGTCATGGCTTTTCCGGCTACAGCAATTCCAGGAAAAGTGTGAGCGGTTTTCCGTCCGGAATTGCGTCAGAACAAAGGACAGAGGCAATATGCCCGGCACGATGCACCGGACGTCACCTGAAAATCCAGCCGTCTCTGCGACCTATGCCGATTGCGCGGCAAAATGCCGGGGGGCGGCGTAGAGTTTGAGGATACCGCTGATGCCGATCCAGCCGAAAAGGGCGAGCCAGCACAATGTCCCGGCCGCCGTCCAGTCGATCCGGTGCACGGCGGCGTCGGTGATGACGAGGCCAAGGACGGCAAGCAGGCCAACCAGAAACTGCGCCAGGCCGAGCACCAGCAATTCCTCACGCGGCGCACTTCTCCAGACGAGATAGGTGCCGCCTGCACCCGCGAGGAAGATGGCGCTGTAGACCTGGGCGTGAAAAGCATCGATCGGCCATGGCCAGAAGCCACCGAATGTCAGGGGAAACAGCAACAGGCCGACGCCGTAGGCCCCGAGGATCGTCATTTCCACCGGTAGGTAGGCGCGCCATGCGGGGTTCAAGATCACGCCTTTTGCAGAAGGGCGGGCCCTTGCCCGCCACAGGAACAGCCCGGATACCGCGGCTGACGCAAGATAGACCAGAAACCAGAGCCAGGGGGCTTTGCGCTCGAAGTTGAAATAACCGAGATTGATGAACGAAGCCGCCGACACGATGACGGTGAAGATGAAGGCCATGACCAGCACGAGCCTGCCGGGCGACCAGCGATTCCAGACCAGCAGCGCCGCCATCACTGCCATTTCGGCGGTGTAGAAGCCGCCGAGGAAGCGGGCATTGAACGGCGTGACGGCCCAGGGCCAGCGCGGCTTGACCAGCGCAGGCGCGAAAAACAGGCCGGCCCCGACGATCAGGACGATGATGACCCCCGCCGAGAAAAGGCGCAGGGCCGCCGGAAATGGCGGGTTGTCGCGTGTCGGCATGGAGAAAACCCCAGAGATGAATGCCCCATGGGCTATCATAGTTTGGAATTCAACAAATGGAAATTGACCTGTCACCAGGCTTGTCCATTCGAATGGCCGTACGGCCCGTTTAGCAGTATGATGGAGCGTTCGGGTCGAAGATCGGTCCGGCCAACACGCCTAGAGCCGGATGATTTCAGGTCTGTCCGACCTGAAATCTGAATCCGCCTCTGAATCAGGAAGAGCATGATGTCGTCCGAAAACCGCTTCACACTTTTCGGTATCATGCTCTAGCGGCGCAATTTCCGGAGCCTGCACGATGACCGAAGCTCAGGATCTGTTCTCGCTTCTGCGGCAATCGACCGATGTCGATCCGCAGGCAATCGACGCAATCCGGCAAACCATCGCCGAGGGCAAGGACCGCGAACTTTGCCGCATCAATGCGCTGGCCTTCGCCAGCAAGCGTGGCCTCGACGAAGAACGCACCATAAGCGCCTTTCTCCATGCGGCGCGGGTGGGCATCTTCGACATTTCCTGGAATGTTCTGTGCCCCGGCTGTGGCGGCGTGCTCGACACCAACGCCACGCTGAAAACCATGCAGAAGGACGAATACACCTGCGCGCTGTGCTCCCAGGGCTATTCGCCGACCCTCGACGAGATGGTCGAGGTGACATTCACCGTCAGTCCCCGCGTGCGCAGGATTGCCGCCCACAATCCACACGAACTGCCGTTGGTGGAATATTACCGCCAGATCTACTGGGCGTCCGGGGCCGATCTGCCGGACGAGGATCTGGCGGAAAAGATGGAAGCGTTCTCGCTGGAAGATATCGAGCTTGCGCCCGGTGAAAAGGCGGTTCTGCACATCCAGCTTCCGCCCCAATTCATCATCGTCTTCGAGCCGGTCACGCATTCGGCCCAGTTCATCGACGCGAAGGGCGAACCGGCAAAAGAGCGGCGAAACCTCTCTCTGGCCTTCGACCGCGACCATGTCCAGAGCCAGACGCTGGAGATGCAACCCGGCCCATTGCGCATTTCGCTGGAAAACAGGACCGACACGCGCGTGCTGCCGACGGTCTTCATCGCCTGCCCGGTATTGCATGATTTCCTGGGCAAGCGCCGGCCCTTCGTGACCGCCAAGCGCCTGCTCACCAACCAGACCTTCCGGGATCTCTATCGCACGGATACGCTCGACATCAACCAGCGCCTGAAGATCACCAGCCTGACATTCCTGTTCACCGATCTGCGCGGATCGACCGAGCTTTACGAGCGGGTGGGCGATCTTTCAGCGTTCGATCTCGTGCGCGAGCACTTCCAGGTTCTGCACGAGATCGTCGCGGCGGAGGCAGGCGCGGTTGTGAAGACGATCGGCGATGCGGTGATGGCGACCTTCGCGACGCCTGACCGTGCGATTGCCGCGGCGCTGCGGATGCGCGACGCCATGCGGGCGCTCAATGACAAAAGCGGGCGCGAGGACCTTCTGCTCAAGATCGGTGTTCATGCCGGCCCCTGCATAGCCGTGTCCATGAACGAGCGGCAGGATTATTTCGGCCAGACGGTCAACATTGCTTCGCGGGTCCAGAACCTCGCCAACGCACAGGCGATCTTCGCCACGCGTGCGGTGGTCGACGATAATCTCACCGCCGATTTGTTGCACAGGAACGCGCTGACGCCCGTGCCGCACGAGGTCTCGCTGCGCGGCATCGAGCGGGAGATTGCGGTTTATACGATCCCCTGAAGAGTTCTCTGCCGCTTACACGCGCTTGCAGAGGAAATAACGGTCGGCGGGCTCCGAAGTGGGCGCCGGGAGGTGTTGCAGCAGCGGGTGATCGAGCGGCGTGCCACTGACCGCGAAGCCGCCGACGCGAAGCAGGCTCGCAATCAGATCGGGAAGCCAGGTAGCGGTCACTGCATCGCGATCGTCATAGCCGGTGCCGATGTCGGCATGAACAAGGGCGGCTTCGATGCCAATGAACTTGCGGCCCGTCTCGCGTATTTCGCCGAGCACGAGGTTTTCAGCTTCGGGAACTGAGCTAGTGTGCGCGCCAACTTCGCGGTCGAACACCACGATCCGGCGCCCGGGCAGAAGCTCGCGCAGATGGTGGAATGTCCGGCCATTGCCGAGGCCGAGCTCAAGCACAAGCCCCTCCATCTTCGCCACCTCGGGGCAGATTCGATTGAGAATGTCGCGCTGCGCGGTCATCCTGCTGATGAAATTATCGAGGCGACTCATATGCGATTGTGTGTCCTGAACCAGCAGCCCCGATCGAGGCTTGCTGCATATAAAGGCGAACGACGAACCCTGCAATAACGCAACCGGCCGCCGACAAGCGTCATACCGGGTGGAGTGTTCGGCAGGCCGCGCGGTGGAACAGCGATATCACTTGTAGGGGTCTGCGGCGTCCCGCAAGCCGTCGCCGAGGAAGTTGAACGCCATGATAACGAGGATGACCGGCAGCATCGGCAAAAGCAGCCATGGATAGAACGCGATCACGCTGACGCTGCGCGCCTCGGTGAGCAGGATGCCCCAGCTGGTTATCGGCGCCCTCAGGCCGAGCCCGAGGAAGCTCAGCGCCGTTTCGCCCAGGATCATGCCAGGGATGGAGAGCGTCGCCGTCGCGATCAGATGCGACATGAAGCCGGGAATGAGATGCCGCCTGATGATGCGGCTGCTTCCGGCGCCCATCAACTGCGCCGCCAGAACGTAATCCTCCTCGCGCAAGGCCAGAAGCTTTGAACGCACGGCGCGCGCCAGTCCGGTCCAGTCGAGCAGCCCGAGGATGACGGTGATGCCGAAATAGATCAGGATCGGACTCCAGGTTATCGGCATGATCGCCGCCAGGGCCAGCCATAGCGGAATGCTGGGAATCGATTGCAGGACTTCGATTATCCGTTGGACGATCAGGTCGAAGATACCGCCGTGATAGCCGGCCAGTCCGCCGATGACGATGCCGAGCAGGAAGCTGAAACTGATGCCGACGAGGCCGATAGTCAGTGAAATGCGTGCGCCATAGATCATGCGCGAGAGCACGTCGCGCCCCAGCCTGTCGGTGCCGGCCAGAAACAGCTGCCCGTTTTCGGCAGGACAGACAAAATGCCTGTCACCTTCGATCAGGCCCCAGAACCGATAAGTGTCGCCCTTGCAGAAGAAACGGAGCCGCTGAACATCGTCGTGCTTCTCGATGTAGTTCCGCTTGAGCGTGTCCATATCCAGCGTCATCTGGCGGCCATAGACGAACGGCCCGACGAACTCGCCATTGTGGAACAGATGCACGTGCTGCGGGGGCGCATAGATGTAGTCCATGTTGCGCGAGTGCAGATTGTAGGGCGCCAGGAACTCGCAGATCAGTATCCCGGAATACAGCACTGCCAGGAATATGCCGGATATAAGCGCAAGCCGGTGTTTGCGGAATTTCCACCACATCAGCCGCAACTGCGATGCCTGAAAGACCTTCGATTGCTCCGGCGTCATCGCCTCGACCGACTGCAGGTCGAAGGGCGCGCCGGAAATGTAGTGTTGCAGTGGAGCACCCGGAGCGGGCAGCGGCGAGTCCTGCTTCATTTGGTGCTGCCACCCTGCAAACGAATTCGTGGATCAAGCAGCGCCAGCGCCAGGTCGGAAATCAGCACGCCGATAACCGTCAGGAAGGCAAGGAACATCAGGAATGACCCTGCCAGATACATATCCTGGCTTTGCAGCGCCTTGATCAGCATCGGCCCGGTCGTTTCCAAAGACAAAACGATAGCCGTGATCTCAGCGCCGGAGATGATGGCCGGCAGGATCGAGCCGATGTCGGAAATGAAGAAATTGAGCGCCATGCGCAGCGGATATTTGACCAGCGCCTTGAACGGATGCAGGCCCTTGGCGCGCGCCGTCACGACATATTGCTTGTGCAGTTCGTCGAGCAGATTGGCGCGCAGCCGCCGGATCATGCTCGCCGTGCCGCCGGTGCCGATGATCAGGACCGGGATCCAGAGATGGGCGAGGATCGACTTCGCCTTGGCCCAGCTCATCGGCTCGCCGAGATATTGCTGGTCCATGAGGTGGCCGATGGACGTGCCGAACCAGATGTTGGCGAAATACATCAGGATCAGCGCCAGCATGAAATTCGGAATGGCAAGGCCGAGAAGGCCGAAGAAAGTCAGGCCGTAGTCGCCCCAGCTGTATTGATGCGTGGCGGAGTACATGCCTATCGGAAAGGCGATGAGCCAGGTGAAGATGATCGTGACGAAGGAAACCAGCACGGTCAGCCACATTCGGTCGCCGACGACGTCGCGAACCGGCAGCTCATATTCGAAGGAATAGCCGAAATCGCCGTGCAGCATCCCGCCCACCCAGTAGAAGTAGCGAATGACCGGCGGCTGGTCGAAACCATATTCCTTGCGCATCATCTGGATGCGGTCGGAATCCACCGCTTCGCCCTGGGCCCGAAGCTCGGCGACATAGCTGTCGAAATAGTCGCCCGGTGGAAGTTCGATGATGGTGAACACAAGCGCCGATATGACCAGCAGCGTTGGAACCATCACGGCGATGCGCCAGACAAGATATCGAAGCACGCTCAGGAGCCTCCAAGCCAGAATGTGTCCGGCATGTAGACACCGAAATAGGAGGTCGGGTCGTAGCCGTAGAGTGCTTTGTCAGGCAGGTTGCGCAGCCGCGAGGATACCAGAATCGGCTGAAGTGTTTCGTTCACCGTACCGATAGAGAACACCTGATCGGTGTAGATCGACAGCATCGAGTTCCAGATTTCGGCGCGCTCGCTGGATTGGGTCGATCCGTTCCAGCGCTTGAGCAAAGCCATCAACTCGACCACTTCAGGAACATCGGGCGCCTCACCCATCTTGCCATGCGACAGATAGTAAGCGCCCCAGAGCGGCCATTGCAGCTGGTCGTCGATGGTGGGGGCCAACTGGTATGGATTCATGTCGGCGGTCGGCACGCCATTGTCGATGCCCGACGACATCGACATCAGGATCTGGCCGCCAAGCGCACGGCTGCGGAAGATGTCGCGCTGCGAAGTCCGGATGAACAAAGCGATGCCGATCTTGCGCCAGTGATCAGTGATGAGTTCGAGCGCATCAGTTTCCAGCGTGCTTTCGCCGGCCGTTTCCACGATGATCTGCGCCGGGCGTCCATCGGGAAGTAGCCGCAGGCCGTCATCGTCACGGGCCTGAAGGCCGACCTCGTCAAGCAGGGCATTGGCCTGGTCGGGATCGTGGGCGACCCAGGCTTTCGCGAATTCCGGCCGGTAGAGCGGGCTCTCCGGCAAGACCGTGTCGGCGCTTTCCTGCGCCAATCCGTAGAACACGGCCATGTTGATCTCGCGCCGGTCCACAGCGAGCGAAAGGGCGCGGCGCACGCGCACGTCACGCAAAAGGCCACGCCACACCGGGTCGGCACAATTCAGATTGGGCATCAGCGCCAGGCGCGAACCCTGTGTGCGTTTCCACAGATGCATCTTCACCGGGTAGCGCTTCTCCGCGTCCTTCAGGAAGGAGTAATCGCTGAAGTCGATTCCCATGCATTGCAGGTCGCTCTCGCCCGCACCGGTCTTGGCGGAGATGATCGCCGACGAGCTGACATTCATGATGATCCGGTCGACATAGGGCAGTTGCCGGCCGTTCTCGTCTGTTCGATGAAAGAACGGGTTGCGCTCGAAGATGAACTGCTCGGCCGGCGGCTTGGTCCGGTTCTGCCAGGGGTCGAGTGTCGGCAGATCCGGGTTCTCCGGGCGATACTGCCGCGACATGCGGATGTGCAGGAGCGTCCATTTTGCGGTCCGGTTCTCCTTCATCAGGCCGGCGAGCCGGAATGGATCCTGATATTTCTTGTGGAACTGCTTGAGATAGGCGGCTGGCAAAACAAGCGGTGTCGGCGAAGCAGCGGCAAGTTTGGGCAGGAAGTCGGGATTGGGCGCGTCCCAACTGTAGCGCACCGTCAACGGATCGACGATCTCGAAACGTGGCGGCTTGCCGTCCGCCAGCAGGGCAGGGGCGAGCCCCCCTTGCGAAAGCTCATCGTTCAGCCAGACATCTTCCCAGCAATAACGAAAATCCTCCGGCGTCAGCAGGCTGCCGTCTGACCATTTATGGCCTTCACGAATCTTGAACGTGAAGACGCGATCATCCTTTACGTCGAAACTTTCGAGAATGTCGGCCTGAAAGTTAAGCTTTTCGTCATAGCCGACCAGCCGGGAATACCCGTAGATCGTCATCATCCGGATATCTTTCTGGCTGCCGATGATCGTACGCAGCGTGCCGCCATACTGGCCGGGCTGCCGGCCCATCGCCGCGAGGTTCAACGCGCGCGGGCTTTTGGGCAGGCGCTCCGCGAGTGGCGGCAGAGCCCTGGCTTTCAGCTGCGGCTGAAGAAAATCCGGCTCCAGATCGCCGGCGCGCGCCGTGCCCGGCAGAAATGCCGAAGCCATGAGACCAAGGACAGTGCGGCGGCTGATCAATGGCGTAACTCGCTGACATCGGCCGAACGTCGGGCCAGCACGAGATGGCCGCCGCCGAGATCGAGCGGCGACAGCATATCCTCTTCGCCCTCGTCGCGGAATTGCGGGCCCCATGCGCTGGTGTCGGAAGCGCCGCCGAGCTTCAGCGTCTTGAAATCCATCGGCCGGTCGAGATCGGGGAAGGGGACTGCGGCGAGCAGTGAGCGCGTGTAGGGGTGGATCGGTTTCCTGAGCAGAATTTCGCGCGGTGCAAGCTCGACGATACGCCCGCCGCACATCACCGCGATGCGGTCCGCCATGTAGTCCACCACCGCCAGATTGTGGGATATGAACAGGTAGGTCAGGCCCAGTTCCTTCTGCAGGTCCTTCAGAAGGTTCAGGATCTGCGCCTGCACGGAGACATCGAGCGCCGAAACCGGCTCGTCGCAGATCAGCAGTTCAGGCCCCAGCGCCAACGCGCGCGCGATGCCGATACGCTGACGCTGCCCGCCGGAGAAGCTGTGGGGATAACGCTGGATGAAGCGCGGATCGAGCCCGATTGCCTGCATCAGGCTCTTGACCGTGGCTAGCCGGGACGCGGCATTGCCACGTTGATGGATTTCCAGCGGCTCGCTCAAGATGTTTTCCACGGTCATGCGAGGCGAAAGCGACGAGACCGGATCCTGGAAAACCATCTGGAGTTTCGCCCGCAGCAAGCGCAGGGCGTCTCCCTCGGCTTCCAGGACGTCGATCGGTCCGTCGCGGCCGTTGAAGATCACGGAGCCGCCGGTAGGGGTGACGGCCCGCATCAGGATCTTGCTGACGGTGGTTTTGCCGCAGCCGCTTTCGCCAACCAGGCCCAGGCACTCACCTCGCCTGATGTCGAAGCTGACGCCGTCCACGGCGCGAACAGAGGTCTGATGGCTCCCGCTGAACCATCCGGAGTTGCGGATGGTGTAGACCTTTTTCAGATCCCTGACCGACAGCAGAATGTCGTCCGGCCCCTTCGCTTCCGGCGCCGTCTGCTTGCCCAGCAGGGTCCCGACATTCACCGGCACCTCGCGGAGCGCCTTCAGCCTTTCGCCAGGCTTCAGGTCGAAATGCGGGACGGCTGCCATGAGGCCCTTCAGGTAAGGGTGGCCTGGCCGGCGGAATATTGCCTCCACAGGGCCCGCTTCCATGATCTCGCCATGGTACATGACCACCACCTCGTCGGCGACATTGGCAACCACCCCGAGGTCGTGCGTGATCAGCAGCATTGCCATGTTGAGCTTGGTCTGAAGCCCGCGCAGCAATTGCAGGATTTGCGCCTGGATGGTGACGTCCAACGCCGTCGTCGGCTCATCGGCGATCAACAGAGCGGGCCGGCAGATAAGCGCCATGGCGATCATGGCGCGTTGCCGCAATCCTCCCGAAAGTTCGAACGGATACATGTCGTAGGCGCGCTTGGGATTGGGGAACCCGACGAGGCCGAGCATTTCCTCGGTCCGTGCCTTGCGCTCCGTCCGATCCATGTGCGTATGAATCTGCAGGGATTCGCTGACCTGGTTGCCGATCGTGTGCAGCGGCGACAGCGATGTCATCGGCTCCTGAAAGATCTTGCCGATGCGGCTGCCTCTCAACGCCCGGATTTCGGGTCCGTCGCGCGGCATCTGCAGGATATCCTGCGTCGTGCCGGGCTTTTTGGGATCGGAAAACAGGATACGGCCGCGAACATGGGCCGTGTTCGGCAAGATGCCCATCACGGCCTGGCTGAGAACCGATTTTCCGGAACCGGACTCACCGACAAGTGCGGTGACCTTGCCGGGCAGGACGCGAAGATTTGCCCGCCTGACGGCATGCAACGGTCCCCCGACAATGGCAAAAGAGATGCCAACATCCTCGATCCGCAGCAGATCAACGCCTGCATCCATTCCCACACCAGCCCCAATCTGGCGCCTCCCGACCGGCCCCAAAAAAGCAAGACTAGCGCATTGTCAGCGCAGAGCAACTTGGATTCGAAACGAATTCCCCGGCGACCGGCGGCCGGACAGCATACCAGGGCGTCCAGATCGGATGGTGGTGACTACTGGAGCTTCCTCCGGTCGCCCGCCGACAGCCGCGCGGCATCGCGATGAAGCAGCATGACCTGCTCGGCGTCCGATATCCGATCGTGAAACGGCTGCAGCGCAGCGTCTTCATCGAGTGCGAGAGCACCCGACAGATCGGGTGAAAGCACCGTCAGCTTCTGCTTGCTGCCCGCCAGTTCCTCCTCGCCGAGCGTCAGCCAACTGTTGGCCCCGCAATAGCCGGCGAAGTCCTTGCTGGCGAGAACGCTGTGCGGATATTTCTTGGTCAGGGTCTGGAGACGCTGGACCTCGTTTACAGCCGAGCCGAAGACCGAGAATGTGAGTCGGTCGGTAAGCCCGACATTGCCGAACATCACATTGCCGACATGCAGGCCGATACCAAATTTTATGTCGCCCAGTCCTTGCTCTTTTCTGCGCAGATTGAGCTCCATCATGCGCATGCTGGCCTTGTGCGCAGCCGCAAGAGCAGCCTGGCAGGCGATCTCTGACTGCGCGCGGTGCCTTTCGCAGGGGTAGACGGCAATGAATCCATCCCCCAGGAAACTCATGATCTGCCCGCCTTTGCGATTGAATGGTGCTGCGATGGCATCGAAAAACTGGTTCAGCGTATCGATATAGACTTCGCGGCCGGAGGTTTCGGCGAGCCTTGTCGACCCGCGCATATCGCCCATCACCAGCGCGGCCCGGATTGTGTCGCCCTCGCCGCGCTTGATCTGGCCGTCCAGCACGCGCCTGCCGGCGTCACCGCCGAGATACGTGGTCATCATGTTGTCGGCAAGCTTGGTGAGCACCGCCATCTTGCTTGCTATGGCGAGATGGTTCTGGATCCGCAGCAGCGCCGAAATCATGCTGTCGCTGAAGCCTGAAGCACTGTCGGTGGACCAGGACCCCAACATGCCCTGACTTGTATCGCCGTTGAAGGGATGGACGAAAGCCATGTAATCGGTGACGCCCATAAGCCTGAGCTCATCGAAAACAGGAAACTCCGACCGCACCGACGGGTCGAGCCGGCGCCGCAGATGGTCGAGCTTGTTGCTGAGCAGATGGTAGTATGGGCTGGTTAGGAATCTGTCGGAATGGACGCCGTTCTCACTCCGGAAGCCTTCCACTTCCAGGCCTTGGCCGCGAATCCAGGTGAAACCGAGCGCGTCATAAAGCGGATGCAGCATCGAAAAGCTCAAATGCACCCGCTTCAGCGGCAGGCCGGCAGCAGCCAGCCGTTCACAAAAACCCTTGACCAATGTTTCCAGGTCGTCGCCCGCCAGCGCCGATTGGGTCAGCCAATCGGCAACCTTATCCATGAGAATGTTGGAAATTTCTGCTTGCGCTGTGCTCATGCTATCTCGAAACCCGTCGAAGACGAGCCATCTCCTTTGATCCGCAAAATTCTCGAAGTCAATGAAGCCGGCTTCGGGGGCAGAAGCCGGCGAAGAATATCCCGAATGACTGTCCTTGCAGGAAGCAAGCAGACGTCGACCGCACAAATCACCTGCAACACTATGTGGCGAGGCTGCCGGCGAAGTGCAATCCCGATCCTGACATCGCGCAAATAATTGGTCGGCTCAGGCACCGTTGGGCTCGCCGGGTCCCAAGAACCATGGCCGCGGCGCATTGCGGAAAATCGATTCCCCAAGCCGTCATCAGACCGGCGCCTTCGCCTTCAGGCTTGCGGCAGCCATTGCATAGCCGCCGGCGGCGCCATCGATGAAGTGAACATGATCGCGCTGCAGCGGCGAGATGACGAGGCATGTCATCAAGGCCGACTTCTGGCGGTGCAGGCCATAGTTGCAGATGCCGGCCTCTTCCGCTTGTTTCAGCCGGTTCTCGATCCGCTGCAACACATCCGCGTCGACGTCGATGGTCATCTTCAAGCCGTCGTCGAACTTGCGGAAATCCGAATTGCTGGCCACCTCGCGCTTGTAGACCTTCGGATCGAAACCGCCGATCGTCCAGCCCAATTTGTCGGTGACGGCCGTAAGCGTCATCAGGAAGATCACCCACAGCTTGGCCAGCCACCGCCGCCCCGGCGGCGCCGTGGCCCGTGCCTCGACATCGAGACCGGCGGGCAAGAGACTGTAGGCCGGACCGTCCACCGGCACCGGGTGGCCATCGCGCTCCTGCCTGCCGGCAAGGGTGATGATGTCGGAAGCCAGAAACTGGAAACCACGCAAGTCGCGCGATGCCCCGGGCACGGCTATGATCGAGACAATTTCGCCATGCCGGGCTTCGATCGGGTTCCAGCGGCAGGAGAGGCCGGTCAGATCCGGCCGCGCGCCGGCCGGGGCGGGGTCGACGCGGTAGCGCCCGGCTTTCATTTCGGCTTCCGCCCAACTGCCGCCGCCGCCGGCGAACATGGCATAGAAGGCTGCTTCAGAGGCCTGGAACCTCGCCACGCGAACGTCGAGGCCTTGCGCTCTTATGTCCTTTATCGGCACGATTGCGGCACGCAAGGTCAGGTCCAGTTCGTCCGCCACCCATCTCTGGACAGAAGCCAGCGCGTTACGGGCGATCTCCAGCGCCGAGCCGGGAAACGCCACGAGCGCGCCGTCGCCGCCGAAGACGAAGGGAAGATCTTGCCGGCCCAGTGCATTGAGCAGCGCCGAAATGACGCTGGCGCCGGCCATATTGACGGTTTTGTAGCGCCCGGCTTCGATCGCCTTGGTCGAGCCGACGATGTCGGCGGTGGCCAGCGCCCAGCCATCGGGGAGAGGCCGATAGTTGTCGATATCGGCAACGCTTTCGAACTTTGCGAAGACCGGCAAAGAAGCGACGAACGGGTCGGACGCGACAGCTGTTTCCATAAGCATCAGATAGCACATTCCAACGCTTGAAGGTGAAGTCGATCATGCCTCGAAATTGACTTGGGCAGGCTTTGCGATGATAGGATCGCGCGATGCGAATTGCCTTCTACGCCCCGCTGAAGTCGCCCAATCATCCCGTTGTCTCCGGCGACCGCCAGATGGCACGGATGCTGGTCCAGGCGCTGCAGCATGGCGGGCATAGCGTCGAACTGGCATCGGAGTTGCGCTTCTATCTACGCCAGCCGGAACCGAAAAGTTTCGATGCGCTCATGATCGAGGCCCGGGACGAAGCCGCGCGACTGACAAGGCTTTGGGACCGCGACGGCAAGCCCGATCTCTGGTTCTCCTATCATCCCTACTACAAGGCGCCCGACCTGATCGGGCCCGAGCTGGCGTTGGCCTTTGCCGTCCCCTATGTGACGGCCGAAGCCTCCTATTCCGAACGGCGCAACGCCGGTTCGTGGGCCGATAGCCAGGCATTGGTGGCGCGAGCCATAGAGCAGGCGGCGCTGAACATCTGCTTCACGCAAAGGGATCGCCAGGGGCTGGCGGATGCTGTTCCCCACGCCGCTCTCGGTATGCTTTCACCCTTCATCGACACATCGGCATTCTACGAAATGCCGGTACTGGATTATCCGACGCGCCTCGTGACCGTCGCCATGATGCGCCCGGGCGACAAGGTCTTGAGCTATCGCATGCTGGCGCAGGCGCTCGGGTTGATCGGCCACCTCCCCTGGACGCTGTCGGTCGTCGGGGACGGACCTGCCCGTGACGAGGTAAAGGCGCAATTCGCCGGCTTGCCCGCCGACCGTATCGAATGGCTTGGCGCGATTGAGCCGGTCGCCGTGCCGGATGTCCTCTATCGCGGGGGAATCTACGTCTGGCCGGGTTACGGCGAGGCCTATGGCATTGCCTATCTTGAAGCACAGGCCGCCGGCCTTCCGGTGGTGGCTCAGGACGTTGCCGGCGTGCCGGAGGTCGTGCGGCATGGCCAGACCGGGTTTCTCACCCCGCCAGGCGATGTAGCGGCGTTCGCTTCCGCAATTGCAAGGCTTCTGGCCAACAATGACGAAAGAACCATCATGGCTGCAGAGGCCAGACGTTTCGTTCTCGAAGAACGCTCTCTCGGTGCTGCAAAGGCCCGTCTGGCGGAACTTCTCAAGATGATCCCGTTGTCATGACATCCGACCCGATTTGGCAGCCCCTGGTGGACGAGCTGGCGCACCGGCAACGGGCGGGCCGCAAGGCAGAGTTCTGGCTGCGCGACGATGACGCCGTGGATCCTACGCCGGCGCTCGATCGGTTGCTCGACCTCACCGGTGACTTCGCGGTTCCGGTCACTCTGGCCGTCATTCCGGCCCAGACCGACGGGAAGCTTGTCGTCCGGCTTGACGCCGCGCCGCATGCCACGGTCGCCATTCATGGCTGGGCGCACCGAAATCATGCGCCCGAGGGTCAAAAAAAGCAGGAGCTCGGCGCGCATCGGCCACGCGAGGTGGTGCTGGATGAGCTGGCCGGCGGGCTGTCGCGTGTAACCGGCCTGCACGGCGCACGTGCGGTTCCGATGCTGGTGCCGCCCTGGAACCGGATCGACGCCGGCCTGGTACCCGACCTCGGATCGATAGGATTTGCGGCATTGTCGGTGTTCGGGCCGCCAAGGCCGGCTTCCTTGGCGGTCATCAACAGCAATGTCGACATCATGGATTGGCATGGCACGCGCGGCTGCCGCGATCATGGTCTGTTGGTTCAGGCCATCGTCGCGCAATTGCAGCGTGCATTCGACGGCGGCGAACCGGTCGGCCTGCTCACCCACCATCTCGTCCATGATGAATCGGCATGGCTTTTCCTCGAACGGCTGTTCACGATCACCGCGCGGACCGAAGCCTGCGCATGGCTTCCGATCAGCACATTGACCGAACGCAGCGCCGGAAAATAGCTCAGCGCTTTTTGTGCAAGACTGGAAATGTGAGCGTCTGGCCATCCCGCGCCGCAAAAGCGCCGGCAAACCTGTCCTTGGCCAGTTTCTCCATCTCGTCCAGCTCATCGTCGGTGCGTGCCGGATCGTGGTGAAACAGCGCAAGCCCGCGCGCGCCGGCCGCCTCGCAGAGCTTGACGCCCTGTTGCCATGTCGAGTGCCCGTTGCCGCGGTAGCGCTCCATTTCCTCCTCGGTGTAGGTGCAGTCGTAAATGACGAGGTCGGCATCTCTGATCAGGCCGAGCACCGCCTGGTCGAGTTTGCCCGGCTCGTGCTCGGTGTCTGTGATGACCGCCACGACGCGGCCCCCCCATTCGACCCGGTAGCCGATGCAGCCGCCCGGATGGGTAAGACTACCGGTTCGTACAACAACTCCTTCGCGTGGCCGAAGCAGGTCTCCGGATGCGAAATCGCGGCAGTCGAGGCTCGCCTTGCAGACACCGAGTGTCACCGGAAACCATGGCGGCCGAATGAATTCATCGACCATCTGCCGCGTCGTCATGCGTCCAGCGAGATGCCCGGACCAAAGCGTAACTTTGATGCCTCGTTCATAAATAGGCTTGAAAGCCGGCAGCCCGATGATGTGATCGTAATGGCAATGGGTAAAAAACAGGTCGAAATCGGTGACGCCCGACGCTCGAAGCGTCCTGCCGGCAGGCCGCAGGCCGGAGCCCGCGTCGAACAGAAGCGTATGATTGCCGCATTGCATCTCGATGCAGATCGTGTTGCCGCCATAGCGAGCAAATTCTGGCCCCGACACCGCAATGCTGCCGCGCACGCCCCAAAACCTGACAAGGAAGAAATCGTCGTCCATGCACCCTTTCGCCCATCGTAGCCAACCAACTGCTGCCAGAGTCGTTCCAGGAAAGGTGTGACACGGTTCCGGAAACTGCATCCAAACAAAGAAACAGAGCGGCTCGCCGCTTCAGTGCAACTGTGAATCGCTCTCGGCCGTTCGTGCGTCGATCAGGTCCGCGGTCGTACTGCTTAGCCTATCGGCAAGAACCCGCAATATCTCGATGGTCATTTCGGGAAACTCCTTCATAAGCCTCAGGAAATGGTCCTTGCGGATTCTCAAGGCCTCCAGCTCACTTGCCGCTTTGACGGTGGCAGTACGGGAGCTGTTGCACAATATGGCAATCTCGCCAACGATCGAATTTGGCAGCAATTCGGCAACTTTGATCGGCCCATTGTCGGAATCGACCAGAATATCCGCGCTGCCAGAAAGGATGACATAGGCGGCGTCTGCCTCGTCGCCCTGCCGGAAAAGAATCTGGCCGGCACTGTAGTTCACGCGATCGGACGTGAACGCGAGCAGCTTGAGCTTTGTCGGCTCGATGCCAGAGAACAAGGGAACGCGTTGCAGCATTCCAACTTCATCCTTGAGCAGCATTGTCGCAAACCTTCCTGAATTCGCGTTTGCCAGACTATGACACAAGTTCCTTGAAGATACCGTTTCCCGCCAAGAGTGTCTCGTGTGTTCCGTCTTCCACCAATTGGCCTGAGTCAAAGACCACAACCCGGTCGAACATCGTCGCCATTGCCGGATTCGTCACCACCCACACAATTGCCGGCGAATGGCCGTCGCGTCTGGCTTCGTCGAGCACATTCCGCAGCACCTTGTCCTGCACGCGCTGGTCGAGCGCCGACAGCGGCCGATTGAGAATGAGGAAATCGGGACGCTTGAGCAAGGCGCGGGCAACATCGAGCTTCTGTCGCTGTCCGCCGGTCAGCCGCCTGCCGGCGGCGCCGACGTTGAAGTCCAGGCCGACATCCAGAAGCTCGGCATAAAGCCCCAGTTCGTCAAGAATATCATAGACGATGGAGCGAATGCGGTCCGGCGCGTCGGGATGGTTGTTGCCGACACGCCCGAACAGGACGTTGTCCATGACGGTGGCCGCGGCGATGTATTTGGCAGGGTCAAACCGTTCGACAGCTTTCTCCAGCTCGGCCGGCAGGTTTTCATAGAACTGGTTGCGTGCAGCGATGATCTTGCTCATCAGCTCGTCGGTCAAGAGGCCGAAGCGATGCCGGGGCTCGATATAGGCAAAGCTCAACGTGACCATCATGGCGCGGTCGTTCTCCGAAACCGCATCGTAGGGGCGATTCTTGAGCCGTTGCAGCAAGGTTTCGTAGGCGGGTATCTCCTCGGCGCTCATGAAGGCGAGCTGCTGGAAGAACTGGTGTTCGGGCGGCAGGTCGGCAAACAGCTCGATCGCCTGTTCGGCGATCTCCATGCCCATTTCGTAGAGCGTGCGGTCGAGGCCGGCTTGCTTCAGCACGGAAGCAAAATAGGGATTGGACGCCAGTGCCTTGTGAGCCAGTTCGGGGCCGGCCGCAGCGCCGAAGAGCAGGTTCTGGCCGATCGTCGCTTCCTTGTTGTAGGCGCCCGGTTCAAAAGGAACCACCAGCGCGCTCAGGCCTTCTTCCTCCAACCGGGTTCGCAGCGCCGCACGCAATTCGACGATCCGCCCGGCAAGCTTCGTGTGGCGCTTGAGGTCGGCCGAAGAGCGCAAGCCTAGATCCAGAATGTCGCGCGACAGAAGAACCGCGTCGAGCACCCGGCGCACGGCTTCGAAGAGGTCGTGCGGGCCGGTGGCGCCGGCGGAGGCATAGTTGATCCAATCGCTGCGGATATCGAGATCCGGATTGCCCGACCGGCGCGCCTCGTCGATATTCCAACGGTGCTGGTCCGCCGCGGCGCCGTCATATGTCACCGATGTCAGCGGCGCATGCTTCAACCCGTAGAGCAAATTGTCGCGCAGGCTTGCCTGGAACAGGAAAACATCCGACGAAGCGTAGGACATGCGCCGGCCGGTCACGGCTTCGGGGAGATCGAGCAAGTCATCGGAGCCCGAAACGATCCTTCCGCTGTCCGGCCAGGTCAGCCGCGCAAAGGCTTCCGCAAGCGCCTCCGCTCCCCCTGTTGCGGTGCTGACCAGCGCCACCGTCTCACCCGGCTTGACCTCGAGCGAGATGCGATTGAGGAGCATTGCGCCGCCATCGTCTGCTATCGACAGGCTGACCGCCGACAGCGGCTTGGTCATCGGATCGGGATCGTCGACCGTCAGTGCTCCGATTTCCGGCGCGATGATATTCTCGACGGTGAACTGTTCGACGACCTGCTGATATTTGACCTGGACATCCTGCCGGTCCTGATCCCAGTCGATCAGTTCCTTCATCGGTCCGGGCAAGTCCTTGTAAGCGCCGATCACGGCCACGAGCTGGCCGACATCCAACCGCCCCTGGATGACCAGATAGCCACCGATCATGTAAAACAGAAAGGGCGTGAGCTGCGCGAGAAAATTGTTGAGGAACTTTACCATGAATTTCCATTGGTAAAGATCGAAGCGGATTTTGAAGATGAGCCCGAGCCGGGCTGCTATGTCGGCGCGCTCGTAGTTCGACGTATCGTGGACGTGAACCGCGCCGATGCCGTCGACGATTTCGCCAACCCGGCCTGAAAGCGCGCGCGCCGTCAACTGCCGCTGGCGCCCGAGCACGAGCAGCCGCCGCCGCATTCGCGGGATAAGCACGATCTGGATCGCCACGATCACGACCGCTATCATTCCGAGCCAGACGTTCTGGACCATGATGAACAGCATGGCCGTCAGCGCCTGGCCGCCGAGCAGCACCGGCTGCAGGAAGGCATCGCCAATGAAGCCGCCCAGCGGCTCCACCTCGTCCTTCACCATGGTCGCCACTTCGGCGGATTTCACCCGCTTGAAGTAAACCGGCGGAAACCGCAGCACACGATCGACCAGATCGAAACGAATACGCCGCAGCATGCGTTCGCCGAGCCGGCCCTTGTAAGTGTTGATGTAGAGCTTGAACAAGCCGTTGATGACGACCAGCAAGAGGAACACAAGGCTGAGCGCAAGCAGGGTCGAGGTGCGGTCCAGTTGAAAACCGGAGAAGAACTGGACCTCGCCGATGAACGGCAGGTTATAGTGCAACCGCATGAATGGCAGGGTCGCGCCCGGTTGCTCGAACCCCTTGCCCTGGATCGGGCCGTTGACGATCAGCTTCGGCAGGTCGAACGACATGAAATACGGGACCATCGAAAGCACGACGATCATCAATATCCAGAGCTGCTGCTTCCTGGTGTGCGTCCAGATATAGCGGGCTAGGCTGGTTTCCATATGCGATTGTCAGTTTGAAGGATGCGGAATGTAAAGGCACCTGCTGGCAAATGGTGTATCGGCCATGTCTTCGCCGCCAACGACGAGCTCAAAGCGGCAGCTGCGCGCCAGGCGGATGGGCGCCGATGGTCCGGACAAATTCAATCGGCCTCCTCCGGGCAATGGCGAAACGGCTTGCGGCACAGTCGCGTCCGCAAGTCGAACAGGCAAGAGGCAAGATTGCGTTGTGTCGCCGGAAATCCCAACATAGAAGACGAATATGATGGATGTCACGCAACCACGCAATGCCGGCATGGGTGGGCATGAGCAAGCCCTGGACCTCACGCGGGGAATTGCCGCCTACGTCGACCACCCTCTCGTGGCCGGGCTGGCGCGCGTCATCGCCAAGCATCCGCAGGCCGATATCGCCAATGCCTTCAACCACAAGCAGGTCGCCTGCAAGATGTGGGCGCTCGACAGGCTGTTCGAAAGCGACGGCGGCCGGTTCGAACGCATATGGGTTCTGGGTGGATGGTACGGCGTATTGCCGGCGATGCTTTTCAACGACGCCCGCTTCGACATCGCGGCGATCGACAGCATCGACATCGATCCCGAAGTCGGCGCGGTCGCCCGGACACTCAACCGGCAAGCCGGCGAGCGGTTTCAAGCGCTGACGGCAGATATGTACACACTCGACTATGCCGCCGGCGGGCCTGACCTGGTGGTCAATACGAGCTGCGAACACATAGCCGATCTCAGCGCCTGGCTTGCCCTGCTTCCGCGGGGTACGAACGTGCTGCTGCAGTCGAACGATTATTTCAGCGAGCCGACGCACATCAACTGCGTGGCGTCACTTGCGGCCTTCGAAGCCATGGCGGCGCTGCGGCAGATCAGGTTCTCCGGCGAATTGCCGACAAAAAATTATACACGCTTCATGCTGATCGGAACTGTTTGAAGCGCTCGCGCAGGATTTGCGCCGAGCGCCGCGCCCCTTCCAGATCGAGGCGATGCGCGGCTGGCGGCGGTCCCGCAAGCGCCTGCTCGATCGCTTGCGCCAGACCTTCAGGCGTCAGGTCCTGTTCCGTCAGCACCGTTGCAAGACCGAGCTCTTCAAGCATCAGGGCGCGACGCGTCTGCTCGGTTTCCCCGCCGGCTGCAAATGGAACGAGCAGCGAGCGACACCCCGCGCGCATGACATCGCAGACCGTGTTGTAACCCGCCTGCGAGACCGACAGGCGGGCGCCGGTCAGCAGGCTGGCGAAATCCTCGCGGAACCGGAAGATGGACAGGCGTGGGGAGGCATCGCGTGCAATCGCGTCAAACTCGTCCTTCGGCAGGTTTGGGCCGGTGATCAAACACCATGTCCAGGCGTTATCGGCACTTCGCGCCGCCGCGACGGTGGATCTGACAAGGCTCTTTCCGGCCGCCCCGCCGCCAACCGACACCAGAACGTCGAAGCGCTCTGAGGCCGCTTGCGCCGGCGGCGCGGCAACGAGCCCTGTGTAGGCGACCTCGGCCCTGATCGCCCCAGCCAGCGGAAATGTCTTGTCGATGGTTGCGAAAGCCGGATCGCCATGGACCATGACAAGATCGAAATGCCTGTTGACGATATCGACCGTTTCTTCGTTTCGGCTCGGCTTCACGCGCTCCTGAAGGATGTCGCGGACGGACGCCGCCAGCAGCGGTCTGGGCGATGTCGCTTCGATGGCCTCGATCAGTGGCAAGAGTTCGAAACGCATCTGCCGGCGTCCAAAGGGAAACGCCTCGATAATGACGATGTCGGGCCTGTAATCCCGGAAAGCCTGCAGCAGCATCTCTGAGCGCCGCGTCTTGAAATCATCGTCGACGGCTTTGCCCTGCAGGTCGACAAGTCCGGAAAATCCTTCGTCACCGGAGGTGACAGGCGGCAGGGTCACGGATTTTACACCCGATCCCGGAAATCCCGCGATCGGCGCTCCGCCGGTCACGACGGTGACGTCGAACCCGTCATCGACCAGAGCCGCCGCAATGCGGCTGGCGCGCGCGAGATGGCCGATGCCGAGCAGGTGCTGAACATAGAAGAAAGCGCGCAGCCGCTTCATTCGGCGGCCCGCCACTCCCGCTCGAACAGTTCCTTGAGCTGTCCAATGCCTGCCACATGATCGAAATTGCTTCGCACGCGCCGCTCCGCGGCGTCGCCGAGGCGGACGCGCAGGACGGGATCGCGGATCAGGCGCTCCAGCGCCTGTGCCAGGGCAGTCGGGTTTTCCGAGGGAACCAGCAGCCCGGTTTCATCCGACGATAAAAGCTCCGGCACGCCGGAAATATCGGTCGACACGCAGGCAAGCCGCTGGCTGGCCGCCTCCACCAGAACATTCGGCAGGCCGTCCCGGTCACCATCCGCGGTGATCCTGCAGGCCAAAGCGAAGATGTCGGCGCTGCGGTAGTGCTCAAGCACCTCCTCCTGCGCCAGCGCGCCTTTCCAGGAGACGCGCCCCTCCAGTCCGAGCCTTTGCGCCAGCGCCTTCAGCCGTTTCAGTTCCTCGCCGCCACCGATATGCTCGAAACACCACGCCAGATCGCCATGCAAGAGGGCAAGAGCCTCCAGCAACGTATCATAGCCCTTCTTTTCAACGGCGCGTCCGACACTCAAGATCATGACCGGTTCGGCCGGCGCCGAGCCGTCACGCTGTTTTCGCGCCTCGCCGAAACTGCCGAAGCGGTCAAGGTCGAGCCCATGATAGCTCAGATGCACGGACGAACTGCCGTTGGCGAGTTTTTTCAGATGGTCGAAGCCGGTTTTCGTGCACGTGACCGTCCAGCGCGCCGAGGAAAGCTTGCCGGCCAGATCCCAGTCCGCCGACGTCCAGATGTCCTTGGCATGGGCTGAGCAGCTCCAGGGCAAGCCACGAAGCTGGCTGGCATAGCGCGTCACCGATGCCGGCGTGTGCGCGAAATGGGCATGCAGCCATCCGGCATCTTGCGGCCATTCGGCCGCCAGCACCAGCGCTTGCCCGAAGCGCCGCGCGCGATTGCGGGTAAAGTCGCGGCGGATATCGGCAGCGAGCGATTTGAGCGCGCGCCAGAAGCCAGGCCGCGGCAGACAGGCAAACAGCGACCGAACCACGCGCAGCGGCTCTCTGTGCAGATATTCCGGCAGATAATGGACGGGGGCCTTGATCTCGTCATGCACGGGATGACGTTTTGCGTCGGTCGGCCGCCTGAGCGCGAAAAGTATCAGGTCGAACCCCGCACGCTCCAGACCGAGCAGCTCCTGCGCGATGAAGGTTTCCGACAGCCGCGGGTAGCCCTTCAGAACCACGACGATCTTGCGGTGTTGCAACTCAGTTCATGCCTTCAATGACCGAAAGGTGATGGCCGGCCCGCCGGTCGAGCAGTTCCGCGACGATTTCGGAAATATGAGGCAGCCCTTCCAGCGTCAGATGCGCATTGCTCTGCGATGGGCGGGGCCGGCCCGGCAAAACCTGCAGCGCATCGGCAAACCGCTGGGCATCCTCGGCCTCCTCGGGCAAAAGCATCTCGATGAGGCCGAGTTCGGCTGCGCGCCGTGCCCGGATCAGCTGTTCCTCGCGCGGCGTGACGCGCGGCACGATCAGCGCCGGCTTGTCGAAAGACAGTATCTCGCAATAGGTGTTGTAACCGCCCATCGCCACCACCGCCTTGGCGCCGGCAATCAGCTCTTCCATGCGGTTGTCGAATTCGATGATCTTGACGTAGGGGATCTTGGCCCCTTTCCTGACCAGCTTGTTGCGCTTGCGCGCCGGCATGTAGGGCCCAAGCACGATCAGCGCCCGGTGCTGCAATCGCGGATCCTGCTGATAGGCCTCGATGACGTTGTGGATCAGGTCGGCGCCGTCACCGCCGCCACCGGTGGTAACCAGGATATAGTCGCCCTCGGGCCGGTGGCCGGGCAACTGGTTCTGCTGCAGGCTCCGTTGCAGGAAACCGACGAACTTCATCTTTGCCCTGACCGCCGGCGGCACCTCCAGGCCGGTCAGCGGATCGTAGAAATCCGGCGGGCCATAGACCCAGACCTTGTCGTAGAACAGGCCGATCTTGCGCATCACATCCCTGCGTGCCCACTCCGCTTCGAGCAAAAGCGGCGCGTCCATCACCTCGCGCAGGCCAAGCACGAGCGTGGTGCCCCGCGTCTTGAGGTAGGACAGCGTATCCTCGATCTCTCCGCGCAGCCCCAGCGGTTCCTTGTCGACGATGAAGATATCCGGCCGGAAGCTCTCGGCTGTGTGGCGGATAATCGACTGCCGCATCCTTAGCGTCTCATGCAGATCGATGTCCTTTTCAAGCGAGGTGTATTCGCCGTTGCGCAGCTTGATGACGCTGGGAATCTTCACGAAGTCGACGCGGGCGCGGTAGTCGAAGGCGCCGGCGATGGTCGCGCCCGAAATGATAAGCACCTGAAGACCGCGGAAATCCCCGACCAGCGAATGCGCGATCGTTCGGCAGCGCTGCAAATGGCCGAGCCCGAACGTGTCGTGGCTGTACATGAGAATTCGTGCGTCTTTTGCGTGCTGTGTCATTGTGAACGTCTTTTAGAATTCTCGCCGGACCGTGGGCAACCCCGCAGGCTTCGAAACCATTCTCGCGGGTCTAACGACCTGTTTTGAAACATGGGGGCGAGAGGTACGCAACGGCATTCTTCACCTGGGCACGAATGCCAGGGGGCGCTGATTGTGGCGCCATGCCTTGTCTTCGCCGATGATAGACGGCCCGAGCACAAATCTCTGTCATGAGGCTTGACCCCGTGGAATTAAATGCCCTGCGGCCTGAGGCAGGCAAAGCGAACATTGCGAAAAATCAAGGGCGACCAAGGCGAAATGAGGCTGCCGCACATTGTGAGGAGAACCCGCACCTTGGGAAAATGCTTCATAATCCATCGAAACACAACGGCCGCCAGAGGCCGCACGTTGCGGCCTTTTATCCTGCCATCAGCCTTGGCCTGTGGCAAGCGTCCGGTCCTTGCACCGTTGAAGCTGGTGCAATCTCGCGTCATGCCGGCTTCCTCCGTCATGTGGAGGATAGCTGCGGCCCCAATGAGATTCGTCGGCCAGGCGACCCATTCGCCAGTTCCGCCCAAAGCTTTGCGTGAACACGCCGGCCGGAACGGCGGCTAAGCCAGCCGTGCCCTTGTCGTCCTCGGCGTTGCCAGCAGCAGACTTGTCTCGCTGCCGGTTATCCCGGGGATGAGCCGTATCCGCCTAAGCACCGCGTCGAAATCGGTGAGCGACGCCGTTCCGAGTTCGACCACCAGGTCCCAGCGGCCATTGGTGGTGTGAATGGTCGAAACCTCGGCGAGGCCGCCGAGCGCCCGGACCACGCGGTCGGCGGCATGGCCCTCGATCTCGATCATCATCACGCCGCGTATCCGCTGGTCGACCGCGTCGGCGCGCAGCACCACCGTGTAGCCGATGATCTCGCCCGTTTTTTCCAGCCGCTCCATGCGCGCCCTGACCGTGGCGCGCGACACCCCGAGATCGACCGCGAGATCGGAGATGCTGCGCCGGGCATCATGCCTGAGCAGCGTGACCAGCCTTTCGTCGAGCAAGTCCATGATTCTATCCACTTGACCAAACTGACTTATCGGGTTGATAAATCATTCTTCTCGAAATGCCAATTTCGCCTGTTCAAACTGCCGGGCCGGGATGGTTCATTCCACGCATCAACCGCCCAATCAATTTACAAGGACAACAAGAACCATGCGCTGCAGGATCGTTGGCGCGCCGGTGCAGGACGGCGCCGGCAGGATGGGATGCGAGATGGGGCCAAGCGCGCTGCGCACGGCCGGGCTTGTCTCGGTGCTGTCGGAACTTGGCCACGAGGTCGAGGACTGGGGCGCGGTGCAACCGGCCGCAGTGCGCGCTATCGTCCACGGCAATCTCGCGCTGAAGGCCCTGCCGGAGATTTCCGCCTGGACCGCGGCAATTGCCGAGACCGCCTATGCGGCTTCGCGGGACGCCATGCCGATCTTCCTTGGCGGCGACCACGCGATATCGGCCGGCACGGTGTCGGGCATAGCCCGCCGCGCCGCCGAACGCGACCGGCCGCTCTTCGTGCTGTGGCTCGATGCGCATCCGGATTTCCACACGCTCGATACCACCGTCAGCGGCAATCTGCACGGCGTGCCGCTCGCCTATGCCAGCGGCCGACCGGGCTTCAACGGTTATTTCCCGGACCTGCCTGTCGCCGTCGATCCTGCCCACATCTGCGTCATGGGCCTGCGCAGCGTCGATCCGGCGGAGCGCCGGGCGCTGAGCGAAGCGGGGGTTACCGTGCACGACATGCGCACCATTGACGAGCACGGCGTCGCACCTTTGCTGCGCGCCTTCCTGGCCATCGTCGAAAAGGAAAACGGCCTGCTGCATGTCAGCCTCGACGTCGACTTCCTCGACCCCTCCATCGCGCCGGCCGTCGGCACCACCGTGCCCGGCGGCGCCACCTTCCGCGAGGCGCATCTGGTGATGGAGATGCTGTCCGACAGCGGCCTGGTCTCCAGCCTTGATCTGGTCGAGCTCAACCCGTTCCTCGACGAGCGCGGCCGCACCGCCACGCTGATGGTCGACCTCGCCGCCAGCCTGATGGGCCGCCGCATCATGGACCGCCCGACCCGCAGCCATTCCGGAAGCATTGCATGACCCAGCCTTCCCGCCTTGCCATCGTCCCCTTCGTCAGCGTCGACCGCATGATGAAGCTGGTGCTGACCATCGGCGTCGAGCGGTTCCTCACCGAACTCGCCGCCTATATCGAGGAGGATTTTCGCCGCTGGGAGCTGTTCGACAAGACGCCGCGCATCGCCTCGCACAGCCATGACGGCGTCATCGAACTGATGCCGACCAGCGACGGCAAGATGTACGGCTTCAAATATGTCAACGGCCATCCGAAGAACATGCGGGAAGGCCGTCAGACCGTCACCGCCTTCGGCGTGCTCGCCGATGTCGGTTCCGGCTATCCGATGCTGCTCACCGAAATGACGATCCTGACGGCGCTGCGCACCGCGGCGACCTCCGCTGTCGCGGCCAAATATCTGGCGCCCAAAGGCGCGCGCTCGATGGCCATCATCGGCAATGGCGCCCAGTCCGAATTCCAGGCTGTCGCCTTCAAAGCGCTGCTCGGCGTCGACCGGCTGCGGCTCTATGATATCGACCGCTCCGCTTCGGAAAAATGCGCCCGCAACCTCGCCGGCAAGGGCTTCGACATCACCATCTGCGCCACCGGCCAGGATGCGGTGGAAGGCGTCGACATCATCACCACGGTGACCGCCGACAAGCAGTCCGCCACCATCCTCACCGACAACATGGTCGGTTCCGGCGTGCACATCAACGCGGTCGGCGGCGACTGCCCCGGCAAGACGGAACTGCACCGCGACATCCTTTTGCGCTCCGACATCTTCGTCGAGTTCCCGCCGCAGACGCGCATCGAGGGCGAAATCCAGCAACTCCACGCCGACCATCCGGTGACCGAGTTGTGGCAGGTGATGACCGGCAAGGCGGAAGGCCGCAAGACGGCGGAACAGATCACCTTGTTCGATTCCGTCGGCTTCGCCACCGAGGATTTTTCGGCGCTGCGCTATGTCCGCGACCAGCTTCAGGCCACCGGCCTCTACGAGGAGCTCGACCTGCTCGCCGATCCCGACGAGCCGCGCGACCTCTTCGGCATGCTGCTCAGGGCAGCGCTGCAGCCGGCCGCCGCCTGAGGGCTTCAGCCGCGCAACGGCGCGCAGCTCTCCCGTTCGACGAGCACCGGGGTGAGCACTTCGCGGCGCGAATGCGCCGCAGGCTCGGCAACCCGCTCGAGCAGCAGGCTGACGGCGCGGGTGCCGATCTTCTCGACCGGCTGTGCGATCGTCGTCAGCGGCGGCCATGTGGTGACGGCATAGGGGATGTCGTCGAAGCCGATCATCGACATGTCGCCGGGGACCCGCAATCCGCGCCCGCGCAGCACTGTCAGCGCGCCCATGGCCATCAGATCGTTGCAGGCAAACAGCGCCGTGATCCCCGGCGCCTGCGCCATCAGCCGCTCCATCGCCGTGCGGCCGCCGGCAAAGTGATAGTCGGAATCCACCACCGAGGCCGGCGGCAGGTCGAGGCCGGCTTCCTGCAGCGCCCTGGCGAAGCCGCGCAGGCGGGCCGGGCTGGAGCTGGAATCGCGCGGGCCGCCGATGACGCCGATCTTCTCGTGGCCGAGCCCGGCTAGATAGCGGCCGGCGAGATAGCCGCCATGATCGTGATCGACCAGCACCGAATCGACATTGACCGAATGGATCTCGCGGTCGAGCAGCACCGCCGGCACGCCGGGCAGAAGGCTGGAGAACACCCGCGCATGATCCGACGAGCCGGCGAAGATCAGCCCGTCGATCTGCTTGGCCATCAGCACCTGGAGGTAGCGCTCCTCCTTCTCGGCGCTGCCGTCGGAGTTGCACAGGATCACAGTATAGCCGGCAAGGAAGCCGGCATCCTCGATCTGGCGCGCCACGCCGGCGAAGAAAGGGTTGGAATTGTCCGGCAGCAGCAGGCCGATGGTCTTGGTCTCGCCGCGCCTCAGGCTGCGCGCCAGCGTGTTCGGGCTGTAGCGCAAGGCGGCGATGGCCGAATGCACGCGCTCGGCCGTCTCCGGCTCGACATGGCGCGTGCGGTTCATCACATGCGAGACGGTTGCGACCGACACTCCGGCATGGCGCGCGACATCGGCAATCGTCGTCATTTCCTGTCCCCTGACTCGATTAGCCTAATGATTGCGTAACCGGATGTGTCGCACGCTAGAGCGCAGCTTTCGAGTGTCAATGTCCCTTTGAGCAACCTGCTGAGCGGAGCGATCTGCCGCCAAGAAAAAGCCGCAAGGCTGGGTGTTTGGTGGTCGACCTGTTGTCACAACCGGATAAGGTTCGAGAGCCGCGAACTGCTCAATCGCCAACCATCGGAACAACGATGCGACTTCTCCTTGTCGAGGACGACCCACGCACCGCCGACTATGTCGTCAAGGGCCTTGGCGAGGCAGGCCATATCTGCGACCTCAGGCGCGATGGCCGCGACGCGCTGTTTGCCGCGACACGCGACGCCTATGACGTGATCGTCGTCGACCGCATGCTGCCCGGCCTCGACGGCCTGTCGATGATCAAGGCGGTGCGGGCGGCGGGCGTGCGCACGCCGGCGATCTTTCTGACCTCGGTCGGCGGCGTCGACGACAGGGTTGAAGGGCTCGAGGCCGGCGGCGACGACTATCTCGTCAAGCCATTCGCCTTTTCCGAACTGCTCGCCCGCATCAACGCGCTCGGCCGTCGCCCTGCGGTGCAGGAGCTGAAGACGACGCTGCGCATCGCAGACCTCGAAATGGACCTGATCCAGCGCCGCGTCACCAGGCAGGGCCAGGCGATCGACCTGCAGCCGCGCGAATTCAGCCTGCTCGAAGTGCTGATGCGCGGCGAGGGCCGCGTCATCACCCGCACCATGCTTCTGGAACGGGTCTGGGATTTTCACTTCGACCCCAAGACCAGCGTCGTCGAAACCCATATCAGCCGGCTGCGCGCCAAGATCGACAGGCCGTTCGAAACCACGTTGATCCACACCGTGCGCAACACTGGCTACAGTGTTCACGACTGAGGCGCGGCATGACAGAAACTTGCCATGACTGAAGCTTGCCATGACTGAAACGCACTATGACTGAGACAGGCTCTCGCCTGCTGCGCAGCACGCCGTTTCGGCTGGCCCTGACCTTCGCCTTGCTGTTCGTGCTCGCCTTCATCCTGTCAGGCGCCATCGTCTACCAGCTGATGAGCGCGGATCTTGCCGAGCAGCTCGACCAGTCGGTCAAGGAGACCTATTCGGTCGTGGCGGTGACCTATGCCGGAAACGACCGGGAGGATCTGGTTTCGGCAGTCGACAGCCACGCCGCGCTCAGCCCGAGCAAGGAACAGCTGTTCTCGCTCACCGATCCCGCCGGCAATCGCCTGGCCGGGAATTTCACCGCAGCCGACCTTCCCGATGGCTTTTCGGATTTTGCCGCTTCCCTGCCTGGCGTTGCGCCGGACACTATGTACCGCGCCTGGACCGGTTCGGTCGGGCCCAACAGCCTGACAATCGCCTTCTCGCTCTCCGAAACCGAGGAGCTGGAACGCATCGTTTTGATGAGCTTCGGCTGGGCCACCCTGATCATTTCAGGGCTGGCGGTGGCTGGCGGCGCCTTGCTGGCGTCGCGTGTGCAGCGTCGCCTCGACGGCATTGCCACCACCATGGACGATGTCTCCAACGGCCGGCTCGACGCCCGCATTCCACTGCTCGGCAATGGCGACGACATTGACGGCGTCTCGCGCCAGGTCAACGCCGCGCTGGAGCGGCTGGCGGCGCTGGTGGACGGCATGCGCCAGGTCAGCGCCGACATCGCGCATGATCTGAAGACGCCGCTCAACCGGCTGCAGATGATTTTGGAAGCTGCGGCCGACAGGACCGCGCGGGGTGAGGCCGTTGCCGATGAGCTGGCGGAGGCACGTGGGGAAAGCCTGCAGATCAACGATACTTTCGATGCGCTGTTGCGTATTGCCCAGATCGAGGCCGGCGCTCGCAAGGCGCGCTTTGTCGATCTCGACCTCACCGGCGTCATCGATGCCATTGCCGAAATCTACGCCGGTGTCGCCGAGGATGACGGCAAGTCGCTGTCGGCCACGATCGTCCACGGCACCCCATGCCTGGTCCACGGCGACCGCGACCTGCTGACGCAATTGTTTGCCAATCTGGTTGAGAACGCGCTGCGGCATTGCCCCGATGGCACGGCAATCCTTCTATCGGTGCGGCGGCAAGGCGACCGCATTCTGGCTGAGGTCGCCGACAATGGCCCTGGCATCCCGGCGCAGGAGCGCGAAAAAGTGTTCCAGCGGCTCTACCGGCTGGACTCCAGCCGCACCACGCCCGGCAGCGGCCTTGGCCTCAGCCTTGTGCGGGCCATCGCCGACCTGCATGGTGCAACGATTGCGCTGGAGGATCGCCGGCCTGGGCTGGCGGTAATTGTCGGGTTTCCTCGGGCGGAGGGCACCGGTCCCGGCTTGAAATGACAACGCCAGAGCCAGGTCGACCCCACTCCGTCGAGCGAAGCAGCGACGGAGTGGGGGAAGGCGCTCATGAAACGCCAAGTCGCTGACAACTTTCTCCAAGTTGATGATCGCATCCGACAAAGGCGGTCGCGATTAGCCTTGCACATGTTTCCACCCGGAACGGCTGCGGGTTGATCAAGATGACCGTTGAACCTATCGGCCCACCGCACCCCGGCGAAAATCCGAGGGCGACATCCCTGCCAGCTTGCGGAAGGATTTGTTGAAGGCGCTGAGCGAGCCGAAGCCTGAATCCATGGCGACGCGCAGCACATTGGCGTCTTCATGCATCAGCAGCGCCTGCGCGTAGCTCAGCCGCAGCAGATTCATATATTCGTTGAGCGTCATGCCGGTCGATTTCTTGAAAATGCTCATGGCGTATTTGGGATGGATGTCGGCCGCCGCCGCGATGTCGACGCAGTCTATGTCGTAGAGGAAATTCTCGGCGATGAAGTCGCACATGCGACCGACATTGCGCAGCGATTGCTGGTCGAACGGGCCGCCGGGTTCCTGGCCGATGGCGGTTTCCGGCACCAGCCGGTAGGGCTCGAAGCGCACCCGCTCCAACCGCAGCAGCAGCTCGTTCACGGCGTGCTCGGTTATCGCCGCATCGCCCGAGCGGAAATAGCGGTTCCAGCGCTCGAAATTGTGATGGTCGGCCTGGTCGGTCGCCGATGTCACCAGCGTGGCGCCGGTCATCAGCCTGTGGCGGACATCCGTCGGCAGATGCAGGCGGAAGAAATGCACCAGCGGCAGATGCGCGCCGGCATAGATGGCGTCGTCGGAGAGATCGTCCATCTGGTGCGGCAGCCCGCCCCAGAACAGGCACATGTCGCCGGCCGACAGCGAGATCTCGTGCTCGTTCATGCGGTAATGCACGCTGCCGCGGACGATGAAATTGACCTCGACCTGGGCATGCCAGTGCGGCTTCAGCATGACCAGCGGATGGTTGTGAAACATCTGCAAAGCCATCGGCAGGCCTTCGACGCTGCTGGCGCCAGGCTGGTAAAACGGCCGTTCCGGCATCTTACTTTCCGCCCATCTTTTATTCCCGTTGTCAGGGACAAGCCTTCCGCGCCGCCTAGTCTAGCCATGCTCGCGAAGAGAGAGCAAATGAAATGGGAGGATTTCAATGCGCACGACACTGATCTGTGCCGCGCTGGCGCTTGGCCTGGGCTCAGCCCCGGCTTTGGCGCAGTCCGGCGAAATTACGATCTGGAGCTGGAATATCGCCGCTTCGTCGCTGAAGGCGACGGTGGCCGGCTTCAACAAACAGTATCCCGACGTCAAGGTCACCGTTCAGGATCTCGGCAACCAGCCGACCTATGACAAGTCGATCGCCGGCTGTGCGGCCGGCGGCGTCGGCCTGCCCGATATCGTCTCGATCGAAAACGGCGAGGCCGAGAACTACTGGAGCCAGTTCCCCGATTGCTTCGTCGATTTGCACACGCTGGGCTACACCGCCGACGACCAGAAGAAATTCCCGGACTTCAAGCGCACCGAACTGGAGGTCGGCGACAAGGCCTATGCCATGCCGTGGGATTCCGGCCCGGTAGCCGCCTTCTACCGCCGCGACTTCTACGAGAAGGCCGGCGTCGATCCGGCCTCGATCAAGACCTGGGACGATTTCATCGCCGCCGGCAAGAAGGTCCAGGCCGCCAATCCCGGCGTCGCCATGACCAATGCCGATTTCAACGGCGACACCGAATTCTTCCGCATGATTTCCAACGAACAGGGCTGCGGCTATTTCGCCGCCGATGGGCAGTCGATCACCGTCAACCAGCCGAAATGCGTCGACACGCTGGCCAAGATCAAGGACATGAAGGACGCCGGCATCATCTCGTCGGCCGACTGGGGCACCAAGATCACCAACAACACCGCCGGCACCGTCGCCACCCAGGTCTATGGCGGCTGGTATGAGGGCACCATCCGCACCGAATCCGCCGGCGAAAACGGCAAATGGGGTGTCTACCTAATGCCGAGCCTGACCGCCGACGGCCCCCGCGCGGCCAATCTCGGAGGCTCGTCGCTCGCCATCACCTCAGCCTCGAAGAACAAGGAGGCCGCCTACGCCTATCTGAAATACACGCTCGAGACCAATGAAGGCCAGATCACCATGCTCAGGGATTTCGGCCTAGTGCCGTCACTGATCTCGGCCCTCGACGACCCCTACGTCTCGCAGGGCCTGCCCTATTGGGGCGGCCAGGCAGTGTGGAAGGACATTCTCGCCACGCTGCCCAAGGTGGTGCCGAGCCGCGGCACGCCGTTCCAGAGCGACGCCGAAATCATCATGCGCGCCGTGCAGACCAAATATCTCGGCGGCGGCTATCCCGATGCCAAGGCCGCCCTCGACGACGCCGCCAGCCAGATCGCTTCGGCGACGGGACTGCCGATCAAGTGACCAAGGCGGTGATGCTGGCGGGCCAGATATAGGGCAATTTGCCGGACTGTTGGCGCTGCCCCTCACCTGCCTGCCGGCATCCTCTCCCCGTATAGTGGCGGGGAAAGGGACGCTCTCGCCCAACAGATCGCCAATTGCCGGCGGCGTCCGCCGGCTAACAACACGCCGGATATCAGCCGGGAAAGAGGAAGGAGGAGGAACCATGCGCTACCAGAACGCCACGGCCTATCGCTTCCTCACGCCCTACCTCCTGATCTTCGCCATCTTCTGGGTGTGGCCGATCATCTCCTCGTTCATGATTTCCTTCCAGGCGACGCGCACGGTGCCCTGGCGCTTTGCGCCGACATTCAACTGGGGCCGCCTGATCGGCGACCCCGCTTTCTTCAACGCGCTGAAGAACACGCTGCTCATCCTCGTCATCCAGGTGCCGGTGATGATCTCGCTGGCGATCGTCATGGCGGTGCTGCTGAACTCGCCGCTGCTGAAAGCACGTGGCCTCTACCGCTTTGCCTTCTTCGCTCCGGTGGTGGTCGGCGAGGTCGCCTATTCCGCCGTGTTCCGGCTGATGTTCAACCTGGATTTCGGCATCATCAACAAGCTCCTCGCCGGCGTCGGCCTGGCCAAGATCGACTGGTTCTCCAACGTCACACCGGCCATGGCGCTGATCATGATCGCGGTAACCTGGCGCTGGGCCGGCTACAACGCCATCATCCTGCTCGCCGGCCTGCAGTCGATCCCCGAGGACGTCTATGAAGCAGCGACGCTCGACCGCGTCAGCAAGCTCAAGCAGTTCTTCTACATAACGCTGCCGCTGCTCAAGCCGGTCATCGTGTTTTGCGCCGTGCTGTCGATCATCGGCACGATGCAGCTGTTCACCGAGCCGTTCCTGATCACGGAGCGCGGCGGCCCCGGCGGCGGCACCGAGACGCTTGGCCTGCTGCTCTACCGCCAGGGTTTTCGCTCGCTCAATTTCGGCTACGCCTCGGCCGTCGCCTACACCATGGCGGGGCTGGCAATCGCCATCACGCTGGTGCAGCTGTGGCTGACACGAGAGCCGAAATGAGAGGGGAGCCGAAATGAGTTCGCTGTCGCAACGCCGGCTCGGCCGCAGCGTCCTGCTGCATCTGGTCCTGACACCGCTGGCGGTGATCTGGCTGTTTCCGCTGTGGATGATGGTGGTGTTTTCGACCATGCCCGACAACGGCATTTTCAGCCCCGGCATCGAGCTTCTGCCGCACGGCAATTTCGTCGACAATTTCAACAACCTGCAGCGCGACACCAATTTCGTCGGCGCTATCGGCATTTCGGTGGCGGTGGCGGTGACCTACACCTTCTTCTCGGTGCTGCTGACCTCGATGGCCGGCTGGGCGCTCGCCCGCTATCAGTTCTTCGGCAAGGGCGCGGTGGTGGCGATCATCCTCGGCACCATCACGCTGCCCTATGCGGTGGTGCTGATCCCGCAATTCATCATGGTGGCGCGCGACTTCCAGCTCGCCAACACCTGGATTGCGCTGATCGTGCCACCCTTGTTCAATTCGCTGGGCGTGCTGTTCATGCGCCAGGCTTTCTCGATGATGCCGGCCGACCTTTTCGACGCGGCACGTGTCGAGGGCGTCAAGGAATGGCGTATCTTCCTGTTCGTCGCTTTGCCGCTGGCGCGGCCGATGCTGGCGGCGCTCGCCATCATCCTGTTCCTCGCCTCGTGGAACAATTATCTCTGGCCGCTTTTGATCAACAGCCAGCCCGGCGCGATGACGGCCCCTGTGGCGCTCGGCACGCTGATCGGCCTGACCAAGGTCTCATGGGGCGGCATCATGGCCGGCGCCGTCATGCTGACCGTACCGATGCTGGTCGTCTTCGTGCTGCTGCAGCGCCATTTCATCGCCGGCATCGCCGCCGGTGCCGTCAAGTAGGGACAACAGCGATATGGCGGCAGTCACCCTCACCAATGTCGTAAAACGCTTCGGCGTCTATGAGATCATCCATGGCGCCAACATCGATATCGCCGATGGCGAGTTCGTCGTCTTTGTCGGCCCGTCGGGTTGTGGAAAATCGACGCTGCTCAGGATGATCGCCGGGCTGGAGGATATCAGCGGCGGCGAGATCGCCATTGGCGGCAAGGTGATGAACGATGTCGAGCCGGCCGAGCGCGGCATCGCCATGGTGTTCCAGTCCTACGCGCTCTACCCGCACATGAGCGTGGAGCAGAATCTGAGCTTTGGCCTCAGGATGACCGGCAACCCCAAGGAGGACACCGAGCGGCGGGTGAAGCGGGCCTCCGAAATCCTGCGCATCACAGAGTTGATGGCGCGGCGGCCGAGGCAATTGTCCGGCGGCCAGCGCCAGCGCGTTGCCATCGGCCGCGCCATCGTGCGCGAACCGCAAGTCTTCCTGTTCGACGAGCCGTTGAGCAATCTCGACGCCGAGCTGCGCGTCCAGATGCGGGTCGAGATCTCGCGCCTGCACAAGGAGCTCGGTACGACGATGATCTATGTCACCCACGACCAGACCGAAGCGATGACGCTGGCCGACCGGATCGTCGTGCTGCGCGGTGGCCATGTCGAGCAGATCGGCCGGCCGCTCGATCTCTACCACAATCCCGACAACCAGTTCGTCGCCGGCTTTGTAGGCTCGCCGAAGATGAATTTCATCAAGGGCCGCGTCGTCGGGCGCAACACGAGCAGCGTCACCGTCGAGCTGGCGGGCGAGGAAAAGACCCGCATTATGCAACCGTTGACCGGCGCCGTGCCAGAAACAGGAGCCAAGGTCATTGTCGGCGTGCGGCCCGAACATTTCGGCAATGGCGGCGAAGGCGAAGCCGACCTCACCGTCGGCATCGACGTGGTCGAGCATCTCGGCGGCACCAGCTTCATCTATGCCAGGACCGCCCATGGCGAAGACCTGGTGATCCAGCGCGACGCGGCAAAGGTCCCCGACACCCAGGAGATCACCGTGTCCATCCGCAAATCCTATCTGTTCGATGAAGACGGCCAGCGGCTGCGCTGAGCGCTTCCAGCCTTGCAAGGAGAATGATCATGACTGCAACCGCGCCCCTCCGCTGGGGGATACTTGGGCCCGGCGACATCGCCAAAGCGTTCGCCCGCGGCGTGGCAGGCTCGCGCACCGGCACGATCGTGGCGCTCGGCGCCCGCAATCCCGGCAAGGCAGGCCTGGCCGAGACGTTTCCCGGCGCCCGCATCCTCGACGGTTACGACGCGCTGCTCGCCGACCCCGAGGTCGACGCCGTCTATATCGCCATCCCGCATCCCGGCCATGCCGAATGGGGAATCAAGGCGGCGGAAGCCGGCAAGCATGTGCTGTGCGAAAAGCCGCTGGCGCTGACCGCCTTCGAGGCCGACGCCATGATCCATGCCGCGCGCAAGGCCGGCACCTTCCTCGGCGAAGCCTTCATGTACCGCCTGCACCCGCAGACGGCGAAGCTGGTCGAGGTGATCCAGTCGGGCGTCATTGGCGATGTCAGGCTGATCAAGTCGAGCTTCGGCTTCGCCATGCCGGGCTTCATGCCCGAGCACCGGCTCTACGCCAACGATCTCGCCGGTGGCGGCATTCTCGACGTCGGCGGCTATCCCGTCTCCATGGTGCGGCTGATCGCGGGCGCTGCCACAGGCAAACCCTTCGCCGAGCCGGACAAGGTTGTCGGCACCGCCCATCTCGGCAAGTCCGGCGTCGACGAATGGGCCTCGGCGCTGCTGCATTTTCCCGGTGGAATCGTTGCCGAGGTATCCTGCAGCATCTCGCTCAAACAGGACAATGTCCTGCGCATCCTCGGCACCAAGGGCCGCATCGAGGTGCCGGATTTCTGGTTCGCCGGCGGCGGCAACCGCGATGGCGGCCCTGGCCGGATCGATGTAATTCTCGCCGACGACACGCGCGAGACCATCAGCCTCAACGAAACCCGCCATCTCTATTCCTTTGAGGTCGACGCCGCCGGCGAGGCGATCCTGGCCGGCAAACAGGAATTCGCCTGGCCGGGCATGGGCTGGGCCGACAGTCTCGGCACGCTGCGTGTGCTCGACAAATGGCGCGCTGCCGTAGGGCTCGAATATGAAATCGAAAAGCCGGCTAAGCGAACCAACACCCTTTCGGGCCGGCCGCTGCGCACCGGCGGCACCGCCATCGGCAAGCGCAAGATTCCGGGCCTGTCGAAGCCGGCCTCCGTGGTGGCGCTCGGCTTCGAGGATTTCCGCACCTTCTCGTCGGGCGCAATCCTGCTCGACGCCTTCTTCGAGGCCGGCGGCAATCTGTTCGACACCGGCTATGTCTACGGCGCCGGCTACACCGAAACGCTGCTTGGCCAGTGGCTCAGGAATCGCGGCGTGCGCGAGCAGTCGGTGATCATCGCCAAGGGCGCGCACTCGCCGCTCTGTTATCCCGATGTCATCGGCAAGCAGCTCGCCCAGTCGTTGGACCGGCTGCAGACCGACCATGTCGACCTCTATTTCATGCACCGCGACAACCCCGATGTGCCGGTCGGCGAATTCGTCGATGCGATGGACGCCGAGGTCAAGGCCGGCCGCATCCGTGGCCCGTTCGGCGGCTCGAACTGGACGATGGCGCGCATGGACGAGGCGATTGCCTATGCCGAGCGCACCGGCAAGCAGAAGCCCGGCGTGCTCTCCAACAATTTCTCGCTGGCCGAGATGCTGGAGCCGATCTGGGCCGGCTGCATCACCTCGTCCACCGACGACTGGAAATCCTGGCTGACGAAAAGGCAGATGCCCAACTTCGCCTGGTCGAGCCAGGGCCGCGGCTTCTTCACCGACCGCGCCGGCCGCGACAAGCAGGACAATGAGGAGCTGGTGCGGGTCTGGTATTCCGAGAAAAATTTCGGCCGCCGCGACCGCGCCATCGAGCTGGCGCAGCGCCTGGGCAAAAGTCCGATCCACATCGCGCTCGCCTATGTGCTGGCGCAGCCTTTTCCGTCGGTGCCGTTGATCGGCCCGCGCACGCTGGACGAGCTGGAGGACAGTTTGAAGGCGCTGGATATCAAGCTGTCGCCGGAGGATGTGGCGTGGCTGGATAGCGGGCCGGAACGGCGGCGGGCTTAGCAGCTAATCTCCCCCCTTGAGGGGGAGATGTCGCCGAAGGCGACAGAGGGGGTCGCCTCGCGTGGAGCGCTAACCTCCTTCTGCAGCGGCAGGTAGGCCGAGCCCAGTCGAACCGACCCCTCTGGCCTGCCGGCCATCTCCCCCGCAAGGGGGGAGATTAGCAGCTCCATGCGTCCCACCTACCGATCAATCCGGGTCGACAAAATTATCGACGACGACGTCCGCTCGACCCCGTCCATCGCGCCGATCTCGTCCAGCAACGCATCCAGATCCCTGATCGACGGCGCGTCGACGATGACGATCATGTCGAAATTGCCGCTCACCGAATGCAGCGTCCTCACCGGCGGCAGCGCCTGCAGCGCCCGCACCACCTTGTCGGCGAGCTTGGGCGTGACGGTGAGCAGCACATGCGCCCGCACCAGCCCCTGCTCGTAGTCCGGCGCCATCCGCACGCCATAGCCGATGATGATGCCGCGCTGTTCCAGCCGCTCGATCCGGCTCTGCACCGTCGTGCGCGAAGCGCCGAGCTGGCGCGCCAGCTCAGTGGTCGATGCGCGGGCATTGGCGCGCAGCAGGGAAAGCAGTTTTTGTTCGGCGTCAGTGAGCATTTCGACGAACTTTATCGGCGTATTGATCAATTGTGGGGTTCGTTTCGAACAGTTTCACGCTTCCTTTCGGCAGGCAAGCTGCGATTCTTGAAGGCATAGCGTCCACCGCGCGGCGGTCTGGGCCAAGGAGTTTTCACGAGGGGCAAGGTCATGAAGAAAATCATCGTCGTCGGCGCCGGCAAGATCGGCTCGACCATTGCAGGCATGCTCGCCGACAGCGGCGACTACCACGTCACCGTTGTCGACCGCGCGGCGGCGCAGCTTGCCGCGGCCGAACTTCCCGCCGGCGTCGAGGGGCTGGAGCTCGATATCGCAGCGCCGGGCGCACTCGAGGCCGCCCTTGCCGGCGCCTTCGCCGTGCTCAGCGCCGCCCCCTTCCATTTGACCACTCGCATCGCCGAGGCCGCGGCCGCCACCGGCGTACACTATCTCGATTTGACCGAGGACGTCGTCTCCACCCGCCGCGTCAAGGAACTGGCGCGTTCGGGCAAGAGCGCCTTCATTCCGCAATGCGGCCTTGCGCCGGGCTTCATCTCGATCGTCGCCAATGATCTCGCCAGCCGCTTCGACACGCTGGAAAGCGTTCGCATGCGCGTCGGCGCGCTGCCGCAATACCCGTCCAATGCGCTGAACTACAATCTGACCTGGAGCACCGACGGCGTCATCAACGAATATTGCGAACCCTGCGAGGCGATCGTCGAGGGCGAGCTGATCGAGGTACCGCCGCTGGAGGAGCGCGAAGAGTTCTCGCTCGACGGCGTCACCTATGAGGCCTTCAACACCTCCGGCGGTCTCGGCACGCTGGCCGAGACGCTGAAGGGCAAGGTGCGCACGCTGAACTACCGCACCATCCGCTATCCCGGCCACGCGGCGATCATGAAGGCGCTGCTCAACGACCTCGGCCTGCGCCACCGCCGCGACGTGCTGAAGGATATCTTCGAGAGCGCCCTGCCGGCAACGCTGCAGGATGTGGTCATCGTCTTCGTCACCGTCTCGGGCCGCCGCAATGGCCGCCTGCTGCAGGAAACCTACGCCAACAAGATCTATTCGCAGCGCATCGGCAACCAGGTGCGCAGCGCAATCCAGATCACCACCGCCTCCGGCATCTGCGCCGTGCTCGACATGCTGGCCGACGGCACCTTGCCGGCGACCGGCTTCGTCAAGCAGGAAAACATCGCGCTGGATGCGTTTCTCGCCAATCGTTTTGGGCGCGCTTATGCGCAGCACGAGATGGTAAGCCGGCTGGCAAGCTGAGCTACTTCACCCTCCCCCTTGTGGGGAGGGTCGGCGCGCAATCGGAGCGAAGCGGAGATGGCGAGACGGGGTGGGGGTGAGCGCCGACGGTTGGCGAGGACCCCCACCCCGCTCCGCTCCGCGATCGACCCTCCCCACAAGGGGGAGGGTGAAGCGCCCGCTACTTCCGCAGAGCCATCGGTCGTCCGAGCAGAAACCGGATGAAGTTGCCTGCGGTCCGCGGCGCCATGCGGGGCTGCGTCGCCTGTCGTGGCGCGCTTTGCCTTCGCGCTGGCACCTTGGGTTCGACACCCGGTCGGCCCACCGTGAAGGAGGGCCCCGAGACCGGCTTCCCCCTCAACACGTTGGCGGCGTTGTTGTCATGGATGACGATGCACCATTGCGCGCCCTTCGATGCCGCCACGACGGTGTTGAAGCGCGTCGCCATTTTTGCGTGGTGCTCGCTGTAGACGCCGCTCATCGCCGGCGATCTCCTTTCGACCAGCGTGCCGAACGCCGACGTGACATAGTCGTGGTGCGTGTAGCGTCCGCTTGCCGTGTCGAAATTCTGGCCGTCCGGAAAGGCAATGTAGAGCGGCTGCAGGTCCACCACACGCTTTTCGATCTCCCGGCGCGCGTAGTGCTCGACGCGCTCCATGAAGGTCGGCGCCAGCGCGTCGTCGCTGTCGAGCCGCGTGAGCGAAACATAGTCGGCATCGGTATCGGCCTGGACGAAGGCATTGAAGCGATCATTGTAATCCTCGCCCGCCTCGACAAGGATCGGCCTGACGTCGACACCGGCCACGCAGCTGCACACGGTGCGAATATAGTTCTCGTGCGTATCGGCATCGAACGCCAGAAGGACAGTAAAATCCTTCAGCGACTGGCCTTCGAGCGACGACGCGCAATAGGTGTCGAACAACGCCAGGCGCTCGACCAGCCAGACCGGGTCGAGATTGGCGCGGCCCTTTCCGTCCCACTGGCTTGGCTTGAAGCCAGCGGCGATGTTGTAGCGTATGGCGATGTATTTCTTCAGGCCGGTGTCCATGGACCGACACTTAGTACATTCCGCTGATCTGCGACAACCGACGGCTGAGCGGCCACCCTCCCCCTTGTGGGGAGGGTCGGCTCGCGGTCGGAGCGAAGCGGAGATGGCGAGACGGGGTGGGGGTGAGCGCTGACGGTCGGCGAGGACCCCCACCCCGCTCCGCTACGCGGATCGACCCTCCCCACAAGGGGGAGGGTAAGCGCACTTCAAATATGCAGCGCGTGGCCCAGCGCCTTCAGCGCCGCTTCCTGGAAGCCTTCGCCTTGCGTCGGATGCGCATGGATGGTCCCGGCGATATCCTCCAGCCGCGCGCCCATTTCCAGCGCCAGGCCGAACGCCGCCGCCAGTTCCGACACGCCTTGCCCGACCGCCTGGATGCCCAGCACCAGATGGTTGTCCGCGCGGGCGACAACACGAACGAACCCGTCCTCGCCGAGTTTCGTCATCGCCCGGCCGTTGGCGGCGAAGGGGAACTGGCCGATCTTGATTTCGCCCAGCGCCTTCGCCTCTTCCGGCGTCAGCCCGGCGGTAACCAGTTCCGGATCGGTGAAGCAGACGGCCGGGATCGAGCGCTTGTCCCAGCTGCGCTTGTGGCCGGCGACGATCTCGGCCACCATTTCGCCTTGCGCCATCGCCCGGTGCGCCAGCATCGGCTCGCCGGTGACGTCGCCAATGGCATAGATGCCGCGCATCGAGGTGCGGCACTGGTCGTCGATCTTGATGAACTTGCCGGCCATGTCGAGATCGATCTGATCGAGGCCCCAGCCCTCCGTCACCGGCTTGCGGCCGACCGTGACCAGGATCTTGTCTGCCGCGATTTTGGTGCTCTTGCCGTCCGCGGTCTCGACCAGCAGCGCGTCGCCCTTGACCCCCTTGGCCTTGGCGCCAAGCATCACCTCGACGCCGAGCTGGGCCAGCCGTTTCACCACCGGCCGGGTCAGTTCCGCATCATACTGCGCCAGCACGCGCGGCAGCGCCTCGACCACGGTCACCGCGGCGCCCATTTTGGCGAACGCCATGCCGAGTTCCAGCCCGATATAGCCGCCGCCGACCACGGCGAGCTTTTTCGGCACTTCGCCGAGAGCCAGCGCTTCTGTGGATGAAATCACCGGGCCGCCGAACGGCAGGAACGGCAGTTCCACCGTCGCCGAGCCGGTGGCGATCACAACCGTTTCGGCGCGGATGATCTGGGTGCCGGTCTCGGTCTCGACCGCGACGGTCTTGCCGTCGCGGAACGTCGCCCAGCCATAGACGGTCTTGACCTTGGCCTTCTTCAGTAGCCCGGCAACGCCCCCGGTCAGCCGGCTAACAATGCCGTCCTTCCACGCAACCGTCTTGCCGAGATCGAGCACGGGCGCTGCTACCGAGATGCCGAGCGGACTGCTGCCGCCGGCCATATGCGCGACCTTCTCGAACTCTTCCGCCGCATGGATCATCGCCTTGGACGGGATGCAGCCGACATTGAGACAGGTGCCGCCCGGCCTGCCAGCTTGGACGATCACCGTATCGATGCCGAGCTGGCCGGCACGGATAGCGCAGACGTAGCCGCCGGGCCCGGCGCCGATGACCAGCAGCTTGCAGGAGATTTCTTTCATGGCGTGACCCTTTGATGCGAGGGAATGTTCCGTCGCGATCCTTCGCGCCCCCCTCTGTCCTGCCGGACATCTCCCCCACGAGGGGGGAGATCAGCAGCTTCTTCGCTTCGCTCATTCCTGCAACGATGGAGATTGGCGAAACCCTGCGTGACGTCCAATCTCCCCCCTTGTGGGGGAGATGCCTGGTAAGGCAGAGGGGGGCGCTGTCCCGCCGTCATCTCGGTCGTTCCGCCCCTCAATCCACAAATATCAGCGCCGGCGTCTCAATCAGCGCCTTGATGCGCTGCACAAACACCGCCGCGTCCCAGCCGTCGACCACCCGGTGGTCGAAGCTCGACGACAGGTTCATCATCTTGCGCGGGATGAACTGGGTGCCGTCCCAGACCGGCCGCACCATCATCTTGTTGACGCCGACGATCGCCACCTCAGGATGATTGATGACCGGCGTCGTCGCCACGCCGCCCATGGCGCCGAGCGAGGTGATGGTGATGGTCGATCCCGACAGCTCGTCGCGGCTGGCCGTGCCGGACTTCGCCGCTTCGGCCAGGCGGTTGAGCTCGGCCGCGCAATCCCAGAGGTCTCGCGCCTCGGCGTGCTTGACCACCGGCACCACCAGGCCCGACGGCGTCTGCGCGGCAATGCCGATATGGACGCCGCCATGCTGATGGATGATGCCGGCCTCGTCGTCGAACAGCGCGTTGATGTTGGGCTGGTCGGCAATCGCCTTGACCATCGCCCGCATCAGGAACGGCAGCAGCGTCAGCTTCGGCCTCTCCACACCCTTGCGCTTTTCCTTGTTGAGCGCCGCGCGCAACTCCTCAAGTGCTGTGACGTCGATCTCCTCGACATAGGTGATGTGCGGGATGCGTGACTTCGCCAGCGACATTTTTTCGGCGATCTTGCGCCTGAGACCGATGACCTTGATATCCTCGACGCTGTCATTGCGCGCCAGACCCGACGCCTTCGCCACCTGCGGCCCGCGCGCGAGAAAGGCCTCGATATCTTCGTGGCTGATGCGGCCGGCAGGGCCGGTACCCGACACCTGGCGCAGATCGATCCCCGCCTCCTTCGCCCTGAGCCGGATGGCGGGCGACGCCAGGGGCTTTTCGCCCTCCGGGCGCGGCGCGCCGGAGGGTGCCGCACCTTTAGATGTCGGCGCAGCACCCCCACCCTTAGCCCCTCCCCACAAGGGGGAGGGGGATTCAGTCTCAGCTGCCCGTGCGCTTTTGGCTGCTGGTGCAGGTGGTGGCGACTTGGCGTCGGATTTCGTGGCCGAAACGCCTCCCTCTTGTGGGGGTCCGGAGGACGGGCGAGACCCGTGGCTCGCCCCGGCAGGGGTGGGGGTCGGTGCCGCCGTGACCTCTGACGATTTCGAGCCTTCGGCGACATTGCCCTCCCCCGCCACTTTCAGCCGCACGATGGGCGAGCCGATCGCCACCGTGTCGCCGATCTCGGCGCCCAGCCACAGGATCTCGCCATCGACCGGCGAAGGTATTTCCACCGTCGCCTTGTCGGTCATCACGGCGGCGAGCAAAGCGTCCTCGCGCACGAGGTCGCCGACCTTGACGTGCCATTCCACAAGTTCGGCCTCGGCGACGCCTTCACCGACATCCGGCAGCTTGATGATGTGTTCGCCCATCCCTAGGCTCCCATGGTTTCGAGAAGCGCGCGGCCGACACGGGCCGGCCCCGGGAAATAATCCCATTCCTGCGCATGCGGGTAGGGCGTGTCCCAACCGGTAACGCGCGCCACCGGCGCTTCCAGATGGTAGAAACAATTTTCCTGCACCAGCGCCGACAGCTCGGCGCCGAAGCCGGAGGTCAGTGTCGCCTCGTGCACGACGACGCAGCGTCCGGTCTTCTTCACCGAAGCGACTATCGCGTCGAGATCGAGCGGCAGCAGGGTCCGCAAATCGATGATCTCGGCATCGATGCCGGTTTCTTCCACGGCCGCCTGCGCGACATAGACCATGGTGCCGTAGGCGAGCACGGTGACGGCCGAGCCCGCCCGGCGGATCGCCGCCTTGCCGAGCGGCACCGTGTAATGGCCGTCGGCGACCTCGCCCAGTTCATGCTTCGACCATGGCGTCACCGGTCGGTCGTGATGGCCATCGAACGGTCCGTTATAGAGCCGCTTCGGCTCCAGAAAAATCACGGGATCGGGATCCTCGATCGCCGCGATCAGCAGCCCCTTGGCATCATGAGGATTGGACGGCACCACCGTCTTCAGCCCCGACACATGGGTGAACAGCGCTTCCGGGCTCTGGCTGTGCGTCTGGCCGCCAAAGATGCCGCCGCCGGTCGGCATGCGGACCACGATCGGACAGGTGAAATCGCCGTTCGAGCGGTAGCGCAGGCGTGCTGCTTCCTGCGTCAGCTGGTCGTAAGCCGGGTACATGTAGTCGGCAAACTGAATTTCCACGCATGGCTTCAGCCCATAGGCGGCCATGCCGATGGCGGAGCCGACAATGCCGGATTCGTTGATCGGCGCATCGAAGCAGCGGGTCTTGCCGTACTTCGCTTGCAGGCCTGCCGTGCAGCGGAAGACACCCCCGAAGAAGCCGACATCCTCGCCATAGACGATGACGCGTTCGTCGCGCGCCATCGACACGTCCATGGCGTCGCGGATCGCCTCGATCATGGTCCGTCTCGGCATGGTCAGACTCCCGCCTGCTGGCGCTGGCGCCTGAGATGCGGCGGCATCTCGGCAAACACGCCCTCGAACATCTCGCGCGTCGACGGCTTGCCGCCGGCATGCAGCGTGCCGTGGCCTTCAGCTTCCTTCTGCGCCGCGATCACCGTGTCGAGGATTTCGGCTTCCGCCTGGGCATGGCGCTCATCCGACCAGACCCCGCGCAGGATCAGATGGTTCTTCAGCCGCATCACCGGATCACCGAGCGGCCAGGCGTCGGATTCGGTTTTCGGCCGGTAGGCCGACGGATCGTCCGAGCTCGAATGCGCGCCGGCACGGTAGGTGACATATTCGATCAGCGTCGGCCCGAGGTTCTGCCGCGCCCGCTCCGCGGCCCATTTGGCCACGGCATGAACGGCGAGATAGTCGTTGCCGTCGACGCGCAACGCCGGAATACCGAAGCCGAGGCCGCGCGCGGCAAAGGTGCCGGAGCCGCCACGCGCAATGCCTTGAAACGTCGAGATCGCCCACTGGTTGTTGACGACGTTGAGGATGACCGGCGCCTTGTACGTCGAGGCGAACACCAGTGCGGAATGGAAATCGGATTCGGCCGTCGAGCCGTCGCCGATCCACGCCGCCGCGATTTTCGAATCGTTGCTGATAGCGGAAGCCATCGCCCAGCCGACCGCCTGGATGTATTGCGTCGCCAGATTGCCGGAGATCGAGAAGAAGCCATGCTCCTTCGACGAATACATGATCGGCAGCTGCCGCCCTTTGAGCGGATCGGCCTCGTTGGAATAGATCTGGTTCATCATCGTGACCATCGGATAGCCGTCGGCGATGAGCAGGCCGGCTTGCCGATAGGTCGGGAAATTCATGTCGCCTGGCGCCAGCGCCTTGCGGAAAGCGCAGCTCACCGCCTCTTCGCCCAGATGCTGCATGTAGAACGAGGTCTTGCCCTGGCGCTGCGCCATCTGCATGCGCGCATCGAAGCTGCGCAGCGTCATCATGTGGCGCAACCCCTCGAGCAGCTCCTCGTCGGTGAGCAGCCCGGCCCACGGCCCGACCGCCTCACCGGTGCGGTTGAGCACACGGATGATGGAAAACGCCATGTCGCGGATTGTGCGCGGATCGACATCGATGTCCGGTCGCGGCACCGAGCCCGCCTTGGGGATAGGCACGTTGGAGAAGTCGGGCGTTCCGCCCGGCCGCACTTCCGGCTCCGGCACATGAAACCGCAACATCCCAGCATCGGTCATGACCATCGTCCTCCCATGTTGCCCGGTGGTGGATATTTGCACATCCGCGCGGCCGGCACAGCGCCAATTCATCGGGCCTCGAACCCAACCCGGCATCTCGGCCGTCAAGCGACCGCAAGATGCAGATATGGCGGCGAAATTTCTTGTCGATGTTTTGAGGCGGGGCGCAATTTGGCGCAAGATTGCGGGCGATTGCCGCCAGATACGAGCGCGACTGACCTTCTCCCCTTGTGGGAGAAGGTGGATTGCCGCGAAGCGGCAAGACGGATGAGGGGTGTTCCAGCGGAGTGAGACGTTGGTGCCTTCTGGAACACCCCTCATCCGTCGCCTTCGGCGACACCTTCTCCCACAAGGGGAGAAGGGAAGACCGCTTCTCCGTTCACTCCGCCCTCTCCCCATGCTAACCACCCCTCATGGCACAGAAGAAAGGATACGAGGTCGATTCGTGGCTGGCGAAGCCGGACGCGCGCATATCGATCGTCCTGCTTTACGGACCCGACCGCGGCTTGGTCGCCGAGCGGGCCAAAGCCTTTGCCGCGAAAACCGGCCTGTCGCTCGACGATCCGTTCTCAGTCGTCCGGCTCGATGGCGCGGAGGTCGATCGCGACCAGGGCCGGCTGCTGGACGAAGCCCGGACCGTGCCGATGTTCTCCGACCGGCGGCTTCTGTGGGTGCGCAACGCCAGCGGCCAGAAGCCGCTGGCTGAGGACGTCAAGGCGCTGACCGCGGAGCCCGCGCGCGACGCGATCATTCTCATCGAGGCCGGCGACCTGAAAAAAGGCGTCGGGCTGCGCGCCGTGGTCGAGGCGGCCGACAACGCCATGGCGCTGCCTTGCTATGCCGATGAAGCCCGCGACATCGACAGCGTCATCGACGACGAGCTGCGCAAGGCCGGCATGTCGATGGCGCTCGATGCGCGCCAGGCGCTGCGCCGCAATCTCGGCGGTGACCGGCTGGCCTCGCGCGGCGAGATCGAAAAGCTGGTGCTTTATGCCCACGGCCAGAAGGACATCGGCCTCGACGACGTCAGGGCGATGTCCGGCGACGTCTCCGGCGCCTCCTTCGACGACGCGGTCGATGCTGTGCTGGAAGGCAGGATCGGTGACTTCGACACCGCCTTCACGCGCCACTGCCTGTCCGGCGGCCATCCTTTCCTGGTGCTGTCCTCGGCGATGCGGCAGCTGCAGCAGCTTCAGGTCATGCGCGGCCAGATGGACACCGCCGGCCGCAACGCCGCCTCGGCGGTGGCCGGCGCCCGTCCGCCGGTGTTTTTCTCGCGGCGCAAGCTGGTGGAGAAGGCGCTGGAGCGCTGGAACGTCGAGGCGCTCAGCCGCGCGCTGAACCGGCTGCAGGCGGCGGTGCTGCAGACGCGGCGAAGGCCGGACTTGTCGGAAGCGCTGGCACGTCAGGCGCTGCTCGGCATTGCGGTGGAGAGCGCGAGGCTGGCGCAGCGGTAATCTCCCCCCTTGAGGGGGAGATGTCGCCAAAGGCGACAGAGGGGGTCGCCGCGCGTGGAGCGCTGGCGCATTTCGCAACCACAAACGAGGTCGGCGCTTGATGCGAGACGACCCCTTCTGGCCTACCGGCCATCTCCCCCTCAAGGGGGGAGATCAGCAGTTCGATCCCTTCGGCAATCGCCAATAAAAGAAGGGCCGGCAACCGCCAAGCCCTTTCTTCATCCTAAGCCAGAGCTTCAAAGCCGGCTAAATATGGCGCAACCCCAACCCTCTACCGCTCATCCTTCAACCGCCGGCATAGCTCGTCGAGCTGCTCCAGGCTGCGGTAGTCCACGCGGATCGCGCCGCCTTTGCCCTTGTGCTCGATGGTCACGATCATGCCGATCGTGTTGGTCATCAGTTTTTCCAGCGCCAGCGTGTCGGCATCCTTGCCCGATGCGCCGTGTGCCGGTTTTGCCTTGGGCGGCGTGCCGCCCGCCGGCATTTGCGCCAGCGCCTCGGCCTGGCGCACCGAAAGCCCGTCTTCGACGATCTGCTTGGCTAGCCCGGCGGGATCCTGCGCCGTCACCAGCGTCCGGGCATGGCCGGCCGACAGCGCGCCGTCGACCAGCATGTCGCGGATCACGTCGGGCAGCTTCAACAGCCTGAGCGTATTGGCGACGTGGCTGCGGCTCTTGCCGATGACATTGCCGAGATCGGCCTGGGTGTAGCCGTGATCGTCGATCAACTGCTGGTAGCCGAGCGCCTCCTCGACCGGATTGAGGTCGGTGCGCTGGACGTTCTCGATGATCGCCAGTTCGAGCGCCGTGCGGTCGTTGACGTCGCGCACGATGATCGGAATCTCGGTCAGCCCGGCGCGCTGCGCGGCGCGCCAGCGTCGCTCGCCGGCGATGATCTCATAGCGCCCGGCCTGCGTCGGCGAAGGCCGCGCCACCACCGGCTGCACCACGCCATGTTCGCGGATCGACTGGGCGAGATCGGTCAGGTCGGCGTCGCCAAAGTGCCGGCGCGGGTTTTTCGGGTTCGGGCTCAGGAACTCTATCGGCACCTTGCCGTCCGCATTCAAGCCCGGCTTTTCGGCTGCCACCGGGCGGTCGATCTCGCCGATCAGCGCCGCCAGTCCACGCCCCAGTCTCTTTCTCGAAAGGTCTTCGCTCATCTCAATTCCAGATTCTTGATCGTTTCGGTGACGGATCGGCTTGTTTATCGACCCTGCCTAATCAAGCGGCGCGCAATTTGCGCTCGCGGCGGATCACTTCGGACGCCAGCTGCAGATAGGCCTGGCTGCCTGAGCACTTGAGATCGTAGAGGATTGCCGGCTTGCCGTAGGACGGCGCCTCGGACACCCGCACATTCCTAGGAATGATCGTCTCGTAGACTTTGTCGCCCATGTGTGCCCGCACGTCCTGCACCACCTGGTTGGCGAGGTTGTTGCGGCCGTCATACATGGTCAGCACGATGCCCTGGATGATCAGGTCTGGATTGATCGAACGACGCACCTGCTCCACCGTTTCCAGGAGTTGGCTTAGCCCTTCCAGCGCGAAGAACTCGCACTGCAGCGGCACAAGAACAGAATCGGCTGCCGCCATTGAATTCAAAGTCAAAAGGTTGAGCGAGGGCGGGCAGTCGATCAGCACATAGCCGAACGGCGCACCGCGCTCGGTGGCGGCGCGCAGCGCGTTGCGCAGCTTAAGCACGCGATCCGGCGCCGAGGCGATTTCCATCTCGATGCCGAGCAGATCGAGCGTCGACGGCACGATCGACAGGCCGGGCACCGCCGTTGGAATGGCGGCCTCTTCCAGGCCCAGTTCGCCGGTCAGCACATCGTAGGAGGAGACGGTGCGGTCCTTGCGGTCGATACCGAGACCCGTCGAGGCATTGCCTTGCGGGTCGAGATCGACGATCAGCACCTTTTCGCCGATCGCGGCCAGCGCCGTGGCCAGATTGATGGCGGTGGTGGTCTTGCCGACGCCGCCCTTCTGGTTGGCGACGGTGATGATGCGAGGTCCGGTTTTCATGGGTCTGTGCCAGGTATTCATGTGGGCCAGGTATTCATTGCGTCGCCAAGGTTGCAAAGGAGAGCTTACGCCGTCCGCAGATCGGTCACTTCGAGGATGACGCCATGGGCGTCGGTCATGCTCGGATGTTCTACCAGATCGAAAGCCCAGCGGTGAGTGCTTTCTTCCACCTCGGAGCGGTAATCCCGGCCTTTGTGGAACAGCGCCCGCGATCCCTTGGTCAGCCACGGCGCCGACAGATCGAGCAGCGCCGGCAGCGCGGCCAGCGCCCGCGCCGTGATGATTTCCGGTGCGGAAACAAGCGCATAGCTGTCGTCGATGCGCCGGGCGACGACCCGTGCCGGCAAACCGAACTGGCCAATGACCGCCTGCAAAAACGATGCTTTCTTGCGGTTGCTCTCGACCAGATCGATCGACGCGCCGTCGCGCTCGCCCAGCAGGAAGGCCATTACCAGGCCCGGAAAACCGCCGCCCGAACCAAGATCGGCCCAGCGTTTGGCCTGGGGGGCGATTCGCGCCAGCTGCGCGCTGTCCAGAATATGGCGGCCCCAGACATCGTCCAGCGTCGACGGCGCGGCCAGATTGATGCTGCGGTTCCATTTCAGGAACAACTGTTCGAACGTCACCAACCGATCGAATGTTTCACGTGAAACCGGTCCCGCGGCCTCTTGCAGGCTCGCCCATGAGGCAGCGCTCACGCAACGGCCCTTTGCGCGGCCGTTTCAGCGTTGCGGACGTGCGCGACGATGATTGCCAGCGCCGCCGGCGTCATGCCTTCCATACGCTGCGCGTCAGCAATCGACCGGGGCTGACGCGTTAGCATCTTCTGCTTCAGCTCATTGGACAGGCCGGGAACATCGGCGAAATCCACCGACGCCGGGATCAACCGGCTTTCCTCGTGGCGGATCTGTGCGACATCTGCCTGCTGGCGATCAAGGTAAACCGAATATTTCGCTTCCGTTTCGAGCCGCTCGGCGGTTTTGGGGTCGATTGCGCCAAAGGCCGGCGCAACACGGGCCAGCCAAGCGATATCGACGCCGGGATGAGCGAGCAATTCGTAGGCGGAGCGGCGCACGCCGTCCCTGTTGATCTCCAGCCCATGCCGCGCTGCTTCGTTGGGCGTCATCGTCGTCGCAGCTGCGAGTTCGCGCGCCCTATCAAGATCCTGTGTGACTTGATTGAACCGCCGCGTTCGCTCCGGCGACACAATACCAAGCCGATTTGCCAGAGGCGTAAGCCTTTCATCGGCATTGTCGGCGCGCAGCGATAGGCGAAACTCCGCCCGCGAAGTGAACATGCGGTAGGGCTCGGCAATGCCGCGGCTGGTGAGGTCGTCGACCATCACACCGATATAGGCTTCGGTGCGGCTGAGCACGATTTGGTCGTCGGCCGCCGCCTTGCGCGCGGCGTTGAGCCCGGCGAGCAGGCCCTGCGCTCCGGCTTCTTCATAACCGGTGGTGCCGTTGATCTGACCGGCTAGGAAAAGCCCCGCAATACGTTTGGCCTCAAGCGTCGGCTCCAACTCGCGCGGATCGACATGGTCGTATTCGATGGCGTAGCCGGGCTGCAGCATGGTCGCCCGCTCTAGCCCGGGTATAGTTTTGAGAATGTCGAGTTGCACATCCTCGGGCAGGGAGGTCGAAATGCCATTGGGGTAGACCGTGTCGTCGTCCAGCCCTTCCGGCTCGAGGAAAATCTGGTGGCCTTCGCGATCGCCGAACTTGACGATCTTGTCTTCGATCGACGGGCAATAGCGTGGTCCGACCCCCTCTATCGAGCCGGAATACATGGCGGAGCGGCCGAGATTGGCGCGGATCAGCTCGTGCGTCGCCGGTGTCGTACGCGTGATGCCGCAATGGATTTGCGGATTCTTGATTGTGTCGGTGAGCAGCGAGAACGGCACTGGATGTTCGTCGGCCGCCTGGCTTTCCAGCGACGCCCAGTCGATGGTGCGGCCATCGAGCCGCGGCGGCGTGCCGGTCTTCAGCCGTCCAAGCGCGAAACCGGCGCGGCTCATCGTCGCCGACAGGCCAAGGCTCGCCTGCTCGTTCATCCGCCCGGCGACAATCTTCCTGTCGCCAATGTGGATGAGGCCGCGAAGAAAAGTGCCGGTGGTCAGGACGACTGCACCGCACGCCAACCGGCGCCCGTCGGCCAGGAGCACAGCGGCGATCCGTCCTTCTTCGATCTCGAAATCCAAGACTTCGCCTTCGACGACGTCGAGACCGTTCTGCTGCCGAATCGCTTCCTGCATGGCCAGCCGGTAAAGCTTGCGGTCGGCCTGCGTGCGCGGCCCGCGCACGGCAGGGCCTTTGCGGCGATTAAGCAGGCGGAATTGGATGCCGGCAGCATCGGCGATGCGGCCCATCAGCCCGTCCATGGCGTCGATCTCACGCACCAGATGGCCCTTCCCGAGGCCGCCGATCGCCGGATTGCAGGACATGACACCGATCGTGTCGAAGCGCAGCGTGATCAGCGCGGTCCTGGCACCGGCGCGCGCGGCAGCGCTCGCAGCCTCGCACCCGGCATGGCCACCGCCCACCACAACCACATCATAGTGATCGATCATTGTCCCTTCCAGATTCAGAGATTTCCCGACACATGTCCCCACGAGAGGACGCTGTCAAGGATTGCAGGTTGATTCGTTCACGGGGAACGGAGTGCTGAAAGCCGCAGAGGTGTTTCACGTGAGTGAGGGAAGCGGCGACAATTACCTCGGCCGGCGCTGCCCCTCATCTGCCTGCCGGCATCTTCTCCCGGTGAACAAGGAGGAGCTAAGCGCTGGCGCGCTTCGGTGGTTGGCGAAATCCCGGAGATAACAGTATCTTTCTCCCCGTCCGTGCGAAATGCCCGGGAGGACAATGAGGGGCGGGGCCGGCCTTCGGCACTTGCCGTTTTTGCCAAACTCCTCATTTCACGTAAAACACGCACTTGGGCGGCCCCCTGTGTTTCACGTGAGTCACTCACACAGCGCGCCCCCCTGTTTCACGTGAGTCACTTCCCAATGCAAAACTGCGAAAAGATCACGTCCAGCAGGTCCTCGACATCCACCGCGCCGACAATCCGGCCAAGCCGGTCCGCCGCAAGACGCAGCTCCTCCGCCCGTAGCTCCTGGCCGCACTCTTGCCCCGACAAAGCCGAGATCAGAAAGCGCCTGGTCTCATTGAGCAGCTCCACATGCCGCAACCGAGACGGCAGGATGTCACCGGCATCGCCGATAGCAGCCGCGGCGCGCCTGCCGATCTCAGCCAGCAGTTCAGCCAAACCAGTGCCGTCCACCGTCGATATCAACGCATCATACGCCTCTGATCGCGGCGAACCTTTCAAGAGATCGACCTTGGTGCCGATTCTCAAAGCCGGGGCGTCAACAGGCATGTTGCCGATCGCAGTAGGGTCCGCCAGATCTTCCAGCAACAGCACCAGGTCAGCCGTGTGCGCCTTGGCCCGCGCCTTTTCGATACCGATCGCTTCGATCTTGCCGGGCGACTCGCGCAGGCCCGCGGTGTCGGTTACCCTGACCCGCACTCCGTGGAGATCCAGCACCACTTCGAGCAAATCCCGCGTCGTGCCGGGCTCGTCGGTAACAATCGCCGCCTCACGTCTGGCCAGCACATTGAAAAGGCTGGATTTTCCGGCATTCGGTGAACCGAGGATGACAACCTCAAACCCGTCACGGATGATCTCGGCGGCATGGAAGCCATCGACATGCCGGCCGATCTCGCCCACCATTGCGCGCACATCGGACCAAACCGTGTCCGAAACGGAACCGGGCACGTCGTCTTCGTCGGCGAAGTCGATTTCCGCCTCGATCATGGCCCGTGCATGGATCAGGCGATGGCGCCAGCCAAGATAGAGTTCGCTTTGCACTCCTTCGGCATTCTGCACGGCAAAGCGCCGCTGCGCTTCGGTTTCGGCGTTGACCAGATCAGCCAACGCCTCCGTCTCGACCAGATCCAGCTTGCCGTTGAGAAGAGCCCGGCGCGTAAATTCCCCAGGCTCCGCATGACGCAGGCCGTCAAAGCCGGCGACGATCTCCAGCATCTTGCCGGCGACGGCGCGGCCGCCATGGACGTGGAACTCGGCGACATCCTCGCCGGTAAAACTGTTCGGCCCAGGAAAAAACAGCACCAGGCCGTTGTCGATAAGCGACCCGTCCACCGTTCGGAGCTTGCGCAGGGTCGCACACCGGTCCTTGACCGTGCCACCAGCCACCGTTTCGACAACGAATCGAGCCCTCGGTCCGGAAATGCGGATGACAGCGATGCCGGCGGGCAGGCGCCCGCTGGAAAGCGCAACGATCGAATCGCCCGAAATCATTTGCCCGTTCTCACCGGTCGCCTAGGTGTCAACAATCCCACAGTGTCGCGGCCGTCATGAACCGGCTGTTCGTCAATATCAAGGTCGATCGCGAGGAGCGGCCGGACATTACCAAATCTGTATAGCCGCCTTGTCATCCATGTGCGAGCAGGCGGGTCCTAATCCCGACGCCAAGCAGTTCTGGGCGGGCCAGCAAGCCCTACGGCAGGCCGGCATCGTTAATGCCTGTTCCTGGCCCGGAACCGTGAAGCTGGAGCCCATCTCCCCATGAGGCAAGCCTCGTTCCGGTTGCGAATCGGAAATCCCGACCCGCGTCACGCCGATCGTCTCCGCGATCGGAACGGATGCGAATCGACTTAACATTGGCCAGTGGCATTCGGCCGCAGACCGGCAGACCGGAGCTATGTACCGCTATCCTGCCCGTGGGGCCGGATCCGTAGGAACCGAGCCGCTGCTGCGACGCCGGTAGCTCAACCCGTGTTTCCGTCCAAGGCCGAAGGAAGCCGCGTCACATCAATGGATAGCGGCCGCGGCGCGAACAGCAAATCCTTGGCCGCGACCACCGCTCCGACCGTGATCAGGATGCAAGCAACAGCCACCGACCAGTGAAACACACCAAAGCCTGCCAGCAGAAGCACGATGACCGAGAAGAGGGGCGCGGCATAGGAGAGGGCGCCGAGGATCATGATGTCCCCGTGCTTGCAGCCATAGTCCCAGGCGTAAAAGCCGGCGCCTAGCGGTATTACGCCCAAGATGACGATGGCGCTCCACTCCGTCGCCGTCTGTGGCCAGACGGTGGTCTCAAGGGTGAGGTGCAGCACCAAGGCGACCGCAGCCGTGATGAAGCAGTAACCGACGACCACATCGGTCGGCACCTTGCCAAAGCGGCGCGATAAAACCGAATAGCCGGCCCAGATGAAAGCGCAGAACAGCGCGATGACATGCCCCTTCATCACACCATTGGCCAGTCCGATCGTGCCGCCCTTGGTGATCACCACAATGGCGCCGGCAAGGCCGAGCATGACGCCGGCAATGTGATGGGCCCTCAGCTTTTCTCCAGGCAGGAAGGCGGCAAAGACGACGATCAGCAACGGCCAGAGATAGGCGATCAGGCTGACCTCGACCGGCGGCGCCGACTGGATGGCGAAGAAATAGGCGCAGTGGTAGATGCACAGCCCCGCTGTGCCGAGCGCCCAGACCTGCCACGGCTGGCGCAGCGACTTGATCGCCGCCGGACGGACAAGCCAGCTCGACGCGCCGACCAACCCGCCAAGCAGAAACGTCATCGCCGCCAGCTGAAAGGGCGGAATCGGTCCCGCCGCCGTCGAAAGCAGCGCCAAGAAGGACCATGTCAGGATGGCCGAGAAGCCGATCAGGGTCGGGATTGTTTTCTCCATGCGGCTTCCGATCTTCGAGACGCGATTACTCGCATGACGACAGCTATGGAAATTGCCGCCCAAGGCCACGCCCTGTCGGAAATGCGACCTGTTTGCCCCCGCAATGAAAAACCCCGTCCCAGTTCCCGGAACGGGGCTTCAATGCGAAACGATGGCCGACGAGAAGCCTACGTGTTCATCGAATCGAAGAAATCGGCGTTGGTCTTGGTCTGCTTCAGCTTGTCGATCAGGAACTCGATCGCATCCGTGGTTCCCATCGGCGCCAGGATGCGGCGCAGGACGAAGATCTTCTGCAGATCCTGCTTGGAGACCAGCAGGTCTTCCTTGCGGGTGCCGGACTTCAAAATGTCCATGGCCGGGTAGATGCGCTTGTCGGCGACCTTGCGGTCGAGCTGGATTTCGCAGTTGCCGGTGCCCTTGAACTCTTCGAAGATGACTTCGTCCATGCGGCTGCCGGTGTCGATCAGCGCGGTGGCGATGATGGTCAGCGAGCCGCCTTCCTCGATGTTGCGGGCCGCGCCGAAGAAGCGCTTCGGCCGCTGCAGCGCGTTGGCGTCGACACCGCCGGTCAGCACCTTGCCGGAGGACGGCACAACGGTGTTGTAGGCACGGCCGAGGCGGGTGATCGAATCGAGCAGAATAACGACGTCGCGGCCATGCTCGACCAGGCGCTTGGCCTTTTCGATGACCATTTCGGCGACCTGGACGTGGCGCACCGCCGGTTCGTCAAAGGTCGAGGACACGACCTCGCCCTTCACCGAACGCTGCATGTCGGTCACTTCTTCTGGCCGTTCGTCGATCAGAAGTACGATCAGATAGCATTCCGGATGATTGGCCGTGATCGAGTGGGCGATATTCTGCATCAGCACCGTTTTACCGGTACGCGGCTGCGCGTTGATGAGCGCGCGCTGTCCCTTGCCGATCGGCGCCACCAGGTCGATCACCCGCGACGAGATGTCCTTGCCGGTCGGATTGTCGATCTCCATCTTCAGCCGCTTGGTCGGATAGAGCGGCGTCAGATTGTCGAAATGGATCTTGTGACGGATCTTTTCGGGATCGTCGAAATTGATCGTGTTGACCTTGAGAAGGGCGAAATAGCGCTCGCCCTCTTTTGGGCTGCGGATCGGCCCTTCGACGGTATCGCCGGTCTTCAAGGAGAAGCGGCGGATCTGCGAGGGCGAGATGTAGATATCGTCGGGACCCGGCAGATAATTGGCGTTGGCTGAGCGCAGGAAGCCGAAACCGTCCTGCAACAACTCGACCACACCATCGCCGATGATCTCGACGTCCTGGGCGGCCAGTTTCTTCAGGATGGCAAACATCAGTTCCTGCTTGCGCATGACGCTGGCGTTTTCCACTTCGAGCGATTCGGCATAGGCGATCAGCTCTGGCGGCTTCTTGTTCTTGAACTCTGCGAGTTTCATTTCTTGCATAGACGGACTCTGAATCTGCTTTGGGGAAAATATATCGGCTGGATGCGATAAATGCCGGGCGCGGCCGAAAGCAATCAAGGGCGGCGCATGACGGGAAGGAAGACCCGTCTTTTATCGTCGGTCGGGGGAAAGAGCAAGCTGCGTTTTGTCGACCGAAATGGGCCTAGAACGGCTTGACGACAACCAGGATGACGATGGCGATCATCAGCAATGTGGGGATCTCGTTGACGATTCGCCAGTGCCGCGCCGGTTTTTCATTGCGGTCCTCGGCGAATTTCCTGACAGCACCGGCCAGATAGCCATGCACGCCCGACAGCAACAGCACCAAGCCCATCTTGGCGTGCAGCCAGCCGCCGTGAAAGCCAAACACTTTCCAGGCAAGCCAAAGCCCGAACACCCAGGTGACGATCATCGCCGGATTGATGATGCCGCGCAGCAGACGCCGCTCCATCACCTTGAAGGTCTCCGATTGGACGGACCCCTTCTCTGCGTCGGCGTGGTAGACCAGCAATCGCGGCAGATAGAGCATGCCGGCCATCCAGGAGATGACGGCCAGGATATGGATTGCCTTCGCCCAGGGATAGAAACCCTCAGGCGCAAAGAAAAACAAAAGTGCGGTGAGAACAACAAGCACTCCGATGCCGATGGTCATGCGCATCATCGCCCCACGAGTGCTGTTGCCGCCCGTATTATCCGATTGAGCCATCAGCGTGTCGCGCTCCGCACCTGCTTCACCATCGCCTCGACATGCGCCACCGGCGTCTCCGGCGTAATGCCATGGCCGAGATTGAAGATCAGCGGTCCGTCGCCCAGCGCCTTGAGGATCGCATCGACGCCGTCCGACAGGGCTTTGCCGCCAGCCACGAGCCGCAAGGGATCGAGATTGCCCTGGACCGCCCCTGAATGCTGCAGTTCGTTCGCAGCCGACAGGGGCACGGTCCAGTCGATCCCCAGCCCCGTGACCCCGGTCTTCTCACGATAGGTCTCGTAGCGGGCGCCGGCGCCCTTGGGAAAGCCTATGATCGGAACATCGCGATGAACCGCACGAACTTGCCTGACGATCTCCGCCACCGGTTGCACGCAGAACTGCTCGAAAGACGCATCATCAAGCACGCCGGACCAGGAATCGAAAATCTGCACCACGTCGGCACCGGCTTCGATCTGGCGGATCAAATAGGCCGCGGAGTGATCGGCGAGCACTTTCAGGAGATGCTTGAAGGCCGTCGGTTCGCGATAGGCAAACAGCCGCGCCGGCGCTTGGTCGGGTGTGCCGTGGCCAGCGATCATGTAGGTCGCCACCGTCCACGGCGCGCCGCAGAAGCCGATCAGCGTGGTCTCGTCAGGCAATCTTGCCCGCAGCCGGCGAACCGTTTCGTAGACCGGTTCGAGATTCACGTGAAACGTTTCACTGTTGAGAGCCGAAATCTCAGCTGCAGTGATTGGCGTCAGCAGCGGCCCGCGGCCCTCCTCGAAGCGGACATCGCGCCCCAGCGCATGCGGCACGACCAGAATGTCCGAGAACAGGATCGAGGCATCGAAGCCAAAGCGCTCGATCGGCTGCAGCGTCACCTCAACGGCCAGATCAGGATTGTAGCAAAGATCGAGGAAGGACCCGGCGCGCTTTCTGGTCTCGCGGTACTCCGGCAGATAGCGCCCGGCCTGGCGCATCATCCAGAGCGGCGGCGGAAACACTGCCTCGCCTCTCAGCACGTCCAGCACGATGCGGTTCTCGGGCATTGAGCGCTCTCTTCCCTGCCTTCTCTATAATTAAATAGTCTATTTCTAGAATCTTCTGATTCTAAGAGTCTGTTGGTATCGGTGGTTGTCACCTGTCCCGCTTTGCCTTGGAAAAGGCCAGCCAGCATTTTGTCGCGTGTTTCTTCCGCGGGATTGGCAAAGAGTGTGGATGACCAGGATTCCATCATTGGAGTCAATGGTTTGGCGTAGCAGCTGAAAAACCGCCTCTGTGGATGAAGCGCTGGCAAAAACGCCCGTCCCCAGATTTGTCCCCAGCCGCACCGTGGAGCTGACAGCGCATCGAATTGTGGACAACTGGCCTTCTGATACAGTCGCCTCCAGCCGGTCGCCTTTGCGGTCCCTATTTATCCACACAAGCCCACAGCCTGAGGCGCCCCCTGTGAACAAACCCCAGAGCTTCTTTCATCTGCACCTGATTTCCGACGCCACCGGCGAGACGCTGCTGGCGGCCGGCCGAGCCGCCTCGGCGCAATATAAGGATGCGCGAGCCATCGAGCATATCTATCCGCTCATCCGCACCGAAAAGCAGGTGGCGAAAGTCTTCGAGGACATAGAGGAGGAACCGGGCATCATCCTCTACACCGTCGTCGACCAGAAGCTGGCGCGCGGCATTGACGAGCGCTGCGCCACCATGGGGCTGCCCTGTGTTTCGGTGCTGGAGCCGGTCCTCACCGTCTTCCAGTCCTATCTTGGCACGCCGGCCGGCCGCCGCGTCGGCGCCCAGCATGTGCTCGACGCCGATTATTTCCACCGTATCGACGCACTCAATTTCACCATGGAGCATGATGACGGCCAGCTGCCGCTCAATATGGACGACGCGGATGTGGTGCTGATCGGCATTTCCAGGACATCGAAGACGCCGACCAGCATCTATCTCGCCAACCGCGGCATCAAGACCGCCAACATCCCGATCGTGCTCGGCGTGCCGGTGCCCGAAAGCCTGGTCGCTGCCACCAAGCCGCTGATCGTCGGGCTGATCGCCACCGCCGAACGCATCTCGCATGTCCGGCAGAACCGCGTGCTCGGCAACAGCAGCACCTACGAAGCGACCGATTATGTCGACCGTGCCTCGATCGCCGAAGAGCTCGCCTATGCCCGCCAGATCTGCACCCGCCACAATTGGCCGATGATAGACGTCAGCCGCCGCTCGATCGAAGAGACCGCGGCAGCCATTGTTGCCCTGCGGGGGAAGAATAGATGATGGGATGGCAACGCGACCTCCTGCCCCAATCAACCACTATCGACCAGGCCCAGAACCCATGACCGAAAAAATCATCCTCGCCTCCGGCAGCCCGTTCCGCAAAGCAATGCTCATCAATGCCGGGCTCGGCATCGAAGCGGTGCCTGCCGATGTCGACGAGCGTGCGCTCGAGGCGCCGTTGCAGGACAGCGGTGTGTCGCCGGAAGATGTCGCCCTGATACTCGCCGAAGCCAAGGCGACCGAGGTCAGCGAACGCAGATCGGGCGCCTTGGTGCTCGGCTGCGACCAGACTTTGTCACTGGGAGATGAAGTGTTCCACAAGCCGGCCGACATGGAAGGCGCCCGCCGCCATCTGTTGGCGCTGTCAGGCAAGACGCATCAGCTGAACAGCGCCGCCGTGCTCTGCCGTAACGGCAAGGTGCTGTGGCGCCATGTCGGCATCGCCAGCCTTACCATGCGCAAGCTCGATCCGGCCTTCGTCGGCCGGCACCTGGCCCGCGTCGGCGCCAAGGCGTTGTCGAGCGTCGGCGCCTACCAGATCGAGGGCGAAGGCATCCAGCTGTTCGAAAAGATCGAAGGCGATTATTTCACCATTGTCGGCCTGCCGCTGTTACCGGTGCTGGCGGAATTGCGTGCGCTCGGAGCCATCGATGGTTGAGAAAAAAGCTTTCGTCACCGGCCATCCGATCGCGCATTCGCGCTCGCCGAAGATCCACGGCTATTGGCTGAACACATACGGCATCGACGGCAGCTATTATGCGATCGATGTCGCGCCGGCCGATTTTCCCGAGTTCCTCTCGTCGCTCGAGGCCAATGGCTATCAGGGCGGCAACGTCACCATTCCACACAAGGAAGTCGCCTTCGCCCGGGTCGAGCGCCGCGACGAAGCGGCGGAGATGATCGGCGCGGTCAACATGCTGTGGCTGGACGACGGCGTGCTGTGGGGCGGCAATTCGGACTGGATCGGCTTTGCCGGCAATCTCGACGAGCATGCCCCGGGCTGGGAGAGAAACGCTCCGGCCGTGGTGCTCGGCGCCGGCGGCGCGTCGCGCGCGGTCATCCACGCGCTTAAAGTGCGCGGCATCAACGATATCCGCATCGTAAACCGCACACTGGCGCGGGCGCAGGAACTCGCCGACCGCTTCGGGGCCGGCGTCTCGGCGCATGGCGCGGTCGGCGACTTGCTTGGCGATGCCGGCTTGCTGATCAACACGACGGCACTTGGCATGCATGGCGATGCGACGCTGGCCGCCGATCCGGCCGGCCTGCCAGCTCACGCCATTGTCGCAGACATCGTCTATGTGCCGCTGGAAACACCGCTGCTTGCCGCTGCCCGCGCGAGAAATTTGAAGACGGTCGACGGGCTCGGCATGCTGTTGCACCAGGCTGTGCCCGGTTTCGAACGCTGGTTCGGCAAGATGCCGCAGGTCACGCCTGAGTTGCGACAGATGATCGTCGCCGACATCCTCGCCAAATGATGGGTCGCAAATGATGGGCGCCAAATGATGACCGTGCTCGGCCTCACCGGATCGATCGGCATGGGCAAGTCGACGACGGCGAAAATGTTCGTCGACGCCGGCGTGCCGGTGCATGACTCCGACGAGACCGTGCATCGCCTCTATGCCGGCAAGGCAGCACCTCTCGTCGAGGCGGCCTTTCCCGGCACCGTGATTGCCGGTTGGGTCGACCGCACCGAGTTGGCGCGCCGCGTGCTCGGCAACGCTGCTGCGCTGAAGACATTGGAGGCGATCGTCCATCCGCTGGTGCGGGCCGATGCCGATGCCTTTCTGGCAAGGCACCGCGCCGCCGGCGCGCCGCTCGTCGTGCTCGACATTCCGCTGCTGTTCGAAACCGGCGGCCGCAACCGTGTCGACAAGGTCGTCGTCGTCACCGCGCCGGCCGATATCCAGCGCGCCCGCGTGCTGGCGCGTCCTGACATGAGTGAGGAAAAGCTGGCGGCAATCCTGGCCAAGCAGGTGCCCGACGCCGAAAAGCGCCGGCAGGCCGATTTCGTCATCGACACCGGTGAAGGCATGGACGCCGCCCGCACCGCGGTCGGCGCGATCATTGCCGAGCTCTCAGGATGCTGAGCTCGCCTGCTAACTCCTGGGGGATAAGTCGCGCCCATCAGGCCCCTGACGGCAGGCTGTCGGCATTACCCATTGCCATTTTGTTCCGCTCCATGATTCTACTCCTCCAGGAGTAGGTTGATTCTATGCGTGAGATCATTTTCGATACCGAAACCACCGGACTCGACATGCGCGACGACCGCATCATCGAGCTTGGCGGCGTCGAGCTGGTCAACCGCTTCCCGACCGGCCGCACCTTCCACAAATTCATCAATCCGCAGGGGCGCGCCGTCCATGTCGAGGCGCAAGCCGTGCACGGCATCAGCGCCGCCGACCTCGTCGGCAAGCCGACCTTTGCCGAAATCGCCGAGGAATGGCTCGCCTTCACCGACGGCGCCAAGCTCGTCGCCCACAACGCCAGTTTCGACATCGGCTTCCTCAACACGGAATTCGGGCGGCTCGGCCAGCCGGCCATAGACACCGGGCGCGTCGTCGACACGCTGGCGCTGGCGCGGCGCAAGCATCCGATGGGCCCTAATTCGCTCGACGCGCTCTGCCGCCGCTACGGCATCGACAACGGCCACCGCACCAAGCACGGCGCGCTGCTCGATTCCGAGCTCCTGGCCGAAGTCTACATCGAACTCATCGGCGGAAAGCAGGCCGCACTTGTCCTCGACGCGGTCGTGGTGCAGCTCAACAGCAATGGCGACGTTGCCGACATCGACATCTCGATCGCCGTCAGGCCAATCGCCCTGCCGCCGCGCCTGACTGAAGGCGAGCGAGCGGCGCATGCGGGGCTGGTGGCGACGCTGGGCGAAAAGGCGCTGTGGCTGAAGGTGGCGGCGGGGTGAACGGATCGCGGAGGTAGCGTTCCGTCACTCCCCTCTCTGGCCTGCCGGCCATCTCCCCCTCAAGGGGGGAGATCAGCAGCTTCGCCGCTCCAGCCCATTCCTGCAACGTCTAAATTTGGCGAAGGTCGCGATGACGGCCAATCTCCCCCTTAGGGGGAGATGCCTGGCAAGGCAGAGGGCGTGCTGTCCCGCCAGCATCTCAGTATATAAAAGCCCGGCACGAAGCCGGGCTTTCAACTCATGCGCGTGACGCTTGCCTTCAGCTCACCTTGACCTTCGATGCCGCCTGGTCCTCGGCCAGCTTCTGCTGGAACATCTGGGCAAAATCGATCGGGTCGAGCATCAACGGCGGGAAGCCGCCATTGCGGGTGGCTTCGGCGATGATCTGGCGGGCGAACGGGAACAAAAGCCGCGGGCATTCGATGAACAGGATCGGCAGCATGTGCTCCTGCGGGAAGCCGGCGATGGCGAAGACGCCGCCATAGACCAGTTCGACATTGAACAGCACTTCCTGGTCGAAGGACGCCTTGGCGTTCAAGGTCAGATTGACGTCGAACTGCTTGTCGGAGAGCGGGTTGGCATTGACATTGACATTGATCGCAATGCCTGGGGCCTTGTCGCGGCCGCGCAGCGAGTTCGGCGCGCCGGGGCTTTCGAAGGACAGGTCCTTCACATACTGGGCAAGCACGTTGAGCGACGGCTGCGCCGTTTCGCCGTTGCCGTTGGCGGCGCCGACCGGCGCGTCATCTTTGCTGGCCATGAGCCTTGTTCCTTTTGCCTGGACAGCAGCGCTGACCGAATTGAAATCGGGCGTTGGCTAGCATGGTCGGCATGACAAGACAAGGTTTGCCGCCTTCAGGCCGAAGGGGTCGATGTAGCCTCAGTCGTCCTCAAGGCGACGGTCAGTCGTCCTTCAGGCGGCGCCACGGCGAGTTATGGTCGGGACCGCGCTTGAAATCGTCCTCGCGCGAATAGTCGCCGTCGTCGAGGTCGATGACCTTGTCGCGCGACCTACCGCGAAAACCGCCGGCGGTGAAATCGGTCGCGACGACGATGCGGCCCTTGAGCCTGCGCCAGGCAAGGTCGCGCACCGGCGGCAGGAACAGCAGCAGGCCGATAATATCGGTAATGAAGCCGGGGATGATCAACAGGATGGCGGCGACCACGATCATGGCGCCATGCGCGAGCTGGCGGCTGGGGTCGCCGCCGCCGGCCATCTCGGCGCGGACCCGCGCCATGACACCAAAACCCTGGTGCCGGAGCAGAAGCACGCCGGCAATGCTTGAAGCCAGCACCAGGCCGACCGTGGCGAGCGCCCCGACCTCGCGGCCGACAATGACGAAACCGGCGATTTCCAGCAGCGGCAGCGCAAGCAGGAACAGAGGAAGGAAGGAAATGCGCAAGTCTTGACCGATCGTTTCCATGTTTGCCGGGCGGCGCATAATCGCCGCTGGCACTGAGGCCGTTAGATAGGTATGCCTGCCTTTGATTTGAATGATTGCGCCATGCGTTCTATATGCTTTGCATGTTTAACGCCATGCGACCGCCGCCCGATTGGCTGGCGGTCCCGGCCAGGTCAGGGATTGATTGGCGAAAGATATGGGATTCTTCGACTTCGGCACCATTTTCTTTCTGATTGCGGCGGTGGTGATCTTTTTCCAGCTGCGCAACGTGCTTGGCCGCCGCACGGGCAGCGAGCGCCCGCCCTTCGATCCGTACACGGCCAGCCGCACCGAGAAGGACGCGACCCAGAAGCCCGAAAATGTGGTTTCGCTGCCACGCAAGCGCATGCCGGGCGAGACGGCTGCCGAGACCTATGCGGCCATCGATGCCTTCGCAAAGCCCGACACCGACCTCAACAAGGGCCTGCGCGCGATCAAGGATAATGATCCCTCCTTCGACCCCAAAGTCTTCGTCGACGGCGCCAAGATGGCTTATGAGATGATCGTCATGGCCTATGCCGATGGCGACCGAAAAACGCTGAAGAACCTGTTGTCGCGCGAGGTTTTTGACGGCTTCGTTGCCGCGATTGGCGACCGCGAGGCGAAAGCCGAAAAGATCCAGTCCTCCTTCGTCGGCATCGACAAGGCCGACATCGTCTCGGCCGAGATGAAGGGCGGCGAGGCCCACATCACGCTGCGCATCGTGAGCGAACTGATTTCGGCGACCCGCGACAAGGCGGGTGCGGTCATCGATGGCGATCCCGAGACGGTGGCCGAGGTCAAGGATGTCTGGACCTTCGCCCGCGACACACGCTCGCGCGATCCGAACTGGAAGCTGGTCGCCACCGAGGAAGAAGACTGAGCCTATGCATGTCGCCCGATGCGGGCAGCTTTTTTGGGATAGCGACATGCAGGCAAACATGGGCAGTGGCGAGGCTGAGGTGTCGCTCTCGCCGCTTTTCGTGGAAAAGTCCTTCGATGATCTTCCCGGTTGGGATTCCGATGACCATCTGCCCGCTTTCGAAGCCTTCCGCCGTTCGGCCTTTCATGTCCTGAACAAGCCCTACCGCACCGGTTCGTTGGGCGTCCGGTTCAACGCGTTTGCCGGCGCTTATGACGAGGCGCGCACCGTTTCGCCGGCGAATCGGTCGGCGGTGAAGGCTTTTTTCGAGCGCCATTTCGCCCCAGTCCAGATTCGATCCGAAAACCCCGGCCTGGTCACCGGCTTCTACGAGCCCGAGGTCGAGGCCTCACCCGTGCGCACGGATGAATTCACGGTGCCGCTAATGGCGCGGCCTTCCGACCTCGTCGACATCGATGACGCCAACCGCCCCAAGGGCATGGACGACTATCTCGCCTTCGCCCGCGATACGCCGCAGGGCCTGGTGGAGTATTTCGACCGCAGTGAGATCGAGAGAGGCGCGCTGGCCGGCCAAGGCCTGGAAATCGCCTGGCTTGCCGACAAGGTCGACGTCTTCTTCATCCATGTGCAAGGTGCGGCCAGGCTGAAGATGACCGACGGCCGGCTTTGCCGCGTCACCTACGCCGCCAAATCCGGCCAACGTTTCAGCGGTCCGGGGAAGATTCTCGCCGAACTCGGCGAAATCCCACTGGAAAAAGTGACGATGCAGTCTATCCGCGCCTGGTTCAGGGCGCATCCAGACCGCATCGACGAGATCCTCTGGCAGAACCGCTCCTACATCTTCTTTCGCGAAGCCGATGTCGACGATGCCGCACTCGGTCCTATCGCCGCCGCCAAGGTGCCGTTGACGCCGGGCCGTTCGCTCGCGGTCGACCGGCTGCTGCACACATTCGGTACCCCCTTCTACATCGACGCTCCGTCGCTGACCGCCTTCGACGGAAAACCGTTCCGGCGGCTGATGATTTCGCAGGACACCGGCTCGGCCATCACCGGACCGGCGCGGGGCGATCTGTTCGCCGGCTCCGGGGATGCGGCCGGCGAGATCGCCGGCGTCGTTCGCAACGCGGCCGATTTCTATGCCTTGGTTCCACGCGCTCTCGTTTCGGAATCGAATCGATGAGCAAGCGTCCCGATAAACTCAATGAAGACGACCGGGTGCTGTGGAACCTGGTGGCGCGCACCGCCCGACCGCTGAAGGGCCGGACCGCGGTCGACATTCCCGACATCGTCGTCGACCCTAAGCCGGCACAGACGCCGGTCGCTGTCGGTCCGGTCCTCGCCGCCAAGCCGAAGGCGCAGCATGTTTCGCATGCGCTGGACGAACCGACGCTGGACAAGCTTAGGAAAGGCCGGCTGCCGATCGAAGGCCGCGTCGATCTGCATGGCATGACCCAGGACGAGGCCTATTCGCTGCTGTTTTCGTTCCTGCACCGGGCCCATGCCGGCGGCATCCGCTATGTCCTCGTCATTACGGGAAAAGGGTCGTCGTCGGGCGGCGACGGCGTCTTGCGGCGCGCCGTGCCTGCCTGGCTGTCGACGCCTGCCTTCCGGCCGCTGGTCTCCAGCCACGATCACGCCGCCCGCAACCACGGCGGTTCGGGCGCGCTATACGTTCGGCTCAGGCGAACCCGCTGATGACGCCGTTCGGCGAAAAACTGCGGGCGCTTCGAGCCGAGCGCGGCTTGCGCCAGAAGGACATGGCGCAGGCGATCGGAGTCAGCGCCGCCTATCTGTCGGCGCTGGAACATGGCCGCCGCGGCGCGCCGACCTGGACGCTGATCCAGAAGATCATCGGCTATTTCAACGTCATCTGGGACGATGCCGAAGAGCTGGCGCGTCTGGCCGAGGCCTCACATCCGCGGGTGAGACTCGATACGTCCGGCCTCAGTCCTGCCGCCACCGAGTTGGCCAATCTCCTGGCCGAGAACATCGAGAAGCTGAGCGAAGCCGAGCTTGCCCGCATCACCGCCTCGATCCGGGCCGCACTGGAGCGGCGTAAGTAGGGCGGCGCCAAGGCCACGAATGCTCATCAATAGCGCCGGCATTTCATCCTGAAGGCGATGCCCGCCGGCCGTTAGCCAGCGGGCATATAGCGAGATTACTTCGCGCCGGCCTGGCCGCCACGGCCGCCAGTGCTGTCATGATCGCCGCCGCGGCCGCCACCCAGGCAGTCCGAGGTGAGATCGCAACAGCGATTGCCCCACTGGTTGTTCTTGGCGCAGCCGGTCTGGTCGGCCATAGCGGATCCGGCCAGGGACGATACCGCGATGGCGGCGAGGAAAGCATTACGCAGGAAAGCAGTCATTTGAAGTCTCCATGGTTGGGTTTCTGTTTACGGCTGTGTGTCGCCGCTGGAGACGGTTTGGTTCACGCAGGTAGCGAAATTTTTTGAGGAGGCGTTTCGAGAGATAAGATTTCGAGGTCAGCGCTGCCCTCATCCGCCGCGCTGCGCCTATTTTGCAACGTTGACGATTGGCGAAATCACCGATGGCAGCATCTTTCTCCCCGTCACTATACGGGGAGAAATGCCCGGCAGGGCAATGAGGGGCAGCGCCGACTTGCGGTTATCTCGTGAAAGTTATTAGCCGCGGGCTTCCGACGAAGCTGTTCGCAGCGACGCGCTCACATGCATCGTCCTTATTTACTGAACCGCGCCGACCAGCACCTGCTGGCCGCCGCGGATCGAGACCCAGCGGCCGGTGTTGTCGATGGCCTGCCGCTTGAGGAAGCGATAGCCGGTGGCGTCCCAGATCTTCACCTTGTCGGTCAGATTGTCGAGGACGTAGTCGCCCTTGTCGGTGCGCACCGTCAGCACGGCATGGCCTTCGCCGTCCGGCTTGCGCACGACGGTGATCAAGAGATCGGCCAGCGACACGCCAGAGCGCGAGAGCTGGCGGCGCTTTTCCAGCACATAGTCTTCGCAGTCGCCGACGCCCTTGTCGGGATAGGCCCAGACCTCGTCCTTGCCATAGATGTCGTAGTCGCTCATCGGCTTGACGGCGGCGTTGACCCTTGACGTCACGTTGATCAGCTTGCGCATGAAGGCGTCGGTCATCGCGGCGGGGTTGAGGTTGCTCGGCCGGATCGAGCATTCGCCGGGCTGGGTTTTACAGAAATCATAGTGGCCGATCGGCTGCGAGGTCATGCCGCCCGTCGCCATGGCGCCGCCTGCAAGTGCCGGCACTGCCCAGCACGCAGAGATCGCCAGCCCTGCTGCCGCCCACAAGCGCAGCGTCCGTGCCATCGGTGAGGAAGTCATTGTCCCCGTTCGCCCTTGTTGTTAACGAAAGGTTAAAGGGGATTTACACTCCGTGTCAATTATCGGGGGAGCCAGATTCTTCGGCATGGTTACCCGCGCCCGCCCAACAGCGTCTATTGTGCAACAGAACGCCTGTGGGGCGCAAAATCGCCCCGCTTTTGCGGGCAATGCACGCTGCAGCCGGATCGAGCCTCAGCCTTTGGCGGAGCGGACCAGCTTGGGTTTCACCGCTACCCGTGTTTGGCGGCCGTAGCTTGTGATGAAATCGACGATGCGCGGCACGATTTCCGAGCGGAATCGCGACCCGTTGAAGACGCCGTAATGGCCGACGGCCGGCTGCATGTAATGCGCATGCCGGTCAGCCGGGATGTTGGGGCAGAGATCGTGGGCGGCCTGGGTCTGGCCGAGACCGGAAATGTCGTCGTTCTCGCCTTCGACCGTGAACAGCGCGACATTGCGGATCGCCTTGGTGTCGACCACCTCGCCGCGATGCGTCATCTCGCCCTTGGGCAGCGCATGGCGCACGAACACCGTGTCGACGGTCTGCAGATAGAATTCCGCCGTCAGGTCCATCACCGCCAGATATTCGTCGTAGAAATCGCGGTGCTTCTCGGCATTGTCGCCGTCATGCTTGACCAGATGCATGAAGAAGTCCTTGTGGGCGGTGATGTGGCGGTCGAGGTTCATGCTCATGAAGCCCGACAGCTGCAGGAAGCCCGGATAGACTTCGCGGCCGAAGCCCGGCACCGGCCAGGGCGCGTGCATGATGACGTTGTCGCGGAACCAGTCGATGCCCTTTTCCTTGGCCAGCAGATTGACCGCGGTCGGATTGCGGCGTGTGTCGATCGGCCCGCCCATCAAGGTCATGGTCGAGGGCACGAAGGGATCGCCGCGCTTTTCCATCAGCGCCACCGCCGCCAGCACCGGCACCGAAGGCTGGCACACCGCCATCACATGGGTGTCCGGCCCCAGCGCATGCAGCATGTCGATGATGTAGTCGATATAATCGTCGAGGTCGAAATGGCCGTCGGTCACCGGAACCATGCGGGCATCGACCCAGTCGGTGATGTGCACGTCGGCATAGGGCAGCATCGCCTCGACCGTGCCGCGCAGCAGCGTCGCATAATGGCCCGACATCGGCGCCACAATGAGAAGCTTGGGGTCGGCCTTGCGCCCGGCGGGCACCGACCGCTCGAAGCGGGTGAGATTGCAGAACGGCCGCGACCACACGGTCTTTTCGCTGACCTCGACGCTCTTCCAGTCGACCACGGTCTTGCTCAGGCCGAAATGCGGCTTACTGTAGCGGCGCGTTGTGCGCTCGAACAGTTCGGCCGTGGCGGCGACCGAGCGGCCCCACGGCGTATGCGAAAACGGATTGAGCGGGTTGGTGTAGAACAGCCGCACTGCATCGGCATAAAGCCGCGCGGGCTGCAGGGCGGCATGGTTCATTTCGTAGAGCTGGTAGAACATCAGGTACTCCGCAGCTGCCGTGACCGAAGGGACGACGGACAGCGCCGAGCCTTGAATGTCTCGCGCGGAGGTTAACAAGATATTGCTGCGATGCAATACGTCACGTGGCGTGACATATGCCAATCTTCCGTCCAAGGCATTGAGAAACCGCGTTGGGCGGGTGCAGCCGGCTCAATGTGCACTGCAAAATGCAAGGCTGTTGGACAACGGGGCAGGATGTGTCCGGCCCGATCGGGCCGGACTTGGACAGATCTAGACGCGCGCCATGCACACCGAGGTATGGCCGGAGCCGATGAAGCCGAGTTGGCCGGCGGCGCCCTTGGACAGATCGAGCACGCGCCCTTTGATGAACGGGCCGCGGTCGTTGATGCGCACGATGACGCTGCGGCCATTATTCTGGTTGGTCACTTTCAACTTGGTGCCGAAAGGCAGGCTGCGGTGCGCGGCGGTCAGCGCCGACGGGTTCATGCGTTCGCCATTGGCGGTCCTGGAATGCAGTGCGTACCAGGAGGCGCGACCGCACTGGCCAGCGGCGGAGGAGGCGGATGCACCGACCATTAGGCCAGCCGCGATCGTTACCGCGACAAGCGCGGTCTGGTTTGTTTTCTTCATGTTGGGGGGATGGCTCCGTTTTCGACAGACCCCAGCCGTTAAGTGTCGAATAAGGCAGGAAATGCGGCAAGCATCGGGCAGTTCCGTGGCACCGGCACACGTTTGGAGTCGCTGGGAAACAGTTTGTCAGGCATCTTTCGTGTGGCGCGGCCGTATCGCTGGCGATATTGCGAGCTGTTTCACAGACTCCGTGAGCAAGGCAGGACGTTATATTACAAGTAGAAGAGAGCGCGATTGGGCGCCGTCCTTTCGCTCTGTCATCACGGTCATGGCGCAGTTGACCATCGACTTTGAAAAGGGATTCCAACGATGAGACTGCTCAAATATCCGCTGGCTCTGATCGTACTGGCCATCGGCGCGCTGTGGTCGCTGCAAGGCATTGGCGTGGTCGGCGGCAGCTTCATGACCGGCCAGTCGCAATGGCTCTATATCGGCATCGTGACCATGCTGGTCGGTTTCGCCGGGCTGGTATGGGCGAGCCGTTCGCCGGGGTGAGTTGCGACGAAAGTCGACCGCCACAGATCGACCCCCACTCCGTCGAGCTTCGCTCGACACCTCTCCCCCGATCGACGGGGGAGAGGAAAGGCGCGAGCCTTGCAGGGGCGCGAACTTATGCGGCCTGGCTCCCTTCCTCTCCCTCCGGAGGGGGGAGAGGTGGCGCCGCGAAGCGGTGACGGAGTGGGGGAAGGCGCTGGTCAAACCCGCAGTCGCAAACAGGGCCAACCCGGCGAGCAAGAAAACAGCCACCCCATATTGCCGGTCCATTCTGTTACCTATCTATCCGGTTCGGATAGAATGCCCTGCCCGCGACAGCACTACCCGAACAGCTGATCCAGAATCCTGCCCTCCAGCCTGGCAAGCTCGACCGAACCGCGCCGGCGCGGCCGCGCCACCGACACGTCGAGATCGAGCGCGATGCGGCCCTCGTCGATCACCACCACCCGGTCGGCGAGCGCAACCGCCTCGGCGACGTCATGCGTGACCAGCACGGCGGTGAATTTTTGCTCCAGCCAGATGCGTCCCAGAAGCTGCTGCATTTCGATGCGGGTCAGCGCATCGAGTGCGCCGAGCGGCTCGTCGAGCGCCAGAATCTTTGGCTGTCCGATCAGTGCACGCGCCAGCGCCACGCGCTGCTTCTGGCCGCCCGACAGCACCGAGGGCCATTCGTCGGCGCGGTCGGCGAGGCCGACTTCACCCAGGATGGCGAGCGCGCGCCGCCTGGCTTCCGCACCGGTGGCAAGCCCGGTCAGCCCGACCTCGACGTTTTTCACCACGCTGGCCCAGGGCAACAGCCGCGGCTCCTGGAACATGAAGCGGCTCTCTTCGCCGGCGCCGGCCTTCGCCTCCGGCCCGAATGTAAGGGATCCAGCGGTTGGCCGATCGAGCCCGGCCAGCAGCCGCAACAGCGTACTCTTGCCGCAGCCGCTCTTGCCGATGACGGCCACAAACTGTCCGACGGGCACATCGAGATCGATGCCGTCGAGCACGACCTTGTCGCCAAAGCGCTTTTCCACGCCCTTGAAGGCAAAGGCGCGCTGCCTTTCGACGGCCTCCTCCGGCCGTGACGGTTCCGGCGCGGCGACGAAGGAACGGATGGCGGTCAGGCTGGCGGTTGGCATCGAACCCTCAGGCGTTCTGGAATGCGGGATGCCAGCCGAGCGACAGCCGCTCGAGCAGGCGGGCGAAGCTGTCGGCAAGCTTGCCGAGCAGCGCATAGATCAGGATCGACAGCACGACCACATCGATCAGCAGGAATTCGCGTGCCTGCATGGCCATGTAGCCGAGGCCGGAACTGGCCGAGATGGTTTCGGCAACGATCAGCGTCAGCCACATGATGCCCAGCGCATAGCGCAGGCCGACGAAGATCGCCGGCAGCGCGCCGGGCAGGATCACCTGAAAAAACAACGCGCGGCGGTCCATGCCGTAGACCCTGCCCATCTCGACCAGCTGCGGGTCGACGCTCTGGATGCCGAGCAGCGTGTTGACGTAGATCGGGAAGAACACGCCGAGCGCCACCAGGAACAGTTTTGCTTCCTCGTCGATGCCGAACCACAGGATGACCAGCGGGATCAGCGCCAGATGCGGGATGTTGCGGATCATCTGCAGCGTCGTGTCGGTCAGGCCGCGGCTGAGCGCCGACAGCCCGTTGGCAAGGCCGAGTGCAAAGCCGATCGAGCCGCCGATGGCAAAGCCGGCCAGCGCGCGCAGCGTGCTGACGCCGATGTTCTGTATCAGCTCGCCCGATAGCGTCAGCCGCCAGAAGGCCTCGGCCACCGCGCTCGGCGCCGGCAGCACATTGGCCGGCATCACGCCGGCGCGGCTGGCGGCTTCCCAGCCAATTATGACCAACGCCGGCAGCAGCCAGCCGATGCCGTTCTGTTTGGCCCGTTGAGCCAGGCTCATGACGACGCCTGAAGGCGGTTGGCGCCGTGGAAGCCGACGGCGAATTCATTGGCGATGTTCTCATGCGCCCGTGCCCGCCTGGTGCCCAGGCCGAGACGCGGGAACAGAAGCTCGGCGACGCGGTAGGCTTCCTCGAGATGCGGGTAGCCAGAGCCGATGATGGTGTCGATGCCGATCGCCTGATATTCGCGGATGCGCTCGACGATCTGCTCCGGCGAGCCGACCAGCGCGGTGCCGGCGCCGCCGCGCACCAGGCCGACGCCGGCCCACAGATTGGGCGAAACCACCAGCCTGTCGCGGCGGCCGCCATGCAGTTCGGCCATGCGCCGTTGTCCCACAGAGTCCATCTCCTTGGTGAAGCGGGCCTGGGCATTTTCGATCTGGGCATCGGTGACGTGGCTGATCAGCCGGTCGGCGGCGCGCCAGGCCTCTTCCTCGGTCTCGCGCACGATGAAATGAAGCCTGATGCCGAAACGCAGTTTGCGGCCGCGCCGTTCAGCCTTTTTGCGCGCCGCGCTGAGTTTTTCCGCCACCTGCGCCGGCGGCTCGCCCCAGGTCAGGTACATATCGACGAGATCGGCGGCGAGCTCCTGGCCGGCATCGGACGAGCCGCCGAAATAGAGCGGCGGCCGCTCCTGTTGCGGCAGAAGGTCAAGGCGGCCATTGTCGACGCGGTAATATTTGCCGTTGAAGTTGACGCTCTCGCCCGACACCAGCGCGCGCCAGATGGTCAGGAACTCTTGCGCCTGCGCATAGCGCTCATCATGCGGCAGGAACACGCCATCGCCGGCAAGCTCGGTCGGGTTGCCGCCGACCACGACATTGAGCAGCAGGCGGCCATTGCTCAGCCGGTCGAGCGCCGCCGTCTGGCGCGCCGCGAAGGTGGGCAACGTCACGCCGGGCCGTAGCGCCACCAGGAATTTGAGCTTTTCCGTCAGCGCTGCAAGGCCGGAGGCGGTGATCCAGGAATCCTCGCAATTCTGCCCGGTCGGCAAAAGCACGCCGGGAAAGCCGAGCCGGTCGACGGCCTGTGCGATCTCCTTGAAGTAAGCGAACTCCGGCGGCCGCTGCTGCTGTTCGGAGCCGAGATAGGAGCCGTCGCCATGCGTCGGGATGAACCAGAAGAAATCGAGCGGGCCGGCTTGCGGGCTTGATGAAGCGGTCATGGCGAAATCCCTGAAGCTTGAAACGGCAAAGGCGCCGGGCGTTTTCCGCCCGGCGCCACACAAGAAAGTTCAATTGCCCGGTGCGGTCCACACGGCGTCGGAGATGCGCACCGCGTTCGGGATCAGCTTGAGCTTGTAGAAGCGATCGGCTGTCGCCTGCTGGCCGGCGATGATCTCGTCGGTGATCGGGAAGATGCCGAATTTGGTGCGGTTGGCCGCGATCGTCTGTGCATCGAGCGGCACGCCGGTCACCTCATGCAGCGCCGCGGCAACCTTGTCGCGGTTCGCGTCCGCCCATTTCGCCGCCACGCCGAGCGCCGATATCGTCGTGGCGATCGTCTCCGGATGCGCCTTGGCGAAATCCTTGTTGGCGAGGAAATAGGTGTTCACCTTCAGCACCTCGCTGGAGCGCGCCAGCACGCGCGGCTGGTAGCGTGTCTCGGCGATGGCGTAGAACGGATCCCAGACCGCCCAGGCATCGATCTGGTCGCTGGCGAAAGCCGCCGCAGCATCGGCCGGGCTGAGATAGACCGGGGTGATCTGGTCGAAGGGGATGTTTGCTTTTTCGAGTGCCGCGACCAGCAGATTGTGCGCGCTGGTGCCTTTGCCGACGCCGATGCGCTTTCCCTTGAGGTCGGCGAGCGACTGGATCGGCGATGCCGGCTTGACGAAGATCGCTTCGCCGTCGCCATTGGCCGGCAGTGCCGCCGCATAGACGATGTTGGCGCCGGCCGACTGGCCGAAGATTGGCGGTGCGTCGCCGGTCCAGCCGACATCGATGGCGCCGACATTGAGCGCCTCGACCAGCGGCGGGCCGGCGGTGAATTCGACCCATTTCACCGCGACACCCTTGTCGCTCAGCGCCTTCTCGATCACCTGCTGCTGCCGGGCGATGACCGGCAGGCCGGTCTTCTGATAGCCGATGTTGAGCTGCTTCAACTCCTGCGCCGAGGCACTGAGCGAGGCAGCAATGCCCGCCGCCAAAAGGCCAAGGCCGAAAACGCGTCTGGTCAGGCTGAACATGATCCCTCTTCCTTCGCTGCGAACCGGCGCCGGGAAGGGCTCCCTGCCGTGGATGAGAGACAAGGCTAGGTAGGTCTATAAATTTAGTAGAGAAACGATTTTGCGAGTTGGCTGCTTGACGTGGAAATATTTTCTTCAGAACCCAGCGCTCGTCATCCTAGGGCGAAGCAAGGAGCGAAGCGACGCGGCGCAGACCCTAGGATCCATGCCGTGACGTTTGCCGTAGAGTGGAACGGATCAGAATGTCGCTTGTGCGCGAACCGAGGCTCGATACCCTGAAACCATGACCGGCTACGTCTACATGACTGCAAGCCAAAAACGCGGCACGATCTACATCGGCGTCACCAACGATCTCGCCCGCCGCATGCCTGAACACAAATCCGGCCAGGGCGCAGGCTTCACCAGCCGCTACGGTGTTCAACGGCTGGTCTGGTATGAGGAATTCTTCGACATCACCGATGCCATTCAACGCGAGAAGTCGCTGAAGCGATGGCCGAGACAGTGGAAGATCGAACTGATAGAGAAGGCCAATCCGGAGTGGTTTGAGCTGTTTGGCGGAACCGGGTGGTAGGCGCCCGGTTTGTTGCTCCCCTGGAGCGTAGCATCAGCGTCTCGGCATGGATCCTAGGGTCTGCGCCGCGTCGCTTCGCTCCTTGCTTCGCCCTAGGATGACGAAATCGCGAAGGCTGGCGCTAATCACCATCACCTCACTGCGACCAATACTGCCAGGCCCAGTAAAATCCCTCGTCGCGTGGCGGCAGGCGGTCGCGTTCGGCGTCGAGTTGCACGGGGGCCGGCGATTTCGGCTGCGGCTGCGACGACGAGTTCTCCCGCCAGGCGAGCAGCCAGTTGCCGAGATGGGCGAACAGCACCAAGGTGGACTGGGTCATGACATCACTCCTTCTGTTCCGGGGTCGGCGGTCGCCGTGCTGCGAAGGGAAGCAGCCGGTCAAACCGGCAGAAACTTGTTGTCATTCCTTTCCCGCCCACGGAACCAGCTGACGCTCGATCCGGCGGATGATGAATTCCAGCACGAAGGCTATTGTCGCGATCACCACTATTCCCATCACCACGACATCGGTGACCAGGAACTGGGCGGCCGACTGGATCATGAAGCCGAGGCCGCGCGTTGCCGCCACCAGCTCGGCTGCAACCAGCGTCGACCAGCCGGCGCCGAGCGCGATGCGCAGGCCGGTGAGGATCGACGGCAGCGCGCTGGGCAGGATGACATGGCGCACCACTTGGCGCTGCGTCGCACCAAGCGAACGGGCCGCATCGATGCGCTCCTTTGAGACACCGCGCACGCCCGAGGCCGTCGACAGCGCCACCGGCGCCAGCATGGCAATGGCGATCACCAGGATCTTTGACGGTTCGCCGATACCGAACCAGATGATGACCAGCGGCAGATAGGCGAGCGGCGGGATCGGCCGCAAAAATTCGAGCAAGGGATCGAAGATGCCGCGCCCGACCGTCCAAATGCCGATAGCCAGCCCAACCGGAACGCCGATGACGATGGCCGCGAGCAGCGCCGCGAACACGCGACCGAGGCTGGCGACGATATGCTGGAGCAAAGTCGCGTCGACGAAGCCGTCCTTGATCACCACGATGAACTTGGTCCACACGGCGGCGGGCGACGGCAGGAACACCGGCGACACCAGTTGCAGGCGCGCAGACAGCGCCCATGCCGCCAGCACGACCAGGATGGTGACGGCGCTGATCGCCCGCGAGGAAACCCCGCGCCGCTTCCGCACCGGCCGCGACCACGGCACCGAAATGGCATCGGCCTCGCCGGTCCCGGTGGCCGGCCGCTCGCTGTAGGAGGTGACGCTCATGCCGCCTCTCCTTCGAAGATCGCATCGGTCAGCTCGCCGCGCGCCGCGGCAAAGACTGGATCGGCCTTGATGGCGCGGATCGGCTCGCCTGCGGCATAGCGGCGGCTGAAACTGGTCTCGAATGTCCGCACCACGCGGCCCGGTCCGGGCGCCAAAACGACGATGCTTGTGGCCAGCACCAGCGCCTCCTCGATGCCGTGCGTGACCATCAGCACGCCGACCCGGCTTGCGGTCCACAGGTCGAGCAGCGTCGTCTGCATGCGCTCGCGCGTCAGCGCATCGAGTGCGCCGAGCGGTTCGTCGAGCAGCAGGAATTCCGGTTCGGCGGCGAGTGCACGGGCGAGTCCGACGCGCTGGCGCATGCCGCCGGACAATTCCCAGATGCGTTTGTCGCCGACGCCGTCAAGCTTGACCAGCGCCAGCAACTGGTCGGCGCGGCGCGCCCGCTCGGCTCGCGGCACGCCGCGCAGCCTGAGCGCAAAGGCGACGTTTTCACGAGCCGTCAGCCAGGGAAACAGCGCATCGTTCTGGAACACGACCGCCCGGTCGGAGCCTGGGCCGGTGATCGGCCTGCCGCCGATCGTGGCGACTCCGCGCGCGGGCTCGACCAGGCCGGCGGCGACATTGAGCAGCGAGGTCTTGCCGCAGCCGGAGCGGCCGACCAGCACGACGAAATCGCCCTTGGCGACATCGATGGAAACTCGGTCGACCGCCGGCGCTGCCTGGCCGTCATAGTGAACCGAGACCTTGTCGAGTACGAGATGCGGGTCGAGTACGAGATGCGGCATGAAAAGGGGCTCCGGAAGAAAATCAGCCTGCCCCGGCCCTCGTTAAGCGGATCCGGGACAGGCAGCACGCGGCGTCAGGGAAGAGGAACCCGCGCGTGTTCAGAGCATTCCAGGAAAAGTGTGAAGCGGTTTTCCGTCCGGAATTGCGTAAAACAGAAGATCAGTTCGAGGCCAGAGCCTCGGTCACGTATTTCGACGACACGTATTTCGAATAGTCGGGCAGCACGGCGTCGATCTTGCCCTGCTCCTTGAGGAAGGCCGAAGCTGCCTCGATCGCCTTGACCGTGCCGCCGCCGAGGAATTTGTCGGAAGCCTGCTCTTCCAATGTCGGGAAGACGTAACCCTTGAGGAGCTGCGGCACCTCTTCCAGTTTGGCACCGGTGATCTTGGCGATCTTGGCCGCTTCCGGCGACGAAACCGACCATGCCTCGGGCTTGGCCAGGAACTGGGCATAGGATTCGCCGGTCACCTTGACGAAATCGCGCACGGCGTCCGGGTTCTTTTCGGCGAAGTCGGTGCGCACGATCCAGGCGTCGAAGGTCGGCGCGCCCCAGGCGGCAACCTGCGAGGAATCCAGCACCACCTTGCCTGTCGTCTTGATCTGGCCGAGCGCCGGATCCCAGACATAGGCCGCGTCTATGTCGCCGCGAGCGAACGCGGCGGCTATTTCCGGTGGCCTGAGATTAAGGATTTCGACCGACTTCGGGTCGACGTTTTCGTGCTTCAGCGCGGCAAGCAGGCTGTAATGCGTGGTCGACACGAACGGCACCGCCACCTTCTTGCCGGCGAGGTCGGCGATCTTCTCGATGCCGGATCCATTGCGGGCGACCAGCGCCTCGGACTGGCCGATCAGGCCGACGACAAAGATGGTCTGGATCGGCAGTTCGCGGCTGGCGGCCGCGGCCAGCGGACTCGAGCCGACATAGCCGATATCGACCGAACCGGATGCAACGGCGGCGATGACATCGGCGCCCGAATCGAATTTGCGCCAGTCGATCGTGGCCTTGGTCGCCTTTTCATAGGCGCCGTCGGCCTGCGCTACTTTGGAAGGTTCGACCACCGTCTGGTAGCCGATGGTGATGTTGAGGTCCTGCGCCTGGGCCGGGCCGAGGAAGGCCGCACCCGCCAAAGCTGCCGACGACAGGAGGACAATGCGTCGCGAAATGCTGGACATGAAAGGCTCCATGAAAAATGAGAAAAACCGGATGCCTGTTCATAGTCAGCTAATTCTATCATTCTTGTAGAGTTAAATCCTTCCAAGCAAGAAGCACTTGTTAGAAAAAAACCACCGGCTGATGCGGGCGCGGTGACCGGCCCGTGTCGAACCGTGCGCAAACGCAAACGGCGCCCGAAAGGTGCTGAAGAGTTGGTGGTCCTGCCAACCCTGGCTACGGAAGAGGCCTGATTTGGTGCTCGGCGCGCCGCTTGCGGCCTGCCGCAGGATCGATGTCGAGCCGTTGAGCCTCACCGACTTCCGCAGCGACGGCCACCGCTGGATGCTGCGCTCAAGCGGCGTGCCGGTGGCCGCCAAGGCCGCCCGGTCTCAGAGCGACAACGCGGCGTCCTGATATCGGGCGCAGGGCGGCGCCCGAGTTGTCGGGAGTCATGTTTCGCCGATCCGCGGGCTGCGACCCAAAATTCCTGGCAAAGCCCCAAATGGCGCAAATCCATGCTGTAAAAGACGGTTGATTTGAAAACACGTTCCGCGTGTTCGACGGTAAGTATAGTAATCTTATCGACATTGGGAGCAGGAGCCGCCGCTCATCGCCGCTATCGCTCGCGGCTGGCTGTGACCTTAACGGCACAAAGCCTTGCCAAAGTGGCCCCTGCGGCGTGAAAACGAAGCAAAATCAAGGTTTCTCGGCTTGTATATCATGTCAGTAGAATTTATGTGTCGAAGCAGCTTGCACGCGGCGGGGAGGCACGTCAGGCGTTTCGCAACCGATGGTTTTGGGCCATCGCCTGACAGAGAAACATTCGGTCTATGCTCACCAAAAAAGGCAAGTACGGCCTCAAGGCGCTGGTCCATCTGGCGCAACTGCCGACGGGACAGCTCGCCTTTGTCGGCGACATCGCCAGCGGCAACAACATTCCGAAGAAATTCCTCGACGCCATTCTGGGCGAATTGCGCAATGCCGGTTTCGTCCAGAGCCGCAAGGGCAAGGATGGCGGCTATCGCTTGGCGCGCCCGGCCGACGAGATCAAGGTCGGCCATGTCGTGCGCGTCCTCGACGGACCGCTGGCGCCCATCCCCTGCGCCAGCCGCACTCAGTATCAGCGCTGTGAAGACTGCAATGAGGCGACATGCCAAGTCCGACATCTGATGCTCGAGGTCCGGCAGGCGATCGCCGAGGTGCTCGACCAGCGCACGCTGGCCGAGATGCGCGACATCGTCCTCGACGACCTTCCGGTCGCGAGGGACATCGACGAGCTTGCGCCGGCGCAAAAGGTCCCCGCCTGATCCTGAGCGTGCTCGCATGAGCGTCGCGCGCGCCAATTCGATCATCCGCAGCTCGATCATCATCGTCGGTGGCGGCGCCAGCGGCGTCGTGTTGGCCGCGCATCTGCTGAAGTCGCCCAACCCGGACCTTCGCGTCACGCTGATCGAAAAGCGTCCGCATTTCGGCCAGGGCATCGCCTATTCGACGCTTTTGTCGGCGCACGTGCTGAATGTCAGCGCTGCGGGGATGAGCGCCTATGCCGACGATCCCCTGAATTTCTGGCGCTGGTTGCAGGGGCGCGGCCTGATAAGCCAGGAACAGACGCCGCAGACACCCTTCTATGCACCGCGCAGCGTCTATGCCCGCTACCTCAAGGAAGTGCTCGACGAACTCGAAGCGCGCGAAAAGGAAACCGGCCGTCTCAGGCTGATTCGCGAGGAAAGCCTGTCGATCTCGCCGACATCGTCCGGCGTCGAAGTTGTGCTGGCCAACGGCACCAGCGTCGTCGCGCATCTGGCGGTGCTTGCCACCGGCCATGACGAGCAGCCCGGCGCCGGCCAAGGGCACGCAATCCGCATGGGCACCGAGGCCGACACCGCGCTCGATCCTGAAGCCCGCGTGCTGGTGCTGGGCACCGGGCTCAGCATGGTCGACGCCTTCCTGTCGCTCGAGCAGCGCGGCCATCGCGGCGAGATCGTCGCCGTATCGCGGCGCGGGCTGCTGCCGTCGCCGCACCGCAAGGGCAACCCGATCAAGCTCGACGTCGCCGACATTCCGCTCGGCACGCAGCTCTCCTATTTCGTCGGCTGGTTCCGCGATCTGATCCGCGAAAACCAGAAGGCCGGCATCGACTGGCGCGACGTCGTCGATGGGCTGCGACCCTTCAATCAGAAGATCTGGCAGAACTGGCCGTCCTCGGCCAAGCGCCGCTTCGTTGAGCACACCAAGGCCTGGTGGGACATCCATCGCCATCGGCTGGCGCCCGAGGTGCATGCCCGCGTCACCGAAGCGGTGCGCACCGGCCGCATCCGCCCGGTCGCCGGCCGTGTCGTCGGCATCGAGGCTGGCGATGGATTCACCGTCGGCATCCAGTCTCGCCACACAAAGGCGCTGGAAACGCTGCAGGTCGCGCGCATCTATGATTGCACCGGCATCGCCCGCGACATCTCGACGACGTCGAACAGCGTCGTGCGCTCGCTGGTCGACCGCGGCCTGGCGCGGCCCGACCCGCTGCGGCTTGGTCTCGATGTCACAGCCAAGTGCGAAATCATCGCCGGCGACGGCACCGCATCGGCCAAGATCCTCGCCGTCGGGCCGCTGACCCGCGGCACCTTCTTCGAGATCGACGCCATCCCCGACATCCGCGTGCAATGCGCTAGGCTGAGCAAGCAGCTGCTAGGGTAAAGCTGTTGACGTCGGCGGGATAGCACGCCCCTCAGAGGGGGGTGGGAAGGATCGCTACGGAGGGTGTTGGGCTTGAGTCCAAAGCCGGCTTCAAACTGGAATTCCATTCCCCCTCTCGCCGGTTGATTGGCACGATCTACCTTCTTTCCGACTGCAAACGGCCGGAAAAGAAGCTACGCTGCCGCTCTGCCCCCGAGGCGGTCGCTTGTTCAAGGGAGCACATCGACATGAGCGAGCACGGAAAAGCTGCGCCAGGCAGTTCGGACGGCACGTTATCGCGCCTGCGTCCGCCATACGCCTCGGTGCTCGACCTCATCGGCCAGACGCCGGTGGTCGAACTGACCAAATTCGACACCGGCAAGTGCCGGCTGTTCATCAAGCTCGAAAGCCAGAATCCCGGCGGCTCGATCAAGGACCGCATTGCGCTGTCGATGATTGCCGCGGCCGAGAAGGAAGGCAAGCTGAAGCGCGGCGGCACCATCGTCGAGGCGACCGCCGGGAATACCGGTCTCGGCCTCGCCCAGGTCGGCATCCCCAAGGGCTACCGCATCATCCTCGTCGTGCCCGACAAGATGTCGCGCGAAAAGATCCAGCATCTGCGCGCGCTCGGCGCCGAAGTGCGCATGACGCGCTCCGATGTCGGCAAGGGCCATGCCGAATATTACCAGGACATGGCCGAGAAGATCGCATCGGAAACGCCCGGCGCCTTCTACGCCAACCAGTTCGCCAACCCGGCCAACCCCGAGGCGCATGAGACCACCACCGGACCGGAAATCCTTGCCCAGCTCGATGGCGACCTCGACGCCGTGGTCGTCGGCGTCGGCTCCGGCGGCACGCTGACCGGGCTTGGCCGCTACTTCGCCAGAACATCGCCGAAGACCGAAATGGTGCTGGCCGATCCGGTGGGGTCGGTGCTGGCGCCGCTGATCAAGACCGGCAAGATGGAAGAGGCCGGCAGCTGGACCGTCGAAGGCATCGGCGAGGATTTTGTGCCGCCCAATGCCGATCTGTCGCTGGTCAGGAAAGCCTATTCCATCCCAGACAAGCAGAGCATGCTGGCCGTGCGGGACCTGCTTTCGAAGGAAGGCATTCTCGCCGGCTCGTCTTCCGGCACGCTGCTGTCGGCCGCGCTTCGCTATTGCCGCGAGCAGACGACAGCGAAACGCGTCGTCACCTTCGTCTGCGACAGCGGCAACAAATATCTGTCCAAGGTGTTCGACGATTTCTGGCTGGCCGAACAGGGGCTGGCCGAACAGGAACAGCATGGCGATCTGCGCGACCTTGTCATGCGCTCGCACCGCACCGGCGACACCGTCTATGTCGGCCCCGACGAAAGCCTGCTCAACGCCTATGGCCGCATGCGCCGCTCCGATGTCTCGCAGCTGCCGGTGCTGGACAATGGCAAGCTGGTCGGCATTATCGATGAGGGCGATATATTGGCCAAGGTCGACGGCCCCTATGACGGCCGCTGGGACCGCTTCAACGCCCCGGTGCGCACCGCCATGACCTCCAATCTGCACACGCTGCAGGCCAGCCAGACGCTGGATGCGCTGCTGCCGGTGTTCGACCGCAACGAGGTCGCCATCATCTTCGATGGCGACGAGTTCGTCGGCCTGATAACCCGTATCGACCTGATCAACCATTTGAGGCGCGCACGATGACTGCTGAAACATCCCCATCGGGCAAGAACCGCCTGGCTTTTTCCACGCGCACCATCCATGGCGGCCAGAGCCATGACCCGCTGACCGGCGCGGTGATGGTGCCGATCTACGCGACTTCGACCTATGGCCAGCAGTCGCCCGGCGTGCACAAGGGGTTTGAGTACGCCCGCAGCCAGAACCCGACCCGCTTCGCCTTCGAGCGCGGGGTGGCCGATCTCGAAAGCGGCTCGGCCGCCTTTGCATTCGCTTCCGGCCTGGCGGCGATCTCGACCGTGCTCGAGCTGCTCGACAGCGGCGCCCATATCGTTGCAACCGACGACATCTATGGCGGCTCGTTCCGGCTGATGGAGCGGGTGCGCAAGCGCTCGGCCAATCTGCAGGTGAGTTTTGTGGACTTCACTGATCTGGCGGCGGTGGAAGCAGCGATCCGTCCGGAGACAAAACTGCTCTGGGTTGAAACCCCGACCAATCCGCTCCTGCGCATCGTCGACCTCGAAGGCGTTGCGGCACTCGCCAGGCGCAAGGGCGTATTGACGGTCGCCGACAACACGTTCTGCAGCCCCTACATCCAGCGGCCGCTGGAACTCGGCATCGACATCGTCGTGCACTCGACGACGAAATATCTCAACGGCCATTCCGACATGGTCGGCGGCGTCGCCATCGTCGGCGACAACAAGGACCTCGCCGCCCAGCTGAAATTCCTGCAGAACGCCATCGGAGCCATCTCCGGTCCCTTCGACAGTTTTCTCGCGCTGCGCGGCATCAAGACACTGGCGCTCAGGATGGAGCGGCATTCCACGAACGGCCTGAAGATTGCGCAGTGGCTGGAGGCGCGAAAAGATGTGCGCCGCGTCGTCTATCCCGGCCTGGCCAGCCATCCGCAGCACGCCATCGCCGTCCAACAGATGCATGCCTTCGGCGGCATGATCTCGGTCGACCTCGACCGCGACCTCGCCGGCACCAAACGCTTCCTGGAACGGACGCAACTGTTCACACTGGCTGAAAGCCTCGGCGGCGTCGAAAGCCTGATCGAACACCCGGCGCTGATGACCCACGGCTCGATCCCGGCCGAAAAGCGCGCGGAAATCGGCATTTCGGATTCGCTGGTGCGGTTGTCGGCGGGGATAGAGGATGGCGATGATCTGATCGCCGACCTGGACCAGGCGCTGCGGGGGTAGGCGTACCGGATGCGTACCGATGACAATGAGGGGCGGCGCTGACCGTGGAGATTAATCCCAATCCGCCGCGCGTTAACACATTCAGCAGCCTTTGCTTAACCCTTCGCCGCTATGTCCCGCCTGGGGAGGCATGGCGAGAGTGAGTGTGATGGACAACAACCCGGAAAAGCGCAGCGAATGGCGCGCCATTTTTTATGTGCAGGCCCGCGTGGCCATCCTGTTCGTCCCGGTCGTCGCCAGTCTTCTGATCATTGCCGCACTTGCCGGCAACGACCACAATCCCAATGCCATAGACCGCACGGTTACTGGCTCGGTGAAATAGGCGCAGCGGTCGGCCGACAGTCGGCCGCCTCAGAAAAACTTCGGGATCGGGCCGTTCTGAGGCGTCACGTCGCCTTCCAGGTCGATGAACGCCTCGTCGACAAAGCACCATGCCCAGCCTTCCGGCGGGTCGTAGCCTTCGATGATCGGGTGCTTTGTGGCGTGGAAATGCTTGGTGGCGTGGCGGTTGGGCGAGTCGTCGCAGCAGCCGACATGGCCGCAGGTGCGGCACAGCCTGAGATGCACCCACATGGAGCCGCTCTTCAGGCACTCCTCGCAGCCGAGCGCGCTCGGCGTCACCGTCTTGATGTCGCGCGTGTGTTTGCATTCATCCATTATGCTCTCCTGGCCAGTTCGGGCGCTGCTGCGTTGGGTCGCGCGAGATACGCGTGCAAGGCAGCCACCACCTGGGCGCCTTCGCCGACGGCGGCGGCGACCCGCTTGACCGAGCCGGAGCGCACGTCGCCGATGGCGAACACGCCGCTGCGGCTGGTCTCCATCTGGCCCGCCCCTATGTCGGCGCCGGTGCGCACGAAGCCCCTGGCGTCGAGCGCGATATCGCACCCAGCCAGCCAATCGGTGTTGGGGTCGGCGCCGATGAACAGGAAGAGATGCTGGATCGGCCGCGTCTCGACGCCGCCGGGGTTGCGCCAACGCAACCGGGTGAGATTGCCGCCTTCGCCTTCCAGCGCCTCGATCTCGGTCTCGCCAAGCACCTCGATGTTGGGTTGCGCCTCGATACGCTCGACCAGATAGCGCGACATGGTTTCCCTGAGGCCGCCGCGGCGCGCCAGCATCGTCACCTTGCGCACCTGGCTGGCGAGATAGACCGCCGCCTGCCCCGCCGAATTGCCGGCGCCGACCAGCGCCACTTCTTGCCCTGTGCATAGCCGCGCTTCGATCGGCGAGGCCCAGTAATGCACCGACGTGCCCTCGAACTCGGCCAGCTTGGCGATGCCGAGGCGGCGGTAGCGGGCGCCGCTGGCGATCACCACGGTGCGTGCGCGCAGGCTTTCACCGTCGCCGACGGTGAGCGTGTAGCCCTCGCCTGCTGCACCGAGCAGCTTGGCCTCGTCCGGGATGACTATTTCGACGCCGAATTTCTGCGCCTGGTTATAGGCGCGCGCCATCAGCGCCATGCCGGAAATGCCGGTGGGGAAACCCAGATAGTTCTCGATGCGCGCGGAGGCGCCGGCCTGGCCGCCGAAGGCGCGGCAATCGAGCACGATGGTCGACAGCCCTTCGGATGCCGCATAGACCGCGGCCGCCAGCCCCGCCGGCCCGGCGCCGACAATGGCGACGTCATAGACCATGTCGGGATCGATCGGCCGCAGCAGGCCGATGCAGCGGGCAAGTTCGGTTTCGCCGGGATTGTGCATCAGCTTGCCGTTGGGGCAGAGCACGATCGGCAGATGATGCGGGTCGACATGAAAATGCTCAATCAGCGTCTTGGCGCACGGGTCGCTGTCGGAATCGAGCGCGCGGTGCGGCTGGCCGCTGCGGCGCAGAAACCCCTGCAGCCGCAGCGTGTCGCCATTGCCGGCCGGGCCTACGACGATCGGTCCGCTGCTGCCGCTTTCCAGGAGCCCGACGCGGCGCAGGATCAGCGCCCGCATGATCCGCTCGCCAAGGCTTGCCTCCTGCACCATCAGGTCGCGTAGCCGCTGCGAGGGGATGACGAAGGCCTCGACCGGCTCGGCCGCCTCCGCATTGACCAGCGACGGCCGGCTGGAAAGCTGCGCCAGCTCGCCGATGAAATTGCCTGGGCCATGGGTGACGATGGTCTCGCGCCGGCCGGGCCTGACATCCTGGGTGATATCGACCGTGCCCGACAGGATGACGATCAGCCCCGGCGCCACGGTGCCGGCGGTGACGATATGCTCGCCGGCGGCATAGGAACTTGCCTCGCCGAACCGGCGCATGCGCTCGATATCGGCGTCGCCCAGGATGGGAAACATCTGGTCGCGGCGGGTGACGGTGATCGGCTGGGTGGGTGGGGCCATAGGTGCGAACGTAGCGCCGAGACGGCCGGGTTTGAAGTGGTTTGTTCGGGGACTGGCCGGAAGGGGAGGTGGCTCCCGCGCCAGCTGGTGCGGATGCTTCGCATGCCCCGCGCTGCAAGGCAAACAGTGCGCCGACAAGTGCGACCTTTATAAGGGCGAGCCCGAGCAGTACCGCCAGCAGTCCTCGCTCACCAGTATGCTGCAAGAGCAGCGCGCCGACGGACGGCGCCGCGGCTATCGCGTTACGCCAAGCGCCTGAGGTGCGGTGGTATCCTCGGGCTCCCCGAAGGCAGATCCTGGCGAAAGCCCATTCGTCACATCTTTGTAGAGCGCTATCGGATGCGGGCGCCCCACCAGATATCCTTGGATTTCGGGACATCCTTCCCTCATCAGGAAGGCACGCTCGTCCTCTGTTTCGACACCCTCCGCGATGACAGGCAAGGCCAGCGCATTCCCCAGGCTGAGTATCGTGCGCACGATGGCCGCCGATTGGACATTCGAACCGACACCCGAAACAAAACTGCGATCGATCTTGATCTTGTCGAATGGAAACGCCTGCAACGAGGACAGCGAGGCATATCCCGTGCCAAAATCATCCATCGAGACCCTGACGCCCAACGCCTTCAACCTCCGCAAAACCGACAAGGCAGTTGCCCGGTCGCGGATGAGAACCCCTTCCGTGATTTCCAGTTCCAGCCGCCCCGGAGCAAGGCCGGTCTCGTAGAGGATAGAGTGAACGAGGCCTACCAGGTCCCCGAAACGGAATTGCACGGGAGAGAGGTTCACGGCGATCTGCAGCGGTGAGGGCCAGGAGGCCGCGTCTCTGCACGCCTGCCTGAGCGTCCATTCACCTATCTCAACGATCGTTCCATCCTGTTCGGCAAGCGAGACAAACGCGTTTGGGGAGATGAGCCCATGCTTTGGATGGTGCCATCGGGCGAGTGCCTCGAAGCCGAAGATTTCGCCGTCCATCCTGGCTTGCGGCTGATAATGAAGCACAAGTTCGCCATGGGCGACCGCAGAGCGCAAATCTCGCTGCAAGGCGTAGCGCTCTCTTAGCCGCTTATCCATCTCAGGATCGAAGAATTGCACCATTCGACGACCGTCCGCCTTGGCCCGGTAGAGCGCTGCGTCGGCATTTGCCATCAGCGCCGCTGCATTCTCTCCGTCTTTCGGATAGATCGCCGCCCCGATGCTCACCCCGATCGAAATGTGCTGGCCCCGGATTTCGAATTTGCCTGCCGCCGATTCGAACAGACGGTCCGCAACGTCCTTGGCACTCGCGGACCGGTCATCCATGGCCAGGACAACCGTGAATTCGTCGCCACCCATGCGCGCGATAAAGGCCTCAGGCGCCGCGGTTTGGAGACGCCGGGAAATGGTGCAAAGCAGATCGTCGCCGGCGGCGTGCCCGAAAACGTCGTTCGCCTCTTTAAAATGGTCAAGGTCGATGCTGAAGACGGCAAAGCTGGCGTGCGTTGCTTTTGCACGCTCGAGCGTCGTGGCCAGGTGTGCTGCAAGCGCGGCTCGGTTCGCCAGGCCGGTAAGCGGATCGTGGTGCGCGAGATGCGCGATTTCCTCGTGCCGTGCCATCAGTTCGGTGCGCGCTACGTTCATGTTCTCGCGCGCGTCGTCCAGGCCGTGGGCGGCTTCCCTCACCTTGTCCTGGAGCAGATTGAAGCTTTCGGCCATCTCTCCAAGTTCGTCACGAGAGTTTACGGTAACCGGCATGATGTTCACGGAGGCGTGCGCCGCCGCGAGGTCTCCCCGCCCCAAGGCGACCATGGCGAGAGAGAAGTCCTTCAGCGTTCCGGATGTCAGACGCTTTGCCGCGTTGCTCACCTCGGTTGCCGAGTGGGTGATCATTCCCGGCAAAATCAGGCCAACGCTGATGGTCAGCAGCGCGACAACGACAAAAATGTCCTCCAGCGCGGCGACCAATGAAGTGTCGCCTTGGGGAACGCTGCCGATCGCCAGGAAATAGCCGGCACCGTCAAGCACGAGCACAAAAAGCATGGCTCCGGTAAGCTTCAGGTGAAGCGTATGTGGCAGCAACTGTAGACCGAGTGCGTATCGATCCTCCATCGTGCGCCAGGCGTAGAGCGCAGCACCCGAATATGCCAAAGCCAGACCGAACAGGACGGTAGGAAGGCCAAATTGCTGAAATCCCAGTATGGCGGTCAACAGCCATATTGCAGCCGCGCCTACGCCAAGGATGATGGTTCCCCTGGGAGCCCGGAAGGGTCGCTCGGCTTCGGGACTGTCACGGCGCAATAGCCAGACTGCGATGTTTGGCATGCAGATGCTGATCAGGTACGTAAAATTGGCCGCGGCGATCATCCAGAGCGGATACCCGCACAGCATGAAGCCGATTGCCGCAGCAGCTGTGAGCAGCGTTGCCGCCCAGGGACAATCTGTTGAGGTGCGCCTGGCCAGGAAGCTCGGCAGCAGGCCGTCTTCGCTCAGCTGCGCAAGGGTCCGCGCGGCGCCTGCCAATGGCTGCAACGTTCCATGGAACATGTTCAGCATGATGAGCCAGATGGCGGCCGCCTTGCCGAAACTCCCCAACAAGGGCGCAAAGGTGGGCCCGAGAGCTATGGCGAGGTCGGTGCCGAGCGGCTCCGGCCCGAGCACACCCAGCCAGACAACCGGCAGGACCAGGAAATAGACGCCGGCCATTGCGGCGCTGGCCCACATCGCCAGAGGAATGTTGCGGTTGGGATCGATGGTTTCGCCAACATGGCAGGCTGCAGCCTCAAATGCCGGTGCGGCAAACCCGATCAGGTACAGTCCCGCCATCACCGACGTGATATCGCCGAACAGGCCGGTAAACGGGCTGGTCAGGGCAAAATCCGTCGCCTGCCGCCAGTCGACCGAGCCACTGATGACCGGGACGAGGGATGAGAGAAACGCAAGCGTCGCGGAGGCAGTGGCGATCGGGATCGCCAGTTGGACCACCCACTTGATTCCACACAGGTTGACCGCCGTAAAGAATGCGATGAGCCCGCAGGCGACCGCCTCCACGGGGAGGCCCGGCAGGTACCATTGCTGGATTGCAGACGCTGAAAGAACCGCTGTCAGTCCGCAGGTCGGCACCCAACCCCACCAATAGCAGGTGCCCGTCAGAGCCGAGAGAACGGGACTGTAAGGTCGGAAGGCTTCGGCGCACGCTGCAGAGATACCGCCGACGCGGTTTGGCCACATGAGAACCAATTCGGTCCACGCAGGCGCGGCGGCCCAGCCTAGAAGCAGACCAACAACGAGCAAAGGAACCGCAGCGCTTCCTTGACCGGGAATATTCCCCTGACCGACAAAAAGGGCGGCAATCAGAAACAGGCTTTGATTGCTGCCACCCATGGCGAGCGCTGTCGTGCCCATCCATCCCAAGGTTCTCGGGTGCGGTCGTGAAGGCGTGAGGCCCGGCATTCAGAGACATCCATTCGAGTGCGGAGCGCTGTCTGACTGGCGAATGTAACCTGCGGAGATATGTCTGTCGAACGTCGCGCTCCCGAAGTCAAAGTTGGACCTTAGGTGAGACGTATTAAGACTTCGTACCAAACCAGATCCGCCCGATGATCGCTGTCAACTTGCGGTAGCTGCGGTTCAATCATGCTGATGCCGGCCCGAATGGATCGATCTCCTCCGATCTGGGATATCATATCAACTTTATCTAATCGCCCACTATGAGGGATAGTCGCGGATACAGCCTAATATCGATTATTATCGACAAATCTCGTGATTGCGGGGCGCCATCATTCGAAACGGCGGCTGAAGTCGACTGTAGATCGCTAAGCACATTGACCGCTTTTGACTTCGTACCTCGCCATCATGGGGGCAAGCACCGAGACTTCACGCCGTGCCTCAAGTTGGAGCTAACTTGTGCGAGCATGCAGCATAGCCCCGCGTTGCAGGGCAAACAGCGCGCCGACCACGCTGGGCGCGGCGGTCGGCCTTGGCGCGCTGGTGGGTCCTTCCCAGGCCGGCGCCCGTACGGTCGATATGGCGATCGCTCGCTACCATCATCCGATCTGCACCAAACTGGCCTCGGTGACATTTCTGACCACAGGCGTGGCGACGCTCTGGACCGGCCTGCCCGGTTCTGCCGACCGCGGTGATTTTCTATGGCGCCCGCATCGGCTAGCATGGCCGAGTATCGTCACATGCGGCGACATGGTGTTCTGGACGATGCTTGAGCGCGACGCGACCTCGCCAGCGGGCACGCCTTCGACGCCGGCCCGTAGCAGGAATGTGTTCAGCACCAGAACACTTGGGATCAGCGTTGCGGGCGCCTGCACACGTGAGTACTCCGCCTCACAAGCCTTCCGGCTGGTCCTCGAGGACGAACGACGCTGCAATCAGGTCATCGCCGCTGATGCGGCCACTGCCGCCAACCATGATGGATGCGACTTTCTGAAAGGTCTTCATGTCGGCCTCTGTTATGCGCGCATCGCGCATTCTCGCCCTGAGAGAACCCAGGCGGGTATCAAGGGCTGGCGATGTCTCGACGTCATCGATCATCTTCGATCATCCTGGAGCGCAATGTGAAATCCGCTGCCCGCCGCCATGGCCGGCGGCGGGCGGCAGCTATTCGATCAGTCGTAGACCTTCACAATTTTCCGGGTGCCGGGGTCGACCAGGACGGTGCGGTTGTCGACCACGACATAGCGGTATTTGACGTTGGGAACTTCGTGCAGCTCGACCGTATCAGGCAAGGCACTGCCGACGTTCAGCTCCACGCCCGGGATCTTCACCGAAGCCAGCGGCTGCTTTTTCACGTATTCGCGGACGACCGTATCCTGCTCCGGTGTGATGACGACATCCTGAGCTGCGGCGCTGCCGACGCCAGCCAAAAGCAACAAGCCTGCAGCGGCACTTGCAAAGTGGATTTTCATGGTTTTCTCCTCGCGTAATCCGGCGACGGCACCACGCCTGTTCGCCGAGGGACCGAACTTGAGATCAGCCAGATTGTTCCTGTGACTTCAGTCCGCGGCGAACCAGACCAAAGTCGGATATCAGCTAAGACCCAAGTCCCGAGGCGGAACGTTCAAGCGGGGCAGGCGTTTCCCAAATGCAACTAAATAAAACAGGAGAGGAACACATGGCCGACGGCCCAACTGTTGTTAATTCTGGGGGTGGCGGCGGCACTGCGATTGCTGTTGTTCTTGCACTGATTGTGGTCGTAGTGTTGCTTATTTTTACCGGCGTGATCAATATCCGCGGCGACGGCGGCAAGGATATCAACGTCAAGGTTGAAGCGCCAAAGGTGGAAGCTCCGGCTGCACCTGCAAAGCCTGCGGCACCTGCCCCAGCCCCTGCGAGTGGCGGCTGATCTGCTCGTATCCACGCCTTCAAACTGACCTATGAAAAGGAAATTCCCATGACCAGGTATTTCGTCAGCGCCGCCGGCGCCCTCGTCCTTATGGCGGGCATCGGCACCTCGTTTGCCGAGGATGTTATTGTTCTCAAGCCCGAACAACAGACGGTCGTTCGCGAATATATCCATAAGCAGAAGCTGGCCTCAGTCAGTTTGCTCGGCGTCGAACTCAACGTCGGCACGGCACTTCCCGACACTGTCGAGCTCCACGCAATCGACGTTCCGGATGTCCGCTACAAGTATACGGTTGTCGGAGATCATGCGGTTCTCGTCGATCCCGACACGCGCAAGGTCGTGCAGATCATCGAGTAACGCGCGAGCCCGCCGCTCCGATCAGGAGCGGCGGGCTTTGGCTGCGCTGTGAAGGCTCTACGGGCAGCCGTTTTCTGAACGGGAGGATGTCTGATGTTTAGCGACAAGGAAACTTGGGTCCTGGAAGCTGCCTTACTCGCAGCAATTCCAATTTGCGTAGCCGTCACCGCACTCGTGGCATTTTTGACCGCGGCCTGGATATGAACCGCTTCCTCTTTGTGATGGGCGACTTTCTATCCCGGCCACCGGGCTTCTATGTCCTTCTTGTAGCCATGCTGCTCTGTACTGCGTTGGTGCCATTCGGCCTGACGAATGTGGTCACCTACGCATTGTCGGTAGCGGCCATCGTGATCACCGGCGTTGTGCTGATCCAGGGTTACCGCGACACGGCCGCCATTCACGCCAAGCTTGATGAGATTATCGTTTCGCTGAATGAGACCAGAAACGATGTCGTCGGCTTGGAGCATGCCGAGCCGGAGGAGATTCGGGAGAAGCTCCAGACACTCGAAGAAGAAGCAATGAAAGCGGTTCGCCCGCCGCATTGACCCTCCGCTGGACAATCTGTCATCCATCAGCAAAAAAGCCCGGGAACCGGGCTTTTTTGCTTCGCGTCTAAATCATTTCGGACTTATCCGAAACGGGAATTTGGTGCCCAGAAGAGGACTCGAACCTCCACTCCTTGCGGAACACGGACCTGAACCGTGCGCGTCTACCAATTCCGCCATCTGGGCTGGTGCGGGCTCATGTAAGCGGGCAAACGATATGTGTCAACGCGCTTTTTCGAGGGCCGCTGCCTGCCGGCTTAGTTTCCCGGGGGTCAGCGCCGCCCCTCACCTGCCTGCCGGCATCCTCTCCCCGTACAGTGACGGGGAGAGGGGCGCTCTCATCGATGATTTTCGCCGGTCACCTGCGTCACAAGAAGAGCGCCGAGGCTGCGGCCAGCCCTTTCTCCCCGTCACTATACGGGGAGAAATGCCCGGCAGGGCAATGAGGGGCAGCGCCGACTTGGCGAAGCGTTGGCCGAAAACCTCACCCCTCCAGCACGTCCTTCGACGCCACGGTGGAATCGGCGTTGAGCTTGTAGATCACCGGCACGCCGGTGCCGAGCTCAAGCTTGACGATCTCCTCGCCGCTCTTGCCGTCCAGCGCCATGATCAGTGCGCGCAGCGAATTGCCATGCGCGGCGACCAGCACGGTGCCGCCTTTCAGAACATGCGACTGCATGTCGTGCAGGTAATAGGGCCAGACGCGGGCGCCGGTGTCCTTCAGGCTTTCGCCGCCGGGCGGCGGCACGTCGTAGGAGCGGCGCCAGATATGCACCTGCTCCTCGCCCCACTTCTGGCGCGCGTCGTCCTTGTTGAGGCCGGAGAGGTCGCCATAGTCGCGCTCGTTCAGCGCCTGATCGCGGATCGTCTTCAAATCGCTCTGGCCGACGGCGTCTAGAATGTGCTGGCAGGTCTTCTGCGCCCGGATCAGCGCCGAGGTGAAGGCGATGTCGAACTTCAAGCCGCGCGCCTTGAGCTTCTGGCCGGCTTCCTTGGCCTCCTTATGGCCCTGCTCAGTCAGGTCGACATCGCGCCAGCCGGTGAACAGGTTCTTCAGGTTCCATTCGCTCTGGCCGTGGCGCACGAGCACGAGAGTTCCCGACATGTTTGCTCCTTCAAAATTATGGATGGTTTAGCTCAAGCCGAGCACGTCCCGCATGGAATAAAGTCCGGGCTTCTTGCCGCGCGCCCAGAGCGCGGCCTTGACCGCGCCGCGGGCAAAGATGGCGCGGTCCTCGGCATGGTGCGACAGCGTGATGCGCTCGCCGGTTCCGGCCAGGATGACGCTGTGGTCGCCGACCACCGAGCCGCCGCGCAAGCTGGCAAAGCCGATCGTTCCTGGCTTGCGCACGCCGGTATGGCCGTCGCGTGACCGCACATCGTTGCCGGCAAGGGAAATGCCGCGTCCCGCCGCCGCCGCTTCGCCGAGCAGCAAGGCGGTGCCCGACGGCGCGTCGACCTTGTGCTTGTGATGCATTTCGAGGATCTCGATGTCGAAATCCTCTGGACCGAGCGCGCGCGCGGCCTGCTCGACCAGCACCGCCAGAAGATTGACGCCGAGGCTCATATTGCCGGATTTGACGATCGTCGCGTGGCGCGCCGCGGCCTCGATCCTGGCGTCGTCTTCCGCCGAGCAGCCGGTGGTGCCGATGACATGGGCAATGCGTGCCTGCGCGGCATAGCCTGCGAATTCGACGGTGGCTGCCGGCATGGTGAAATCGAGCACGCCGTCGGCCTTGGCGAACACCGGCAGCGGATCGTCGCCGATCGTCACATTGATGATGCCGATGCCGGCAAGCTCGCCCGCATCCCTGCCGAGATAGGGCGATCCGGTTCGTTCGACCGCGCCGACGACGCGGGCGCCGGGGATCGAATGGATGGCGCGGATCAGCGTCTGGCCCATGCGGCCGGCCGCCCCCACCACCACCAGGCCCATTTCGCCGGATTCGCTCATGCTGTTCTCCCCACCGCCTTCTTGGCGCGGCTGCGCAGGACCGGAGTTTGGACGGGCTTCGAGTCGTCGACAAGCCCCAGTCCGTTCTTGCCTTGAATGCGGTGGAAGCGGGCGTAGACACTGTTTGGATCGGCCATCAGTGCGGCATGGGTGCCTTCCTCGACCAGGCGCCCCTCTTCAAGCACGATAATGTGGTCGGCGTTGACGACCGTCGACAGGCGATGCGCTATCACGATGGTGGTGCGCCCTTCCATCACATGGGTCAGCGCCTCCTGGACGCGCGCCTCGGCCTCGTTGTCGAGCGCCGAGGTCGCTTCGTCGAGCAAAAGGATCGGCGCGTTGCGCACGATCGCCCGCGCAATCGAGACGCGCTGGCGCTGGCCGCCGGAAAGTGTCGAGCCGCCCTCGCCGACGGGCGTGTCGTAGCCCTGCGGCTGCTGACGGATGAACTCGTCGGCCGCCGCCAGCACCGCCGCCCGCTCGATCTCGGCGTCGGTCGCCGAAAGTCGGCCAAAACGGATGTTGTCGCGTATGCTGCCTTCGAACAGATAGGGCGCCTGCGAGACATAGGCGATCGAGCCGCGCAGCGAGTGCTTGGTGACTTTGGAAATGTCCTGGCCATCGATCTCGATCGAACCCTTGTCGACATCGTAGAAGCGCTGCAGCAGCGCCACGAGCGTCGTCTTGCCGGCACCCGAGGCCCCGACCACCGCCGTAACCTTGCCGGCCGCGGCGGTGAAACTCAGGTTCCTGATCACCGGCATGTCGGCGCTGTAGCCGAACGTCACATTGTCGAAGCGAACCTCGCCGGTGGTGATCCTGGCTTCGACCGCGTCGGGCGCATCGCCCTGTTTAGGCTCCAGGTCGAGCAGCTCGTAAATCATCCGGGCGTTGACCAGGGCACGTTCCATACCGACCTGCGTACGAGCCAGGCGCCGTGCCGGATCGTAGGCCATGATCAGCGCGGTGATGAAGGAAAACACAGCGCCTGGTGGTTGTCCGAGCACCAGCGCCCGGTAGCCGGAATAGGCAAGGACGGAGGTAATGGCGAGACCGCCCAAAATCTCGGAAATCGGCGACAGCCGCTCCGCGACCCGGGCGATCTTGTTGTTACGCTGCTCGGCCGTATCGGCCATGATGCCGATCCGGCGCGCCAGCTCGGCTTCCAGGGTGAAGGCCTTGACGATGGCGATGCCTTGCGTGGCCTCCTGTACGGACCCGTTCAGCCGCGAGTTGATCAGCACCGATTCACGGTTGATGCGCCGCAATCGGCGGGTGATGTAGACGACGGCCCAGATCAGCGGCGGCCCGATCAGCAGCGAGCTGAGCGACAACACCGGATCCTGGTAGATCATGACGCCAACGAGGGCGATCAGCGAGACCGCGTCGCGGCTGATGGAGGTCAGCGTCAGCGACAGCAGATCGCGAACGCCGCCGACATTCTCGTTGACCTGTGCCGCCAGCCGACCGGAACGCGTATCGTTGAAGAAGTCGACGCCGAGCTTCATCAGATGGTCGAAGCTGCGCTTCTGGTAGCGGGCGACCAGATTGTTGCCGATCTTGGCCAACGCGACCGCCTGGCCGTAACCGGCGAAGCCGCGCAGCACGGAGGCGGCCATGAACCCGGCGCAGATCCAGACGATCATGTCGCCGCGTCGTTCGTAGAAGATCTCGTTGATCATCGGGGCCATGATCCACGCCGTGAAGGCGGTGGTGGCGGAAACAATCAGCAGGCAGCCGATGGCAACGACATAGGTCCAGCGATATTCACTACCGTTTTCGGCCAGGATGCGGCGCAGCACCGCAGTGACCTCAGCTGGCTGGACTTTCAGTTTGAGTGGACTTTGAGCGGTCAAATCGCGGGCGCTTCGTGGTTTGCTAGAGCATGATGCCGAAAAGTGTGAAGCGGTTTTCGGACGACATCATGCTCTATCTCTTTGATTTAGAGCCGGATGATTTCAGGTCGATTCGATCTGAAATCAACCGGCATCTAGGGATGCCAGGCTGGAATTCGGCCCCCTCTTAGCGCCCCGGCTACGGCTTGCCTATGGCGAAACTTCGTCGCGGCTCGAGGTCAGGGTCACGAAAGCGGCAGCCATTTCCAGGAACAGACCCATGTTCGGGACGAAATGGATTACGTGCGCCAGCGCCGCCCCGCGGTCTGGACGCCGAACAGCGACGGGTTGCGGGCATAGGCGGCAAGGCCCAGAAGCGCTGCCAGCGGGTGGATGATGACATAGACCGGCATCGAGGCCATCAGCGCGCTGTGCGGCGCTTTGTCCTCGAAGGCGGCACGGAAACTGCCTTCCTTCAGTGCCGGAACGATCTTTTGCGCGATGCCGCCGGTCAAAAACACGCCGCCGCGGCTCATGAACACCAGCGCGAGGTCGCCGGCGGTGCGGCCGAGGCAGGTGACGAACAGCGCCAGCGCTTCCTCGGCAACCGGGTCGGTCTTGGCCAGCGCCGCCCCGGTGATTTCGGCCGGCGTGGTGAACGGCGCCGGCTTGCCGTCGGCCTTGGCGACCGCCCGGTAGACATTGACCAGACCGCGCCCGCACAGGATCTGCTCGCCCGAAATGCGGCCGTCCAGCTTTTCGATATGCGGGAACACCTCGAAATCGCGCGGCGTCCGCGGACCGATATCCATATGGCCGCCTTCGCCAGGCACCGGGATCCAGTGGTGGAGGGCATGAACCAACCCGGCGACGCCGAGGCCGGTGCCGGGGCCGAGCACGACGCGTCCGGCATTCTCCTCCGGCGTGCCGCCGCCGATCTTTTCCATATGCTCTTCGCCGAGCGCCACGACGGCCAGCGCCTGCGCCTCGAAATCGTTGAGCACGACGATGTCGCCCAGGCCCAGATTGGCAAACATCTGCTTCGGCTTCACCACCCAGGGACAGTTGGTAAGCGGGATCTCGTCGCCATCGACTGGTCCGGCGATCGCCAGCACTGCCGAATTCGGCCGGATGGACGATCGGTCGAGCACCGCCGCCTGGATCGCCTCGTCTATGGTGGCGAAATTGGCGGTTTGCACGATATGCGGCTCACCGGCTTCCGAATTTGCGTCGAGCACGATCGAAAAGCGCGCATTGGTGCCGCCGATGTCGCCGATCAGCACTGGAAACCGCAACGCGGTGTCGTCGTCGCCTGACATGCTCTTGCTCGTCCCCTTTGCGGCGCCGTTGCGACCGTTTCAATCGCCCGGTTTTTCAATCGCCCGGTGTTCAATCGCCCGGTGTTCAATCGCCCGGTGTTCAATCGATTGACTAGCGCATGGCCCCGGAAAGGGAAAGCGTCAGTTCGCCATCACTGTCCGACGTTTGCCGGCGGCCGTCGCCTTGGCAGGGGAATGCCGATCTCCGGCGTGGCGGTGAAGGCGTTGGCTGCGTTTGGCAAGCCGCCCGCATTGCCCGCAATAGGCGGAGGCGCGTCGGGTTCCGGCGCCCTGGCGGCGATCGGCACGCCGCCGCCGCGATAGGTGACGGCTTCCGCCGAGTCCGCGTCGGGCTGGTCGAGCACGAACTGGCATTGTTTCGGCAGGTTCGCCATCGTCATCAGGTCGCGCGCCTTGGGCGCGTCCGGGTTCTTGTTGGGGCGCCACGGCTCCTCGGTAAACCACCAGGCCAGCGGCTTGCCGCAGCCGTCATCGTCGGGCGTCGCTTCCTGTCCCTTGCAGTTGGGCGAACCCGGCTGGCAGCCGATGCGGATGTGGAAATGATAGTCATGGCCCCAGAACGGCCGGATTTTTCTCAGCCAGGTACGGTCGCCGGTGACGGTGTCGCACAGCTTCTTCTTGATGCCTGGATTGACCAGGATGCGCTCGACTTCCGGATAGCTCGCGGCGCGCTTCAACAGCTTGGTATGTATCGGCTTCCACAGCCTGTCCTTCACCAGATGCGTCTTGTCGTCGACCATCAGCGTGGCGCTGATGTTTTCGCGCTCCTGGGTCGTAAGCTTGCGGTCGGGCATCGGCGTCAGCCAGATGTCGGCGTCGAGGCCGATCTGGTGCGAGGCGTGCCCGGTCAGCATCGGGCCGCCGCGCGGCTGCGAAATGTCGCCGATCAGAAGCCCCGGCCAGCCGTCGGCGGCGGCATCGCGCGACAGCTTCTCGATCAGCGCAATCATCGTTGGATGACCCCAGCGCCGGTTGCGCGAGGGACGCATCACCTCCCAGTTCTGGCCGTCCATCGGAATGGCGACGCCGCCGGTGAAGCAGCCCTTTGAATAGAAGCCGAAGGATTGCGCCGCAGCCACCGCCGGCAGCTTCTTGGCGCCGAACAGGTCTTTTGCCCGTGGCTCGGCCGTGATTGCGCCCGCCACCAGCCCGGCCAGCGCCACGATCGCCAGCGCCGCCGTCAGGAACGGCCGTCTGCCGGTCAAGGATCGCATCGAAATCGTCATGAACCCCACTGCAAAAGTCCGCAACACAATCGAATCATATCACCCTCGGGCTCGCGTTTCGATTATCTACCTTCATCGGGCTGCGCGGCTCGCCGTCGCGCCAGCTGCCGTCGGCCCACATCCGATCGAACGCCTGGCGGTAGTCCGGATAGCGGAACCGGTAGCCCGCTGCCTTGATCGCGGCGTTGGCGACGCGCTTGTTCTCGCCATAGAAGGACCGCGCCATGGGCGAAAGTTGGGCGGTCTCGAAAGGAATCTCCGGCGGCGGCTCGACGCCCATCAGCGAAGCGGCATAGGTGACGACATCCTGCGGCGGCGCCGGCTCGTCATCGGTGATGTTGAAAATGCCGCCTCTATTGCCACCGATGAGGTGCCAGAGCGCGCCGGCGATGTCGTCGCAATGGATGCGGTTGAACACCTGGTCGGGCTTGACCAGCCGCCTGGCCGTGCCGTTTTCCAGATTGACCAGCGCGTTGCGACCCGGCCCGTAAATGCCGGAAAGCCGCAGGATGGCCACCGGCTTGCCGGTCTCGAGTCCAAGCTGCAGCCAGCCCCGCTCGGCCGCCACTCGCATCGACGAGCGTTTCGACACCGGCCGGCATTCGGCCGTTTCATCGACCCAGGCACCGTCATAATTGCCATAGACGCCGACGGTCGAGAGATAGCCGATCCAGCGAAGCGCCGGCATCGCCTCGATCGCCTTGCGCGCGGCGAGAAGCACAGGGTCGCCGGCCTCCTCCGGTGCCACCGAGACGACGAGATGGGTGGTCTTTTCCAGCGCATCGCCGATTTCAGGGGTTAGGGCGCCGTCGAACAGCAGCGGCGCGATGCCGACCTGCCGCAGCGCGTCGAATTTTTCCGATGAGCGCGTGGTGCCGAAGATCGTAATCGCCTCCGCATTGGCCCGTGCAAAGGCTTTGCCCGAATAGCCGGCGCCGAAGATAAAAACCTGTTTTTCGCTCATGCATGCGCCTCGATTGGCAATGCGGACAGCCATTCGTCCTGCACTGTAGTGTCGGTTTCGGTTTTCAAGTAGACCGCCGCCTGCCCGTTGAATTCGGCGGCCGTCACCAGCCGCGCCAGCGCCCAGATCGCCGCGCCGCGCACCAGCGGCGAGGCATCGCCAAGCAGATCGCGCACCGGGCCGGCCAGCGAAACATCGCCGGAATTGCCGGCGGCGGTCAGCACATTGCGGACAAAGCGGTCGCGGCCGATGCGCTTGATCGGCGAGCCGGAGAAAAAGGTCCGGAACGCCGTGTCGTCCAGCTGCAACAGTTCCGCCAGCGGCGGTTCGCGCAGTTCATCGCGCGCGGCGAGCTTGGCCTCCGAGGCGGCGCGGGCGAACTTGTTCCACGGGCAGGCGGCGAGACAATCGTCGCAGCCATAGATGCGGTTGCCGATCTTTTCGCGGAATTCTTGCGGGATCGGCCCCTTGTTCTCGATGGTCAGGTAGGAGATGCAGCGCCTGGCATCGAGCCGATAGGGCGCCGGAAAGGCATCGGTCGGGCAGGCGTCGAGACAGGCGCGGCAGGAACCGCAATGGTCTACCTCGGTCGAATCTGGCGTGAGCTCCGCCGTGGTGAAGATGGTGCCGAGAAACAGCCAGGAGCCGTGCTCGCGGCTGACCAGATTGGTGTGCTTGCCTTGCCAGCCGAGCCCGGCGGCCTCAGCCAGCGGCTTTTCCATCACGGGCGCCGTATCGACGAAAACCTTCACGTCGCCGCCGGCCCGCGCGACGATCTTGCCGGCGATCTCCTTCAGCCGGCCCTTCATCACCTCGTGATAGTCGCGGTTTTGCGCATAGACCGAGATCGCGCCGAGATCGCGCCTTGCCTGCAGCGCACGCGGATCGTGGTCGGGGCCGTAATTCATCGCCAGCACGATGATCGAGCGCACGTCGGGCCACAGCGTCGAGGGTTCGCTGCGGCGCTCGAGCGTCTCGGCGATCCACGCCATCGAGCCGTGAAACCCGTCGGCAACGAATTCGGCCAGCCTTCCCGGCGCCAGTGGGATCGCGTTGGGAGAAGTGACCGCAACGGCATCGAAGCCGGCGCGCCGCGCCTCGGCGTCGATCAACGCGCGCAGGGTTTGGCTTTTAGAAGTCGAGGTCCGCATAATGCGACACCGGCGACAGGCCGCGCACCCGGTCGGAGAGCAGCGGCCTGAACGAGGGCCGCGATTTCACCCGCGTGTACCATTCGCGCGCCGCGGCATGCTCGCGCCAGTCGATCTCGCCGAGATAATCCAGCACCGACAGCGTCGCCGCGGCCGCGAGATCGGCATAGGTTACCTTGCTGCCGGCCAGCCAGTGGCGGGTGCCCGCCAGCCAATTGGTGTATTTCATATGCTGGCGGATATTGGCGCGCGCGGCACGGATCGCCGCCGAATCGGGGGAACCGCCGCCAGACGTTTCCGGCATCACCGGCTTCAGAACGCGCTCGCGCACCAGATGCCGGGTGACTTCGCCTTCGGCCTTGTTGAGATACCAGTCGGTGAGACGGCGGATTTCGGCGCGCTGCATAGGGTCTTCGGCAAACAGCCTTTTGTCGCGCTTCAGGACACCGCGCGTCTCGTCGAGATATTCGGCGATCACCATGGCGCCGACGATCGGCACGTCGCCTTCGGCAAGCAGGATCGGCAAGGTTCCGGCGGGGTTCAGCGCCAGAAACTCCTTGCGCCGCGTCCACGGCTTTTCCTCGATCAGCGCCAGCTCCTCGCCATATTCGCCGAAGGCGAGGCGAACGAAGCGGCAGGTGGCGAACATCGGGTGATGGAAAAGCGTCAGCATGATTCCGCGATATTAAGGCGCACTGGCGAATCGCCGTCCGCACCGGTAAGTCTTGGCGGCCCGTCATGCGGCCGTCACGGTGCTGCGACCTATAGGGGGACTTCCGCGCCGTGACAAGCAAGCCCTTTTGCCAGCCGTTTCCTTCAGTCCCTTGAATGCCGAGGTTGCCATGGATAGCCACACCATCGTCGAAGCCCTGCTGCTCGGCCTGCTGGAGGGGCTGACAGAGTTCATTCCGGTGTCCTCGACCGGCCACATCCTGCTCGCCGGCCATTTTCTCGGCTTCCATTCGACCGGCAAGGCCTTTGAGATCCTGATCCAGCTTGGCGCCATCCTGGCGATCCTCAGCGTCTATTTCCGCCGCCTGTGGCAGATGCTGCTTGACCTGCCGCATGACCGGCTGACGCGGCATTTCGTCATCGGCATCCTGATCGCCTTCCTGCCGGCGGCCATCATCGGCGCGCTGGCGCATGATTTCATCAAGACGGTGCTGTTCGAATCGCCGCGGCTGATCTGCATCATGCTGATCATCGGCGGCGTCATCCTGCTGGTGGTGGATCGCATGAAGCTTCAGCCGATCTACCGTGACGTCGAGCGCTTCCCCACCCGTCTTTACCTGCAGATCGGCCTGTTCCAGTGCCTGTCGCTGATCCCCGGCACGTCGCGCTCCGGCTCGACCATCGTCGGCGCGCTGCTTCTGGGCGTCGACAAGCGCGCGGCGGCGGAATTCTCCTTCTTCCTCGCCATCCCGACCATGGTCGGCGCCTTCGCCTTCGACCTGTTCAAGAACCGCAACGTCTTGACCACGGCCGACCTGCCGATCATCGCCATCGGCTTCGTCGCCGCCTTCCTCACCGCGCTGATCGTGGTCCGCTTCCTGCTCGATTACGTCTCGCGCAACGGCTACTCGCTGTTCGGCTGGTGGCGCCTGGTGGTGGGGGTTGTGGGGTTGGTGGCGTTGATGATTTGGGGGTGAGGAGTGGTCCGCGTAGCGGACGGAAAGCCAATTGCTTGGCTTTCCGAACGACGAACGCCCTGAGCCAGCGAAGGGCGAGCAATGCTTGTCAGTAAGCCGCCCCTCAACCCCTCCCGTAAAACGCATTCTCGACATGCACCGGCCAGCGCCAGGGCAGCACCGCCACCAAATCGAAACGCATCGACAGCTTTCCATAATCCGGCTGGCGCGACAGCCAGATGTCGGCGGCGCCCTCGATGCGGCGTTCCGATTCGTGGCCGATCGCCTCCATCGCTTCCATCAGCGTGCGCCGCGCCTTGACCTCGACGAACAAAACCAGGTCGCCGCGCCTGGCGATCAGGTCGATCTCACCGAAGCGCGTGCGATGGCGACGTGCGAGTATCCGGTAGCCCTTCAGCATCAGCGCCGCCGCCGCCAGCCACTCGCCGCGATGGCCGCGCCGATAGGCTTTTTGGCGGCTGGCGCTTGGGCGCTCAGCCACCTTCGCCTTCTCCAGCGGCGTCTCTGAGCTCCAGCAGCCGCCGGTACAGCGCCTGTTTCTGTCCGCCGGTCATTTTCGCCGCCTCCGCCGCTGCCTTCGACGCCGGCATTTCGGCAGCCAGCGACAGTAGAAGCCGGTCGATATCGGCGGGTTGGTCGGCCTTGACCTCGGCCGGACCGACGCAGAGGACGATCTCGCCTTTCGGCGTATCGGCCGCCGCATAGTGGTCGGCCAGCCCCTGCAACGTTCCGGTGCGCATCTCCTCGAAAGTCTTGGTCAGCTCGCGGCCGATGGCCGCCTTGCGCTCACCACCCAGCGCCTCGACCATCGCGACCAGCGTATCGGCCAGCCGGCGTGGCGATTCGAAGAAGATCAGCGTTGCTGGTACCCCCTTGAAGGTCTCCAGCTTGGTCAGTCGCTGCCCTGATTTCACCGGCAGAAAGCCGGCGAACAGGAAGGCGTCGGACGGCAGGCCCGACGCCGTCAGCGCCGCCAGTGGCGCCGATGGGCCGGGGATCGGCACGACGCGCAGGCCGCGCTCCAGCGCTTCGCCGACCAGACGGTAGCCGGGGTCGGAGATCAGCGGCGTGCCGGCATCCGAAATCAGCGCCACGCTCTGCCCGGCCTCGAGTGCCGCGATCAGCTTCGGCCCGGCCTCGCCGGCATTGTGCTCGTGATAAGCAGTGGTGCGCCGCCGGATGCCGTAGCGGTCGAGCAGCACGCGCGAGACGCGGGTGTCCTCGCAGGCGACGATGTCGGCGGCGGCAAGCGTTTCCAGCGCGCGCAGCGTGATGTCGGAGAGATTGCCGATCGGCGTCGCCACCAGATACAGCGCCGGCGCCAGCGGCCGGACTGCGATCTCGGTCTGCCCGATCACATAGCTGCGTTTCTCGCCGGTCACCGGGTCTCTCCATTTCGCCCTGTTTGGCATGGCGCGCGCCGGGTTGCAAAACTCCCGAACGTCGGGCCAAACCTGACGCCGATGTAACCCGGCGGCCATGTCTTTGCCACAGTGGGGAACGAAAGCGTGGCTGGCGGATTGAATACCTGAGTCTCTTGAGGAGGAGGACAGGATGGACAGCCTGGAATTGCAGGATGTTTTCGAGCCCTACTATGCCGGGCGCAACCGCGTGCCCGCGCCAAAGGGCAAGCGTGCGCTCGCCGAGAGCGACACCGGCCTGACCAGTCGGGCGGCCACCGCCTTGCCGACGAGTGTCAGGCTTTCGGACAACAAACCGGACAGCACGACGGAGCACTGACCGTACGATGCCCAATCGTTTCGATATCTTCATCACCCGTCTTGAAACGAAGAGCGCCCGCGAAGGCGCGCCGCCGCATCCGATGAACGACCAGAACAGCGTCCGCCGGGACAAGAGCGACGCCAAGCCGGCCCGGACCGGAGAGGCGCATGCCGAGAAACACCGCGGCAAGCGCCGCTTCAAGCACGACGCTTGACGAAGCACGTTTTTCAAAGGCGTTATCGCGCCAAATCCGCCACCACGGCATCGAGCACGATCATGCCGGCTGGCGTGGCGCGTAGCCTGGCATTGCCGATCGGCGCCACCAGCCCCTCATCCTGCAGCACGGTCAACCGGGCGCTCGACAAGCCGCGCCCGGAAAACGCCTCGTAGCGGGAAAGGTCGATGCCTTCGGCCAACCTCAGCCCCATCAGCAGGAACTCGTCGGCTTCTTCGGAGCGCGTCAGGATCTCGCCGCCGGTGACGCCATGGCCCCTGGCCTCCACCAGATTGGCCCAGGTCTCCGGCATCCGCTCGGCGATCGTCACAACACGGTGGCCGTTCTCGATAAAGCGGCCATGCGCGCCCGGTCCGACGCCGACATATTCGCCATAACGCCAATAGGTCAGATTGTGCCGGCTCTCGGCGCCCGGCCTGGCGTGGTTGGAAATCTCATAGGCCGGCAGGCCATGCGCCGCGGTGACCTCCTGAGTCAGCGCATAGAGATCGGCGGCCCGGTCATTATCGGGGATGATGAATTTCTTCGCCGCATGAAGGGCATGGAACGGCGTGCCTTCCTCGATGGTCAGCTGGTAGAGCGACAGATGGTCGGCGGCATGGCCGATCGCCTGTTCGAGCTCCGCCTGCCAGTCGTCCAGCGTCTGGCCGGGGCGGGCGTAGATCAGGTCGAAGGAGAGTCTTGGGAATATGTCCCGTGCCAGGCCAATTGCATGCAGCGCCTCGTCGACATTGTGCAGCCGGCCGAGAAAGCGCAGATCCTTGTCGTTCAGCGCCTGCACGCCGAGCGACACACGGTTGACGCCGGCGGCGCGGTAGCCGCGAAAGCGCTCGGCCTCGACCGAGGACGGATTGGCTTCCAGCGTCACCTCGATGCCGTCGGGCACCGTCCAGTTCTTCGCCACGGCGTCCAGCACCGCCGCCACCGTTTGCGGCTGCATCAGCGACGGCGTGCCGCCGCCGAGAAAGATGCTGGTCACTTCGCGCGGCCCGGTCCGCTCGCTCATGGTCTTCAGCTCGGTCTCGAAGGCGCGGGCAAAGCGCTCCTGGTCGACCGGCTGGTGACGGACATGGCTGTTGAAGTCGCAATACGGGCATTTGGCCGCGCAGAACGGCCAATGGATGTAGACGCCGAAGCCCGGGCTGCGGTCCAGCGACATTAAGCTGAGCCTAACCTGGCGCGGGCGAATTTCTGGAAGGCGCGGGCGCGGTGCGACAGCGCCGTCGGCTGGCCGGGCTTCCAGCCGTGTTTTTCCTCAGCGCTCATCTCGCCGAACGTCTTTTCGAAACCGTCCGGCAAAAACACCGGGTCGTAGCCGAAGCCGAGTTCGCCGCGCGGCGGCCACACCAGCGTTCCCTCAGCTTCGCCGCGATAATATTCAGCCTCGCCATTGGGGAAGGCCAGACAGATGACGGCGACGAACCGCCCCTTGCGCTGCGCTGGCTCGGCGGCGCCGACCTCCTGCAAGGCCACTTCGGTGCGCTGCATGGCCATCCCGAAGTCGCGGCTGCCGTCGGGAGCTTCGGCCCAATTGGCGGTGTAGACGCCGGGGGCGCCGTCGAGCGCGTCGACGCACAGGCCCGAATCGTCCGACAGCGCCGGCAGGCCGGTCGCCTTAGCCGCGGCGAAGGCCTTGATGTAGGCGTTTTCCTCGAAGGTGGTGCCGGTCTCCTCCGGTTCCGGCAGGCCGTAGTCCTTGGCCGACTTCGCCGCGAAGCCGAACGGACCCATCAAGTCGGCGAATTCGCGCAGCTTGCCTTCATTGTGGCTGGCAACGACGATCTTCTTTCCATCGAGAGAATGCATCAAAGGCCCCAGATCCTTGGCTCGGCGAATTCGATCGAATTGCCCGAGGGGTCGCGTATGTAGATCGAGCGCCCGCCCTGCGGCCATTCGAATTCGCTTTCGATGGCGATGTTTTTCGCCTCAAGTTGCGCCTTCCACTGTGCGAGTTCATCCGCACTTGCGGCAAAGCAGAGATGGCCCCCGCCGACCGTGCCATGCGGCGGCACTTTCAGCCGCGCATCCGGCGCCGGGGGGATTTTGGTGGCTTCGGCATTGAAGACCAGCAGCACGCCCGGGCCGCAGCGGAAGAAGAGATGGCGGCCGTCGACCTTGCCGAGGAGAGGGAGGCCGAGGACGTTGGAGTAGAAGGCTTCGGCAGCGGCGAGATCCGTGACGTAAAGCGCTGACTCAAGAATAGCGGAGGGTTGCATCAGGCACCCCCCTCTGCCCTGCCGGGCATCCCCCCCGCAAGGGGGGAGATTGGCAGTTCCGCTGGCGGCGTCTCAACGTTGATGGTTGGCGAAAACGGTAGCGACCTCTGATCTCCCCCCTTGCGGGGGAGATGGCCGGCAGGCCAGAGGGGGGTGTGAAGGATCGCCGACGTCATCACGTTAAATTCAATCAGGCCACAGCCATCTGCTGCAAGCTCACCAGCCGCTGAATGCCCTTCTTTGCCAGGCCCATCAGCTCCGCGAACTGCCCTTCCGAGAACGGCTCGCCCTCGGCGGTGCCCTGGATCTCGACGATGCCGCCCTTGCCGGTCATGACGAAATTGGCGTCGGTGCCGGCAGATGAATCCTCGATATAGTCGAGGTCGATGACCGGCTGGCCGTCATGGATGCCGCAGGAAATTGCCGCGACATGGTCTTTCAGCACCTTGGCAACGCTGGCCATCTGCCGCGCTTCCATCCAGCGCAGGCAATCGTAAAGCGCCACCCAGCCGCCGGTGATCGACGCCGTGCGGGTGCCGCCATCGGCCTGGATGACGTCGCAGTCGACGGTGATCTGCTGTTCGCCCAGCGCCTGCAGGTCGACAACGGCGCGCAAGGAGCGGCCGATCAGCCGCTGGATTTCCAGCGTGCGGCCGCCTTGCTTGCCGGCCGAAGCTTCACGGCGCATGCGCTCGCCGGTCGAACGCGGCAGCATGCCGTATTCCGCCGTCACCCAGCCCTTGCCGGAATTGCGCATCCAGCCCGGCACCTTTTCCTCCAGGCTCGCCGTGCACAACACATGAGTGTCGCCGAATTTCACCAGGCACGAGCCTTCGGCGTGTTTGGAGACGCCGCGCTCGAAGGAGATGGCGCGCATTTCGTCGGCTTGGCGTTTGGAAGGGCGCATCGAGGCCTCTTTCTGTTCTTTTATGGTTTCGTCGGCGGCTTGTAGACGCATGCAGCCCATGGCGCAAAGGAAAAGGCCCCCATACAGACGCCGGGTTGCGCGGGGGCGAGGGAAGTCTATATCCTTGGGCCGGAGGTTTTTGGCTCGAATGACCAAGGCAGTCACCGAACCCAGTCTGCTGGCGCCCGCGCTGCAATCGCTCGACATGCGTTCGCGCGACATTTTTAGGCGCATCGTCGAATCCTATCTGAAGGACGGTGAGCCTGTGGGATCGCGCAGCCTGTCGCGCATCCTGCCGTCGTCGCTGTCGCCGGCCACCATCCGCAATGTGATGAGCGACCTCGAACATCTCGGCCTGATCTATGCCCCGCACATCTCGGCCGGGCGCCTGCCGACCCAGACCGGCCTGCGCTTCTTCGTCGATGCCTTCATGGAGCTTGGCGATCTCTCCGACGAGGAACGCCGGGTCATCGAGGCGCAGGTGCGCGCCTCCGGCTCGGGCGCGACGCTGGAACACATGCTGACCGAGGCCAGCCAGATGCTGTCGGGCATGTCGCGCGGCGCCGGCCTGGTGCTCGCCACCAAGAACGAGGTGGCGCTGAAGCACATCGAGTTCATCCAACTCGAGCCGACCAAGGCGCTGGCGGTGATGGTGTCGCAGAATGGCGATGTCGAGAACCGCGTCGTCGACCTGCCGGCCGGCATCACCGTCTCGCAGCTGCACGAGGCCTCCAACTTCCTCAACGCCCATATCAGGGGCCGCACGCTCGCCGAGGCGCGCATCGAGATCGCCCGCATCAAGGACGAGACCAGGGCAGCGCTGGACACGCTGTCGCAGGATCTGGTCGAGAAAGGCCTGGCGGTGTGGGCCGGCGCCGATAGCGGCCTGCCGGCGCGCCTTATCGTGCGCGGCCGCGCCAATTTGCTCGAAAACGTCACCGCCCAGGCCGATATCGAATTGCTGCGCCACCTGTTCGAGGATCTGGAGACGCAGGACGGGCTGATCCAGCTGCTTGACCTCGCCGAGGACGGCCCCGGCGTGCGGATCTTCATCGGCTCGGAAAACAAGCTGTTCTCGCTCTCCGGCTCGTCGCTGGTCGTGGCGCCTTACCGCGACAAGGACGCCCGCGTCGTCGGCGCGCTCGGCGTCATCGGCCCGACCAGGCTGAATTATGCCCGCATCGTGCCTATGGTCGACTACACTGCGCAATTGATTACCCGGATGTTAAGATAATTCCGAAGCCGGGATCACCGTAAAGGAGGGCGCAGAATGGCGCTTGAATCGTTCAAGGCCCAGATCAGCATGCTGCTCGAAGAAATGGTCAACCAGCCGGAGGACGAGCACGAAATCCAGGAGCAGCTGCGCGAAAAACTGCGCGAAATGCGCGCCATGGGCTTGCCGCTGCCGGAAGATCTCGTCGCATTGGAAAAGCGTCTCGACGACGATCTGGACGTCGAAGAGGAAAGTTGAGCGGTTCTCTCGTCGAATCTGCGCGCGCACGCTTCTCTTTTGCGGCGGCCGCACAATATCTCCCTTGTCGTGACGCGCCGACCGGCGCGAGTTCGAGGAGAACAGCATGATCCGGATTGCCGGCTTCGCAGGCCTTGCCCTGCTTCTGGCCACCAGCGCCTTCGCCCAGCAGGCTGATCAACTGCTGCTGACCGGCAAGGACGCTTTCGGCGACTGGAAGGCCGACAAGCCAGGTGTGCGCCGGCTGATTAGGCCGGATGATCTGAAAAGACCCAACATCACCGAATCCGCCTCCAACAGCGCCGGCCTTGGCGATCGGCCCGAGGGCGCGAAGCCCGTCCTGCTGCCTGGGTTTTCGGCCGAACTGGTTGCTTCCGGCATTTCCAATCCGCGGGTCGTGCGCGTGGCGCCGAACGGCGACCTGTTCGTCGCCGACAGTGACGCCAACCAGATCCGCGTCTATCGGCTGGCCAAGGGTAGCGCGAAGCCGGCCGAAGAGGGCATTTTTGCCGACAATCTCAACCAGCCCTATGGCATCGCCTTCTACCCGCCTGGCGACAAGCCGCAATGGGTCTACGTCGCCAACAACGACAGCGTGGTCCGCTACGCCTATCGCGACGGCGACCTTAAAGCCTCCGGCGAACCGGAGACGATTGTCTCCGACATCCCTACCGGCGGCCACTGGACCCGCGATATCGCCTTCTCGCCGGACGGGAAGACGCTGTATCTCTCGGTCGGCTCCGGATCGAACGTCGCGGAGGGCATGCAGAAGGCACCGAAGGGCGGCCTTGACGCCTGGGCAAAATCACAGCCACTCGGCGCCACCTGGGGTTCCGAGGATGGCCGTGCCGACGTGCTGGCCTTCGGCCCCGACGGCAAGAATGGCCGCATCCTCGCTACCGGCCTGCGCAATTGTTCGGGCATGACCGTGCAACCGGCCACCGGCGCGCTGTGGTGTGTCGTCAACGAGCGCGACGGTCTCGGCGACGATGTGCCGTTCGAATATGCCACCTCAGTCAAGGACGGCGCCTTCTATGGCTGGCCCTGGTATTATATCGGCGCCAACGAGGACCCGCGTCACGAGGGCGCGCGCCCAGACCTCGCCGGCTCGGTCACCGTGCCCGACGTGCTGATGCAGGCGCATTCGGCGCCGCTCAACATCGCCTTCTATGACGGCGGCAATTTCCCGGCAGAGTACAAGGATGACGCCTTCGTCGCCCTGCACGGCTCCTGGAACCGTGGTATGAGGACCGGCTACAAGGTGGTGCGGCTGAGATTCAGCGACGGCAAGCCGACCGGCGAGTACCAGGATTTCATCACCGGCTTCGTCCTCTCCGACGACGCCGTCTGGGGCCGGCCGGTCGGCGTCGCGGTGGCCAAGGACGGCGCGCTTATCGTCACCGAGGATGGCAACGGCACCATCTGGCGCATCACCCATGTCGACGGCCCGTCCTGAGCCGGCGAACTGCGCAACCGGCCCTAATGTACGTCCCGATGGATCACCTTGGGATAGGTATGGATCACCTCGGCCGATGAGACACGGTCATCGAAACCGGTATCCCTGAGATTGAAGAGGCCGACCGAGCCGAAGGACTTCTTCGCCCCTTGCGCGAAGCGGCCGTCGCTGAAATCGTGTTCGTAAAGCGTCACCGTGACGTGGCCGGCATTGAGCTTCGGCACGTAAACACTGCTGATGGTGTCGTTGGCGAGGCCAAGCTGGTTGACGTTGAAGCGATAGAGGTCCTGCACCATGCGCCGGGCCGCATTGCCATTGATCATCCAGTATTCGCGGCGCGAAGCGCGGTTCGGGTCGATGAGTTTGAGCGGCGCCTTGCGGCCAAGCCCGAGCCAGTGCTCGAACACCATCACATTGGCGCCCCACGGATAGGGATAGTTGGATTTGTCGATGATGCGTGGCGGGCCATCCTCGGCAATCTCGGCGGTATCGACATAGTCCAGCCATTGCAGCTGGAACGACGCTTCCACGTTGAGGTCGGTATTGCGCGGATCGGCAGCGATGATGCGCCAGTCGGAGACCGGCGGATATTTGGTGTCGAGGTCGATGTAGAATTCGCCTTTGGCGGTGTCGTCGGGGTCTATCTTTTGCGGTCCGTCACGCTCGATCGCCACCAGCCGCACCTTGAAGGGGTTGTTGACGACCAGCGGATAGATCATCGGACGAATGGGGTGAGCGCCAGGGTTTCGGCTGTCGGTAAAATATCCAGTCTGCGGAACGACATCGCTATCGCCCTTGTCGAACAGGCTGAAAGCCTGACGCCCCTCGAACCACAGATACCATTCCAGCTCGTGGACGTGACCGCGTGCTTCGGAATAGTTGTTGGGCATCCACTTCATGAGCTGGATGTGAAGTCTTTTGGCTAACATGGGTGCTCCTGCCGTTCGGAGCCATGCGAGATAGCCGACCGCCTTCGGGACGTAAGTGAACCATCTCTCGCTTTCAGGCGAGGATGACCGGCTTTCATGTCCTGCTTGGCGCAATCGAATCCGTTTTGCCGTTGCAGGCTTTCATGGCATCAGAGTCGTTTCACGAGGTGCGACCGTCATGACCCTCACCGGCTTCCTTGCCTACAGTGCTGCGCTGGGCATCGCCGCCGCCATTCCCGGCCCCGGCGTCACCGCGCTTGTGGCGCGGGCGCTCGGATCCGGCTTCCGCTCGTCGCTGGCCATGTCGTTCGGCCTGATGCTCGGCGACCTCATTTATCTCACCGCGGTGGTGCTCGGCCTTGCCTTTGTCGCGCAAAGCTTCGGCATGGTGTTTCTCGCCATCAAATGGCTGGGCGTCGCCTATCTCGCCTTCCTCGGCTGGCGTTTCTGGACGGCCGGGATCACGCCCGAGACTGTCGAGGCCAGGAAAGGCAAGGGCGGCCTGGTATCGAGCTTCCTTGCCGGCCTCACCGTCACGCTGGGCAACCCGAAGACGATGATCTTCTACCTCGCCATCACGCCGACCATCGTCGACCTGAAGACCATCACGCTCGCCGACTACGGCATCCTGGTCGCGCTCACCGTCATCGTGCTCTTCGTGGTGCTGGTGCCATATCTTGCGCTGGCCGCCAAGGCGCGCTGGTTCCTGAAATCGCCACGCGCGCTGAAGGCGCTGAACCGCACCGCCGCCGGCTTCATGGTGGGCGCGGCCGCTGCCATTGCCGCACGTCAGTAGATCGGTTCAGGCCCATCCATTCCGCCGATCGGTCCATCCGGAAAATGCGGCTTGAGGAGACAAGCGTTTTCAGCAAGCGGCCCACTCGATATTTTCGGCCGGCAGCCTATCTTGCGCGGGCGAAAGCCCTATTCTGTCCGCCGACGCCAATTGCCTGATCTGATTTGGGAGCGAAACCAATGAACAAGCCTTCCGCGCGCGTGCCCGGCCGCGGCCGTGTCTACAACTCGATCACCGAGACGATCGGCGACACGCCGCTGGTGCGGCTCGACAAGTTCGCCAAGGAGAAGGGCGTCGTTGCCAACCTTCTTGCCAAGCTCGAATTCTTCAATCCGATCGCCTCGGTCAAGGACCGCATCGGCGTTTCCATGATCGAGGCGCTGGAAGCGTCGGGCCGGATCAAACCCGGCAAGACGACGCTGATCGAGCCGACCTCGGGGAATACCGGCATCGCGCTCGCCTTCGCCGCCGCCGCCAAGGGCTACAAGCTGATCCTGACCATGCCCGAAACCATGTCGGTGGAGCGCCGCAAGATGCTGGCGCTGCTCGGCGCCGAACTGGTGCTGACGGAAGGGCCGAAAGGCATGAAGGGCGCCATCGCCAAGGCCGACGAATTGGCCGCCACCCTGCCTGACGCCGTCATCCCGCAGCAGTTCGAAAACCCGGCCAACCCGGAGATCCACCGCCGCACCACCGCCGAGGAGATCTGGAACGACACCGATGGCGGGGTCGACATCTTCGTCGCCGGCATCGGTACCGGCGGCACGATCACCGGCGTCGGCCAGGTGCTGAAGCAACGCAAGCCCTCGGTGCATGTCGTCGCCGTCGAGCCGGAGGCCTCGCCGGTGCTGTCGGGCGGCCAGCCCGGCCCGCACAAGATCCAGGGCATCGGCGCCGGCTTTGCGCCCAAGATCCTCGACACCTCGATCTATGACGAGATCGTCAAGGTCTCCAACGAGGATTCGGTCGCCAACGCCCGCCTCGTCGCCCGCCTTGAAGGCGTGCCGGTCGGCATCTCGTCGGGCGCTGCCCTGCAGGCCGCCATCGCCGTCGGGTCGCGGCCGGAGAACAAGGGCAAGAACCTTGTGGTGATCATCCCGTCCTTCGCCGAGCGCTATCTGTCGACGATCCTGTTCGACGGGCTGGGCGCTTAACGTCTCAACGAGATAGGCGGCGATCCTTCGCACCCCCCTCTGCCCTGCCGGGCATCGGGGGGTGCTGTCCCTCCTACATCGGAAGTCTCATGGCTGGACCGCAGAAAACCCGGCTGTGGCGTCCGCCACCGGCTTGAGCGGGAGGCGGCTTCAGGGTCAAATCGCCCCGGCCTGCTTCGCGCGGGCAGGGGGAGAATCACATGTACAAGCTTTACACGCGCCCAGGCAGTGGCGGTTTCGTCGTCGAGGCCGCATTGGCGCTGGCAAACGCGCAATTCGACCAGATCGATGTGCCGAAGAAGGATCCGCCGGACCCGGCTTTCCTCGACATCAGCCCGTTGAACCAGGTTCCGGTGCTGACCTTGCCCAACGGTCAATCGATAACCGAATCGGCGGCGATCTGCATCCTGCTTGCCGAGCGCCATCCGGAGGCGGGTCTGGCGCCGGCCGCCGGATCGCCGGATCGCGCCGGTTTCCTGCGCTGGATGGCGTTCATGTCATCGGTGCTCTACCCCGCCATCCTGCGCCTCTACTATGCCCATCGCTACACCACCGATGCCGACGGCAAGAAAGCCGTCAAGCAGGCAGCCATTGCCGAGATGGACCGCGGCTTCGCCATTGTCGATGCAGCTCTCGAGGGGCGCGGCTGGCTGGTCGGCGACGCGATGTCGCTGGCCGACATCTACCTCGTCATGCTGGTGGCCTGGCACCCCGATATGGACAAGGCGCGAGCCGACTGGCCGAACATCGAACGCTTATGGTCGGCGCTGCGCGCGCATCCGCTGATGAAACGGCTCAACACCACGCATGAGATGTGGCCGGCCTGAACGGACGCTTCAATTTCGCAGGATCGCCCGTTTCGCCTGCAGGAAGCGGCGCACGGCGGGGTCGCGTTCAAGGCCAATCGCCCGGTCATAGGCTTCGACCGCTTGCGCCGCATTGCCGAGCCTGGCCAGCAGGCCGGCGCGAGCGGCCCAATAGGGCTGATAGTCGTTGAGCCGCTTGTCGTCGCCCAGCACGTAGAGCGCCGCCAGTCCTGCCGCCGCCCCATCGGCCTCGGCAATCGCCACGGCGCGGTTGATCGAAATCACCGGCGAGCCTGATATCGCCGACAGCGCATCGTAGAAGTTACGGATCGCCGCCCAATCGGTTTGGCCGGTCCGTCGCCGCGTCGCATGCACCGATTGTACCGCCGCTTCGAGCTGATAGCGGCCGATGACGCCCATGGTGGCGGCGCGGCCCAGCAGCGCCTCGGCTTCGTCGATCAGCGCGTGATCCCAAAGAAGACAATCCTGGTCGGCGAGCGGCACATAATCTCCAGCCGCATCGCGCCGCGCCGAGCGCCGCGCCTCGGCAAACAGCATCAGCGCCAGCAGGCCGAGCGCTTCCGGTTCGTCCGGCATCAGGGATGCCACCAGCCGCCCGAGCCAGATGCCTTCGGTCGCCAGATTGCGCGCTCTCGTCTCGGTCCCTGCCGGGTCGGTCCAGCCTTCGGCGAAAGCCGCGTAGATCGCTTCCAGCACCGTTTCCAGCCGCTCGCCGAGTTCGGCGCGATCCGGCACGCGGAACGGAATGCCGATCTCGCGGATGCGGCTCTTGGCGCGCACCAGACGCTGGCCCATCGTCGCCGGCGAAACCAGGAAGGCCGAGGCGATCGTCGCCGCGTCGAAACCCAGAACCGTTTGCAGGATCAGCGGCGCCCGCACGCTGGCTTCGATTGCCGGATGCGCACAGGCAAACATCAGCCTGAGACGTTCGTCGGGCAGGTCTTCGTCTTCCATGCTCGCCTCCATCTCCTCGGCCATCAGCTTGAGATGGTCGCGGCTCGCCTCGCTGGTCAGCCGACGGCGCACCGCATCGACACCACGGCGGCGCGCGACGGCCAGCAGCCATGCCTCAGGCTTCTCAGGCACGCCGGTCTGTGGCCAGCGCTCCAGCGCCGCGGCAAAGGCCTCGGCCAGCGCGTCCTCGGCGCCGGCCACGTCGCGGGTGCGCGCCGCTAGCCAGGCGACCAGCTTGCCGTAACTCTGCCGGGCGGCCGCTTCGGCCGCCGCCCGCGCGATCTCCGGGCGACTGTCCATCACATTGTCATTTCTTGGGCATGTAGTCGGCCATTTCCCAGATCGGCCGCAACTCGACCGTGCCGGCGCTCGCCGCCGGACAGCGCGCCGCCCAGTCGATGGCGGTATCGATATCGGCCGCCTCGATCATGTAGAAGCCGGCAAGCTGCTCCTTGGTGTCGGCATAGGGGCCGTCGATCACGTTGGTCTTGCCGTCTGTGATCCGCACCGAGGTGGTCGCCTGGGTCGGGCGCAACCGTTCGCCGGCGAGCCATGCGCCGGATTTCTTCAACGCTTCGGTATAGGCGGCATATGCTGCGCTCATCTGCTGAGCCTTCTCGATTGGCGTGTTCGCCTGCGCGGCTTCGTCGCTGTTGATCAAAAGCATGTATCGCATGGGTCTTCTCCCGTGGTTTCGAAGGCCGCGTCCTAGCGGGGCCAGACGTATGTCGCGCGGCGGCGGCCGATTTCGACAGGCTTCAGAAAAAACTTTCGCCTCCGCCAGGAGATTTCGCAAGGACCAGATGTTCCTCCGTCTGCTGGCGGATGACCGGCAGCGGACTGGCCGTGGCTCCGCACAGCACTATCCTCCGTCGTTGGCGGGCACGTCACACGAGGCATGGGAGAAGAGAATGGAACTCGTGACCCACAAGAAATTCAAGAACGGCCGGTTGATGCCATGGGGCAAAGGCACGGTCGTCAGCGGTGCGAAAGGCACCGTCTATCTCTGCGGCAACACCGCGACATCGGCTGACTACGATCCGGCCGGCAAGAAGGGTGGCGGCTTCGCCGGCGATGCCGCGGCGCAGTGGCGGGAAGTTCTCGGCAACATCAAATCGGATCTGGAAGAACTTGGCAGCGGGCTCGACCATCTCATCAGGCTGACCTTTTTCGTCAAAGGGCCATTTCCCGACGGCGGCGTCCTCAGCTCGCCTAATTTTCGTCTCGACGTGCTGGACGCGTTTTTCGCCGAGCATTGTCCGAAGCATTGCAGCGACAACAATCCGCCTCCTTCGGAGGTAATCGGCGTCGCAGCGCTTGCCCAGGCAGACATCGTCATCGAGATCGTCGCCGTCGCGGCGCTGCCGGACTGAGGCGCGAACGAACAGGCCGGCCTTGCGCGAGGTCACTGTTGCGACCGAAGCGCGCGCCGGCACGAGCTGCGCCGCCGCGCCGGTGCGGGCGTTGCACAAGGCCTCGGCTTTGGCCAGTGAGCGCCCGGCGACGAGCAGGATCAGGCGTGGCTCGCTCTCCAGCAATTGCACGATGAGGCCGCCGAAAATGCCATAGCCGCCAACGACCAGAAGCCTCATCGCGCCGCTCTTTTTGCGTATGTCGTTTTCCCGGAATCGAGGTCACTTTTGGGTGACATGCGATTAGCCGATCACGCGCGCACGTATCGCGGCGGACAGGATCTCGCAACTGTCCTTGCGGCCGAACATGGCATAGCGGTTTTTGGCGATGCGTTCGTAGAGCCAGTCACGCAAGGGGCGCGGGATGAGCAGCAGGGCCTTCGCCGCCCGCCACGGCCAGCCGAGTTCGGCCATCACCGCGATGAAACTGTCCAGCCGCATGAAGGGAGCGCCGCCGACAAGGACCAGATTGGTCTCGTAGCTGTCGGTGCGCAGCCCGTATTTCTGGAACAGCGCCTCGCCGAAGGGCGACTGCGCGGTGGCGAAGCGGAAGCGGTTTTTGCCGTGGATCCTGACCACCGTGCGTACGAAGCCCGAGCACAGCACGCAGACGCCGTCGAAAACGATCAATGGCTGGCTGGCATCGAAGGGTTCAGGAGAAGAAGTCACGGGACGTCCGGCAGCTTGTGTCTTCAGACACTAAGCCCGCCGGCAGCGGGATCAAAGCCGCGGCGTTGTCGCACGGCTTCTCGCGGCCAGCGCGGGGCGCTCGGCGCGATAGGTGGTTGCGCGGGGATCGGCCTCCGGTCTGCAGATCCGGCTGTCGTGACGCGTTTCGAATGTCATGATCAATGCGCGCCGAGCGAGCTGCCGCGACGGGCGCAGGCCGGACCCGGGCCGCGCATGTAGTAGCGCTCCGGCCGATAGGTCGGCGCGATGAACTCGCGGATGGCGGCGGCATAGCCGGCGATGTGGCCCCAGAATTTCATTTTACTCAAGTCCCTGTCCCGATTTTCGGATGTCCCGTCCGATTGCGGGGATCATAGTGTCGAGGCGTGAATAGTCGGTGAACACGATGTTAATCTTTGGTCGAAAACCCCATGCTTCGTGGCCGGAATGCGGCTGTTTGGGGGTCTTTCGGTGTGGTTCGTCGCCATTTCAGGCACTGTGACTTTTGCATCACATATGTTTCGTCTGGATGTCGCTTGGGCGCGGTTCTGTTTCAGATTTGGCGAGCCTCTCGAATTTTCCATGCTCGCTGCCGAAATGCCCCTGGTTGCGCGCCCGGAACCGGAACGGGCCTTGCCCGTTCTCGCTTGAACCGCATCGCGCAGGAGTTCGCCATGGCACCTCGCCCCGCCTGGAAGGGCTATCTGAAACTGTCGCTGGTCACCTGCGCTGTCGAACTGACCAACGTCGTCACCCACGCCGAAAAAGTTTCGTTCCGGGTGCTCAACCGCAAGACCGGCAACACGGTCAAGCGCATCTATGTCGATTCTGAAACCGGCAAGCCGCTGGGCGATGGCGACGAGATCAGGGGCTATGAGGTGAGCCCCGGTGAGTTCGTCCATATCGAGGACGAAGAGATCGAAGCGGTGCAGATCGAGTCCTCGCACACGATGGCGCTGGACGGCTTCGTCGACAAAGCCTCGATAGAGCAGATCTATCTCGACACGCCCTATTATGTCACGCCCGCCGACAAGGTGTCGGAGGAGGCCTTTGCCGTCATTCGCGATGCCATGGCGGACAAGAAGATGGCCGGGCTGGCGCGCGTCGTGCTCTATAGCCGCGAGCGGCCCGTGGTCATCGAGCCGCGCGGCAAAGGCATGGTGCTGACCACCTTGCGCTACGGCAACACGGTGCGGGAGCCGGAGAGCATCTTCGGCGACATCAAGGCGGTGAAGACCGACCAGGAGATGACCGATATGGCCGAACGCATCATCGACAAGAAGAAGGGGAAGTTCGATCCGTCGACATTCGAGGACAAGTATGAGGACGCGCTGCTCGAACTGATCCGCGCCAAGAAGGCCGGCAAGAAGGCGCCGAAAGCGCAGGCCGCGCCCAAGCCGTCCAATGTCGTCAATCTGTTCGACGCGCTGAAGAAGAGCCTGTCCGATGGCGGCCAGGCGGAAGGCCCGGCGAAGAAGGCCAAGCCGGCGGCAAAAAGCGGCAAGGCGAAAGCTTCTGCGCCCAAGCGCAAGTCGGCTTGAGGGTCGGCGCCGTGGCCAGCCTCGAACAATATCAGTCCAAGCGCGATTTCAAGAAGACGGCCGAGCCGGCGGGCAAGGTCGCGCGCGGCAAGCAGCCCGGCGGCATCTTCGTCGTCCAGAAGCACGACGCGACCAGGCTGCACTATGATTTCCGCCTCGAGCATGACGGCGTGTTGTGGAGCTGGGCGGTGACGCGGGGCCCGAGCCTCGACCCGCACGAAAAGCGGCTGGCCGTGCATGTCGAGGACCACCCGATCGACTATGCCGGCTTCGAGGGCACCATTCCCAAGGGCGAGTATGGCGGCGGTACCGTCATCGTCTGGGACGAAGGCACATGGACGCCAGAGATCGACCCGGCCAAGGCGATGAAGAAGGGCCATATCGACTTCGAACTCAACGGCCAGAAGCTGAATGGGCGGTGGCATCTGGTCAGATTAAGACCCCGCCCGGGCGAAAAGCGCGACAACTGGCTGCTGATCAAATCCGACGATGCCGCCGCCCGCCCCGGCGAGGATATCCTGAAGGACGCACCGAAATCGGTGAAGTCCAGCCTGACCATCGAAGAGGTCGCGGAAGGCAAGACCGCCGACGGCAAGAAGCCGAAGGTCTGGCACTCCAACAAGCCCGCGGCATCCAGCAAGGCGAAAGCCGGCAAGCGCCTCGACTTCGTCGAGCCGCAGCTGGCGACGCTGGAGCGCGAGCCGCCGCCCGGCGAGGACTGGCTGCATGAGGTCAAGTTCGACGGGTACCGCATGCAGGCGCAGATCGCCGGCACGGAAGTGCGGCTGCTGACCCGCACCGGCCTCGACTGGACGGAGAAATTCGGCCCCGAGATCGTCGCGGAACTGGCCCAGCTGAAATGCAGCGACGCCATCATCGATGGCGAAATCGTTGTGCTCGCCGACAGCGGCGTTTCGTCCTTCTCGCTGCTGCAGCAGGATCTCTCCGCCAATCGAACCGACCGCTTCACCTACTATGTGTTCGACCTGATGCGGCTTGACGGCAAGGATTTGCGCCGCGAGCCGCTGGTCGAGCGCAAGCAGGCGCTGCAGGAGCTGCTCGGCGAGACGGCCGAAAATGCCGCCGTCCGCTTCAGCGACCATTTCGCCGAGCCCGGCAAGATCATGCTGCAGCACGCCTGCCGCATGGGCCTCGAAGGCATCGTCTCCAAGCGCGCCGATGCGCCCTATCGCAGCGGCCGTGGCCCAAGCTGGGTTAAATCGAAATGCACGGCCCGCCAGGAATTCGTCATCGGCGGGTATCTGCCCTCGGACAAGACCGGCCGCGGCCTGCGTTCGCTGCTGGTCGGCTACCACGAGGGCGGCAAGCTCCACTATGCCGGCCGCGTCGGCACGGGCTTCACAGCCAGGAGCGCCACAGATTTGAAGAAAAAACTCGATGCGCTGAAGGCAGACGCCTCGCCCTTTGCCGCCGCCGTGCCGAAGGGCAAGGGCCTGGTCTGGGTCAGGCCCGAACTTGTCGGCGAAGTGGAGTTCCGCAGCTGGACCTCGGACCGTATAATACGCCACGCGTCGTTCCAGGGACTGCGCGAGGACAAGCCGGCGGAGGAAGTCGTGCAGGAAAAGCCATCGAAGGCGGCGAACAAGGCAAAGCCGGCGGCAAGCAGCGCCGGCAAGGCCGCCGGGGCTAAGGCGCCCGCGACGATCACGACCAGCGTAAAACTATCCCATCCCGACAAGCTGCTGTGGCCCGAGGAAAAAATATCCAAGCAGGCTTTGCTTGAGCACTACGCGCTGGTCTGGCCGCGCATGGAGCAGTTCGTCGTCAACCGGCCGCTCAGCCTGGTCAGGGCGCCGGATGGCATCGGCGGCCCGCGCTTCTTCCAGAAACATGCCTCGGCCGGCATGAGCGACAAGATTGCCCGCATGAAGGACCCGACCGATGGCGAGGAAATCCTGTTCATCCGCGATTTCGACGGCCTTGCCGCTCTGGTCCAGTATGGCGTGGTCGAGGTCCACATCTGGGGCTGCAAGATCGAGGAGCTGGAAAAGCCGGATCAGATCATCTTCGATCTCGATCCCGATGAAGGCGTCGACGTCAAGGCGGTGCGCGAGGCCGCACTCGACATCAGAGGCAAGCTTGACGACCTGTCGCTGCCGAACTTCGTCAAGCCGTCAGGCGGCAAAGGCTATCACGTGCTGGTGCCGCTGAAACCCTCGGCGGATTGGGAGGAAGTCAAAACCTTCTCCCATGATTTCGCCAAGGCGCTGGAGCAGGCCGCGCCCGACCGCTACACGGCGACGCTGTCGAAAAAGGCGCGCACCGGAAAAATCTTCGTCGACTATCTGCGCAACGGCAGGGGTTCGACCACCGTCGCGCCCTACTCTTCCCGCGCCAAGAAGGGCGCGACGGTGTCGATCCCGGTGACGTGGGCGGAGGTTGAAAAGGGGCTGGCGCCGAATTCCTTCCCGATCGGGGGCAAGACGACGCTGAAGGAACTAGCGGAGGCCGATCCGTGGGTGGACTTTTTCAAGCAGGGGAAGGTGCTGAAGCGGGGGTGAGCGTCGCGCGCCTCACCTGCTACGCAAGCGTTCCGTCACACCCCCCTCTGTCCGGCAGGACAGAGGGGGGTGCTGTCCCACCAGCGTCGCCCAATTAGCGCCTGCAAACTAACCCAAAAACACCCGCTCGAACGCCTGCTTCCCCGGCGGTGAAAACACCACCGCGCGGCTGTCCTTCTCCCGCCTTGCCCATTTCTCCGACAGGATCTTGTCCAGAATAGCCGCGCCGAGCGTTCCCGCGAGGTGCGAGCGGCGCACGCTCCAGTCGAGACAGGCGCGGCAGACCGGCCGGCGCGGCTTGGCGCCGACATCGATGCCGATGGCGGAAAAATGCGATGCTGCCGACGGCCCGAGCCGGATCTCCCCGAGCCTGATCTCATTGTCGTCGCGCAACAGGATGCCGCGCGCGACGAACCGGTCCAGCATCGCCACCGCCTGCTCGCCGGCGAGGTGGTCGTAGCAGACGCGGGCCACGCGCATGGCGCCGTCGCGCGGGCCGGGCCGCACCCGCTTGGGGCCGACCGCTTCGGCCACCCCGGTGATCGCCTCGATCATGCCGGCAACCTGCGGCCCGGCGAGGCCGTAATAGCGATGCCGTCCCTGGCTGGCCAAAGTTAAAAGCCCGCCCTCCATCAGTTTCGACAGATGCGAGGACGCCGTCGGCAGCGAGACGCCGGCCTCCAGCGCCAGTTCGCTCGCCGTCAAAGCCGTGCCGCCCATCAGCGCATTCAGCATGTTTGCCCGCGCCGGATCGCCGACCAGGCTGGCGATGCGGGCAATGTCGGGTCCTTCACGCATAGTTAGGCCTCCATCGAAGCATTCTCGTCAGATAAGCATTATTGTCGGGCGGGATCAAGGAGAACGCCGATGCCAACCGCTTCCGCCCCACTCGCCAGCCGCCGGCCGTTCCCGTTCGTCACCTGGCTGTAACGGCGGCTTCTCGCCCGCTGGTACGACCGCCATCTGCAGCGGCTAGACCTCGCGGAGGTCGACGACCATCTGCTGCGCGATCTCGGCCTGACCCGTGAGGATGTGCGCCGCGAATGCGCAAAATCCTTCTGGCAGGCCTGACCGCCAGCGCTTTTGCTTAGCAGACCCTGCGGCACAACGTTTCGACGCCGCTCGAACTATCGATGCGAAACCCAAGGAGATCACGATGACCATCACCTGCTTCATCCGCTATGAGATCGACCCGTTCGGCAAGCCGGCCTTCGAGCAATATGCCAAGGCCTGGGGCCAGGCGATCCCGCGCTGCGGCGCCGATCTGATCGGCTACTACGCCCCGCATGAGGGCTCGGCCACCACCGCCTACGCCGCCTACAGCATCGACAGCCTCGCCGCCTACGAAGCATATCGCGCCCGTCTCGCCGCGGATCCGGCGGGCAAGGCCAATTACGAATTCGCCCGCCGCGAAAAGTTCATCTTGAAAGAGGACCGCATCTTCCTGAAGCTGGTGTCGGGGCCGCATGGACCGCGGCAGCTGTTCCAGACCGCGGTCAAGGAGGAGATATGATCGCTGTCATCTTCGAGGTGCAACCGGCTGAGGGAAAGCGCGATGCCTATCTCGGCATCGCTGCGGAACTCAGGCCGCTGCTCGACGGCATAGACGGTTTCATCTCGATCGAGCGCTTCCAGAGCCTGGGCGATCCCAACCGGGTCCTGTCACTGTCCTTCTGGCGCGATGAGGAAGCGGTGAAAGCCTGGCGCAACACGGAAGAGCACCGGCAGGCGCAGCATGCGGGCCGCGGCGGAATATTTGCCGGCTACCGGCTGCGCATTGCGCATGTGGTGCGGGATTACGGGCTGACGGAGAGGGACGAGGCGCCAGAGGATAGCAGGGCGGTGAATGGGTGACTAGGTATCGGCGTCGCGCCAGGCCCCTCATCCGGCCGCTTCGCGGCCACCTTCTCCCCGCTGGGGAGAAGAGACTGGCGCAGGCTTCGAAAATCTCCTCTCCCCTCGGGGAGAGGTCAGCCGAGCGAAGCGGAGGCTGGGTGAGGGGGCGCTTGGCGCTCACGCATTCCCGATCAGCACCCCGGCCGCAAACACCAGCGCCCCGCCCAGCACCACCTGAAACGCCGCGCGCAGGAACGGGGTTTGCATGTAGCGGTTCTGCACGAAGGCGATCGCCCACAATTCGAAGAACACCACCACGGCCGCCACCGCCGTCGCCGTCCAGAAATGCGGGATGATGTAAGGCAGCGCGTGGCCGAGGCCACCCAGCGTCGTCATGATGCCGACAGTCAGGCCGCGCTTGATGGGCGAGCCACGCCCCGACAGCTTGCCGTCGTCCGAAGCGACTTCGGTAAAGCCCATCGAAATGCCGGCGCCGATCGAGGCGGCGAGGCCGACCAGCAGCGTCTGCCAGGTGTCGTGCGTGGCAAACGCGGCGGCAAAGATCGGCGCCAGTGTCGACACCGAGCCGTCCATCAGCCCGGCCAGTCCCGGCTGCACATAGGTCAGGATGAACTGGCGCTGCTCGGCGCTGGCTTCCTCGTCCTTCACCTCGCCCGGCACAAGTTTCTGCTCCAGCCGATGCGCCGAATTCTCATGGCTTTGCTCGGCCGCTGCAAGGTCGTTGAGCAGTTTCCGCGTCGAGGCGTCGCCGGTGCGCTTGGCCGCCTCGACATAGAAGCGATAGGCCTGCCGCTCCATCTCTTCGGCTTGGCGGCGCACATGCTCGATGCCCAGCGGCCGCACCAGCCAGTCGGGCTTGCGCTCGTAATAGCCTTTCACGTGCTCGCGGCGCAGCAGCGGAATGCGCTCGCCGAAACGTTTGCGGTAGAGCTCGATCAGGGAATCGCGATGCCCGTCCTCCTCCTCCGCCATCGCCTCGAACACTTTCGCCGATTGCGGAAAACTGTCCGCCAGCCCGTCGGCATAGGCGCGGTAGATGCGCCCGTCATCCTCTTCGGACGAAATTGCCAGCGCCAGGATCTCCTGTTCCGACAGCGTTTCGAAAGGACGGCGGCCGAAACCGAAGACACGGGAAAGCATGAGAAATTCACCCCAGTTTAGAACAATTCTAAACTAGGCGCTGCAGTCTCCGCGGTCAATCACCAGTCAAGAAATGTTGAAGCGCCGGATTGCAACGCGCTCTTCATTATCGGCAAATGTTCACCTATATTGTCGCGACACGCAAGCGAAAGGCATGAGCAAGATGACGGCAAAGCCGCACGACCACTTCGATCCGAAACCCGTCCTCGATCTGATCGCCAGCATCGAGGCCGATTTGCAGCGGCTGAAAGGCCTGGTCGAACAGCAAGTCGAAAAATTCGACCCCGCCAATCCGCACAACAAGGCGCCCGACGGCAAGCTGACCGAGGAGGGCGTCGAATGCTGCTACCGCCTGTTCGACGAAGGCAGGTCGCGCTACTCGGTCGCCCAGCAGATGAAGATCTCGTTTGCCGCCGCGACGCACCGGTTCAACTCCTGGCGCAAGGCGGGCGGGCCGAAGCGGCAGAGGGCGTTGCTGGGCTAATTGGCGAAAGCCGCGGGGAAACCCGATCTCCCCCCTCGTGGGGGAGATGGCCGGCAGGCCAGAGGGGGGCGCTGTCCCGCCGACCTTTCCCTGCCTAAAGCCCAGCACCGGCACGGTTCAGGATGCGCCTCCAAGCCCAGCCGCAATCACAATATGCTGGCAGACATTGTCGATGTCGCGGATGACGTCGTCATTCCAGAACCGCAGGACGGTCCAGCCATCTTGTTCGAGGTGCGATGTCCGCGTTTCATCACCGGCAGCCGCGCCGGCGTCCGCATGCTGGGAGCCATCGACTTCGATGACCAGCTTCTTCTCCGGGCAAGCGAAATCGACGATGTAGGCGGCAATCGGAAATTGTCGCCGGAAGCCAAGCCCCATCAGCCGATGGGCACGAAGTTCGTTCCAGAGCTTGAGTTCGGCTGGCGTCAGGACTTTGCGCATCGATCTGGCGTTTGCGCGATGTCGAGGCGGTAGAGGCGTGTGCGGCATTACGATGCCCGGTGGTTGCCGAGGCTTGCGCTCAATGGCGCCCCCCTCTGTCCTGCCGGACATCTCCCCCACTTGGGGGGAGATTGGCTGTACATCCTACGGCGTCAGTTCAATTTCCTCCGTCTCGCCGCCATTGCAGGTGTAGCAGCAATCCTCGCATCTTTCCTTGTTGTTGGGGCCGACGCCCCAGTAGGTCCCTTCGTCGCCGTCGACCCAGGCGCCGTAGCAGATGGACTCGCCTTCGTCGCACGAGACCGGGATCTGTTTGGTCTCGCCATCGTCGAGATAAAAATCCTTGTCGTTGCCCGGCCAGACATAGTCGCGGTCCTGGCTGTAGAGCTCGAGGCGCATGGCGTTGGGATGGCTGTTCTTGACGGCGAAGGTGATGTCGGCGGCATGAGCGGCCGGCGCAAACAGCGCGGCAAGCGACAGTGCGACGACGACGCGGCGCAGACAAGTGAAAGACATGGTGTTCCCCCGAGGCAAATCGGCCCCCCGGCCGAGGGGGCCAGCATCGCATGATGGCGGCTGACATTGAAGGGGAGCGGCTGACTGATTTTGGGGTGATTGGTGGAGGGCGGAACGGCTGATCTCCCCCCTCGTGGGGGAGATGCCTGGCAAGGCAGAGGGGGGCGCTGTCCCGCCGACCTCTCATTCCTGCAGCCACGTCATTCAATTTTAGGCTTGCTGATCCATACGCTGGCGATCCTTCGCGCCCCCCTCTGTCCTGCCGGACATCTCCCCCACGAGGGGGGAGATCAGCAGCTTCGGCGCCCCGCCCCTCACTCCACCAGATCGATCGTCTCGGTCGTCTTCTCCACGCAGATGAAGCAGCATGTATCGCACGGCTGGTCATTATCCGGCCCGACCCCGGCGGAGACCGCATCATTGCCGTTCACCCAGGCGCCATAGCAGATATTCTCGCCCGAGTTGCACGAGATCGGCACCGATTTCTGCGAGCTCGGCTCGATCAGAAACACCTGGTCGCCGCCCGGCCACGACATCTTGCGGTCATGGCTGAACAGTTCCACCGCCACCGCCTGGCTGCGCAGGTTCTTGACGAAGAACGCCATATCGGCGGCATGCGCCGGGGTGGCGAGGAGGAGAGCGGCAAGGGTGAGGCGGAGCATGATGGGCGGTCCCGAATCGGAGATGCGAGGGTCGCACGCCGCGAGGGCCGGGCCTAGAGCCACGGCTAGGCAAGTCCCCCTCACCCGGATTGCCAGCCGAATTGCGAAAGGCAATTCGGGGCAATCCGACCTCTCCCCGAGGGGAGAGGAGCTCGCTCGGCGCTGGTGCTCGCCTCTTCTCCCCAGCCGGGAGAAGGTGGCCGCGAAGCGGCCGGATGAGGGGGCGGCCTCGTGATACCCTACGCCCCCTACTGCCCCACTTCACATGCGGCGCCAGCCGCCAGATCGCGTCAATCACCTCGGCGTCTTCAGCAACGTCCAAATCCAGCCGGCAAAAGTCAGAACCAGGAACGGATAGCCGGCGGCGGGGCAGCGGCGCCGAGGTGGGCAGCAACGGCGCCCCACAGCACCATGGCACGGTCACGACAAACAGGATGGCGCGCCGGTGAGCCGCATCCACAGCGCAAAGGTTGTTCGACGCGCCTATCAAGACGAGCGTCGCTGCTCACAGCGAGATGCCGCCGACATAGCAAGGCACGCTGGCCTCCAGCCCCGCCGCATTGCCGGCCATGAGCAAGCTCTCGCCGGCAAGAAAGGGGAGGAATCCGGCCGCGACGCAGTCATTGCCCAGCCCTTGGTATTCATGGTCAGCAGCGCGGCCACCACTACGAGCGGCCACGCCGTCGATCTCCATAGTGTTTCACGCAGTGGGGCGCTGGCGACGAAGGTGCCGGCGAGGCCGAAGGCGCCACCGATGGCGAGACCGATTGCGGCGACGGTGTCGAGAGTGGTGCGCATGTGATGTTTCCCCCGAGCTGGCGAGAAAGATACTCTGGGATGGGGTGTTTTAAAATGTGGCTTCTCCAACGAGGAGCGCAGGATAGCGTCAAAGCGGAGAGCGTCGGACAATCATCGGGCCTGTAGAACTACCAAGCCCTGTCTCAAGAAGCGTCAGATCGCCGACACGCCGAATGCGTCGCCGAAAGCGCGGGCGATCTGGAAGGTCATGCTTGATGCGGACGTAGGGCGAAGTGAGCCCAAACGGAGGGTGGTGTCGGAGCGTGCAGTTGGCTACCGCGCTCTCAGCCGACGACCTTTGTCGTCAGGCGTCGTAGTGATCTAGGACAGCAGGAAAGTCCGATGCATGAGAGTAGTATCTCGGGCTTTCAAAATCATCCAAGCCATATTGCTTGTACTTCTTTCTCGCGGCCCTCCAAGCCATCACAAAGCTAGGCAGTCCGAGTTCCAACTCCAACTTCGATGGGCCATCGTACCAATCGCCCGAGATCAACGCCCCTTGACTCGGGACTTTCTTCGAAAGCGGACTTTTACCGGACTTCTTCAGTAAGGCGTCAACCAACCGATATCTCTCAGCGAGAGCCCTTCTCATAACATTAACAAGCCAACCATCAAGTTCTTGGAACCGCTCGATTGAATCCATAAGCGGACAAAAGCCAATGAACCCCCGCATCTTTCCCAATTTGCTATTGCCACTAAGGAATCCGGCAAGCTCACTTTGGGTAATCCCCCCATAAATGAATTTGCGTATTTCATTGACACACGTCACCAAATCCCAGTCGAAATGTTTCCCTATGACGCGCGATACATCCATCGTCCCGAGAGATTTCAAACTGTACAACAGATGTATATACAAAATCTTGCTTATCCGCCTTTTCGTTCTTTTAAATCCTCTCGTGGAGATTTCCACCTTATTGTTTGAAAACTTGTGCCCGATGCAATCGAAATCGCTGAGGATCATAATGTCATCGCCATCACCGTCGTTCACAAAAAACGATCTGCGCTCCGAACGTATATCTGACGACATCAGCGAGATCCCTGGAGACTTTTGGTGATTAATTGTGATGCCGGAATATCTACAGTGTTCCTCAAAGGCCTTTAAAATTTTGAGTGCGTCATCGTGGTTGTTAGTAACCGCAACGATGTCGTCAGCAAATCTCACAAATTGGCCGTTGGTCGCCTCAAGGCGCCGATCCAACTCGTGGCCTGCTAGATTCGCGAGAAAAAGAGACAGTGAGGAGCCTTGGGGGACACCTATCTGCCGAATCTCCGGCGGACCAGCCGCGTAGTGTTTCGCATCATGGATAGGATGTTGCAAAAATGCTCTAAGTACGTATTTTTCGGTGTCTGAAATGTTAAAATTCAAAACGCTGAACAGGTGTTCAATATATTTATGATCTATACTATCGAAATATTTTGCAAAGTCGAATTGAATAATGTATTTGGTTGACCCGGTCAAATATGAGTTCAGCTGAATAACGGCATCGAAAAGACCTCGGTCTTTCATATACGCATAGCTAAACGGGGAAAATAGATTTCTGTTTTTATCCCGAAGTTTCCTGTAGAAGAGGTTCGCGATGGCTGCGTCTGGGATGGCGAAAACCATTATCTCGCGGAAGCCACCAGAATCCTTAGCGATCTTGTATCTGACGGCTGGTTGCGGCTGATATGTCCGCTCTCGAATCTTCAGCCAGATAACACGAGCCAGAAATTTTGAATGAGCTAAGCAATATTTAGGATTGAAATGCGGAGCCACGCCCCAGATTCGCGGCTCGCGGTATACCCCTGTTTGTCCAGGAGTGCCAGTTCTTAGCTTATGTTTTCGCTGATACTTCCTATCCGCAAAGCGGCTTCGCTCTTCTTTCTTTAGCAATTTCTTGGATTGAAATTCGATTGCACGTCTTATTGCATCTTCCATCTTTTAAACCCTTGCGGGGTTGGGCCGCGCTAAGTCAGGGTCTCCCTAGGGAGACGGCGTTTGCGAGGGGCGACGATGCTTGCGACATCAACTGCATGGTGAAGCTTCGCGGCTCAACTAGCACGACACGTGCTTGACTCGCTTATTACAGTATTTACAGCGAATGGGAAGAGAGTTGGTGGCCGTTTGCTGCATGCTCTAACTAGAGCGCAACCCAAATTGCTTGCGCAGCGCGCTCTGTTCGTCCCATCGGCTGATATTCGCACGTTTCGATGGGATCGAGAAAATTACTGCAATTTCGAAAGAAGAATCGTCGCAGCGCCGGAAGCCATACCGCGCCGCTGCCCGGAAAGTATCTCACCGCGCAGCTTCAGTGTCGCGCTGGCGGGGGGCCCGCTGCCTCCGGCAGCTCCCCCGCTTTCGAAGCCTGTCATCGATTCACTGGATCGATGACTTGGCGGGCTTTGCGCGCCAACCGGCTTCTCAATCCCCCATCTTCAAGGCCTGGATAAACGCCTCCTGCGGAATATCCACCTTGCCGAACTGCCGCATCCGCTTCTTGCCCTCTTTCTGCTTGTCCAGCAGCTTGCGCTTGCGGCTCACGTCGCCGCCGTAGCACTTCGCGGTCACGTCCTTGCGCAGCGCCGAGATGGTTTCGCGGGCGATGACCTTGCCGCCGATGGCGGCCTGGATCGGGATCTTGAAGAGGTGGTTCGGGATCAGCTCCTTCAGCTTCTCGCACATCTGGCGGCCGCGCTTTTCCGCCGCGGTGCGGTGGACCAGCATGGACAGCGCGTCGACCGGCTCCTCATTGACCAGGATCGACATTTTCACCAGGTCGCCTTCCTTGTAGTCGGTCAGATGATAGTCGAAGGAGGCGTAGCCCTTGGAGATCGACTTCAGCCGGTCATAGAAGTCGAAGACGACCTCGTTGAGCGGCAGGTCGTAGATCAGCATGGCGCGCTTGCCGACATAGGACAGGTCGGCCTGGATGCCGCGCCGGTCCTGGCAGAGTTTTAGAATGCCGCCGAGATAGTCGTCGGGGGTCAGGATAGTGGCGCGGATCCACGGCTCCTCGATGGCCGAAATCTTCACGACGTCGGGCATGTCGGCGGGGTTGTGCAATTCCTTAACCGAGCCGTCATTGAGCAGCAGCCGGTAGACGACGCTCGGCGCGGTGGCAATCAGGTCGAGGTTGAACTCGCGCTCCAGCCGCTCCTGGATGATTTCGAGATGCAGCAGGCCAAGGAAGCCGCAGCGGTAGCCGAAACCGAGCGCGGCACTGGTTTCCATTTCATAGGAGAAGCTGGCGTCGTTGAGGCGCAATTTGCCGACGGCGGCGCGCAGATCCTCGAAATCGGCGGCGTCGACCGGGAACAGGCCGCAGAACACCACCGGCTGCGCCGGCTTGAAGCCGGGCAGCGCATGCGCCGTCTGGCGCTTGTCCTCGGTGATGGTGTCGCCGACGCGGGTGTCGGCCACTTCCTTGATCGAGCCGGTGAAGAAGCCGAACTCGCCGGGGCCAAGCTCGTCGACATTGATGCGGGCCGGCGTGAACACGCCGGTGCGCTCGACCAGATGCTTGGCGCCAGTGCCCATCATGCGGATGGTCGCGCCCTTTTTCAGCACCCCATCGATGATGCGCACCAGCACGATGACGCCGAGATAGGCGTCGTACCAGCTGTCGACCAGCATGGCTTTGAGCGGTGCTGAGGCATCGCCCTCGCGCGGCGGCGGCAATTGGTGGACGATGGCTTCCAGCACATCGGGAATGCCAAGGCCGGTCTTGGCCGAGATCAGCACGGCGTTGGAGGCGTCGATGCCGATGACCTCCTCGACCTGCTCGCGGATGCGCTCGGGCTCGGCGGCCGGCAGGTCGACCTTGTTCAGCACCACGACGATCTCGTGGTTGTTGTCGATGGCCTGGTAGACATTGGCCAGCGTCTGCGCCTCGACGCCTTGCGAGGCGTCGACGACCAGCAGCGAACCTTCGCAGGCGGCGAGCGACCGCGACACTTCATAGGCGAAGTCGACATGGCCGGGCGTGTCGATGAGGTTGAGGATATAGTCCTCGCCATTGTTGGCGCGGTATTTCAGCCGCACGGTCTGCGCCTTGATGGTGATGCCGCGCTCGCGCTCGATGTCCATCGAGTCCAGCACCTGCTCCTTCATGTCGCGCAGCTCCAGCCCACCGGTCGACTGGATCAGCCGGTCGGCAAGCGTGGATTTGCCATGGTCGATATGGGCGACGATGGAGAAATTGCGGATGTGGTCGAGAGGCGTGCTCATGATGGGGCGGCTTTAGCAGGGGCGGGTTGCAGGGGCAAGCGGGGTGGCGGTGCCCTTGCCTTCTCCCCTTGTGGGAGAAGGTGGATCGGCGCGCAGCGCCGAGACGGATGAGGGGTGTTCCAGCTTGACGCCGGCGTTCTTTCACCGCCATGGCTGCAAACTGACATCCCTTACATAAGCGATTATCGTGGTGCAGACGCTGTCCATGTCTTTCAGGACATCGTCGTTCCAAAAGCGCAACACACGAAAGCCTCTCGCCTCCAGTTCCGTTCTACGGGCCTGGTCTGACTCTGAGTCCGCATGCTGACTCCCATCGATCTCGATGATGAGGAGTGATTCAAGACAAGCGAAATCGGCGACGTATTTTCCAACAGGAACTTGGCGCCGAAATTTGATCCGATCGAGCCTGCGGTCACGTAGTTCGTGCCACAGTTTGTCTTCCGCCTCCGTCATTTCACGTCGGAGCGAACGGGCAAAGTTTCGTTTGGCAGGAGCGACGGGCTGATGTGGCATGACGTTAGATTAACCAACGTCTCACTCCGCTGGAACACCCCTCATCCGTCTCGGCGCTTCGCGCCGATCCACCTTCTCCCACAAGAGGAGAAGGCAACGACGCGTCCGCCCCCAATCACGAAGCGGTGAACCATGTAACGAAGCCTCTGGCAGCGGCGAAGTGTGGGAAGAACCCGCCGCAACGGAGACCCCCAATGACTGGATCCAACCCAAAACGCGCCGGCATGCTGGCTGCCGTAGGCGCCGCGCTGATGATGCTTGGCGGCACCGCCTTCGCCCAGCCGCTCACCGTGGTCGAATTGTTCACCAGCCAGGGCTGTTCGTCTTGCCCGCCGGCCAATGCCAACCTGATCAAGGTCAAGGACGAGCCGGGTGTTCTGGCGCTGTCGTTCAACGTCACCTACTGGGACTATCTCGGCTGGAAGGACATTTTCGGCCGCGAGGAATTCACCCAGCGCCAGGTGCGCTATGAGCCGTCGCTCGGCCGTTCCGGCCCGTTCACGCCGCAGGTGGTGGTCAATGGCGGTGCCGATGCGGTGGGCGCGGCATCAGGCGAGATCGAGCAGCTGATTTCCGCGAGCGGTCACACGAACGGGCCGACGCTGTCGCTCGACGGCGGCAAGATCAGCATCGGCGTCGGTTCCGCGCCGGCCGGCCGCGCTGATGTCTGGCTGGTCCGCTACAACAAGGGCGTCGTCGAAGTGCCGGTGGCGCGCGGCGAGAATACCGGGCGCACGCTGCCGCATGCCAATGTCGTGCACTCGCTGGAGAAACTCGGCAGCTGGAGCGGCGACGCCACCACACTGCCGCTGCCGGCGGCAAGCGGCGGGCTGAGCACCGCGGTGCTGGTGCAGTCGCCGGGTGGTGGGCCGATCCTGGCTGCAGCCGCCGACTGATTCTTTTTCTACGCAACGCCGCTAGCGCGGCATAACCGGGCTCGCATCCGCGCGCCCTCTTCAAGGAGGAAATACCATCATGACCAAGACCCTGACCGCGCTCGCTTTTGCGCTTTCGATGACCGCCTTCGCCTCCGGCGCCCGCGGGGACGAAGCGACCAGCGCCATGAAGCCGGCGATGGCAACCGATGCGATGAAGCCCGCGACCGATGCCATGGCGCCGGCGACCGATGCCATGAAGCCAGCCGATCCGATGGCGACGAATGCAATGAAACCCGCCACCGACGCCATGAAGCCGGCCGATGCCATGAAACCCGCAACGGATGCGATGAAGCCGGCGGACGCCATGGCGCCCGCGCAATAAGGCTGGGTTCCATGGCCCGGCCGCACAGTGGCCGGGCCGGCGCACGGCAATTTGAGAAACCAGGCGGGACGTTCTGTCGTATAGTCTTCGCCACCATCAAGGAGATCAGACATGACCGGCATTGCAAGGACGAGAACGCCGATCTTCAAGAGCGCGCTTGCCGCGCTCATCGTCGCCGCCGCCGCGGCCGCCTTCTGGCAGAGCCCGGCGCGCTCGGCCGAGGACGCGGTGGTGATCCCGCCGCCGGCAGTGGACGAGAAGGCCGCCAGCGGCAGCGAGAAGGCTATCTTCGCCGGCGGCTGCTTCTGGGGCGTGCAGGGCGTGTTCCAGCACGTCAAGGGCGTGACCAAGGCCGTCTCCGGCTACACCGGCGGCGCCAAGGATGACGCCGTCTACGAAACGGTGGGCAGCGGCCGCACCGGCCACGCCGAATCGGTCGAGATCACCTACGATCCGTCCAAGGTGACCTATGGCCAGCTGCTGCAGGTCTATTTCTCGGTCGCCCACAACCCGACGCAGTTGAACTTCCAGGGCCCGGACTCGGGCACCCAGTACCGCTCGACCATCTTTGCCGAGAATGACGAGCAGCAGAAGATCGCCCAGAGCTACATCGCCCAGCTCGACCAGGCCAAGGTGTTTTCAAAACCCATCGTCACCACGTTGGAGACGGGCAAAACCTTCTATCCGGCCGAGGAATATCACCAGGACTTTCTGACGCTGAACCCGACCTACCCCTACATCGTCTACAACGACCTGCCCAAGGTGGCGAATTTGAAGGCGCTGTTCCCGGGGTTGTATAGCGAGAAGCCGGTGCTGGTGCTGGCGGGGAAGAGCTGAGGGGCGATAGGACTTGGCCGGACGCAGAGAGCGGCGACGCCCTACCTGAGACGCCAGCGGGACAGCACCCCCCTCTGCCCTTCCGGGCATCTCCCCCTCAAGGGGGGAGATTGGCAGCGTCGCTGACGGTGCTCATCTTGCAAGGTTGGCGAAGGCCGCAGTGAGTAGCTGATCTCCCCCCTTGAGGGGGAGATGGCCGGCAGGCCAGAGGGGGGTGCCTCGCGCAAACCGCGATTAGAGAGCCCTTCAATCATACGTCAGATCCGTCGCCTTCCCGCCGAACACCCGATACGCATAGAACGAATAGAAGATGATCACCGGCAACACGACGACCGTGCCGGCGAGGATGATGGCCAGGCTTTCCGTCGCCGACGCCGCCTGCCAGATGGTCAGCCTGTCGGGCACCACGAAAGGATAGAACGACCAGGCAAGCCCGGCAAAGCCGAGCGCGAAGATGGTGGCGAGCGTCAGGAACGGCCGCAGCGCATGGCGGTCGTCGGGCTTGGGCAGGTGGAAGGTCTGCCGCCACAGCCACATGAACAGCAGCGCCGACAGGATCGGCAGCGGCGACAGATAGAGCATTTCGGGCCAGACGAACCATTTGGCGAAGATGCGCGGGCTGGCGAATGGGGTCGCCAGCGACACCGCCGCCATGCCGAGCGCGGTCAGCACCAGGGCTGTCCGCAGCCAGGCCACCGCCTTCCTCTGCAATTCGCCCTCGGTCTTGTAGATGACCCAGGCCGCGCCCATCGCTGCATAGGCCGCCGACAGGCAGAGCGCCACCAGCGCGCCGAAAGCGATGCCACCAAAACCGACATCGAGGCCAAGCACATAGACGCCGAGCATATAGCCTTGCGCCACCGAGGCGATGACGGAACCGAGGAAGAAAATGCGGTTCCAGCGATGCTTCTTGCCGGCCGGCACCTTGGCGCGGAAATCGAAGGCGACGCCGCGCAGGATGAGGCCGACCAAAAGCACGAAGACCGGAATGTAGAGCGCGGTGAGGATGACGCCATGCGCCAGCGGGAAGGCGACCAGGAGCAGGCCGACGGCCAGCACCAGCCAGGTCTCGTTGGCATCCCAGAACGGGCCTATTGCCGCGATCATGGTGTCCTGCTCGGCATCTTCGGCGACCGAGAACAGGATGCCGATGCCGAGATCGAAACCGTCGAGAATGACGTAGATCAGGATGGCGAGGCCCATCAGGCCGGCGAAGATCAGGGGCAGCGCGGTTGGCCAGTCGAAGCTCATCGGTCTGTCATCCCTCTCATCAACGGTTCTGCCCTTCGCTATGGCTCCGGGCGTTCGTCATTCGAAAAGCCGAATCGTTGGCTTTTCGTCGGCTACGCGGACCATTCCTCACTCTCCCGCGGCCGGTTGCGACATGGCCGTCTTCATCACCCCCGGCAGCGGCGAGGTATCGCCGTCCTTGGCGGCCTTCAGCGCCAGGTGCACCAGCACGCCGAGATAGGCGATCAGCAAAAGCACATAGAGGATAAGATAGATGGAGAGCGTCAGCGCGACATGGCTGCCGGCGACCGGGCCGATAGCGTCGGCGGTTTTCAGCACGCCGGTGACCAGCCAGGGCTGGCGGCCGATTTCGGTGGTGTACCAGCCGGCCAGCGTCGCCAGCCAGCCGGAGAGCGCCATCGGCACCATCAGCATGGCCAGCGGCCTCGGCAGGCTGTGGCGGCGCTTGAGGAAGAAGGTCGCCGACCACGAGACGATGAGCATCAAAATGCCGGTGCCGACCATGATGCGGAAGCCCCAGAACACCGGGAAGACCGGCGGATGCAGGCCGGGATAGTCGTTGAGCCCCGGCACGATACCGCTGGTGGAATGGCGCAGCACCAGGCTGGCGCCGTCGGGAATGGCGATCTCGAATTTGTTTTCCTTCGCCGCCTCGTCGGGCAGCGCAAACAGCACCAGCGGCACGTTGGGGCCGGTGTTCCAGTTCGCCTCCATGGCGGCGATCTTCTGCGGCTGGTGCTCCAGCGTATTCAGCCCGTGCTGGTCGCCGGCGAAGATCTGGATCGGGATCAGGATGGCGGCGGTGAAGACGCCGGTGCGCAGCGCCTTCCACATCGATTCCGACCGGTCGCCGGTGAGGTAGCGCAGCGCCGACAGGCCGGCGATCAGGAACGACACCGTCAGGCCGGAGGCAAGCAGCATATGCGTCAGACGGTAGGGCATGGACGGGTTGAAGACGATCGCCCACCAGTCGACGGGATGCGCCTTGCCGTCGATCATCTCGAAGCCGGCCGGCGTCTGCATCCAGGAATTGAGCGCAATGATCCAGAAGGCCGACAGCGTGGTGCCGCCGGCGACCAATACCGTCGCCAGCGTGTGGACGCGGTTGGAGACGCGGCGGAAGCCGAACAGCATGATGCCGAGGAAGGCCGCTTCGAGGAAGAAGGCGGTGAGGATCTCGTAGGCAAGCAGCGGCCCGGCGATGTTGCCTACATGCTCCATATAGCCCGGCCAGTTGGTGCCGAACTGGAAGCTCATGGTGACGCCCGAGACCACGCCCATGGCGAAGGACAGCGCGAACACCTTTACCCAGGTGAAATAGGCGCGCATCCAGGCGGAATCATTGGTGGCGTTGTAGCGGAGCTTGAAGAACAGCAGCACCCAGCCAAGCGCAATCGTGATGGTCGGAAACAGGATGTGGAACGAGATATTCGCCCCGAACTGCATTCGCGACAGGATGAGCGGGTCCATGCGGGCTCCGGCTGCTGTTTGTTGGCGCAGAATAGGCGGCGGATGCGGTCCGGTCAAAGCGGCTTGGCGTCACGCGGGGCGCGTTGTCGCAGCAGATCGTATCAAACCGTCAGCGCCCCGACACCCCATGACGAAACGGCAAAAGGGGAACGTTTGTCCACAATTGTCAGCAGCGGCATTGACTTCCGAGCCTGCACACCGACATTCAGCGCAATAATAATCCCCGCCTCTTTCAAACAGTCGTTTTCGGCCTCATGTCTTCCACGAATTTGCCTTCCATCATTTCGATTGCCGGGGTCACCAAGACCTACGCCACCGGCTTCAAGGCGCTGAAGGAAATCAACCTCGACATCGAACGCGGCGAGATTTTCGCGCTGCTGGGGCCGAACGGCGCCGGCAAGACGACGCTGATCTCGATCGTCTGCGGCATCGTCAACCGTTCGTCGGGAACGGTGACCGTCGACGGCCACGACATCAACCGAGACTACCGCGCCGCGCGCAGCCTGATCGGGCTGGTGCCGCAGGAGTTGACCATCGATGCGTTCGAGAGCGTCTGGGCAACCGTCACCTACAGCCGCGGCCTGTTTGGCAAGGCGCCCAATCCGGGCTTCGTCGAAAAGGTGCTGCGCGACCTGTCGTTGTGGGACAAGAAGGACGCCAAGGCGATCACGCTGTCGGGCGGCATGAAGCGGCGGCTGATGATTGCAAAGGCGCTGTCACATGAGCCGCGCATCCTGTTCCTCGACGAACCCACGGCCGGCGTCGACGTCGAACTGCGCCAGGACATGTGGGCGATGGTGCGGCGGCTGCGCGACGATGGCGTCACCATCATCCTCACAACGCACTATATCGAAGAGGCCGAGGCGATGGCCGACCGTGTCGGTGTCATCAACCGCGGCGAGATCATCCTGGTCGAGGGCAAGGCCGAACTGATGCGCAAGCTCGGCCGCAAGCGCCTGATCGTGGAATTGCGCAACCCGCTCACCGCCATTCCCGATGCATTCTCGCACTACGCCTTGGAGCTGTCGGGCGATGGCACACAGCTGACCTACACCTATGACAACCAGAGCGAACGCCCCGGCGTCGCATCGCTGCTGCGCGAACTCGAGACGGCCGGCATCCAGTTTCGCGACATGGACACGCAAAACAGCTCGCTCGAGGAGATCTTCGTCAATCTGTTGAGGCAAGAGCCATGAATTGGCGAGCAGTATGGGCGATCTACCGGGTCGAGATGGCGCGTGCGTTCCGCACCGTGCTGCAGAGCATCGTCTCGCCGGTGATCTCGACATCGCTTTATTTCGTCGTCTTCGGCTCGGCCATCGGCTCGCGCATCACCGAGATTGACGGCATCAGCTACGGCGCCTTCATCGTGCCCGGCCTGATCATGCTGTCGCTGTTGACGCAGTCGATCTCCAACGCCTCCTTTGCCATCTATTTCCCGAAATTCGTCGGCTCCATCTACGAGCTCTTGTCGGCGCCGGTGTCGTATCTGGAGATCGTCATCGCCTATGTCGGCGGCGCCGCGACCAAGTCGATCATCCTCGGCTTGATCATCCTGGCGACGGCCTCGCTGTTCGTGCCGCTCACCATCCAGCATCCGTTCTGGATGCTGGCCTTCCTTGTCTTGACGGCGGTGACCTTCAGCCTGTTCGGCTTCATCATCGGCATCTGGGCGAAAAGCTTCGAGCAATTGCAGCTGGTGCCGCTGTTGATCATCACGCCGCTGACCTTCCTCGGCGGCAGCTTCTATTCGATCAACATGCTGCCCGAGACCTGGCGCACGGTGACGCTGTTCAACCCGGTCGTCTACCTGATCAGCGGTTTCCGCTGGAGCTTTTACGGCAAGTCCGATGTCTCGGTCGCCGTCAGCCTGGGCATGACGACGGTGTTCCTCGCCATCTGCATCGCCATCGTCGCCTGGATCTTCCGCACCGGCTACCGGCTGCGCAACTGACCCTGCCGCTCTAAAGCGCGTCGCGTTTGAACGGACTCAGGCGACGCGCATTAGGTCTTTGTTTTTATGCATGTCGTTTGCTCAAATCGGGACCACTTTTGAGCGACATGCAAATAGGCGATCGCCCGTGCGCCGGTCAAATCAACAGTTTTGCTGAGGGCAAATTGGCCACGTTGGCCGCCACGGTTCTTGCTAGATCGCCTTGATGAGGCGCAGCAACCCCAGCATCTCGATCAGCCTGCCTTGGCGGAAGGCGATGTAGGTCGGTTCCTCGATGCCGTGGAAGCGGCGCTTGAACGCCGCCTGGCCCTTGAGGTTGAACTTGCTGCGGTTGACCCAGGGCGACTCATAGGCCCGCGCGAAGGCGTTGCGCCAGAAGCTCGATTCGGCAAAGCCGTTGGCTCCGACCTCGAGCATCGGCGACAGGCCGAGCGTGACGACCGAAATGCCCTCATTGCGAAACCGGTCGACGGCGAATTTGGTCAGCCCGATTTCGGCATGCGGCGAGGCATCGATGTGCTTGCGCTTGAACGAGGTGGTGTAGCCGATCACCTTGCCATCCCGGAACATCGGATCGAAATCGAGCAGAGCGACGAGCTCGCCTTCCGGGCTGTAGAGCACGAAACGGCGCATATCGATGCCGAGATGATCGGCAAAGGGGCGGTTGAGGAACGCCATCTCCCACCGCTTGACGATGCGGTCGGCCCGCCAGTTCTGTGACAGGCGCTGGACCTCGTCGAGATAGACCGCTCCTTCGCCAAAGGAAAACCCCTTCTTCAACAGCCAGCGTTCGGAATACCGCACGGTTTCGTTGCGCTTGCCGGAAAAATCGTGAGCCGGCAGTTCCAGCCGCGTGTCGACGCCGAGACGGTTGACCTGGTAGCCGAGCCCGGCCAGAACGCGCGCCGTCGGTTCGCCGATCTGCACGAACCACGGGCTGTCGGCGGCTTCGACAAAGCGCCTGATATAGTCGGGCCGATCGGCCGGATGGGCCACCGGGTCACCGAGCGCGAAATGGTGCTTCATCTTGGTGCCGAAGGCGATGTAGCCGTCGGCGTCGCCGAAATAGGACAGTTTTTGCTGCACGGCGGTCGAATAGGCCAGCGAGAAGTCGCCGTGCTGGCGGACAAGCGCCAGCCGCTCGACATGCGAAAAATCCTGGCGCGGCACCTTGGCTGCGGCGCCCTCCAGCAGTCTGTCGAGAAAGATGCGCAAGGAGGGCATGGTCGAGCTTCCGCGTGCCGATGATAAACAGAGGCTTGCCCCCAAGGCCTCGAATCAGTCGCATTGACGCGACCTCATTATCGATCATATCGCCCCTGTGCCATATGGGACGTGCCATATAGGACGGGTCCCCATGGCGCACCTGAAAGGAAATCTCGACCGAATGGCGGCTACGACAAGCGAAACGATGCCTATCGTCCTGGGGCCGAAAGGACCCGACTATACGGTTATCGTCATCGGCGCCGGAGCGGCGGGGCTGGCGGCCGCCGACGCGCTTGGCCGGCGCGGCGTGCGGGTCGTCGTGCTTGAAAAGGAGCCGCGGATCGCCGAACCGTGGCGACGGCGGCACGAGAAGCTGACCCTAAACACGCATCGCGCGCTGTCGACCCTGCCCGGCCTTGCCTATCCGCCCCGCACCGCCGCCTTTCCGAACAAGGATGCCATCATCGGTTATCTCGAGGATTTTGCCCGCGCGCGCGGCATAAGGGTCGAATTCGGCACCGCCGTCGAGCGGATCGAACGCAGAGGCAATGGATGGCTCGTCCATACGGGCCGGGAAACGCTGAGCGCCCGCAATGTCATCGTCGCCACCGGCCGCGACCGCTTGCCATGGACGCCGGACTGGCAAGGCAAGGCGACTTTCACCGGCAAACTTAGCCACGCCGCCGATTTCGGCACAGCACAGGACTATGTGGGCAAAAGCGTGCTGGTGGTCGGGGCCGGAAATTCCGGCTTCGACGTGCTCAACCACCTCGCCCGTGCCGACACCAAGGCCATCTGGTTGTCAGCCAGGCAGGGTCCGTCGCTGATGCCGAAACGGATCGGCAAGGTCGCCGTGGCGCGCTTCGGCGGTTTCATGGCGATGCTGCCGACGTGGATTGCCGATGCCGCGATTGCCGCGACGCAGCGGCTGGTGTTCGGCGACCTCGCCCGCTTCGGCCTGCCGCCGGCGCCGAAAGGCGGCGCCAGCCGGCTCGGCGTCGAGCAGATCGCGATCGCCGTTGACGACGGCGCGGTTGCCGCGCTGAAGGCCGGATGGATTTCGGTGGTGGCGCCGGTGGCGGCTTTCGAAGGCGCCGGCGTGCGGCTGAACGACGGCACGGTGCTCGAGCCGGATGTGGTGATCGCGGCAACCGGCTATCGCACCGGCCTGGAGGCCATGCTGGGCGATCTCGGCGTGCTCGACGCCAAGGGCGTGCCGAAGGCCAATGGCGGCACCCCGAGCGGCCAGCCCGGCCTGTGGTTCATCGGCATGCGGCCAAGCCTGACCAGCTATTTTCACAGCGCCGGCCTGCAGGCCGAAGCGATTGCCCGTCAGATCGCCAAGGGGTTGTAGACGAGCGCTTCTGGACGGAGAACCACCGCGCACTTCGGGCTGCTGCTATGGCGCGGACTGTGGTTCAACGCATCTGCAAGACGGATCGAATATCCTGGCGATTGGCTGAAACGCCGATCCCGTCGTCATCCACGGGCGAAGCAAGGAGCGTAGCGACGGCGCAGACCCGAGGATCCATGCCGTGACTTCTGAACTACGCTGCGTTGCAGGTTCTGCTCCGCTGCTTCCACGGCCAAGGCATGATCCCTGGGTCTCCGCGACGGAGCTTCGCTCCTGCTTCGCCCAAGGACGACGAAGTTGAGATGCTTGCGGCCAACCTCCAAAGCAGGCGCTTGAACTCGTTCATTGCATCGTTATATAACATGTTATGGTTATCCAGGAGACGGACCACCCATGGAAGACATCATTCGATCCCTTGGCTACCTCACCCTCGGCAGCAGGCTGAAGCGCATCGGCGAGCAGTTGCAGGCCGATACGCAGCGCATGCTCGATGGGCTGGAGGTGCCGGTGCAGTCCAGCCAGTATCCTCTGCTGGCCGCGCTCGACCGGCTTGGGCCGCTGCCTGTCGGCGAACTGGCGCAGTCACTGGGGATCACCCAGCCGGGGGTGACGCGCAGCGTGGCGCTGCTGGCCGAGTTGGGGCTGGTCGAGGCCGCGCCATCGAACGACGACCAGCGCCGCAGGATGATCTCGCTGACCGCGAACGGCCAGCGCCTGGTCGATAAGGCGAAGCGGGACGTTTGGCCGCGCATCGAGAACGCCGTTGCCGACTTGTGCAAAGGCCTTGCAGGGCCGCTTCTCGAACAACTCTCGGCAATGGAGGACGGCCTGGCGGCGGCCCCGCTCGACCGCCGTGTGAAACAGGATGTCGCGCCATGAGCCATGTCCTCGATCGTCCGGTCTGGAGCGCGCTCGACACGCGGCATCGGATCTTTGCGTATGGCGACAGGCTCGCCAGGCGCTATCCCTCCTCGATCGTCCCCTTCGCGGCTTCCGGGGCAGACGACGCTGAGAGTCTGCAGGCGCTCGCAAGCCTCATTCCTGCAGGTGAGAGCGTGTTCATGCTCCAGGCGGACCCCGTTGCCTTGCCGCCGGAACTGACCGCGACCGTGACCGCCTTCGGCGTTCAGATGGTTGCCGAGGCGCCATTGCCTTCCGTGTCGGACGAGCGTGTGCAGCAGCTGACGCAGGACGACGCGGCCGAGATGCTTGCTTTGGCGTCACTGACCAAGCCCGGCCCGTTCACGCTCAAGGCGCTGAGCCTCGGCGAGTTCTGGGGCGTGAAAATCGACGACCGGCTGGCGGCGATGGCCGGCGAGCGCATGAAGCAGCCCGGCTACAGCGAACTCAGCGGCGTCTGCTCGCATCCCGAATTTCGCGGCAGCGGCCTCGGCCGGCTGCTGTCGGTGTTCGTGGCCAACCGAATTTTTGCGCGCGGCGAAGTTCCCTACCTGCATGCCTATGCCAGCAATGCCAACGCGGTTGGATTGTACGAATCCATCGGCTTCAGGCTGCGGGCAGAGATGAATGTGGCCGTCGTGCAGCGCGCCGGCTAGAGCGTTTCACCGTTTCACGGAAACGGCGAACCGCTCCTAGGCCTTTATTTTTACGCAATTCCGGACGGAAAACCGCTTCACACTTTTCCTGGAATCGCTCCAGGCCGCCTTGCGGGCCTCAGGCTGATTTCGGCTCCAACCGGCGGAAACCCACGGTTTCCATAAGCATATCTTCCTCGACCATGCCGGCATTGTGCAGCGCAAGCAGGTTCAGCGCGATCTCCCGCGCCTCCGCCGAATCGGGATGCACGTCGCGCCTGCGGCAGGCTTCGTCGAACACGCGTTGCAGCCTGGCGATGTCGTCGGGTTTCAGCAGGCCACGGTCATAGACGGACTTTGGCATGGCACTCTCCTCCAGAAGAGGTAGGGCGCCATGTTTAAAAGTCCATTCTTTTCCAATGCTTGAGCGCAGCTGCCTGGGTTTGCACGAATCCGACCGAGCGTGGCAGTCAGACCGCGATCGCGCTGCCATTCATTCAGCACCTCGGCCGTGGCCTGTTCCGCCGCAGTCTGCTTGACGTGCCGCCACGCTTGCGAAACAAGAGCTGCCACAAAGGACAGCGAGGCACAAAAGTGAGTTTCTGGGGACTGGCGCAGCTCGTCATTTCGACGGTGATCTTCCTGCTGGCGGCCATCGCGGCCAAGCAATGGGGGCTGGCGCCAAGCCTTGGCAAGATCGTGCTGACACTGGCGCTCTATACGGCGGGCAATCTGATGATGCTGCGGCTGGTTCGTGAGTTCGGCATGTCGGTGTCGTTCAGTCTGTCGGCGGTGATCCAGCTGGTGGCGGTCAATGTGGTGGCGCTGGTGTTCTTCGGCGAACGCGTCAATGCCTTGCAGGCGACCGGCATCGTGCTGGCCATCGCGGCGGTGGTGCTGATCTCGCTCGGGCCTTACCTGCAGGGGCGACTGTAATCCGATGAAGACCCCGCGTGCGTTCACCAACTGGCTTGAATTTCCGGTGCTGCTGGCCGGGCTGGTGATAGCCGCCGGGCTGTGGGGCTTCGAGGAACTGATGGAGGTGGCGCGGGCCACCACGCCGCACGCTTTCGATACTGAGATCCTGCTCGCTTTCCGAAAAGTGGGTCAGCCGGATGTTCCCGTCGGCCCGGCATGGCTGGAAGGCGCGATGCGCGACATCACCAGCCTCGGCAGCTCCAGCGTGCTGGTGCTGATCGTAACGGCGGTGATCGTCTACCTCCTGCTGATCCGTAGGCCGAGGACGGCGCTGCTGATCTTTGTCGCGGTGGCCGGCGGGCAGCTGCTGTCGACCTTGCTCAAGGCCGGCATCGACCGGCCGCGCCCCGATCTTGTCTCGCACCTGGCCAACGAGACGTCGCTGTCGTTTCCCAGCGGCCACGCGATGCTGTCGGCGGTGACCTATCTCACGCTAGGCTCGCTCGCAGCGCGCTTCCTGCCGGGACGAACGACGAAAATCTATGTCCTCAGCCTGGCGGTGCTGGTAACGCTGCTGGTCGGCGTCAGCCGCGTCTATCTCGGCGTCCACTGGCCTTCCGACGTGCTGGCGGGATGGTGCGCCGGCTTCACCTGGGCGACGCTGTGCTGGCTGGCGGCGCGAATGCTGCAGCGGAACAAGGCGGTGGCCGATGGCAACGAGCCCGAAGACTGACGATCCGGAGCGACATTCAAATCAGCCGGTTGATCAGCCCGTGTCCGCAGCCTGCCAGCAGAAAAACCGCCGACAGCAAGGCTGCCGACGTCGTCAAGGTCCTGAAAATATTCAACTGATATTTCCCCGCCAGTAAGAGCCAAGGCGGTAGCGTAGCATGCTCATCCCGTATCCCGCCATCCGGCTTTGTGGAGAGATCATGTTTCATGCATGCTTTATGATGGTTGAAACATCACTATGATTGTATTACACGTCGTCTCCGCAGACTCAGACGGGGGTTCCGACCGATGATCACTGCCGCCCAGATGCGCGCCGCGAGGGCGCTGGCCGGCATCGATCAGAAGACGCTCGCCGAGCGTGCCGGCGTTTCGCTTCCGACAATCCAGCGCATGGAAGCGAGTGACGGCGTGGTCAGGGGTGTGGTCGATACGCTGATGAAGGTTATCCAGGCTCTCGACGAGGCCGGGGTGGAGCTCATCGGCGAGAACCAGACCAGCGAGCGCGGCGGCCGGGGCGTGCGCCTCAAGCCGGTCGCGCCGCCGAACCCGCAAGGCTGAGCCGGCATATAGTCGCGACGGCGACCGCCGACAGTCCTGCCGACGATCCCGCCGCCTTCACGCAAGCGGAAGGCAGTCCATGGATCAGATCCGGCGGGCAGTGCATCAACCGGCCCAGAAGTCGGCAAAGCCGACATTTTCAGAGCTGTTCACGCCCAAGCTGGTGACGGTCTGGCGCGAAGGTTACCGCCTGCCGCAGTTCAAGGCCGACTTCATGGCCGGGCTGACCGTCGCTATTGTCGCGTTGCCGCTGTCGATGGCGATTGCGATTGCTTCGGGCGTGACGCCGGAGCGCGGCCTGTTCACGGCCATTGTCGGCGGCTTCATCGTCTCGGCGCTCGGCGGCAGCCGCTTCCAGATCGGCGGCCCGGCCGGCGCCTTCATCGTGCTGGTGGCGGCGACGGTGCAGCGCGAAGGCGTCGACGGACTGCTGCTGGCGACGATGATGGCCGGCATTTTCCTGCTCGCCATCGGCTATCTCCGGCTCGGAACCTATATCAAATTCATCCCTTACCCGGTGACGGTCGGCTTCACCGCCGGCATCGCAGTCATCATCTTCTCCGGCCAGATCGTCGAACTGTTCGGGCTGAGGCTTGCCGGGCCGGAGCCCGGGCCGCTGCTGCCGAAGCTGATGGCGATCGGCCACGCGGCCGGCACGCTCAATATCTCGGCAACGCTGGTGGCGGCGCTGACCATCGCCACCATCGTCGGGGTGAAGCGCTGGCGGCCCGGCTGGCCGGGCATGCTGATCGCCGTCGGACTGGCCTCCCTTGTCGTGGCGCTGCTTTCGCTGCCGGCGGAAACGATCGGCACCCGCTATGGCGGCATTCCGCGCAGCCTGCCGTTGCCGGCACTGCCGGCACTCAACCTCGACAAGGCGCTTGCGGTGCTGCCGGATGCGGTGGCTTTTGCGCTGCTCGGCGCCATCGAATCGCTGCTCTCGGCCGTGGTCGCCGATGGCATGACCGGGCGGCGTCACCGTTCCAATTGCGAACTGGTGGCGCAAGGCTTTGCCAACATCGCGTCTGCCCTGTTCGGCGGCATCTGCACCACCGGCACCATCGCCCGCACCGCCACCAATGTGCGGGCCGGCGCGCATGGGCCGGTTTCCGGCATGCTGCATTCGCTTTTTCTGCTGGTCTTCATGCTGGTGGCCGCACCAATGGCGAGCTACATCCCGCTTGCCGCCCTTGCCGGGGTGCTGGCGGTTGTCTGCTGGAACATGTTCGAGAAGCAGGCCTTCGCCACGTTGCTGCGCGCTTCGCGCGGCGACGCCCTGGTGCTGATGGCAACCTTCCTGATCGTCGTCTTCCGCGATCTCACCGAAGGCATCGTCGTCGGCTTCGCGCTAGGCTCGATCCTGTTCATCGACCGCATGGCCAAGTCGATCGCCGTGGAGGCGGATTTGCCGCTGGTGCAGGACGATGTCGCCGACAGCAGCGGCCGCGCCTACGATGCAAGCGAGGCAAGCGACGCCGACACCGTCGTCTATCGCATCTCCGGCGCCTTCTTCTTCGGCGCCGCCTCGACTGTCGGCACGGTGCTCGACCGCATCGCCGACCAGCGCAAGAACTTCATCCTCGATTGCTCGGCGGTGCCGTTCTTCGATTCCACCGCGGCCAATGTCATCGAGGGCGCGGCGCACAAGGCGAAGCGCGCAGGGGTGCGTTTCATCATCGCCGGTGCCTCGCCGCAGACACGGCGCATGCTGATCAACCACGGCGTCAAGCGGCCGCTGGTGACCTTTGCCGCCTCGATCAAGGATTCGCGGGCGCAACTCAAAGCCGCGCCCGCTGGCTGAGCCGGCAAGTGTGCGCCGTCAGTCCAGGCTCAGCACCGCGATCTCGCCCTCGTTCATCAGCGGCACGAAGATCCGCGTGCCGTCTGTGCCGATATCGGCGCTGCCCGGCTTGAACTGCTCTACAGCCTTCGGCGCCTCGCCGACTTTGTACCGATAGAGCGTGCCGGTCATGAAGGCGGTGGCGTAGATGCTGTCGCCGATGGCGACGACGCCGTCGAGGTCGGCAAAGTTTTGTGCGCCAGGCAGCGGCGTCACGGCTTTCGTCGCGAGATCGACCGACAGCAGGCCCCCGGGCGCGGCAGTGCTGAAGTCCGGCTTGATGCCCTTGCCCCAGGACGCCACGATCAGCCGATCGCGATCGGCAAAGATGCCGTTGGGTGCGGCGAGCTTCGCATCCTTCACGAACAGTTCCGGCTTGTCGCCGTCAATGCGGTAGATCGCATCGGCCAGCATGTCGGTGACATAAACCTTGCCCGAACTGTCCGATGTCACGTCATTGAGGAAAACGGCGCCGGGCACATCGATCGTCGAGATGAGCTTGCCGCTGGCGAGATCGACGATGCGCACCTTGGTGATGTCGGCGACGTAGAGCTTGCCGCCAGAGATCGCCGAGCCCTTCGGTGCATCCATGCCGGCGGTCCAGTGCCGGCTAACGACCTTGCCGTCCAGCGACAGCACCGAGAGATAGCCGTTGCCGTCGGCCTCCCCGGGATTGCCGACGATGTTGGAGACGATAATGCGATTGTTGGCGGCATCGAACAGCGCCGATTCGGGTTGCTCGAAGCCCGAGGCGCGCCAGAGTTCGGCGGCCTCGGCCGCAGGCACGAGCGCGATACCGAAGGCGGCGAGACAAATAGAGGGGATGAGGGTTTTCACGGCCAGGTCTCCTGTGGTGGATGGCGGAGAGCTAGAGATGTCGATACTTTTCCGGAAGGGCGATTGCCGCTAGTATCGAAACGCGATACCAAACCGCGAGAAAAGAGGTGCATTCCATGAACGGCCTGATCTTCGAGGCGCTGAAGCGGACGCTGAAGGCCAAGGGCGTCACCTATCGTGAGCTAGCCGGGCGTATGGGCATTTCCGAGCCGACGGTGAAGCGCATCTTCCACGAGCGCAACTGCAAGCTCGACCGTCTCATCGGGATCTGCGCTGCCGCCGGCATCGAGCTGGAAAACGTGCTGGGGTCGATGAACCGGGGGCCGGGACCGGTCAATCGCATCGCGCCGGAGATCGAGCGCAAGCTCGCGGGACGGCCGGCGCTGCTGTTCATCTTCGTCATGCTGTCGGAGAAGTTCACGCCCGAAGGCGTCATGCGCTCGCAAGGCTTGAGCGAAGCCTCGATGTTCCTTTATCTGCGCGATCTCGAAGCGATCGGCCTGATCGCATTGGGCAGCGGGCTGTCGGCACGGCTGCTGGTCGACACACCGATCCAGTGGAATTTCGAAGGGCCGCTCAGGCCGCTATTCGAGATGACAAACAAGAATTTCATCGGCTGGGCGATCACCCATCTGGAGCGGGAAGCGACCTTCGTCTCTTTCTCCAGGCGGATGCGGCCGGAGACGGCGGAGATGGTGAAGCGCGAGGCGGAGGAACTGGCCGAGCGCGCCAAACTGCTCGCCCATCACGACCAGCACACGACGCCGGAAGACGGGCTGACCGGCTACAAATGGACGTTTGCTTTTGGCGCAACCCCGTTTCCGGCGATCATGCCGATCGGCCCGCACCCCAGGGATGCCGGTGCGTCCGACCGGCCCACCGCTCCGGCAAAGGGACGCCGCCCGTTGCCGGCCTGACTGGGCCATCATCCGAGCAGGATTGCATCTGGCGGCTGAGCTTGTCGCGCTCCAGTCCGGAGGTGCTTCAAAAATGAAGCCACATTCATGATAGAGTTCGCGCGCTGATTTGCCAGACTGTACGGGGCGGGTTTGCCGAATGCGTGACCGTCCCCGCAAAATCGAAGTGATCCTATGCCGACCGCGCCAACACTTGAACTTCGCCGCTATTCGCGCCTGAAAAATTTGCGGGAGCGCGCAGAACGCCAGGGTGCTGCATTGCAGTTCTGGGCGCGCACGGCATCGCTCGCCGTGATCTCCTGCTTCTTTTCCTTGATCAGCCGCTGGGATGCCTCGCTGCTCTTCGTGCTGGCGGGCCTCGCGCTGTTCCAACTCGTCGGCCTGATCCAGTTTCGCTTTGCGCGCCGTCGCAACGCGCCATGGTGGATCGGTTACCTCGTCGGTACGCTGGACATCATTCTGTTGACCGTTCTGCTGGTAACGCCCAACCCGTTTTCCCTCGAGGTCGCGCCGGCCGCGATGCAACTGCGCGAGGGCAGCTTCAAATTCCTGCTGATTTTCGTATGCCTTGGCGCGCTGACCCTTTCGACACGATTGGCGCTCTATCTCGGCGCGCTCGCGGCCTTGACGTGGACGATCGGGGTGGGATGGGTGGTTTTTCATGCGGGAACCGTCATTCCGGCAACGAACCTCTATTCGCTGCCGATGACAGAGCGACTGAATCTCTATCTCAACCCCAATTTCGTCGATACGTTCGCGCAGGCGACCAATGTGTTGGTTGTGCTGATTATCGGCGCGATCATGGCGCTGGTCGTCTCTCGTTCCCGACATCTGTCGGAAGACTATGTCAAGGCGGAGCGCGCCCGCGCCAATCTCGCCCGGCATTTTTCGCCCAATGTCGTCGACCAGCTCGCCACGGATGACGAGCCCTTCGGCCCGGTCCGCCGGCAGGATATCGCGGTGCTGTTCGCCGACATCGTCGGCTTCACACACTATTCCGAGGATCATCCGGCCGAAGCAGTGTTCGAACTACTGCGTCAGTTCCACCGTCGCATGGAGCAGGTCGTTTTCGACCACCATGGCACCGTCGACAACTATATCGGCGATTGCATCATGGCGACCTTCGGGGTTCCGCAAGCCAGCCATGACGACGCAACCCGGGCCATCCGGTGCGCTGAAGCGATGATCGCCGCTATCGAAGACTGGAATGTCCAGCGTGTGTCCAGAGGATATCCGCCGCTGGACGTTCGGATCGGTGCACAATATGGCGCCGTCGTCCTCGGCGCGGTCGGCAGCGAGCGCAACCTGTCCTTCGCGGTGGTGGGCGACACCGTCAACGTCGCCAGCCGTTTGCAGGCGCTCTGCCGGGAGCTTCAGGCGAATATTTGCTTTGGGTCACGACTGATTGAGGCCGCGAAGGCGGAATCGCTCGGGACACAGCTGAATGCGCGCGATCATGGACCGGTTAGCATCCGCGGCCGGGACGAACCGGTCCATGTCTGGGTCGAACACAGAGCCGAAAACCAGGGCGCTATTGCGGTTTCGGCGTGATGCAGGCCGCCATGTGAGACGCCTGCACCTCGGCAGGATGGACGCCAGAAACCTCGACAGGATCGCGCCCGCCAGCGTGCGCAAAGCTGGCCCGTTCGAGAGCGACTTTCGCTGCCGCATCGATGCGGTTTGGTCGAAATGGTTAGCCGTGCGTTTTCAAATGCAGCATCGGATGGTGTTCGTAGTGCCCGGCGCCATTCTTCACGATCGGGTCCTCCGAGGTGATCGCCTCTATGTCCAGATCATCGGCAATCCGATAGAGCGACACCCCATAACCGCCAGCCGGGTCCATCACGGGGCCGTGCGCGACGATAAGCCTCTTTTCAAGCAGGTCATCCAGGAATGCTCCGTGCTGCTTCATCCACTCTTCCTCATCGGTGGTCATCGTTGCCAGAAAGTCGGAACGCGGCGGAATATATTTGCACAAATAGGACTTCATTCGTCGCTCCTCGGCGAAAGGAGGCTCGCCTGCCGGACTGGCCTGGCGATGCCGTGATTTTAGATCAATCGGCCACGCCCATCTGCTTGCGGAAGCTCTTGTCGAACATGTTTTCGGGCACGAAGCGCCGCATGAAGCGAAGACGGCCTGCCGTTTTGCCAGGCGTATAGCGCATGCTCGGCGTCTTTTCGGTGGCTGCCTGTACCACTTTGTCGGCCACGGCTTCCACCGGATCGCCGCTCGCGATTCTGTTGCGCCAGGTCGAATTCATGGCTGAGCGCCCCTGTTCGTAGACGCCGGAAATCCGGTCAGGCTGTTCGGCGTTCTCTTCCAGTCCGGTGCGGGTGAAGGCGGGCTCGACAAGGGAAACCCTGATGCCGAACGTTCGAAGTTCGTGATCGAGCGACTCGGAATATCCTTCGACTGCGTGTTTGGTGGCGGTGTAGAGGGCGGTGAATGGCCCCGGCAGGAAACCGGACACCGAACTGATGTTGATGATCCGGCCCTCGCCCTGTCTGCGCATGATGGGCAGCACTTCATTGGTCATGCGAACGATGCCGAAGACATTTATGTCGAACAGGCTTTGGGCTTGAGCGACCGATGATTCCTCGGCGCCGCCGATCAGGCTGCGGCCCGCATTGTTTACCAGTACGTCGATCCGGCCGGCGAGGGCGACAACTTGCTTGATGGCGTCTCTGACGGACCCATCATCGGTGACGTCGCAAGGGACCATGTGAATGCCCTGACGCACTTCGTTGGGCGCAGCTCGGCGGCTGGTGCCGAACACGCGATACCCCGCCCGGATGAGCGCAAGTCCGGCCGCATGCCCGATGCCACCCGAAGCGCCGGTGATCAGCGCGATCTTCTCGGCGCGCGACTGAACTTGTGTCATCTCAACTTTCCTGCCTAATGATTATGATCGTAATCATTAGGTGATAATGACCGCCATAATCATTGTCAAGCGCCTCCGCCACGTCTTATATGTCGATCATCATCAATAGGAGAGAGGATGCGGTCGTGAAGGTGAGCAAGGAGATGGTCGAGTTAAATCGAGAGCGGGTCATCGATACCGCCGCAAAGCTCTTCCGCGAACAAGGGATCGACGGGATCGGCATTGCCGATCTGATGAGCGCGGCCGGGCTTACCCACGGAGGCTTCTACCGACAATTCAAGTCGAAGGACGACCTCATCGTTCAGGCCATGCAGCGGGCCTTCAGTGACATGAGCGCCGATCTATCCGCCCGGCTCGCTTCGACCGATACTCCGTTTGAGACGCTCGTGCGCCACTACATCTCGGACCATCATCGCGACAATCCGGGGCACGGATGCAGCCTCACCGCACTGGCGGCCGATGCCGCCCGGCACGACGATCCAGCGCTTCGATCGTTCTTCGGAAGCATCGTCAGCAATTATGTCGCGTTGATCATTTCACTCCTGCCGGGAAGCGACCCGGCCGCGAAGCGGAGTGCCGCGATCGCATTCCTAGCGGAAATGGTCGGATCGGTGATCCTCTCCCGCGTCGTGCCCGATCCGACGCTTTCCGCTGAGATCATCGACACTGTCTCGAATGATCTCATAGGGCGCCACTCGCCACCGGCGCCGGTTTGAATGGTTGCTATTCGGCGGCCTTCGCCTCAGCGGCCCTATCTTCCCAGGTCACCGCCCGGTAGTCGAAACCAAATTCCAGCGTCGGTTTCACGATGCGGAAGAAGGGCGACAGGTCGAAGTCGCGCGGCGTGTAAAGCGAGTGGTGGCGGATGTGCAGGATTTCGCGGCGCGAATAGTTCGACTGCGCCGAGGCGCGGCCGGGCGCGCGGGTGATCTCGGGCAGGATCGGGTAGCGGATCTCGCCATAGGCTTCGGCGATCAGCGTCGAGCAAATGGCGCGCGTCGGATCGCCGGAACCGAAAGCCAGCATGCGGCGGCGCCAGCGCACCGGCACCGGCGGCGTCGGCAGGAAAAAGCGCAGCATGTCGAAAATGTTCTTGAGATCGTATTTCAGGCCGAGCTTGCCGATCACGAAGGCGACGACATGGTCGCGGTCTTCCGGGGTCAGCCCGCTCGCCCGGCAGATACGGGTGTTGTAGGTGCGGTAGCGCGACAGCGGCACGGCGACACAGCCTTCGCCGAGCGTGACTTCGATCAGCCGACGCCGTTCCGATCCGTCCTCCGGTTCGGACAACGCATCGCCGATATAGAAGGCCGCATGCGACCAAGTCGACTGTGTCAGGTATTTGATGGCCGCGGAGATCTTCTGGTTGCCTTCGATGAGCAGGATGTCGCCGGGTTCGAGCGTGCGCCGCAACGTCTCGGCGTCGGACGGCGTGTAGGGCTCATAGCCCGAGGATTCGTCCTGCAGCCGGCCGGCAAGCCAGCGGCCAAGTCGGTCGAGAAGCGTGTCGCGCGGCGCGGTCATGGTAAAGTGTGACTAGCACGAGGTGACGTCCTCGGCCATGATCAACCGACCGGGACCTCTTTCGACAATACCGGGCCGGCGAGGTCGTCGCGCGCATTGCGCGCGAGTTTCTTCGTCGAGCGCTTGGGGCTGTCGCCGAACAGCTCGGCCGCTCCGGCAAGGCAGCTCTTCTTCAGGCTTTTTTCCGAGCGCTTCAAAAGCTTGCCAAGAAGCCTTGTGTCCTGCGCATCGCCGAGCGGCTCACCGTCGGCCTCGAGCAACACGCGCATGACGAAGACGTCGTGCAGTTCGCCGAGTTTTTCGCCAAGTTCATCAACTGCCTTGCGCCGCACCTTGATCGGCGTCGGCCACAGCCGGCCGAGCAGCGACAAATGCATCGAGTGGGTCTTGGCAGCCTTGCGCAGATCGTGGAAATCCTCTGCTTCGCCGCGCGATCCTGCCCGGTCCAGCGCCTTCCTGGCCCGGCGCAAGGTCTTGCGAGCGCCTTCCGCAAGCACATCGGCTGCATGCTCAGGCAGATCGGGGAGCAGCAGCCGCTCGATCCGGATCAGGCCTTCCTCGCAGGCGGCGGTGGCCGCGCCTATGGCGGCGTCGAGACCAGCCCCGGCATGGATTTCATGCTGGCGGGCGATAAGCCGGTCGCGCACGCTGTCGAGGCCGCCGCCGGCAACCTGCTCGGGAAAGGCGGCTGCCAGCCGGTCGACGGTCTCGACCAGCGCGGTCGCCTCGCGCGGCCCGGCAAGCAGCGCCGCCACCTGACGGTAGCATTGGTTCTCAGTCCGACAGAATGTTTCATTTCCGGAACGGACCAGCCGCAGCAAGGCGCGCGCGCTCTTCAGCCGCTTGCGGCATTTGTGCAATGCCTGCTCCGGCTGGTCGCGCGCGACGGCCAGATGGGCAAGCGCCTTGCCGATCTCCTCGCCAAGGATACGCCTGACCTCGCCGGTCAGCGGCAGGCGCGGATCGATGCGAAAGCTCATGCGGCGATCTCCGGAATCCCCCTAGAGCATGATGCCGAAAAGTGTGAAGCGGTTTTCGGACGACATCATGCTCCATCTCTTTTGATTTAGAGCCGGATTCCGATTTTAGGTCGACCCGACCTAAAATCATCCGGCTCTAGGGCGAGCGACGCGTTGTAAAATCTCTGCTCGCCGGTCACTTCGCGGCCGAGCCAATCAGGCAGCATTTCGTCAGGTACATCCTCCGGCGTCTCCAGTTCGGCCACCACAAGGCCGGCTAGGATCCCGCCGAAAACATCGACTTCGTAGAGATAGCCGCGATGCCTAACATGGTGGCGTGTCTTCTCGATGACATGTCCGATGGCGAAGGCCAGCATCTCCTCGGCATCAGTCAGAGGAATTTCATATTCGTATTCGTCGCGCTCGCGGATCTTGCTGCCGAATTTGAGCGTCAGCTTCGCCGAACTGCCGTCGCTGATGCGCACGCGCACGGTGCGGCCAGGTGCTGCGGCAAGATAGAACTGGCGAATGCGTATATTCGCCTCGGCCATTTCTAGCCATTCGGCGCTGGAGACCAGGAACTTGCGTTCGACTTCCTTGCCCATGGCCGCGCACTAAAGCGTCTGCGGCGCGACATGGCAAGCGGCCGTAGACAATCAATTTGACTTTAATCAATCGTTTGATTAAACAGGCCACATGATCAAATCCGCGCCCAACAAAATGCCTCGCCAGGAGACATCGCCCGCCGAGCAGACGCGCGCCGCACTGGTGCTGGCCGCGCTCAAACTGTTTGGGCGGCAGGGCTTCGACGGCACCTCGACGCGCGAGATCGCGGCGGAGGCGAAGGCCAACATCGGCTCCATCGCCTATCATTTCGGCGGCAAGGAAGGGCTGCGCGGGGCCGCCGCCGACCACATCGTTGAGACCATCCAGGCGGTTGCCGGCCAGGCGCTCGGCGGCATGCAGCTGCAAGGTCAAGCCAGTTCAGAGACGGCGCGGGCGCAGCTCTCGACCGCATTGGAGCGGATGGTAGGATTTGTCGTCGCCAGGCCGGAGGCGGGCGAGATCGTACAATTCGTACTTAGAGAGTTGTCGCATCCGACGGCCGCCCTCGACCGCATCTATGACGGGGTGTTCGAACCGACGCATCGCCGCCTCTGCCAGATCTGGGAACAGGCGACGGGCGAGCCGGCCGAGAGCGAGGCCACCAAGCTCGTGGTCTTCACGCTGATCGGCCAGGTCATCTATTTCCGCATCGGCCGCGAAGCAGTGATGCGTCGTATGGGCTGGCGCGAGATCGGTAACACCGAAGCCGCCAAGGTGGTGGCGGCGGTCACAAGCAATCTTGGCGCCATACTGGCGGCCCGAAATCCGGTCGCCCGCAAGGAGGGCAAGCGATGAGTTTTCTCTGTTCCCTGCCGCTCGCAGCCCAGCTGTTCGGCGCCTGCGCGCCGGCAGCGCCGCTTGCCGTCGGCTATGTCGAGGGCGACTATGTCTTGCTGGCGCCGATCGAAGTGGCGCAGGTCGAGACCGTCGCGGTCAAGCGCGGCGACCGTGTTGTATCAGGCACGCCGGTGGTGACTCTCGAAAGCGCCGACGCAAAAATCGCCGTCGCCCAGGCAGAGGCCGCGCTCGCCCAGGCGCAGGCGCAGCTGGCCGACCTGCAGATCGGCAAGCGGCCGGAGGAGATCGCGGTGCTGAAGGCCGAGGTCGACATGGCCAAGGCCCAGGCCACGGATGCCAAGCGCAAATACGACCGCGCCGCCGACCTGTTCAAGCGCGGTGCCGGCACGCAGGCCGACTACGACACCGCCGCCGCGACGCTGGAGACCGCCAATGCGCAGGTCGGCCAGGCGCAGGCCAACCTCGCCGTCGGCGGTCTGCCTGCGCGTCCCGAAACGATCAAGGCGGCAGACAATCAGGTCAAACAGGCACAGTCGGCGTTGAAGCAGGCTGAGTGGCGGCTATCGAAGCGCGTGCTGGCGGCACCCTCGCCCGGCCGCATCAATGACGTCATCCGCAATCCCGGCGACACCGCCGGTCCGACCGCGCCTGTCATTTCGATGTTGCCGGACGGTGCGGTAAAGCTCAGCGTCTATGTCCCGGAAAGTGCGTTCTCGTCGATCAAGGTCGGCACGCTGCTTGTCGTCCATTGCGACGGCTGCGGGCCGGAGGTGAAGGCGCGCGTCAGCTATGTCTCGCCCGACCCGGAATTCACCCCGCCGGTGATCTACTCGCTCGAGAACCGGCAGAAGCTGGTCTACCTCGTCGAGGCGCGGCCTGAGGGCAAGGCGCAAGCGCTGCAGCCGGGACAGATCGTCGATGTCGAGCTGGCGGCCTCCGCAAAATGAACGCCATCGACGTTCATGGCTTGGTCAAGCGTTTCGGCGACAAGACTGTCGTCGACCATGTGACGATGACGGTGGCCGAGGGCGAGATCGTCGGCTTTCTCGGGCCCAACGGGTCCGGCAAGACGACGACCATCCGCATCATGTGCGGCCTGCTGACGCCCGACGAGGGCGAAGGTACGGTGCTGGGTTTCAACATCCGCACCGAGTCGCTCCGCATCAAGCGCGAAGTCGGCTACATGACGCAGAAATTCTCGTTCTACGAGGATTTGACGATCGGCGAGAATCTCGAATTCGTGGCGCGGCTCTACCGGCTGAAGCCGGTCGAGGAGCATGTGTCGAAAACGCTGGAAGAGCTTGGCCTGACGAGCCGCCGCAACCAGCTCGCCGGCACGCTGTCGGGCGGCTGGAAGCAGCGGCTGGCACTGGCCGCCTGCATCATGCACAAGCCGAAGCTGCTGCTGCTCGACGAGCCGACCGCCGGCGTCGATCCGAAGGCGCGGCGCGAATTCTGGGACGAGATCCACCGGCTGGCGAGCGGCGGTCTGACCGTGCTGGTCTCCACCCATTACATGGACGAGGCCGAGCGCTGCCACCGCATCAGCTACATCTCCTACGGCAAGATGCTGGCCACCGGCACGGTGGACGAGGTGGTGACGAATGCCGGTCTGACCACCTTCGTGCTGCAGGGACCGCGCCTCGACCAGGTCGCCGATGCACTCAGGGACCGGCCCGGCGTCGACCAGGTGGCGCCGTTCGGCGCGACGCTGCATGTCGTCGGCTCCGACAAGGCAAAGCTCGAAAAGGCGCTCGCCGATGTCGAGAAGGAGCACAAGGGTGTCAGCGTAAAACCCGGCGAGACCAGCCTTGAGGACGTCTTCATCCAGTTCATGTCCGGCTCGAAGGACAATATGGCATGAACAGCGTCTTCTCCTTCGCAAGGCTAGGTGCGCTGCTGATCAAGGAATTCATCCAGATGCGGCGCGACCGCATCACCTTCGCCATGATGCTGGGCGTGCCGCTTTTGCAGCTGGTGCTGTTCGGCTACGCCATCAACAACGATCCCAAAAGCCTGCCTGCCGCACTGGTGGCGACCAGCAACGACCCCTACACCCGCGCCATTGTCGCGGCCCTGCAGACGACCGGCTACTACCGCTTCGACCATGTCGCGCAAAGTGCCGAGGATGCTGAATTCCTGATGGCGCGCGGCGATGTCGCCTTCGTCGTCACCATCCCGGCCGATTTCGGCCGCCGGGTGGAGCGCGGCGACAATCCGCAGATCCTGATCGAGGCCGACGCAACCGACCCGGCCGCCGCCAGCGGCGCCATCTCGACGCTAAGCAAAGTGGCCAGCCAGGCGCTGCTTCGGGCGCAAGGCATGCAGGAGGCGGCGAGTGAGGCCGCCAGGGGCCAGCTCGATGTGGTGGTGCACCAGCGCTACAATCCGGAAGGCATCTCGCAATACAACATCGTGCCCGGCCTGCTCGGCGTCATCCTGCAGATGACCCTGGTGATGATGACCTCGATCGCGCTGACCCGGGAGACCGAGCGCGGCACTATGGAAAACCTGCTCGCCATGCCGTCCAGCCCGTTCGAGATCATGCTGGGCAAGGTGCTGCCCTATCTGGTGGTCGGCGGCGTCCAGGTGGTGGTGGTGCTGGCGGCGTCGAAGCTTCTGTTCGCCATTCCTTTCACCGGCTCGATGTCGCTGCTGCTTACCGCCGTATTGGTGTTCGTGCTGGCGCTGGTGCTGCTTGGCTACACCATCTCGACCATCGCCCGCACGCAGATGCAGGCGCTGCAGCTGACCTTCTTCTTCTTCCTGCCGTCGATCCTGCTGTCCGGCTTCATGTTCCCCTATCGCGGCATGCCGGGCTGGGCGCAGACCTTCGGCGAGATTTTCCCGCTGACGCATTTTCTGCGCATCACCCGCGCGGTGATGCTGAAGGGCGCTGAACTGCCGGCGGTTGCGGGCGAGATCGCCTGGCTGGTCGGGTTCGTGGCCTTGTTTGCCGGCGTCGCATTGGTGCGGTTCAGGCGCACGCTCGACTGAGCGTTCAGGAATTGACCGATCGCGGACCGCTGACGAACGGGCTGCCCCTGACATAGAACCGCAGCGGGCGGTCCGCATCCTTCGTGATGCCGATGCGGATGCCTTGGCCGATGTCGCTGGCCTGATGCTCGTCGGCTGCCAGCCATAGCGGGCCTTGGCGGCACAGATCGAGGCCGTCCAGCGAACGGTCGATCCGCAATGCCTGGGCGAGCCGCCCCGGCCCGCGCGCCAGGTCGCGCAGGCGCTCCACGCCCCGGTTCAGCCGCATGATGGCGATGCCTTCGAGCGGCTCCAGCGCCCGGATCAGCACGCCGGTGCCGGTGCCCGGCCCCTCGCTCGAGACATTGAGCATCCAGGAGACCCCATAGGCGAGGTAGACGTAGGCGTGTCCGGGCCCGAGGAACAGCGAACGGTTGCGCGGCGTCATGCCGCGATAGCCGTGCCCGGCGGCGTCGCCGGTGACATAGGCCTCGGTCTCGACGATACGGCCGCTGACGATGCCTTCCGGCAGCTCCCGCACCACGAGCTTGCCGATGAGATAGCGGGCGAGATCGGCCGTATCATCAGGCAGTTCGGCACGATCGAGCGGATGGTGGCCGGTCATGCTACCGCCGCCGTGTTTCAAGGTATCCGTTCGACCCATTGCGCGCGCGACTGCCCCGGCTCGAACGGATCGCCGAAATACTGGGTCTCGCGAACCACCTTGCCATCGACGAACTCCATGATGCTCACCGTATAGGACGGAATCCCGTCATAGGTCAGGACATATTCGGTGATCCAGAGGTCGCCTGACCCGGTGATCCGCCGCACGGCAAAGCGCTTCCGGTTGGGCTGCGTGGCGCGCGACGACTGGATGTTGTGCCGTCCGCTGATGCGCTCGCCTGATTGCGGATAATCGAGCACCGCGTCCTCGCGATAGATCTGATGCTCCGTCTCGAGATCATTGGCATCGGAGGCAGCCCAATGGCGCTCGAGAGCCGCCCTTATCTCAGCGTCTGCCATATCGGTTCTCAGGCCGCGGCCATGATCTCGGCATAGGTGGTGAAATCGACATTGCCGCCTGACAGCACGACGGCGACGCATTTGCCCGACAGTTCGATCTCGCCTGACGAGAGCGCCGCCAGCGCCACGCAGCCGCCGGGTTCGACCACCAGCTTGAGATGGGCCATGGCGTCGCGCACCGCCTGTGCGGCCGCCTTGTCGGAGACGGCGATGGCGCCGGCGAGGTTCTTGCGGTTGATCTCGAAGGTGATGGCACCGGGCTCTGCGGTGAGGATGGCATCGCAGATCGAACTGTGGCCGGGCTCGTTGGAAACCCTTTTTCCTTCGATCAGCGAGCGGCGGGTGTCGTCGAAATGCTCGGGCTCAACGGCCCAGACTGCTGTGGCCGGCGAGGCATCCTTGACGGCGATCGAAATGCCGCTCGTCAGGCCGCCGCCTCCACAGGGAATGACGACCGCATCGAGGCTGACGCCGAGCGCTTTTGCCTGGCGCATCAGTTCGAGACCGATCGTGCCCTGGCCGGCGATGATGGCCGGATCGTCGAAAGGAGGCACCAGCACCATGCCCTTGTCCATGTAGGGTCGCACCACCGTCATGCGGTCGTCGCGAAAGCGGTCGAACGGCACCACTTCTGCGCCCATCTTGCGAACATTGGCGATCTTCATCGCCGGCGCGTCGGCCGGCATGGCAATGACCGCCTTGACGCCGAACATGGCAGCCGCCGCGGCGACGCCCTGAGCATGGTTGCCTGAGGAGAAGGCGACGACGCCGCGGCTGCGCTCTTCTTCGCTCAGCGAAGACAGTTTGTTGTAGGCGCCGCGGAATTTGAACGAGCCGGTGCGCTGCAGCGTCTCCGGCTTGAACAGGATGCGGCCGCCGAAGCGTTTGTTGAGTTCCAGCGATTCGATCAAGGTCGTTTCGGCGATCAGGCCGGAGAGCCGCGCGGCGGCGGCATGGATGTCGGCGATGCCGGGAAGCGTGGTCATGGCGAAGTCCTGAAAGGGATGAGATCGGCGCATGGTGCACGCAAAGGCAGGCCACGCACCAATGAAAAAATGTGACCGTTACAAAGTTTGGCGGGCATGAGCGGCGACGAGGGTCAAACTGGCCCACCTCTCCCGCCTTTATCCGCCGGGCCGTATCGGCTAAGGGCGGGGGAGCAGAATCCCGGACCGCCAGACATGACCGCCAAGCCAAAACCCCTGTTCCTCGGTATCGACACCGGTGGCACCTATACCGATGCCGTGCTGTGGTCGGAACAAGGCGGGCCAAAAGGCAAGGTGCTGGCCAAGGCCAAGGCGCTGACCACGCGGCACGATCTTGCCGTCGGCATTTCCGGCGCGGTCGATGCGGTGCTGGGAAAATCGGCCACCGATCCGGCCGCGATCAAACTCGTGTCGATGTCGACGACGCTCGCCACCAATGCGCTGGTCGAGGGCCAGGGTGGGCGTGTGGCGCTCATCATGATCGGCTTTACCGGGGCCGACCTTGCGCGCGACGGGCTGAAGATGGCGCTCGGCACCGATCCGGTGGTGTTTTGTCCGGGCGGCCATGACGTGCACGGCAATGCGGCCAAGCTCGATCTGTCGGGGCTGGAAGCAGCACTCCCTGAACTCGGCGCCTCGGTGTCGGGCTTTGCCGTGTGCGCCTATTTCGCCACCCGCAACCCGGCGCATGAACTCGCCGCGCGCGACCTCATCCGCGAAAAGACCGGCCTGCCGGTGACCGCCAGCCATGAATTGTCGGCCAAGCTCGGCGGTCCGCGTCGCGCGCTCACCACCTTGCTCAACGCCAGGCTGATCTCGATGATCGACCGGCTGGTGGCGGCAACCGAAGGATTTTTGGAAGCCCGCAACATCGCAGCGCCCTTGATGGTGGTGCGCGGCGATGGCGCGCTGGTTTCGGCGGCGTTTGCCCGCCAGCGGCCGATCGAGACCATCCTCTCCGGCCCGGCCGCCAGCCTGGTCGGCGCCCGCCACATGACGGGCCTGGACAACGCCATGGTGTCGGACATTGGCGGCACCACCACCGATGTCGCCGTGCTCGACGGCGGCCGTCCTCGGCTCGATCCCGAAGGCGCCACCGTCGGCGGCTTCCGCACCATGGTCGAGGCGGTCGCCATGCGCACTTTCGGCCTCGGCGGCGATTCCGAAGTGGCACTGGAAGATGGCGCGCTCAACCCGAAAATCCTGCTCGGGCCGCGCCGCCTGGTGCCGCTGGCGCTGGCCGGCATGATGCATGGTGTTTCCGTGACATCGGAGCTCGAGCGCCAGCTCAGGGCGCCCAACCCCGGCCGCATGGACGGCCGCTTTGCGCTGCGCACGGGCGTGCCGGACAGGCTCGCCGCCGGCCTGACCGCGCCCGAGGCGAAACTGTATGAACTCATTGGTGCCGTGCCGCTCGCCATCGACAGGCTGCTCACCTCGAACGCCCAGAACGCCACGCTGAACCGGCTGGTCTCGCGCGGTCTTGTGCATATCTCGGGCTTCACCCCTTCGGACGCCGCCCATGTGCTCGGCAAGCAGGCCAACTGGGACCCGCTTGCGGCCCGGCTCGGCGCCGAACTGTTTGCCCGCAAGCGCGACGGCCGCGGCCAGTACATCGCGCCGTCTCCAGAGGTGATTTCCGAACGGGTGCTGCTGACGCTGACGCGCTGGTCGGCCGAATACATTCTGGAGACCGCCTTTGCCGAAGACGGGCTGGATGGCGCCGCCACCGTCGCGCATGCGCTGGTGCAGCGCGCCGTCGATTCCCATCCCGGCATCGCAAGGCTCAGCGTCGCGCTCGATCGTCCGGTCATCGGCCTCGGCGCCTCGGCGCCGCTGCACTATGCCGGCTTGGCCGAGCTGGTCGGTAATGAGTGCGTGGTGCCGGAGGATACCGACGTCGCCAACGCACTCGGCGCCGTCGTCGGCCAGGTCCGCGTCTCGGCCGAAGCCCGCGTCAGCCAGCCTAAGGAAGGTTTGTTTCGTTTGGCGTCGGGGCAAACGGTGCGCGACTTCACGGACGAGGCCAAGGCGATCGCGGCAGCGGAGGCTGATGTGCGGGCGATCGTAGCCGAGCGGGCGAAGGATGCCGGCACGGATAATGCCGAGATCGACGTTTCGACCGAGTTCAAGGTGTCTACCGTTGAGGCCCAACGGATGTTTATCGAAGCGCATGTGGTGGCGGTTGCATCGGGTCGGCCGAGGATTGCGGTTTAGGTAATCTCCCCCTTGGGGTCCCCTTGGGGGGAGATCAGCAGCTTCAAAATCCCCGCCTTCACCCTAAGCTGAATTGACCCTTCACCCCTGACATGCCAAAGGCCGCAAAGCCTTTCATCTGGAGAAGCCCTGATGACCGATCGCGTCGAGATCGCCGGATTGCGGATTGCCCGCGAACTGCATGACTTTGTCGGCGAAGCGCTGCCGGGGACCGGTATTGCCGCCGACGCCTTCTGGAACGGCTTTTCGTCCATCGTCCATGATCTCGCGCCGAAGAACCGGGCGCTGTTGGCCAAACGCGACGCCATGCAGGAACAGATCGACGCCTGGTACCGCGCCAATGGCGCGGCCATCGACATGGAGGCCTACAAAACCTTCTTGCGTGAGATCGGCTATCTCGTGCCCGAAGGGCTGGCCTTCTCCGTGTCGACCGACAATGTCGACCCCGAGATCGCCAGCGTTGCCGGGCCGCAGCTGGTGGTGCCGGTGATGAATGCGCGTTATGCGATCAACGCCGCCAATGCCCGCTGGGGCTCGCTCTACGATGCGCTCTACGGCACCGACGCCATTGCCGAGACCGGTGGCGCCGAGAAGGGTAAAAGCTTCAACCCCGTGCGCGGCGCCAAGGTGGTTGCCTGGGCGAGGAGTTTTCTGGACGAGTCCGTGCCGCTCACCTCGGGCAAATGGGCCGGCGTGAACGGGCTGACGGTTTCGGGTGGCACCTTGCGGCTCGGCGCCGGCGCCGGCGGCACCACGCTGGCCAACCCGAAACAATTTGCCGGCTATCGCGGCGACGGTGCCAACCCGGAAGCCATCCTGCTGGTCCAGAACGGCCTGCACATCGAGATCCTCATCGACCGCACCAACCAGATCGGCCGCACCGACCCGGCCGGCATTGCCGACGTGATCCTGGAATCGGCGCTGACCACCATCCAGGACTGCGAGGATTCGGTCGCGGCGGTGGATGCCGAGGACAAGGTCATCGTCTACCGCAACTGGCTCGGCCTGATGAAGGGCGATCTGGCGGAGGAAATCAGCAAGGGCGGCAAAACCTTCACGCGCAAGCTCAATCCGGACCGCGCCTGGACCGCGCCCAGTGGTGGCGCGCTGAGCTTGCCTGGCCGCTCGCTGATGCTGGTGCGAAACGTCGGTCACCTCATGACCAATCCGGCCATCCTCGACCGCGATGGCAACGAGGTGCCGGAAGGCATCTTGGATGCGGCGATGACGGCGCTGATCGCGCTGCACGATGTCGGCGCCAACGGGCGTCGGATGAATTCCCGCACGGGCTCGATGTATGTGGTGAAGCCGAAGATGCATGGGCCGGAGGAAGTCGCCTTCGCAGTCGAGATTTTCGACCGCGTCGAAGCGCTGCTCGGTATGGCGGCAAACACCATCAAGATGGGCATCATGGACGAGGAGCGGCGCACCACCGTCAACCTGAAGGAGGCGATCCGCGCCGCCAAGGAGCGCGTCGTGTTCATCAACACCGGCTTCCTCGACCGCACCGGCGACGAGATCCACACCTCGATGGAAGCCGGGCCGATGATCCGCAAGGGCGACATGAAGCAGGCCGCCTGGATCTCCGCCTATGAGGCGTGGAATGTCGACATCGGGCTCGAATGCGGGCTCGCCGGTCATGCCCAGATCGGCAAGGGCATGTGGGCGATGCCGGATCTGATGGCGGCGATGCTGGAACAGAAGATCGCCCATCCCAAGGCCGGCGCCAACACCGCCTGGGTGCCGTCGCCGACAGCGGCGACGCTGCACGCCACGCACTATCACAAGGTCGATGTCCACGCCGTCCAGGCGGCGCTGAAGAGCCGGCCGAAGGCGAAGCTCGATGATATATTGTCGGTGCCGGTGGCGGTGCGGCCGAACTGGACCCCCGACGAGATCCAGCGCGAGCTCGACAACAATGCGCAAGGCATTCTGGGCTATGTCGTGCGCTGGATCGACCAGGGCGTCGGCTGCTCGAAAGTGCCCGACATCAACGATGTCGGCCTGATGGAAGACCGCGCCACGCTGCGCATCTCCTCGCAGCACATCGCCAACTGGCTGCACCACAAGGTTTGCTCCGAAATTCAGGTGATGGATTCGCTGCGGCGCATGGCAGCGATCGTCGACCTCCAAAATGTCGGCGACCCGCTCTACCGCCCGATGGCCACCGATTTCGACAATTCCATCGCCTTCCACGCCGCCTGCGACCTGGTGTTCAAGGGTCGCGAGCAGCCGAACGGCTATACGGAGCCGGTGCTGCACGCGCGGAGGCTGGAGCTGAAGGCGAAAGAGCGGGCGAATTAGCGCCTGCGTTTCCCTCCCCCTTGAGGGGAGGGTGGCCCGAAGGGCCGGGTGGGGTCCTGCGTGAAGTGCGGCGACTCCCTTCGGACGACACTACAAGCAATGTCATTGCAGAGGCCCCTTCTCGGCTCGGCTCCAAAAAGATCGACCATTCTTCGGCGACCCCCACCCTGCCGCTTCGGGGCCACCTTCCCCTCAAGGAGGAGCGTTACGCCGCCTGCGCCACGCGCTCCGACATCATGCGGTAGGAAATCGCCTCGGCCAGGTGAATTCGGCCGACGGTTTCGCTGGCGTCGAGGTCAGCCAGTGTGCGCGCCACTTTGAGCACGCGGTGATAGGCGCGCGCAGAAAAGCCGAGTTTCTCGCTGGCGTCTTTCAGCAGCGACAGGCCTGCTGCGTCCGGCGCGGCGATGTCCTCGATAACAGAAGGCGAGCAATGGGCGTTGGTGGTGGCGCTGGTAACGCCCAGCCGCTCGAAACGTTCGCGCTGGATGGTGCGGGCGCGCGCCACGCGCTGGGCGACGGCTGCACTTTTCTCCGCTCGGTCGGGCCGGATCAGGTCGGCGGCCGAGACCGCCGGTACCTCGATCCTGAGGTCGATGCGGTCGAGCAACGGGCCTGAGATGCGCGCCTGGTAATCGGTGCGGCAGCGTTCGCCGCGCAGGCAGCGATAGCCGGGCTCGCCGGCCATGCCGCAACGGCACGGGTTCATCGCCGCCACCAGCTGGATGCGCGCTGGATAGGTGACGCGGTGGTTGGCGCGCGCGATCATGCAGTCGCCGGTCTCCAGCGGTTGGCGCAGCGCATCCAAGGTCTGCGGCGTGAATTCGGGAAACTCGTCGAGGAACAGCACGCCGTTATGGGCAAGCGATACTTCGCCCGGCCGCGCCCTGATGCCGCCGCCGACCATTGCCGCCATCGAGGCCGAATGGTGCGGGGCGCGGAACGGCCGCCGGTCGGTGAGCTTGCCTTCGCCGAGCTCGCCGGCCACCGAGGCGATCATCGAGACTTCAAGAAGTTCCTTCGGTGCCAGTGGCGGCAGAATTGAAGGCAGCCTCTGCGCCAGCATCGATTTTCCCGAGCCGGGAGGCCCGACCATCAACAGATTGTGGCCGCCGGCCGCCGCCACTTCCAGCGCCCGCTTGGCGCTTTCCTGGCCCTTGATGTCTGAAAGGTCGGGCAGGTCGCGGGCCGAGACATGGATGCCGGGCTCGGGCCGCGACAGCACCTGCGTGCCGCGAAAATGATTGGCGATGGCAATCAGGCTGCGCGGCGCCAATATGTCGAAATCCTTGCCCGCCCAGGCCGCTTCCGGCCCGCAGCCGAACGGGCAGATCAGGCCTTTTCCCTCGGCATTGGCGCCGATCGCCGCCGGCAGCGCGCCGGCCACCGCGGCAATGGTGCCGTCGAGCGACAATTCACCCAGCACGACATAAGACGCCAGCATATCGCCCGGAATGGCGCCGAGTGCCGCCATCAGGCCGAGCGCGATCGGCAGGTCGTAATGGCTCCCTTCCTTGGGCAGGTCGGCAGGCGCCAGGTTGACCGTCACCTTCTTCGACGGCATTGACAGGCCCGAAGCGTGCAGCGCCGCCTGCACCCGCTCGCGGCTTTCGGCCACCGCCTTGTCGGCCAGGCCGACAATCTGCATGCCGACCTTGCCCGGCGCGATCATCACCTGGACATCGACCGGTACGGCCTCGATGCCCTGGAAAGCAACCGTGCGAACCCGCGCCACCATCTTGCTCTGCCCCCGGATATCAGCTCGCCTCGGCCTTGTGGTTCAGACCGCGAGCGACGTCAGGACAAGACAACCATAGATTTCAGGCCAAGGCAAGAACATTACAGGAACATGCATTCGTTGTGGTTGCAGCGCGCTGTGCCGGTTGCAAAAACGGAAGGTGGTTGAGCAAAATGGAACGGCTGCTCCGCCTCCTCGACCGCGTTAACAAGGCGACTAGGCCCTTCGGCAATCTGAGGGTGTTGCTTCTAAGCGGTGATGAAGGCATCGACCGAACCTGAAAGCGATCGATCGATCGCGACCTGCGGTGGAAGCCACTCCATGACAGGATATCTGAAAGGCCAAGGCAGGGCGATCCGGCGCGAAGAGCCGCTCTCCAGAAAAATCTCGTTTACAAGGTCTATGAACCGCCCGCGGTCTCGTTCGATTCGTTTCAAAGTTTGCGAACGAATGTAATCCCGGGGAATTCGTCGCTCCTTCAGCGCTAAGACAGCCTCCGCGATGGATCGAGGATCGGGTGGAATTGTAAGCGAATAGTCATCATCCAGATAAAGGTCTCGGCCGCCATGGTTCGGCGTCGTGACCACTGGAAGCCCCGCGAGAAGATATTCCGTGCTTGCGAACATTGGTCCTTCAAGGTGAGAGAGACAGATTCCCACGGCTGCACGATTTAGATGCGTGTTCACCTGAGCCGGTGCCAATCGGACAGGCTTGCCGGTGCCGTCAAACTCGTTGATAAAGACGTGATGCGGCGCGAGCTCCCTATGCCGATTTATTCGCGCTCTTTCCGACTCCGTCGTGGAGGATCCGCTTGAATCTCGATAGAAGACAAATGCGCAACGCTGGATGCCAAGCGACAAGTCATGGCGCTTCCACGGAGCCAGTTGCGCATTGTAGATTGCATCAAATTCTACAGGGACGTCATCGAGAGGCCTGAATATGTGTTCGGAGGTTGTTGACGTCTTGTTGTGCAGGACGGCGGCCTCGCCGGACTGGTTCAACAGATCAGCCTCTGCCTGAGTGTTGGATAGGAAGATTAGCGAGTGACGGGGGTTCTTGAGTCTATGCAGAACGGCATAGGTCCGGATGGTTTTGACGCTAGCACTGTTTTCGATGGACCAGGTTGGCGAGATGAGAAACCAGGCGCGGTGGCTGCGTGGACGGAAAGGCATATGACTTGCTAATCCGAGCGGCGTACCGGACATTCCCGAATAGGATATGAACGGATCGTCCGACAGCAAACTGGCCTGAAGAGCAGGTTGCGACTTCGCGGAAGGGTGCCCTTTTCTGAGGTTGTGGCCATGACGCAGCATGGCTCTGACAATCTCGAATTTGGTAGGAGGGCGATACCCGTGCTGTAGGGTCAACATGCGGCAATTGCGATCTTGAGTGCGGAGAAAAACTCGCTTCGATAGAGAGAAATTTGGCAAAGAAACACCGCCATTTGATCGACGGAATATCTCAGGCGATCAAAACTGGTGTACGGAGAAGCGCCTCTTGAAAGAAAACATCGTCCCAAGCGGAGCTGGTTCTCACATCGCGCTACCAACCGTATCCGTTTGCGTAGGCTGTTTCAATCAAGAGGCATTCATCGACACTGCGATCCGATCCGTAGCGGCGCAGACATACACTGCGTTCGAATGCGTGGTGGTCGATGATTTTTCGACCGACGGTTCCCGCCGAAGGATTGAAGAGTGTCTGTCCCAGCTTGGCGACAGTCGTTTCCGCTTTCTGCCCCGACTGCAAAATGGCGGGCAGTTGACAGTAATGATGACCGGGCTTGACGCGACAGCCGGGCCCCTGATCTCCTTTCTTGACGGTGACGATGCTTGGCATCCTGACTTCATAGAATGCCATGTGAGAGCGCATCTCAGCCAAACCGTATCGCGGCAATGTCGAGCTCCGATGAGGTGGTGATAGATACGGCCGGCAACCTGCTTGCGGGCGGTCATCCCGTATTCCACCTGAACGACCCGCGATCGATGCCGAAAATGAGCGGCTACCTGCATGTCGACACCGAAGCTGACCCGACATTATTATTTATTGATCGGGGTACCGTGGGTTGGTTTTGGTCAACCACATCGGGGATGATGTTTCGTCGAGCTCCGCTTGAAATCATGCGTCCATCCGATCCGGACGAAATAAAGATATGTGCCGATGGTTATATGGCTCGTGCCGCCCATATGATCGGCGGAACCGTGAGGATTGGGCGGGCTCTTGGCAGTTATCGGCTTCACGGCGGCAATGGCTGGGCGGACGGGCGCATCCTGGGTACCGGAGTTGGCCTCGGCAGGATGTCGCCTGATACTGAAATAGCGATACGGCGGGCACTGGCCAATCGTTGGTGCGAAGTGGCGCCGGGACTGGCGCATTTAATCTCCCGCCACTCAATGCGCAGGACCTTGGTCGACCTGATCGGACTGTCTGCGGCTTTTGCATTGCTGGAAAAGAACTCCGATGCGGGTTTTCTGCTGAAAGACTGGGCAACACCACAGCGAAAATTGCAGACCAGACTTATCGGTCTCCTTCCTCCGAAACTGAGGCCTCGGCGCTTCCGGGACATAGTTTGATTTGATGAGCCGCTTGCTCGGCAGTCTTACCCGATAAAGAGCATCTTTCGATGCTTCTCTGGACCCACCAAAGTCCTCCGTAGCAACGCACACTACGCGGCCAAATTCCGCCGCTTCGCCTCTACCGCGTCCCAGAACAGGCTGGCGATATCCGCGCCACCAAAGCGTTGCACTTCGCGCACGCCGGTTGGCGAGGTCACGTTGATCTCGGTCATGTAGTCGCCGATCACGTCGATGCCGACCAGGATGAAGCCGCGCTCTTTCAGCGACGGGCCGATGCGGGCGCAAATCTCGCGTTCGCGCTCCGTCAGCTCAGTCTTTTCGGCGCGGCCGCCGACATGCATGTTGGAGCGAGAATCGTGGTCGGCCGGCACGCGGTTGATGGCGCCGACCGCCTCGCCGTCGATCAGGATGATGCGCTTGTCGCCCTTGCGCACATCCTTCAGATAGCGCTGGACGATATACGGCTCGCGTGACAGCTGGGCGAACATTTCGAGCAGTGAGGCGAGGTTGCGATCGTCTTCCTTGAGATGGAAGATGCCGGCGCCGCCATTGCCATAGAGCGGCTTGACGATGATGTCGCCGAATTCCTTGCGGAAGGCCGCGACCTCCTGGGGATCCTTGGTGATCAGCGTTTCGGGCATCAGATCGGGGAATTCGGTGACGAAGATCTTTTCCGGGCTGTTGCGCACCCAGGCCGGGTCGTTGACGACCAATGTCTTCGGGTGAATGCGCTCCAGAATATGCGTGGTGGTGATGTAATTCATGTCGAAGGGCGGATCCTGGCGCAGCAGGATCACATCCATCTCCGACAGGTCGGTGCGCACCTTGTCGCCCAGCGTATAATGATTGCCCTTCTCGTCGCGGAGCTTCATCTCTTCGATGCGGGCAAACACCTTGCCGCCCAGCATCGACAGCCGGTCGGGCGTGTAGTGGAACAATTGGTGGCCGCGCCGCTGCGCCTCCAGCGACAGCGCAAAGGACGTGTCGCCGGCGATCGAGACGGTGGAGACATGGTCCATCTGGACGGCGATCTTCAGGGTCATCTTCTGGTCTCCAGCGGGTCGAGCAAGTCCAGGAAAAGTGCGTAGTGGTTTTCCGTCCGGAATTGCGGCAAGGCAAGTCGCCGATATACGGAACTTGGCGGCTTCTGCCAATCGCGCTTGCTTGGCCCAGACCTTTACCGGTCGAAGACCAGCCGGGAGTAACCGAGGAAGGACAGCGCCATGGCGACCAGCGAGGCGACGGCAAGTGCCGCCAGCGGCGGCATTGCCGGCAGCGCGAACAGGATGGCGCAGTAGACGAGATAGTTGACAATGCTGGTGGCGATGCCGACGCCGCCATAGCGCGCGCCCTCCTGCGCCACGCCGCGGCTCGACGGCGAAAAGGTCAGGTGCCGGTTGATCTGCCAGGTGACGCACAGCGCAAAGCCGATCGACAGGACACGGGCGACGAAGGGACCGAGCGGCGTCACCGCCAAGAGCAGCCAGAGCGCCGCGGCATCGGCGACGAAACCAACGCCGCCGGCCAGGACGAAGCGGACGAGCCGGCTCACGGCCTCAGGCGGCCCGGGGCGTCTTGCCCGGTTCGGCCTTCGGGATTTCACCAGTGCGTTCGCGCCGTTCGACCCGGCCCGACGGCACCGAGAGATAAAAAATGCGCTTCTGCTCGGCGCGTCCGCGCGATACCGAATCGAGGATCAATCCGGTCACCATCGCAAGCATCGAGAGCAGCAGCAGGCCGACCGACAGCACCCAGGTCGGCATGCGCGGCACGAGGCCGGTCTGGGCGAATTCGATCAGCACCGGCGTCATCAGGGCAAGGCTCGACGCCAGGAAGAAAATCGCGAAGGCGCCGAAGAAGCGCAGCGGCTGCGTCTCCTTCATCAGCATGGCGAACATCCACAGGATCCTGGCGCCGTCGCGATAGGTCGACAGCTTCGACGACGATCCCTCAGGCCGGCGGCCATAATCGAGCGCGATCTCGCTCACCGGCAGTTTGAGCTGCGAGGCATGCACCGACATTTCGGTCTCGATCTCGAAGCCGCCGGAAACCGCGGGAAAGCTCTTGACGAAACGCCTCGAGAAGACGCGGTAGCCGGAGAAGATGTCGGTGAAGTCGGTGCCGAACAGCCGCTTGTAGAGGCTGTTGAAGATGCGGTTGCCAAAGGCATGGCCGGAACGGCCGGCATCGTCGGTGACGCCGCGCCTGGTGCCAACCACCATGTCGCAGCGCTCGGTCTGCAGGATGTTGATCAGCAGCGAGGCATCTTCCGGCGCATAGGTGCCGTCGCCATCGGCCATCAGATAGATGTCCGCATCGATGTCGGCGAACATGCGCCGCACGACATTGCCCTTGCCCTGGCGCGGCTCGCGGATGACGATGGCGCCGGCCGCGCGGGCCTTTAATGCCGTCAGGTCGCGCGAATTGTTGTCATAGACATAGATCTCGGCCGATGGCAGCGTCTCGCGAAAGCGCCGCACCACCTCGGCGATGGTCAGTTCCTCATTGTAGCAAGGCAGGAGCACGGCAATGGCCGGCTCATGGCGGACTTCGTGCGGCATTTCCGTCTCCCGACGCCCGGCGGAGCCTCCGGCCGCGCTCATATGCGGCCTCGCTCAGGCGACTTTACTATTTATTGAAGCTGTTAAGGCTAGGTTTAAGGCCGCAGTCTTTCCGACGAAGGTCATGATGATGAACGCAGCCAAGGCGGGTGCTTCCTCCTGGAAGTCCGATATGACGCTGGCGCTGCTTGCCATGCTGGTGGTGCTGGCCGTCAATGCCGCCACGGGCTTTCGCGAATTGAGCAATGCCGGCGGCGACAATGACAGCCTGCTGCGGCTGGTCGAGGTTCGCGACATGCTGGCCGGCCAGGGCTGGTTCGACCTGCATCAGTACAGGATGGGGCCGGAAGGCGGTTTCGTCATGCACTGGTCGCGGCTGGTCGACGCACCGCTCGCCGCCATCATCCTCGCCGCCTCGGCGCTGACCGGCAGCATGGCCATGGCCGAAGCGATCGCACAGGTGCTGTGGCCGTCGCTGCTGTTTTGCCTGGCAGTGTTTTTTACAGCCCGTGCGGCACGCAGCTTCGCCGGCGTCGGCGCCGTGCTGCCCGCTATCGTCATCGGCGCGGCGGCGCTGCATTTCATCGGCATTTTCTTGCCGGGTGCGCTCGATCATCACAATGTCCAGCTGACGCTGACCATGGCCAGCCTCAGCCTGCTGCTCGAGGCGCCGGCGCGTCGCTGGGCGGCGCTGATTTCCGGGCTGTGTGCGGCCCTGACGCTGGCCGTCGGCATGGAAACCGCGCCCTATGTCGCCACCATCGGCGCCTGCATCGCTTTGCTGTTCGTCGTCGATCCCGGCGGCGAACGCCGGATCGCCAGGGATTTCGGTCTCGGCTTTGCCGGGGTTTCAGCCCTGGTCTTCGTCACCACCATCCCGCCATCGGCCATGGGCCAGCCGCAGTGCGATGCCTTCTCGGCTGTGCAGTTCGTGGTGGCGGCAATCGCCGGACTGGGCCTTGCCGCCGTGACGTCGCTCACGGTGTCCAATGGCACGGCCAGCCGCCGCCTGATCTCGCTTACCCTGCTCGCGCTTGGGCTGGGCGCCGTCGTCGTGGCGCTGTTTCCGCAATGCCTTGCGGCTCCCTACGCAAACCTCGATCCGCGCCTCAAGGAATTGTGGCTCGATCACATCGACGAGGCGCAGTCGCTGTTCAGTATTGCCGTCAATGAGCCGGCCTCGCTGGCGGCGCGCTATGTCACGCCGCTGGTGGCGATCGCGCTGATGGCGCTTCGCCTGCGCGGACCATGGCGCCGCCGGGACAGCCTCGTCGGCGCCTTGCTGGTCGGCGCCTTCATCGTCAGCGCCTGGCAGGTCCGCGGCTCGACATTCTCGATCGCCTTTGCCGCCATCCCGCTGTCGGCCTGGATCGCAAGCTGGCGCGAACGGGCGAGGATCAGCCCTGCGCGCAGCGTATCGCTGCGCATGGCGGCGGTCTGGGTGGTGTCGGTGAATGCCGTCTGGGCCGGTGCTGCCGCCGCGACGTCGAGCGTATTCGAGGCCAACAAGGTCTCGGTCGAGGCACAGGACACCGACAGCGATCCGTCCTGCGAGCGCAAGGCCTCCTTCGCGGCGTTGGCCCGGCTGCCGGACACCACGGTGCTTGCCATTTCCAATCTCGGCTCGCCCATCCTGGCCTATTCCGGGCACCGCGTCTTTGCCGGCCCCTATCATCGCAACATCGCCGGCGACCTGCTTGCGCTCGATGCCTTCCTCGGATCGGCGGACCAGGCGAGGATGATCGCGGCGGCTCACCACGTCGGCCTGATGGCGCTCTGCCGCGGCAGCGCCGAAAGCAAGATGCTTGCCGCCAAGGCGCCGCAAGGCTTCCTGGCCAGGCTGATGCAGGGAAGCGTCCCCGATTGGCTCGAACCGGTGGCCGAAACGCGCGGAACCCCGGTCGAACTCTACCGCGTCCGCTAAAGCATCATTCGCCAGCGAAAAATCGATTTCGCGATACGCTTCCTAAACGCTTTGCTGCCAGTCTCAGCCTAAATTTCGGGCGTCACAAACAGGGATACCGATGCAAACGACGTTTGGCACCGGGCAGGCAAGCAGGGAAAACTCGGATCTGGCGTTCACCGATGCGCTGACCGGGCTTGGCAACCATCGCCGCTTCTTCGACAAGGTCGATCGCCTGATCAGCGACCGTGCAGACGATCCCGCGCCGTTCACGGTCGGCATTCTCGACCTCGACGGCTTCAAGCCGATCAACGATCTGTTCGGCCACAAGGCCGGCGACGACATATTGATCCAGGTGGCGATGCGGCTGCGCGCCTCGATGGACAGCCACTCTACGGTCTGCCGCATCGGCGCCGACGAATTCGCCTTCCTCTACCCGATGGTGTTCTCGGAGGAGGCGGCGGCCGAGAAGTCGCGCATGATGATCGAAATCCTGTCGGCGCCCTACGATGTCGGCGAACGCACCGCCAGGCTTTCGGCGTCGGTCGGCTGCTCGCTGTTTTATTCCGGCGACGAAACCACGGAAATCCTCGTCAACAAGGCCGAAACGGCGCTCTACCACGCCAAGCGTTCGGGCCGTGGCCGCGTCGTCGTCTACACCCGCGAAATGGAAGAGGCGGCCAAGCGCGTCACCCGCATCGAACAGGCGCTGCGCCGCGCCGTCTCGGCCGGTGAGGTCGAGCCGCATTTCCAGCCCATCGTCGATCTGACCACCCGCCGCACCATCGGCTTCGAGACGCTGGCGCGCTGGACCGATCGCGACCTCGGCGTGGTGCCGCCGACCGTGTTCATCCCGATCGCCGAAGAGCGCGGCATCATCGGCCCGCTATCGCAGCTGGTGCTGCGCAAGGCGACCGAAGCGGCGCGCAGCTGGCCGAAGGACCTGTTCCTGTCCTTCAACCTGTCGCCCTCGCAGCTCGTCGACCAGAACACTGGCCTGCACATATTGTCGATCCTCGACCGCACCGGCTTCGATCCGCGACGGCTGGAGATCGAGATCACCGAAACCGGCCTGATGAACGATCCGGCCTCGGCCGAGAAGATCGTCGAGGACCTGCGTCGCGTCGGCATCCGCGTCTCGCTCGACGATTTCGGCACCGGCCAGTCCTCGCTCGGCCGCTTGCGCGAATTCCATTTCGACAAGCTCAAGATCGACCGCGCCTTCGTCTCCTCGATCCTCGACGACCGACCGTCGGAACACATCATCCGCGCCATTCTGGCCATGTGCGAAGGGCTCGGCATGGATGTCGTCGCCGAAGGCATCGAGGAGGAGGCGCAGGCCGACCGCCTCGTCCAGTTCGGCTGCGCCGGCGGCCAGGGCTATCTCTTCGGCAAACCGGTCGACGCCGACGCCACGCTCGGCTACCTCCGCGATTCCTATCGCGGCGCCCTCTACGCCAAGGCAGTCTGACCGGCGGTCTGGCCTGCGTCGAGCAAGTCAGCGGCGCGAGCCAAGATCGACTGTGGCCGCCATCTTGCGGCCTTTTGTCTGACATAAGCCAATCAAATCGCCGTCTTCGCCCTTGCTCCCCGGACTTGGCTGGATAGGATGCGCGCCGACCGGACCGGGAGATGAAGATATGATGCCATCGGCCGATTTTGCCGACCTCAGGGGAGCCTCGGTGCTGATCACCGGCGGCGGTTCCGGAATTGGTGCGGCACTGACCGAGGGCTTCGTTCGCCAAGGCGCCCATGTCGCCTTCATCGACATCGCCGATGGCCCAAGCACGCTGCTTGCCGACCGCGTCGAAAAAGAACTTGGCCGGCGACCGCTCTACCTCAAGACCGAATTGCGTGACGTCGAGGCGTTGCGCGCTTCGGCCGCCAAAGCGGCTGAGGCGCATGGCGACGTCACCGTGCTGGTCAACAATGCCGCATGGGACGAACGCCACGACGTCGCCGACGTTACCGTCGAGTTCTGGGACAACAATCTCGCCGTCAATCTGCGCCCGCATTTCTTCACCGCACAGGCGGTGGCGCCGGGCATGAAGCGGGCCGGCGGCGGGTCGATCATCAACTTCACCTCGACCTCCTATCTGATCAACCATCCTGATATGCCGGCCTACACCGCCGCCAAGGCCGGCATTCTGGGCCTCACCAAGGGGCTGGCCGGCAAGCTCGGCGTCGACGGCATTCGCGTCAACGCCGTTGCGCCGGGCTGGGTGATCACCGACCGGCAAAGGGAACTCTGGGTCACCGAGGAGAGGCTCGCCGCCCATGTCGCCAAGCAATGCATCAAGCAGGTCATGCAGCCCGACGACATCGTCGGCACGGTGCTGTTCCTGGCCTCCGACGCCTCGCGTATGCTGACGGCGCAGATGTTGATCGTCGACGGGGGTTTCCTGTGAGCCCGGTGAATCAAAATCCGGCAAAAGGCACGCCGGCAGTCGCCGCCGTCGACTGGGGCACGACCCGCATGCGGGTCTGGCTGGTCGACGAGGCGGGCGGGGTGCTTGCCGAGCGTCGCGGCGATGATGGGTTGATCACCGCGCAGCAAAAAGGCTTTTCGACCATCCTCGAGGGCCATCTGGCGGCGCTCGGCGCACCTGACACACTGCCGGTCATCATCTGCGGCATGGCCGGCTCGCGCCAGGGTTGGCTGGAAGCGCCTTACGTCACCGTGCCGGCGCCGCTCAGTGCCATTCTCGCGGGGGCCGCCCGCATTCCCGGCCAGAGCCGCGACATCCGCATCGTGCCTGGCCTGGCGCAGCAGCTGGAAGATGCGCCGGACGTAATGCGCGGCGAGGAAACCCAGCTTGCCGGCGCCGGTTTGCCGGCAAAAGGTCGCCATCTCGTCTGCATGCCCGGCACCCATTCGAAATGGGTTCTGGTCGAAGACGGCGCGGTCGACGGCTTCTGCACCTGGCCGACCGGCGAGCTGTTTTCGGTGCTGGCCACTCACTCTATCCTGCGCCATTCGCTGGGCGAGAGCCCGAAGCCGGTCACTCCGGACAATCCGTTCTTCCAGGAATGGTGCCGCAAGGCTTTGGCGGAGGGCGGCGATGTCACCTCGCGGCTGTTCTCGATCCGCGCCGCCGGCCTGCTGCAGGACCTCAAGGCCGACGATGCCGCCGCTTGCCTGTCCGGCCTGCTGATCGGCGGCGAGATCGCCTCGGCGGGCCGCCGCTATGGCGAAAGCACCACTGCAATCGTGCTGGTCGCCTCGGGGTCGCTAGCAGCCCTCTACCGGCAGGCGCTCGGCCTTGCAGGGCTTGCCGTCAGGACGGTCGACGCCGACGAGGCGGTGCGTGCCGGGCTTATCGAAGCGGCGCGAGAAAATGGCATGATCGCCAAATGACCACCAGAGTGGAGTGATAGCGTGACCCAAACCGCACCCTTCCCGAAGCTCAAGCGTGGTCTTGTCGCCATTCTGCGCGGCCTCAAACCCAGCGAGGCGGTTGCCATCGGCCAGGCGCTGTTTGACGCCGGTATCGAAGCCATCGAGGTGCCGCTCAATTCGCCGGAACCGTTTTCATCGATCGCCAGCATTGTCACCGCGTTGCCCAAGACAGCGCTGGTCGGCGCCGGCACGGTGTTGACTTCAGCCGATGTCGACGCCCTCGCCAAGGCCGGCGGGCGGCTGCTGGTCAGCCCCAACATTGATGCCGAAGTCATGGCCCGCGCCATGCACCATGGCATGGTGACGATGCCAGGCGTGTTCACCCCCACCGAAGCTTTTCAGGCGATTAGGCTTGGGGCTTCGGCGCTAAAATTCTTCCCGGCAAGCGTGCTCGGGCCCAGCGGCATTTCGGCGATGCGCGCCGTGCTGCCGGCCGATACCGTGGTCGGCGCCGTCGGCGGCGTTTCCGACAAAGACTTTGCCGGCTACAAAGCCGCTGGGGTGACTGCTTTTGGTCTTGGCTCCAGCCTGTTCAAACCCGGCATGAGCGTCGACGAGGTGGCCTCGCGCGCGCAGGCGGCGGTGACGGCCTGGGATGCGGCGTTCGGCGGAGCGGCATGATGGAAAACGTTTCGGTTTTCTCGGACCATGTCTGCGAGCTCGGCGAGGGGCCGAGCTACGATCCCGCCACCGATACGCTGTTCTGGTTCGACATTGTCAACGGCCTGCTGCTGGAGCAGGGTGTCACGTCCGGCGCGCGGAAAGTCCATGAGCTCGGTCAGATGGCCAGCGCCATCGCCATTGTCGATGACAATCGCCAGCTCATCGCCACCGAGACCGGCCTGCATGTCCGCGACGTCTCGACCGGCAAGCTGACGCTGCATACGCCCATCGAGGCCGACAATGCGCTGACCCGCTCCAACGATTCGCGCGTCCACCCTTGTGGCGCCTTCTGGGTCGGCACGATGGGCAAGGGTGAGGAGAAGGGCGCGGGCGCCATCTACTGGTTCTTCAAGGGAGAATTGCGCACGCTTTACACCGGTATCACCGTGTCGAACTCGATCTGTTTCTCGCAGGATGGAACGATCGCCTACTACACCGATACCTCGACCGGCCTGTTGATGCGCGTCGCCTGCGATCCGGCGACGGGTCTGCCGATCGGCGAGTCCAAAGTGTTCGTCGACCATCGCTCGTCGCGGGGCTATGTTGACGGCTCGGTTGTCGACCGTGACGGCGTGCTGTGGAACGCGGTCTGGGGCGGCAAGGCAGTGAAGGCTTATGCGCCGGACGGCACATTGTTGCGCGAAATTGCCGTGCCGGCGGGGCAGTCCTCGTGCCCGGCCTTTGTCGGGGCCAAGGCCGATCGGCTGGCGGTGACCTCGGCCTGGAAAGGCAAGGACGACAAGCAGCGCAAGCTCGACCCACAGGCCGGCATGACCTTCCTGCTCGACATCCCCGTCAACGGCCGCTTCGAGCCGCGCGTGGTCATCGCCTGAGCGTACCGGTTGTCGTGCAGGCGGCGGGCGCGGGTCGATTTCGCGCAAGCCGATCGCATTGGCCGTGCGATGGTGTGGCTGCATCACCGAGAAGCTTTGACCCATGCCGCGCCCGACCTTGATCCTCGTCTACGAGCCTGAAAAGGCCTGTTTCGACAGGCTGGTCGCCGATGGTTTTCCTGCCGAGCGTGCCTTGGAAATCTCGTCCTATCTGGCGCAATCGACCGATCTCGCGCCCGAATTCGATGAAATCACCGCCGCTTGCGGGCGGCGCGGCCTCGCCTTTATGCCGGTTGCACTCGACGATGCGGCAAGCGCGCTGGCGAAGGCCGATCCCGCAACCACGCTGGTCTGGACGCTGACCGACGGCATTGCCTATTTCCGCGGTGCTGCAGCGCCCGCACTTGCCAGGCTGAATGGGCTTAGAACCATCGGAGCCGACGATGCGCTGTTCGCGCTTTGCCAGGACAAGTTCCGTTCCGGCGCCGTGCTTTGCGCGCTCGGCCTGCCGGCGCCGCAGGCAGGCCTGGCCCGCGACGGCCGCTGGCTGGCCGACCCGCCAGCTTCGGAAGCCGGCTGGTTCGTCAAGCCGAACCGGCTCGGCTCCAAGGTAGGCATCTGGCCGGATTCACGCTGCAACGACCTGGCCCATGCGCTGGAGCTTAGCCGGCGGGTCTATGCCGCTTATCGCGACGATGTCGTCGTCCAGCCCTATGTCGGCGGTCGCAATGTCCGCGCCAGCTTCCTTGGGCTGCAAACGGATGCCGGGGCGGAAGCGCTCGGCGTTGCATTCGTCGACTCCGGCGGCGATTTCCAGACCATGGCGGACTCGATGGCGCTTTACGGCGACACCGGCGAGGCCGCCAAGGCGGCTGGACTATACAGCGAGCCGGTGCTGGAGGCGGTTGCCGACACCCAGCCGGCAGCCGCGGCAACCATCCGCCGCATCGCCGAGCGGCTGGTCAGCGGACTTGGCCTGCGCGACGTGTTTTCCATCGATTTCAGGGTCGAGGCCACCGATCATGCCCACCTCATCGAGTTCGAAGTCTGTCCCGGCCTGCCCTGCTTCGATTTCCGCGCCTATTGCCGGCTGCAATGGGGCATGACGCTGGCCGATGCGGTTGCCGAGACGGCGGCGAACCGACTGAACCGACAGGCGATCTGAAAGCCGCGGGGACCGGCACGACGTGCCGCGCCTTGACGGCTTTTGCTCCACCTTTAGTGTCGCGGGACAGCCCTCAGGCAAGGCCGCGCGATGAGCACACCAGCAAGCTCCCTCCACCATCACATCAGGCGCATGGCCGGGCGCGATCCTCACGAGGCGCATCGCGTCGCCACGCCGCTCGAGCTGCTGTTCGATCTGACCTTCGTCACCGCCTTCAGCCTTGCCGCCGCGCAACTGGCGCACGCCCTTGCCGAGGGCAACTACGCGGCGGCGCTGATCGGCTTCGGCTTTGCCAGCTTCGCCATCTGCTGGGCGTGGATCAATTTCTCCTGGTTTTCCTCCGCCTATGACACCGACGATTGGATCTTCCGCCTCGTCACCATGGTGCAGATGATCGGCGTGCTGGTGCTGGCCATCGCCCTGCCGCGCATGTTCGCCTCGATCGAGCATGGCGAACACCTCAACAATTCGGTCATGGTGCTGGGCTACGTCATCATGCGCGTCGCCATGATCTTCCAATGGCTGCGCGCGGCGCGGCAGGACCTTGGGCGGCGGCGTGCCTGTCTCACCTATGCCATCGCCATCGCGATCGCCCAGATCGGCTGGGTGGTGCAGATCCTGGTCGATTTCTCGCTGGCGACGAGCCTGGCTTTCGGCGCGGTCCTGCTTCTCATCGAGCTTGCCGGACCGGTCATCGCCGAACGCCGGGATGGCGGCACGCCCTGGCACGCGCATCACGTCGCCGAGCGCTACAGCCTGTTCGCCATTATCGCGCTGGGCGAAGGGGTGGTCGGCACGCTGGCGACGCTGTCGGCCGTGGTCGAGGAGCAGGGCTGGAACCTCGATGCCGCCTTGATCGGCATTGCCGGAATGGGTCTCACCTTCGGCATGTGGTGGGTCTATTACATGCTGCCCTCGGGGACGGTGCTGCACCAGCACCGCAGCCGTTCCTTCGTCTGGGGCTATGGCCAGATGGTGATCGTCGCTGCCATCGTCGCCGCCGGCGCCGGGCTGCATGTCGCGGCCTATTTCATCGAGCACAAGACCCATAACGGCCCGGTAGCGACCCTGCTGTCAGTCGCCATTCCGCTAGGCGTGTTCCTGGGGGCCATCTACGCGCTGTATTATTATCTCGTCCAGCGCTTCGATCCCCTCCATGTCTGGCTGCTGGCGGGAACGGCTGCGGTCGTCGCACTTGCCATCATCGCCGCCCTTGCCGGCGTCGACATGGCGGTCTGCCTCATCTTACTCACGCTAGCGCCGGCCGTCACCGTTGTCGGCTATGAGCTGTCGGGGCACCGCCATCAACTGGAGGTGCCGGCGCAGGAGGAAGCGCCGCACTGAGCAGAGCAGCTTCGCGCGTCAGATACCCTCGACCAGCACGATCTCGCCATCGGCTACTTTCTGACGGATGGCGACGGCGCGTTGGTATTCCGGCGAGTGGTAGCAGTCATGCGCCATCGCCAGCGATTCGAACTCGATAATGACGTTGCGGGCGCGGCCAGGCCCCTCGGCCTTTTCATGCTCACCGCCACGGGCAAGGAACTTCACGTTGAAACGGTCGAAAGCGAGCTTGGCGGCAGCGACATAGTCCTTGTAGCCTTCGGCGTCGCGCACATCGACGCGGGCTATCCAGTATCCCTTGGGCATTTTCTTCTCCTCGTTACGCCGCGCGCATCTCTTCCAGTATGGCCTCGGCAGCCGCGCGCCTGTCGCTTGCCGCCACGATTGGCCGGCCCACAACAAGATGGCTGGAGCCGTTGCGGATCGCCTGGCCGGGCGTCACCACGCGTTTCTGGTCGCCATGGTCGCTGCCCTTGGGCCGTATCCCCGGTGTCACCACCGCCAGGTCGGGTCCGACGATGCGGCGCACCGCTTCCGCCTCCTCGGCCGAGCAGACGACGCCGCCCATGCCGGCATGCAGCGCCTGTTCGGCGCGCCTCAGCACCAGCGTGTGCGGGTCGTATTCATAGCCGGCGTCGATCACGTCCTGCTCGTCCATCGAGGTCAGCACGCTGACCGCCAGCAGGCAGAGGTCGCTGCCCCTGGCGGCCTCCACCGCGGCTCGCATCGCCTTGGGATAGGCGTGGATGGTCAGCATGGTCATGCCCATGCGCACGATGTTCTCGACACCCTTCGCCACGGTGTGGTCGATGTCGAGCAGCTTCATGTCGAGGAAGATTTTCGTGCCGCCGCTGGCCAACTCCCTGGCGAAGTCGAGCCCGCCGGCGAAGGCCAGCTGATAGCCGATCTTGTAGAAGGAGACGACGCCGTCGAGTTCGCGCACCGCCTGTTCGGCCTCTTTCACCGTCGGCACGTCGAGGCCGACGATCAGCCTGTCTCTCATGGTATGGGCCTGCATGGCTGTGGAAATCATGCCCCGGTCCGGGTCGATAGCATGCGCGAGGTTTCGATCAGCGTGCGGCATAGGTGCTCCATCGATTTGGTCAGTCTATCATCCCTGAAATTGCCGTCGCCGTCGAAGGCACTGCCGCCATCGGATACCGAGCATTCCGGCGTCACCATCTCCAGCTGGCAGCGCACCAGCACGGCGCGCAGATGGTTGATGCAGCGGATCCCGGCGAAATGTCCGTTCGAAGACGAGCACAGGCCGGCGACCTTGCCGACAAATGGCCTCACCGGCCAGCCGCCATCGAGGCGCACCCGGCTTACCCAGTCGATCGTGTTCTTGAGCAGTGGCGGGATCGAGCCATTATATTCCGGCGTCGCGATCAGTAGCCCGTCATGGGCGGCGATCAGCCGGCCGAGCTTCACGGCGTTGTCGGGAACGCCTTTTTCCTTTTCGAGGTCCTCGTCGATGATCGGCAGCGGATAGTCGGCCAGCGAAATGCGCGTCACCTCGGCGCCTTGCATGGCCAGCTCCTTCTGCGCCACATCGGCGGTCCTGCCGCTGAAGGCGCCGCTGCGCACCGAGCCGGCGAAGACGAGGATTTTCGCGATCACAGCCATTGGCCACTCTTGTTCCCGGACAGGTACAGCCAGAGGCTGCGCAAATCAACGCACTGGCTCAAAAAACGGAAACGATCGGGGGGCAAGCGCGCGAAGGTGTGCCGAGCAGCTGGGCTATTGCTAGTGGGTGACCGCAATTCTTGCACTCAGCGCGATGAGTGCAACTCCGAGCAAGGCATCTATCGGCCTGCGGACGCTGCCATATACCGACCGAACCCTTCTTGTGGAGAACATTAGCGCAACAAGCCCAAACCACGCCATCGCGACCAGCCCGATTATGGCCAGCGACACTGCCTGGACCCAGATCGGAGCCTGCATCGGCAATACCGATATGAACAGGCTCGCGAAGAACGCGGCCGTCTTCGGATTTGTAATTCCGACAACGAATCCGCTTCGCCAAGGAGCCGTAGTCTCTGCGCCACCGACGGCCAGCGGTGGCCGCGCCTGCCAAGCCGACAAAAGGATCTTGCTGCCCAGGTAACCGAGATACACGGCACCGGCGATCCGGACGGCAAGGTGAGCCCATGCAATCTGCGTCAGTACGAGGCCCAGGCCACACATCGCGAGAGCCGCCCACACCATGATCGCTGCGGCAATGCCAAGCGCCACATGGAACCCCGCGCGACGGCTGATCAGCGCATGGGAAGTCACGGCTACAAAATCGGGTCCTGGGCTCATGGCGCCGAGCAGGAAGACCGAAGCAAGGGTCAGGAATTGCGGAAGGTAGCTCATGCGATACTCCAGTTTCAGTCTCGTCGTACCGCACGCCTGCATGCCGGAGAGGCCAGGAAAGCCGCTCGCCGATTTCGAGGGTCGTTTCCCTCACCTTCACAAAACCTACAGCGCTCTTTAATATGAGCGAAATGAAAGATATTTCGGCAGCCATGAACAAGGCTAATATCAACATCACGATGGTGCGCGTCCTGACATCGCTCAGCGAGACGCGCAGCTTCACCAAAACCGCCGAGCGGCTCTGTCTTTCTCAATCGGCCATAAGCCATGCAATGAAGGCGCTGGAGGAGATCGTTGGCGCGCCCCTCGTCATACGTGATCGGCGCGGTGTCGCTTTCACCGCAACCGGCGAGGCGGCTTTGGACGCGGCGCGCGCCGCTTTGCATGCTTTAGGCCGTCTTGTCGGCCTACGGGAACACTCCATCAAAGGCAGAGTACGGCTCGCGCTGGTCAGCAGCGCCTCGGTAAAGATTGCTCCATATGCGTTGAACATTACTTCCGTCCGGCACCCGGAGCTTGCTGTCGAACTGCTCTTGGGCACGGATACCGAGGTGGCGGAGTGGGTCGATCGCGGTGCCGCCGATATTGGACTGTCCTACATCGCCGGCAATTGCCAAGCCGAGGAACTTGTCGACGACGAACTCTTTGTGGCGTCATCGCAAAAGAACTCAGTCCAAGGCGGGTCATTTCCGATCCGCGCTCTCGACGGCCAGCCATTCATTATGTCGAGCGGCGGCTGCGGACCAATGCTTGCCGAATTGTTCCAGGATTTTGGCGTTGCGCCAGTTGTCATCCTGTCGGCGAGCGATATGGCGGCGCTGCTTGCTCTGGTTGGGGCCGGGCGCGGTTTGTCGATTGCGCCAGGCCTGGCGTTTCCGGCCGATTGGCAGCGAACCGTCGCGAGGCGTCCTCTTGAGCCGCGTGCGCGTCGGCCTCTGCTGCTTCTGTTCTCCAGCAGCGCCGAAGCAACGGCCGTGCGGGCCATGTGCGCGGCGATCAGAGAGGTCGCCGCGAGTTTGCGAGCCGGATAACAGTCAAGGATGTGGATCGACCCTCAATCGAGCTTCCTTCGGGAGACGTCGATCCTCTACAAGGCGCCAGAGACTTCTTCGGCTCTCGATACCAAGCTAATGCGCTTCGCGCCGGTAGATCCACAGCTGCGTCGGCGGGATGTTGCGGAAGATGAAGTCGAAATGCTTGACCGTGTAATTGCCGCGGCCGGGCGGGATCGGCGACAACGGCCCATAGGTCAGCTGCACGATTGGCCGTCCAACCGGGATGCGGTCTAGCAGGCTTTCAATATAGGCGATCCGCTGTGCGACCGGGAAATTGAGCAGCGGCACGCCGGAGACGACGGAATCGAAAACCATACCGCTCTTCTCGCCAAGCGTGGCGTTGAGATTGAAGGCATCGCCCTCGATGACGTTGACGCCGGGATAGAGCTGGCGCAGATGGCGCACGAAATCGGTGGAATATTCGACCGCGTAGAGGTTTTCGGGCTTAACGCCCTGGGCGAGGATTGCACGCGTGATGACGCCTGTGCCGGGGCCGACTTCAAGCACCGGCAGGCCCGACTTCGGATTGACGATGGAAGCCATCTTGCGGGCGGTGACGGAGCTTGTCGGCACGATCGAACCGACCGACTTCGGCTTGTCGATCCAGCCTTTGAAGAATTTGAGTTCGTCGTCGAACTTTTCCGCCAGCGCCTTCCGCAATCCCGGACCACGTGCCATGCAAGTTCTCCTCAACACTCCCCGAACGCTACTTAGCAGCTAACAGGTCCAAGGCAAGGCGCGATCTGGCATAAGATGTTGATGACGTTCGGGAAGCGTGGCGGCCTTGGTTTGGGTTCAGTGCTCGCCGAAGGATTCGAAAAAGTCCTTCATGCGGGCGAAAAAGCCGCTCGACTGGGGCGAATTGTCCTTCGACGACAGCTGCTCGAACTCTTCCAGCAACTCGCGCTGGCGGCGCGACAGATTTTGCGGCGTTTCGACCGCGGTCTGGATATAGAGGTCCCCGACATTGGGCTGGCGCAGCACCGGCATGCCCTTGCCCTTGAGGCGGAACTGGCGGCCGTTCTGCGTGCCTTCGGTCACTTTCACCTTGGTCTGACTGCCGTCCAGCGTCGTCACCTCGAACGAGCCGCCAAGGGCGGCCGTCGTCATCGATATCGGCACCTTGCAGTAGAGATCGGCGCCGTCGCGCTGGAAGAATTCATGCGGCTTCACCGCCAGAAAAATATAGAGGTCGCCCGATGGGCCGCCGCGCAGGCCCGCCTCGCCCTCATTGGCAAGCCGGATGCGGGTGCCGTCCTCGATGCCGGCCGGGATATTGACCGACAGCGAGCGTTCCTCGGTGACGCGGCCCTGGCCGGCGCATTTCGGGCACGGGTCCTTGATCGTCTGGCCGCGGCCTTGGCATTGCGGGCAGGTACGCTCGATCGAGAAGAAGCCTTGCGTCGCCCGTACCTTGCCGTGGCCATGGCACATCGAGCAGGTCACCGGCTGGGTGCCGGGCTTGGCGCCGGTCCCGGAGCATTCCGTGCATGAGATCGAGGCCGGCACGCGGATTTGCGCGGTCTTGCCGGCAAACGCTTCTTCCAGCGTGATTTCCATATTGTAGCGCAAATCGGCGCCGCGTTCGCGGCCGCCCGACGAGCGGCGCTGGCGCCCGCCCATCATGTCGCCGAAAATATCCTCGAAAATGTCGGCGAAGCCGCCGGCGCCAAAACCTTGCGCGCCGCCATTCATGCCGCCCTGCTCGAAGGCGGCGTGACCGAAACGGTCATAGGCCGCGCGCTTCTGCGGGTCCTTCAGCGTTTCGTAGGCTTCGTTGATTTCCTTGAACTTGTGCTCGCAGGAGTGATCGCCGGGATTGCGGTCTGGATGGAACTGCATGGCCAGCTTGCGGAAAGCGCTCTTGAGCTCCTTCTCGTCGGCGCCCTTTTGCACGCCCAGCGTCTCGTAGAAATCAGCTTTCATCTTTTCCCGCAGTCCGGATGCTCAACGTCTTGATGCATGTTGCGTCGTTTGCCGGCACGTTGTCTCGATTTAGGAGCGGTGATGCCCGGATGCTAGGGCCGGCGCGCTTGTGCCTGTGTTTTTCAGTGACTTTTTCGGCAAGGCCCGCACTTTTTCAGCGAGGGTTGCAAAAAAGCCCGGCTTTGCGCCGGGCTTTCCGCTTTATTTGCCGTCAACCGGTCAGGCCGACTTCTTCTTCTCGTCGTTTTCGTCGATTTCCTCGAAATCGGCGTCGACCACGTCGCTATCCTTGGCCGCGTCCGCCTTGGCGTCGGCTTCCGCCGCTTCCTTCTGCGAAGCTTCGTACATGGCCTGGCCGAGCTTCATGGATGCTTCGGCAAGCGTCTGCGACTTGGCCTCGATGTCGGCGGCATCGTCGCCTTCGGCAGCAGCCTTCAGCGCCGTGATAGCCTCCGATATCGCCGTGCGCTCGGTTTCCGAAACCTTGTCGCCATATTCCTTCAGCGACTTCTCGGAGGAGTGCACCAGCGCCTCGGCCTGGTTGCGGGCCTCGACCAAAGCACGCCGCTGCTTGTCGGTCTCGGCATTGGCTTCGGCGTCCTTGACCATCTTCTCGATGTCGGCGTCCGAAAGGCCACCAGAGGCCTGGATGCGGATCTGGTGCTCCTTGCCGGTACCCTTGTCCTTGGCCGAAACGTTGACGATGCCGTTGGCGTCGATATCGAAAGTGACCTCGATCTGCGGCACGCCGCGCGGCGCCGGCGGAATGCCGACCAGGTCGAACTGGCCGAGCGCCTTGTTGTCGGCAGCCATTTCACGCTCGCCCTGGAAGACGCGGATGGTCACGGCCGACTGACTGTCTTCAGCGGTCGAGAACACCTGGCTCTTCTTGGTCGGGATGGTCGTGTTGCGTTCGATCAGGCGGGTGAACACGCCACCCAGCGTCTCGATGCCGAGCGACAGCGGCGTCACGTCGAGCAGCAGCACGTCCTTCACGTCGCCCTGCAGCACGCCGGCCTGGATGGCGGCGCCGAGTGCGACGACTTCATCCGGGTTGACGCCTTTGTGCGGCTCCTTGCCGAAGAACTGCTTCACGATCTCCTGGATCTTGGGCATGCGGGTCATGCCGCCGACCAGGACCACTTCGTCGATCTCGCCAGCCTTCAGCCCGGCATCCTTGAGCGCCGCCTTGCAGGGCTCGATGGTGCGCTGGACGAGATCGTCGACCAGCTGCTCGAACTTGGCACGGGTCAGCTTCAGCGTCAGGTGCTTGGGGCCGGTCGCGTCGGCGGTGATGAAGGGCAGGTTGATTTCCGTCTGCGTCGTCGACGACAGCTCGATCTTGGCCTTTTCAGCCGCCTCCTTGAGGCGCTGCAGCGCAAGCTTGTCGTTCTTCAGGTCGATGCCCTGTTCCTTCTTGAACTCGGCCGCCAGGTATTCGACGAGACGCATGTCGAAATCCTCGCCGCCGAGGAAGGTGTCGCCATTGGTCGACTTCACTTCGAACACGCCGTCGCCGATTTCGAGCACCGAAATGTCGAACGTGCCGCCGCCAAGGTCATAGACGGCAATGGTCTTGCCATCCTTCTTGTCGAGGCCGTAGGCAAGTGCTGCAGCCGTCGGCTCGTTGATGATGCGCAGCACCTCAAGGCCGGCGATCTTGCCGGCGTCCTTGGTGGCCTGGCGCTGGGCGTCATTGAAATAGGCCGGAACGGTGATGACCGCCTTCTCGACCTTCTCGCCGAGATAGGCCTCCGCCGTTTCCTTCATCTTCTGCAGGATCATGGCCGAGATCTGGCTGGGCGACTGCTTCTTGCCGCCGGCCTCGACCCAGGCATCGCCATTGTCGCCCTTGACGATCTTGTAGGGGACAAGCTTCTTGTCCTTCTCCGTCACCGGGTCGTCATAGCGGCGGCCGATCAGGCGCTTGACCGCGAAGATGGTGTTTTCAGGATTGGTGACCGCCTGGCGCTTGGCCGGCTGGCCGACGAGACGTTCGCCGTCGCCCGAGATGGCGACGATGGAAGGCGTCGTGCGCGCGCCTTCCGCATTTTCAATGACCTTGGGCTCCTTGCCATCCATGATGGCGATGCAGGAGTTGGTGGTGCCGAGATCGATACCGATTACTTTTGCCATTTTTCTAGTCTCTCCGCTAAGCAGGCTCTCAGGACCCGTAAGGCGTTCCGACGAAAGCCCCTGTTCACAAGAAATTCCGCTCCGGCAACCGGCATTCCGGCACTGGGCGGCTTGGCGCGTATATAAGAACAGGCGGCATCGGGCGCAAGCATTCTGCGCATGGCATCCACCGCGCCGCGCTTGGCGCCTTTGAACAGCCGCCCGGCGGCCCGGATGTGCTCCAACCGCGCTCAAAACCCCAGGATCTGCGCGATCCCCCGGCGAAGCGCCCAGTCAGGGCTTCGAAACCACAAGAAAACGTCACCTATGCGTGAGAGAGGCGGCTCCTGGCTGAGGAAGGCGCCTGCCCACAGCAGACACAGGCAAAAGCGTCACGCGGCCTGCGACAGCGATTTATGCGCCTCGGCCAGGATTTCGAACGAGCGCACGCGTGCCGCATGGTCGAAGATCTGCGCGGTCACCATCAGCTCGTCTGCGCCGGTGCGGCGCACGAACGCGTCTATGCCTTGCCGGACGGTTTCGGGAGAGCCGACGACGGCGCAGGACAGCGCCTGCGAAATCATGGTTTTTGCCATCGGCTCGAGCGTCTGGTCATAGCCCTCGACCGGCGGCGGCAGGCGGCCGGCCCGCCCGGTGCGCAGATTGACGAAGGCCTGCTGGAGCGAGGTGAACAGCAGTTTTGCCTCTCCATCGGTCGGTGCGGCGAAAACGTTGAGGCCGAGCATGACATAGGGCTTGTCCAGCTGTTCCGAAGGCTGGAAGCGCGAACGGTAGATCTCCAGCGCATGGTCCAGTTCGGCCGGCGCGAAATGCGAGGCGAAGGCATAGGGCAGGCCGAGCATGGCGGCGAGCTGCGCGCCATAGAGGCTGGAACCGAGGATCCAGACCGGCACCTTCTGGCCTTCGCCGGGCACGGCGTGGATACGCTGGCCTTCCGCGGCCGGCTGGAAATAGCCCATCAGCTCGACGACATCCTGGGGGAAATTGTCTGACGCCTCGAGATTGCGGCGCAGCGCGCGCGCTGTTCCCATATCGGTGCCGGGCGCGCGGCCGAGGCCGAGGTCGATGCGGCCGGGGTGCAGTGCCGCCAGCGTGCCGAACTGCTCGGCAATCACCAGCGGCGCATGGTTGGGCAGCATGATGCCGCCGGCGCCGACGCGGATGGTCTTGGTGCCGCCGGCGACATGGGCGATGACGACGGCGGTCGCCGCGCTGGCGATGCCCGGCATGTTGTGGTGCTCGGCCAGCCAGTAGCGCCTGTAGCCGAGCCGCTCGGCATGGCGGGCCAGGTCGAGCGAATTTGCCAGCGATTGCGAGGCGTCGCTGCCTTCGACGATCGGCGACAGGTCGAGAACGGAAAGTGCGGTCATGGGCCTCAAGCCTTTACGATGTTCAACTGCCTGACCCTGGTTTCGAAGGCGCGGTCGGGAATGACGATGTCGAGCTGGTGCCAAGCAACGGGTCCATATTCTCGAACGGGATCGCCTGCGGACGCTGGCGATGCGGCGCGCTCAGCGTGCCGAGCGGAGCATCGATCGGGCCGCGATAGCCGATGCGGTCGAAATAGGAATCGAGGTCGAAGGAGGCATCTTTCATCGCAGGGTCCGGCTTGACCGGCTCGATATAGGCACTCCGCCTGAAGACAACAAATGCGCGATGACGGGCAGGCGCGGCAAGCTTATGCCGCTGCCTTTCCGTTCTCTTCGGCCGCTTCTTCCTCCACCACGGCCGTCTGCTGTGCGGCGAGAAAATTGCCGACATGGCTGAGGCCATCGAAATGATCGCAGAACACTTTGACGACGACCAACAGCGGCACCGCCATCAGCGCGCCGACAAAGCCCCAAAGCCAGGACCAGAAGGCGATGGCGATGAAGATCGCCACGGCGTTGATCTCGAGGCGTCGGCCGACAACCATCGGCGTAACGAACTGGCCTTCGACGATGTCGCACAAAAGCACGAAGCCCGGCGCCAAAAGGGCGTAGGTGATCGAGTCGAAGCTGATCATCGCAATGACGCTGACCAGCACGATGGTGATCAGCGCGCCGACATAGGGCAGGAAGTTGAGCAGCGCCGCCATCGTTCCCCAGACGAGCGGGTTGGGCATGCCGAGCGCCCACAGGCCAAGGCCGATAACCGCGCCGAGACCGGCATTGATGACGGTGACGGTGAGCAGATAATGCGAGATTTCGCGCTCGACGTCATAGACGACGCGCAAGGCCCGCTTCTTCTCGCTGAGGCTGGCGAAGGACTGGATGATCTTCTCATAGAACATCGTGCCCGACGCCAGCAGGAACAGCGACAGCACGAAGATGATGGTCAGGCTTGTCCCCGCCGACAGGACGTTGCTGGCGGCGGCCGACAGGACGCCGGACTGCGCCATCGCCACCTTCTGGATGCCCGGCTCCTGCGAGGTCTCCGTCATCTGCTCGATCTGATGCGAGATCTGCATGATCCTCTCGAGCGGACGCCGTAATTGCGCGAGCCGTTCGGTGAGTTGTTGGCCGATCGACGAGGTGTTGTTGAGAAGGTCGATGACCGGGCCGCTGAGCAGATAGCCGGCAACGCCGAAGACGCAGATCGACAGCACGACCAACATTGTCGCCGAAACCACTTCCGGAATGCCGCGCTTGCGCAGGAAGCGCACGATTGGTGTCAGCGTCAGCGTCAGCAGGAAGGCGAGGATGACCGGCATGAAGAAAGCACGCGCGAAATACAGCGCGTAGATGGCCATGAACAGGAAGATCCCGATGAGCAGCGAACGCATCAGATGCGTGTCGGCACGCGCCACAACTCTCGCCTCTTCGGTTTCGGCAAGGCCAGCACCCAAAGCGGCGGGTTCGGCTTTCATGATTTTCCCTCAGCGGCGCACCGCAATTGGTGCTTTCCCCTGACGGAAACGCCTCTGCAAGCCCAAGGTTCCGTTAGCCGGCAAGGCCTCAATCCGGGCCGCCCGTCGCTCAGGCGGCTGGCGCTGCGACGGCGACGCCGGGCTTGGCGGTCTCCTTGCGTACGATCGGCGCCACCTTGGTGCCGTACAGTTCGATCGCCTTCATGATCTTGGCGTGCGGCATGGCGCCGATCGCCATCTGCAGCAGGAAGCGGTCATTGTTGAAGATCTTGTGCTGGGCGACGATCTTTTCCGCCACCTGCTCCGGATCGCCGACGAATAGCGCGCCGTTCGGACCACGCGACTGATCGAAATGCGCCCGCGAGGTCGGGCCCCAGCCGCGCTCGCGGCCGATGCGGTTCATCACTTCGGCCTGCGGGCCATAGAAATCGTCGGCCGCCTGTTCAGTGGTGCCGGCGATGAAGCCGTGCACATTGATGCTGGTGGCAAGGCCCGAGGGGTCGGTACCGGCCCGCCTTGCGGCATCGCGATAAATGTCGAACAGCGGTGCAAACCGCGCCGGCTCGCCGCCGATGATGGCCAGTGCCAGCGGCAAACCGAGCACGCCCGCGCGCGCCGCAGATTGCGGCGTTCCACCTATTGCGATCCAGATCGGCAATTTGTCCTGTAGCGGCCGCGGATAGACGCCGAGGTCGTTGATCGGCGCGCGCAGATTGCCGGACCAGGTAACTTTGACGCCGCCGCGTATGGCCAGCAGCAAATCGAGCTTTTCGGCGAACAGCTCGTCATAGTCCTCGAGATTGTAGCCGAACAGCGGGAAGGATTCGATGAACGAACCGCGCCCGGCCATGATCTCGGCCCGGCCGCCCGACAAAAGGTCGAGCGTTGCGAACTGCTGGAAGACGCGAACCGGATCGTCGGAGGACAGCACGGTGACCGCGCTGGTCAGCTTGATGCGCTTGGTGCGTTCGGCGGCAGCGGCCAGCGCCACCACCGGCGCGGACGCGGCATAGTCGGGGCGGTGATGTTCGCCCAGACCAAAGACGTCGAGGCCGACCTGGTCGGCCAGCTCGACCTCCTCGATCAGATTGCGCAGCCGCTGATGCGGGCCGATCGCGCCGGGGCCGGGCTCCGGGCTGACGTCGGCGAAAGTGTAGAGACCGAGTTCCATGGCATGTCATCCAAATGTTCTGATTTGCCGCTAGAGGTAGCGGCGAGCCGCCCCGGCCGCCAGAGGGGCGGATAGTGAACAGTGCATGTCGGTTTCGGCCGGCTTTGTTTCAGGGAAAACGCGTCTCCCGGCTGCAACAGCCTAAACTTTCATGGCTGGCATACCGTTTTGGCGCTTGAACTCTCGGTTTTCGCGCGTATGTAAGCGTCGCGAATTGACTTCAGGGAAGTGGACTTGGCTATCTACAGGGAAAAAGACATTTTCGAGCGGCGCAATGCCGCGAACGAGGCAAAGAAGGCGCTTCTGGAGCGCTTCAAGTCGAAGCCGGCGGCTGATGATCCTGCGGTTCTGGCCAAACAGGCCGAACGCAAGGCGATTCTTGAGGCTCGCGAAATACGCGAGGCCGAAAAGGCCAGGCTGAAGCAGGAAAAGCTGGCACGCGAGGCGGTCGAGAAGGCCGAGCGCGAGGCAGCAGCCGAAGCGGCGCGTATTGCGGCCGAAGAGGCAGCGCAGGCTGAAGCGAAGATCAAGGAAGCCGAAGAAAACGAGCGCATCGCCCGTTTGCTGGCCGACGAAGCCGAACGCAAGGCCAAGCGCGACGCACGCTATGCGGCGCGCAAGCAGCGTACCGGCAGGACGCCTCCGGGCTTCTCCGCCCGCTAACGCTTCGATCGAAACGATCGGACATCAGGGTCGCCTTCCAGCGGCCCTGAATGTGTTTGTGCGTCGATTTCCTTGGTTGCTTTGCTCAGGCGGCGAGCTTCAGCCCCATAATGCCGCAGACGATGAGCGCAATGCAGGCGAGCCGGATGGCCGTCGCAGGCTCGCCCAGCAGCCAGATGCCAAGAAGCGCCGTGCCGACCGTGCCGATGCCGGTCCACACCGCATAGGCCGTCCCGACAGGCAGCGTCTTGAGCGCCAGGCCGAGCAACCCGAGGCTGATGATCATCGAGGCGACAGTGAGCACCGTCGGCAGCGGCTTCGAGAAGCCGTCGGTGTATTTGAGGCCGATCGCCCAGCCGATTTCGAACAGGCCGGCGAAAAACAGAAAAATCCACGACATCGGGATGCACTCCATTCCATGAGCATGGCGGGCCGTCCCGGCCGATTTATGGGAAGGCGCGAGGTCGTCCTCGCCGCTTCGACACAAGCGGCCGCGCCGGTGCGATCAACAAAAACACCGGCCGCATCGTTCATGCCGCCGGTGTCAAAATCTGCGCCGAAACGGTTTGTCCGGATTTCAACCGTCCAAGATCTTCCGAGGCGGGCTTACTTTTCCTTGAGCCTCATCGCCTTGACGGGCGGCGCCTTGAGTGCCGGAGCCGCTGCGGGCTTCTTGGCGTCTTTTTTCGGCTTCCGAGCTTCCTTGCCCGCCTTCATCGCACCTTTAGCCATGATTCGTTCCTCCAGTTGCTGGGAGGCCAAGTGAAACAAGAGAAACGCCGGACTGCAAGGGGGCTGCGTCTGTCGCCGGCGCCGTCGGGCCGCTTTCAACCGGTTTCTAATTTGCTCGTAAACCATTCCGGTCCGTGCCATGGTTGCCTTCGCACTGCAGCATCGGCCATGCCTTCGCCCGGCGATGATCAGGCAGTGCGGTCAGGACGACAATGCGAATCCGCATCGGCAGCGAGATGAGTTTCGATTTTCCGCAGGAAACGCCGCTGATCGCGATGCTCAACGTCCACTACTCCAGGGCCTCCGATCTCGAGCGCCCGGATTTCCTGACCTCCAACCCGCCGGTGCCGATCCAGAGCTACCGCGACAGTTTCGGCAATTGGTGCAACCGTTTCGTCGCCCCGCCCGGACGCTTCACCTTCGGCACCGATTCGGTAATCCGCGACCCCGGTACCTTCGAGATGGGCGACCTGATGGCCTGGCAGCATGAGGTGCGCGACCTGCCGTCGGACACATTGCTGTTCCTGTTGCCCAGCCGCTTTTGCGAGAGCGATCTGCTGGCCAGCGAAGCCTGGCGGCTGTTCGGGCACACTCCGCTCGGTATTGCCCGCGTCCAGGCGGTCTGTGATTTCGTCCACAACCACATCGTCTTCAGCTACGGCAATGCCCGACCGACGCGCACCGCGGCCGAAGCCTATCGCGAGCAAAGCGGCGTCTGCCGCGACTTTGCCCACCTTGCGGTCACCTTCTGCCGTGCGCTCAATATCCCGACCCGCTACTGCACCGGCTACATCAGCGACATCGGCCTGCCCAAACCTTGGGCGAGCATGGATTTCGCAGCCTGGATGGAGGTCTATCTCGGCGGCCGCTGGCATGTCTTCGATCCACGCAACAATTCGCCGCGCATCGGCCGCATCCTGATCGCGTCGGGCCGCGACGCCGCCGACGTGCCGCTCACCCACATCTTCGGACCGGGCACGCTGGCTGGTTTCAAGGTGTGGACGGACGAGATCATCGAATAGGGGCGTCTTTCCGCAAGCTGGCCTTCAACCTGAACGACCAGGCGATTCGTGCGTTGTGATGCCTGTGGAGCTCGGCGGCAGGCCGTTACATTGGGCGCCTTGGAGGGACAGCATGGCAGCACATGGCGGGTCGAAGACGGTCATCTACGCGGCGCTCGCCGGTAATCTCGCTATTGCTGTGACCAAATTCGTCGCCGCCTTCTTCACCGGCAGCTCGGCGATGCTGTCGGAAGGCGTGCACTCGCTGGTGGATACCGGCAATGGCGGGCTGCTGCTCTACGGCATGCACCGCGCCGCCCGTCCGCCGGACCGCACGCATCCGCTCGGCCATGGCCGCGAGCTGTATTTCTGGAGCTTCATTGTCGCCCTGCTCGTATTCGCGCTCGGCGCCGGCGTGTCCTTCTATGAAGGCGTCGTCCACATCATGGCGCCTGAGCCGGTCGCCAATCCCAAAATCAACTACATCGTGCTTGGCCTCTCGATGCTGTTCGAGGGCAGCTCCTGGTACGTGGCGCTGAAGGAGTTCCGCCAGCAGAAGGGCAAGCAAGGCTGGCTGCAGGCCGTGCAATCGAGCAAGGATCCGAGCGTCTACACGATCCTGTTCGAGGACAGCGCCGCCCTGCTCGGTCTGTTCGTCGCCTTCGCCGGCATATTGGCGGCCGAACTCCTCGACATGCCCGAACTCGACGGCGTCGCCTCGATCGGCATCGCGATGATCCTCGGCGCCACCGCCATCTTTCTGGCGCGCGAAAGCAAGGGATTGCTCATCGGTGAGCCGGCCTCCCCGGAAGTGCAGGCCAAGGTGCTGGCCATCGCCCAGCAGGATCCGGCAGTGCAGCGGGCCAACGGCGTTCTCACCGTCCATCTCGGCCCGCAACAGATCGTCGCTGGGCTGAGCATCGAATTCGAGGACCATCTGACGGCGCCTGAGATCGAAGCCTGTGTCGAGCGCATCGAGGCGCTCTTGAAAAAAGAAATGCCGGAGATCACCAGACTGTTCGTCAAGCCGCAGACGACCGGAACCTGGGAGCACCGGCGCAAGCAGGTCGAGGCGGCGTCGGACTAGTTCTGGACCAGCAGTCCACCGTTGGCCCCATCGCCTGGTCCCGCTAAGATCACCCGACGGATTTCGGAGAATCAACCATGAAAATCGATGGTGGGTGTCATTGCGGCGCCATAACTTATGAAGCAGAGGTCGACCCGGAAAAGACCTCTATCTGTCATTGCACCGACTGCCAGCAACTGACCGGCACCGCCTTTCGTGTCACTGTTCCCGCGCCTGAGGATCATTATAGGATCACCAAGGGAACACCGAAGGTCTATATCAAGGCGGGATCGAGCGGCGCCAAGCGTGCCCAGGCGTTCTGCGGCGACTGCGGTTCGCATCTTTACGCAACGTCGGTTGGCGACGGGCCGAAGGTCTATGGGATCAGGGCGGGGACCGCGCGGCAACGCGAGGATCTCGTTCCGACCCAACAGAAATGGCACCGATCGGCCCTGCACTGGCTTCCGGAATTCGAGGGCGTAAGCATCGTAGAGGCGCAGTAGCACCTGCCTCCCGGTTAAACGCGGCCCAAACCAGCCAATAATGTGCTAGGCTACCCATCAAACGGATGGCGGGGGATAGCAATGTCGGAAACGGACAAAGTGTTTGCCGGCTCGATTCCGGAAAACTACGACCGCTACATGGTGCCGTTGATCTTCGAGCCGTTCGCCGCGGATTTGGCACGACGGGCAGCGTCCTTGTCGCCCGGCGCCGTCCTGGAAGTCGCCGCCGGCACCGGCGTTGTCACCCGCGCATTGGCTCCAAAACTGTCTCCGGGCGCAAGCTATGTCGTGACCGACCTGAACCAGCCTATGCTCGACTACGCGGCCTCGCGACAAGCTCCCGACAGTCGCATACAATGGCGTCAGGCTGATGCTCTGGCGCTGCCGTTCGAAGATGCGGCTTTCGATCTCGTTTGCTGTCAGTTCGGCGCGATGTTCTTTCCCGACCGAGCCGCCGGCTATCGCGAAGCAAAGCGGGTCCTGAAGACCGGCGGCCATTTCCTGTTCAACGTGTGGGATCGCATCGAAGAGAATGTGTTCGCCAATGATGTGACGAATGCTCTTGCGGAGATTTTTCCGAACGATCCGCCCCGCTTTCTCGCCCGCACGCCGCACGGCTACAATGACACTGCATTGATCCGCGGCGAGTTGGAAGCCGCAGGTTTCTCCCGTGTGGTGATCGACACGAGGGCCGAACAAAGCCGTGCCCCCTCGCCGCGCCTTCCGGCGGTTGCCTATTGCCAGGGAACTCCGCTTCGCAATGAAATCGAGGCCCGAGGAAAATTGGAAGCCGCAACCGATCACGCCGCGTCCGTAATTGCAGCCAGACACGGCAGCCGCGAGGTTGCGGCCAAGATCCAGGCGCACGTGATCGTGGCTACGGTCTAATGCATGGCGCCCAGAAGTGTGCCGCGGTTCTGGGACAACGACATGCATCAAAACAAAGACTTTAATCGTCGCCTTCGACGACACGTAGCCTGAGCTGCCCCGTCTTGGAATCCGCCACCCGCACCCCGGCTTCGGCCTTGGCGGGTCCGCCACCGCGCACTTCGGCTTCGCTTTCGCCAAACTCCAGCGCTTCGATCTTTTGGCCGCGCTTGGTCACCTTCGAGGTCGACACCAGTATCTCGTCGATATCCTTGGCCGACTGGCCAAAATGCGTCTGCAGCCGGCGCACGCGTTCGTCGACACGCGCGACGTCCTCCATCAGCCGGATCACCTCGCCCTGGATCAGATGCGCCTGTTCGCGCATGCGGGCGTCCTTGAGGATGGCCTGGATGACCTGGATCGACAGCATCAAAAGCGACGGTGAGACGATGATGACACGCGCCCGGTGCGCCTTCTGGACCACGGCGTCGAAATTCTCGTGGATTTCGGCGAACACCGATTCCGACGGCACGAACATGAAAGCGGTGTCCTGCGTCTCGCCCTGGATCAGGTATTTTTCCGAGATATCGCGGACGTGAATTTCGATGTCGCGGCGGAAAGCCTGGGCCGCGATCTTCTGTTGTTCGGCGCCATCGGCGGCGCGGATGGCGTTCCAGGCTTCCAGCGGAAACTTGGCGTCGATGGCAAGCTGCGGCGCACCGTTCGGCATCCTGACCAGGCAGTCGGGACGGCTGCCGTTTGACAGCGTTGCCTGGAACTCGTAGGCGCCCATCGGAAGGCCGTCGGCGACGATCGCCTCCATGCGCGACTGGCCGAAGGCGCCGCGCGTCTGCTTGTTGGACAGGATCGCCTGCAATTGCACGACCTGGCCGGCCAGCGACTGAATGTTGCCTTGCGCGGTGTCGATGACCGCCAGCCGTTCCTGCAGTTTGGCGAGGCTCTCATGCGTCGATTTGGTCTGTTCGGTCATGGTTTGGCCGAGTCGGCCGGTCATGGCGTCGAGGCGCTGGCCGATCGACTGGTTGAGTTCGGCCTGCCTTGCGCCGAACACGTCGGCGATGGCGCCCATGCGGCCCTGCATCTCGGCCTGGCTTTGCAAAATGCCGGCCATCCGCGCCCCGGCGTCGCGGGCGTGGTCGGCGGCTTCCGCCGCGGCGATGGTGCGCGCCTTGGCCGATCGCCACAGCGCCACGACAAGCGCCAGGAACAGGCCGAGAAACACCAGCGCGCCGATGGCCAGTGCATGGCCGAGCGTGATCGTCGTCGCGCCAAGCCGGGCAACGGGTTCGGAAAGGATGGTGCTCAGGTCGTTCATCCCGCCAGCATAGCCGATTCGCAGACCTGGCACAGATCAAAACGTGAACGAGACCGATTCGCACCGGTTGACGCTTCTCCTGCGACGTTTTAGGTGAGGCGCCATGTCGATCAAGCCGCTCATCATCCTTCCCGATCCTATCCTGCGCCAGGTTTCCAAACCGGTCGAACGCGTCGACGCGCCTTTGCGCAAACTGACCGACGACATGCTGGCGACGATGTATGATGCGCCGGGCATCGGCTTGGCCGCAATCCAGATTGGCGAGCCGCTGCGCATGCTGGTCATCGACCTCGCCAAGGAAGACGAGCCGCCGGCGCCGCATGTCTTCATCAATCCCGAAATCCTCGAAAGCGCCGACGCTCGCTCCGTCTACGAGGAAGGCTGCCTGTCGATCCCGGACTATTACGCCGAGGTCGAGCGTCCCGCCTCGGTGCGCGTGAAATATCTCGACCGCGACGGCAAGCTGCAGGAGATCGAGGCCGAAGGCCTGATGGCGACCTGCCTGCAGCACGAGATCGACCATCTCAACGGTGTGCTGTTCATCGACCACATCTCGAAGCTGAAGCGCGACATGGTGGTCAAGAAGTTCAAGAAGCTCGCCAAGGACAAGGCGCCGGGCAAGCTGGTGGGATAGCCCTGCTTTCGGCGGCTCGCACAACATCCCTCTCGACCCGCCCCTATTGAGAGACGCTTCCTTGCGTGATATCATTGATATCAGACTGGAGACTCCGATGGGCGATATGTTGATCAGAGATATTCCCGAGCCGTTGAAGCGTGAAATCGAGCATGCGGCACGCAAGGGCGGCCAAAGCCTCTCGATCAAGGCGATCGATTTATTGCGAAAAGGCATGGTTGCGGAAAAAGAAGGCAAGGCCGAGCCTGGACTCACGGCTTGGGATGCGATTCGCGCTGCCTTCGCCTCGGAAAATGCAATCAGCGACGAATTTGCGCAGATGATGGATGAGATCGAAGCGGAACGGAAACGCGACTTTGGCCGCACCATTGAGAATTTCGAGTGATAATCCTCGATACCAATGTCGTCTCGGAAGCGAGCCGGCCCGCGCCCGATCCAAACGTCGCTAAGTGGTTTCGCAGACAGGACCTGCTCGACCTCTATCTCTGCGGTCCTGTTGTCATGGAGCAGTCCTTTGGAGCCGAAAGGTTTCTGAACAAGACCGGCTCGGACCGCCACGTCCGTGCACTTGACCACCTGGTTTCGAAGCAGTTTTCGGGACGTGTCGTCGAATTTGCCGGTCCCATTCCCCGTCTGGCGGGCAAGCTCCGGGCAATGCGGGAAACTATCGGCCGGCCGATCAGCCTTTCCGATGCCATGATCGCTGCCATCTGCCTGTCGCACGACGCTATGCTGGCGACGCGCAATATTAAGGACTTCGAAGAGCTTGACCTCAAGATCGTAAACCCGTTTGAAGCAGACGCTTGAGCGGACTGCCGCGCGCAGAACAGGATACTGGACGAAAAATGCCGCTTCGCGTCATCTTCATGGGCACGCCGGAGTTTTCGGTGCCGGTGCTGCGCGCGATTGCCGAGGCCGAGCACGAGATAGCAGCCGTCTACACCCAGCCGCCGCGCGCCGCCGGCCGCCGCGGTCTGGAGCTGACACCGTCGCCGGTGCAGCGCGAGGCTGAGCGGCTGGGCATCGAAGTGCGCACGCCGCTGTCGCTGAAGGGCGAGGGCGAGCAAGCTGCTTTCCATGCGTTGCGTGCCGATGTCGCAGTCGTCGTCGCGTATGGTTTGCTGTTGCCTAAGGCTATTCTGGAGGCTCCGCGCCTCGGCTGCCTCAATGGCCACGCCTCGCTTTTGCCGCGTTGGCGTGGTGCAGCTCCCATCCAGCGAGCCATTATGGCCGGCGACGTCGAAACCGGCATGATGGTGATGCGCATGGAAGAGGGCCTGGACACCGGTCCGGTGGCACTGGTTGAAAAATGCGCCATAGAGCCCGACATGACGGCCGGCGATCTGCACGACCGCTTGATGAATATTGCTGCCACGCTGATGGTGGAAGCGCTGTCCCGATTGGAGACAAATACCCTGGCATCGACTTTGCAGGCGGCTGACGGGGTGACCTACGCCAGGAAAATCGATAAGTCGGAGACACGTGTGGACTGGACGCGCCCGGCTGCGGAGGTCCACAATCACATTCGCGGCCTGTCGCCATTTCCCGGCGCCTGGTGCGAGGCCGACATCGGCGGCCGCACGGAACGGCTGAAACTGCTTCGCTCGACGCTTTTGGAAGGCACGCTTTCTGAAAGCATGGGCGAGTCGGGAGGAATTCTCGATGACCGGCTGACGGTCGCCTGCGGGTCGGGCGCGGTCAGGCTGGTCGAAGTTCAACGGGCGGGCGGAAAGCCCGCTGCCGCGCAGGAGTTTCTGCGCGGGGCCAAGATCGAAAAAGGAATGAAGTTCTCATGAGCATGATGTCGATACGCGGCGCGACGCCGCGGGACCGCGAGGCCATACGCCTGGTCGAGGAACACGCATTCGGCCAGCAGGCGGAGGCCGGGCTGGTCGACGCTCTGGTCACCGGCGGCGACGCCGTTGTCGAACTGGTGGCGGAAGAAGACGGCCAGGTGGTCGGCCACATCCTGTTTTCCAGGCTGTTCGTCCAGAACGGCGGCAAGCAGTTTGCAGCCGTGGCGCTGGCGCCGTTGGCGGTGGAACCTTCGTTCCACGGCTCGGGCATTGGCGGTGCGCTGATCCGCGAGGCGCATATCCGCCTCAGGGATGCCGGCGAGACGCTCGCCGTTGTGTTGGGCGATCCGGCCTATTACGGCCGCTTCGGCTACAATCATGCGCGCGCCGAAAAGTTCGAGAGCGAATATCAGGGCGAAGCGCTGCAGGCGCTGGCCTGGGGTGACGCACCCGAAAAAGGCAAACTGGTCTACGCCCAGGCCTTTACCGCACTCGCCGCCTGAACGAAGGGTGTATGCCGCGTTTTCGTCTCGATATCGAATATGACGGCAGCCTCTTCGCCGGCTGGCAACACCAGGCGGATCAGCCTTCGGTGCAGCAGGCGATAGAGCAGGCGATCGAGAAATTCTGCGGTGAGGCGGTGCGGATACGCGCCGCCGGCCGCACCGACGCCGGGGTGCATGCGACCGCCCAGGTGGCGCATGTCGACCTCGCCAAGGCATGGCCAAACGACAAGGTGCGCGACGCCGTCAACGCGCACCTGCAGGCGGCAGGCGCGCGCATCGCCATCCTGCAGGCGACGGTTGTCCCCAATGAGTTCGACGCCCGTTTCTCGGCCACCGGACGGCACTATCTCTACCGCATCCTCAACCGGCGCGCGCCTGCAGCGATGGAAAAGGGCAAGGTCTGGTGGGTGCCGAAGCGGCTCGATGCGGACGCCATGCACGAAGCGGCGAAAGTCCTGCTCGGCCGACATGACTTTACCACCTTCCGCTCGACGCAATGCCAGGCCAACAGTCCGGTGCGGACGCTGGAGCTGCTCGATGTAAGCCGCCAGGGCGACCTGATCGAAGTCAGGGCCTCGGCGCGCTCTTTCCTGCACAACCAGGTGCGCTCCATGGTCGGTTCGCTGAAACGCGTCGGCGACGGCGGCTGGACCGCCGCCGACCTCAAGGCCGCGCTCGCGGCGCAAGACCGCGCCGCCTGCGGCCAGGTGGCGCCGCCCGACGGGCTTTTTCTCGTCGGTGTAGACTATCCGGAAAAGTTCTAAGCCGGAGCGGCGGTCGGCACAGTGATGCCGAGCAGCGCCACCAGGCCGAACAAGACGGCCAGAGACACCACCAACATGCCTGCGAACACGGCACTGCCGACAGCCGCGCCCTTGCCGATCGTGGCGTTGGTCATCCGCCAGGTGAGTACCAGCGACAGCACCACCAGAACCAGCCACACCAATTCGGCAACCGGGTTGTCGGACGGCAGGAAAAGCCTGATCAACGCTGAAGGCAGCAGCATCCAGGCGGTGATCGCGGACGCCCAGTTGCTGGCGACGACATAGTGGACGAAGCGGTCGCCGATGCCGGCGCGCGATGCGACCAGGGCAAGCACAACCAGGGGCAGCAGCCACGAGCCGATGTCGACGGTCGCCAGGCGAATCAACATGCCCAGCCGCCCGGCGAACGCATTGGGGTCGCCGATCTCGTTGGCCGTGCCGACCCAGCCGACGATCATCGCCGGCGCGGCGACGACGATGGCGAAGAAGGAATTCCAGAAGCCGTCCGCCGAAAGGTCGAGCAGCCGCAAGCCGTCGGCCTTTCCGAGCATCAGCCGCCAGGCGCCGTTAAGCGATGAAGAGGTCTCGTCAACCGAAAGCATGATCAGCCCTGCTCGAACCAGTCATCGATGAAGCGCTGGTAGATTTGGGTCAGCGTCTCGAGGTCGGCCAGTGCGACGCGCTCGTCGACCATGTGCATGGTCTTGCCGACGAGGCCGAACTCGACCACCGGGCAATAGTCCTTGATGAAACGCGCATCCGAGGTTCCGCCCGAGGTGGACAGCGCCGGCTCCTTGCCGACCGTCGCCTTGATCGACCCGCGCAGCGTCCCGATCAGCTTGTCGTCGCGCGTCAGGAAGACATGGCTCGGCCGGTCGCGCCAGATCAGCTCGTAGTCGACCGGCGTCTTGCCGGTCCGGTATTTCTTGCGCTTCGCCGCCTGGTCGAGGCGGTTATGGATCTCGGCCTGCACCGTCTCGGCAGTCCATGTGTCGTTGAAGCGGATGTTGAAGGTGGCTGTCGCCTTGGCCGGAATAACATTGGTCGCCGGGTTGCCGACATCGATCGAGGTCACTTCCAGATTGGTCGGCTGAAAATCCTTCGTGCCCTTGTCGAAGACGGGCGACAGCAAGGCGTCGACCAGGCTGATCAGGCCGCGCACCGGATTGTCGGCGAGCAATGGATAGGCGACATGGCCTTGGCGGCCGTTGACCGTGACACTGCCCGACATCGAGCCACGCCGGCCGATCTTGATCATGTCGCCGAGCGTGTCCGGATTGGTGGGCTCGCCGACGATCGCGGCGTCCCATTTCTCGCCCCTGGCCGCCGCCCAGTCGAGCAGTTTTGTCGTCCCGTTGATGGCCGGCCCCTCCTCGTCGCCGGTAATCAGCAGCGAGACCGAGCCTTTCGGACCACCCTTGTTCTCGACATGGCGCGCCACGGCAGCGATGAAACAGGCAATGCCACCCTTCATGTCGACGGCGCCGCGGCCGTACATCTCGCCCTTGGCGATCTCAGCGGCAAAGGGCGGATGCGTCCACGACGCCTCGTCGCCCGCCGGCACCACGTCGGTATGGCCGGCAAACATCAGATGCGGCCCATTGCCGGAGCGGCGCGCGTAGAGGTTCTCGATGTCGGGGGTGCCGTCTTCGGAAAACACCGGGCGTTCGACGGAAAAGCCGAGCGGCTTCAGCATGCCTTCCAGGGCAGCCAGCGCGCCGCCCTCGGCGGGCGTTACGGAGGCGCAGCGTATGAGGGTCGCGAGGTTGGCGGCGGGATCGGTCGGCAGTTTCATGGGCAAAGCGATAATCGAAAGCGAAAGGCCTGTCACGGCCAGAGATGATGACCGGTCCTGCCGCCGACATTATGGTTTTCATGTCGTATAGTGCAGGCCAACACGAGATAATCGCATGGCCAACGCCGAAAAGACCATCGTCATTGCCGGCGCCGGCAGCATCGGCTGCTATGTCGGCGGTTGCCTGGCGCTGGCCGGACGCAAGGTGGTGTTTTTGGCGCGGCCAGGCATCGCGACGGCCTTGCTGGACGGTGGCCTGCGCATCACCGATCTCGATGGTCGCGACCGATCCATCCGGCCGGAGTCCGTCACCACCGATCCCGCCGCTGCCCTCGCCAGTGCCGACGTGGTGCTGGTGACGGTCAAGAACGGCGCTACCGAGGAGATGGCGTCGCTTGTTGCCGGACATGCGCGCGGCGATGTCGTGGTGGTCAGCCTGCAGAACGGCGTCGGCAATGCCGACCGGTTACGCGCCGGGCTCGGTGGACGGACTGTGCTCGCCGGCATGGTGCCGTTCAATGTCGTCCAGTCGGCCATAGGCAATTTGCCGCTTCACCTGCATCGCGCCAGCGACGGCAAGGTCATGATCGAAGATGGCGTGACCGGCCTTGCCGGCCTTCTCGATGTCGAAGGGCTTGGCGTGGAAACCCATCCCGACATGAAAGCCGTTCAGTGGGGCAAGCTGCTGATCAACCTCAACAACGCGCTTGTCGCATTGTCCGGCCTGCCGCTGGCGAGCGAACTTGCCGATCGCCGCTGGCGGCGAATCCTGGCCGGTCAGATCGACGAGGCCCTGGCGGCGATGAAGGCGTTACATATCGCGCCGGCGCGGATCGGCGGCTTGCATCCCGTCCTGCTGCCGAAACTGCTCCGGCTGCCGGACTGGCTGTTCCGGCTGGTCGCCCGCCGCATGCTCGCCATCGACCCGCAGGCGCGCTCGTCGATGTGGGACGACCTCCAACGTGGTCGGCCGACCGAGATCGGTGACCTGCAGGGGGCCGTCCTGAACCTCGCCGAAAAGGCCGGCACGCCGGCGCCTCTGCTGAAGCGGGTCACCGTGCTGGTGCGGCAGGCCGAGCGGGAAAAGCGCGGCTCACCCGGGCTGACGCCGGAAACCGTCACTGGATAGTCTACTTGCCGCGAGCCTCGGGCCTTGGCCCGCAAAATAGGCGCGTGGGCCCGCCGCGTCACAGCTTTGGTGCGCGCCTCGGAGCCGGCGCTTTGCTCGCCGAGCCTGGCGCCGGCAGGGGCTGCGCAGCCGGGTGGTTCTCGATCAGCGTGATCTTCTGCCAGATCTTGCGCGACAGGTTGGACGCCAGGTTCTCGACGTCGTTGACGCCGTCGATGACCACATCGTCATTGACGGACTGCGCAAACAGCGCCGCGATCTTGCCGGTGATCGACAGCATCTCCGAGCAATAGTCGAGGTAGCGCGCCAGGTCGGCGGCATTGGTGATGCGCGCCGGCGAATGCGCGGTCGGCCTGAAATTGGCGGACAATGCCGCCGGATCCTTGGTCAGCTGGTGCATGTCGATGACATGGATCAGCGATCTCAACCCATGCAGCTGGCGAAACACCCGCTTGCGCTTGATGCGCTCCTCGGTGCGGATTAGCGCCAGCAGGCCAAGCACGGCAAGGATCATCATGTTGATCGTGGCTTCGATGCCTTGCACCGACTGCACCGCATCGTCGGCCTGCGAGATATGGATGAGCGGCAGGATGGTGCCGACGAATAGGAAGATCAGCGCGCCGGCGGCAACAGCGGCGACGATGGCGCCGCGCAGCCACCAGATCGGCGCTTCCAGCGCCTGCGCCGCCTTGGCCAGGTCGCGCGACAGCGACACCAGTTCGGCGGCGACGCCGCGCAGGCCGGCATCGGGAAAACGCTCGGCGACGCGCTCTTCCAGCCGCTCGGCGGTGTCGATGATCAGTTTCGGATCAAGCGTGCGGTAGCGCATGGCGAGATATCCGGTCGGCGCTCATGGTTCAGCCGGCGCGTTGCTGCGTTTGCCGTAGCGGTTCGGACCGGGGTCACCGCGGAAACACGCTAGAACGATGAGAAGAATGGGGCCGATGATAAGAGAGATCAACGCGTAATAAGTCGGCTTGCCGAAATCATGAAACCGCTTTGCGGTTACCGCAAAGCTCGACCATGTCGAGATCAGCAAAACGACCCAGAACACAAGTGCCCAGTTCTGGCTGGTTGCGGTGCCGGGTTCCAGTCTCGACAACTGGTAGAGCGGGAAAAACTGTGCAAGCACCAGCAGCAGCCCGGCGAGCACGTAGGCACTTGGGCTGACGCGCCCTGAGAGGCTGAAGAAAAGCCAGGGAAGTGGTGGTGTGTTGGGCAATCTGGAGCGCTCTGGTTGCTCGGACAGGATCAATCACGCAGCAGTTCGTTGATCGAGGTTTTCGAGCGGGTCTTGGCATCGACGCGCTTGACGATGACGGCGCAGTAGAGGCCAGGGCCCGGCTCGTTGTTCGGAAAGGCCTTGCCCGGCATCGAGCCGGCGACGACGACCGAATTCGGCGGCACCTCGCCATAAAACACTTCGCCGGTGGCGCGGTCGACGATCTTGGTCGACTGGCCGATGAACACACCCATTCCGAGCACCGAGCCTTCGCGCACGATGCAGCCCTCGACCACTTCGGAGCGCGCGCCGATGAAGCAATTGTCCTCGATGATGGTCGGGCCGGCCTGCATCGGCTCCAGCACCCCGCCGATGCCGACGCCGCCCGAGAGGTGCACATTCTTGCCGATCTGGGCGCAGGAGCCGACCGAGGCCCAGGTGTCGACCATGGTGCCGCTATCGACATAGGCGCCGACATTGACGAAGGACGGCATCAGCACCGCGCCCGGCGCGACATAGGCAGAACGGCGCACGATCGAAGACGGCACGGCGCGGAAGCCTGCCTTCTCGAAGTCGACCGCGCTCCAGCCGTCGAACTTCGACGCCACCTTGTCCCACCAGACCGCCTGCCCGGGGCCGCCCTTGATGATCTCCATCGGATAGAGCCGGAAGGAGAGCAGCACCGCCTTCTTCAGCCACTGGTTGACATGCCATTTGCCATCCGGCTGGCGCTCGGCGACCCGCACGGTGCCACGGTCGAGCAGGTCGAGTGAGGACTGGATGGCGTCGCGCGTTTCGCCACGGGTCGCGGTCGAAATCGTGTCGCGCTCCTCGAAGGCCTTCTCGATGGTCTTTTCGAGGCTGGCCAGATCAGGCTTCGACATGAATTCGCTCCGTTACCACGCTGTTAAGGCCGTCGGCCTTAACCTTGTTTTGAAAGTCGCGCGGACCCTATGTTAAGGCGTATTGGGGGTCAATCGCGGGTGCGCCATGGGACGGCGCAAGTGAACTGTTGGGACGGGTAGAAAGCATATGACTCCTATGGAAAAGGCGGGATGGACGCCGCTGCCGCATTCGGACGAGGATCTGGAGCGGTCGAAAAGCGTGCCCGACACGCCGCAGACTCGCGCCGAAACCTACCGGCTGGCCTGGAACGATCCCGACTTCATGACGCGCCGGGAATTGCGCGCTGTGCGCTTGCAGCTTGAGCTCTTGAAGCCCGAAATGATCCTGGCCGAGCGCGGCATCCGCTCGACGGTCATCCTGTTCGGCGGCGCGCGTATTCCCGAGCCCGGCGGCGAGGCCTGGGCCGCCAAGAACGAGACGCAGAAGAAAAACCTCGAGGAAAACAGCAAATACTACGAGGAGGCGCGCAAATTCGCCCGCCTCTGCTCACAGCAATCGGCCACGTCCTACTACCGCGAATTCGTCGTCGTCACCGGTGGCGGCCCAGGCGTGATGGAGGCGGGAAATCGCGGCGCCGACGATGTCGGCGCGCCGTCGATCGGCCTCAACATCGTCCTGCCACACGAGCAGGCGCCGAACGCCTATGTGACCCCGGAGCTGTGCTTCAACTTCCACTATTTCGCCATCCGCAAGATGCATTTCGTCATGCGCGCCAAGGCCGTCGCGGTGTTTCCGGGCGGCTTCGGCACCATGGACGAATTCTTCGAGACGCTGACGCTGATCCAGACCGGCCGCATGGAGCGCGTGCCGGTGATCCTGTTCGGCAAGGCGTTCTGGCAGCGCGCGATCGACCTCGATTTCCTGGCCGAACAAGGCACCATCACGCCCGGCGACCAGGATATCATCGACTTTGTCGACACCGCCGACGAGGCCTGGGGGATCATCAGCCGCTTCTACAAGTTGGGGGAGTAGGGGAACCGGGAATTGAAGAACTGAAGAATTGAGGAAAAGGAGGTCCGGATCGGTCTCCCTTTCACCAGTTCTTCAATTCTTCAGCTCCTCAATTCCTCTACCCCCTCCACTATCCCCGTCAGAAACGTCGCGAGATCGTCGGTGACGAAATCGACGTCGTCCTCATTGGCCGGATCGCGCTCCCAGATCTCGGCAAAGGTCGGCTCGAAATTGCGCGGCACCACCAGCACCGTGGTCATGCCCAGTGATTTCGGCACCTCGAGGTTGCGGGCGAGATCCTCGAACATCACCGCATTGTGTCCGGTGACGGCGTGCAGTTCGGCAAACTTCTCATAGGTCTGCCGCGACGGCTTCGGCGTCAGCCCGGCGGCGACGATATCAAAAATGTCGTCGAAATGGTCGAGTATGCCGAGCTGGCGCGCGGTGCGCTCGGCGTGCCTGCGGTCGCCATTGGTGAAGATGAACTTGCGGCCGGGCAGCTGGCGGATAGCGGTGCCCAGCACCGGATCCGGCACCAGCCACGAATAGTCGATATCATGCACCTTTTCGAGAAAGTCGTCGGGGTCGATGCCGTGACGCGTCATCAGCCCGTTCAGCGTCGTGCCATATTCCTGATAGAGTTCCTTCTGCAGCTTGCGCGCTTCCTCGCGCGGCAGCGTGAGCAGTTCTCCGACATAGGCCGTCATCTTGACGTCGATCTGCGAAAACAGATTCGAATGGTGCGGATAAAGCGTGTTGTCGAGGTCGAACACCCAGTCGGTGACATGGGCGAAGCGGGCGGGATCGGGCAGCGTGGTCATGGCGTGTTATGGCATGAAATATCTGCCGTTCGAACCCCTTTCTGATGTAGAGCTTATCCACAACCTATGTGCATCTAGAGTTGTAAAAATGGGCTCACCATTCAAATTTTAGCCATCACGGAAAGGTGGCCTTCAGGGCTTGCTGGCACAGAGACGGTTCAGTGGGAGCCAGCGATGAGTCGCATAGTCTTAAAGTCCGCCGCGGTCGCATTCGGCTCGGTAGCCATCTCGCTTTTGCTGACGCTGATCATCGTTCCCGCCATGGGTTTTCCGGTCGACCGCACTGTCTGGCTGACATCGACGGTGTGCCCGCTGGCGCTCGCCTGGATCGCCTGCGCCAGCACCTTCTGGCAGAGCGACCGACTGAAAAACGCGCATCGCGATCTCGCCCGCGCGCATGCCCAGCTCGCCGCCGCGCATCGGCGCCTGTCGGCGAAGGCGAGCCGCGACGACATGACCGGCATGCTCAACCGCGAGAGCTTCTTTGCCGCGTTGGACGGCTCGCGGCGCAAATCCGATCGCGGCGCGCTGCTGATCATCGACGCCGACCATTTCAAGGCGATCAACGACAGTTTCGGCCATCTGACCGGCGATGACGCACTGGTGTTAATCGCCAGCGCCATCGAGCGCGGCGTCCGCAGCGGCGACGTGCTCGGCCGCATTGGCGGTGAGGAGTTCGGCGCCTTCCTGGTCGGCGCTACGGAAGCCGAAGCCCGGCGCGTGGCCGAGCGCATCCGCCGTGAAGTCGAGCTGGTCCGCTTTCGTCCGGTCGACGAGCGCACGGTGCCGCTGACCGTCTCGATCGGCGGCATCACCTGTGCGCAAGATGCCGATGTCTCGGACCTGATGCGCGCCGCCGACCGCCGGCTCTACGAGGCCAAGCACCGCGGCCGCAATTTGTCGATCCTCGACCGGGACATTTCCGAAGCTGCCTAGGTGTTGGTGGTGGGGCTGTTAACGGTTCGCCAACATTGTTTCCACGCAACTGCGCCGTTTACCGGGTTGTAACTCGTTTACAGGCAAGGCTTGGCACGGGAATGGCATGTCTGGCCGGTGTGCCGTTCAGGGAACGCCATGCGTGGATCGAAGCCCCCATCCAGAGACGTGTCATGAGTTTCTTCATCAGGAAAATATCGCGCCGCACCATCGTGCAGGCGCTGATTGCGATGCCGGCGCTACAGCTTTTTCGCAAGCAGCCTGACAGCGACCGCCCCCCGGCCGATCCCGACGAGATCGTCGTGGTCAATGGCTGGATCCTGAAGCGGAGCGACCTGGCATGATCTTCGACAGCTATGAGACGTTTCGAGCCTCGGATTTCAAGCCCAAGGTCTGCATTCTCGGCTCCGGGCCGGCCGGCACCACCATTGCCAGAAAGCTCGGCGCCGCCGGCATTCCGGTCGTGGTGCTGGAGGCCGGCGCACGCGAATTCAGCGACCAGTCGCAGGATTTCTACCGCGGCTCCACGGTCGGCGATCAATATTTCGATCTCGACATCACCCGGCTGCGCTTCATGGGCGGGTCGTCGAACCACTGGGCCGGCTGGTGCCGCGTGCTCGACAAGCAGGACTTTGAGCCCAAGGCATGGGCGCCGGACACCGGCTGGCCAATCGCCCGGACCGACATCGAGCCCTATCTGTCCGAGCTGCACGACATACTCGAGCTTCCCGACTTCAAGCCCGATGTGCCGATTTCAGACGACATACGCTGGGTGCAGCTGATCAAGAGCCCGGCCGTGCGCTTTGGCGAGAAATTCTCCGACGAGCTCGACAAGAGCAAGAACATAGCGCTCGTGCTCAACACCTATGCCACCGAACTTGCCGGGGACGGCAAACGAGTGACCGGCGCCAGGCTGTGGTCGAACGGCAAGGATGCCGGCGCCTTCAGCGCCGATTATTTCATCGTCTGCGCCGGCGGGCTGGAGAATTCGCGGCTGCTTCTATGGTCGAACCAGCGCTCGAATGGCGGCGTGGTGCCGAACGCCACGGCACTTGGCCGCTACTGGATGGAGCACCCGACCTTCGAGGGCGGCAATGCCATCCTGGCCGATTACAGGGAGTTCGAGGTTGATGCCGTCAACGAGGCGTTCTTCTCGCCGACGCTCGCCGCCATGGAGCGGCTGCAGATCATGAATTTCGGCATACGCCTGATCGAGACGCCCTATGCCGGCGTCAAGAGCCTGATTGCCGACCTCGCCTGCACCGCGCCCGAGGCCGCCGAATGGGTCGCCTACCAGCTCAGCCAGAACCTGCGCTGCGCCGCCCAGCTCTACGTCGCCTGGGAACAGGCGCCGCTGGCCTCGAACCATATCGAATTGTCGAAGACCGATGTCGACCGTGCCGGCGTGCCGCGCATCGAGCTGCACTGGAAGAAGTCGCCGTTGGAGCGCCGCACCATCCTCGAGGGGCTCAAGTTGTTCGGAACGACGCTGATCGAGAAGGACCTCGGCCGCGTCCGCATCATGGACTGGCTGACCAATGGCGAGGACTACCCGACGGATGAGGAACTGGCCGGCCACCACCACATGGGCGGCACGCGCATGGGCACCGATGTCGTCAAGAGCGTGGTCGACGCCAACTGCAAGGTGCACGGCATGGATAATCTCTATGTCGGTGGTTCCTCGGTATTCTGCACCTCTGGCGAATGCAATCCAACGACGACGATCACAGCGCTTGCCTGCCGGCTAGGCGACCATCTGACCAAAGTAATCACGGTGTGACGAAGTCATCCACGGTGTGACGAAGTCATTACCGTCTGATTGTCAAAAAAGCGAACGGCGCGACAGGATTGCTGCCGGCGCTACCCATGCCTTGGTGTCGAAACCCTCGGAAATCAGCGCCAACGAGATCTCCGTCCTCCTTTGTGGGGAGGGATTAAGGGTGGGGGTAGGTGCCGCGCAAACCCTTCAGGATTTGCTAAACCGTCGCTGGATCCAGCGCCGGCTGCCCCTTGCGGCGGGCGACGATCGCCTTGAAATCGGCGGTCCGGAACGCATCGCGCAACACGTCGAAGGACGGCAGCACGAAATAGGCGCGCTGGAACTTGTCGATCTCGTAGCCGGTGCGCATCACCGTTTCGAGGTCGAAGGGCACGTGGTGCGCGTCCGGGCTCGCGACGGCGAACTGCAATTCGGTGAACGACGACATCAGCCCGGCGCCGAAAGCTTTCCGCTTCTGGCCCTCCTCCTGTATCAGCCCGTATTCGGCGGTGTACCAGTAGAGCCGGGTGATCATCTCGTCACCGCCCAGTGCAATCACGCTCTCGGCCTTTTCGCCATACATCTGCATGAAGTCGGCAAACACCGGCTGTGTCAGGATGGGCACATGGCCGAAGAAGTCGTGGAACATGTCGGGTTCGACGATGTAGTCGAGCTCGTCCTTGGTGCGCAGCCAGTTGGTCACCGGAAAGCGCCGGTTGGCGAGATGGTCGAAGAAGGGCGCGGCCGGGATGAGGCCAGGCACGGCGACGATTTCCCAGCCGGTCAGCTTGCGCAGCTTGTCTGAGACCGCGCCGAAATCCGGGATCTTGTCGAGCAGGCCGAGTGCGGCGATCCCATCGAGATAGGAATGGTGCGCCAGCTTCTGCGTCAGCTTGGTCTGCCGGTCGCACAACGTGCGCCACACCGCCTGTTCGTCGGCGCTGTAGTTGTAGCCCTGCGCTACGGTGAAGTCGGAACGGCACACTGAATAGTCGCCACGCAGGCCTTGCGCCGCGCAATCACGGGCATATTCGGCAACGCTCATCGTCGTCATGGTTCTTCTCCCCTGATCGTGACACTTGAATCTGTCCGCAGAGTCTAGCGGCGGCCGGCGAGGCAATTCAGCTTTGATGATGGCTTGGGTCCATGATTTGAGGTAAAAATCACCAAGCAGAAGCTGAAAGAGAGTGAAAATGCCTCAGTTCGACGATTTCGAGATCAAGATGCTGGATGTTCTTCAGCGCGATGGACGCAAGCCCGTGTCCGAACTGGCGCAGGAGATCGGCCTGTCGACGACGCCTTGCGCCCGCCGCTTCGAGGCGCTGCAGGAGGCCGGCATCATCAAGGGCTTTGCCGCCGTGCTCAACCGCCGCGCCGTCGGCCTGATGGTCGAGGTGTTCATCCAGGTGCGCCTCACCAGCCACAGCGACGGTTCGCCCGAAAGCTTCATCGCCGCCGTGCAACGCATGGACGAAGTGTCGTCATGCTGGACGATGACCGGCGACCACGATTTCCTGCTGCACGTCATGGTGCCGTCGGTCGACGAACTCAACGCCTTCGTCATGCACCGCCTGATGCGCCTTGCCGGCGTGCGCGACGTTCACACCCAGCTGGTGCTGCAGAACATCAAGGGCCCGGGCCACGTGCCGCTCGCCCATCTCAGGCGGTAGGACACGCATCGCCATTTCTGCGGAAAAGCTGCACGCAAACTGCTGGACGGAGCCCAAATGCGAAACTGAAACGCCGGCTACGCCATGCGGACCGTCGCTCAAAGGTCCGTCATGAACATCGTGCTGATCAATCCGCCGCACACCGCCATCGGCAGCCGCGTGCCCGATGACCATCTGCCACCGCTCGGCCTGCTGGCACTGGGCGGCCCGCTTATCGACGCCGGCCATAAAGTCCGGCTGGTCGATGCCGAATTCGGGCCGATGCCGTTGGAAACGCTGGTGCGCGATGCGCTCAGCGGCCAGCCCGATTGCATCCTGATCGGCCACTCCGGCTCGACCTCGGCGCATCCCACCGCGCTCGCGATCGCCCGCATGGTCAAGGCGCTCGAGCCGGCGACGCTGGTGATCTATGGCGGCGTGTTCCCGACCTATCACTGGCGCGACATATTGGCGGCGAGCGATGTCTTCGACTTCATCGTGCGCGGCGAGGGCGAGGCAACCATCCTTGCCCTGGTCGTGGCACTGGACAATCGCCGGCCGCTGGGCGATGTCGCGGGTATCGCCTATCGCGACGATCTCGGCCGCCCCTTCGCGACGCGGCCGGCCGGGACCACTGCCAATCTGGACGAGTACCGCGTCAGCTGGGAGCTGATCGATCACCGCCGCTACAGCTATTGGGGCGGCAAGCGCGCCGTGGTCATGCAGTTTTCGCGGGGCTGCCCGCATCTGTGCAACTATTGCGGCCAGCGCGGTTTCTGGACCCGCTGGCGGCACCGCGACCCCAAGAAATTTGCGCAGGAGATTGCCTGGCTGCACCGCCAGCACGGCGTCGAACTGATCAACCTCGCCGACGAAAACCCGACCGTATCGAAGAAGGTTTGGCGCGCCTTTCTCGATGCGCTGATCGCCGAGAACGTGCCGGTGCTGATCGTCGGCTCGACCCGGGCCGACGACATCGTGCGCGATGCCGACATCCTGCACCTCTATCGCAAGGCCGGCGTCATCCGCTGGCTGCTCGGCATGGAAAACACCGACGAGCAGACGCTTCAACTGATCCGCAAGGGCGGCAGCACCTCATCCGACCGCGAGGCGATCCGGCTGCTCCGCCAGCATGGCATACTGTCCATGGCGACCTGGGTGGCGGGGTTCGAGGATGAGACCTTTCGCGATCTGTGGCGCGGCTTTCGCCAGCTGCTTGCCTATGACCCCGACCAGATCCAGGCGCTCTATGTCACGCCGCACCGCTGGACGCCGTTCTTCCGCATCGCCAAGGACCGCAAGGTGATCCAGACGGATGCCCGGCTGTGGGACTACAAGCACCAGGTGCTGCAGATGACGCGGCTGAAACCGTGGATGCTGTTCTTCTCGGTCAAGCTGATCGAGGTCGCGGTGCAGTCGCGGCCGAAGGCGCTGGCGCGCATTCTCTTCCACCCCGATCCCGAACAGCGCCATTCGATGCGCTGGTACACGCAAATGGGCCGCCGCGTCTGGTTCCGCGAGGTCTGGGGTTTTCTGGCCCGCGACCGCCGCCTCAAGGATGGTCCGACGCTGGCTGAGTTCTGGGGCGCGCCGCAGGATGCCGATGAGGAATCCATGGTCGACATGCGCCCGCCGCTCAAGCCGGCCGAAGCGGCTGTCGCGATCTCGGCCGGCGCCTGACGGGCTCGCTGCCCTTCATACCTACCGTATGCGTATTGACATACGCAGCGTATGTACTCACCTCATGCATACGGGACGTATGTGAGTACCCCGGACAATGGAGTGAAAATGACCAAACGTGACGCGATCTTTCCTGCCGGCCGGCAGGCTCTCTACGAGATAAATCGCTATTCTGCTGCAATCCGATCAGGCGATCTTTTGTTTGTCTCGGGCCAGGTCGGCAGCCGCGAGGACGGGTCGCCCGAACCTGTCTTCGAAAAGCAGGTCCAGCTTGCCTTCGATAATCTCGCGGCAGTGCTGAAAGCAGCGGGCGCCACGTTCGACGATATAGTCGACGTGACCACCTTCCACACCGATCCGGCAACGCAATGGCCCGTGATCGATGCCGTTCGGCTGAAGGTGTTCGGTGAACCGCCCTACACCAATTGGACGGCGGTCGGCGTCAACTGGTTAGCCGGCTTCGACTTCGAGATAAAGGTCATCGCGCGCCTGCCCCAGCCTGCCTAAGGGCTGGCCAGCCGACCAACTGGCCGCCAAGCCAGTTGCACCTCAGGGCACGATTAGCGTGCCGGCGCCGTGTTCGGTGAACAATTCCAGCAGCACCGCATGCGGCGTCTTGCCGTTGAGGATGACGACGCCTTCGACGCCGCGCTCGATCGCCTCGATGCAGGTCTCGACTTTGGGGATCATGCCGCCCGACACCGTGCCGTCCTTGATCAGCGCCTTGGCTTCGGCCACCGTCAGCTCGTCGATCAGCTTCTTGTTCTTGTCGAGCACGCCGGGCACGTCGGTCAGGAACAAAAGGCGCGTCGCCTGGCAGGCGCCGGCGATGGCGCCGGCGAAGGTGTCGGCATTGATGTTGTAGGTATGGCCATCGCGGCCGGGCGCCACCGGCGCCAGCACCGGGATCATTTCGGAGCGCGCCAGCAGGTCGAGCAGGGTGCGGTCGACTTCGACCGGTTCGCCGACGAAACCGAGATCGAGCACACGCTCGATGTTGGAATCCGGGTCGATCATGGTCTTGCGAGCCTTTTCGGCGAACACCATGTTGCCGTCCTTGCCGCACAGGCCGATCGCCCATTCGCCCTCGGCGTTGATCAGCGCGACGATCTCCTTGTTGATCGAACCGGCCAGCACCATCTCGACGATTTCGACCGTCTTCTGATCCGTGACGCGCAGTCCGCCTTCGAACTTGGATTCGATGCCCATCTTGGCCAGCATGGCGCCGATCTGCGGCCCGCCGCCATGGACGACGATCGGGTTGACGCCGGACTGCTTCAGCAGCGCGATGTCACGGGCGAAAGCCTTGCCGAGCTCGATATCGCCCATGGCATGACCGCCATATTTCACCACCACCGTCTTGTGCTCGTAGCGCTGCATATAGGGCAGGGCCCGCGAGAGCAGGGCGGCCTGCATTTCGGCGGTGGCGGTGATCTCCGTCATCGGCATGGTTCCCTGGATGCGGGTAAGGACGGCGGCGTCTTAGCGGGAATTGGCCCAGGCCGCAAACAGCTTTGCTATCACGATGATGAAATCTGCCGGATCAGGCCGGCACCTTGAGCGGCGCCCGCCGCGTCAGCCAGCCGGAAATCTTCTCCATCTGCGCGGCGAGCGACAAAACCGTCTGCTCGTCGCCGGGGCGGCCGACGCCCTGGATGTCGAGCGGCAGGCCATTCTGGATCGCTGGCCAGTGGTGAACCACAGGCTCTTGTCCATCAATCGCCCAAACAGGGATCTGATCTCCAAGGCACGGGTCAGATGCAATTTTTCGAGCAGGTTTCGATGAGCTCGTCGGCCCCCTTCGGGTCCATGGCGCGCAGGCAAGCGGCGGATGCGCAATGATCGGGTTGCCTCGGCGCGCGCGATCGCAGCATCGACAAGGTCCGGCGGCGAGATCTCGCCTCTGTGCAACAGCTCTGCCAAGCCGGTCGCATCGTTCTCCCACAGCATCCGTTCGGCCGACATTGCTGTTCCCCTATCTGCGGGAGGCTAACGACAGCCGATTTCCTTGGCAACCGACCGGCGATTACTGGCGATTGGGCGCGGACATCGATTGCGTGGACAACAAGATTTCTGCCTTTGCAAACAAATTGTGATCGCTTAGCTTGTCCGTATGACGCCGCAGGATATCTCCACCCTGATTGTCCGGACCTCGACGAAGGATCGGACTGCGTTCGATCTGCTTTACCGGCAAACCAGTGCGAAACTTTTCGGCGTGTGCCTTCGTGTATTGAAGGATCGCGGAGATGCGGAAGAAGCGCTGCAAGAGGTCTTCGTCAAAGTGTGGACGAAGGCGGATCGTTTCGCTGTTTCTGATCTCAGCCCAATCTCCTGGCTGGTGGCCATAGCACGCAATCATGCGATTGATCGCATCCGGTCGCGACGCAAGCCTGCTGCCGATATCGATGCCGCGCTCGACGTGGCTGACCCCGGTCCCGGGCCAGAGGCTATGGTTGTTGCGGGCGGTGAATCCGAGCGCATCTATCAGTGCCTTGAAGAGTTGGAACAAGACCGGGCGCAAGCCGTTCGGGGTGCGTATTTGAACGGCGAAAGTTACGCCGAGCTCGCGGAACGTCATAAGGTTCCGCTCAACACGATGCGGACATGGCTGCGCCGCAGCCTGTTGAAACTTAGAGAATGTCTGGAAAGATGACCCTGGCAGAAGAAAATGGACCGGAACGTGGAGGCGACGACCTGCTCGCAGCCGAATACGTTCTCGGCGTGCTGCCGGCGGATGAGCGCCAGATAGCCTCCGGACGCATCGACGCGGAGACCGGCTTTGCCCGTCTCGTCGATTCCTGGGAAGTGAACCTCTCGCCGATCGCTGCCGCTTATGCTGAGGTAGAGCCGCCGGCCACGGTCAAGCCGGCTATCGATCGCCGGCTGTTCTCCTCCACCGCGGCGTCGATGACGGCGCCGAGCGGCAGTCTCTGGTCCAGCCTTGCCTTCTGGCGCGGCCTCACCGCAGCGGCTCTCGCGGCCCTGGTACTCTATGTCGCCGTGCCCTACGTCAGGTCGCCGGTCGTCGTGCCACAGGAGCGCCTCGTCGCCTCGCTGGCCGCCGAAGGCAGCGATGTCAAATACCTCGTCGTCTACGACGCATCCCGCCGCGATGTCGGCCTGTCGCTGGTTTCGGGCGAACGCGCCGCCGGCAAGGACTTCGAACTGTGGATGATCGAAGGCAAGAATGCGCCGGTCTCGATGGGTGTCATTCCCGCCGGCCAGGTCACGCACATTCCGGTTACCCCGGCAGTGCAGCAGAAGCTGGCGCAAGGCGCCGTGCTTGCCGTCAGCGTCGAGCCGACGGGCGGTTCGACGACCGGACAGCCGACCGGACCGGTCGTTGCCGCGGGCGACCTGAAGGGCATCTGATAAATCGTAAGATCATGACGTGACAATGAAGGCAGCGGAAGTACATCTTCCGCTGTTTTCGTTTTGGATACGCTGCTGGAGATTAGAGATTCGATCTCCGGAGATAATTCGCCGACAAGATAAAGGATAAATTTTTCCCGGCGCGCGGAAACTCAGGCAGTTCTATTACGTATCTCCTCATGTTCCCGAAAGAGGAAACAATAACCCTGAGGAGTTCGAACACTATGCGTAGAATCGCCACCCTTTTGCTCGCCGGTACCATTGCCGTCTCCGCCCTCGCCACAATCGCCTATGCCGAGAATCCGATGGTTGGCGGCGCCGCCATGTACGCCAACAAGAACATCGTTGAGAACGCCGTCAATTCGAAGGATCACACGACACTGGTCGCCGCCGTCAAGGCTGCCGGCCTGGTCGAGACACTGCAGGGCGCCGGCCCGTTCACCGTGTTCGCGCCGACCAATGAGGCCTTCGCCGCGCTTCCGGCTGGCACGGTCGAGACGCTGCTCAAGCCCGAGAACAAGGACAAGCTCACCAAGATCCTGACCTGCCATGTCATCGGCGCTAAAGCGATGGGCGCCGATGTCGCCTCGATGGCCAAGGCCGATGGCGGCACCCATAAGGTCAAGACGGTTGGCGGCTGCGAGCTGTCGCTCAAGGCTGATGGCGGCAAGGTCACCGTGACCGACGAGAACGGCAATGTCGCCAATGTGACGATCGCCGATGTCGAGCAGTCGAACGGCGTCATCCACGTCATCGACAAGGTCCTGCTGCCGAAGATGTAACAAAGCCCTGCCGCCGACGAACAGGCGGTAAGCTCCTGCAGATTGCGCGGCCCCGCCCCCGTGGGCCGAGCAAACGACCGAGCGCTCCATCCCGTCCGCAACAAGCGCGGAGCCGGTGTGGAGCGTTCGTTTGCAGGGCAACCGTCACCGGCTTTTGATTTTCCAGTGGCGGCCAAATCTGGCAAAACAACCCGCAGGAGGATTTCTGTCATGAACCGTCGCGACTTGCTTTTGAGTGGCGTCGCCGTTGCCGCAGTTGCCGGCGCGGTGGCAACGCTGCGCATGGGCGGACCCCAACCCGCCAGAGCTGCTGAAACCTTCGAGGTCACCAAGACCGACGCCGAGTGGCACGCCATCCTGTCGGATGAAGCCTTCAACGTGCTGCGCAAGGAAGGCACCGAGTATCCCGGCACCAGCCCGCTGCTCAACGAGCACCGCAAAGGCATTTTCGCCTGCGCCGGCTGCGACCTGCCGGTCTATTCCTCGGAGACCAAGTTCGATTCCGGCACCGGCTGGCCGAGCTTCTGGCAAGAGATTGCCAACGCCGTCGGCAAGACCGAGGACCGTTCGCTGGGCATGTCCCGCACCGAGGTTCATTGCCGCCGCTGCGGCGGTCATCTCGGCCATGTCTTCGACGATGGCCCGGCGCCGACCGGCCTGCGCCACTGCATCAACGGCGTTGCGCTCAGCTTCAAGCCGGCAACTGCCTGACCGTTCGGCGTCTTTTAGCGGGGTGGGGATTTGGAGCCGGCGTGACGACCTCCTCCTATCTATTGAAATGGGGCGAAAACAGTCAACTTCAAGAATTGGCAGACGGCTTTTTATGCGTAGATTCCGCAGCCCTAACGAGAGGGCCAGAATCTATGCAACCAACCAAAGCACGGGCTCGCGACGGCGAGCCCAAATCGACCGCCAAATCGACCGACGGTGTTGATGCGGACCGGCCGCGAATATCCCATTCCGTGGTGATCGCCGGCGGCGGCCCGACCGGGTTGATGCTGGCCGGCGAGCTTTCCCTGGCCGGCATCGATGTCGCCATCGTCGAGCGGCGCGAGAACCAGGATCTCGCCGGCGCGCGCTCGGGCGGCCTGCATTCGCGCACCATCGAGATCTTCGACCAGCGCGGCATTGCCGATCGGTTCCTGTCGCAAGGCCAGACCGCACAGGTCGCAGGTTTCGCCGGCGTTTCGCTTGACATCAGCGACTTCCCCACCCGCCACAATTACGGGCTGGCGCTGTGGCAAAAGCACATAGAGCGCATCCTTACCTGCTGGGTCGATGAACTTGGTGTCACGGTCTACCGTGGCCGCGAGGTGACAGGCTTTGTGCAGGATGCAGGCGGCGTCGATTTCGCGCTGACAGATGGCGGGTCGCTTCGTGCCGATTATCTTGTCGGCTGCGACGGCGGCAGAAGCCTCGTGCGCAAGGCGGGGGGCATAGAGTTCCCCGGTTCCGAGCCGACAACCAGCAATTTGATCGCCGAGATCGAGGTGACAGAAGAGCCGCAATGGGGTATCCACCGCGATGCCATCGGAATTCACGGCCTCAGCAGACTGGAAGGCGGTACGGTACGGGTGCTGGTGACCGAGCGCGAGGTCGGGGCTGGCGGCGAGCCAACTTTGCGCGATCTCAGCGAGGCGCTCATTGCCGTCTACGGCACCGATTATGGCGTCCACAATCCGACATCGCTGGCCCGCTTCACCGACATGACCCGGCAGGCAGCCTCATACCGCAAGGGGCGGGTGCTGCTCGCCGGCGACGCCGCGCATGTCCATCCGCCGGACGGCGGACAGGGTCTGCAGACCGGTGTGCACGACGCGGTCAATCTGGGCTGGAAGCTCGCCCAGGTTGTCAGGAAAACTGCGCCCGAAAGCCTGCTCGACAGCTACCAGGCAGAGCGCCACCCGATTGCCGCGCGTGTGATGAAAAACACCATGGCGTCGGTCGCGCTGCGTCGCGAAGACGAGCGTACCAAAGCGTTGCGCGATACAATGGCCGAACTGCTCGCCATGGAAGAGCCGCGCAAGCGTTTTGCCGGGATGATGTCCGGCCTGGACATTCACTACGATCTTGGCGAAGGGCATCCGCTGCTGGGACGTCGCATGCCTGATCTCGACCTCGTCACCGCTGCCGGTCCGCTGCCGGTCTTTGCCCTGCTGCACGACGCCCGGCCGCTGCTGCTCAACTTTGAAAAACCCGGCGCTTTGGACATCCGCCCGTGGGCTGATCGGGTTCGGACTGTCGACGCCAGCTACGATGGCGCATGGGAGCTTCCGGTGCTGGGGGCAGTCGAAGCCCCACGCGCAGTGCTGGTCCGGCCTGACGGTTATGTGGCCTGGGTCGGCGGCCCTGAAGCAGCCGGGCTAACCGACTCGCTGACCAAATGGTTTGGGCCGCCTGCCGCAGCATAGCGCGCCGGGTGTTCGACCAAGGAGCTTGACAACGATCGATGCTTAAGCGTGACCCCGGAAATCGGGGGTGATTTCCGGGGTCACACATGAGGGCGCCAGGCGGGGGGTCCGGCGCGCTCAATGGCCTCCGCCACCGCTGCCCGCGGGCGGCGCCGGCTTGGCGATGACCAGGGTGAAGACCGCCATGGTCGCGAACAGCACGGTCAGCATGGTGAACACATCCATGAACGACAGCAGCGACGCCTGCTGCTGGACCATGCCCGACAGTTTGGAGATCGCCGCCTTGGTGGCGTCGAGGCCGGGAGTCTGCTGGAAGTCGAGCGTCATGTTCTGCAGCTTGGTCTGCGCCGCCGCACTGCCCCATTCCACATGCTCGGCCAGCCTGGCGTAGTGGAAGGCGCTGCGATCGATCAGCACGGTGTTGATGACGGCAAGGCCGACCGCACCGCCGAGGTTGCGGGTCAGGTTGAACAGGCCCGACGCGTTCTTCAGCCGGTCCGGCGGCAAGGTGCCGAGCGCAATGTTGTTGATCGGCACCATGCACAGCATCATCGAGCTGCCGCGCAGGATCTGCGGGATCAGCAATTCCCAGAAATCCCAGTCGGCGGTCAGATGCGTCATCCACCATGTGCCGGCAGCGAAGCCGAACAGCCCGATCATCATCATGATGCGCAAATCCATCTTGCTCGACAGGATGCCGGAAATCGGCGCAGTGACGAACATCGCCAGGCCGCTGACGAACAAGGCTTCGCCGATCATCATGGAATCGTAGCCGCGGATGCGCCCGAGGAACACCGGGTAGAGATAGGTCAGACCGTACAGGCCGATGCCGATGACGAAAGAGAACAGCGAACCGAAGGCGAAATTGACGTTGGTGAAGGCCCTGAGATCGACGATCGGCTCCTCGGCGGTGAAGGCACGCCAGAAGAACAGCGCCGCACCGACAACCATGATGATGGCGCAGATGAACACGGCCTGTTCCTGCAGCCAGTCATGGTTCGGACCTTCCTCGAGCACATATTCCATGCAGCCGAGAAACGCCGCCATGCCGGCAAGGCCCCACCAGTCGAACTTGCTGAACAGGCCGAGATTGGGCTTGTCGAAATCGATCAGGGTCCAGGTCGTGACCGTCACCAGAATGCCTGGAATGACATTGATGAGGAACAGCCAGTGCCACGACATGGCATGGCTGATATAGCCGCCGACGGTCGGGCCGATGGTCGGCGCCAGCGTCGCCACCAGGCCGATCATCGGCGACACCATGGCGCGGCGCGACGGCGGGAAGATGGTGAAGGCGGCGGCGAAAACGCTCGGGATCATGCCGCCGCCGATAAAGCCCTGGATGGCTCGGTAGACGATCATCTGGTCGATGTTGGTGGCGGTCGCGGCCAGCGCGCTGGCCGCCGTGAAGCCGGCCGCGGCGCCTGCAAACAGCACGCGCGTCGACAGCATCCGGCTGAGGAAGCCCGACAGCGGGATCATCACCACCTCGGCGATCAGATAGGCGGTCTGCACCCATGGAATTTCATCGGAACTGGCGCTGAGGCCGGCCTGGATCTCGGCCAGCGAGGCTGAGACGATCTGGATGTCGAGGATCGCCATGAACATGCCGAACACCATCGCCAGGAAGGCGATGAGGCGGCGCGTCGAGATGGTCGTCGGCACCGCCGGCATGGCAGGCGCCGGCGCCGCTCCTGCGGTTATGGTTGCGGTTGCCATGGCGTTGCTCCCGGCTTTCGCTCAGTTCGCCGTAGCCGGAGCCGTGCGGCTGTCGACGGCGACGACCACGCTCAGGCCGGCGCGCAGCCTGCCTGCCTTCAGCACATCGGCCGGAACGTCGATGCGAACCGGGATGCGCTGCACCACCTTGGTGAAGTTGCCGGTGGCATTTTCCGGCGGCAGCAGCGAGAACACCGCACCCGAAGCCGGCGCCAGCGACGACACCGTGCCTTCGAAATCATGGCCGTCCGTGGCGTCGACCGAGACCCGCACCTTCTCGCCGGGCACCAGCTTGGCCAGCTGCGTCTCCTTGAAGTTGGCAACGATGTAGAGCTTGTCCAGCGGCACCACGACGGCGAGCTTCTGGCCCGGGCTGACGAGGTCGCCCTGCTCGACCGAGCGGTTGCCGACGACGCCGTCATAAGGCGCCTTGAGCACGGTGAAGGACAGATCGCGCGCGGCCTTGTCGCGGTTCAGCCGCAGCGAAGCCAGCGTGCTGGCCGATTCGGCGCGCTGCGCTTCGAACACGCCGATATTGGCCTGTGCGGCTGCAATCTGCGCGTCGGCGCCGACGAGGGCCGCATTGGCCTGGTCGAGAGCGGTCTGGGCATCGTCCAGTTGCGCCTGTGTGCCGACATGCGTCTTGACCAGTTGCGCGGCGCGCTGCTGGGCGCGAGCGGCGTTGTCGGCTGCCGCCTGGTCGGCGACCTTCTGCGCCTGCGCCTGTTGCAGCGAAGCTTGCGCCGCCTTGGTCTGCGCGTCGATACGGTCGAGCGTCTTGGCCAGCGTGGCGATCTGCGCCTCCGCCTGGGCAACGGCTATTCTGTAGTCGCCGTCGTCGATCGTCAGCAGCGGATCGCCGGCCTTGACCTGCTGGTTCTCCGAGACCTTGACTTGATCGACATAGCCGGAAATCTTCGGCGAGACGAACGACATGTCGGCCTGGACATAGGCATCGTCGGTCGAGATCAGGAACCGGCCGTCGGTCCAGTAATTATAGCCATACCAGGCGCCGGCGCTGAGCAGAGCGAGGCCGATGATCGGCAGCATGAACGAGCGAGCCGACCGCTTCTTCTTGGCCGGCACCTCGGCCAAAACTTCGGCGGCAGGCTTGATGGGCGCTTCCGGCGCTTCGATAACCGGCGAGACCTTGGCGTTGGGAAAGGGGCGGACTTCGGCGGTGGTTGGCGTGTTCGAGGACATGATATCTCGCTACCGTAGCTACATAAGGAAAATGTGTTATACTGAACCGTTCGGTTCGATGCGAACGTTGACATAGCGCTAAAGCAGGCCCATATCAAGAGCAATCGAACCGCTCGGTTCGAATTATTTCGCGAGGTGTGACTTTAATGGCCGACACGTTACCCGACGTCGAAAATGATCCGTGCGATGTGCTGGATAGTGCGCGTCGCGGCCGCCCGGCGGCGGGCCAGGATCCGGTCAAGCGCAGCCAGATTATCGAGGGCGCGCGGCGCGTGTTCATCGACAAGGGCTTCGAAGCGGCGTCGATGAACGACATTACCCGCGAGGCCGGCGTCTCCAAGGGCACGATCTATGTCTACTTCGCCAACAAGGAAGAGCTGTTCGAGGCGCTGATCGAGGAAGAGCGCGGCACCATCTTCAAGAACATGTACGACATGCTCGACCGCGCCGACGATCTGCGCCAGACGCTGGTGAAGTTCGGCAAGGTGCTGTCGATGAAGATCACCTCGGCCAAGGTCATCCAGGCGCAACGCACCGTGATCGGCGCCTCCGACAGGATACCGGACATGGGCGCGCGGTTTTACGAACGCGGCCCCAAACGCGGCCACGACAAGGTGGTCAAGTTCCTCAATGCAGCCATAGAACGCGGCCTGCTCAAGATCGATGATGTCGATCTTGCCGCCTATCAATTCACCGAACTGTGCCTCGCCGGCCTGTTTCGCCAGTGCATCTTCGCCTACCGCACCAAGGCGCCGAGCCAGGATGAAATCGACCACATCGTGCGGTCGGGCGTCAGCCTGTTCCTGAAGTCCTACGGCACCGAAAAGCTTGCCGAGGAAGAAAGCCACCAGATGATCGCGCTCGAGGCGAAGTCCAAGGCAAAGGCCTAGTTAGCCAAAGGTCTTTTTTCGCAACTCCGGACGGAAAACCGCTTCACACTTTTCCCGGAGTTGCTTTTAACCGCCATTGGCCGCCAGCACGATCGCCGCGCGCAGTTCGTCCAGACCCTCGCCCTTTTCCGACGACGTGGCGAGCACGAACGGAAACGCCGCCGGCCGCTTCTTGATCTTCAGTAATGTCTCTTCGATCAGCTGCGGCACGCCGGCGGCCTTGATCTTGTCGGTCTTGGTCAGCACGATCTGGTAGGACACCGCCGCCTTGTCGAGCAGCGACAGCACTTCGTCGTCCTTGGCTTTGATGCCATGGCGGGAATCGATCAGCACATAGACCCGCTTCAGCGTCACGCGGCCCTTGAGATAGTCGAAGACCAGCTTGGTCCAATCGTCCACCTTTTCCTTCGGCGCGCTGGCATAGCCGTAGCCCGGCATGTCGACCAGCGCCATTGGCGGCAAGTCGGTGCCTTCGCCGGAAAACCCGCCCGGCACGAAATAGTTGAGCTCCTGCGTGCGCCCCGGCGTGTTGGAGGTGCGCGCCAGCCCGTTATGGCCGACCAGCGCATTGATCAGCGACGACTTGCCGACATTGGAGCGGCCGGCAAAGGCGATCTCCGGCGGCCCCTCCGGCGGCAGGAACTTCATCGCCGGCACGCCGCGGATGAAGATCCACCCCTTGGTGAACAGGTCGGTTCCGATGACGGTGTTGCCCAGCGCGTTCAAATCGCTGCCTCCAGCCTGGAAATATCGGCGCCCCGAATGGCGTTGAGGTTGCGGCCGATCTTGTCCACCGGCCAGTTCCACCACGCCACGGAAAGCAGCCGCCTGACCGTCCTGTCGTCGAAACGCATCTTCACCACCTTTGCCGCATTGCCGGCGACGATCGCATAGGCCGGCACGTCATGCGTCACCACCGATTTCGCCGCCACGATGGCGCCATTGCCGACCGACACGCCGGGCATGATCACCGCATCCATGCCGATCCATACATCATTGCCGACCACCGTGTCGCCGCGCAGTTCCTGCGACCACGTCTTCGGGTCGAAGCCTTGCTCCCAGCCATGGCCGAAAATGTTGAACGGATAGGTGGAAAAGCCGGACATGGCATGGTTGGCGCCGTTCATGATGAAGCGCGCGCCCTCGGCGATGGCGCAGAACTTGCCGATGATCAGCTTGTCGCCGATGAAGGGATAATGATGCAGCACGCACCGCTCGGCGAATTTGTCCGGTCCGTCAGGATCGTCATAGTAGGTGAACTCGCCGATCTCGATATTCGGCGCGGTGACCAGGGGCTTGAGGAAGCCGACGCGGGGGTGCATCGGGATCGGGTGTTTGATGTCTGGGTTGGGTCCGTCCATGGCGAGATCCGTCGAGAGTGGCGCAAATTAAAGCCGCCATTCGAGATGGCGTGATCCGCCCTATAGCACCAATCGCCCGATGAGCGAGCCCTGCTGGGCTTCGATGTTCAGTTCGTGCCGCGGCAGATCACGATCAGGTCGACCGCCGCCGTCGGCTAAGGCGCCCTGAAACAATAAAAACGGGGCCCTGCGAAGGACAAGCAGGACCCCGGTGGTGTCGAAGACGGCTTCAAAAGAATGGCACCTCCTCGTGAGGTGGGGAAGGCAGACCGAGAAAGCCCGTCGCAGCCCGCCGTCATTCCCCGTTGCGTAAAGCCGTTACTTCGGCAACAGCACCTTGTTGACGACGTGGATGACGCCGTTCGACTGGTTGACGTCGGCGACCGTTACCTTGGCGGCGCCGCCGGATTCGTCGACGATATAAAGCGCGCCTTTTTTTACCTCGGCGATCAGCGTGTCGCCGCTGACGGTCTTCATTTCATACTTGCCACCCATCGCCTTGGCCTTGGTCATCATATCCTTGGCCGAGATCTTGCCGGCCACGACATGGGCGGTCAGGATCTTGGTCAGCTTGTCCTTATTTTCGGGCTTCACCAGCGTGGCGACGGTGCCGGCCGGCAGTTTCTTGAAGGCGGAATCGGTCGGCGCAAACACCGTGAAGGGTCCCGCGCTTTCCAGCGTGTCGACCAGGCCGGCGGCCTTGACGGCGGCAACCAGCGTCTTGTGGATCGGCGAGTTGAGGGCGTTCTCGACGATGTTCTTCGAGGTCAGCATCGCAGCGCCGCCAACGGCGGGATTGGCGAGCGTATAGGCCGTCGTAGCTGCGAGGCCCGATAGAGCCAGGCCGGCGGAAAAGCAGAATGCCTTGAGGATGGACTTTGCCATTGGAGAACCCTTCTGGTGCGACAATTGTTGATTCGATTGTCGGGAAGAGTTACGCGGCGATTGCGGGAAAGTTTCGGTGCAGAGTAAAAAAGGATAATGATAACAAATATTTAAAGGCGAATGCCCATTCCACGCGCCGCATCCCCGCGATGGACATGACGGGGTCACGGATCAAAAACAGCGGTCTTCGGATTAGAGCTGATCGGTGTTGATCGGCCTTGGCGGTACAAGCAGCAGCCACGCCGGTTGCACGCCGCAAGTTTCGCGCCTCACGGGAACGTGATGCGCGCCTCGTCCACAAAAACACCGGACGAGCCGGGGCTTTGATTGCCACGCTGTTTATTCAGCTGGCGAGGGTTTCTTTCGGAACAATGCCGTCAGATTGTCCCACAATTCGATCTTGGCGCCCTGGCGCTTCATGATCACGCCCTGCTGCAGGATCGACAGCGTGTTGTTCCAGGCCCAGTAGATGACGAGGCCGGCCGGGAAGCTGCCCATCATGAAGGTGAAGATCACCGGCATCCAGGTGAAGATCTGCGCCTGCGTCGGATCCGGCGGCGTCGGGTTCATGCGCATCTGCAGGAACATGGTGATGCCCATGACCACCGCCCAGGCGCCCATATGCGGCAGGAATGCCGGCGGCGCGAAGGGCAGCAGGCCGAACAGGTTGAAGACCGAGGTCGGATCGGGCGCGGCCAGATCCTGGACCCAGCCGAAGAACGGCGCGTGCCGCATCTCGATGGTGATGTAGAGCACCTTGTAGAGCGAGAAGAACACCGGGATCTGCAGCGCCACCGGCCAGCAGCCGGCGAGCGGATTGATCTTCTCGGTCTTGTACAGCTCCATCATCGCCTGTTGCTGCTTCATCTTGTCGTCCGCGTATTTCTCGCGGATCTCGAGCATCTTGGGCTGCACCTTCTTCATGTTCGCCATCGACGCATAGGATTTGTTGGCGAGCGGGAAGAAGAGGGTTTTGACGACGACGGTGGTGGCAAGGATGGCCAGACCGAAATTGCCGAAGAATTTGTACAGCGTGTCGATCAGGTAGAACATCGGCTTGGTGATCCAGATGAACCATCCCCAATCGATCAGCCGGTCGAACAGCCTGATCTGGCGATCCTGGGCGTAGGCGTTGATCTTGTTGACTTCCTTGGCGCCGGCGAAGATCTCGGTCTCGACCGTCGCCGACTGGCCGGCGGCAATGGTGATCGGGTCGGTGAGGAAGTCCGACTGGTAGCGCGGGCGGCCATTGTCGTAATAGGCATAGTGCGGCTGGAAGGGCTGCTTCTCGGTCGGCACCAGGGTGACCGCCCAATATTTGTCGGTGATGCCAAGCCAGCCATCGGTCGATTTGCTCGGCGTATAGAGCTTGTTCTTCTCGATGTCGGCGTATTTGTGCTCCTGCAGGCCTTCGGTTCCCGTGACGCCGATCAGGCCTTCATGCAGCACATAGGAGCTGGCGACGGCCGGCTTGTCGAAACGGATGACGCGGCCGTAATTGGACAGCGTGACGGGGGTCGAGCCTGAATTCTGCACCGCATCGGAAACGGTGAACATGTAGTCGCCGTCGACGGAGATCGTGCGCTTGAAGGTCAGGCCCTTGTCGTTGGTGAAGGTCAGCGTCACTGGCGTCGCCGGCGTCAGCGTCGCATTGCCGTCGACGCTCCAGACCGTTTCCGGGCCCGGCACAGTGCCGGTCGTGTCGCTGCCGACAAAGCCGATCTCGGCATAATAGCCGGTGGGCAGCGCCTGCGGATTGAGCAGCTGGATCTGCGGCGATGTCTTGTCGACCGTCTCGGTGTAGTGCTTGAGCTTTAGGTCGTCGAGGCGGGCGCCGGTGAGGTTGATCGAGCCCGACAGGCTCGGCGTGTCGATGTTGACGCGGGCCGTCTTGGCCACTTCCTGCGCGCGGCCTTCCGGCGTCGTGACATAGGTGCCGGGCGCGTTTGGAATGGCGCCGGGCGCCGCGGGCGCCGGCGTGCCGCCGGGATTGGCGGCCTCGGCCGCCTTCTTCTGCTCCGCCGCCCGCTGCTCTTCGATGCGGGCCGCCTCGCGCTGCTGTTCGCTCCGCGGCAGCACATAGAAATATTGCCACAGCCCGAGGATCAGCACCGACAAGACGATGGTGATGTAGAAGTTCCGGTTATTTTCCATCGAAAGCCCTTGGCCTATCGTGTTCCGCTGAGACGGCGGGAGAGTTCGGCCTTCAAGTGGCCGAACGGAATGGTGAGCACGTCTTCACGCCCGACAATGACATAGTCATTGCCGGGCGCCATGTCACTTGCGGCATGGGTGCGCACGGCTTCTTTCAGCCGCCGCCTGACGCGGTTGCGCACAACCGCATTGCCGACCTTCTTGGTGACGGTGAAGCCGACGCGCGGCGGCAGACCGTCTTTGCGGTCGAGAACTTCAACGAGAAAAAGCCGCCCGCGCCGCTTTTCACCGCGGCGGACGGCCAGGAATTCCGCACGTTTCAGAAGCCGCTTGGGGTTTGGTCCCACTGGCTTGCCGGTTGCGGGCAACGATCTCGTCTTCCGTTCAGGCGCTGAGCCGCTTGCGGCCGCGGTTGCGGCGAGCTGCGACGACGCCGCGACCACCCTTGGTGGCCATGCGAGCACGGAAACCGTGCCGGCGTTTGCGGACGAGTTTGGACGGTTGGTAGGTACGCTTCATTTGTTTTAATACCGCGGGGTGCGGCCCTTCTTGATTCTGTCACTGTGTAACAGGAGCTTTGCCGGGCCGGCATTGGCGCGATCGAAACCGCGCCGGGACGAATGGCCCGAGCGTGAGCGGCTTATAGAAAGAAGGGTTTTGGGAGTCAATCCAGCGCGAACTATGAGTTCGTCGCAGCGCGAACGCCAGTTCGTCGCAGTGCGAACTGCCAGTTCGTCACGACGCGACACCCCGTTCGTCGCGGCGCGAACACCCAGTTCGAGGCTATCTTTATTGCTGGCACCATCGTCCAACGAAGGATGAAATTGGCAAAAAAGCCGCAATCACCTAATCTCAACCGATCAAGCGTTTGTGAAGACAGGCCTTAATGAGCGAAGTTGCATCAGCGGATGAAGGGAGCGGCCCGGCGACAGCCGATGCCAGCCCGGCGACCGTTCGCCCGGTTGCGAGCCGTTCGGTGCCCAATCGTTCAGTGCCCTTGGCGCGCGGCCTGTCGACCAAGCTGCTCTTGCTCACCATTGTCTTCGTGCTCCTGGCCGAAGTCCTCATTTTCCTGCCCTGGATCGCCAGCTACCGCCTGGCCTGGCTGAAGGAGCGGCTAAGCACCGCTGCCGCGGTGTCGATCGTGCTGGTGCAGGGCGAGCCCAATTCGCTCTCCCGCGCCGCCCAGAACGACGTGCTGATGGCAATCGGCGCCAAGGCGATCGCGGTGCGCGACGGCGGCGTATCGCGCCTGCTGGTGGTGGCCGAGATGCCGCCGCAGGTCGACGAGCACATCGACATCGCCAATGTCGGCATGATCAAGGGCATGACCGGGGCGCTGGATACGCTGTTCTTCGGCGGCAAGCGCATGCTGCGGGTGTTCGGCCCGGTCGTCGACAGCGACAAGGAATTCGAGCTGATCATGCCCGACTATTCCCTGCGCAACGCCATGCTGCGCTATTCGCGCAACGTCGCCTTCGTCTCACTGCTGATCTCGCTGTTCACCGCAATGCTGGTCTATGCCGCGATCGACCTGATCATGATCGGCCCGATCCGCACCATGACGCGCTCGATGCTGTCCTTCTCCGAGGCGCCCGACGATCCAGGGCGCATCATCCACCCGGCCGCCCGCGCCGACGAGATCGGCGTTGCCGAGCGCGAACTGTCGCAGATGCAGGAACGGCTGCAAAAGATGCTGTCGGAGCAGAAGCACCTTGCCGACCTTGGCCTCGCCGTCTCCAAGATCAACCACGACATGCGCAACATCCTGGCCTCGGCGCAGCTGATGTCGGACCGCTTGCGCCTGGTCAAGGACCCGACGGTGCAGGCCTTCGCGCCAAAGCTGTTGCGCGCGCTCGACCGAGCCGTCTCCTATTCCGAAGGCGTGCTCCACTATGGTCGCACGCAGGAGCCGGCGCCCTCACGCCGCCGCTTGCGGCTGCGCCAGCTGGTCGACGACGTCCACGGCCTGCTCGACATCGAGGGCGGCATCGAATTCGTCAATGCCGTCGAGCTCGCCTTCGAGGTCGATGCCGATTCCGACCAGCTGTTTCGCGTGCTCACCAATCTCTGTCGCAACGCGGTCCAGGCGATGGCGGCCGACGCCGAGAGCGCGCTGGTGCGCCGGCTCGCCGTATCGGCCGAGCGCATAGGCAGCGTAAGCCGCATCATTGTCACCGACACCGGTCCCGGCCTGCCGGCGAAGGCTCGAGAAAACCTGTTCGCGGCGTTTCGCGGCTCGGCCCGCAGCGGCGGCACCGGCCTTGGCCTGGCCATCGCGCACGAACTGATCCGCGCCCATGGCGGCACGGTGGAGCTGGTCGAATCGATCGGCGGACGCACCACCTTCGCCGTCACCATCCCCGACCAGCCGGTCCGCCTCGACCAGGCCCGCAACGGCCTGCGCCGCCCGGCCTGAGCAGTATTGATATTCAGCCGAAGCCGGACTTTAGCTGAATCTCAGCACACCTTGATCGACACCGTCGAAAGCAGCTGCGACAAAACTTTTGCCGGATTGGCTTGCTTTTCGGAAATTCAGTCGCTAGGGAACACGTCTTGTCGCGGCTGGTCGTCAGGATCGGTTAGCGGGGCTATGTAAAGCATGGCCTGTTGCGCGCCCGTAGCTCAGCTGGATAGAGCACCAGACTACGAATCTGGGGGTCAGGAGTTCGAATCTCTTCGGGCGCGCCATTTCCGCCGAAACTGTGATTTCCTGCGATCCGCTAGCCGGTCTTGGGCTCACATATGAAGAGCAGGTCGCGGAACACGTTGCCGAGCACCGCCTCATTCGAGTGCTGGAGAACTGGACGCCGCCTATTCCAGGCTTCTTCATGTATTACCCCAGTCGCCAGCATCAGCCTGCCGCACTAACTGCGCTAATCAACGCGCTGCGGTGTTCTTGAAATGGGCCGGTATGCGGCGACCGTTATTCCGCCTATCCCGGATCAGGACCCAATCGGCCTCGCACCAGCCAGATACCGAATATTGTCGAACGGCTCTGCCTGGTTGCTGTCCGGGCTCCACATGTGGCGGTGGGTCTCGGTAAGATTGCCGAGATAGACATGCAGGGCGCCTGAGCGGGCGCTGCCGGTGTTGGCCACCGCGTGCACCGTATCAGGGGTCATGTGCACCACCGCGGGCGCCGCGATGTCGTGGCGTTCCGGCGCATCGATCTCGCTGCCGTCGACGGGATAGATGAAGTTGGTCTCGCTGCCCTTGTAGATGCCGATCAGCGCATCCATTAGATGGTTGTGCGGCGGGTACCGCAGGCCGGGCGACAGCGTGATGTGGTAGATGGTCAAGTCAGGGCTGGCATGCAGCAGCACCTCATCGTCGTCTTCCTCATGCGCGAGCACGCCTGATGCATGGAAGCAGTCGGTGTGTTCGCGCAGCACCGCCTTGACCCGTTCGATGGCATGAGCACCTTTGGCTGCGTTGACGATACCGGCGGTTACGGCGTAGAGAGGCGAGTTGGCGGCAAGAGACATTTGTCGTCATCTCCATTGGGAAGCTCAACCAATACAGCTGAGATGCTCAGGCTAGCGAATGCCGACAGACCCGTCAACCCGGATGGTCGAAACGGGCAAGCAGACTACGCGGGCAGACCACGCGGGCAGACCAAACGGGCAGGCAGATATGGCTCTTCCGAAATCAGTGTCACCGTCCGCCGTCAAGGCGCCGTCGACCGCCGACATATTGCGCAGCGAGGAAGCTTATGAGCAGCTGAAGAGCGACATCGTCGCCTGCGTCCTGCAACCCGGCGAAAGCCTGACCGAAAAGCAGATCGGCGACCGCTACCAGATCAGGAAGGCGACGATCCGCTCGGCTTTGGCCCGCCTGACGCAGGAAGGGCTGATCAAGAGCGAGCCGCGCCGCGGCTATGTCATCGCACCGCTTAGCCTGCGCGACGTCAACGAGATCTTCGACGTCCGCAGCCTGATCGAACCGGAAGTGTTCCGGGTGGCCGCGGCAAACCTCACCGAACGCGGGCTCGACGACATCGGGCTGGCGGCGCAGAAGGTGCTGAAGCCGGAGACGCTGCGCAGCCATGTCGCCTTTCTGGCGGCCGACCGCGCCTTTCGCCTGGCCCTGGCTGAACTCTCCGGCAATCTGCGGCTGGTTCGCCTGCTCGACCAAACGCTCGACCAGTCGGAGCGTGTCCTCCATCTCGGCTTCAAATCGCGCGACTTCACGCAAGCGATCATCGGCCAGCAGAAGGAGTTGGTGCTTGCCTGCGAGCTGGCCGAAGTCTCGGCCATCGCAAAGCTTGCCCGCTCGCAGTGCCTGTCGCTCAAGAAGCAGGTGCTCGAGGCCTTGCTCGCCGGCTCCAAGCTGCAGGACGCCAATTTGCAAAGCTTCGCCTGAGGCGCGAAGCCCGCGCTCTCTGGCCGATGCTTACTCGTCGATGAAGCGGATGTCCGCATCGGCAAGGCAATAGGGCGCGTAGCGGAAATCGCGGATATGGCTGACCTTTCCATCCTGCCAGTCGACCAGCATGAAGCCGCGCACGGCGTCATCTCCCGCTTGCGGGCTGCGGATCAGGATGGCCGGCCTGCCGTCGACGAAGCCGAGCGACAGCGCCCAATCCTGGACACGGTCGTAATTGCCGAAATAGTTGGAAACCTGCGCCTTGCCGCGCATGCGGGTGCGATTGACGACTTCAAGCTGGATGTCCTCGGCGATCAACGCGCGCACGGCGTCGAAGTCGCGCGCGTTGAACAGGTCGACATAGCGGCGCAGGCGCCGCTCGTCACCGGCGTCGAGTTTTGGGGCAGGCGCCTGCTCGTCCTGTGACGCCAGCAGGCGCAGCTGCGACCGCCCGCGATGCAGCGCTGCCTTGGTCGCGGCCAGGGTCGCGCCGGACACTTCGCAGGTTTCGTGCAGGCTGAGGCCAAGCACGTCGACAAGGATCACGGCGCTGCGCTGCACTGTTGCCAGCTGCATGAAGCTTCGCAGGCTGGCGGCGGTGGCGAGCCTCGCATCGGCGCTTGCGGAGGGGTCTTCGATCGTCGTCATGTCGGTCTCGCTCATGCGCGCCTGCTCCCGCTGGCGCCGGCGCAGATGATCCTGCGCGGCATTGTGGGCTATGCGGAACAGCCATTGCTCCGGACGCTCGACGGCGGCGTCGCCGTCGATGGCCTGCAGTGCCTTGATCAGTGTCTCCTGGACGATGTCCTCGCCATCGATCACCGAGCCGGCCATGCGGGCGCAGTAGCGGTGCAGCTTCGGTCGCAAGGAGCCGAGCATCGCCTCCAGGGCAACGCGGTCGAGTTTTGCTGTGTTCATCCTGTCCGTTCCCTAAATGCCGGTCTTCGCATTCAAGCCGGCACGACCTCGCCGGCCAGCATACGATAATTGCCGACGATCTTTGCCGGCGATCTGGCAAGCGGCGTCGAGCGGCGTCCGGCATGATCGGCGCTGAAGGCCTTGAAGGCTGCGAGCCCGGTCAGGCCGTCGCCATCCTGGCTGACAAGATGGATGAACTCGCCATTCTCCAGTTCCAGGACGAGGTAGCGCACAGATTGCGGCTTCGTGTCGTCGAGTGCCTCGAACACCTGTGCAACCAGCATACGGTTCTCGGCGATGCTTTCGTCCTTCACGCCGTAGCGGATGAGATTGTAGCCCATTGTCGTCTCCTGTTTTTCAACTCTGCACGGAGAAGACGTTTCGCGGCCTCGAAAAGATTCGTCGCCCGGCGAATCTTTTCGATCGTCCGGATCGTCTTTCCCGTGGACGGCTGCGCGGCAGCCATCGAGGAGCAGGAGAGACCCATCATGCACATCCAGTTTGCCGAATTGCCGGTGTTCGACCAGGACCGCGCCAAGGCCTTCTACACCGGCCATCTTGCTTGCCAGGTGTCGGCGGACCAGCTGATGGGCGACAGCGGCTGGCGCTGGATCGAGCTGACATTTCCCGGCGCCGTCACCAATTTGCATTTCGTCAAACGCCCCGATGACACGCCGGGCACTGAGCCCGTGCTGGTGCTCGTTGATGGCGATGTCGAGGCAACGGTCGCGGGCCTGAAGGCGCGCGGCGTCGAAATCATCACCGAGCCGCAGGAAGCGACTTGGCAGCCGGGCCGCACGGTCGCCGAATTCCGCGACAGCGAGGGCAACCGCATGGTTGTCGCCAGCAAATGATCGGACCCGGCGCAAAGCCGAACTTTGACATGAGAACAACAGGAGAGATGGACATGACCCCCCAAACGTCGACGCTGAAAGTACCGGGCGCCAGCCTCTATTATGAGATGCGCGGTTCCGGCCCCGTACTGTTGATAATCCCCGGCGGACCGCAGGACGCCGGCGTCTTCGCCGATGTCGCGGGCCACCTCGCCGACCGCTACACGGTGGTCGCCTATGATCCGCGCGGCAATTCGCGCAGCACCTTCGACGGAGAGCCGCAAGAGCAGGACCTCGATGTCCATGGCGACGATGCCGCGCGATTGATCGAGGCGCTTGGCGCCGGACCGGCCTATGTGTTCGGCACCAGCGGCGGCGCCCAGATCGGGCTCAACCTCGCCGCCCGCCATCCCGGCCGGGTTCGTGCACTGGTGGCGCATGAGCCGCCCAGCATGATGCTGCTCGACGACCCGTCGCCGTCACTGGCCGGCATGCGCGACCTGCACGACACCTATCGCAGCCAGGGTGTCGAGGCGGCGATGCAGAAATTCTTCAGCGAGAACAGCCTGTCGGAAGGGCCGGGTCAGGATGAAGCCGGGCCGCAGGACGGACCGCCTTCGTTCGAACCGTCGCCCGAGGAGGGCGAGACCTTTGCCAGGGTCAGCGGCAATTTCGAATACTGGCTGGCGCATGGCGTCATGCCGCTGTCGCTCTATCGTCCCGATATCGAGGCGCTGCGCGGCCGCCCGGTCGTGGTCGGCATCGGCGAAGAGTCCGTCGGCCAGCCGATCGACGGCATGGGCAAGGCGCTGGCCGACAGGCTCGGCAGCAAGCGCGCCGCCTTCCCCGGCGACCACATGGGCTTTGCGCCCTATCCCGACCGCTTCGCCGAGACCTTGCACCTGACGCTCAGAGGCGCGTGAGATCGTCAGTTCAATAGGAAAGGGCGTCCGCATGCACAATGCGGACGCCCTTCTCCCATGAAATTACCGGCTAAGATTGCTGTATCAGACGGCCTCCCAGCCTTCCTTGCCGCCGGCGCGGAAGATGGCGTCGATGACCTTCTGGTTGAGCACGGACTCCTCCAGCGTGAAGACACGCTCCTTGCCACCCTGTGCCGCCCTGGCAAACGTCTCGACCTCGCGCCGGTATTGCTGGGTGCCGGGAAAGCGGAACACCTGCGCCTCCGTATGGTTCTGGTTGTGCAGTTCGATGCGGTGATGGTCGTAGAGCCCGGCATTGAACGGCGAGAACACCTCGATGAAACCCTTCTCGCCGTGAAACACCATCACCTGCCGCGCTGCCATCTGCGTCGAGAGGTAGAAGGACAGTTCGAAGTCGCCGAAATCGGCGCGGATCGAGGAGTAGATGTCGGTGCCGAATTTTTTGTCGCGCTCGATCGTCGCCTGCACGCGGAGCGGCTCCTTGCCGGTTGAAAACCGCGTCGACACCGTCGGATAGACGCCGATATCAGGCAGCGCGCCGCCGCCGAGATCGAGCTGGTTGCGCATGTTGGTGGGATCGACATTGTAATAGGAGAAGGCGCCCTGCACATGGCGCAGCCGGCCGATGGCGCCATAGGCGATGAGATCGCGCACCTTGATCCATTGCGGGTGGTAGATGACCATGAAGGCCTCGCAGACCAGCACCTTCTTGCTGTCGCGCAGCTTGATCAGCGGCGCGATGTCCTTGGCGTCGAGCGCTAGCGGCTTCTCCACCAGCACATGTTTTCCCGCTTCGATGGCCTTGGCCGTCCATTCGACATGCTGCGAGGTCGGCAGCGGGATGTAGACGCCGTCGACGTCTTTCGAAGCGAGCAGCTCCTCATACGAACCAAAGGCATGTCTGGCGCCGAACCGCTCGCCCAGGGCCTCGGCCTTCGACAGGTCGCGGCTGGCGATCGCGGACAAAACGCCATTCTCGGCCTCGACGATTGCCGGCAACAATTGCTCGCGGCCGATTTTGGCCGTCGACAAAACACCCCATCGGAACATCAGGCTTCTCCTATCGATTTACAGGCGAGGAGGTTTGCCCGAAATTGCGGGAAAAGCCAATGCGGATCGCTGGTCCTGCTAGCCTCGCTTGCCCGTTAGCGTCATGTCGAAATTGACGATATTCGAATAGATCGGCGTGCCGACATCCATGCCGTACCGGGAGCGCAGCACCTTGCCGGTGACGTGGAATTTAATGACGCCGCCCTTCAGCCCGCCGAGCTCGGCAGTGAACTTTTCCGCAAACGTCTTGCCGCGCGCCGTCAGCCGGCCGCTGACCAGCGCCGTGGTGTCGCTGGTTCGGGTTACGCTGGTCGAGCGGAACTGGATTTCGGGGCTGTTGGCCACGTCGAACACCGCATCGGAGCGCAGGAAGGCGTCGATGCGGCCCTGGCCGGTGCCGACGCTTTCGGGATAGATGGTGAAGTTGACCGCGGAACGGCCGACATCGCTGTTGTCGATGCGGATGGAGCCCTTGAAGCGGCCAAAGGCGCCGTCGAGGCCGCCGCCACCGACCTTGCCGATGGAGAAGCGAATGCTGGAGCTGGCCGGGTTGACCGTGTAGCTGCCGGCGGCGTCGCCGAGGTCCACAGCGGCGGAGACAGGCATGGCAAGGCAAGCGGCAACAGCCGCCAATCCGAAGATGCGCGCATACATGGGTTTTGTCCTTCTGGGGCAGGCGAAGTGTTGCGCCCTCACTCCAATGAACGAATGCGCGGCGCGCGCTATTCCATGTCCTGATCTGACGAAGGCGTGATCATGCGCGTGAGCACGCTGTCGCGCAGCCAGAAATGATGCCGCAGCGCCGCCAGCGCATGCAGCGCAACCAAGGCAATGCCGGCATAGGCGAGATACCAGTGTGCTACCGCCCAGAAGTTTTCCGCCGCATCGGACACGCCGAGCGGCAGGTTCGGCATCACGAAAAGGTTGAACGGCATGCTGGGGATCTCCAGCATCGACACCGAAACCAGTGCCCAGCCGGACAGCGGCACCGCGAGCTGGAAGCCATAAAGTGCCAGATGCGCCAGCGGCGCCGTCCGACGCTCCAGGCCTCCGACCGAGGCCGGCAAGGCCGGGGCCGCGTTGCCGAGCCGCCAGGCAATGCGCAGGATGAGGAGGCCGAGCAGCAGGAAGCCGAAGGATTTGTGCAGCTGGATCAGCTCGAAGGCGGTGCGCTGGCTGGTCAACCGCACCATGATGAAGCCGAGCATGAACTGGCCGATGAACAGGATGCCGATCAGCCAGTGGAGGACGATCGCCGCCCAGCCGTAGCGGGTTGAGTTGTTGGTGATGAATGCCGGCATGGCTGGTGAACGAATGGCAGCTGGGCTTTCTTCCACCCTCCCCCTTGTGGGGAGGGTCGGCGCGAAGCGACGGGGTGGGGGGGTAGCGCCCTACGAAGACTCCCACCCCGATCCGCTACGCGGATCGACCCTCCCCACAAGGGGGAGGTGGCTAAGCACCGACCTTGAAGAAATCCACAAACGCCCGCAGCGCCGGGCGCATCTGGCGGCGGCTGGGGTAGTAGACGAAGAAACCGTCGAAGGGCGGACACCAGTCTTCCAGCACGCGGATCAAGCGACCGTCGGCGAGCGGCGCGCGCACATAATCGTCGAAGACGAAGGCGAGCCCAGCGCCGTCGACCGCCGCCTGGGCGATCAGATGGTCTTCGTCGAGGATCAGCGGCCCTTGCGCCGCGATCTCGATCTCTTCGCCATCCTTCTCGAATTCCCAGCGGTAAAGAATGCCGCTGGAAAAACGGAAGCGGATGCAGCGGTGGTCGGCAAGATCGCGCGGATGGCGGGGTCTTGGCATGGTCGCGAAATAGGATGGCGCGCCGACCACGGCGCCGCGAAGGTCCGGTCCGATGCGCACCGCGATCATGTCGCGCTGCAGGCTTTCACCGAGCCGCACGCCGGCATCGAAGCCGCCTTCGACGACGTTGGTGAAGCGATCCTCGATGACGATTTCCAGCACGATGTCAGGATAGGCCGCGGCAAAGCCGCCGAGCCTGGGCGTCAATGCCAGGTGGGCCGCGGTGCGCGGCACGGTCAGCCGCAGGTTCCCGGCCGGCCGGTCGCGCGCCTCGATCGCCGTTTCCAGCGCCAGATCGATCTCGGACAGCGCCGGCCGCAGCCGTTCGAGCAGCTGCGCGCCCTCCTCCGTTGGTGCCACGCTGCGGGTGCTGCGCGCCAAAAGCCGCACGCCGAGCCGCGCCTCCAGGCTGGACACGGCATGGCTCACCGCTGAAGGCGCAATGGCCAATTCGCGCGCCGCGCCACGAAAACTGCCGCATTGGGCGACTGTCGCCAGCACAGCCAGTTGAGAAAGATGCGCTCGATTCATTGATCTATTTTATAGAACAGCCCGTGCGAATGACAGCCAATTATCGAACGTAAGACCAGGCACTATCTCTCCTTCATCGCAACAAGGAGACGCGCCATGAAAACCCGCAAACTTGGTACTGAACTCGAAGTCTTCCCCGTCGGCCTCGGCTGCATGGGCATGAGCTTCGCCTATGGCGGTCAGGCAGAGGCCGACGCAATCGCCACTTTGCGCCGCGCTGTCGAGATCGGCTTGACGTTTTTCGACACGGCCGAAGTTTACGGCCCCTTTGAGAACGAGATACTTCTCGGCAAGGCGTTGAAGCCGGTGCGCGACAAGGTGACGATCGCGACCAAATTCGGCTTCAAGATTTCCGAGGAAGGCTCGGGCCTCGGGCGCATGGTCGGCGTCGACAGCCGTCCCGAGCACGTCAAAGCGGTGGCGGAAGCCTCGCTGAAGCGGCTCGATACCGATGTCATCGACCTCTACTACCAGCATCGTGTCGATCCCAACGTGCCGATCGAGGACACGGTCGGCGCCATGGCCGAACTGGTGCGCGACGGCAAGGTACGGGCGCTGGGCCTGTCGGAGGTCAGTGCCGCCACCATCCGCCGGGCGCACGCCGTGCATCCGATTGCTGCCGTGCAGAGCGAATACTCGCTGTGGAGCCGCGACCCCGAAGACGAGGTGTTAGATCTCTGCCGCGAACTCGGCATCGGCTTTGTCCCCTACAGCCCGCTCGGCCGCGGCCTGCTTACCGGCACCATCGCCAAGCCCGAGGCCCTGAGCGACGACGACTGGCGCCGCACCTTGCCCCGCTTCCAGGCCGACGCCATGGCGGCCAATGCCAAGGTGATCGCCACGCTGGAAAAGCTGGCGACGGAAAAAGGCGTCACCTCGGCGCAACTGGCGCTGGCCTGGGTGCTGCACCAGGGCGACTTCATCGTGCCGATCCCCGGCGCGCGGAAAATCCGCCATCTCGAGCAGAACACGGCGGCGGCCGGGATCGAGCTGAGTGCGGCCGAAGTGGCGGCGATCGGCGATGCTCTGTCGCCGGACAAGGTGGTGGGTAAGCGGTACACCGAGGAATTGCTGGCGCTGGTGAATGGGTGAGTGCCTTTACCCTCCCCCTTGTGGGGAGGGTCGATCCGCGAAGCGGTTCGGGGTGGGGGTCCTCGTGAGGCGCACCCCCACCCCGTCTCTCTGTCTCCGCCTCGCTGCGACAGCGAGCCGACCCTCCCCACAACGGGGAGGGTAAGTCTCACCAAGGCACCACCGTAATCTCCGGCCAGCACGCCTTCGCCCTCGCCCCCTTGGCCTCATGCGTGCGCCTGTTATCCATCAGCCGGTTGGGCGTGATGCGAAACGCGAAGAGGTCATCCAGCCCGAACGGCGCCACGACCTCAAGCTGCCCATCGGCATCGTATCGCACCCCGACCGCATGCGTCTTCGAAGCAAAATAGCTCACCGACTCGCTGGAACTCGTATAGCGCGGGCAGGGCTGGCCGAATTTCTGCGGATACCACAGATGCACCCGTGCCTGGTTGCGCACCTCGGCCGGCAGAGCCAGCCCCTCGAAATGCTGCGCGGCTCGACGGATGACCGCGTCCTCGGCCTCGTAGGACAGGTCGCTGTCATCGAAGTAGAAGAGATCGACATCCTTGATGCCGTAGCCCGGCGCCTTGCCGGTCAGGTGGTTCCAGACGCTGTTGTAGAGCGCGCCGGACACCACCAGCCAGTCCGGCAACGCCAGCGTGCGGGCTCGCTCCAGCGCGTCGCTGACGAGCGCATCCGCCAACACCATGGCGAGAAACGCTTCGCGCTGGGCTTCGAACGGCAGACCGGAATAGCGCAGATGGTCCATCGCCCTTTGGAGAGCGATTCGCAACTGCCGGCAATCCTCAGAAGCAATTCCAGGAAAAGTGTGTAGCGGTTTTACTGGGAAAGCGCGCCGCGCTTTCCCTAAGACGCGCTTTCCCTAAGAATTGCGTGAAGTCGAAATACGTAGGGCGGCGTTAGCCGCTCTACGTTCTCAGCATGCCGCCCGTTTGCTTGCCAACATTGTCGACGATGCGCTTGGCCAGCGCCTCGAAATCCTCGTCGGTGAGCGTCTTTTCAACCGGCTGGATAGATACTTCGATGGCAATCGACTTCTTGGCGGTCCCGAGAGATGCCCCCTCGAACACATCGAACACCGAAACGCCGGTGACCAGCTTCTTGTCGGCGGCGAGCGCCGCGCGCACCAGCGCGCCGGCCTCCACCGTCTTGTCGACGACGAAAGCAAAGTCGCGCTTCACCGCCTGGAAGGCGGACAGCTCCAGCTTTGGCTTGGTTTTCGTCGGCTTGGCCTTCGGCTCGGGCACGGCGTCGATATAGACCTCGAAACCGCAGATCGGTCCGGAAACGTCCAACCCCTCCAGCGTCTTCGGGTGGAACTCGCCGAAGGTGCCGAGCACTGTCTTCGGGCCGAGCTTGATCGTGCCGGAGCGGCCGGGATGATACCAGGCCGGACCGCCTGGCTCGATCTGCAGCCTGTCGACCGGCGCGCCGCAGGCTTCCAGCGCTGCAATCGCGTCGGCTTTGGCGTCGAACACGCCGACCGGACCGGAATTGCCGGCCCAACTGCGGCCGGAACCGTCGAGCTTGGCGGTGCCGCGGCGCACACCGGCGGCAACGCGCCGCTGCTGGTCGGGGCCGTCGCCCTCATAGGTACCGGAGACCTCGAACAGCGCGACATCGCCGATGCCCTTGTCGGCATTGCGCTGCGCGGCGACGATCAGGCCGGGCAACAACGAGGGCCGCATATCGGACATGTCGGCTGCAATCGGATTAGCGAGCTTCAGCGCCGTCTGGCCGCCGCCGAACAGTTCGGCGTGTTTGGCCGGGATGAACGACCAGGTGAGAACCTCCAGCATGCCCCGCACGGCGAGCGAGCGCTTGGCAGTGCGGGTGCGAACCTGCAGCGTCGTCAGTATCTTGGAGTTGACCGCGTCATGCGCGCCGAGCGGCTGCGGCGCGATGTTGTCGACGCCGTGGATGCGCATCACTTCCTCGACCAGGTCGGCCTTGCCGTCGACGTCAGGACGCCAGGACGGCACAGCGACATCGACGACGTCGCCCGAGCCTGACGGCTTGAAGCCGAGGCGGGTCAGGATGTCGAGGCTTTCCGCCTTCGGCACCTCGATGCCGGTCAGCCGCTTCACTTCCGAGATCGGGAAGGAAACGATCTTCGGCTTGTAGCCGGCATAGCCGACCACCTCCGTCTCGGTCGGCTCTCCGCCGCAGAACTCCAGCACCAGCTTTGTCGCCAGCTCGACGCCGGGCACCATGAATTCTGGGTCGACGCCACGCTCGAAACGGTAACGGGCATCGGTGATGATGCCGAGCGTACGGCCAGTGCGGGCCGTGGTGATCGGATCCCAAAGAGCGGATTCGATCAGCACGTCCGTGGTGCTCTCGTCGCAGCCGGAATGCTGGCCGCCCATGACACCGGCGATCGATTCGACGCCATTATCATCGGCGATCACGCACATCTGCGGCGTCAGCGTGTATTCGCGCCCGTCGAGCGCCAGCACCTTCTCGCCGTCGCGTGCGCGGCGCACGACGAGATTGCCGGCGACCTTCTTGGCATCGAACACATGCAGCGGCCGGCCACGGTCGAAGGTGACGTAGTTGGTGATGTCGACCAGCGCGCTGATCGGGCGCAAGCCGATGGCGATCAGCCTTTGCTGCAGCCATTTCGGCGACGGCCCGTTCTTCACGCCTTTCACCAGGCGCAGCGCGAAACCGGGGCAGAGCTCCGGCGCCTCGATGGTCACCTTGACCGGCGTTTCACCTTTGCCAAGGACCGCTTCGACCGGCGCGGTCTTGAGCCGGCCAAGCCCGCTTGCCGCCAGGTCCCGGGCGACGCCGTAAATGCTGGTCGCATCCGGCCGGTTCGGCGTCAGATTGATCTCGATCACCGGATCGTCGAGATGCGCGTAAGCCGCGAAGCTGGTGCCGACAGGCGCATCGGCCGGCAGGTCGATAATGCCATTGTGCTCATCCGACAGCTCCAGCTCGCGCTCGGAACACATCATGCCATGGCTCTCGACGCCGCGGATCTTGCCGACGGTCAGCGTCACGTCGATACCGGGCACATAGGCGCCGGGCGCGGCGAAGGCGCCGATCAGGCCGGCGCGGGCATTCGGCGCACCGCACACCACCTGGACAGGGGCTGCGCCATTGCCGGTGTCGACGGTCAGCACCCGCAGCCGGTCGGCGTCGGGATGCTGCACCGCCGTCAGCACCTTGGCGATGACGAACGGCTTCAGGCCGGCCTTGTCGTCGACATGCTCGACTTCGAGGCCGATCGAGGTCAGCCTCTCGACGATCTCGTCGAGCGTGGCGTCGGTGTCGAGATGATCCTTGAGCCAGGAAAGGGTGAGTTTCATCACTATGTTCCGTTTTGTCTGTACCCGCCCGGACCTTGTCCATCGGGTCTGGGCACGCTTGTCTTCAAATGGCGCGGCAAGTCGTCGGGCATATGCACGAAGGGCAGCTGCTCGCGCACATAGGCATGGTGCGTCGGCCGGAAATAGGCCGGCATGTCCATGGCGCCCAGCATGAAATAGATGTGGTCTTCCAGCCGCTCGTCGACATAGGCGATAGGCGAGCCGCAAATGCCGCAGAACGAGCGCGTCACCGGCCCGTTCTCGTACATCTTCAGCGCCTTGCCGGTGAAAGCCACCTGCTCGGTCAGGAAGCCGACAAAGGCCGACACCGGCGCGCCGCTGGCGCGCCGGCAATCGCCGCAATGGCAATAGCTGATATGGTGCGGTTCGACTGATGCCTCGAACCGTACCGCGCCGCAGCGGCAGCCACCCGTGTGCGGCGCCGTCATGCGGAAAGACCTCCGAACAGCGTCGGCATGTCGAGCGGCCTGAAACCGTAATGCGACAGCCAGCGGACATCGGCGTCGAAGAAGGCGCGCAGGTCCGGCATGCCGTATTTCAGCATGGCGATGCGGTCGATGCCCATGCCCCAGGCAAAGCCCTGATATTCGTCGGGATCGAGCCCGCCGGCGCGCAGCACATTGGGGTGCACCATGCCGCAGCCGAGGATCTCCATCCAGTCCGAGCCTTCGCCGAATCGCACTTCGCCGGGCCGCGAGCGGTCGCACTGGATGTCGACCTCGAGGCTGGGCTCGGTGAACGGGAAGAAGGACGGCCGGAAGCGCATCTTGACCTGCGGCACCTCGAAGAAAGCCTTGCAGAATTCTTCCAGCACCCACTTCATGTTGGCGACATTGGCCGATTTGTCGATCACCAGCCCCTCGACCTGATGGAACATCGGCGAGTGGGTAGCGTCGGAATCCTGGCGGTAGGTCTTGCCGGGAATGACGATGCGGATCGGCGGCTTCTGCTTCTCCATGGTGCGGATCTGGACCGGCGAGGTGTGGGTGCGCAACAGCTTGCGCTCGCCCTTTTCGTCCGGCTGGAAAAAGAAGGTATCGTGCATCTCGCGCGCCGGATGCCCTTCGGGGAAATTCAGCGCGGTGAAATTGTAATAGTCGCTCTCGACATCGGGACCTTCTGCGATGGCAAAGCCGAGATCGCCGAAGATCGCCGCGATCTCGTCGATGACCTGGCTGATCGGATGGATGCGGCCGCGCTCGGCCGGCGATTGCCGCACCGGCAGCGTCACGTCGACCGTCTCGGCGGCGAGGCGCGCAGTGACAGCAACATCCTTCAGCTCGGCCTTGCGTGTCGTCAGCGCTTCGGTGACGCGGTTCTTCAGGCCGTTGATCGCGGGGCCCTTGACCTGGCGCTCCTCGGCGCTCATCGCGCCCAGTGTCTTCAGCAATTCCGAGATCGACCCCTTCTTGCCGAGAGCCGCGACGCGCACGGCTTCGATAGCAGCCTCATCGGCGGCCGACGCGACGTCGGCAAGCAGGGAGTTTTCGAGAGTATCCAAGCCGGTAGCTATGTCGTTCACGGTCAAACTCGCTGTGTTGGGAGTCAACTTTGAGGTGAAAGTCACTTTCAAGTTGAAAGTTCAGCCATAAGAAAAACCCGCGCCAGCCGTGCCAGCGCGGGTTCCCCAATCAGAATTGCGAATGCTGGGAAGCGCTGGGCTCGGAGCCCGATCCCGAAAAGTTGCAGACTTTTCGGAAAGATCGCGCTCCTCGCTAAATTTCCCTGAGCATGATGTTGTCCAAAAAGTCAGCAACTTTTTGGCATCATGCTCTAGGCGACAGCGCTTTCAAAAGCATTCGGGGTGGTGTTCTTCAGATATTCGAGCGCGACCTTGGCCTTGGCCACGAGTGCGGCGAACGCCTGCGGTTCATGGATGGCCATGTCGGACAGGATCTTGCGATCGATCTCGATACCGGACTTGTTGAGGCCGTCGATGAAGCGGCCATAGGTCAGGCCATGCTCGTGCGTCGCGGCGTTGATGCGCTGGATCCACAGCGCGCGGAACGAGCGCTTGCGGTTCTTGCGGTCGCGATACGCATACTGCATCGACTTTTCGACCGCCTGCTTGGCGATGCGAATGGTGTTCTTGCGGCGGCCGTAGAAGCCTTTCGCGGCTTTCAGGACCTTCTTGTGCTTGGCGTGCGAGGTGACGCCTCTTTTTACGCGTGCCATGTCATGATCTCCTTAAACGCTGTTCCTGAAACCGAATGCTCAGAGGCCGTTCGGCAGAAAATTCTTGATGACCTTCTTGCCATCCGGTTCAGCCAGAACCATCGTGCCGCGGGCATTTCGAATGAACTTGTTGGAACGCTTGATCATGCCGTGACGCTTGCCGGCCGCAGCCGACAGGACTTTACCCGTACCTGTGATCTTGAACCGCTTCTTGGCGGCCGATTTGGTCTTCATCTTGGGCATTTTGCTACTCCGTATTGGTGGCGCACAATCGCGCTTCTTGTTCGCTTCGGGCGGACCAAAAGCCCGAAAAGCAAATGAAACCGCCACGGCATGCCCTGCCGGGCGGTTTTCTTGGAACGGCGGTCCTATACGTCAAAGCGGGCTGGCGCGCAACACCCGAGCGGCTGCGACGCTCTGTCCGCGATCAGGGCAGCCTGAACAGCACCGGGAGTATGCCCGATTGCTGGGCGCCATCGATGGTCTCGAACACCGGCAACGCCACCAGAAACACCAGCCCGTCGAGCAAGGTGGTCAGCAAGAGGCGCGGCTTGAAGCTGCCGGTGTCGCCTTCCTGGTAGAGCGACAGCTGGGGGAAGAAACGCGGCACCCGCGCCAGATAGGCTGTGTAGGGCGCGCCGAGAACCTCCTTGAGATACCGTTCCTCGCGCAGGATGACGATGTGGAAGGCGCCGGCGCACAACAGCGCAAACAGGACGATGCCGGAGAACGAGCCGATCTGCGCCCCGACGCCGGCGGCGGCAACGGTCGAGAACACGTAGAGAGGATTGCGGGTGATCGAATAGGGTCCGCCGGTGACCACTTCGGAGGATTTGCGCCCCCCGATATAGAGTGTCGACCACAAACGGCCGACGACGCCAAGGAAGATCAGCAGCACGCCGACCATCTCGATCGTTTCATGCACCGGGGTATCGGGCGGGAAGGTCGACTGGCCGAACAGCAGTGCCGCAAACAGCACCACCACCAGCACCGCAAGCACCATGCGGCGCATGTGCTGGTAGCCGCCCAGCTCCTTGATGGGCGCAGGGTTGATTTCATTGGCCATGTCGGGAATCCGATCGTCGAGAAGCTTTGCCGGCGATCGCGGCGTCTGGGCAGGAGAATAGGCGTCCCGCCGATCGCCGGGACGCCATGAGACAGGATTCAGGCGGATTTAGAGCGCAATGCCCGAACTGATCTAGCGCGGGGCCAGCACCATCATCATCTGGCGGCCTTCCAGCTTCGGCTCGGCTTCGACCTTGGCGATGGTAGCCGTCTCCTCGCGCACCTTGTTCAGGAGCTGCATGCCGAGTTCCATATGCGCCATCTCGCGGCCGCGGAAGCGCAGCGTCAGCTTGACCTTGTCGCCTTCCTCGAAGAAGCGCCGCACGGCCTTCATCTTGGTTTCGTAGTCATGGCTGTCGATGTTCGGGCGCATCTTGATCTCCTTGATCTCGATGACCTTCTGGTTCTTGCGCGCCTCGGCCGCCTTCTTCTGGTTGGCGTATTTCAATTTGCCGAGATCGAGAATTTTGACGACAGGCGGCACCGCATTGGGCGAGATCTCGACCAGATCGAGCCCTGCCTCTTCGGCGAGCAGCAATGCGTCGTTGATGGAAATATCGCCGCGGTTCTGGCCATCGGCGTCGATCAGTTGGACCCGGGGAACCCGGATATCACGGTTTGAGCGCGGGCCATCCTTGGTGGGCGCCGCTGCTTTGAAAGGTCTGCGAATGGTCGTGGTCTCCTTGGCCGTTTCGTTCAGGGTTTCAATCTAAAAATGTTCGGGACGCGCCAATGTGGTGAGCGCGCGGGCGGAGTCAATAGCACAGCGCTGACAGAAAATCACCCTGATCGCAGGCCTGCACCAAACAAAGGATGTCGCGAGCACTTTCCGCCTCGCCTGTGCCTGTGTCAAAAGACCGGCGAGTAAAATCAGGCTCCCACAATCAGCCCCCAGAACCAGGATTGATCCACAGCCATGACCGCGACCACCCCAACCCTGCTGGATGTCGACGGCATCGATATCGCGGTTCGCCATTCCTCGGGCGCAACGCCCGGCGTCGTCTGGCTCGGCGGCTACAAATCCGACATGCTGGGCACGAAGGCGCAGACGCTGTCGGATTGGGCGGCCAGGGAAGGCCGCGCATATCTGCGCCACGACTATTCCGGCCATGGCGAATCCGGCGGCGCCTTTGCCGACGGCACCATCTCGAAATGGCTTGGCGAGAGCCTCGCCGTCTTCCGGCGTTTCACCGAGGACAGGCAGGTCCTGGTCGGCTCATCGATCGGCGCCTGGATCGCGCTGCGCATGGTGCAGGAAATGCGCAAGGCGGGCGACAGCAATGTGGTTGGCCTAGTGCTGCTCGCGCCGGCGCCGGATTTCACCGCCGAGCTGGTCGAGCCGGCTCTGACGGAGGAACAGAGGCGCGACCTCCGGGAGAAAGGCTTTTTCGAAGAACCTTCGGACTATTCCGCCGAGCCTTACATCTACACAAGCGCGCTGATCGAGGACGGCAGGGTGAACCGGGTGATGACCGGGCCGATCGATACCCATTGCCCCGTCCACATCCTGCAGGGTCTGGCCGATGCCGATGTGCCGGCAAGCCATGCGCTGAAGCTGGTCTCGCTGCTGCCAGCCGACGACGTCATCTTGTCGCTCATTCCCGACGGCGACCACCGCCTGTCGCGGCCGCAGGATCTCGACATGCTGCTGAGGGCGGTGGGCGACATGGTTCAGCGGGCGGGGTAGGCGAGAATGCGCATTTCCATCCCGATATCCGCCTTTGTCGCGGCAATCGTCGGCTTCGGCGGCACGCTGGCCGTCGTCATTGCCGCCGCCAAGGCGGTTGGCGCCACCCAGGCCGAGACCGCGAGCTGGGTGACGGCAGTGTGCGTGGCGATGGCGATCGAATGCCTGTGGCTGTCCTGGCGCACGAAAATGCCCATCATCACCGCCTGGTCGACACCGGGCCTGGCGCTGATGGCGGCATCGAGCGGGTTTACCATGGCCGATGCGGTCGGCGCCTTCATCGTCACCAGCTTGATGTTGATCGCCACCGGCCTGTTCAAGCCGCTGACCCAGCTGATATCAAGGATACCGGCGTCAGTCGCGTCCGGCATGCTGGCGGGCATCGTCGTCACCTTCGCGCTCAATGCCGTCAAGACCATTCCGGTCGATCCCTGGCTGATCCTGCCGCTGATCGCGGCCTTCTTCGTCATTCGCCTGTTCAACCCGGCGCTGTCGGTGCTGGCGGTGCTGATCGGCGGCGGCATCGCCGCATTCCTGACAGGCCGCGTCGGCGGACTGCCGGCGCCGGAACTGTCGACGCTGACGCTGATTGCCCCGCATTTCAGCGCCGCAGCTGTCATCGGCCTGGCGCTGCCGCTCTACCTCGTCACCATGGCGTCGCAGAACCTGTCGGGTCTCGCCGTCTTGCGCGCCGCCGGCTATCACCCCGAACCCGGCCCGCTGATCGGCGTCACCGGCCTGTTCTCGCTGCTGTCGGCGCCGTTTGGCGGCTCGACCACCAATCTGGCGGCTATCTCTGCGGCGATCTGCACCGGGCCGGACGTCCATCCCGACCCGGCCGAGCGCTGGAAGACCGGACCCTTCTATGCACTTGCCTATCTGATCTTCGCGGTTTTCGGCGCCTCGCTGGTGGCGATCTTCGCCGTCCTGCCGCAGAGCCTGATCGTTCTGGTAGCCGGCCTGGCGCTGATGGGATCGCTCGCCAACGCGCTGTCGATCGCCCTCAAGGACGAGGACCAGCGCATGGCGGCTACTGTCACCTTCGTTGTCACCGCGTCGGGGCTGACTTTGTTCGGCGTTGGCGCCGCCTTCTGGGGCTTGGTCGCCGGCCTGGTCGTGCTTTTCCTCGAAGCGGTCAAAAAGCGATAATCATTTCAGGACCTTGTCCGGTTTTGGCGGACGTTGTCTTGAATCGCCGTTTTTCTCATCCCATTTCGAATCCACGCAGCCGCTCTTGGCTGTCTCCAACCGAAGGAATGGGAGAAAATGAACACATCCGCATTGATCCGCCCGGCCTGGACGCCGGCGACCATCGCGTTGATGGTGATCGGCTTCATGGTTTTCTGGCCGCTTGGCTTCGCCATGCTCGCCTACATCATCTGGGGCGACCGGCTTGACGGCTTCAAGCGCGACGTCAACCGCGCCACGGACGGCATCTTCGCCGGCTGCCGCCGCGGTTCCGACAAGGCCGCGCGCTGGGGCCACGGTTCGGCCCGCACCGGCAATGTCGCTTTCGACGACTGGCGCGAGAAGGAACTCGAACGCCTCGCCGAAGAGCGTCGCAAGCTCGACGAGATGCTGAGCGAGTTCGATGAGTACGCCCGCGAATTGCGCCGCGCCAAGGACCAGGACGAGTTCGACCGCTTCATGGCCAACCGCAACAAGTCGACGGCGCCTGCGAAAACAGGCTCGGCCGAAACGGCCAAGCCCGCGACCCCCAAGCGCAAGGGCCCGAACCTGCTTGACGACTGAGGCTGCGCGCATGACCCCGAAAATCGGAACCGATTTTCGGAGAGGTTCATGCGCCAAATTAGAGTGCTACAGCGTCCTTTGCGCGTCAGAGACGCGCGGCGCTGTAGGACAGGCCTTGGCATGATGGACGGCGTCGCGCGAGCGGCGCCGTTTCTTTTTTGTTCTGGTCGTTTTCCTCGAATCGCGTATCGTTCAGCCATGTCCTTCGGCTTTTTCCGCAACCTGACCAAACCAAAACCCTCGCCTGTCGAAGAGCGAGAGCACGTCGTTGCCGGCCGCACACTGCCGCTCAGGATCGTCGAGAGCGCCCGCGCACGGCGGCTGACGCTGCGCATCGATTCGGGCGGCCAGGGGCTGCGCATCACCGTGCCGCCGGGCCTGCGCCGCGGCGAGGTGGAGAAATTCCTTCACCGCCACCAGGACTGGCTGGAGCAGCGTCTGGCCAAGGTGCCGACACGGCCGCAAGTGCGCCCCGGCATCAAGATCCCGATACGCGGCGTCGCGTATCGCATCGTCCACGAACCGTCGAAACGCGGCACCGTCACCGTGTCGCGCGACGACCGCGGTCCGCTGCTGATCGTCCATGGCGAGCGGATACATTTGCCGCGCCGCATCGCCGATTTCCTCAAGCGTGAGGCCAAGAAGGACATCGAGAAGCTGGTGGTCAAGCATACCGAGGCCATCGGCAAGCGCGCCAAGGCGATCCGCTTCAAGGACACGTCGAGCCGCTGGGGTTCCTGCACTTCCGATGGCAATCTGTCCTTCTCCTGGCGCATCATGATGGCGCCGACGCCGGTGATAAACTACCTGGTCGCGCATGAGGTGGCGCATCTCAAGGAGATGAACCACGGCCCGAAATTCTGGAAATTGTGCGAGCAGCTCTGTCCCGATACCGACCGCTGCAAGGACTGGCTGAAGCGGAATGGTGGGGCATTGCAGGCAATTGTGTTCGATTAGCCTGCGCCGGCGCCGCGCTCAATCATCATTGGCCGCATTAAGCTCTTCAGGCCGCAGCCCTTCGTCGCCATGGCGCGGCCATGGCAGGAAATTCTGCTCGAACGCATCGCTGCCGAAATAATCCAGGACCCGGTGCGCTTCTGCCCCGTCGAAGGCGGCCTTTTGCATCAGATGCGCGATGACGTCGCGCGCTTGCGCGATCTTCTGCCTGAGTTCGGCTATGCTCTGGTCGGCCATTCGTCTGCTCCGCCTTGCTTCTCCCATCAATAGGTAGCGCCTTTGGCGTTGCCGGCAAACAGCATGCTTTTTCTCGACTCTTGGCCGGTTTCGTGCCAATCCCCGCGCCATGGCGCTCGATATCAAGATCTGCGGATTGAAGACCGATGATGCAATGGCCGCGGCATTGGCCGGCGGCGCCAGCCATGTCGGCTTCATCTTCTTTGCCAGGAGCCCGCGCTATGTCGAGCCTGCGGCAGCCGGCCGCCTGCGCCAGGCGGCAATCGGCAAGGCCCTGGCGGTTGCCGTGACGGTCGATGCCGATGACGCCTTCCTGGACGAGATCGTCGAAAAGATGCGACCCGACATGCTGCAACTGCACGGCACGGAGACGCCCGAGCGGGTGGCCGAGGTGAAAGCCCGCTACGGCTTGCCTGTCATGAAGGTGTTCTCCGTCAGTGAGGCTGCCGATCTCGAGCGGCTACAGCCGTTCATCGGCGTTGCCGATCGCTTCATGTTCGATGCCAAGCCACCAAAGGGCTCGCAACTTCCGGGCGGCAATGGCGTCGCCTTTGACTGGCGGATCCTGGCCGGCCTTGACGTCGGGCTCGATTACATGCTTTCCGGTGGGCTCAATGCCGCCAATATCGGCGACGCCCTGAGATCAGCCAATCCGCCCGCAATAGACATTTCGTCGGGGGTGGAAAGCGCTCCAGGCGTCAAGGATCCGGCGCTGATCGAGCAGTTTTTCCGGGCCGTCATGGCCGCGCGCGACGACCGCGCCGCCTGAACAATTTTTTCGAACCAGGAGATCGGCGATGGACCAGCCGGCGACACCCAATTCTTTCCGCACCGGACCCGACGAACAGGGCATGTTCGGCATCTTCGGCGGCCGCTTCGTCGCCGAGACGCTGATGCCGCTGATCCTCGACCTGGAGCGGCACTGGAACGAGGTCAAGAACGATCCGGATTTCAAGGCCGAATTGACCGACCTCTCGACCCACTATGCCGGGCGGCCGTCGAAGCTCTATTTCGCTGAAGGCCTGACCAGACATCTTCGTGAGGTTTCCTCGGCGAAGGGCCTCGGGGGCGGCGCAAAAGTCTATTTCAAGCGCGAGGACCTGAACCACACCGGTTCGCACAAGATCAACAATTGCCTCGGCCAGATCCTGCTGGCCAAGCGCATGGGCAAGAAGCGCATCATCGCCGAGACGGGCGCCGGCCAGCACGGCGTTGCCGCGGCCACGGTCGCGGCGCGCTTCGGCTTTCCCTGCGTCGTTTATATGGGCGCCACCGACGTCGCCCGCCAAAGCCCCAACGTCTTCCGCATGAAGCTGCTCGGCGCCGAAGTGCGGCCGGTGACCGCCGGTCACGGCACGCTGAAGGACGCCATGAACGAAGCGTTGCGCGACTGGGTCACCAATGTCGAGGACACTTATTATCTGATCGGCACCGCCGCAGGTCCGCATCCCTATCCGGAGCTGGTACGCGACTTCCAGTCGGTGATCGGCATCGAGGCGCGCGCCCAGATCCTCGAACAGGAAGGCCGGCTACCCGACACCATCATCGCCGCTGTCGGCGGCGGCTCGAACGCCATCGGCCTGTTCCATCCGTTCCTGGATGACAAAGAAGTCCGCATCATCGGCATCGAAGCCGGCGGCCGCGGCCTTGACGGCATCGAGCATTGCGCCTCGATGAATGCCGGCGCGCCCGGCGTGCTGCACGGCAACCGCACCTATCTCCTGCAGAACGCCGACGGCCAGATCCTCGACGGCCATTCGATCTCAGCCGGCCTCGACTATCCCGGCGTCGGCCCCGAACATTCCTGGCTGCGCGATTCCGGCCGCGTCGAATACGTGCCGATCCTCGACGACGAGGCGCTGGAAGCCTTCAAGCTGACGACACGCGTCGAAGGCATCATCCCGGCGCTGGAATCCGCGCACGCCATCGCCCATGCGGTCAAGATCGTGCCGGATATGGACAAGGACCAGATCGTCATCGTCAACCTGTCGGGACGCGGCGACAAGGATGTGCACACAGTGGCCTCGATGCTGGGCATGGAGATCTGATCATGGTGACCCGCATCGACCGCCGCATGGCAAAACTAAAAGCCGAGGGACGCCCGGCGCTCGTTACCTATTTCATGAGCGGCGACCCGGACTACGACACCGCTTTGTCGATCATGAAGGCGCTGCCGAAGGCCGGCGCCGACATCATCGAAATGGGCATGCCGTTTTCCGATCCGATGGCCGACGGCCCGGCGATCCAGGCCGCGGGCCTGCGCGCGCTGAAAGGTGGCCAGACGCTGGTCAAGACGCTGCAGACGGCGGCTGATTTCCGCGCTGGCGACAATGAGACGCCGATCGTCCTGATGGGCTATTACAACCCGATCTACATCTACGGCGTCGACCGCTTCCTTAAGGACGCGATTGCCAGCGGCATTGACGGGCTGATCGTCGTCGACCTGCCACCGGAGATGGATGAGGAACTCTGTATCCCTGCGCTGAAGGCCGGCATCAACTTCATCCGCCTGGCAACGCCGACCACCGATGACAAGCGCCTGCCCAAGGTGCTGCAGAATACGTCGGGCTTCGTCTATTACGTGTCGATGACCGGCATCACCGGCTCGGCTTTGGCCGACACCGGCAAGGTTGCCGCCGCGGTCAAGCGCATCAAGGGCCACACCAACTTGCCAGTCTGCGTCGGCTTCGGCGTCAAGACCGCCGAGCAGGCGCGCATCATCGGCGCCAATGCCGATGGCGTCGTCGTCGGCACCGCGATCGTCAACGCGGTCGCCAATGTGTTGGGACCGAAGGGCGAGAAGACCGCCGACCCGGCCGAGGCCGTCGCCACCCTGGTCAGCGGACTGTCTCAGGGCGTGCGTTCGGCCCGCCTTGCTGCTGCCGAATAGTTTCCCTACTTAGGCCTTGTGCAAGTCGTTATCCCAAAACCGGTTCCCACTTTTGGGCGACATGCACGAACCAACTCTTCGTCAGGACAGGAGCCGAAGCGATGAACTGGATCACCAATTACGTTCGCCCGAGGATCAATTCGATGCTCGGCCGGCGCACCGACATGCCCGAGAATCTCTGGATCAAGGATCCCGAGACCGGCGAGATGGTGTTTCACAAGGACCTGGAATCCAACCAGTTCGTCATCCCGTCATCGGGCCATCACATGAAGATTTCGGCCAAGGAACGGCTGAAATTCTTCCTCGACGACGGCAAATACGAGCAGCTTGAGAACCCCAAGGTCATGCAGGACCCGCTCAAGTTCCGCGACGAGAAGCGCTACACGGACCGGCTGAAGGACGCCAAGGCCAAGACCGGCCTGGAAGACGCCATCATCAATGCGCTGGGCACGGTCGAGGGCCTGCCGGTTGTAGTGACGGTGCAGGATTTCGCCTTCATGGGCGGCTCGCTCGGCATGGCCGCGGGTGACGCCATTGTGCACGGTTTCGAGGTCGCCTTGCAGCGCAAGCGGCCGCTGATCCTGTTTGCCGCCTCCGGTGGCGCGCGTATGCAGGAAGGCATCTTGTCGCTGATGCAGTTGCCGCGCACCACGATCGGCGTCGATCGGCTGAAGGAAGCCGGCCTCCCATACATCGTCGTCTTGACCAACCCGACCACCGGCGGCGTCACCGCCTCCTACGCCATGCTGGGCGACGTGCATATCGCCGAGCCCGGCGCGCTGATCGGCTTCGCGGGCCCGCGCGTCATCGAGCAGACTATCCGGGAGAAACTGCCGGACGGTTTCCAGCGCTCCGAATATCTGATGGAGCACGGCATGGTCGATATGGTGGTGTCGCGGCTGGAACTGCGCGAGACGATTTCACGGCTGTTGAAAATCCTGCTCAAACTGCCGCAGGAGCAAAAGCCGCTGGAGCCGGAAATCCTGCCGCCGTCGGTCATCCCGACGGAAGCCCGCCCGCAGGCCTGACGCGACATTTCTGGCCGCAAACCGCGATTGCGTGCACCTGCGCGCATGCGTAGGATTCGCTCATGACAACGCTTGCCGCAGATCGTGAAATCGAAGCCCTGATGGCGCTGCATCCGAAAGGCTTCGACCTTTCGCTCGACCGCATCACAAGGCTGCTCGAACGCCTTGGCAATCCGCAGGAGCGGCTGCCGCCGGTCATCCATATCGCCGGCACCAACGGTAAGGGCTCGTGCGCGGCCTTTTCGCGCGCGCTGCTGGAAGCCGGCGGCCACCTTGTCCATGTCCACACTTCGCCGCATCTGGTGAACTGGGCCGAGCGCTACCGACTGGCGGCCGAGGGCGGCGGCCGGCTGGTCGACGACGAGACCTTCGCCGAGGCCATCGCCCGCGTCGCCCGGGCCAATCAAGGCCAGAAGATCACCGTCTTCGAAATCCTAACCGCCGTCACCTTCATCCTGTTTTCCGAACATCCGGCTGCCGCCGCCATCATCGAGGTCGGCCTTGGCGGCCGCTTCGACGCCACCAATGTCGTTGCCCGGCCGGCGGTGTCGGTGATCATGCCGGTGTCGATGGATCACGAAGCCTATCTCGGCGACCGGGTCGAACTGATCGCCGCCGAAAAGGCCGGCATCATGAAGCGCGGCTGCCCGGTGGTCATCGGCGCGCAGGAGAGCGAGACGGCGCTGCAAGTGCTGATCGAAACCGCCGAGCGGCTGGATTGCCCGACCTTCGTCTACGGCCAGGATTTTCTCGCCTTCGAGGAAAACGGCCGCATGGTCTATCAGGATGAGGACGGGCTGATGGACCTGCCGCCACCGCGCCTGCCCGGGCGCCACCAGTTCGCCAATGCGGCGGCAGCGATTGCCGCCGTCAAGGCCGCCGGTTTCGAAATCAGTCATCGCGCCACTGAGAAGGCGATGGCGAGCGTCGCATGGCCGGGCCGCATGCAGAAACTGGTACAGGGCCGGCTGATGGAGCTGGCGCCCAAGGGCGCCGACATCTGGCTCGACGGCGGCCACAATCCGGGCGCCGGCATGGTCATTGCCGAGGCGCTGGCCGAGCAGGAGGAAAAGAACCCGCGGCCGCTGTTTCTGATCTCCGGCATGATCAACACCAAGGACCAGAGCGGCTACTTCCACGCCTTCAAGGGCCTGGCACGGCATGTCTACACCGTGCCGGTGAGCAGGAGCGATGCCGGCGTGCCGAATGACGAGCTGGCGGTGCGGGCGACCGAAGCCGGCCTCACCGCTGAACCGGTTAGTTCCGTCGCCAGCGCGCTGATGCTGTTGCGCGACACCTGGGATGGGCCGGCGCCGCGCATCCTGATCGGCGGTTCCTTGTATCTTGCCGGCGCGGTGCTGGCCGAGAACGGCACGCCGCCGACCTGAAGCTATTCACTGCGAGGAGCCGAACATGATCAAGGTCAAGCAGCTCGCCCATGTCTGCATCTTTGCGCACGACCTCGAAGCGACGCGAAGCTTCTACCGCGACGTGCTTGGCCTCGACACCCGGTTCAATTTCCTGCGCGACGGCAAGATCTTCGGCTTCTACCTCAATTGCGGCGGCCGCAGCCATGTCGAGGTGTTCCAGAAGGACGGCACTGCATATAGCGAGCAGAACCAGATCAATCATTTCTGCCTTGAGGTCGAAGATCTAGACGCGGCGATCGCCCACATCAAATCGAAGAGCATCGACGTTACCGCCAAGAAGCATGCCTGCGACGACACCTTTCAGGCCTGGATCCGAGATCCCAACGGCGTGAAGATCGAGCTGTTCGAATACACCGCAAAAAGCGCGCAATTCGCCGGCGGCGACCGCATCGCCGACTGGTGAGCTGTGTTGGTGTCGACGAGGATCAAAGCTCCGGCCCTGTATGGACCTTGCGGCTTTTTCGGATGATTTCTTCCAGATCGATATCCGCGCCACTGCTTGCCGTCAGGCGGGAGTAGAAGGTGGACGCCGGTTCTCGCCCCGCCTCCCGAATCTCATAGGATTCAAGCGCGCGTTCGACGATATCCGCTATCGAGCGGTTTTCGCGATGAGCAAGACGATGCGCAAGATCTCGTGCTTTTGCGCTGCGGACGGAAAGCCGGGGTTCGGCCATTTCAAAATACCTTCGAGAAAATATATCCCCCATTTAGGACGAGCCATCAAGATGGCAGAGGATGGCAAGCCATCACCTTAGCTCAATCTCGATGAAGGCATACTCGCCGTCATTGGCGCTAATGACGTCGTGTTCGACGCCCTCCTTTCGGAAATAGGGCGCACCCTTCTTCATCTCGGCAAAACTCTCGCCGTCCTTGGTCACCAGCTTCACCTTGCCGTCCATCAGCGGCACCACGACATAGTCGTGGCCGTGGCGATGCCAGCCGGTGTTGTCGCCGGGCTGGAAGCGGTATTCGGTGACGATGACGCGCTCATTGTCGATGAAGACGGTGGCCTTGGCGGATCCGGTCATTCTGTTTCTCCCTGTCCTGCCTCAAGCAGATGACATGGAGTGCGCCGATGCGAGGGCCAGAGGCGGCCGGGCGATGACGCCAAAGAAAAAGCCCGGCGCGAGGGCCGGGCTTCGATCTCGGGAACTAATGCAGGTCGCCCAAAAGTGGTCCCGGTTTTGGGAGGACGACATGCATCAAAACAAGGCCAGATCAGGCGAGGCTGCCATTGATCCAGTGCGACAGCGCGGTCTTCGGCGCGGCGCCGACCTTCATGTCGGCGACTTCGCCGCCCTTGAAGATCATCAGCGTCGGGATCGAGCGCACGCCGAACTGGGCGGCAAGCTCGGGGTTCTCGTCGATGTTCAGCTTGGCGATCTTGATCTTGTCGCCGAGTTCGTTGGCGATCTCTTCCAGCGACGGACCGATCATCTTGCAGGGGCCGCACCATTCGGCCCAGAAATCCACGACGACGGGCTGCGAGGCGTTGAGCACATCGGCCTGGAAATTGCTCTTGTCGACCTTGACGGTGGCCATGCGAAATCCTTTCGAAATTTATCTCGCACCAAATGTGGTGGTTGAGCAGCCCTTCTTCAAGCAGAACTTGTGTCACGCTCCCGTGAGTCGGGCAAGGGCGTCATCCATCGCCTGCGCCGGCAGTTCGATAAGCCTCGGTGCCTCGGTAAACAGCAGCGCCGCCGTCACTGCGCGGCCGGGGTAAAGCGGCTTGAGCAGCGCGCGGTAGAGCGCCAGCTGCAGTATATAGGCCGGCGGCACCTGGGCCAGGCCTGCGGGCGCCGGCCGGTTGGTCTTGTAGTCGACGATCGATACGCGCCCGGGCGTCACCGCCAGCCGGTCGATCTTGCCGGAGATCGAGCGCAGCCTGCCCTTGACCTCGATACTGCCCATGACGGCCACTTCGGCGCGGGACGAGCGCGAAAACAGCCCGGCAAAACGCGAATCTCTGAGGATCGCCATCACCGAAGCCAGCGCCTTGTTGCGCTCGGCCTCCGGCCAGTCGGCGCCGGCTCGAATGAGATACTGCGCCGCCGCGCCTTGCCGTTCGTCTTCGGCAAAACCGGGCAGCATCTGCAGCAGCTTGTGCAGCGCCAGCCCGCGCATCACGGCAAAACCGGGCTCCGCTTCGCTGTCCAGCACCGGCGAACGCGTATCGACGACCGCCTCCTTGCCCTCGTCGATCAGCGCCGACGCGCCGGAAGGCGACAGCGGGCGCGGCAGCTCCTCATAAGGCGGCAAGGGCCGGAACAAGCCCACCGGCAGCGGCGGCACCTGTTGCGGCAGCCGCGACTCGTCGGCTGCCGCTTGCGCCACCGGCGGAAGCTTGGTCATGACGAAACGGTGCACCGGCTCGCTGCTGGCGGGGTGGCGGCGCTCGGTGCTTTCGGGTGCACCTGTCAGCGCGCGGCTGACGATCGAATGCCAGGTGCCGGTGCTGGGCTGACGCTTGCCGTGATAGCCGCAGACGATCAGCCGGTCCTCGGCGCGCGTCATGCCGACATAGAGCAGCCGCCGGTATTCGTCGTCGGCAAGCTCCCGCGCCCTGGCCGAGGCCGCCTTGGAGAAGCCGTTGGCGACATCGGCGGCCGAGCGCCAGAGATAGCCCTTGCCGTCGAAATTGCGGCCCGAAGCGTCGAACGGCATGAGCCGCGGCAGATGCTGGTCGCTGAACGGCGCCGAACCGCCATCGACCAGGAAGACAACAGGCGCTTCCAGGCCCTTGGCGGCATGCACGGTCATGACGCGGACCTCGTCGCGCGTCTGGTCCATCTCGCGCTTGATCTCCGGGCCGGTGTTTTCCAGCGTCGCCAGGAAAGCCTCCAGCCCCGGCAAGCCGGTGCGTTCTTCGGCCAGACAGAAACTCAGGAACTCGTCGAGAATATCGCCGGCTTCCGGTCCAAGCCGGGCGATCATCTTCTTGCGCAGGCCGTCGCGCGCCAGCACCCCGGCGTAGAATTCGAACACCGGCCGGAACGCCGCCTCGTTGGCCCAGCCGTCGAGCCGGGCAACGACATCGGTCAGCGCGGTATTGTCGCCAGCATGCTGGCGTAATGAGGCGATCAGCGATGTTCCGGCTGGCCGTCCGGCGCCAAGCGTAAAAAGCGTCTCCTCCGACACGTCGAAAACCGGGCTGCGCAGCACGGCGGCGAGCGACAGGTCATCCTGCGGCTGGATGAGGAAATGGCCGAGTGCGATCAGGTCCTTGACCGCGATGTGGCCGGGCAGGCTCAGCCGGTCGGCGCCGGCGACGGGAATATCGCGGTCCTTCAGCGCGCGCGACAGCGCATGGACGAAGCGGTCGCGCTTGCGCACCAGCACAAGAATGTCGCCGGCCCTCAGCCTGCGTCCCTTGCCCTCGATGATCTCGCGGTCCTTGAGCCAGGTCTGGATGGTCGCAGCCACGTGCTCGGCCACCCGCACAGCCGGCGCGCTGGCATGATTGACCGGCAACGTCCAGTCGTCGGGCTCCTCGACGGCGTCAGCGCCGAGCGACGGCCAGACCTCGACATAGCCAGGCGCGTCGTTGCGGATCGCCTTGTGGTCGAGCGGATCGGGGTCATGGCTGATGCCGCGCCGCACGCCCGGATCGGCAAAGACGCGGTCGACGGCGGCAAGCACGTCGTCGGTCGACCGGAACGACCAGGTCAGTTTCAGGTCGGCAAACGAAGCATTGGCGGCGTTCACGCGTCCGGAAAACAAGAGCCGGCTGTCGGCGAAGGAATCCGGCGCGGCACCCTGAAAGGAATAGATCGACTGCTTTTCGTCGCCGACGGCGAACACCGTGCGATTGGTCGTGCCGCGCTGGCCGTGGCCGGCAAAGAACTCCTCCGCCAGCCGCTTCACCACCTCCCATTGGTCGGGGCTGGTGTCCTGCGCCTCGTCCAGCAGGATGTGGTCGATACCCTGGTCGAGCTTGTACTGCACCCAGGGGCCGGCATCGGGCCGCGCCAGAAGGTTGACGGTGCGGATGATGAGGTCGTTGAAATCGAGAAAGCCGCGGCTGCGCTTCAGGCGCTCGTACCGCACGATCAGCCAGTCGGCTATGGTCAACGCCGCGACCGTGCCTTCCAGCATCCGGAACAGCGCCAGCCGGTCGGAGACGTCTGTTATCGACTTGACGGCCGCCAGATAGCGCTCGGGAAGGTCGGGCAGCCGGCCGAGCAGCGCCTTCTTGAACAACTTTGAGGGATCATAGGGGTCGCCATCGGCCTTGAGAAAGGCTTTGCCGAGCATCTGCAGCCGGCGGGTCGGGTCCGTCTCGGCAAAGGCCAAGCGGGCATAGGGCAAGAGATTGTTGAGCACGGTGCGGGCGTCGGTGGCCTCGGCGGCACTGGCGAACACTGCAAAGAAGTCCGGCAGGAAACCCGGCAGCGGCCATACCGATGCCGCTATGTCTTCGGCGCTCTGCCCGGGGCGAAAATGGAATTCGTCGAACAGGGCCTGAAAGCCGCCGCCGTCGCGCCGGACCGCACCGATGAAGCCGCGTAAGCCGTCGCGCTTGCGCACGATTTCGGCGAGCAGCGCATCGAGTCCGTGTTCGCCGCCGCGCTCCAGCACGGTGGCAAAGGCCTCGGCCAGTCCGGTGTCTCCGGCTGACGTGCCCGAAATCATGTCCCGGCGGGCGCCAGCAAACAGCGAGGCCTCCATCTGCGGATCGAGCATTTCGAAATGCGCCGGGATGTTGGCCTCCAGCGGAAACTGGTGCAGCACCGATTCGCAGAAGGCGTGGATGGTCTGGATCTTCAGCCCGCCCGGCGTTTCCAGCGCTTCGGCAAACAGCCGGCGCGCCCGCCGCATCGTGTCGCGGTCGGGTCGGCGGCCGTCCACCGCCTCAATCTTTGTGGCAAGCTCGGCATCGCCGAGCGCCGTCCATTCCGACAGGGTCGAGAACACGCGGTTCGACATGTTGGCGGCGGCCGCCCGCGTATAGGTCAGGCACAGGATCTTCGACGGATCGGTGCCGTTGAGCAGCAGCCGGATGACGCGCTGGGCCAGCACATGCGTCTTGCCCGAGCCGGCATTGGCGGACACCCAGGCCGAGTTCTTCGGGTCGGAGGCGCGCGCCTGGCTGGCGGCGGTTTCGCTGGGGATGGGATAGGCTTTTTTCATGCCTCCCCCGCCTCGTCATCGCTGTCGCCGCCGGCCGACCATTCGAGCACGCGCGCCAGATGGTCGTAATCGCCATCGCTCTCGCCCTCGCGAAAAGGCAGCGCCCGCGACAGATAGCCGGTCGTCGGATCGGCATAGTGGACCAGCAGCTTTTCCAACCGCGCCCAAGCCTCCTCGGCGAGGTCTTCGGCGGTCCGAGGCTGGCGGTTGTAGTCGAGGATGGATTCCTCGAACACTTCGCCATTCGGCTTCAGCCGCACGAATGCGAGCTGGGAGGGCTCGCGCGCGCCAAGCCCCTTGAAGGCGCCGCGCCGGAGCAGCGCCCCTTCGAGCGCCAGCTGTGGCGCCAGCAGCGTGTGGGCCTGCGCCTTGGACGGGGACGAGCCGGTCTTGTAGTCGAGAATGTCGGCCATGCCACCGGCCAAAAGGTCGACGCGGTCGGCATAGCCGGACAGCGTCACGCCGGTGCGGCCGACAGCGGTCTTTTCGGCGCGCTCCTCGGCATGCCGCCGGGCGACGGCGGGAGCGCGGCCGCGCTCCCATTCGATGATGTTGGCGGCAAGCTTTTCGAAGCGCGGCCACCACACAGCCTCGACGTCGGCGGGCAGGGCGATCTCGGCAAAGCAGGTCCGGCCGGCAGCGATGAGGCGTTCCAGAGCTTCGGGCGCGCGGGGATCCGCCACCTCTGTCGAGAACAGATGCAGGATGTCATGAAACAGCGTGCCGCGCTCGGCCGCACCGGGATCGCGGATCACCGGTTCGAGCGGCAGAAGGCTCAGAATACGCCTTGCATAGACCGCATAGGGGTCGCGTCGCAACGTCTCGATCGCGGTCACCGAGAAGTGGGTGGGCCGCATGCTCAGCGGCGGTTTCGGCTGCGGTCGCGGCGCGAAATGCTGCCGCTCGCCGGCATCGAGCGCGCGCGCCCAGGCAAGCAATTCGTCGCCGCGCCCGCGCAATGCGGCCGCCGGATCCTTGCCGATGAAGGTGAGGATGCGCTGCAGCCAGCGCGACGGCACCGCCGGTGCGTCGCCGGCTCGGGCGGAGCGCGTCAGCACCACCTTTTTCGCCCCCATCGCCATCTGGAAGTCGTGGGCGGCAAGGCCGATACGGCGCTCTGGCGGCTCGAGATCGATGCCGGTCTTCATCAACCGCGACATGAAGCGATCGCTTTCCGGCTTGCGTGGCCACACGCCTTCGTTCAGCCCGCCAATGACAAGCGTGTCGACGCTCTGCAGCCGTGCCTCCAGCGCGCCCCATATCGCGATGTTGCGGTCTGTGCCTTGCCCCGGCTTGACCGTTTCCGGTGCTACCAGCGCGTCCATCACATCAGGCCATTCGTCGGCCGGGAAGTCGAACGATGCAGACGCGGCGACCACACCGCGCAACAGCTCGGCGAGTTTCTCGCCGGCGTCGCCGGCATAAAATTCAGCCAGGCTGCCCTCCGCCGTGCGGCCGAGATTTTCCAGCGCGGCGACGCTCGCTCTGGTCAACGCGACGAGATCGGCGTTCTCTTCACCGCGAAAGGCGGTCAGCGGCGCCAGTGCCGTCACAAGCCGGCTCAGCATATCGCGGGCATCGTCGATGCCGCGCCCGCTCAGGCGCGAAAACCAGAAGGGCTGGCGCTTGTCCCCGCTCAGCCCGGCGAGACGCTCCTCGAACAGTGCTGGCAAAGAGGCGATGTCGGGGCGTCCGGTGCCGCCGCGCAGCGCCACGAGTTCGATGAGCTCGGCGGCATGGCGCACGCCGGTGCGCTCAAGTCCGAGCCCGAGCAGCGGATGCTTGAGCAGCGACAAAAGGCCGACGGGATCGCCGGGCCGGAATACCGCTTGAAGTGTGAGCCGCAGCAGGCTGGCGGCAGGCGTGTTGGCGAGCGGCGTGCCGCCGGAATCGTCGGCGATCACGCCGAAGCGCAACAGCTCGGCCGAGACGCGCCGCGCCAGCCAGCGGTCGCCGGTAACGAGCGCTGCCCTTAGTCCCGGCTGTTCCACGGCGGTTTTCAGCGCGATGGCGATCGCCGCCGCCTCGTCGCGTTCGCTGGCGGCTTCGATCAGCGTCACGTCGGCGAAGGCCTCGGCGATGTCTACGGCGTTGAAGCATATGCGGGTCTCGGCCCATAATTCCGTGGTCTCGGCCGGCCGCAGCGCCTCGCCGACAAGGGCCGCGCGGAGCGCCAGTGCGGGCTCGGCGGAGACCACTTCCTCGACATCGCCACGCAGCACGCCAATCTTGCCGATCAGCTTGGCCATGCCGTATTGCGGGTGGCCAAGCAGTGCCGGCCGCGCACCGGGCGCCCCAATCGCGGCAAAAGACGGTTCGTCCAGCATCCCATCGAGCCCGGGCAGCACCACGGCGCCGTTGGGCAGGCTGGCGACCGTGGCAAGCAGTTCGGCCGTGGCGGGAATAGAGCCCGTCGAGCCGGCGGCGATCACCGGGCCTTTGGGCGGGTTGCGTTCCAGCCGCTTCGCCTCGCGCCGGATCAGCGCATTGCGGTGCGCGGCCGGGTTGGAGCGGTCGCGCTCCTCCAGCAATTTCGGCCAGGCCTCGGTGACGATACGGAGGAAATCGAGCGTCACAAGCCACCATCCGGCAAGATTGCCGGTGACCAGATCGGCAAGCCTGGTCCAGTCCGTGCCTTCGGTTTCGATCTCGTCCATCAGCCGGGCGAGGTCGCGCGCCAGCCAGATCGCATCGGCGGCGGAGGCCGGCACGACGATCTCTTCGTTGAACATATCAAGGACATGCGCCGGCAAGGTGCGCTTCCAGGCCCGCACCAGCGGCGCCAGTAGCAGCAGGCGTTCGATGGCTGCGATCGGCGGCGCCATTTCAAGCTCGGTCGGCGTGCCGGCGTCGAAGGCGGCTTCGTCCTCGTCGAACTCTCCGAGCGGGCGGATGACCGGCAGGATCGCCGAACGGCGGCTCCCCCCCGGTCCCGAAAGCGCGTCGACAAAAGCGCCGCGCAGCGCACGGGCCGCGCGCCGTGTCGGCACATAGATGGTGACATCAGCCAGCGCCAGCGGATCGCCGTCGAACCGGAAGCCGGGCACCAGCCGTCCGGCCAGCAAGGCCTCGGCCAGAGTCGGCAGGAATGGCGCTCCGGGCGGGATCGAAAGAACGCGGCGCGCGCCGCTCATACCACCTTCGCGAGAGCTTCGGCGGCGGCCGCTTCCGCCTGCGGAATGGCGTCGGGAGTGCCGACGGTGATCCAGCTTCCGCGCATCTGCATGCCGAACAGACGGCCAGAGGCGATTGCCTTGTCGAAATAGGTGTTGAGCGAATGCGCCCCGGCCGGCGCATCCCTGAAGATGGCGGGATTGACGATTGCCGCTCCGGCATAGATCAACCCGGCCGGATCGCCTTTCGAGCGCCGCAGGCCGCCATCCGGCGCCATCAGGAAATCCGTGCCGACACCGTGTCCGGTGGCCGAGTCGAGATCGGTAAGCATCAGCAGAATATCCATTTTCGCGCCGTCCCATGCAAGGGCAAGGCGCTCGAGGCTGGGCTGGCCGCTGTCGATCCAGAACGTATCGGCGTTGATGATGTAGAAGGGGTCGCTGCCCAGCAGCGGCAATGCCTTGACGATGCCACCCGCCGAATTCAGCAGTGCGTCGCGCTCGTCGGAAATGACGATCTTTGGCGCCCGCCTGTGGGCTATATGGGCGACGATCTGGTCCGGCAGATAGTGCACGTTGACGATGGCTTTCTCGACGCCGGCCGCTTCGAGACTGTCCAGCCCCCAGTCGAGCAAGGTCCTGCCGGCGATCCGCACCAGCGGCTTCGGCATGGTGTCGGTGATCGGCCGCATGCGCTTGCCAAGACCCGCCGCCAGCACCATCGCTGTGGTCAAGGTCACGGGAGCCGTTCCTCCAGCAGGCCATGTGCCATGTAAAACTCCTTCAGCTGAGCCAGCGCCGGGTGCGCCAGCGCCCGCCTGAGATAATCGCGGATGCGCGGCAGGTGTCGGAGATAATAGGGCTTACCGTCGCGCTTTTCGAGCCGCACGAAAATGCCGAGGATCTTTGAATTGCGCTGCGCCGCCATGATCGCATAGGCTGCGCGGAAGGCGTCCTCATCGAAGCCGCCGGCGGCGTGGCGCGCAGCGACATAGGCGTCCACGGTCCGCTGCTCGATATCGGGCGAAACGGTGACGCGGGCATCCATGGCCAGCGACGCAACGTCATAGGCCGCAGGACCCATCAGCGCGTCCTGGACGTCGACGATGCCGAGGCGGTCGTGGCCTTTGCGGTCACCGCGCCAGATGATGTTGGGCGAATGGAAGTCGCGCAGCATCAGCGTGTATTCCTGTGTGTCCAGCCGATCGAGAACCGCGTTCCATTCCCTGTGATAGCCGGCGCGTAAAGCCTCGCTTGCCGGGCTGCCGGTCACCATCGGCACATACCAATCGACCAAGAGATCGGCTTCGATCAGCATGGCGTCGCGATCGAACGGCGGCACCTCATGGAAGACGCCCGGCACGGCCTCCATGCGCTGCGGCCAGGTCTTCCCATGCATCATCGCCAGCAATTCGGCCGCTGCCGCGTAGCGCTCGGCCACCGGCTCATCATTGCCGTCGAGAAAACCTTCCGAGCCTAGATGCTCCAGCAGCAGAAAGCCCCGTTCGAGATCCTCGGCATGGATTTTTGGGACACTGACACCTTGCGACAGCAGCGCCTTGTCGATGGCGACGAAAGCGGTGACCGACTGCGCCGTGTGGGCGATCACGGCATAGGGCTTGCCGTCCCGCACCGGCGGCCCCAGCACCAGCCGCGGCGAATTCATCAGCACGCGCGGCGCAAGGCCGGCGAGCGAAACAATCTCGTAAGAGCGCGCCGAGGCGTCGCCGACGAAATGGCGCCGCGCGGCGTCGCCCCAACCGGCCGTTTTGAGGAAATCGCGCATCGCCAGCGATCGCGCCACGCGTTCGAAGGCAACGCCTTGGCCCGATAGTTTCGCCAATCGTCCTTCGTCCTGATGGACGAGTTCGATCCAGATCGACGTTCTCGGAAAAGCGGCCTCCGCCCGTTCCGGCCACTCGACAAGGGCAGCGCCCTGCAGCAGCGCCTCGTCGAAACCCAGCTCGTCCATCTCGCCGGCCGAGGACAGGCGATAGAGATCGAAATGGTGCACGGGGATGCGCGTGTCGTAGCTTTGCACCAAGGTGAAGGTAGGGCTCGGCACATCGAGGCCGGCATCATCGGCCAGCGCCCTGATCAGGGCCCGCGCCAGCGTTGACTTGCCGGCGCCGAGATCGCCCTTGAGCGCCAGCACGTCGCCCGGCCGCAGCGCCATGGCCAGGTCTTCGCCGAGCCTTGAGGTCGCAGCCTCGTCGGCGAGAAAACGCTCCGGCACAACAACAGTCATCGAGCGCGCTACTCGGCCGCGGCGCGGATGCCCGACGGTGCATCGGGGAAGGTGCAGATGACGGTGGTGCCCTTGTCCTTGCCGGTCTCGATGCGCACGCTGCCGCCGTGCAGCTCGACAAAGCTCTTGACGATCGACAGGCCTAAGCCCGCACCGCGCCGGCGCCCGCCATTGGTGCGCGGCTCGAAGCGGCGGAACACCGAATCGAGCAGGTCCGGCGGCATGCCGGGGCCGTTGTCATGGACGGAGAATTCCACACCTTGCTCCAAATGCCGGCAGGCAAGCGTGATAGTGCTCGCCTCCGGCGCGTAATTGGCCGCGTTGCTGAGCAGATTGTAGAGGATCTGGCGAACCCGGGTCTCGTCGCCGTGAAAACTCTTCGGCGCCGCAGCGGCGTCGATCCGGAGCTTGATCGAATGCTCTTGCAGCCGGTCGGCGACCAGTTCGGCCGCGGCCTCGATGGTGCGCTCGACGCTTACCTCCGAAATGTCGAGCTGCATGATGCCGGCGTCGACGGTGGCGAGGTCGAGTATGTCGTTGACGATGGTGAGCAGCACCGAGGATGACGAGCCGACATGCTCGACATATTCGCGCTGCTTTGGGCTGAGCGGCCCGGTCGCCGGCAGCGACAGAAGCTCGGTGAAGCCGATGATGTTGGTCAGCGGCGAGCGCAGCTCGTAGGAGACGTGCTGCACGAACTCGTTCTTCAGCTGGTCGGATTTCTGCAGCGCTTCGTTCTTGTCCTTCAGCGCGCGCTCGACATTGACGCTGTCGGTGACGTCCACAAAGGTCATCATCACCTGGCCGTTGGGCAGCGGGATGACGGCGTAGCTGAGCACGGTGCCGTTCTTCAGTTCGGTCTGGCCATGGCGGTCGCGGCGCTCGTCGTCGAAACCGGTGATGGCGGCGACGAACCCGCCCCACGGGCTGTCGACGGCGCGCTGGTCGCTGAGATCGCGGATCGCCGAGACATGGACGTTGGGCTTGATCACATCCTGGCTCAGTCCCCACAGCGCGACAAAGGCCGGGTTCGACAGGCGCAGCCGCCCATCGGGACCGAACACGGCGACGCCTTCGGCCAGATTGTCGAGCGTTTCGCCCTGGACCCGCACCGCCGTCTGGTAGCGGCTTTCGAGGTCCATCTTCTCGGTCAGGTTCTCGAACACCCAGGTCACGCCGCCCTTCGGCTGGGGGTTGGCGACCACGCGGATGGTCTTGCCGTCGGGCAGATGCCACCAATGCTCTTGCGATTCCACCGCGCGGTAGGCGCCAAGCAGGCCTTCTTTCCAACGCCGCCATTCCGGCTGCTCGGCGATCTTGCCTTCGCTGCGCAGCCGGTCGAGCAGCAGCGCATTGTCGGGCGCGCTGTGCAGGAAGCCCGGGTCCAGCCCCCACAGTTTCTGGAACGCCTGGTTGAAGAAGCGCAACTTCTCGTTGGCATCGAAGATCGCCACCGCCGTGTTGAGCTGGTCGAGCGTGTCGGCATGGCTGCGCACCGTGCGCTCATATTCGCCGCGAATGGTTTCGGTGGCGCTGGTGTCGCAGGCAAGGCCGGCCGAGCCGTCCGCACCGGCGAAGTCGGTGACGGCGAACACGCGGCGGTCGCCCTCGATCACTGTCGACAGCGTTTGTTCGAAGATTGGGCGCGATTTGTGCTGCGCGGCGATCTGTTCGCGCGCTTGGGCGCCGAGGAATTCCTTGGCTTCGCGCACGGCGGTCTCGGCGTTCGGTGCCTCGACCGCTCCGGCATAGGCACGGTTGACCCATTTCAGCCGCCCGTCGGTGGCGCGCAGCCAGGCCGGCATCGGCAAGGCGTCGAGCAGGCCGATCATGGTCTCGTAGTCGGCGGCCAGACGCTGGTTCTCGATCTTCAGCCTGGCCTGGCTCCTCTGAGTTTCCGACAGCGAGACGAAGCGCACCAGCACATGCGCGGCGCTCTTGCGGCCATGCACTTCAAGCGGCGCCCCGGCCTGCGATTCGATCACGAGATCAAAGGGTTTCGCTTTCTCGCGCAGACCAGCGACGGCATTTTCGAGCGCCGCCGCCGAGCGCGGCATCAGCCAGCGGCCGAAGGCGAGGAAGGCTGCACGGTCGTCCGGCGCACCGCTTTCCAGCGGCAGCGTGCCGATCAGCTCCGGCTTCTTGTTCTCCGACGCCCAGACGATGACGCGCTGGTCACGCAGATTGAGCAGCGCCTCGGAGCGCTGCAGCGCCGCATTGATGTCGGCAATGCGGGCTCTGAGTTCGACATTCTGCGCCGAGGTGCGGGCTCTTTCGCGGATCAGGAAGATGGCCGAGACCAGTGCCGCGCCCATGACGCCGACGAACATGGCGAGCTGGATGACTTCGACCGCGCTGACCGACAGTCCGGCCTTCTGCGCAATGGCCGGCTCGGCATGGGCGGCAAACGAGGTGAGCGGGCCGGCAAGAGCTGAGGTGGCAAGAAAGCCGGCGGTGCGGGCGCCGACGCGCCTCTTCAGGCCACCGCCTGTCGTGACGGAGCCATTGCTATCGGAATCGTCATGGCCGCCGGAAACGGCCGATCCCGCGCGAGGCGGGTTTTCCCCCGGCATGCCTTGGTCCTCTTCGCCGCCTGAATGCAAGACCGCCTAGATCAGGATCACGTTTGATGGAAACGCCCTTCTGACCTAACTCTTTTCTAAAGAGCATGATCTTTTCCGAAAACCGCTTCCCACTTTTCGCTGACGCGGTCCTTCGGTTCGAATCATGCTCTCGATGCGTACGCCGGCCTCGTCCCCGGCCCACGAATCAGCACAATAGCGCGTGCTGGAATCGGCGTGAAGAATCATCCGCGCAAAAAAGAAGCCGGGCGAAAAGTCAATCGCCCGGCTTCAATATCTAGTGGTAAACGCCGCTTTGGCTAATAGCGGTAGTGTTCCGGCTTGAACGGACCCTGCGGAGTCACGCCGATATAGGCGGCCTGTTCGCCGGAAAGTTCGGTCAAGCGGGCTCCAAGCTTGTCGAGATGCAGACGCGCCACCTTCTCGTCGAGGTGCTTGGGCAGCACATAGACCTGGTTCTGGTACTGGCCGGGCTTGGTGTAGAGCTCGATCTGCGCCAGCACCTGATTGGTGAACGAAGCCGACATCACGAAGCTCGGATGACCGGTCGCGTTGCCGAGGTTGAGCAGGCGCCCCTCGGACAGCAGGATCATCCGCTTGCCGTCCGGGAAGGTTATCATGTCGACCTGCGGCTTGACGTTGGTCCATTGCAGGTTGCGCAGCGACGCGACCTGGATCTCATTGTCGAAGTGGCCGATATTGCCGACGATCACCATGTCCTTCATCGAGCGCATGTGGTCGAGGGTGACGACATCCTTGTTGCCGGTGGTGGTGATGACGATGTCGGCGGTCGGTGCGGCATCTTCCAGCGTGACGACTTCAAAGCCGTCCATCGCCGCTTGCAGCGCGCAGATCGGATCGACTTCGGTGACCTTGACGCGGGCGCCGGCGCCCTTGAGCGAAGCCGACGAGCCCTTGCCGACGTCGCCATAGCCGCAGACGACCGCAACCTTGCCGGCCATCATGGTGTCGGTGCCGCGGCGGATGCCGTCGACCAGCGATTCCTTGCAGCCATATTTGTTGTCGAACTTCGACTTGGTGACCGAGTCGTTGACGTTGATCGCCGGGAAGGGCAGCAGGCCCTTCTTCTGCAGCTGGTAGAGTCGGTTGACACCCGTGGTCGTCTCTTCGGTGACGCCGCGGATGGCTTCCTTCTGCTTGGTGAAGAACCCGGGCGAAGCCTTCAGCCGCTTCTTGACCTGGGCGTAGAAGTATTCCTCTTCCTCGCTCTGCGGGTTGGACAGCACGTCCTCGCCGGCTTCGGCGCGGGCGCCGATCAGTATGTACATGGTGGCGTCGCCGCCATCGTCGAGGATCATGTTGGAGAGGCCCCCATCGGCCCACTGGAAGATCCTGTCGGTGTAGTCCCAATACTCCTCGAGCGACTCGCCCTTGACGGCGAACACCGGGATGCCGGCCTCGGCGATGGCTGCGGCCGCATGGTCCTGGGTCGAGAAGATGTTGCACGAGGCCCAACGGATATCGGCGCCAAGCGCCTTCAGCGTCTCGATCAGCACCGCGGTCTGGATGGTCATGTGCAGCGATCCGGTGATGCGCGCACCTTTCAACGGCTTCTTGTCGCCGAATTCCTCGCGGCAGGCCATCAGGCCCGGCATTTCGGTTTCGGCGATATCGAGTTCCTTGCGGCCCCAGCCGGCAAGCGAGATGTCGGCGACCACATAGTCCTTGCTACCTGTCATGGCAGTGCTCCGGTGTGATTTGTCTTCAGAATGCGCCTGCGCCACACGGCGCGTCGAAGGGCGCGGAATGCCGGCCTGACTAGCAGATCGCCGCCAAGACGACAATGGGATATAAAGAAATCTTTATGCGCGTATGTGTTTACGGGGATGCATGCCGCCCAAAAGTATCCGGCGGTTTTGGGACAACGGCGTCCAAAGCAAAAACTTCAGCACTCTTCGCCGAAGCGCGAGGCGACCAGCTGCTCCAGCGCGTCCATCGCCGCTGCGGCTTCAGCGCCGCTGGCGGTGACGCGGATCGAATAACCGGGGCTCGCCGCCAGCATCATCAGCCCCATGATCGAGGTGCCGCCGACCTTGAGACCATCCTTCTCGACATGGACGGTGGCGTCGAAGCCGCTGGCGACCTGGACGAACTTCGCCGAGGCGCGCGCATGCAGGCCGCGCTGGTTGACGATCGGGAACTCGCGCACGATCTCACCGGGCGACAGCGCGTTCATTTGCTGCTCAGCAGCTGACTTGCGACGTTGATGTATTTGCGCCCCGCGGCCTGCGCCTCGTCGAGCGCGGTCGCCATGTTGTCGCCCTTGCGGATCGACGACAGCTTGATCAGCATCGGCAGGTTCATGCCGGCGATGACCTCGGTGCGACCGGATTCCATCACCGAAATGGCGAGGTTGGAAGGCGTGCCGCCGAACATATCGGTCAGAACGATGACGCCGGTCCCGGTGTCGACGCGGCCGACGGCGTCGACGATATCGCGCCGACGCTGCTCCATATCGTCGTCGGCGCCGATTGCCACGGTTTCGAAATTGTCTTGTGGCCCCACGACATGTTCCACGGCATGGCGGAACTCGGCGGCCAGTTGACCGTGCGTTACAAGCACGAGTCCGATCATTCTATGGTGGCTCCCGTCATCGCCGCTTCACAGGCGCTTTTTATGCTCGCCGGCCATCCCAGGCGGCGGGAGCGCTATCTTGTCGACGCGCGGCGCGTTGACAAGCCCAAAATTGCGTCGGCCATGGCCAATTTGACGCATTGCAGCAAAAAACCGGCGGCGGATCATACGAAAGGCGCAATCGCCAGCCGCGCCATTACCGCCGGCAAAGCCGCAGTGACGTTGCGCTGAACGAGGTCGATGCGCGGCACCACACAGCCGGCAATGGTCGCGCTCGACTCTTCCTGGAAACGCTCCACAGCGTTAGCGGCAACCAGCTGGATCGTAAGGTCGATGACTCCCACAGATTGGAACAAAAGCGGCTTCGGACCAAGTCCGGGCACCTCTGCGAGGCCGGCAATGCTGGCGGGCGCATGGCAGATCAGCCGCCCGAAACGCGCCGCGACAAACAGCTGGTCGTCGCCGATCAGCCGCGCAAACAGCCCGAGCCGGCTGAAATGGTCGATGAGCGCCAGCGCCAGCGTTGTCTTGCCCGAGCCGGACGGCCCGGTGATCAGGACGCCCCGCTCGCCAATCAGGACTGCGGTGGCATGGATGTTCTCGGGTTCCGCGGTGGGATCGGGCATGCGCAGCCGCGATCAGCCTTCGGCCGGCAGCGTAACGACGAAGCGCGCGCCCTTGATGTCGCCGGGCTTGGTGCCGGGGATGTTCTCGGCGGTCAGCGTGCCGCCATGGGCTTCGACGATCTGCCTGGATATCGACAGGCCAAGCCCCGAATTCTGGCCGAACGCCTCGCCGGCCGGGCGGTCGGTGTAGAAGCGCTCGAAGATGCGGTCGATGGCGTCGGCGCGGATTCCGGGGCCGTTGTCGTCGACGGTGACGATGTTGACCTTGCCCGAGCGTGCCAGGGAAATGGCGATATGGCCGTGGTCCTCCGGCACGAAGGAGCGGGCATTCTCGATCAGATTGGTGATGACCTGGCCGATCCTCAGATCATGGCCGGTGACGAAATAGCCTTTGACGCCTTGCGGCAGCTTGGCGGCCTTGAATTCGATCTCGACAGCCTTTTTGTTGCGCGTCGCTTCGCGCGACACGGCGACGAGATCGGTGATGAATTTCTTCAAATCGACCGTGGCGGCATCCTCACGCGCCAGTTCGGCGTCTAGGCGCGAGGCATCGGAAATGTCGGTGATCAGCCGGTCGAGACGCCGGACATCGTGCTGGATGATCTCCATCAGCCTGCCGCGTGAATTGTCGTTCTTGGCAAGCGGCAAGGTCTCCACCGCGCTGCGCAGCGAGGTCAGCGGGTTCTTCAGCTCGTGCGAGACATCGGCGGCGAAGCTTTCGATCGCCTCGATGCGGGCATAGAGCGCATTGGTCATGTCGCGCACCGCGACCGACAAATTGCCGATCTCGTCCTGGCGGTCGGAAAAGTCGGGGATCTCCTCGCGGCTCTTGACGCCGCGCCGCACCCGCACTGCCGCCGCCGATAGCCGGCGCAGCGGATTGGCGATGGTGGATGCGAGCAGCATCGACAGGATGGCGGTGACCAGGGCGGCGATGCCGAACACGCGCAAAATAGCCTTGCGCTCGGCGGCGACGATCTTGTCGATGTCGCCGCCTTCCGTCGACAGCATCAGCACGCCGAGAACGGCGCGGAAGCGCTGGATCGGCACCGCCACCGAAACGATCTGCTCGCCCTGTTCGCTCACCCGCACGATCGTCGACGGACTGCCGGTCAGCGCCTTGACCACTTCCGGGAAGGCCGCACCGTTGCCGCCGGGCTGCTCATGGTAGACGGGCAGGTCCTTGTTGCGGAAGAAGTCGAAGACGAATTTCTGCACGCGCTCCAGCATATCCGGCTGCTCGTCCTCGACCGGAGGCAGGTCGTAGCGCAGGATCTGGCCGCGCGAGTAGAGATGGCGCGAATCGAGCAGCAGATTGGCGTCGCGGTCATAGATGCGGGCCCGGGTGCGCGTCGGCGAAATCAGCCGCCGCAGCACCGGCGCGACGCGCTCGGGATTGATCGGGAAATCCAGATTGTCGAGCTGGTCTGAGCCCGGCCCCAGGCTTTCACCGGCCTGCAGTTCGAGTAGTTTTTCCGGATCGATGCTGATCGAATCGGTCTCGACCGTTGCCGACGCGGCAATGGCGCCGGCGATGATCTCGCCCTGCGTCATCAGGCTTTCGACGCGGGCGTCGATCAGCCCGTCGCGGAAGGTGTTGAGATAGAGGATGCCGGTGACCAGCACGGCGAGGCCGGCCAGGTTGAGGAACAGGATGCGCCGGGTCAGGCTGGAAAAGATGTGGTGGCCGAGGAAGCGGCGCATCGGCACCGTCAACCTCGACAGGAATGCGGGCAGAATCCGCGACCGCCTGACAGCGCTCGTTCGTCTGCTCCGCTGTACATCCACTGCCATCGAATAGCAGCTCCCGCCTAGTCTTTGGTTTTATGCATGTCGTCGTCCCAAAAACGCGACCACTTTTGGGCGACATGCATCAACTCAAGCTTCGCGGAACCGGTATCCGACTCCGTAAAGGGTTTCGATCATTTCGAAGTCGTCATCGACGGCCTTGAACTTCTTGCGCAGCCGCTTGATGTGGCTATCGATGGTGCGGTCGTCGACATAGACCTGCTCATCATAGGCCGAATCCATCAGCGCATCACGGCTTTTTACCACGCCGGGGCGCTGCGCCAGCGAGTGCAGGATGAGAAATTCGGTGACCGTCAGCGTCACCGGCTCGCCCTTCCAGGTGCAGGTATGGCGTTCCTGGTCCATGACGAGCTGGCCGCGTTCCAGCGAACGGGCCTGCTGGCTGGGCGCCTTTGCCGCAGCTTCGCGGGCGCTGGCGCGGCGCAGCACGGCGCGCACCCGCTCGACCAGCAGGCGCTGCGAGAACGGTTTGCGGATGAAATCGTCGGCGCCCATCTTGAGGCCGAAAAGCTCATCGATCTCATCGTCCTTCGAGGTCAGGAAGATCACCGGCAGGTCGGACTTCTGCCGCATCCGGCGCAACAGCTCCATGCCGTCCATGCGCGGCATCTTGATGTCGAGGATGGCGAGATTCGGCGGCCGCGCCGCCAGGCCTTCCAGCGCCGACGCACCATCCGTGTAGGTCTCGACGCGATACCCCTCGGACTCGAGGGCGATCGACACCGATGTCAGAATGTTGCGGTCGTCATCGACAAGCGCGATTGTTGCCATTTCAAGCGGCTCCCTCATGAGCTGTCCCTTCTGTCTTAGAGAAGGGGCTTTTGCAGGACAAATTAGGTACAAAATGTGGCACAGGCTCCACCCGCTGTCGCGGACGGCTTGCCGGCGGCCCCATCGGAACCTCTACACGGGTTGGACGAACACTGTGTGCCAATCCTTTGGGCAACCACCGTGATTTTTTGCACATATAAACGATTTAAACAACTTTCAAAATTTTTAAATCGATTAATGATTTGATATCATTCGAGTTTTCTGGTTCTCACCGTCTCAGCCCCTAACGCGGGCTCGCCGGAAACGCGCCGGCAAAGTGCGGCGAATCCAGAAGAAGGGACCCTTGATGTCGGAAGTCGGCAAACGCAATTCTGCTTGCGCGATCGATCGTATCGGCCTGAAAACCACCGGCACGGTGCATTATAATTTTGGTGCGGCCGCCCTTTATGAGGCAGCGATCCGTCGTGGCGAGGCCCGGTTGACCGCCGGCGGCGCGCTGCTTGCCGAGACCGGCCAGCACACTGGCCGCTCGCCCAAGGACAAGTTTGTCGTCCGCGATGGCGCCACCGAGCCCCATGTCTGGTGGGACAACAACAAGGCGATTTCGGCGGGCCAGTTCGAAATGCTGCTCGCCGATTTCCTTGTCCACGCCGCGAATAGCGATCTCTATGTGCAGGACCTCGTCGGCGGCGCCGATGCCGAGCTGAAGCTGCCGACGCGGGTCATCACCGAATTCGCCTGGCACTCGCTGTTCATCCGCAATCTTTTGATCCGCCCGCAGGCCGCCGAGCTTGAGGATTTCGTGCCGGAGATGACGATCATCGACCTGCCGTCCTTCCGCGCCGATCCGGCCCGCCACGGCAGCCGCACCGAAACGGTGATTGCGGTCGATCTCACCCGCAAGATCGTGCTCATCGGCGGCACTTCCTATGCCGGCGAGATGAAGAAATCGGTGTTCACCATGCTCAACTATCTGCTGCCGGAAAAGGGCGTCATGCCGATGCACTGCTCGGCCAATGAGGGCCCGGGCGGCGACGCAGCGATCTTCTTCGGGCTTTCCGGGACGGGCAAGACGACGCTGTCGGCCGATCCGTCACGTACGCTCATCGGCGACGACGAGCACGGCTGGGGACCGCACGGCATCTTCAACTTCGAAGGCGGCTGCTACGCCAAGACGATCCGGCTGTCGGCCGAGGCCGAGCCGGAGATTTTCGCCACCACGCAGCGTTTCGGCACGGTGCTGGAAAATGTAGTGCTCAACGCCGACCGCGTGCCGGACTTCAACGACGGCCGGCTCACCGAAAACACGCGCTGCGCCTATCCGCTGGATTTCATCCCCAATGCCTCGAAGAGCGGACGGGCCAGCCACCCGAAAAACATCATCATGCTGACCGCCGATGCCTTCGGCATCATGCCGCCGATCGCACGGCTGACCCCGGCGCAGGCGATGTACCACTTCCTCTCCGGCTACACCGCCAAGGTGGCCGGCACCGAGAAGGGCGTTACCGAGCCGGAAGCGACGTTCTCGACCTGCTTCGGCGCCCCGTTCATGCCGCGCCACCCCAAGGAATACGGCAATCTGCTGCGCGAGCTGATCGCCCGCCACGGCGCCGATTGCTGGCTGGTCAACACCGGCTGGACCGGCGGCGCCTACGGCACCGGCAAGCGCATGCCGATCAAGGCGACGCGCGCCTTGCTGGCCGCAGCGCTTGACGGTTCGCTGAAGGCGTCCGGTTTCCGCACTGACGCCAATTTCGGCTTCGAGGTGCCGGTTGCTGTGCCTGGCGTCGAGAGCGCCATTCTCGACCCGCGTTCGACCTGGGCCGACAAGGCAGCCTATGACCGGCAGGCAGCGCGATTGGTCGGCATGTTCGCCGTCAACTTCGAGAAATTCGAGAGCCATGTCGATGCCGTCGTGCTCGGCGCAGCACCCCGCCTGCAGGAAGCTGCGGAATAGTCCAGGCATCTTCACCGAAGCATCCTTGAAAGGCGCGGTCTCGATCGGGCCTTTTCTTTTTTGGTCCGCCGCGCCATGACTGCGGCATGCCTATCGACGACATCATCATATCAGACGAAGCCGTAATCCATCCGGGCGACCTGCACGAGGATTTCATCCGCTCGTCGGGTCCCGGCGGCCAGAACGTCAACAAGGTGGCGACCGCCGTCCAATTGCGCTTCGACGCCGCCAATGCAGCTGGCGTGTCCGAACGCGTGCGCGCGCGCACGATCAAGCTCGCCGGCCAGCGCGCCACCAAGGACGGCGTCATCGTCATCGAGGCCGGCCGCTTCCGCACCCAGGAGCAGAACCGGGCCGATGCCCGGGCAAGGCTGACGGCGCTGGTCGCCAAGGCCGCGGAACCGCCGCCGCCGCCGCGCAAGAAGACCAGGCCGTCGAAAGGCTCGGTGGAGCGGCGGCTGCAAAGCAAGGCAGGGCGCGGCACGATCAAAAAGCTGCGCGGCCGGGTAGAGAACGACTAAGGACCGCGCCGACTGCGCATAAAGCGGCCTCCCCTGCCGCAGCCGCAAGGTTTCGCCATTGCCACAGAAAGGGAGGCCGACAACGGTGGCTTTCGGGTCGCCGTTCTGATTGGCGGTGGCATGGTTTCAGTATCAACCGGAGGCGAAGTCATGCTCGTTCTGCCCAAAGGCGTCCGCCACTTGCCTGGTTATCTGTCCCGCGCGGCGCAGGAAGCGCTGGTCGAAGAGGTGAGGACAATTGTACAGCGGGCGCCGCTGTACGTGCCGGCGATGCCGCGGACCGGCAAGGAGATGAGCGTGCGCATGACCAATTGCGGCACGCTCGGCTGGGTCACCGACAAGGAGCTGGGCTATCGCTACCAGCCAACGCACCCACTCACCGGAGAGCCATGGCCGCCGATCCCGGACGCGCTGCTGCAATTGTGGCGGGAGGTCGCCGCCTATCCGAATCCGCCGGAGGCCTGCCTGGTCAATTTCTATACGCAGGACGCCAAAATGGGTCTGCACCAGGATCGCGACGAAGCCGATTTCTCGGCCCCAGTGGTCTCGGTGTCACTTGGCGACGATTGCCTGTTCCGGGTCGGCCAAGTGACGGGCAGGGGGGCCACACGCGACGGCGGTACCAAATCGTTCCGCCTGAAAAGCGGCGACGTCGTCGTGCTCGGCGGCGAAGGCCGGCTCTGCTTCCACGGCGTCGACCGCATCTATCCGTCGACCTCGGCGCTGCTGAAAAAAGGCGGCCGGATCAATCTGACGCTGCGGCGGGTGACCTTGCCTTGAAGAGGTGAGAGTGCATTCTTGCACTTACTGAACCACTGACCTTGCGAATAAAAGTCCCTAACGGAATTTAAGGTTTCGGCCGCTAGTCTGCGCCAAAACGTCATCATTCCCGGTGTGGATACCATGCTCGAAATCGAATCCGAAGTGATTTGGCGCTACATTCGAAATGCCGCATGGCGCACGGTTTCGATCGCCCGCTCGGATGCATCGCTCTACCTGTTCATTGGCATCTACACTGCAACGGGGCTGGGGTTTCTGGCTTGGGTCGGCGCGCTCCATCGCACCGCATACCAGACCTACGTGCCGATATGGCTTATGGTTTTCGGTTTCGTGCTGCCGGCGGTATCGCTTCTCCTGGAAACCGGCTGGCTTTTGCATCGATTTGAGCGTCGGCGGAAATTTGCTGCGGGCAAGATGTTCTCAGCCGAGCGGATGGCGGTTCTCTTTTCCGGCATATGTCTGTTGATGGGCATCATGATTTTCCAAAGCACCTTCACCTCGGTCAAGAACGGCATGTCCGTCCTGTGGAAAGGTTTCCCCTATGATCGCGCCTTGGCAGATATCGATGCCTATCTGCATTTCGGCACTGATCCGTGGCGATGGCTCTACGTTATCGGCAAGCATGACTGGGTACGGGAATCCGTCGGATGGAACTACGACATGCTGTGGTTCATCATTTGCTACAGCATGCTGTTTTTCATGGTCACGTCACCACGCACCACGCATCTGAAGAGACGCTATGTGCTGTCCTTCATGGTGGTGTGGGTAGTCGTCGGAAACATCCTGGCCGGGCTGTTCATGTCGGCCGGACCGGCGTTCTACGGCTATGTCACCGGCGATGTGCCACGCTTCGGTGAACAGCTTTCGTTTCTTGCGCAAAGCCCGTCGGCGAGTTCCGCCGCCGTGTACCAGCAGTATCTGTGGACGCTCCAGACCGAGGGTGTGACTGGACTCGCGTCGGGAATATCGGCATTTCCAAGCGTTCATGTCGCCTTGATCACCCTGAATGCGGTGTATACCTGGGAGTACGACCAGCGGTTGGGCGCCATCGCATTTCTGTATGTCGCCTTCATAGTCGCGAGTTCGGTCTATCTTGGTTGGCACTATGCGATCGATGGTTATGCGGCGGTCGCGCTCACGATCGCCCTATGTGCGGCCGTCCGCAAGCTGGTACCCGACGGCGAAATCCTGATGCCAGGCCCGGCCCGGCAATCGGCGGCTGGCGGCAGCCGCCCGGAGGCGGCCGTCACAGTTTCCTGAGCGCCACTTCCTCGACCAGATGATTGGCGCCCTTGCGCAGGATGAGGTCGGCGCGCGCTCGTGTCGGCACGATGTTCTCGCGCAGGTTTTTCAGGTTGATGTTGGCCCACAAGCCTTCCGCAATGGCACGCGCGGCGTCTTCCGAAAGCTGCGAATAGCGGTGGAAGAAGGAGTCCGGATTGCGGAAGGCCGTCTCGCGCAGGCGCATGAAGCGGGCGATGTACCATTGGTGGATCAGCTTTTCGTCGGCGTCGATATAAATGGCGAAATCGAAGAAATCCGACAGGAACGGCACTATCTTGCCGTCCTTCGGCAATTTGCCGGGTTGCAGAACGTTGATGCCTTCGAAGATCAGAATGTCGGGCCGGTCGATGGTGACGAACTCGCCGGGGATGACGTCATAGGTCAAATGCGAATAGACGGGCGCGCGGACATTGCGCTGGGCCGACTTGATGCCCGAGAGGAAACGCAGCAGCGCACCGACATCGTAGCTGTCGGGAAAGCCCTTGCGCTCCATCAGATTGTCGCGTCGCAACACCTTGTTGGGCAGCAGGAACCCGTCGGTAGTGATGAGATCGACCTTGGGGCTCGACGGCCAGCGCGCCAGAAGCTCCTTCAGCACGCGCGCCGTGGTCGATTTGCCGACCGCAACCGAACCGGCAATGCCGATGATGAACGGTGTCTTGACCACATCCAGCGCGTTGAAGAAGGCCTGGCGCTGGCGAAACAGCAGCTGGCTGGCCTCGACATGCGCCGAAAGCAGCCGCGAGAGCGACAGATAGATGCGCTTGACTTCTTCCAGGTCGACCGGATCGTTCAACGAGCGCAGACGGTTGATCTCGTCTTCGCCCAGCGTCATCGGCGTGTCGGCGCGGAAGTTCGACCATTGCTCGGCCGAGAAGAAACGATAGGGGGAATATTTCTCGGTCGGAGCGAGCTGGTCCATCGAGTTTCCTGCCCTCTAGAGCATGAGGCCGAAAAGTGTGAAGCGGTTTTCGGGCGACATCATGCTCCCTCTATCAATTGAGAGACGGATTCAGATTTAAGGCCTCGGCCCGAAATCATCCGGCTCTAGCGGTCAGCCTTTAGGCCGGGATGCCTTTTCAGTGACGCCCGAACGGCCGGTGCGGCCCTCAAGCTCCTTCAGCACCTCGCCCAGCGAAACGCCGGCCATGCCAAGCACGACGAGCCAATGATATATGAGATCGGCACTTTCGGAAACGAGGGCTTTCTCGTCGCCCTTGACGGCGGCAATGACGGTCTCGACTGCCTCTTCACCAAGCTTCTGCGCCGCCTTGTCGATGCCTTTGGCGAACAGTTTTGCCGTCCACGAGTCCGGGTCGCCGGAACGGGCGCGTTCGCCAATGATTGTTTCCAGATCGGACAGCGAAAATTCAGCCATGGCGCAGCCTACTGCCTTTGTGGAGTGGATTGAACCGGGTAGTCCAGCCGCATCGGTAGCCCGGCCGCGGCCATATGCGCCTTGGCTTCCGCAATCGTGTAAGTGCCGAAATGGAAGATCGAGGCGGCGAGCACGGCGCCGGCATGGCCGTCGCGAATGCCCTCGACCAGATGATCGAGCGTGCCGACGCCGCCCGACGCGATCACCGGCGCGCGCACCGCATCCGCTATCGCGCGGGTCAGCGCAATGTCGTAACCGGCCTTGGTGCCGTCGCGGTCCATTGAGGTCAGCAGGATCTCGCCAGCGCCGCGATCGACCATTTTTCGCGCGAACTCGACCGCATCGATGCCGGTCTTTTCGCGGCCACCGTGGGTGAAGATCTCCCAGCGGCCGGGCTCTTTCGGCGCCGACACCTTCTTAGCGTCGATGGCCACGACAATACACTGGTTGCCGAACTTGTCGGCGGCTTCGGCGACGAAATCGGGGTTCTTCACCGCCGCAGTGTTGATCGACACCTTGTCGGCGCCGGCCAGCAACAGTTTACGGATATCGGCGACCTGGCGCACGCCGCCGCCGACGGTCAGCGGCATGAAGCATTGTTCGGCGGTGCGGGCGACGACGTCGAAGATGGTTTCACGGTTGTCGGACGACGCGGTGATATCGAGAAAGCAAAGCTCGTCTGCGCCGGCCGCGTCATAGGCTTTGGCCGCCTCGACCGGATCACCGGCATCGATGAGGTCGACGAAATTGACGCCCTTGACGACACGGCCGTTCTTGACGTCGAGGCAAGGGATGATTCGGGCCTTCAGCATCAGCCCTTCTCCATCGTCGCCAGCAACTCGCTTAGCAGTTCGCCGACCAGCGGCGGAACCTCGGCCTGCGCATCGAACGCCGGATCGTAGGCGGAAATGGTGATGCCGGAAATCGGCAGCAGGCCGGCCATGCCGCAGACAGCCTGGCGCAGCTGTTTCGGCTCCGGGCCGCCGGGCGTGGTGTAGCGGTTGGCCTGCAGCGCACCGGGGTCGTGCACGTCGAGATCGAGATGCAGGTGCACCCGCTTCGCATCCGGCGCCTTCAGCCTGCCGCTCGCCGTCGCCCAGTCCGGGCATTCGGTGCGGATGACCGGCAACGTCTTCAACAGCTCCGTTTCGGCCGGATCGAGATCGCGCGCGTTGACCAGCACGCAGCGCGCCGGATCGATCGGCCTGAAGCCGGGGATGGCCGAGGCCATCGGCTTCCAGCACAGGCCGAGAACCGTGGCCAGCGCCATGCCGTCGAGAAAGCCGAAGATGGACGTCTCCGGCGTGTTGAGATCGCCATGCTGGTCGGCCCAGATGATCGCATCGGCATCCTCGCCGGCAACCGCACCGGCCGATGTCAGGCAATTGCCGGCCAGCACGATGGGAAACCGGCCGCGGTCTATGGCGATGCGGACCTCGCCGGAGACGGCACCGCACACGGCAAAGCCGGTGGCGATCTCGCGCTGCTGTTCGTCGCCAACCCTGCCGATATCGGTGACGACGACGTCATGCCCGGAGAGCGTCAGCGCGTCGACAAGCCCGCCGGCGATGAGTGCATCCGGGCCTCGGCCCATGCCGCCGTGATAGTGGCCGCTGTCATAGGAGGCCAGGATGATGGAGATTTTCACGGCCGGGTCTCCATCGCCTTGCGCTGCAGCACCGCCAGCGCCTCGGCCGGATCGATGCGCCCGTCATAGAGCGCGCGACCGGAGATGGCGCCTTCCAGTTTCTTCGCGTCGGGCATGGTCATGCGCACGATGTCGGCGATCGAAGCCAGCCCGCCCGAGGCGATGACCGGGATCGAGACCGCGTCGGCGAGATCTATCGTGGCATCCCAGTTGATGCCGGTCAGAACGCCGTCGCGGTCGATATCGGTGTAGATGATGGCGGCAACGCCGGCGCCTTCGAATTTCCGCGCCAGTTCGATGACGCCGAGGCTGGAGGCCTCGGCCCAGCCTTCGACCGCCACCTTGCCGCCCTTGGCGTCGATGCCCACGGCGATCTTTCCAGGAAATTCCTTGCAGGCTTCCCGGACCAGGTCGGGATCGCGCACCGCCACCGTGCCGAGGATGACGCGGGCCAGCCCGCGGTCGAGCCAGTCCTCGATCTGCGCCAGCGTGCGGATGCCGCCGCCGAGCTGCACCGGGTTTTTCGTCGCCTTGAGGATGGCGCCGACCGCCGCGCTGTTGACGCTCTGGCCCTTGAAGGCGCCGTTGAGGTCGACGACATGCAGCCATTCAAACCCTTGCTCTTCGAAGGCCTTGGCCTGGGCCGCAGGGTCGTCATTGTAGATGGTCGCGGTCGCCATATCGCCGTGCTTCAGCCGCACGCACTTGCCGTCCTTGAGGTCGATGGCCGGAAACAGGATCACCGTTCAGACCCCTTCCACAATGGCGAAATGCGAGGTCGAACAAGCGCGCCGGAATTTCAGCGCTGCCTGGTATTCGGGGGAATGGAAGCAAGCCAGCGCGACCTCGTAGCTTTCGAACTCGACGATCACATGGCGATTGCCGGATGGCCCTTCCGGGCTTGACGACTGACCGCCTCGCGTCAGGAATTTCGCGCCGTATTTGTCGAACGCCGCTTTGTTGGCGGCGATGTATTTCGGATAGTTTTCCGGATCGGTCACATCGACCATCGCCATCCAGTAGCCCTTCTTGCTCATCTCAAGGCCTCCAGCGCAGGAAGTTGGTGATCAGTGCCAGGCCGAGCGCCTGGCTCTTTTCCGGATGGAATTGCGTGCCGGCAAGGTTGCCGCGCTCGACCGCCGCCGTTACCGGGCCGCCATAATCGGCAACGGCCAGCACTTCGTCCGGCCTTGTCGCGTCGAGATGGTAGGAATGAACGAAATAGGCGTGCAGACCCTTGGGCCCGGTCGCAATACCGGAAAACAGCGGGTGCTTGCGGTCGAGGTCGATCGTGTTCCAGCCGATCTGCGGGATCTTCAGCGCCGGATCGGCGGGCGTGATCTCCTTGACGTCGCCGGCAATCCAGCCGAAGCCCTTGGTCACGGTCTTTTCCAGGCCGCGCTGCGACATCAGCTGCATGCCGACGCAGATGCCGAGGAACGGCCGCGCCTTGGCGATCGCTACCTCTTCCACCGCTTCCCACATGCCGGCGACGCCGCGCAGGCCCGCCGCGCAATCGGCATAGGCGCCGACGCCGGGCAAAACGATGCGGTCGGCGCTGCGCACACGCTCGGCATCGGCGGTCAGCTCGATGGCAGCCGCAATGCCGGCTTCATGCGCGGCGCGCTCGAAGGCCTTGGTGGCCGAGCGCAGATTGCCCGACCCGTAATCGATGATCGCGACCCGCATCTCAGGCTTTTCCCGGCGTATGGCTCAGGCCCAGCGTCAGCCCGGTCTGCGCCGGCCGGGCCAGGCTGGCGTCCGGCACGATGCGCGGCAGCGGCGCCGGCTCATCGGCAAGGGCCTCGGCGTCCAGTGACTGGCGGATGTCGGCATCGTCAGGATTGTCGGCTTCGACGACGCCCCATTCATGCCAGCCGCCGCGGCGCAGCGCTGCGAGCCGCAACCCTTGGCCTTCCAGCCCGATATAGAGCGACACCAGCAGCGACAGCGCCGAGCCAGCCCAATCCAGCCCCAGTCTTTCGCCAAGCAGCGAAAGCAGGCCCATGGCGACGAAAGCGAGCCCCGCCTCGATCCAAAGCCGGTGCCAGGCGAGCCACAGCGGCGCCACCAGGAAAGCCAGCCAGGAAAAACCGTCGCGGACCAAAATCGTTGCGTCGGCCGCCTCGGTGCGGCCTGGCGGTTCCATCACGACATAGATGGCCATCAGCCTACCCTTTCAGAGATCCCTTGGTGGAGGGAACCGCTTCCGGCTGGCGCGGGTCGCGCTCCAGTGCGAAACGCAGCGCGCGCGCCACCGCCTTGAAGCAGGTCTCGGCAATATGGTGATTGTTGGCGCCATAATGATTGGTGACATGCAGCGTGATACCGGCATTCTGCGCCAGCGCCTGGAAGAATTCACGCACCAGTTCGGTGTCGAACGTGCCGATCTTGGGCGACGAGAAGGCGACATTCCAGACCAGGAACGGACGGCCCGACACGTCGATCGCGGCCCGCGTCAGCGTCTCGTCCATGGCAAGGTCGACAGAGGCATAGCGCATGATGCCGCGCCGCTCGCCCAGCGCCTTGGCCAGCGCCTGGCCGATCGCAATGCCGGTGTCCTCGACCGTGTGGTGGTCGTCAATGTGCAGGTCGCCCTTGGCCTTTACCGTCATGTCGATCAGCGAGTGGCGCGACAGCTGGTTCAGCATGTGGTCGAAGAAGCCGACGCCGCTCGACATGTCGGATTTTCCGGTGCCGTCGACATCGACCGAGACGCTGATCTCGGTTTCCTTGGTCTTGCGGCTGACTTCGGCGGAACGGGACGCCATGACCTTGTCCTTGTCTTTGGGCATACGACACTTTTGGCAACTGACCGGGGCGAAACGAAAAGACAATGCCTCCAGGCGCTCATTTGCTTGAAAACGAAAGCCTTCTAGCAGCATGATCCGGCGATAGCCAGTTGCGATGCGGATCGCTATCGGCCGTGGCGGAGGCGGTTTGCAATCGTTAGCCCCATGCATACATATGGCCGATCGAAATCCCGCGCCAATCGCCTCATCGGGATCGCGCGAATCGGAGCAGCAGATGTCCAATGAACTGAGTATGCACGCCACGACCATTGTGACGGTGCGCAAGGGCAACAAGGTGGTGATCGCCGGCGACGGCCAGGTCAGCCTTGGCCAGACCATCATGAAAGGCAACGCCAAAAAGGTGCGCCGCATCGGCAAAGGCGGCAATGTCATTGCCGGTTTCGCCGGCGCCACGGCGGACGCTTTCACCCTTCTGGAGCGGCTCGAAGCCAAGCTCGAACAATATCCGGACCAGTTGACGCGCGCCTGCGTCGAGCTCGCCAAGGACTGGCGCACCGACCGTTATCTGCGCCGGCTGGAAGCGATGATGCTGGTGGCCGACAAGTCGGTTTCGCTGGCGCTCACCGGCACCGGCGACGTGCTGGAGCCCGAATTCGGCGTCATGGCCATCGGTTCCGGCGGCAACTATGCGCTGGCCGCTGCCCGCGCGCTGATGGATAGCGACAAGGATGCCGAGGAGATCGCCCGCAAGGCGATGCAGATCGCCTCCGACATTTGCGTCTACACCAACAACAACTTTGTTGTCGAAACGCTCGATGCCGGCTAACCCGCCGGTGCTCTATGATTTTCGACCGGTTACCGAAAAAGACCTGCCGATGATCGCCGGCTGGCTGGCCGAGCCGCATGTCGCCGAATGGTGGGACGACCCCGAGACGGAAATTGCCGGTATCAGGGAGAACATCGACTCGATTTCGGTCGAGCCGCTGATCGTCGAGCTCGAGGGCAGGCCGATCGCCTATCTGCAGAGCTACGATCCGCATCTGGAGGACGGCCATCCCTATGCCGACCAGCCGTTCGGCACGCTCGGCATCGACCTGTCGATCGGCGTGCCGGACCTGGTTGGCAAAGGTCATGGCTCGGCTATCGTCAGGCAATTCGTCGAGCAACTGTTCGAGGAAGGCGCGCCGCGCGTCATCATCGATCCGCATCCCGACAATGGCCGCGCCATCCGCGCCTATGAAAAGGCGGGCTTCAGGGCTATCGATCGCAGACACTCTAGATATGGGGACGTCGTGCTGATGGCCGTCGATGCCGAAGAGAGCGACGCGGAAGAAGGGGAATGAGTTGATGGCGACACCGGGCACTGCCAAAAATTACTCGGCCTATGAAGACAGCTGGCGGATGGGGCTTCTGCTCGTGCTCGCTCTGCTCATCTTCCAGGCCGGCGCGCTTTACGGCATGGGCCGCACGCCGATCTGCACCTGCGGTTACGTCAAACTCTGGCACGGTGTGGTGAACAGTTCGGAGAATTCCCAGCATATTTCCGACTGGTACACGTTCTCGCACATCATCCACGGCTTCCTGTTCTACGCCTTGGCCTGGTTCCTGTTCCCGCGCTCGCCAATCGGTCTGCGCCTGGCATTCGCCGTCGTCATCGAGGGCGGCTGGGAACTCCTGGAAAACAGCCCGTTCATCATCGAGCGCTACCGCGCCGGCACCATCTCGCTGGATTACTATGGCGACTCGATCATCAATTCGGTGTCCGACACGCTGGCCATGGTGCTGGGATTTGTGATGGCGCGAAAGCTACCTATATGGAGCATCGTCGGCCTCGCCCTCATCTTCGAACTGGGTGTCGGCTACCTCATCCGGGACAATCTGACGCTCAACGTGATCATGCTGCTGCATCCGTTCGAGTCCATCAAGCAGTGGCAAAGTGGAATCTAGTGATATGACCACCTTCTCTCCCCGTGAAATCGTTTCGGAACTCGACCGCTTCATCATCGGCCAGAAGGACGCCAAGCGCGCCGTGGCCATTGCCTTGCGCAACCGCTGGCGCCGCCAGCAGCTGGAAGGCCAGATGCGCGAAGAGGTGATGCCGAAGAACATCCTGATGATCGGCCCGACCGGCGTCGGCAAGACCGAGATCTCGCGCCGCCTGGCGCGACTCGCCGGTGCGCCCTTCGTCAAGGTCGAGGCCACCAAGTTCACCGAAGTCGGCTATGTCGGCCGCGATGTCGAGCAGATCATCCGCGACCTGGTCGAGATCGCCATCGGCCTGGTGCGCGAGAAGATGCGCGAGGACGTGAAGGCGCGCGCGCACCTCAATGCCGAGGAGCGCGTGCTGGAAGCCCTGGTCGGCAAGACGGCGAGCCCGGCGACCCGCGATTCCTTCCGCAAGAAGCTGCGCGACGGCGAGCTCGACGAAAAGGAGATCGAGATCGAGGTTGCCGACACCGGCACCGGCGGCATGCCCGGCTTCGAGATCCCCGGCATGCCGGGCGCTAATATCGGCGTGCTCAACATCAACGACATGCTGTCGAAGGCGATGGGTGGCAAGAAGACCAAGGCGCGCAAGACGACGGTCAAGGAGTCCTACGCGCTGTTGGTCAACGACGAGTCCGACAAGCTGCTCGACCAGGACGAGGTGGTGCGCCGGGCGCTCGACGCGACCGAAAATGACGGCATCGTCTTCCTCGACGAGATCGACAAGATCGCCTCGCGCGAAGGTGGCATGGGCGCCGGCGTCTCGCGCGAAGGCGTGCAGCGCGACCTGCTGCCGCTGATCGAAGGCACGACGGTGGCGACCAAATATGGGCCGTTGAAGACCGACCACATACTGTTCATCGCCTCGGGCGCATTCCATGTCTCGAAGCCCTCCGACCTGTTGCCGGAATTGCAGGGCCGCCTGCCGATCCGTGTCGAGTTGCGGGCGCTGGAGAAGGACGATTTCATTCGCATCCTCACCGAGACCGAGGCGAGCCTGATCAAGCAGTATATCGCACTGATGAAGACCGAAGGCGTCGATCTCACCTTCACCGACGACGCCATCGATTCGCTGGCCGGCATTGCCGTCGACCTCAACGCCAGTGTCGAGAACATCGGCGCGAGACGCCTGCAGACGGTGATGGAGCGTGTGCTGGACGAGATCTCCTACGACGCGCCGGACCGCAACGGCACCAGCGTCGCCATCGATGCCGCCTATGTGGAAAAGCATGTCGGCGACCTCTCGCGAAACACAGATTTGTCGCGATTCATCCTTTAAACGAGGGCGCCGGTTCATCCGGCGCCGGTATTAGAGCGCCGCGCGTCCTTTGGACACGCAAAGGTCGCTCTAGCAGTATTGAATCGATGCATCGGACTTTCCAAAAATCGGTTTCGATCTTTGGGCCGATGCTTAGGCAACAATCCGGCTAACAGCTTGATGTGTGGCCGGATGGTATCATCGGGCCACCTTTCGTCTTGCCGGGTGCAAGGGCGCTCTCGACTCAACCGGGAGCACTCCCTAGTTTGCGCGGCAATTCTCTAGACGCAATTCCGGACGGAAAGCCGTTTCACACTTTCCTGGAATTGCTTGGGCGGCGGCGCATGAAAAAACTGATCCTTGTCATTCTCGGCTTGACGCTGGCGGCGACGCTGTTCGCGGCTGACGCGGCGACATTGGTGCCGGCGGGCAACCGCAATGTCGTGCAGCCCGACATACCGGGCGCCTCCAGCCGCCGCACCCAGGCGACCAACACCACCTTCCAGGCCAAATACCGCAAGGTCTACGCCTTGCTTCAGAACGACGTCGAACTGCGCGCCAAGATCAGGAAGGCCGCCGCTGCCTACGGCATCAATCCTTTGCACATCGTCGGCGCCATCGTCGGCGAGCACACCTACAATGTCGACGCCTACGACCGGCTGCAGACCTACTACGTCAAGGCGATTTCCTACCTCTCCAGCAAGCTGTCCTTCGCCTATGACGGAGAGGACATCACCGATTTCGTGCAGCGGCCGGAATTCAAGAAGTGCACGATGTCGGACAGCTACGACCTGTGGGAATGCCGCGAGCAGGTGTGGAACCGCTCCTTCCGCGGCAAGACCGTCGGCGGCACAAGCTTTCCCAACGACCGCTTCGGCGCAACCTTCTTCCAGCCCTACTATGCCGGCCAGACCTTTGGCCTCGGCCAGCTCAACCCGCTGACCGCGCTGCAGATGAGCGATCTCGTGCACAAGGTGTCGGGGCTGCCCGAGCTCGATGTCGGCGATCCCAATGGGGTCTACAAGACCATCATGGATCCGGACCTGACATTGCCCTACGTCGCAGCGACGATCAGGAAGTCCATCGACGCCTACAAAAACATTGCCGGCTTCGACATCTCAGGCAATCCGGGGCTGACCGCCACGCTCTACAATGTCGGCAATCCCGAGCAGCGCGCCTATGCGCTGAAGGCCGAGAACGACAAGCGCCGCGCGGCGGGTGAGGCGGTCAAACTGCCCGAGGAGAATTATTACGGCTGGCTGGTCAACGACAAGCTGGACGAGCTGAAGGCGCTGTTTTAGCGGGCTTAGCTCAGCCGTCTACCTCCCCCTTTGTGGGGAGGTCGGACCGCAGGTCCGGGTGGGGGCCGGTGCCGCACCCCGCCCCGCTGCTTCGCAGCGACCCTCCCCACAAGGGGAGGGTAAGTCAGTCCTTCACGCTGCCAGCAACGACTTCAGCTTCACATCCGGCGACCCCAACGCCTCCGGCGCCGGCCTAGCCCGCTTGGCGATCAGCATCTCGGCCAGCCTGATGTCGCGCGCCACGGCATTGCCCGTACCGAGGCCGCTCGCCGCCACCAGCCTGCCATCCTCGGCCAGATGAAACAGAATAAAAGCACCGTCGCCGAGATCGCGGCGGACCGTGCTTTTGCCCTCGTCCGAAAGGCCGGCGATCTGCAGCGACAAACCATACTGATCCGACCAGAACCATGGCACCGCGGCATGCGCTTCGCGGGCGCCCAGCATGTTCTTCGCGGCCAGCGCACCCTGTTCCTGCGCATTGCGCCAGGCTTCCAGCCGCACCCGCCGGCCAGCATAGACAGCGAGCGGAAACGAGCAGCAATCGCCGGCGGCGAAGATGTCGGGATCGATTGTTTGGAGTTCGCCATTGACGGCGATGCCGTTATCGACGGTCAGGCCCGCTTCCGCGGCAAGCCCGGTCACCGGCACGGCGCCGATGCCGATGACGGCGAGATCGGCGACGATGTCCTGCCCATCGGCGAGCATGATGTGCACCTCAGCGCCGTCGTCGGCGATATCAGCGATGCCCTGACCGGTGAGCACGGTCACGCCTTCGGCCTCATGCGCCTGATGGATGATTTCAGCGATCTCCGCCGGCACCCCGCGCATGAGGATGCGCGGCTGCGCCTCAATGACCGTGACGCTGGCCCCGAGCTTGCGCGCCGAAGCGGCGAGCTCCAGGCCGATAAAGCCACCACCAATGATGGCGATGCGGTTTGCCGGGCTGAGGTGGGCGCGAATGGCCAGCGCGTCGGCAAAGGTGCGGAGGTAGACGCAGCGCGGCCCCAATCCCGGCATCGGCAGCTTGCGCGGTGTCGAGCCGGTCGCCAGCAACAGCTTGTCGTAGGGCAGGGCCGAACCGTCCGACAGCCGCACCGTATGCTCCGGCCGGTCGATCGCCACCGCTTGAACGGAATGGATATGCCGGATGGATTTCTCGGCCAGGATTTCGTCGCTGGCGATCGCCTTGATCTCGGGCGCGTCGCTCGTCATTGCGTCCTTGGACAGGGGCGGCCGCTCATAGGGCAGATGGGGTTCGTCACCCACCAGCGTCACCGGCCCGTCATAGCCCAGTTCGCGCAGAGCAAGGGCTGCCCGCCCGCCGCACTCGCCGGCGCCAATGATGACCATTCCCGCCTGCATGGTCCTACCCGATCTGGATCAGCACTTTGCCGGCCTCGACCTTTACCGGATGCGTGGCGAGATTGACGCAAACCGGCGCGCCGCGTGCCGCCCCCGTCTTGTAATTGAAGCGGCCATTGTGCTTGGGGCACTCGATGATGTCATCCATCACCAGCCCGTCGGCCAGATGCACCTTTTCGTGCGTGCACAGGCCATCGGTGGCGAAGTAGTCGTCATCGGGGCTGCGATAGATGGCGAAGGTGCGGCCGCCATGATCGAAGCGCATCACATCCTCTTCATCGATGTCGCCGGCAGCACAGGCCTCGACCCAGTCGCTCATTTTTTCTCTCCCAAAGCAATTCCAGGAAAAGTGCGTAGCGGTTTTCCGTCCGGAATTGCGTCAAAACAAACAGTCTAACAGGATCGTCATTCCGCCGCGGCGGCGACGGCGTCGTTGTGGAATTCCTCGCGATAGGGCCGCGCCGTCGGCGGCAGTTCGCGCTTGAGGAAATAGTCCTCGTTGCGCAGCTGGCGCAAAAAGGCCGGGATCATCTCGCGGTAGCCGGCCAGGATCGACGGCGTCGGCGCCGGCAGATCGTGCTTGATCAGCGCATGCAGTTTCGGCAGCGCATGATAGGGCACCATCGGGAACATGTGGTGTTCGACGTGATAGTTCATGTTCCAGTAGATGAAGCGGCTGACCGGGTTCATGTAGACGGTGCGGCTGTTCAGCCGGTGGTCGACGACATTTTCCGCCAGCCCGCCATGCTGCAGCAGGCCGACCATGACATGGTGCCAGGCGCCGTAGAGCCGGGGCAGCCCGACCAGCATCAGCGGCAGCCATGAACCGAAATACAGTGCGATCGCGATGGTGACGGCATAGATCGCCGTCCAGATTCGGGCGATGCGAATGGCTTTAGGCTGCTCCTGTTCGGGGATAAAAGTCTTTTCCGCCGCGCTGATATTGCCGGCGGCGTTGCGCAGCATGTCCGACATCGCCTTCCAGGCGTCGATCACGCCGACGAAAGCAAGCGCGACGCGCAACAGGTCCGGCGGCCGCATGACGGAGATTTCCGGGTCGCGGCCGACGATGATGGTGTCGGTGTGGTGGCGGGTGTGGCTCCAGCGCCAGGTCACCGGATTGCGCATGATCATGAAGCAGGCGATCTGGTAAACCGCGTCGTTCATCCACTGGGTGCGGAAGGCAGTGCCATGGCCGCATTCGTGCCAGCGTGAATCGGTGGACGAGCCGTAGAGGACGCCATAGACGAAGAAGAACGGCACGCACCACCAGCTGCCCCAGAACCAGGCGCCGCCGGCGGCACTCAGGATCAGCGCGGCGAGCCAGATCGTGGTGTCGCGGATCGCCGGCCCATCGGAGCGCTGCATCAGCTCCTTCATCTGCTTGCGCGGAATATCGGTGTGATACCACTCGGCCGCCGACAGGCCGGTCTCGACGGCGAGCTTGGCGTCGCGGCCGATCAGGCTGTAGTCGCGCCGGGACGGTGGTGTGGATAGTGTCGCTTCCATAGGGGCTGCCTCCGTCGGCCACAGCATCCGTCAGGACGGATATGTCCATTACAGGCGCCTGTGTCCGAGCGCAAAATAGCGCCATGCGGTGATAGTCTCAATATCACAAAGATAGTTTCTATCATTTTCCATCAGAACGATGTAAGCAGTTGCAGGCACTCATGCGGGACAGTCATGGCAAAACGGCCAACCATCACCGATCTGGCGCGCATCTCCGGCGTTAGCGTCGCCACTGTCGACAGGGTGCTGAACAACCGGCTGCCGGTGCGCGAGGAAACCGCGCGCCGCGTCTATGAGGCGGCGACCGGCATCGGCTACCACGCCGCCGGGCTGATCAAGCGGCGCATGCGCCAGGAATTGCCGGAATACCGCCTCGGCTTTCTGCTGCTGCGGGGCAATGATGTTTTTTACGGCGATTTCGCGAGGGAGCTAGAAATGGCGGTCTCGCAATCGCAGCGCTTCCGCGGCGTCGCCACCATCGATTTCGCCAGCTCGCTAGCCGCCGACGAGATCGCCGCCCAGATGCGCAAGCTGGCAGCGAAATCCAGAGCAATCGCCGTTGTCGGTCCGGACCATCCGACGCTGACGGCGGTCGTGGAGTCGCTGAAAGCGAGGGGGCAACCTGTCTTCTCGCTGCTGTCCGACTTTGCCGCTGGCATCCGTGAGGGATATGTCGGCCTCGACAATCGCAAGGTCGGTCGCACCGCGGCCTGGATGATCGCCAGGGCGGCAAAGAACCCCGGCAAGGTCGCCCTTTTCGTCGGCAGTCATCGCTTCCACGGCCATGAACTGCGCGAGATCGGATTTCGCTCCTTCTTCCGCGAACATTCGCCGGACTTCACGGTGATGGAAACGCTGGTCAATCTGGAAGCCAACCAGGTCACCCACGATGCGATGATCGATCTCCTGGTGCGGTATCCGGATCTTGCCGGCTGCTATGTCGCCGGCGGCGGCATGGAAGGCGCGGTCTCGGCGCTGCGCGCAGCGAAGCCCGCAAACATGCCGGTGGTCGTCTGCAACGAGATCAACGCCGAATCGCGCGCGGCACTCGCCGACAACATCCTGACAATGGTGATCTCGACGCCGCTCGCCGCCTTGTGCCGCGAGCTTGTCGACCTGATGGCGCATTCCATCGAGGCCGGCGCCGCCAACGCGCCGGGCCAGACCTTTCTGCCCTTCGACATCTATCTGCCGGAAAATATCTAACGCGTTGCCGCGCCGACCCGTTCGGCGTGGGCTCTCCGGCGATGATAGAATCTATCAGATTCTGCCTTCAGACTCGGCCTGGGCCGCTGTCGGCCTCGATTCGACGTGAAATTGCGGCGCGGCGACCGAAAATCCGCTTTCCGACTTAGGAATCGCTCTTGACGTCTTGCGAAAAAATGGAATAAATATTTCATCAGATTGGTATTTTGGTTCTTTCGTTCCGGAACATCTGTTTCAAACTGGGAGCCTGGCGTTCCATCCCTTGGACAAAACGCCATACGGAACAGGAAGGCATCAGGGAGCGATTCCTCGGGCTATCGGGGATTCCGGGTAGATCGGTGCAGCCGGACACCAATGTGGAGGAGAAACACAATGAAGAAACTGATTTTGGGCGTCGCCTTTGCGGCGCTGATGAGTTCGTCCGCTTTTGCCGCCAAGGTCGGCGTGTCGATGGCCAAGTTCGACGACAACTTCCTCACCGTGCTGCGCAACGGCATGATCGAGCAGGCCAAGGGCATGAGCGGCGTGGAACTGCAGGTCGAGGACGCGCAGAACGACGTCGCCAAGCAGCTCGACCAGATCAAGAACTTCGCCGCCTCGGGCGTCGACGCCATCATCGTCAACCCGGTCGATACCTCGGCCACGCAGGCGATGTCGGACGCCGCCGCAGCCGCCAAGATCCCGTTGGTCTATGTCAACCGCCAGCCGGTCAATGTCGACACGCTGCCGGACAACCAGGCCTTCGTCGCGTCGAACGAGGCCGATTCCGGCACGCTCGAGACCAAGGAAGTCTGCCGCCTGTTCACCGAGGCCGGCAAGAAGGAGGCCAATGTCTATGTCATCATGGGCGAGCTTTCCAACCAGGCCGCCGTGCAGCGCACCAAGGACATCGAAGAGGTGATCGCCACGCCGGAGTGCAGCTTCATCAAGATCATCGACAAGCAGACTTCGAACTGGAACCGCGACGAAGCGCAGAACCTGATGACCAACTGGCTGTCGACCGGCAAGCCGTTCGACGGCGTCATCGCCAACAATGACGAAAGCGCCATCGGCGCCATCCAGGCGATGAAGGCCGCCAACATCGACATGAAGACGGTCGTCGTCGGCGGTGTCGACGCCACGCAGGACGCGCTTGCCGCCATGCAGGCCGGCGACCTCGATGCCACCGTGTTCCAGGATGCGGCCGGCCAGGGCGCCGGCGCTCTGGACGCAGCGCTGAAGCTCGCCAAGGGCGAGAAGGTCGAGCACAAGGTCTACGTGCCCTTCCAACTCGTGACGCCAGCCAACATCGACAAGTTCCTGAAGAAGAACTGAGCCGGCGACTCGTTCGACTAACGGAGCGGCGCATCAATCGCGCCGCTCCCGTTTCCCTCACCGCCCTTACGTGCGGGAGGGCAAATGCCGCCTCACGGAGGACAGACATGTCACAGACATCTCATGGCGTCGGCGGGGTCAGCTATGACGCGAAGAGGCGGACATGGCCGGCCGAATTCAACGTCTTCCTGGCGCTGGTCATTCTGGTCGTCATCTTCGAAATGATCGGCCGCATCTTTCTTGGCGACAGCTTCCTGTTCAACACGCGCGACAACGTCGCCGGGATCTTCAATGAGGCCCGCCTGCAGATCATCATCCTGCAGGTGTCGATCGTCGGCATCATCGCCATCGGCGTCACGCAGGTGATCATTTGCGGCGGCATCGACTTGTCCTCGGGCTCGATCGTCGGCGCCACCGCCATGATCGCCATGAGTTTTGCCCAGGTGGCGACGGTCAACGGTAACCCCAACCCCAAGGCGATGTTCCTGGCGCAAGGCTGGACCGACCTGCCGGTCGTCGTGCCGGTACTGGTCGCCATCGGCTGCGGTCTGCTCGCCGGTCTCGTCAACGGCTCCTTGATTGCATACACGCGCATTCCGCCGTTCATTGCCACGCTCGGCATGATGGTGACCGCGCGCGGCATTGCCAAATGGTGGTCCAAGGGTCAGCCGATCTCGTTTCCGACCGAAAGTTTCGCTGGTATCGGCAAGGGCCTGATGCCGGTCATCATCTTCCTGTCGCTGGCGGTGCTGTTCCAGCTGATCATGACCTACACACGCTACGGCAAGCATTGCTATGCCATCGGCTCCAACGAGGATGCCGCGCGCATGTCGGGCATCAAGATCGCCAACCACAAGATCCTCGTCTACGTCATTGCCGGCATCCTAGCCGCGCTGGCCGCCGTCGTGCTCTCCTCCAAGAACCTGACGGCACAGTCCGGCATGGGCGTCATGTACGAGCTAGACGCCATCGCAATGGCGGTCATCGGCGGCGTCTCTTTGTCGGGCGGTCGCGGCTCGATCGTCGGCACCGTGATCGGCTCGCTGATCTTCGGCGTCATCATTTCCGGCTTCACCTTCCTGCGCCTCGACGCCTACTATCAGGAGATGGTCAAGGGCGTGATCATCGTCGGCGCGGTCGTTCTCGACCAATGGCGCCAGCGCATGCGGGCATTGAGGGCTTGACCATGCCAGATATCTCCACGACAGACATCGTCCTGAAGACCGAAAACCTGACCAAGCGTTATGGCGGCGTGCACGCGCTGGAAGGCGCGAATTTCGAGCTGCGCAAGGGCGAGCATGTCGCCATCATGGGCGACAATGGCGCCGGCAAATCGACCTTCGTGCGCCAGATCACCGCCGTCGAGCAACGCACCAGTGGCCAGATCTGGTTCGACGGCAGGGAAGTGAATTTTGCCGGGCCGATCGAAGCGCGCACGGCGGGCATCGAGACCGTGTTCCAGAACCTGGCGCTGGCCGACGATCTCGACGTGCCGTCGAACCTGTTCCTCGGCCGCGAAAAGGTGCTTTTCAATCTCGGGCCGTTCTCGATCCTCGACCGCAAATACATGCGCAAGGCGACCGAGGCGGCGCTGATCCGCACGGCAGTGAAAATCCCCAATTTGTCCAACACCATTCGCCACATGTCGGGCGGCCAGCGCCAGTGCGTTGCGATCGCCCGGACCGCGACCTTCGCCTCCAAGCTGATCATCATGGACGAGCCGACGGCAGCCCTTGGCGTGCAGGAGACGGCGCAGGTCGAGAACATCATCCGCACGCTGAAGGACAATGGCGAGCCGCTGATCCTGATCAGCCACAACATGCGCCAGGTGTTCGACCTGTGCGACCGCATCGTCGTCTTCCGGCGCGGCCGCATCGTCGCCAACCTGCGCAAGGAAAACACCGACGGCAACGACATCGTCTCCTACATCACCGGCGCCAAGACCGGGGAGGCGGAACTCGCGGCCTGAACAGGATGGTCATCCTGTTTTCTGGCGTGCTCGAAAAATTATCTTGCCACCTTTCTCAAAAGGAAGGTGGAGACACAACTCTCTCGAACCCATCCCCCTAGAGGAAATACCCCATGACTGTTCGTTTCGCCCTCCTCGGTGCCGGCCGCATCGGCAAGGTCCATGCCCGCGCCGTCGGCTCCAACCCGCAGGCCAGACTGGTGGCCGTTGCCGACGCTTTTGAAAAGGCGGCGACCGAGTTGGCAACCGCCTATGGCGCCGAAGTGCGCACCATCGACGCGATCGAGAAGGCCAAGGACATCGACGCCGTGGTCATCTGCACGCCGACCGACACCCATGCCGATCTGATCGAGCGTTTCGCCAAGGCCGGCAAGGCGATCTTCTGCGAGAAGCCGATCGACCTCGACGTCAAGCGCGTCGAGAAGTGCCTGGCCGTGGTCGACAAGGCCAAGGCGACGCTGATGGTCGGCTTCAACCGCCGCTTCGATCCGCACTTCGCCGCCGTGCGCAAGGCGATCGACGACGGCGCCATCGGTACTGTCGAGATGGTCACCATCACCTCGCGCGATCCGGGCGCGCCGCCGGTCGATTACATCAAGCGCTCGGGCGGCATTTTTCGCGACATGACCATCCACGATTTCGACATGGCGCGCTTCCTGCTCGGCGAAGAGGTGGCGGCGGTCAGCGCCCATGCCTCGGTTCTGGTCGACGAGAAGATCGGCGAAGCGGGCGATTTCGACTCTGTCAGCGTCATCCTCGAAACCGCGTCCGGCAAGCAGGCCGTCATCTCCAATTCGCGCCGCGCCACCTATGGCTACGACCAGCGCATCGAGGTGCATGGCTCCAAGGGCATGGTCGCCGCCGAGAACCAGCGGCCGGTGTCGATCGAGGTCGCCAATGAGAAGGGCTATACGCGCCCGCCGCTGCACGACTTCTTCATGACCCGCTATCTCGACGCCTACGCCATCGAGATTGCCGCTTTCATCACTGCTGCAACCTCGGGCAAGAAGGCATCGCCGAGCGGCGCCGACGGCCTCGTGGCGCTGAAGCTGGCCGATGCCGCGCTGAAGTCGGCGACATCAGGCAAGACCGTCCGTCTCGACAAGTAAGAACCGGAACCAAGGCACAGGAGCAGAGCGATGAGCACATCCGCCGATCGCAATTCGAAGACGCGCGCCATCGTCACCGGCGGCGCGCAAGGCATCGGCTTTGCCGTCGCCGAAGCGCTGGCCGACGAGGGCTGCAAAGCGCTGGCGCTCATCGGCCGCTCGCAGGAGAAGGGCGACAAGGCGGTCGCCCACTTCAAGAAGGCCGGCGTCGATGCGATCTTCATCAGCGCCGACGTCTCGAAAGTGGCGGACTGCAAGCGCGCGGTGGCAACCGCGATCTCGCATTTCGACACCATCAACGCGCTGGTCAACGCCGCAGCCACCTCCGCGCGCGGGTCGCTGGTCGAAACCTCCGAGGAGACCTTCGACCAGATTTTCCAGACCAACGTGCGCGGCCCGTTCTTCCTGATGCAGGGCGTGGTGGCCCATCTCCTGGACCAGAAGGCGCCGGGCTCGATCGTCAACGTGCTGTCTATGTCGGCGCATTGCGGCCAGTCCTTCCTGGCGCCCTATTCCTCGAGCAAGGGTGCGCTGGCGACGCTGACCAAGAACGTCGCCAACGCCTATCGTTTCAACCGCATCCGCTGCAACGCCGTGCTGCCGGGCTGGATGGACACCGAGGGCGAGGACATCGTGCAGAAGAAATGGCACGGTGCCTCCGACGACTGGCTGGCAAAGGCAGAGGCCGGCCAGCCCATGGGCCAACTGGTGAAGCCCGACCAACTGGCGCGGCTGATCAGCTACATGGCCAGCCCGCAATCCGGTGTCATGACCGGCTCGCTGGTTGACTACGACCAGAACGTCGCGGGGACCTCGCCGGAGTAGCCTCAAACCCTGTTGCAGCAACATCGCCATTCCCACATAGTCATGATAGTCAGGCTAGTCACGAGCATGCGATGCTAACGTCATCCAAAGACACCAACTGGACGGTTGCCGGGGCAAAAGCCCGGCTCTCCGAGGTCATCGAGCGCGCACAGTCCTCGCCGCAGACGATCACCAAGAACGGCAAACCAAGCGTGGTTGTCGTCTCGGCCGAGGAATGGCAGCGCAAGATCGCACGCAAGGGTACGCTTGCCGAGTTCCTGCTGGGCTCGCCGCTGCGCGGCGCCGATCTCGAGCTTGAACGTCAGCGCGACGAACCGCGTGACCTGCCGCTGTGAGACTGCTGCTCGACACGAATGTCCTGTCCGAGGTGACGAGGCCAGCGCCTGACGCAAGTGTCCTGGGCTGGCTGGACGAGCTTGATGAGGACCGCTCCTTCATCAGCGTAGTGTCGATCGCCGAGATCCGGCGCGGCGTCTCTCCGATGGATGAGGGCCGTAAACGCGAGGCGCTGGCCGAATGGCTCGCCCGGGACCTGCCCCAGCGCTTCGAACAGCGGGTTTTGCCGGTGGACGATGCAGTTGCCTTGGCCTGGGGCGACCTGATGGGTCTTGCCAAGCGCCGCGGTCGTGGTCTGTCGTCGATGGACGGCCTGATCGCAGCCACTGCGATTGCGCACGAGCTCACCTTGGCAACGTGCAATACGAAAGATTTCGAAGGCTTTGGGCTTGAACTCTTCGATCCCTGGACGGCATGAGCCGCTCCGCGTTATACGTGTTGGCGATTGGCGAAACCGCCGGCACTTCGTCATCCACGGGCGGAGCAAGGAGCGTAGCGACGCAGCGCAGACCCGAGGATCCATGCCGCGACTTCAGAGCGCTGCTACGGTCCAGAATTCTGCTCCGCCGCACTCCACGGCCCAGGTCACGGAATGGATCCCAGGGTCTCCGCGACGGAGCTTCGCTCCTGCTCCGCCCAGGGATGACGAAATCGCGAGGATTCGGCCCATCCCGAATTGTCTCCGCATACCCCACGTGACAAGCGCCTCGGCATCGACTATATGACGCCTGATGATCAACCTGACCGCCTCGTATTGGTACTTTAGCAGCTCGCTGGCGGCGGGAGGATTGCGCTCGATCTGAAGATTGCAGCAACAAGTCCGAACAGCCGCCAGACCTGGCGGCTTTTTTGTATCAGCCGGCAGGTCTCCTAAAAACAGGAGCAGAAAGCCGTGTTGACCACCACAGACGATCTTCGGGTCAAGGAAATCCGAGAATTGAGTACGCCGGACGAGGTGATGCGGGAGATCCCGCGCACGCTGACGGCAACGCGCACCGTGAGCGCATCACGCAACGCCACCCATGCCATCTTGAACGGCACCGACGACCGGCTGCTTGTCATCGTCGGCCCGTGTTCGATCCACGACCCGGTCGCGGCCGTTGACTATGCCAGCCGGCTAGTGGCGCTGCGCGAGACCCTGTCCGACCGGTTGGAGATCGTCATGCGGGTCTATTTCGAAAAGCCGCGCACGACCGTCGGCTGGAAGGGCCTTATCAACGATCCCGATCTCGACGGCAGCTTCAACATCGACAAGGGGCTGCGGATGGCGCGCAACGTGCTGTCGGCGGTCAACAATCTCGGCCTGCCCTCGGCCACCGAATTTCTCGACATGACGACGCCGCAATACATTGCCGATCTCGTCGCCTGGGGCGCCATCGGCGCGCGCACCACCGAGAGCCAGATCCACCGCGAACTGGCTTCCGGCCTGTCCTGCCCGGTCGGCTTCAAGAACGGCACCGACGGCAATCTCAGGATCGCCGCCGAGGCGGTGAAATCCGCCGCCCAGCCGCATCATTTCATGGCGGTGACCAAGGGCGGACGCAGCGGCATTGCGACTACTACCGGCAATGAGGACTGCCACGTCATCCTGCGCGGCGGCGTTCAGCCGAATTACGATGCGGCGAGCGTCGAGGCAGCCTCGGCCGAACTCGCCCGCATCGGCGTTGCACCCCGGCTGATGATCGACGTCAGCCACGCCAACTCGGCCAAGAAGCCGGAGAACCAGCCCAAGGTGGCGGCGGATGTCGCCGGTCAGGTCGCGGCGGGCGACGAACGCATCATCGGCCTCATGATCGAGAGCAATCTCGTTGCCGGCCGTCAGGATGTCGTGCCCGGCAAGCCGCTCGTCTATGGCCAGAGCATCACAGATGGCTGCATCGACTGGGCGACCACCGAGACGGTGCTGCACGGCCTCGCCGGCGCCGTAGAATGGCGCCGCTCAGCCCGCCGCGCCATGATGGAGAACCGGCCGGGCGCCGCCTGATACGAGGCGATGCGCGGGAAGGACGCTGCGGCTCCCCTTGCACCCCGGCCACCGGTCTGCTAGATACTGAACCATATGGTTCAGTATGCCGACTTGGACTCCTCGTTCGCCGCGCTCTCGGACGCCACCCGGCGTGGCGTTCTGGAGCAGCTCGGACGCGCAGATGCTTCGATCACCGAGCTTGCCGGAAAGTTCCACATGACCCTCACGGGCATGAAGAAGCACGTCGGCGTCCTGGAGCAGGCGGGGCTCGTCACCACGCAGAAGGTTGGCCGCGTGCGGACCTGCAAGCTCGGCCTGCGCGGACTGGAGGAAGAGGCGGCCTGGATCGAGCGGCACCGCCTGCTCTGGGACGCACGCTTCAACGAGTTGGACAAGGTTGTCGAGGAATTGAAACGGAAGGAGAAAGCCGATGCGCCAAAGAACCGAGAGTGAGCCCACGAACAACCGCACGACGGTCGAACGGAAGTCCGAGCGCGAGCTGGTCGTCACGCGAACAGTCAACGGTCCGGCGCGCATCGTGTTCGAGGCGTGGACCAAGCCCGAGCTGTTCAAGCAGTGGTGGGTGCCGAAGTCGATGGGCATGTTCCTGCGTTCCTGCGAGATGGATGCTCGTACAGGAGGCACGTACCGCCTGGTGTTCGGCCACGACGCCTCGGACCTTCACGAATTCTTCGGCAGGTATATCGAAGTGACACCGCACTCACGCCTCGTCTGGACCAATGAGGAAGGTGGTGACGGTGGACCCGTCACCACGCTGACCTTCGAGGAAAAGGGTGGCAAGACGCTGCTGGTCATGCACGAACTCTATCCCTCGAAGGAGGCTCTCGACGCGGCCGGTACCGGGGCGGCGGATGCGATGGGCGAGACGTTCGAGCAACTGGACGAGCTTCTCGTCGTCTTGGGCGCGAACGTGGGACGGTCATGACGTCGTCGATCTCGGGGACGCGGTTGCTGCCGCCCTCGACGACAAAGACCGGGATAGTGATCCGCAAGCGCAGCGCCGAGACGAAGAAACGCGGCGTCATCGCTTGATCGCGATCACGCCATCCTCAGCCCCTCCCAAGCCGTGAACACCGAGACCGCAAACAGCAGCAGTCCGGCCGCGCGGCCCGCAAAAGCGGTCGCCCGCGGGTTGGCCACCAGCAGATTGCGGCTGCGGCCGGCGGTGATGGCGAGCCCGCCATAGATCGCGGCCTGAGTCGCCACCGTCAGCAGGCCCATGACCGTCGCCTGCATCCAGATCGGGCCGTAATCCGGCTTCAGGAACTGCGGATAGACGGCAAATATGAAGAGATAGGCCTTCGGGTTGATCAGGCAGGTCACCAGTCCCTGGCGAAAGGCCTTCCAGGCCGTGCGGCTGCCGACGAGCCCGTCATGGCCGACGGTGATGGAACTGCGCATCAGCGAAATACCGATGAAGGCCATGTAGGCGGCGCCTGCTATCAGCAGCGGCTTGTACAGGATCGGTACGAAATGCATCAGCAGGCCGACGCCGATGGCGCCGTTCAGCGTGTGCACGATGCCGCCGACCATGATGCCGGCGGTGGCGGCGAGGCCCCGGTCGCGGCCGCCGGTGAGCGCATTGGCAAGCACGAACAGCATGTCCATCCCGGGTACGATGATGATGCCGGACAGCAGGATAAAGAACAGCCAGAGATTTTCCGCGTAGCTCATGTCAGTTGCCTGTCGCTTCCTGCTGGGGTGCCGTTGAGGAATTCGTTGATTTTCAACCCGATAGGCAGTCCAATAAATCACCCCAACTGACGGGGATGTGTCAGTAGCGTTCATCAGGGAGAGGAAATGCGCAAGGCGTCGCGGCTGTTCGAGATTATCCAGATCCTGCGGCTGGCGCGGCAGCCGGTGACGGCAGCCATGATCGCCGGGCAGCTGGAAGTCACGATGCGTTCGATCTATCGCGACATCGCCGCACTGCAGGCAATGCGCGTGCCGATCGAAGGCGGGCGCGGTATCGGCTACATATTGCGGCCCGGCTTCGACCTGCCGCCGCTGATGTTTTCGATCGAGGAGATGGAAGCGATCGTCCTGTCGCTCGCCCTGCTGGAGCGCACGGGAGACAGCGAACTCAAGCAGGCGGCCAAGCGCGTCAGCGCCAAGATCGCCAGCGCCGTGCCGCCGCCGTTGCGCCAGGCGTTCGACGCCAACGCGCTGCATGTCTGGGGGTTCGCAGCACCGGCAATCGGCACCATCGATCTGGCGCTTGTGCGCCGCGCCATCCGCGACGAGGAAAAGCTCGACCTGTCCTATCGCGACGAAATCGGCCGCGCCTCCGAGCGGCTGATCCGTCCGATCGCGCTGATCTACTATTCAGAAACCGCCAACATCGTCGCCTGGTGCGAATTGCGCCAGGCCATCCGCAATTTCCGCAGCGACCGCATCGCGGATTGCCGGGCGACCGGGCTGCGCTTCAAGGGCGAAGGCGATCGCCTGCGGCAGGTCTGGGTCAGTGGCTGGGAGGCGAACGCTGTCGCTGGCGGCTGAAGCGGATCTTACCGCACATCCACCCAGCGCTTTTCCTCGAACGACCTCGCCATCGCGTGCACGGTGCGCTCGATCTCCAGCCCTTCGGCAAATTCGATGACCCGTGCCGGCTTGCCGGCAAGCCGCGTCAGCAATTCGTGGCACTCGATGATCTTGAGGTCGTTGAAACCTAGCCCATGGCCCGGCGCCGGGAGGAAGGCGTCGTAAGGCTTGTGGTGCGGCGCCACCAATATGGTGCGGTAGCCCTGTTCGGTCGGGCGATCGGCGGTGACGTAGAGCTGGATTTCGTTCATCCGCTCCTGGTCGAACAGGATCGATCCCTTGGAGCCGAAAATCTGTATGGCGATGCGGCCCTTGCGGCCCCAGGCCGAGCGGTTGACCAGCAGCGTGCCGGCAATGCCGTTTTCCAGATGCATCAAAACGCTGGCGATGTCGTAGGTCTCCACCGCACGGCGGCCGCCGCTGGCCAGCTTGCGGTCGACATAGGGTTTGGCCATGTCGCAGATGACCTTTGCGACGCGGCCGAACAGCGTCGACACCAGCGACAGCGGATGCACGGCGAAATCGTCGAGCGCGCCATAGCCGGATGCGGCCTCATGCTTCCAGAAGAACAGCGCTTCCGGATCGGCCATGAAGTCCTCGTCCATCTCGATGCGCAGATGGTTGACCTCGCCGATGATCTTTTCCTCGAGCAGCGCGCCGATGTGGCGGATGGCCGGGCTCTGTATGTAGTTGTAGCCAAGCGCTGCGACCTTGCCGGACTTCTTCGCCGCGGCCGCCATCGCCGCTGCTTCGGCAAAGCTCGGCGCCATCGGCTTCTCGCACCACAGATGCTTGCCGGCTTCGAGAATAGCGATGGCCATCTCCGGATGGAACTGATTGGGCGTGGTCAGCGAGACGATATCGACCTCGGGGTCGTTGACGACGGCACGCCAGTCGCCCGACGCCTTGGCGAAGCCGAACTCACCGGCCTTGCGCTTGGCCAGCTCCTCGTTGATCTCGCCGAGATGGACCAGCTTCGGCTTGGCGACATCGGGAAAGACGGCACCGACGGCGCTCCACGCAATGGCGTGGCATTTGCCCATGAAACCCGTGCCGATAAGACCAACGCCGACCATTTCTTTCTCCCAATACCTGAAGCGATCGATGGATGAATTAGTCCATTTCTTCTCCGAATGGAATGTCTGCCTCATTTTTTATGGCCTTCTTGCGCAGGCTCGCTATGATGGGGCAGAGAGGACGTCACTTGAGTTAAAGAGAGCATGATGTCGTCCGAAAACCGCTGCACACTTTTCGGCATCATGCTCTAGATGAGCTTGGACGGGGCGACGATGGACGAACGGGTACCTCGCGACTTCGAGACGCTGCGCGCCACGATCCTCGATCGCCGTGAAACCTTGCCCAAGCGCATCGCCCAGATCGCCGCCTACGCGCTCGACAACCCTGATGACATCGCCTTCGGCACCGCCGCCAGCATCGCTGCTTCGGCGGGCGTGCAGCCGTCCACCCTGATCCGCTTTGCCCAGCAACTAGGCTTTGACGGCTTCACCAGCTTGCAGCAGGTGTTTCGCGAGCGGCTGCGCGAGCGCAATTCCTCTTATGACGAACGCCTTCAGGCGCTGCGCGCCAAGGCCGATGCGGGTGCTGGACACCGAGCCATCTTCGACGGCTTCGTCGCCGCCGCCAGCACTTCGCTCAACGATATTTCGCGAACGCTCGACGAGGCGCATCTGGAAGACGCGATCTCGCTGCTGGCCAAGGCCGAGACCATCTATGTCCTGGCCAAGCGGCGCTCCTACCCGGTGGCAAGCTATATCGCCTATGCCTTGGGCAAACTGAAGATCCGCAACCAGCTGATCGAATCCGCCGCCGGCCTCAATGCCGAAATGGTCGCCTTCGCCACCCCGGCCGACGCCGTCATCGCCATCAGCTTCTCGCCCTACGCACCGGCCACCATCGAGGAAGCCCGCACCATTTCCGAACAGGGCGTGCCGATCGTCGCCATCACCGACAGTTCGTTTTCGCCACTAGCGCAGTTCGCCAAGGTCTGGTTCGAAGTCGCCGAGGCCGATTTCGCCGGCTTCCGCTCGCTGTCGGCCACCATGGCGCTGGCCATGGCGCTCACCGTCGGCGTCGGCGAGAAGCGGCGCAGCACCGGAAAGAAGCGCAAGGTCTAGGCAATCCCAGAAAAAGGCGTGAAGCGGTTTTCCGTCCGGAAAATGCGGACTTGGGATCTGTGGAAAGGGATCATCCCGTATGCCATGCTAGAACCGAAGTTCATCGAGAATGGTTCATGCATGAATTGGGAACAGATCGCATCGGATTTCGCTTGGGACGGCTCATGGCGAGATATCTACGTTCTGAACACGTCTGAGGCAGATTGGCAGGCCGTCTGGGACATCCTCCTCGAATGGACCCCGCCAATTTCAGTGTCTCCGGCAAGATCGAATCGATGCCATTGGGGGTCGAAGCCGCCCTGGAAAGCGAAACAGACAGCCTACTTTCTTTTTACGTCGGGCCAATCCAGCTTGCATGTCACTTCTTCACCGTTGTCGAAATCGAGTTCGACTTCGATCCTAGGCAAGTCAGCGGAGAAACTGAGATTGAGCACCTTGACCGCTTTGTGCGATTGCTAGGTGACGCTACTTGGAAGCAGGTAACTCTGACGCAGGAAAATGATCAGGAGGCTATCATCGCCCGCTACTCTCCCGACCTTGGGAGTGTGGTCTGGCGTGCTTTTTCATAACCGAATCGTTTTGTCGGCTGGCGGCTTTCCCCCTCAAACTCGTCTCGATCCACATCTGGTTGCGCGGTAACGGGTCTCCATCCTAAGTCTCCAGCAGCCATCGCTCTTCGGCACTTTTAAAGGAAGGAATGCTCATTCCATATTGACTATGGATTGGAATTATTATTTCATATTCCCGGCGCCACGCTGCCGCTCGCGCGTGTCCCCCAACTACGTTGCTCAAGACAACAAGACCGACGGGAGGTTCCAATGAGCGAAGCCGTGGACGCCAAACAGGCGACGCTCGATGTCATCACCATCGGTCGCGCTTCCGTCGACCTTTACGGCCAGCAGATCGGCTCGCGGCTGGAGGACATCACCTCCTTTGCCAAATCGGTCGGCGGCTGCCCGGCCAACATCTCGGTTGGCACGGCGAGACTAGGCCTGCGCTCGGCGCTGCTCACCCGCGTCGGCGACGAGCAGATGGGCCGCTTCATCCGCGAGCAGCTGCGGCGCGAAGGCGTCAATGTCGATGGGCTCAAGACCGACCAGGAACGGCTGACGGCCCTGGTGCTGCTTTCGGTCGAGAGCGAAGGCGTCTCGCCGATGATCTTTTATCGCAGCGACTGCGCCGACATGGCGCTCGCCGAAGAAGACATCGATGAAGCCTTCATCGCCTCGGCCCGCTCGATCGTCGTCACCGGCACGCATTTTTCCCGGCCCAACAGCGACGCCGCCCAGCGCAAGGCGATCCGCATCATCAAGGCCAAGGGCGGCAAGGTGGTGTTCGACATCGACTACCGCCCCAACCTCTGGGGGCTCGCCGGCCATGCCGAAGGTTTTGAGCGCTATGTCAAATCCGACCGCGTCTCAGCCCAGCTGAAGACGGTGCTGCCCGATTGCGACCTCATCGTCGGCACCGAGGAAGAGATCATGATCGCCTCGGGCGCCGACGATTGCCTGAGCGCGCTGAAGACGATCCGCGCGCTGTCCAAGGCAACCATCGTACTGAAGCGCGGCGCCATGGGCTGCATCGTCTATGACGGGCCGGTCAGCGACGATCTGGAAGACGGTATCGTCGGCAAGGGCTTTCCGATCGAGATCTATAATGTGCTGGGCGCGGGCGATGCCTTCATGTCCGGTTTCCTGCGCGGCTGGCTGGGTGGCGAAGATCATGCGACAGCGGCGACCTGGGCCAATGCCTGCGGCGCTTTCGCCGTGTCGCGGCTGCTCTGCGCGCCGGAATATCCGACCTTCGAGGAATTGCAGTTCTTCCTCAGGAACGGCAGCAAGCACCTCGCTCTGCGCAAGGACGAGGCGATCAACCACATCCATTGGGCGACGACCCGCCGCCGCGATATCCCCTCGATGATGGCGCTCGCCTGCGACCACCGTGTGCAGCTTGAGGACGTCGCGGCAAAGACCGGCGCCGATCCGGCGCGCATCCGCGATTTCAAGGTGCTGGCGGTCAAGGCTGCGGCGAAAGTCGCCGCCGGCCGCGACGGCTATGGCATGCTGATCGACGAGAAGCATGGCCGCGAAGCGATGTTCGAATTCGCCCGCCACCCCTTTGCCTGGCTCGGCCGTCCCGTCGAACTGCCGGGCTCGCGGCCGCTGCGCTTCGAGTTCTCGCAGGACATCGGCTCGCAACTGGTGGAATGGCCGGTCGACCACTGCATCAAATGCCTGTGCTTCTATCACCCCGACGATCCGGCAGCGCTCAAGGAAGAGCAGCAGCAGAAGCTGCGCTCGCTGTTCGAAGCCGCGCGGAAGGTCGGCCGGGAGCTTCTGGTCGAGATCATCGCCGGCAAGCACGGCAAGCTCGACGAAACGACCATCCCGCGCGCCCTGGAAGAACTCTATGCGCTTGGCATCAAGCCGGACTGGTGGAAGCTCGAACCGCAGGCGTCGGCCGGCGCCTGGGCCAAGATCGAAGCGGTGATCCTGAAGCACGATCCCTGGTGTCGTGGCGTCGTGCTGCTGGGTCTCGAAGCGCCGCAGGACGAACTGGAAGCGGCCTTTGCCGCCACCGCCAAGGCACCGATCGTCAAGGGCTTTGCCGTCGGCCGCACCATCTTCGTCCACGCCGCCGAACAATGGCTGGCGGGCAAGATGACGGATGACGAGGCTATCGCCGACATGGCCGCGCGCTTCGAACAGTTGACCGAAGCGTGGCTTGCCGCGCGTGGCCGTAAAGCAGCATAAAGGCGCGGCAAGAGGACTGCGGAGGAAAACACCATGAGCAAGACAATCCGCCTGACGATGGCGCAGGCGCTGACCCGCTTTCTGAGCAAGCAGATGACCGAGATCGACGGCAGACGAGTGCCCATCTTCGGCGGTGTGTGGGCGATCTTCGGTCACGGCAATGTCGCCGGCATCGGCGAGGCGCTGTACCAGCTGCGCGACGAATTGCCGACCTTCCGCGCCCACAATGAGCAGGCGATGGCGCATGCGGCGATCGCCTATGGCAAGGCCAATTTCCGCCGCCGCTTCATGGCCGCGACCTCTTCGATCGGCCCCGGTGCGCTCAACATGGTGACGGCGGCGGCGCTCGCCCATGTAAACAGGTTGCCCGTCCTGTTTTTGCCGGGCGATGTCTTCGCCAACCGCATTCCCGACCCGGTGCTGCAGCAGGCCGAGGACTTTTCCGACGGCACCGCGACGGTCAATGACTGCTTCCGTCCGGTGTCGCGCTATTTCGACCGCATCACCCGTCCCGAGCAGATCATCCCGGCATTGGCGCGGACCATGCAGGTGCTGACCGATCCGGCGGAATGCGGCCCGGTGACGCTGTCGCTCTGCCAGGACGTGCAGGCCGAGGCCTATGACTATCCCGAGAGCTTTTTCGCCGAGCGCGTCTGGCACCAGCGCCGTCCGCGTCCGGACCGGCATGAATTGGCGGCGGCGGTCACCGCGCTGAAGGGTGCGAAAAAACCGCTGATCATCGCCGGCGGCGGCGTGCTGTATTCGCAGGCTTCGGATGAACTGGCGAAATTCGCCGAGAGCGCCGGCATTCCGGTCTGCGAGACGCAAGGCGGCAAATCCTCGCTGCCCGACACACATCCGCTCAACATGGCGGCGGTCGGCGTCACCGGCACGTCCGCGGCCAACCGGCTGGCGGAAGAAGCCGATGTCGTGCTCGCCATCGGCACCCGCCTGCAGGATTTCACCACCGGCTCGTGGGCGCTGTTCAAGAACTCCGGCAAGACCATCATCGGGCTCAACGTGCAGCCTTTCGACGCCGGCAAGCACCGCGCGCTGCCGCTGGTCGCCGATGCGGCCGAAGGGCTCGCCGAACTCGGTGCTGCGCTGGGGAAGTGGAAAGCACCGGCGACATGGACCGACAATGCGACCCAAGGCAAGAAGGCCTGGCAGGCCGAAGCCTCCAAGGTGACGGCGTCGACCAACGCCGCCTTCCCTTCGGACGCGCAGGTGATCGGCGCCGTGCAGCGCGCGCTCGGGTCCGGCGTAACGCTGCTGAATGCGTCGGGCGGCCTGCCGGGCGAGTTGCACAAGCTCTGGCAGGCAGGCGCGCCCGGCTCGTACCATGGCGAATATGGCTTCTCGACCATGGGCTACGAGATTGCCGGCGGGCTCGGCGCCAAGATGGCCAAGCCCGACCAGGAGGTCGTCGTCATGGTCGGGGACGGCTCATACCTCATGATGAATTCCGAAATCGCCACGTCGGTGATGCTCGGCCTGAAGCTGACCATAGTGGTGCTCGACAACAGGGGTTATGGCTGCATCAACCGGCTGCAGATGGCCACCGGCGGCGCCAACTTCAACAACCTCCTGAAGGACGCGCGCCACGAGATCCTGCCCGACATCGACTTCGCCGCGCATGCGGCGAGCATGGGCGCTATTGCCGAGAAGGTGCCGTCGATCACCGGCCTGGAGACCGCGCTGCAAAAATCGAAAACCAACGACCGCACCACCGTGCTGGTCATCGACACCGACCCGCTGATTTCCACCGATGCCGGCGGCCATTGGTGGGATGTCGCGGTGCCGGAAGTCTCCGCACGGCCGCAGGTCAACGCAGCGCGCAAAGCCTATGACGAAAAGCGGCAGATGCAGACAATCGGCGATTGATGCTAAGTCAGCGCTGCCCCCTACCTCCCCCTTGTGAGGAGGTCGGACCGCAGGTCCGGGTGGGGGTCTGGCGCCGCACCCCCACCCCGCTGCTTCGCAGCGACCCTCCCCACAAGGGGGAGGGTGAACAAGAGACCGGAGCTAAAACTTGAAAGCCAAACTGGGCATGTCCCCCATTGCGTGGTGGAACGACGATCTTGCCGAACTCAGCGACGACGTCTCGCTGGAAGAGTGCCTGCGCCACTCGCGCTCGGCCGGCTTCACCGGCATGGAAATGGGCCGCCGCTTTCCCAATGACCCCGAAATCATGCTGCCTATCCTGAAAAAGGCCGACGTGACGCTGTGCGGCGGCTGGTTCTCCGGCACGCTGGTCGATGAGGACATGGGCAAGAACAAGGATCGCATCCAGCCGATGATCGACCTGTTCAAGGCGGTGAATGCGCCTTGCATCGTCTATGGCGAGGTCGGCCGCTCGATCCAGGGCGATCGCTCCAGGCCTCTCGCCACCAAGCCGAAATTGTCGAACGACGAGATGAGAGCCTATGCCAGGCGCCTCACCGAATTCGGCGAATGGTGCGCCGAGCAAGGCATGCCGCTGTCCTATCACCATCACATGGCGGCAGTGGTCGAGACTGAGCCGGAGCTCGATGCCTTCATGCGCCATTCCGGCGAAGGCATTCCGTTGCTGCTCGATGCAGGGCATCTCGCCTTTGCCGGCGGCGACGTGCTGCGCGCCATCGACAACCACCACAAGCGGATCAGCCATGTCCATGTGAAGGATGTGCGCATGGGCGTGATCGACGGGCTCGACCGCACAAAGCAGTCCTTTCTCGACGCCGTGGCGCTCGGTGCCTTCACGGTGCCTGGCGACGGTTCGCTCGATTTCGGCGCCATCGTGCAGCGCTTCGCCGACCACGGCTATGAAGGCTGGTTCGTCGTCGAGGCCGAGCAGGACCCGAAAAAGAACCCGCCGCTGAAGATGGCCCACGTGGGTTACAAGGAATTGATGCGGGTGATGACGGCGGCCGGCTACACGGTCGAGACGCAAGGCTTTCCCAATGCGTAAGCCGGTCCGATGAAGGATTACGAGCACCCGTTCTTCCGGCCGCTGTGGCGGCGCGTTGCCGTCGTCGCCGTCTGCGTGATCTGGGCCGGAATAGAATTCGCCTCCGGCACCCCGTTCTGGGGCATCATTGCGCTCGGCTTTGCCGCCTACGCCGTCTGGCAGTTCTTCTATCTTTACAAGCCGGTGGAGGAGAGCAAGGCTACGCCTGATCGACCGAAGACCGGCGAAGCGAAGGCGGACGCCGAACCGAAGGAATGAAGCGGCCGTGGCTCGGAAGGGCTTGCGGGTCGGACACTCGACACCTGGCGTATCGCCTACGTCGGTGATTGGCCGGAATGTCCCTCGCTTCGTCATCCTAGGGTCTTCGCGACGGAGCTTCGCTCTAGGATGACGAAGTTGAGAGGCCGACCTCGAAGACTTGCGATAGGAGACAAAACATGTCGAAACTGCTCGTCAAAGCCGACAAGGGCCATGGCCGCGTCGCGCATGTCACGCCCAACAGCGCCGGATGGACCTATGTCGGCTTCGACCTGCACCGGCTGAAGCCGGGCGAGACCGCATCCGGCAAGACGCAGGATCGCGAAGTCTGCCTGGTGTTCGTCACCGGCAAGGGCACGGCAAAGGCCGGCGGCCGGGAACTCGGCCTGCTCGGCGAGCGCATGTCGCCCTTCGATGGCAAGCCGTGGTCGGTTTATATCCCCGAGGGTTCGGACTGGTCGGTCACCGCCGACACCGATCTCGAACTCGCGGTCTGCTCGGCGCCGGGCCTGGGCGGCGGCTTGCCCGTTCGCGTCATCGCACCCCACGACCTCGGCCAGGAGACTCGGGGCAAAGGCACCAACACGCGCTACGTCACCAACATATTGCCCGAGGGCAAGCCCGCCGACTCGCTGCTGGTCGTCGAGGTCATCACGCCCGGCGGCCACACATCGAGCTACCCGCCGCACAAGCACGACCAGGACAATCTGCCGGCCGAATCCTATCTTGAGGAAACCTACTACCACCGCCTCAACCCGCCGCAGGGTTTTGCCTTCCAGCGCGTCTACACCGACGCCGACAAGACCGGCGCCCGCGAGCTGGACGAAGCCATGGCGATCGAGGACGGCGATGTTGTGCTGGTGCCCAAGGGCTATCACCCCTGCGCCGCCTGCCACGGCTACGACCTCTATTATCTTAACGTCATGGCCGGGCCGAAGCGGACGTGGAAGTTCCACAACGCGCCCGAGCACGAGTGGCTGATGAAGGCCTGATCGGCCTACGCTTGCGGCGGAAGCTGTTGGTCCAGCAGCGAAAAATCGTCGGCTAACGACCATGGGGTCGATTTGCCTTCGAAAACCCGCATAAGCTTCGTCAATCCGTCATGGAAATCACCTATGGCAGCGGGCTGACGAGGATTTTTTTCGATGCGCTACGCCATCTATTTCACCCCAAGGCAGGACGAGCCGTTGGCCCGGATTGCCGCCAACTGGCTGGGCCGCGACCCCTTTGGCGCCGCCACAAGGCCGGTCGAGGCGGTGGGCGAGCTGTCGGCGGCCGAAGTCGCCTTTCACACCGCATCGGCGCGGCGCTACGGTTTTCATGCGACGCTGAAAGCGCCCTTCCGGTTGGCCGCCAACGAAACCGAAAGCTCGCTGCGCGCGGCGCTGGACGCCTTTGCCGAAGCAACGCCGACGGTCACCATCCCGCGCCTGGTCGTCAGCCAGATCGATGGTTTCTTCGCTTTGCTGCCGGAAGGCCCGCTGCCGCCGCTCAACCGTTTCGCTGATGATGTCGTGCTTAGCTTCGACCGTTTTCGCGGGCCGCTCACCGAAGCGGAAATCGAACGGCGCAGCCCGGATTCGCTGAAGCCGGCCGAGTTCCGCAATCTCTGTCAGTGGGGCTACCCCTACGTGTTCGAGACCTTTCGCTTCCACATGACACTGTCCGGCCGGGCCGGGCCGCAGGAAAGCCAACGTCTGCGCGCGGCAATTGACAGCCTGTTCGCCGATGTGCTGCAGCAGCCGGTGCTGGTGGATGCGCTGACGCTGTTCGTCGAAACCGAACCGGGCGCTCCGTTCATGGTGCTTTCGCATCATGCGCTCGGCCGCCGCGCTGCCCGAAAAACCGCTAACCGCAATTCGTCCGAGTAAGCAAGGACTGCCTGAATGACCGCCGAAACCGTTCTCCACAACGCCCGCATCGTGCTTGCCGACGAGATCGTCGAAGGGTCGCTCGTGCTGCGCGACGGTTTTATCTGCGGCGTCGACGCCGGCACCGGCCAAATCGGCGGGAATATGGCTGGCGAGGACATGGGCGGCGACTACATTATTCCCGGTCTGGTCGAGCTCCACACCGACCATCTCGAAGGCCACTATGCGCCGCGCCCGAAAGTGCGCTGGAACCCGATCGCCGCCGTCCTTGCCCATGACGCGCAGGTGGCCACCGCCGGCATCACCACCGTGCTCGACGCTTTGCGTGTCGGCATGGACGAGGACGCGGATATTACCTCCGACGACATCCGCAAGCTCGCCGGCGCGATCGAGGACAGCGTCGCGAAAGACCGGTTGCGGGCCGACCATTTCCTGCACCTGCGCTGCGAGGTCTCGGCGCCGGATTGCTTGCGGGCTTTCGCCAATTTCGATGGCGACGAGCGGGTCAAGCTGGCCTCGCTGATGGACCATGCGCCGGGACAGCGTCAGTTCGTCAATCTCGAGACCTACGCCCATTACTATCAGCGCAAGCTGAAATTGACCGATCGCGACTTCCAATTGTTCTGCGAAAAGCGGATGTCGGAATCGGCGAAGAATTCGGGACCGAACCGGGTGGCGATATCAGCCGCCTGCAACGAGCGGGGCATTGTGCTGGCGAGCCATGACGACGCCACATCAGGCCATGTCGACGAGGCGATCGAGCAGGGCGTGCGCGTCGCGGAATTCCCGACCACGCTGGAAGCCGCCAAGGCCTCGAAGGATGCCGGGCTCGGCGTACTGATGGGCGCGCCCAACGTCATGCGCGGCTCCTCGCATTCGGGCAATGTCTCGGCCCGCACGCTGGCCGGCGACGGCCTGCTCGACATATTGTCGTCCGACTACATTCCCTTCAGCCTGATCCAGTCGGCCTTCTTCCTCGGCGACGTCGTCGAGGGCATTTCCCTGCCGCAGGCGGTTGCGATGGTGTCGAAGAATCCGGCCGAGGCGATCGGCCTCAACGACCGCGGCGTCATCGAACAGGGCCGCCGCGCCGATCTGGTGCGTGTGCGCGTCGACGACCATGTGCCGGTCGTGCGCACTGTCTGGCGCCAAGGGCGCCGGGTCGCCTGATGGTCTCGGCGTCGATCGAGCGCGAACTCAGCAGCGAGGCCTTTCCGCTCCGCAACGGCGTGTTTGTCGCCGTCGTCGGCCCGAGCGGCGCCGGCAAGGATGCGGTAATCGGCTATGCCCGCACCTTGTTTGCCGACGAGACGAGGCTGGAGTTCGTCCGCCGGGTCATCACCAGGCCGAGCGACGCCGCAAGCGAGGATCACGACACGCTGGCCGACGCCGCCTTTGCCGAGGCCCAGGCCGACGGCGCTTTCGCCATTTCCTGGGAGGCGCACGGCCTGCGCTATGGCATCCCGGCCGATGTCGACTGGTCGATAGCCAATGGCCATGTCGCCGTGGCCAATGTCTCGCGCGCAGTCATCCCGGTGCTGCGGGAGCGCTATGCCAATCTGGCTGTCGTCGAGATCACCGCTTCGCCGGAAATCCTCGCCGAGCGTCTCGCCCAGCGCGGCCGCGAATCGCGCGGCGAAGTGCTGGCTCGGCTCGCCCGCAGCGCCAATGTCGCTTTGTCCGGACCCGGTGTCACCTCCATCGACAACGGCGGCCAGCGCGAAGCCGCCGGAGAACGCTTCGCCGAGGTGCTGCGCAAGGCGATGGCCTTCTCGGATATCTCCGGCGTGATGTAGCGCTACTCGGCCGCGACAGTCTTGCGGCTGGCATCGAGCATCAGCCGCCTTGCGCGGAACACGCCCCATTGCTGGTCGACCAGCACGCCAATCAGGATCACGCCGCCCATCACCGCGAAGTTGAGCGAGGACGGGATGCCGAGCAGATTGACCAGGTTCTGCAACTCCTGCAGCAGCACGGTGCCCAGGATGACGCCAACCAGCGAGCCTTCGCCGCCGCGCAGCGAGAAGCCGCCGAGCACGGCGGCGGCAATGGCGTAGAGTTCGTAGAACTGGCCGTGGCTGGCCGGCGAGATCGAGCGCGTGTACATGGCGAAATAGATCGCCGACAGCGCCGTCAGAACGCCGCAGATGACATAGGCGGCCATCACGACGCGGCCGGTGCGGATGCCCGAATATTTAGCCGCCTCTTCGTTCTTGCCGATGGCATAGAGGTAGCGTCCGAACACCGAGCGGTGCAGCACCACCCACATGACGATCGAAATGACGATCAGTGCGATGAAACTGTTGGGCACGCCATAGCTGCGGCCCGCGGTGAGGAATTCGAGCTCGGGAAAATTCTGGCCGAAGGCGAAGCCGGCGGTGCCGTCGGCGGTATAGAAACGGGCGACCCCGCGATAGATCAAAAGGCCGCACAGCGTCACCACGAAGGGCTGCAATTTCAGCCTTGTGATCAGCCAGCCATGCGCCAGCCCGATGATGCCGCCCAGCACCAGGATCAGCGGCAGCGCCAGCGGCCATGGCATGTCGCGCACAGCGATGAAATCGATGAACAGCGTGCCGAGCAGCGCCACCAGCGACCCCACCGACAATTCGATGCCGCCCGTGATGATGACGAAGGCCTGGCCGATGGCGAGGATCCCGAACAGGCCGATCAGGTTCGAGGTGTTGGCGAGGTTGATCGGCAAAAGGAAGCGCGGGTTGATGGCGGTCACCACGGCGCCGACCACCAGGATCAGGATCAGCAGGCCGAGATCTTTTTTGCTCATCGTCTTCTCCCCAATGCGCCGGACCGGCAATCGCCTGAAGCCCGCTAGTTTGCCGGCTTGCCGACCGCCAGCAACAGCACGTTTTCCTGGCTGAATTGTTCCTTGTCGAGAATGCCCGAGATCTGGCCCTCATGCATGACGGCGATGCGGTCGGACACGCCGATCACCTCTTCCATGTCGCTGGAGATCATCAGCACGGCGACGCCGGCATCGGCCAAGGCTCGCATCAGCCCGTAAATCTCGGCCTTGGCGCCGATATCGATGCCGCGCGTCGGCTCATCGAGGATCATCACCTTCGGGTTCATCGCCAGCCATTTGCCCAGCACCACCTTCTGCTGGTTGCCGCCCGACAGCGTGCCGGTTCGCGTCTGCACCGACGGCGCTTTGATGCCGAGATTCGTCTTCTGCTTCTCTGCGGTGGCGGCCTCGGAGCTTGCCGACACCAGTCTACGCTTCGCATGCGCCGGCAGGTTGGGCAGCGAGATGTTCTGCGCGATCGACAGGTCAAGCAAAATGCCGGTCAGCTTGCGGTCTTCCGGAACCAGGAAAATGCCATGCGCGACCGCATCGGCCGCCGAACCCAGTACAAGCGGCTTGCCGCCGAGTTCGAGCCCACCGCCAAGCGTGCTGTCGATGCCGAAGAACACCCGCGCCAGTTCGGTGCGGCCGGAGCCGACAAGGCCGGCGAGGCCGAGGATTTCACCGCGCCTGATGTCGAGGTCGACCGGCCGGGCAGGGTAGGCGGGGGTGCGGATGGCTTTGGCCGAGAGAGCCGTGGCGCCCGGCGCCCGCGCCGCCTCGGAGGCCTTCTCGCGCTCCTTCAGCATGCGGCCGATCATCAGCTTGACCATCTGGTCGTGGTTGATGGCGCTCTTCGGCAAGGTGCCGGCCAGCATGCCGTCGCGCAGCACCACGACGCGGTCGGCGACGCGCTCGACCTCATGCAGCCGGTGCGAAATGAAGATGACGCTGATGCCATCGGCCTTCAGCGCCTTGATGACGTCGAGCAGCTTGTCGGTTTCGGCAAGCGGCAGGCTCGATGTCGGCTCGTCGAGGATGACCAGCCGTGCCTTGATCGACAGCGCCTTGGCGATCTCGACCATCTGCTGCTGGGCAAGCGACAGCGAGGCAACCGGCGTATCGGCGGAAAAGTTGGCGCCGACACGCTTCAGCAGCGGCGCCACCATTTCGCGCAGCTTGGCGCGGTCGACCAATCTCAGCGGCCCGCCGCGCAACGGCTCGCGGCCGAAGAAGATATTGGCGGCAACATCGAGGTTTTCGAACAGATTGAGTTCCTGGTGGACGAAGGCGATGCCCGACCCCAGGCTGCCTTCGACGGTGAGCCCGTCATGCGCAACGCCGTCGACGGTGATGGCGCCGCTGTCCGGCCTGGTGACGCCGCCGAGGATCTTCATCAAGGTCGACTTGCCGGCGCCGTTTTCGCCGACCAAGCCGATCACCTCTCCCGGCCTGACCTCCATGGAAAAACCATCCAGCGCCACCACGCCCGGATAGGTCTTGCGCACGTTCTCGAGGCCGAGGAACGGGGTGGTTGCGACGATGGATGGGTCGGAATAATTCATCACGCCATATTTGATCAGGCTTGCCAGCAGCCGGTGGGCTACAGACTGACGGGCCTTGGCCGGCCCGTCAACACGATCGCCGGCTCAAGGCGAACCCTGAGCCGGCGCAACTGCTCGTGGTCTCAGTTTCCGGACATCGCCTTTAGATTGGCGGCATAGGTGTCGACATCGTCCTTACCGATGATCTTGGTCGGGATGATGATCAGGCCGCCTTCCGGAATGCCTGATTTGTCGCCCTTGAGATAGGCGGCCATCAGCTTCATGCCCTGATAGGCCCATTCGAAGGGCTGCTGCACGACGGTCGCCGCCACGGTGCCTTCCTTGACGCCGCCCAGCGTGATCGGATCGTCATCGAAGCCGACGACGGTGATCGAGCCGAGCTTGCCGGCGTCGCGCAGCGCTTCATAGATGCGCGGCGTGTTGTAGGAATAGAAGCCGACCATGCAGGTGATGTCGGGGCTGGCGACCAGCGCGTCCTCGACATTCTTCTTGGCGCGCGCCTGGTCGATGTCGTCGCCGCGCACGTCCACCAGTTCGATCTTGCTGCCGGCGAGGCCGTCCTTCATGCCCTGGATGCGTTCCTTGGCATTGTCGGCGCCGAGCAGCCCGACGAAGCCGAGGCACTTGCCGCCGTCCGGCATCGCTTTCTTGGCGATCTCGGCCGCCTGCTTGCCGGCGTCGACATTGGACGAGCCGATATAGGCAACGCGCTTGGTCTGCGGGGCATCGGAGTCGGTGGTGAACAGCGCCGTTTCCGACGCGATCTTGTTCAGGCCGTCGGTCGAGGTCTTGGGATCGACGGCCGAGACCATGATGCCCTTGACGCCGGCGGTCACCAGATCGTCCATCAGCCGCTGCTGGATGGCGACCGAGGACTGCTCGGGATATTTGAGTTCGAGATTGTAGTCGGGCAATTCGGCCTGCGCCTTCTTGACGCCGGCTTCGGCGGCCTTCCAGAAATCGGAAGCGCCGTTGACGACGAAGGCCAGCGTCGGCTTGTCGTCGGCGCGCGCAATGGCTGTCGCGGTCAGGCCAAGCAGCAGGGCTGCGGTGGCCACGGATGCATGTCGTATCAAGGATTTCATGTTCAACCTCCCGTTTTGGCTCAGTCGTCGGACTGAACCGATCTTGCATTCACTGACTTGCCGCTCGCGATTTGGACGCCCTCCTCCTCAGGGGTTCCCGGCGCTGAAGAATGGCGTCGTCGGTCGCGATCACGGACTTTAGAGACTCATCCCGTGCTCGTAAATAGTCTGATTTGTCTGACATATCACATGTCCGAGACCAAGCTTGCGGAGGCAAACCCCGCTCGCCATCGGGCCATTCACGTGCACTTCTCGCCGCACGGGTCCCACCTGACCGGACACGGCGGATTGACGTTACAGCGTCGTTTTGTATTAGTAAACACTATTAGCAGAGGTCTCGCGCGGACACTCGGCGGTGGCCCTAGGTCTAGTTTGCCCGAACAGGTGCAGCACGGCTTCGCGCAAGCAGATGCCTTGCAGTCCTTGAATTTCACGCAGCCCGCAGCGGCATGGCGGGGAACTTCAAAACTGCTAATAAAGATAATCGCCTTCGACTATTTCCATTGGTCGACGGCGCGACACCATCTTGTCGGTGTGGCAGGCTTGCGACTAGACAGGCTGGGGATTGGGACGCAATGCCATGAGCGAGACGAGGGATCCGGACGACACGGCGAAGCGGCGCAAGGCGCCGGCGAGAGCTGCCAAGGGCGGCCGCGTCACCATGACCGACATTGCCAGGGCAGCCGGTTGCTCGCAGGCGACCGTCTCTTTCGTGCTCAACGATTCGCCCGGCATCCGGCTGTCGCAGCAGACGCGCGAGCGGGTGATCGACGCCGCGCGTGCGCTCGGCTACGCAGCACCCGCCTTCTCGGCGCTGCGCAAAGCTGTTGCCGCCTTCGATGGACTTGACGGTGTCATCGGTTTCGCTGTCGACCAGCTGGCGACAAGCCCGGAAGCCGTTGTCGCCATCGAGGGCGCGCGCCAGGCATCGTGGAACGCCGGCAATGTGTTGCTCGTGGCGCAGACCATGGGCGACGCCGTCATGGAGCCGCGCGCCATTACGGCGCTCACCAGGCGCGGCATCTCGGCGCTGGTCTACATGACCATCTTCACCCGCGAGATCACGGCACCGGACTTCCTCTACGGCCTCGACATCCCGGTCATCCTGCTCAACTGCTACACGGCCGATTATGCCTTCCCGGCCGTGGTGCCGTCCGAGATCGCCGGCGGCCAGAACTCGACCCGGCATCTGATCGGCCACGGCCACCGCCGCATCGCCACCATCACCGGCGAGCCGTGGATGCAGGCCGCGCAGGACCGCCTCAAAGGCTACCGCAGGGCGCTCGCCACCGCCGACATCCCGTTCGATCCCGAACTGGTGGTCGAGGGCGACTGGTCGGCGAGCGCCGGCTACGCGGCGACCGTGAAGCTTTTGGCGCTGAAAGAGCGTCCGACCGCTATCTTCTGCCAGAACGACCGCACGGCCATCGGCTGTTACGAAGCGCTGAAGGAGGCGGGCCTGCACATCCCGCAGGACATCTCCGTCGTCGGCTATGACGACGAGGAGATCGCCCGCCATCTGTTCCCGCCGCTGACGACATCGATCCTGCCGCACATGGCGATGGGCCAATGGGCGATCGAACAGCTCGAAGTGCCGCCGCCTGCCGGCCGCGGCCGCTATCCCATCACCAAGCTGGAATGCCCGCTGGTCGAGCGGGAGTCGGTGGCAGCTGTGGCTGGATAAAGCTGAACCAATCCATCCCGATGCAAATCGGGATGGGTCTGTTTGGTGGTTGCGCCTCAGGGCAGGGACTATCCGGGAACGTGCCGCGGTTAGAACCGCAAGACGACAAAGGAGCGCCTGCGATAGCAGCGCCGGCGCAGCCGGCCATGCCGCCAGAACGTGCGGCAGTGCCGTCTCCAGACATGCCGCCTGTGGTGGCGACGATGGTGCCATCGCCGATGCGAGATCTGCTCAACATCGCCAGCGCCTTCGTCGTCATCAAACGAATTGGCATCCTGCTTGTCGAGTTCATCGAGAATGCCGTTACCGACATTGGGAACCCCGGCCACGGCCTCGAGAGGCCGAACCGCGGTAGCAAGCGCCGCGGCCCCCGCAACGCCAAACAATGCTGTCAAGAATGATCGCCGATCCATCAAAACCTCCATCAGCAAGACAAGGCTAACATGACGAGCCTAACACAATGCAGCTAGAGCGGGTGATACAAAAGGCCAGAGGCGAATCTTCGAGCCGGCCCAAACGGGTGACCGGACGGACGGTAGAGGTCAGATTAAGGCCGCAACCGGGCGGCGCGCTTCCTTCGGCTCGGTGACCAAGCCATGCAGAATGCCGCCGATGAAAGCGCACAGCCTGACCGGTTCCGCCTTTCCGCGAAACGCTGAACCGCTCGGCAAAGCTCGCTCCCTAAGAATGCCCGCCACCTTGCGGCATTGGGGCTGGCTGAGAGACTGATGCCCCACGGCACATGCGATGTTGCGGTACTCAGCGCCGCGCCAATATCCGGCAGAGCTCCTTCAGGTCCCGGTCGTAGGTGCCCTTGCCGCTGAGCACGCTGGCGCAGCGTTTCTTCATCTTGGCGATCTGGCCGGCCGACATGGCGCTGATGGCAACCACCGCCGGTCGCGTCGGCACCGCCGGCGTGTTGGGATCCCGAGGGCTGGTGGGCGCGGTCGGTGCGCCAATGCCGACCCCGACCCCGGCCGTCACCCCATTGCCCACCCCGACACCGGCGCCGACCCCGACACCGCTGCCGACGGTTGCGCCGACCCCGACCCCGACGCCCGTGCCCACCGATGCGCCGACGCCGGCCGCAACGCCGCTGGTGCCGCCAACCGTAGCGCCGACACTGGCGGTGGTGCCGCTGGTGCCGCCGACCGTTGCGCCGACATTGGCGCCCTTGCTGCCGCCGACCGAGACGCCGACGCCAAGCCCGCCGCCACTGCCGCCGACCGAGACGCCCACCCCACCGCTGCCGCCGATGCCCACACTGAGCCCGCCCGCGCCAGCCGGAAAGCACAAAGCCACGGCAACAGCGCCACCGGCCAAGGCCTTTGTTAAACTTTTAAAGAAATCCATAATGACGCTCCCCGTGTTGGTTGCCTGGACGCAGGTTGAACAGCATCCGTTACCAATATGATTACGCGAGTGTAGCGTTTTTAGTTTCTGCAAGAATAGGTAGTATTGGGAATCGTTGTTATGGCTTCTTGCGGCGACCGGAATATATATTTTGGAATTGGCGGAAAAAATCGAGGATTTGCGGTTAGACTCGGAACCTTAGACAGGCAGGACGAGTGCTCGCATGCGGGAATTTACCGGGCGCATGCCTCAGGCCATCTTGCGACGCCGCTTCGCTAGGCTGCGGTGGAGAATGGACCCTCGAGAATGGGGCTCGTACTGCAGAAAAGGGGACGACCCAAGAAACCCGCGACGATCTCCACCGATGTCGGGCGCGTTGTGCGTCACATCGTTCCGCTGCTCGCAGTCGACGGCGTCAGCGCTACCCTTGCGGGCATACCTTCGCCCCGTTTGGCGTTTCTGCCCTTTGGATCGGATGCCGATCGTCCGCTGGCGTTTCGAATCTCTTCAACTTACGCCGAGTTTCGCAAATCCACTTTCATCCCGGCTAACGTTCGAAGGGTTCGCCAAGCGAGGCGACACCGTTCAGCCTGAGCAAGCGGCGGTCCGCCGAGATGACACCGAGCACGACGATCGTAACGAGATAGGGAAGGCTGGAAAGCAGTTGCGATGGCAAGTCCAGACCGGTCGCCTGGGCGGCGAGGCTCATCAGCGAAACCGCGCCGAAGAGGCAGGCACCCAGGAAGATGCGGCCAGCGAGCCACGTACCAAAGACAACGAGTGCGATCGCGATCCAGCCACGTCCGGCAATCATACCGTCCGCCCAAAGGGGCGTGTACACCGCCGCCGCATAGGCGCCGGCAAAACCCGCCATCATGCCACCAAAAGCTATGGCCGCGACACGGATAGCGATGACCGGATAGCCGATGGCGTGGGCTGCCTTGGGATTCTCGCCGATTGCCCTCACGACAAGGCCGACTCTCGTATAGGCAAACATCGCCCAGATCGCAAACGTCACGGCAAGGGAAAGCCATACGACGACGTCCTGGACAAACAGCCTGCCGACTACCGGGATTTCCGAGAGGCCGGGAAAGACAAGTTTCGGGAGCCCCTTCACCGTCAAGCTCTCGTAGCTTTTGCCGAACAGCGCCGAAAGGCCTTGGCCGAGAATGCCGATCGCAAGGCCTGTCGCGACCTGGTTTGCCCGGAATCCGAGTGCCAGCACTGCAAAGACGAGGGACAGGACGGCGCTACCGAGGCCGGCGGCAACGAACCCCAGCAGGTGTCCACCGCCGTGGTAGACGACGATGAACGCGAGCACCGCGCCGAGGGCCATCAGGCCCTCTACGCCGAGGTTAAGAACACCGGCGCGCTCGACCACCAACTCGCCGAGTGCGGCAAGGAGAAAGGGGGTTGCCGCTGCGAGCATGCCCGAAATAATGAACTCGACGGCGTTCATGGCTGGCTCAGGTGATGGGGGCGGCGCCACTCGATGCGGTAGCGCACGAAGGCCACAGCGCCGAGATAGGCGAGCAGCAAGCTGCCTTGGAAGACGCGGACGGCGGCGATCGGCAGGTTTGCCGACACCATCGCATTGTCGCCGCCGATATAGAGGACAGCCATAAAGAGCGCGGAAAAGATGATGCCGACTGGATGCAAGCCGCCGAGATAGGCGACAATGATGGCCGCATAACCGTAGCCGGTCGAGATCGAGCGCTGCAGCTGGCCGAGCGGACCCGCGACTTCCGCCGCGCCTGCCAGTCCCGCCGCCATGCCACCGATCAGAAGCGATAGCCAAATCGCACGCCCTTCGCTGAAGCCGGCGTAACCGGCCGCGCGCGGGGCAAGGCCGCCGACCTTGAGCTTATACCCCATGAAGCTTCGCTGCATGAAAACCCAGGCCACCAGCGAGAGCGCAAGTGTGATGAGCAGCGAGACGTTGACGCGGGTACCGGTGATCAGGGTCGGCACCATCGCGTCGTTCTGAAACATGACGGATTGTGGGAAATTGAAGCCGGCCGGGTCCTTCCATGGGCCGAGCAGCAGGTAGTTGAGGACTTGCGCCGCAACGAGGCTCAGCATCAAGGAGACCAGGATCTCGTTCGCATTGAGCCTGACGCGCCAGAAGGCGGTGATAGATGCCCAAAGTGCACCGCCGAGGGCACCGAGAAGCAGCATCAGCGGCCAGATCCACTGCCCGGTCGCCTGCGGAAACCAGACGGGGATCGCCGAGGCGAAAATAGCGCCCAGGATAAACTGGCCCTCCGCGCCGATGTTGAACACTTTTGCGCGGAAACCGATCGCCAGCCCCTGAGCAATGAGGAGAAGGGGCCCCGCCTTCAGCAGCACCTCCGCAAACGATGCCCAGGAGAGGAACGGCTCGAGAAGCATCGCGTACAGGACGGCCGCCGGATCTCGGCCTATCAGCACATAAAGGCCCAGATTGAGGATGATCGCCATGCCAAGCGCGACAGCCGGGGCCAGCATGGCCGCGACGAGCGAGGCATGCTCCCGACGGACGAGCGCGGGGAGGAACGGCGCGGCCCAAACGCTCATGCAGGAACCTTCTCTGGCGAGGCATGTGCTCCGATCATGTATCTGCCGATGTCTTCGGGGCGCGTGTCCCGCGTGACCAGAGGCGGACTCAGCATTCCATGATGGAGCACCTGGATGAAATCGCAGAGTTCGAAAAGTTCCTCGAGTTCCTCGGAAATTACGAGGATCGCCACGCCCAGGTTGCGCAACGCGATGAGCCGCCTTCTGATGGCGGATGCAGCGCCAATGTCTACACCCCAGGTTGGCTGCGCCACGAAAAGCAGTTTTGGCGACAGCATCATCTCGCGACCGACGATGAATTTCTGCAAGTTGCCGCCGGACAGCGAGCCCGCTTCGGCATCCGGGCCGGAGGCGCGGACGTCGTACTGACGGATGCATTCGCTGGCGAAAGCCGACGCTGCGGCGCTGTTGATGAGGCCGCGCCTCACGAGATCGAAAGGATGGGCGGTAAGAACGGTGTTGAGCACGAGCGACATTTCAGGGACCGCGCCGCGTCCCAGCCGGTCTTCGGGCACGAAGGCGAAGCCAAATCTCCTGCGCGCGGCCGCATCGAGTGTGCCTACGTCGCGGCCCATCATGTAGATCCGGTCGCGTTGTTCCTTCAGCAGCATCGCTTCGCCCGAGATGAGCGCGGCAAGTTCGCCTTGGCCATTGCCCGATATTCCGGCTATGCCAAGGATCTCGCCTGATCGTACCGTGAGGCTGATGCCGGAGAGCGGCGTGGCAAAGGGGTCGTCCGGCGTGTAGTCCATGCCGATTATTTCCAGCCGCTTCTCCCCCTCGGGCATGGCCAACGCGGGCATCACCTCGGGCATGTCGCGGCCGATCATCATCCGGGCGAGGTCGTGCGCATCATAGTCGCGCGGGTCGACGGTGCCGATAACGCGCCCTCCACGCAAGACCGTCGCCTGGTCACAGATCGTGCGAATTTCCTCCAGTTTGTGGGAGATGAACAGGATGGACACGCCGCGGTCGCGAAGGCGCCTGAGCGTGTCGAACAGCTTCTTCACCGCCTGCGGCGGCAAGACCGAGGTCGGCTCGTCGAGAATGAGCAGCTTCGGGTCCGTCATCAGGCAGCGGATGATCTCCACCCGCTGCCGTTCGCCGACCGAGAGCGCGTGCACATCGGCGAGAGGATCTACTTCAAGGCCAAAATCCTGGCCGAGGCTGCGGATGCGCCCCGCCAGCTCCGCCTTGCCGCCGGGGACGACGAGCTGGATGTTCTCGACGACAGTCAGCGTCTCGAACAACGAGAAATGCTGAAAGACCATGCCGATGCCCCTGCGCCGTGCCTCAGCGGGCGAGGCAAGGCGCAGAGGCTCTCCGTTCCAGACGGCGGTGCCTTCGTCCGGCTGTTCAACGCCATAGATGAGCTTCATCAGCGTCGATTTGCCCGCCCCATTCTCCCCGAGAATCGCATGGATCGATTGGTGCGCCACGTCCAGATCGATGGCTTGGTTGGCCCGGATCTGGCCGTAGCTCTTCGAGATGCCGCGGAGCGACAGAAGGGGCGGGGTCATGACTTACTTCGGCAGTGGTGTGGTGACACCCTTGACGTGCCAGTCCATCGCGACGATCTCGGGATCCGCTATCGTCGCACCGGCGGCGGCGGCTTCGCTGCCGTCGGCCTTGGTGATTGGACCTGTGAAGGGCGAGAAGCTGCCGTCGGCGATCTTCGCCGCCACTTCCTTGATCTTCGTCATCGTGTCGGCTGGGATATCTGAGTTCCAGTCCACGACCTCCACCACCTTTTCGGCGACGCCGAGGAAGGTGTTGGCGCCCTTGAAGGTTCCGGCCAGATGGGCATCCACGGAAGCCTTGAAGAAGGGCGACCAGTCCGTCGCGATGCAGCCGAGATATTTCTTCGGTGCATATTTCTTCATCGACGAATTGAGGTTGAACGCGTAGACGCCAGCCTCCTCGCAGGCCGAGATCACGGAGGGTGTGTCCTGCGCGTTCGAGAAGATCACGTCGCAGTTCTGTGCCATCAGCGCCTTGGCGGCTTCCTGTTCCTTGGCCGGGTCGAACCAGGAGTTCACCCAGACGACCGATACCTCGATATCGGGATTTACGGTCTGTGCGCCGAGCGTAAATGCGTTGATCGAGGTGATCAGCTCCGGAATGGCGAAGGCCGAGACGGAGCCGACCTTGCCGGTCTTGGAAAGAGCTGCGGCGGCTATGCCGAGCAGGTAAGTGCCCTGGAAATACTTCGCCGCGAAGGGCGAGAAATTCGGCGCAGTCTGGAAGCCGGAGGCATGCAGCACGGTGACCGCAGGATCGCGGCGGGCGATCTGTAGTGCACCATTCTGGTAGCCGAATGAGCCGGCGATCAGGAACTTGTTACCGTCGGCGACGGCCTTGTTCATGATCCGGTCGGCGTCCGGCCCTTCGGCGATGTTCTCGATGACGGTGATCTTCACCTTGTCGCCGTATGCGGCCTTGACCGGCTCGAGGCCGGCGGCGAGCGCATGGCCCCAGCCGACATCGCCGACCGGCGACGGGAGCACGAGCGTGATACCGAGCGGCTCGTCGGCCGCAAAGGCGGGACGGCTGCCAAGCGCGCCGGCAAGCCCTGTTGCGGCAAGGCCCTTCATCAGAGTTCTGCGGGTCAGATAGTTCAGCATGTCAGTTCCCCTGTCTTAAGTTGTTAGAATTCCACCGCGGCAAAAGCGGTTTCCGCGTCCGCAGCAAGCCGGGCCTCGTTCAGCCCGGTAAACGCACCCTTCTCCCAGACGATGCGGCCGTTGATCATGGTCATGTCGGTGGGCATGCCGATGCCGACCTTGGCAATCAGGCTCAATGGATCGTGGCGCGTGCCGACATAATCCATGCGGCGCGTGTCGATCGCGAAGAGGTCGGCGGCCATGCCGGGCGACAGTCGGCCGATGTCATTGCGGCCCAGAAGCGCGGCCCCGCCCGTTGTCGCATAGCCGAGGAAATCGGCCGGCGCAGGCACGGGATGAGCGCGCGTCGGGGCCGCCAGGCATTGCAGCATGTAGGCGGAATGGATGCAGTGCATGAGGTTGGAATTGTCGTTCGAGGCAGCACCGTCGCAGCCGAGACCGACGCGCAGGCCAAAGGCGGACATGGCGGGAATATCAGTCACCTCCGCACCCACCAGATAGACCGGCTCCGGGCAATGCGAGACACCGGTGCCGCTCGCCGCCATCAGCCGCAGTTCGTCATGCGTCAGCTCCCAGCAATGGGCATAGAAAGTGTCTCGGCCGGCAAATCCGAGGTCCTCGAGATAGTCCACCGTACGCATGCCGTGGCGGGCCTCGATGATCGGGCTTTCGCCCTCGCCGACATGGGTGTGCATCCGCACCCCGCGATCACGCGCCAGCGAAACCGATTCCACGAAGGTCTCGCGGTAGCAGTTGACCGGCTGGCAGGGAGCGACCACGACCTGACGCATGCTGAAGGGACTGGTGTCGTGATAAGTGTCGATGAGGCGTGCGCAGTCGGCAATGAATTCGTCCGTGGTCTCCAGCATCTCGTCTGGAATGGTCGAGCCTTCCGATTTTGGCAGCGTGTTGCCGCCGCGGCCGGCGTGGAAACGCATGCCGAGAAGGTCGGCCGCTTCGAACTGCCGGTCGATGAGCCGTTTTCCGGCATGGCGCGGAAAATTGTACTGGTGGTCGAAGGCCGTCGTGCAACCGTGCTTTATCAACTCTGCCATCGCCGTGATCGAGGCGTGGTAGAAACAATCCTCGTTGAGCCGGGAGAAGATCGGATAGATCCGGTCGAGCCATTCGATGACCGACAGCTTCGTCCAGTCGAGTTCGGCACGGTTGCGCACAAAGCACTGAAAGAAGTGATGGTGCGTGTTGACGAGGCCGGGATAGACGAACCAGCCGTCGGCATCCTGCACGATAGTACCGGCCGGCAACTCGCTTCTGTGCAGGCCTTCCCCGATTGCCTCGATCTGCGGGCCATTCGTCAGCACATCGACATTGCGCCGGACGCTCGGACCCCTGCCCTCGTCGGTGATGACCGCTGCGCAATTCTTCAGGAGATAGCCGGTCACCTCACGCCTCGTCCAGCATGGGTCGCGGTTCGGGCTTCAACTCGTGCAGCCGGTGGATACCGGGCATTTCGATGAAATTGTCGAGGCTGCGGAGCGCTCGCGACCAGAGCCGGATCGTGGGATACGGATCGAGGGAAACGCCGCCGTCGGGCGCGAGCGCGACGTAGGGAAAGCAAGCAATGTCGGCAATCGTCGGCCGGTCGGATGCGAGAAACCGATCGCCACGCATTTTTTGTTCGAAGAGGCCGGCTTCCAGCTCACGCAGTGCCGCTATGCCATTGGCCTGAAGCGCACCGATGTCACCGGGACGCAGCAGCATCTCATGCAGGCGCGCGCCGCCGAGGTTGGCGGTCAGCCTGTGCGAGAAGGAAAGCCATTGTTGGATGCGCGCCGTCTCCTCGGGGGCGCCGCTGCCGAGCCAGGCCGGTGCTGCCTTCGCGGCGAGATAGCCAAGCATGGCGGAAGACTCGGTCAGGATCAGGTCGCCGTCTTCAAGGATCGGGATGGAGCCTCCCGGATTAAGTGCCATAAGCTCGGGGCCGCGATGCTCGGCGCCGGGATGGAAGTCGACCGGGCGGATTTCGAGCTTCACACCTGACAGCGTCGCCATCAGGCGCACCTTGTAGCAACTTGGGGAGAGGATGTAGTCGTAAAGCTTCATTGTGCCACCAATTGCGCGCCGTAGGTATAATTGTGGCGCTTCAGCCAGCGGCGATAGGCGACCGAGGTCAGGTCGGCGCGCGTCGGGATTTCCATGCCGGGATCGAGCGGCAAAAGACGCGGGATCTGGTTTTCGAGGATCGAGCGGTCCTGCAGGAAAATCGTCTGCTGGAAATGGATGAGGTCGGTCTGTGGCGTCTCGTCATCAAAAAGCGCCATCCACGGCCAGACGTCGCAGAGATCCTCGGCAAGCGGCTGGACGAATAGCGCAATCACATCCCATTCGCCCGGGCGCGGCGGGCAGGTCTTGTAGAGGACTGAGCAGGTCGGAGCCGGCACGCGGTACATGTATTCCGTCGTGATACCTCCGCTCGCGGATTTCGCCGCCTGCGGCTGGTAGAACTTCACCTGGGTCGCCCAGACCTCATCCTCTTCCTCGCGGATATCGACCTTGTAGTTTTCGACCTCGGTATGTGGCTCCGAGCCGAGGATGTCGGTATGGACGAAGGGGAAGTGTGCGATGTCGAGGAAGTTCTCGACGGCGCGGAGCGGCGAGCAGCGCACCCGCACCACGCCGACATCGACGAAGCGGCGCCCGGGCTGGTCTGCCTCGGGAATCGGGAAGACCGGTTTCTTCGGTTCGCCGAGCGACGACCAGATATGGCCATAGCGCACCGAAACCGGCAGCACGCGCCCGTTTTCGCCTGTCACTTTCGCCGCGCCATTGGCGTCGAGCGCAACCTTGATCGGCTCGTCCATCAGGGTGGTCTCGCGCCCATAGCGGTCGAGCCGGCTGAAAAGCCCGATCGGATACCATTCGTCGCGCATCGCATCGTCGATCATGGCACAGCCCCTTTCGCCTCGATCCCTTCGGCCATGCGCCGAAGGCTCTCGGCGGCTCGCGAGGCGGCGATGCGCTCGGACGCATCGCAATCGGCTGGAACAAGGACGTGGATCAGCGTCTCGCCGGCTTCCTGCGGGATAGGCAGCAGGCGGATTGCCGGCGCGCCGGGCGCCTGCCAGACGTATCCTTCAACGGTGGCCTTCGTACCGGCAGCGACCGAGAGTGCCGAACATCCGGCGCGGGCCGTCAATGAACGGAGCGGGGCGTAACCCTCAAAAAGGGGTGGCTTGCCGTCAGGCTCTCCATCAGCGACCCAGATGATCCCGCCCGCCTCTTCGACCAACCGGGTCGCAACGCGAATCGTCTCCGGCGGCGTGAGGCTGGGATGGGCAGGAATGCGCAGGCACTGACCGGCCTGCGAATAGGTCCAGCCGTGATAGATGCAGGAGAGCGCCTCGCCGCGCACGAAGCCATGGGAGAGGCGCATGCCGCGATGCGGACAGCGATCCGCCGATGCCGCCAAGCGCCCCGATTGGCTTCGCCAGAGGGCAATGGGACCGGCGGGCGTCCGCGCCGGCATTACCTGTCCTGTTGGCAGATCCTGGGTAAGGGCGACCGGCACCCAGGTGTCCGTCTTGTCGGACAGCATGACCTTACTTTCCGTACTGATACTACTGTTTCCCGATCAGAGAGATGCCGGCGCAAGGAGTTGGCTAACCGCTCGATGCGGCTGACGTATGCATAATTATTTCGCAATTGCAATATTGATTAAATTAAGTGCAAACGGAGGGTAACCACACGCAAAGCTATATGTTTTTTTGCTCGACAGGCGCGCGGTCGATCGTCTCGACCCAGACTTCAATGGGCCCAAGCGAACATCCCATCTCCATCATGTCGATCAGTTCCGCCGCACCGACAATATCGAGTTCGATGCGATCGGTGCTTGCATGAGCGATGTGGTGCGCGAGACCGAGCTTGGCCGCATGGCGCATGATCCAGGGCAGGAAGGACGCGGGTTCGAGGTGGCCGCGAATGGTCATCCGCTCATGCAAGCGGTGTTGACTTTGCTTCATCACGAACGCGCGCCTTGGTGTCACGTCAGCAGCATAGCGTCTGACTGAACGGGCGGAAGTGGTAATCGACGCGCCAATAACACCGAATATCGACTGATCGCCCGTGCCTAGACCCGGGCACTCATGCATGTCGCCCAGAAGTGCCGCGGTTCTGGGACAACGACATGCATTAAACAAAGACTTCAAGCGGTCGCATGAATCCGTTCAGCGCGACGCTCTTTAGGGTTATCTAAGTTGTTGTAATGCATCGGTAAGTTGGCGCACCCGACAGGATTCGAACCTGTGACCTCTGCCTTCGGAGAATGGATAGTGGCTTTCGCCGAACCTATCCGTTTCCATCCGAATGTGCGCTATGCCACTGAAATCACAAAAGAACTTTGAAATCGATCAGCGCCGACGGTACGACGGGACGGCTCAAACCCCTCCCTGCCGTGCTTACGCTTTGCTTACGCAGGGATTCTGTCAAGGAGACACCCTAGCATGGCGAAGCTGACCAAACGAACCATCGATGCCACCAAAATCAAGTCCTCGGACTATGTGATATGGGATGAAGAACTACCCGGTTTTGGCTTGCGTGTCTTCGCTTCGGGCAAGCGCAGCTATGTTCTGCAGTACCGCAGTGCCGGGCGCTCGCGTCGCTACACGATTGGCCTGCACGGAGTTTGGACTCCTGAGGAAGCCAGGCGCGAGGCGAAAGTGCTGCTGGGTCAGGTCGCAAGGGGCGGCAACCCTGCAGAGGAGCGCAAGCTTGATCGCGAGGCGATCACGGTCAAGGATCTCTGCACCCGCTACCTCGAAGATCTCAAGAATGGGCTCGTGCTCGGGAAAAGGGGACGGCCAAAGAAAGCCACGACAATCTCCACCGATGTCGGGCGCGTTGAGCGCCACATCGTCCCGCTGCTCGGCAGTCGACGGGTGCGAGATTTAGCCAAGTCCGACATCACCCAGGCTATGAAGGACATCATGGCGGGCAAGACACGCGCGAACGTCAAGACGGACAAGCTGCGGGGGCGCGCGATCGTGCGCGGTGGAGCGGGCACGGCGGCTCGAACGATAGGTCTCTTCGGTGGTATTCTCACCTATGCGGTCGAACTCGGCATCATCGAGCAGAACCCTGTGCATGGTGTTCGCAAGCCGAAGGACAGGGTTAACGCGCGCCGCCTCAGCGAGCAGGAGTATCGCACGCTGGGCGATATTTTGCGGAAAGCGGCCGCGGACGGGCAGCACGAGGCCACCGCGGAAATGATCCGGGTGATCGCCCTGACGGGCTGCCGGCGCAGCGAAGTGATCGGCCTACGTTACGGAGAAGTCGATGTTGAGGGCAGTTGCCTGCGCCTGACCGACAGCAAGGAAGGAGCGTCGGTGCGTCCGATCGGTCTGCCGGTCCTGGAATACCTCGAGGATCGCCGCCAAGAGGAAGAGGGCGCCGAAAATTATGTCTTCCCTGGCTGGGAGGATGACACGCCATTCGGGAGCTTCCCCAGGCACTGGACGAAACTACTCGAGAAGACCGACCTGGCCGGTATCACACCCCATGTTCTGCGGCACAGCTTCGCTAGCATCGCCAACGACCTTGGGTTCACCGAGGCAACAATCGCCGCCTTGGTCGGTCATTCACGAGGGTCGGTGACGAGCCGCTACATCCATACTGTAGATACCGCACTCATCATGGCGGCTGACAGCATTGCTGGCTACATTCAGGGCCTGCTGGACGGCGTAGCCTTCAGACATACCTCCTATGCGCTCGATCGGAATTCGAGGAAGTTGGCGCTTGCCCACTTCCTGGGAAAGCCGACACCGAAAGGAAGGAGTGCCGAGCGATCCGCAGCGTGATCGAACGTCCGCTTCGCGCCCAATGTCGGTCATTGAGCAAGCCATAGTTGCATCCGAAAGCGGACACTTCCGCCACCGGCCACCTTTGCGCTTACCGGCTATCCCAACGGAGCAACAGGCGGTTACGCTCGACGCCGCTCGGCGCCTCGGTAATCGACGCTCTTCAAAATTCAGACTGGACCCGGTGCCCCTACTGACGAAGCCAGTAGCACTAACGCCTTCCCGCCCTGGGCCGCGTTCGCTATGTCTGGCCGCGCCGTCCGCCTTGGATCCACCTGATGTGCCCAGGACAGCTTGTATGACCACAAGCTAATATGCTACCTTGCACAATGCGCGGATTGCTGGCACTTGGAATGCTGGTTTTGGCGGCTACGACAGCAGCCGCAGGTGAGCAGTTGTTCGACTCCATCGCCGCCGGCGACAAGGGTGCCGTGGAGCAAGCCCTGGCAGGCGGTGCCGACGTCGACAGCCGGGCGCGCGACCAGGCAACGCTGCTCATCGCTGCAGCGCTCGATAACCAGCCGGAAATCGCCGACTTCTTGCTGGCCAAGGGTGCCGACATCATGGCGCGTAACTCGGGCGGCTTTACCCCGCTTCATGCGGCGGCCTTCTCGGGCAGCCTGCCGATCGCCAAGCTGCTGCTGGAAAAAGGCGCGGTGCTCGACGATGCCGCCAACAAGGCGGGTGCTACGCCGTTGCTGGTGGCCGGCGAGGAAAACCACATTGAACTGGCCGAGTTCCTCATTGCGAAAGGTGCCAATGTGAACCATGCCGAGGGGCATGGCTACATGCCGATAACGCGCGCATTCTGGAAGGGCAACACGGATATCATACGACTTTTCAAACGCCATGGTGCTACCTGCCAAGCCAAAATTCTTGGCGAGGCGAACGCGGCGAAGTGCGCCGAGATCCACGATTAACGGAGGATACAGATGAGCACGATGATCAAGCCACGACTGGTTCGGAGTTTGGGGACGGCTGCCCTGGTCGCGGTAGCTGTGGTCGCCGGCGCGGGATCGGCATGTGCCGACGATTCGGTAAACACCGGCTATTTTGGTGGTGTGGCGATCATGGGCTACGACACGGTCGCTTACTTCACTGACGGCAAGGCCGTGAAGGGCTCCGAAGAGTTCACTTATGAATGGCTGGGGACACCTTGGCATTTCGCCAGCAAGAAACACCAGGAAATGTTCATGAGCGAACCGGTCAAGTACGCTCCTCAATATGGCGGGTACTGCGCCGGCGAAGTCGTGGGCGGGGGGGTCACGGTCAATGTCGATCCTGAGGCATTCAAGATTATCGACGGCAAGCTCTACCTGATCTACGACGTCGACAATGCGGATGATTTCGCCGCGCATGCAGCTGAAAATATCCCGAAAGCCGATGCCAACTGGCCGAAGGTCGCGGCCAATTTGGAACTCGATCACTATCATTGAGACGCGCGTGTGCGTCTACCGAACCACGGTGAAGTGAAACACCTTGCTTGTATTGGCATAGGAGTAGCTTTTGCCGGCTGCGTCGTTGCGTCTGTAGACGGGACCACAGTCGGGGCGACCGAACAGGTTCTCGCTCTGCTCGCACAACAGATCGCCATCGACGTAGACGGTCTCGGTGACTAGCCGCGTCGTAGAGCGGAAGGCCGCCTTGCCGTCGCTTCCAATCTGAAGGAAGGCTGGTTGGAGACCGGGTTCGATCTGGCCTTGCAGTGTATGGCCAATGACGAGGGACGCGATCTCGGCACCCTTTAACTGGTCCTGTTCGGCCGGGGTAAAGCCGAAGCGCCATTGGGGTAGGCCCGCCTGGCGCAGTGCGGCGACGAGTATCGCCAGATCCTGCGGATTCCGAAAATGTGCATGAGTCATCTCCCACCCAGCCAAAGAGTCCACGTAGCTGGACCCTGCTACGAGGCGGAGCCCCTCGGCGATTGCGGCTTTCGCATCCGGTAGGCGGCCGCCCCGGACATACGCCGCAGCGAGCGTAAACCGAAAGTTGCCAACCGTGGACGCATCGTCGCGTGTGTGCTCGAGAGTCTCGATCGCTTTCTCGACATTGCCCTGGAGCAGAAAAACCAGCCCAGCAGTTTCCCGGTTGATCGCTGAGAGGTCGGGGTCGAGCCTGAGCGCCGTCTCGACCGCAGTGGCTGCCTCGGCATGATTGCCGGCGTATAACTGAACATATCCAAGGGCTGCTTGCGCCTCTGCATCGCCCGGACCGATTGAAACAGCCTTCTTGGCAGAGGCAATCGCATCTTCGTAGCGGCGATTCACGACCTGCATGATCCCAAGAATAGCATAGGGCGACGAAAGGTCAGGGTCGAGTTCCAAAGCTCGGCTCGCCTTCTCATAGGCTCTCTTTCGTGCTGGCGCGCTCTGGATGACGTCGTTGAAGGCCTCCCGCCAGATATAGACTGTGGTGCGCGCGTCGGCCGCGAAGGCTTCGGCAAAGGCGGGGTCAAGCTCCTCCGCCTTGTCGTAGAGCGCAAGCGCCTCCCGCAGCCCGGCCTGCAGGACGCTGCGTGACGCCGTCTCGGCTTGTAGATAGTAATCATAGGCCTCGAGATTGCTCGTCGGCGGCCGCGCCATGCGCTCGCTTTCCGCTGCCGAAGGTTGCATGCCAAGCGCCTTGGCGATCTCGCCGCTCATCTCGTGCTGGACGGCAAACACGCCGGCCATGCCACGGTCGAACCGGTTGGCCCACAGATTGTCGCCCGTTGCCGTATCGATGAGCTGGGCATTGAGGCGAATCTGCTCGCCCGTGCGGCGGACGCTCCCCTCGACAACGAAGCGGACGCCAAGGTCGCGCGCGACGTCCGCCAGCGCTGCAGGCTTGTTCTTGTAGGCGAACACCGAGTTGCGCGCGATGACGTCCAGACCGGACAGCTTGGTGAGGTCGGTGATCAGATCCTCGGTGATGCCGTCAGCGAAATAGTCCTGGCCTGGATCGCCGCCGAGGTTTGCAAACGGCAGCACGGCAACCGATGGCCGCGATGGCACTGAGAACTTCTGCCATGCGAAAATGCCGGCAATCGCGGCGATCGCCAAGGCGGCGGCGCCTGCCAGGATGATGACGCGCGAGCTCGGCCGGTGTGGCGCGGCCGTGACCTTTCCCGATGCTGCGGGATCCAGCAGCAATCGATAGGCGCGAACCGGATCGGCGATGTTCTTGAGGCGCTGCTCGCCAAGACTGGCAAAGCCGACATCAACCTTGTGAACGGCATGATCAAATGCGGTTCCGGAGATACATACACCCCCCGGCTCGGCCATAGCCTCGAGGCGCGCGGCGATGTTGACGCCATCGCCGTAGATGTCATTTTCCTCTACGATGACATCACCGAGATTGACGCCGATGCGAAACCGGATGTGGCGGGGGTCGGAGGTGCCCGGGTCTCGGACAGCCATCCGGCGCTGAATCGCGGCAGCGCATTGGACGGCATCAACGACGCTGGCGAATTCGACCAGCGCCCCGTCTCCCATGAGCTTGATAATCCGACCGTGGAATTCCTTGATCGCGGGGTCGACCAGTTCTCGACGGCAACCCTTCAGTCGTTCGAGCGTGCCGACCTCATCCTCGCCCATGAGCGTGCTGTAGCCGACCACGTCGGCAGCAAGGATCGCGGTAAGCCTTCGCTCCATACCTGCCTGCGCCCTCCTTGGTCGATCAAGCGGCTTCGCGCAGCCTATTCTACTCCCGCATCGGACGCGAGTGTGTGCGTCCGTTATGACGCGCGTGTGCTTCTACTGAACAACCGTAAAGTGAAACACCTTGCTTGAGTTGACGAAGGAATAGCCGCCGCCTCCATCGTCGCGGCGTTTATAGACGGGTCCACAGTCGGGGCGCCCGAACATATTCTCGCTCAGCTCGCACAATAAGTCGCCATCGACACGGACGGTCTCGGTGACTAGCCGCGTCGTAGAGCGGAAGGCCGCCTTGCCGTCGCTTCCGATCTGAAGGAAGGCTGGTTGGAGACCGGGCTCAAGCTGACCCTGCAGAGTATGGCCCAGCACCAGCGAGGCGATCTCCTTGCCCTTCAAGCGGTTGTGCTCATCGCCGGTGAAACCGAACGGCCATTCGGGCAAGCCCGCCTGCTGCAACGCGTCGACGATGAGAGCCAAATCCTGCGGGTTACGATATTGGGCACCGTTGAGTCGGTATGCGGACAATGAATCGAAACCTGGTGTGGACATGGCACCTAGCCCCTCGGCCACTGCCGCCCTGGCATCCTGCAGGCGGCCGGCGCGGGCGTAGGCGGCACCAAGCGTGATCGTGAAATCTCCGACTGACGGCGCATCGTCGCGGGTGCGTTCGAGGGCCTCGATCGCCCTGTCGTTGCTCCCTTGAATTAGAAAGACCAGACCGGCAATTTGCCGGTTTACAGGTGAAAGGTTGGGATCGAGCCTGAGCGCCGTCTCGACCGCTTCGGCAGCCTCAGCATGACTGCCGGCGAACAGTTGCACGTATCCCAGGGCTATTTGCGTCTCAGCATCGCCGGGGCCGAGTGCGACGGCTCGCTCGACCGAAGCGATGGCTTCCTCGTAGCGGCGATCCACGACCTGCATGATCCCAAGAATAGCATAGGGCGACGAAAGGTCAGGGTCGAGTTGCAAAGCTCGGCTCGCCTTCTCATAGGCTCTCTTTCGTGCTGGCGCGCTCTGCATGATGTCATTGAACGATTCACGCCAGATATACACCGTCGTGCTTGCATCCGCCGCGAAGGCTTCCGCAAAAGCGGGGTCGAGCTGCTCGGCCTTGTCGTAGAGCGTGAGCGCCTCCCGCAGGCCGTCGCGCCGACCGGTCCGTGCTGTCTGCTCGGCACGAAGATAGAAGTCGTAGGCTTCGAGGTTTTCGGTCGGCGGCCGCGCCATGCGTTCGCTTTCCGCTGCCGAAGGTTGCATGCCAAGCGCCTTGGCGATCTCGCCGCTCATCTCGTGCTGGACGGCAAACACGCCGGCCATGCCACGGTCGAACCGGTTGGCCCACAGATTGTCGCCCGTTGCCGTATCGATGAGCTGGGCATTGAGGCGAATCTGCTCGCCCGTGCGGCGGACGCTCCCCTCGACAACGAAGCGGACGCCAAGGTCGCGCGCGACGTCCGCCAGCGCTGCAGGCTTGTTCTTGTAGGCGAACACCGAGTTGCGCGCGATGACGTCCAGACCGGACAGCTTGGTGAGGTCGGTGATCAGATCCTCGGTGATGCCGTCAGCGAAATAGTCCTGGCCTGGATCGCCGCCGAGGTTTGCAAACGGCAGCACGGCAACCGATGGCCGCGATGGCACTGAGAACTTCTGCCATGCGAAAATGCCGGCAATCGCGGCGATCGCCAAGGCGGCGGCGCCTGCCAGGATGATGACGCGCGAGCTCGGCCGGTGTGGCGCGGCCGTGACCTTTCCCGATGCTGCGGGATCCAGCAGCAATCGATAGGCGCGAACCGGATCGGCGATGTTCTTGAGGCGCTGCTCGCCAAGACTGGCAAAGCCGACATCAACCTTGTGAACGGCATGATCAAATGCGGTTCCGGAGATACATACACCCCCCGGCTCGGCCATAGCCTCGAGGCGCGCGGCGATGTTGACGCCATCGCCGTAGATGTCATTTTCCTCTACGATGACATCACCGAGATTGACGCCGATGCGAAACCGGATGTGGCGGGGGTCGGAGGTGCCCGGGTCTCGGACAGCCATCCGGCGCTGAATCGCGGCAGCGCATTGGACGGCATCAACGACGCTGGCGAATTCGACCAGCGCCCCGTCTCCCATGAGCTTGATAATCCGACCGTGGAATTCCTTGATCGCGGGGTCGACCAGTTCTCGACGGCAACCCTTCAGTCGTTCGAGCGTGCCGACCTCATCCTCGCCCATGAGCGTGCTGTAGCCGACCACGTCGGCAGCAAGGATCGCGGTAAGCCTTCGCTCCATGTGCGGTTGTCCTGCCTCCCTAGCTCAAAGCTTCGCTGAGCGTATTCGACTGGCGTTTCGAATGCGAGCATGCTTGGCCTACTGGACAGCGATAATGCAACCACGTCGTTTTGAAGACATTGCCCTCATGGCTTAGCCTTGTGCGAAACCGGATGTTGCCGCATGGCTGATGTGGGTCGAGATCGGCCTCTGTCGTTCTTAACTGACCACAAGCGGACTTACTGGTCCCGGCCCCAAGGCTGCCGGACCGCAATGCGCCTCACCTCGGTCATTAAAGTTAACTGTGTCACTGCCTTTAAGCGGACATTGCCGGCGACCACGCTGGGCGTCGCGGGTGCGGCGATAGTCGCTTCGCGTCACTCCACCTTCTCAACGAATTGCAGGAACTCGACAGGTGGAAACAAGTTGAGTTTCTTAGCGACCTTCATGTTAACCACATAGGCGAACTTCTCCATGGCGACGACAGGCATGTCGCCAGGCTTGGCACCCTCCGCCAGGATCTTGGCCACCTGCTCGCCGGCCAGCTTGCCGACGTCGTAGTCGCGGGCGGCCACCGACATCAGCGCCCGGGATTCGCTGACCAGATGCTCATAGGGGCTGAGCACCGGTAGACCATTTGCCACGGCAGCATCGGTGAAGACGTCCGCATTCTTTTCAAGGAAGGTGCTCGAGCCCAAGTAGACGAATTGCACGCCGGCCGCCTTCAGCTGAGCGACAGCCTGGGGGAGCTTGGCTGGATCCGGAGTTCCATCGGCAAGCGCCGGCAGTGGCAATGCGTCGAATTTGAACTTCATCTTTTCCGACAAAGCTGTCAGTTCCTCCGTCTTTTTCACCGAGTTGGGCTCACTACGGTCGAACAGGAGGCCGAGATGATCGAAGCTCGGCAGGTAGCGCTTGATGCTCTTAATGTTGACGCTTTCGGGAACTCGGTTTCGGGTACCGGTCACATTGGCGCGGCCAGTCTTTTCGTAGCTTTCGATGATACCCGCACCGATCGGATCGGCTACCACGGTGAACACCACGGGGATGTCATTGAGAAGATCGCTGTTCTGCTGGTCTTTCAACGTGCCGACCATGCCTAGAGTAGTCTTGGTGCCCCAGGTGACCACCACGTCAGCCTTGCGGTCGCGTGCATCCTTGACAAAGTCGGGCAGCTTGCTCTTGTCCTGTGCCGCATCGTCGACGACGAAACTGACATCAATTTTCTTTTCTTCAAGCGAGTCCTTGAGGCCCTTGCAGACATCCTCGCAGCCCAGCCACGTTATCATCACAACGGTCTTCTCCGCCGCCTCGACCCGAGGCGGAAGAACGAGGCAAGAAGCTAGCGCGGCCCCGGCCAACATAGGGTATGTCAATTTCATGCTTTCCTCCCTGCGATGATCGGCAAGCTGTGGCTTGCCACGTGGTAGATGAGATACGAGCCAACCCCGGCCAGCACCAAGATGGCGATGAAGCCCATTGCGGCGGAATAGCCAAAACTGCCAGCGACGCCGGCGATCGCGACGAGGCCCACAACGCTGCCAATTCGGTCCATGACCCTGACAGCGCCAAGGACCCTTTCCGAACCGATATGGGCCAGCCTTCCTTCCGCAAGTTCCATCACCGTGGCCGTCTGCGGCCCGCTCACCAGGCCGTAGCCAAGGCCGGTGCCGATTGCGGCAACGACCATTGTCCAGCCGTTGGTAACTGCCGCTGCTGCGAGCAGCGTCACTCCGCCAAGCAATGCTCCGGCGACAGTGATGCCCACTGCCGAGATCCTGCCGGCAGGCAGTCGCCCATACAGTGACCCTGACAGGATCACCATCAGAAAGTAGATCATCATCAGGCGTCCGGTATCGGCCGTGGAGGCGCCCAACGCGTTCATCTGCAGCGACAGGAGATAGGAGATGAAGACCTGATCGAGGATCGTTTGGGGCAAGATAATGCCAAACAGCAGGGTCGCGAACTGGCCATCAGCAATTGTTCCAAGCAACTGCCGCAGCTTAGAGCGGCCGCCCTGCTCGGTGAGCGCCGAAACGTGGGTGGGGCCAGGGAGCATGCGCAAGATCATCGCTGCGGAGATAACGATCAAGACGGCACAAACCAGAAATACGCTGCGCTCGCCCAGACGGTCGGCAACCACGCCCCCCAGTGCCGTTCCAGCATAGAAGCCGCCAAACATCGCTACGTGGAACAGCCCTAGCGCTTGGGCCCGCTGTTCCTTTGGGGCAGCGTCGATCACGTAGTCCTGGCAAGAGAGTGAAGCAAAAGCATAGCCAATGCCGCTGAACACACAGAAAAAGATAATTTCGAGCACATTGGTGGAAATGAAGAACCCAAAATTCGAGAGGGCCGCTGGGATGGAAGCAAACACGAACAGGTTGCGGTGCCCGAAGCGTTTCGCGAGCGGACGCGCATAGGGCGAACCGAAGACAATGGCTGTGAGATAGGCGGCGAGCGGCAAACTGATAACGATGCCTGGGTTGAGCCAAGTCAGCGGATTGTCGGCATCCCGGACATAAAGCGAAAAGAACGACAGTGGAAATGAGTCAGCCGCGGCGATGAGGAAAAGCGGAAGTCGCACATCGCCTAGACTGCAAAATCTCATGATGAGCGGCCGGCCAGCCGGTATAATGAAGTCCGGTTCCAGTTGCACGGCACGGGTGCCCTTGGGTAGCTCCTGGGCGGCTGCCATCATTGCCGCAAGCCGCTCAGCACGCAAGGAAAGGGCTTGGCCCAGCCTATCGACGGCGCTAATCCCGCTCACGAGGATGCGGTGGGAGAAATCGCCGGCCGCCTGAAGCTTCAGGATGTAGTCGAGGCGGGTCAACGGTCCGGTTAGCGAGTGATTGGTCATCAAGGAGACCAGTTCAACCGCCAACAGGATTGTCACCAGCGTCACCACCAGGAGGTCGAGAATGAGATCGCGGAATTCACGCGAAAGGTATCCCGCGTTCTTGATTACGACGACATTGGCCACCAGCTTGTTGTCGACGACGATCGGCACGACGGTCCCTGCCTGTAGCATCACCGACGTCGTGGTGGGCGGGCGGGTGCCCATCTCCAAAATGGGTCGGTTGGTGACCAGCGCGAAGTAGGAAATTTCTGGAAAGTCACGAAGCAGGGACGAGAAGAATTCGCGTCCACCGACCATCATATCGAGTGGCACACCCGCCTTAAGCGTGCGGGCAATAGCATCATTGGCAATGCTGCCAATAAGCCTCGTGCGCTTGTCGAGTTCGGGAGCAAAGGAGTCATCGATGCTGCGGTAGGCGACAGTGCCGAGCGATACGGTGATCCCCAGCACCAGGACGGCTATGAGCGCCGTAAGCCGTCGCGACACCGTTACAGCCATGGGGCTATCGGGAACCGAGATGACGTCGGCACCCTGTGGCCCCGCAGGTGGAGCTTCCGCGCGCTCTGCCCCAATAAGCGCAGCAAGTTTTGTAGTTGCCAAACGGTATTTTGCGGTGCCCGCGGCGAGCGTCGCTCGAAAATCGGCAAAGTCGCCGGCAGTCAAAGTGCTGTCGTCTTCGGCATGGCTGGCGATGTCGTCGAGGGTGTGGATAACCGGACGCAGACGATAGCGCAATGCGGCGTAAGCTAGGGTCGAGAATCCGGTCAGAAGCGCCAGCGCCGACAGCCAAATTTGCGAACTGATAAGGCGATTGTGGGTCCGCAATTCGTTCATCGGGTAGATAACTGCCAATGCAGCGGCCCGCTCGTCGTTCTCGTCCTTTATGGTGGCACCGCTGATCAGCGCGGTCGCAGTCTCAAGACCCCACTGGCTGTTGGAGCCCTCTTCCATTGCGCGACCCATTTGGCGCGCGCTAAATGGAACAGCAGCATCCGGAACAGAAAGGATAACTCCGCCGGCTGCATCAAGCAGAACAATGTTGGAAATCGTGGGATCGGTCTGCCAAGCCCGGTTCAGCAGCTCTTGGGCATTGCGCACCGTCGCCACCGTGAGACCAAGTTCCGAGACTGACCGGAAGGGGGCGGCGGTTGCCGCTGCAATGACCGAAAGTCGTTGCCGCACAAGCTGCGAATACACCGCCTCGTTTTGTAGCTTAACCAGCACCGCTAAGATAGTAACCACAATTGCCAGAACAACCGTCAACGCTAGCCATACGCGCACCAGAAATGTCATTTGTGCCCCTGCCGTTATCGCGGCCCTATGGCTGTTAACTATCCCTCGATTACTTCGTCGTGATGTCGTCTTGCTCGCTTTCGAGGCGGCGGGGATCGCCTCCAGGATTACTACTAGATGTTTGCCAGCTCGGCGCCCACGCGCCAGCGATCAAATTTGAAATCGGCCTGATCCCCAAGCTAGTTAACCATTAGCACGCCCTCCATTAGGAAGACAGCGGAGGGCTGGTTGCAAACCAGGGACCTCGGCCCCCGTTCCGGAAGCAAATGTCCGCATTGGTTCGATACTGTTGAAAAAGTCCGCGTCGCGGCTAACTACGGCATTTGCGTACCGTGGCGTTCCGAAAAGACCCCACAAGTGAATCCTGATTCCATGCAAGGCGTCAGGGTGGAACGGGATTCTATTATCGGTGGTGACTTCGCGGTGCGTCGGACTCTTCAACACAATCGGTCAGTTCACGTCGATGCATGGGGAGCGCCTGAACGTCCGCTTCTCACATTCCAGGCCTCGAAGCCGCAAGTCCGCAGTCGGCCCAAGGCTGCCGGACCGCAATGCGCCTCACGTCGGCCATTGAAGTGTCCTTGGTCGTCTCCCGAAAGCAGACATTCGGCTCAGGTGGAATTGTGTCCGCGTTCCCTGTTGCCGACCTTCGCGAGGGATACGCCTTCCGTCGGGCAATGGGCAGGCGGGCGATCGCACGCCATGGTCGAAGCCGACCACTCAGTTCTCGCCTGTCGTTCCCAACCGGGCTAGGACCGACTGCGCTTCAGCAGCGATTTCGCGAACTATCTCCGCGGCCGGCTGAATTTTCTTAACCAGCCCGACTCCCTGGCCAGCCCACATTGGCAAAGCGTCGATGTCACCCTCCACGTCGATGACCGGCGCCACCGGTGCGTAGCGCTTGATGTTGCCCCTTGAAGCTGAAACCGCGACAATGGCACCCTCACCGGGCCGTTGTCCAACTGGTGGTCGCCCGGCAACCTCCCATGCTGCCACTGTCTTGTTGCGCAGCACACGCGTGGGCGCATCTTTCCAAGGGCCGCCATCAAAAAGGTTCTCGAGATAGATTGTGTCTGTTTCCGACGCGGCCAGCAGCCGTTCGCGGTAGCGGGCGTGGAAGTTGGCCTCGGCGCTGGCGATAAACCGGGTGCCGATCCAAACACCAGCGGCGCCAAGGGCGAGTGCAGCGGCCATCCCCCGGCCGTCAGCGATCCCGCCCGCCGCAACCACCGGAACAGGCGCGACCGCATCCACCACGGTCGGAACCAAGGCCATAGTCGCGACCGTTCCCCAGACGTGGCCGCCAGCCTCCCAGCCTTGCGCAACGACCACATCGACCCCGCAATCGACGGCCATCCGTGCCTCATCGGCCGATCGAACTGTCTGCATCACTACCGCACCGCTCGCCTTGGCCCGTGGAGCCAGTTCCGACGGATCCCCCCAGAACATAGAGATAATCCGGACACCTTCCTCGAGGCAGGCATCGAGGCGAACGTCAGGATCCAAATCCAGTCGCAGATTGACGGCAAATGGCTTTGTGGTGAGCGACTTCATTTCCCGCACACGGGTCCGCAGCACTCCGAGCTCAGCAAGCCAAAGGGCTATCGTCCCGAGCCCGCCGGCCTCACTAACGGCGGCCGCTAGGGGCGGCCCCGCCGGTGCGCCTAAAGGGGCAATGATCGGCGCGAGGACGATAGGCACCTCGATGCCGAGCAGATCGCAGAGTGGCGTTCTCATAGTTCATTTCCTGCAGGGTTAATCTGTAGCGCTTCGGTGGGGCGGCAGGACGTTCGCAGAACTTCCGTGTTGCGGCACAAGGCTTTCCGACTTCGTTTACTTCACTATTCCATCTTGTGGTTTTTGGTCGCAGCACGCGGTCCTCCGCCTAACGGCCACTCGGCCTCTGCGCGTCGCTGGCTAAGTTAGCCGAACCTGGATGTCTGCAAAGTGAGCGCCCTTGACGCTGGCCCTCCACAGTTCGCTAGACACGGCGGGCAGCGCTTGCGTTAGCGTGCCTGTCGTGACGACTTCACCCGCGTGTAGTGGCTCGCCGTCGTAAAGTGCGAGTTGTCGCACAAGATACCCCAGCGCCTTGATCGGGCTGCCGAGGACCTGAGCACCGCCTCCCGTCGCGTGCGCCCCCGCCGCTTCTGAAAGTGTGACCGAAAACGATTCAAGCTCGTCGGCCCAATGTTTTCGAGTTTCGCCGATTGGGTATCGCGCGCCTAGCAGCAGTGCGACATGCACACCGGTCGCTGCCGCATCGGATACCTTGAATCGCCAATCCGGGAAGATCGAGGTGCAGATCTCAAAGTCAAGGGCGGCCCATTCGATGCAATGCAGAAGATCGATATCCTCCATACTCGGATCGGGTGCTTCACACAGCCCAAGTGCGACCTCAGTCTCCATGCGGACGTTTCGCCAAGCACCGAGTGGAAAGGTGCTTCCCGACTTCAAGTCGATAGTTGATGCGTCATAGAGATAATTCCAAATCGGCCCCGAAATGCCGTAGCCAGCCCATGCGGCAGCGTTGGTGAAGCCAATCTTCCGGCCGATAACGCGCTCACCCCGAGCCTCCCGTCGGCGTCGGATATCGTTGACGATCCGATAGGAATCCTCAAGGCCAAATCCAGGAAATCGCTCAGAGAAAGGCGGCACCTCACGGGGTGCGGTCATTGTATCGAACACCTCATCAGCAATCTTGGCCAATGTCTCGTCGGATACACCCATGTGGCTACTGTGCACTCATTTCGATCTAGCGACAACCATCATGCGATACCGGCCTTGACTGGGAACACTGAACGTCTGTTGTCAGTGGCACACTAGTGGCGCATTGCTGACCGGCACGAACCAAATGGAAGACGGATGCCCAAGGTCAAAGGTGAGAGCGCTCTCGACAAGGAGCGCGCCAAAACAGAGAAGCTCCTCAAAAAGGTTGGATACACAGCCTTGAAGGAGGCGGGTGTGGTGTCCAAGCGACCCGACCTCCCAAATCTAAAGATTGAAAAGCGAGGGAATTAGCGCGCCACTCGCGTACTGACCCGCAAACCTAAGCAGGGGCCATTCTCATTTTGAGGAGTCGTCTGCAAATTGGGTTTCACGACGGTGCGCGAAGATCAGAGTTGACGAGTGAACCGGCTACTTTCAGATTCAAAACCGCCGGACAGCAATGCGCCTCATCTCGGCCGTTGCAGCCACCTTTGATACCTTTTGAAAGCAGACTTTGACGGCGACCACGCTGGAGTTCGCAGTGCGCACTGTGCGTCACGACGAGTATGAGGTGACCGGCCTAACCGCGTGGTCGGGCGGTCGAGCCGCGGACCAAGAGTTCGACCGGTATGATCACCTGGCTCGGGGCGCCGTTTGCAAACACCGTCGTGGCGGCAAGTCTCCCCTTCCCGACAATGTCTTGAGCCACTGTCGTGAGCGGGGGCGTGGTGCGCGAAGACTCCGCAGTGCCATCGAAGCCGACGACAGACATGTGTTCGGGTATCTTGATATTGCGCCGACGCGCTTCGTCCAGGACGGTGATTGCCTGCCAGTCCGACATAGTCAAGATCGCCGTTGCCTGCGGAACCTGGTCGAATACGACCGCTCCGGCCGAAGGCTCACCTGGGGTCGTCTCTATGATCGGGACATTGTCGATTGACAGACCGAGCTCAGCCAAACCCTGTGCGAAGCCGAAAAGTCTCTCCTGATCGAGTTGAAAACCGGCAGAGATAGCGCGCGGGGAATTGCCAGGCAAATGGACGATGGGTGACCCCGATGTGCGCCGAATGGAAAGGATTGCAAAACGCCGATGTCCAAGAGCAGCCAGATGCCTGATGGCCGCCAGCGCCCCGCTCCTGCCGTCTATCCGGATAGAATTCACGTCCGGACCGGCATCGCTCTCGAGGATGACGAAGGGAAGCCGCCGGCGCCGTAAAGACGCGATCAACTCGATGTCCGCGCTGTGGCCCAGAATGAAGCCGTCAACCAAGGCCTCTCGAATGGTGGAGGTGCGTGTCTCGTCCGTACCATTGACCAAACTCAATGTCGCTCCAGCCTCGTCACAAGCAAGCGAAACGCCAAGCACCAGCTCGCGCAGATATGGGCTCCTGATCATATCGGCAATGGCGTATGCGCCCGGGGGGATCAGGCCTATGGCGTTGAACTTGCCGTCGCGCAGCACGCGTCCCCTCGGGTCGGGGCCATCATAACCAAGCTGACGCGCCGCGGTCTCGACGCGCTGGCGCAGATCGGATCGCACCAGATCCGGATGGTTGAATACGTTGGAGACGGTGCCGCGGGAGACTCCAGCGAGCCGGCCGACATCGGCGAGCGTAGGCATTTTAGAAGCGTTCATTTCCCTCAGTTAGACAATTTCTTGGAGCGCTCCAAGTTTTTTCTTGACGCTAGGTCCAAAATGTTGGAACTTGCACTTGGAGCGCTCCAAAAATTGAAAGTAGCAGTTCGGCATCTGTGCCGAGCATCGGCCAAGCTGATTTCGAAAATCATCAAGGAGGATTAGGATGGCTACGACCAATGGTGCTCCGACCTCGCTCGTCGGAAAGACTTTTGATTGCTCATTCGGACAGTTCGTACCGAGGTTGACGGTCCTGTCGCCGACCGAATTGCGGGTGCAGGCGACGATCGGCGCTACCGAGATCGACGAGGTGGTTCAGAGCAATCTGACCGGCGTTCGACCCGGACTTTTCATCATGAGTTGGACCGAGCAAGGCGGCAACTTCGTCGTGCAGGTTCAAGATCACGAGAACCAGATCGTTCATAACTATGCGCGACTGGCGGACGGGCAGCAGTTCTGCGCCCAAGGCACAATTCAACCAGTGACGACGGCGTGAGGGCCGCCTGTCTATCTGAGAGGAGAATTACGCCATGACTACCAAGGTGATCGACCAGACCGATCCTACGCAGTGGGATCCAAAGCTTGACGCCGTTATCGCGGCTCCCGGAAACCATAAGGTGTTGTTTGAGAATGACCGGCTACGTGTGCTTGAGGTAATCCTCAAGCCCGACGAGGAAGAGCCGACACATCACCACCGCTGGCCTTCAGTATTCGTGTTCGATGAGGTGGAAGGCCCTATCCACGACTTCGCGCCGGATGGAACCATGATGCCGCCCAATCGAGATGTCATCCAGGCGGTTCAGGCATGGGACGGTCAAGGCTGTCTCGTGGTGCATATGGCCCCCCAACCAGCGGGTCGCGTGCTCAACGCTTCGAGCAAGACCCTGCATGGTATCCGTGTCGAGATGAAGTCATAAAGCAGACGTGATCCTGGCCACCGGAACTCGCGCACGCTGAACGTCCACTTCTGACGGATTGAAGCCTTAAAGCTGCCAGTTGGCTTGCGGTCCCCAAGGTTGCCCGACAGCTTTGCGCTTCATCTCAGCCGTTGCGGACAGATTTGCCACTGATTGAAAGCGGGCATCGCGGCGACCACGCTGGTCGTCGCTCGCGACTCAGCGCGATCAAAGCTCCCACGGCGAGACGAGGGTCGCACCGTACACCCGATTTTGATTGTGCGTCAGCGCATTGGCAGGATGTTCTGGTTGAGGCGGAACAGATTGTCCGGATCGTATCTGTGCTTGATCTTGGCGAGCCGCGCGTAAGCCTCAGCGCCGAAGGCGTCGCGGACGAGATCCGATCCTTCGCCATGGCCGGGGAAGTTCAGATAGAGGCGGCCGGTCGAGTAGCGCTGCATGTCCTGCCAGAAGCTGCGAACCCAGCCGATGTTCGCATCGTCCTCGTCAGCGCCTGGCCAGATGGCGTCGAGGCTGAGCATGAAGGGCATGGAGCGGTCGCCGAAGGCAGTCTCATCGGCTGCAACGCGCTGGACGAAACCGCCGAACTTCCAGATCGAGGCGAAGGTCATTTCGGAGGGGCGCTTCGCCATCCAAGCAGTGGTCTCCCCGACGACCTCGTCGTCGAGGCGCGAGAGGTAAGTGGATTTCCAGTAGCAGCGGTCGCGGCCTTTCGGGAACAGCCCGTCATAGAGCGACTGGATGGTGCGATATGGCATGCGGCCGCTGAAATCGACGAGCGGTTCCCCAAAACTCCGCAACGGCGCCACGACCCGTTCGCCCTCGTCGGCCGGTCCGTCATAAACATGCGCGAGCGCCAGGACGCGCCGGCCCCTTGCATGCTCGGGAATCGAGGGGTCGTCGGGCAGGGTGGAGAACTCGGCCAGGCCGCTCAGGCGGTCGGGTGCGGTCTGCATGAAGTCGCGCCAGAGCGGAATGATCTCGTTGGCGTGCTCCTCGGGATAGGCCGGACCGCATAACATCAGCTCCGGTTCGATCGGGTGCAGCTTGAACTCGAAGCTCGTCACCACGCCGAAATTGCCGCCGCCGCCGCGTAGCGCCCAGAAGAGATCCGGGTTCTGCGTCGCGTCGGCATGGATGAGCCGGCCATCGGCGGTCACCAGATCGGCGGCCAGCAGATTATCGACGCTGAGGCCGTGGCTGCCGCGCAGCCAGCCGATGCCACCGGAAAGCGTCAGGCCGGCAACGCCCGTCGCGGAGATGAGACCGCCCGGCGTGGCGCGGCCAAGCGGGGTGGTGGCCGCATCGACATCGGCCCAGGTCGCGCCGCCCTCGACGAGGGCACGGTCGAGGCCGGACGCGACCCGCACGCCCTTCATCAGCGACATGTCGATCATCAGGCCGCCTTCGCAGACTGCGTAGCCTGCAACATTGTGGCCACCCGAGCGGATCGCGATCGCTAACCGATGCTCGCGCCCGAAATTCACCGACGCCACGACATCGGCAGCACTCCGGCAGCGCGCGATGAGGGCGGGACGGCGGTCGATCATGCCGTTCCAAACGACCCGCGTCGCGTCATAGGACAGGTTCGACGGCTCCAGCACCTCGCCGCACAAGATGGAACGGAAGCTATCGATGCTCGATTGTGCAAGGGTAGCGGTGGCGGCCATGTGGCAGTCTCCTCGTTTCATGCACGCTAGCGCGGCGCGGGCACGGCCGCTAAAGTCGAAAATGCTGGAAGGCGGTCATTTCTGCCATGGTTGAACAGGCGAGACCATTGAATGTGGCGATCCTTGCCGCTCCGGAGGCTACCGCCTCCACGATCTACGGCATGTTCGACTTGTTTTCCTCGCCCGGCAGGGATTTCCTGTTCATCACCAGCGGAGCCGCGGGCACGCCACGCATGCGGCCCTATGTGGTTGCCGGGGACGGCAGCCCGTTTCGCGCGGCAAACGGCATCTGGGTGCGCCCAGATCACAGCCTTGCCGATTGCCCGCCACCCGACATCGTCTGTATTCCAGATTTCTTCGTCAATCCGGGCGAAAGCGTTGCCGGGCAGTATGACGCCGAAGCCGCGTGGCTGAAGCGAGCGTATGACGACGGCGCCATGCTGGCCAGCGCATGTTCGGGCGCGGTGCTGCTCGGTGAGGCCGGGCTGCTCGACAATCGCGAGGCCACCATTCACTGGGGCTATGTCGAGACGCTCACGAACAATTATCCCGGCGTGAAGGTGAAGCCGGGCCAGTCGCTCGTGCTGAGCGGCGAGGCCCAGCGCATCGTCATGGCCGGGGGCGGCTCAAGCTGGCAGGATCTCGCCCTCTATCTGATCGCGCGTTTCGTCAGCCTCAGGGAGGCGATGGAGGTCGCCAAGGTCTACATGCTGCAGTGGCACGACATGGGCCAGCAGCCCTTCGCCGCGCTGATGCGCTTTCGCCAGACCGACGACGCGGTGATCAACCGCTGCCAGAAATGGGCCGAACGCAACTACCGGACCCCTTCGCCCGTCACCGCCATGACCAAGCTGTCAGGCCTGTCCGAGCGCTCCTTCGTGCGCCGCTTCGCAAGGGCCACGGACATGAAGACAATCGACTACATCCACGCGCTCCGGCTCGAAGCGGCCAAGGAACTGCTGGAGACCGGCGACCTGGCGGTCGAGGGGGTGGCCAATGAAGTCGGCTACGAGGATGCGAGTTTTTTCGGGCGCCTCTTCCGCCGCAAGGTCGGGCTGACGCCGGCGCAATATCGCATTCGTTTCAGTGCTCTCCGGCGAGTTCTGAGCCGCGGTTGAATGTCGGCCGCCGCGGCGCGATACCCATATTCCGCTTTGCGCCTCAATTCGACCAATGGGCCGAGCTCTGCCGCCGATTGAAAGCGGACTCTGGTGGCTGGTTGCGCGTAGGCAGGGGTGCCACGTTAGAGCAAACCCAAGTGTAGGGCCGGAGGGGATCGTGGCGCCCCCAGAACGAAAGCTTGTGGCGGTTTTGGCAGCAGAAATGACCGAAGCGCCGTAAGATTGCGGCAATCCTGGTGGCGGACATCGTCGGGTTCAGCCGTCTGGGGCGAAACGACCAGGATTGTAGGCCCCCTTCACGCACACTTCTTGCGCTCAGCCACCTCGACGCTAAGGCGGAAAGCCTGGCCATCCGCATAGGAGCGTTCGTAGCTTTCTGCCTCGAAAGCGAAGGTCAGCGTGTTGCTATAGGCCGGCACGCGGACAGTCCAATTTCTTGTAGCGGATGATTTCGAAAGCATGCTCGGGCGATCCCATAGTTCCTCCCGCGATCACCGACGAGAGCTCTCAGATAGCGTCGCAAAAATCTTTGAATGCAAACCATCCGACACATCGGTGTCGTAATGTTTCAACGTTGCCCAAAGCTCCGCCAGTCCGGCCGGTAACCAAACAGTTCAGGCGGCGCTCCACATCATCAGCGCTTTCGCGACTCCGTCGAGAAGATGGTCAGCGTCAGATTCATGCTCGTAAAGCATGCTGGCCCGGATCGACTCGAGTGGAGTGTAGGATGGCGCGATACGCTTGAGTTCCGAAACGAGCCGCGATACCGCGTCCTGGTTGCCCAACTTCGCCTGTGCCGCCGCCAGCCATGTGAGCCTTACGGCCGAAGTCATGGGCAACATCGACCAACTGACAACGGCTCCCTTGTAGTCTCCCGCCGCGTATTGGGCGAATGCACGGTCGGAATGATACCAGTCTGGATGTATCGGATTGATCTGAACCGCCTTGTCGATCCAGGTCAGGGCTTCGAAAGGCTTGCCCCTGATGGCAAGCAGATAGCCGATCTGCGCGATCGTGTCCGCATCGAAGGGATTGAGGTCATAGGATCTTCGAAAGTGCCGCTCGGCGGCATCGTATGTGCGCGTGCACAGCAGTGCTTGGGCAAGAATCCGATGGCAGCGAGGCTCCTCTGGTGCGAGTCCTACCGCGAAGCGGGCTTGCTCTACTATGTCGGCCAGCACCTCCGGAGGAGCCATTCCATAATCGCCGATAATCAGCTCGGCAAATGCAAGGTATGAGCGCGCGAGCGCATAATGCGTATCCTTGGTGACGGCCGCAGCAAAGTAGTTCCGCGCTGCCTGATTATCGTCGGCGCCGTAGCCACGCAAATGCACCAGCCCCTTGAGAAGAAGCTCGTAAGCCGCCAGGCTTGCTGGAGGCTTTGGACGGGCGCGCGTCAAGCCCGCATCGTCGAGCCGTGCGACAAGACGGTTCGTCACACGCAGCGCGATCTCTTCCTGCATGTCGAAAACAGCTGAGCCCGATGCTGTGAACTTCTCGCCCCACAAGACCGCGCCGTTTGCCGCTTCGATGAGGTTGACCGCCACTCGTACGGTGCCGTCGCGAAGGCCCATGCGTCCCCGAACCAGGAAGGTTGCCCCGAGTCTCCTGCCGACCTCGGTCCAGTTGCCGGGGTCCTCCGACGCAAAGGAAAAGCTTGAGTTACGTGCCAGGACAACAGCAGTGCGAAATCGCGCCAGAGCGTTGACAATGTCCTCGGCAAAACCATCGACCAGAGGCGTGTCGGTCGCATCGCCTTCATTAGTGAAGCGCAGCACCGCTACAGAAGGCAGGTCGGACGGCGGCCTCGCCGGCGCGCCAAGCGGTGAAAGGAGGTAGCCGCGGCCTGAGACGGTGCGAATTATACTTTGTGAGTCATCGCGCAGCGCCTTGCGCAACTCGCGCACGCCTTGGGTGAGCGAGTCTTCGGTTACAAACAGCCCAGGCCAGACGGACTCCATCAGCTCCGACTTGCTGACGACGTGCCCTGTTTTTCCAACGAGATGGCTCAGGAGTGCAAATGTCTTGGGACGAAGTTTGACGGGATGACCCTGGCGCAACAGCAAGCCGCGCGAAGTGTCAAACACGCACTCGCCGATTGCTATGCTCCCTGATTCTGTATGCGACATTCAGAAGCGCTCTGCCGAACCGAGCCGGGCTCGTCGACATACAGGGGCCATCCGCGCTTACGGTCAAGTCCTTTGCCGCAGCCGCAGGTTCTGCCCCCTCAGGCACGGGTTCATGGCGAGCCAGGGCGCCCAACTCTAGAAGTTCGAAGAAGGTGCCGGGCATTGGCGCGCAGGCCAAGCTGTTGACCCCACTGAAGTACAACTCGTAAAGCTCTTGCCGTATGCGGAGCCTTTCGACGTCGTTTTCCATGATGGCCACTCCCTAGATTGTAGGGATCATGGCGCATGTGGAGCGGTGCGTACCGGCGAAATTCTGAAACTTTTCTGAAACCTGGTCGCTGGAGTACAGATCGGCCGGCGCCGAGAAGCCAATGACTGGCTCGCCGGCGGCTATCGCGAAATGCGATCACGCGAATCGGGCGAACTATTCCTCGTCTTCCACTCTCGGCGAGGCGCCTTGGGTCGCTGCCTCGATGCGATCGACGACGCGCAGCTCTTTACGATGGCGAGGAATTCAGCTGCCAGGTGCTTGAACTTCACCTCGCCCCCAGAGCGAAGATCCTCGCCTTCGATATCTCTCAAGGGCATGGAAGTTGCGGCAGCGCCTTTGAGGAACCGCAAATATCCCGCTGCAGCTCGTCTTTCGTTCGTTCAGGGTGTGAGGCCGCCACATGATTGAAGACCCACCGCTGCTCACCATCAAAAGCCGTTTCGAACGGCCTGCGGCAGAGATCATCAGTGCCTTTTCCGGCTTGCCCGTGAGCCTAGTCCTAGACGCCATGGGCGGGCGAGGGGCGTTGCACCAGGGATTAAGGCACTCTCGCCAGGTACTGCGATACTGGCCGATATCATCGTTGCGGCCACCGACAGCTTTGCTGGTGCGGCGGTCACTGAGGATCTCGTCCTTGGCATGGTGTGAAACAAGGGGTGCGCCGGCCTCGTGCGCGATGTTGTCGGGATCGAGGCGGGCGGGTGCCGGTTTACTGTGCCGGGATCGTCGCGAACTCGCCGGCGCGCAATGGTCCAGGCACGGCCGGGTTCCCGGTGGTACTGGGAGGAATGACCATCTCGCGGGGAGACATACTGGTCGGCGACCGCGATGGTATCGCCGTGGTGCCTCGCCTCGAGGCTGAAACGGTGCTGGCGCGGCTCACCGTATCAGGGCGGTGAGAAAACTCTTGATGGCCTGGTGCGGCAAGGTCTCGCCCGATTTCGCCGAGGTCATCATCAAGTCTGACAGGACGCGCTTCGTTGACTGAAAATTTTCAACGGCACCTAAGGTCCGCCTCGCCAACAGATCGTGGTTGCCGTAATTCACTTCCAATCAGATCCCGCGCTGCTTTGTTTGAGGCTATCTCGGAATTCACCTATCGAACGTCGCCTTCGAAAACGGGATTCTGTAATCTGTGCTATGCCACTTAGTCGACAGGAGTGGGCGAAGTGAGCCAGACGCGAAAACTTGCGGCGATCCTGGTCGCTGACGTGGTCGGATATAGCCGGCTGGCGGGGTCAGACGAAGATCGAACGCTGGCGCGGCTACGGGCGCTCCGGAGCGATCTCATCAATCCGACCATCGCTGTCCACAATGGGCGCGTTGTGAAGCTTATGGGTGACGGCACCCTCGTAGAGTTCCGGAGCGTTGTTGACGCCGTACGCTGTGCAATCGAAATGCAGAACGGCATGGTTGAGCGCAACGCTGGCTTACCGCCCGGGCGACGCATTGAATTTCGCGTCGGCATTCATCTCTGCGATGTTGTCGAGGAGAGCGACGGCGATCTGATGGGAGATGGTGTCAATATTGCCGCCCGTCTAGAAAGCATCGCTGAGCCGAACGGCATCTGTTTATCGGCCGCCGCTTACGAACAGGTGCGCGACAAACTGAAGGAAGAATTTGTCGATCTGGGCGAGAAAGAGCTCAAAAATATCGCACGCCCGGTGCGCACCTATCGTCTACGTATGCGCGACACAGTCCCAAAAACCGATCTGGCTGCGACTGCCGGGTCCTCCGAACAGCTGGCGCTGCCCGACAACCCTTCGATTGCTGTCCTGCCATTCCAGAACATGGGCGGCGACCCCGAACAGGAATACTTCGCCGATGGCCTTGCCGAAGACATTATTACTCGGCTGTCGCGTCTTCGTTGGCTCTTCGTGTCCGCCCGCAACTCTTTGTTCACCTACAAGGGAAAAGCGGTCGACTTAAAACAAGTCGGTCGAGAGCTTGGTGTGCGGTATGTGCTGGACGGAAGTGTAAGGCGCTCAGGTCATCGCCTCCGGATAAGCGCGCAAGTCAGTGACACATCGACCGGGGTCCAAGTGTGGGCTGAACGATACGATGTGGAATTGTCGGAATTCTTCGCGCTTCAGGATCAGATTGCCGAAAGTGTCATCGCTACGATCGAGCCGCGGCTCTACACGGCGGAACAGCAACGCTTTCAGAGCAGGTCCCCCACCAATCTTGACGCTTGGGGATTCGTCATGAAGGCGATGCCATATGTCTGGACCTGGAGTTCGGCTACGGAAATCGAGATTGCACAGGGATTTCTGAAGCAGGCTACGGACCTCGATCCTGACTATCCCCGCGCCAACAGCCTGTTGGCGTGGGCTCACGCGGCCCGCGTTTTGTCAGGATGGGCCAACGCAGCAGACATTCTGCCCACCTCTCGCGCCCTCGCGCAGCGGGCAATCCAAGGCGACCCCGAGGACCCGTGGACGCATTTAGCGGCAGGGTTTGTGCACATGATTTCGCGCGGCTTCGACTCTGCTGTGAGAGAACTAAATGAAGCGATCGAGCTAAACCCGAGCTTCGCCTTTGCGCATTCGATCCTGGGCTCAACTTACGGATATGGGGGCATGCCCGCCGAGGGGCTCGACCATCTTGAAATCGCGGGTAGGCTAAGTCCTCGCGATCACACATATGCTGCGAATTTCTCCATCCTTGGCTTATGTCATTTCATGGCTGGACGATATGCAGACGCGGTCGAATGCGAATGTCGCGCGGTTGAACTCCGGCCCCATTTTGGGTCTGCATGGCGGACGTACGCGGCGGCCGCTGGGATGGCCGGTGAAATGGACATCGCGGTTCATGCGCTTTCGCAGGCCAAGCGCCTTCAACCGTCCCTGTCGCTTCAATGGGTAGACAAGTTTCATCCGATCGTTCACGACAAGCACCGGGCTCTCTATGTAGAGGGGCTGCGCATTGCCGGGCTTCGATAGTTGCGGATCGTGCCGTGCTCGTAGCTCGCTATCGGACCTACTATACCGCACGAGCGTGCGCTCAGCGCCTCAACTCGGTTGTCAAAGCTTCGGTGGGTTTCTTCCAACAGCAGACGTTCCTCACGATGAATCCGAAGAGCCGGCCGACCACTTGGAAGTATGCATTCGAATCGCTTCGGCGCGCTAGATCTCTGAAACCAAGGCGCTACTGGGATGGCCCTGAGTTCGGCTGATCAATTGCCGCCGTCAAAACGGCTTCCGCTCCCGGGGCTCTCCCTTCTCACCAATTTCCCGTGCGGTTCTGCGCTGCACTCTGGAGCGCGCGAGAGGCGGACCTATCGAAGCTGTCGGCGCAGGCCGCTTCGACGTCCGCTTCGGTCAAGCCAACGTCCCGCAGAAGGCAGTTGGACAGGTGACCGAGCCCGCGCTCTATGTTGCGGCGGGTCCTCCACTCACGGACAAGGGCCAGCAGGCGTTCGAGCGGAGGGTCAAGAAAAGTGCCCGGCAAGCGCCGTGCGGTCTGGCCTATTGTCGTTTGCGTCATGTTACGCCAAGTCATGGTGAACCTCCGTTGATCGGGAATGCGAATGGCGATCACGTGACGGCAGAAGGCGAGAAGGCGCCAGGGCAGCTTCGGAAGCGTTCCGCTTCAGATTGTGAACTGGCCTCAGACCTCCGAAAGGCCTAACCTGCGGCAAAGGAGCGGTCAGCCATGACGCGACGGCCTTACGGACTGGTCTGCCCGATCTCGCACGCCTGCGAGTTCCTGGAGCCCCGCTGGACAATTCAAATCCTGACCGAGCTCTGGAACGGCTCGACCCGCTTTAATGACATTCGCAAGGGGGTGGGCAACGTCTCGTCCGCCCTCTTGTCGAGGCGGCTCAAGGAAATGGAAGCGTTGGGCCTGGTCGAGCGCGTCGAGGACGAGGCGACGGGCACCATCAGCTATTTCCGTACCGAAAAGTCGATAAGGCTCGAGCCGGCGATGAACGCGCTGGCGGAATGGGCGCAATGCAACATCGAGGCGGAGATCGCGCTCGCCGACGTGGATGTTTCGACCCTCATGTGGGCCGTGCGGCGAAAGATTGACCTCGCTGAACTGCCGCGGCGGCGCGCCGTCATCCGCTTCCATTTCCGCGAAGATCCCCCACCAAGGTGTCCCCATTACTGGTTTGTGGTCGAGCCAGGCTCAGACTTGCCCGAGCTATGCTCGCTCGACCCCGGCCGGGACGTCGATCTTTACGTCGAGACCGGCGTTGTTTCGCTGGGAGCGATCCTGGAGGGCCGCTCCAGCATCGAGCGTGAGAAAGAGAGGGGCGGCCTTTTCCTCATCGGCGACCTCGGCCTCGCGCGAAGCATGGACCGTTGGCTGCGAATCTCGGTCTACGCGGCGCTTGAGGGAATCGTCCAGCTTCCTTGAAAGCTATGTTTGGAGTGCAGCCTTATGCAACCCGCCCAGGACGACAAAGCCATTTGGCTGGCCTCAAAAGCTATGGTGCAATCGTCCGTTGTTGATTGCTGCTCACCGAAAGCCGCCAGTCCGCATTCGGCCCGACGCTGCCGGACCGCTTTGCCGCTCAATCTCAGTCGTAAAGTTGCATTTTCGTTGCCGGGAAGCAGACATTTTCTGCAAGGCGCTTCGCAGGGCTGGATAGGCTAGGCTCACGCGGACTTAGACCATGCGAAGTTTATCTCGAGCGATCTGCCACGCCGATTCGACATGTCGCCTTGCCGCCGCTTCCGCTTCATCGGGCTTGCGCGCCCTTATCGCATCCATGATCTCATTCATCTCGGTGATCGCCGGCTCGCGGCGGTTCTCCGAATGAATAGTCATCGAACGAAGCTGATTGATGCGGACATTCAACCCGCTGACGATTTCCCAGGCGACACGCTTGTCCGCGGCCTCGAACAGCGCCTCGTAGAATTTCGTCGTTGCCCGCATAACCGCCGTCGGCATCGCGGACGCCCACGCATCGAACAAATCCGCCAGCGCCCCTTCGAGCGTTGCCAACTGCTCGCCGGTGGCCGACAGGGCACAGGCTCGGGCCGCGATGCCTTCAAGCAGAGCCCGAAGCTCGTAGATCTCGTCGGTACGGCCGAGGTCCGGCCTGGCGACGGCCGGCCCATGCCCAGGGATCATCTGCACGAGCCCCTCTGCCTCCAGCTGCCGTAGAACCTCACGCACGACGGAACGGCTGACGCCGAGCTGGTCGCAAAGCGGCCGTTCGACGAGCCTTTCGCCAGGCTGGAAATGGAAATCCATGATCGCTTCGCGCATGCGCTCCAGCGCCAGCGTCCTCAAGGTCTTGGCGCTGCGGTCGATGCGAAGCGTGTCGTCTGGCATGTATGCCTCCTGCGCCGCTACCAAAACAGATTCGACGCCCGGTTGACAAGGTACTTGGCGCTCCATATCATGGTATACCATAAGATGACAACGGACGTCCCGAGGCATTACCTACCGAGGAATCGATGCAGCCCGCCATTCGTAAGATCGTGACTTATACCGAGAACATGCTGATCGAAGGCGGCAAGGCCGCCCCCCGGCCGCTGCGCCTTATCGGCGTCGCCGCGGTGCTGACCAATCCCTGGGCCGGTCGCGGCTTCACCGACGATCTGTCGCCCCAAATCCGAGCCTGTGCGCCGGTGCTGGGGGAGATCCTGACCCGCGAGATCGTTGCCGTCGCCGGTTCCGGCGAGGCTATCGAGGGCTATGGCAAGGCCGCCATCTGCGGTACGTCGGGCGAGATCGAGCATGCGTCGGCGCTGATCCACACACTCCATTTCGGCAATCATTTTCGCCGTGCCGTCGGCGCCAAGACCTACCTTGCCTTCACCAACCTGCGCGGCGGGCCAAACACGCCGATCATGATCCCGCTAATGGACAAGAATGACGAGGGACGGCGCTCGCATTACCTGACCGTTCATTTCCAGATCGGCGATGCGCCGGCGCCGGACGAACTGGTGGTCGCGCTTGGCGCTTCGATCGGCGGTCGCCCGCATCACCGCATCGGCGACCGCTATCAGGACCTCAAGGAGCTTGGGGACGTGCATGGCTGATGCTTCTGCATGGGCTCGACAGGGCACGGCGCCCGACGGCACCGGCTTCATCCGGGCCGGTGTCGGTACCCCAGTGCTGTTCATCCATGGTGTCGGCATGAACGCTGCGATCTGGCAGCCGCAGCTCGAGCGCATGGTTGGCCGCTTCGACGCGATCGCCATCGACATGCTCGGCCATGGTCAGTCGCCGCTGCCACCTCAAGATCCGGAACTGGCCGATTATGCCGACCAAGCCATTCGCCTCCTCGACCATCTCGGCCTCGACAAGGTATCCGTCGTCGGCCACTCGATGGGTGCACTCGTTGCTCAGGAACTCGCGCTGCGCGCACCGGAGCGCGTCCGCCGCATCGTTTCCCTGAATGCCGTGTTCCGGCGTCCACCTGAACTGGCCGAAGCCGTTCGCCAGCGCGCGGTCGCGCTCAACGGCCGCAGCGATACGGCCGGCACGGCACGGACCATCGCCCGCTGGTTCGGCGATCCGGTGCCGGCCGAGTTGGAAGCGGCAGCGCAGAAGACGGCATCCGCACTGAGCGCGGTCGACCCGGAAGGCTATGCCCGCACCTATCTCCTGTTCAGTCGTGCCGACGGCGATCATGCTGATCGCCTGCCGACGCTGGCCGTGCCGGCCCTGTTCATGACCGGCTCCGAGGACAGGAACTCTTCACCGGCAATGTCAGCCGCGATGGCACGCCTGGCGCCGCATGGCCGCTGCACGGTACTGCCAGGTGAGAAGCACATGATGGCGGTCGCGGCACCGGACCTCACCACGCGCTGCATCGTTGACTTCCTCACAGAGGACGAAGCGACCGAACAAGACGGCCCTGCGGAAGCAAATACCGGGTTCGACAGCGGCGAATTCCGCCGTGCGCTTGGCTCCTTCCTCACCGGCGTCACCATCGTCACCACGATCGGCCCCGAAGGCGAGCCGCGCGGCTTCACCGCCAACTCCTTCACCTCGGTGTCGCTCGATCCGCCGCTGGTGCTGGTCTGCATCGCACACAAGGCGCTTGGCCATCCCGTCTTCGCGACATCGAAGAGCTTCGCCATCAACGTTCTCAACGAGGGTCAAAAGGCAGCGTCCGGCATCTTCGCCTCGAAAGTGGCCGACAAGTTCGCCGCCGTTGCCTGGCGGCCGGGACGGACCGGCAGCCCTGTGCTGGACGGCTCCGTCGCGTCCTTCGACTGTGACATGGAGCGACTGGTCGAGGCCGGCGATCATTCGATCCTCATTGGGCGCGTCCGCGATTTCGAGCACAATTCCTCGCAGCCGCTCGGCTATTGCCGCGGCGCCTATGTCGCACCCGGCCTCAGCCAGGACGCGCTCGCAGCAACCCAACCCGGCACCGATGTTGGCGCCATCCTCGAAAATGGCGGCCGGATCCTGTTCGTGGAAACCGCGGACGGTTTTGAACTGCCGCGTGGCCGAGGATTGGGCTCGGCCAGCGACGGCAAAAGCCTGCGAGGGCTGCTTGCGGCGAAAGCCATCGAGGCTCAGCTCGGCTTCCTTTTCGCCGTCTGGGACGATGCCGGACCTGTTTCACGCACGCATGTCTACTATCGCGGCACGTTCGACGTGCCCGCTTCCAGCGATCGCGGCATCCGGCTGATCGAGATCGACGCGATCGAAGGATTGAAGATCGCCGATCCGGCGATCCGCTCGATGCTCGCGCGCTATGTCAGGGAATGCTCGGTGGATGCATTCGGTGTCTATGTCGGTAACAATGTCGAAGGCGAGGTCCGGCCGCTCGCCAGCGCCGGCGCTTCCGCCGTCAATACAGGTGACCAGCGATGAAATTCTCGCTTTTCGTGCACATGGAACGATCGGACCTGGCCAAGCCGCATTCCGAGCTTGTGACCGAGCTAGAAGAACTGGTCCTGCTGGCCGAGCAGGCAGGGTTCGAGACCGCCTGGATCGGCGAGCATCACGGCATGGAATTCACCATCTCGCCGAACCCCTTCATCAACATCGCCTATCTCGCCGCCAAGACCAGCCGCATCCGCCTCGGTACCGGAACCGTGATCGCGCCCTTCTGGCACCCGATCAAGCTTGCCGGCGAAGCCGCGATGGCCGACGTAATCAGCGGCGGCCGGCTCGACATCGGCATCGCGCGCGGCGCCTACAGCTATGAATATCAGCGCATCTTTCCAGGCCTCGACGCCTGGGGGGCCGGCCAGCGCATGCGCGAGATCATACCGGCGATCCGCGGCCTCTGGGACGGCGACTTCGAACTCTCCGGCGAGTTCTGGCAATTCCCGGCCACCACCTCCTCGCCCAAGCCGCTGCAGAAACCCTACCCGCCCATCTGGGTGGCGGCCCGCGACCCGAATTCGCATGATTTCGCCGTCGCCAATGGCTGCAAGGTCCAGGTGACGCCGCTGGCTTCCGGCGATCACGAGGTGACCAGCCTGATGCAGCGCTTCAACGGCGCCTGCACCGCGCATCCCGAGATCGAACGACCGGAAATCATGCTTTTGATGCACACCTTCGTCGCCGAAGACGCGACCGATGCCGATCGCCTCACCCAGGACCTGTCGACTTTCTACTGCCAGTTCGGCGCCTGGTTCCAGAACAAGAAGCCGGTGCATCAAGGCATATTGGAGCCGCTGACGGCGGATGAGATCGCGGCCATGCCGCAATACGCGCCGGACAAGATCAGGCAGAACCTGGTGATTGGCGAGGCTGATGAGGTCATCGCCCGTTTGAAGGCTTATGAGGCGCTCGGCTACGACCAGTATTCGATCTGGATCGACAGCGGCCTTTCGCACCAGCGCAAGATGAAATCGCTGCAATTGTTCATCGACCGGGTGATGCCGGCCTTCCTCTGATCGCGAGCCCATGACCGACGCTGTTTTCAGGAACTTCATCGACGGCCGCTTCGACGAGCCGTCCGCCACGTTCGACAGCGTCGACCCATCGGCCGGGACGCCCTGGGCCAGGATGCCGGCGGCGAGCGAAGCCGATGTCGACCGTGCCGTCGAGGCGGCGCACCGCGCGCTGCGCTCAGACCTATGGCGAAGGATGACTGCGACAGCGCGTGGAAAACTGCTGGTCAAGCTCGGCGACCTCGTCGCCGCCAATGCCGGGCGCCTTGCAGAACTCGAGACGCGCGACACCGGCAAGATCATCCGCGAAACCCGCGCCCAGATCGCCTATGTCGGCGATTACTACCGCTATTATGGCGGGCTTGCCGACAAGCACGAAGGCGCGCATGTGCCTGTTGACAAGGCGGATCTCGACGTCACCATACGCCGCGAACCGATCGGCGTCGTTGCCGCGGTGGTGCCGTGGAATTCGCAGCTCTTCCTCTCGGCCGTCAAGCTCGGCCCGGCGCTCGCCGCCGGCTGCACCATCGTGCTCAAGGCCTCCGAAGATGGGCCGGCGCCGCTGCTTGCCTTTGCCGAATTGGTTCATGAGGCCGGCTTTCCAGCCGGTGTCGTCAACATCCTCACCGGCTTTGGCCATGATTGCGGCCGGCGCCTGACCAGCCATCCGCTGGTTTCGCGCGTCGCCTTCACCGGCGGTCCGTCGACGGCGCGCGCCGTCGTCAGGAACACGGCGGAAAACCTTGCCTACACCACGCTCGAACTCGGTGGCAAAAGCCCGGTCGTCGTCTTTGCCGACGCCGACCTCGACAGTGCCGCCAATGCGGTGGTCGCCGGCATTTTCGCGGCGACCGGCCAGAGCTGCGTCGCCGGCTCGCGGCTGCTGGTTGAACTTTCGGTGAAGGATGAATTCCTCGCTCGCCTGAAGCGCAAGGCCGAGGCGATTCGCATCGGCGATCCGCAGGATCCGGCGACCGAAATGGGTCCGCTCGCCACGCTGCGGCAGCGCGACTGGATCGAGAAGGTTGTCGCGGAAAGCCTCACCGCGGGCGGCATGCTGGTCACCGGTGGAACACGGCCAGTCGGCAGCGGCTTCTACTACGCACCGACCATCATCGATGCCGGCGGCAGCGATCTGCCCTGCGTGCGGGAGGAATTGTTCGGACCGGTGCTCAGCGTGCTTGCCTTCGACAGCGAAGCGCAAGCGCTGGCACTCGCCAATGACACGCCGTTCGGCCTGGCTTCCGGCGTGTTCACCAGCAATCTCGGCAAGGCGCATCGCATGGCGCGCGACATCCATGCCGGCGTTGTCTGGGTCAACACCTATCGCGCCGTATCGCCGCTCGTTCCCTTCGGCGGCTACGGCCTGTCGGGCCTCGGCCGCGAAGGCGGTCTCGACGCCATCAGAGACTACACGCGCTCGAAATCCGTATGGATCAACACCTCGGACGAGCCGATCCCCGATCCCTTCGTCATGCGCTGAGTTGCGAAGGACGCAGGTGCACTGAGAAAAACAAGAACAGACCAACAGAGGAGAATGAGAATGAAATTGATTTTGACCGGCCTGCTGGCCGGACTGCTCGCGGCGACAGCCGCCAAGGCCGATGAGATGGCGTTCACCAGCTGGGGCGGCACCACGCAGGAGGCGCAGACCAAGTCCTGGGCCGCCCCCTTCGAGGCCAGCTCCGGCATCAAGGTTTTGCAGGATGGACCGACCGACTACGGCAAGCTCAAGGCCATGGTCGACGCCGGCAACGTCACCTGGGATGTCGTCGACGTGGAGATGGATTTCGCCATCAAGGCCGCCAAGGACGGACTGCTCGAGCCGATCGACTATGCGGTCGTGCCCAAGACCGATCTCGACCCGCGCTTCAGCAATGAGCATGCCGTCGGCAGCTTCTACTATTCCTTCGTGCTCGCCTGGAACAAGGGCGCCGTCCCGGGCGAACCGGCCGGCTGGGCCGACATGTTCGACACCAAGAAGTTTCCCGGCAAGCGGACCTTCTACAAATGGTCGGCGCCGGGCGTGATCGAGATCGCTCTGCTGGCCGACGGCGTGCCGGCGGACAAGCTCTATCCGCTCGACCTCGACCGTGCCTTCAAGAAGCTCGACACCATCAAGTCCGACATCGTCTGGTGGGGCGGCGGCGCCGAGTCGCAGCAGTTGATCGCCTCCGGCGAGGCCGCCTTCGGGCAATTGTGGAACGGGCGCGTCTTCGCCCTTCAGCAGGACGGCACCGATGTCGGCGTCTCCTGGAACCAGAACCTCACCGCCGCCGACGTGCTCGTCGTGCCGAAGGGTACCAAGAACAAGGCCAGCGCGATGAAGTTCCTTGCCGCCGCCACCAGCCCGACCGGCCAAGCGAAATTCGCCGAAGCAAGCGGCTATGCGCCCATCAACACCAAGGCCAAGGCGGAGATGCCGGCCGATGCCGTCAAGGCCCTGCCAGATGCCCATGTCGAGGGCCAGATCAATCTGGACATGAACTACTGGGCCGAGCATCGCGACGAGATCGCGACGCGCTGGTATGCCTGGCAGACCAAGTAACGCCGTTGCAGACCCACGGGGCGCGGCTTGCGCGCCCCGTTTCGAGACAGGACCGCTCGATGCAAGGAAATTCTCCTAGACGCGGCTCGATCGTCGGCCTCCCGGCCGGCAGTGGCAGCGCCTTGCCGGCCCTGCTCCTGGTCGGGCTGTTCTTCATCGTGCCGGTGATCGCCCTGCTGCTGCGCAGCGTCACCGATCCCGAACCGGGCTTGCAGAACTACGCGGCGCTGTTCGGCAGCGGCACCTATGTGCGGGTGTTCCTCAACACCTTCCTGGTTGCATCGGTCGTCACCGCCGTCACCATCCTGGTGGCGTTCCCCGTCGCCTGGATGCTGGCGATCATGCCGCCCGCCCTGGGCTCGATCGTCTTCGGCATCATCATCCTGTCTATGTGGACGAACCTTCTTACCCGCACCTATGCGTGGATGGTGCTGCTACAGCGCACCGGTGTGATCAACCGGGCACTGATGGGCCTGGACATCATTCACGAGCCGCTGCCGCTCATCAACAATCTGACCGGCGTCACCATCGGCATGGTCTACATCATGCTGCCCTTCATGATCCTGCCGCTGGTCGGCACACTGAGGGCGATAGACCCGATGACGCTGCGCGCGGCAGCCCTTTGCGGCGCAAGCCCGTTCGAGGCCTTCCGCCGCATCCTCTTGCCGCTGTCGCTGCCCGGCGTCGCTGCTGGCGGCCTGATGGTCTTCGTCATGTCGCTTGGCTACTTCGTCACCCCGGCCCTGCTCGGCGGCACATCGAACATGATGCTGGCCGAGATGATCGCCCAGACGGTGCAGTCGCTGCTCAACTGGGGGCTCGGCAGTGCGGCCGCCTTTGTCCTGCTTGCCGTCACCATGGCGCTATACGCGATCCAGCTTCGCCTGGTTGTTGCCAGGCGCGCCGGGGGAGGGACCTGACATGCTGCTCGACTATGAACGGCTCGGATGGCTGCGCATGGTGCTTGGCGGCTTCACGGCGGCCGTCGCGGCTTTCCTGCTGCTGCCGGTGGTCTTCATCGTGCTCCTGTCATTCGGCTCGTCGCGCTGGCTGGCCTTTCCGCCACCCGGGTGGACGCTGAAATGGTATCAGCAGTTGCTGGGCGACCCGACCTGGATCGATGCCGCGCTGACCAGTGCCCGAATTGCCGCCATGGCCGCTATCCTCGCCGTCATCATCGGCCTGTTCGCCTCCTTCAGCCTGGTTAGGGGTGAGTTTCGCGGACTCCAGGTCCTGCGCGGCTTGCTGTTGACGCCGATGGTGCTGCCAGTGGTCGTTTTCGCCATCGCCATCTACGCCTTCTTCCTGCGCATCGGCCTTGCCGGCACCACGGTCGGCTTCGTCATCGCCCACACCATCTTGGCGCTGCCTTTCGCGATAATTCCGATCACGGCCGCGCTCGAGGGTTTTGACAAATCCATCGAGGACGCGGCCATCGTCTGCGGCGCCAGCCCGCTGCAGGCGAGGCTTAGGATCACCTTGCCGTCGATCAGGATCGGCATCTTCTCGGCGGCGATCTTCTCTTTCCTGGCCTCATGGGACGAGGTCGTGGTGGCGATCTTCATGGCGAGCCCGACCTTGCAAACCTTGCCGGTGAAAATCTGGGGCAGCCTGCGCGCCGACCTCAGCCCGGTCGTCGCCGCCGCCTCCAGCCTGCTTGTCGGCTTGACCTTGTGCCTGATGATCGTGACCGCACTCCTTCGCAGAAAATTGTCCAGATGATCCCTCCCTTCCTGTCCATACGCGCAGTAAGAAAGACGTTCGGTGCCTTCGTCGCCGTCCACGACGTAACCATCGATGTGCCCAAAGGTGAATTCCTGACGTTCCTCGGCCCGTCCGGCTCCGGCAAGTCGACGACGCTCTACGCCATTGCCGGTTTCCAGGATCCGAGCTCTGGCGATGTGCTTCTGGAGGACATGTCGCTGCTTTCGGTTCCGTCGCACAAGCGCAACATCGGCATGGTTTTCCAGCGTTACACCCTGTTTCCGCATCTGAGCGTCGCCGAGAACGTCGCCTTTCCGCTGCGCGTGCGCCGCCGGCCCGACGGCGAGGTCAAGCGCAAGGTTGCCGACATGCTGGCGCTGGTGCGCCTCGAAAACTTCGCCGACCGCCATCCGGGCGCGCTGTCTGGCGGCCAGCAGCAGCGCGTGGCGCTTGCACGCGCGCTGGCCTACGACCCACCGATCCTTTTGATGGACGAACCGCTGTCGGCACTCGACAAGAAGTTGCGCCAGGAGATCCAGGCCGAGATCCGCCGCATCCACCGCGAGACCGGCGTCACGATCCTCTATGTCACGCATGACCAGGAGGAGGCGCTGCATCTTTCCGATCGCATCGCTCTGTTCAGGGAAGGCCGTATCGAACAGATCGGCACCGGTGAGGATCTTTACCTCCGGCCGGCGAGCGAGTTTGTCGCCGGCTTCATCGGCAACTCGAATTTCTTGCCGGCCGAGCATCTGCTAACCGCAGGTGGTGCGGCGACGGTCCGCCTGGTCGACGGCTCGATCGTGACCGGCGTAAAGACGACAACATCCTTTGGTCAAGGCCAAAAGGTGCGCCTGATGGTACGCCCCGAAGCCTTCCGCCTGACGCCCGGGCCAGCGAGCGCAGCACTCGCCGTCGAGATCGTCGATACCGCCTTCTTCGGCGACCGCCGGCGCATCGTGGCGCGCACGGCGGCCGGGGAAGATATCGACGTCAGGCCAACCTCCGATGCAGAGGAAGCGGACAGCGCCATCGCACCGGGTCAACGCATTTTCTTCGATCCTGCCTCGGCATTCCTGTTCCCTGTCTAGGGCTTGGATTGCGCCCTGTTAGGTCGATTCCATTGCGGCATGAAAGTGCGCCTGTGAAAATTCATGCTTAGAAGCTGACAGTCCCATTTCGGCCCCAAGCTGTTATGCTGGCGATCCCTGTTTCTCCTATGGCCCGGCCGCTTCCGGGCGGCGGAGCTGGGGAAGCGGACATCCGCCGAACTTCGTAGACGAGGCCCTTTCATCTCGGCCATTCAGTAGCCGCCAGGGTTCCTGGATGCCGACGTTGCTTATAGCAGCGAAGCAATCGATACCGCCGCTCTTGCCACCTCGTATCGTGATGACGGTTGCGAGGGAGAATGCAGCTAGTGCACAGTAGCCTCGGAGGTGAAGATGTTGTTCGCGTCACACTCCGATCATGTTCGTGCCGCGCACGAGGATCCTCACATGGACAAAGCGACGACCATCGTTGGAATAGACTGTAGCCCACGCGCGTCCAGTAACTCAGGGCGGATGCTCGGCGAGGTTCTTCGCTCGCTCGAGAGAGATCGGCTGGTGAAGGTCGTGGAACAGGTGCGTCTGGCCGATGAGCGTATCGACTGTCTCGGGTGCGAGCAGTGTTATCAAACGTTCGGATACCACGGTGACGGGATCGATCGTGTTCTGTCATTCATGAAAGAGTCGGACGTGATTCTGATGGCTACTCCCACCTGCTTCGGAATGCCGCCGGCCCTGGGCGTCGTCTTGCTCAACAGATCGGATCCCCTGTGGCGCGACGGACAACAGCTCAAAGGAAAACTCGGAGCGGTCATCGTCAACGGCGCCAGCGATCCCTCGGACGATCCGAGTGTGCGCCTATGCGCGGACAACATGATCAAGTTTCTCGAGCAGCACGAGATGTCCTGCGTCCAGCCGGTCCATCTGGGCGGAACGCTCGCGTATCCCGAGCAACGGTTTCCAGACCCGCTCCCCGCCGGTACAACAGGCGTTCTCGGTCAATTGGCTGACGAGATCCGGCAGTGGGTCGGGAGCAGGTGATGCCGGCACATCTCTTGCTCAGTATTCTGTGCGAGAGTCGTTGCTCAGCTGGTCCGCGCTGCACTGCCGCGGAGGAACCGTGACGCCAGAAAAAGACAGCTTTCACATCGACAGCGTCGACGAGGTCGTAAGACGCGGTCGACATCAGCCCAAGCTGAGCGGTAGCAATTCGATCCTCGAACCCAGAAGCTTGGTCCGCGAACGGCCAGTTGGGCCTGCAACGGCAGCTTCGAGCAATCGTCGGCGACAGCGGAGCGACTGGAATGGGATCGGCAGCAGAACGGCAGCTTCTTGCAACTTCCCGGCGAAAAAACCGACGGTATCGGCCTCGTTCCAGCTGTCACGGGTCCGGCCGGTAAGAGCGCCCGCTAAACTTGGTCGTCAAAGCCGCGTTCGCCGATCTGCTCTGCGCATTGAGCGAGTTCCGATTGCCGCGACGCTCGTAACTAGTCTTACCGTGCCCGCCCTATACCCTCGACTGGCCGGGGGCTCTCGTGCCGGCGCCGAGCCGGAGCACTATGGCGGACAAGGACACCAGGGGCGGTCACAGTCCCAGTGCCGCAGCGAACCGTTCCTGGAAATACTGCACTCCCCGCTCATGCCGCCCCGAGAGCGGGCCGGAGCTATATGCCCCTGCGGCATAGTTGCGATGCGTATCGGGGCAGATGGTGTAGTCCTCGCGTACCACGGCCAGAGTGCCTTGCACGGATTTCGCCCTGCTCTCGGATGCTTCAGCAGCGATATCGGCAAAGAAGAAATGGTAATGCTGGTCTGTGTGATGCGGTGAGGTCGGATTGATCCGGCTAACGTTCATGCCGCCATCGAAAAGCGACAGCGTCCAGTTCGGCCACATCCAAAGCCATTTGCCGCGATAGAACAGATCGTCTTTCGGCGGTGCGGTCATCCGGACTAACCGGGATGGGCGGTGGTCTGGAAAGCTTCGAAGTCGATGGCAGCGTAGAACGAGGGATGCGTGCCAGGGGTGTGGTAGCCTTCGACGAAATTGTCGGTGTAGATCTTCCAGTTCGCCGCAAAGCTGACCGTGGCCTGATCGGTGGCGGCATAGGTCTCCAACGGCTCGTCCGCCAGTTCGGCGGGCAGAGAGCCAAGTTGATCCAGAAGACTTTCCTTCGGGTCAAGTGCCGCGAAGAGCAGCCCGCGCCATTCGGACAACTGCACCGTGTCCAGCGGCCAGTCTTCGGCGATGATCGCGGGATCCTTGCCATACCATGGGGCCTGCAGCAGCCGCCCGGTGTCGGCAAAGGACCATTTGTGATAGGGGCAAACGATCAGCCCACATTTGCCCGCGCCATCGGCCAGAAGTTTCGCCCCCCGGTGGCGGCAGACGTTCTTAAATCCGCGCAAGGTCCCGTCCCGGCCCCGGATGGCAAAGATCGGCGTGCCGGCGATGTCGATGGCAAGGTATTGACCGGACGTCGCGACCGAGGCGACAGGGCCCATGAACTGCTAGGTGTGCGCGAAGATGTTGCACCGCTCCTGCTGCCAGATATCATCGCGGACATAGAGCGACGGGTCCAAGTTCAGGTATTGCACGGGCGGAGTGTCGAGTGGCGGGTGGTCGGGGCGCAAGGTATCTGGCGTCATAGGCTAACCTCCAGTTCCGGCAATCCTGTCGTAAGCGGGGCGACATCCCAAGGGAACTGGCTCTGCTGCGCACAGCCTGTAAGCCGGTGCAATTTTGCTCTAACGCAGATTTGCTGGAGTTGCGGTTCATTTCCAATTCGCCGACCTAGTTGTCGACCGCGATCAACACGTCGGATGCCATAACAGCAGCATGGGCTCCAGGCCGACCTCGAGCCCAGTTCGTCGCCTGATGAACGGCGGGTCAGAATGGTGCGGTTCGCGCGCGAACGACGCGGATGGGGTCGGTTGCCGAACGGCAGCTATCCGCCGAGCCCGACCGAAACCTGACAGTCAGCAGCCGGCCCAGCAACAGTCTAGCGGCGTTTCTCTGGTGGCCAATCATGGCTGCAGGAGAAGCGAAATGGGACACTCGTGCTACGACCTCACCGACTCCGACCGCCGGGCATGGAATGCCGGGAAGAAGGTCGGGACGAAACGACCTCTGAAACCTCGACAGATATGGGCGATACGCTTCTTTCTCGATCGAGAGCTGCGTCTGCGAGACAGAGCGCTCTTCGATTTGGCGATCGACAGCAAGTTGCGCGGCTGCGATCTCGTCAAGATCAAAATCGGCAACCTCGTGGTAGGACCGGAAGTCCGAACTCGCGCGATGGTCATCCAACAGAAAACTGGCCGACCTGTTCAGTTCGAGTTGATGAGCGACGTACGCTCCAGCCTTCTCGCATGGCTGGAGCGACGCGGCGGAACAGTCGATGATTACGCGTTTCCGAGCAGGATCAATCCAAGGGCTCACATGAGTACAAGGCAGTATGCACGCCTCGTCGACGAATGGGTCGAGGCGATCGGGCTTAGACCAGAGGAATACGGAACCCATTCCCTGCGTCGCACCAAGGCCTCGATTATCTACAAAGCGACGGGAAATCTGCGAGCCATCCAGATTTTGCTCGGTCATACTAAGATCGAGAACACGGTCCGCTATCTGGGAGTCGATGTTGAGGATGCTCTCGAACTTTCCGAGGCAACTGAGGTTTGATCAGGTGCGGCTCCACTTCACGAGTGGAGCCGTGACCAATTTGCGCCGGTGGGTTCAACCGGTCATCGTAACACCTTCTGTAGCCTATCGGCCGGCGTTTCGAAGTCCAGGGTTTTCGGGGTCGCTGATTGAGCTGCAGGGCGACGGCGTTGAGTTGGGCCTGCGAGACATGGGAGAGGTTGGTTTCTCTCGGGAAGTACTGCCTCAGCGGACCGATGGTATTTTCATTGCTGCCGCGCTGACAGGGACTTCGCGGATCGCAGAAGTAGACCTGTAGATCGGTTGCAACGGTGAAGCTCATGTGCCGAGCCATCTCCTTGCCCTGGTCCCACGTTAGCGAGCGTCGTAACTCTTCGGGCAATGTGCCGTTCGTCTGGGCAAGGGCCGCCACGACGGTGGCCGAGTCCCTCCTCGCCACCTTTACAAGCATCGTGAACCGGCTGTGTCGCTCCACGAGGGTGGCGATGTGCGTGTCGTTCGCGCCGGTGAGCAGATCACCCTCCCAAATGGCCTGGGATGGCGCGATCCTCAGCCTCGGCGGGGCGCTCGCGGATGGAGATCATATCGAGTATTTGTCCTTGCCCCGTCCGGCTCTGTGCGCCTTTTGCGAGCCGCATCTGTCGTTTGGTACACAGGTGCGCTGTTAGTTCCTTCTTGAGCGCCCCTCGCGACTGGATGAATAGACTGCGATAGATCGCTTCATGAGATATCCGCATGCTTGGATCGCCTGGGTACTCTCGCCTCAGCCAGCCCGCTATCTGCTCCGGGGACCATTGCAGCGCTAGCTTTTGCGCCACCTGCCATCGTAGCCGCCCAGAGCTTGCCAGGCGACACTGCTTCGGGCGCAGCGCTCGCACCCAAGCATGCTTGTCGGCCCGGGTTGCACGATACGCTTGTGCACCGCCATTGCGCGAGATAACGCGACATATTGTCGATGGGGATCGCCCGAGACTTCGTGCAATAGCGCGGATCGCAAGACCCGCCGCGATCCCGCGAGAGATCTCTTCGCGTTCCGCCAGCCCGAGCGCCAAGGCCCCTCTACGCCTAGCTGACGGAGCAATGCCGCTGCGTAAGGATACGATCCGCTGAACGCCGGTCTTGTTCCGGCGGTCAAGTGCTCTGACCTCGGTTCCATCGCTCCCAAAGCTCGACCTTCTGCGCTGACGTAAACCAGATCCGTGAGGTCACCATGCAACACCTCTTCATCCTCTCAGATTAAAGCGGGTTGCGACGACCGGTTGAACCCGCCGCCTCATTCCGGTCGTTCGCCCACCTTCCGAAAACGGGTCGCCGGCGGTGAACTCAACTCTAACTTGTCGTCAGTAAGTTGTGTTCCGTGCCTCCTGGCCTAAGCGATTGCGTTTTTGCAATATCTCAGCTCAGCTCCGGCGTTAATTTAGATCAATCTAATGGACCCCTAATGAGTGCGCGCTTATCGACGGCCATTAGGATCGGGGAAGCCGCAAAGGCGATCTTCCGAAAAACTCAGAGCTTTCCAAGCCGAGAATTCGGAAAGCATGCAGACCTGAGCGAACGCGAACACGTCGGTGTTGAACCGATGCTTTTGGCGCTTTCTATGGAGCTGGCACTCAAAGCGTGGTTCGTCTTCGACCATGAAAATCCAAGAGTCGTCAAATCGCACAACCTGATAAGGCTGTTTGATCGCCTAAAGCCCGAAAGCCAAGAGAAACTCGACGCGGAGTTCAAAAGGTCAGTGGTCCCGTATCATCCCAATGGTTTCTACATCGAGTACAGCATTCGTCACATTCTGTATCAACACCAAGATGCCTTCACCGACTGGCGCTATCTTCACGAGGCAAAGAAATCGATGATGTTCGATCAGAGTGCTTTTGAGGCAACGCTCGAAATGGTGCTCCGTGAGTTCGAGAAGAGGTATCGGATTGAGCGGGTGAAGCCGCTTTGGCCATCCTGAATGTAGTCAGGATCGGAGGCCCCGATGCGGCCTTGATTGTTTCGAGCGGTAGCTTTGGGACCGGAGCTTTCCTTGCCGGAGGGAAGGGCTAACGACCGCAACGAGGCGGGCAGCGGCCTGACCGTTCCGGGCTTCAGGACCACGTGGCCTCGTCCGAAACCCACTTATGGAACGCGGCGATACGAGGGTCGGTCCAGCAATCTTTTCTGCAACACAAATGATAGGCCTCCGTGTCGTCAGAGATCTGCATATCTTTGAACGGCAGCACCAGTTCTCCCTTGGCAATCTCGTCGTGAAGCACAGAGAGGTCTCCGATCGCGACGCCCTGGCCCATGGCCGCGGCACGATAGGCCATATCGGCACTGGGAAAAACCTCACCCGAGTTCACGTCAAGAAGGTTCGGCGCAAATCGCCCAGCCCAAACTTTCCAATCGTGCCGATCAGGCGTCTCATGCAGCAGGTTATGGTGAACCAGGTCGGCAGGAAACGTTATTGGCACGCCCCTCTCCAGTAGCTTTGTAGAGCAAACTGGGGTGCCGAACGATTGCAACACCAACACCGCCTCGATATCTTTCGGCCGATTTGGATAACCGCAGTCAAAGGCGAGATCGAACTCACCTCCGAAGAAAATTTCCCAGTCAAAAGGAGCGGTCGTTACCCGAATACCGATTGCAGGCCATTGCTGCTTGAAACGGTCAAGCCGCGGTAGCAGCCACCGAATGGAGAAGGTGGGCGGGCAGATAACCTTCAGATGCCGAGGCTGGCGTTGCACGTCTTGAGCTCCCGCGGCAATGCTTTCGAACGCGGCCGCCAGGATCGGTTGAAAATTGCGCCCCGCATCGGTCAAAACCAACCGGCGCGGCAATCGTCGAAACAATTCCACTTGCAATGCTGTTTCCAACAGCTTGACGTGCCTGCTGATCGCTCCTTCGGTCACGCATAGCTCCTCAGCCGCGCGCGCAAAGCTTTCGTGGCGCGCGGCTGCTTCAAAGGCCCGAAGCGCATTGAGTGAAGGGAGACGCATCGACTGTCACTACCTCAGGAATTCTGAGCCTATCCCAGAGAAAGACTGGTTTGTAGCCGGTACGCTGTCTGCCTACGCTGTCATCTGCAAGCGCGAGGTTGGCACGGAGGCCTGACGGTGAGCAACAATCTTCTTGCATCGACGTTTCAGGACTTGTCCCATGAGGTTCGAGCAATCAGAATAGCTCGCTATGTCTCAAGATGGCGGCAACGGCATTTCTACCGCCGTGACCTAGCGCGACTATCGGGGGTAGCGCCGCACATGATCGACGATATTGGATTGACGGAGGACGAAGTGGAGTCTGAACTTGCAAAGCCATTCTGGCGATGATCGGATCCTGACTAGGCCGACCACTTGAAAGCTGGAACCCTTTGTCGAGTGCGCTAAGCTTCCCCTTCAGGTCAAGTCACGACGCGCCCACCCCAACCCTGAATGTCCGGCCTTGAAGATTCGCAGACCGAAGCTGCCGGTCAGCTACCGGCTCAAAAAATCTACCGGTCAGCAATGCGCCTTAACTCGACCAGAGAGTTCAATTTTGCAGCGGCCCGAATGGAGACATCGCCGGCGACCACGCCGAACGCCGCGGTTGCGCCTCAAAATCGTTGTTAAAGAATGGCCCCTAATTCGGCTGATCAATTGCCGCCCTCAAGCGGCCTCAGCCCGCGGGGCTTTCCCTTCTCACCAATTTCCCGTCTGGTTCTGCGCTGCACTCTTAAGCGCGAGAGAGGCGGATGTATCGAAACTGTCGGCGCAGGCCGCCTCGACGTCTGCTTTGGTTAAGCCAACGTCGCGCAGAAGGAAGTTGGACAGGTGACCAAGCCCACGCTTTATGTTGCGGCGGGTCCGCCACTCACAGACAAGGGCCAGCAACCGTTCGAGCGGAGGATCAAAAAAAGTGCGCGGCACGCGCAGTGCGGTCTCGCCTAGTGTCGTTTGCGTAATGTTACGCCAGGTCATGGTAGCCTCCGTTGGGGGATGCACGAATGACGACCACCATCATGGCAGAGGACGGGAAGGCACCAGGGCAGCTTCGGAAGCGTTCCGCTTCAGATTGTGAACTGGCCTCGGACCTCCGAAAGGCCTAACCTGCGGCAAAGGAGCGGTCAGCCATGACGCGACGGCCTTACGGACTGGTCTGCCCGATCTCGCACGCCTGCGAGTTCCTGGAGCCACGCTGGACAATTCAAATCCTGACCGAGCTCTGGAACGGCTCGACCCGCTTTAATGACATTCGCAAGGGGGTGGGCAACGTCTCGTCCGCCCTCTTGTCGAGGCGGCTCAAGGAAATGGAAGCGTTGGGCCTGGTCGAGCGCGTCGAGGACGAGGCGACGGGCACCATCAGCTATTTCCGTACCGAAAAGTCGATAAGGCTCGAGCCGGCGATGAACGCGCTGGCGGAATGGGCGCAATGCAACATCGAGGCGGAGATCGCGCTCGCCGACGTGGATGTTTCGACCCTCATGTGGGCCGTGCGGCGAAAGATTGACCTCGCTGAACTGCCGCGGCGGCGCGCCGTCATCCGCTTCCATTTCCGCGACGATCCCCCACCGAAGTGTCCCCATTACTGGTTTGTGGTCGAGCCAGGCGCGGACTTGCCCGAGCTCTGCTCGCTCGACCCCGGCCGGGACGTCGATCTTTACGTCGAGACCGGCGTTGTTTCGCTGGGAGCCATCCTGGAGGGCCGCTCTAGCATCGAGCGTGAGAAAGAGAGGGGCGGCCTTTTCCTCATCGGCGACCCCGGCCTCGCGCGAAGCATGGACCGTTGGCTGCGAATCTCGGTCTACGCGGCGCTTGAGGGAATCGTCCAGCTTTCTTGAAAGCCATGTTTGGAGTGCAGCCTTATGCAACCCGCCCAGGACGACAAAGCCATTTGGCTGGCCTCAAAAGCTATGGTGCAATCGTCCGTTGTTGATTGCTGCTCACTGAAAGCCGTGGGTTAGGCGAGCAAGATACGCTCAGCGAGCGTGCGATGACCTTCTTTGGGGCAGGCCATCATTTTGTCGATCAAAGAGCGCAGAACTCCTTTGACCCATTCGTTGCCCACGGCACGGATCGCGTACTGCGCGCCTCGATAATCGTCGAAATTCGGGATCAGTCTGCCGCCGATAGAAGCCAGCGACGGACAGGCTCGCTATCATCAAAGGCCGCCTCGAAAATTGATGATGCGAGCACGGCACATATGTGAAGGGTTTCAGAGCCGACGTTTCGAAACCCGTGTTTTCGATTAGCCGGAACAACAAGTGATTGCCCTTCGATTATGCTAACCGACTCGTTGTCAATCCAAATCTCTGCTTTGCCGGTGACCACAGAGAGCACTTCTTCAACACGGTGACTGTGCGTCGGGGCGCCCATAGCCGGCGCTACCCATTGCTCGAAAATGCACAGCTGAAGCGCGCCGTTCTCAGCGGATATAAGCATCCGGGTTTCTACTCCAACTCGCCATTCCTCCCGCCGCTGTTCCGCATGTGAGATTATCTTCATGATGATTGTGGACCCCTCTCACTTCAAGCAAATGTTCTTCTCCTGTAAGGACCCGCCCGCAACTCTGAAATGCACATCGAAGCAACGTCCCAACCTTGGCCAGAGCACAAGTAGATGGTCCGTGTCGGCACCCCCGGAGCCCTCAGCGACATCCATCCCCCTGCTTGTCACCAGATGAGACTTCGATCAATCTCGCCAATTGAGGTCCTCCCGGTTAACGCCATTGCCGTTTCAAATTCCCGGCGTAACAGGTCAACACAGTGCCTGACCCCATCGGATCCGCCCAAGGCAAGCGCATAAACATATGGGCGGCCGATCATCACCGCGGTTGCTCCAAGAGCGATAGACTTCAAAACATCCGTTCCCCGTCTGATGCCGCCATCGATAATAATTGGAATCCTGCCGGCCACCCGCTCGGCAACTGCCGGCAGTGCATCGATCGTTGCCGGCAGCGTGTCGAGGTTCCGTGCGCCATGATTGGAAACCACAATGGCGTCGGCGCCTGAGCTTATCGCCAGTTCAGCGTCCTCAGGATCAAGGATGCCTTTCAACACGATAGGCAGAGCTGTGAGAGAACGAAGCCACTCAACATCCGGCCATGTCAATATTGCACGCTTTGGCGAACCACCGATCTTGAAGAGGCCTGTATTGCGGTCATTGAAATAAGGGGTGGTGAGCGCATCGGGAATTTTGAAACCGGCTCGCATTTGCCTTCGCCGATCGCCGAGTGTTGGCATATCCACCGTTACGCAGATCGCCTTCGCTCCGCCCGCAGCGACTTGGGCGACAAGGTCACGGTTGAAACATCGATCGCTCTGCCAATACAACAGGAACCAGATCGGCACAGGGCTTGTGGCCACGCATTCCTCGATGGTTGCTGTTCCGCTGGTCCCCAGAGTGAATATCGCACCGGCTTCGCCCGCCCCGCGAGCGGCAGCCACCTCGCCCTCGGGGTGTGACATGCGTTGGAATGCCGTTGGCGCCAGAAAGATCGGATGAGAGAGCCTTTCACCGAAGAGCGTAATGCTTGTGTCGATCTTCGAGACGTCCCGCAAAACCCGCGGCCTGATCCGCAGCAGGTCAAACGCACCTACATTGTCCCGCATCGTAATTTCGTCACCAGCCGCGCCGGCGATAAACTCATAGACGGCATGGGGCAAACGATCACGTGCAGCAGGTTCGAAGTCTGCCAGGCAAAGAAATTCATTTGCGAGATCAGAAGGCATTTGCCACCCGGCTGCGGTGTTCAAGACGTTATGCTGAGTTGTTACGCTGTTCAACAGGCCGCCCGTGCTCCACGGCATCTTGAGCTTCTTTCCAGAGCTCCGGCGATACAATCGTGCTCGAATCGGAGTGACATTGAGTTGAGCCCATCCGTGCTGACCAGAAGCCAGAAGGCTCCTGCTGGACAACGCGCTTTTGTCGTCTGCCGTGCTGGTGGCCAAGCCGTCACGCCCTCTCTGAAGGACTTCTCTCGTTTGAGGATGCGCCTAGACGGCACCCTTTCAGATATTTATGTTAGACATCTCTAAAGTAGGGATGAGCCGCTCAGCTTCAGATTGCGCCAAGGCCTGCATTCAAGCTCTGATTTGTTGTGCTTTTTCATCCGGGGGCACGCCAGTATGACAAGCGAACGTCAGCACGAATACGAGTTGGGACATTCGGAAAGAGAACTGAGAAGGCTGGCGACGCAGGCGGCATTGGTTGACCCGATGACCCGGGATTACCTGCTGCGAGCTGGCCTTCGAGCGGGAATGCATGTCCTTGACGTGGGGAGCGGCGCTGGCGATGTCGCCTTTCTCGCGGCTGATATTGTCGGACCCACAGGTCTTGTTATCGGCTCTGACAGGTCGGCGGAGGCTCTTGACGCTGCTCGGGCGAGAGCCGCGCAACGTGGTTTGGAGAATGTAATCTTCCACCAGTGTGATCCTGCCACCTTCACTTTCGATATAGCGTTCGACGCTGTTGTTGGCCGATACGTCCTAATGTTCGCGCCCGATCCGGTCGAGATGTTGAGAGGGGTTGCGCGGCATCTTGGTCCCGGGGGCGTGATGGTATTCCACGAAGTCGACTGGACTGGCGCTGCCTCGTTTCCCTCCGTCCCAACGTACGACAACTGCTTTCGGTGCATTGTGGAGACATTTCGTCGTGTAGGGACCAACCCCAGCATGGGCCTGCAGCTCCATGCGACCTTCGTAAAAGCCGGGCTGCCGGCCCCTAGCATGGCGGTAAGTGCTCTCGCCGGAGGTGGATCAGACAGTATGAGTGGCATTGATCTGATCTCCGATCTCGCAGCGACCATGGCTCCGGTGATGGAGCAGATGGGCGTTATCGCAGCTTCAGAACTCGGTCCCGAAACGCTGCAAGATCGAATTCGCGCCGAGGCTTATGCAAGCGGAAGCGTGGTGGTCGGCCGATATGAGGTGGGCGCCTGGTCACGACGAATGTAGGCACCACGGTCATGCGCCCGCGCTTCCCTCGTTCAGCCCGCTCGAGCTGAAATTGACCGCTCAACAATGGAGGCGGAGAAGACGCATTAGAGCCGTCCGACCGCTACAGCGGTAGCGCCATCAAGACAGCGCTGCTACCTCAGAGCAGCAGGTGAATTGCCACAAGCTCGATGATCAGCAAAACGGCGCACACCACGCCCGCAAGGGCATAGCCTCTCCAATACGCGCGTATGTCCTGATCGGTTTGGAATGCTTCTAGCCAGAGCCCGTCGGGGGAGACGCCAAGGCAAATGGGGATAGGCATCGCGGCTGGCACGATTGTATTAGGTGCTAAAGCATCTCTGCCCAACATGCAGGCGGCTCTCTGACCGCGAAGAACAGATATTAGCCTGCGCTAACTAATGGCGAAAGCCCCTCATCGAAATATCGCCGGCCTGTCCTGATTGTCTCTTTGGTTGTTTCAAACTGGGCAATGGCGTGTCGCCGCAGGAGAGCGGGACAAAGAACAACATCGTCGGTGTACGACCTGGCTCGCTGCCGACCAGGTCATAGCTGGCTCCGGCGCTGCCAAGACTTGGTGACACCGGTCTGGCCGCTGGCGAAAATATGCGATCCTGCTAAACTTAGCCCGTGTGAACACGCATGAATGGGGGCTTTGTGCCGGTATCATATGACCTCATTGGCAAGACAGCCGTCGTAACCGGCGGAGCAAAGAGTATCGGCAAGGCAATCGTAGAGCGCCTTGTAGCGTCGGGTGCTGCAGTGCACGTGTGGGATCGAGATCAGATCGAACTGAAGGGTGTGGTGTCTACGAAGGTCGATATTACCAGCCGCGATCAGGTAACCCATGCGATCAACATGATCGTCGGTCGTGGCCAGCGTATAGACGTTCTGGTTAACAACGCCGGTTATCTAGGAACCCTTCACCCGTTTGACCAACACGAACCTGCAGACTGGCGAAGCATCATCGAAACCAATCTGATCGGCACGATGCAAGTGACGCAGTTGGTTTTGCCCCACATGCGAAAATGGGGTGTTGGCCGCATTGTCAATATGGGCTCTTTGGCGGGCAAGGAAGGTCTTGCCAACCTTGCCGCCTATTCAGCCTCCAGCGCAGGTATCGTAGTCTTCACAAAGGCGCTTGGGCGTGAGGTCGCCAATACAAACATACGCGTGAACTGCGTCGCTCCTGGGCCAATCGATACGGACATGATCCGAAACCTCGGGGTCGCAGCTGTCGAGACAATGATCGCCGATAGTCCAATGAACCGGCTCGGCCGGGTCGAAGAAGTTGCCCACATGGTGGCCTGGCTGTGCTCGGACGCCAGCAACTTCAATACCGGCGCGGTATTCGACATGTCGGGTGGGCGGGCGCGTTACTGAGCGCCGACTGTGTCTCGGTGCTTTCAGGCGGCCCCGCGTCACCGTGGACCAAATATTCCCACCCCTAACGGCGACCTATGTGATCCCCTCATGGCAACTCTGCGGTACGAGGTAAGGCGGGAACCGGATGGGACGTGGACGGTGTTCGACGTTTTCACCGGGCAGCCGGCTATTGTAGTGGGCCACCCTTCTGTCGACCTTCCCGACATGGAGTATGCTGAAGAGCTGGCAGCCATCCTGAATGCCAACGACCTGAAGCAGAGGCTATCTCACGGGAGGCTCCCCGGAGGGCTCGCCTGACCGAGGTGGCATGACAAGTTAGCCATTCAACGCCTTCGTACTGCCCTTCCAGGATGGCTCGTCCGATTCCGAGCAAGCATTTGTTATTGAATTCCCGACTACGACCGTCTTAAATCGACTTGCCATTGCGTTTCGTAGGGAGGATTTGATGGGCAACGTGGTGCCAATTCGCAGGGCCACGCGTTGCGTGGAAGTAGTCGGAGCCAGTGGCGAATGGGTCGTCCGCATCATAGAGACCGACCAGGAAATTACACGCTCATTGGGCCTGGAATCGTTTGCGCTGTCCTTAGCGGAAGGCCAGCGGATACGCCTGCATCTCGACAAAACGCTCTGGGTTGAACGGTGCTAAATCCCCGAGCCGTCCAGTTGCTGGCTGTCTTGCCTCCCCAGGGCGCCGGCATGGAGGCTCGGTTTTTCGGCAGTAACCTCGAGACGGCTCGACAAGCCTGAAGGTCGATCGTAAAATCGGCTCAAAGCTCCTGCCTCGGGCCGCGTTCTCGCCGCTCAATGATCGTCAAACTGCCTGCGTAGGTGATCAGGTGAAACCAGGACCTATTCCTTGCGCGTCACGCCCCTCTTTCAGCCGCGACGACTACATGCTGGCCCGCTTTCTGAGGATTTTCACCGCGAAGCTGACGGTCCGCTTGCGGCCCCATTGCTGACATTCAGTCAAGATGTCGGTTTTTGGGCCGCAAGCGGACTGACAGCTTCGGGCTTCGGATCCTCAATAGCGGAACTTTAATTCGGTGCGAACATCGTCGTGACGTGACCCGAAGCAGACTTTCGCAGGTGACATCGGGCATGACCGCCTCGCGCCTCATCTGGTTCAGCGGGCACCCATGGCCGCTCGCGAAAGCGGACATTTCTCATGACCGGGACTGGGTGATTTGTGGCAGAAGCGGACATCAGAGGCTAATGGCTGCGCAAAGACGCTGGCCGGGTACTGACAATCAACTGCGCGGCATGTAACAGTGCTTGCTAATGTATGATGAGCAGTTGGGGAAGGATGCCGCTCGCACTCTTGGCGGATTTTTGGGGGAGACAGCCGACATGCAGAGCTCAGTCGAAATCGACCTTGCTGGTCGACTCGAATCAGCGGACCGGTACATTGCCGAGCTGGAAGTCGCCAAAGCATCTGGGGCAACTCAACTCAGTCAACTTTCTGCCGACAACAAGCGTCTGCTCGACCTCACCGAGGACCGCGCAAAGGAACTCGCGATCCTCAACAGCGTCGGCGAAGCAATGGCCAAGACGTTGAACGTCAAGACTGTCACACGCATCGTCGGTGACAAGGTTCGGGAGATATTCGGGGAGGACATCACGGAAATACTGCTGCACGATGAGGTATCTGATCTCATCACCGTCCCGTATTCATTCTATCGTGAGTACCAGGACGTGGAGCCGTTCACTTTGGGCGCAGGACTTACCTCAAAGGTCATTCTCTCTGGAACACCGCTGGTTATTGATACGTTTGAGCAGTCCCTCAAGTTTGATGTGATCGCACTTACCGAAGCGGAGCGATCAGAATCGTACCTAGGCGTGCCGATCATCGCGGGAGGCAGAACTCTAGGAGTTGTCAGCGTGCAGAGTTACCAAAAGAACGCCTTTAGCGAAGATCATGTGCGTCTCTTGCAAGCTCTCTCGTCGAGCATGGGAGTTGCCATCTCGAATGCCCGCCTTTTCGACGAAACCCAGCGGCTGTTGAAAGTGTCCGAGGACCGCGCAAAAGAACTCGCGATCCTCAACAGTGTCGGCGAAGCAATGGCCAAGACGTTGAATGTCAAGACCGTCACGCGCATCGTCGGTGACAAGGTGCGCGAGATATTTGGAACAGACGTCACCGAAATCCTGCTGCGTGACGAGAAGTCTGATCTGATCACCGTACCCTATGCGTTTTACAGGGACTATCAGGACCCCGAGCCATTTGCGATGGGCGAAGGTCTGACGTCCAAGGTCATACTGTCAGGCAAGCCATTGGTTTTGGGCTCGACTGAGCAACACGTTGCTCTGGGCGCACTTATACCTACGGAAGATGACAGGACCGAATCCTACTTGGGCGTGCCGATCATCGCTGGTGACAGGATTTTGGGTGTCGTCAGCGTTCAGAGCTACGAGAAGAATGTCTTCAATGAAGATCATGTGCGTCTGTTGCAGGGGCTGTCATCCGGCATGGGCGTAGCCATCTCCAACGCACATCTATTCGATGAGACGCAGCGCCTGCTGAAAGTGACAGAGGACCGCGCAAAAGAACTGGCGATTCTCAACAGCGTTGGCGAAGCGATGACGAAGTCGCTTAACCTGGACACTGTTATTCGCTTGGTAGGCGACAAGGTGCGGGAGGCTTTCGGCATCGAAGTCAGTGAAATTTTGTTACACGATAGCGAAACCGGCTTGATCCATGTCCCTTATGCATACTTTAGGACCTATAGAGCTATCGATCCATTCCCAATGGGCATGGGAGTAGCTTCGAAAATCATCACAACAGGTGAGCCCTTTGTTTTTGGCACTCTTGAGGAAGGAAAAGAGCTTGGCGCCTACTTTCCACACGAAGAGGATAGGACTGCCTCTTACATAGGCGTGCCGATCAAGTCTGGTGAGGGAACACTGGGTGTTCTCAGTGTGCAGAGCTATCAGAAGCATGCGTTCGACGAAAACGACGTGCGCCTGCTGCAGACGGTGGCCTCCAGCATGGGGGTCGCCATCGCCAACGCCCGTCTATTCAATGAAACTCAGCGTCTGCTCAAGGTGACTGAAGCCCGCGCTGCCGAACTTGCCGCCATTGGAACGGTTAGTCAGGCGCTCATAGCGGAATCGGAACTTGACAGCACGATCCAGTTGATCGGTAACCAGATGCAGGAGATCTTTGATGCCGATATTGTCTACGTCGCACTGCTTGATCCGGAAACCAACCTAATCCATTTCCCCTATCAGTTTGGCGAGGCCTTCAACACACTAACCCTTGGCGAGGGGCTGACAAGCAAGATCATAGAGACTGGCGAGCCGCTGCTGATCAATCAGGATGTAGCGGAACGTGGAGCTCAGATCGGGGCTACCCCCGTCGGCAAGGATGCATTGTCCTATCTCGGCGTTCCGATCAAGACCGCGCAAGGAACGCTTGGAGTTATCAGTGTTCAGAGCACTACGCGGGAGGGCATATTTACCGATGACTCGCTTCGCTTGCTTTCCACCATTGCCGCCAATGCCGGTGCGGCCCTCCATAACGCGCAGCTATTTACCGAGCTCAAACAGCTTTCCCTGGCGCTGCAGCAGGCAAAAGAGGCGGCCGAGGCGGCAAATGAGGCGAAGAGTTCTTTTCTGGCGACGATGAGCCACGAAATCCGCACACCAATGAATGGCGTGATCGGAATGAGCAACTTGTTGCTTGGTACAAAGCTTGACACTGAACAACGCGAGATTAGCGAGACGATCAGCAACAGCGGCGAAGCCCTGCTAACGATTATCAACGACATACTCGATTTCTCCAAGGTTGAGGCCGGCAAGCTGGAGCTTGATCCAAGTCCCTTCGAACTCCGGGAATGCCTTGAGAGCGCAATTGATCTGGTGGCCTCCAAGACCGCGGAGAAGGGACTCGACCTGGCATACCTGGTGGAGCCCGGTACTCCTGGCGGGATTGTGGCAGACAGCACCAGACTGCGACAAATTTTGCTTAATTTCCTCAACAACGCTGTGAAATTTACCGAGCGGGGTGAAATTGTCCTGTCGGTGATGAAAGTTCCGCCCGCAGTTGAGGGCGCGGGGACACCCCATGGCGGAAGCGAAGAGGGCTTCTCCACCCTGCAGTTTGCAGTACGCGATACCGGCATTGGTATACCCGAAGACAGATTGGATCGCTTGTTCAAGTCTTTCAGCCAGGTCGATGCCTCGACGACGCGGCGCTACGGGGGCACCGGGCTAGGGTTGGCGATTAGCAAACGCCTGGCAGAACTGATGGGCGGGGAGGTATGGGTCGAAAGTGTTGAAGGGTCGGGTACGACATTCTTCTTCACGATCCGCGCTGCCGTTGCGCCCGCTCCCAGGCAGGCGCAAATGTCGCTGGCAAAAGTTGAACTCGCAGGCAAGCGGCTGCTGATCGTTGACGACAACGCAACCAACCGGCGCATCCTGTCTCTGCAAGCCCAATCTTGGTCCATGATTCCACACACGACCGAGTCGCCTCTGGACGCATTGCGCAGGATTTCGAGCGGCGAAAATTATGACGCCATCGTGCTCGACATGAACATGCCAGAGATGGACGGGATAAAACTGGCCAAACGATTGCGTGGGCTTGGTGAAAGAGGTGACCTTCCACTGATATTGCTGAGTTCCTTGGTGCCTCTTGATGAGCGAAACAAGGCAGATATCGAGAGCATCAAATTTGCGGCGATGCTTCCTAAGCCGATCAAGCCCTCGCCGCTCCTCAATGCTTTCATGTCCGTCTTTGCCGTGGCTCCAACGCGTTCAGCCAAGCCTGATCAACCCAAGGGACCATCCCTCGACAGCGAAATGGCGGCGAAATTGCCGCTTCGGATCCTGCTGGTTGATGACAACATCACCAATCGGAAGATTGGGTCCAAGGTGCTTGAACGGCTTGGCTACAAGGTAGACTTGGCGGTGGATGGAGAGACGGCGATTTCGTCATTTGCCAAGGGACAACACGATGTCATCCTGATGGATATCGAGATGCCGGACATGGACGGGCTCGAAGCCACAAGGTTGATCCGCGCATCAGGCGCCGGGGACTCGCTGCAGCCTTTCATCGTGGCACTTACCGCCAATGCAATGGCCGGCGACCGCGAGCGCTACCTGGAAGCTGGGATGGATGATTACCTAAGCAAGCCGTTGCGCGTGGAGGAGTTGGTCGCCTCTCTTACACGCGCCCACCAACACAACTGACAACAAAGGTCCGGTCATGGATGTTGCGCAGGACGCTCTAGACAAGCTCCTTGATCTCATAGGTGGGGATCAAGACTCTCTTGCAGAACTCATTGAGAGTTTTCTGGAGGAATCCCCGTTGCTAGTCGAGCAGATGCGCCGGGCTGCGGAGTCCGGCGACCGTTCAGGTCTTGGCCGCGCTGCCCATACGCTGAAATCAAGCGCGCGGGACTTCGGCGCCAACCAACTTTCCGCGCTTTGCGCGGCAATGGAACAATCCTGCCGCGACAGTATGCCCGGCGCGGCCGCGACGGAAGTGGAACTCATCGCGGGCGCGTGTGACACGGCCAGCCGAGATCTAAGCTCTCGCCTTGCCGATTTGAAACGAGGGGGACAACCGAATGAGCATAGAATCGGAGACACAATCACCTGATGCTCGCGCACCAGAAGGTGCGCGCGTCCTCATAGTCGATGACTCAGGCACTGTGCGCCTGAAACTCAGCAAAGCCATCCAGTCGCTCGGCCATGAAACAACCGCTGTCGCAAGCGGCAAGCTGGCGCTTGAACAGGTTGCTCAGAATCCATTCGACCTCGTACTCCTTGATATCGTCATGCCCGAAATGGATGGCTTCGAAGTGCTCAAGGCGCTCAAGTCTTCGCGGGCCACTCGCGATCTGCCGGTGATCGTCATTTCGGCCCTCGATGAAGAAATGGGCAGCGTGATTAGCGCCATCGAGCTTGGCGCGGAAGACTTTCTGCCAAAGGACTTTGAACTAGCTCTACTCAAGGCTCGTGTTGAGACCTGCATCGAGAAAAAAAGACTCCGCGACGTTGAGACGGAATATCTGCGGCAGGTGGCCAAGCTGACCAGGGCGGCCGCCACATTGGAGACCGGGCGGTTCAATCCTTCGAAGCTTGGCATCCGCGACGTAGCAAGCCGTACAGATGGTCTCGGCAAGCTTGCCACAGTGTTCGCGACAATGGCCCAGAAGGTTTACGAGCGAGAGCGAAAGATGCGGCAAAATATTCGCACGTTTCGTGGCGCTCTACTGCTGCTGGCATGTGGCGGGTTATGGGGCGTCGTCGTTCCACTTTCCAAGATGGCTTCGCTTGTTGAGGCTCATCCGGTCGGATTGGCAATCCTCATCGACATTATCGGAGCCGTGTTCTGCATCGGGATTAGTTTGAAGCGACGGACAATGCCAAGAATCAAGGATCTCACGCGAGCCGATCGGACGTTCATCCTTCGTTTTGCGTTCATTAGCTCGGTGATCAACCAGGTTCTGGTGTACTGGGTGGCAAGCAAGCTCCCAGCTTCCATCGTCTCCATTGTCATCGTGCTCGAGGGATTTGCTGTCTTCTTGTTCGCCGCTCTGATGCGGACCGAAGCTCCGAATTTGAAGCGCTTTTTAGGGCTTGGATTGGGTCTCGTCGGCATCTCCATCATCCTCCTGTACGGAGAGCCCGGAGAAATAGCCACCAGTTGGGTGTGGTTTGTCATCGCTCTTGTAATCCCCGTCACTTACGCAGTCGAGGATATCTATCTCTCAGAGTCCAAGCCCGCCAAAATCGATAACGTCGCCCTGTTCGGCATGACCCTAGTTGTTTCGGTTTTGATGCTGATCCCACTTGCCGCTTTTTATCAGGACTTCGTGCCATTTGGTCTATTGGCTGGTCGGCTTGGCGTCATCGTCTTGCTGATGGCTGCCGCCAGCAATTTGGCGATGCTGCTCTTCATTTTGCTAGTCTCCAGCACCGGTGCGGTCTTCGCCAGCCAGAACGCCTATGCGGGGACAGCCGCCGGCATAGGCTGGAGCATGCTGTTGCTCGGAGAGTCGATACCAGCGCTGACCTGGGCCTCTCTGGCTCTGGTCGTCGTCGGTCTCCTGATGGTGGAGCCAAAGCAGGAGGCTGAGGAAGAACCCCCGCCACTTGATGACTCGCTGGAGGATTTTGTGCCGCTCGTTGATCTGCTGCCGTCACCCACAGAATGAAAGATCGGACATCGAAGTGTGATGCCAGTTGATTCAAGCGGACAAGCGCCCGAAAAGCCTTCCGAAGCGGATGCAAGGCAGCCGTACAGCGGAAGCAATTCGAAGGTATTTGAGGAGGTCGCCACCATCATGAGCGCTCAAGGCTTGCCCAGCGTTCTCGCATTTGAACGCTACGACCCAACCGGCGCCTCGCTGGACTGGCTGCGCGAGCGTGGGGTCAACGTCATTTTCGGCAATGCGCTCTGGGAAATGCCGTGCAAGCGCTTTACCGAGGATGAGCTGATTGCCCGGCACATGGCTGTGTCGCCTTGATGGGGGCAAGCGGCACCCGCATCACCAGGCGCGTGATGCAGGCGCTTCCGGAACTGCGGTACGTCTAAAAATACGGCATTGGTATCGACGGCATCGACCTCGACGCTGCCACCGAGCACGGCATTCTGGTTTCGAGTACGCCGAACGATTTTCGGATCTTCACGGTCAGCGAGCACGCGGTCGCCCTGATGCTGGCTGTTGCCAAACAACTTGGCACGTGGACGCCCGAATTCATGCGGCGTGGCGGGTGGCGCGGCCTGACCCATGGCGCGGCGCCACCGTCGGCATCCTCGGCCTCGGCCGCAGCGGCCGTGGCGTGGCGCAACGGCTTTCGGCTGGGAGACCCGCATCCTTGCCTACGATCCCTTCCTGAAGGAAGCGCCTCCGTCGAACTCGTCGACTTCTCCACCCTGGTGGAGCAATCCGACTTCCTGACGCTGCACGCAACGCCGAGCCCCGATAACCATCACATCCTGAACGCCGCCGCGTTCTCGAAGATGAAACCGTCAGCCATCGTCGTCAACACCGGGCGCGGATCGCTGATCGACTACACGGCCCTGCGAGCAGCGCTGGCCAATGGCCAAATCGCGGGTGCGGCTCTCGACGTGTTCGACCAGCAGCCGCCGAAGACCGACGATCCGCTGTTTTCGCTACCCAACGTCTTGTGCACGCCGCATGTCGTGGCGATGAACGATCGCGTCGAGGATCGCTTACTAAGCGGCGTTTACTAGGTTCCGCTGGTCTAGCCCTACGCGATCACACCATAACCACGTGATGACAAATCAGCCATGTGTGTGGCGCGGCGGGCCTGTTCCGCTTGTGGCCGGCGCCTACCCACCCGGGTTCCCCAACCATGGCGTCGGCCATTTTCGTTCTCTCAGCAATTATGGGCCTTTGCTATCGGCCTATGTGTTGGCCTTGGATGGCGAGATCGCGGTTAGATCACCTCGTTCGTTTGGATGTTTCGCTGGCGTTGGCAGGAGGCGCATATGTTCGCCAGCCGGCGGATACCACACCGCCCCACCGGTCAGGCCCAGCGCGCCCGCTGCAAAGTCCCCGCAGACGGCTGCTGGGCCGCTGGCGGGCAGCGGCTACTTGCTGACGATCCAATCCACCAAGCCAGTTTCGATCAGCTCGCACCCAGTCAAATCGCGCACCAGGGGGCCTTAGCTAAATCGCGCCATTGACACTCAGGCGCTCCGGTTTCCCTGAGTAGGCGTCGGCATGCAGAGCGGAGAACGTCGGCTTGAAACGCAGAGACGGCAACAGTAGACGGGTCGGCATCTTCCCAGCCTAGCGCCACGTCGCGACGACGTTGACCAAGGCGCTTCAGAAGCTCGCGTGCCAGTGTATAGCGGACGGTCGACACGGCATTCATGGCCCAGCCGAAGGCGAAGATTCCGAACAAAAGCATCACCAGGAAAGGCGCGATCAAGGCGAATTCCAGCCCGGCTGCGCCGGAGCAGTCACGGCGCCACCTGGATCCGATCCTTTCAGCGGACACGGATCACCTGCTGATGACTGATCGCGCGCGGGTCCGGGAAGACACCGAAGTTAAACGGGGGCACCCAGGTGCCCGTCGCCGTTATCTGGACGAAGATTTTCTTTCCGCCGCAGATGGTGGTCTCATCCACGACCGTGGCGCCGCACAAATAGGAGCGGACCAGTACGACCGCGGCGTCCTCGGGCTTGTCGTTCCAGCTCGAAAGCGCGACCGCCTGCGTTCCGGTGTCATTGGACGCGCCGGCCATTACGAGATTGGCCGCGGTTTTAACGCCCGCGCGCATCTGCAGGTAACTCGTCACGTAGGACCAGCCGTCGGCGATGCCGAGGCAGACGAGGCACAGGATGGGCAGCAACATGGAAAACTCGACGGCAGCTATCCCGGATTTGTCCAGGACAATGCGCAAGGTCCGCCCACCCATCCCGCTACTCGACGAGCTGAACGGATTGCGTCGCCGGAATGTTCTTCATCCCGAGGCTGGTGCAGTCCTGCTTGATGGTCGTACTGCCGGACCACTGGATGGTGCGGCGACGACCTGAGTGCAGCCGCCGTTCCCGGAGAAGTTGCCAAGGTAGTTGACCTGCTGCCTGGGGAAATAGATGGCGCCGGTCAAAAGCGAGGCCGCGGTGCCGTTGAAGGTGCTCTGCGCCGTGGTCCCGGTCCTGTCGCCGTAGAACAGCACGCCGGAATAGGTTCCGGATGTCGGCGCGCTCAGCGTCACCTTGGCGTTGCCGTTCATGCTGACAGTGTTGCTGCCCGCCATGAAGATGGTTACCCCGCTGCCGGCGACGACCGCGTTGGCGTTGACCTTCATACCGCCCTGCACGACGTAGACGCCCGGCTGCAGGGTGACATTGCCCTTGAGATCCATGCCGCTGCAGTAGGTGCCAGGCTGGAGTGTTTGCGACGTCTTGTTGCCGTTGACACTCTTGCACGGGTTGCCGGCCGTCGGCTTCGCCAGGCTGGAGAAAGGATCAGCCGCCGGCAAGGCATGGGTCATGTTAGACTTGCAGACCGTGGTCGCTGGATTGTTCAGTACCATGCCGCCGACCGTGATCAGGCAGTCGGCCTTGAGCACCGCCGAGCCCTGCGTCTTTATGGCGTCCGAGGCAATCGAGTCCGACATGACCGAACAGCCGGTGAGGTTGACGGTGGTGTTGCCGGAAAAGAGCGCAGCCTGGGAGGCCGAGGGACTGAGCGCCAGCACGCAAGCTTTGGAGGCGTCATTGATCAGCGCCACCGCCCTTGCCTGTTCGGCAACGGGCGCCTGGTTGAAAATCGCCGTGAAGTAGCGATCGAGATTCTGCTTGACGATGACCTCTACCGCCTTCTTCGCGGTGTTCGGGCCGGACAATGGCGGCGTGTTGACCTGAATCGTGCCCGGCGTGGCAAAATTGTTCGAGGTCGCGGACTGCGTGGCGGCGGCGATGATGGTCGGGTTATCGGAACCCGCGACTTTCTCGAGCGCACCGGCATAGGCCGCGGCATCGGCGACGGCCTGCAGCTTGAGGCTGCTGTAGTACCAGAAGGACGTCTCGATACCGAGGCCGGCGCCGCCGACCACGACCGGCAAGGTGAAGGCAACGACGACGGCAACGTTACCGTTCCTGGCGCGTGTTGCGCGGACCAATGCAGGCCAGAACCGGATGAATGCACTGGATCCCATATTTTATTAGAAATCACGAATAGATAAACGAATTTCTAAAAAACCCATTCCGATTCGATGAAGTCCACGGCCCAGACGAAAGGTTTGCTGCAATTCCTCCTCACGTGCATGTGCTTCACGCTGCGTCATCTCTACGGCCAAGGGGGGGCGCATTCTGACCGGGAGCTTTGGGTCGCAAACTGACCTTCCGTGATTGCGAGCCACATGGCTAAGCGGCTGTTCCGCTAGTGAGCCTCGACTAGAGTCCTAGATCCGCACACAAGCGTATCCTGGGTCGATCGCGCTTCGCGAAATGCGCCAAATTGCAAGGTCGTGAGTTCGGACAGCGGAAGCATTCTCCTCATGGGTGTTGCTTGTCGAGCAGAAGATTTCACGATCACCACCGAGACAGCTTCGTGTCGATCCCGCTGCTCGGCATGGTCTGCGGTGAAGTCTCCGTGCTCCCGGCACTGAGGTTATCCAATCGTAGCGAGTCCTAAAGCCGCACAACCTGGTCGAGATGCAGGCGTATCCGCTGGCCTGCCGCGAAGGACAGCGCAAACGATTCCAGGCCGAATGAGCGTGTAATTTCCTGGTCAGTTTCAATGATGCGAACGACCCATTCGCCACTGGCTCCGACCAGTTCCACGCGAGGCGTGGCCTTGCGAATTGGTACCACGCTGCCCATCACAGCCTCCCTACGAAAAGCAATGGCAAGTCGATTAAGACCCTGGTAGTCGGAAGTTCAATAACAAATGCTTGTTCGGATCGGACAAACCACCCTCGATGGGCATTACGAAGGCGGGCGAATCACACCTCAGTTAGGCGAACCCTTTGGGGAACCTCCCGTGAGATAGCCTCTGCTTTAGGTCGTTGGCATTCAGGATGGCCGCCAGCTCTTCGGCATACTCCATGTCGGGAAGGTTGACAGATGGGTGGCCCGCTACAGATGCAGTGCGCGCCGGACGAGCCGAGTTCCGAGTCGGGCTAGTCGAGGACTTGCCCTTGCCGGATAGCATTCGACAAGGCGCTCAGCGTCCACACAGTGTACTTCTGGCAAAGCCTTAGAGCCGGATCCGCAGAGCTCGCTCGCGTCATCGAACCAGGCGGTCGCGTCGTCCTGGGCTTCCTCCCGAAGGCGCTTATGGACAGGATGAACATGCCGGCCGACATTTTTATACCTCGCGAGCCGATGAGGTCATTTGCTGCCTTGCGAGATGCAGGGTTCAGCGACCCTGAAGTGCGGAGACCGAGCACGGAAACCGCATGGCTCGTGGTGACAGGAACGCGAAGATAAGTTTCGGCGCCTGGAAGCGGAAAAGCCCGCCGCCGAAGCCAACTGGCTAGCGAATTTCGGCAAAGCGCCGGTCTAAAGGTTCTCACTCATCGGTGCAGGTTGATGGCGTGCACACAGCCGTTACGGCCGAGAGCTTCTCGCGCTTGTTATTTCAGGCTTCTGATAAGGCTTCTTCATTCAGGATCCCCAGTTTGTCCCTCAACGCGAAAATGCGGTGCGCCGATCACGATGGTCAACCAGAAACACTAAAGTAGCGGCCGAGCGGTGCCAGGGGACTGGCACGCGCGGTCAGGGCGGCGCACCATGGATGCTGCTATTGCCTGGCCGGTTGCCATGGCCTGCTAACGAGCGCACAATGTTGCCGTCGCCTCGAAAAATCAAAAACAAACAGGCACGAGGCGCTTGGGAGCGATCATCAGGCTTTCGCCCGACCAGGGAGAAGGCCCATGCCCACACAGGCACAGAGCCGGCTCATGTATTTTATGGGCCAACTCGGTCACAACGAGAGCATCGTTTCCAAGCAGGATATTATCGTCGGCTTACTGGATCACGAAGGCAGTCCGACGGCCGACGCCGACGAATTGCTGGCGAACTTGCATCGATCACTGCAACAGGCCCGACAGAGCTTGCACGAGGCGCAAGAGATCTATGGAGTCAGAAATGCGGAGTAGCGAAAAAACAAAACTCGCATACACAGCCGCAGAGTTCGCCGAAAAACACGGTTTGACCGTGAAGGCAGCCGAAATCATCTTGTCCGTGAACGGCTCCTCACGTGTCGCTTGCGATGCAGCAGCACGCGCATTCAAAGAAGCGGTTGCGCACCGACAACACAGCAATGACGGCGAATGAGCCCCGCGCCTGCTTTCGAGGCTGCGCGGGCCGACCATGACGAGTGGAGAGGACATCTTGGTCACCGGCAGGAATCGCTGAAGAACGAGCCGGGTGTGACCGAACAGCCTCAGAGTGAGGATGTTCCCGACTGACGCAAAAAAGCCCGCCAGCATGAGCCGGCGGGCCAAGTATGGGTCGCTGTCCAAATGAACGCGTTCGGTGTCTTCAGATGGATTTGGTCGAGAAGCCGCCGCGCGTCAGGCGCAACAGATCGGGCGCCGATCGAACGCCCCGCGGGCGCAGGAACGCCTTCGTCTCGCGGGCGCTCCGCGTAAGCAAATCTTCGCCGCCGAGAAGCTCAATCGTCTCGGCCCAACCGTCGTCTGGAAGCAATTCGTGTGTCGTCGCAGTTAGAATCACACCCGATTCCGCAGGGCAATACCTATCTTATCGCCTATGGCCTTTGCGCAGTTCATCCAAAGGAACGGGACAGGGCCGTCTCAGCCGCGCGGGAGCCGTCTGGCTGCCTTATGGTCGGTGATGTTCTCGACCGCCTTCAAAAGGGGTGGAGGGACCTCACAGAGCTTGGCATGCTCGCTGTGGTACGCCACAGCGGCCCGACGATGCTCTTGTGCAGCGCTTCGGCTGCTGCCAGGAAGCGGTCGATTTCAGCCCGGGAAAGCTGGTCGGAAGGTTTGGTTCTGGCCATTGGCGCGCAATTACTAATTTAGTGAAGCCTTACGTGCTTCTGGGGGGTAGACGTGAGACCGGTCGGTCCAGCTATGGGGCGCATTGAACATATTGTTTTTTCCGCGATTGCTGATTGGGATGTTTGCCATGTCGACCGTGGTAGCGACCTGGATTTACCTAGCAACGGATTCGTTCTGGAAGTCCCTTACATGGACCTTGCTGATTTTTATCATCTTTCAGGTTGCATATTTCCTATTTTCATTCGCGCTTTTCGACAAGTTTTGGATGAAAAGGACCGAAGAAAAACCGAACCCTGCCGAGCCTACCTGTCGAGACGGCGGTGTCTCATCTGAAGGGCGGTCGATGACGCTTTGAGGGAGACCGCCAGACACGAGAGCATGCGATCATGCTAATCTTTGCGAACCATGCGAAAGAAGGAAAGCCGTGGCAGCGCCAAAATCATCGAAAAGCGCGCTGGCGCTGGATGTCGCCACGGAGATCGTCGACAGGGTGCGGACCGACGACGCCGAAGCCGAGGAGCGCGAGGTAGGTCTAAGGAGGAAACACAGATGGCTGCCTATCTGATAGCGGATGTAGACGTAAAAGACGCTGCCTTGTTCGAGGAATATCGGCGGGACGTTCCCGCTACCGAAGAGCGGTACGGTGGGCGGTACCTGGGCCGCGGTGGCGCCACCAAGGTTCTGGAAGGTGATTGGGATCCACACCGACTGGTCATTGTCGAATTCCCCGACATGGCGTCATTGATGGGCTGGTATAATTCGCCGGAATACGCCCGGCTGATCGAGATCCGCAAACGTTCCGCTAACACCAGGATCATCGCTTTAGAAGGGATTGCAACGCCTGCGGCGTGACCCATGCAGCCAGCGGACCCGACGACAGTTGGCGTCCTCAGCGTCATTTCTTCCTCACGGCGAGATGCCGTCGGCAGGGATCAGGCAGCGTTTGGACATGAAGGCGTCGCGGAACGCGGGTGCTGTATTGATGCCCTCCATCCTCGCGTTGTCTTCGCACAGGTCGTCAAGGACGCCCTCAGCCAGAGCCATAAAGTCCCGCGCGCTTCCGTACCACGGCGAACGGCCGTCCAGGACATCTCTGGCAATTCTGCGGTGCAGACGAGCGAATTGATCAAACCGCCCGCCTCCTTATAGCCATTCATGAAATGCGCAAAGCGCGCTGACTGACGCCAACGGAAGGGACGCGGCATTTGCGAGAAGTCGCCTTCCAGGGAGCGTCGCTCCCATTCCTTCAACTCGTCAGGTGTCTCGTGACCGCCGTGTTATCCCGATCATGCGAAGACGTTCGCTCCGGTGCGGGACGACTTCAAGTCCTTTTCAAGGGTGTTGGGAGGTTGGCCCACGGCTGAAGGGCTGCACAACCAAGGGGCACGATCAGCTTCTGCACCTTCAGACACATCGTGATAACCTGTCGGTCATGAAATCGGAGGCTTGAGAGAAACGTGGGCGGGCCCCAGGAGAATAATTTCTGCCCATGGGGAAGGCGATGTCCGCGCTAGCCGGAATGTCAGCTACCGAAGATCCGCCGCCTGAAGGCTGCCAGTCCGCTAACGGCCGCCCCAAAGCTGCCGGTCAACACAAGGTCGCATCGGAACCGATCCTTCGCATCCCCCGTTATCGAATGGAAGGGACATTACTTGTCATTAGGAGATGAAGAATGAAACGGCTTCTTTTTGCCACTGCCATGATGGCTGTTTCCAGCGGGCTTGCGTTCGCGGGGACGACAGGGACAACAGGGACAACGTCGAGTGGCTCCTCCACTACCACAACGATGCCGACGACAGATAACAACACGGATTCGACCACAACGAAGTCGACCAATTCGAACTCAGCGAAGGACTGTGCGCCGGGCCAGCAGAGTGGCAGTGCCAAGCAGGCCGCTCCTGGTCAACAGGATGACACCAGTGCCCAGTCCGCAGCCCCTGGACAGATGAAAACGACTGCCGAAGGTTGCTAATTGTGCCGGGAGAGGCCGGTTTGCACCGGCCGTAATGGATGCCTCCCGCTGCCGACCGGCGGCAACGGTCCGGCCTGGGCGCCCTTCGATCAGCGCGGGCCGTTTTTCGGAAAGTACCTCCCTTAATCGTCCAACGAGCCTGCAGCCTTTTCTTGGGCGAGTCGGATCTTGGGCGAGTCGCAATGCATAGTTAGTTGCGGATGTGATTGTTGAAATAGCGGCCCTTGGCGAAAGCAGATTTGAACGCGACAAATGCCTCAAGCGGCACGTCCAGGAAATCGTATTGCTTCCCCCTTGGCTCAAAACCAGACCGAGAGAACCCTGGTCCGGGTCAATAGTCGAACTTGCGCATCGAGGTCGACGGCATGGTGCGTTTCAAGAAACCAGCGTGAGCCGCGGCCAGCCGGGTATGGACCGCCCTACAGGCTGAAGTGTATTCGAAGATGTGACCGGGCGTAGAATGACGTCTCGTTCCGCCGCTTCGCGCGCCGCCCTGATCGGAGTTTTCGCGTTGACGGTGTGGGTGGCCGTCACGGCATCGCCTGCCATCTCCTCAACACGGTATTTCGGCACTTTTGTTCCTACGCGTCGGTAGCTAGCAACTCCGCTTGTTTAGGGGTCGCCCTCAAAGAGGAGAATAAGGTGGCAAGCTCGGGTCGCCCTGCCGCCGGGGGGGGTGACCCGGCGGCTTGCACGTTCGACTAGGGTCGCTTCAGCTGTGACCGCCTTACGGCGTTGCCGCAGGAGTCTGCTTGGCAGCCATCTCGTCGATCTTCTCGGCAAGCACGCCGTTGGCCCATTCGGTGACCTCGGCGTCGACCGGCTTGTTGGCCATATCGGCGAGCGCGTCATCCAGCGACGGGACGGCGGCAGCAGCATCGGCCGCCGCTATATTGGCGGCATCGAGCGCCGCCTGCGCTGCGTCAATCTGCTCCTGGGTCGGGACTTGGTCGGCCGGAGTATTCGGGTCGTTCAATTTGGCGTTCAACGCGTCGACTTCGGCTTGGGCGGCATCTACCGCGGCTTGGGCACCCTTGGCGGCCGCCGACGCTGTCACATAAGCCTGAATGCCGGCGAATTTCTTGCTCTTGGAGTTCATGTAAGCGTTGATGTTGCGCTGCAGCGAGTTCAGCCGGCCAAGCTTGGCGTGAATGTTCTTGTCCTTAGGCGTCGCGGCGACCTCAATGTCGTCGACGGCGACCTGGTCTTCGCCCGAGGCCTTCTTTCCGGCGTGAGCCGATGCCGACTTGCCGTGCGAAGCGCTGTTGCCGGACTTCCCGCCGCTGTTGCCGGACTTGCCGCTATTGCCGTGACCACCGCCATTGCCGTGACCACCGCCATTGCCGTGACCACCACCATTGCCGTGACCACCACCATTTCCACCCGCGCCAGCGAAAGCAGGAGCGGTCACTAGCGCAAGCGCGGCAAGCGCTGCCAACAGCGTTTTTCGGGATGTCATGGTACCTCCTCAGGCGAATAGCCACCTCGCCGATTCGTTATAGAGCGGCTTATAAGAGTTTCCTAATTCGACTGAATGAACTTTAGATAAATGCTTGTTGCAATGAGCGACTGACGACTGCGAAGCGCTTTGTAACCCTCTGAAATCTAGCAAAAAAATCCGGAGTCGGAGACCGTATCGGCCCTTTGCGCGACTGAAGTCCCATACCGATCGGACCTTGGTCGGGCGATGCACAACCGCGGAATGCTTGAGTATGGCGTCACCGTGTGGCTGTGACTGCGCATTGGTAGACAACTCGCCGGGCGAAGACCCCAACTACCTCGAGCCCGGCGAGCCTTACACCTGATCAGAGTACGCGATCAGGACCGGGGATCAGCCGGCGAAAGATGTGGGTGCAATATGGGTGCCAAACTATTCGTCCCAAATTGGGACCATGCTGCGGCCTGCAAGCTGCGCTTAGGTCTCATAAAAGGCTTAGGCGTTCGCATCGGAAATGGCGATAGCTGGTTAGATCGCTTCCTTCCTCCGTTTGTATGATTCGTTGGCATTGGCAGTCGTGCGCATATTGTTTGCCGGACGGCGCTGAGTCTCACCGGTCGAGCCCAGCGGCCCGCCCGCCGCAAAGTGTCCCCCCGCGACAAAGGCTGCTGGGCCGTCCTAGCGCCGATCTGCTCCGGCAATGGCCGCGTGAATGCCCGCTCGACTCCAGCAACAGCTTCATCCTTGGTTGCGACGGTTCCGCGCGCGCCGCCGTCATCGAGCGTATCTTACTCGCCTAACCCGGATCGTGCCGCGTCCGCTTTCCGGGACGCACGGATCTATGCTCAACAGCTAATGTCAGGCGCGTACCTGAATTGGTCCTCGAGCCGAGATAGCGCGTTAGTCGATACACGACATTGCGATTTCCAGGAATCGACCGTTTCGCGAACAGCGATGACTACTCGGAACTGCTATCTCGTTTGCGCCACGAACTGTCCCCTGCCCTCAATGCTTCCAACGTCTCATTTGGGGCCGGAAGCGGAAGGTCGGCTTTTGGCCGCCGAAGAATGATAGCAGACGAAAGGGTCGGCAGACGAACGTCTGAAACCCACCATCAGCTGATTGATGAACGCCACCTGGGCATAGCTGAGATTAGATCACGCGACATGGAAAGCTCGATGACGGCCGCGTGGCAAATTTTACTCGGTCCTGGCGTTACATGGTCTTTGCCTCCGCGCCCAATGCATCGAACGCGCCCGGCACGACCGCATACTGTCCGGATCAGCCCCTACCTGTCTGCCAGACATGCGGCTGAAATGGCGTCTCCAGCGGCGGTTGGGTGATGTTGGACGTGTACTTGGTGATCGTAGACGCCGAAAGAACGGCGACCACCTCCAGCAACCGGCTCTCATCAAAGTCCGCATCGAGGAATTCGCGCTTTTCCACCTCGCTGAGCCCACCGCGCCTCTCGATAAGCGTACGCGTGAGTTTCGCCAGAGCCGCATGCCTGGCGTCCACAGGTAAAGCGCCCTCTCTGATGCTGGTGACAGATTCAGCGCCGACCCCCTCGGCAATCGCCAGATAGGAGTGAAAGGCCACAGCCCACTCTGCCTTGTTGGTGACTGCATTTGTCAAAAGCAGGATCTGGATCTCCGCCTCGCTGAAGCTCCCGCCATGTACCCGCGCGAAGAGATCGGTCAAGCTGCCGATAAGCACAGGCGAGGTTGCCATCGTGCCGGCAATATTTGGAATGAAGCCGAAGGCTGAATTCAGTGCCTCAAGTGCCGGCCTGGAAGCTCCGGGCGCCGTTTCGATGGAGTGAATGGGAAAGTTCGTCATGTGTCTGTCCTTGATGGCAATTGGGCGCAGTTTGGCGCCGCAAATGGGGTAGAGACCTGAATTCTCAGGTGACGGTGATCGCTCAATGGGCCTGCGCGGCCTCCTCGATCACTTCAGCAACATTTGCCGGATGAGAAAGCATGACAACATGCGATGCACCCTGCACGACCACGACTTCGCGCGCGTGCGCACGCTTCGCCATGAAGTCGTGCAGAGCCAGAGGGATGCTTTTGTCGGCCGCGCCGTAGACGAAGTACGACGGAAGGGTTTTCCAGGCGGCCGCGCCTGAAGCTTCCTTCAGCGCGGTCTCGGTCTCTGCGTGATAGCCATCAGTGCCACCTGCTCCATAGGCAGGTCGGCGGCAAAGGGTCCGGCAAATTTTGCCGGATCGACGCTCAACTGAAGGCTGCCATCTGGCAGCGCAATTGGCTTGGCCAGAGCCGCCAAGCTCGCTACCCGGAAACTTGCTGATCAAAGCGAAGGTGCTCTCGCCCTTGTCAGGCGCGAATGCGGCGACATAGACCAGCGCCCTGACATTCTTGCTGTTAAGCGCGGCGTTTGTAATGACGGACCCGCCATAGGAATGGGCAACCAGCACCACAGGCCCGTCGATGCTCTCCACCACGCTGGCAACGGCTGCGGCATCGCCAGAGACGCTTCGAAGCGGGTCCGCTACTGCCACGACCGTGTAGCCATCGCGAGAGAGAATCGGGATCACTGAATTCCAAGACGAACTGTCTGCCATCGCACCGTGAACCAGAACAATGGTGGGCTTGCTGGACGCGGCTTCGGTCGCCCCAGGGGCGAGCAAAAACGCAGCCACTGCCGTCACCGTCAGCGGCCAGCCGAACAGGACACGTTTGATTTCACACTTCATAGATCTCTCCTTGGAAGGCTCGGCTATCTGTCGTTGTATCGATGTAAACGATGATGACTGAGAGATAATGCTTGTATTTGGCATGATATTCATGCCAATTTTGCATGAATGGACGTTGACGACCTCAAGACATTCTGCCGCGTCGCTCAACTTGGCAGCATTGCGGCTGCGGCGCGGGCCGAAGCCAGCGAGGCATCGACATTGTCTCGCAGGATAGCTGGACTGGAAGCACAGCTTGGCACACGACTGTTCCAGCGAACGACCCGGAAACTGTCGTTGACGGAGGCCGGAGCGATTTTCCTGTCTCGCATCCTGCCTATTGTGGACGAGGTTACGGCGGCCCGCGAAGCAGCGCTTGCCACCGTCGAACAGCCAAGCGGCATGTTGCGCGTTACGGCCTCAAACGCCTACGGCGAAGCGGTCGTCGCGCCACTGCTGGCCGGATTCTGCGCGCAGTACCCGCGCATTGAAATTGATCTGCTGCTCTCGGACGCTTTGGTGGACCTCGTTGCCCAGCAGGTCGACGTCGCCTTGCGTCTCGGGCCGCGTCCGACCGGCGACCTCATCGTCTCCAAGTTAAAGACAATCGAGCGTCGTTTGGTGGCGTCGAAAGAATATCTGTCTTCAGTGCCTCCAGTCGATCGGCCAGAAGACATTGGTGCGCATGTCTGTTTGCCGACCACGAATTCACCTCAAACACCGCTGTGGCTGTTCAGGCGGGATCTCGAAAATATCGAATTGACCGTGCCGGCGAAGATCAGGACCAGCAACACACTGGCGCTTCGCCAGTTGGTACGCGACGGCGTCGGGATCTCGCTGCTGCCGGAGTGGTCGGTGGATGAGGACATCAAGAGCGGAAGGCTTGTCCAACTCCTCCCTGGTTGGAAGATCAGCGTCGGGGCGCAGGAGAGTGCCGTGTGGGTCGCTTATCCTTCCCGCGCCTACCTGCCGCTGAAGACGCGGAAATTTATTGATTTCTTTAAAAAGCAGATATTGTCGGAGGGTTCGAACTCTTGATCCTCTCGGCTAACGCCAGATGGACAATGTCTGTGCGCCGCTGGTGGCGCCTGTCGCATGGCCTCCAGTCATCTTTTTTCGCTGTCCGGGAATAATACGCCGCCCGCCCTGGTCTTCCATGCATACGCTGCTGATTGACCTTGAAGGAACGCCCCCCCTGCAATCCCACATACTGACGACTATGACGGCAACGGTCGACGCGTTCCCAAGACCTCTTGAAGGCGACGCGTTGGGCGCCTGCGGCTGGCTGGCTCCCAGCCTGTCTACCTTAAAACGTCCTGCCCCGGTCGGGATCGAGAAAGCTAAGACGCCACGGATCGGTGCCGGCCGTGGATTCGGCAATGCTTGTGCTCAAGAGCGCGTCCGGGTGGATGCATCGTTGCGGTCCTGTGTGTGATTGACATCGATGAGACAGTTGCCTTCAAATTCACCGCAGCTGGCGACCCGGCATGTTTCCTCTGGGTTCGATCGCAAGGCAGAACCATTCTCGCCAAATGAGCGTACGAGCTCGAGGCGAGGCGCATGTGACGGTGTACCGATGCTGAGCAGCAATGCGCGGGCCGACCGCTTCGGCGAAGTGGTAATGCCCCATCTCGCCGACGCGCTTTCGCTGGCCCGCTGGCTGACCGGCAATGCCACCGACGCCGAGGATGTCGTGCAGGACGCCTGCATGAAGGCACACGCCAACATCGCAAGCTATGCCGGCGGCAATGCACGTGCCTGGCTTCTCACCATCGTTCGCAACTCGTGCTACACATGGCTGGCGCGCAATCGCCCGCGCAGCATCGTCTCGGTGGGCGACCTCGGTGATCTCGACGAGGTGAGCGCCGCTCACGCAGTCGATCTGACTGAGAGCGAAAGCCCGGAGGCGAGCCTGATCGCCAAGGCAGAGGTGGCGGCCATGGAAGCGGCGATCGCCGCTCTGCCGCAACCCTTTCGAGAAACGCTCGTGCTGCGCGACGTGAATGGCCTCGCCTACCGCGATATCGCAGCCATGCTGGGCGTGCCGATTGGCACGGTGATGTCGCGGCTGGCGCGGGCGCGTGGCCTGCTGATCTCTGACCTTGGGAGGGCGCAATGAGTGCGCACAACGATGGATTGCCCGAGGACGCCGCAGGCATGAACCTGATGCTGCACGCGCTGATAGATGGCGAGCTTGACGCCGCCGCGGCCATGGCTGTCGAGCGGCGCATCGCGGCCGATCCCAAGCTGGCGGCCGAACATGCCCGCATCATGGTCTTGCAAGGGGCTGTGGCCAGGCTTCCGAAGCCCCAGGTGAGCGACGAGTTCAGCGCGCGCATTGCAGCCATGGCAGCATCCGGCAGCGTCGAGGTGCTGCGGCCCAGAGCGCCGATACGGGCGAAGTCGGCTCGAACGTGGTGGTCGGCGCGCAACTTCGGATCATTCGATTGGCGCGCAATGGCGGCCTCGATCATGATCAGTGCGGTGCTGGCCAGCGGCGCGACGCAATGGGCGATGCAGCCCAGCGTAGCCGACAGCTTTGCCGCAGGCGTGGCCAGCGGCCATCAGCGCAGCCTGCTGGCGACCAGCCCTGTCGATGTCGTCTCGTCGGACCGACACACGGTGAAGCCATGGCTCGATGCAAGGCTCGGCCTTTCGCCGCCGGCTCCTGATATGGTGAAAGACGGATTTGCGCTCATCGGTGGCAGGGTCGAGGTCATCGGCGGCCGGGCAGTGCCGGCGCTGGTCTATCGCCACCGCGAACATCTGATCACCCTTGTGGCCCAGCCTCAAAATGCCGGAGCCGTGAGCGACCCTATCGATCTCTCGGAGGGCGGCTTCTCGCTGGTGCAATGGAGCGACGGCGCCTTCTCCTACTGGGCGATTTCCGACATGGAGCGGCCGGAGCTCGACGACTTCGTGGCGCGCTTCCGCGCCGCATCGTCCCCGGCTGATAACCGACCGTCGGCACTCCAACCGATATCGAGTGCCGACCTGCGCTAGCCGTGACGTTCCTGCCCGGGTGACAGACCACGGCAGCAGCATGGCGCCGACGTCGAACGCGTCCTCGTGCAGCGTCGGCTCCAGTTCGGGGCGGACGCCGGCCCCTGTTTTCGGGAAATCTCAAAAGAATTTCGCGCCGCCCGGGAATAAAGGGATGTCCTGATGGGTCTCGTTGTTAGCGGGGCCAATTTCCCGGCACGCACCCAAGAAACGAAAAAAGGATCTACCGAAATGACCAAGCTCGCTCTCAGCGTGGCTGCCATGCTGCTTGCCTCAACCGCTGCCTTTGCCGGCAGCGACCATGGCGGCAACAACTCCAATCAGCCGGTCGCTACCGTTGACACCAATGCCACTGCTTCCATTTCCCCCTCCCCGCGCCAAGCCGGCGTCGACACCATGGTGACGACCGGGCCGCGCCAGGGGTCGGTTCAGGACATCATCACCAGGCACAACAACGACGGCATCTGGGGCCGCTGAAGACACCCTTCCGAACATCTTCTCTTACCACTCACGATGGAGAGCCAAACCTTTGGCTCTCCATCATCACCCCATAAGGCTGCAGGAGATCACCTATGTTCACGATGACACGTCGCACGTTGCTTGGAACCACGCTCGCCGCGACCGCCTTCGGTCTGGCCGGCAAGCTGGAATTCACCCGTCCCGCCTTCGCCGAAACGTCGGTCGAGCCGACCGTCGGCTTCTACAAATACAAGGTCGGTGATATCGAGGTCACCGCCATCTATGACGGCATCTGGCGCAAGCCGCACGACCCGGCCTTCATCAAGGATGTTTCCGTCGAGGACACCAAGGCAGCGCTTGCCAAGGCCGGCCTGACGACAGACTTCATGCCCATCCCGCTCACCGTCGTCGTCCTCAAGATGAACGGCAGGCTGATCATGATGGATGCCGGATCGGGCGTCGGCCAATGGCAGACCAATGCCACCCATCTGCCGGCCAACATGGCCGCCGCCGGCATCGACTATAAGACGATCGACACCATCATGATCTCGCATTTCCACCCCGACCATGTCTGGGGCCTGATGGAAAAGGGGACCGATGCACCGGTGTTCCCCAATGCCGAGCTGATCGTCAACGCCACGGAATACAATTGGTGGACCGACCCCAGCCGGCTGGCCAAGCTGCCGGAAGGCCGCAAGCCGGCGGGCAAGCGCATCGCCGAAAATTTTCCGAAATGGAAGAACTGGAAGCTGGTCAATGACGGCGCCGAAGTCGCACCCGGCATCCAGATCATCGCTGCGCCCGGCCACACGCCGGGACATTCGGTCTACCTCGCCAACTCCGGCAAGGAACAGCTGATGATCTCGGCCGACACCATGTATGTGCCCGCCCTTCTGGCGCCGCATCCGGAGTGGCAGGGCAGTTACGACCAGGACGGGCCGACCGCTATCGCCACCCGCCACAAGATCATCGACCGGGTGATCGCCGACCACATCCGCATTTCGGGTTCGCATTACCCGTTCCCCGGCACCGGCGTCTTCGTGAAAGACGGCAATGCCTATGGTTTCACCCCAGTTCAGATTTGAGCGCGAGCTCCAACCCAAGCGAGAAAGATGATGAAGCAATCCTATCTGGGCAAGCACGCCCTGTTTGGCCTGCTCGGCGCCATTGCCGTGCTGACCGTCGTTCCCGTGGCCACTATCATGCCGGCCTATGCGGTCGACGACATCGAAGGCACCGATGCACCCGACCTCACCGCCGTCCAGGCCAAGATCGCCGTCAAGGACTACAAGGGCGCGCTGGCCGATCTGCGTGATCTCGCGCAGGACAACCAGCAGGCCGACGTCTACAACCTGCTCGGCTTCACACTGCGCAAGACGGGCGATTTCGCCACCGCGCTGACCTACTACAACAAGGCGCTGGAGCTGAAACCCGATCACAAGGCCGCCCGCGAATATCTGGGCGAACTCTATGTAGAGACCGGCGACATGGCCAAGGCCAACGAGCAGCTGGCGTCGCTGCAAAGATTGTGTCCCGCCGGCTGTGAAGAACTCGAAGACCTCCACAAGGCCATCGACACCAAGGTGACCAAGTAAAACCAGGCAGGCGCTGCAAGGCGCCTGCCCCTTTCCCATCGCCTGGAGCCAATCGTGACAACGACACAAACCGCTTCGAAACTATATCTCGCCGACTTGACCCTGCTGATGGGTCGCCTGCTGCTCTCATTGCTCTTCGTGCATGAAAGCCTGGAGCTGGCGACGCATTTCGCCGGTGCAGCCAAGGCGATGACGGCGCTCGGCGTCAGCCTGCCGCTTTTGATAGCCACCATAGCGCTGCAGCTGGGAGCTGGCGTTTCGGTCGGCCTTGGTCTGCTGACGCGTCTGGGCGCGGTGGCGCTCGGACTTTTCTGTTTGGCAACGGCAGCTTTGTTCCACACCAATTTCGCCAACCAGAACGAATTGCTGCATTTCGAAAAGGATCTCGCAATAGCGGGCGGCATGTTCGCCCTGGCCATAGCCGGCGCCGGCGCGATATCTCTCGACAGGGTTCTGAACGGCCTCGTGAAGCGCCGGCAACAGGACAGAGAGACGGTTGCGGCGCTCATAGCGGCCGGTAGGCCTCTCTCGGTTGGCGAAATCAAGCTTCCATTCTAAATCGCCAAGACGCCGGGTCTCATATCAACCCGCCCGCCCGATCCGAACGCTACAAACGCCTCGGGCGACCCCTGATGACGAAAGCCGTTCACGGCGGGTTGTTTATCGACGTCCGCTTATCGGCACGGATAGGAACGCCCTATCGGCCGATATGAGGCGCATACCGGTCAAAACCACCACGAACCGAACGGTTTGAGTGCTGCCTCCAGGAGCAACGCTCAACCGTTCCCTTGGATCATGGGGCGCGCCGCCTCCGCAAAAATCAATGAATCCAACGCACACTTGTACCCGTCGACGTCAGTCAGCCAGTGGCCAAAGCTCGCTCCACTGCTTACGGGCATATTGCCTTGCGCAAGAGCATTTCGCCTATGGCCATCTAATACATTGAAATTCAAACGAAAATGGCGCACCCGACAGGATTCGAACCTGTGACCTCTGCCTTCGGAGGGCAGCGCTCTATCCAGCTGAGCTACGGGTGCCTTCAGGGAACCTGAAAACGAACCAGCCGATAGGCCGGCCAGCCACGGCTTCTTAGCGGAAGCCGCGCCGGGCTTCAACGGGCAATTGGCGTGGCGATATTTTCGAAGCCACCTTGCGCGGCCTGGCAAGTTCGCGTCCGCCCTGCAGCCTCAGCCCGGGACTCACCCCGCCACCTCCACCTTCGCCACCCGCCTGCGCACCCTGCGCGGCGCCCGCTTCGCCTTCTTCGCGCCCATCAGCTCATGCATCGCGTCCAGCTGCATCTGCTGCATTTCAGCCAGCCGCGTCCATTGGCGCGAGATCAGATAGTCGAGCTTTTCGTGCAAATGGCGCACTTCCAGCTCGGCTTTCAGGTTCACCCGGTAGTCGTTGAACGAGCGCAGGCGGTCCTTGGCCTCCGTCCGTCTCTGGCTCATCATGATGATCGGCGCCTGGATGGCGGCGATGCAGGAGAGCAGCAGGTTGAGCAGGATGAAGGGGTAGGGGTCGAAGGCGCTGCTCACGCCCGCGATCAAATTGATGCCGATCCACACCGCAAGCACGCTGCCGAACGAGATCAGGAACCACCAGCTGCCGCCGAAAGCCGCCATGTTGTCGGAGACGCGGTCGGCGAACGAGCGGTGCTCCTCGAACTCCTCTTCCGAGTTTTCCGAAATCGTGTCCTGCCTGGCGATCGATTCGACCACCTGGCGGTCGAGCTCGGAGAATTCGCCATGCTCCTGCTGCAGCAACTCCTCCATGTAGCGCATGCGGTAGCGGCCGAGCTCTTCGCGGCTGATGCGGGCGCCGCGCGGCAGGTCGGGATGGTCGGAGCGGATGCGGTCGGCCAGGCTTGGCCGCAGGTCGTCGATGCGCACCAGGTCGCGCTTGCGGAATTTGCGGCCCGATATCGCCGATGGTTTCCGCTTCGGCTTCAGGCGGCCATGGGGTTCGGAGTCCGGCACATCGGGCGCTTCCAGCGCCTCGTCGGCAGCCAGTTCGGCGTCGTGATCGCCGATGGGCGGCGCCTCGAAATACTCGCCGCCGCTGTCGTTTTCATTGGCGGCCTGTTCGGATGGTTTTGGGCTCATGATGCCGGCTCCTGCTGTCGCGCCCACGATACGCCAAGCCGGCACGCCATAGCCACTGTGGCGGTGAAGATTGGGGGCTTGTGCAAGCGCTTGTGATGAATGCCTGCTGCAATTGCCTGTGGCGGCGCAGCCCCCGGGGCCTCGCTCGCCTGCTGCTCGGCAACCAGACCGCCGAAGTGCTGTTGCGCCTGCTGCAGAGTTAAGATGAGGCAGCGATCCTTCACGACCCCCCCTCTGTCCTGCCGGACATCTCCCCCTCAAGGGGGGAGATCAGATGTCGCCATGGCTTCGCCAAACACGAAAAAGAGGCGAGACGCCGAAGCTGCTAATCTCCCCAGTTGAGGGGGAGATGGCCGGCAGGCCGGAGGGGGGTGCTGTCCCGCCGGCGTTTCAGAGTTCCTCCACCCAACGACGGGTTCTATTGCGGCGGTAAACCAGGCAACTGCGACCCCTGCGCCGGCAAACCAGGCGGCGGCAGGCCGGGCGACGCGGCCGGCTGATCTCCCGCAAACATCAGCCGCGTCTTCGTATCGGCCATGGCGGGCGACAGACTGCGCTGGATCAGCGCTTCGACATGGTCGTTGCGCTGCCTAGCGCTGTCGGCGCCCATCACCACGACGATCAGATGCCGGCCGTCGGCATTGTAGGAGGTCACGATGTTGTAGCCGGAGGCCCTGATATAGCCGGTCTTGATGCCGTCGACGCCGCGCACCCGGCCGAGCATGTCGTTGTGGCCGCGCACCAGCCGGCCGCGGAACATGAAGTCGCTTTCGGAGAAATAGTGGAACTGCTGCGGGAAGCGGGCGCGCAGCGCCATCCCCAGCGTCGCCATGTCGCGCGCCGATGTGTGCTGGCCATCGTTGGGCAGGCCCGATGCGTTGCGGAAGACGGTGCTGCTCATGCCGATCTGGCGCGCCTTCGAGGTCATCATGGCGGCGAACTGGTCCTCCGAGCCGCCGAGATATTCGGCCACCGCCACCGCCACGTCATTGGCCGACTTGACCACGATCGCCCGGATCGCCGAATCGACATCGATGCTCTCGCCGCGCTTGAAGCGCAATTTGGTCGGCGGCTGCCGGGCGGCATTGTCGGAGACCGGGATCTGCGTTTCCTTCGAGACGCGGCCGGACTCCAGCGCCTCGAACAGCAGGTACAGCGTCATCATCTTGGTCAGCGACGCCGGATAGCGTTGCGCCCTCGAACTGACTTCGAACAGCGTCTTGCCACTGCCGGCATCGATTACGATGGCGGCATATTTTTCCTGCGGCGCCGGCACCGCCAGCACGCTGTCGGGCGGCGCGGTGGTGCTGCAGCCGGCCATGAAGACAACCAGCAGGAGGGCTGCGAGAAATTTTTGGACGAGGGAGGGGAAATGGAAGTTTGGCAAGGCAAGTCCGGCGTTGCTGAGAGGGCCGGAACCTAGCCTAACCCATTGTGTTCGTCCATTTGGTTAACGGCGGAGCTGCCGATGACGCTGCCAATCTCCCCCGCAAGGGGGGAGATCAGATGTCGCTTCGGCTTCGCCAATCATCGGCGCTGAAACGGCAACCTCGACATCCGCCCACCCGCCCCGAAATCGCCTGCTTCCTGTCCTGTTTTGCCTGCGGGGTCGCGGTGCTGCTATAGAGGCGGCAATTGCTTGGGGGATTTGACAATGACCGGTGACATCGGCGCGGCTGCGCCATCTCTTATCAGGGCTTCGCTCAGCCGCACCGGCAAATGGGCCGGCAGCGTCGCTTTCATCGGCGGCGCTGCTTCCGACATCCTCAATCCGCTGGCGCCGTTCGCCGCCTATATCGCGCTGGTCGCTTCGGTTGCCGCCGCCGTCATCGCCATTGCCATCGTTCTGCGGCTGGTGCTGGCCGCCAAGGCGCTGCCGGCGCTGATCTTTGCCACCAGCGCTGCCGCCGTCGCCGGCGGCGTCTATGGCCTGCAGCAGCAGACCAATTCGCAGAACGGTGTGATCGCCGGCCTGGTGCCGGCCATCGCCCAGTTGCAGCAGCAGATGGGCATCGTCTCGGCCAGGGTGGCCAGGATCGAGCAAACGGTAACCGAGACGAAGCTGGCGGTCGACCAGGTCAAGCAATCGACCGACGCGGTGGCGAAGAAGACCGAGGAAATTGCGTCGACCCAGCAGCAGCAGGCTGAGCAGGGCGCGCAGACGCAAAAGTCGGTAGAGGCGGTCAAGCAGACGACCGAAACGCTCGCTGCCGGCCAGCAGAAACAGGCCGAGCAGGCGGATAAGCTTCAGGCGACCACCGAGCAGATCGCCGCCTCGATCGACACCATCGCCAAGGGCTTTGCCGCATTGGCCGCGCAGGGCGGGACGATCGCCGAGCCGAAGCGGCCGGACGAATTCTATCACAATGCCCGCGTCTACGAGCTTTCCGGCGACATGCTGAATGCGCGGCGCTCCTATCTCGCTTTCGCCGGTTTCGACGTCGACGCCGTCGATCCCTACACACGCTTCGCCACCCTGCTGCGCGTGCAGGACGGCAAGGCCGGCGCCCGCGAAGTGTTCGGCGCCCTGGCCGACAAGGCCAAGGCACTGTCGATCAAGCTGGTCCATATCCTGCAGTTCGACGATGCCCAACGTCTCGACAAGCTCAACGCCTTCATCGCGGCCAATCCGGATTTCGCACCGGCCTATTACCTGCTCGCGCAGGAGTTTTCCGAGGATCGCCTCGGCGTCCAGTCGCTGTCCGACAAGCGCAGCGAGGCCGAGGCGCTGACCAGGTTCGTCTCCTATGAAAAGGAAGGCGGGCTGCTCAAATATTTCGTCGACCAGACGCAGCTCGCCGACTGGCTCGACCGCAGCCGTACCCGCCTGACGGCGCTTGGCGACGTGCTCGACCCAGCACGCTTTGCCCCGACGCTGACGCCGATGCGCTCCAATGCCGGCTGGACGATCTCCATCTCGCTGCCCGAGGCCGCGACCGGCATTTCCTGGCGCATGGGTGTGTCAGGTCCGTTCACCGACACCGGGCTGATGGCGATGAACGACCAGCGCACCGGCAAGCCGATGCCCAATCCGAGCTTCGAATTGCCCGACAGCACCACGGCCACCACCATCGGGGTCAAATATCTCGATCTCAGGGGCCGCGAGACCGGGCCGTTCGACATAAGTTTCGATCCGGACGCGGCGCTGCAACAGGGCAACAAACAGATCCTCGACCAGTTCTGGACGTCGTGGATCGCCTTCGACGCCAGCGGCAATCACGGCCTGGTCTATTTCTCCCAGATGCTGTCATTCCGCTGCGGCATCAAGGAGGTGCGCTACAGCCTGAACGGCACGGCGCTCGACAAGGAGATCAAGCTGCCGCCTTGCGACAAGAAGGACCCCTACGCCATTCCTTATGACTACCAGCCTTACTTCAAGGTCGCCGACAACGTGACATCGATGGCGGTGCAGGTCACCTACACCGACGGCACCAAGTCGCCGGTCCGGGAGTACAAACGGCAGTAGGCGTCCACCCTTCCCCTTGTGGGGAGGGTCGATCCGCGTAGCGGATCGGGGTGGGGGTCCTTGTCGGGCGCTACCCCCGCCCCGTCGAACAATCTCCGCTTCGCGTCGAGCGCTCGCCGACCCTCCCCACAAGGGGGAGGGTAAAAATCGCCCTGATGCAAAATGCCGGTCGCTGTGCTTGCGCATCCCTCGCGGAGCGGGTTTGTTCGCTGCCATCAGAATCAGCAGGTGCGCGGATGGATACGGTCACGATCAAGGCAAAGGGCATTTCGGTCACGCTCGATCTCACTGTCGGCCATATCGCCGACATGACGGTCGACAGCGATGGCCGCCAGCTGAAGCCGCTGCACCGCGCGCCCTGGATCGATGCCGGCGAGACGCTGCCGCCGGATCTGCCTCAAGGCACGGTGCGGCTGTCTGGCGATTTCCTATGCGCACCGTTTTCGGCCAGCGACATCGAGGCCGCCCCGCTGCATGGCTGGCCGGCCAACAGCGCCTGGGATGTCACCGCCAGCGAAGCGACATCCGACGGCTGGCGGGCCGTCTTCCGGTTGCGCCGCACGGTGATGGGCGCGACGGTCGACAAGATCTTCACGCTCCGCAACAGTCATCCCTTCCTCTATCAGGAGCATGTCTTTTCCGGCGGTTCCGGCGCTGTCTCCGCCGCCCACCATCCGATGGCGGCGATGCGCGATGGCGGCCGGCTGGCCTTTTCGCCGAAGCGCTTTGCCGGGACACTGGACGCACCGCTGGAGCCCGATCCGGCCCGCGGCCGCTTCAAGCTTTCCTATCCCGCCCGCTCGACCGATCTGACGCGCTTTCCAGCCACTGGCGGCGGCACGCTCGATCTCACCGACTACCGCATGGAGGATGAGCGCGAGGATTTCATCACCCTGGTCGAAGCCGATCATGACGGTCCGGGCTGGACGGCGCTGGCGCGCCGGGCCGAACAGGATCTGGTGCTGGTGCTGAAGAACCCGGCGGAGCTTCCGGTCACCATGCTGTGGTTCAGCAATGGCGGCCGCGACTACGCGCCGTGGAGCAGCCGCCATCGCGGCGTGCTCGGCATCGAGGACGGCCGCGCCGCCATCGGCCATGCCGCATCGATCGACGACAATTGGCTGAAGCGCGAAGGGGTCGCGACCGCTTTTACCCTCGGCGGCGAAGTCTCCTTCCGCCATGTCATCGGCGCGCTGCCGCAGGCAAACGGCGAGCCGCCGCGCGCTATCGGGACAGCCTCAGGTCACATGCGTCTCACCGGAGCCGATGGTTCGACCCGCGATGTCAGGTTCGACAGCGATTTCCTGCGGATCGGCCAGCCCGGCTGATTTTCGAACGCTGGCCCTGCCCCTCACCTGCCTGCCGGCATCCTCGACACACGGCACATGGAGCTTGTCCGCCGCACCGCCGCGCCAACCAATCTGCTTGGCGCTGCGGCGGACGCATAGGGGGAGAAGTGTTACCCATCTATCGGCTGGACACCGGCAGGGCGACGAGGGGCGGCGCTGACGTGGCGGATGTCGTGAGATTGCCCAAATCGCGGTTTGAAATTTCCTCAAACTGCCGACAAGATGCAAAGCATAGCTGGAAGCGCCCAATGTCCGAAATCGCCCATCTCGCCGCCACCATCTTCAAGCGCGCCGGCAAGGCGAAACGCTTCATCGTCGCCATTGCCGGCCCGCCCGGCGCCGGCAAGTCGACGCTCTCGGCCGGGCTGCATGATCTGCTGCCGGAGGGCGCGGCTGAAGTCGTGCCGATGGACGGCTTCCACTATGACGACATCGTGCTCGACCAGCGCGGCCTGCGGCCAAGAAAGGGCGCGCCGGAGACTTTCGACTTCGCCGGCTTCGAGACGCTGTTGAAGCGCATCCGTTCGGGCGAGCCAGACATCGCCATTCCGGTGTTCGACCGCAGCATGGAATTGTCGCGCGCCGCCGCCTCCATCGTTGCCGCCGAGACCAAGTTCATCCTGGTCGAAGGCAATTACCTCCTGCTCGACGAGGAGCCGTGGTCGCGGCTGGCGCCGCTGTTCGACTTCACCATCTTTGTCGATGTGCCGCGGGCCGAACTCGAGCGCCGCCTTCTGGTGCGCTGGCACGAGCATGGCCGCTCCGACGAAGACGCCCGCGCCTGGATCGCTTCCAACGACATGCCCAACATCGATCGCGTGCTCGGCCGTCGCAGGTCCGCCGACCTGGTTGTTGGCGATCCCGCATAGTTCGCTGGACTTCGGAACGGGAACCTTAAGACTTACAGGTCGTTATCCCTCATCGGCAATCGTGCCGCCGTGAGGGAACCGTCAGATGGCAACCAAGGCAAAAACACCCGCCAAGAGCAAGACCGCTCAACCCAAAGCCAGGCAGGCAAAGGCCACGCAGGCCAATGCAGGCGCCGGCCCGGCGATCGCCGAGCGGTCCAAGGACGCAAAGCCGGCTTTCGGCAAAGCGGCGCCAAAGAAGGTAGAACCGGTCGCGACGGCGAAGGTGGCGGTGAAAACCGCCAAACCCAAGAAGCCGGCAAGCCGCGGCTCGATGGCCGGCGGGGCCATGCGCACGGTGAAGGCGACCGCCAATGTCGCCGCTGGTGCGGTGGCGGCGACAGCCAGGGGCGCCGCGTCGCTCGCTGCGTCCGTCATCGGCAAGGGCGGCTCGAAAAGCAAGGCCAAGGCGAAATAGACCTGGTTGCTTCGGCCGGCCGAGGTCAATTCCTGGCGGGAATGGTCAGGCCGCGCTGCACCGCGGGCCGCGCCAGCCCGCGCTCCAGCCATGCCGCGACGGTGGGGAAGTCGTCGAAGCCGACGAGTTCTCGCGCCTCGTAGAAGCCGATCAGATTGCGCACCCAGCCCAGCATCGAAATGTCGGCGATCGTATAGTCGTCGTCCATGATCCAGGTTCGACCCTTCAGCCGCGTCTCCAGCACCCCGATCAGCCGCCGCGATTCATTGCGGTAGCGATCCAGCGGCCGCTTGTCGGCGATCTCGCGCCCGGCGAATTTATTGAAAAACCCGACCTGTCCGAAAATCGGTCCGATCGCCGCCATCTGGAAGAACACCCATTGGATGGTCTCGTAGCGCCGCGCCGGATCGGCCGGGATCAGCTTGCCGGTCTTGTCGGTGAGGTAGAGCAGGATGGCGCCGGATTCGAACAGGCCGAGCGGCTTGCCGCCCGGCCCGTCGGGGTCGATGATCGCAGGTATCTTGCCGTTCGGGTTCAGTGACAGGAATTCCGGTGTCCAGCTCTGGTCCTTGCCGATATCCACCAGATGCGCCTCGTAGGGCAGGCCGAGTTCTTCCAGCGCGATCGAGACTTTCACCCCATTCGGCGTCGTCGCGGAATAGAGCTGCAGACGGTCGGGGTGGCTGGCCGGCCAGCGCTTGGTGATCGGAAAGACGGACAGGTCGGTCATCGAAAGCTCCGGTCGGGAATTTGGCGCGGTCTCGCGCCGTTTGGCGGGTTGCGAAGGATTATCCTCGGCGTCTTTGCCGATCAACCGGCCGACGGTGCGCACACCGTCTTCGCAGTCATTCAGGGCCAGTCGCTCAGGGCCAGTCGCTTGCCGTCAGACCGCCTTGAACGCCACCACGGCATTGGTGCCGCCGAAGGCAAAACCGTTGCTGATCGCCGCGCGCACCTTGCGCTCGCGCGCCACATTCGGCGTGATGTCGAGATCGCAGTCGGGGTCGGCCTGCCGGAAATTGGCCGTCGGCGGCACGATGCCTTCGCGGATCGCCATCACGCAGGCGATCATTTCCAGGCCGCCCGAGGCGCCGAGGCAATGGGCATGCATCGACTTGGTCGACGACACCGACAGCTTGTAGGCATGGTCGCCGAAGACGCGCTTGATTGCCGCCGTCTCGATCTGGTCGTTGGCCTTGGTGCCGGTGCCGTGGGCGTTGAGATAATCGACGTCCTCGGGATTGAGCCCGGCGTCCGCCAGGCAGGCGCGCATCGCCGCCGTCGGTCCCTCGACTGTCGGCGCGACGATATCGGAAGCGTCGGCGGAAAGGCCGGCTCCGGCAAATTCGGCCAGAATGGTAGCGCCGCGCGCCATGGCGTGTTCATACGTTTCCAGCACCGCCATTCCAGCACCTTCGCCGAGCGACAGGCCCTGGCGATCGGCTGAGAACGGCCGGCAGGTATCGGGCGCCAGCACCCGCAGGGCCTCCCAGCCCTTCAGGATGCCCCAAAGCAGCGGCGCGTCGGTGCCGCCGGCGACCATGACATCGGCGCGGCCGAGCCGGATCTGGTCGACCGCCGAGGCAAAGGCATGATTCGACGACGAACAGGCCGAAGTGACGCCGAACACCGGCCCGCGCAGGCCGAGATTCATACTGACATGGCCGGACGCCGCACTCGGCATCACTTTTGGCACGGTGAAGATGCCGGCCCGGTTCTTGCCGTCGACCAGGATGGCGCGGTAGTTCTCCTCGATCGCCTCCCAGCCGCAGACGCCGACGCCGACGACCGCGCCCATCCGGTAGGTGGTTGCTTCATTCGACGTCAGGCCGGCATGCTGCATGGCTTCGCGCGCGGCAATCGTCGCCAAAAGGCTGAACCGGTCCATCGACACGGTCTGCTTGTGGCTGATGCCATGGTCGGGCAGCGTCTTGATTTCGCAGCCGACCTTGACCTTCAAATCATGCAAACCGGGATTGCTGATTTGACCGATGGCCGATCGGCCGGCCCGCATTTCGTTCCAGATTGCAGGCGCATTGGCGCCGAGCCCGCATATGCCGCCGATGCCGGTAATGACGACGCGCTTTTGCATTCAGCTCAGGCTTTTTTCGCAATCAGCGCGCGAACAGCCTCAACCATATCGCCGACATTCTTGAGATTGCTCCAGGCATCGACCGTGTTCATCTCGATCTCGATGCCGTACTGCTCCTCGAGATCGAAGATGATCTCGGTCAGTTCCAGGGAATGGATGCCAAGCGCGGTCAATTCCGTATTGGTGGTGATCTCTTCGCCACCGGGCTCCGCATGTGCCCTGATCTTGGCGATGATTTCCGTTGCCAGCTCGTCAGCCATTCGATTCCTTCCCCAATTTTATAACGTCGCGGTGCCGATTGGTTGGCGCCCCTGTTGCCCGGACTGAAATCGCCGTCGCCTTCAAAAACCCGCCAGGCGCAGCATGACCGTTCCAAAGAGGCTCCCTCTATAGAAACGGAAACGCTGTCAAGCAACAAGCTATATCAACAAGCACCATATCGACAAAGCGCCGGGAGTGCTTAACGTTAGCGCCGTGGATACGTTGCAGCATGTCTTGATCTCAGCTCTTCCGGCCCAGCGCGCGGCCGGGGCGGCCCGGCTTGCGTGCGGCGTCAGGGATGGACGCACCCGGCTTTTGCGCCTCTATCAGGACGGCTCGGCCAAAATCCGCATGCCGGCCGTTGCGGCCGATCCGCTCGAAGCCGTGCTCATCAACACCGCCGGCGGTCTGACCGGCGGCGATCGGCTCGGCTGGGAAATCGATGTCGGGCCAGGTGCCTCCGCCTCGATAACCACCCAGGCCTGCGAAAAGATCTATCGTGCCGCTAGCGACCGCGCCGAAGTTCGGGTGAAGCTCAGCGTCGGCGCGGGCGGGCGTATCGCCTGGCTGCCCCAGGAAACCATCGTCTTCGACCGCTCGGCCTTTGCCCGCACGCTCGAGGTCGAGCTTGCCGCAGGCGCCGAGGCATTGCTGCTTGAAGCCACCATATTCGGCCGCCTCGCCATGGCCGAAGAGGCCGCGCACGGCCATTTCCACGACCGTTGGCGTGTCCGCCAGGATGATGCGCTCGTTCATGCCGAGGATTTCCGCATCGGGCCGGCTATCGCGGCAGCACTTGGCCGCCCGGCGGTCGCCGGCGGCGCCATTGCCGCAGCGACGCTGCTGATGGTCTCGCCGCAGGCAGAAGCCTTGCTCGAACCGGCCCGCGACATCATCGGCGCCGACGGCGATGCCAGCGCCTGGAGTGTCAAAAAATCTGGCAAGCTTCTTGCGAGGCTGTTTGCCGAGGACGGCTACCAGCTGCGCAAGCGGCTGGTTCCGCTGGTCGAACTGCTCAACGGGCGGGCGGGTCTGCCCAAATTATGGTCACTCTGAGCCAAATCCAAGCCAAATCCAGGAAAGCGCATGAACCTGACGCCGCGTGAAAAGGACAAGCTGCTCATCGCCATGGCGGCGATCGTGGCGCGCAAGCGGCTGGAACGCGGCGTCAAGCTCAATCACCCCGAAGCGATCGCGCTGATCACCGATTTCGTCGTCGAGGGCGCCCGCGACGGCCGCCCGGTCGCCGAACTGATGGATGCCGGCGCCCATGTCATCACCCGCGCGCAGGTGATGGAAGGCATCGCCGAGATGATCCACGACGTGCAGGTCGAGGCGACCTTTCCCGACGGCACCAAGCTGGTGACCGTTCACGAACCGATCAGGTGAGGAGAAAAACGATGCTGGAGCTGCGACCGAATTGCGAATGCTGCGACAAGGACCTGCCGCCGGAAGCGGCGGACGCGCTGATCTGCACCTTTGAATGCACCTTCTGCGCTGACTGCGCTGAACATGTGCTGGGCGGCGTCTGCCCGAACTGCGGCGGCAATTTTTCCGCACGCCCGATCCGCCCAGTGGAGAAACTGATGAAATATCCGGCCTCGACTCAACGCGTGCTCAAGGCCGAGGGCTGCGGCCCGCGCAAGGCTGCGTGATTGTTTTCGTGACTTCGAAGGGAAGACCGATGATCTCTGCTTCAACCAAACGCACCACGCTTGCAGCGATCCTGCTGCTGGCGGCGGCGATGCCCGCCTATGCCCATGTCGGCATCGGCACGACCTCGTCCTTCGCGGCGGGCTTCGCGCATCCGCTGTCCGGCCTCGACCATATGACCGTCATGGTAGCCGTCGGCCTGTGGGCGGCGCTCAAGGGCGGCAAGGCAATCTGGGCCTGGCCGCTGGCCTTTGTCGGCGTCATGCTGGTCGGCGGCGCGCTCGGCATGCTCCACGTGCCGGTGCCTTTCGTCGAACCGGGCATCCTTGCCTCCGTCGTCGCGCTTGGCTTGCTGGTGGCGTTGGCGGTCGATCTGCCGGTCTCGGCCGGAGTCGCCATCATCGGCCTGTTCGCGCTGTTCCATGGCCATGCCCACGGCACCGAAGTGCCGGAAAATGCCGGTGGACTTGACTATATGGCCGGCTTTGCCGTTGCCACCGCACTTCTCCATGCCATGGGCATCGCTGCCGGCCTTGGCCTCGGCATGCGCTTTCGCGGGCTTGCCCGCGCCGCTGGCGCCGCTTGTGCTGCAGTCGCCGTTGGCCTGGTCTTCGGCGTTTTGTGAGGCTAACGATGATTCCCGGCGAAATCATCACGGCAAGCGGCGACATCGAGCTCAACAAGGGGCTGCCGACGGTGACGCTGAAGGTGGCCAACAGCGGCGACCGGCCGATCCAGGTCGGCAGCCACTACCATTTCTTCGAGACCAATGAGGGGTTGAAATTCGATCGCGACAAAGCGCGCGGCATGCGTCTGGACATTGCCGCCGGCACCGCGATGCGCTTCGAACCGGGACAAGAGCGGGACGTCACGCTGGTGCCGTTCGGAGGAAAACGCGAGGTCTACGGTTTTCAGCAGAAGATCATGGGCAGGCTGTGAGATCGACGGGGTCGGGCGCCCTGAGGTCAGTTCGACGGCCTGGCCGCCGCGTAGATGACGATTCTTGCCGAGCCGTCGAATTCCACCGCAAGGACGTCTTCCGTAAGCACGCGCCGCGAATCGATGGCGTTGAACAGCAAGGCGTTGGCGTCGATCTCCTTGCGCAGTTCCGCAATGTCATCCTGATGCTGTTCGACCTTGCTCTCGACCGCCGGCGGCGGGCCGCCTTCGCTGCGCGCCGCGTCGGTGAGGAAGACGATATCCACAGTATCGAGCTTGGACGTCTTGCGCACGGCGCCGATGTTCTCACGCGTCCGCTCGATCGCGGTGATGATCTTGTTGGTCTGTGGTTCCGTCCGCGCCTCCTCCTGCCGGACATCGGAGCCGACGATCCTGTTGACGGTGTCGGCCCGGTTGACGGCGTCAGCGCTTTCAAGACCTTGCGCGGCTTGCGGGCCGAAAGCTGCGAGAAATGTGCAGGCAGCAAGGCTCTGGAGCCATCTGGTGTCGGCAAAGACAGGCATTGCTCGCTCCTGGTGGACTTTTCTGTGCAACGCCGTTCGGCGCCAAAGGAACGAAACGCCTCCTGTCGGGCGAAGGTTCCCTGTGGGCTGGCGGGCCGGGTGCCGGCCCGCCAAGCGCTTCTTTCAGCTTGCCTTCTTGGTGACAAGGGTCAGCGCGCCATCGGTGGTCATGCTGGCGGCGACCACCTGTGCCGAGGTGAGCCCCTTGGCTTCGAGCGCCGACTTGATCTGCGGCGTCGCGTCGATCGAAGAGCGCAGTTTCTGCAGCCCGGCATCGCCACGCTGGGCGATCACCTGATTGACCTGCGTCTGGGTGGCCTTGGGCAATTCGCTGATATCGACGATGTTGACCTTCTGGATCGCCGGCGCCGCCGGCTGAGCGCTGGGCGCCGCCGGCTTCGGTTGCGGCGTGGGCTGCTGCTGGGCGCCGGCTACGGTTGCGGAGGCCAGCGTGGCTGCGGCTGCAAGAACGATGATTTTGCGCATGTATTTTCCTTTCATCGATTTGGCCAAGGGTTTGGCAAACGGGCGGTTTGGGGTGGCACGGCCACCTCAACGGCCAAATGGGATCAGAAGGTGTCGCCGAGCGGGTCATTGCATGACCATTGGATGGCGACGATGTGGAGTTCGGCTGCGGCCGGACTCTCGTTTGGGGAGCATTGACTGATGGCTAGAATTACCCGCGCCGCCTACGCGCAGATGTATGGCCCGACGGTCGGCGACAGAGTGCGCCTGGCCGATACCGAGCTGTTTATCGAGGTCGAAAAGGACCTCACCGTCCATGGCGAGGAGGTGAAATTCGGCGGCGGCAAGGTCATCCGCGACGGCATGGGCCAGAGCCAGGTGTCGCGCGCCGGCGGCTCGGTCGACACCGTCATCACCAACGCGCTGGTGGTCGATGCCACGGCCGGCATCTTCAAGGCCGATATAGGTCTCAGGGACGGCCGCATCGCGGCGATCGGCAAGGCCGGCAATCCCGACACGCAGAACGGCGTCACCATCATCATCGGCCCCGGTACAGAGATCATCGCGGGCGAGGGCAAGATCCTCACCGCCGGCGGCTTCGACGCGCACATCCACTTCATCTGCCCGCAGCAGATCGACGAAGCGCTGATGTCGGGCATCACCACCATGCTCGGCGGCGGCACCGGCCCGGCGCATGGCACGCTGGCCACCACCTGCACACCGGGACCCTGGCACATGGCGCGCATGATCCAGTCCTTCGACGCTTTCCCGATGAACATCGGCCTGTCCGGTAAGGGCAACGCCTCGCTGCCGGCAGCGCTGGAGGAAATGGTGCTGGGCGGCGCCTGCTCGCTGAAGCTGCACGAGGACTGGGGCACGACGCCGGCGGCCATCGACTGCTGCCTGTCGGTTGCCGACGACTACGACGTGCAGGTGATGATCCACACCGACACGCTGAACGAATCCGGCTTTGTCGAGAACACCGTCGCCGCCATCAAGGGCCGCACCATCCACGCCTTCCACACCGAGGGTGCCGGCGGCGGCCATGCGCCTGACATCATCAAGGTTTGCGGCCTGCCCAACGTCATCCCGTCCTCGACCAACCCGACCCGGCCCTACACCGTCAACACGCTGGCCGAGCATCTCGACATGCTGATGGTCTGCCATCATCTGTCGCCGTCGATCCCCGAAGACATCGCCTTTGCCGAAAGCCGCATCCGCAAGGAGACCATCGCGGCGGAAGACATTCTGCATGACATCGGCGCCTTCTCGATCATCTCGTCGGACTCGCAGGCAATGGGCCGCGTCGGCGAGGTGGCGATCCGCACCTGGCAGACCGCCGACAAGATGAAGCGCCAGCGCGGGTCATTGCCGCAGGAGATCGGCAACAACGACAATTTCCGCGTCCGCCGCTACATCGCCAAATACACCATCAACCCGGCCATCGCGCATGGCCTGTCCAGGGACATCGGTTCGATCGCGGTCGGCAAGCGCGCCGATCTGGTGCTGTGGAACCCAGCCTTTTTCGGCGTCAAGCCCGACATGGTGCTGATCGGCGGCATGATCGCCGCTGCCCCGATGGGCGACCCCAACGCCTCTATCCCGACGCCGCAGCCCATGCACTACCGCCCGATGTTCGGCTCCTATGGCAAGGCCAGGACCAATTCGTCGGTGACCTTCGTTTCGAAGGCCGCGCTGGAGTCCGGCCTGCATGGCCGGCTCGGCGTCGACAAGCAGTTCGTCGCGGTCGAAAATACCCGCGGCGGCATCGGCAAGCATTCGATGGTCCTCAACGACGCTACGCCGCATGTCGAAGTCGACCCGGAGACTTACGAGGTGCGCGCCGATGGCGAGCTACTGACCTGCGAGCCGGCAAGCGTGCTACCGATGGCGCAGCGGTATTTCCTGTTTTGAGGCGAGGGGCGATTTGATCGACCCGGCAAATTCCATTGCGAGCCGGTCGGTGCCGCCGCAATATGCGGCTCAAAGAAACCGCGTAGCAGGTCATGGCCACCGAAATAGCCTCCGCCCACGACATCTTCCCGCATATCCGCATCGTCATGGGCATGGTGATCGGACTTGGCGTCGCTCGCCTGCTGTCGGGGGTGGCGCGAATCGTCCAGCATCCCGGCCAGTACAGGCTCTATCCCGTGCACCTCGGCTGGGTCGCCTCCATGCTGTTGCTGCTGGTGCATTTCTGGTGGTGGGAGTTCGGCCTCTACACCATAGAGGTCTGGACTTTCGGCAAGTACCTGTTCCTGATCTTCTACGCCATCACGCTGTTCCTGCTGTGCGCGCTGCTGTTTCCGGATTCGATGCTCGACTACACCAGCTACGAGGATTTCTTCTATTCGCGTCGCGGCTGGTTCTTCGGCCTGCTGGCGACGACCTATCTGCTCGATGTCGTCGACACGCTGCTGAAAGGTCCCGAGCATTTCGCCCGCTACGGCAATGAATATCTGTTCCGAACGCCGGTTTTCGTGGTGTTGTGCATTGCCGCCATACTGGTGCGTGACCGCCGTTTCCACATCGCCTTCGTCGTGGGCACGCTGATCTATCAGATATCGTTCATCCTGCGGCTCTTCGACACCATCGTCTGAACAGTGGCTATGGTTTAGGGTCGCAGGAAAGAGGGTTCAACCATGTACAAGGCCATCGGATCGCGTGGATCCCGCGTCAGCCGCGTTCTGTGGATGCTCGAGGAACTCGGGCAGCCCTATGAATTCGTCGAGGTCAAATTGCGTTCGCCCGAAGCCTATGCGCTCAACCCGTCGGGCAAGGTGCCGATCCTGATCGATGGCGAACTGACGGTGACTGATTCGGCGGCAATCTGCGTCTATCTCGCCGACAAGCACGCCGACAAAGGCATGGGCGCCAATCCAGGTGTGGCCGGACGCGCCGAAATGGATTCCTGGATGCATTTTGCCCAGTCCGAGTTCGAAGCGCCGCTGTGGAACAAGCTGCGCCACCGCTTCCTGTTGCCGAAGGACGTGCGGGTCGATGTCGGCCCCGCCGCCGCCTACGATTTCGCCTCGGAGGCCAAGGCGCTCGACGGCCGGCTGGGGGATCGGGAGTTTGCGCTGGGCGACCGGTTTTCCGCCGTCGACGTGCTGTTGGGCGACATGGGCGGCTGGGCCCGCGCCGGAAAATTTCCGATCGAATCCGAGCGCGTCAACGCGTATTTCGACCGCGTCCTGGCGCGGCCTGCCCGTGCGAGAGCCCAGGCTAACGGTGGAGCCATGCGATGAAACTCAACCTGAACACCGACTTCACCAAGTTCCCCCGGGCCGTCTCGGTGGTGCCTGCCGGCACTGCCGGAACTACGCCGCCATCCGGCCGTGCCGTCCTGCCCCATGACGAGCGTCATTTGCGCCGCCGCGCCATTGAGCTTGCCGACGGCAGCAAGGTGCTGGTCGATCTGCCCGAGCCCGTGACCTTGAACGATGGCGACCGGCTGGTGCTGGAGGATGGCGGCCAGGTCGAGATCACCGCGGCACCCGAAGAGGTCTATGATATCCGCGCCCGCGATGCGGTGCATCTGACGGAGCTTGCCTGGCATATCGGCAACCGCCATCTGGCGGCAGCGATCGAGCCCGGCCGCATCCTGATCCTGCGCGACCATGTCATCAAGGCTATGCTGGAAGGGCTGGGCGCCACGGTCCGCGAAGTCTCCGAACCGTTCAAGCCGGTGCGCGGCGCCTATTCCGCCCAAGGTGCGCATGGTCACGATCATGGCCATGCGCATGCGCACGCCGAAGCGCATTCCCATGATGGACGTTCCCACGCACACAGCGAGTCGCATTCGCACAGCCATTCCCATGACGGGCACCATCACGATCATGACTGACCAGCCATCCGGCATCGCTTTGCTGCGGCTCATGGCGTGGCTGTCGCCGGCCTTTCCGGTCGGCGGCTTTGCCTACAGCCATGGCCTCGAACGCGCCGGGCAAGACGGGCTGGTTGCCGATACCGCCAGCCTCGCCTTCTGGCTGGAGACGCTGGTCGAGATGGGCTCGGGCTGGAACGACGCCGTGCTCTTCACGGAAGCCTGGCGCCGCGCCCGCGACGGCGGCGATCTCCATGAAATTGCCGATCTCGCCGAAGCGCTGGCCGGCTCGCGTGAGCGTCACACCGAAACCATGCTGCAAGGCGCCGCCTTCCTGAAAGCGGCAGCGGCTTGGGCGAATCCGGTGTTGGGCCGCCTGCCGGCCGAATGCGCCTACTGTGTCGCCGTCGGCGCCGTTGCCGGCGGCAACGGCATCGCGCTTCAGGACGCGATGTCGGCCTTCCTGCAGGCCTTCTTCTCCAACCTCGTCCAGGCGGCGATCCGACTCGGAATCGTCGGCCAGACGGACGCTATGGCCTTGCTCGCCGGCTTCGAGCCGTTGGCGCTGTCGACGGCCGCGCGCGCCGCCGGCTCGACATTGGACGATCTCGGCGGCTGCGCCTTCATCTCCGACATCATGGCGATGAAGCACGAGACGCAGTATTCCAGGCTGTTCCGCTCATGATCGTCCTCGCCTTCGCCCTCTCGGCCGTCCTGCTGCTGATCACCGCGCTGCATGTCTATTGGGGCCTTGGCGGCATCTGGCCGGGCAGGGACGGCGTCTCCTGCGCCCACGCCGTCGTCGGCTTTCGCGGCGTCGACGAGATGCCGACGCCGTTTGCCTGTCTCGCCGTTGCCGCGTGCCTGTGCCTCGCAACCCTGTGGCCGCTGGCGCTGACCGGGGTCTTCGCCACCCCCTTTCCAAGGGAAGGCCTTGCCGCCACAGCGCTGCTCATAGGGCTGGTCTTCCTCGGCCGCGGCATTGCCGGCTTCACGCCGTGGTGGCGCCGTCTGGCGCCGGAACAGCCTTTTGCGCGGCTCGATGTCAGCTTCTATTCGCCGCTCTGCCTGTTGATCGGGCTCAGCTTCGCCATCCTCGCCATCACGGAGTTTTTCGGCATGACGGATTTTTCGCTATGACTCAGGCCAACGGTCCCCTGCGCATCGGCATCGGCGGTCCCGTCGGCTCCGGCAAGACGACGCTAACCGAAAAGCTCTGCAAGGCGCTGCGCGACGATTTCTCCATCGCCGTCGTCACCAACGACATCTACACCAAGGAAGACGCCATGATGCTGGCTCGCCTGCAGGCGCTGCCTGAGGACCGCATCGTCGGCGTGGAGACCGGCGGCTGCCCGCACACCGCCATCCGTGAGGACGCCTCGATCAATTTGCAGGCGATCGCCGGGCTGAACAGGAAATTCCCCGATCTCGACATCGTCTTCATCGAATCCGGCGGCGACAATCTTGCCGCCACCTTCTCGCCGGACCTTGCCGACCTGACCCTCTATGTCATCTCGGTTTGCCAGGGCGAGGAAATCCCCAGGAAGGGCGGGCCGGCGATCACCCGTTCCGATTTCCTGGTCATCAACAAGAGCGATCTGGCGCCCTATGTAAACGTCAACCTCGATGTCATGGAGAGCGACGCCGCCCGAATGCGGGGCAAGCGCCCGTTCGGCTTCACCGATCTATCGCGCGGCAAGGGACTGCAGGAAGTCATCGACTTCATCGTCGAACATGGCGGGCTGCAGTCGGCCCGCTCGGCGGCCTGACCCAGTACTTACCGGTTGCTGGTCGGCATTGGGCGCGGCATTCTCGGGGAAATGGAGGATTTTTTGATGAGCATCGCCCGTTTGCAGAAAGAGCCGCTGACCAACCTGCCCTATTATGAGGAGCGCGTCGACCTTGCCGCCGCCTTCCGCTGGACGGCGCGGCTCAACATGCATGAAGCCGTGGCCAACCACTTCTCGCTGTCGGTCAACGAGGCCGGCAGCAAATTCCTGACGAACCCCAACCAGGTGCATTTCTCGCGCATCAAGGCGAGCGACCTTTTGCTGATCGACGCCAACGATCCCGAGACATTGTCCGGCCCGAATGCGCCCGACCCGACCGCCTGGGGTCTGCACGGCGCCATTCACCGCAACGTGCCGCATGCGCGCTGCGCCATGCATGTGCATTCCATTCATGCCACTGTGCTTGCATCGCTGGCCGACTCGACTCTGCCGCCGATCGACCAGAACTCGGCCATGTTCTTCAACCGCCACGTCGTCGATGCCCACTATGGCGGGCTGGCCTTCGAGGAGGAAGGCGAGCGCTGCTCGCAACTGCTCACCGACCCTAAGGTCAAGGTGATGGTGATGGGCAATCACGGCGTCATGGTCATCGGCGACACCGTTGCCGACGCCTTCAACCGCATGTTCTATTTCGAGCGTGCCGCCGAGACCTACATCAAGGCGCTGTGGACCGGCCGTCCGCTGCGCACGCTCTCCGACGCCATTGCCGAAAAGACCGCCAGCGAAATGGACGACTATCCCGGCCAGGCGGAGCGTCACCTTGCCGAGCTGAAGGCGATCCTCGACGAGGAGGAGCCGGTGTACCGCAGCTAAGCGACCATCCGTGCTTCTCTCGTTTACGCTACGCACTCACCTTCTGTGATTTGTTATGACTGATCGGCGTAAGGTTGATTGCCAGGTGGTTCCCCCAATCCGTCGCTGCTTCGCAGCGCCACCTTTCCCCCTCCGGAGGGAAGGAAGGGAGCCTTTCTGGACGAGCGTTTGACGGCAAAAAGCTTGGCGCCTTTCCTCTACCCCGTCGATCGGGGGGTCCGAAGGACGGGCGAGACCCGTGGCTCGCCCCGGCAGGGTGGCTCGGCGAAGCCGAGACGGGGGTCGACCAGCGCAACATTAGACAATGCATGGCCAAGCTGAAGGGAGGATGAGGGGCAGCGCCGACGTTCATAGGCTCACTCAGAGTCCCAACTGAGCCCGCAACTCTTCCGCACTGTTGATCACGACAGCGCCCTTCGGTCCTGCCATCGGCGCTTCCGGCCAGAAGATCGTCCGCATCCCCGCGGCCAGGCCTGATGTGGCGCCGGTAACGCTGTCGTCGACGGCCACCGCGTCTGAAGGATCGACGCCGGCCAGCCACGCGGCGCGCAGGAACGGTTCGGGATGCGGCTTGCCTTCGCGCACGTCGTTTCGGCTGATCGTGCGCATGCCGGGATAGATCAGGCCGACGGCGCTCAGATTTGCATCGACGATCACCCGGTCGGAATTGGACACCACCGCCTGCTGCACGCCGAGCGCGCGCAACTCGTTGAACACTTCGATCGCGCCGGGGCGCGGCTTCAGCGTCTCGGCCATCGGCATGTAGTGATCGTATTTGCGCACGATCCAGTCGTCGAAGGGCAGGTCGAGGCCGAACTCGCTGCGCAGCATCTCGTAGACCGGTGCGGCGGCGACGCCCAGCACCCGCTCATGCAGGTCGGCCGGCGGCGTGATACCGACGCTGCGCAGCGCCGCCACCAAGGCCGCCTCGTGCAGCGGCTCGCTGTCGACCAGCGTGCCGTCCATATCCCAGAAAACCGCTTTCGGCGTCATGCGAGGCTCCTTTGCCGATCCCCTTAAAGCGTTTGTATCAGGAGATAAACCGCCGAGCCCGTCCGCTGGCGATTTTCGCTGGGTTGGTTGCCGCGCGGCGGCCGGATCGAAGCAGCAAGCAATTGTCTTCCCGATTGAACAATTGCGCGCCGACACATTCCCTGCAAGACTACGACGCTTCGCCCAAGGGCGCGCAAAGGGGCAGGGCTGGAGGCACATTTTGAATTCGCGGCAAGATGGCGGCAGCAGCAGGCTGGACGAGGCAGCGCGCGCCGGCTGGCTTTATTATGTTGCCGGCAACACCCAGGACCAGATCGCCGCCACGCTCGGCATTTCCCGGCAGACGGCGCAGCGGCTGGTGTCGCTGGCGGTGTCGGAGGGGCTGATCAAGGTTCGCGTCGATCACCCGATCGCCAATTGCCTTGATCTCGCAGCTAGACTGAAGTCACGCTTCGCGCTCGACCTCGTCGAAGTGGTGCCGAGCGATCCAACCTCATCCTCGACCACGATCGGCATTGCCGAGGCGGCCGCGGCCGAGATCGAGCGGCGGCTGCGGTCACCGACGCCCATCGTCTTGGCCATCGGCACCGGCCGCACGCTGAAGGCGGCGATCGAGCAATTGCCGCCGATGGAATGCTCGCAGCACAAGGTTGTGTCCTTGACCGGCAACATCTCGCCCGACGGTTCGGCCGCCTTCTACAACGTCATCTTCACCATGGCCGACCGGGTCAAGGCGCGCTCGTTCCCGATGCCGCTGCCGGTCATCGCCTCGTCGCCGGAAGAGCGCGAGATGCTGCTTGCCCAGCCGATGATCCAACCGACGCTGGCGCTGGCCGCGGAAGCCGACGTGACCTTTGTCGGCATCGGCGATCTCGGCCCGAAGGCGCCGCTCTACGAGGACGGTTTTATCTCGGAAAGCGAGCTGAAGGCGTTGCAAAAGGCTGGCGGCGTCGCCGAGATCGTCGGCTGGGTGTTCGATCGGGAAGGCCGCATGATCGAGGGCATCACCAACGACCGGGTATCGTCGGCAGCCTTGCCGTCACGCGAAAAGTCGCTGGTCATTGCACTCGCCATGGGCGAACGCAAATTGCCGGGCATCCTGGCTGCGGTGAACCGCCGGCTGGTCAATGGCCTCATCACCGACGAGCGGACCGCCACGGCCCTACTCGACGGCGCCTGATCTGGTGATAAAATCGGCACTGCTATTTGTGCCGTCCGCAAACATCATTTCCATCGAGGAAACCCATGTCGCGCTGCAGATGCGGCGACAATTCCCTGACGTCGACATAGCTGCGGCGGCGGCGTACCAGCAGGGAAAATTCGTGCGCCAGCACGGAAAACCAGCTCCGCGCCGGGGCCGAATGCAGCTTTTCCTGTACCGTGGTCATGATCTTCAGCCTCCGCTATGCTTGAACTGGATTGTTCCTCGACACCAAATATCAGTCTGATCGGCTCCGGCTTCCAATCAAACGTCGATCAAGACCCATAAGGAGGGCTTATGCCCGATCTCAAGGCACCACAGCTCGCCCAGTTGCCGCCGCTGCAGGCCATCAGGGTGTTCGAAGCCGTCGCGCGGCATCTCTCCTTCACCAAGGCCGCGCAGGAACTCGGCATGACGCAGGCCGCCGCCAGCTACCAGATCAAGCTTCTGGAAGAGCGCATCGGTTCGCCGCTGTTCCTGCGCCAGCCGCGCCAGATTGTGCTGACGGAACCCGGCCAGCGCCTGGCGCCCGCCGTCAGCGAGGCGTTCAGCCTGCTCTCAAGCGCCTATTCCGCCGCGCGTGGGGGCGCCGATGGTGTGCTGTGTGTCTCGACGCTGCTGACCTTTGCCTCGAACTGGCTGGCGCAGCATCTCGGCTCCTTCCAGGTCGCGCATCCGTCGCTGGCGGTGCGCGTCGATACCTCGAACAGGGTGATCGATTTTGCCCGCGAGGACATGGACATCGCTATCCGCTCCGGCAGCGGCAAGTGGCCTGGAGTGGAGACCCATCTTTTGTTCAAGGCCGATTTCACCCCGGTGCTGAGCCCGGCACTCGCTGCCACCATCGGTGGCGTCCACGAACCCGCCGACCTGTTCAAGCTGCCCATTCTCGATCCCGGCGACATCTGGTGGCGGGAATGGTTCGCCCTTGCCGGCGTTCCGGCGGACGAACTTGCCAGGCGCACCGGCACCAGCATGGGCGCGCAGGCCTATGAGGCGAACGCGGCCATCGCCGGCCATGGTGTGGCGATCCTGACCACCGCATTGTTCAAGACCGAGCTCGCCGCCGGCCGCCTGATCCAGCCCTTCGACCTGGTCGGCGACGACGGCCACGCCTATTGGCTGGTCTACCCGACGGCGCGTCGCAACGTGCCGAAGATAAAAGCCTTCCGGGACTGGATCCTGGCCGAGATCGCCTGCGCCTGAGGGCGAGCGACTCGCGGATTGATTTCCGAGATGCAAAGCGAGCCATGGATCCGCGACGAATGCTCGCTTTCGCGGACAAACAGCTGCGATCGGGCCACCCGGTTAACCAAGCTTGACAAAAACGCTGTCGATATCACTCGCCCGGCATAGGCTTGTGCTTGTGACGACCCAATTGAGCAGGATCAATCGTCTGCAGATTGAAACAGGGTCGATCAGCCGGCTGATGAAAGTCTATCGCGTCGAAGAAATCGAAAACAACACCGTGCGCACGACGCAGGTGATCGAAGCATTTACGCCGTTTCAAGCTGCCGTGAAGGCAATCGGCCGGGAAGTTAGGCTGCGCAAGGACGAGCCCAGCTGGATCCAGGTGACGGAAGTGCTGACCAGAGCCAAGCAAACACGCGACGGCAGGGTTTTCGAATATTCCGTCGGAAGCTACCCGTCCCACGGCTGACGGGCTGGGCCCTATCGCTCCCTTGGCGCCATGATTGGGTTGCGATGGGTCGGCATCAACCCGCTCTCACATCCCGTGCAAACAGCTTCCCAAATCCATTCAATATCCTCTACGCGCGCAACGCCGCGCTCCGCCTTGCGTGCTGCGCTGCAGCATCGAATCCGGCTTGACATAATTAACGCCAAGTGAGTAATTGCCCATTACCAAGGCAAATGCTCATCTTGGTTCATGGGAGGAATTTGATGAAACTGCGCACGCTCACTTTGGGCCTGTTGTCGGCCAGCGCCTTCGCTTTCGCCGCGCATGCCGAATCCATCACCATCGCCACCGTCAACAATGGTGACATGGTCCGCATGCAGAAGCTGACCGACGACTTCACCAAGGCTAACCCCGACGTCACGCTCAACTGGGTCACGCTCGAAGAGAACGTGCTGCGCGAGCGCGTCACCACCGACATTGCCACCAAGGGCGGCCAGTATGACGTTATGACCATCGGCACCTACGAGGTTCCGATCTGGGCCAAGCAGAACTGGCTGTTGCCGCTCGACAAGCTCGGCGACGACTATGACGCCAAGGACATCATCCCGGCCATCGCCGGCGGCCTGTCGGTCGACGGCAAGCTCTATGCCGCGCCCTTCTACGGCGAAAGCTCCTTCGTCATGTACCGCAAGGACTTGATCGAGAAGGCCGGGCTGAAGATGCCCGACGCCCCGACCTGGGACTTCATCAAGCAGGCCGCCGACAAGATGACCGACCGCGCCAATGGCGTGAACGGCGTTTGCCTGCGCGGCAAGGCCGGCTGGGGCGAGAACATGGCCTTCCTCACCGCCATGTCGAACTCCTTCGGCGCCCGCTGGTTCGACGAGAACTGGAAGCCGCAATTCGACCAGCCGGAATGGAAGAACACGCTGCAGTTCTATGTCGATCTGATGAAGGCCGACGGTCCCGAGGGCGCCTCGTCCAACGGCTTCAACGAAAACCTGGCGCTGTTCCAGCAGGGCAAGTGCGGCATGTGGATCGACGCCACCGTCGCCGCCTCCTTCGTCTCCGACCCGAAGAACTCGACCGTCGCGGACAAGGTCGGCTACGCACTGGCCCCCGACAATGGTCTGGGCAAGCGCGGCAACTGGCTGTGGGCCTGGTCGCTGGCCATCCCGGCCGGCACGCAGAAGGGAGACGCCGCACAGAAGTTCGTCTCCTGGGCGACCAGCAAGCACTACGCAGAACTGGTTGCTTCGAAGGAAGGCTGGGCCAACGTTCCTCCGGGCACGCGCTCCTCGCTCTACGCCAATGCCGAGTATCAGAAGGCGGCTCCGTTCGCCAAGATGACGCTGGACTCGATCAATGCCGCCGACCCGACGCATCCGACCGTCAAGCCGGTGCCCTATGTCGGTGTGCAGTTCGTCGCCATTCCTGAGTTCCAGGGCCTCGGCACAACCGTTGGCCAGCTGTTCTCGGCGGCGCTCGCCGGCCAGACCAGCGTAGACGACGCGCTCAAGCAGGCGCAGGACGCCGCCACCGCGACCATGACCGAAGGCGGTTATATCAAGTAAGGCTCCTCCCGGTGCCGAATGCCGGCCGCCTCCTTGGCCGGCAACGGCCGCCCGAATCCCAGTTCGGGCGGCCCCTTTCACACACCTGAAAATTTGGCTGACCTTGAAGGGTGACCGTCATGGCTACTCAGCAGACCCGTTCGCTTGCCCGCTTTATGTTGGCGCCATCCGTGGTGCTGCTGTTCGTCTGGATGATCGTGCCGCTGGCACTCACGATCTGGTTCTCCTTCCAGCAGTACAATCCGCTCAATCCGATCCGCGACGGGTTTGTCTGGTTCTCGAATTACTCGCTGTTCTATTCCAACCCGGCATTCCTGCAGTCGATCCTCAACACGCTGGTCCTGGTGGGCAGCGTGCTGCTGATCACCGTCATCGGCGGCATCATGCTGGCGCTGTTGATCGATCAGCCGATGTGGGGACAGGGGATCGTCCGCATCCTCGTCATCTCTCCGTTCTTCGTCATGCCGCCGGTGGCTGCACTTGTCTGGAAGAACATGATCATGCACCCGCAATACGGCGTCTTTGCCGACATTGCGCGCTTCTTCGGGGCTCAACCGATCGACTGGTTCGGGCAGCATCCGATGCTTGCCATCATCATCATCGTCGCCTGGCAATGGCTGCCCTTCGCAACGCTGATCCTGCTGACCGCATTGCAGTCGCTCGACGGCGAGCAGAAGGAAGCCGCCGAGATGGACGGCGCCGGCTTCGTCAGCCGCTTCATCTATCTGACGCTGCCGCACATGTCGCGCGCCATCACCGTCGTCATCCTGATCCAGACCATCTTCCTGCTGTCGGTCTATGCCGAAATCCTGGTCACCACCAATGGCGGACCCGGCTATGCCTCCACCAACCTGCCCTTCCTCGTCTACCAGAAGGCATTGCTGGAGTTCAAAATCGGCCAGGCATCGGCCGGCGGTGTCATCGCCGTCATTCTCGCCAACATCGTCGCCTTCTTCGCCATGCGCGCGGTCGGCAAGAACCTGGACAAGTAAGGGAGGATACGATGGCACGTGCAGTCACCACCCAACACAAGGTCATGGCGACAGGCGCCGCCTGGATCGTCGCGCTGCTGATCTTCTTCCCGATCCTCTACACGATCATCACCTCGTTCAAGTCGGAGCAGGAGGCCATCCAGGGCTTCGCGCTGATCCCGTCGGGGACGTTCGAGAGCTATACCGAGGTCCAGGCGCAGAGCGGCTACTTCAAGTTCTTCTTCAACTCGGTGCTGCTCTCGGTCGGCTCGACCATCCTGGCCCTGATAGTCGCGGTTCCGGCCGCCTGGTCGATGGCCTTCTCGCCGGGCAAGTGGACCAAGGACATCCTGATGTGGATGCTCTCGACCAAGATGATGCCGGCGGTTGCCGTGCTGTTCCCGATCTACCTCATCTTCCGCGATGCCGGACTGCTCGACAGCCGCATCGGCCTGATGATCATGCTGATGCTGATCAACCTGCCCATCGTGATCTGGATGCTCTACACCTACTTCCGCGAAATCCCCGGCGAGATCCTGGAAGCGGCACGCATGGACGGCGCCACCTTGTGGGGCGAGATCGTCTATGTGCTGACCCCCATGGCCGTGCCGGGCATCGCATCGACCATGCTGCTCAACATCATCCTGGCGTGGAACGAAGCCTTCTGGACCATCCGCCTGACCACCACCGAGGCAGCGCCGCTGACGGCCTTCATCAGTTCGTTCTCGAGCCCGCAAGGCCTGTTCTGGGCCAAGCTTTCGGCGGCCTCGACGCTGGCCATCGCCCCCATCCTGATCATGGGCTGGTTCAGCCAGAAGCAGCTGGTGCGCGGCCTGACATTCGGCGCGGTAAAATAACGGACGTTGCCTGAAGCAATCCGGCCAAATAACCCCTCGGGGAGGAAACCATGGGAAACATCACGCTCAAGAACGTCTCCAAGCATTTCGGATCGACGGTCATCATTCCAGGCCTCGACCTGGTCATCGAGAATGGCGAGTTCGTCGTCTTCGTCGGGCCGTCGGGTTGCGGCAAGTCCACGTTGCTGCGCCTCATCGCCGGGCTCGAGGACACCAGCGGGGGCACCATCAACATCGATGGCCGTGACGTCACCGGCGAGGCGCCGGCCAAGCGCAAGCTGGCCATGGTATTCCAGTCCTATGCGCTCTATCCGCATATGACGGTGGCCAAGAACATCGGCTTCCCGCTGAAGATGGCGGGCGAAGATGTGGCGACGATCGACAAGAAGGTGAAGGACGCAGCCCGGGTCCTCAATCTCACCAACTATCTCGAACGCCGGCCCGGCCAGCTCTCCGGCGGCCAGCGGCAACGCGTCGCCATCGGCCGCGCCATCGTGCGCCAGCCCTCGGCCTTCCTGTTCGACGAGCCGCTGTCCAACCTCGATGCCGCACTGCGCGGCACCATGCGGCTCGAAATCAGCGAGCTCCACCATCAGCTCAAGACGACGATGGTCTACGTCACCCACGACCAGATCGAAGCCATGACCATGGCCGACAAGATCGTCGTGCTCAACGCCGGCAACATCGAACAAGTCGGCTCGCCGATGGAACTCTACAAGTCGCCGAAGAACCTATTCGTGGCGGGCTTCATCGGTTCGCCGAAAATGAACCTGATCGAAGGTGCGCCGGCGGCCAAATACAACGCCAAGACCATCGGCATTCGTCCTGAGCATATGGGGATATCGACCACCGCGGGTGACTGGAAAGCCCTTGTCGGCGTCGCCGAGCATCTGGGCTCCGACACCTTCCTGCATGTCCAGGCCGACGGCGTCGGTCCGCTGACGGTACGCGCCGATGGCGAACTGGCCGTACGCCACGGCGACACCATCTATTTGACGCCGGACAAGGTCCGCATGCATCGCTTCGGCCCCGACGGAAAGGCGCTGACGCAGTGAGACTGAAAGGCAAATCGGCGCTGATCACCGGATCCGCGCGCGGCATCGGCAGGGCTTTTGCCGAAGCCTATACGCGCGAGGGTGCCACGGTGGCCATTGCCGACATCAATCTGGCGGCTGCCGAAAACACGGCCGCCGAGATTGGCGCCAACGCCTATCCGGTCAGGCTCGACGTCAGCGACCTTGCTTCGATCCAGGCGTCGGTCAAGGCGGTCGAAACAAAGACCGGCGGCCTCGACATACTGATCAACAATGCTGCCTTGTTCGACCTGGCGCCGATCGTCGAGATCACCGAAGCGAGCTATGACAAATTGTTCTCCGTCAACGTCGCCGGCACTTTGTTCATGCTGCAGGCAGCGGCGCGTTCGATGATCGCAAGGGGCAAGGGCGGCAAGATCATCAACATCGCCAGCCAGGCAGGACGGCGCGGCGAGCCGCTGGTCGCCGTCTATTGCGCCACCAAGGCCGCGGTGATTTCGCTGACCCAGTCCGCCGGGCTCGACCTGATCAAGCACCGCATCAACGTCAATGGCATCGCGCCCGGCGTCGTCGACAGCGATATGTGGGATGAGGTCGATGCGCTGTTTGCCAAATATGAGAACCGGCCGAAGGGCGAGAAGAAGCGGCTGGTCGGCGAGGGCGTGCCCTATGGCCGCATGGGCAAGCCGGAGGACCTGACCGGCATGGCGGTCTTCCTGGCCAGCGACGACGCCGAATACATCGTCGCCCAGACCTACAATGTCGATGGCGGCCAATGGATGAGTTGATGGGCCGGGATCACGAAGGCCGCAGCCCGGCCAAAAGGGTAGAAAAATGACCGTGAAACTCTCCTCCTCGATCCTCTCGGAACTCCCCGCCAAGGTCGCCGGTCCCAGATATGATCGCTCCAGGCTCAAACCCGGTATCGTCCATTTCGGCGTCGGCAATTTCCATCGGTCGCATCAGGCGGTCTACCTCGACGATCTCTTCAATGCAGGCATCGGCCATGACTGGGCGCTGGTCGGCGCCGGGGTCTTCGAGGGCGAAAAAATCGGTCGTTCCAAGCTGCAGGAGCAGGACTGGCTGACCACCGTGGTCGAGCAGGATTCCGACCATATGAGCGCCCGCGTCACCGGCGTCATGATTGACTTCCTGACGCCCGGCGATGCCGATGCCATCATCGACCAGCTCGCCGATCCGGCGATCAAGATCGTCTCGCTGACCATCACGGAAGGCGGTTATTTCATCGATCCGGCCTCCGGCAAGTTCAACCCGACCCACCCCGACATCGTCGCCGACGCACAGGCAGGCACGACGCCGAAGACGGTGTTCGGCCTCATCCTTGCGGGCCTGATACGCCGCCGGGCCGACGGCATCGTGCCGTTCACCGTCATGTCCTGCGACAACATCCCTCATAATGGCCATGTCACCTCGGATGGCGTCATCGGCCTCGCCCGGCTGATCGATGAGGATCTGGCAAACTGGGTCAGCGACAATGTCGCCTTTCCCAACGGCATGGTCGACCGCATCACCCCCGCCACCTCCGACCGCGAGCGCGGTATTCTCGCCACCGAGTTCGGCCTCGAGGACAACTGGCCGGTGTTCTGCGAGCCGTTCAAGCAATGGGTGCTGGAGGATCATTTCACCGACGGCCGCCCGCCGCTGGAAAAGGTCGGTGTGCAATTCGTGAGGGATGTCGCGCCCTATGAACTGATGAAGATCCGCATCCTCAATGGCGGTCATGCCACGATCGCTTATCCCGCAGGGTTGATGGACATCCATTTCGTCCATGAGGCGATGCAGGAGCCGCTGGTGCGCGGCTTCCTCGCCAAGCTCGAGCATGACGAGATCATCCTGACCGTGCCGCCGGTGCCGGACACCGTGCTGGAGGATTATTACCAGCTCATCGAGCACCGCTTTTCCAACCCCAAGATCGGCGACACCATCCGCCGGCTTTGCCTCGACGGTTCCAACCGGCAGCCGAAATTCATCATCCCGACCATCGCCGACCGGCTCAAAGCCGGGAAGAGCGTTGCGGGTCTCGCGCTGGAATCGGCGCTGTGGTGCCGCTATTGCTTCGGCACCACAGACAGCGGCGCGGTCATCGAGGCCAACGACCCGAGCTGGGACCGGCTGCAGGCAAGCGCGAAGGCGGCGAAGGACAAGCCCGGTGCCTGGCTTGCGATGGAAGATATATATGGCCACGTCGGCCGCTCGGCGCCGTTCGCCGAGGCCTTTGCCTATGCGCTCAACGTCTTGTGGGCGAATGGCACGCGCGCGACGCTGACGCGCTACATCTCCGGCAAGCTCTGACGCCAGCCGCAATGACGCCCGAACTGGTCATCTTCGACTGTGACGGCGTGCTGGTCGACAGCGAGGCGCTGTCGGTTTCGGCTCTGCTCGGCATGATCTCTGCCGCCGGGGGCTCGGTCAGCGAAGATACCGCCTACGAGCATTTCCTAGGCAAGAGCATGAAGAGCGTGCGCGAGATACTTCTTCGCGATTTCACCATCGACATCACCGACGTGCATCTGACCGACATGCGCGTCGAACTGATGCGCAAATTCCGCGAGGAGTTGAAGCCGATTCCCGGCATCAGCGACATCCTGCCGAGGCTGGGCGTACCCTGCTGCGTCGCTTCCTCCGGCACGCTCGACCGGATACGCTACGCGCTCGACGTCACCGGTCTGCTCGGCCTGCTCGAGCCGCATCTGTTCAGTGCCGCCATGGTCGCGCGCGGCAAGCCGGCGCCGGATCTTTTTCTCCATGCCGCCGCCGCCATGGGCGCGCATCCCGGTAATTGCATCGTAATCGAGGACAGCCCTGCCGGCATCGCGGCGGCGCGTGCGGCCGGCATGCGCGTCTTTGCTTTCACCGGCGGTTCGCACGCCGGCAACCCGGCCTTGAAAGCGCGGCTTGCGTCGAGTGAACCGGACTTTATATTCGCGGACATGCTGCAATTGCCCGATCTGATTGCAGGCTAGAGCATGATGCCGAAAAGTGTGAAGCGGTTTTCGGACGACATCATGCTCTACTTCTTTGATTTAGAGACGGATTCAGATTTCAGGTCGAACAGACCTGAAATCATACGGCTCTAGGGAGCGAGAGTAAAAGCATCTTGACGAAGAGCTTCGTTTGCGCGGTCGATGTCGGCACCGGGAGCGCCCGCGCGGGCATTCTCGATACGTCAGGCACCTTGCTCGGCCGCGCCGAGCATCCGATCGTCATGAACCAGCCGAAGGCCGATCACGCCGAGCACAATTCGCAGGATATCTGGTCGGCGGTCTGCATCGCGGTGCGTGCCGCGCGCGAAAAGGCCGGTGTGTCAGCCGACGATATTGTCGGCATGTCGTTCGACGCCACCTGCTCGCTGGTGGTGCTGGACAGGAATGCCGGCCAGCTCAGCGTCTCGGTGACGGGCGAACGGCGCTGGGACACCATCGTCTGGCTCGACCATCGCGCCATCGCCGAGGCAGATGAATGCACCGATAGCGGCCACGCCGCACTCGACTATATCGGTGGCGTCATGTCGCCGGAAATGGCGACGCCGAAGCTGATGTGGCTGAAGCGCAATCTGCCGGGAACATGGCATGAGGCCGGCTACCTATTCGACCTTACGGATTTCCTTACCTGGAAGGCGACCGGTTCGCTGGCGCGCTCGCAATGCACGCTGACCGCCAAATGGACCTATCTGGCGCATGAGGACACCGGCTGGCGCCGTGACTTCTTCGACAGGGTCGGGCTTGGCGATCTGTTCGAACACGGCAGCCTGCCGGAGAAGGCAAGTGCTGTCGGCGCAGACATCGGCACGCTCACCCCTGAAGCGGCGGCGGAGTTGGGCTTGAGCGAAAACTGTCGCGTCGGCGCCGGCGTCATCGATGCCTATGCGGGCGCGCTTGGCGTGCTCGGCGGCTTTGCTGGCGACGAGCAGAATATCGGCCGCCATCTGGCATTGATCGCCGGCACCTCGTCCTGCGTCATGGCCATGTCGCCCGATCCGCAGCCTTTCGCCGGCGTCTGGGGTCCATACTATGGCGCCGCACTGCCAAAGCTCTGGCTGTCGGAAGGCGGCCAGTCGGCTACCGGGGCTTTGCTCGACCACATCATCCGCTGGCACGGCGCCGGCGGCGAGCCGGATGCGGCCATGCATGCCAAGATCGCCAGGCGCGTCGCTGAACTGCGTAGCACCGAAGGCGACAAGCTGGCGGCGAGGTTGCATGTGCTGCCGGATTTCCACGGCAACCGCTCGCCGCTTGCCGACCCGCATGCCGTCGGCGTGGTCAGCGGGCTGACGCTGGATTCCTCCTTCGACAGTCTGTGCAAGCTGTATTGGCGCACCGCCGTCGGCATCGCACTCGGCGTGCGCCATGTGCTGGAGGCGCTGAACGAGAACGGCTATCTCATCGACACGCTGCATGTCACCGGCGGCCACACCAAGAACCCGTTGCTGATGGAGCTTTATGCCGACGCGACCGGCTGCGCGGTGATCGAGCCGCTGGCCGACGAAGCCGTTCTGCTCGGCACCGGCATGGTCGCCGCCACCGCGGCCGGTCTGTTCCCGGACCTGAATGCCGCTTGCGTCGCCATGCAGCAAGGCGGCAGGGCGCGCACCTCGAACCCGGCCGCGTCAGGCCGCTTCGACCGCGACTACAGGATCTTCCTCGAAATGCACCGCCAGCGGCAGGCGCTCGACGCCATCGGCTAGAGCAATTCCAGGAAAAGTGTGAAACGGTTTTCCGTCCGGAATTGCGTACAGATTTAGGCTTCTCGCCGGCGCAAGGATGCGCCGGTCGCCGCGTCGAACAGATGCACGCTCTCCTCCTCGAACGTATAGCGCACAGGCGCGCGCAACGCCGGGCATTCGCGGGCCGATACCAACGCGCCGACCTCCTTGCCGCCGCAGGCGAACGTCACCAGCGCGTCATTGCCATGGAACTCGATAAGGTCGGCGGTGCCTTGCAGAAGATTGATGCTCTGAGCGCCGGCGGTCTTCAGGTCCGGCGGTCGGATTCCAAGCACGGCGCGCTGGACGCCGCGCAGATCGAAGCCCGAGCCTTCTATGAAGAAGGTCGAGCCGCCGCCTGTCAGCGTCCAGCGTTCGTCCTTCCGCCCGACGGCCACGTCGATGAAATTCATGTTCGGCGTACCGATGAAGCCTGCGACGAACAGATTGCCCGGCTGGCGATAGATCTCGGCCGGCGAGCCGATCTGTTCGATGACGCCATCCCTGAGCAGCACTATCCGGTCGGCCAGCGTCATCGCTTCGAGCTGGTCGTGGGTGACATAGACGGTAGTGGTCTTCAGCAACTGGTGCAGGCGGGCGATTTCGACCCGCATATGGTTGCGAAGTTTGGCGTCGAGATTCGACAGCGGCTCGTCGAACAGGAACACTTTCGGCGTCTTGATCATGGCGCGCGCAATCGCTACGCGCTGCTGCTGCCCGCCGGAAAGCTCGGTCGGTTTGCGGGCGAGGTAAGGTTCGAGGCCGAGCGTCTTTGCCACCGCCTCGACCCGCTTCCGGATCTCGGCCGGGGCTACTTTCTGTCGCTTGAGCCCAAAGGCGATGTTGTCGAAGATCGTCATATGCGGGTAGAGCGCATAGTTCTGGAACACCATGGCGATGCCGCGCTCGCCGGGCTCGAGATCGTTGACCACTCTGCCGCCGATCGACACTTCGCCGCCGCTGATATCCTCCAGCCCGGCCAGCATCCTGAGCAAGGTCGACTTGCCGCAGCCGGATGGGCCTAGGAACACGACGAACTCATGCTCCTCGATCGAGAGATTGAGATCGCGGATGACGGTGGTAGCCCCATACGCCTTGTCGACATGGGAGCAAACGATCGCGGACATGGTCAGCCCTTCTCGCCGGTAAGCAGGATTTGCAGCTTGACGTCTTGCGGCTTGCCTTGCGCCGCCCGCTCGAAGGCCTTGATGCTGTCGGAGAAATCATAAGTGCCGGTGATCAGCGGCTTGAGGTCGACCTTCCCCGAGGCGATCAGCTGCAGCGCCCGGTCGAAGATGTTGGCGTAACGGAACACCGTCTCAATGCGCACTTCCTTGGAGATCGCCGCCGGAACGTTGAGGCTGACCGGTTCGACCGGCAGTCCGACCAGCACCACCGCGCCGCCCGGCCGCACGACATCGAACAGGTCGGCGAATGCCTTCGGGCTGCCGCTCGCCTCGAACACGATATCCGCGCCCCAATTGTCGGTCGCGGCGGAGACTGCGTCGACCAGCGATTGCTCGCTGATATTGACCGGCACGATGCCGGGATATTGTGCGGCAATCTCGAGCTTGGGTCCGGAAAAATCGGAGATCAGCACCTTCGAGCAGCCGCCGGCCAGCGCCGCCAGCGCGATCATGATGCCGATCGGGCCGCAGCCGACGACGACGGCGACGTCGCCAGGCACGATGCGGGCGCGGCTCGCCGCCTGCATGCCGATGGCAAAGGGTTCGACCATCGCGCCTTCGGCGAAGCTGACATTGTCCGGCAGTCTGTAGGTGAAGGCGGCCGGGTGCACGGCATAGGGCGCCAGCACGCCATGCACCGGCGGTGTCGCCCAGAAGCTGACATCGGGATCGACATTATAGATGCCGAGCCTCGTCGCGCGCGACGACAGGTTCGGCACGCCCGGCTCCATGCAGACGCGGTCGCCGACCTTCAGCGTGCCGACATTGGCGCCGACCTCGACGATCGTTCCCGCGGCTTCGTGGCCAAGCACCATCGGGGCCCGCACGACATAGCTGCCGATCGCGCCATGGGTGTAATAGTGCACGTCGCTGCCGCAGACGCCGACCGTGTGGATGGCGATCTTGACATCGCCCGGTCCGACGTCGAGCGGCAGCGCGATCTCGCGCAGCGACAGTTCGCCTTTTTTCTCAAGCACCAGTGCCCGCATAGGTAAGTCCTCGCATCAAGTCTTTTTTTGCCGGAAAACGGAATTCAGGAAGCCGCTGAGCACGCCGAGGAACAGCAGCGGCGGTAGCGACAACAGCACGACCGAGGCGTTGAGGATTCCCCACGGCACGTTCATGCCTTGCTGTGAAAGTTCGGAAGCGACGATCGGCAATGTCTTGGCGTTGGAACTGGACAGCATCAGCGCGATCAGGAATTCGTTCCACACCAGCACGAAGCTGAAGGCGACGGCGCCGATCAGCGAGCGCGCCGCTACCGGCAGCGCAATGCGCCAGAACACCGAGTAAGCGCCGTAGCCGTCGACGAAAGCGGCTTCCTCGATTTCCTTCGGCACGGCCTGGAAGGCGGGAATGGCGAGCCACATGATCACCGAGATGGTGAGCAGCGAATAGGTGACGATCAGCGCCGGCAAGGTGTCGTAGAGCCCGATCTGCAGCCAGATCACCATCAGCGGAATGGCGACTGCCACCGGGGGCAGGAAGCGCAGCGACAACACGAAGAACTGGATGTCGCCAGCGAAGCGATTGGGATAGCGCGCCACCGCATAGGCTGCCGGAAGGCCGAGCATGACGCCGATCAGCACGGCGACGCCGCAGGAAATGACCGAGTTATAGAGACCGGTCATGACGCTGTCGCGGCCGATGATGTAGCTGATATTGTCGAAGGTCGGGGTAAACACCAGGCGCGGCACGCGGGTGATGATGTCGACATTGTTCTTCAGCGAATTGACCGCCGTCCAGGCGAGCGGAAACACCGCCATGAAGCCGGCGAAGGCCAGGATGATCTTGCCGATGAGGCGGCCCGGTCTCATGCGATACGGCCTCATGCCTGCACCCGCTTCCACAGCATGGTGAAGGTGATGACAGTCGCGATCATCATCAGCACCGCCATGGCCGAGGCATAGGACACCTTGCCGGATTCGATGAAGCCTTGCGAGAAGGCGTACATGTCGAGCGTCTCGGTCGCCACGCCCGGCCCGCCGCGCGTCATCACATAAATCAGGTCGAAGGAGCGCAGCGATTCGATCATCTTGACGAACATCAGGCTGATCAGCGGCGCCTTCAGCATAGGCAAGGTCACATAGGCATGGATCTGCCAGCGTTTGGCGTGGTCGAGCCGCGCCGCTTCGATCGGCTGCGGCGGCAAGGTCTCCAGAAGCTTCAGCACGATGACCGCGAAGAACAGTCCCCACTGCCAGACATCGACCGAGGCGACGGCAAACAGGGCCGTCGACGGCTTCGACAGCGGGTCGAAGATCAACCCGCCGGTGATCAGCCTGTAGGGATAGGTGGCGATGCCGTAGAGCGGATGATAGGCAAACTTCCACACGAAGGCCGCCGAGACACGCGGCAACAGCACCGGGATGATGAACAGCAGGCAGTAGATGTTGCGCAGCCGCGGCGACGCTACTTCGAACATCAGCACGCCGAGCCCGATCGCCACCATCATCGTCGCCACCACGGTGACGATTTCCCACTTCACCGAAACCCAGACCGCGTTGAGGAAACGCCGGTCGGCGAACAGGTCGATGAAGTTCGACAGCCAGACCCAGGAATAGTTCGACGAGCTCAGCTCGCGGTTCTGCAGCGCAATGACGATGGCGTACAGCGTCGGCACCATCGACAGCACCAGAAGAATGGCGAGCGTCGGAACCAGAAACGTCACGGGCAGGGAAGAGCGTCGGCGCATTGCCTATCCTCGGGCTGTGCCTTTTTGGGGAGAACCCGCGGCGCACAGGTCCCGGCATCCGGTCGAATGCCGTGGACCGCGCGCCGCGGGCGGGAGGATTACTTCTTCTTCACCAGCTCGTTGGCGTAGGCCTCGAGTTCGTCGAGGCCGCCCTTGACGTCGGTGCGCGTGCCGGTGACCAGCTCTTCCAGGATGATGCCCCAGCGGTCGCCGAGATCCGGCCAGCGCGGATCCTGCCAGAAGTTCACCGCCGTCACCTTGCCGGTATCGGCAAGCGCCTGGCCGAGATCGGCGCCATAGATGTCGGCGAACTCCTTGCTGGACAGCACGCTGGTGCGGTTGAGCTCGCCGAATTGGTGCGCGTCGAGCCGGCGCTTCTCGTTCTCCTTCGACGTCGCCCAGGCGATGAACAGGCCGGCGCATTGCTTCGCGGCGTCATCGGCATTGGCCTTGGCGGCGATGGCGAGGCCGTGGCCGTAGCCGCCGCCGGTCAGTGGCGAGGGCGGCGGCAGGAAGCCGATCTTGCCGACCACTTGCGAGGTCTTCGGGTCGACCGCCATGCCCGACAGCGGCGTCGATTCGACCAAGATGGCAACCTGGCCCGACAGGAAGGCGCCGGTCGATTCATCCCAGCTGCCGGTCTGCGTGCCGGGCGCTGAATCCTTGAACAGTTTAAGATAGGTCTCGGTCGCTTTGACCGCGGCCTCGGAGTTGAAAGCCGGCTTGTCACCGTCGAACCATTTTCCGCCATAGGCCTTGAAGAACGGCATCCAGCGCCAGACATTGGCGCCCGAGCCACGCGCGCCGCGCAGCGCGATGCCGTACATGCCCTTGTCGGGATCGGTCAGCTTCGGCACGTCGGCGATCAACTCGTCCAGCGTCTTCGGCGGCTGGATGCCGGCGGCTTCCAGAATGTCCTTGCGGTAGACCATCAGGTCGCCGCCGCCGGTCAGCGGCGCGAACCACACCTTGCCGTCATAGGTGGCGACCTTCTGCCGGCCCGGGTCGAAATCGGCGTAGTCGTAGTCAGCCGGGTAATAGTCGGTGAGCGGCACGATCCATTTCGACGAGGCGAACAGCGCGACATTGGCTTCGTCGACATAGTAGACGTTGTAGTTGCCGACCGTGGACGCATCGGCGCGCGACTTTGCCCGGCGGTCGTTCTCGTTGAGATAGTCGATCTGGAAGCTGGCGCCGGCCAGTTTCTGGAACTCGTCCTTGGACGCTTCCAGCAGCGTCAGCCCGTCACGCGGTTGCGCCAGCACCTTGACCGGCGCCGAGCAGACCGGCGCCGCCAGCGCCATGGTCGAGAGGGTCGTGGTAAGCATGAAAGCTGCGCTTATGCTCGCAGCGAGCCGAATTGGTTTCATTGATTTTCTCCTCCAGGAACAGTCGCAGGAAGCGGAAGTCTTCGGTTGCGCGATCCTCGCCATCGCCCGAGCGACAAGCCACCCATCGCCAAAATGAGGAGTTGCTAAAGGCCGCGCTAGAAGCCCCGTTGCAGCAGACCTGTACTTTTATGCATTGTGCGCTGCAAAATCCGGCCCGCCTGCACGGCCTCTGTCACATGAGTACCGATGGAGTGAGGAAGGCCGGTTTTCAGGCGCGCATCGTCATCCGCTGCTTCGACAGCTTGCGGTAGGATGACGGCGTCATCCGGTGCTTGCGCAGGAAGGCGCGGTTGAAGTTGGAGATGTTCATGTAGCCGACCTGGAAGCAGATGTCGGTGATCGGAATATCGGTGTCCGCCAGCAGTTTGCAGGCTTGCCAGAGCCGGAGCTTGGCGATGTGGTCGCTGAAACTGTTGCCGGTGTTTTTCTGGAAGAAGCGCGAAAACGTGCTTTCGCTCATCCCCGCCAGCTCCGCCGCCTCCGGCAGCTTCAGGTCCTCGGCGAAGTGCTGGAAGAGATAGGTCAGCGTGCGCTGGATGATGTCCAGCGAGGTTGCGTCGAGCGCGGGTGAGAAATCCGGCGAGGACAAAAGCTCGTATTCGTCTGTCCTAGCCAGCAAATCGACCAGTTCGAGGAAGAGGCAAAACCGGGCGAGCCCGTGCACCGTGCCCATCCGTTCCATCAGCGCGGCGCCTTCGAGCGCGGCGCGGCCATGGAAGAGCATGCCGCGCAGCGATCGCTCCAGGAACGGTTCCAGTTCGCGCAGTTCCGGCAGCAGTCCCGCCGAGCCGCGCAGCCGCTGCGGATCGAATTGCAGCACGATGTCGCGTCCTTCGATCAGCTCGCCGGGTTGCACCGATGTCACCCAGTCATGCGGCAGCCCGCCGCCGACGATGCTCAGGTAGCCCGGCCCGAATTCGCCGATGTGATCGCCGACCAGCGCGACCCCGGAAGACTTCCTCAGGAGATGGATCTCGTATTCCGGATGAAAATTCCAGACATTGCGCTCCCAGGGATAGTCGTCGAGCCGCCACAGGAAACTGTCGCTCGCCTCGGTGACGATGTGCTCGAAAGCGGGCACCGTGCGAGGGATCGCGGCCGTGTTCTTTCTGCGCCTGAATGCCATCGTCTGTTCTCCGGGGCGAATGAGGAAGCGGACCGGTTTCGGGTAATCCGTAGCAGTCTGTCGCCGGCAAGTGAACGATGTCTGCCTCAGCGAGTTCAACGCCGGCTCTCGATGATCTCGATGAAGCGGGCGAACAGCCCGGCCTGGGATTTGATGCCGAGTTTGCGATGGATGTTGCGGCGATGGACCTTCACCGTTCCCGGCACGATGCGCATGGCTCTTGCGATCGACTCGGTGGAATGCCCCTGCAGCACCAGATCGACGACATGCTTTTCGCGCGGGGTCAGCGACAGGCTTTCCCAAATGTGGGCGCGGTCGAACTCGTTGACGGCGGCGATCGTCTCGCCCTGCTCCGCTTCGTCCTGCTCCTCGGCCGAAAGTGCGGGCCAGCGCAACCGGGCGAAGTTGATGACCGCCGGCGCCATGTCGCGCAGCAGCCTGGCATCGGCGGTGCCGAAGGGACCCGAGGCGTGCAATCGCATCAGCGACAGCACCAGCGCATCCTTGCCGGGCAGCGGCACGAAGAAGCCGACCTCCTCGGCCAGCCTTGTCTGGCTATAGTAGGTGCGAAAATACTCGCTGGCATAGAAGCGGTCGGGCGCCAGCTCGCGCATGCGCCAGAACCCCTCCTTGCGCTCCACCGCCGCGTGATGAAATGGGTCGAGCAGATAAGGTCCTTCCTGATAGAGCGTGACGAAGACATGGCTCTCGGCCGGCGAGAAGGTTTCGAACAGCAGCGGCGGTCGCGATGCGCCGCGATAGCCGAAGATAACGCAGTGGTCGAAGCTGACATGCTGGCTCAGCCAATCGACCATTGCCTGGCCGAACATTTCGCCGCTGGTCTCTCGCGTTGCCGCGACAAGGGCTGCGAGCCGGCTGTATTCGTCGCTGCGGGACGCACTCAACCTATACCCCCTCAAACGAGAAAATAGATAAGATATACCACCTGCGAGGTATATACTAGCCGCCATCGGCTCTGGTAGCGTCCTGAAATAGCCCTGTTGCTGGAGCCAGCACTTTGACCGCAGTGCCCGACATCGAGTTTCGCGGCGTCACCAAGCGCTATGGCGCCGTGACCGCTGTCAGCGGCATCGATCTGGCTGTGCCGCCCTCCGCCTTTGTCGCCCTTCTCGGACCGTCCGGCTGCGGCAAGACCACATGCCTGCGCATGATCGGCGGCTTCGAGCAGCCGAGCGAAGGCCAGGTGTTCATCCGCGGCCAAGACATGGCCGGCACACCGCCCTATCGCCGCCCGGTCAACATGGTGTTCCAGCAATATGCGCTGTTTCCGCACCTCGATGTCGAAGCCAATGTATCCTACGGGCTGCGCCAGGCACGGCCACGCCTGTCGTCGCAGGAAATCGGCCGTCGCGCCGGCGAGGCGCTCGAAATGGTGCGGCTCGCCGGCTATGGCGGCCGCAAGATCCACGAACTGTCCGGCGGCCAGCAGCAGCGCGTCGCGCTGGCGCGCGCACTGGTCAACAAGCCGGCCGTGCTGTTGCTCGACGAGCCGCTGGCGGCGCTCGACAAGAAACTGCGCACCGATATGCAGATCGAGTTGCAGAACCTGCAGCGCGAGATCGGCATCACCTTCGTGCTGGTCACCCACGACCAGGAGGAAGCGCTGTCGATGAGCGACTTCGTCTGCGTCATGAATGGCGGCCGCATCGTACAGCTCGGCCAGCCGAGCGAGATCTATGACGAGCCGGCCGACCTGTTCGTCGCCGACTTCGTCGGCAAGACCAATCTGTTGAGCGGCAAGGTTGCGGGGCATACAGGCGATCTTGTCAATGTGGCGCTGACGGACGGAACCGTCATTGCCGCGCGCAAACGAACCGCCTTGCAGCAGGGCGAGACCGTTTCCGTCAGCCTGCGTCCTGAATCGCTAAGCCTCGGCTCCACCAAAGGCAGCCCTTTCAAGGGCATCGTGCGCAACCGGATCTTCTTGGGCTCGACGGCGGAATACGCCATCGAGGTGCAGGGCATCGGAACGCTGCTGGCCAAGGCCGACCATGTGATCGGCCATGGCAATCTCTTCAAGCCGGGCGAACCCGTCGCCATCGGCTTTGCCTCTGGGACGCCGCTGGCGTTTCCGGAGAACAAGAACAACGGGACCAACCAGAGGGTAGCAAAAAATGTCGAAATCATATCGTGACGGACTGCCGATTAGCCCCGAGAACTTCGTCGACCAGCTGATGCGCCTGGAGCGCGGCTCGATCGGCCGCCGCGATTTCCTCGGCCTCACCGGCCTGGGCATCGCAACCGCGGTGATGGCGCGCGAGCTCGGCATCATGCCGACGCCGGCCTTCGCCGCCGAAAACCTCGGCGACCGCATGTCGATCGCCACCTGGCCGAACTATCACGACCCGCAGACCTTCGAGAATTTCAAGAAGGACACCGGCGTCGCCGTCGAGGTCAACGTGTTCGGCTCCAATGAGGAGATGCTGGCCAAGCTGCAGGCCGGCGCCTCGGGCTGGAGCCTGTTCGTGCCGACCAACTACACGATCTCGACCTACAAGAAGCTCGGCATCATCGATCCGCTCGATATGGCCAAGCTGCCGAATTTCGACGGCACGCAGGAAGACCCGCGCTTCACTGGGGAAGGCACGATCGACGGCACGACCTACGCGGTGCCGAAGAACTGGGGCACCACGGGCTTTGCCGTCAACACCAAGAAGCTGGCCAAGCCGATGACGAGCTGGAAGGAATTCTGGGACGTTGCCATGGCTGAGGGTGATGGCCGCACCATGGTGCATGACTACCAGCTGACCACCATCGGCAACGCGCTGAAATATTACGGCTATTCCTTCAACTCGCTGAAGCAGGATGAACTTGCCAAGGCCGAGGAACTGCTGCTCAAGGTCAAGCCGCATCTGTTCGCGGTCTCTTCGGACTACCAGCCGGGAATGCGGGCGGGCGACGCCTGGATGACCATGTGCTGGACGAATGACGGCGCGCAGTTGCATCGCGATATCCCGGAGATCGCCTACGTGCTGGGCAAGGAGGGCGGGGAAATCTGGACCGATTTCTACGCCATCCCGAAGGACGCGCCGAACAAGCCGGCCGGCTATGCCTTGCTCAATTATCTGATGACCCCGGAGGTTGCTGTGAAGGAGCATCTCGCCAATGGCGCGCCCTCGACCGACGCGCGGGTCAACAAACTGCTGCCCAAGGAAGTGCTCGACAATCCGATCCTTTACCCGGCGGCCGACCTGTTGACACCGCTGGAGTTTGGTGCGGCGGCGACGCTGACCGATCCCGGCCGCGCCGAGCTGATGGCGCGCTTCAAGTCGGCTTGAGGCCTGGCCTGACGCAAACGGAAACCGGCGGGCCTATGTCCGCCGGCATCGGGGCGGTTTCCATGCACGGCAACAGATTTCGGTATAACATCCTGACAGCGCTGCTGCTCGCTCCGGCTACAGCGTGGCTGGTGGTGTTTTTGGTGTTGCCGTTCATCGCCATGGCCGTGTTCAGCGTCGGCGAGCGGGCGCCGGAGGGCGGCTATCAGGCCGCCTTCACGCTGGCGCAGTATGCCAATCTTCCGGCGCGGGCGACTGCTTTCTGGAACACGATGATGCTGGCGCCGGTGGGCGCGCTTGCCTGCCTGCTCGTCGCCTACCCGGTTGCCTACTATCTCGCCCTGAAGGCGCCGGAGCGCTGGCGGCTGATCCTGCTTGCGCTCGTCGTCATTCCGTTCTGGACCAGCCTTTTGATGCGCACCTACGCCTGGATGTACATTCTGGGCGGACGCGGCATTCCCGCACTGCTGGCCTTTGTCGGCATCGAGGATGTCAGGTTGATCAACACGCCGGGCGCCGTGCTGCTCGGCATCGTCTATGGCTATTTGCCCCTCATGATCCTGCCGATCTATGTCAGTCTCGAGCGGCTCGACCGAAGGCTGCTGGAAGCCTCCGCCGATCTCGGCGCGACGCCGCTCTCAACCTTTCTGGGGGTAACGCTGAAGCTGTCGCTGCCGGGCGTGATGACCGGCTTCTCGCTGGTCATGATCCTGCTGCTTGGCGAATACCTCATCCCGACGCTGCTTGGCGGCGGCAAGGTGTTCTTCATCGGCAACGCGTTGGTCGACCTGTTCCTGCAGTCGCGCAACTGGCCGTTCGGATCGGCCATCGCCATCACGCTGGTGGCGGTTTCGGTGGTGGTGCTGATCGCGGCAAACCGCATTTCGACACGGGTGTCGGGCGCCCGCAGGGTGGATCTGATCTGATGCGCGCCTTCGTCACAGCCGTCTTCGCCTTCCTCTATCTGCCGATCGCGTTGGTCGTGCTGTTTTCCTTCAACGCCGGCCGCCATGCCAGCGAGTTCACCGGCTTTTCGGTGCAGTGGTACGGCACGGCGCTGTCGAACCCGTTCCTGGTGGAGGCGTTGAAGAACAGCCTGTTCATCGCCACCACCAGCGCCCTTCTGGCGGCGGTGTGCGGCACGGCGGCGGCACTCGGCCTGGCGCGGGTCGGGCTCAGAACCCGCGCCGTCTTCGACGCGCTGATGGGTGCCGCGATCGTCGTTCCCGGCGTCGTCATCGGCATCTCGACGCTTGTCGCGCTGGTCCAGCTGTTTGGCGTGCTCAACCCGTTCCTCGCCTCGATCTGGCCAAACGACCAGCCGCCGCGCCTGTCGCTCGGCTATGGATCGATCATTGCCGCGCATGGCCTGTTTTCGATGGCGCTGGTGACGATGATCGTCGGCACGCGTCTCGCCAGCCTCGACGGCAACCTGGTCGAGGCCTCGAGCGATCTCTACGCCACGCCGCTGACGACGTTTCGCTCGATCGTGCTGCCGCAGATCATGCCGGCGGTGATCGCCGGCTTCCTGCTCGCCTTCACCTTCTCCTTCGACGATTTCATCGTCGCCTTCTTCGTCGCCGGCGCGCAGACGACGCTGCCGATCTATGTCTTCGCCTCGATCCGGCGCGGCGTGACGCCGGAAATCAACGCCATCGCCACCATCGTGCTCGTCGCCTCGGTTCTTCTGGTGGTGCTTGCCCAATGGCAGCTGCGCCAGCGCCAGCCGTCAAACTGAACAAGCCATCCAGCTGAAAGACAAATTCATGATCCTTAGAGACCGCATCGCCATGGTGACGGGCGCCGGTTCCGGCATCGGCCGCGCCGGCGCCATGATCATGGCCAGGGAAGGCGCTGTGGTGGTCATCGCCGACCGGGATAAGACCAGCGGCGAGACGACAGCGGCGGACATTCGGGCAGTGGGCGGGCAGGCCGAGGCGATTGTCACCGACGTCTCTGACGACGCGGCGGTCGGGCAGCTCATCACAGGCACGCTCGGCAAGTATGGCCGCATCCACATCCTGCACAATCACGCCGGCATCCAGGTCGGCGGCACGCTGACCGAGGTCGAGGTCGATGGTATGGATGCGTCATGGCGCATCAATGTACGGGCGCAGTTTCTGGCCGCGCGGCTGGTCATGCCGGCAATGGTCGCGCAAGGCGGCGGCGTCATCCTCAACACGGCTTCGAATTCGGGCGTCTTCTACGACCGCGAGATGATCGCCTATGCCACGTCCAAACATGCCGTGGTGGCGATGACCAGGCAGATGTCGCTCGACTATGCCCGGCACAATGTGCGCGTCAACGCGCTCTGCCCCGGCTGGGTCGACACCCCCTTCAACGAACCGTTCATCGCCCAGATGGGCGGCCGCGAGGCGATCGAGACCTATGTCCGCACCAGGATTCCGATGGGGCGCTGGGCGAGCGCCGAAGAGATCGCCGAAGCGATCCTGTTCCTCGTCTCGGACCGCTCATCCTTCATGACCGGCCAGGCGCTGGTGATCGACGGCGGCGAAAGCATCGGCTGATCTAGAGCAATTCCAGGAAAAGTGTGTAACGGTTTTCCGTCCGGAATTGCGTAAAACAAATAAGGGCAGCCGGATAGGAGGGTTCCCGCCTCTGGCTCAATCGCCGGCTGCCCGTCCTCCCTTGCCTTCATGCCGCATTTCGTCCAATAGAACGACGCAAACGCTGCGAAACCGAAGGTTTTGCCGTTTGGAAGTGCGGCTTCCGGCCTCGTTGCCGACGCGCCGCAACCGGAAAGAGCAGGACAATGTCTGCGATCGAAGCCGGCGCTCGTGCGCCGGAAAATCTTTGGCGTCAGGAAATCAGGGCGACGCTGGCGCTGGCCTGGCCGATGGTGCTGACCAATCTCGGCCAGACCGCGATGACCGCCACCGACGTCATGATGATGGGGCGTCTGGGCGCGGACACGCTGGCCAGCGGCGCGCTCGGCGCCAACCTCTATTTCATGCCGCTGATCTTCGGCCTCGGCCTGATGCTGGCGACCTCGCCGATGATCGCCACCGAGCTTGGCCGCCGCCGATATTCGGTGCGCGATTTGCGCCGCACCGTGCGGCAAGGGCTGTGGCTGGCGATCCTGATCTCGATCCCGATCTGGATGGTGCTGTGGCATGGCGAGGCCATTCTGCTGGCCATGGGCCAGGAGCCGGCATTGGCACATCAGGCCGGCATCTATCTGCGCTGGCTGGAATGGGCGGTGCTGCCGTTCTACGGCTATATCGTGCTGCGCTCGTTCATCTCGGCGCTGGAGCGGCCAGGCTGGGCGTTGGTCATCGTTTTCGTCGCCGTCGCCTGCAACGCCTTTTTCAACTGGGTGTTCATGTTCGGCAATCTCGGCGTCACCTCGATGGGCATTGCCGGTTCGGGGCTGGCGACCACGCTGTCGAGCACGCTGATGTTCTGCGGCCTGGCAGCCGTGGTGATGCTGGAGAAGAAGTTCCGCCGCTACCGCCTGTTCGGCCGCTTCTGGCGCTCCGACTGGCCGCGTTTCAAGGGTCTGCTGCGGCTCGGCATGCCGATCGCCGGCATCCTCGCCTTCGAGGTGACGATCTTCAACGCCGCAGCCCTGCTGATGGGCCTGATCGATGCGGATTCGCTCGCCGCGCACGCCATCGCCATCCAGATCGCCTCGATCTCCTTCATGGTGCCGCTCGGTCTCAACCAGGCCGTCACCGTGCGCGTCGGGCTGGCCCACGGCGCCGGCAATCCGGCAGGCGTTTCGCGCGCCGGCTGGACTGCCTTCGTCATCGGCGTCTCGTTCATGGCGCTGATGGGGCTGGTGATGGTCCTGTGGCCGCATCTGCTGATCAGCGCCTTCATCGACATGACCGACCCGGTCAATGCCAGGGTGATCGCCCTTGCCGTGTCGTTCCTGGCCTTTGCGGCGCTGTTTCAGATTTTCGACGGCGCGCAAGCCGTTGCCGCCGGCATGCTGCGCGGCCTGCACGACACCAAGGTGCCGATGATCTATGCCGCCATCGGCTATTGGGGCATCGGCCTGCCGCTCGGCGTGCTGCTCGCCTTCCATTTCGGCTTGCACGGCGTCGGCATCTGGATCGGCCTGGCGTCGGGGCTGGCCGTGGTGGCGGTGCTGCTCCTGGCCCGCTGGCTCAGGCGGGATAGGATCGCGCCGCCGCTCGTCTTCAGCCATTAAAAGCAAAACGGCCGCCGGGTTCGGCGGCCGTTCTCGTTTGGCGTGGCTCGCTCAGCTCCCGTCCGACGACATCGCGCCGAGCAGCCTGCGTATATCGCCGAACCTGGCGATCGAGCCGAACACCAATGCGGCCACCGCGACGAAGAACACCGACACCGAAGCCATGGTCGGCGTGTAGCCATAGCGCAGCGCGTTGAAGATCTTGATCGGCAGCGTCTCGGTGGTGAAGCCGATCGTCATGTAGGCGACGATGTATTCGTTGAGCGACAAGACGAAGGCGAAGGCGTAGCCCGAGACGAGGTAGGGCAGGATCAACGGCAGCACCACGGTTTTCAGCACTGTGCGGTCGTCGGCGCCCATGGTGGCGGCGGCCTCTACCAGCGAGCGGTCGATCGAGGCAAAGCCCAGCGACAGCGTCACCAGCGGCAGCGTCACGAAGAAGATGGCGTGGCTGATGATGGCGGTGAAGAACTGGCCGAACAGCCCGACCGTCGCCCAGAAGGAGAGGAAGCCGAGCGCGGTGATGACCGGCGGCAGGATGAAGGGGGCAAGCCCCAGCACCTGGAAAATGTTTGCCCAGGGCGCGATGCGCCGCCACAGGAACCAGGCCAGCGGCAGCGCAACAGCAACCGCAATGGCCGCCGAGCAAACGGCCAGCGTCACCGAATGGATCAGCGCCAGCCGCCATTCCGGGTCGGTGAAGATCTGGGCGTACCAGGCGAGCGAGAAGCCGACCGGCGGGAAGCTGAGTTCCTGCCGCGAGTTGACCGAAACCCCGGCCACCACGATCAGCGGCGCCGCCAGGAACAAAGCGACGATGGTGAAATAGACACGGCGCAGCAAGGTCGCGGTCATAGTGCATTCTCCCGGCGTCCGACGAGCAGTGTCAATCCGACCAGCGCCAGCGAGATCAGCACCAGGAACACCGCCATTGCGGCTGCGAACGGCATGTTGGACTGGTAGATCGCCTGGTCGGTGATCAGCACGGACAGCGTCCAGTGTTGCGGCCGTCCGAGAATCTGCGGCAGCAGGTAGGAGCCGAGCGCAAACACGAAGACCATGATCAGCGTCGCCACGATGGTGTTGCGCAGCGCCGGCGCGACGACGTTGAAGAAGGCGCGGATAGGCGAGGCGCCGAGCGTGCGCGCGGCCTCGAGCAATGTCGGGTCGAGGCGGACCAAAGCGGGGTAAAGCACCAGGATCGTATAGGGCAGCGCCTGGTAAACCATGCCGGTGAGCACCGCGCCGAAGGTCGGCAGCAGCGCCACCGGCTTGTCCATCAGCCCGATCGCCACGAACAGATTGGTGATGCCCGCCGTGCGCGAAAACAGCGTCGACCAGGCAAAGCCGATAATGACTTCCGACAGCGACAGCACCGACAACAGGCCGACCAGCCATAGCGTCTGCACGCGGCGCGGCCGGCGGGTCAAAAGGTAGGTGAAGGGGAAGGCGATGGCCACGCAGCAGACGGCGACCAGCACCGCCAGCATCAGTGAAAAGCCGAGCACGCCGCCGAAGAATACCGACAGGAAGCGGGCGTAATTGTCGAACACGAAATCCGGTGTGTAGAAACCGGACGGATTGCGCTTGAAGAAGCTCACCGCGATCATCGTCGAGAACGGCACGACGAAGAAGACGATCAGCATCAGCGCCGGAAAGAACAGCGGCGTGTAGTCGGCTATCGACTTCGGCGCTTCGCGTCTCATGCGCCGAGCACCACGCAGCTTGCCGGCGGCAGTGTGACGCCGACCTTGGCGCCGACCGGCACGTCATGCCGCTCGCGCGGCGTCGTCACCGCAATGATGCTGGTGCCGCCGACGTCGACGAAGGTCTCGATGGTGCCGCCGAGATCGCGCACGAAACTCACCTCGCCGGTGATGGCCGAGCCGCCGGGGCTGCCGAGATGCACATCCTCGGGGCGGACCGATACAGACGCTTTAGTCTGACCCGCCGGCATGGCAAGACCTGGAATGGCTGTGCCCAGAATGGTGGTGCGCCCGGTGCTGTCGATCTCGGCCGGCAGCAGATTGGTGATGCCGATGAAGTCGGCGACGAAGGCGTCGGCCGGCTTGCGGTAGATCTCGATCGGCGGCGCCGCCTGCAGGATCCTGCCGTGGCCCATGACGACGACGAGGTCGGCCATGGTCATGGCTTCGCGCTGGTCGTGGGTGACGACGATGGTGGTGATGCCCAACCGCTGCTGCAACTGGCGCAGTTCCACCTGCATGGCCTCGCGCAATTTGGCGTCGAGCGCCGACAGCGGTTCGTCGAGCAGGAACAGCTTTGGTGACAGCGCCAGTGCCCGGGCGATCGCCACGCGCTGGCGCTGGCCGCCCGATAGTTTGGCCACCGGACGGTCGGCAAAGCCGGTCAGATGGATCAGGCCCAGCAACTCGTCGACGCGTTTCTTCTGCTCCTCGTTCGAGGCGCCGCGAATGCGCAGCGCATAGGCGATGTTGTCGCCAACAGAGAGATGCGGAAACAGCGCCAGCGACTGGAACACCATGCCGAGATTGCGCTTGTGCGTCGGCAAAGGCGTGATGTCCTCGCCGTCGAGCACGATGGCGCCGCTGGTCGGCTCCTCCAGCCCGGCGATCATGCGCAGCAGCGTGGTCTTGCCGCAGCCCGACGGGCCGAGCAGGCACACGAACGTGCCGTGCGGCACGTTGAGCTGCACATTGTCGACGGCGGCGAAGTTGCCGAATTTTTTGGTGACGGCGTTGATGTCTAGTCCGGACATGCTCATCCCTCTCAGGCTGTGCGCTGGAGCAATTCCAGGAAAGTGTGTAACGGTTTTCCGTCCGGAATTGCTTACAAACAAGAAAGTTGGAGTAGGTCGCCGTTTCCATGAAACGGTGAACTGCTCTAACTGGCCGCCGGAAGAGGTCCGGCGGCCGATCAGTTTTTAAGCGGATCGAACGGCTCAGCCGACGATCAGCTCGGTCCACTTCTGGTTGATCCAGTCGGCCTTCGACGTATAGAGGTCGTAGCGCGGGATGATCGGATCGATATCCGACGACACGGCTGCGAACTCTTCCGGCTTGAGGTCGAGCACCTCTTTCTTCAGCGTCGGCGTGGTTCCGACCTTGCGCGACATCAGGCCCTGCATCGACGGCTGGCTCATATAGTCGATGAAGGCATGCGCCTCGTCGACCTTGGTCGAGGCGCGCGACAGCACCCAATTGCCGGAATCCTGGATGCCGCCTTCCTTCGGGAAGGTCGAGCGGACATGGAAGCCGTCGGCGACCGCGAGGCCGGTGACGTCGTGATAATACTGGCCCATCGGGATCTCGCCCGACTTCAGCGCCTGCTCGAACTGCGCCTCGTCGCGATACCACAGCCGGACATTCGGCTTGAGCTCGGCGAGCTTTTCGAACGCCTTGTTCAGTCCGTCCTCAGTGTCGAGCGCATTGGTGCCGCCCATGAAGGTCTTTGCCGTCACTTCGAGCAGGAACGAGTTCGAGGCAAGTGCCAGAAGGCCAAGCTTGTCCTCATTGGCCTTGTCCCACAGAGTCTCCCATGAGGTCGGCGCATCCTTGTAGACGTCGGTGTTGGAGACCAGCGTGATCCACCAGGCGACGGCGCCGATGCCGGCGACCCGGCCATCCGGATATTTGTTGACGAAGCGCGGCAAGAGGTCGTTGTAGTGCTTGAACTTCAACGTATCGAGCGGCGTCCACAATTCGGTCGACTGGCCCTTCAGCGTCGAGGTCTGCGACATCATCGAAAGGTCGGCCGGCGCCTGGCCGGCCTTGGACGCTTGTTCGAGCTGCACCAGCCAGGCTTCGCCGGTCGGCTCGGCGACCGATTCCACTGCAATGCCGGTGGCCTTGGTGAAATCGGGGAAGACGTGCTCGTCGAAGGATTTCTTGAAATAGCCGCCATAGACGCCGACCTTCAGCGACTTGTCCTGCGCGCGCAGGATCGACGGCATGGCGAGCACGCCGGCTGTAGCGAGGCCCGCACCAAGCACGCCGCGCCGTGTCAGGGATTTTCCAATCAGTCTGTTCATCTGGTTTCTCCTCAGTTGATGCCGTTCTATTCCGGTAGGTTCCCTTCACGCACTGTCGCCGCCTGGCGTCAGTGGGCCGCCGCTCGTTGTTCGAGCGTACGGGCGTATTGCGTCAGTGGAAAGCACATGACGAAGAAGATCAGCGCCACCAGCCCGTAGACCTTGAACGGTTCGAAGGTGGCGTTGTTGATGGCGTTGGAGGTTCTGACCAGCTCCTCGAAGCCGATGATCGAGGTCAGCGCCGTCGATTTGATCAACTGCACCAGGAAGCCGACGATCGGCGCCCTTGTGATCGAGAACGCCTGCGGCAGGATGATCAGCCTGAGCTCCTGCAGACGGTGCAGGCCAAGGCTGGCGCCGGCGTCCCACTGCCCGCGCGGCAGCGCATCGACGCCGCTGCGCCAGATCTCGGCCAGATAGGCGCTGGCGAAGAAGGTCAGGCCGAGCACCGCTGCCGTCCATGGCTCGATGCGCAGGCCGAGCATCGGCAGGCCGAAGAACATTAGGAACAGCTGCATCAACAGCGGCGTTCCCTGGAACAGGGCGATGTAGCCGGAAGCGACCCGCTGGCTCCATTTATTCTCTGCGATCCTGAAGAACAGCACGATCAGCCCGACCAGCGCCCCGCCGACGAAGGCGGCCAGTGACAACAGCACCGTCCAGCGGGCGGCGAGCAGCAGATTGCGAACGATGTCCCAGAAGGTGAATTCGATCATGTGACACCTGCCCCCAGTACGCGGCGCCCGCCTGTGACCAGCAGCCGGCGCAAGGCCATGGACAGGACGAGGTAGACCAAGGTCACGACGAAATAGGTTTCGAAGGACCGGAAGGTGCGGGCTTGCAGCATGTCGGCCTCATAGGTCAGCTCGCGCACGGCGATCTGCGACACCACGGCCGATTCCAGCATCATGATGACGATCTGGCTGGTCAGCGCCGGGTAGATCACCTTGAGCGCCTGCGGCAGCACGATCTTGACAAACACCTGGCGTGGCCGAAGCCCGAGTGCCAAGGCGGCTTCCGTCTGTCCGCCGGGCACGGCATCGAGGCCGGCGCCGACGATTTCAATCGTGTAGGCCGCCATGTTGAGCGTCATTGCCAACATGGCGGCCAGGATCGGATCGAGCCTTATGCCGAGGCTGGGCAGGCCGAAGAAGATGAAGAACAGCTGCACCAGGAACGGCGTGTTGCGCATCACCTCGACATAGACCGCGATGGCGCGCTTCACGAATACCGGGCCGTTGCGCCGGCCGGCAGCGCCCAGGATGCTGAGCAGCGTGCCCACGAGCGCGGCCACGACGATCAACAGGATCGTCGTGGCCGCGCCGCGCGCGATGTCGCCCACAGCACCTGGGAGCCAGGCAAAGGCCACGAGAACTCAATCCTTGAGGTTGTCGGGATTGAGCGGCGTCTTCAGCCAGGCCTTCGAGCTCTCATCGAGCTTGCCGTCGGCCAGCATCTTGGCAACCGCATCATTGACCGCCGTCTTCAGCCGGTCCTCTTTCTTGTTGAGGCCGATATGCGAAGGCGAGGTCAAAAGCTGGAACTTCTGCTCCGGCTTCAGCGCGTCCTGCTTGGCCAGCACCTGCGCGCCGACATCATTGCCGACCACCATCAGCTGCGTCTGGCCGGAGATGAAGGCCTGGATGACGGAGTTGTAGTTGTCGAAGCGCTTGATGTCGGCCGATGCCGGCGCCGCCTCGGTCAGCGACGTATCCTCCAGCGTGCCGCGATTTACGGCGATCGACTTGTCGGCAAGGTCTTCCTTGCCTTTGACGGAGAGCGCCGCCGGACCGATGACGGCGATGTAATAGGGCGCGTAGGCGGCGGCGAAATCGATCACCTCCTCGCGCTCCTTGGAATAGCCGACGCTCATCAGGATATCGACGCGCTTGTCGGTGAGATACGGGATGCGGTTCTGGCCGGTGACGCTGACTAGATTGAGCTTCACCTTGAGTGAATCGGCGATCGCCTGCGCGACGTCGACGTCATAGCCCTTGATGCTCATATCGGCGCTGGCCGAGGAGAAGGGCGGAAAGTCGGAGAAGATGCCGACATTGATGGCGCCGGCCTTGGTGATGTCGTCGACGGCGTCGGCATTGGCCGGGGAGGCGAAGCCGAGGCCGGCGAGCATCAGCGCGGCGGCGATGGTTGATTTCATTTGGATTGTCATTGGTATTCCCCTTCTGGAAGCTTGTTTGTTTTGGAAACGGCCGCCGGCTCCAGCGCGGCGGCCGCCTTTGCATGTGAAATCCGTCAGGCCCCCTTGCCGGTGATCGCCGGGCTGAACACCATCAGGCTCAGGATCTCGAACAGGACCTGGGCGCCGACATGGGCGGTGTTGGTGGTCGCGTCATATTGCGGCGCCACCTCGACGACATCGCCGCCGACAATGTTGAGGCCTTTCAAGCCGCGCAGCAGTTCGAGCACCTCGCGCGTCGTGAGGCCGCCGATTTCCGGCGTGCCGGTACCCGGCGCGAAGGCCGGATCGACACTGTCGACGTCGAAGGAAATGTAGGTCGGGCTGTCGCCGACGATTCTGCGCGCCTTCTCGATGATGGCCGGAATGCCGAGACCCGTCACCTCTTCGGCATGCACGACCGTCATGCCGGATTCGTAGGTGAACTCCCACAGATACTCCGCCGAGCCGCGGATGCCGATCTGGATGGTGCGGGTGGGGTCGAGCACGCCGTCCAGCACCGCGTTGCGGAACGGTCCGCCATGATGGAACTTGGTCATGTCGAACAGCCCGCTTGTGTCGCAATGGGCGTCGATATGGATCATGCCGACCGGCGCCTTCTTGCCGACCGCCTTCAGGATCGGATGGCTGATCGAGTGGTCGCCGCCGACCGAAAGCGGCAGCACGCCGGCATCGACGATCTGGTTGGTGCGGCGCTCGATGTCTTCGTGGCTGACCTCCAGCCGGTAGCGGCTGCGGAACGGCGTATCGCCGATGTCGGCGACGCGCAGCTCATGCGTCGGCGCGCATTCCAGCACATGATTGTAAGGGCCGATGCGCTCGATGGCGCGCAGCGCCCTTGGCCCGAAGCGCGAGCCGGGCCGGTTGGTGACGCCGAGATCCATCGGCACGCCGATGATCGCCACCTGCAAATCGCCGAAATCCGGATTGTCGGCAGCGATTTCACGGTAGGGCGCGGCGAGGAAGGTGGGGATGCCGGCATAGGGCGCCAGCCTTGTGCCGCTCTTGGAGAAGATCTTGTCGGCGACCTTGCGGAACTTCGGGTCGAACATCTCGCCGCCATGGCTCTCGCCATACTTGCGGCGCAAGGCTTCCAGCTTGCCTCTGTCATAACCCATGTCGGTCTCCTCCTGCGGGCTGATGCATGCGGCCGTGGCGACACCTGCGAACTGACCATCATCCGGCCGGGCCGCTGTCCCGCTGGCTGCCTGTAGATTTCACGTCATTGATGCTGTTGACCTGCCAAAGTGTCCAGCAGCCGCATTGAAAAATCAATTGATATTGTTACGGTGCTGATTGTGAGAAAATCTCACAGAGTATCCGGTTGCTCATGGCCAAGCGTCTGCCCCCCTTGAATCCCTTGCGCGCCTTCGAGGCGACGGCGCGGCATGCCTCGCTGACCAAGGCGGCGAGTGAGCTCAACGTCACCCACGGCGCAATCAGCCACCAGATCAAGGCGCTCGAGCAATCACTCGGCGTAAAACTGTTCGAACGCACCGGACAGCGGGTAAAGCTCACCCCGCACGGCGCCGAATTGCTGCCGGCGGTCTCGACCGCCTTCGACGGCATCGCCGCCGCCACCCAGCGCATGACCAGGCCAGCCAGCGCCGGTACGCTGTCGGTCTCCTGCGTGCCGGCGCTGCTGCTTCTGTGGATGACGCCGCGGCTCGGCAGCTTCATGGCGCAATATCCTGATATCAGGTTGACGCTGATCCCGTCCAACGACCCCAAGGACATCCGCGCCCCACAGGTCGATGTCTGCGTGCTCTATGGCGACGGCAGCTGGACAGATTGCTGGATGCGCAAATGGTCGGGCCTCGAACTGTTCCCGGTGGTCAGCCCGACGCTGATCAACAACCGGCCGCTCCGCATCTGCCGGGATCTTGCTGGCCATGTCATCCTGCATGGCGATGATGGCCGCGAATGGCACACCTGGCTGGCCGCCGCCGACGGGCTCGACCTCGAACGCGGCCGCCGTCACCATCTCGGCGACGCCCGCACGGCCATCGAAGCCGCGGTTCACGGCCATGGCGTGGCGCTCGGCGATTCCGTCACCGCCAGCATGCTGCTCGCCAGGGGCCTGCTGGTGGCGCCGTTCAGCCTGTCGGTGCCGGCGGTCGACGATTTCTATGTCGTCTGCCGCAACGAGATGCGTTCAGCGCCGATCGTGCAATTGTTCGTCGACTGGCTGTTTGCCGAAAAGGAACAGGCCGACAGCCGCGCCGACGCGCCGGTGGCCGGCCGCATCGGCAGCCGCCGGAAGCGTCCGGCGCTGCGGGTGGTGGGCGCCAAGAGTTGAGGCTGGACCGGGAGCGACTGCTTTTTGTCGGGCCAGCCCGGAAAGCGGGAAGCGCTTTCAAAAATTCAATGCTAATAAGCTCTTGCCCGGCAATTCCAGGAAACGAGTGCGGCGGTTTCCCGTCCGGAATTGCGTAAGACAGACGTGAGCAGCGAAGGCGACGGCAGGACATGGCAAGAACCGATATAGCGCGGCGCGTCTATAACCACACCTGGAAGCTGGACCCGATCGTCCGCAGCCTGCTCGACACCGATTTCTACAAGCTTCTGATGCTGCAGATGATCTGGGGCATGTACCCCAAGGTCGACGCCACCTTTTCGCTGATCAACCGCACCACCTCGGTGCGCCTGGCCGACGACATCGACGAAGGCGAATTGCGCGACCAGCTCGACCATGCCCGCACGCTGCGCTTCTCCAAAAAGGAGATGATCTGGCTTGGCGGCAACAATTTCTATGGCCGCAAGCAGATCTTCGAGCCGGAATTCCTCGCCTGGCTGGAAGGTTTTCGGCTGCCCGACTACGAGCTCTCCAAGCGCGACGGGCAGTACGAGCTCTCCTTCAGTGGCCCCTGGATGTACACTACGCTGTGGGAAATCCCGGCGCTGGCGATCATCAACGAGCTTCGCTCCCGCGCCGCCATGCGCGCCTTCGGTCCCTTCGCGCTTGACGTGCTCTATGCACGCGCCAAGGGGAAGATGTGGGCCAAGACCGAACGCTTGAAGGCGCTGCCCGGCATCCGCATCTCCGATTTCGGCACCCGCCGCCGCCATTCCTTCCTGTGGCAGCGCTGGTGCGTCGAGGCGCTCAAGGAAGGTATTGGCGAAGCCTTCACCGGCACCTCGAACGTGCTGCTGGCGATGGACAACGACCTCGAAGCGCTCGGCACCAACGCGCATGAATTGCCGATGGTTTTTGCCGCCCTTGCCAAGTCGGAAAAGGAATTGAAGGAATCACCCTACAAGGTGCTGCAGGACTGGCAGCGCTATTACGGCGGCAACCTGCTGATCGTGCTGCCCGACGCTTTCGGCACCGCATCCTTCCTGCGCGACGCCCCGGACTGGGTCGCCGACTGGACCGGCTTCCGCCCCGACAGCGCGCCGCCGATCGAAGGCGGCGAAAAAATCATCGACTGGTGGCGCGAGAAGGGCAAGGACCCCAGGCAGAAGCTGCTGATCTTCTCCGACGGTCTCGAGGTCGAGACCATCGAGGAGACCTACAGGCACTTCAAGGGCAAGGTGCGCATGTCCTTCGGCTGGGGCACCAACCTCACCAACGATTTCGAAGGCTGCGCGCCGACCGAAACCAACAGCCTGGATGCGATATCGCTGGTCTGCAAGGTGACGGAGGCCAATGGCCGGCCGGCGGTGAAGCTGTCGGACAATCCGGCGAAAGCGACGGGCGACAAGAAGGAGATCGAGCGCTATCTCCGGATTTTTGGGGCGAAGGACCGCGTGGAGCAGCTGGTCAAGGTTTGAGGGTCGGCGGGTGCCTTGCTGGACGAAATGGAAATCGCGATAGCGTGAGTTCCCGCCCACCCCCCTCTGTCCTGCCGGACATCTCCCCCGCAAGGGGGGAGATTGGCAGCGTCGAGTACCGCGCCTCTTTCTTTACCCTTGAAAGTTGGCGAAAGCCCCGGCGACATCCAATCTCCCCCCTTGCGGGGGAGATGGCCGGCAGGCCAGAGGGGGGTGTGAAGGATCGCGTCAGGCTGACATATGTCGCCTGCTCCCCCACCCTCACACTCCTCCCCAACCCTGCCTTCGCCCACGCCTCCGACCGCGGCCACGTCCTCCTCCTGCCCACCGGCTACTACATCGCCGGCGGCGCGCTCGCCGTCGCCGTCAGCTTCCTCGTCCTCGCCCTGCTGCCACCCGCAACCCTCGACCGCTTCTGGCGCCGCCGCCTGCCGCTCTTCCCATTCGCCGACACCCCTCGCACAATCATCAGCCTCATCTCCTTTGCCGGCTTCGCAACGCTCAACGCCGCCGGCCTGTTCGGCAGCCGCGATCCGCTCTCCAATCCGCTGCCGCTAACCATCTGGACGCTGCTCTGGGTCGGCCTTGCCATCGCGCAAGGCCTGTTCGGCGATCTCTGGTCGTGGCTGAACCCATGGTATGGCCCGTGGCGGATCGTAAGCCGCCTGTTCAAGCTTCGTGGCGGTGAGGGACAGGAATCGCGTTTGCCTTCATGGCTCGGCTGCTGGCCAGCCGTTATCCTGTTCTTCGCCTTCGCCTGGTTCGAGCTGATCGACCCGGCGCCCGACGACCCGGCGCGGCTGGCCTATGCCGCCGGCCTCTACTGGTTGCTTACCTTCATCGCCATGCTCGCCTTCGGCTACCGCGATTGGAGCCGGCGCGGCGAATTCCTGACGGTGTTCTTCGCCATGGTGGCGCGCTTCGCCCTTATTGAGCGCGATGAACACGGGCGGCTCGCTCTCTGCTGGCCGGGCTCAAAACTGCTCGGCGCGGCACCCCTGCCGGCAAGCGGCATCGCTTTCCTGCTGCTCAGCCTGTCATCGGTGTCCTTCGACGGCCTGTCGAAAACCTTCTTCTGGCTCGGCCTGTCCGGCATCAACCCGCTGGAATATCCCGGCCGCACCGCGCTCATCGGCATTAGCAGCTTCGGCCTCGTGCTGACCTTCGTCTTGCTCGCGGCGGCATTCCTGCTGGCCGTCATCCTCGGCCAGCGCCTCGCCGGCAGCCGACATTCCCTCCGCGAGGCCGCCGGGCTGCTGGTCTGGTCGATCGTACCGATCGCGCTCGCCTATCATGTCGCGCACTATCTGACGGCGCTGCTGGTCGACGGCCAGTATGCGATTGCCGCTTTGTCCGACCCGTTCGCGCTGGGATGGAACCTGTTCGGCGCCGCCGACATGCAGATCGAGGCCGGCATCGTCGCCGGGGCCGACTCCGCCTGGTGGCTGTGGAACCTGCAGGCCGGCATCATCATCGCCGGGCACATGCTGGCGGTGCTCGTTGCCCATGGACTGGCCTGGCGACTGCACCAGATGCCATCGCGCGCCGCCCTCAGCCAGTTGCCGCTCACCATGCTGATGATTGCCTACACGATCTTCGGCCTGTGGTTGCTTGCCACGCCGACGGCCGGATGAGACAAGCTGATCAACATGCCTTTGCGGAAAGCCCGCTTGCAAGCTCTGTGCTTTGGTGATTTAGTTTGTACACATGCAATTTCTGCCCCTCCTGCAAGGGAGTGGCCTTGCCTCGTTACAGACAGTCAAAACTCAAAAACAGGGGAACTGCCGTGACTGACAAGAATGGGTTTTTCGATCTCTCCAAATCCACCCTTAGCCGCCGCACCGCGCTGAAAGGTCTCGCCGCCGGCGCCGGGCTGACGCTCGCGCCCGGCTTCGTCCGCTACAGCCAGGCGCAGAGTTCAGCGCCAATCAAGATCGGCTTCCAGTCGCACCGCACCGGCATCGGCGCCGCCTATGGCCGCTGGTATGAAAAGACCAGTGCCGCCGCGGTCAAGGCGATCAACGACGCCGGCGGCATCAATGGCCGACCTGTCGAACTGGTGATCGAGGATGACGGCACCGATCCCGGCCGTGGCGCCGAGGTGGTCGGCAAGTTCGCCACCCAGCACAAGACCGACATCGTCTTCGGCACGCTGTTCTCGCATGTGGTGATCGGCTCGGCGCCGGCCGCCGGCGAAAACAAGATCCCGTATTTCGTCGTCAGCGAAGGCCACCACGTCGCTTCGACCAAACTCAACCGCTATGTCTTCCAGCCTGGCATCACCGATGTGAAGAGCCAGATCCAGTCGATGGCGCCGTGGATCGCGGCCAATGCCGGCAAGAAGGTGACGCAGATCTTCCCGGATTTCGCCTTCGGCTACGACCATCGCGACTACCTGCCGCCGGCGCTGAAGGCGCAAGGCGCCGAGGTCATCGCCCAGATCGCCATCCCGCCGACAGAGTCGTCTTTCACGAAATACTTCCCGCAGATACCGGCCGAGACCGAAGTCATCTACCACGTGATGGTCGGCCCGGCCGTGCTCACCTTCGTCAAGGAACTCGGCGAGTTCTACGGCTCCAACCGGCCGCAGCTGTTCGGCTTCATCGATTCGCTCGAAGCCACCGACATCAACAGCCCCGGCCTCGAATTCCTGGACGGCAGCCATTTCTGGGAAGGCTCGCCGCGCTATGCCCAGGCCAATGACTCGGCCGCGCAGAAAGCCTACCGCGCCGCCGTTGGCATCGACGACAATGGCGCTGCCGTCGGCGACCCCAAGGACGTCTCCACCGCCGCCCACATGTTCGGCTGCTGGGAGACGCTCTATGTCGTCAAGAAGGCGATGGAAGACGCCGGCTACAAGGGCCCGGAAGACCGCGCCAAGCTGGTCGAGGCGACCGAGGCGCTGACCGAATTCGCCGAAGGCCCGGAGCATCCGCAGGGGCCGAAGACCTTCAACGGCAAGATCCACCAGTGTTTTGGCATCCAGAACATCTCCAAGGTCGAAGGTGGCAAGCTGAATGTCGTCCACAAGACCAAGATCGAGGACGGGCTTTACGAGGCCGAAGGGGATTATACGACGCAGGCGCTGTGAGGCGCCTTACCCTCCCCCTTGTGGGGAGGGTCGGCACGCAAGCTTCGCACTTTTGCGAAGCTTGCGAGACGGGGTGGGGGTCGCGACGGCCCGTGCCCAACCCCCACCCGACCGCTGCGCGGTCACCCTCCCCACAAGGGGAGGGTAAGGGCGCCCTGAATGCATTTCGGACCCCATCTCCTCCTCGCCGCCCTCGAAGGCCTTGTCACCTCAGCCGTGCTGGCGCTGACGGCGCTTGGGCTGTCGCTGGTGTTCGGCGTCATGCGCGTCGTCAACGTCGCCCATGGCGAGTTCTTCATGCTGGGCGCGGTGCTGGCCTGGGCGATCTCGACGGCGATACCCGGCCATCCCACGCTCGGCTTCCTGGCGGCGCTGGTGATTGCGCCGCTGATTGTCGGCGCCATTGCGCTGGTAGCCGAGCGGCTTGTGCTGCGGCGGCTCAATTACAATCCGGAAGCCACCATCGTCGCCACGATCGGCATGCTCTACATCATCCAGCAGCTGGCGTTGAGCTTCTATGGCCCGGAAGCCCGCCCGGTGGAGCCGCCCTTCAGCTACCGCATCCTTTTGCCCTGGTTCGGCTATTCCGGCTACAAGCTGTCGATCATTGCCGCTTCGGCCCTTCTGCTCATCGCCACCTGGCTGGTGCTGACGCGCACCAAGATCGGCCTCATCATGCGCGCCACCCAATATGACAGCGAGACGGCGCAGGCCTTCGGCATTCCGGTCGCCCGCGTCTATGCCGGCGTCTTCGCGCTCGGCGCCATGCTGGCGGCCATCGCCGCCGTGCTGATCGTGCCGATCAGTCAGGCGCACTACCTGATGGGGCAGGACCCGCTGCTGTTGTCCTTCATCGTCGTCATCATCGGCGGCCTCGGCTCGCTGCGCGGCACCGTCGTTGCCGCCGTGCTGATCGGCCTGTCCGACGGCATCATCTCGGTGTTCTTCTCGCCGACTTTGGCCAAGATCATAGCCACGCTGCTGGTGGCCATGGTGCTGGTGTTCAGGCCGCAAGGCCTGTTCGGGCAGGCGCCGCGATGAGCGAAGCTTCGCCGGCAAAAGCCTATGCATTGCATGTCGGCGCCATCGCGCTGCTGTTTGCGCTGAGCTTCGTCCTGCCCGACTACCATCATGGCCTGCTGGCCCGAATCATGGTGCTGGCGGTGTTCGCCATGGGCTACAACATGCTGTTCGGCTATGTCGGCCTGCTCAGCCTCGGCCACGCCATGTTCTTCGCCGCCGGGCTCTATGGCGCTGGTCTCGCCGTCATCCATCTCGGCTGGAGCGTGCCTTTGGCTTTCCTCGCCGGCATCGCCTGCGGCGCGCTGCTGGCACTGGTGATCGGCCTGCTGGCGCTGCGCACCACCGGCGTCGCCTTCATGATCGTCACCATGATGTTCGCGCAGGTGTTTTACCTCGTCATCCTCTATTTCGCCGCTTGGACCGGCGGCGACCAGGGTCTGGTCGTGCCGCAGCCGGCGCGGGTTCTGGCCTTCGGCGCGACATCGCTCGACCTAACCAACCCGACCGTGCGCTACATGAGCGCGCTAGCGCTGTTCTCGGTCGTGCTGCTGATCACCCTCGCCATCGTCCGCTCCCGCTATGGCCGCGTGCTGGTCGCGGTGCGCGAGAACGAGGAGCGCACGAAAATGCTGGGCTACGACACCTTCTCCAACAAGCTGATCGCCGTCGTCGTCTCCGGCACCATCTGCGCCGCCTCGGGTGCGGCCTATGCGCTGCTGTTCGGCTATGTCGGCTCGAGCTTTGCCTCGGTGCAGTATTCCATCCTGCCGCTGCTCTGGGTGCTGCTCGGCGGCGCCGCCACGACGCTGGGCGCGCTGCTCGGCACGGTGTTCATGTACTATGTCATCGACACCGCCAGCGGCTACACCTCCGCCTATCTCCTGATCGTCGGTATTGCGCTCATCCTGCTGGTGCTGTTTTTCCCCAAAGGCATTCTGGGCACCATCCGCCAGCGCTGGCTCGGGTGGCTGCCATGATGCCGTTGCTGACCACCAAAGGCCTGGCGCGCAATTTCGGCGGCCTGCGCGCCGTCGACGGTGTCGACTTCCAGCTGATGCCGGGCGAGATCCGCGCCGTCATCGGGCCCAATGGCGCCGGCAAAACCACCTTCGTCAGCCTGGTCAGCGGCCGCATTCAGCCATCGTCCGGCATGATCGTCTTCGACGGCGCCGACATCACCAGCCAGCCGGCCTATCTCAGGGTGCGCCGGGGCATCGCCTACACCTTTCAGATCACCAGCGTCTTCGCCAACCTCTCTGCCTACGATAATGTCGCGCTGCCGGTGCAGCGCACGCTGACCGACGGCCGCTCGAAAGGTGCGGTGCGCACCGGCGTCATGGCCGCGCTGGAACGCACCGGACTTGCGGGCCGCGCCCATATGCCGGCCGGCCAGCTTTCCTACGGCCATCAGCGCCTGCTGGAAGTGGCAATGGGCCTGGCGCTGAAGCCGCGGCTTTTGATCCTCGACGAGCCGACGCAGGGGCTGGCCGACAGCGAGATCGACAATTTCATCGAACTGGTGCGCGAGATCGCCAAGAGCGCCACCGTGCTCCTGATCGAGCACAACATGCCGGTCGTCATGCAGCTGGCCGACCGCATCACCGTCTTCAACGCCGGCAGGATCCTGGCCGAAGGCACCCCCGAACAGGTTCGCGCCAACACACAGGTGCAGGAAGCCTATCTGGGGACGGCGCCATGAGCGAAGCCCCCAAGACTGAGGCCCCCAAGACTGAAGCCCACAAGACTGAAGCCCACAAGACTGAAGCGCTGACCATCTCCAGGCTCGAATGCTTCTATGGCGAGGTTCAGGTGCTCTACGAGCTTGATCTCGTGCTCAACAAGGGCGAGGTGCTGTGCCTGTTCGGTCGCAACGGCGCCGGCAAGACGACGGCGCTGAAAGCAATCATGGGGCTGGTTCCGTCGAGCGCCGGCTCGATCCGGCTCGCCGGCAAGGAGTTGACCGGCCTGCCGGCGCATGAGGTGCCCAAGGCCGGCGTCGCCTATGTACCGCAAGGCAGGCGGCTGTTCGCCGAGATGACGGTGGCGGAAAACATCGAGATCGGTCTGATGGCGCGCGGCAAGGGCAGAGCGACGCGCGAGAGCGTGCTCGATCTCTTCCCGCTGCTGCGCCAGCGGCTGCGCCAGCGCTCCGGCACTTTGTCCGGCGGCGAGCAGCAGATGCTGGCCATGGCCCGTGCGCTTTGCCTTGAGCCGCAGGTGCTGTTGCTAGACGAGCCGACGGAGGGGCTGATGCCGTCGATGATCGCCAAGATCCGCGAGACGGTGGTGAAGCTGCGTGAGCTAGGTGTCTCCACCATTCTGGTCGAACAGCGCGTCGACGCCGTGCTGTCCGTCGCCGACCGCGTCTGCTTCATCGAGAACGGCCGCAACCGCGAGACCGTCGATGTCGAGCAATTGCGCGCCGACCCATCGGCAGTCAGGCGCTATGTCGGCATCGGCTGATCAGCCGAAAAACAGGAACCCGGCGATCAAAAAGATCGGGATCAGCACCAGCCCTGACCATGCCATGTAGCCGAAGAAGCCCGGCATCTTCACACCGCGGTGTCGGGCAATGGCGTAGACCATGAAGTTGGGTGCATTGCCGATATAGGTGTTGGCGCCCATGAACACCGCGCCGGCCGAGATCGCAGCCAGCGTCGAGGCCGCCTCCGTCATCAGGTGCCGCGCGTCGCCGCCTGCGAGTTCGAAAAACACCAGATAGGTCGGCGCATTGTCGAGGAAGGACGACAGCCCGCCGGTCAGCCAGAAATAGGCGAGATCATTGGGCTGGCCGGTGGGTGACGTCACCAGCGCCACCAGCGGCGCCAGCGCGCCGTCATGGCCGGCGCGAAGGATGGCAATGACCGGCACGATGCAGATGAAGATGCCGGCAAACAGTTTCGCCACCTCCGCGATCGGGCCCCAGGTGAAGCCGTTGGCCTCGCGATGGCTCTTGAGGGAAACGACAAGCGACAGTCCGGCGAGCCCCAGGATAATGGCGTCGCGCGCCAGGTTCTGCAGTTCGAGGCTCACGCCCAGCACTGAAAAGCTCACGCCTGGCTTCCATGCTGCCGACAGCAGGATCGCGGCAATGACGCCGGCCAGCAGCGGCAGATTGGCCAGGCCGCGAAGGCGCACCTTTGTATCCGGCGTCGGATCCTTGATCTTCGGCGCGCCGCCTTCACGGCGATGCAGCATGATGTCGATGGCCAGGAAGACAAGCAGCACCAAGCCGCCGGTGAACAGCGTCTCGCGCCAGAGGTTCGCCGTCGTCCAGAAGAAGTCGACGCCGCGCAGGAAGCCGACGAACAATGGCGGGTCGCCCAAGGGCGTCAGCGAGCCGCCGATGTTGGACACCAGGAAGATGAAGAAGATGACGACATGGGCGTTGAACTGCCGGTTGTCGTTGGCGCGCAGCATCGGCCGGATCAGGATCATCGAGGCGCCGGTGGTGCCGATCACCGAGGCCAGCATTGCCCCGACGAGCAGCAGCCCGGCATTGACCAGCGGCGTGCCATGGATGTTGCCGGCCACAAGGATGCCGCCCGAAATGGTGTAGAGCGCGAACAGCAGGATAATGAACGACATGTATTCGGTGAGCAGCGTGTGCAGCACGGCTTCACCGGCTACCGGAACGCCGAATGCAACCATCAGCGGGATGACCGCCAGCGCTGCCCAGCCGGCGGCGATCTTGCCGTAATGATGCTCCCAGACATGGTGGAACAGCAGCGGTCCGGTGGCGATCGAGAGCAGCAGGCCAGCGAAAGGCAGCGCCCACCACAGCGACATGGCAGCATCGGGCAGACCGCGGGCCTCGGCCGCGAAGGCCATTTGCGGAAACACAGCGGAAGCGAGTACACCTGCCGCGAAAGCCTTCCCCAACTGTGTGCAGCCCCCTCGATGCGTCACGATCCAGTCACTCCGAGATCGGGTCTTCGAGCCTCACCCCGGCATCGCGCATCCTCTTCAGCATCGCCTCGACCGAACCGTTGAGATCGATGCCGCGGCACGCGTCGAGCCGCACCGTCGTCTTGAAGCCTTGCTTGACCGCGTCGAGGGCCGAGAAGGCGACGCAGAAGTCGGTCGCCAGGCCAACCACGGTCACGGTGCCGATGCCGCGCTCCTTGAGGTAGCCGGCGAGCCCGGTCGGCGTCTTGTGGTCGTTCTCGAAGAAGGCGGAGTAGCTGTCAATATCGGGGCGGAACCCCTTGCGGATCACCAGCTCGGCCTTGGTCCAGGCGAGCCCCGAGTGAAAATCCGAACCGAGGCTGCCCTGGATGCAATGGTCGGGCCACAGAGTCTGCGGCCCATAGGGCATCTCGATTGCGCTGAAGGGCTGCGCCCCCGGATGGCTGGAGGCAAAGCTCGAATGTCCGGCCGGGTGCCAGTCCTGCGTCAGCACGACATGCTCGGCATGCCGGATCAGATCGTTGACCAGCGGCACGATTTCGTCGCCGCCGGCAACCGCCAGTGCGCCGCCGGGGCAGAAGTCGTTTTGCAGGTCGATGACAACAAGCGCTTCGTCGGCCATGGCGCCTCTCCTCTTCTACGTCTCGAACGGGGGATCGAGTGAAATACGCCGCTGATGCGACCGGATGCAGAAACTCGACCGGATGGCCGCCTGCGTCAACCTCCTACAGCGCCGCGCGTCCCCTTCGGACGCGCAAAGGACGCTGTAGCACTTTACTTTGCGCAGGATCCTTTCCGAAAATCGATTCCGATTTTTGGGGATCATGCGCGGACGTAACAAATGCATGGCGGCCGGGTTCCCTTAAACTCCGGCTTTGACAATTTCCGCCAGCTTGATATCATTTGCATACGAATGAATTTGGCCTGATCAGACATTGGCGGGGTTCGGGAAGACCCCACCTTTTGAAGGTCCCAATGGGAAGGCCTATTTTTTTGGAAGGCAAAGCGTGATCCGTTACGCGAAACCCGCCACGCTCGACGAGGCGCTCGCTCTGCTGGGCGAGGGCGCCTGGCGCGTGCTTGCCGGCGGCACCGATTTCTATCCGGCGCAGGGCGCCAAACCGTTCCGCGACAATGTTCTCGATATTAACGGCCTGGTCTCGCTGCGCGGCATTGCCGAGACCGAAACCCATTGGGTTTTGGGCGCCCGCACCACCTGGACCGACCTTGTCCGCCATCCATTGCCGGCGGCTTTCGATGCGCTGAAGCAGGCCGCGCGCGAAGTGGGCTCCCTGCAGATCCAGAATGTCGCCTCGATCGCCGGCAATCTCTGCAATGCTTCGCCTGCCGCCGATGGCGTTCCGGGACTGCTGGTGCTGGACGCCGAGGTCGAGCTGCGCTCTGCAGCCGCGACGCGTCATCTGCCGCTGCAGCAGTTCATTCTCGGCAACCGCCGCACCGCTTTGCTGCCGGGCGAACTGGTCACCGCCATCCGCATCACGAAGCGGGCCTCTGCCGGCACGTCGGCCTTCGTCAAGCTCGGTGCGCGGCGTTACCTCGTCATCTCCATCGCCATGGTGGCGGCGCGCCTCGTTGCCGAGAGTGGCATAGTCATGGAAGCCGCTGTCGCGGTCGGGTCCTGCTCGGCCGTCGCCAGGCGGCTCGCCGCTGTCGAAGCCGTGCTGGTGGGCAAGCCTGTCGGCCCGGCACTCGCCGATGCTCTCCTGTCCGCGCCGATGGCCGAGCTCTCGCCGATTGCCGACGTGCGCGGCAGCGCCGAATACCGGCTCGACGCAGCGCGCGAGCTTGTCGCTCGCGCCGTGCTGGGAGCCTGCGGGCTGACGAACGACAACAGCATGGTGGCGGCATGAGCCACTCCGAGATGATTGAAGCCCTGCCCGACCTCGTGCCGGGCCTCGGCATCGAGCGCGCCGAGATCGCCTTCGCCGTCAATGGCGCCGCCGTCTCGGTCAATGTGCCGCCGCTGCGCCGGCTGTCGCAGGTTTTGCGCGACGAATTGCAGCTGACGGGCACCAAGGTTGGCTGCGATGCCGGCGATTGCGGCGCCTGCACGGTGCTGGTCGACGGCGACGCCGTCTGCGCCTGCCTGATGCCGGCGGCCTCCGCAGCCGGGACGTCCGTAACGACCGTCGAAGGCCTCGCCGATGGCCGGCTCTCGGCTCTGCAGGCGTCCTTCCTGGCGCATGGCGCCGCGCAATGCGGCATCTGCACGCCGGCGCTGCTGGTCGCGGCAACGGCGTTGCTGGATGGCACGCCGAATCCGACCGAGACCGAGGTGCAGGATGCGCTGGGCGGCATCCTCTGCCGTTGCACCGGCTACAGAAAGATCATCGCGGCAGTGATGGATGCGGGACGGTTCGAGACGTCGACCGACGGCGCTGCCCCTCATCCGCCTGCCGGCACCCTCACCCCGTATAGTGACGGGGAGAAGGGAAGTGCTCCAGCGCCGACGCTCCCCGCTCCCCGTTCTTCACGGGGAGAGGGTAAGGGTGAGGGGCAGCGCCAACGTCATTCGTTGGAATTCAACTTTGAACGTAGAATGCCAACCACAGGGAATGCTGTAGGCGCCTCCCCGGTCCGGCTCGACGGCGTGCCAAAAATCACCGGCGCTGAAAAATTCGGCGGCGATGCCTTTCCCGCCGATGCGCTGGCTGTGCTGGTGGTCCGCTCGCCGCATTATCATGCCGGCTTCGCCTTCGGCGACCTGGAGGGCTGGGTGAAGTCGCATCCCGGCATCGCCGGCGTCTTCACCGCCGCCGACATCCCGGGAAAAAACTGTTTCGGCGTCATCGGTCCGTTTGCCGACCAGCCGGCGCTGGCCGAAGGCTTTGCGCGGCTGCGCGGCGAGGCAGTGGCGCTGGTCGCCGGCGAGCGCGAGGCCATGCTCGATCTCGACCTCCAGGATTTCCCGGTCCGCTGGACCGAGCTGCCGCATTTTCTGCAGCCCGGCGACGCGCAGGCAGAAGGGGCTGCGCTCATCCACGCGAACCGCCCGGCCAATTTGTTGACCAAGGGCTTTGTCGAGCGCGGCGACCCCGAGACGGCGCTTGGCGAGGCTGCTTACACGGTGTCCGGTGCCATCGACACCTCCTATGTCGAGCACGCCTATATCGAGCCGGAAGCCGGCCATGCCTACATGGACGGCGACACGCTGGTCGTCGTCGCCTGCACCCAGGCCCCCTATATGGACCGTGACGAAACGGCAAAGGTGCTCGGTCTTGCCGTCGACAAGGTGCGCATCGTGCCGACCGCGACCGGCGGCGGCTTCGGCTCGAAACTGGACGTGTCGCTGCAGCCGCTCATCGGCCTTGTGGCACTGAAAACCGGCCGGCCGGCGGCGCTTGCCTACACCCGCACCGAATCGATGATGTCGACCACCAAGCGCCACCCCGCCGAGATGAAGGCGACCATCGGCACTGACGCCGAAGGCCATGTCACCGGCATGATCTTTTCCGGCGATTTCAACACCGGCGCCTATGCCAGTTGGGGGCCGACTGTCGCCAACCGCGTGCCGGTGCATGCCTCCGGTCCCTATGCGACGCCGAATTACCGCGCCGAAGGCCGCGCCATCCACACCCACGGGCCGATTTCCGGCGCCTTCCGTGGCTTCGGCGTGCCGCAGGCGACGATCATGCAGGAGACGCTCTATGATGAGCTTGCCGGCAAGCTCGGCATGGACCGGCTCGATTTTCGCCTGAGAAACTGCCTTCGGAACGGATCCGAAACGGTTACCGGACAGCGACTGGAGTCGGGAGTCGGTATCTTCGAGTGCCTCGACTCCTTGCGGCCGCATTGGGCTCGCGCGAAGGTCGACGCAGATACATTCAACAATGCCAATACGAGCAAAAGGCGCGGCGTCGGCATCGCGTCCTGCTGGTATGGCTGCGGCAACACCTCGCTGCCCAATCCGTCGACCATAAGGGTCGGTATCTCGCCGGAGGGCGAGGTCATCCTGCACCAGGGCGCCGTCGATATCGGCCAGGGCTCCAACACCGTCATCGCCCAGATCTGCGCCGACGCACTCGGCCTGCCGCTGGAAAAATTCAAGCTGAAGAGCGCCGACACCGCGATCAGCCCCGACGCCGGCAAAACATCGGCCTCGCGCCAGACTTTTGTCACCGGCAAGGCGGCCGAGAAGGCCGGCCGCGCCTTGCGCGAAAAGATCCTGCGTTTTGCCAATGTCTCGGAGAACGCGAGCCTGCAATTGGACGGCCCGGCGATCGTCATTCGCGAGGGCGAAGCCACTCGGCGCATCGATCTCCCCGCCCTCGATGTCGATGCGGACGGCTACGTCTTCCGCGCCGAGGAAACCTACGACCCGCCGACGCTGCCGCTCGACGCCAAGGGCCAGGGCAAGCCTTACGCCGTCTATGGCTATGGCGCGCAGATCGCCGAACTGGAGGTCGACCTCAAGCTCGGCACGGTGAAGCTCTTGAAAATCACCGCCGCGCACGATGTAGGCAAGGCGATCAACCCGCTTCTGGTCGAAGGCCAGATCGAGGGCGGCATCGCGCAAGGCATCGGCATGGCGCTGATGGAGGAATACATCCCCGGCCGCACCGAGAATCTGCACGACTATCTCATTCCGACCATCGGCGACGTGCCTGAGATCGAGCACATATTGATCGAGGTTCCCGATCCCGAGGGGCCGTTCGGCGCCAAGGGCCTGGGCGAGCATGTGCTGATCCCGACCGCACCCGCCATCCTCAATGCCATCCGCCACGCAACCGGCCTTCTCATCACCAAGGTTCCGGCGACGCCGACGCGCATCCGCGCCGCCATCCGCGAAAAAGATGGCATCGACGACAAGGAGGCACGCCGATGAGCGAGCTTGCCGAACGCTTCGAAACCCACGATCCCGGCGAAAAGCTGGTGGCGGAAAAGATCCGCTGCGATGCCTGTCCGGTCATGTGCTACATCGCCGATGGCCGCACCGGCGCCTGCGACCGCTACGGCAATGTCGGTGGCCGCATCGTGCGTATGGACCCGCTGACCATCCTCGACCATGCGGCAGAGAGCGGCGCCGCGGTCGTGCCTTTCACTGCCGAGGGCGAGCAATGGGACGGCGAACTGGTCAACACCGGCCGCCGCTTCGTCACTGCAATCGGCGCCGGCACCACCTATCCCGACTACAAGCCGGCTCCCTTCATCGTCAGCCAGGAGGTCGAGGGGGTCGATCTGGTGACCGTGGTCACCGAAGGCATTTTTTCGTACTGCGGCGTCAAGGTGAAGATCGACACGGACCGTCATCTCGGCCCCGAAACGGCAATCGTGCGCGCGCAAGGCGAGCCGATCGGCCACGTCACGACAGGCGAATATGGCTCGCAGATGCTGTCGCTGGGCGGCGTGCATCATCTGACCGGCGGCTCCAAGGCCGAAGGCCGGGCAACCTGCGACGCGATGCTCAATCTGTGCAACCGCAAGCCTGTCGAACTGACCATCGACGGTGGCGCCACCATCATCGTCGAAGCCGGCAAACCACCTGTCATCGACGGCAAGCAGGAACATCGCATGCGCGTCGGTTGCGGCTCGGCCACCATCGGCATGTTCGCCACGCAATGGCGCGGCCTGGTCGACGAAGTGGTGGTGGTCGACGACCACATCACCGGCGTCGTGTCGGAGCATCAAGCCGGCAAGGTGCTGGGCTGGCAGGATACGGGGATAAAAATCATCGGCCGCCGTTCGACGCCGGGCCGCTACTTCAAGGTCTCCGAGCCCGGCCTCGGCTGGGGCGGCACAAGCATTTCCGACCCGCTGTCGATCCTCGGCGAATGGAATTCCAAGAAGGGCGCGCGTCCTGGCCTGTCGCTGTTGATGGTGTCGACCACTGGCGAGCAGTTCGCCTATTACGAGCTCGACGACGAGTTGAAGCCTGTGGAAAAACCGTTCCCGGACCGGTTGCAAAAATCGGTCGGCCTGATCGAGGACAATTGCGAACCGGCGCTCTGCACCGTGCTGTTCATCGGCGGCGCCGGCGGGTCGCTGCGCGCCGGGGTCACCGAAAACCCGGTCAATCTCACCCGCTCGGTGCAGGGCTTGAAGACCTATGTCACCGTCGGCGGCGCGCCGGTCTATGTCTGGCCGGGCGGCGGCATCACGCTGATGGTCGACGTCACGCGCGTGCCGGAAGGCGCGTTCGGCTATGTGCCGACCCCGGCCCTGGTGGCGCCGATCGAGTTCACGCTGCGCCGCGACGACTATGTCAGGCTGGGCGGCTACGAGGCCGAGATACGCAGCGTCGAGGATATTGTTGCCAAGGGCGGCGAATACCTCAATCCGCGTCGCGGCTCCGGGGCTGCCTGTCAAAATCCATGGCCGCCGCTGGCGCAGTTGCGCCGCGCCGGCTCGAACGGGGCCGCGTGATGCAAGGCCCGCAAGTCCACTGGCTGCAGGACGGCAAGCGGCTGCACCTCAACCACGGGCCGATCGACCTGATCGTCGAGGCCTTTGGTGAGGCGGCTGAGTGTCGTGCCGCCTACGATCAGGCGATCGAGCGCTTCCAGACGATCCTGATCGAGTTGGTCGAGGAGCTTCCCGAATTGCGGCTGCCGGCATTTTTCCTGGCGCCGCGCACCTTCGCCGGCCCGACCGCGCGGCGCATGGAAGCAGCCGTCATGCCCTTGGCGGAAAGCTTCATCACGCCGATGGCCGCCGTCGCCGGATCGGTAGCCGACGAAATGCTCTCGGCATTGCTTGCAGGCCGCAGACTCGACCGCGCCTATGTCAACAATGGCGGCGACAGCGCACTCCACATCGGCAAGGGCCAGTCGATGAACCTGGCGATCGCCGGCACCGGCAACGGCTTGGCCGACCGTCTCACCATTCGCTCGGCGGACGGCGTGCGCGGCGTCGCCACGAGCGGCTGGCGCGGCCGTTCGTTCTCGCTTGGCATTGCCGACGCCGTCACCGTGCTCGCGCGCACCGGCGCCGAGGCCGATGCGGCCGCGACACTCATTGCCAACGCCGTCGACCTGCCCGGCAATCCCGCCATCAAGCGCATTCCCGCGCAGGACTTGGTGCCCGACAGCGATCTCGGTGCACGGCTGGTGACACAAGCCGTCGGCATGCTCGCGCGTGGCGATGTGGAGCGGGCGCTGGACAATGGCCTTGCCGTCGCCGAAGATTTTCGCCGGCGCGGCCTGATTGCCGCATCGGCGCTGTTTCTAGGCGGGGAAGCCCGCATCAGTGGTTCCATGGCGCTTGCCGCGCCCAACAAAAGTCCAGGGAAGGAAGTTGCCCATGCCTGAGTTTCCGATCCGCAAGATCGCGGTTCTTACCGAAGAGATCTTTCACGATGGCGGGCCGGTCGCTGCTCTGCCGCGCCGCCGCGCTGCAGCCGTGGCCCTGGTGAAGAACCCGTTCGCCGGCCGCTACGTCGAAGAACTGCAGAGCGCCATGGACGATCTGAAGCCGCTCGGCCTGCTGCTCACCGACAAGCTCATTGCCGCATTGGGCGGCGACATCAAGCAGATCGACGCCTACGGCAAGGGCACCATCGTCGGTTCGTCAGGGGAGCTGGAGCACGGCGCGCTCTGGCATGTGCCGGGCGGTTATGCCATGCGCGAGCGGCTGGGCGACGCCAAGGCGATCGTGCCGTCGGCAACCAAGGTCGGGGCGTTCGGCTCGCGGCTCGACGTGCCGCTCGGCCACACCAACGCTGCCTATGTCCGCAGCCATTTCGACGCCATGGAGGTCGGCCTCAGCGACGGGCCGCGTGCCGACGAAATCCTGTTTTGCCTCGCTATGAGCTGCGGCCCGCGCGTGCACGACCGCATGGGCGGCCTGGCTGCAGGCGACATCAAGGCCTGGGATGGCCTGCGATGAGCGGCGGTGACAATCTTCTCAAGCTGGTCGAGGCCGAAGAGCCCGACGAACATGATTACCGCCTGCAGGAGCAGGTCGGCTTCATCCTGCGCAAGGCGCATCAGCGCCATGTCTCGATCTTTGCCGCCCAGATAAGCGACCTGACGCCGCCGCAATTTGCTGCACTTGCCAAGCTGCACGATGTCGGCGAGACCTCGCAGAACCAGTTGGGCACGCTGATCGCCATGGACGCGGCGACGGTCAAGGGCGTCATCGACCGGCTGAAGGCGCGAGGCCTGGTAGACCTGACCAAGCACGAGGTCGACAAGAGGCGGCTGCTGGTCAACCTCACGCCAGAGGGACGCGAGGCGATCGAACGGCTGATCCCGTTGGCCCGCGCCATCACCCAGGAGACACTGGCGCCGCTGACGGCCAAGGAAGCGGCCACGTTTATGCGGCTGCTAGCGAAGTTAGCCTGATTTAGGCCCGCAGCCGAGCGCCTTCAGGATCGAAGAATGGCATCGGCGCCACCACCGCGCGGGTCGGCTTGCCGTCAATGTCGATGCTGAGTTCGGTCCCGATGGCGGTGAACGGCAGCCGCAAATGCGCCGTCGCCAGAACTTTGCCTAAGGAATAGCCGTGATCGCTGTAGGTGACGACGCCGGCATCCTCGCCGTCGGCGAAAACCCTGGCATCCGTCGCGGCCGGCTTGTCACCGTCGAGAATCAGCCCGGTCCAGCGTTCGTCGAGCCCCTTGTCACGCACCTTGAGCAGCGCGTCGCGGCCTATGAAATCGCCCTTGTCGAACTTGATCCAGCGATCGAGCCCGACATGGAACGGCGTGCGGGTCTCGTCCATGTCGATGCCATGCGCCGGATAGGCCTTCTCCAGCCCGAGCGTGAACATCGCCAGCACGCCGTAAGGTTTTAGACCGAAATCGGCGCCGGCTCGCATCAGCGCGTCCCAGACCGAAGTCGCCTCGTCAGCTGGCACGAACAGTTCGAAGCCGAGCTCGCCGGTGACGCCTGTGCGCGAGATCAGAACCTTGGTCTCGCCGACGCGTCCTGAAGTGAACGCCCAGCGTTTCAACCCGTCGAGATCGGCATCCGACACCATCGTTTTCAGCAGCTCGCGTGAGCGCGGCCCCTGTATGGTCGGGAAGGCGACGGCCGCGGTGATGTCGGTAGCATAGGCCTTTCGGCCTTCAGCATGATGTTGCAGCCAGGGCAGCATCTTCAGCCGGTTGACCGAGCCGGTCACCAGCATGAAATGCTCTGATGCGAGCCGGAACACGGTGAGGTCGTCCATGATGCCGCCATCCTCGCGGCAGACGGTGGAATAACGCACCTGACCGGGCTTCATCGCGGCCGCGTCGTTGACGATGACGTGGTTGACCAGCGCCTCGGCTTCCGGCCCCTTGATATCCATCTTGCCCATGGTGCTGAGGTCCTGCACGCCGACATTTTTGCGCGTGTTCAGGTGCTCGTCGGCAATGCCGGAGTAAGTTTTGGCCGAGATGAAATCGCCGCCGACCCGGCCCATCGTCGCGCCCAGGCCGACAATGCTGTTGTATAAGGGGGAGCGCCGCTCAACCAAGAAACTTCTCCGTTATCTCATGAAAACGGCAGCGCCTGATGGCGCTGCCGAATGGTGCTTGTTGTCGGTCTCAGCTGCCGTAGACGTCGAACGAAAAGTATTTGTCGTTGATTTCCTTGTACTTGCCGTTGGCGCGCAGCGCGTCGATCGCGGCATTGACCTTGTCGGCAAGCTCCTTGTTGCCCTTCTGCAGCGCAATGCCGACGCCGGGCCCGTGAATGGCCGGGTCGGCGGTCAACGTGCCGAGCAATTTGCAGCAGGCGCCGTCGGGCTTCTTCAGCCATTCGGTCAGGATGATCGAGCCGTCCATCATCGCATCCAGCCGGCCATTGGCCATGTCGGTGCGGGCATCGTCGCCGGTCGGATAGGCCTTGACGGTCGAGCCGGAGTATTTCTGCTCGGCGAAATTCTGGTGGATGGTGGCGCTCTGCACACCCAGCACCTTGCCCTTCAGATCGTCCGGCGACGTGCCGGCGATGGTCGAATCCTTCGGCACGGCGATGGCCGGCGGCGTCTGGTAATATTTGTGGGTGAACTCGACCTTCTCGGCCCGTTCCGGCGTGATGGTGATGTTGATGATGGCGTCGAACTTGCCGGCCTGAAGCGCCGGAATGGAACCATCGAAATCCTGCACGGAGAACTCGCACTCGGCCTTCATCTCGGCGCACAGCGCCTTGCCGAGGTCGATGTCGAAACCGCCCAGCGTGCCGTCCGAATTGGCATAATTGAAAGGCGGATAGGCACCCTCGGTGCCGATCCTGAGTTTCTCGGCAGAGGCAGCACCGGTGGCAAGCAGCAAAGCGGCGGAAGCGGCAAGCACGAAACGACCGAAAAGACGCATGTTCTGGTTCCCCGTTGACTAAAGCAATTCCAGGGAAAGTGTTGGCGGTTCCCGTCCGGAATTGCGGAAAAAACAAGATAGAAGTCTACGGTCTTTGCGGTGCGCGGCGGAGACGGAAACGACATGCTCTGCGGCGATCACGGCGCGGCAAGCCGTCCTTCCCCAGGAAATCTTACTGTGATCTAAATTACAGACCGATCATGGACATCGGCGCATACTCAGCCGGACATTGACGGTGATGGGAGGGACCTGGGGATGGACCAGCAGGAATTCGTGCAGGAAGCCGCGCAACGGCGCATCGACGACGATATCGCCAAGCGCATCAAGGTCCACCAGGCCAACATCGAGCGGCTCGAAACCGCAATAGAAAGTGCCGGCAATCTAGAGGCGGCCGTAGCCAACCGCCCGCTGGTGATGTTGGCGCAGGGCGATTCCTGGTTCGACTATCCGCTGACCGGCAACGGCTTCCCTTTCGTCGACACCGATGTGATCGCGCAGTTGCGCCGCATCGGCGCGATGCCGCCGACGATCCTCAACCTTGCCCATCATGGCGACGCCGCGACCGACGAGATGTCGCTACCCAAGCAGCAGCGCATGATCGCGGCGTTGCGCAACAAGGCAAACTGGCTGGACGGCAAGCCCGACGCCATCCTGTTTTCGGCCGGTGGCAACGACATTGCCGGTGACCAGTTCTGCATCTTCCTCGACTTCAATGACGGCCATGCCCCCGGGCTGAACAAGAACCGCTTCACCAAGGCGCTCGGCATGGTCGAGGCCTGCTATCTCGATTTGTTCGCGCTGCGCGACCGCGTCGCGCCAGGCGTGCCGATCTTTGGCCATTGCTATGATTTTCCGATCCCGAACGGAGCGCATCCGTCCTGTGTCGGCCCGTGGCTGAAACCGTCGCTCGATTTCTGCAACTGGACGGTCGCCAAGGGCACGGTCATCGTCCACGACGCGCTGGCGGCGTTCCGCGATGTGGTGAAGCGCCTGGCCGACGATCCCAACAACAATTTCCATCTGGTCGACACGCAAGGAACGTTGAAGCTGGCCGACTGGGCCAACGAACTGCATCCCGATCCCGCCGGCTTCAAGAAAATCGCGCAGAAATTCGCCGATGCGCTGAAGGCCAAGCTGCAGAGCTAACGCAGCTCGGGCCTGTCGGCTGTCAGGTTCCGAACAGCTCTTTGGCTTGTTCATCGGTGTAGTAACCAAGACGGACGTCCTCGGCGACCAGTTTCGGATCGCGCTGACGCGGATCGCCATAGCCGCCGCCGCCCGGCGTGCCGACGCGCACGCGGTCGCCGGCCTTGAGCGCGATGTCCTGTTCCTTGGACAGATGCGGCGGCACATGTGCCTCGCCGTCGCGGAACACGGTCACTGTGTTGACCGCGCCGTCCTTGCCGCCGAGCGCGCCTTGCGGGCCGAAACGGCCATGGTCCATGACGAAGGACGCTCGCGCCTCGCCTCGCAATATCTCGACCTCATAGGCGAGGCCGAAGCCGCCGCGCTGCTTGCCGGCGCCGCCGGAGCCTTCGCGCAAGGCATAGTGGCGGTAGAGAACCGGAAAGGCCTGCTCCATGATCTCGACCGGCGGCGATTTCGAAATGCCGATGGTCGAGCAGCCATTGGTCAGCCCGTCATGTCCCGAATTGCCGCCATAGCCGCCGCCGGAGATCTGATACATCACATAGTCGCGGCCGCGGGCCGGATCGTTGCCGCCGAGCGCGAAATTGCCGCTGGAGCCGGCGGGTGCAGCCGTCACCTTTTCCGGCAGCGCCTGCACCATCGCCGCGAACACCGCCTCGGCGATGCGCTGCGACACCTCAGCCGCGCAGCCCGAGACGGGCCGCGGGTATTTGGCATCGAGAAACGTGCCTTCTGGCCGTTTGACGATCAGCGGCTCGAAAGCCCCGGCGCTAATCGGCACATCGGGAAAGATATGGCGCATGGCGAGATAGACCGAGGATAGCGTCGTCGCCAGCACGCTGTTCATCGGCCCCGCGCAGGGTTTTGAGGAACCGGTGAAATCGAAGGTCAGCGTGTCGCCCTTCTTCTCCACCGCAAGTGCAATGGTCAGCGGCTCGTTGACCACGCCGTCCGAGTCGACAAAGGCCTTCGAGCTATAGGTGCCGTCTGGAATGGCGGAGATGTTGGCGCGCATCTGCTCGGCGGCGCGGCGACGCAGTTCGGCGATCGCCCCGACGACGGTTTCGTCCCCGTAACGATCGAGGATTCCATTGAGCCTGTCCTGACCGATCAGCAGTGCCGCGGCTTGCGCCCTTATATCGCCGATGCGCTGGTCGGCGACGCGGATGTTGGAGCAGATGATGGCGTAGATTTCGGTGTCGAGCACGCCCTTCTTGAACAGCTTGACCGGCGGCAGCCGCAGGCCTTCCTGCTCGACGGCTGTGGCGGAAGCGGAGAAGCCGCCCGGCACCGAGCCACCGATATCGGGCCAGTGGCCGGTATTCGATAGCCAGCAAAATATCTTGCCGTCGCGATAGACCGGCATGGCGAAGCGCACATCCATCAGATGAGTGCCGCCGAGATAGGGATCGTTGACGATATAGATGTCGCCCGGCTCAGGTGGCAGGCAGCGGCCGTCGGCGATCATCTCGATCACCGTCCTGGTCGAATACTGCATGACGCCGACGAACACCGGCAGGCCCTGGCTGCCTTGTGCGATCAGCGAGCCGTCGACGGCCGAGTAGATGCCGTCGGAGCGGTCATTGGCTTCGGCGATGACAGGCGAGAAGGCCGCGCGGGAGAAAGTGAGATCCATCTCGTCGCAGACCTGCTGGAGGGCAGCCTGCAGGACCGAAAGCGTGATGGCGTCGAGCTTTTGCATCTCAGGCCTCGCCGATATCGATGATGATGTTGCCGTCGGCGTCCGATCTTGCGCGGTCGCCGGGTTCGAGCACGGTGGTGGCGTCCATCTGTTCGAGGATCGCCGGCCCTTCGATGACGGCATCGGGCGGCAGCTTTTCGCGTGCGTATATCGGCGTATCGTGCCAGCGTCCTGCGTACCAGACAGGCCTTGTTTCGCGCAGCGCCTCGTCTAGCGTCTTTGTACGTCCGGCCGGGTCGATCAGCCGTGACAGGTCGATCGCCGGCCGCACGCCCGTCACCGACGTGTTGAGGTTGACCAGATTGGCGCGGATCTCCGGCAGCTCGACCTTGAAGCGGGCGAAATAGGCTTTTTCGAACAGCGCCTGCAACTCCTGCCTTGTCACCGATGAAGACGGCAACGGCACGTTGATGATGTGGGTCTGGCCGACAAACTGCATGTCGGCAGAGTGCGTAACGCGGATCGTTTCCGGCTTCACCGCTTCCTTGCCGATCAGTTCCTCGCCTTCCCCGCGGTGACGTTCCAGCACCTCGCGAAGCCTGGCTTCATCGAGCACGGCGACCGGCTGGTTGATCGTGTTGACGAAGTCGTGACGCAGATCGGCCACGACGCAGCCGAGCGCATTGGTGATGCCCGGACGCGCCGGCACCAGCACACGGGGCAGGCCGAGTTCGCGCGCCAGGGCGGAGGCATGCAGCGGCCCGGCGCCACCGAAGGCGAACAGCGCGAAATCGCGCGGATCATGGCCGCGCGACACCGAGACCATGCGGATGGCGCCGGCCATTTTCATGTTGCCGAGCCGCAGGATTGCACCCGCCGCCTCGACGCCGGAGAGGCCGGTGGCCTTGCCTATTCTGTTCTCGAAAATGCCGGTGACGCGCTCGACGGTGACCGGATTTTCGACCGCCAGCAGTTTTTTCGGCGCCAGCCGTCCCAGCACCAGATTGGCATCGGTGATGGTCGGCTCCAAGCCGCCGCGGCCGTAGCAGATCGGACCGGGATTGGCGCCGGCACTTTCCGGGCCGATCTGGATCAGGCCGGCCGCATCAACGCGCGCGATCGAGCCGCCGCCGGCGCCGACCGTATGCACCGCCACCATCGGCACATGGATCGGCATCGCATATTCGATCTCGATCTCGTTGGAGACCGCCGGCTCGGCGTTGCGGATCAGCGCCACATCGGTCGAGGTGCCGCCCATGTCGTAGGTGACGAGGTTTTCAAAGCCGGCGCGCTTGCCCGTATAGGCGGCGGCGATGACGCCGGAGGCCGGGCCGGACATCACGGTCTTGGCCGACTCGCGCGTGACGAAACGGGCCGAGATCATGCCGCCATTGCCGTTCATGATCAGGAAGTCGCGGGCATAGCCCTTGGCGGCCAATTCCTTGCGCAGCCGCTCGACATAACGCTCGAGGATCGGCTGCACCGAGGCGTTGACCGCGGCGGTAACGCCGCGCTCGAATTCGCGGGCTTCCGACAGCAGCGCATGGCCAGTCGTGATGTAGCCGTTCGGCCAAAGCTCGGCGGCGATTTCGGCCGCGCGCCGCTCATGTCCAGGGTTGGCGTAGGAATGCAGGAAATGGATGACGAGGGACTCGCAGCCGGCCGCGATCAGCGTCTTCACGGCGTCGCGCATCTCGGCCTCGTCGAGCGGCGTGCGCACCGCGCCGGATGCTTCGACGCGCTCCGAGACTTCGAGCCTGAGATCGCGCGGTATGATCGGAACGAAGGTGCCTGTCATGCCATAGGGCTGCGGTCGGGTCCGCCGTCCCAACTCGATCACGTCGCGAAAACCGCGTGTGGTGATCATGCCGGTTTTCGCCAGCCGGCGTTCCAGAACTGCATTGGTGGTGGTGGTCGTGCCATGCACGATGAGGTCGATGCCGTCTATGGCAAAGCCGGTGGCGCCCAGCGCTGAAACCACGCCGAACGCCTGGTTGTCGACCGTCGTCGGCGTCTTGGCGATATGCACCTTTCCGCCGTCATTTCCGTCGATCAAAATGAGGTCGGTGAAGGTTCCGCCAACATCGATGCCGGCAACGACGTGACCCAGGGAATCCGGTTGTTGCACCGAAAAATTCTCTTTCATTGTCGAAATCCGAAATGGCGGAACTACGAATATGCCGCAGTTTGGAAAGCTGTTTTAGCGTGGTATCTTGACACAAATATCGTTTGTATACTAATAAATTTGGGACACAAGAGCTCACTGCTTTGGAGTGTGTGAACGGCTCGCCGGGACCTGAATGGTCTGGGCGCGCAGGAAACGGTTTGGCGCCCGCACAGGCGTGGGCAAGACAGAGTTGGATTTGATGAACACCACATCCGCACTCAACACCGCCGGCGCCCGTCCGCTGCAGTTCCCGATTCCGGCCAACGTCTATGCCGAAACCGTCGTCTCGGTGAAGCATTACACCGACCGCCTGTTCTCGTTCCGCATCACCCGTCCGCAGTCGCTGCGCTTCCGCTCCGGCGAGTTCGTCATGATCGGGCTGCCCAATGCCGAAAAGCCGGTGTACCGCGCCTATTCGGTGGCAAGCCCGGCCTGGGACGAAGAGCTGGAATTCTTCTCGATCAAGGTGCCGGACGGCCCACTGACCTCCGAACTGCAGAAGATCCAGGTCGGCGACACCGTCATCATGCGCCAGAAGTCGACTGGCACGCTGGTTGTCGACGCGCTGACCCCGGCAAAGCGCCTGTTCATGATCTCGACCGGCACCGGCATTGCGCCCTTCGCCAGCCTTCTGCGCGACCCCGATACCTACGAAAAATTCGATCAGGTCATCCTGACCCACACCTGCCGCGACAATGCCGAACTGACCTATGGCCAGGAACTGGTGGCCGCGCTCGAGAACGATCCCCTGATCGGCGAACTGACCGGCGGCCGCGTCACCCTCTACAATTCGACGACCCGCGAAGAGTCGGCGCGCATGGGCCGCATCACCGCGCTGATCGGCTCCGGCAAATTCTACGACGACCTCGGCATCGAGAAGCTCAATCCGGAGACGGATCGCATTATGATCTGCGGCTCGATGCATATGCTGAAGGACGTCAAGGAAATGGCCGAAAGCCTCGGCTTCCATGAGGGCTCGCTCAGCCATCCCTCGACCTTCGTCGTCGAGCGCGCTTTCGTCGGCTGACATCAGCCGGCGCCTCGGCGCCACGACTTGAATTGACGTTTTGACCATGTGGTCAAAATTCAGCTGCTTTTGCCGCCTTTTTCCGTTATGAGCCCTTGAAGGACTCGTGAAGCATCGATTCACGGGCTATCTTCGGTGTGTGTCGCCCAAGTCCGGGAGCAACGACACGCACCACGACGTAAAATCGTCGAGCGAAAGGGCAGGAGATGAGCAGCACAATCCGCGAAGCCGATCTCGGCGGGTCCAAGGTCACGCCGCTGCCGGCGCGTGCCGCAGCCAACACGCCCGTGCCGCAAAGCCACGGTATTGCCCGCAACACCGGCATGCGGCTCGATCTCGGCTTCATGGAATCGGTGCGCTCGGTCAACCGCTCGGCGCTGGAACGCAGGGTCGCCAGCCTCACAAAGCGGCGCTCGATCAAGGCTGACAACCAGGCCGCCTGGCTGCTGCGCGCGGTCTCCTGCATGGATTTGACGACTCTGAATTCCAACGACACCGAAGAGCGGGTGCGCCGCCTATGCGCCAAGGCGATCAACCCGTTCCGCCGCGACATCGTCGAGGGGTTTGGCATCGAGGGCGAAAAAATCCGCCCGGCGGCGGTCTGCGTCTATCATCCATTCGTCGCGACGGCTGTTGATGCCGTGCGCGGCACCGGCATCCATGTCGCCGCCGTCTCCACCGCTTTCCCGCACGGCCTTGCGCCGTTGTCGACCCGCCTGCAGGAGATCGAGGCATCGGTGCGCGACGGCGCCGACGAGATCGACGTCGTCATCCCGCGCGGCCTGGTCTTCGGCGCCAAGTGGCAGGAGCTCTACAACGAGATCGTCTCGATGCGCGAAGCCTGCGGCGATGCGCATCTCAAGGTCATTCTCGGCACTGGCGACCTCGCCACGCTGCGCAATGTCATGCTGGCCTCGATGGTGGCGATGATGGCCGGCGCCGATTTCATCAAGACCTCGACCGGCAAGGAAAGCGTCAACGCCACGCTGCCCGTCGGCCTTGCCATGGTGCGCGCCATCCGAGCCTATTTCGAGGAGACCGGCTTTCTCATCGGCTTCAAGCCGGCCGGCGGCATCTCTACAGCCAAGGCTTCGCTCGACTGGCTGGTGCTGATGAAGGAGGAGCTCGGCCGGCCATGGCTGGAGCCAGACCTGTTGCGCTTCGGCGCCTCGAGCCTGCTGACCGATATCGAGCGCCAGCTCGAGCATCATCTGACCGGGCATTATTCGGCCAACCACCGCCACGCAATGGCGTGAGGCGGGTGAAGGCCTTGAACGCCGAGTTTTTTCGCGCCCCCCTCTGTCCTCCCGGACATCTCCCCCACCTGGGGGGAGATTGGCTATCATTGACGATTTCGCCAGTCGTCGACGTTTCGGAGCCGACAGGCGCGAATGCTGATCTCCCTCCTTGTGGGGAAGATGTCCGGCAGGAAGGAGGGGGGCGCCACAGAGCGCCTGCCAAGAAGATTATCTGGAGCGCGTCATGAACATTCTCGAACGCTATCACGCCATGGAATACGGCCCGGCGCCGGAAGCCCGCACCGAGGCCGATGCCTGGCTTGCCGGACGCGATTTCGGCAAGGCGCTGTTCATCGATGGCGGCTGGAAGGCGGCCGCCAGCGGCAAGACTTTCGAGACCAGCGAACCCTCCTCCGGCAAGCTGCTGGCCAAGATCTCCGATGCCGGCGCCGCCGATATCGACGCAGCCGTCGCCGCAGCCACCAAGGCCTTACCGAAATGGTCGGCATCCTCGGGCTACCAGCGCGCAAAAGTGCTTTACGCCATTGGCCGCGCGATGCAGCGTCATCAGCGCCTGTTCGCAGTGCTTGAGTCAATCGACAACGGCAAGCCGATCCGCGAAAGCCGCGACATCGACGTGCCGCTGGCCATCCGCCATTTCATCCATCATGCCGGCTGGGCACAGGCGCTGGACAAGGATTTCCCAGGCCACAAGGGTGTCGGCGTCGTCGGCCAGATCATCCCATGGAATTTCCCGCTGCTGATGCTGGCATGGAAGATTGCGCCGGCGCTCGCCGCCGGCTGCACGGTGGTGCTGAAGCCGGCCGAGTTCACGCCGCTCACCGCCATCCTGTTTGCCGAGATCTGCGAGCGTGCCGGCGTGCCCAAGGGCGTCGTCAACATCGTCCAGGGCGGGCCGGAAGCGGGCGTCGCCATCGTCAACCATCCCGGCATCCAGAAGATCGCCTTCACCGGCTCTTCGGAGGTCGGCAAGATCATCAGGAAAGCCACGGCTGGATCGGGCAAGAAGCTGTCATTGGAGCTTGGCGGCAAATCGGCCTTCATCGTCTTCGAGGACGCCGATCTCGACAGCGCCGTCGAAGGACTGGTCGACGGCATCTGGTTCAACCAGGGCCAGGTCTGCTGCGCCGGGTCACGGCTTCTGGTGCAGGAAGGCATTGCCGATGCCTTGATCGCCAAGGTCAAGGTCAGGATGAGCCGGCTTCGCGTCGGCAGCCCGCTCGACAAGAACACCGATGTCGGCCCGCTGGTCGACGCCACGCAGCTCGACCGCGTCAAGGGTCTGGTCGCCGAAGGCGCCAGGCAGGGCGCCGTCTGCTGGCAGCCCGATGCGGTGCTGCCGTCTTCCGGCTACTACCACCTGCCGACGCTCGCCACCGGTGTTTCGCCGGCAAACATACTGGCGCAGGAAGAGGTGTTCGGTCCGGTTCTGGCCACCATGACCTTCCGCAACACCGAGGAAGCGATCGAGCTTGCCAACAACACGCGCTATGGGCTGGCCGCCTCGGTGTGGAGCGAAAACATCAACCTCGCGCTGCATGTCGCTCCGCAATTGAAGGCCGGCGTCGTCTGGGTTAACGGCACCAACATGTTCGACGCCGCCTGCGGCTTCGGCGGCTATCGCGAAAGCGGCTTTGGCCGCGAGGGCGGGCGCGAGGGCATGTTCGAATATCTCTCGGCAAAACTGCCGCTCGGCCCGGTGATCAAGCCGACGGCGTCTTCGGCGCAGCCCGTCGAGCAATCGGATGGCGGCGCCATCGACCGCACGGCCAAGCTGTTCATTGGCGGCAAGCAGGTGCGTCCCGATGGAAATTACTCGGTTTATGTCGCCACTGCCAGGGGCAAGCTGGCCGGCGAAGTCGGTCTCGGCAGCCGCAAGGACATCCGCGACGCCGTTGCCGCCGCCCGCGCCTGCAAAGCGTGGCCGGAGGCGACCGCCTACAATCGCTCCCAGGTGCTATATTATCTCGCCGAAAATCTGTCCGGCCGTGCCGGCGAGTTTACCGCACGCTTGACCGAACTGACCGGCGCCAACGCCAAGGCCGCGCGGGAGGAAGTGGAACAATCGATCGAGCGCCTGTTCCTCTATGCCGGCCTTGCCGACAAGTATGAGGGCAGGGTGCATCAGCCACCGGCCCGCGCCGTCACGCTCGCTTTGCACGAGCCGGTCGGCGTCGTCGGCATCGTCGCCCCGGACAGCGCGCCGCTGCTCGGCTTGATCTCCCTGATCGCACCTGCGCTTGCCATGGGCAACACGGTAGTGGCCGTGCCGTCGGAAAAATACCCGCTGCTTGCCACCGATCTCTACCAGGTGATCGAATATTCCGACGTTCCGGCAGGCGCCATCAACATCGTCACCGGCCGCACGGCGGAGCTTGCCGGCGTGCTGGCCAAGCATGACGATGTCGACGGGCTCTGGCTGTTTGCCGATGCCGACACTTGCGCCAAGGCGGAGGCCGATTCCGTCGGCAATCTCAAGCGCGTCTGGACCGGCAACGGCAGCAGCCTCGACTGGGCGTCCGACGAGGCCGCCGGCGATGCCCTGCTGCGCCGCGCCGTCGAAGTGAAGAACGTCTGGGTGCCATACGGCGACTAATGCCGCCTGAAGCGCGCTGTGCTTGAGTGAACCATGGCAGCGTGACTCGTTGTCCGGTTGTCATACATGTTGTTGCATCAGAGCAAGCGATGTGCATTACATCAGCCGTCGCGAAGGTGATCGCGTTCGGGCTTGACGCTTGGACATGTGTTCTTTAACCAGAAAAAACATTTGTTATGGACTGATGGATTGTGCAGGGCCGCATAGTCGCGCCTGTCTGGCACGGGACGCCCCAGTCAGCCGGCAGTAAATCGGGCCGAGCAGTGGCCAAAGAGGGCGAGGAGAAACGCATGGCGGATCTAGCAGGCAAGGTCGTTGTCGTCACCGCGGCGGCACAAGGCATCGGCAGAGCGAGCGCATTGGCCTTCGCCAAGGCAGGTGCCATCGTGCACGCCACCGACATCAACGAGGCGCTGCTGGCCGAACTCGCCAAGACCTCCGGCATCAAGACCCGCAAGCTCGACGTTCTCAACGACGATGCGGTGGCATCCGGCTTCGCCGAAATCGGCCGCGTCGACGTGCTGTTCAACTGCGCCGGCTTCGTCCATTCCGGGTCCATCCTCGAGATGAAGGACGCCGATCTCGATTTCGCCTTCAACCTCAATGTCCGCGCCATGATCCGCACCATTCGGGCCGTACTGCCCGGCATGCTGGAGCGCGGCGATGGCTCGATCATCAACATGTCGTCCGTCGCCGGCGCCGGCAAGGGTGTGCCCAACCGCTTCGCCTACGGCGTCACCAAGGCGGCCGTGATCGGTCTCACCAAGGCGATTGCCGCGGACTATGTCGCCAAGGGCATTCGCTGCAACGCCATCTGCCCCGGCACCGTCGAGAGCCCGTCGCTACAGGACCGCATGCATGCGCAGGGCGATTACGAGGCGGCCCGCGCGGCCTTCATTGCCCGCCAGCCGATGGGCCGTCTCGGCACGCCCGAGGAAATCGCCGACCTTGCCGTCTACCTCGCCGGCGCCACGTACACCTCAGGCCAGGCCTATAATATCGACGGCGGCTGGTCGATCTGAGCAATAGCCTCGATCCGCAGGTCCAGGCTCGAACAGTTCTAAAGTCCGGCTTGCCCTAGGTCGGGTCCGATAGCCAGAGTCCACCCAGTCATCGCTTGGCGGAACGAGTTTTGAAAACGGCCTTGGGCCGCAATTTGGAGAGCAAGATGAAACTGCTGCGCTATGGCGAGATAGGGAGCGAACGCCCCGGCCTGCTCGATGCGGATGGAACGATCCGCGATCTTTCGGGTCATGTCACCGACATTGCCGGCAAGGCGCTCGATCCGGCGTCGCTCGAGACATTGTCGAAGCTCGATCCGAACTCGCTGCCAGCGGTTTCCGGCAAGCCGCGCCTCGGCGCCTGCGTCGCCGGCACGGGCAAGTTCATCTGCATCGGCCTGAATTATTCCGACCATGCCGCCGAAACCGGCGCCACCGTGCCGCCGGAGCCGATCATCTTCATGAAGGCAAGCTCGGCCATTGTCGGTCCCGACGATGACGTGCTGATCCCGCGCGGCTCGGAAAAGACCGACTGGGAGGTTGAACTCGCCGTGGTCATCGGCAGAAAAGCCAAATATGTCAGCGAGGCCGATGCGCTGGATTATGTCGCCGGCTATGCCGTTGCCCATGACGTGTCCGAGCGAGCCTTCCAGGCCGAGCGCCAGGGCCAGTGGACCAAGGGCAAGAGCTGCGACACGTTCGGTCCGACCGGGCCGTGGCTTGTCACCAAGGACGAGGTTGCCGATCCGCAGAACCTCAAAATGTGGCTGACGGTCAACGGCAAGACGATGCAGAACGGCTCGACCAGGACCATGGTCTACGGCGTCGCCTATCTCGTTTCCTATCTCAGCCAGTTCATGTCGCTGCATCCTGGCGACATCATCTCCACCGGCACCCCGCCCGGCGTCGGTCTCGGCATGAAGCCGCCGGTGTTCCTGAAGCCCGGCGATGTGGTGGAACTGGGCATCGAGGGGCTCGGCCAGCAGAAGCAGACCTTCAAGGCGGATGCCTAGCCGCCTCTTCCCTTAGAGCGTTTCACCGTTTGCCGGCGAAACGGTCTATCTCTTTGTTTGCCGGGCGGCTGGCGCCTCTTGTCAGCGCCAGCCCAGAGCCGGCGCGACGTGCTTCAGGATCGCCTCGATGACGTGGGCGTTGTACTCGACGCCAAGCTGGTTGGGGACGGTCAGAAGCAGCGTGTCGGCCTCGGCGATCGCTTCGTCCTCTTTCAGCTGATCGATCAGCACATCGGGCTCCGCGGCATAGGAGCGGCCGAAGACGGCAAGCTTCTCAGGCTCGATATAGCCGAAATGATCTTCGCTGCTGCCGCCGCCGAAATAGGCGCGGTCGCGGTCGTTCACCAGCGCAAAGATGCTGCGGCTGACCGACACGCGCGGCTCGCGTGTGTGGTCGGCCGCCTTCCACGCCGCGCGATAGGCGCGGATCTGTTCGGCCTGCTGGATGTGGAGCGGCTGGCCGCCCTCATCGAACTTCAGCGTCGAACTTTGCAGGTTCATGCCGAGCTTGCCCGCCCATTCGGCGGTCGCGTTGGTAGCGGCGCCCCACCAGATCCGGTCGCGCAGGCCGGCCGAGAATGGCTCGAGCCGCAGCATTCCCGGAGGATTGGGGAACATCGGCCGCGGATTGGGTTGCGCGAAACCTTCGCCGTGCAGCACATTCAGGAAAACCTCGGCATGATTGCGCGCCATGTCGGCATCGCTTTTGCCGTCCTGCGGCACGTAGCCGAAGTAGCGCCAGCCGTCGATCACCTGCTCCGGCGAACCGCGGCTGATGCCAAGCTGCAGCCGGCCACCGGCGATCAGGTCGGCAGCACCCGCATCCTCGGCCATATACAGCGGATTCTCATAGCGCATGTCGATGACGGCGGTGCCGATCTCGATGCGGCTGGTGCGGGCGCCGACCGCGGCCAGAAGCGGAAACGGCGAAGCGAGCTGGCGGGCAAAATGATGGACGCGGAAATAGGCGCCGTCCGCGCCCAGCTCCTCGGCGGCGACGGCCAGGTCGATCGACTGCAGCAGCGCGTCGGACGCCGAGCGCGTCTGCGATTGCAACGAGGGCGACCAATGGCCGAAGGAAAGAAAGCCGATCTTCTTCATGCGCGTATCCTGTTCTTTGATTGCAGTTGCCTACTTCGTCGCCCACGCGATTGGGTTCAATCGACACTGACACAACGCAGTGTCAATGCCGCCGGCCCTTGACGGTTTCGCGACGATACCCATCGGTGCGCAAAGGACCAAGGCCATGGTCCCCGGCGATGCCCTGCGCGACCGCGTCAGCATCTGCCGCGGCGCTTTTGGGGCCAAATGAACCAACCAAAGGCGATGTACCGCAAACTCCATTCGCTTCAGAGCCCGGTTTTGAAATCTTCTCGCTCATTTAATTCTACAAAATCGGTAGGCTTAATGCGGATAGTGCGTTTGCGAGAAGGAGCCTCGGATGTCAAAAAAGCTGGTGGTGGGGTTGTCCGGCAACCTGACCCGTCCGTCCAAGACGAAGGCATTCGTCAGCCACATCGCCGGTGAGGTGGCGAGCCGGGCCGGCTCGGCTTTGAGCGTTTTCGACATCGAGGATCTCGGCCCGTCCTTTGCGCCTGCAAGACAGCTTGGCGATCTCGATCCGGCGGCGCGCGGTATTATCGAGCAGCTGCTCGGCGCCGACGTGCTGGTGGTCGGCTCCCCGACCTTCAAGGGCAGCTACACCGGGCTGTTCAAGCACTTCTTCGACCTGCTCGACCCGTCGTCACTGCGCGGCAAGCCGATCATCCTGGCGGCAACAGGCGGCGGCGAGCGTCATTCGCTTGTCGTCGAACACCAGTTGCGGCCGTTGTTCGGCTTCTTCGAGGCGCAGACCCTGCCGACCGCGATCTACGCCTCGGACAAGGACTTTGCAGATGGCGTGCTGGTGTCAGAGGCAGTCAAGGCGCGAGCCCGGCAGGCGGTCGCCGAGGCATGCCGGGTGGCCGGCGTGCCCTACAGCGTCGTCCTTGCCGCCTGAAACCACGATCCGCGACGCAATATTCCATCCCGCATAGACCAGAAGGACGCCTGCAATGACTCGAGCCAGCAAGTCCGATAGCAGGCCGCGGCAGATCAAGCTAGGCGCTTTCCTGCCCGGCGGCGGGCAGCATATCGCCGCCTGGCGTCATCCCGATGCGCCGGCCGACGGCGCCACCAATTTCGAGTTCCACAAGCAGCTGGCGCTGACCGCCGAGCGCGGCCTGTTCGACGCCTATTTCCTGGCCGACAACCTGACCGTCGGCCTCGGCGCCCGCGAGGGCGGCAACGCCAAGATCGCCGGCTTCGAGCCGGTGACGCTGTTTGCGGCGCTGGCGCCGCTGACGACGCATCTCGGCTTCATCGCAACGGCGTCCACCACTTATGAGGAGCCTTACACGCTGGCGCGCAAATTCGCTTCGCTCGACCTGTTGTCGAACGGCCGCGCCGGCTGGAACGTGGTGACCTCGGCCGGCGACGAAACGGCACGCAATTTCAACCGCGACGTCCAGCCCAGCCATGCCGAGCGCTATGCCAGGGCGCATGAGCATGTCGAGACGGTTAAGGCGCTGTGGGACAGCTGGGAGGATGACGCCTTCATCCGCGACAAGCAGTCGGGCCGTTTCTACGACAAGGACAGATTGCACGACATCGACCACAAGGGCGAGCATTTCAGCGTCAAGGGTCCGCTCAACGTGCCGCGCCCGGTGCAAGGACATCCGGTTGTCGTACAAGCGGGGCAGTCGGAAGACGGCCGTGGGCTTGCCGCGCACTCGGCCGAGGTCATCTTCACGGCCCATCAGAAGCTCGAGACGGCGCAGGAATTCTACCGCGACATCAAGGCGCGCGTGGCTGAAGTCGGCCGCGGTCCCGACCAAGTGCTGATCATGCCGGGCGTCGCGCCCTTCGTCGGCCGCACCGAGGACGAGGCCCGCGCCAAATACCAACAGCTCAACGACCTTATCCTGCCCGAGGACGGTGTTGCGCTCCTCAACGGTCTTGCCGGCCAGACGCTCGACATCAGGGGCTATCCGCTCGACGGCCCGTTGCCGCCGAGCAAGGAAACCGAAGGCATGAAGAGCCGCCAGGCGCTGATCCGGCAGATTGCCGACGAGCACAATTTCAGCATCCGCCAGCTTTACCAATGGGTAGCGACGGCGCGCGGCCACTACACCATCGTCGGCAGCGTCACGCAGGTCGCCGATCAGCTGGAGGAATGGTTCACCAGCGAGGCGGCCGACGGCTTCAACATCCTGCCGCCTTGGCTGCCCGGCGCGCTCGACGATTTCGTCGACCTGGTCATTCCCGAACTGCAACGGCGCGGCCTGTTCCGCACGGCTTACGAAGGCCGCACGCTGCGCGAGAATCTCGGCCTCAGGCGCCCGGAAAATCCATGGACCGTCGCCCGCTCGACCGTCCTTGCCGCCGAATGACCTTGGCATCGAAGGGGTGAAGCAATGACGCTGCAGCACATCGATCGGCAGATCACGGTTCGCCGCAGTGGTGGCGAAACTGGGCTCGGCACCGACTTCCTGAACCTCGGCAGCAAGGCGGCTGTTCGCTTCCTGAAGCGCTACGGCGTGCTTGCCGGCTTCCTGGCGCTCTGGCAGGTGGCGAGCAGCGTCGGCTGGGTCAACGCGGCGGTGCTGCCGCCGATCGACATGATCGTCGTCGCACTCTGGAAGGGGCTTGCCGGCGGCAGCCTGCTCGGCGACATCGCCATCAGCCTGCAACGCGCCGGCATCGCCTTTGCGGCGGCTGTCGCCGTTGCCATTCCGCTCGGCCTGTTCATGGGCCAGGTGCGCCCGGTCGAAACCGCGCTCGATCCGATCCTGCAGGTGTTCCGGCAGACGTCGGCGCTGGCGCTCTATCCGGTGTTCATCCTGCTCTTGGGACTTGGCGAGACCTCGAAGATCTTCGTCATCTTCTGGGCGACGCTGTTTCCGCTGCTGCTCAACACCACCAGCGGCGTCAAGGAAGTCGATCCCAAGCTGCTTGAAATGGCGCGCGTCTATGGTGCGAGCCGGCTCACCGTGTTTCGCCGCGTCGTACTGCCGGGCGCCGTGCCGTCGATCTTCGTCGGCTTGCGGCTGAGCGCCACCACGGCGCTGCTGCTGCTGATCGCGTCCGAGATGATCGGTGCCAACAAGGGCATCGGCTTCCAGGTGATGAACGCGCAGTACAATTTCCAGATCCCGCTGATGTTTGCGGCAATCGTCATCCTCGCCGGGCTTGGCCTGATCGCCAACCAGGCATTGGTCACCCTGCAGCGGCGGCTCTGTCGCTGGAGCAATCCTGTCAACTGAGCAGTCCGCCCCTCACCGTTTACCTCCAGGAAGGACCCGATCATGAAAATCACCCGCCGTTCGCTGCTTGCCGGCGCGCCGCTTGCCGCCGGCCTCATCGCCGCCGGCCTGCCGCGCATGGCCTTTGCGCAAGCCGCAGCCGTCAAGTTCCGCTACCTCGCCAGCCGTGGCAGCATCTCCCCGCACGAGCTGGCCGACGAGCTTGGCTACTTCAAAGGGCTCGGCGTCGAGCTGGAGAATGTCGGCTATTCCTCGGGTGGACCGGAATCGCTGTTTGCGCTGTCTTCCGGCAGCGTCGACATCGGCTCGGCCGCCACCGCGGCGGTGATCAACTCGATCTCCGGCGGCAACGACTTCGTCGCGGCGTATCCGAGCAACGGCATCAACAAGGATGTGAAGAGCGTCTTCTACGTGCTGGAAGACAGCCCGATCAAATCGATCGCCGACATTGCCGGCAAGACCATCTCGGTCAACACGCTCGGCGCTCATCTCGACTATACGGTGCGTGAGGCCCTGCACAGCGTCGGCCTGCCGCCGACCGCCGCCAACCTCATTGTCGTGCCCGGCCCGCAGCTTGAGCAGACGCTGCGCTCGCGCCAGGTCGACATTGCCGGCCTCGGCTACTGGCAGGCGACCTTTGCCGGCGCGCTGGTCGCCAACGGCGGCGTGCGCGGCGTGTTCGACGACACCCAGGTGCTCGGCGAACTCGCCGGCGGCTTCGTCGTACTCAGGCGCGACTTCATTGCCGCCAACCCGGATGCGGCGCGCAACTTCGTCGAACAGTCGGCGCGCGCCTCGGACTGGTCGCGCCAGAACCCGGACGAAGCCCGCAAGGTGCTGGCCACTATCCTCGACAAGCGCGGCGAAAACGGCGATCTCGCCCGCTACTGGACCGGCTTTGGTCTGCGCGAAGGTGCGCAGGCGACCGATCGCGACATCGACTTCTGGGTCGCCGTGCTGGAGCGCGACGGCCGTCTGGCCAAGGGCAAGCTGAAAGCCGCCGACATCCTGTACCGGCCCGGCGAAACCAAGATCAACTGAGCTTTGAAATAGCTGAGAGACAAGATGGCCGGTTCCAACCGTGGCGGAGAGGTCTCGATCCGCGACCTGTCCAAATCCTTCAGCCTCGGCGGGCGCCAGCTTGCCGTGCTGCGGACGCTCAACCTCGACATTCGTTCGGGGGAATGCCTGGTCATCGTCGGCGCCAGCGGCTCCGGCAAGACCACGCTGCTGCGTATTCTGGCCGGGCTGGAGGCGGCCGACAGCGGCGGTGTCGCGATCGACGGCCAGCCGGTGCATGGCGTCGGCGCCGAGCGTGCCGTGATCTTCCAGGAGCCGCGGCTGCTGCCGTGGCTGAGCGTGCTCGGCAATGTCGCGTTCGGCCTCGAAGTGCGCGGTGTTCCCAAGAGGCAGGCCGAGGAACGCGCCCGCTGCTACGTCGCCCTGGTCGGTCTTGCCGAATTCGCCGATGCTTTTCCGAGCCAGCTTTCCGGCGGCATGGCGCAGCGCGTCGGCATCGCCCGGGCGCTCACCGTGCAGCCCGAAATCCTTCTGCTCGACGAGCCGCTCGGGGCGCTGGACGCCATGACCAAGATCGGCATGCAGGAGGAACTGGCGCGCATCTGGAGCGAGGAGAACGTCACCATGGTGATGGTCACCCACGATCTGGAGGAGGCGATCTATCTGGCTGACCGCGTGCTGATCCTGCCCAAGGAGAAAGGCGGCGCGGCGCGGTTGATCGACATCGACCTGCCACGCCCGCGCGAGCGCAGCGAGAGCCGCTTCGTGCGCTATCGCGAAGAACTGCTGCGCGAATTCGGCCTGCACTGATCGGGGCAGGCGCGAACCGTAGGCTGACACTCGCTCTCGCGATTACTGCTTGGTGAACGTGCCCGTATAGGTGCGGTCGGCAAGCCCATAGGTGACGGCCAGCGTTCCGTCCGCCTGAATGACCGCGCTGACGTCCGCGCCATTGGGAAGGCGCCGCAGTTTCAGCGTGTTGCCGAAAATCTTGCCTTCGCCATCGGCCACGCCCGGTTTGTTGTCGCCGACATCGCCCCAGGCATAGGTGGCGGTGACATTGCCGCCGCGCGTAATCGTCAGCACGGCGAGCTTGCCGTCATACATCCCGTCCAGCTGTCCGCCCCATATGCCGGAAAACGCGACATATTTGGCCGGGACGCCTTCGCCCGGGGGCATGACCCGCACGGATGGATCGAGGACCGCCGCACCATCCGGAGCAGAGATCGCGGCAGGCGCCATGGGCTGAGGTGCGGGCGTTGGCGGCGGCGATGATGGTTCAGGCGCCGACTGGCAAGCGACAAGCACCAATGCCGCGAAACCGAGCGTCGGAAAGAGACTGTTTGGTGGAGCCAATCGGGATCGAACCGACGACCTCTTGAATGCCATTCATAGGGCCTTTCTTTCGTTCTGTTTCCGTGCGTTGCAGCCAGTGTCCGGGAAGTTATTAGTTTCAACGCAAATCAGCTACGGTGCTTCCGTGAGTGTCGCCGGGTTGTCTATTTTATGGTGCCCTGGCGGTGCCCCGACCCTCCAAGCGGTGCCACAGTATGTCCGAAGGCGCCAAATCAGTCAAAATCACAAAGCGCGTGGTGGGCGCTACGAGCCGAACGGCACGGACTTCTGTATTCGACAGCGAGCGGATCGGGTTTGGCCTTCGCGTTCGCGCCACCGGCGGCATTTCGTGTTATCTTGCGCTACCGAGCCTGGTCCGGGCGATCTGCGTGACAATTGCCAAGGTTGGCAAGGTGACGGCCACTCACGCGCTCGACGTGACGACTTAGCAGGCGTAGGTCTATGGGAGCCTTGGAGAGCGGTGGCTGGTAAGCCAGGCAGGTAAAGGGACCATCCAACCCGCCGCTCGTTCGTCTATGCTGGCTCATTCCAGCTACTCCAGACCGATTGCCCCCAGCTCAAGCTGGCGGGCTTTTTCGTGCGGCCCAAGAACATCCTTGGAGCGAGGATGTTCAGTCGCACCCGGACGTTCTTCATCGGTCGCCCGTGCTTTTCGCCCTTATTATTTTCTCTGCCGCCGGCGCCACTGTCTGTTGTCGGTGGCGAGGCCGCTATCACCTTCTGAGCGGGCTAGCGAGGGAGTGCCTTCGACGGTGAAGACGATTCCGGCCTCTTCAAACGCTTTGCGGACTGCCGCGATATCGTGAGGACGCGATTTCCTGAATCCGTTCTCGAGACCACTGATCGCCATTCCGCTAAGGTCGACCTTTGCGGCAAGTCGCACACGCGACCAGTTCAGCAAGGCTCGTGCTGCTAACAGCTAGAATTTCATCGCGACGCCGACGCGGAAGTCGTGCGTCTGAACCGTGTGTTCGAGTGTGCACCCGCCACCGCAATATTCTAGCGATTTCTTGCCAAAGAAGGAGAAATCATACTCTCCGCGCAAAAACACGTTGTGGGTGAGTGCGACGTCTAAACCTGCTCCAACGATGCCGCCTACCAAGGTGGCATCGCGCTCCGCGTCACCACCTGGATAGAACGTCTTCAACTTTGCGGCGGTTACCCCCGCCGTGACGAACGGCATGTACGCTCCCATGTCCATTCCGACTCGACCCTTTACAGAGCCAAACAACCCGGTGGAAGCGTCGAGGACGCCTGGGCCAGGAATGTCGTTGAAGGTGTTCTTCTTGAAGCGATACCCAAGCTCGCCTTCGACGCCGTAGACAATCTTGCCCGACTGGAAGTTATAGCCCGCAAAGCCGCCGATTGTTGCCGAGCCGGGGCTGTGGGTAGCTCCGGCGCCAATGTTCGGCTCATGGATCTTGTAGTGCTCCAGCGTTCCCGCGCCGAAGATACCAGCGTAAGGTCCTTGCCAGGTCCATTCAGGGGTGTCCACAGGAGCAGTAATGGTGTCGGCGGCGATTGCCGGCGCGGTCACCGAAAGCGCGATAAGTGAAGCGAAAAGAAAGACTTTCATCGGAATCCCAGCACAATGTCAGGCAACTAGTAGAATATGCCTGCAACTTTGTATGTAGCTAGGAAGCCACACCTGTCGGCAAAGTGTGCCCGCAGTGGAATCCGTCGACGTGAAACACTGCGGTGCCCCGGAACTAATCACAGTAACAGCGTTAAGCCAGCCGCGATGCTAAATGCATGGAAACATTGCAGACTGTTTGGTGGAGCCAATCGGGATCGAACCGACGACCTCTTGAATGCCATTCAAGCGCTCTCCCAACTGAGCTATGGCCCCACTCCGGCAGTCAGCCGTCGCCGTTGCCGGCGAGAGGTCCGGCGCGGGTTTCAGGACCGCGCCGTTTAGTGCAGGCGGCTTCTAACCCCGCCTTCCCTGAAGATCAAGCCTTCGAGGGCCGCTTTTTCGTCATAGCCCGTGAACGCCGCTAAATGCATGCGTTCGAAGCGTTCTTAGACTTCGTCGTCGTCGTCGCCGACGCCGATCATGTCGGCGACATCGTCGTCTTCTTCCTCTTCGTCGGCAAGGAAAGTATCGTCCTCATCGTCGCCTAGATCGACATCGTCCTCGTCGTCGCCCAGGTCGGGAAGCTCGTCGCCGGCCTTGACGTCTTCGTCGGCCTCTTCAAGCGAGACGACTTCAACGCCTTCTTCTTCCTCGGCGTCCACTTCCTTCTCGGCCACTTCCTCTTCCTCTTCGAGGGCGGCGATCTTGCCGTCCTCGAAATAGGAACGCGGATACGTCTTGCCCGTATAGGGCGAGACGACAGGGTCCTTGTTCAGGTCGTAGAATTTTCGGCCCGTTTCAGGGTCGACACGCTTTGTGCCAAGTTCGTTTTTTGCCACGTCAAGCCTCGTCAGTAAAAGAGTGGTCCCCTTAACCACAGTTTACCGCGCTGTCAAAGCGAAAAGCCGGCGTCACAAAACCAAGCACTGAAAGGCCTCGCGCCAAGCGACGACCATGGGGATGACCATTTCCCCCCGCCGTGATACGAGACCGCCGCAACAAATGAAAAGCGCCGGTGCGCCGGCATTCCGTCCAGGGAAATTCCATGTCTCACGCCGCCGCTGCCAAGCCGGCCACCGCCCGCAAATCATCCGCCCTTTCCGGCACCGCGCGGGTGCCGGGCGACAAGTCGATTTCGCACCGTTCCATGATGTTCGGCGGCCTTGCCTCCGGCGAAACCCGCGTCACCGGCCTGCTCGAAGGCGAGGATGTGATGCGCACGGCGGCCGCCATGAAGGCGATGGGCGCGCATGTCGAGAAGCGCGGCGCCGAGTGGGTGATCCGCGGCACCGGCAATGGCGCGCTGCTGCAGCCGGAAGGCCCGCTCGATTTCGGCAATGCCGGCACCGGCTCCCGCCTCACAATGGGCCTCGTCGGCACTTACGACATGGAAACGACCTTCATCGGCGACGCATCGCTGTCGGGACGGCCGATGGGCCGCGTGCTCGAACCCTTGCGCCAGATGGGCGTGCAGGTGCTGAAGGCGACGCCGGGCGACCGCATGCCGATCACGCTGCATGGGCCGAAACACGCCGCACCCATTACCTACCGCGTGCCGATGGCCTCGGCGCAAGTGAAGTCGGCCGTGCTGCTGGCAGGCCTCAACACGCCCGGCATCACCACCGTGATCGAACCGGTGATGACGCGCGATCATACCGAAAAGATGCTTAGGGGATTTGGCGCCAATCTCTCGGTCGAGACCGACGAGCGCGGCGTGCGCCACATCTTCATCGAGGGCCAGGGCAAATTGACGGGGCAGACCATCGCCGTGCCCGGCGACCCCTCCTCGGCCGGCTTCCCGCTGGTCGCGGCACTGATCGTGCCGGGTTCGGACATCGTCATCGAGAACGTGCTGATGAACCCCACCCGCACCGGCCTGCTTCTAACGTTGCAGGAAATGGGCGGCCAGATCGACATCTTGAACCCACGCAATGCCGGCGGCGAGAATGTTGCCGATCTGCGCGTGCGCTACTCCGAGCTCAAGGGCGTCACCGTGCCGCCCGAGCGGGCGCCGTCGATGATCGACGAATATCCGGTGCTGGCGGTTGCCGCGAGCTTCGCCGAGGGCGAGACGTTGATGCAGGGGCTGGAAGAGCTGCGGGTGAAGGAATCCGACCGACTGGCAGCGGTTGCCAATGGGCTGAAGCTCAACGGCGTCGACTGCACCGAAGGCGAAGCTTCGCTCGCGGTGCGCGGAAAGCCCGGCGGCAAGGGGCTGGGCGGCCATCCCAATGGCCAGGACACGACGGTGCAGACGCATCTCGACCATCGTATCGCCATGAGCTTCCTGGTGATGGGGCTGGCAACGGAAAAGCCGGTAACCATCGACGACGCCGCCATGATCGCGACGAGTTTCCCGGAGTTCATGGGGCTGATGACGGGGCTCGGTGCGGAGATCGGGTAGGTTGATGCCAAGCGCAAAGCAAGCAGAGATGTCGGCGGGACAGCGCCCCCCTCTGTCCTGCCGGACATCTCCCCCTCAAGGGGGGAGATCGGCCGTCACAGCGGCTTTCGCCAGTTTTCGAAATTGCAGGAAAGAGTGGGGCGCAGAAGCTTCTGATCTCCCCTCTGGAGGGGGAGATGTCCGGCAGGACAGAGGGGGGCGCGAAGGATCGCGGCGTCTGTCTTTCGTGTTGGCCCGCCAATGACCTTCACCATCGCCATCGACGGTCCCGCCGGCGCCGGCAAAGGCACGCTGGCCCGACGGCTGGCCGACCACTACCGCCTCAACCTGCTCGACACCGGCCTCACCTACCGCGCCGTCGCCTATGCGTTGATCCGGCACGCGCTGCCACTCGACAATGTCTCAGCAGCCGAAACCGCCGCACGCCAGGTCGATCTGGCAAAGCTCGACCGTGCGGTGCTGTCGGCGCATGCGGTTGGCGAGGCGGCCTCGAAGGTCGCGATTTACCCTACCGTCCGGCGCATCCTGGTCGAAAAGCAGCGCGATTTCGCCAGGACACCGCCAGGCGCGGTGCTCGACGGGCGCGACATCGGCACGGTTGTGTGCCCTGACGCCGACATAAAGCTCTATGTGACGGCGAGCGCCGAAGTGCGGGCGCAGCGCCGGCTGGCCGAGATCGAAAGCATCGGCGGCACCGCCGATTTCGCCGAAATTCTTGCCGATATTGTGCGCCGCGACGAGCGCGACATGGGCCGCGCCGACTCGCCGCTGAAGCCGGCGGCGGACGCGCACTTGCTTGATACCTCCGAAATGGCTATAGAGGCCGCGTTTCTGGCGGCCAAAGCGATCATCGACGACGCCCTGGCCAAGAGAGACAAAGCCTGATCCAGGGTTTTCCCGCTCCACCGATTGCCGGAAGCGAAGAAAATACCCATATCGGGCACGAACCAGCCTGCCAGCATTCTTCATGCGCCGGAATTGCCGCTTAGGCGGCCCAGGGCTTTTGTAGCCCGGAACGCCGGCAGGCCAACGCAACGCTAACCCACGGCGCCCGTCCCGCTTAAGATGCGGGGCACTCCAGGAGAAAATATGTCAGCTGCAAATCCCACTCGCGACGATTTCGCGAGCCTGCTCGAAGAATCATTTACCACCGGTCACTCCGGCGAAGGTCAGGTCGTCAAGGGCACGATCCTGGCGATCGAAAAAGACATGGCCATCATCGATGTCGGCCTCAAGGTCGAAGGCCGCGTGCCGCTGAAGGAATTCGGCGTCAAGGGCAAGGACTCGACGCTCAAGGTCGGCGACACGGTCGAGGTCATGGTCGAGCGCATCGAAAACGCGCTGGGCGAAGCCGTCCTGTCGCGCGACAAAGCCCGCCGCGAAGAGAGCTGGGTCAAGCTCGAAGAGAAGTTCACCAAGGGTGAGCGCGTCGAAGGCGTCATCTTCAACCAGGTCAAGGGCGGCTTCACCGTCGACCTCGACGGCGCCGTGGCGTTCCTGCCGCGCAGCCAGGTCGATATCCGCCCGATCCGCGACGTCTCCCCGCTGATGCACAACCCGCAGCCCTTCGAGATCCTCAAGATGGATCGCCGCCGCGGCAACATCGTTGTGTCGCGCCGCACCGTGCTCGAGGAAAGCCGCGCCGAACAGCGTTCGGAAATCGTGCAGAACCTCGAAGAAGGCCAGGTTGTCGAAGGCGTCGTCAAGAACATCACCGATTACGGTGCGTTCGTCGACCTCGGCGGCATCGACGGCCTGCTGCATGTCACCGACATGGCATGGCGCCGCGTCAACCATCCGACCGAAATCCTCAACATCGGTCAGACGGTCAAGGTGCAGATCATCCGCATCAACCAGGAAACCCACCGTATCTCGCTCGGCATGAAGCAGCTCGAGAGCGATCCGTGGTCCGAGATCGGCACCAAGTTCCCGATCGGCAAGAAGATCAAGGGTACCGTCACCAACATCACCGACTACGGCGCGTTCGTCGAGCTGGAGCCGGGCATCGAAGGCCTCATCCACGTTTCGGAAATGTCGTGGACCAAGAAGAACGTGCATCCCGGCAAGATCCTGTCGACGACGCAGGAAGTCGACGTTGTCGTGCTCGAGGTCGATCCGGCTAAGCGCCGCATCTCGCTCGGCCTCAAGCAGACGCTGGAAAACCCGTGGCAGGCTTTCGCCGCGAGCCATCCGGTCGGCAGCCAGGTCGAGGGCGAGGTCAAGAACAAGACCGAGTTCGGCCTGTTCATCGGCCTCGAAGGTGACGTGGACGGCATGGTGCACCTTTCCGACCTCGACTGGACCCGTCCGGGCGAGCAGGTCATCGAAGAGTACAATCGCGGCGACATGGTCAAGGCGCAGGTGCTCGACGTCGACATCGACAAGGAGCGCATCTCGCTCGGCATCAAGCAACTGGCCAAGGATACGGTCGGCGAAGCCGCGACTTCAGGCGAACTGCGCAAGAACGCGGTGGTCACCTGCGAAGTCACCGGCATCAAGGATGGCGGTCTGGAAGTGCGGCTGGTCGACAGCGGCATCGAGACCTTCATCAAGCGCAACGACCTCAGCCGTGACCGTGACGAGCAGCGCCCCGAGCGCTTCTCGGTCGGCCAGAAGCTGGACGCCCGCGTCATCGCCTTCGACAAGAAGACCCGCAAGCTGCAGGTCTCGATCAAGGCGCTGGAAATCGCCGAAGAGAAGGAAGCCGTCGCACAGTACGGCTCGACCGACTCCGGCGCTTCGCTGGGCGACATCCTTGGCGCCGCGCTGAAGAAGCAGGGCAGCTAAGCCGCTTGGCGCGCAGCGCGTAAGTCGCTTCGCGCAAGCGTAAACCTCGGCTGCGCCTCACGCGCGGCTTGAACAAGAAGACCCGCGGGCCGCAAGGCTCGCGGGTTTTTTCATGCTCGGCGACGCGGTTGGCACAAGACAAAGCCGGCGGAACCCCTTCAATTCCGCATGCGCGGCTGTAGGCTCGGCTGTCGTTGCAGACGTAAACACGGAAGTCCGGCCCTTCGAGCAACGGAGAAGCATGCGCGATGAAGGTCGTCGAACTCTATCGCTATCCGGTCAAGAGCCTGCGCGGCCATGCCGTGCCGAGCGCCGACATCGAGACAATGGGCATGGAAGGCGACCGCCGCTGGATGGTCGTCGACAAGGATGGGCAGTTCCTCACCATTCGCCAGATACCTGATATGACGACGATCGACGTCGAGCATCGCGGAACGGGCATCCTGTTGAAACATGACAGGCATGGCTCGCACTTCGTCGAGGCTCCGGCTCCCGGCACCGCGCTCCGGCAAGTCAAGATCTGGAAGGATATGGCTGCCGCGCGGCCGGGCGATCCGGCCGCCGGCGCCTATCTCTCGGCTATTCTTGGCCGGCCTGTCGATCTCGTCTATTTCGACGATCCGCAAAACCGGCCGGTCGATGCGGAATTCGGCCAGCCCGGCGATTTCGTCGGCTTTGCCGACGGTTTTCCGCTGCTGATCGCCACGACAGGCTCGCTGAACCATCTGAACAGCCATCTTGCCAGGCCCATCGAGATGGCGCGGTTCCGGCCAAACATCGTCGTCGACGCAGACGGCGCATGGCCTGAAGACAGCTGGAAGACGATCCGCATCGGCACGGTGGAGTTGCGGATCGCAAAGCCCTGCTCGCGCTGCGTCATCACCACCCGAGATCCGTTGAGCGGCGAGCAGCCGGACCCGCGCGAGCCGTTGCAGACGCTTGGCAAACTCCACCGCTCCGCCAAGGGCGGCATCATTTTCGGCCAGAATGCCATTCCCAACAACGCCGGCACGATCGCCATCGGCGACGCAGTCGAGGTCGTGGAAGCGGGCGTCTCGAACCTGACGTAGTCGCAGCCCTTCTAATGCCGTGGAGGCGTCGGCGGGTCGCCATGATTGAATGGCCAACCTCCGCTGTAGATCAGGCGAGGTCGGCAAAGGCCGCCATCGGAAGCCAAACCAAATGAGCCGCTCTGCGCGGCGGAACTTCAGGCGCGGCCGTAGAGCGGCGCCAGCGTTCCGCTCATTGCCAGATTGGCCGGTGATGCCAGATAGGCGATTGCCTCGGCGGCGGCTTCGAGGCTGACCCATCTGCCGAAATCGGCGTCCGGCATGTCGGCGCGGTTGGCTGGCGTATCGAGCGTCGAGGGCGCCACCGCGTTGACCAGTATGCCTTTGTGCTTCAGCTCTTCCGCCATCGCCACGGTCATCGCCGCCACCGCCGCTTTGCTGGCGGTATAGGCGACCATGCCGGCGCCTCGGCGCGGATCGAGCCCGGCGCGTGCCGTGACATTGACGATGCGGCCCGCTGTGTTCGAGCCCAGCATGGAGCGCACCGCAGCGCGGCAGCACAGAAAGGCGGTGCGGGCGTTGGTGTCCATCATTTCGGCAAAGGATGCGGATTCGATCTTCTCGACCGGGGCTGCGGCAAAGCCGCCGGCCAGATGGATGGAGGCCCACAATTCGGGGACGCTGTCATAGAAGGCATCGACCTTGGCAGGATCGGCGAGATCGACATTGTGCGCCAGCCGGACGCGATCATGGGCCGCGAAGGGGAAATGCGAGGGGGCCGACGCGTGGGCATTCGGCACATGGCAGATCGCGCCGTCCCCCAGCAATTTGCCGACGACCGCGGCACCCAGCGCCCCGGTGCCACCGGTCACCACGATATGCTTGCCCTGAACTGTTTCCGTCATCCTGGACGCTCCTGTCGTTTCTTATGATTATGTCGCTTGTCGTGCCGCGCCGACGCAGAGCGTCGCGCCTTTTGCACGATCACTCAACCGACATCTCGACATGGCAGTTGTTGCGTCTTTGCATCGCTCGAAGTCGCCGACCGCCCCCTTCTGACCCGCGCATTGACGTAAAGCGCGCGGTCAAGCGTCAGTCGATGGTGATTTCGACGACGTGAGGCATGCCCGTTGCGCGTGCGCGTTTGAGCGCATCGGCGAGACCGGCAGTACCGGCAAGCCGTTCGGCTGATATGCCGTAGGCCTCGGCCAGCTTGCAGAAATCCGGCGGCGCCGGCGACACGCCGACCGGCTCGACGCCGACATCGAGCATCGACGTTTCGATCTCGCGATAGCCTCTGTTGTTCCAGACGACGAAGATGACCGGTGCGGGTGCATCGAGCGCCGCGCCTAGCTCCGGCAAGGTGAACTGGAAGCCGCCGTCGCCGGTCAGGCAAACCACCGGCACGCCGGGCATGGCGAGCGCTGCGCCGATCGCCGCCGGCGGCCCGTAGCCGAGCGCGCCGAAACCGGTGGCGGCGTTGAACCAGCCGCCTGGCCGGTCATGGTCGTAATAGAGATTGGCGGCGTAGATCGGCTGGGTGGAATCGCCGACGATGATGGCGCCCGGCAGTGCGTCGCGGATGGTTTCCACCGCACGCACCTGCGCGGCATAGGCCGGGCTGAGCTCGGCAAAGGCCGCCTTTCTCGACGCGGCTGCGCGGCTCTCGCCGTTCTTCGCTGCGGCATGATCAGGGTGGAGCGCGCCTAGCAGTGCACCAAGCGCCTCCGCGCAATCGGCCTGGATGCCGACGCTCACCGGGCGGCGGGCGAGCTGGTCGGCGCCGATATCGATGCGGATCAGATTGGCGGGCAGCACGAAGCCGCCGTCGCTGTAACCGTCATAGTCGGTCGGGCCGAATTCGGTGCCGGCGGCGATGACCAGATCGGCGTCTGCCATCAGCGCACGCACCGCCTTCAGGCTGGGGCTGGCCGGCACGCAAAGCGGATGCGCGTGCAGCAGACCGCGCGCATTGGCGGTCTGGACGACAGGTGCGCCGAGCCGCTCGGCCAGGCGCTGCAGTGGCTGTTCGGCGCGCTTGGCGCCGCCACCGGCAAGGATCAGCGGTCGGCGCGCGGCTGCGATCAGTTTGGCTGCCTCGGCAATGGCCGCGCCATCCGGCGCCGGCGGCGCTGCATTGGTGAGCGAAGCAGCGATGCCGTCGGCCGGTTTGACCATGACGTCGGTCGGGATCTCGATATGGACGGGGCCCGGCCGCGACGACGAAAACAGCGCGAAGGCCCGCGCCAAAGCGCCAGGCAATTCGCTGGCCTCGGTGACACGCTGCGAAAACAGCGCCACCTTCTCCATCATGCCGCGCTGGTCCGGCAGTTCGTGCAGGAAGCCCAGCCCCTTTCCCAGCGTCGGCATCGCGTTGACGCCCGAAATCACCAGCATCGGCACCGAATCGGCGCGCGCCTGGCCCATTGCGGTGATGGTGTTGGTCAGCCCCGGTCCGGTGATGACAAAGGCAACGCCCGGCCGGCCGCTGGCACGGGCATAGCCGTCGGCCATGAAGCCGGCGCCCTGTTCGTGACGCGGCGTGACATGGCGTATCTTTGAACGCGCCAGCCCGCGGTAAAGCTCGACAGTGTGGACGCCAGGAATGCCGAAAACGGTGTCGACGCCATGCGCTTCGAGCAGCGTGATCAGCGCTTCGCCGATGGTGGTCATAGCTTCTCTCCCTTTTGCGGCGCGAGGCCGAGCTCGGCCTCTATGGCTTTGACGCCGATCGCCGCCAATTCGCCAGGCGAGAACATCTCTGCGGCCAGACAGCCTTCGATCCAGAGCCCGTCGATGATCGCGTTGATGGCAATGGCATGGCGGCGCAGTTCATTTGCGTTTGGCCTGCGCTGCTCGGCGCCGAGCACTTCGGCAACGACTGCTTCCACCTCGTTGCGAAAGCCAAGATAGCCTTCGCGGTGGGCGCGAGCCAGGCTCGGATCCGCGCCGGCGCGGCCGATGAAGGTTGCCCACAGCGAAAACACGCGTGCATCGATGATCGGCGCGTTGAGGTTGGCGGTAACGAAGGCCGCAAGGCGCTGGCGCGGCGAGGCGTCTTCCATGAGCAATGCCGCCTTCGCCCGCTCGGTCATGCGGCCCATCAGCGCCGCGTACGTTTCCTGCAGCAAGTCTTCCTTGCCGGGGAAATAGTGCCGGATCAGCCCGGCGGTGACACCGGCGCGCAGTGCGATGGTGCGCAGGCTGGCGCCCTCCAGCCCATGTTCGGCCACGCTGTCCAGGGTCGCGTCAATCAGATCCTGCCGCCGCCGCTCCTCGCCCTCGCGGCGGAACTTGCGGCGCTCATTCATTGCCGCAGGATGGGCCGCGTCAGGCATGTCGGCCCACCTTCGCAGGCGATGCAGAGGGCATCCGCCTCGAAGATTTGAACCGTGCAGCCGGCGGCTTCCATCGCGGCCCTGGTCTTGGGAAAGCCGGCGACGGCAATGACCTTATGCGGGCTGGTCGGCAGCACGTTCAGGCTGAGGCCGTTGGACGCGGCAAACTCTTCGGCGTCGCCTTCCACCAGCCGGATGCCGCGCGCCTTCAGCAACTGATAGAACGGCGCCGGCAAAAGCGGTGAATAGACCAGGGCCAGGTCGTCGGCCAGCGGGCTGATCACCGACATCAGATGCAGGCACGCCTCCTCGCCCTGCCACAGCGGCAGATCGAAACCGTAGACGGAAATGCCGAGCGGCGTCAGCAGATTGGAAACCTGCTGTATGCCTTCCTGGTTGGAGCGCACCCCGCGCCCGATCACCAGCGTGCTGGCATCCAGCCAGACGCAATCGCCGCCTTCTACCTGGCCGGGAGCCTGGACGCGGCCGAGGATGGGAATACCCAGGCGTGTGTAGGTTTCCTCATGCAGCGATGGCTCCCGGGCGCGCAATGGCTTGCCCATGGACAGGATCAGCGCGCCGCGGTCGGTCATCAGCGACGGGTCGTGGGTGAATACGGAATCCGACAGCCCGTCGGCCTTGTCATCGATCCATTCGATTTCGGCGCCGGACGCCGTCACCAGCTCAGCGAGAGCCGCGTGCTGCGCCGCCGCTTTCGCCGGGTCGAAACCCGGGCCATAGTGCCAGGTAGCCCGGTCGGCACCGCGCATGGCATTGGCCGCCGACCGCATCAGCACGCGCCGCAACGGCGCCGCCATGGATTGTGATCCGAAAGCGCTCATCAGTGCCCTTTTCAATGCCGTGTTCAAGGTGAAAAAAATGGAAAAAATTTCATCGGAGGCTATTTATACACTTGCACAATAAGGCCGCAAGTGCCGTAATGAGCGGGATTGACGGGCTCGCGCTGTTGGGTCCATGCTGAAGTCTGGAGTGGGCATTACAGCGTATGTTGATTAGCCGGATAGACGTTCGACGATCTGCCGTGGACCCTGTGGCAGAGGTTCCCCGGTGAGCGCGGCGGGAACCGCCGCAGTCCAATCCGGCAAGGCGCAGGACGGCGCCGCCGAAGCCATCCATGTCGAGAACCTGCACAAGAAATTCGGCCATCTGCATGTGCTGAAAGGCGTTTCGCTGTCGGCGCGCGACGGCGAGGTGATCGCCATTATCGGCGGCTCGGGTTCCGGCAAGTCGACGCTGCTGCGCTGCATCAACTGCCTGGAAAACCCGACCAGCGGCATCATCCGCGTCAATGGCGAGGAGATCAAACTCAAGGCCGACAGCCACGGCCACACCGTGCCCGCCGACCGCCGGCAGATCGAACGCATCCGCGCCAAGCTCGGCATGGTGTTCCAGAACTTCAACCTGTGGAGCCACATGACGCTGATCGAGAACGTCATCGAGGTTCCGGTGCATGTTCTGGGCGTCAGGCGCGACGTGGCGATCAGGGAAGCCGAAAAGCTTTTGGCGCGCGTCGGCCTGGCCGAAAAGCGCGACGTCTATCCGGCCTATCTCTCGGGCGGCCAGCAGCAGCGCGCGGCGATCGCCCGCGCCCTGGCCATCAACCCGCGCGTCATGCTGTTCGACGAGCCGACCTCGGCGCTCGACCCGGAGCTGGTCGGCGAGGTGCTGAAGGTGATCGGCGACCTGGCGCGCGAGGGCCGCACCATGGTGCTGGTCACGCATGAAATGAAATTCGCCCGCGAGGTCGCGACCCATGTCGTCTACCTCTGCAACGGGCTGGTCGAGGAAGAGGGGCCGCCGGAGCAGATATTCGGCGCACCGAAATCCGAAAGGCTGAAGCAGTTCATCCGCAACATCGGCTAGGACAAGCCGGGACGGAAGAAAACCGGGAACCAACAACAAACTGGGAGTCGTGACATGAAGACTGTTCTGAAAACATTCGCCGCAGCGCTGCTGCTCGGCGTTGCCGCCATGGGCGTGGCCAAGGCCGATCCGGTCAAGATCGGTGTCGCCGCCGAGCCCTATCCGCCCTTCACCTCGCCGGACGCTTCCGGCAAATGGGTTGGCTGGGAAATCGAGTTCATCGACGCCGTCTGCGCCGAGGAGAAGCTCGACTGCGTCATCACGCCTGTCGCCTGGGACGGCATCATCCCGGCGCTGACGACCAAGAAGATCGACGTCATCGCCAGTTCGATGTCGATCACCGCCGAACGCGAGAAGACCATCGACTTCTCGGATAAGTACTACAACACGCCGACCGCCATCATCGGGCCGAAGGACCAGAAATTCGGCGCCACGCCGGACGATCTCAAGGGCAAAGTGCTCGGCGTGCAGGTGTCGACCACCCATTCGGCCTATGCGAAGAAGCATTTCGGGCCCACGGCTGCCGAGATCAAGGAATACCAGACGCAGGACGAAGCCAACAACGATCTGGCCGCAGGCCGCCTCGACGCCGTCCAGGCGGATTCGATCGCGCTCGACGCATTTCTGAAGTCGGACCAGGGCAAGGCCTGCTGCGATCTGAAGGGCATGGTGGCTCCGGACGATGAAGTGCTCGGACCGGGCGTGGGCGCCGGCGTGCGCAAGGAAGACACTGACCTTAAGGCCAAGATCAACGCCGGCATCAAGGCGATCCGCTCGAACGGCAAATATGACGAGATATCGAAGAAATACTTCGATTTCGACATTTACGGTGGTGGCGGCGCGCAGTCGAACTGACGATCCTCGCATGAGCTAGGGGGCATGGCGTTAGCGCCATGCCTCCCTGCCCGATCTTTCCCAGACATGCTTGCCGCCGGCGCTGCCGTCGGCGGTTAGAGCCAGCATCCGGGGGCGACGCTGATCGACGCACTTCTTTCGGCCTCGGCGGCCGGCATCATAGAGCTCCTTTCGCCCAATCCGCCGGGCTGGGGCGGCACGCTCTTGCTTGGACTGCTCCATTCGATCGAGATCGCGCTCGGCGCCACCGTCCTCGGTCTCCTGATCGGCACCGGTGGCGCCTTTGGCAAGCTTTACGGCGGTCCGGTCGTGCGCGACCTGCTGGCGGTTTACACCACCATCGTGCGCGCCGTGCCCGAACTGGTGCTGATCCTGCTGCTCTATTATGCCGGGACGGACCTGATCAACCAGGCGCTGACGGCAATGGGCTACCAGCGCGTCGACATCAGCGGCCTTGCCGCGGGCATCGCCGTGCTCGGCTTTGTCCAGGGTGCCTATTCGACCGAAGTGATCCGCGGCGCCATCCTGGCCATACCGCAGGGCCAGATCGAAGCCGCCCGCGCCTATGGCATGTCACCCGGGCTCATGCTGCGGCGCATCACCTTGCCGGCGATGCTGCCCTTCGCCATACCCGGGCTCGCCAATCTGTGGCTGATCGCCACCAAGGATACGGCCCTTCTGGCGGTCGTCGGCTTTTACGAGCTGGCGCTGGCGACGCGGCAGGCTGCGGGGGTCACCAAAGCCTATTTCACCTTCTTTTTCGCCGCGGGCGTGCTCTATCTCATCTTGTCGCTGGTCTCCAACCTGCTCATCGGCCGCGTCGAGGCCTGGTCGCGGCGCGGTATGCCGTCGCTCAAGGATGCGCGCTGATGGCCGGAGAAGCGACCATCATCAACGCTGCCGCGCGCACGTCGCTGTGGCTGCAGCCGCATCGCATCGTGCTGATCCTGGTCGCGATCGCGCTGGTTTTCGGCGCAGCCTTCTTCATGCGCTGGGATTGGCTGCCGCAATATTACGAAATGGGGCTTCTCGGCATCTGGCGGTCGCTGTGGATCCTGGCCGTCACCTGCTTTCTCGGCTTCCTGCTCGCCGTGCCGCTCGGGCTGGCGCAGGCCGCCGGCCCGTTCTGGCTTTCCGCCCCCGCCAGGACATTCTGCACCGTCATCAGGGGCACGCCGCTGCTGATCCAGCTATGGCTGCTCTATTACGGGCTGGGCTCGCTGTTTCCGCAATTTCCCTGGATCCGCGAATCCTGGATGTGGCCGTATCTGAGGCAAGCCTGGCCTTATGGCGTGCTGGCACTGACCTTGTCCTTCGCCGGCTATGAGGGCGAAGTAATGCGCGGCGCCTTTGCCGGCGTGCCGAAGGGGCAGTTAGAGGCGGCCCGCGCTTTCGGCATGAGCCGCTGGAAGATTTTCCGCCGCATCTGGCTGCCGCAGGCCATCTACCGGGCGCTGCCGACGCTGACCGGCGAAACCGTGCTGCAGCTGAAGTCGACGCCGCTGGTGGCGACGATCAGCGTCATCGACATCTTCGCAGTCTCGTCCAAGGTCCGGCAGGACACCTACCTCACCTACGAACCCTTGCTGCTTTTGGCGCTGATCTACATGATCATCACCGGCATACTGGTGTTTGCATTCAGCAAGATCGAGGCGCGCATACCGAACAAGGTGGGCTAGGGAATAGTGAGCAGGCAGTAGTGAGTAGTCAGCATATGACCGGGAAACCGCTTGCTTTCGCTACTCCCTACTGACTACTCCCTACTCACTCTCACCACCAATCGGGTCCGCACCATGCAACTCTCTCTAGACCAGGCAACAGGGCTGTGCCGGATGGCGGCGCTCGGCGCCGGCGCCAATGAGGAGGCGGCGCGGTCGCTCACCGCCTCGATCATTGCCGCCGAGGCGGAAGGGCTTTCGACCGTCGGGCTGACCCATTTCATCGATTACCTCGAAGCGCTGGAAGCCGGCCGCATCGACGGCAATGCCGATCCGGTGATCACCAGGCCGGCGCTCGCCGTCTATCTCTCCGATGCGCGTGGCGGCCTCGCCCATACCGGCTTCGACCGCACCATCGACGACCTCGCCAAGGCGGCAAAGCTGTTCGGCGTCGCCATCTTCTCGCAGAAGAACGCCTATACGTGCGGCGCACTAGGCTATTTCACCGGGCGTCTGGCGCAGCTGGGATTGGTCTCCTTCGCCGCCACCAACGGGCCGGCGGTGCTGGCAGGCTCGGGCTCGGTCAAGCCGGTCTATTGCACCAACCCGATGTCGTTTGCGGCACCCGCCGCCGATGGCGCGCCGCTGGTCATCGACCAGTCGTCGAGCGCCACCGCCTTCGTCAACATCCGCAAGGCGGCCGAGGACGGCAAGAAGATCCCCGAAGGCTGGGCGCTGGACGCCAGCGGCAACCCGACCACCGATCCGGCCGCTGCCATGAAGGGCGCCATGCTGGCCTTCGGCGGCCAGCGTGGCGCCAACATCGCGCTGATGGTCGAAGTGCTGGCGGCTGGCCTGTCGGGCGCCAACTGGTCGCTCGACGCGCCCTGGTTCTCCGGCGGACCGGACAGCCCGGGAACCGGCCTGTTCGTGCTCGCCGTCGAGCCCAAGCTGCTCGACCCGGATTTCGAGCAACGCATGAAGGACCAGCTCGACCGGCTGCGCCGGCGCTTTGGCGTGCACGTGCCGGGCCGGGCGCGGGCCGAAGCGGCCGAGAAGGCGCAGGCGCGCGGCATCAATGCCCCCAAAGCCGTGGTGCAGCGCATTTCCGAATTCGCCGAGCGCTATTCGGGCTGAAGCAGTCCTGCGACAACGGATTTTTACGCGACCTGGCTGAACCTTTCTACCGATCGCAACGACCAATAGCTGCCGGGTCGGGTTTGCCCGGTCGGTGTCTTCTGTCGGATGCGTTTAGGGCCCGGGCGGGCGTATGCCGTCTCAGGTTATCCGCCCCGTTGCGCTCTGTCTCGACCGTTGCGTCACCCGGAAAACCCCGCTTCGGCGGGGTTTTCTGCGTTCGTGCTCTGTGTGCTAAAACATGATGGCGGAGTTAACTTTTGTGAACTTGACTTGCCGGAACCATCGGGCGTTTGCAAGGGATCGTCACAACAACAGGAGCTACGATGTCCGCAACCACCGACGCTTCCCGCGGCAAACTTATCGTTCCGGTGTTTGGCCGCCTGTATTCGTCGCTGCATGATGGCGCCGAAACCCTTCTGCGCGTCGTCGCCGGCGGGTCTCTCACCATTCACGGCTCGCAGAAGATCACCAACCCTTTCGGCGCCGCCGAGATGGTCGAAGGCCTCGGCTTCTATCCCGGCGCGTTCTGGTCGCTGCTTTTGTCCTGCACCGAATTCTTCGGCGGCATTCTGATCGCCATCGGCCTGTTGACTCGGCCCGCCGCCTTTGCCGGCATGATCGTGCTGCTGGTCACCGTCTGGTTCCACTGGATCACTATCGGCCAGGGCTTTTCCGGCGCTGAAAAGTCGCTTCTATGGGCGGCGATCCTGCTGTTCTTCGTTATCCGCGGCGGCAACCGCCAGTCGGTCGACGCGCGCATCGGCAAGGCGTTCTGAAGGGTCTATAAGAGGGTGGCAGCGACGACGCGTCACCCTTTGCCTTTGGCCCAAAACGGATTAAGAAACGGCTTCAGCCAAGCTTTCGAGCGCCGGAGCCAGCCATGACCGAAATCCTGCAGATCCCCAAGCTCGTGGTCGTCTTCGGCGGCTCCGGCTTCGTCGGCCGCCACATCGTGCGGGCGCTGGCCAAGCGCGGCTACCGCATCAGGGTGGGGGTGCGCCGGCCCGATCTAGCGGGACATCTGCAGCCCCTCGGCAATGTCGGCCAGATCCAGCCGGTGCAGGCCAATGTGCGCGTGCGCTGGTCTGTCGACCGCGCCGTGCAGGGCGCCGACCATGTCATCAATCTGGTCGCCATCCCGCATGAAAGCGGCCGGCAGAAATTCAATACCGTGCACGAATTCGGCGCCCGCGCCGTCGCCGAAGCCGCACGCTCGGTCGGCGCAGGGCTCACCCATATTTCGGCGCTGGGCGCCGACCTCAACGCCGAATCCGACTATGCCCGCACCAAGGCGCTCGGCGAAAAGGCCGTCCTGGAGACGATCCCGGACGCCGTAATCTTCCGTCCGTCGATCAATTTCGGACCCGAGGACAGTTTCTTCAACCGCTTCGCCGACATGGCGCGCTATTCGCCGGTGCTGCCGCTAATCGGCGGCGGCCAGACCAAGTTCCAGCCGGTCTATGTCGGCGATGTCGCCGAAGCCGTGGCGCGTTCGGTCGAGGGCAAGATCAAGGGCGGCCAGATCTATGAACTCGGCGGGCCGCAAGTGCTCACCTTCAAGCAGTGCATGGAAGAGCTGCTGACCGTCATCGAGCGCAAGCGGCTCCTGGTGCCGGTGCCGTGGTGGATGGCCAATCTGCAGGCCTCGATCCTCGGCCTGCTGCCCAACCCGTTGCTGACCAAGGACCAGGTGCTGCTGCTGCGCCAGCCCAATATTGTTTCGGAGGAGGCCAACAAGGCCAACCGGAACCTTGCCGGCCTCGACATCCAGCCGCAGTCTATCGGCACAATCCTGCCCAGCTATCTCTGGCGCTTCCGCGCCGCAGGCCAGTTCCAGCGCAAGCCTGCCGGGATCGCGTAACAAGGCGTTGCGCCGTTAAACGCGCCGCGTGACCTGCATCGGCAGGCCGCCTTGCGGCTGTGTCGTCAGTTTCTGCACCGGCCACGGCTTGGTCTCGGCCGTCACGTCGAAGCGGAAGCGCGACAGCATGACGGCCAGCGCAATGATCGCCTCCTGCATGGCGAAGCTGGCGCCGATGCAGATGCGCGGACCGGCGCCGAATGGCAGATACTGGAAGCGGTCGATCTTCTCGCGGTTTCCCGGATGGAAGCGTTCGGGCATGAAGGCGTCGGGCATGTCCCACAGTTTTCTGTGGCGGTGGACGACCCAGGGCATGACCAGTACGGCCGCGCGCTTGGGGAGCACCAGATCGTTCCAGGTCTCCGTCTCGATCGGCTCGCGGTTGATCGACGGCGCCGGCGGATAAAGCCGCAGCGCCTCCTCGAAGGCGGCGCGGGTGAACGGCATTGCGTCGAGCCATTTCGTTGGGTCGGGTTCGCGCGCCAGCACGGCCTCGATCTCGCGCTCGACCTTTTCACGCTCCCACGGCGCTTCGGCGAGGCAGTAGATCGTCCAGCCCAGTGCCCTCGCGGTGGTCTCGTGGCCGGCGCCGATGAAGGTGATGATGTTGTCCTCGACTTCCGCCCGCGTCAGCCCGTCGGGGCCTTCGGCGCGCAGCAGAAGCGTCAGGAAATCCTGCGGCGCGGTGTCGGGGTCGCGCTTCAGCCGCTCCTCGCGCATCTTGACCGTATCGGTGACGATCTTGCGGAAATAGGCCATGGTCTTGCGGCCGCGGATGCGGGTCAGCCGCGGCAGCCATTCGGGCGCGCGCAACAGGTCGAGCGGATCGACACGGCCCATCGTTTCGAACAGGCGGTCGATCTCCTGCGCGAAACTGCCGGGCTCGCCCGCAATCTCGCCCGAAAACAGCGTCTCGGCCAGGATATCGTAGGTGAGCAGCGTCATGTCATGGGCGACATCGGTCATGCCGCCTTCGTCATAGCGGGCGACGAACTGCATCGTGAGGCGCAGCATCGGCTCGGCGAAGCCGAAGATATGCCGCGGCGTGAACACCGGCGCCATCGCCTTGCGCGAGCGCTTCCACACCTCGCCTTCGGCGGTCAACAGCCCGTCGCGCAAGATCGGTCGCAGGATCATCTGGCGCACCGTCGCCATCTTGTAGTTCTTGGCGTTGTCGATCAGCACGTGGCGGATAAGGCCGGGATCGTTGGCGACGATCAGATGCCCGCCGACGCCATTCGCCGAAATCCAGGGCTCGTTGTAGGTGTGCTCGCCCCACAGTTCGAGCGGATTGCGGTAGACGATCCGCATCATCTCCAGCGTCGAAGGCGGCGTCGTGCGCGGCTTGGGCGCCGGCGGCACGAAGGGGGCGGGCTGTGTGTCCATGAGGTGCTCCGCTGATACCTTAGATGTAGTGGCTGGCAATCCGGGCGTCCATGTGACCGAAGAGCAAACCAAAACGCTGCGGCGCGGGCAAGCTCGACAGACAGTGTGTTCATCGGATCGTGACCGCCGGTGAAACGCTTGCGCCTTGTCCGGCAGGACACTCTGCCGTAGGGGACAGTCACCAACAGATACTGCCACCAGGAGACCCCGCCTTGAAACACCAGCTGAACATCATCATCGGCAGCACGCGGCCCGGCCGCGCCGGGCCGGTCTTCGCCCACTGGCTCGAGGGTTTTGCACGCGAGCACGGCAAATTCGAACCGGTGCTGACCGACATCGCGGCGTTTCACCTGCCGGTGCTGGACGAGCCGCATCACCCAAAACTCGGCAAATACGAGAAGGACCATACGAAGGCTTGGTCGAAGGCAATCAACGCCGCCGATGCCTTTGTGTTCGTGGCGCCGGAGTACAATTATTTCGTCGCGCCGGCGATCGTCAACGCCATCGACTACCTCGCGCGCGAATGGAAATACAAACCAGCCGCCATCTTCAGCTATGGCGGCGTCTCCGGCGGCCTGCGCGCCGCGCAGGCGCTGAAGCCGCTGCTGACCGCGGTGGGCGTCATGCCCATCTCGGAAGGCGTCGCGCTGCCGATGTATCAGAAACTGCTGGAGAGCGACGGCTCCTTCCAGGCTAGTGAGCAGGTAGAGGGTGGGACCAAGACCATGCTGGACGAGCTCTCGCGCTGGAGCGAGGCGCTGAAGCCGATGCGGGCTGCGTAACGCAGCCGGCCCCGGCTTGCTCATGCCATAAAGAGGTGGAATGGTCGGCAGGTGACTGAGCCGGGGCGGTTCGATTTGCGCCTGTTGTTTGCCTTGCTGTTGATGCTTGCGACCACCGCCACAGCGGTGGCGGAGCGGCGCGTGGCGTTGGTCATTGCCGAGGACGACTACCGGCTGGTGCGGAAGCTCTCCAATCCGGTCAATGACGGCGAGGCGATGGAAGCGGCGCTGAAGAGGCTCGGCTTCGAGGTCGTTCTCGAAACCAACCGCGATCTCAGGCGCATGCGCCGCGCGCTCGACGATTTTCGCGAGGACGCCAAGGGCGCCGATGTGGCGCTGGTGTATTTCTCCGGCCATGGCGTCGAAATCTCCGGCGACAACCGGCTGCTGCCGGTCGATGCCGATGCCTCCTCGCTCGACCAGCTGGAGAAGACCAGCCTGCCGCTGGAGGAAGTGCGCGATGCGGTTGCCGCCACGGCGAAGGTCGGGCTGATTGTGCTCGACGCCTGCCGCAGCGATCCGTTCACAGCCGGCAACGGCGACGGGCGTGGCGCCACATCGCTGATCAAGGACCTGGTGGACAAGATCAAGCCGGGCCTCGGACGCGTAGGCAAGGCGGAAAACATCCTGTTCGCCTTTTCGGCGGCGCCCGGCGAGACGGCTGCCGACGGTACCGGTGCGAATTCGCCCTTTACAGCGGCGCTGACCAAATACCTCGGCACCGACGGGCTCGAAATCCGCTCGGTGCTGACGCTGGTGCAGCAGGAGGTCTACGACCTTTCGCGCGGAAAACAGCTGCCCTACGTCGAGAGCGGGCTGCCGAAGCTGTTCTTCGCCTCGGCGGCCAAGGAACAACTGCCGGAGCGCGAGCGGCTGTTGCTTGCCATGGCCGATGTGACGCCGGAAATGCGCGGCGCGGTCGAACGGGTCGCCAGCGATGCCGACATGCCGCTGGCGCCGCTCTATGGCGCGCTGATCAGTTCCGACACCAGCCATCTCTCCGGCGAAAGCCTGAACGCCAAGCTGCGCGAGGCGGCCGACGCCTTCGTCAAGGTGCGCGGCGAGATGAAGACGCTGGCCGCCGATGACCCGAAGGTAACCGAACTGCGCCGCCAGGCCGAGGAACAGTTGGCGCTCGGCGCTTTCGATGGTGCACGCGTGATCCTCGCCAAGGCCGCCGACGTCGACAATGTCTCGCGCCAGGCGTTGAAGGCCAATTTCGTCAGCCGCACCCTGTCCGAAGCCGCGACGCGATTTCTCTCGGGCGGCGCGGCGCGCGCCACCCTGGACTATGCCACCGCCATCAAGGACTATGAAACGGTGCTGGCGCTCTATGGCGAAGCCGGACAGACCTCGCTTAGCCTGGAACAGGCCGACCGCCAAAGCCGCACGCTGGAAGAGCTCGGCATCCTCTACACAACGATTGGCAAAACCGACGCCGCCGGCCGCGCCTTTGCGGCGCTGGTCGCCAATCTTGAGCAGCGAGCGCGCCAGGAAACCGATCCGAGCGTCAAGCGCGACCTCGCCATTGGCCATATCAAGTTCGCCAACATCAAGATGGCGCAAGGCGATCTGCCGGCCTCCCTGCAAAACTATGAGGCGGCCAGGGACATGTTGCAGGGCCTGACCACAAACGTGCCGGACAAGAAGGACTGGCTCGGCGATCTCGCCATGGCCAATGACAAGATCGGCAATGTGCTGGCCACGCAAGGCGACGTGGGTGCGGCAGCCCAGGCCTACCAGCAAAGCCTGTCCATCAAGCAGCAATTGGCCGACGCGGAGCCGAACAGCGTCTATCTGCTGCGCGACCTGACCATTACCTACGACGAAATCGGCGGTCTTGCCCGCACCGCCGGCCAGCTGGATGGCGCCCAGACTGCATTCGAAGAGAGCCTGAGAATTCGGCTGGCGCTGGCGCAGAACAACCTCGACGACCCCAGGCATCAGCGCGCCGTCTCCGTGAGCTACACCAGGATCGGCGACGTCCTGCGCGAGCGTGGCGACGCTGCGGGCGCGCTCGACGCCTACAACAAGAGCCAAATAATCGCCGAAGCGCTGGTGCGCCGCGACTCAAACGACACCGATTTGAAGCGCGACCTGTCGGTCGGTTACGCCAAGATCGGCAATGCTTACGGCGACCAGAAGGACTGGCCACTCGCGTTGGAGGCCTACCAGCAGGCGCTGGCCACGGCGCGAGACCTTGCCGCCAGCGACCCAGGCAACACCGATTGGCAGCGCGACCTGTCGGTCTGTCTGGAAAAAATTGCCGGCGTGTTTGATGCCCAGGGCGATATCGCCGGTGCTTTGCAGAACTACCAGGACAGTCTCGTCATTGCCGACCGGTTGGCAAATCTCGACCCGGGCAATTCCGACTGGCAGCGCGACCTGTCGATCACGTTCGAGGAAATAGGCCTGCTGGAGACCAAGCAGCGCCACTATGAGGGCTCGAAGAAGGCCTTCGAAGCCAGCCTGGCCATCCGCCAGCGGTTGGCCCTGTCCGATCCGGACAATGCGATCTGGCAATTCGATCTGGTACAGGCCTACATCAACTATGCCTATGTGGCGAAGAATCCGAAGGCTGTGTTGTCGCAGGCGCTAGACCTGACGCTGGAGCTTGACCGCACAGGCAAACTGGCGCCGAGGGACAAACCCACGATCAAATATCTGCGCCGTCTTCTGGCCAAATTGAAAGCCGCGAAAAAATAGCCGGCTGCCAGCTCGGGATTCAGCCCTGAAATGCCCGCAAACCTTGGAAAAACCGCCTTTTGCGCCTATATCTAGGACATCAAAGCGGCGTGATTCGAAGCCATTTTTTCGCGCTGAGCATGCGGCATCAATCAGACAGGTTTTCATGAGCGATCAAAGCGACAACGCCAACGGCGCTGAGGCCGAATACGGCGCCGATTCCATCAAGGTTTTGAAGGGGTTGGACGCTGTCCGCAAGCGGCCGGGCATGTATATCGGCGACACCGACGACGGCTCGGGCCTGCATCACATGGTCTATGAGGTGGTCGACAACGCCATCGACGAGGCGCTGGCCGGCCATGCCGACCTGGTCACGGTGACGCTTAATCCCGACGGTTCGGTCACCGTTATCGACAATGGCCGCGGGATTCCGACCGATATTCACACTGGCGAAGGCATTTCGGCGGCCGAAGTGATCATGACGCAGCTGCATGCCGGCGGCAAATTCGACCAGAATTCCTACAAGGTGTCTGGCGGCCTGCACGGCGTCGGCGTCTCGGTGGTCAATGCGCTGTCGGCCTGGCTGAAGCTGAAAATCCGCCGCAACGGCCAGATTTTCGAGATGAGCTTCACGCATGGCAATGCCGATGCGCCGCTCAAGGCCACCGGCAGCTATGAGCAGAACAAGCAGCCCGGCACCTATGAGGGCCGCAGCGGTTCCGAGATCACCTTCTTTCCGTCGTCCGAAACCTTCACCATGGTCGAATTCGACTTCGGCACGCTGGAGCACCGGCTGCGCGAGCTCGCCTTCCTGAATTCCGGGGTGCGCATCATTTTGACCGATGCCCGCCATGCCGATCTCGTGCGCCACGAACTGCACTATGATGGCGGCCTGGAAGAGTTCGTCAAATATCTCGACCGGGTCAAGAAACCGCTGATCGACAAGCCGATCGCCATCAAGGCCGAGCGCGACGGCATCACCGTCGAAGTGGCGATGTGGTGGAACGACAGCTACCACGAGAACGTGCTGGCCTTCACCAACAACATCCCGCAGCGCGATGGCGGCACCCATCTGGCCGGCTTCCGTGGCGCGCTGACGCGCCAGATCACCGGCTATGGCGAATCGTCGGGCCTGACCAAGAAGGAAAAGGTGGCGCTGATCGGCGACGACTGCCGCGAAGGCCTGACGGCGGTGCTGTCGGTCAAGGTGCCCGACCCGAAATTCTCCTCGCAGACCAAGGACAAGCTGGTCTCGTCAGAGGTGCGGCCCGTGGTCGAAGGCCTGGTCAACGAGGCGCTTGGCACATGGCTGGAAGAACACCCGACCGAGGGCAAGGTGGTCATCGACAAGGTGATCCAGGCGGCCGCGGCGCGTGAAGCCGCGCGCAAGGCCCGCGACATCACCCGCAAAAGCTCGCTCGGCGTCACCTCTCTGCCCGGCAAGCTTGCCGACTGCCAGGAACGCGACCCGGCGAAATCCGAAATCTTCATCGTCGAGGGTGACTCGGCCGGCGGCTCCGCCAAGGGCGGCCGTTCGCGCCAGAACCAGGCGATCCTGCCGCTGCGCGGCAAGATCCTCAATGTCGAGCGCGCCCGCTTCGACCGCATGCTAGGCTCCGAGATGATCGGCACGCTGATCACCGCGCTCGGCACCTCGATCGGCAAGGACGAGTTCAACGCCGACAAATTGCGCTACCACAAGATCATCCTGATGACCGACGCCGACGTCGACGGCGCCCATATCAGGACCTTGCTGCTCACCTTCTTCTTCCGCCAGATGCCGGAGCTGATCGAGCGCGGCCATCTCTACATCGCCCAGCCGCCGCTCTACAAAGTGACGCGCGGAAAAAGCTCGCAATACATCAAGGACGAGAGCGCCTTCGAGGAATTCCTGATCGGCTCCGGGCTGGAGGAGGCGTCGCTGACGCTTGCCTCCGGCGAGGCGCGGGCCGGACAGGATCTGCGCGGCTCGATCGATGATGCACTGGCCGTGCGCCAGCTCATCAACGGGCTGCACACGCGCTACAACAGGGGCGTGGTCGAACAGGCGGCGATCGCCGGCGCGCTCAACGCCGATGTGCTAAACGACCTCGGCCGCGCCAATGCCATGGCCGAACGCGTCGCCCAGCGCCTCGATATCATTGCCGAGGACACCGAGCGCGGCTGGACCGGCCGGCTGTCGACCTCCAATGAAGGCGTCGGCGGCTATGTGTTCGAACGCACGGTGCGCAGCGTCAAGGAATTCGCGCAGCTCGATGCCGGGCTGATAAATTCAGCCGACGCACGCCAGCTCGACCGCTATGCCCCGCGCCTCATGGAAGTCTATGGCGAGCCGCCGGTGCTGCGCCGCAAGGATGTCTCCGAAGTCATTTCGGGGCCGCTGGCGCTGCTCAACGCGGTGTTTGCGACCGGCCGCAAGGGCCTGACCATGCAGCGCTACAAGGGCCTCGGCGAGATGAATGCCGAGCAGCTCTGGGAAACCACGCTCGACCCGAATGTGCGCTCGCTGCTGCAGGTCAAGGTGAATGACGCAACCGATGCTGACAGTTTGTTCTCGCGGCTGATGGGCGACGAGGTCGAGCCGCGGCGCGAATTCATCCAGGACAACGCGCTGTCGGTGGCCAATCTGGACATTTGATGGCTGCGCGCCCATCGCTTCGTCATCCTAGGGTCTTCGCGACGGAGCTTCGCTCCTGTTTCGCCCTAGGATGACGACGTGGGTGAGGTCTCAGCCAATCTCCAGCGTTTGCGATGAACCGTTCTCAACGCCGCCACTCAACTCGGTCCAGCTTTCGCCCGAGATCGACGGCGTCGCGCAGCACTTGCAGATGCGAGCGCGGCGCGGTGCCCGCCGGCGGGGCGATTTCGACGCCGTTTGCCGTCGATGACCAATAAAGCGTGTGGGTGAAGATACGGCCAAGTGAGCTGCGAAGCTCGACCTGGATGGTCTCCACACCGGGGCCGAAATTTTCCGTCATCGGACCGGAAATCGGATCGCCTGTCGCCCAGCCATTGCCGCGGTCGTAGACGTTCGTCCAGCGCGTTGCCGCAAACACCGCGCCATGATGCACCGCGCGCTGCGCCTTGCCTGCTTGGCTGTGTCCTTCCTGGTAAAGCACGGTGCCGCCGGCGCGCCCGTCATCGGCAATCGGCGGGCAGGCCGAGAACAGGCGCTCGGCAAGGCCACGCCTGAATTCCGCGAGATTGTAGGTCACCAGGAATTCGCTGTGGGAGAGCGGACTGCCAAGCGTGACGAAATCGCTGATCTTCCAGGGCAGCGGGTGGTCGGCGTCCTTGGTCCGAAGCTGCTGGTAGAGCGCCCATTGGCCGCGCCGGAACCCGGCGAGGTCTTCAAGATTGTTTGGCCACGCTGACCCATCAGAGCCGAGCGTTGCCTTGTCGATGGCCTCGACCGCCGCCAGTTTGGCCTTGTCGCGGACCGCTTCCAGCCTTCGCGGCCGGAACTCGGCCCACAGGATCTGCAGCAGATCATAGGCGATGATCGACCCAAGGCTGTGCGAGACCAGCACGATGCGGTCGTAAGCATCGTCCTTCATCAGCGTCTTGAGCAACGTCAGGCCTCTGTCGCGGATCAGCGCACGCTTCTCGATCGTCGCCGCCTCGGCGCGCACATAAGCGGCGACGTCGCCGAAATAGGGCAGGGCGAACTGATCCACCGCCCAGATGACAAAAGAAGCGAGGGTGGTGATCATCAGGCCGGTCGTCAAGGTAACGGCCTGTTGCCAGACCGATGTTGCCAGCACGAGTGCTGCGCCCAGGATGACGATAACGATCAGAAGTGTGGCGACGTAAAGCTTGCGGGCGTCGAGCGGAATGTCGGCGAGCTTGCGCCACAACAGGTTCGTCACCCAGGCGGCCAGCCGGCCGCGCGTCGTGCCTTGCGTGATGTCGGCCCAATAAAGCTCGTAGAAATCGGTACGGCGGCCATCGACGTCGTAGGGCGTGGTGATGCGGCGCAGCTCGTGTGACTTGGTCCGGCTGTCGGGCGTGATCCAGCTCTGGTTGATCGTGGCGCCGGAAACGGCCGGATCGGGAATCTGGGCGTAGGGTGGAGCACGGGTGGGATCGCTGCTCCAGACCGCCTGGACGAATCCCCTCAGCGTACCCATCGGCCGCTGCTCGCCCATGCCGTGCACGATCACCACCGCCTGGCCGGGCTGCGCCTTTTTGTAAGCCAGCGATGCGACAGTCTTGGGCATCAGCGTCTCCGTTGACGACATCCGACGGCGGGATCGCTCATGCTACCCCGGCTCACCGAGCCAACAATACACGGCAGCCCATGTGGAACTCCGTGAACCAATCCACAGTTTCGCAGTCGTGCCTCGGGCCGCGCGGAAAATAGTTCCGTTCCCGGCAAGCAAATCATTTCATTGCCCTTCGGAACGGAAATCGCTCAGGAACATTGTGACGACATCGATCAATTTCTCGCAGGGAGGCTCTTTATGGGACGCGGTATTTTGCTCTGGTTGCTCGGTATTCCGATCCCGATCATCATTCTCATCATGCTGTTCGTACGGTAGGAGGCGTCGATGCAGTCCACCGTATCGGCTGTCGACGTATCCGCCTCAACAGAATCCTCCGCCCCGGCCGTCAGCTGGGGTCCGATCATCGCCGGCGCCTTCGCGGCCTCGACGCTGACCTTCATCCTCATGCTGCTCGGTTCGGGGCTGGGGCTGACCATGGTCTCGCCGTGGTCCGGCGCCAGTGCCTCGCTGACCACCTTCGCAGTGTCCGGCGCCATCTGGCTCATCATCGTGCAATGGCTGTCCTCCGGGGTCGGTGGCTATCTTGCCGGACGCCTGCGCACCAAATGGGTCGGCATCCACACCGACGAGGTCTATTTCCGTGACACCGCGCACGGCCTCCTCGCCTGGGCGCTGGCGACATTGCTGGTCGTCGGCATTCTCGGGTCGGCGCTGTCGGCAGTGCTTGGTTCAGGCGTGCAGGCGGCTTCTACTGTTGCCTCGGGCGCCGCCATGGGTGCTTCGGCCGGCGCGTCCGCCAATGCCGGCAGCGCACCGACCGACAATGCGACATCCTATCTCGTGGATACGCTGTTCCGTCCGGCTGATGCCGCCAGGCTCGCGGCGGCCAATCCGGACAGCGATGCGGCTGCGGCCGGGCAGGCTTCGCGCATCCTCATCGCCAGTGCGGCGGCAGGCGAAATTTCGGCTGACGACAAGACCTATCTGTCGCAGCTCGTCGCCGCCCGCACCGGGCTTTCCGAGGCTGACGCCAAGGCGCGTGTCGACGCCCTGGTGGCCAGGGTCGAGGACGCCAAGGTCAAGGCCAAGCAGGCCGCCGACGCCGCCCGGAAAGGCAGCGCCACCTTCGCACTGCTTGGCGCCCTGTCGCTGGTTATCGGCGCCTTCATCGCCAGCGCTGCGGCAGCACTGGGCGGCAGGCAGCGCGACGACGAGGAAGCGGTTTTCCTGACCAGCCGCTGAACCGGTCTTCAACATAGAAAAGTCCGGTCGAACCGGGCTTTTTTGTTTCCGATGATGGACCGACAACCTTCCAGTGGAAGGTTGCGGCGGGATCAGTGATCCATCGCCTTGACGATTTCCTCGGTCATCTTCTTGGCGTCGCCGAGCAGCATCATGGTGCCGTCCTTGTAGAACAGCGTGTTGTCGATGCCGGCGTAGCCCGAGCCGAGCGAGCGCTTGACGAACAGGCAGGTGCGGGCCTTGTCGACGTCGAGGATCGGCATACCGTAGATCGGCGACGACTTGTCGTCGCGGGCGGATGGATTGGTGACGTCGTTGGCGCCGATGACATAGGCGACATCGGCCTGCGCGAACTCGGAGTTGATATCTTCCAGTTCGAACACTTCGTCATAGGGAACATTGGCTTCGGCGAGCAGCACGTTCATGTGGCCCGGCATGCGGCCTGCCACGGGGTGGATGGCGTATTTGACGTCGACGCCATTGGCCTTGAGCTTATCGGCCATTTCGCGCAGCGCGTGCTGGGCCTGGGCGACCGCCATGCCGTAGCCCGGCACGATGATGACCTTCTGTGCGTTCATCATCAGATAGGCGGCGTCGTCGGCCGAGCCCTGCTTGACCGTGCGTTCGATGCCGTCATCGGCAACCGCCGCGGTCTCGCCGCCGAAGCCGCCGAGGATGACCGAGATGAACGACCGGTTCATGCCCTTGCACATGATGTAGGACAGGATGGCGCCGGACGAGCCGACCAGCGCGCCGGTGATGATCAACGCCAGATTGCCAAGCGTGAAGCCGAGTGCCGCGGCGGCCCAGCCGGAATAAGAATTCAGCATCGAGACGACGACCGGCATGTCGGCGCCGCCGATCGGGATGATCAAGAGGACGCCGAGCGCCAGCGACGCCGCGACGATCAGCCAGAACACCAGCTTGGCCTCGGTGGTGACCAGAAGCACGATCAGCACGATCAGCGCGATGCCGAGGACCGCGTTGATGATGTGACGGCCGCCGATCATGATCGGCTTGCCCGACATGCGGCCATCGAGCTTGAGGAAGGCGATGACGGAGCCGGTGAAAGTGATGGCGCCGATGGCAACGCCAAGGCTCATCTCGATCAGCGCCTGGGCGTGGATGTCGCCATTCGTGCCGATGCCGAAACTTTCCGGCGCGTAGATGGCGGCAGCCGCTACCATGACGGCGGCAAGGCCGACCAGCGAGTGGAAAGCGGCGACCAGCTGCGGCATCGACGTCATGGCGATGCGGCGCGCTGTAACGGCGCCGACGCCGCCGCCGATGGCCAGACCAAGCACGATCAGGCCGAAGCGCCCGGCGGACGGAGTCGCCAGCGCCAGCGTGGTGGCAATGGCAATGCCCATGCCGATCATGCCGTAGAGATTGCCTTGGCGGCTGGTGGTCGGATGAGATAGGCCGCGAAGCGCCATGATGAACAGGACGCCAGAGACCAGGTAGAGGAAGGACGCGAAGTTGGCGTTCATGGCGCTCTACCGGTCCTTCTTCTTGTACATGGCCAGCATGCGCTGGGTGACCAGGAAGCCGCCAAAGATGTTGACCGAGACCAGCATCAGCGCGACGAAGCCGAAGCCGGTGGCAATGCCAGAGGCCGAGATGCCGACGGCCAGCAGCGCGCCGACGACGATGACCGAGGAGATGGCGTTGGTGACCGCCATCAGCGGCGTGTGCAGCGCCGGCGTCACCGACCAGACGACGTAGTATCCGACGAAGATCGCAAGTACGAAGATGGCGAAGCGGAAGACGAAGGGATCGATGGCGCCGCCGGACAGTGCGTGCGCGGCATCGCCCGCCGCATCGGCGCCACCGGGCGCGTTGGCCAGGTTCTGCACAGCCAGCCGGACGGCGGCACTTGCCTGGTCGAGCTGATCGAGGGCTTTCTGCAAGGTCTGATCCATCACGCGATCCCCTTCGGCTTGGCGGCGGACTTGCCGACAGTGGCTTTGTCGGACGCCTTTTTCGGTGCAGCCTTTTTCGGCGTGGCATCAGCCACCATGGTCTCCGCCGGAATGGCCGCCGGTTCGACATGGGGCTGTTCCGCCGCCTTGGCGAAGGCCGGATGCACCACGCGGCCAGCGTCGGTCAGCATCGTCGCCTTGACCAGATCGTCTTCGCGGTTGATGGCGAGCGTCTTGCTGGTCTTGTCGACCAGCGTCTCGAGGAAGGCGAACAGGTTCCTGGCGTAGAGCAGCGAGGCCGATGCGGCGACGCGGCCGGGCACGTTGAGGTGGCCGACGATTTTCACGCCATTGGCCGTGGTCACCACCTGGCCTGCAACTGCGCCTTCGACATTGCCGCCGCGCTCGACGGCGAGGTCGACGATCACCGAGCCCGGCTTCATCGAGGCGACCATCGCCGACGACACCAGCTTCGGCGCCGGACGGCCGGGGATCAGCGCCGTGGTGATGACGATGTCCTGCTTGGCGATGTGCTCAGCGGTGAGCGCTGCCTGCTTGGCCTGGTACTCCTTCGACATTTCCTTGGCGTAGCCGCCGGCGGTCTCGGCCGCCTTGAACTCCTCGTCCTCGACGGCGAGGAACTTTGCGCCGAGCGACGCCACCTGTTCCTTGGCGGCGGGACGAACGTCGGTGGCGGTGACGACGGCGCCGAGACGGCGCGCCGTGGCGATCGCCTGCAGGCCGGCAACGCCGACGCCCATGATGAAGATCTTCGCCGCCGGCACCGTGCCGGCCGCCGTCATCATCATCGGCAGCGCGCGGTCATACTCCGATGCGCCGTCGATCACGGCCTGGTAGCCGGCGAGATTGGCCTGCGACGACAGCACGTCCATCGACTGGGCGCGGGTGATGCGCGGCATGAATTCCATCGAGAAGGCGGTGATCCCAGCCTCGGCAAGCGCCGCGACCGCGGCGTCATTGCCGTAGGGATCCATGATGGCGATGACCGCCGCACCCGATTTGTAGCCCTTCAACTCGGCATCGGTCGGCCGGCGCACCTTCAGCACTACATTCGCCCGGCTCGCATCCGAAGCCTTGCCGATCGCGGCGCCCGCCTTGGCGAACTCCTCATCGAGAATGCGCGACCTGGTGCCGGCGCCCGTCTCGACGGTGACGTCGAAGCCCAGCGCCGCCAGCCGCTTCACGGTGTCGGGCGAGGCCGCGACACGAGGCTCGCTGGCATCGAGCTCGCGAGGGATGAAAACCGTCTGTCCCACCGCATGATCCTTTCGGCTGGAACCTGTTTGCGCAAGAGTGCGGCTTTGCGAAAGAGTGCGGCCGGATGTCCGGCTACGCCCTTGGCAAGGGTCTGAAGAGACTATCGGAGAATGAAGGCGCCGAGGGCGAGGATCAGCACGAACAGGATGGTCGCGGAGAAGAAGCCGCCTGCGAAGAAGCCGAAAGCCATGGCCAGGAGCAGGGCGCCGCAGAACAGCGAGCCGTATTTGGCCAGCGCCAGAAAGCCATGATAGGTGCGGTCATGTTCGGCATAGTCCATCTTCGCGCCCAGTTCGACAGGACCGGTCGGCGTGTGATCAGCCATAGGAATACCCCTTCGAAGACATCTTTGAGGCACATAGCGAAAAGCCGGGCCAAGAGCAATGGCGCTATTGCCGCACGACCAGTGACAACAGCCTCAAAGGAATGTTGAAAGCCGGCGGTAGGGCTTGTCGCCGGCCTAACGTCGAACGTTGAGGGTTTTGCGTTTCAACCGGCCAGATGCGGAAACAGCCCGAGCAGCCCAATGACGATCAGATAGAGCGCGACGATGTAGTTGAGCAGCCGCGGCATCACCAGGATCAGCACGCCGGCAATCAGCGAGATCAGCGGGGTCAGTGCTAGCTCGGGAATATGCATGTCGGTTCCTTTCTATGGCCGCGTCGGGGTCGTGACGTCCAGAACGCCGAAGCGGCCGGAAAGCTCCTCGCACCGGGCGCTAAAGTGCGCCGGCTTTGCCGACATTACGCTGCTTCGCGAAAATATTTAGCGGTGGGCAGGATGGTCAGCGGCGCGAGCTCGCCGGCCGGCGCCTTGGCAAACAGCATACGCCGCTCCAGCGCCGTCGACTGGAAGAAGGGAAAGCGCTCCAGCGTCGGGGCCATGTTCTGCTCGCAGATCGATTCATAGAAGAAGATCGGCATGGTGAAGGGCGGGTAGAGGCGCGGCTCGCCGACCTGCACCGATCCGAAGATGCGATGGTAGAAGGCCGTGTGCTCCTCGCGGATCATCGAAATGCAGCTGGTGGCGTTGAAGAAGGTGTTGGCGATAACCGCGAGCCGCAGCGTGACATAGGGCAGGGCGCGGTTGGCCGACGACATTTGCGGATCGATCGCCAACCGGCTCGGGTCGATGAAGGTTTCACCGCGCGCCAGCCGCAGCAGCAGCCGGTCGCCGAAAACGGTCATGATCGGCGCTTCGGGGGTCTCACGGGTCAAATGGTGGAGCCTGACGGTGCTGACCAGCTCGCCATCCATGAAGACGCCGAAACAGTAGCAATTGCGCACTTCGTCAAGGTGATCGACGAGCTTCTGTTCGGTAATGGTATCAAGCAGGCCGTGTGTATGAAAGGCCTTGTAGCGCAGCCGGTAGACCGCTTCGAGATCCTCGCCGCTTTCGCAGCGCCGGTATTCGACACGATCGAGGACGTCGAGGACGTTGCGGGCGAACAAGGAAGGCGGGCCAGATTTGACTGCCGCACCCGAAAGCACACCTGACTGATGCGTGTCCATTACTTCCCCTCGTACCGCCGCAGGAGAACAATACCGGACGACCGAAGGAACAAGAAGATGAAACTCTAATCGTCTGTGTTTACCGATCATTAACCTTAACAATCAGTTAACGCCTAGACAATACAACGCTTTTTAGACGGGCTTTTCAAGCGCAATTTAATGACGGGTCAGGGCGTGGCGAGTTTTGCCGCCGGCCGCAGCTCGGCGGCGAAAGGCCAGGTCACGTTGGACATGGTCTCTATGCCCGAGGCACTGAGTGCTGCGCCAAACAGGAAGCCCTGGACGAGGTCCGGCTTGACCGAATGCACCAGGATCTTCAGCTGTTCGAAGGTTTCCACACCTTCGATGGTGACGGTCAGCCCGAGCACGCGGGTCAGGTCGACGATGCCCTTCAACAAGTCGAGCGAACGCTTGTTTTGGGTCACGTCCATCAGGAACGAACGGTCGATCTTGATCTTGTCGAGCGGCAGCTTGTGGAGGTAGCTCAGGCTTGAATAGCCGGTGCCGAAATCGTCGAGCGCGATGCGAACGCCAAGCTGCTTCAGTTCCTCGATATACTGGCGCGTTAGCGATTTGTCGTCGAGCAGCGCGGTTTCGGTGACTTCGATCTCGAGGCGGCCGGCGGCGAGCCCCGAAGTGGCAAGCGCGTCGCGAACCTTCTGGACAACGTCGCGGTTGCGGAAATCCTTGGCCGAAAGGTTGACCGAGACGCTGGTCTGGCCCGGCCATTTGGCGCATTCGGCGCAGGCAGCCGCGAGCACAAAAGTGCTGATCTCGGAAATGATGCCCATTTCTTCGGCCAGCGGAATGAAGATGCTGGGCGAAACCGGCCCGAGATCGGGATGATCCCAGCGGCACAGGGCCTCGCAGCTGGCGATGCGCATGGTGTTCATCGCCACGATCGGCTGATAGACCACCCGCAGCGCCTTGCCTTCGACCGCCGTGCGCAGATCGGCCTTCATCAGCTGGCGGTTGCGGAACGCCGCATCCATCGCTGCCTCGAACAGCCGCCAGTTGTTCTTGCCGAGTTCCTTGGCCTTGTAGAGCGCCAGATCGGCCTTGACGATCATGGCGTCGACATCGGTGTCCTCGACCCTGGACAGCACGGCGCCCGCGCTTGCCTGGATGCGCAGACCGTGGCCTGCGACGTCGACCTCGCCCTGCAGATCGGCAAAGATCTGGTCGAGCAGGCCCGTCAGATGGCTTTCATCCTCGACGCGGTCGAAGAAGATCATGAACTCGTCGCCGCCGAAACGGCTGACATTGACGCCTTGCCCGGCGACGGCCGCCAGCCGCTCGGCAACGGCATAGATAAGTCCGTCGCCGACCGGATGGCCAAGGGTGTCGTTGACGCTCTTGAAATCGTCGAGATCGAGCACCGCCAGGGCACACAGGCGGTCGCGGCTGCCCGACGCCATGGCCTCGCCGACCAGCTCATGGAAATACGCGCGGTTCGGCAGGCCGGTAAGGCTGTCATATCGCGCCATGAAGCGGATTTTTTCCTCAGCCTCGACACGGGCGGTGACGTCCTCGAAGGTGATGACACCGAGGTCCTGATTGCCTTCACGGGCCGAGAACTCGTAGTGCTGGCCATTGGAGAAGGAGACCAGCACCTTGCGGTCGCGGCCCTCGCGCAAGGCGCGCGTCAGCTGCGCTTCGACATAACGACAGTCTTTCGGCGCCAGCATGCCGCCGGCGACGCCGCGCAGGAGCAGCGAATGGATCGACCGCCCGAGCAGTTGGTCGGGCGAGCGCAGCGACATCAGATGCGCGGCTTCGGCATTGCCGACCACGACCTTGCCGTCGGGGCCGAGCATGACCAGGCCATGCGACATGGTGTTGAGCGCGCGGTTGAAGCGCTCGGCGAGCCTGGCGGCCGTCTTGCGCTCCGAAATGGCGTTGAACAGCACGGTGCGGACGTGGCTGGCCATCCGGGTGATGATGAAGATGAACGGCACGATGTAGAGGCCGAGGATGAAATCGCCGAGATGTCCCTTGAGCATCAGCCCGACCGCGATCGGCAGCACCACCGTGAAGGCCTGCACCGCAACCATGGTCTTGGAGCCGTAATTGCGGCCGACAATGGTCACCGTCGAGCCCATTATGACGGCGATGGCGGCGCTTTCCCCGAAGACATCGGGAATGAGATAGATTGAGGTGAAGCAGAAAAGCCCCATGAAGAAAGCCTGGATGGTGCCGCCAACCAGGTAGTAGCGTTCCCACTTCTTGGCTTGTTCATAAGTTTCGAAACTGCCTATGCGCAGGCCTTTGCGGATGCCGTAGTAACGGTAAAGCCCCGCCCCAAGCATAAGCGCGGCCAATGCAAGATAGGCCGGATGCCCCGAGGTAAAATAAACCAGAATGCCGATGAGGCCATGGCAAAATGCGCCAATCAGCAGGATCCCGGGATCGTTGAACAACGATCGCACGAACCCAGCATAGACGTCCTCACCTATCTCTGCGGCTTTGTTTTCTTGCATGGCCTGCGGTGTCGCACGAACCGCAGTCATGTCACATTCGCCTTAAGAAAGGTTTAGAGATGCCGTTTCGACGCTTGGCGTCAAGTCGGCTCCACCGGCGTAAACCGCGAAAATTCGTGTTCAGGTAAACAAGGCGTATCGATCACTCGGCGGCCTGAAGTTCAGGCCGCGCCGGCGTGTTGGCCAGCCGCTCGACAAGCCTTGTGCGCTCGCCCTCGGCCTTTTCGGCGCTGGCTTGCCTGACATGGCCGTAGCCGCGAATGAGCGCCGGCACTGAGGCAAGGGCGATGGCGGCCTCGATCCTGCCTGGCGCAAGTGCCTTGGCGACAAGCTCCAGATCGGCCTCATAGCGGGCCAGAAGCTGCCGCTCCATGCGCCGCTCAGTGCTGTAGCCGAACACGTCGAAGGCCGTGCCGCGCAGGCCTTTCAGCGCGGCCAGCAGGCGAAATCCCTTCATCATCCACGGGCCGAAGCTCGATTTCCTCGGCTTGCCGTCATTGCCGCGCCTGCCCATGATCGGCGGCGCCAGATGAAATTCGAGCTTTTCGTAGCTCTGGAACTGTTTTGACAGCTCCATAGCGAAGGAGCCGTCAGTGTAGAGCCGCGCCACCTCGTATTCGTCCTTGATCGCCATCAGCTTGAACAGATTTTTGGCGGCTGCCTCGGTCACCGCGGTCGAGCCGGGCACGGCCTTTGCCTCGGCGGCACGCAGGACCGCCAGCCGCTCGACATAGCGCCTGCCATAGGCGGCATTCTGATAGGCAGAGAGGAAAGCGACGCGGCGGGCGATGATATCGTCCAGCGTCTCGGCGATCTCAGTGGCCTTGCTCGGTTGCGCGATGAGGCCGCGCACAAACTCCGGCTGATGCGCGGCGCGCCGGCCCCAGCGGAAGGCGGCGATGTTCATCGCCACCGCCTCGCCATTCAATTCAATCGCTCTTTCAACGGCTTGCGCGGACAGCGGCAGCCCGCCATGCTGGAAAGCGAAGCCGAGCATGAACATGTTGGCGCCGAGCGAATTGCCGAACAATTGGGTGGCGGTGCGCGTGGCGTCGAAGAAATGCGTCTTGTCGCCGCCAGCGGCAGCGCGGATCGCCTTCTTCAGGCGCTCGATGGGCAGCGAGAAATCGGCCGAGCGGGCGAATTCGCCAGGCATGATCTCGGCAGTGTTGGCAAGGAAGATGGTATGGCCTTCGCGCACCGCGCCAAGCACCTTCTTGGCGCCCGAGACGACGAGGTCGCAGCCGAGTACCAGGTCGGCCTTGCCGGCCGAAACGCGGATCGCGTGGATGTCGTCCGGCGTGCGGGCGATGCGGACATGGGTGAACACCGAACCGCCCTTCTGGGCGAGGCCGGCCATGTCGATCATGCCGCAGCCCTTGTCCTCGAGATGGGCGGCCATACCGAGCACAGCACCTATGGTGACGACGCCGGTGCCGCCGACGCCGTCGATGATCGCCGCCCAACCCTCGCTACCGAGCGGGAATTCGGCTGGCACCGGCACGCCGTCAAGCGGGTCGGAGCGCCCGGCAATGCCTTCGGCCTTCCTGATCTTGGCGCCGTGCACGGTGACGAAGGACGGGCAGAAGCCGTTGACGCAGGAGAAGTCCTTGTTGCAGCTCGACTGGTCTATTCTGCGCTTGCGGCCGAACTCGGTTTCGACCGGCTGGATCGAGACGCAGTTCGATTGCACCCCGCAATCGCCGCAGCCCTCGCAGACCAGTTCGTTGATGAAGACCCGCTTGTCGGGATCCGGGAAGGTGCCGCGCTTGCGGCGGCGGCGCTTTTCGGCGGCGCAGGTCTGGTCGTAGAGCAGCACCGAGACGCCCTTGACGTCGCGCAGCTCGCGCTGGACGAGGTCGAGGTCGTCGCGGTGGTGGATGGTGGCGCCGGAGGGGAATTCGGCCTTCCCCGCATATTTGTCCGGCTCGTCGGTGACGATGGCGATGCGCTCGACGCCTTCGGCGCGCACCTGCCTGGCGATCATGTCGACAGTCAGGCCGCCCTCATGCGGCTGGCCGCCGGTCATGGCGACGGCGTCGTTGTAGAGGATCTTGTAGGTGATGTTGGCATCGGTCGACAGCGCGAAGCGGATCGCCAGCGTGCCGGAGTGATTGTAGGTCCCGTCGCCGAGATTCTGGAAAATGTGGCCGCGCTTGGAGAATGGCGCCTGGCCGACCCATTGTGCGCCCTCGCCGCCCATGGCGGTGAAGCCGACCGTGTTGCGGTCCATCCACAGCGCCATGAAATGGCAGCCGATACCGGCGGCGGCGATCGAGCCGACCGGCACCTTGGTCGAGGAATTGTGCGGGCAGCCGGAGCAGAAGAACGGCGTGCGCGAACCGATATCGCTGGTGTCGGCAAGCATCGCCTGGAACTGGCGCAGCTTTGCCACCTTGGCAGTGATCTCTTCCGAAGGGCCGATTGTGCGCAGGATGCGCTCGCCCAGCGCAATGGCGATCTCGTTGGGGTCGAGCGCGCCCTTGGCCGGGAACAGCCAGTCGCCGCGCTCGTCCTTCTTGCCGACGATCATCGGCTGGGTGGCGGTGCCGTAGAGGTTTTCGCGCAGTTGCACCTCGATCAGCGAGCGCTTCTCCTCGACGACGACGATGGTGTCGAGGCCGCGGGCGAATTCGGCGATATGCTGCAGGTCGAGCGGCCATGGGCAACCGACCTTGAACAGGCGGATGCCGATGCGGCCGGCGGCGGCCTCGTCGATGCCGATGTCTTCCAGCGCCTGGCGGACATCGAGATAGCTCTTGCCGAGCGTGATGATACCGAGCTTCGGCGCGCGGCCGCCCGAATAGACGATGCGGTTCAGGCCGTTGGCATGGATGAAGGCGGATGCAGCGGCGCGCTTGTATTCATGCAGCCGCTCCTCCTGGCCGAGCATGTCGATCTCATCGCGGATGTTGAGGCCGCCGGGCGGCATATCGAACTCCGGCACGACGATGTTCAGGCGCTCGAGCGCGGCATCGACGGAGGCCGTGGATTCGATGTTGTCCTTGACGCATTTGATAGCCGCCCAGGTGCCGGCGAAGCGCGACATGGCAAAGCCGTAGAGGCCGTAGTCGATGATCTCCTGAACGCCGGCCGGGTTGAGGATCGGCACCATGGTGTCGACGAACAGGAATTCGGTGGCGTGCGCATTGGTCGATGATTCGGCCATATGGTCGTCGCCCATCAGCGCAAGCACGCCGCCATACTTCGACGATCCCGCGAGGTTGGCGTGGCGGAAAACGTCGCCGGAGCGGTCGACGCCCGGACCCTTGCCGTACCAGACCGAAAATACCCCGTCATGCTTGCCTTCGCCCAGCAATTCCGTCTGCTGAGAGCCCCAGCAGGCGGTGGCGGCAAGCTCCTCGTTGAGGCCGGGCTGGAAAACGATGTCGGCCTGCGCCAGCTGCTTTTTCGCCCGCCACAGCTGCATATCGAGGCCGCCGAGCGGCGAGCCGCGATAACCGGACACGAAGCCGGCCGTGTTGAGGCCGGCCCGGCGGTCGCGCTCGCGCTGCATCAAAAGCATGCGGATGACCGCCTGTGCGCCGGACAGGAAGATGCGCTCCTTACCGAGATCAAACTTGTCGTCGAGCGCGACGTCGTGCAGCGTCATCAGGCATTTCCTCGGCGGAGGCAGCACCGGGGGGCGCGCAGCCAACGTAGGAGTGAGATGGCCCAGTCTTTCTCCGCTTGCAAGGCAGGTCAAACGAAATCGAAAGTGCCAGGCAAAGCGCAACGAACGATCCGCTGCCGTCGCGTATCCGGCACGAAATCGGTCCGCGGCGGTTGTCCGGCGACCGAAAATTTCCACGCAGTCGCGCCCGGCAAAGACGCGTCAGCCTTTCGAGCAATCCGGCTTCGGCTCACCCGGCAGCTTGCCGTCGGGATGGCCGGCAAGATCGGGATTGGCCGTATAGAGCTGGTCGACCACCAGCGGCCGGTCGGGAAGGATCGACTGGTCCTCGCTCGACATCAGCGTCGTGTCGATCTTCTGCAGGAACGTGCCGTCAGGACCCCTGATGCTGATGGAGATCGCATAGGGTTTGTCCTTGACGATGCAGGTGAGCGCCGGGCTCTCCAGGCTGACCTTGTCGAGCTTCGGCCAGACCTTCTGCTCGACTACCAGGGGAGGGCCGCCGGCCGGATTCTGGAAACTGGCGACCGCCACCTGGCCTTCGCCCATCGGCTGCAGGGGCCGCAGCGTCACGACATAGGTCGCCCGGGCGAGACGGTAGTTGAAGACGACGACCTTGCCGGAAACCTCGAACAGCTTGCCGTCGCCGCCGGTGTCGCGGCAGGCGCCAAGCGCAACGGCTGCAATGAGCGCAGCACCGACAAGGATTGAACGAAAAACAACCCTAGGCATTGTTGACCTCATGTGCCGCCGTGCGGCGGCGATAGTGACGGCTTGCTTTCTGGCGGTTGCCGCACACAGCCATATCGCACCAAAGGCGGCTGGAATTGCGGCTCCTGTCGAGAAACAGCCAGCTGCAATTGGGACAGATCCTGAGCCTGGCGACCGTGTCGTCGCGCAGCAGCGACAAGGCCGAAACCGCCAGCGCCGCCTCGAACGCGATCGGCGTCGATGGATCGCCGAACGGTCTACCCGGTGCGCCGATTTCGGCAGGGCTCCGATCGAGGCCGTTGGCGCAGGCCTTGAGAAAAGCGGCGAGGTCGCCGGCGGCAAGCGCACCTTTCGACACCGCGCCGCGAAACAGGCGGTCGGTCGTCTCGCGGATCGCCAGCACCACCGGAGCGATCCTGTCCGGCGAGGTCGCCTCCAGCGGTCTGCCGCCAAGCTCGGCACCGCGAAAGCCGCTTGCGGCATCGGCGAAGCGCGCGATCTCGGCCGGATCGTCAAAACGGTCGAAGGTCTTTTCCGGATCCTTGCGCAACACCACGGTGTTGGCCGTATCGAGCGCAAGAATGCCGCCGGTGAAGCGATGCGGGGTCCAGGATACCGTCATATCAGAAATCTAACCGATAAACCGCATTTGACAAGTTAGATTCTACGATGCAAACATTGGCGCGGGCTCCAGCGCCCGGAAAGCTGTCTATGCTCTATTTCTTCCAGCAGGTGCTGAACGGGCTGCATTCCGGCGCGCTCTATGCGCTGCTTGCCTTCGGCTACGTGCTGACCAACGGCATCCTGCACCGGACCAATCTCGCTTATGGCGCGCTGTTCGCCTTTTGCGGCCAGACGATGATCCTGACCGTGGCCTTCGGCTATCAGGTATTGTGGCTGACCTTGCTGGCGGCAGTGGTGCTCGGCGTCGTCACGGCTTTCCTTTATGCCGCGCTGATCGGCCACGTGCTGTCGCGCAGCGTCTTCGAACCGCTGGCCGACCGCACGCCCAATGCCATTGTGGTGACGACGCTCGGCATCCTGCTGGTGCTGTCGGAAGCAAGCCGTATCGCCGCCGACACGCATGACTGGTGGCTGCCGCCTATGCTGGCGCAACCCATTGTCTTCGCTCAGGATGCCGGCTTCCAGGCGACGCTGACGCTGATCCAGCTCATCGATTGCGCGGTGGTTCTGGCGGCAATCATGCTCGCCGCATGGGCGTTCGCCAGCTCAGGCTTCGGTCGCCGCTGGCGAGCCGTCTCTGACGATCCCAAAGCGGCTGCCATGTGCGGCGTGGACGTGCGCGCAGTGTTCCGGCATGCGGTGTTGTTTGGCGGTTTCTGCGCCGCGCTGGCCGGAATCATGGCCGCCCTTTACTACGGCAATGTCAGCTTCGGCTCGGGCCTCGTTTACGGGCTGAAAATCCTGTTCGTGACGGCGGTGGGCGGCTATCTCTCGCCGCCTCGGGCCGCGCTCGGTGCGGCCGCCTTCGGCATGGCCGAATCGCTATGGGCCGGCTATTTCCCGATCGAATGGCGCGATGGCTGGATGTATCTGTTCCTGGTCGCGGCACTTGTGCTGATCGGTCCCGGCCGCGACCAGCAGAAGATCGCCTGATCGCCGCATCCGCTGTCAGACTTTGGTTGCATGACGCAGCAGCCGGTCGGCACTTATCCCCTGCCTCCCGTCACGACGGCGTTGATCGCGCCCATGCCATGTTGACCCGCCGAACCACGCACGGCATACCGTTGGGCCACAGCGGCGCGACGGAAAATAGGGGAGCCGGCGCGCCTTCGACCTCAGGGAGGAAATGCATGGCAGGGCTGCTCGCTCTATCCAGAACGATCGACCGTATGAACGAGTTCATCGGCCGGTGGATATCGTGGCTGATCCTGCTGGCAATCCTGGTCAGCGCCGCCAATGCCATCATCCGCAAGGTCTTCGACGTCTCGTCGAATGCCTGGCTGGAACTGCAGTGGTACCTGTTCGGCGCCGCCTTCATGCTGGCCGCCGCCTATACGCTGAAGCAGAATGACCATATCCGCATCGACATCGTCTACGGCATGTGGTCGCGCCGCGTGCAGCACTGGATCGACCTGCTCGGTCATGTCTTCTTCCTGATGCCGTTCGTGACGCTGATGGTGATCTATTTTGTCCCCTACGTGTCGCTGTCGTTCCGCAGCGGCGAAATGTCGAACAATTCCGGCGGCCTGATCATCTGGCCGGCCAAGGCGATCCTGCTCGTCGGCTTCTTCCTGCTGGCGCTGCAAGGCATCTCCGAGATCATCAAGAAGATCGCCATCATGCGCGGCGACATGGACGATCCCAATCCGTTCATCTCGGTGCACGAACAGGCCGAGCTCGAGGCTAAAGCCCTTGCTGAAGAGGCCAAGGCGCTCGCCCAGGAGGCGCGCCCATGATCGAGTTCATCGCCCAGAACATGGCGCCGATCATGTTCGCTTCGCTGATCATCTTCCTGCTGATCGGCTATCCCGTCGCTTTTTCACTCGCCGCAAACGGCCTGATGTTCTTCTTCATCGGCGTCGTGCTGTCGCCCTATTCGGGCGGCTCGATCAACCTGGCGTGGCCGCTGCTGCATGCGCTGCCCGACAATTTCTACGGCAGCCGGGTGATGTCGAACGACACGCTCTTGGCAATCCCGTTCTTCACCTTCATGGGCATCGTGCTGGAACGATCGGGCATGGCCGAGGACCTGCTCGACACGATCGGCCAGCTGTTCGGCCCGGTTCGCGGCGGCCTTGCCTATGCGGTGATTTTCGTCGGCGCGCTGCTTGCCGCTACCACGGGCGTGGTCGCGGCTTCGGTCATCGCCATGGGACTTATCTCGCTTCCGATCATGCTGCGCTACGGCTATGACCGACGACTGGCGTCGGGCGTCATCGCGGCATCCGGCACACTCGCCCAGATCATCCCGCCGTCGCTGGTGCTGATCGTTCTGGCCGACCAGCTCGGCCGTTCGGTCGGCGACATGTATGCCGGCGCGCTGATCCCCGGCCTGGTGCTGACCGGCCTTTACACGCTCTACATCCTGATCATGTCGATCGTCCGGCCGAACTCGATGCCGGCGTTGCCGCTGGCGGCCCGCACGCTTGGCCACGGCGTGCTGTCGCTGCTCGCGGCACTGCTGGTGGCAGTCGCGGCTTCCTATGCGGCCTATCGCTACCTTGAGCCGGCGCATGGCGACAATGCCGACATCCTTGGCGCCAGCATCGGCGTGATCCTCATCTACATCGTGGCGATCGCCGACAAGGGCCTGAACATCAACATGATGTCCAGGCTGGCGCAGCAGGTGATCATCGTTTTGATCCCGCCTCTGGCACTGATCTTCCTGGTGCTGGGCACCATCTTCCTTGGCATCGCAACCCCGACGGAGGGCGGCGCCATGGGCGCGGTTGGCGCCCTGGCGATGGCGGCAATGAAGGGGCGGTTGTCGCTGGATGTCATCAAGCAGGCGCTGGCGTCGACCACCAGGCTTTCCTCCTTCGTGCTGTTCATCCTGATCGGCGCGCGGGTGTTCTCGCTGACCTTCTACGGCGTCAACGGCCACGTCTGGGTCGAGCATTTGTTGACGTCGCTGCCGGGCGGCGAAGTCGGCTTCCTGATCGGCGTCAACATCCTGGTCTTCGTGCTCGCCTTCTTCCTCGACTTCTTCGAGCTCGCCTTCATCATCGTACCGCTCTTGGCGCCGGCTGCCGATAAGCTCGGCATCGACCTGATCTGGTTCGGCGTGCTGCTCGGCGTCAACATGCAGACAAGCTTCATGCACCCGCCTTTCGGCTTTGCGCTGTTCTACCTGCGCTCTGTCGCCGCGCGCGTGCCCTATCTCGATCGCCTCACCGGCAAGCAGATCGCGCCGGTGACCACCGGCCAGATCTATTGGGGCGCCGTGCCCTTCGTCTGCATCCAGGTGATCATGATCGGGCTGACCATCGCCTTCCCGCAAATGGTCATGCGCTACAAGGGTGCGGCCGTCGATCCGGGAACGATCGAGATCAACTTGCCTGATATGCCAGGCCTTGCGCCTCTCGGCACACCACCACCAGCCAACGGTGGCCCATCACCCGCGGCGCCACCGTCGAACGATCTCTCGCAGCCGCCGAATTTCGGCGAGACGCCGCCCGCCAAGCCGGCGCCGCCGGCGACCGACCTGTCGCAGCCGCCGAACTTCAACTGATGTGTGAACACTGAGAACCTGAGTGAGGATGTCATGAGAGCCGTGCGCCTGGAAGCCGTGGCCAGCATTGCGCTACGGGAGGTCGACAAGCCTGTTGCGGGACCGCAGGACGTTCTGGTGCGCGTTGAAGCCTGCGGCGTTTGCGGCACCGACCGTCACCTCCTCCACGGCGAATTCCCTTCGAGCCCGCCGGTGACGCTTGGTCACGAATTCTGCGGCATCGTCGAGGCTGTCGGCGACGCGGTTTCCGGCATCGCCATCGGTGACCGTGTTACCGGCGATCCCAACATCTTCTGCGGACGCTGCAGTCATTGCCGAGCCGGCCGCGTCAATCTGTGCAGCAATCTCAGGGCCATCGGCATCCATCGCGACGGCGGCTTCGCCGACTACGTCGTGATGCCGCAGAACCAGGCCTTTCTTCTGCCTGCGAACCTCAAGCCAACGCATGGCGCCTTCTGCGAGCCGCTGGCCTGCTGCCTGCACGCTGTCGACCTCGCCGGAATCAGACCCGGCGCTGCCGTGGTGGTGCTTGGTGGCGGCGTCATCGGCCTGCTTACCGTGCAATTGGCGAGGCTCGCAGGAGCGGCGACCATCATCCTGTCGACGCGGCAGGCCTCCCGCCGGGCGCTCGCTGAAGAACTCGGTGCAACGGCGACGGTCGACCCAAACGCGGTCGACCCGATCGAGGCGATCGCCGGCCCAGCCGGTCTTGTGCCCGGCGGGGCCGACGTGGTGCTCGAATGCGCCGGTGTCCCCGATACCGTCGAACAATCGATGCGGCTGGCGAAGTCCGGCGGCTCGGTGGTGATCGTCGGCGTGATGCCGCAAGGCGTGAAAGTGCCCTTCGAACCGTTCGACATCCTGTTTCGCGAACTGAAGGTTCTCGGCTCGTTCATCAACCCCTTCACCCACAGGCGGGCGGCGGACCTTGTCGCGTCCGGCGCAATCGAGATCGACAAGCTCATCTCAAGGCAGGTCGGCCTGGAGGAAGCCGCCTCGGTGATCGCCAATCCGGCAGCGCCCGGCGAGGTCAAGGTGTTGGTGGTGCCGGGCAGGGAATGAAGGGCAGCCTCAATCCTGCGACGTTGGCGATTGGCGAAACGACGATGACCGCGTCCCTCTCCCCGTCACTATACGGGGAGAGGATGCCGGCAGGCAGGTGAGGTGCAGCGTCAACGCTTGGAGAGATAAGCTATAATTTCGGGGCGGCTACCAAGCCCAAGGCGATCAATCGCCGAAGTTTGCGCCGCCCCTCATCCACCTGCCGGGACCTTCTCCCCGTATAGTGACGGGGAGAAGGGACAGATCCCAGCCTACAGTTTGCCGTTGCGCTGCTGGACCATCATGAAGGTGTCGTAATTGTACTCGGCCACCTGCGCCCACAGATAGTGCTCCTTGCGGAAGCCCTTGATCGAGTCCCAGATCTTCTTGAACGGTGCGTTGGTGGCTTCCATTTCGGTGTAGACCTCATTGGCCTTCTCGAAACAGGCGGCCATGATGTCCTGGCTGAACGGGCGCAATTTCGCGCCGCCGGCCACCAGCCGCTTGACTGCTGCAGGATTGAGGTAGTCGTATTTCTGCAGCATGTTGGCGTCCGCCGCGTGCGCGGCCGTGTGCACCAGCGACTTGTAGGCCGGCGAAAGCTCTTCGTACTTCGCCTTGTTGAACAGGAGATGGACGGTCGGGCCGCCTTCCCACCAGCCGGGATAGTAGTAATAGGGCGCGACCTTGTAGAAGCCGAGCTTCTCGTCGTCATAGGGGCCGACCCATTCGGCGGCGTCGATCGTGCCTTTTTCCAGCGCCGGATAGATGTCGCCACCGGCGATCTGCTGCGGCACGACACCGAGCTTCTGCACCACTTTGCCGGCAAAGCCGCCGATGCGCATCTTGAGGCCGGACAGGTCGGCGACGGTGTTGATCTCCTTGCGGAACCAGCCGCCCATCTGCACGCCGGTGTTGCCGCCGGGCAGGCCGAAAAGACCCTGCGTGGCAAGAAACTCGTTGAACAGGTCGATGCCGCCGCCATGATAGTGCCAGGCATTCATGCCGCGCGCGTTGAGCGAGAACGGCACTGCCGCACCGAGCGCCCATGTCGGGTCCTTGCCCCAGTAATAGTATGACACCGTGTGGCAGGCCTCGACAGTGCCGGCAGTGGTGGCGTCGGCGGCCTGCAGGCCGGGCACGAGTTCGCCGGAGGCGAAGACCTGGACCTGGAAATTGCCGTCCGTCGCTTCCGACAGCATCTTGGAGAAGACTTCCGCGCCGCCATAGATCGTATCGAGTGACTTGGGGAAGGATGACGCCAACCGCCACGTCACTTTCGGATTGGACTGGGCGATTGCCGGTGCGGCTAGCGTCGCGGCAGCCGCCGCGGCGCCCACGCCGGTGACCCCGGCCTTGCGGATGAATGAACGACGATCCATGCAGAACCTCCCTTTTGGACCAACAAACCGACATCAGGGACATCTCCTCGCGCCCGCTGTCGATTTGCCCGAAACAATACACGGGCAAGGGGTCGAGTCCAGCATGGCGGCGGGATTTGAGGCGGCGCTAATGACAAATCCGCGAGGCGCGCGCCCGGCCTGCAACTATAGTCTAACGGTCGCGCGTGGCCCATGCGAGATGGCGAAACTTGGCATGGAAAAGCGCCTTCGGATCGCCTATTTTGCAGGCACAATAGATTATTCGCTTCGCTCCAAATGGAATCCGGACCCAAAATGCACCAGCCGCTCGTCGCCATATCAACCGACGTCCGTCAGTTCGACAACTACACTTGGCATGCCGTCCCGCAGCAATATATCGAGGCAGCACTTTCCGGCGCCGGCGTGTTCCCGCTTTTGGTGCCGTCATTCGGTGACCGGCTCGACTTCGACGAGCTGTTGTCTTCGGTCGACGGTGTCATGGTCACTGGCTCGAAGTCCAACGTGCATCCATCGCTCTATGGCGGCGACGCCAGCGAAGCCAACGGCCCCTACGACCCGGCGCGCGATTCCACCACGCTGCCGCTGATCCGCAAGGCGATCGAGCGCGGCGTGCCGCTGCTTGCCATCTGCCGCGGCATCCAGGAGTTGAACGTGGCGCTAGGCGGCACGCTTGGCACCGAGATCCAGGAGCGCGAAGGTTCGCTGGACCATCGCGCGCAGGTGAGCGACAATCAGGACGAACGTTTCGCCATTCACCAGACCATTTCGATCAAGCCGGGCAGTTGCCTGGCCGGTGTATTCGGCGCCGGCGACATCAAGGTCAACTCGCTGCACCGCCAAGGCATCGACCGGCTCGGCTCGAAGCTGCAAGTCGAGGCGGTTGCCGGCGACGGCACGGTGGAGGCGGTTTCGGTGAAGGACGCCCGCGCCTTCGCCGTCGGCGTGCAATGGCACCCCGAATACTGGGTCAAGTCGGACGGCAACTCGGCCAAGATCTTCCGCGCCTTCGGGGATGCGGTGCGGCTGCATGCGGCGGCGAAGGCCGGTGCACGGGCGGCGGCGGAATAAATCCCGACGATCAATTGCCGGCGGATTGATCCCGTTCGCCGGTTGTCGCCAGCGAAAGCAGCGGCGTGGCCGGAGCGTAGGATTCGTAGCCGTCGCCATCCGCAACCGAGAAGGTGACGATCGGGTCGGTGCCGTCGGCGCTGAACGCGATTGTGCCGTCCTCGCCCTCTCGCCAGAATTTTGCCCGCTCGATCCCCGGCAGCAACCCGCGGCAACTCGGCGCCACGGCCAACAGCGACAGGCCATCGTCAATCGCGGCGCCGCGGCTAACCGCGCAGTCGCCTTCGTCGCCATTGGCGACCAGCCTGAAGGTGGTTGCCGGCCTTGCTTCATTGGCCGAACTTTCACTGCTGCCGCCGTGAAACAGCTGAAAGCCGGCGAAAAGTGCCGCTGCCGCAATCAATGCCGGAACTTTCGTCATCTTGCACTCCGCGCCCCCCGGCGCAGATGCAGAATGATTCCAAAGCGTTAAGCCGACGTTAACGAGTGTGGCAGAGAGCCGCTCAGCTTCGTGGCTTGACTTGCGCCGTCTCAGGCACCGGGGTCAGTGGCCGGCGCTCGCTGAACCAGGATACCAGATTGTCGACGCACAGATCCGCCATGGCGCGGCGCGTATGGTGCGAGGCCGAGCCGACATGGGGCAAAAGCGAGGTTGGCGCGTCCAGCAAAGCCTTGGGCACATTCGGTTCATCGGCGAAAACATCGAGCCCGGCCGCGGCGATGGTGCCGTTGGCAAGCGCTGCGGCGAGGTCTGCCTCGTCGACCGTGCTGCCACGGCCGATGTTGACGAAAACGCCGTTGGCGCCAAGCGCCGCCAGGATTTCGGCATTGACCGCCTTCTCCGTGGAAGCGCCGCCCGGCACTACGGAAATCAGCGTATCGACCGCTTCGGCAAGGCCCTTCAGCGTCGGGTGGTATTCATAAGCCAGACCTTCGACCTTGCGCCTGTTGTGGTAGGCCACCGGAAGCCCGAACGCTTCCAGCCGGCGCGCAATGGCAAGGCCGATGCGGCCCATGCCGAAAATGCCGACATGCCGACCGCGCAAGGTCAGCCGGCTCAGGGGATAGTTGCCCTTCTTCACCCAACTGCCGTCGCGCAGCCATTTCTCGGCCTTGTAAAGTTCACGCACGGTGTTGAGCAAAAGGCCGACCGTGGTGTCGGCGACCTCCTCGGTCAAAACATCGGGGGTGTTGGTGACCATGATGTTTTTCTTGGCCGCATGGCCGGCATCGACCGAATCATAGCCGACGCCGAAGGAGGCGATGAGTTCGAGGTTGGGCAATGCATCCATCAATGCCGCATTGACGCCGGCGAAGGACGCAATGGCGCGCACGTCATGGCGCATCTCGTCGGTGACCAGGGCGGGATCGGCGCGCTCTATCTTGACCCGCTTGAAGGTGCGGTCGATGCGCTCGACCGCATGGTCGTTGAAATGTCCTGGCACCAGAACGGCGACGGTCTGCAACGCATCAGTCTTGGTCATGCACGCTCCACCGGCTTGCCGGTCGACTGGCGCACATGCAGTTCCGGCTTGATCAGTTCCTGTGACGGCCGTACCGCCTGTCCGTTCAGCTTGTCGAGCAGCGCGCTGGCGGCACGGCGGCCGACCTCTCGCTGGCCATTCCAGACTGTGGTGAGCGCCGGTGTCGCGATTGCCGCCTCCTCGAGATCGTCATAGCCGGTCACCGAGATGTCGGCGCCCGGCACCAGGCCGGCGCGGGCAATGCCGTTCATCAGGCCGATGGCGACCAGATCATTCCAGCAGCAAGCGGCGGTTGGCTTGTCTTTAAGCGCCAGAAACTGTCCAGCCGCCTCGAATCCGCCCTGCTTGGTGCGCGGCCCGGCGATGCGCCAGGACGGCCTGACCTCAAGCCCGGCGGCCTCCATGGCGTTGAGATAGCCCTGGTAGCGGTCGCGCCCGGTCGAGGTCTGGTCGGTGCCGCCGATCATGGCGATGCGCTTGTGCCCGAGCGAGATCAGATGATTGGTGGCAAGTGCCGTGCCATAGGCATCGTCGCCGCGAAACACCGGCACGTCGGCGCCTTCCACGCTGCGTGCGATCAGCACCGCCGGCAGGCCGTTTTCCTCGGCCATGACGATGTCAGAGGCCGGCGTGCCGATGGCCGGGGACATGATGACGCCGTCGGCGCCGAGCTGCAGCAGCGTATCGATGAAGGTGCGTTGCTTTTCCAACTGGTCGTAGTGATTGGACAGGATGAAGGTCTGCCGGCTGCGGTCGAGTTCGCTCTCGATCGAGCGCAGGATCTCGGCGAAGAACGGGTTCATGATGTCATGCACGACGACGCCGACAATGCCCGAGCGCGAGGTGCGCAGTGAGGCGGCGCGGCGGTTGTAGATATAACCGATGGCCCGCGCGTGCTCCTTGATGCGGTCACGCGTGGCGCCTGCGACCAGCGGGCTGTCGCGCAAGGCGAGGGAGACGGTGGCCGTGGAGACGCCAAGCGCATCCGCGATCGTCGAAAGCTTGATCTTTTGTGCCAGCCCTTGGCTCCCCGAGTCTTTTAAATTTTTTAAATGCGGCGTTATGCCATCGGATTCGGCGCAAATCAAAGTTTTTTCGCCAGAGCCTCCGCCTCGACATCGACGGTCGTGCGATTGCGCAGCCGCAGACGGTGCTCGCGATGGATGATGTAAAGGCCGCTGGCGACGATGATGGCTGCACCCACCAGCGTCCAGCGGTCGGGGAACTGGTGGAAGATGATCCAGCCGGACAGGATCATCCAGACCATCTGCGAATAGGGGTACGGCGCCAGCGCCGTGGTGGTCGCCAGGCGGTAGGCCTGCACCAGCAGCCAGTGGCCGCCGGCGCCGAACACGCCCAGCATCACCAGGATGAACCAGTGCCAGCTATCCTGCGGCAGCCCATGCGAGAACGGCAGCATCGGCAGAAGCAGCACGGCCGGCGCCAGCGCCGAAAACAGGATCAGGCTTTCCGAGGTTTCGCTGGCTGACATCCGCCGCGTCATGATGACGTAAAAACTGTTCGACAGCATCGAGCCGAGCGCGAAAAGATGGCCGATGCCGAACACGCCGATGCCCGGCCTTGTAATGACGAGCACGCCGACAAAGCCCGACAGGATTGCCAGCCAGCGCCGCCAGCCGGCCCATTCACCAAGCAGCGGCCCGGCAAGGGCGGTGATCACCATCGGCCCGAAGAAGTAAATCGAGGTGGTCTCGGCCAGTTGAAGCGTTTTGAGCGCCATGACGTTGCACATCGTCGAGCCGAACAGCAGACCGCCGCGCAGGATGTGGGCCGGCAAATTGTTGGCGCGGAAGCGCGACGGCTCGCGCCAGCCGCGCAGGAAGACGCCGACAAGCAGGACATGGACGGTGAAGCGGGCCCAGGCGACGATCAGCGCCGAGACGCCGGCCAGGACCAGATATTTGCTCGATGTGTCGAGAAAGGTGAAAAAGACATAGGTGGAAAGCATGAACAGCATCGCCGCGGGCGGCGTTGCGCTTTCGTCTGCTTTTGCGGGAACGTTCAATGTCAGGCCGGGCAGGGAGGAGCAACGCTTAACCTTTGCGGCAATCGCCTGCGCCCGGCAAGCCAAAAGCGACTGGCACAACAGGAGCCGCGCGCAGGCTCAGCGCGGGCCGATCCTATGCCGGCTAAAGCGCCTCGCCGGATGCCACTTGCGCCTGGAGATGAAGCCACAACGCCTGGGCGACGGGTCCATGCGGTCGGTCGCGCCGGCGCACCGCCGCCAGGGTCTCCGTCCGGCCGGGCAGATGTGCACCAGCGATCGAGATCAGCCTCCTATCCCGCAGTTCGTCCTCGATCAGCCATGCCGGCAGATGGCCCCAGGCCAGTCCGTGAAGGATCAGTTCCTTCTTCATCAGATGATCCGGCGCCGAGCACTGATGCGCACCGTCGATGAGGAAATAGCTCTCCGGCGATGGCCGCCGCGCCGTGTCGCGGATCACGCACTGGGTGAAGGGCCGCATCTGCTCCGGCGCAATCTCGCGGCCAGGCGCGAACGGAAGGAACCCAGGCGCCACCACCGGCACGAGGGGCACCGCGCAGAGATCGATCCGCTCGAGATGCGGATCGGAAGGATCCGCGCGATGGAAGATGAGGTCAGCCGAGCCTTCCATCAACCGTTCGAGCGGACCGCCGACCGCCTCGTACTCCAGGTGCAGGCGTGTCCCGGTGCGTTCGGCAAAGAAGCCGCTGAGCATACGCAGGATTTGCGGTCGCGGGCAGAGATCACCCATGACGACACGCAGGACCGTCTCCTCGCCGCTCGCCAACTGGCCCGCATAGGTTCGCAGATGGTCGAGCTCGCGCAATGTCAGCTGCGCTCGCGCGTGAAACTCGCGGCCCGCCTCCGTCAGCCCCACCCGATATCCGCTGCGGTCGAGAAGTGTGAGCCCGAGCAACTGCTCGAGGCGTGCGACAGCGGCGAAGACGGATGGATGCGATCGGTTCAAGGCAAGGGCGGCCGCCTGGAAGCTGCCCTCGCTTGCCACGGCGTCAAAGCACCGTAGGTCGTGGAGTTTTAGACCATTCATTATCGTAAAAACCTACTGAGATCGTCCAATCATAGTAATTTTCCTGGATAATTACGAGGCCTAGGGTGGCTCATTCAAAGGGCGGCGGGAGCATCGAACTCCTTTCGCCAGGGTGAGATGAGGACCAGATGACTGACACGCTTTATTTTACGACGGGCGACGGCTGCCGGATCGCCTATCAGCTGGCGGGGGCCGGCCCTGTGCTTGTGCTCTCGAATTCCATTGCGACGAACCTGCATATGTGGGACCGGCAGCTTGCGGAATTTGCCGGATCTTTCCGGGTGCTGCGCTATGATCTGCGCGGCCACGGCAGTTCCGATGCTCCGGCCGGAGCCTATTCGCTCGATCGGCTGGGCCGCGACGTCCTTGAGCTGCTGGATGCGCTTCAGATCGCCCGCGTGCATTTCTGCGGGCTGTCGCTGGGCGGCTTCGTAGGGCAGTGGCTGGGTATCCATGCCCCGGACCGCATCGAGCGTCTCATCCTTTCCAACACCTCGCCACATCTCGGGCCGGCTTCTTACTTTGACGAGCAGATCCGTACTGTCCTTGCTGCGAGCAACATGTCGGCCGCCGCGGACATGTTCATGCACAACTGGTTTCCCGCCTCGATGCTTGCCGGCCCAAACGAAACCGTCGACGCGTTCCGCGCGATGGTCCTGGCGACGCCGCCCCAAGGTCTCGCGGGATGCTTCGCCGCCGTACGCGATTGCGATCTGCGCCGGACTGTCTCCCTCATTACCGCCCCCACCCTGGTGATCGGTGGAGAAGACGACAAGGTAACACTGGCAAGCCACAGCGAGGCGATCGCAGCCAGCATCCCCGGCGCCACGCTTACACTGCTTCCGGGCGTCCATATGCTGAACGTCGAGCGGCCGACTGAATTCATGAGCGCCGTTACACGCTTCCTGCTGAATTAGGCGTGCATGCGGGCGCCCTTGGTGATCTTGTCGACGAGTTTCTTGTCGGCACGCAGCGCGATGCCGACGATCTTGGCGTCCTCAGGGCCGAACTCGGCGAAGACGGCGCGGTTGGCCGCATCGAAGCCGGTGGCAAACATCTCCTCGACATAGGCTGACGCCGTCACGCGCCGCTCCAGCGCCTTCCGGTGGATGGAGTTGAGCGTCGGCCCATCGGCCGAAAGCACGATGACCGGCTGGATCGACAGAGGATTGTAAAGGTTGCCGGCGCGGTCGCGGTAGGGTTCGCCGATAATGTCGGGGAATTGCGCGACGACGCCGCTGGTCAGGAAGGCCGTGACGTTGAGCTTTTGCCAGACGGCGAGATCGTCCCGCAGCACGATTGCAAATTTCGTATCGAACACCAAAATGAGGACTCCGGAGCACGCCCATGAAGGGCAGGGATAGGTGATGACGCACGAGGCGACACAGGGTCTTGGACGTTCGTGCGCGGATGAAGACCGGATCGTCTCGGCGCCAGGCAGCACCGGCATCGAGCGCATCGAGGCGCATTTCCATGGCAACGCCTTCGACCTACACCGTCATGATACACTTGCCGTCGGCGTGACGCTTTCCGGTGTGCAGCGCTTCCACTACAGGGGCACTGTCAACCACAGCCTGCCCGGCCAGGTTATCGTGCTGCATCCCGACGAAGTGCACGATGGCGGCGCCGGGACCGAGGATGGTCTGCGCTACCGGATCCTCTATCTGGAACCCTCACTGCTGCTCGACTGCCTCGACGGCGCGCCGCTGCCTTTCGTCAGGGATGCTGTGGTCAGCGATCCTGCCTTGCGTGGCACGCTGCTTTCGGCCCTGTCGCCGCTCGATGAGGAACTGGACGAGCTGTTCGTCGCCGATTTCGTTGCGGAGCTGGCGCAGCATCTGGGGCGTCATGCGGGACAGAAAGCAAAGCCGATGGGGAAGTCGGCCTCGCGTGCGGCAGCGCTGGCGCGCGGCTATCTCGAGGAGAATGCCGAGCGGTCCGTTCGTTCCGATGAGCTGGAAGCCGTCACCGGGCTCGACCGCTATGCGCTGTCACGCCATTTTCGCGCGACCTATTCCACCAGCCCGCATCGGTTCCTGCTGATGCGCCGGCTGCAAAAGGCAAGACGGATGATCGAGGTGGGCGAGCCGCTGGCCGAGATTGCCGTTGGCGCCGGCTTCAGCGACCAGAGCCATTTCAACAGGCATTTCAAGAAAGCATTCGGCTTGACGCCCGGCCGCTGGTCGACCCTGGTGCGCGGGCCTTCGGTAGCCGCCTAGGAAGATCAATCGTCGATGTCGCCATCGTCGTCGACAAGCACCAGCTCCTCGTTCGACAAATTGGCCTCGATGCGGGCGAGCAGCTTGAACAGCGTCTTCTGTTCTTTCTTGTCGAGGCCCTTCAACGCCTGCTTCTCGGTCTTCTTCACCGACTTCTCGATGGCGTGGATGATCTCGCGGCCGGTGTCGGTGAGAAAGATATGCGCCTGGCGTGCATCCGCGGAAGAGGCGCGCTTTTCCAAAAAGCCCTGGGCCTGCAGCCGGTTGATGGTCTTGGTGATGGTCGGCGGGCGAACGCCGAGGCGGCCGGCGAGATTGCCGGGCGTCTGGCCGTCCTCGCGGTCGAGCGTCAGCATGATCTGGTCCTGGCCGGCATAGAAGCCGTGCGCCAGAAGCCGCGCCGCCAGCGCGGTCCTTGCCAGCCTTGCCGCCGAATGCAGCCGGCTCATCGTTGCAGTCTTGTCCGCCTTGGCCATGGTGATCCCTCTTCGGCCGTACCGGTGCGTGCAGCATAGACGCAGCCGGCCGGTTGGCAATCGACGATCCAAAAGATTCCGGCTTTCGAAACAGCTTTGCCGGCAAGCATTTGTGGTGCTCGAAATGGTGATGCCAGATGTTTATTTCAGTTAGATGACAAACGAGTTTCCGCCAAGGCGATTGCAACGGTTTGACGCGGCGCGGCTCAGCACAGGTCAACGAAGAGGCGTTTCCGGCGACACGTTGATGGTCGGCATCCCTCGCACTCGGCCTCTCGGGTCTACCCATCCGCTTCGTCAATCCTGGGTCAAACACCCAGGCGGTTTGCCTCGTGCAAAAGGCCGGCACACATCCTATATCAGGCCAACAATCCCTTCTTGCGGCCCGCAATTCCGTGGCCCAGCCATTTCGAGGCAAGATATGAGCGAAGCACAGACGCAAATCCCAGTGACCGTTCTCACCGGCTATCTCGGCGCCGGCAAGACGACGCTGCTCAACCGCATCCTGTCGGAAAACCATGGCAAGCGTTATGCCGTCATCGTCAATGAATTCGGCGAGATCGGCATCGACAATGATTTGATCGTGGAATCCGACGAGGAAATCTACGAAATGAACAATGGCTGCGTCTGCTGCACGGTGCGCGGCGACCTGATCCGCGTCGTCGAAGGCCTGATGCGCCGTCCCGGCCGCTTCGACGCCATCGTCGTCGAGACCACCGGCCTCGCCGATCCTGTGCCGGTGGCGCAGACCTTCTTCATGGACGACGACGTGCGCTCCAAGACCAAACTCGACGCTGTCGTGGCCCTGGTCGACGCCAAGCACCTGCCGCTCAGGTTGAAGGATTCCAAGGAAGCCGAGGACCAGATCGCCTTCGCCGATGTTGTCGTGCTGAACAAGACCGATCTGGTGACGCCCGAAGAGCTGGCCAAGGTCGAAGCCACCATCCGCGCCATCAACCCGGCGGCCAGGATCCACCGCACCACGCGCGCCGGCGTGGCGCTGTCGGAAGTGCTCGACCGCGGCGCCTTCGACCTGTCGCGCGCATTGGAAAACGATCCGCATTTTCTCGAGGCGCACGATCATGATCACGACCACCATGATCACGACCACGATCACCACGACCATGATCACGACCATCATCATCACGATCACGCGCATCCCTCCGACATCCATGACGTGACCGTGCAGTCGGTGTCGCTGCGCGGCGGCGAGATGGACCCGAAGAAATTCTTCCCGTGGATCGAGAAGATCACTCAGATGGAAGGTCCCAACATCCTGCGGCTGAAAGGCATCATCGCGCTCGAGGGCGACGACGAGCGCTATGTCATCCAGGGCGTGCACATGATCATCGAAGGCGACCACCAGCGCGCCTGGAAAGACGGCGAAAAGCATGAGAGCCGGCTGGTGTTCATCGGCCGCGAGCTTGACGCCGAACGGCTGAAGAAGAGCTTTGACGCCTGCCAGGCGGCTTGATTTCCGGACTCTATGGCGCTAGCGCTGCCCGCTCTTCCTTCTCCCCTTGTGGGAGTAGGTGGCCTCGCGAAGCGAGGTCGGATGAGGGGTGCTCCAGCTCGGCACCGACGGCGATCCGTCCAACACCCCTCATCCGTCTCGGCGCTGCGCGCCGATCCACCTTCTCCCACAAAGGGGAAGGTTGACGCCAGGCCTGGCCGCCTCAGTGGCTTCCCGGGAGTGGTGACAGCTTCATTGGAATGGTCCTGATGCCCACAGTTGCTCCCCTCGACCTGGAAGGTCACTGCCTTGCCGCCGTCTTCCTCGACAACGTGCCGCATTTTGCGCTGGCCGATGGGACAGTTCATAGGCTCGACAACGGCCACAAGACAATTCAGGCCAATGACGGCCTGCTCTCCACGTTCCATGATGCCGCCAACGACCGCCTGATCACCGGCGGCGAGGACGGCAAGATTTTTGCCGTTGCCGCCGGCGGCAATGTCAGCGAACTCGCCAGCGCCGGCAAGAAGTGGATCACCAGCGTCGCCGCCGGGCCGCAAGGCGCTATCGCCTATGCCACAGGCAAGACTGCGTTCGTGCGCTTTGCCGACGGCAAGACCAAAGAGTTTGCCCATCCGCGTTCGGTCGAGGGGCTGGCCTTCTCCCCCAAGGGCATACGCTTCGGCGTCGCCCGCTACAATGGCGCGACGCTGCATTTCCCGGCCGCCGAGGGCAAGCCGGTGGAGCTGGAATGGGCCGGTGCCCATACCGGCGTCACCTTCTCGCCGGATGGCGCCTTCCTCGTCACCACCATGCAGGAAAACGCGCTGCATGGCTGGAAGCTCGCCGACGGCAAGCACATGCGCATGACCGGCTATCCCGGCAAGGTCAAGAGCCTGTCGTGGAGCGTGAAGGGCAAATGGCTGGCGAGTTCCGGCGCGCCGGCGGCGATCGTCTGGCCGTTTTCGGGCAAGGACGGCCCGATGGGCAAGGCGCCGCTGGAGCTCGGCACGCGCGGCAACGCCATGGTGACATCGGTTGCCTGCCATCCGAGCCAGGATGTCGTCGCCGTCGGCTATGATGACGGCATGGTCATGGCGGTGCGCTTTACCGATGCCAAAGAGGTGCTGTTGCGCCGCCCGGGCAAGGGCGCCATCACCGCGATGATGTGGGATAAGGAAGAGCGCCGGGTCGCCTTCGGCAGTGCCGCCGGCGACTGCGGCGTCATCGATATCTCGGCGTGACCTATTCGGCTCCGCACGACACCTTGCCGGTCAATTCTTTCGGCTTGCCGTCCTGTTCCGTGTCGGCGGCGTTGTCGTAGACGGCAAGCGTGTACCGGCCGTCATAGACGCCCTCGTCACTGGTCTTGGTCAGGATCGTCAGTTCGACAGAGTTGAATTTATCTCCGAGCTGATGCTCGTGGTAGACGTTCAGCCGCAACTCCTTGTCGTCCAGCCAGTACTGGGTGAGGTCGGAATCCTCGAAGACGGTCTTGCGCAGACTGTCGCCTTCCGGCCGGCCAAGTATCTCGAGATCGCCGCGAAAATTGAAGGTCGGGCCGCCCATACCTCTGGTGACCCCGGCGCCGACCTCGAATTGCACCGCTTTGTCATCGACGGAACACCAGACGCCGCCCGATGCGGAAGCCGCAGCGGCCGACAAGAGTAGCGCAATAGCGCAGATGATCGTCCGCATTTTTCTCCCCAAACCACAGACCCGATCGCATTGGCGCCCGACTGCGCCGGAAGGTCAAGTCTGCCGAACTTGCTGCTGACCCAATGCAGCGCACCAACACGGCCAATTGCGGTTGCCGTCGCCAATTGGGTAGTGTGCCGGCCGAGAGGGATTTCATGCACAGCACGAACAGTTCAAAGGCGTCCATCGGCGGTATCAGCCGTGACCGCATCGCTGCATTGCGCGATAGCGAGGCGAACACCTTCCGCAAAGCGCGGCCGAAATCGCAGGCCAAGGTCGGTAACGGCCTGCCAGGCTTCTTCGGCGGCGTGCCGATGCACTGGATGAACGACTGGCCGACGCCATTCCCGATCCTGGTCGACAGCGCCAAGGGCGCCACCATCACGGATATCGACGGCAACCGGCTCGACGATTTCTGCCTCGGTGACACCGGCTCGATGTTCGGCCATGCGCCGCCGCCGGTGGCGCGCGCCATCCGCCGCCAGGCCCGGCGCGGCCTGACCTATATGCTGCCTTCGGAAGATGCTCTGGCCATCGGGCCGCTGCTGCAAGAGCGTTTCGGTCTGCCGTTCTGGCAGATCGCCACCACCGCAACCGACGCCAACCGCTTCGCGCTGCGCGTCGCCCGCGCCGTCACCGGCCGCGAAAAGATCCTGGTCTTCAACGGCTGCTATCACGGCTCGGTCGACGAGACGATGGTCCGGATGGTCGACGGCAAGCCCGTGAATCGGCCGGGGCTGGCGGGTGAGTTTCGCGACCTGACCAAGATGGCGAAGGTCATCGAGTTCAACGATGTCGCCGCGCTGCAAGCAGCGCTCAAGGACACGGATGTCGCCTGCGTCATTGCTGAGCCGGTGCTGACAAATTCCTGCATGGTGCTGCCCGATCCGGGTTTTCACGACGCGTTGCGCAAACTGACGCGCGCGGCAGGAACGCTGCTTCTGATCGACGAGACGCACACCATTTCGACTGGACCCGGCGGCTACACCAGGAAATTCGGACTGCAGCCCGACCTGTTCGTGCTGGGCAAGCCGATCGCCGGCGGCGTCCCGGCAAGCGTGTGGGGCATGAGCGACGAGGTCGCCTCGCGCTATGCCGACTACAATCGAACCAAGGAGCCGGGCTATTCCGGCATGGGCACGACGCTGTCGGCGAACCCGCTGCAGTTCGCAGCCATGCGCGCAACGCTCGAAGAGGTGATGACGCAGGAGAATTATGCCCGGGCGGATCGCCTGGCCCTGCGGCTCGATGCAGGGCTGACCGGCGTCATCGATCGCTACAATCTGCCCTGGCATGTCGCCCGCGTCGGCGCCCGCGTCGAGTTCATCTGCGCCCCTGGCCCGCTCAGGAACGGCGCCGAAGCCGAGACTGCCCATGCGCCGGAGCTTGAGGCGGCTATCCATGTCGCGCTGGTCAACCAGGGCGTGCTGATCGCGCCCTTTCACAACATGATGCTGATCTCACCGGCCACCACCGGCGCCCAGGTCAACCGGCTGATCACCGCCTTCGCCACGGTTGCGGCAAGGCTGACGGCATGAGACAAGCTGCCAAGCCAAACTCGAGTACACTAATCATGACTTCACCTTCGGGCTCGACGCCCGCCGAGGCGCAAGCCTTTCTCGACGCCCATCCCGAAATCGAAGCCTTCGATATCGTCTTGACCGACGCCAACGGGGTCGGCCGCGGCAAGATCGTGCGCCGGCATGAGCTGAAAAGCATCTTCGAGGGCGGCCGTCACATGCCGATCTCGATCCTCGGCCTCGACATCACCGGCGAGGATGTTCACGAAACCGGGCTGATCTGGACGACCGGCGATGGCGACCTCAGGGCCTGGCCGATCCCCGGCACCCTGGTGCCGCTTTACGGCACGAACCCGCCGCGCGGCCAGTTGCTGATGGCGATGTACCATCTCGAGGGACAGCCTATGTCGTCGGACCCACGGCTGGCGCTGGCCAGGCAGGTCGACATCTTGGCGGCCAAGGGCCTCTATCCCGCCGGCGCCTTCGAACTCGAATTTTTCCTGCTTGCCAATCAGCGTGACGCCGACGGCAAGGTAAAGCCGGCGGACGCCGTGCTCGACGGCCGCCGCTCGGCCAAGACGGAAGTCTATTCCGTCGACCATCTGCACGGCATGGAGCCGCTGTTTTCCGACATCTATGCCGCGTCTAAGGCGCAAGGCATTCCGGCCGAAACGGTGATTTCCGAATACGCGCCCGGCCAGTACGAGCTGACGCTGAACTATCGCAAGGATGTCATGCGGGCGGCCGACGACCTCGTCATGTTGAAGCGGCTGGTGCGGGCGCAGGCGCGCCGCCATGGTGTCACCGCCTGCTTCATGGCCAAGCCGATCGAAAAATACGCCGGCTCCGGCATGCATTTCCATGTTTCGTTGCAGGACAAGAACGGCCGCAACGTTTTTGCCGAGGCTGGCGGCGAAAGCTGGTCGCTGCCGCTGCTGCAGGGGCTCGGCGGGCTGATCCAGACCATGGCCGAATCGATGCTGGTGTTTGCGCCGCACGCCAATTCCTGGCGGCGCTTCGTCTCGCAGTCCTATGCGCCGGTGGCGCCGACCTGGGGCGTCAACAACCGTTCGGTGGCGCTGCGCATCCCGGCGGGCGACGCCAAGAACCGGCGCATCGAGCACCGGCCGTCGGGTGTCGACGCCAATCCCTACCTGATCGCGGCAACGGTGCTGGCCGGCATCATCAAGGGTCTGGATGAAGGCCTCGACCCCGGCCCCGAAACCACTGGGAATGGCTATGAAGCCGCCATCACGCGCACGACCATGCCGGTCGACTGGCGCGCTGCGATCGAGGCGGCGCGGGCATCGAGCTTCCTGAAAGAGGCGCTTGGCGAGGATCTGCATCGCACCTTCGTGGCGATCAAGCAGTCGGAGTATCTGCGCGTCGCCCGCACCGTCAGCGAGCTGGATTACCACCTCTACCTCCACGAGGTCTGAGAGACCGCCTGGAACTCGGGCAGTCGTCCTGCTAGCCCGACGATCAGGCGGCGATTACTTTTTCGCCGCCTGCATCAAATGACGTGGCGCTGCAGCCTTCAAGAACATATCATGAACGGATGAGCGCACCCACCGTCCGTGAAAAGCTGGCAATCCTGTCTGACGCCGCCAAATACGATGCTTCCTGCGCCTCGTCCGGCTCGGCGAAGAAGGATTCGCTCCAATCCGGCGGTATCGGCTCCACAGAAGGCATGGGCATCTGCCATTCCTATGCGCCGGATGGCCGCTGCATTTCGCTCCTGAAAATCCTGCTCACCAATTTCTGCATTTACGATTGCAGCTACTGCATCAACCGCTCGTCATCGAATGTGCGCCGCGCCCGCTTTAGCATCGACGAGGTGGTGAAGCTGACCATGGATTTCTACCGGCGCAACTACATCGAGGGCCTCTTCCTGTCCTCAGGAGTCATCCGCTCCCCGGACGAGACCATGGCCGAAATGGTGGAAGTGGCGCGGCGGCTGCGGCTGGACGAAAAATTCTCCGGCTATATTCATCTGAAGACCATTCCGGAAAGCTCGGCCGAACTGGTCGAGCAGGCCGGGCTCTACGCCGATCGGCTGTCTATCAACGTCGAACTGCCGACCGATGAGGGCGTCAAGAAACTGGCGCCGGAGAAGAAGCCGGAAACGATCCGGCTTTCCATGGCGAACCTGCGCCGGAAGATGGAGGAAAAAGCCGAGCCGACGCTGAGGACCAAGAAGCGCGAACGCTTTGCGCCCGGAGGTCAATCGACGCAGATGATTGTCGGCGCCGACAAAACATCCGACGACGGCATTTTGCACACCAGCGCGCGGCTCTATGGCAGCTATCACCTGCGGCGCGTCTATTATTCCGCCTTCAGCCCGATCCCGGATTCGTCATCGTCGCTGCCGCTGCAAAAACCGCCGCTGATGCGCGAGCACCGGCTCTATCAGGCCGACTGGCTGATGCGTTTCTACGGCTTTTCGCAGCCGGAAATCCTCGCCGGCAGCAGCGACGGCATGCTCGATCTCGCCATTGACCCCAAGCTCGCCTGGGCTTTGCGCAATCGGGCGAGGTTTCCCGTCGACATCAACCGCGCCGACCGCGAAGCGCTGCTGCGGGTTCCGGGTCTGGGCACCAAGGTGGTGGCGAAGATCCTTGAAACCCGCCGCCACCGACGCATGCGGCTGGAAGATGTCGGACGGATCTGCCATTCGATCGCCAAGCTGAGGCCCTTCATCATCGCCGAAGGCTGGTCGCCGGGCGGACTCACCGACAAGACAGGCCTGCGCGACACGATCGTAAAGTCCTGCGAACAACTGTCGCTGTTTTGACCATGCAGCCGGCTCAGCTCGACCTTGCCCGATACACTGTCCGGCTAGCGAGCCAGACCGATTTCGCCGGTTGGCGCGATGCGGCACGGCGTCTGGCGCTGAATGAGGTCCGGCCTGAGGATATTAGTTGGGGTGTCGGGTCCGACGCCAATGATCCTCAAGATGCCTTGCCGGCGGTGCCAGAGGGCGCGCAGCTTACCGTCCCGCGCGAGTTCATCGCCCATGCCGAAACCGCCTTCTGCCACTCCGACCCCGGCCGGTTTGCCTTTCTCTACTGGATGCTTTGGCGCCTGCGCACCGAGCCGAAACTGCTGGCGATCGCATCCGATCCCGACACCAGGCGGCTCGAAGCCATGGAAAAGGCGGTGCGGCGCGACAGCCATAAGATGCATGCCTTCGTACGCTTCCGGAAGATCGGCGACGGCGAGAACGAGCGCTACGTCGCCTGGTTCGAGCCGGAGCATTTCATTGTCGAGCGCAACGCGGATTTCTTCGTCCGGCGGTTCACCGGCATGCGCTGGACCATCCTGACGCCCTATGCCTCCGCCGACTGGAACGGCGAAAGGCTGGCGATCGGGCCGGGTGCGGCCAAGGGCGATGCACCCGATCAGGACGACACCGAGGCGTTGTGGCTGACCTATTTCGAAAACATCTTCAACCCGGCGCGGCTCAAGGTGAAGGCGATGCAGAAGGAGATGCCGAAGAAATATTGGCGGAACCTTCCCGAGGCCTCGCTCATTCCAGATCTGATCGCAGGAGCGGACGAGGCCGCCAGGGATATGATTGCCAGACTGCCGACAACGCCGGCGCCGCACCACGCCAAGCTGCAGGCAAGACATTGGCCGAAGCCCGAGCCGGCCGAGGCGCCGGATGAAGACGATGCCAAGACGATTTCCGATTTGCGCGAGGCTGCAAAGGGTTGTCGTCGCTGCCCGCTCTGGCGCGACGCGACACAGACCGTGTTCGGCGAGGGGCCGGATGACGCCAAAGTGGTCTTCGTCGGCGAACAACCTGGCGATCAGGAAGATCTCGCCGGCAAACCTTTTGTCGGGCCAGCGGGCAAAGTGTTCGATGCGATTCTCGATGACGCAGGCGTCGACCGGCAAAAAGTCTACGTCACCAACGCCGTCAAGCACTTCAAGTTCGAGCCGCGCGGCAAGCGCCGCATCCACTCGAAGCCAAATACCGGCGAAGTCCAGGCCTGCCGCTGGTGGATCGGCCGGGAGCTTGAGCTGATCAAGCCGGACCTCGCCGTGGCGCTTGGGGCAACGGCGGCGTTGTCGCTGCTGGGCAAGGCCATTGCCGTGACGAAAATGCGCGGCCAGTTGATCGAACGCGAGGATGGCTTGCGCGTGTTCATCACCATCCACCCCTCCTTTATCCTGCGCATTCACGAGCCGACGGACAAGGAGGCTGAGCGCGAGCGGTTCCTAAAGGATATGAAAGAGGTGAAGCGGCTGATGGGGTCGTGAGATGAGCGAAAGCCGCAGCGACGAAGCTGAGTTGCTTCAGCCAATCACCTACGGTCGTGAATCCAACGTTGGAAACTTCGGCCGCCACGGCCGAATTAACTGATCAGGATTGCCCTCAGATCATTCACATTCGTACCCGTCGGCCCCGGCACGAACAGATCGCCGATCGCGTTGAACGCCGTCCAGGCATTGTTGCCGGCCAGCATCGCCTTGGCGTCGACGCCGGCGGCACGCATGCGCGAGACGGTCGAGCCATCGGCAAAGGCGCCGGCATTGTCTTCCGAGCCATCGATGCCGTCGGTATCGGCGGCCAGTGCATGAATACCTTCCGCGCCGCTGATGCCGATGGCAAAGGCGAGCAGGAATTCGGAGTTGCGGCCGCCCTTGCCCCTTTTTCCGTCAACAGGGGCCCGCAAGGTCACGGTCGTCTCGCCGCCGGACAGGATCAGCACCGGCTTTTTGAACGGCCGGTTGCGCGTCGCCACTTCGCGCGCAATGGCTGCATGCACGCCACCGACCTCGCGCGCCTCGCCCTCGATGGAATCGGAGAGGATGACGGCTTCGATGCCCTGCCGTTTTGCCTCAGCGGCTGCCGCTTCCAGCGACACGCCAGCCGAGGCGATCAGGTGCACTTCATTGCGTGAAAAGCGCTGGTCATCCAGATCTGGCGCATCGGCCTCTGGCGAGTTGATGTGCGCCATGACGGCGTCGGGCAGTTTCATGCCGTAGGCCGCTATCGAGGCCAGCGCATCGGCCCGGTTGCCGGAGTCGGGCACGGTCGGGCCGGAGGCCACCAGCGCCGGGTTGTCGCCGGGAATGTCAGAGACAACCAGTGATACCAGTCTGGCCGGCCAGGCGGCAGCTGCCAGCCGGCCGCCCTTGATGGTCGAGAGATGCTTGCGGATTGTGTTCATCGCCGCGATCGGCGCGCCGGAGGCAAGCAGCGCCTCGTTGACGGCGGTTTCATCGGCGAGCGTCAGGCCGGCGGCAGGCGACGGCAGCAGCGCCGATCCTCCGCCCGATATCAGCGCCACTACCAGGTCGTCCGCAGTCAGCCCTTGCACCTTTTCGAGCAGGCGCCGCGACGCCTCAAGACCGGCAGCGTCCGGCACCGGATGTGCCGCCTCGATGATTTCGATGCGCTCGCATTTGGCGCCATAGCCGTAGCGGGTGACGACCAGCCCTTCGATCGGCCCGTCCCACACCTTCTCGAATGCCGCCGCCATCTGCGCCGATCCCTTGCCGGCGCCAATGACAATGGTCCGCCCCTTCGGCCTGGCCGGCAGATGATCCCGGATGGTCCGTTCAGGATCGGCAGCGGCAACGGCGGCATTGAAGATCGAGATGAGAAAGGATTTTGGGTCGAGCACGGTCATAATTGGCCGCCATCCGCGGTTTGCGAGCTTCCGAAAAGCCGGCGCCGCCCCTCACCCTTACCCTCTCCCCGTATAGAGACGGGGAGAGGGGTTCGCCGGCGTTGGGGTGCTTCTCTTCTCCCCGTCACTATACGGGGAGAAGGTGCCGGCAGGCGGATGAGGGGCAGCGCTAGCGTCACGATTTATCTTCCGGCGGCAGCGCCAATTGTGTCCGATCAACGCCGAGATGATTGCACAGTGCATCGACGACGACGCCGTGGTCCTGGCGTTCCGGCAGGCCGGAGACGGCGATGACGCCGATCACGCCAGCCCCCTTTACAGTCACCGGAAACCCGCCGCCGGCCAGTACGTAATCAGCAATATCCAGCCCCTCGCCGACCTTGAAGGTGCGGTCCGGTCGCTGCTGTTCCAGCACCAGGCGATAGGTGCTCCTGAGGTAGCGCTTGACCACATTGATCTTGCGTCGTGCCCAGTCGGGGTTGGAGGCGTTTGAACCGGGCATCGCGGCATAAAACAGCGGCCGATCCCACAGCCTGATATCGACAATGATGGGCAGCTTTTCGGCCAGCGCCCGCTCGCGGATCGCCGCGCCGACCTTGAAGGCGACGGCCTCGTCGAAGGCCGGGAAGACCAGCGTCTCTTCCTGTTTCTGGATCAGAGCGATGTCGTCTGCGGCGGCCATTTTTGTTCTCCGAAATCGTCACAAATCGTGTGTACGACAAGCTCCGCCCGGTCAAGGTCTCGTCGCGGTGGTGGTCTTGCCCCGCCAGGGTCGCCCCCCACTCCGTCGAGCTTCTCTCGACACCTCTCCCCCGATCGACGGGGTAGAGGAAGGGCGCAAAGCTGTCCGAACCGGCGCCCGTCCTCCGAAGCAAAGGCTCCCTTCCTCTCCCTCCGGAGGGGGGAGAGTTGGCGCCGCGAAGCGGCGACGGAGTGGGGGAACCTCTTGGCAACCAGGCGCAATCATCATCTTGTCCCGCGCGGATGATGAGTCCTAACCCGCGATCATATCACTCTTGGCTGGCCGCCCCGCAACATAGACCTCGCGCACCGCGCGGTCGTCGCCCAATGTCTGCAGCAGGAACAACTCCTCCGCCAGCGTCTCCGCAGTCTCCATCCTCAGCCGCATCGCCGGCGTGGCGCGGGCGTCGAGCACGGTGATGTCGGCATCGGTGCCTTCATCCAGCGTGCCGACCTTGTCCGCCATAGACAGCGCCTCGGCATTGCCACGTGTTAATTGCCAGAAGGACTGGAACGGGTTCAGCTTTTCGCCAGTCAGCGCGATCACCTTGTAGCCCTCGTCCATGGTGCGCAGCATCGAATAGTTGGTGCCGCCGCCGACATCGCTGGCCGCGGCGATGCGCAGCGGCTTGTCGCGGCCCCGAAAGCGCTGGTAATCGAACAGGCCAGAGCCGAGGAACAGGTTCGAGGTCGGGCAGAACACCGCCACCGAGCCGCTGTCCGACAGCGCATCGGCCTCGCGTTCCGAGAGATGGATGCAGTGGCCGAACAGGCTCTTTGGCCCCAGCAGGCCATACTGCTCGTAGACATCGGTGTAGTCGCGCGCCTGCGGATAGAGTTTTTGCGTGAAGGCGATTTCGGCGTGGTTTTCCGACAGATGCGTCTGCATATGCAGATCGGGATGCTCGCGGCAGAGCGCGCCCGACATCTCCAACTGTTCGGGCGAAGAGGTGATGGCGAAGCGCGGCGTGATCGCATAAAGCTGGCGGCCCTTGCCGTGCCATTCCGCAATCAGTGCCTTCGTATCGTCATAGCCGGATTGCGGCGTGTCGAGCACGCCTGCCGGCGCGTTTCGATCCATCATCACCTTGCCGGCAATGTTGAGCATGCCGCGCGCATGCGATTCGGCAAAGAACGCTTCGGCAGACGCCTTGTGCACCGAGCAGTAGGCGGCGACCGTCGTCGTGCCGTGGCGCACCATCTCGTCCAGGAACAGCCGGGCGATGCGGCGGCCATGCTGAGCGTTGGCGAATTTGGTCTCTTCGGGAAAGGTGTAGGTGTTCAGCCAGTCGAGCAGTTCGGCGCCGTAGGAGGCAATGACCTGCATCTGCGGAAAATGCGCATGCGCATCGATGAAGCCGGGCAGCAGCAGATGCGGCCGATGATCGATCTTTTTCGCACCGTCGCCCGCTTGCTTTTCGACTTCCGTGTAGCTGCCTACGGCAACGATCCGGCCGTCGCGGATCAGCAGGCCGCCATCCTCCTCATAGCGCCAGGCGGCATGGTCGTCGATGGCTTCGGGCCAGCGCAAAAAACTTAGGGTGCGGCCGCGCAGAAGTGTGGAGGTCATCCCTATTTCCCTGCGCCTTCGAACCAGGCGACCAGCAGCGCCCGTTCCTTGTCGCTGATCTGGGTGACGTTGGCGGGCGGCATGGCGTGGCTGCGCCCGGCCTGCAAATAGATTTCACGCGCATGCTCGGCAATGCCGGCGTCGGTGTCGAGCATCACGCCCTTCGGCGCATGGTAGATGCCTTCATAGACCGGCTCGGCCGTATGGCACATCGAGCAGCGGCCAAGCACGGTGTCGCGCACCGCCGGGAAATGCGACGAGGCGATATAGACTTCGGCCGCGGCGGATGCCTTGGGCTCGCCGGTCAGTATTTTCGGCGCTGTCGACAGCCACATGATGATCATGAACAGAACGGCAGCTGCCATCCAGGTCCAGTGCGGATTGCCGGCACGCTTGTGCACGGTGTTGAAATAGTGCCGGATCAAGACGCCGATGATGAACACCAGCGAGGCGATGACCCAGTTGAACTCCGTCGCAAACGCCAGCGGATAGTGGTTCGACAGCATCAGGAACAGCACGGGCAGCGTCAGGTAATTGTTGTGCAGCGAGCGCTGCTTGGCGATCTTGCCGTATTTCGGGTCGGGCTTGCGGCCGGCAATCAGGTCGGCGACGACGATCTTCTGGTTTGGAATGATCACCATGAAGACATTGGCCGACATGATCGTGGCGGTGATGGCGCCCAGATGCAGGAAAGCGGCGCGGCCGGTGAACAGATGCGTCAGACCCCAGGCGATGAACACCAGCACGCCATAGAGCACCAGCATCAGTCCGGTGTCACTTTTGCCGAGCGGCGAGCGGCAGAGCAGATCGTAGACTACCCAGCCGACGCCGATGGTGGCCATCGACAAAAGGATGCCGACCGGCACCGACATCGGCAGCACATTGGGGTCGATCAGGAACAAATCGGCGCCGGCATAGTAGACCACGCACAGCATGGCGAAGCCGGACAGCCAGGTGGCGTAGGATTCCCACTTGAACCAGGTCAGGTGTTCCGGCATTTCGGCCGGCGCCACCAGATATTTCTGGACGTGGTAGAAGCCGCCGCCATGCACCTGCCATTCCTCGCCGAATGCGCCGACCGGCATGCCGGGGCGCTGGCGCAGGCCAAGGTCGAGCGCGACGAAATAGAAGGACGAGCCGATCCAGGCGATGCCGGTGACGACGTGCAGCCAGCGCACGGCGAAACTCAGCCAGTCCCAGAAAATCGCGAAATCCATCATGTGAAATCGTCCCTGCCGATCGGCTGACTTTACGGTGTGGGGCGCAAACGAAAAGAGGCGAGGTGTACGATGACTTTCAAAAAAAAATGGAAAATACTAGGCTGACCACGTACGCCGCCACATAAAGAGCCACGAATGGCCTATCTCGACAACATCGCCGTCTTCGTCCGCGTCGTCGAGCTTGGTAATCTCTCGGCGGCGGGCCGCGACATGCGCATTTCGCCGGCGGTCGCCTCCAACCGCATCAAGGAGCTGGAAAAACACCTCGGCGTGCGGCTGTTCAACCGCACCACACGGCAATTGATGCCGACGGAGCATGGCACGGTGTTCTACTCCGGCGCCAAGCAGGTGCTGGAGGCGATCACCGAGGCGGAAGCCGCGGTCTCGGCTCTTTCCGGCCAGCCGCGCGGCACCATCAAGGTGACCGCCCCGCTCGGCCTTGGACGGCGGCTGGTTGCGTCGGGCATTCCGGATTTCCACGACAAATACCCCGATATCGAGGTGCGGCTGAGGCTCTCCGACCACAATATCGACATCATGAAGGAAGGCATCGACGTCGCCTTCAAGCTCGGCATCATTGAGGATTCCAGCCTGCGGATGCGCGGCATCATGGAATGTGAACGCGTGCTGGTGGCGGCACCGAAATATCTTGAAGCGCGCGGCGAGCCGGTGGCGCCACAGGAGCTGATCGGCAAGAAGCACGACTGCCTGATGCTGCGCTATTCCGGGGCGCGCGAATATGTCTGGACGCTGCAGACGCCGTCCGGCCCGCAGAAATTCGAGGTGCACGGCCCCTACGACACCGACGATGGCGATGTGCTGACCGGCTGGGCGCTGTCGGGCCGCGGCATCATCAACAAGCCGCGCTTCGAGGTGGAACCCTTCATCCGCGACCGGCGGCTGCAGGTCATCCTGGCCAGCACGCCGCCAACGCCGGTGCAGTTCGCCGCCGTCTATCCGCACAAGAAGCTGCAAGACCCCAAGGTGCGGCTGCTGCTCGACTTCATGGCCGAGCGTTGCCAGCGGCTGATCAAGGATTTGCTGGCCGGCAGGTGAGAGGCTGTTGGCCCAGTCGCCAGGGTTGTCTTACAAGCAGGTGACCTTAGGGTCGCATACGCTGCCCTATGATCGATGGTCCCATGCCGACTGACCAGCAAGCCACAATGCATCTTGCCGTTTCGCTCAACATTACTTCCGGGCAGCCGCTCGGGTTTAGCGACCTGGCCGGCTTTGCCAAGCAAGCGGAAGCGGCTGGGCTGGACATGATTGTCCTCGATGATTCCGCGCCGAACAGCGCCGGGTCGAGTTCTTTCGAAGCGACGACCTTGCTGGCGGCGCTGGCGACGGTGACAAGTCGGATCGGCCTTGTCGCTGCAGCCTCGACGGTCGCTCACCAGCCGTACAATCTGGCGCGCCGTTTTGCTTCGCTCGACATCATCAGCCATGGCCGCGCCGGCTGGCACGCGACCATGGCGCAGGCGCCAGGGGAAGCCGCCAATTTCAGCCGGCCGGATGGATTTTCGGACGATGTGTTCCGCCGCCGCACGCAGGAATACATTGGCATCGTTCAGCGCCTGTGGCAGGGCTGGGATGCCGACGCGCTGCTGTTCGACAAGGCCGGCGGCCGCTTCCACGATCCCGAAAAAATGCACCTGCTCGACCACAAAGGCGAATTTTTCTCCGTGCGCGGGCCGCTGAACGTCGCGCGCTCGCCGCAGGATACGCCGGTGCTGGTGCTGTCCGGCCTGTCCGAGGCCGACTTGGATATCGCCGCCCGCACCGCCGATGTCGTCCTGCTGGACAGACCCACAGAGGACGCCAAGGCGCGCCATGACGATCTCAAGCGCCGCGTTGTGGCCTGCGGACGCGATCCGGGTGCGGTCAAGCTGCTGCTGAACGTTGGCGCAGATGTCGCTGCTAACGCGCTCGAAACATTGTTCAGCTCGCAAAGCTGCGACGGGTTCAACATCGCAATACCGCCTGCCGCGATTGACGGTTTCATCGGCCGCGTGCTGCCGGAATTGCAGCGCCGCAGCCTCGTCCGCCCGGATTATCCCGGCACCATCTTGCGCTCGCATCTCGGATTTGCCGGAGGAACGCAATGACCCGCCAGATGAAGCTTGGCGCCTTCCTGTGGGCGACGGGCCACCACATCGCCGCCTGGCGTCGCCCCAAGGCGCATGTTACGGCAGGCATCGACATCGATCATTACATCCAGCTGGCGCGCACGGCGGAAGCGGCAAAGTTCGACATGGTGTTCTGCGAGGACGCCGCCGGTCTGCGCGAAGCCAATGTCGGCATCGCCAGCCAGACCTCACGCTCGATCGGCTTCGAGCCGATCAGCCTGCTGTCCGCGCTCGCCGTGCAGACCAGCGGCATCGGCCTCGTTTCGACGGCGTCGACCAGCTACAACGAGCCCTACGGTCTGGCGCGCACCTTTCTGTCGCTCGATCATCTGAGTGGTGGCCGGGCTGGCTGGAACCTGGTGACGTCGGCCAGCCCCATCGAAGCCGCCAATTTCGGCGCGATGGGCCTGAAACCCCATGCCGACCGCTACGAGCGGGCGCGCGAATTCGCCGAGGTGGTATCAGGACTTTGGCAAGGCAGTGGCTTTCACGGTCACAACGGCCAGAGCTTTTCGGTGCGCGACCCGCTCGACCTGCCGCGCTCGCCGCAGGGCGCGCCGGTGATGGTGCAGGCCGGCGCCTCGGATGTCGGCCGCGACCTTGCCGCCCGCACCGCCGACGTCGTGTTCACGGCGGCGCAGACCCTCGAGGAAGCCAAGGGCTTTTACGACGACCTCAAGGGCCGTATGGCTGCCTATGGGCGTCAGCCCGACGACATCAAGATCATGCCGGGCGTCTCCCCCGTGGTGGCGGAAACCGAGGCCGAAGCGCGGGAGAAACAGGAGGAATTGCAGGCGCTGATCCCCGACGATGTCGGCGTGGCGCTGCTGTCCAGCTATCTCAGCATCTCCGATCTCGGGAGCTATCCGATCGACGGACCGATGCCCGAGCTGCCGGAGACCGAGGGAATGAAAAGCCGCCAGGCGCTGGTCATCGAACAATCGCGCCGCGACGGCCTGTCGATCCGCCAGCTTGCGCGCCATTTCGCCGGCGCACGTGGCCATTGGCGTATCGTCGGCACGCCGGCGCAGATCGCTGACGAATTGCAGGCGCGGTTCGAGGGCGGCGGCGCGGACGGCTTCAACGTCATGCCGTCATACTTCCCCGGCGAGCTCGATGCCTTTGCCACGCTGGTGGTGCCGGAACTGCAGCGGCGCGGACTGTTCCGTCGGGAATACGAAGGCAGCACCTTGCGAGATCATCTCGGCCTGAAGCGGCCTGCTTAGCCGCGCCGAAGCTTAGCCGGCCATCATCTTGTGCTGGACTTCATGGTCGGCATTCGGCGCGGTGTTGTGAACGACCAGTGCCGTCATGATCTCGGCTGCCGCGAGCGCCGCGATCACCGGCGGGCGCTTGTCCCTGACGGCGTCGCCGCCGATCGGGGAGACGAGGCGGGCCAACTCAGCCTCCGTGCCATCCGCCGATTTCAGGAACCAGTTCCTGAACGTCGCTCTCTTGGTTTTCGAGCCGATCATGCCGACATAGGCCGCGTCGTCGCGCTTCAGCGCCTCGGCGACGATGAGGAAATCCAGCGCATGGTCGTGGGTGAGGATGGCGAAGGCGGTGCCGGCGGGGGCGTTTCGCACCTCGGCCTCGGGCATCGGCGTCAGCAGCGTCTCGACGGTTTCCGGCATGCCTTCCAGCGCTTCGGCCCGCGTCTCGATGACGACACCACGCACGGGAAGAAGTGCAACGGTCGAGGCCAGCGCCTGGCCGACATGGCCGCCGCCGAAGATATAGACATGCGGCAGGTGGGCTTCCTCGGCTTCTGCGGCCGCGATCAGCTCGGCAGCAAGCGCGGCATCGACGATACGGATCAAGACTTCGACGCGCCCGCCGCAGCACTGGCCGATCTCGGGACCTAGCGGCACGTCAAGCGTGGCGCGGACTTCATCGACCGCGATGCGGGCTTCTTTACCCTCCCCCTTGTGGGGAGGGTCGGTGAGCGGACGCCGCGTGGCGGCGTCCGCGAAACGGGGTGGCTTGGCACGATCGTCCGCACCCCCACCCCGGCCGGCTTCGCCGGTCGACCCTCCCCACAAGGGGGAGGGTGAAGACCCCACCATCTGCCTCGCCTTGTCGATCGCCATGTACTCGAGCTGACCGCCGCCGATCGTGCCAAAAATCGCCGCCTGCGATACGAGCATGAAGGCGCCCTTCTCGCGCGGAGTCGAGCCTTTGGTGCCGGCCACTTCGACTAGAGCAAGCCGGCCGGCGCTGGCGAGAAAAGCTCTGAGGCTTTGCACTTTCGACTTCATATTTCGCATTCCCGTACGGGAAATATAGGGTTTTTCAGTCTGAATTGCACGTTTTGCCAGAATCCAGGTCAGAGTCAGGCGCTATTCTTGGCTTCACCCTTCAGCCGTTCGATCGCCATCAGCACCCGTTCTGGTGTTGCAGGAGCGTCGAGACGCGGACAGACCTTATGATCGGCCACACTTGCCACCGCGTCCGACAGCGCATGCAGCACAGACATGCCGAGCGGGAAGGGCGGTTCGCCGACCGCCTTGGAACGGTGCACCGTCGGCTCGTTGGCCTCCGGCCAGTCGGCCAGCGTGACGTTGAATATCTTCGGCCGGTCGGACGCGAGCGGGATCTTATAGGTCGACGGCGCATGCGTGCGCAGCCGGCCCTTGTCGTCCCACCACAGCTCCTCCGTCGTCAGCCAGCCCATGCCCTGGATGAAGCCGCCCTCGATCTGGCCGAGATCGATGGCGCGGTTCAGCGAGCGGCCGGTTTCATGCAATATGTCGGTGCGCTCGACGACATATTCGCCGGTCAGCGTGTCGACCGAGACTTCCGAGCACGAGGCGCCATAGGCGAAATAATAGAACGGACGGCCCTCGCCCTTGTCACGGTTCCAGTGGATTTTCGGCGTCTTGTAAAAACCCGCCGCCGACAGTTGGATGCGGGCCATATAGGCCTGCTTGACAAGGTCGGTGAAGGCGATCTCCTGGTTGCCGATGCGCACCCGGTTGGGCAGGAAAAGCACCTGCTCGCGCGGCACCTGGTATTTTTCGGCGGCGAAGTCGGTCAGCCGTTCCTTGATCTGGCGGGCGCCGTTCTGCGCCGCCATGCCGTTGAGGTCGGTGCCGGACGACGCCGCGGTGGCCGAAGTGTTGGGCACCTTGCCGGTGGTCGTCGCGGTGATCTTGACCTGGTCGAGGTCGATCTGGAACTCTTCCGCCACCACCTGGGCCACCTTGACGTAGAGGCCTTGCCCCATCTCGGTGCCGCCGTGATTCAGATGCACCGAACCGTCGGTGTAGACATGCACCAGCGCGCCGGCCTGGTTGTAGTGGGTGGCCGTGAAAGAGATGCCGAATTTGACCGGCGTCAGCGCCAGGCCGCGCTTGATGAAGCGGCTGTTGGCGTTGAAGGCCTGGATGATGCGGCGGCGCCCCGCATAGTCGGCGCTCGCCTCCAGCTCGGCGACGATGCGGTGGATGATGTTGTCCTCGACCGTCTGGTGATACGGGGTGACGTTGCGGCCCCCGTCTTTATCACCACTGGTGCCATAAAAATTCTGCTTGCGGATTTCGAGCGGGTCCTTGCCGACGGCAAAGGCAACCTCGTCGATGACGCGTTCGGCGCCGACCATGCCTTGCGGGCCGCCGAAGCCGCGAAACGCCGTGTTCGACACGGTGTTGGTGTAAAGCGGCGCCGATTGCGCATGCACCGCCGGCCAGAAATAGGTGTTGTCGCAATGGAACAGCGCGCGGTCGGTGACCGGGCCGGACAGGTCCGATGAAAAGCCGCAACGCGCCGCGAACATGAAGTCGACGCCAAGAATGTTGCCGTCGTCGTCGAAACCTACTTCGTAGTCGACGAGGAAGTCATGGCGCTTGCCGGTGGCAATCATGTCGTCGTCACGGTCGGGCCGGATCTTGATCGCGCGATGGTGTTTCTTGGCGGCGATCGCCGCCAATGCCGCAAACTGGTTGCCTTGCGTCTCCTTCCCGCCGAAGCCACCGCCCATACGGCGGATTTCCACCGTGATGGCATTGCTCGGCACGCCCAGCGCATGGCTGACCATATGCTGCACTTCGCTCGGATGCTGGGTCGAGGAATAGATGGTGACGTCCTGGTCCTCGCCAGGAATGGCCACTGCGATATGGCCTTCGAGATAGAAATGCTCCTGGCCGCCGATGCGCATCTTGCCCTTCAGCCGGCGCGGCGCCGACTTGATCGCGGCAGCGGCATCGCCACGCTTCAGCGTGAGCGGCGGCGTGACCAGCTTGTCCTTGCGGGGGTCGAGATCGCCAATGTCGGTGACGAAAGGCAATGGACTGTATTCGACCTTGGCCAGCCGGGTGGCGCGGCGCGCCTGTTCGCGCGTCTTGGCAATAACGCAGAAGATCGGCTGACCATAAAACTGCACCTTGTGGTCGGCCAGCACCGGCTCGTCGTGTCGACCGGTCGGCGAAATGTCATTTTCGCCCGGAACGTCCTTGGCCGTCAGCACATCGACGACGCCCGGCGCCGCGCGCACCGCCGACAGATCCATTTTGCTGATCGTCGCATGCGTCGCCGTGGACAGGCCGAGGCAGCCATGCAGCATGCCCGCCGGTTCCGGCATATCGTCGATATAGACCGCGCTGCCGCTGACATGCTTGTGCGCGGAATCGTGGCGCTGGTCGGCGGCGACGCCACCGGAAATCTTCTGCGCCTTGAGATCTGGAGAGGCGTGCTTGTTCATCAGGCCGCCTCGTTGCGTGACACCTGGAACGGCGCCTTGCTGCCGCTGGTTTCGGCAAAAAAGCGCAGCAGCAGGTTCCTGGCCGCCAGCGCCCGGTATTCGGCCGATGCCCGCATATCGGTCAGCGGGGTGAAATCGCCGGCATATTCAGCCATGGCCGCTTCCACCGTTGTCTCCGTCCACGGCTTGCCGAGCAGCGCTTTTTCGACACCGAAAGCCCGCTTCGGGGTGGCCGCCATGCCGCCATAGGCGATGCATATATCGGCCACGGTTCCGTCCTTGGCCAAGTCGAGGAAAAAGGCGCCAAGGGCTGCGGTGATGTCCTCGTCGCGGCGCTTGGTGATCTTGTAGACGGCAAACTTCGTGCCCTTGGCCGGCACGGGAACGTGCACGGCCTCGACGAATTCGCCTGGCTGCCGGTCCTGCTTGCCATAGGCGATGAAGAAATCCTCGAGCGCGATGGTGCGCCGCTTCTTGCCGCGGCGCAGCGTCAGTTGCGCACCAAGCGCGATCAGGGGCGGCGGCGTGTCGCCGATCGGCGAGCCATTGGCGATGTTGCCGCCGATGGTGCCCATGTTTCGTACCTGTTCGCCGCCGATGCGGTCGAACAATGGCCCGAGCGCGGGGATGCGCTTGGCCAGTGTCGCGAAGGCGTCGGTGTAGGTGACGCCGGCGCCGATGGTGATGACGTCATTGTCTTCGGAGATCGCGCACAGCCCCTCGAGATTGCCGATGAAGACTACCGGTGAGATGTCGCGCATGTGCTTGGTGATCCACAGGCCGACGTCGGTCGAGCCGGCGACAACAGTGGCGCCGGGCTCCTTGTCCAGTACAGCGGCGAAATCGTCGACGTCAGCCGGCACAACCAGCCGCTGCTTGCCGGCGCCGATTTCGACGCGGGCACCGTCATGCATAGCCTCGAGCCTGGCGGTGATCGCCTTGCGCTCGGCCGCCAGCGGATCCTTCGCCGCCTTGCCGTAGCTGGAGATGGCACGCGCGGCGCGCATGATTGCCTCATAGCCGGTGCAGCGGCAAAGATTGCCTTGCAAGGCCTTCTCGATCGCCGCATTCGACGGGTCCGGCGACTTCATCCACAGGCCGTAGAGCGACATGACGAAGCCCGGCGTGCAGAAGCCGCATTGCGAAGCGTGGAAATCGACCATCGCCTGCTGCACCGGATGCAATTGGCCAGGCGCGCCGCGCAGATGCTCGACGGTGACGACATGGGTGCCGTCGAGCGAACCGAGGAAACGGATGCAGGCGTTGACGCTTTCATAAACCAGCTTGCCGGCGGACAATTTTCCGACCAGGACCGTGCAGGCGCCGCAATCGCCCTCGGCGCAGCCTTCCTTGGTGCCGCGCATCGAGCGGTCGAGCCGCAGCCAGTCGAGCAAGGTCGCGTCGGGCGCCACCGACGACAGCGCGACATCCCTGCCATTGAGGATGAAGCGGATCTCGTTGCGTATTGTGATCTTGGCCATGCGTCAGCTCCCCCTGTAGGTCGAGTAGCCATAAGGAGAGATAAGCAACGGCACGTGATAATGCACGGATTCCGCCATGCCGAAGCGGATCGGCACACTGTCGAGGAAGGCCGGTTCCGGCAGTTTGGTGCCCTGGCCGCGTAGATAGTCACCGGCGGCGAACACCAGTTCGTATTCGCCGAGGCGGAATTCCGCTCCTGCCAGCAGCGGCGCATCGCAGCGGCCGTCGGCATTTGTGACGATGGTCTTCAAATGTATCCGCGCGTCGCTCTCAAGATGATAAAGCGCGATCGACAGGCCCGCCGCCGGCTTGCCGGTCGCGGTGTCGAGCACATGCGTCGTCAGACGTCCGCCATCGGCTCTCGACGTTTCTGCCACTGGCGCCTCCCATTTCCGATACAGCCGAACAAAGCAGTGAATTGTGCGCCAATTAAAGGCGATGCATAAGTCCCGGTCGAGCGGAGCGGCACAAAAACACTTTCAAAAATTTCGGGGGAATGCGCAGGCACCCCTTTCGACTATCCTGATCACAACTTCCGGCGGTGTCCGGCAGGAGGGGCAATGCGTTACTCTAGAGACATGCGCGGCTACGGAGCCAACCCACCGGATCCGAAATGGCCAGGCGGCGCGCATGTGGCCGTGCAGTTCGTCGTCAACTACGAGGAAGGCGGCGAAAACTGCGTGCTGCATGGCGACAAGGCTTCCGAAGCCTTCCTGTCGGAGATCGTCGGCGCGGCGCCCTGGGTGGGCCAGCGCCATTGGAACATGGAATCGATCTACGAATATGGCGCCCGCGCCGGCTTCTGGCGGCTGCTGCGCCTGTTCAGTGAGGCTGACGTGCCGGTGACCTGCTATGGCGTCGCCTCAGCGCTTGCCCGCTCGCCCGACCAGGTGGCGGCGATGCAGGACGCTGGCTGGGAAATGGCCTCGCACGGGCTCAAATGGATCGACTATCGCGACCACAGCGCCGAGGACGAACGCCGTGACCTCGAAGCGGCGATCAAGCTGCATTACGAGGTGACGGGACAGCGCCCGACCGGCTGGTACACCGGCCGCACCTCGGTCAATACGGTGCGGCTGGTCGCCGAAGAGGGCGGCTTCGACTATGTCTCCGACACCTACGATGACGAACTGCCCTACTGGTTCGAGCACAGCGGCGGCACGCAGCTCGTCATTCCCTACACGCTCGACGCCAACGACATGCGCTTCGCCACGCCGCAAGGCTTCAATTCGGGCGATCAGTTCTTTGCCTATTTGAAAGACAGTTTCGACACGCTCTGTGCCGAAGGCAAGGCCGGGCGGCCACGCATGATGAATATAGGCCTGCATTGCCGCCTCGTCGGGCGGCCGGGCCGGGTGGCGGCGCTGAAGCGCTTCGTCGATTATGTGAAATCGCACGACAAGGTCTGGCTGGCGCGGCGCATCGACATCGCCAGGCACTGGCAGGAGCACCATCCCTACCAGCCGGCGGCGCTCAAGCCGTCGAAGATGGAGTTCGAGACCTTCGTACACACATTCGGCGGCGTATTCGAACATTCGCCCTGGATCGCCGAACGCGCCTTTGAGCTTGAGCTCGGGCCTGCGCATGACAGCGCCGGCGGCCTGCATAATGCGCTGTGCCGTGTCTTCCGCGCCGCCAGCGAGACCGAACGGCTCGGCGTGCTCAACGCCCATCCCGACCTTGCCGGCAAACTGGCCAAGGCCAAGCGACTTACTGCGGAATCGACGAAAGAACAGGCCTCCGCCGGACTCGACGCGCTGACCGACAAGGAACGCGAACTGTTCTCCAAGCTCAACGCCGCTTACGTCACCACCTTCGGCTTTCCCTTCATCATCGCGGTGCGGGGCAAGACCAAGGAGGAAATCCTCGCCGAGTTCGAGGCGCGCATCGGCAACAGCCGTGGCGTCGAACTCGATACCGCCTGCAAACAGGTCGAGCGCATCGCGCTGCTGCGCCTGAAAGACATGCTCCCGCTCTAATGAAATGACTGAGGGGTCAGGACCCAATGGATATGATCAAGACTGACCAGAAAACCTATTATGCACCGCATGGCGGCCATCCCGGCCAAAATGAGCTTTTGACCGGCCGCGCCGTCTTCACCGAGGCCTATGCCGTCATACCGAAGGGAGTGATGCAGGACATCGTCACCAGCCCACTGCCGTTCTGGGACGAGACCAGGGCCTGGATCATCGCCAGGCCGCTTTCGGGTTTCGCCGAGACATTTTCGCAGTACATCGTCGAGGTCCTGCCCGGCGGCGGCAGCGACCGGCCCGAGCCGGACGCCGGCGCCGAGGGCGTGCTGTTCGTGGTTGAGGGCGAGTTGACCGTTTCGCTGGCCGGCAAGAAGCACGTGCTGCAAGCCGGCGGTTTTGCCTTCCTGCCGCCGGACAGCGGCTGGACGGTGCGCAACGAAGGTCGCGACGCCGTACGCTTCCACTGGATCAGGAAGGCCTATGAGGCCGTCGACGGCATCGACGCGCCGGAAGTCCTGTTCAGCAGTGACCAGCAAATGGCGCCGACGCCGATGCCCGGCACCGAGGGTCGCTGGGCGACGACCCGTTTCGTCGATCCAGCCGACATGCGCCACGACATGCATGTCACCATCGTTACGCTCGAGCCTGGCGCCGTCATCCCGTTTGCCGAGACGCATGTCATGGAGCACGGGCTCTATGTCTTGGAAGGCAAGGCGGTCTACCGCCTCAACCAGGACTGGGTCGAGGTCGAGGCCGGCGACTTCATGTGGCTGCGCGCCTTCTGCCCGCAGGCCTGCTACGCGGGCGGCCCAGGCAAATTCCGCTATCTCCTTTACAAGGACGTCAACCGGCACGCCAAGCTCGGCGGGGCGGGCATTGGCGGTCGCGCGCGGTGACCCGCATCACAGCGCGGCCGCTGACGCGCGAAAGCTTTGCCGGCTTCGGCGATGTCATCGACATGGGCGGCGGCAATCACTACCCGATCAATGGCGGCAAGACCGAGCGCTACCACAATCTCGCCACCGCTGAAGCCGCGGGACCGAATGCCTGCGTGCTGATCTCGATGGCGCGCGGCACGCCTTACGACCTGCCGCTGAAGCTGACCATGGTCGAGCGCCATCCCTTAGGCAGCCAGGCGTTCATCCCGCTATCACCGCGGCCTTTCCTGGTCGTCGTCTGCCATGACGGCAAGGACGGTCCGCGCGAGCCGCACGCCTTCATCACCGCACCCGGGCAAGGCGTCAACTATCCGCGCAATCTCTGGCACGGCGTGCTGACGCCGCTCGGCGAAGCGCAGGATTTCGTCATCGTCGACCGCGGCGGTGACGGCTCCAACCTCGAAGAGTTCCATTTCTCGCACCCCTACGAAATCCATCTCCCCAACGAGACCTGAGAAATGACCGACATATCGCTGATCGACCGCCTGCTCGATGTCATCGAGCACGACATCGTGCCGAAAACGGCAGAGGGCGTGGCCCATGGGAACAAGCTGTTCGGCGCCGCCATCCTGCGGAAGGGCGACCGCTCGCTGGTGCTGGCCGAAACCAACAACGAGATGGAAAATCCGCTCTGGCATGGCGAGGTGCACTGCCTGAAGCGTTTCTATGAAATGCCGAAAGCCGAGCGCGTCGACACCAAGGACGCCGTCTTCATCGCCACGCATGAGCCCTGCTCGCTCTGCCTGTCGGCGATCACCTGGACCGGCTTCGACAATTTCTACTACCTCTTCAGCCACGAGGATTCACGCGACAGCTTTGCGATCCCGCACGATCTGAAAATCCTGAAAGAGGTCTTCACTCTTGATCCCGGCGGCTACAATGCCGAGAACACTTATTGGAAGAGTTTTTCCATTCGCAGGCTGGTGCGGGCGCTGCCCGAGGCCGAGCGCGGCCGGCTTGAGGCAAGGATCGGCAATATTTCCACCCGCTACGACGAACTGTCCGGCGCTTATCAGGCGCGCAAGTCCGAAAACGACATTCCGCTGAACTGACGCGGATTGCCTAGCCTACCTTCGCGTTTTTCAGCACCTCGTTGATCCTGGCCTGCCAGCCCTTGCCGGTCGCCTTGAATTTACTGATGACATCCTGATCCAGACGGATGGACACGACTTGCTTAGGCTTCTCCACGGCTGGCCGGCCACGAGCACGCCTTATGCTCTCGAAAAGTTCTGGAAACACTTCCGCGAAAGGCCTGGCTTGCGCCAACTGTTCGTCTGTCGTCTCCGCATCGTCGGGATCATCAACAATTTGTCTTTGAATTTCCACTTCCTCCGCATCGGTAAGCGGTCGAACACGCGATTTAGGATTGTTCATATACTGACCTTTCCTTTCGGCTGGCACGGCGCATCGAGATCACCGAAATCGCCTCCGAACCAAGCGGCTTGAAAATCACGGCCAGAATGATCTCTCCGAATTCGCCAATCGCCTTGAACCGGTCGGCCTTGGCTGGAAGGACGGTTGAAGTCGCAAAAAACTCAATATCGAGTTCGGCAAAATCGAGACCCCGGCTGTCCAGGTTCGTCACGCGCTTTGGCTCATCCCAAACGATGTTCAGGCGAAACCATCCTCATCACGTTGGGTTCAGGTAATAAATGTAATACATTAATTATAATCCTGCAACATCAGGGCAAAACAATCGGGCTACATATCGTGGCGTCGTCGCGGCGACACCGGCCGTCGCCCGTTTGACTTCATGACATGCCCGCTTCATGCGTCACTGACATCCTGGAGCATCGCATGAAAACCATCACCGAATTTCCCCGCAAGGTCATCGAATTCCCCGATATGGGCATCGTCATGCCGGATGGTTGCCGGCTGTCGGCGCGGGTGTGGATGCCGGACGATGCGAGCGAGGATCCGGTGCCGGCAATCCTTGAGCACCTGCCCTATCGCAAGCGCGACGGCACCATCTTTCGCGATCAACTGACGCATCCCTATTTTGCCGGCCACGGCTACGCCTCGATCCGCGTCGACATGCGCGGCAATGGCGATTCCGAAGGGCTGATGGACGACGAATATTCCGAGCAGGAATTGCAGGACGCCTGCGATGTGATTGCCTGGGCGGCAGCACAGCCCTGGTGCAATGGCAGTGTCGGCATGATGGGCATTTCCTGGGGCGGCTTCAACTGCCTGCAGGTGGCGGCCAAGCAGCCGCCGGCGCTGAAGGCGGTGATCAGCCTGTGCTCGACCGTCGACCGCTACGCCGACGACATCCACTACAAGGGCGGCTGCCTTTTGACGGAAAATTTCGGCTGGGCCTCGACCATGTTGTCCTATTCGTCGCGACCGCCGGATCCGCTGATTGCGGGCGACAACCGCTGGCGCGACCTCTGGCTGACGCGGCTGGAGAACCAGTCTTTCCTTCTGCCGCTCTGGCTCAGCCATCAGCATCGCGACGCCTATTGGAAACGCGGTTCGATCTGCGAGGATTTCTCCGCGGTCAAAGCCGCCGTGCTGTCGATCGGCGGCTGGCATGACGGCTACCGCAACACGATTTCGCATCTGGTCACCAACATCCAGGCGCCGGTGAAGGGCATTGTCGGGCCATGGATCCACAAATACCCGCATTATGCCGAACCCAAACCCGCCATCGGCTTCCTGCAGGAGGCGTTGCGCTGGTGGGACAGCTGGTTGAAGGGCGTCGACACCGGCGTCGAGGCCGACCCGGACTACCGCGCCTATGTCATGGACAGTGTGCGGCCGGCGCGCTGGCACCCGGAGCGGCCGGGCCGTTGGGTGGCCGAACAGGAATGGCCGTCTCCCAACATCAAGGTCGGGGCGATCGAACTCATTGCTGACGGCGTCAGGCCGGCGATCGTGGCGACCCCGCAAAGCTGCGGGCTCGCCGGCGGCGAATATTTTCCCTTCACCTTTGGCCCGGAACTGCCGGGCGACCAGCGCCCGGACGATGCGCTGTCCGTCTGCTTCGATCAGCCTGTGCTTGCCGAGACACTCGACATCGTCGGCGCGCCGGAGCTTCTCATCCGGGTGTCGTCCGATCGCCCGCAGGCGAACATCGCGGTTCGACTGTGCGACGTGCACCCCGACGGCGCCTCGGAACTGATCTCCTACGGCGTGCTCAACCTGACGCATCGTTCTTCGCACGAACAGCCGCAAGCGCTGGTGCCGGGCGAAACGGTTTCGGCGCGCGTTATTCTCGACCAGTGCGCCTACCGCGTGCCGGCCGGACACCGCCTGCGCATCGCGGTTTCCAATGCTTACTGGCCGATGATCTGGCCGTCGCCGGAGCCGGTGCGGCTCGACCTTTCAGCGGCGACGCTGAGGCTGCCGCTGCGCCCGCTCGCAAAAGCCGACGAGACCTCGTTCCAGTCTCCCGAAGGCGCAACACCCTGGGCAACCGCGACAGTTCGTGCAGCGAATTCCGAGCGTCACGTCGATCGCGATGAGAAGACCGGCATCGTCACGCTGTCGATCACGGATGATTTCGGAGAAGTGCGCGATCTCGCGCATGGACTGGCCAATGGCAGCATTGCCCGCGAGAGCTGGACGATCCACCCCGACGAGCCGCTGTCTGCCTCGGGTCGCACGCACTGGACGCAGACCTTGTCGCGAAACGGATGGTCGGTGCGCACCGAGACGTCGGCTGAAATGCGCTGCGATGCGCAAAACTTCATCGTCAGCGCCAGAATCGAAGCCTATGAGGGCGAAACGCTGGTTTTCGAACGCGATTTCGAAGAGACGATCCCGCGCGACCTGCTCTGAGCGTCGACCCGACTGGTCCAGTTGCGACGCACGATTTACGCCACGGCATGTCGCATTCCGTCTTGCTTACGGCTTTGCCTTCCGGTCAATATCCCTTTGGTAACAACAAGCAAAAAACGACCATAAGGTCGAACCAACAGAGTGAGGAACTCAAATGTCCAACGAACTCGAATATCTGAGCCGGCGCGTTGCGTCTGGCAAGCTGAGCCGTCGTGATTTCCTCGGCCGCGCCGCAGCACTCGGCGTCACAGCGCCCTTCGCCAATATGCTGCTTTCCAGTGCGGCTCGCGCGGAAGGCCCGGTCAAGGGCGGCACGCTGAAGGCCGGCCTCGTCGGCGGCGAATCCACGAACAGCCTGGACCCGGCTTTGTTCATGACGCAAGTGCCGTTCGCTTTTGGCAAGATGTGGGGCGAGCTGATCGTCGAGCTGTCCCCGGAAGGCAAACTCGAGAACCGCATCGCCGAAGAGATCGGCTCGTCGGACGACGCCAAGGTGTGGACGCTGAAAATCCGCGACGGCGTCGAATTCCACAACGGCAAGACGGTGACCGCTGAGGATGTGGCGGCAACCCTCGAGCGCCATTCCGATGAAAAATCGAAGTCCGGCGCGCTGGGCTACATGAAAGGCATCGACAGCATCAAGGCCAGTGGCAAGGAAGTCGTCCTGACGCTGAAGGAGGCCAACGCCGACCTTCCCTATCTCCTCAGCGACTACCACCTCATCGTCCAGCCCAACGGCGGCAAGGACAAGGCGGATGCCGGCATCTCGGCAGGACCCTACAAGGTCACCACCAACGAGCCCGGCGTGCGCCATGGCGGCGAGCGCTTCGCCAATTACTGGCAGGCCGACAAGATGGGCCATGCCGACCAGATCGAGATCATCGTCATCAACGACGCGACCGCGCGCACGGCGGCCCTGCAGGGCGGCCAGGTCAACATGATCAACCGCGTCGAGCCGAAGATCGTCGACCTCATCAAGCGCGTACCGGGCGTCACCATCCGCAACCATGCCGGCCCCGGCCACTACGTCTTCATCATGCATTGCAACACCGCGCCCTTCGACAACAGCGACCTGCGCATGGCGCTGAAGCTCGCGATCGACCGCGAAGAGATGCTGAACAAGGTGCTGCGCGGCTACGGCTCGCTCGGCAACGACTTCCCGATCAATTCGTCCTATCCGCTGTTTTCCGAGATCGAGCAGCGCAAATATGATCCCGACAAGGCCAAGTTCCACTACAAGAAGTCGGGCCATGACGGCACCGTGCTGCTGCGCACCTCCGACGTCGCCTTCCCGGGCGCGGTCGACGCCTCGCAGCTCTTCCAGCAGAGCGCGGCCAAGGCCGGCATCAAGATCGAGCTCAAGCGCGAGCCCGGCGACGGCTACTGGAACGAGGTCTGGAACAAGCAGCCCTTCTGCGCCTCCTATTGGGGCGGCCGCTCGACCCAGGACCAGATGTACTCGACTGCCTATCTGTCGACCGCCGACTGGAACGACACCCGTTTCAAGCGTCCGGACTTCGACAAGCTGGTGCTGGCCGCACGCGCCGAACTCGACGAGACCAAGCGCAAGCAGATGTACCACGACATGGCCGTGCTGGTGCGCGACGAGGGCGGCCTGATCCTGCCGATGTTCAATCAGTTCATCGATGCGACAGGCGCTAAGGTCGGCGGCTGGGTAGACGATCCGCATCAGGAGCTGATGAACGGCTACGCGCTGGCGAAGTGCTGGCTCGAAGCCTGAGCCCGGCTTTGCGGATATGTCCTCACCCGTCGTGAAACTTGTGGCCCAGCGCGTTGCGCTGGGCATCGTCCTCTTGCTGGCCGTTTCGGTCCTGATCTTCGCCGGCACCCAGATCCTGCCCGGCGACGTCGCGCAAGCCATTCTCGGACAGTCGGCGACGCCGGAATCGCTCGCCAATCTGCGCGAGCAGCTCGGCCTGAATCAGCCGGCTTACATCAGGTATTTCCATTGGCTAGGCGGTGTGCTCACCGGCGATCTTGGCACGGCGATGTCGAGCGGCCAGGATATTGCCACGTCGATCAAGGGGCGGCTGTGGAACACGCTGTTCCTCGCCTTCTGGGCTGCGATCGTGGCCGTGCCGCTGGCCATCATCCTCGGCCTGATCGCCGTGCGTTACCGCAATGGCTGGGTCGACAAGCTGATCTCCGGCCTGGCGCTCGCCTCGACATCTTTCCCGGAATTCTTCATCGGCTATGTGCTCGTCTATTTCTTTGCCGTGAAGTATCAATGGTTCCCGGCCATTTCCACGGTCTATGACGGCATGCCGTTCGGTGAGCGCATGCAGGCGATCGCGTTGCCGGCCACCGCGCTGACGCTGGTTGTGCTGGCGCATATGATGCGCATGACCCGCGCGGCCATCCTCAACGTCATGCAGTCGGCCTATGTCGAGACGGCAGAACTGAAAGGCCTGTCGGCCTTCAACGTCATCCGCAAGCATGCTTTCCCCAATGCCATAGCGCCGATCATCAACGTCGTCATGCTCAACCTCGCCTACCTCATCGTCGGCGTCGTCGTGGTCGAGGTGATCTTCGTCTATCCCGGCATGGGACAATATCTGGTCGACCACGTCACCAAGCGCGACGTGCCGGTGGTGCAGGCGGTCGGCCTGGTCTTCGCCGCCGTTTATATCAGCCTGAACATCATTGCGGACATCGGGGCGATTGTCGCCAATCCGCGCCTCAGACATCCGAAATAGGCGGCGGGCATGCTCGACATCAAACGCATCCCCATCCCCGCGCTGATCGGCATCGTGCTGACGGCTATGTTCGTGTTGGCGGCAGTTTTCGCACCGTTGATCGCACCGTACGGCAATGCCGAAATCGTCGGCGACGTCTGGGAACCGATGACGGCGGCACATTTGCTGGGCACCGACAATCTCGGTCGCGATCTTCTGTCGCGCATGATCTACGGCGCTCGCATCACGCTGTTCATTGCGGTGCTGGCCACCGCGCTGTCATTCTCGCTCGGCGCCATCCTCGGCTTTTCGGCGGCGGTGTTCGGCGGCTGGTTCGACACGCTGCTGTCGCGCCTTGTCGATCTGCTGATGTCGATCCCGACCTTGATCATGGCGCTCGTCGTGCTTTCGGTGCTGCCGACCAACCTGGTGACGCTGATCCTGGTGATGGGCGTCCTCGACTCGACCCGCGTCTACCGGCTGTCGCGCGCGGTGGCCGTCGACATCAACGTCATGGATTATGTCGAGGCCGCCAAGCTGCGGGGCGAAGGCAGCGGCTGGATCATCTTCCGCGAGATCCTGCCCAACGCGCTTTCGCCGCTGGTCTCGGAACTTGGTCTGCGCTTCATCTACGCGGTGCTGTTCTTGTCGACGCTCTCCTTTCTCGGGCTTGGCGTGCAACCGCCGGATGCCGACTGGGGCGGCATGGTCAAGGAGAACAAGGACGGCATCGTCTTCGGTATCGGGGCGGCACTCATTCCCGCCGCGGCGATCGCGGCACTGGCGATTTCGGTCAATCTGGTCGCCGATTGGGTGCTCAACCGCACGACAAGCCTGAAGGGAGGACGCGGGTGATGGCTGACACAAAAGCAAAGCCCGGCCTGCTGCTCGATATCCGCAATCTGCGCATCGAAGCGACAGTGTTTCCGCCCGGCGAGGCGCCGAAGAACATCGTTTTGGTCCACGATGTCTCGCTGACGCTGGAAAAGGGCAAGGTGCTCGGCCTGATCGGCGAGTCCGGCGCCGGCAAGTCGACCATCGGCCTGTCGTCGATGGGCTATGGCCGTGGCGGCGTGCGCATCACCGGCGGAGAGGTGCTGCTCAACGGCCGCGATATTCTCAAGGGCGGCAAGGAAGGTTTCCGCAAATTGCGCGGCCGCGAGGTCTGCTATGTCGCGCAGTCGGCGGCCGCCGCCTTCAATCCGGCGCACAAGCTGATGGACCAGGTGGTGGAAGCAACGCTGCTGCACGGCACGGCGACACGCGCCGAGGCAGAGAAACGTGCCGTGGCGTTGTTCAAGAAGCTCAGCCTGCCGAACCCCGAAACCATCGGCGAACGCTTCCCGCACCAGGTCTCCGGCGGCCAGTTGCAGCGCGTGATGACGGCGATGGCGCTGTGTTCGGAACCCGACCTGATCGTCTTCGACGAGCCGACCACGGCGCTCGACGTGACGACGCAGATCGACGTGCTGGCGGCGATCAAGGACGCCATCCGCGACACCCATGTCGCGGCGCTCTACATCACCCACGATCTTGCCGTCGTCGCCCAGGTCTCGGACGAGATCATGGTGCTGCGCCATGGCAGGTTGGTCGAATGGGGCGGCACCCGCCAGATCATCAAGGAGCCGCGCCAGGAATACACCAATGCGCTGGTCTCGGTGCATGAGATCGAGCATGCCGAGCAGAAGCCCGGCGCCGCGCCGTTCCTGTCGGTCAAGAACGTCACCGCCGCTTACGGCGGCAGCCACGTCAAGGTGCTGAAGAACGTCTCTGTCGACATCTATCCGGGACAGACGCTGGCCGTCGTCGGTGAATCCGGCTCCGGCAAGTCGACGCTGGCGCGCGCCATCACCGGGCTGTTGCCGCCGGAAGAAGGCACCGTCACCTTCGACGGCAGGCCGCTCGCCAACAGGCTTGCCGACCGGCCGAAGGAGGATCTGCGGCAATTGCAGATGATCTACCAGATGGCCGACGTGGCGATGAACCCGCGCCAGACCGTCGGCACCATCATCGGCCGGCCGCTGGAATTCTACTTCGGCATACGCGGTCGCGAGCGCGACAAGCGCGTCGCCGAACTGCTCGACGAGATCGAGATGGGCAAGGGCTTTCTCGATCGTTATCCGGCCGAACTCTCCGGAGGCCAGAAACAGCGCGTCTGTATCGCCCGCTCGCTCGCCGCCAAGCCCAAGCTGATCATCTGCGACGAGGTGACATCGGCGCTCGACCCGCTGGTGGCCAACGGCATTCTCAAGCTGCTGCTCAACCTGCAGCAGCACGAGAAGGTCGCCTACCTCTTCATCACCCACGATCTGGCGACGGTGAAGTCGATCGCCGATTCGATCGCGGTGATGTATCGCGGCGAGGTGGTGCGCTACGGCGCCAAGAGCAAGGTGCTGACGCCGCCCTTCGACGCCTATACCGACCTGCTGCTGTCGTCCGTTCCCGAGATGGAGATCGGCTGGCTGGAAAAGGCGATCAAGGGACGGCGCATGGCGAGCGCGGGGAACTAGTAGGGAATTCGCGGCCTTTGTCGCGAAAACTTCCTTCAACGGCAAAAGCTTTCCGGAGCCGCCCATGGCGCTCAAGACCAAACTGCTGCTCATCATTCTCGACGGCGTGCCCTACCGGAACTGGCGCCGGCTGATGGGCAATCTCGAGGGCTGGGTGCAGTCGGGCGAGGCGCAGGTGTGGAAGATGCGCTCGGTGCTGCCGTCGACCTCGGCCTGCTGCTATGCCTCGATCCACACCGGGGTTTCGCCGCAGGAGCACGGCATCCTATCCAACGAGAACCGTTTTCTCGTCAATAAGCCGGATATTTTCTCCGAGGTCAGCAAGGCCGGCGGCAAGACCGGCGCAGTGACGCATTCCTACTGGTCCGAATTCTTCCGTTCCTATCCGTTCGATCTGGTCGAGGACATGGAGTATGACGAGCCCAACGGACCGATCGCGCATGGCCGCTTCCACACCATGACCGGCTATAATGCCCGCAACCAGATGACGCCGAGCGATGTCGACCTGTTTGCGACGCTGACCATGCTGACCCGGCGCCATGCCATCGACTACGGGATCCTGCACACCTGCACGCTCGATTCGATGGGCCATCGCTTCGGCCATGACTGCCACGAAATGGACCATGCCTGCTATGCGATGGACGGCATGCTGGCAGCCTTCCTGCCGGGCTGGCGGCAAGCCGGTTACGAGGTGATCGTAACCGCCGACCACGGCCAGACAGACCGCGGCCATCATGGCGGCCGCGACGATGAAATGCAGGATTTCGCGCTGTATTATTTCGGAGCCGGCAAAGGGCCGGATCCGGACACGCTGCTTGATCAGCTGCAACTGGCGCCGACGGTGCTGAAGCGGCTGGGTGTGCCGGTGCCGGAGACCATGAAGGCTAAGCCGTTTTTTGGGGTGACGGAGGTCGTCGCTGAGCCGCCGTTCGCTACCCCCTCTCCCCGTCACTATACGGGGAGAGGGTAAGGGTGAGGGGCAGCGCAACATCAAACATAAATACCCCAACGCCGGTGCCGCCCCTCATCCGGCTGCCGCCACCTTCTCCCCGTATAGTGACGGGGAGAAGGGAGACACTCTGGCAACACTCACCTTCTTCGGTTAGCTTCGCCAAAATTCCTTGGCGGAAGGATGAACCTTTTTGAACCTATCGGCGACAGAGCAGACAGGAGCCAGGCGGCTCGACCGGCCATGACGGCAGCGACCGAGACTGATCGCGCGCTTGTCGACCGGGTCGCGAAGGGCGACCGTGCCGCTGTTCGGCTGCTGTTCATGCGTCACCACGCGCGGGTCTATCGCTTCGTGGTGCGCCAGACGGGATCGGAAATGATGGCCGACGATATCGCAAACGAGGTCTTTCTCGAGCTGTGGCGCCAGGCGCCCGGTTTCGAAGGGCGCTCGGAAGTCTCGACATGGCTGCTCGGCATCGCCCGGTTCAAGGCGCTGTCGATGCTTCGCAAGAAAAAAGAAGACTGGATCGATGACGACGATGCGGCGCAGGTTCCCGACGGCGCCGACACGCCGGAAGTCGCCACCATGAAGGAAGACAAGGGCGCCGCTTTGCGGCGCTTCGTCGATGCCTTGCCGGAGGAACACCGCTCGGTGATCGACCTTGCCTATTACCATGGACAGTCGGTGACGGAGATTGGCGAGGTGCTCGGCATCCCGGTCGCCACCGTCAAGACCCGAATGTTCTACGCCCGCAAGAAACTCGGCGAAGCCCTCAAGGCCGCCGGTTACGACAGGGGGTGGCCATGAGCAATCCTGAAGATATGAGCGCCGCTGAAAATATGTCGCGCCGCGACGAAATGGAAACGCTGCTGCCGTTCTACCTGAACGGCTCGCTCGAAGGCTCGGACCTCGAAGCCGTCGAGGAATGGCTGGCGAGCGATCCGGCGGCGATGGCGGCGCTTGGCGAGGCTGAGGCGGAATTCTCCGGCGCCACCGCCGCCAACGAGGCGATCCGGCCGCCGGCCGATGCGCTCAGCCGCTTTGCCAGGGCGCTCGACGCCGAAGCCGGACCGGTCCGCGCTCCCGCGGGCCGTTCCTGGCTGGCGCAGGCACTCGGCCGTTTCATGGCGGTGCCGGTCGGTATCGCCTGGGCGGCAGCGGCGGTGCTGCTGGCGTTGGTCGTGGTGCAGTCCTACGTGCAGACCGGCGGCAAGAGCCATGATTTCGAGATTGCCGGCGCCGAGGATGATCTGGCGAAACTGCCGTTCGCGCTGGTCAAGTTCAAGCCGGATGCGAAGATGTCCGACATCGCTGTCTTCCTCGACCAGAACGCGCTGAAGATCGCCGGCGGGCCGGCCGCCTCGGGCGTCTTCCGCATTGCCATCCCGGTCAAGACCGGAGCAGACTACACCAGGCTCGTCGGCCTTATTGCCGCCCAGCCTTTCACGGAGACCGTGATCGAGGGAAGGAAACCCGTTGATGGCAGCTAGGGTGGTCATTCGATTTGCGGCGATCCTGGTGGCGGCGACGACAATCGTCGCCGTGCCGGCGTCGGCGCAGACCAATGATCCCAATGCCGGCCGGGCCGACTGCACCGACGCGGCCGGAGCGGCGGCTGCCGACTGCCCGAAAGACGGCAATAAGGCCAAGGGCGGCGCAGGCGAATCAGGCGCAGTTACCCTTCCGGCCCTGATCGTCGACCTGTTTCCCAACCCACCGGCTCCCGTAGCGCCCGTGCCGACGCCACGGCCGTCAGCGCCGCCTGCCGACACGCAGGCCGGGCCACCCGCCGGCGGGGCGATCGTTTCGCCGACCGATCTTGTCGCGACCGCGCCGCGCCGTGCCATCGCCGGCGAGTTCGTGCCCGACGAGGTGCTGGTGACCGTCGACGGCGATGCCGGCGCCGTCCAGCAGATCGCCGCCTCCTTCGGCCTTGAAGTGCGCTCGCAGCGCCAGTCGCGGCTGCTCGGCACCACACTGGTGCGCTTCGGCATTCCCGACGGCCGCCCGGTCGGCGCCGTGCTGGCGCAGCTGGCCGCCGATGGCCGCACCCTGCGGCGCGAGCCAAACCATATCTATTCGCTGCAGCAGGCGGCCGGCATCGTCAACTATGCCTTCGAGCGCATTCAGCTCGACAACAAGCAAGCCAGTGGCGAAAACGTGCGCATCGCCGTCATCGACACCGGCATAGACGACACCAATCCGGCGCTGTCCGGCGTCATTGCCGACCAGTTCGACGCCATGCCCAACGTGCCGGTCGAAAAGCGTGACCACGGTACCTCGGTCGACGGGCTGATCGCCGGCGTCGGCGCGCTCGAAGGCATGGCGCCCGGCGCCAGGATCTCTCACGCCCGCGCCTTCGAGGACGGCAAGTCGACCATGGATGTCATCCTGTCGGCGCTCGACTGGGCGGCGGACCAGAATGTCAGCATCATCAATATGAGTTTCGTCGGCCCCAAGAACGATCTGCTCGCCACCGCCTGCCGCAATGCGCGCGGGCTCGGCATCATCCTGGTCGCTGCTGCCGGCAACAACGGGCCGAAAGCGCCCTATGGCTACCCCGCCGCCTATGACGGCGTGATCGCGGTCACCGCCACCGACGCCAAGGACGGGCTGATGCAGCAGGCCAATCGCGGCGCTTATGTCTTCATCTCGGCGCCCGGCGTCGAGATGGTGGCGCCGAGCGGCGCCGGCTCTGACGTCGTCACCGGCACCTCATTTGCCGCCGCGATCGTGTCCGGCGCAATCGCCAACCTGATCCACGCCTCACCCGAGCGCTCGGCCGACGATATCGAAAAGGCGCTGGCCGCCACCGCCAGGGACCTTGGCCCGAAGGGACGGGACAATGATTTCGGTTATGGGCTGCTGGATACGAAGGCGGCGGCGAACAAGTAAACCGGGCGAATTTCGCGCCACCCAATTCAGAGCGCCGGACCCAGCCGGACAGGGCTGCCATCATGGAAGCGAGACAGCCGGAAGCGGCTGAGGTCGTGCCCGGTCTGGTTTCCCTGGATCATGTCGGCAACGACCCGGCCTATGCCAGGCCCGATGCCGAAGCCGTGACCGCTCATTCCCGTCGCGACGAAAAGACGGCCGACGGCCTGCACATGATCCACGATGGGGACGACGTCCGGCATGGCGTCGATCATGCCGCCCCAGCCTGCCTTCAGGCGAACTGCTTCGAACTGTGGAAAAAGACACCCGAAGTTACGTTCTATCGAACGCAGACCGGCTCGTTCAGGGGGCGGGTTCAGCACTCGCATTTTTTCGAAAGGACTGACGGAATCCGGCACCCAATCGCGCGGCGTCGACCAGGCATCAGGGTAGCCTGACGGGGCGAACGGAAAGTAGCGCGTCCCGAACGGATTGTCCCTGAGGGCGGGAAGGTATTTGGTGGCGTGCCGGAATGCGTCAGGCCCCAGGTAAAGCAAATGGCTGCCGCCCGCGGCGAGCGTATATCCGCCATCCTGCCTGCGCCGGAACGCGATGTGTTCGTCGGCGGCCGCACCTGCATTGACCTCAGGCATGGGCTCCGTTGCGGCTGCGGTTACTCTGACGCTGAGCTGGGGGATGGAGATGCCGTGTCTGCGCAAGAACAGAGATGACCAGGCGCCGCCGGCGACCAGCACGCTGGAGGCCTCGACATACCCCGCCTCGGTCCACACGCCCTTGATCTTGCCGCCTGAGATTTCGAGGGTTCGCGCCGCACAATTCTCGACGATTTTGACGCCTTTTCGCGCGGCGAGCCGGGCAAGTGCCGGCACTGCCAGCCAAGGCTCCGCGCGCATGTCGGAGGGCGTCGTCATCGCGCCCTTGAATTTGCGCGACATGCCTTTGATGAGTGCCGCGGTTTCGTCTGCATCCAGGAGACGCGTGTCGAGCGCATGCGTCGCGGCGATTTTCATGAACGCTTCGAAGCCGGCCATGTCCTTGTCGGTGTTCGCGAGGTAGGTCACACCTGTCTGGGTCAGGCCGATGTCCTCGCCACATTCCTCAGCCAGTTGCCGCCACAGGCGAATAGCCTCGATGACGATGGGCAGCTCGTCGGCGTCGCGTCCCTGCTTTCGAATCCAGCCCCAGTTTCGGGACGACTGTTCGGCCGCAATGCGTCCTTTTTCCAGCAGCGTCACCGGGATGTTCCGCTGTGCCAGGAAAAGCGCCGTCGTCACACCGATGATGCCGCCACCGACAATGACCACCTCCGACGTTTTCGGCGGTGGGCCAGGATGCCGGATTGGATCCGTTTCGGAGAACGGGAATATGGGCAAGTGGCGCACCCTGAGGACTGGTTGATGGCTCTGGCTTACTGGTTGCCACCCACTCGAAGCCAAATCAAGGACAGGTCCAGGCAGACCGTTGTCCCAACAAAGTCAATCTATCTGCGGGCAACATCCACAAGGGTGAACTTGCCCAGCGGAGCGATGGATTAATCCCTAGACGGGGGCGCCTGCGACCGAACCCCTCACCACCAGATCGACTGGCCAGACCTCGCCTCGCGCCCCTTCTTCCAAGCCGGAAATGCGCGCTGCCAGGCGTTCGGCGATGCGGGCGCCGGCGAGGCGGATCGACGAGCGCGTCGTCGACAGCGGCACGGAAAAATTCTCCGGCTTCAGCCATGGAAAGACGTCGTCATGGGCAATCAACGACAGGTCGCCGGGAATGGTCAGGCCAAGGTCGCGCACCGCGCGCACGACGCCGAGCGACATGATCAGGCTGGAGCAGGCGATCGCCGTCGGCCGCTCGCTCTGTTCGAGCAGGCGCCTGGCGGCGCGATAGCCGTTCTCCTCGGTCATCGTCACCGAGCAGACATGGCGCTCGCCGAGCGTCAGGCCGCTCGCGGCCAGCGCCCTGCGCATGCCGCGCTCGCGGTGGATGGCGAAGGTCTCGCGGTCGTCGCCATTGATCAGCGCCAGCCGGCGGTGGCCGAGCTGAACCAGCAGCCGGGCGGCGTCGTGGAAGCCGCCCTCATTGTCGATGTCGGTGAAGGGATAGTCGAAATCGAAGCCTTCGCTGCGGCCATGGACGATGAAGGGAATGCCGAGCGTGTTGACCAGCGCCACCCGCCGGTCGGCCGGGCGCGGCGAGGAGATGTAGACGGCGTCGACCTGGCGGTTGGCGACGATGCGGCGATAGGTGGTTTCCTGGTCGTCGGCATCGGCCGGCGACAGCACTAGGTCGAGTTCGTGCGAGCGGGCATAGTCGCCGAGGCCGGAGAGGAATTCGACGAAATGCGGGTCTATGTCGACGGAGGCGCCCGTCGGCAGGACATAGCCGATCATGCCCGTCTTGCCGGTCGCCAGCCGGCGCGCGCTCGGGTTGGGACGGTAGCCGTGGCGCTTGGCGGCATCCACCACACGCCGGCGGGTTTCCTCGTTGACCTCGGGATAGCCGTTCAGCGCACGGCTTACCGTTGTCTGCGACAGAGCAAGCATATGAGAGAGCTGCTTCAGGTTCACCGGGAGGTCTCCAAGCCTCAAAGCGGTTTTAATTTTTAATCTCTGTGGCCGCCAAGACGAGCGCAACGGAACCGGGCGACCATACGCACTGGTCCGGCCAGTTTGAAGCAAAATGTGCTGTTGCAGCGCGAAAATACTATGCTGCAGCGCACTTTAACAACGTCTCGCGACTAAAATTAAATCGATTAGCCCACCGCCCTCTTGACTTCCAGACGATTCAATGGCGAGATCAAAAAGGCCAAAGCGCTTTGGAAGACTCTTCGAAAGGTTGCGGTTCCTTACTGAACGAGTCACAGTCCTGCAGCGTCGGCGGGCGGAATGGAGGTTCCGTCCGGGTGTATGTGTCCACACTGGGAGGAATACCGATGAAGAAGATGCTTCTGCTTGGCGCAGCGTTTGCCACGCTCGTGTCCCTGCCGGCGCAAGCCGAACTGAAGTTCAAGCCCGGGGAAGACAAGCGCTTCAACTGGGCCAATTACGAAGAGCTGAAGAAGGTCGATCTCAAGGGCGAGACGCTGACCATCTTCGGGCCCTGGCGCGGCGAGGACGAAGGCCTCATCCGCACTGTTCTCGAATATTTTCAGGAAGCCACCGGCGCCGAGATCAAATACTCCTCGTCGGAAAATTACGAACAGCAGATCGTCATCGATACCCAGGCCGGCAGCCCGCCCAATATCGCCGTACTGCCGCAACCGGGCCTGATCCAGGATCTGGCGTCCAAGGGCCTTTTGACGCCGCTGGGCGACGACACCGCCAAATGGATCAAGGACAATTACGGCGCCGGCCAGTCATGGGTCGATCTCGGCACCTTCAAGGACAAGGACGGCAAGCCGGGCTTCTTCGCCTTCCCCTACAAGGCCGACGTGAAATCGCTGGTCTGGTATTCGCCCGACAATTTCGAGGAAGCCGGCTACAAGGTTCCCAAGACCCAGGAAGAGCTCGCCGACCTCGAGAAGAAGATCATCGCCGACGGCGGCACGCCGTGGTGCATCGGCCTCGGCTCAGGCGGCGCTACCGGCTGGCCGGCGACCGACTGGGTCGAAGACATCATGCTGCGCACCCAGGCGCCCGACGTGTATGACAAGTGGGTAAAGAACGAGATCCCGTTCAACGATCCGGCGGTGGTCAACGCCATCGACATTTTCGGCAAGATCGCGACCGACGACAAGATGGTCGACGGTGGGGCCAAGGCGGTTGCCGCGACCGACTTCCGCGACAGCCCGAAGGGCCTCTTCTCGGTGCCGCCGAAATGCTACCTGCACCATCAGGCATCGTTCATCCCGACCTTCTTCCCGGAAGGCACAAAGGTTGGACAGGACGCCGACTTCTTCTACTTCCCGCCCTATGCATCCAAGCCCGAGCTGGGCACGCCTGTGCTCGGCGCCGGCACGCTGGCCATGATCACCAAGGATTCGAAGGGTGCACGCGCGTTCATCGAATTCCTGAAAATGCCGCTGGCGCATGAAATCTGGATGGCCCAGGGCGGCTTCGTCACGCCGCTCAAGTCGGTCAACAAGGATGCCTATGCCAGCGACGCGCTGAAGAAGCAGGGCGATATCCTCGCCAATGCCTCGACCTTCCGCTTCGACGGTTCGGACCTGATGCCGGGCAAGATCGGCGCCGGCGCCTTCTGGACCGGCATGATCGATCTGGTCGGCGGCAAGTCGGCGCAGGATGTCGCCACCGACATCCAGAAGAGCTGGGACGCTATCAAGTAGTCAGCTGGCAAGCAGTCAACTGGCAAGTAACCACTGCCAAGTAATCAGCCGCTTTGGCGGCAAATTCAGGACTTCCTCCACAGACTGGATCCGGGCCGCTATGGCCCGGATCCGACCGGCGCCTTACGCCGGACCGATTTGCGTTCGTTCGTTCCAGAATAACTTAAATCGGCGCAGAGCCACATCGCCAGGGCTGTTCAAGGCCCGGCCGATCATGCGCAGGGAAGAGGGACCCATGGCTGCTCAGATCTTATCGGCCATTTTTGTCATCATCATCGGCGTCGGCGGCTGCGTCGCCTATTTCTGGGGCGCCAACAAGCTGGTCGACCTGATATTCCCGTCGCGCGGCGTGGCCGGGGCTGCGGCCATCGACAATCTGCGCCGGCAAGGACTGGTCCGTCCGTGGCTGTTCGTCGGCCCGGCGATGATCATCCTCACCGTCTACCTGATCTATCCGGTGGTGGCGACGCTCTGGCTGTCCTTCCTCGACCGCGGCGGCCAGCATTTTGTCGGCTTCGCCAACTATGAATGGGCGTTCGGCGACCGCGAGTTCCGCAACTCGATCCTGAACAACATCATCTGGCTGGCGGTGGTGCCCGCCGCCTGCACCTTTCTAGGGCTGATAATCGCCGTGCTCACGGACAAGATCTGGTGGGGCACAATCGCCAAGAGCCTGATCTTCCTGCCGCTGGCGATCTCCTTCGTCGGCGCCAGCGTGATCTGGAAATTCATCTACGAATACCGCGGCGAGGGCCAGACGCAGATCGGCCTGCTCAACGCCATCATCCAGTATTTCGGCGGCCAGCCGCAGGTCTGGATATCGCTGCCGTTCTGGAACAATTTCTTCCTGATGATCATCCTGATCTGGATCCAGACCGGCTTTGCCATGGTCATCCTGTCTTCGGCGTTGCGCGGCATCCCCGAAGAGACGCTTGAAGCCGCGGTCATCGACGGCGCCAATCCGTTCCAGATCTTCTGGAAGATCATGGTGCCGCAGATCTGGGGCACCATCGCCGTGGTCTGGACGACGATCACCATCCTGGTGCTGAAAGTGTTCGACATCGTGCTGACCATGACCAACGGCCAATGGAACAGCCAGGTGCTGGCCAATCTGATGTTCGACTGGATGTTCCGCGGCGGCGGCGATTTCGGCCGCGGCGCCACCATCGCCATCATCATCATGATCGCGGTCATCCCGATCATGGTCTGGAACATCCGCCAGGCGAACAAAGAGACGGGAGGACATTGAGATGGCCGTCGCGACCGGGAAGTCCTTTGCCAGCCGCTTCGGCGTCCACATCGCTGTGCTCGTCTTCGTCGCCATCTGGACCGTGCCGACGCTCGGCATCCTGGTCTCGTCACTGCGCGACAAGGACCAGATCATCGCCTCGGGCTGGTGGAACTCGTTCTCCAGCTCCAGCCAGACCGAAGCCGGCCGCCTGCCGCCGGCCTCGGCGCAGGTCGAGAAGGACGGCAAGTTCGTGCTTGCCGGCAATATCTTCGGCGACGGTGCTGCGCGCAACATCAGCGCCTTCGGCGTCAAGTCGGCGGCACCGACGCAATATCCGGCCGGCACCACTGCCGATCTCGGCGACGGCGTGACCTTGCAGCTCAATGCCGACGGAACGTTCGTCATGAGTTCGCCCAAGGCTTTCGAAGGCGACCGTGGCCAGCGCGTCTATTACGCCTCGTCGGCGCCACCGAAATTCACCACCGACAATTACCAGACCGTGCTGTTTTCGGAGGGCATCGGCCGCTCGTTCATAAACTCGCTGACCGTTACCATCCCGGCGACGGTCATCCCGATCCTGATCGCCGCCTTCGCCGCTTATGCATTGGCGTGGATGCGTTTTCCCGGCCGCGCCTTGCTGATCGCCACAATCATCGGCCTGCTGGTCGTGCCGCTGCAGATGTCCTTGATCCCGCTTTTGAAGATCTACAACGGCGTCGGCATCTTCTTCGGTGTGCCGTCGAAAACCTATCTCGGCATCTGGCTGGCGCATACCGGCTTCGGCCTGCCCTTCGCCATCTATCTCCTGCGCAGCTATATTGCCGGCCTGCCGCGCGAGATCATGGAATCGGCGCGCATAGATGGCGCCAGCGATTTCGAAATCTTCGTCAAGATCGTGCTGCCGCTGTCCTTCCCGGTGCTGGCGTCCTTTGCAATCTTCCAGTTCCTGTGGGTGTGGAACGATTTGTTGGTGGCAATGGTTTTCCTCGGTACCGAAGGGGACCAGATCGTGCTGACCGCGAAGCTCAACGCGCTGCTCGGCTCGCGCGGCGGCGACTGGGAAATCCTGACGACATCGGCCTTCGTCACCATTATCGTGCCGCTGATCGTGTTCTTCTCGCTGCAGCGCTATTTCGTCCGCGGGCTGCTGGCCGGCTCGGTCAAAGGAGGTTGAGACTTATGCAAGCCGCTTTGAAGGCGACCTCGAAGCCCGATCTCGCCGTCGATCGCGACTGGTGGCGGGGCGCGGTGATCTACCAGATCTATCCGCGCTCCTATCAGGACTCCAATGGCGACGGCATCGGCGACCTCAAGGGCATCATCCGCAGGCTGCCCTACATCGCCTCGCTCGGCGTCGACGCCATCTGGATTTCGCCCTTCTTCAAGTCGCCGATGAAGGATTTCGGCTACGACGTCTCGGACTATTGCGACGTCGACCCGATGTTCGGGACGCTCGCCGATTTCGACGCGCTGGTTGCGGAAGCCCATCACCTCGGCCTCAAGGTGATGATCGACGAGGTGCTGTCGCACACCGCCGGCATCCATCCATGGTTCAAGGAGAGCCGCGGCAGCCGTAGCAATCCCAAGGCCGACTGGTATGTCTGGGCCGACGCCAGGCCGGACGGCACGCCGCCCAACAACTGGCTGTCGATCTTCGGCGGCTCGGCCTGGCAGTGGGACACCAGCCGCCAGCAATATTATCTGCATAATTTCCTGTCCGAGCAGCCGGACCTCAACTTCCACAATCTGCAGGTCCAGGACGCGCTGCTCGACGTCACCCGCTTCTGGCTGGAGCGCGGCGTCGACGGCTTCCGCCTCGACACCATCAATTTCTACTTCCACAGCCAAGGGCTGGAGAACAATCCGCCGCTGCCGCCCGAAGAGCGCAACGACCAGACAGCACCTGCGGTCAATCCCTACAACTACCAGGACCATATCTACGACAAGAGCCGGCCGGAAAACCTTGCCTTCCTCGAACGGTTCCGGGCGCTGCTCGACGAATATCCGGCAACCGCCGCAGTCGGCGAAGTCGGCGATTCGCAGCGTGGGCTGGAAGTGGTCGCCGCCTACACCGCCGGCGGCAAACGCGTCCACATGTGCTATTCCTTCGATTTCCTGGCGCCGGAAAAGATCAGCGCCGCCAAGGTGCGCCAGGTGCTGGAAGCCTTCGGCAAGGTCGCCAGCGACGGCTGGTCGTGCTGGGCATTTTCCAACCACGACGTGATGCGTCCGGCCTCGCGCTGGGCCGCCGACGAGGCCGACCCGGCTGCCTATCTGAAGGTTATCTCGGCGCTGCTGATGTCGCTGCGCGGTTCGGTCTGCCTCTATCAGGGAGAGGAGCTTGGGCTGGGCGAAGCCGAGTTGCAGTTCGAGGATCTGCAGGACCCCTACGGCATTCGCTTCTGGCCCGAATTCAAGGGCCGCGACGGCTGCCGCACGCCGATGGTGTGGGATGCAACCGCCAGCAATGCCGGCTTTTCGACGGCCAAGCCCTGGCTGCCGGTGCCGGGCAAGCACTTGTCGCAAGCGGTCAATGTTCAGCAGGGCGACGCGGCCTCGCTGCTCGAGCACTACCGGCGCTTTCTCGGTTTCCGCCGCCAGCATCCGGCCCTGGCCAAAGGCGATATCGAGTTCATCGAAAGCGAGGGCGACACCGTCGCCTTCACCCGCCGTGAGGGCAATGAGCAGATCGTCTGCGTCTTCAATCTGGCCAGCAAGCCGGCCGAGGTCGATCTCGGTGGTCAGGCGCTGCTGCCATTGGCCGGGCACGGTTTTTCGGGACAATCCGGCACAGGTTCCATCCGCCTCGGCGGCTACGGCGCCTGGTTCGGGCGCATCGACTGAGTTTTTGACGAAACTGGATTTTTTGAGGAAATCCAGGTTCTCTAGGGAAATCACTGGGAGGAAATTATGGCCGATGTCACGCTGAGACAGGTGAAGAAATCATACGGCAATCTGCACATTCTCCACGGCATCGACCTCGACATAAAGTCGGGCGAGTTCATCGTCTTCGTCGGCCCGTCGGGTTGCGGCAAGTCGACCTTGCTGCGGTCCATCGCCGGGCTTGAGGAGATCACCTCCGGCGAGCTGAAGATCGCCGGCGAGGTGGTGAACGACGTGCCGCCTTCCAAGCGCGGCATTGCCATGGTGTTCCAGTCCTATGCGCTCTATCCGCACATGACCGTCTACGACAACATGGCCTTCTCGATGAAGATCGGCAAGGAAAGCAAGGCCGAGATCGACAAGCGGGTGCGGCAGGCCGCCGAAATCCTGCAGCTGACCAAATATCTCGACCGCCTGCCCAAGGCGATGTCGGGCGGCCAGCGCCAGCGTGTCGCAATCGGTCGCGCCATCGTGCGCAATCCGAAAGTGTTCCTGTTCGACGAGCCGCTGTCGAATCTCGACGCGGCGCTGCGCGTCGCGACCCGCATCGAGATCGCCAAGCTCAAGGAATCGATGCCTGCCACGACCATGATCTACGTCACCCACGATCAGGTCGAAGCGATGACGCTCGCCGACCGCATCGTCGTGCTGAAGGATGGCCATATCGAGCAGGTCGGCACGCCGATGGACCTCTACAAGAAGCCCGGCAATCTGTTCGTTGCCCAGTTCATCGGCTCGCCGGCCATGAACATCCTGCCGGCGACAATCGACAGGACGGGCAACCCGACAATCGTCAGCCATGTCGGCGGCCGCAAGGCAACGGTGCCGATCGCAACGCCGGCGTCAGCAAGGGGTGCGGCAGTCAGCTTCGGCGTGCGGCCGGAGGATCTGTCGGCCGCCACCGGCGCGGAATATCTTTTCGAGGGCGTGGTGGACTATGTCGAGCAACTCGGCGAGGTGCAGCTTGTCTATGTCGATATCGGCCGCGCTGACCTGCCGTTGGTGACCAAGCTGCCCGGCAATGTCGAGGTCAGGCGCGGGGCAAAGCTGCGACTGACCGCAGATGCCGGGGACCTGCACATCTTCGACGCCGATGGGCACTCCTTCTCGCTGAAGCCGGTGGAAGTGAAGGCGGCTTGAGATAGCTGCGTCGTACAGGCATGAAAAAAGAGCGGCGGGCCAGGCCCGCCGCTCTTTTTTAAGCTTCGGCTATTAGTTGTTGCCGAACCGATCCCTGTCGCTGCTCTGAGGAACGAACTTCTGTTGGTCGTTCGACGAGTTCAGCAGCTTGTAGACCGCCGAGTTGGTGCCGGTCGACGAAGTGCGGGTGGTGTCGACGGCAGCGGCCGGCTGGTTGGCGCCATTGGAGCCATAATTGTCGCTGCCGGCAAAGGCAGCGCTCGAAACAGCCAGAACGGCTGCGGTGGCAAGAACGATCTTCTTCATTTTAGTCTCCTGAATTTTTCTGATGCCGCCAGCTGCAGCAGATAAGCCCGCCACGTGCCGGAAACCGGCTTTTAGCGGCCGAAAAGGTTACGGTCGGCACCGTGGGCAGGCGCCTGCTCGGCTGGAGCCGACTTCTCAACCGAAGCCGTATGGCCACTATCGGTCGACGTAATCGCAGGCTGGTTGGCGCCGTTCGAACCGTAGTTGTCGCTGCCGGCGAAAGCGCTACCGGAGATGGCCAAAACGGCGGCGGCAGCAAGGATGATCTTTTTCATTTCAAATACTCCTGAATTTTTTGGGATCCCGAGAGCGACGGGTTAGCCGTCCTTCTTTGGTCGGGATCAGCGATTGCCGTAGAGGTCGCGGTCGGCGCCCTGAACGACAGGCTGCTTGTCAGCGTGCGCCGGCTTCTGAATGGAAGCCGTATACGAGCTGTCGACCGAGACGGCTGACTGGTTCGCACCATTGGAACCGTAATTGTCGCTACCGGCGAAGGCGCTGCCGGTGACCGCCAAAACGGCTGCGGCAGTGAGGATGATCTTTTTCATTTTTAGTACTCCAGTTTGTCTGTCCGTCTAGCGGCGTGTCTTGGGAGGAATTCGCGTCGATCGGACAGCCCCGATGTGGGAAAGCCATAGGCTGGTTTCCAATCACGAAGTTGTTCCGTGTGGACCACGGTCCTGCACCTTGAAATTGTGCCAGGAAGTTCCTCTATGGTCATTTATCGCATTGTTTTCAGTCGCTTATGCCGAACCGAGTGGTTCGCTCCGACGTCGGTTTCCGGGCCGTCGTCCACACCGTCCTGCACGCATTGTCAACAGAAACGAACCGTTCGGTTCGATTAGAGATTGCTAATAGTAACTTTTCGATACCGTTGAGCCATTTTTGCCCGCGATCGAACTGGATCGGCAGCGATTCGAAACGGCGATGATGGCGTCGCAAGAAACGTCTCAGCTCTTTGACCGGGGGCGGGGGGCGTAAGCCGCGCGTGTCGCGCCGCATGGATATGATGTCGCTTTCATGCCGACGTCGCGATCGCTGCCGTGATTAGATGATCGCATCTCAGGTGCCGCTTCGTGACGACGCAGCGGAGAATTGGGAAGCCGGTCAGAATCCGGCGCTGCCCCCGCAACGGTGGTGGAGTTCAAGTCGCAACGGGAGACCACTGGGCAAGAGCCTGGGAAGGTGTCGCGATGGTCCGCAAGGACAACTCCAGAGCCCGGAAACCAGCCGGAGATGCCTAGACTCGACTGATCGCGGTGGGCGGTCAAGAGGTGGATAGTGCATGTCCGGCGCCGCGCCGGCCTGCGTCCGATCCTTCCTCCATCACCACCAAGTTCAGTCCTTAAACCACGAGGACAGAACTATGGATACGCGCAACGACATGCTGAGGCTCCTGAACGGCCGCAAGCAAGGCTTTTCGCTGGAACAGCCCTTCTACACCGACCCGGACTATTTCAAGCTCGACATGGAGCTTATCTGGTATCGCGACTGGCTGTTCATCGGCCATGATTGCGAACTGCCGAAGCCCGGCAGCTATATCACCGTGCAGATCGGCGATTATCCGGTGGTGCTGGTCCGCGACCAGAAGGGCAACATCAACGCCTTTCACAATTCCTGCCGCCATCGCGGCAGCCGTGTCTGCAACACTGAGAAGGGCATGGCGGCAAAGCTTGTCTGCCCCTATCACCAGTGGACCTACGAGCTGGACGGCCGGCTGCTGTTCGCCCGCCAGATGGCCGACGGCTTCGACAAGAGCCAGTTCGGCCTGAAGCCGGTCGCCTGCGAAAGCGTCGGCGGTTACATCTTCATCTGCCTGGCGAAAGAACCTGCCGACTTCGCGCCGATGCGCGCCATGATCGAGCCCTACCTCAAGCCGCACCGGCTGAGCGAAGCCAAGGTCGCCTTCGAGAGCACGATCGTCGAGAAGGGCAACTGGAAGCTGGTCTGGGAAAACAACCGCGAATGCTATCACTGCGCCGGCAATCATCCGGAGCTGTGCAAGACCTTCCCGGAAGCGCCGACGGTGACCGGCGTACAGGGCGCCGACAGCGATCCGGAGATGCTGGCGCACTGGGCGAAATGCGAGGCGGCGGGCCTGCCGAGCAAGTTCCGCATCGATCCGGCCGGACAGTACCGCGCCACCCGCGCGCCGCTGCTGCGCGATGCCGTCAGCTATACGATGACGGGCAGGTGCGCGGTGACGAAGAACCTCTCCGACACTGTTGCCGCCGACCGCATCGGCACCTTGATGCACTACCACTATCCGACGACCTGGAACCACATCCTGATCGACCATGCGGTCACCTTCCGGGTGCTGCCGATCAGCGCCACGCAAACCGCGGTGACGACCAAGTGGCTGGTGCACAAGGATGCGGTCGAGGGCGTCGACTACAACCTTGAAGAGCTCACCCACGTCTGGACCGAGACCAACGACCAGGACCGCCGCATCGTCGAGGAAAACGCCTTCGGCATCCTGTCGCCGGCCTATGAGCCCGGCCCCTATTCGGAGCTGCATGAGGGCGGCGTGATCCAGTTCGTCGAATGGTACGCGGCCTTCATCGGCCCGCGCCTTGCCGAAGGCGGCCGGCCGGCGCTGCGCAGCGTCGCGTGAGCTGGAGCAGGCGAAGAGGGACCAGAGGATGAATGCGATGACGGATCTTGGGCTCTATCGCCATCTCGACCAGATGGCGCCGTGGAACGATAGGCTGCAGGTGCTGGAAGTGATCGGCGTCAGCGACGAGGCGCCCGACGTCAAGACCTTCACCTTCCGCTCCGACAACCAGACCTGGTTCCGCTACAAGCCGGGCCAGTTCCTGACGCTGGAACTGCCGACACCGGACGGGCCGCTGATGCGCACCTACACGCTGTCGTCGTCGCCATCGCGGCCGTTTTCGATCGCGGTGACGATCAAGGCGCAGGCCGGCAGCATCGGCACGCGCTGGATGTTCGACCATCTGGCACCCGGTTCGCACGTCAAGGCCTATGGACCGGCGGGCGACTTCTCGTTGCACAGCCACCCGGCGGCCAAATACCTGTTCATTTCGGCTGGCTCCGGCGTGACGCCGATGATGTCGATGCTGCGCTGGCTGAACGACTGCGCGCCATGGACCGATGTCGGTTTCGTCAACTGCGCGCGGCGTGCCGAAGAGATCATATTCCGCAAGGAACTCGAACTGCTCGGCGGCCATATGCCCGGCCTGTCGCTCGGCTTCATGATCGAGGAACGTTCCAGCCGCGAGGGCTGGTACGGTCATATGGGGCGCATCGACGCGATCCGGCTGCCCTTGCTGGCTCCGGATTTCCGCGAGCGCGAAATCTTCTGCTGCGGCCCCGATCCGTTCATGCGCGCCGTGCGCGGCATGCTGGATGCCGCCGGCTTCGACATGACGAAATACCATCAGGAGAGCTTTGCCGCGCCTGTGGTGGAGGAAATTCCGGCGCCGATTGCCTCCCCGGTCGAGGACGGCATCGCTGCACCTGTCGAAGCCGTGACGCCGATCCGCTTCTCGCTTTCGGAGGTCGATGCCGAATGCGTCGCCGGCCAGACCGTGCTGCAGACCGCGCGCAGCTCGGGCGTGCGGATTCCCGCCGCCTGCGAGTTCGGCCTGTGCGGCACCTGCAAGGTGAAGAAGGTCTCCGGCGAAGTCGAGATGAGCCACAATGGCGGCATCCTCGACCACGAGATCGATGACGGTTTCATCCTTGCCTGCTGCTCGAAACCGTTGTCGGCGCTCGAAATCGAGGCTTGAGCCGGTCGACTTCGCCGCAACGGTCGCCGACGCAGGCGTTGTGTTCGCGGGTCTTTGTCTTGCCAAGCATAGGCCGAGTGATTTAGACGCACTTAGGAAGGGCTGGCAGACCGTGAAACCGGCGCATCCCTTCATGAGCGCATGGAACGGGGGACAGAGCGATGCAACAGCGGGTCTACGCGGTCGCAAGCAAGGACATCGTTTTCGAATCATTCGATGGCGAAGCCGTCGTTCTCGATCTTTCGAACGGTAAGTATTTCGGCTTTTCCGATTCCGGCAGCCGGGTCTGGCAGGCTTTGTCGTCCGGCGTCGCCACTGAAGCGCTGGTCGGAGCTGCCGCGGGCGCCGCAAAAATAAGCCTGGCCGACCTCGAAAGCTTCGTTGCCCGACTGCTCGATTTCGGGTTGCTTGCGCCAGCCGAAACACCGGCGCAACCGCTTTCAGGCGAGCTGTCGGCCGCGCTTGCTGCCAGCAATGAGCCGCTCAAGGTCGAGGTCCATGACGACCTTGCCGATCTCATCATTGTCGACCCGATCCATGAGGTCGAGGAACCTCTCGGCTGGCCGGCGGTGAAACAGGCATAATCGTTTCCCTAAAGCGCGTCGCGTTTGAACGGACTCAGGCGACGCGCTTAGATCTTTGATTTTATGCATATCGTCGTCTCAAAACCGGGGCCGCCCCGAGCGACATGCATCAGGCGACCCGGCGCAATTCTGGACGCTGAACAACCAACACATGCCTTTGATCACGCTGCAAACCCTGCCGGATTATGCCCGCCATGTGCTGGCGGCCGCGGAAAGCGCCGCCGCCTTCTATCCCGTTGCCGCCAGCGTCCGGTTGCCGGGGCTGGACCTGAGTGTCCATCTCGACCATGGCACGCTGGCAGATACCATCGGCCATGCCTTCATACCGGCTCCGGGCAATCCGTCTGCATCTGACGGCTGCCGCATTTTCGTCGCCCACCCGGGCATCGATGGCGTCCCCGCCCCGGGCACCTGGGGCCGAGGCGATTACAACCATCATGCCTTTGCCAACCGGCTGGAAGAGGCCGGATTGCGCGGCAGCTACTATCATGACCTCGACTTCTGGCAGTTCCATGATCCGCAACGCCATGTCGGGGCGCAGCTGATGATGTCGGCCAAGGCCTTTCCGCCATGGGAACAAGGGGCGCCGCTGCGCGCCTTCCTGCATTGGGAATATGCGGCGCGCGGCATGCGGCTTACCCATGCCGGCACGCTGGGCATCGATGGCAAGGGCGTGCTGCTGGCGGGCTCTGGCGGAGCCGGCAAATCGGGAACGGTCGTCGCCGGCCTGCTCAATGGGCTCGATAGCGTCGGCGACGACTATGTGCTGATCGACCGGACCGAGGGGGTGACGGCCTATCCGCTGTTTGCCACGCTCAAGCAGGATCCGGAGGGCTTCAGGCGGCTGAAGCTGGAGGAGCGGCTAGAGTCGTACCAACCGCTGAACTGGCAAGGCAAGCATGCCTTTCACATCGACGAGATCGCGCCTCGACCAACTCCTGCAAGTCTGGACATTATTGCTTTGATAGTGCCCCATATCAGGGGAGGTGCGAGAAGCTCGGTCATGCCCATATCGCGCAAGGATGCCATGATTGCCCTGGCGCCGTCCGGCATCGTGCAGATGCCGGGCGAACGGGAAGCGGGCTTTCGCTTTTTCAGCGAGCTTACCCGCGACCTGCCATGCTACCGGCTGTCGCTGGGGACCGAGCCGCGCGAGATCGCCGGCACGATTGCGGATTTCGTCCTTCGGGGCGCTGCATGAAGTTGAGCATCATTGTGCCGGTGTACAATCGGGAGATCTATGTCGTTTCGACGTTGCGGTCCCTGCTCAGGCAACGCGACGATGCCGATCTCGATATCATCGTTGTCGACGACGGCTCGACGGACAGCTCCGTTGAAGCAGTCCGCGCCATCATGCGGGAAGCGTCGCGCATCCGCCTGTTCCAGCAGGCCAACCAGGGCGTGGCCAACGCGCGCAACACAGGGCTGAAGCAGTTGCTGCCGCAAACCGAACTGGTGTCGTTCCTGGATTCGGACGACGTCTCGCCGGCTGGACGATTCAAGGCTGGCCTACCCCTGTTCGCGGCCGACCCTGCGCTCGAGCTGACCTACTCGCTGATGACGCGCGTCGATCTCATGGATGACGAAGCCCTGCAGCCGGCGCCGGGCGGCGCAGGTCGTACCGTGCGCGGCGTCAGCCTTAGTGCCGGGATATTCCGCAGGGCACTCATCGACCGTACCGGTGCTTTCGACGAGGAGTTCCGGCAGGGCGAAGACGCCGACTATCTGCTGCGCATTTTCGAAACCAGCCCAAAGCACATTTTTCCCGACACCGTCGCGGTATACTACCGGCGCCACCCCGGCAATTTGACCAAGCAAAGGGATGTGGCGGTGCGCGAATATCTACGTGTAATTCAGAAATCCTTGCGGCGGCGCAAGGCCGATCCGTCGCGGCGCCCGGTCGAGGGGCTTTTCGAGATCAAGCGCCCGGCAGAGTGGTGAAAGAATGAACAGATCACAGCCTGGAATGCGTGCGTGAAGCTGAGCGTGATCATGCCGGTCTACAACCGCGAACGCCATGTCGGCTCGGCGCTGCGCTCGCTGCTGAGGCAGCGCGATGCCGCCGATCTCGACATCATCGTTATCGATGACGGTTCGACCGACAGTTCGGTGGCGGTCGTGCGCTCGCTGATCGCGGAGGCGCCGTGCATTCGCCTTTTCCAGCAGCAGAATGCCGGGGTGACGCGGGCACGCAACGCGGGCTTGCGGCAATTGCTGCCGCAGACCGGGCTGGTATCGTTTCTCGATTCCGACGACATTTCCCCGCCGGGCCGCTTCAAGCCGGATCTGGCCTGTTTCGACGCAGACCCCACCCTCGAGCTCACCTATTCGCGCATGACGCTGGTCGACGACATAGATGACGATACGCTGGAGCCGACAGCCGACAGCCACTCGGTGACGGTTCGCGGCATTCACCTGTCGCCCGCTATCTTCGTCCGGCGGTTGGTCGAACGCATCGGCAGCTTCGACGAGGATTTCCACCAGGCCGAGGACACCGACTATCTGCTGCGCACTTTCGAAAGCGGGCCGAAATTCACGATGCCCGACACTGTTGCGCTCTATTACCGGCGCCATCCCGGCAACATGACCAGGCAGGCCGATGTTCCTTTTCGCGAATTCATGCGCGCCGTCTACAAGTCGATGAAACGGCGCGAGGCCGACCGCTCCTTGCACCCTGTCGACGGCATCTTCGATTTCAAGGAACTTGCGAATTGGCGTTTCCTGTGATGGCCAGCTACGGCGTCGTCATTCCGGCCTTCAACGCGACCGCCACCATCGCCGAGACGCTGCGATCGGTCGCGGCCCAGACGGTCCAGCCCGACGCCATAATCGTCGTCGATGACGGCTCGACCGACGATACGGTCGCGGTGGTCAATGCGCTGGGCATGCCGGTGCAGGTGTTGCGCCAGGACAATGCCGGACCAGGCAGCGCCACCACCAGGGGCATCGCCGCGCTGGCGACGCCCTTCGTCGCCACGCTCGATGCGGACGATCTGTGGCTGCCGACCAAGATCGAAAGGCAGCTGGAGCATTTCGAGCGGTTTCCCGCGACGGCAGGAGTCTTTGCCCACTGGCGGACGTTTCGCGATGACAAGCCCGATGTGCAACAGGACGTGGCGGTGGCGGGCTGGTCGCGCACGACGATGATGATCCGCCGGGAGGTAGCCGAGGCCGTCGGTCCGATCATCGACCCGCAAGGCGGTCGCGGCGACATGGTCGACTGGATCGCCCGTGCCCGCGAGGCGGGCTTTGCGCTTGCCATGCTCGACGATGTCCTGACCTTGCGCCGCATCCGGCCCGACAGCATGTCCTATGGACGCGACCCCGTGCGCGACCGCGGTTATGTCGAAGTCGTAAGGCTGGCCATGCAAAGGCGAGCAGCGAAAAAGGCGAGCGCCGACTGATGGCCAATGCCATGCGCCGTATCGGCCGTCGGTTTCCGGACTATGGTTGGTCATGGCCAACTGGCGGACTCGACCAGCTGCTGAAGGCCGCATTGCTGCCCGATGAAGAAGCGGCAGGGCGTTACGCGGCGCGCTGGCTCGACGAGAACGATATCGACCATGTTGCCTTCCGAGAGCATCGGCTGCTGGCCGCGATCTCCGACAGGTTCGGCCGCAAGCTCGCTGGGCATCCGGCCTATCCACGTCTTGTCGGCCTGCAAAAGATGCTGTGGACCAAATCGCGGCTGGCTGCGCGCGAGGCCGAGCCGGCGCTACAGGCCATGATCGACGCCGGCTGCGCGGTGATGCTAATCAAAGGCGCCAGCCGGATCGCCGTTAACGCGTCGGCGCAGCGCGGCCGGGTGGCGCATGACATCGACATACTGATGCGCCCGCAGGCCATGATTGCCGCCTTCGATGTGCTTAGCGAACGCGACTGGCAGATCGCCACCGGCGTCAGTCCGCAATATCTGCGCACCAGGCTGGCGTCCTTGCGTTCGATGAATTTTTTCAAGGGCAGTTTCGGCGACATCGACCTGCACCAGCTCGCTTATGACGGGTCGCAGCAAAGCGCGGAAGATGATCTGGCGATCTGGCAGCGGGCGCTGTCAGCCGATTTCAATGGCGTCCGCGTGCTTGTTCCCTCTCCGGCCGACCGCATGGCGCTCGCCATCGCACATGGCGGCCTCGATGCCCACACCCACAGCGACTGGCTGGTCGACTGCGCCGTCGCCATCGAGGGCGACGAGGTCGACTGGGACGTGTTCGCCGATATCGTCGCCAGGCGCCACCTGGCCGTAGCCGCGGCGGTGGCGCTGTCCTACCTCAGCCTGGAAATCGGCATTGCAGTGCCGCCGGCTGAACTGGCACGGACGGTTGCGAACGCCGATCACGCCGGCCTGTCGCGCTGGTCCTCGGTGCTGCAGGCCAAGCCGCGCACCGATTTCGGCGGTCTCGTCTGGCTGTCGCGCGGCTTTGCCAAGCAGTTGCGCCTGAAACGCAAGAAGGGCCGACTGCAGCATCCGACGCCTGCTGCCGTCTGGCGCGGCAGGCCGACATTGCGCAAGGCAAGAGCGACGCCGGAACCGTCCGCGCTTTCTCAGGCCCTGCCGCGTCCGGACAGGACTGGAGAGATGATGCTGGACGTCACCGTCAGGATCGTCGTTCCGCCAGTCCGCCGCCGCATCGAGATGGAAATCAATGCCGGCAGCGGTCACGTCGCCCGCTTGCGTTCCATGGTGATCAGCCGCGCCGGCGGCGGACGTGTGCTGCGCTTTCGCGGCAAGGTAACGGTGGACGACACCGGCCGGCCTCTGGTGATCGAGGCACGGCCATCGCGCCAGTTCCGCAACTGGGACAATGAGGCCGAAGTCGCCGCCTATGGCGCGCTGCCGTTCCAATTGCTGTCGGCAAGGTTTTCACCCGCCTGAGAGCGGGTCGCTGTCTCCATGAAACGGTGAACCACTGTGGCCCTCTCAGACGCCATAGCGCTCGGTGCGGATGATTTCCGCTGGTATGCCGGCGTCGATCAGCGCCCGGGCAGCCGCCGAGACGAAGGTGTTCGACCCGCAGACGAAGGCGAGCGCCGGCGGCCGCGGCAGCCGCGTGAGCGCCTGCATGACCATTGCCGTGTCGATGCGCCTCGAATAGTCGGACGGGCGCCGTGCCGCCTCGCGTGTCAGCGTCAGCACCAGCTCGAACCCGTCGCGGCCGTCGCCGAGGCCGATCAGCTCGTCGCGGAAGATCACCTCGTCCGAGACCCGCACCGAAAACATCAGCGCCACCGGCACCGCCGATTTGCGCAAGGTTCTATGCCGCACCATCGCCATCAGCGGCACCACGCCGGAGCCGCCGCCGACCAGAAGCAGCGGCCCGCCATCCCCATCGGACCAGACGAAATGGCCCGAGCGGCCCGCGCAGTTCGATCTCGTCACCGACAGCGGCGATGTCGTGGAAGAAGGGCGAGACTTCACCATCGTCGAGCTTCTCGATCACCAGCTCGATCGTGGCGCCGCTCTCCGGCGCCGAGGCGATGGAATAGGAGCGGCGCGCCTGGTAGCCGTCAGGCGCAGTCAGCCTGACATCGACATGCTGTCCGGCGCGATAGGCGAATGGCCGTGACAGCGCGAAGAAGAAACTAGCAACGCGTGGCGTCCGCTTTTCGATCCGGGTGATTTTCGCCGTCTGCCAGGGAGATTGCGGCGCTTCGCTCATGGATCGCCGCTATAGCGCTGCTCGCGCCACGGGTCGCCATAAATGTGATAGCCGCGCAATTCCCAGAAGCCCGGCTCGTCGCGCTCGGTGAACTGCAGCCCGTTCAGCCATTTGGCCGATTTCCAGAAGTAGAGATGCGGCACCAGGAGCCGCGCCGGGCCGCCATGGTCGGCCGTGATCGGCTTGCCTTCATAAAGCAGCGCCACCATCGCCTTCCCCTCGGTGAGATCCTTGGCCGGCACGTTGGCGGTATAGCCGTCATAGCCATGCGCCAGCAGGAAGCCGGTCGGCGCTTCGATGCCGGCATCGGCAAGGATATCGTCGACCAGCACGCCTTGCCAGGCGGTATCGAACTTGGTCCAGGCGGTAACGCAATGGATGTCGCGCGTCATCTTGGTCAAGGGCAGCGCGTTGAACTCGGCCCAGTTCCACTTCTTGATCGGGCGTGGCCCGTGCTTGAGCGTGAACGACCAGTCCTCGGTGCGCACGCGCGGCGTCGGCCCCGCCGACAGCACCGGAAAGCCCTGTTCGAGATACTGACCGGGCGGAATGCGCGCATCGGTCTCCGTCGGAGGCTTTCGACCGGAGGAAAAACCGCGAGTGACCATTTGACTGTCCGTTTTTAGCAGGCCATTGCCGGCCTGCCGTAATGTTCTCGAAGATGTCGCGGCGGGCAATAGGAATTTCGGCGGCCGTGCGGCAGGCCTGTCGGTGGTCCGGCGAGCCTGCCATGATGTCTCAACCGGCGGCGAAGGATACGGCGACGAAGATTTGCGCGTCGCCGCGATCGATCAAAAGCAGCACCGACTTCCGGCCCGATCTGCCGGCCTCGGCGATCGCCTGGTTGGCTTGCCGCGCATTCCGCACCGGCGACTGGTCGACGGCGACGATGACGCCGCCCGGCTGCAGGCCCGCATTGGCGGCTGCCTTGTCCGGATTGACGCGCTCGACCACGGCGCCACGCTGGTTCCGATCACAATGTCGTCAGCGGCCTTCGGTGCGCCTGAGATAGGTTGTGGCGATCTCGCGCATCCGGTTGCCGTCGAAGCTCGGCCCATGGCCGCCATGGCCGAGACGGACAGGCAGATCGAGGAGCCGCTGCATGGTACGGCGATAATCAGGCCGGGAGGAATCCGGCAGGTCGTCGATCAGCATGGAATCGTAGATGGCGTCGCCGGCAAAGAACAACCCGTCCGTCTCTTCGAACAAAGCGATCGAATCCGGCGAATGTCCGGGCAGATGCAGGACGCGGAACTGCCGGTCGCCGAGGTCGACGACGTCGCCCTCGTCCAGCGTGCGCGTCAGCGGCGCCGGCGGGATCTTGTAGTCGGCCGCCGTCCAGCCCGGCGTCGGCAATTTCGAAACGGCGCCGTCGAGATTACAAAACATGTAGGCGTAGGTCACTGCCTCGTTCATGGTCTCGAAATGCTCGGCACTGTGCCGCGGCCCGGCGCGCAGCGGAAACTCGTGCAGCGAGCCGACATGGTCGAGATGGATGTGGGTGGCGACAACGATGAGCGGCTTGCCCTCGGGCGTGTCGATCTCAGGCGCCAGCGGGCAGATGCCCATGCCGGTGTCGACCAGCAGGTCGGCGTCGCGTCCCCTGAAATGCCAGATGTTGGCGCGCACGAAATCATGCACGAACGGCTCGGTCAGCATCGTCGTGCGGTCGTCGATGATCGTCTTGCCGAACCAGTCGCCGACAACGCGCTCGCCACCAAAACGGGTGCCGCCAAAACGGCCGCCCATCAGACGAAGGGCTTTCCCACCTTGTATTTTTCCGGCACCAGCCGCTTCAGGTAAGCCATGCCCGCTTCCGACAGCTGGTTGACATCGGGCTTCATGAAATCGTCGGGCATATGGCGCGTCTTGCCGGCGACGTTCTTCAGCGGCACCTTCTTCAGCACGGTTTTCGTGCCGTCATATTGCAGCGCCACCGAGCCACCGCCTTCGCCGGCAACGGCAACCGCGAAGGCGCCGGCGTCGAAAGCCTCCCGCGCGTCGACGGCGCTGATCGCGCCGACATAGCCGCGCGGCATGTAGCCAAGCGCATCGACGCGGGCGCGCTTGCCCGGCAGGCCTTCGGCGAGCGCACGTTCCAGAGCTGACGGCAGGTCGCTGCCCGACAGTTTGACGTTGCCATGCGCGTCGCGCTCGAGCTTGTCCGGCGGCACCAGGCTTTCGACCAGCGCCTTGCCGTCGGCGGTGCTGACTCCTTCGGAGACGGCGACGATGCAACGCTTGTGGCGGTCGAGCGTGGCGCGCACGTCGTCGATGAAACCGGCGGCGGAGAACGGCCGTTCCGGCACGTAGACCAGATGCGGGCCGCTGTCGGGATCGAGCTGCCAGGCTGCAGCCGCCGCGGTGAGGAAGCCGGCATGCCGGCCCATGACGATGCCGACATAGATGCCGGGCAATGCGCGGAAATCGAGATCGACGGACAGGAAGGCGCCGGCGACGAATTCGGCCGCCGAGATGAAGCCCGGCGTGTGGTCGTTTTCCTCGAGGTCGTTGTCGATGGTTTTTGGCGCATGGACGAAAGCGATGCTGCCGCCGGCTGCGTCGGTCAGGATCTGCTGCGTGCCCGACGTGTCGTTGCCGCCGATATAGATGAAGGCGTCCGCGCCGGCCTTCTTCAGGCCCTTGAGGATGACCTCGCAATAGGCGGCATCCGGTTTGTCGCGCGTCGAGCCTAGCGCGGCACTCGGCGTGCCGGCGATCAGCCGCAGCCGGTCCTCTGGGATGGCGGAGAGGTCGACATAGTTGCCGTCACGAATGCCGCGCACGCCGTGGAGCGAGCCCAGCACCTTGGCGCCGGGATGGCGCTTGCGGACTTCCAGCGTGGCCCCGACAACCGTCTGGTTGATGACGGCGGTCGGGCCGCCACCCTGTGCGATGACAAACGTTCCAGCCATGCTCGATTTCTCCCGGCGCTGTGGTTTTCAAGGCACCTTGGCCTAGCTTGCCGCATCGCGCAACGGGAGTTTCCAGCGGCGCCAAACCGCCGCACAGGATCAGACGACGACGACCGGGTTCTTCTTGGAAACGCGGCTGTAGAGGTCGATGATATCCTGGTTGATCAGGCGCACGCAGCCCGACGACATCGCCTGGCCGATGCTCGCCCATTCCGGCGAACCGTGTATGCGGTAGCCGGTGTCCTTGCCGTCCTGGTAGATGTAAAGAGCGCGTGCGCCGAGCGGGTTGGTGAGGCCACCGGGCTGGCCGTTTTGCCATTTCACCAGTTCCGGCTTGCGCTGGATCATCTCCGGCGGCGGCGTCCAGTTCGGCCATTCCTTGCCGTACTGGATGTTGGCGCGGCCGGACCAGCGGAAGCCGTCCTTGCCGATGCCGACGCCGTAGCGGATGGCGTCGCCGCCCTCCTGCACCAGATAGAGCTTTCGCTCCTGCAGATGGACGACAATCGTGCCGGGCGCCTCGCCGGTCTCGTTGACGACGATCTGGCGGCGGAACTCCGGCTTGACCTTCTGATAGGGCACCGCCGGCACTTCGAAGCCGCCATCGTTGAGCGAAGCGTACATGACATCGGGGCCGGTGACGTTCTTGTCGACGCTGATCGCCGGACGGATCGGCCGCACCGAGCCGGTGACCGTGTCATCCAGCTGGAATTGCGGCAGCTCGAGCGTCGAAGTGCTGCAGCCGGCCATGCCGAGCAGCGTCATGGCGCCGGCCCCTGACAGGACGAAGCGGCGGGAATAGAGATGTTCGGTCTCGTTTGCGTCGCCATTTGCTGGCGGCGTCACATTCTGCGGCAACTCACGCATGCACCCAAACCCTACGCTGTCGGCGGGAAACACGGTCCGGCCGGATAGCAGGCAGTTTCGCCAAACATGGTTGAAAAAGGGTGAAGGCCCAACAACCGGCATTAAACTTGTGCCGCCAATAGCCGCAGCGGTCGGGCGAAATGGTCCGCCGTGCATTTTTGGGAGAGGGCTCTTTACATTCCTCCGCACACGAGGATTTATCCTTTTCTTTGCGCTCAAGGAGACAAAGATGTCGTTCGAAAACTGGGCCGCCTTCGCCGCCGCCTCCACCGTCCTGCTCATCATTCCGGGCCCGACCATTCTTCTGGTCGTGTCCTATGCGCTGGGCCAGGGCTGGCGCACTGCCTTGCCGATGGCCGTCGGCGTGGCGCTGGGGGACTTCACCGCCATGACCCTGTCGATGCTGGGCATCGGCGCGCTGCTGGCCGCGTCGGCGACCGTGTTCACCATTCTGAAGCTGATCGGCGCCTGCTATCTGATCTATCTCGGGGTAAAACTGTTTCGCGCCGGCGGCGCGCTCAAAGCCGAACCACGCACAGATGCCGTCTCGGCCGCCAAGATGATGGCGCACGCCTGGCTGGTCACCGCACTCAACCCGAAGAGCATCACCTTCTTTGTCGCCTTCCTGCCGCAGTTCCTCAATCGGGAAGCCGATTTCTGGACACAGATGCTGATCTTCGAAACGACCTTCCTGGCGCTCGCCTTCGCCAATGCCTTCGGCTACGCGCTGATTGCGGCGCGCGCCCGCAACGTCGTACGCAACCCCAAGGCGATCCGCATCTTCAACCGCACCGGCGGCACGCTGCTGGTCGGCGCCGGGATCGCCACGGTGGCGATGCGCTCGGGCCATTAGGAACTGCGGAGCATCAGGGCCGATATGGCAGTAAGAGATCCATTCGGCCTAATGTTTTCGGGCGCGACCGAGGCCGGGTTTTCACCCTACAACCAGGCCGTTCATGAATTGCAATGCTTCGTCGGCGACCCGGTCGGCTCCGTTGACCGCGCCATATCGGCAGATCCCGGTTTCGTTATGGCGCATGTCTTCAAGGGGTATTTGTTCGGCCTCGCCACCGAACGCGAGGCAATGGCGGTCACCCAGGCATGCCATGCTGCGGCACTGCCGCTTGCCGCGACGCCGCGCGAACAGGCGCATGTGGCGGCCCTTGGCCACCTTGCCGAGGGACGCTGGCATGACGCCGCGCGCCTGCTCGAAGATATCGCCATCGACAACCCGCTCGACGCGGTGGCGTTGCAGGTCGGCCACCAGATCGACTTCTTCACCGGCAATGCCCGCATGCTGCGCGACCGTATCAGCCGCGCGCTGCCGTCCTGGCAGAGCGGCATGCCAGGTTACCACGCCATTCTCGGTATGCAGGCCTTCGGTCTCGAGGAGATGGGCGACTATATCAGAGCCGAAAGTTTCGGCCGACAGGCGATCGAGATCGAGCCGCGAGACGGCTGGGCGCAGCATGCGGTCGCCCATGTCATGGAGATGCAGAGCCGGCAACGCGACGGCATCGCCTGGATGCGCGCCAACCCCGAGGCGTGGACCAAAGAAAGCTTCCTGCAGGTGCATAATTGGTGGCATCTGGCGCTGTTCCACTACGATCTCGGCGAGATCGACGAGGTGCTCAAGCTCTATGACGGGCCGATCTATGGCGAGCGTTCGACGCTGGCGCTGAACATGGTCGACGCCTCTGCGATCCTGTGGCGGCTTTATCTCGGCGGTGTCGATGTCGGCGACCGCTGGGCAGCGCTCGCTGCCAACTGGGCGCCCAAGGCTGGAGCCGGCAATTACGCCTTCAACGATGCGCATGCGATGATGGCATTCGTCGGCGCCGGTCTCGAAGCGCCGGTCAAGATCTTGCTCGAAGCCCAGCATGAGGCGATGCGCGCCAGCGACGACAACGCCGCCTTCACCCGGGATGTCGGCCAGCCACTGACGGAAGGCATCAAGGCATTCGGCGAGGGCAATTACAGCGAAGCGGTGCGCCTGATTCGACCGATCCGCGCCATTGCCCATCGCTTTGGCGGCAGCCACGCCCAGCGCGATGTGATTGATCTCTCGTTGATCGAGGCGGCGTTGCGCGCCGGCGACACAGCGCTTGCCCGGGCGTTGACGGCCGAGCGCGCACTGGCCCGGCCGGACAGTCCGCTGTCGGCGCTGTTTTCGCAACGCGCCGCCAATTTGTCAGAGAATTGACCCGCGGCGGATCTTGTTTTAAAAACTGGCAAGCCAGATTTTTTCGAGACCCGAAAAAATTAATGGCAATGGGAGGAATGCATGTATCTCGGCCTCGATCTCGGCACGTCGGGCGTCAAGGCGCTGTTGATCGATGCCGGGCAGAAGATCATCGGCTCCGGCCATGCTTCGCTTGACGTATCGCGGCCGCATCCCGGCTGGTCCGAACAAAACCCCACGGACTGGATCCGCGCCTGCGAGACGGCCATTGCCGAGCTGAAAGCCTCGCACCCGAAAGAGCTTGCCGCGGTCAAGGGCATCGGCCTTTCCGGCCATATGCATGGCGCCACCTTGCTCGATTCCGGCGACCAGGTGCTGCGCCCCTGCATTCTGTGGAATGATACGCGCAGCCACGCTGAGGCCGCGGCGCTCGATGCCGACCCGCGCTTTCGCCAACTCACCGGGAATATCGTCTTCCCCGGCTTCACGGCGCCGAAACTCGCCTGGGTGAAGAACAATGAGCCCTCCGTCTTCGCCAAAGTGGCGAAGGTGCTTTTGCCGAAGGATTTCCTGCGGCTGTGGCTGACCGGCGAGCATATCTCAGAAATGTCCGACTCGGCCGGCACCTCCTGGCTCGATGTCGGCAAACGGCGCTGGTCCCCCGAGTTGCTTGCGGCGACATCGCTCGACGAAAGGCAGATGCCGTCGCTGGTCGAAGGCACGGAGAAGGCCGGAGCCTTGCGCGCCGAACTGGCCGCCAGCTGGGGCATAGCATCGGGCACCCCGGTTGCCGGCGGCGCCGGCGACAATGCTGCTTCGGCCTGCGGCATGGGCACGGTCGGCGCCGGCCACGCTTTTGTGTCGCTGGGCACATCTGGCGTGCTGTTTGCCGCCAACGCGTCCTATCTGCCCAATCCGGCCAGCGCGGTGCACACCTTCTGCCATGCCCTGCCCAACACCTGGCACCAGATGGGGGTCATCCTGTCTGCGACCGATTCGCTGAACTGGCTGTCGGAGATTTCAGGCAAGAAGGCCGGCGAATTGACCGCCGAACTTGGCGATGTGCTGAAAGCGCCGAGCGGGGTGTCGTTCCTGCCCTATCTCTCGGGCGAGCGCACGCCGCATAATGATTCCGCCGTTCGTGGGTCCTTCACCGGACTGGCGCATGAGTCGAGCCGCGCGGTGCTGACGCAAGCCGTGCTCGAGGGCGTTGCCTTCGCATTCCGGGACAGTCTCGAAGCCCTGAAGACCGCCGGCACGGATTTGACCCGGGTAACCGCGATCGGCGGCGGCTCGCGCTCGCGCTACTGGCTGAAGGCGATCGCTACGGCGCTGCAGGTGCCCGTGGACATTCCGGCCGACGGCGATTTCGGTGCTGCCTTTGGCGCGGCGAGGCTTGGTCTGATCGCTGCAATCGGAGCCGATCCGCTGGCGGTGTGTACGGCGCCGAGGACGGATGCGACGATCGAACCGGATGTCCCGCTTGGCGGGGCGTATGCCGATGCCTATCAGCGCTACCGGGCGCTGTATCCGGCGATCAAGGGCGCCATGGCGTGAGTGAGCGCGAGGCACCCCCCTCTGCCCTGCCGGGCATCTCCCCCGCAAGGGGGGAGATCGGCAGCGTCGGCGGGTATGCCAGTCTTGTAAGGTGGGTGATTAGCGAAGGCGTGGATGCCAGCCAATCTCCCCCCTTGCGGGGGAGATGCCCGGCAGGGCAGAGGGGGGTGTCTCGCGCCACCCTTAATCGATCACTGCGCCGGCACCTTGTCCAGAAACCCGGTGACGCTCTTCAGGCGCCCATTTTCGATAACACCGATATCGGTGCCTTCGATAACCGACGGCACGCCTTCCGGCCCAAGATTCCACGAGAAGCGGATGCGGTCGCCAAACCCGTCCGGCGTACCCTTCAGCGAGAACCGGAAGCCGGCGAAGCGCTGCTGTACGCCGTCGATCAGCCCAGCAATGCCGGCGTGGCCGTCGCCCTGCATGAGCGGATCGCGGTAGCTGACGTCTTCGGTGAAGGTGGCCTTGAGCAGTTCGGCACGGCGATCCGCATCGGCCTCGTTCCAGGCGGTGATGTAGTTCTCGGCGATCGTGTTGAGGTCGGTCATGGTCTGTCTCCTTCGTTGAGTGGCTTTGACACGAGCCTTTTCACCCCAAGCGAGAGCGAAACCAATTACGCCTGAGGTAATCAGGGCGAACTATTCGAGAGAGGACAGAAATCATGAGCAGCGGATTTTTCGGCGACATCAAAGCGATCAAGTATGAGGGGCCGGATTCGACCAATCCGCTGGCCTACCGCTTCTACAATCCCGACGAGGTGGTGGCCGGCAAACGGCTGGAAGACCATCTGCGCTTCGCCGTCGCCTACTGGCATTCTTTCGCCTGGCCGGGCGGCGATCCCTTTGGCGGCCAGACCTTCGACCGGCCCTGGTTTCCCAAGGCTGGCGGCATCGACACGATGGAGCTGGCCAAGCTGAAAGCTGACGTCGCCTTCGAGATGTTCTCGCTGCTCGGCGCCCCCTATTTCTGCTTCCACGACGCCGACGTGCGGCCCGAGGGAAAGGATTTCTCCGAAAGTGCCGCGCGGCTCGACGAGATCGCCGACTATTTTGCCGCCAAGATGAAGAAGACCGGCGTCAAGCTGCTCTGGGGCACGGCCAACCTGTTCTCCAACCGCCGCTTCATGTCGGGCGCCGCCACCAATCCCGATCCGGATGTCTTCGCCTATGCGGCGGCGACGGTGAAAAGCTGCATCGACGTCACCAAGCGGCTGAAGGGCGAGAATTATGTACTGTGGGGCGGGCGCGAGGGCTATGAAACGCTGCTCAACACCGATCTTGCCCGCGAGCAGGAGCAGGCCGGGCGCTTCCTCAATCTCGTCGTCGATTACAAGCACAAGATTGGCTTCAAAGGCACGATCCTGATCGAGCCGAAGCCGCAGGAACCGACCAAGCATCAGTACGACTACGACGTCGCCACGGTCTACGGTTTCCTCAAGCGCTTCGGGCTGGAGAAGGAAGTGAAGCTCAACATCGAGCAGGGCCACGCGATTCTTGCCGGCCATTCCTTCGAGCACGAGCTGGCGCTGGCCAATGCGCTCGGCGTCTTCGGCTCGATCGACATGAACCGCAACGACTACCAGTCGGGCTGGGACACCGACCAGTTCCCCAACAATGTGCCCGAGATGGCGCTGGCCTATTACCAGGTGTTGCAGGCCGGCGGCTTCAAGACCGGCGGCACCAATTTCGACGCCAAGCTGCGCCGCCAGTCGCTCGACCCGCAGGACCTGCTGATCGGCCATATCGGCGGCATGGATTCCTGCGCACGAGGCCTCAAGGCAGCCGCCAAGATGGTCGAGGACAAGGCGCTGTCGGGTCCGCTGGCCGAGCGCTATGCCGGTTGGAACACGGCCGAGGGCAAGGCGATGCTGTCGGGCAAGCGCTCGCTGGAAGACATCGCCGAGCGCGTGGTGAAGAAGAAGATCGAGCCGCAGCCACGCTCCGGCCGCCAGGAGTTGCTGGAAAACATCGTCAACCGCTACGTCTGAGGGCGGAAAGCCGATTCGTTGTGCTCAAGGGTGGCTGGATAACATTCCGGTCGCCCCGGAATGGGGTTTGCGCAAGACCCTATCCGACGACAAGGGTTTGCCCTTTGGCGCCCCTCAATGACCTCGCTCTTGCCTTCAAACTGCCGTCACGTATCTCGTATAAGGATGCGGTTGTGGCGGGTGAAAAGGAAGGAGGCGAACCGATATGCAGCATGAACGCGAAATCGACGCCCTGCTCTCATCCGGCGAGACCGGATCGATCATCGACCGGCTGATGGCGCTGCCGCGGCCGACCGACAGCGTGAAAAACGAATGGGATCGTGCTGTCAGCAGCCGATTTGAAGTCCGTCTGGCGAGGCAGATGCGCTCGCAGATGGACGCCGGCAGCGATCGACAGAACGCAGCCTGATCTCCCTTTGTCTGTGCATGTCGTAATCCCAAAACCGCGACACACTTTTGGGCGACATGCATCAACCTCGGCGCAGCCTGACCGGGGCTTCGCCGAACGCTCTTGAAAACGCTCTGGAAAATGCCGCGGCGGACGAGAACCCCGTCCGCCCGGCAATATCCGCCATGGCGATCCGCGTGTCGACCACCAGCCGCCGCGCCGCGCCCAGCCGCAGCCTGAGATAATATGCGCCCGGCGTCTCGCCGATCGACTTGCGAAAAATGCTCTCCAATGTCCGCGCCGTCACCCCGGCGCGTTTTGCCACCGCGTCGATGGTCAGCGGCTGGTCGACATGCGATTCCATCAGCCGGATAGCCTGCGCCAGACGCGGGTCGTAGCCGTCGAGCCGGCCGAGCGAGACCAGCGGCTGCGCGTCGGTCGCGGCGCGCGCCTGGTCGTAGATGAAGACGCTGGCGACATCGAGCGCGACGGCCATGCCGAGCCGGGTGCGGGTCAGATGCAGCATCAGGTCGAAGGTCGGCGACGCCCCGCCCGAGGTGAACACCGGTCCGTCGATGACGTAGCGGTCCGGACGCACGTCGACGCCGGGAAAGGCGGAGGAAAAATCCTCCATGTCTTCCCAATGGGTGGTGGCGCTGCGGCCTTCGAGGAGGCCGGCGCGCGCCACCAGCCATGTGCCGGCCTCGACGCCGCCGCAGGCGCGAGCCGCGCGGGCCGCTCGCCGTAATCCGGAAAGCAGAGCCGATGTCGCGTAATTCTGGGTGCCGAAGCCGGCGACGACGACAAGCACGTCGGTCGGCTCGGCCGCATCGAAGCGGCCCCTGACCGCCACCGGCAGGCCGCATGTGGTGACCGGCGCCTCGCCGGTGACCGAGACCAGTTTGAAATCGAACAGCGTCTCGCCTGAGATGCGGTTGGCGGCGCGCAGCGGGTCGACGGTCGACGCCACGCACATGATGGACGAGCCTGAAAACACCAGCAGCGTCACCTTGAGCGGCGATCGCTCAGCGCGAAAGATGGTCGGTTTTTCGCTTTTGATCACGAGAGCTTCGTAAATTGCAAAACAGTTTCCGGCAAGTCGGTCATTGTTAGGGTCTGTTTCTATGGGGAGGAGATGTCCATGCCGCTCGCGATGAACCGTGAGGTTTTCATTACCTGTGCCGTGACCGGGTCCGGCGGCTCGCAGGACCGCTCCCCGCATGTGCCACGCTCGCCCAAGCAGATCGCCGATTCGGCGATCGATGCGGCCAAGGCCGGCGCCGCCATCGTCCACTGCCATGTCCGCGACCCCGAGACCGGCAAGCCGCGCCGCGATGTCCATCTCTACCGCGAAGTGACGGACCGCATCCGCGCGGCAGAAGTCGATGTGATCCTGAACCTGACCGCCGGGATGGGCGGCGACATGGTGTTCGGCTCACCGGAAGCGCCGCTGCCGCTCAATGAAAAAGGCACCGATATGGGCGGCGCCACCAACCGCATGGAACATGTGCGCCAGTGCCTGCCAGAAATCTGCACGCTGGATTGCGGCACCATGAACTTCGCCGAGGCCGATTATGTCATGACCAACACGCCCGGCATGCTGCGCGCAATGGGCGGCATGATGACGGCGCTCGGCGTCAAGCCGGAGATCGAAGCCTTCGATACCGGCCACCTCTGGTTCGCCAAGCAGCTGGTCGAAGAAACTATCTTGAATCCCGACGCGCTGGTGCAGCTCTGCATGGGTGTGCCGTGGGGGGCGCCGGACGACCTCAACACCTTCATGGCCATGGTTAACAACGTGCCGTCGACCTGGAACTGGTCGGCCTTCGCCATCGGCCGCAACCAGATGGCCTATGCAGCCGCTGCAGTGCTCGCCGGCGGCAATGTTCGCGTCGGTCTCGAAGACAATCTCTGGCTCGACAAGGGCGTGCTGGCCACCAATGCGCAGCTGGTCGAGCGCGCCGCCAGCATCGTCACCAATCTCGGCGCCAGGATTTTGGGGCCGGAGGAAGTGCGCAGGAAGCTCAACCTCACCAAGCGGGCGCCGATCGCAGCGGCTGCTTAAGACGGGAGCGGATCATGGCTACCGTCAAATTCACTGCGATGAAGGATGGCGACAGGCAAGACTATGAGTTCCTGACCGCCCATGAGATCGACTATGCCGCCAGGACCGGCGAGCGGCTGCTCGACGCACTGGTGCAACTCGACGAAGGCCTGTCGGGCTACAAGATCACCAGGCTCGGCCATTCGCTGCAAGCGGCGACGCGGGCCTGGCGTGACGGCGCCGACACCGACTGGATCGCCTGCGCGCTGCTGCACGACATCGGCGACATCTACGCACCGTACAATCACGACGAATACGCCGCCTCGATCCTGAAACCTTTCGTGCGCGAGCAATGCACCTGGGTGGTGGAAAAGCATGGCGACTTCCAGCGGCTCTATTACGCGCATCATCTCGGCGGCAACCGCCATGCTCGCGACCGCTTCGCCGGCCATGCCTATTTCGACGATTGCGACCAGTTTTGCGAACGCTGGGACCAGTCGAGCTTCGACCCGGACTACGACACGCTGCCGATCGAATTCTTCTGGCCCTTCGTGCTCGAAGTCTTCGCCCGCAAGGCCTACGACCCCTCCGTGATCCGCTCCGGCGAGCGCGTGCCTCTCATCGACCCCGAAACCGCCAAGACAAGAACCGGAGCCTGACCATGAGCATCATCAACAAGGCAGCCGCCATTGGCGGCGGTGTCATTGGCGCCGGCTGGGTGGCGCGGCTGCTGCTCAACGGCATCGACGTGTCGATCTTCGATCCCGATCCGGAGGCATCGCGCAAGGTCTCGGAAGTGATGAAGGGCGCGCGCCGCGCCTACAAGCAAATGGTTCCAGGCGGCCTGCCCAGGGAAGGCAGACTGACCTTTGCCAAGACCATCGCCGAGGCGGTGGCCGACGCCGATTTCATCCAGGAGAGCGTGCCGGAGCGGCTCGACCTCAAACACCGCGTGCTGGCCGAGATCGACCTTTATGCGCCGGCGAACGCCATAGTCGGCTCGTCCACCTCGGGCATCAAGCCGACCGACATGCAGGTGGCGATGAAGAAGCATCCGGAGCGTCTGGTTGTCGGACATCCCTTCAACCCGGTCTATCTGCTGCCGCTGGTCGAGATCGTCGGCGGAGAACAGACCTTTCCAGAGGCGATCGAGGTCGCAAAGGAGATCTATGCATCGATCGGCATGAAGCCGGTGGTGATCCGCAAGGAGATCGAGGCCTTTGTCGGCGACCGCCTGCTCGAAGCGGCCTGGCGTGAGGCGCTGTGGCTGATCAAGGACGGCATCTGCACCGTCGAGGAACTCGACGACATCATGCGCTATGGCTTCGGCCTGCGCTGGGCGCAGATGGGCATGTTCCAGGTCTATCGCGTCGCCGGCGGCGAAGCCGGGATGCGCCACTTCATGGCGCAGTTCGGGCCGTGCCTGAAATGGCCGTGGACCAAGCTGATGGACGTGCCGGAGTTCAACGACGAGCTGGTCGATCTGATCGCCACCCAGTCGGACGACCAGGCGCACGGCCTGTCGATCCGTGAGCTGGAAAAGATCCGCGACGACAATCTGGTCGCGATCATGGATGCTCTGTCGAAACAGAACAAAGGCAAAGGCTGGGGCGCCGGCGCCTTGCACAAGGACTATACCAAGCAACTGGCCAAGCTGGCGGCGAAGAAGCCGGCCGCATCCAGGGCCGCCGAAAAGGCCAAGGCATCGAAGCCGGTGAAGAAGGCGGAAAAGCCGAAGAAAAAGAAGAAGGGCTGAGGACCATGGATTTCGGTCTTTCGGAGGAACAGAAGCTCATCGTCGAGACGACGCGCGCGTTCGTCGAGAATGAGCTTTACCCGCATGAACGCGAGGTCGAGCGCACCGGCGTGCTGCGCCGCGAGTTGATCGAGGAGATCAAGGTCAAGGCGATCGAAGCCGGGCTCTATGCGGCCAACATGCCGGCCGATGTCGGTGGCGCCGGCCTCGATACGGTGACTTGGCTGCTCTACGAGAAGGAACTCGGCCGCGCCAACTATGCGCTGCACTGGACCTGCGTCGCGCGCCCCTCCAACATCCTGCTCGCCGGCACGCCCGAGCAGCGCGAAAAGTACCTGTTCCCGTGCATCCGCGGCGAGAAGTGGGACTGCCTGGCGATGACCGAGCCCGGCGCCGGCTCCGACCTGCGAGGCATGAAGGCGACCGCGGTGCAGGACGGCCACGACTGGGTCCTTAACGGCACCAAGCATTTCATCTCCCATGCCGATCTTGCCGATTTCGCGATTTGTTTCATGGCTTCGGGCGAGGAAGAAACGCCGCGCGGCAAGCGCAAGAAGATCACCGCCTTCTTCGTCGACAAGGGCACCAAGGGGTTCACCGTGCGCGACGGCTACCGCAACGTCTCGCATCGCGGCTACACCAACGCCATCCTCGAATTCGACGATTGCCGCCTGCCGGCAAGCCAGGTGCTGGGTGAGGTCCACAAGGGCTTCGACGTCGCCAATTCCTGGCTCGGCGCCACGCGCCTGCAGGTCGGCGCCACCTGTCTCGGCCGCGCCGAGCGGGCGCTCGGTCATGCCATCGAATATTCCGCGCAGCGCCAGCAGTTCGGCCAGCAGATCGGCAAGTTCCAGGGCGTGTCGTTCAAACTCGCCGACATGGCGACCGAATTGAAGGCGGCGGACCTGATGGTGTTCGAAGCCGGCTGGAAGTACGATCAGGGCACCGTCACCGATCAGGACATGGCCATGGCGAAGCTGAAGGCTACCGAAATGCTCGCCTTCGTTGCCGACGAAGCCATCCAGATCCATGGTGGCATGGGGCTGATGGACGACCTGCCGTTGGAACGCATCTGGCGCGACGCCCGCGTCGAGCGCATCTGGGAAGGGACGTCGGAAATCCAGCGCCACATCATTTCGCGGGCGCTGCTGCGCCCGTTCGGGGCATAACCCATGCACAAGCTTGAGCGTCTGTTGCGCCCAAAATCCATCGCGGTGTTCGGCGGGGCCCAGGCCGCCGCCGTCGTCGCCCAATCGATCAAGATGGGCTTTGTCGGCGAAATCTGGCCGGTGCATCCGAACAAGGACGAGGTCGCCGGCCGCAAGGCCTATCGCTCGGTCGCCGAATTGCCCGGGGCGCCCGACGCCGCCTTTGTCGGCGTCAACCGGCATCTCACCATCGAGGTAATCAAGGCGCTGGCTGAGCGCGGCGCCGGCGGCGCCGTCTGTTTTGCCGCGGGCTTTCTCGAGACCGAGGCCTATGACGACGACGGCGAGCGGCTGCAGGCCGAACTGGTGGCCGCGGCCGGCCAGATGCCGATCATCGGGCCGAACTGCTACGGCCTGATCAACTATGCCGATGGCGCGCTGTTGTGGCCCGACCAGCATGGCGGCATCAGGCTGCCCGAAGGCGCCAAAGGCGTCGCCATCATCACCCAGTCCTCCAACATCGCCATCAACATGACGATGCAGAAGCGCGGCCTGCCGATCGCCTTCCTGATGACCGCCGGCAACCAGGCGCAGACCGGCCTCTCCGAAATGGCGCTCGGCCTGATCGAGGATGAGCGCGTCACCTCGCTCGGCCTGCACATCGAAGCCTTCGATTCGGTAGCCGGCTTCGAGAAGCTGGCGGCGCGGGCGCGCGAACTGAAGAAGCCGATCATCGCCATGAAGGTCGGCCGGTCCGAACAGGCCAGGCAGGCGACCGTCTCGCACACAGCTTCGCTCGCCGGTTCGGATGCCGCTTCGGGCGCTTTCCTGCGGCGGCTCGGCATTGCGCGCGTCGATTCCATCCCCGCCTTTATCGAGGCGCTGAAGCTTCTGCACGTCACAGGACCACTGCCCGGCTATAGACTGTCATCGATGAGTTGCTCGGGCGGCGAAGCCTCTGTCATGGCCGACAGCGCCGAAGGCCGCTGGGTCAATTTCCCGGAGCTCACCAGCAAACACCGCGCCCATGTCAAATCGACGCTCGGGCCGCTGGTCGCGGTCGCCAACCCGTTGGACTATCACACCTTCATCTGGAACAACGAACCGGCGATGACCGCCACCTTCACCGCCATGGTGTCGGGCGGCTTCGACCTCAACATGCTGGTGCTCGACTTTCCACGCCCCGACCGCTGCTCGGTCACCGACTGGTGGGCGACGCTGCGCGCCTTCGAATCGGCGCTGAAGACCAACAAGGCGCATGGTGCGATCGTCTCCTCGCTGCCGGAGAACCTGCCGGAGGAATATACCGCCGAACTGATGGCGCGCGGCATGGTGCCGTTGTTCGGCATTTCCGAGGCCATGGACGCCGCAGGCGCGGCAGCCTTCATCGGCTGGGCCTGGGCCGAGCCGCAGGCGCAGCCGATCGACACCACGGCTGCAGGTGCGGCCGGAGGCGACCATGTCACGCCTGATGAGGCCGAGGCCAAGGCGCGGCTGATCGAGGCCGGCTTGCCGGTGCCGAAGGCCGAACGTGCCGCTAACGCTGTCGAGGCCGTCATCTCATCCATGGCGCTCGGCTTCCCGGTGGCGCTGAAGGCGCTCGGCGTCACCCATAAGTCGGAAGTCGGCGCGGTGCGGCTCAATCTGAAAGACGCCGAATCGGTCAGCACGGCGGCGCATGATCTGCTGCCGCTCGGCACCGGCCTCTATGTCGAACGCATGGTGCGCGACGGCGTTGCCGAGTTGATCGTCGGCTTCACCCGCGATCCGATGTTCGGCGCGGTCATGACACTGGGCACCGGCGGCGTGTTGGTCGAACTGTTGCGCGACAGCGTTACGCTCATGCTGCCGGCGACGCGCGACGACATCGAGGCCGCCCTGCGTGGCCTTAAACTGTTTCCGCTGCTGGACGGCTATCGTGGCCGGCCCAAGGCCGATGTCGGGGCTGCCATCGACGCCATCGCGGGCATTGCCGGCTTCGTGCAGACGAATGCCGGAGAGATCGAGGAACTCGACATCAACCCGCTGATCGTCTGCGCCGAGGGCAAGGGCGCCTGGATCGCCGACGCGCTGCTGGTGCTGGGAGAGAAGAAGAATGTCTGACGTCATTTCCACCCGCCGCGAGGGCACCATCCTCGAGGTCACGCTCGACCGGCCCAAGGCCAACGCCATCGACCTCAAGACCTCGCGGCTGATGGGCGAGACCTTCAAGGCGTTCCGCGACGATCCCGGATTGCGCGTCGCCATCGTCAAGACCGCCGGCGACAAGTTCTTCTGCGCCGGCTGGGATTTGAAGGCAGCCGCCGGTGGCGACGCGGTCGACGGCGACTATGGCGTCGGCGGTTTTGCCGGCCTGCAGGAGCTGCGCGACATGAACAAGCCGGTGATCGCCTGCGTCAACGGCATGGCGGTGGGCGGCGGCTTCGAATTGGCGCTGTCCTGCGACCTCATCTTCGCCTCCGACCATTCCTCCTTCGCCCTGCCCGAAATCCGCGCCGGCACGCTGGCGGATGCCGCGACGATCAAGTTGCCGAAGCGCATTCCCTATCACGTCGCCATGGACCTCTTGCTCACCGGCCGCTGGATGGATGTGGCGGAAGCGTATCGCTGGGGGCTGGTCAACGAAGTGCTGCCCAAGGACAAGCTCGAGGAGCGCGTCTGGGAGATCGCCCGGCTGCTCGCCGGCGGTCCGCCACTGGTGTTTGCCGCGATCAAGGAGACGGCGCGGGTGGCCGAGGCGCTGACCTTCCAGGACGCGATGAACCGCGTGACGCGCCGGCAATTGGCGACGGTCGATGCGCTGTATGGCTCGGAGGACAATATGGAAGGGTTTCGTGCGTTCGCAGAAAAGCGCGACCCGGTGTGGAAGGGGAAGTAGCCTCTTTACCCTCCCCTCGATGGGGAGGGTCGGACCGAAGGTCCGGGGTGGGGTGATGCGCCACCACCCCCACCCGCCGCTTCGCGGCGACCTCCCCCATCAAGGGGGAGGTAAAGGAGCTGCATGACCGACTACAAAATCCTCATCGACGCGGAAACCTGGGCCTTCATCGAGAAGACCAACTCCTACTATCCTCCCGACACGATCGACTACACCATCGCCCAGCAGCGTGCGATCTATGACAGGATGTGCCGCGAGTTTTTTGCCGGCTATCCCGATGGCGTGACGGCGGAAACGACAATCATTGCCGCCCACGACATCCCGATCCGCATTTATCGCAGCGCGACACCGGGCCATGCCGCGATGGTGCTTTACATCCATGGCGGCGGCTTCATCCTCGGTGGGCTGGACAGCCATGACGATGTCTGCGCCGAGCTGTGCGCCCGGACCGGCTTCGAAGTGGTCTCCATCGACTACCGGCTGGCGCCGGAGCATCTGCACCCGGCCGCCTTCGACGATGCGCTGCATGCCTTCGAATGGGCGGCCTCAAACTACGACTGCCCTATTTTGCTCTGCGGCGACAGCGCCGGCGGCAATCTCTGCGCGGCTCTCGCCCACGCGACGCGCAGCCATACCAAAAAGTCGATCGGCCAGGTGCTGATCTATCCCGGCCTCGGCGGTGACCGTTCGCAAGGCTCCTATTTGACGCATGCGGAAGCGCCGATGCTGACGGTGCGCGATCTCGACTTCTACAGGGATGTCCGCACCGGCGGCCTCGATGGGACCGGCGACATCACTTTGTATCCACTGGCCGACGCAGACTTCATCGGCCTGCCACCGACAGTGCTGATCACCGCGCAATGCGACCCGCTGTCGTCGGACGGCGAGGCCTATCGCGACCGCGTCCTCGCTGCCGGCGGCCATGCCGCCTGGTTCGAGGAGCCGGGACTGGTGCACGGCTATCTCCGGGCCAGGCACATCGTCGGCCGGGCCCGCGCCTCCTTCAGCCGCATTGTCGAGGCGGTTTCCGTGCTGGGCAAAGGCGACTGGATCTGGTGATCCGGCTCAACCGCGGACAAAGGCGATCAGTTCCTCAGCCATGCGATCGTTGAATTCCTGACGAAAGCGATTCTTCTTCAGCCATTCAGGGTTTGAGCCGACGGTCTTGTTGGCATCCACGACAACGCCTTTGCCATCGACAATGAAATAGTCGATGGCGCCGAAGTCCAGGTTGAGCCGCTGCCGCACCGCCAGCACTTCCGGTGGCACGGCGCCGCCCACCTCATTGCTCAGGATTTTTGAGCCGGCGCACAACACATCGTCGTAGACCTGCCGCATGTTGACCTCGGCACCGAGCAGGAACATGTAGCGGTGCTTGACGATGGGCAGGTCGAGCGTATCGAAAGCGAACTTTTCCACCATCAGGCGATTGTTGCGCCATACATCCCGCGGAACCTCGCCGATCGTCTGGTAGACCTTATAGGGCGGGCACAGGCGGTCCTTGTAGCCGGGTTCGAAGAGCTTGCGGATGGCATGCGCGCTCCTGGTCAGGCCGTTGCGATGCTGCCACCAGCGCTGCTCTGGTCGGCCCCTGGAGTTGAGGACCGTCTTGACGACAACCGGCCCCTTGTGGCTGTCGCCGGCCTCCAGCTTCAGTGTCGAATAAAGGTGCCGGTGGATGGACAGCGCGCGGCCATTGATGGTGCGGTCGTAGAGGTGGCCGAGACCGCGGTACGGTGGCGGCACGACTGTCAGGTCGACATGCAGAAAGGCCACCGGCGCCCGATCTCGGCCGGCTGGCCGGTCGAGCAGGCGCACTTTCAATCCAGCCTGTTCCAGGTAAGGCAGCAACTGCGCGATGCTATAGCTCCGCACCAGTCGGAAATTGCGCAGGCTCTCTACATAGACATCGAGATCTGCGGCAGACACCGAACGCTATTCCTTGATATCGACGCCCGAGAAATCGTGGTGATCAAAGGGATCCATGACATAGCCCGTCACCTGTTCGCGCATCGGGATCGAGACCACGGAGTGGGCGATAGCGACCCACGGCATCTGCTCCCTGAAGATCGTTTGCGCCTGCGAATAGAGTTTTGCGCGGGCAGCGGGATCGACGATCCCGGCTGCCTGCTTGAGCAGATCGTCGAAGGCCGGAAAACACCAGTTGGCACGATTGGTGGTGCCGACGCCGGCACAGCCAAGCGGCACCGACAGGAAGTTATCGGGGTCGCCATTGTCGCCGGTGAAGCCGAACAGCATGGCGCCGTCGCGGTCGCGTGACTTCGAGCGGGCAAGGTATTCAGTCCACTCATACGTCACGACTTCCACGGTGACACCGATCTTTGCCAGGTCGGACTGGATCATTTCGGCCATACGCTGCGCATTCGGGTTATACGGACGCTGCACCGGCATCGCCCAGATCTTCATGTGCAGGTCTTTTACGCCGGCATCGGCGAGCCCCTGCCTGGCGGCAGCGGGGTCGAAGACATGATCGGGGCTCGTCTTGTCATAGGCCCAGGAGGTTGGCGGCAGCGGATTGCGTGCGACTTCGCCGGTGCCGCGGAATACGACGTCGACCAGCGCCTGCGTGTCGATGGCCATGGCGATCGCCTTCCTCACCCTTGGATCGTCGAAGGGCTTCTGCAAGGTGTTGAAGGCGAGGTATCCCGTATTGAGGCCCTCCTGCCGCATGACCTTGATTCCGGGCGTCGCCTTGATCGCCTCCAGGTCGGCCGGATTTGGATAGGGCATGAGATCGCATTCGCCGGCGCGCAGCTTTTCCATGCGAATGCTGGCATCGGTGGCAATGGCGAAGACGAGATCGTCGATCTTCGGCTTGCCGCGCCAGTAGTCCGGATTGGCCTTGTAGCGGATGACTGCATCCTGCTGGTAGTCGACAAGCTGGAACGGACCCGTCCCGACCGGCTTCAGCGCCAGGTCGAGAAGCCGCTTCTCTGCGACGAGCTTGTCGGCATATTCCTTGGAAACGACCGAAGCGAAATCCATCGCCAGGTCGGCAAGCATCGGCGAATGCGGCGCCTTCAGCGTCATCACCACAGTATGGTCGTCAAGCTTGCGCCAACCGGCGACAAGATCCGGCATGCCGATGCCGTCGAAGTAAATGTACTGGCGTTTGGCGTAATTGTTGAACGGGTTCTGCGCGTTGGCCTGCCGGTCGAAGGTGAACAGCACGTCATCGGCATTGAAGTCGCGACTAGGCGTAAAGCCCTCGACGCTGTGGAATTTCACGCCCTGCCGCAGGTGGAACGTGTAGGTGAGGCCATCGTCGGAAATCTCCCAGCTTTCGGCAAGGCCGGGGCGCACCTTGGTGGTGCCGGGCTCGAACTCGACCATGCGGTTATAGAGAGCGGTGGCCGAGGCGTCGCGGGATCCGGAGGCGAGTGCGGGATCGAACGTATCGGGGCTAACCTCGGTGCAGTAGACCAAGGTCTTGGCTAAGGATTGATGGACCGGCAACGCACATGGAAAAAGCGCCGCCAGCAATAGAACGAAGTGCCTGCGTGTCATGATACCCCCCAGGGTTGGGAAGACGCTAGCAGAAGCCGGCACTGACGGTAAGTAAGCCGGCCGGTCTTTCGCGCGCCAAGACTGTTTTCCACCTGAGTTGACACAAGGAATTAGCCGCGCCTCTGTGAAATGGCGGACAGACCCGGCCGCCGTTTTGCATGAACCTTTCTGCTCCAGCCGGCGACTGACGACCAGGCGCCGCATGGTGCGGGCCGGAAAGGATGCCCCATGACCAGGACCCCAGAGGCTCCACGGTCTCCGGGACCAACGCAAGCTCAGCGCGACCACCGCCTTCGGGATGGAGTCGATGCGCTGGGCTTTCGGCTGATTCCGTTGACCCTGCGCAGGAGCAGGCGTATCGTGAAGATGAGGAAAGCAGACAATTCGATCAGGGACGAACGTGCCGGAACGCCGCGCCTTGCCCTGTTTCGCGCGGCCGGACCGGATGTTCCTCCCGAAAACTTCGGGGGGAGTTTTATGTCCTGCTATCGCGGCGCGTCCATGTCGTTTCCAAGCGGTTTCCGCCGTTCGCTCCATCTGGGCGGCGGTTTGCTTGCCCTGGCGCTGAGCGCCACGCTCTGGTTGGGCACAGCCGCCCAAGCGCAGGAAACCCAGATCGTCTATCCCGGCTCGATGGCGGTCACCGGATTTTCCGGCACCGTCATTCCCAATTTCGACTCTGCCGATTCCGAAAGGGGGGGGCTGCCGCCCGGCGTCGACCCGGTCGACGAAACCTTCATCGACACGACGCGCGCCACCTTGCGCGTCTTCGACGTTTCGGCGCTCGGCGGACCGGCTTCCGGCCAGCTCGTCTACACGCCGCCGCCTTTCGAGGTGACGGCCGAACAGATCGGCCAGGTGTTCGCCATTACCTATGATGACGGTGTGCGCGACGGCGTTCCCACGGGCGTCCCCAACCTCTATGCCGGCGCGACCTCGCTGCACGGCATCCGTATCGTCACCCCGGACGAAGATGCCGACGGTCGGCCCGAGCGACAGCGCCGCGGAACCGCAGGCGCCGTCTTCATGGACGGCCAGTTCGGCACCGAAAGCGGTGGCGGTCCGGGCACGATCTGGAAGATCGACGGCATCACCGGCGCGGTCTCCAAATTCGCCGACATTGACACCAACAGCGGTTCCGGCATCGGCGACATCAGCTTCGACAGCAATCACCGCGAGTTCTTCGCCAGCGACCTCGACACGGGCTTCATCCACCGCCTCGACGCCAACGGCACGCTGATCGACACATTCGATCACGGCGTTGCCGGGCGGCCGGCGCATGGGCTGGCTCCCGTCGCCGATGACGGTGCGGTGATGGACATACAGGGTGCTGCCTTCGACTCGGAAGACCCCGACACATGGGGCTACACGCAGGACGAACGCCGCGTCTGGTCCGTCGCCTATCATGGCGGCCGGCTCTATTATTCGGTCGGCGAAAAGGCCGAGATCTGGTCGGTTGGCATTGCCCGCGATGGCAGCTTTGCCGGTGATCCGCGCTGGGAGCTGACGGTCAAGGCCGACAAGGACTACGCCGTCACCGACATCGCCTTCGACAACCAGGGCTTCATGTATCTGGCGCAGCGCGGCCCGGTCGAGAATCGCTACGATTACAGCCAGTTCGCCGATTCCGGCAAGGGCGAGGTCATCCGCTACTGGCGCGAAAACCCGGACGATCCGGCGACGGAATCGGTCTGGGTGGAAGAGCCGCAGGAATATGCGGTCGGCTTCCCGCAAGGCAACCGGCAGTCGGCCGGTGGGCTCGACCTGCAATATGGCTATGACGCCGACGGCAATCTCGACACCGGCGTGTGCACCGACACGCTGGTCAACACCGGCGACAAGCTGCGCGACAACCCGACACTTGCCGACCAGCTCGCCGCCGGCGGGCCGCTTGCCGTGCACGGCGTGCAGATCACGCCGACGCCGTTGGTCAAGCCGGCCAACGTGCCGCCTTTCGGCTCGTGGTTCGTCGACTTCGACGGCTATTTCGAAGACCCAGAAGTGGAAGGCCATGTCGGCGACGTCGAGGTCTGGCACCCCTGCGACGGCCGTGCCGGCTATTATGAAGAGATCCCAGGCGGTTATCTGCCGCCGTTCTATCCGCCGGGCTTCCCACCGCCCGGCGATCTGCCTCCGTGCATCGATATCGAGGATGTTCAGTTCTACTGCACGCCTCGCGGCCTCCAGGCCGACCTCTATCTCCATGACCATGCCGGCTTTGGCGGCGATTCGATCAAAGTCCAGTCCATGACACCAGGCGTCGGGGTGACATCACCCCAGTCGCATGCTCCCGGCAAGCCTTACACGGTCGACATCACCGGCCATTCTCCGGGCGACAGAGTCGATGTTGGACTTTGCTTCTACAGGCAGTCCGACAAGGACAAGGGTGGCTACTACCCTTGCTGCAAGATGACTTTGCCGCTCAGAACCCCAGCCGTCAGCTGCGAACGTTGAGGAGGGGAAGATGAAAAATCTCGCACTTTCCCCGACCGCGAACAGCAGTCAATCCACCGGCAAGCAGCCAACCGTCATGGAGACCATCATGAAACCCCTGTCATATGCCAGGCGCGGCGCGCGCTGGCTGATGGCGGCCGGTATCGCGGTCGCCATGTTCACCCCTGTGGCAAGCCACGCCGAAGATGCAGTCCCGATCACTCCGGAACTGCGGCTCGACCTCGACAATTCAAAAATCGTCAATCCGAGGCCGGAACGGATCGTGCCGTTCTTCACCAAAACAGGCACACAGAGGAGCTGCGACTACGTCGTCTACTCCCTGAGCTTTGGCCTGCGCGGCGACTCGCAAGGCTTTGCCGACCCAAGCTTTTCGGCCAGGCTGAAGAAACTCCAACTCGACTTCAAGGATCAGCTTCCGCACGGTCTTGCGATCGTCAACGTCAACGTGTCCGGCGACGGCACGGATGCGTCTGGCGGACCGCTGCCGGGTGCGACAATCAGCACCTCGGCTAATCCGAACGATACGGCAACGGTTTCCGATTTCCGGATTTCCACCACCGATCTCGACGGCGCTGGGGCTGGCAATGAACGCGTCATCAATTTCAAGATCACCGCCAAGATCGACCATGCGGCGTTTCCTTCGCCGACCATCGTCGACAACCAGGGCATGATCAAGGTGACGCCGGGCGTCGGCACGGGGGCCATCATCCCGTCGCAGGATCCGGGCAAGCCCGACGACGGCGACTACAAGACCGGGGCCAAGACCTCGATCAAGATCGACCTCACCAATTGTGACAAGCGGCCTCCGCCTCCCGACCGGGAATGTTTCAAGGTGGAGCGCGGCACGGTCGATTGCATGCAAGGCGGCGGCGCGTTCATCTACCACATGCCTGTCGGCCCGGAGATGGGCGGCAAATGGGTGCAGGTATCGACGACGACCCCAGGCATCACCATCATCCCCGACACGCAATTGGTGCCGGCGGGCGGCGGTGTGCTGAACTGGAAGATCGTCGGTGCGTCGCCCGGCGACGTCATCCACCTCATCGTCACCGGCATCGAGACCTATGCCGGCCCGAAGGAGGGCTGGGGACTATGCTGCACGCAGACCATCGACATCGTCATCCCGCGTGACTTGAGATGTCCGCCCAAGGACAAGGAACCGGACCTCAAGGTCGAGAAACGCGCCGACGCGACGCGTTGCACGATGGGCGGCGGCTGCGACTTCACCATCAAGGTCACCAATGTCGGCGACGGGCCGTATCACGGCAAGATCGTGCTCGACGAGGTGACGCTGCCGGCCGGCTCGACTCTGGATTCAGGGCCCAATCCGCCCTGGGTATGCATGCCCGGCGTGACCCCGATGACGTGCACCTATCCGGTGACCACGCTCAATCCGGGGGCCTCCATCAACCTCAAGCTCGGCTTCAAGCCGGCGGGTGGTTGGCAAGGCAGCGCGCTGCGCAACTGCGCCACCTATAACTACGGCGCCAGCGGCAAGCCGCTGTTCGGCAGCCAGCAGAACGATCGCGGCTGTGCCTCGATCCCGATCTGCCGGCGTGGCGACCGCGACCGCGATTGCCGGCCCCCGGTCGACAAGAAGGTCGACCTGATCCTGAAGAAGCGTGCCCGCATCCCGGTCTGCACGCCCGACGGCATCTGCTACTTCGTGATCGACATCATCAACAATGGCAGCGTCCCCTATAATGGGCCGTTGACGGTTGTCGACAATTACCCGGGCGGCGCGCCGGCCTCTTCGACCTTCGGCCCGTCTCCGCCCTGGACATGCGGACCGAACGGTCCCGGCCAGTTCCGCTGCGACAATGCCGGGATCGTGCTGATGCCGGGCGCATCGACGCCGATCGTCGTCAAGGCGGTCATGCCGGCCGGCTACCAGTCGGATTCGGTCGAGAACTGCGCGGCGCTGAAGCCCGTCCCCGGTGAGGTCGACCTCACCAACAACAAGGCCTGCGCCAAGGAACGCTTCCGTCATCCCAATGGCGGCAAGCCGACCCTACGCATCACCAAGGTCTGCAATGGCTCGCTCGCCGGTGCGGCGGTGGTTTCCTGCCGCATCACCGTCATCAGCCTTGGCACCTCTGCCCCCACCGGTCCGGTGCGGGTCAACGATGCTGCCACGCTGATATCGGGTGGCGCGCCGGTCCAGATCCAGACCGTCACACCCGACGGCGCGGAATGGGCCTGCGGAGCGGTTCCGGCCAATGCGCTGTCATGCCAGATACCCGGCGCCGCGATGACGCCCGGAACCTCCAGGCACTTCGACGTGACGGTCTTGGCCAATGGCGCGTTCGAGAACTGCGCACGCGGCTCATACGGCCCGGCCCCTGGAGACGACGTCGTCTACCCGATCGGCCAGGCCTGCGCCAAGGGCGGCGGCACGTCCACCGTCAGCGTCAAGAAGACCGGCGATGCCGAGTGCCAGCCGGGGCAACCCTGCTCGTTCGAGATCACCATCACCAATGATGGCCAGACCGCCTTCTCCGGTCCGGTCCGCATCGGCGATGCGATCGGGGTGGACGGGCTGGGGCGGCTGCAAGGCGTCGCGATCACCTCGATCGAACCGCCCTTTGGCTGCTCGCCCGAACCGACGACCTTGCCGTTGACCTGCATTGCCAACCTGACGCTCGGCGCCGGGGAAAGCCATGTGCACAAGGTCACCGTGGTCCTTCCCGACGCTCCCCTGGTCAATCTGCGGGGCAACGTCAGCGGCCAGAACTGCGTCGGCGTCTTGTCTCCCGACACCAGGGTGCAAGGCGGCGGCGACGTACTGCCCGGTGACCTGACCAACGTCCAGGGCGATCGCGGCAAGGCCTATGCCTGCCATCCCTTCACCATCAAGCGCGAGGTGAAGAAGGAATGTTCGCCAGGCTTCGTCATGAACGATGCCGGCCGGTGCGTGTGTCCGGAAGGCACGACGTTCCGCAACGGCCAGTGCTCGCCCGACGGCGGCGTCATCATCCAGCCGAAGGATCCGAGGCCCTGCGTGCTGCTCAAGGGCCAGATCCGCACCGAGGATGGACGCTGTGTCTGCCCACGCGGAACCGAACTTGAGAACGGCGCTTGCGTCAAGACGGACAAGTCTGGCTGCACCATCCCCGGTTCGGTCCCGACGTCGGACGGCAATGGCTGCTACTGCCCGGAGGGTACGCATCTCGACCGACAGGCAAATGCCTGCGTGCGCGACAAGCAGAAGCCCGAGCAGTGTAGCATACGCGGCCAGGTTCATGACGCCGATGGCGATTGTGTCTGCCCGCGTGGGACAGAGGTGCGCAATGGAGCCTGCCGGCCGATCCGGCCAAAGCCTGAACAGTGCTCGGTCCGTGGTCAGATCCACAACGCCAATGGCGATTGCGTCTGCCCGGACGGCACAGAAGTCAGGGGCAAGGTCTGCCGGCCGATCCGGCCGAAGCCCGAGCAGTGCTCGATCCGCGGCCAGGTCCACGACGCCAATGGCAATTGTGTCTGCCCGCGGGGTACCGAGGTGCAAGGTAATGCCTGCCGGCAGAAGAAGCCTGTGCTGGAACAGTGCGACATACGCGGCCAGGTGCACAACAAGCGCGGCGAGTGTGTTTGCCCGCGCGGCACCCAGGCGATCGACGGCGCGTGCCGCAAGCCGAGGCCGCAGGTGGGAGACTGCGCCCCGGGCTCGCAGATGGTCGGCGGCCAGTGCGTGCCGATCATCAAGCGGCGCTGCCCCGAAGGCACGGTTGGTCGGTTCCCGAACTGCAGGGCGATCCGGCAGCAGCCGTCGCTCGATCCGACCCTGTTGCTCAATCCAGGTGTCCTTCAGCAGTTCATACCGAAGCGCACGCCGCAGACGCAGGTACAGCCGCAAAGGGATCCGGCGGCCAACTTCAAGCCATAGGATCTGGATACGAGTCAAAACTCAGAACCCCGCCGGAGCGATCCGGCGGGGTTTTTCCTTGGGCGCGCTGCGGCGATCGGGCGGCCAGGTATTCGCCGAACCCGCTGCCGGCCGCAGCAAATACCGACTTTCCCTTTTCGGGATCATGGTCTAGAGCAGTTCATCGTTTCGTGGAAACGCCGAACCGCTCTATCTCTTTGTTTTGACGCAATTCCGGACGGAAAGCCGTTCCCACTTTTCCTGGAATTGCTCTAGCAGTCGTCAAGGCCGCGCCCGCAAACAGGGCGCCCAAAGGGGCCGCATCATGAGCAGGAAGACCCTGATCGCGCCATCGGTGCTGGCGTCGGATTTCTCGAAGCTCGGCGACGAGGTCGAGGCGGTGGCGGCGGCCGGCGCCGACTGGATCCATCTCGACGTGATGGACGGGCATTTCGTGCCCAACATCACCTTCGGCCCGCCGGTGATCAAGGCCATCCGCAACCGCACCAAGGCCTTCTTCGACTGCCATCTGATGATTGCGCCGGCCGATCCTTATCTGGCCGCCTTTGCCGATGCCGGCTGCGACGGCATGACCGTGCATGCCGAGGCCGGACCGCATCTCGACCGCTCGCTTCAGACCATCAAGGGTCTCGGCAAGAAGGCCGGCGTATCGCTCAATCCGGCGACGCCGGAAAGTGCGATCGAATATGTGCTCGACCGGCTTGACCTGATCCTGATCATGACCGTCAATCCGGGTTTCGGCGGGCAGGCCTTCATCCCGGCCATGGTCGACAAGGTCAAGCGGGTGAAAGCGCTGATCGGAAACCGGCCGATTCGCATCGAGATCGACGGCGGCGTGTCGCCGGAAACTGCCCCCCTTGTCACATCAGCCGGCGCCGATGTGCTGGTGGCAGGCGCCGCCATCTTCAAGGGCGGCAGCGTCGAAGCCTACCGGGCCAATATAGAAGCCATCCGAACCGCGGCCGACCGGGCTGCCGGCTGACATCAGTTCCAGAGCAAGTTCCCGGCTGGTCGGTTCTCCTCGGCCTGATCTCCCTGCCTGATCCTTCGATCTCCCAAGAAGCCGTCAACGGGTGGCAGCCGCAAGGGCATCGCGGCACGCGACAGGATCGCGGCATCCGGCACTAGTTTTGGCCCATAAACCTAGTGGATAACTGCCGAAGGGATCTGCATGCGGGGAGAGGTCAATCCGGCGGCATGACGCGCGTTAAGACAAAATTATCCGTATTCGGGATCTCGAAGCTGTTTCTCGAGGGCACCTGCCATGCTGGGAGACAAACTTTCTTCAGAAGAACAAGTTTTTCACGATTTTAGTTACTTCCGGCGGATAAGATGCGGTCAACCTTCCTCTTTAAGTCGAATATCGTGATCTTTCGCTTGAGGGGCGGATGCCTTAGGAGCTACAGTAGATTCACACGGGAAATCGTTTGCTTCGCGAACGGGCTAGCGGAGCTTGGGAGAGCTACAGGAGTCATATTGACCTACGGATCTACCGATGTGAGCGAAGGCGCGGGACCCAAGAGCACACTCGCTAGTACGGTCTATCAACAGCTTCGCGACGATCTCCTGCGCGGCGTGTTTGAAAGTGAAAGCAAGCTTCGTGTCGAATGGGTGGTTTCCCGTTACGGCGCCGGCGCCTCACCGGTTCGCGAGGCCCTCAACCGACTTGCTTCGGAGGGTCTGCTCGGCCGCCACGACCAGCGCGGTTTCTTCATCATGCCGGTCAGTGCCCCGGAACTTGAGGAATTGACGCGCACTCGCTGCTGGCTGGAAGAGCGGGCCCTGCGTGAATCCATTGCCAACCGCACCGGCGAATGGGAAGAGCAGCTCGTGCTGGCCTTGCATCGCCTGGCGCGTGCCCCGCGCCGCTTGCCGGAGGATCCGTCCTCGAACAATCCGGAATGGGAAAAGCTGCACCGCGCCTTCCATCGGGCACTGATCGCAGGCTGCCGCTCGCATTGGCTGACCGGCTTTTGCGACCAGCTTTCGGATCAGGCCTCCCGCTACCGGCTGATCTCCCAGGACGGCAGCGAGCGCGACGAAATCAGTGAACATCGGCTAATTGCGGAGCGCACGGTGGATGGCGATGCCGATGGCGCCGTTGAAGCCCTCCTCAGCCACTACCGTCTCACGGCAGCCATGTGCATGGAGCGCTTCAACGACAGCGGCGATCCACGCGTGAGCGCCACCAAGGCGCTGCGCAGCCGCAGATAGAAGCGCTTCCGGTCCGCTATCCAAAATCCGCCCGCTATCCAAAATCGCTCGCTATCCAAGTCCGCTTGCCTTCATCTGATCGGCGGCAAACCCGATTTCACGTTTTTGCCGGACGGAGGCGAAATCGTTTCCTTTGTTCCAAGGCCATGCGCTGGAGCCGGATGATTTCAGGCCGAATCGACCTGAAATCATCCGGCTAAATCAAAGGGTAGAGCATGTCCTCCGAAAACCGCTTCACACTTTTCGGCATCATGCTCTAGGGAAGGCGCATGACCAATCACCTGTTCGACGCGTTCCGCAGCCGGATTTCAGCCTCCGAGCGCATCCTGATGGCGACCGATGACGGACGCGCGATCGCCTATCGCGACATGCTGGCGCAATCGGCACAGCTGGCACATGCGCTGAGGCATTTCGGCGTCGAGCCTGGCGACCGCGTTGCCGTGCAGGTCGAAAAAAGCCCCGAATGCATTTTCCTTTACCTCGCCTGCCTGCGCGCCGGCGCGGTCTTCCTGCCGCTCAACACCGCCTACACGCTGGCCGAACTCGGCTATTTCTTCGGGGATGCCGAGCCGCGGCTGGTCGTCTGCGACCCGGCCCGCGCCGGCGCTATCGCGCCGTTGGCGCAGGCGTCGGGTGCTGCCACCTTCACGCTTGGCAGCAATGGTGAGGGCTCGCTGACCGAACTGGCGGCACAACAGCCCACGGATTTCGACGCCGTGGCGCGCGGGCCGGACGATCTGGCCGCAATCCTTTACACATCGGGCACCACCGGACGCTCCAAGGGCGCCATGCTCAGCCACGAAAACCTGGCCTCCAATGCGCGCGTGCTGGTCGAGCAATGGCGTTTCACCGGGGATGACGTGCTGATCCATGCCCTGCCGATCTTCCACACGCATGGCCTGTTCGTCGCCACCAACGTCACCCTGATGGCCGGCGCCTCGATGCTGTTCGAGCAGAAATTCGACGCCGGCCGCATCGTCTCGCTCTTGCCCCGCGCGACAGTGCTGATGGGGGTGCCGACCTTCTATACCAGGCTCCTGCAGCAGGACGGGCTGGATGCCCAGGCGGCGAAGAACATCCGCCTGTTCGTTTCCGGCTCGGCGCCGCTGCTCGCCGAAACGCACAAGGCCTGGCGCGAGCGCACCGGCCACGCCATTCTCGAGCGCTACGGCATGACCGAGACCAACATGAACACGTCGAACCCCTATAAGGGCGAGCGTCGGGCCGGCACGGTCGGCTTCCCGCTGCCCGGCGTTTCGCTGCGCATCGCCGACCCTGACAGCGGCGATGCGCTTGGCCAGGGTGAAGTCGGCATGATCGAGGTCAAAGGTCCGAATGTCTTTTCCGGCTATTGGCGCATGCCGGAAAAAACCAAGGCGGAGTTTCGCAAGGACGGCTTCTTCATCACCGGCGACCTCGGCATCATCGACGCGGACGGCTACGTCCACATCGTCGGCCGCGGCAAGGATCTCATTATCTCCGGCGGCTACAACATCTATCCCAAGGAGATCGAGAGCGAGATCGACGCCGTTGCCGGCGTCTTGGAAAGTGCCGTCATCGGAATTGCCCATCCCGATTTCGGCGAAGGCGTCACCGCTGTCGTGGTGCGGGCGCCGGCATCGCAGATCACCGGGGCCGAGATCGTTGGCGCCATTGCCGGCCAACTGGCCAAATACAAGCACCCGAAGCAGGTGATCTTCGTCGACGAGCTGCCGCGCAACACGATGGGCAAGGTGCAGAAGAACCTGCTGCGCGAGACCTACAAGGGTCTCTACGGCTAATCCATAGCCGGCTAATGTCTTTGCCCAAGCGCTTCGCCTGGACATCTGTTCGCGGTTCGGCAGTGGCGCCTTTTACCTGCGCGGCTTTTTCACCCGAGTGCTGGAACCCCACAAAGCGCGGTTCAGCAGGCTGCGTTTGCGCTTGCGCGGGATGAGGTCGACGTCGCTGACGAGCTTGGCGCCGCCCTCGCGCCGCTCCAGGGTGATCTTGCGGCTGTGGAAGGCTTCGAGCTCCGCACGATGCGCCACGCTGATGATGGTGACGTCAGGCAGTTCGCGGATCACCGTCAACATCATTGTGTCCTGGCTCTTCTCGTCGAGCGCCGAAGTCGCTTCATCCAGCACCACGATATCGGGGCGATGCAGCAGCAGGCGCGCGAAGGCGAGGCGTTGCTTTTCGCCGCCCGACAGCGTCTGGTCCCATGGCGCCTCTTCCTTGATCCTGCCGGTGAGATAGCCAAGCCCCACCTTGTCGAGGGCAGCCTTGATTTGCTTGATGGTCCACTTGTCCGCCGCCGCGGGATAGGCGACCGCGCGGCGAAGCGTTCCGGAAGGGATGTAGGGGCGTTGCGGCAGCATGAACAGGCGCCTGTCGGTGTGGAAATTGACGCTGCCGCCGCCCCATGGCCACAGGCCCGCGACGGCCCGCACCAGCGTCGACTTGCCTGAACCGGATTCGCCTGAAACCAGCACCCGCTCGCCCGGCTCGATCACGACCTCGGTTTCCTTGACCACGGAGGTGCCGTCGTCGAGTGTCACGGAAAGATTGTCGAGGCTGAGGATGGCGCCGTCTTCGGCTTCGCCTCGGTTGATGCGTCCGAGCGCATCGCTCTGCTCGGCGCGCTCGAGCCCGTCTAGCGACATCATCAGCGAGGCAATGCGCCGCGCGGAGGCGTTCCAGTCGGCGAGGCGCGGATAGTTGTCGACCAGCCAGCCGAACGCGCCTTGCACGATGCCAAAGGCAGACGCCGCCTGCATCACCTCGCCAAGCGTCATCGAGCCTTCGAGGAATTTTGGCGCGCACAAAAGGATCGGCACGACCGGCGCAAACAGGCTCGATCCCTGCGACACCGCCGCCGTGCACATGTGCTGTCCGGTCAGCAGAGCCCATTGCCTCAGCACGTGGCCGAAATTTCTGTCGATGCCGCTGCGCTCCTCGTCCTCGCCTCCCAGCAAGGCGATGCTCTCGCCGTTTTCGCGCACGCGCGTCAGCGTGTAACGCAGTTCGGCCTCCGCCTGGTTCTTCCGCTCGGAGAGCTGGACGAAATCGCGGCCGATGACCACCATCGAGGTCGAGGTGATGGCGGCATAGATGATCGCGGTGATGACCAGAAAGCCGGGAATGGTGATGCTCTCGCCGCCGATCGGCAGGGTGAGCGCGCCGCCGATGGTCCACAGCACGACGATAAAGGTCGAGGCCGACAGGAACGCGTTGAGGACGCCGGCGGTGAAATCGACCGGCGACTCGGTGGCGATGCGCAGATCCTCGGTCATGCGGGCCTCGGGGTTCTGGTGGTCGCCGCCCACGAGGTTCAGCTGGTAGTAGCGGCCGTTTGCCAGCCAGCGCGCGACGACCCCGGTGGTCAGCCAGGAACGCCAGCGGCGCTGGATCGTCATGCGCAGATAGACCTGCGCGACGACAAGGCTGCCGCTGCAGATCACCAGCGGCACGAATACGGCGCTGAGGAGATAGACCGTGCGGGCGTTGCGCTGCTCGAGGGCATCGAACATCGAGCGGTTCCAGACGTTGATGCCATACTGGAAACCGATGTTGATGCAGATCAGCAGCAGCACTCCGATCGTCAAAGGCCAGGCGAGCTTGTCGCCATGCCTCCCCCAATAGCCGCGCCCGCTGATCCAGAAACGCCGCAGCAGATATTTTTTGCGCGCCTGCTCGGCCTGCTCGGGCGTCAGCTTGGGATCGGGTTCGACGGCATCCGGCGGCGGCGCAGCCTCGCCAACGGGCTCGGACGCGGCTTCGGCGGCCGATGCTTTTTTCTCGCGCGGCGTGTCCTCGCGCGGTCCATCTCCGCGCGTTTGCCGTGACGGCTTTTCCCGACGCGACTTCGTGGCATCGCGCGCTTCGATGCCGTCGGCCGGTTTCGATTTGGGTTTTGCCTCGGACATATGCCCCGACAACGACCTCCATATCAAAAGGTTTCATGGTATGCGCCTGCCCGACGTTTCAGGAAACGCCCGTCATTGCGGATATAAAAGCCCAACGACATGTTCTGCGATGGCGAGGCTGGCGGTAAGGCCAGGGCTCTCGATGCCGAACAGATTGACGATCTGACCGCCCCCGTGGTCAGCCGGTCCCTGGATGGCGAAGTCGGCGGCCGGCTGGCCCGGACCGGACAGTTTCGGCCTGACGCCGGCATAGGCCGGTTGCAGGGCGCCGTCCGCCAGGCCGGACCAGTAGCGCCTGATTTCGTCGTAGAAGGCAGCGCCTCGTGCGGGATCGACGGTATAGTCGACGCGATCGATCCATTCGACATCCGGGCCAAAGCGCGCGCTCCCCGACATGTCGAGGGTCAGATGCACGCCGAGGCCGCCATGGACCGGCACCGGATAGATCAGCCGCGAAAAGGGCGAGCGGCCGGAAAGCGCGAAATAATTGCCGCGCGCCAGCCACAGCGGCGGAACACGGTCTTGCGGGAGGCCTTCGATGCGGCCGGCGAGCGCCTGCGCGTCGAGGCCGGCGGCGTTGATGAAGGCGCCGGTCTTCAAGGTGAAACCCTCGCCATCGGCGTCGCGCGTGTCGATCCGGATGCCGTCGGCTTCGATGCTCGCGCCTGAGACAACGGTGAGCAAGGCGAAAGATGCGCCGGCCGCTTCCGCGTCTCCACGCAATGACAGCATCAGCGCCTGGCTGTCGACGATGCCGGTTGACGGCGACAGCAGCGCGCCGGCGCAGCTCAGCGCCGGTTCCAGGCTTTCGGCCTCTGCGCGCGTCAAAAGCTTGAGGTCACCGACTCCGCATTGCGCCGCGTTGATCTGGATCGCCTGCAGTTTGTCCAACTGGTCGGGTTCGACGGCAACGATCAGTTTGCCGGTGCGATGATGGGCGACGTCGTGCTCGCGGCAATAGGCATAGAGACGCTCGCGGCCGTTGACGCAGAGACGGGCCTTCAGGCTGCCCGGCGTATAATGAAGCCCGGCATGGATGACTTCCGAATTGCGCGAACTGGTGCCCGTGCCGATGGCTGCGGCCTTCTCGACCACCAGCACCTCGCGGCCCGACAGCGCCAGCGCGCGGGCAATGGCGAGGCCGACAACACCGGCTCCGGCGACAACGCAGTCGACATCATGCATGGGTGGACTTTAGCGCGGACTGTCCGCGCCTGCAAAAACCTTGTCGCCGCCGATCCAGACGCCGTTGACGTCGAGGGCGTCCGACAGAGCGACGATATCGGCAGCCGTGCCATTGGCGAAGCGGCCGAGCCGGTGGGCCTGGCCGACCGCCTGCGCCGGATAGAGCGAGGCCATGCGCAACGCTTCCGACAGGTCCAGCCCGACGATCCTGTGCATGTAGCGGACGGCCGAGATCATATCGAGATCGGCGCCGGCCAGCGTGCCGTCGGCCAGCCGCAGACTGCCATCCTTGCGATAGATGATGCGGCCGTTAAGGGTGAACGACGTCATGTCGGTGCCGATCGTCGCCATGGCGTCGGTGACCAGCACGATCCTGCCCGGCCCCTGCTTGGCGCGCAGCGCGATTGCCATGGTGGCGGGATCGACATGGATGCCGTCGGCAATGATCCCGGCCGACAGACTGCCTATGTCGATGGCCGCACCCGCCAGCCCCGGCTCACGGTTGCCGATCTGGCTCATGGCGTTGAACAGATGTGTGACCACGCTGGCGCCCGCGTCGGCAAAGGCTCTGGCCGTGGCATAGCCGGTATCGGAATGGCCGAGGCTGACGACGATGCCGGCCTTGGCCAAAGCCGCAACACGGGCGGGCTCGACGGATTCGGGCGCGATCGTCGTCAGCAGCACCGGCAGGTTTTTGCGTGCCGCGACCAGCGCCGCTTCATCCGCATCCGTCATCGGCCGGATCAGAGCCGGGTCATGCGCCCCCTTGCGGGCGACCGAGAGATGCGGTCCCTCGAGATGCAGGCCGAGAAACCCCGGCAGTTTTTGCCGTGCCGCCTCGGTGCCGGCGGCAATGGCCGCGCCGGTGATGTCAGGCGTATCTGTGATTAGCGTCGGCAGCAGTGCGGTCGTGCCGAACGGCGCATGCGCCCGGCAGATTGTTGCCAGCGAGGCGACATCGGGATGGTCGTTGAGCATGACGCCGCCGCCGCCATTGACCTGCAGGTCGACAAAACCCGGCACCAGCATGCCGCCCCCGGCGTCGATGCGGGCAACGCCCGACGGAATGGCGCCGACGGGATGAATGCCTTCGACCACATCGCCGTGCACGACAAGGGCGGCGTTATCATGCCAGTCGTCGCCATCGAAAATTCGGGCGCCAGTCAGGGCAAAACGGTCGCTCATACGGTTTCCGTCACCTTGCGCAGATTGCGCGGTACGTCCGGATCGAGGCCGCGATGGCGGGCGAAGGCTTCGACGAAGCCGTAGAAGGAGACGATCAGCGTCAGCGGGTCGGTCAAGGGATGACCGGTGGCGACATGCGGCAGCCGCGCCGCGCTCTTGGCTTTGTCCGAGGTTACAAAAACTGCTGCACCCTTGCCGGCAAGGTTGTCGGCAGCCTCTGCCACGGACGGCTCGGAGGCATCGCGGGCGGCGAGCGCCAGCACCGGGAAGCCTGGCCCGACCAGCGCCAGCGGGCCGTGCATGACTTCGGCTGCACTGTAGGCCTCGGCATGCATGCCGCAGGTCTCCTTGAATTTCAGCGCCGCCTCGTCGGCCATCGCTGCCGACGGGCCACGGCCGAGGATGAACAGCGATTGCGGCGTCTCCAATGCGCCGGCCAGCGCCATCCAGTCGCAGGCGATCGCCTTGCTGAAATGCTCGGGCAGGCGGGCAAGGGCGGCCAGCAGTCTGTCGTCGCCGGTGCAATGCGCCATCAGCGCCAGGCCGGCGACCGCCGAATTGACGAATGTCTTGGTCGCCGCGACGCTGCGCTCGGGGCCGGCCAGAATGTCGATGGCAAAATCCGAAGCCCGCGCCAGCGGCGAATCGGCGGTGTTGGTGATGGCGACGGTGAGCGCACCGCCGGCCCGTGCCGTCTCGGCCATGGTGACGATGTCAGGGCTCTTGCCGGATTGCGAGATGGCGAGGCAAGCGGAACCGGCGAGCTTGAGCTTGGCGCCGTAGATCGAGGCGATCGACGGACCGACCGATGCCACGGCCAGGCCGGCGGTCAGTTCGACGGCATATTTCATGAAGGTGGCGGCATGGTCGGACGAACCGCGCGCGACGGTAACGACGAAGCTCGGATCGCGCTCGCGAATGCCGCGTCCGGCCTCGGTCAGCACCGCCGCCGAGCCATCGAGCAGACGCGCGACGGCTTGCGGAATTTCGTCGATCTCGCGCCGCATATGGGTGGTCTTGGGGATCATGGTCGGCCCTCTTCGCTCGGCCCTGTCAGGCGCAGTTCGGCGACGAAATCATAGGCGTCGCCGCGGTAGATGGAGCGGGTGAACTCGATCACCTTGCCGCTCGCGAGATAGGAAATGCGTTCGATGTGCAGGCCGGCAATGCCGGATGGCACTTCGAGCAGACGCGCATCGGCGTCGCCGAGATTGGCGGCGGAAATGCGCTGCACCGCCCGCACCGGCCGGTTGCCGGTCAGTTGCAGCGCCGCATAGAGTGACGAGCCTATCCCGGCCGGATCCGGCAGCACGCTGGCCGACAACGAGGCGCGCTCGATGGCCAGCGGCGTGTCGTTTGCGATGCGCAGGCGCGCCACGCGCGCCACCAGCTCGTTCGACGACAGGCCGAGCACCATCATCTCGTCGGGCGAGGGCGCGTAGAGGCCGCGATCGAGCCAGGCTGAACGCACCGCCATGCCGCGCCTTGCCATGTCTTCGGTGAATGAAGTGAGCCTGGACAGCGACTGCTCGACGCGCTCCATGCGCGGCGCGACGAAGGTGCCGGAGCCGTGGCGCTGCACGAGGATGCCGCCCTTGACTAGGTCCTGCACCGCCTTGCGGACGGTGACGCGCGAAATGTCGGCCTTGGTGGCGATGTCGCGCTCGGAAGGCAGCGCATCGCCCGGCCCGATCAGGCCGCGATTGACGGCGTCCTCGATGCTTTTCCTGAGCTGCAGGTAGAGCGGGGCGCCGCTCTGCGACGACTGCCTCAGCGTGGCGAAGATCTGGTCGGCGGCATCGCTCATCGCGTCGCCTCCGCTTTGACGAAGATGCGGGCCGCCATCTGCACGGCGCCGCCCAGGGCATCGTCGAGCGGCGCTTTCAGCAGCGCCTGGTAGCGCTGGGAAAGGCGCGGCCCATAGAGCGGCGCCAGCCCGCCGAGCAGGCAGAGCGGGGCGTCATCAGAGAGGTCGAGCGCGTGGAGCGACGCCTCGACATCGGCAACCGACTTGTCCACGATCCAGTTGGCGACGCTGTCGCCCTTCTCGGCATGCTCGAAAACCTTGGGCGCGAAGCCGCCGAAATCGCCGGGCTTGGCATTGGTGGTGAACTCGACCACGTCTTCGGGATTGTTGCGGAAAATGGCCATCATGCTGTCGGTCAGGGCTGAGCGCGGCCGGACGCCGTCATGGGCGAGCAGCGTCTGCTCCAGCAGGTCGCGGCCGATCCGGGCGCCGCTGCCTTGATCACCGACCTGAAAGCCCCAGCCGCCGATGGCGCGCGACGTGCCGCCCTTGCGCGCCATATAGGCGGTGCCGGTGCCGAGGATGGCCATGGCGCCGTCACCAGAGCCGACTGCCCCTTCGAGCGCGATCTCGGCGTCCGTCTCGACGCGGCTGATGCTGAACGGCAGGATTGCTTCAAGCTGCTGGCGGTAGGTGCCGACATTGGCGCCGGCAAGGCCGAGAATGGCTGGTGTCTGCGGGATCAGGTCCGGATCTTGCCCGGCGGCGATGAAGGCCTGACGAGCAGCCTCGACGATGTGGGTGCGAGCGCCGGTGAGATCGGTGCGGATGTTGGCGGCGCCGCTTTTGGCACGGCCAATGACAACGCCATCGCCTGTCGCAAGGGCTGCCCTGCAGCTGGTGCCGCCGCCGTCGATACCGAGCACGAATTTCACGCGATGTCTCCTCCGGGCGGATAATACCAATAAAATACCAATAGCCAAGGGATTAATTTCCGTTTCAAAAAGATTAAGGCGTATCAGATTGAAAAACCCGGGAATTTTGCTGGCTCAACGCTTTCCAGTTCGCAATTTCGTTAATGCGTGTGGACAAGTGGTATTTTTTTGGTATTGTTCTTCCATCGGAGGGACAGGGATGGCCGAACCGCGCACCGAAGCGCTTCACAGCAATGCCGAGGGACTGGACATCCAGGCCCCGGACGCCATCCTTTCTTCTTTGGTCAATGCGCAGATCGAGGCCGCCAAGGCTGTGCGCGACGCCATTCCCGCCATCGCCGCCGCAGCCGAAATCATCGCCGGGCGGCTGAACGGCGGCGGCAAGCTCGCCTATGCTGCGGCCGGCAGCTCCGGCCTGATGGCGCTGGCCGACGCGCTGGAGTTGCCCGGCACCTTCGGCATCAAGCGCGAACGCATCGCCATCCTCATCGCCGGTGGCGACGACGCTTTCAAGACCCTGGCCGGCGGACCGGAAGACGACACCGACGAAGCCTCGACGGCAATTGCCGGCGCCGGCATCGGCAAGGGCGACTGCCTGATCACGATTTCGGCCAGCGGCTCGACGCCCTATGCGGTGCAGGCGCTGAAGGATGCGCGCAGCCGGGGCGCGGCAACCATCGCCATTGCCAACAACAAGGACACGCCCCTGCTCAGGCTGGCCGACGTCGCCATACTGCTCGAGACGCCACCGGAGGTGATTGCCGGCTCGACGCGCATGGGCGCCGGCACTGCCCAGAAGATCGCGCTCAACATGCTGTCGACGCTTACCGCCATTCATCTCGGCCATGTCCATGACGGCTACATGGTCAATCTCACCGCCGACAACATCAAGCTGCGCGACCGCGCGGCTCGCATCGTCGCCGCTATCAGCGGCCGCGACCGGCAAGACGCCGTGCGGCTGCTCGAAGCGAGCGGCGGCGTCGTCAAGACAGCCATTCTGCTCGCCGCCGGCGCTGCCAACGCCGTTGCGGCCGAGAAGATACTGGAAGGGACCGGCCAGAAGCTGCGGCCAGCCCTTTCCGCGATCGAGGGGAACAAGGGCGCGAAGGCCCCTGTTCTCAAAACCGAACCTGAAAAAGGTCAACAGGGAGACTAGCATGACAACGAAATTACTGACGGCACTGCTTCTCGGCACCAGCATTCTCGGCACCGCCGGGTTGGCTCACGCCGATGACGTAACGCTCAATATCGAAAGCTGGCGCGGCGACGACCTTGCCATCTGGAAGGACAAGCTGATCCCGGCTTTTGAGGCCAAGAACCCGGGCATCAAAGTGGTGTTCGCACCGTCGGCGCCGACCGAGTATGACGCCGCACTCGGCGCCAAGCTCGCCGCCGGCTCGGCTGGCGACCTGATCACCTGCCGCCCGTTCGACAAATCGCTCGAACTGTTCAAGAAGGGCAACCTTGCCGACCTGTCGGCGCTGCCCGGCATGGAAAACTTTTCGCCCGTTGCCAAGGCCGCCTGGCAGACCGACGACGGCAAGGCGAGCTTCTGCGTGCCGATGGCCTCGGTCATTCACGGCTTCATCTACAACAAGGACGCCTTCGACAAGCTCGGCCTCAAGGTGCCGACGACGCGTGACGAGTTCTTCGCCGCGCTCGACAAGATCAAGGCCGACGGCACCTACATCCCGATGGCCATGGGCACCAAGGACCTCTGGGAAGCCGCGACCATGGGCTATCAGAACATCGGTCCGAACTACTGGAAGGGCGAAGAGGGCCGCGCAGCGCTGATCAAGGGCGACCAGAAGCTGACCGACAAGGACTGGGTTGCTCCCTATGAGGAACTGGCCAGGTGGAAGCCTTATCTCGGCGACGGCTTCGAGGCCCAGACCTATCCGGACAGCCAGAACCTGTTCACGCTTGGCCGCGCCGCCATCTACCCGGCGGGATCGTGGGAGATCGGCCTGTTCAACACCCAGGCGCAGTTCAAGATGGGCGCCTTCCCGCCGCCGGTCGAGAAGGCCGGCGACACCTGCTACATCTCCGACCATACCGATATCGGCATGGGCCTGAATGCGGCGTCGAAGAATGCCGACGCGGCCAAGACCTTCCTGTCCTGGGTCGCCTCGCCGGACTTCGCCACCATCTACGCCAACGCACTGCCGGGCTTCTTCAGCCTAAATTCCACCCCGGTGAAGATGGAAGACCCGCTGGCGCAGGAATTCGTCTCCTGGCGCGACAAGTGCAAGTCGACGATCCGCTCGACCTACCAGATCCTGTCGCGCGGCACGCCGAACCTCGAGAACGAAACCTGGGTTGAATCGGCCAACGTCATCAACGGCACCGACACGCCGGAAGCTGCCGCCAAGAAGCTGCAGGACGGCCTCGACAGCTGGTACAAGCCGGGCAAGTAAGCTCAGAGACAGACAGGGCCCAAGTGGACGGCCCTGCGTTTTTCGATAGCATCATCGACTGCGAACGACGGCGCCGCCCCTCATCCGCCTGCCGGCACCTTCTCCCCCTATAGTGACGGGGAGAAGGATCAGCCGAAACGCAGGCGCCCCTCTCCCCGTCCTTCACGGGGAGAGGGTAAGGGTGAGGGGCAGCGCTGCCGTCGAAGGCATTGCTAAACCTGATCGGCGGGGACCGCACTCATGGCCGCACAAACACGACCGAAACGACCGTTCGGCTCGCATATCGGCGTCTTCCTGGCGCCGGCGCTGCTGGTCTATACGGCGATCATGATCCTGCCGCTCGCCGGCACGCTGCAGCTGTCGCTGTTCCGCAATGTCGATCAGCATCAGGTGTTCGTCGGTTTCACTAATTTCCGTACGTTGTTCGGCGACCCCAACTGGTCGGTCGGCTTCTGGAACGCGCTGCGGAACAATACCTGGTTCTTCATCATCCACATGGTGGTGCAGAACCCGATCGGTGTCATGCTGGCGGCATTGCTGTCCAGCCCGAGGCTGAGATTCGCCGCCTTCTACCGCACCGCGATCTTCGTGCCGACCATCCTGTCCTTCGTCATCGTCGGTTTCGCCTGGAAACTGATCCTGTCGCCGTTGTGGGGCGTGGCGCCGCATCTGATGGACCTGGTCGGCTTGAAAAGCCTGTTCACGCCGTGGCTCGGCAAAGAACAATATGCCCTGACCGCGCTCAGCCTGATCTCGGTCTGGCAGTTCGTCGGCATTCCGATGATGCTGATCTATGCGGCACTCCTGTCGATCCCCGAAGAGGTGATCGAGGCTGCCGAATGCGACGGCATCACCGGCATGTCGCAGTTCTGGAAGATCAAGCTGCCGCTGATCCTGCCCTCGATCGGCATCATCTCAATCCTGACCTTCGTCGGCAATTTCAACGCCTTCGACCTGATCTACACCGCGCAAGGGGCGCTGGCCGGCCCGAACTATTCGACCGATATTCTGGGCACTTTCCTCTACCGCGCCTTCTTCGGCTTCCAGCTGCAGACCGGCGATCCCAATATGGGTGCGGCGATCGCCACGATGATGTTCCTGATCATCCTCGGCGGCGTCTGCGTCTACCTGTTCCTCGTCCAGACGCGCCTGCGTCGCTACCAGTTCTGAGGGGCGAGATGTCGAGCTTGAACACCGCCGTCTGGCCTGCCGGCCATCTCCCCCGCAAGGGGGGAGATTGGCAGCTCTGGCCTTGCCGCTCGTCTTGCAACGTTGGCGATTGGCGAAAGCAGTCGCGGCATCTGATCTCCCCCCTTGCGGGGGAGATGTCCGGCAGGACAGAGGAGGGTGCCTTGGTGCCGACCTCAACAGTCATCGCTCGTCAGGAGACCTTCCAATGAGCACCGCCACCCGTTCGCTGCCCCGCACCATCGGCGCCCACGCGATCCTGTTGACCTACACGGCGATCGCGCTGTTTCCGGTGATCCTGGTCATCATGAACTCGTTCAAATCGCGCGCCGGCATCTTCAGCGAGCCGCTGACGCCGCCGACGCCAAAAACCTTCGACCTGATCGGCTACACCACGGTGATCGGCCAGGGCGACTTCATCCATTATTTCCAGAACAGCCTGGTCGTCACCGTCGCCTCGCTGTTCTTCGTGCTTCTGTTCGGCGCGATGGCGGCGTTCGCGCTCTCGGAATACCGCTTCCGCGGCAACACGCTGATGGGGCTTTACCTCGCGCTCGGCATCATGATCCCGATCCGGCTCGGCACCGTCGCCATCCTGCAATTGATGGTGGCGAGCGGGCTGGTCAACACGCTGACGGCGCTGATCCTGGTCTACACCGCGCAAGGCCTGCCGCTGGCGGTCTTCATCCTGTCGGAATTCATGAAGCAGGTGTCCGATGATCTGAAGAATGCCGGCCGCATCGACGGTCTGTCGGAATACACGATCTTCTTCCGGCTGGTGCTGCCGCTGGTACGGCCATCGATGGCGACGGTCGCCGTCTTCACCATGATCCCGATCTGGAACGACCTGTGGTTCCCGCTGATCCTGGCGCCGTCGGAAGAGACCAAAACGGTGACGCTCGGCGCGCAGCTTTTCCTCGGCCAGTTCGTCACCAACTGGAACGCCATCCTGGCCGCACTCTCGCTGGCGATCATGCCGGTGCTGACCCTCTACATCATCTTCTCGCGGCAGCTGATCCGCGGCATCACATCCGGAGCCGTCAAGTGAGCGGAGCCCTACAAATCTCTGCTGGAGCCTTCACCCCACCCGGCGCTGCGCGCCGACCTCCCCATCAAGGGGAGGTAAAAGGTCGTGGCTTCATTCAAGACCGCCAAAGGGCGACTTTCGGAGAAGCTTCTTTGGCAGTGAGGGTGTTCGCGCCAACGTCCTACCTCCCCTCGATGGGGAGGTCGGCGCGAAGCGCCGGGTGGGGTGACACCCTCTCAGAAGGAACAACTGGAACATCTGGAGTAGTTAGGTGACCTCTAAATCGCCCCTTCGCGTCGTCGTCGCAGGCCTCGGTAATATGGGGCGTAGCCATGCGCTGGCCTACCACACTAATCCGGGCTTCGAGATCGCGGCCCTGATCAACCGCTCCGACGTGCCGTTACCGGACGGGCTGTCGGGCTATGACATCCGTCGTTCCTTCGACGATGCATTGCGCGATGAAAAGCCCGACGTCGCCTGCATCGCCACCTATTCCGACAGCCATGCCGACTATGCGGTGAAGGCATTCGAGGCCGGCTGCCACGTCTTCGTCGAGAAGCCGCTCGCAACAACGGTGGCGGACGCCAAGCGCGTCGTCGCGGCGGCCAAGGCCAATGGCAGAAAGCTGGTGATTGGCTATATCCTGCGCCATCACCCGTCCTGGGTCCGGCTGATCGCCGAGGCGCGCAAGCTCGGCGGCCCTTACGTGTTCCGCATGAACCTCAACCAGCAATCGTCAGGCCCGACCTGGCAGACGCACAAGCAGTTGATGCAGACGACGTCGCCAATCGTCGATTGCGGCGTGCACTATCTTGACGTCATGCTGCAGATCACCGACGCCAAGCCGGTCGAGGTGCGCGGCATGGGGCTGCGGCTGACCGAGGAAATCGCGCCGACCATGTACAATTACGGCCATCTGCAGGTGCTGTTCGATGACGGTTCGGTCGGCTGGTACGAAGCTGCCTGGGGACCGATGATTTCGGAAACGGCGTTCTTCGTGAAGGACGTGATGTCGCCCAATGGCTGCGTGTCGATCGTCATGAAGGAAGGTGTGAAGTCGGACGACATCGACACCCACACCAAGACCTCGACCATCCGCCTGCACAGTGCGGCGACCGGCGCGGACGGCAAGTTCGCCAGGCCGGACGAGATGCTGTCGATGGACGGCGAACCCGGCCACCAGGATCTCTGCGACCTCGAACAGGCCTTCGTGCTGAAGGCGATCCGGGAAGACATCGACCTGACCCGCCACATGGACGACGCGGTGAAATCGCTCGCCGTCTGCCTTGCCGCCGATGAGAGCGTGCGCAGCGGCGCCCCAGTTAAGCTCTAGTAGGGCAAACTCTAGAACAAGGACGAAGCCGTGGGCTCGCTGGTAATCGAGAATGTGAAGAAGGCCTTCGGGCCGGTCGAGGTGCTGAAAGGCATCAACCTCGAAGTGACCGACGGCGAATTCGTCGTCTTCGTCGGCCCATCTGGCTGCGGCAAGTCAACCTTGCTTAGGGTCATCGCCGGGCTGGAGGATTCGACCTCCGGCAGGGTGGTGATCGACGGCGCCGATGTCTCGGCCACGCCCCCGGCAAAACGCGGCATCGCCATGGTGTTCCAGACGTACGCGCTCTACCCGCATCTGACGGTGAAGAACAATATGGGCCTCGGCCTCAAGCAGGCCGGCACGCCCGCCCCGGAGATCGAACGCCGCATCGGCGTCGCCTCGTCGATGCTGTCGCTGGAACCGTATCTCGAGCGGCGGCCGGCGGAGCTGTCGGGCGGCCAGCGCCAGCGCGTCGCCATCGGCCGCGCCGTGGTGCGCGAGCCAAAACTGTTCCTCTTCGATGAGCCCTTGTCGAACCTCGACGCAGCGCTTCGCGTCAACACGCGGCTGGAGATCGCGCAGCTGCATCGCCGGCTGAAGGCGACGATGATCTACGTCACCCACGACCAGGTCGAGGCGATGACGCTGGCCGACAAGATCGTCGTGCTCAACGCCGGCCAGATCGAGCAGATCGGCGGCCCGATGGAGCTCTACAATTCGCCGGCAAACGAGTTCGTCGCCGGCTTTATCGGCTCGCCGAAGATGAATTTCATCGACGGCGCCAGATTGGGCGAGACGGCCAAGACGATCGGCGTGCGGCCGGAGCATCTGACCGTGGATCCAAGGTCCGGCGCCTGGAAGGGAACGGTGGTGCATGCCGAACATCTCGGCGCCGACACCAACCTCTATCTCGACTGCGAAAAGGCCGGGCTGATCACGGTCCGCATTTTCGGTGTCTACGACGCCGAGCCAGGTGCGACGCTGTATGCAACGCCGGAGCCGGGTAAGACATACCGGTTTGGGGCGGACGGGAAGACGATCAAGTAATCCTTCGCCGACAGCAACCACGGCGATCACACCGCGCCGAGCAGCACCGCGCCATGGATCGCCGCCTGCCAGCCCAGGGCCGCCCAGCGTATGTCCAGAGGCTCTACAACAAGCGAATGCGGCAGGCTGTCCGCGATGCGCTGCTTGAGCGCCTGGCGGGGATAGGACTTCATGTCGACAATGCCGCCACCGATCAGGATCGTCTGCGGGGAAAACAAAGCGGCTGCCGTTGCGATGGTCACCGCCTGCTGCCAGACGATCTCATCGAGCCATTCGCGCAGCGACGGCGGCTGCCCGGTCGCCGAAAACAGCTCGGCAATCGGGACATCGTAGTCCGCGGCAAGGTCGACAAGCGTTGCCCCTGAGGCATAGGTCTCGACCCGGTTTGGCGGACCGCTTTCGTCGGGCCGGTAGATCGGCATGTGGCCGATCTCGAGCGCCCAGCCGCCACCCCTGAAAATGCCGTCCTTGCCGAGATAGGCCGCACCGATGCCGGTGCCGAGATAGACCGCCAGCACCTCCTTTTGCCGCTTCACTGCGCCGGCGACGCTTTCACCCAGCAATTGCAGCACGACGTCGCGTTCGAGCCGCACGGGAGCGCGGAGCCGCGATGCCAGTTCCGTACCCAGCCGGATGCCGTTCAGCTCGGGAATGTTGGCCGTGTGCAGCACCGTGTCGAAGTCGCGGTCGATGAACCCAGGCACCGTCGCAACGACCCGTGCAGGTTTGAGCCCGGCATCGCGGCAGGCTGCGGTGACCGCATCGGCCAACCCCGCCACAGGCGCGCCCTGGCGCAGTTGCGCGGTCGGGTAGGTGCGCGCAAAATCCACCGGGATGCCGTGGTCGGCAAAGCCAACCTTGACCGACGTGCCGCCGATCTCGACCACGGCGATCGTGTCGTCCATCGTTTGATGCGTCATGCCAGCGCTTCCAGGAACTCCGAAAGACAGGCGCGGAATTCCCGCCGGTAGGCGGCGCGATCCTGCGATTTGGCTGTGATGGTGCAAAGCCGGGCCGACGGGATGAGCCCGGCCAGCGTCTGTGCGTCGTCCAGTCGATGGACGAGGTCATGGTCATGGCCGATGACAAGGGTCGGAACCGCGATAGCGCGGATGTCCGCCTCGCTCACGCCGGGACCGTCGCCGGCGATCGCCAAAAGCAGCCTGCCGAACAGAACCGGGTCCGGGCGACTGAAGAAGCCCTGCAGACTGCTGAGATTGTCTGGCGCCAATCTGGCCAGTTCGCCGGCAACAGCGCTGTCATCGAACAGACGCCTGGCGTCTTCAGGCGAATGCCGCATCAAGAGATCGCCGACGACGGCATAGGGCTTCATATTTTCCGGAGCCGCCTGGACCACCCAGGCTGGTCGGGCGAGCACCAACGCCCGCACACGAGCCGGCTTGTGCACCGCCAGGCGCAGCGCCAGTGCGGCACCCATCGAGATGCCGCCGACGACGGCCGGACCGATGCCGAGAGCGTCGGCCAGCGCTTCGACGTCTTCGGCAAACGTCGCAACCGAAAGCCGCTCGACCGGCCCGTAGCTGGATCCGCCCTGGCCCCGGCATTCGAGCGTCACCCGCCGGGTCACCGGCAGATCGGGAAACACGTCGGCGACCTGCGCGTCGTCGCCGCCTAGGCCGTGCTGAAAGATGACGGGAAGCCCGGCGCCGACGTCCCGGTAGGCAAGATCGACGCCATCGCGGCTGAAGGTCTCTTTCACGCGCGCTCGCTCGCTTCCAGCACGGTGCGCAGAAAGGCGCCCACGCCGGGCGCCTCGGCCTCTGTCAGGCCATGCGTGATCAGGGGTCCGTCGAAGCCAGCGGCTTTCAGACGGCCGATGAAATGCGGGAAGTCGACAACGCCATGTCCGGCCGCGGCAAAGCTGCCACCGGCATAGCGGTCCTTGGCATGGGCCATGCCGATCTCGGCGGCCAGCAAGCCGACGGCCTCGTCGATCAGGCGATGACGCTCCGCGCTGTCGGCCACTTCGAACAGATTGGCCGGGTCGAGCACGATGCGCAGCCGCGTGCTGTTCATTTCGTCCAGCAGGCGGCGTGCGGCCCGGGCGTTGGAGACGACATTGGCCAGTTCCGGTTCGATGCCAAGCTCGATGTCGAAGCGCTCGGCAATCGCAATCGCCGCTTCCATGTCCATCCGCAGATCGCTCCATGCCGCCTCGCTTGCATTGTCGGCATGCCAGCGCCACGGATCCTGTGCATCCCTTGTGCCGGTGCACAGCGTGATCAGGCGCGTGCCCATGTCAGCGCATGACGCCGCCAGCACCTCCAGCCGAGCAAGACCTGACACACGAACCGAGCGATCCGGGTGGATCATGTTGTAGGTTCCCGAAACCGCCGCGATCGAAACGCCGGTCTTGCCGCTGGCCGTTGCGATGGATCGGGCCGCATCGGGCTCAATGCTGTCCGGCATCGACGGCAGGCCAAGGCACGCCATGTTGAACTGCGCCGCGGTGTAGCCGGCATCCGCCACCGCGCGCAGCACCGGCAGAGCGCCGGTGGCAGCGAAAGTCTTGGCGAAAATACCAAGCTGCATCACACCACCCCGTCGACATCGGCGAGACGGACGGCGCGGCCGCCGGCAGCGGCGGAGCGGGCGATGGCCGCCATTCCCCTGATGGAGGCAATGCCGTCATCGATGCCGGCGCCGACCATGGGCGCGCTATTCAGCACGACATCGGCGAAGCCTTCGAACTGGCGGCGGTAGAAGTGACCATCCGCGCCAAGCGTGCGATGCCAGCTGCCATCAGCCTCGCGGAAAATGTCGACCTCGCTGCTCTTGTAGTACCAGGGGTTGTAGGTCTTCGCGAGAACGCTGCCATTCTGGCCGTAGATCTGGAACCCTTCGTGCCAGTCCATGCGCACGGCGACCGTCAGGTCGAGATGGCCGATCGTGCCGTCGGCGAAGATGGTGGTGATGAACCAGCAATAGGCGCCGTAGCGCTCGGTGAGCCGGGCCTCGACCGCCTCGATCGGACCATGCAGATGGCGCGCCGTATCGATGAGATGGCTGCCATGCGCCAGCATATAATACTGGCGCAGATCCGCCTTGGGATTGACGGAGGGCTTGCGTGCCTTGGCGCTGGTGATGATGAGCGGCTGCACCGCATCGGTCATCGGGTAGCGGTGGGTGCTGTCGCAATACCAGCCCTTGAATGCCAGACGCTCGCCCATCTCGTTATCTACGAAGGCCTTTGCCGCCTGGATGCCTGGATCGAAGCGCTTCATATGGCCGACCTGAAGCACCTTGCCGCTCTTGTCGAGTGCGGCCCGCAAGCCTTCGACTTCCTCGACCGAAACGCCCAGCGGCTTCTCGCACAGCACATGCTTGCCGGCATCGAGCGCCAGTTCGGCGGCCTTGACGTGGAACGTGTCCGAGGTCGCGATGATGACGGCATCGAGGTCGGGATCGGCCAGCATCTGGCCGTAGTCGGCATAGGATTTTTCGGGCGCGTAGGTCGCGGCCATCCTGTCGCGCAGATCGTCGGCGACATCGCAGATGGCATAGAGGTCGGCGTTGCGCGCCTTGGTGCAGGATTCGAAATGCGCGGCCTGCGCAATCGGGCCGCAGCCGAGCACGCCGACACGCAGCCGCTTTTCGTCTTTGCGAGGCATGGAATCTCTCCTGATTAGCGCGCGGCGAGGCCGCGAAGTTGAAATTGCGGATCGCCCGACAAAGCTGCCTGATGCAGCAGACAGGCAGCGCCCAATGCCGGACCGTCGGCGCCGACGCGCGACAGTTCGACCGTGGGAACGGGATAACCTTCAGCCAGGAAGTCCGAGAGGAAAGCTTCCACCTGTTCGGCGACAAAGGGATAGATGGCATTGACCGAGCCGGAGAGAATGATGCGCTCCGGCTGCAAGGTGCAGGCAAGCGTCGCCAGGCCGCGACCGAACCACAGCGCCCAGTCGCGCGCGGTGGCGACGGCTGCCGGATCGCCGCCGGCCAGCGCTGCGACAAACTCATCCACGCCGGCGCGCCGCCCGCTTATGTGCAAATAGCGCGCCAGCAAAGCATCCTTGCCGACATAGGATTCCAGCCGCCCCGGGCGCTTCGCGTCGAAGACAAAACCTTCGTCGCCAATGCGTAAGTGCCCGATTTCGCCGGCGCCGCCGAGCCGGCCGCGATGCAGCCTGCCGGCATTGATGATGCCGCCGCCGACGCCGTTCTCGATCAGGATGATCAGCGCATCCTCATCGTCCTTTCCCGGCTGCGCCCAGTATGTCTCGGCCACAGCGACGGCATTGGCATCGTTTTCCAGCAGGATCGGAAAATCGTCGCCAAAGGCGTTGCCCAAAAGCTCAGCCAGATTGACCCCGTGCCAGCCAAGGATGGTGGCATGGTATGAGACGCCATCAGCGGCGGGGAAGCCGGGCACGGCGACATTGAGCCCGTAGGGGCGCGTGCCCGCAGGCAATTGTGAGCGGATCTCGGCGACGAGTTCCCCGATGATGTCGACCGCGGCTTCGGGCGTGCTACCGGGGCCGGCAAATGCCCTAGAGGCGCTCGCACGCCGCGCCCCGGCAAGGTCGACAGTCACGACTGCGATCCAGTTGACGCCGATATAAGCGCCAAGGAAGAAGCCGCCATTGCCGTCGATCTCGACCAGGATACCGGGACGGCCGACCCGACCCTCGCTATCCTGCTCGTCATCCGCTCCATCCGACCGCTCGCGCGCCAGACCGGCTTCCGTCAGCCCCAGCACCAGGGCGCCGGTGGTCGACCGGGTCAGGCCGAGATCGCGTGCGAGCGCCGCCCGGCTCAACGCGCCGGCACGAAACAGCGCCGCAAGGGCCCGCGTTTCATTCGGCCGAAGATCGGTCGACACCAGCACGTCTTCCTCCGCGATTTGTTTGATTGCCATACTAATAGATTTTTTATGCGATTTGAAAGGGTCAAACGGGGCGCACTGTAACAAAATGTTCTGCGTTCTGAATCTGTTGACCCAAGTTTCAAACGATGATTTGTATCAAAAACTTACAAATTGACATGGGAGGATGCGATGCCGGTTCTAGCGCCATTGTCACCCACCAGGCCAAAAGCCTCGCCCTCATGATGTCGAGCGAGACATTGTCCAGCGCGCGGACGGCACCGAAATCCTTCACAATATGGGGACATCTCTTCGAATGCAGGCTTGTCGGTCAGCCTGGCCCGCTTTGCGATCAGAGATCGTCGCCGTCTCTCCAGCAGGCGATCAGATGACCGTCGCCGGCCTGCCTGATGGGCGGTTGCGCCTTTCGGCAGTCGGGCAGGGCCACGGGACAGCGGCTGGCGAAGGCGCATCCGGAGGTCTCGGCATCCTGCGCGGCGAGGTCGAGCTGAGCCGGAACCTTCGGCGCCGTCTCATCCGAGGCTGCGGCCAGAAGCAGCTTCGTATAGGGGTGGTTGGGCCCGCGAAAAATCTGCTCTGACGAACCGGTCTCGACCAGCCGGCCGCGATAGAGCACGCCAATCCTGTCGGCCATGTAGCGCACCACCCTGAGGTCGTGGCTGATGAACAGATAGGTCGTGTCCTTGTCGCGCTGCAGGTCGTTGAGCAAATTGAGTACCGTCGCCTGCACGGAAACGTCGAGCGCCGAGGTCGGCTCGTCCAGCACGACGAGCTTCGGCACGCCGGCGAAGGCGCGCGCAATGGCCGCCCGTTGGCGTTGGCCGCCGGACAGCGAGCGCGGCTTCTGGTCGACGGTCGCGGCGGCTAGACGGACCGAGGCCAGCAGATCGCCGACGCGCTGCTTCACCTCGCTGCGGCGCAGGCCAGCCAGCCGCCGCAGCGGACGGCCGAGAATCCTGCCTATCCGCTGGCGCGGATTGAGCGTGCGATCGGGTGACTGGAAAACCATCTGCACGTCGCGCCGTTCGCCTGCACTTCTCTTCTCGACGCGCGCCGCGACCGGGCGGCCGAACAGTTCGACCGATCCGGCGTTCGGCACCTGAAGGCCGGTGACGATCCTTGCCAGTGTCGACTTGCCGGACCCGGATTCGCCGATCAGCCCGAATGTCTCGCCCTGGCCTATCTGCAAATCGATGTCGTGCAACACAGGCTGTGCGCCGAAGGCATGGCTGATGCCTTTGCAGGCGACGGCAATCGGGCGCGGGGCTTCCGGCTGATCACTGTGGACAGGCATCGACGGTTCGGCCGCGTGCGTCTCCGCAAGCCTGCCGTCGCGCTTGGTGAAGTTGAGCGCCGGGATCGAGGCGATCAGCGCCTTTGTGTAGGCGTGAACAGGGTTCTCGAAGACATCGTTCGCGACGCCGCTCTCGACCACCGTTCCCGACTGCATCACGGCCACCCGGTCGCAGGCGCGGCGGACCATTTTGATGTCGTGGCTGATCAGCAAGACGCTGGTTTTGTGGTCGCGCCGCAAATCCTGCAGGATGGCGATGATCTCGGACTGGACGCTGGCGTCGAGCGCCGTCGTCGGCTCGTCCAGCACCAGCAGCGACGGGTCGAGCGCAATGGCAATCGCGATGTTGGCGCGCTGCTGCATGCCGCCCGACAATTCGTGCGGATAGAGATCGAGCACCCGCTCCGGATTGCTCACCCTGACGCGGCCGAGCAGCTCGGCGGCGCGGGTGCGTGCTTCGTCCTGCCGAACCGGGCGATGCCGCATGATCGTCTCGGTGATCTGCCGGCCAATCGTCATGGCCGGATTGAGCGCCGCACCCGGATGCTGGTAGACGGCCGCGATGCGATCGCCCCTTAGCCGGCGCAGCTGTTCGCCGGAGAGATTGCGGATCTCGCGGCCCTGGAACTCGAGCGCCGACGCGGCGATCCGGGCGTTACTCGGCAGATAGCGCAGAATAGCGAGTGCCACCGAGCTTTTGCCCGAGCCGGACTCGCCGACAAGGCCGAGCGCTTCGCCTTCGCCGATGGTGAGCGACACGCCGTTGACGGCCGGATGCGATCCCCGGCGTTCATCATAGGCGACGGTGAGCTGCTCGACGTTCAGAACCGATGACGACATGTCTTGCTGAAACCACTTTCTTTCGGCGCGGTCTTCGAGGGCAATCGCTTCCGCTTTCGCGCCGCACAATCTCTATAAAATTACTCGAATTAAGCTGGAGCGCAATCTACCTTTCACCGCTCAGGAGAGATTGTCGCAGCCGGTCGAGGCATCGCGACGGTCGCCTGAAGCAGTTCTGCAAGGAGACCGGCATGGCACTGGATCAAATGATCCTCAGCGCGTTTTTCTTCAATCCGCAGGGCGATCATCGCATGTCGTGGCGCCATCCGCGCGCGCCGGGCCGCGAAGTGCTCGACTTCGACTTCTACCGCGGTCTCGTCCAGTCTGCCGAGCGCGCCAGGATCGATACGATCTTCGTCGCCGACCATGTCGCGATCTGGGATTCCGTACAGAGCGGCGTGGCCCATTACGCCAATGCCCGCCTGGAACCGCTGACGCTGTTGTCGGCACTTGCCGGCGTGACCAGGCATATCGGCCTCATCACCACCGCGTCGAGCTCCTACAGCGAGCCCTACAACGTCGCCCGCATGTTTGCCTCGCTTGACCATATCAGCAAGGGCAGGGCGTCTTGGAATGTGGTGACGTCGGCCATGGACGAGGAGGCCCGTAATTTCGGCCGCGACGGCAATATCGAGCACGCCTTTCGCTATGAGCGCGCCACCGAATTCCTCGATATCGTCAAGGCACTGTGGGACAGCTGGGAAGACGAAGCCCTGCTTATCGACAAGGCATCGGGCTATTTCGCCGATCCCGACAAGGTCCATGCGATCAACCACAAGGGCCCGCACTTCAAGGTGCGCGGACCGCTCAATGTCTCGCGCCCGCCGCAGGGCCATCCGCTGATCGTCCAGGCCGGCTCGTCCGACGACGGCAAGAATTTCGCTACCGCGCACGCCGATGCGCACTTTGCCATCTACAGCACAAGGGAAGACGGCATCAAATATAGGCAGGACATCAACGAGCGCCTCGCCCGTTACGGTCGCAAGCCCGAGAGCTTCAAGATCCTGCCGGGCATCCTGCCGATCGTCGCAGCTTCCGAAGCGGAGGGACGCGAGCGGCAGGAGTATCTGCAGAGCTTGCTTCCCGATAGGGTCGGCATCGACCTTCTCTCGAGCTGGAGCGGCGTCGATCTCTCGGTCTATCCGCCGGACGGCCCGCTGCCGCCGCTGCCGGACGAGAGCACCTTCAATGGCGGCCGCACCTCGCTCAACCGGGTCAAGGAATGGTCGAAGCAGAACCTCAGCCTGCGCGAGATCGCCCGCAAGCTTGCCAACAGCGGTTCGGTGCCGACTGTCGTCGGTACGCCCATACAGATCGCTGACCAGCTGCAGGACTGGTTCGAGGCAGGTGCCGCCGACGGCTTCAACTTGATGTTCCCGCTGCTGCCGGAGGATTGGGTGAATTTTGCCGACCAGGTCGTACCCGAGCTGCAGCGCCGCGGCGTATTCCCAACCGAATACGCGCCGGGAACGCTGCGCGACCGCTTCGGCCTGGCGCGGCCGGCCAACCGCTTTGCCGAACAACAGCGCGACAATGCGCGCGCCGTATCCTGACTTGGGGCAACTGATATGACCGCAGCGCCAAAACTTCAGCCCCGCGAAGCCACGGCTCCGCAGCTCATCAATGTTCTGCACAGCCCCAAGCGCATTCGGGTCAAATTCGCCGGCCGCACCATCGCCGACAGCCGCAACGTCCTGGTGCTGCGCTCCAACCATTTTCTGCCGATCTATTTCTTCCCGGCCTCCTCGGTGGACCGCTCGCTCTTGAAGCCGTCCGAGCATCGCCAGCCGCATCCAGTCGGCGGCGAAACCACCTATTGGGACCTGGAGACGGGATCGAAAGCTTCTCCCAATGCGGCCTGGTCGTTTGTCGCGCCGCCGGATGAAAGCCTGTCGCCACTGGCCGGCCGCATCGCCTTCACCTGGAAAGCGGTCGACCAATGGTTCGAGGAGGAGGAAGAAGTCTTCGTCCACGCCCGCGACCCATACGCCCGCATCGACGCTCTGCAGAGTTCAAGCCATGTCCAGATCTGGTTCGACGGCGAAGTGATCGCCGACAGCCATCGCCCGGTGCTGCTGTTCGAAACGCATCTGCCGACGCGTTTCTATTTGCATCCGGACGATGTCAGGCTCGACCGTCTGGTCGACTCGGAGAGCACGACGCGCTGTCCCTACAAGGGCATTGCCTCTTACTGGTCGGGCCTGCGCGCCGACGGCTCGGTAAGCCCCGATGTCGCTTGGAGCTATCGCGATCCCATTGCCGAAATGCCCAAGATCAAGGGCCTCATCGCCTTCTACCCGCAAGCCGTCGACCGCATCCATCTCGACGGCGAACCAGTCGCTTAAAGGCATTCAACAGTCATTTCAGACAGGGGTTTCAAAATGACCAAACGCAACGACATCGATACGCTTCGCAATCTTTCCGGCGACATCTGGAACGTCGCCGTCGATGAGCACCAGGCCGGCTTCCTCAAGCGCCGCGATCTCCTGAAATACGCAGCCTTGATCGGCCTCACCGGCTTTGCCGCCTCGCAGGGGCTTGTTGGTTTTGGCACGGCGCGCGCTGCCGGCGCCGGCGGCACGGTCCGCGTTGGGCTCGGACAGCCGACCAAGGCGATCGATCCCGTCTCCATCACCGATCCGGCCAGCATCGGCGTCATCAGCCAGGTCGGCGAATATCTCATCCTCGACGATCCCAAGGACGGTCTGCAGCCCAAGCTCGCTCTGTCGTGGGAGGCCGACGAGACCGCCAGCCGCTGGACCTTCAAATTGCGGCCGGGCGTGAAATTCCACGACGGCCGCACCGTCACCGCCAAGGATGTGGTGGCGAGCTTCGAGCGGCTGGTCGATCCGGCCAGCGGTTCGTCCGCTTTGTCGGCCTATAAGGGCATCCTGTCCAGGGGCGGCGCCAAGGTCGTCGACGACCAGACAGTCGCCTTTGATCTCGACGGCCCCAACAGCAACTTCCCCTTCTATGTCTCCTCCGACGTCTACAACGCCGTCATCCTGCCGGCCGACTATGCCGGCGATTTCGAGAAGAATTTCAACGGCACCGGCCCGTTCAAGCTCGAATCCTTCCGCCCCAAGCAGGGCGCCAGCTTCGTGCGCAACCCTGACTATTGGGGCGACAAGGCGCTGCCCGACCGCGTCGAAATCAAGTTCTTCGACGACGAGCAGGCGCAGGTGCTGGCGCTGCAGGCCGGCCAGCTCGACGTCATCCCGAGCACGACCCGGCTGGAATTGGCGATCGAGGGCAATCCCAACTTCAAGCTGCTCAGCGTGCAGGCAAGTTCGCATGACGAGGTGCATCTGAGGACCGACCAGGCGCCGTTCACCGACAAGCGCATTCGCCGTGCACTGGCGCTCACCATCGACCGCGAGGCGGTGGTCAAGGGCTTGCTCAAGGGCCGCGCTATCGTCGGCAACGACACCCCGTTCGCGCCGATCTTCCCCTCGGCCGATCCGTCGGTGCCGCAGCGCAAGCAGGACATCGCCGAGGCCAAGCGCCTGCTTGGCGAGGCCGGCGTGCCGAACGGCTTCCCGGTTACGCTGACCACCGAACGCGCGTATGACATTCCCGACTATGCCGTGCTGATCCAGAACTTCGCCAGGAAAGCCGGCATCGATATCAAGCTCAACGTGCTGCCGCAGGACGCCTATTATGGCTCGGCGAAGTTCGGCTCGTCGCCATGGCTCGATTCCAATCTCGGCATTACCGATTTCGGACATCGCGGCACGCCCGACATCTTCCTCAACGCGACGCTGAAGAGTTCGGGCGCCTGGAATGCGGCGCATTTCAACAACCCGGCCTATGACGGGCTGCTGCTCGAATATGGCAAGGCCCGCGACCTTCAGGCGCAACGCCTTGCCGCGGGCAAGATCCAGACCTTGCTGCTGGACGAGACGCCGCTGATCATCAGCTACTTCTCGCAATACAGCCGCATCGTCTCGTCGAAGGTCGAGGGCGTCCGCTTCACGGCGATCTCGCATCTGCTGCTCGACCGCGTGACGTTCGCCCAGGCATGATTGCGAGACGTCCAGCCACTCCGGGCACTAAAATCCGATGCTGACCGGCCGCACTGTGTCGGTGCGGGCAGCCTCGCTTCTGCTCACGCTGTGGCTGGTCAGCATGCTGGTGTTCTTCGCCGGGCAGGTTCTGCCCGGCGATGTCGGTCGCCTCATGCTCGGGCCGTTCGCCGATGCCGAGGCCGTCGCGGCGCTGAACAGGCAGCTCGGCGCCGACCAGCCGGTGCTCGTGCAATACTGGCACTGGTTCAGCAGCGTGCTGTCAGGCGACTTCGGCACCTCCCTGTCGCTGCGTCTGCCGGTGGCGCCCTTCGTTCTGGAAAGCCTCAAGCGCTCGGCGGCCCTTGCCGGAATTATCCTCGTCTTTCTGCTGCCGCTGGGCATCGGCGCCGGCATCGTCGCCGGTCTCAACCAAGGCCGCTTTATCGACCGCCTGATCGTACTCGCCGGCGTGTCCTTCGGCATTGTCCCGGACTTCGTCTCCGGCCTGCTGTTGCTCATCGTCTTCGGCCTGTGGCTGAACTGGTTCCCGATCACGGGCGCTGCTCCCGATGGCGCCGGGCTCTGGGTCAGTGGCTATTACCTGATCCTGCCGGCGCTGCCGCTGGTGCTGAACCTTGCCGGCTACATCGCCCGCATGACGCGGGCCGGCGTGATCGAGGCGCTGGCCGCCGACTATACGCGCACCGCCGTCCTGAAAGGCCTCGAGCGTCGCGAAATCCTCATCCGGCACGTGCTGCGCAATGCGCTGACGCCGACCATCGCCGTGCTCGCGACGCAGACCGGTTACATGCTTGGCGGGCTGGTGGTCATCGAAGCGCTGTTCGGCATACAGGGTCTCGGCAATCTGGTGCTCAACGCCGCCAAGTCGCGTGACTTCCCGATGCTCGAAGCCGGCGTGCTGGTCATGGCGACCATCTTCGTGCTGTCGGCCGCGGCAGGCGATCTCGTGAATGCCTTGCTCGATCCGCGGCAGCGCCGCCGTGTGTCGCCATGATGGAACTGATGGAATTGCCGGAGCGCCGTACGCTGGGCTGGCGGGCAGCAAGTCGCATCCGCGAGACTGTTTCGCAGCTGCCGCCCTCGGTGATCGTTGGATCGCTGATCCTGCTGTTCTGGGTCGGCTGCGCCGTGTTAGGCAGCCTGTTTGTGCCCTACGATCCCTATGCCGAGGATTTCCTCGTCATGCTGGCGCCGCCTGATGCCGCGCACTGGTTCGGCACCGACCAACTTGGCCGCGACGTGCTGTCGCGCATCGTCGTCGGCTCGCGTGACATCCTGCTGGTCGCGCCGGCAGCAACACTGCTCGGCGTTGCCGCCGGCAGCGTGCTTGGCCTCGTGCTCGGCTATTTCGACGGGCTGATCGACGCCATCGGCGCCAGGCTGCTCGACACGCTGATGGCCTTTCCCTTCATCGTCCTCGTCACCATGGCGCTGGTCGCGCTTGGGCCATCGAACCTCACCGTCATCCTTGTGATCGGCATCGCCTATGCCCCGCTGCTGGCACGGACGGTGCGTGCCGCCGTGCGCGAGCAGCGCGAACGCGACTATGTCAGCGCCGCTCGTCTCGGCGGCGAGAGCGCTCTTGCCATCATGTTCCTTGAGATCCTGCCCAATGTCAGGGAGACCATCCTCATCGAACTGGTCACACGGCTCGGCTACGCCTTCTTTTCAATCGCCACGCTGAGCTTTCTCGGCCTCGGTATCCAGCCGCCTTCAGCCGACTGGGGACTGGCGGTCGCCGACGGCTACGGCTTCCTGACCGGCGGCAAATGGTGGGTGGTGATCTTCAACTCGGCGGCCATCGTTTCGCTTGTCATGGCAACCAATCTGATCGCGCAAGGCATGGGCGCCTTCGAAAACAGCGATCGGTGAAGAGCGCAACGCTCAGCAAAGCTGACGCGCAATCGCGGACCGTGCGCTAAAATCGTTCCTCGTGATTCGGCTCTGACAGGGCCTCAAAGCAAGGAACGGCATGAGCAAGGCCCTCATTACATTCGCATTGGTCGCGGTGCTCACCGCATTGCTCATGGCGCTCAGCCTGGCGGTGGCCAGGCACGGTTATCCCTATGGCGCGATCGGCGTGAGGCGGCTGGACGGCATTGCCGATGCCGGCTCGTTCCTGCCGCTCGCCGCCGTCTATTTCTTCGGCGCCATGCTGATGATGATCCTGCCGATCCGCGCCGCGGGCATCGTCTTGACCCATGCTGCGGATGCGCTGTTCTGGGCGGTGATCGCCTTGTTCGCGACCATTGTCGGCTGTCTCGCCGCCCGCTGGGCCTTCGGACAGAGCAGCGTGCTGTGGGCGCTCCTGAACTGGCGTTTCCTGTTTGCCGCGGCCATCGTTGGCAGCCATTTCACCATGAACGAGCTGCGCCGCAACATCCTGCTCAGGAGCCTGTTTTTCGTCATCTTCGCCGCGGCGACGCTGGCTTGCCTGTTCTGGACTTTTCCGACCTGACAGGGCCGCTTCATATTGTCCATCTTGAGGTCGCGGCTTTCATAGCCGCGCGCCATCGGCTATCCAGTCCGCAGCCAGATTTCAGCCCTCACAGTGTCGTCATTTGTCTGATAAATAATTCAGGCATACGGCACCCCCAGCGAACCAATACAAGGAAACCGCGACATGAGCCTGTTTCGTAAAAATCTGATCGATGGCGAGTGGGTGGGCGAGGCCGGCTCGCGCAACATCAATCCCTCGAACACGGGGGATGTCGTTGGCGAATATGCCTCGGCCGGCGCCGAACAGGCAAAGCAGGCCATAGCGGCGGCCAAAGCCGCCTTCCCGGCCTGGTCGCGTTCGGCGCCGCTGGTGCGCCACGCCGTGCTGAAAAAGGCGTCGGACGAGATCATGGCGCGCAAGGACGAGATCGGCCGCGCGCTGTCGCGCGAAGAGGGCAAGACGCTGGCCGAGGGCATTGGCGAGACCATCCGCGCCGCCCAGATCTTCGACTTCTTCGCCGGCGAGACGCTGCGCCTGTCGGGTGAATTGGTGCCCAGCGTGCGCCCGGGCGTCGGCGTCGAGATCACCCGCGAGGCCGTTGGCGTCGTCGGCATCATTACGCCGTGGAATTTCCCGATCGCCATTCCCACCTGGAAGATCGCGCCGGCGCTCGCCCACGGCAACACCATCGTCTTCAAGCCAGCCGAACTCGTTCCCGAAAGCGCCTGGACCATCGTCGACATCTTGCACCGCGCCGGCCTGCCGAAAGGCGTGCTCAATTTGGTCATGGGCAAGGGCTCGGTGGTCGGCCAGGCCATGCTCGACAGCCCCGACCTCAACGCCATCACCTTTACCGGCTCGGTCGGCACCGGCAAACGCGTGGCCGCGGCAAGCGTCGAGCACATGCGCAAGTTCCAGCTCGAAATGGGCGGCAAGAATCCGATGGTCGTGCTCGACGACGCCGACCTCGCCACGGCTGTCGAGTGCGCCATCAACGGCGCCTATTTCTCGACCGGCCAGCGCTGCACGGCATCGTCGCGCCTGGTGGTGACCGAAGGCATTCACGACCGCTTCGTTGCCGCGCTCAAGGAGCGCCTGGAAAAGCTCGTCATCGGCGATGCGCTCGATGCCAAGACCCAGATCGGGCCCGTCGTCGATGCGAGCCAGCTGAAGCAGGACGAGGACTATATCGCCGTCGGCAGCCAGGAAGGCGCCAACCTCGCCTTCGGCGGCGAGCGGCTGGACCGCGAAACACCCGGCTTCTATCTCAGGCCGGCGCTGTTCACCGAGAGCACTAACGCCATGCGCATTTCGCGGGAAGAAATCTTCGGGCCGGTCGCCAACGTCATTCGCGTCAAGGACTATGACGAGGCGCTTGCGGTTGCCAATGACACCCCCTTCGGCCTGACCTCCGGCATCTGCACCTCTAGCCTCAAGCATGCCACGCATTTCCGGCGCAATTCCGAGGCCGGCATGGTGATGGTCAATCTGCCGACCGCCGGCGTCGATTTCCACGTCCCGTTCGGTGGCCGCAAGGGATCGAGCTACGGCCCGCGCGAGCAGGGCCGCTATGCCGCGGAGTTCTATACCACGGTGAAGACAGCCTACACCTTTGCCGGCTAATCCTCGGGTGAACCGATGACAGCGGCGAAAGAGGAACTGACCTGGCTCAACCCGCCGCCGCACCATGCTTTCGGTAATGGCATCGTGCATGTGCGCACCGGCGGGGAAACCGACTTCTGGCGCGAAACCTTTTACGGCTTCTGGCGTGACAATGGCCATTTCCTCTATCGTCCGGTTGAGGGTGACTTCAGCGCCGAAGTCACCGTCAAGGGCGACTACAAGGTGCTCTACGACCAGGCCGGGCTGATGCTGCGGCTGAGTGAAACGCACTGGATCAAGGCCGGCATCGAATACACCGACGGGCTGGCTTACTTTTCGGTGGTGGTCACCAACGACACCTCGGACTGGTCGCTGCTCAGCATTCCCACCGGCCCCGACGGCGTGCGCATCCGGCTGACCCGCCATGCCGAGGCGATCCGCATCCAATATCTTGATACCACCGATGGCAAGTGGAAGCCGGTGCGGCTGGCTTATTTCCCGATCTCCAAATCCGTCGATGTCGGCATGATGTGCTGCTCGCCGCAGCGCGAAGGGTTTGAGGTAACATTCTCCGGCTTTACTGTCGGCCCGCCGATTTCCAGGCAATTGCACGACTGACGGCCATATCGATGGCGGACTAACCGTCTGCCCGATGCTGGAAGAACTGCAAAAACAGCTCCCGTTCGGTGGTTATGTCGAGCTTCTCGTAGATGCGGCGGCGGTGGTTCTTCACCGTGCCGACGGCGATGCCGAGCCGTTCCGCGATGTTGGCGGTCGGATGTCCCGCCAGGATCAACTGCACCAATTCCCGCTCGCGCAGCGACAGCTCCGGCCACAGGCTCGCCGGGATGGCCGGCTCCTGCCGGGGCGAGGCGCCGGGGCCGGTCGGCGCCGATGTGCGGGAGAACTCGGTGCCGCGCGCCTTGATGTCGAGCGCATGCAAGGCCTCGAACACCGGCAGCCGCTCGTCCAGCAGGGCGATCTCGCTCTCCTTGAAGGTGGAGGTCGAGCGGTCGAGGAAGATGCCGAGGCACCAGTCGCCGCCATCGGCCAGCATGATGCCGACCTCATCGCAGATTTCCGACTGCGCCAGGAAGCCGGCTATGTACTGGCCGCGCTTGGCCTCGTCATCGGCAAGCCGCTTCAGCGGCAGGATGCCCAGCCTCTGCTCACGCCGCCACGAGGCATAGAACGGGTCGAAGACGTAGTAATTGTCGAGATAGCGCCGGACCATCTCGTCGGAGAAGCGCCGGTGCTTGATGAATTCCGGCGTCTTCGTCGCCGAATATCGGGTCACGGTGACGAGATCGTGCTCGATGTCGGCGCCGATCAGGTCGATCAGGCAGTCGACATGCCTGTCCGTACCGGTGGCGGCAATCGCCCTGGCGAGCGGCCCCCAGATATTGCCCATGCGCATGCCCTTTTCTCAGCGATCCCGGTCCGGCGGTCATTGTGTCTTTTGGCACATGGCGCAAGGCCGCCCAAGGAATCTAGCTTGAGCATCCTAGAGCAATCCCGAGGCGACCGTGACACAACCCAACCTCACCAGTCCCATCGTCGGCAATCCAATCGTCATCGGCATCGACGCCGGCGGCACCATGACCGACACGATCCTTGTCGACCAGGACGGCCACTTCAAGATCGGCAAGTCGGCAACCACGCCCAAGAACGAGGCCGAAGGCTTCCTCGCATCGGCCGAAGACGCGGCCGACGCCTGGGGCATCTCGCTGGAGCAGCTGTTCTCCGGCGTCAACGTCGTGCTCTATTCCGGCACCGGCATGCTCAACACGCTGTTGTCGCGCACCGGGCGCCGGCTTGGCCTGATCACCACCAAGGGTCTGGAAGACATGATCCTGATGGGTCGGGGCCTGCAGGCCTGGGCCGACTATTCCTATGCCGACCGGCTGCATGCGGTGACCCACCATCATCCCGATCCGCTGGTGCCGCGCCGTCGCACCCATGGCGTCACCGAGCGCATCGACCAGTTCGGCGACATCGTGCTGCCGCTCTACGAGCATGAGGTCGCGACTGCAGCCAGGAAGCTGATCGCCGACAAGGTCGAGGCGATCTGCATCATGACCATCTTCTCGCACGTCAATCCGGTGCACGAAAAGCGCATCGCCGAGATATGCCGCGAGGAGGTCCTGAAAGCCGGCGCCGACATCCTCATCTACACCAGCCACGAGGTCCGCCCGGTCATCCGCGAACAGTCGCGGCTGAACTCGGTGCTGATCGAAGCCTACGCGACGTCGCGCGGCCGCAAGCAGCTTAGGGGTATCGAGGACGTTTCGAAAAAATACGGCTTCAAATACGGCGTGCAGACGCTGCTGTCCTTTGGCGGCCTGACCTCAATCAACCATCCGCGCCTGCACGAAACCATGATTTCCGGCCCGATCGGCGGTATTCTCGGCGCGGCCTATGTCGGCAAGCTCATCGGCAACGACTCCCTGATCTGCTCGGACATGGGCGGCACCTCCTTCGACATGGGCGTCATTTCGCGCGGCCAGACGCGGATCGAGAACGAGCCGCTGATGGACCGTTTCAAGCTCAACGTGCCGACGCTGCATCTCGACACGATCGGCGCCGGCGCCGGCATGATCCTCAAGGTCGACCCGCTGACCAAGAAAGTCTCGCTCGGGCCGGAAAGCGCCGGTTCCGACCCCGGCCCCATCTGCTTCGCCAAGGGCGGCACTGAACCCACCATCGCCGATTGCGACGCCATACTAGGCCGCCTCAACCCGTATTATTTCCTCGGCGGCAAGGTCGTCTTGCAGGTCGAGAAGGCGCGCAAAGCGTTTGAGGAAAAATGCTCCAGCATCCTTGGCGTCGGTGTCGAGGAGGTTGCCGAAGGCATGATCGACATGCTGGAAGCCGATGCCAACAACGCGCTGCGCCGGGTCATCTCCGGCCAGGGCATCCATCCCTCGGAATTCACGCTGCTGTCCTATGGCGGCTCGGGTCCGCTGCATCTGGCCGGCTGCTCCAGGGGCATCGGCTTCAAGGACATCATCACCTTCCAGTTTGCCGCCGCCTTCTCGGCCTTCGGCTGCACCACCGCCGATTTCATGCGTCGGCATTCGGTCTCGACGCAGCACGACATCGGCGCCCGCGCAAGCGATGACGAGCTGCTCGCTTTCGGCAAGAAGGTCACCGACGTCTGGAATGATCTCACCAAGGCGGCGGTCGACGAGATGATCAGCGACGGCCATATCAGAGACAAGATCAAGACCGTGCCGTTCCTGATGATGCGCTACACCGGCCAGCTCGAGGATGTCGAGGTCATGGCACCGCTTGCCGAGGTCAATTCGGCTGACGACATGCGTAGGGTCATCGACGAATTCGAGGCGGTCTACGCCAAGGTCAACCATCGCGTTTCGCGCTATGGCGAAGCCGGCTTCACCATCACCGAGCTCGGATTGATCGCCACCGCCGACAAGGTCAAGCCGGTGCTCTTGAAGCGCCCGCTCGGCAGATCGGCCCCGGCAGCAGCGCACAAGGGCGTGCGCGAGGCCTATATCGGGGGACGCTGGCACAAGGCCAATCTCTACGAGATGGACCTACTGCAGCCCGGCCATGAGGTGATCGGTCCGGCCATCATCGAACATCCCGCCACCACGCTCGTTGTTCATCCGCAGGACCGTGTCCATGTCGATGAGTGGACGCTGCTGCATTACACCCATTCTTGAAAGGGGACCGCCATGTTGGACAGACCTGCCTCGGCCCTGCGCCTGCGCGAACGGCTGCTCGAATCAGAACGGCTGATGGAAGAGACCGGCTGCTATGACGGCATCACCGAGCTCACGCTACGCAACCAGGACCCGCTGAAATTCGAGACGCTGCACACCAAGCTGCGCGCCTATTGCGTCTCGGCCCGCGAAATGGCCCGCCGCATCTCGGCCTCGCCCGGCGTGCGCGAAGTCGGCGAAATGGTGGTGGCGATCTATACGCCCGAGGGCGATGCGATCGCGCTGTCCAACGGCATCATGGTCCACGTCCACACGATGAGCCGCTTCATCAAATGGATGATCAAGAACAATTACGAGGAAAACCCGAAGATCCGCGAAGGCGACATCTTCGCCAACAACGATGCTTTCATCGGCACCGTGCAAGTGCCCGACGTCATGGACGTAATGCCGATCTTCCATGAAGGCACGCTGGTCGGCTGGGCCGGTGCGGTCTGCCACGAGCTCGAAGCCGGCGGCATCACGCCCGGCGGCGACGTCTGCCTGGCGCAGGAGCGCTTCACCGAAGGCCTGTTCGTCTGCGCCGAAAAGATCGGCGAGAATGACGAGATCCGCCGCGACTACGTCATCCGCTGCGAGCGCAATCTGCGCATGCCGATCTACTGGGTGCTGGACGAGAAGGCCAAGGTCGCCTCCTGCATCGACATGCGCGAAAGCGTCAAGCAGCTGATCTCCGAGATCGGCCTCGACTACTGGATGAAGGTGTCGAAGGAGTTCATCGAGGAAGGCCGCCGCGCCCAGCTTGCCCGCACCCGCCAGCTCACCGTGCCCGGCATCTATCGCGGCCACACGTTCTATGGCCACGTCACGGCGGGCAAGCCGGGCTTCCAGCTGCTAGGTGATCCCGATTGGCTCTATAACATCCCGATCGAGATGGAGATCACCACCGACGGCAAGATCACCATGGATTTCGAGGGCACGCAGCCCTGGGGCTACCATTCGATGAACTGCACGCCGGCCGGCATGGATGGCGGCATGTTCGTCACCTTGACCCAGCACATGAATTTCGAGGGCCTGGTCAATGACGGCGCCTGGATGGCGACCGAGCTGAAACTGCCGCTCGGCACCTGGACCAACCCCGACAACGAGATGGTGGCGACCGCCACCTCATGGGCGCTGCTGCTGCCGGCCTATGGCGTCTTCCAACGACTTTTGTCGCGCGGCTTCGTGGCCCGCGGTTTCGTCGAGGAGGCGTTCGTCGGCCAGGTCAACAGCCCGATGATCGAGATGGGCGGCGAAAGCCAGTACGGCACGCCGTTCGGCATGGCGCATTTCGAATGCGCCGCCGCCGGCTCCGGCGCGCTGGCCATCGCCGATGGCCTCGACACCGCCTATGTCGGTTGGAATCCGGAATCCGACATGGGCAACATCGAGGTCTGGGAACAGTCGATGCCGATGGTCTATATCGGCCGCTCGATCGTGCCGAACTCCGGCGGTGCCGGCAAATATCGCGGCGGCTGTTCCTTCATCTCGACCTGGCTGATCAACAAGACCTCGCACCTTCGTCTGCACACTTCGGAACACTCCTCGCGCGTGTTCGACAATGGCGGCATGTGCGGCGGCTATCCGGCGCCGACCTGCCAGAAGCATCGCGCCGTGCGTGACTCCAACATTCATGACCTGGCGGCAAAAGGCGAACCTCTGGCGCATGCACCGGGGATCGACCCGCATGTTTCCGACTACGAGAGGAACATCGGCGGCGACCACGCTCTGGTCGAAGGCCCCTATATCACCTCGCCGCACAAGTCGGGCGACATCTTCAGCCATTCCTATAATGGCGGCGGCGGCTACGGCGACGTGCTGGAGCGCGACCCGATCAAGACGGCATGGGATGTCGAGAACGGCTACCTCACCCGCCAGGCGGCGATCCAGATTTTCGGCATCGTGCTGAAGGACGATGCCGAGGGTTATCCAGTTGCCGATATCGACGCCACGGTCGAACGCCGCGCCGCCATGCGCAAGCAGCGTCTGGTCAAGGCTATCCCGGTTTCGGACTGGATCGCCGCCGAACGTAGCCGCGTCGAGAAGGCCGACTTCGCGCCTGAGGTGAAGAAAATGTATGCCAGCGCGATCAAGCTTTCGTCGCGCTTCACCAAAGATTTCAGCGATTTCTGGAACGTCGACGCCAGGTCGGTTTTCATGCCGGGAGCCAAGCCATGACCTCATACCGCAAGGAAGTCCTCGGCGATCTGGCCGCCGGCAAGCTGCCCTGGCCGCAGACAAGGCGCATCATGGGCGCCTACAAGGACGATGACCGCTTCTTCAAGATGGTTGCCGTCTATCAGGACCGTGTCGCCTGGAAGGACCCGATCCTGCTGCCGGTCTCGGATCATTTGTTCATCTGCCAGAGCGGCGACGAGCGGATCACCCGCTGCGAATGCGGCCATTCCTTCGGCGACTGTCGCAAGAACTGGAAGCTGAAGGCCGCGATCATCGTGCGCAACACCGAGGAAGCGCTGCGCGAAATCTACCCCAACAGCGACATCCCCGATCCGCAATGGATGGAAATCCGCGAATTCATCTGTCCGGAATGCGGCACCATGCACGAGGTGGAAGCGGCTGCACCCGGCTATCCCATCGTGCATGATTTCGAGCCCGACCTCGAAGGCTTCTATCGGGAGTGGTTGGGCAAACCACTCTAGTAGTGTCGTGGCCAGCACCGCAGGCAAGGTAGCGCTCGCTGCCGAGCTGGGTCTAAGACTATCGCATCAGATGTCGGCATCGGAGATCCATTGCCTATGACAGACCTTTCCGGCCGCAGCGCGATCGTCACCGGCGGGTTTTCCGGCATGGGCTTCGCCATTGCCACGGCACTGGCGCAAGCCGGCGCCAATGTCGCCGTCGGCTCCTACATCGCGCCTGCCGGCACGGACAGAACCGATGCCGCCTACTATCCCGGCGCCGATGAAATCGAGCGTGTGCGGTCTGCCCTGGCAGCACATGGCACCAGGGTTCATGCCGCTCATCTCGATGTCCGCGACAGCGAGGTGACCAACCGGTTTACGGCCGACGCCGAAGCCGCTGTCGGACCGGCCGACATCCTGATCAACGCCGCCGGCACCACCGCCGAGCAGCCGGTCTGCGGTCATTCCGACGCGCTCTGGGACAAGATCGTCGACACCAATCTGACCGGCGCTTTCCGCGTCACCCGCGCCGTGTTGCCCGGCATGATCGAGCGCGGCTGGGGCCGCATCGTCAACATCGGCTCGACGGCCGCCACTGTCGGCTGGAAGGACAACCCGGCCTACTGCGCCTCCAAGGCCGGCCTTCTCGGCCTTACCCGCTGCGTGGCGCTGGAAGGTGCGGCGCACGGCGTCACCTGCGTCATGATCAGCCCGACCTGGGTCGAGACCGAGTTGATGCGCCGCAATGTGGCGCAGGTCGTCGAGCGCGAGGGCAAGGGCCGTACAGCCGAGGAAGCGATCGCCGAGATCGCCAAAGGCAACCCGCAGCAGCGCATGCTGCAGCCGCAGGAGATCGCCGCTTTGGCCGTCTTCCTGTGTTCGGATCTGGCCAAGGGCATCACCATGGAAAACATCCAGGTCACCGGCGGAGCGCTGTGGTAGCAGCCAAGCCCTGATTTTGCGCGAAGCCGCATTCGTGCCATCTGGCTGTTGCATGGTCGTTCTGGCCGGTGGATTTGCCCGTGACAACTTTACCATTTGAGTGACAGGCGATACAGGTTATATTGCACTGCACAATGGATGCCCGCAGATCGGGCTCCGGCAAAGGCAGCGGTCGTGTGCGGCCACCGGCGGGCGTCACGCCCGAGGCCCGACGCGAAAAGCCGGTTCATGGGCGCTTATGCGGCTGAAAGGCGGCATGCCCATTGAAAGATAGCTAGGATGAGAAATCCGGTACGTATATGAAGATTCCGAAATCCATTCTGATCGATCCGGAAGGCAACAAGGCCTATGCCGCCTTCGCCGTTGCCGTGTCGGTCTTTGCCTTCGCGTATTCCACCAATTTCGGCAAGATCCTGATCCTTGCCTATTATCTGGTGTGGCTGCCGCTGCTGTTCGTCGACTACCGGCGCTTCACGCGCGATCTCTCCAGCACCTGGCTGCCGCTTGTCCTCGTAGCCTATATCTGCCTCTCGGTCTTCTGGTCGCAAGCGGCCGGCGCCAGTGCGCGGGCGGGTTTGCAATATTTCTCGCACATCCTGTGCGCCTACATCGCCGCGCGCACCATAAGCGTGCGCACGCTGGTGCTGGGTTCGCTGATCGGCATCTTCATCGTGCTGCTTTATTCGCTGAAGGTCGGCGGCTATGCGCTCGACACAATTGACGGCACCACCAATTTCGTCGGCGCCTTCGGCTCCAAAAACCAGATCGGCTTCTTCGCCTCGCTGGGCATCTTCTTTTGCCTTGCCTTTCTCGGCTTTTACCGGCGCAACTGGATGAGTTTCGTCTGGACCGCGCCAATCATGCTGTTGTCGGTCTACATGCTGGCGATCGCCCATTCGGCGACCTCGGTCGCCTCGCTGCCGGCGGTGATCGGCATCGTTGCCTTGCTTAGCATGAGCAAGATCCTGTCGCGGGCCTATCGGCGCGTCATGTTTGTCGTCGGCGCCGTCGCGCTGGTCGGGGGTGTGGTGGCCGCCCTTAACCTCGGCCTGCTCGACTTCGTGCTCGGCTTATTCGGCAAGGATTCGACGCTGACCGGCCGCACCTATCTCTGGGAACAGGGCTGGCTGGCGGCGCAGCAGCGTCCAGTGCTCGGCTATGGCTACGCCGCCTACTGGATACAGGGCTTTGCCGATCCGGAACGGCTCTGGGCGGAGTTCTACATCTCGACCCGCACCGGCTTCCATTTCCATAACACCTATATCGAGACACTGGTCGAGCTCGGCTTCATTGGCATGGCCATACTGGCGGTCATCATCCTGCGCTCCTTCTACGGCCATGTCTCGAAAGTGGTGTTCGGCGAATGGAGTGCCGATTCGGTGGTGCTTGCCGGCGCGGTCGGCTTGATGCTGATCCGCTCCTTCTTCGAGGTCGAGATCCTCGGCCCCTATTTCACAGCCTCGTTCATCGTCTATTACGGCCTGTTCAAGCTGCGCCCGGTACCGGTTGTCCGGCCAAGGCGGGCCTATGCTCCCGTGCGGGACGAGAAGGCCGCCAGCGGCCACATGCCGGCACGCGTCTAGAGCAATTCCAGGAAAAGTGTGAAGCGGATTTCCCTAGGGGATTGCTTCAAAACAAGAAGTTAGAGGATCAGGCGACGGCCCGCTTGCGCTGCATCAGCCGCTGCAGGAAGCGGCGCAATGGCTCGTCATAGATGCGCGTCGCAATATCGGCGATGACGATGACCGAAACCGCCATGAGGATGCCGAACCAGGGATGGTGCGCGAACGGGTCGATCGACGCGGCCTTGCCCGCGCCGGCGATGATCATCAGCATCGGCGTGTGGATGATGTAGATCGGGTAGGAAATTCGCCCGAGCCAGCCGTAGAGGCCTGACAGGCGCGGTGCAGTGGGCGCCACAGCGCCGATTACCACCAGGGCCGGGAAGATGAAGACGGTGCAGGCGAGATCGTAGGCGATGCGCGCCCCGCCGGCCGGCGCGATGGCGAAGACGACAAGCGTCAGCGCGATCACGGCCTCGACCCACCAGCCGCGCCGCAGGAAGTCCAGCCCGCCTTGATAGCGCGCCATGGATCGACAAAGCAGCACGCCCAGAAAGAACGAGAAACAGACGCGCGGCAGGCCGCTGATGATGGTCTTGCCGGTCATGCCGAAGTCGAGCGTGCCGGCAACGATCGAGGCGACCACCAGCAGCGCCAGGCTGACGGCGATGAGGACTGTCAACACGCGTCTCGATAGCAGGAAAAACACGGCGACATAGGCGATGTTGACGGTCAGTTCGAAGAACAGCGACCACGACGCCGGATTGAGCGGAAAGATCGTGTGATAGGCATCGCTGACCAGCGGAATGAACAACATGCCCGTCGTCAGCATGGTGCCGATCTCGGAGATCGGCATGTACTCCGCGGGGATCAGCCTGTTCTTGACCAGCAAATAGAAAAAGCCGAGCAGCGTGCCGGCAAGGTAGAGCGGGTAGAGGCGTATCAACCGGATCAGCAGGAACGTGCCGACGCCCATGCCGTTTTCGATCTTGCGGTCATAGGCATGCGCGATGACGAAGCCGCTGAGCAAGAAGAAAAGGTCGACCGCGAGATAGCTCGACGGCAGCACCTTTCCGTCGGCCAGGAATGGCGAGAAGTGGTAGAGCATCACGCTGATCGCCGCCACGCCGCGGATGGCATCGAGATTGATGTAGACGTGGCGTGGCGCGGCGGGCTGCATCTTATGCCTTCAAGCGGTCCAAACGGAATTGCCCGCCCGCACCTTGGCGCGAACGAGCCGAATTTGTTCCTCCCGCCTCCGCCGCTCCGGTCTCACTGAACGAGCCCTGCGCGAAACTACTGGCTCGCCATCGGCGCCAGCTTCACCTTGATGACGTCGCCCGGCAGCACCGGTGTGTCTTCCTTGGCTTCGATCTCGCTCGTCTTGCCGTCGGTAACACGCACCAGCGAATAGAGAAGGGTAGGTTCCTCGCTGCTTGTGATGGCGGCCGTCGTGGCGGGATCCGATGCCTGGGCCATCAGGCCCTTCTGCATGCTCACCCTGAGCGCGGCCTCGTTCAGATCGGCTTCGACCTGCTGCCGGCTGGCGGCAAGGTTCGAATTCAACGTGTTCTGAACATCGATGGTGTCCTGCGACGCTTTGCTGATCGACTGCTTGGCGGTGAGGATGGCCGTTTCATAATCCAGGATCTGGCCTTGCAGATTGGCGACGGATTGCTCGGAGCTTAAGACGCGCGTGTTGACGACGAGGCCCTTTTGCACCAGCGGGCTGATGCTTTCGAGCTGCTGCTTGGCAAGGTCAACCTGCCGCTGCTGGTTGACGATCTTCTTTTGAAGCGCTTCGATTTCGGCCTGCAGAACGCCCTTCAACTCGTCAAGCGCCTGCAGCTTCAGTTTCAACGCCTTCTGGTCGGCAGTCAGAATCTGCATTTCGTCGGCGACGATGGCCGGGAGTCGCGGATCGCCCTCGACCTCCTTTGGCACCTCGAAATTCTCCTTGCCGGCGAGATCCGCATCGATGCGGGCACGCTTGACGATCAACCTGACCCGCTGGTCGTCATAGATGTCGAAATTGCCCTTGGCGGTCACCAAGTCCTTACCAAGCTGAGGGCCGTAATCGGCGTTGCGCCTGATGCCGCCGGCAACGCTGATTGCCTTGAGCACGGTCAGGTCGGGTACATAGGGAAACTGGCCAGGCGTCTGGATTTCGCCCGAAATGTAGAACGGCCGGAACTGCACCATTTCCACCGAGGCTTCCGGCTTGTCCGACAGGGCAAGCTTTCGCTGCAGGGCTACGCTGATGGCGGCTGCAACCTCCGACGTGGTCTTGCCGGCAGCGGGCAATTCGCCGACGAACGGCACCGATAGGGTTCCGGCGGGACCGACCGAATATTCGCCGTTTACCGCCGACCAGTCACGGAACGTGCCTTCCACCGTCTGCCACTCGGCGACGCGGATGTTGAGCTTGTCTTGCGAGCCGAGCCGGTACTCGTCGGCCATGGCCGGAACCGCGAGCGACAGAGCGAGGCACGTGGCGACGAGCCGTGCCGGCCGCATCGGGCCGGCAAGGCGAAAATACGCTGATATGTCTGTTTTCAACTGAACGTTTCCGATCCGTTTTGGCCCCATCCGCCCGATAGACCTGCTGCCGAGTGCCTCCTTCGGAACCTGGCAGAATTATGGCTGCAATGCGAGACCGGCCCATCGCCGAATAGCTTTGGACCGGATTGGCTTCGGGCCGTACCGGCCCGATTGCTGACCAGTTGCGGTCGGTCAGTAGGAACCGCGCGACATCCACACCGCAGGCACGGTCTTGAGGATGATGCGAACGTCTTCGAACAGCGACCAGTTCTCGACATAGTGACGGTCGAACGCGACGCGGCTGTCATAGGAGACATCGTTGCGTCCGCTGACCTGCCAGAGCCCGGTCAGGCCCGGCCGCGACTTCAAATAATAGACCGCGGCGCTGCCGTAGATCTCAAGCTCGTCACGCACCACCGGGCGAGGCCCGACAAGGCTCATATCGCCCTGCAGGATGTTGATGATCTGCGGCAGCTCGTCGAGGCTGAGCTTGCGCAGAACGGCGCCGACGCGGGTGACGCGCGGATCGTTCTTCAGCTTGCGGGTCGCGATCCATTCGGCGTTGGCTTCCGGATTGGCCGCGAGATAGGCGGCCAGCACACGTTCGCCGTCTTCGACCATGGTGCGGAACTTGAGGCAGGGGAAAATCCGCCCACCGCGTCCGATGCGCTTGTGGCCGTAGAAGATCGAGCCGCCGTCGGAAAGCTTGACCAGAAGGGCCACCATCAGGAACAGCGGGCTAAGCGCCACCAGGCCGACAAGTGAACCGAAAATATCGAAACTGCGCTTCAGCAGCCCGCCGATGGGTGGCGGAAAATCTACGCCGACATGCGAAAATGCCGCATTGGCCGACTTGGCAACGTCCCTCATGCAAAAGCTCCATACGTTGAACGGATGGTTTATGCCACGATACCAAAAAAATGCTGCAGCGCAACACACAATTTCCCATATGGCTGAAATAGTCACGTCAGGAATTGACTAAATAATAAACGCTCCTTGCCCAAATTTTGCCCTTTATGGCGGGTTTGTGACGAATAATTAGCAACCCTAGGAAATGTAATGCCTTTTTTCGGCGGGTTTTGGGCAAATCGTCCTTTGCCGCAGAGGGAACGGCTTTAACTGATTTTCGAATCACTGGCTTTGCTAAATTAATCAAGTAAAATACTAATCAACATTGTTGATTCTACTGCAGTATAAAGCGCATGACGAGTTAGGTCACCACCCCTGCGTGTGCATCGCAGCATGGCGGAGTCCAAGCCGCCGCCAAGCCGAAAATTATTGCAGGTTGCCCTTGCCGTCAGTTTCGCGCCTTAATAGAGTCGCAAATTATTCCTGATAGAGTCTGGATGGGTTGGGAAGGCCGGAAGCAACCGGCCGAAAAAGAGCAGCTAAATAAGCTCGCATGGCGAATGGGGAGATACTCGGGTGGGTAAGTCATCGCTTTTGCATGCTCGGGCCGGTTGACGGGCCGCCGAACATGTCATTACCAAAATTCGTCATTGGAATGGTTTTCGCCCTCGCGATCGTGGTCGCGTGGTCCTATGTCGACGGCGCGACGGTCACCACAACGGTGCTTCGCGTCATCGGCTGCGCTGTCCTCATCCAAGTCGGTTATTTCCTGTTGGTGTATGTTATGATCGCCAGGAGCGCGCCGACATCGGCCGACAGGGCTCGCGACGCCGAAAGAAGCCTCGGCGCCGACAAGGCGGTTGAAGGCGAGAAGCTCTCGGCGAGGCGCAGCGTGCATTGAACAGTCTGAAGCCACAAGGTCGGCCTCGGATCATCTTGCAGCCGGACTCAGCCTGCTTCGGCCGGCTCGGGTTCCGATTGCTCGCCTGAAAGCATTTTCGACAGGCGGCTGCCGGCCTTCGCTTTCAACCTCTGATATTGCCCGACTTCGACGATTCGCCCGTTTTCGACTGCAACCACCCAGTCGGCGAAGGCGATCATCGATGGCCTGTGCGCAATGGTCAGGATCGTCATCGATCCGCGCAAGCCGTCGATCGATTTGGCGATCAGGGACTGGTTCTGCCAGTCGAGCGCGCTGGTCGCCTCGTCGAGAATGAGCAGCGAAGGTTTGCGCAGCAGCGCGCGCGCCAGCGCGATGCGCTGGCGTTCGCCGCCCGAGAGCCGGACGCCGCGGTCGCCGACCACCGTGTCGAGCCGCAACTCCAGCCGCTCGACGAAGTCGGCGCCATGCGCAGCGCGCAGTGCAGTCCACAGCTCCGCGTCACTGGCTTGCGGCGCGGCAAGGCGCAGATTGGCGGCGATCGTATCGTGCAGCAGGAACACGTCTTGCGGCACATACGCCACCTGGTCGCGCCAGCGCCGGCGATTGGCCGCGCCGATCTCGACGCCATCGGCCAGGATCTTGCCCTCGCTCGGTTCGAGCAGGCCAAGCAGCATGTCGGCAAGCGTGCTCTTGCCCGATCCTGACGGACCGATCAGCGCCGTTACCTTGCCGGCGGGAAGGCCAAACGTCACATCGCTCACCACCGGCTTGCCGCCGGCCTCATAGGCAAAGGAGACGTTGCGGATGTTGAGCCCGACATCGAGCGACAGCTTGGCATCCGATTCGAGGTTTGCCGGCTCGCGTTCGGCATCGAAACGCGCCTGCATGTCGCGCATCGAGGCATAGGCCGGCAGGTTGATCAGCACCTGCTGCGCCTGCATCTGCATGTCCATGAAACGCGGCGCAATGCGCATGAACACCAGAAGCAGCACAACGATCTCGGCCAGTGAGAGGTTGAAGCGGATCAGGGCGACATAGATGAACAAGCTCAGACCAATGACGCTGGCGACCTGGAACAGAGCGGTGCCGATGGTACTGTTGCGGACGTAGTTGATGTTGTCGGCCTTCATCTTCCCCAGCGTCGAGCGAAGCTGTGCGTAATAGGTCGCCTCGACATTCAGGCTCTTGGCCACCTTGATGCCGCCGAGGAACTCCGAGACCGTTCGGTACTGCTCCTGGCGATTGCTGGTCAAAACCCGGCCGAAGGCGCTGGCTCGTGCCCGAAACGGCTGCAGCGCCAGGAAGGTGACGATGCCGACGACAATGGCAAACGCCGTCATCACTGGCGAAATGAACAGCGAGACAACGAGATAACCCGCCAAAAGCACGGCGATCTGCACCAGCATCAGCAGCGAGAACGCCGCCGACTGCACGCGGTCGATATCGCCGGTCAGCGCATGGTCGAGATCCGAGCTGCGCATGCGCGCGAATATCCCCCACCGCGCCTTGCCGATGCTCTCGAACAGGTTCATGCGCAGGCGATTGATGAAGTCGAGCAGCAGCCGCGCCATGTAGACGGATTTATAGCGGTTGAACGCTGCCTGCAGCGCGACAAGCCCGACCAGCAGGCAAAGCACCGTGGTCAATTGCAGCGTTCCGTCCGGAGCCAGCCAGCGCACCCAGTCGCGGTCAGGCAACCTGACCGCGAAATTCTGCTCGGGTCGCCCGACCAGATGCAGCAGCGGCACCAGAAGCAGGATCGAGATGCCTTCGGTCAGGCTTCCCAGGATCAGGAACAGCAATGCCGTGAAGGTCCTGCGCCCGCCGATCCGGGCCATGGCGGCGCCGAAGCCGGCGACATCGCGGTAAAACGAAAAGCGCAGGATCTGCGATGCGGACATGTCAGTCACCGCGGCCCTTTGTCGGCCGCCAGATCGTTTTCGATCAGGGCGACGGCTTCGCCGATACGGTCGAGCCCGGTGGGCACTTCGAGGCGACAGACGCCGATCTGGCTGGCCAGGGCGGCGCATTGGCGAAGATGTGTCGTGGCAAAATCGCCGACCAGGGCTGGACGGCCGAAACGCGTCACATAGGAAAATTTGATGATTGCCGGCAGGGCGCCGATGCCTGGCAGCGGCGTGATCGCTGCCTTGTCGTTGCGCTCGAGGATATAGATCCGGGTCGCCGGCACCGCGTCTGCCGCAAATCCGGCGTGCAGGCGGTGCTGCATCTTGTCGATCGCCGCATGCACCTGCGGGCGTATCTCTGCCTGGCGGATGGGAAACGCGGCGGCGGCATCGGCGGCGAGCTTCAACTGCGGAAAACCCGGAACGATCATCGGCCGGTCCGTGAGATCGAGCGCCACGACATCGTCGGTCAGCAATCGATGCCCGGCACGGATCATCGCGCTCGCCGTCGTCGATTTGCCGGCGCCCTTGTCGCCCATGAAGACAGCGCTCTTGCCGCCGACCGCAATGGCGCTGGCGTGCAGGATAAGCAGGCCGCGCTGGTGCAGGAGCAGTGCCATGACCGGACCGAGCAGCGGAAACGCCAGCAGCGCATCGTCGACATCGGGCGCCGGCTCCACCTCGATGCGGCAGGCATCGGTGATCAGGAAGGCGCCGACCGTCTGCCATGCCAAATATTGCTGCCGCGGCTCGAAACGGAAAGCGGTTCCGGTCTCGGGCGAGGGTTTTGGCAGGTCGATCGGGCCGACCGTGATCAGCACATCGACGCAAGCTGGTTCGCTCGGCTCTAGCTCAGGCAGTTCGACCTGCGAAGCGATCGTCAGCCCATAGGCTTTGTAGAAGTGCTGTGCGCGAGCAGCAATTGCATGGCGGTCATCAGCGGCAAGAGGCATGTTGGCCGGCATCATCAGTGGCTCCCGCGCTGTTGCACCTGCCGCAGCCACAACGATAGCGAAATCGAACGCCAGACATACTGGACATCGGGCAGGGTGGCTTCGTCCGGTTGCCGCGCGATGCGGCCATAGGCGGCGGTCACCTCAGGCAGGTTGACGTAAGGGGCGATCCGCGCCGCATCTTTCACCAGCACCTTGTCCAGGAGATCGCGGTGATTGCCGAGCATGCCTTTGACCAAATTGGAGGTGAAATCGATCTTGTCGCGCCGCCACTGCACCGCCGGGGGCAAAATTCCTTCCATGGCACGGCGCAACACCGAGCGGCCAAAGCCCTGGTTCAGCTTTTCCGCGCCGGGCAGTGCCAGGCAGAACTCGACCAGAGGCTTGTCCCAGAAGGGGTAGCGCGGCTCGACGCCGAAATTCGCCGCCGCCTTGTCGAGTACCTCGAAGGCGTGCGGCACCATGCCGTTCGACAGCAGCCAGCGATGGGTCAAGGTCTCGCTGGCGCTGACCGCGGGCGACATGTAGCCGGCCCGGCGAAAGCGCTCGACGAGGTCGGTGCGCATCGCCAGGTCCGGATTGATCAGGCCGCGCCAGCTCGTCGCCGGCCGCCCAGTTGGATGGCGCCGCAATTTGCCAAGCACGCGGTTCGCGAACCGCTTGATTCTCGCGATGCGCCAGGCCGGCCCGTAAAGGGTAAGGAACTGGTAGTAGAGGCCGAGCATGCCGTCGCCATAGGTGTTGGAGGCGCTGCGCAGCTCGCGCCACAGCTCCATCCATTTGCCGGCATCGGCGAGTTCGTGCAGATGGCCGTGGCCCTGCGAAACCACCTCGTCGCCGCCATGGCCGTCGAGCAGAACCTTCATGCCCTTGGCGCCGGCGGTCCTGTAGATGTCGCGGGTCAGCGACAGGCCGGGGGCCAGGAACGTTTCCTCCTGCTCTTCCAGAATGCGTTCGAACTCGGCGAAGGGCGCGTAGTTGCCGACGGAAATCAAAGTGCCGTCGACCTTCTCCTGTCCAAGCACTGCCTCGATGAACGGACGCTCATCCATCGGCGAGCCCTTTTCGAACACCAGCGAGAAGGTCGGCAGCCTCGGTCTTTGCTGGGCGGCATTCTGCAGGCCCGCCACGCAGGCGATCGAGGAGGAATCGAGGCCTCCGCTCAGCATCGCCCCGACCGCAGGCGTGCCGCGCATGCGGTTGCGGACCGATTGCGAGAACAGATGGCGGAATTCCTCGGCCGTGTCCGCCCGCATCGGTCTTGGCGACGGTTCGATCTGCCAGTAGCGGCGCAACACCACCTGGTTCCCGGTCACCGTCAGGCTATGGCGCGCCGGCAGGCGGAAGATATCGGCATAGGCAGTCGATTGCGGATCGTCGGGCAGCCCGGCGAGGAAGCCGGAAATCTGGTGTTCGCTGATGCGCATGTCGACGCCGCCGACATCGAGGATCGGCCCGATCTCGGAAGCAAAGACGAAACGCCGGTCGCTCGAATGGTAGTAGAAGGGTTTGACGCCGAAATGATCGCGCACGCAAAACAGCTTCTGGCGCTCGGCGTCCCAGATGGCAAAGGCGAAGTCGCCCTGCAGATATTCGGGACAGGCTTCGCCCCAGCGCAGATAGGCGCGCATCACAAGCACGGCGTCGGCAACCGAATTGTCCCGGATGCCGAGCCTGGCCAAGAGTTCGTCGCGGTTGTCCAGCCGGCAATCCGCGGTGATTGCGAGCTTGCCGCCGGCCATGGTCAGCGGGCCGGGGCCGGCTTCATCGGTGGTGTTGAGCCAGGCGTGGCCAAGAACGACGCCCTCGTCGATCCACCACGAACTGCCGTCAGGCGCGCGATGCTGCATGCGGGCAAGCATGCGCTGGATGTCGGCCGCGGCGGCCTGCCTGCCTTCCTGCCTCAGCAGAATTCCGGCGACGCCGCTCATCGCTCACTGGCCGTGGTCGACGAGATGGTTAAACCCGCCAAGCGAGCCGCCGAGCACGATATGGTCGCCGCTGACCAGCCAGGCATGCGCCTTCAACTCGGTGCCGGTATCGCGCTCGATGCCGATGCGGATTTTTGAGGCGTTGCCCTGGCGGGCAAGCAAATATTGGCCGGAAAGCGCTTGGGTCAGACAGCTTGCGCCAGGCACCAGGCGGGCAGCCGCAGCCACGCCCCAGGCGACACGCCTGAGATCGCCGATGTCGGCTGGTTCGCGCGCGTCGAGCCGGGTCACCATGCGGCGCACTTTGTTGTAGGAAAGCAGCGTCAGCCCCAGCCGCACCGCCACGACCACCGCAAGGCAGTGGGCGAGAAAGAGCATCTCCGGCCCGCTAAGTGAGAAAGCTCTAGACAAGTTCCTCATCATGGAGCCTCGCAAGCCCGGCGTCCGCCAAGCCCTTCAACAATCCATCGACATCGGCCTTGCAGCGTTCCGGATCGACATTGTAGCGATCCAGCACGGCGCTGCGGATTTCGGAAATCGGCCGCGGCTCCTGGATCAGCTCCCAGATATAGGCGCCGACGCTGTTCAGGCTGTAATAGATGTTGGACCTCATATCGAGCAGCGCCAGGCCGTTGCCGAATTCGCAGGCCACGGCATCCTTGCTCGCGCTCATCCGATCATGGTCCGTGGGGTTCCAGTCCATTCCTAAACCTCGCTCACAACCAACGCTTCGGCAATTCCGGACAAAGACGCGAGAGCCGGGGTTTGACCCCCGACTCTCCTTAGTGCGCTCTGTTTGCAGAGTCCGGACTTTGTCACCCCAACGAGAGAATACTCAGGAGAAGGTGAGTTCGCCGACCGGCGTATGTGCCGGAAACGAGGCGTCGAGTGCCGTAGTACCGCTACCGCCTTGCGTGATGGTCTCGATCGAGCCGTGGACCGTCAGGCTAGGGGTTTCGTACTCATGCTTTTCAACATTCTGTTCCAATTTACTCTCCACTTGTGGACTGGAAGCGGCCTGTCGATTGCCGGCAGCGAGCTATTGCTGCACCGCAATAGCTGCATGGCAGCATTTATGAGTCAAGCCTGATTTACCAGCCGTTAATCAATTCTCGGTTGCGACTCCCTTCAATGGTGATCAAAGCGCTTTGCATTTTCACATCCCAGGAGAATTCAGCAGAGTGTCCGAGGCCATCAACTAAGTATCTGATTTAATTACGTTAAATTTTCCTTCGAATGCTCCTCACTTGGGCGCTGGCGCATTCCCACAAAATTGTTGCTGACGTACCCGTCACAAGCCCCGATCAGGCGGCGCCTTGCATCTAGGACTGTGTTGCGAAACGTTCAGGTTGCAGGAAATTGGCGCCAAAGGAAAAACTGGACGCGGCGCATGAATTTGGCGATGCTTTGCTTCGCACTTGCAATATAACGCGCCTGGCGAATTTTTTGCGGAGATGCTGCAGCAGATGGCCTTGCAGGAAGGGACCTTCGAAAGGTTGCGCGCCGCTGGCTGCGCCGACGAAGTGGCCTATGTGCAGGCGTGCCTGCGGCTGTTCTTCGCCTCCGGGGCGAGCCCCAGCGCCGCGCCTGCACCGGCCATCTCCGTTGCCGATGTTTGCGACATCGCCAGGCTGAACAAGGTCGCCACCTTCATGCTGAAGGCGCTGTCGCGCCCACCGGCGGGCGAGACGCCGCCGGGATTGCTCGAGTGGCTCGACACTTATCGCCGGCGCACGATTGCGATGAACTCGTCCGGCATCATGGATTCGATGGCCATCGACAAGGCGCTGCGCGGCAGCGGCATCGATTTCGTGTTCCTGAAGGGGCCCCTCCAGCAGCAACTGCTCTATGGCGACCATTTCATGAAGCCGTCCGGAGATGTCGACATATTGGTGTCGCCGGCCGGCTTCTTTAGGGCTCGCGATGCGCTGCGCTCGATCGGCTACGAGGTCGCCGGCAAGTCCCGCTCCGTCTGGTGGGTGCGCTTTCTGGGCGAGCAGCACATGGTTCGCAGCCAAGGTCGGAAATTGTCCACCGTCGATCTCCATTACCGGCTCCAGCAGCCGGGATCGCCCAGCCCGCGCGATACGGAAGGGTTCCTGCGCCGCAAGCGCGCGCTTGCGATCGCCGGCTCCAGCGTGCCGTTCATCTCGGCCTCCGACACTTTGCTTCTGTCCTGCATCAGTGTCGCAAAGGCGCTGTTCAACCGCGAGCCATGCGCGGGCTATGTCTGCGATGTCCGGGCCGCTGCCAGTCGGCTGAGCGAGGCCGAGCAGCAGACTGTGCTCGACTACGCGGCCGAGCAGGGGCTGGCTGACACCCTGCTGCTGGGCCTGCGCGCCGCCGATGTGCTGCTTGGTGGCGCCGGCACGCTGCTGTCGGATCGGGCCACCAGGATCCTGTCACGCATCGGCAATGAAGACCTGTTCCACATGGTCATCGCGCCGTGGCTGTCGTCGCTCAGATGGCCGCAACGGCGCACCGTTTTGTGGGAATTGTGCGGCCGCGAACCTGTCCGCTACCTGACCGAGGCCGGCTGGGCCGCGTCAGCCGACCTCAGCCGGCGGATTTTCGAGCGGGAAAGCCGGTGACGATGAGGGTCGTCATGCAGCAGGCAGATAACGTTCCGTCCCGATCCGCTGGGGATGGATCGGGGGATGGATCGGGGTCCGGCGCCGCGCGCCGGGAGCGCGAGGGGCCTCGCGACACTTTATGCAATCGAAAGGCCACCCTATGTCCATGACAGAATCCCGGGTCTGCGTGATCATCGCGGCGCGCAACGCGGCCCGGACCATTCCCGCAGCCATCGCCTCGGCGCTGCGCGAGCCGGAGGTGGCGGAAGTCGTCGTCGTCGACGACGCCTCCACCGATGACACCGCAAAGGTGGCCAGCGCTGCCGATGATGGCAGCGGCCGGCTTTCGGTCATCCGGCTCGACGCCAATCGCGGCCCGTCCTTCGCCCGCAATACCGCCATTGCCGGGTCGAAATCACCTTTCATCAGCATTCTCGACGCCGACGATTTCTTCCTTCAGGGACGGTTTCGCCAGCTGTTTGCCAGCGCCGACTGGGATTTCGCCGCCGACAACATCATGCTGATCCGTGACGATACGGCGACCGATGTCTCGAAGATCGTCGCCCCGTCCTTTTCGGCGGACCCGGAATTCCTCGACTTCGAGCGATTCATCGAGGGCAACATCTCCAGACGGCGTGTCCAGCGCGGCGAACTCGGCTTTCTCAAGCCGGTGATATCAAGAGCTTTCCTCGACAGGCATGGGCTGCGTTACGACGAGAACCTGCGTCTCGGCGAAGATTACGAACTCTACGCTCGCGCCTTTGCCCTTGGCGCACGCTTCAAGGTCATCCGTTCCTGCGGCTATGGCGCGATCGTGCGCGCCGATTCGTTGAGCGGGCGCCACAAGACACAGGATCTGAAGCGCCTCGCCGATGCGGATCTGGCACTGCTCGAGATCGACAGCCTGCCGGAAGGCTCCAAGGCCCTGCTGCGCAAGCACGAGCGGCATGTGCGTGACAAATACCGGCTGCGCAATTTCCTCGATGTGAAGGCCGAGCGCGGCATGGCGTCTGCCGCCGCCTATGCGCTGGCCAGCCAGTCGAACTTCATTCCCATCGTTGTCGGCGTGGCCGCCGACAAGCTCGATGCGTTGTTTCGCCACGCCGGTCTGTCCCCGCGGCAGCAGCCGGTGCCGCCTTTGCGCTTCCTCATGGCCGCTACCAACACGGCGGCGCAAAAGTAGGCTCCGCCAAGTCCGGGACGGCGGCCGCAAGGCTGAAAAAATTGCCTTTCTGAAACTCGGAGGTTGCCTACACGCCCCGACGATGGCACTGTATGTTGCGGTGCAGCAATTTTGGAAGGCCAACCGGATGGCTTCAATTTTCGGCTTCAGGTCCAGGGACCCAGCGCGCGACAAGCAGACCGATCTGGCGCGTTTCGACCGTCTGGCAAAGCTGTTGGATCAGATCACGGCCGAGATTGCGGCCGAGAAGACCGGGTTGGAGGCCCGCTACCGGTCGAAGTCCACCAACGCGGCCTTCCTGGTCGAGTCGATGGAGAACGGCTCGGCGTCGGCACGCAAGCTGTCGGAAGTCGGCGAGCTGACGAAGTCCATCCTGAACTGCGAACAGCGCATCGCCGAGCTGGTGCGCCAGACGAGCCGGATGAAGGAACTGCGTCATTCACTCGACGCGATCGTCGGCGAGGATGGCCAGAGTTCTGATTCGCACGGGGAATATGTCAAACCCGCAGGTCGCTTCGGCTGAACACGGTCACACGAGACACAGAAGAGAAAGTTCGGGGACGGAGGATCGGGATCGGCCCGTTAGCAATGTGGGCCAATCGGTGACTTTGGGTTGGGGCGGAACAGCACAAAGGTGAATTGATATGAACGCAGATCCGAAGACGACGCCCATGGCGGCAATCGATGCCATGATTTCGACGCGGCCAAATCGGCCAATGCGTCTTGTAAACCCAACGCGTCTTCTATCCGTTGGTGCGCTTCTGTTGGCGGCAGCCGCAGCTCTGCTCGGCGCCGCCCACCCCTCCCGCGCCCAGGACGCCTCCCCGGAGATGCAAAGCGCACCGTCCTTCGTCGACGATTTCAAGAGTTTCGATCGTTCGCGCTGGTATGTCTCCGACGGTTGGTCGAACGGCAATCACCAGAACTGCACCTGGTCGAAAAGCCTGGTAAAATTTTCCGACAACATGCTGACGCTCGGCTTCGAAAAGCGCAAACTGAAGGACCGCGAGTTCGCCTGCGCCGAGATCCAGACCAAGCAGCGCTTCGGCTATGGGACCTATGAAGCACGGATGAAGACCGACACCGGATCCGGTCTCAACGCCGCTTTCTTCACCTATATCGGCCCTGCCGACAAACAGCCCTGGTATGAGATCGACTTCGAGGTGCTGACCAAGGATACATCCAAGGTGCAGGTCAACAGCTACATCGCCGGCAAGCCCAAGAACGAGAAGCTGGCCGAGGTCGAAGGCGGCGCCGACAAGGGCTTCAACGACTATGCCTTTATCTGGGAAAAGGACCGGCTGCGCTGGTACGTCAACGGCAAGCTGGTCCAGGAAGTGACCAATCCCGAGCAATTGCCGACCCACTCGCAGAAGATATTCTTCAGCCTCTGGGGCAGCGACACGCTGAAAAACTGGATGGGCGCCTTTTCGGACCCCGGCCGCCAGGTGACGATGCAGGTGCAGCGCGTCGCCTTCACCGCGCTCGGCCAGCCGTGCCAGTTTCCGGAATCGCTGGCATGCAGTGTAAGCAGCATAAAGTAGATCTGAACCGGCCCGGCTATATAAGGCCAAAGGGCGTGAACAGGAATTAACCCGAATGAATTTGACGGTCTTTGGAATTGGCTATGTCGGTCTCGTGCAGGCCGCGGTGCTGGCGGAGGTCGGGCACCAGGTGGTGTGCGTCGATGTCGATGAAAAGAAGGTCGAGCGGCTCAACCAGGGCCTGGTGCCGATTTTCGAACCGGGACTGGAGGCCCTGGTCAAGGAGAACCACGCCGCCGGCCGCATCAAGTTCACCACCGATGCCGCCGCCGGCGTCAAGCATGGCGAGATCCAGATGATTGCGGTCGGCACGCCACCCGGCGAAGATGGTTCGGCCGACCTCAAATATGTGCTGGCGGTGGCCGAGACCATCGGCCGCGAGATGGACGGTCCCAAGATCGTCGTCGGCAAGTCGACCGTGCCGGTCGGCACCTGCGAAAAGGTGAAGGCCAAAATCGCCGCGACGCTGAAGGCGCGCGGGCGCCAGGACCTGGCTTTCGACGTCGCTTCCAATCCTGAGTTCCTCAAGGAGGGTTCCGCCGTCGCCGACTGCATGAAGCCTGACCGCATCATTATCGGCACCAACAGCGAGGGCACCGAGGCGGTGATGCGGGAGCTCTACGCGCCGTTCAACCGCAACCACGAGAAGATGATCATGATGGACGTGCGCAGCGCCGAATTCACGAAGTACGCCGCCAACTGCATGCTGGCGACCAAGATCTCCTTCATGAACGAAATGGCCAATTTGGCCGAGCAGCTCGGCGCCGACATCGAGGAGGTACGCAAGGGCATCGGCTCGGATCCGCGCATCGGCTACCACTTCATCTATCCCGGCCTCGGCTATGGCGGTTCGTGCTTTCCCAAGGATGTCCGCGCGCTGATCAAGACCGCCGAAGGTGTCAAGTTCGACGCCAAGCTGCTGCGCGCCGTGGAGGAGCGCAACAATGCCCAGAAGTCGGTGCTGTTCGACAAGGTGCACCGTTATTTCAAGGGCAGTCTCAAGGGCAAGACCTTCGCGCTCTGGGGCCTCGCCTTCAAGCCCAACACCGACGACATGCGCGAGGCGCCGGCGCGCGTCCTGATGGAGGCGCTGTGGCAGGCCGGCGCCAATGTGCAGGCCTACGACCCCGAGGCGATGCAGGAATGCCAGGCCATCTACGGCCTGCGCGACGACCTTTTGTTGTGCGGCACCAAGGAGGCGGCACTGCGCGGCGCCGACGCGTTGCTGATCGCCACCGAATGGAAGAGTTTCCGCGCCCCGTCCTTCGACGCGGTGAAGGATGCCCTGACCACGCCGGTCATCTTCGATGGCCGTAACCTCTATGATCCCAAGGTCATCGCCCGTCACGGCATCGAGTATTTCTCGATCGGCAGGATGGCGGCGTGAAGGCAGGGCGGCACAACGCGGAGCCAGGTTCATGAAAGTTCTGTTTGCAGGCGGCACCGGCTACACGCCGCAATTCAGCGGGGGCGTCCAGTCGAGCACCCACCACCTGGTCGAGCAATTGCGCGAAAACGGTCACGAGGCATCCGTTCTGGCAGCCCTGTTCGGCGACGGCATGTTCGGCTTCAGGGCGCGCGCCAAGATGAAGCTCCTTCGTCAGCGCGCGGTCATCGACAATTTCCCGGGCTATCCGGTTGTACGGGCGTGGTTCCCCTGGGAAGCGGCCGACTTCGCCGTCAAAAAGTTGAGGCCGGATGTCGCGGTCGTGCAGTGCCACAATTCGGTGCCGATCGGCAGAGAGCTGCAGAGGCTTGGCGTGCCGCTGACCGTCTATCTGAGGAATGTCGAATTCGACGAATTGGCCGGCGATCTGCGTGAGCTCCATTCGGCGGTCTATATCGCCAACTCCGAGTTCACCGCGCGCGCCTATAAGGCAAAATTCGATATCGATTCGACGGTTATTCCGCCGACCATCAATCCCGCGTTCTACAGCACACCGACGACCGGTGAATTTGTCACGCTCATCAATCCATATGAGGAAAAAGGCTTCGATCTTGCGGTGCGCATTGCCGCCGCCTGTCCCGAGATCCCGTTCCTGTTCGTCGAAAGCTGGAAGCTCGACGACGATCATCGAGCCCGGATCGAAGCAACAATCTCTCCCCTCCAGAACGTCAAGCTGGAAAGCCGCACCAGCGACATGAAGACGGTCTACGGCCGCACGAAAATCCTGCTTGCGCCCAGCAAATGGGAAGAAGCCTGGGGCCGGGTGGCCTCGGAAGCGCATTGTAGTGGCATTCCCGTGGTCGGCTCGCGGCGCGGCGGTCTGCCGGAAGCGATCGGCGCCGGCGGCGTGGTACTGGACTACGACGCCCCGCTCGCCGACTGGGTCGCAACGATCAGGCGGCTGTGGAGCGATGAGGCCGAGTACAAGCGGCTGTCAGCGACAGCACGTCAGTTTTCGGAGCGGCGGCAAATGAACCCCGACAGCCAGTTCGCAACGTTCATGGGCGTTCTCGACCGCGCAAGACGTGTCGGTTTGGAGCGCGCAGCCTAAACGCGTCGTGTTGCATTTCAGCTGAGACGCTGCACGACCGTGGTCGCGCAAAGTTCCCGTTAGCCAGGTCCAGGCGTCGTGCGCCCGTCCGGATCACTTTTAATTGCTGCAGTGCAATATTTTGTGGCACTGCAGCAATCAACGTGTATTCTGCCTGTCTACATTAGGGCTTGTGCGATATGGACCGCTTGGTCCGAGCAAGCCCCAACCTTATGGGCGGGTCATGCGCGTGGGCTTTGTCGTCGGCGAATTCCCTCTGCTTTCGGAAACCTTCGTCGTGGACCAGATGGCTGGGCTGCTGGCGCGGGGCTTTCAGGTCGAAGTGGTCTGCGAAAAGATGCAAGGTGACCACCGAATTGACCGGCAAAGCGAGCCGATGGCGACGCTGCTCGCCAGAACCCGACATTGGTGGCGATGGGCCGCTGTAATCAGCAAATTTGTACAGCGTCTGCCGCCGCGTCTGCGATACAAGGCCTCGACCGTTCTCGACATCGCCTTTGCACGCCGCCTGAACCGCTGCGAGGTGATTGTCGCCCACTTCGGACAGAACGGCGAGAGAGCAGCCGCACTGAAGAAATGGAAGGTGCTCAAACCACCGATCATAACCATCTTTCACGGCGCGGACGTGGCGATCCCGGCGCGGCAGGCAGTGCTCGCGACACAATATGCCGGGCTGATCAAGCATGGGACCCTGAACCTGCCCGTCAACGATTACTTCCGCACGATGCTGCTGGAAGCCGGCCTGTCGCAGGCGAGCACGACGGTCCACCATATGGGAATTGACGCCCGCGAAATCGGCTATCGCTGGGAATCGTGGGAAGGCACCCAACTGGTCGTGACGACGGTTTGCCGCCTGGTCGAAAAGAAAGGCGTCGAGTTCGCCTTGCGAGCCTTGGCCTCCCTCAACGCCTCCCAGCCGCAGCTAGACTGGCGTTACGACATTGTTGGCGACGGTCCTCTGCGGATGAATCTGGAGAAGCTGGCCGTAGAGCTGGGCTTGGCTGGTCGCGTAACATTCCTCGGCAGCCTCCCTCACGCAGAGGTGAAAAGACGGCTTCGCATGGCTCATCTCTTTTTGCTGCCAAGTATCACTGCCAGCGACGGGGATATGGAAGGCATTCCGGTCGCGCTCATGGAGGCCATGGCCGCCGGATTGATTGCGGTCAGCACGTATCATTCGGGAATCCCGGAGCTCATCAAGGATGGGGAGACGGGGTTGCTTGCGCCCGAGCGAGATATTTCAGCGCTTGCCGGCAAGCTTGCCTGGGCCGGGGAGCACCCGACCGAATGCGAGCGTATCGCGCTTGCCGCACGCCGCAAAGTCGAGGACGACTTCAACGCAGATGTTCTGAATGAACGTTTTGCGCAGATCGTTACCCAACTGGCCACATCGAGCCCTGCGCATGAACCTGCCGGTCATGTCGGGGTTTCCGAGGGCTTGGCGGATCCTTCATCTGCCGGCTGACACTGCTGCTCTGCGTTTGATCGGCAGACACGCCAAGCCGAGGGAAATCTTGCTACACTGCACCAAAAATGTTGCAGTGCAGCAAGACCTATACTAACGTCCCTGCGGGTGGGCCAACAGCGGTAGAGTTCCATGCTGCATGTCTTGTGCCTCCGGCACCCTGTTTTCGGCCCGGCTTTTGTCAAGGGCACACCGGCTCTCCGCACGAGCGCATCCTGCCGATGAAGATTTGCTTCGTAGTCGACAAGTTCCCCTCATTGTCCGAAACCTTTGTTCTCGACCAGATAGCCGGATGCCTTGAGCGCGGCATGGAAGTCGGCGTCGTCTGCAACGAGACGTCCTTCGGCAGGGACAGCAACATCGATGATCCGCGCTGGCAGGCGCTGCCAGGAAAGGTCGTATGCTGGTGGGGTGGCCTGGGTCGCTATCGCCCGCTGCTCAGGAAGTGGTCCGGCAGGTTCTGGGACAAGCTCTCGACCGCCATCGACATTGCTCATGTGCGAAAACTGCAGGGCGCCGACGTCATCGTTGCCCATTTCGGCAACAACGGCATGCGCGTGGCCCGCGCCATCAAGCGCGGGAGGATTTCCGCTCCCCTGGTGACGATATTTCACGGCCGTGATGTCGGCGAACCGCTGCATGACAATACGCTCGCGCGCTACAAGATTGTGTTCGAAAAGGGCGTTCTTCAACTGCCGGTGAATGCGTTTTTCCGCGATGCCTTGATTGAGGTCGGTGCATCGCCGGAGCAGGTTGTGGTTCACCATATGGGGGTGCGGCCGAGTGACATCGACTATCGGTGGCGTTCATGGGAGCAGGCTACGCTCTCTTTCATCTCGGTCTGCCGCCTGACTGAAAAGAAGGGCATCGAATATGCGCTTCGCGCGCTTGCTGGCCTGCCGCGGCGAGACTGGATCTACTCGGTGATCGGCGGCGGAGAACTTCTCGAGCAGCTGAAGGGGATCGCCGCAGAGCTCGGCATTGCCGACAGGGTGAATTTTCTTGGGCCCCGGCCGCACAGCGAAGTCAAACAGCGTCTGCGCGATGCGCATGTGTTCCTGCTGCCCAGCGTCGGCGCCCGCGATGGCGATCTGGAAGGCATTCCGGTTTCGCTGATGGAAGCGATGGCCGCCGGCCTGACGGTGGTCAGCACATATCATTCCGGGATCCCTGAACTGATCGATGATCACAAGACGGGTTTTCTCGTGGCTGAGCGGGACGTTGCGGCGCTGACCGGAAAGCTTGCATGGATCGCCGAGAATCCGAAGCCGTGTGAAGAGATCGCTCTCGCGGCGCGCAAGAAGATCGAGGCCGAGTTCAACTCCGATCTGCTGAACCAACATTTCGTGGAAATCGCCATGCGGCTTGGCGAAACGAGGTCGCTTGCATGAACGCCAATCCGCCCCCCCAGTTCGGTCGTGTCGCCCTGCGCGGCGGGCTGGTAACCATCGGCGCCCAGGGCTTCAAGATGGCGATCCAGTTTCTCTCCGTCATCGTGCTGGCCCGTCTGCTCGTCCCCGAGGATTTCGGTCTGGTGGCTTCCGTCGGGCCGATCGTGGCCTTCGTCGGGCTGCTTCAGAATCTGGGCCTGCAGCAGGCTGTGGTTCAGCGCAAGGACATCAGCAACCAGCAGCTCAACCAGGTGTTCTGGATCAGCGCGCTCGTCGGGCTGGGTAGTGCCGTGGTAGTGGCCGGCCTGGCGCCTGCCATCGCCGCGTTCTATGGCGATCAACGTATGTCCGGCATCACCCTTGGCTCCGCCCTGCCGCTGCTTCTCGGCAGTCTCGCCGCAGTGCCGCTGGCGTTGATGAACCGGCACCTGCAGTTCGGCCAGCTCGCACTGAACGACGTGATAAGCGCCGCCGCCGGACTTCTGGCCGCCGCAATCGCGGCCTATGCGGGGTTGGGCTACTGGTCGCTGGTCATCGGCCCGGCGGTTTCGGCAGCTATCGCCCTGGCTGCCGCCTGGCTGGTGGCGCGTTGGACGCCTTTGCGGCCGGACCTGAAGGTCGATGCCGATATATTGTCGTTCGGCGCCAACCTGACCGGCTTCAACCTCGCCAACTTCTTCTCGCGCAATCTCGACAACATTCTCATCGGAAAATATTCCGGTGCGATCGAACTCGGCTATTACGACCGCGCCTACAAGCTCCTGTTGTTCCCGCTGCAGAACATCAACCAGCCGCTGACACGGGTTATGGTGCCGCTGCTCAGCCGCATCCACGATGACAAGGCCCGCTTTCGCGATATCTATGTGCGCACCAACTGGATGCTGGCGGCCGTTACCATGCCGGGCATCGCGGCGCTGACGCTGACCTCCAATCAGATCGTCGGACTTCTCTTCGGCGCGGGCTGGGCACCGGTCGCACCGATCTTTGCCTGGCTGGGCATCGCCAGCCTGGTCCAGTCCGTTTCAAGCACGACGGGATGGATATTCATCTGTCAGGGCAAGACGAAGACCATGTTCCATTGGGGCATCTATTCGTCGCTGACGACCGTCGCTGCCTTCGTCGTTGGCCTGCACTGGGGCGCCGTCGGCGTTGCCGCGGCCTATGCCATCAGCGGTTACGTGCTGCGCGTTCCCGTGCTGGCGCTCCTGGTCCATCGCGTCGGTCCGGTGACCGCCGCCGACTTCCTGCTCATGCAGGGGCTTTTCATCGCCTCGTCCCTGCTTGCCTGGTTCCTGTACCTGTGGTTGCCGGCGTCTCTAACGGGCCAGTCAGACCTGCTCGCGGTCTTTTTGGCGCTTGCCCTCAACTACGGCATCGGTCTCGTTTTCATGCTTGCCGTCCCGCAGTCGCGACGCGCTTTGTTCACCACCCTGTCCAACGCCGCGCGCAATATCCGCTGAGCGGCCGGCGATCAGCGGCGCCAGCAGGTTTGTGGCCGACATTGCCGAAGCATGTTCTTCGAGCACGGCCTGAAGGCTTGTCTTGCGATAGCGGTCGAGATCTCCCGCAAACCGGCCGAGCTTTTCGCGCGCCTCTTCGGGCGTCACGGTGTCGATGTCGAGCAGCACATCGTCGACACCGATTCGCTTGGCCACTTCCTTGGTTTTGAACTCGTAGGCGATCGGCAGCACCGGCGTGCCGACGCAAAGCGACATGATCATCATATGCATGCGCGTCGCGACGACGAAGTCGAAGCCCTTCACCAGCGCCATCAACTGGTCCGGCGTGTGGAACGAAGCGTCCACTGTCATGTGGCTGGCGATCTCAGGATCGAGCTTGGCAACGATGGCCTGCGCGGTCTTGGAATCGTCATGGGCATATTCCGGCACGCCCTGACACGTGGAGACGAAGGTCACCTCCTTGCCAAGGTCCCTGACAAGAATTGTGGCGATCTCGCGGATCGAATCCAGATAGCGGCGCATGCCGCCCTCACCGTCGCTGACGTAGTTCCAGTGGCGGACCGAAATAGCGACGCGGCCCGTCGACGCCGGCGGCTGGCTGGAAGCGAGACGCTTGCCGATCCTGTCGGTATCCGCCAAGGCGAATACGGCATCGGCCACCACGTGGCACTTGCCGAGATCCTTCACCAAATCCCGGATATGGGTCCGCGACCGTTCGTCGCGCAGCAGGACGAGCGGGCTGCGGTTAAAGATCGGGCCGAGCTCCTGGCGGTTGTAACTTTTGTCGAACGGACCGAGGGATTGCGTGAAGAAGACCGGATCCTTGCCAAATACGGCATCGAGCCTGAACTGATTGAGGCGTCGTTCGAGATTGTAGTTCTCGACGAGATAGGTTCCCCCTGTGGTGACCACCATGTCCGCGTCGGCGTAGATATCGAGACCGCGCCGGTCGCGATGGCTGAAAAAATTGCCTAGCGCGCTGCTGCCAAACCAGCGCAGGGCCTGGAGAACGAGCCGATTGTAGATCGGCTTGAACCGGTCCCTCAGCCCGCTGCCATTCTTGTATCGGAACAGGGATTCCGACAGCAGCTTATGAAATTCGAGGTCGGGATAATCCGTCTTCGGATAGAGTCGTTCCGCAACTTCGGGCTGGCTGTCGAAGACGGCAAACCGCACGTCGCCTTGCACGATCGTCTTGAGAATGTGGCGGATCGCCAGCAGAATCGCCGCATCCCCGGTATTCAGGCAGACTGTGTTTTCAACGACGATCTTCATGGGATACCTCATTTCGTCAGCAGATTCCGCGGCGTGGCCTGCGGTGCCTAGGACGGGCATGGTGACCGAAAATACCCACGCCAGGACGATCCCGATGCGGCTCGCGTCACAATCCATCGCTGCATCGGGCTGGGTGACCAGCCAGAGCGGCGCTCAAGCCCGACGGAGGGTAACGCATCAATTTTGCAGTGCAACAAAAAACGTGCACTTATGCTACGGCGCACCAAAAATGTTGCGATGCAGCAAAAGCTGGGTTAGCATTCCCGTGGGTGGGCCAACAGCGGTCGAGTTTTCATGCTGCATGTCTTGTACCTTGTGCACGATGTTTCCGACCCGGCGGTGCGCCGGCGGATCATAATGCTCAAGGCAGGCGGCGCGCGGGTCACGTTGGCCGGCTTCCGTCGGACCACAAATGCTGTTCCCGACGTCGAGGGGCTGCAGCCGGTCGACCTCGGCGCGACGCGTGACGGCCGATTCGGCCAGCGTCTGGCGGCGGTCGCCAAGGCGGCGCTGTCGATAGGCTCAAAGCTTGCGGCGATGCCGAAGCCCGACCTCATCATCGCGCGCAATCTGGAAATGCTGGCGCTGGCCAGGCGCGCCAAGGCCGCCTTTCGCGGCGGCGTGCCGATCGTCTACGAATGCCTCGACATCCATCGCCTGGTGCTGCGCAATGACATGCTGGGCAAAGCACTGCGCACAGCGGAGCGTTATCTCGCCCGCGACGTGAAGCTTCTGGTGACGAGCTCACCGGCCTTCATCGCCAATTATTTCAAGCCGTTCGGGCAGGTCGCCGCACCGGTGGAACTGGTCGAAAACAAATACTTCGAAACCGCGCCGATCGCCTTGGATGACAGGTCAAAGGCCGAAAACCCTGCAGCACCCCCGTGGCGCATCGGCTGGTTCGGCGCGCTGCGCTGCCGCCGCTCGCTGGAGCTGCTGGCCGACTTCACGCGCCGTCAGGGCGGGCGCTTCGAGGTCGTCCTCCGGGGCCGTCCGGCACTCTCGGAATTCCCGGATTTCCACGCTTTTGTCGAGGCCGAACCCTATCTCTCCTTTCGTGGCCCCTACCGCAACCCGGAAGACATGGCCGCGATCTACGGCGAAGTGCATTTTTCCTGGGCGATCGATTTCTTCGAGGAAGGGCAGAATTCGGAATGGTTGCTGCCCAACCGCCTCTATGAGGGCTGCCGCTTCGGCGCCGTACCGATCTCGATGGGCAATACCGAGACGGGGCGCTTTCTCAACCAGCAGGACATTGGCATCCTGCTTTCCGATGCCACGCCCGAAATCCTGGAAACCGCGCTCGGCCGCATGGACCAGGAGCACTTCGGCAAGGCCAAGGCGCGCGTGCTGGCCCGCAACCCACGAACCTGGAGCTACGACGGCAGCGACTGCCGCGCCTTTGTCGACAGGCTGCGCGGTCTGGCGGCGGTCCCCGGTCCCTTCGTCACCGAAGCGCTGGCTTAGCGATGGCTGATGATGGGAAAAATACAGAGCATGGGAAGGCGCCGATGACGCAAACCGAAGCGCTGCCGTCGAGCCTGATCGTCATTCCGTGCCTGAATGAGGCAGCCCATATCGGCGCGTTGCTCGAGCAGCTCAGGCCGGCAGCGCTAAGGCTCGGCGCCCGCATCGTCGTTGCCGATGGCGGCAGCACCGATGGTACTTTGGCCATTGTCGAAGCGGTTGCGGCCAAGGACCCTCAGGTCGTCCTCCTGCACAACCCAAAACGTATCCAGAGCGCGGCGATCAATCTCGCCGTCGCCAGCCTCGGTGACGGCGCCGAATACCTGATCCGCATTGATGCCCATGGCGGCTATCCCGCCGATTATTGCGACCGGCTGGTCGAGGAGGCGCTCGCCACTTCAGCCGATTCGGTCGTCGTCTCGATGCTGACCAGCGGCAGCGGCGCGGTGCAGAAAGCGGTCGCGGCGGCGCAGAATTCCAAGCTCGGCACCGGCGGCTCCAAGCACCGGCACCTTTCCGCCGGCGAATGGGTGGACCATGGCCATCACGCGCTGATCCGGATCTCGGCCTTCACCGCGGTCGGCGGCTATGACGAGACCTTCAGCCACAATGAGGATGCCGAACTCGACTACCGCCTGCGCCGGGCAGGCTACCGCATCTGGATGAGCGGCAAGACGCAGATGGTCTACTATCCGCGTTCGTCGCTGAAGGGCCTGTATTTCCAATATCTCGGCTATGGCCGCGGCCGCGCCAAGAATGTGCTCAAGCACCGCATGATCCCGAAAGTTCGGCAGATGATCCCGCTGCTGGTGGCGCCGGTCGTCCTTCTCGCGGTATTTTCCTTTATCCACTGGCTGGCGGCGGTGCCGCTGCTGGTCTGGGCTTCGGTCTGTCTGGGCTACGGCGCTGTGACCGCCATCAGCCAGCGCAATCCCAACAATGTGCTGGCGGGCATTTCGGCGATGGTCATGCATTTCGGCTGGTCGCTCGGGTTTTGGCTGCAACTGCTCGGCTCGCGATCGCAGCGCGGGGTGGCATGATGGTCGCCGACAGCCGCCGAATCGACATCTGCGTCTGCACGTTCCGGCGGCCGGAACTGGCCGACACGCTGCGGTCGCTCGCTGCCATGGATATGCCTGCCGGTTTCGGCATCGGCGTCATCGTCGCCGACAATGACGACGAGCCGACCGCCGAGCCGCTGGTGACCGCGCTGGCGAGCGAATTGAAGCTCGTGGTCCGCTACCGGCACGCCCCGGCGCGCAACATCTCGGTCGCCCGCAACGCCTGTCTTGATGCCAGCACGGCCGATTTTCTCGCCTTCATCGACGACGATGAAACCGCTTCCCGGCAATGGCTGGCCGAACTGATTGCTATCGCGGAGACAAGCGGCGCCGAGGCCGTGCTCGGTCCGGTGCGGGCGCTCTACCGCCCGGATGCGCCGGACTGGATGCGCAAGGGCGATTTCCATTCGACCTTGCCGGTCTGGGTGCAGGGCGAAATCCGCACCGGCTACACCTGCAACGTCCTTTTGAGGATGAGCGCCGACAGCTTGCGCGACCGTCGTTTCAGCCTGGCGCGCGGCCAGAGCGGCGGCGAAGACACCGAATTCTTCGACCGCATGGTCAAGGCAGGCGGTCGCATCGCCTTTGCGCCGGAGGCGTTGGTCGAGGAAGTCGTGCCGCGTTCGCGAGCCGCTTTCGACTGGCTGCGCCGCCGCCGCTTCCGCTTCGGTCAGACGCATGGCCACCTTGTTGGCCACAATGCGGGCGCAGTCCGTCGGGCGAAGGAGGTCGGCCTCGCCTCGGCCAAGGCCGCCTATTGCTTCGGCATGGCGGCGTTGACCGCGATTAGCCCGGTCCGCCGCAACCGCAGCGTGCTGCGCGGCATCATGCATGTCGGCGTCGTCAGCGGCCTGGTCGGTATCAGCGAAATTCGCCAATACGGACTGTCTTCCCCGCAGCAAGGAGGCAAGCGTGCAGCCTGACGTCTCCTTTGTCATCGCAGCCTACAATGCCGCGGCCACGCTCGACCGGGCGATCGCAAGCGCCATGGCCCAGCGCGATGTCAGCGTCGAAATCATCGTCGCCGACGACCAGTCGCGCGACAACACGCTCGACGTCGCAAGAGCCTATCCAAAAAATGTCGTCAAAGTGGTTGCGCTGCCGGCAAATCGTGGCCCTGGCGGCGCCAGGAATGCCGGCCTCGACCTCGCCACAGGCCGCTGGGTCGCGGTGCTCGATTCCGACGATGCCGTCCTGCCCGGGCGGCTCGCCGCCATGATCGCGCGAGCCGAAAGTGCGGGCGCTGTAATCGCCGTCGACAACCTCCAGGTGGTGCGCGAGGACGGCATTGCCGAAGCGACGATGTTTCCCGCCAAATATCTGGAGGGCCTGCGTGAAATCACGCTCGCCGACTACATCGCTGGCAACATCGTTTTCGAATCCACGTTCAACCTTGGCTATCTCAAGCCGATCTTCCAGCGCCGTTTCCTGATCGAAAACGGGCTTCGCTATGATGAAAGTCTGAGCATAGGCGAGGATTACATCCTGCTCGCCAACGCGCTGGCCAAGAGCGGAAAATGCGTCGTCGAGCCGACGACCGGCTATATCTACCACATCCGCACGGGCTCGATCTCGCGCGTGCTAGAGCTTCACCATATCGAGGCGATGCGCAAGGCCGACGCGGTCTTCGCCGAGACCAATTCCATGGACGCTGCTGCTGCGGCCGCCTTCGCCAAACGCGCCCGCAGCCTGCGCAAGGCGGCATCGTTCCTGTCGCTGGTCCAGCACATCAAGGCGCGTTCGCCGTTGAAAGCGATACGCACCGCGCTAAGTGATCCGGCGGCTGTCAGGCACATGTCGATGCCGATCGCCGTCCGCCTCAAAAGGGTGGCGGCGCAGTTTGCCGTCGGCGCGGAGAGGTAAGGAGGGCGAGTACATGAAGACGTTTGTTCGTGGCCTGCAACAGGCTGAAATCGATCTGCTCAGAAGGAATTTGCGATGAAGAAAATCAGGAAGGCAGTCATCCCTGTGGCGGGGCTTGGAACACGGTTCCTGCCGGCAACCAAGTCGATTCCGAAGGAGATGCTGCCCGTGGTCGACCGGCCGGTCGTCCAATATGCGGTGGACGAGGCCTTCGAAGCCGGCATCGAGCACATCGTGTTCGTCACCGGCCGCAACAAGGCTGTCATCGAGGACTACTTCGACCTGCACCCCGAACTGATTGGAACGCTCGAACAAACCGGCAAGAAGACCCAGCTGGAGGCGCTCGAAAGCATGCTGCCCGTGGCCGGCGCCACCAGCTTCATCCGCCAGCAGTCGCCACATGGTCTCGGCCATGCGGTGTGGTGCGCACGCGAAGTCATCGGCGACGAGCCCTTCGCCCTGCTGCTCCCCGATATGGTGTCGTTCGGTCGCCGAGGTTGCCTGGCTGAAACAGTCGATCTCTATCAGCAGACCGGCGGCAATGTGATCGCCGTCGAGCGCTGTGATCCCAGCGAGACCAGCAAATACGGCATCGTCGGGCGCGGCGCCGAGACAGGGAGCGGCTTCGAGGTGACTGCCATGGTCGAAAAGCCGGCGCCGGCCAATGCGCCGTCGAACTATTACATCAACGGCCGCTACATCCTGCAGCCCGAGATCTTCTCGCTGCTGGGCAACCAGCAGCGCGGCGCCGGCAACGAAATCCAGCTTACCGATGCCATGGTGCGGCTGGCGAAAAGCCAGTCTTTCTTTGCCCAGCCTTTCAATGGCCGCATGTTCGACTGCGGCTCCAAGGAAGGCTTCATAGAGGCGACCATCGCCTTCGCGCTGGCGCGCGACGACATGAAGGGACCTGTGCTGGAAATGCTGCAGGCGTTCGTGCGGTCGCATGAGCGTCAGGAAGTGGCCGCATAATGCCCATCTTTCGAGGGCATATGCGTTTGGACGATGGCGCGGCTCATGCCTGCACGCCTGGCCGCTCAGGCCCGGCGCCGGATGGCATGAAGCTTGCGTTGCATATCTTGCCCCCGATCTCCGCAGCTTCGGACGAGGTGGGACCTGACCCGTCTCGCTCCGGCGCCTGTAACCTAGAATTGGATCGAAGATGAATTATGCCAGCTTTCCTCTCGACAAGAGGATGCCATTGCCCAACCCCGATCAGGAAAAGGGTGAAGACTTCATCGACGTCGAGCGCCTGCTTGGCATGGCGGCGCGTCAGGTCAAGGTGGTGGCGGTCTGCGCCATCATCGGCCTGTTCCTGGGGTTGCTCTATCTGCAGACCACGCCCAAGCAATACATGTCGGTCGCCAGCGTGCTGATCGACGAAGGCCTGAACAAGGTCATCGACGACATCTCGGCTGCATCCGTCACCATGCAGACCGACGCCGCCCTGCTCAGCCAGATCGAAATCATCACCTCGGCGCGGCTGGCCTCGGTGGTGGTCGACAAGCTGAAACTCGACCAGAACGCAGAGTTCATGAACCCGCCGCAATCGGCGCTGGTCAAGGGCATCGGCTTCGTGCGCGGCGTGATCGGCTATTTCCGCTCAAGTTCCGCCGAGCAGATTCCCGGCATGGAAAACGTCGATGAGGCGACACGCCAGGCCATGATGCAGACGGCGCGCCACGACTATGCCGTGCTGAAGCTGCAGAGCGAGGTGCTGGCGCAGCGCAACGGCCGCTCCTATGTGCTCGCCATCGGTTACCAGTCGACCAATCCGGCGCTCGCCACCGCCATCACCAAGGCCTATGCCGACGCCTATCTCGCCGACCAGCTCAATGCCAGCTTCGACGCCACCGAGCGCGCTGCGGTCTGGCTGCAGGGCCGGCTGACCGAGCTTCGTCAGAACTCACAGGCGGCCGCTATGGCGGTCGAGAAATTCAGGGCCGAGCATGGTCTGGCCGCCAACAGCGACGGCCAGCTGATCAGCGACAAGCAGATTGCCGATCTCACCGCGCAACTGATCGTCGCGCAGGCCGATACGGCGCGCGCCAGCGCCCGCTATCAGCAATACAAGACCATCGTCGAAAGCGGCTCGGACAATGCCTTCAACGATTCCGCCATCTCAAGCGATCAGCCGGCAAGCTCCGTCATTGCAACGCTCAAGACCCGCTATCTCGCAGTGGCCAAGCGGCTGCAGGACGTGACGGCCAATTTCGGCGCCGACCATCCGCAGGCGGTGGCGCTGGCCAAGGAAAAGGCCGACCTGTCGACCCAGATTTTCGGCGAGTTGAAGCAACTGACCGAAAGCTATCGCAATGAATATGAAGTCGCGCTTTCACGCGAGACCTCACTGAGGCAGAAGATCGCCGACGCGGCCGGCAAGAGCTCCATCGACAACCAGAGCCAGGTCAAACTGCGCGAACTCGACCAGCAGGCGCAGGCGCTGACCACGCTCTACCAGACCTTCCTTAGCCGCTACGAGGAGGCCTCGCAGCAGCAATCCTTCCCGGTCGGCAAGGTCCGCATCATCTCGGATGCCTCAACGCCGCTTTCCGCCTCAAGCCCGCGCACATCCAGGGTGCTGGCGCTGTCGCTGGTGCTTGGCGTGCTGCTTGGCGCCGGCTTTGGTGGCCTGAATGAGTTCAACGAGCGCTTCTTCAGGACCGGCGAGGACATTCGCGATCGCGTCGGCCTCAAATTCCTCGGCTATTTGCCGATGATCGGCGGCAGGCTCGGCAAGGACGCCGACGACGGTGCGGCGGATGCCAAAGGCGCCAACACATTGTCGGCGGTCGAGAAACGGGCGCGCATGCGGGTCAGCGTCGATGCGCCGGCATCGATGTTCTCCGAAACGCTGCGCAACGCCAAGATCGCCTTCGACGTCGTCATGGAAGGGCAAGGCAGCCGGGTCATAGGCGTGGTCTCGGTCCTGCCCGGCGAGGGCAAGTCTACGGTCGCCGCCAATCTCGCCGGATTGCTGGCCGCCAACGGCTCGAAGACGCTTTTGATCGACGCCGATCTGCGCAATCCTGGTCTCAGCCGCAACCTCGGCATGGAGGCCGAGCAGGGGCTGATGGAGGCCGTGGTCAACGGCCAGACATGGCAGTCGGTCGGCAAGGTCGACCGCCAGACCAAGCTGGCGATCATCCCGGCCGTGCTGCGCGGCCAGTTCTCGCACACCAGCGAGCTGCTGTCGTCGGCCGGCATGCGGCGCTTCATCGACAACGCCAAGGAGACGTTCGAGTACATCATCGTCGACCTGCCGCCGCTCGGCCCCGTGGTCGACGCCAAGGCGTTTGCGCCGCTGGTCGACGGCTTCGTGCTGGTTGCCGAATGGGGCCGCACGCCGCGCGCCATGGTGCGCTCGCTGCTGGAGCAGGAACCCTACGTCGCAAGCAAGGTCGTCGGCGCGGTGCTCAACAAGGTCGATCTGAAGAAGCTGCCGAAATACGGCTCGCTCGGCGGCTCGGAAAAGTTCTTCGACCGCTATTCGACCTACTATCTGGAGAAATCGGACGTGCGGGCCAAGACCGCCGCCTGAACGGAGCGCGATCCTGAAAAGGAGCGTGATCCGGAAAAGCGGATCCGGTTTTCGGAAAGGATCACGCTCAAACGAAGAAGCACGGCAGGTCAGGAAAAGATCAGCTTGCCGAATTTACCGGCGATCCTGAGCGCTGTCAGCCGGCCGCTTTGAAAGGCGCCGGTGTCGATGCCGAGCCTTCGCCCGTCAATCCTGGGGATATCGACCGGCGTGTGCCCATGCACCACAAAGCGGTCGAGCAGATAGGCGGCGTTGAAGAACTCGTCGCGGATGTTGAGCAGATCCTGCTCATCCTGTGCGACCAGGTCGATGCCCGGCCTGATGCCGGCATGGACGAAAACGAATTTATCCGAACAGAGCAGCACCGGCAGGCTGCGCAGGAAGTCGATATGGCTGGCCGGAATGACTTCCTTCACGCGCCGGTCGACCGCGTCGCTTGAGGCATAGAGGCTGGCAAGCCGCGCCGGATCGACCCCATAGGAAAACAGCGTCTCGAGGCCGCCGACCGCCAGCCAGCGGTCCCGCGACAGATAGCCGTCGAGATAGTTCAGCATCGCCACTTCGTGGTTTCCCGCCAGGCAGACGCGCAGGAACCCTGTTGGCGGCAGAGCCAAGAGGTGGTCGAGCACGCGCGCCGATTGCGGCCCGCGATCGATATAGTCGCCGAGCATGACGATAATCTTGCGGCCGCGAAATTGCAGCGCGTCGAGCTGGATCTTCTGCTCCAGCGACAGCAATTCCTTGTAGCAGCCATGCACGTCGCCGATCGCGTAGACGACGGTGTCGTCCATATCCATTTCCAGGCGCTCGCGCGGCGCCGGCCGGGGAGGTCTGGACCGCTGAAACAACGCCACTGGGGCCGTCAGACCCCGATGCCGCGGGCTTTGAGCGCCGCGGTGATCTCGTCAAGAATGGCGGGATCGTCGATGGTCGCCGGCATCGTCCATTCTTCCTTGTCGGCGATCTTCTGCATGGTGCCGCGCAGGATCTTGCCGGAGCGCGTCTTGGGCAGGCGCTTGATCGTCACCACGGTCTTGAAGGCCGCGACAGGGCCGATCCGTTCGCGCACCAGCCCCACCACTTCGCCTTCGATGGCAGCGGTATCGCGCGACACACCGGCATTGAGCACGACGAAGCCGAGCGGGACCTGGCCCTTCATAGCGTCAGCGACGCCGATGACGGCGCATTCGGCAACATCGGGATGCGCTGAAAGCACCTCCTCCATGGCTCCGGTCGACAGCCGGTGTCCGGCGACATTGATGATGTCGTCTGTGCGCGCCATGACATAGAGGTAGCCGTCCTCGTCGATCATGCCGGCATCGGCCGTCTTGTAGAAGCCGGGAAATTCCTCGAGATAGGCTTGCCGGAAACGCTCGTCGGCATTCCACAGCGTCGGCAGGCAGCCGGCCGGCAGCGGCAGTTTCACCACCACATTGCCAAGTGTGCCGCGCGGCACTTCATGGCCGGCATCGTCGAGCACGCGAATGTCGTAGCCCGGCATCGGCACGCCGGGCGAGCCGTATTTCACCGGCAGCAGGCCGAGGCCCGCCGGGTTGATGGTCATCGGCGAGCCGGTCTCGGTCTGCCACCAATGATCGACCACCGGCACGTTGAGTTTCTGCTCCGCCCATTTGATGGTTTCCGGGTCTGCGCGTTCGCCGGCCAGGAACAGAGTGCGGAATTTCGACAGATCGTAGTTCGGCACGAATTCGCCCTTGGGGTCCTGCCCCTTGATGGCGCGGAAGGCTGTCGGCGCGGTGAACAGCGCGACCACGCCGTGTTCGGCGATCACCCGCCAATAGGTGCCGGCGTCGGGTGTGCCGATCGGCTTGCCCTCGAACAGCACGCTTGTCGCACCATGCAGCAGCGGTCCGTAAACGATGTAGGAATGGCCGACCACCCAGCCGACATCGGAGGCCGCCCAGAACACTTCGCCCGGTCTGACGCCGAATTCGTTTTCCATCGTCCATTTGAGCGCGACCATGTGGCCGCCATTGTCGCGCACGATGCCCTTAGGCTGGCCGGTCGTGCCGGAGGTGTAGATGATGTAGAGCGGGTCGGTGGCGAGCACCGGAACGCAATCGACGTTGGCGCCCGCGGCGCGCTCGCGGGCAACGGCGTCGGCAAAATCGATATCGTAATGCTCCCTCAGATCGCAGCGCAGCTGGTCGCGCTGCAGGATCAGGCAGGCGTCCGGCTTGTGGCGGGACATTTCGATCGCCTTGTCGAGCAGCGGCTTGTAGGCCACGACACGTCCAGGCTCCAGGCCGCAGGACGCGGAGATGACCAGCTTCGGCTTGGCGTCGTCGATGCGGGTGGCGAGCTCGTGCGAGGCAAAGCCGCCGAACACCACCGAATGCACCGCGCCGATGCGGGCACAGGCAAGCATCGCGACCGCCGCTTCGGCCACCATCGGCATGTAGATGATGACGCGGTCGCCTTTGCGAATGCCGCGGTTCTTGAGCACCGAAGTCAGCGCTACCACTTCGCGCTTCAATTCGGCATAGGTGAATTTCTTGACCGTGCCGGTAATCGCGCTGTCGTAGATAAGTGCGATCTGGTCGGCGCGGCCGCCTGCGACATGGCGATCGAGAGCGTTGAAGCAGGTGTTGCAGCTGGCGCCGTTGAACCAGCGCCCGTAAACGCCCGCCTTGGCATCGAAGACGCTGGCCCACGGCGAATACCAGTCGATCGCCTCGGCCGCATCGGCCCAGAATTGTTCCGGGTCGCGTTTCCAGCCGTCATAGACCTCGTGGTAGCGTGACGCCATTCATCCCTCCTCGGGAAAACTCTCTATCTTGCAATAGCCTATGCGGGTTTTCCCGGCCACGTCTTTCCCCAAATGCCATGTCTTTCCCGAAATTTGGGGCTTGGCCGATCTCGCCTTGGCCATAAATTGCAGGCACCATGGCCGGGTTTGAAACCGGGGCAGGGCGCGCAATGACGGTACGATACGGGGTTGGATCTGCCGTTGGAGCAGCGCTGCTGTTGACGATCGTTTTCGCCGCCCAGGCCGGCGATGCCGCCCGCGGCGCATCATCGGCTTTTCCCCCGACGGCAAATATTTCGCCTTCGAGCAATATGGCGAGCTCGACGCTGCCGTTTCCGGCTGGTCGCAGATCGACATCATCGACACAAGCACAGACGAGTTCGTCGGCGGCAAGCCGATCCTTGTCCTCGATGAATCGGAAGAGGCGACCACGACGGTGGAGCAGGCACGGGCGCAGGCCGCAAAGCAGGCCGCGCCAATCCTGGCCAAATATGCCATCGCCGAGCGCGGCACGCGCACGGCCTCCGACAGGTTCACCTTCCCGGACGACACGGTCGACTACAACGACATCCGTCGCCTCGATCAGGCCGCGCAGAAATGGCTGTCGCCGTTCTATGGCGAAACACAGATTTCGACCATCCAACTCGATGAGATCCTTGCCGACAGCAAGGAGGATTGCTCGGCAAGCTTTGATGACGCGAAGCCAAGCGACCAAGTTCTTCCGGGCGACAAGACACTTCAAGGCGACAAGACACTTGAAGGGGACAAGACGGGCAAGGCCCGCGGCTTCCGCCTGTCGCTGCAGGGGCAGGACGGCAAGCCGTTCAAGGTGCTGCACGAGGACAAGGCCGTGCCGGGCTCGCGCAACTGCCCGACTTCCTACAGCCTGTCGGAATCCTACGAATACACCCCGCCCGGCAGGCCCGCGGTAGTGGCGGTGCTGGTGCAGCGCTTCAGCCAGGGCTTCGAAGGACGCGACCGCCGCTTCATCGCCGTAACCGGCCAGGCACGCTAAGCTGCGGCCCCCCTTGTGGCAGGCAGAAAAAGCTCATGCGCCCGGAAAAGCAGGGCGTTCGTGTCGGATATAAGCTCTTAAAGCGGCAAGGCCGCCAGCATCAGCCCGACGCCACCCGCAATCAATATGGCGGCTGCCAATGCTTTTCGATGACGTTCGAACGCGGTCGGAGCCCGCTCCCAATTGTAACGCATACCCAATGCTCTCCCAAAACCCCGCGACTCCATAGCTTACTTTAGGTAAGAAAAGCAAGACCTTGACCCTGCGAGATAGCTGGCTTGACAGTTTGCGGCGGTGATTCCCAGCTGCAATCACCGACTATTTCTGGGGTGCTTCCCTGTTCTCAGGCTCTGAACGATGTGGAAGTTACCACAATCTGAAGTTGGATGTCTCCATTAGGCTTCGGTTGCCTGTGTCGTGAGGATGGTGGCGTTGCCGGATTGCCACAGAACGGTCAGGCCTGCCTGTTCTCACTCTCGTCCGCGCAATGGACAGACCCGCATCGCCGCGCTATCTGCTCTCCAGGAAAATGGTGGAGGGGCTCCATGGCCCAAATCGGTTCTGAAATGGTTCTGCGGCTCGCGGACGACGCCTCGGTCCAGCATGTCGGCGATGGCGCAGTCGTTCTCTTGGCGCGCAGCGGCCAGCTTTACACCTGCAACGGCACCACCGAAGCCTTTCTCGACAAGGTGGACGGCGCCCGCAGCCTTGACCAGATCGTCGTCCTGTTGTCTGACGAGTTCGAGGTCGACAAGGGCACGCTCGACCAGGACATGGCGGCGCTGGCCGCCGAACTGGTGAGCGAAGGCATTCTCGCCGACCCGGCTCCCTGATGGTGGACGGCGTTCTCCTGCGCGCTTTGTTTCGTGTCCATTTATGGGCAAGCGCGCGGCTGATGCCGACCCTGATCGGCCGCCGCAGCTTCGAATCGGTGCTGAAATGGGCGCCGCTCAGCGCACCCACCCCTTATCGCGGCCTGTCGTCAGCCTACATCGTCGCTGCCGTCAACCGGACCGTCCGGCACCCCTGGCTGATGCGCGACCGCAGATGCCTGCGCGAGGGCCTGCTCGCCCACCGCTTCCTGCGCTTTGCCGGCTTCGATCCGGATCTGCGCTTCGGCGTCGATCCGAAGTCGATGCAGGCGCCGCGTATGTCTGCTCATTGCTGGGTCTGTCTCGATGGCCGCCCAGTGGTCTCGGACAGCCTCCCCGGCATGGTCCAGATCTATCGCCATCACGCCGATGCCGGAAAGGCACACGCTGCTTGACCGGTCCGGCGACCACCTTCTGCTACGATCTCCAGGGCCAGGTCATCAGCATATCGGCCTCGCGGGCCGATCTCTGGCCGAGCTTCGACCTCATGCTCGGCACGTTGCGCGTGAGCGGGCCGGCCGAGCCCGATTTCCGCGTCGACATCGTCGAGACGCGGGAGTTACCGGAATCGCCTGCCGGAAAACTCGCTTTCGACGGCGACGTGCCGGAGGACGGCCATTGCCGGCTGATCGACGGTGGCGGCACCGTTCATCTGGTCTTTCCCGGCCTGCAGACCGTCTCGATCAATGCCGATGGAGGCTGGGCCGAGATACGAGTCCATCCCGATGCCAAGGTCAAATGGACGGTGCTGATGATGGTGCTGGATGCAGCACTTGATGCCGGCGACCAGCACATGCTGCACACCGCCGGCCTGACATTGCCCGGCCGAGAGGCGCTGGTGCTGATCCATGCGCCGAGCGGCACCGGCAAGTCGACGACGTCGCTGGCGCTGGCGTCGCAAGGCTTCGGCCTGTGCTCTGATGACGCCATGATCCTCAAGATTTTGGCCGGCGGCGGCATCACGGCCTGGGGCTTGCCGCGCAAGGTGAAGGTCCACCGCCACACGGCGGCAATGCTGCCCTTCGTGGCGCCTTGCCTTGGCGACAAATGGGACGCCAATGGCGAGCAGGCCGTCTCGCTGGAACGTCTCGCCGAGATCATCCGCATCGAGGAGACTGTCGGCAGACCGGTTGCGGCACTGCTTCATCTCGCCCGCTCGGCGGACGCGCAAACCCGGCTCGTGCCCATGACCAGGACAGACGCCCTGGTGGCGCTTGCCACCGACAATGTCAGGACCGGCATGACCGGCCTTTTGCCGGCGCAGAGGCGCCGCATGGCAACTATCGCAACGCTGGTCAAAGCCGTCCCGACCTTTACCCTGGAAGTCGGCGAAAAACCGGCCGAGGCGTCACCGTTGATCCGCGCCGCGCTGCCGGCGCCGGACTGACGGCCGGCGCGGCAAGTTCAGGCAAAACGTGACTTTGGCCTGGCGAGCCGCTGGATCCAGCGGAAGGCGTCGCGGCGCAGGCGCGAATGCATCTTGTCCCTGGAATTGACGCCGAGCAGCGTATCGCCGGTGATCAGCCATTTGGCCAAAAATATCGAGAGGTCGGGCTTGATGCGGTCGGCCAGTTCGATCGCGCGCGGTGCATCAAACAGCCGCCCCGTCACATTGAGAACCGTCGCCAGTTCGAGCTCGATGCCGCTGATGCGCGCCGCCTCGAAAAGCCGGTCTTCATCCGCGGGCGACCGCAGCGCGCGCACGCCCTGCAGCACGTCGACGCAAAGCTGCAGCCGGTGGAACTTGTGCCCGCCGGCGGCGTGAACAATGGCGATGGTCAGCAGCGCAGCCGGCGTGTCGGCCTCGCTGCCGTCGATGATCTGCAATTCGCGAAAGCCGAGCGACAGCCGCCGCCGCATGCCGGAATCATGCACCAGGTTGCCGTGCAGTTCGATCAGCAGGCTGGTATTCTCCTTCTCCAGCCACTTGAACTCCTGCAGGTCCTGCGACTGCGTCTCCTCGCTCCAGAGTTCAAAGCCGCATCCGGCAATCACAGCGTTGGCTGCGGCGATGCTGGCCGGCTCGACCAGAATGTCGATGTCGGTGAAAGGCCGGTCGGCGGCGTGGCGGTAAAGTTTGCGGGCGAAGACAGGCCCCTTGACGATGCGCGCCGGCACGCTGGCGGCGGCGAGCCCCTTGATGATGCGGTCGCCATGATATTGCAGCAGCATCGACTGGCCGGTCGCCAGCGTCGACTGATCACGCAGTTCCGACAGCTTTTGCCGCAAGGCCGCGTCCGCAGGCAGTCGGGCGTCGCCGATCTCGCTGAGCTTGCGCAGCATGATGGGAAGCACGCCGTGGAACTCGGCATTGACGAGCAGTGCCAGCAAGCTTTCGGCAGCAACGTCACGGCCAATGGCAGCCGGCGCCTCCGGGTCGGCGAAGGTCAGCAGCAGTTTTTCATCGGCAGGCGCAAGAGATGGCAGCATCAAACCCGGATTGCGTTCGCCCACATCAGCAATTCCCGTCCGGAATTGCGTCAAACAACCAACTCAGAGGAGCGTATGTTGCAGAAAAGCATGCATGAAGCCAGCGTGTGGTGGCAGAACCAGCTCATGAATTGACTTTCCACGGTTTCGGTCCATTCTTTTGCACTGGACTGAAAAGGGTGTTTGGAATGGCCAAGAAAAAGTATGAAGCGCCCGTGCTGCGCAAGGCAGGAAAGTTGTCCAGCGTGGTGGCCGGGCCGTCGCTGCCGATACCGCGATAAGACTTCTACGGCTTCGGTTTGGATGAAGCCGGAGCGGTCGGCCGCAAGGCAAGCCGCGCTGCAGGCGGGCAATCTGTCGGCGTGACTGCGGGTAACGGTCCGTCCGGTCCCGCAGGCTAAGGCAAGTTCATAAGCCGCCTGTTCGGGATATGGGCAAGGCCCCTCCGTTACAGTCCCCAGCGCAGCGCGGCTGTGTGCACCGGCGCGTCCCACATTGACGTTGCCTCGTCATCCAGCATGGTCAGCGTGATCGAGCAGCCGGCCATGTCGAGCGATGTCACGTAGGACCCGACCAGCGAGCGGGTCACCGTCACGCCCTGTTTTTCGAAGATGTTTCGGGCGCTGTTGTACATCAGATAGAGCTCCATCAGCGGCGTGCCGCCAAAGCCGTTGATGAACAACAGTGCCGGGCCTTTCGCCCTGTCGCCGAGATCGCCCAGGATCGCGGCGCAAATCTCTTCGGCGATCGCATCGGCGCTTTTCAACGTGTCGCGACGCCGGCCGGGCTCGCCATGAATGCCGACGCCGAATTCCATCTCGCCATCACCAATCTCGAAGGTCGGCCTGCCGGCCGCCGGCACCGTGCAACTGGTCAGCGCCACGCCCATCGAACGCGTCGCGCTGTTGATGCGACCGCCGAGCGCCTTGAGATCCGCCAGCGCCATGCCTTGCTCGGCGGCGGCGCCGACGATCTTCTCCACCACCAGCGTGCCGGCGACGCCGCGCCGGCCGGTCGTAAAGGACGAATTCTCGACGGCGACGTCATCATTGATCACCACCTGCAGGACGCCGTCGGCCATTTCGCCGGCCATGTCGAAATTCATCACGTCGCCTTCATAGTTCTTGACGATGAACAGGCAGCCGGCGCCGGTATCGACGGCGGCGGCCGCCGCCAGTATCTGGTCCGGCGTTGGCGAGGTGAAGACCTGGCCGGGGCAGGCGGCGTCCAGCATGCCGTGACCGACAAAGCCGGCATGCAACGGCTCGTGGCCGGAACCGCCGCCCGAGATCAGCGCCACCTTCCCCGGCTTCATCACCTTGCGGCGAATGAATTTGTGCTCCTCGCCCAGCACCAGGATGTCGGCATGAGCTGCAACGAAGCCGTTGAGGCTTTCGGTCAGCACCGTGTCGACGGAATTCATAAACTTCTTCATGTGTCCTCCCGACACAACACGATCAGCCGCCACTCCTGCCGGTGATGCTGGTGATCTTCTGGATGAATTCGTTGATCGCCTTGTCGAGCGCTGCATTCTGCTTGTCGTCGCCGAAATCGGGCACGATCAGCGAGACATGCCGGGTCTTGCGCATGCCTGCCGCAACCGACATCTTGCCGGGATGCGCCAGATGATAGGCAGCCAGAAACTGATCGCGCTCGGCCGGACTGAAATGGCAGACCGAAAAAATAGCCGGCAGATGTTTTGACGGGATCGGGGTCGAATAGGCCGCGCTGGAAATCTGGGTGACGAAGCTGCGGTGCTTGCCAAGCGCGTCGGCAAGGCGTTGTCGCATACCCGACGGTCGCTGGTCGATGACCTGCGACAGGATCGTCTTGTAGGCGCGGATCGCCTCTTCCGAGCCGGCTTCTGGTGTCTTGTCGGCCATCTCAGTCATCCTAGACCGATGCATCCGAGATGGCCGCCTTGGCCATGGCGAGTTGGGCGGGAGCCACCGAGAGATCCCGCAGGCCGGCCTCGAGCAGTGCCGGGATCGATGCCGGATCGCCGCCGGCATCGCCGCACAGGCTGACTGGGATTTTCGCGCGCAGGCCAAAAGCGGCAACCGAGCCGATCAGCCGCAACACGGCGGGATGGCGGACAGAATTAAGAAGCGCCACGGCTGCGTTATCGCGGGCAGCCGCCATTACATATTGGGTCAGATCGTTCGAACCGATCGAGAAGAAGGCGACATCGGCGAACGCCTCCGGCGCGATCGCCACCGAAGGCACCTCGACCATGATGCCGAGCGGCGGCATTTTTTGCGCGATGCCGCGCGCGGCAAGCCCGGCCTGCTCCTCCACGAACAGAGCGGCGGCGCGTTGGTATTCCTCCGCGACGGCGATCATCGGAAACATCACCTTCAGATTGCCGTGCACCGCCGCGCGCAGCAGCGCCCGGATCTGTACGCGAAACACCTCCGGCCTTGCCAGCGACAGCCTGATGCCACGCAGCCCGAGGAACGGGTTGCTCTCCTCGACGGTGAAGCCCGGCACCGGCTTGTCGCCGCCGGCGTCGACGGTACGGATGGTCACCGGCTTGTCGCCTGCCCATTCCAGCACCTTGCGATAGGCCTGGTATTGCGTCTCCTCGTCCGGCGGCGCCTTGCCGAACAGGAATTCGGTGCGCATCAGCCCGACCCCGTCGCAGGTCGAAATGTCGATGCCGTCGACCTCGGACGGATCGGCGATGTTGACCTGCACGCGCACTGTCGTCCCGGCCCGGGTTACCGCCGGTTTCGCGAGATAGACTCCGGCCTTGTCTCGATGTGCCACAAACGAGGACGAGGACCGGTGGAACGCTTCGATCTCGGTCGTGGTCGGCGAAAGCACGACACCGCCATGCTCCGCATCGAGCAGAGCCAGACCGACGGGGTTAGCCGGCGAAGCGCCAAGCCCCACCACCATCGGCACGCCGCGCGAGCGCGCCAGCATGGCGACGTGGCTGGCGGCGCTGCCGGCCCTCAGCGCGATGCCGCCGCCGGTGCTCCAGTCGGTCTCGAGAAAGCGCGTCGGCGCGATGTCCTCGCCATAGAGAATGGCGCCCGCTGGTGGAGCGCTCTCCTGCTCCTCGGTAAGGGCGCGCAGCACGCGGTCGCGGATATCGCTGATATCGGCGGCGCGAGCCCGGAAATAGTCCTGGTCTGACGTTTCGTAGCCGGAGATCTCGGCGTCCAGCGCCTGTCGCCAGGCCATGTCAGCCGGCATGCCGGACGCGATCGCGGCAAAAGCCGGGCCGGTCAGTGCCTCGTCCCCAAGCATGGCGAGCTGGAATTCGAGAATGCCGGCGGCCTCGTCATCGGCGGTTTCGATCAGGGTCGCGAGCCGGTCCGTCGCGCTGGCGATAGCTGCTTCCAATGCGGCCTTCTCGTCCGCGGCGCTCGCCTTGCCCGTGTAGTGCGCGGTGCCGTTGTCGAGGTTGAACAACGGCCCCTCGGCATAGCCGGCCGAGGCCGAAATGCCTTGCAGCCTAAGCGGTTCGGGCATGGCCCGCATCCTCGTCGAAACCGCGTCGCACCAGCTCGGCCAGCGCTCTCACGGCATCATCGGCGCCGTCGCCTGTGGCCCGGATGTGCAGCATGGTGCCTTTCGGCGCCCTGGCCGCCATCACCTTGACGATGCTCTTGGCGTCGAACCATGGGCCGTTGGCGGCAAGCGCAATCTCCACCTCGGCGGCAAAGCTCTTGGCAAGCTTGGTGAACTTCACCGAAGGGCGCGCGTGCAGACCTACCTCGTGGGTGATCAGGACGGTGGCCTCGGCAAATGCGGACATCAGGTCAAAATTCCCGTTCGCTCACGACGGCGACAATTCATGCGCCGTCGCCACCACTTCCTTCAGCGAGGCCCCGCCGGACGCCTCCGTCGCAGCCATCACCGCGCCTTCGACGATCGGCGCGTTGCAGACGACGATCTTCTGCGCCCGCGGCTCGCCGATCATTTCCACCGCCATTTCCGAATTGGTCTCGGCGCCGCCGAGATCGACCAGTATGGCGACGCCCGCCTCCGACCACGCCTTGTCGATGGCGCCCATGATCGCTTCGACGCTGGTGCCGAGCCCGCCATGGCCGTTTCCGCCGCACCATGCAAGCGGCACTTCGTCGCCCACCATCTGCCGCACCATGTCGGCCGTGCCTTCGGCAACCAGCGGCGAATGCGAGACGATGACGATGCCGACATTGCTCATGCTTGGCCCTCGACGGTTTCGGCGACGGTCCGCACCAGCAGCGCCACAGAGCGTCCGCCGGCATCCATATGACCGATTGAGCGGTCGCCGAGGAATGAGGCGCGACCGCGTGTTGCCTTCATCGGCACGGTCGCTTCGGCAGCCGCGTCGGCAATATCAGCGATTTCCGAGCCTGTCTTTCCATTCGCGAGCGCGTCATGCACCGGATACAGCACATCCAGCATCGTCTTCTGGCCGACCTGCGATTTGCCTCTGGCGGCCACCGCCTCGATTGCCTTGCCGAAAGCAGCCGTCAGCTTGGGGCGATCCGGCTCTCCTGAAATCTCCTTGCCCAGCGCCAGGAACAATGTGCCGAACAGCGGCCCGGACGCGCCGCCGACCGTCATCACCAGCTTGGTGCCGATCGCCTTCAGCGCCTCGGGCAGCGGCTTTGCAGCGAACGCCCCGGCATCGGCGCGCACAGCCTCGAAGCCGCGCTTCATGTTCAGCCCATGGTCACCGTCGCCGATCGCCTGGTCGAGCGCGGTCAACTCTTCCGAGTGAGCGGCGATCGTGTCCGCGGCGGCGGTGATCAGCCTGGCAAGGTCGAACGCTGCCATGTCCAGATTCCCGGTTTCGATCCTGCCGGCAGTATCGCAAGAGTTTTCATTCGACAATCGAAGCATGCCGTCAGGCCGCTGCATGCAGCGCGGCGGCGGCCGCGAACACTTCGGCCACGGCATGGGCGCCAGGGTCGACTACGCCTTGCAATTTGGCGCCAACATAGGCGGAGCGTCCGGCCTTCGCCTTCTCCATGGCAGCGGTCGCCTCGGCGCCGTGCCGTGCCGCTGTAGCCGCGGCATCCAGCCCCTTGGCATCGAGCGCCTTCAGCGCCGGCTCCAAGGCATCGACCATGGTGCGGTCGCCGACCCTGGCGCCGCCATAGAAGGTCATCCGGTCAAGCCCGGCAAGCAGCGCCTTGGACAGGGTTGCTCCGCCGTTCGAAGCCTGAGCCGCCGCCGTGAAGAAGATCGACAGCAAGACGCCTGAGGAGCCGCCCATTGCGACGCCCAGACTATCGCCTATAGCCGCAAGCGTGGCGGCAGGGTCGGCCAGCGGCAGCGCATCGAGCCGTTCCAGCACGCTGCGCGCGCCGGTCGCAACCGTCGAACCGGTATCGCCATCGCCCGCCTTGGCGTCGAGCCCGTTCAGTGTCTCTTCGAGCGCGATCAGCCGTTCGCAGACCGTGACGATCAAACGCCTGGTGCCGGAATCCTGGCTGGCCCTTTGGGCTGCGCTGTTTCCAGCCGCTTTCGCCATAGGCACGATAGCCGGCGCGACGACAGTTTTGGCGGGCATCCAGGCATGTGGGCCGACAGGCGCCAGCAAGGCTGCCTCGCGCGCCGCATCGAGCTTGATCAGCGACAGCGAAAAACCGTTCATGTTGAGCGCCGTCATCAGCGGTCCGGGGCCGATCGCAAGCTTCACGGTCTTGGCCAGCGGCGAGGCCAGCACGGCATTGGCGACCAGCGACATTTCGAGCGGCGGCACCGAGCCGAGATTGTTGATGAGCAACGCGTGGCTGGCGTTCGGGTCGAGCCGCGCGGCCAGCCGCTCCGCCATGATCGCCACAAGTCTGTCGGCGCTCTGCACGGCGATGCGCTCGACGCCCGGCTCGCCATGGATGCCGAGGCCGAGTTCGCCGTCATTTTCGCCGAACCGCTCTTCATGTGGCTGGCCGGGGATCGAGCAGGACGACAGCGACATGCCGAGCGAGATGATGTCCTTCGCCGCCGCGCGAGCCGCTGTCGCGATCGCTGTCAGACCGCTTCCCGTCTCCGACAAATGGCCTGATATCTTGTGCACGAACAAGGTGCCGGCGACGCCGCGCGGCTGGTTGATATCGGGCAAGGCAATGTCGTCGGCGACGATCGCCATCTCGACGCGAAACCCCTCGGCGCGCGCCTTCTCGGCCGCGAGGCCGAAATTGAGGCGGTCGCCGGTGTAGTTCTTGACGATCAGCAGGCAGCCAGCCGGGCCGGTCACCGCGCGAATGGCCGCCAGGACCGCCTCGACGCTGGGCGAGGCAAAGATCTCGCCCGAGACCGCCGCCGTCAGCATGCCCTTGCCGACAAACCCGGCATGGGACGGTTCGTGCCCGGCACCGCCGCCGGAGACGACGGCAACCTTTGCCTTGTCCCAGTCGGCGCGCAGCACGACCTTGATCTCGGGATAGCCGTCGAGGCGGGCGAGATCGCCGGAACCGATAGTCCGCAACAGCCCGTCCAGCGCCTCGGTGACGATCGTTTCCCTGCGGTTGAAAAAGTGCTTCATCGAATTCGTCCTGTATTCGTCAATCAGAAGCCGGTGCCGTGCCCTTGGCGAGATACCGAAAACCTCACATCAGTCTTTGTCCGTCGGCGCCGAAATAAAGTGGCGAGCGGTAGCGGATCACCACTTTGTCGCCCTCGGCCAGATCCGTATCGGGGTCGGTGAGCGTCACCAGTTTCTTCGGGCCGACCGTAACATGCAGATGGTTCTGGTCCCCGAGATGTTCGACCCAGTCGACGACGCCGTCGGCATGGCCGCTTGCGGTCTTCTCGATCGACAGATGCTCGGTGCGCGCGCCGATGGTCTTGGTTCCGGTCGGCGCCCCACCATCAGGCAGCAGCCCGGCCGGCAGCAGGTTGATCGCCGGCTGGCCGAGGCGGGCCGCGACATGAAGGTTGGCCGGCTCCGAATAGATTGTGCGCGGCGTGCCGATCTGCACCAGCACGCCGTCATTGAGGATGCCGATGCGATCGGCCATGGTCATCGCCTCGATCTGGTCGTGCGTGACATAGAGCATCGTGGCGCCGAGTTCGGCCTGGATGCGCTTGAGTTCGAGCCTGAGATCGGCGCGCAATTTGGCATCCAGCGACGACAGCGGTTCGTCCATCAGATAGATCGACGGTTTGCGCACCAACGCTCGGCCGATGGCGACGCGCTGCATCTCGCCGCCCGACAGCTTGGTCGAGCGGTTGGCGAGCTTGTGGTGGATGCGCACCATCTTTGCCACCTCTTCGACGCGGCGGCGAATCTGGTCCTCCGGTACTTTCCGCGCCGGCGAGCGCAGCGGGAAGGCGAGGTTGTCGTAGACCGACAGATGCGGATAGAGCGAATATTGCTGGAAGACGAAAGCGGTGTCGCGCTCGGCCGGCGACAGCGTCGTCGCATCGTGGCCGCCAATATCGATCCTGCCGCCATCCGGCCGCTCCAGTCCGGCGATCAATCTCAGCGCCGTCGTCTTGCCAGCGCCGGTCGGGCCGAGCAGCACGACGAATTCGCCATCGGCGATGTTAAGGTCGAGGCCATCGACGGCGACATGGTCGCCGAAGCTTTTTGTCACGCCCTTGATGTGCACGTCAGCCATGCTGCGCTCTCCCTTGAGAGGCGGTATCGTGAACAGCGGTGCGCACCGCCCGACCCGAGCCCTTGTCGAACAGCGACAACCGCGCGCTGTTCAGCGTCAGGCCGACATGGTCGCCGGCAGCAAGCCGGATTTCGGCCGGTACCCGCGCCTTGATGATCCCGCCCGCCGTTTCCACGGCCACGATCTGCGTCGTGCCGAGATATTCGGTGCCATAGATGGCGCCGCGTAGTTTCGAGGCGTCGTCGAAGCGAATGTGCTCGGGGCGGATGCCGAGCGCCATGTCGGCCGGCGCGATATCCTCGCGCACTTCCGGCACCGCCACCTTGGCGCCTTGCACTACGATCTCCTTCGCCCCCTTCGCCAATCCGCCGCCAAAGCCGAGAAAGTTCATTGGCGGCGAGCCAATGAAATCGGCGACGAACATGGTTGCCGGGCGGTCGTAGATTTCGCGCGGGCTGCCGAACTGTTCGATGACGCCATGGTTCATGACGGCGATCTTGTCGGCCATCGACATCGCTTCCATCTGGTCGTGCGTGACATAGACGGTGGTGGCGTGGATGCGGTTGTGCAGCTCGCGCAGCTCATGCACCATCAGATCGCGGAATTCGGTGTCGAGCGTGCCGAGCGGCTCGTCCATCAGGAAGCATTTTGGCCGTCGCACGATGGCGCGACCGAGCGCCACGCGCTGGCGGTCGCCGCCGGCAAGGCCCGAGACCGATTTGTTGAGCAGATGGTCGATGCGCAGCAGCTTCGCCGTTTCCTCGACACGGCTTCGAATCTCGGCCGAGGGCATGCCTTGCGCGAGAAGCGGGAAGCCAATGTTCTTGCGCACATTCATATGCGGATAGAGCGCGAACAGCTGGAACACGAAGGCGATGTCCCGCTCCCGCGCCCGGCGCATGGTGACATCCTCGCCGCCGAGCAGGATCTGGCCGCCCGTAGGCAGTTCCAGCCCGGCGATCATGCGCAGCGTCGTGGTCTTGCCGCAGCCCGACGGGCCAAGCATGACGAAGAACTCGCCATCCTCGACGATGAAGCTGGAATCCTGCACGGCGACGAAATCGCCGAAGGCCTTTCTCAAATGTTGGACGCGGATTTCGGCCATGATTATTCCGGGAATTTCGAGACGATGATGAACATCACTGTGCCGGCGAGCATGGTGATGAACGAGTAGGTGTAGAGCGCGAGCGCGAAAGGCTGGAACAGCATCAGGAAGCCGACGGCGATGAGCGCCGTCGCAATGTTTTCCATGAGGCCGCGCCGGGCCCAGCGAGGCCAGGATGACTTTTTGGAGATGGCTGGGCGCGTCATGCGTAGCTGCCTTCCTTCTGCCCGGCAACGGGGCGAGACGGTTGCCAGGTGGTTCCCCCACTCCGTCGCTGCTTCGCAGCGCCACTTCTCCCCCCTCCGGAGGGAGAGGAAGGCAGCCTGCCTGAATGAAGTTCGCGTCCTTCCTCTACCCCGTCGATCGGGGGAGAGGTGTCGAGCGAAGCTCGAGGGAGTGGGGGTCGACCTGGCACATCAATCATTTGCGCACCGCCCCAAAAGTGATGCCGCGCAGCAATTGTTTGCGAAGCAGGACGGTGAAAACCAGGATCGGCACCAGGAAGATCGTCGTGCCGGCCGCAACCGCCGGCCAGTCCTGGCCGCCTTCGCCGATGATGGTCGGGATGAAGGGCGGCGCGGTCTGCGCGGTGCCGGACGTCAAGAGTGCGGCGAAGGCATATTCGTTCCAGGCGAAGATCAGGCAGAAGATGGCGGTCGCGGCGATGCCGGTGGTGGCTTGCGGCAGCACGGTGCGCCAGAAGGCCTGCAGCCTGGTGTAGCCGTCGATCATCGCCGCTTCCTCATACTCGCGCGGGATCTCGTCGATGAAGCCTTTCAGCAGCCACACCGCCAGCGACACGTTTACCGCCGTGTAGAGCAGGATCATGCCCAGCGCGGTGTCGGACAGGCCGAGCTCGCGGTACATCAGGTAGATGGGAATCGCGACCGCGATCGGCGGCATGAAGCGCGTTGACAGGATGAAGAACAGAAGGTCATCGGCCAGCGGCACCTTGAAGCGCGAGAAACCATAGGCAGACAGCGTGCCGAGGAATACGGCGCAGAAGGTGGAACCGAAGGCGATGATCAGTGAGTTGACGAAGCGCGGCAGGAAGTTGGACGGGCCGGCAATCACCATGTTGCGCTTGCGCGAGGTCTCGTCGCAGAAACCGGTCGCGGGTCCGAGCGAGTTGATGTAGTCGGGCGTTTGCCTGGTGCGCGTCGTGAACAGGTTGCAATAGCCCTCGATGCTCGGCTGGAACAGAATCTTGGGCGGATAGGCGATCGAATCCGGCGGCGTCTTGAAGCTGGTGGCGAAGATCCACAGCAACGGCACGATCGAGATCAGCGCGTAGAGCACGATGATCGTGCCGGCGATCCGCTTCGAATTGGCCGAGGGGGCGACGACGGAGTGGGCGGTGGTCAGGCTCATCTCTGCTTCACCTTGTTCAGCGCCTTGACGTAGATGTTGGCCAGCCCAAACACCGCGACGAACAGGATGATGGCGAAGGCCGAGGAATATCCGGTGCGCCAGCTCTCGAAGGCCTGCCGCTTCAGCGTGATCGAGGCGACCTCGGTGGTCGAGCCCGGCCCGCCACCGGTCAGCAGGTTGACCATGTCGAACATCTTGAAGTTCTCGATGCCTCGAAACAGCACCGCCAGCATGATGAAGGGCAGCGCCATGGGCAGCGTGATCGACCAGAACTGCCGCCAGTTGGACGCGCGGTCGACCTCGGCGGCTTCATAGATGTATTCGGGGATGGAGCGCAGGCCGGCGAGACAGATCAGCATGACATAGGGCGTCCACATCCAGGTGTCGACGATGATGATCGACCACGGCGCCAGCGACACGTTGGACAGCATCTGGATGTCGGTCGGTGGTATCCGGGTGACGAACGAGATGGCGTAGGCGAACAGGCCGATCTGCGGCTCGTAGAGGAAACGCCAGAAATTGCCGACCACCGCCGGCGACAGCATCATCGGCACCAGGATGATGGTCGTCCAGAAGGGGTGGCCGCGAAACTTCCTGTCGATCAGCCACGCCAGCGTGAAACCGATCAGCGTCTGCAGCAGGATCGTCCAGAACACGAAATGCGCCGTCGTCTGCATGGCGATCCAGATGTCCTGGTCGCCGAGGATGCGCTGGTAGTTGGCGAAGCCGAGGTTTTTCACCACCTCGTTCGGGCGGTTCGCGCGGAAGTTGGTGAAGGACAGGTAGATCGCCCAGAACAGCGGGAAGATGTTGATGGCCAAGAGCAACAGGATCGTCGGCGAGATGAACAGCCAGGCGAGGCCCTTGTCGCTGATCCCCCGGACCTTGCGGGCCAACGGCTCCGGGGTCGCCCGGGCAACGTTCTCCGCAGTCCGATTGAGCATGGTGAGTCCTGCTTCGGTCACGTCAAGTCTCGACACTGGAATTTATCTGAACTGCGTCCCGTGCCAAGGGCAGCACGGGACCAAGAGCATGATGCCGAAAAGTGTGAAGCGGTTTTCGGACGACATCATGCTCTCTCTCTTTTTAGCCCTGAGGCGGATGATTTCTGATCGATTCGGCCTGAAAATCATCCGCCTCTGGGGTCAGGCTCGGGAGGAGCCGTTGGTCCGGTTACATCTTGCCGTCGTCCTGGAACACTTGCGTCCAGTCCTTGACCAGGCCGTCAAGCGCGTCCTTGGCCGAACCCTGGCCGGCAACGACATAGTCGTGGAAGCGCTTCTGCGACGCCTGCAGCAGCGGTGCGTAGCTCGGCTCGGCCCAGAAGTCCTTCACGATCGCCATCGAGTCGAGGAAGGTCTGTGCATAGGGCTGGCTGGACGGGAAGGCCGGGTCCTTGACCACCGCGTTCAGGCAGGAATAGCCGCCGAGCGACCACCATTTGGCCTGCACATCCTTGTTGGCGAACCACTTGATGTATTTCAGCGCCGATTCCTGCTTGTCTGAATAGGACACGACCGAAATGCCCTGGCCGCCAAGCTGCGCAAACTGGGCGCCGCCGGGACCCTTCGGATTGACGAAGTAGCCGATCTTGTCACCGCCGACATTCTCGTCCTTCTGCAGGCCGGGCCAGGTGAAGGCGAAGTTCATGTGCATGGCCACCTGACCGGATTTGAAGGCGTCGACGCCTTCGCCCATGTAGCTGTTCGACGCGCCGGGCGGGGTGCAGCAATCATAGAGCGACTTGTAGAATTCCAGCCCCTTCACCGATTTCTCGGAGTTGACGAAGCCTTCCATCTCGTAGGGCTTCTTCGGGTTTTCATACTGGAAGCCGAAGCTGTAGAGCACGTCCATGGCGCCCATGGTGATGCCCTCCGAGCCGCGCTCGGTGTAGATAGAGGCGCCATAGACGGTCTTGCCGTCGATCTCGCGCTTCTGGAAGAACTCGGCGACCTGCTTCAGCTGGTCGAAGGTGGTCGGTGGGCCGAGGTCCCAACCATACTTTTCCTTGAATTCCTTCTGCAGTTCCGGCTTGGAGAACCAGTCCTTGCGGTAGGTCCAGCCGACGACGTCGCCCATGGCCGGCAGCGCCCAGTAGTTCGGCGTGTTCTTCGGCCATTCGGAATAGCCGACGACGGTTGCCGGCACGAAGTCGTCCATGCTGATCTTCTCCTTGTCGAAGAAGTCGTTCAGCTTGACGTAGTGGCCGTTCTCGGCCGAGCCGCCGATCCACTGGCTGTCGCCGATGATCAGGTCGCAAAGTTTGCCGTGCGAGTTGAGCTCGTTGAGGAAGCGGTCGGCATAGTTGGTCCACGGCACGAATTCGAATTTCATGCCGATGCCGGTTTCCTTGGTAAAATCCTTGGACAGTTCGACCAGCGCGTTTGCCGGATCCCAGGCGGCCCAGCAAAGCGTCAGGTCTTCAGCGTGCGCCGCGTTCGAGACGGCTGTCGACGCGGTAATCGCCGAGGCCAGCCCCAACGCCAGTTTCAAGCTCGATTTCATGCCTTCCTCCCATTTGCGAAACGCGCCCGGATGGCCGTTTCAAGAACCCCTCAACCCTCGCTCCTCCGAGGGGCTAAACACGGCACGCTATGCCGCCAGGGCGGCGCGGTGCGCCGCAGATGTTTAGTAATTTGTTTAGTGATGCAATTTTTACTAAACAAGGCAAGCGAATTCGTCGCTGCGCCGCAACATGGCGAAACGGCGATTGAAATCGTTGGGAAATGATTGCCGGACGGCTCGCCCGGAAGTTGCTTAGCCGGGGTCGCCTATAATTTTCGTCTGCGGCGTCACCCGCCGAACAGGGGGCGCGGGCGGCAGCAGCGCGCGGATGTCGGCGAAGGGAAATGTCGGCTCGAATCGGAAGGCCTCGGCCAGGGAGCCGGGAACGCTGTTGCATTGCCCGGCGCGAAACTCATTCTGGACGCGCGCTCTGTCGACATATTGCTCCGGCCACTGCGACTGGTGCGCTCGGATCGCCTGCGTCTTGATATCGCCGTAGGCGGAAATGTCGACGTAATGCGTCGGCACAAAACCGGTGCCGCCCATCGTGTCGGCATGCAGCACGGGGACGCCGAACGAGGCCGCGATGCGCACGCCGTCCGACAAAGCACGATGGTCGGCGTGATAGTCGTTGGGGGCATGCGTGATCACCAGATCCGCCGCGGTCTCGCGTATCAGCGCTTTCAGCGAAGCGATCAGTGCCGCATCGGCCACCAGTTCGCCGTCGGGAAAGTCGAGAAAGCGAAGGGTTGCGCCGAGCAACGCCGCAGCGGCCGACGCCTCGTCGCGGCGGACACGAGCCAAAACGCTCGGGTCGCCCATGCCGCCCCTGGCGCCATCCGTGGCCACGGCAAAAGTCAGTTCTGCGCCTTGCGTGGCATAGGCAGCCAGCGTACCGAACATGAATATCTCGATGTCGTCGGGATGCGCGCCGAGCGCCAATACCTTCACTGCACTCTCCCCGGAAATGGAAAAACGTGACGAACGGAATCCTGCTCGCCCTCATCGCCTATGCAAGCTATTCGTGCAGCGATGCCGTTATCAAGAGCCTTGGCGGACAGTTCACCGTCTTCGAGATCGGCTTCTTCACCACGCTGTTTGCCGGCTGCTTCCTGTTTTTCAGCCGCCCAGTCGATGAGCGCTGGCGCGACTTCTGGCGCACCGGGCGGCCATGGGCGGTGCAGGCCCGCGCCTGGGCCGGCATCGCCTCGGGCGTGCTCAGCGTCTACGCCTTCACCACCATTCCGCTGGCCGAGACCTATGCACTGATCTTCCTGGCGCCGCTTTGCGTTACCATTCTCTCGACCGTCATCCTGAAAGAAAAGGTCGGTCCATGGCGCTGGCTGGCGGTGGTTGCCGGCTTTGCAGGTGTCATGCTGGTGGTGCGGCCAGGTTTTCGCGAGTTGCATCTCGGACACCTTGCCGCCTTCACGGTGGCCTTCCTCGCCGCGGCCAGCGTCATCCTGATGCGGTCGCTCGCCCAGCAGGAAAAGCGCACCACCATGCTCGGCGTGCTCATCGGTTACGGGCTGCTGTTCAACGGGGCCGGCACCATCGCTACATCGTTCACCCTCCCCAACGCCATGCAGCTGCTGTGGCTGGTGCTGGGCGGCGCCTTTACCGCCGGCGGCCAATTGCTGCAGCTGCTGGCCGCCAAATACGCGCCGGCCAACCGCATGGCGCCGACGCATTATTCGCAGATCGTCTGGGCGGTCATCCTCGGCGCGCTGTTCTTCCAGGAGTATCCGGACTGGATATCGCTGGTCGGCCTTGCCGTCGTCGGCGCGTCCGGCCTGCTCACCATGGTGCGCGAGGAGGTGCGGCTGGGCACGGTGCGCTGGAACCCGTTTTCACGCACAAGGCTTTGATCCGGTTGCATGGCCATGGTGACCGCTGATATGCGGACGCAATGACGACGAGATCCTTGCCCGAGCTTCCGGTCTCGGCTGTGCTGCCGGCATTGAGCGAGGCGCTCGCCTCCGGCAACAGCGCCGTCCTGGTGGCGCCGCCTGGCGCCGGCAAGACGACGCTGGTGCCGCTGGCGCTGCTCGATGCGCTGTGGCTGGGCGCCGGCAAGATCGTCCTGCTCGAACCGCGCCGGCTCGCCGCCCGCGCCGCCGCCCGCCGCATGGCCGAATTGCTTGATGAAGAGCCCGGCGCCACTGTCGGCTATGCCATGCGCATGGAAAACCGCACATCGGCCCGGACAAAAATCCTGGTCGTCACCGAAGGCGTCCTGGCGCGCATGATCCTAGACGATCCCGAGCTGCCCGGCGTCTCCGCGGTGATTTTCGACGAATTCCACGAGCGCTCGCTCGACGGCGATTTCGGCCTGGCGCTGGCGCTCGACGTGCAGGGCGCGCTGCGGCCGGATTTGCGGCTGCTGGTGATGTCGGCAACGCTCGATGGCGCGCGCGTCGCGAAACTCCTGTCCGGCGCCCCGGTGATCGAAAGCCAAGGCCGTGCGTTCCCCGTAGATGTCAGATACGACGAGCGGCCAGCCGGCGTTCCCATCGAAGACGCCATGGCCAAGGCGATCCGCTCCGCTCTTGCCGGCGAGAGCGGCAGCGTGCTCGCCTTCCTGCCGGGACAGCGCGAGATCGAGCGCACCGCCGAGCGGCTGCAGGGCCGGCTCGGCGCCGACACCGACATCGTGCCGCTCTACGGCCAGCTCGACAACAGGGCGCAGGATGCCGCCATCAAACCGGCGCCGCCCGGCCGCCGCAAGGTGGTGCTGGCGACGTCGATCGCCGAGACCTCGATCACCATCGACGGTGTGCGCGTCGTCATCGATTCCGGCCTGTCGCGGCTGCCGCGCTACGAACCGGCGAGCGGCCTGACCCGGCTGGAGACGGTGCGCGTTTCCAGGGCGTCCGCCGACCAGCGCGCCGGCCGCGCCGGGCGTACACAGCCAGGCGTCGCCATCCGCCTTTGGCGGGCCGAGCAGACGGCGGCCCTTCCCGCCTTCACCCCACCCGAGATTCTCGAAGCCGACCTGTCCGGCCTGCTGCTCGATTGCGCCGCCTTCGGCGTCGCCGATCCCGCAAGCCTGTCCTTCCTCGATCCGCCGCCCATTCCCGCGCTCAACGAGGCGCGGGCCCTGCTCCTGGCGCTGCACGTCATCGATGCGGCTGGCCGGCTGACGGAGGCGGGCGGCGCGATGCGCAAGCTGGCCCTGCCCGTGCGGCTCGCACACATGGTCGCTGAAGCCGCTGGCGGCGGCCACGCGCTCGAGGCTGCGATGCTAGCCGTCCTGCTCACCGAGCGTGGTCTCGGCGGCGACGGCGCCGACCTCGAACGGCGCTTGATGCGCTTCCGCACCGAAAAGTCACCGCGCGCCGTTGCGGCAAGGCAGCTTGCCGGGCGATTGGCGAAGGAGGCGGGCGGCGCCAAGAGCAGCGAAACCGCTTCTGCCGGTCTTCTCCTCATCCACGCCTGGCCGGACCGTGTCGCAAAAGCGCGCGGTGAGCGCGGCCGTTTTGTGCTGGCCAATGGCTCCGGTGCAATGGTCGACGCCGCCGATCCGCTGGCCGGCGAGACCTGGCTGGTCGTCGCCGATCTGCAAGGCAAGGCGCAAAACGCTCGTATAACCGCCGCGGCCGCGGTCCACGAGACCGACATCCGTGCCGCTCTCGCCGACAGGATCGAGACGCGCCGCGAGACAAGCTTCGACCGCGAGCGGCGCGCGGTGCGCGTGCGCGAGACCGCCAGGCTCGGCGCCATCACTTTGTCGGAGCGCATGCTGCCCGCACCAAACGGAACAGACGCCGACCGCGCCATCCTGGATGCCTTGTGCGAGCACGGCCTGTCGCTGCTGGAATGGGGCAAGGACGGCGAGACGCTGCGCCAACGGCTTGGCTGGCTGCATCGCGGCCTCGGCGCGCCCTGGCCCGATGTTTCGGAAGCCGCCCTGCTCGAACGCCTCGACGACTGGCTGCTGCCGTTCCTGTCGGGCAAGGCATCCTTCGCCGCCATCGATCCCGGCGTGCTGTCGTCAGGCCTGATGGCGCTGGTGCCGCACGAATTGCAGCGCAAGATCGGCACACTGGCGCCGACCCATTTCGACGCGCCCTCCGGCAGCCATGTGCCGATCCGCTATGACGGCGAATGGCCGGTGCTGGCCATCCGCGTGCAGGAACTGTTCGGCCTTGACCGCCATCCGGCAATCGCCAACGGCACCGTGCCGCTGACGCTCGAGCTGTTGTCGCCGGCGCACCGGCCGATCCAGACGACGCGCGACCTGCCCGGCTTCTGGCGCGGCTCCTGGGCCGATGTGCGCACCGACATGCGCGGCCGCTATCCCCGCCATGTCTGGCCGGAAAATCCGCTGCTCGCTGCGGCCACCGCCCGCGCCAAACCGCGAGGGACCTAGCGCTCGTCCTTTCCCGGCTATAATCCTTGGCCATGATCAACATTGTGCACGCGCCAGACTTCCAGCAAAGCCAGCGGCTGCGCCTCAACACGCTGATCCGGCTGCGCTGGCTGGCCATCGTCGGCCAGAGCCTGGCGGTGCTGGTCGTCGCCTATGGGCTCAAATTCCCGCTGCCGGTCAGCCTCTGCTTCGCGCTGGTCGCCTGCTCGGCCTGGCTCAACCTGGTGCTGACCTTCCGCTATCCGGCAGCGCACCGGCTGACCCCGTTCTCAGCCTTTTTCATCCTAACCTTCGACAGCCTGCAGCTTGCCGGCCTGCTCTTTTTGACTGGCGGCCTCACCAACCCGTTCTCGGTGCTGATGACCGTGCCCGTCGTCATCTCGGCGGCGTCGCTGCCGCTGCGGCTAACTGCGGTGCTCGGCGCGCTGGTCATGGCGGCGGCCACGTTGCTGGTCTTCTTCCACCAGCCGCTGCCATGGTATGAGGGCGCGCCGCTGCCCATGCCATTCATCTATGTCGCCGGCATATGGATGGCGGTGTTTTCCTCGATCGCCTTCACCGCCATCTATGCCTTCCGCGTCGCCGAGGAAGCCCGCCTGCTCGCCAATGCGCTTGCCGCCACCGAACTGGTGTTGCAACGCGAACAGCATCTGTCGGCGCTCGATGGCCTCGCCGCCGCCGCCGCGCACGAGCTCGGCACGCCGCTCGCCACCATCGCCCTTGTCTCCAAGGAAATGGAGAAGGCGCTGGGCAACGATCCGAAATATGGTGAGGATGTGAAGCTGTTGCGGTCGCAGAGCGAGCGCTGCCGCGAGATCCTGAAGCGGCTGACCAGCCTGTCCTCCGAGGGCGAGGCGCATCTGTCCCGTCTGCCGCTGACCTCGCTGGTCGAGGAGGTGACGGCGCCGCACCGCGATTTCGGCATCTCGATCAAGCTTCGGCCGGGCGAGCGCGTCGGCCCCGAACCGGTGGGACGACGCAACCCCGGCGTCATCTACGGCCTCGGCAATCTCGTCGAGAACGCCGTCGACTTCGCCCGCAACAGTGTGACGGTGCGATGGAGTTGGGACGAACTCGACGTCACCTTCTCGATCATCGATGACGGGCCGGGCTTTCCCCCCGAAATCATCGACCGCATCGGCGAGCCCTATATGTCGACGCGCCAGGGCAACGAAGCCGGCGGTGGCCTGGGCCTCGGGCTGTTCATCGCCAAGACCTTGCTCGAACGCTCCGGCGCCACGCTCGATTTCCGCAATTCGAGCGGACTGGGCGAGGGCGCCATCGTGCAGATATCGTGGCCCCGCACCGTCTTCCTTAACCCGGAATCGGTGGGGATCTCGATGTTCGACACCGCGTAAAAGCCTTGGCGGAGGCGGCAAAATTGGACAATGGCGTTCAGGAACTATATCTGCGTAAAATTAAGGCAGCAGGATTTTTTAAGATAATGACTGGCGAAGAAGCAATTGGCGCAATGGTCGAAGGCGAGGACACCTCGCTGCTCATCGTTGACGACGACAAGCCGTTCCTGACGCGGCTGGCCCGCGCCATGGAAACCAGGGGTTTCGTGGTCGAGACGGCCGAGAGCGTCGAGGAGGCAGTGGCCAAGGCGCGCGCCCACCCGCCGGCCTATGCGGTGGTCGACATGCGGCTTGGCGACGGCAACGGCCTCGACGTCGTCGCCGCCATCCGCGAGAAGCGCGACGATGCCCGCACCGTCATCCTCACCGGCTACGGCAACATCGCCACCGCGGTGACCGCGGTGAAGCTCGGCGCCATCGACTATCTGTCGAAGCCGGCTGACGCCGACGACGTGTTTGCAGCGCTCACCCGCACCGCCGGCGAGCGCGCCGCCCCCCCGGAAAATCCGATGTCGGCCGACCGCGTGCGCTGGGAACACATCCAGCGCGTCTACGAAATGTGCGACCGCAACGTGTCGGAAACCGCGCGCCGGCTCAACATGCATCGCCGCACGCTGCAGCGCATACTCGCCAAGCGCGCACCACGCTGAGGTTCACGCGCCGGCGGCGCCGGCCGCCAATTGCCGAACCTTAGCGCTGCCCCTCACCTGCCTGCCGGCATCCTCTCCCCGTATAGAGACGGGGGAGAGGGGCGCTCTCATCGCCGGTTTCGCCAATCGCCGGCGTTGCAGGAGACGACGGCTAGGCTGAAGCTGCCTCTTTCTCCCCGTCGCTATGCGGGGAGTTGAGGAATGGTCCGCGAAGCGGACGAAAAGCCAACTGCTTGGCTTTTCGAATAACGAACGTCCGGCAGGACAATGAGGGGCGGCGCCAACGCTGGAAACAGTTGCGCTTGCCGTGCCATCGACCTTTGCCCATCATCGGCAATAACGCCGCCGGAAAACCCGGCAACGGAGCACAGATGCGCGACAAGCAGCCGAAATCCATCCTTCGCGAATTCCTCGATGGCGAGGCGGCGGGCGGCATCATCCTGATGGTTGCGGCAGCCCTTGCGCTGATCGTCGCCAATTCACCATTGGCCGAAACCTATTTCGCCGCTCTCCACGCCTATCTCGGCCCGCTCAGCGTGTCGCACTGGATCAATGATGGGCTGATGGCGGTGTTCTTCCTGCTGGTCGGCCTCGAGATCAAGCGCGAGATGCTCGACGGTCAGCTCTCGACCTGGCCGCGCCGCGTGCTGCCGGGCGTCGCCGCCGCCGGCGGCATGCTGGTTCCCGCGCTGGTCTATGTCGCCATCAACCGCAACAACGCCGCCGCGCTCTCCGGCTGGGCGATCCCGACCGCCACCGATATCGCCTTTGCGCTCGGCGTACTGTCGCTGCTCGGCAACCGCGTGCCGGCGTCGCTCAAGATATTTCTCACCGCGCTCGCCATCATCGACGATCTCGGCGCCGTCATCATCATCGCCATCTTCTACACAAGCGGCCTGTCGCTGGCCTATCTCGGTGCGGCCTTCGCCGTCATCGCGGTGCTCATCGTGCTCAACCGCATGCGGGTGACGAGGCTGACGCCTTACCTCGTGCTCGGCGCCGTGCTGTGGGTGCTCGTGCTGAAATCGGGTGTGCATGCGACGCTGGCCGGCGTGGCGCTGGCGCTCACCATTCCGCTGAAAACTTCTCCCGGCAGCGGGCACGATCTCGACCATTCGCCGCTGCACCGGTTGGAGCACGGCCTGCACAAGATCGTGCCGTTCTTCGTCATCCCGATTTTCGGCTTTGCCAATGCCGGCGTGTCGCTGGCCGGCCTCAGCGCCTCTGCCCTGGTCGAGCCGCTGACGCTCGGCGTTGCCGCCGGCCTGGTGCTGGGCAAGCTGGCCGGCGTCTTCGGCTCCTCGGCGCTGGCGATCCGGCTCGGCTTCGCCGACCTGCCGGTCAATGCCGGCTGGCTGCACATGATCGGCATTTCGCTGCTCTGCGGCATCGGCTTCACCATGAGCCTGTTCATCGGCCTGCTCGCCTTCGCCAACGACATGGCGCTGCAGGACGCCGTCAAGGTCGGCATCCTGGCGGGGTCCTTCGTTGCAGCGCTGCTGGGTGCCGCCGTGCTCCTGATGGCGCCGGCGGCAGGGGTGGAGGAGGTGGTGGAGTAGGTGTTCTTGGGTTCCTCGCCCCCGCAAAGCGGGGCGAGGAACTTGAGCTTCGTCTACTCGCTCTCTCCCGCCAGCGCCGGCACCGCCACACCCGCCAGTTCCGCCGCCAGCAGCCGCGCCGCACCCGCCCGTGCGATGCGCAGCATCAGCGCCTTGCGCGTTGCCGCCGCCATCCGGTGCTCGGGCGCATCGCGCAGAATCTCGGCGCCGTAGCCGTCGGAGAGGATGAAGCCGCATTCCTCGGGGAAGATATCCGATGGCACGCCCGGATGGGTGGCGAAGAAGAAGCGGTCGGAGTGCAGCCGGTAGTCAGGCCATTTGCGGTCGACGCGGAAATCCTCGATCGAGGATTTGACCTCGATGATCCAGATATCGCCCTGCCGGGTCAGCGCCACAAGGTCGGCGCGCCGCCCGGTGGCCAGCGACAGTTCGGGCAGCACATGCATGCCCATTTGCATCAACAGCCTCTGCACGCCGCGCCGCACCAGCATGGCGCGTTCGGACTGGCGGCCGTCGATGAGAGGATTGAGGGGAATCGGTGAAATGATCGGCATGGCAGCCACCATGCCAGATTTTGTTCACGGTTTGAACCCTGTGTGACCAGGCGATTATCCGGTTGACAAACCCAAAGTGAAATAGGATTATATGCCTGACAGGCCGGCGCAGGGGACAATTCAAGCCCTGCTATCAATCTTTAATATATAACTCAAAAAAGGATACAATTATTCCAATAATTACGGCGATATGAAGCGCTATATAGACGTATAGCAGAGGTTTTCTATCGGTCTTTTTCCACCTATTTGTTCTGATATCTAAAAGACTGAAATATATAAATATCATGACTGGCGTTGCAGCAAAAAGAAACATCGGAAGTGGCACGGAGCGCCTCGAAGAATCTATGGAACGCTAAACATACCGTGCGCAATTTCCGAAAGCTACCCAGCCGTAGGGGAATAGAGCCACCTGTGCTAAATGTTGCCGCCTTGGGCAACGGGGGCACCGCGATGGTTGATTCTGGTGAGCAACAGTTGACGATGTTCGATGCGATGAAGTTGTTGAACTTCACCGACGAGCGCTTGCTTGTTGACTCTTTGGCCGTGGCGGAACGGTTCGGCAAATTACACAAAAATGTCCTTCGCGATGTCGAAGGCATTGAATGCTCAGAGGAATTTTATCGGCTCAACTTTGAGCCGATTGAATACGAGGATAATCGTGGCCGCCTTCAGCCTATGTTCCGCATGACGCGGGATGGGTTCTCGTTGCTAGTTATGGGCTTTACCGGCCCTAGGGCAATGCGCTGGAAAGAGCGCTATATCCAAGCGTTCAATATGATGGAGGCGGAGCTTCTCCACGTAGCATCGAACGCGCTGAAACTCGGGGCCGAAGCAAAACTATCCGAATTGCCGCAACCGATTCCTACAAGGAGCATGGTGCGACGGAGTGGTTCCACTATTCGAATAACACCGATGCGATTTACAAAATCATGTTCGGCGGGACGGCAGCCCAACTGCGGACGAAATGGAAGCTCCCGGGTAAGTGCAATGTCCGCGACCATCTATCCACCGACCAGCTAAACATGGTCATCCAGGTTGAAGGTGCGGTTACCCTTCAACTTGAAGCGAGGAAAATCTCAAACCCCGACGACCAAGTCGCAGTCGTCAAACACGTCGCAACTGGCTATAAGGCGCTGATCGATGCGCCGATTCAAACCACACGGCGCATTGGGGCCTAGTCCTTGGCTTCCTCTCGCTTCCGGCGCACCAGTTCTTTTATCTGCTCATTGGTGAGCTTCGGTGCGTGGGCGATCTTGTTCACCACGGCTTCAAAGGCGGCGTCTGACTGATCGGTTTTCAGTTCGCCGGCGGCTTCCCGGAACTTCTCGACTTGCGACTTCGGCTGCTTGGATACCATCACAGGATGTCCTGCTTGAGTTTTGAGTGGGTTTCGTAGCGGCCAACCCTAGCGCTGCTTGTTTATTCCAGCGACTCATGCGATAAGGGCTGTGTGGGGGTTCGTGGCCCCACACAGCCCTTTAACCTCAACCCAGCCCGGTAGGCCAAGAGACGAGGAGGTTGCAAAGAAGATGACGGTCAGAATAGCAGGAGGGGGTCCACGACCCCTGATGTCCCACTGAAAGCCGCCAGTCGGCTGCTTCGCAGTCAGTATCGACGGCTTCCCGTATAGCACCACTAAGCTCTGGGAGCAACAAAAATGTCTGTGGAATCAATGGCCACTGACCCGTACGAGGTTGTGCTTAATGATCTCCGGGCCAAGAAGGCTCAAATAGAACAAGCCATTAGCGCCATCGAAGCGATGCGTGGCGGAACCCCATCCGGCTCTTATTTGACGGCGGCTTCGGTCGCCCCCACGGGGCAAAATTCGGACATTGATTCGCCGGGGGCCTTCTTGGGAATGTCCATTGTCGACGCTGCTAAAAAGTTGCTGGCGGCCAAGCGTCAACCTTTGCGCAATCCCGACATTGCTGCCGCATTCAAGCGTGGCGGCCTCGCAATGAACTCCAAAGATGCCGTCAACACCATTGGTTCGGTCCTTACACGCCGCGCTAATGATGTTGGCGATCTCGTGAAGGTTGACCGCGGAACTTGGGGTCTCAAAGAATGGTATCCCAACAGGAGTTTCAAGAAGGGCGTTCCTGTCGAGAAGGGTGAGGTAGTTGCACGGCCACTCCTATCGGACGAGGAATTCCTCGGTGATAGCCGCATGCTTTCCTTAGACCAGCTTGCCAAGCTTAAGGCAGCCGGCATGACCGAGGAAGAACTTCGGGCAATGCCAAAAGACGAAGCCGACCAATATCTGGACTTGCTCTCATAGCAAAGCCGGGGTTCATCGCCCCGGCTTCGTGTGCCTCGCATATCGCCAGTAGGGCAATTCGAGTTGCACCGCCTTCCGGAAATGCGTCCGCTTCTCGTCAAGCAGGTCTATGATAGGTGAGGCGCTTACCAGCGGCACCCTTCAACGCGATGAAAGTGCGGGTGCCGTCATCAACACCCATGGCAATGCGGTTGCTGTAGCGGAAGTCGAATTCAGCGAGGTAGCGGTGCAGATGGTGTTCGCCGCAATGCTGATAGACGCCTTTCATGCCGCGCTTGAAAATCGAATAGAAGCCTTCCACGGTGTTCGTGTGGATGGTCTTCTCGCCTTCGTAGCGCACGTACTCGTCCTTGGAATGCGTGACGACATCGTGCGAGGCGAAATCCTGGCTGGCACGGCGATAGATGCCGCTTTCGTCGCTCATCAATGCGCTCTCGCGAGCGATGTTGGCGCGAACGATTGGCATGACGTTGCCCATGCGGGCCGTATCGACGTGGAAGGAACGGGCGCGGCCACCACGCTCTACCAGCGTAACGACCGTGTTCTTGTGAGCGCCACCGCCACGTTTGACGGGAGCGTTAGCAAGCGGCCAATGTAGGTCTCGTCAACTTCTACGGTCTTGCCGTTGCCGCCAAGCGGGGAGAAGTCGCCAGATGCCATTGCAAGGCGAATGCGGTGGCACAGGAACCAAGCGGTCTCATACTTGCATTCGAGTATGCGGTGCATCTGGTGAGCGCTGATGCCCTTCTTAGAGGCACACATAAGGTGGATAGCCTGAAGCCACTTGGTGAGCGGCATATGGCTTTCCTCAAAGATCGAACCCATACGGACGGTAAACTGCGAACGGCAAGCGCTGCACTTGTACAGGCCGTGACGCTCGACGCCGTTGGGGTTTTTCTTGGACGGCTTGGTGCGAACGCCCTTCAATGCGTAGTGGCGATCAACAGAGCCGCACTTGGGGCAAACCGGACCATTCGGCCACAAGATGCCTTCCACATGCTCGAAAGCCTTGGCTTCGTCGTGGAACTCGGGGCGGGACAGAACGGACATGGAAATCTCCTATGCCCTTACCCCACGTAATCACTTTAGGTTTGTCAACGGGATAATCGCCTGTGACCATGGCGATCGTATGGTTGACAAACCCATAGGCGAATTTTCTCTCGCAATGATAAGAAGCACGGTCCTTGGCACGAGGGGAGACACCATGGGGTTTTTGGGATTCATCAACCGGCTTTTCCCCGCGACCGAAGAGTTGCGCCGGTACTCAGCGATCGCGGGTCCCTATTCATTCATGTTTCTGGTGAAGCGCATCCCAGCCGAAAACCGGAAATTCGTACGCTTCGCCTCAGCCATATGGGAGCGGTCCAGGATAGTTACACATTCAGCGTCGAGGAGTTCGGTTCCCTCGTTGATGCCGTCCTGAAGACAAAGGCAGAGCTAGATGACCCACTGCTCACGAGCGCTACCCAGCCGTAGGGGAATGGCGGCAATTATACGGTTGACAGAACTGAGGCTACGACTTGATCCGAGCGCCTTCCGCGATCGCACCATATCTGTATCGGCGCGGTCTGGTATTGCTCCGGAACGCCCCTGCGTCCGCCGATCAACTTCCGTTCTTAGCTATAAGGCGGCCGGACTAAAGTCTTGCGCCGGGAACGCAAAGGTCTGATGTAACCGCTTTGGTTCCGTTCTTGTCCCTTGGACGTTCCCGTATTTTAGTCAGTCGAGATACTACCTATATGGCCGAAGCCGGCCTGTTCTCGAGCAGCGCAGCCCCCGCAATATCATCCAAAATCGGGCAATCCGGCCGGTCGTCACCATGGCAGGCCTGGATCAGCGTCTGCAAGGTCGTGCGCATCGACTGCAGCTCGCGCACCTTTTCCTCGATGGCGCTGACATGGGCGGCGGCGATCTCGCGCACATCGTGGCTGGCGCGGCTGCGATCCCGGTAGAGCGCCATCAGCTGGCGGCAATCTTCGATTGAAAAGCCGAGGTTGCGGGCGCGGCGCAGGAAGGCCAGCCGATGGATGTCGTCGCTGGAATAATCGCGGTAGCCATTGCCGGCGCGCGCCGGCGCGATCAGGCCGATCTCTTCATAGTAGCGGATGGTCTTGGCCGGCAGGCCGGACCGCGCCGCGGCATCGCCTACATTCATTGTGATTCCTCGATGTGGTTCCCTGATTCTAGGCTATCCGACAGGGCCGCCCATTGTTTTTCCTTCACAATCCCGTGAGTCCTGTTGCCGAAATGCCATAGTTGACGGCTTACCGGCACGTAAGCTCCTGCATATAGGCATCGCGCGCTTGGCAAGCAAAGCAAATGCCAGCATGAATGATTTCAGGAAAAGCGGCCGTAACGTGTCGCGACATCTTGGCGGGGCATCGGACCATTTCATGCGCATGAAGTCATTTGCAATCGTCGCCGCACTTGCGTTGTCGGCCGCGATCTCGGGTTGCAGCACGATCGGCTCGCAGCTGTTCACCAACAACTACGGTTCGGTGAACGATGCAGGCTACCAACTGCCGCGCATCCCGATCGAGAGGGTGCCGCTGAAGTACCACCGGCAAGAGGTAAATTACGACACCTCGGAAAAGCCGGGCACCATTGTCGTCGATACCCAGAACAAGTTTCTCTACTTCGTCGAAGGCGACGGCCGGGCGATCCGCTACGGCATCGGCGTCGGCCGCGAAGGCTTTGAATGGCACGGCACCGCCCATATCGCGCTGAAGCGCGAATGGCCGACCTGGACGCCGCCGCGGCAGATGATCCAGCGCCAGCCGGAGCTAGCGAAGTTCGCGAGCGGCATGGAGCCGGGCTTGAAGAACCCGCTCGGCGCGCGCGCCATGTATCTGTTCAACAAGGGCGGCGACATGGGCTACCGCCTGCACGGCAGTCCGGAATGGAATTCGATCGGCAAGGCGATGTCGTCAGGCTGCATCCGGCTGATGAACCAGGACATCATCGACCTCTACGACCGCACGTCGGTCGGTGCCAAGGTCATCGTGATGTAGGACCATGATCCGGAACCGAGGTCCACGAAAGCGAAAAGTGGAACCGGTTTTCGGGAAGATCATGGTCAAAATAGGCGTTACCCTTCGTACGCGGACCGTCTAGGCAACAACGGACGTCCAAAACAGAAAACCGGGCAATCTGGCCCGGTTTTTTGTTGCTCGCTCGAATGCGTGAAGGGTCTTAGGAGACCTGCTCGACCTGCTGTACTTCCGGCACGAAGTGGCGGAGCAGGTTCTGGATGCCGTGCTTCAGCGTCGCCGTCGAGGACGGGCAGCCGGCGCAGGCGCCCTTCATGTGCAGGAACACGGTGCCGTTCTCGAAGCCGCGGAAGGTGATGTCGCCGCCATCCTGGGCAACCGCCGGGCGCACCCTGGTGTCGAGCAGTTCCTTGATGGTGATGACCAGTTGCTCATCGGCCTTGTCGTAGAATTCGCCGGTCTGGCTGGTCTCGGCGGCGGGGCCGGCGTTGACCATCACGGGCGCGCCCGACATGAAATGCTCCATGATGGCGCCCAGGATCGCCGGCTTCAGGTGCTGCCAGTCCGGGCCGTCCTTGGTCACGGTGATGAAGTCATAGCCGAAGAAGACGCCGGTCACGCCGGGGATCTCGAACAGCCGGCCGGCCAGCGGCGATGCGCTGGCTGCACTGTCGGCGTCGCGGAAATCGGCGGTGCCTTCAACAAGGACTTCCTTGCCGGGCAGGAACTTCAGCGTTGCCGGGTTCGGCGTCGATTCGGTCTGGATGAACATGGCCGTCTCCGTGCCCCAGTCGGGCAGCTAGTTTGGAATAGTTCTAAATAGGCTCAATCGGCTGGACATTCAAGCGAAACGCGTCGCTCAAAACGGCTGGCTGGCGGAATGTTTTTGCTGGCTGGGAATGAATCCCGCGCGGGCTATAAATCCAGGATCGTGATGTTATCCGAAACCGCTTCACACTTCCGGCATCACTCTCTATGCGAGGCTGTCGATCTCCTCGTCAGACAGGTTCTGCGGCACCACTGTGACCGGAATAGGGAAGGCGGCGCCCTTGCCGGCAACAGCCCCGACCAGCGGCCCGGGTCCTTCCTTGCCGGCACCTGCCGCCAGCACCAGGATGGCGATGTCCTGGTCTTCCTCGATCAGCTTGTGGATCTCTTCGGTCGGCTTGCCTTCGCGCACCACCATCTCGGGCTCGATGCCGAGCTTCTGGCGCACCTTGTTGGCGTAGCCGTCGAGTGCCGCGCGTGCCGTGGCATTGGCTTCCTCGCGCATGATCTTCTCGACGCCCAGCCAGTGCTGAAAGTCGTCCGGTGTGATGATGTAGAGCAGCACCAGCGTGCCGCTGGTGCTCTGCGCCCGCTTGGAGGCGTAGGCGACGGCGCGCTCGCACTCGGGCGTGTCGTCGATGATCGTCAGGAATTTCCTGCGATGGCCGGCTTCGCGACTGAGGCGTTTGGAGACCATGTCTATCTACTCGATGTTTCGGCCGCAATCTGCCACCGCGACAGACCGGCGGCAAGCCGCCGGCCTTGGGCCAGAATGGTGCGGTGCACTGACGGTAGGATCAGCCCTGCAACAGGCCGATAATCTCGCGTACCGTCTTCATGGTGGTCTCAGCCAGCGCGCCGGCGCGTTCGCCGCCGTCTCTCAGCACCGCGTCGACATAGGCGCGGTCGCCCTTGATACGGCGCATCTCGCCGGCGATCGGCGCCAGTTTTTCCACGGCAAGGTCGGCGAGCGCCGGCTTGAACACGGAAAACTGCTGACCGCCGAATTCCTTCAGCACGTCCGCCTTCGACATCTCGGCCAGCCCTGCATAGATGCCGACCAGGTTTTCCGCTTCCGGGCGGCTTTCCAGGCCGTCGACTTCGCTTGGCAACGCTTCCGGGTCGGTCTTGGCCTTGCGGATCTTCTTCGAGATGGTGTCGGCATCGTCGGTCAAATTGATGCGGGACAGATCCGACGGGTCCGACTTCGACATCTTCTTGGAGCCGTCGCGCAGGCTCATGATGCGCGCCGCCGGCCCGCCGATCACCGGTTCGGTGATCGGGAAGAACCCGTTTACCGTCTCTTCGCCAACCTGCATCTCGACGCCGGCGCCAAGACTGGCGATGCGGCTCGAAAAGTCATTGTTGAACTTTTGCGCGATGTCGCGGGTCAGCTCCAGATGTTGCTTTTGATCCTCGCCCACCGGCACATGGGTGGCGCGGTAGAGCAGGATGTCGGCCGCCATCAGTGAGGGATAGGCTAGCAGGCCCAGCGAGGCATTTTCGCGGTCCTTGCCGGCCTTGTCCTTGAACTGCGTCATCTTGTTCATCCAGCCGATGCGCGCCACGCAGTTGAAGATCCAGGCAAGCTCGGCATGCTGCATCACCCGCGACTGGTTGAAGACGATGTGCTTCTTCGGGTCGATGCCGGAGGCAAGGAAGGCGGCGGTGATCGAGCGGGTCTGGTCGGCGAGGTCGTCATGGACGAGTTGTGCCGTCAGCGAATGCAGGTCGACGACGCAATAGATGCAGTCGGACGTTTCCTGCAGGGCGACGAATTTCTTGATGGCGCCGAGATAGTTGCCGAGATGCAGATTGCCGGTCGGCTGTACCCCGGAAAAGACGAGCTGTTTGAAGGCGGTCATGGGTTCCTCATGGCTTGTGGAGGGCCGTATAAGCGTGATTCCGAAAAGTTGCAGACTTTTCGGAGCCAATCACGCGGCTGGAAACCACGCGCGGCGAAAGTCTTGCGACGGCGCGCTTATGGACGAAGGGGCGGAGAGGATCAAGGCCGGTGTTGCTGTTAGCTCGCCCGGACTATTCGTCCAGATCGGCGTTTGGCGCTGGCGCCGCTGCCTTGCTCGAGCCGCGTTTCACATTGCGCCGGATCATTCCGAAATCGGCGCCGCCGGTGGCGAAAGCCGTGACGAAGTAGAGCAGCGCCCCGCCGGCCACCAATGAGAGAAGCGTCACGGCCTTGATCACCAGTGGCGAGCCGGGGCCGAGCCTGACGGCCAGCCAATGCTCGGCGAAATAGAGTGCTGTCGCCATCACCGCCGCCGACAGCACAAGACGCGGAATGCGCTTCAACAGCGGCACGTCGCGGCCCCAATGGCCACGTCGGATCAGCACCGCAAGCAGCATCACCGCGTTGACCCAGCCGGCAACGGCCGAGGCCACCGCAATGCCGGGCGCGCCCATTTTCGGGAACAGCGTTAGCGCGGTGATCACGTTCACGCCGACCGAGATGGCGGCGAACATCATCGGCGTGCGCGTGTCCTCGCGGGCGAAATAGCCGGGGGTGAAGGCCTTGATCAGCACGAAGGCCGGCAGGCCGAGGCCAAAGATCGCCAGGATCGCCGCCACCGTCGGCGTCGAGCCGGTGGCGGCGAAGGCGCCGCGCTCATAAACCAGCCGCACGATCGGCTCCGCCATGACCCACAGTGCCGCCGCCGCCGGTAAGGTCATGAACAGGGTGAACTCGACCGAGCGGTTCTGCAGATTGGCCGCCTCGACCAGATTGCCCGATTTCAGCGCCCGCGACAGCTCCGGCAGCAGCACGATGGCGACGGCAACGCCGACGACGCCGAGCGGCAGTTGGTAGATGCGGTCGGCATAGGCAAGCGAGGACACGGCGCTGTCCTGCGCCGACGCGATCGCCGTGCCGATCAGCTGGTTGATCTGGGTGATGCCGCCGGTGATCGCCGCCGGCAGCGCAAGGATCAGCAGGCGCTTGACGTTGGGCGTCATCTTCGGCCGGCGAAAACCGATCGCGATGCCGGCATTGCGCACAGCCACCCAGACAATGGCGAGCTGTACCAGCCCCGCCGCCAGCACGCCCCAGGACAGGCTGAAACCAACCTCACGGGCATCCATGCCGTGGTACCAGGCGTAGCCGAGCACGCTAATCAGGATGATGTTGAGGAATGCGGGGGCCACGGCAGCCGCGAAATAGCGACGCAGCGAATTCAGCATGCCGGCCATCATGGCTGCGAGCGACATGCAGATGAGATACGGGAACATGATCGTCGCCAGCAGGACGGTCGTCTCGAATTTGCCCGGCGTGTCGGCAAAGCCCGGCGCCACGAGATAGCGCACGATCAGCGGCATCGCCAATTCCATGACGATGGTCAGCGCCAGAAGTGCGGTGAACAGGACGCCGAACACTTCCTCCGAAAAGCGCTTGGCGCCGTCGGTGCCGTGAGTCTCGATCTCCTTGGCAAACAGCGGCACGAAAGCGGCGTTGAAGGCGCCTTCGGCAAACAGCCGGCGAAACGTGTTGGGAAACTGAAAGGCGGCGTTGAAGGCGTCCGCCACCGGCCCGGTGCCGAGTGCGGCCGCCATCAGCATTTCGCGGCCAAAGCCAAGGGCGCGGCTCATCAGCGTGCCGGACGCAACCGTGGCGAATTTCTTGACGAGGCTCATGCGCGGGGAGATTGCCTGGATGATTGGGACAAAGGGGGTGATTGGGACAAAGTGATGGTCACTCGGCCGCCGCCTTGGCCTTGCCGCCGCGCTCTGGGACAACGCCTTCAAGCGCCGCGATCAGCCTGGCGTGGATGGTGGCGGTGCGTGCCGGGTTGTCGATCTTCTGCCCCGTAAGGTCGGTGACATAGAAAGTGTCGATCACCTTCTCGCCGAAGGTGGTGATGTGAGCCGAGGCGATGTCGAGCGAGAGATCGGACAACGCACTGGTGATTTCCGACAACAGCCCGGGCCGGTCCAGTCCCTCGACCTCGATCACCGAAAACCGGTTCGACAGCGTGTTGCGGATTTCGGCGCGCGGCGGAATCTTGAACACCTTGGCGCCGCGCCGCGGCCGGGTTCGCTTCTCGATCATCTCCGGCAACCAGCTCTTGCCCGACAGCACGTCCTCGATCAGCCGGCCGACGCGCTCGGCGCGACGGCGCTCATCCTCGTCGCGGTCGAATTCCCGTGAGATCAGGATGATGTCCAGCGCGCGGCCGTCGGACGTGGTGAATATCTGCGCGTCGACGATGTTGCCGCCGGCGCCGGCACAGGCGCCGGCAATAACCGAAAGCAGGCGCGGATGATCCTGCGCCAGCACGGTGATCTCGGTCACCGCCTCGAATTGGTGCGTCCTGACCACGGTGGCGAGCTTCTTGCCTGCCGCGTCGGCTTCGCGGATGAATTCGGCATGACGCAGCTGATCGGGGAGGTCGACCGTCAGCAGATAGTTCTCGTAATGCAGGCCGACATAGCGCTTGCGGGCCTTGTCCGGCCAATCGGCTAGCGCCTCGGCTAGCCGCTCGCGCGCCGCCGCCGTCCGCTTGGCGCGCGACACTTCCGAGAAGCCGCCGGTCAAAAGCAGTTCGGTCTCGTAGTAGAGCGTGCGCAGGAGCTGGCCCTTCCAGCCGTTCCACACGCCCGGCCCGACACCCCTGATGTCGCAGACGGTCAGGATCAACAGCATTTTCAGCCGCTCGACCGATTGCACGATCGAGGCGAAATCCTCGATCGTCTTGCGGTCGTTGAGGTCGCGCGTCTGCGCCGTCATCGACATCACGAGATGGTTCTCGACCAGCCAGGCGACTGTCTCGGTGTCGGCCGCCGACAGCCCCATATGCGGGCAGATGCGGCGCGCGATCCGGGCGCCGGCCTCTGAGTGATCCTCCGGCCGGCCCTTGGCGATGTCGTGCAGCAGCACCGCGACATAGAGCGCCTCGCGGCTCTTCTCTAGCCCCGGCATCAGCGTGTGCGAGAGCGGATGCACCTTTTCGCCGTCGCCGCGCTCGATCTCGGCCAAGACGCCGATGCAGCGGATCAGGTGCTCGTCCACCGTATAGTGGTGGTACATCGAGAACTGCATCATGGCGACTATTCTGCCGAAATCGGGGATCAGCCTGCCGAGCAGGCCGGCCTCGTTCATGCGCCGCAAATTAAGCTCGGCATTGCGGTCCGAGGTCAGGATGTCGAGGAACAGCCGGTTGGCCTCCTCGTCGCGCCGCAGCGACTTGTTGACCAGACCGAGCGAGCGGGTGAGCAGCTTCAGCGCATCGGGATGGAACTCCAGCCCGTGCTTGTCGGCGAACCAGAACAGCCTGAGCAGATTGACCGGGTCGCGCTCGAACACGCTGTCGTCGGCGACGTTGATGCGGTGATTGTCGACAATGAAGTCCGACGTGCCTGCCAGCTTGCGCTTGCGGCGCTGGAAGGTGAGGAAGATGCGGTTGAAGCCGGGCACATGCTTGGCCTGCTCTTCCTCGAGCGCGGCGCAGAAGATGCGGGTGAGGTCGCCGACATCCTTGGCGACGAGGAAGTAATGCTTCATGAAGCGCTCGACCGCCGACAGACCGGGATGGGTGGTGTAGCCGAGACGTTCGGCAATCTCGCGCTGGATGTCGAAATGCAGCCGTTCCTCGGCCTTGCCGGTGAGGAAATGCATGTGGCAGCGCACCGCCCAGAGGAAATCCTCGGCCTTGAGGAATTCCCGGTATTCGGCCTCGGTGAACACAGCCTTGTCGACCAATTCCTCGCCGGTGCGCACGCGATAAAAATACTTGGCGATCCAGAACAGCGTCTGCAAATCGCGCAGGCCGCCCTTGCCGTCCTTGACGTTGGGCTCGACCAGATAGCGGCTTTCGCCGGCCTTGGCATGGCGATCGTCGCGTTCGGCGAGCTTGGCCTGCACATATTCCGGTCCGGTGGTGCGCACCACTTCATGGTCGAAGCGGGTGAGCAATTCGTCGAAGAGCTTCTGTTCGCCCCACAGGAACCGCGCTTCCAGGATCGTGGTGCGGATGGTGATATCGCTGCGCGACAGCCTGAGACACTCGTCGATGTTGCGGGTGGCGTGGCCAACCTTCAACCCGAGGTCCCACAGCATATAGAGCATATATTCGACGATCTGTTCGCCCCACGGCGTCTGCTTGTAGGGCAGCAGGAACAACAGGTCGATGTCGGAGCCCGGCGCCAGCGTGCCGCGGCCATAGCCGCCGACGGCAACGACCGCCATGCGCTCTGCGGTCGAGGGGCTTTTCACCCGGTAGACGTGGGTCGCGGCGAACTCGTAGAGGGCGCGGATGATCTCGTCCATCAGATGCGACAGCCGGGCGGCGCAGGCCGTGCCGCTGCCATCGTCCATCAGCATGCGCTCGGCAACCTTGCGGCCCTCGGTCAGCCGATCCTTCAGCAGCCGGAGCGCACCGACGCGCGCGCCGGGCTCGATGCCGCTGGCCGCCGAGATCAGCGCCGTCATGTCGCGGCGCAAAGCCTCGCTGTCGATCAGCGCGTCGAGCTTGAGGGAGATTTTTGCCATGGATTGCCGGTGGGCCTCGCCTTTGCGCGGCGTCTATAGCGCGTTTTCACGGCGCTGTGTATGGGGCGGACGGACGCGTCGGCCGCGATACCAGAAAGGGATGATCATCTCGCGCCGGAGCCGGAAGAGATCGGCGATCTGCCGCGTCAACCGCCTGGTCTCGATCCTTACCTTGGCGGTGATTGGCCTGGGGCGCCGTTTACCTATCCCGCTTGCCACCCATTCCTCTGTTCGCTCCTGCTTGAGCAGGCTTGGCAATCTCACCGGACTGTCGCCGAGGAATTGTGCCTGCAGGCACAATGCTGGGACGAGTTGGTAAATGACCTTGTCGGACGAGGTAGCAAAACGCGGATTGAAGATGAGGTGATCGACGGGAATGCTGATCTCATTCGTTGCCGCAAGAAGGTCCCGCGCGGCCTGTCTGGACAGGATGTATCCCGCCGTACCGATATGGAGCCCGTGCAGTCTGCTCGCAGAAAAACCGTGGCCGCAGGCAACTTGCTTGCGTGAAATTACGGTCCGGTTGAAGAACGTTTCCAACTTGACGATGTCCGCATCGGCGGGAATCCAGCCCGCATCGGCAAGCAAAGCGCCGGCTTTGTCCGGGAAAACGACATCGTCCTCGAAAATCGCCGCGTAAGCATCCTCACCTGCAGCGATCGTCGACCAACACTGTTGGTGGCTGAGCAGGCAGGCAATCTCGGCGTCGGCCAGGCGCAAATGCTTCTTGCCCTGCGGCATTTCGGCCAGATCCGGCCGATCTCGCGCATCGATGGCGGCGACCCGCTCGAAGGCGATGCCGATGCGGGCGAACTCCGCCGTTACATGGGCGAGGCGATCGCGGGACCGATCGAGATTGATAATCAGGCATTTCATTTGGGTGGGATCGATGCAGTGGGACGCGCGTCCATAGCATGGGAACGAAGTTGCGTAAGCGATTTTCCCTCGATGTGCGCGATGACGGCCACGATCGAAAAGTGGAAATCGCCCCTTGACCTTCCAGTTACTGGAAGCACTACCTCCTCACCCAGACAGATATAAGGCACTTTTCGATGGCGCATTCCGAGCATCACCACCACGCGGCCGATGGCAGCTGTTGTGCGGCAAAGGCTGCTGAGCCGGCCGCCGAAGCCGTGGTGCGCGATCCGGTGTGCGGCATGAGCGTCGATCCGGCAGCCGGCAAGCCGACGGCCGAGCATGGCGGCCGTCTTTTTCACTTCTGCAGCGAGGGTTGCCGTACGAAATTCGTCGCCGGGCCTGAAAAATACCTGACCGCCACCGACCCCGTCTGTGGCATGAGTGTCGACCGCGCTACCGCCAGGCATTTTTTCCGCCACGAAGGCCAGGGTTTCTATTTCTGCTCGGCCGGCTGCCGGGCGAAGTTCGAGGCCGAGCCGCAAAACTATCTCGGCGATAGGCCGGCGGCGTCGCCAGTGCCGAAAGGCACTCAATACACCTGCCCGATGCACCCCGAAGTGATAAGAGACAAGCCCGGCTCCTGCCCGATCTGCGGCATGGCGCTTGAGCCGATGGGCGTTCCCACTGGCGATGAGGGCCCGAACCCCGAACTGGTAGACTTCACCAGACGGTTCTGGGTCAGCGCGGTGCTGTCCCTGCCGCTGCTGATCGTTGCCATGGCGCCGATGCTCGGCCTGACGTTCCAGGCGTTTGTCGACGGGCGAACGATGGTCTGGCTGGAATTGGCGCTGGCCAGCCCAGTGGTGCTGTGGGCGGCCTTCCCCTTCTTCCACCGCGGCTGGGAGTCGCTGGTCAACCGCAGCCCCAACATGTGGACGCTGATTTCGCTGGGTGTGGGTGCGGCCTACCTCTACAGCGTCGTCGCCGCACTGTTTCCGGACATCTTTCCGCATCAGTTCCGTGGCCATGGCGGCACCGTCCCGGTCTATTTCGAGGCAGCTTCCGTCATCGTCGCGCTGGTATTCCTCGGTCAGGTGCTCGAATTGCGGGCGCGCGAAAAGACCGGCTCGGCCATCCGTGCGCTGCTCGACCTGGCGCCGAAGACGGCACGGCTGATCGGGGAGGACGGCTCCGACACCGACGTGCCGCTCGATGCGGTCAGGACCGGCGACCACCTGCGCCTGCGTCCAGGCGACGCCGTGCCGGTCGACGGCATCGTAACGGAAGGCCGTTCCTCCATCGACGAATCGATGATCTCGGGCGAGCCGCTGCCGGTCGAAAAAACGAAAGGCGATGCCTTGACCGGCGGCACGCTCAACAAGAACGGTTCGCTGATCATGCGCGCCGAAAAGGTCGGCTCCGAAACGACGCTTTCGCGCATCGTCGAGCTGGTCGCAAAGGCGCAGCGTTCGCGCGCGCCGATTCAAGGTCTAGCCGATCGCGTCTCCTTCTACTTCGTGCCGGCCGTCGTGCTGGTCGCGCTCGCGGCCTTTGCCGCCTGGGCGATCTTCGGTCCCGAACCCAGCTTGATCTTTGCCATCGTCTCGGCGGTCTCGGTGCTGATCATCGCCTGCCCCTGCGCGCTCGGCCTGGCGACGCCGATGTCGATCATGACCGCCACCGGGCGCGGGGCGCACGCGGGCGTGCTGATCAAGGACGCGGCCGCGCTCGAGCGCTTCGCTTCGGTCGACACGTTGATCGTCGACAAGACCGGCACCTTGACCGAAGGCAAGCCTCGCTTGACCGATGTCGTCGCTGCCGAAGGCCTGTCTGAGAATGAATTGCTGGCGCTCGCCGCCGGCCTGGAAAAAGGCTCGGAGCATCCGCTGGCCGAGGCCATTGTCGGCGGCGCCGACGTACGCGGCCTGACGCTCGTTGAGGCCAGCGGCTTCGACGCCGTCACCGGCAAGGGCGTATCCGGCACGGTGTCTGGCAGGAAGGTTTCGCTCGGCAACGCCGCTATGATGGCCGATGTTGGCATCGACACCGCTTCCCTGTCGGCCAGGGCCGAGGCGCTGCAGGCAGAAGGCAAGACGGCGATGTTCGTTGCGGTGGACAAAAAACTGGCCGGCATTGTCGCGGTCGCCGATCCGGTCAAGGCAACGACAGCCGAGGCGATCAGGGCGCTGCACGACAGAGGCTTGCGGATCATCATGGCGACCGGCGACAACGAGCGCACGGCGCGCGCCATCGCCAAAAGCCTTGGCATTGACGAGGTGCGCGCCGGCCTGCTGCCGGAACAAAAGGCAGCCCTTGTCGAGGAGTTGCGTGCGAAAGGTGCCGGCATCGCCATGGCCGGCGACGGCGTCAACGATGCGCCGGCCCTGGCCAGCGCCGATGTCGGCATCGCCATGGGCACCGGCGCCGATGTCGCTGTCGAGAGCGCCGGCATTACGCTGGTCAAGGGCGATCTCAACGGCATCGTCAGGGCGCGAACGCTCGCGCAGGGGACGATCCGCAACATCCGCCAGAATCTGTTTTTCGCCTTCCTCTACAATGTGCTTGGCGTGCCGGTTGCTGCCGGCGTGCTATATCCGCTCACCGGCACGCTTTTGTCGCCGATGCTGGCGGCGGCGGCCATGAGCCTGTCTTCGGTTTCGGTCATCGCCAACGCATTGCGGCTGCGGACGTTGAAACTCTGAGCAAAGCCCCCAGATACGAATTTCAATCAACAGGAGATCATGGATGACCTTGGCTAAGAAAATCGTGCTTTTGATGATGGCGGCGGGAATGCTGCTTGCCGTTTTCCTCGAAAGCGTCCCGGCGCAATCCGAAGAGATGAAACACGACATGGGCGCGATGGGCGCGCAAGGTCCTTCGACCGACGGCTACAAGGCGGCGATGGACAAGATGCACACCGACATGATGATCGAATATTCCGGCAATGCCGATGTCGATTTCGTGCGCGGCATGATCCCGCATCATCGGGGCGCGATCGACATGGCCAAGGTGGAACTCGCCAATGGCAAGGATCCCGAAATCCGCAAGCTGGCCGAAGATGTCATCGACGCGCAGGAAGCCGAGATCACCAAGATGCAGGTCTGGCTCGCCGCCCATCCGGCGAAGTAAGGCAGCAACGGCCATGCCGGAGAGATTCATTCTGGATTTCTCTCCGTGCTTGTGATGCCATTCGCATCGATTACACGGCGCCAGGAGCCCACATGCCATCGACGATAAGAGCCACCACACTGCCTTCGGGCGAGGCCGTCCAGGTGCTGGGACAGGGCACATGGAAGATGGGCGAGGATTCCCGCCGCCGCGCCGGCGAGGTCAATGCCCTGAAGCTCGGGCTGGACCTCGGCATGACGTTGATCGACACCGCTGAAATGTATGCCAGCGGCGGCGCCGAGGAGGTGGTAGCGGAAGCCATTGCCGGGCGCCGCGACGAACTCTTTCTTGTCTCCAAGGTATTGCCGTCCAATGCCTCGCGCGCCGGCGTGGCGCGGGCCTGCGAAAACAGCTTGAAGCGCCTGCGCACCGACCGCATCGATCTCTATCTCCTGCACTGGCCGGGCAGTGTGCCTCTATCTGAAACCGTCGAGGCGTTCGAGGCGCTGAAGGAGGCCGGCAAGATACGCCACTGGGGTGTCAGCAATTTCGACACCGACGAGATGGAGGAGTTGACCGGCCTGTCGTCTGGCGATCATGTCCAGACCAACCAGGTGCTCTACAATCTGTCGCGGCGCGGCCCCGAATTCGATCTCGCACCGTGGAGCCGGCAGCGCGGCATCCCGCTGATGGCCTATTCGCCGGTCGAGCAGGGCGCGCTGGCGCGCAATTCCAGGCTGGAAACCATCGCCGCCCGCCACAACGCCACGGCAGCACAGATCGCGCTTGCCTGGGTGATGGCGCAGCCCGGTGTCATCGCCATCCCGAAGGCGAGTAGCCAGGAGCATGTCCGCCAGAATTTTGCCGCGCTCGACATCGAGCTGACGGCCGAAGACCTCGCCGAACTCGACCGCGCCTTTCCACCGCCGGCGCGCAAGCGCGGGCTGGAGATGATCTAGATTGGAACGGGTTTCGACCGGGTATCATCATACGGCGTATAGAGTCGGAGCCATGACGGTCACGTCGCTGCGCGACGGTTACGTCGACATGCCAATCAGGCGGCTGCGCCAGCCCGGAGACCTGACATTCGGTGACAACCTGCCCTCGCATGTACCGCTCGTCGACGGTGCGCTCAGGCTGTCGGTCAACGCCTTCGCCATCGATGACGGCGACGACATCACGCTGATCGACACAGGGGCTTCGAACGCCTGGCACCCGACAATGGGGCACCTGCCCGAGGCGCTGCGCGAGGCGAAGATCGCCACCGAGCGGATTCGGACTGTTGCTTTCACCCACACCCATCTCGACCATATACACGGGCTCATCCTTGCCGATGGTGGCGACGGCTTCCCGCAGCTCTCTCGGCTGCTTGTCCCGCGCGCTGAGCTCGGCATGTTTCGCGACGTGGCGAGGCTGGAACGCTTCCACGATCGCGCCCAGCCTCTCGATGCTGGACAGCGCGTCAGCGCTGACATCGATACGATCGGCTCCGCTGGCCATGAAGCCGGCCACACTTGCTTTCGCTTTGTGAGCGCAGGCGAAACACTGTTGATCTGGGGCGACATCGTACATGTGCCGTCGCTTCAATTCGATCGACCCGAGATCACGTGGGAATTCGACGCAGACCAGCAGCAGGCGAGGGAAAGCCGGTTGCAAATGCTGGCGCTTGCGGCCAACACCGACTGCTACGTCGCCGGCGCGCATCTTGATTCGCCCGGCGTCGGCCGGGTTTTTCGAACCGAGACGGCTTTCCGCTTCGAGCCCTTGTAGCACTCTAGCCGAGCGCCGCCCGCGCCCGTCGCAACGCGCGCGAAAACACTGCGGTGTCGTCGAAGGCGCGCGCCAGCGTGAGCGCGCCCTGGATGGCGCCGACTGTTTCTTCGGCGAGTTCGTCCGCCCTGGCAGCGCTGTGCCCGCTTCGGGTCAGCGCTTCGGCAAGATGCGCCACCCAGCGGCCGAAATAGCTTTTGATGGCCTTGGCGAAGAGGTCGCGGGATTCGTCCAGCGCGAAGGCGCCGATCAGGCACACCTGGCGGCCCGACCGGAAATAGCTCTCGGTCGCTTCGAACATCCGGTCGATGCCCGTGCGAGGGTCGGCCCTGTCCAGCAACGGCACGAAGACATTCTCCTCGAACCAGCCATCTATATGGGCAATGACAGCCGCCGCCATCTCTTCCTTGCCGCCCGGGAAGAAGTGGTAAAGGCTGCCTTTGCCTAGGCCGGTCGCCGCACCGATCCGCGCCAGGCTCGCCCCTTCATAGCCGTGTTCGCGGAAAACCTCGCCGATGATGGAGAGCAAATCGGCGCGATCGGGCGCGATCCTGCGCATGCGCTAGTTTTTCCGCTTGAGCATGATCTTTGCCGAAAACCGCGACACAGCTCTAGGGATCATATTCTAAAGTCCGAGTTCGGACAGGCCGGGATGGTCGTCCGGCCGGCGGCCGAGCGGCCAGTGATATTTGCGCTCACCCTCGGCGATCGGCAGGTCGTTGATGCTGGCGACGCGCCTACGCATCAGCCCGGCCGCGTCGAATTCCCAATTCTCATTGCCGTAGGAGCGGAACCAGTGGCCACTGTCGTCGCGCCATTCATAGGCAAAGCGCACCGCGATGCGGTTGTCGTTCCAGGTCCAGACCTCCTTGATCAGGCGGTAGTCGAGCTCGCGAGCCCATTTGCGCGTGAGGAAGGAGACGATCTCATTTCTGCCCGAGACGAACTCGGCGCGGTTGCGCCAGGTGCTGTCCTGCGTATAGGCGAGCGAAACCCGTTCGGGATCGCGGCTGTTCCAGGCGTCTTCGGCAAGCCGAGCCTTCTGCGCGGCGGTCTCGGCGGTGAAGGGCGGCAGCGGCGGACGGCTCATGTCATTCTCCCATCGGCAAAGGCGATGGCGAGCATTGTACCAATCGGTACAATTGGTCAAGGCCGAAATCGGGCTAGGTTTTCCCCGCCAGCCCCTTCAGCCGGTAGAGCGCTTCCAGCGCCTCGCGCGGCGTCATCTCGTCTGGATTGATCTCACCCAGCGCTGCGCCCAATGCGTCGCTCTTCGCAGGCTTTGCCGCTTCCCGCTTCATTGCCACCGAAAACAGCGGCAGATCGTCGACCAGCCGGTTGGCCTTGCCGGAGACATCGCCTTCCTCGAGCTGATGCAGCACCTCTTTGGCGCGGCCGACCACCGCTTCCGGCAGACCGGCAAGGCGAGCGACCTGAACGCCATAGGAGCGATCGGCGGCACCCTTGCCGACCTCGTGCAGGAAGACGACGTCGCCTTCCCATTCCTTGACCCGCATGGTGACGTTGGAAAGGCGCGGCAGTTTGCCGGACAGCGCCGTCATCTCGTGGAAATGGGTGGCAAAGATCGCCCGGCAGCGGTTCTTCTCGTGCAGGTACTCGACCGCCGCCCAGGCGATCGACAGGCCATCGAAAGTGGCGGTGCCGCGGCCGATTTCGTCGAGGATCACCAGCGCCCGCTCACCGGCCTGGTTGAGGATCGCCGCCGTCTCGACCATCTCGACCATAAAGGTGGAGCGGCCACGCGCCAGATCGTCCGAGGCGCCGACCCGCGAGAACAACCGGTCGACGACGCCGATATGGGCCGATGTCGCCGGCACGAAGGAACCGGTTTGGGCGAGGATGGCGATCAGTGCGTTTTGCCGCAGGAAGGTCGACTTACCGCCCATATTCGGACCGGTGAGCAGCCAGATCGCGCCGGCCTTGGCCCCGTCTTGCGGCGACAGATCGCAATCATTGGCGACGAACGGCCCTTCGCCCGAGCGCCGCAGCGCCTGTTCCACCACCGGATGGCGTCCGCCCGAGATATCGAAGGCGAGGCTGGAATCGACCAGCGGCCGGCACCAGGCTTCGCTCTCCGACAACAGCGCGAGCGCCGCCGACACGTCGAGCACGGCGAGCGCATCGGCGCCGGCGCGGATCTTCTGCGCCTCGCCGACCGCCTCAGCCGTCAGCGTATCGAAAGCGGCAAGCTCGATGCTCAGCGCCCGGTCGGCGGCATTGGCGATCTTGGTCTCGAGTTCGGCAAGTTCGGTCGTGGTGAAACGCATGGCATTGGCCATGGTCTGGCGGTGGATGAAGCGCGCCTTGGCGCCGTCGCTTCCGGTCATGATCGAATGGTGGTTGGCGGTCACCTCGATGTAGTAACCCAGCACATTGTTGTGCCGGATTTTCAGCGAGCGGATGCCGGTCTCCTCGATCAGCGAGCGCTCCAGTCCGGCGATCACCTTGCGCGATTCGTCGCGCAGCGCCCGCATTTCGTCGAGTTCGGCATGGTAGCCGCCACGCACGAAGCCGCCGTCGCGCCTCAGCAGCGGCAGTTCCTCGCCAAGAGCCTGGGCCAGATGCTTGGCCAGCGCACGCGGCAGCGCCTTTATCGCGGCAAGTGCTTCCGTCAATTCATGGGGCAGCGCTGTTGCGGCGAAGATTTCGGCAATGGCGCCCGCCGCTTCAAAGCCGGCACGCAGCGCGCCGAGGTCGCGCGGGCCGCCGCGGTTGAGCGCCAACCGCGACAGCGCTCGCGGCATGTCGGCGACGCTCTTCAGGCTTGACCGCACAGCTTGGCAGAGCCGCGTCTCGGTGCGGAAGAACGATACCGAATCAAGCCGGGCAGCAATCGCCGCCGGATCGGTTAGCGGCGCCATCAGCCGGTCGGCGAGCAGCCTGGCGCCGCCGCCGGTGACCGTGCGGTCTATAGCCTTGAACAGCGAGCCGTCGTGGCTGCCCGACAGCGTGCGCAACAGTTCCAGATTGCCGCGTGTCGCAGGATCGATGAACAGCGTCGAGCCCTGCTCCTCGCGTTCGGGACGCGACAAAGGCGGCCGCTCGGCCTTCTGCGTCTTTTCGACATAGGCGATGGCGCCCGAGATCGCCGACAATTCGGCGCGCGAGAAGGCACCGAAACTGTCCGGCGTCGCCACGTCGAAGAAGCGCGCGATCCGCCCCGCTGCCGAAGCCGAATCGAAAAGCGACGGCGGCTGCGGGCTGGCGACGCGGCCGATGACGTCGAACACCGGCTTCAGCTCGGGATCGTAAAACACCGGCTCGGCGACGATCAGCTCGCGCGGGTCGACGCGGAAGACATCGGCCAGCAGGCGGTCGGCCGTGGTTTCGGCGACGCGGAAGACGCCGGTCGAGATCTCGATCCAGGCCAGGGCGAAGGCGTCACCGCTGTTGCCGCCCTTCACCCGCCCTAGCGCCATCAGGAAGCTCGATTCCGACGGCGCCAGCAATTTATCCTCGGTGATGGTGCCTGGCGTCACCAGGCGCACCACGTCACGGCGTACGACCGATTTGCCGCCGCGCTTCCTGGCTTCCGCCGGGTCCTCGATCTGCTCGCAGACGGCAACGCGAAAACCCTGGCCGATCAGCTTTTGCAGATAGTCGTCGGCCGCATGCACCGGAACGCCGCACATCGGAATGTCATGGCCCTGATGCTTGCCGCGCTTGGTCAGGACGATGCCCAGCGCCCGGCTCGCCTTCTCGGCGTCGTCGAAGAACAGCTCGTAAAAATCGCCCATGCGGTAGAACAGCAGCGAATCCGGGTTCGCCGCCTTGATCTCGATATATTGCTCCATCATCGGCGTGACGCTGCCGACGGGCGCAGGCGGTGTCACCTCGGGGGCGTCGGTTTCTGCTGAAGTGTGCATGTTCATGCCCGCACGCTAGCAGATGTGGGTGCGGGGTTTAATGCCGGCGGCCCGAAAAGCAGGGGACGACCGGCCTCGACGGCGGCTTGTGCTCCTTCTACGCCGGGTGAAGCCGTTGGTTGCTTCGGGCGCCAACCAGACCCTATGATCGCCATGGCGGGGATAAGCGGCATGGATCAGGACAAACAGGAGGCGTTCGAAGAGCTGGTCGGTCCGGCTGGATCGGCGCGTGAGCGCCTGCTGCTGTTGGCGGCGCGGCGCGTCCACCGCACCAAAAGCAAGCTTAGGGGGACAGTGCGCAAGCGCATCCCCTTCCTCCTGCCGACACGCGGGCCGCTGTCCGATGTCGATGGCGGCATCGACATGTCGCTGCATGTGCTCAGCCGCGACCCGCTGGTGCTCTATGTCCCGATTGGCGGGGCGCGGCCGCTCTATCCGCTGGCAGCGCTCGGCCGGCGCCTGGCGGCGCGCCGCGTCACCTTTCTAACGATGCAGACGTGGACCATGGAGCGGCCGGCTGTCATCGCCCGGATGGGCCGCGATCTCGCCTGGTATGCCGGCCGGTTTCCGCTGCACGAAATCATCTTCCTGTGCAACACCGAGGAAGAGCGCCGTCTCATCGCCGCTGCGGGCGGCAATGCCATCTTCTCCAACCACAATCTGATGGTATCGGAGGAGATCTTCCGGCCACTGCCGGACGTGCCGGTCGAATTCGACGCCGTCTACAATGGCCGCATCTCGCCGATCAAACGCCATCACCTCGCCTTCGACATAGAGCGGCTGGCCCACATCACCTATTCGATCGGCGAATTGCCGCCGGTTGCCGCCCGCGCCTTTGTCCGGCGACTGCAGGCGCAATCGCCGCTCCACAAAATCGCCAATCCGCTCGTCGACGGCTGGCCGGGCAAGCTGACGGCCCAACAGGTCAACCGCGTCTACAACCAGGCCGCCGTCGGGCTGTGCCTGTCGGCCGTGGAAGGAGCGATGTACTCCTCGATGGAATATCTGATGGCCGGTCTGCCGATTGTCAGTACGCCGAGCCTTGGCGGTCGCGACGTCTATTTCGATCCGGATTATTGCATCGTCGCCGAGCCGGAACGGGCTGCCATTCGCCGCGCTGTCGAAACGCTGCTCGACCGCGCTATACCGCGCGAGGAGATCCGCCGCCGGACACTGGAGAAGGTCGGTACCCAGCGCATCGAATTCATGGCGTTCCTGACTGCATTGCTGCGGCGCAAGGGGAGCCGTGGGCCACTCATCGAGACGTGGCCTTTCCCCGGCACAGACGGCATGATGCGACGGGGAACGGTGCGCGAAATCGCTGCCTTCGTGAGCGAGCCAGAGCCGACGTGACGCCATCCGACCCTCGGGAGATTTCGCTGCGGGCGTGAAGATCGCTTGGCGATTTACAGCGGTGGCGTGTAGCCTTGATCCAGAAGTTTCAAAAACACGCACCCGTCTCAAGGGGGCGACACCGGCGAGGAAATCAAAAGCATCATGGCCAAGAAAACCGAAAATAGCGGCCCCTCCGTCAGCGCCGAGGAGGCGCTGGAATTCCACGCCATGGGCCGCCCCGGCAAGCTGGAGATCGTCGCCACCAAGCCGATGGCGACGCAGCGCGATCTGAGCCTCGCCTATTCGCCGGGTGTCGCGGTTCCTGTGCTGGCCATTGCCGAAGACCCCAGCCGCGCTTTCGACTACACGACGCGCGGCAACATGGTCGCCGTCATCTCCAACGGCACCGCCATTCTCGGCCTCGGCAATCTCGGCGCGTTGGCCTCCAAGCCGGTGATGGAAGGCAAGGCGGTGCTGTTCAAGCGCTTCGCCGATGTCGATTCCATCGATCTCGAGGTCGACACCGAGGATGCCGACGAATTCATCAATTGCGTGCGCTTTCTCGGCCCGTCCTTCGGCGGCATCAACCTGGAAGACATCAAGGCGCCGGAATGCTTCATCATCGAGCAGCGGCTGCGCGAACTGATGGACATCCCGGTCTTCCATGACGACCAGCACGGCACCGCCATCATCTCGGCCGCCGGGCTGATCAACGCGCTGGAGATCACCGGCCGCGACATGAAGACCACGAAAATGGTCTGCAACGGCGCCGGCGCCGCCGGCATTGCCTGCATCGAACTGATGAAGGCGATGGGTTTCGCCCCGGAAAACATCATCTTGTGCGACACCAAGGGTGTCGTCTACCAGGGCCGCACCGAAGGCATGAACCAGTGGAAGTCGGCGCATGCGGTCAAGACCGCCACGCGCAGCCTGGCCGAGGCGCTGGATGGCGCCGACGTCTTCCTCGGCCTGTCGGCCAAGGGCGCATTGACCACCAGGATGGTGCAATCGATGGCCAAGAACCCGATCATCTTCGCCATGGCCAATCCCGACCCGGAGATCACGCCGGAGGAAGTGGCCGAAATCCGCACCGACGCCATCATGGCCACCGGGCGTTCCGACTACCCCAACCAGGTCAACAATGTGCTGGGCTTCCCCTACATCTTCCGCGGTGCGCTGGATGTCAGGGCCACCACCATCAATGACGACATGAAGATCGCCGCAGCGAGAGCGCTGGCCGACCTGGCGCGCAAGGACGTGCCCGACGATGTCGCCGCCGCCTATCAGGGCAACCGGCCGAAATTCGGCCCGAACTACATCATCCCGGTGCCGTTCGATCCGCGCCTGATCTCGGCCATCCCGCTCGCTGTGGCCAAGGCGGCGATGGAGTCAGGCGTCGCCCGCAAGCCGATCCTCGACCTCGACCGCTACGCGCAGGAACTGTCGGCCCGCCGCGACCCGATCGCCTCGACCTTGCAGCGCATCTACGACCGCGTCCGCCGCCAGCCCAAGCGCATCGTCTTTGCCGAGGGCGAGGAAGAACAGGTGATGCGCGCCGCCGTCTCCTATGTGAACCAGAAGCTCGGCACCGCGATCCTGCTCGGCCGCGACGATGTCATCAAGGAAAACGCCAGGCACGCCGGCATCGACCTCAACAAGCAAGGCATCGAGATCATCAATGCCAGGCTGTCGCGCCGCAACGGCATCTATACCGATTATCTCTACGAGCGCATGCAGCGCAAAGGCTTCCTGTTCCGCGACTGCCAGCGGCTGATCAACAACGACCGCAACCATTTCGCCGCCTGCATGGTGGCGCTGGGCGATGCCGACGGCATCGTCACCGGCGTCACCCGCAACTATTCCACGGCGCTCGACGATATCCGCCGCGTCATCGACGCCAAGCCCGGACACCGCGTCATCGGCGTCTCCATCGTGCTCGCGCGGGGCAAAACAGTCCTCGTCGCCGATACCGCCGTGCACGACATGCCCAATGCCGAGCAGATCGCCGATATCGCCGAGGAGGCCGCGGGCTTCGCCCGCCGCATGGGCTACGAGCCGCGGCTCGCCATGCTTGCCTATTCGACCTTCGGCCACCCGCAGGGCGAACGTTCCGAGCGGGTGCAGGAAGCGGTGCGTATCCTGGACAAACGCCGGGTCGATTTCGAATATGACGGCGAAATGGCCGCCGACGTCGCGCTCAATGCCCGCGCCATGGCGCAATATCCGTTCATCCGGCTGACCGGCCCTGCCAATGTGCTGATCATGCCGGCGTTCCACTCGGCCTCGATCTCGACCAAGATGCTGCAGGAACTCGGCGGCTCCACCGTCATCGGCCCGCTGCTGGTCGGCTTGAACAAACCGGTCCAGATCGTCTCGCTCAACGCCAAGGATTCGGACATCGTCAACATGGCTGCGATCGCGGCCTATAGCGCGGGAGCCTGATTGGCGGCAAAATAGCCAACCCATAAGAGATTGATAATATTCGGCTGCTATAGGGAACGTTCTCGCCCCCTATGGCCTTATGGCATTGGCGGCGCGCTCAGACCGCCAAAACGGGGGTGCGGCCATGAAGCATGACACGGCATCTGTGGTCGGCCAGGGGGTCTATCACGACGAGCGCCTGGATGCGCTGCTGAGCATCACCGGCCGCATGGACGGTTATCTCTACCGTTGCCGCAACGATGCGTCCTACACCATGCTCTACATCAGCGACGGCATTTTAACCGTCAGCGGTTATCGGCCGAGCGACTTCATTCAAAATGCCGTGCGCGACTATGTCTCGGCGATCCACCCGGATGATCTCGCTGCGGTCTATGCCGCCGTCGATACCGCGCTCGAGGCGCGCTGCAACTGGAACGTCGACTACCGCATCGTGCCACAGGTCGGCGAGCCGCTCTGGGTGCGCGAGATCGGAGGCGGGGTCTGGGATGGTGCCGGCGAACTCGAATTCCTCGAAGGTTTCGTCGTCGACATTAGCGACCGTAAGGTAGTCGAGGATCTCAATGCCGAACTGCTGCTCGAACTCAAGGCCGCCAACGAGGAACTCTCCGTACAAAAGCGCGAGATCGAGCTGGCCAAGCAGCAGAGCGATCATTCGGCCAACCACGATGCATTGACCGGCCTGCCCAACCGGCGCGCCTTTCACAACGAGCTGAGGTCGGTGATCGACCGCTGCGACAGCACTGGCCAGGCGGCCGGCCTGCTGTTCATCGACCTCGATAGGTTCAAGAAGGTCAACGACACGCTCGGCCACGAGGCCGGCGACGCGCTGCTGCAGGAGGTGGCGGGTCAGCTTCGCACCATCCTGCGCAGCGCTGATTTCGTGGCGCGGCTCGGTGGAGACGAGTTCGCATTCCTGTTTTCAGGAGAGGCTAGCCGGGCCCGACAGAAGGCCGTGGGCGTCGCCGAACGTATCCTGGAAAAGCTGCGGATCAAGGTGCCGACGCCGAATGGAGCCATCCATGTTGGTTGCACCGTTGGCGTCGCCATCTACCCGGCGGAAGCGTCCGATTCGGAGGCGCTGATAACGCTCGCCGACCGACTGATGTACATCGGCAAAAAGAGCGGCCGCAACCGGCTGGTCACCGCCGGGGCTTTGGAACCCGGGCCTACGTCCGACGACCTTCGCCGCACCGCCTGAGCGGAGCGCCGGACAGCCTGATCCGGCGGGAACCCCTCATCTGGCTCGGCGCTGCGCGCCGAAAGACGGCCCTACAGCAACCCCGCCAATTGGGCCGCGCTGCGCAGGTTTTGCCGCGGCCGTGGCCCGAGCTGCTGGATCACCAGCCCGGCTGCCAGCGAGCCGAGATCACCGCAATCCTGCAGGCTGCGTCCCGTCGTGTAGCCGTAGAGGAAGCCGGCGGCGTAGAGGTCGCCGGCGCCGGTGGTGTCGACCAGTTCGCGGATCGTCGTCGCCTGGATGGTGACGGTCTCCTCGCCACGCACGATCACCGAGCCTTTTTCGGAGCGGGTGACGGCGGCGATCTTGCAATCCTTGCGGATCGCCGCCAGCGCCTCGTCGAAGGATTTTGTCTGGTAGAGCGACTTGATCTCGTGGCTGTTGGCAAAGACGATGTCGACGGTGCCCGAGCGCATCAGCTCGAGGAACTCGTCCCGGTAGCGGTCGACGCAGAACGAATCAGACAACGTCATCGACACTTCGCGCCCAGCCTCGTGTGCGAGCTTCGCCGTCTGCCGGATCGCCTCCTTGGCGCGCGGCGGATCCCACAGATAGCCCTCGAAATAGGTCACCTTGGCGCCCGACGCCTTGTCGGCCTCGACGTCTTCCGGCCCGAGTTCGATGCAGGCGCCGAGATAGGTGTTCATCGAGCGCTCGCCGTCGGGGGTGACAAATATCATCGAGCGCGCCGTCGGCGGCTGTCCCTGGAGCGGCCTGGTGTCGAAGGCGACGCCCTGGGCATGGATGTCGTGGGCGTAGATCTCGCCGAGCGGGTCGTTCGATACCTTGCCGAAGAATGCGGCGCGGCCGCCGAAGCTGGCGACGCCAGCGGCGGTATTGCCGGCGCTGCCGCCGGAGGCCTCGATCGCGGGGCCCATGCGGCTGTAGAGCAGCTCGGCGCGCTTGGTGTCGATGAGGTTCATCGCACCCTTGATGATGCCGTTGGTCTCGAGAAAAGCGTCGTCGCACTGGGCGATGATGTCGACAATGGCATTGCCGATGCAAAGCACGTCATAATCGGGCATCAATTTCTCCGCCTGGGAACTGCCGGCTTTCTGCCACGCCCGGGCGGGTCTACAGCATCACCCCGAAAAATGGCAACCGATTTCCACCCTTTGCCGGCCCAGGCCGGCGCGCGCGCCTGGGACGAGGCTCCATCACAGTTCGACCGTGGCCGAAGCATCTGACCGCCGGGTCGCCTACAAGCTTGGCCTCAGATCAAGCGCTGGAAGCACCCTGCATGCAAGCAAAGACCGACATGGCCACCGAACTGGCGCTGCTTGGCGTGCTGGCCGCCCTGTGGGGCGCGTCCTATACCTTCATCAAGATCGGTGTCGAGACGATCCCGCCGATAACCTTCATCGCTGCTCGCACCCTGATCGCCGGCGCCATCCTGCTCGCGCTGATCCGCTGGCGCGGCCTTTCCATGCCCAAGGACGGCGCGACCTTGTGGCGGTTCATGGTCCAGGCCTGCCTCAACAGCGTCGTGCCGTTCACGCTGATCGCCGCCGCCGAGCGCTCCATCGACGCCGGTCTGGCCACCATTCTCAACGCGACCTCGCCGATCTTCACCTTCCTGCTGACCGCGCTTATCACCCGCCATGAATCCGTGACCGCACGCAAGCTGTTCGGTGTCGGTGCCGGCATTGCCGGCATTTGCCTGATCGTCGGCACCCAGGCGCTTGGCGGGCTCGGCCATCAATTGTGGGCGCAGCTTGCCGTCATTGCCGCCACGGTCTGCTATGCCGGCGCCGCCATTTTCGGCCGCAGCTTTAGGGGACTCGACCCGATGCTGCCGGCCGCCGGCTCGATGCTGTGCGGCGCGGTCATCCTCGTCCCCTTGAGCCTGGCCTTCGACCGCCCGTGGACGCTGTCCCTTCAATGGCGTCGATACTGGCCTTGTTGGCATTGTCGGTGTTCTCCACGGCGCTGGCCTTCTGCATCTTTTTCCGCCTCATCCACACGCTTGGTTCGGTCGGCACGACGTCGCAGGCCTATCTGCGCGTGCCGATCGGCGTCGGCATCGGCGTCCTGTTCCTCGGTGAAAGCCTTGGGCCGACAGCTTTCTGGGGCATGGGCTGCGTCGTCGCCGGCGTTGCGGCAATGACCATCCCCGCCCGCTCCCGGGCGCTGGCGCGCTAGATCATGATGAGATTTGGTTGAAATCTCATCATGATCTAACCCTTTGTTGGAGCATGATCTTTTCCAAAAACCGGTACCCACTTTTTGGGATCATGCTCTAGTTCCCGTCCGGAATTGCGCCCGCTCCAGCAGGCTTGCGGCTGACAGGGTCTCCGCCTATGTCGGAGATATCCGTTTGTTCCTGGGGGTGGAAACGCCGTGATCTCCAACGCTGCCCGCGCCGCCTTCAGCCGGCTGTTTTCTCCCGAATTCCGCGCGGTTTTCCTGAAGACGCTGGGCTTGACCGTCCTGGCGCTGGTCGCCTTGTGGTTCGTCTTGACCGGGCTTGTCGATTGGCTGGCCCTGCCATGGGTTCACTCCTTGCTGCCCGGCCTGCCGTCCTGGGCCGGATGGCTGAGCGGCATCATCGCTGCCATCGCGCTTGCCTTCGGGATGGCGCTGCTGATCGCGCCGGTGACGGCAATCGTGGCCGGCCTGTTTCTCGACGACATCGCCGAAGTGGTCGAGCGCACCGACTATCCGGCCGATCCCGTCGGACGCGCCATGCCGGCGCTGCGCTCGCTCGTGTTGTCGGTGAAATTCTTCGGCGTCGTCATCCTGGGCAACATCGTCGCCTTGCTCCTTCTGTTGGTTCCGGGCGTCAACATCGCCGCCTTCTTCATCGTCAACGGCTATCTGCTCGGACGTGAATTCTTCGAATTCGCCGCCATGCGCTTCCGCCCGGAAGATGAGGCGAGGGCGTTGCGCCGGAAATATGCCGGCACCGTCTTTCTGGCCGGGCTGCTCATCGCTGCCTTCCTCGCCGTGCCCCTGCTCAACCTGCTGACGCCGCTCTTTGCCGCCGCCATGATGGTGCATCTGCACAAGGCGGTCGGCGCGCGGGAGAGCGCCGGGCGATAGGCCTATCAACGCAGAAGAAAACCGCGTCCCAATTCGTCATCCGGCTCGACGGTGAATTCCGCCCGGCCCGAATAGTAGGCGCGGCCGCCGACGCGGGCGATGATCGCATCATGCGGGCCGGCCATGGTCGTGCGCGCCACCGCTCCGGAAAAGCGCGAGCCGGCGATGCTTTCGAAGGACCGCTCCTGACCAGGGTTGATCTCACCCTTGGCATGCATTGCCGCCAGCCGCGCGGTGACGCCGGAGCCGGTCGGCGAGCGGTCGACCTCGGCATCGGCAAAGACGCAGATGTTTTTTGTTGCCTCGCCGGAGAACGCATCGTGTCCATCGGTGAGGATGGTGCCGTAGAGGAAAGCGAGATCGGCATGGTCGGGATGCGATAGAGGGAACGCCGCCTTCAGCCGCTCGGTCAGCGCGGTTGCCGCGTCGACGAAATCGCGCACCCGGCTGCGGCCGAACTCCAGGCCGAATTGATGGCAGTCGGCCAGCGCGTAGAAGGCGCCGCCATAGGCGATGTCGAACGCAATCTTGCCGTATCCCCCCAATTCGATTTGTTGGTCATGGGCAAACAGAAAGGCCGGCACGCTTTCGAACGACACCGATCCCGCTTTGCCGTCCTTGACCTCCACCGAAGCGACGACCAAGCCGCACGGCGCCTCGATGTTGACCATGGTGATTGGCTCCTGTTTCGCCACCAGGCCTTCGTCGACGGCGTAGCGGCCAAGCGCAATGATGGCGTGGCCGCACATCGTCGAATAGCCCTCGTTGTGCATGAACAGCACGGCCAGCTCGGCGCCGGGCAGGTCGGGCTCCACCAGCAGCGCGCCATACATGTCGTAGTGACCACGCGGCTCGAAGACCAGCAGCTTGCGCAAATGGTCGAGGTGGTCGCGCACATAGGCGCGCTTTTCCAGGATCGTGCCTTTGGGAATGTCTGGATAGCCGCCGGTGACGATCCTGAGCGGCTCGCCGCCGGTGTGCATGTCGACGACGGTGAGCGTCATGCGCCGGGACCCCCTAGCCTGAGGATTTGGAAAACAGCGCCTGCAATTTGCCGAACGGGATGGCGGCCCGGGTGAAGCCGAACGTGCCGTCCTGCTGGATCTCGCGCGCCGCGGTTTCCAGCATGCCGAAGGCGAAATTGGTCAGCCACGGACCGAGCGAGATGCGCTTGACCCCGGCCATGGCAAGGTCGGCGATGGTGAAGGCCGGGAGTGCCATGACATTGACCGGCCTGCTCACCGCCGAGCAGATGTTCCGGATGGTCTCGACATCTTTGAGGCCGGGCGCATAGAGCACATCGGCGCCGGCCTTTTCGAAGGCCTGCAGCCGCTTGATCGTGTCGTCGAGATCCGGTTTGCCCCAAAGGAAATTCTCGGCCCGTGCGGTGAAGACGAAATCATGCTTGAGCGCCCGTGCGGCCTCAGCAGCAGCTGCAACGCGCTCGACGGCGTGTGAAAACTCATAGATGGGCTTGTCGGGATCGCCGGTATGGTCCTCGATCGAGCAGCCGGCGAGACCTGCCGCTTCGGCCGCAAAAACCGTCTCGGCGGCACTCGTCGCGCTGTCGCCCTTGCCTTTCTCGAGATCGGCCGACACCGGCAGGCTGGTCGCCGCCGTCAGCTCGCGGCAATGGTGGATCATCGCCTCGAAGGTCACTGCGCCATCGGGCAGGCCGCGCGAGAAGGCAAAACCGGCGCTGGTCGTCGCCAGCGCCTTGAAGCCGAAGGAGGCCAGGAGCTTGGTCGTGCCGACATCCCAGGGGTTGGGCATGACGAAGGTCGAGGCGTGCAGGTCGCGAAAGATCTTGCCCTTGTCCATGAGTGCTCCCTTCAGATGCGGAATATCGGCAGATTCTATCGTGCAGAAATGCACCGGGCAAACGAATGCGGTTGGCTCAGAAGCGTTTGGCGTTCTCTCCTGCCAATCTGTCCAGCGCGTCGGAATCCCTGACGTAGTGCAACGTCTTCTTGTCCCAATGATAGGTAACGGAAATTGCGTGGGCTTCAGGCTTGGGCGGCTGGCCGTCGCAGCTCTCGCCGTTGAGCACCGTGGCGTCGGTCACCGTCACTTTGACTGCGGCATAAGGCTGCCCGTCAGCGATCGTCTGGAAAGCAACGTCCTGCTTGCGGCTGTAGGCGCACAGGTTCTCATCGAAGGTGAAGATCATGTCGATCAGTTGGAATTTGTCGTCGCGCACCATGATCAGCGGCGTGATCGCGTAATTTTGGCTTGAATTGAAATGCGCGCTCATGGTGATCACGATGTCGTCGTTCGGCCCAACGGAAAGCTTGCCCGGTTCACGGAAATAGGTGCCGCGGTCGAGCGCAACATTGACGGCGTCGAGCAGCTTCGGCTTGTCTGTGATGTCGTAGAGCGCCAGCACGGCATAGCCTTCGGCGCTGTCGGGAGAGTCGCCGAGGTCGTAGAGCATCGCCAGCCGGTCCTTGCCCCCGGCCTTGATGGCGAGCACGCCGGCGTTGGAGAGGCCCGATGTCTCAGGCGGCGAACCGCCGTCATCCGGCCCCTCGATGTGGCGCATCTCGATCGGCAATCCACCCCGGTAGAAACCGTTGCTGTCACCTGCCAGGCCGGGAATGACCATCCTTGCGAGGTCCAGATAGGTCACATCCATGTGGCCGGGGATGGCGCTGCCGAATTCCGGGAAGCTGACGGCTTGCGCGCCGGCTGCGGTCCAAAGCCACGGCAGCAGCACAAGCGCTAGAGCAATTTCAGGAAAAGTGTGTGCGGTTTTCCGGCCGGAAATTGCGACAAAACAAAAAGATAGAGCGGTTCGCCGTTTCCATGAAACGGTGAAACGCTTTAGGATGGAGCGAAGCAGGTTCGTTGGCATGGGTGCCTCAGGCTGGCCGCGCGGAACCTAACACAGCTTCAGTGGATCGGCACCAGCCCGGCAAGTTCGCGCATGTCGTCGAACAGGACGCCGCCAGCGCCGGCCAGGCCATCGCGGTCGGAATAGGGATCGCCATGATAGGAATAGACACGCATGCCGGCGGCAATGCCGGCCTGCGTGCCGGCAACGCTGTCCTCGATGACGATGCAGTCGGCGGGCGCAAAGCCCATGGTCTTTGCCGCATGCAGGAACAGGTCCGGGAACGGCTTGCCGCGGCCGACCATGGTCGAAGAGAACATGGCGTGCTCGAACAAAGGCAGCAGCCCGGTCTGGCCGAGCGTGATGTGCATCTTCGAGATACGCGCAGAAGTGGCGACGCAATAGGGAATGCCGGCCGCGCGAACCGCCTCGATGAAGTCGCGCACATAGGGGATCGCCTCGACGCCATGCGCAAACAGATCGGGCAGGCCGGCATTCCAGCGATCGACGAAATCGGCGCCGAGCCGCACCGTGGTCGTCTCTTCGATTTCCTTCTGCACAGAAGCCATGCTACGGCCGGAAAAATATTTGCGGCAATATTCGAATGTGGTGGGATAACCGGCGGCAACAAACCACTCGGCAAGCCGCCGGTTGGCAAGGTTCTCGGTGTCGACCAGGATGCCGTCGCAGTCGAAGATGACCAGTTTCGGTATGCTCATTTCAGGCGGTGCCGGTCGATCCGAACCCGCCCGCGCCGCGCGTCGTGGCGCCGGCCAGCGAGCGCTCCTCAACCGTCACCTGCGTCACCGCGGCAAAGACGAGCTGGGCAATGCGCATGCCGCGCGTCACCGCGAAATCCTCGTCGCCGAGGTTGACCAGCAGCACCTTAACCTCGCCGCGATAGTCGCTGTCGACCGTGCCTGGTGAATTGAGGACGGTCAGCCCATGCTTGAAGGCAAGGCCGGAGCGCGGCCGCACCTGGCCTTCCATTCCTTCGGGAATTTCCAGGATCAGACCGGTCGGCACCAAGGCGCGCTTGCCAGGCAGGATCAGCAGCGGCCGGTCTTCCGGCACCGCGGCGCGCAGATCCATGCCGGCGGCGCCGGTGCTTTCATAGGCGGGAAGAGGAAGTCCATCTCCATGCGGCAACCTGACGAAGCCGACAGTGGGACCAATGACGGAGGAATTTTGGAAGGCTGCGCGCATAAAATCGATCCTATCGGCGCGAACGGCGATTCGGTCAACTCGTCCGCAGGCCTATCAACGGCTTTCTTTCAGGCGTCAGTGTGACCTAGCGCAATTCCACCGGAACGACGGTCGTCTCCTTGATCTCCTCCATGACGAAGGAGGCCGAAACGTCCGACAGCGCCACCTTGGCGATCAGCCGCTGATAAAGCCGGTCATAGGCCTTCATGTCAGCGACGCGGGCGCGCAGCACGTAGTCGAGATCGCCGGACATGCGATAGACCCCGGTGATCTCGGGAAAACCGGTCACCGCCGCACGGAACTTCTGCAGCCAGTCCGGGTCATGATTGGAGGTGCGGATCAGGATGAACACCGAGAGCCCGAGCCCGAGCTTGTCGGCATCGACCAGCGCCACCCGTCCGGTGATGACGCCGTCCTCTTCCAGCCGCTTGACCCGGCGCCAGCAGGCGTTGCGCGACAGCGACACTTTTTCGGAGAGCTGATCGACCGACAGTGTGCCGTCGCGTTGCAGCTCGGCCAGCAATCTTCGGTCGATTTCATCAAATTCAAGCGCCATGTTGGGATGAATGTCCCGAACCACGGCGTTAGACAAGGACAAATTGAGACCGATGAACCTTTACCCCGTGGCAGGATACCCAACATCGGGGCTTATCCCGGCAGGAGGGATCACCATGACGACACGGCTTGCAGGGCTTTTCACCTCCCACCCGGCCAAGGTGGGCGAGACCTATTTCAGCCATATGGCCTTTGCCGCCTGGTTCTGCTCGCGCCTCCTGATGGCCGCTGGTGCGGCACTCGTTCACGCTTTCTTGCCGTTTCTCTTCGAAACTGCGGCAAGCCGAATCGTTCGCGAACTCTACGAGCGGACGCACAACAGAGGCTCGCACGCGGTCAAGGAGCCCCAGGCTCTCTTGGATCGCGCCTAGGATTGGTTAGAAGCCATGTGTCGATGGGCGGCCTATCTGGGTGAAGCGGTCTTCCTCGAAGACGTCGTCACCGCGCCTTGCCACTCGCTGATTGCCCAGAGCCATTGCGCCCAGGAAGCCAAGTCGCCGACCAATGGCGACGGTTTCGGCCTTGCCTGGTATGGCGACCGGCCCGAGCCCGGCCTCTACCGCGACATCCTGCCGGCCTGGTCGGATCCCAATCTGAAAAGCCTGTGCCGGCAGATCAAATCCGGCCTGTTCCTCGCCCATGTCAGGGCGTCGACCGGCGGCGCCACCAGCCGCATGAACTGCCATCCCTTCATCTCCGGCAGCTGGTCGTTCATGCACAATGGCCAGATCGGCGGCTTCGAAAAGATCCGCCGCGCGCTGGAGAACTCGCTCTGCGACGCCGTCTTCGACCAGCGTGAAGGCACCACCGATTCCGAGCTGCTTTTCCTGCTGATGATCGACGAGGGTCTTGCTGGCGACCCGCAAGGGGCAGTATCGCGCGCCACCGCTCGGGTTCTGGAGGCGTCACGCCACGCCGGTCTCGAACCGGCCTTGAAACTCACTGCGGCCCTTTCCGATGGGCGCGCGCTCTATGCCGTGCGCTACGCAAGCGATGCCCACGCACCGACGCTGTACACGTCGCTCCGCAACGGCGGTCGTTGCATCGTGTCCGAACCCTTCGACCGCGAAGGCGGCGACTGGCAGGCGATCCCGCCGGCGAGTTTTGTCACGATCACTGGCGATGGGATGAGCATTCGGCCGTTCGTGCCGGCTGTGGCAAGGCTGGCACTGGTCGTCTAGGCCCTAGTCTAAGCCGCATTCCTTCGCGCCCCCCTCTGTCCTGCCGGACATCTCCCCCACGAGGAGGGAGATTGGAGGTCACGGCGGCCTTCGCCAATTTTCAACGCAGGAAAAGGGGCGCCGAAGCCAAAGCTGCCAATCTCCCCCCAAAGTGGGGGAGATGTCCGGCAGGACAGAGGGGGGCGCCGTAGAGCGCCAACCTCAACCGACCGGCAAGCGCAATTTTGATCAAGCGCCGATGATCTCCGAATGCTGAACTTGGTTTTAAACCGCGATACGTTTGGCAGCAGCCGGAGCAATCATGGACCTCGCCTTTTCCTCTACCATCGATCTCGCCGCCGCAATCGCGGCGCGAAAGATCTCCGCCGTCGAAGCTCTGGACGCCCATCTGGTCCAAATCGACCGACACAACGAGGCCGTCAACGCCATCGTCAATCTCGACCGCGAAGGCGCCCGTGAGCGCGCTGAAAACGCCGACGTGGCATTGGCGCATGGCGATGCGCTCGGCCCGCTGCATGGCGTGCCCTTCACCCTGAAGGATACGCACGAAACGGCCGACATGGAGACCACGGTCGGTTTCCCGCCTTTCGCCAACCATACGGCAAAATCGGACAGCCCGGTCGTCGCCCGATTGAAAGCAGCAGGCGGCATCCTGATTGGAAAGACCAATGTCGCGACGATGCTGGGCGACTGGCAATCGGACAATCCGCTGTTCGGTCGCACCAGCAATCCGTGGAACCGCTCGCGCACGTCAGGCGGGTCCAGCGGTGGCGCAGCGGCAGCGGTGGCGACCGGCATGACGCCGTTCGATGTCGGCACCGACATGCAGGATTCGATCCGCCTGCCGTCGGCTTTTTGCGGTGTCTGCGGGTTGAAACCGACCGAGCACCGCGTGTCCCTGGCCGGCGCCTTCCCCGATCCGAACGGCGCGGCGCGCAGCGTCCGCTTGATGTCCTGCCTCGGTCCGCTGGCGCGCAGCGTGGACGATCTTGCGCTGATCTACAAAATCATCGCCGGCCCGGACGGAGCAGACACGGACCTCGGGCCGGTGCCCGTAGAGGCCATGCCCAGGCTCGACCTCAAGACATTGCGCATCGCCTTCGCGCCGTCCTTCCCCGGCTTTCCGGTGGCTGGCAAAATCGCTACCGCAGTCGAAAGCCTGGCCAAGCGGTTGCAATCAGTAGGGGTGATTGTGGAAGAAGCGAACTTGCCGAAGCTCGATCTGCATGACGATCTGAAGCAGGGCGGCGATCTGATCGGCATGATGCTGGAGGCAGCGCAGCCCGAACCGCCGAAGCAGTCAACGCCGATCACCAATTGGTTCGAGGCGCTCGCTCGCCGCGACCGCTCGATCCTGGCCTGGGACAGGTTCTTCGAGACCTGCGATGCCTTGCTGTGTCCGGTCGCCATGACCACGGCCTTCGCGCATTGTGAGCCCGGCACGCCGATCGAAGTCGACGGCAAGGAGCAAAGCTATTGGATGCTACCGGCCTATGGCGCGGTCTTCAATTATTCCGGCCATCCGGCACTCTCGCTGCCCTGCGGGCAAGACCGCGACGGCCTGCCTATCGGCCTGCAACTGGTCGGCAAGCGCTGGTCGGAATCGCGGCTGCTCGGCATCGCCAAGGCGATCGAAGCGCTGACCGGCGGCTTCAAGCGTCCGCCGGGCTACTGAGCAAACCGACCCAACCCATAAGGCGTCAGCAGCGGATCACGCTCGCCGTCGAGAATTTCGCGCGTGGCGAACAGCCCGACCGCCGGCGCCAGCGTTATGCCGGAATGCATGACGGCGACATAGAGACCTTCCGTGCCCTCGGCGCGGCCGATGATCGGAAAGCCGTCGATCGGCGTCGGCCGGTAGCCAACCGTGTGGAAATCAAATTCCAGTTCGTCGGCGCCGCGCAAAGCCGCCTTCATTGCTGCAAACAGCTCGCGCGCCGTGGCGTCGGGATTCTCACCGGGATCGCTCCCCGCGAAATCCGAGCCGGCGATGATGCGGCCCTCCGCCGTCTGGCGCATATGCAGCTTTTCGGCATGCACCAGCCCGTTGAGGAGCTTCTTGTAGGGCTGCGAGTGGACGATCAGACCGGGCGGCGTCTCGATCGGCAGCTTGATGCCGGCGGTAGCGGCAATATCGGGCGCCCCGACACCGGCTGCGATCACCACCTCGTCGGCTGCCATCAGCCCATGCGATGTATCGACACCGGCAATCCTGCCATCGGTCTGGACAAGTGCGGTTACAGAACTGGAAAGAATGCGCGCGCCGCGCCGTTCTGCATCGGCCAGCAGCGCCTTGGCCGCCGCAACCGGTTCGGCCACGCCTTCCTCCGCGACATAAACCGCGAATTCAGGCGGCTCGACCAGTTTGGGCTCGATCTGCGCGGCTCGCTTGGCGTCAACGCGCTCGATGCCGTAGCCCCAGGCCGAATGCTTGGCCGCGTAGGCTTCGAGCCGGTCGGCCGGCAAATCCCAGCACAAGCCGCCGCACCAGGCGAGCGGCAGTCCAGGCAACTCGTCTGCCAGCCGCTTCCACTCGGCCATGGCGCGGGTGCGCAGCCGGAAATAGGTTTCGGGGTTACCCCAGCTGGCGTTGATCCAGGCAAAGGAATTGGGCGTCGCGACGCCACCGGCGCCGCTCTCCGAAACCACCGTCACCCGCGCGCCAGCCTTGGTCAGGTGCCAGGCGATGGAAGCGCCGATAATGCCGGCGCCGATGACGATGACTTCCTTAGCGCTGCTCATACCGGACCTCTCAGAATGGGCTCCTCTGATGCCACCACAGCGGGTTAAGCTCAAGGGCGGTCGAGGCCTGCCGGCCCGAAACTGTCGACAGGCCAGCAATGCGCTGCTAGAAGCCGGCGCCACAGACAGGATTCCAGAAATTGGCAGAAGACATCGAACAGGCGGTATCGCGCCGCCGCACTTTCGCGATCATCGCCCACCCAGACGCCGGCAAGACGACGCTCACCGAAAAGCTGCTGCTGTTCGGCGGCGCCATCCAGCTTGCGGGCGAGGTCAAGGCCAAGAAGGACCGCATCCAGACGCGGTCCGACTGGATGAAGATCGAGCGCGAGCGCGGCATTTCGGTCGTCACCTCGGTGATGACCTTCGAATACGAGGACAATGTCTTCAACCTGCTCGATACGCCCGGCCACGAGGATTTTGCCGACGACACCTACCGCACGCTGTCGGCGGTGGACTCGGCCGTCATGGTCATCGACGCCGCCAAGGGCATCGAGCCGCGCACGCTGAAGCTGTTCGAGGTCTGCCGGCTGCGCGATATCCCCATCATCACCTTCATCAACAAGATGGACCGCGAAAGCCGCGACCCCTTCGAGATTTTGGACGAGATCGAGCAGAAGCTGGCGCTGGACACTGCCCCCATCACCTGGCCGATCGGCCGCGGCAAGACTTTTGCCGGCACCTACCACCTGGCGCTCAACGCTGTGCGCAGGGGCGATGCCGAGAAAGACCGCACGCCGGTCAACGGCCCCGACTCCAACCGCGTCGCCGGCCTGCTGCCGGAAAACGAGCGCGAAGCCTTCATCGAGGAGCTGGAACTCGCGCGCGAGGCCTGCCGACCTCTTGATATTGACGCGTTCCGTGAGGGCCATCTGACGCCGGTCTATTTCGGCTCGGCGCTGCGCAATTACGGCGTGCGCGACCTGATCGAGGCGCTCGGCGCCTTCGGCCCGCCGCCGCGTGCGCAGGACGCAGACACCCGCAAGGTCGAGGCGACGGAGGAGAAGATGACGTCCTTCGTGTTCAAGATCCAGGCCAATATGGACCCCAACCATCGCGACCGCATCGCCTTCGTGCGCGTCTGTTCGGGCAAGCTCGAGCGCGGCATGAAGGCCAAGCTGGTGCGCACCGGCAAGCCGATGAGCCTGTCGGCGCCGCAGTTCTTCTTTGCCCGCACCCGCGTCACCGCCGACGAAGCGTTTGCCGGCGATGTCGTCGGCATTCCCAACCACGGCACGCTGCGTATCGGCGATACGCTGACCGAAGGCGAGGAGATACTGTTCCGCGGCGTACCCAACTTCGCGCCGGAAATCCTGCGCCGTGTGCGCCTCGGCGACGCGATGAAGGCGAAAAAACTCAAGGAAGCGCTGCACCAGATGGCCGAGGAAGGCGTCGTGCAGCTGTTTTCGCCCGAGGATGGCTCACCTGCCATCGTCGGTGTCGTCGGCGCGTTGCAGCTCGACGTTTTGAAGGAGCGGCTGAATTTCGAATACACGCTGCCGGTCGAATTCGAAATGTCGCGCTTTTCGGTCTGCCGCTGGATTTCGGCCGACGACAAGGCCGAAACACTTCGCTTCATCGAAGCGCATCGCGGCGACATCGCCCGCGACCTCGACAACGACCCTGTGTTTCTGGCCCAGCACGCCTTCTCGCTGAACTACGAAGCCGAACGCTGGAGGGCGATCCGCTTCGCCACCATCAAGGACTACCAGGTCCGCGACAAGGCGGCGTAAGGCGCCCCTTTTCCTTCTGCCCGCTTACGCGGAGAAGGTGCCCGAAGGGCGGATGAGGGGCAGCGCCGACCTTGAAGGGTCAATTGGCTCCAACGCGCGCCGGCCGTTCGCATGGCTCAGGGCGTTCGAAGCTCGAAAAGCCAACCAATTGGCTTTTCGTCCGCTACGCGGACCCCTTCTCACCCTCCGCAGCTTCCTCGATCTTGGCAATATCGATCTTGCTCATCTGCATCATCGCCGACATCACCCGCCCGGCCTTGGCCCGGTCCGGATCCAGAAGCAAGCGCGGCAGTTGCTCCGGCACGACTTGCCAGGAGACGCCGAACTTGTCCTTCAGCCAGCTGCATTGCGACGGTTCGCCGCCGCCTTCGATGAGCTTGTCCCAGAAATAATCGACCTCTTCCTGGGTCTTGCAGTCGATCGACTGTGACATCGCCTCGTTGAACTTGAATTGCGGTCCGCCGTTCAGTGCCTGGAACTGCACGCCGTCGAGTTCGAACGTGGTCACCAGCGCCTTGCCGGCATCGGCATGGCCTTCGGGCCAACGCAGCACGCTCAGCACCTTCGAATTCTTGAAGATGGAGACGTAGAAATTCATCGCCTCTTCGGCCTGGCCATCGAACCACAGGCAGGTGGTGATCTTTTGCATGTCATGCTCCTCGGGGTGTTTTGTTGCGGTTACAGGTGAAGCGGCTGACTTATAGAAATGGTGCCATTCCCTTGCCGTCGTCCCAAGGACGAATGCCGGGCTAGCGATCCGACACTGGCCGGCAATCTTTTTCGAACCCTGATTTTCAGCGAGACTCTGGCGCATTGCAAAAATGTGGTCAGACCATACTTGCCGGTCTATAAACCCTGCGATCCAAGTTCCGCGCCGCCACGCTCCGCACCGGGCGCAGCCAGCCAGCCAAGGAAAATTCATGCCTGCCTATCGCTCCCGCACCACCACCCACGGCCGCAACATGGCCGGCGCCCGCGGCCTGTGGCGCGCCACAGGCATGAAGGACTCGGATTTCGGCAAGCCGATCATTGCGGTGGTCAACTCCTTCACCCAGTTCGTGCCCGGCCATGTGCATCTGAAGGACCTTGGCCAGCTGGTGGCGCGCGAGATCGAGAAGGCGGGCGGCGTCGCCAAGGAATTCAACACCATCGCCGTCGATGACGGCATCGCCATGGGCCATGACGGCATGCTCTATTCGCTACCATCGCGCGAGCTGATCGCGGACTCGGTCGAATATATGGTCAACGCGCATTGCGCCGATGCCATGGTCTGCATCTCCAATTGCGACAAGATCACGCCCGGCATGCTGATGGCCTCCTTGCGCCTCAATATCCCAAGCGTCTTCGTCTCCGGGGGGCCGATGGAAGCCGGCAAGGTGGTGCTCGCCGGCAAGACACAAGCGCTCGACCTGGTCGACGCCATGGTTGCCGCCGCCGACGACAAGATCTCCGACGAGGACGTCAAGGTCATCGAACGCTCGGCCTGCCCGACCTGCGGCTCGTGCTCCGGCATGTTCACCGCCAATTCGATGAATTGCCTGACCGAGGCGCTCGGCCTGTCGCTACCCGGCAATGGCTCGACCCTCGCAACCCACGCCGACCGCAAGCGGCTGTTCGTCGAGGCCGGCCATCTCATCGTCGATCTCGCCCAGCGCTACTACGAGCAGGATGATGAGTCGGCACTGCCGCGCAGCATCGCCTCCAAAGGCGCCTTCGAGAACGCCATGACGCTCGATATCGCCATGGGCGGCTCGACCAACACCGTGCTGCATATCCTGGCCGCCGCCCATGAGGGCGAGGTCGATTTCACCATGGAAGACATCGACCGGCTGTCACGCCGCGTTCCGGTGCTGTGCAAGGTCGCACCAGCCAAGTCCGACGTGCATATGGAAGACGTCCACCGCGCCGGCGGCATCATGGCGATCCTCGGCCAGCTCGACAATGCCGGGCTGCTCAACCGCAACCTGCCCACGGTGCATACGGCGAGCCTCGGCGAAGCGCTCGACCATTGGGACATCTCCCGCACCTCGAGCCAGAGCGTCCGCGACTTCTTTCTCGCCGCTCCGGGTGGCGTGCCGACACAGGTCGCCTTCAGCCAGGACCGCCGCTGGGACGAGCTCGACCTCGACCGCGAGAAGGGCGTCATCCGCTCAGCCGAGACGCCGTTCTCGAAAGACGGCGGCCTTGCCGTGCTGAAAGGCAATCTGGCGCTCGACGGCTGCATCGTGAAGACGGCCGGCGTCGACGAGTCGATCCTGAAGTTCACCGGCCCGGCCCGCGTGTTCGAAAGCCAGGACGCTTCCGTGAAGGCGATCCTGTCCAACGAAATCAAGGCCGGCGATGTCGTCGTCATCCGCTATGAAGGACCGCGCGGCGGTCCCGGCATGCAGGAAATGCTCTACCCCACGAGCTATCTAAAGTCGAAAGGCCTCGGCAAGGCCTGCGCGCTGGTCACCGACGGCCGCTTCTCCGGCGGCACATCAGGCCTGTCGATCGGCCATGCCTCGCCCGAAGCAGCGGAAGGCGGCACGATCGGACTGGTGCAGGAAGGCGATACGATCGAGATCGACATCCCCAACCGCACGATCCGGCTTGCTGTCAGCGACGCTGAACTCGACGCGCGCCGCGCGGCCATGGAGGCGAAGGGCGCCATGGCCTGGAAGCCCGAGGAAAAGCGCAAGCGCAAGGTGACGACCGCGCTGCGCGCTTACGCCGCCTTCGCCACCAGCGCCGACAAGGGCGCGGTGCGGCACGTGCCGGAGTGAGGGTGCGGCGCCGACCCCCACCCCGCTGCTGCGCAGCGACCCTCCCCACAAGGGGGAGGGTAAAGCTCACGGCATCAGCTGATATTCGTAAAGCTTCTGATACAGGCCGCCCTGGTTGAGCAGCGTGCGATGCGCGCCGCTTTCCACCACCTTGCCGGCCTCCAGCACCACGATCGTGTCGGCCTGGTGCACGGTCGACAGGCGGTGGGCAATGACGATGGTGGTGCGCCCGACCGTCAGCTGCTGCAGCGCGTCGCGGAACAGCGCCTCGGATTCGGCGTCGAGTGCGCTGGTCGCCTCGTCCAGAAGCAGGATTTCGGCATTGCGTAGCATGGCGCGTGCGATCGAGATGCGCTGGCGCTGGCCGCCTGACAGCAGCGCGCCATTCTCGCCGACATCCGTGTCGTAGCCTTTCGCCTGGGCGCTGATGAAGTCATGTGCATTGGCGGCCCTTGCGGCGGCCATCACTTCCTCGTCCGTGGCGCCCTCGCGCCCGAGCCTGATGTTGTGCATGATCGTGCCGGCAAACAGGAACGTGTCCTGGCTGACATAGGCGATCTTTTCCCTGACCGAGGTGAGCGTGGCACAAGAAATGTCCTGCCCGTCGAACATCACCCTGCCGCTCTGCGGGTCGTACATGCGCATGATCAGGTTGAGGATGGTCGACTTGCCGCTGCCCGAGGGTCCGACCAGCGCCGTCATCTTGCCGGCGGCAAGCGTCAGGTCCAGTCCCTCGAACACCGGCGCGCTTTCGGGGTAGGCGAAGCTGACATTGTCGAAATGGATCTCGCCCGGCCCGGCCCGCAGCGGCTTTGCATCCGGCTTTTCGGCCAGCGTCAGCGGCCGGTCGGCGAGCTGGAACATCATGCGCACGCCGACAATGCCGGTTTCAAGCGAGATGCGTACGCGGGCCAGGCGCTTGGCCGGCTCATAGGCCAACAGCAGCGCCGCGATGAAGGCCATGATGTTGCCCGGCATCTGACCGCCGCCGCCCAGAACCAGGAAGCCGCTGACAAAAACGGCGCCAGCGATGGCCAGCCCCGCAAGCGTTTCCATAACCGGGCTGGTGGCGGCCTCCAGCGTGGCGATGTTGTTGGCGCGGCTCTCCACGTCCGACACGGCCTTGTACATGCGCTTGCGCATGGCGCCTTCGAGGCCGAAGGATTTGACGACGCGCACGCCGATCGCAGTTTCCTGCATCACCTGCACGATCTGGCCGAGCGAACGGAATTCTTGCGAGGCAATTTTTCGGACGCGCTTCAGGATACGATTGACGCCGTAAATGGCGATCGGCCCGATCACCAGACAGATGAGGGACAGCGCCGGCTGCTGCCAGACCATCACACCCACCAGCGCAGCCAGCGTCACCAGATCGCGAACATAGGACGTGACGATTTGGTCGAGCACGCTGCGCGCGGCCTGGGCATTGTTCGTCATGCGCGAAATCAGTTCGGACGAAGAGGTCGAATGATAGAATTCGATGCCTTGCGCGAGAATGCTGTCATAGATCTTGCGCTGCCGGTCGGCGATGATGGCATTGCCGACCCTGCTCATGAAGTAGGCCTGGATGAAGTTTGCGAAGCCCTTGAGAATGAAAATCGCTCCGGTCGCCGCCGCGATCAGATTGACCTGCCCAATCCTCTTGTAAACCACGAATTCATTGGTGATTTCGCGCAGCATATAGGCGCTGGCTGCTGTCGTTGCCGCCACCACCAGCATCGACAGAATGGCCGCAGCGTAGCCAAATCTATGTGCGTGAAAGGATTCCCGCAAAAGCCTTGCGATAAGGCGCTGGTTTTCCGTCGAACGGAAGAAGCGAAACAAATGGCCGATCCCATGCCTGACTGACGAATTTCGGATTCGCCACCGGGGCGAAAGGCGGCTTATAGAGCGAGTTGTGACCGGATGGAACCTTTCGCTGTCGCGGAGACAATCGGCTGCGGCACGGTGTCTTTTGCGCCACGATTGCGGCGACTGATCTGCAGGGAGATGACGACAGATGGATTTCGATCTTGTTGTGCGCGGCGGAACGCTGCCCGACGGCACCGTCGCCGACCTAGGCGTCATCGGCGAGACGATCGTCGCCATCGAGTCCGAACTGCATGTCAGCGCCGGCACGGCGATCGACGCCCGTGGCAATCTGATCTCGCCGCCCTTCGTCGATCCGCATTTCCATATGGACGCGACGCTGTCCTACGGCATTCCACGCATCAACGCTTCGGGCACGCTGCTGGAAGGCATTTCGCTGTGGGGCGAACTGAAGCCGCTCTTGACCCATGACGCGGTGCGCGAGCGGGCGCTCGCCTATTGCGACTGGGCGGTCTCGATGGGCCTGCTCGCCATCCGTACCCATGTCGATGTCTGCGACGACCGGCTGCTGGCGGTCGAGGCGCTGCTCGACGTCAAGAAGATTGTCGCGCCCTATATCGATCTGCAACTGGTCGCTTTCCCGCAGGATGGCTTCTACCGTTCGCCGACGGCGCGCCAGAACACGCTGCGCGCGCTCGACGTGGGCGTCGACATCGTCGGCGGCATCCCGCATTTCGAACGCACCATGGCCGACGGCACGCGCTCGGTGACCGAATTGTGCGAAATCGCGGCGAAGCGCGGGCTGATGGTCGACCTGCATTGCGACGAGACCGACGATCCGTTGTCGCGCCACATCGAGCAGCTTGCCTATGAGACGCAGCGCCTTGGCCTGCAGGGCAAGGTAGCCGGCTCGCATCTGACTTCAATGCACTCGATGGACAATTACTACGTCTCCAAGCTGCTGCCGCTGATTGCCGAGGCCGGTGTGTCGGCGATCCCCAATCCGCTGATCAACATCATGCTGCAGGGCCGCCACGACACGTTTCCCAAACGCCGCGGAATGACCCGGGTGAAGGAGATGCTGGCGCTCGGCATCCGAGTCGGTTGGGGCCAGGATTGCGTTCTCGACCCCTGGTATTCGCTGGGCACCGCCGACATGCTCGACGTCGCCTTCATGGGGCTTCACGTCGCTCAGATGTCGAGCCCTGCCGACATGGCACGCTGCTTCGACATGGTCACCAATGTCAACGCCGCCATCATGGGCCTCGATCATCTCGGCCTTGCCGTGGGCAAGCGCGCCAGCTTCGTCATCCTCGATGCAGGCAACCCGATCGAGGCCTTGAGGCTGCGTGCCGAACGGCTGTGCGTCGTCGCCAGGGGCAAGGTGGTGGCCGAGCGCACGAAACAGGAGACACGGCTGTCGATCGCCGGCCGTCCCGGACAGGTGAACCGGCGGCACAAAACTGCGTAGAAACAGCCGATTTCCGCCGCTGGTCTTACCGATTTGCCTCGTCAAAGCGACCGCTTGCAGCTAGGGAGCCGCATGGCCCAGTCGCTCGTCCGCACCTTCACTATCAGGAACGCGCTTCTGGCCGGCATCCTCTTGATGCTGGCCGGCGACTTCATGTTCGCGCTGAACGACGCGATGGGCAAATGGCTGGTCGCCAGCTTCTCGGTGGGGCAGGTGGTGCTGATCCGATCGATCGGGGCCTTCATCGTGCTCGGCCCGATGATCGCCAACCAGGGCGCCGGCAGACTGTTCCAGATGGAGCGGCCGGTCCTCCAGATTCTGCGCGTGCTGGCGACCACGGTGGACACAGCCTTGTTTTACGCGGCCGTCGTCTATCTGCCGCTGGCCGATGTGATGAGCTTCTACATGGCCGGGCCGATCTATGTGGCGGCGCTGTCGCATTTCCTGCTCGGCGAAAAGGTCGGCTGGCGCCGCTGGGCCGCCATCCTGGTCGGCTTCTGCGGCGTGCTGATCATCTTGAAACCCTCTTCGGCGGCGTTTTCGCAGTCCTCGCTGTTCGCGCTGGTCGGCAGCCTCGCCTTCGCCTTTGCCATCATCCTCAGCCGCCGCCTGCGCGGCACCAGCGACACAACGCTGGTCACCTGGCAGACTATCGGCACGCTGCTGGTCGGCGGCGTGATGACCATAGGCGCCTGGCAGACGCCCTCGGCACTCGATTTCGGCGCCATGCTCCTGCTCGGCATCGTCTCCTGCAGCGCGCATCTGATGATTACCAGGGCGCTGAAACTGGCCCCTGCCTCGACGCTGGCGCCGCTGCACTACAGCCTGCTTCTATGGGCGGTGATCTTCGGCCTGGCATTCTTCGGCGACGTGCCGGGACCGCGCATCCTGATCGGCTCGGCCATCGTCGTGCTCGCCGGCCTGTTCATCTTCCACCGCCAGAAGGTGGTCGAAACAGTCGTGCCGCCGGAGAACGTGCCGAAAGGCGTGAATTGACCTAACCTTGGCGCACCGCCGCCAGATGCCGTGAAAACTCAGGCGTTTCCATCAGCGCCTTGCAACGGGCGAAGCGGCCGTCGGCATAGGCGCGGAAATCCTCGACCGGGTTGTTGTTGGCAAGCTGGATAAGGCCCCAGAGCGTCCACAACAGGTCGCACATCGCCTTGTAGGTGACGACGCGGCCGCGCTCGGCCGGTTTTGCCTCGCCGCCGAAATAGGCGCGCATCATCTCTTCCTCTTGCGTGGTGTCAAACCGGCCTTCGACCGAGAGGTCGCCGAGGTCCCAGAGCGGGTCGTTCATCCCCGAATATTCCCAGTCGACGATCCACATCCGCTCGCCCGTATCGAGAAAATTCTCGCACAGTGGATCGCAATGGCAGGCGGCAATCGGCAGTCTATGCGCGGCAAGGGACGCACGCACGGTGTCGGATTCGCGCACCACGTCGTGGTAGCCCGGCGGCAAGGCGACTTCCTTGGTCGACAAGACCTTGAGATAGTCGTCGATCATCGCAAACAGCTCGAAGCGGAACGGAAATACCGCACCGGACGTGTGCAGCTTGCGGAAGGCTTCGCCGGCGCGGGCCGGGCTGCCGGCGCGCAGCTTGAACTTTTCCGGCGACATCGTCACGGCGCCGGCAACGAAGCGGCTCGCCAGCACGCCTGTCGCGGGGTCGACATGCAGCACCTCGGGACTGACGCCCGCTTTGGCCGCCTCACGCGCCGCCACCGCTTCATTAGCGCGGTTGATATACTCCTCGGTGCCTTTGCCGGGGATACGCAGGCAGATATCGCCGGCCCGAAAGACGAGATTGGTCATCCCGCCCAGCCGCTCCAGCGGTCCGTCATAGCCCGCTAATGCCGGAATTGCCGCAAGTGTTGCGCGTGCCTCGTCGGTCCCCATGCCTGTTGCCCCTGGCGTGTTATTTCTTGCGACAACGGTTCCACAGTTTTCGCCGTTTGGCTATCATCCGATCGAGGGTGAGCAGCGAGCTGGCGGAGAAACAGCCATGGCGGGCAACAAGGATCATGGCGGGCTTGGCGCCGCCTATGCGGCGCAACGGCCCGAGGACGTCGCCGCGATCTATGACAGTTGGTCGGAAACCTACGATGCCGACATGTCGGCCGCCGGCTACCGCCATCCGACGATCTGCCTGGCCCTGCTCGCACGGCATCTGCCGCGCGGCGCCGCACCGCTTCTCGACGCCGGCGCCGGCACCGGGCTGATCGGCGAGTGGCTGGCCATCACCGGCTATCCCCAGGTCGAAGCGCTCGATATTTCGCAAGGCATGCTGTCTAAAGCGGCGGCAAAGGGCGTCTATTCGGCGCTGCATTGCCTGGCGCTCGGCGGGCCACTGCCCTTTGCCGACAATGCCTATGCCGGCATCGTCTCGGCCGGCGTTTTCACCTCCGGCCATGTCGGCGCCGAGGGGCTGGACGAACTGATCCGCGTCTGCCGTCCCGGTGGCGTCATCGTGCTGACCATCAAGAACACGCTGTGGAACGCCGGCTTCGCCGAACGCATCGCTGTACTCGAAGCTGAGGGCAGGGTTGTCCCCGCCGAGGAGACGGCGCCCTATGTCTCGATGCCGGGCGAGGCGGATACCGTGCCCAGCCGCGGCCTTGTGCTGCGCGTGAGCTGAATCCTTTGACCTCAAATCCGGGCTCGGGCTATGCCTTGATCCTGCTCATCGAAGGATCGTACATCGGCTCGAGATGGATCTTGGCCGGCGTCCGTTCCATCGCCACCACCAGCTCATAGTCGCCTGAGCTGAGAAAATCGTCGCTGACGCCATCGGCGTTGCGGACATAGCCATAGCCGATGTTCTTAGCCAGCGTGTAGCCATAACCGCCGCTGGTGAGATAGCCGACCGGTTCGCCATTGCGCAAAATCGTCTCGCGCCCGACCAGCACGATATCGGGATCGTCGACCGTGAAGCCGGCAAAGCGTTTCTTCAGGTCGGCGCCGCTGATCTTTTCGAGCGCCCGCCGGCCGACGAAATCCGTGTTCTTTCTCAGCTTCACCGCCCAGCCGAGGCCGGCCTCCTGAGGCGTGTCGTTGGGGGTGATGTCGGAGGCCCAGGCGCGGTAGCCTTTCTCCAGCCGAAGTGATTCCAGCGCCCGGTAGCCGATCGGCCGGATGCCGTGCGGCTTGCCTGCCGCCATCACCGTGTCGAAAATCTCGCCGGTGGCGGCGATCGGCACATGCAATTCCCAACCAAGCTCGCCGACATAGGTGACGCGCAGCGCCCGAACCGTATGACCGGCAATGGCGATCTCGCTGACATGGCCGAACGGGAAGGCGACATTCGAGACATCCGCGTCGGTGACGGCCGAAAGCACATCGCGGGCGCGCGGCCCCATCAGCGACAGCGTGCCGAAATCCTCGGTGACATCTTTCAACGTCACGTCGAGGCCCTTGCCGACATGGTCGCCGATCCAGGAGAGATCATGCGTGCGGAAGCCGGTGCCGGTCACGATGTAGAATTTGTCTTCGGCGAGCCTGGCCACCGTCAAATCGGCCTCGATGCCGCCGCGCGTGTTGAGAAGCTGCGTGTAGGTCAGCCGTCCCACCGGCTTGGCGACATCGTTGGCGCAGATCCAGTCCAGCGCCTTAGCCGCATCCGAACCCGTCATTTCGTATTTGGCGAAGGACGACTGGTCGAAGATGCCGACCTTCTCGCGCACATGGCGATGCTCTTCGCCGACCGGGCCAAACCAGTTCTGCCGGCCCATGGAATAAATGTCTTCGGATGTGGCGCCCTGCGGCGCGAACCAGTTCGGCCGTTCCCAGCCGAGCTTGGAGCCGAACACCGCGCGGTGCGCTTTCAGCCGCTCGTAGAGCGGCGAGACGATGCGCGGCCGGCCCGAGACGTACTCCTCATGCGGAAAGCCGATCGTGTAATGCTTGCCATAGGCTTCCAGCGTGCGATCGCTGACCCATTGCCGGTCGCGGTGCAAATTGGAAAAGCGCCTGATGTCGACCACCCAAAGGTCGAGCGGCGCTTCACCATCGACAACCCATTGCGCCAGCACCCAGCCGGCGCCGCCGCCGGAAGCGATGCCGAAGGCGTTGAAGCCGGCGCCGACGAACATGTTGGCGCATTCGGGCGCGACACCGAGGATGAAATTGCCGTCCGGCGTAAAACTCTCCGGCCCGTTGATCATCTGCTTGACGCCGACCGTCTCCAGCGCCGGCACGCGCGCGATCGCCTGGCTCATATGCTGTTCGAAATGATCGTAGTCGTCGTCGAACAGGCGGAACTCCCAGTCATCGGGGACATCGCCGCCGGGCAGGCCGGTCGCCCAGGCCTGCGGGTTCGGCTCATAGCCGCCCATCACCAGCCCGCCGACCTCTTCCTTGAAATAGGTACGGCGGTCGGGATCGCGGATTGTCGGCGCGTCGGTCGCCAGCCCGTCGACCTTCTCGGTGATGATGTACTGGTGCTTGACCGGTTGCAGCGGCACGCAAATGCCGGCCATCGCGCCGACCTGGCGTGACCATTGCCCGGCGCAGTTCACCACCTTGTCGCAAGCAATGTCGCCCTTGTTGGTCTTCACCGCGGTGATGTGCCCGTCCGTCACGTCAAAGCCGGTAACGCGGACGTCCTCGAACAGCTTGGCGCCATGCATGCGCGCGCCCTTGGCCAGCGACTGCGTGATGTCGGAGGGGCTGGCCTGCCCATCGGTCGGCAGCCAGGAGGCGCCGACGAGGTCGCCGGTCTCCAGCAGCGGCCACATCTTTTTGACCTCCCCCGGCGACAGCAACTGCATGTCCATGCCGAAGCTCCTGGCCGTCGTCGCCAGCCGTTTATATTCGGTCCAGCGGTCGGCATTGGTCGCAAGCCTGAGGCACCCGGTCATCTTCCAGCCGGTAGCGAGCCCGGTTTCGGCTTCCAGTCCCTTGTAGAGCTCGACCGAATATTTGAGCACGCGGGTGATCGAGGCCGACGAGCGCAGCTGGCCGACCAGCCCGGCCGCATGCCAGGTCGAGCCCGAGGTCAGCTTGCCCTGTTCCAGCAGCACGACATCGGCCTTGTGGTCGCGCGCCAGGTGATAGGCCGTCGAACAGCCCATAATGCCGCCGCCGATGACGACGATGCCGGCATGTGTGGGCAATGTCATGACTGGGTCCCGTACTTCGTGCGGTAATTGCCCAGCGCCGCGTCAAGCCGCGTCAGGTTCTCTGCGGTGTAGGCGACGTAGTCGATGCCGGGCGCGTCTAGGTAAAGTTCGGAAACCATGCTCCACATCGCCTCGCGCAGCAGCGAGGCGCATTGCATGGCCGCGTGCGAGCGGCGGATCGCCTCATCCGGCTCGCGCATGAAATACGCCGTGAGGAAAGTGAAGGACTCCGCGTCGCTCATCTCGGCGTTGGAGGCAACGCCGGCAAGATCGAACATCGCGGTGTTGAAACCGGCATATTCGAAATCGATGAGCCACAACCTGTCGCCATCGTCGAGAATATTTGCCGGCAAAAGATCATTGTGGCCGAAGACGATCGGCAGCAGTTTCTGGGCCCGCTCCAACTCGTCGGCCAGAGCCAGCAGCCTGGGCAGCTCGTCGCGCTTGCGGCTGCCGCCTTCGCTCAGCGTTCGCGCATAGTCGCGGATGACATGGAAGACCCAGAACATGAAGCCGGCGCCGGAGATGTGATTGGGCATCTCGCGATGGAACCCGCGCATAAGGGCCGCGACGCGGCCGATATTGGCGCGCACGTCCTCGGCAACATAGGTTTTCGCGCCGAGAAATTCCGTGACCATGATGCCGGGTTCGGAATGGTGGACCGCCGGCGCGAAGCCTGCGGCGTGCGCCGCGCGGGCCGTCATCACCTCGCGGTCGCGAAAGACGTGGTGAAATGGATAGTCCTGGCCGAAGCGCACGACATGCCGCCCGGCCGCGTCCTTGACCAGATAGTTGGCGTTGCTGAGGCCGCCCGGCAGCGGCGCAATGTCGATGCTGCCATTCCAGCAAGGCAAGGCCCGGATGCGGTCTTCAGCAGTCACGGGGCCATCCCTGACTTTTGCGGAGCTTTCCTGGGCGCCATGCGCCGCGCAACGAGCGTTGGGAAACGCAAAAAATCTCGTCGGTGCGGGACGCAGGAACTCCTATCCCGCGCCGCACCGACGAGCCCCTCTGGCCAGGTTTTGATACCCGGTCTCCGCCCCCGCGGATTTGAGAAACTTTTGTGCCAGTTCAAACCCAGACGGTCTGGCCAGACGGTCCGGTCCGTGAATTGCGGCTCTGCCATCACCCTCCCGTGGCAGTTCCGAAGCTGTCACGCCGTCAATGTCACGCCAGTGCTACCTAACTGTCAATGAAATGTTGCGACTTTTTTTGGGTGTTTTGCCCGAAACCACGAGCAATTCCTTTAAAAACGGCGGCATTGCCCTAAAACCGGGCAGGCCGCAAATTGAGGAAGCCAGATGATCCATTCGAAACGGCATGGCGAAATCCTCCGCCTCCTCAAGGAAGAGGGCACCGTCACCATTGCCAGCCTCGCCGACCGGCTGGGGGTTTCGCTTGAAACGGTGCGCCGGGATGTCAAGCCACTGACCGGCAATGGCTCGGTGCTCAAGATGCATGGCGCCATCGGCCTGCCGTCGATGGCCGGCGAAGCGCCCTTCGAGCGGCGCATGCGCGACAATGCCGAGGCCAAGCGTCTGATCGCCCGCATGGTCGCTGCCACCATTCGCGACGGTGAATCGGTCATGCTGGACACCGGCACCACGACCTCGTTCCTGGCCCGCGAACTGCTCGGCCACCGGCGGCTGACGGTCGTCACCAATTCATCCGACATCGCCCGCACGCTGGCCACCGTCAACGGCAACAAGGTCTATATGGCCGGGGGCGAATTGCGCAGCGATTCCGGGGCCGCCTTCGGCGCCTCGGCGATCGATTTCGTCAGCCGCTTCTCGGTCAGCCATGCGGTGATTTCGATCGGCGCCGTCGATGCCGCCGCAGGCCTTGCCGACTACGATCTGGAAGAGGCGGAGTTCGCCCGCATGGTGCTGTCGCGCGGCCAGCGCTCGCTGGTCATCACCGACCACACCAAGTTCGGTCGCCAGGGTCTGGTCCAGGTCTGCGGCTTCGACGGTTTTTCCGAACTCGCCACCGACCAGCCGCCGCCGCGCGACATTGCCTCGGCACTTGCCGAGGCTGGAGCGCGCCTCAGCATCGCTGCGGCCTAGCCAAACACCAGCGACTGGCGCGCCGCGATCCCGGCCCATGCCGCCACCCGATACCACGAAGGCGATGTTGTGCATCATGCGCGCCGCGTCGCCGGCCGCATAAGATGTCGTTCTGGTGAAAAATTGTTTTTCAATCATCCCGCTCTTCGCAATGTCCATGCAACTTGGCAGCCGCAAACAGCGCCTCGTCGAAATGCGGGCCGGGCGAATCGCCCGCATCAGCAATGAGGCCACCATGCTGCAAACGATGCCTTGTCTTTCCTGGACGCTTGCGCGCTCCGACCTGGAAGCGGACCCGGCTTGGCCGGACATTCCGCAACTTTCCGCCGGCGACGGTGTATGACGGTGTATAAGGTGTCCAGGATCAAGAACCTCAAAACCTATGACTGGCGCTTCGCATGACTGATCCACTGTCGGCGATCCTGGGCTTCGGCCTGCTTGGTGTCGGCTGTCTCGCCTTCACTGAAAAGATCCTGCCGCTGCCGCCCTCGCATGTGCTGCTGCTGTTCCTCGGCATGACGGCAGCCTCCGATCTCCTGGCGCTGGCGATCCTGCTTCTGGTGACGACGCTGTCCGCCATCACAGGCTGCCTTGTCTGGTATAGTGTGGGTCGTCGGATTGGCTTGGATCGTGCCGACAGGCTGGTCCAGCGTTTCGGCAAATATGTCTGCTTGCGCTATGCGACCTACAGCAAGCTTGGTCAGGCCTATCGCCGCCATCATGTCCGGGTCTCCTTGCTGGCGCAGTTCATCCCGACGGTTCGCAACTATCTGCCGATCGCGGCCGGCGCGCTCCGTCTTCCACTCTTGCCCTTCGCGGCGGCGACGCTGCTCGGCGCCACGCTATGGAACACCGGCTTCCTCGTCACCGGCTACCTTATGCGCGGCAGCGGCAGGGATTCCTATGCCATCGGTTTTCGCATCATCATCATCGTTTTGGCGCTGGAGACGGCGTTTATGCTCGCGCTTCGCTACGGTCCTGCCTGCCGGCGGCGCCTCGGGTTCGGCTGACCAGGAGGCGCCTCAAGCAGTATGGGTATAAGCTCCGCCTTCGGCTTTCCTTCCCCGGCGCGCCGGTGTTTAGTCCGGCCATGGCTTTCACCATCCGCCAGCTGCAGTTCTTCATTGCCGTCGCCGAGCAAGGCACGGTGTCGGGCGCCGCACAAAACCTCTCCATCTCGCAATCCTCGGTCACCGAGGCGATCAAGGAGCTGGAGAGCGATCTCGGCGTCGAATTGTTCGAGCGCCATCCGCGTGGCCTCAACATTACCCACAAAGGCCACCAGTTCCTGCGCCATGCGACCAAGATCCTGGCCGACGTCTCCGACGCGCGCCGCGCTTTTTCCGACGACCAGGTGGTGGCCGGCGGGCGGCTGCAGCTCGGCGTCACCTCGCTGGTCGCGGGCTATGTGCTGTCCGATCTGCTGGCGCGCTACCGCCGCGCCTATCCCGGCGTCGATGTCTCGGCCATCGAGGACAATGGCGACTATCTCGAACATCTGCTGATCGGCGGCAAGCTCGACATTGCCGTCATGGTCACCTCCAATTTGCGCGACCGCACCGCGCTGCAGTCGGAAATCCTCGAGGTCTCGGCCTACCGGCTGTGGGTCCCGCTCGGCCACAAGCTGGCCAGCGCCGACATTATCGGCATAGGCGACATTGCCGGCGAGCCGCTGATCATGCTGACCGTCGACGAGATCGAGGAGAACACCGGCAAGCTTCTGGCGGCGATCGGCGCCAGGCCGCATGTCGCCTTTCGCACCCGCTCGGTCGAAGCCGTTCGCAGCCTCGTCGCCACAGGTGCGGGCGTGGCGTTGCTGCCCGACCTAGTCTACCGGCCGTGGTCGCTGGAAGGCGACCGCATCGAATCGCGCGACATTTCGGGTTCCCTGCCGGTCGTCCAGGTCGGCATGGTCTGGCGCCGCGGCTCCGGTCTGCCGCAGGCGTCGCGCGACTTCATCGGCCTTGCCCAGTCGCAGCGTATGGTACGCCAGCAGCGTTGATAGGGTGCGTGGTTATCTATCGGAAAAACCGATATCGCGTTTCTGATAAATGAATTTGCGAAACCGGAATTTTCCGAGCACTTTTCATGTCAGGGACGAAAGCCGCCATCAGAGCGGCAACGTGCCATCGGATGAACTGACGCTTTTCAGCCTGCGGCTGACCGCGGCGGCGACTCGCTTCGCAGTCAGGCGCCAAATGGGAGATTGACGATGAATTCATTCCTGAAGACGTGCACCGCCTTGACGGTCGCGCTGACCTTTTCCGGTCAGGCTGTCGCCCAGGTCAAGGAACTTGGCAAGGGCGAAGGGGAGGTCAGCATCGTTGCCTGGCCGGGGTACATCGAGCGCGGCGAAACCGACAAGGGCTATGACTGGGTGACCTCCTTCGAGAAGGAGAGCGGCTGCAAGGTCAACGTCAAGACCGCGAACACCTCCGACGAGATGGTCTCGCTGATGAATGAGGGTGGGTTCGATCTAGTCACCGCTTCGGGTGACGCATCGCTGCGCCTCGTTGCCGGCAAGCGCGTGCAGCCGATCAACACCGATCTCATCCCGAGCTGGAAGGCGGTAGACGACCGTCTGAAGGATGCGCCCTGGTTCACCGTCGACAAGGTGCATTACGGCGTTCCCTATCAGTGGGGCCCGAACATCCTGATGTACAACACCGATGTCTTCAAGGAAGCGCCCAAGAGCTGGAACGTCGTCTTCGAGGAAATGAACCTGCCGGACGGCAAGTCCAACAAGGGCCGCGTCCAGGCCTATGACGGCCCGATCCACATCGCCGACGCCGCCAACTATTTGATGTTCCACAAGCCGGAACTCGGCATTAAGGACCCGTACGAATTGAACGAAGACCAGTACAAGGCAGCGCTCGAGCTGCTGCGTGTTCAGCGGACGCTGGTCGGCCGCTACTGGCATGACGCCGCCATCCAGGTCGACGATTTCCAGAACGAAGGCGTCGTCGCTTCCGGTTCGTGGCCTTACCAGGTCAACACGCTGGTTGCCGCCAAGAAGCCGGTCGCCTCGACCGTGCCGGAAGAAGGCGTCACCGGCTGGGCCGACACCACCATGATGGAGGCCGACGCCGCGCATCCCAACTGCGCCTATATGTGGCTTGAGCATTCGCTGTCGCCCAAGGTCCAGGGCGATGTCTCGGCCTGGTTCGGCTCGCTCCCCGTGGTGCCCGCTGCCTGCAAGGGCAACGAGCTGCTCGGCGAGGAAGGCTGCAAGACCAACGGCTACGAGAACTTCGACAAGATCAAGTTCTGGAAGACCCCGGTCTCCAAGTGCGCAACCCAGAACGACCAGTGCGTGCCTTACTACCGCTGGGTGTCCGACTATATCGGCGTCATCGGCGGGCGTTGAGCTCCCTTTAACCCACCCCCTTGTGGGGAGGGTCGACGCGCAGCGTCGGGGTGGGGGCAGCGCTGACGTCCGGTGCTAGTCACCCCCACCCGCGGCTTCGCCGCGACCTCCCCATCGAGGGGGAGGTGAAGTGCCGTGCCCGCTGGCCTGATTGGTGGCGGCAAGAGCTATTTCGACGAACCACAAACCGGCAACAGATCAGGACAGCCCATGACCTCGGCCGTTTCCTTCCAGAAAGTCTCTCGCCATTTCGGCAGCGTGCGCGCCGTCGATGCGGTCGATCTCGATATCGTGCCGGGCGAGTTCTTCGCCATGCTCGGTCCGTCGGGGTCCGGCAAGACGACCTGCCTGCGCCTCATCGCCGGCTTCGAGCAGCCGACCTCGGGCTCGATCTCGATCTTCGGCGACCGCGCCGAGGGCGTGCCGCCCTATCGCCGCAACGTCAACACGGTGTTCCAGGACTACGCGCTGTTCCCGCATTTGAACGTGCTGGACAATGTCGCCTACGGGCTGATGGTCAAGGGCATCGCCAAGCCGCAGCGGCAGAAGGCGGCGGAAGAGGCATTGTCACTGGTGCGGCTTCCCGGCTATGGCGCCCGCCGTCCCGGCCAGCTCTCCGGCGGCCAGCGCCAGCGCGTGGCGCTGGCCCGTGCGCTGGTCAACCAGCCCAAGGTGCTTCTGCTCGACGAGCCGCTCGGCGCGCTCGATCTCAAACTGCGCGAGAACATGCAGGAAGAGCTGAAGTCGCTGCAGAAGGCGCTCGGCATCACCTTCGTCTTCGTCACCCACGACCAGGGCGAAGCGCTGTCGATGGCCGACCGCGTCGCCGTCTTCAATGACGGCAAGATCATGCAGATCGGCACGCCGGAAGACATCTACCAGCGGCCGAAGACCCGCTTCGTCGCCGATTTCGTCGGCTCCTCCAACGTACTGCCGCCGGACTTCGTCCAGCGCTATTCCGGCCAGCACCGCTGGGGCAGCCTGCGTCCCGAATCCATCCGCATCGGCCGCGCCGCCAAAGGCGAGGGCGTTGCCGCGCGCCTGGTCGGAACCAACTATCTCGGCGCTACGACCAAGCTGGCGCTCGACGCCGACGGGTTGAGGCTGCACGCCATCGTGCCGGCCGGGACAAAGCTGCCGGCGGAAGGCGAAGCGGTGGTGCTGACGTTCAACCGCGAGCATTTGCATTTGATGGACGAGCCGGCATGATTGAGGTTTGCGCCAAGCACCCCCCTCTGTCCTGCCGGACATCTCCCCCTCAAGCGGGGAGATTGGCTGTTCCTCCCGGTTTCGCCAATCTTCAACGTTGGGGATTTGGCGAGACAGCGAAACTGCTGATCTCCCCCCTTGAGGGGGAGATGTCCGGCAGGACAGAGGGGGGTGTGAAGGAACGCGGCTTCTCAGGGTTCCTTCAGCACGCGGTCGCCCCATGACCATCGCCGCGCTCAACTCAACCTCCGCCCCCGCCATCCTGCCCGGCAGCGGTGGCATGCGCGGCGCACTGTCGGACCTTTTCTGGCGCAAGCCGCAACTGCTGCTGTTCCTCATGCTGGCGCCGCCGGTGCTGTGGTTGGGCGTCGTCTATATCGGTTCGCTGTTCGCGCTCTTGGCGCAGAGCTTTTTCTCGATCGACGAGTTCTCCGGCCTCATCAACCACGAATTCACGCTGAAGACCTATGGCGACCTGTTCCAGCCCGCCAATCTCGACATCATCCTGCGCACGGTGACGATGGCGGTGCTGGTCACGCTGGCCTCGGCCGTCATCGCCTTCCCGATCGCCTATTATGCGGCGCGCTATGCCCGCGGCCGCTGGAAGGCGCTGTTCTATCTCGGAATCATGCTGCCGCTATGGTCGAGTTACCTCGTCAAGATCTACGCCTGGAAGCTGATCCTCGCCAAGGAAGGCATTTTGACCTGGCTGCTCGCCAAATTGCATCTGCTCTGGGTGCTCGATGGCTGGCTGTCGCTGCCGGTCGTCGGCGGCAACTCTTTGTCGGTCTCCGCCACCGGCACCTTCATCGCTTTCGTCTATGTCTGGCTGCCGTTCATGATCCTGCCGGTGCAGGCGGCATTGGAGCGCGTGCCCGGCAATCTGGTCGAGGCGTCCTCCGATCTCGGCGCATCGCCGGGCCAGACCTTCCGCAACGTGCTGTTCCCGCTGGCGCTGCCCGGCATCGTCGCCGGCTCGATCTTCACCTTCTCGCTGACGCTGGGCGACTACATCATCCCACAGATCATCGGCACATCGCGGCTGTTCATCGGGCAGGCCGTCTATTCGCAGCAAGGCACAGCCGGCAACATCCCGCTCGCCGCAGCCTTCACCGTCGTGCCCATCGTCATCATGGGTTTCTATCTCTGGGGCGCCAAGCGCATGGGGGCCTTCGATGCGCTCTGACGGTTCGCAATCCGCTCCGCTCGGCCTCAAGATCGCTGCCGCCTGCGGCCTGCTGTTCCTGCATCTGCCGATCTTGTTGATCTTCGTCTACGCCTTCACCACGGAAGAGAAGAGCTTCGTCTGGCCGCCGCCGGGGCTGACCACACAATGGTTCGCCGTCACCTGGAACCGGCCGGATGTCTGGCAGGCGCTGTCGCTTTCGGTCCGTGTCGCCGCCATCTCGACCGCGATTGCCTTGATACTGGGCACGCTGTGCGCCGCCGCCGTGTCACGGACGAAATTCTTCGGCCGCGAGACGATCTCGCTGCTCGTCATCCTGCCGATCGCGCTGCCCGGCATCATCACCGGCATCGCGTTGCGCTCGGCCTTCTCGCTAGCCGACATCCCGTTCTCGTTCTGGACGATCGTGCTCGGCCACGCCACCTTCTGCGTTGTCGTCGTCTACAACAATGCGGTCGCCCGTTTCCGCCGCACTTCCGGCTCAATGATCGAGGCCTCGATGGATCTCGGCGCCGACGGCTTCCAGACCTTCCGGCACGTCGTGCTGCCCAACATCGCCACCGCTCTGCTTGCCGGGGGGATGCTCGCCTTCGCGCTCTCCTTCGACGAGGTCATCGTCACCACCTTCACCGCCGGCCAGCAGCAGACCGTGCCGATCTGGATGCTGGAAGAGCTGATCCGCCCACGCCAGCGTCCGGTCACCAATGTCGTCGCCATGGTCGTGGTGCTGGTGACGCTGCTGCCCATCCTTGCCGCCTATTACCTGACCCGCGACGGCGACCAGATCGCCGGTTCGGGCAAATGAAGAACAGCGAATAGGGAGTAGCGAATAGCGAATAGGGAGATTGCACGACCAGCCCTATTCGCTACTCGCTATTCGCTACTCGCTCCTGACCAAGGAGAACCCGCATGGACACCCAGATGCTGATCGGCTCGAAGTTCGAGAACGGCACCGACACCGAGGAGCCGATTCTGAATCCAAAGACCGGGGCGACCATTCTCAACCTGCCTGAAGCCAGCCAGGCGCAGATCGAGGCGGCTGTTACTGCCGCCGGGCGAGCGTTCGTCTTGTGGTCACGCACAACGCCGGCGCAGCGCTCCGGCTATCTCCTCAAGATCGCCGACCGCATCGAGGCCAACGCGCGGGAGTTCGCGGCGCTCGAGGCGCTGAATTGCGGCAAGCCGATCAACGCCGTGCTCAATGACGAGATTCCGGCGATCATCGACTGCTATCGCTTCTTTGCCGGCGCTGTGCGTTCGATGCCGGGCGTGGTCGCCGGCGAATACATTCCCGGCCACACCTCGATGGTGCGGCGCGACCCGATCGGCATCGTCGCTTCCATCGCGCCGTGGAACTATCCACTGATGATGATGGCCTGGAAGCTGGCGCCGGCCATTGCCGGCGGCAACACCGTCGTCTTCAAGCCGTCGGAGCAGACGCCGCTGACGGCGTTGAAGCTGGCCAGGATCCTGGCCGAGGTGCTGCCCGAGGGCGTCGTCAATGTCGTGCTCGGCCGCGGCGACAGCGTCGGCAACACGCTGATCAATCACGCCAAGGTCAACATGATTTCGATCACCGGCGACGTCGCCACGGGCAAGAAGGTGCTGCAGGCCGCCGCCAAGTCGGTCAAGCGCACGCATCTGGAACTCGGCGGCAAGGCGCCGGTCATCGTTTTCGACGATGCCGACCTCGGCGCCGTGGTCAACGGCCTGCGCGCTTTCGGCTACTACAATGCCGGGCAGGATTGTACAGCCGCCTGCCGCATCTATGCCGGCAAGAAGATCTACGACAAGCTCGTCGCCGATCTCTCTTCTGCCGTCTCGACCATCAAATACAACCAGCCCGACGACACCGAAAACGAGATCGGGCCGCTGATCTCGCGCCGCCAGCGCGATCGCGTGTCGAGCTTCGTCGAGCGCGCTTCGGAACTGAAGCACATCGAGATCACCACCGGCGGCAAGCCGGGCGCAGGCTCCGGCTTCTACTACCAGCCGACGGTGGTTGCCGGCGCGCTGCAGGAAGACGAGATCGTGCGCCGCGAAGTGTTCGGCCCGGTCGTTTCCATCACCCGCTTCTCCGAAGTCGATGAAGCCGTGAACTGGGCCAATGACAGCGACTACGGCCTGGCATCCTCGGTGTGGACCAAGAACGTCTCGCGCGCCATGGCGACGGCCGCCCGTCTGCAATATGGCTGCACCTGGATCAACACCCATTTCATGCTGACCAACGAGATGCCGCATGGCGGGCTGAAGCAGTCCGGCTACGGCAAGGACATGTCTCTCTATGCGCTGGAGGATTATACCGCCGTTCGTCATGTGATGGTGGCGCATGGGTAGAGGCCGCCACTATCTCTAAAATATTCGCCACCGCGTTTTCTGTATATTAAGCGTGAGTAACCTTTGCGGTACGGCGGGAGTTCACGATTTACTGAATATTCAACCTGAACGAGCAGCCTCTTGCCGGGAAACCGCGCGGCGAGGGGTTTGCGCATGAACACGACCAAGATCAAGCTGGTACTCATTGGCGGCTTCTGTCTGCTGATCGCTGTGTTCGGCGGCAAGGACATGATCAAGAAGAGCGGCTGGCCCGAGGCGCCTGCTGAAATCCTCGCGGTCAATGTCGAATGCGACATGGAATCGACCGCCCACAAGATTGTCTACAAGACCGTCAGCACCGCCACGATCCCGTGCGAACTGGTGGATGCGTTCAAGACGGTCCATGCTGACAAAGAGTGGAAGGTGACCCAGAAATTCACCGGCACCTTGCGCGTCGGCACCGGCGCCGACGCCGTCGAGGCCACGATGGAGCTGAACAAGAACGGTGCCCGCGAACCGCAGGTCGGCGACAAGCTCACCGTCGTCCAGAACCCCGCCAACCCTACCCAGATCGAACACACCGGCATGACCGGCACGCGTTTGACGATCGTCATTGGGGCTGGACTGCTCGGCGCGTTGCTTCTCTATCTTGCTTTCAAACCCCGCCGGCGGATGTCGAGCTCCGCCGTGGCGGGCAACCCTGCCGGAGATGCCGGCGCGGACCAGCGCGCGCGCCAGGCCGACGCCTTGATAGCGGCGGCCCTGGCCAAGCAGGCCACATTGCCCAATCAGCCGGCACGTGTCGCGGCTGCCGGATTGGCCAGGGAAGGGCGGTTTCCCGGGCAGCGGACGAGTTTCGGCCGCCGCAACTGATGGCCGAAAACTGCTGCACCTGCCACGGCTACTCCACGATGCGATAGATGTTCCAAAGGCTGGTGCCCGACACGACGTAGGGCTCCATCTCCTTGCCCCATTTTGCGTGCGCGTCGATCTTGCCGATCTTGGCGAAGAATCCCTCCAACTGGGCAAGGCTTTCGACCTGATGATGCGATTCGACCGTCGCTTCCCGGGCGCCGATCGAACCGGTCATGATCTGGAATTTGAGGTCGGCGATGCCGACCTGAGAGCCGATCTCGCGTTCCCATTTCTTGAGCAGTTCGAGCACGGTCTGCTTGTGTCCGAACTTGGCGTCGATCTGCCATCTGGCGCTGAACATTTTTGTCTCCTCCAGTTATGCGGCCCCAAACCGCGGTTGATCTTTCGCGGTGACCTACTCGTCCCAGGCTTGCACGACGGTCTGTCGCGCAATCCGCCCATTCTTCAGCTCCAGCATCGCCGCGCAGAACACTTTCGTTCCGTCCGGATAGGCGCAGGCCTGGGTGAAGGCGAGATTGTCGCCATCGGCGATGGTGGTGTCGACCTTGTGGGTCATCGCCCGGCTGCAGATGTCGTCCCAGAACGTGCTGATCGCCGCCCGGCCGCGGATCTCGCGCGGCTTGCTCGGCGGATTGTTGCGGTCGATCACCCGCACCAGCGCGTCGTCGGCATAGAAGCTCGCCAGCATCCTGCCGTCCCGTCCTTCGATCGCTTTCTTGATCGCCGCGCCGTCCACGCTTTGCGTCTTTGTCAGCATTTCTTCCTCCATGGCCCGTCGATCGGGCGGTTGATGATCAAGCACTGCCCGGCGCGCACCGCCGGGCGTTTGTCTTTCACTGCGACTTGGCTTTGACGGCTGCGAACACGCCGTCGGTCTGTTGTTTGAAGGTCGCGAAATCGACCTGGCTGCCGTTGAGCATCGTCGACCAGTGGCGCACGATGGCCGCCATCGCGATCGCTTCCTTGATCTCCTCATCGGTCGCGCCATTGAGCTTGGCGGCCTCGGTGTGGAAATAGATGCAGTACTGGCAGGGGATCTGCGAGGCGACGGCCAGCCCCAGCAGTTCCTTGGTCTTGCCGTCGAGCGCGGTCTTGGGGTTGAGCTGCACACCCTTGATCTCGGCCCAGGCGCCGGCAACCGCGACATCGGGCAGCGTCTTGAACATGTCCGGCACTGAGCCGAGCGTCGCCTCGATGTCCTTGTAGGCGGCGGCCGCCGAGGCATCCTCGGCTCTGGCGGGAGCGATCGTGAACAGCGCGCCAACGCCTGCCGCTATCACCAGCGATTTGATCGACCTGTTTGACTTCAGCATTGCATCCTCCATCCGCAGTGCCTTTCCCGGCGACATCCGCCTGGCCTGCATGGAGAGAATTGGTACGCCTCGACCCCACCTGGCCGCTTCGCCCGAAAGCGCCATGGTCCCTATGGCCCGTCCGGGCCAGCCTGCCTGGCGGAAAATGCCGCTGCCGCCGCCCGTGACGGCAAATCGAGCTTCAGCAATATGTTGGCGACATGACGCTTGACCGTATGCTCGCTGAGCCTCAGCTCGGCGGCGATCGCGGCATTGCTCTTGCCGTCGGCGATCAGGATCACCACCTCGCTTTCGCGCGCCGTCAGTTGAGCCGGCTCGGCGGGTTTCGCCTTGGGGCGGCAGGCCGGCTCCAGGTGCTGTTCCGACGTTGCCTGGACCAGCGCCAGCGGCTCGTCCAGCTCATCCACCGTGACACGCCCGGCATCGATGAAATGCAGGCCGGACCCCGCCGCCAGATCGGCGGCCAGCCGCGACGCCAGAATATCGCCGCGCCCGGCATGGGCGGCGATCTGCATCGTCACCCGTGCCATCAGCCCCACCGGCGGCCCGCGCATTTCGACCTCTCCGACATGGGCGCCCTGGGCGCTTGCAATGCCCATATGTTGCGCCGCATCGCGCAGTGCCGCCGCGCAGCGTATGGCCCGCGCCGGCCCGTCGAAGCGCGAGATCATCAATTCGCCATGGATGCCGGCGACGCGTCCGCCATGACGGCCGACCAGCTGCTGCCAGCTCTCCTGGAAGCGCTCGCTACGTTCGCTCCACATGCGGTCGCCAACCCGCGCCGTGTCGTAGATGCGTGTCGCCAGAAGAGCGGCAAGCACGCGCTCCGCTTCGGCCACGGCACGCTCGCCGGTCAGGAATTCCTCGATCAGGTCGGCCACCCGGTCGACATCGCCGGTCCAGATCGGGTGGTCGCGCCCGGGGACCTCGACCAATCGCGCATTGGCGATCTCTTTCGCCAGGAAGCGGCTGGCGTCCGGGTCGACCCGCGCGTCGTTGCGGCGATGAATGAGCAGTGTCGGTGCGCCGATCGCCGAAAGCACGCCGCGCACATCGATTCCGGCATTCATCCGGGCAAGGGCTGCCGCTGCCGTCGGACTGGCCGACAGCCGCTCGAAGCGGCCCCACCACTGGGTGAAATGCGCATCATCTACCCGGCCGGGAGCGAAGTTGGGCAGTGTGGCGCCCGTGCCCCATTCCGTGCCGGCCGTCGCGATGAAGGCCTCGAGGCGCTCCGGCGACATCACCCATTTGTGGAAATGCGCATAACCGCCATAGAGCGCCAGCGCTCGTGTCCGTTCCGGATAGGTGGCGGCAAACAACATTGCCATCGGCGCGCCTTCCGAAGCGCCGAGCAAGGCCGCGCGGCCGCTGCCGGTGGCATCCATCACCGCGCGCACATCGTCCATGCGGGTTTCAAGGCTGGGCAGGTGGCGTGGGTCGACGCGGTCGGACAGGCCGGTGCCGCGCTTGTCGAACAGGATCAGCCGCGAGAACGCCGAGAGCCGTTTCAAGAGCCTGGCGTAGCCCTCGTCTTCCCAATGCAGGTCGAGATTGGAGATGAAGCCGGGCACGAAAACCAGGTCGAACGATCCCTGGCCGACCACCTGATAGGCGATCCGCACGTCGCCGCTGAGGGCATATCGCGTCTCGATCGGCCTCACGTTGCTATCCCGCCCGGCCAGACGATTTCTGATCGCCGACCATAGCAGACGCCTGGCGGATGCGGCAGCCAAACTTTAGAAGACAGGAATATAGCCCGCGGCGAACCGTGTTCGCCCGCCATTTCTGGGGGAGGCTATTTCTGGGGAGCGGCGCTCTCTGCACCCGTGGGTTGGACGTAGCCGATGCTCACATCGGCCTGCTCCTCGGTCTTCGGCCGCTTGATCCTGGCCGAGGCCACGACGACGAGTTCGTCAAAACCTTCGCCGCCACTGTCCAGCATCTCGAAGAACTGCCGGCGCATCCTGGGCTCCCAGAACTTGTTGATGTGCTCGGCCACGCCCGCCACACCTTCCTCGCGGGGCCTTGAATGGAAGAAGGCGGCGATCTGGTTGGCCATGCGCACCAGCTTTTCCCCGGTGCTCGTGATGTGTTCTTCGTCATGCGACATGCTGGGCAACTCCCAAGACCACCCGTTCCGGGTGGGTGAAAACATCGAAATCGTCGCCGCGCACCAGCGCCACCAGCGTCATGCCGGCCTCTTCGGCGGTGCGGATGGCAAGGGCTGTCGGCGCCGACACGGCGATGATGAAGGCGGAGCCGATCGCCGCCGTTTTCTGCACCATCTCCACTGAGACGCGTGATGTCACCACCACCGCGCCCGATGCACCGTCAATGCCGGCCTTGGCCAGCGCGCCGGCCAGTTTGTCCAGCGCATTGTGCCGGCCGACATCCTCGCGCGCCATGACGATGCCTTTGCCGGGAATGTAGAAGCCCGCTGCATGCACGGCGCCGGTTTCTGAATGCAGAGGCTGCACCTTGGACAAAAGCTTTACCGAACGGGTGATGTCGTCGGCTTCAAGCGTAAGCTTGGACGCACCAACCTTATCGACCGAGCGCATCGCTTCCTCGATGGATTCGATGCCGCACAGCCCACAGCCGACCGGGCCGGCGAGCCGCCGCCGCCGCGCCTCGAAGCGCGTATTGGCCTGGTCCTTCAGCCGGATCTGGATATCGATGCCGGCGCCATGGTCCTCGACCTCGATCGCCTCGATCTCGTCAGGCAAACCGATGATGCCTTCGGTCAGCGAGAAGCCGAGCGCGAAATCCTCGAAGTCGGCCGGGCTCGCCATCATCACCGCATGGGTGGTGCCGGCAAACGAGAACGCCACCGGCGTCTCCTCCGGCACCATGCGGTTGGCCGCCGCGGTGCCACTTGCACGGTGGGCGAGGCGAGAGATCTGGCTGATTGGCTGGCGGGAGCGCATCAGGGTCCCTTCATCCAATCCGGTGTCAGTTCCGGAACATCGCGCGCGATGGATTCATAGGCCTTATGATGCCCGTAGCCCATTATGTACGCGACAATGCGGCGAAGGTTGTTGAAATCCTCCTCGGAAGCATGTCCCTGGATATCGAACAAAAACTGGTTCAGGTCGGCGCCTTGCTTCTCACATAGGCGCAGAAGCGTTTCGTAGGCTTCCTTTTGAGTCACTCTTGTTTCCTCCGGCGGCGAGTCTACCCAGACTACTCCGCCGCCTGTAGCGGAGCGATGCGGCGGCTCTGCTCGGCCTGCTCGTTATAGTCGCGCTGCCAGTCCGAAGGTCCGTTCGACGCGCCGACCTGCACTGCGGTCACCTTGTACTCCGGACAATTGGTCGCCCAGTCGGAGAAGTCGGTGGTGATGACGTTGGCCTGCGTGTCCGGATGGTGGAAGGTGGTGTAGACCACGCCCGGCGACACCCGGTCGGTGATCAGCGCACGCAGCGTCGTCTCGCCCGAACGGCTGGTCAGCCGCACCCAGTCGCCATCGCGCAGGCCGCGGTTCTCGGCGTCGTGCGGATGGATCTCCAACCGATCTTCCGAGTGCCACATGACGTTTTCGGTGCGCCTTGTCTGTGCACCGACATTGTACTGGCTGAGAATGCGGCCGGTGGTCAGCAGCAACGGGAAACGCGGCCCGGTCCGCTCGTCGGTCGCGACATATTCAGTGCGGATGAACTTGCCCTTGCCACGCACGAAGCCATCCATATGCATGATCGGTGTGCCGAGCGGCGCCTTCTCGTTGCAGGGCCATTGCACGGATCCGACACGGTCGAGCAGCTCGAAGGACACGCCGGCGAAGCTCGGCGTCGTTTTTGCAACCTCGTCCATGATCTCGGAGGGATGCTGATAGTTCCAGTCCAGCCCGATCGCACGGGCAAGCTCCTGTGTCGCTTCCCAGTCGGCGTAGCGCGCCTTCGGCTCCAGAACCTTGCGCACCATGTTGATGCGGCGCTCGGCATTGGTGAAAGTGCCGTCCTTCTCCAGGAAGGTCGAGCCCGGCAGGAAGACATGCGCGTAGTTGGCGGTCTCGTTGAGGAACAGGTCGTGCACGACCACGCATTCCATCGCCGCCAGGCCGGCCGCGACATGCTTGGTATCAGGGTCCGACTGCAGGATGTCCTCGCCCTGGATGTAGATGCCCTTGAACGAGCCGTCGACGGCGGCATCCAGCATGTTGGGGATGCGCAGGCCCGGTTCGTCGTCGAGCTTCACCCCCCACAACGTCTCATAGATGTCGCGCACCGCCTCGCCGGAGATGTGGCGGTAGCCCGGCAGTTCATGCGGGAACGAGCCCATGTCGCAGGAACCCTGCACGTTGTTCTGGCCGCGCAGCGGGTTCACGCCGACGCCGGGACGGCCGATATTGCCCGTCGCCATGGCAAGGTTGGCGATAGCCATAACCGTGGTCGAACCCTGGCTGTGTTCGGTGACGCCAAGGCCATAATAAATCGCGCCATTGCCGCCCTTGGCATAGAGGCGCGCAGCACCCCGGATCAGTTCGGGGTCGACGCCGGACAGCTTGCCGACGATTTCGGGGCTGTTTTCCGGCAAGGCGACGAAAGAAGCCCAATCCTGGAACTCCGCCCAGTCGCAGCGATCGCGGATGAAGGCTTCCTCGAAAAGCCCTTCGGTAACGATGACATGCGCCAGCGCCGTCAGCACCGCCACGTTGGTGCCGGGCTTCAGCGGCAGGTGATAGTCGGCCTCGATATGCGCTGACTTGACCATTTCGGTGCGGCGCGGATCGAGCACGATCAGCTTGGCGCCCTGGCGCAGCCGCTTTTTCAGCCGCGAGGCGAACACCGGGTGCGCGGAAGCCGGATTGGCGCCGATGATGACGGCGACGTCGGTGAAATCGACGGAATCGAAATCCTGCGTGCCGGCCGAGGTGCCATAGGTCTGGCCGAGGCCGTAGCCGGTCGGCGAGTGGCAGACGCGGGCGCAAGTGTCGACATTGTTGTTGCGGAAGCCTTGGCGCACCAGCTTCTGCACCAGATAGGTCTCTTCATTCGTGCAGCGCGAGGACGTGATACCGCCGATCGAGGTGCGGCCGTATTGATACTGGATACGGCGGAATTCCTTGGCCGTATGGGCGATGGCCTCTTCCCAACTCACTTCGCGCCAGGGATCGCTGACCTTTTCCCGGATCATAGGCGACAGGATGCGGTCCTTGTGGGTGGCATAGCCATAGGCGAAACGGCCCTTCACGCAGGAGTGGCCGTGGTTCGCCTTGCCGTCCTTGTAGGGCATCATGCGAATGACTTCGTCGTCCTTCACTTCTGCCTTGAACGAGCAGCCGACGCCGCAATAGGCGCAGGTGGTGACGGCGGAGCGCTCGGGCATGCCTTTCTCAAGCACGGTCTTTTCACGCAGCGCATCGGTCGGACAGGCCTGCACGCAGGCGCCGCAGGATACGCATTCGGAGGCGATGAAATCCTCGTGCATGCCGGCGACCATGCGCGATTCGAAACCGCGGCCCTCGATCGTCAGCGCGAAGGTGCCCTGCACCTCCTCGCAGGCCCGCACGCAGCGCGAGCAGACGATACATTGCGCCGGATCATAGGTGAAATATGGGTTGGACTCGTCGCGGGCGATGTAGTCGACCGCCAGCGAGCCATGGCCGGGCGCGACGCCGTTTTCCTGCTTGACGTGGTTGCGGCCCTCGATGCCGAAGCGGTTCTCGGTCAGGCCGACCGATTTCGCCACAACGTCGAACTCGCTGGCGCCGGTGCCGGCCTTCTCGTCCCAGCCGGTCGGGTGGTCGGAGACGTAAAGCTCCATGACACCGCGGCGGATGGCGTCGAGCCGCTCGGATTGCGTGCGCACCACCATGCCTTCGCCGACGGGCGTCGTGCAGGATGCCGGCGTGCCGCCGCGCCCGTCGATCTCGACCAGGCAGACGCGGCAGGAGCCGAACGAGTCCAGCATGTCGGTAGCGCAGAGTTTTGGGATCTCGACCCCGCCTTCCATCGCCGCGCGCATGATCGACGTACCCTCCGGCACGCTGATGCTGCGGCCGTCGACGATCAGCGTAACCTGCTTTTGCGCCTTCGATTCCGGGGTTCCGTAATCGAGTTCTTCGATGAGTGTCGGGAAGTCGGCCTTGATATTCATCTGCCAGCTCCTATTCAGCAGCCACGCGCGCCGGCGCGGGCTTGAAATCTTCGGGGAAATGGGTGATCGAGCTCATCACCGGGTAGGGCGTGAAGCCGCCCAGCGCGCAGAGCGATCCGAACTTCATCGTGTTGCAGAGATCGGTGACCAGAGCCAGGTTCTTCTCCGGCTCGATGCCGGCGGCAATCCGGTCGATGGTCTCCACCCCGCGTATCGAGCCGATGCGGCAGGGCGTGCACTTGCCGCAGCTTTCGATGGCGCAGAACTCCATGGCAAAGCGCGCCTGCTTCAGCATGTCGGCCGTGTCGTCGAACACGGTGATGCCGGCATGGCCGATCAGCCCGTCGCGCTTCGCGAACTCTTCGTAGTCGAACGGCGTGTCGAACAGGCCGCGCGGGAAATAGGCGCCGAGCGGGCCGCCGACCTGCACCGCCTTCACCGGGCGACCAGTGGCCGTACCGCCGCCGATATCGTCGACGATTTCGCCCAGCGTCATGCCGAAGGCCGCCTCGAACAGGCCGCCGAATTTGACGTTGCCGGCGATCTGTATCGGGATCGTGCCGCGCGAGCGGCCCATGCCGAAATCCTTGTAGAAGGCCCCACCCTTGTCCATGATGATGGGCACGGAGGCTAGGCTGATGACGTTGTTGATCACCGTCGGCTTGCCGAACAGACCCTGGATTGCCGGCAGCGGTGGCTTGGCTCGGACCACGCCGCGCTTGCCTTCAAGGCTGTTCAGCAGCGACGTTTCCTCGCCGCAGACATAGGCGCCGGCGCCGACGCGGATTTCCATGTCGAAGGCGTTGGGCGAACCCAGCACGCTGACGCCGAGCACGCCTGCCTTGCGGGCGACCTCGACAGCCTTGTTCATGACAGCCACCGCATGCGGATATTCCGAGCGGATATAGACGAACCCCTTGGTCGCCCCGGTGGCGATGCCGGCAATCGCCATGCCTTCGATGAGCACGAAGGGGTCGCCCTCCATAATCATGCGGTCGGCAAAGGTGGCGCTGTCGCCCTCGTCGGCATTGCAGACGATGTATTTGCGGTCAGATGTCGTATCGAGCACCGTCTTCCACTTGATGCCGGTCGGGAAGCCGGCGCCGCCTCGGCCGCGCAAGCCCGATTCCGTGACCTGTTTGACGATGTCGAGCGGCGCCATGGCCACCGCGTTCTGCAGGCCCTTGAGCCCGCCCAGTGACTTGTAGGCATCGAGCGATAGCGGGTCGTTGATGCCGCAACGCGCAAAGGTCAGGCGCGTCTGCTTGGCAAGGAACGGGATTTTGTCGGGCGCGCCCAGCCAGCGCTTGTGATGCCCGCCGGTGAGAAAGCCGCTGTCGAACAGGCTCTTGACGTCCGATGGCTTGACCGGCCCGTAAGCGACGCGGCCCTTTTCGGTCGCGACCTCGACCATCGGTTCGAGGAAATAGGCGCCGCGCGAGCCGTTGCGGACGATCTTGGCCTCGACGCCCCGTTCAGCCAGTTCCGCACGAACAGCCTTGGCGACCTTTTCGGCGCCGAGCGCCAGCGCGCCGGAGTCACCTGGAATGTAGATGCGCGGGATCATGAGCGTACCTCGGCGACGATCTCTTCGATCTTCTCGTCATCGAGCCGCCCGATCACCTCGCCATCCAGCATCGCCGACGGTGAACAGGCGCACAGCCCGAGGCAATAGACGGGCTCAAGTGTAACCGATCCGTCGCGGGTGGTCTCATGGAAATCGATGCCGAGCAACTGCTTGACCTTTGCGGCGATCTCATCCGAACCCATCGACTGGCAGGCTTCCGCCTGGCAGAGCTTGAGCACGTGCCGGCCGGCCGGCCGGGCACGGAAATCATGATAGAAGGTCACAACGCCGTGCACCTCGGCCCTCGACAGGTTCAGCCCATCCGCGATGACCGGCACGGCGTCCTGCGGCACGTGGCCAAATTCTTCCTGGATCTCGTGCAGGATCGGCAGCAGCGGGCCTTCGAGGCCCTTCAACTCCTGGATGATCGCCGCCGTGCGCGACTGTATCTCGGTACTTGCTGGCTGCATCGTCACGCAGCGCCCTCCCTATCATAGCGATCGATGCATATATCGTCCAAAAGCATGAAGCGGTTTTGGAACAACGACATGCCTACGCCGCTTAATCGCTAAGTGCTTAAGAAATCAGAGAAAACCTCTGAAATCAATAAAGCGGTTTCGTTGCACGATAGAAAATTTCTATCGCGCCGATTGACCAGTTATGACTAGCTCAGCGATTGGCGCGGAAATCGTCTGCCAGCGCCATCGCCTCGTCCAGCAGCGCCTGCACCAACGGGGTGTGCGGTTCGCGCGGAGCGGCGACCAGCCCGACAGTGTGGCTGGCATCCGGTTCGACGATCGGAATGGCCCGGATCGGTTCGGAAAAACCGAATGTTTCCGCCAGGTTGAGCGGCATGATCGACGACCATTTGCCTGTCCGTATGTGGGAGAACAGCACGATCATCGAGTTGGATTCCAGTGTCGGCCGCACCTGCACGCCGGCCTCGGCCAGATGCTGGTCGATGATGCGGCGGTTCTGCATGTCCGGCGTCAACAAGCAGAGCGGCAGCTGGCTGATTTCGGCCCATGTCACTTTGTCGCGATCCGAATAGGGATTTCCGACCGCCGTGATCAGCTGGTAGCGCTCGTCATAGAGCGGCACGCTGGTCACCCGTCCGAGAGGCTCGTTGTCGAGATAGGTGATGCCGGCATCGACGTCGAAATTGCCGAGCAGCGACAACACCTCGATCGAGGTGCGCGACAGGATAGAGAAGGTGACGCCCGGATGCTTCTCGCGAAATGGCGTCGTAAGCCGCGCCACCATGGCGAGGGCGGTTGGGATGGCGGCAATACGGATACGCCCGGACAGGCCATGTCGCGCCGCCCGCATCTCTTCGCGCATGGTCCTGGAATCGCCGACGATGCGACGCGCCCACACCAGCACCTGCTTGCCTTCCGGCGTCAGCCCCTGAAAGCGCGAACCGCGATTGACCAGCATGACGCCGAGCTGGCCCTCCAGCTGCTTGATCCCGGCCGACAAGGTCGGCTGCGTGACGCCGCACGCTTCCGCCGCCCGGCCGAAATGCTCCTCCTTGGCCAGCGCGATGAAGAATTCGAGCTTGTCGATCATACCATCCGTCCGTTCGTTGCGCGCAAGGTCGGAGAAATTGCCTTTCGCCGCAAGCTCTACCCGCAATTGGCCATGCATCCACATCTTTGGGCCGGCTGGCTGTTTCCCCCGGCCGAACACGGCGCTATGTGGTTGGATGGAATACGAGGAGATCGGACATGCTGGGCTGGTTCCGCAAGCTTTTGCCGCGCGAAGATCGCTTCTTCGACCTCTTTGAACGGCATTCCCGCACCGTGGTCGGCGGCGCCGAGGCGCTGGAGCAGCTCCTGCAGGGCAAGGACATCGATCGTTGGTGCCAGAAGATCATCGATCTCGAGGACGAGGCCGATCATATCACGGCCGAAGTGCTGCTGGCGGTGCGGCGTTCCTTCATCACGCCCTTCGATCGCGGCGACATCAAGGACCTGATCCAGTCGATGGATGACGCCATCGACATGATGCACAAGACCGTCAAGACGGTGAAGCTGTTCGAAAAGAAGGAATTCGACCCGCTGATGCAGGAGATGGGCGGCGTCATCGTTGCCGCCTCCAGGCTGGTTGCCGAAGCAATCCCGCTGCTCAGCAAGGTCGGCACGCACACGGTACGCCTCAACGCCATCGCCGAAGAGGTGATGCGCGTCGAAAGCCGCGCCGACGATCTGCATGAGCAGGGATTGAAGGACCTGTTCAAGCGGCATGGCCGCAGCGATCCGATGGCCTACCTGATCGGCTCGGAGATCTACGGCCAGCTGGAGAAGGTGGTCGACCGCTTTGAGGACGTCGCCAACGAGATCAGCGGCATCGTCATCGAGAACGTTTAGGCAATGGAAGCCACCATCGCCTTTCCCGTGCTGATCGGCCTTGTCGCCGTCGCGCTGTTTTTCGATTTTCTCAACGGCCTGCACGATGCAGCGAACTCCATCGCCACCATCGTCTCCACCCGCGTGCTGAGACCGCAATATGCGGTCCTGTGGGCGGCTTTCTTCAATTTCATCGCCTTCATGTTCTTCGGCCTTCACGTGGCTGAAACCGTGGGAAAAGGTATCGTCGACGTCAGCATCGTCACGCCGGCGGTGATCTTCTCGGCGCTCGTCGGCGCCATCGTCTGGAACATCGTCACCTGGATTGCCGGCATCCCGTCCAGCAGTTCGCATGCCCTGATCGGCGGGCTTGTCGGCGCCGGCGTTGCAAAGGCTGGGCCCGGCGCCATCGTCTGGACCGGGCTTGGCAAGACGGTCGCCGCAATCGTCGTGTCGCCGGCGACAGGGTTTGTTCTGGCGCTGGTCCTCATCCTGGCCGTTTCCTGGCTGTTCGTGCGCCAGACACCGTTCGCCGTCGACAGCACTTTCCGCGTCATGCAGTTCTTTTCGGCCTCGCTTTATTCGCTAGGGCACGGCGGCAACGACGCCCAGAAAACCATGGGCATCATCGCCGTGCTGCTCTATTCGCAAGGTATGCTCGGCGGGACGTTCTACGTGCCGCTGTGGGTCGTCCTCACCTGTCAGACAGCACTGGCGCTCGGCACTTTGTTCGGCGGCTGGCGCATCGTCCACACGATGGGCTCGAAGATCACCCGGTTGAACCCGATGCAGGGCTTCTGCGCCGAGACCGGCGGCGCCATCACCCTGTTTGCCGCCACCTGGCTCGGCGTTCCCGTGTCGACCACCCATACCATCACCGGGGCCATCATCGGTGTCGGCGCCGCCCGCCGCGTCTCGGCCGTGCGCTGGGGCATTGCCGGCAACATCGTCATCGCCTGGATCGTCACCTTGCCGGCCACGGCTGCAATTTCGGCGCTCACCTACCTAGCGGTTGGCCTGGCAGGGTGAGGCGGACACCGGTGGTGCTTGGAGTCGCTGCCAATCTGCACTATCTGAGCCGCAGCCAAACGCCTAGGGAACAATGCATGTCCGTCACCAAGGAAATCGTCACCGAGCGTCTGAAGACGGTCAACGGGCCGGACTTCACCGGCAACATCGTCGACCTCGGCATGGTTTCGGAGATTTTCATCGCCGATTCGAAAGTGTTTTTCTCGATCACCGTTCCCGCCGCCCGCGCACAGGAGATGGAGCCGCTGCGCGCCGCAGCCGAGCGTGTCGTCAAGGCGATCCCTGGTGTCGCCGGCGCCGTCGTCGCGCTGACGGCGGAGAAGAAGGGCGGCGGCATGGAGGCTCCGGTTGCGTCGCGTCCCGCGCCCAGGCCCGCACCGCCGGCTGCGCCAGCCGCGCCGCGCCCAGCTCCACACTCTCCAGCCCCGCACGCCCCGGCCTCGCAAAGCTCGGGCAAGCGCGGCGTGCCCGGCATCGAGGCGATCATCGCGGTGGCGTCCGGCAAGGGCGGCGTCGGCAAGTCGACCACCGCTGTCAACATCGCGCTTGGCCTCGCCGCCAACGGTTTGCGTGTCGGCGTGCTCGATGCCGATATTTATGGGCCGTCCATGCCCAGGCTGCTCAACATCCATGGCCGGCCGCAGACCGTCGACGGCAAGATCCTGAAACCGATGGAGAATTACGGCCTTAAGGTGATGTCGATGGGCTTCCTCGTCGACGAGGAGACGCCGATGATCTGGCGCGGTCCGATGGTGATGTCGGCGCTGACGCAGATGCTGCGCGAGGTCGAATGGGGCCGCCTCGACGTGCTCGTCGTCGACATGCCGCCCGGCACCGGCGACGCCCAGCTGACCATGGCCCAGCAGGTGCCGCTGGCCGGCGCCGTCATCGTCTCGACGCCGCAGGACCTGGCGCTGATCGACGCCCGCAAAGGATTGAATATGTTCAAGAAGGTCGACGTGCCGCTGCTCGGCATCGTCGAGAACATGAGCTATTTCATAGCCCCCGATACCGGCAAGCGCTACGACATCTTTGGCCATGGCGGGGCGCGGCGCGAGGCCGAGCGACTCGGCGTGACCTTCCTCGGCGAAGTGCCGCTGGAAATGGGAATTCGCGAAAGTTCTGATGAAGGCTCGCCCGTGGTGGCGTCGAAGCCCGACAGCCCCGAGGCGAAGATTTACCGCGATATTGCTTCGAAGGTCTGGGACCGGGTCAACGAAGAACGCGGCGCGGCCGAAGCGGCGGTGCCGAACATCGTGTTCGAGTAGCTCGGATATCCCTCCCCCTTGAGGGGAGGGTCGCCCGAAGGGCCGGGTGGGGTCCGCGGTGACACGCTCGACGCTATTTCTTTACAAGTCGAGGCAGCTCAACTCACGTTGAGGCAGTTGAGGCGACCCCACCCGCCTCGCTTCACGAGGCACCCTCCCCTAAAGGGGGAGGGGAACCCACCTTCTCGCCAAAGCTTGAAAAGAACTGCCCGGCCAGCTTCTTCGAAGTCGATTCGATGAGCCGGCTGCCGAGTTGGGCGATCTTGCCGCCGACTTCGGCTTTGGCCGCGTATTTGAGGACTGTCCCATCCGGCCCGTCCGCCGTCAGCGTCACGTCGGCGCCACCCTTGGCGAAGCCGGCAATACCGCCCTTGCCCTCGCCCTGGATGGTGTAGGAGTGCGGCGGCTTCAGGTTCTTCAGCGTCACCTCGCCGTTGAATGTCGCCTTGATCGGTCCGATCTTCAGGACCACCGTCGCCGCCATTTCGGTCGGCGATTTCATCTCCAGGTGCTGGCAGCCGGGAATGGTCGCCTGCAAAACCTTCGGATCGTTCAGCGCGTCCCACACTTTCTGCAGGGGGGCGGCAATGCGTTCCTCGCCTTCGATCACCAAAGCCATCGACACCTCCCGGACAGACTTCGAAGGCCTAACGCACGGTCTGGTCTGTGTCTATCGCACCAAAGTCCGGTTGCGACGGTGCGCCCTCTTGCCTGCTTCCGCGCGTTGCCATATCGATTTGTCTTACAAATACGGAGACCATGATGGCAGGCGCCCCCACCGGAAAGAAGAAATTTCGCTCGCAGGAGTGGTTCGACAATCCCGACAATCCAGGCATGACCGCGCTCTACCTCGAGCGCTACCTGAACTATGGCCTGACGCGGGCCGAGCTGATGTCGGGCAAGCCGCTGATCGGCATCGCCCAGACCGGCTCGGATCTGTCGCCATGCAACCGCCACCATATCGAGCTCGCCAAGCGCGTGCGCGAAGGCATCGTCTCGATGGGCGGCATCCCCTTCGAATTCCCGTGCCATCCGATCCAGGAGACCGGCAAGCGCCCGACCGCGGCACTCGACCGCAACCTTGCCTATCTCGGCCTGGTCGAAGTGCTTTACGGTTATCCGCTCGACGGCGTCGTGCTGACCATCGGCTGCGACAAAACCACGCCGGCGCTGCTGATGGCGGCGGCCACCGTCAATATTCCGGCCATAGCACTTTCGGTCGGACCGATGCTCAATGGCTGGCACAAGGGCAAGCGCACGGGATCGGGCACCATCGTCTGGGAATCGCGCCAGCGCCTCTCGGCCGGCGAGATCGACTATGACGAGTTCATGGACATCGTCGCCTCATCGGCGCCGTCGACCGGCTATTGCAACACCATGGGCACCGCCACCACGATGAACTCGCTGGCCGAGGCGCTCGGCATGCAATTGCCGGGCTCGGCTGCCATTCCGGCACCCTACCGCGAGCGCGGCCAGATCTCCTATGAGACGGGCAAGCGCATCGTCGAGATGGTGCATGAGGATCTGAAGCCATCCGACATCATGACGCGCAAGGCGTTCGAGAACGCCATTGTCGTCAATTCGGCGATTGGCGGCTCGACCAACGCGCCGATCCACCTCAACGCGATTGCCCGCCATCTCGGCGTGCCGCTCACCAATGACGACTGGCAGACGGTCGGCCTCCATGTGCCGCTCATCGTCAATCTGCAGCCATCGGGCGAATATCTCGGCGAGGACTATCATCATGCCGGCGGCGTGCCGGCTGTGGTGGCCGAACTGATGAAGGCCAAGCTGCTGCCTTATCCCGAAGCGATGACCGTCAACGGGAAATCGATCGGCGACAATTGCAAGGATGTCGCCAACGAGAACACCGACGTCATCCGCACCGTCGCCGAGCCGCTGAAGGCCAATGCCGGCTTCATCAATCTCAGCGGCAATCTGTTCGATTCCGCAATCATGAAGATGAGCGGCATCTCGCCGGAATTCCGCGAACGCTATCTCTCCAACCCGAACGACCCGGAAGCCTTCGAGGGCAACGCCATGGTCTTCGATGGTCCCGAGGACTACCACGCCCGCATCGACGATCCGGCGCAAGGCATCGACGAGCACACCATCCTGTTCATGCGCGGCGCTGGCCCAATCGGCTATCCCGGCGGCGCCGAGGTCGTCAACATGCAGCCGCCCGCCTATCTCATCAAGAAGGGCATTCACGCGCTGGCCTGCATCGGCGATGGCCGCCAGTCGGGCACATCCGGCTCGCCGTCTATCCTCAACGCTTCGCCGGAGGCCGCCATTGGCGGCGGCCTGGCGCTGCTCAAGACCGGCGACCGTGTGCGCATCGATTTACGGAAAGGCACTGCCAACATCCTCGTCACCGACGAGGAAATCACGCGCCGCCGTGCCGAACTGCAGGTCGATGGCGGCTATCATTATCCCAAGCATCAGACGCCATGGCAGGAGATCCAGCGCTCCATGGTCGACCAGTTCTCGGAGGGCATGGTGCTGAAGCCGGCGGTGAAATACCAGGACGTCGCGCACACCAGCGGCGTGCCGAGGGACAACCACTGAGCACCCGCTTGATATGAAAATGCCGGCCTGATCGGGCCGGCATGAAAGCCTTGGCGTAAGCTTGTTTGGATGGCGGCCTCAGGGTGGAGGCGGGCCGGACGAAGCGGCGATGGCTGTGATGCCGGAAAGTCGTCCTGCCTTGCGGATGACTGGTGTGTGATACTGTTTCTTCATAGGACCCGTTGCCCGTTTTAGATCACTGCTCGCACGCCAACTGATCCCACCTGTCAGTATGACATTGCAGTCCTCGTCAGTTTCGGGTTTTTTGACACGAAATCAAGAGGGGTCCAGAGCGTCGTCCATGATGATGGTTTTCCGCCACGGGCGTATCCTTGCCGCCTAGCCCGATCGACATTGCCCCGGTCGACATTGCTATTGTCGGCGCGGGCATGGCCGGTCTCTTCCTGGCGTGGCGCTTGTCCCAAAGTGAAAAGCCCGCAAGGATCGCTGTTTTCGAATCCGCCGGTCGCGTCGGCGGTCGGGCCTCCACGGTCTCATTTCCCGGAGAGCCGAACTTCGGCATCGATCTCGGCGCGATGATGCTGATGCCGCAACATCGGCTGCTCAAAAAACTCATGGCGACGCTGGATGTAAAGCTGTCGGGTATGGACGTCGTCACCGGCGCCAACCGGCTCCATCTGCGCGGTAGGAGCCTGCCCTACGCCGCTATATCGCGCTTTGCGCCGCGCCGCCTGTTTGCCTATGACGTGACGCGTCGGCTGCAGGAAAAAGGCCCGTCCCGCCTGCTGCGAAAGGCGGCAGCACTGATCCTGCCGGGTTCGGAGGCCTTCGGCAGCGCCGAATGGAACGGCGCCGCAGGCTTCGTTTATCGCGGCCGCAAGCTGGCGGATTGGGCGACTTGGGATGTGCTGGCGACTGTCTTGACCCCGGAGGAAATGGCTTTTGCCGAGGACGCGGTGGGCTATTCGTTGCTCCTGCGTGGACCCAACGCCGCCGAGACGTTCAGGCTTGCGCTCGGCGAGCTGAGCGGCGGCCGCTCCTATTGTTCCCCCGATGGCGGGTTCCAGCCGGTTGCGGAGCGAATGGCCGGGCGGATCGCTGTCAGCGGCGGCGCCGTCCATCTCGATCACACCGTGACCGCCATCGCCCGCTCGGCGCAAGGGATGGTCTTGTCTGTCGAGGGGCAAGGCGGGACGGTCGAGGCGCGCAAGGTCGTGCTGGCGTTACCGGTCCGCCCCCTGCGGACCCTGCTGGAAAAGTCCGGCATCGAGCAGCCCAGCGATCTGCCGGCACCGGAACCCTGGCCGATGCTCACGCTGGCCGCCTGCTATGCCAGCCCATGGTGGGCTCGAAACGGCATCGCGGCTGGCCACAGCGTGACCGATCTGCCGGCTCGCCAGATATGGCAGTTCACAAAAGTGGACGCGCGCGACGCGACGATTCGCCGGAGCGTCGCCATGGCCTATTGCGATGGCAGGCACATGGTATTCTGGCGCTCACTGCTGCCTGAGCTCGCTCGGCGCCACGGTTTTGCGGTTTTGGCCGAGGGACATTCCGCGCTGGAGGCCTTTCACGGCCAGATGGTCGAAGTCCATGGCAAACACGGCGCCATCTCGAAACCCATCGGCGGGTTTGCGCAGGATTGGGGTGCGCCGGCCTATGGCGGCGCGTCGCATGTCTGGGACCGTGGCATAGATATCTCCGGTATAAAACTGGCGAGCCATACGCTCGCTCCGGGCATTCATGTCTGTGGCGAAGCGTGGTCCAACAATCACGGCTGGATCGAGGGCGCGCTGGAAAGTGCGGAAGACCTGTTGCAGCGGGAATTCGGGCTCGACGCCTGGCTTGCCTGAGACTCCGCAAGGGCGATGAAAAACGATCCTACATTCCGTATGAGTGGTCGGCTATCGGACGGAAAGTATCAACGTGACTAAACGGCGCTCTTCAATCGGTTTCCTCGGCATGTTCGGTCGCTCCGGCGATTTGCGGGAACTGGACAACGCGCTGCGCGGCGCCGATCTTCATCCGGCGCTTGTTCCCGAGGGGATAAAGCTCACCATCGTCAATTTGATGAAGGATCATTGGCCGGACGAGCCGCCGCCCGACGCCTACCGGTCCGTGGCGCAGCTGTTTGGCTATTGCATCGCAGGCCCACAAACCTTCGAGCAGGCCAATGGGCCGGAGCGGCGGCTGGACGCTGAGCGCCGCATCGAGGCTGCGCTTGAAACCGGCGACAGCCTGGATGCCCAGATCGTGTTGATGGCGCTGCATGGCAAGCTGATCAGCGCCGAAGTCGTCGAGCGCTTTGGGCTAAGTGCGGACTGACCTTCGTAAGGTGAAGCTTACCCGCCCATGCCGCTGCGTGGCAGCTTGATCATCTCGCCGAAGCGGGCGCGCAATTTGTCGTCGAGCAGCTTCGGCACATGGCGCGGGAAGCGCTCGGCAAGCACGCGCTTCTTTTCGATGATCGCCCGCTGCAAGATGTCGGGCCGGCCCTTCTCGTTCCATTCCTTGGGCGAAAAGCGGTCGCCCACGGCCGGATAAAAATACTCGGTCTGCATCAGCCGCAGCGTCTGCTCATTGCCGAGATAGTGGCCTGGGCCATTCATGCAGACTTCGGTGATGGTGTCGATCGACAGTGCTTCATCGGTCACTTCGATGCCGCGCACGCAGCGTAGACAGTGGCCCAACATGTCATTGTCTATGATCAGGCTCTCCAGGCAAAAGCCGAGCAGCGAGGCGTGCATGCCTGCCGATTCATAGACCAGATTGAGGCCGGCAAGACCGGCCATCACGTCGGTGATCCCCTTTTCATAGCCGGACTGGATGTCGGGCAGTTTCGAATCCGTCATGCCGGCGGCCGAACCGCCCGGCAGATCGTAGAACTGCGCCATCTGCGCACAGGCCGAAGTCAGCACTGCCTGCTCGGCCGAGCCGCCCGACATGGCGCCGGTCCTGAGGTCGGAGACGAACGGCCAGGTGCCGAAGATCGCCGGATGCCCGGGCTTGATGGCGTTGACGTAGATGAGGCCGACCAGCACTTCGGCCACCGCTTGCACCACAGCGCCGGCAATCGCCGCGGGAGCGGTGGCGCCGGCCTGGCCGGCCGATAAAAGCAGGATCGGAATGCCGCCTTCGACACAGGCTTCGAGCACGCCGCAGGCGTCCTCGGCAAACTTCATCGGCGGTACGACGAAGCAGTTGGAGTTCGACACGAACGGCCGGGCGCGGAAATTCTCCTCGCCGCCGGCGATCGCATAAAGCATGTCCAGCGCCGGCTGCACGTTCTCGCGCACCGTGAAGGAGGTGCCGACATGCTTCGACGTCCCCATCACGCAGGCGTAGAGCGTGTTGAAGTCCATTTCGAGCGGATCGGGAATGTCGCGCGGCACCATGGGCCGCTGGAAGAAATGGATGTTGTCGAGCCCTTCGACGAGGCGGGCGGCGTCGTAAATGTCCTGCACCAGCGACTCGCGGTATTCGCGCTTTTCGACATCGACCAGATGCACCGCCGCACCCGCCGTGCCGTAATGCACGCGCTTGCCCTGGATCAGCATGTCATGCCTGGGGTCCTGGCCGTGCAGCGTAAAATTCCGCGCGGCTCGTCTGATCGTGTCCATCACAAGCCCGCGTGGGAAACGGACGCGGCCGTCATCGCCATAGACGGCGCCGACCCCGGTCAGCGCCTCGATGCAGGAGGGAATGGCATTGGCGAAGCCGACGGTCTCCAGCAGCGTCAGCACCGCTTCATGGATGCGCTCCTGGTCGTTCTGGTTGAGCGGCCCGTAGCTGCCGCCTTCGAGGCCGGCGCGCACCGGCCGGATATCGTCGGCAAGCGGTGCGGCCCGCATGGCGCGGCGCGCTTCGCGCCCGCCGGATCGTCGCGAACGCTGGTCGGCTGATGTATCTTTAGGAGCCGCATCCTTAAGAGCCGCATCCTGCTGCTCAACAGCCACTGACATGGGGGGCACTCCACCTTTAGCTTGCGAACACGGCGCGGTGATTGGTCCACCGTCGGCTTGCTTCGTCCCTCTGTCAGCCGACTATGCCGTTGCCATTGGCCCAGCCTATGGGCCAGTCAACGCAGCCGAGTATGCCAGAGAGCTAATGCAGAATGTTGGTGATCATGCCAAGGGCCGGGGCTGTTCAAAGCTCCGGCACAGGCAAATCAGGCTGCCGCGGGCCTGCGTCCGGCCGCAGTCGCGAGCTCGCGAATACCCGGCTCGATGTGCTGCAGCGCGATCGAGGAAATGCCCAAGCGCATGAAACGCGAGGGCTTTTCGGTGCGATCGAAGAAACGATCGCCGGGCTCGATGATGACGCTGCGCGACGCCGCGGCCTCGGCCAGTCCACGTGAATCGGTGCCGCGCGGGCCTTCCAGCCAGAGCGATGTGCCGCCGGCCGAATCGGTCGAGCGCCATTCCGGCAGGAATGCGGAAATCGCATGGACCAGACGCTTGCGTCGCTCATCGAAGGCCGACGACAGCCGCCGCACCAGGGCTTCGTGATGGCCGAGCGACAGGAACAGCGCGACCGCGCGCTGGTTGTTGGCCGGCGGGTGCCTGAGCATGAAGCGGCGCAGCGCCCTAAGCTCGGAGATTAGTCCAGCCGAAGCGACGATGTAGCCAAGCCGCAGGCCCGGAGCCAGCGTCTTCGACATCGAGCCGACATAGACGACGCGACCCGAGCGATCGAGGCTCTTCAGCGCCTGCTGCGGCGCCTCGTCGAGAAGCTGGCTGTCATAGCCGTCCTCGATGATGATCTGGTTGTGGCGGTTGGCGCGCGCCAGAAGGTCCTGCCGCCGCTCTGCCGACAGCGGCACCATGGTCGGGCAATGGTGGCTGGGGGTGACGAAGACGAAGCCGGAATCGTTGGGGATGGACGAGGTGACGATGCCGGACTGATCGACCGGAACCGGCTGGATTTCGGCGCCTGCCAGGCGGAAGATCGAGCGCGCGTCGGGGTATCCCGGGTCTTCCATCGCGACCTTGGAGCCCTTTGTCATCAGCAGTGTCGCCAGCATATAGAGCGCGTTCTGGGCGCCGAGCGTGACGATAATCTCGTCCGGATTGGCGAAGATGCCGCGCCGCGGCAATAGCCGCGCCTGGATCTGCTCGATCAAGAGCGGATCGTCGCGATCGACCATGTCGGAGGCCCAGTTGCGGATTTCGAGCACGGCCAGCGCCATGCGGTTGCACTCACGCCATTCGGCTGTCGGGAACAGCGCCGGGTCGAACTGGCCGTAGACGAAGGGGTAGGACGACTTGATCCAGTTGTCGTGCTTGGCCGGTGGCGGCATATCGCTGGCGGCGATCTGCCGGCGTGCCTTCCAGTCGATCTCGTTCTGCTGGTCGGGCGCCTTCTGGTGCGGCTTGGCGGGGGTGGCCAGCACATCCGGATTGACGAAATGGCCGCGCCGTTCGCGCGCCACCAGGAAACCCTGATCGACCAATTGCTGGAACGCCAGCACCACAGTGCCGCGCGCGACGCCGAGTTTTTCAGCCAGGATGCGGCAGGACGGAAGCGGCATCGAAGCGGCGATCTGCCGGTCGAGAATGGCGGCGACGATCGCCTGACGGATCTGCGCCTGCAGGGTCTGGCCCGATTCCGCCGAAATCCGGAACAGGCCGGACCATATGGCCGTGTCGTTACGCTGTGGCATGGTAGGTGTTCCTCGATGGCCAGTCTTTTTTGCTTGGCTGGACCAGCGGAAGGTAACCGTGGCACAAGGGGTTGCGCCAATCAATTTTTCTGATCGCTGGGATTTATGCCAGTGATCTATGCGCGACGCGCAGCGTCGTCGCATCCCCGGGTGACGCTTGCGTCATCCCGCAGCGCGGACGCCCGCGCGATGCGAAGCGTCGTCGCGCCTCATTATCCCCAGCGCGACGCGTAGCGTCGTCGCTACTCCCATCACATCATCCAGCGCGACGCGCAGCGTCGTAGCTCCATCAGATCGCACTATGCTGCACTGCGTCATCCCCACGCATTGAAACATGGGGAATTCGGCTCGATAACATCACCCCGACGACACGCGCCGGAAACATCCGGTCTGATAAGATGTCGTGAAAAACGATCAGGAGCCGGCATTGGATCATTCCTCCTTCGACAAACAGCTTGTCGCCTTGCGTGCTGCGCGCGCGGCAGCATCGGGCACGATGCGCGAGGCTTTCGCCGCTGACCCCAAGCGCTTCGAGACGTTTTCGGCCAGCGACGGCGACCTTTTGCTCGACTGGTCGAAATGCGCGGTCGACCAGCGCACGATGGAACTGCTCGAGAAGCTCGCCGCCGCCGCCGATCTCGAAGGTCGCCGGGCCGCAATGTTTTCCGGCAAGAAGATCAACATCACCGAGGACCGCGCCGTGCTGCACACGGCGCTTCGCAACCTCTCGGGCAAGGGCGTCACGGTCGATGGCCAGGACGTCAAGGCGGATGTGCTGTCCGTGCTCGACGCCATGGGCGCTTTTGCCGATGCCATTCGTTCCGGCAAGGCCGCCGGCGCCACCGGCAAGAAGATTACCGACATCGTCAATATCGGCATTGGCGGCTCCGATCTCGGCCCGGCCATGGCGACGCTGGCGCTGGCGCCCTATCACGACGGCCCGCGCGCGCACTACGTCTCCAACATCGACGGCGCCCATATCCACGACACGCTGAAGGGCCTGTCGGCCGAAACCACCCTGTTCATCATCGCCTCGAAGACCTTCACCACGGTCGAGACGATGACCAATGCCGAGACGGCGCGCGAATGGGTGCAGAAGGCGCTCGGCAAGGAAGCTGTCGGCAAGCATTTCGCCGCCGTCTCGACCGCGCTCGACCTGGTTTCCAAGTTCGGCATCGAAGCGGATCGCGTGTTCGGCTTCTGGGACTGGGTCGGCGGCCGCTATTCGCTGTGGGGCGCCATCGGCCTGCCGGTGATGATCGCCATCGGTCCGCGCAATTTCCGCGCCTTCCTCGACGGCGCGCATGAGATGGACGAGCACTTTCGCACCGCACCCCTGCAGAAGAACCTGCCTGCGCTGCTTGGGCTGGTCGGCTGGTGGCATCGCGTGATCTGCGGTTATCCTGCGCGTGCGGTCATCCCCTATGACCAGCGCCTGTCGAGGTTGCCGGCCTATCTGCAGCAGCTCGACATGGAATCGAACGGCAAGGGCGTCACCCTCGACGGCACGCCGGTGACGACGCCGACTGGGCCGCTGGTCTGGGGCGAGCCCGGCACCAATGGCCAGCACGCCTTCTTCCAGCTGCTGCACCAGGGCACCGATTTCATCCCGGTCGAGTTCCTTGCCGCTGCCGTCGGCCATGAGCCTGATCTCAAGCACCAGCACGATCTGCTGCTTGCCAATTGCCTGGCGCAGTCGGAAGCGTTGATGAAGGGCCGCACGCTGGACGAGGCGCGCGCGCAGATGCTGGCCAAGGGCATGAAGCCGGCCGATGTCGACAGAATAGCCCCGCACCGTGTCTTCTCCGGCAACCGCCCCTCGGTGACGATCCTCTACCGCAAGCTCGACCCGCGCACCTTCGGCCGCCTGATCGCGCTTTACGAGCACCGCGTCTTCGTCGAAGGCACTCTGTTCAACATCAATTCCTTCGACCAATGGGGCGTCGAGCTCGGCAAGGAACTGGCGACCGGCCTGTTGCCAGTCGTGGAAGCCAAGGAGAGCGCCGACAAGCGCGACGCATCCACGGCCGGGCTGGTGGCGCGCATCCAGCAACTGCGGGGGGCGCAATGAAAAATCCGGCCGACATCAAGGGCATCTTGTTCGACAAGGACGGCACGCTTGTCGATTTCAACGCGACCTGGCTCGGCATCGCCGATTTCATGGCCATGGATGCTGCCGAGGGCGATCGCTGGAAAGCCGACAGGCTGCTTTCAGCGGCGGGCTTCGATTTTGTCGCCAAGCGTTTCAAGCCGGATTCCATCTTCGCCTCGGGCACCAACATGGATGTCGTCGAACTATGGTTCCCGCGCCTGTCCGACGAGGACCAGATGCTGGCCGTCGCCCGTTTCAACGAGATCACCTCGGTGCAAGGCTCATCGATGGCGGTGGCCTTGCCCGGCATCGTCGCGGCGCTGACGGCTCTGCACAAGCGATCCTACCGGCTCGGCGTCGCCACCAATGATTCGACTGCCGGTGCCGAAAAGACCATGGTCACGCTCGGCGTCGCGCAGCTGTTCACCGCCGCCTATGGCTATGACGCGGTCGCCAATCCGAAACCGGCGCCGGACACGATCGTCGCCTTTTGCGACCTGACCGGGTTGAAGGCGTCCGAGATCGCCATGGTCGGCGACAACCGCCACGACCTGGAGATGGCGCGTGCCGGCGGCTGCGGCCTGGCGGTCGGCGTGCTCTCCGGCACCGGCACGCGGGAATCGCTGGCGTCGATCGCCGATGTCGTTCTGGATTCGGTTGCCGACTTGCCGGACTTTCTGTCGGCGCGGGTCAAGGAGACGGTCTGACGGGGGCCTGGGGCAAACTCAATTCGGCTCGGGATTTCCCCGCCAATGGCCGAGTTGGGGGAAGCAGCCATGAAACTATGGAGCTTCTGGTTTGTTTTCGGACATAGTGGGCTACTCATCAGCAGAGCAAACGTACCCGCATCTGCCGCACCTGATCTTGGCGCTTGCGTTATCGATGTCTTCGCCAGGCTGAAGCTCGAAGCCGCGATTTTCGCACTTTGGGCAAACTATGAAGCCGATACGTTGAACAACTTTAATCCACGCCATTCGACTTCTCCTATCAACGGCTAATCCAATCTATTTTCTGCCCCTTGAGGTTTGTCCACAATGAGTAGAATCCGGCCATTCAGAGCGACTGGGCTTTGCCGCGTCGCGCTAGCAATCTTCCGGCTCGAACCAAAACACACCGCTCGGCTTGGTCACATCACCCTTTGCGTCGCCGAAATCCGGCACCTGATATTCGGCGAGCAATCGTAGCCGCGACAGCGGCAGATCGGCGCGGCGGGGATCGCCGACCAGCACCTCGATGCCGGCTGCCAGGCAGCGGTCGAGGAACGGGATCACCCGCAGAGCAACCTCGCGGCCGTAGAACACGTCGCCGGCAAGCACGAGATCGACCGCTGGCGGCGGGCCCGTGGTGATATCCTGGTCGACAATGGTGATCTCGACGCCGTTGGCCAACGCGTTGAGGCCGATCGCGGCGACGCCGTTGCGATCGCTCTCGGCGGCGATCACCGCGCTGGCGCCGGCCTTGGCGGCGGCGATGCCGACGAGGCCCGAGCCGGCGCCGAGGTCGAGCACGCGGTGACCGGCCACGATTTGCGGATGGTCGAGTATATAGCGCGCCAGCACGGCGCCGCCGGCCCAGGCATAGGCCCAGTAGGGCGGCTGCGGCTCAGCTTCGTGCTCCTCGGTCTGGCTGCCGTCTTCCGGTCCATGAGCTCGCCACTCGACAAGCCGCCTCAGGCCGCTGCCGGAATGAGCCGTATAGAGCTGGATTTCACGAAGGGCGGGAACGGGCGCAAGCCGCAGGTTCGCCTTGATGAACACTACTGCATCGGGACGCCGACTATCGTCCGCCATCCCGCCGTCGCCAGGCTCGCCGTTCAAATTATTCCCGCAGCGCCCGGCGCAAAATCTTGCCCACCGGCGTCTTCGGCAGCTCGGTCCTGAACTCGATGTATTTCGGCCGCTTGTAGCCGGTCAGGTTCTCGCGACAATACGCAGTGATTGCCTCAACGGTCAGCGCCGGATCCTTCTTGACGATGAACAGCTTCGGCACTTCGCCCGAATGCTCGTCCGGCACGCCGACCGCCGCCACTTCGAGCACGCCCGGATGCTGGGCGACGACTTCCTCGAGTTCGTTGGGGTAGACGTTGAAGCCGGAGACCAGGATCATGTCCTTCTTGCGGTCGACGATCTTGGTGTAGCCGCGCTCGTCCATGAAGCCCATGTCGCCGGATTTGAAAAACCCGTCCTTGGTCATCACCTTGGCGGTCTCGTCCGGCCGGTTCCAGTAACCGGCCATGACCTGCGGCCCGCGAATGCAGATCTCGCCGACCTCGCCGAGCGGCAGGTTGTTGCCGTCATCGTCGCGGATGACGATCTCGGTCGACGGCAGCGGCAGGCCGATCGTGCCGGTGAAATTGCTGTCGCTGAACTTGTTGGCGGTGGCCACCGGCGAGGTCTCCGACAGCCCGTAGCCCTCGGTGATCGAATTGCCGGTCAGCGCCTTCCAGCGCTCGGCAACCCCCTTCTGCACCGCCATGCCACCACCCAGCGTCATGATCAGCGGCTTGAAGTCGAGCTTGCGGAAATCCTCGTTGTTGAGCAGCGCGTTGAACAGCGTGTTGAGGCCGGGGAAAATGTGCATCGGGTATTTCTGCAGCTCCTTGACGAAGCCGGGAATGTCGCGCGGGTTGGGAACGAGCACGTTCTGGGCGCCCTGCTGCATGCCCATCAGCGCGTTCACCGTCAGCGCGAAGATATGGTAGAGCGGCAGTGCGCAGATGAAGTTGAGATGCGCCGGTTTCGGCTTGATCGCATAGGCGTCCTGCAGCCACAGCGTGTTCTGCGCGACATTGGACAGCACATTGGAGTGCAGCAGCACAGCACCTTTGGAAATCCCCGTGGTTCCGCCGGTATATTGCAGGAAGGCAACGTCGCCGGCCTCCATCTTGGCCGGTTTGAAGGCGATGCCGGCGCCGGCTTTCACCGCCGCATTGAATTTGACATGGCCGGGCAGCGACCAGGCCGGCACCATCTTCTTCACCCGGCGCACGACGAGGTTGACGATCGTGCCCTTGAGGGCGCCGAGCATGTCGCCCATCGCCGCGACCACCACATGCTTGACCGCCGTCCTGGCAATCACCGCGTCCAGGGTGCTGGCGAAATTCTCCAGAATGACGATCGCCTGCGCGCCGGAATCCTTGAGCTGATGTTCGAGCTCGCGCGGCGTGTAGAGCGGATTGATGTTCACCACGACATAGCCGGCGCGAAGCACGGCCATCATCGCCACCGGATATTGCAGCACATTCGGCATCATCAGCGCCACGCGTGCGCCTTTCTGCAGGCCCTTCGATTGCAGATAAGCGCCGAAGGCGGCCGATTGCCGCTCGAGTTCGGCATAGGAGATCGACTTGCCCATGCAGACGTATGCCGGCTGGCCGGAAAACTGCTTGCAGGCGCCGACGAGGAAGTCGCCGATCGAACTGTAGGGCAGGGCGCCGATCTCCGCCGGCACGACTTTCGAATAGCTTTTTAGCCATGGCTTTTCCGGCAAGCCCGCGGCAAGCGCCGTCAGCGTATTCGGCAGTTTTTTGGCCGCGCCCGGCGACGGCTTCGAGGCGGGCTTCGCCGCGGCTGTCTTGGCGGCTGGCGGCTGGGCGGGCTTTGCAGCGGGTGCTGTCTTCGCCGCGCGCTTGACCACAGGTTTCGCCGCCGGCTTGGCGCTTGCCTTCGCCGGCGTCGAGGTTGCCGTTGGCTTGACAGCGGGAGTGGCTTTGGCCGGTGGCGCTTTCGACTTGGCGGCAGCGGCGGCCGGTTTTGAAGCTTTCGCCGTTTTTGCTTTCGCCGGGGCCGTTGTCTTTGTTGCTTTCGCCACCTCTAGCCTCCCTCGGTCGTTCTGTTGCCTGCTCCTGCTGCGCCGCCTCGATGTGGTGAGGCGTCCTCCGCTGCAGCGATGTCGCGGATTCCCGGAAAATCCAGCGTGTCATCTATCTATTGCGACTATCGGCGGCCGTGCAAGTCTTGCCCCAGCGGCAGGACGGCAAAGATTTGCCGTCGAAATCCTTCCCGCGACGCCGGCTCGGCAATGCCGTCCTGTCATCTCGGTGGCGAAACCCAGGCTTGTGGATTTTTGGCTTACGATTGCTGCGATCAATGAAAAAATGCGGTCGTTAACAATCCCGTGATTAGCAGATTTTGCTATTTGTTTCTGCAGTTCGTCAAAGACCGAGAAATATTTTCTGCTTACGGTGGGGTAGGCAAACAGGGTGTTCCAAAGCCGGAAAAACGGTGCTTATATGCGCGCTTCGCGAGCCTATAGAGGGGCTTGGAAGAACATCAGGGAGTGCTCAATGAAAAAGAAACTGACTTTTGCAGCCGCGTTGCTGGCTGCAAGCGTCCTCGGCGGTGTGGCCAATGCCAAGACGCTGGTCTATTGCTCGGAGGCCTCGCCGGCCAACTTCGACCCGGGTACCACGACGGGCGGCAACGACTTCGACGCCTCGTCGCGCACCGTCTATTCGCGCCTGGTCGAGTTCAAGCATGGCGGCACCGAAGTTGTGCCCGGTCTCGCCGACAAATGGGAGATTTCGGACGACGGCCTGGTCTATACTTTCCACCTGCATCCGGGCGTGAAGTTCCAGACGACGGATTTCTTCAAGCCGACGCGTGATTTCAATGCCGACGACGTCGTCTTTTCGTTCGATCGCCAGTTCAACAAGGAAAACCCCTGGAACGGCGAGAAGTACCTGCCGAACCTGACCTGGGACTACTACACCGGCATGGACATGCCGAAATACGTCGCCAAGTGGGAAAAGGTCGATGACCTGACCGTGAAGCTGACGCTGACCGAGCCGAACGCGCCGATGCTGGCCAATCTCGGCATGGACTTCGCCTCGATCGTGTCGAAGGAATATGCCGACCAGCTGGAAAAAGACGGCAAGATGGCCGACTTCTCGACCAAGCCGGTCGGTACAGGTCCGTTCCAGTTCGTCGACTACCAGCTGGATTCGGTCATCCGCTATGCGGCCAACCCGGACTACTTCAAGGGCAAGGAAAAGATCGACGATCTCGTCTTCGCGATCACGCCTGACGCCACCGCCCGCATCCAGAAGGTGCTCGCCGGCGAATGCGATATCGCGCCCTATCCGAATCCTGCCGACATCGGCACGATCAAGGCCAACGCCGACGTGACCCTGATGGATCAGGCTGGCCTCAACATCGGCTATATGAGCTACAACACCACCATCCCGCCGCTCGACAAGCCTGAAGTGCGCCATGCGCTCAACCAGGCGATCGATCGGGAATCGCTCATCAAGTCGCTGTTCCAGGACGCCGGCGCCACGCCGGCCGTAAACCTGATCCCGCCGACCATGTGGTCGTGGAACAAGGACGTGAAGTCCGACGCCTATGATCCGGAAGCCGCCAAGAAGGTGCTGGCCGATGCCGGATTGAAGGAGATCCAGCTTTGGGCCTCCGACCGCGTCCGTCCCTACAACCCGAACTTCCAGCGCGCCGCCGAACTGATCCAGGCTGACTGGGCCAAGGTCGGCGTCAAAGCGGAAATCGTCAGCTACGAGTGGACGAAGTACCGCGAAGAAGGCAAGAAGAAGGAACGCCCGGGCGCCTTCCAGATCGGCTGGACCGGTGACAATGGCGATCCGGACAATTTCTTCGCCACGCTGTTCGCCTGCTCGGCCATCGGCGTGTCGAACTACTCCAGCTGGTGCGACAAGGACTTCGAGGATCTGATCCAGAAGGCCAAGAAGACCAGCGACCAGGCCGAACGCACCAAGCTCTATGAAGAGGCGCAGGTTGTCTTCCAGAAGCAGGCTCCGGCCTTCCTCATGGCACACAGCCAGGTCTACGCAATCGTGCGCAAGAATGTCAGCGGCTTCATGATGGACCCGCTCGGCATTCATCGCTTCGACGGCGTCGACAAGGCCGAATAGAACTGTTAGGCGGGCGGCGCGCAATCAGGCGCCGCCCGCTTTTCAAGATGCTCCGATATCTCCTAAACAAAATCGTCTTGGTGCTGCCGACGCTGATCGGCATCACCATCTGCGCCTTCGCTTTCGTCAGGCTGCTGCCCGGCGATCCCATTCTTGCCATGGCCGGCGAGCATGGCGTGTCGCCCGAGCGTTACGCGGAACTGAAGGAACAGTTCGGCTACAATTTGCCGATCTGGCAGCAATACGCGCATTATGTCCGCGATGCCGCGACCGGTAATTTCGGCGTGTCGATTTCGTCCAAGCGGCCGGTCATCGAAGATTTCATGACGCTGTTCCCGGCAACCATCGAGCTCTCCGTCTTCGCCATGATCTTCGCCATGGTGCTGGCCATACCGGCCGGCATCATTGCTGCGGTCAAACGCGGCTCCTGGTTCGACCAGGGGCTTATGGGCACCGCCCTCGTCGGCTATTCCATGCCGATCTTCTGGTGGGGCCTGCTGCTGATCATCTTTTTCTCCGGCTATCTCGGCTGGACCCCGGTTTCAGGCCGCATCGGCCTTCAGTTCTTTATCAAGCCGATCACCGGCTTCCTGACCCTCGACAGCCTGCTCTACGGCAAATGGGATGCTTTCCGCTCGGCATTGAGTCACCTGGTGCTGCCGACAATTGTGCTCGGCACCATCCCGCTGGCGGTGATCGCGCGCCAGACGCGCTCGGCCATGCTCGAAGTGCTGGGCGAAGACTATGTGCGGACCGCCCGCGCCAAGGGCCTGTCGTCGTCCCGCGTCATCGGCGTGCATGCGCTGCGCAATGCGCTGATCCCGGTGGTCACCACCATCGGCCTGCAGGTCAGTACCCTGCTCGCCGGCGCCATTCTCACAGAAACCATCTTCGCCTGGCCGGGCATCGGCAAGTGGATGGTCGAATCCATCTCCAAGCGCGACTATGTCGTCGTGCAGTCAGGCTTGCTGCTGATCGCCCTTATCGTCATGGCCGTGAACCTGATCGTCGACGTGCTTTATGCCGTCATCAACCCGCGCATCAGGGCGGCGTGATGAGCCAGTCGACCGAAATCGCCCCGATGGCCGCCGGCAACCCTGACCGTCTGACCGGCTTCAGGACCTTCTGGCACTATTTCTCGGTAAACCGCGGCGCCGTCATCGGCCTGTTCGTCTTCATCCTTTTGGTGCTGGCCGCGCTCTTTGCACCGCTGCTGGCACCCTATGCGCCCGACATCCAGGACAAGACAGCTTTCCTGCGTCCGCCGGCCTGGCAGGCAGGCGGCAGCATGGAATATCTGCTTGGCACCGACGCGGTCGGCCGCGACATGCTCTCGCGCCTGCTCTATGGCGCGCGTTTCTCGCTGCTCATCGGCGCCGTCGTGGTCACGCTGGCGCTTGTCGGCGGCATCACGCTCGGCCTTTTGGCCGGCTATTTCCGGGGCTGGGTCGACGTGGCGATCATGCGGGTCATGGATCTGATCCTGTCCTTCCCGTCGCTGCTCTTGGCGCTGGTTCTGGTCACCATCCTCGGCCCCGGCCTGTTCAACGCCATGCTGGCCATCGCGCTCGTCCTGCAACCCCACTTTGCCCGTCTGGTGCGCGCTGCCGTCATGGCCGAAAAGAGCCGCGAATATGTGGTCGCCGCCAAGGTCGCCGGCGCCGGCCATATAAGGCTTATGCTGCGCACCATCCTGCCCAATTGCCTGGCGCCGCTGATCGTCCAGGGCACGCTGTCCTTCTCCAACGCCATCCTGGAGGCGGCCGCTCTCGGCTTTCTCGGCCTTGGCGCCCAGCCGCCGACACCGGAATGGGGAACCATGCTCGCCTCGGCGCGTGAATTCATCCTGCGCGCCTGGTGGGTGGTGACCTTCCCCGGTCTGGCCATCCTCATCACCGTGCTTGCCATCAACCTGATCGGCGACGGTCTGCGCGATGCGCTCGATCCGAAGCTGAGGAGGTCGTAATGGCGCTGCTCGACATCCGCAATCTCGTCGTCGAGTTCCAGACCGCATCCGGCCCGTTCCGCGCGGTCGATGGCGTCTCGCTCCATGTGAACGAACGTGAAGTGCTGGCCATCGTCGGCGAATCCGGCTCCGGCAAGTCGGTGTCGATGTTGGCTGTGATGGGGCTGTTGCCGTGGACGGCGACGGTCACTGCCGACGAGATGAGCTTCAACGGCCGCGATCTCCTGAAGATGAGCCCGGCCGACCGGCGAAAGATCGTCGGCAAGGACATGTCGATAATCTTCCAGGAGCCGATGGCCAGTCTCAATCCGTGCTTCACCGTCGGCTTTCAGATCGAGGAGGTGCTGCGCTTCCATATGGGCATGGACAAGGCCCAGCGTCGCGAGCGCGCCATCGAATTGCTGACGCAGGTCGGCATTGCCGAGCCGGCCGAACGGCTGAACTCGTTTCCGCACCAGATGTCGGGCGGCCAGTGCCAGCGCGTGATGATCGCCATCGCCATCGCCTGCAATCCGAAGCTTCTGATCGCCGACGAGCCGACCACCGCGCTCGACGTCACCATCCAGAAGCAGATCCTCGACCTCCTCGTGTCGCTGCAGGTCAAATACGGCATGGGCCTGATCATGATCACCCACAATATGGGCGTGGTCGCCGAGACGGCCGACCGCGTCATCGTCCAGTACAAGGGCCGCAAGATGGAAGAGGCCGACGTGCTGTCGCTGTTTGAATCGCCGAAGAGCAATTACACCCGCGCACTTTTGTCGGCGCTGCCGGATAATGCCGTCGGCGACCGGCTGCCGACCGTCTCGGACATGCTGTTCGAACCAGCTGCCGGGGGCTTCTGATGAGCATCAAGGTCGTCGAAGGCAAGGACATCGTGCGCGACTATCACGTCGGCGGCGGCCTGTTTCGCGGCGCGCGCACCGTGCATGCGGTCAAGGGCGTCTCGTTCAGCGTCGACAAGGGCAAGACGCTGGCCATCGTCGGTGAATCGGGCTGCGGCAAGTCAACGCTGGCGCGTATCATCACGCTGATCGATCCGGCAACGTCGGGCGAACTGTTCATCGACGGCAACAAGGTCGACATCGCAAGGAACGGCCTGACCAGGGAGATGCGCCGCAAGGTGCAGATCGTCTTCCAGAACCCTTACGGATCGCTCAATCCGCGCCAAAAGATCGGAGATGTGCTTGGCGAGCCGCTGCTCATCAACACCGACAAGCCGGCCGAAGAGCGGCGCGACCTCGCCATGAGGATGCTGAAGAAAGTCGGCCTCGGAACCGAGCACTACAATCGCTATCCTCACATGTTCTCGGGCGGCCAGCGCCAGCGCATCGCCATTGCCCGCGCGCTGATGCTGAACCCGAGCCTGCTGGTGCTTGACGAACCGGTCTCCGCGCTTGATCTTTCGGTGCAGGCGCAGGTGCTCAACCTGCTCGCCGACCTGCAGGACGAATTCCAGCTGACCTATGTCTTCATCAGCCACGATCTGTCGGTCGTGCGCTACATCGCCGACGATGTGATGGTGATGTATTTCGGCGAAGCCGTCGAATACGGCTCGCGCGAGGAGGTCTTCGCCGACCCCAAGCACAACTACACCAGAACGCTGTTCGCCGCGACGCCGCGCGCCGACGTCGCCTCGATCAAGGCGCGGTTGGCGAAGAAGAAGGCCGCCTGACCTCTCACCGAGAATTGTTTTTGAACAATCGGAAATGCGTCGCGGCGGTGGTTTGCCGGCAGGATTGATCGCGATCTGCGAGCTGCCGGGCGCAAGCCGCGTCGCAGGTTGGGGTGCGCCCCATCACTCACCCGCTCCGTGCTGGTAAAGCTCGTCCATGCTGAGCATTGCCAGGGTTGCGAAGGGGGCCTGTTTTTTCACCCGACCGCGGCTCAAGATCACCACGTCGTCGCAGAACGATATGGTGCTGTAATGATGACTGATGACAATGGTGGTGCGGCGGCCGGCCCGCGATTTCAGCGTCTCGACAATAGCGGCTTCTGACAACCCATCCACCGCACTGGTGGCTTCGTCGAGGATGAGAATATCGGGATCGCGCACCAGCGCCCGCGCCAGGGCGATCCTTTGCCTTTGTCCGGCTGACAGGTTGATGCCCCGGTATCCGACCAGCGTCGCGTAACCCTGCGGCAGGTGCTCGATGAATTGATGTGCCTCGGCCAGCCTTGCGGCGCGCATGGCGTCGCTGGCCGAGGCCGTGTCGTAGCCGTAGATAATGTTTTCAAAAATGGTGCCATCGACCAGTTCCAGCTCCTGACTGGCCAGGGCAATGTTCCGCCGCCACTGGCTTGGGTCGACTTCATCGAGCGGTGCCCCATCGACGAGGATCCTGCCGCTGTCGGGTTTGACGAAGCGGCACAGGAGATTGACGATCGTCGTCTTGCCGGCGCCCGAGCGGCCGATCAGCGCAGTCGAGCGGCCGCTGCGGATGTCGAACACCGCCTTATGCAGCACCGCCTCGCGCGCGTCGGGGCCTGACAGGGGACCGGAATAGGCGAAGCTCACATCATCGAAGCTGATCCCTTGGCGCAAGCCGTCGAACGGCAGGCTGCCCTGCGGCGCCTCGGGCTTGTCGGAAGGATCGAGCAGCCATTGTACCTCCTCCAGCGAGCCGCTCATCCCTTGCAACTGACTCCAGGACATCTGCAAGGCGCGCATATGCGGCTGCAGTCGGTAGAGCAGGATGAGGAAGGCGACGGTCAGCGGGAAGCTTACATTCGCCAGCCAGGCTCCGATCACCACCGCCAGGAACAGCATTGCGTGCAATACCTCGGTCAGTGGCGGCAAGACGCCCTGGCGGATTGAAAGCACGAAAGCCGCCCGCCGCACCCCGTCGGACGCTTTGGCGAAGACCGCCTTTTCGCGGTTCTCCTGCCCGAAGATGCGAATCAGGCGCCCGGCATGCACCAGATGCAGCATCTGCGACGCCAGTGCGCTGTTGCGCGAGACGACGCTGCGGCTCGGCGCCTTCAGATTGGACGACAAAACCCCGTGCGCCAGCTGGACAAGCGCCAGCCCTAGAGTCACCAGCAGCGTCATCTGCCAAGAGAGGAGCAGGAGGAAGGCGAGCAGGATGACGGCGGCCGAGGCACTGACGATCGCGCCGAGCAGGGCCTGGATAGCGTCGGATGCTCGCCAGGATTCGTTGGAGATGATGTTGAGCAGCCGCCCGGGGCTTTGCTGCAGGAAAAAGGGGTAGCCGACCCTGAGCAACTGCTCCGACAGTGCGCTACGGATCGAATAACCTGCCTTGCCGTAGATGTAGCTGGTCAGCAGAGTGTTGGCGAAGGCAAAGACATTTTTCAGTACGATCGAACCGAGGATCGCGGCCGAAATGGCGATCAGCCGCTGGCGCTCGCCGAGGTCCGCTCCAACCTGCTGGAGGAGGGCGGAGAAACCGGCCATGCCTGATGTTTCGCCACGTCCCATAATGATGCCGAGCAGCGGAATGATGAGACCGATGCCGAGGCCTTCCAGCGCGGCGCCTGCAAGCCCGAGCCCCACCACGACGGGAACGAGCCGCAACAGCCTGCCACCAAGTGCGCGGCGCAGCATTGGCAGGGCTGACGGAATCAGTGACATTATCGCGCTCTGGCCTCCGCATTGGCTTCGCTGGCTTCTCGGTCGTGGCGCAGCGGCAGCCGTTTTGGCCATCCCATCATGACGAGCAGCGCAAATCTGGCGGCACCTGCCAGATTCATAACGACAATAGGCCAGTGCGACAGATCGAGGTCGCGGTCAAAGCGAGGACGGCCCGCCAGTTCCCTGAACGCGGCCCGCGCGGACCAATAGACATGGCGAAGCAGCCAAGGGGCGTGGCGGACATGTTTCAGGCACAGCGCACCATTACCGAGGCTATAGTCGCGGTGCAGCCTGTCGATCGATTTGCGGTCTCGCCGGCCGTGATGATGCAAGACCGTCATGTCGGGCACATACTCGACCGGCATGCCGAGCAGCATCGCCCGCACGAGATAATCAGTATCTTCAGCCGAGCGTAGCGGGCCGCCAGCGCCGAAGCGTTCGTCGAACGACCCGATGCGGGCCGCGACGTCGCGGTGCATGGTCATGTTGCAGCCGAGCACGAAGCCGCCGGGGTGGACCGCCGGGGTCAGCCGCTCGCTTGCCTCGTAGAGCTTTATGGTGAAGGGCAGGTCCCGGGCATCACCGAGCTCGACCCGGCCGCCGCGGATCAGCCACTTCTCGCCACTCCGGTAGTGCCGCTCCAGGTCGCGGAGATAGTCGCGGTCGAGCTTGCAGTCGTCGTCGACGAAGACCAGCACGCGGCCTCGCGCTCGCGCCAATCCGGCATTGCGGGCAGCGGCTAATCCGGGGCGAGTCTCCGAGACGGCTGTGACTGGGATGTCGGAAGTTTCGGCGATAGCGGCCAGCCGCTTTGACGTGCCGTCCCGTGAACCATTATCGACCACCACCAACTCTGCCGCGAAGGTGGCGTGCACCCGGCATGCCGCCTGGATCGAGGCTATGCAAGCCTCCAGCACAGCGGCGCGGTCGCGCGTGCAGACGATGAAACTGACCTCGAGCGACGGCCGCTCCGATCGGGGAGATGTCGGGACAGGCGCACTCGCAAACTGGTGATCGCGCAGGAGCGGGTGGGGCCTGTCGGTCATACCAGTCCCCGCTGATAACGCGCAAGCACCGCTTCGGCCGGCGTGGTTTTGAAGAAGTAGGCCACCGCGTCCGCCCGCTTTCCGGCCCTTATCGAGAGCAGGCTCAGCCAAGGCGCCCAGACGCCGGGACGCAGCGCATATTGTTCGCGGCGCCGGATGAAATTCCATCTCGCCGTCCGCGTGAGCAATTCGTGGGTCAGCGGCGGTTCTCCTTCGTCGCCGACGAGTTGGTAGAGGAAATAGAACAGGTTCAGCGCGCCTGCCTCGAAGCTTGGCCGTGTGTCGGTCGGCAGCTCGGAAATCCGCTCTTCAAGCGCACGGATGAAATCGGCTGCGCGCGAAACCGTGTCGAAAGAGACGGCCTCGCCGATGTCGCGCAGATCCGCTGTGGTTTCCGCAAGCCCCTCACGCTCGAGATTTTCGGCCACGATCCGCAAATGCGTCCTGCGCATTTCCTTGGCATGCCGCATGGTCACGCTTCCCGCATGGATGCGATAGACGAGCAGGCTATCGGGCAATATGGTCGCCGGGAAACGGCCGGCAAGCCGTCTGAAGAGATCGAAATCCTCGGCATGCCTATATTTTGGATCGTAATAGAGATCGTTGTTCCCAATAACCTTCCTGTTATAGATCACCGTCGGATGTAAGAATATCGTAAAGAACATCGACAATATGTCGAGCCGGCCGAGCCGGAACACCGGGTCTAGCCTGCCTTTGGCGATACGGCCGTGAAGCAAGGTATCGACGCAGGCGCCGCAGAAGCCGAGATCGGGCCGCCGCTCGAACAGTGCGACCTGGCGCGAGAGGCGCCGGGGATAGGCGACATCGTCCGCATCCATTCGCGCAACAAGCTCGCCCTGGGCCAGTCGTAGCCCTTCATTGAGGGTGGCGACGAGGCCGCGGTTCTCACGCGAGATGACAGAAACGCGATTGTCTGCCCGGCGGTATCGTTCGAGAATCTCGAGCGAGTTGTCAGTCGATCCGTCATCGATAGCGATGACCTCCAGGCGATCGTAGTCTTGCCGCAGAATGCTCTCCAGCGCAGCGGTGAGATAAGGCCCGGCATTGTAGACCGGCAGCAGGACGGAGACGAGCGGCGCGGTGGTCATCTCTGTGCATCCGTTCGCCGGAGTTCGAGTGCGGCGCGGCCATCGGGGGATCCGCCGGGATAGGCGTCCGCCGCCCTGCCGAGCCAGCCGGCATCGCCAGAGCGTGCCTGGGAGCGGCGGCGCGCTACATAGGGGAAGCGGCGCTTGAGGCCGTTGAGCGGCTTTTCGAAAGCCGTCCACGAGATCGAAGCGACGGCGATCGTGGCGGCGCTCGCGACCAGGAAACGCCCTGGCCCCTGCTCCGAGACATTGAGCGGGATCCAGGGCTGTGACTTGACGGCGAGCGACAGAAGGATCGGATGGTAAAGATAGACGCCGTAGCTGATGCGGCCCAGTGACAGCAGCGGTGGCAGTTCGAAAACCCTGCCGAGGACGCCGCCAAGGCCGGCTGAACAGGCGGCCACAACGGCCACCAGCGGCACTAGGGGCAGGATCTGCAGCAACGCCCAGCGGGCCCATTCCAGCATAGGATCGGCCGGCGCAGGGATAAGCCACTCAATCGCCAGGAAGACAGCCGCAAGGGCTGGCCAGCCTAGCCGCATCCATTGCGGCAGGCCGGCGCCTCTGGTCCGCCGGCAGGCAAGCAAAGCACCAAACGCCAGCGCGTCCATCGATGCTGGCGGCAGCAGGTCGCGCGCTAGCGCCGGGGTGGCGGTGATCGGCCAGTAGAAGCGATAGGCCAGCGACAACAGGATGACGCCGATAGTGATCGCTTCCACCCGCCGGCGGGGTGCGAGAAGCACGACCAGCGGCCAGGCGATATAGAACTGCTCCTCGATGCTCAGGCTCCAGAAATGGCAGAGTAGCCAGGGCGTCCATTCGTTGCGCAGCGCGTACCAAAAATTCGACAGGTAAAGCGCATGCCAGACGAGCGATCCACTGGACTGCTCCAGATCGGTCAGCCAGACGAACCCAAGCACGGCGAAATAGGGCGGGAATATGCGCAGCGCGCGCCTGATGTAGAAGGAACTCAATGCAGGGCCGGCTTTGAATTCGGCCGCGGCGCGCGCTTCGAGCAGCAGTCGTGTGATCAGGAAGCCGCTCAGCACAAAAAAAAGCCGCACCCCGATGTGGCCCCAAAAGGAGGACCCGTTGGGTGCAAGGAAATGGGAATAGAGAACCATCGTGACAGCGATGGCGCGCACAGCGTCCAACTGATTGTCACGCGCGACCGCCATCAGTCATTTCCGCCGGTCTGAAATCTCCGATGAAGCCAGCGGCCCTGCATTCCGGGCCTCAGGTCGAGGCCTGCCAGCGTCGAGAGTGCGCCGACAACATCAAACCCGCGCCTTTTGCGCGGGGCAGCCTCGAAATCGGTGCTGGCCAGCGAAAAATTCAAGCTGATCAACTTGGCGGAATCCTCCACGGCGCACTTCCCGGTACCAGATCCCCCAAGAAATGGTGCAACCGGGCAATGGTGCAGTGCAACACAAAATATCTATCGAGCCGTAATATTTGTGTGAGTTAGTGCTAAAAATGGGTATGATTTGCGAGTGCGTTGCGTCACCGAGGGTTTTTCACGTCCGCAATGCTGTACGAGAAGTGGTACCATGTCAGAAAAGACACGGTTTAATTACACAACTATAATCCGGAGTGTCTGATATAGGTCAAAATTGACGAAGATTATTCTAAGGTAGTGGTTTTGTATCTTATAAATTATGCTTGTAGTGTCGGGTTCTCTAGGTTGTCGATCTTGCGCGATGCAGCATAGTCGATGGTCAAGCGTCTGACGACGCAATCCTGTGGCGGCGGCCATATGGCGCATGTCGACGAGGCAGACAGGAAGTGCCGGTGTTGGCGTAGGGAGTGACGTGCATTAGCCTTGCACCTGCCGTCACGCTTGCGTCGGATGGAGAACTGGTGCCGCTTAGGTGACTCGAACACCTGACCCCATCATTACGAATGATGTGCTCTACCAACTGAGCTAAAGCGGCCCGGGAAGCGCGAGGTTCCAGGATCGGCTGGGTGATAGACTCAACCGGCCGCTAATTCAAGATGGGCAACCGCGATTTCGAGCCGGCATCCGGCAATTCGTCCCGGCATTTTCCATTGGCGCGCAATGAGCCACCGCCTCATTTGCTTTTTCGGCTACGCGGAGACGTCGCGGTGGACTGCGCACAAACTGCCCGGCAAGGCGGCAAAACCGACTGATTTTATTGCCAAAACGCATCGAAATGGGCCTTGAACAGGCCTGTAAGGCAGAATGCGGGCGCTCGCCCGTTGATTGATTGGTCTCCTGCGGCTAACGATCATGGCAATGTAAGCGAACGGACAGGGGAAATTCGCTTGGACGCGATCGAAAAAGCGATCCGCAACGCCTTCGAGAAAGGCAACGCCGAGGACCGGGCATTTCGCGAGAGGGTCTATCGGTCGGCTTTCGCGGCGCTCGACCGCGTGCTCCAGGCCAATCCCGGCGTGACGGTGGAAGCCGCCATCAAGCGCCGCAAGGGGGTCCAGGAAAAGATCGCCGAGATCGAATCCGAATTCCTGCCCGCGGTCCCCGATGTCGCCGCGCCGACGCAGAGCGCCGCGCCGACGCAGAGCGCTGCGCAGACACAAGATACCGCGCTGACGCAACGCGTTGCGCAGCCGCAAGACGCCGTACAGGGCGCCGCCGAAGCGCCCGCGGTCGATGCCCCGACAGGTGTCGCGGCCGGACCGTCGCCTGCGATCGTCGTTGATGAACCGGTTCAGCCCGAGGCATCCGACGCGCCGCGTTCGCGCGTGCTGCCGGTCGTCCCCGACATCATGCCTGACGCCACGCTGCCCGGCGCCCCGGCGATCGATATGGCCGATTCCGCGCCGGCCGAGGCCGCGGCGGAAGTGGCGCCTGACCGTGATGAAAGGCGGATAAGGGGCCGCCGCCTGCCGCTGACGGCGATCTTCTTTGGCGTGACGTTGCTCGCCGCCGCCGGCATCGGCCTCTATTTCGCCGTGCAGACCGGGGTCTTCAAGACGCCGGCGCAGCTCGACACGGCGCCGCCCGAAGCGCCGCCGACCGTCGACGATGACGACTTCACGCCGCCTGCCGATACAACTGAGCCGCAGCAGCCTGGCGCGCCGCAGCAGCCTGGTGTCGCCGAACAGACGCGCGACTGGATCAACGTGTTTACACCCACCGATCCAACGCATGTGGCGACCCCGTCCGACGCCAAGGCCGATGTCGTGCAGGACGACACCGGCTCCTTCCTGCGCATCCGCTCCGGTGCTTCCGGCTCGGCCATCAGCTTCGATGTCGGGCAGGGCGTGCTGGAGAAGCTTGCCGGCAAACATGCCGTGTTCGACATCGTCGCCCGCGCCGAGGACGGCAAGGACACGCAGATCTCCGTCGACTGCAATTTCGGCGATCTCGGCGACTGCGGCCGCAAGCGCTATGCGGTCGGCCAGCAGCGTAACGAATATCTGTTCGACGTGAAATTCCCCGACAAGCCCCCGGGCGCGGCCGGCAGCATCGCCATCAACTCCGACTTCGACAAGCAGGGCAAGGCGGTCGACATCTACGAGATCCGCGTTTCGATCGAACCGTAAGCGCCGCCTAGCGATCAAGCAGCGCCTGCAGCGTCTCGATGCGGTCGGCTTCGGCGGTCGGCTTGTCCCAGCGCAGCCGTGAGATGCGGGGAAATCGCATCGCAACGCCGGATTTGTGGCGGGTCGAACGGTTGAGACCTTCGAACGCCACCTCCAGCACCAGGCCTTGGCTGCGGTCGGCGCGCACCGAGCGCACCGGGCCGAAACGCTCGACCGTATTGTCGCGGACAAATTTGTCGATCTGCTTCAACTCCTCGTCGGTGAAGCCGAAATAGGCCTTGCCGACCGGCACCAGTTCCTCCGCGCCTTCCGGCCCCGACCAGACGCCGAACGTATAGTCGGAATAAAAGCTCGACCGCTTGCCATGGCCGCGCTGCGCATACATCAGCACAGCATCGACCGTGTGCGGATCGCGCTTCCACTTGAACCACGGCCCTTTCGGCCGTCCCGCGAGATAGGGCGAATCCCAGCGCTTCAGCATCACGCCTTCGATGATCGGGTGCGGCGGCGCGCGGCGCAGTTCCTCCAGCGTTTGCCAATCCGGGAATTCGACGAATGGCGACAGATCGAAACGGTGCGGGTCCAGCGTTGTGATGAAGGCCTCAAGACGGGCCCGCCGCTCGCGGAAAGGTAGCGCGCGCAAATCTTCGCCGTTGATCTGCAGCGCATCGTAGCAGCGCATGAAGGCCGGGTATTGCTGCTGTATCTTCGGGGCCACGCTCTTGCGATTGAGCCGCTGTTGCAGGTCCGAAAACGTGCCGGTCGCCGCGGGCTCGCCGACCAGCAATTCGCCGTCGAGCGCGGCGGAAAAATTCATCGCCTGGGCGAGATCGGGGAATGCGCCGGACACATCGTCGCCGGTGCGCGAATAGAGCCGGCGCACGCCGCCCTCGCACACCGCCTGAACGCGGATGCCGTCCCATTTCCATTCCGCGGCATAGTCGGCCGGATCGAGCTTTTCGAGGTCGCCGTCGCCGACCGGGTTCGACAGCATCACCGGATTGAACAGGGCAAGTGCGGTCCGCTTCGGCTTCTCGGCCTTGCCTTCCAGCCACGCGAACAGCGAGATATAGGGCGGCGTCAGCCCGTGCCACAGCTCCTCGATCTCGGCGACATCGACCTTGCCGAAATCGGCCAGCGCCTGTTTGGCCAGCCGCGCCGAAACGCCGATGCGCAAGCCGCCGGTGACCAGCTTGATGATGGCAAAGCGCGCTGAAATGCCGGCGCTGTCGAGCAGCCCGGCCAGCACCTTGGGTCCGTCCGAGCGGCTCGCCGCCTGCAGCTTCGCCACGACGTCGCCAAGCGTCGGCTCCCGGTTGGGGATATGTCCCGGCGTTTGCGGCCAGACCAGCGACACGGTTTCAGCGAGGTCGCCGACATAGTCGTAGGAATAGCCGAACAGCACCGGATCCATGCGCTCGGTGACCAGCGTGCGCAGCATCGCCGGCTTGACCGCCGCAATGTTGAGGTCGCCGGTGATAGCCGCCAGCGCCAGCCCGCGGTCGGGGTCCTCGACGCTACGGAAATAATCGACGAGCAGCGTCAGCTTGCCATTGCGCGACGGCGTCAGCACCAAGCGGTCGAGGAGTTCGGCAAAGCGGTTCATGGATGCAAGGACCGCGTTGACGGCAGAGGTTTGCGTTCTGGCGCACCCCCCTCTGTCCTGCTGGACATCTCCCCTGCAAGGGGGGAGATTGGCAGCCTTGATCTTGCCGCCCATCTTGCGAGGTTGGCGATTGGCGAAAGCGGAGGTGACATCTGATCTCCCCCCTTGCGGGGGAGATGGCCGGCAGGCCAGAGGGGGGTGGTAAGGATCGCCGCGCCGGCGATTTCTGGATCAAAAATCACCATCAATCGCCCTCGTCCTCATATCCCACCAGGTGCAGTGGCCTGGCGGCGATGCCTTCCAGCTCGCACCAGCGCACCAGCGCTTCCTCGCGGCCATGCGTCACCCAGATTTCGCCGGCGCCCGTCTCCTTGACGGTGGCGGTCAGTTCATCCCAGTCGGCATGGTCGGAAATGATCAGCGGCAGTTCGACGCCGCCTTGCTTGGCGCGCTGGCGGATGCGCATCCAGCCCGAGGCGAAGCACGAGATCGGGTCGGGAAAGCGCCGCGCCCAGCGGTCGGCGAAGGCCGATGGAGGGCCGACAACGATGGCCCCGGTGAAATCCTGCTTGCCGCCGCTGTCGACGGTTGCCGGCTCCAGCGTGCCGAGGTCGATGCCCTGGCTCTGGTAATATTCGCTGAGCTTGGCCAGCGCGCCGTGGATATAGATCGGTCTGTCATAACCGGCATCGCGCAGCAGCCGCATCACCCGCTGTGCCTTGCCCAGCGCATAGGCGCCGACCAGATGCGATCGCTCGGGAAACTGCGCCGCCGATTTGAGCAGCCGGGCGATCTCCTCCGTGTCGGGCGGATGGTGAAACACCGGCAGGCCGAAGGTCGCCTCGGTGATGAACACATCGCATTGGACCGGTTCGAACGGTGCGCAGGTCGCGTCCTTCTGGCGCTTGTAGTCGCCGGAGGCGACGATGCGCCTGCCCTTGTTCTCGACCGCGATCTGCGCCGAGCCCAGCACATGGCCGGCCGGATGGAAGGTGACGCTGACATCGTTCAGCGCCATCGCTTCGCCAAGCACGGCCGCTTGCGTTGTCCCGGCAAAATCCTCGCCATAACGCAACCCCATAATGTCGAGCGTCTGCTGCGTCGCCAGCACCGAACGATGGCCGGATCGGGCATGGTCGGAATGGCCATGCGTGATCAACGCCCGGTTGACTGGCCGCACCGGGTCGATGAAGAAATCGCCGCATGGGCAATAAAGGCCTTCAGGCCGGGGATGGAGCAGGTCGCTGGCGCGCATCCAGTCAAGATAGTGGCTAATTCCAGCGCGGGAAGCCTGTTGCAAGAGACTGCTGACTCGGCCTACAGCCAGCCACCGGCCGCATCAGCCGGCGGGGCCATCGCCATGCAACCGCTGAAAATCTCGTCCGGCGACCTGACCGCCGACCGTCGCGCCGACTATGCCGAGATGCTTTTCGGCTCGGGCGAGCACGCGGCAGCGGCGGAGCTGCTGCTCGGCGCGCTGGAACTGGCGCCGCAATGGGCGGCGGGCTGGTTCCGTCTTGGCGAGATGCAGGAGACGGCCGAGCGGCTCGACGTGGCGGCTCAAGCATGGGCGACGGCGCTGAAACTCGACCCGGCGGATCGCCTTGGCGCTGCGCTGAAGCTGCAACTCATCGGCAAGGCGCCGGCTGCCGCGGCGCCACCCAGCGCCTTCGTCGAAACGCTGTTCGACCACTATGCCGAAACTTTCGAAGATTCGCTGGTCGGCAAGCTCGGCTACCGGCTGCCGGAGTTTCTCGATCGCGCCATTCGAGCGGCAAGGGCGGGCCGCTTTTCGCTGGCGCTCGACCTTGGTTGCGGCACCGGTCTGATGGGCGAGAAACTGCGGCCGGTCGCCGAACGGCTGGAGGGCTACGACATCTCCGCCGCCATGCTGAAAAAGGCCCGCGCCAAAGGCGTCTACGATCTGCTCGCCAAGGCCGATCTGCAGGATTTCGCCTATGCCGGACCGAAAGCCGATCTGGTGGTGGCGGCCGACGTGTTCATCTACGTCGGCGCGCTCGATCGCGTGATGAAGACCGTCGCGGGCATTCTGGCCACCAATGGCCTGTTTGCCTTTTCCGTCGAAAAGCCAGCCAAGGGCGGGGCGGGCGGCGACGCCGGTTTCGCGCTGCAGCCGTCTCGTCGCTACGCCCATTCTCAAGCCTATGTCGAGCGGGTGCTTGCCGCAAACGGCCTGTCGGTGCTGTCGATGCAGCCGACCGTCATCCGCTGGGATCGCCGCCAGCCGGTCGACGGGCTTGCCGCGCTGGCGGTGCCCTCGTCCAAGGGTTGATGTCTCGTCTTGTTCGAAAACGTGAATAGGATTTTTGCGGCTGGCGCGGCATCAGGTAGGATACAAGCCGGGAAAAGCCCTCGGCAGGCATTGAGGAGGAACACATGCGCTGGAACATGATGGTCTTGGTGTCTTGCCTGGCAATGACCGGCTGCATGGGCAGTTCGATGTCGGAGCGGCAGGACCAGGACGTGCAATCGTCGCTGCAATATGACAACGTGCCTTGCGACCAGTTGCTGGCGCAGCGCAACGAACTGGCGCAGCAATACCATCTGTCGACGGACGCCAAGCCGAGCTTCTCCAATCCGGCGATGGGCTTCGGCCCGTTCACGCCGGATATGCGCTCCAAAAGCAAGCGCGATACTGATCTGGCAAGTGGCAAGATCGACGCCATGAACCGCTCGATCGTCCGCCGCGACTGCGGCAAGCCCAACAAACAGAAGAAGTTCACCCTGCCGAGCTGAACCTGAACTTCCTCAGTACCCCGCCTTGCGGTCGACCACGTTATCAAGCTTTTCGCCGCGCTCGAAGGCATCCATCTGCCGCAACATGCTCGGCGCCAGGTGGACAGGGTCGGAGGTCGCCGCCGCGTGCGGCGTCACGAACACTTTCGGGTGACTCCATAGCGGACTGGTCTTCGGCAGCGGCTCGACCTCGAACACGTCGAGGCTCGCCTCCTTCAGCGTGCCGTCGTCCAGCGCGCGCAATATGTCGGCGTCCTTCTGCAGCCGGCCGCGCCCGGCATTGATCAGCACCGAGCCGCCGAGGCCGTTGCGCTTGCGTAATTCCTTCAGCACGCCGTAATTGATGATGCCGTGCGTATCCGGCGTCAGCGGCAACAGCACCACCAGTATGTCGGTGGCGTTGAGGAAGGGGATCAGCCCGGCCTCTCCGGCGTAGGTCGCAACGCCTTTCATGGCCTTGTCGCTGCGCGACCAGCCATTGACGGCAAAGCCGAGCGACAACAGCACCGATGCCGCCGCGCGGCCGAGATTGCCGAGCCCCATAATGCCGACCGAGATGTCACCGGCCGGCCGCTGCGGCGGTTCGTGCCAGGTCTTCTTCGGCTGCTGCGCACGATAGAGCATGCCCTGGCGGTGATGGTCGAGCACGCGCCAGACGACATATTCGGTCATGTACTGCGTCAGGTTGTCAGCGACCACTTTGACGATCGGCACATCGGGCAGGCCGGGATCGGCGAAGATATGGTCGACGCCGGCGCCGATCGAGAAGATTGCGCGTAGATTCGGCAGCCATTTCAAGAGGTTCGGCTTCTGCTTCCACACCACCGCATAGGTGATCGACGGGTCAGAGGCGCCGTCCGGCTCCAGCACCACTTCGCGCTCGGCCGACAGCAGCTCGCGCCAGCGCTGCGGATGAAAGCCGGTGACGGCAAGCAGGATTTTGCCTTTTTCCATTTGCGGATTGTATTCCCTGTTATTCGCTGACGATACCGACTGGCGCCGTCTCGATCTTGAACGCGGCCGAGATCAGCGCCTTCGTATAGTCGGTCTGCGGGCGCTCGAAAATCTGTTCGGAAGGGCCGGCTTCGACGATCTTGCCATTGCGCATGACGATGACGTCATTGGCAAGGGCGCGAATGACTTTCAGATCGTGGCTGATGAACAGATAGGCAAGGTCGTGCCTGGCCTGCAGATTGCGCAAGAGGTCGACCACTTGCGCCTGCACGCTCATGTCGAGCGCCGAGGTCGGTTCGTCCAGCATGACGAAGCGCGGATTGAGCACCATGGCGCGCGCAATGGCGACGCGCTGGCGCTGGCCGCCGGAGAATTCATGCGGATAGCGGTTCCTGGTCACCGGATCGAGCCCGACCTCCTTCAGCACGGCGACGACCTTGTCGTCGCGTTGGTCGGGCGACAGCTTCGGCTCATGGATCTTCAAGCCTTCCTCGATGATCTCCGAGACCGACATGCGCGGGCTGAGCGAGCCGAACGGGTCCTGGAAAACGATCTGCAACTCGCGGCGCAGCGGCCGCATGGCGTTGAAGGAAAGCTGGTTGATGTCGCTGCCATTGAACTGGATGGTGCCGGTCGATGAGATCATCCGCGCCAGCGCCAGCCCGAGCGTCGTCTTGCCGGAGCCGGATTCGCCGACGACGCCGAGGGTCTGGCCGGCGCGCACGGTGACGTCGATGCCGTCCACCGCCTTCACATTGTCGACGGTGGTGCGAAAGAAACCCTTTTTGATCGGGAACCAAACCTTGATGTCCTTGCCGGTCATAACCGGCTTGGCGGCGTCGTTGGCGGCCGGCGGCTTGCCTTTCGGCTCGGCGGCGAGCAGGTGCTTGGTATAAGCGTGCTGCGGGTTGGCGAAGATGTCCTTGGTCGGCCCGGTCTCGACGATCTTGCCTTTGGTCATCACGCAGACGCGGTCGGCGATCTTTCTGACAATGCCGAGATCATGGGTGATGAACAGCATCGACATGCCCTTACGGCTCTTCAACTCCGCCAGCAATTCGAGGATCTGCGCCTGCACGGTGACGTCGAGCGCCGTTGTCGGTTCGTCGGCGATCAGCAGTTCCGGTTCGTTGGCCAGCGCCATGGCGATCATGACGCGCTGGCGCTGGCCGCCGGACAATTGGTGCGGATAGGCGTCGAGCCGCTTTTCCGGTTCGCGAATGCCCACCTCGTGGAGCAGCGCCAGCGTGCGCGCCTTGGCCTGGCGGTCGCCCATGCCCTGATGCAGCGCCAGGATCTCGACGATCTGCTGCTCGATCGTGTGCAGCGGATTGAGCGAAGTCATCGGCTCCTGGAAGATCATGGTGATCTTGTTGCCGCGCACGCTGCGCAACTGCTTTTCGTTCATCGCCAAAAGGTCGGCGCCCTGGAACAGGACCTTGCCCGAGGGATGGCTGGCCGTCGGGTAGGGCAGCAGCTTCAGCACCGAAAGCGCGGAGACCGACTTGCCGGAGCCCGATTCGCCGACCAGCGCCACCGTCTCGCCCTTGGCGAGGTCGAAGGAGATGTGGTCGACGGCTATCGACTGGTTGCCGCCTTGCGTGAAGGCAACGCTGAGATCGCGGACCGAGAGCAGGGGCTCGCTCATCGGAACGCCTTGCGCGGATCGAACGCATCGCGCGTCGCCTCGCCGATGAACACCAGCAGCGACAGCATCAGCGAGATGACCACGAAGCCGGATATACCAAGCCAGGGAGCGTTGAGATTGCTCTGCGCCTGTTTAAGCAGTTCGCCAAGCGAAGCGGTGCCTGGCGGCAGGCCGAAACCGAGATAGTCGAGCGAGGTCAGCGTCGAGATCGAGGCGCTGACCAGGAAAGGCATGAAGGTCAGCGTCGCGACCATGGCGTTGGGCAGAAGATGGCGCAGCATGATGGTGCGGTTGGACACGCCAAGGGCGCGGGCAGCGTTGACATATTCGAAGTTGCGAGCGCGCAGGAATTCGGCGCGCACCACGCTGACAAGCGACGTCCAGGAGAACAGCAGCATCAGCCCGAGCAGGATGAAGAAGCCCGGCGGCAGGATGGCGGCGACGATCAGCAGCAGATACAGCAGCGGTATCGCCGACCAGATTTCTATGAAGCGTTGAAAGAGAAGGTCGGTCCAGCCGCCGAAATACCCTTGCAGCGCGCCGGCGGCGACGCCGATAACCGACGAACCCGCAGTCAGGATCAACCCGAACAGCACGGAAATCCTGAACCCGTAGATGATGCGCGCCAGCACGTCGCGCGCCTGGTCATCGGTACCCAGCCAGTTCCAGTTGCCGACAATGCAGTCAGGATCGGCAGCGCCTTGCGGATATTGGCTGCATCGCCTCTGCGCGTCGTATTCCCATGACGGTTTTGCGGGAGCGGCGTCGGGGATCGCATTGTTGACGGTGCGGTAGGAATAGCGGATTGGCGGCCAGATCATCCAGCCATTGGCGTTGATCTCGTCGCGGATGACCGGGTCGCGATAGTCGGTGACGGCGTAGAAGCCGCCGAATTTTTCCTCGGGGTAGGCGACCGCCACCGGGAACAGGATCTCGCCTTTGTAGTAGGCGACGATCGGCCTGTCGTTGGCGATCAGTTCGGCAAACAGCGACAGCACGAACAGAGCGAGGAATATCCACAACGACCAGTAGCCGCGCCGGTTGGCCTTGAAGTTCTGCCAGCGCCGCTTGTTGAGCGGCGACAGCCAGGGGCGGGCGATCCTTGTCGGTGTGATCTCGGCTGCAGCCTGCGTCATCAGACGTCTCTCCGCTCGAAATCGATGCGCGGATCGACCCATGTGTAGATCAGGTCGGACAACAGCGTCACGAACAAACCAAGCAGCGAAAATATATAGAGGTTGGCGAACACGACCGGATAGTCGCGCGCCAACACGGACCTGAAACCGAGCAGCCCGAGACCGTCGAGGGAAAAGATGTTCTCGATCAAAAGCGAGCCGGTGAAGAAGGCCGAGATGAAGGCCGCTGGAAAGCCGGCAATGACGATCAGCATTGCGTTGCGGAACACATGTCCGTAAAGCACCCGCCGCTCCGACAGGCCCTTGGCACGGGCCGTCACCACATACTGTTTGCGTATCTCTTCCAGGAAGGAGTTCTTGGTCAGCAGCGTCGTCGTCGCGAAGGCCGACAGCACCAGCGCCGTCAGCGGCAAGGTCATGTGCCAGAAATAATCGACGATCTTGTCGGGCCACGACAATTGGTCCCAATTGTCGGAGACGATGCCGCGCAGTGGGAACCAGTCCCAGAAGGAGCCGCCCGCGAACAGCACCATCAGCAATATGCCGAACAGGAAGGCCGGTATGGCATAGCCGACGATGATCACGCCGCTGGTCCAGACGTCGAAGGCGGAGCCGTCCTTGACCGCTTTGCGGATGCCAAGGGGGATCGAGATCAGATAGGACAACAGCGTGATCCACAGCCCAAGCGAGATCGACACCGGCATCTTCTCCAGGATCAGGTCAAGAACCGAGATGTCACGGAAATAGCTGTCGCCGAAATCGAAGCGGGCATAGTTCCACAGCATCATGCCGAAGCGTTCGAGCGGTGGTTTGTCGAAGCCGAATTGCTTTTCCAGCTTCTTGATGAATTCCGGATCGAGCCCTTGCGCGCCGCGATACTTCGAGCCGACGTCACCGGCCACATCGAAATTGCCGCCGCCTCCTGCATCGCCGCCGCCGCTGCCGAGGCGGTCGCTGCCGCCCTGGTTGGTCAGGCTGGCGATGACCTGCTCGACCGGTCCACCCGGTGCGAATTGAGTGACGACGAAAGCAACCGCCATGATGCCGAACAGGGTCGGTATCATCAGCAGGATACGGCGCAGTATGTAGGCGCCCATCAGCTTTCACCCTCCCCCTTGTGGGGAGGGTCGATCCGCGAAGCGGAGCGGGGTGGGGGTAGTCTCGATCCGGCGTACGCCGTCACACCCCCACCCCGGTTCGCCATTCGCGCTGCGCACGAAGTGCTCACCGACCCTCCCCACGAGGGGGAGGGTAAAGTGCCGCGCAACAGCCTACCCTTTGCCAATTTTTGCCGCCTTGCCCTTGTCGACCCACCACAGCGCTTCGACCGGAAAGTCGAAATCGGGTTTCCGCTCGGGAAAACCGAACATGTCCCAATAGGCGCTTCGATGATTCGCCAAGAACCAACTTGGAATCCAATCCCGCCGTGCACGCAAGACCCGGTCGAGCGCGCGCATGGCAATTGTCAGGCCTTCGCGATCCTTGGCGGCGCCCGCGGCGTCAACCAGGGCGTCGATGGCCGGGCTCGACGTTCCCGGCAGATTGCGAGAGCCCGATACGGTAGCTGCTCGCGAATGGAAAATGGTTTCGAGGTCGTCACGGGTTGGCGTCGCCGGAAACGAGGCCGCGACCGAGACGAGGTCGTAGTCGAACGAATTCTGCCGTAGCTGATATTGCGCGGCATCCACCAGCCGGATCGAGGCATCGATGCCGACCGCCTTCATGTTTTCGACCCAGGGCGAGTAGACCTGTTCGAAGACTTCGTCGTCGACAAGAAAATCTGCGGACAACCGACCACCCTTGTCGTTCACGACGAAATTGCCGGACCGTTTCCAGCCGGCCTCGGCCAGAAGCTTGGCCGCCTTGCCAAGCAACTGCCGGTCGCGGCCGGAGCCGTTCGACGCGTCCTGGATCACGGCTTCGCCAAAAGCCTCGGCGGGAATCTGCTCACGCAGCGGCTCAAGAAGAGCCAATTCTTGTGGCGACGGTCTGCCCTCGGCGCGAAATTCGGATTTCTCGAAGCAGGATTGCGAGCGCTCATAGGAACCGTAGAAGAAATTGCGCCGCGTCCATTCGAAGTCGAAGCAGAGCCCGATCGCCTGCCGCACGCGCGAGTCGCGAAACTGCTCGCGCCGCTGGTTGACGGCGGTGCCCTGCATCGAAGGCACCGTTTCGGCCGGGAATTCGTGCTTCACCACCTTGCCGGCAGTGAAGGCTGGGAAGTCGTAGCCGGTCGCCCAGACGCGCGAGGTGAATTCCTCCCTGTAGAGGATTTCTCCCTTCTTGAACGCTTCGAAGGCAACGCTACGGTCCTGATAGAACTCAACGCGGATCCGCTGAAAATTGTTCTGGCCGCGATTGACCGGCAGGTCGTTGCCCCAATAATCAGCCACACGCTCATATTCGATCCAGGCCCCTGCCGACCAGCGACCGACCTTGTAGGCGGCTGACCCCAACGGCGGGTTCATCTGCGAGGAATCGAACGGGTTGGTCGTGTAGAAAGCCTTCGACAGGACCGGGAACTCGACGACGTTGAGGATGGTGCGGCTTGTCTGCTTGCCGGAAAACCTAAGCTGCAGCGTGTGGGCATCCACGGCAATCGCGTCATCCAGATGCGTTAGCGGCAGGGAATAGTACGGGTGCCCCTTGTCCTTGAGCAGCTTGAAGGTGAAGGCGGCATCCTCTGCCGTCAATGGCGTGCTGTCATGGAAGCGGGCCTGCGGGCGCAGCGAGAAGGTGAAGTCGTTGCGGTCGTCGGAAATCGTCACGCCGTCAGCGATCAGCCCGTAAACGGCGTCAGGTTCGTCGTACGCTCTCACCATCAGTGAATCGAAGCACATCTCCGTGCGCTGGGGCGAATCGCCTTTGGGAACGAACGAATTCAGCGTGTTGAAGGTCAGCGGCGTCTGGTTGGCAAGCCAGTTGCGCGGCAGGAAGTTGAAGACGCCACCTTGCGGCGCATCGACATTGACATAGTCGAAATGAGTGAAGTCCGGCTTGTATTTGAGGTCGCCGAAAGCCGACAGTCCATGCAGTTTCACGCCGGTTGGGCTGGCGGCGAAAGCCTTGCCCGGCAGCAGCGCAGCAACGGCTGCGGCGCCACTGAGGGCCAGGAAATCGCGGCGAGGGAGCCCCGCCATCAATTGCTGCCCTTGTACTTGGCGGCCAGGGCCTTTTCCTTGTCCGCATCGATCCACCAGGAATCGATATCGGCGCCACGGTAGCCGGGCTGCTTTTCCGGGATGCCGAACTTGTTCCAGTAAGCCAGCCACACAACGGCACGATAGTATTGCGGCACCACATAGTAATTCCACAGCAGCACGCGATCGAGCGCATGGGTGGTGGCGACGAGGTCATCGCGATCCATGGCAAAAATGATGCGGTCGACAAGGGCGTTAACGACCGGGTTCTTGATGCCGGAATAATTGCGCGATGCCGGTGTGTCGGCGGCCTTGGAGCTCCAGAAATCGCGCTGCTCGTTGCCGGGCGATTCCGACTGTTGGAGCTGTCCTGTGATGACGTCGTAATCGAAATTTCTGACGCGGTTGGTGTACTGGCTCGGGTCGACGATGCGCAGTGTCGCATCGACGCCGATCTTGCGCAGATTGGCGATCCAGGGGCTGGAAATGACCTGGTCGGTTTCATTCGAGCCTAGGATTTCAAACTTGAATGGCTCGCCGGTCTTGGCGTTGACCATCTTGCCGCCCTTGATCACCCAGCCGGCCTGGGCGAACAGGTCGACCGCCTGCTTCAGATATTTGCGCTCCGCCTGCGGCGAATCGTAGACCGGCAACTTGAATTCCCGGGTGAATACTTCCGGCGGCAGCTTGTCGCGGTACTTCTCCAGGATCTCCAATTCCTTGCCTTGCGGCAAGCCGCTGGAGGCTAGGTCCGTGCCCTGGAAATAACTGTGGGTGCGAGTGTTGAAACCGAAGAACAGCGTGCGGTTCATCGATTCGAAATCGAACGGGTAGGTGAGCGCGGCCCTGACCAGACGATCGGCAAACAACCTATGTCTCTGGTTGAGCATGAAAGCCTGCATCGGCTCGGGCGAGGTGGTCTTGAACTCCTGCTTGATCACATCGCCGGCCTTGATCGCCGCGAAATCATAAAACGTCGCCCAGCGCTTCGAGCTGTTTTCCGGCTTGATATCGTCGAGGCCACCTTTCTTGAACGCCTCCCAGGAGGCGTTGTCGTCAAGAATGTAGGTAAAGTGCTGCGTGTCGAAATTCTCCCGACCGATTTTCACAGCCAGCTTGGCGCCCCAATAGTCGGGGACGCGCTGCCAGACGATTTCCGACCCCGCCTTGAAGCTGGCGATCTTGTATGCAGCCGAGCCCAGCGGCGGCTCCAGCGTCCCCTTGGTGATGTCGCGCTTCTTGCCATTGGCGTCGGTGCCTTCCCACCAATGCTTGGGCAGCACGACAAGGTCGCCGAGGATCTTGGGCAGTTCGCGATTGCCCTTCTGGTCGAAGTGGAACTCGACCTCACGGTCCGAGACAGCGACTGCGTCGGTGACGTTTTCGAAATAGCGGCTGTACATCGGGCTGTTGGCCTTCAGCACCTGGAACGACCAGATCACGTCGTCAGTGGTGATCGGCTGTCCGTCATGCCATTTCGCCCGTGGGTCGAGCCGGTAGGTGGCCGAGGAATAGTCGGTCGGGTACTTGTAGGCATCGGCGATGAGCGGGTGGCTGACGCTGCCTTCGTCAGTCGCCTGATCCATCAGCGTGTCGTAGAGCAGGCCGCCGCCAAATGGCTGCAGGCCGGCTGCCGGCGATCCCTGAACGATATAGGGATTGAAGCTGTCGAACGTGCCGGAGACGACCGAATTGTAGGTACCGCCCTTCGGTGCATCCGGATTCACATAATCGTAGCGCTGGAAATTCTCGCCATATTTGGAGGGGCCGATCAGCGAAGAGGTGGTGTGCCATTCCTGGGGGAAGGCTGCCTGCAGGCCGCCTGCGAGGGCGCCCACAACCAGAAAGGACCTCAGAAGCGTTCGGCCAACCGTCATGCGTTCTCCTCTTCGCGATGCCCGGCGATCCTAAATGATTTGACGCCGGTGAAAACCGCCACGCGGCGGCTTTGTCGCCGCATATGCGATTTTCCTAACAAAAAGCCGGGCTGAACCCGGCTTTTTTGAGATCATGGAGATGACAATTCGGTTATTTGGCGGGCGCCGGTGCCGGCGTCGCAGGGGCTGGAGCTGCACCTTCAGCCGGCTTGGCCGGAGCAGCACCCTCGGCCGGCTTGCCCGGCGCGGTTGCATCAGCGGCGGCACCTGGCGTCGGCAGCGGCTTTGGGCTGTCCGACAGCGTTCGCAGATAGGCGATGACGTTGGCGCGGTCCTCGTCCTTTGGCAGGCCGGCAAAGCCCATCGCCGTGCCCTTCACGAATTTCTTCGGCGAGGTGATGAAGTGGTTGAGGTTGTCATAGGTCCACTTCTCGGCGCCGCCCTTGGAAAACTCCTTCATGCCGGCCGAATAGGCAAAGCCCTCATGCTCGGCGACGGGGCGGTCGACGATGTCCCAGAGATCCGGGCCGACCTTGTTGGGGCCGCCTTTTTCGCCGGAATGGCAGGCCTGGCATTTCTTGAAGACGGCCGCACCTTGCTCGACATTGGCGGTGGCTAAAAGGTCGGCGATCGGCTTGGCCTCTGCCGCGGGGCCGGCGGCGCCGCCTTCGGCAGGCTCCGTCGCCTCGATGGCGAAGCCGGGCTTTTCCGGCGCCGGCGAGGCAAACAGGGCGTCGGACACCAAACCGACCGAGAAGACGACGAAACAGGTTCCAAGCAACCCGGCGAGCAGTTTGTTGACTTCGTTGGAATCCATACGCCCCAGGGCTCCCTTTTCCGGCGGACCTCTCCGTCCACTCCGTCCGTCGGTATCGTGACCCACCCCGTCGAGCCGGCCAAATCGGGCGGAAACTAGGTCTTTTGCTTGGGCGTTGCAACACCTATAAGGGCGCTTCCAGTGAGACCTTTTGCCACTTTCCCCATCCTCTTTCGAACGCGTTGCACCTCGATGTCCACGCTCATCCTGATCCCGGCCCGCATGGCCTCGACGCGCCTGCCGGGCAAGCCGCTGGCCGACATAGCCGGCGCGCCGATGATCGTCCATGTCGCCCGCCGCGCCGCTGAGGCTGGGCTTGGTCGGGTGGTGGTGGCAACCGACACGCGCAACGTGGCCGAAGCGGTGCGCGCGCACGGTTTCGAGGCGGTGATGACGCGCACCGACCATGAATCCGGCTCCGACCGTATCTTCGAGGCGCTGACCGCGCTCGACCCCGATCGCAAGGTCGAAACCATCGTCAATGTGCAGGGCGACCTGCCGACCATCGATCCCAAGATCATTGGTGCGGCGCTGAAACCGTTCGAGGACGCTGCGGTCGACATCGCCACGCTCGGCGTCGAGATCGTCCGCGACGAGGAAAAGGCCAACCCCAACGTCGTCAAGATCGTCGGTTCGCCGTTGTCGGCGACGCGGCTGAAGGCGCTCTATTTCACCCGCGCCACCGCGCCCTGGGGCGAGGGGCCGCTCTATCACCATGTCGGCCTCTACGCCTATCGGCGCTCAGCCCTCGAACGCTTCGTCGCGCTAAAACCGTCGCCGCTGGAACGGCGCGAGCGGCTGGAGCAGTTGCGGGCGGTGGAGGCCGGTATGCGCATCGATGCCGAGATCGTGCAATCGCTGCCGCTCGGCGTCGACACGCCGGAAGACCTCGAACGCGCCAGACAAATTCTTTGCTGAGAAGATAAATTCTTTCCTGACACCGCAGATCCTTTCAAACCTGAGATATCGGCATGCCTGACAAGACCAACAGAATAGCCTTCCAGGGCGAACCGGGCGCCAATTCCGACACCGCCAGCCGCAACATGTTCCCTTCGATGGAGCCGTTGCCGTGCCCCACCTTCGAGGATGCCTTCAACGCGGTCGAGACCAACAAGGCCGACCTCGCCATGATCCCGATCGAAAACACCATCGCCGGCCGCGTCGCCGACATCCATCATCTGTTGCCGGAATCGAAACTCCACATCGTCGGCGAATATTTCCTGCCGATCCATTTCCAACTGATGGTGCTGCCAGGCGTCAAACGCGAAGAGATCAAGACCGTGCACAGCCATATCCATGCGCTGGGACAGTGCCGCAAATACATCCGCAAGAATGGTTGGAAGCCGGTGATTGCCGGCGACACGGCGGGTTCGGCGAAGCTGGTTTCCGAGCTCAAGGACCGCACCATGGCCTCGCTGGCGCCTGCGCTCGCCGCAGAACTCTATGGCCTCGACATCATCGAGAAGAATGTCGAGGACACGGACTCGAATGTCACCCGCTTCGTCGTCCTGACCAAAGACAAGCGATTGGCCGAACGGCCCTCGGCCGACACCAAGATGATGACGACCTTCATGTTCCGTGTCCGCAACGTGCCGGCTGCGCTCTACAAGGCAATGGGCGGTTTCGCCACCAACGGCGTCAACATGACGAAGCTGGAGAGCTATCAACTGGGCGCTTTCACCGCGACGCTGTTCTACGCCGATATCGAGGGCCATCCCGACGATCCGCTGGTCAAGCTGGCGCTGGACGAACTGCGCTTCTTCTCGCGCGAAGTGCGCATTCTGGGCGTCTATCCCGCCAGTGAGTCGCGCGAGCAGTGGAAGGTCGCGGACTAAGGTTCCCCTAAACCAGCAGGGTCAGCGGCACGTAGTCGATTTCCATGAAGGTTTCGACTTCCGGGATCCAGCGGTCACGCACGAAGGCGACGTGGTCCGGGTGCTCATTGTATCTGGTGTAGGCGGCCTGATCGACGAACTCCATCGAGAAGCCGAAGTGATAGTCGTTCTTCGGGCTGACTTGCCGCAGCGGCTCGAAATGGGTGACGCCCTTGATTGCGCTGAGGATGCGCTTGGCATCGGAGAGGAACCGCTTTTCCTCCAGCGAGTACTGCGGGTGCTTCAGGGTGAAAACCACGGTGTGACGGATCATTTTTTGCTCCCGTTAAGTATTCCAGGAAAAGTGTGAAGCGGTTTTCCGTCCGGAATTGCGTAAAATAACAACTCTTATTCGCTGTCGACCCAGGCGCGGATCAGATGATGCGCGATCGCGCCTTTCGGCGGCGTGACCAGATTGTCCTTGTGCGTCCTCTCCAGCATGGAACGCACCTCGTCGCGAAAAAACCAGCGGCAATCTTCCAACTCGTTGAGATCGGCCTGGATGTCGTCATTGAGCGGTTCGCCGAAACAGCCGATCATCAGCGAATAGGGGAACGGCCAGGGTTGGCTGGCATGGTACACGACGCGGCCGAGCCGGATGCCGGCTTCCTCCAGCGTTTCGCGGCGCACCGCCGCCTCGATCGTCTCGCCCGGCTCGATGAAGCCGGCAAGCGCCGAGTACATGCCGGGCCCGAAATGTCGGCCGCGGCCGAGCAGGCATTTTTCCCGCGTCGCCGTCAGCATAATCGCCACCGGATCGGTGCGTGGAAAGTGCTCGGTGCCGCAATTTGGGCAATGGCGCTTGTAGCCGCCGGCCCGCATTTGCGATTCATGGCCGCATTTGCTGCAGAAGCGATGGGTGGCATGCCAGGCAAGCAGGGCGGCGCCTTGCGCCAGCGCGCCCGCTGCCGCCTCGTCGATCAGCCCCTGAATATAGACCGAGCGATAATCGATCGCCTTCATGGTCTCCGGTAGCTGTTCGGGATCGAGGCCGACCGGCACGGCAAGTACCGGGCCGCTCTCGGCAAAGCCAAGCAGCACGCCTTGTGCGAGTGATGGCTGCAGCTTCTGGCTCTCAGCCAGATCGAACCAAGGGTCGAAGCTGCCATCGTGCAACTTCAGATACAGCCGTCCGCCATGCATCGGCAAAAGACGTGCCGAGGGATCGGCCAACGCCTTTTCGACGGAATCGTCGGCGCGGTTCTCGGATTGCCGATCAATCGTGTTTCCGGCGAAGCCGACGAACTGGCTCGGTTCGCGCAAGGGCGCGTCAAAAAGGCGAAAGGTCATGGAAGCTCGAACGTCTAGGAATGGACACAGGCGGCGCTTATAGCGCCGCCTTGATCTGTTGCGCAAACTGGCGGATGCCTGAACGCTCATAGGGCTCGCGCATGCCGTGCCCCCACACCGGCCCCGGCCAGCCCGGATCGCCTTCCGAGCGGGCGATGACATGGACATGCAATTGCCGAACGATGTTGCCGAGCGCGCCGGTGTTGATCTTGGTGCAGCCCGTGGTTCTTTTCAGCGCCTGCGCCACCATGTTGGTTTCGAAGGTCAACATCGCCTGGTCGAGCGGCGTCATGTCGTGGATTTCTTCGGCCCCCGGCCGCTGCGGCACCAGGACCAGCCATGGCCAGCGGCTATCGTTCATCACCCTGAGCTCGCACAGGCCGAGCCACATCAGCTGCTCGCTATCCGCCTCCAGCCTGGAGTCGAGCGTGAATCCGGCCTTGAGGCCCGGTAGCATTGGCGTTTCCCTTGCGCTTCTCGCATATTCCCAAACTCATGACGCTAGAGCGGCTGCACGGGGGCTGCAAGCGATTCATTGAGCGGCGGAGTTCAAGGGCATCCGATTCTCAATGCACCCTTGCATTTGATCGCTGAATTGCCGATATGGAACGCGGGAGGTTGGTGGTGGACGATCCACTCGCCAACCGGGTCAGGTCCGGAAGGAAGCAGCCCTAACGAGCCCGGAACGGGTCATTGTTCCAGCCTCCCACCTCATCGGCCCCTCTCGCGACATTGACGACGCATTGCAGCGCGGGCGAGACTATTGGAGCAATTCCAGGGAAAGTGTGAGCGGTTTCCCGTCCGGAATTGCGTTAAAGCAAAGGGTAGAGCGGTTTGCCGTTTCAGAAAACGGTGAAACGATCTAGCAGGAATCGGCTACGCTGAGACGCGGCCTTTTGGAGCTTTACGGGCGAATGAGCGAAGCCGGAAATTCGGACCCCGAACACCTGGAGAAGCAAAAGGCCGTCGCCTATCGCGTGCTGGCGCGCAAATATCGTCCGTCGAATTTCTCCGAACTGATCGGCCAGGAGCCGATGGTCCGCACTTTGACCAACGCTTTCTCCACAGGCCGCATCGCCCAGGCCTGGATGCTGACCGGCGTGCGCGGCGTCGGTAAGACCACGACGGCGCGCATCCTGGCGCGGGCGCTCAACTACAAGACGCCGACGGTCGACCATCCCTCGGTCGACCTCGCCCTCCTGGGCGAGCACTGCCAGGCGATCATGGAAGGCCGCCATGTCGACGTTATCGAGATGGACGCCGCGTCGCATACCGGCATCGACGACATCAGGGACATTATCGAGCGCGTGCGCTATGCCCCGGTGTCGGCGCGCTACAAAGTCTACATCATCGACGAAGTGCACATGCTCTCCACCCAGGCCTTCAACGGCCTGTTGAAGACGCTGGAAGAGCCGCCGCCGCACGTCAAATTCATCTTTGCCACCACCGAAATCCGCAAAGTGCCGATCACCGTGCTGTCGCGCTGCCAGCGTTTCGACCTGAGACGCATCGATGCTGGCGCACTGGTCGCGCACCTCTCCTCGATTGCCGGCAAGGAAGGCATATCGGTCGACGACAACGCGCTGGCGATGATCGCGCGCGCCGCCGAAGGCTCGGCCCGCGATTCGCTCTCCATCCTCGACCAGGCGATCGCCCATGGCGGCGGCGCCGTCAGCGCCGAAGCGGTGCGCGCCATGCTGGGTCTCGCCGACCGCGCCCGCATCGTCGACCTGTTCGAACATGTCATGAAGGGCGATGTGGCGGCCGCCCTTGCCGAATTCCGCAACCAGTACGACACCGGCGCCGATCCGGCTGCCGTGCTGACCGATCTGGCCGAATTCAACCACCTCGTCACCCGGCTGCGCTTCGTGCCGACTGCTGCCGACGACGCTTCCCTGTCCGATGATGAGCGCCGCCGCGGCGCCGACTTCGCCAGCACGCTGTCGGTCAAGGTTCTGTCGCGAACCTGGCAGATGCTCTTGAAAGGCATTCCCGAGGTGCAGTCGTCCAACCGACCGGTCAGCGCCGGCGAGATGGTGCTGATCCGGCTGGCGCATGCCGCCGACCTGCCGACGCTGGACGAGGCGCTGAAATCTCTGGAGAGCGGCGCTCCGGCGTCCGGTGGTGCGTCACGCCCGAATGGTGCGCCGGTAAATGCCGGCAATGGCGGCGGCGCCAGCGCGGTAGCGCAGACCCGGGTGCCGTCCGGGCCAGCCGGTGCGCAAACCATGCGATTGGTCGACGCGCCCCCGGTCGCCTTTGTCGCGCCTCCGCAGCCGGTCGTCGAGCCGCAATCGCCGCCGCTGAAATCGCTGGCCGATATTGTCGCTCTTGCCGACGCGCAGCGTGACATCGCCTTCAAGGTGCTGGTCAAGAGCTGTATTCGCCTGGTGCGCATCGAGCCCGGCCGTATCGACGTCGGCCTGACCGCCGATGCGCCCAAGATGCTGCTCAACGACTTGACGACGAAGCTGCGCGCCTGGACCGGCCGCAACTGGCTGGTGTCATTGTCGAAGGAAGAGGGCGGCCAAACGCTGGCCGAGATGGAATCGACCAGGCGCGAGACTGCTTTCTCCGACGCGAAAAGCGATCCGGCTGTGGCCGCCATCCTGGCGCGCTTTCCCGGCGCCAAGATCATCGACGTGCGCATTCCCGACGCGCCGGAAGTCGACACCGACAAGGCCGAAGCGCCGGTCGAGCCCCCATCCGACGACGACGAAACCTGACCATAGCCACGAATCCGCAAAGGACCCGACCATGAAAGATCTTCTCGGCCTGATGGGCAAGGCGAAGGAAATGCAGGCCAAGTTCCAGGCCATGCAGGACGAGATCGCGACGATTGAAGCAAGCGGGCAGGCCGGCGGCGGCCTGGTCAGCGTCACGCTGACCGGCAAGTTCGAGATGAAGTCGCTGAAGATCGATCCCTCGCTGTTCAAGGAGGACGAGGTCGAGATTCTCGAAGACCTGCTGCTGGCCGCTCACAATGACGCCAAAAATAAGGTCGAGCAGATTATGCAGGAGAAGACCAAGGCGCTGACGGCAGGCTTGCCGATCCCGCCCGGAATGAAATTGCCGTTCTGAGCCGGCTCCAAGCAGTTAATTGATTATGAAGGGAAATCGGCTGCGGAGGCTGTCGTTAAGACTTTCTCCGGCTTTGCTCACGCGGACATATCCGGGCATTTATAAAGTTTTACCTATGCTGCACGAAAGCTAATCCTTTAGCCATCTTTTTGCCTTTAAGAGTCTCATTCTTGCCACATCTCGGGGCGGGCTGGCATCTGGACAATGAGGCATTTTTGTTGATCGCGACGCGATGGAAGACGCCGCTTCTGCTCGGCATCATCTTCTCCCCTATGTTCCTGGCCGGTTGCAGCCAGACCACGTCTTCGCACGGCCTGTCGGTCGCCAGCCTGACCGACGCCATCACGCCCAGCTTCCTTTCGACGCGCGCCTACCGCAACACGCCGAAGGAGAAGGAATGCCTGGAGCGGGCGATGTTCTTCGAGTCCAACCGCTCGAGCCGTGACGGCATGATCGCCGTCGGCACGGTGGTGATGAACCGGCTGCGCTCCGGCAATCATGGCAGCACCATTTGCCAAGTGGTTGGCGAACCGGGCCAGTTCGCGCCCGGCGTGATGACGCGGGCGATGAATTCGAAAGCGATGCCCGATGTCGAGGAGGCCGCCGATGCGGTGCTCAAGGGCGAGCGCAAGGCCAAGCTGAAGAACACGATGTACTTCCACACCGCCGGCCTGAGGTTCCCCTACAAGAACATGCATTACACCATGGTTGCCGGCGGCAACGCCTTCTACGAGAAGCGCGGTCGCAACTGGCAGCCGCTGCCGGATGAATCCACGACCATGGTTGCCTCGGCGCAGCCGCGCGCGCCTGTGCCTGAAGCGCCGTTGCAGGTTGCCTACGCCGAGCCGGTGGTGAAGACCATTGTCCGTCCAGATCCGGCCAAGCAGGCCGCGGCGGTTCGCGCAGCCAAGACGACACGTGCCCCGGCCGAGCAGACCTATGTGACGGCTTCCGCGGCGCCCGCCAAGAGCGCCCGCATCGCCGCCAAGCAGACGGAGGTGGCGATGCAGGAGCCGATGGCCGAGCCCGATGCCTCGCGTTTCGGCGGCACGCTGAACGCCCGCTACATCACCTCGGTTCCATCGGCAACGCAGGAAGCGTCGATGGGCTTCCAGTCAACGCCTGAGAATACCGACGCTATCGGCGCGATGATTATCGACCAGACCCGGCCAGCGTCAGCTTACTGACGCCTAAAACAGTTTCCGAGCCCGCCATGGCAGCATGGCGGGCTCGGTGCGTATGCGCATGTTTCAAAGCGCGCGGAAAAATCCTAGATCAGTGCGATGTCGAAGCGAATCGCCGGTCCCGAGATCGAACGCCTGATCCAACTCCTGGCCAAGGTGCCGGGGCTAGGGCCTCGTTCGGCCAGGCGTGCGGCACTGCACCTCATCAAGAAGAAGGAGCAGCTTTTGTCGCCGCTCGCCGCCGCCATGGCTGAAGCCGCCGACAAGGTGCGCATCTGCACGACCTGCGGCAACGTCGATACCTCCGACCCTTGCATGATCTGCACCGATCCGCGCCGCGATGCCTCGACGCTGATCGTCGTCGAGGATGTCTCCGACCTCTGGGCGCTGGAGCGGGCGGCGGCCATGAATGTGCGCTACCACGTGCTCGGCGGCACGCTGTCGCCGCTCGACGGCATCGGCCCCGACCAGCTCAATGTCCGCTCGCTGGTCGACCGCGTCGCCGGCGGCGAGGTGAAGGAGGTGATCCTCGCCGTCAACGCCACGGTCGAGGGCCAGACGACGGCGCATTATCTCACCGACCAGCTCTCGGGTTTCGAGATCAAGGTCACCAGGCTTGCGCATGGCGTGCCGGTCGGCGGCGAACTCGACTATCTGGATGAGGGGACGCTGGCGGCGGCCTTGCGCTCGCGGACGGCGTTTTGACGCAGTTGGCGGGCAGGATGTGCGACATGAAAGCTTCGCATTCTTCGAGGTTTGCGCCAAACACCCCCCTCTGTCCTGCCGGACATCTCCCCCTCAAGGGGGGAGATCAGCAGCTTCTCGGGCGGCATTCTTCTTTCAACGCTGGTGGTTGGCGAAAACCGAAGCGACAGCCAATCTCCCCCCTTGAGGGGGAGATGTCCGGCAGGACAGAGGGGGGCGCGACAGAACGCGGATCTTTTGGATTGGCGCTCGTTGCGCTTCTCGCATCCCTCGTTGCCCTGCTTTTTGTAGCCCCCGCCTCCGCCGCCAAAATCGACGACCAGTTCCGCGCCTGGCTGAAAACCGATCTCTGGCCGGAAGCCCAGACCAAAGGCATCTCCAAATCCACTTTCGACGCCGCTTTCGACGGCGTGAAGCCGAACCTCAAATTGCCCGACCTCGTCCTGCCCGGCGAGAAACCCAAAACCCCGCAAAAACAGCATCAGGCCGAGTTCGGTTCGCCCGGCGCCTATTTCGCCGAAAAGACGGTGCGCGCCGTCACGTCAGGTGGGCGCACGCGCGAGGCGGCCAACGCCAGGACGCTGGCTGCGATCGAAAAGCGCTACGGTGTCCCGGGCGAGATACTGTTGGCGATCTGGGGCCGCGAGACCGGTTTCGGCGCGGCGAAAATGCCCTACGACGCCTTCGAGGTTCTCGGCACCAAGGCGTTCATGTCGACCAAGAAGGACTTCTTCCGCACCGAGGTACTGGCGGCGCTCGAGATCGTCGAGCATGGGTTGGCGCCGGTCGGCGCCATGAAATCGTCCTGGGCCGGCGCGCTCGGCCAGCCGCAATTCATGCCGACCTCGTTCCTGAAGCACGCCGTCGACTACGACGGTGATGGGCACCCGGACATCTGGAATTCGACGCCGGACGTGCTGGCCTCGATCGCCAACTATCTCGTCCACTATGGCTGGGTGAAGGGGCGTGGCTGGGGTTTCGAGGTGACGGTTCCGGAAAGCGTTTCCTGCTCGCTCGAAGGTCCCGACCAAGGCAAGAAGATCTCAGCCTGGGCGGCGATGGGAATCAGCCGCGTCGGCGGCAAAGCCTTTCCGGCCAACGAACTGAAGGCGGAAGGGTTCCTTTTGATGCCGGCCGGACGCAGCGGTCCGGCCTTCATCGCCACGACAAATTTCTTCGTGCTGAAGCAATACAACACCAGCGACCTCTACGCCCTGTTCATCGGCCATGGCGCTGACCGCATCGCCCATGGCGATGCTGATTTCGTCGGCAGCTGGGGTGCGGTCGGCGGCCTGCATCGTTCCGACATCGCCGCGCTGCAACGGGCGCTGGAGGCCAAGGGCTACGATGTCGGCAGCGCCGACGGTCTGCCCGGCTTCAAGACCCGCCGCTCGATCGGCTCCTGGCAGGAAAAGAACGGCCGCCCCGCCACCTGCTTCCCCGACGCCGATCTGGTCGCTGCCATCAAGTAACACCGAAAAGAGCAGATTTTTCCCCATCGGCGGCTGCAATTGGCTCGCCCATGCTTCGACGCGCACAGCATATTCCGGTCCAGTATGCCGGCTCGCAAAAATGCCCGTTGCCGGTTGGAGGGCTGCCGGATAGGGTGTTGACCAACTGGAAAAAAATCAACACGGTATGGGGTCTAACGGTCGTCCTCCGGCCGCGAAAAAGATTACTGCAGCCCTGAGCCGGGAACTCGGGGTCAACAATCAACAAAACAGGGAACAATCATCATGATGATGGAAAAGTTTGCTCTACGTTCGCGCGTCTGGCTCGCAGGTGCTGCCATGTCCGCTCTGCTCATTGGCGTCGCGCCGGCCTTTGCCGTGACCCCCGCCGACACGCTGGTCGAAGGTTTTGCCATCGACGACATCATCTCCATGGATCCGGGCGAGGCGTTCGAACTGTCGACCGCCGAAGTCACCGGCAACACCTATGATCTGCTGGTCCGCCTCGACCTCAGCGACACCTCCAAGGTCAAGGGCGACCTTGCCGAGAGCTGGACCGTCTCCGACGACGGCCTGGTCTATACGTTCAAGCTCAAGCCCGGCCTAAAGTTCGCTTCGGGCAATCCACTGACGGCCGCCGATGTCGCCTATTCCTTCGAGCGCGCCATCAAGCTGGACAAGCCGCCGGCATTCATCATCAACCAGTTCGGCATCAGCGGCGACAATGTTGCCGACAAGGCCAAGGCCGTCGACGATACCACCTTCCAGTTCACCGTCGACAAGGCCTATGCGCCGAGCTTCGTGTTAAACTGCCTGTCGGCAACGGTCGCTTCGGTCGTCGACGCAAAGCTGGTCAAGGAACATGTCGCCGCGGTGACGCCGAGTGCCGACTACAAATGGGACAACGATTTCGGCAACGCCTTCCTGAAGACCGGTTATGCCGGCTCCGGCGCCTACAAGCTGCGCGAATGGCGGGCCAATGAGGTCGTCGTGCTGGAGCGCAACGACAATTACAATGGCGAGAAGGCCAAGCTCGCCCGCGTCATCTACCGCAACATGAAGGAAAGCTCGGCGCAGCGCCTGGCGCTCGAAGCAGGCGACATCGACGTTGCCCGCAACCTCGAGCCGAACGATCTCGACGCCATCGCCAAGAATGCCGATCTCACCACGACCAGCGCGCCGAAGGGCACGGTCTATTACATCAGTCTCAACCAGAAGAATCCGAACCTCGCCAAGCCCGAGGTTCGCCAGGCGTTCAAATATCTGGTCGACTACGATGCGCTGAGCACGACCATCCTCAAGGGCATTGGCGAGATTCACCAGACCTTCCTGCCCAAGGGCGTGCTGGGCGAACTGGACGAAAATCCGTTCAAGTTCGACGTCGCCAAGGCCAAGGAACTGCTGACCAAGGCCGGCCTGGCCGACGGCTTCAGCGTAACCATGGATGTACGCACGGGACAGCCGACCACCGGCATGGCGGAATCGATCCAGCAGACGCTTGGCCAGGCCGGCATCAAGCTGGAAATTATCCCCGGCGACGGCAAGCAGACGCTGACCAAATATCGCGCCCGCAATCATGACATCTATATCGGCCAGTGGGGCCAGGACTATTTCGATCCGAACTCCAACGCCCAGACCTTTGCCTCAAACCCGGACAATTCGGATGAAGGCAAGACCAAGACGCTGGCCTGGCGCAATGCCTGGGACATCCCGGACCTGACAAAGCAGACCGAAGCAGCCTTGCTGGAGAAGGATGCCGGCAAGCGCGCCGATATGTACAAGAGCCTTGAAAAGACGATCCTCGACACCAGCCCCTTCGTCATCATCCACCAGCAATTGGAAGTGGCAGGCCTGCGCAAAAACCTGAAAGGCTTTGCCCTCGGTCCGAGCTTCGACACCAACTTCGTCGGCCCGGTCTCCAAGGAATAGCGCCGGCGGACGCGCCCTGATGAGCGCGATTGAAAACCAGGCGACGGCGGGGCAGGGAAGCGCCCGCGCCGTCGCTATCTTGTTGGCGATCGGCCGCTTCCTGGTCATCGCCGTCACCACCTATCTCGGCCTGCTCGCGGTGACCTTTTTCATCGGCCGCGTCATCCCGATCGATCCGGTGCTGGCGGTGCTCGGCGACCGCGCACCGGCCAATGTCGTCGAGCGCACCCGCCGCGAGATGGGGCTCGATCTTCCGTTGATCGAGCAATTCTATATCTATCTCAAGCATGCGCTGAACGGTGATTTCGGCACCTCCGTGCTGACCACCAATCCTGTGATGACCGACATCCGCCGTGCCTTTCCGGCAACGATCGAACTGGCGACTTTGGGCACTCTGATAGGCTCGTTGATCGGCGTGCCGCTCGGCGTGCTGGCAGCGGTAAAACGCGGCAGTCTCATCGACCAGATCGTTCGCATTGTCGGCCTGATCGGCTATTCCGTGCCTATCTTCTGGATCGGGCTTTTGGGGCTTGTCCTGTTCTACGCCAAGCTCCAATGGGTGGCTTTTCCCGGCCGCCTCGACATCGTCTACGAGTACACATTCACACCGATCACCGGCTTCTACCTGCTCGACGCCGCGCTGCAGGGCCAGTGGGATGTCTTCTACGACGCTTACCGCCACATCATCCTGCCGGCAGGGCTGCTGGGCTATTTCTCGCTCGCCTATATCAGCCGAATGACGCGCTCCTTCATGCTGAATGAGCTGTCGCAGGAATACATCGTCGCCGCGCGCGCCAAGGGCCTGTCTGAAACGCGAATCATCTGGGGCCATGCGCTGCGCAACGCCGCGGTGCCGATGGTCACGGTGATCGCCCTGTCCTATGCCGGGCTGCTCGAAGGTTCGGTGCTGACCGAGACGGTGTTCTCCTGGCCCGGCATCGGCCTCTACATCACCAATTCGCTGCAGAACGCCGACATGAACGCCGTGCTCGGCGGCACCATCGTCATCGGTTCGGTGTTCATCGGCCTCAATCTCCTGTCCGATGTTCTCTACAAGGTGCTCGATCCGAGGACGAAGACAGGATGAGCGCCGAAGCAATCCAAACGCGCCGCGATTGGCTGCTCAGCGATCGGCCGGCCTCGCGCATGCAGGCAAGGCTCGGCCGCGCCTATGTCGCCTGGCGGCGCTTTTCCGCCAACCGGCTGGCGTTTCTCGGCCTGCTCATCATCATCGCGCTGCTGCTGGTCGCCGCCTTTGCCGATGTGCTGGCGCCCTATTCGCCGACCATCGGCGATCTCAAGAATGCCCGGCTTTTGGCGCCGAGTGCGGCGCATTGGTTCGGCACCGACGATCTCGGCCGCGATATCTATTCGCGCATTCTTTTCGGCTCGCGCTGGACCCTCTACGTCGTCATTCTTGTCGCCGTCATCGCAGCCCCCATCGGCCTTTTGGTCGGCACCGTCGCCGGCTATGCCGGCGGCTGGACCGATGCCATTCTGATGCGCATTACCGACATCTTCCTCGCCTTTCCCAAGCTGATCCTGGCACTGGCCTTTGTCGCCGCCCTTGGTCCCGGGATCGAAAACGCGGTGCTGGCCATCGCCATCACCTCGTGGCCGCCTTACGCGCGAATTGCGCGGGCCGAGACGATGACCGTGCGCAATTCGGATTACATCAAGGCGGTGCAATTGATGGGCGCCTCTCCGTTCCGCATCGTGCTGCGCCACATCATGCCGCTCTGCATCTCTTCGCTCATCATCCGGGTGACGCTCGATATGGCCGGCATCATCCTCACCGCCGCCGGCCTCGGCTTCCTCGGCCTGGGCGCCCAGCCGCCGCTGCCGGAATGGGGCACCATGATCGCGTCCGGCCGCCGCTTCGTGCTCGACCAATGGTGGGTGGCCGGCGCGCCGGGCTTCGCCATCCTCATCGTCAGCCTCGGCTTCAACCTGCTTGGCGACGGCCTGCGCGATGCGCTCGATCCCCGGAGTGGCGACCAATGAGTGGTGACCAATGAGCGGTGCACTTCTCGATGTCGACGACCTGCGCGTCACCTTCCCGACTCGGACCGGCCTCATCCAGGCGGTGCGCGGCGTCACTTTTTCGCTTGGCCGAGAGCGGCTGGGCATTGTCGGTGAAAGCGGCTCCGGCAAGTCGCAGACCGGCCGCGCCATCATGGGCCTGACGCCGCCGCAGGCTCTGGTGTCGGCCAAGAAGCTCGCCCTCGACGGCATCGACCTTCTGGCCATACCGGCCCGTCAGCGCCGGGCGCTGCGCGGCAAACGCATCGCCATGATCCTGCAGGATCCGAAATATTCGCTCGACCCTGTGATGAGCATCGGCCGCCAGATCGTCGAGACGCTGCGCACGCATGAAAAGGTCTCCAAGGCCGAAGCGCGCGAGCGGGCGCTGGCCATGCTGGAAGCTGTGCAGATCCGCGATCCCTCGCGTGTCTTCGACCTGCATCCGCACGAGGTGTCCGGCGGGATGGGCCAGCGCGCCATGATCGCAATGATGCTGATCGCCGGACCGGAACTGATGATCGCCGACGAGCCGACCTCGGCGCTCGACGTCACCGTGCAGCTCGATGTGCTCGGCATCCTCGACCGCTTGGTCAGTGAGCGCGGCATGGGCCTGATCTTCATCTCGCACGACCTGCGGCTGGTCGCCTCCTTCTGCGACCGCGTCATCGTCATGTATGCCGGCAAGGTGGTCGAGCAGCTCAAGGCGTCGGAGCTGCGCGACGCCCAGCATCCCTACACGCGCGGCCTGCTCAACTGCATGCCCAGGATCGGTTACGAACGCCACCCGCTGCCGGTGCTCGACCGCAAGCCGGAGTGGGCGGCATGACGCCAGCCATTTCGATTGAAGGGCTGGAGGTGGTGTTCGACCGTTTTCGCGCGCTGAAAGGCGCGAACCTCGAGGTGAAGTCCGGCGAATCCTTCGGCCTGGTCGGCGAGAGCGGTTCCGGCAAGTCGACGCTGCTCAAAGCCATTGCCGGCCTGGTGCCTGTCGCATCCGGTACTATCACGGTCAATGGCAAGACGCTGGGAGCGCGCCGCGACAAGGCTTTTTATCGCGAAGTGCAGATGGTCTTCCAGGACCCCTATGGTTCGCTGCACCCGCGTCAGACCGTCGACCGCCTGCTACAGGAACCGCTCGCCATTCACGGCTTTGCCGATGGCGAGCAACGCATCCAGCGCGCCCTCGACGAGGTCGGATTAGGCAACGGTTTCCGTTTCCGCTACGCGCACCAGCTCTCCGGCGGTCAGCGTCAGCGCGTGGCGATCGCGCGGGCGCTCATCCTCGAACCGTCGATCCTGCTGCTCGACGAACCAACCTCGGCGCTCGACGCTTCGGTGCAGGCGGAAGTGCTCAACCTGCTGGAAGAGGTTCGCCGTCGGCGCAAGCTGACCTTCCTGATGGTCAGCCACGACCTCGCCATCATCACCCATATGTGCGAGCGCCTAATGGTGATGCAGAACGGCGAAGCGGTGGAAAATCTCACCGCGAGCCAGCTGATCGGGCATCGCGTAGAGAAGGATTATACGCGCAATCTGTTGAGGGCGAGCGAGGGGTTTGTGCGGACCGCTTGAATCTGGGGTTTCCTATGGCGGAATGGACGTTCGAAGACCCACCCAATGTCGCGGTGTTGTCGGACAGAAGCATATTTAAACGTGGTGACTGGATCGCATACGTTGTGCACGAAGGTGATGACGACGATAACCACAACGATGAGGGTGGCAGTTGGCAATTTCATAGCAACGACAAGCAAAATCGAGATGAACCCGAGATAATGCTCGTCAGCCTCCAGAATGTGGTTCAGCGGGATGAGAGCATCCTGGAATTGGCCGATTTGCCAAAAGGCTGGCATGCTTGGCGCAGTTCAAAATTGTCGCCCTGGCAGCGCGCTAAATCACTCCCTGTACCCTCCAACGACAACGAGTGATGCAGGAGGGCTAAGTCGAGCTTTGCGCCAGTTCGCCGTTCTCTGGAACAGATGGTTCGTCCCCCTGCTTAGGCTCCTTGATCCTGAACCACGTCACATAAAGCGCCGGCAGGAACAGCAGCGTGATCGCCGGCGATGATGCCGCCCATCATGGCGTATGCCATCGGGCCCCAGAACACTTCGCGCGCGATCGGGATCAGCGCCAGGCTGGCGGCCGCGGCCGTCAGCGCGATCGGCCGCATGCGGTGCTCGGTCGCTTCGCTACGGCTTCCCAGCGGTCTTGGCCCTCGGCCACCAGATCCTCGATCTGCACTATCAGGATCATCGAGTTGCGGATCAGGATGCCGATCAGCGTCAGGACGCCCAGAATGGCGACGAAGCCGAGCGGTGCGCCGCTCGGCACCAGGGCCGCGACCACGCCGATCAGGCCGAGCGGCGCCACCGCCACGACCAGGAACAGGCGCTGAAAACTTTGCAACTGGATCATCAGGATGGTCGCCATCACGAACAGCATCAGCGGCACCACCGCTGCGATCGGTCCCTGGCTTTTGGCGCTTTCCTCGACCGAGCCGGCTGTTGCAACGGAATAGCCGGGCGGCAGTTTGGCGATGAAGGCGTCGACCGACGGCTTCAATTCGTTGACGACGGTGGCCGGCAGCACGTCGCCAACGAGGCCTGCGCGAACGGTGATCGTCGGGATGCGGTTGCGCCGCCACACCGTCGGCTGTTCGAGGTCGTAGCGGAAGTCGCCACTGCCGCGAGCGGGATCGCTTCGCCGTTCCCGGTGACGGGTGAGCTGTCACGGACTGCCCCGTACGTGTATCGGTCGGCTGGTTAAGACCGGTCTGTCGAAGTGGCCCGCATCGATGACAGGCCCAATCGCCCGGCGGCGGTGCCGACTTGAGGAAAACGTGAAATAAGGTCAGAAGAGGCCTTGGCATTCATCTAACGAGAACGGGCGTCGGCCCGATGAGGGACGAAATGAAGAACGCAGCCATTTCCGAGCGCAAGAACCAGTCGATCTCGCGCGGCGTCGGCATGACGACGCAGATCTATGCCGACCGCGCCGAGAATTCGGAGATCTGGGATGTAGAAGGCCGCCGATACATCGATTTCTCCTCCGGTATCGCCGTCGTCAACACTGGCCACCGCCATCCCAGGGTGATCGAGGCGGTCAAGGCACAGCTCGACCGCTTCACCCATACCTGCCACCAGGTCGTGCCCTATGAGAGCTATGTGCGGCTGGCCGAACGGCTGAACGGCATGCTGCCCGGCAAGTTCGAGAAGAAGACCATCTTCGTCACCACGGGCGCTGAAGCCGTCGAGAACGCCATCAAGATCGCCCGCAACGCCACTGGCCGCCAAGCCGTCATCGCCTTTGCCGGCGGCTTCCACGGCCGCACCTTCATGGGCATGGCGCTGACCGGCAAGGTCGTGCCCTACAAGGTCGGCTTCGGCGCCATGCCGGGCGACGTCTACCACGCGCCCTTCCCGGTGCCGCTGCATGGCGTGTCTACAGCCGATTCGCTGGCCGCACTCGACAAACTGTTCAAGGCCGATGTCGATCCGGCTCGCGTTGCCGCCATCATCATCGAGCCGGTCCAGGGCGAGGGCGGCTTCTACGACGCGCCGCGCGAATTCCTGACGGCGCTGCGCAAGCTCTGCGACCAGCACGGCATGCTGCTGATCGCCGATGAGGTGCAGACCGGCTTTGCCCGCACCGGCAAGATGTTCGCCATGGATCATCATGAGGTCGCGGCCGACATTACCACCATGGCGAAGAGCCTGGCCGGCGGCTTCCCGCTGGCGGCGGTCACCGGCCGCGCCGAGATCATGGATGCGCCCGGTCCTGGCGGGCTCGGCGGCACCTATGGCGGCAGCCCGATCGGTGTCGCCGCAGCACACGCCGTGCTCGACGTAATCGAGGACGAAAAGCTGTGCGACCGCGCCAATACGCTGGGCGCCCGGCTGAAACAGCGGCTGCAGTCGATCCGCGACGATGTGCCCGAGATTGTCGACATCAGGGGTCTCGGCTTCATGAACGCGGTCGAGTTCAACGACGTCAAGAAGGGCCTGCCGTCGGCCGAGATCGCCAATGCGATCCGGCTGAAGGCGCTCGACAAGGGGCTGATCCTGCTGACCTGCGGCGTCTACGGCAACGTCATCCGTTTCCTGGCTCCGATCACCATCCAGGACAATGTCATGAACGAGGCGCTCGACATTCTGGAAAGCTCGATCCGCGAAGTCTGCGCTGCCTAGCGCAAACCCTACCTCCCCCTTGTGGGGAGGTCGGACCGCAGGTCCGGGTGGGGGGCCTCGCGCCGACCCCAACCCCGCTGCTTCGTAGCGACCCTCCCCACAAGGGGGAGGGTAAGTGCGTCTAGCCCGCAGCCCGTGCCGGCTCATCCTGCTGGAACGCTGCCAGTGCAGCCTTCAGCCCGTCAGGTCCCTCAGCAATCGTCTGCGCCATCGGCGAAAACCCGGCCCCGAGCATCTTGCGGCCCAGCATATGGTCGCCCGGCCTGTTGACGGATTCGATGCCGAGCAGCCGGCTTCCAGCATAGTGGTAGATCGAGAACTTGTTCTCAGCGAGGTCGCCCAGCACGACATGGCTGTCGCCGCCCGAGGTCAGCCCGACCATCTGCAGTTTCATGTCGCCGATGTCAGACCAGAACCACGGCACCGCCGCATAGGCGTCCGTATGGCCGGTGATCGTGCGTGCGGCAAGCCGCGCCTGGTCGGTGGCGTTCTGCACCGATTCCAGCCGCACGTCGCCGCCGGTCGACCAGTGGCGGTAGGAAGCGGCGTCGCCGATGGCCAGAATATCAGGCACTGAGGTGCGCATCTGTTGGTCGACGCGGATGCCATTGGCGACAGTCAGTCCGGCAGCCTGCGCAAGTTCGACATTCGGCACGGCGCCGATGCCGACGATGACCATGCGCGCGGGCAGCCTTTCGCCGGTGGAGGTGATGGCGGCGCAGACATGGCCGTTTTCGCCTTCCAACCTGGCAATGGTGGTGCCGGTGAGGATACGCACGCCAATCGCCTCCAGCCGCTGGCGGACATGGCTCGCCACCACCGGCGCTACCGCCCGGCCAAGCAGCCGGTCGACGGCCTCGACCACGATGACGTTGCGGCCGGCGGCCCTCAGCGTTGCCGCGATCTCCAGCCCGATGAAGCCGCCGCCGAGGATGACCACGTCTTCGCTTTGGGCGCTGAGCTGGCGGATCAGCCGCGCATCGGCGATCGAGCGCAGCGACAGCACGCCCGAGAGGTCGGCGCCCGGCAGCGGCAGGAGCCGCGGCCGCGAACCGGTGGCCAGGATGAGCCGGTCGAACGGCAGCACGCCGCCGCCCGCTATGTCCAGCTTGCGGCCTGCCGTATCGATGCTGTCGATTCGGACGCCCGGCCTGAAGTCGATGGCGCTGCCGGTGTAAAAGGCCTCGCCGCGCAAGGGTTGCGGCTTGGCATCGGCGTCCTTGATGAAGGTCTTCGACAGCGGCGGCTTGTGATAGGGCAGATCGGTTTCGTCGCCGATCAGTATGACAGGCCCGTCATAGCCTTCCTCGCGCAGGCTGGCGGCCGCTTGCACGCCCGCATGACCCGCACCGACAATGACGACCCCGTTCTTCATCGCAACCCGAATTCCTGTTTCAAATCTGGAGCATGATGCCGAAAAGTGTGAAGCGGTTTTCGGACGACATCATGCTTTGATTGTGAGCCGTTCCGCCAGATGGCGATTGTCTGCCGCCGTCGCAAGAGCCCCGGTCCGGGTCGCACCCGGAACGGTCGCTTGTCAATCGCGGCGTCTCTCACCTTGGCTGCTGGCTACGATTTAAAGTTGATAGTGCTAGTTTAGAATAATTCTAAACTGTTGTTTCAATTGAATTTTCTAGGGTTCACCAGTTGACTTCCGGCCTCGCCATCGTTTTATGGAGGCTCGCGCGTCAGCGCATCCCTTTGATGTTTGGGCCTTGAACCCGTTCGATTGGAGGCATTTGGTGTCTTTCTCCCGTGAGCCGCAGAGCGGCGCGGCATCTGTGGTGTCCTACGGCATGCCTATGTCCCGGCACCGTTTGGCACGCGCGCCTTTTACCGAATCCCCTTTGAACTGGAGACTGATGATGACAGCGCGATATGGCGGCAGACTGGCTGCGATCGGTGCCACGGCTATGTTGACGGCGGCGGTTTTCATCCTGCCGGCCAAGGCGGCGGAGATCGATGCCAAGGCGGTCATCAAGACCTATTCCGACATCGCGCTGGCCAAGTACGAGGATTCGCTGACCACGGCGCAGGCGCTCGACAAGGCTGTCGACGCGCTGCTTGCCAACCCGTCGGCGGACACGCTGAATGCCGCCCGCGATGCCTGGAAGGCGTCGCGCGTGCCCTACCAGCAGACCGAGGTCTACCGCTTCGGCAACAAGATCGTCGACGACTGGGAAGGCAAGGTGAACTCCTGGCCGCTCGACGAAGGCCTGATCGACTACGTCGCCAAGAGCTACGGCACCGAGTCCGACGCCAACGCGCTCTACACCGCCAATGTCATCGCCAACAAGGACATCGAGATCGACGGCAAGAAGGTCGACGCCTCGAAGCTTTCGCCGGAGTTCCTCGCCGGCACGCTGCAGGAGGCCGGCGGCATCGAGGCCAATGTCGCCACCGGTTATCACGCCATCGAATTCCTGCTCTGGGGCCAGGATTTGCACGGCACCGGCCCGGGCGCCGGCGAGCGTCCGTACACCGACTACGACCTCAAGAACTGCACCGGCGGCAATTGCGATCGCCGGGCCGAGTATCTGAAGTCGGCCAGCGATCTTCTGGTCTCCGACCTGCAGGAGATGGTCGGCAACTGGAAGGAAGACGGCGCCGCCCGCAAGAACCTCGTCGATGGCCAGCCGAACACCGCTATCTCGGTGATCTTCAACGGCATGGGCTCGCTGTCCTACGGCGAACTGGCCGGGGAGCGCATGAAACTCGGCCTGCTGCTGCACGATCCCGAAGAGGAGCACGACTGCTTCTCGGATAATACCTACAACTCGCATCTCTATGACGCCATCGGCATCCGCGCCGCCTATCTCGCCAGCTACACGCGCATCGACGGCACCGTCGTTTCAGGCCCGTCGGTGCACGATATGGTCAAGGCGGCCGATCCGGCGATCGACAAGGAACTGTCCGACAAGCTCGATGTCTCGGTCGCCAAGATGGAGGCGATCAAGGCGCGGGAAGTGGCCGGCGAGGCCTACGACCAGCAGATCGCCGAGGGCAACACCGAAGGCAATGCTACCGTGCAGGCGGCAATCGACGCGCTGGTCGACCAGACCAAGTCGATCGAACGCGCCGTCGGCGCGCTGAACCTGAACAACATAGCCTTCGAGGGGTCCGACAGCCTCGACGCACCGGACAAGGTGTTCAAGTAGCACCCCAACCAACTACCAGCCAAACGGCGCGGAGGGGCGCCGTCAGCCAGAGCCAATCCATGCTGATCTGCCATTGCAACATCATCACCGAAAAGGAGATTGAGCAGACGATCGTCGATCTGCTGGATCAGGACCCCTGGCAACTGATCGTGCCGGCGAAGGTCTATCACACGATGCAAAAGCGCGGTCGCTGTTGCGGCTGCTTCCCAAATGTGGTCGAAACGATCATTCGGGTCACCGAAAATTACCACACCCGTTCGGAGGCGAGCGGCGTGGACATCGTTTCACACCTGGATCGCGTCAGAGGCCTGCGCGTCCAATATGGGAGCAGAATCCATGAAAGGCGAACCGCAGATCATCGAGCGGCTTAACGAGGCTCTGTTCCTGGAGCTTGGCGCCGTCAATCAATACTGGGTGCATTTCCGCCTGCTCGAAGATTGGGGATATGCCAAGCTGGCAAAGAAGGAACGCGCCGAATCGATCGAGGAGATGCACCATGCCGACCGGCTGGTGGCCCGTATCATCTTCCTCGAAGGGCATCCCAATTTGCAGTCCGTGGCGCCGTTGCGCATCGGCCAGAACGTCAAGGAAGTGCTCGAATCCGATCTCGCCGGCGAATATGACGCACGCACCGCCTACAAGCGTTCGCGCGAGATCTGCAACGAAGCCGGCGACTACGTGACGATGAAGCTGTTCGAGGAATTGCTGGCGGATGAGGAAGGTCACATCGACTTCCTCGAGACGCAGCTCGACCTCCTTGCCTCGATCGGCGAGGAAAAATACGGCCAGCTCAACGCCGCATCGGCGGACGAGGCGGAATAGGACCATGCAGGAATGCGGCGCCCCATAGATATTCTGCGCCGCTTGCGGCGGGCCGCCGGCCCGCTGCTCCTCAAAAACCCGCGATATCAGGCCTTTCGCGGGCTTTCGGTTGTAACCCTGGCGGCAATTTTGGCCCCGGCCCTGGCCGGATCGTCGGAACCGGTCGGCCTCGCCACGAGCCGCACCGACCTGACGCCGAAGGACCGGTCCCGCGTCCTTGCCGTTACCAGGCCAACCCAGGATTTCTCCAAGCCCGAATCCTTCGAAACGATGCAAGGCGGCGCCGGCACGTCGCGCAAGCAGGTCAACCGCGACGCCTTCTCGCAACCCTCTGAAAACATCACCTTCGAGGAACAGGGCAATTTCAAGCTCGGCAATGCGCTTTTCCGCAAGAACTGGGTGTCGTCGCCATCCTCGACCCAGGCCTCGGATGGTCTCGGACCGCTGTTCAACGAGCGCGCCTGCCAGAATTGCCATTTGAAGGATGGCCGCGGCCGACCGCCGGCCGCCGACCGCCGCACCACGTCGATGTTCCTGCGGCTGGCGCGCGATGCGAGCACGGCCGAGGAAAAAGCCGAGATTGCCGTGCACAAGGTGCTGAACTTCCCCGATCCGGTCTACGGCGCGCAGTTGCAGGAACTGGCGGTGCCCGGCCTCAAGGGCGAAGGCCGCATGTATGTCGATTATCGCGAGGAAAAGGTCACGCTCGGCGACGGTAGCATCGTTTCGCTGCGCAAGCCGAGCTATTCGCTCGACGGGCTTGGCTACGGCCCGCTTGACCCGCGCACCACGCTGTCGCCACGTCTGACCCCGCCCATGATCGGCCTTGGCCTGATCGAACAGATCGCGCCGGCCGACATCCTTGCCCATGCCGATCCCGACGACCGCGACGGCATTTCCGGCAAGCCCAACATGGTGCGTGACCTCAGCAGCGGGCAACTGACGCTTGGCCGCTTCGGTTGGAAGGCGCAGACCGCATCGATCCGCCAGCAGGCGGCGGACGCCTTTGCCGGCGATATCGGCATTTCGACGCCGGAAGAGCCCAGCCACTGGGGCGATTGCACCGCAGCCGAAGAGGCCTGCTTAGCCATGCCCAATGGCGTGCAGAAGCGGCTCGGCCCGGTCGAGGCGCCACCACCGGTGATGGACCTCGTCACCTTCTATTCACAGAACCTTGCGGTGCCGGCGCGGCGCGATGTCGGCGCACCCGCCGTGCTCGCCGGCAAGAAGCTGTTCTACGAGATGGGCTGCATTGCCTGCCATACGCCGAAATTCGTCACCATGCGCGGGAACAAGGCGCAGGCGTTCCAACTGATCTGGCCCTATTCCGACTTTCTGCTGCACGACATGGGGCCTGGCCTTGCCGACGGCCAGGCGGTGGGCGATGCCACGGGCAGTGAATGGCGCACCCCGCCGCTATGGGGCATCGGCCTGACAAAGACCGTCAACGGCAACGCTTTCTTCCTGCATGACGGGCGTGCGCGCACGCTTACCGAAGCGATCCTGTGGCATGGCGGCGAGGGGCAGAAGGCGCGCGATCGCTTTGCCGCCGCCAATACGGCCGACCGCGATGCTCTCATCAAATTCCTGGAGTCATTCTGATGCTCAAGCGGGTTTTGCCTGTTCTACTCCTCCCATTGGCTCTGTTCGGTGCGTCCCCGGCATCGGCCTCGGTGAAAGCCTCCGATGTCATTCAAAGAGCGATCGACGGATTTGTCCGCCCCGCCTATGCCAGCCTGCATGGCCATGCCGGCACCTTGGCGAAGGCCATGGACGCGCTCTGCCAGGCGCCGTCGCAGGGCAACCTCGATGCCGCGCATGCCGGATTCTCGGCCACGGTCGCAGCCTGGTCGTCGGCTGAAATCATCGGCTTCGGGCCAATCAAGGAGAACAACCGGCTGGAGCGCATGCTCTACTGGCCGGACCGAAAGAGCATCGGCCTGAAGCAGGTGCAGGCGGCGCTGGCCGGCAAGGATCCGACCGCCACCGATCCGGCGCAGCTGGCGGGCAAGAGTGTCGCGATGCAGGGATTAGGGGCGCTTGAGTTCGTGCTTTACGGCGACGGCGCCGAGACGCTCGTCGGCAAGGACGAGCCCTATCGCTGCGCCTATGGCGCGGCAGTCGCCAAGAACATCGAGACCATGGCGGCCGATGTCGACGCGGCCTGGAAAAAACCGGACGGTTTTGCAGCCTCGTGGGCTAATCCCGGACCCGACAATGCGCTTTACCGCGACGGCACCGAAGCGGTGACCGAACTGGTCGGCGTCTTCATCAACGAGCTGGAAATGGTCCGCGACGTGCGCCTCAAAGGTTTTTTCGGCGCCAAGCCGGAGGCTGACAAGCCAAGGCAAGCGATCTACTGGCGGTCGCAAAACACCGGCCTGTCATTAGCCGGCAACCTCTCCGGCATTGATGCGCTGTTCCAGGCCTCGAAGCTCGGCGACGCGCTGCCCGAGGATAGCAGATGGATGGCGGAATCCATCCATATCCAGCTCATCAATGGCGTTGCCACTGCCAAATCCATCCAGGGTCGGATCGACAAGACGCTGGCCGATCCCGCGGAGCGCGGAAAACTCGAACATTTCGCGCTGATCACCTCCAGCCTGTCGGGCTTGATCGGCACCCGGCTAACCGCCGAGTTCGGCCTGACCGCCGGCTTTTCGTCACTGGACGGGGACTGACCAATGGTTGCGACACGCAAGCCGCTGATGGACCGCCGCGATTTTCTCAGAGCTGCCGGCGCCGGCTTCGTCGCGTCAATGGCGCCGCGGGCCTGGGCGGACACGCTTGCCGCCGATGCCGTCTTTGCCACCGCCTTCGTCAAGCGCGACGGCAGCTTTGGCGCCGCTGTGTTGTCCGAAGCCGGAAAAGTATTGCATGCGATCGACCTGCCCGACCGTGGCCACGACGTCACCTTCGATCCGGTCTCGAAGCGCTCCGTGGTCTTCGCCCGGCAACCCGGCACCTTCGCCGTGGTCTTCGACCATGCCGGCCGCGAGCCGCCGCTGACCATCGCCAGCATCACCGGTCGGCATTTCTTCGGCCACGGTGTGTTTTCCACCGACGGCGCGCTGCTTTACGCCACCGAAAACAATTTCGACAATGCCGCCGGCGTCGTCGGGATCTACGACGCACGGGCCAAGTTCAGCCGCATCGGCGAGTTTCCGACCTATGGCATGGGGCCGCATGAGCTCTTGCTGCTCGGAGACGGCCGGTCGATCGCCATCGCCAATGGCGGCATCGAGACCCATCCCGACTATGGCCGCGCCGAGCTCAACATCGCCACCATGAAGCCGTCCTATGTGCTGGTCGATCGCACAACCGGCTATCTCATCGAAAAGCACGAACTGCCGCCGGCTCTGCACCAGCTGTCGATTCGCCACATGGATGCCGACCCCACAGGCACCATCTGGTTCGGCTGCCAGTACCGCGGGCCGGGCACCGAGCGGCCTCCGCTGGTCGGCCGCGCCACGCGCGGCAAGGGGCTGCAGCTGCTCGACATGCGGCAGGACGTGCTATCCGGCTTCCGGAATTACATCGGCTCGGTCGCCGCCAACCCGATTGCCGGCACGGTCGCGGTGTCTTCGCCGGAAGGCAATTCGCTGGCCGTCATCGACGCCGCCAGCGGCAAGATCGTCGCCACCAAGGCGCTGGTCGAGGTCTGCGGCCTGGCGCCCGACGGCCCGGGCTTCATGGCAACCACGGGTGCCGGCGAAATCATCGAAGGCAGCGGCGCGACGCGCTCCGAGCCCGACTATGTCTGGGACAACCACATGCTGCGCATCGCGCCGGCGGCGTAAGCCGTCCGGCCTGCACCGAAGCGAAGCCGCTTAACAATTTACGCGCTGGCTCTTGCGGCGGCGCGCCGTGGCGGGCAGAGGGAGACTGTTTTTCGAACCGGTCGCCCATGAAACTGCTCGCCATCGACTGTGCCGCCAATCTCTGCGCCGCTTGCGTCTATGACGCATCGGGCGACAGAGAGCTCGGCCGCTCGGTACTCGATCTCGGCAAAGGCCACGCCGAACACCTGATGGCTGTCATTGACGAAGCGTTGAAAGCGGACGGCACCGATTATACCGGCCTTGGCGCCGTTGCGGTCTCCATCGGTCCGGGTTCCTTCACCGGCCTGCGGGTGGGCGTCTCGGCGGCGCGCGGCCTGGCGCTGGCGCTGAAGATCCCGGCGATCGGGGTAACGACACTGGAGGCGCTGGCGGCCGAGGCGAGGGCGGCATTTCCCGGCCGCCCGATCCTGGCCGCTCTCGATGCAGGCCGCGAGGAGATCCATGCCGCGTTTTACGATGCGGAAGCGATTTTGCGCTATGGTCCGGCTGTGACCACACTTGCCCAAGCCGCGGGAATGGCGGCGGACAATCGTCCGGTGCTTGCCGGCACGGCCGCCGTGCAGATCGCAGCCGCGGCCGGTCGCGATTTCGATATCGGCCCGACGGCTGCCACCGCCGACATTGCCGTCTACGCCCGGCTCGCCGCTGCAAAAGGTGAGGGCGACAGGCCGAAGCCACTCTATCTGCGCGGCGCCGATGCCAAGGCGCAGGCCGGGTTCATCCTGTTGAGACAGGAAAAGTGATGCGCATCCCTTTCCTCCAGCCGCGCCGCAGGGACTATGCGCTCGAGCCGCTGACCATCGCCGACAGCCCGGCAGCGTCGGTGCTGCATCGCGAGGATTTCGTCCGGTCCTGGACCGATGGCGAGTTCGCCGCGTTGCTCGAACAGGAAACCGTGTTCGGCTATGCCGCGCGCGAAATCGGCCAGGGCGCCAAGCCGCCGGTCGGCTTCGTGCTGGCCAGGCTTGCAGCCGGCGAGGGCGAGATTCTGACCGTGGCGGTGGCGCGCTCGCATCGCCGCCAGGGGCTCGGCTGGCAATTGATGGACGCCGTGCTGCGCGAACTGCATGCGCAGCGCGCCGAGGCGCTGTTCCTTGAGGTCGACGAGACCAATGTCGCTGCCATCGCCCTCTACCGGCGGCTGGGCTTCCGCCAGGTCGGCCACCGCGCCAATTATTACCGCTCGACCGAACATGGTCCTACCGGCGCGCTTGTCATGCGCCGCGATCTTCGCTAGCCAAAGTTTTGGGGCAGGGCCAAGCTGCATGATCGGAAAAATCAGGATTTTCCTGGCGCTGAGCCTCGTTGTCGTCGGTTCGCTGGTCCTTGTGCCTTTGCAGCTGCTGTCGATGAAGACCGGAATCTGGCGCGAGACGGTCATTCTGAAGGTCTGGCACAGCCTCATCGTCCGGACGCTCGGCCTGCGCATCCATGTCAAAGGCGCACTGTCCAGCCAGCGCCCGCTGCTGGTCGCCTCGAACCATATCTCCTGGACCGACATCATGGTGCTGGGCTCCTTTGCCGATGTGACATTCATCGCCCGGGCGGACATGGAGGGATGGCCGCTGATCGGCTGGCTGTCGAAACTGCAGCGTACGGTCTTCATCGAACGCGAGCGCAAGCGGACAGCTGGCGACCAGGCCAGCGAGATCGCCAGCCGCATGGCCAAGGGCGACGCCATGGTGCTGTTTGCCGAGGGCTCTACCGGCGACGGCAACACCATCCTGCCGTTCAAGAGCACCTTGTTCGGCGCCGCCTCGATGGCGATTTCGGAAGGCGCGGCCGAGCAGGTCTTCATCCAGCCGCTGGCGATTGCCTACACGCGGGTGCACGGCGTGCCTCTCGGCCGTCGCCACCGGCCGCTCGCTGCCTGGATCGGCGATCAGGACCTGATGCCGCATCTGAAGGTGCTGATGGCCGAAGGCGCCATTGACGTCGAGGTGCATTTCGGCGAGCCCATCGCCTTTTCCAAGGGCTCGAACCGCAAGGAAACGTCGAGGATGATGGAAAGCAAGGTGCGCGCCATGATGCAGGCCGCGCTCGCCGATCCCCGACCGAGCCGCTAGCGCAGGCCGAGCGCCTACAGGCCGATGCCCGAGAATCGTCTGTTTTTTGTCACGGAAAGGCGTTAGAAGCCGCCGGATGGATTTGAACACGATAGAACGGAACGAAACCGACAGCGCCTCGCAAAGCGCTGCTGCGGCGTCCGCCCCGGCCAAAAAGGTCTTCGTCAAGACCTATGGCTGCCAGATGAATGTCTATGACTCACAGCGCATGACCGATGCGCTGGCCGCCGACGGCTACACCGCGACCGATGTCATCGCCGACGCGGATCTGGTGCTGCTCAACACCTGCCATATCAGGGAGAAGGCGGCGGAAAAGGTCTATTCCGAGCTCGGCCGCATCCGCGACATGAAGGCTGAACGCGCAGCAGTTGGGCGCGAAATGCTGATCGGCGTCGCCGGTTGCGTCGCGCAGGCCGAAGGCGCGGAAATCATCCGCCGTTCGCCTGCTGTCGATCTGGTCATCGGCCCGCAGACCTATCACCGGCTGCCCGATGTGCTGGCCCGGGTGCGTGGCGGCGAGAAGATCGTCGAGACCGAATACGCCATCGAGGACAAGTTCGAGCATCTGCCGCAGCCGAAGCGCGCCGAAATGATCAAGCGCGGCGTCACCGCCTTCCTCACGGTGCAGGAAGGCTGCGACAAATTCTGCACCTTCTGCGTCGTGCCCTATACCAGGGGCTCGGAAGTGTCGCGGCCGGTGGCGCAGATCGTCGCCGAAGCCGAGCGGCTGGCCGATGCCGGTGTGCGCGAGGTGACGCTGCTGGGGCAGAACGTCAATGCATGGCACGGCAAGGGTGAGGATGGCATGGAATGGGGGCTTGGTCGCCTGCTGTTCCGGCTGGCCGAAATTCCTGGCCTGGCGCGGCTGCGCTACACCACCAGCCATCCGCGCGACATGGACGACGAATTGATCGCTGCCCATCGCGATCTCCCGGCTTTGATGCCTTATCTGCACCTGCCGGTGCAATCCGGGTCAGACCGCATCCTCAAGGCGATGAACCGCAGGCACACGGCCAAGGACTATCTGGCGCTGCTCGAGCGCATCCGCGCTGCACGCGGCGACATCGCGCTGTCCGGTGACTTCATCGTCGGCTTCCCCGGTGAAACCGAGGCGGATTTCGAGGCCACGATGGGTCTGGTGCGCCAGGTGAACTACGCCTCGGCCTTCTCGTTCAAATATTCGCCGCGTCCCGGCACGCCGGGCGCCGATATGCCCGATCACGTGCCGGAAGCGGTCAAGGATGAACGTTTGCAACAGCTGCAGGCATTGTTGCTCAAGCAGCAGCAGGATTTCGGCTTGGGCCTGGTCGGCAGCACCATCGACACGCTGATCGAGAAACCCGGCCGTCAGGCCGGCCAGAAGGTCGGCCGCTCGCCCTGGCTGCAGCCGGTTATTGTTGATGAAAAGGCCGGGGAAATCGGTGACATTATCCGGGTGCGAATCACGAAGACGGGCTACAATAGCCTGTTCGCCGAGTTGGTTTGATGGCCTCGGCAGATGAGGAGAGACGGTTGAGCGCTGCTGAAGTGAAGACTCTGCCCCAGAACCAGACATCCGGGGCCTCTGACATGGCGCACATCGTTCTGACTTTCGACAACAACAAGCTTGCCAGCGCCCTGTACGGCCAGTTCGACGAGAACCTGGCCCGGCTCGAGCAGAAGCTCGGCGTCGACATCCGCTCGCGCGGCAACCAGTTGACCATCAAGGGCTCGGCCTCGGCGGCCGAACAGGCGCGCCGCGCACTCGACAATCTCTACGGCATTCTCCAGAAGGGCACCGATATCGGCCAGTCCGACGTCGATGGCGCCGTGCGCATGGCGATTGCCGCCGACGACCAGCTGACGCTGCCGACGCTGGAACGCAAGGGCAAGGTTTCGGCCGCCCAGATCTCCACCCGCAAGAAGACGATCTATGCCCGTTCGCTCAACCAGGACGCCTATATGCGGGCGCTGGAGCGTTCGGAACTTGTCTTCGGCATTGGCCCCGCCGGCACCGGCAAGACCTATCTGGCGGTGGCGCATGCGGCGATGCTGCTCGAGCGCGGCATGGTCGAGCGCATCATCCTGTCACGGCCGGCGGTCGAGGCCGGCGAGCGGCTGGGTTTTCTGCCCGGCGATATGAAGGAAAAGGTCGATCCGTACCTGCGGCCGCTCTATGACGCGCTTTACGACATGATGCCGGCCGACAAGGTCGAGCGCGCCATTGCCGCCGAGGTCATCGAGATCGCGCCGCTGGCCTTCATGCGCGGCCGCACGCTGGCGCATGCCGCCGTCATCCTCGACGAGGCGCAGAACACCACGCCGATGCAGATGAAGATGTTTTTGACCCGCCTCGGCGAGAATTCGCGCATGATCGTCACCGGCGATCCGACGCAGATCGATCTGCCTCCAAGCACCAAGTCGGGCCTCGTCGAAGCCTTGCGTGTCCTTGACGGCGTGGCGGGCGCGGTAACCGTGCGCTTCAACGATGTCGACGTTGTGCGCCACCCGCTGGTGGCCGAAATCGTCAGGGCCTATGACCGCGACGCCAAGCTGGCGCGCGGCCTCGGCGCCGAGAGCTGATGTGACGATGCGGGCTCATGCCTGAAGACATAAGACCTGGCGGCGGGGATAGTTCGGTTCCCGTCGAGATCGATATGTCGGTCGAGGCCGGCGACTGGCCCGATGAGGCGGCGCTGACGCGTCTGGTCGATCGCGCCGTGTCGGCTGCCTTTGCCGAAACCGCTGCTGCCGGTCCTTCCGAACTCAGCATCGTCTTTTCCGACGATGCCCATATCCGTACCCTCAATGCCGGCTGGCGCGGCAAGGACAAGGCGACCAACGTCTTGTCTTTCCCGGGTTTTCCGTTCCCCAGGGGTGGCAAGCTGCCGCCGATGCTGGGTGACATCGTGCTCGCCGCCGAAACGGTGGCGCGCGAAGCAGCCCTGGAAGACAAGCCCTTCGAGAACCATATCACCCATCTCGTCATCCACGGCCTGCTGCATTTGCTGGGCTACGATCACGAGACCGATGCAGAGGCCGAGGAGATGGAAGCCATCGAGCGCTCAGCGCTCGCAAGGCTTGCCATTCCCGATCCCTACACGTAATGACAAAAGACCAATTGACCGGACGACGATGAACGACAAACCAGAAACTGCCGCCCGCCCCGAGGCTGGCAGTGCGACAAAGCCTTCCGATACGGCGGAAGAGGGATCGAGTCCGAGTCCCAGTTCCGGCAGCCCCGCTTCTGGTAGTATTGCCAGCGAGCCATCGCCTGCCGGTCCGTCCCTGTTCGACCGCGTCTTGGGCCTTTTCAGGCAGCGGAACGGCACCAGCCTGCGCGAGGAAATCGCCGGCGCGCTTGCCGAAACGACCAGCGATGCCGGGTCTTTCTCGCCCGGCGAACGCGCCATGCTCAACAACATATTGCGCCTGCGCGAGGTACGCGTCGAGGACGTCATGGTGCCGCGCGCCGATATTGAGGCCGTCGAGATCACCACGACGTTGGGCGATCTGCTCGGTCTGTTCGAGCAGTCCGGCCATTCCCGCATGCCGGTCTATTCCGAGACGCTCGACGATCCGCGCGGCATGGTTCACATCCGCGACGTGCTGGCCCACATCACCAAGGTCGCCCGGGTCAAGAAGGGCAGAACATCCAGGAAGACGCCGGCAACGACGCTTCTCGACCTCGCCCAGGTCGATCTCGGCCGCACCATCGGCGACCTCAATCTGATCCGCCCGGTGCTTTTCGTGCCGCCCTCGATGCTTGCCTCCGACCTGATGGGCCATATGCAGACGACGCGAACCCAGATGGCGCTGGTCATCGACGAATATGGCGGCACCGATGGTCTCGCCTCGCTGGAAGACATCGTCGAGATGGTCGTCGGCGATATCGAGGACGAGCATGACGAGGACGAGCCGCTGATCACCCAGACCGGCGAGGGCGTGTTCGTCGTCGACGGCAAGGCCGAGATCGACGAGGTCGCCAAGATGATCGGCGAGGACTTTACCGCCGGTGAGCATGGTGAATATGTCGACACGATCGGCGGCATGATTTTCAACACGCTCGGCCGCGTGCCCGCGCGTGGTGAGGTTGTGCAAGCCATCCCCGGCTTCGAATTCCACGTGCTCGACGCCGATCCGCGCCGCGTCAAGCGGGTGCGCATCGTCCAGAACCAGAAGGGCGAGCGTCGCCGCCGCGTGACCGCCCCCCGCACCGAGCAGGCCTAGGACAGAACGTCGCCCGGCCGATGACGATCGACGATCCCTTCAAGCCCTCAACCTTTGGCTCGGGTGTGTTCTACAAGGACCCGCGAGCCGCATTGAAATGGCTCGAAACGGCCTTCGGCTTCGAGCCGAGCATGGTGGTCAGCGACGCCGACGGACGGCTGGTCCATGCCGAAATGCGTTTTGGCGACGGCTACATCATCGTCGATTCCGAATGGGCCGATCATATTGCCAGTCCGGTAAGCGTCGGCGGCAAGAACACTCAGTCGGTCTGTGTGCATCTGAAAGACGGCCTGGACGTGCATTGTGAGCGGGCAATGGCGGCTGGAGCCCAAATCGTCGAGGAGCCTGCCGCCCATTTCTACGGCGAACGGCAGTATCGGGCGCGCGACCCCGAAGGCCATGTCTGGACCTTCACCCAGACCGTGCGCACCGTGCCGCGCGAGGAGGCCGAGCACCTGAGCGGGCTCACCATCGAGGGATGGCACCGATAGCGCAGCGATCGGCCGGTTCGCGTTTCAATAAATCTGATAAATCTTGGCTCCTGATTCGCGCGACTTGGGAAGTCTGTATGGAGCGCCTTGCCGGCCGGATAATTCTGCTTTGGGGCTGGCGACGCGCGCTGGTGGCGTTTCTTGCCGGGGCGCTGGCGGTGCTCGCCCAGGCGCCTTACGATTTCTTCGCCGTCTGTTTCGTCTCGTTTCCACTGCTGGTCTGGCTGCTCGACGGCGCCACCGGCGAGGCTTCCGACGGCTGGCTCAGGCGCCTGCGGCCGACTTTTGCCATCGGCTGGTGGTTCGGTTTCGGCTATTTCCTCGCCGGCCTGTGGTGGATCGGCGAGGCGCTTCTGGTCGAGGCCGACAGTTTCGCCTGGGCCTTACCCTTCGCGGTCGTCGGCATTCCTTTGGCGCTGGCATTTTTCTACGGCTTCGCCGCCGTCGTCGCGCGGCTGTTATGGACCAACGATATTGGCCGCGTTGCCGCCCTTGCCTTTGCTTTTGGCCTGACGGAATGGCTGCGCGGCTTCCTGTTCACCGGCTTTCCCTGGAATGCCGTCGGCTATGCGGCGATGCCCGTGCCGCTGTTGATGCAAAGCGTGTCGGTGACCGGCATGGTCGGCATGAACGCGCTGGCGGTCTTTGTCTTCGCCATGCCGGCCTTGCTTGCAGCACGCCGGCATGTCCGTCTCGGTGTGGTCCTGCTTGCCATTCTCGTCGCCGCCCATGCTGGCTTCGGCTATTTCAGGCTCGCGACCCCCGACAAGCCGACAACCCGCACTCTCGATGTCCGTATCGTGCAACCGGATGTCGACCTCAGCGAAAAATGGGACGCCTCGGTGCGCGACCGCATCTTCGCCACGATGGTGGGCCTGTCGGCCGCAGCGCCCGATCCCGGTCATGACAAACCGCAGTTGATCCTGTGGCCGGAGACCTCGGTACCCTTCCTGTTCACCGAGCGTCCGGACGCGCTGACCGCGCTCGGCGACATGCTGCAGCCTGGTCAGATGCTGATTGCCGGCGTCGTGCGCGAGGAGCGCGGATCCGGGGCGGATGCCGACAGCCGCTACTACAATTCGGTGGTGGCGATCGATGACAAGGGCGAAATCGCTGATGCCGTCGACAAGGTCCATCTGGTGCCGTTCGGCGAGTATCTGCCGTTTTCCGGTCTGCTCAGCCGCTTCGGCATCGGACAGCTCGTCGCCGGGCCGATGAACTTCGCCGCCGGCAACGAGCGCCATCCGATCGCTCTGCCCGGCGGCATCAGCGCCTTGCCGTTTATTTGCTACGAGGTGATCTTTCCTGATCTTGTGGCTGTTGACGCAACGTCATCCCAGCTTATTGTAAACGTCACCAACGACGCATGGTTCGGCGACACGCCTGGGCCGTACCAGCATTTCAGGCAGGCTCAGATTCGCGCGGTGGAAAACGGATTGCCACTGTTGCGCGCCGCCAACAACGGCATTTCCGCCGTTGTCGATACGCGCGGACGCATCGTCGACGCATTGGCGGTCGATGCACGTGGCGCCATCGACGTGCGGGTGCCGATCTCCGGCCAAGCCTTCATCTCCGCCGCGGGGCGGCGCATTAACGGAATGCTGATCATGTTGGTGTTTGCCGCAATCGCCCTCAGCTTGAACGTAAGGCAACGGCTACGGGTGAATTGACAGTCGACACATTAGAAACTCATACTGTTACCGCCTAATTTTCTCGAAGTCGGTTGGTGTTTCTGTTGGGGCAGTTGGCTCCGGCTTCGTTTGGGCGAGAAAAATAGAAAAGGCCGGAAAAATTCGGCGAGGAAAAAATGACAGAAGAAAACAAGAAGAAACCGAATCCGATCGACATCCATGTCGGAAGTCGAGTCCGCCTTCGGCGCAATATGCTTGGAATGAGCCAGGAAAAGCTTGGTGAAAATCTCGGTATTACGTTTCAGCAGATCCAAAAATATGAAAAAGGAACGAACCGCGTCGGCGCCAGCCGTCTGCAGGCAATAGCCTCGATACTCAGCGTGCCTGTCGCCTTCTTTTTCGAGGATGCGCCAGGGCAGGAGCCGGTGGGTAATAGAGGATTTGCCGAGGACACTTCGATGGCTTTCGCCGTCGAATTCTGCGGCAGTCCGGAAGGGCTTCAGCTCAACCGCGCGTTCGTCAAGATCGCGGATGTGAAGGTGCGCCGCCGGATTATCGACCTTGTGAAGTCCCTTTCTGCCGAAGATGCCGAGTGATTCGGTGGGTCGATTGACCCATTGGCCCCAGTAATCCCCTGGGCCCGAGTAGCCCAGAGGCTCGACTGCCGGCGGCGCCAAGCCGCCGGTGGTACAAGATATATTGCTGCGACACTCATGCCAGAACCGCGGCACCGCTTGACGAGCGGCGCCCGGCACCGTTAACACGTGGCGCGCCAAAATCGGCAGCCCTGCCGATCGTTTTTTCAAGAGGGGACACCCGTGACGCGGCAGAACTACTTCTTCACCTCGGAATCCGTGGCCGAGGGTCATCCCGATAAAGTCTGTGACCGCATCTCGGACGAGATCGTAGATCTGGTCTATCGCGAGGCCAAGAAGACCGGCATGGACCCATGGAAAGTCCGCGTCGCCTGCGAGACGCTCGCAACCACCAACCGCGTCGTCATCGCCGGCGAAGTAAGGGTTCCCGATACTCTGCTGAAGCGGGACAAAGCCGGCAACATCCTCAAGGACGCCGCCGGGCATTCGGTCGTCAACCCGGCCAAGTTCAAGTCGGTCGCCCGCAAGGCGATCCGCGAAATCGGCTACGAGCAGGCCGGCTTCCACTGGAAGACGGCAAAGATCGAGGTTCTGCTGCACGGCCAGTCGCCCGACATCGGCCAGGGAGTCGACAACGCCGCCGACCGCCAGGGCGAAGAGGGTGCCGGCGACCAGGGCATCATGTTCGGCTATGCATGCCGCGAGACCCCGGACCTGATGCCGGCGCCGATCTATTACAGCCACAAGATTCTCGAACTGCTCGCCGCTGCCCGTCACGAAAACAACGGCGAAGCCGGCAAGCTCGGGCCTGACGCCAAGAGCCAGGTCACCGTTCGCTATGTCGATGGCAAGGCCGCCGAAGCGACTCAGATCGTGCTATCGACGCAGCATCTCGACGCGACCTGGGATTCCAAGAAGGTCCGCAAGGTCGTTGAGCCTTACATCCGTGAGGCGCTCGGCGACCTCAAGATCGCCGACGATTGCATGTGGTACATCAACCCGACCGGCAAGTTCGTCATCGGTGGGCCGGACGGCGACGCCGGCCTGACCGGCCGCAAGATCATCGTCGACACCTACGGTGGTGCTGCCCCGCACGGCGGCGGCGCCTTCTCCGGCAAGGACACCACCAAGGTCGACCGCTCCGCCGCCTACGCGGCGCGCTATCTCGCCAAAAATGTGGTGGCGGCCAAGCTCGCCGACCGCTGCACCATCCAGCTGTCCTACGCCATCGGCGTTGCTCAGCCGCTGTCGGTCTATGTCGACCTGCACGGCACCGGCAAGGTCGACGAGGCCAAGCTCGAGGAAGCGCTGCGCACGGTGATGGATTTGTCGCCATCCGGCATCCGCAGGCATCTCGACCTCAACAAGCCGATCTACGCAAAGACCTCGTCCTACGGCCATTTCGGCCGCAAGGCCGGCCGAGACGGGTCCTTCTCCTGGGAAAAGACCGATCTGGCCAAGGCGCTCAAGGACGCGATCGCTGCTTAGGCATGATTCCAAAAAGTGGGTACCGGTTTTTTGGAAAAGATCGTGCTCCAACAAAGGATTAGATTGAGATGAGATTTCAGCCAAATCTCATCTCAATCCCAAATCTCATCTCAATCTAAGCGCGGCGCGCGACCAGGCCATGGATCCACAGGACAGGCGGAGCCGCGCGACCGAAGGGTTCTTCGGCCGCCGGCACGGCAAGACCATTCGCCCGCAGCAGGCGGCGGCGCTGGAAAGCGGTCTTGGGGCCTATGGCCTCGACCTCTCCGTCCAGGCGCCGGCAGAATTGCGCGCGCTATTCTCAGCGGATGTTTCAACGGTTCGGCTGGAAATCGGCTTCGGCGGCGGTGAGCATCTGCTGCACCGTGCCACGGAGGCACCGGCGACCGGCTTCATCGGTGTCGAGCCGTTCGTCAACGGCATGGCCAAGCTGATGATGGCGGTGCGGGAAAAGCCGCTTGCCAATCTTCGCGTTTATGATGACGACGCCACGCGCCTGCTCGATTGGTTGCCGCAGGCGTCGCTCGACGGCATCGATCTGCTCTACCCCGATCCCTGGCCGAAGAAAAAGCACTGGAAGCGGCGTTTCGTCAGCCCGCTCAACCTCGATCGGTTCGCGCGCGTGCTGAAGCCGGGCGGAAAATTCCGCTTCGCATCCGACATCGACACCTATGTGAACTGGACCTTGTTGCACTGTCGGGCGCATGGCGCGCTCCTCTGGCAGGCGCAAGGTGGGGCCGACTGGCATCGGCCCTATGAAGGCTGGCCGGGCACACGCTACGAGGCGAAAGCCATTCGCGAGGGCCGACGGCCGGCCTATCTCACCTTCATCAGAAAATAGTTCGATGCGGGAAAGTGTCCCGCATCAACAGCCGGTCTGGCTTCAGAAACGGCCGATCTTGCCGAAAGCGGTCGGGTCCATGCCGAGCCGGCGCAGATCGTTGGCGCGCGGCTTGCGGCCGGCTTCGACGGCCCGCGAGGCGGCAACGGCGCTGCCGAACAGGGCAAAGGCGTCGCCTATGGCGGAAAACACGGTACGGTTGCTCATTGTCTTGACCTTTCGCGCGCCACCGCGCGCTCATCTTTGATTTGTGCAGTGCAACATAGATAGGGATGTGAAATCCGGGATCACAGGGCCGTTACCGGATGGCCGGCATGCGCCGCGCGCAATCCTGCCAGCCGTCCCCGGCTGCACTCTGCCCGGCCCGTCAACAGACTTGAAACACTGGCCGGGATCGTCTATATCAGCCTCAAATTCTTGGTCGGTATGACGAAGAGTGGGTCCACCCGGTCCCGCTCTTTTTTATTACCTGCCGGTCAGCCATCAGCAAAGAGATGGTTCGGGACGACGATCATCCTGATCCAGAGAACGACAGGAACCGCATGACTGCAACGGCAAGCGAAGCCGACGACCGCATCATCCGCGAAAGCGGTATCGATGCGCGCATCGCGCTGATCGTTCAGCCGGTGTTGCGAGGCATTGGCTTCCGCCTCGTGCGGGTGCATCTGTCGGGCCAGAACGGCCTGACGCTGCAGATCATGGCCGAACGCGAGGACGGCACCATGACCGTCGAGGATTGCGAAGAGGTCAGCCGCGCTGTGTCGCCGGCGCTCGACGTCGATGACCCGATCGAGAAGGCCTATCATCTCGAAGTGTCGTCGCCGGGCATCGACCGGCCGCTGGTGCGCAAGTCGGATTTCGTCACCTGGACCGGCCATCTGGTGAAGATGGAAACCTCGGTGCCGGTCGCCGACCGCAAGCGCTTCAAGGGCAAGATCGCCGAAGCCGGCGAAGACGACATGCTGCTCGAGCGCGACAAGGCCGCCTACGGCGAAGAGCCGACGGTTCGCATTCCTTATGACGCGATCGCCGATGTGCGGCTGATCCTCACCGACGACCTTATTCGCGATGCCCTTTCGAAGGACAACCGGGAACGCAAGGAAGCCAAGAAACGCCGCGGCGAAGCTGATGATGCACCCGAAGGTGCTGAAGGCGGCGCGGAAGACGAAATCGAACAGGAACTATGATGAGCGGCCGGGCCTAAAAGCTCGGCAACAAGCTCGGGAGAAATAAGATGGTTGTAAGCGCCAACAGACTTGAACTGCTGCAGATCGCCGACGCGGTGGCGCGTGAAAAGTCGATCGACAAGTCGATCGTCATTGCCGCCATGGCTGATGCAATCCAGAAGGCCGCGCGCTCGCGCTACGGCCAGGAAACCAACATCCGCGCCGACATCAACGCCAACACCGGCGAGATGAAGCTGCAGCGGCTGATGGAAGTGGTCGAGAAGGTCGACGACTACGCCACCCAGATCGCCATTTCCTCGGCCCGCGAGCGCAATCCGGACGCCCAGCTTGGCGACTTCATCGCCGAACAGCTGCCGCCAATGGATTTCGGCCGCATCGCCGCCCAGTCAGCCAAGCAGGTCATCGTGCAGAAAGTGCGCGAGGCCGAGCGCGACCGCCAGTATGACGAATACAAGGACCGCATCGGCGAGATCGTCAACGGCACCGTCAAGCGCGTCGAATATGGCAACGTCATCGTCGATCTCGGCCGTGGCGAGGCGATTATCCGCCGCGACGAGCTGATCCCGCGTGAAAACTACAAGTACGGCGACCGCGTCCGCGCCTATGTCTACGACGTGCGCCGCGAACAGCGCGGCCCGCAGATATTCCTGTCGCGCACCCATCCGCAGTTCATGGCCAAGCTCTTCACCATGGAAGTGCCGGAAATCTATGACGGCATCATCGAGATCAAGTCGGTCGCCCGCGACCCAGGCTCGCGCGCTAAGATCGCCGTCATTTCGCGTGACTCGTCGATCGATCCGGTCGGCGCCTGCGTCGGTATGCGCGGCAGCCGCGTCCAGGCGGTGGTCGGCGAATTGCAGGGCGAAAAGATCGACATCATTCCGTGGTCGCCTTCGGCCGCCTCCTTCATCGTCAACGCGCTGCAGCCGGCGGAAGTCGCCAAGGTCGTGCTCGACGAGGATGCCGAGCGCATCGAAGTGGTGGTTCCCGACGACCAGCTGTCGCTGGCCATCGGCCGTCGCGGCCAGAACGTGCGTCTTGCCTCGCAGCTCACCGGCTGGGACATCGACATCCTGACCGAGGCCGAGGAATCCGAGCGCCGCCAGAAGGAATTCGTCGAACGCTCGTCGCTGTTCATGGAAGCCCTTGATGTCGACGAGATGGTCGGCCAGGTGTTGGCCTCCGAAGGCTTCACCAGCGTCGAGGAAGTTGCCTATGTCGATTCGGGCGAGATCGCCTCGATCGACGGTTTCGACGAAGACACCGCTTCGGAGATCCAGACCCGCGCCCGCGAATATCTGGAGAAGATCGAAGCCGAGCATGACGACAAGCGCAAGGCGCTGGGCGTCACCGACGAACTGCGCGAGATCCCTGGCGTCACCACCGCCATGATGGTGACGCTCGGCGAGGATGGCGTGAAGACGATCGAGGATTTCGCCGGCTATGCCGCCGACGACCTGACCGGCTGGAAGGAACGCAAGGACGGCGAGACCAAGGTATTCCCGGGTGTGCTCGCCAATCACGGCGTGTCGCGCGCTGACGCCGAGCAGATGGTTCTGGCAGCCCGCCTCAAGGCCGGCTGGATCACCGAAGACGAGCTTGCAGCTGAACAGGTCCCGGCTGACGAAGCCGTTGGTGCGTGAGGTGAAACCGCATCGCACACAACCCGCCCCAGGACGAGATGAACGATCGCACCTGCATCGTCACGCGCAAGCAAGCCGAGCCGGATGAGCTGATCCGTTTCGTCGTCGGCCCGGATTCGGCCGTCGTTCCTGACCTGAAGAGAAATCTGCCCGGCCGTGGTTGTTGGGTGAGCGCCGACCGCCTACATATCGACAAGGCGGCGGCGAAGAACCTGTTTGCCCGCGCCTTCAAGGCGCAGGTCGTCGTGCCGCCCGATCTCGGCGGCATGGTCGACGGACTGCTTGCACGATCCGCTTTGGGTATGCTTGGCCTTGCCCGCAAGGCTGGCTCGATCGCACTCGGCGCAACCAAGGTCGAGAGCGCGGTGCGCTCGGGGTTGGCGCTTTTCGTGCTCCACGCGACCGAGGCATCCGACGATGGCGTGCGCAAGATCAGTCAGGCGCGGCGGGCAACTGTCCACCTCGGCGGGCCTGCAGTCCTTGCCTACAAACTTTTCTCCGAGGCCGAGTTGAGCTTGGCATTGGGGGGTACAAATGTGATACATGCTGCCGTTCTCGCGGGAGACGCGGGCAAGGCGGTTGAGAGGCGCATGGTTGCGCTCGACCGATATCGGGGCGGAACCCCCGACGATCTGGCAATGCTTGCGGCCGTTGCTGACGAAGATGATGCTGCAGAGGATATGGAATGAGCGATACGAAATCGGGCGACGACAAGACGTTGAGTGTTACACCGAAGAAGACCTTGACGCTGAAGCGCCCCGGTACCGAGCAGAGCGTCGTGCGACAGAATTTCTCGCATGGCCGCACCAAGCAGGTCCAGGTCGAGATCAAGAAGCGCAAATTCTCCATGCCCGGCGACAAGCCGGAGCCGGTGGCTGCACCCGTATTTACGCCCAAGCCCGCGGTAGTGGCAGCCCCCGTCGTGCAGGAAGCGCCCAAGGCGCCGCCTCCGCCGCCGCCGGCCGAACGCGGCGGCATGGTGCTGAACGAACTGTCGCGCAATGAAATGGAAGCGCGCCGCAGGGCGCTCGAAGGCTCCAAGGTTCGCGACGTCGAGGACCGCCAACGCGCCATCGAAGAGGCCAAGCGCCGCAACGAGGATGAGGAACGCCGCAAGCGCGAGCGCGAGGAATCCGCGCGCCGTCAGGCCGAGGAAGAAGCCCGCCTGCAGACCGAGGCCGAGTCCCGCCGCCGCGCCGAGGAAGAAGCGCGCCGCCGCGCGCCGCAGGCTGCCGAGCTTGTGGCATCGGACGACGAGGAAGAGGTCAAGCCGAAGCGCACCGCCGCCGGCGCCCCGGTACGCCGTCCGGTTACGCCCGAAGTGGCGCGCCCGGCCAAGCCGACCAAGGCCGAGGAAGACCGTCGTCGCGGCAAGCTGACCCTCAACACGGCGCTTTCCGACGAGGACGCGCGCGCCCGCTCGCTGTCGTCGATGCGTCGCCGCCAGGAAAAATTCAAGCGCGCGATGCATAATGAGCCGCGCGAGAAGGTTATGCGCGAAGTGATCCTGCCTGAAACCATCACCATCCAGGAACTGGCGCAGCGCATGTCCGAGCGCGCTGTCGATGTGGTCAAGTACTTCATGAAGCAGGGCCAGATCCTGAAGCCGGGCGACATCATCGACGCCGACACGGCCGAGCTGGTCGCCACCGAATTCGGCCACACGGTCCGCCGCGTCGCCGAGTCCGACATCGAGGAAGGCCTGTTCAACATTGCCGACAATGCCGAGGACCTGGTGTCGCGGCCGCCTGTCGTGACCATCATGGGCCATGTCGACCACGGCAAGACCTCGCTGCTCGACGCCATCCGCAATGCCAATGTCGTCTCCGGCGAAGCCGGCGGCATCACCCAGCATATCGGCGCCTACCAGGTCGAGAAGAACCGTCAGAAGATCACCTTCATCGACACGCCCGGTCACGCCGCCTTCACGGCGATGCGCGCCCGCGGCGCTCAGGCGACCGACATCGCCATCCTGGTGGTGGCGGCCGACGACAGCGTCATGCCGCAGACCATCGAATCGATCAGCCATGCCAAGGCGGCCGGCGTTCCGATCATCGTGGCGATCAACAAGATCGACAAGCATGATGCCGATCCGCAGAAGGTGCGGTCGGAACTGCTGCGCCATGAGGTGTTCGTCGAATCGATGGGCGGTGAAGTGCTGGACGTCGAAGTGTCGGCGACCAAGGGCACCAACCTCGACAAGCTGCTCGAGGCGATCCTGCTGCAGGCCGAAATCCTCGACCTCAAGGCCAATCCGGACCGTACCGCCGAGGGCGTGGTCATCGAAGCCCAGCTCGACAAGGGCCGTGGCCCCGTCGCCACCGTACTGGTGCAGACCGGCACTTTGATGCCGGGCGACATCCTCGTCGCCGGCAACGAATGGGGCCGGGTGCGCGCGCTGGTCAACGACCGTGGCGAGCAGATCAAGGAGGCGCCGCCGGCAATGCCGGTCGAGGTGCTCGGCCTGCAAGGCACGCCGCAAGCCGGCGACCGCTTCGCTGTCGTCAACAACGAGGCCCGCGCCCGCGAGATCACCGAATATCGCCAGCGTCTGGCGCGCGAGAAGGCAGTGGCTCGCCATGCCGGCCAGCGCGGCTCGCTTGAACAGATGATGTCGCAGTTGCAGACGAGCGGGTTGAAGGAATTCCCGCTGGTCATCAAGGGCGACGTGCAGGGTTCGATCGAGGCGATCAACGCCGCTCTCGACAAGCTTGGCACCGACGAGGTGCGTGCGCGCATCGTTCATGCCGGCGCCGGCGCCATCACCGAAAGCGACGTGTCGCTGGCGGAGACCTCGGGGGCCGCGATCATCGGCTTCAACGTCCGTGCCAACGTGCAGGCACGTGCGGCCGCGGCGGCCGCGGGCATCGAAATCCGCTACTACTCGATCATCTACAACCTTGTCGATGATGTGAAGGCAGCACTTTCCGGCTTGCTGTCGCCGGAACGCCGCGAGACCTTCATCGGCAATGCCGAGATCCTCGAGATCTTCGACATCACCAAGGTCGGCAAGATCGCCGGCTGCCGTGTCACCGAAGGCAAGGTCGAGCGTGGAGCGGGCGTGCGCCTGATCCGCGACAACGTCGTCATCCATGAAGGCACGCTGAAGACCCTCAAGCGCTTCAAGGACGAAGTCGCGGAAGTTCCGGGCGGCCAGGAGTGCGGCATGGCCTTCCAGAACTACGAGGACATGCGCGTTGGCGACATCATCGAGTGCTTCCGCGTCGAGATGGTGACCCGGACGCTCTGAGTTCGTATACTGTCGATACGACCGGGCGGTGGTCGAAAGACCGCCGCTCTAACTTTAATGCCTGTCGCCCAAAAGTGCGGGATAAACGACATGCATAGAAACAAGTATGAGACATGCGGCACGGTCCCATCCCGCGCCTCACGCTTTCCGGATTGAGAAAAATGCCCCGTCCAACCGCCTCCAGCCCATCCCAGCGCATGCTTCGCGTCGCCGAACAGGTGCGCCATGCGCTGTCGGAAACCTTGCAGCGCGGCGAGATTATCGACCCGCTGATCGAGAACACCGTGGTTTCGGTCTCGGAAGTGCGCATGTCGACTGATCTGAGGGTCGCAACGGCCTTCGTTTCGCCGCTCGGCGCCAAGGACACGGGTGCGGTCATCGACGCGCTCAACAAGCATGCGAAGTTCGTCCGTGGCCGCGTCTCCGGCGCGCTCCGCCAGATGAAGTTCATGCCGGAGTTCCGCTTCAAGCTCGATACGTCCTTCGACAATTTCGCCAGGATCAACGATTTGCTGAAATCGCCCGAAGTCGCGCGAGACTTGGGTGCCGATGGCGAAGACAACGACAAGGACGAGAAATAGTGGGGCGCCGCGGCAAGAAGAAGGGACGGCCGATCTCCGGCTGGGTGGTGCTGGACAAGCCGGTTGGCATGGGTTCGACCGAAGCCGTCTCCAAGATCAAATGGCTTTTCCAGGCCGAAAAGGCCGGCCATGCCGGCACGCTCGACCCGCTGGCCTCTGGCATGCTGCCGATCGCGCTCGGCGAGGCAACCAAGACCGTGCCTTATGTGCAGGACGGCGCCAAAATCTACCGGTTCACCGTCGCTTGGGGCGAGGAGCGTTCGACCGACGATCTCGAAGGCTTGGTGACGCAAAGTTCCGACCGCCGTCCGGCGGAAAACGATGTCAGGGCGCTGCTGCCGAACTACACCGGCGTCATCATGCAGACACCGCCGCAATTCTCGGCCATCAAGATATCAGGCGAACGCGCCTACGATCTCGCCCGTGGGGGCGAGACAGTCGACATCCCCGCGCGCGAGATCGAGATCGGCCGTCTGGACATCGTCGAGCACGCTGCCGACCACACTTTGTTCGAGGTCGAATGCGGCAAGGGCACCTATGTGCGCTCGCTGGCCCGCGACATGGGCCGCGACCTCGGCTGCTTCGGTCATATCGCCGAATTGCGCCGGGTCGAGGTCGAGCCGTTCACCCAGGAGGATTTCGTCACCCTCGCCGAACTGGAAGTCGCCCGTTTCGGCGAACAGCGCGAAGCTGACGGAGAGGCCGACGCCGATGTTGCCGATGCGCCGATCGACTTCGGCGCCATCGATGCGCTGCTTGTCGACACGGCCGCCGCGCTCGACTGCCTGCCCCAGATCGCCATCAGCGACGAAGCGGCGACCAAGATCCGCCTTGGCAATCCCGTCATCATCCGCGGCCGCGACGCGCCCGTGGAAGCCGAGGAAGCCTGCGCCACCGCGCGCGGCAAGCTTGTCGCCATCGGCGCCATCGAGCAAGGCATGTTCAAGCCGAAGCGGGTCTTTGTCGGCTGACCACTCTCGTCTAGTCTTACGTCGACGTCACATCCGAGGGGCACATGGCAAAGGCTGAGGCGGTGAAGAAGCGGGCGCCGGTGACAACGCGCCGGCCGCCGGTTGGCGCCTCGCCCGGCACGCTGATCGCCGATCCGGCGGCGCGACGGTCCGAGCTGCGGCTGACGCTGATTTCGCCTGAAAAATTCAAGACCATCAACGATGCCAGCATCGACGATCTCAACACCCATTGCGACAACTGGCCGGTCGTCTGGTTGGACTGCACCGGTCTCGCCAACATCCAGCTGATCGAGGAGATCGGCCGGATCTTCAACCTGCATCCACTGGCTCTGGAAGATGTCGTCAACACCGGCCAGCGGCCGAAGGTCGACTTCTTCGAGGACCACGCCTTCGTCGTCATGCGCATGATCGACGACGTCAAGGTGCATCGCTATGAGCAGATCGCGGTGTTCTTCGGCAAGAAATTCGTCGTCACCTTCCAGGAGCGCGAAGGCGATCCGTTCGACCCCGTGCGCAAGCGCATCGCCGCAGCGTTGCCCAACCGCTTGCGGATGCGCGGCGCCGACTATCTGGCCTATGCGCTCATCGATTCCATCGTCGACAGCTATTTCCCGCCGATTGAGGCCGCTAGCGAGGAGGTCGATGGCATCGAGGACGAGATGCTCAACACGCCTCACAAGCATCAGATGCGCCAGCTGCACGAATTGCGGCGCGACGCCAATGTGCTCAAGGGCGTGCTGTGGCCGATGCGCGACACGCTGGCGACGCTGATCCGCAACGACGTGCCCTATGTGAAGCCGGAGACGAAAATCTTCTTCAACGACACGCTCGACCACGCATTGCGGCTGATCGAGCTGGTCGAGAACCAGCGTGATATGCTGACCGGCTTGATCGAAATGCATTTGTCGCTGAGCCAGGCGCGCACCAACGATGTGATCTCTTATCTCACCATCGTCTCGGTGATTTTCATGCCGCTAACCTTCCTGGTCGGTATCTGGGGGATGAATTTCGATCCCGAGAGCTCGCCGTGGAACATGCCGGAACTGAAAGCCTACTATGGCTACCCGGCTTCGCTGCTGTTCATGCTGGCCGTTGCTGTCGGGCTGATCGTCTTCTTCAAAAGCAAGAAGTGGCTGTAAGCTTCAGGTATCAGGGGGATCCTGGATTCCTGAGCAAAGGGCTGCGACGAGCCGGCTTTATGAATGGGCTGGTGTTTTCCAGGGAATTGCCTTATATGCGCCGCAGCATCGCGCCATGTCGCTTTGCTTGCACCGGCCCCTGCTGGACGACATCCCGGCTGAGGGCGACCCGTTTCCTCAAACAGATAAGGAAAAACACGATGTCGATTACTGCCGAGCGCAAACAGGAATTGATGGGTGAATTCGCAACCGCCAAGGGCGATACCGGGTCTCCGGAAGTCCAGGTGGCCATCCTTTCCGAGCGCATCAAGAACCTGACCGACCACTTCAAGGACCACAAGAAGGATAACCATTCCCGCCGTGGTCTGCTCGCTCTCGTCTCCCAGCGCCGCAGCCTGCTTGATTATCTCAAGCGCAAGGATGACGCGCGCTATCAGACGTTGATCGAGAAGCTCGGTCTGCGCCGTTGACGAATTGACCGGCGGGCTTTCGAAGGAGAGCCCGCCGGTCGCGCATTCTGCCAGTCGCATCGATTGGCCAGACCCGGTTTCGAGCGTGCAGAGGCCACTCGAAACCGCCCATGGACGGTCATGGGGCAGGATTGCAGGACGCTCGTGCGCTAACCAGCGCCGAATCTACCCGAGCTTCCCGTTGTCTTGCCCGTGGCTGCCCGAGAAAGGAAGCCAGGGAAAGGGCATCCGCGCACCGTGAAACGGCGCGGCCCTTTCCGCTTACTAAGGACAAGATATGTTCAACTACCACAAAGTGGAAATCGAATGGGGCGGCCGTCCGCTCATCCTGGAAACCGGCAAGATCGCACGTCAGGCTGACGGCGCGGTGCTTGCGACCTATGGCGAAACCAAGGTTCTCGCCACCGTCGTTTCGATGAAGGAGCCGAAGCCAGGCCTCGATTTCTTCCCGCTGACCGTCAACTACCAGGAAAAGACCTACGCCGCCGGCAAGATCCCGGGCGGCTACTTCAAGCGCGAGGGACGTCCGAGCGAAAAGGAAACGCTGGTTTCCCGCCTGATCGACCGCCCGATCCGCCCGCTCTTCGCCGACGGCTACAAGAACGACACCCAGATCGTCGTCACCGTCGTCCAGCATGACCTCGAGAACGATCCCGATATCCTGTCGATCGTCGCCACCTCGGCCGCTTTGACGCTGTCGGGCGTTCCCTTCATGGGCCCGATCGGCGGCGCTCGCGTCGGCTACATCAACGGCGAATACGTGCTCAACCCGCATGTCGACGAGATGCAGGAATCCAGGCTCGACCTCATTGTCGCCGGCACCGCCGACGCCGTGCTGATGGTCGAGTCCGAAGCCAAGGAACTCGGCGAAGAGCTGATGCTCGGCGCCGTCATGTTCGGCCACAGGGGCTTCCAGCCGGTGATCGACGCCATCATCAAGCTGGCCGAAGTTGCCGCCAAGGAGCCGCGCGATTTCACAGCGCCGGACTACTCCGCGCTTGAAGCCGAAATGCTGAAGATCGTCGGCGACGAGCTCAGCAATGCCTACAAGAACGTCGATAAGCAGAAGCGTTACGCCGCCGTCGACGCCGTCAAGGCGAAGGTCAAGGCAGCGTTCGCTCCGGCCGAAGGCGAAGACGCCAAGTACACCTCCGAGCAGATCGGTTCGGTGTTCAAGGAACTCCAGGCCAAGGTCGTGCGCTGGAACATCCTCGACACCGGTTCGCGCATCGATGGCCGTGACCTCAAGACTGTCCGCAAGATCGTCTCGGAAGTCGGCGTCCTGCCGCGCACGCACGGTTCGGCGCTGTTCACCCGCGGCGAGACCCAGGCGCTGGTCGTTGCCACGCTGGGTACCGGCGAGGACGAGCAGTATGTCGATTCGCTGACCGGCATGTACAAGGAGAAGTTCCTCCTTCACTACAACTTCCCTCCCTACTCCGTCGGCGAGACCGGCCGCATGGGTTCGCCGGGCCGCCGCGAAATCGGCCACGGCAAGCTCGCCTGGCGCGCTATCCGTCCGATGCTGCCGAGCGCGGACCAGTTCCCCTACACGCTGCGCGTCGTCTCGGAGATCACCGAGTCCAACGGTTCGTCGTCGATGGCCACCGTCTGCGGCACATCGCTGGCGCTGATGGATGCCGGCGTTCCGCTGGCCAAGCCGGTTGCTGGTATCGCGATGGGCCTGATCAAGGAAGGCGAGCGCTTCGCGGTTCTGTCCGACATCCTGGGTGACGAAGATCACCTCGGCGACATGGACTTCAAGGTCGCCGGTACCGAAAGCGGCATCACCTCGCTGCAGATGGACATCAAGATCGAGGGCATCACCGAGGAGATCATGAAGATCGCGCTGGACCAGGCCAAGGATGGCCGCCAGCATATCCTCAGCGAGATGGCGCATGCTCTGACCGGCGCCCGCCCCGAACTCGGTGAGTTCGCACCGCGCATCGAGGTCATGCACATCCCGACCGACAAGATCCGCGACGTGATCGGCTCCGGCGGCAAGGTTATCCGTGAGATCGTCGAGAAGACCGGCGCCAAGATCAACATCGAGGACGACGGCACGGTCAAGATCGCTTCGTCGAACGCCAAGGAGATCGAGGCGGCCAAGAAGTGGATCCATACCATCGTCGCCGAGCCGGAAGTCGGCGAAATCTACGAAGGCACGGTCGTCAAGACCGCCGACTTCGGCGCTTTCGTCAACTTCTTCGGTCCGCGTGACGGCCTCGTCCACATCTCGCAGCTTGCCAACGACCGGGTCGCCAAGACCTCGGACGTCGTCAAGGAAGGCGACAAGGTCTGGGTCAAGCTGATGGGCTTCGACGAGCGCGGCAAGGTCCGCCTGTCGATGAAGGTCGTCGACCAGGCCACCGGCAAGGAAATCGCCCGCGACAAGAAGGCCGAAGGCGAAGAAAACGCCGCCTGAGTGGTCTGACAATAGAGTTGAACGGGCGCGGCTTATGTCGCGCCCGTTTTCGTTTAGTACCCGTCTACGACATGAGAATCGAAGAATGGCCGCTGAGCCGCTGAAGACACTGTTCCATCCCTTCGAGGCCGAGGGGCTCCCTCTGCCGCAAAAGGGCGAGCGTGTGTTGTTCCTGGGTGCGGAGCCCGGCTTCCGCTTGCCGGAAGGCTTCGAGGCAGAGCTCCATCTTGCACAGGGTTTCCGGCCGCATCTCCGAGCGCTGGAGCGTGCCGGTCACAAGGTAGCGCCGCGCGCGGAAGGCGATGCATTCGATGCAGCGCTCGTGCTTGCCGGCCGCCATCGTGGGCTAAACGAGATGCGTATTGCCGAGGCGATCGAACGCGTCACGCCTGGCGGTCTGATCGTCGTCGCCGGCGGCAAGGACGAAGGCATCGCCAGCCTGCGCAAGCGCATCGACGAGCTTGTTCCGATCGAAGGGCATCTGCCGAAATATCACGGCATCGCCTTCTGGCTTCGCCGTCCGGCCGATCTGGCGCCTGCGGAAAAACTGCGCGTCGCCAATCCCGCCTTGGTCGTAGAGGACCGCTTCCGTACCGCGCCTGGCATGTTCTCCTTCGACCGGATCGACGCCGGCTCGAAACTTCTGGTCGACAACCTGCCCAAAGACCTGCGCGGCAACATTGCTGATTTCTGCGCCGGCTGGGGTTATGTCGCCGCCGAGGTCGCGGCACGTTCATCCGGCATAACGGGGCTCGACCTTTACGAAGCGGATTTCGACGCGCTTGAGGCGGCCAAGGGCAATATCGGCCAGACAGGCTTCGAGCCCGGCTTCTTCTGGACCGATCTGCTGAGCGAGCCGGTCGAGCGGCGCTATGATGCCATCGTCATGAACCCGCCCTTCCATCGCAGCCGGGCGGCCGAGCCGGAAATCGGCGCCGGCATGATCCAGGCGGCGGGCAAGGCGCTGAAGCCGGGCGGGCGGCTGTTCATGGTGGCGAACCGTCAGCTGCCTTACGAACCGGTTCTGAAGGCCGTCTTCTCCAGCCATGCCGAGCTCGCCCGCGACGGCATGTTCAAGGTTTTCTCCGCGCGCCGATAGGACGGTGCCGGTCGCCTCAATGCATGCTGACGATGCGCGCCGGCTCGTGGACGGGAATGGTCGCTCTGATATCGCCGGGCTTGATCTTGAGCGGCGCCGGCCTGCCGAACAGATAGCCCTGCACCATCTCGCAACCAGCTGCTCGCAAAAGCGTCGCCTGGTTCTCGGTCTCGACGCCTTCGGCGATGATGCCGACGCCGAGCGCCCGCGACAGGCCGACGATGGTAGAGACGACGGCGCCCGAATTCGAATCGGTGTCGATGCGGCTGACGAAGGAGCGGTCGATCTTCAGCTTGCCGAAGGCGAAGTCGATCAGGTAGCTGAGATTGGAATAGCCGGTGCCGAAATCGTCGACGGCCACCGAAATGCCCATGTCGGCAAGCTGCTGCAGGATGATGGCGGCGCGGTCGCGGTCCTGCATCATCGCCGTCTCGGTCACTTCGAGCTCCAGCCGCGACGGCTTGATGCCGGTGCTGGCCATCGTATCGCGCACGATGCCGACGAAATCCTTGGTCATGAACTGGACCGGCGAGATGTTGACGGCAACGAAGCAGTCCTCGGGCAAATGACGGGCATCGCTGCAGGCCTTGTTCAGCACCCAATTGCCGATCGGGTGGATCATGCCGGTCTCTTCGGCGATCGGAATGAATTCCATCGGCGGGATCATGCCGCGTTCCGGGTGCTTCCAGCGGATCAGCGCCTCGTAGCCGACGATACGGCCGGTCGGCAGGTCGAACTGCGGCTGGTAATGAAGGTCGAAATCGCCACGGTCGAAGGCGATGTGCAGTTCGGATTCAATCCAGTGGCGGTAGTCGGCGACCTGGCCCATGTCGGAATGGAAGACCGACCAGTTGCCCACGCCGCCGGCGCGGGCATTCTGCAGCGCCAGGTTGGAGCGGCGCAGGATGAGGACCGGATCGACGCCATCCTTTGGCATCGCCACGATGCCGACCGACAGGCCGACCGACTGCAGGTGAGAATCGAGCTGGTACGGCTTCAGCATCTCCTCGATCATGGTTTCGACGGTGCTTTCCATCGAGCTTTGGAGTTGGTGTTCCCAGACAAGGATAGCGAACTCGCCGGCGCCGATGCGCCCCATCACCGCGCCTTCGGGCATGCAGGCCTTCAACCGCTTGGTGAAGCCGCGGATCAGTTCGTCGCCATGGCTGTAGCCGATGGCGTCGTTGATCTGCTTGAAGCGGTCGATGTCGATGTCGATGAGGAACACCGGCTCACCGGTCCTGATCGTCGCGGACGCCGCGTCGGCGATCCTGCCGACCATCGCCGGCCGCGCCAAAAGCCCGGTCAGCTTGTCGAAATGGGTTTCGTTGAAAACGTAGTCCACCGATTCATCGACGCCGGCGAAGAAGGACAAGGCAGCACCGGCGGCGGCCAGCGCGCATAGCGCCGACGCGATGCCGATCATGGTTTCCGCCTGCATGCCGGCAAAGCCGTCCCCGAAACCATGCCGGAGGCCCCAAAGCCCAAGGATGAAACTGCCAAGGCCCGAACTGGCGACGGTGAGCAGCCGGAACACAGGTGTTCGCTTCGGGTTGCTGACAGCAGGCATTGCTCAGTCCCTGTCGCATGATCCCGAAATCAACTCGACTTTCGGGAAATATCACGCGCAAATTCATAAAGGCTAAAGCATCCTTTGCGCCCAGCAAGAACGCGCAGAGCCCAAGCCCATAAGACTTCTAGCGGATATCTCCTTAAAATGAGTTTCCGCCGATGCATCTAATTTTACTGGTGAGTTAATCGCGTACGCTGTCGGTCTGCTTCAACTCATCCAGGGTTGGCATCGACACGATGTGATAGCCGGAATCCACATAATGGATTTCGCCGGTGACGCCTGACGAGAGGTCGGACAAAAGATAGAGCGCCGAGCCGCCGACCTCGTCGATGGTCACCGTGCGGCGCAGCGGCGAGTTGCGCTGCTGGTAGGAGTACATGTGGCGGGCGTCCGAAATTCCGGCGCCGGCCAAAGTACGCACCGGTCCCGCCGATATGCCGTTCACCCGGATGCCGCGCGGGCCATAATCGTTGGCGAGATAGCGCACGCTGGCTTCCAGCCCGGCCTTGGCGACGCCCATGACGTTGTAGTTCGGCATGACGCGGACAGAGCCGGCATAGGTCAGCGTGATCATCGCGCCGCCTTCGCTCATCAGCGGGGCGGCATGGCGGGCGACCTCGGTGAAGGAGTAGCAGGAGATGACCATGGTGCGGACGAAATTGTCGCGGCTGGTGTCGGCGTAGAGCCCTTTGAGCTCGTTCTTGTCGGAAAAGCCGATGGCGTGGACGACGAAGTCGAGCCCGCCCCATTCCTTGCCGAGCGTCTCGAAGGTGGCGGCGACCGATGCGCTGTCCTCGACGTCACAGGGCACCACCAGAGACGCGCCAAGCTTCTCGGCAAGCGGCTTGACGCGGCGCCCGAAGGCGTCGCCCTGATAGGTGAAGGCAAGCTCCGCCCCGTGTTCGGACAATTTCCTGGCGATGCCCCAGGCGATCGAATGATCGTTGGCGACGCCCATGACAAGCCCGCGCTTGCCCTTCATCAGTCCGTCCATGGCCGGCAATCCCCCTACAAAAAAACGCTGGCCTTATGCGGAATAGCGCTGGAAAATCAGCGTTGCGTTGGTGCCACCGAAGCCGAACGAGTTGGACAAAACCGTGTCGATCCTGGCGTCGTCGATGCGCTTGCGCACGATCGGCATGCCCTCGAATTCGGGATCGAGGTTTTCGATATGGGCGCTCTCGCCGATGAAGCCGCCTTGCATCATCAGGATCGAGTAGATCGATTCCTGTACGCCGGCGGCACCCAGCGAATGGCCGGTCAGCGACTTGGTCGAGGTGATGAACGGCATCTTCTCGCCGAACACCTCTCGGATGGCGCCCATTTCCCGGGAATCGCCGACCGGCGTCGAGGTGCCGTGGGTGTTGATGTAGTCGACCGGCGTGGACACCGTCGCCAGAGCCTGGCGCATGCAGCGCACCGCGCCTTCGCCCGACGGCGCCACCATGTCGTAACCGTCCGACGTCGCGCCATAGCCGACGATCTCAGCGTAGATCTTGGCGCCGCGCGCCTTGGCGTGTTCGAGCTCCTCCAGGATGAGGACGCCCGCGCCGCCCGCGATGACGAAGCCATCGCGATTGGCGTCATACGCGCGGGAAGCTGTCGGCGCACGATCGTTATACTTCGACGACATCGCGCCCATGGCATCGAACAGGTCCGACATCGTCCAGTCGAGGTCTTCATGGCCGCCGGCAAACATCACATCCTGCTTGCCCCACTGGATCAGTTCGTAGGCGTTGCCGATGCAATGCGCCGAGGTCGAGCAGGCCGACGAGATCGAATAGTTGACGCCGTGGATCTTGAACCAGGTGGCGAGCGTCGCCGACGCGGTCGACGACATCGCCTTCGGCACCGCGAACGGACCGATGCGCTTGGGGCTGTTGTTCTTGAGCGTGGTCTCGGCCGCCTCGACGATGGTGCGGGTCGAGGGGCCGCCCGAGCCCATGACGATGCCGGTGCGCTCATTGGTGATGTCGCTTTCGCCAAGCCCGGCGTCGGCGATCGCCTGATCCATCGCGACATGGTTCCAGGCCGCGCCCTGGCTCAGGAAGCGCATGGCACGCCGGTCGATCATAGGGGTCGGGTCGAGCGTCGGCGCGCCCCAGACCTGGCAGCGGAAGCCGTGTTCGGCGAAGGAATCGGAGAAGCTGATGCCTGATTTGGCATCGTGGAGCGAGGATTGCACCTCGTTGGCGTTGTTGCCGATCGACGATACGATGCCGAGGCCTGTGACGACGACCCTTCTCATTCGCAACTCCTTCCAGCGGATGATCCCGAAACCTAGTCGGTTTTCACCGGCGATCATACGCAAAATCAAAATGCCGCAGCGGCGTTGCGTCTCGGAAGAACGCGCCGCTGCAGTGGCGCCGGTCAGGCGGCCGATTGCTTGGACAGCCCCACCTTGAGGTCCGTCGCAGTGTATATGGGTTCGCCGTCGGCCTTAAGCCAGCCATCGGCGATACCGAGCACCAGGCGTCCACGCATGACGCGCTTGAAATCGATGCCGTATTCCACCTTCTTGACCGAAGGCGTCACCATCCCCTTGAACTTCACTTCGCCGGTCGACAGCGCCATGCCCTTGCCCGGCTCGCCGAGCCAGCCGAGGTAAAAACCCGTCAATTGCCACATGGCGTCAAGGCCCAGGCACCCCGGCATGATCGGATTGCCGATGAAATGGCAGGCGAAGAACCACAGGTCCGGTTTGATGTCGAATTCGGCACGGATGAAGCCCTTGTCGTGGGCGCCGCCGGTCTCGCTGATCTCGGTGATGCGGTCGAACATCAGCATCGGCGGATAGGGCAGCTGGGCGTTGCCAGGCCCAAACAGCTCGCCGCGGGCGCAGGCAAGCAATTCCTCATAACCGTAGCTGGATTTCGAACCCGCCATATGTCTCGTCCCCATAATGTCCCGGGCGGTGGGGCGCCCTTGTCGTTGGTTTCCTAACACAATCCCTTTCGGTCCGGAAACCGGCGTTTGCGCTTAACCCGCCCGTCTGCCCGGGTCAATGCGCGCTCTCGCATCGGCCCGAAATCGATCTCGATTCCGGAAAGCACGATGCGACGCCAAAAAAGCAATAGAGCGCACTTAGTGCGTCCAACTGGACGCACGTCGCTCTATTGATCGTATTCCGCCAACAGAATATATGTCGGGAGGTATCCAGTTTCGGTTGATGACGTTTTTTCGCCACTCTGGGCGTGTCTTGAGGCAGAACTGTGGGCTTGGACGGATAGATGGATCTGGGCTGCCGGAAGGAAAATGTCGCTGTGGACAAGCGGGTTCGCGAAGCCGGCCTCAGGCCGACACGCCAACGCATTGCGCTGGCCGATCTGCTGTTTGCCAAGGGCGACCGCCACCTTTCGGCCGAGGAACTGCATGAAGAGGCGGTCGCCGCCGGCGTGCCGGTCTCGCTCGCCACCGTCTACAACGCGCTTCACCAGTTCACCCAGGCCGGCCTGCTGCGCATCCTGGCGGTCGAGGGGTCCAAGACCTATTTCGACACCAACACCTCCGATCACCATCATTTTTACATCGAAGGCGAAAACAGGATCTTCGATATAGAAAGCGGTCCGGTGACCGTCTCCAACCTGCCGGAGCCACCCGCAGGTATGGAGATCGCCAATGTCGACATCGTGGTGAGGCTGCGCCCGAAACGCAGCGTTTAAGCCCCAACCCGTGAAACCTGTCGATTTTGCAATCCGGCTCGAATGGGTTGCGGTCGCGGTCGTGGCTATAGTCGCCTATGCCGCGTCAGGCGTTTCCTGGTGGCTGTTCGCCCTGCTTATCCTGGCGCCAGACCTGTCGATGCTGGGCTATCTCGCCGGGGCACGGATCGGCGCTGTCGCTTACAATGCCTTGCACATATTGATCGTCCCGCTGTTGCTGGCGCTCGCCGGATATGTTCTGGCCAATTCGACGGCGACCGCGATTGGTCTGATCTGGATCATCCACATCGCCGTCGACCGCGCGCTCGGCTACGGTCTCAAACTGTCGGCCGGTTTTCGGGACACCCATCTCGGCCGTATCGGCCGTTAGGCCTCCAGCAATCTCAATTCTTGACGTGCTCGCCGGGATAGGCGCCCCACACCTGCGACTGGGCGATCCAGCCGGTGTGGCCGTCGAAGGTCATTTCGCACCACTGGCCATCGCAGGTTTTGATCGTGCCCGTAACGCCCGGCTCGATGATGGCGATGACGCTGGCGTCCTTGTCGGCATCGTCGAGCAGATTGATTCGGCCCCCCTTGGTGCGCTGCCAGGGGGCGACGATCGCGGTCCGGCGGCCCGACAGCAGCGACTGGTTGATCCAACCCTCCGAGCCATCGGCATCGCGCACGCGCCGCCAGGTATCGAATTCCTGGATGATCTCCATAGGCAGGCCGGCCTTTGTGTACATCCAGTCGACGGAATAGTTGGCGCCGGGCCCAACGCGCGAGTTGACGCGAGCCGATTTCAGGCTGACGAAACGCGGCAGCGGCAGGCCGCTCGGCCCGAGCGTGACCGTCTGCACAGGTGCGGCGGCACCTTGCGCCGCGGCTTGCGGGAAATGCAGGAGAGCGCCGAGAAGCGCTGCGCTGAGGATCAGGCGAAGCGACGCGAAACCAGACACTTTCATTCCTTTCGGCGCGTGCCCTTTGGCCCGGGCGCCCCTTTTTCTTTGTCTTCGGCGGCACCGCTTGTTACAGGAGTGGCAGGCACCGCGACCGGTATTCAGTTTCGCCTGTCTTGGTTAAAGAGGTCTCAACGAGATCGGGTTCGAGGAAACAATGGCAGGCAAAAAACGGCCTCTCGTCGTCATCACGCGCAAGCTGCCCGATCCGGTCGAGACCCGCATGCGCGAACTCTTCGACGCCAGGCTGAATGTCGAGGACCGCCCGATGACGCAGCCGGAGCTGGTCGCGGCGATCAAGGAAGCCGATGTGCTGGTGCCGACCATCACCGACCAGATCGATGCGGCGCTGATTGCCCAGGCCGGCGACAATCTCAAGCTGATCGCCAATTTCGGCAATGGCGTCGACAAGATCGATGTGGCGGCGGCGGCCAAGAAAGGCATTACCGTCACCAACACGCCGAACGTGCTGACCGAAGATACGGCCGACATGACCATGGCGCTGATGCTGGCCGGCCCGCGGCGGTTGGCCGAAGGCGCCAATGTGCTCACCAGCGACAAGAAATGGGCCGGTTGGTCGCCGACCTGGATGCTCGGCCGGCGCATCTGGGGCAAGCGCCTCGGCATTGTCGGCATGGGCCGCATCGGCACCGCTGTTGCCAGGCGCGCAAAGGCTTTCGGCCTGTCCATCCACTACCATAACCGCCATCGCGTGCTGCCGGCGGTCGAGGAAGGGCTGGAGGCGACCTATTGGGAAAGCCTCGACCAGATGCTTGCCCGCATGGACATCATCTCGGTCAATTGCCCGTCGACGCCGGCGACCTTTCATCTGCTTTCGGCGCGGCGCCTGGCTCTGCTTCAGCCCACCGCCTATGTGGTCAACACCGCGCGCGGCGACATCATCGACGAGGAAGCGCTGGTCAAGCTGATCCAGGACGGCAAGGTCGCCGGCGCCGGCCTCGACGTCTATGAGCACGAACCGGCGCTGAACTCGAAACTGCTGAAGCTTGCCGCCAAGAACAAGGTCGTGCTTTTGCCGCATATGGGTTCGGCGACGATCGAGGGCCGCATCGACATGGGCGAGAAGGTGATCATCAACATCCGCGCCTTCTTCGACGGCCACCGGCCGCCGGACCGCGTGCTGCCGCTACGGACTTGAAGCGGGCCGCGTTCAGGCTGCGGTTGTGAGGGCGCCATCCGCAGCGACACTCACACGCTTGCCGCGATAGGCCTCAAAATCGTCGCGCCCGAGCCTGAGCGCTACCGGCGTCCGCCAGCCCATTTCCCTGGCCACGATCAAGCCAAGCAGCAGAATCGCGTCCGGCTCGTGCAGCACGAGTGCCGTCGGCGCATGGCCATTGTGGACGAGTTCCATCAGCACGGCTGACGCTGAGGACGAGCCGATCGTGCCGGGCAGGAACAGCACACGCCCGGAAATGGTCTCGCCATGCTGCGGGTGACGGACATCGGCGATGCGGCCGCTCTTCGGATCGACGCCACCCCAGAAGCTGATTGGCGCGGTCAGCACCAAGGCCAGTCCTTCGCCTCCGCTGCCCGGCACCAGTATGTCGGCTGCAGCATTCATGCGGCGATATCCGTAAACCTGGGCTTACCGGCAACCGCGCTTTCCACGCAGTCGGCCAGCGAGCCGTAAAGCACGGCGTAACCGGTATTGCCCGGCGCGTAGTGCGCGAATTTTCCCGAATTGGTCATCAGCATGCCGTCGGCCAGATCCGGCAGGATCGGCGTCACCACCACGCAGGTGTCGGCGACGATGATGACGCCGCTGGCTTCGAGCATCTTGCGGTTGCCGTTCTGCTCCAGCCTGGTGAGCACGTGGCGGCCGGTGCAGGCGTAAATCGGCACGCTAAGCCGGCGCCCGCCGATCAACCGCTCCAGCGCTTCGAATTCGGCCGACGACAGATGCGGACTGCCGATCGCCACCGCATCGATGGCGGTCTGCGTGGCTGCGGTGGACAGGCCGGCGCGGGCCTTCATGGCCATCTCCGGCGTTACGCGGATCATCGTTTCCGGCCTGCCGCCCACCAGGATGGTCTCGGCGTCGGGCGCTTCTGGCGTTACCCCAGCGATATGGAACAGGCCGACGGCGCCCGACGATGCCGCCGCCGCGCCGAAGGCCTTCAGCGCATCCTCACCGGGATGGCTGGATATGCCGGTGACGACGCCGACCGCATTGCCGACCTCACGGCCGTAGAGGTTGCCCAGCACCGGCCAGGCGATCTCGGATCCAAGGAACGAGGCGGAGAGGCCGGACACATCGAACACCAGCCGTGCCTGCCGGTTCTCGGGGCGATGCAGGCCGTAATCCGGCGCGCGCCCCGATATGGCGCAGGCGATGTCGAGGAAGTCGCCATAGCGGTTGGTGCGTGCCCCCAGCACCGAATTGCAGAACACCACCGCGTTGGATTCACCCCAGGCGACATCGCTGCCAAGCGCCGGCCTGTGGCCGGCCTGATAGGGCGCGCAGGTCCAGCTCTGCTCGCAGCCCAGTTTGCGGTAGGCCTCCATCATTCGTCGCGCCATGCCGCGCGCCGGCTCTTCGAGGCGCACGCGCGAGCAGCCCATCAGGTCGAGCGCGCCGACATTGAGCGTCGAGCGCACCGCGACCCTGGCGCCGCTATCGACCAGCCTTTCGGCAAACAGTGTGCCGGAATCGCCGTGATAGAGCGCGCCGTCTATATGCGTCGAGGCGATCGGGATCAGTCGCGGCGCGCCGAGCAGCGCAGCGCTTTCGGCAACGATGCGCATCGCCATCGCCGCCCCGTCATGGCCGGAGGCGATTGTCTGCTCCTGTGCGCTGAGTGCAAGGCTCACGCCAACTCCTTGCGCAAGGTGATCGAGGTCGGCCGGTCATAGCCGTCATGCGCGGTGCGTTCAGTCTCGCGAAAGCCGAGACCGGCAAAGGTTGCATGATTTACGGTCAGTTCGATTCGCGTCTGCAGTTCGATGGCCGGTTTGTTCCGGCTGCGGGCGAGAAATTCGACAGCCTGCATCAGCCGCCTGCCGATGCCTTGCCCTTGAAGCTCAGGTTCGACGGCGAGCTTGCCGATGTAGAAATCATCGGCTCTCTCCAGCGCGAAAACGCAGCCGGCGATCCTGTCATCCTGCAGGGCCAGCAACACGGTCTCGCGGCCAGCCTTGTCCCTGAGGTTTCCGGCGTTCAGCAGATGTGCCGAGGAGGGCGGGTCGATGACGCCGTCCATCGGTGCAAAGGCGCGCATGATCAGGCTGAGCAGTTCGTCCCAGCGCTCGAAATCGGAGGCGAGCTGCGTAACAAGAACGCTGGTGGACTGATCCATAAGCTCAGTTTCTCTTGTAGCGGATCGTGTCGAAGCGCGCCGACAGCGCATCGTAGAGCAGCAGCCGGCCGACCAGTGGTTCGCCGATACCGGTGATCAGCTTGATGGCTTCCATTGCCTGCAAGGTGCCGATGACGCCGGTCAGCGCACCGACGACCCCGGCCACCGCGCAGGACGGCACCAGTCCTTCCGGCGGCGCTTCAGGAAAGAGGTCGCGATATCCAGGGTTCGGTCTGCCGTCGGCGCCGGTCCCGAACGGCATCAACACCGTTACCGAGCCGTCGAAGCGGCCGACGGCGGCATGCACGAGCGGCCGCTTTTCCGCCGCGCAGGCATCCGCCACCACATAGCGCGTCTCGAAATTGTCGGAGCCGTCGACGACCACGTCGTAGCGCGCGACGAGAACGGCAGCATTGTCGGCCGTCAGCCTGAAATCGTGCAATTCCACCGCGACATGGGGATTGATCCGGGCGATCGCTGCTTTGGCGCTCTCGGTCTTCGCCGTGCCGACCGTATCGGTGGCGTGGATCACTTGCCGCTGCAGATTGGACAGCGAGACAATATCGTCGTCGACGATTCCAAGCGTGCCGACGCCGGCGGCAGCGAGATATTCCAGCACCGGCGCGCCGAGGCCGCCGGCGCCGATCACCAGTACCCGCGCCCGCTTCAGCCTCTGCTGGCCGGCGCCGCCGATCTCGGGCAGCACGATGTGGCGGGCATAGCGTTCGAGCTCTTCGTCGGTGAGGGCGGCAGGGGTCATTGCCGGACCATATAGCGGAGCAAAAAGCTTGTCAGGTCTCTTCGGTTGGCCCAACCGTGCCGTGGTCGACGGTGAGGAACTGCGCGCGTCCCCTCAGGCTGGAAAACAGCGCGGCGTCGGTTCCGGTCATGAAGGCCTGGCAGCTCAGCTCTTCCAGGATCGAGAACAGCGCGGCGCGCCGGCCGGCATCGAGATGCGCGGCAATCTCGTCGAGCAACAGGATCGGCGTCATCCCCGACATCTCGCCGGTCAGCCTTGCGTGCGACAACACGATGCCGACCAGCAGCGCCTTCTGCTCTCCGGTCGAGCAGAGTTCGGCCGGCATCGCCTTGGGGCGGTGGCGCACCAGCAGATCCGAACGGTGCGGGCCATCGAACGTGCGTCCGGCGGCGCGGTCGCGCTCGCGGCCGTCGGCAAGGGCGGCGCGATAGCGTTCCTCGACGTCCACGGCGGGTGCTGTGGCGACGTCGCTTTCAAGGTCGCCGGAGAGGCTGATGTCGGCCTGCGGAAACGGCCCGCTGGAAGGCAGCCTGTCGATCATGGCGGTAAGCAGGCGTACCAGTTCGGCGCGCGCAGCCGCGATCGCCACGCCGGTTTCGGCCATCTGCATCTCGATGGCGTCGAACCAGGCGCCGTCGCGCGAGCCTTCCGTAAGCAAGCGGTTACGTCCGCGCATCGCCTTCTCGTAATCGAGCGCACGCTGGCCGTGGCCGGGATCGACAGCCAAAACCAGCCGGTCGAGAAAGCGCCGCCGGTCGGCGGCAGGTCCGGGGAACAGGCCGTCCATGGCCGGCGTCAGCCAGACGACGCGCAGCCATTCCAGCATGGCGTCGGCCGACCGTGCCGGCGCGCCATTGATGCGCACCTTGCGACCGCCCTCGCCGGCCGCTTCACCCCCGGTGATGCCGGTGCCGATCTCGACCTGTCCCTCCGGCCCGTCGAGCCTTGCGTGGAGCGCAAAGCCGCCATCGCCGCCTTCGCGGGCCACGTCGACATAGGGCGCACGGCGCAGGCCGCGGCCCGGCGTCAGCAGCGAGATGGCTTCCAGAAGATTGGTCTTGCCGGCGCCATTGTCGCCGGAAAACACCACAGGGCCGGGGGAAAAGCCGATCGACAGCGCCGCATAGTTGCGGAAATTCGTAAGTGTTAGCTTACTTATGTGACTTTGTTCCGGCAACCGCTATCCGCCTGTAGAAGTCGCCGCAATCAATTATGCTGCAGTGTGCCGCAGTGCGGCTGCTACACCCGCATCGGCATCAGCACGTAGAGCGCGGTTTCATCGGCCATGTCGTGGATCAGCGTCGGCGAACCGGCATCGGCCAGCATGAACTTGGCTTCCGTGCCGGTCAGTTGAGCAGCGACGTCGAGCAGATATTTGGCGTTGAAGCCGATCTCGATCGGGTCTGAGGAGTAATCAGCGGCCAGTTCCTCGGTGGCGCTGCCCGAATCCGGATTGTTGACGGCAAGCGTCACCTGGCCTTCGGTGATCGAAAGCTTCACCGCGCGGCCGCGCTCGGAGGAAATGGTCGAGACGCGATCGACGGCGGCGGCGAAGCTCTGGCGGTCGATGATCAGCTTCTTGTCGTTGCCGGTCGGAATGACGCGCTGGTAGTCCGGGAAAGTGCCGTCGATCAGCTTCGAGGTCAGAACCACGCTGCCGATGGTGAAGCGGATCTTGGTGTCGGACAATTCGGTGGTCACCGCGACATCGGGATCGTCGACCAGCTTCTGCAACTCGCTGACCGTCTTGCGCGGAATGATGATGCCCGGCATGCCTTCGGACCCGGCCGGAGCGTCGATCTCGGCGCGCGCCAGGCGGTGGCCGTCGGTCGCCACCGAACGCAGCTTCAGCTTGCCGCCAGTTTCATGCGTGTGCAGGTAGATGCCGTTGAGATAGTAGCGCGTCTCTTCGGTGGAGATGGCGAACTGGGTCTTTTCGATAAGGCCTCTCAGGGCGACGGAATCGAGCCGGAAGATGTGTGAGAAGGATCCCGCCGAAAGCTCCGGGAAATCGGACTGCGGCAGGCATTGCAGGCGAAAGCTCGAGCGGCCCGACGTCACCGTCATGGCGTTGCCGTCCTCATCGGTCTTCAGCATCACTTCGGCGCCGTCGGCCAGCTTGCGCACGATGTCGTAGAGGAGGTGCGCCGGAACCGTCGTCGCCCCGCCGCGCTCGACCTTTGCCGGCGTCGCTTCGGTCACTTCGAGGTCGAGGTCGGTGGCTTTCATTTCAAGGCTGGCGCCCTCGGCGCTGAGCAGCACGTTCGACAGGATCGGTATGGTATTGCGCCGCTCGACCACGCGATGAACGTGGTTGAGCGACTTCAGGAGATTGGACCGTTCCAGGATAACACGCATGACGAAACAGGCTCGCTTGAATGAATGGACGGGTCACCAGTGGGCGGCGCCCCGCGAAAGGTCTGAACAGGCTCAGAATCTATGCAAACTGACAGGAAAAAGCCAGCAAACGCAAGTCCGGGCCACCGGTTCGCGCCGGTTAAGCGGGCTTTCTGGGGATAAAGCGGACGTTGGCCGGCAACCGATGCATGTCGCCGAAAACTGCGCAGCGGTTTTGGGACAACGACATGCATCAAAACAAGAAAATTTAAAGCGCGACGACCGAATACTCTAACCCGGCGCGCTCCGTTTGCCGCGCCGATCAGGCTTGGTCGTTGATCAGCCTGCGCAACAGTTCCAGTTCCTGCGCCAGCGTGTTGTCGACGCCGGAAAGGTCCTCGATCTTGCGCACCGCATGCAGCACCGTGGTGTGGTCGCGCCCGCCGAACCGCCGGCCGATCTCCGGCAGCGAGCGCGGCGTCAATACCTTCGACAGGTACATGGCGACCTGCCTGGGCTTCACGATGGTGCGCGTGCGCCGGTTGGACAGCAACTCGGTCTTCGACACATTGTAGTGGCGCGCCACGATGCGCTGGATGTCCTCGATGCGCACCCGCTTCGGCTCGCCAGAGCGATAGATGTGCCCCAGGATCTCGTCGATGCGGTCGATGGTGATCGCCGGCTCGAACGACTGACGAAACAGCAGTTGGTTGAACGCGCCCTCCAGCTCACGCCCGCTGCCGGTGACGGTACGGGCGACATGGTTGAGGATCTCCTCCGAAATATTGAGCGACGCATCGTCGACCTTGGCCGTGGCAAGCCGCAGCTTGAGCATGCCGATGCGCATGGCGAAGTCCGGCGCCGACATTTCCAGCGCGACACCGCCATTGAGGCGCGAGCGCACCCGCGGTTCCAGCGATTCCAGTTCCGACGGCGGCCTGTCGGCGGCAACCACCACTTGCTTGGCGCTGTCGAGCAGCATGTTGATGAGATGGCAGAATTCGTGCTGGATCGACTTGCCCTGCAGGAACTGCATGTCGTCGATGATCAAGAGGTCGATGTCGCGCAGCTGTTCCTTCAGCGTCAGCGCATTGTTGTCGCGGATCGCGGTGGCGAAGCGCCACATGAAATATTCGGCCGTCAGATAGACGACGCGCGATTTCGGGTTCTGTTTCAGGGATTCGGCCGCAATCGCCTGCAAAAGGTGCGTCTTGCCGAGCCCGACGGTTGCATGAAGGAACAGCGGGTTGAAGCGCACCGCGCTCGACTGCGATTCCGCCACGGCTTTGGCTGCGGCGAAAGCCACCCGGTTCGACGGGCCTTCGATGAAGGAGCCGAACGTGTAGCGCGGGTCGAGCGGCGACCCCAGCACATTGTGCCGGAATTCGCTCTCGATCGGCGTGCCGGGACGAGGGGCGGGCGCCCGCTCCACCCTGCCGGGGCCGACCGTGCCGGCCGCCAATGCGGTCTGCGTATGCTTGGTCATCTTGCGCGCCGGCACGGCCTCGGGTTCGACGCCATTGCGGGCAGGACGGGTCGCGGTGCGCACGACCATCTCGATCTTGAGGATTTCGGGATCCTCGTGCTTCCACAGATCGGCGATGAGATCGAGATAATGGCCATTGATCCACGAGCGCAGGAAGGCCGTGGGCACCGAGATGCGTACAATGCCCCGGGAAGCCTCAGCCACCTTCATACGGCCGAACCAGCTCGAATAGACCTCGGTTCCCAGGCGCGCCTTCAACTGGGCCTTGACCCGGTCGAACTTCTGTTCCGCGTCGCTGGAAGCCGCCATATCGTGCGCTCCGACCAATGTTCCGGGAAATGGCAGGTCGCCCGTAAGCTCCCGCTCGATGCCGCTCTGCATGATTGTGCGTCCCTTTCCTTTGTACCTTTTTTCCGCCGGGAGTGCGCCTCCTGCACCCATGTTTCCGGCGACCGTATCTTCGCTACAACACCACCGCCGCCGCCGGCGGATGACGTTGCCTCGTCAGAATGGGATCGGTCCCGGCTGCTTAAGGCCAGTCCGTCTGACACGTTCGGGCAAGCGGTGCTACCCGGCGAAAACGCCGGTGCGCCATCAAGCTGCCATGTACAATTACGCCAGTCCCCTATCGTATCGAAAAGGCAAGCCATACCCGTTCGCGGAATTGATCCACGTCATGAATTCTGCCACTGTTAGCTGGCCGATTCAGGCTGGGTTAAGGGCTAATGGCCCGTCCCTTTCGATAGATCGACATTACCGAAATCGCTGTGGATAGGGCAAGGCCACCTCTAACGGATTTTTAAGGAATCTGGTTAGTGAACAACGGTTCGGGCTCCGTGCTGGAAGCGCATATTTTGACAAAGCCATTGGGATTCAAACCCTTTTGCCGCGAATATGAAAATGGCTGTGCGGTTTGAAATTTTCTGAAATAATTCGCTTGACACCAACTTGCTGCCTGTCGCCCACAGGCGATGTGAACAAGCTGTGGATCACTTCCAGCAAGTCGTTGAAAAATATCAGCAATTTGTGACAGCCAAATTTATTGGCGTGGGCCGTTTCGGCGGATTGGAATATCAGTGGGAGTGTATGTGCCGGCAAAGCATTCCAGACTCTGGAATGCGGCTCGGGCGTGCTTTGCGGCCGTGCTTTTTAAGTGCTTGCCGGCAAACGAAAAAACCCGGCGCGATTGGCCGGGTTTGAAAGAACGACAGTTCAGGAACGGTCAATCAGGCCGACAGCACCTTGAGGCGGTGAGCCAGACGCGACACCTTGCGCGATGCCGTATTCTTATGGATCACGCCCTTGGTCGCGGCGCGCATCAATTCCGGCTCTGCGGTCTTGAAGGCTTCCAGCGCGGCTGCCTTGTCGCCGGCAGCCAGTGCCTCTTCGACCTGGCGGACATATGTACGCACGCGCGAGCGGCGGTTCTTGTTGATCGCTGCGCGGCGGGCGATCTTGCGCGTTGCCTTTTTGGCCGAGGAGGTATTGGCCATGATGCCTCTCTTCTGATCTGGTGGGCGCATGCGGGATGCCGCAGGGCGCAAAAAACAAACGGGCAGCCAACGGCCGCCTCGGTTGGAGCGGCTTATAGTTCAGCTTTTCCGGCGCGTCAACGCCGCTTTGGCTTCTTTTTGGTCCTCGCCGCCGCCACTCTAGCGATTGGTGAAATTCGGCTTCCGCTTCTCGGCAAAGGCTGCCATCCCTTCCTTCTGGTCGTCGAGCGCAAACAGCGAGTGGAACAGCCGGCGTTCGAAGCGCAGTCCCTCCGCCAGCGTCGTCTCGTAGGCGCGGTTGACTGCCTCCTTGGCCATCATCACCGATGGCATTGAAAACTCTGATATCCTGGCCGCGGCCTTCATCGCCTCCTCGATCAACTCGCCGGCCGGCACGACGCGCGAGGCCAGGCCGCTGCGCTCGGCTTCGGCGGCATCCATCATCCGACCGGTCAGGCACATGTCCATGGCCTTCGACTTGCCGACAAAGCGGGTCAGCCGTTGCGAGCCGCCCATGCCGGGAATGACGCCGAGCGTGATTTCGGGTTGGCCGAACTTGGCCGTGTCGGCGGCAATGATGAAATCGCACATCATCGCCAGTTCGCAGCCGCCGCCCAGCGCATAGCCCGCGACAGCGGCGATCATCGGCTTGCGCGCACGGGTAAACTCTTCCCAGCCGACGAAGAAATCCTGCACATAGGCCTCCGCGTAGGTGACGGCCTGCATTTCCTTGATGTCGGCGCCCGCCGCAAAAGCCTTCTCGGAACCGGTGATGACCATGGCGCCGATGCCGGGATCGGCGTCGAACCCCTTTGCCGCCGTCAGCAAATCCGCCAGCACCTGCGCGTTCAGCGCGTTGAGCGCCTTGGGCCGGTTCAACGTGATCAGGCCGACCTTGCCGCGCGTCTCGACGATGATGGTTTCATAGCTCATGGGCTGGCCTCCTGGTTGCGGCACTGAAGGACCGTCTAGCTTACCGCTGGCAGGTCCGGCAATAAAAGGTCGAGCGGCCGCTTTGCACGATGCGCTCGATGTGGCCGGGACAGCCGGGCGTCGGACAGGGCTCGCCTTCGCGATCGTAGACCGCGAAGGAATGCTGGAAATAGCCCAGCGACCCGTCTGTGTGCACATAGTCGCGCAGCGAAGACCCGCCGGCGGCGATCGCATCGGCGATCACCGAACGGATTGCCTCGGCCAGTCGTTCGCTCTGTTCCTTGGCCTTCTTGCTGGTCCCGGCGATGGTGCCTGCCTCGCGCAATGGCGAAAGGCCGGCGCGCCACAGCGCTTCCGACACATAGATATTGCCGAGCCCGGCAATCAGCTTCTGGTCGAGCAGCGCCGCCTTCAACGGCGATCTGCGGCCCTTCAGCAGAGAGGCGAGCAGGGCGCCTTCCAGCGCATTGCCGGTCGGCTCGACGCCCAGTCCCGCGAGCATCGGATGCGCGTCGGCCAGGCCTTCCGCAAACAGCATGAAGCCGAAGCGACGCGGGTCGTTGAAGACCACGCGAGACTGGACGCCGACAGGCGACACGACATGGAACACCACATGGTCGTGCTTGGCATTCTTCGAGCGCTCTTGATGGAACGTGCCGGGCGTCTCTTTGTCATCAGCGGCCTCGATGCGGAACGAGCCCGACATGCCGAGATGGCAGATCAGCACCGGGCCATCGTCCAGGTGTATGGTGAGATATTTGGCGCGGCGGCCAAGCGCGATGACGGTCTTGCCGGTCAGCCGCTGCGCAAATCTCGCCGGAAACGGAAATCTGAGATCGGGCCGGCGCGCCTCGACGCGCACGATCCGCGCGCATTCCAGAACCGGCTGCAGGCCGCGCCGGACGGTTTCGACCTCGGGCAGTTCAGGCATGGCCGCCTATCGCCGCATGGAAGGAAGCGCCGTGGCGGCCGCGCGCCAGCTTGAGGTGTTCGGCGACCGTCTCGCCGATATCGGCGAAGGTGGTCCTGAGCCCGATGTCGCCGCCCGTGAGACCCGGTGCGGTGCCGATGACCGGGACGCGTTCGCGCGTGTGGTCGGTGCCACGCCATGTCGGATCGTTGCCATGGTCGGCGGTGAGGATGAGCAGATTGCCCGGCTTCAGCTTTGCCAGTGCCTCGGGCAGCCGGCGGTCGAAGGCTTCGAGCGCCGCAGCATAGCCGGCGACGTCGCGGCGATGGCCGAACTCGGTGTCGAAGTCGACGAAATTGGCGAACACCAGGTCGCCGTCGCCGGCATCGTCCATCGCGCCCAGCGCCTTGTCGAACATTGCCATGTTGCCGGGCGCCTTGCGTACTTCCGAGATACCGCGGTGGGCGAAGATGTCGCCGATCTTGCCGACCGCGATCACCCGGCTGCCGCGCCCGGTCAAGCGGTCGAGCAGCGTCGGCTCAGGCGGCGGCACGGCGTAGTCATGGCGGTTGTAGGTGCGCTCGAAGGTGGCTGATGTTTCGCCCAGGAAAGGCCGTGCGATCACCCGTCCGATCTTCAGCGGATCGACCAGCCGGCGTACCGTCTTGCAGAACTCGTAGAGCCGCTCAAGGCCGAAATGAACTTCGTGCGCTGCTATCTGCAGGACGGAATCGACCGAGGTGTAGCAGATCGGCTGGCCGGTGCGGATATGCTCCTCGCCGAAGCGCTCGATGATCTCCGTGCCGGGCGCATGGCAGTTGCCGAGAATGCCCGGCACCTTACCCTCGCGGATCATCGCTTCGGTCAGTTCGGCAGGGAAGGCGGGCACCTTATCGGGGAAATAGCCCCAGTCGAACCGCACGGGCAGCCCGGCGATTTCCCAGTGACCCGACGGCGTATCCTTGCCGCTCGAAATCTCCTGCGCGGCGCCGTGGAAGGCGGAGGCTGAAACGGCGGCTTTGCTGTCGAATTGGAAGCCGGTTGCGGTTTCTGCTGCGCGGCCGAGACCGAGCGAAACCATGGTGGGCACCTTCAGCGGTCCCTCGCGCAGGCCCTCGCGATCGGCGCGGGCTTCCGCGCAGGCCAGCGCGATATGTCCGAATGTGTTCGAGCCGGCGTCGCCATAGCGTTCGGCATCGGCGGCGCCGCCAATGCCGAAAGAATCGAGAACGAAGAGGAAAGCGCGTGACATCGGTGCCGTCATTGCCAGTCTGGTTGACCAGACATAAGGTCCCGTCGCGGCATTGGCAAATCGTAAACCAGGCGGCAGCGGCCTGGCGCAATAGTCGCGAGGTCGGGCAGGCGCGCTGTACGCATCCTTGAGACATGCGATGCGCTTCAAGGAAACGGTGTGCGGGGCATGGATCGATGAGACGGGCTGACCGCGGTTGGAGTGCACTAGCGACCACTGTAGCGCTCCTGGCCTCGCAGCTCGCCGCGCACGCCGACTGGCGCGACCAGATCGGCACGTTTCGCATCGGCATCGTTGCCGAGCCGGACGCCGGCAACACGGTTCCGGGTCTGGCCATGCTGACTGACGCCTACGGCAGGGCGCTCGGCATGAAGGTGGAATTCGTCGTCGCGCATGACTATGCGGCGCTGATCGAGGCGCAGGCCAATGGCCGGGTTCAGTACGCGGTCTATTCGGCGACCGCCTACGCCACCGCCTCGGAGCGCTGCGGCTGCGTCGAACCTCTTGTGGCGCCGGTCGACGCCGACGGTGCCACGGGCATCCGCTCCGTGCTTTTGACGCGCGACGGCAGGCTTTCCGATCTCGCGGCCCTGGAAACGCACCGCATCGCCATGGCGCCTTCCGACTATGTCGGCGGTTCGCTTCTACCGCTCGCCGGGCTGGCGGCCGACGGCATCAAGATCAGCCAGGATGCGCCATTCCTCGCTCATGCCGGCTCGGCTGCCGCCGCAGAAGCGATGCTGGCCGATGGCCAGGCCGATGCCGTGTTCGGCTGGGAGCGGGCCGCGGCGGAAAACCGGACGGCGATTGCTGGCGATCAGCCGGCTGATCCGGACGGCACGGCGGCGCGACTGGAGGCGGCGGGGATTCCAGAAGCCGCACTCCAGATCATCTGGACCTCCGGCGTGCTCAGATACGGCCCTCATGCCGTCCGCAGCGATCTCGACCCCGAAGCCAAACGCCGACTGACCGTCTTCCTCACCAATCTCAGATCGCAGTCGCCGGAAATCTACGATTTCGTGGAATCGAAACATTCGGGAGGGTTCACGCTCGCCGCTGCGAGTGACTATGCGATGGCCGCTTCCATCGTGCGCCTGGTGTCAGGCAGTACCGACAGCAGCGCGCAATGAACCCGGGTTGAATGGGTAGAACTGCTTCAGCAATCGCTGCAGGGGATCGACGTTGCCCGGCGCGGCCTGAGATAGTAGGTTTCGCTCATCGTTATCTTGCCTTTGTTGAAGGCCGAGATAAATCCGAGCGGCTTTTCGGAGCCTTCCGACCAGGAGATGATCGGTTGGTATGCTAGAGTGGTTTTGACACGAATGAGGAAAGTCCCCGCAACATTGAGCGTCGCCGGAACGGTGGTGGAAGTTGTCGGGTTGGAGTCGCGGCCAGTCTTCCCATCCAGCACGCTCCAGGACCACGCCACCTTTGCTTGCGGTATTGGATTGTTCGGGTCGGTTCTGATGTCGATTGCCGTAATGGAGATATTGGCGACCGAGCGGTTGTAAGGCTGAAGGCTGGAGTTGCCGATCTTCATGATGTCGGTGAGATCTGCGTTGACCACCGACGTTTGCTGCGTGACGAGGTCGGCAACCATGGAGCTGATGCGGCTGACCTTCTTGCTGGCCTCGATGGCTTGCGAGGCCTCCATCGTAATGAAATACATGATCAGCAAGACAGGCACGATGAGGGCAAACTCGACGGCCGCTATGCCCCGCCGATCGGAAAAAAACCACGCCGCTCTCTTCCAGACAACCGACATCCCCGGATGTGCCCCCGCACGAAACATGCACTTTTCCTTTTGCTTACACGTGCAATTTCAGTTGTCGAATGGCTCGTTTTGCCACGTTGTCGTGGCGTAATGCAGAGTCTTGCCGCCATCCATATTCGACATGTATTGAGCCATGAAATCGGTCATGACCGGCCAGGGGTAAAAGACCCGCAGCATGTTCTTTGATTCTGCCGGACCTATTGTAGGGGTCCCGAAAGCCGGGTCCTTGCCTGTATCCGGATCCTTGCCCGTCAGCGTGATGGTCGAGCCGGAAATCGTGAAACCCGCACTGGCTGCCCCGGCAAAGGTCTTGAACGGGCGCAGATCCACCAGCAAACCGGGGCAACCCTTCGCGACAATGATCTCGAGTCTGGCGCAGACCAAGCCCTTCAGCTTCTCTTCCGTCACATCGGCTTGCCTCAACTGGCCAGTACGCAACTGACGGGCGATATCATCGGTGATGTTGGCCATCACCTCTTGTCCGGCAAATGAAACGCAGCTCTCGAGGATGGCGAAGACGAGAGCCGCAAACGGTAACGCAAGCATCGCGAATTCTATCGCCGTGCTGCCGCGCCGATCACGAAGGAAAAGACGGGCAAACGTCACGCGCCCTGCCTTGGCCTTGCAGATCTCGCGTTCTGAATCCTCGTCCAAGACGTCGCCCATATCCCGTTCCTGCCGATCCTGATGCGGTACCGTCAGCACCACTATCAAGAACCCATTTAGCTCCGGTTTGAATGACCGTTAAATTCGACCAGGCGACATTAACCGGCCGCTAACCGACGCGGCTTTCTCGAGACAATCGAGCCAACTGAGGCGCTTACTGCCCAGCGCTCATCTCGGCTTCGGACGACTTTTCCGAGTCGCTCTTGTACGAGCTTTCGCAATAGGGCGTGCAGGACATGGTCTGTACCGAGGCGCGCCTGTAGATACGCACGGACGACGCGTCCTGGCGCACCACGGTCACCTGCTCGTCGACGATCGGGCTGCCATCGTGGTCGAGGACAACCAGATTGGTGACGCCGAACCCCTTGCCGGTCAGTACGATCGTCGATGCATCCTGGACGGAGGCGTCGGCAATCGCCGGATTGCCGACGACTATGGTGTCGGCGGGGCGTGTCAGTTTGACGATCTTGGCCTGATTCATCGTCACTTCGATGCCGGCTCCGGCCTTGGCCGGCAGCACAAAAGCCGGGACGGCGAGAAGCGCGACAAGCAGGAATGACGATTTCATGGCAGTCATTAAGGCGCTCCACAGCGGCAAAACTTGTTCAAAGAAACATGAAGGAGATTGGTGAACCAACGGTTAAACCCTTGACCGGCGCCGGGGTATTCGCACCAATCCTGCTGCGAGCTAATATAACAATGCATCCTGCCGATAGCCGTGAAATTACAGCTCTTCACGGGCAGGCGAGCTACTGTCCAGCGTTTAGTTTACGGTTAACCACGCAAGCTGTTCGAAGCGGGAAAGGAATCGGTAAGGCTGTTTATTAAGCCGATTGAAAGAGCTTCTCCGTAGATTGGCAGCATCCGATCAACCACCACAGAAGTTGACGGAAGTGCTGTAACACGTGGAGTAGGAGCTCTCGAATGTCTAATCTCATCGCACGTTTCGCGAAGGACGAATCCGGCGCGACCGCTATCGAATACGGTCTGATCGCCGCTCTCATCGCGCTTGCCATCATGGTTGGCGCTGGTCAGCTCGGCAATGCCCTGAACGCCAAGTTCACGACCATCGCGGATTGCGTGAAGGATCCGACGAACGCTGCTTGTAAGTAATGATCTAGCATCCTGTTTCGACGGGTAGACTGGAAGGGCCGCCTCGCTGGCGGCCCTTTTGTCTTTTGAAGATCGTTTGGCTTTGGTCTTGCTGCGCCGCTTAGCGCGCTGACATTTCTCGGGATTTGACCCGGATGAGCAGAACTCACCAATCCTTAACCCAAGCTGCCTAACCTGCAGCCATCGTTGCCTTTCCAACCATGAGAGACCGATGCTCAACGCACTGATCTTCGTTGTCTTTCCGTTTTGCATGCTTTTTGCGGCGATCTCCGACGCGCTGTCGATGACAATCTCCAATCGGGTGCCGGTGCTGCTTGTGGCCGTCTTTGCCGTGGTTGCGCCACTGACGGGTATGGACTGGGCAACTTATGGCTGGCATTTCGCCGCCGGCGGCCTGGTGCTGGCCGTGACTTTCGGTCTGTTTGCGCTCGGCGGCATGGGCGGCGGCGATGCCAAGCTTTTGGCAGCCACGTCCATCTGGATGGGGCTCAACATTCACCTTGTCAATTACCTCGTGGCTTCGACGTTCATCGGTGGCCTGCTGACGCTCGCCATTCTCCTCTATCGGAAATCGCCGCTGGCGACCTACACCAGTCACAATCCGGTCCTGCGCCATTTCGCCGACGAGATGAATGGCGTTCCCTATGGCATCGCACTCGGCATTGGCGGGCTGCTGACCTATCCGGATTCGCCCTTGATGGAATGGGCATTGGCAACGTTGGCGACCTGATGTAGCGAACCTCCTCTGCCCTTCCGGCATCGATCCTGAAAAGAGGCGGCTTGGCCGCCTTTTTCATTTGTCGGAGCATGGTCGTGTAATTATGTAAACCTTGAATTAATCACGATCGTAAGCATTATATTAACCTTGTTTTGACGATTGCCGCTGCAAAGTCCGGCCTGGCTAGGTGGTTGCCTAAAGGCGAGGGTTCGGACAGATGCCAGCATCCCGACTGATCATTCTGGGCGTGGCGGTGGCCGCGGCGGGTGGTGCAGGTTATGTTGCCAAGAATATGGTGGCGGTCCCGCCCCAGCAGGTCGTCGTCGATGCCCCGCAGGCGCCGGCCATCGCCTTGCAGGATGTGCTCGTGCTTTCCGGCGACGTGCCGATGGGAAGCCCGCTTGAGAACAATCTCAGCTGGGAGTCCTGGCCGTCCGATGGCATCAATGCGAATTTCATCACCCGTGCCGCCGAACCCGAAGCGCGGGAGAAGCTGAAGGGCTCCGTCGCCCGCATGGCGATGTACACCGGTGAGCCGTTGCGGCGCTCCAAGCTGATCGGCGAGGGGCAGAGCTTCATGTCTTCGATCCTGCCCACCGGCATGCGTGCCGTCGCCACCGCGATCTCGGCCGACACGTCGGCAGGCGGCTTTATACTGCCTAACGATTTTGTCGACGTCATCATGACCCGCAGATCCGACACCGGCAACGGCGGTAGCGGATTCACCACCGAGACCATCCTCAAGAACATCCGCGTCCTGGCGATCGATCAGACCATCCAGGAGGACGAGGAAGGCAAGAAGACCAGGGTCGGACAGACGGCGACGCTGGAGCTGACGCCGCAGCAGGCCGAGATCATCACCGTCGCCCAGCAGATGGCCGATCGCCTGACGCTGGCGCTGCGCTCGATCACCGACAACAAGGAAAAGGGTACCGATGAAGCCGACTACCTCGTTTCCGGCAATGGGCGGCGCGGAACGGTGCGGTTGATCAAATCGGGCGAAGTTTCCGAAGTAGGGGCAAGGAAATGAGGTTAGTCGCTAGACTGCCGGTCACCACGGCTGCGGCCATCGGCCTGCTTTTTCTCGGAGCCCATGCAAGTGGCCTTGTCGACGCCAAGGCCGCCGGAAAGAGCGTCGGGGTCACGGCCTCGTCGGCCACGCAACGTGTCAAGCTTGGCCTCAACAAATCGGTGGTCATCGATCTGCCGAGCGACGCCTACGACATCCTGGTCGCCAACCCCGCGGTCGCCGATGCGGTGACCCGCACCGCAAGGCGGATCTATCTGTTCGGCAAGTCGGTGGGCGAAACCAACATCTTCGTCTTCGGTCCCAATGGCGAGCAGATCGCCAGCCTGGATCTGGCCGTCGAACGCGACGTCGCCGGATTGGAAGATTATCTCAAGCGCTTCCTTCCGAATGCCGAGATCAAGGTAGAGTTGCTGAACGACAACGTCGTCCTGACCGGGACGGTGGACACGCCGCTCGATGCCAAGCGCGCCGTCGATCTGGCAACCATCTTCGTGTCCGGCGGTGAAGCGACGACCGGTCAGTATTCGCAGACCGCGGCAGGCGGCAATGCCAATGGCGGCGTCGACATCAACAATCCGGATGCCGAACGCCGGGTCTCGAAGATCGTCAACCTGCTGCAGATCATCGGCGACGACCAGGTGACGCTGAAGGTGACCGTGGCCGAAGTCAGCCGCTCGGTGATGAAGCAGCTCGGCGTCAACATGGTTGGCAAAGGCAGCTCCAACGGCATCAGCTTCAATGCGACCAGTGACACCTTCCCCGGCCTAGGCAAGCCGTTGTCGAGTTCGGGGGTCAATTTTGCCACCTCTGCTCTGCAGGGCTACATCACTGCGATGGAGCAGTCCGGCGTCATGAAAACGCTGGCCGAGCCTACTTTGACCGCCGTCTCCGGTGAGAAGGCGACCTTCAAGGTCGGCGGCGAGTACAATATGGTCAGCGCCGTTACAAACGCCAAGTCGGACGCCAATCAGAATGCCGACAGGGTTTGGACGGCTCAGAAAATCGAATACGGCATCGGCCTGGAATTTCAGCCTGTGGTGCTGTCGCCCGGTCGCATCAGCCTGAAGGTCAGGACGTCGGTTTCTGAACCGACCACCGAAGGCGCGGTCTCTTTCGGAGACACCAACGTCATATCGCTGCGCAAACGTTTGGCCGACACGACCGTGGAACTGCCTTCGGGTGGATCGATGATGATAGCCGGCCTCGTCCGCGACGACGTCAGGCAGGCAGTAAACGGCTTGCCCGGACTGACCAAGATCCCGGTGCTCGGCACGCTGTTCCGCAGCCGCGATTTCGTCCGCAACGAAAGCGAGTTGGTCATCATCATCACGCCTTATCTGGCGCGGCCGGTGGCGCGCAACGACCTGGCCAAGCCGGATGACAATTTCAACGCCGCCGGCGATGGCCCGGCCATGTTCCTTGGCCGCGTCAACCGCGTCTACGGCACCATGCAGACAGACAAGCCCAACGGCCGCTACCACGGCGTTGTCGGCTTCATCTACAAGTAAGCGGGGAGCGGACATGTCTCAGTCAGCATCGAAGGCAATGGCGGTCGCCGCGACAGTGCGGTCCGGCCGTGCCCGGATCAGCCGATCGGCAATGCCGATCCTGGCGATCGCGATCGCCGCCTCGCTCGCCGGTTGCGCCAAGCGCGACAGCATCACGGTTGGGGCGATTCCCGATGATTATCGCACCACGCATCCGATCGTGATTGCCGAGAAGAACCAGAAGCTGGACCTCCCGGTCGGCGCCGGCGATCGCGGCATGACCGGCTCGCAGCGCGACACGCTTCTGGGCTTCCTTGACGGCTACGACAGGAGCGCTGCCCCGGCGCTGACGATCGCAATCCCGATCGGCTCGGCCAATGAGGTGGCGGCGACTGCCGCGGCGCGCGATTTCGCCAGGCTGGCGATTGCCGGCGGCATCAAGCGAAACCGGATCGTGGTGACCTCCTACCAGTCGGTTTCCCCGGAAGCCTCGGCGCCTATCCGCGTTTCCTATATTTCGGTGAGAGCCCAGACCGACAAATGCGGGCGCTGGCCCGAAGACATCCTCGCAACCTCCGAAAACAAGCACTACGCCGATTACGGCTGCTCCTCTCAAAACAACCTCGCTGCGCAACTCGCCAATCCGGCCGATCTGCTCGGGCCAAGAAAGTCGTCCGATATCGACGCCGAGAACCGCGGCGCGGTGATCGACGTCTATCGCGGCAGAGGTATTTCGGACGAGTTCCTCGGCAGTTCGGAAGTGACGTATTAGGAGCGCCGGTCCCGCGTAGAGACCGGAACGAGAAGTCACGGAAAAGAGCATGACGATGAGCAATCTTGCCTACGACACGCCCGGAGACGGCGGCGACAGCTCCCAATCGGATGTTGCAGCGATGCAGGCGCTGCGGCCGGTGCCGCGTATTTCTATCCAGGCATTTTGCGAGACGGAAGGTGTCGCGCATCCGGTGGAGCGGGCCGGCGAGGATCGCCGCATGGCCAAGGCGCATCTGAAAGTGCATATGGGCGGCATCGCCACGGCGATCGAATTCTATCAATCGGCGCCGACGCCGAACCTCATCCTGCTGGAATCGCGCAGCGAACCGAAGCAATTGCTGGAGCAGCTTGCCCAGCTTTCAGAATATTGCGATCCCTCCTCCAAAGTCGTGGTGATCGGCCACTACAACGATGTCGGTCTCTACCGCGAACTCATTCGCTTCGGTATTTCCGAATATGTCATCGCACCGGTGTCGATGGCCGATATCGTCTCCGTGGTGTCATCGATCTTCGTCGATCCGGAAGCCGAGCCGATCGGCCGCTCGATCGCCTTCATCGGCGCCAAGGGCGGCGTCGGCTCCTCGACCATCGCCCACAATGTAGCGTGGGCGATGTCATCGCTGTTCAAGTCGGAAGTGGTCGTCGCCGATCTCGACCTGGCTTTCGGGACGGCCAACATAAATTTCGACCAGGACCCTGCGCAAGGCATCGCCGAAGCCGTATTTTCGCCCGAACGCGTCGACGAGGTCTATCTCGACCGTCTGCTTGCCCAGTGCGCCGAACATCTGTCGCTGCTCGCCGCGCCCTCCACACTGGAACGTGTCTATGATTTCGATCCCGATGCCTTCACGCAACTCATCGATACCGCCCAGCGCAGCGTGCCGCTGCTGGTGCTCGACGTCCCCCATATCTGGACGGGCTGGACCAAGAACACACTGATCAAGGCCGACGAGATCGTCATCACGGCGACGCCGGAACTGGCCAATCTGCGCAACACCAAGAACCTGGTCGATATGCTGACGAGGCTTCGCCCGAACGATCCGCCGCCGAAGCTGATCATCAACCAGGCCGGCGTGCCGAAACGGCCCGAGATTTCCGCTTCCGACTTCGCCGAGCCGCTCAGCCTCACGCCGATGTCGGTCATCGCCTTCGACCCGTTGTTGTTTGGAAATGCCGCCAACAACGGCCGCATGCTGGGCGAGATGGATGCCAGGAGCCCGGTCGTCGGCATGATCAACGAAATCGCGCATGTCCTGACCGGTCGCAGCGAAATCAAGGCCAGGAAGAAGGCAGGCCTTGGCGGCCTGCTCGGCAAGCTCTCGCGTAACAAGAAATGACGCTCCCCTCCAAATCAAGAAGTAGAGCATGATGTCGTTCGAAAACCGCTTCGGCATCATGTTCTGGACGGAATTGGTAGTCGATCATGTTTGGTAAAAGAGGCTCCGACGACGGCGGCCGGTTCACCCCGGAGTTCCGTCAGCCAGCACCGTCGCCAGCGGCGCCGGCCACTGCAACGCCTGCGGACATGGCGGTACTTGCCCGGCCCGCGGCAGCGCCGCCTGGAGCGCCGGGAACCCCGCCAACTCGCCGTGCCGTTGAGGCGCCGTCGATGGCGCCGGAGCCGCCAAAAAAGATCCAGCGCGAAAAAAGTGAAACCTACTACGACACCAAGAGCCAGGTCTTCTCCGCGCTCATCGACACCATTGACCTGTCGCAACTCGCCAAGCTCGACCCTGAGAGCGCGCGCGAGGAAATCCGGGATATCGTCAACGACATCATCGCCATCAAAAATTTCGCAATGTCGATCGCCGAGCAGGAAGAGTTGCTCGAGGACATCTGCAACGATGTGCTGGGCTACGGCCCGCTGGAGCCGCTGCTCGCCCGCGACGATATCGCCGACATCATGGTCAACGGCTCCAAGAACGTCTACATCGAAGTCAACGGCAAGGTCGAACAGACCGGCATCCGCTTCCGCGACAATCAGCAGCTGCTCAACATCTGCCAGCGTATCGTCAGCCAGGTTGGCCGCCGCGTCGACGAATCGAGCCCGATCTGCGACGCCCGCCTACCCGACGGCTCCCGCGTCAACGTCATCGCCCCGCCGCTCTCCATCGACGGCACCGCGCTCACCATCCGCAAGTTCAAGAAGGACAAGCTGACGCTCGATCAGTTGGTCAAGTTCGGCGCCATCTCGCCGCAGGGCGCCGAGATCCTCAAGATCATCGGCCGTGTCCGTTGCAACATCGTCATCTCCGGCGGTACCGGCTCCGGCAAGACGACGCTGCTCAACTGCCTGACCAACTATATCGACCGCGAGGAACGCGTCATCACCTGCGAGGACTCGGCCGAGCTGCAACTGCAGCAGCCCCACGTGGTGCGTCTCGAAACCCGCCCGCCCAATCTCGAGGGCGAAGGCGAGGTGACCATGCGCGACCTGGTCAAGAACTGCCTGCGCATGCGGCCCGAACGCATCATCGTCGGCGAAGTGCGCGGACCGGAGGTTTTCGACCTGCTGCAGGCGATGAACACCGGCCATGACGGGTCGATGGGAACGATCCACTCCAACAGCCCGCGCGAATGCCTGAACCGTATCGAATCGATGATCGCCATGGGCGGCTATTCGTTGCCGCAGAAGACCGTGCGTGAAATCGTCGTCGGCTCCATTGATGTCATCATCCAGGCAGCACGCCTTCGCGACGGCTCGCGCCGCATCACCCACATCACCGAGGTGATCGGCATGGAAGGCGACGTCATCATCACGCAGGATATCGTGCTCTACAACATCAAGGGCGAGGACTCGAATGGAAGGCTGCTTGGCGAGCACGTGTCGACCGGCATCGGCCGTCCGCATTTCTGGGATCGCGCCCGCTACTATGGCGAGGAACAGCGCCTCGCCAATGCGCTGGAATCGATGGAGAAACGCGCTGACTGACGCATATCGAGGTTGGAAGCAATTCCAGGAAAAGTGTGAAGCGGCTTTCCCGGGAAAAGCGCGTAGCGCTTTCCCTTGGGAATTGCGTCAAAACAAAGCGATAGCGCATATCGCCGTTTCCTTGAAACGGCGATATGCGCTGGGGACCGAGGTCGATGTTCGGAATTGACACCACCGTACTGGCGTTCATCGTGCTCGCCGGCTTCAGCGCCGGTGCGGTCGCCTATGCCTTCCTGTTCACCAAGATGAGCAACGAGAAGCAGGCCGGCAAGCGGCTCGAGACGATCAAGGCCGCCGAGACCGATCGTTCGGTCGTCAAGGCTTCGCGCGACCGTGTCGCGGAGGCGGTCAAGCGGCGTAAATCTGTCCAGGACACGCTGAAACAGCTCGACGAAAAGCAGAAAACCAACGAACTCGCCGTCAAGAAGCCGCCGTTAAAGGCCCAGATTCGTCAGGCCGGCATGCAGGTCTCGATCGAGCGTTTCTATATCTACTCCGTCATTTGCGGCATCGCGCTGACGGTGCTTGCCTATCTCGCCGGCGCGCCGCTTCTGGTCCTGCCGGGCGCGCTGCTGGCGGGGGCGCTCGGCCTGCCGCGCTGGTTCGTCTCGTTTCGCCGCGCGCGCCGGGTCAAGGCGTTCCTCAACGAATTTCCCAACGCCCTCGACATCATCGTGCGCGCCGTCAAATCCGGCCTGCCGCTCAACGACGCCATTCGCCTGATCGCCAGTGAATCGCCGGAGCCGGTCAAGACCGAGTTCCGCCGGATCGTCGATTCACAGCAGATTGGCATGTCCATCCCCGATGCCACCTTGCGCATGGCTGAAACCATGCCGTGCAGCGAGGCAAGCTTCTTCGGCATCGTTATCCAGATCCAGTCACAGGCCGGCGGTAATCTCTCCGAGGCGCTTGGCAACCTGTCGCGCGTGCTTCGCGATCGCAAGAAGATGAAGGCCAAGGTCCAGGCGCTTTCCATGGAAGCCAAGGCGTCGGCCGTCATCATCGGCGCGCTGCCTTTTGTCGTCGCCCTTCTCGTCTATCTGTCGAGCCCGAACTACATCATGCCGCTGTTCACCACCAGCACCGGCAATCTGATCCTCGGCTGTTCCGGCGTCTGGATGTCGATCGGCATTCTGGTGATGCGCAAGATGATGAACTTTGAAGTATAGGCCGACCTTGGAAAGCTCGAAACGAAAAGACTGAAAACGAATGACCGACCAAGTCGTAAAATCGCTGACCGATCCTGCCTTCCTGATAGCGTTGCTGGTTGGCATTGCGGTGTTCGCGACCGTCTTCACGGTGCTGCCGGCCCTTGGTGGCAATCAGCTCAAGACGCGCATGAGATCGGTGGCGCTGGAGCGTGACGAATTGCGCGCCAAGCAGCGCGCGCGGCTTGCCAATGAAGCCGATCGTCGCCGCAAGGGGCTGCGCGAAGAGCAGTCGATCGGCATGCGCAACATCGTCGACAGGCTGGACCTGCGGCGTGCGTTGGCCGATGAAGGCACGTTGCAGAAGCTCAAGGTGGCGGGCTTTCGTGGCCAGAACCCGCTGACCCGCTTCCTGTTCTTCCGCCTGATCCTGCCTTTTGTCGGTTTCACGCTGGCAGCGATCTATCTGTTCGTGCTCGGCGGACTGCCTGACCGGCCGGCCTTCGTGAAACTGTTCGTCTGCATCCTTGTCGCCTACGCCGGTTTCTACGCGCCGATCCTTTACGTCAACAATCGTGCCGCCAAGCGCAAGCAGTCGATCCAGGCGGCGTGGCCGGATGCGCTCGACCTGATGCTGATCTGCGTCGAATCGGGCATGTCGGTCGAGGCCGCCTTGCGCAAGGTCTCCGAGGAGATCGGTTCGCAGTCGGTGGCGCTGGCGGAGGAATTCGTGCTGACCAACGCCGAACTCTCTTATCTGCAGGAGCGCAAGCAGGCTTATGAAAACCTCTCGGCTCGTACCGGCCTGGAGTCGGTGAAGTCAGTGTCCCAGGCGCTGGTCCAGGCCGAACGCTACGGCACACCCGTGGCGCACGCATTGCGCGTGCTGGCCTCGGAAAGCCGTGACATGCGCATGAATGCCGCCGAGAAGAAGGCCGCCGCCCTGCCGCCGAAGCTTACCGTGCCGATGATCCTGTTCTTCCTGCCGGTTTTGTTCGCCATCATTCTGGGCCCAGCCGGCATTCAGGTCAGTCAGCGCGGCATCTTCGGCGACCAGCACAATTCCTCAAGCCAGTAGGCCTCGTTGCAGCCATACAAAAGAGCCGCACTGCCAATGCAGTGCGGCTCTTGTTTTCAGCTTTGAGATGTGGACGGATTTTGCGCTGTGCGGAGCCGGCGCCCATGCGGCGCTCAGTTGGTCGCCGGCTTTGCCTTGTCCTGATCCTTGAGCTGACTCCAGGCGTTCTGCTGGGCAAGCATCTGGCGAAGATAGGCTACATTGGCTTGCGCCTGTTCGGGTGAAAGCTCCTGCGAGGCGATCTTCTCGGCCTCGTCGAAGCGGCCCTGCAGTCCCACGACCAGCGCAAGGTTCTGGCGCACCCGGCTGTCGGCATTCGGTTGCTGGGCTGCCGAGCGCATATAGGTCTCGGCGGTGCGCAGATCGCCTTCCAGCACATAGGACATACCGAGATTGGAAAGGATCGAGGGTTCGTTCGGCTTTAGGTCCAGCGCCTTGCGGTAGTTCTGGCGCGCTTCATCCTTCTGGCCAAGCTGGTCGAGAATGGCGGCCTCGGCCGACATCAGCCGCCAGTCCGGATATTCCGGCGTCTGCGCCCGGCGCACGGCGTCGAGCGCCGGCTCGAACTGGCCGTTGGCGGCCAGCGCCTTGCCGTAGGCGGCAAGCACGTCGCGATCCTTGGGGTAGGCGATCGCCAGCTTGCGCATCACGGCAAGCGACTGGTCGGCATCGCCGTCCATCTGGAGCGCCGCCGCAAAATTTGTCGCCAGCCGCTTGTCGTTGGGGTTCTTTGCGTAGGATTCGCCCAGCCGCCCGGTCGCCCCGTGCAACTCGCTGGCCGACATGGTTTCCAGCGGTTTGCCGCTGGTGCGCCCGATCGAGCCGGTCGTGAGCTTGCTGGTTCCGCACCCGGCAACACCGGCCGCCAGCGCCATCAGCAGTGCCGTGGTGACCAACCGTTTGCCCGTGACGTTCATCCTGCGGTTGGTGGGCATCGGCACGGGGCTCTCCATTCCTGCGCGTGGCCATTCACGTGGCCATCTTCATCCCCGCAGAAATATTCTGTTAACCCTAACGGACAGTTAAAAAGTGAGCCGTCGGATCGGTGAACGGCCCGCCGGAAGCCTTTGGCCTGGCAGTCCCATGCCGGCCCCTGTGCATAGATGTTGAAATCATCCGACGTCCCTGTCACTTGACTGAGGACGACCTGCAAGCCTCCCGGAGACCATCGAATGCCCGTCGAACTCATCGAGACACTAAACACTGCCCTGCCGGTCCATCTGGTCGCGAGCGATGGACTGGAGGCCTTGGGGCTTTCGCCTTCCATGACCGCATGGGCGGCCGCCAACGGCTTTTCCGGCGAAGCCGGTAGGACGCTCGCCGTCCCCGGCGACAACGGTTCCCTTGCCGGCGCCTTGTTCGGCGTCGGTGATGGCGAGGGCGCGCTGGCCGTCGGCATGCTGGCGAGAGCCTTGCCGGAAGGCGACTGGCATTTTGCCGCCGCTCCAGCCGAGCCGGAACTCGCGGCCATAGCCTTGGTGCTCGGCGGTTACGTCTTCACTCGCTACGGAAAGAAATCAGGCAAGACGCTGCGTTTTGCGCTGCCGCTCGGCGTAGATGCAGGACGCGTCCGGCGCATCGCCGACGGCGTCTTCCTGGCGCGCGACCTCGTCAACACGCCGACCAGCGACATGGGACCGGACGAGTTGGAGAAGGCCGTGCGGACCCTGGCGGCCACTCACAAGGCCGAGGTGTCGGTGATCAAGGGGGATGATCTCCTGAAGCAGAATTTCCCGATGATCCATGCGGTCGGCCGGGCCTCGGTCGGAGCGCCGCGACTGATCGACATGGTTTGGGGACCGGAAGGCGCGCCGAAGGTGACGCTGGTCGGCAAGGGTGTCTGTTTCGACACTGGCGGCCTCGACATCAAACCGTCGTCGGGCATGCTCTTGATGAAGAAGGATATGGGCGGCGCCGCCAATGTGCTGGGCCTGGCCTCGATGATCATGGCTGCCGGGCTGAAGATCCGGCTGCGCGTCCTGATCCCGGCGGTCGAGAATTCGATTGCCGGCAACGCCTTCCGGCCTGGAGATGTACTGACCAGCCGCAAGGGCCTCACCGTCGAGATCGGCAACACCGACGCCGAAGGGCGGCTGGTGCTGGCCGATGCGCTGGCGCTGGCCGATGACGAGGAGCCGGAACTGCTGATCGACATGGCGACGCTGACCGGGGCAGCGCGTGTCGCGCTCGGTCCCGATCTGCCGCCTTTCTACACTGGCGACGAAGCGCTGGCGTCCGAACTGGCTGCGGCCTCGGTGGCCGTCGAGGATCCGTTGTGGCGCATGCCGTTGTGGCGGCCCTATGACGGCAGGCTGGCGTCGAAGATCGCCGACATCAACAACGTCACCACGGACGGTTTCGCCGGCTCGGTCACCGCGGCGCTGTTCCTCAAGCGCTTTGTCGAACGGACAACGGGCTGGGCGCATTTCGACATCTTCGCCTGGAACCCGTCCGATCGCCCCTACGGACCCGCCGGCGGCGAGGCGCAAGGCATCCGTGCACTGGAGCGGGTCATTTCGAGGCGCTATGCCTAGGGTCGTGAGCAAAGCACACTGCCTCTAAACTGAAACGGAACCGAAACAATTTGCCGTCATGCTCGCGCGATGTCGATTTCGATGCGTCCGAGCCAGGCGATGCGACTATGGCAGCAGGTGATGTTGTCGCAGGTGCGCGCCGGCGCGCCAGATCTCACCATGCGCCAGACGGCGATCCTGTTCACCATCTATCTCGACCCGCCGCCGCACACGGTGCGCGGCCTGGCAGCCCGCCTCAATGTCACCAAGCCGGTCATCACCCGCGCCCTCGACACTATGGGTGCGCTGAAACTGGTGTCACGCCATCGCGACGAGCTCGACAAGCGCAATGTGCTGATCCGGCGCACGGTCGAAGGCGCGCTCTTTGTCGAGCGCTTCGGGGATGGTATCGTTGCCAGGGCTCATGAACTGCCCATCTGATCAATCCATGAATTAGAACGAGTACCGATTTGACTGCCAGGGATGCCCGCCTCCACGCCTTCCGTTCCGACCTCGCCGATGCAAGGCTGAAAGGGGAGGTTTCGGCCGACCGCTTCGTCACCGGCCGTCCGGCTCGGATCACGGCCTCCGTGGCTGACGTGCGCAAGGCACCGCGCCCGGATGCCGGCGTCAACACGCAGGTACTGTTCGGCGACGATGTGCTTGTCTTCGAGGAAGCCGAAGGCTGGGCCTGGGTCCAGGCCAAACGCGACGGCTATGTCGGCTATGTCGGCGCCACCATGCTGGGCGCACGCGAGCATGCGCCAACCCACATCGTCACGGCGCCGCGCACTTTTCTCTATCCAGGCCCGGATCTGCGCTTTCCGATCAGCGGGCAATTGTCGATGGGCTCGACGGTGACGGTGACGGGCGCTGCCGAAACGCGCGGCACGCACTATGCGCTGTTGCCTTCCGGCGAGGCGCTGATCGGCGGCCATGTGCGCCCGGTCAGCGATATCGCAGCCGACTATGTCTCGGTCGCCGAGATGTTTATCGGCACGCCCTATCTCTGGGGCGGCACCTCCGGCTTCGGCATCGACTGTTCTGGCCTCGTGCAACTGGCCATGCGCATGGCCGGCCGCAATGTGCTGCGTGATTCCGACATGCAAGCGGCAGGCCTCGGCGAGCCGCTCGATCCGGGATCCGATTATGCCGGACTGAAACGCGGTGACCTCGTGTTCTGGAAGGGGCATGTCGCCGTGATGACCGACGCCGAGACGATGATCCACGCCAACGGCCACACCATGCTGGTCTCGCGCGAAGGGCTGAAGGAGGCGATCGACCGGATTGGGTATCTCTATGGCGGGCCGACGGGGTTTCGGCGGCCCTAGCGCCTTCCTTCGCCCGTTTCACGGGGAAAGGTGCCCGAAGGGCGGATGAGGGGCGACGCCAGCGACTGAAAAGTCGCGCTGCGCCTCACCTGCCTGCCGGCATCCTCTCCCCCTAAATGCGGCGAGGGATAGCTCACCCGATCACCTTTTGTTCCGATTTTCCTTGGCGATCGCGCGCCGTCGCGCTACCTCTTTCGCGTGACCGAGCAGCCGCGCCTTGCCAAACAAAATGCCGCCGTCCTTCTGCCCGAGCCATTCATCAGATGGTTTGGCGAAAAAGGCTGGTCGCCGCGCGCTCACCAGATCGAGCTGCTGGCGAAGGCTCAAGCCGGGCAATCGGTGCTCTTGATCGCACCGACCGGCGCCGGCAAGACACTGGCCGGCTTCTTGCCATCGTTGACCGAACTGGCCAACCGCCCCAGACGCAAAGCTGGTATGGCACGGCGCGGCATCCATACGCTCTACATCTCGCCGCTGAAGGCGCTGGCCGTCGACATCGAGCGCAATCTCGGCAAGCCCGTGGAGGAGATCGGCCTGCCCGTCACCATCGAGACGCGCACCGGCGACACCCCTTCGCACAAGCGGCAGCGCCAGAAACTGGCGCCGCCCGACATCCTTTTGACCACGCCCGAGCAATTGGCGCTGCTGATCGCGGCCGGCGATGCCGGGCGCTTCTTCGAGGATCTGCGCTATGTCGTCCTCGACGAGTTGCATTCGCTGGTGACATCGAAACGCGGCCATCTGCTGGCGCTCGGGCTGGCGCGGCTGCGCAGCATCGTGCCCGGCCTGCAGACGATCGGTCTGTCGGCAACGGTGGCCGAGCCCGACGAATTGCGGCGCTGGCTGGTCAGCCAGAATCCACCGGGAGACATGGCTGAACTCATCGTCGTAACCGGCGGCGCGAAGCCCGAAATCTCGATCCTCGATTCGGAAGAGCGCGTGCCATGGGCCGGCCATTCGGCGCGCTATGCGACGCCGGAAATCTATCGCGAGATCAAGCGCCACAAGACCACCCTGCTGTTCGTCAACACTCGCAGCCAGGCCGAGCTGCTGTTTCAGGAATTGTGGCGGGTCAACGAGGATACCTTGCCGATCGCGCTGCATCACGGCTCGCTCGATGTCGCCCAGCGCCGACGCGTCGAGAAGGCGATGGGGGAAAACGCGCTCCGTGCCATCGTCGCCACCTCGACGCTCGACCTTGGCATCGATTGGGGCGATGTCGATCTGGTCGTCCATGTCGGCGCGCCCAAGGGCGCCAGCCGGCTGGCGCAGCGCATCGGCCGCGCCAATCACCGCATGGACGAGCCGTCGAAGGCGATCCTGATCCCGGCCAATCGTTTCGAGGTGCTGGAGTGCCGGGCAGCGCTGGACGCCAACTACCTCGGCGCCCAGGATACGCCGCCGCTGGTCGATGGCGGGCTCGACGTGCTGGCGCAGCATGTGCTGGGCTGCGCCTGCGGGGCGCCGTTTCGCGCCGACGATCTCTACGAGGAAGTGCTGACAGCAGCGCCCTATGCCAGCCTCGACCGGCCGACATTCGACCGCGTCATTGATTTCGTCGCCACCGGCGGCTACGCACTGAAGAACTACGAGCGCTACGCCCGCATCCGCCTCAACAAGGACGGCATGTGGCGGGTCTCCAATCCCCGCGTCGCGCAGCAATATCGGCTGAACGTCGGCACCATCATCGAGGTGCCGGCGCTCAATGTGCGTTACGTCAAGGCCGGCAGCAAAGGCTCGGCTTCGCACGGCGGCCGGGTTCTGGGCAAGATCGAGGAGGCCTTCCTCGAAACGCTGACGCATGGCGACACCTTCATGTTTGCCGGCAAAGTCCTGCGCTTCGAAGGCATCCGCGAGAACGAATGCTTCGTCTCGAATGCGCCGGGAAGCGACGCCAAGGTGCCTTATTATGGCGGCGGCAAATTTCCGCTTTCGACCTACCTCGCCGAGCAGGTGCGCGCCATGCTGGACGACCCGCAGCGCTGGAAGAAGCTGCCCGAGCAGGTGTCGGATTGGCTGCGTTACCAGGCCGACAAATCGGTATTGCCCAAACGCGACGACCTCTTGATCGAGACCTTTCCGCGCGGCAACCGTCACTATCTCGTCGCTTATCCTTTCGAGGGCAGGCTGGCGCACCAGACGCTCGGCATGCTGCTCACCCGCCGGCTGGACAGGGCCGGCGCCAGGCCGCTTGGCTTCGTCGCCACCGACTACGCATTGGCCATCTGGTCGCTGGGCGATATGGGCGCGATGTTCAAATCGCGGAAACCTTCGCTTGGCGCTCTGTTCGACCAGGACATGCTGGGCGACGACCTCGAGGCTTGGCTGGCCGACAGCTGGCTGCTCAAGCGCACCTTCCGCAACTGCGCGCTGATTTCAGGCCTGATCGAGAAACGTCACCCCGGCCAGGAGAAAAGCGGCCGCCAGGTCACCGTCTCGACCGATCTGATCTATGACGTGCTGCGCAGCCATGAGCCCGACCACATCCTGCTGCAGGCGACGCGCGCCGACGCGGCGACCGGTCTGCTCGATGTCAGCAGACTTGCCGACATGCTCTCGCGTATCCAGGGTCGAATCGTGCATAAGGCACTCGAACAGATATCGCCGCTGGCCGTGCCGATCATGCTCGAAATCGGCAAGATGCCGGTGAACGGCGAGGCCGACGAAACGCTGCTGATGGATGCCGCGACTTTGGTCGAGGAAGCCATGGGTCCTGGGATGGTTGAGGAATGAATTTTTCGCTGGCGCGGGCATCGCTGATCGCCGAGGCCGACTTTGTCGGCATCGCGGGCGAGCGCGCGATCTGTGATTCGCGCGGCGTGCTCTATTTCCCCGATCTGAGGCTGCTCGCGGTCTCCGACCTGCATCTGGAAAAGGGCTCGTCCTTCGCCAGGCGCGGCGCACTGATCCCGCCCTACGATACCGGCGCCACTCTGCTCCGGCTGCAGGCGGTAATCGCGGACTACCAGCCGGCCATCGTCATCAGCCTGGGCGACTCCTTCCACGACGGCGGCGGCGCCGAGCGCATGCATCAAACCTTCCGCGATCGGCTGGAAGCATTGATGGCCGGCCGCGACTGGTTCTGGGTCGCCGGCAACCATGACCCGGAAGCGCCGGCGGATTTGCCCGGCGAGACGGTGCGCGAACTCGCCATCGGCTCGCTGCTGTTCCGCCACGAGCCGTCGAAGATAAGAACCGAGGGCGAAGTTGCCGGCCATCTTCACCCTTGCGCCCGCATCGTCCAGCAGGGCCGCTCGGTGCGGCGGCGCTGCTTTGCCGGCGATGGCGGCCGCATGATCATGCCGGCCTTCGGCGCTTATACCGGCTCGCTCAACGTGCTCGACCGCGCCTATGCCGGCCTGTTCCGCCGCGAGACGTTGATGGCCTATATGATGGGCGCCGCGCGCATCTTCGCCATTTCCGGTTCGATGCTGCGGCCGGGCTAAGTTTCTACGGTATAAGCACGGTTGCGCCTGTCGTCTGCCGTGCCTCGAGCCGGCGATGCGCCTCCGCCACTTCGGCAAGCGGCATGCTTGTGTGCACCGGGATTTTCACTGCGCCGCTGAGGACGACGCTGAACAGATCCTCGCTCATGGCGACAACGTCCTCACGCCTGGCGAGATGATGGAACAGCAACTGCCAGGTGGCGAACAGCGAACCCTTTTGCATCAAAAGCATGATGTCGAATGGCGGGATCGACCCCGACGCTGTGCCGTAGCTGACGAAGGTGCCGAACGGCCGCAGGCAGTCGAGTGAGGCGGGGAAGGTCGCGTTGCCGACGCCGTCATAGACGACGTGGCAGCCTTCGCGGTTGGTGACCTCTTTCACCCGTGCGGCGAAATTCTCTTTGCTGTAGTCGATGACATGGTCGCAGCCATTGGCGCGCGCAAGTTCGGCCTTTTCGGGTGAACCGACCGTGCCGATGACGGTCGCGCCGAGATGTTTGGCCCATTGCGTCAGGATGAGGCCGACGCCGCCCGCCGCGGCATGCACCAGGATGGTATGGCCCGCCTCGACGCGAAACGTGCGGCGCAGCAGATATTGCGCCGTCAGCCCTTTCAGCATCATCGCCGCACCTGTCTCGAAATCGATGGCGTCGGGCAGATGCACGACGAAATGCGCCGGCACGATGCGTTCTTCGGCATAGGCGCCGAGCGTCTCGACATAGGCGACTCGGTCGCCAGGCGCGAAGCCGCTGACGCCTTCACCGACGGCGACGATTTCGCCGGCGCCTTCATTGCCGGGAATGAATGGCAGAGCGGGCGGCGCGTATTCGCCGGTGCGAAAATAGATGTCGACGAAGTTGAGGCCGACCGCCCGGTTGCGCACGCGCACCTCGCCCGGTCCGGGCTGGCCGATGTCGACATCTTCGTAGGCGAGCATATCTGGCCCGCCATGGCGGTGAACACGGATCGCTTTCATGGTTTTCTTCCCTGCGCTGTTTCTCTTGAGTGTGAGATAGCGCGTGGCGGGATATCATTGTAGACTGATACCGATGACATCAGAGTTCAAACAAAATGATATCTGAACAGATCGGCCTCGACCTTCTCCGCACCTATGTCGCGGTCTGCCGGCAAGGTAGCCTGAGCAGGGTCGCCGCGCAGACCGGCAAGACCCAATCGGCGCTAAGCATGCAGATGCGCCGGCTGGAGGGCCTGCTCCAACGGCACTTGTTCCAGCGCACCGGCCGCGGTGTCGTACCGACTGCGGCGGGAGAGCTCTTTCTGGGATACGCGACCCGCATCCTCGCTCTCGGCGATGAAGCAGTGGCGCGTCTGCAGCAGGCTAGCATTGGCGGCGGCGTGCGTATTGGTCTTGCCGAAGAGGTCACCACGGCCGCGCTTTCGGCCGCGCTTGGGCGGCTGCATCGCACCTATCCCGACATCAGCCTCGACGCGATGGTCGAGCACAGCGTCGCGCTGGGACGGCTGTGGAGCGAGGATGCGCTGGATGTCATGATTGCCCCGACATCCGTCGTCGCGGCCGATGCCGTGACGACATGGAACGTCGAACTGCAGTGGGTCTGCGCCCAGGACTATGTGCTGGACCATGACCGGCCACTCGATCTCGCCGCCTTCGGCGCAACCTGCCCTTGGCGCAGGCGGATGATCGAGGCGCTGGTCGCCGCCGGCCGGGAGCACCGGATCGTCCTGTCGTGCCAGAGCGTCACCGGCCTTCAGGCCGCGATCGAGAACGGACTGGGCGTTGGACTGCTTCCGCCCGAATCCGTGCGCACCGCTTCGATGCGGGTGCTGAAGACGTCAGCCGGCCTGCCCGAGCCGCTCACGGTCCAATACGGCCTTTACGCGCACGACCGCAGGACAGCTGTAATCGATGCCGCGATCGAAATCCTGCTTAAGGATTTGCCGGCGGCGCCACGAGCACGGGCCGCCTGACGGCGGGACGCTCTACCGGCCGTAATAGAGGGTGACGGTGTGCTTGGCCTCGGCGAAGAACAGCCAGCGCTCGACCAGCATGCCGGCGAACTGGACGATTGCCGCAAGCACCGACAGCACCGCTGCGAATGGCCAGGGCAAAGCGAATAAGACAGAAAGCAGCAGCAGGGCAGGCAAGGCGAAAGCCAGCAACTGCGTGATCAGCCGCAGCTTTGCGCCATGCTTGCGCGCAATCCGAAAACCCATTTCCTTGAGCAGGTAGTTCTCCTCGGTGTGCGGCCATTCCAGCGAGCGCACCGTCCCTCCGGCGAGGCCTGTCGCCGTGTTGGCGGTGGTCGCGATCTCCAGCGCGTCATTGTATCGCCACGTCGCCAGCTTCCAGCCCCAGCCGAGCAAGGTCAGCAGCAGGGCGGCTACCGCAACGGCGGTCGGGCTGATAGCGAAAGCCTGCAGCAGCGCGTTCAACAGCACGCTGCCGGTCATCGCCGAAAAGATGAGATAGCTCGGCAGCGTATACGGGCTATGCCACTGCGCGATCGGCTTCAGCGAGGCATAGATCATGCCGGTGGTGCAGACGGTGACGATTGCGCCGATAGTTGCGAGAAACCCGGCGATGGCCATCCAGCCTCCGGTGCGGCCAAAAAACACCCAGCCGATGCCGAACAGCCCGGCGGGAATGAAGGTTGCGACCGACGATACACCCTCGCGTGACAGCCAGGAGCTACGCCATTGCGAAAAGGCGCGCCAGGCGCGTTCGGGCCGGCCGAGATGGCCGGTCGACGACAAAAGGCCGGCGGCAATCAGGCCAAGCGCCAGCCCCATGCCGATAAGGCCGAGCCAGAAATGGGCCGGGATAAAACCCAGTCCGCCAAGCACGCCGAGCAGCGCCAGCAGTCCGTAGCCCGCTCCTGTAGCAGTGGTGAAGAAAACGACGGAAAAGGCTGGATGCATTGGTCAGTTCGAAAGCATGCGGTCGATCCAGCCAAGAAAACCGCCTTCGACCGTGACTGGCTCGAGCCTTGGCGCCGGCACCGATGCGGCGCGCTGGGCGCGCGGCGGCAGATATTTGTTGGTCGGCTTGTAACCCATCTCCGGCATCAGGTCGACGCCGCCACGCTCCGCCACCAGTTGCGATACCGCCGAGGTGGGATCGCCGAGGTCGCCGAAATGCCGGGCGCTGGTCGGGCAGGCGGCAACGCAGGCCGGCACGCGGTCTTCCTCGGCCAGATTGTCGTTGTAGATACGGTCGACGCACAGCGTGCATTTCTTCATCACGCCGACGTCGGTATCGAATTCGCGCGCGCCATAGGGGCAGGCCCAACTGCACAGTTTGCAGCCGATGCATTTGCTTTCGTCGATCAGCACGATGCCGTCCGACGCCCGCTTGTAGGACGCGCCGGTCGGGCAGACAGTGACGCAGGCAGGCGTCTCGCAATGCAGGCAGGAGCGCGGAAAGTTGACCGTGCGCCCGCCCGCCTCGGTCGTGTGCTCGTAGCTGTGCACGCGGTTGAACCAGACGCCGTCGACACGGCCGCCATAGGGGTCGATGTCGGTCAGTGGCGCCATGTGGCCGCCGGTGTTCCACTCCTTGCAGGCGGTGACGCAGGCCTGGCAGCCGACGCAGGTGTCGAGGTCGATGACTAGGCCAAGCTTCTTGTCTGTATGGGCGGGAAGGCAGGTCATTCCACGGCTTCCCTATGGACGCGGAACTCGGCGCCGAAGCGAAGGATGTCGGGCGAAGGCTCGACATTTGGCGGCTGGCTGAAACGCTCGAATTGCGGTTCGGTAAAGCCGGCTTCCTCATCAGAGCATTTGACAATGCGTACCCTGAGGTCGAACCACGCCGCCTGGCCGGTCACCGGATCGGAATTCGAATAGCGTTTGCCTTTCGCGTCAGCCGATGTCTGGTCGCCGATAATGTGGTTGAGCAGGAAGCCGCGGTTGCTCTCGGCAGCGTTGTCCTTCAGACCCCAGGCGCCGCGCCTTTTGCCGATGGCGTTCCAAGTCCAGACCGTATCCGCATTGACCCCGTCGACCAGCTTGATCTGTCCCTTCACTCGGCCGTTGATGCTTTCGATCCACACCCAGTCGTCGTCGGCCAGGTCGAGAACTGCCGCGGTCTGGTGGTGCACGAACAGGCGGTTCTGGCTGGTGATTTGCCGCAGCCACGCATTCTGCGAGCCCCAGGAATGATACATGTGCATAGGCCGCTGCGTCAGCGCATGCAGCGGGTATTTCTGCGGATCGACCGCGGCCTCTTCGAACGGGGTAAACCAGAACGGCAGCGGATCCATATAGGTCTCGATGCGCCGGCGTTCGCTCTCGGGCGGCTGGACGCGACCATGACCGCGCGCGGCGAGGCGAAAGCGCTGCATCGGTTCGCAATAGAGCTGGAACACGATCGGCTCGGCCTTGGGGATGAACCCCATCTGCTCTGCGAAGTCGAGATAGGAGCGGTTGGCCATCTTGTAATAGCGCTGGTCCTCAGCAAAATCCTGGTGCCAGAAGCCGCCATTGCCGATGTAGCGCTGCAACTGGTCGGGATTGACTTCGCCCTTGCCGACGGAAGTGCCGTCCTTGCCGCGCCAGCCGGCCAGCGGGCCGATGCCGGGCGTGCGTTCGTGATTGACGATGTAGTCGGCATAGTCGGCATATCTGGCCGAGCCATCGTCCTCGACGAAGCCGGGCAGGCCAAGCCGAGCGCCAAGTTCGATCAGCACCGATTGGAACGGCCTGACATCTCGGTCCGGTTCGACCACCGGATGGCGGATCGCGTCGCCCGGCCCGTCGGCATGGCTGATCGGCCGGTCGAGCAGGCTGATGCAGTCGTGACGTTCGAGATAGGTGGTGTCGGGCAGCACCAGGTCGGCGAACGGCACCGTCTCGGAATAATAGGCGTCGGAATAGATGATGAAGGGGATCTTGTAGTTACCCGCTTCGTCATGGTCGGTGAGCATGGCAATGGTCTCGACGGTGTTCATCGAGGAATTCCACGCCATGTTCGACATGTACATCATCAGCGTGTCGATTGGGTACGGGTCACCGGCCCACGCATTGCGGATGACCGTATGCATCAGCCCATGCGCGGCGAGCGGCGCATCCCAGGAATAAGCCTTGTCGATGCGCAAAGGCGTGCCGGCCTCGTCGACCAGGAGATCGTCCGGCCCGCAGACGAAGCCGAGCGGCATGCCGTCGAGCGGCGTCATCGGCCTGACCACCTTGCCGGCCGGCTTCGGTCCCGGCGGCGCCGAGCGCGGGTAGGGGGGCTTGAAACGGAAGCCGCCGGGCACGTCCACCGTGCCGAGCAGCACCTGCAGCAGGTGGATGGCACGGCAGGAGTGAAAGCCGTTGGAGTGGGCCGAGATGCCGCGCATGGCATGCATCGACACCGGCCGTCCCTTGATCGTCTCGTGCCGCCGTCCGGCCCAGTCGGTCCACGCAACCGGCAGTTCGATCGTCTGTTCGAAGGCGACGTGGGCGAGTTCGGCGGCGATCCGGCGGATGGTGTCGGCCGGAATGCCGCATCGTGCCGCGACCGCATCGGGTGCGTAGCTGTCGTCCATGTAGCGGTCGGCGATGAGCTGGAACACCGGCACACAGCGGCGACCGGCGAACGTGAAGCTGCCCGTCAGCGCCGGCTTCGCATCCGCATCGGCTCCGTTGACGGTTGTCTTCGCCACTCTGTCCCACGCGAGAAGATTGTTGTCGCTGTCGCGCAGGAACAGCCCGTCATCGGCCGCGCCCGGCTCCTGGATGACCAGCACATAGGCGTTGGTGTAGCGGAGCAGATAATCGAGATCGATGCGGCCTGCCTTGAGCAGTTCGTGGATGAGGGCGAAGACGAAGAGGCCGTCGGTGCCGGGCCGGATCCCGATCCAGTCGTCGGCAATCGCGTTGTAGCCCGTGCGGCACGGGTTGATCGACACCACCTTGGCGCCGCGCGCCTTGAGTTTACCCAAGCCGATCTTGATCGGGTTGGAATCATGGTCCTCGGCGACGCCGAACAGCATGAAGTATTTCGTATTGTCCCAGTCCGGCTCGCCGAACTCCCAGAACGAGCCGCCGATCGTGTAGAGCCCGCCGGCCGCCATGTTGACCGAGCAGAAGCCGCCATGGGCGGCGAAGTTCGGCGTGCCGAACTGGCTCGCCCACCAGCCGGTCAGCGACTGCGACTGGTCGCGCCCGGTGAAGAAGGCGAGCTTTTTCGGATCGGTTCGGCGGATATTCGATAGCCGCCCGGTCGCAATCGAAAGGGCTTCCTCCCATTCGATCTCACGGAATTCGCCCGAGCCGCGCGGGCCGCTGCGCAACAGCGGCTTCTTCAGCCGCGCCGGGCTGTAGTGCTGCATGATGCCGGAGCTGCCCTTGCCGCAGATTACGCCGCGGTTGACCGGATGGTCCTTGTTGCCGTTGATGTAGCGCACCTTGCCGTTCTTGATATGGACGTCGATGCCGCAGCGGCAGGCGCACATATAGCAGGTGGTCTTGGCAATGCTGTCGGAGACATCGGGCGAGGTGTCGACGCCGTCGCCTTCATCCGGCGCGCGCGTGTCGGCAAGCGGCCGTTGCGACGGTGCGGAATTGGCCCCGCGCGGCGCAGCTGGGTTCATGATGCCGGCGTGCTTTTGCTACCTGCGAATTTGGCCCGCGTCTTCGGTCCGGGGCCACGCATATAGTGTTCTTCAGGATGATAGCGGTCGCCGGCCAGCCGCCGCCTGAGGCCACGGGTCCAATGCGCAAACAGGGATCTGAACCGCCCGATCATTTTGTTGGCTGCGATTTGGTGGCGAATTTTTTCTAACTTTGGCAGAAAAAGTAGAATAAACCTATCGATCCGTCTAATCAGTTGTTCTTGTAAATTCGATCGGAATTGGTTCTTAATGCACACATGACGCTGGACCAGTTGCGCATTTTCGTTGCCGTTGCCGAACGCGGCCATATGACCAAGGCGGCGGAGCTTTTGGGCATCTCCCAGTCGGCGGCATCGGCCGCCATCCGCGCGCTCGAAGAGCAGCATGGCGTTCATCTGTTCAACCGTGTCGGCCGCAACATCGAGCTGGCTCAGACCGGCCACCGTTTCCTGCCCGAGGCCAAGGCGGTGCTGGAACGCGCCGCCGCCGCCCGAAATGTGCTGGAACATGTCTCGCAGACGGTCGCCGGCAGCCTGTCGATCGCCGCCAGCCTGACCATCGCCAGCTACTGGCTGCCGCGCAGGCTGGCCTCTTTCCACGAGGCCTACCCGGCGGTGCGCTTAAGCGTCAGCATCGGCAACACCAGGCAGGTCGAGGCCAATGTGCTCGACGGCACCGCCGATCTCGGTCTGGTCGAGGGGCGCACCGAGTCAGACATCCTCCGCCGCACCAAGGTCGACGTCGACAGGTTGATGCTGGTCGTCGCCGCCTCGCATCCCGAAATCGCCGAGATCGCGCCGGGCCGCCCGGATATCAGAGGGCTGCGCTGGATCATCCGTGAGGGTGGTTCGGGCACGCGCGAGGTGCTGGAGGACCTGGCCCGCCGCGAGGGGATATCGCTTGGCGACCTGCAGATATTTCTGGTGCTGCCGAGCAACGAGGCGGTTCGCCAGGCGGTCGAGGCCGGCGCCGGCGCCACCATCATCTCGGACCTCGTCGTCGGACGCGCCGTCGCCGAGGGCAGTCTCCGGTCGGTGCCGCTCGAACTGCCGAAGCGCGACTTCGCCATGATCACCCATCGCGACCGCCAGGCAAGCCTCGCCCAGATGGCGCTCAAGGCGCATCTCGGCGCTGAGGGCGGGAACCGAATCGTGAACTCTAGCTAAACTTCCGCTGCGCATCCAGCGCCAGGCCAAGGCCGACCGAACCGAACATGTCGCCCTCGATCACAGCCGCTTGCGGCACCAGCGACAGGATTTCACGCCGTGCCAGCGGGATCGCGGTCGAACCGCCGGTGAGGAATACGGCGGTGATCGCAGACGCCGTTATGCCGGCATCGGCAATCGTCTGCCGCACCGTCGCGGACACCCGCTCGATGTCGGCTGCAATCGTTTTCTCCAGGCCAGTGCGCGTGATCTCGGCTGCAAAACGCGCACCGGGCAGCGCCACCGTCACATCAGCCGAAGCCTGATCCGTCAGCGCGATCTTGGCTCGTTCGACGAGGCCGGCCAGCGCATGGCCGTAACGGTGCTCGACAATATGGATGAAGCGGTCGACAAGGTCGGCGCGGACGGCCTCGAAGCGGATTTGCCTCAGATGCGTCATCGCCTTGGCAGTATAGACGAGGTTGATGCGCTGCCACGTCGCGAGATCAATGAAATAGCTCGCCGGCAGGTTGCGCTTGCCGTCTTTTGTGGGCGTCAGGTAGCCGAGCTTGGGCATGACATGGGCAATGCTGAGCAGCCGGTCGAAATCGGTGCCGCCGATATGGATGCCGCGGTTGGCCAGGATATCGTCCTTGCGGTCGCGTGAGCGGGCGCGTTGCGGCGAAACCCGCACGATCGAGAAGTCGGACGTGCCGCCGCCCATGTCGACGATCAACGCCAGTTCCTCGCGCTTCACGTCCTGCTCATAGTCGAGTGCTGCCGCAATCGGTTCGAACTGGAAGGCGATGTGCTTGAAGCCTTGCGCGCGCGCCGCTTTTTCAAGCTCGCTTTGCGCCTTGGCATCGGCTTCCACATCGTCGTCGACGAACTGCACCGGCCGGCCGAGCACAACGTTCTCCACCGGAGCGCCGGCGTCTTCCTCAAGCCGCTTCTTCAAATGGCCGACGAACATGCCGACAATGTCGATGAAACCGATCTGCCGGGCCTTGATCCGCGTCTTCTCATGCGCCAGCGAACTGCCGAGCACGCTCTTCAGTGACCGCATCAGCCTGCCCTCGATGGCGTCGGTATAGTCGGCAATGGCGCGGCGGCCGAAATAGGTGTGACCGTCCTCGAAGTTGAAGAACACCGCACTTGGCAATGTCGGCTGTCCGCCTTCCAGCGCCACCAGCCGTGCCTGGCCGTTGCGGATCACGCCCACCGTGGAATTGGACGTGCCGAAATCGATGCCGCCAAATGCCTGGTGCATTGCAGCCTCCTGTCATTGGGCCGTCGCTGTGGCAGGCGTCGCAAGACGCGCGCCGTCCAGAGGCCGGACCGTTCTGCCGAATGATTGTGCGTGTAACCCGAGGGTTGGGAGGCGGCGGTCTATCGCAAGACTGAGAAAAGGGGAACCCCCTTTCCCCGGAAATGGGTCGTGCGCGTCAATCCCTGCGGAAGATCAGCCTGCCCAGCCAGCCGGTGATCATGGCCAGCGACACGGAGAAGACGCCGTAGAGGAAGGAGTAATCATGCGCGACGCGGAAGATCGACTGTTCGAAACCCGATTTGCGGATTTCGAGCTGGGCCGAGCTTTCCTTGAGGAACAGGCCGCTCTTGAACAGGAACGCGCGGGCTTTATGGGTTCCAACCGGGACGTTGGGCGCCAGCCGCACCGTGGCGCGAAACAGGTTCTGCGACAAGAACTGCACGCCGCCGACATTCTCGCTATAGAGGCCGGTCGCCGCCTTGCGCTCGCGCAGCGCCACGGTGAATTCCTCGATCGTCGCCGGACTGTCGGTTAGCTCGGCCGGCTGCATGTAAAGGTTGGAGGCGCCGAGCGACAGCTGCTTGTAGCTGTTGGGTTCGGTGATGTCCTGCAGCGGCCGCGTCGTGGCGACGGAGTAGGAGACCGGCACGTTCTCGAAGGTCTCGGATTCCAGGTTGACCCAGACGCCGAGCACCCGGTCCTTGCGGCGCACCACAACCGGCCGCGGCGGCCCTTCGAGCACGACGATGACGTCGTAGCGCCCCTGCCGCGCGACCAGCGGGTCGGGGTTTTCCAGCGAACCGAAAATGGTCAGGTCGGCGCCGGAAAAGCCGGCGGTGATCGACACCGCGTCGGTGGAGAGACCGATCTGGATGCCTTCCGGCAAGGGGTTCGGCGATTGCGCTGCCACCGGCAGAGCGAGGGCGAGAAGCAAAACGGCGGCCGAAAAAATCCCCCACCGCGGCATCAGTTCAGGCCCGCGGCGGTCAGCGAATAGAGGTTTGGCGGCGTGACGAAGAGATCGATGGCAAGCCGGATGGCAACCGCCAGCACCAGCAGCGCCAGCAGTGCCCTGAGCTGTTCGCCGCGCAGCTTCTGTCCTGCCTTGGCGCCATATTGCGCGCCGGCAACGCCGCCCGCCATCAGCAGGAAGGCAAGCATGACGTCGACCGTCTGGTTGGTGGTGGCGTGGACAAGCGTGGTGTAGGCCGAGGTGAAAATGATCTGGAACAGCGAGGTGCCGATGACGACGTTGGTCGGCACTTTCAAGAGATAGATCAGCGCCGGCACCATGATGAAGCCGCCGCCGACACCCATGATCGACGACAGGAAGCCGATGCCGGCGCCGAGCCCCAGCACCGGAATGACGCTGACGAACAGCTTCGAGGCCCTGAAGCGCATCTTCAGCGGCAGCCGGTGGATCCAGTTGTGCTGGCCGGATTTCTTCAAGACCGGCGCCGCACCGCTGCGCGTCGCGCGCAGCGCATTGACGCTCTCGACCAGCATCAGCCCGCCGACGGTGCCGAGCAGCACGACGTAGAGCAGCGAAATGAACAAATCGAGTTGGCCGAGCCGGCGCAGGAAGGCAAAGACAAAGATACCTCCGGTCGAGCCGACGATGCCGCCGGCCAGCAGCACCCCGCCGAGCTTGAAGTCGAGCGTGCCGCGCTTCATGTGCGACAGCGCGCCGGAGAAGGAGGAGGCGATAACCTGGTTGGCGCCGGTAGCAACGGCGATTGCCGGCGGGATGTTGTAGAAGATCAAGAGCGGCGTGATCAGAAAGCCGCCACCGACCCCGAACATGCCCGACAGGAAACCCACCGCCGCGCCCATTGCCAGCAGCACGAAGACGTTGACGGAAATTTCCGCGATCGGGAGATAGATGCCCACCCGTCAGTCTCGATCAGTTTGCCTGTCGGCGATTGCAGCCATTCCAGGGCATTGTCGCACCGAAAAGCCAATTCTTTCTTGCACCGCCGGGGCAGTGGGATCAAACCCCGCCGCCCTACCGAAACAAAAAACATCTCAAGCAGTTAACAGGCAAATGTATGGCAAGGGCGTCGCGTTAGCGACGCATCTGCCGTTATTTGTGCGCCAGCAGCGCCTTCACCAGCTTTTCGTCGATTTCGCCGGTCGCCTGCATCTTGTTGTCGGTCTGGAAAGCCATGATTGCGGTCTTGGTCTTGCCGCCCATCACGCCATCGGCGCCGCCGGCATCGTAGCCGTTCTTGTTGAGGATGAGCTGGATGTTCTTGACCGCCTTCTTCATGTCGACGCTGGCGGTGGTCTGCGGCGTGCCTTCCTGCCAGGATTCAGGAATATCGGCCGAGTTGGACGCCGGGTCGAGCGGCTTCGGCTTCCACAGTTCCGTGGCGGCGCGGGCCCGCTCCAGCTGTTCGGGGCGCAGCGCAGTGGCGACCTCGTCGCGCTTTGCAGCCGCATCCTTGTCGCCGGTCTTGGCGACGAGCGCGAACCATTTGTAGGATTCCTCCAGGCTCTGCTTCATGCCGACGCCCTTTGCCGCCAGGATGCCGAGATTGAACTGGCTGTCCTTGACGCCGACATCGGCCGCCGCCTGAAACCAGTGCGCGGCCGATTCATTGTCGGTCACGCCGTCGGCGGCCATGGCAAACAGAACGGCCAGATTGTGCATGGCGCTGGCATTACCCTGCGCGGCGGCGAGCTGGTAGAAGGTCTTTGCCTTCTTGACGTCGCGCGTGACGCCGATGCCCTTCTCGTAGAAATTGCCGATGCGGTATTCCGCCGGTGCGAAGCCGAGCTCGGCCGACTTTTCGTACCATTTGGCCGCTGCCGCCATGTCTTCCTTGACGCCGCGCGATTCAGCATAGCGCGAACCGAGTTCGAACAGCGCCTTGGCGTCACCGCCGGCAGCCGCGTCGCGCAAGGCTTGCGGGCCGGCATCGGCCGGAACGTCTATCTTGGCCACGACAGGTGTTACCGCGGCATCAGCCGGCGGAACGGCGCCGGTAGTATCCGAGGCCGTCGTATCCGAGGCCGAGGGCGCCATGACGGCGGCCGCAGGCTGCGCGTCGGCAGCCGCCGGTTCCGCAGTGGCGGTCCTCGGCAGCATTGCATTTGGCGCGGGGGCCGGATCGGCCAGAGCCACCGGCGCTGGCACGGGTTCCACGGCCGGCATTTCGGGCTCGGCGATCGAGGCCGCATTCATTGGCGCATCGTTGCCAGCTGCCGGTTCCGTGGGCTCCGCCTGCCTGACGGTCCGGGCCGGCGCGTGCTGCACGGCCACCTGCGCGTCTGCCTTGGGTTGGCTGGCAGCGTTGACCGAAGCAGTCTCGACCGGCTGCGAGGCGACGATCGGCGCTGTATCGTTGCTTGCGACCTCGACCGGGTCGGCGAAGAAGGCCTTGCCCAACTGGAGGCCGGCAAGCGCCAGCATGATCGCGACCGCTCCCATCAGTATCGGCTTGCGCCGCGCCTTGAGCAGGTCGCCGATACGAAGCGCCTTGACCGGGCCCTTCATGGTGGACTGGCGTTTCAACGCGTCGGCCTCGGCGGCCGCGGCCTGCGCCGCGCGCCTGGCCGCGGCGATGAAGTCGGATTTCGACGCATCGCCGGTGCTTTGGCGCGCCGGCGGACCGCGCTCGTCGCGTACGCGCTTCATGATGGCGTTGAGGTCGGGCGCGCCGGAGCCCGGCTCCAACGGCCGGTTGGCGAGCTTCGGATCGAGCGGCTCGTCGAGATCGACGCTCGGCAGGTCGACATTGGGCCCCGAGCCGGCAAGCGGCGGCATGTCAGCCGGCTTCTTGCCCCTGAAGGCGCGCGCAAATCCACCGAACAGCGACTTCTTGGCCGTGGCTTCGCCTTTCTCGGCAATCCTGTCGGAACCGAGCGCTGCCTGGGCAGCGGCCGCGGCAGCCTCGGCTGGCGAGCGCCGCACGGGTTCGCTGCCCATGACCGGGTCGCTACGCGTACCCGGGTCGCTACGCGTACCCGGGTCGGCGCGCATATCCGGCTCGCTGCGCATGATGGCGGCGGCGCGGCCGTCGAGATCGGCCATGTCTCCGGTCAGCGGCAGCGGCTGGTCGATATCCATCGATGGCGCGTCCTGCACCGAAATCTTGGAGGCGCGTGCAGCGCGGGCCCGCCGCGCCGGCTCGGCCTGGGCATCCAGAAGCTCGCTCACCGCCTCGGCCGGTTCGCTGGTCTCCAGCGAGCCCAGACGATCGACGATCTTGAGCAACGTGTCGTGGATAGCCTCGAATGTCCGTGAATTGCGCTCGTCCGAACGGCGCGTCAGCGCTTCCAGCGTCTTCAGATCCTGAGCAAGGCCGGTAACGGCCGCGGTGTTGGCGTTGGAATCTGCCAGCGAGCGCACGGCGCTCTCGGCTGCTTCGCGTGCCGCGCCCAGAATGGATTCGCGGGTTCCGGCCAGCGACTTCTCGATTTCGTTGAGGCGCGGGCTGATGTCCTCGAATTCCGGCAGCGGCGTGCCGGGCTTCGACAGATGCGCCGATAGGCTGGAGACCTGCGCCTCAAGGCTGCGGATCAGTGCCGGATCGATGCGGGCGACCTGCGCGGCCGACGATTCCAGCCGGCTTGAAATGTCTTCGAGCCGGCTTTCCAGGCCGCGGATCGCCGCCTCGTTGGCAGGATCGGGAATGCGCGTCTCCATGCGTTGGGCGAGCGCGGTGAAGCGTGCGTCGATGGCGTCCATGATGCCGGCGCTGTCAGCCTGCGGCTGGCGCTGGTCCAGCCGGTCGGCAACCTCGTCCAGCCGCCGCTCGAGATCGCGAAACAGCATGTTGCCCTGTTCGATGGCATCGCCCTGCCGACGTTCCATCATGCCCGACAGCACGTCGAAGCGCTGTTCCAGACCCTGGAAGATATAGTCGGCGTCGGGCATGGCCGGGGCGCGGTCGATCTTGTCGGCGATCATCGCGATCTGCTTGCCGAGGCGCTCCATCGCCTGTTCCGGCAGATTGGCGCGGCCGGCAAGCTCGTCGACCCTGTTCGACAGCGTGCTGAGACGGTCGAGAACCTCGCCGCTCGGACGAACCTGCACGACTTCCTCGATCTGCTGCGCCAGCGAGGCGATCCGCTTCTCGATGCGTTCAAAGGGTTCGGGGTCGAAGGAATTGGCCTGTGCGGCGACGGTCGAGGCGACGATGGCGCGCGAAATCTCATCGAGCCGTTCGTCGATCAGGCCAAGCGTGTCGCCGCCGCGGTTGCTCTGCTGGCTGACGAAATGATCGACGGCGCCGGCAAGCGTGCGGACCTTTTCTTCCATCGAGCGCAGCGACAGCGATTCCGGCAGATTGTGGACCGCATTGCTGATCTGTTCGAGCCGGTCGGTCAGGGCCGAAAATCCGGGGCCGTCGGCGCGGTTGCGCTGGTCGGCGTCGACACGGTCCTCGAACGCGCTCCAGCGGCGGTCGAAATCGTCCCAGCGGCGGTCGACCTTCAGCACGCTTTCCTCGCGCGCCAATGTGTCGAGCGCCGTCTTTACCTGCTCGAGCTCGAGCCGCAGCATGTTGACGCTTCGGTCGTCGCTCTTCTCGGCCAGCGTCTGGATGGCGCCGGACAGCCGCTCGAATTCGACGCCGAGTTCGGCGCTGCCCTTGCCGGGCAAGCCGCCTGCCTGACCACCCGATTGGTTGCTCGCCTGGAAGGCCCGTTCGATGTCCTTGCGCAACGCGGCGAATTCGCGCTGCAGGCCGGCCGTCATCTGATGGCGCAGTTCCTCGCGCAGGCCACGCAATTCGCCGGCGATCTTGCCGACCACGGCGACGCTGTCTTCCTGGCCGCGCACGCGGTCGATGTCGCGCGCGATCGCCTGATAGTTCTGGTCGAAGCCGGCCGTCACAGGGCTTTTCGGCCGCGGCGCGGGCTGCGGGTCCTCGTACCAGCGCGGCGGCGGGGCGTAGGGCTGGGCACTTGCGTAGCGCGGCTCCGGAGCGGGCCGGCGCGGATCGAAGCGCTCGGCGGCGTCCTCGCGCTTGCGCTCCAGCCGCTGCTCCAGCGTTTCCAGCGAGCGGTTCAATTCATCAAGTGTGGTGTTCGGCCTGCGCGGCCTGCCGGCGTTGAGTGTATCGAGATAGGACCGCTTGCTGTTCATCGATGCGTCCGTTTTTCAGAATGGCCGGCTTGCTGCCAGTTTCCCAAGTCCTTGTCGGGAACGAAGGCGGCCGCGCGGCACTGCTGCGGCGGAAGACGAGCTTCCCGGGCCAGGCCCGCTCTCCGAAAAACCGTGAAAAATTCGCTACAGGATAAACACGGGTGACCGACATCCGCACATTTCACCCATCGTGGTAAACAAGGTGTTAACCAAGCTTAAGAAGTTACGGCATTGCTGAAATACAGGCGGTGCCCGTTCGGACCCGGCGCCGGGGGGTGCGGCATAAGGTTTCGCAATCCCAGAACGCCCTTGCGTCATGCGGCGGCTATCGATATAGAATTGACGTAAACGTAAGAGGGGCGCCGTTCGTGCCTTTTGCGATGAATTAGTTGAAACCACGACTGGAAGCATGCCCCCGCTTCCACTCAGGCGTTGCAAGGTCCGAGACCGCGATGCCACGACAGGGGAAAGCCAGTGACTATGAAACTTGTTTCGCCCGGCGAAGCCGCGGCCAACACCAACAATATGTCTGCCGAAGCCAGTGAGGAGCTCGTGCGCATCGGCGAGATGGCCAAGAAATACGGCGTGACGCTGCGCACGCTGCGTTTCTATGAAGACAAGGGCCTGCTCAATCCAAAGCGGGATGGGGCGACGCGGCTATACACGCGTCGCGACAAGGCGCGGCTGAAGCTGATCCTGCTCGGCCGCAAGGTCGGGTTCTCGCTACGCGACGTCAAGCAGATGATGGATCTCTACGATCCGACGGGATCCAACACCAAGCAGCTGCGGCTGGCTCTCGACAAGTCGGAGAAGCAGCTTGCCCGCCTGCAGAAGCAGCGCGCGCTGATCGACGACGCCATCAACGAGTTGAGCGGCTCGATGTCGGCCGTGCGCCAGATGCTGTCCGAGCGTTCGGCCCCGGCCAGCGCCGCCAGCTGATTTTGCTCCGCAGCTCCCGGCGAAAGCTTTGAACTTAAGAGCCGCGCGCCCGCCCGCGCGGCTCTTTTTGTTTGACCCCCCTCGCTTTGCACAAAGCCATGCACCGCTCGTGCCGATAGGCTGGCATAGGTAAATTTTGTCCCGGCGACAAAATTGACGTTTACGCAAACGTCAATTTTTGCTATCCCGCTTTCAACATTGGCCCGCATGCCGCCCCAACCTCATGTTTCGGGGCCCGATCTCGCGGCCAAGACCCGCATGGTGGAGGAAACACATGCCGATCTACAGGGCGCCGGTCCAGGACACGCTGTTCGTGCTCAACGAGGTGCTGGGTTATCAGCGCTACTCTAACCTTCCCGGATTTGCCGACGCGACGCCCGACGTTGTCGAGGCGATCCTCGCCGAAGGCGCCAAGCTTGCCGAAAACGTTATGCATCCTCTGAACCGCGTCGGTGACATCGAAGGCTGCGTGCGCCATGAGGACGGCTCGGTGATTACGCCGAAGGGCTTCAAGGAAGCCTACGACCAGTATCGCGAAGGCGGCTGGATGGGACTGGCGGCGCCCGTCGAGTTCGGCGGCCAGGGGCTGCCCTATGCCGTGCACACCGCGGTTGCCGAATACATGGTTTCGGCCAACATGGCGCTGATGATGTATCCCGGCCTGACTCAAGGCGCTATCGCTGCGATCATCACACACGGTACCGACGAGCAGAAGGCGACATGGCTGCCGAAGCTGGTCGAGGGGTCCTGGACCGGTACCATGAACCTGACCGAGCCGCATTGCGGCACCGATCTCGGCCTGCTGCGCACCAAGGCGGTGCCGAACGGCAACGGCACCTACAAGATCTCAGGCCAGAAGATCTTCATCTCGGCCGGCGAGCACGACATGTCGGAAAACATCGTCCATCTCGTGTTGGCCCGCATCGAAGGTGCGCCGGCAGGCGTGAAGGGGATCTCGCTGTTCATCGTGCCAAAGCTGAAGCTCGATGCCTCGGGCAATCCGGGCGAGAAGAACACGCTCTCCTGCGGGTCGATCGAGGAGAAGATGGGCATACACGGCAATTCGACTTGCGTCATGAATTATGACGAGGCCGAAGGCACGCTGCTCGGTGAGGCCAATGGCGGCCTGAAGGCGATGTTCACGATGATGAACGAAGCCCGCCTCGGCGTCGGCCTGCAGGGCCTGTCGCTGTCCGAGATCGCCTACCAGAACGCGGTCTCCTACGCCAAGGACCGGCTGCAGGGCCGCTCGCTGTCGGGCGCCAAGGCGCCGGACAGACAAGCCGATCCGATCATCGTCCATCCCGACATCCGCCGCTCGCTGATGACCATGAAGGCCTTCAACGAGGCCGGCCGCGCGCTGGCGCTGTGGACGGCGATCAAGTCCGACATCGCCCACCGCTCCGCCGACGACAAGGATCGCCAGGCGGCCGACGACTATACAGGCCTGCTGACGCCGGTGATCAAGGGCGTGCTCACCGACAAGGGCTTCGACCATGCCGTCATGGCGCAGCAGGTGTTCGGCGGCCACGGCTATATCGAAGAACACGGCATGAGCCAATTCGTGCGCGATGCCCGCATCGCCATGATCTATGAAGGCGCCAACGGCATCCAGGCGCTCGACCTTGTCGGCCGCAAGCTTGGCCTGAATGGCGGCCGCGCAGTGCAGGCTTTCTTCAAGGACGTCGGCGAGTTCTGCGAGGAGAACCGTGCCGACGAGAAGCTGGCGCCGTTCACCAAGGCGTTGAAGAAGGGCCTCAACGATCTGCAGGCGGCGACGATGTGGCTGGTGCAGAACGGCATGGCCAAGCCCGACAATGCCGGCGCCGCATCCACCGACTACATGCATCTCTTTGGCCTTGTGGCGCTGGGCTACATGTGGGCGCAGATGGCCAAGGCCGCGCTCGGCAAGACCGGCGCCAATGGCTCCCAATCTGTCCACGAAAATGGGGCTTTCTACGACAACAAGGTGGTGACGGCGCGCTTCTTCATGGAGCGGATCATGCCCGAGACATCGGCACATCTCGCCCGCATTTCCAGTGGTGCGGACACGCTAATGGCGCTGCCTGCGGAAGCGTTCTAGAAATGGCTGGCGTCCCCCTCCCCCTTGAGGGGAGGGTGGCCCGAAGGGCCGGGAGGGGTCCTTGCGTGCAGTGCGCCGGCTGGTTGGCGCTTTGGTAGGAGATGATCGCAATGCCCCAAACCCGCGTCAATTCCGAAGATAAGGTCGAGCACGTCATCGGCGACCCCACCCGACCGCTTCGCGGCCACCCTCCCCTCGAGGGGGAGGGGGACGTTGGCGCGGGAGAAACGGCATGACAAATCCAGCCGAAGTGCTCTCCTTGCCGAAGCCCGCCTGGGCGGCGGACGAAGTCGGCATGCTCTACGACATGGCGCATCGCTTCATGTCGGAAGAGATCGCGCCGCGCTACGACGAGTTCGAGAAGAACGAGATGGTCGACCGCGAGAGCTGGCGCAAGGCAGGTTCCGCCGGCCTGCTCTGCGCCTCGATGCCGGAGGAATATGGCGGCTCCGGCGGCACCTTCGCGCACGAGAGCGCCATCATCGAGGCGATCGGCCATGTCGGCGTCGACGGTTTCGGCATCGGCCTGCACAATGCGATCGTTGCCCCTTACATCCTTCATTACGGCTCCGAGGAGCAGAAGAAGAAATGGCTGCCGAAGCTGGCAACCGGCGAACTGATCGGCGCCATCGCCATGACCGAGCCGGGCGCCGGCTCCGACCTGCAAGGCGTCAAGACGCGCGCCGAGAAGGACGGCAACCAGTACAAGATCAACGGCTCGAAAACCTTCATCACCAATGGCCAACTGGCCAATTTCATCATCGTCGTCACCAAGACCGATCCGGCCAAAGGCGCCAAGGGCACCTCGCTGATCGTCGTCGAGGCCGACGAGGCCGAAGGCTTCGAACGCGGCCGCAACCTCGACAAGATCGGCCTGAAGGCCAACGACACGTCGGAGCTGTTCTTCAATGATCTGCGCGTGCCGACCTCGAACCTGCTTGGCCACGAAGAGGGACAGGGCTTCATCCAGCTGATGCAGCAATTGCCGCAGGAGCGCCTGCAGATCGGCACCGGCGCGATCGCCATGATCGAGCGCGCGCTTGCTCTGACCATCGACTACGTCAAGGACCGCAAGGCCTTCGGCAAAGCGATCATCGAGTTCCAGAACACCCAGTTCAAGCTCGCCGAACTGAAGACCGAGGCCACCATCGGCCGCGTCTTCTACAATGATTGCGTCACCCGCCACATCAATGGCGGGCTGGATCCGGTGACGGCGTCGATGGCGAAATACTGGCTCTCGGACCTGCAGGGAAAAGTCGTCGACGAATGCCTTCAATTGCATGGCGGCTATGGCTACATGAATGAATATCCGATCGCCCGCATGTTCCGCGACGCCCGCGTCCAGCGCATCTACGGCGGCACCAACGAGATCATGAAATTGCTGATCGGCCGCTCTCTCTGAGAGCGACGTCGGCAAAGCAAGGAGCAAGCAAATGGCTGAAGCTTATGTCTATGACGCCGTGCGCACACCGCGCGGCAAGGGCAAGAAGGATGGCTCGCTGCACGAGGTGCCGGCGGTGCGGCTTGCGGCCAGGACGCTTGAAGCGTTGCGCGACCGCAACGGCCTCGACACTGCAAACGTCGACGACATCATCTTCGGCTGCGTCGATCCGGTCGGCGAAGCCGGCTCCGTCATTCCGCGTGCCGCCGCCTTCGAGGCCGGCTACGATAACAAGGCGCCGGGCATGCAGATCTCGCGCTTCTGCGCCTCAGGCCTCGACGCCATCAATTTCGGCGCCGCCAAGATCGCTCAAGGCGCCGACGAGATCGTCATTGCAGGCGGCGTGGAATCGATGTCGCGCGTCGGCATGGGCGCCTCGGGCGGCGCGTGGTTCATGGACCCGTCCGTCGGCCTGCCCGGCTGGTTCGTGCCGCAAGGCATTTCGGCCGACCTGATCGCCACCAAATACGGTTTTTCGCGCGACGACGTCGATGCCTATGCGGTCGAGAGCCAGAAGCGTGCGGGCAAGGCCTGGGCCGATGGCCGTTTCAAGAACTCCGTCATACCGATCAAGGACCAGAACGGCCTCACCATCCTCGATCATGACGAGCATATGCGGCCGTCGACCGACATGCAGTCGCTGGCCTCGCTCAACCCGTCCTTCGTCATGCCTGGCGAAATGGGCGGCTTCGACGCGGTCGCCGTGCAGAAGCATCCGGAAGTCGAAGAGGTCAACCACGTCCACCATGCCGGCAACTCGTCCGGCATCGTCGATGGTGCGGCCGCCGTACTGCTCGGCTCGAAGAAGGCCGGCAAGACGATGGGCCTGAAGCCACGCGCCCGCATCCGCGCCTTTGCCAACATCGGCTCCGAGCCGGTGCTGATGCTTACCGGTCCGGTCGACGTCACCGAGAAGCTTCTGAAGCGCGCCAAGATGAAGCTGTCGGATATCGACCTGTTCGAGCTCAACGAGGCCTTCGCCTCAGTGGTGCTGCGCTACATGCAGGCATTCGAAATCCCGCACGACAAGATCAACGTCAATGGCGGCGCCATCGCCATGGGCCATCCGCTCGGTGCCACCGGCGCGATGATCCTGGGCACGGTGCTGGACGAGCTCGAGCGCCGCGATTTGAACACCGCTCTGGTGACGCTCTGCATCGGCGCCGGCATGGGCACCGCAACGATTATCGAACGCGTCTGATTTTCGGCCGGAAGGAGAGAGACATGACTTATACAAACTTCACGGTCGACACGGACGCAGACGGCATCGCGATGGTCACCTGGAACATGCCGGACCGCTCGATGAACGTCTTCACCGAAGAGGTGATGAACGAGTTCGACAAGATCATCGACCAGGTGGTGGCCGACGCCGCCATCAAGGGCGCGGTGATCACCTCGGGAAAGGACAGCTTCTCAGGCGGCGCCGACCTGACCATGCTGCAGAAGATGCTGGCCGTATTTGCCAAGGAGAAGACCAAGGACCCGGAGAAGGCGGCACAGCTTCTGTTCGACAATGCCGGCCGCATGGGTGGCTTGTGGCGCAAGCTCGAAACGTCGGGCAAACCTTGGGTCTCGGCGATCAACGGTACCTGCATGGGCGGCGCGTTCGAGCTGTCGCTGGCCTGTCATGGCCGCGTTGCCGCTGACTCCGAAAAGGTCAAGATGGCCTTGCCGGAAGTCAAGGTCGGCATCTTCCCAGGCGCCGGTGGCACCCAACGCGTGCCGCGCCTGACCGACCAGCAGCAGGCGTTGCAGATGCTGACCACCGGCCAGACGCTGTCGCCGCAGAAAGCCAAGGCGATGGGGCTGATCCACGAGATCGCCGAACCCGGCAAGCTGATCGAGACCGCCAAAGCGATGATCAGGAACGGCCTGAAAGCCGTCCAGCCCTGGGACGAGAAGGGCTTCAAGCTGCCTGGCGGCCAAATCTATACGCCGGCCGGCTTCAATCTGTGGCCGCCGGCCATCGCCATCCTGCGCCGCGAGACCTACGGCAATTATCCGGCCGCCGCGGCCATCCTGAAATGCGTCTATGAGGGCCTGCTGGTGCCGTTCGACACCGGTCTGCGGATCGAACAGCGCTATTTCACCGAAATCATGCAGTCGAAGGAAGCAGCAGCGATGATCCGCTCGCTGTTCGTGTCGCTGCAGGAGCTCAACAAGGGCGCCCGCCGCCCGGCCGGCGTGCCGGAGACCAAGTTCAAGAAGATCGGTATTCTCGGGGCCGGCTTCATGGGTGCCGGCATCGCCTTTGTCACCGCCAAGGCCGGCATCCCGGTCGTCCTGCTCGACCGCGACATGGCGTCGGCCGAAAAGGGCAAGACGCATTCCGACAGCCTGATCTCCGATCAGGTCACGAAGGGCCGCGTCAAGCCCGAGGAGAAGGACAGACTTCTGTCGATGATCACGCCGTCGGCCGACTATGCCGATCTCGCCGGCTGCGATCTGGTGGTCGAGGCGGTGTTCGAGGATTCGGCCGTCAAGAAGGCTGCCACCGAGCAGGCCGAAGCCGTGCTGAAATCGTCGGCGATCTTCGCCTCCAACACCTCGACCATCCCGATCACCGCACTGGCCAAGAATTCGGCGCGGCCGAAGAATTTCGTCGGCATCCACTTCTTCTCGCCGGTCGACAAGATGATGCTGGTCGAGATCATTTTGGGCAAGAAGACCGGCGACAAGGCGCTGGCCACCGCGATCGATTTCGTGCGCGCCATCAAGAAGACGCCGATCGTCGTCAACGACACGCGCGGCTTCTACGTCAACCGCTGCGTGCTGCGCTACATGTCGGAAGCCTACAAGATGCTCATCGAAGGCGTTCCGGCGCCGATGATCGAGAACGCCGCCAAGGCCGCCGGCATGCCGGTCGGCCCGCTGGCGCTGACCGACGAGACGGCGATCGACCTTGCCCAGAAGATCATGAAGCAGACCATCAGGGACCTCGGCGACAAGTCTGTCGACCCCAGGCAGATGGCGCTGATCAACACGCTGGTCGACACCCATGGCCGCTTCGGCCGCAAGAACGGCAAGGGTTTTTACGACTATCCGGCCAAGCCTGCCAAGAAGAAGCTGTGGCCGGGCCTGAAGGATCTCTATCCGCAGCTGGAGGCCGAGAAGGTCGACTATGAGGAACTGCAGCAGCGCCTGCTGGTAACCATTGCGCTGGAAGCGGCCCGGGTGATGGAAGAGGGCATCGTCACCGATCCGCGCGAGGCCGATCTCGGCTCGATCCTCGCCTTCGGTTTCGCGCCATTCACCGGCGGCGCGCTGTCCTATATCGACGGCATCGGCGTCGGGGAGTTCGTCAGAATAGCCAAGGGCCTGCAGAAGAAATACGGCGCCGAGTTCAAGGCGCCCAAGCTGCTACTCGACCTGGCGGAGAAGGGCGAGACCTTCTACCAGCGCTTCGATCCCTATGCGAAAGGCGAGGTGCAGAAGGCCGCTTGAGCTAGCGCCCCATGTACGTCTGAGGGCGCCTTGCGCGCATGATGGCCACGGCAAGGCGCGCCGTGACCCTTTACGCGGTCGGCAGCGAAAGTCGGCTGGCTTTTCGCTGCCTGCCGACATCGACTTCAACCTCCATCTCAACAACGCCCGCTACATGATGCTCGCCGACCTCGCGCATGACCCCGAAAATCGGAATCGATTTTCGGAAAGGATCATGCGCCAAATCAAATGCTACTGCGTCCTTGGCGCGTCCAATAGGACGCTTGACCGCTCCGTTCAACCGCGGCCGCCGACCGAGGCCGAGCGGGTTTGCATGACCTCCCACCAAGGATTGCGCAGCCTTGCCAAGGCAGTTTGAGGCATCCATGACGACTTCGCCGCACACAGCTTTTTAGGGGATCGGGCCGCGCGCCGGTGGACAATCGGATGACCACGCGTTAGAAGGAAAAGGTATTTTTTCCTGTTTTGAGGAGAGCGAATTGCTCTCGCATGACCGAGTTTGGGCAGCCATCGACGCTCTCGCCGAGCGCTATTCGTTGTCGGCCTCCGGCCTGGCCCGGCGAGCCGGTCTGGACTCCACCGCTTTCAACAAGTCGAAGCGGCTGTCCTCGGATGGGCGACCGCGCTGGCCCTCGACCGAATCGCTGGCCAAGATCATCGAGGCGACAGGCGCTTCGCTCGACGAATTCACCGGACTGGTCGAAGGCCGTGCCAAGACAGCTTCGGGCTCGTTAGCCCCGCAGCGTTCGGCGGTGCCGCTGCTCGGCTTCGCCCAGGCCGGCGCCGGCGGCTTCTTCGATGATGCCGGCTATCCCTCAGGCCAGGGCTGGGACCTTGTCGAGCTTCCGGCACGGGCGACCGAAACCTCCTATGCGTTGAAGGTGCAGGGCGATTCCATGCTGCCGCTCTACCGCAATGGCGATGTGCTGATCGTCGAGCCGGGCGCCGCTACCCGCAAGGGCGACCGCGTCGTCGTCAAGACCAATGCCGGCGAAGTCATGGCCAAGGTGCTCGACCGCCAGACGACGAAATCGATCGTGCTGATTTCGCTCAACCCCGACCATCCGGACCGCGACATCGCGATGCGCGATGTCGAATGGGTGGCGCGGATCGTCTGGGCAAGCCAGTAGGTCTCGCGGTGCGTCTGCTTCAAATCCTCATAGCCCTCCTGGCGATCCCGGTGATGGTCGCCATTGTCGTCGCCGGCGGTCGCGCGCTACATCGCGACGGCCCCGCCATTACTGTCGACCAGATCGACCCGGACACCGAGGCCGTGCCCGAGGAGCCGGCGACGTCGGCGATCCCCGAGGTCCAGCCCGTCAAGCCTCCGATGCACTCGCCTCAGGTGCATTCGAGGGCGATCGATCCCGAGGCCATCGCTCCGCCGCCGCTGCTGGTAGAAGAACTTGAACGGGTTGAGCCACGCGCGCCGCTGAGCGACCTGGCGCTGGCCGGGCCGCCCAAGCCGCGTGGGCGCAGAGCGGTCGACGACTGGGGAGGAACAAAACTGTTCCAGCCGGTCGCGGCCGCCGCCGGCCTGATCGAAGCCAATGGTTATTCCGTGACGGTCTCCGGCATCGACATCGTCAGGCAAGACGAGACCTGCACCGAGGGCGGCAAGTCCTGGGCTTGCGGTATCAGGGCGCGTACCGCGTTCCGGTCTTTCCTGCGCGGCCGGGCCGTTGCCTGCAAGGTGCCGCCGGAGGCCGACCGTGCGCTGGTCGCCGCCGAATGCCGCATCGGCAAGCTGGATGTCGGCCAGTGGCTGGTCGAAAACGGCTGGGCGCGCGCCACGGCAGGCGGCCCCTATGTCGAAGCGGGCGACAAGGCGCGCGCCGCCAAGAAGGGCGTCTTCGGCGCCGCGCCCGATCTTGGCGGCCTGCCACCGGCGCCAACGCCTGTTGCGGCACCGACGGCGTCGCAACCGATCCTCGATGCCCCGGCGATAGACACGCCGCCGGCCGGGACGGAAATTACGCCGCCAGCTGACCAGCCAGCGCCCGCTCAATGAGCGCGCGGGTTTCGGCGATGCCGTAGAGGGCTGCGAACGAACCGAAGCGCGGTCCGCGTTCCTGGCCGATCAGCACCTGGTAGATCATCTGGAAGAAAGCGCCCGAGACACCAGGGCCGCCGTCCGGGCTCTTCTTCGAATGGTCCTGATAGCGTTCGATCTTGCGCGCCACGTTGAGCGAAGCGTTCTGGATCGCTTCGCCGTCGGCGCCGGCCGGCAGGCCAGCAAGCGCGTTGCCAAGCGCTTCCAGCGCCACGCGTTCGACATCGTCGGCCGGCCGGAAGGTCTTCGTCGGCTTCACGAAATCGTCGAAGTAGCGGATGGCGAAACCGACCAGCTGGTCGAGTTCGGGATGCGTCGCCGGCGTCACGCCAGATGCATGGCGCGAGATGAAGCCCCACAGCACATCCTTGTTTTGCGCGTTGGAGGCGCTGACCAGGTTGAGCAGCAGCGAGAACGGCACCGGCATGTCGATGGAAGGCGGCTTGCCGTCATGCATGTGCCAGACCGGATTGCCCAGCCGCTCCTTCCAGTCCTGGCGCGGATAGGCGTTGAGGAAGGTGTAGTACTCGTCGACGGCGCGTGGGATGACGTCGAAATAGAGCTTTTTCGCCTGCCTTGGCCGCTGATACATATAGAGGCCGAGGCTTTCGGTCGGCGCGTAGCGCAGCCATTCGTCGATGGTCAGCCCGTTGCCCTTCGACTTCGAGATCTTCTGGCCGTTCTCGTCCAGGAACAGTTCGTAGACGAAATGCTCGGGCGCGCGCCCGCCGAGAATGTTGCAGATGCGGTCGTAGATCACCGCGTTCGTCTGGTGGTCCTTGCCGAACATTTCGAAATCGACGCCGAGCGCTGCCCAGCGCATGCCGAAATCCGGCTTCCACTGCAGCTTGACCTTCCCGCCGGTCACCGAAAGCGTGGTCTCGGTGCCCTCATCGTCGAAGGTGATGTTGCCGGCCTTGGCGTCGACATGCTTCATCGGCACGTAGAGCACGCGCCCGCTCTTCGGCGAGATCGGCAGGAACGGGCTGTAGGTTGCCTGCCGCTCCGGCCCCAGCGTCGGCAGCATCACCGCCATGATCTGCTCATAGCGCTCGGCGGCGCGCACCAGCATCGCATCGAAGCGGCCGGCCTTGTAGTACTGCGTGGCGCTGGCGAATTCGTAGTCGAAGCCGAACGTGTCGAGGAAGCGGCACAGCATCGCGTTGTTGTGGTCGCCAAAGCTCGGATAGTCGCCGCCGAACGGATTGGGCACCGCCGACAGCGGCATATGCAGATAGGGCTCGAGCGCTGCGCGATCCGGCACATTGTCGGGGATTTTGCGCATGCCGTCCATATCGTCGGAGAAGCAGAGCAGCTTGGTCTTGACCTTGTTCCCGGTCAGCACGTGAAAGGCATGGCGCACCATCGAGGTGCGCGCGACCTCGCCGAACGTGCCGATATGCGGCAGGCCCGACGGGCCGTAGCCGGTCTCGAACAGGACGATCTCCGGGAAGTCGCCGCCCTTGTAGCGCTCGATGATCTTTTTGGCTTCCTCGAACGGCCAGGCCTTGCTTTCGGCGGCTGCCGCAAGCATTTCGGGGTTGAGATCGGCGATGTTTGATCCCGTCATGTCAAAGTTCCAGTCATGGCCGGCTTTCGCGGCTGGTAAGATTTTTCAACCGGGTCTCTAGGCGCGACAGGGCGGAGCGTCAACGATATCAGGCGTTTTCGTTGCGACGGCGCCGTGGCGTCCCTACCTTCGACCCTCACTATCAAGGAGTTTTGAATGCCGTTGCCGTCCACCCATGAAGCCCTGATCTACCTGATGGTCATCACCTCGGCTTCCGATCGCGACATGACCGATATCGAACTGGCGCGCATCGGCGACGTCGTCCGCAGCTGGCCGGTGTTCGAGGATTTCAAGCAGGACAGGCTGATCGCCATTGCGCAGGACTGCCAGAAGATGCTGCATGAAAAGGATGGGTTGGAAGGCGTGCTCGAGCGTGTCGCCGAGATTTTGCCCGAACGGCTGCACGACACCGCCTATGCCGCGGCCTTCGAGGTTGCCGCCGTCGATCTCGAAATGCGCATGGAGGAATTGCGGGTGCTGCAGTTGATCCGGCGTGAGCTCGATCTCGACACGCTGACCGCCGCAGCCATCGCGCGCGGGGCGAAGGCCCGCCTGCGCACGCTGACCTGATCCAGCCCGTAGAGGAAGCTGACCGGGGCCGGATCAGAAAAAGCTGGACCGAGAACCGGATCAGAAGAAACTGACCGGGAAATAGCGCAGGTAGAATTCGGCGAAGGTGCCTTTCACCGATATCTCCTGCAGCGCGTAGTCCATGGCTGCGGCCAGCGCTGGGTCGCTGGCCCGGGTGGCAATGGTCATGCCGGACCCCAGATATTCCGGCGCCAGGTAGGGTCCACCGGCGAAGCGGCAGCAACCGGCGGCGTCCGTGCCGCCCAGCCAGAAGGAAAAGCGCATGCCGTCGCCGAAGGCGGCATCGATCTTGGCGCTCTTCAAGTCGCTGTAGAGGTCTTCCGGCCGTTGAAAGCGGATGATCTGCACGGTGCCGAAATAATCGCGCAGCATCTTTTCATGCGCCGAGCCGGCCAGCACGCCGACCCGCTTCGAGCGCAATTTGTCGAGGATCGGCTCGGCGAAGGCCTTGGTCTTCGGCATGATGAAGCGCGCCGGAAACTGTAGATAGGAGCGCGAAAAGCTGTACTTCGCCCGCGTCTCCGGCGTTGCGGCGATGCCGGCGATGATCGCCTCGCCTTCGCCCTTCTGCAACGCGTCGTCGAGTTCGGCCCAGGGCAGCGCCTGGATCTGGCATTTGTCGGCGATGTCGAGTTCGGCGCAAATCGCCCGCGCCAGGTCGATGTGGAAGCCGGACAATCGGCCCGTGCCGTCGAGAAAATTGAAGGGCGGGAAATCGGTTGTGGTGAGGAACCTGAGCCTCGGCAGCGCCGAAAGGTCCGGTTTCGGCAGCCGCTCCTTGGCATCCCAAAGCACCGGTACCTGCGGTTCCGCTGCCCGCGCAGCGCCGGCAAACGGCTGCACTCCCATCAGCATCGACAGCAAGGCGATGGTTATCCAGCGTGATGTCACAAAAAACTCCGCCCGTCTTGGCCGTTGGCTTGTGATACGAAAACGGCGCAGGCACAATTGTTTTTGATTTCAACGGGCAAATTTCGGGTTATGCTTTGGCGAGGTTGCAAATAGCCGCACAGAGTCGGCCCGGGGTTGGCGGTCGCTGGCGTTAGAGAAGCTAAGGATGTGGCTTTGCAATCCGGGGTTGATGGCTAAGTGCGGGGCAGGCACGTAGCATCGGTCTCAAGAGCGGTAGGCAACATGGGGTAGATGTTGCGATGGGTTATTTTGACCGGACACTTGAATATATTGACCGGGTGCAGCGTGCCGACACGTCGGCTGCGGTGTGCGAGCAGCTACTTAGTGTCACCTCGAATTTCGGATTGACGGCCCTGATAGCCGCAACGGTGCCGCAGCCCGGTACACCAAGCAGCCAGACGAAGGACCATGTGCTGCTCTGCGATTGGCCTAGCGAATGGCTGGAGCGTTACTTATCGCGCAACTACGTCGACCACGATCCGGTCGTCAGCCATTTGAAGCAGTTTCGGGCGCCATTCCAATGGCGCGATGCCGTTCAAAGCATGCCCGCCGACAAGAGCAGCGCCGAGGTGATGCGCGACGCCCGCCAGTTCAAGCTGCGTGACGGCCTCGCCTTCCCGCTGATCACGCTCGAAGGCCAGATCGCGCTGGTCTCGCTGGGCGGTGAGGCGGTCGAACTGTCCGAAGCCGAATTCGCAATGGTCTCGCTGGCCTCCACCTATGCCATCGGCCGCGCCATGCAGCTTCAAACGACGGCCGGCAAATCTATCGATCACATTGAATTGACGCCGCGCGAGCGCGAATGCCTGCAATGGGCGGCGGTCGGAAAATCCGAGTGGGAGATTTCGCAGATCCTCGGCATCTCGGAGCATACCTCTGAGAAACACCTTCTCAACGCCAAGAGCAAACTAGGCGCCGCCAACCGTGTGCAGGCAGTCGCCGAAGCAGTCAGGCACGGCTATATCAGCTAGGCCGGTTCTGGCGGCCCGAAATTTATGGCCGCAGTGTTGGCGTCATATCTTCAGAAAAGACCGGCCCCTGTCGTCCTCTTGAGACGGCTAATGCTTTCTTAACGCCAAAAGCAGACTCGGCGTCGCCAACAGGGTGCACGCCATCGCGGAGGCGTTTAGACGCAGCTATATTAGCCATGTCGGCTGTGGCAGCCTGGAAATCCTTGCCAACACCTTCGCGCAATTTTTTCGGGAAAGCCCGGCCGTATCTTCCTCTTAAGCCCAGGAGACGGCTAATGCTATTTTCCCTTACCACTCAACAACTGATGGAACGTCCCGACCTATGGGAGGCCGTCCATCGCCTGCGTTACAAGGTCTTCGTCGATGAGATGCGGTGGACCGATCTCGATCGCCCGGACGGCCTCGAAATCGATCAATTCGACCATGATGAGGCCGAACACCACCTTGTCATACGCAATGGCGAGCTTGCAGGCTATCATCGGATGCTGCCGACCACACGGCCGCATCTCCTTAGCGATGTGATGCCGGAACTCTGCGAGGGAAAGCGCCCTTCGGGACCGAATGTCTGGGAGCTAACCCGTTACGCGGTGGCGCCAGGCTTTCGCGATGGCAAGCGCGGCGTGTCTACGGTCGGCACCGAACTGATCGCCGGCTTCGTCGAATGGGGCCTTGCTCGCAATGTCGATCAGGTCATTATCGAGGTCGAGCCGGTGTGGGTGCTGCGGACGCTGCAGTTGCACTTCCTGGCGACGCCGCTCGGTTACCAGCGCACCTATGGCAACCAGCAGGTCGTCGCCACACTGCTGACCTTCAACGAGCATACGCTGGATGTCGTGCGTTCGCGCCGCAACCATCACGCCCCGGTGTTGGCCAGGGGCACCCCCCACATGCTCGGCATGCGGCAGGCGTCGTGAGACTGTCTTCACCCGACGCGCTTTAATGCATGTCGCTCAAAGTGGCCCCGGTTTTGAGAGAACGACATGCATGAAACAAAGACCTAAAGCGCGTCGCGTGAATCCGTTCAAATGCGACGCGCTTTAGACAATGGCCACAGAGCCCACCTCCATGTGCGGGTGGGCTCTGTAATTTCAGCCTCTGCCTATCGAGGCCAGTCTCTACTTCTCGAGAAACGACGGCCCTTCGCCGACGATCTTTTTGTCTTCCTTGCCGATGGCGTCGAGATCGCGCCCATCATAGGGCAGTGACAACAGGATGCGCCGCATGACGGCCAGCCGCGAGCGTCGCTTGTCATTGGCCCGCACGATGATCCAGGGCGCGAACTGTTTGTGCGTGCGCTCGACCATCTGGTCGCGCGCCTTGGTGTAGTCGTCCCATTTGGTGATGCCGGCAATATCGATCGGCGAGAACTTCCAGTTCTTCAGCGGCGACCAGCGGCGGTCGTGAAACCGTTCGAGCTGGGTCTCGCGGCCGATGTTGAGCCAGAATTTGAAGAAATAGATGCCCTCATTGGAGATCATCCGCTCGAAATGCGGCGTCTCGTCGAGGAATTTTGCATGCCGTTCCGGTGTGCAGAAGCCCATCACCGGCTCGACGCCGCCGCGGTTGTACCAGGAACGGTCGAAGGTGACGAATTCGCCCGATGTCGGGAAATGGGCGACGTAGCGCTGGTAGTACCATTGCCCGACTTCGGTTGGGGTCGGCTTGGTCAGCGCCACGTTGCGCGCGGTTCGAGGATTGAGATACTGGCGCAGCACCGAGATGGTGCCGCCCTTGCCGGCGGCATCGCGCCCCTCGAACAGCGACATCACTCTGCTGCCGGTCGCCTGCAGCCATGCCTGCGCCTTGACCAGTTCGATCTGCAGCCGCTCCAGCGTCTCGTCATACTCCTCGGTCTTCATTTTCTTGTCGTAGGGGTAGTCGCCTGCCGTCAGTTTGTGGTCCTCGATCCAGCTGGGAAGCTCGGGGTTTTCGATGTCGAACTCCCGCTCCTTGCCGTCCACCTTGATCTTCAGCGGCCCCTTTGCCGGCTCTGCGGCGGGACTTTCCTTGGCTTTTTTCATCGAGAGGAACCTTTCCAGCTTGCGGACTCATGCTATGGGGGGCCTCAAACCCGGTCCAGCGGAAGTTTCGGCGGGACCGGCGCAGAAGCACGGAAAGCACGAATGGCTGACACCGGCGCAGAGCGGACAACCACGGGGCAGGCCGTCGCCGGCCGGCTGTGGAACAGCCGATGGCTGCTTGCCGCCGGTGCGATCGCCACCCTGGCCGTTTATGGTTTTGCCGGTATCTCCGCCTATGTCGTCCTGGCTGCGTTGACGGTGCTGCTGGCCGCCGCGCTTCTGCCAACCGGAGGCGCCAGCCGGTCCGCTGAGACCATTGCCACGATCGAGGCGAGTGGGCTGCAGCGGCTTTCCGGCGAATATCTTGCGGCTGCCGTTGCCGATCCGCTGATCATCTTCGACCGCACCGCCACCATCGTCCACGCCAATGCCGCCGCCTTTGCCGCCTTTGTCGGTATCGCGCCCGGCCTGTCGCTGTCGCTAAAATTCCGCGCGCCGGAAATGCAGGCCTTGCTGGACGGCGTGCTGTCGGGAACCGTCGCCTCCGATGCCGTCGACTACACCGAGAAGCTGCCGGTGGAACGGGCCTACCGGGTCAGCGCGTCCTCGGTCGGCCACGCCACCGATCTCTATGTGCTGGTATTCAAGGACCAGAGTGAGACGCGCCGCATCGACCGCATGCGCGCTGACTTCATAGCCAATGCCAGCCACGAGTTGCGCACCCCGCTTGCTTCAATCTCGGGCTTCATCGAGACGTTGCGCGGCCCGGCCCGCAACGATCCGGCGGCGCGCGAGCAGTTCCTGCAGATCATGCAGAACCAGACCGGCCGCATGGCGCGCCTCATCGACGATCTCCTGTCGCTGTCGAGGCTTGAAATGAAGCCTTACCTGAGGCCGGGAACCGAGGTCGATCTGCGCCAGACCATCGACAGCGTCATCGATTCACTAGGTCCGCTCGCAAGCGAGAACGGCGTCGTCATCGAACGCGACTACGCCGAGGGGCCGCTCGACGTGCCCGGAGACCGCGACGAGCTGTTCCAGGTGTTCGAGAATCTCTTGGAAAACGCCTGCAAATACGGCCAGCCTGGCGGACGCGTCACGGTGTCGATCGCGCGGGGCGAGGCCGGCCCGGAACCGGGCATCGATGTAACCATCAGGGACTACGGCCCGGGCATCCCGGAAGAGCACATACCGCGCATTACCGAGCGCTTCTATCGCGTCGACGTGGAGAGCAGCCGCACGCAGAAAGGAACCGGTCTTGGCCTGTCCATCGTCAAGCATATTCTGACGCGCCACAACGCCCGGCTTTCGATCAAGTCGGAGGTTGGCAAGGGCGCGGCGTTCACGGTCCATTTGCCGGCAGGCTGAGGCGGTACTATCTGCTAACTGCCTGTTTCTTCTTTCTGTCATCCGGCTAGCGTATCAGCACAGGGGTCGAGGAAACGACGCAAAAGGCCAAAGATTTAAGGAAGGCATTTCGCCCATGCAGTCCGTACACATTGTCAGCGCCTATGACGAAGAGCTGAAATACCTGGCGAAGCGCATCGCTGCGATGGGCGGCCATGCCGAGCGCATGGTCGAGCAGGCGATCCAGGCGCTGGTCAATGCCGATCCCGGCCTCGCCCAGAAGGTCATCCGCGACGACATCGTGCTTGACGATGGCCAGCGCGAAATCGACGACAAAGCCATCGTCATCATCGCCAAGCGCCAGCCCATGGCGACGGATCTGCGCGAGATCGTCGGCGCCATCCGCATTTCGGCCGACCTCGAACGGGTCGGTGACCTCGCCAAGAACGTCGCCAAGCGTGTGGTCAGCGTCATTGACGGCCGCCAGCCGACCAGCCTGTTTCGCGGCCTCGAGGCGCTGGCCGAACTCGCTTTGACCCAGCTCAAGGAAGTGCTCGACGTCTATGCCTCGCGCTCGGTCGAGAAAATAGGCTTCGTTCGCGACCGCGACGACCAGATCGACGCCATGTACACCTCGCTGTTTCGCGAGCTTTTGACCTACATGATGGAAGATCCGCGCAACATCACGCCGTGCACGCATCTGCTGTTTTGCGCCAAGAACATCGAGCGCATCGGCGACCACGCCACCAACATTGCCGAGACGATCTACTACATCGTCACCGGCGAGCAGTTGCCGGCCGAGCGTCCAAAGGGCGACAAGACCGACAAGGTTGCCCTGCCGGCGCTGCCGGTGAAGTGATCGCGCGCCCCTCGAACGCTTAATCATATTGCGCTAAACTGCCCGGATGTTAGCGTCTCGGTTCCTGGCCAAGGCCAGGCGCTCAGGAGGCTGCGATGGAATATGTCCGAGAGTTCAAGCCGGCGCCGGCATCGTCCGGCATCATCGCGTCGAGCGTCTACACCGCCGGCAAGCGGATCGCCGACATTCCGATCGAGGAAGCCGGTGAATGGGCCAAGAAGTCGGGCCATGTCGTCTGGATCGGGCTGCTCGAACCCGACCGCGAGCTTCTGCTGCGCGTCAAGGCGCAATTCCATTTGCATGAGCTGGCGATTGAAGACGCCGAACATCCGCACCAGCGGCCGAAGATCGAGCAATATGGCGATGCGCTGTTCATCGTTGCCCGCACTGCACAGCTGATCGACGGACGCGTCACCTTCGGCGAGACGCATCTGTTCGTCGGCTCCGGCTATATCGTCAGCGTCAGGCATGGTCCCTCGACCTCATACGCCGCCGTGCGCCAGCACTGGGAAAGCTGTCCGCACTCACTGGCCAAGGGCGAGGATTTCGTCCTCTACGCCATTCTCGACTTCATCGTCGACAACTACATGCCGGTGCTCGAGCAGATCGAGGACGAGGTCGAGGCGATCGAGGACAGGGTGCTGCTGAAGCCGATGACCGGTCCCGACATCGAGCGGCTCTACATGCTGCGCCGCGATCTGTTGCGCCTGCGCAATGCGGCGCTGCCGCTGGTCGAGGTCTGCCGCCGGCTGACCAGCGCCGACCTGCCGCAGATCCATACCGCCATGCATCCGCTGTTTCGCGATGTCACCGACCATATCCGCACCGTGCAGGAAAAGATCGACAGCCTGCGCGAGGTTCTGGCGTTCGCTTTCGAAGCCAGCCTGCTGGTCGGCCAGAGCCAGGAAACCGCGAACACCAAGAAGCTGGCCTCATGGGCGGCGATCCTGGCGGTGCCGACGGCGCTCGCCGGCATTTACGGCATGAATTTCGACGACATGCCGGAACTGAAGATGCAATACGGCTATCCCGTCGTATTGGTCTCGATCGCGCTGATCTGCTCGTTTTTGTATTGGCGATTTCGGAAGAGTGGGTGGCTGTGAGGGGGCAGGCAGCAGTAGGCAGTAGGCAGTAGGCAGTAGGCAGTAGGCAGTAGGCAGTAGGCAGTAGGCAGTAGGCAGTATAAGGTAGCGCCTCACGAGCGCTACCCCATTCCCTACTGCCCAGTCCCCAATCCCTATTCCTAACTACCGGCTCCTGCGCCGCTCTGAAGCTGGCTGGAACGCCACCCTTGCGTGGTACTTGCAGTAAGGTCCGGTTTCAGCCGCCTCGTTGCCGCAGAAGTTGAAGTCTTCCGACAGCGGGTCGCCATTCGGCCATTTGCAGGTGCGCTCGGTGAGATCGGTGAGCTGCAGATGCCGCGAGATCGGCACGACGACGTTTTCGACCGGGCGGATGTAGTGGCGCGCCACTGGCTCGGCGTCGAACTGCGCCTGCAGCGCGTTCGCCCCGATCGACGTCGTGACATGGCGCTGCGTGGTTGCGGCGCGAGGCACCGATTTCTGGATCGAAGATCCCTGCGTTGTCTTCTTCTGACGCGCCGGCGTCGCGGTCGAGCGTCCGCGGCCCGACAGCTTCAGCCGGTGCACCTTGCCGATGACCGCGTTGCGGCTGACCCCGCCGAGTTGTGCGGCGATCTGGCTTGCGCTCAAGCCCTCCGACCACAGTTTCCTGAGAAGTTCGACCCGCTCGTCAGTCCAGTTCATGAGACCGCGCTCCTGCTATGTGTGCGGCAGCCGGAATCCGTTCCCGACCCGGCAATCTTTGCCGGGGCAGACACCACATATATTAGGTGATTAGGTCCGCCGCACGAAATCTAGTTATTTCCCGACTACAATTACCTCATGTGTTGACTCGGTGACAAGAGTCCCAGGTGCAACACGAATCGGTTTTTTAGGTTTTCCCCAACTTGCCCGGTCGCTTATGAGCCGGCGTCTCGTCGGGAGCTTGCCGCGCGCCTCTGCGCGACGTTTTCGTTGACTTCATGGCCGAAAAACACGATAAGCCGCAAAGGCCGCCGCTTTGGCGGCTTTTTTGATTTTTCCGGTACCGGAGACGCATATAATGAGCGGTTCGGCGCTTTACGAGACCTTTGCCCGCGCCCCTTTGGCCTTCGACCATGGCGAAGGCACCTGGCTGGTTACCGACAAGGGCGAGCGATATCTCGATTTCGCTGGCGGCATCGCGGTCAATTCGTTGGGCCACAGCCATCCGCATCTGGTCTCGGCGCTGACCGAACAGGCGGCCAAGCTCTGGCACGTCTCCAATCTCTACGAGATCCCGGGGCAGGCCCGGCTCGGCGAGCGGCTGGCTGACGCCACCTTCGCCGACAAGGTGTTCTTCACCAATTCCGGCGCCGAGGCGCTCGAATGCGCGATCAAGACGGCGCGCCGCTACCAGTTCGTCAAGGGCCATCCCGAGCGCTTCCGGGTCATCACCTTCGAAGGCGCCTTCCACGGCCGCACGCTGGCGACCATCGCCGCCGGCGGCCAGTACAAATATCTCGAAGGTTTTGGGCCCAAGGTCGAAGGCTTCGACCAGGTCGGCTTCGACGACATCGACGCCGCCGAAAAGGCGATCACACCAGAGACCGCCGCGATCCTGATCGAACCGGTGCAAGGCGAGGGCGGCATCCGCCCGGTGCCGACGCAATCCTTGAAACGGCTGCGGCAGCTCTGCGACCAGCACGGCCTGCTGCTGATCTTCGATGAGGTCCAGTGCGGTATCGGTCGCACCGGAAAGCTGTTCGCGCATGAATGGACCGGCGTGACGCCCGACATCATGGCGATTGCCAAGGGTATTGGCGGCGGCTTTCCGATGGGCGCGTGCCTCGCCACCGACGACGCTGTCGTCGGCATGACGGCAGGCGTGCATGGCACCACTTTCGGCGGCAATCCGCTGGCCATGGCGGTCGGCAACGCTGTGCTCGACGTCGTGCTGGAAGACGGCTTCCTCGAAGACGTCCAGCGCAAGGCATTGCTGATGAAGCAGGGCCTGGCGGCGGTCGCCGACGAATTTCCTGATGTCATCGAAGGCATCAGGGGCAGCGGCCTGATGCTTGGCCTGAAATGCGCCATGCCCAACACCAAGGTCAACATGGCGCTGCGCGACCAGCATCTGCTGGCGGTGCCGGCAGGCGACAACGTCATTCGTCTGCTGCCGCCGCTGACCGTCACCGACGCCGAGATCGGCGAAGCGCTCGATCGCATCCGCGCCGGCGCCAAGGGCCTGACCGACGCCATCGCCGCGGCCGCCGCGAAGTAATCCCGAGAACCATTCCCGATGAGCCTTCGCCATTTCACCGATCTTTCCGCCGTTTCCGAAGGCGATCTGCGCCTGATGCTGGACGATGCGGTGGTGCGCAAGGCGCGCCTCAAGGCCGGCGAACGGACCAAACCGCTCGAAGGCAAGGTGCTGGCCATGATCTTCGACAAGCCGTCGACGCGCACGCGCGTGTCCTTCGACGTCGGCATGCGACAGCTCGGCGGCGAGACCATCATGCTGACCGGCACCGAAATGCAGCTCGGCCGTTCCGAGACCATTGCCGACACCGCCAAGGTGCTGTCGCGCTATGTCGACGCCATCATGATCCGCACCACGTCGCATGAGCGGCTGCTCGAGCTGACCGAGAATGCCACGATTCCGGTCATCAACGGGCTGACCGACGACACCCATCCCTGTCAGCTGATGGCCGACATCATGACCTTCGAGGAGCATCGCGGTCCGGTTGCCGGCAAGACCATCGCCTGGACCGGCGACGGCAACAACGTGCTGCATTCGCTGCTCGAAGCTTCGGCGCGGTTCCGCTTCAACCTGAACGTCGCAGTGCCGGAAGGCAGCGAGCCGGCGCAAAAGCATATCGACTGGTCGAAGAGCAATGGCGGCAAGCTGCACTTCACCCGCTCGCCCGAGGAAGCCGTCGACCAAGCCGACTGCATCGTCACCGACTGCTGGGTGTCGATGGGCCAGGAACACCGCGCCCGCGGCCACAATGTCTTCTCGCCCTATCAGGTCAATGCGGCGCTGATGGCGAGGGCCAAGCCCGACGCCCTGTTCATGCACTGCCTGCCGGCGCATCGCGGCGAGGAAGTCACCGACGAGGTCATCGACGGTCCGCATTCGGTTGTCTTCGACGAAGCCGAGAACCGGCTCCACGCCCAGAAGGCGGTTTTGGCCTGGTGTCTGGGCGCTTGATCTCCAGGCGCTTGATCTCCAAGCGCTTGATCCGGGGCGGCGCGATGCCTATTTGCGCCCCATCACGCAAATCAAGCGCGTTTGGACGCATGCACCCCTCCGGGCCGCATGGCCGCGCCCTGGAGCTTTGTCATGTTGGAAACGCATCAAGTGACTGAACATCACCCCAGACTCGGCGAGTTCGGCTATGCCGGCGACGATCATGTCGTACCCTTCGAGGTCGGCCCGCTCGACGTGCGCGGCCGCACCGTGCAACTCGGGCCGATGCTCGACGCCATCCTCAACCGTCACGACTATCCCGAGCCGGTCGCCCGCCTGCTCGCGGAAGCCTGTGTGCTGACGGTGCTGCTCGGCACCTCGCTCAAATTCGAAGGCAAGTTCATCCTGCAGACCCGCACCGACGGCCCGGTCGACATGCTGGTCGCGGATTTCTCCACGCCTTCGGCATTGCGCGCCTATGCGCGTTTCGACGCCGACCGGCTGGAGGCCCTGGTGGCCGCAGGCCAGACCTCGCAGCAGACGCTGCTGGGCAGCGGCGTTTTGGCGCTGACCATCGACCAGGGCGCGCACACGCAGCGCTATCAGGGCATCGTCCAGCTCGACGGCGAGACGCTGGAGGACGCCGCGCGCACCTATTTCCGCCAGTCGGAGCAGATCCCGACCGACCTCAGGCTGTCGGTGGCCAAGCTGCTGACGCCAGGTCCCGGCGGCGCTCGTGAGCAGTGGCGCGCCGGCGGCATCCTGGCGCAGTTCCTGCCGCAGTCACCCGAGCGCATGCGCGTGCCCGACATTTCGGGCGGCGACGGCGATCCGCGTGACGTGACGCAGGAGCCGGCCGACAATTCGTGGCGCGAGCTGGTGGCGCTGCTCGGCACCATCGAGCCGACCGAGCTGATCGACCCGACCATCGGCGCCGAGCGGCTGCTCTACAGGCTGTTCCACGAACATGGCGTGCGCGTCTTCGGCGGCGTGCCGGTCGCCGACCAATGTTCCTGCTCAAGGGACAAGATACGCGGCATCCTCGAGGGGTTTTCCGCGCAGGAGATCAAGGACAGCACCGAAGATGGCGGCATCCACGTCGCCTGCGAGTTCTGCTCGAAGCAGTACGACTTCGACCCGGCGGAGTTTGCAACTCAGTAGCATCTCTTCCTTCTCCCCGTTCACGGGGAGAAGGTGCCCGAAGGGCGGATGAGGGGCAGCGCGAACTTTGGTGAATGGCCGCGCATAGCCTACGTCATGTGCGTGGAAGATAACCTCATGAGTCCGGCGGCGCCCCTCGTTGCACTGCCGGGCATTTCTCCCCGTATAGAGATGGGGAGAAAACCCCTAATTCACCGTCCGCCGCGTCCCCGGCAGATCCAGCGAAAACGCGGGAATAGCGACGTCGAACGTCTCGCCCTTTTTGTTGCGCATGGTGTAGTGGCCGACCATGAAGCCGGAGGGCGTCGAGAGCGGGCAGCCTGACGTGTATTGATAGCTGTCGCCGGGATTGAGCTCAGGCTGGTCGCCGACCACGCCGGCGCCGCGCACTTCCTCGATCCGGCCGCTGCCGTCGGTGATGTGCCAGTAACGCGACATAAGCTGCACGAAATCGTCCGACTGGTTGTCGATCGTCACCTGGTAGCCCCAGACATAACGGTTCTCCGCCGGGTCCGAGCGGTCCTCCAGGTAGAACGGTCTGACCTGCACTTCGATGTTGCGCGTGACGGCGCGATACATGGGCTGCTCCGGTTGCGCGGCAAGGAACATTTGTCGCGCTATGCGGTTTGATACGCGCACAACGGCATGTCCTGCCAGCCTCAAAGCGGAGGTGCCGACAAACAATGTCATTTAAGTGACACATGACAGTGTTGGTGTGGGCAAACCTTGCCGGCGACTCAAGGCCCATCTGTCGACTGACAAAGCAGCCGCGAGCGGCCTTTCCGGAGTGACCAGATCTCATGGAACTAGCTCTCACAGCCGCCTTCGCTTCCTCCGCTTTGCTTCTTTCCAATCTCGCCAGCATCCTGCTTGCTTCGTCGAAACTGCAAGCGCGTCGCCTTATCCCTCCGCCGTCCGACGAGCAGCCACCGGTCTCGATCGTCGTACCGTCGCGCGGCGTGGAGCCGTTCACACAAGAGACGCTGCAGCGAGCCTTCTCGCTCGACTGGCCGCGCTACGAACTGATCTTCTGCGTCGCTCACGCCGACGATCCCGTCGTCAAACTGATAAACAGGGCGATCGTCCTGTTTCCCAACGTGCCGGCCCGGCTGCTGATCGGCGACGACCGCGTCAGCAGCAACCCGAAGCTCAACAACTGCGTCAAGGGCTGGGAAGCGGCGCGCTATCATTGGGTTATTCTGGCGGATTCCAACGTGCTGATGCCAAGGGATTACGTCCAGCACCTGATGGCGGCCTGGCGGACCAATACCGGGCTTATCTGCTCGACGCCGATCGGCTCTCGGCCGGATGGCTTTTGGGCCGAGGTCGAATGCGCGTTCCTCAACACGCTGCAGGCGCGCTGGCAATATGCCGGCGAGGCGCTCGGTCTCGGCTTTGCCCAAGGCAAGAGCATGCTGTGGAACAAGCCGATGCTCGATACCAGTGGCGGTATCCGTGCGCTGGCCGCCGAGATCGCCGAGGATGCTGCTGCAACCAAGCTGGTCAACGGACTGGGCCTGCACGTCAATCTCGTTGCCTCGCCTTTCGAGCAACCACTGGGGCAGCGCCGACTTCCCGACATCTGGTCGCGCCAGGCGCGCTGGGCGCGGTTGCGCCGCGTCACTTTCCCGCTGTTTTTCGCACCCGAGATCCTGACCGGCGTCGCCGTGCCGTTGGCGTTGGCGCTGGTGGCGGCCGCAAGTGCCGGCATCAGCCTGCCGGCCACGGTGTTGGCCGTGCTGACGGCGGCCTACATTCCCGAATGCGCGCTGGCCGCGGCCAAGGGCTGGCACCTGTCGCTGCGCATGGTCCCGGCGATGATGGTGCGCGACATGATGCTTCCCGCCATCTGGGCGCGCGGCTGGCTGAGCGGCGCCGTCGACTGGCGCGGCAACATCATGACCATCGGCACCAAGACGGCCGAACTGGAAGAGGTTTCGTCGGGAGCGTGACGCCTCGCGGCCTATCCGGCTGCCTTCAGCGCCTGCGCAACGTCCTCCAGCAGATCGTCCGTATCCTCAAGACCGACCGACAGCCTGAGCGTTCCCGGCCCGATGCCAAGCTCGGCGCGAGCTTCGTCGCTGAGGTTCTTGTGCGTGGTGGTCGCCGGATGGGTGATCAGGCTCTTGGCGTCGCCGAGATTGTTGGAGATCAGCACGATGTCGAGCGCGTTCTGCAAGGCGAAGGCCGCCTGCTTGCCGCCCTTGACGTCGAGGCAGATCAGCGTCGATCCGCCCGTCATCTGCTTCTTGACGATGTCGGCCTGCGGGTGGTCGGCGCGGCCGGGATAGATGACGCGGGCGATTTCCGGCCGTCCTGCCAGGAAATCCGCGATCTTGGCCGCGCTTTCCGTCTGCTGGCGCACCCGAACCGGCAGCGTCTCCAGGCCCTTGAGCAGCGTCCAGGCGTTGAACGGCGACAGGCTCGGGCCGGTGTGGCGGAAATAGTCGTGCAAATTCTCGTCGATCCATTTCTTGTCCGACAGGATGATGCCGCCGAGACAGCGTCCCTGGCCGTCAATGTGCTTGGTCGCGGAGTAGACGACGATATGGGCGCCGAGCTGCAAGGGCTTCTGCTGCAAGGGCGTGGCAAAGACATTGTCGACGATCAGCCTGGCGCCGATCGAGGTGGCGAGCGCCGCCACCGCTGCGATGTCGACCACTTCCAGCGTCGGATTGGTCGGGCTTTCCAGGAAGAACAGTTTCGTGTTCGGCCGCACCGCCTTTTCCCAGTTGGCGATGTCGGTGCCGTCGACCAGCGTTGCCTCGATGCCGTATTTCGGCGCCAGCGTCTCCACCACCCAGCGGCAGGAGCCGAACAGCGCGCGCGCCGCAACGATATGGTCGCCGGCCTTGGCGCTGCACAGGAGCGCTGCCGTCACCGCCGCCATGCCGGACGCCGTGGCGCGCGCATCTTCGGCACCCTCCAGCGCGCACATGCGCTTTTCGAACATGTCGACGGTAGGGTTGGCATAGCGCGAATAGATGAAGCCCGGCTCCTCGCCCTTGAAACGGGCCTCGGCAGCCTGCGCCGTCTCGTAGACATAGCCTTGGGTGAGGTACATCGCTTCGGACGTCTCGCCGAACTGGGAACGCAGCGTTCCCCCGTGCACGAGTGCGGTCTGAGGTTTCCAGTTACGCTTCTTGGTGCTCATCGCTTTTGTTCCAGACACAAAAAAACCGGCCGCGAAAGTCGCAACCGGTCCATATGGCCTTGCGGCCCGACGGTCCTTTAGCGACTTGTTTAACGTGGCTGCAAGCCGACCGGCCAAATCACCACGGGATAACGACCCTTTAGACCTCACCTGCGCTTGCGTCAATTGCCGGCTTCATTAAGAGGTTTGTACCAGGCAGGTTCCGCAATAATATCCAGCGGTTTTGCGGCAAGAACCTGCCACAAAGAGACCGACCTTGGAGCGGAGCCAGCCTTTTGCGGCAGACAGGCATTCTTCCCGATCAGGACATTTCCGCGCTGTTTCAGTCCGGCGCGCTGAAGTCGCCGCGCGCGCTCGATGTCGACCAGGTGCAGCCGGCGAGCCTCGATCTCAGGCTCGGCGACAAGGCTTTTCGCGTGCGCGCCTCCTTCCTGCCGGGTCCCGATCATCTGGTGGCCGACAAGCTTCACCGGCTGAAATTGCACGAATTCAGTCTCGCCGAGGGCGCGGTGCTGGAAACCGGCTGCGTCTACATCGTGCCGCTGCTCGAAAGCCTGGCGCTGCCCGCAAACGTGTCGGCCTCGGCCAACCCGAAAAGCTCGACCGGCCGCCTCGACATCTTCACCCGGGTGATGACCGATCGCGGCCATGAGTTCGACAAGATCGCCCCCGGCTATCACGGGCCGCTTTATCTCGAAGTCAGTCCACGCACCTTCCCGATCGTCGTACGCGCCGGATCGAGGCTGTCGCAGATCCGCTTTCGCACTGGCAACGCGCTGTTGTCGGAGGCAGAACTGAACGAATTGCACCGCGCCGAGATGCTGGTGGCGACCGAGCCGCCCAACATTTCCGGCGGCGGCATTGCGCTGTCGATCGATCTCGACGGCGACCAGAACGGCCTGGTCGGCTATCGCGGCAAGCATCACACCGGCTTGGTCGATGTCGACAAGCGCGCCGCCCAGGATGCCGTCGATTTCTGGGAGCCGCTCTACAAGAGCGGCGCCGGCGAACTGGTGCTCGACCCGGACGAGTTCTACATCCTGGTCAGCCGCGAAGCCGTGCACGTGCCGCCGCTCTACGCCGCCGAGATGACGCCCTTCGATCCGCTGGTTGGCGAATTCCGTGTTCACTATGCCGGCTTCTTCGATCCGGGCTTCGGCCATTCGGCCTCAGGCGGCACCGGCAGCCGGGCGGTGCTCGAAGTGCGCAGCCACGAAGTGCCGTTCATCCTCGACCACGGCCAGATCGTCGGCCGGCTGGTCTACGAACACATGCTGAAGCGGCCGCAGGCGCTTTACGGCACCGATCTCGGCTCGAATTACCAGGCGCAAGGCCTCAAGCTCTCCAAGCATTTCCGCCCCGCCGGCTGAACCTTCGATCACCGTCAGGCAAAATACTTGCCTGCGCTGCCTCACCATGCTTGGCTGCCTTTCGGTGGCCGGCAAGAGAACGGCGCGCAAGGGGAACCAAAATGCAGATTTCAAGATGGATCATATCGGCAGCGAGCGCTGCCATGCTGGTGATATCGGCCGGCTCGCTGGCTGAGGCGCAGGAGAAATTGAAGATCGGCACCGAGGGCGCCTATCCGCCCTTCAACACCATCACCGCGGACGGCAAGATCGAGGGCTTCGACATCGACATTGCCAATGCGCTGTGTGCGCAGATGAAGGTCGAGTGCGAGATCGTCACCCAGGACTGGGACGGCATCATCCCGGCGCTGCAGGCGAAAAAGTTCGACGCCATCATCGCCTCGATGAGCATCACCGAGGAGCGCAAGAAACAGGTCGCCTTCACCAACAAATACTACACGACGCCGCTGGCACTGGTGGCGCCGAAGGACAGCGACCTCACTTCCACCGAACCGGCAGCCCTTGCCGGCAAGACGGTGGGCGCGCAGGCCTCGACCACCCAGGCCGACTATGCGCAGGACGCCTATGGCAAGGCCGGCGCCGAGGCGAAACTCTACCCCACCCAGGAAGAGGCGATCACCGACCTGCAGAACGGCCGTCTCGATGCCGTCATCTCCGACAAGTTCGTGCTGATGGACTGGCTGAAGAAGGCGAGCGAAGGCTGCTGCAAGCTTGTCGGCGACGTCAAGGGCACCGAGACCCAAGCCGGCATCGCTGTCCGCCTGGAAGACACGGCGCTGCGCGACAAGCTGAATGCGGCGATAGACGCCATCGTCGCCGACGGCACTTACAAGAAGATCCAGGCCAAGTATTTCGATTTCGATATTTATTGACTTCCGGCCCGCCGGAGTCAGCCGCGAAAGAGATACTCTTTCGCGGCGCCAAGGCAGGCATGAAAATGGCCGATAAACAGCAGTTCGCGTGCGGCCAAACGTTTCCTGCCCCAAAAGCCTTCGGTCAGTTTGACCTCGTCGAGCGAAGCGTTTGAGCCGCGCTTCAACGGGAACAACTGCTTGTCGAGGCAACCGAGGACATGGGCCTTGGCGGAGTCGATGCCGCAGACCTTGCCATTGTTGTTCAGCCTGTCGGTGCGAAGCGCTGATGTCATGTGATCCGTGTTGCGCATCAGAAAGCTCACCTGGGCTTTCGAATAGCCGGTTGCCAGAAGACGGCTCGTCATCGCCAAACGGGCTTCACGATAGGACTTCGGGCTGCACTGGCCGGCGCTAAAGGCCACCGACGGTTGGGTCAGGAACAGGGCCACGCCCGTGAACACAATGACAAGCCGCATTCCGTTCATTCCGGCTCCCAAATGTGATGCTGCCTCAAAGCGCCTTCACCGCCACCTTCACCGGCTGCTCGATCTCCAGCGGGTTGCGCAGCGGCAGGCCGAAATCCCCGGCCTCGATCTCGAACACGTCGCCGGCCTGAGTCTTGATGCCGTCGGCAAAGGACAGCGTCGCCGTGCCGAACATGTGCACATGCACGTCGCCCGGCTGGCGGAAGGCCGAATATTTGAAGTGATGATGTTCGAGATTGGCGATTGTGTGCGACATGTTCGCTTCGCCCGACAGGAACGGCTTTTCCCACAGCAAATTGCTGTCGCGATAGATTCGCGATGAGCCCCTGACGTCGGCCGGCAGGTCGCCGATCAGGATTTCCGGCCCGAACGAGGCGTTGCGCAGTTTGGAATGTGCCAGGAACAGATAGTTCACCCGCTCGGTAACATGATCGGAAAACTCGTTCGACAGCGTGAAGCCGACGCGGAACGGCGCGCCGTCGTCGCCGATGACATAGATGCCGGCGATTTCCGGCTCCTCGCCGGCGTCCTGCGCAAAGGCCGGCGACATCAGTGCGGCGCCCGGCGCCACCGCCATGGTGCCGTTGCCCTTGTAGAACCATTCCGGCTGCACGCCGGTCTGGCCCTTGGCCGGCTTGCCGCCTTCGAGCCCCATGCGGAACATCTTCATGGAATCGGTAAGCTGCTCCTCGCCGCCATCGCTGAGCTTCTTGTGCATGGAATCGCGCGTCGCCGCCGAGCCGAGATGGGTCAGGCCGGTGCCGGTCAGATGCAGATGCGCAGGATCGGGATGGTTGATCGGCGACACCAGCCGGCCCTTCTTGTAGACGGCGTCGAGGTCTATCGCTTCACCGAACCCCTTGCGCTCGATCAGCGCGGCGAGGCCCGTTCCGGTGCGCGCGGCTTCCATGGCCAGCGAATAGACGCTGCGGGCGCCGTTGATGATCCTGGTCTTGCCGCCGCCATTGCGGGCGACGACGCGGATGGTCTCGGCGTCGTCGAGGATCTGGGAGATTAGCATGATGAAATCCTCTCTCATGTGCCTTGGCCGGGTTGCCCCTTGGCAAACCTTGACCTGCGCGGCTCGGACCTCGCCGCGCCACGGGTTGAACTCTTCGTCCGGATTGCGCTCGCGAGCTCCATCCCTCGGGGGACTTCTTATGCCGACAACTTGCCGGCTGCGCCGCGACCGTATGCCTCCTGCTTGCCTCGCCTGAAGCTTGTCAGGCCTTGTTCTTGTTGTAGACGTCGAAGATCACGGCGCCGAGCAGCACCAGGCCTTTGACCACCTGCTGCCAGTCGACATTGACGCCCATGATCGACATGCCGTTGTTCATCACGCCCATGATGAAGCCGCCGACGACCGCCCCGATGACCTGGCCGACGCCGCCCATCGCCGAGGCGCCGCCGATGAACACTGCGGCGATGACATCGAGCTCCGAGCCGAGACCCGCCGCCGGCACCGCCTGGCCGAGACGAGCCGCGATGATCAGGCCGCCAAGCGCCGACAGCACGCCCATATTGATGAACACCATCAGCGTCAGCCGCTCGGTGTTGATGCCCGACAGCTGCGCCGCCTTGGGATTGCCGCCCATGGCGTAGATGCGCCTCCCGATGGTCATGCGCTTGGTGACGAAGACGAACAGCGTGATCAGCACGCCCATGACCAGCAGCACCACCGGCAGGCCGCGGTAGCTGGCAAACTCATAGACCAGGAACAGCGCCAGCGCGCTGGCGACCAGCGTCTTGACCACGAACAGGGTGAAGGGCTCGGCCTCATAACCATGGCGTTCTCGTTTGCGCCGGGTGCGGACCCCGAAATAGGCATAGGCGAGCACGGCGATCAGCCCCAGCACGACCGTCGTCATGTGCAGGGTCACGCCGCTGCCCATGATGGTCTTGCCGGCTGCGTTCACGACCGGCGGGACGAGCGTCAGTGGGCCGATCACATCCGGGATGAAGCCGGAGCTGAGCATCTTGAAGTCGTCGGGAAGCGGACCCACCGACGAGCCGCCGCCAAGCAACGCCTGGCAAATGCCGCGGAAGATCAGCATGCCGGCCAGCGTGACAATGAAGCTCGGTATCCGGTGATAGGCGATCCAATACCCTTGCGCGGCGCCGATCAGGCCACCCGCGACCAGGCAGACGATCGAAACCACCAGGGGATTGCTCAGCGGTCCGAGTTGCCAGATGACCATCATGTTTGCCGCCAGCGCGCCAATGAAACCGGCGACCGATCCGACGCTGAGGTCGATATAGCCCGATACGATCACCAGCAGCATGCCCAGCGCCATCACGATGATGAAGGAGTTCTGCTGCACCAGATTGCTGAGGTTGACCGGCTTGAACAACGTCCCCGACGTGGTGAACTGGAAGAACAGCATGATGACGATCAGGGCTATGATCAGTCCGTATTCGCGTAAATTCGTCGCCAGCGCCGAGACGGCGATGCGCGGGCGCTGTTCGTCGGCGACGTTGCCCTGCGGGGCGGGGGCGCTTTCGGTGCTCATGCTGCTTTTCCTTCTCCCCGGACGATGGCGCGCATTATCTTTTCCTGGCTTGCTTCCGCCGCCGGCATTTCGCCCACCATGCGCCCTTCGTTCATGACGTAGATGCGGTCGGTAATCCCCAGCAATTCCGGCATTTCCGACGAGATGACCACGATCGCCTTACCCTCCGAGGCAAGGCGCGCGATGATCGTGTAGATTTCATACTTGGCGCCGACATCGATGCCGCGTGTCGGCTCGTCGAGGATCAGCACGTCAGGGTCGGCAAACAACCATTTCGACAGCACCACCTTCTGCTGGTTGCCGCCGGAAAGATTGCCGGTCATCTGATAGACGCTTGACGCACGGATATTGGTCTTCTTGCGATAGTCGTTGGCGACCGCAAGTTCGCGCATGTCGTCGATCACGCTGTGGCGCGACACGCCGTCGAGATTGGCCAGCGTAATGTTATGCTTGATATGGTCGATGAGGTTGAGGCCGTAGGTCTTGCGGTCCTCGGTGACATAGGCGATGCCGTGTTGGACCGCCTTGCTTACCGAGGAGACATCGACCGGCTTGCCCTTGAGCAGCACTTCGCCGGTGATGCGGCGGCCATAGGAGCGGCCGAACAGGCTCATGGCGAATTCGGTGCGGCCGGCGCCCATCAGCCCGGCGATGCCGACCACCTCGCCCTTGCGCACATTGATGTCGATGCCCTTGATCACCTGCCGCTCGGCATGGAGCGGGTGATAGACCGACCAGTTCTTCACCTCGAACACGACTTCGCCGATCTTGGGCTCGCGCGGCGGATAGCGGTCGTCTAGCGAACGGCCGACCATCGAGGTGATGATGCGGTCTTCGGAGATATCCTTCTTGGCCAGCGTCTCGATGGTGCGCCCGTCACGGATGACGGTTACCTTGTCGGCGACCCGGTTGATCTCGTTGAGCTTGTGCGAGATCAGGATCGAGGTCATGCCTTGCCGCTTGAATTCGAGCAGAAGATCGAGCAGCGCCTGGCTGTCTTTCTCGCTGAGCGACGCGGTCGGCTCATCGAGGATCAAAAGCTTGACGTCCTTGCTCAGCGCCTTGGCGATCTCGACCAGCTGCTGCTTGCCGACGCCGATATTGGTGATCAGTGTCTTGGGGTCCTCCTTGAGGCCCACCTTCTTCAACAGGGCAGCGGTGCGCGCCTCGTTGGCATCCCAGTCGATGACGCCGTATCGGGCGTTTTCGTTGCCGAGGAAGATATTTTCGGTGATCGACAGCATCGGCACCAGAGCAAGTTCCTGGTGGATGATGACGATGCCCTTGTGTTCGCTGTCATGAATGCCTTTGAACTGGCATTCCTGACCCTGAAAAATGATCTGGCCGTCATAGGTGCCGGCGGGATAGACGCCCGACAGGACCTTCATCAGCGTCGACTTGCCGGCGCCGTTCTCGCCAACCACGGCGTGGATCTCGCCTTCCTCGACGCTGAGGTTGACGTTCGACAGCGCCTTCACGCCGGGGAAGGTCTTGGTGATGTCGCGCATCTCCAAAATCGTCGAGGCCATGGGAACTACCGCTCCTTGAGAGGTTGGCAAACACTGCCGGCGAGGTCGGTAACAATACCGGGCTCGCTGGTGAACGAAAAGGGGCCCTGCGTTGCGCAGGACCCCTGATTTTGTAACCGGGATTACTTCAGTTCGTCGGCCTTGATGTAGCCGGAGTCGACGACCAGTGCCTGGTAGTTCGACTTGTCGACCTCATGCGGCGTCAAAAGGATCGAGGGAACGACCTTGACGTCGTTATTGTAGGTCTTTTCGTCGAGGCCGTCCGGCTTGCCGCCCGAGAGCACCTTGTCGACGAGCTCGACGGTGGCCTTGGCCAGTTCGCGGGTGTCCTTGAACACGGTCGAGTATTGCTCGCCCGTGATGATCAGCTTGACCGAAGCAGTCTCGGCGTCCTGGCCGGTCACGATCGGCCACGGCTGGGCGTCGGTGCCGTAACCCACGGCGCGCAGCGAAGCGGTGATGCCGCGCGACAGGCCGTCATAGGGCGAAAGAACGCCATCGACGCGGCTGCCGTCCGAGTAGTTGGCCGACAGCAGGTTGTCCATGCGCGCCTGGGCGGTGGCGGCGAGCCAGCGCAGCGTGCCGACCTTGTCCATGCCGGTCTGGCCGGACTTGATCTTGATCGAGCCGTCATCGATCAGCGGCTGCAGCACCGAGATTGCGCCGTTGTAGAAGAAGAAGGCGTTGTTGTCGTCCGGCGAGCCGCCGAACAGTTCGACGTTCCACGGCTTGGTGTTCGGGAAGCGCTCCTTGAGGCCCTTGACCAGCGAGTTCGCCTGGATCACGCCGACGCCGAAATTGTCGAAGGTGGTGTAGTAATCGACATTGGCGGTCTTCTTGATCAGGCGGTCATAGGCGACGACGACGACGCCGGCGTCAGCGGCCTTCTGCAGCGCGTCCGACAGGGTCGTGCCGTCGATCGAAGCGATGATCAGCGCCTTCGGGCCCTTGGTGATTTCGTTTTCCAGCTGGCTGAGCTGGTTGGGGATGTCGTCCTGCGCGTACTGCAGGTCGACCGTGTAGCCGAGAGCTTCGAGCTGGGACTTGACGGCATCGCCGTCATTGATCCAGCGCTGCGAGGTCTTGGTCGGCATCAGCACGCCGACAAGACCCTTGTCGGCTGCATGCGCCGAGTAGGTCATGGCAGCGATGCCAAGGGCCGCGACGGCGGCCAGTGTCTTGATGATTTTCACGTAAAACTCTCCCTGGTTGATGGACGCGACACCTCGGGGCTTCGCGGGCCGCGCAGTCGGGCGGATGCGCCAAAGCGCCGCCGCCGTCATAATCGATCTCCGGTATCCTCCCAATCGGCCCTCAGATTTAAATCGATACGATTTTGCTCGTCATCGACCGTCAAGTCTTGAGGACGCGCGAAAGTGTGACCCTTTGCCATAACTGTCAAATGCGATCTTCGGTGGTTGCTATACCAAAACCGGTATATGACTAAACCGGGCTGGAACAGCGGCGGAAGCGGGAAAAGGCATGGCGGCTTTACGAGGTCCTCAGGGAATTTCAAGCGGTTACGATGAATTGCCCGGCGATGGCGAGACACTTCTGCGCAGCGGCTTGAGCCTGCGTCACATGCGCATGATCGCAGCACTCGACGATCACGGTCGGGTGAGCGCTGCCGCCCAGGTGATGAACATCTCGCAGCCGGCGGCCTCGCGCATGATTTCCGAGATGGAAGCGGTGCTTGAGGTCAAGCTGTGCGAAAGGCTGCCGCGCGGCATCACGCTCACCCCTTACGGCAAGGCGCTGGCCCGGCGCGCGCGCTCGATCCTGCTTGAAATGCGCGAGGCCGACCGCGAAATATCGGAGCTCAAGGCCGGCAAGGGCGGCTCGGTGTTCCTTGGCGCGGTGACGGCGCCGGCGATCGAACTGGCGGTCCCGGCGATCCGCGAGATACGCCGCCTCTATCCGCGCATCGAGATTACCATGCAGGTCGAGACGTCGAATGTGCTGGCGCGCGAACTGATCGCCACGCGCCATGATTTCATCATCGCCCGTGTCCCCGAAGACCTCAATCCGCGCCTGTTCGAATCGCGCGTCATCGGCGTCGAGAAGGCCTGCCTGATCGTGCGCCGAGGCCACCCGCTGAGCAACGGCCATCCTCTAAACAATGGGAAGGCGGTGAGGCTGGAGGACACCGCCGCCTTTGACTGGGTGTTCCAGTCGGGCGGGTCGCCGCTGCGCCAGGCGATGGAGAGCAATTTCCTGAACCGCAACATCGCCCTGCCGGACCGCATCCTCAACACCTCGTCGCTGCTGCTCACACTGGTCATGGTGGCGCAGTCCGACGCCATCGCCCCGGTGTCGATCCAGGTGGCAAAATTCATCCAGAACCCCGACGGTCTCGCCGGCGCCATCGATGTCGTCCAGACCGAGTTCGACATCGAGGTCCGCCCCTACAGCCTGATCACGGTGAAGAACCGCGTGCTGTCGCCGGCAGCCAAGATGCTGCACGATTTTATCTTGCGGGAAGTGGGATAGGAACTGGAGCGGGTAGAGGGAATCGAACCCTCGCGTTCAGCTTGGGAAGCTGACAAGCTACCATTACATCATACCCGCGTCGGCCTCTCGATATCATGATGGGCATGCTTCGGGCAATCGCCCTTGGACAGCTCTTCGGAAACGGCTGTTGGAAACCCGACCGATTGCGCCGGTCCGCCTGCCTTGATGCGGGCGCAGCAAGTGCGTATTCGTGGGTTTGTACCCCGAATCCGGGCACACCAATCTGGAGGCAGCCCCTTGTCCACAGTGACGCGCTTTCTCGGTGACTCGCCCGTCAGGGTGATCGTCAAGCTGCTGGTCGTGTCGTTCCTCGTCGGCCTGGTCATGAATGCGTTCGGCTGGACGCCGATGGACGTCTTCTACCGCATCCAGGGTTTCTTCATCGATCTGTGGAACCTCGGCTTCAACGCGGTCTATCGCTTCTTGGGCTATATCCTGCTCGGCGCCGCGATCGTCGTGCCGGTGTTCATCCTGCTCAGGCTCGCGAACTACCGGAAGTGAAGCGGAGGCATGATCCCGAAAAGTGGCAACCGGTTTTCGGAAAAGATTGTGCTCAAACCGAAGGCCACTCAGGCAAAGTCCGACGCCACCTCGAACAGGATGGCGTGGCGCGCGGCCAGCGCTGCGACATCGGTCGAATAGCCGCCGCCGATGACACCGCAGACCGGGATGCCCAGCGCGCGGAAATGACCGATCACCATGGCGTCGCGGGCACGCACGCCGTCATCGCTGAGCGATAGCCGGCCGAGCCGGTCCTCGGCATGCACGTCGACGCCGGCATTGTAGAAGACGATGTCCCAGTGCGCCTTGGCCGAGAGCTCCGGCAGGAGGGCGCCCAGCCGCTCGAGATAGGCGCCATCGCCGGTGCCGTCCGGCAGCGCAACGTCGAGATCGGAGGCAATCTTGCGCACCGGATAATTGCGCTCGCCATGCATGGAGAAGGTGAAGGCGCGTGGTTCGTCACTCAGTATATCCGCCGTGCCGTCGCCCTGATGCACATCGAGATCGACGATCAGGATTTTTTGGGCGGAACCTTCGGCTAGCAGCACCAGCGAAGCGACGGCGACATCGTTGAAAGTGCAGAAGCCCGCGCCTTGCGCATGCCGCGCATGGTGGCTGCCGCCGGCAGTGTTACAGGCAATGCCGTTGATAAGCGCCAGCCGTGCGGCCAGCACCGTACCACCGGCGGCGAGTTGCGCCCTGAGCGAAACGCGCGGACCCACGGGAAAGCCGATCTCGCGCTCGATCTTTTCAGGCACCGAACACGTGATGACTTGGTCGACATAATCAGCCGCATGGGCGAGCTTCAGCCAGGAGGCCGGCGCCGGCTCCGGCATCGACAGCGCATCGGCGTGGATCAGACCACTGATATGCAAGGCCTGCATCAGCAGCGGATATTTGCTCATCGGAAAGCGATGATTGACGGCGAAGCCGGCATCGTAGTCGGGGTGATGGACGATCTGCAGGGGCATGGCTAAAGCAATTCCAGCAAAGTGTGCAGCGGTTTTCGCAGGAGAGCGCGTAGCGCTTCCCCTTGGGAATTGCTTAAAACCAATACTCGGGTCCGGCGGGCTCGCGCCAGAAGAACATTTCGGTTGGCCGTCACGGCAAGAGTGATTGCGCGGTGGCCGGAAAATGGGGCACATCGGCTGTTCGATCAAGCCGCAATCAGCAAGGCAGCAATCCCCTGGACACGGGTGCAACCCCAGCCGACGCGAGACCCTTCGCCGTCACCAACCGTTCGGTGCTCGCCATCGCCGTGCCGATGACGCTCGCCTATCTGACGACGCCGCTGCTTGGCATCGTCGACACGGCTGTGGTCGGGCAGTTCGGCGATGCCGCCCTGCTCGGCGGCCTGGCGGCCGGGGCGCTGGTCTTCGACGTCGTCTTCAGCACCTTCAATTTCCTGCGCTCCGGCACCACCGGCCTCGTCGCCCAGGCGTTCGGGCGCGGCGACGAGCTGGAGGAGCAGGCGGTGTTCTGGCGCGCCGTGCTGATCGCGGTCGCCGCCGGCATCGTGCTTGTCGTCCTTGCGCCGCTGATCGCCATCGGCGGCCAGAAATTCATCGGCGGCGAGGCGCGCGTCGGCGAAGCGATGGGCGTCTATATCCACATCAGAATGCTCGCCGCCCCCTTCACGCTGATCAACTACGCCATCCTCGGCTATGTCCTTGGGCGCGGCGAGGGCGGGATTGGGCTGATGCTGCAGGCGGTGCTCAACGGCATCAACATCGTGCTTTGCATCCTGCTCGGCCTGAAGCTTGGCTGGGGCGTCGCCGGCGTGGCCTGGGCGACCGTCACCGGCGAATGTCTGGCCATGCTGTTGGGTCTCGCCATCGTTGTCTGGCGGTTCCGGGCCGCACCCCGCCTGCCGCGGCATCGCCTGCTCGACATGCCCGCTTTCCTGCGCATGCTGTCGCTCAACCGCGATATCATGATCCGCTCGTTCTCGCTGCTCGCCGCCTTCGCGCTGTTCACCCGCCAAGGCGCGCAGTTCGGCACGCTGACGCTGGCCGCCAATGCCGTGCTGATGAACTTCTTTCTCGTCGCCGGCTATTTCCTCGACGGTTTTGCCACAGCCGCCGAGCAGTTGGCGGGACGCGCGATCGGCGCACGCGCCGAGACGGCGTTCCGCCGGGCGGTGCGTCTGACCTTGTTCTGGGGGTTCGGCCTCGCCGGAACCGCCACGCTGATCTTCTGGCTCGGCGGCGCCGGCCTGATTTCGTTGATCACCACGTCGCCGGATGTTCGTGCTGTTGCCGACATCTATCTGCCGTGGGCGGCACTGACACCGCTGAGCGGCGTGCTGGCCTTCCAGATGGACGGCGTCTTCATCGGCGCTACCTGGTCGCGCGAGATGCGCAACATGATGCTGGTGTCGTTCCTGGCCTTCAGCGCCGCATTGTTCAGCTTGGCGCCGTCTCTCGGCAATCACGGCCTGTGGGCGGCGCTGCACGTTTTCCTGCTGGTGCGCGGCTTCAGCCTGCTGGCCGTCCTGCGGCTCCGGTTGCGCACGGCGTTTTAGAGCGGCCTGGCAGCCCACTCATCGAGCCGGCTGTCGCGCAGTTCGCGCAATGATTTCAGCCGCTCCTTGTCGGCAAATCGCACCATCCCGGCAAGGATGCGCCCCGGCAGCGCCGGCCCGGCATAGATCATGCCGGTGTAGAGCTGGACGAGATCGGCGCCGGCGCGGATTTTTTCCAGCGCGGTCTCGGCCGAATCGACGCCGCCGACGCCGATAATGGCGCGCTCCGGCCCGAGCAATTTGCGCATCTTGGCCAGCACGATGGTCGAGCGTTCGAACAGCGGCTTGCCGGAGAGCCCTCCGGTCTCGCTGGTGGTGCTACGCAATCCGGTCCGCGCCAGCGTCGTGTTGGAGACGATGACCCCGTCGATCTGCTTTTCGCTGACCTCGGCGGCGATGTCCTCCAGCTCGGCCTCGACCAGATCAGGTGCGATCTTGAGGAAGATTGGTGGCTGGGCCGATGCCGAGGCACGCGCCGATACGACGCGAGCCAGAAGTTCGCCGAGCTGTTCGCGTGCCTGCATGGTGCGCAGGCCGGGCGTGTTGGGCGACGAGATGTTGACGGTGAGATAGCTGGCGTATTTCGCAAAACGGGAAACGCCCAACTCATAGTCACGGACACGATCGGCGCTGTCCTTGTTGGCGCCGATGTTGACGCCGACAATGCCGACGCGTCCTTTGCGGGCGGCAAGGCGCATCTCGGCCGCTTCGTGGCCCCCATTGTTAAAACCCAGCCGGTTGATCACCGCGTCATCCTCCGTCAGCCGGAAAATGCGCGGCTTCGGATTGCCGGCCTGCGGCAGCGGCGTCACGGTGCCGACTTCGGCAAAGCCGAAGCCGAGGCCAAGCAGCGCGTCAGGCACCTCGGCATTCTTGTCATAGCCTGCGGCCATGCCGAGCGGATTGGGGAAGGCGATGCCACAGAGGCTGAGCTTCAACCTGTCGTCGCGCACCGTCCGCGCGCCGACCGGCAGACCGCATCGCAGCGCCGCGATCGACATGCCATGCGCCGTTTCCGGATCGAAGGTGAACAGCAGTTTCTGGCCGATGCGATCGAACACGCTCATTCGGCCTCCAGCGCCGGAAACTGGTGCGGGCCGTCGGCGCCGAGCGGCAATGGCCGCACCCACAGCACGACGGTCATATCGAGCACGCCATAGAGATGCGGAAACAGCGCGCCGCCGCGCGAGACCTCGTATTTCAGCGCGTCACCGAGCAGCGCCCCGTCGATGGCGATCAGCAGCAAATCCGTCTGGCCGGCGAAATGCTTCGCCGCCGTCTCCCTGGCCTGATCAGCAGTGGAGAAATGGATGAAGCCGTCGGCGACGTCGATCGGAGCGCCGGTGAAACGGCCGTTTTTCTCGGCCTCGCGCCAAAGCGCTTCGGGCGCGATCTTGTAGATAATCTGAGACATGGTTGCGCTATAATCCGAACCGATCATGCGGGGAAGGGCAACTCGTCCGCATTTACGGCGCAAAGCTGTGATAGGTTGCGCACACTGGCTCGTGGAGGATGGAACATGCGTCTGCAGCACATACTGATCCCCGCCGCACTGGTCTCGCTGGTCGCGGCATCGGCCTGGTCGGAGGAGGCCGACCACTACCGGCTGGAAAAATCGGCCAACGGCTATGTCCGCATGGACACCCGGACCGGCGCCATGTCGATCTGCGAGGAGCGCTCCGGCCAGCTCGTCTGCAAGATGGCGGCCGACGAACGCGCCGCCTTCCAGGACGAGGTCGAGCGTTTGCAGGCCTCGATGAAGGCCATGGACGAACGCGTCGCCAGGTTGGAGAATTCGCTGTCGGCCCGTCTCGAGTCGAAATTGCCGAGCGAAGAGGATTTCGACAAGACGATGAGCTATATGGAGCGCATGCTGCGTGGCTTCATGGGCATCGTCAAGGAGATGGACAAGGACAATGGCGACGGCGCCAAGCTCAACTCGCAAAAGACCTGAGCTGCCCGGCGCAAAGTGCCGTCCGGCCATTGCCGCTTGAAAACAAAGCGCTTCGCCGCATAATCGTCCGATCCCGTAAAAGCCGTCAATCGATAACGAAGTTTGGGCAACAACGGGATTTGGGGAGGAACATTTGCCGTCGGGCTACACCTTCGTCATTGCCGACGACCATCCGCTGTTCCGCGGCGCCTTGAAAGAGGCGCTTGCCGGCGTCGGCGATGTCGCCGCCATTCACGAGGCCGGCGATTTCGAAAGCGCCAAGGCGCTGGTCGTGGCCCATGAGGATGTCGACCTCGTGCTGCTCGATCTGTCGATGCCGGGCGCCAGCGGCCTGTCCGGTCTGATCGCGTTGCGCGGCATCCACCCGGCGGTGCCGCTGGTGGTGGTGTCGGCCCACGACGACCCGGTGACCATCCGGCGCGCGCTCGATCTCGGCGCATCCGGCTTCATCTCCAAATCGGCCAGCATGGAGGAAATCCGCAGCGCTGTGCAATCGGTGCTGGCAGGCGATATCGCAGCCCCCGTCGGCATCGACCTCGGCGTCGAGCGCGACCCGGAAATATCCGACCTGATCAAGCGGCTGCAGGCGCTGACACCGCAGCAGACGCGTGTCCTCGGCATGCTTGCCGAAGGCCTGCTCAACAAGCAGATCGCCTACGAGCTCAGCGTATCCGAAGCGACGGTCAAGGCGCATGTTTCGGCCATCCTGCAGAAACTCGGCGTCGACAGCCGCACCCAGGCGGTGATCCAGCTGTCCAAGATCGGCAGCGATCCGCTGCAGCCGGCGGGCTAAAGCTATTCCAGGAAAAGTGCGTAGCGCTTTCCCTTGGGAATTGCGTAAAACAAAAAGATAGAAACTCTACTCGGCCGCCGACGCCAGCGGCCTGACCCTTGCCATCATCGAACGCAGCACCGCCGGCTTCAGCGGCTTGTTGATCACCGGCACGTCGAGCGCGGCGGCAGCGGCACGGACCTCGGTGGAGCGGTCGGCGGTGACCAGCACGGCCGGCAGGTCGGAACCATGGATGTCACGCAGGCGGGCGATGATGTCGAGGCCGCTTCTGCCATCGAGATGATAGTCGGCAAGCACGATGTCGGGACGATCGGCCCTGCCAATATCCTCCGAACCCGAAAACGTGCCGATGCTGCAGCCCCAGCCCTCGAGCAGAAGCCGCATGCCGTCGAGGATGCGGGCGTCGTTGTCGATGCACATGACGCGCAGGCCGGCCAGCGAATTCGCGGTGCGGGCAGGCGCCTTCGGCTCGACCTCGCGCCGCGGCGCCTCAACCGCCGCAACCGGCAGGATAACGGAAAAGCGCGTACCCTTGCCCGGGTTGGAAAAGATCTGGATCTCGAGCCGCAGCACCCGCGCGATGCGGTCGACGATGGACAGGCCAAGGCCGAGACCTTCGGCCTCGCGCACGCCTTCGTCCAGCCGGGTGAACTCGTTGAAGACCGTGTTCAGCTTGTCGCCGGCAATGCCGATGCCAGTGTCGATCACCTGGATTTCGGCGAGTTCGCCGCGCCGTCGCACGCCGACCAGGATGCGGCCATGGGGGGTGTATTTGATGGCGTTGGAGACCAGATTCTGGATCAGCCGGCGCAGCAGGTTGCGGTCCGTCAACACGCTGAGCGACGAGGCTATGATCGTCAGATCGAGTTTCTTTTCGGCGGCGAGCGGCTGAAAATCATTGCCGATCTGGCGCAGCAGCCCGTCCAGGCGGAAGGCGCTGTCGTCCGGCTTCATCGCGCCGGCGTCGAGGCGGGAAATGTCGAGCACGGCGCCCAGGATCGTCTCGACCGATTCGAGCGAGGATTCGATGTTGATAGCAGCCTCCCCGGCCGGGCCCTTGCCGGCCTTTTCGATCAGCGACGAGCAGTAGAGACGGGCGGCGTTCAGCGGCTGCAGGATGTCGTGGCCGGCGGCGGCGAGGAAGCGCGTCTTGCCCAGATTGGCCTCCTCGGCCAGCATCTGCGCCTGCGCCAACTCCTCATTGACCCGGGTCAACTCCTCGTTGACCCTAGTCAGTTCGATGGTACGCGTCTTGACCCGCTGCTCCAGCGATTCATTGGCCCGCTTCAGCGCCAAATCCTGTTCGACGCGTCCTGATATGTCGGCATAGGTGGCAACGATGCCACCGTCCGGCATCGGGTTGGAACGCAGTTCGAGGATTCGGCCACTGGTCGTCAACTCCATCTGCCATGGGCTGACGAAGCTGGTCAGCCGGTTGAGCATCGCCACGCGCTGGTCGGCCGGGATATCGCCGCGCTCGGCGAGGTGGCGCAGGATGCGGTCGAGCGAGACGCCGACCTGGCCCATCTCGTCGGGCAGGTCGAACAGCGCGCGATATTGTCTGTTCCAGCAGATCAGACGAAAATCGCGGTCGAATACGGTGATGCCCTGCTCCATCTGGTCGAGCGCGATCTGCAGCAGGTCGCGATTGTGCTGCAGCGCTTCGGTGGCGTCGTCGAGCAGGCGAAAGGCGTCCTTGGACTCGCGGTCGTTGCGGCGAAACAGCAGCGACAGGATCAGCCGCGCCGAAGACGAGCCGACCGCGCTCGCCAGCAGCTGCTCGGAAAAGCGGATGACATCCATGCTGGCCTGCTCATTGCCGTGCAGCGAGACGCCATTGCTTTTCTCGAAGGATTGGAAGGAGCGCTCGGTGCGCTCGACGCCGAGGTAGCGCGAGATGGTGTCCTTCAGCACGTTGACGGTGATGGCGGTGCGGAAGCGGCGCAGGCTGGGCATCGGGCCGGATTCGCGCGGCACGAAGATCGACGCCTGGATCCGCTCCAGCGGCACTGACGCACGCGACAGCGAGCCGAGCACGAAGAACAGCGTGTTGACCGACAGGCTCCAGAGCACGCCGTGGTTCAACGGTTCGGCGACGGTGCCGAACAGAGCCTGCGGCCGCAGCGCCTCGAAACCGAACAACCCCTGCACGACGATGTCCGCGTCGGCTGCCGAGAGCGACGGCAAAAGCAGCGTATAGCCCCAGACGAGGATGCCGGCGACCATGCCAAGGGCCGCGCCGCGGCCATTGGCGCCGCGCCAGATCAGCCCGCCGATCAGCGCCGGCGCGAATTGGGCGATTGCCGCGAACGACATCAGGCCGATCGACGACAGCCGCGCCGAGTTGGTGCTTTCGCGGTAGTAGAGGAAGGCGATGAACAACAGGATGAAGATGGCGCCGCGCCGCACGTTGAGGATCAGCGTCGACCAATCCTCATTCTCAGAGGTCGTGGTCTTGAGCAGGCGGCGCACGAACAGCGGGATGACGAGGTCGTTGGAGATCATGATCGACAGCGCCACGCTTTCGACGATCACCATGGCGGTCGCCGCCGACAGCCCACCGATGAAGGCGGCCATGGCGAGGAAGTCATGGCCGCCGAACAAGGGCAGCGCCAGCACATAGAGGTCACTGGTGGTTTTGGCGCCGACCAGCGCCAGGCCGGCGAAGGCGATCGGCAGCACGAACAGGTTTATCGCCACGAGATAGAGCGGAAACACCCAGGTCGCGGTGCGCAGTTCGGCCTCGCCGCGGTTCTCGACGATGGTGACGTAGAACTGGCGCGGCAGCATGATGATGGCAAAGCCGCTCAGGCAAGTCAGCACCAGCCAGGTGGCGAGCGAGGTGTTGTAGCCCATGGCTTGCCGCACCTGGCTGTTTTCGGCCAGCTTGTCGATCATGTCGCCCGGGCCACCGAAGATCAGGAAGGTGACCATCAGGCCGATCGCCAGGAAGGCGGCGAGCTTGACCACGGTTTCGACCGCCACCGCCAGCACCAGCCCGTCCTGGTGCTCGGTGGCGTCGGCATGGCGGGTGCCGAACAGCACCGCAAACAGCGCCAAGAGCATGGCCACCACCAGCGAGATGTCGCTGACGAAGGGATCGAAGGAGGGCGGCGATCCCGTATAATGCTCGACCATCAGGCCGACCGAACCGGAGATCGCCTTCAATTGCAGTGCGATATAGGGCACCGCGCCGATGGTGGCGATCAGCGTGGCGATCGCCGAGACGGCAAAGCTCTTGCCGTAGCGCGCGCCGAGGAAGTCGGCGATCGAGGTGATCTTCTCGCTCTTGGCCAGCCGCACGATGCGATTGAGCAGCGGAAAGCCGAACACGAACACCAGCACCGGCCCGGTGTAGATGCCCAAAAATTCGAGGCCGCGCTCGGACGACAGGCCGACCGAGCCGAAGAAGGTCCAGGAGGTGCAGTAGATGGCGAGGCTGAGCGCATAGATGAAGGGCCGGGCGCGGCCGGGTCCCAGCGCCGTTGAACGCCGGTCGCCGAGGCTGGCGATGACGAACAGCAGCGTTACATAGGCGACCGCAATGATGACGATGAACCAGCCCTGCACGGCCCGAAAATCCTCCTCGGCCAGCTTTCACCCCGGCCTGCCCAGAGGCAATCACAGCTCTAAGGTCAAGTCCATCGCGGCTTTCCGGCGCATGGCCGCGACGCGGCCCTGTCGAACCGTGACCCAAGGTAAGGAGAAAGCGGTGTTTTCCAGCTTTTGCTTCTGTTGCAACCGCAGGTTTTTGTTATGGTGCGCACGGGCCGACGCCGGAGGGACGGCGGCAGCGCGGTCCGTCATGACAAGGAGGGTCGAATGCTGAAAGAATTCCAGGAATTCATTTCCAAAGGAAATGTGATGGACCTTGCGGTCGGCGTCATCATCGGCGCGGCCTTCAGCAAGATCGTCGATTCTCTTGTCAATGACATCATCATGCCTTTCATCGGCGCACTTGGTGGCGTCGACTTTTCCAACTACTTCATAGGCCTCTCATCAACAGTGCATTCGACCAATCTTGCCGACGCGCGTAAGGAAGGCGCGGTGTTCGCCTACGGCAATTTTATCACCGTGGCGCTGAATTTCGTCATCCTGGCTTTCATCATCTTCCTTATGGTCAAGGCCGTGAACAACATGCGCAAGCGGCTCGAGCGCGAGAAGCCGGCCGCACCTGCGGCTCCGCCGCCGGCTGACGTCGCACTGCTCACCGAAATTCGCGATCTCCTCGCCAGGAAATAGACAAGGCCAGATTTCTGGACCAAAACCCCGGTCGTTCGCGGCCGGGGTTTTCTGTTGCCGCATCTGCTAAGAGCATCCGACAATGCATGTCGCCCATAAGTGCGCAGCGGTTCTGGATAATGACATGCATCAAAGCGGACATCAAAACGGACCTGTCATGACCCTGATCGATAGCTTGCGCGCCGAAGCGGTGGCCGCCCCCGAAAGCGGCATTGTCGCCGTCGTCAATTACGGCCGTACGCGCGAGGGCATGATCCCGCTCTGGGCCGGTGAAGGCGATTTGCCGACGCCTGCCTTCATTTCGGAAGCCGCCGCCAAGGGGCTCGCCAATGGCGAGACCTTCTATACCTGGCAGAAAGGCATTCCGGAGCTGAGGCAAGCGCTTTCTCGCTACTATGCCAGGCATTTCGGCAAGAGCTTCGCCGAAGAGGAATTCATCGCCACCGGTTCCGGCATGCATGCCATTCAGTTGGCATTAGCCGCGGTCGCCGGCAGCGGCGACGAGGTGGTCTATCTCTCCCCGGCGTGGCCGAATTTCGCCGCCGCCGCCGGTATTTCCGGCGCTACCCCGGTTGCGGTCACGCTCGACCAGTCGGGCAATGGCTGGTCCTGCGATGTCGACAAAATTGCGGCTGCGGTGACGCCGCGCACCAAGGCGCTGTTCGTCAACACGCCATCGAACCCCACCGGCTGGACGGCCGATAAGGAAACGCTGCAGGCGATCCTGAATCTCGCCCGCCAAAATGGCCTGTGGATCATCGCCGACGAGATCTATTCGCTGTTCCACTACGGCCACGGCCGTGCGCCGTCCTTCCTCGACATTTCGACCGCGGAAGACCGCATCCTGTTCGTCAACTCCTTTTCCAAGAACTGGGCGATGACCGGCTGGCGCGTCGGCTGGATCAAGACCCATCCCGAGCTGCAGCAGGTGTTCGAGAACCTGATCCAGTATTCGACCTCAGGCGTCGCCCAGTTCATGCAGCGCGGCGCCGTCGCGGCGCTGGACCACGGTGATGCCTTCATCGTCGAGCAGGTGGAGCGCGCCAGGAAAGCGCGCGACCTGGTCTGCGATATTCTCGGCGCAACCGGCAAAGCGCGCTTCACCGTGCCGCAAGGCGCGTTCTATTTGTTTTTCACGGTCGACGGCATCACCGATCCGCGCCGGGCTGCTTTCGACATCGTCGACAAGGCCAATGTCGGCCTGGCGCCGGGCACCGCCTTCGGCCCTGGCGGAGAGGCGTTTTTGCGCCTGTGCTTCCACCGCCGCCTCGACCAACTCGAGGAAGCGGCACACCGGCTGGCGGGATGGATGAGGACGGTTTGAGGTGAATGGGCGGCGGCTTCAGCCGCCCGACTTCGGCACAAGCAGCGGCACAATCCGGTCGCTCTTGGCGACAGTGGGCCGTCCGGCGGAGCCGTAGGGAATGCCCAGCGCATCCCATGTCTCGACCAGCGCGTCCTGCAGTCCCGCAATCAGGGTATCGGTATGGAACGGCGTCGGCGTGATGCGCAGCCGCTCGGTGCCGCGCGGCACGGTCGGATAGTTGATCGGCTGGATGTAGATGCCGTGCACGCCGAGCAGACGGTCGCTGGCCATCTTGCAGAGTTCGGGGTCACCGACCAGCACCGGCACGATGTGTGTCGGCGATTCCATCACCGGCAGGCCGGCTGCAGACAGAACCTCCTTGGTCCGCGACGCTTGGCGCTGTTGCGCATCGCGCTCGGCTTGCGACCGCTTGAGGTGGCGGATGGACGTGGTGGCGGCGGCGGCGATCGCCGGCGGCAGCGCCGTGGTGAAGATGAAGCCCGGCGCATAGGAGCGCACCGCGTCGATGACGGCGCTGTTGCCGGCGATATAGCCGCCCAGCGTGCCGAACGCCTTGGCCAGCGTGCCTTCGATGATGTCGATGCGGTCGGCCAGCCCCTCGCGCTCGGTGATGCCGCCGCCGCGCGGTCCGTACATGCCGACGGCATGGACCTCGTCAATATAGGTCATGGCGTTGTAGCGTTCGGCCAGTTCGACGATCTGCTTGATCGGCGCGATGTCGCCATCCATCGAATAGACGCTCTCGAACACGATCAGCTTGGCGCGTTCGCGGCCCGCCACCTGCAGCAGGCTTTCGAGATGCGCGACGTCGTTGTGGCGGAAAATCTTCTTTTCGGCGCCCGAGCGCCGTACGCCTTCGATCATCGAGGCATGGTTGAGCTCGTCCGAAATGATCAGGCAATTGGGCAAAAGCCGCGCAATGGTCGAGATCGAGGCCTCGTTGGAGACGAAGCCGGAGGTGAAGACGAGCGCGGCTTCCTTGTCGTGCAGGTCGGCCAGTTCCAGCTCGAGTTCGACCAACGGGTTCGAGGTGCCGGAAATGTTGCGGGTGCCGCCGGCGCCCGAACCCATCTTGCCGGCCGCGTTCTGGAAAGCGGCAATGACATCGGGGTTCTGGCCCATGCCGAGATAGTCGTTGGAGCACCAGACGGTGATTTCCTCGGCGCGGCCGTTGGAACGCCAAATGGCGCGCGGAAACTTGCCGACAATGCGCTCGAGATCGGCGAAAACCCGGTAGCGCCGCTCGGCGTGGAGCTGGTCGATCGCTTCCTCGAAGAACCGCTGATAGTTCATGTCGCCTTCCCAGTTTTGCGCGGGATCATAATCGTTGGCCCATTCGTCGTCCACCGGGCCGTTTTGGTCAAAATGCCACGCCCCAAGCCTGTTCCTAACGACCCCGGATCGTGGCCTATTCCCTTGATGTGGATCAATTTTGTTTCCGTACGATGCCGCAGGCCGGTGAGACTGTTACGGATTTAACATTCAGGCGTTTCTAATGGCCTTGCCGCAGGCTTTCCAGTAAGGCGGTGATTGAGACAGTTTCCGATAAATCATGAGTAAAAGAGGACACGGATGACGGTTTTGGTAACGGGCGGCGCCGGTTATATCGGCAGCCACATGGTCTGGGAACTGCTGGATGCCGGCGAGAGCGTCGTCGTTCTCGACCGCCTTTCCACCGGCTTCGAATGGGCGGTAGCGCCGGAAGCCAAGCTTGTCGTCGGCGATGTCGCCGATAGGGAATTGGTCGGCCAGATCATCCGGGATAACGAGGTCGACGCGATCATCCACTTCGCCGGTTCCATCGTGGTGCCGGAGTCGGTTGCCGACCCGCTCGCCTATTACGAGAACAACACCTCCAAGACCCGCACGCTGATCGAAACCGCGGTGCGCGAGGGCGTGCCGCATTTCATCTTTTCCTCGACCGCCGCCGTCTATGGCGGCGCCGGCCTGGAGCCGGTGCGCGAGGATGCCCGCCTGGCGCCGGAATCGCCCTACGGCCTGTCCAAGCTGATGAGCGAATGGATGCTGCGCGATGCAGCGCTTGCGCATCCCTTGCGCTACACGGCCCTGCGCTACTTCAACGTCGCCGGCGCCGACCCCAGGGGCCGGACGGGTCAGTCGACGCCTGGCGCCACGCATCTGATCAAGGTCGCCTGCGAGACCGCGCTCGGCAAACGCCCCTTCATGCAGGTGTTCGGCACCGATTATCCGACGCCGGACGGCACCTGCATGCGCGATTATATCCATGTCAGCGACCTGGCCGCGGCCCACCGGCTGGCGCTGCAGCGCCTGCGCGCCGGCGGCGGCAGCCTCGTCGCCAATTGCGGCTACAGCCACGGCTATTCGGTGCTCGAGGTCATCGACAGCGTGCGGCGCGCCTTCGGCCGGGATTTCGAGGTCAAGACGGGCGACCGGCGCCCCGGCGACGCCGCCGCCGTGGTTGCCAATTCGGACCTTGCACGCGCCGAACTCGGCTGGACCCCGCAACGCGACGACCTTGACCAGATCGTCGCCGATGCGCTCGCCTGGGAGCGCATCCTCACCGGCAAGAACTCCGCGCGAGGCTGAGCCGGGCACTTCCGAGGGCTCGCAAGGCGCGCGGCGAAGCGCTATTGAAGGCATTGGCGATGCGGCGTGGAGGCGCTGCGCCGCGAAGAGGGGGTGGCATGAAGATAACGGTGCTTGGAGCCGGTGTTGTCGGTACCGCGGCCGCGTATTATCTGGCCGCCGACGGCCATGAGGTCACCGTGATCGAGCGCCATCCGGCGCCGGCGCGCGGCACCAGCCAGTCCAATGCCGGTCTGGTGTCGCCGGGCGACGCCACCGCCTGGGCCTCGCCGGCGGCGCTGAAGACCTTCCTGCGCGCTCTCTGGAACCATGATCTCGGCATCAAGGTCAGGCTGCGCTTCGATCCTTATTTCCTCGCCTGGAGCCTGCGTTTCCTGCGCCAGTGCACCGTGGCCCGGCTGCGCGCCAACAGCCAGGTCAAACTGCGCCTGGCGCTCTATTCGCGCGACTGCATCAACGCGCTCTCCGACGCCACCGGCATCCACTATGACGAGCGCAAGAAGGGCATTCTTTATTTCTTCCGCTCGCAGCACAGCCTCGACACCGGCACCGACAACTACCAGTTTCTGGCGAAGCATGGCCTGCCGATCGAGATAGTGGGCCGCGACCGGCTGGTCGAACTTGAGCCCGGGCTCGCGGGCGTGAAGGAAAAGATCGCCGGCGGCGTTTATTCGCCGATCGACCAGACCGGGGATTCCAGGATATTCGTCGATGGGCTGGCCGCCTATGCGGCCGAAAAGCTTGGCGTCAGATTCCTGTTCGACACCACGATCGAGGGGCTCGACATAGAGGGCGACTGGGTGCGTGCGGTCATGACATCGGCCGGCCCGGTGACGGGCGACGCCGTCGTCATCGCCATGGGCCCCGAGAGCGGCCTGATCGGTCGCCGCTACGGTATCGACCTGCCCGTCTATCCAGTTAAAGGCTATAGCGCGACCATCCCGCTGGAGGACGAGAGCAAGGGACCGACCATGGGCGGCGCCGACGAGGACCGGCTGGTTGGCTACTCCAGGCTCGGAAACCGCCTGCGCATGTCCTCGACAGCCGAGTTCACCGGCTTCGACCGCAGCTTCAAGCCCAGCGACTTCAAGTCCATGCTGAGCACCGGCAAAGACCTTTTCCCCGGCGCTTTCGACGAGAAGAAGGCGCTGTTGTGGGCAGGTCTGCGGCCGATGATGCCCAACTCGGTGCCGGTCATCGGCAAGGCGAAATACAAGAACCTTTACCTCGACACCGGCCACGGCCATGTCGGCTGGACCATGGCCTGCGGCTCGGGCAAGTTCCTGGCCGACCTCGTCGCCGGCCGCAAGCCGGAGATCGACCCCCAAGGGCTGGTCTACGGGAGCTGAGCGATGTCGGGACCGCAAGTCGCTATCGACCTTGGCCGCATCGAGCGCAACGCCCGCACCATCGTCGAACGCTGCGCATTGTCTGATATCAAGGTATTCGGTGTCACCAAGGGCACATGCGGCATGCCGCAGGTGGCGCGGGCCATGCTGCGCGGCGGTGTTGCCGGCATCGCGGAATCGCGTTTTGAGAACATTCGGCGGCTGCGCGACAGCGGCATCAATGCGCCGGTCATGCTGCTGCGCAGCCCGCCCATGGCGCGCGTCGAGGAGGTCGTGCGCACCGTCGACATCAGCCTGCAGTCGGAACTGACCACCATCCGCGAGATATCGCGCATTGCCGAGCGCATGGGCCGCGTCCACGATATCATGCTGATGATCGATCTCGGCGATCTCCGCGAAGGCATCTGGCCAAGCGACCTGATCCCCACCGTCGAGCAGATCCTGGAATTCAAGGGCGTGCGCATCGCCGGCATCGGCACCAATCTCGGCTGCTTCGGCGCCATAATGCCGACGCCGGAGAACCTTGGCCAACTCGTCGCCCATGCCTACAAGACCGAGCGCCTGTCCGGCAAAAGCCTCGACTTCATTTCCGGCGGCGCCTCGTCGTCGCTGACGCTGCTGCTCGAAGGCAAGCTGCCGCCCGGCATCAACAATCTGCGCGTGGGCGAGGCGATCCTGCAAGGCGGTGTCGAAACCTTTCGCGACGTGCCGTGGCCCGAACTCGAACCCGATGCCTGCCGGCTGACCAGCGACATCATCGAGGTCAAACTCAAGCCTTCGCGGCCGATCGGCACATCCGGCTACGACGCCTTCGGCAACCAGCCGGTCTTCGCCGACGAGGGCGACCGGCTGCGCGCCATCGCCAATATAGGCCGCGAGGACGTGCTGGTCGAAGGGCTGACGCCGATCGCCAAGGGAGTGAGGGTGCTCGGCGCTTCCAGCGACCATCTGCTGCTCGATGTGCAGGATGCCGATCCGCGACCTACCGTCGGCGACCGTGTCGCCTTCCGCATGAAGTATGGCGCCATGCTTCTGGCGATGACCTCGGAATATGTCGAGAAGGCGCCGATGCACGACGTCGCGGATTTCTCCGGCCGCAAGATGGTGTCGATCTCGGCCGAACCGGAAGCCGGCGGGATTATCGCCCGCGAGGGAACCGGCGCGCGTCTGGAGGCGATGAATTTCGACGTGGTCGAACTCGCCGACGTCGAGCGGCCGCCCTCGGGCTTGATCCGGCTCGCTGCCGGCGCCGATCGCCGTATCGCCCACAAGGCGCTGACCGCAACGGCGCGCGCGACGCATTCCTTCGGCCTGATCTGGATCGATTCCATCGCCGCCCTGATGCCCGAGGACGAGGAGGCCAAAGACATGCCTGAAGTCTCGGTGCTGGCCCGCGCGCTCGGCCTCGATCACAAGCCCTGCGCACTGCAGCCGCAGCTGTCGCCGGAAAATGTCGTCATCGTCGGCCTGCGCCATGCCGATCCGGCGGAGGCAAGGGTGCTCAAGGATTCGCGTGTCTCGGCCTTCACCATGACCGACATCGACGCCATGGGCATGCGCGACCTCATGCACGAGGCGATCCGCATCGCCACCTCGGGCACGCAAGGCTTCCATCTCAGCTATTCGCCGACGGCGACCGAATTTACCGGCTGGGCTGCGGGCTCGGGCGGGCTGACGGTGCGCGAGACGCATCAGGCAATGGAGGCGATCTCGCTGTCCGGCGGTCTGCTGTCGATGGATGTTTCCGGGCTGACCGCCGGTCTGGAGCCGCGGATCGGCGCCGACGCCGTCAACTTCGTCATGTCGGCCTTTGGCAAGCGGATTTTGTGATCAGCCTTGCGCGTCGACTGCCGCGCGCCACGCGGTGACATAGGCCGCCCAGACCGGGTCGGTCTGCGGCTCAATTCTTTCGCCCTTGCCGTGCGTCACTGACTGATGGGATGCGAGCAGTGCCGCGCCGATGCTGGTGCCGGTGGCCGCCTCGGAGGCGATGACGATGCGCGCGGTCGCTGCCGCCAGCATGCCGACAAAGAGCCGGTTGCGGGCAAACGGTCCTTCCACGGTGGTCGGGCCGTCGGCGCCGATCAGCTCAAGGCAGGTCGCCGTCATCAGCGCCAGATAGAAGGAGATGGCGGCGAACCGCTCGCCTTTGCTGATGCCCTCGGCACCAAGCCATGCCGCGGCATGGTGCGGGAACGGTCCCGATCCCTGCTGGGTAGAAGGCAAAAGCAGCATCTTTTTTGTCAGAACGGCCAGCACCTCGCTGCCGCTGCAGTCCTGCGGCTTGTCCTTGGTCAGCTGGGAAAACTCACGGCCACCCATGAAACGCGCCGAGGGCACGGGGTCGCCCAGCGCGCTGACATTGACCAGCGTGTCGCGCGCAGCATCGAGCGCAATCTCTCTGCCGCCGACCGCCATCGATACCACCCAGGTGCCGGTCGAGACGACCGAGAAGGGCGGCTCGTCGGACAGAAGATGCGGCAATAGGGAGGCGTTGGAATCGTGCAGTCCGCAGAAAACCGGGGTCTGCGGATCGAGCCCGGTGCGCGCGGCAAGCGCCGGCAGGATCGGGCCGAGCTGGTCCCTGGCCGGCCGCACGGGCGCCATCAGCCTGCGCCAATCCAGTCTGTCGACCATCGAGGAAAAGTCCGCCTCCCAAGGGCTCCACAGATCGGTGTGGCAGCCGAGCGAGGTCACCTCGTTGGCGGCAACGCCGGTCAGGCGCAAGGCCCAGTATTGCGGATACATCAGCATCGCGGCGACCCTGGCGAACTCGACCGTAAAACGCTTCTGCTGCCAGAATAACTGCGCGCCGAGATTGAGACCGACCGGCAGGCGCGGTGTACCGGTTTCGGCGAAGGGCGGACGAACAGCATCATACTCAGCCGCCAACCTGTCGGGGCCATCGAACTCATAGTCTAGGACAGGCAGCACCAGCTCGCCCGAGGCGTCGACCAGCACGCCGGTCGCACCATGCGTGGTGATCGAAATCGCGTCGATACGCTGTTCGCGGTCGAGGCTGGCAAGGCTGTTGAGGATAAACGTCCACAGCGCCTCGACATCGTGATGCGGATAGGGCGCTTGTCGCAGCGGCGCGTTCGCCATGCGGCGCAACCCCACCTCGCTCAGCGTGACGAGATCGACCAGCGCCACCTTGGCGTTGGTCTTGCCGATGTCGATGACGGCGATGTGGCGCAGCGCACTCATGCCATATGGAACATTGTTTCCAGGGGGATGGCCACCGGTTGGTTGTCCGGCCTGGTCTCCATGATGTCGGCCATGTGCGCCCACCAGCGCTGCATCACCGGATGCTTCGGCAGGTCGGCCATGCCATGGTCGTCCCGCCGCCACAGCACGCCGAACAGGATGTTGGTGTCTTCATCGAGATGGATCGAATAATCGGCGACGCCGGCCTCTCTCAGCAGCGCCACCAGCGACGGCCAGATCTCATCGTGGCGCTTTTTGTACTCGGCTTTCATGCCGGGTTTGAGCTGCATCTTGAAGGCGTATTTCTCAGGCATCAGCTGTTACCACGCAGCTGTCGCCAGACGATCGGCAGCGCGATGACGAAGATCAAGAGCAGGCCGATGAAGATCGACATGACGATGCCGGGCACGTTGAGCAGGCCGAGGCCGAAGGTCACCAGCCCCATGATAAAGGCGGCGAGCACGACGCCAACAATGCTGCCGGAGCCGCCCAGAATGCTGACGCCGCCCAGCACCACCATGGTGATGACCTCAAGCTCGTAGCCCTGCGCGATGGACGGCCGCGTCGAGCCGAGCCGCGAGGTGATCAGCACCGAGGCGATGCCCGCCATCAGTCCGGTCATGCAAAACAGGATGAATTTGATGCGGCCGACGCGAACGCCGGAAAACTGTGCCGCGACCGGATTGTTGCCGATGGCAAAGACACGGCGGCCGAAGCTGGTGCGATGCAGCAGGAACCAGTAGGCGACGGCCGCGAGGAGGAAGAGCACCAGTTCGAACGACACCACCCACCAGACGTAACCCTGGCCCAAGAAAGCAAAACTCTCGGGATAGCCTTTGTAGGCCTGATCGCCCAGGATGATGAAGGCGATGCCGCGAAACAGGCTCATCGTGCCGATGGTGACGACGATGGAGGGCAGGCCGAGCCTTGTCACCAGGAGCCCGTTGAAGGCGCCGCAACCGAGCCCGACGACGATGCCGATAGCCACCAGCACCGGCGTGTCGGCGCCGGCCTGCACAGCCATGCCCATCATGGTCGAGGCGAGCGCTATGATGGCGGCGACCGACAGGTCGATCTCGCCCGAAATGATCAGCAGCGCCATCGCGAAGGCGATCAGGCCTTTCTCGGTGAAATTGAAAGTCAGATCCGACAGGGAGTAGGCGTCGAGGAAATAGGGCGAGGCGAAACTGTTGATGGCGAAGATGGCGACCGCCACGACGACCAGCAGCGCCTCCCAGGAAAAGATCGCCGAGGAGAGCGGCTTGTCGAGCCGGTCGGGAATGTGGCGCGGGGCGGGGGTGTCGGTCATGCCGCTTCCGCTTTCCTCAGGATAATCCGCCCCTGCTGACGTTCGCCACGCGCGTTGAGCACGACGGCCAGGATGATGGCGCTGCCTGAAATCGCCATCTGCCAGAAGGGCGAGATGTTGATGACGGGCAGCGCGTTGGAAATGATGCCGAGGAACAGCGCCCCTAACACCGCGCCCCCGACCGAGCCGATGCCGCCGGCAATCGAAATGCCGCCGATGACGCAGGCGGCGATGATGTTGAGTTCATAGCCGTTGGCGACCTCGACCGAGGCGATGACATAACGAGAAATCCAGAGATAACCGGCGAGCCCGCCGATCATGCCGGAAATGCAGAAGACGATGAATTTGGTTCGGCCGACATCGATGCCGGCATAGACCGACGCCGTCGGGTTGACGCCGATGGCATAGATCGAACGGCCAAGCGCGGTTCGCGTCATCACCACGAAGAACAGCGCGATGACCAGTATGGCGATCCAGGACAGAACCGGAATGCCCAGGAAAGCTGCGCGCTGGAAGCCGATGAACTCAGGGCTCATCTTGTCGGCGTTGACCCATGCGCCGCCGGACAGGACGAAGGTGGCGCCGCGATAGATGGTGAGCGTGCCCAATGTCACCACGATCGAAGGGATGTTCAGCCGCCACACCAGCAGGCCGTTGATGGCGCCGAGCACCAGTCCGACGGCCAGCGCAATGACGATCAGCAGCGGGATCGGGATCGCCGGATGCGCGGCGTTCAGCATCGCCACCACCATGCCGGTGAAGCACAGGTTGGAGGCCATCGACAGGTCGATCGAGCGGGTCAGGATGACGACCATCTGTCCCAGCGCCAGGATCATCAGGATCGAGGTGTCGTTGAACACCTGGGCGAGATTGCCGGGGTCGGCAAAGGCCGGGAAGCGCGTCGAGATCAGAGCAATCAAAGCGACGATCGCCGCTGCCAGCCAGATCTCGCGGAATTTCAGGAGAGCCTTCATGCCGCGATCCCCGCTGCCGTCCGGACCAGCGTTTCGGCGTCCAGCCCCTTATTATCGTAGACCGCCGCAACCAGCCCTTCGCGCATGACGACGACGCGGTCGGACATGCCCAGAATCTCCGGCAGTTCCGACGACACCATGATCACCGACAGGCCCTGCGCGACGAGCTCGGCCATGAAGCCGTGGACGGCGGCCTTGGAGCCGATGTCGATGCCCTTGGTCGGCTCATCCAGGATGATCACCTTGGGCGCCGTCGCCAGCCATTTGGCGATGACGATCTTCTGTTGGTTGCCGCCCGACAGCGTGCCGACATCCTGGCTGAGCGAGGAGGCCCTGAGGTCAAGCCGCTCGGTGTAGGAGCGGGCGAGCGCGAATTCTTCCGACAATCGCAGCAGGCCGGATTTGGAGGTGCGCTTCAGCGAAGGCAGCGAGACATTCTGGAAGATCGGCAGGCCGATCACCACGCCCAGCTTGCCGCGCTCTTCCGGCACATAGACGATGCCGGCTTCGATGGAATCCGCCGCCGATTTCGGCGTGATCGTCTTGCCTTCCAGCGTGATCGTTCCACCCGATATGCGGGTGATGCCCGATATCGCCTGCATCACCTCTGACCGCCCGGCGCCGACAAGGCCGTAGAAACCGAGGATCTCGCCCTTGTGCAGTTCGAAGCCGATGTCGTTGAATTCGGTCGGGTGCGAAAGGCCAGCGACCGACAGCACCGGCGCGCCGATCTCGGCCTTGCGTTGCGGAAAGATGTGATCGACCGAGCGGCCGACCATCATGCGCACGATCTGGCTCTGGCCGGTATCCTTGATAAGGCCCTCGCCAACCATCTCGCCGTCGCGGAACACGGTGTAGCGATCGGCGATCCGATAGATCTCGTCGAACTTGTGGCTGATGAACAGGATCGCCTTGCCTTCCTCCTTGAGGAATTCGATCAGCAGGAAAAGCTCCTCGATCTCCTTCATCGAAAGGGCTGCGGTCGGCTCATCCATGATGACGATCTGCGCATCGATCGACATCGCGCGAGCAACCGCTACCAGATGCTTGTTGGCGATGCCGAGGTCTTTCAGCCGCGCATCGGCGTTGATATGGCCGGCATGCATGGTGTCGAGCACTTCGCGCGCGTGTTTTCGCATGGTGCGCCAGTCGATGGTGCCTAGCCGCGTGCGCGGCGCATGGCCGAGAAAAATGTTTTCGGCGACGCTCAGATCGTCGAACAGCACGGTTTCCTGATGAATGGCGGTGACGCCGTGGCCGAAGGCGGCATGCGCGCTGGGCAGGGTGACGGCCTGGCCGTCAATGCTGATCGTGCCGGCGTCGGGCTGGTAGATGCCGGTCATGATCTTGACCAGCGTCGACTTGCCGGCACCGTTTTCACCGATCAGCGCCGTAACCTGGCCGGGGTAAAGCGACAGGCTGACATTGTGCAGCGCGCGCACGCCGGGAAAGCTTTTGGAGACGCCGGACAGCGTCAGGCGCGGGGCAGGACCCGTGGGCTCCTCCTTCGCAATGCCGTGCTGGGCTGTCGTGTCCATATCCGTATCAAGCCCTGAAACAAGGTCCGTTTAAAGTCGCGGCGGGATTTTGGTCCCGCCGCGCTTGGTCCGAGACGTCCGAGATCAATAGATCTTGGAGAACTTTTCGATGTTGGACTTGTCGAACTGGAAGGGCGGAGCCATCGCAGCCGAGTTGCTGTCATCGAGCGTGACCTTGCCGACGCGGCCGATCGACAGCGTTGCGCCCGGCTTTGCCTCTTCCTTCTTCACCGCCAGATCATGAGCGAGGTAGACGGCGGAATAGCCGAGGTCGATCGGATTCCAGAGGGCAACCGCCTGGCTGGAACCGTTGTCGATGAACTTCTTGAACTCCGACGGCAGCGCCAGACCCGTGACATTGACCTTGCCGATCAGGTTCGCGTCGGTGACGACCTGGGCAGCGGCAACGACGCCGACGGTGGTCGGCGCGATGATCGCCTTGAGGTTCGGATAGGATTTCAGCAGGCCCTTGGCTTCGTCGGTGCTCTTGGCCGAATCGTCATCGCCGTAGACGGTGGCGACGAGTTTGATCTTGGGGAATTTCTCCGGCAGGATCTTCTTGGCCGCGTCGATCCAGGCGTTCTGGTTGGTCGCGGTCGACGAAGCCGACAGAATGGCGACTTCGCCGCCTTCCGGCAGATAGTCGGCGGCCAGCTTGATGATGGTCTCGCCGATCAGGCCGGTGTCGGACGGGTTGAGATGCAGCTGGCGGCCTTCCTTGGCGACGCCCGAATCCCACGAGATGACGGTGATGCCGCGCTCCATGGCCTTCTTCAGCACCGGCACCAGCGCGTCGGCGTCATTGGCCGAAATCGCAATGGCGTTGACCTTCTGCGCGATCAGCGAATTGACCACTTCGATCTGCGCTTCGGCGGTCGCCTTGGTCGGGCCGGTGTAGATGATGTCGACATCGCCGAGTTCCTTGGCCGCCTCTTCGGCGCCCTTGTTGGCGGCGTCGAAGAAGCCGTTGCCGAGCGACTTCACCACCAGCGCGATCTTGACGTTCTCGGCATAGGCGGCATTCACGAACATGGCGGCCGAGAACGCGGCCGTCACCATCAATTTCTTCAGAAAGCTCATCGTATTTCCTCCCTTGAGCGTTGCATTCCATCGTCGCTGCGGTTGGCCTCAGGCCTGCAGCGAGGATTCTTCCTTTGCCGACTTGCGGGCGACGATCAGCGTCACACCCGCGGCCTCCAGCATGTTGGCTTCGCGATCCTCGATGCCGTCATCGGTGATGACGGTGGCGATGCGCTTGAGCCCGCACAGGATCAGGCTCGAGCGCTGGCGGAATTTCGATGAGTCGACCAGCACCACCAGTTCGTCGGCCTGGTCGATCAGTTTCTGCTCCGCCTGGATCAGCAGCGGGTCGCCTTCCATCAGGCCAAGCGGCCCGAGCCCTTGAGCGCCCATGAACATGCGGCGCGCGTAGAAATTGCGCGTCACGTCATTGTCGAAGGGCGAGAGGATGATGTTCTGCTCGCGGTAGATGGTGCCGCCCGACAGCATGACGGTGTTCTTCGAATGCTTGAGCAGGTGCTCGGCGATGGGGAACGAATTGGTGAAGATCGGCATGCGGCGTCCGGTCAGGAAATGCACCATCTGGAAGGTGGTGGTGCCGCCATTGATGATGATCGGTTCGCCGTCCTTGCACAGCTCCACCGCTTCGCGCGCAATCGCGCGCTTCTGCGAAGCGTTAAGCGTTTCGTTGACGGAAAAGGGCCGGCCGGCGAGGCCGATGAACTGCGGTGGCGAGATCGCCTCGGCGCCGCCACGCACGCGACGCAGGCGCTTTTGCACATGAAGAGCCGCGATATCGCGCCGGATCGTCGCCTCGGAGGAGTCCGTCAGGTCGACCATCTCCTGCACCGTCACCACAGGCTTTTCCTGGACGGCGGACAGAATGATCCTGTGGCGCTCTTTTTCGTGCATGGTTCCTCCCTGCATGGTCATGAGGCACTAGAAAACCACCAGTGTCAATCATTTCCGCTCATATAATTTCATTGTGCAGTGCAATATGATCGATCTTGATCGTTTATGATTGACAACCGAGATGCTTGCGTAGACATTTCCGGCAAAATGGACCGCGCCTTTTGCGTCCCAGGGAGGATAATCATGCTCGACAAGCGCTCCGGCTCGCGCCTTGCCAACCTTTGGGACGATGCTAAAGCCAAGGGGCTGAGCGAGCCTGAGCTTCTGGTCTATCGCTCCAACACGCTCGGCTCCGACAAGCGTGTCACCAATTATGGCGGCGGCAACACCTCGTCCAAGATCCGGCAGAAGGACCCGCTCTCTGGCGCCGAAGTCGAAGTGCTATGGGTCAAGGGCTCGGGCGGCGACAGCGCCTCGATCAAGCTGGACGGTTTCGCCACGCTTTACATGGACAAACTGCAGGCGCTGAAAGGCCTTTATCGCGGCGTCGCGCATGAGGACGACATGGTGGGCTATCTTCCCCACTGCACCTTCAATCTCAACCCGCGCGCGGCCTCGATCGACACGCCGCTGCACGCCTATGTGCCGAAGCCGTTCGTCGATCACATGCATCCCGATGCCATTATCGCGATTGCCGCGGCCAAGGATTCCAAGGCGTTGACCAAGGAGATATTCGGTGACGCCATCGGCTGGCTGCCGTGGAAGCGGCCGGGCTTCGAACTTGGCCTCTGGCTGGAGAAATTCTGCGTCGAACACCCCGAGGCCAAGGGCGTCATCCTCGAAAGCCACGGCTTGTTCACCTGGGGCGACACACCAAAGGAGTGCTATGAGACGACGATCTCGGTCATCAACCAGGCGATCGAATGGTTCGAGCGCCGCTCCGAGGGTCTCGCCATCTTCGGCGGCGAAGTCGTCAAATCGCTAGACGCCGCTGAGCGCCGCGCCATCGCGGCGAGACTGATGCCGAGGATCCGCGGCCTGATTTCGGAGAAGAGCCACAAGCTCGGCCATTTCGACGATTCCGCCGCCGTGCTCGAATTCGTCAACTCCAGGGATTTGCGCCCGCTGGCGGCACTCGGTACCTCATGCCCGGATCATTTCCTGCGCACAAAAATCCGCCCGCTGGTTATCGAGTTCGACCCAGCGAAGCCCGACGTCGAAGCCGTGATTGCGCGCCTCGCCGACGATATTGCTGAGTACCGTGTCGGCTACCAGGCCTATTACGACAGCTGCAAGCATCCGGACTCGCCCCCGATCCGTGACCCCAACGCCGTGGTCTACCTGATGCCCGGCGTCGGCATGTTCACCTTCGCCGGCGACAAGGCCACCGCCCGCATCTCTGGCGAATTCTACGTCAACGCCATCAACGTCATGCGCGGGGCCTCGACCGTTTCGTCCTATGTCGGCCTGCCGGCGCAGGAGGCCTTCGACATCGAATACTGGCTGCTCGAGGATTTGAAGCTGCAGCGCATGCCGAAGCCGAAGTCGCTCGCCGGCCAAATCGCGCTGGTCACCGGCGGCGCCGGCGGCATCGGCCGCGCCACCGCCAATCGCCTGCTGCGCGAAGGCGCCTGCGTCGTGCTGGCCGATATCGACGAGACCGCACTTGCCAACGCCAACGACGAACTGGCGAAAGCCTATGGCAAGGACTTCGTCCGGCCGGTGCTGATCAACGTCACCGCGGAGGAGCAGGTGATTTCCGGCTTCGCCCAGACAGCCGTCGAGTTCGGCGGCATTGATATTCTCGTCTCCAACGCAGGCCTCGCCTCCTCGGCGCCGATCGAGGAGACGACGCTGGCGCTGTGGAACAAGAACATGGACATATTGTCGACCGGCTATTTCCTGGTCTCGCGCGAAGCCTTCCGGCTGTTCCGGGCCCAGAAGATCGGCGGCAATGTCGTCTTCGTCGCCTCCAAGAACGGTCTTGCCGCGTCACCCAATGCCGCCGCCTATTGCACCGCCAAGGCGGCCGAAATCCATCTCGCCCGCTGCCTGGCGCTGGAAGGCGCGGAAGCCCAGATCCGGGTCAACGTCGTCAATCCGGACGCCGTGCTGCGCGGTTCGAAGATCTGGACCGGCGAGTGGAAGGAACAGCGCGCCGCCGCCTACAAGATGTCGACCGACGATCTGGAAGAACACTACCGCTCGCGCTCGATGCTGAAGCGCTCGGTGTTTCCCGAAGACATCGCCGAAGCGATCTATTTCCTGGCGTCCGACATGTCGGCCAAATCCACCGGCAACATCATCAACGTCGACGCCGGCAACGCGCAGAGCTTTACGCGCTGAGTTAAGGGCGGAGCGCTTCTCTTCTCCCCGTCACTATACGGGGAGAAGGTGGCCCGAAGGGCCGGATGAAGGGCAGCGCTGACTGAACGCATTGGGAGGAATAGCACTTGTCCGAAACCATCATCGCCGCCGATCTCGTCTCCAGCCACAACGCCCAGCGCAAACCCGACCTCGAGCGCGACTACGCGTCGCTCGGCGAACGCCTCGACCGCCGCGGCATCGCCATCGATGCCATCCGCGACAAGGTCGAGAAATTCGCCGTCGCCATTCCGTCCTGGGGCGTCGGAACAGGCGGCACGCGGTTTGCCCGCTTTCCCGGCGCCGGCGAGCCGCGCGACATTTTCGACAAGATCGAGGACTGCGCCGTCATCAGCCAACTGACACAGGCGACGCCGACCGTCTCGCTGCATATACCGTGGGACAAGGCCGATCCGAACCGGCTGAAGCAGGCGGCCTCGCGCTTCGGCCTCGGCTTCGACGCCATGAATTCCAACACCTTCTCGGATGCCAGGGACCAAAAACTGTCCTACAAGTTCGGGTCGCTGTCGCATGCCGATGCCGGCACGCGCCGCCAGGCGGTCGAGCACAATCTGGAATGCATCGAGATCGGCAAGACGCTGGGGTCCAGGGCGCTAACAGTGTGGATCGGCGACGGCTCGAATTTCCCCGGCCAGGTCAATTTCGCCAAAGCCTTCGAGCGCTATCTCGACGCGATGAAGGAGATCTATGCCGGACTGCCCGCCGACTGGAAACTGTTCACCGAACACAAAATGTACGAGCCGGCTTTCTACTCCACGGTCGTGCAGGACTGGGGCACCAACTACCTCATATCCAAGGAGCTGGGCGACAAGGCCTACTGCCTGGTCGACCTCGGCCACCATGCGCCCAACGTCAACATCGAGATGATCGTGTCGCGGCTGATCCAGTTCAAGAAACTCGGCGGCTTCCACTTCAACGATTCCAAATATGGCGACGACGATCTCGATGCCGGCTCGATCGATCCCTATCGGCTGTTCCTGGTCTTCAACGAACTGGTCGATGCCGAGCTGTCCGGCGCCGAGGGTTTCGATCCCGCCCACATGCTCGACCAGAGCCACAACGTCACCGATCCGATCGAAAGCCTGATGCTGTCGGCGGTCGAGGTGCAGCGCGCCTATGCGCAGGCGCTGCTGGTCGACCGCAAGGCGCTCGAGGGTTTCCAAGACGGCAATGATGCGCTGATGGCGACGCAGACGCTGAAAGCTGCCTACCGCACCGATGTTGAGCCGATCCTTGCCATGGCGCGGCTGAACACAGGCGGCGCCATCGATCCAGTCGCCGCATATCGCGCGGCGGGCTACCGGGCGAAGGTCGCGGCGGAACGGCCGGCGGTTGTGGGCGGTTCAGGCGGGATTGTTTGAGATTGGCTAATCTCCACCACAGGGGGGAGATCAGCTTGCCTCTGCCGGCAGGCGAACATCAATATGTGTTCGCTCATATTGATGATGGACTCGGCCGCTCCATGTAGCTCTTCTAGGCACCGCACTTGGAGCACCGCCATGCCCTTGACCCGCCGGACGCTGATTGGCGTCACCCTTTCGCTCGCAATTGCGCTCGCGCCATCCGGCGCGCTCCATGCCGCCTCGCCACAACCGGCGAAGGGCGAGCACGGCATGGTCGTCACCGCCCAGCATCTGGCGTCGGAAGCCGGCGTCGAGGTGCTGAAGAAGGGCGGCAATGCCGTCGATGCGGCGGTCGCCGTCGGCTATGCGCTCGCCGTCGTCTACCCTAATGCCGGCAATATCGGCGGTGGCGGGTTCATGACCATCCGCTTCAAGGACGGCAAATCGACCTTCCTCGATTTCCGCGAGCGCGCGCCGCTGGCGGCAACCAAGACCATGTATCTCGACAAGGACGGCAATCCGGTGAAGGGCGCCAGCCTTGATGGCTACCTTGCGGTCGGCGTACCGGGTTCCGTGGCAGGGTTCGAGATGGCTCGTGAAAAATATGGCACGCTGCCACGCCAGGATTTGATGGCGCCGGCAATTGCCTATGCCAAGGATGGCTTCATCCTCGACCAGGGCGACGCTGCTTCATTCGCGAGCAATGCCGCACGGCTGGCGAAGGACCCTGCCGCCGCCGCCATCTTCCTGAAGCCGGACGGCAAACCCTATGGCGCCGGCGAGCGTCTCCTCCAGCCCGATCTTGCAGCCTCGCTCGCCGCCATCTCCGAAAAAGGCGCCGACGCCTTCTACAAAGGCGCCATCGCCGACGCCATCGTCAAGGCGAGCGGCGCCAAGGGCGGCATTCTGGCCAACTCAGACTTCGAGCAATATAAGGTACGCGAGCTGCAACCGGTGAGCTGCACCTATCGGGGCTATGAGATCACGTCCTCGCCGCCGCCAAGCTCCGGCGGCGTCATCATCTGCGAAATCCTCAACGTGCTGGAGGGCTACCCGCTGTCCTATCTCGGCGCCGGCTCGGCCGAGACGGTGCATGTCATGGTCGAGGCGATGCGTTACGCCTATGTGGACCGCAACTCGGCGCTCGGCGATCCAGATTTCGTCGACAATCCGGTCTCGAAACTGCTCGACAAGGGTTACGCCAAGGAGATCCGCGACAAGATCGACCCGTTCCGCGCCGGCGTCTCGCAGGATTTGATGCCGAAGGGCTTCGGCGAGTCAAAGGAAACGACGCACTATTCGATCATCGACGATGACGGCAATGCGGTCGCGGTCACTTATACGCTGAACGGCTCGTTCGGCGCCGGCGTGGTCGCGGACGGCACCGGCATCCTGCTCAACAACGAGATGGATGATTTCACCCAGAAGCCTGGCGTGCCCAACCTCTACGGTCTCGTGCAGGGAGAGGCCAATGCCATCCAGCCGAAGAAGACCCCGCTGTCATCGATGAGCCCGACTATCGTCGCCAAGGACGGCAAGCCGTTCATGGTTATCGGCAGCCCCGGCGGCTCGCGCATCATCACCATCACGCTGGAAGCCATCGTCAACGTCATCGACCACGGCATGAACATCCAGGAGGCGATCGACGCATCGCGCATCCACCATCAATGGCTGCCCGACACGATCTATGTCGAACCCTTCGGCCTGTCGCCCGACACTGAAAAACTGCTGGCCGGCATGGGCTACCACCTCGATCTCGCGGATTCTACCTGGGGGCAGGCGGCCGGCATTCTTGTCGGCGGCAAGAGCCTGGCGGAAATCGAGAAGGGCGGCGGCGCCCGTTACAACGGCGCCATCGACAGCCGCGCCGCATCCGGCGAGGCGATTGGCTACTGATCAAAACAAGAGATTGATCAGAGGACGAGCGTAAGCGTCGACCCGACGAGCATCAGCGCCGCGATCACGACGAACGCCGCGTAGATGCGGGGACGGTCGAGGAGCAGCGCATTGCCCGATATCCAGGCCGCGGTTGCGCCGCCAAGCGCAAACAGGAAGCCGTTCCGGTGACCAAAGGTCATGGAAGCGGCCATCAGCCCGCCAATGATCAGCGCGCCGAAGACGATGATCACGGCAACGGCGTATTTCTCGAAGTCGTTGCCGCCGCCCATGGCCGGGCCGATCGCGTTCAAATTCGTCAGATCGTCCGGATCGAACGGGTTGGTCGATCCATATTCATCTTGACCGACAGGTTCTCGCATCATTCATTCTCCGCTGACCGGCAACAAATCATCAACATCTGCCGAGCGCAACCGGATCGCGCCGTGCCAAAGGCCGCCGATGCGGTCTTCAACACTTTCTGATGCCGACTTGCCACGGTTTTTTTGCGCCGGTTCACAAAATCTACCCTGCTTTCGGGTCCACACGCCTGAATTGCCTGGAAAATGAATCACCTGGAAAAATCGCTGCGCACGATGCCGTGCCGCTGCAGCTTGTCGTAGAAGGTCTTGCGCGGAATGCCGAGCGCTTCGATCGTGCGCCGGACATCGCCGTCATTGCGGCCAAGCGCCTCGCGGATGACATTGCCTTCATAGCGTTCCAGCCGTTCCGGCAGTGAGCTGGCGTCATCCGGCTCCGCCGGGGCGGAAGGTGGCGCTTGCGCCGCTTCCTCGAGTCCCAGCACGAAACGCTCGGCGAAATGCGCGAGTTCACGCACATTGCCCGGCCAGTCGTGCTGGCTCAGATGGCGGTGCACTGAGGCAGGCACGGCTGGCATTTGCCGGCGGAAGCGGGCGGCTGCACGCTCTGCGAAGTAGAAGAACAGCAGGGCGACGTCGTCGCGGCGTTCGCGCAGCGGCGGGATCGAGATCGTCACCACATTGAGCCGGTAGTAGAGATCCTCGCGGAAGGCGCCGCGCCGGCTGGCATCGCCGAGATCGACCTTGGCGGCGGCGACGACGCGCAGGTCGACCGGCCGGATTTCATTGGTGCCGAGCGGCGTCACCTCGCGCATTTCCAGCACCCGCAGCATCTGCACCTGGGTCGAGGCCGGCATGCTTTCGATCTCGTCGAGAAACAGCGTGCCGCCGCTCGAATGCTCGATGCGGCCGATGCGCTTCTTCTGTGCGCCGGTGAAGGCGCCGGCCTCATGGCCGAACAGTTCGCTTTCGATCACCGTATCCGGCAGCGTGCCGCAATTCAGCGCCACGAAATTGCCCTTGGCGCGGCGGCTCCAGCGGTGCAGCAGGCTCGCCACCACCTCCTTGCCGGAGCCGGTCTCGCCAGTCACCAGCACGTCGACATCGGTGTCGGCGATCTGCCGCAGCGTGCGGCGCAGCCGCTCCATCGCCGGCGTCTGGCCGATCAGCGGCAGGCCGTCCTGCGCCTGTTCGGCGCTTTCGCGCAGCGCGCGGTTCTCCATCACCAGTCGGCGTTTTTCCGCCGCCCGCGCCACACTTTGCGCCAGCCGGTCGGCGGCGAACGGCTTGGTGATGAAGTCGTAGGCGCCGTCCTTGATCGCCTTGACCGCAACCGCGATGTCGCCATGTCCGGTGACCAGGATTACCGGAATGTCGGCATCAAGCTGCAAGACGCGGTCGAAGAGCTGCAGGCCGTCAATGCCGGGCATGCGGATGTCGGACACCACCACGCCGGGAAAATTGGCGTCGAGCCCGGCCAGCGCCTCGGCCGCCACCGCAAAGGCCGAGACGGAAAAACCAGCGAGTTCCAGCGTCTGCCGCGTGGCCCTCAGCAATTCGCTGTCGTCGTCGATCAATACGACCGGTGCGGTGTCCATCATGCTGCCCTGGCGAGGTGAATGGTAAAGCGCGTGCCGGCCTGGCCGCTCGCCACCTCGATGCGTCCGCCATAGTCGGCGACGATGTCCTGCGAGATGACGAGGCCGAGCCCGAGGCCTTTTTCCTTCGAGGTGTTGAACGGCGTGAACAATGACTTGAGGATGGCAGGCGAAATGCCCGGCCCATTGTCGGCGACGGCAAGCGCCACGCCGTCGGCCGTCTCCTGGGCCGAAACCTCCACCCTGGCGCCGTCGCGACCGTCCAGCGCTTCCAGCGCATTCTGGAACAGGTTGATCAGCACCTGTTCGAGCCGCAGACGGTTGCCCATCACCTTGAGCGTTACCGGCGGCAGTGTGATATCGAGCGCGTCCAGCCGGCCGGCAAAGCGGCTTCTGAGCAGCACCACGGCGCCCTCGATGACGCCGCGCAGTTCGACCGGTTCGGCTGCCGTGCGCCCCTTGCGGGCAAAGACCTTCAACTCTTCGGTGATGCCGCCGATGCGCTCGGTCAGCGCGGCAATCGCGCCAAGGTTCTCCTCGGCCGAGGCGGTCTGCTTGCGCTCCAGGAACACACGCGCATTGTCGGCATAGGCGCGGATCGTCGCCACCGGCTGGTTGATCTCATGCGCGACCCCGGCGGCAACCTGGCCGAGGGTAGCAAGACGGTTGGCCTGCACCAATTCCTGCTGCATGACCTGCAGTTTGGCTTCGGTGCTGCGGTGATCGGTGATCTCGGCCTGCAGCCGGTCGCGCGCCAGGCTGAGGTCATGCGTACGCTCGACGACGCGGCGCTCGAGCTCGATGCGCGCTGCCTGTTCGGCAGCGATGCGCATCTGCGCCGACTGACGGCGCCACAGGAGATAGCCAGCCAGCGCCAGCAACGGCACCACGACGCCCAGCGCCAGCAGCCGCATCTCACGCACCGCAGCCGCGATTGGCGCTTCGACCGGCACGAGATAATCGAGCCGCCATGGCGTCGATTGGACCAGTGTCGAAAGCCTGAGATATTCGGCATCGCTGCCGCCCGGTGTTATCGCATGCACCATCGACACGTCAGGGCTCAATGCCTCGGGGCGTGTGATCGGCAAGGGAATCAGCGGCGCGTTGCCGAATTGCTGGCTGCTCCGGATGGCGGCAGCCACCGGGCCGGCCAGCGGCGCGGTGGTCATGAAGCGCCAGGACGGCACGCTGGTGATCAGCACGACGCCGTGGTCGTCGCTGACATAGGCCGGCCGGTTGGCCTCATGCCAGTCGGCTTCAAGCTGGTCGAATTCCATCTTGACGACGACGACGCCGAGCGGCGCCGCCGCATTGCCGACGCGACGCGAAATGTAGAGGCCGGGGCGCTTGCTGGTGTTGCCCAGCGCAAAATATTCGGCCGTTCCCGATTGCATGGCGCCGGAGAAATAGGCGCGGAAGCCATAGTCGTTGCCGACGAAGCTGGTTGTTTCGCGCCAGTTGCTGGAGGCGATCGCAAACCCGTCGACGCCGGTGACGTAAAGCACCGAAGCCTTGGTGCCGGAGACCAGCCCTTCGAGCTTGCGGTTGAGCACGTCGATCGTGACAGCGCCCTTGTTCTGCAGGGCGTCATGCACCTGCTGGTCCTCGGACAAGAGCAGCGGCAGCGCACGCGGGCTTTCCAGCACGGCGCGCAGCAACGCAACCTTCAGATTGGCATCGGTGCGGCCTTGCGCCGCCAGTGCCGCGACCTCGGCGCGGCGCGCGTAGAGGCCGGCGCCGGTGAGCGCCGTGGCAACGATCACCAGCGCGATCGCCGCAAACAGCAGCCAGGCGCGACGCGCGCGTTTGCCGAGTTGCTCGGGCGTCGGCGACAGGACCGCGGCAGGGCGTTGCAGCATTCCCTATTTGTGCATGATTTCGCACAAAGCACAATTGAGTCATGCGGATGTCCGCACTTGCGTTGAGCGGCAGCAGCCTCGATCGGACGAATACCCAACAAAATCAATGGCTGCGGTATGCCGCACAGTCTGGCACGGCAGTTGCAGTGACCAATACAGCAGTCGCAAGGCTGCGGAAAACAACTGCCCCGGGAGGTCGAGCTTTCGATCGGGGCGCCATGGAGGACGTCATGCAGCCAGCATTCGCTGCCGCCGAACCGCGCGGCAAGCTACCCTTTTACCGTCATCTCTACGTGCAGGTCCTGACGGCGATCGCCGCCGGCGTGCTGCTCGGTCATTTCTATCCCGAACTCGGTGCTTCGCTGAAGCCGCTCGGCGATGCCTTCATCAAGCTGGTCAAGATGGTGATCGCGCCGGTCATCTTCCTGACGGTGACCACAGGCATTGCCGGCGTCTCCGACCTGAAAAAGGTTGGCCGCGTCGCCGGCAAGGCGATGATCTATTTCCTGGTCTTTTCGACCCTGGCGCTGGTCGTCGGCATGGTCGTCTCCAACGTCGTCCAACCGGGCGCCGGCATGCACATCAATGCGGCGACGCTCGACCCCTCGAAGGTCGCCACCTTCACCGAGAAGGCGCATGACACGACCATCGTCGGCTTCCTGCTCAACATCATCCCCGACACCATCACCGGCGCCTTCGCGCAAGGCGACATTCTGCAAGTGCTGTTCTTCTCGGTGCTGTTCGGCATCTCTCTCGCTCTGGTCGGCGAGCGCGGCCGCCTGGTCGTCGATTTCCTGCAGGCGCTGACCTCGCCTATCTTCCGCCTGGTCGCCATCCTGATGAAGGCCGCCCCCATCGGCGCCTTCGGCGCCATGGCCTTCACCGTCGGCAAATACGGCATCGGCGCGATTGCCAACCTCGCCTTTCTGATCGGCACCTTCTACCTGACGTCGCTGCTCTTCGTGCTGGTCGTGCTCGGCGCTGTCGCTTGGTACAACGGCTTCTCGATCCTCGCCTTGATCCGCTACATCAAGGAAGAGCTGCTGCTGGTGCTCGGCACCTCGTCCTCGGAAGCCGCTCTTCCCGGCCTGATGGCCAAGATGGAGCGCGCCGGCTGCAACCGCTCGGTGGTCGGCCTGGTCATCCCGACCGGCTACTCCTTCAACCTCGACGGCACCAACATCTACATGACGCTGGCGGCGCTGTTCATCGCCCAGGCGACCGACACGCCGCTCACCTATGGCGACCAGATCCTGCTGCTGCTGGTTGCCATGCTGAGCTCCAAGGGTGCCGCCGGCATCACCGGCGCCGGCTTTATCACGCTGGCCGCCACGCTCTCTGTCGTGCCTACGGTACCCGTTGCCGGCATGGCACTGATCCTCGGCGTCGACCGCTTCATGTCGGAATGCCGAGCGCTGACCAATTTCGTCGGCAATGCAGTGGCGACGATCGTTGTGGCGCGCTGGGAAGGCGAACTCGACCAGACCAAGTTCGCCGCCGCCATGGCCGGCACATTGTCCGAGGAAGCCGACCTGGCGCTGTCGGGCGATCTGCAGCCCGCCTGATTACTGAACGCAGACGTTCGCCACAAGGCCGCAGCCGGTTCGCCCGTTGCGGCCTTTTGTTTTGGCGCGCATGGCGGCTGGTGTTGGCCAAAGCTTCCCGGCTAGGATGTCGGCGGTTTTCAACCGAAAGGCCGGCGAATGAGCAGTGCATACCCCGAGATCTATCTGGTCCGTCACGGCGAGACGGAGTGGAGCGCTTCGGGAAAACACACCGGCCGCACCGACATACCGTTGACGCCAAAGGGCGAGGCGGCGGCTCGCGGCGTGGCGGACCGGCTCAAGGATCTGTCCTTCCAGGCGGTGTGGTCGAGCCCGTCGCAGCGCGCCTTCAGCACCTGCACGCTTGCCGGCTTCGGCGCTGCTGCCGTCAAGAAGGACGACCTGCAGGAATGGGACTATGGCGCCTATGAGGGCGTTAAGACCAAGGAGATTCTTGTGCAGCGCCCCGGCTGGCAATTGTTCCGTGACGGCTGTCCCGACGGCGAGTCGGTAGCGGATGTTGGCGCCAGGGCCGACAGGATCATCGCCGGGCTGCGGGCAATCGAGGGCAATGTGCTGGTGTTTTCAAGCTCGCATTTCCTGCGCGTGCTGGCCGCGCGCTGGCTCGGTCTGCCACCCGAAGGCGGTGCGCACTTCGTACTTGATACCGCGAGCCTCAGCATCCTCGGCTATGAGCACGATCTGAGCGAGCCGGTGATACGCAGGTGGAACCAGAAGTAGGGTTTCGCGGCAAGCCTGCCTCTTAACGCGCGAGCACCGCCAATTCCTCCGATGTCAGATGCCGCGCCTTGCCCTTGGCGAGCTCGCCGAGCTGCAAACCGCCGATCGCCACCCGAACCAGCCTCAGCACCTCGATGTCGAATGCCCGGAGCAGGCGGCGGATCTGGCGGTTGCGGCCCTCGTCGAGCACGATTTCCAGCCAGGCAGTGCGGCCGCCGCTGCGCAGCAGTTCGATCGAACTTGCGGTCAGCAGTTCGCCGTCGACGATCGCTCCGTCGCGAAAGCGCGCCAGCATCGCTTCGTCGGGCGCGGTGCCGATCTGGACATGATAGGTCTTGGCGACATGCGAGGCCGGATCGAGCAGGCGGTTGGCCCAGCGCGTGTCGTTGGTCATCAGCAACAGGCCTTCGCTGGCCTTGTCGAGGCGGCCGACCGGCGACACGAAAGGCAACTCCAGTTCCACCAGGCAGTCATAGACGGTGCCACGATCCTGCGGGTCATCGCGCGTGGTGACCTGTCCGCGCGGCTTATTGATCATCAGGTAGACTTTTGCCTCGCCGACGATCTGCTCGCCGTCGACAGCGATGCGGTCGCGGCCGAGATCGACACGCAGCGACGGATCGCGCACCACCTTGCCGCCAACCTGCACGCGCCCTTCGGCGATCAGCAGCTCGGCCTGCTTGCGCGAACACAGGCCGAGTTTGGAAAGCGCCCGGTTCAGGCTGACGCCTGCGCTCGGGGCCTGGTGTTGGGCGATGTCTGGTGGCCGTGCCATGTCCTGCTTGCCATCCCAATGATCGGCATCGACAAATGCCACGCCCCGCATTGGCTTCGCAACCTGCCGCGGCACCAACATCACGGGTCGCGGGAGCGGGGCTGTTCTCAAATACGATGTGTCAGGGGGTCGGGCTCAACAGCCCGCCATGGAACGCTGCCCCGCGACGGACGTTGTTGCCGACGAGCGATTTGTCGCGAAAGGCACCGCCATGAAGAAAATCTACCAAAAGCCGACGCTCGTGAAGCGAGGCAGGCTCACCAGCCTGACGGCTCAGATCGTCGCTTCTGGGGTCATTCTGGGGGAATGATCCCCCAGATAACGGAAGGGATAAATCGATGAGCGAGCGCGGCGTTGATTTCCTGCAGGGCTGGATCCACGAGCACCTGCCGGGCGAACTGCCTGCCGACAAGGCAACGGCTCGAACCCTAACCACGCGAGCTGCCCTGGATGCTCGGCATTTAGGCCTTGAGGTCAGCGAGATCGAAGAGGATCTCGGTCCGCTGGAACGGGTGATTTTCGAGGCGCTGGATCAGTCCGATATCTGAGCCCCGACATCTGAGCCCCCGATATGAGGCCATTGCAGGCGATATTGGCCCATCGCCATCTTGGCGGGGGGCTTTTCCGTGATGGCATCCGTGGGTGCGCAGCCCTAGGCAGCCCGCGCAGCTGACGCTCCCCGTGCCGGCGGCAATTCGAACACAGTGGCGCCGTTCTCCCGGCCGCGTTCGACATAACCGATGACACGGAACCATTTGCCGACGTCGGCCCGCTGCAGCCAGCTGCGCGAGTGGATGGGCAGGTTGCCGGCCAGCGCCTGAATGTGGCGGATGTGGCGCCTGCAGAAGCGGACCGTCGCGGCGCTGAAGAAACCCTCCTGCGCGGCAAACAGCGTGTCGGCGGCGTCGCTGTTTTCGTGCCAGGCGACGATCGCCACCGTCTTGTCGCCGTCGACCAGCGCGTGCGCCCGGCCTTCCTTCAAATTCATCATCAGATTGTCGTAGGCGACCTTGCTGTCCTTGCCGGCGGCCACATACTCGTCCGACATCCGCGTGGACAGATCACGGAAGACACTTTCGAGATCGCCGATCGTAGCTGCGCGTGCTCGCATTTCTCCTCCTGCAGCCCCGGCAGGCAGTTTGCCCCAGGGAGAGGGGATCACCAAGCAAATCAAATCCGCCATTTGGCCGATGCGCGCAAAGTGATTTCAGAAGGCGGGTTTATTGCGTTGGCAAATCGCTCCCGTGGAACCGAACTTGCCTCCCCCGAATTGACTCGCGATCGCGTTCGGGAGGGGAAGCATGCAAGATCAGCATTTCGATGAGCCGGTTCGCGTGGCGCTCGGCAGGTCCAGAAACACGATCTACAAGGTGGAGCGTGTCGCGCAGGCCGCTGACATCCTCATGAACCGATGGCCCGTGAAGACAGGCGGCTATCACGTCGCCGCCCGCAAAGCCTGCCTTGGCGTTCTGGAAGGCCTTCAAGAGGCGCGCTATGCCCGCGCCGCCTTCGTCAACGCGGCGATCGAGGCCGATATACTGCTCGAGCGCGACCGCGAGGGTTGAGCGGTCCATCGCCTCTTTGTTTGGCGTGAGGTAAACTGGCAGACCGGTCGGGAGCCTTCCATGTGCAACGACTATGAGCAGCATATTCTCTGGGCTGAATATTGCCGGATGCTGGAGTCGCTGGCACTCGAGATCCCGACCCATCAGACCGAACTTGACCTGCCGCGGGTTGATGACATCCATATCAACGATCCAGCCCCGATCATGCGCGCCGCCGGCGACACTGGCGTTGTTGAACTGACGTCGATGACGTTTGGATTTCCGCCGGCCGGCCCGAAAGGCGGACCAGTGTTCAACTTCCGCTCCGAAGGCCGGCAATTCGCCGGCAGCAAACGCTGCCTCGTGCCGGCATCCGCCTTCTTCGAGTTCACGGGCACGAAGTATCCGAAGGCAAAGCATCGCTTCACGCTCAACGGCTCGCCGTTCATGGCCATCGCAGGGCTTTGGCGTGAAGCTGCCGGCAACAAGCCGCCAACCTTCACCATGCTGACAACCGAGCTTGGACCGGATATTGCGCCCTATCACAGTCGGCAGGTCGTGGTGCTTCGGCCCGGCGATTGGGCGGCTTGGCTCAGTCTGACGAAGCCGGAAGCCGAACTGCTGCAGCCGCTTCCAGCCGGCTCGCTGCGCGTGGAGACCGTGCGCCCCGAAAGTTCATAACTTGGTTGCGCAGGCTTGCCGGCACAGCCGGCAGGCCGAAATCAGGAATCCGTCGGTGCGGCGCCAGGAAGTCAAGCCCTTGATGTTCAGAGAAAACTGGTGCCCAGAGGCGGATTCGAACCACCGACACGCGGATTTTCAGTCCGCTGCTCTACCAACTGAGCTATCTGGGCCTCGCCGGCAAACGAGACATCGCCTGACCGGATTTCAGGAAAGCGCCGTGGGGCACCCCTTGAAAGCGCGTGGGTTATAGCACGGGAATCCGGCCTGTCCAGCGCCTAAGCGCTGATTTTCCGGGGCAATTGTCGCAGACAATACCGACGCCGGCAAAGCAGCAATTGCGTAAGGTCGGCGAAGTGGAATTGCGCGGCCGGCACCGCCCAAACCCTACTTCGGCTCGTCGCTCTCGTCCTCGTCATCCCGCGCGGTGATGACATAGGCGCCCTTCAGCCAGCGGTTGAGGTCGATGTCCTTGCAGCGCTTAGAGCAGAACGGATAGGTCTCGCGCGCCGACGGCTTGCCGCATTCGGGGCAGGGGCGCTTCGGGCGCAGTGGTGTGACCTTATCGTCCAGGCTCATGGCCGCGCGGTATGCCAGCTGGTGTGGACCTTGAAGCCTTCGCCCGAAAGCAGCGCCACCGTCTCGTAGAGCGGCAGGCCGACAATGTTGGTGTAGGAGCCGACCAGCTTGACGACGAACGAACCGGCGAGACCCTGGACGGCATAGCCGCCGGCCTTGCCGCGCCATTCGCCGGAGGCGACATAGGCGTCGATCTCCTCGCGTGGAAGCCGCTTGAAGCGTACCCTGGATTCAACCAGCCTTTGGCGCAGCTTGCCGCCCGGCGTAATCAGGCAGATGCCGGAATAGACCCGGTGCGAACGGCCCGAAAGCAGTCCAAGGCAATTGGCGGCGTCGTCCAGCGTCTCGGCCTTGGGCAGGATGCGGCGTCCGACCGCGACCACCGTATCGGCGGCCAGCACGAAACTTGGCGCATAGTCTTCCTCGCTTTTCAGCGAGGCCAGCGCCTTCTCGGCCTTTTCCTTCGACAGCCGCTTGGCCAGCGAGCGCGGATGTTCGGCGCGCAGCGGCGTTTCGTCGACATCGGCTGGCAGCACGCGGTCCGGCTCGATGCCGGCCTGTTGCAACAGTTCGATCCGGCGCGGCGAACCAGAGGCAAGCACGAGCTTCTGCAGGATGCTCATCGCGGTTCGCGCCGGACTGTTACTTGAAACGGTAGGTGATGCGGCCCTTGGTCAGGTCATAGGGCGTCATCTCGACCAGGACCTTGTCGCCGGTCAGCACACGGATGCGGTTCTTGCGCATGCGGCCAGCCGTATGGGCGATGATCTCGTGTTCGTTTTCGAGCTTCACCCGGAACATCGCGTTGGGCAACAATTCCGTCACGACACCCGGAAACTCGAGGACTTCTTCCTTCGGCATTCGATACCTTTGCTTGGATTGCAGTTCCGGCGCCCTGGAGCGCCCAGGCCGGAATTTCGGCGGAACCTATATGATAATCGTGCGCTTGTGAACACGCTTAGATCGCGTCATATGCGACGCGCTCCAAGGTTTCGTTTTATGCATGTCGTTGTCTCAAAACCGGGACCGCTTTTGAGCGACATGCATCAATCCGCCGCGTTTTTTACCTCCGGAAGCAGAAAACGTCGGCTGATGCGCGCTTTCAGCCGTTCTCTCACGTCGCGATAGCTGGCCATGATCTGCTCGCGCCTGCCGCCGACATCGGTCGGATCCGGCATCGGCCAGTATTCGACGTCGACGGCAAGCGAGCGGGTGAGTTCGAGCGCGGCGTGGTGGGCTTCCGGCGCCAGGGTGACGATCAGGTCGAAATAATCGTCCTCGAGATCGTCCATCGAGCGCGGCTGGCGCTCGCCCAGCGTCAGGCCCTCTTCGGCCAGCACCGCGTCGACGAACGGATCGCGCTCGCCCCTGTGCACGCCGGCAGAGGCGACGAAAGTGGCCGGCGGCAGCATGCGCCGCGCCAGCTGCTCGGCCATCGGTGAGCGCACGGCGTTCATGCCGCACAAGAACAGGATCGAGCGGGGCGCCCCAGTCAGGTCTAACCTCGCCAGTGCAGCACGCAGACCAGCGTGAACAGCCGCCGCGCCGTGTCGAAGTCGATGTCGATCTTGCCGGCCAGCCGGTCCATCAACGTCTGCGAGCCTTCATTGTGCAGGCCGCGCCGGCCCATGTCGATCGCCTCGATATGGCTCGGTGTCGAAGAGCGGATGGCGTCGTAATAGCTTTCGCAGATCAGGTAGTAGTCCTTGACGATGCGCCTGAGCGGCGTCAGCGACAGGATATGGGTGACGACATCAGCACCATCCTCGCGGGCGACCGCAAACACCAGCCGGGATTCGGCCAGCGAGAGCTTCAGCCGATAAGGCCCGGCGCCGTCATCATTGACCGGCTGAAAGCTGTTTTCTTCGATCAGGTCGAAGATCGCCACCGCGCGCTCATGTTCGACATCGGGCGTCGAACGGCCGATCGACTCGTCGAGCTCGACATCGATCAGCCTTGCGCGGGTTTGATCGCCGTCCGCCATCGCCGCCTACATGTTCAGCCGGATGGCGACGGAGCGGCCATGCGCGTCGAGGCCTTCCGCCTTGGCCAGCGCAATCGCCGCCGGCGCAAGTGCTCTCAGCTGCTCCGGCCCGAGCTTCAGGATCGAGGTGCGCTTGACGAAATCGAGCACCGACAGGCCCGAAGAGAAGCGCGCCGAACGCGCCGTCGGCAGCACGTGGTTGGAGCCGCCGACATAGTCGCCGATGACTTCGGGCGTATGGCGTCCCAGAAACACAGCACCCGCATTGCGCATCCTGGCCAGGAAGCCTTCGGCATCGTCGATAGCAAGCTCGACATGTTCCGCGGCGATGCGGTCGACCAGCGGCAGCGCGGCCTCGATGGTCTCCACCAGGATCACCGCACCGAAATCGCGCCAGCTGGCAGCCGCCGTCTCGGCGCGCGACAGGTTCTGCAGCTGCCGCTCGACCGCCTGTTCGACGGCCTTGCCGAAGGCCGGATCGTCGGTGATGAGGATCGACTGCGCCGACACGTCGTGCTCGGCCTGCGCCAGAAGATCGGCGGCGATCCAGTCGGGATCGTTGCTGCCGTCGGCCACCACCAGCACTTCAGACGGTCCGGCAATCATGTCGATGCCGACCGTGCCGAACACCTGGCGCTTGGCGGCGGCGACATAGGCATTGCCCGGTCCGACGATCTTGGCGACCGGCCGGATCGTCTGCGTGCCATAGGCAAGGGCGGCAATCGCCTGCGCGCCGCCGACGCGGTAAATCTCCGAAACGCCTGATATATCGGCTGCCACCAGCACCAGCGGATTGATGATGCCGCCCGGCGCCGGCACGACGATGACGATGCGCTCGACGCCCGCCACCCTGGCCGGCACGGCGTTCATCAGCACCGAGCTTGGATAGCTTGCCGTGCCGCCCGGCACATAGAGCCCGACCGCCTCGATCGCCGTCCAGCGCGAACCCAACTCGACCCCGGCGGCATCGGTATAGCGATCGTCCTTGGGCATTTGTCGCTCGTGATGGGATCGGATGCGGTCGCGCGCGAACTTGAGCGCATCGACCGTCTGCGGATCGGCGTCTTTGTAGGCCTGCGCGATGTCGTCCTTCGACACGGCAATGCCGAGGCTATTGAGGTCGGCCTTGTCGAATTTCAGCGTGTAGTCGACCAGGGCAGCGTCGCCCTCGGCACGAACCCGCGCAATGATGGCGCGCACGGCAGTGTCAACGTCTTCCGATACCTCCCGCTTGGTGGTCAGGAAGGCGGCGAAACGCTGCTCGAAACCGGCATCGGACTGGATAAGCGTAATGGCCATCGGCTGCGTCTAGATCGTGATGAGACTTGGTTGAAATCTCATCACGATCTAACCCTTTGTTGGAGCAAGATCTCTGGACAAACGATTCCCGTTTTGTCCAACAAAAACCGGCACCCACTTTTGGGGATCATGCTCTAGACCCTGTGCACCGGACGCGAGGTGGCTTCCCAGGCGCCGCCTATGTCGGCAAGCCGCGCCTCGATGCATTCGACGTCGAGCATGATCGCGCCGCCGCCGGAAAAGACCAATTCGACGATGCCGGCCGGCTTGCTGATTTCGATAAAGCTGATTGCCAGAAGCGACAGCACCTCGGTCGGCCGATCGCGGGCAATGCCGCTGGTCTTGGCGCCGAGCACGCGGTCGAAATGCAACACCGCCTGGCGCCGCTCATTGTGCTGGCTGAACAGCCCGGACTTCGCCTCCCAGACGAAGCGGTTCATGGTCAATATGAAACGCTTGGCCGAAGGCAGGTATTCGAGATCCGAGACCTTCATCACGGCGTCCTGGACGTGAGCCGAGACGATGCTCAGATCCTGATCGTCGAGCGCAACGAGTTTGAGGGCTGCCATGCCGAATGCACACCTGAAAGTTGGTTTCAGCCTTCTGTTAGGCGGTCTTTCCGGTCCGTGCAACCGCGACACAAACTCAACCCGAGGCTAGGGCCTCGGGTTTGAAGTGTTGGTAGCGAATGAAGGCAGCACCAGACGCCTGTCTGTCTGAAGCAACTGCCGTGCGGTCAAGCCGAAATCCGCTCGATCACCGCGCCGCAATTGGAGAGCTTTTCTTCCAGCCGCTCAAAACCGCGGTCGAGGTGGTAGACGCGGTTGACCGTCGTTTCGCCTTCGGCCGCCAGACCGGCGATGACCAGCGACACCGAGGCGCGCAGATCGGTCGCCATCACGGGCGCGCCCTTCAGCTTGGAGACGCCGTCGACGATCGCCGTTTGGCCGGACAGCGTGATGTGGGCGCCGAGCCGGGCCAGTTCCTGCACATGCATGAAGCGGTTTTCAAAGATGGTCTCGGTGATGCGCGACTTGCCTTTGGCCATGGTCATCAGGCCCATGAACTGCGCCTGCAGATCGGTCGGGAAGGCCGGGAACGGCGCCGTCGTTACGTCGACCGGCGAAATGCCGGCGCCGTTGCGCCGGACGCGAATGCCGGAATTGGTCGGCGTGATCTCGGTACCGGTCTGGGCAATCACATCCAACGCGGTCTGTAGCAGCTCGGGGCGGGCGCCTTCGAGCACGACATCGCCGCCGGTCATGGCCACAGCCATGGCATAGGTCCCGGTCTCGATGCGGTCGGGGATGACGCGCACTCGCGCGCCCGACAGCGATTCGACGCCATCGATGGTGATGGTTGGAGTGCCGGCGCCGGAAATTTTTGCGCCCATGGCGTTGAGGCATTCGGCGAGGTTGACGATTTCGGGCTCGCAGGCGGCGTTTTCCAGCACCGTCTCGCCCTTGGCGAGCGCCGCCGCCATCATCAGCACATGGGTGGCGCCGACGGAGACTTTCGGGAACACATAGCGATTGCCGACGAGGCGGCCGTTCCTGGTCTTGGCCAGCACATAGCCAGTGTCGACATCGATGTCGGCGCCCAGCGCCTGCAGGCCTTCAAGGAACAGGTCGACCGGCCGCGTGCCGATGGCGCAACCGCCGGGAAGCGACACTTTCGCCTCGCCCATGCGGGCCAGCAGCGGGCCGATCACCCAGAACGATGCCCGCATCTTCGACACCAGCTCGTAAGGCGCGGTCGTGTCGACGATGTTGCGGGCCGAGAAGTTGATGGTGCGCGAATAGCCCTCATTCTGCTTCTCGCGGCGGCCGTTGACCGAATAGTCGACGCCGTGATTGCCGAGAATGCGGATCAGCTGCTCGACATCGGCCAGATGCGGCACGTTTTCCAGCGTCAGCGTGTCGTCGGTGAGCAGCGAGGCGATCATCAGCGGCAAAGCAGCGTTTTTCGCGCCCGAAATCGGAATGCTTCCGGCGAGCTTGTTGCCGCCGACAATTCTGATGCGATCCATGAGAGAAATGTCCCCTCGGCCCGAAAGGCCGGTTTTCGTCAGTTTGAGTATCGGCCCGTCTAGACCATTGGCCGGCTTGGTTCAAGATTCCTGAGCCCGTTGGCCAAGTTGGCCGGCCAGTGTGGCTGATATCGGTCAGTCCTTGTGCATTTTTTCAGCAGCCGCCAGGCCTTCCGGGCGCTGGTCAGCGTCACCGGTGCGCCGCGAACGCGCTTGCGTCTTGCGCTTCATGAGATTGGCGCGCAGCTGCTCGGCCAGACGGTCCTTGCGGTCAGTCCCGTCCTTTTTTTCCGGATCAGCCTTTTTCGGTGGAATTGTCTTCTCGTCCATCGTTCCGTCCCGCCCGCGACTGGCAGGGCCTGCCGTTCAAGGGATAGCTAGCATTGTGGCGCCGCCGTGTCAGCGAAACTTGTCTGGCAAAGCCGTTCACAGACGCCTTGCGCTTGCCGGTTCTATATGGCAGAAGCCCCGCCATCAGCGGCTGCGGTAGCTCAGTGGTAGAGCACTCCCTTGGTAAGGGAGAGGTCGAGAGTTCAATCCTCTCTCGCAGCACCAGTCTATCCCATTGATTGGGAACAACTATCTGACTTTCTTGGTCTTTTTGCCGCCTGTCTGGTACACAGGGGTGGTACACATGAGCTTGAGAATGCCTGGACCTTGGCAGCACAAAAAGACTGGCGTCTATTACCTTCGGCAACGCGCACCTTCCGATTTGAAGAACTTACCACTGGATGGACGAGTGGCCATTCCCGTTGGCGACACGGTAAGAACGGTCAAAGCGGGGGAAATCGTCAAGGTTAGCCTCGATACGAAAGACCCCGCAGAAGCCAAGAGGCGCTACCGGGAGGCTGACGCTGCACTCCATGACTTCTGGCAGCGGTTCAGGGAAGGGCCTCGGCCGCTTTCCAACAAACAAGTCCAAGCGCTTTCCGGCATCCTCTACGCCCGGTTGGTCGACATGATGGATAGTGAGCCGGGCGAGGAGGGGATTTGGAAACAGGTCCTCCGGTTAAACAAAAGCAAGGAAGAGCGCGGGGAGTTGGACAGTTGGTTCGGCCCCACGGTCGACGAGTTGTTCACTGAGCAGGGCGTCAACACCGATCCCTTCAGTCGGACTCGCGTCGTCCATGCGGCGTCCAAGGCAATCCAGCTTGCGGCTGAGACCACTCTCCGAAAGGCCGAAGGCGACTATTCGCCCGATGAGGCGCGGAAGCGGTTCCCCAACTGGGAGACCGAGCACGGTGAAGCCAAGCCAGCCCCACGAGCAGCGGGAGACCTGGACCTATTCGCCCTACTGGACCACAAGTTCGCGACACAGAGCCTCAAGGAGAAGACCAAGAGCGACTACGCGCGGGACCTCGCCAAATTCGTCAAGAGCAGCGGGCACCGGAGTGCTCAGGACGTGACGAATGAGGACGTTCGGAAGTGGCGTGACGAATTGATAGCCGAGGGGCTATCGCCATCGAAGGTCAACGGCAAGGCCCTTGCAGCGTTGAGCGCGGTCCTCACCCATGCGGTCAGGGAGTTCGGCCTATCGACAAACGTTGCCAGCGACATTCGAGATCGCAGGGACGGCCCTACGCCGGGCAAGAAGGGCTACGGCTTGGAGGAGGCCAAGGCTATTCTCAACGCCACATTTGACGGCACGTCTAAGGACATCTCAACGCCCCACAGGCGTGCGCTCTTCTGGGTGCCATGGATTTGCGCTTACACAGGGTTGCGGGTGACGGAGATCACTCAGCTTCGCGGCGTGGACGTCCAGGCGGATGGCGACACACCCTATTTGCTCATTTCGCCCCAGGCCGGCTCAACAAAGAGCGGCAGGGCGTGGATGACAGCCATTCATCCGCACCTCGTAGAGCTGGGCTTGTTGGATATGTTCAGGGAGGTGGGCGACGGTCCCGCCTTCTATGTTCCCTATCCCAATGAGGCCGACCTCACCAAGCTGACAGGCAAGCCCCGGTCGGCAGAGGCGGGCGTCCGGGTCGGAAATTGGATCACAGAGGAACTGGGCATACCCGCACCGGGCGGCAAACCCAACCACGCTTGGCGGCACCTGTTCACGTCGCTTACGCGTGCCCATGACATGGACAAGCAGGCTCGGGATTACATGCTTGGCAGTGGTGCCCAAGATGCGCGCGAAGGGTATGGCGATTGGCCGCCCAGCGCCCTCGCGAGGGAAATCAAGAAGCTACCGCGCTTCGACATCAAGGCATCGGCATGGAGGCCGTCAAACCAGGTCGTAGCGCCTCAACCCCAACGCGAGCGCCGGATAGGCAAAGCGAGAGCCCAGCGGAAGGCTGCGTGAGGTGGCGGGCGCAATTGGTGCCCCCTATAGCGCCACATGTTCATTTGAAGCTCCCATCCGCTCGAACACGAACTGATAGGTCCGCTGGACCTTCTCCTCGAACAGCTTGCGGTCGTAGACATCGGGCAGATGAGCGTCGAACTCCTCGCCGATCGTCTGGCGTACCCCTGCCTTTGCAGTTTCCTTGATCCGCCAATCAAGAACGAGCTTATCTTTCCTGAGCTTGGCGAGCAGTTCGCGAGCCAGCTTCTTGACCTCGATCTCCTGGGTCTTTGTCAGCTTCGGTTCGGGCTTGGTCAGGATGTCGAAGATCGCGAGTTCTTCCTCGCTCAAGCCCTCGCGAATGTGGCGCTGCTCTTCCTCGTCGAGATCGCCGACAAAGGCCATCAGTTGCTGGAACAGCTCCTCGATATCCATGCTGCCGGTGTTGTATTCGTCGATCAGCTTCTGCAGCCGCTCCAGAAGGCTGACACGGGCGGGGTTCTTCGCGGCGAGATCTTTCGCCCGTTTCTCCGCCGTGCCCCTCAGGACTTCTGTAGCGGTCTTCTTGGAGCCTTGGGCGAACAATGCGGCGAGCTTGTCGAAATCGATCGTCGACAGGTCGAGCAACTTCTTCAGATCACCGCCCTGAAGGATCGGAGCCCGGATCGCGATTCCTGAAATCGCCTGATCGACGAGCCGTTCGATTTCGGCAAGCACGGCTTCGAGGTCTTTCGACGGCCCGGCTCTCGTGAGGCTGCGCATCGTCTCCGCAATGACCTGAAGAACCACCATAGCGCCCCGATAGGGAAGCACGGCAGGGTCTGGCAGCACCGCCTTGAAGAGCTTCCATGCCGTGCCTACCAGCCCAAGAAACTCGCGCTTGTCCTCGTCGGTGCCGAGCAAGGCTTCGGCCGCCTGTCTGATCTTTGCAGCGCGCTCGAAGCCCTGCGCGGCGATTACCGCATCGGGATCAACCCCTCGCTCGGCGGCAAAGGCCAGCGCCTTGTCTAGCGCCACCTTCAGTTCGGCGAGCAGTTGCGCCTTCTCCTTGATCGGATCGGTCTCCACACCAGGGCGGGGCTTGGCATAGATGGCCAGCGCGTCCTTGAGGTTCCGGAACACACCGACATAGTCGACGATGAGACCCGCCTGCTTGCCTGGCGCGACACGGTTCGCCCGCGCGATCGTCTGCATCAGCGTGTGGTTCTTCATCGGCTTGTCGAGATAGATCGTCGAGCAGGTCGGCACGTCGAAGCCGGTGATCCACATGGCGCAGACGAAGACCAGCCTAAGCGGATCGTCCGCCGCCTTGAAGCGCTCGTCGAGTTCCTCCTTGACCATCCGTTGGCGGTGCGGCCGGATATCGGCTCCGCGCTTTGCGATGACCTCGATTTCATTCTGCGACTGGCTGACGATGACGGCCATGTCGGTCGCCTCCAGCCACGCCAACTGCTCCTCCAGCGCCTCCCGCTCGACAGCATCGGAGATTGCTGCAACGCGGGTCCGCTCTTGCTTCAGATGCGCTGTCCAATGCATCTGCACCTTGTCGTACATCCGCACGGCGGTCGCCTTGTCGATCGCCACGAACATCGCCTTGCCGCGATAACCGCGACCAGTGAAATGACGCACCAAATCGGCCGCGATCTTGTCGAGCCGGTCATCGTTGGTGATGAGGTGGTATTGTTTGGCGAACCGCTTCGCCAATTGCTCCTCCGCCTCGGGATCGAGCCCGGCATCGTCGAGAACCTTGGCGATTTCCTCATCGAGATCGGCGCTCTTGAGCTGTAGTTCCGGCAACCGGCTCTCGTAATAGAGCGGCACTGTCGCCCCATCCGCGATCGACTGGGCGAAGTCGTAGATCGAGACATAATGGCCAAACACCGTGCGTGTGCGGTGGGCTTCTTCGGCGATCAGTGGGGTTCCGGTGAAGCCAAGAAAGGCCGCATTGGGGAGTGCAGCTCGCATGTTCGCGGCAAGCACGTCGTATTGGCTGCGATGCGCCTCGTCGGTGATTACGATGACATCCGACCGCGTGGACAGGATCGGATAGACCTCGCCTCGCTCGGTACCGAACTTCTGAATGAGCGAGAAGATATAGCGCTCGTTCCCGGTCAGAAGTTCCTGGAGATGCCTGCGTGATCCTGCCTGAACCAGTTGACGGTCTTTGGTCAGTACACCGCAAGAGGAGAAAGTGTCCGCAATTTGGTCATCGAGTTCCGTGCGGTCCGTGACGATGACGAAGGTCCAATCGCCGGGGCGTTTCCTCATCACCTTGCGGCTGAAGAACATCATGGAGAAGCTCTTACCTGAGCCTTGTGTGTGCCAGAACACGCCCAGACGCCCCTGGTTCTCCTTGAGCCTGCCGACGGCTTCCATAGCGCGGTTAACGCCGAGATATTGATGGTTCTTGGCGAGAATCTTGATCAGGCCTTTGTCGCCTTCCTGAAACGCAATGAAGTTCTCGACGATGTCGAGAAAGCGTTGGGGGCGACAGGTGCCTCGGATCAGGGTCTCCAGCGAGACGACGCCCTCTTCCTCTTCTTCGTCGATCTTCTTCCAGTCGGCAAAGAACTCGAAGGGTGCAAGCGACGCTCCAAGCTTGGCTTCATGGCCGTTGGAAAGGATGACGAAGGCGTTGGGGACGAAGACCTGCGGAATTGCTGTTCGATAGTCCTTTAGGTTGCCGTCATAGGCGTCCGCGATCGAGTGGTAGAGCGCCTTCAGTTCTATGAAGAGCAGCGGGATGCCATTGACGAAACCGACCAGATCGGCGCGGCGCGTGTAGAGATCACCCGAGAACCAGACTTGGTTGGCGAGCAGGAAGTCATTCGCGCCGGCATTCTCCCAGTTGATCGCGCGGACCGCCTCATCGCGCAGCGAACCGTCCGGCGAGCGAACCTTCACCTTCACCCCGTCGCGCAGCATTCCGTACAGATCGGCATTGGCGCGGGCCGGCTCCAGCGCTGTCCTTTCGCTTGTCAGCAAAGCATAGGCCTCATCAAGGGCCGATTGTTGCAGTCCGGGGTTCAGCGCGGAGAGGGCCGTTCGCAGGCGATTCGGGAGAAATGCATCACGGCGCGATTCGCGTCCCTCTGGGCTCGGTCGTGGCGTAGCCGGAGTGCCAAACTCGCCGTAGAGATTTGCGGTCTGCCAGCCGAGGACCTTGAAGAGGTCGATGGCGGGTTGCTCGATAAGCTCATCTTCCGAGAAACCGCGATAACTCGTCGTCTTCTGTTCATAGATGAGCTCGCCCCCTTCGCTCATATATCTTCGTCTGGCTCCCCGCCCACGCCGTCACCACCAAGATCTAGCAATTTCACTCGCGGGGTGAATGCCAGCCGGAACCTCTGCATCTTGTCGAGCATCCATGCATGGAGGGCATCATAGCTACCCGAATTGGCAGGATCGACACCGTCCTTGTACAAGGCAATGCGGCTGGCCTTCTTGGTAGGCAATTCTTGCCAATCGAGAGGTTCGCCAATCTCGGTCTCAATGGCCTGTCGCTGGAGAGCGAGCTGCCTTATGCCGATCTTCAAAGGATCGTTATGGTTGTATAGCTCGACGCCGATCCGGCTCTTCGTGGTGCTGATCGTGCAACTGATCGCGAAGCCTCTGCGGCCGATCCGGAACTCGAACCAGTGGTCCTTGTTCTGTCGCTTTATCGCAAAGGAAGGATCGTTCTTGCGGAGATATTCAGCGAACGACGCCCAATAGGCCAGCCGTATCTTATGACGGGCAGCGAGTTCGCCATCACTCGACACCTTGGCGTCGACAGCCCGTACCCAATTGTTCGGTTGGGCGACTACGCGAAAGAAAGGCGCTGGGTCGCTGTCGCCAATCTTCAGCGCTTCGACTTCCACCGCGAAGAAGTTGAAGCCCTCCTTGGTCGTGCTGTTCAGCCAGTCGATTGCGGCACGATGGTCCTCCCGGATCGACTCGGCGATCCAGATTGCGGTCGCGTCGCTTCTCTGGCTGGCAATGTAGGTGATAAGTTGCCCGAGGTGTCGGTGATCAGTATTTCCGAACTGGTTCTCGATCAGCACAGGATTGCCGCTTTCGTCCTCGGCGAGGATATCGAGACGAAACTCGCCGGCCGGCAGCTCAGTCGCCTTCAATTCCAGGTCGCCGATTTGCAGAGCCTCGCCGAGAAGGTCGAGATTCTCAGCAAGCCATGGCGTGAAGGTCTGGGCTTCGTGGAGCCATACAGCCTTAGCGGAAATCGTGGTCAGCCGTCCAAGCTTGGGAAAGCTCACTCCGCCGCCTCCAGAAGCTGTTCGGCCTCTGAGACATCGATCTCTCCGCAAATCAGTTTAGGCAGCAGAAAGTCGCGTTGGGCGCGGAGGTTCTCGACTTGCCTTCCCAAGTTCTTCTCCAGCTTGAATACGGTAGCCGCAATCTGATCAAAATCCTTGATAGTGCCTGTCGGCGGAACGATGATAGGAAGCCTGTGAACATCGTTGCGATTCAGCGTCGGGACGGCAGCCCCTCCATTCATAGACTTCAGATCAAGCCTCTGCAGCACGAAATAGGCAAGATATGTCGACCCTGCGGGAAACGCTGTGCCCCATAGTGTCGTGTTCAGCGGCCAAAAATCGACATCCATGTGAACCACAGTGCCGAGAGAGCCTGACCGGCCCGTTACAACTCCGGGACTCGTCACTTTGGCAACTGCATGTGTTCCATGAATCCCGGTCGCAGCAACGACAGGATAGGCACCGTCCGTCCGGTCGTTCTTGGGCAGATCGAAACCACGCTGCAATGTCACGATATCCTGCAACTTACCGACTTCCCAACCTTGCGGGATCGGCCCGAGTGGGCTGTCTACGAGCGGTAGTCCTTTGTGACCGGGGGCGCGGAAATGAACGAACCATTCTTCGAAGATGCGGCGCGCCATCTCCCCCAGAACCGCGATCCGCCGGGTGTTGTTCGCGATCAGATCGTCATATGTGGACAGGATCGAGGCGATACGGCGCTGGACGTCTTCGGGTGGTAACTGAAAGCGAAAGGCCTTGATGTCGCCAGGGCTGATGTGCGGTACATTAACCCCTGTAGTGATCGCCAGAACATGATGGGTGAAGCTCGGCCCCGCCACTATGCAGCGAAGATAGCCCGTTAGAAGCCCTCGTATTCCGCGCATACGAGCTACCCGCTGGACGAGCAATGCCGGGAGATCAGTCTGGCGTATATGGGCGTACTTGAGACCGGCAGAAATCCAGGGTCGGTCCATCGCGAGAACGACGTCGTCACGTCGCAACTGAAATTTCTCGAGAGTGGCAAATTCCCCAGACGGCCATCGCTTCACACCTTCCCACCGAAGCGTACCTTGGACCACGTTGTCGCCGCGAACCAACCGAACATCATCGGGAGACTCGGTAAAGCCAGAACTCTGGAACGGGTGACCCGTGAGGAGATCGACATGATCGCCAAGCTGGACTTCCGGCCAAGGCTGGGAGAACGATTTCATGCGGCGTCACTCAACAACGTCGCGACGTTCCGCCCAATAGCTGCCTCCAGCGCCCGCGCCTCGGTTGTCAGGCGTTCGAACTCTTCCTGCAATTCCTCCAGTCGATCGGCAAAATCAATGTTGTCGACGCTACCAGCCTTCGACCCGACATAGCGCCCTGGATTGAGGCTCCAGCCCTGCGCCTCGATCTCGGCGCGTGTCGCCATCTTGCACAGGCCCAGCACGTCGACATAGCCGCCGCCGAGCCCGTTTGCCGTCAGCATCTCGTGGCTGTCCCAATTTGCCTCGATCTCCTCGCCGCGCCACAGTCGAACGATATTCGCCAGGAACTCGACCTGCGCGTCAGTGAAGTCTCGGTGCGCCCGGTCGATTTGGCGGAAGATGTGCCGCGCATCGATGAATAGCACCTGGCCTGCACGGTCGCCCTTCCCCTTGCCTCTGTCGAGGAACCAGAGCGTGCAAGGCAATGTAACCGTGTAGAAGAAATTCGGGCCGACCGAGACGATCACATCGACGCCGCCGCTCTCGACAAGCCTCTGCCTAATCTCGGCTTCAGAGCCGCGAGCATCAGCCGCTGAATTGGCCATGACGAAGCCAGCGCGACCTGTCTCGTTCAGCGCCGACCAGAACAGTTCGATCCACAGATAGTTGCCGTTGTCCGCCCTCGGCAGGCCGAAGGGGAAGCGATCGGGCCGCTTGGCGATAGATTCCTTGTCCTTGTCGACACCAGTGACGTTGAAGGGCGGATTGGCCATGACGAAATCGAACTTGCCGAGCACGCCGCCGAGATCGGGAAAGGGTTCGTCGTAATAGGCGTTGGCATCCATGATTGTGCCGCCAAGCCCATGCACGGCAAGATTCATCTTCGCGAGGCGCAGCGTCTCGCTGACCTTCTCTATGCCGTAGATCGAAAGCTCCTTCTCCGGAGCGGCTTGGTGCGACCGAACGAAATCCGCCGAATGCACGAACATACCACCCGAGCCGCAGGCAGGGTCGAGGATGCGCCCACGATAGGGTTCGATAATCTCGACGATCAGCCGGACTATGCTCGATGGCGTGTAGTATTCGCCGCCCTTCTGCATTTCCTGCAAGGCGAACGAGCCCATGAAATATTCGTACACCTTGCCAAAGGCGTCACCGGCGATCTCGACCGGGGCAAGAAGCTTTATCAGCTCGCGCAGGATGCCATCGCCCACCGCCCCGTAGTTCTTCGGCAACGCATCGGCCAAATCCGGATTGTGCTTCTCGATATCCTCCATCGCATGATTGAGTGCCCGGCCAAGGTTCGACCCATCGGGCAATTGCAGAAGATGCGAGAAGCGCGACTCAGGCGACAGATAGATGACGTTGCGGGCCTTGTAGGCATCAGCTCCGGGCGGCCCCAGGCGGCTGCCTTCGCGCGGCTGCAATTCCTTCTCGACCGCAGCAAACCTGCTTTCCGCATAGCGGAGGAAGAGCAGCCCGAGGACCGGTCGGGAATATTCGGACGGCTTGAGCCCGGAGTTGGCGCGAAGCTGATCCGCCACGCTCCACAGCCGCTTCTCGATCTCGGCCAGATCAATCGCCATCGGATACACTCCCCCTACGCACCACGAAGCAATACAGCCCTTGGGTTAATGATGGCAACCTGACCTTCAGGCATCGAGGCGCTTACAGCTCGATCTGGATGCCATTGTAGATGATCGCCGAGCCGGGGTTCATTCGAATACCCCAGCCAGGGTTGCTGATCATGAAGATCGCAGCCTCCTCGATTGTGGCAAACTCCCTCGCGTTCGTGACCTCATTATCGCTGCGCGGGAAACATTTGTAGTGAGTTCCGGACAGCCGGTAGGCTTCCTTCTCGACGCCGTTCGTGACCGCATAAATGCGCATGTGAACCTTTCATACCGAAATATTTCACCAAAAAATCCGTCTGGCCGATCGGATAATCGGCTGCCGGACAGTTCCCCCCGTACCCCCGCCTTTGCCTCTAGGCCATGTCGGAGTTCAAGTTGACAACCGTTATTGGATAATTTGCCTTGCCGACCTTCGTCGTTGCTCTCGCGGCCATGGTCGCCGATGACACGAAATAGAAGCGCTCTCCCGGCATGTTTGCCAACTTGCACAGCGTTCGCCTCATTCTCTGGTCGATGACTCCATCGGGGTTGGCCCAGGTAGTTATCTCTGCCGAAATTAGCGCGACCTCTCCTCGGCATCCTAGCAAGTCAGGTTCTGTCGCCGTTCCCGTGGATGTGGGATGCCAAGTCCATCGCGTCACACGGCCATACGCGGGCCGCTCTTTCAACCAATCAAGCGCGCGGATGATGAGGAACTCATGCTGCAACTGATTGAGCAGTTCGTAGCTTTGGGAGCGAAACTGCTGCAGGAGCTTCATTTGTTGGTCGAGATTGCCGATGTCACCTGAAAAGAGTTCTCGCGCACGTGCGGCAAACGTGGATGCTCGCCGCTCCAAATCCGCCCGAAGCTGTCCTAAATCGTTGATGACCGGCATAGACCTGCCCTCCGCAGGCTCACGTACGCGTCTTGCGATCGACTTGTCCAGATGGGCAGGGTCTATTACGTCCAGTTTAGCGCGCCCTTTGGCGTCAAAAGAAATCGGCGGCGCGGCGAAGCCTCGTCCGACGGCTTGTCTCAAAATGTATAGCTTCCGAGATCAATCGTTGACACGTCTCATTTCATGTCTCATAAATGATGTCTCACAAACTCTAGACATTTCGGAGAGACCCCGCCATGGCCGACCTCGCTTACATCCGTGTTTCCTCCATCGGCCAGTCGCTGGACGTGCAGCGCGACAAGATGCTCGCGGCTGGAGTAGAGCCCAAGAACATCTTCGAGGAGAAGCGGTCAGGGCTTGACACGGGAAGGCCGGAGCTGAAGGCGTGCCTCAGAGCGCTCAGACGAGGCGACACCCTCCTCATAACTCGCATCGATCGCTTGGCTCGTTCCGCCACCGACCTCCTGAACATCGTCCGGGGGCTGGACAAGGATGGAGTGTCCTTGCGCGTTCTCGACCAGCAGATCGACACCAGCAGCCCGGCGGGTCGTGCGATGCTGCAGATGCTTGCGGTGTTCGCCGAGTTCGAGACAGCCATACGGGCAGAGCGCCAGATGGATGGTATTGCCAAGGCAAAGGCAGACGGGACCAAGTTTGGCAGGAAGCTCAAGGCAACACCGGAGCGTTCCGCGGAAATCAGGCGGATGCGCTACGATCAGGGCAAGACGGTTCCCGAGATCATGAAAGCGACAGGGCTCAGCAAGGCGTCGGTCTATCGCGTGCTGTCGCCGCAGGACGTGGTAGCGCCGTAGAGCGAACCGCTTCGCCGCCCCGCGACACCTTGCCTCCTTATAGCTGTTAATGTGCCCGCGTATGCGGGGTGGCTATTTCAACCATTTGAAGTTTGTAGATGGACCAGATCACGCCGGCTGTGATCGAACTGGGCGACGAAGAGGATGAACGGGACAGGCGTTTCAATGCCTATCGGTTCGCCGCCTCGGAGAATGGCAAGGCCATCGTCAAGGAAGCGATCGGACTGCTGCTGAGTTGCGAAGCCTATTTCGGCCTCAGGACGAACAAGCGACGCGCCCGTGACCAGGAGACGTTCGACCTGACGGTCGATGCTGTACTGTCAGACCTCATGCACCATCACCTGGCTGGAACGTCGGGGGACATCTACGTGACGCGCTCCAATCGTGTACTGGGCAACAAGAGCCGCTATCGATCACGCGCCTACAGCAAAATGTTCCCGTACATTCTCGACCTCATGGCGAAGCCGGAAATGGCCCATGTCGAACAGCTCATCGCTGCTCCGGTGGAGGGTGCCGCGAGAGCGACGGTTATCCGACCCGGTCCCTGGCTGCTTGATCGCATCGCTGAACACGAGATCGGGATCGACGACCTCGATGAATACCCGCACGACGAGTCCATTGTCCTGAAGCGCATCAAGGACCGCAAGAACCACTGGGACGAAGGCGGATTAGAGGAGTACGACGATACGCCGGACACGGAGCGATACCGGGCTGAACTTGACGGGATCAACCAGTGGATCGCGGATGCCGAGCTGCGGTTCGACTCGGAGGGCATTCCATGGCCAAGAACGCAGTTCAGCATCCGTGACCGAAGGCTCCGACGCATCTTCACTCAGTGCCGTTTCGACAGCGGAGGCAGATTGTTCGGCGGGTTCTGGCAGAGCCTTCGCAAAGATGAGCGCCGACAGGGACTATCGATCAGCGGCGAGCGCGCAGTGGAACTGGACTACGGGCAGGTCGGGCCACGCATCCTCTACGGCATGGCAGGTCAAAAGCCGCCATTTGAGGACCTCTATGACATCTGGGGCTACGGCTTGAACCGGCCCGGGATCAAGAAGGTCATGAGCGCCATGATCTTCGCTTCAGACACGTTGATCCGCTTCCCGAAGGGAACGCGCCGGCTCTTCTCCCGGAGCTACAAGGTCGGGGATGTGGTGGAGGCAATCGAGGCGAAGCACCCCCTGATCAGGAACTGCTTCCACCGTGGTCTTGGGCACGATGCTCAGTTCATAGAAAGCCAGATCATGATCGAGGTGCTGCTCACGTTGAAAGATCAAGGCATAGTGGCACTGCCGATCCACGACGCTGTGATGGTCCCGGCCTATGCTGTCTCCACTGCCAAGGAAATCATGCTCGATACCTTCCATCGATATGCCCATGTGGAAGGCACTGTAACGGTGGAAGCATGAAGGGGATGACTCGAAGAGGGATGATCTCTTGATCTCTTCTCTCCCTGATCTCCCCAGGTAAAGCCTTGCCTATCCCCTTCGGGTGTAAACCCACAGCTCACCATAGAGGGACTCGAGATTGAGCACGAATTGGATCAGGAAGCGAGAGCGCAAGAGCGAGGTCAAAGCCCGTGCCGCCGAGCCCAGCGGAATGTTCACGCGCTGCCGTGTCGTTGGATGCGACAGGCCCGCGAGAGCTGGCACCGACGATGGTCTGGACACGCGCTTTTGCCGTCGGCACTCCGATCACTATTCTCGCCACGGCAGCCCGTACAAGCGTTCCTTCACCGCCAAGGAACTCGCGCCATACCGCAAGGCAGCGGTCGCGTGGCTGGAGGCGAACGCCGAGGACCAATGGGTGCGCAATGCCGTCGACCGCGTGGAGACGCTCTACCGGGCTGCAGGGCCGCACGTAGAGGCGTTCAGGCTTCGTGGGCTGTCACCGGAGGGCCGCGCCAAGGCCGCCTGGGCGAGGCTGCGCAAGGAGAAGGTCGACCCACGCCGGGTCGTCGCCATTTGGCTTGCTGTTGAAATGGCGCTCGCGGCCGATCCGCAGGCAGACCGCAAATCGGAATACAAGCGAGTTCAAGCGGCAAAGCTCGTACACCGCCTGGCATCAGGCACGCACAAGCGATGGGAAAGCGGTCCCGGTGGGCCGCAGGAAATCCATGTTTATCCTCGCTCTCGGGGGCGCGTCCTCCGGCACATCGGCAGCGACATCGAGAAGGCATGTGAGCTTTTGCGGTAGCCAACCCTGGCTGACCCAGGCATTAGTCGCTGCGCCTCAGGCAATTGGTTGGTCTAAGTATCTGGAGATCGTTTTTGCGTGCTTTTAATAGAGCGCAAAGACATCTAGGCTAACGCTGCTGGTTCTAATTGGGGAGAGCTATGAGCAGCTATGTGAAAAGAAATGGGAAGACGCGCGTCAAGAGTCACAAGGAGATCGCAAGAGACGCTGGAAAGAAGGGAAATAAGGGGCTTTCGCCAAATAAGAAATACGGAAAAAAGAAGTGAGGGTTATTTTCAGTCGTAAAGGGTTTGACTCATCGGCTGGAGGGTGTCCGAGCCCTATTATAGACGGAAGGCCTACGTCCCTTCCTATTCCATTCGACGGGCCAGGAGAACTACGCTACTGCGATCTTCCGGACCCAATTCCATCAATCGTGTCCGATTTGACTGGCAAGCGGATCGATGTGCGGAATAAATGTCACCTTGATCCAGACATCAACAGCGCGAGCTTAGGAAAGACCAGGCCACGAAGTTGGCGCGGAGCGCTTGGACAGATTGGTGCTGCCCAATCTCACTTGAACAATCACTGCGTGGGCGCTGGAGATGTGTTTCTATTCTGGGGCCTCTTTCAAGACGTGGAAAGGAAAGTTGGGCGCTGGCGATTTGTAGGGCGGCCTCACCATCGAATTTTTGGTTGGCTTGAGATTTCCGAAGTGCATCGCGTTGGTGCAGACGGCTCTACATTGCAGAAGCGGCATCCTTGGTTGGTCGACCATCCTCACGCGAGGCCTGGCTGGGGCGAGTCGGGCAGTACCAACAACAATAACACCATCTACATCGCTGCCGACCGAATGACTATTTGGGCGGATGCCCATCTGGCGGGCTATGGAGCCCTGAAACGTGGCCACGTTCTCACGTCAGAAAGTTCCACACTCAAGTCGGTTTGGAACGTGCCGCCTTGGCTTGATGTTCGCACCAAGGGAACTGGCATGACTTACCATCCGATCAAGCGATGGCTCGGGACCGGAAAGCTCCTTTCGGCTGGCCGAGGTCAAGAGTTCATCGCAGATATTGGAAGTCGTCCCGACGCATTAGCGTGGCTTCGCGGTGTGATCGGGACTGGTTGATCGGGGCTTGTCTTGAAGACATGGAGGTGGTACACAAATCGAATTGGCGGCCAAAAATAACACAATAAATTCAGATAGATACTTGGTCATTGGGTGAGTTCAATCCTCTCTCGCAGCACCAGTTCATTCCCTTTGATTTAAAAGATGCAGTCGCGAAGTCGGGGTCTCGTTGCGGACCAAAAAAGCCGGCTGACGCAAAAGTGCCAATCCCGCGCATCCAACCGTGGCCCCCTCGCCCGGAAACATTGAGAGAAAGAGGCTCTACGGGGCCGGACGACTGCTCAACAAGTCCGGACCTGTCAACTCATGAACAGGCCGGACTGGCCGTATCCGGCATGCTGAACACTACCGCTCGCACGCTGAAAGCCAGCCGCCTCGTACGCATATCCACCACAAGAACACAGCTCGCCCAAGGACTTGCCATCAGCCGGCCATCATGATGCCATCTCGCCTGCGGAAGATAGCGTTGGGTTTTGGGGTAGAGAATGCTCTTTGGGCGAACGGCAGGTGCGACAGGGCGCATGTGCGCGGCAATCGCTGCGGCACTGGCGCTGTGCCTATGCGCGTTTGGCCCCGCTTTGGCTGAAGAGCCGAAGGCGCTGAAAGGCGTCGCGCTCATCATCGGTCAGTCCGACTACCAGCATGTCGGCAAACTGCCCAATCCGGAAAACGACGCCCGCGCCATCGAGGAGATGTTCGACAAGCTCGGCTTCGAGACAAATGTCGCCACCAATCGCGACGCACGCAAATTGCGGCGCGATCTCGAAGGCTTCGTCGACGATGCCGAGGGCGCCGATGTCGCCATCATCTACTATTCCGGCCACGGCATCGAAGCCGGCGGCGAGAATTATCTAGTCCCTGTCGATGCCGATATCTCGGCGCTCGACAATGCCGGCGAAAAGCTGGTGCCGCTGTCGTCCATCGTCGCCGAACTGAAGGCCAAGGTGCCGGTCACCATCGTTCTGCTGGACGCCTGCCGCAACGATCCGTTCCCGCCGGGCACGCTCCTGAAGCTGGCGCCGGGCGACGAAGGCAAGCCGATTGGCGCCGGCGGTCTCGGGGAAACGCGCGGCGTGGTTTCCCTGAAGGGCGGCGCCGACGCCAAGGGCTCGGTCGACGACAGCCTCGGCCAGGTCATCGCCTTTGCCGCCGAGCCCGGCAAGGTTGCGCTGGACGGTCCGGCCGATGGCAACAGCCCCTATGCGGCAGCGATCCTGCGCCACATCGACACGATGGGCGGCGAGGAATTCGGCACCGTTTTGCGCATGATCGGCGAGGAGGTCTATCTCAAGACCAACGGCCAGCAGCGGCCCTGGGTCAATGAGAGCCTGCGCCGGCTGCTCTATTTCGGTACCCCCGCCGAGGCGCCGAAAGGCGACGAGGGGGAAATCCTAAGGGAGCGGCGCCAGCTCCTGCTGACTATCTCGACGCTACCCGATCCGGAGCGCCGCCAGATCGAAACCATAGCGCGTGACGGCAAGGTGCCGATGGATGGGCTCTACGCCATGCTGAAGGCGCTCGGGGTCGACATACCCAAGGATCCGGCTGAGCTCGACAAGCTGCTGCGTGGCCAGACCGAACGGCTGAAACACGTGTTGGCTGAACGCGAGACTTTGAAAAACCCGGACCCCGAAATTGCCAGGCTATCGAAACTCGCCGAACAGGCGGTTCAGGAAGGCGCGCTCGAAGCGGCGCAGAAATTCAACGAGCACGCCAAGGCCCGCATCGGCGAACTTTCGTCTACGGTCGACCAGGCCGAGGCCGAGCTGAAGGCAAAGCGGCTGGAATTCGCAAAGGTCTTCGCCAGCAGTGCCAGGACTTATGAAATCTCCTTCAACTTCAAGGAGGCGGCGCAGGATTACGCCAAGGCCTTCGAGCAGGCTGCCAAATGGAGCGACGAAGACGCGTTCTACTACAAGGCGGCAGAGGCCAACGCTCTGTCGGAACAAGGGGACTTCTCCGGCGACAATGCGTATCTCGCCCAGGCCCTGACAGCCTATGAACAGGCATTGACCTATGTCACCCGCGAAAAGTTGCCGCTGCTTTGGGCGGCCACCCAGAACAATATGGGCGCCACGCTTGCTACGTTGGGCGAACGGGAAGCCGGCCGCGAAAACCTCGACAAGGCAGCTGCCGCCTATGAGCAGGCGCTGACCGTCTATACGCATGATGCCTACCCCGACGACTGGGCGTCGACCTATGGCAATCTGGGCACGGTCTACTGGCGGCTCGGCCAGCGCGAGAACGGGACGGCACTGCTTGAGCGGGCAGTCGCGGCCTTCCGCTCGGCGCTCGAGGTACAGTCGTTGAAGAAACTGCCGCTGGAATGGGCGGCGACGCAGAACAATCTCGGCATCGTGCTGTCCGAGATCGGCGAACGCCAGACCACATCGGACAGTTTTCGCGCCGCAATCGAAGCGCATCGTGCGGCGCTGACCGAATACAGCAGGGAGCGCGTACCGCTCGACTGGGCGCTGAGCCAGGTCAATCTGGGGGCAGCGCTCTACCGCCTCGGTGAGCGCGAAAAGGATATCGCGACCATGCAGCAGGCGGTTGCTGCCTATCAGGCGGCGACCCGCGAAATGACCAGGGAACGCGCGCCGGCGCAATGGGCGACAATCCAGAATAATCTGAGCACGGCGCTGGAATCGATCGGAACCATTAACGGCGATGTCGCCACGCTTGAGCAGGCGCGCGACGCCGCCCTTGCATCGCTTACGGTTTGGACGCGCGAGCACGCCGCGGCGAGCTGGGCCAACGGCCAGCTGACGCTCGGCAACGCCTTGCAGCGCCTCGGCGCCAAGCAGAAGAACAAGGAACTGCTGCTGGAGGCAGCCACCGCGTACCAGGCCGCTCTGTCCGAATATCCGCGTGAGAAACTGCCGCTCGACTGGGCTTCGCTGCAGCAGAATCTGGGATCGGTCAACGACACGCTCGGCGATCTCGATACGGGAACCGATTACTACATTCAGGCGGTGACCGCGTATCGTCAGGCATGGGAGGTCTATACCGCAACCGCCGCGCCGGGCGAGTTCGCTTCGATTGGTTACAGCCTTGCAGGCACGCTATCGAACTGGGGCGAACGCGCGGGGGACATGTCGACCCTGCGGCAGGCGATCGATGTCTACGGTCAGGTGCTCAGGGTTCGCACCCGCGACAAGGACCCAGTCAATTGGGCCAAGACGGAATTCCGCCTCGGCTGCGCGTTGATGATGTCAGGCAAGCTGGCCTCTGACGATCAACTGCTGCAGCAATCGGTCGACGCGCTGCGGGCGGCGCTCGACGGGCAGACGAAAGGCGGTGATGTCACGGAGATCGGCCAAACGCGGCGCGTGCTCGGCCAGACCCTGTCGATCCTGGGCGACAATACATCCAACCTGGACTTGCTGGCGCAAGCAGCCGACATGCTGGAAGCCGCGCTCCCCGCCTACTCCAAGGACGCCGACCCGGAGGAGTGGGCCAATATCAATTACGACCTCGGCTTTGCCCTCTACAGCCAGGGCCGGATTGGTGGCGACGCCACGTTCTACGCCAAGGCCGTGGAGAGCTTCGAGAGGGCAGCGCGGATCTACGACGGTTTTCCCGACCGCATGCAATGGGCGCGCACCAAGGGCGATATCGGCAATGCCTTGCTGATGGCCGCGGACGGCAAGGACGTCGAGTTGCTCACCCGCGCGATTGCCGCCTATGACGCAGCGCTCAGCGTGGTAACGCGCGAGAATGCGCTGGCTGTCTGGGAGAACAATCAGAACAATCTCGCCGGCGGGCTGTCGAGTCTTGGTTACTGGGCGAACGATGTCGGCAAGCTGAAACGAGCCGCTCAGATCTACCGCGACCTCGCCACGGTGCGAACGATCGCCCGCGATCCCGATCTCTGGATCACCAACCAGACCAGTCTCGCGCAGACGCTGAGCATGATCGCGGCCCGCGAGCCTTCGGCTGAATTGTACGAGGAGGCGATTGTCGTCAATCGGGCGCTTGCCGAGCAGCTCGGTCGCGACCGCGATCCCGAACGTTGGGCCAATGCGCGCAACGAGATGGGCTATGCCTTGACCATGGCCGGCCGCGCCGAAAACAATGTCGCGCATTTCGAGGAGGCGGTGTTGGTCCTGCGCGAGGCGATCGTGGTGCAAAAGAAGATCAATTCGGTGCCGGCCGTCGCCTTCACGCAGGACAGCCTGTGCGACGTGCTGGTCGATCTGGGCGCCGCCCACAAGGACAAGGCGATGGCACAGGAAGCGATCGCCGAATGCCAGGACGCGCTCATTGTCTTCCGCGCGCGTAAGATGGACGATCTCGCCGCCGGTTCCGAAAAGAACCTCGCCGAGGCACAGGCGTTGCTGGCCGAGTTGCATTAATCCGAGCCCGCGCTCCCGGATGCGGGCGAATGGTGGGCACGCCAGCGTTCACGCTGTTGCGCAAGCAGATGTCACCGGCTCGCCATGGCATGACAGAGATGCGATGTGGCAGTATCGGCTTGTGCGCCGGTCGCCCCCCGTCATTCACGGCGGCAGGTAATCATATTCCGTTGGAGCGCCAGATGACCTCACTCACCCGCCGCAGGGTTTTGAAAACGGCCGCGGTTGCCGGCGCTGGTGGGATCGGCCTTGCAGCGATGGCCAGGCTTGGTGGCTGGGCCGCGGCCGCACCGGAGCCGGTGGTTCTCAAGACGGCAAAGATCCAGGCCTGGTTCATGGATATCGGCCAGACCCGCGATGTGCTGACTTATGGAGAGGCCGGAATGCCGCCGGTGCTCAGGATGAAAAAGGGCGAGCCTTTCGCCGCCCGCCTCGTCAACGGCATCGACGATCCGACGACGATCCACTGGCACGGCATTCGCGTTCCAAACAAGATGGACGGCGTCCCCTTCCTGGTTCAGCCCTACGTCTACACCGGCGATCATTTCGACTACGCCTTCACCCCGCCCGACGCCGGCACCTTCTGGTATCACCCGCATTGCAACACGCTGGAGCAGATGGGCCATGGCCTCACCGGCGTGATCGTGGTCGAGAACCCCAACGATCCAAAATTCGACGCCGAAGCCGTCGTCAACCTGCGCGACTGGCGCCTCGGCGACGACGCGCAGTTCATCCAGCAATTCCGGCCGCGCGATGCCGCAAAAACCGGAACCTATGGCACGGTGCGCACCGCCAACTGGCTCGACCAGCCGCAATTCGACGCGCCGGCCGGCGGGTTGGTGCGGATGCGGGTCGCCATCACCGATGTCACCCGCATCTACGCCTTTCGCGTCGAGGGTGCGGAGGCCGCGGTCATCGCGCTCGACGGCAATCCGGTGCCGCAGCGTTTTGCGCCCGATGCCTTGCTGCTCGGACCGGGGCAGCGCATGGAGCTCGCCATCCGCATGCCTGACCAGGAGGGCGCGATCGTCAGCCTGGGCGACATCAGAGGCACCAAACCCAAGGTCCTCGCCACCTTGCGCGCCACCGGCAGCTCGCTCAAGCGCGATTTGCGAGACCTCGCACCGCTGGAGGCCAACCCAGTGCCGGAGGTGGATCTCGCCAGCGCGAAACACATCGCGCTCTCGCTCAGCGCCACGGCGGAAAACGTGCCGAGCGACAGCATATGCGGCACGCTAGGCTACTCCTTCTGGGCCATCAACAAGGTACCGTGGCCGGGCGACACGCCGGACCCGACCGCGCCTTTGGCCGAGCTGAAGCTCGGCAAAAACTATGTCATCGACATGGAGAATTTGACGCCGCAAGCGCATCCGATGCATCTGCACGGCATGAGCTTCAAGGTGCTGTCGTCGTCGACACGCCAGGTTCAGCCGGTCATCTCCGACACCTATCTCATGCAGCCCAACGAGAAGGTTCAGCTCGGTTTCGTCGCCGACAATCCCGGCGACTGGCTGCTGCACTGCCACATCATCGAACATCAGAAAACCGGCATGACGAGCTATATCAGGGTGGTTTGACGCCGAGGCGGGTCAATCAGCCTCTACCGGGGTTGGCCTCACCGGCCGGGCCTGTTGCCGGAGAAATTGCCGGTGTTCGCCGGTTTCGTTGGCAAAGCGGGGCCGTTCCCTGCTATTCCCGCCTGCAATCAAGAAGCCGTGGACACGCTTGCATGACCAATGTCGCCCTGACCGGACTGGCCCGCGATCTCGCCAGGCGCGCCGCCGAGGGCCGCCCGGTGCGCATCGGCGTCATCGGCTCCGGCGAAATGGGCACCGACCTGGTCACGCAAGGCATGCTGATGCCCGGCATCTCGGTCGCGGCCATCTCGACACGCCGCCCGCACACCGCCCGTGACGCCATCCGCATCGCCTATGGCGATGAGGCGATGGCGGTCGAGGCGGACAGGGGCTCGAAAGTCACCGCGGCGATCGAGGCGGGCAAAATCGCCATTACCACGAACGAGATGCTGGTCACCAATCCGCTGATCGACGTCGTCATAGACGCCACCGGCAAGCCTGGTGTCGCCGCCGATTTCGACTTGAAGGCGATGGAGCACGGCAAGCACCTGGTGATGATGAATGTCGAGGCCGACGTCACGATCGGCTGCTACCTCAAGCAGCAGGCAGACCGGCTCGGCGTCGTCTATTCGGTCGGCGCCGGCGACGAGCCGTCGAGCTGCATGGAGCTGATCGAGTTTGCCTCCGCGCTCGGCTACACCATCGTCTCGGCTGGCAAGGGCAAGAACAACCCGCTCAACCACGATGCCGTTCCGGATGACTATCGCGAGGAAGCCCTTCGCCGCAACATGAACCCGCGCATGCTGGTCGAGTTCGTAGACGGCTCGAAAACCATGGTCGAGATGTGCGCCATCGCCAACGCCACCGGGCTGGTGCCCGATGTGCCGGGCATGCACGGGCCCAAGGCCGACCGCGACCAGCTGGCCAAGGTGCTGATACCGCGCGCCGATGGCGGCATCCTGTCGAAGAAGGGTGTTGTCGACTACACGATCGGCAAGGGTGTGGCGCCGGGCGTGTTCGTCATCGTCGAGGCGACGCATCCGCGCATCGTCGAGCGCATGGACGATCTGCATATCGGCCACGGCCCCTATTACAGCTTCTTCCGGCCCTACCATCTGACCTCGCTGGAAGTGCCGCTGACGGCAGCGCGTATCATGCTCTACGGCCGCCCCGACATGGTGCCGCTGCCGAAGCCGGTGGCCGAGGTCTGCGCGGTCGCCAAGCGCGATCTCGCCATGGGCGAGACCTTCGATGCCATCGGTGAGACCTGCTACCGCTCCTGGACAATGACCGTCGAAGAGGCCCGCGCCGTCAGCGCCGTCGCGGTCGGCCTGCTCGAAGGCGGCAAGGTGCTGAAGCCGGTCAGGAAGGGCGAGCTCATCACCACCGACAACGCCACACCCGACCGCACGACCAGGCTGTTCGCTTTGCGCAAGCTGCAGGATGAGATGCTGTACGGGAGCTGAGATTGGATGACAGGCCAGTCGGGCTGGCCTTGTCATGACAACTCCCTATGTTGTAGTCGCACCGAACGGAGGCTTCCAGAATGAATCTCCAGATCAGAGACCCGCGCGCCCGTGACCTCGCCCGGCAGCTTGCCGAAAAGCGAAAGATTTCCTTGACCGAAGCGGTGATCGAAGCGCTCGAATCCGAGCTTCAGCGCGAACGTGAACGAGTTCCGCTGGCTGAGCGGCTGGCCGCCATATCGAACGATCTGAAGGCCAAGGCGGGAAGCGGCGGCAGGGATTTGACTAAGGATGAGATCGACGAGATGTGGGGACATTCCTGATGTTCATCGACACCTCGGTGGTGATCGCTGTCCTCGCCGGAGAGGAAGACGCCGCCGATTGGAGCCGCCGGATCGGGCAGGCCTCGATACGGATAACATCTCCGCTGGTCGTGCTCGAAGCGGCGATGCGGTTTTCGTCGAAGTTGGTGGTGGAGCCGCTCTCGCCGAAAGGGCAATAGGAGACTTCCTGCTCGAAGCCGCGATCGAGGTGGTTCCGATCGAAAGAGGTGATGCCAAGCTCGCGATCCAGGCTTTTTCGAACTATGGCAAAGGTCGCGGCCACCCGGCTCAGCTCAATCTCGCTGACTGCCTGTCATATGCCTCGGCAAAAAGCCGTGGGATGCCCTCGCTCTACAGAGGGAAAGGCTTTTCCCACACCGATCTGGCCTGATCCTACTCCCCCAGTTCCACGATTCGGTCAGCAGCTTCGTCAGCCGCTCCCGCCCAGCAGACCAAATGCTGCCGCGGTCGCGCCATGGGGCTGTTGACCTGCTCGCGCAACACGCCTGATCATTGCGCTCGTGCTGACGACGCAGACCATCGGCTGCCATTGTATGATCCATTCATATAGTCTGTCTTTTTGATCCGGGTTTTTCAAACGATGCCGAGATGCCAATCTCCGAACGATCAGTTGAACCCCATTGAGGTTGAAATCTTGCAAACCATTTGGACAAGACGCGAAACAATGAAAACCCTTCTGGCAACGGGCATGGTTGCCATGCTTCAGCCTCTGGCTTTTGCAGCCAAGGCCGCCGCCAAGCTGGAATGGACCTATTTTCAGGCTGACGAGAAGGGTTTCCGCCGCACGCCGGTGCTGCTGACCGGTGAGAAGGAAGCCATCCTCCTCGATGGCGGATTTACCCTGTCGGATGGCCGTGCGGTCGCGGATGCGATCAAGGCGACGGGCAAGACTCTGACCACGATCTACGTCAGCTGCAGCGACCCTGACTATTATTTCGGCCTGCGTCCCGTCGCGGATGAATTCCCCGGCGCCATGATCATCGCGGCCGCTGCGACGGTGGCTGCCATCAAAGCCAATGTGCAAGCCAAGCTGGATGTCTGGGGCCCGCAGCTCAAGGACAATGGACCGAAGGTCCTGGCGGATGTCGTCATTCCCGAGGCATCCGATATCACCTCACTTGAAATCGAAGGAAACAAGATCGAGATCGTCACCGTCGCCGATCTGAAAGACCGGCGGTATCTCTGGGTGCCCAGCCTTGAAGCGGTGTTCGGCGGCGTGCTGATCTCGTCCGGCGTACATGTCTGGGTTGCCGACGAGCCAACCGTAGACGACCGCAAGAAATGGATTGCCGCGCTCAACGAAATCGCGTCCCGCAAACCCAACATCGTGGTGCCGTCCCATCAGGTAGCCGGTGCACCGGACGGTCTGGCGGCCGTGGAATTCACCCGCGCCTACCTCGAAGCTTTCAATAAGGAAGCCGAAAAAGCGAAATCCAGCGTCGAGCTGATTGCAGCGATGAAGCGGCGCTATCCCGATCTTCTTGACGTCTCGTCCCTGGAACTGGGCGCAAAGGTCGCCAAGGGTGAGATGAAGTGGGGCTGATACGGCCCCGCGAGCGTCTCGGCTACTTCCCCAATTCCACCGACCGCAGCCGCGCGGCTTCCACCGCCTCGGTCAGCAGCTTCGTCAGCCGGTCTTCGCCCATCAGCACGGCAAGGGCGGCTGCCGTGGTTCCGTTGGGGCTGGTCACCTGCTGGCGCAGGACGCCGGGCTCCTCGCCGCTTTCGGCAGCGAGTGCAGCAGCGCCATAGACGGTCTGCATGGCAAGCAGCCTGGCGGTCTCGACCGGCAGCCCCGCCTTCTCGGCTGCAACCGTCAGCGCCTCGATGAAATGGAAGATGTAGGCCGGACCGGACCCCGAAACCGCCGTCACCGCGTCCATCAGGCCTTCGTCGTCGATCGTCGTCACCACACCGCTCGCCGACAGCAGCTCGGCAACGAAACGCCTGATGTCGTCGGTCACCAGCGGGTTGGAATAGACCACCATCATGCCCTTGCCGATCGCGGCCGGCGTGTTGGGCATGCAGCGGATAACAGGCGCGAGATGGCCGAGGATGTGCTCGAAGGTGGCGACCGGCGTGCCCGCGGCGATGCTGACGAAGGTGGTCCTGCCGTCGCCGAAGCGCTTGTAGGCGGCGGTGACGTCGCGGATCACCTGCGGCTTGACGGCGATGACGACGAGGTCGGGCTCTGCGTCGGCGGGGATCCCGTTCGCGCCCGCGGCGACACTGCAACCGAGGTGCTCGGCGCGCTTGCGCAATTCGGCATTGGGCTCGACCACGAACACGGCTTGCGGGGCAAGCTTGCCGGATTTCAGCCAGCCCGCAAGCATGGCGTAACCCATATTGCCGCAACCGGCGAGAACAAGCCTGATCGTCATTGAGAGCCCTCCGAGACAAGGGTTCTCCTTAGACGCTAGCGGGCAGACGGGAAAGCCCCTCAAGGGGTGCTGGATCAGGCCAGCCGGTCAAGGTCGCCGGCGTACCGCGATCGGCCGCAGCGACACTTGCCGCAAGCCAAGCACGCCGAGCACGAAGAACAGCCACACCGGGTCGCCGCGATGGAAGAAGAAGGTTTCCAGGAACGCGTTCAGCGCCGTGAACAGCACCACCATCATGAAGAAGTCACCGAGATAGATGTTCTCCTTGCGCGGCGGGATGCGCATGTAGTCGCGCAGCGGCGCGATCACGAAAGTGTAGACGGCAACGCACAGCGCCGGGATGCCCATCAGCACCGCAATGTCGAGATAGCCGTCATGGCCATGCACGATGGTCCGGATGTCCCAGGCCCGGTCGAAAGGCTGGTCCTGGCTCAGCAGCAGCGGCGTGCCCCAGAAGCTTTCATAGCCGTAGCCGGTCCAAGGCTTCTTCGCCAGCATCTCGCCGGAGAACTCCCACAGCGTCGTGCGCCCGGTATAGGTGAGGTCGGGGAAATAGGTGGCCGCCAGCTCTTTCACCGGCGGGATGAAGACGATGCCTAAGGTACCGATGGCCGTCGCAATGATCGCCAGTGCAAACAGGATCGGCGTGCCGAACCGCATGCCGATCAGGCCCGGCAGCACGACGATCAGGATCGAGAACGGCACCAGGCCGGCCGTCGTCTTGGATCCGGTGTGCAGCATGAAGATCATCGCCGCGCCGAAGATCGCCACGCCCCAGAATTTCTGGCCGCGCCGGAAGAGATAGAGGCCGGCGAAGCTGAAGCAGGCCATGATTGGTCCGGCAATGTTCTTGTGGGCGAACACACCACGCCACAGGCCGGCATGTTCGGGCTCCTGCGAATCGGCCGTATGCAGGGCCTCATGCGGAAAGACGATGAGGCCGATATAGGACAGGCCGATAACGACGATCGCGCAGAATATGATGACTTTCGAAAAACTGTCGGCATCGCGCGGCAGCACCAGGACCGTCGCTATCGTCAGAACGCCAAGCAGCGTGAAGAAGGCCGCGCGCATGGCCGAGGACGGGTCGGTCGCGTTGATGACCGAAAGCATGAAAAAGCCGAGCATCAGAATCCAGGACGGGCTGAGCAGCGAGCGCACCACCTTGGGGTCGGCGAACGTCAGCAGTGAGAAGATCGAAATGGCGCCGAGCGAACTGAAGCCGAGCTGGTTGACGATGTCGCCGCCGTCGCCGGTCAGTTCCGCGCCTGCCGGCTGAAACGGCCGGAACGACACGATGACGACGGCAAACAACAGCGCGGCAATCGCCGTCGCCACGCCGTCGCGGGTGACGATGCCGCCCAGCAGCAGCTCGTCAGTTCTTCTCAGGCTGCCTGTATTGCTCATTGGCGTATCCGAATTCGGCAAGCACGCGGCCGAGCGAGACATAGACGGGGTAAAGCGCCGTCGACAGCGATCCTGTCCGCGCCAATTTGATTGCGCCGCGCACGGGCGAGGCTATCAGCAGCGCCAGGCTTTTTGCAAACACCTTGGCGCCGGCGAATGGCGTGCCGGCGCGCTTCTTCTTTTCGACCAGCGTCGAGATTACACCGTTGCGTAAGGATCGGGCGCGGATCCAGTCAGCCTCGACGCGCCGGGCCGGAACGCCTTCGCGCACCTTTGCCTCGGCGCACCAGCCAAGCACGAAACCTTTCTGCGCCGAGCGGCTGAGGAAGTCGGAATCGCCGCCGCCCATGAAGTTGAACCGCAGGTCGAGGAAGGGTGGCCCCATGATGGTGAGCACATTGCGCCCGACCAGAAGGTTGCCCGAGGAATAGAGTGCGGCCACGCGCCCGGTCTGGCGATAGGGCGGCGCAAACACCGGGTGCTCGGCCCATTTGGCGTGAGCAGGATCGGTAAACACCGGCACTTGCGGGCCACCGACAATGTCGGCGCCAAGCGTCTCCGCCGTCCTGCACATGCGCTCCAGCCAGTCCGCGTCGGCGATCTCGTCATCGTCGATGACCAGCAGGTGGCGGAAATCCGGAAAATGCAGGATCGCCGTCTGCCAGCCAGCATTGTAGGCACTGCAATTGCCCCGCTCATGCGCGATGATGACCATGCCCTTCATATCGTCGCGTTCGAACAGCGGCACGGCCGCCTGGGCGCCCTCACGCGCCTCGGCCTCGTTTTCGATGACGATGACGGCGAAGCGCCGGCTGGTTTGCTGTGCCTTCAGCGACGCCAGCGTTTCGAGCAGCAGTTGCGGCCGCTTGAAGGTCGGCAGCGTGACGACGGCTTCCATCGTCTCTGCGGCGAGCCCCGGAGAGCGTCCCGCAATCGATACCGAACCGTCCGATGGCAAAGGGATCATCCGCTCCAGCCGCATGTTTTGAATCTGGCTTTCGATAACACCGCGACGATAACGTTTCGTTAATCACCTTTCGCAGCGGCGCCTGCCGGTCCGCGCCTTTCAGCCGTTGCGTTGCGTGATTTAATCAAGGGTTCACCCAGCTTTGCTAGTCGCTGACGCCTGGATAGGTGAGATGCATCTGCTGTTCGCCACATCGATCGTGCCCGACGGCGCTCTCGCTTCGGGCTATGAGATCGCCAATGCTGCGATCATCGCCGCCTTGCGGCGCGCCGGCGTGCGCGTCACCGTCATCGGCTTCATCTGGCCGGGCAAGGCGCCCAGCGACCCCGAAAACACCATCGTGCTCGGCGCCGTCGACGTGCGCACGGAAAGCGCCTCGGCGCGGCAGAAGCTCGCCTGGCTTGGCAAGGCGGTGCTGTCAGGGCTCACCTTCGCTTCCGTGAAGCTGCGCGCGGTTTCCGACAGCGAAGTCCGTGCCGCGATCGAGCGCGCCGGTCCCTTCGACGGCTATGTCCTGAATTCGGTGCAGTTCGCCGGCGCCTTTGACAAACTGTTCGCCGACCGTCCCTCGATTTTCGTCGCCCACAATGTCGAACATGGTTCGGCCAAAGAGAATGCGGCAGCAGCAAACAGTCGCTTCCAGCGCCTGCTGTTTGCCCGCGAGGCCAGGCTGCTCAAGACCATGGAGGAGCGGCTCTGCCGCCGGGCTCGCTTCGTCTTCACGCTGGCCGAGGAAGACCGCGCCGCACTCGGCGTTGCCAGCGACGACCGCTCGGCGGTGCTGCCGCTGGTGACCACTGCCACGGCGCCAAAGCCGGTCAAGCCGCGCCGCATCGATTGCGACGCGGCGCTGATCGGCACTTGGACCTGGCAGCCGAACCGCATCGGCCTCGACTGGTTCCTGGAAAAAGTCGTGCCGCATCTTCGCCGGAGCTTTCGCATCAGGGTCGCCGGCAACATGCCGTCGGATATCACCTCTGCCCATCCCGGTGTCGAATTTGTCGGCCGCGTGTCCGACGCCCAGAATTTCGTGCGCGGCGCCGCCGTCATTCCACTGATCAGCACCGCGGGCAGCGGCGTTCAGCTCAAGACCATCGAAACCTTCGAGCTCGGCCTGCCGTCGGTCGCCACCAGCCGTTCGCTGCGCGGCATCGATCATCGCCCGGCAAATTGCTTCGTCACCGACGATCCGGCCGCCTTCGCCGGCGCGCTGGAGGCAGCGGCGGCCGATGTCAAGGATGTCGATGGCAGCGCCTTTCACCGCCGGCAGATCAAGGCACTGGATGCCGCCATCAGGCTCGGCCTGGAAAAGCTCGGGTCGGTGGGGGAGGAGGTGTTTGCATGAACATGCACACCGCCCGCGCCGCCTTCGGGCTCGATACGCTGAAGACGATCCTTGGCATTTCGGTCCTTGCCATCGGCTGGGATGACGCGATCGCGCTGCTCGCTCGTCTGATTGCCGAGCGGCGCTTCACCAAGGTCAGTTTTCTCAACGCTCACAACGCCAACATCGCCTCTACCGATCCGGTCTTTGCCGAGGCGCTCGACGATTTCCTCATCCTGCCTGACGGCGTTGGCGTCGATCTGGCGGCAAAGCTGCTCTACGGCGCGCCGTTCCCGGACAATCTCAACGGCACTGATCTCATTCCGGCCTTTCTGCAGGCATCGGCGAGGCCGCTGACCGTCGGGTTGCTTGGCGCCACCCGCGCCAACGCCGAGGCGGCGTCGGTCAGGCTAGCCGCGCTGGCGGTGCAGCACGAATTCGTCGTCATCCATGACGGCTATTTCTCCCCCGCCGAAGAGCAGGCGATCGTCGATCGCATCGAGGCATTGCGGCCCGACGTGCTGCTTGTGGCCATGGGCGTGCCGCGCCAGGAATTGTGGATCGCCCGTCATATCGATGCCCGCCACTGCACGCTGCCGATCGCCGTCGGCGCGCTGCTCGATTTTCTCTCCGGCACGGTGCCGCGGGCGCCTCTGTGGATGCGCCAGCTTAGGCTCGAATGGTTGTTCCGTCTGTGCATCGAGCCCGGCCGGCTGTGGCGCCGCTACGTCGTCGGCAATCCGGTGTTCCTGCTGCGTGTCGTCAGGCAGAAATTCTCACATCGGCCCGAGCCCGCCGGAGAGTTGCGGTGAACAGCCGCGTCGTGCCGAGCCCTGCAGCCGAGACCGGTGCCCTGCCGCAAACGCCGACGGCGGCGGTGGTGACCGCCAGCTATGCGCCGGATTTCGAACGCTGCCGCCTGTTGTGCGAGACCCTCGACCGCCATGTCTCCGGCGTGGCGCATCATTACATTCTGGTCGAGCACCGCGACGTGGCGCTGTTTCGCCAGTTGGAAAACGACCGCCGCAGCGTTGTCGACGAGCGCGACCTGCTGCCGCGCTGGCTGCGTGTGTTCGACGATCCGATGAGCCTCTTTCGCCGTCGCATCTGGCTCAGTTTCAAGGCCCAGCCGCTGCGCGGCTGGCATGTGCAGCAGCTGCGCCGCATCGCCATCGCTGCGCATGCTGGAGAAGACGTGCTGGTCTTCTGTGATTCCGACGTCGCCTTCCTCAAGCCATTCGATCTGAGCGCCTTCTGGCGCGACGGCAAGGTGCGGCTGTTCCGGCGCGACGGCGTGCTGTCGAGCGACGGTCACGACGAGCATCGCATCTGGTCGCGCAATGCGGCCTCGGCGATTGGTATCGATGCATCCGAGGTTTCGAACCACGACTATATTTCGACGCTGATCGCCTGGCGCCGTCAGACCGTGACGGCGATGTGCGCCGAGATCGAGAAGGTGCACGCGCGCGGCTGGGTCGAGGTCATCGCTTCAGTGCGCCGGTTCTCCGAATGCATGATCTATGGCCGCTATGTCGACGATGTGCTGAAGCGCGCTGGCCATTTCCACGGCTCGGAGGAATTCTGCCGCGTGCACTGGACCGGCGAGGCGCTGTCGGATGACGAATTCCGCAGCTTCGTCGCCGCCATGGCACCGGGGCAGGTGGCGATCGGCATGCAATCCTTCATCGGCACCGATATCGGCCGCATCCGCCGCCTGATCGGATTGGCTTAGATTGCCTTGGCGGGCTTGCGCAGCGCCGAATAGGTCAGCAGCGCCGAGGCGAGATAGAGCAGCAGGAAGACGACATTGAGCGATACGACAAGCCTGGGCGTGTCGGCAATCGTGGTCAGCACATAGGTCAACAGCACCGCCTTCAGCCCCGCCAGCAGGCCGAGGTTGAGCGCCCTGAGCGCGGTCTGGCCGCGCGCGAACAGCAGCTCGGCCTGGTATTCGACCAGGTTGCGCAGTCCCGGCACGCCGATTGCCAATGCCACCAAGGGCGCCGCCTCGGCGACATTCCGGCCAAGTGCATTGGGGAAGAAATGCAGCACGATGCCGAGTGCGGCCAGCGCCAATGTCGATACCAGGAACACGCCGGCTTCGATACCGCTCTTGACCCGCAGTCGCGACAACAGCTCCGGCGACCGCATCATCTTCTGCACCAGCATCATCGAGAAGGTGCGGATCGGTATTGCCGTCAGGTCGACCAGCCGCATGATGATGGCATAGATGCCGGCCAGATGCGGCCCGCCGATCGCCAGGACGAGCAGCTTGTCGAATTCCGACTGCAGGTAGAACAGCACTTCGGCGCCGGCAACATAGATCGAATCGGCAAGCCGCCTGAGATAGAGCTCGGTGCGCAGCCTCAGCCGCTGGCGTGGATAATAGAAGCCGAAGGCCAGCAGCAGCGAGGCGGCGTTGGCGCCGATGTAGAACAATGACCAGATCCAGACGCTGTGCTGCCCCGACAGCATGAACAGCACGGCGCCCAGCGCACGGAACGCCGTGGTCACGATCGACAGCACCGCGGCGCGGCCGAATTTGCCGAGCCCGTTGTTGACGATCAGCACCACCTCGACCGGCCGCCACAAAAGCGCTTCGGCAAAGACGATTGCGGCAAAGACGGCCAGAGGCACGGTGCTGGCGAAGAAGATCAGGTAGACGCCCCAGGAGGCCGCCGCCAGCAGTGGTAAGGACACGGCGCCAAGCAAAAGGAAGCCGGCGGTGAAGGTGCCGATCAGATTGGGGCGGATGGTGGCTGTGCGGTAAAGCGCCGAGATGAAGCCGAAAGCGAGGATGCGCGACAGCATGACGCCGGCCGCCGAGGCGGTGGCGAACATGCCGAACTCGGCAATCGACAGCGTGTTGGCAAGTGCGATGAAATAGGCAAGCGAGAACACCAGCCGCCCGCCGGCGCCGCTGATGGCTGAAAGATAGTCGCGAACCAGCCCCCGTCTTTCGGCAAGGAAGGTGCCGATGCGGGCGAGTGTCCGCCTTTGCGGTATGTCGCTGGCCTGCGTCATATCGAGGAAAGCCGTAAGCCGGAAAGCTTAACGTGCGGTTCTGACGCCATTTTACAGATCCCGGCAATGCGTGGCGAAGCGAGAAACTTTCACTTGCAGACTTCGGAAATTAACCTTTTGTTTCCCATGCCTGTTTAGCGTGACTTAACGATTGGCCGACCGCCGCTCCCGCGCCGTCGAAGGTAAAGTTTCGAGACAATGGTCGACAGGGAAAACCGTGAAGACTGGAGGCGCGAGCGCTCCCTCCTGGCGCTCGGCAAAGCTGTGCGCGGCGATGAGGCGGCGGATGCGTCGGCGGTCTCGATCGGTGACCTGGTGGATCCGTCATGGCGCGAGGATGCCGCCACGCGTCACCGCATAGCCCGATCGCAACGCGAGGCGCGGTCGAATCCGGCGCCAACGTCACCGCCCGAGCCGCCGCAGTTCCAGGCCGACGGCGAACCCGTTTCGGCCGCCAGCGCGCGTGAGGAGCCTGTTTCCGGCCGGCGTCAGGAGCCTCGCTCCCGCGCGGCCTATGAGCCCCGCTCTTTCCACGAGCAGCAACCGGACCGCGACGACGATGACGGGCAGGAATGGAAACCGCTGATCGATCCGCTCCAGGTCGTCCGCGGCATTAGTCGTTCCAAGTTGCTGATCGTCTCGACGACGATATTGGGGACGGTGCTCGGCGTCGCCGTCGCCGTTTCGACACCGAAGAAATACGAAGCCACCACACAGATGGTCATCGAGCCAGGCGACCTGAAGCTTTCCGACAACGATCTCACCCAACCGGTCGGGCAGCCCGATGCGGCGCTGGCTGTTGTCGAAACCCGCATCAAGATGGTGACATCCGGCAAGGTCCTCGACAAGGTCGTGGCCGATCTCAATCTCGTCGACGATCCGGAATTCAACGGACAGGGCTCTGGCGGCCTTGGCGTCCTGTCGCTCATTCGCTCGATACTGTCGCGCCAGGATGGCCCTGGCGGCGGCGGTGAAGTGCGCCGCCAGGCGCTGGCGGTCGGCAATCTGGCCAAGAGCCTGTCGGTTGAGCGCAGCGGCAAGAGCTTTGTCGTTTCCATCAGCGCCACCACTCAAAGCGCCGACAAATCGGCGGAGATAGCCAATAGGACCAGGGACGTTTTCCAGCAGGAGGCGGCCCAATACCAGTTCGGGATGGCCGGGCGCGCGACGGACCAGCTGACGGCCAAGCTCGATGACCTGCGCAAGAATGTCGAGACAGCGGAGCGCAAGGTCGAGGATTTCAGGGCCACGCATGATCTCGTCGACGCGCAGGGCCATCTGATCAGCGACGACCAGATGCTGAAGCTCAACGAGCAGCTCTCAGTCACCCGGGCCCGTACGCTGGAACTCAATGCCCGGGCCGCGTCGGCGCGTTCGCTGGACGTCAATTCGGTCATCAACGGCACCTTGCCGGAAGAAATCAATTCCAACACGATGAGCGAACTGCGCGCGCAATATGCAGCTTTGAAGCAGGAGGCCGACCGCGCCGCCGTGCGTCTGGGACCGCGTCATCCCGAATACCAGGCGCTCAACGCCCAGCTCGGCGGCTCGCGCGAGCGCATCGCAGGCGAACTGCGCCGCATCGCCTCGTCGCTGCAGGTCGACTTGAAGCGCTCGGTCCAGCTTGAGCAGGATCTCGCTTCCCGCCTGGCTCAGGCAAAGGTCCAGAGCGGCGACGTCAACAGCGATCTGGTCAGCCTGCGCGAACTGGAGCGTGATGCCACGGCCAAACGCTCCGTCTACGAACAGTACCTTCTGCGCGCCAAGGAGACCGGCGAACAGCAAAACATCAACACCACCAACATCAATCTGATGACCCCCGCGCAACCGCCGGTCGAACCCAACGGACCGTCGCGGGCTGTAATAGCGATGGCCGGCCTGCTGCTCGGGCTTGCTTCGGGCATCGGTGTCGGCGCCATGCGCGGCGCCTTTGCCAGCCTGCACGGCGGTGCCAATTCGCGTTCGCGCGGCACAATGGACGAGCGCCGCCCTCCGGTCGAGGACAAGGTCTATCGCGCGCCGCTGCCTGTGGCGCCGCCACCGGCAGCACCTCCGGTGTTGCCGACCGCGGCCGCTCCCGCCCGGAGCCCAGGTCTGTTCGACGGACTGTTCTCGGCGATGCGCAAAGCCGCGCCGGGTAGCGGGACGTCAGGCGAACCCGTCGAGACCTACCGCGCCCAACCAGCCGCCGAATATACAAGGCCGGTGCAGGAGCCTGTGGGCTATCGCCAGCCGGACTTCCGGAACGAGGTTCCGCACGCCAATTCCCCTGCGCAGCAGCCTGGCTACGCGCAGCCTCGTCAGCCGGCTGACTATGCCTATTCGCAGGCTCAGCCGATGCCCGCGGCGTCCGGGCCGTGGTCTTCTCTGCAGCCCGCTGGGGCGGCGCCGGAAGACCAGCAGGCGCAAATCGACGATATCCGCGCCAGCCTGCGCGAATTTCGCGAAGCGGTGCGCGAACTCACCGAAAGCCGTTCGCACCGCCGCTATTTCTGAGCAATTCCAGGAAAAGTGTGAAACGGTTTTCCCGGGAAAAGCGCGTAGCGCGCTTTCCCTTGGGAATTGCGTCAAAACAAGAAATAGAGCGGTTCAGCCTTTCCGTGAAAGGATGAGTCGCTCAGAGCCCGTCAGCACAGAATAAAAGCTGCCGGTTTCGAGTTTACGGCATGTGACGGCGCTTTGACGGGATTGCTTAGGCCAAATTTCGTGACAATGCCGCGCAGCATGGCGCCCAAAAAGCGCTGCCGTCGGGCTTTACCCGAATGGGCGGAACGTTTGGAACAACGACATGCACGAAGCAACGTTCAAGGCGCGCGCCGCGCCTTGGCTGGAATGATGTCGAGGATGGTTCATGGCCGAAGTGATTGACGGAAAGATCGTCGCCGCAGACGTGGTTCAGAAGGTCAAGGCCTTGACCGAGGACCTGGTCGCCAAGGGAAAGGCCCAGCCCGGCTTAGCGGTGGTCATCGTCGGCGAGGATCCGGCAAGCCAGGTCTATGTCGCGTCGAAGTCGCGCACCGCCAAGGAATGCGGCTTTCATTCGCTGCAGCACACGCTGCCGGCCGACACGTCCGAAGCGGCACTGCTGAAGATCATCGGCGAACTCAACGCCGATCCGGCCATCAACGGCATTCTGGTGCAGCTGCCGCTTCCCGCCCATATCGATGCCGGCAAGATCATCCAGGCCATCGCACCGCAAAAGGATGTCGACGGCTTTCATTTCATCAATGTCGGCAAGCTCGGCACCGGCGAACTCGAAACAGCCTTCGTGCCCTGCACGCCGGCCGGCTCCATGCTTTTGATCGAACGCGTGCGCGGCAAGGATCTTTCCGGCCTCAACGCGGTCGTCGTCGGCCGCTCCAACATCGTCGGCAAGCCGATGGCAAATCTGTTGCTTGCCGCCAACTGCACCGTCACCATCGCCCACAGCCGCACCAAGGATCTGCCGGCACTGGCCCGCACAGCCGACATTCTGGTTGCCGCCGTCGGCCGGCCCGAAATGATCAAGGGCGACTGGGTCAAGCCCGGCGCCACCGTGATCGATGTCGGGATTAACCGCATTGCCGCACCCGAGAAGGGCGAAGGCAAAACCCGCCTCGTCGGCGATGTAGCCTATGCCGAAGCGGCCAAGGCCGCCGGCGCCATCACCCCCGTGCCCGGCGGTGTCGGACCGATGACCATTGCCATGCTGATGGCCAATACGTTAGCCTCAGCCTACCTTGCGGCCGGCTTGAAGCGGCCTTCCTTCTGACCCAGAAAGCAGCTTCTTTGCCGAACCTTACTATACCCTCTGAACGGCCGGTCGTGGATGATCCCGTTCAAGGGGGCCGGCAATTCGCGTTCCTGCTGGTCGACAAGTTTTCGATGTTTTCGTTGGCAGCGGCGATCGATACCTTCCGCTCGGCCAACCGCCTGCTCGGCCGCGATTTCTATGGCTGGACGACGGTCTCGGCCGACGGCGATCCCGTCATGGCCTCCAACGGCCTGCCGCTCAAGATCGACTATGCCGTCGCCGATTTGCCACCGGTCGATATCCTGTTCGTGTCGGTGGGCCTGTCGGTCGAGTTCCCCGGCAAGAGCAAGGTGCTGGCGGCGCTGCGCAGCTGGGGCCGGCGCGGCAATGCGCTCGGCGCGCTGTCGGTGGGCTCTTACCTCCTGGCCGAAGCCGGTCAGCTCGAAGGCTATCGCTGCACCATCCATTGGGAAAACCGCGCCGGCTTCGTCGAGCGCTTTCCCGACATCAATTGCACCGGCAACGTCTTCGAGATCGACCGCAAGCGCTACACCTGCGCCGGCGGCACGACCTCGATCGACCTGATGCTGGAGATCGTGCGTGGCGACTTCGGCTCGAACCTCGCCAACGGCGTTGCCAACCAGTTCCAGCACGAGCGCATCCGCTCCGCCGGCGACCGCCAGCGCGTCGGGCCGGAGCGCGACCTGACCGGCAAGTCGGAGAAGCTAAGGCGCATCGTCGAACTGATGGCCGACCATCTCGACGAGCCGCTATCAGCCGTGCAGCTTGCCAAATCGGCGGGCCTGTCGGTGCGCCAGGTCGAGCGCTTGTTCCTGCGCCATTTGAGCGTCACGCCCGGTCGTTACTACATGCGGCTCAGGCTTGAGCGGGCGCGCGAACTGCTGCGCCAGACCAACATGCCGATCCTCGACGTGGCCATTGCCACCGGCTTTACCTCGCACTCCTATTTCGCGCAGAGCTATCGGCTGCAGTTCGGCCGTCCGCCTTCCGAAGAGCGGCGCACCACCTACTGATTTCGTGCTACCAGCTCTGCCGGCGCCGATCCTGTTACACTGCAACCGTTAGAAGCATGATCCCAAAAAGTGGGTGCCGGTTTTTGGAAAAGATCGTGCTCTAACAAAGGGTAGATCATGATGAGATTTCATCCAAATCTCATCATGATCTAGTAACCCGCTCCAGGCTTGTGTCCGGACGCGCTGTCAAATAGCTTCCGGCGCGGATCAGAGGGCGGCCTCAAGGAGATTTCGATGGCGGGACTTTTGCGGAGCGTAGCTGCGGCGCTGCTCCTTTTGTCGATGACTTCGCTCGGCTTTGCCGCCAATAAGGTTATCATCATTCTTGACGCTTCAGGCTCGATGTGGGCCCAGATCGACGGCAAGCCGAAGCTCGAGATCGCGCGCGAATCGCTGAGGACCGTACTGCAGTCGGTCCCGGGCGACGACCAGATCGGCTTAATGGCCTATGGCCACCGCGAAAAGGGCAGCTGCGACGACATCGAGCTGATCGTGCCGCCGCAAGCCGGCTCGGCTAGCGCCATTTCGGCCGCTGCCGACAGCCTGAAATTCCTCGGCAAGACGCCGCTGACCGCAGCCGTCAAGCAGGCGGCCGAAGCTCTGAAATACACCGAGGACAAGGCGACCGTGGTTCTCATCACCGATGGGCTTGAAACCTGCGAAGGTGACCCGTGCGCGCTGGGCAAGGAACTGGAGGCCTCAGGCGTCGATTTCACCGTCGACGTCGTCGGCTTCGGCCTGACCGCTGACGAGGGCAAGCAGATCGCCTGCCTTGCCGACAACACCGGCGGCAAATATATCCAGGCCTCGGACGAGAAGGCGCTGCAGGAAGCACTGGTCGAAACCGTCGCCGCGCCGGCTCCGGCGCCGGCACCCGAACCCGCTCCGGCGCCTGCCCCTGAACCGGCAAAGCCCGAATTCAATTTCATCCCGAGCGTGGTCATGGCGGAAGGCGGCGATCCGATCACCGACGGCAATGCCTGGGAGGTCTACAAGGCCAAGGCCGATGGCACGCGCGGCGAGGCCGTCACCACCCAGTACAACAACTACGAGGCCAATCTCGAGCCGGGCGAATATGTCGTCGTCGCGCGCGCCGACGAAGCTCAGGCGGAACAGAAGGTCAAGATCGAGGCGGGCCAGGTCTACAAGCCGCTCTTCACCTTGAACGCCGGCACCATGCTCATCCATCCGAAGCCAAGCCAGGGCGCCGAGATCAGTGACGAAGCCCATGTCGACTTCGCCTTCCCGGGCGGCAGCACCACCCACTATGGCGACACCAGGATCATCGTGCCGGCTGGTGAGCAGAAGGTGACGGTTGCGATCGGCAGCGGCTCGGTGACCGAGAACATCCAGCTCGCCGCCGGGCAGACTGTGGAAAAAGACATAGTCGTCGGCGTCGGCCATGCCGCCGTCAACGCCTACTACACTGCAGGTGGCGACAAGGCCGACTCCTCGGGCATCAGCGTCCAGATCGTCAAGGCCAAGAAAAAGATCGACGGCTCGCGTGACGATGTCGCTCACTCCTATGGGCCCGACAGCAAGTTCTGGCTGCCGCCGGACGACTATGTCGCGGTCACCTCGCTTGAGCTCGCAACCGTCGAGCAGCCTTTCAGCGTCAAGGTTGGCGACGTCAGGGACGTCAAGGTGACGCTCGATGCCGGCGTGCTGGTGATGTCGGCGCCGGGCGCCTATTCGATCGAGGTGCTGTCGTCGAAGAAGGATATCCAGGGCAACCGCAAAGCGCTCGGCCTGAACTATGGCGACACCTGGCAGCAGACTATCCCAGCCGGCGACTATGTCGTCCTCCGCCACATGTCCGATCAAGGCCATGACAAGGAAATGCCGGTGACGGTCAAGGCCGGCGAACGGAGCGAGATTACGGTTCAGCCGTAATCGCCATCCATCCCTCACCAAAGGGCGGCCTCAAACCGAGCTCGAGCCGCCCTTTTTACAAAATAGGCAATCTGGTCAGGCTGCTCCGAAAGCACTGGCGCCATGGTCGGCGCGGCCGACCAGCTGGCGGAAACCGGCGAACAGCTCGCGGCCGAAACCGAACTCGTTGCCGATGAGATCGATGTCGGCCGTGCGGCGCAGCGCGAGCTCGGGCCCCGGCACCAGCACTTCCAGCGTGCCGGCATCGGCGTCGAGCCGGATGATGTCGCCGTCATGGATCCTGGCGATCGGCCCTTCCTCGACCGCTTCCGGCGTTACATGGATCGCCGCCGGCACCTTGCCGGAAGCGCCAGACATGCGCCCGTCCGTGACCAGCGCGACGCGCTGGCCACGATCCTGCAGGACGCCGAGCACGGTGGTCAGCTTGTGCAGTTCCGGCATGCCGTTTGCCTTCGGGCCCTGGAAGCGGATGACGGCGATGAAGTCGCCGGTCAGCGTGCCGGCCTTGAAGGCTTCGTTCAGTCCCTGCTGGCTGTCGAACACCTTGGCCGGCGCCTCGATGACGCGGCGTTCCGGCTTCACGGCGGACGTCTTGATGACGGCGTGGCCGAGATTGCCGGCGAGCACTTTCAGGCCGCCGGTCGGCTGGAAGGCCTTCTTGAACGGCGCCAGCACCTTCTCGTCGCCGCTCTGCAGCGGCGAGGCTTCACGCACGACGCCGCCATCTTCGCCGAGCCGGGCCTCGACCGCATAGGGCCTCAGGCCTTCGCCCCATACCGTCTGCACATCCTCATGCAGGATGCCTTCGTCGAGCAATTCGCGGATCAGGAAGCCGAGCCCGCCGGCGGCATGGAAATGGTTCACGTCGGCAAGCCCGTTCGGATAGACGCGCGCGAGAAGCGGCACCGCTTCCGACAGGTCGGAAATGTCCTGCCAGGTAAGCGTGATGCCGGCCGCCGCGGCCATGGCGATGAGATGGATGGTGTGGTTGGTAGAGCCGCCGGTGGTGTGCAGGCCGACGACGCCATTGACGAAAGAGCGCTCGTCGATCATGCGGCCGACCGGCGTGTAGGCGTTGCCGAGCGCGGTGATCGCCAGGGCTCGCCTGGTCGCCTCGCGCGTCAGCGCGTCGCGCAGCGGCGTGCCTGGATTGACGAAGGACGCGCCGGGCGTATGCAGGCCCATGATCTCCATCAGCATCTGGTTGGAATTGGCGGTGCCATAGAACGTGCAGGTGCCCGGCCCGTGATAGGATTTGGACTCCGCTTCGAGCAGTTCTGCGCGTCCGGCCTTGCCCTCGGCATAGAGCTGGCGAACCTTGGCCTTCTCGTCGTTGGGCAGGCCCGTCGTCATCGGCCCGGCCGGCACGAACACCGCCGGCAGATGGCCGAAGGTGAGAGCCGCGATCACCAGCCCCGGCACGATCTTGTCGCAGACGCCGAGATAGACGGCGGCGTCGAACATGTTGTGCGACAGGCCGATCGCCGCGGACATGGCGATGACGTCGCGCGAAAACAGCGACAGCTCCATGCCGGGCTGTCCCTGGGTCACGCCGTCGCACATGGCGGGCACGCCGCCGGCCACTTGCGCGATGCCGCCAACTTCCTTCGCGGCTTCCTTGATCAGCGCCGGGAAGGTTTCGAAGGGCTGATGCGCCGACAGCATGTCATTGTAGGAGGTGATGATGCCGAGGTTCGGCACCTTGTCGGCGCCGAGCGCCAGCTTTTCAGACGGGCTGCAGACGGCAAAGCCATGCGCGAGGTTGCCGCAAGACAGGACGCCCCGGTTGGCGGTGCGGCTGGAGGCCTCGGCGATGCGGCCGAGATAGCGCTCGCGGCCGGCTTTCGAGCGTTGGCGGATGCGTTCCGTGATGACTTCGATGTCGCGTCTGGCTGTCATGGTCGGTCCTTTCGAGCCCCGGAAGAACGTCCTCCACCGTCTGCCGGGACTGCTTTGCGTGAAATCAGGGTGCCCAGAACACCTCTACCGGGGTGGGTGCCGCTTCGAGGACTTTGCGGATGGGCTTTTTCGCACCCGGTCCCATCGCATCCTCGAAAGCGGTGCGCTTGTCCTCGCCTTCGATATGCAGCGCGATGAAGCCGGCGGCGACGATGCGCGCCATCGATAGAGTCAGCCGCGGCTCGCCGCCGCTTGGTGCATGCACCGGCAGCACGATCCTGCGCGAAGCTGGATCGAGCAAGGCGGGTAGATTCTCGGCGTCGGGAAAGAACGAGGCGGTGTGGCCGTCGCCGCCCATGCCGAGCACGACGACATCGAGGGGCCAGGGCAGAGCCTTCAGCGCCGCATCGTCGGCCGCCGCGGCGGTCTCGATCCTTGCCGCCTCATGGTAGAGCGGCACGAAGTGCGCGGCAGCCGCCTTGTTCTGCAGCAGGTTGGCCGCGACCAGCCCCGCATTCGAGCGCGGCGAGGAGGCCGGCACGAACCGTTCGTCGACCAGCGTCACCGTCACCTTGTTCCAGGCGATCGGAATGGCCGAAAGTGCTGCAAAGAACTTTGCCGGCGTGGTGCCGCCGGAAACGGCAAGCAGGGCCGTGCCGCGCTCGTCGATGGCCTTGGTCAGGCGCGCCGCGACATTGCCGGCAAGGGTTGCCGCCAGATCCTGGCGCCCGGCAAAGCCGTTCCAGTTGTAGACGGGCTCGCTCAATTGCTTTCGTGCCATGTCCGCCCGTCGCGTTCGATCAGCGCAATCGAGGCCGAGGGACCCCATGTGCCGGCCGTATAGCCTTGCGCCTCCTGCCTGGCGCTTTCCCAGGCGTTCTGGATCGGGTCGATCCACTTCCATGCCGCCTCGACCTCGTCGCGGCGCATGAACAGCGTCTGGTTGCCGCGGATAACATCCATGATTAGCCGTTCATAGGCGTCCGGCGCGCGGCCGTCGAAAGATGTTGCAAAGCTCATGTCGAGCGGAATCTGGCGCAGCCGCATGCCGCCCGGGCCTGGATCCTTGATCATGATGAACTGCTTGACGCCTTCGTCGGGCTGCAGCCGGATCACCAGTTGGTTGGCTGAGATCGGCCCGGCGCTGTCGCCGAAGATCGAATGCGGGATCGGCTTGAACTCGATGACGATTTCCGAAACGCGGGTCGCCAGCCTTTTGCCGGTCCTGAGATAGAATGGCACGCCGGCCCAGCGCCAATTGCCGATCTCAGCCTTGATGGCGACGAAAGTCTCGGTGGAGCTGTCTTTGCCAAGTTCTTCGACATAGCCTTTCACCGCGCCGCCTGCAGAGGCGCCGGCGCGGTACTGCCCGCGCACGGTGTGCTTGGGTGCCTCATTGCCGTTGATGCGCTTCAGCGCCCGCAGCACCTTCAGCTTCTCGTCGCGCACGGCATCGGCATCCATCGACGATGGCGCCTCCATGGCAACCAGGCAGAGCAGCTGCAGCATGTGGTTCTGCACCATGTCGCGCAGCGCGCCGGCCTTGTCGTAGTAGGTGACGCGGTCTTCAAGACCGACGGTCTCGGCCACCGTGATCTGCACATGGTCGATATGGGCAGAATTCCAAAGCGGCTCATAGAGTGCGTTGGCAAAGCGCAGCGCCATCAGATTCTGCACCGTCTCCTTTCCGAGATAGTGGTCGATGCGGAAGATCTGGCTTTCGTGGAAGTCGTCTCCAACCACGTCGTTGAGCTTGCGCGCCGAATCGAGGTCGCGGCCGATCGGCTTCTCCAGCACGATGCGCGAATTCGGCGTGATGAGATTGTGGGCTTTCAGCTGGTGCGAGATGTCGCCGAACAGCACCGGCGCAACCGCCAGATAGAAAGCGCGAATGCGGTCGCTTTCGCCGATCGCCTTTTTCAGCTTGTCGAAGCCGGCACCCGTCGTCGCGTCGGCCGATACGTAGGACAGCCGGGCAAGAAATGTCTTGAGTTCCTCGGCGTCGATGTCGGCCGGCTTAACATGCTGGGAAATCGCCTGCTTGGCGAAAGCCTGGAATTCCTCGTCGCTCATCTTGGAGCGCGAGGTGCCGATGATGCGGGTCGGCTCGGAAAACTGGTGGTCGCGCTGGCGGTGGTAGAGCGAGGGCAGCAGCTTGCGTTCCGACAGGTCGCCGGTGCCACCGAAAATGATGAAGTCGAAAGGCTCGACGGGAATGATCTGGCTGGTCATGGTCTGTCCGCTTTGACGCCGCTCGCTGTGACGCGGCAGGATATAATCTAATCGATTTAAACTATCCAGTGCCATGGTGTCACATCGAGGCCAAATCACTGCATATTGATTCGCTCCAAATGTGCCTTGACACTGGCTGCCACCCGGAGGCTTTTCGTCAAGCGATGGTCCCGGGGCTTTCGCGCCTGCAACATAAAGCGGGAATGTGACGAAAGCTAATGCGTGTCGCCCAGAAGTGCGAAGCGGTTCTGGGAGACAGACACGCATCAAACAAAAAGGAAAATGCGCTTGCGAGGTGGGTCTTCAATGAGCGGAAAAAGCATGCGTCTGGAAAACAAGGTTGCCGTCATCACGGGTGCTGCGTCAGGTTTCGGCGAAGGCATGGCCAGGCGCTTTGCCGAAGAGGGCGCCAAGGTCGTCGTCGCCGACCTCAACGCCAAGGGCGCGGAGCGCGTTGCAGCAGAGATCGGCCAGGCCGCGATCTGGACCCAGACCGACGTTTCGCAGCGTTCCGAATTCGACGAGATGGTCTATGCCGCAAAAAGCGCCTTCGGCCGCATCGATATCATGGTCAACAATGCCGGCTACACCCATCGCAATGGCGACATGCTCGACGTCGACGAGGCGACCTTCGACCTGATCACTTCAGTCAACATGAAGGCGATCTATCACGCCGCACTTGCCGTGGTGCCGATCATGGAGCGGCAGGGCGGCGGCGTCATCCTGACCACGGCTTCGACCGCCGGTCTGCGGCCGCGGCCGGGGCTCACCTGGTACAATGCCTCGAAGGGCTGGGCGATCACCGCGACCAAGTCGATGGCGGTCGAACTCGCGCCCAAGAACATCCGCGTGAACTGCCTTTGCCCGGTCGCCGGCGAGACCGGCATGCTGGAGAAATTCATGGGCACTGACACGCCGGAGATCCGCGAGAAATTCCGTGCCTCGATACCGCTCGGCCGTCTGTCGACGCCGCTCGATATCGCCAACGCTGCGCTTTGGCTTGCGTCGGACGAAGCCGCCTTCATCACCGGTGTGGCGCTGGAGGTCGACGGCGGCCGCTGCATTTGAGCAATTCGGGAAGTACCTCGCTGTTCGCAATGCATGGCAGACAGAGCAATGTCGGCAAGAGTTCGCATCGGTGCGCCGGCCGGCCGAGGAACGAACAGTTGACGTCGTCACGCCGGACCCCAGTTTGACTTCTCGATCCCCCGAAAGGCATAACGGATCGTGGATAGTGTTGGCGGGTGATGAAGATCAGGCAGCAGAAAAGTCGCTACGATCTGGGATGGCGGCTGCGGCTTTACCTGGCCAAGCGTGCGCGGGCGAGAAGCAAGGCAATTTTCATCGGTGTTACCGGAAGCTCCGGCAAGACGACGGCGGGAAGCCTGCTTGGACACATCCTGGCTGGCCAGGGTTCGGTCCACACACAGGTTCTGGCCAACACTATGAAACTGTTGGTCTCGACCCTATCCAGGCGAATGGGAAAGGGCGGCAAAACCGACTACGTCGTCTTCGAGGCTGCTGCATTCGGCCCGGATACAATGAAGCCCATGACCGAGTTGCTTCGCCCCGACGTGGCTGTTGTCACAATGGTCCGGCTGGAGCATCGGGCCAGTTTCAAGACTGTGGAAAACGTCGCTCGAGAAAAGAGCGCCCTAGTCGCGGCGCTGGAGCCGGGCGGCTTCGCGATGCTCAATGCCGATGACCCTCTTGTGATGGGCATGGCCTCGGCGAGCTATTGCCGTTCCGTCACATTCGGCACATCGGGGCAGGCGGATTATCGCGTCAGCGATATCGAGGCAGCCTATCCCAAGCCGTTGCGGTTCTCGCTCCACTGGCGCGGCGGTGTGCTCGATATCGAGACGTCGTTCCCCGGCCAGCATTTCTGGCTGCCGACGTCAGCGGCGGTTGCAACCGCTCTTGAACTGGGCGTTCCTGCGCAGATGGTCAAGGACAGAACCGCGACGTTCCAGCCTCTGGAAAATCGCGGCCAGGTGCTCGTCCCCGCGGGCGGCCCCCACTTCATCGTGGATGACGCCCTGGCATTCGCTGAGCCTTGCCTTCGACATGGTAGCCGGATCGACATTCGGGCGATATCTGTTATTCGAGCCGGAAAAATCCGATAGCTGGCCAAGAACGATACGGCCCATCGCTCCAAGGCGAACCAGGCAGATCGCGACAGCGGCCGCTTCATCGAATTGCGCACGGCCAGGGAAGTGGTCGGACTACATCGCCCAAACCGCGCAGCCTGACGAGTTGATCCTGCTCAAGAGCTCGTCCAATCTGCACCTCGAGCGTGTCGCTCTTGCCTGGACCCACGACGTCCAGTGCTGGGTTTCGGTATGCGGCAAGACCGAGGGAATGATCGCCGGCATAAATCACCTGGTCTGCAATCTCGCGCGCGCTGCTGTAGGCTTGGGCATGCGAGCAATGCGGCCTCTATGAAGTGCCGTTTGAGCAGCACCGTGAGTTTGTGGCGCAGAGAAAATCGAAGCGCCGCAAGCACAGACTGCTGCGGCTCCTCGGCCGCTAGAATCTTTGGCTCAAGCACGCCAGCGCCCGTTTGACTCTGGAACTTGGCACGACGCATATTAGGCTGGGCTAAAAGCTGGCGGGGTGTGAAACTGGAATTGCTGAAAATTCGCAAGGACTTGGGCTGGGCGCTGCGACGGCTGCAGGCGCGCTGGGTGCGGGCGCGTAACAAGGCGACGTTCATCGGCATTACCGGCAGCTCCGGCAAATCCACATCCACCAGCCTGCTTGCACACATACTGGTCGCCCAAGGCAAGGTGCATCTACAGGCCCAGGCCAATACAATGCCTGCGCTCATCCGAACGCTTTACAAGCGCCTGAGGAAGGCCGGCAAAGTCGATTACGTCGTTTTCGAAGCCGGCGCTTCCGACTTCGGCACGATCAGCACCATGGCGCAGATGCTGAAGCCGAGTGTGGCGGTGGTTACGATGATCCGTCTGGAGCATTTCGGCAAGTTCAAGACTCTGGAAGCTGTGGCGGGAGAGAAGCGGGCGCTGGTCGGGGCACTCCAACCTGATGGACTTGCGGTTCTCAATTGCGATGACCCACTGGTGATCGGCATGGCGTCTGGCGCGAAATGCCGGATTGCGACCTTCGGCCAGTCCGGCGAGGCAGACTACCGCGTGAGTGACGTGCATGCCGCGTATCCGGAATTGCTGCGGTTCACCCTTCATTGGCGCGGTGGCAGCCTGAATATTCAAGCGCCTTTTCCCGGCGAGCAATTCTGGCTGCCGACTGCAGCGGCTGTTGCCGCCGCCTTGGAACTTGGCGTCCCGCCAGAGCAAGTCGTAGCGAGAACGGCATCGTTTGCACCACTGCCCAACCGCTCTACGGTGCAAGAGGTATCCGCGGGTCCGAAATTCCTGGTCGATACGGCCAAAGCGCCCTGGCATTCGCTCAACATTGCCCTGGAGATGATTGCAAAGGCCAAGGGTGCTCGCAAGCGCATTGTGCTGGGGCAGATATCCGACTACGCCGGCTCGTCGAGGAAATACGGGGCCGCCTACAACATCGCGCGCGAAATCGCCGATGAGGTCATTTATACCGGCGACAATGCGCATCGCTCGCGCGCCAGCCAGGCCGACCGCGACAGCGGCCGTTTCATTGAGCTTCGCACTGCCAAGGAAGTTTCGGATCATATCAAACGGACGGCAGTCCCAGGAGAACTGATTCTGCTGAAAAGTTCGTCCAACCTTCATCTGGAAAGGATCGCGCTCGCCTGGACACACGACGTCAAATGCTGGGTCCCGATATGCCGCAAGTCGGAAAGCTGCCAAATGTGCGGCCTCTATGAGGTGCCGTTCGAGGAACACCGGGATTTCCTGGCGAAGCGCAAACTTGCTCGCAGGAGACACCGTTTCAGGTGGTTGCTCGGCGGCTGACCAGATCTGGCGCCTTGCGTCTCAAGCCCCGGTCTTGATGTAGCTCTTGTAGATCCAGCCGCGCTTGCCGTTGTAGACGATCTGGCACCATTTCTTGCAACTCACCACCTGCACCGACGACTTGGCGGGCACGGTCCCCATGGCGGCGGCGTTTTTCTGCGGACCGCTGCGCATTGTCACCGCCCTGAGGATGCGTCCGGTGCCGGCGGCAGCAGCCACCTTCTGTGGCTTGGCCTTGGCCTGGGTATCGTTCGTTGCGGCGGAAGATTGCTCGTCTGGAAGTTGCGGTTTTGGCGTCGGTATGGCGGCGGTCTCGGCGTCGTCGTCATTGGCGGGAGCAGCGACCTTTGACAGCTGCGTCGTGGCGTCGCTCTGCGCCGCCGGTTCTTCGAATGCCGCGGCATCAGACGGTTTGGCGGCAGCCTGCTCGGCAGGCGCCTGATCGGATGGCGTCGCGGCAGGGTCGCTGTTGGATTGCGCCGCAGTCCAGCGCGGATCGTTCGCCGACAGCGGCGGCATGGCAGCCCCACCGGCAGCGACCGTCGATGAAACCGCATCGCCCTTGCGCGCGGCTTGTGGCGCCGCTACCGCGGTAGCCGTCGCCGCGACCGGGGCAATCTTGGTCGTCTTGACCGGAAAAGTCGGAACGTTCTGCTGTGTGCTGGCGATCGCTTGCCGGTCGTTGGCCGGCAATGCCAGCCAAAGCGCTATGCCCGCCACACCAAGCAGCGCTGCGGTGCCGACCGCGGCGATCACCAGATGCGAATTCGTGCGCACCCCCTGCCAGAAGGAGGGCCGCATGTCATAACCGAATTGCATGGCGAAGCGCCGACGTTCCGGCGCGCCGAAACTGAAGGGCTCGTTCACTCTTGCCACCTCCAAAAGATGAGCCGGTGTTCTTTCGATCGGCGCCGGCAGCCCGGCATTCGATCGGCATCGGTCCCAACAACAAAGCGGGCAGGCCCGCAGAAATCCCCGTTCAATCGCCCAGAACCGGCATCCTTTGCCCTTGATTGTGGCATCAGTGCGCCCTCAGGGGAATTGTGCGCTCTTGTTAAGGATTCTGCAACGTCTCGCTGCGGCAACCAACAGCTCAATAGAATCAGCTCAGTACTCAGCCACGGCTGATATGAGATACTTTCCCTATATTCGGTCCCTCAGGGCAAACCAGTTCAGTGCCAAGAACAATAATGGCGTTCTAAATCGCCGGCCGCCGGGAAAAGCCGGGATGTTCAGGTCCTCGATCAGCTTCAGTCTGTCGCGGTTGCCGGCGACGGTCTGGGCATAGAGCTTGCCGAAGAAGTTCGACAGCATCACGCCGTGGCCGGAATAGCCTCCGGCCGAGATCACATTGGGCATCACCTCGCGCACGAACGGTTTCCTGGGCATGGTGATGCCGACATAGCCGCCCCAGCCATGGGTGATCTCGACATCGCTCAGTTCCGGATAAAGCTCGGCTATCTGCCGGCGGATATGGACATGGATGTCCTTCGGATCGTTGACGCCATAGACCTCGCGCCCGCCGAACAGCAGCCTTCCATCCCTGGATTTGCGGAAATAACGCACGACGAAACGCGAATCGTCGACCGCCTCGCCGCCCGGCAGCACTTTCGAATCGACGCCCAGCGGCACCGTCGCGCCGATGAAGGAACCGATGGGCATGATGTGCGCGGCACTCACCGGCTCGAGCGTGCCGCCATAGGCATTTACACCGATCAGGCATTTCTGCGCGGTGATGGTGCCTCTCGGAGTCGTCACCCTGACCTTGCCGCCGCTGGAGGTGACACCGGTCGATAGTGTCTGCTCGAACAGGTGCGCGCCGGCCGCTGCCGCGACCTTTGCCGTGCCGATCACCAGCTTCATCGGGTGGATGTGTCCGGTGCCGGTGTCGCGGGTGCCGCCGAAGTAGCGTGTGGAGCCCAGCCGTTCGGCCGTTTCCCTGGCATCCATGAAGGCGATGTGCGGATAATTGAAGCGGCCGGCCATGATCTCGGCATGCGCCTTGTAGTCGTCGAGATAACGCGGCTTGTGCGCCACGGACAACTGGCCGGGCATATAGTCGATGTCGATCTGGTTGACGGCCGCGAATTCGAGCAGGTGTGCTTTCGCCTCCTCGGCAAGGTCGAACAGCGCCTTGGCGCGGGAGAAGCCGTATTCCGCCTCCATCTCTTCGGCCCAGGCGCGCTGGCCCGTGCCGAGCTGGCCGCCATTGCGCCCTGAAGCGCCGTCGCCGAAGCGATGCGCCTCGATCAGAACGACGTCGGCTCCCGCGTTCGCCAAATGAGCGGCCGCCGACAGCCCGGTGAAGCCACCGCCGACGACGACGACGTCGCAGCTGCGGTCGCCGTCCAGGGCAGGGTACTCAGGGCGTGGTCCGGCTGTGTCTTCGTACCAGGAGCGACCGGGGGAGATAGGTGATTGGTAAGGCATGGGGACACCAGCCAATGGTGAATGGTGAATGGTGAATGGTGAATGGCTGCGAGACGCACGTCGTCTGCGCTCATCCATCCAATATGAAACTACTCAGCATTCACTATTCACCATTCACACGACGAAGTCGCCGCTCACACGTTGAGCAACAGATACTCCCGCTCCCACGGGCTGATCACTTCCATGAAGGTCTCGAACTCCGCCCGCTTGATCGCTGCATAGGTTGCGGCAAAGGACTTGCCCAAAAGGGCGCACAGCTCCTCGTCGCCCTCAAACAGGTCGACGGCTTCGAGCAGGCCGCGCGGCAGGTCGATCTCATCGGCGTTTGCGGTGGTCAGCACCGGAGGCTCGGCCTTGATCTTGTTGGTGATGCCGATCAGCCCGCAGGCAAGTGAGGCCGCCAGCGCCAGATAGGGGTTGGCGTCGGAAGACGGGATGCGGTTTTCGACACGCCGCGCCGCCGGATCCGAGCGCGGCACGCGGAACGCCGTGGTGCGGTTGTCATAGCCCCATTTGTTGTTGACCGGCGCCGAGGCCGACTGCGTCAGCCGGCGGTAGGAATTGACGTAAGGGGCAAACATCACCAGCGCGTTCGGCACATGCTTCTGCATGCCGCCGATGAAATGGAAGAAGTCGTCGGTTTCCGAGCCGTCCTTCGCCGAAAAGATATTCAGCCCGGTCTTCTTGTCGATGATCGACTGGTGGATGTGCATGGCAGAACCTGGCTGGCCCTGGATCGGCTTGGCCATGAAGGTGGCATAGATCTCATGCTTGAGCGCTGCCTCGCGGATGGTGCGTTTGAACATGAACACCTGGTCGGCGAGCTCGACCGGATCGCCGTGACGCAGATTGATCTCGAGCTGGCCGGCGCCTTCCTCGTGGATCAGCGTGTCGATCTCCAGGCCCTGGCTTTCGGAGAAATGGTAGATGTCGTCGATCAGTTCGTCGAACTCGTTGACGCCGGCGATCGAATAGCCGGCGCCGCCGCCGATTGCCCGTCCGGAACGCCCGACGGGTGGGGTCAACGGATAATCCGGGTCGGGGTTCTTGCGCACCAGATAGAATTCGATCTCGGGCGCCACCACCGGCTTCAGCCCGCGCTTGTCATAGGCTGCTACCACGCGCTTCAGGACGTTGCGCGGCGTGAACTCGACCGAACGGCCATCCTGATGGACGAGGTCGCAGATGACGGCGGCCGTCGGGTCTTCTTCCCACGGCACGACGGTCAACGTCGACAGATCCGGCATAAGCTTCAGGTCGCCATCATCCTCCGGATAGTGGAAACCGTTGCCATCCTCGGGATAGCCGCCCGAAATCGTCGTCATGAACACTGCCGATGGCAGCGCCAGCGAGGTGTTGGAAGTGAATTTCTTCGACGGCATCATCTTGCCGCGCGCGACGCCAGCCTGATCAGGCGTGATGCATTCTATGTCTTCGATGCCGCGCCATTCCAGCCAAGCGCTGACTTCCTTCCAGTTCTTCACGCCGCGTTGATTTTTCACGAAGGCAGGCGTTCGGACGCGTCCTCCGCGGGTCGACGGACGGACTTCCTTTTTCGCAGGCGGCATCATTCACCAGTTTGGGTTGCAATTATCACAGTATAGCTGTTGCCGGTGATGGAAGGGAAGGGGAGCCGGCCCGATAGGTGCGGCAACGAGGCTGGACGGCCTCTGTCAGACGGCCTTGCCGGGCAGCGCATTTGCATCCAGCCATCTGCGCAAGGCACCGGCATAGAGCCTGCGCCATCCGCTTTGCGGCGCGGTCAGGAACCAGGATTGGCTGAGGTCCCAGCTGTCTGCGCACAGATCCCTGAGCCTTGTGTTGATGATGCCTTTGCCGGATAGCGGATAGACCGAGAATTCGGAAAAGAAGATCGCGCCGTTGATTTCGTAGAAATCGCAACGCATGTGATCGAACGGCACGGTCAGCCGCTCGGCGATGGCAAGCATGCGCGGGAAGGATGCCGGCAGGTCGATCCGGACCCACTGGGGGCCGCTGCCTGGCGGTGGCGGCGCATAGGTTCCGTCCCGGTCGAAATGACATTTCTGTTCGTTGCCGTGCTCATCCCGACGTGCGGCATAGACATAGGCCGTCGTCCCGTTGGACACGTGGAATTTGTACTCCAAAGCGACAGGCTGACTGTCCTGAAGGAGCATCTCTTCCACAAGGATGCGCCTGCTGGCGTACTTGTAGCCCCATTCGCCGAATTTCCTGCCGTAGCGACGGCGCATCCAGCGAGCTGTACGCCGGCGCAGCCTGGCTCTGTCCACCTCACCGTTGCGCACCATCATGTTCCAGCGGCAGCCATGATTGGCCTTCACCATGACATTGCCGGCAAGAACCTCCGCCGGAATCTTTGTTGCGTCTTCCCCGGACCATAGGACCTCGGCAGTCTTTAGTTCGGGGCAGGTGGACAAAGCGTAGGTTTTCGAGGCGAGCTTGTCGCAAGCTGTCGTGAAAAACGGATTGTGATCGAAAAGCTTTCGCCACAGGAACTTGTCTGCATAGGAAGCCGGTCTCGCCGGATCCGGCAGCATGCCGCTATGGTCGAATGTGCGTTTGCAAATCATGGGATGGCGCACCAGGCACCATGCCCGCGCCAGGGCGAGGATCACTCGATCGCTCTTTCCAAGAGCCGACACGATCAGCCCAGCTGCCGGGTCGAAGATGAACCGTCTCGTCGGGCGACGAACACGTCTCTGGTCATGTTTCGCGAGATGCTCGTGCGGCCGATGACCTCTAGCCGAGGGTCAAGTGTGCGTTCCGCATTTTCAGCCCAAAGCCTGCCTAGCGAAACAGGCTCCCACAAAACGATCTGCACAGTCTCGGCCGCGGTATCGGCGATACGAGACACGACAGCTGCCTTAGGCGAAACCATGCTCGCGACATAGACAACCTGAGCGTCGCTGTAATCATAATCGCATCCGTCGCACAGCTCGGCCCGCATGCGCGCATAGCTGAGCTTGGCGGCGAGCCTGTTTGCCGTTTCGACGGCTTCGGGAACGATGTCGAGGCCGATGATCTCAGGGACAGTTGTCTGGTCGTGAATACGGAACATGGTGAACGGTCGCCCGCCGCAGCCGACCATGACAGCGCGGCGGCAATTATTGAAATCGACATGATCGAAGACTTCGTCGAGGCGGTTATAGGCATCCTTTGATGACAGCACGCCGATGCTTGTTTTCCCCGCTGCGATCTGTCTGAACGATGCCGGACCGCTCAGGTCCTGATCCAGCATCTGCCTGATCTCGGCGGCATCTTGCGCCTGCACCATCTTGCCGAATGCGGCGGTCAGCGCCGGTCGGTGCGAAAGGATCTCCGGGTAGGTTTCAAGCAACGCCTCGCCGGTATCGTGTCCCATGGCGATGCCAAGATCTCGGATGGCATTTATGAGTTCGGTCGGAGCGCGACCTGGCAAGGAGCTCAGAATTTGCTCCAGTTCACGCTTCCAGGCGCCCAATTCCGGCATTGTTGCCCACCATTCCCCTTGCCGTAGCTAGCAGTGCGCGGCGACAACGTCTACATCACTGCCTTCACTTGAAACGGGACAGTCGACCATGCCCCTGACCACCATCGGCTTCGACGCCGACGACACGCTGTGGCAGAACGAACAGTTCTTCCGCCTGACCGAGAAGCACTTTGCAGCCCTGCTCGCCGATCATGGCGAGGCCGAGCACATCTCGGCACGGCTGCTCGAGGCCGAGAAGCGCAACCTTGCCGTCTACGGCTTCGGCATCAAGGGCTTTACCTTGTCGATGATCGAGACGGCCATCGAAGTGACCGAGGGCCGCGTGCCGGCCTCGACGATCGCCGAAATCCTTGCCGCCGGCCGCGACATGCTCGGCCATCCTGTCGAGGCGCTGCCGCATGCGCGCGAGACAGTCGAAAAGCTCGCCGGCACCTACCATCTGGTGCTGATCACCAAGGGCGATCTGTTCGACCAGGAGCGCAAGCTGGCGGCGTCCGGCCTTGGCGACCTGTTCGATGCCGTCGAGATCGTCAGCGACAAGAGCGCCGCCACCTATGCCAGGATCTTTGGCCGCCACGGCAGCCCGCAGGACAGCATGATGGTCGGCAATTCGCTCAAGTCGGACGTGGTGCCGGCCATCGAGGCCGGCAGCTGGGGTGTGTACGTCCCGCACGAACTGACCTGGGTGCTCGAACATGTCGAACCGCCGGTGGCAGCACCGCGCTTCCGCCAGATTGTCGATCTTGGCGAACTGCCGGCTTTGATCGAGAGCATCGGCAAGGAAGGCTGACCGCCCCGCACGCGTTCGGGCGGATTGCGATCAGCCGCGCCCGAGACTGATCAGCCGGTCGACCACCGGCTGCAGCCTTTCGGTGGTGATCGGCTTGGTTACCACCACATCGACCACGCTCGACAGGCCCAGGCTGTCGGGCGTGCCGGTCTTGGTTGAAAGCAGGATCACCTTGGGGAGCGACCGCCCAGATGTCCGCCGCAAGGCGTCGATGGCCGCCATCAGCGCGCGGCAGTCCTCGTTGTCGGGGCCGCCATCGAGAACGACGGCGCCCGGAATGAGGGTTCGCAATGTCTTGGCCGCCATTTCGGGCGACTCGGAGATCGGCTTCAGTCCGGACTTCTCGACGATCTTCGACACCACCACCCGGTTGATCGGCGATTTTCCAACGACCAGCACGTGGGAGAAATCCGTTGATATCTCGGAGTTCGCGTCCCTGCTTGACGAATTCAGATGTTTGGCGGTGTCGGTCTCGCGGTTCACAGGGCACATGGGCGGGGCGGGCACTCGGCGCTGCTTCAATGCAGGGTTGAAATCCGAGAGCCAATTGGCGTGAGATCGCCCGCCATGTCAAGCTGAAATGACGGACCTGCGAAATATAGCCGGAAATATTAAACCCCGGAGACAAGGTCTGTTTTCGAACTGTAGTTAAGTTTACGCTCAAAAGCAAAAGTCACCCGCGCTGAAAACCCGCGGGTGACGTTGAAATCGGCCAGTGAGCGGCGGGGTCCATAGGTTCCACAAGCACAAAGCTTCCGTTAGGGAAGATCAGCCGTGACTCTTCTGCGTGACGATCACCGGGATCAGCAGGTCGCCCCAATTGCCGTCGCCGCCATGATGCCGGGCCGAGCGCACCAGTTCCACCGAGACGCCGGCCTCCACTGCCTTCATCACCGATTGATTGAGCCGGTGCAGGTCGTTGGCCAGCATGCGGATTGTCGCCTGTTGGTCGACACTCATCGTGGTGGACTGCTCTTCTGCACGTTCCTTGACGCGGCTTATCGATGCCATTTTCTTCTCCCTTGCCCTTCGGGCGTTTCCTCTGTTGGTTATGTCGATCGGTTCATTCCGCTGCCGGCTTGAACTGGACGTGCTCGGTCGATTCATGCATGGCGGTGGTCGACGACTGGCCGCCGCTGATTGCCATCGACACGGCGTCGAAATAGCCGGTGCCGACCTCGCGCTGGTGCTTGGTCGCGGTGTAGCCGTGGACTTCGGCCGCGAACTCGGCTTCCTGCAACTCGGAATAGGCCGCCATCTGCCGCGCCTTGTAGCCGCGGGCCAGCTCGAACATGCCGAAATTGAGCTGGTGGAACCCGGCCAATGTGATGAACTGGAACTTGTAGCCCATGGCGCCGAGCTCGCGCTGGAACTTGGCGATCGTCGCGTCGTCGAGGTTCTTCTTCCAGTTGAACGACGGCGAGCAATTATAGGCGAGCAGCTTGCCCGGATGATGCCTGCGCACGCCTTCGGCGAATTTCTTGGCCTGCGCCAGATCGGGCTTGGATGTTTCGCACCAGATCAGGTCGGCATGCGGCGCATAGGCAACGGCGCGCGCGATGCACGGTTCGATGCCGTTCCTGACCTGGTAGAAGCCTTCAACCGTGCGGCCGGCATCGTAGTCGACGAAAGGCTGGTCGCGCTCGTCAATGTCGGAGGTCAGAAGCTTTGCCGCTTCCGCATCGGTGCGTGCCACGACTAGCGTCGGCGTGCCCATCACGTCGGCCGCCAGACGCGCCGCGTTGAGGTTGCGGATATGCGCGGCGGTCGGGATCAGCACTTTGCCGCCGAGATGGCCGCACTTCTTCTCAGAGGCCAGCTGGTCCTCATAGTGGACGCCGGCAGCGCCCGCCTCGATGAACGCCTTCATGATCTCGAAGGCGTTGAGCGGTCCGCCGAAGCCGGCCTCGGCATCGGCGACGATCGGCGCGAACCATGTGTCGACCGACAGGCCGTTGCCTTCCGAGGTCTCGATCTGATCGGCGCGCTGCAGCGTGCGGTTGATGCGCTTGACCAGTTCGGGCGCCGCATTGGCGGGATAGAGCGACTGGTCCGGATACATGGCCGACGCGGTGTTGGCGTCGGCGGCGACCTGCCAGCCCGAGAGATAGATTGCCTTCAGCCCGGCACGCACCTGCTGCATCGCCTGGTTGCCCGACATGGCGCCGAGTGCATTGACGAAGTCTTCCTCGTGGATGAGCTTCCACAGCCGGTTGGCGCCCATTTCGGCAAGACTCTGGCGTATCTGGACCGACCCGCGCAGCCGCTTCACATCGTCCGGCGAATAGGCTCGTTCGATGCCGTCGAAGCGGCCTTCGGGCGCGGATGGGACAAGATTGTAAAAATCAGTCATTGGTCACTCCAGATCAATCGATGCCAGTGTCTTGAAACGCCGCGCCCTGGGATGGTGTGCGTCGTCTGTGTGTGACATCATTTACATTGCGCCGCGACGAGAGCGAGGAAAACCGCCATTTCCGGTAGAAAATAAGAGAAAACCTGTGTTGTGTTTGACTGCTTGCCGCTGTAAGTCTGTCATAATTGTAAAAAGATGGTGCGCCGTTCATCGCTCGCAAGTCGTGTAAATTCCTGTCACGGAAAGCCGATGGCCGACCAGAAGATATTCGCCGGGCCGCGCATCCGCCGCATCCGCATCGCCAAAGGCCTGACCCAGACGGCGATGGCCGAGGGGCTCGGCATCTCGCCGTCCTATCTCAACCTGATCGAGCGCAACCAACGGCCGCTGACGGTGCAACTGATCCTGAAGCTGGCCTCTGTCTACAAGGTCGACCCGCATGAATTGCAGGGTGAGGCGAGAGGGTCGATCTCGGCCTTGAAGGAAGTGTTCGGCGACCCGCTGCTTGCCGGTGAGCTGCCGGGCGACCAGGAACTGATCGAACTGGCCGAGGCAGCCCCCAACGCATCGGCTGCGATGATAAAACTGTTTCGCGCTTACCGCGAGCAGGCCGAGCGGCTGTCCGATCTCAACGAGCTTCTGGCGCGCGAGGGCCGCGCCACGGCGCTGTCCGGTGCGCGGCTGCCGATCGACGAAGTGCACGAGATTTTCGAGCGCCGGCCGAACCATTTTGCAGCACTGGAGGAAGAGGCCGAGGCCTTCACCTCGATGCTCGACCCCGGCGACGATCTGTTCGGCGCGCTGAAGGCGTGGCTGAAGCGCGAGTATGGCATCGTCGTCAAGGTTCTGCCGGTCGCCACCATGCCGAACTGGCGCCGCCGTTATGACCGTCATTCGCAGCGTCTTTTTCTATCGGAGCGGCTGTCGCCGTTCGACCAGTTGCGCGAAGTCGCCATGGAGGCCTGCCTGATCCGCATGACGGTCGCGATCGCCGGCGAAATTCAGGCGCTGAAGCTCGGTACGGACGAAGCCCGCCGGCTCGCCCGCTTCGAGTTCGGCCGCTACGCCGCCCATGCCTTGATGATGCCCTATCAGGCCTTTCATGCCGCCGCCGTGCGGGCTCGTTACGACATCGATGTGCTGCGCTCGCGTTTCGGCGTCTCCTTCGAACAGGCGGCGAACCGCCTGACCATGCTGCAGCGTCCTGGCTTGTCCGGAGTGCCGTTCTTCATGCTCGAGGTCGACAATGCCGGCAACCGCTTCCGCAAGGCCGGCGGCCAGGGCTTTCCGCAAAGCCGCTTTGGCGGCGGCTGCCCGAAACTGCCGGTCCATGCCGCTTTCGCTTCGCCTGGCCAGATCCTGGTCGAGGCGGTGGAAATGCCCGACGGCGCCGAGTTCCTCTGCATCGCACGCACGCTCGAGGGGCCGCAGGGTTCGTTCTCCGAGCGCCCGCGCCGCACCGCGCTGCTGTTGGGCTGCGATATCGGCTTTCGCGACGAGAGCGTCTATGGCGCCGGGCTGCCGGCAAAGGCCGGACAGGGCGCCGCCACGCCGGTCGGTCCCGCTTGCCGGCTGTGCGAACGCATCGGCTGCCTCGCCCGCGCCGAGCCGCCGGTGACCCGTCCGCTGGGCCTGGACGAGATGGCGACGGGCCTGAGCGCCTTCGATTTCCAGTGATGCTTCTCGGGCTGGAGGTCGCGGAAGACCGCAGCTGTTTGCGCTAAGCAATAGAGCGCTGCCCGAACCGTCGCCGAACCAAATATTGATTAAGCATCGGCGCTGCGCTATCGAAGGTGAGCTGCAGGGCAGCCAAGGGGGGGATGGCTTATGAACAGGAAAGCTTTGTGGCTTGGCGTGGCGCTTGCCCTTTTGGCGGGGCCTGTTCTGGCAGAAAAATCCTCGGAATTCTTCAAGGACTATCAACAGTATAGTGACGACGGCAAGGCATTCCTGGACAAAATCGATCCAAAGACCGGCGCGGTCGACCTTCCCGAAGGCATCCATCTCGATCTCAAGGACAAGTTCTATTTTCTGGGCAAGAAGGACGCGACGTCCGTCCTGACCGAGGCCTGGGGCAATCCGCCTGATACCGCGTCCGAAGCAATCGGCATGATCTTCCCGGCCAAGTACGAGCCCATCGCCGGCAACGGTTGGGGCATCGAATTGCGCTATGAAAAGATCGGCCATGTCGACGACGCCGACGCCGCATCCATCGACTACACCGAATTGCTGAGCAGCATGCAGGCGGACACATTGTCGGCCAACGATCAGCGGGTGAAGGGCGGCTTTCCCCCGATCAAGCTGATCGGCTGGGCCTCGCCGCCGGTCTATGATTTCGTCCACAAGCGGCTGCACTGGGCCAAGGAACTGCAGTTCGGAGACGATACCGTCCACACGCTCAATTACGACGTCCGTTTCCTCGGCCGGGAAGGCGTCTTCGTGATGAGCTACATCGCTACGGTTGAACAATTGCCGGAGATCAAGCAGAGCCTGGACGAAGTGCTGGGCGTGGCGGACTTCAACACCGGCAAGAAATACACCGATTTTCTGCCAGGCACCGACACGGTCGCCGCGGTTGGCATTGGCGGCCTCATCGCCGGAAAACTCGCGGCAAAGGCCGGCCTGATTGCGGTCGCGCTCATCGCCCTGAAAAAGTTCGGCATTCTGCTGCTGGTACCGTTGGCCGGTCTTTGGCGCTTTATCCGCGGCAACAAGGGCACGTCCTAGAAACGGCGGTGTTTGCCCGTATGGCTGCCGGTTGGCGGTGCGCCAAAGGGAATGCCGGGCTGGATCACCTCCGGCGGTAGCCTATGCGCTAGAGAATGCGGCACGTTTCTGTCGTCCATTGTGCATCATGCCGCCCCGAGATAGCCGACAGTCGCGCCCCATGACCGATACCGCATCTTCTCCAATCGCCGCATCGCCGATCGTCTCGCCGCGCGAAGAGCGGGTCGGCTTGCTGCTGGTGTTCCTGTCGGCGCTGATGTGGAGCTTTGGCGGCACCATCGCCCGCTTCATCGACACCGCTGACAGTTGGACGGTGGTGTTCTGGCGCTCGCTGTGGGCGGCTGTGTTCCTGATTTGCTTCATGGCCTGGCGCGACGGCTGGCGCGGCATGTTGCGGCTGTTTCGCGACATGGGCCTGCCCGGCCTTGCCGTGGCCGTCTGTTTCGCCACGGCGTCGACGTGCTTCGTTGTCGCGCTCGCCTACACCACCGTTGCCAATATCCTGTTGATGCAGGCCGGTGTGCCGCTGCTGGCGGCATTGCTTGCCTGGGTGCTGTTTCGCGAACGCGTCGCCGTCGCGACCTGGGTGGCGATCGCCGCCGTCATCGCCGGCGTCGCCATCATGGTGTCGGAATCGCTCGACGGCGCCGTATCGCCCATCGGCGACGGGCTGTCGCTGCTGATCGCCGTCATGTTCTCGATTGCCACCGTCATCACCCGGCGCTTCGCCCATGTGCGCATGACGCCGGCGACGTGCCTCGGCACGATGCTGGCAGCGGCTTTCGCCGCATCGCAAGCCACGCAGTTTGCCACGTCGGCCCACGACATGGCTTTCCTGTTTGCCTTCGGCGTCATCAATCTCGGCCTGGGCCTTGCCTTCTTCGCCACCGGCGCGAGGCTGGTTCCGGCGGCGATCGCAGCACTCCTCGGCACGTTCGAGCCGATCCTCGGACCGATCTGGGTCTGGCTCGTTCATGGCGAGGTGCCCTCGGTGCGCACCATCATCGGCGGCGCGGTGGTGGTCGCCGCGCTGCTCGTCCATATCGCGCTTGAATTCAAGCGCCAGGCGAGACCTGCACGGCCGGGGACCACCGGCCTGCCATCCCCTAATTGACCCGCCTTTCCCTTGGTTGAGCCCGTCTTCCCTAATTACGCCCGTCTTTCCCCAATTAGCGAAGCCGCACGCCCTATTGACCGAGCTTCCCCGCGCGGGCCATTGACAACCTTGCTGCGGCACGGGCAGGCTGGGGGCACGGCAACAACAAGACAGGCTTATCTTGCCAAGTGTCCCCGCCGGTCGGACCAAGACCGGACCACAGCGTCGTATCCCTGCCCGCGCCGCGGCGAAAGCCTCTGACGGCGTCAGCGCGCCCGCCATGCGGGCACACAGAGCCATCATCTGCCGCTCGTCGAACCGCCCGGATGGCGCCGGCAGTTCATGCTTGTGGCTGCCCGGAAAGCTCAATACTCTGAAGCAAATGCCCAATCGCGCTCGAACAGCGACGACTTGGCGAAGGAACACTCATCAAAGGAGAACAGCATGATCCGCAAAGCGCTCTGGCTTTCGGCAACCTCGGCATTTCTGACGCTTTTCGCCGTCGGCGGCCATGCCGAGGATCGCGTCGTCAACGTCTTCAACTGGTCGGATTACATCGACAGTTCGATCATTGACGACTTCACCAAGGAGACCGGCATCAAGGTCGTCTACGACACCTTCGATTCCAATGAAATCCTCGAAACCAAGCTGCTTGCCGGCGGCAGCGGCTATGACGTCGTCGTGCCCAGCGGCAACTTCCTGGCCCGCCAGATCCAGGCCGGCGTGTTCCAGAAGCTCGACAAGTCGAAGCTGCCCAACATTTCCAACATGTGGGACACGGTTTCGGAGCGCACCGCCAAATACGATCCGGGCAACGAATATTCGATCAACTACATGTGGGGCACGGTCGGCATCGGCTACAACATCAAGAAGGTGCAGGCTGCACTCGGCACCGACAAGATCGACAGCTGGGATATTTTCTTCAATCCCGACAGCCTGGCCAAGCTGAAGGATTGCGGCGTCTATGTGCTGGACTCGCCGGCCGACATCATCCCGGCGGCGCTCAAATATCTCGGCCTCGATCCGAACAGCACCTCACCTGACGACATCGCAAAGGCCGAGGAGACGTTGCTGAAGGTGCGGCCGTATATCCGCAAATTCCATTCGTCCGAATACATCAACGCGCTCGCCAACGGCGACATCTGCCTGGCGGTCGGCTGGTCGGGTGACGTCTTCCAGGCACGCAACCGCGCGGTCGAGGCCAAGCAAGGCGTCGAGATCGGCTATTCCGTGCCCAAGGAAGGCGCCCAGATGTGGTTCGACCAGATGGCGATTCCCGCCGATGCGCCGCATGCCGCCGAGGCACTCGAATTTCTCAACTACATGATGAAGCCGGAAGTGATCGCCAAGTCGTCCAACTATGTGCTGTATGCCAACGGCAACAAGGCTTCGCAGCAGTTCGTCGACAAGGCGCTGCTGGATGATCCGGCGGTCTATCCGGACGCCGAGACCTTGAAAAAGCTCTATACGGTCCAGCCCTACGATCCCAAGACCCAGCGCCTGATCACGCGCAGCTGGACCAAGATCGTCACCGGCCAGTAAGCAATGCGACATGGTCCCGGCAGCCACCTGCCGGGACCATTCTTCTCTGGGGCAAGAAGCAAAAAAATAGGACGGAGTGGGACATGAAATCGCTTGGCAGCATCCGCAGGGATTTCGCGCCATGGAACGACCCGAACGCCAAGCCATATATCCAATTCGAGAACGTCACCAAGAAGTTCGGTGACTTCACCGCCGTCAACAATCTGTCGCTGACCATTTTCGAGCGCGAGTTCTTCGCCCTGCTCGGCGCGTCGGGCTGCGGAAAGTCGACGTTGCTGCGGATGCTTGCCGGCTTCGAGGAGCCCACCGCCGGCCGTATCCTTCTCGACGGCCAGGACTTGCGCGGCATCCCGCCCTACCGCCGCCCGGTCAACATGATGTTCCAGTCCTATGCGCTGTTCCCGCATATGAGCGTGGAAAAGAACATTGCCTTCGGCCTCAAGCAGGAAGGCATGCCGGGACCGGATATCGAAAAGCGCGTCGCCGAGATGCTGAAGCTGGTGAAGCTAGAGCAGTTCGCCAAGCGCAAGCCGCACCAATTGTCGGGCGGCCAGCGCCAGCGCGTCGCGCTCGCCCGCTCGGTTGCCAAGCGGCCAAAAGTCTTGCTGCTCGATGAGCCGCTCGGCGCGCTCGACAAGAAGCTGCGCGAGGAAACGCAGTTCGAGCTGATGGACCTGCAGCAAAATCTCGGCCTTACCTTCGTCGTCGTCACCCACGACCAGGAAGAGGCGATGACCATGGCCGACCGCATCGCCATCATCGACAAGGGCGAGGTGATGCAGGTGGCGACGCCGGCGGAAGTCTATGAGGCGCCGAGCTCACGCTTCGTTGCCCACTTCGTCGGCAATGTGAACATGTTCGAAGGCAAGGTCGCCGAGCGTGCGGCAAACACCACGCGCATTACCGGCGCGACAGGGGCCCAGATCGTCGTCGAAAACAGCACCGATACAAAGGCCGGTTCCGACATCGTCTTCGCCATCAGGCCGGAGAAGATCAAGGTGTCGTCGAAGAAACCGGCCGACGCAGTCAATGCGCTTGAGGGCGAGGTCTACGACGTTGCCTATCTCGGCGACATGACCGTCTACCACATCCGGCTGGATGACGGCCAGATCATCAGGGCAAGCGCGCTCAACGCGGCGCGAGTCACCGAGGACCCGCTGACCTGGAACGACCGCGCCTGGGTCTCCTTCCGGCCGGATGCCGGCGTCGTGCTGACGCGGTAGGGGGCGGGCATGTCCAACATCGCCATCACCGGCACCGGCCCATCGACAGCGGCCAAACCGTTTCTGACACGGCTCGGCGCCGGCTTCGTCAGCCGGCTCGTCATCATCGTGCCCTATCTCTGGCTGCTGTTCTTCTTCCTCATCCCGTTCATCATCGTTTTCAAGATCTCGCTGTCGCAGACGGCGATCGCCATGCCTCCCTACACGCCCGTGCTCGATTTCAGGGACGGCATGTCCGGTTTCTTCGCCGGCTTCCGCGAACTCAACTTCGACAATTATACCTTGCTGGCGCAAGACGCGCTTTACTTCAAAGCCTATGTGACCAGCGTCATCATCGCCGCGATATCGACGGTCCTTACGCTGCTCGTCGGCTACCCGATCGCCTATGGCATGGCGCGTGCGCCGGCAACGATCCGCCCGACCTTGATGATGCTGGTGATCCTGCCGTTTTGGACGTCGTTCCTGATCCGCGTCTACGCCTGGATTGGCATCCTCAAACCTGAAGGCCTGCTCAACCAGCTGCTGCTCGCCACCGGCATCATCGACGAACGCTTGATCATTCTCAACACCTACTATGCGATCTTCATCGGCATCGTCTATTCCTACCTGCCATTCATGGTGCTGCCGCTCTATTCCTCGCTGGAAAAAATGGATTATTCGCTGATCGAGGCGGCCAAGGATCTCGGCTGCCCGCCGACATCAGCCTTCTGGAAAATCACCTTCCCGCTGTCGCTGCCCGGTGTCATTGCCGGCTGCCTGTTGGTGTTCATTCCCGCGGTCGGCGAGTTCGTCATTCCCGACCTGCTCGGCGGATCGCAGACGCTGATGATCGGCAAGACGCTCTGGAACGAATTCAACAGCAACCGCGACTGGCCGGTATCGTCGTCGGTGGCGGTGATCCTGCTATTGCTGCTGATCGTGCCGATCATGCTATTCCAGCGAGCCCAGGCGCGCGCCCAGGAGCAAGACAAATGAACACCAGCTGGAGCCGCTTCAACGTCACCTCGGTCGTGCTGGGCTTTGCCTTCCTCTATCTGCCCATCGTGCTGCTCGTCATCTTCTCCTTCAACGAGTCGAAGCTGGTCACCGTCTGGGGCGGCTTCTCGACCAAATGGTATGCCTCGCTGTTCCACAATCAGGGGCTGATGGACGCCACCTGGGTGACCGCGCGTGTGGCTCTCATCTCCGCCACTGTGGCAACCGTGCTCGGCACGCTGGCGGCACTGACCTTGACCCGCTACACCCGCTTCCGCGGCCGCATCCTGTTTTCCGGCATGGTGTTTGCGCCGCTGGTCATGCCGGAAGTCATCACCGGCCTGTCGCTGTTGCTGCTGTTCGTTGCCGTCGGTCTCGACCGTGGCTTCCTGACCGTGACGCTTGCTCACATCACCTTGACCATGTGCTTCGTGGCTGTCGTCGTGCAGTCGCGCCTGGTGTCGTTCGATCGTTCGCTGGAAGAAGCTGCCTTGGACCTCGGCGCAACGCCGGTAAAGACCTTCTTTCAGATCACGCTGCCGGTCATCATGCCGGCCATCGTCTCCGGCTGGATGCTGGCCTTCACCCTGTCGCTTGACGACCTGGTCATCGCCTCCTTCACCTCCGGGCCTGGCGCCACCACGCTGCCGATGAAGATCTACAGCCAGGTGCGTCTCGGCGTGACGCCGGAAATCAACGCCGCCTGCACCATCCTGATCGCCGTCGTGGCGGTAGGCGTCATCATCGCTTCGGTCGCCAACAAGCGGCGTGAGGTGCAGCGCCAGCTCGACGAACAGGCCGCGCAGCGCGGTTGATTGCGTCAAACGAGGGATAGGGCGGTCCCGGTAAGGGTCCGGCTATTCGCCTGAGACGCCGCGGCTGATCGGCGAGATGAACGGCGTGCTCCAGGTGCCGCCGACGAAGAATGACGACTGGTTGGATCCCTGCTGGCCATTGACCGGTGCCGCTGCCGGGTCGGCCTGGGTGACACCGCCCGACAGCGCCAGCCCGCGTCCGCCGTAAGAGGCGATGCCGGACAGCCAGACCTTGTATTTCGCCGAATTGGCCTCGGCCTTGTCCAGCCTTGCCACACCCATCGAGATGGTGGCCTTGAGCTCGGCGCCGTCCATCGGCAGTGTCCCGTCCGAGACGTCGTCGAGCGCGAAGAAGCCGCCCTGTTCCGTGTGCTTCAGAAATGCCGGCAAATTGAGCCCGCTCAGCGCGCCCGGCCCGAACGTCGCAGAGACCGAGCCGTCCGCGTTCTCGAAGATCGAGTCCCAGGATTTGCCCGGCCCTTTGAGAATGACCGAGACAGTGCCGGTGCTGGCCGGCACCAGCCGCGTCATTCCGGCCGCGGTGCCGAAAGCGGCGCCGTCAATGTCGGAGGCGAGCAGCCGGATCTCGACCTGCGAGCCCTCCGGTTTGCGGTCGAAACGCAGGCTGCTTTGCACGTTGCCGCCAAAGGCCGACGCATCGGAGATATCGAAGACGGCAAGCCCGTTCTTCACCTGCGCCGTGGCGGCGACGTCGGCAAGCTGGATTGCGCCGGCCGAGGCATGTGCCGCTGACAGCCTCAGATCGAGATTGATCCGGTCGGCGAAGCTGGTGTCGATTTCGCCGGGACCGGTCTCGCCGGTCGGCGCCAGCGGCGTGAAGGCCGAAAACAGCGACCTGAGGTCGAGCGTATCGAAGGCGAGTGTGCCTGATATCACCGGCAAGGCGTCGCCGAACGAAAAATCCAGCGCCCCCATTCCCGGGTTGTTGTCGAGCGTCACCGCGGTGTTTTCGAATTTGACGCGGCCGGCGGTCGCCGTGATCTTGCTCGAAATCGAGACCGAACCGATCGCCGTACCAGGAGCAATGCCGGCCTGCGACCATTCCAGCACGCGCCGCAGCGAGGGCGCGGCGAATTTCGCCTGGCCATCGAAATAGGCGTTTTGCGACATGCTGGCCGTGCCGTCGAACGAGAAGCTGGCCGGCGCTGCCTTGAACGAAAACGTGACCGGTGCGGCGCCGCCGGCAAACAGCACCAGCGGCTTGGGCGAGGCGGCATCGACGGTGACGCTCTCGCCGCGCCAGATTCCGGTCGCCGACAAGGTCGCGTTGCTGTTCATCGCTGCCCAGCTCGCCTGGCCGGACAGGCTGGTCAGCAATTCGACGTCCTTGCCGCCGACGGAGGCGACCATACGGCCGTCCCTGAATTCCACGGTGCCGAACGGATCGGCGGGCAGCTTGCTCAGATCCGGCTTCGTCGGATCGGCGTTGACCACGCTGCGCGCCGTGTCGATGGAGCGGGTGATGCGTCCGCCCGTTGGTATGGCGGGCAGGAATATGCCGTTTGCGGCGCGCTGGACCCGGATCGTCGGCCGCACCAGCCGCGCCGTCGAAAACACCACATCGCCCTGCAGCGCCGCCATGGCCGAAAGGTCGACCTCGACCCGTTCGGCCTCGATCACCGGCGGCGCGTCGGTCTCGGTCCACTGCGACAGCGTGACGTCGCTCAATATGGCGCGGAACTTCGGCCACACCTCGATGCGCGGCGAACCGGCGATGGTGACCCTGAATCCGCTCCACGCGCTCATCTCCCAGGCAATGCGATCGCGCACGATCCGGGTCGAGGCAATCAGCGGCAGAGCGGCGACGACCAGCGCGATGACGAGCACGGCAACGCCGATCGCCCATATTCCGCGCCGGATCAAAGGTGATGGCATATTGCCCCGGTTGCTTTCATTCCGATAAAAATCGCCTGACGGGTGTAACCGTCAGTTGTCACCACGCCTTCCAGTCGTCACTACGACTTAGGGCTGAGGCATTTCAAGTCTTTATGGCCCGGCGATGGCAATTGCGAACATATGGCCGAGTTTTAGCGGAACAAAATCTTGCTCTGCCGCACGGTGGTAGGCATAAGCGATGCAGCTTCAGCCTGCTACGAGGCGCGGCGTTTTTGGGACAGCGGCGCCTGTAAAGCTGAGGCTAGTGCATGTCGCCCGGAAGAGTGCAGCGGTTCCGGGACAACGACGTGCATCAAAACAAAAGCATATCTATCTTGCGACGCGACGGGCTTCAAGGAGGATCGATCATGGCTGCCGAAGCACCGCTCTGGACCCCGACGCAAGACCAGATCGACGCAGCACCACTGACCGCGTTCATGAAGGCAGCAGCGGCCAAAAGCGGCACATCCTTCGCCTCCTACGCCGACCTGCACCGCTGGTCGGTCGAGGATCGCGAAGGCTTCTGGAGCCTGCTGTGGGACTTTTGCGGCATTGTCGGCGACAAAGGGACCGATGGGCCGGTGCTCGTCGATGGCGACAAGATGCCCGGCGCATCGTTCTTTCCCGAAGCGACGCTGAACTTCGCCGAGAACCTGCTGAAGAAGACCGGTTCCGGTGACGCGATCGTCTTTCGCGGCGAGGACAAGATCGAGCGGCGGCTGTCGTGGAGCGAACTGCACCAGCTGACCTCGCGCTTTCAGCAGCTTTTCCTGTCGCTCAAGGTGAAAAAGGGCGACCGCATCGCGGCGATGATGCCCAACATGCCGGAAACCGTCGCCGCCATGCTGGCGGCCGCCTCCATCGGCGCGGTCTGGTCGTCCTGTTCCCCCGATTTCGGCGAGCAGGGCGTGCTCGACCGTTTCGGCCAGATCGAGCCGGTCATATTCATTGCGCCGGATGGCTATTGGTACAATGGCAAGGCAATCGAGGTCGCCGACAAGATCGCTGCCGTTGCAGCGAAGCTCGAAACAGTAGCCAAGGTCCTGATCGTCGACTATCTCGGTACGTCGCGCGATATCGCAGCGATCATCGACAAGGCCGTGGCGCTCGAAGGGGCGCTGTTACCCTTTACCGCCAAAGCGGTCACGTTCGAGCGGCTGCCGTTCGCGCATCCGCTCTACATCCTGTTCTCGTCAGGTACCACCGGCATTCCCAAATGCATCGTCCATTCGGCCGGCGGCACGCTGGTCCAGCACGTCAAGGAACACCGGCTGCATGCCGGACTCATCGAAGGCGACCGCTTCTTCTACTTCACCACCTGCGGCTGGATGATGTGGAACTGGCTGGTGTCGGGCCTGGCCTCGGGCGCCACGCTGCTGCTCTATGACGGCTCGCCCTTCCACCCCGACGGCAATGTGCTGTTCAGCTTCGCAGATGCCGAGAAGATGACCTTTTTCGGCACCTCGGCCAAATTCATCGATTCCGTACGCAAGGCCGGGCTCAAGCCGATCCGCAGCCATGATCTGTCGAGTGTGCGGGCTATTTCCTCCACCGGCTCACCGTTGTCGCCGGAGGATTTCCGCTTCGTCTATGACGGCATCAAGAAGGACGTACATCTCGCCTCGGTTTCCGGCGGCACCGACATCGTCTCCTGTTTCGTGCTCGGCGTACCGACGCAACCGGTCTGGACCGGCGAGATCCAGGGTCCCGGCCTCGGCCTTGCCGTCGATGTATGGGACGATGACGGCATGCCGATCCGCGAGCAAAAGGGTGAGCTGGTCTGCACAAAAGCGTTCCCGTCGATGCCGATCGGCTTCTGGAACGATCCTGAGGGCAAGAGATACCAGGCCGCCTATTTCGAGCGCTTCGACAATGTTTGGTGCCACGGCGACTTCGCCGAATGGACCGCGCATGGCGGCATGATCATCCACGGCCGTTCTGACGCGACGCTCAATCCGGGCGGTGTGCGCATCGGCACGGCGGAGATCTACAATCAGGTCGAACAGATGCCGGAGATCCTTGAGGCGCTGTGCATCGGTCAGGATTTCGACAATGACGTCCGCGTCGTGCTGTTCGTGCGGCTGGCCGCCGGCGTGACGCTGGACGAGGATCTGGAAAAGCGCATTCGTTCCAAGATCCGCAGCGGCGCCAGCCCGCGCCACGTGCCGGCAAGGATCGTCGCCGTCAGCGACATTCCGCGCACCAATTCGGGCAAGATCACCGAGCTTGCAGTGCGCGACGTGGTGCATGGCCGCGCCATCAAGAACAAGGAAGCGTTGGCCAATCCAGAGGCGCTGGAGCTGTTCAGGAACCTGCCGCAGCTGGCTGAGTGACGCGGCCGGGATGGTTAACCAGATATGTCGGTCGAATTTACCTAGATTTCATGAGTGGTACACATTCGTAAATTTTTTGGACGGCCGGTAAGGAGTTGTTAAGGCCCGGCGTCGATAGTCGCACGTAACTTGAGGGAGAAATCCCGTTCCTCGTCCCCTGAGGATCAGATTCGCTCAAGCCCCGTTGTGACAGCAAATCCCATTTAAGGCGTCCTGTTGGACGCCTTTTCTTTGTCCGGGATTCTCGCCCGGAAATCGCCGGCCTATTCGGCCAGCACCCGCGTCGACGGGAAGGCGACCTCGACCAGCGTCCCTTCGCCCGGCGTCGAGGTGATGGTGAAGCGGGCGCGGTTGGCTTCCACCATCGCCTTGGTCAGCGGCAGGCCGAGACCGGTGCCGTCGCCACGCCCGCGCTTCAGCGCATTGATCTGCTTGAACGGCTTCAGCGCCTGCTCGATCTCGGCATGGCTCATGCCAATGCCGGTATCGCGCACCCGCATGACAACGTCGCCGGAGGTTTCATAGGCGGTCGACACGATCACCTGTCCGCCGGCTTGCGTATAGCGAATGGCATTGGACAGGATGTTGAGCGCGATCTGGCGCACGCTTCTGAGGTCGGCGACGACTTCCGGCAGTCGCGAGGCGAAGCTGGAGCGGATGATGACACGCTCGCGGTTGGCCTGCGGCTGCATCATCGCCACCGTCTCGGCCAGCGTATCGTTGAGCGACACCGCCTCGTAGTCCATTTCCTGCTGGCCGGCCTCGATCTTCGAAATGTCGAGGAGGTCATTGACGAGATCGAGCACATGGTTGCCCGAGCGGTTGATGTCTCTGAGATAGTCGCGGTAGCGGTCATTGGCTACCGGGCCGAACTTCTCGTCCACCATCAGCTCGGAAAAGCCGATAATGGCGTTGAGCGGCGTGCGGATCTCGTGGCTGATGCGGGCGAGGAAATCGGTCTTCTGCGAGGAGGCGCGCTCGGCCACCGCGCGCGCCTGGGTCAGATCCTCTTCGGCCCGCTTCCACTGCGTGATGTCGCGCACCACGGCGCAGAAGCCGCTGTCATTGGGCAGCCTGCCGATGGTCATGAACAGCGGGATGAAGCGCCCTTGCGCCTCGCGCCCGATCACCTCGCGGCCATCGTTCATCACACTCGCCACGCCGGGCTCGGACAGGCCGTTCAGATAGTCGCGCGCCGCGCGCTGGCTTTCGATGGCAAACAGCGAGGCGAACGGTTTACCGGTGACGTCGTCGCTGTCGAAGCCGAACAGCGCCTCGGCCGGCCGGCTGATCGAGCGGATGTCGCCGTCGCGGCCGATCAACACCACACCATCGGTCGCGGTGTCGATGATGGTGCGCATCTCGGCAATGCGCGCTTTGAGTTCGGAGACATCGGGCTGCGTCTGCTCCTCGGCTGCGAGATGCGCAACCATCGGCGGCTCGTTATCGCCGGTACGTCGCACCACCAGCATCAGCGCCTTGCCGGCGCGCCACGGCACCGAACGCAAAATGGCTTCGATCGGAAATTCCTGGCCCTCGCGCGTCTTCAGTTTGAGTGTGTGGTCGCTTTCGCCGGCCATTTCTGAATAGGGATCGGCAAACAGCGCGTCGAGCCCGCCGGCGTCGCTCAGGTCCTCAAGCGTGTCATAGCCGGTCAGGCCGAGGAATTCCTCATTGGCGTAATGAAGCTCGTCGCCCGAATGGATGAGCAGCGGCACCGGCAGCTTGCCGAGGATCGACGTGTCAGGGGCCTTGTGTTCATCTCCGGCCGAGAATGCCGAAGGCATGAACCCCTCAAGCTTGAGCGGCGGCACTTTCAGGCGCTGTGGTTCTGCCGGCACTGTGTCCGCATCGCCGGCCTTGTCCCCGTCTTCCACGGCGGAATCGGTCGCCTCGTCGGACGGCGCCCAATCCTCATTGTCCTCGGCATCGCGGAAGTCGGCCGACGTCATGCTGTCGTCTTCACCGGCATTGGCCGGCGTCTCGGCAACAACCGGCTGTGGCTCTGCGGCCTCGACGATCTCTTGGGCTTGCGTATCATCCGGTTCGGAAGCCGGCGCAAGTTCGTCGTTGGACGACGTTGCTTCCGTACTGTCTTCGGTGACGGAGCCTGGTTCGGGATCGGCATAGTCGAGCAGGGAGCGCGACACTGTCGGCGCCTTCGCCTCGCCTGCTTCGCTGTCCGCAAGGCCGTCGTCCGGCTGCTCGCCGTCAAGCCGCGTCAGGTCCTTTTCGTCCTCGGCATCGCTTTCCGGCGGTTCGGCCTCAGCCGTTTCGCTTTCGGGTGCGGCTGCCGATGGTTCAGCCACGGCAGCCGGGCCGGCTTCGTCCGGACTCGAGACCTCGGCGGGTTGTCGGGCTGGCGCGGCTGTTTCAGGCTGGTCCGCCTCGACATGATCCGGCTTGGGCTCATCTGCCTTGGCCTGGTCTGGCGTTACCTGATCCGGATTGGCCGGTTCGGCCTGCTTGGCAGTCTCCGGCTGCTCCGGCGGGGGATTGTCCTTCTTCAGCCGCTCGCCGATTTCGCGGAAAGCGCTGCGCTCCAGCGTCGACAGGCCCCTCTCGCTTGTCGGCTGCTTGTCGTTGGCGGGCTGCCGATGCTCGGCCAGCCGGATGACCTTGTCGGCAAAACGACGTTCCTGCTTCGGCACGATGGTCAGTGCCGGCACTTCGCCCTCGAACGGATCGGCCGCCTTGGGAGCTTCCGCCACGGGCTGTTCCGGGGCCGGCTCGGCTGCTGCCGCTGGCGCGCCATTGGGGACCAGCGCCATGCCGATTGCTTCCGGATCGACCACCGCATCGCCGGCGCGGGCGACGCCGAAACCACGAAAACCTTCGAAGGCGCGGCTGCGGCCATAGACAGGCAGTGCTGCCAGATCGACCGGTATCTTCAGGTCGGAGCCGGCAACCGGCCACAGTACCGAGCGGCCCGACCAGGTGTCGCGCCGTTCAAGCAGGCCCGCGATCTCGCCCGAGGCGTCGAGGCCGAAAATTGTCGCGACGTCCTTGAAGCGGCGGCCGATCACGTCGGCGGCGGCTTTGCCGACAATGTCGCCGAATTCCGGCGACAGCGCGCTGAACTTGCCCTCGGCGTCGGTGCGCCAGACGAAGCGCAGCGGCGGCGCCGAGCGGTCGATCTCACGTTTGGCGGGAGGCGCAGCCGGTGGGGCTGCGTCAGAGGGCAGGGCGGGCGCAGCGGCACTGCTGTCCAACTGCGCACTCTCGGCCGGGGAAACAGAGTCCGGCTCGGCCTGCGCCGGGCTGTCCGGCTCGCCCGCCTGCGGCTCTTCGCCGGCATGGAAGTACCAATGATCATGTTGCGCCGGCGCGCTGTCATTCGCCGCCTGCTCGCGGCCGGTCGTCTGCTCGCGATCGTCCGCCTTTGTATCGGTTGACGCCGAAGCATCATGCTCGGTGGCAGCCGGACCTGTCTCCCCGACATCAGGCGCGGCCGCGAGTGGGGCGCCCTGATTCCCGCTTGCGGGGGGGTGGTCAGCCACCGCATCCACCGTTACCGCGTTCTCCGCGGCGGCTTGCGCCGGGCCATCGTCGACCCGCGCTGCAGCAGGTTCGGCATCCAGCTCGCCGACAGGATTTTCCTCATCGAGCTGATCCTCGTCGATGACCACCAGCAGATGCCTGGACTCGGTCAGGCGCGCGAAGCCGGCCGGATAGGACGTGGCGCCGCCGGGGACCAGCCGCTTGACGATGCGGTCGTCCTGGCTCGCCACGTCGGCGACAAGCGCGGCCAGCGTCTCAGGCCGGATGGCGAGCGCGCCAAAGCCATCCGAAGCCGCCTCGACAGTGCCGGCGGCGTCGACAAAGGCGATGAAATGGCCGTCTTCGGTAAAGCCGCTGATCGCGCGGGCCGCAATGTCGGCAGCACTGCGCGAGCCGGCCTGCGCTGCCGGCACCACCAGCATGATGGCGCTTTCGCCGTCCGGCATAGTCACCGCACTGGCCAGGAAGCCGACGGCGCGGCTGGTGATGCCGGTCGCCAGCCGTACCGTAATGGCGCGGTCGCTGCCGATCTGCGGGAAGCCCGCGGTCGCCATGATCTGACGCCTGGCGATCAGCGGCAGCTGTGCCGAGGCGCCGATGATGGCCTCGATGTCGGGATAGCCGAACACCGCAGCGCCCGGGCCGTTGGCCCAGATCACCTGTTCGAGGTCGGCCGACAGAATCGCGATCGCGTCGCCGGCGGCGAAGCGCTGGCGAACCGCATCAAGCACGGCGACATCGAGGAAAGAGTAGTTCTCGGAAGGCATGCGCTTGGCGGACCCTTTCGGTGAAATCTTGGCGAACCCCTCTTGGCGAACCTACAAGGCGGGCAATTTGCAGTTAACGCTTTGTTAATAAAAGCCCGCGCGGCGAAGGTCCACAAGCCATGGCGGGAAGCAGGTGGAATCTCTGGCCACTTGGTTAACAGCCCCTCGGAATGCCGTTGGGTAACCTCTTGGGGTAACGCATGGGAAGAAATTATGGTGCACTGCAACAAAGATATTGCATCGCACAAAAAAACCGCTATATTGCCATCATACATGAACGAGACGGCTTTTTGTCAAAGCCGCTACCCCGAAAGGATGGAAAATGACCAAGGCCAAGACCGCTGAGACCTTCGAAAACGTTGAATTCCCGAGCTTCGACGCTTCCAAGGCAACCGACCAGATCCGCGCTTTCGCCGAAAAGGGCGTCGAGCAGTCGAAGGAAGCCTACTCCAAGCTGAAGACCGGCGCCGAAGAGACCCAGAAAGTCCTGGAATCGACCTTCGAGACTGCCAAGACCGTTTCCAGCGACCTGTCGCTCAAGACGATCGCCGCTCTGCGCGCCAATGCCGAAGCCGGCTTCTCGCATCTCGAGGCCCTCATCGGCGCCAAGTCGCTGTCGGAAGTGGTCGAACTGCAGACCGCCTTCCTGCGCAAGCGCGTCGAGACCACCGTCGAGCAGGCCAAGGACTTCCAGGCTGTTGCTTCGAAGGCTGCCGAAGACGTCTCCAAGCCGGTCAAGACCGCTTTCGAGAAGGCCCTGAAGGACATCAAGGCCGCCTAATAATTGCGCACAACTCTGCGATGCATCAAAACGTCGCATTTCGTCAGACAAATAGGTGTGCGATAGAGTTGTCCAAATGAATACCCGGCGAGTGGAACCTCCTCCCTCTGCTCTCCGGGGTGACCAGCCAGCACCTCCTCCCGCTGGCTCGTAACAGGAAAAGGCCGGCACCTCCTCCCGCCGGCCTTTTTCTTTTGCCGAAGAAACGGGCGTCTGTTGGGAGACCGGCTTTGCCTTATCAAAGGCCTTGAATTAGTCTCTGATAGACCGTATTGGACGCATCGCCGAACGACAGAGCGGATCTCGGAGAATGAATTTTCACCACGATCTGGCTCAGGCGAACGTGCCGTTGTAGCTCAGATGGTTAGAGCGCCGGATTGTGGATCCGGAGGTCGCTGGTTCGATCCCAGCCAACGGTACCATCGAATTTTCCGCTAAAGTAAGCCGATCCCGGCGATCCACGGGAGATCAAGACCTGTATGGCGCTGTCGGCAGGGCAGGAAGACCCTGACTGCACACACACCGCGGTGCAGATACCCGCGCCGCATCTAAGGTTTCATTTTACTCCAGCGGTTCGTCGGTCGGCCGAGGCGTCGTGCCTGCCTGACGAGGACGGCCGGCATTGCGATTTGCAATACGGCTGTCGAGCGGCGATCTGGACGCTTGCTGGGCGCCAGCGGTCTTGGGCGCCGTCGGCTTGGCGCCGGAATCGCTGTTTTCAGCGTCGCGACGGGGATGTGGCAGGCCGGTGGCCTCAGGCGATCTGACCGAAGGTGTGGCGGCCGGGTTTGTCGATACGGGTTTGTCCTTGGCCATTTTCAACTCTCGCCTTTTCAGCATGCAGACGGCCGGACAACATAGTCGGGCCACTGAGGCAGAACGGTCAGCCGTGCGGGCGCATCACGACTTTGATGCAGCCGTCCTCCTTGTCGCGGAAGGTTTTGTAAAGTTCGGGCCCGGCCTTGGGGCCAGCCCGATGAAATGACGGGTCGATATCGCCGTTCCGAACTTTCTGCAGCGATGTCGCGTTCATCCTGGATCGTCGGATCGGCCACCTGATCGCAGCGTATCTCGCCTTTGCCGTGCCATGTGAGGGCCTGCATGTGCTGTTCCTTGACGACAAGCTCTGCGAGCCCGAACTTGGCTCGATGTGAAATGTTCCCGCTTCCAACGAGCATCCGGCCTCAACCCTTGGCGACCGAACGGGGTTCGGCCATGCCGCAATGCTGCTCGGTCGGGGTGCCGGCCGGCGTGGCATGCGCGGCTGCAACCTGCTTTTCCAGCCGCTGATCGCCTGTTGCCCACGGCCACATCCTTGAACGCGTCCAAGGGCAGAGGTTTGGCGCAAGCGCAGGATCTGCTATCGCGCCAGCATCGCGGCGACAACGAACACGACGGCGGCAACGACGACAAGCGCGACAATGGCCAGCACCGGGCCGTTTTTACTCGGGGCCGGGGCGCTCTCGTCGTCCGGCCGCCGCATCGCATTGGCGAAGCTTGCTTGATTAGCGAAAGCCGGCGTGCCCGTCGCTGCGGGAACCGGCACGGCGCCGGTGTCTGCCGCTTCGGCATCGGTTTCCATAGGCGCCGCCGCCGGGTCGAATCCCGGCGTCTTGTCCTCTGTCGCCCCAGACTGAATATCGCCTCTGTCTTCGGCCGGGTTACGTTCGACGTTCATGATGATGCTCCTGAGCTGGCCCGGGCTTCCCCAACCGCGAGCGGATCAGGATGTTCCATTGGGCGGAATCGCCGACAACGAGGAGCAAATTTCAGATAGCCTTCAAACAGATGTCCCTGGTGGCAACGCGGGCCTTGCAACCGGTCAGCACCGGATTGGTGGTCTCGTTGTAGTCGGCCATGGTCGGCAACGCGGCAGATTCGGCAAAGTTCCAGTCTGGCTGCCCGCTTACGCACACCGCCGCTCGTTGACCTTGAGCTGGCTCGTTCCAGCCACTCCAACCCAAATTGCCAGTCCGGCTCCCGGCGGCGCGCTGTTTGTATTCCGTGGGAACATCAACAGCGCCAGCGAGTTCGGTATGTGCAGCGAGTTCCCTGTTCGCCGCATGGCCAACGTCCGGAACTCTTGACCGTCTCGCGTCTTCGCTCCTGGAGCGCGGGCCACTCCTCTTAGCCCAAGGTTGCGATCATGAGCAGAAACATTCCGGAAAAGCGGGCCAGGCAGGGTGGCTTGGGGCGACCGGTCCTTGGCGTGCTCTTGGCAGGCCTTGTCTTGGCGCTCGTTGCCTGGGGGATCGCTGAAATCTATGGCGAGCAGGCTAAGACACCGGCGACACAGCAAAACAGCCGGGTTCCATCGCCAGATACTTACAGCCCAAATCCTGGCCAAACGGACCCTGCAAACTCCAAGGCCGATGATGTGAATGGCGAACCGGTGGACCGAAATCCCAAGCTCGACAAGGATCCCACGCCGCGATCAAGCACTGGCGGGGATCAGCCAGGAACGCCGCCAGCTCAACCTGCTTCGCCATAGCGTTCGCACTAGTTGATAAACACAATTCAAACAGATGCGGAAATGTGGAGCGGCGATTTCAGCCAATTTCAAGAGCCGGGTCTGTCAATAATCGCCGGCGCTCTCTGATAGCTGGGGAGCCACAAAACCTCCGCTGATTCTTACCGCTTGCTGGATGGCACTGGCGGCTCCAGACCGACTGCGCGCTGTGTCACGCCGGCAGACCTTTGCACCTCTGGGCGCTTTTGAAGTTGCAAGTCGATGGAATCGGGCAAGCTGGGTGTAGATGATGCAGTCGTCATCTTATCGAGGTCCGGCAGCAACACCATCTTTGCGTAGCGTGGAGGAACCAGATGGCCTCCGAAAACAGCGAATATCCCGCACACGAATAAAGCGAGAAGCAGGGCCGTAAGCACATCTGTGAAAATCTCGACAAATCTCATGTGCTCGCTCCGCGCGTAAGGATTCGCCGCGCTCTCGACAGTAAGAGCGGCGGGATCCTCAACCGGCGATGAAGGGACTTTGATCGACGGTCTTCTCCTAATGTGGCTTCCGGTTGCGTGTTCCCTGGTTCGGACCTTATCCACCGACTATGGGACTAAGGTCCGGAACCTAAATGGAACAATGGGGAAGAGCGGAATCCATGTGCCTTTAAGAGGCTTCAACCTGAGGGCACGACGGCTGATCGTCAGCCTCCCGCCAGAGACAGTCCACGGGCGCGCTCGCGCAGCAACGCAAGCAGTTCGTCGCGCCGTGGCTCCGGCGTGTCGACGGGTAACACCAAACACAAGGTCCTTTTGATGGCGCCGTGGCCGTCACGGATGGGGGCCGCCATGCACCAGGTGAAACGGTCGGCCAAGGCTGTGGTCTCGCTGAAACCCTGCCGGTGGGCCAAGGCAACATCGGCAAAGAATTCGGCTGGTGCAATGATGCGGCCGTCGGGAAGCTTGTAGTCGCCAGATGGGATGAAGTCCCTCAACTCTTGCTCGTTCATATGGCCGAGGAGCAGCCGTCCGGATGCCGTCCATGGGATCGGCACCTCGACCCCGACATCGCTTGAGATCCGGAACGGGCCCGGCGAATCTCGGCAGTCCAGAACGACGTATTTGTTGCCACGCAGGCCGCATAGCTGGACCGTCTCGCCTGTCTCGGCGGCCAACTTATCCAAGGTCTCGATGATGCGACGGTAATGGGCGTTGTGATGTGAGTAGGCCCAGCCGAACAGATGCATGGCGCGTCCGAAATAGACGTAACCTTCACCGCCGACGTTTTCGAGCATTTCGGCGTCGAGCAGGCTGTTGACGATCTCGTAGGTGGTCGAACGCGGCGCGCCGATCATCTTGGCGATGTCGCCGACGCGCATTGGCGCGCGGTGCCGCAGCAACGCCTCGAGCAGCATGATGACGCGGTCAATGCCGCGTCGTCGTTCGCCGTTGCGCGGCTCCGCGCCGGCTTCCTTCCCGATCGCATCGTTAGTGCCGTCGCTCATGACCATCCGCCAAAATCATTTCGGTTCTCGTCTCAAGGCGCTTGAAAGATGTCAAGGCTCGGTCTAGCATCCAATTTGTCCGATATACAGACACATTGTCTGAAATACCAGACAAACTAACGAGCCGGACGCAGACAAATCCCGAGAGGACACACGGTTTCCAAGACCCGGCGACCGACGGGTTTCCTCGCCCTTGTTCTGCACGTCGAGGCCACAACCTCTGAAGGGAACAGTCATGATGAAATCACCGTTTTTCGCATCCGCCAGCGCGCTTTGCCTCGGTCTCGTGCTGAGCTTTGGCGTCGCCTCGCAGGCCAATGCTGCCGCCAACTGCATCAAGGGCGACCGCAAGGCGCCGTACACGATCGGCTGGGCCAACATCTATTCCGTGCCGACCTGGATGAAGCAGACCCAAGGCACGATCGAAGCCGAAGTCGAGACCCTGAAGAAGCAGGGACTGGTCGACAAGCTCGTCGTCACCGACGCTCAGGGCGATGCCAACGTCCAGATCCAGCAGATTCAGTCGATGATCGATTCCGATGTCGACGCCATCATCCTGATCGCCGGTTCGTCGACCGCACCGGCACGCGTTCTGGCCGACGCCTGCGCCAAGGGCATCGCCATCATCAACTTCGACAGCCTCGTCGACACCGACAAGGTCACCGCCAAGGTCAACACCGATTCTTCGCAATGGGGCGACCAGGCCGCCAAGTTCCTGATCGACGCCATCGGCGGCAAGGGCAAGATCCTGATCCTCAATGGCCCCGCCGGGGTTTCGGTCAGCGATGACAGGCGCAAAGGCGCCGACGCTGAGCTCAAGGCCCATCCCGACGTGACGGTGCTTGCCGAGACCAACACGCCCTACAACGTCGCGCCGGCACAGGAAGCCGTCACCAGCCTGCTCTTCGCCAACCCCGAGATCGACGGCATCCTGTCGCTCGGCGGCGCTCTGTCGGCAGGCGCCGTGCTGGCCCTCGACAAGCAGGGCCGTGAACAGGTGCCGATCACCGGTGAGAACGCCCGGCAGTTTTTGGAACTCTGGAAAGAAAAGGGCTTGAAGAGCTGGGCGACGATGCAGCCGAACTGGCTCGGCGCCTTCGCCACCTACACCGCCGTTCAGGCGCTGGAAGGCAAGGATGTGCCGGCTTTCGTCAAGATTCCGCTGCCGGTGATCGACAATTCCAACATCGACGAATACCTCGCCCGGGCCAAGGACTTCCCGGCTGACGGCTACATCTTTTCTCCTTACGATGAGGAGCTGTTCAAGAAGCTGCTGGCTCAGAAATAAGCCTGAAGGGTTGTAGCGTTGACAACCATGGCTCCGCTGCTCGCGGCGCGCGGGGTGTCGAAGTCTTTCTTCGGCAACCCCGTCCTGCGCGACGTTTCAATCGCTCTCCAGCCGGGCCGCGTGCATGCGCTGCTCGGCGAGAACGGCGCCGGAAAGTCGACCTTGATCAACCTTTTGTCCGGCGCCTTGAGACCGGATGGCGGGACGATCGAGGTCGATGGACGCGCGGTCTCACGCATGACGCCAGCTGTTGCGCGGCAGGCCGGCATCGCCGTCGTCCAGCAGGAACTCAGCCTGACGGCCAGTCTTTCCATCGCCGAAAATGTTGGTCTCGGCGCCTATCCCAAACGGTTCGGCCTGATCGACTACCGCGAACTCGCTGCGCGGGCGAGGGCCGCATGCGAACTTGTCGGGCTGCACGAGCCGCTGTCGACGCCGGTCGGGAATCTGTCGCTCGGCCGCCGCCAAATGGTGGAGATCGCCAAGGCGCTCTACCGCCGGCCGCGCGTGCTCATTCTCGACGAACCGACATCGTCGCTATCGGCAACCGAAACCAAAATCCTCACCGATCTGCTGCAGCGGTTGCGCGGCGAAGGCATCGCCATTCTCTACATCTCGCACCGACTGAACGAAGTCATGGCGCTGTGCCAGCACGTCACCGTGCTGAAGGACGGCACCTGCACGGCCGACCGCGCCCTGGAAGGCACCGACGCCGCCGGGTTGGTTCGGCTGATGGTCGGCCGCGATCCCGGTGATCTTTTTCCGCAATGGCAGCCTTCCAGTTTGCTTGCCGACGCTATCTCCGTCCGAAATCTTTCGGCCGGCCTGATGCGCGACGTCGATCTGGATATCAAAACGGGCGAAGTGCTTGGCATTGGCGGCCTGGTCGGGCAAGGGCAGGAAGATCTGCTGCTCGGTCTCTACGGCGCCATTCCGGCACGGACGGCGTCGGCGACCGTCAACGGCGCCTCCGGCCTGCCCGGCGGCGTGCCGAAAGCCAACGCGCTGGGGCTGGCCTATGTGCCCGCGGATCGCAAGCGCGAGGGCCTGCACCTGATCCATCCCATCATCACCAACATGATGCTGCCCGCCTTTGCCAGGCTGCCGGCGCTGAAGCTGCGCAGCCGCCGCGCAGAGCGCGAGACGGCCAAAAGCCTTGCCGCCCAACTCGGCATCAAGGGTCACCTCGGCCGGGCGGCGCAGGCTCTATCGGGCGGCAACCAGCAGAAGGTGGCGCTGGCGAAATGGATGCCGCACGACCCGTTGGTGCTTCTGCTCAACGATCCGACGCGCGGCGTCGACGTCGAAACCAAGCGTGAGATCTACATGATGCTTCGCAATTTCGCCGCCGCCGGCAAGGCGGTCGTGCTGCTCAGTTCCGACACGCCCGAACTCGTGCACCTTTGCGACCGTGTAGCCATCGTCCGCGAAGGCCGCATCGTCGCCATGCTGGCGCGTGGAGCGCTGAGCGAGGAAGCCATCGTCTCCGCGGCGATGGGCGCCGAACAGCGGAAGGTTGCGGCATGAACACATCTTCCTCCGCCCGGCAGACCGGCGCGCTCTACTGGCCGGTGCAACTGCGTCGCAATGTCGGCGTGCGCAGCCTGTTTGCCGTCGTCCTGGTGTTTCTCATCGCCTATGGCGTCCTCTTTCCGGGTCTGTTCACGGCGTCCGGCTTCGCCAAATTCACGCAGAGCTGGTTTCCATTGGCTCTGGTCGCGATGGCGCAGGCGATCCTGATGCTCACCGGCGGCATCAGCCTGGCCATCGGCGCGACGGTCAGCTTGGGCGCGGTCATCGCCGCGACGACGATGGCCGGGCCGCTGGGCGTCGCCGGGGGCACTGCCGCGGTGGCGCTGACGGGCCTCGGCATCGGGGCGGCGACCGGCTTCATCGTGGTACGGCTTCGGCTGCCGGCCATCGTGGTGACGCTTGCCGGGTCGTTCATCATCGGCGGCGCCGCACTGCTGATCCTGCCGCGGCCCGGCGGCGCAATCCCGGCGTGGCTGTCCGACCTGCTTGCCGGCAACACACCGGCGGCATTCGTGCTGCTGGTGCTCATCGTTCTCCTGTGGAAGCTCTATCTCGCCACGCCGCTTGGCTTGAGCCTCTATGCCGCCGGCGAGAATCCGGTCGGCGCCTATCGCTCCGGCGTGCCGGTCGACGGCGCGCGCATTGCGGCCTATGCGATCAGCGGTCTGCTCTCCACCGGCGCCGGCTTGTTCGTCGCCGCACAGACCGGTTCGGGCGACCCGGTCATCGGCGCCGCCTTTACCCTGAACTCGATTGCCGCTGCGGTGCTCGGCGGCATCGGCTTCCTCGGCGGCCAGGGCACGATGCGCGGCGCGCTTGCCGGCAGCCTGCTGCTAAGCCTGATGATCAGCGTCATGTTCTTCCTCGGCTTCACGCCGGTCGCACAATATGTGGCCCAGGGCCTGATCATCATCGGCGCGGTCGCCATCCCGCAATTCCGCAAGGCACAGCAATGACAGCATGGAATGACAGCGCGGGCGGCAAACGCGCCCTGACGGTCCTGCGCAGCCGGCCGTTTCTCACCGTTGCCATCGTTGCCGCGGTCTGGATCGTGGCGAGCTTCGTTTCGCGCGGCTTCGGCGCTTATGGCCATCTGCGCTATCTGGTGGAGCTCGGCGCCGTCATCGGCCTGGTTGCCGCGGGCCAGACTTTTGTGGTGATCGCCGGCGGCATCGACCTTTCCGTCGCGGCCATCGTCACGGTCAGCGCCGTCAGCCTGCCGCTGCTGTCGTGGCAGGTGGATCCGACCGGCATCACCGCCATTCTTGCCGTTCTGGTGCTGACCACGGCAATCGGCCTGGTCAACGGGCTCGGCGTCGCTTTGCTGCGCGTCCACCCGATGATCATGACATTGGCCATGGCGACATTCTTGCAGGGTCTGTTGATCATCATCGCCGGCGGCAGCGCCGTGACCGCCGAGAACCCGCTGGTCCACTGGCTCGGCAATGGCCGGCCGGCCGGCATTCCCGCTGGCGTATTGTTGTGGGTGGTCGTCTCGGCGATCGTGCTGACCACGATGCATGCGACATCGCTCGGCGCCCGGATTTTTGCCATGGGCGCCAACCCGCTTGCCGCGGCGCTGTCCGGTGTTCCGGTCACGTCCACGACGCTTGCGGTCTACGGCATCAGCGGCTTCTGCTCGGGACTTGCCGGCGTGCTCGTGTTGGGCATGAACGGACAGGGCTATGTCGGCATCGGCGATCCCTATCTGCTCGCCTCGATTGCCGCCGTGGTCCTCGGTGGCACCTCGATCCTCGGCGGGCTTGGCACCTATGCCGGCACCATCCCCGGCGCCATCCTGCTGGTCACCATCACCGCGCTGATCACCGTCGTCAACGCATCGCCCGGCTGGCGCAGCATCCTGTTCGGCTCGCTGATCCTCGGCCTGCTGCTGCTCTCAGGCCGGGAGCAGGCGCGCCGATGACACATCGTCGAGCCGATAGATGCGCCTTGCGTTGCCGAAGAACAGCGCCGTCTGCTCGTCGGCGGAAAAGTCCGCTGTGATGGTTTTGAAGCCGTCATATATGTCATCGAACGAGGCATGCAGGCCGGCGACCGGAAAGTCGCTGCCGAACATGGCGCGACCGGTGCCGAAACAATCGATGCAATGCAGGACGACGGGCTTCAGGCTGTCGAGCGTCCAGTCATGATCGTAGGCGACCAGATCCGATATTTTGATGGCGACGTTGTCGAATTGCGACAGAAGCCGCAGCCCGTCGCGCCACACCTGCATGCCATCGGCGTCGCGGTCGATCGGGCTACCGCAATGGTTGAGCACGAATTGCTGATCGGGGAAGGCCCTGGCAAGCAGCCCCGCGTCGGCGAGCTGGCGCGGAAACACCATCATGTCGAAGGCCAGCCGATGCTGGCCAAGCAAGGCAAGCCCGGCGCGCCAGGCCGGATCGTCCATGATGCCGTCACGGGCCGCAAAACGGCGGGCAGGGTCGGGATCCCAGCTCAATATGTCGCGCACGCCGGCGACACGCTCGAACGCGGCTTGCGCTTCGATCAGCGCCGGCGCCTGGCGATCGGCGAGCGGCACGTGAACGACATAGCGGGCGGCGACGCCGCGCGATTTGTCGAGTGTTTCAAGCCAGCGCGTTTCTCCGATGCAGTCGCCACTCGCCCAGCCGGCTTCGACATGGACGGTGGCGACGACATTATGCCCTATGGCATCGCGCGCATAATCCCCGGGCAGATAGTTCCGCCGCAAGGGGCCAAGCTCGCCGAGGCCGCCGCGCTCGCTGGCCGTGGCGGCGAGCCAGGGATGCCGTCCCAGTCTGAGATCCCAAAGATGATGATGGGCGTCGATGATCGGTCCGGCGTAAGGTTCTGGCACGTATCTCTCTCAGGCTGTGACCGGCGATCGATCCTGGCTTCGTTCTGCGACGGTAAAAGGGTTAGCATCGCATGACTGAAAACTCACCGGTTCCAGCCCTTTCGGTGCGCGAAAATTTTCGGCTCGACGACCGCATCCGCGGCGTGCCTCCCGGCACAACCGGGCTGGACAGCAGCCTTGTCGCGGCCGAGCACTGGCATCCGGCCGATGGACGCATGGCGCTTCCGGTGCTGACCCTCGACGAGGCGGCCTTCTCCGCCAATCGCGACCTGTTCCTGCGCTATGCGCGCGAACACAATGTTGCGATCGCTCCGCATGCCAAGACGCCGATGGCGCCCGATCTTACCCGGTCGCTGGTCGAGGCCGGCGCATGGGGCACGACGGTCGCCGACATCAGGCAAGCGACAGTGATGCTGAAGGCCGGCTTGACACGGCTGATCATCGCCAATGAGGTTGGAGGAGCCGGCGGCGCCAACCGGCTGGCCGTGCTTGCTGGTGCCTGGCCGGATGCCGAGCTCTATGTCTTTGCCGACTCGGTCGACGCCGTGAACGCGCTTGCCGAGGCTTGGCGCGCCAATGCGGCGCTGCCGCCGCTGCGCGTGCTGGTCGAACTTGGTGCGGGCAGGGCGGGCGCCCGCACCACCGCGCAAGCCGAGGCCATCGCCGATGCGATCACGGCTGCCGGCGGGCGGCTGCTGATCGCCGGCGTTGCGACCTATGAAGGGGCGGCGGCGCAACCCGAGCCCGGTCGCACCGATGAGGTGATATCCGGCCTGCTGGCAATGACCGCCGACATGTTCCTGCGGCTGCGTGCCCGCGTCGGCGGCGACGCACCGCTGATCGTCACAGCCGGCGGCTCCGCCTTCTTCGACCAGGTGGTCGCGGCGCTTGCACCCCTCGTTTCCAGCGACGGCAACGCAACGCTGGTGCTGCGCAGCGGCGCCATCTTCTTCCACGACCACGGCACCTATGACCGTTCGCTCGGCGCCCTCGATGCCCGCAAAGGTTTTGCCATAGGCGGCATCAGCGCTTCGGCGCGGCATTCCTTTCGCCCTGCGCTACGCCTTTGGGCCGAAGTGCTGTCGCGTCCGGAGCCGGGCCTTGTCATCTGCGGCATGGGCATGCGCGACGTGTCGTTCGACCAGGGCTTTCCAACGCCGCTCACCGTCTTTCGTGCCTGCAAGCCGCTGCCGATGCCGGCGGCGCGCGCCGAGGTGGTCAAGCTCAACGACCAGCATTCCTTCCTGTCGATTGCACCGAGCGACGACGTGGCCGTCGGCGACGTCGTCGAATTCGGCATCTCGCATCCCTGCACCTGCCTCGACCGTTATCGCGTGATCTTCGGCGTCGACGCGACCGGCCACGTCCGCCACGCTTTCCCCACCTGGTTCGGCTGACCAGATCCCCCAAAAAGAGAACCTCGAAAGGATCCGATATGATCAAGTATTTTCAGTCCGGCTCGCGCATGTCGCAGGCAGTCGTCTATGGCGGCCTCGTTCACATAGCCGGCCAAGTGGCCAACGATCGCAAGGCCGGCATCGAAGGCCAGACCAGCGACGTGCTTGCCAAAGTCGAGGCGCTGCTGGTCGAGGTCGGCAGCAGCAAGTCGAAGTTGGTGGCGGTCAACATCTTCCTGCCGCAGATCGGTGATTTCGAGGCCATGAACAGCATCTACGATGCCTGGATCGATCCTGCCCGCCTGCCGGCGCGGGCCTGCGTCGAGGCGCGGCTTGCCGACCCTGATCTCCGCATCGAAATCACCGCGGTCGCGGCGGTCTGACCATGCACACCGGCCTCGCCCACACGCTCGATTTCGACCGCGACGGCAAGACGCTCAGCCATCTAAGCATTCCGTTCTCGATCGATCGCTCGCCCTACTTTCAGGTCAAGGTGCCGATCTGCCTCATCCGCAATGGCGACGGCCCGTCACTGCTTTTGATGGCCGGCAATCACGGCGACGAATATGAGGGCGAGCTGTCGCTGGCAAAACTGGCGCGCCGGCTCGATCCGAAGCGGATCAAGGGCCGCATCACCATCATGCCGATGGCCAACGCCCCTGCGGTGATGGCCGCCAAGCGCTGCTCGCCGCTCGACGGCGGCAATCTCAACCGGGCGTTTCCCGGCGATCCCTCGGGAACGCCGACAAGCCGGCTCGCCAATTTCCTTGAGACGGAGCTGTTTCCTCGTCACGACGTCGTCTTCGATATCCATTCGGGCGGCACGTCGATGGAGCATCTGCCGACCGCGCTGGTCGAACGCAACGCCGATCCCGAGCGCCACCGGCGTGGCGTCGAGCTGATGCGCACGCTCGGCATGCCCTACGGCTTTATCGCTGACAACGGCCAGGCCTCGCCAACCTCGATGGGCGCAGCGCGCCGCGCCGGCGCCGTCGGCGTCAGCGGTGAGTTCGGCGGCGGTGGCACCGCAACGGTCGATTCGATGGCGATCACGGCCCGCGCGCTCGACCGTCTGATGATAGCAATGGGTGTGGTCGACGCGCCGGTTCTTGGCGCTGGCGAAAAGCCTTCAGCGCCGACAAGGCTGCTGTCCCTGTCCAGGCACAGTCAGGGCCTCTATGCCACCCGCCGCGGCTGGTTCGAGCCCGCCGCCAGGCTCGGCGACAGTGTCACTTCAGGACAATTGGCCGGCTGGTACCACGATCTCGAGCGGCTCAATGTTGCCGAGGAGGCCCTGCATTTCGCCGAAAGCGGCTTGGTGCTGTCGCGCCGGCTGCACACGATGTGTGAGGCGGGCGACTGCCTAATGCAGGTCGCAGAGCCGGTCGACGGCTGAGCCAAAGGCAGAGGATATTCCATGCAGCAACTGTCCATGTGGACCTATCCCTGGGACATCCAGGATCTCGGCCTGGAGACGGTCGAACGTGATCTTGTCGAGCGCGCCGGGCTCAACATGATCAGCCTGGCGACATCCTATCATGCCGGGCGCTTCCTGCAGCCGCGCAGCCCGCGCCGCAAGGCCTATTTCCCTGAGGACGGCACCATCTATTTCAAGCCGACCGCTGCGCGCTGGGGAAGTCTAGCCATCCAGCCCAAGGTGGCTGACGTGATCGCTGAGGGCGGCGACGTGCTCGGTCAGCTTATCCGCAGGCGCGACGCAGGCGGGCTAGGCGTTTCGTGCTGGACGGTCTGCCTGCACAACACCCGCCTGGGCATGCTGCATCCGCAGGCCGTCACCCGCAACGCCTTCGGCGATGCCAACTACTACAATCTCTGCCCGTCCCATCCCGATGCGCGCGCCTATGTCCGCGCGCTGATCGCCGACATCTCGCACAGCTACCGGCCGGACCGGATAGAACTTGAAAGCCCGTCCTTCATGGGCTTTGCCCATGAATACCATCACGAGAAGGACGGTGTCGGGCTGACGCCGGAAGACGATTTTCTTTTGTCTCTGTGCTTCTGTCCGTCCTGCGTCGCCCGTGCGGCAAAAGCCGGCATCGATGCCGAGGCGGCGCGCAAGCTGACCAGGCAATGGATCGTCGAGACCTGCGAGCGTGCGGTGCCTGAGCGGCGCTTTCCCGATTTCCCCGCCTGCGGCCTCGACGCCTTTGCCCCGTGGCCGGAGCTCCATGCCTATCTCTTGTGGCGATTCGAGCCAGTGACCAGCCTGGTCGCCGAACTGCGCGAGGTAGCCGATCCCACGACGCGGGTCGTTATTATCGATCTGAAAGACGGCTGGCTTGGCGGTTGCGATCTGGCAGCGCTGGGCAAGGTCTGCGACGGGGCGATCCTGTGCGCCTACGACATGCAGGCCGGCGATGTCGCCAGCCTGATGGCGGCCGGCCGTGCGGCACTGGGCGCGGACAAATTCCTCGGCGCCGGCTACCGGCTGTTCTATCCGGAAATGGTCCGCCCCGACATCCTCGCGGCCAAGGTGAAGCCGGCGCTGGCGCCCGGTGTTGACGGCATCAATTTCTACAATTACGGCCTCATTCCAGCCGCGCGGCTCGACTGGATCCGCGCTGTTCGGCGGTCTTGAGCCAGCCGGCCAATGCTCGTCGGCCACGAGGCGTTGAGGCCGGATTCGCGCGCGAGCGCTGCCAGGTGAATCAAATCAGCGAAACCTGAAGCGATCCATGGTGTAATCCGGGTAGGCGTCCATCGTGTCGAACAGATCGAACAGGTCAGGGGTCTCCGCCAATATTCCTGACAGAACCAGCACCGTGGCCACGCCGGCAGCAAGTCCGCCGGCGATGTCGTGTTCGACACTGTCGCCGACGCAGACCACAGTGCCGCGGTCTGGATCGCCTGCCAGCGCTAGTGCGGCGCCGAATATGGCGGGGTAAGGCTTGCCGATACGCGTGACGCTACCACCGAGGTCCTCGTAGAGATCCGCCAGCCGGCCGGCGCCGAAGCGCGGCCCCACTGCCGTCAGCATGATCTTGTCAGGGTTGGTGCAGAAGCATGGCACCTGCCGCACCGCAGCCGGCGCAAGAAGTCGGCGATAGTGCTCAAGATCATAGCGGTCGCCCTCGCTGGCCGAAATCAGCACCAGCCCGGCATCGTCACCGTCCTTAGTCAATGCGAACGGCAGACCTTCGATCGCCGAGCGGTCATCGTCGCGGCTTATCAACAGGCATTTCGTGTTTGGCAGTAGCTTTCCGGATACCGCCATGTCGTGGAAGAACTCCCACGCGACCTCGCCGGAAGAAACAAAATGGTCCCAGCTTCCCGGTTCGAAGCCGAGCTTTAGCAGCCGGCTCTCGTTAGGCCCCGCCCGCTTGCCGGAGTTCGAGATCAGCACAATGGTCTTGCCGGCGCGCTTCAGCGCCGACAGTGCTTCCACTGCCCCTGGATAGGGGCTGGCGCCGTCATGCAGCACGCCGAACTGATCGAGCAGGAAAAAATCATAGCGCTCGGCCAGCTGGTTGACGCCGTTGAGGTGTTCGACTGTTTTCGCGCTCATAGAAGCCCCGCCGCGCTTGCGCCCATCAGCGCCAGCCGCGCTGTGCCGGCGGCGGCTTCGTCCGAAAGCGCCGGCAGGAAATCAACACCAAGTCTGCGCTGCCGGATCGCCGTCCAGGCGGCATTCGCCGCACCGCCGCCGACGCTTCTGACCGACGTCAGCTGCGGAGCGCCGAGCTCGGCGAGCCTGTCATAGCCGAGCGCCTCGATCGCGGCGATACCCTCCAACATGGCTTTCAGATAGTCGGCGTCCTCCACCGGTCGCGGCACAAGACGCGGCGGCAGTGCCGGATCGGCGATCGGAAAGCGTTCGCCTGCAGTGGCAAGAGGATAGTAGTCGAGGCCGGTCTCGGTCATCGGGTCGATCGCCATGCTCAGCTCGACGATGCGCGCCAGAGGGAAATGCTGTGTCAGCACCTTGCCGCCGGAGTTCGATGCGCCGCCCGCCAGCCAGACATCTCCAAGCCGATGGCTGTAGATGCCGAAGCGTGGCGCCGAGATAGGCCGGTCGGACAGGATCTTGACGGTCAACGACGACCCCAGCGCGGTGACGCCGTCGCCTATTGCCGCGGCACCTGTCGCCAGGAACGAGGCGCAGCCATCGGTCGTTCCGGCGACGACGGCGATTTCGCGCGGTAAGCCGAACATATCCGCGGCATCCGCGGTGAGTTTGCCGACGACATCGCCCGGCCTGGCGATACCGGGCAGCAACTCCATGCGCATTTCGGTGGCCGCAATCCAGTCCGGCCAGCAGCGGGCCGTGATGTCGTAACCGGTTTTCAAGGCATTGTTCTCGTCGCTGACATCGAAGCGACCGGAGAATTGTCCCGCGATCCAGTCCGCCTGATGCAGCACCGCGGCAACACCGGGCGTGCGCTGGAACCAGAGCGCCTTGGCGAGACCGGACGTCGCCCCAAGTGCGGCACTGGTCGCTGGGGCTTCGCGAGCGATCGCGACCAGAATGGCGTTGTCGGCGACCGTATCGTTGTACATCAGCGGCTCGGCCAGCGGCCGCCCGGCGCCGTCGACCGGCAGCAACGTACCTGAAGTGCCGTCAACAGCGATCGACCGGACCGCTGTTCGGTCGATGCCCGAAAGCAGTTCCGCCAGCGCTGCGCCGACCGCTGACCACCACACTGCAGGGTCGCGGGCATTCCGGCCAAACAACTCGAGCGAAACGGCGGAACGCGCGGCAATGGAAAAATCCGGACGCATGGCGACCGCGCGCGCGCCGGACGTGCCGATGTCGATGCCTATGGCAAGCGGCGTGTCAGCGGCTGGCGGCATTGAGTTTCTGGCGATACTTCTCGGCGTCCCAGTTGACCAGTTCATCGTTCTCGGCGGCGGTGAGGTAGTTCAGCCGCGCTGCAATGTCGATGCGTGCCGTCACGTCGGCAAGGCAGCGTTGCATGGCGTCGGCGCCCGCACTGGCATCGCCGCGCATCAGCACGCCCAGCCCGGGAAACAGGATCGCCACGGGGTTTGTACCGCACCGCTCGATGACGCGCGGCACATCCTCACCGGGCTTTGCCACCACCGACCCCCGACCCAGAAAGATGACGTGATCGGGGTAGAGGCTGCCCCCGGACGCCATGCGGCGGCTTTCGGGATCGATGGCGACCGCGTGCGCCTCGATTTCCGCCGGCAGCCTGTAACCGGTTTTCCCGGTCAGCGCCGCCAATCCCGCAACATCCGGTTCCGCCACTTGGCGCGCCGGCCGCGCCAGAAGCAGCGTGACGCGGCGCAGCAGCACTTCGGCCTCGGCGACGGTATCGGCCGCGACGACCAGCCCGTGATTGGCAAGGATTAGCACGTCGACCCCAGCCTGAAGCCGCTCGCCAATACCCTGGGCAAGCGGCAGGCCTGGCCGGAAATAAGGAACATACGCCCATTTGAGACCATCAAGGCGTCTGGCGGCTTCCACCTCGCAATTGGCCTGTACCGCCAGCGAAATGGTTTCGACGCAATGGACATGCAGGACGACGCGCTGCGGCATCAGCGCGTGAACGGTGGTTTCAATCGAAGGGCGCAGGCGCCGGGCGTTGAGCGTCTCGATGGCGAAGATCTGCGGCTGGTCGGCGGCGCTGTCGCGCTGTTCGACAGCCCTGAGCAGCGGCGCCATCGCCACCGGGACCATGATGTCTTCGGAGAGCGCATCCTTCAGCCATGTGCCGGAAGCCTTGATCCACAGCGTGTCGCCGGCTTTCAGCGAGGTGTTGCCGCCGGCGGCCTGGGTCAGGTTTGGATTGCGCCCGATGCTGGCCGAAAGCGCCCGCAAGGCAGCCATTTCCTGCGCATCCGCATAGCTCGCCATGGCGCATTTCCTCTATCAGCTCCGTCAGCCTCGCAGCTTCGGATACCCGTCGTGGGATGTTGATGTGTATCGCAGATGCGAGCGACTTACGTCAATAGTGATCTAATGTCATCAAAGGTTCTTGCAATCGGAAAGATGTTGAGTAAGTTACGTCAAATGCCGTGGCAAAAACGGCTCCTGGGAGGAAAAACGATTGAGCGACTCCGGCCGCCAGCGTCAGATCGTCGAGTTGCTGCGGGATCGCCCCTTCGCGTCGGTGCGCGAACTGCAGGAGCAGCTCGGCGTGTCGGCGGCGACGGTGCGGCGCGACATCGACAAGATCGACGAGGCCGGTGAAGCACGGAAGGTCTATGGTGGCATCTCGGCGCTCGACGGCGCTTCACAGGCGGGTGTTGCCTATGCCAGGCCCTATGACGAGAACCGCGACCTCGCGGTCGAGGCCAAGCGGCAGATCGCCGCTCTCGCGGCCACGATGGTGCGCGACGGCGATGCGGTCATCGTGCATGGCGGTTCGACCTGCTTCCACCTTGGGGTCAAGCTGGCTGAGCGCAGCATCCGTCTCTATACCAATTCGATGCCGCTCGCGGCCTATCTGAGCGACCACGGCCATTGCAGCCTGACCGTTGCCGGCGGCGATCTGCATCGTGAGCCGGGCATCATCCATTCACCGACCCAGGCGGAGCCGTTCTACGCATCGAAGTTCTTTCTCGGCGCGCAAGGCCTTGGCCAGGAGGGCGTGCTGGAATCGCACCCGCTGCTGGTCCGCTCCATCGCCGATCTCAGCCTGTGTGCCGACCAGATCGTGGTGCTGGCCGACAGCCGCAAACTGTCGATCCACGCCCGTAACATCGCGCTGCCCTTGTCGCGCATCGGCACGCTGGTGACCGATGACGGCCTGTCCGACGTCGACGCGCGCATGCTGGAAGACGCGGGCGTCATGGTGCGCATCGCTTCGGCTCCGGGAGCCATCCAGTGAAGATGGCCGTCCTCGATTTCGGCAAGACCAATTCGAAGCTGTTCGTCTTCGCTCAGGACGGGCGCATCGTCGACGAGCGCCGGACCCGGCCGAACTGGATGCGCAAAGATGGCTTCAGCGTGCTTGATGAGGCAGCACTTCACGATTGGGCGGTTCGCGCCGTTAGCGAGGCCGCCGACGTCCATGGCGTACAGGGCGTGATGGTGTCGGGCCATGGCTGCACCTTTGCCCTGGTCGACGAGGCGGCGCTGACGCATCCGATACTCGATTATGAGCAAGAGCCGCCGGCTGATATTGCCGCGCAAATTGATCGCCTCGTTCCGGATTTCACCGAGACCTTCTCGCCGCGATTGCCGCTCGGCTTCAACTACGGTCGCCACATGCTGTGGCTACAGGCGGTGCAACCCGGTGCATTCACGGCCGCGAAATCGATCCTCGGCTATCCACAATACTGGAGCTGGCGGTTTGGCGGCCGGGCGGTCTCGGAAGTGTCCTATCTCGGCTGCCACTCGCATTTATGGGCGCCGCGCAAGCGCGACTTCAGTTCGCTGGTCGACATCGAGGGCTGGCGCGACCGGATGCCCGCTTTCGAGCGGGCGGGCTCGGTTATCGGCGAGCAACGCCTCGGCGACACGAAGCGGCGGATCGCCATCCACAATGGTGTCCATGACAGCAATGCCGCGCTCCATGCCTATCGCCGGCAGGAGCTTGGCCCGGTCACCGTCGTCTCGACCGGCACCTGGGTCGTCGTGCTTAATCCGGATTGCCTGCTCGACGCGCTCGATGGCCAGCGCGACATGCTGGTCAATGTCGATGTCGACGGCGGCCCTGTGCCGACCATCCGCTTTATGGGCGGGCGCGAATTCGCCACGATCAGCGACGGCTGGCAAGGCGCGATCGCGCCGGCGACAGTGCAGCGGGTGATCAACGCCGGCAGCATGGCGCTGCCGAGCTTCGCGCCGGGCGGACCAATGCCCGGCCGCGCCGGCAAATTGGTCGGCCGCATGCCAAGCGCCGAGGAACGCGCAGCCGTGGCGCTGCTCTACGTCGCGCTGATGGTCGACCTCTGCCTCGACCAGATCCATTCGGACAACACCGTGATCGTCGATGGCGGACTGAACGCTGGCGGCCTGCTCGCCGGGCTAGTGGCGCAACTGCGTCCCAGCCAGGCCTTCCTGCAAGGGGCCACACTGGAGGGCAGCGCCACCGGGGCGGCGGCGCTTGCCTTCGAGACCGTCGGCCGCGAATTTGCCGCGGAAGTGCCGGAGCCCGTGCGTGCCGCAAGCTTCACCGGACTTGCCCGATATCGCGACACATGGCGTGGCCTCATCGGCGAGCAGGGCATCCCCCGCGCGGCAGCGGGAGGCGCACGGTGATCGTCGCTGCTCAGGCCGAAGTCACGCGCCAGCCAGTGCTGGAAATGCGGCACATCTCGAAGACGTTCGGGCCAGTCCGCGCCTTGCAGGACGTGTCGCTGACCGTCCATGCCGGCGAAGTCCATGCGCTGATGGGTGAAAACGGTGCCGGCAAGTCGACTTTGATGAAGGTGCTGTCCGGCGCCTATCGGCCTGATGCCGGCGGCGAGATACTGATTGACGGCGTGCCGGTCGCCACCGGCGACCCGATCAAGGCGCGGGCTCACGGCATTGCGGTTATCTATCAGGAACTGTCGCTGGCGCCCAACCTGACGGTCGCGCAGAACATCTTCCTCGGCAATGAGCCGAGGCGTTTCGGCATCGTCGACCGCGACCAATGCTACCGGCGCAGCAATGAGATCATCAAGCGTCTCGGCGTGTCCTTCTCCGCACGGGCCCAGGTTTCCAGCCTGTCGCTCGGCGAGCGTCAGCTGGTCGAAATCGCCCGCGCGCTTTCGACCAGCGCGCGCATCATCGTCATGGACGAGCCAACCACCTCGCTGACCTCGCGCGAGACCGACCGTCTGTTCGAGGTCATCGCGACGCTGAAGTCGCAAGGCATCGCCATCATCTACATCAGCCACCGCATGGAAGAGGTCTACCAGTTGGCCGACCGTGTCAGCGTGCTGCGCGACAGCGGCTATGTCGGCACACTCGAGCGCGCCGAGCTGAACGCCTCGCGCCTCGTCTCGATGATGGTTGGCCGCGACCTGTCGGCTTTTTACAGGAAGGATCATCGCCCGCCGGACAGCAAGCGCGCGGTCGCCTTGTCGGTGCGCGGCATGGCGGACGGCAATCTCCTGAAGAACTGCTCCTTCGAACTGTACAAGGGCGAGGTGAGGCTCTGGCTGGCCTTGTCGGCTCGGGCCGCACCGAACTCGCGCGACTGATCTTCGGCGCCGACAGACGCATCGCCGGCACGCTGGAACTCGACGGCAAGCCAGTAACCATCGGCTCGCCAAGCGAGGCACTGAATGCCGGCATCGCCTATCTCACCGAAGACCGCAAGGAACTCGGCCTGTTTCTCGACATGTCGATATCCGACAACATCAGCATGGGCGTGCTGGCCAGGGATGCGCGGCCCGGCGGCTTGCGCGATTTCAAAGCCGCCGAGAGACGTGCTGCCACGGCCGTTTCGGATCTCTCCATCCGCACCAGGTCGGTACAGGCCAATGCCGGTTCGCTGTCGGGCGGCAACCAGCAGAAAGTGTTGCTTGCCCGCCTGCTCGAGACCGAGCCGCAAGTGGTCATCCTGGATGAACCGACGCGCGGCGTCGATGTCGGAGCGAAGTCGGAAATCTACCGGCTGATCGACAATCTCGCCAAAAAGGGCATCGCCATCCTGATGATCTCCAGCGAACTGCCGGAGGTGATCGGCGTTGCCGACCGCGTGCTGGTAATGCGCGACGGCACGATTGCCGGCGAGGTTACGGCGTCCAAAGACCAGCCGCTGCGCCAGGAAGCAATCATGGAACTTGCAACGGGAGCGGCCAAGGGATGACCGACAAGGCGACCGAGATCAGTGGCCAGGTTGTCGGCAGGAGCCGGCGGTTGCGCACCGCCTTCGCCGCCCTTGGCATGCTGCCGATCCTGATCCTGCTGGCGGTCGGCTTCCAGTTGATGAACGCGCGCTTCTTCACCCAGACCAATTTGCTGATCGTCATGCAGCAATCGTCGATCAACATCGTGCTGGCAGCGGGCATGACCTTCGTCATCCTGACCGGCGGGATCGACCTGTCCGTCGGCTCGATACTTGCCGCCTCGGCGATGGTGGCGGTGATGGTGTCGCTGGTGCCCGATTGGGGACTGCTGGGCGTGCCGGCGGCCATTCTCGTCGGCCTCGGCTTCGGCGTCATCAACGGGCTGCTGATCGCCTATATCAGACTGCCGCCCTTCATCGTCACGCTGGGGTCGCTGACCGCTGTGCGCGGCGTCGCCCGCCTGCTCGGCCAGGACACCACGGTGTTCAACTCGGACCTGCCGTTCGACTTCATCGGCAACGGTTCGCTGTTCGGCATTCCGTGGCTGGTCATCATCGCCTTGTCGATCGTGGTGCTGTCCTGGCTGGTTCTCAAGCGCACCGTGCTCGGCACCTGGATCTATGCCGTTGGCGGCAATGCCGAAGCGGCGCGGCTGACCGGCATCAAGGTGCCGCTGGTGCTGCTCTTTGTCTATGGCGTTTCCGGCCTGCTGGCCGGCCTTGGCGGCGCCATGTCAGCGGCCCGGCTCTATGCGGCCAACGGGCTGCAGCTTGGGCAGTCTTACGAACTCGACGCCATTGCCGCGGTCATTCTCGGCGGCACCAGCTTCGTCGGCGGCGTCGGCTCGATCTGGGGTACGCTGATCGGCGGCCTGATCATAGCGGTGCTCTCCAACGGGCTTATCTTGGCCGGTGTCTCGGACATCTGGCAGTACATCATCAAGGGATTGGTCATCATCGTGGCAGTCGCCCTCGACCGCTACAGGCTCCAGGCAGGAGCGAGAACGTGATTGACCTTGGTCGCCGGCGTAAACGACCGGTTTGTGTAACGCACCGTGAGAGGCGCGGGGCAATTGGAGGAAAGCAATGAAGACCATCGCTAAACTGCTCTGCGGCGTCGCACTCGCGGCCGCCGCCATCGCGCCCGCATCGGCCAAGGACCTCAACAAGGTCGGCATCTCGGTCGGCCTGCTCGGCAACCCCTTCTTCGTCGCCACCATCAAGGGCATCGAGGACGCAGCCAAGAAGATCAACCCGAAGGTCGAGGTAACCTCAGTGTCGGCCGACTACGACCTCAACAAGCAGGTCTCTCAGGTCGATTCCTTCATCGCCGCCGGGGTCGACGTGATCATGCTCAATGCGGTCGATGCCAAGGCGATCGGCCCGGCGGTGAAGAAGGCGCAAGCAGCGGGCATCGTCGTTGCCGCCTTCGACGTCTCGGCGCCAGGCGCCGACGTCACCGTGATGACCAACAACGTCAAGGCCGGCGAAGAGGCCTGCCAGTATCTGGTCGACCACACCGGCGGCAAGGGCGACTACGTTATCCTCAACGGCCCGGCGTCGTCGTCGATCCTGGAGCGGGTGAAGGGCTGCAAGGACGTCCTTGCAAAACACCCCGACATCAAGATCCTCTCCGACGACCAGAATGCCGAAGGCTCGCGCGACGGCGGCCTGAAGGTCTTCCAGTCGCTGCTCACCCGCTTCGACAAGATCGATGCGGTGTTTGCCATCAACGATCCGACGGCGATCGGCGCCCAGCTTGCGGCCAAGCAGCTCAATCGCTCGGAGTTCATCTTCACCGCAGTGGATGGCGCTCCCGATATCGAGAAGGAACTCGCTTCCGGCACCTCGATGATCAAGGCCTCGGCTTCGCAGGATCCCTACGTGATGGCTGGCCAGTCGCTGACGATGGCGGCTGAGCTGCTTGCCGGCAAGAAGCCGGCGGAGCCGACCGTGCTGCTCGACCCGAAGCTGATCACGGCCGAGAACCTGAAAGACTACAAGGGCTGGACCGCAGCCCGCTAAGCCTCCCAAGGCCGATGCGGCCGGGGCAACCCGGCCGCAGCTCAATTCCAGAAACGGGAGACGATCATGTCGCGCATCGGTATTCATTCCTTCGTCTGGTCGGCGAGTTCGGCGCAAGGCGACCTCGAACGCACGCTGGCCAACACCAGAGAGGCCGGCTTCGACCTGATCGAGTTCTCCTATCTTGACCCGGCCAATGTCGACGTTGGCGGGTTGGCCAGGCGCATCGCCGACCTCAAGCTCGGCGTCGCGATCAGCATCGGCCTGCCGGCCGACGGCGACATTTCGAGTGCCGACAAGGCGGTTGCCGCGCGCGGCGTCGAGATCCTCAACGAGACGATCGCGCTCACCCGCGATCTCGGCGGCCAGAAGATTGGCGGCATCCTCAGCACCAGCCACGGCTTGCAGACGCAGGCGCCGACGCGCGATCAGTGGAACCGCAGCGCGGGGACACTTGCGAAGGTTGCGGAGACGGCCAAGGCAGCCGGCGTCACGCTCAATCTGGAGATCGTCAACCGCTTCGAAAGCAATCTGCTCAACACCGCTTCACAAGGCCTGGCCTTCATCGCGGACACCGGCTCCGACAACATCTTCCTGCATCTCGATACCTTCCACATGAACATCGAGGAGGCCGATGTCGGACTGGCTATCCGCCATGCCGCTGACAAGATCGGCTATGTCCATATCGGCGAGAGCCATCGCGGTTTCCTCGGCACCGGTAATATCGACTTTGCCGCCATCTTCGATGCGCTGACCGCAATCGGCTATAGGGACGACCTCAGCTTTGAATCCTTCTCGTCGAAGATCGTCGACGAGAACCTCTCACGGAAGACCGCGATCTGGCGCAATCTGTGGGCCGACAATATGGAACTGGCCCGGCATGCGCGCGCCTTCATCTCAATCGGGCTGGAGACGGCGCAGCGCAAGGCAGAGCTTGTCGCATCGAGACATCGTCCTTAGCAGGAGCGCGCTGCCAAAGCGCCAATGTTGTCGTTCATCCGGCCCGCGCGTTACGTGCAAGGAATCGACGTCGGAGGCGCTGAGTGTGGCGGAGGCAGTCGAGCGGGGTGACGCTGACGAGAGCTTTCTGATTTTGGCTCACGAAACGCAATAAAATCAACATCTTCATACGCCCTCCGGGGCCATCCGATCTCCATACTGGACGGGGATGACGTTTGACACAGCGCGGCGGAAGGAAGCAGGATGGCTGATAGAGTCGACATCGCATAATGATGTCACTATATAGCGGCGGCTTCGACCGTGTAGCTGTGGCGGTGTACCACGAAGCAGCAGAAAATGTGTTACGCGTTGTGATCCCTATTGTGATACAAATCGGCCGTCGACAGCAGGAAAAGATCGTAAGAACAATAGCATAGAGCCGAAGCCGATCCCGGCCAACGTACCACTCTATCAAACAATCAGAACGTGCTCATTGAACCCTTCCCTTCATTCGGCTCTTCGGACCTCCGACAAGATCAACTTGCCGGGCGAAGCCGATTCGGTTCGAATGGCAGCATGCATCCTTTACCGGGTGCGGACGTTTACGGTTACCAACCGGCATAGCCGCCAGGGAAAAGCAGTATGAGTGAACATGCGATCGAGTTCTTGCGCGGATGGATCGGTGAAAAGGTCCACTGCCAGCACTCGCCGGTAAAGATCGAGAAGCAGGCCGAGACCCTCGCCAAGGAGTGCGCGGCCAAGGCCGCTGAGGTCGGCATTCCGCTGGAAGATATCCAGGAAGAAGTCGGCGACATCCAGGAACTGATCGCATCGCGGCTCGAAGAGGCGGCCGAGGCCGACCAGAGCAACGCGGCCAAACCGTGACGCAACAGGCCTGGTGCCGCCAGGCCTTGTCCTCTATCCAAATCGATCTTTCAGCCAGGCCTTCGGCAGCGCCGGCACGAAATTGCCGTCGCGTCCGCTCATATCCTCATTGGCGACCATTGCATTGAGGATCGCCTCCTCTACGCCTTGCGCCACCGCATCGAAGAACGGATCGATATCGACGTCCGGGATGTAAGCGACGTTTGCGGTTCGTCCCGATGGTGCAAGTGCTGCTTGCGGATTGGCGGTGGTGAAGGCCAGAAAAATGTCGCCCGAACTGTGGTACCCGAAGCCGCCTGTCATGGCGATGCCGAGCGGCACGCGCTTTGCCAGCCGCTTCATCTGGTGCGGCAGAAATGGCGCATCGGTGGCGACGATGGCGATGATCGAGCCCTTTTCGGCACGCGGCGTGCCTTCGCGCATCGCCGGCTCTACCAGATCGGGCCCGACGCGGGCGCCGCGCAGTGTGAAATTGCGCCGCTTGCCGAAATTCGCCTGCACGAATACGCCGACCGTATGCCTGATGCCCTGCCACTCGACGATGCGCGATGCCGTGCCCGAGCCGGCCTTGAAGCCAAAGGCAATCATGCCGGTGCCGCCGCCGACACTGCCTTCCTCGATCGCTCCACCGGCGGCACCGTCGAGCGCGGCTTCGACATGTTCGAAGCCGACGTGATGACCGTTGATGTCGTTGAGGAAACCATCATAGGTCTCCGCCGCAACCGGCAGGTCCCAGCCGCTGTCGAGCGCCGCCGACAGCACGCGTTGCATCCAGCGCAGCGTGCCGTCGCGGGTAACGCCGCAGGAATGCGTGTTGGTGATCGTGACCGGCAGGTTGAAGGCGCCGACTTCCTCGATAATGTGCGACCCCGTCAACTCGCCATTGCCGTTCTGGCTGAAGACACCGGCAAACACCGGCGTGGCGAGCTCAGCCAACGGCCGCGGCAGGATGGCGGTGACGCCGGTGCGCACCGGCCCCGTGCCAACCTTGAGCAGACCCTCGCCGGAAATCAGCGTCGCATAGCCGACCGATACGCCGAGCACATCGGTGATGGCGTTGAAGCCGCCCGGCGTGCCCTCGAAGGCAATGCCGAAAGCACGCGCGCGCGGCTTGCCCGCCGGCGTTTGAAGATGCGGGTCATGTCCGGTCATGCGGTCCTCTAAAAAAGCGAGCCCTGATTGCCCGGCTCTTTCGGTTTGCTGGCCGTCGGCTTTGCAGCGGGTTTGCTGGCGGGCGGCGTGGCCGCTGGTTTGGCAACGGCCTGCACCCGCTCGGCGTCGCCGGTCGCGACTGCATTTACGATGCCGTCGGCGAACTCCAGCTGCAGGCCAGCGCCCGGCGCCACATCAACTGCCAGTTTGATCACCGCGCCGTCGGCATCCTTGACCAGCGCGAAGCCGCGGGCCAGCACAGCCTTGTGCGACAGCGTTGCCATCAGCCTCTCGGATTGGACGATGCGGCCGCGCAGTCGCTCCAGCCTGAGCAGTACCGCTTGCGTGCCGCGTCTCGTCAAAGCTGTCAGCAGATCCCTCTGCACGGTTTGCCGCCGTGCCGTTGGCTCGATCGTAATGCGGCCTTGCAGCAAAGCCAGTTGCTGCCTGTGCCGTTGCAGGGATGCTTTCGCACATTTTGGCAACTGATCCGCCGCACGATTCAACTCCGCGCGCCGGGCTCTCGCCAATGCGCGCAGCGCCCCTTGAGCGCGCAAAAGGTTGCGGTCGTTGGTGCGTCGCGCCTCGGCAATTCGCCGCGACAGCGTTGCCGGAGTGAGCTTCACGGCGAAGAACCGAGCTTGCTTTCTTTCGGTGGAGACCATCAGCCCCCGGCTAAGCCGGCTGGCCGCCTCGTCCAGCCGCCGTCGCGGCAGCGCCAGCAACTGGTCGGGCGAGGGCAGCGCGCGGGCGGCCGCACGCGAGGCCTGCCGCTTGCGTTCGAAATTGCGCAAGGTAGCTGCTTTGAGCCGTGCGCCAAGACTGGCTAGTGTCGCTTCGAGGTCCGCTTTCACCGGCACCGCGATCTCCGCCGCACCTGTCGGCGTCGGTGCGCGCATGTCGGCGACGAGGTCGATCAAGGTCCAGTCGGTCTCGTGCCCGACGGCCGAAATCACCGGAATGCGCGAGGCGGCGACGGCGCGCGCCAGCCCTTCATCGTTGAACCCCCAGAGGTCCTCGAGGCTGCCGCCGCCGCGCGCCACGATCAGAAGGTCGGGCTGGGCAATCGCGCCATCCCAGGCCAGCGCGTTGAAGCCGTTGACGGCGGCCGTCACTTCCGCCCCCGCCGTCTCGCCCTGGACTCTTACCGGCCAGACCAGCACATGCAGCGGAAAGCGGTCCTTGATGCGATGGATGATGTCACGGATCACCGATCCGGTCGGCGAGGTGACGACGCCGATGGTGCGCGGCATGAACGGCAGCCGCCGCTTGCGGCCGGCATCGAAAAGTCCTTCGGCCTGCAGTCGCCGCTTGCGCTCTTCCAAAAGCGCCATCAGCGCCCCGGCGCCGGCGGGTTCTAGATTGTCGATGACGATCTGGTAGTTGGATTTGCCGGGATAGGTGGTGAGTTTGCCGGTGGCGATCACCTCCATCCCCTCTTCGGGACGGAATTTCAGCCGGCTCATCGTGCCTTTCCAGACCACGGCATCGAGCCGCGCGCGGTCGTCCTTCAGGGTGAAATAGGCATGGCCGGAAGAGTGCGGCCCGCGATAGCCGGAAATTTCGCCGCGCACCCGCACATGGCCGAAGACATCCTCGACCGTGCGCTTCAGCGCGCCGGAAATCTCGCTCACCGTGTATTCGGTGGCATTGGTTCGTGATTCGGATTCTGCGTCGCTCATCGGCCGATTGAGCGGCTGTTGTCGCTCCGCGTCAAGATTCCATAACTTGATCTTAAGCCTGGCCTGATTGACTCTGGGCCAAGGAGGACGCATGAGCGCCCGCAAACAACGCAGCCCGTTGACGTTCCAGGTCACCCTGACGGTGCTGACGCTTGCCGTTTTTGCACTGGCCATCGTTGTCGGCTTCGGCCTTTACGCCACCATGCAGGCCGACCGGGTCTCGCTCGAGCGGGAGAAGGTTTTCCTTGCCAACGGCCTGCAGGACCAGATCGCCGCGGTAAAGCGCGAGCAGGAAAGCGTCGCCGTCTGGGATGATTCCGTTATAAACGCCAAGGCCGGCAACCAGACCTGGATGGCCGAGAATTTCAGCGTCTGGATGTACTCGTATTACGGCCACAACCGGGTCTATGTGCTGGACAACGCCAACCGGCCGGTCCACGCCATGCGCGAAGGCAAGGTCGTGTCGCCTGCCGTCTTTGGCGAGGACGAACCCGCTTTGCGGCCGACCATCGCCAGGTTGCGCCAGATGATGAGCAAGGACGCAAGCCAGGCCGGCGCAAAATTCGTTGCCGACGATCTGGTCTCGCTTGGCGGTCAGCCTGCCATACTCAGCGTCATGCCTCTGGTGCCGAGTTCGGATCGCGTCACCCAGGCATCCGGCAGCGAATATCTGCATGTCTCCATAGAGTTCATCAACGACGCGGTGATCGGCAAGATCGCGCAGAAATATCTGCTGGCGGGGGCGCATCTCCTGCCGATGGCTCAGCCGCTTGGCTCGGCTGCCATTCCGCTTATCGACAAACAGGGTGTCATCCTCGGCTATATTGCCTGGGACCAGGAACGGCCCGGCCTGACGCTGGTGGGCAAGGCCAGCCCGGCCCTGGCTCTGGCCGCGCTGGTTGCGGCGAGCGTGCTCGCCTTTCTGCTCCGGCGTCTGCGCCGTGCGTCATCGGCGCTGCAGACCAGCCAGGCCCAGGCGCAATATCTCGCCTTTCACGACACGCTCACCGGCCTGCCCAACCGGGCACTGTTCGAGGACAGGCTGCGGCGTGCCTTGCTTACCTCCGGCAATGAAAGCAAGGTCGCGCTGCTTTATCTCGATCTAGATCGCTTCAAGCATGTCAACGACACGCTTGGTCACCCGGCAGGCGACGAACTCGTGCGCCAGACGGCGGCCAGGCTTCAGCATACGGTTCGCGACGTCGACACGGTGGCAAGACTGGGTGGCGACGAATTCGCGGTGATCCTGATCGATGTCCGCGACGTAAGGAACGCCGAGGATATTTCCGAGAGGGTGCTGCAGAAACTGCAGGAGCCGTTCAAGCTGATGGACGATCAGGTCTTTATCAGCGCCAGCATCGGCATAGCCTTGTCGACAGGCCCTGATGCCGACGCAGACGATCTGCTGCGCAAGGCCGACATCGCGCTCTACGAAGCCAAGAAGAACGGCCGTGGCCGCTACCAGGTCTTCGCCGGCGACATGGACGACCTTTTGCTGCGCAAGCGCAAGGTCGAGAGCGAGCTGCGCAGCGCGCTGAATGGCGGCACCGGTATCAAGCTCGCCTACCAGCCGGTCTTTGGCAGCGACGGCAAGACCATTGTCGGCGCCGAGGCGCTGATCCGCTGGGCGCATGAGGTCCATGGCGCATTGCCGGCAGCGCAGTTCATCGCCATCGCCGAGGAACGCGGCATGATCGGGCAGCTCGGCGCATGGGCCCTGCTGGAAGCCTGCCGCTTCGCCGTGAAGACCAAACTGCCGTGGCTCGCCGTCAATGTCTCGCCGCTGCAATTGCGCGACGCCGGCTTTGCCGAAGAGGTTGCCTCGATCCTCGCCGAAACGGGACTGGCGCCGAAGCGCCTGCAGCTCGAGATCACCGAAAACGTTCTCCTGGAAAACAACGACACCACCAGAGCGGCTCTGGCAGCCTTGCGCCAGTCGGGCGTCGGCATTGTGCTCGACGATTTCGGCACCGGCTATTCGTCGCTGAGCTATCTGCGCCGCCATGCCATCGACAAGCTCAAGATCGACCGCTCCTTCGTGCGGCTTCTCGACGGCGACGGCAATTCGGGCGCCATCGTCAAGGCGCTGATCGATCTCGCCGGCGCGCTCAAGGTCGAGGTCACCGCCGAGGGAGTAGAGACCGAGGTGCAAAAGGCGCTGCTGGTCGCCATGGGCTGCCAGCAGCTGCAGGGCTACCTCTTGTCGCCGCCGCTGGAGCCGGCGCAATTGGTGGCGCTGCCCGGCCTGTCGTCGGCCAACGCAACGACGGAAGCGGCAGCGTCGGCCTGATCGTTCCTACCAGCCAGGCAGGATCTGGTTCGGCTTGCTCCGCTTCATCTTGGCGAAGGCGAGCGAGGCAAAATCGAAGCTTCCCGTTTCTTCGCCGAGCGGCACGGAAATATTGTCGAGGCTTTCCGAGATGTGCCGGGCCAGCGCGTCGACGATTTCGGGCCGCGAGGTCTGGCCGCGCATGATGCCGATGCGGCAGTCGGGCAGGGCGCCAAAACCGTCGGCTTCGCCCAGCACCCGCATGCCGGGCCGCAGCGCGCATTCCGGCAGCACCGAGATCGCCAGTCCCGACAGCACCGCGGCGGTGATGACGGTGGCCGAGAAGCTGGTGAACAGGATTCGATAGTCGCGGCTTTGCCGGTCGAGCACATCGACGGCGGCGCGCCGCCAGATGCAGTTCGGCCGGCCGAAGGCCATCGGCAGCACTTCCTGTTCGTGCGTGGCATGGTTGGCCGAGGTCACCCATAGCAGCGGCTCGCGCCGCACCACTTCCGACTGGCCGCGCGTGTCGTTGTGCGTCACCAGCGCAAGATCGAGATTGCCGCGCTTGATATGCTCGACCAAGCCTGGTGTCGGCTCGCAGATGACGGTCAGCTCGACGCGTGGGTTGGAGCGCGTGAAGCGTGCCATGATTTCGGGCAGGAACCGGTCGGCATAGTCGTCGGGGGTGCCGATACGGATGGTGCCTTCGAGCCGCTGATCATCGAAGGCGGCCAGCGTTTCGCGGTTGAGATAGAGCAGGCGGCGCGCGTAGGAGAGCAGCTTGTCGCCTTCCTCGGTCAGCCTGTTGGTGCGGCCGTCCTTTTCGAACAGCGGCTTGCCGATCCGCTCTTCCAGCCGGCGCATCTGCATCGACACCGCCGATTGCGTGCGCAGCACTTCCTCGGCCGCACGGGTGAAGCTGCCGGTATCGGCAATCGAGATGAAGGTCTGCAACTGGTCGAGATCGAGTGGCGCTTTCATCGGTCCAATCCATCACTAGCGTTGATGCTAAAGATTAGAAACATTCGTTGGATTAATCAATCGGTGCGTGGCAAATTCACATTGTCCACATGAAGGCATGTGAACAATTCACATTGTCCACATGAAGGCATGTGAATCGAGACCGGAACGGCCGCTGTCCCCAGCGCCGATCGCCTGGTCTTGTCCAGTTCGAGTCTGAAGGAGACCGACATGACCACGTTTGATTTCGCCACAGAGACCTCGCGCATCACCTCGCGTCCGGCCGTTGCGACGCGCGTGGCCAACACTCTTCTCAATGCCTACCAGGCCTGGAAAAATCGCCGGGCCTTCTATCGCCTCGGCGAGATGTCGGACGCCGAACTCGCCGATATCGGCCTGACGCGCGCGGATCTCCATGTCGCCATCGATGTGCCGTTCGGCGCCGATCCGACCGTGAAGCTGCGTGCGATTGCGAGCGATCGTGCCGATACGATCGAAGATCTCGCCCGCCAGATAGCGTGATATCGGGCGCATTGTTTCGGTTGCCGTGAACCTTTCTCAGGCTCGCTGCGACCAACGAGTATAGCAGGCTCCCCACTCCCTGCCGGTTCCCCGCCGGCCAGCCTGCACACTGGCCCGGTCCTCCTCCAGGACCGGGCTTTTCTTTTAAAGCTCCGTCGTCATCGTGCGGTCTGCGCCGCTCGCTTCGTTCCTTGCTCCGAAGCCGCGAAGGTCAGCGCCCAACTACCGCCAACTACCGCCGGTCCATGTCCCGCTTGAACTGGTCGAAGATCGTTTCCACGCCCTTCTGATAGTCGTCGCGCTGCTGGGCGCCGGTCTCGAACATCTTGCCGAAAATATCGTCGAACGGATTGCGTGGCCTGCCGCTCGGATTGCCCTGCGGTTGCGGCGCCTCGCGCTCCTGCGGTGCCTGTCGCGGCTGGGGTGCTTGCGGCTGCTGCGGCGCCGGCTGCCCACCGGGCAGGCCGAAGCCGCCACCACCGCCTTGCCGCATCATCTCTTCAAAAATCTTGCCCAGCGGGTTGTCGCCGTAAGGGCTCTGCGTCTGTTGCGGCTGTGTTGGCTGCTGCGGCCGGCCCTGCGGTTGCTGTGCCGCGCCACCGCCGAACATGTCCTGCAGCACCTTGCCCAGCGGATTGTCGCCATAGGAGTTGGGCGCCTGTTGCGGCTGGCTTTGCGGCTGTTGGGCGCCGCCGCCGAACATGTCCTGCAGCACTTTGCCCAGCGGGTTCTCACCGTAAGGATTGGGTGCTGGCTGCGGCGCAGGCTGTGCCCCGCCGCCCGCCTGCCGCATCATCTGTTCGATGATCTCGCCGAGCGGATTGCTGCCGCTGCCGAAGCCACCGGCGGCCTGCATCTGACCCCCGGTCAACTGGTTTGTCGTCTGCTTGAACAATCCGCCCATCACCATCGAAGCGATGGCCGGCAGCATCTGCTGCAGGATCTGCTGGCTGACGCCGGTCGCCTGCGCGGCCTGGCTGGCCACCGCGCGCGACAGCTCCTTCGAGCCGAACAGATGACCCAGAATGCCATTGCCCTCATTGACGCCTTGCGGTGAGAAAGCCCTGGTCGCGTCCTCGAAATATTTCGCGTGCTGGCCGCTCGCCATCGCAGTCATGAAGGCGCCTAGCCCATAGGGATCGGCGGTGTTGCGTTGCAACCCTTGCGAGAAGGCCGGCAGCAGAGCGGCGACAGCCGCCTGCGTCTGCTGCATGGAAAGCCCGTACTGCTGGGCAAGCGCCTGCATGCCGTTGCCGTTCTGCGCCTGCGCCAATATGTCGAACAAGGTAGGCATCGGTTTCTCCTCCGGGAAATCCTCGAGGGAGAACCTAGTTCGTTTCGATGTTCGATTGAAGCGGCTTTTGCCGCTGCTCAAGGCGCGACGCTAATACGCATATTCCATGAACACCGGCTCGATCGAGCCGCCCCAGCGCGTGTGGTAGGCCGACAGCATTTCCTCAGCACTGGTGGTACCGCGCGCCACGACTTCGTCCAGCGTGTTGAGGAACGAGGTCTCGTCATAGCCGTCGCGGTTCTTCCTGCCGCGATTTTTCAGCCCAAGGCGCGAAATCGTCATTACATCGCGGCCGATCTCACGCAGCGTCGTGTTGCGGAACGGCGCGGAAATGCCTTGTTCCGGCACCGCATTGCGCATCGCCAGCGTTTCTTCATACGTCCAGCTCGAAGTCAGCGCCTCGGCGGCGTCGAGCGCGGCCTCGTCATAGAGCAGCCCGACCCAGAAGGCCGGCAGTGCGCAGATGCGGCGCCACGGCCCGCCATCGGCGCCGCGCATTTCGAGGAAGCGCTTCAGCCTGACGTCGGGGAACAGCGTCGACAGATGGTTCGCCCAGTCGCCCATGGTCGGCAGTCCGTCTGGTACTTCATTGCGGGCAGCGCCGGCCATGAACCGGCGGAAGGTGATGTGCGTCATGTCGTGATAGTGGCCGTCGCGGATGACGAAATACATCGGCACGTCGAGCGCCCATTCGACATAGTCGGCAAAGCCGAACTCGGGCGAGAAGCAGAATTCGAGCAGGCCCGAGCGCTGGTTGTCGGTGTCGCGCCAGATGTCGCCGCGCCAGCTCTGCAGCCCGTTCGGCCGGCTGTCGGTGAAGGGCGAGTTGGCAAACAGCGCCGTCGACAGTGGCTGCAGCTTCAGCGACACCTGCATCTTGCGGCGCATGTCGGCTTCGCTTTCGAAGTCGAGGTTCACCTGGATGGTGCAGGTGCGATACATCATGTCGAGACCCTTGGTGCCGACCTTGGGCATGTAGCGGGTCATGATTTCGTAGCGCGATTTCGGCATTTTCGGCGTCTCGGCCAGCGACCATTTCGGGCTGCCGCCGAGGCCGAGAAAGCGGATGCCCATCGGCTCGGCGATCTCGCGGACCTGCGCCAGATGCGCATTGCCCTCGCGACAGGTCTGGTGGATCGTTTCCAGCGGCGCGCCCGACAGCTCGAACTGGCCGCCCGGCTCGAGCGAGATCGCGCCCTGGCCGGTCGGCTCGACCAGGCCGATGATGCGGCCGTCATCGATGATCGGGTCCCAGCCGAGCTTTTGCTGCATGCCTTCGAGGATGGCGCGGATGCCGCGCTCGCCGCCATAGGGCACCGGCGCGTTGCCGTCGACATAGAAGGGGAACTTCTCGTGCTCGGTCCCGATGCGCCACTTGTCGCGCGGCTTGTTGCCTTCGGCCAGATGCTCGACCAGTTCGTCGATGCCTTCGATTGGCCGGAAATCGGTTGTGTCGCGCGCCATGGGGCCCCCTCTGCGGCTCTCGGAGCCCGCCGGCGCTAAATGGACGAAATGTCAGCAGCCGATCAAGCGAAAAATCCTGAGCCACAGGTCAACAGGAATTGATCTTTACGCTTCTTACCAGTCTCCGACCGTCGCCTGCATCACCGCAAGCGCCGCTACAGCTGCTGTGTCAGCGCGCAGGATGCGCGGTCCGAGCGGGATGGCAGTGACGAAGGGGAGCGCCCGCAGCATCTTGCGTTCGTCATCGGAAAAGCCGCCTTCCGGCCCGACCAGCAGCGCCAGCTTCCTCTCAGGTATTGCCTGCAATGCCGGCAGCGGGTTGTTGGTCGAGGCATCCTCGTCGCAGAAGATAAGCCGGCGTTCCTTGTCCCAGCCGGAGAGCAGGCGCTCGAATTTCTCGGCCTCGCGCACTTCCGGCACCGCCAGTATGCCGCATTGCTCGGCCGCCTCGACGACATTGGCGCGCAGCCGGTCGATGGAGGGTTTTGCCACTTGCGTGTGCTGGGTGATCACCGGCTGCAGGATGCCGGCGCCCATCTCGACCGCCTTCTGCACGAGATAGTCGAGCCGGCCCTGTTTCAGCGGCGCAAAGCAATAGATCAGGTCAGGCAGGGGCGGTTGCGGTCTCTGCGAGGCCAGCACCTTCAGCCGCACCGCCCTTTTCGACCTGGTGGCAATCGCCGCCGACCACTCGCCGTCGCGGCCGTTGAAGACCAGGATCTCGGCGCCTTCGCCGAGCCGCAGCACATGCGTGAGATAATGGCTCTGCTGCTGGCCGGCATCGAATTCGATGCCTGCCGCGAGGTCGTCCGGCACGAACAGCCGCTGCATCTTGTAATTGGCGCGCATCGCCGAGGAATGGGGGAGGCGGTGCCTGGCGTCAAGTCTCGGCGGAACGATGCCACACCGGTTCAAAACCGTGCCGCAGCACCGAAACGGTCGTGGCCGGTGTGAGCAGGCGCAGCGACCGGCCGGCAAGGCTGTCGAAGGCCGCCGCATCGCCATAGCCTGCGAACGACCAGGGCAGCGCGTTGCCGCCGCGCAGCGCATAGGCCGAGCCGCCATCCGCGATCATCGCTCCGTCCGGCAATTCGGCAAGCTCTCCCATGGTGACATCAGGTGGCTTGCCGCCGGAAGCCAGCCGCTCCTTGTGCAGCCGCTTGTCCACCATTGGCGCGCGCGGTTCGTTTACACCGAAGACTTTGCCGAAACGCCCGACAAAATCCGTGGCTCGCTCACGCCGGCAATAGAAACAGGGACGGTGCCCGGCGGCCAGCGCCGTCACCTCGTCGAGGAAGAACAACTCGGTCCAGCCGGCCCTGCCGCCCGGCCGGTTCCTGCCCATCGGCTCGCGCCGCACATTGCGGAATTCGCAAACGCAGATGATCCAGGCCGGCAAGGCCCAACGCTTTTTCAGCAGCGTCTTGGTCTCAGGATCGTGGATGATGCCGCGATTGCCGGTGAACAGACCGCGCTCGGATATGGCATGGATGGCGCCGAACGGATCGACCCGGTTCTGCAGTGGCATAGCTCTCTCCCGAATACGCATCTTGGCTGCAATGCTGGCGACATGATATCGCTCGTCGCGTCATTTCATGTCAGCAGGGTTTTGCGATGCGGGTGCTGGTGGTCCAGAACTACGACAACACCGGCCTTGGCCAGGTTGGTGCCGCGCTCGCCGAAGCCGGCGCCGATCTCGACCTGCGCCGGCCCTACAAGGGCGATGCGCTGCCGGACGACGCGACCGGACACGATGCCATGGTGATGCTGGGCGGCGGCCAGAATGCGCTGGCCGACGATGACTACCCGTATTTCCCGGTGCTGCTCGAACTGACCCGCGATTTCGCCGCCAAGGATCGCTCGGTTCTCGGTATCTGCCTGGGCAGCCAGTTGGTTGCCCGCTCTTTCGGCGGTGAGAACCAGATCGGCGGCGCCTCGGAATTCGGCTGGCACAAGGTATCGCTGACGCCGGACGCCAGAACCGATCCGGTGCTTGGCGCACTTCCCCAGGATTTCCCCATCTTCGAATGGCACGACGACACTTTCGCGCTGCCGTCAAATGCGGTGCGGCTTGCCGGCAGCGAAATTGCCGAGAACCAGGCGTTCCGTATCGGCCGCGCCGTCTACGGCTTCCAGTTCCATTTCGAGGCCGACCAGCCGATGGTGAGGGACTGGAGCACATCCTTCGCGCCGCTGATTGCCGATCGCCATCCCGACTGGCAGGATCGCCTCGACAGCGAAATGGCACGCAACGGCCCCGAGGCCGACGCCGCGGGCTTGGCCATTGCCCGCGCCTGGGTGGCGACGATCTGAGACTGGCCGCGCGCAGTCAGCAATTCCAGGAAAAGTGTGAAGCGGTTTTCCGTCCGGAATTGCGTCAGATAAAAAGATAGAGCGGTTTGCCGTAGCGGCGAACCGCTCTATCCGTTGCATAATTGGCACGCGGCGGGGAATCTGCCGGGGACAACTTCTTTCGTCCTTGGTTTGTGGCCGAACGCTATCCTACAAGGCGCGCGCTATGCAACGGCAATGCAACCGCGATGAACCTTCTGTGTGATCCGCGCGACACACCGCCGATACGGAATCGACCTACAAGCGCGAAATCGTCGAAACTTTGAGACGAATTCTCGGTTTCAACCCATTGGTAACCGCCTCGTGCCCAGATGCAGGAAGCTCAACTAGAGATGACGTCCGTGAAAGCAGCGCTTCTGTCCTTTGTCATGCTGTCTGCCATCGTTTTGTGCGGTCTCGGCATTTATTCCGCCGATGCAGCCAACAACCATCAGGCCGTCGACGGCTACGGCGTCACCGCCGCGCTTCGCTAAAACGCTTTTCCCTGCACAGTCAGGATACGCTTGTCCGCGCCGTCCACGGCGAGCGCGCTGAGCATGCCTGACTGCCAGGCGAGTGTGTCGACATTGACGCGGTTCGGCATCACCTCCGCCTGCGGCACCGGTGTGTGGCCGTGCACGATCACCTTCGGGTAAAGCCCTGGATGGTTGTGGAAGACGTCGCGGATCCAGACCAGATCCTGCGGGCTCTGGCTCGCCAGCGGCACGTCAGGCCTGACGCCGGCATGGCATAAGAAGAAATCACCTGATATCAGTGACAATTGCAGCGACCGCAGGAAGTCGACATGGGCTTGCGGTACAGCATTGACCAGTGCCTGGTGTCCCCGCCGTAACGCCTCGGCCTTGCCGAACCAGCTTGCGTGTCCCGCTAAGTCGACACCATAGGATTGTGCCGTCTGCACGCCGCCATAACGGATGAACAGCCCTTCCGGGTCAGGCTCGTCGAGAAAGTCGAGGAAGCCGATATCGTGGTTGCCGGCGAGCATCAGATGCCGCGGATCGCGTTTCTGTGCCTCGATCAGGAAGTCTATGACGCCCTTGGACTCTGGTCCGCGGTCGACATAGTCGCCGAGGTGGATGACGCGCCAATCGCTGGTCGGCTTGTATTCGAGTTCGCTCTCGATGCGGCGATGCATGGCGGCGAGCAGATCGAGCCGGCCATGCACGTCGCCGATCGCATAGAGGCGCATGCCATCGGGTGCGCGCGCGTCGAGGTAGTGGATGCCGGTCTCGGTCAAGGCGGCTTCGTCTCCGTGATCCAGCGAGGCTAGGGTCTAATCGGTGAACAAGACCCTATCGCCGCAACTGGTCCTTGCCCATCTCGGTCACCAGCCGTTTGCCGCACAGTGCCAGCGTGATGTCCATCTCCTTGCGGATGATGTCCAGCGCCAGGGTCACGCCTTGCTTGCCCATGGCGCCCAACCCGTACAGGAACGGGCGGCCGATATAGGTGCCCTTGGCGCCGAGGCAAAGCGCCTTCAGCACGTCCTGGCCCGAGCGGATGCCGCCGTCCATATGCACCTCGATCCTGTCGCCGACGGCATCGGCGATCTCCTCCAGCGCCATGATTGACGACGATGCGCCGTCGAGCTGGCGCCCGCCATGGTTGGAAACGATGATGGCGTCGGCGCCGGTCTCGACCGCCATCAGCGCGTCCTCTTTGTCGAGAATACCTTTCAGGATCAGCTTGCCGCCCCAGCGCTCCTTGATCCAGGCGACGTCCTTCCACGACAGGTGCGGGTCGAACTGCTCCGTCGTCCACGATGCCAGCGAAGCGACGTCGCCGACGCCCTTGGCATGGCCGACAATGTTGCGGAAGGTGCGGCGCTTGGTGCCGGCAATGCCCATCAGCCAGCGTGGCCGCATGGCGATGTTGGCAATGTTGGCCAGCGTCATCTTGGGCGGCGCCGACAGCCCGTTGCGGACATCCTTGTGGCGCTGCCCCAAGATCTGCAGGTCGAGCGTCAACACCAGCGCCGAGCATTTTGCAGCCTTCGCCCTGTCGATCAGGTCGAGCACGAAATCCTTGTCGCGAAGCACGTAGAGCTGGAACCAGAACGGCTTCTTGGTCACCGACGCGACATCCTCGATCGAGCAGATGCTCATCGTCGACAGCGTGAACGGCACGCCGAATTCCTCTGCCGCCTGCGCGGCCAGCATCTCGCCATCGGCATGCTGCATGCCGGTCATTCCAGTTGGGGCAAGCGCCACCGGCATCGCCACTTTCTCGCCGATCATGGTCGATTCCAGCGAGCGGTTGCTCATGTCGACCAGTACGCGCTGACGGAATTTTATCTTCTGGAAGTCCTCTTCGTTGGCGCGGTAGGTGCTTTCGGTCCAGGCGCCGGAATCGGCATAGTCGAAGAACATCTTCGGCACCCGCCGGCGCGCCAGGTCCTTGAGATCGGCAATGGTGAGGATGTCGCTCATGGTGGTTCCTCGTTAGCCAGTCGTCTTGAAGCCGTCGTCGGCGTCGGAGCGCTGCTTAAGCCTGAGCCGCGACACGCGCTGCCAGTCGCCGCTGCGTTCGGCCTCGAGCATCGAGCGCTCGACATAGGAGATATGGTCCATCGCCGCTTGGCGGGCAGCTGAGGGATCGCCGGCCTTCACGGCTTTGTAGATCGCGCCGTGCTGGGCCAGCAGCGCCTCGCGCGCTCCGGGCACGCTGAACACCAGAAGCCGGTTCTGGAACACGCCTTCAGACAGCAGCCGGTAGCAGGAGCGCAGCGTGTGCAAGAGGATGATGTTGTGCGCGCATTCGCACACAGCATGGTGGAACTCGACGTCGATTTCCGCCTCGTCGTCGAAATCGCCGGTGCGGTGCGCCTCGTCCATGCGCGCCATGATGCGGTCGAGCAGCGCAATGTCGTCCGCTGTCGCGCGCCGCGCCGCATATTCGGCCGCCACGCCTTCGATCTCGCGGCGGTATTCCAGATAGTCGGTCACCGCCTTGCGGTGCATCGAGATAAGGTCGGTCACCGGCTTGGTGAACAACTGGCCGATGACGTCGGCGACATGGGTGCCGCCGCCGGCCTTGGTGATCAGCAGCCCGCGCCCTTCCAGCGCCTTCAGCGCATCGCGCAGGATCGGCCGCGACACGTCGAACTGGCGCGCCAGCTCGCGCTCGCCCGGCAGCCGGTCGCCGGTGCGCAGCACGCCTTCAAGGATCAGGCTTTCGATCTGCTGCACCACCTCGTCGGCGGTGCGCGAATGCTCGATCCTGGAGAAAATATCGCTCAACGGGGGCCTGGGAAATTGAACCGGTGTCGCGCAAGATAAAGCCAGCCTCGCCAACTGGTCAAATTATTTATCCAATTCGCCCAATCGGGTCGGTCTGCGCGTCGCGCCGGCAGGACCTACGATGCTAGACTTTGGTGTTTACGCGCCTCATGGATTGCCTTTAGAGGACGCCATCACACGAAGGGTCGAGAACAGGGGGACCACCGTGTCGGACGAGACGTCCAACCTCGAATTCCAGCCGCGCGCCCAGGGCAGCGTGATGGGCTTTCCCGCGCATGAGGGACGGCCCGGCGCGATCGGCGAGGTCCATGCCCGGCCGCATCCGCTGATCGAGAAGCCGCGCGTGCTTGTGCAACTCGCCTTCATGACCGAGGGCGGCTCCGGCGTCGACATGGCCGTGCTCTCCGAACTGTCGCGGCGCCTCGGCATCGCGGCGCCCGACCGTCATGCCCGCCACCACGCCATGAAGTGGGGCAAGGGTACGCTGCGCTGGGAGCGGCATACGGAATTTTCAACCTATCTGTGGGAAGGGCCGCTGGCCGAAAGCAGCAGGGCGGCGCAAGAAGACTCTCCTTTCGGCAACGGCTTCTCGCCGCCGGGAACGGTGATCTCAGGTATAAGGCTGGAGATCCGCAAATGGACGCCGGCAAGCGAGAAGCTGATTGCGGCCTTCGACCCGACGAGCCTCTGCTATTCGCTGGTCGAGCGCGGCAATGCGGCCATAGTCACCGATTTCCGCCAGGACGGCGACGGCCTGACCCGCATCCTGGTGCTTGATCGCGGCCTGACGCCGGCGCGGACCGGCGCGCTGTCGCAGCGGCTGATCGACGTCGAGACGTATCGCACGCTTGCCATGCTCGGCCTGCCGCTGGCGCTGACGCTGTCGGGCCGCGCCCGCCGCATCGAGGACCGGCTGGCGCAGACCACGCTGGAAATGAAGGCCGCTGAAACCCGCGACAGCCAGACGCTGCTCGCCGACCTGACCGAGCTTGCCGCTGAACTCGAGGCTGATGCCGCCTCCAGCCTCTATCGCTTCGGCGCCAGCCGCGCCTATGACGGCATCGTTGTCGAGCGGCTGGAAGCGCTGGACGAAGAAGCCGTGCCCGGCTACGAGACTTGGGGCGGCTTCCTGCAGCGGCGGGTGGCACCCGCCATGCGCACCTGCCGTTCGGTCGAGGAGCGCCAGGCCAACCTGTCGCGAAAACTGACCCGCGCCACCACGCTGCTGCGCACCTGGGTCGATGTCGAGGTCGAGAAGCAGAACCGCGATCTGCTGGCGTCGATGAACAACCGCGCCCGGCTGCAACTGCGGTTGCAGCAGACGGTGGAAGGCCTGTCGGTGGCAGCAGTGTCCTACTATGTCGTCGGCCTGATCTCCTATCTCGCCAAGGGCGCATCGATCTTCGGCCATGCCTTTGCACCCGAAATCGTCACTGCCGCGGCGGTGCCGGTCGCCATCGTGCTGGTCTGGTGGGGCGTGCGGCGAGTCAGGCGGATGCACTCCGAGCCGGCGAAACATCCGGGGGAGTAGGAGCGCACTTTACCCTCCCCCTTGTGGGGAGGGTCGATCCGCATAGCGGATCGGGGTGAGGGTGCTCGTAAAGAGCTTTCGTCGCGCGGACCCCCACCCCGCTCACTGCGTTCGCGACCCTCCCCACAAGGGGGAGGGTTAAGATCCATAGCGGCAGATTGCCGCTGCGGAAGGCTGGCAGTACGCTCTTTGCCCGACGCGGTGTTTGCAACATCCGGATGTAACTGGTAAAAGATTTTTACCAGCCAAGCGGAGGACGCCGCCAATGTCCGGCCTTGTCATGCCCAAGCCAGACGACGCCACGATGCGAAGGCGCGCAGAGATCGTCGCCGATATGCGCATCATCGTGCCGGGCGAGGGCGTCGTCGACGCCACCAACGAAATGCGCGCCTTCGAAAGCGACGGTCTCACCGCCTACCGGCAATTGCCGCTGGTCGTGGTGCTGCCGGAAACGGTGGCGCAGGTGTCGCGGGTGCTGAAATACTGCAACGACCGCAACATCCGTGTCGTGCCGCGCGGCTCCGGCACCTCGCTCTCCGGCGGCGCGTTGCCGCTCGAGGATGCCGTGCTGCTGGTCATGAGCCGCTTCAACCGCATCCTTGCCATCGACTATCCCGATCGCGTCGTCGTCGCTCAGCCCGGCGTCACCAATCTCGGCATCACCACCGCCGTCGAGCAGGAGGGCTTCTACTATGCGCCCGATCCATCCTCCCAGATCGCCTGCTCGATCGGCGGCAATGTCGCTGAAAATTCCGGCGGCGTGCACTGCCTGAAATACGGCCTGACCGCCAACAATGTGCTGGGCATTGAGATGGTGCTGATGAACGGCGAGGTGGTGCGGCTTGGCGGCAATCATCTGGACTCGGAAGGCTATGATCTCCTCGGCGTCATGACGGGGTCCGAAGGCCTGCTCGGCGTCGTCACCGAGGTCACCGTGCGCATCCTGAAAAAGCCGGAGACGGCCCGCGCTCTGCTGATCGGCTTTCCGACCAGCGAGCAGGGCGGCCAATGCGTCGCCGACATCATCGGCGCCGGCATTATCCCTGGCGGCATGGAGATGATGGACCGGCCGGCGATCCATGCCGCGGAAGATTTCGTCCATGCCGGCTACCCCCTTGATGTCGAGGCGCTGCTGATCGTCGAACTCGACGGGCCGGGCGTCGAGGTCGATCACCTGATCGGTCTCGTCGAAGCGATCGCCTATAGGAACGGCTCCACCACCTGTCGCATCTCGCAATCCGAACAGGAGCGGCTGAGTTTCTGGGCCGGCCGCAAGGCGGCCTTCCCGGCGGTCGGCCGCATCTCGCCCGACTATTACTGCATGGATGGCACCATCCCGCGCAAGGAATTGCCGCGTGTGCTCGCCGGCATGCGCGAACTGTCGGAGAAATACGGCCTCGGCGTCGCCAATGTCTTCCACGCCGGCGACGGCAATCTGCATCCGCTGATCCTCTATGACGCCAACGTGCCGGGCGAACTCGACAAGGCGGAAAGTTTTGGCGCCGACATCTTGCGGCTCTGCGTCAAGGTCGGCGGCGTCTTGACCGGCGAGCACGGCGTCGGCGTCGAGAAGCGCGATTTGATGCCGGAGATGTTCAACCAGATCGACCTCGACCAACAAATGCGCGTCAAATGCGCCTTCGATCCCAACCATCTGCTCAACCCGGGAAAAGTGTTCCCGCAACTGCGCCGCTGCGCGGAGCTTGGACGCATGCATGTGCATCGCGGGCAGGTGGCGTTTCCGGATATTCCGAGGTTTTGATGGGGGCGGAATGTCTCACGTCGGCGATCCTTCGCGCCCCCCTCTGTCCTGCCGGACATCTCCCCCACAAGGGGGGAGATCACCAGTCATCTCTGCCTTCGCCAATCTTCGACGTTGCTAGAGAGGCGCGGTCGCCAAAGCTGCTAATCTCCCCCCAAGTGGGGGAGATGTCCGGCAGGACAGAGGGGGGCACGAAGGAACTCGACGTCTCTGCACTCGCAAGCGGCGCGTCGCCATGACCACCTTCACTCCCACCTCGTCCACCGAAGTCCTCTCCACCGTCCAATGGGCGGCTGCGGAGGAATCGCCGCTGGAGACCATCGGCCACGGCTCCAAGCGCGGCATCGGTCGGCCATCGCAAACCGAGCACACGCTCGATCTCTCAAAACTCACCGGCGTCACGCTCTACGAGCCGGCCGAACTGGTGCTGTCGGCGAAGGCCGGCACACCGCTTTCCGATATAGAAAGCCTGCTCGCCGAAAACGGCCAGCAACTTGCTTTCGAGCCGATGGACTACGGCCCATTGTTCGGCGGCATCAAGGGAAGAGGCACGATCGGCGGTGTGCTTGCCGCGAACCTGTCCGGCCCGCGCCGGCTGAAGGCGGGCGCCGCGCGCGACCACATCCTCGGCATCAACGCCGTTGCCGGCCGCGGCGAGGCTTTCAAGTCCGGCGGCCGCGTCGTCAAGAATGTCACCGGCTACGACCTGTCGAAGCTGATGGCCAACAGCTGGGGGACGCTGGCCGTGTTCACCGACGTCACCTTCAAGGTGTTGCCGGCGGCCGAGACCGAGGTCACGCTTGCCGTGCGTGGCCTGCTCGACGATGCGGCGGCCGCCGCCATGGCGCTGGCGCTCGGCTCCAGCGCCGAAGTGTCGAGCGCCGCGCATCTGCCGGAGCGGATCGCCGCGCGTGTCGCCGACGGCGCGCTCGGCACTGACGCCGCGACGCTGCTGCGCGTCGAAGGGTTCGGCCCTTCGGTCGCCTATCGCATCGAGGCACTGAAAACCCTGCTGAAAAATGCCGGCCCGTTGCAGGACATTGCCGGCGAGGCCTCGCATGCCCTTTGGCGTGATATCAGGGATTGCGCTCCCTTCGCCGACGGCAGTGAAAAGCCGGTCTGGCGCGTTTCGATGGCGCCGTCCCAGGCCCACCAGATGGTACTGACGCTGCGCATGCAGATCGGCGTCAGCGCCTTTTACGACTGGCAGGGTGGGCTGGTCTGGCTGCGCATGGAGGAGGGCGATCCCGAGGCCGCCCTGCTGCGCGGGCTGATCAGAAAACATGGCGGCGGCCACGCGACGCTGGTGCGCGCCGCGCCCGCGCATCGCGCCGCCGTGCCGGTGTTCGAGCCACAGGCGCCGCATCTGGCCGCCCTGTCGGCTAGGCTCAAGGCCGAGTTCGATCCCAAGGCCATCCTCAATCCCGGCCGCATGGCCCAGGGCTAACGCGATGCAGACCAATTTCTCCCTTGCCCAGCTCGCCGATCCGCATGTCGCGGAATCGGAGAAGATCCTGCGCAAATGCGTGCATTGCGGCTTCTGCACCGCCACCTGCCCGACCTATGTCACACTCGGCAACGAGCTGGATTCACCGCGCGGGCGCATCTACCTGATCAAGGATATGCTGGAGAACGGCCGTCCCGCCGACAAGGAGATCGTCACCCATATCGACCGCTGCCTGTCCTGCCTCGCCTGCATGACGACCTGCCCGTCGGGCGTCAACTACATGCATCTGGTCGACCATGCCCGCGCCCATATCGAGGAGACTTACAGGCGGCCGCTGCTCGACCGGCTGACCCGCGCCCTGCTGGCCCTAGTGCTGCCTTACCCCGCGCGCTTTCGCGCCGCGCTGAAGCTGGCGAGATTGGGCAAGCCGTTCATCGGCCTGTTCGAAAAGGTCCCAGCCTTGAAGCCGCTCGGTGCTATGCTGAAGCTGGCGCCGGCCTCTATTCCCGCCGCCTCGCCAATGGCCTCTCCTGGCGTCCATGCCGGGCAGGGAGCGAAAAAGGGCCGCGTCGCCATCCTCACCGGCTGCGCCCAATCGGTGCTCGATCCCGCCATCAACGAGACGACGATTGCATTGCTGACCAGGCTCGGCGTCGAGGTCGTGGTGCCTGAGGGCGAGGCCTGCTGCGGCGCGCTGGTCCATCATATGGGCCGCGAGGCAGCAGCCCTTGCCTCGGCCCGGCAGAATGTCGATGCCTGGACACGCGCCATCGACCAGGGTGGGCTCGATGCCATCGTCATCACCGCGTCCGGCTGCGGCACCACCATCAAGGACTATGGCTTCATGCTGCGCCTCGATCCCGCCTATGCCGACAAGGCTGCAAAGGTCTCGGCGCTGGCCAGGGACATCACCGAATATCTCGCAAGCCTCGACCTGCCGGAGCCGGTGCGCAAGCCCGGCACGGTCGTTGCCTACCACTCCGCCTGTTCGATGCAGCACGGCCAGAAGATCACCCGCCAGCCGAAGGAGTTGCTGGCCAAGGCCGGCTTCGTCGTGCGCGAGCCGCGCGAGGGCCATCTGTGCTGCGGCTCGGCCGGCACCTACAACATCCTGCAGCCGGAGATTTCGGAGAAGCTGCGCGACCGAAAGGTGAAAAACATCGAGGCCACCGGCGCGGAGATCGTTGCCACAGGCAATATCGGCTGCATCACCCAGATCGCTTCGGCTGCAAAGCTGCCGGTGGTGCACACGATCAAGCTGCTCGACTGGGCCTATGGTGGTCCGAAGCCGGAGGGCGTCTCCGAAGGAAACCTGGTCGCCGCCGAGTAAGCAGCTATTCCGCTGCCAGCCGGTCCACCACGCCATACGTCGCCTGGTAGCGCGCGCGCTGGCGGCTGAGCGCGACCATTGTGTTGCGCAAGAGGATCGCCACAGTGATCGGGCCGACGCCGCCCGGCACCGGCGTGATCCAGGACGCGACTTCCTTCACGCTCTCGGTGTCGACGTCGCCGACGATGCGGCTCGTGCCGTCCGGGCCGATCTCGGAATTGATGCCGATGTCGATGACGGCCGCACCGGGCTTCACCATGTCGGCCTTGATCAGCCGCGGCTTGCCGACGGCGACGAACAGCGCATCGGCGCGGCGCGCATGTGCCGCCACCGAGCGCGTCATGTGATGGCACACCGTCACCGTCGCGCCTTCGCTCATCAGCAGGAAGGCAATCGGCTTGCCGACGATCTCGGAATGGCCGACGACGACGACTTCGAGCCCCTTGAGGTCGAGGCCGGTTTCCTTGAGCAGCTCGACCGAGGCCGCAGCCGTGCAAGGCGCGAGGTCGAGCTGATTGTAGACGATATTGCCGATCGACGCCGGATGCATGCCCTCGACGTCCTTCAGTGGATGCACCGCCGCTTGCAGCGTCTTGATCGGGATATGCGCCGGCACCGGCCGCTGGATGATGATGCCGGTGACGCGCGGGTCGGCGTTCAGGCCATGGATCGCCGCCTCGAGTTCGCCGGCGCTGATGTCGGCGGGGAACCGCCGCTCCTCGAAACCGATGCCGGCAAGCGCGGCTTTGGCGCGCTGGTTGCGCACATAGACATCGACGGCAGCGGTATCGCCGACGGTGATCGACACCAGCTTGGGCGGAAAACCTTCGGCGGTGGCGATGGCGGCATCCTCGCGCACGGATGCCATGATGCGCTGGGCGACCGGACCGCCCCGGAGATAGCGGCTATCGTCTGGCGGAGACATGGCTGAACCTTTGCAGCGAGTTTGGCGCAGGGGAGTTTGGCCGTCCCTATAGCAGGGGAAATGCGGCAAGGCAGCGTGAAAGCGAACCGTCATCCCCCTGGCGCGACGTTCTGGCGCAGCCTGGCTCAGCTACCGCCGCAAAGAGAAAGGGCAGCACGGTTTCCCAGGCTGCCCTTTTCTGACGGGCCGCATCCCCACACGGCCCGTCCCCCGTAAACTCTTCCCGATCCCTGAAGGTCTAGCCTTCTGACCAGATGATTCGGTAGCCGACTATATCACGACCACGGTCGTTCCAACATTGACCCTCTCGTAAAGGTCAACCACGTCCTCGTTGCGCATGCGGATACAGCCGGAAGATACCGAGCCGCCGATGGTCCATGGCTGGTTGGTGCCGTGGATGCGGTATTCCGTCGTGCCGAGATAGAGCGCGCGGGCGCCGAGCGGATTCTCTTCGCCACCGGCCAGATAGGTCGGGAGGTAGCGGCCCTTGGCAGCCTCGCGCTTGATCATCTCCGCTGGCGGGCGCCAGTCCGGCCAGACGCGCTTGTTGGTGATCTTGTGCGTGCCAGACCATTCGAACCCAGGCTTGCCGGTGCCGACGCCATAGCGCCGCGCCTTGCCGTTCTTCTCGACCAGGAACAGGAAGTTCTGCGTCGTATCGATGACGATCGTGCCCGGCTTCTGCGGGCCGTCATAGGCGACTTCCTGCGGCAGGTAGAGCTGATTGATCTGCGGCCGCATCACCACGCGCTTGGCCGGCGCCTGCACGGAAGCAGTGCGCACCCGATCGGGTCGCGCTGGCTGCGCATAGCGAAGGCGTGGCTGCTGCTGCACGAACTGGCGGCTCTGCCGCACGATGCCAGGCGCGCGGCCAAGCTGCAGCACCCAGGGTGCGGAAAGGTCGGGGCTCACCATCACCGGCGGCCTGTCGGCATAGCGGTCGTTGGCGGCAGAGGAGGTGACGCCGGCGGCCAGAATGGCCACGGCGCCGAGCACGGAACGCAAAAAGATCTTCATCAGAACGCACCTTGATCGTCGAACGGACGGAGGCGGAACTTGCCCCCGGTTGCGCGATCCTTGGCGCGAAGCGGCAACCGAAACATGAATCGGAATGCGTAAAATGCCGCTTTGTCAGTAAACCTTTTGGTGTGGTTACCGCCGGGTTCAGGAATCTGGTAAAGCCGCGGTAAATGCAGCGCGAAAGCGCGTTAACGGATGGATTGGCCATGGCGCAAGACAACACCGGACTGCTTACCGGCTCCGACGGGATCACGCGCTGCTTCTGGCACGGCAATCTGCTGGACTATCTGCACTACCACGACCATGAATGGGGCCGGCCGGTCGCCGACGACCGCAGGCTGTTCGAAAAGATCTGCCTCGAAGGCTTTCAGTCCGGCCTGTCCTGGCTGACCATTCTGCGCAAGCGCGAGAATTTCCGCGAGGCCTTCGCCGGTTTCGACTTCGACAAGGTCGCTGCCTTCACCGACGAGGATGTCGAGCGCCTGGTCGCCAATGCCGGCATCATCCGCCACCGCGGCAAGATCGTCTCGACCATCAACAACGCCAAACGGGCGTGCGAAATGGTCGACGAGTTCGGCTCGCTGGCCGCCTGGTTCTGGAAGTTCGAGCCGGGGCCGAAGGAGCGGCCGGCGGTGGTGGACATGGCGCATCTACGCGCCAACCCGACGACAGGGGTCTCGATCAGGATTTCGAAGGAGTTGAAAAAGCGCGGCTGGACCTTTGTCGGCCCGACGACGATCTACGCCTTCATGCAGGCGATGGGTCTGGTCAACGACCATCTCGAAGGCTGCGTGTGCCGGGAGCAGGTGGAGAAGGAACGCAAGGCCTTTAAGAGGCCGAAGTAGGGCGCTGTCCCCCTACCTCCCCCTTGTGGGGAGGTCGCGCCGAAGGCGCGGGTGGGGGTATCTTGGCGCTGCACCCCCACCCCGACGCTACGCGTCGACCCTCCCCACAAGGGGGAGGGTAAGGAGCTCACGTCCCACTTGCGCCAGTCAGGAACAATCCCGCGACAATCGCCGCCAGTGCCGCAAAGGTCGGATAAATCACCAGCAATCCTGTCATCAGCGCCTCGCGCATGGTGGAACGCTTGCGCTCGTCGGCGGTGACCTCGAACGGACCGAGGCTCGCCGTCACCGGCGCACGGTTCTCGGCCGGCCGCAGTCGAACTTCATGCAAGCCGTCGTCTCTGATGTCGAACTTGTGTGCCGCAGTCATGGCCCCAACCCTTTGTTTCGGCGCGCTTATCGGCTCTGATTGTGTCGGCACGATGCCGCGCCGATGGCGGAATTGTTTCCTTTTGGTGCGTTTTGTTTCGGAGGAGAAGGAAAAAGCGCAAACCCTTGCCGCACAAAGCCGCTTCGGTTAGGACACGCCCACTCCAAACAAGTCATCGATTACTAAGCGAAAAGACCCATCCTATGGCCGACAAATCGGAAAAGACGAAAGCGCGGCTGCCGCGCGGCTTTGCCGACCGCAGCGCTGAAGACATCCGCGCCGTCGAGAAGATGATGGCCACGATCCGTTCGGTCTATGAGCTCTACGGTTTCGAGCCGGCCGACCAGCCGCTGATCGAGTACACCGATGCGCTCGGCAAATTCCTGCCCGACCAGGACCGGCCGAACGAAGGCGTTTTCTCGTTCCAGGACGATGATGAGCAGTGGCTGTCGCTGCGCTATGATTTGACTGCGCCGACGGCGCGTTTCGTCGCCGAGAATTTTGAGAAGCTGCCGAAACCCTATCGCAGCTACCGCTCCGGCTGGGTGTTCCGCAACGAAAAGCCCGGCCCGGGCCGCTTCCGCCAGTTCATGCAGTTCGACGCCGACACGATCGGTACGCCGGGCGTCGCAGCCGACGCCGAGATGGCCATGATGATGGCCGACGTGATGGAAGCGCTTGGCATCAAGCGTGGCGACTACGTCATCCGGGTCAACAACCGCAAGGTGCTGGATGGCGTGCTGGAGGCGATCGGCCTTGGCGGTGACAACAATGCCGGCCGCCGGCTGACCGTGCTGCGCGCCATCGACAAGCTGGACAAGCTCGGGCCGGAAGGCGTGAAGCTTCTGCTTGGGCCGGGCCGATGGGATGGCGGCAAGGAAGGCGAGGGCGACTTCGCCAAGGGCGCTGGTTTGGACGACGGGCAAGCTGAAGCAGTTCTCCTCGCCACGGCAAGGAACGCACAGGTCGACCAGGTTTCCATAGTGAGCTCGAACCCGACTTACCAAGAAGGCGTCGGCGAGCTCGCGACGATTGAAGCCCTGGTCAGGGCGGCCGGATATGGCGAAGATCGCATCGCCATGGACCGCTCCGTCGTGCGTGGCCTCGAATACTACACCGGCCCGGTTTTCGAGGCCGAGCTTCTGGCCGAAATCCCCAACGAAGACGGCCAGATCGTGCGCTTCGGTTCGGTCGGTGGTGGCGGCCGCTATGACGGGCTGGTCTCGCGCTTCCGTGGCGAGCCGGTGCCGGCGACCGGCTTTTCGATCGGCGTCTCCCGCCTGATGACGGCGCTGAAGAACCTCGGCAAGCTGGACACCACCGATGTCATCGCGCCGGTCGTCGTGCTGGTGATGGACAAGGATACGGAAAGCCTCGGTCGCTACCAGAAGATGGTGGCCGATCTGCGCGCGGCCGGCATCCGCTCCGAAATGTATCTCGGCGGCGCCGGCATGAAGGCGCAGCTGAAATATGCCGACCGCCGCGGCAGCCCGGTCGCCGTTATCCAGGGCGGCGACGAGCGCGCCAAGGGCGAACTGCAGATCAAGGATCTGATCGAAGGCGCGCGGATGTCGGCTGAGATCACCGACAACGCCGAATGGCGCGCCGCAAGACCGGCACAGGTCACGGTGCCGGAGGCTGAGCTGGTCGCCGAGGTGAAGAAAATTTTGGCTGCGCAGGCCGCTGACCGTGCGAAGGGTGGCGCTTGAACGCCCCCCTCTGGCCTGCCGGCCATCTCCCCCTCAAGGGGGGAGATTGGATGTTGCGTAGGCTTTCGCCAATCTCCGCCGGTGAAGAAGAGGCGCTGCGCCGCAAGCTGCCAATCTCCCCCCTTGAGGGGGAGATGGCCGGCAGGCCAGAGGGGGGTGCCTCGCGCCGCCCATGACCTCCCGCCCCGCAATCGCGACGGAAATCACCAAGCTCTTCGCCACCCGCAACACCCATGCGGTCGAGGTCGCGGTGCTGCAGCCGGCCGACCCATTCCTCGATATGGCCGGCGAGGATCTGCGCCGCCGCATCTTTCTCACCGAAAGCGAGACCGGCAAGACGCTGTGTCTGCGGCCCGAATTCACCATCCCCGTCTGCCTCGACCACATCGCCTCGCAGGCCGGCACGCCGCGCCGCTATTGCTATCTCGGCGAAGTGTTCCGCCAGCGCCGCGAGGGCGGCAACGAGTTTTTCCAAGCCGGCATCGAGGATCTCGGCGACCGCGATACGGCCAAGGCCGATGCGCGTTCGCTGGCCGATGCGCATGCGCTGCTGCAGCTGGTGCTGCCGGCGCAACCTCTTGCGATCACGCTCGGCGACCAGACCATCTTCGAGGCGGTGCTAGCGGCCCTCGGCCTGCCGCGCGGCTGGCGCATGCGACTTGCGCGTGCCTTCGGTTCGGCGCCGATGCTGCAGGCAGCGTTGTCCGATCTCGCCAACCCGCCACGCAACGGTCAGCTTGACGGCGAAGTCGCGGCCCTTGTCCTCAATGGCGATTTCGAAGCGCTTTCCGCCCACATTGCCGGCGGCATGGAAGAGGCCGGCCTGCTGGCATCCGGCGGACGCGCGCCCGCCGACATTGCCCGGCGGCTGATCGAAAAGGCCGAACTGCGCAGCGTGCGGTTGTCGAACGAAGCGTTTGCGGCGCTCAGGGATTTTCTCGCCATCGACGTGCCGCTCGACGGCTCGAGTGCTGCGCTCGAAAGTTTTGCGGCCTCTGCCGGGCTTTCGCTGGGCGCGGCGCTGGAAAAATTCGCCGCCCGCGCCAAAGCCATCGAGGCACATGGCCTGCCTGCAAAGACGATCCGCTACGACGCTGCCTTCGGCCGTCCGCTGGATTACTACACCGGCATCGTCTTCGAGATCGCAGCACTTGGTGGCGAGCGGCCGCTGGCCGGCGGCGGTCGCTACGACCGGCTGCTGACCCTGCTCGGCGCCAAGACGCCGATCCCCGGCGTCGGCTTCTCTGTCTGGCTCGACCGCATCGAAGCGCTGCGGGGAGAGCCGCAATGATCACGCTGGCGATCCCATCGAAAGGCCGGCTCAAGGAGCAGGCCTTGGAGGTACTGGCCAGGGCCGGGCTTGCCGTCAGCCTGCCCGGCGATGAGCGCCAGTACCGCGCCCGCATCGACGGCGCCGAGGGCATCGAGGTGGCGTTCCTGTCGGCGTCCGAAATCGCCGGCGAGATTGGGCAAGGTTCGGTCGACCTCGGCATTACCGGCGAGGATCTGCTGCGCGAAAACCTCGCCGACTGGGAGGCGCGCGCCGAAATCGTCGCTCGCCTCGGCTTCGGCCATGCCGATGTCGTGGTCGCGGTGCCCGGCATCTGGCTCGACGTCGATACTATGGCCGATCTCGACGATGTCGCCGCCGATTTCCGCCAGCGCCACGGCAGGCGACTGAGGATCGCAACCAAATACTGGCGGCTCACGCAGCAGTTCTTCTCGCAAAAGCACGGCATCCAGGTCTACCGCATCGTCGAAAGCCTCGGCGCCACCGAAGGCGCACCGGCCGCCGGCCTCGCCGATGTCATCGTCGACATCACCACCACCGGCTCGACCCTACGCGCCAACCATCTCAAGGTGCTGGCCGATGGGGTTGTGCTGGAGTCGCAGGCTTGCCTGGTGGCTGCCCGGAAAGATCGTGCGCCGGCGGATGAGGCGCTAGTGCGGGAAATAGCCGCGAAGATGAGCGCGCTCCCTCCCCCTTGAGGGGAGGGTGGACAGCCGCCAAAGGCGGATGGACGGGTGGGGTCGCTCCGGCAGTGCTCGACGCGAGACGACCCAAGCCGGGTCGACCGTGACCAAGGAGTCGAGCACTTCGCCGAGGACCCCACCCGCCTCGCTTCGCGAGGCACCCTCCCCTCGAGGGGAGGGAAACCGCCTGTACTTTCCACCACCCCATCAGGCTGCTAGGCTCACTCATCGGGAGGAGACGGCGATGGCGATCAATCTCGACGAGCTCAAGAACGCCACCAATCTGCGCGGGCGCGGCAGGGCGTTCATCGCGCCGATCGATGGCAGGGCGCATGTCTCCGGCGAGCGCACCCCGTCGCTGCTCGACAAGACGATCCCTCAGCTTTTCTCCGGCACGGTCAGCAAATACGCCACGCAGGATGCTGCCGTCTTCGTCGGCCAGGACAAGCGCTTCACCTGGAGCGAACTGTCGGACACGGTCGATACGCTCGCCGCCGGCTTCCTGGCGCTTGGCCTCGAAAAAGGCGACCGTGTCGGCATCTGGTCGCCTAACCGCTGGGAATGGCTGGTCACCCAGTTCGCCACCGCTCGGATCGGCCTGATCTTGGTCAACATCAACCCGGCCTACCGGCTGACGGAGCTGGAATATGCCCTCAACAAGGTCGGCTGCAAGGCGCTGGTCACCGCCGCCAGCTTCAAGACCTCTGACTATCTCGGCATGCTCGAGACGCTGGCGCCGGAGCTGGCCAGGGCCACCCCCGGCAAGCTCAGGGCGCAGAAATTGCCGGCGCTGAAGATCGTCATTCGCATGGGCGACGACAACTCGCCCGGCATGTTCAATTTCGCCGATGTGCTGTCGATGGCCGGCCGCGACGAGCATGACAGCCTCGACCGCATCTCCGAAGGGCTGAAGCCGGGCGAGGCCATCAACATCCAGTTCACATCAGGCACGACGGGCGCGCCCAAGGGCGCGACGCTGACCCACACCAACATCGTCAACAATGGCAATTTCGTCACCGCTGCGATCAAGCTCACCGTCGACGACCGGCTCTGCATCCCGGTGCCGCTCTACCACTGCTTCGGCATGTCGATGGGCACGATGGGCTGCGTTACCAAGGGCGCGACCATGGTGTTTCCTGGCGAGGGTTTTGACGCCGGCGCGACGCTGAAGGCGGTGGCGCAGGAACGCTGCACCGGCCTCTACGGCGTGCCGACCATGTTCGTCGCCATGCTCGACCACGCCGACTTCACCAGCTTCGATCTCTCCAGCCTGCGCACCGGCATCATGGCGGGCTCGCCATGCCCGATCGAGGTGATGAAGAAGGTGGTGTCGCTGATGCATATCGAAGAGGTGACCATCGCCTACGGCATGACCGAGACCAGCCCGGTCTCGTTCCAGAGCAGCGTCGACGATCCGCTGGAAAAACGCGTCTCCACTGTCGGCCGCATCCATCCGCATGTCGAGGTCAAGGCCATCGACGCCGAGGGCGCCACCGTCGCCGTCGGCGCGCCGGGTGAGCTGTGCACCCGCGGCTATTCCGTCATGAAAGGCTACTGGGACGACGCGGAAAAAACCCGCGAGGCGATCGACGCCGACGGCTGGATGCACACCGGTGATCTCGCCACCATCGACGCCGAGGGCTATTGCAACATTGTCGGCCGGGTCAAGGACATGGTCATCCGCGGCGGCGAAAACGTCTATCCCAGAGAGGTCGAGGAATTCCTCTACCGCCATCCCAAGGTCAAGGAGGTGCAGGTGTTCGGCATTCCCGACGCCAAATATGGCGAGGAGCTGTGCGCCTGGATCGTGCTGAAGCCCAACCAGATCGCCACCGAGCAGGAGATCAAGAATTTCTGCGCCGGCCAGATCGCCCACTACAAAATCCCCCGCTACATCCGCTTCCGCACCGAACTGCCGATGACGGTGACGGGCAAGCCGCAGAAGTTTTTGATGCGCGAGGCGATGATGGAGGAACTGGGGCTGGTGGTGCAGAAGACGGCTTGAGGGGCTGAGGCCGGTGATGGAGATTGCCGGCTTCGCAATGACATCGGGGTGCTCCATACAGGCCTGCCGCAAGGTTCGCAGAAACGCATGGGGGCTTGAATGACTGGTTTCGCACGATTGGTGACGTCCTATGCGATGCCATTGGCTGCCGTCGCGATGGCCGTTGCGGTCAGAGCCAGCGGGCTATCGGTGGACGAAGGTTCGCAGAGCGTCAGGGTCCTCGTCGGAGCGCTTTCGAGTGCGATCATGTTCATCACCATTTTCGTGGTGCTCGACCACGCCGAGGCGGTTGCCCACCGTGTGGGAGAGCCCTACGGCACATTGGTGCTGACTTTTGCCGTGACGGCTATCGAGGTGTCGATCATCGTTTCCATGATGCTGCATGGAGAGAACAACCCCACGCTTGCACGTGAGTCCGTCTTCTCGACGGTGATGATTGCCTCCACGGGCGTTGTCGGAATGTGTCTCACGTTTGGCGGCTGGCGTCACCGCAAGCAGGCAATTGTCCGGCAAGGGACCAGCGCATATCTGGCCGTTCTGGTCGCACTGACCGTCATGACGCTTATCCTGCCGACCTATACACGGACCACCGATCCCGGCACATTTTCAGCAGCTCAACTTGGTTTTGTGAGCGTACTTTCTGTGCTGCTCTATGCAAGTTTTGTGTTCGCGCAAACCGTCCGGCACCGGGACGACTTCATCGAAGGACTGGCACACGACGTTCCGGCGCGAACCGCCCCTCACAAAAGCGTCTCTTCCAGCGCTCTGCTCCTGGTCATCGGACTGATCGGAATTGTCATGCTCGCCGAGCAGGTCGCCGCAAGTGTGGAAGATGCGCTCGTTGCCTACCAGGTGGCCCAGGCTGACAGCATTGTGGGAGCAATGATCGCGGGTCTGGTTTTGATGCCGGAGGCCATTTCGGCGGTTCGCGCTTCACTCAACAACGAGCTGCAGCGCGGGCTGAATGTCGCAATGGGTTCGGCCTGCGCCACGATTGGTTTGACAATACCGGCGGTCGCAGCAGCCAGCCTGCTGACGGGGCGAGGGTTAACCCTGGGGCTGCCGGAGGCTGATGCAGTGCTTTTGGTTTTAGCGCTTTTCATATGCGGCGTAAGCTTTAGCAACGAAAGGACGACCTTCCTGACCGGAATCGTCCATGCCGTGGTATTTTTCGCGTATGTATTTCTGGTATTTATCCCTTGAGGCTTTGGTGCGATCTGGCGACCAGCCGTCAAGGCGGGTATTCTCGAACGCGCCTGATTTGAGTTTCTTTTCGGGGTTCCCAAGGCGCCATCCAAGACCCAAACGACTCACACCCCCAGCACCGCCGCATCCAACCCCCGAATGATCTTCGCCAGTTCCACGCATTCATCATGCCGCACCTTGTTGCGGCGCCAGGCGAGGCAGATCGTGCGTTGCGGCATTGGCTCCTGGAACGGCACGATCTTGAGGTCCGGCATGGCGCTGGCCGGCCTTGCCGCCATTTCGGGGATGAGCGTGACGCCGAGACCATGCGCCACCATCTGCAGCAGCGTCGTCAGGCTGGTGGCGCCGTAGCTTGCCATTGCTACGGGACGCACGCTGCCGCACAGGGCCAGCGCCTGTTCGCGCAGGCAGTGGCCTTCCTCCAAAAGCATCAACCGCTCCAGCGCCGGGCTTTCCGGCGGCACCGGTGGCGAGGCGAAGGCTGGATCTCCGGCTGGCACGGCGAGGAAGAAGCGGTCGGCGAACAGTTCCTCGGTGACCAGGCCCGGCTGCTCGAGCGGCAGCGCGGCGATGAAGGCGTCGAGCCGTCCGGTTGCCGTGTCCTCGACCAGTGATGCCGTCACTGCTTCGCGCAGTTCGAGCTGCAGGGACGGAAAATGCCGCTTCAGCTCCGGGAGCACATGCGGCAAAAGATACGGCGCCACGGTCGGGATGATGCCCAGCCGGAAGCGGCCTTCCATGGCCGGGCGGCCGCGCCGGGCCGTCGTCTCGACATCACTGATGTCGCGCAGGATGCGCTCGATGCGTGGCAGCAGCGCTTGCGCCTCTTCCGTCATCCGCACCGTCTTGCCGCCGCGCTCGAACAGCCGGCAGTTCAGCCTTTGCTCCATCTCGGCGATCTGCGCGGACAGCGCCGGCTGGCTGACGCCGGCGAGTTTTGCGGCGCGGCCGAAATGCAGCGTTTGCGCCAAAGCCTCGAAATATTGCATCTGCCGCACGGTCAAGCCAATCATAAGGAAAGCCTATCGCAACAAACAGGAAAGGCAATTTGTTTTTATCGAAGAGACGGCTTAGTCTGGAACCATTCCAGAGTGGCGCGGCTCCCGGCCGGCCCGGAAAAAACAACACATAAAATCAGCAATTCGGAGGCCAAGATGGACGCGATGACCGACGACAACAGCGCCGGCAAATGCCCGGTCGCGCATGGAACCTCCGCCAGGACCAACCGCGACTGGTGGCCGAACCAGCTCGACATCGGCGTTCTCCACCAGCAGTCGAGCCTTTCGGACCCGATGGGCGAAGCTTTCGACTACGCCGCGGAGTTCAAGACGCTCGACCTCGACGCGGTGATCGAGGATTTGCACAAGGTGATGACGGATTCGCAGGATTGGTGGCCGGCCGATTTCGGCCATTACGGGCCGCTGTTCATCCGCATGGCCTGGCACAGCGCCGGCACCTATCGCATCGGCGACGGCCGGGGTGGCGCCGGTGCGGGCCAGCAGCGTTTCGCGCCGCTGAACAGCTGGCCGGACAACGCCAATCTCGACAAGGCGCGCCGGCTTTTGTGGCCGGTCAAGCAGAAATACGGCCGCAAGATCTCCTGGGCCGACCTGTTGATTCTCACCGGCAACGTCGCGCTGGAATCGATGGGCTTCAAGACCTTTGGCTTTGCCGGTGGCCGCGCCGATGTCTGGGAGCCCGAGCAGGATGTCGACTGGGGTTCGGAAACCAAGTGGCTCGACGACCAGCGCTATTCCGGCGACCGTGAGTTGCACGGCCATCTCGGCGCGGTGCAGATGGGCCTGATCTACGTCAACCCGGAAGGGCCGAACGGCAAGCCGGATCCGCTGGCCTCGGCCCGCGACATCCGCGAGACCTTCGGACGCATGGCAATGAACGATGAGGAAACCGTGGCGCTGATCGCCGGCGGCCACACCTTCGGCAAGACCCATGGCGCCGGTGATGCAACACTGGTCGGCGCCGAGCCGGAAGGCGCGGGCATCGAGGCGCAGGGCCTCGGCTGGTCGAGCAAGCATGCCACCGGCATTGCCGGCGATGCGATCACGTCCGGCCTCGAAGTTACCTGGACGACGACGCCGACCAAGTGGAGCAACAACTTCTTCGACAATCTCTTCAACTTCGAATGGGAGCTGACCACGAGCCCGGCCGGGGCTCATCAGTGGACGCCGAAGGGCGGCTCTGGCGCGGTTACGGTGCCGGACGCGCACAATCCCTCGAAGCGTCATGCGCCGGCAATGCTGACCACCGACCTCGCGCTGCGGGCCGACCCGGCCTATGAGAAGATCTCGCGCCGCTTCCATGAGCATCCGGAGCAGTTCGCCGATGCCTTCGCCCGTGCCTGGTACAAGCTCACCCATCGCGACATGGGGCCGGTCGTGCGGTATCTCGGCCCGTTGGTGCCGAAGGAAGAGCTGATCTGGCAGGATCCGGTTCCGGCCGTCGACCATGAGCTGGTCAGCGACCAGGACATCGCATTGCTGAAGGCCAAGATCCTGGCTTCGGGCCTCAGCGTTTCGCAATTGGTCTCGACCGCCTGGGCCTCGGCCTCGACCTTCCGCAACTCCGACAAGCGCGGCGGCGCCAATGGCGCGCGCATTCGCCTGGCGCCGCAGAAGGACTGGGAGGTCAACCAGCCTGTCGAACTGGCTACCGTGCTGGCGAAGCTCGAAGCCATCCAGAACGAGTTCAACGCAAGCGGCAAGAAGGTCTCGCTGGCCGACCTCATCGTGCTCGGCGGCGTCGCCGCGGTCGAGAAAGCCGCAACGGATGGCGGCAATGCGGTGAAGGTTCCCTTCACGCCCGGCCGCACCGACGCCTCGCAGGCGCAGACCGACGTCCATTCCTTTGCGGCGCTCGAGCCGAAAATTGACGGCTTCCGCAACTATGTCAGGGGCAAACCGCCGATGTCGGTCGAAGCCATGCTGGTCGACCGGGCGCAACTGCTCAACCTGACGGCGCCGGAGATGACGGTGCTGGTTGGTGGCCTGCGCGTGCTCGGCGCCAACACCGGCGGCTCGAAGCATGGTGTGTTGACCGACAGGCCGGGCACGCTGACGAACGACTTCTTCGTCAACCTGCTCTCGATGAGCACCATCTGGGATCCGGCCTCCGACCCGGGCTCGCATGAGGTCTACGAAGCACGCGACCGCAAGACCAGGGCGGTCAGGTGGACCGCCACGCGCGCCGACCTGATCTTCGGCTCGCATGCGCAGCTGCGCGCGCTGGCCGAGGTCTACGGGTCGGCGGATGCCGGGCAGAAATTCGTCGGTGATTTCGTCAAGGCGTGGACCAAGGTGATGAACGCCGACCGTTTCGACATCGCCGCCTGATAGCAGTGCCTCCCAAGCAAAAAGGCGCGGGCCGAGGCCCGCGCCCTTCGTTTTCGCAGGCTTCGAAATCAGTCCTTTTCGAAGATGCGTGCCTTGGCGACGACGCCAGCGATTGCGCCGCCGATCAGCGGCGCAACGATGAACAGCCAGAGCTGGCTGAGGGCTGCGCCGCCGGTAAACAGCGACGGGCCGATCGAACGCGCCGGATTGAGCGAGGTGCCGGTCACCGGGATCATTGCGAAGTGCAGTCCGGCCAGTGTCAGGCCGATGACCAGGCCGGCGAACGCCGTCGAGTGCTTCTCGGCGGTGACGCCGAGGATGACGGTGACGAAGGTGAAGGTGCCGATCAGCTCCCACAGGAAGGCCGAACTCGTCCCCCATTTCGCCACGTCCCAGCCATTGGCGCCGAAACCGGTGGTGTGCCCGCCGGTCTGGCCGGAGACGATGATCCACAGGGCCAGCGAGGCCAGAATGGCGCCGATGATCTGCGCGATCCAGTAAGGAATGACATCCTTGGCCGGCAGCCGGCCGGCAAGGAAGACGCCGAGCGTGACGGCCGGGTTGAGATGTGCGCCTGAGATGGGACCCACCGCGTAAGCCGCCGCAATCAGGCCGATGCCGAACGCCAGGCCGATGGCTTCCTGGCCCAGCGGCAAGTCGGCGAGAAAGCCACCCGTCGCCACCGACGCCGTGCCGATAAACACCAATAGAAATGTCCCTAGAACTTCCGCAAGATACGTTTTCATTGCCCTCTCCTCGTATCGATCCGTCGGTCCGCTTTTCCGCGCCGCGAATCATGGCGCAAAGAGTATTCCCAACGCAAAAGCTTGGAAAGCAGAGCAATTGCGCCACAGATCGTGCTTACGGCGGCCAGTTACCAACATTAGAGACCTTGCATATATTTGAGATTTGTTATCGCCGGCGGGCGGACATTTGCCGGCGGGGAAAATCGTCGCCGCGAGCGGAAGGCCTCGTCGCCGCGAAATTCAAGCGGGGTTCAATCTCGACGCGAAACGCTCTAAGAGCAGGCCGAAAGATACTGTGCTCGATAGATGGAATGACGAATGCGACTGGGCGGACGGCTGGCGGCAGCCATTGAAGTGCTGGACGACATTGGCCGGCGCCACCGGCCGGTGGCCGATGCGCTGAAAGATTGGGGCCTGTCGCATCGCTTTGCGGGCGGCGGCGACCGCGCGGCGATCGGCAACATCGTCTACGACGCGCTGCGCCACAAACGTTCCGCCGGCTGGCTTTTGGGTGAAGACACGCCCCGCGCCATCGGCTTCGGCGCGCTGCTCATCGAATGGGGCCAGACGCCGCAATCGCTTAACGATGCGCTCCAGGGTGACAAGTTCGCGCCGCCGCTGCTCAGCGCCGCCGAGTTGCAGGCGCTGGCCGAGCGCCGGCCTGAAGGCGCGCCGGAGGCGGTGCGAGCGGACGTACCCGACTGGTGCGCGCCGTTGTTCGAACGAGCCTTTGGCGCAGGCTGGGTCGCGGAAGGTGCTGCCTTGGCGACCCGCCCGCCGCTCGACATCAGGGTCAACACGCTGCAATCCGACCGCGCCAAAGTGCTGGCTGAACTCGCCGACACCGGCGCCAAACCGGCTGCTATCGCGCCGCAAGGCATTCGCATCCCGCCCATCGACGGCGACGGCAGGCACCCGAACGTACAGGCCGAGCCGGCCTTCCAGAAAGGCTGGTTCGAGGTCCAGGACGAGGGTTCGCAGATCGTTGCCGCCCTTGCCGGCGCGCAGGCCGGCATGCAGGTGCTCGACTTCTGCGCCGGCGCCGGCGGCAAGACGCTGGCGCTGTCTGCGGCGATGGCCAACAAAGGCCAGGTCTTCGCCCATGATGCCGAAAAGGCGCGACTGGCGCCGATCTTCGACCGCATCCGCCGTTCGGAAAACCGCAACGTGCAGGTCGTCACCAAGCCGGCTGAACTCAGCCCCCTCGTGGGCCATATGGACATTGTGCTGGTCGATGCGCCCTGCACCGGCAGCGGCACCTGGCGGCGCCGTCCCGACGCCAAATGGCGGCTGACGCAAAGACAGCTCGATGCCCGCAAGGGCGAGCAGTCGGCGATCCTCGATGCGGCGAAGGCCTATGTCAAACCGGGCGGCCTGCTGGTCTACATCACCTGTTCGGTGTTCGACGAGGAGAATGGCGAGCAGGTCGCCGCCTTTCGCGAACGGCACAAGGGCTTCGTTCCGGTCGATCATCGCGCGCTTTGGGATGCCAGCTTCCCCGGTCACGCAGCGGCCGCCCGGATCGGCAAGACAAGCGATATCTCGCTGTCGCCGGCTCTGAGCGGCACCGACGGCTTCTATTTCTGTGCGCTGCGTCGGGCGAATTGACGCTGCGATTGACAGGCTGACATAGCGCTCCAGTTGCAGATGCGCGGCGTCGGCCGCCAGACGGGGTAGAATTCTTGCAAAGATATGTGTCGCTTCTGCTTTTCCTCCTTCTGGTGCTCGGCGGCGGCCTGTTGATCGGCTATGCGACGCTGCCGGGTGAATGGTATGCCTCGCTCGCCAAGCCGCCCTTCAACCCGCCCAACTGGGTCTTCGCGCCGGCCTGGACGCTCCTCTATGTGCTGATCGCCGTGGCCGGCTGGCGGACATGGGAGCGGGAACGAGCAGGCGCCGCGATGAAGATCTGGGCCCTCCAGCTTGTTCTGAACTTCGCCTGGTCGCCGACTTTCTTCGGCGCCAAACTGGTGGCGCCGGCACTGGTCGTGATCCTGGCTCTTCTCGCCAGCATTGCGCTGTTCATAGCCACGGTGTGGAACCGCGACCGGGTTTCCGGCTGGCTGTTTGCGCCCTATGCCCTATGGGTGGCCTTCGCCACCTTGCTCAATGCGTCGCTGCTCCTGTTGAACTGAGTGCTTTGCTGCAGTGCAGCAAAAGCATTTGCGTGGCGTTCAGGCGTCTGCGATAAGCTTTGCAGATAAATCAGGGCGATGGCCATGGCAGCAAAGATCGTACCCGCACCCGATTATGAGGACCGCGTCAGGGCGTCGTTCGCCCGCCAGCAGGCGATGGCGACCATTGGCGCCGAGCTGACCCTTGTGACGCCGGGCATCATCGAGATCGAAATGCCCTATTCCCAGGCACTGACCCAGCAGCACGGTTTCCTCCATGCCGGGGTGATTTCGACGGCGCTGGACTCGGCCTGCGGCTATGCCGCGTTCTCGCTGATGCCGGAAAATTCCGGCGTGCTGACCATCGAATTCAAGGTCAACCTCCTGGCGCCCGGCCGGGGCGAACGCTTCCTGTTCCGCGGCTCGGTGACCAAACCCGGCCGCACCATCATTGTCGCCGATGGCCAGGCGTACGCCTTTGCCGCCGATGGCGAGGCCAAGCTGATCGCGACCATGACCGGCACGATGATGACGGTGGTTGGCCGTGACGGGATAGCGGGATGAGGAGTGGTCCGTGTAACCGACGAAAAGCCCCCAAATTGGCTTTTCGAGCGACCCGGAGCCATAGCGAAGGGCCGGCAGCCGACGAGAGCACCGCCCTTTTTGTTCCGCAGCCGAGGGAGTCGAATTCATGACCGGCAAAGTGTCGCGAATTGGCGGCAAGGACGTACTTTTCGTCATGGCGGCGCAGGCCGAGTACGGTCCGCATCTGCAAAAACTGTTCACGCCGCTGATGACGGGCGTCGGCCCGGTAGAGGCAGGTGTGCGGCTCGGCGCCGAACTGTCATGGCTGAAATCCGAGAAGGCGTTGCCCGATCTCGTCGTCTCGCTCGGCTCCGCCGGCAGCCGCACGCTTGAACAGACGCAAATCTACCAGGCGGTCTCGGTCAGCTATCGCGACATCGACGCTTCGCCGCTGGGCTTCGAGAAAGGGGTTACGCCGTTTCTCGACCTGCCGGTGACAGTGCCGCTGCCGTTCAGGATACCGGGCATTAAAGAAGCCAGCCTGTCGACCGGCGGCGCCATCATCACCGGTGCCGCCTATGACGCCATCGCCGCCGACATGGTCGACATGGAAACCTTCGCCTGCCTGCGCGCCTGCCAGTTGTTCGATGTCCCGCTTATCGGCCTGCGCGGCATTTCAGACGGTGCAGCCGATCTGCGCCACGTTGGAGACTGGACCGAATATCTGCATGTCATCGACGAGAAGCTGGCGGATGCAGTCGTGCGCCTCGAACAGGCCATCGGCTCCGGCACGCTACACAAGGAGCAGCCTGGGCAAGAGCCGGCAGCGCTCTGAAAGTCGGGCTACGCACCCCATTGCGCCGACTCGTTTCTTTCTCTAAAGGCTCGCCATGACGACAGCCAATCATCCCGATACAGTCCTGATTGTCGATTTCGGCAGTCAGTTTACGCAGCTCATCGCCCGCCGCATCCGCGAGGCCGGCGTGTTTTCCGAGATCGTGCCGTTTCAATCGGCCGAAGCTGCCTTCAAGCGTATCAATCCAAAAGCCGTGATCCTGTCGGGCGGTCCCGCCTCGACATCAGACATCGGCAGCCCGCGCGCTCCGCAGATCGTCTTCGATGCCGGCGTGCCGGTGCTCGGTATCTGCTACGGCCAGATGGCCATGTGCGTGCAGATGGGCGGCGTCGCCGAAAGCTCTAACCATCGCGAATTCGGCCGCGCCTTCGTCGAGATCGAAAAGGACAGCCCGCTGTTCGAAGGCCTGTGGGCGCCCGGCCAGCGTCACCAGGTGTGGATGAGCCATGGCGACCGCGTCATCTCGCTGCCCAAGGGGTTCGAAGTCTTCGGCAAGTCGGAAGGCTCGCCCTTCGCCATCTTCGGCAATGTCGCGCGCAAGATGTACGGCATCATGTTCCATCCGGAGGTGGTGCATACGCCGGATGGCGCCAGGCTGCTCCGGAACTTCGTCCACAACATCGCCGGCATCGAAGGCGACTGGACGATGCGCGCCTATCGCGAGCATGCGGTCGAAACCATTCGCAAGCAGGTCGGCAAGGGCAAGGTCATCTGCGCGCTGTCGGGTGGCGTGGATTCCTCGGTCGCCGCACTTTTGATCCACGAAGCGGTCGGCGACCAGCTGACCTGCATCCTCGTCGACCATGGCCTTATGCGCAAGGACGAGGCGGCCGGCGTGGTGGCGATGTTCCGCCAGCACTACAATCTGCCGCTGATCCTGGTCGACGCGTCGGAAAAATTCATCTCGGCGCTGGAAGGCGAGTCCGACCCCGAGAAGAAGCGCAAGACCATCGGCCGGCTGTTCATCGAAGTGTTCGAGGAAGAGGCCAAGAAACTCGGCGGCGCCGATTTCCTGGCGCAAGGCACGCTCTATCCCGACGTCATCGAGAGCGTCTCCTTCACCGGCGGCCCGTCGGTGACCATCAAGTCGCACCACAATGTCGGCGGCCTGCCGGCGCGCATGAACATGCAGCTGGTCGAGCCGCTGCGCGAACTGTTCAAGGACGAGGTGAGGGCACTGGGCAAGGAACTCGGCCTGCCCGAAAGTTTTATTGGCCGCCATCCGTTCCCCGGACCAGGCCTTGCCATCCGCTGCCCCGGCGGTATCACCCGCGAAAAGCTCGAAATCCTGCGCGAGGCCGACGCCATCTATCTCGACGAGATCCGCAAGGCCGGCCTCTACGACGCCATCTGGCAGGCTTTCGCCGTGCTGCTTCCGGTGCAGACCGTCGGTGTGATGGGCGACGGCCGCACCTACGAATTCGTCTGCGCCCTGCGCGCCGTGACGTCCGTCGACGGCATGACCGCCGACTTCTACCACTACGACATGGCTTTCCTCGGCGCGGCGGCCACCCGCATCATCAACGAAGTCCGCGGCATCAACCGCGTCGTCTACGACGTGACGTCAAAGCCGCCAGGCACCATCGAGTGGGAGTGATTCAGGCCCACTCAAACGCCGCCGAAATATGCCGATCTGCGATGTAACCTACTGAAAACAAAAATAAATCCTTCACGGACAATCAGCGACAATCGGTACGCAAAGATTAACTTTGACGGACCGGTTGACGGACCCTTCCGCACATTGCCCACCCGAGTTTTTCCAAGTACCGTAGGAGCCAACGAGGCTCGTGACGGTACTTTTTTCTGCCTAAGGCATTGAAGAAAAAAAAGGAATTTCCTGCCACGCAGCCTCGAAATTGTACTGACGGTACTTTTCAGAAGGCAATGGGTATGCTGACGGATGCCGCCCTTAAGGCACTGAAACCAAAAGAGAAAATCTAGATTGCGGACCGCGACGGCATATATGTTCGCGTCATGCCCAGTGGCGCGATCTCCTTTCGGCTGGATTACAGGCTCAACGGACGCCGCGAGACGGTCTATCTTGGCAGGTATGGACGGGACGGAATCTCGCTTGCCTCGGCCGGGAGAAGTGTCTCGACGCGAAGCGCGCTATTGGCGAGGGACGGTCGCCGGCGATAGAAAAGCAGCGCGACAAGCGCCGAGTTGTCACCCCGATCTCCGGCCGACTTCAGCGCCGAAATGGCTACCAAACCAAAGCGATGCCCGGGCCTTCAAGGCCTCTTCTTATTCCGGCCAAGCCGGCCCGGAGCGCCGCATTCACTCACATCCCTTGAACCTGAGTGCAGAGTTGCCGCATCGAAGCCATTTGAGCAGCCGAGTTCGCGCCCGAACCCGTGCTGGTGCTGGCGGTCGTATCGCCAGCTGTATTCGAGGATCCCGACGTGCCGGTGGTTGTACCCGAACCAGTGCTGTTGCTGGCCGTGGTGTTACTGCCGGTCGAACCAGAGCTGCCTGAAGTGCCGGTGGCTGTGCCAGAGCCGGTGCCGATACTCGCCGTTGTATCACTGCCGGTCGAAGCCGAGCTACCTGACGTGCCGGTCATTGTGCCAGAGCCAGTGCCGTTACTGGCCGTCATTCTCGAGCAGTCGGAGCGAACCTGTGCCTGCTGTTCAGAGCTCAGGGACGACCAGTTCTTGCGGATCTCATCCTGCGACAGAAGTCTTCCCGAATTGGCGTCGCTGAAGAATGAGCCGGAGAGCTTGCTGTCCCAGCCGCTCGGGATACCGCTTTGGCCGGAGCGGGACGTAGAGCTCATACCCGACCCGGCCGATGAGCCGGAAGTTCCGTTCGTGCCGCTGGATGTTCCCGACGACTGCGCCAAGGCCGCGGTGGCGAGACAGAGAGAGATCGCTGTAGCTGTCAAAATCTTACGTTTCATGTGAGTCTCCTTTGGGGTTCGACGCCGTTGCGGCGTCGAATCCTAATCCCGAGGAAAGGCACTTGTTCCTGTAAAGAGTGGAATTCGATGTCATGATCCTTGTGCACCAGCCTTGGCCTCGAATGCGATGCCGGAGCGCTTCAACGACGACTGACGCCTCAGGCGAGAGCTGTCCGCTACTGGGTGTTAGAGGCGATATGCGGAACGCTTCCCGAATAGTTGGGTGCCACCATCGGGTAATTGCGAGGCAGGTTCCATTTGGTTCGGTAATCGTCCGGATTCATGCCCAGTCGGCCAAGGTGCGAACTGCGTCGGGTCTCGGTTAGAGACAGGAGGGTGGCCTTTGCCGCGGCGTATAGCTCGACATGCGGAGCTCGTCTCGACCGCGCACACTCAATATGTTTTACGATGACGCCGCCAGATGTCATATGAGCGAATGCCTTTCCGGCGAAATAAATTGCTCCCAGCAGGTCGACGCTCAGCACCTTCAGCCAGCCCGCTCTAGTGAATGCCTCAATGGTTAAAGATTATCAGGCCGGCGCGTTGTTGACGATTATCACCAACCTGCCGAACGCGTGAGCGCAAGTCGACAGCACCGTGATAGCGGCCTCCCCGGCGCGCCCCTTGTCGAACCGATGCGCGCCTTCTCGACCTTGCCTCCACCCACGTCGGCTCACCCGTGCACCTTCGGTGCCCAACCGCATGGCGATGGCCAGTCCAATGCCGCTTGCAGCACCGGTTACAATGCAGTCTTGTTATCCAGGCGCATCGGGTTCGACCTCTTTCTGGGGAGCAGCAAGTGGTTCAGTCCAGCCTTCAGCGACCCGATCCACGCTCAGCAGGCTGCGCGCATAATCCTGTTGCGCGCGAACAATGGCATCGTCTTGCTGTGAGGGAAGAAAGACCGGCAAAGCAAGGCAGACACTTTGTGTGGCCAGCAGCTTGTTCCAGTTCGCGATCAGCCCCTTGAAAGCGCGCCCCACCGCCCTCGGATTTCGGTCGAGGTCATAGAGGCCGAGCGGATTGATCCGTTCGTTGTTCTCCCGAAGCGCACTGTCCCAGTCCACCTGATCCGTCAGCGAGTACCAGGTGAAGCCTACGATGGGGATGCCATCGTTGCGGATCCGCAGCACGTTGGCCCACTCTTTCCACAGCCAATAGACGGCCTCGTCTCCATTGGGGCCTTCGCTGATGTTGGTCTCCGTATGCATTACGGGAAGCCGGTAGCGGTTGAAGTACTGCCGCGTGATCTCGTCATAGCCAAACACCTCGCCGGACCCGGACGTCGTTCCGTCTGCCCAAACCCGATGTTCGTTGGTCTGGTAATAGTCGGTGCCCATCACGCAATGCCTGCGCAGATGGCTCTCCAGGAAGAAACTGTATTCTTCGGCCGTCATCCCGTTTTCGAGAAGATAGCGATAGGTGTGCGCGTCGACGTCATGACCGTAGTTGAGATCAAGCGACAGGAAACGCTCGCTGTTGAACCGTTCCGCTCTGCCGACCGCCTCGGGAGAATCGGCGTGGAAGTATTCCGAGGATTCGCTCTGTATGAAGATGGCGTCCGGCCGCACTTCGAGGATCGCCCGCATGGCAAGCACGTTCGCCTTCACGATGTGCTTGAGGGCGGTGACGAAAGCAGTGTCGCTGCTCAGTTGTTCGTTCCACCATCCCCAGCGAGCCGAAAAGGTGGCGCAGATGAACATCTCATTTATTGGGGTGAAGAGCTGGATCCACGGATAGCGCATCGCGAAATCCCTGGCGTAGTGCTCGAATAGTGTCGGAAAGTCCGGGTTCTGGAAGTTGCCAACCCAGTCCGGCACGCCAAAATGGCAAAGGTCGACGATCGGAAGAATGTCTTTCTCCTTCAGGTCCGCGAAGGTCTCATCGGCGAATGCCCAATCATAACGTCCATCACCCAGCCACGTTTTGTGGATGGGAGGTCCGTAGCGGAGGAAATGCACCCCGAGATCCTGGACCAGTTCGAAGTCGGTGCGCCATCGTTCGTAGAAGCGGCATTTTTCCATTTCGTCGACGCGCTCCCGGCCTTGTCGAATGGTGGGGGTGCTGTTCTCGATGCCGGTGGCAAACATGAACGTGAACATTGATGGTCCTTAGCCAAGGCGGAGATGCCCGCGCTTGGGTCAAACGTTCAGTGCTCGACGCAGTTCCTGCAAGACTGCTTGTCAAGTTCGGTGGGCGCCTGGCAACCACGTGCCTGCAAGTGCTATTCAAAGTCGGGTGACCGGTCTTTGCGAAAGGCAACGCCACATGGCGGGAAAGCCTTCGAACCGGCTTTTTGCCAAAGCCGGAGAATGGCTGGTCGAGAAGGTTCGGCGGCGATTTCTCCAGCCCTACCCGGCCATTCGGAAGACGGCGCTACGCTCGTGATCGTGAGCAGGGCCACCCCAGGCATAGGCGGGTCGAGATTGGCGGAATTCTATCCCACGGTTCAAGCGAGCAGCTTGCGCCGAATATGATCGGACTATGCTGGACGGAGAGGTCGGCTTCGGGCCAGCCCAGTTGGCGTCAAACGGGTCTTTGCGAGTTAAGGCGGTATGGCAGTTATCCACGTTTGCAAACCGTAAGCGGATGTTCCGCTGCCGGCCCCATTTGAGCCATTCACTGGGAGGCAGACCCGCAGTACATCACCGATATTCTCGAAGCCAATAGTTAGTCTCGTTCATCGTCCCATGGTTCGACAGACCCATACGAGAGAATACGAGAGGTGTGGACCGGCGAACCATCCGCTGTATTGATCTCCTGTAGAAAACAGTGCCCCTCAGAGACTAGCATGATCATTATTTGTCAATGCGCTACGAAGCTGTTCGCCCAATTGACTCAAGAAGCTGATCCAGCCACTCCCTGACCGCATTTATCTTCTGCCGAACGGCAGCAACGCGCCTGAATCCTGCCTCCGGATCAATGTTCGCGTACGCAAAAACCGCCGCTCGCGAACATACATTGACAGGTCCAGTTCCGAATAATAAGTTCGGTCACAGAACGAATTAACCGGGGTTCGATGTGACTGACCTGCCGCGCATATCCCGTCAGTTCTCACAGCGCTCCGTGATGGAAGCGATCGTCCAGGGCGGGCCGATCTCGCGCGCCTCGATCGCCAAGCTGACGGGCCTGTCGAAGCAGACCATCTCCGAAATCATGCGCGGGCTCGAGCAGGAGGGCTGGGTCCAGGAAACCGGCCGCACCAGCGGCCATGTCGGGCGCACCGCCGTCACCTACGAACTGGTCCACGACGCAGCCTATATCATCGCCGTCGACCTTGGCGGTACCAAGGTGCGGGTCGCGCTGACCGACCTTGCCTGCCAGATCTTTGCCGAAGCCGCCACACCGACCGATCCGCGCGGCGGCCAGTTCGTCGTCGATCAGATTGCAGCGCTGGCCTTCGATGCCGCGGCCAGACAGCACGTCGCGCGCAAGAAGATACGCCTGGCCGTCATCGGCGCGCCTGGCGCTCCTGACCCGGCCACCGGCCGCATTCTAATGGCGCCGAACATTGCCGGCTTCGACACAATGAATGTGCTGGATGCCTTCGAAGAAGCGCTCGGCGTCGCGGTGATGATCGAGAACGACGTCAATCTCGCGGTGCTTGGCGAGAACTGGCTCGGCCAAGGCCAGGGCATCGACAATCTCGCCTACATCGCGCTCGGCACCGGCATCGGCAGCGGGCTGATGCTGGGCGGCCATCTGGTGCGGGGTGCTGGGCACGCCGCCGGCGAGATCGGTTTTATGCCGATCGGCGCCGATCCCTTCGCCGAGGAATCACTGCGCACCGGCGCATTCGAACGCGCGGTGGCCACCCACGCCATGACCGATCGCTACCACGCCCTCACCGGCAGGCAGGTCTCGGTGCCGGCAATATTCGAGAATGCCGCGCTTGGCGACAAGGACGCGCTCACCGTGCTCGACGAAACTGCCCGCCATCTGGCGCAAGGCGTTGCGGCAATCGCAGCGATCGCCAATCCAGAAAAGTTTATCCTCGGCGGCTCGATTGGGTTGCGGCCCGAAATCCTGTCCAGGGTGCAGGCGCTTCTGCCGCTATGCTTCCCCTATCCGGTCAGGGTCGAGGCGAGCGAACTCGGCGCACGCGCAGCCCTCATCGGCGCGGCGGCAATCGGCCTTGGCCAATTGCACAACACGCTGTTCGGCGTCGACGCGCCTGATGGCCGGATTTCGCTGCCGCCTGCCCAGGCCGCCGCGCTGAAGGAGGCCGCGATATGACTTGCAATATTACCGCCCGCCTGCAGGCAGCGCTCGACCGTGACGACGCACTAACGCTGTTTCGCGGCGCCATCGGCCGAGAGAGCATCACCGGCAACGAAGCCAACTTCGTCGACTTCCTCGAAGCCAGGATGCGCGACCTTGACCTCAGCGGCCTGACCAGGACGGAATTCCTTCCTGGGCGGCCCAACATCTGGGGCGAGCGCAAGGGGGCCGACCAGGGAAAGCGCCTGCTGTTCATCGGCCATACCGACACCGTCCATGTCGACGGCTGGCGCGAGCATTGGGCAGGCACCGAGCGTGAGGATCCGTTCGCCGCCCCGATCATTGATGGTGCTGTCTGGGGCCGAGGCTCCGGCGACCTCAAGGCCGGCATCATTGCTTCGCTGGCGGCACTCGCGCTGCTCGACAAGGCCGGCGTTCGCCTCAAGGGCGACGTCGCCTTTGCCTTCGTCGGCGACGAGGAGAGCGGCCAGCCCGGCACCGGCATTTCCGCCGGGATCAAGCACTTCGTCGGACGCATCGAGACCGGCGAGGTCACAGCACCCGATTTCAGCGTCTATGTCGAGCCGACCCGCCTGGCCGTCTATGCGGCACAGATCGGCTTCTTCATCACCGATATCTCGATTACCGGCAAATCCGCCTATTTCGGTGTGCCAGAACTCGGCAAGGATGCGCTCCGTGCAAGCCATGCCGCGATGACGGCGCTTTGGAAGCATTCGGATGAGGTCGCCGCGCGCGCCGAGCACAAACTGGTCGGGCGCGGCTTCCTGCTTATCACCGGGCTTGCCGGCGGCGGCTACATTGCCGTTCCCGAGCGCTGCACGCTCTCGCTGATCCGCAAGCTGTTGCCTGGCGAGGACCTCGACACCGCCGCCGCCGAGATCGAGGCTGCCGTGCGCGGCGCGATCGCCGATCCGGATATTTCGGTAGAGTTCGCCTACCCCGCCGGCCGCGACCACAGGCTGGGCGGCACCGCTGCCGAGATCGGCGAAACGCGGGCAGAAGTCGCCATGCTGTCCGACGCGATGGCTGGCGCAATGAGCGGACGCGGCGTCATCGAGGGCGCACCGTTCTGGTCGGAGTCCCCCTTCATCATCAATCAGCTCGGTATTCCTGCCGTCTATTGCGCGCCCGGCGACATCAGGAATTGCCACACATTCGAGGAGCACGTGGATGTCGAGGAATATTTCGCCGGCATAGTCGGCTTCGCCGCCTTCATGGCCCGCTATTGCGGCGTGGCCGACTGAACCACCAACGAAGCAAAATGGGAGAACTGACATGCCGATGAAGACACTGATCGCCGCCGCCTTTGCCGGCGGATTGATGCTTGCCGCCAACCCAGCTTTCGCACAGACGGTCGGCCCGCAGGGCGAGAGCGCCACGCCGAGCGCCGACGTGATCCTAAGCGATGCCGACATCGCCGCGCTCAAGGACAAGGGCTACAAGGCTGCGTTGCTCTGGCACACCTCGTCCGATTTCACCAATGCGGTAACCGCCGGCGCCACCGACGAATTCGCCCGCGCCGGCATCACCATTGCGGTCAAAACGGATGCCCAGTTCGACTCCGCCCGCCAGCGCAGCGACATCGAGACGGCGTTGGCCGCCAAGCCCAACGTCATCTTGGCGCTGCCGCTCGACCCGGTCACCTCGGCAGAAGCCTTCCGCCAGGCGGTCAAGGACGGCACCAAGTTGGTGTTCCTGTCCAACTTGCCCAAGGGCTACAAGCAGGGCACCGATTACGCTTCGATCGTGACTGACGATCTATTCCAGATGGGCATGCAGGCTGCGGACGCGATGGCCAAGGCGATTGGCGGCAAGGGCAAGGTCGGCTACATTTTCCACGACGCTGCCTACTACGTCACCAACCAGCGCGACCAAGCCTTCAAGACTACCATCGAGAAGGTGTATCCCGACATCAAGATCGTCGCCGAACAGGGCATATCCGACCCGGCCCGCGCCGAGGAACTGGCCAACGCGATGCTTTTGCAGCATCCCGATCTCGACGGCATCTACGTGACCTGGGCCGAGCCGGCCGACGGCGTGCTGTCGGCGCTACGCGGCGCCGGCAACGCCAGGACCAAGATCGTCACGCTCGACCTCGCCGAGCCGGTCGCGCTCGACATGGTCAAGGGCGGCAATGTCGCAGCCCTCGTCGCCGACAAGGCCTATGAACTCGGCCGCGCCATGGCTGCTTCCGGCATGAAGTCGCTGCTTGGCCAGCCGACACCGGCCTTCGTCGTCGCCCCGGCCCTGACCGTCACCAAGGAGAATGTCGCGCAGGGCTGGAAGGACTCGCTCAACCGCGACGCGCCGCAGCCGGTGCTCGACGCGGCCAAGTAAGGCTCTCGCTCGGGCGCGGCCCGCCGCACCGGAGCTTTTCTTCGACACAACAAAAAGGGAACCGGGATATGCGCAAAGCATCTGTAATCATAACGACAGTGGCGAGCCTGCTAGCCATGCACGCCTTCGCCGCTGAAGGCGTCACCACAGGACCGAATGGTGAAAAGCCGGTGCCGGCGAGCAGTCTTACGCTGACGCCAGCCGAAGAGCAGCAGATCAAGGACGGCAAGTTCACCGCCGCCCTCGTCTGGCACGAGATGAGCGAATACACCAACGCCGTCAACGCCGGCGCCCATGACGAATTCAAGCGCCTCGGCATCGAGGTGGTGGCGCAGACCGATGCCGGTTTCGACGCCGCGCGACAGAAGGCCGATATCGAGACGGTGATGGCCAAAAAGCCGTCGATCATCCTGTCGCTTCCCGTCGATCCGGCGACCGCAGCTTCGGTCTACGATCCGGCACGCCAGGCCGGCGTCAAGCTCGGCTTCGTCGACAATTCCCCGGCCGGCTACAAGCAGGGCAGGGACTATGTCACCATCGTCTCCGACGATCTCTTTCAGATGGGCAACAAGGCCGGCATCGCCATGGCCGAGGCGCTCGGCAAGAAAGGCAAGGTCGGCTACATCTTCCACGATGCCGACTTCTACGTCACCAACCAGCGCGACCAGGCCTTCAAGAAGACCATCGAGCAGGACTATCCCGATATGAAGATCGAGGCCGAGGCCGGCATGGCCGACCCGGCGCGCAGCGAAGACATCGCCCAGGCGATGATCACCCAGCATCCGGACCTGGACGGCATCTATGTCACCTGGGCCGAACCGGCGCTGAGCGTGCTTTCGGCCTTGCGCGGTGCCGGCAACACACACACCAAGATTGTCACGCTCGACCTCAACGAGCCTGCCGCGCTCGACATGGTCAAGGGCGGCAACATCGCGGCCCTCGTCGCCGACGAGGCCTACAGCATTGGCGTGACGCTGGCGCGCGCCTCGGCAGGTTCGCTGGTCGGCAAGAAGGCCGAACCATTCTATGCCGTAGATTCCATCGCCGTCACCAAGGACACGGTGAAGGACGGTTGGAGGAAGTCCCTCAACAGGGACGTACCGGCGGCCATCGCGGACGCGGTGAAATAGGCTCGAGGCGAAGCGCTCACCACCGGAGGGATAAATGTCCAGTGCCAACACCAGTGCCGGTGGCAGCTTCGCCAGCCGCTTCAATCTGCAGCAATATGTCGTCTACCTCGGTTTCCTGGCGATCTTTCTGTTCTTCGCCATTGTGCTGCGGGACAGCGGCTTCCTCACCGTCCGGAACTTATCGAACATCGTGTTGCAGACGACGCCGGTGACGATCATGGCCATCGGCCTGGTCTTCGTCATGTCGGCCGGCGAAATAGATTTGTCGATCGGCTCGATCGTGGCGGTGGCGGCCCTTGCAGCCGCCGTCACCATCAACGCGTACGGCATGCCGGCAGGGATAGTCGCCGGCCTCGGCGCCGGCCTGCTGATCGGCGTCATCAACGGCGTGCTGGTGGCGTATGTCAGGCTGCCCTCCTTCCTGGTGACGCTGGCGACGCTCGGCCTGTTCGCCGGCGTTTCGCGTTCGATGACAGACCTTCGCTCGATCTCGGTGACCAACGAAGCGTTCACCGGCTTCTTCGGTTCCGGCTCGCTGCTCGGTGTCCCCTCACTCGTCTGGTGGTCGGTGATTGCCGTGGCCATCGGCCACCTGGTGTTCCGCGAAACCCGTTTCGGCGCGCATGTGCTGGCGACCGGCGACAATGCCCGCGCCGCAAGCGTATCGGGCATCAGCGTGCCCAGGATCAGGCTCGCCGTGCTGACCATCAGCGGCGGGCTCGCCGGTCTTGCCGGCTTGCTCTATGCCGGTCGCCTGCAGGCGGCGAAATATACTCTCGGCGAAACCGACTTGATGACGGTCATCGCCGCCGTCATCGTCGGCGGCACGCTGCTCAATGGCGGCAAGGGCTCCGTGGTCGGCGCGCTGGTCGGCTCGTTGATGATGGGCATGCTCAACAACGGCCTGATCCTGATGGGCCTGTCGGTCTCCGACCAGATGATCGTGCGTGGCCTCATCATCCTGACCGCAGTCGCCGTGTCGCTGCGCGAAAAGAACCGCTGAAGGAAGCCATCCATGTTTCTCGACATTTTGCGCCGCCGCAACCCCGCCTTCATCGAATCAGCTATCCGGTTGCACCAGCAAGGTAAGTTGCCGGCCAATGCTTATGTGCTCGATCTCGACACGGTTGAGGCCAATGCGCGGGTTCTCAAGAGCGAAGCCAGCCGCAACGGCCTGAAGATCTTCGCCATGACCAAGCAGGTCGGCCGCTCCTCGTCGTTCTGCCGGGCCGTGATGCGCGGCGGCATTGACCGCGCGGTCGCCGTCGACATGGCTTGCGCCCGCGCCACCCACAAGGCAGGCATGAAGCTTGGCCATCTCGGCCATCTCCAGCAGGTCGCAAAATTCGAAGCGGCGGCTGCGGCGAAAACCTTCAAGCCGGACTACTGGACCGTGTTCAATGATACCAAGGCTGGGGAAGCGGCAACAGGCGCCAAGGCGGCCGGCTATGTGCAGCATCTGCTGGCCCGCATCGCCGCCGAAGGCGATATCTTCTATCGCGGCCATGAAGGCGGTTTCAATGCCGCCGACATTATCGATGTCGCCGACCGGCTGGATGCCGTCGAAGGCGGCCGTTTCGCCGGCATCACCACTTTCCCTGCTCTGCTGTTCGACCATGCTTCGCGGAAAGTGCTGCCGACCCCCAATCTGGCGACGCTCGCGAAAGCTGCGGAAGCGTTGGCCAAGGCAGGCCGCAAGGACATTGAGATCAACGCGCCGGGCACCACGTCGAGTGTCATGCTGGCGGCACTCGCCGAGGCTGGCGCGACGCAGTGCGAGCCCGGCAATGGACTGCATGGCACCACCGCGCTGCATGTCATGGAAGATTTGCCGGAGCTGCCGGCGGTGCTCTATCTCACCGAGGTCTCGCATCTCTCCGGCGGCAAGGCCTATTGCCTTGGCGGCGGCTTCTACATCGATCCGATCTTCCCCGACTACGACGTCAAGGCGATCGTCTCGGCTGAACCGACGACGGCAGGCTCGGCACTGCGCAGCGTCGAGGTGCCGCCGCCCTCTGCGATCGACTATTACGCCATGATCGATGCCGCCGGCGCGAACGCGCCGAAGCCTGGCGACAGCGCCGTGTTCGGCTTCCGTGGCCAGGCCTTCGTCACCCGCGCCCATATTGTCGGCATGTCGGGCATTTCGACGGACAATCCGAAAGTGGAAACCATCGAGAACGGCTTCGGTGAACCCTATGCCTGGCCAGTCTAGGAGAAACACATGACGGTGAGCGCGCCCATCCTTCAGCTGCACGACATTCGCAAGAATTTCGGCGGCATCACCGCGATCGAGAGTTTTTCGCTCGAGGTTTTCCCGGGCGAGATCGTTGCACTCGTCGGCGACAACGGCGCCGGAAAGTCGACGCTGGTCAAGATCGTCTCGGGCGTCCACCCGCCCTCGTCCGGCACCATCGTCATCGAAGGAAAACCGGTGACGATGTCGAATGCCACCATGGGGCGCGCGCACGGCATCGAGGTCGTCTACCAGGACCTGGCGCTGGCCGACCAGCAGACGGTCTACATGAACATGTTCCTCGGCCGCGAGCCGCTGAACCGCCTCGGTTTGCTCGACCGCCGCCGCATGATCGACGAGACCGAGAAACTGGTAAAGGAACTGGACGTGCGCATCCCCTCCGCCCACGCCACTATCCGCGATCTCTCCGGCGGCCAGCGCCAGGGCGTTGCGATCGCGCGCGCCACGCATTGGGCAAGCAAGCTGATCCTGCTGGATGAGCCGACGGCGGCGCTGGGCGTTGCCGAAACCGCCCGGGTGGAGGCTATCGTCCAGTCGCTGAAGCAGCGCAATGTCGGCATCCTGATCATCAGCCACAGCCTCGACCAGGTCTTCAAGCTCTCCGACCGCATCTGTGTTCTCAGGCGTGGCAAGCAGATTGGAATTCGCGAGACCGCGAAGACCGATAAGAACGAGATCATTGCCATGATCACCGGCCTGCAGCAGCAATAGCAGGAACCTCTCTGAGAGCCCCCGCCCGAGATCCGGATGTTGTCGGCGATCACGCGATCGATCAGCTTGTGCCGCGTGGTGATCGCCATCGGCCCGTCCTGGTCGTAGCTGCCTTGCCACTCCGGATGCGGCGCCAGCAGCGCTGGCACATACATCGTGTCGCCCGAATTCATGCGCTGTTCCTTGCCGTAGTTTGCGAGGTAGACCGAGTGGCCGGGCGTGTGGCCGGCGCAGCGATGATCTGGAAGCCGGGCGCGACTTCGGCGCCGTCATGGATGCTGCTGGAACTGCTGCGTCTGGTGAAGCTGCCTGCATCGCCTGAATTTCTCCAGGCGTATCCGCACCAGCTTTCTGGCGGCCAACAGCAGCGCGTTGGCATCGCTATCCCAGTCTCGATTTGATAGGACCTATGCAATGTATCGCGGCGCCGACATCACCGTGCCGCCCGGCGGCGTCAAGCTGTCCGGTTTCGGTCGCGACAAAGTCGCTGCATGCGCTGGACAGATACACCGTCTCAAAACAGCCTGGATTTCTCTGGGCTGCCCGTTTCTCGCTAAGCGCTGCCGAGGATGAAATCGGCGCACCGATCGGCGATCATGATCACCGGCGCGTTGGTGTTGCCGCTGATGAGACGCGGCATGATCGAGGCGTCGCAGATGCGTAGGCGCGGCACGCAGCGCACGCGCAATTGCGGGTCGACCACCGCCTGGTCATCGGTGCCCATCCGGCAGGTGCCGCAGGGGTGATAAACCGTCTTGGCGTGTTCGAGGATGTGGTCTGTTATGGACTGATCGGAAAGGTCGGCGGCCCCGCCCGGCGACAGCTCCTCGGCGATCACCGCCTGCAGGGCCGGCTGACGCAGGATGGTGCGGGCGATCTTCATGCCGGCGAGCAGCAGGGCAACCACGCAAGATGCGACGGCAGGCTTTCCCTACGAAACCCGCTTCGAGGATCTGGAATATCTCACCACCGGTCGCACCGATCTGGTTTCGGTTCTTACCAACAATGCCTACCTCCATTCCCATTCCTCATTCTTTTGTCTTCCTGCTTGTCCTGGCGGCGGTGATGTTGGTCGTTCTGCACCGTACCGCCTTCGGACTATATCTCTACGCCGTCGGCAAAAATGAAGAGGCCGCGCGGTTTTCGGGAATCCGTACCGGCCGGGTTATCATCTGCGCCTATGTGATCTGCGCCGGGCTGACGGCGCTGTCATCCATCTTTCTCGCAATGTACACACGCTCGATCCTGCCAAGCTCGCACGGCAATTTCTAGGAGCTCTACGCGATCGCCGCCGCCGTCCTTGGAGGGTTCTCGTTGCGGGGCGGGGAAGGCTCAATCATTGGTGTGGTGCTTGGAACGATCTTGCTGCAGGTGCTTCAGAACCTTGACAATCTTCTAGGCATTCCCTCCTCACTCAACTTTGCCGTGAGTGGATCGGTGATCCAGATCGGGGTACTGGCCGACCAGGAATACACAGAGTTTCGAAAGCGCCGCGAATTGATGCGGGGCCGGCTCGCAACCGCCGAAGGTAGGCTGTGATGCCCGAGCCGGTGAAATAGGTTGTTCACGGCAGTTGCGATCGCCGACCGGTTGGCTGCTTGCGCCCGGGGGGCAGCCGAAGGCCGGGATCTAAAACGCCGCAATATTGCCTCTCGAGCGGCTCCTGCTTCGAAGGCAGTCGCCGCAATGTCGATGCAGTCGGCTCATGATGTGCCGAGTTTCGATCTCGCATGGCGATGTAACTTATGCGATCAGCCCGTACTGCCGTGCCTTGTTGCGCAAGAACGGCAGACCGTTGCCCATTACAACCGCTTCACTCTCGGCCACCGGACGCCACACGCTGAGGCCAAACGCCAGACGCGGATCCATGTTGATGAAGCTCTCCATCGCGAGCCCGCCCTTGAAGCGGATCGCGGCCAGCGTTGCGAACGTCTCATCCCAATTGCAATTGCCCTCGCCTGGGGTGCCGCGATCAGACTCGGAGAGGTGGATATATTTGAGGTAATCGCGGGCGACGATAATACCGTTGCCCATACCTTTCTCCTCTATGTTCATGTGGTAGGTATCAAGGTGCACGAACATATTGTCGGCGCCCACTCGTTCGATCAAAGCCACCGCCTGAGCCGCGGTGTTGATGATGTGGTTCTCGTAGCGGTTCACGGCTTCGACACCGAGTTCGACGCCGCGAGACTTGGCTTGCGCGGCGGCGGACGTCATCACTTTCGCAACGTTATCAAGTTCGTCCTGGGTAGGTGGCACGCCAGTACGCTCGCCGATGCCGCCATAGATTACGCCGCACAGCGCCTGGGCTCCGATGTCGGCCGTCTTGTCGATAGCCACCTGGAGAAAGTCAATCGCCTCCTGCGGGTGGCGCGATGCCCACGCATATTCGGGCAACCCTAGCGAGCACACCGCCTGCATGCCATTTGCCGCCAGCAGCTTGCGGGTGTGATCGGCATCGCAAGAAAATGGATCGGCCAGCGAAATTTCAATGAAATCGAGATCGTATTTTTTCACCGCCGCTACTGTGTGCTCGGCGCCCTCTACGGACCAACCACTCGTCCACATGCTCGTATGAACGCCAAAACCCTTCATCGTGTTATCCTCATGAAATTGAGCTGCCCGGCAGCCCACCGCAAGATCATGACGCCGATCAGCATGATGCCCCAAATGGCTGTGGCCAGGTGCTGGCTGGCGCCCAAGAGATTCAGTCCCGAAGAAAGCAACTGCAAAACGATGAGGGCTAGGAAGACCGAAACGACCTTGCCGAAGCCGCCAAACGGATTCACCCCGCCCAAGAAGCAGGCAAGCACCGTAATCAGCACATAGGACTCGCCATGGCCGACACGGACGGAATTGAATCGTGCCATCATGATAATGCCGGCCAACGCACACATGGCGCCAGACAGCGCGTAGATCAGAATGATCACGCGTCGCGTCGAGATGCCGGAATAGCGCGTCGCCTCGATGTTGGAGCCGACCATATAGTTTGAAAAACCAAGCCTGGTTCGGGTCATCAAGACATGCCAGACGATGACTGCGCCGAGCAGTATCAGCAGCGGGACAGGAATGCCGACGATGCTGCCGTGGCCCAGGGGCTGGATGAATTCGGGAAAGCCCGAAATATCGGCGCCGCGGGTCAGAAACTCGCCAAGGCCGCGCAGGAAAATCATCACCGAGAGCGAAACAAGGATGGGGTGCGCGCCGGTATAGGCTATCACCGGGCCCATGACCAAGCCGCTTGCCGTGCCAACGCCGACCGCAAGAACGGAACCGAGTAGAAAGGCATAGATGCTTGCGTCCGGTCCTCCGTTGGCCTGAAGAACCCAGGCGAGCGTGAGGCCACAGAGATTGGCCGTGAACGTCACGGCGAGATTGATACCGCCCGAGATGATCGGCATCAACATCGCGAGCGTAAGCAGTCCAAGTTCAGGCAACTGGAAGGCCACCGATTCAAAAGTTGCTCTGGACAGGAACCGCGGCGAGAGAGACCCGAAAAATCCAATCACCAAAATCAATGCCAGCAAAAGCCCGATATTCTCGGCGCCCAGCTTGCTGGCAAGACGGCTCAAGGATTCATGCCGTAGGGCTCCAGTTTCGAGCACGCGCTGCGTCATGTACCCATCCTCTGCCGCAAGCCCGCGAGGATGAGCCCGAGCGGGGCGTTGGACAGCGTGATGGCAATCAGAATGACCGCCCCGACGATCATCTTGAAAGCATAGGGCGAGATGCCGAGGAGGTTCAGCCCGTTTTGCGTCACCGACACAAGAAACACGCCAAGGATGCAACCGAGCACGGTGCCGCGCCCGCCACCCAGTCTGGCACCGCCAAGGACTACCGCTGCCAGCACGTCCAGCTCGCGCCCCACCAATGCGTTGGGCACGACTTCCTGGGAATAGTGCACCTGCACAAGTCCCGCGATCCCGGCCATCAAACCAAGCCAGCCGAAGGCAATGAAGTGCATCGCCGCGATGTTGATACCGAGGCGACGGGCGCCCTCCGGGTTGTCGCCAAAAGCGTATAGCTGCCGTCCCGTGGTGGTATACCGGATAAGCCCCCAGGTGGCGGCGACGCAGACCGCCATGATCGCAACCGGCAGTGTTAGCTCGGCCCAATTGCCATTCGCCTGTTTGAACTCGAAAAGCACAGTGCGATGCGTCCACCATGCAGGCAGATTGTAGATCGATACACCGTGCGTGAAGAACATCAGCAGGCCGAAAAAAATATTGAAGGTGGCGATGGTGACAACGATTGAAATGATCTGGAAATAGTAGATGAGGCCGGCGTTCACCGCACCCAGGGCGATCCCGACAATTGCCGCCAAGGTGAGGCCGATGAACCAATCACCACCTCCCATTTGGGCTAGAGCCAGCGCCACGACGTATTGAACCACTGACGCGGCCACAGCGAAGGAGATGTCGATGCCTCCCGCGATCAACACCACCAGCAGCCCAACCGCGAAGATCAGATTTGTCGAGCTTGTGTTGAGCAGATTGAAGAGATTGGCAATGGTGAAGAATTTGTCGCTCGCAACGGAGAGACCTGCGCTCATGATGAGAAGAACCACAACGAGCCATGTCTCGGTGGGATGAGCCCGGAAGAGCTTGCCGCGGTTACGCATAGACGGCAGCTTCCAGGTCACCGAGCGGGATGGCGTGCGGGTCGTATTCGGCGACTATCTTGCCCGCGGCCATATGGAGGATGCGATCGGCGTTGAAATAGACCTCCGGCACTTCATCGGATATCAGCAGAATCGCCAGGCCTTCGGCAGCGAGCTTGGCGACAATCTCGAAGATGCCGGCCCGTGCGCCAACGTCCACCCCCACGGTCGGCGAATCAAGAATGATCAGTTTCAGTCCGACCGCCAGCCATTTGGCGATGGCCACCCTTTGCTGGTTGCCGCCTGAGAGCGTGGAAATCGCATCGGTCTGCCGCCCGACTTTTATCGCCAATTCCTCGATCCAATGATTGACGAGCGCATCCTTCTTCTCCGAGGAGATCAGCCCTCGATCAAGGATCTTGTCGAGCACCGGGATAACGGCGTTGTCGGCGATAGACTGAGCTTGTATGAGACCAAGGGACAAGCGGTCTTCGGAGAGATATCCAATACCCGCGCGGATTGCGTCGCGGTTGGAGTTCAGATGAAGAACCGTCCCGTTGAGTGCGATGCTGCCGCGGTCTGGGCGCAGCATGCCGAAAATCGAAAGCGCGAGTTCTGTGCGACCGGCGCCGAGTAGCCCGGTCAGGCCAAGCGTTTCACCGCGCCGTATTGTCAGCGAAACGTCGTCATAGTCGCCTGCGCGGGTCAATCGGTCGATCTTCAACACGACGGGTGATCCACTAAGGTTTCTCGTGCTCACGGTTTGGTCGAAAGTCTTGCCGGTCATTAGTTCGGTGAGGCGTGATTGGGTCATTCCGGCGGTCGGGAACACCCCAACGACCTTACCGTCGCGCAGAACGGTGACGCGACTTGAGATCTCCAGAACTTCTGCAAGGCGATGGCTGACGAAGACGATAGCCATGCCTTCATTCGAGAGTGTTCGAACGATCGCGAGCAACCGGTCTGTTTCCGATTGAGTAAGCGACGATGTGGGCTCGTCCATGAAAATAACCTTCGCATCGCCGGCGAGCGCCCGGGCGATGGCGACGATCTGACGTTGGGCGATTGCAAAGCTACGCAGAGGCGCGTCGACATCGAGGTCGGCGCCAAGCCGCGCCAACAGCCCTCGCGCCACCTCGCGAATGCGCGAATGATCGACGAGCCGAGGCATTTTGCCGAGGACAGTTCTGATCCCGATATTTTCCGCGACTGTCATTTCAGGAAACAGTGCGAGGTCCTGCCAGATGACTTCCACCCCGGCGCTGCGCGCCGCAGCCGGCGACATGATGTCGACAGACTTTCCGGCGATCGACATGTTTGCGCCGGCTAGCGGCTGACAAACGCCGGTGATTACCTTGATCAGGGTGCTCTTGCCGCTGCCGTTCTCACCGGCGATGCATTGCACTTCACCCGGGAGAACCTCGAAGGCGACATCCTGGAGGGCTCTAACGCCACCAAATGTGACGCTTATGTTGCTAAACGACAGAACCGATGGGAGGTCCTGCGTCGTAGACGCGACGAGGTTCACGGCGGGCCCTTCTGAAATGACAAGGATGGGGCGTGCCGGGATTGATCTGCCACCCCGGCACGCCAGCCATGGTCCGCCATCTAAAGCCCTAGGGCTGCAAGACCATCGACCGTTTCGACCGTGATAGGCTGCACAGCGTCCACGATGATGGTGCCGGTTTTGAAGTCAGGGTGAACGACACCCAGACCTTCGATCGTCATGCCGTCGGTGATTTCACCGCCGCCCGCCAGAAAATCAGCCATCGTTACGAATACTTTGCCCGCTTCCAGAGGATTCCACATATAGCCGCCGTCAATAATGCCGGACTTGAGCATTGCGCTGCCTTGACTAGGCGAGAATGAACCGACAAGAACCACCTTGTCACCAAGCTTCTGCTCCTCGATCGCGCGTCCGGCGCCGATCGGTCCCTGACTGCCGAACGTCAGGAAGCCGCCGAGGTCAGGATTGGCGGCAAGCACATCCAGAGCCGTCTTCCGGCTGTCATCGGCGCTTTCGGCCACGCCATATCTGTCGCCAACCATCTGCATGTCGGGAAAGTTCTTCTTCAGGTAGGCGATTGCAGCATCGGCCCAGGCATTGTGTGCGGGCACGGTAAGAGAACCCACGTACACCACGTACTTGCCTTTGCCGCCCATTTTCTCGGCAAATAGCTTGGCATGGGCCTCACCGAAACCAACGGCCGAGACCATTTCGAAGTCCCAATCAGCGTTCACCTGGTCCGGCGATTCATGAGTTATGACCTTGATGCCCGTGTCGCGCGCCTTTTTTAGAACCGGCTCGAGAACGTTTGCATCATTCGGCACGACGCCAATTACGCTGACGCCCTGAGCTATGAGGTCTTCGATCGCGCGGACCTGAAGTGCCGGGTCGGCGCTGGTCGGCCCGACCATGAAGCCGTCGTCGCCAAGCTCTTTCGACTTTTCCTTTATTCCCGTTTCCATGGCATTGAACCAGGGAATGCCGCCGATCTTCACGACGACTCCAACCTTGACGTCCTTTGCCAGCGCAGCATTCATTGTGGCGACCGAAAGGGCTGCGCCGAACGCTGCCGCGAGTATAGTTTTTGCTAACATTTAATTCCTCCCTGATTGACGAGTTTTTGGGTTGCCTATTGCCCATGTCGGCTTTGTTTGGCCCACCCCTTTGTGCCCGACGGCATTGACGCACTCGGCGCCGCATTCCTCCCAGAACGCGCCATAAAAGACTTTGAACGCCGGCCGGTCAAGGTGCTAAATAGATTTAGCAAGGCGGTCACGCCACCGGCGTCTAAAAACATTTGTCGATTGATGTAAACGATCCGCCCTTTCGCACTCAGGCTGCACCCGTGGAAACGACATGCGATCCCCCGCCAGCCTTGGGTGGAGGCGGTGCTACCCAGATCCGAGGTGCTGATGAACGGAGTTGAACTTCTGCAACGATGTCTTGCGACAAAGAATTGCTAGTGGTCGATGCTCGATTTGGATGCCGAATCCCAATCTTCTTGGGCGCCGTCATGCTCTCCGGTTCGCCCAAAGCTGGTCGGTACGGTCACCAGCGGAAAGTGGTCTATCGAATAATTCTCCAGAAGCGAAAATCCTTCAGCAATCATCACCTCGACATTCTGTCGGACCATGGTCACATCGAAGGGCAAATGCGCCGCGAATGGATCCCAGTCGAAGCTTCCGACAACAACCCGTCCAAGCTCACTTGAGGCTAGCGTCGAAGTGAACCGCAACGTTCCTTCAAGAGCGGTCACGCCGTTGACGAACATACCTGAGGGCAGATGCCCAAGCTGAGCGTATCGTGCAGCGAGAGACCGAGCAGCGTTGGTCGGTGCGTATCCGCAGCAGTCAATCGTGCCCGGGCCCGTAACAATCCCATGCGCTGCCAGCGCATCGTGAAAACCCAGCAAACGGCTACGTGTTGCGTCATCATCGCTGACCCCGCCAAAGAAGAAGAGATCTTCGGTGGAGCCCCCTCGTTCTTTCAATTTCTGAACAATGATCTCTGTGAGCGCCTTGGCGCCTCCGTAGTTGTCAGAAACAACCGAGGGAGCCCGGCGGCCTGGCAGATCGATGTTGATGCACCGGACGCCCGCTGCCCGGCACAGATCATTCAGCGGATCCGGGTCACGAACGCCCGCAAGGAAGAGAAATTCCACCTGCTGAGCCAGCAGGGTTTCCGTCACACTCAACTCGTTATCAGGATTGCGATGGGTGCTGACGACGATCGGGCACAAGCGGTGGACGCGGGATTCCGCTTCAAAGGCTTCGGCCAATCCGGCGAAGAAGCGATTGCGGTAATGTGGCAAGATCATTCCAGCGAGTCCGGATCGGGAAAGCCGCAATCCTCGTGCCTTGAGGTTGACAGCATAGCCAAGCCGCTCAGCCCAATCGAGGATGGTCGCTGCGGTTTCCGCCTTGATCCGGTGCTGTTGCCACGAGCCATTGAGGACGAGACTGACCGCTGTCGGGGACAACTTTGCCGCCACTGCGATGTCATAAATCGTTGACTTGCGTCGGACAGACTTTCTCGCCATTCGTGACGCTCCTACTAGCAGATGCAGTAGACGCTAGTGCGGGGTCAAGGCAACATCTCTAAATTGCGTCAAACGGTTTGGAGGAGCGACCCCACGGAAGGACGCGGCCTCTCGTGCCTCCGGTCCGGTCTCCCTGATTGTCTCGATCGTTGTAATGACAGCGCCAGGGAAATCGGCAGATTTGGGATTTTCCCTGAAGCTTCGTTCAGCGTCACTGGAGACACCAACCCCAGTGTTTCGGCTTTGGTCTCCCCGATGATCAATCACCTTGCAAAGGTCGACGAGAAGTTTCGATCAGTTTGGAGCCCACCGTTGGCGATGGTCGGGCGCACGCGTCACGATCGAGTCCTCCGTTTCAATAGCGGGAAGATGAAAGCTTTGGGTTTCTGAGTCTCTATCTGGCCCCAAAAGGGTGCTGCCGGATGCGCCTTCGTCTCCGGGCGTTGTTTGCGTACTTGGCCGAGGTGCCCTTGCTTGGCAAGTTCCTTCCGCGACAAGGGTCTGCTCGACAGCATTTTCGTCGCTATTGCCAATGCGGAGCCCCGGAGGATCAAAACCGGTTAGCAGCATGATGCCGACGGTCAGAGCAAGCGACTCAGATTCCCGATTTGCTCAGAGTCTCCCAGCCTGTGGCTCTCCGTGCAGCCGGCCTTGAGCGTCTGGCTCGACCTTTTTGAAAGCTCGCCTCCAATCGCTGGACGAGTTTGGCGGCAAGGCTAGTCGTCTCCATCGGTGTTATGATCGATGCCAGGGAGGCCGCCTGGACCATGGCGTGAACTCATTGCCGTATGCTGGCAGTGCAAGGCAATGAACTGACTGCACAACATGTAGGTGCATTCGTGGATCAAATTTCCAGATAGCCAAACAGCGCGCGTATCTCGATTAGGTGGCAAGGAGTTGCGAAAGCTATGTTCGTAGTTTGAGAATCGTCCGATATGCCGCACAACGATGCCGGCAAGACGAGCCGAGGATGATCTGACGCAATGTTCAGATCCAAGAAGGACGGTTACCTGTGGCCCAGAAAGGAATTACACTAAAGGACGTTGCCGCAGCGGCTAAGGTGTCGCGCGCCACGGCCGCCCGGGCGCTCAACAGCTATGGTTACGTTGGCGACGAGACGGCGCTCCGCGTGGTTGAGGCAGCCGAAAGGCTGGGCTATCGGGCCAACCTCGTCGCGCAGGCGCTGCGCAGCGGACAATTGCCGATCATAGGCTTCGTGCCCGGCGATATCCAGAATCCGTTCTTCGCCCGAATCGCGCACGACATAGAGGTGGAACTGCGCAAGCACCGCCACAATCTTCTGATTGCCAGCAGCGAGGAGAATGTAGAACAGGAAAAAGAACTGCTTGAGAGCCTTCGCTCGCTCAGCATTCGCGGCTTCATCCTTGCCCCAACGTCTGCAACCGACAGCCAGCATATTGTGCAACTGGCCCGCGAAGGCGCACCGATCGTGCTCATCGACCGCGTTGTAAAGGACCTGCAATGCGACAGCGTCGTCGTCGACAACGAGGGCGGGGCGCGCGAGGCAGTGGACTATCTGGTTGGCAACGGTCACCACCGGATCGGTCTTCTGCGCGACGAGTCACGCATCTTTACGGCACAGGAACGCTTGGCTGGCTACGAAAACTCGCTCCACTCGCATGGGATCGCAATCGATGAAGCGCTCATCGGCGTATCGCGCTCGACCGTCGAGCACGCCATCGAAGCCACGATCCGCCTGTTCAGCCGGCGCAATCGCCCCACCGCACTGTTCACGGTGGACAGCCTCATGACGCAAGGCGCGCTTCTTGGCCTGCGTTCAATGGGGCTCTCGATTCCGCATGACGTGTCGGTGGTTGGCTTCGATGACTTCAACCTCGCCACGTTCACCGATCCGCAGATAACGGTCGTGGCGCAACCCATCTCCGAGATCGGACCGCTCGCCGCTAGATATCTGCTGGAGCGGCTTGCCGGCAAAAAGGTTGCACCGCGCCGTACCCGATTTCAGACCCGCTTGATCGTACGCGGATCGGTTGCCCGGCGCGCTGTGCGCTAAAGAGCAAACCCCTCGATTTCGGAGAATTTCGTCTAAAGGACTTGCCATTGGCGAAATTGCGTGTCCATTATCGCTTGTGAGATCGATCTCACATCGGAAAACGAGCTAGACGGCCCACCGACGCCTAAGGCGGGCTAGAGGCCTGTCACACGCGAAATACAAGGAAAACGTCATGCTGAACTTCGATAGGGACCGCTTCGTGAAGATCCAAAGCGGGGCCGTCGCCGTCGCAGGTGAGGTTCGCTCACTGATGCGCACACTGCTGGCAGATGGCGTCGAGCGGCTGTTTTTCATGGGCACCGGCGGCGTGCAGCTTCTAACCTCGCCCGCGATCGAGTTGGCGCAGCGCTGTTCCACCTTCCCGGTGAGCGGTGCCTATCCGGCGCAGGTCGTGATCGATCCGCCCGCCGGTCTCGACAGCAAGGCCGTGGTGGTCATCCCGTCCTTGTCGGGCACGACCAAGGAAGGCGTCGAGCTCATGGCCTTTCTGAAAAAACGTGGTGTGCGCACGATTTCGCTCACCGGCCATTCGGATACGCCAATCGCACGGGAGGCTGACCACAATTTCACGAACTTCGCCGAAGACGACACCTCGTCGGAATCCTTCTACCTGCAGACGCTGCTGATCGTCCTGGCCCTGCTGGAAGAGCGCGGCGAATATGATGATTTTGATGGCACTGTCGCCGAACTCAAACTGCTGCCGGATCTGCTTGCCGACGCCAAGGCTGCCTTTGAGGACAGGGCGGCCGAACTGGCCCAGACAATCAAGGACGATACCTATCACATCTTCACCGGCGCCGGCTCGGTGTGGCCGGAGGCACACTATTACGGCATGTGCATCCTCGAAGAGATGCAGTGGATTCGCACCCGCCCGGTGCACGCCGCCGACTTCTTCCACGGTACGCTCGAGTTGGTCGAGCCGGGCGTCAGCGTTTTCGTGTTCAAGGGCGAAGATGCCCTTCGGCCCCTGGCCGACCGGGTCGAGAACTTCGCCAGGCGCTACACGGACCGCGTTCGCACGCTGGACGCGGCCTCGGTCAAGTTGCCGGGCATCTCCGCAAAGGTCCGCGGCATGATCTCGCCGGTTCTGCTCGCCACCTTGCTCGAGCGGCTGAGCGCCCATCTTGAGGTGCTGCGCAACCACCCGCTGACCACCCGTCGCTACTACAAACGCGTGGAATATTGATCCCCTCTTACCTCTGAAGGAGCTATCCATGAAACGTTCGCTGCAAGTCGTGGCGGTCACGGTGGCCGCGGTATCATCATTGGGGCTGTCGATAAGCGGCAGTTCCGCCGCTTCGCCGGCTGTCACGGCCGACCCAAACGCCAAGGTGGAATACACCGGCACGCTTTCGGTCCTGACGAAGTTCGGGCTGCAACAGCTGTCGCCCTATTTCGTCAACCTGGCACAGGCCTATGAGAAGCTCCATCCGGATGTGAAGGTCGAACTTATCCAGGAGAGCGACGACAGCGTGAAGGGCAAGACCAAGACGCTGGTCGCTTCCAACTCGCTGCCCGATATCTATTTCTCCTGGACAGGCAGCTGGGGTGGCAATTTCGTGCGCGGCAATCGCGCCGTTGATCTCACGCCCGTCATTGCTGCCGATACCGAGTGGGGCAAGTCGCTGTCTCCAGCCGCCGTCAAGGCGTTCCAATACAACGGCAAGTTCTATGGCATTCCGCTTTACCAGGATGCCAAGTTCATGGGCTACAACAAGCAGATCTTCGCCAAGCTCAGCCTCAAGGCACCCGGCACTTTCGAGGAATTGCTGACCAGCTGCGACGCCATCCGCAAATCCGGCGTGACACCGATCTCCTTCGGCAACAAGGAGGCCTGGCCGGCAATCCACTTTGCAGGCCAGCTGCTCGCCTACAACGTGCCGCAGGCAACGCTGGAACGCGACTTCGATCCGGCCACCGCCCAATACACCGACCCAGGCTATGTCGCAGCACTCAAGCAGTTCAGCCAGCTTGTCGAGCGCTGCACCGATGGCGCCGGCGTCAACGGCACATCCTATGCCTCGGCTCTCCAGGCCTTCACCAACGCCCAGTCGGCCATGTACTACCAGGAAATCATCGAGTTCGATCAGGCCGCCACGCCGGAGTCGGCGTTAAAGCCCGCCGATTTCGGATTCTTCCGGCTGCCGGTGCCCGCCGGCGCCAAGGGTGACGCCAAGTCGATCGAGGGCGCGCCGGAGGGCTACATGATCAATGCGGCATCGAAGAACATCCCGCTGGCGATCGATTTCATGAAGTTCGTGACCTCGAAGGAAAATGCGCAGGTCTTGTCTGCGCCACCCTATGGCCAGCCGAGCGCCACCATCGGCGGCGCCTCGGAATCGAACATGAGCGCGGCTGTGGTCGATGGCCTCAAGGATATCAACGCCGCCTCATACCTCATGCCCTGGCTGGATACGGCCAACCCACCGCGCGTCGCCGCCGTCTGGCTGTCCAGCCTGCAGGCGCTGGCGGGCGGCTCGATGACGCCCGAGCAAGTGATGGACGAGGTGCGCAAAGCCGCATCCGCGGCCAAATAAAGCAGGCGAGCATGGCAAGGGCCTCGGACACAGTGGACAGCGGCGCCGACATCGGCGTCGCCAGGCCGCAACGGCCAAAGGGCCGGCGGGCCTGCTTCGCCAACCTGTTGTCGTTGCGATGGGCGGCGATCGCGCTCATCCTCATCGGCTGGTTCGTCTATTATCCGATCGTCGACAATTTCATCGTCAGCACCACCGACCAGGACATCTACACCGGCGAGGTCACCAATGTCGGCCTCGCCAACTACGACCGGCTGCTACACGACCCGGTCGTGCTGCTGGCGCTGTGGAACAACTGCCTCTACGCTCTCATCTCCGTCATCTTCCAGGTCTTCGGCGCGTTCCTGCTGGCGGCCATTATCGAGGACCTGAAAAGCGAAAGCTGGCGCCGGCTGTGGCGCGCCGTCTATTTCGTCCCGTCGGCAATCTCGATCACGGTGACCGGCCTGCTGTTTTATTTCATCTACCAGCCGCAGATCGGCTTGCTGGATGCCGCGCTCAGCCGTGTTGGACTGAGCCGGCTCGTCATGCCTTGGCTCGGCAATGAGCACACCGCCATCTATGCCATCATCGCCATGAGCCAATGGCAGGGTTTTGGCTATTCGACGCTGCTGTTCGCCATCGCCATCCAGAAGATTCCGCGCGACCTCTACGATGCCGCAACGATCGACGGCGCGGGTCCTCTTCGCCGCCTGTGGAGCATCACCTTTCCGCTGACCCGGGAAATGACGGGGTTGATGATCATCGTCACCATCACGGGCGCGTTCCAGGTGTTCAACGAGGTCATGGTGATGACCGCAGGCGGGCCCAACAACAGCAGCCAGGTGCTGGGCACGTGGCTCTACCAGAAGGCCTTCATCGAGGACAATTTCGGCTATGGCGCGGCGATCGCCGCCGTCATCTTCATGTTGACCATGCTCACAGGTGCGGCACAGCTCTGGTACACCAAGCGCCGCCGGGTGCAGCTATGAGTGCGATGGTCGCAGCCGGTCGCAGCCGGAACGTGAATGTGTGGTCGGTCATCGCCAGGACATTGCTCTATTCGTTCCTGGTCTGCCTTGGTGTCGTCGTCATCTATCCGCTGATCTGGATGGCGCTGAGCGGCTTCAAGGACAATGCGCAGATCTTCGGCGATCCCTTCGCCCTGCCCACCCATTGGTCGTGGAACAATTACATGCAGGCATGGAACCAGGGCGTGCGTGGCTACGTGACAGTCTCGGTGCTGGTGACCGTCGCTTCGGCCATATGCACCGTCCTGATCAGCGCCTGGACGGCCTTCGGCCTGACCCGCACCAAGATGTCGGCAAAGCCGCTGGTTATTGCCATCGTTCTGGGCGGCTTGATGCTGAGCCCCACCGTGGCGATCATTCCACTGGTGAAGATGTTGCAGGCGCTCGGTCTCTACAACACCTACTGGGCGCTGATCATTCTCTACACGGCGTTCCGTGTGCCGTTCACCACCTTCCTCATCCGCGCCTACATGCTGGATCTGCCTGAAGACATCGACGAGGCGGCGACGATGGATGGCGCCAGCGAGGGTCAGATCTTCTGGCGCATCACCTTGCCGCTGTGCCGGCCGATCATCATTTCCTGCGTCATCCTGCACGTCCTGTTCGCCTGGAACGAATATCTCTTCGCCATGATCTTCACGAGCGGCTCGGATGTGCAGACGCTGCCGGTCGGACTGACGTCGATCATGGCAACCCACGGGACCAACTATGCCGTGGTGTTCGCGGCCATGACGATCTCGGCGCTGCCTATCGTGATCGTGTTCTTTGGCGCGCAACGCTACTTCATCCGTGGCTTGGCCGAAGGCATCGGCAAATAACAATTCCCGAAAGGAGCCTTCATGCCGCAGCTCGCTGCTCATCAGCTGATCGGAGCCAATTTCAGCTTCCAGCACTTCCCCTTCGATGAGGTCGCCAGGACGATCAGAGGCTTTGGCCTGCGCGAGATCGAGCTGTGGGGGATTGCCCAGCATCTGGACCTGTTCCACGCCACGGACGCACGTGTCGAATCCGTTCGCCGGGTACTCGCCGACAACGAGCTGTCGGCCTGGTGCTTTACGCCTGAGCAGGTGTTGTATCCAATCAACATTGCCTCCGGCGACGCCGCACTGCGCCAGGACAGCATCGAGCGGTTTTGCCGTGCAGCCGACATCTGCGCGGCGCTTGGCGCCCGCTATCTCTTCCTGACGCCCGGCCGGGGCTACGAGAGCGAACCCCGGCAACCGGCATGGGACCGCGCGGTCGGTTCGATCGGCGAGATCGCCCGGCGCGCCGCCGCAAACGGGGTGCGCTGCCTGCTCGAGCCGTTGCAGCGGTTCGAGAGCAACCTCGTCAATGATGCGGCAGGCCTGCGCCAAATGCTGGACGAGGTGGGCGCTGAAAACATCGACGTCGTGCTGGACACTGTCGCCATGGCCACGGCCGGCGACACCGTGGCCGGCTATGTCGACCTGTTCGGCTCGCGTCTGGCGCATGTCCATCTGGTCGACGGCACACCAGGCGGGCATCTGGTGTGGGGGGAGGGCACGCTGCCGCTCGGCCACTACGTCAGCGAACTGGCGCGCTTGGGCTATGCCGGAAAGTTCACCTTCGAGCCGTTCGGCAACGGCTCCTACGCGCTCGATCCGGTAAAAGCCTGGACACGCTGCCTTGGCGCCATCGCGCCATACCTCAATTGCGCAACGGTGCCGGCATGACGTCGAAGAAGCTTATCGCGGTCGGGGACAATTGCCTTGATGCCTATTTGACCAACAACTTGATGACGGTGGGCGGCAACGCCTTGAATGTCGCGGCGCAATGGCGGCGCAACGGCTGGTCCGCGCGCTATTTCGGCGCCGTCGGGAACGATCCCGAAGGCGACGTGGTGCTTGCCGAACTGCAAGGTGCCGGCCTATCCCCGGACGACGTCGAACGGCGTCGCGGCGATACGGCCGTCACCTTGCTGCGCGATGAATCCGGCGACCGGAAGTTCCTGCACGAATCCTTCGGTGTGGGCGAAAACTACATGCCGGCGCCCGCGCATTATGCGGTCATCGCCGCGGCCGACTGGGTGCATCTCGGCACCAACGCCAACAAGCACCTTGTTCAACGATTGGTGGCGGACCATGTGCCGTTCAGCATTGATCTATCGACCGCCCATATGGCGCTGCCGCTCGACGGTGTCCCGCTTGTGTTTGCGTCCGGACCGGACGATGTCGATGTTCCCATCGAGCCATCGCTGGGCGCGCTCAGGGCGGCCGGCGCAAGGCAGGTAGTTTTGACCTGTGGTCGACGCGGCTCCTACTTCGACGATGGCACGAATGTCGTGCATGCGCCGGCGACGCTTGTCGATGTCGTGGATACGTGTGGCGCCGGCGACAGTTTCATTGCCACTTTCCTCGCCGGCTTCCATTTCGGCGGCCTCGGCGCCCTGGAGGCATTGCACAGGGCGTCGATCGCGGCGGCGCAGACCTGCACCCATCTTGGCGGGTTTCCCCAGAGACCGCGTCCGATACCCGATTGGCTGCCAGCCAAATATGCCAGCTTCATTGTCGATGCGCAGGGAGCCCAAGCGTGAGTACAATTCGTTTGCGGCAGCCTGCGGTCGCGCTTGCATCTGACCGGTCGTTTTGGCTGCAGGACATTGCCGCCGCCCCTGCGACCGAGCCATTGCGAGGCGACGAGCGCGCCGACGTGGTGATCGTCGGTGGCGGCTATACCGGTCTGTGGACGGCGCTGCGGATCCTTGAACTGGCGCCGCAAACGCGGGTGGTCATCCTTGAAGCCGATCTGTGCGGATCGGGGGCCTCGGGGCGCAACGGCGGTCAGGTCCATTCATGGTTCGCCGAAATCGACCAGATCAGTGCGGTCGTCGGTCTCGAGGAAGCGCGCCTGTTGTGCGCCGACACGGTGGCATCGATCGCGGAGCTGAAGGCGCTGCAGCAAAACGGCACCATAGACATGGACTTGAGGCTGGATGGATGGCTGTGGACCGCAAGCTCCATTGCGCAGGAAGGCGCCTGGGAGACCGCCGTGGCCTTGACGGCAGCTGTTGGAGAAAACCGTTTCAGGCCGCTGACGGCCGAGGACATTCAACGCCGCACCGGTTCATCGGCCTCCTATGTCGGCGTCGTCGAGACCACTGCCGGCACGGTCCATCCCGCCAAACTTGCCATCGGATTGCGCAAGCTGGCACTGACACGCGGCGTCATCATCCACGAGCGCAGCCCGGTCCTCGCCATCGAACCGGGCATGACATGCACGGTGCGCACGGCGCATGGCGCGGTACGGGCTGACAAAATCGTGCTTGCCGCCAACGGCTGGCTTTCGGCGCTGCCGGAACTGCGACGGCATCTTTATGTCGTCGGCAGCGAGGTGATTGCCACTGCCGCCGTCCCCGAACTGCTCGACAGCATCGGCTGGCGCGACGGTGCCTCGATATGCGATTCCCAGGCCCACGTGCTCTACTACCAGCGCACCATCGGGGGCAGGGTGGTCTTCGGTCGTGGCAGCGGCAACGTCGCCTTCAGTGGAAATTTGGGCGCCAGCTTCAACCGCAGCCCGGAGCACGGCCGCGACAATATGCGAGAGCTGCATCGGGTCTACCCCTCGCTGCGCGGTGTGGCGATCGAATATGACTGGTCGGGGCCGATCGACTGCGTGCCTGAACACGTTCCTGTCTTCGACCACCTGCGCGATCATCCCAATATCTTCTACGGCATGGGATTTAACGGCACCGGCATCGCGCAGACGCCGATAGCCGGACGCATTCTGGCGAGCCTGGTGCTCGAGCGAAAGGATCGCTGGAGCGAAAGCGGTCTGGTCGGCATCGAGCGGCGCATGTCGCTGCCGCCCGAGCCGTTGCGATATCTCGGCGCCAGACTTGTCCGCGCCGCGGTGCGCCGCAAGAACGAGGCCGAGATCCGCAACCGCAAGGCGGGCAGGATCACCAATCTTTTGGCGGCACTGAAGCCAGGCAGGCGCAAGAAGTAGCCGGGCATCTGGCTCATCGTCACGCTCTTCAAACCATGAGCCGGCACGTGCCGTCCCGATGACGGTGGACGCGGCATTGCGATCAGGGTGCTTGCTGGGTTGATCGACGTACATTCTTAAAGCGGAGTGCGTCGACCTTGTTCTAACGTATTCATGTTGGCCGTATCGCCATCACACCTATGCTTGGCGCACTTGCGGCTTTCCATTCGAGGGCGGGCCAACGGATCCGCGTGCAATGATGGCGGTCGGCAAAACGAGCTTTTCCGCCGGGCGGGAATCTCCCTTCAATCGCCGGATGAGCAATTCCGCGACGCTCTTGCCAAGCGCGTAGACGGGCTGGTCGATAACGGTGATGGGCGGCGTGGTGACGCTCGTCCAGTCCGCATCATGGAAAGTGATGAGCGAAATGTCTTCGGGAACCCGCAGGCCGCGCTCGCGGGTCACCTTGAAGATCTCCAGCGCAATGACGCTGTCGGAGGCGAGGATCGCCGTCGGCCGATCCGGCGCCGACAGCATCTCGCCGGCAACCCTGCGCGTTTCGGTGGGGCTTGTCGCGCCAAGGCGAACAAAGCGTTCTGGCCGATCAAGTCCGGCCTCTCGGCACACGGTGAGGAAACCGTCGATGCGCTCACGGACCGACGAGGTGTAGATCTGCCCGAGATCGCGGTACTCGTGCCCTTCGGCGTCGACCGCGGTCACATAGGCGATGTTGCGGTGGCCGGCATCGGCTAGAAAGCGGGTCGCCAGCATGGCGATGCCGCGATCGTCGGTCGTGACCGTATCGACATCCAGATCTGCCAGCGCCCTATCCAGCAGGGCAAGCGGTCGGCCCGAGCGGTGGATATCGCGCAGGTGCGCGATGTCGCGCGATTCCGACGGCGTGACGATCAGCCCGTCGACGCGCTTGCCGATGAGCAGTTTCACGGCCGCCTTTTCCGCCTCGATCTTCTCGCCGGAATTGGCCAGGATGACGTTGAACCCGGCTGCCTTTGCCGCGTCGCTGATGCCGCGTACCGCGAGGCTGAAGAACGGGTTCTCGATGTCGCCGACAACCACGCCGATGATGCCGGAGCGGCCGGTCGTCATGCTGCGGGCGAGCTCGTTCGCACGATAGTCCAAGGCCTTGGCCGCGGCCATGACTTCCGCGCGGATCATGTCGCTGACGACGCCGTATCCGCCGAGCACGCGCGCGGCTGTCGCTTTCGAAACATTGGCCGCACGGGCGACGTCGCTGACCGTTATCGACGGGGTCTTGGGGGCGGTTCTTTTCATCGGATGACGACTACAAGAGTTGTTGACGGGAGGTCAACGTGGCGATAACGATTAACAAAGAGACCGGTCTCATGCAATATGAGACCGGTCTCTTTAGAAGGAGTGGAGCCGAGAGGCGTGACGGACCGTGATTTCGGCAAGGGCATGTCGGGGCGCCAGATGGCGGCTCGACGGAAATACCAAGAAGAACAGACCTTCAGAGTGGAGAAAGACATGAGCAGCAAAGAAATTCTCAAGTCGTTGATGTGCCCGGTCAGAACCGGCGCAATGGCTCTTATGGCGATGTGCCTCGGCGCCGGGCTGGTTTCAGGAGCGGCCGCCGCGGATGACAATCCCTATGGCCTTATTGATGCGAAGGTCATTAGCGTCGGAACCATGGGCGATGCCAAACCCTACGCTTTCACCCAGGCCGATGGGTCGTTCACCGGCTTCGACATCGAATTGTTCCGCAACGTCGCGAGCCGCCTTGGCTTCAAGCCCGACCAGGTGATCTTCACCGGCCAGGAATTCTCGGCGCTGATGCCTTCGGTTGCAAACGAGCGCTTCGATGTCGCGGTCGCGGCAATCGGCACGACGGAAGCACGCAAGAAGACCGTCGACTTTTCCGACGGGTATATCGCAGGCTATCTCTCCGTGCTTACCGCCGACAAGGCGATCACGGCGGCGGACGGGCTCAAGGGCAAACGTCTCGGCGTCGTACAGGGCACGCTCCAGGAAATCTACGCGGCGAAGAATTTTGTCGGAACCGATCTCGTCAAATTCCCCGACAACAACTCCGCCGTTTCGGCGCTTAACAACGGAACCGTGGATGCCCACTTCCTCGATTACGAGGCCGCCAAGGACTATGGCCTTCGCTACCCGAACCTGAAGATCGCGGTCAATATTCCTTCCTTTGACGCGCCGGCCGGCTTTGTCCTGCGCAAGGGCAACGACAAGCTCCGCAATGCGCTGAACACCGCCCTTCACGCGGCCATGCAGGACGGCACCTGGAAGACGCTTTATGAAAAGTGGTTCCCCGGCTCGCCGATGCCCGACCAGTATCTTCCCAAGAAGTAGACCGTACCCGGCCGCTGGCTTTCATGCCGGCGGCCGGATTACGCCTCCGTCCTTGATGCGGACGATGTAAATAGCGCAACCAAAAGGGGGGCGAATGAACTGGCTCGAAAACCTGCGGCGCAGTTTCCTCGACTGGCACGCAATGGCGGACGTGCTGCCCAGCATGATCACCATCGGATTGAAGAACACCTTGATCCTCGCCGCCGCGTCGACAGTACTGGGTGTCATCCTCGGCATGATCCTGGCGGTCATGGGCATCTCGCAATCGCGCTGGCTGCGCATTCCGGCGCGGGTCTACACGGATATATTCCGTGGGCTGCCGGCGATCGTCACCATCCTGCTGATAGGCCAGGGCTTTGCCCGCATCGGCCGTGAAATCTTCGGCCCTTCGCCCTTTCCGCTCGGCATTCTTGCGCTGAGCCTGATCGCCGGCGCCTATATCGGCGAAATATTCCGCTCGGGCATCCAGAGCGTCGAGCGCGGGCAGATGGAGGCCTGCAGGGCGCTCAGCATGAGCTACGGCCAAGGCATGCGCCTGATCGTGATACCGCAAGGCATCCGCCGCGTCTTGCCGGCCCTCGTCAACCAGTTCATCGGCAACGTCAAGGATTCAAGCCTTGTCTACTTCCTCGGTCTGCTCGCCTCGGAGCGCGAGATCTTCCGTGTCGGTCAGGACCAGGCAGTGGTCACCGGAAACCTCTCGCCATTGCTTCTGGCCGGCGTGTTCTATCTCATCATCACCGTGCCGTTGACCCATGTGGTCAACTATATCGACAACTCGCTGCGGGTCGGAAAGCAAAAGGCCGGCCTCGTCGTCAGCGGCCTGGCCGAAGTGAGCGAACTGGAGGGCGCCACCGGCAGTGCACCTTCGGAGGCCGGCTCTGATGCCCGCTCAGCGCTGCCCCGCTTCAAGGGCGGCAGTCTCGCCATCACCGATCTCGACATGGCCTATGGCGACCTCGATGTTCTCAAAGGCGTCAGCCTGGCGGTCAAGCCTGGCACGGTCACATGCGTGATCGGCCCATCAGGTTCGGGCAAGTCGACCCTGCTGCGCTGCCTCAACCGCCTGGTCGAGCCCAAGGGCGGTGAGGTGTTGCTCGATGGTGCGAGCATCCTGGCGATGAAGCCTGAAAAACTGCGCCGGCGTGTCGGCATGGTTTTCCAGCAGTTCAATCTGTTTCCCGACCACACCGCGCTCGAAAACGTCATGCTGTCGCTGACCAAGGTAAAGGGGCTCCCTGTACAGGAAGCTGAGCGCATCGCCGAGGCGCGCCTTGCCGACGTCGGGCTTGCGACCCGCAAACACCATCGTCCAGGGAGCCTTTCCGGTGGCCAGCAGCAGCGTGTGGCAATCGCTCGTGCATTGGCGATGGACCCGGAGGTCATCTTGTTCGATGAGGTAACGAGCGCACTCGATCCAGAACTGGTGAAGGGTGTGCTCAACCTCATGGCGGATCTCGGCCAGCGCGGCATGACAATGGTCGTGGTGACGCATGAAATGGGCTTCGCCCGCAAGGTCGCCGATCAGGTCGTCTTCATGGATGAAGGCCGCATCATCGAGGCCGGCACGCCTGCCGCGATTTTCGACACGCCGAAAAGCCCGCGTCTGAAGCACTTCCTTGCCGAAGTGCTTTGATCACGCATGAGCCCTTCAAGACGGCCGCCCAAACCAACCTCCACCAGTGAAAGATATCTCATGGCTGCATCACATCAGGTTTCCAAGGTCGTTGTTGTCGGCGGCGGCATTTTTGGCGTCTCCTCGGCTGTTCATCTTGCAAGGCTCGGCATCGAGACCGTGCTGGTCAATGATGGACCGCTCGCCAAGGGAGCTTCCGGCCGCTCGCTCGCCTGGATCAATTCGGCGCGCAGGCGCTCGGCTGAATATCATCGCCTGCGCATGATCGGTATCGACCGCTACCGCAGTTTGTCGGCGCGATGCCCGGATGCCGCCTGGCTGCGTTTCGACGGTGGCCTGACGTGGGATGCGGACGATGCCTCAAACGAGATCGCCGATGTCTTCGCTCACGAAAAACGTCTCGGCTATGATGCGCAGCATCTGTCCGCGGACGCCATAAGGTTGGTCACGCCGGGTGTCTGCGCAAGCGCTGTCACGCCTCAAGGCGCGATCTTCAACGCGGGTGAGGGCTGGGTCGACCTGCCGTCGCTGATCGAAATATTGATCGCGGAATTCGTGGAGCGGGGCGGCCAGGTGGTCACCGAGGCCGGAAGCGCTACCGTCACCGTCGCCAACGGCCGCGCCACCGGCGTCACCACCACCAGCGGGATCAGCTTCGCCGCCAACGCGGTGCTTCTGGCGACCGGTGCGGATGTGCCGCGAATGGTTGCCGTGGCCGGTCAGCGTATTGCCGATGGGACACCAATCGCGCTGCTGGTCAGGACCAAGCCAGTCGACTTGCCTCTACGCGCCGTGCTCAACACGCCGCGCGTCGCCATCCGGCCGACGCCTGATGGCGCCCTGGCGCTCGATTCTGCCTGGTCGGAAGAAGAGGTGGTAGTCAATCCGGACGGGACTTATCGCGTAAAAGCATCGACCATCCAGGGGCTTCTCGACGAAGCGTCGAATGTTCTCGACGGTCATCCGAAATTGGAATTGGAGAGCTACGGTGTCGGGCCCAAGCCGATCCCCGGAGACGGCGAGCCGGTCTTCGGCCAGTTGCGGGAGATCGAGGGGTATTACGTCGCCTTCAGCCACAGCGGCGCAACACTTGGCTTGATTGCCGGCGAACTGCTTGCAACCGAGATCGCCACCGGAACAGAGCACCCACTCCTTGCAAGCTTTCGACCGTCTCGATTTTCACTTTAGCCTGCCAATTCGCCTCGGAATGGGATGTAATGTGGCATGCTTGGAGTTTCGCTAGCCGAGACGGCGGCCGCCTGGCCGCTTACGCGCACCTGACAAGCGAATATGTTCCGGAACATTTTCTCCACGTTGAAGTTGGACAGCGCCAGGACCGTCGTTCGTCCAAGCTCAACCAGCGCTGAGAAATTCCATGACCAACCAACACCCCAAGACTAAACAGCCCACGGACAAGGATCTGCGAGACAACCCGGGAATCGGCACCTCGAAGGGCGCGGTCAAGGGCGGCGATATGCTCGACGAGAACGATGCTCTCGATGGGGACAATACGTTCGAAGGCGATGTCCAGAACGATGTGACGCCTCAGGGCGGCATCAATCCTGACCAGACCGGACGCACGAACAAGTAGGAGGCGCCTTGCCATGGCCGGCCGGAAGACCCACGAGCAGCAGCTGCGCATCATCGAAAAGCGCGAGAACACCAGCAATGCCGGCGACGATTTCAATGCCGAGGATGAGCTGAAGAGAACCAAGCAGGAGCGCGAGGCGCGGCAAGACGGCGCCAATCTGCGCGACGAGGGCGTGGAATTGACCGACAAGGACGATCGCCAGATGATCCGCGGCGAAAACCAGGAGAGCGAGCACCACAAGCGCAGGCAGGACGACTAAGCCTGTCGTCTTTAAGGCTATCGAGGAGCCATGCCAGACTACCGGCACGCCAGGCACCGCATGGTCGAGGCGCACATCGCCCGCCGCGGTGTGCGCGACGAACGAGTCCTTTCGCCACTGAGGCGGAAATCCCGCGCGAGAAATCGTCGACGAGGGGTGCGAGGAGTTCGCCTATGGGGACGGTCCGGGCGGCGTTGCGCTCTGGCTATAGGGACCTGCGAAGACGCGACCTGAACATCGGCCAGCTCTGCCGCGAGCGCTTTTGGCGATCAGACAGCCTCGGCCACTACATGCAATCCTCGGCCTCGCAGCAGTTCGATGCCTTCGTCTGTTCGATCGCACCTCGCCTGTTCAGCCGCTGACTGCCGAACAGCGCCTCATCGGGTGGTACTGAGACCTTTGCCTTCGGCACCTGAATGCGGCCTTGCCTTCGGGCACGGAACATCTCACCGACTTTCTGGTTAGGCAGGCCGGATGAAGGGAGCTTTGCGCATGGCCACTAATTTGGAAGACGGCAAGACCGCTCAATCTTCCGACGACTTGCATGGCGGCAATCGCGGCGGCGACAAGGACCAGCGTAAGACTGACAAGACCGCGAACAAGAGCAGCCGGGCGGCGGGATCCGCATCGCGGTAGGACCGAGACATGCCGACCGCCGCGGACATCCTCATCGAGACGCTGATCGACTGGAACGTCGATATCATCTTTGGCCTGCCGGGCGACGGCATCAATGGCATCATGGAGGCGCTGCGCAGGCGGCAGGACCGTATCCGCTTCATTCAGGTGCGGCACGAGGAATCCGCGGCGTTCATGGCGTGCGCCTACTCAAAATGGACAGGCAAGCTCGGTGTCTGCCTCGCAACTTCCGGCCCTGGCGGCACACACCTCCTGACGGGACTCTACGATGCCAAGCTCGACCAAGCGCCGGTGCTCGCCATTACCGGCATGCAGTTCCACGACCTCATCGAGACCTTCACCCAGCAGGATGTCGACTTGACGCGCGTCTTCAGCGATGTCGCCGTCTTCAACGCGCAGGTCTCCGACGCGGCGCATATGGAAAGCCTGGCCGGTCTCGCCTGCAGGTCGGCGCTGGCACGTCGCGGCGTTGCGCATCTGTCGATCGCTAGCGATGTGCAGGAGCACACGCTCGACCAGGCCAAGCGCTCGAAGCGCAACAAACCGTCGCATACGCCGGATCGTTGGTTCGAAGGAAGCAGGCTTCCCGACGAAGAACAACTTGCGAAAGCCGCCGAGATCCTGAACGGCGCGACGAAGGTCGCGATCCTCGCCGGTCGGGGCGCGCTTGGTGCCAGGCACGAGTTGGAAGAGACGGCGGAGCTGCTTGGTGCCCCCGTCGCAAAGGCCTTGCTCGGTAAGGCTGCCTTGCCCGACGATCACCCGCTGACGACTGGCGGCATCGGAATTCTCGGCACGCTGCCGTCGCAGGAAATCATGGAGGAATGTGACGCGCTGCTCGTCGTCGGCTCGACCTTTCCCTACATCGAATACTACCCGAAGCCGGGACAGGCGCGCGGGGTGCAGATCGAGCGCGACCCGCAGCGCATCGGCCTGCGCTATCCCATTGAGGCCGGCCTTGCCGGCGATGCCGCCGTGACGCTGCGATTGCTGAACAAGCGCCTGAAGCGCAAGGATGATCGCAGCTTCCTCGAGAAGGCGCAGGCGGGCATGCGACGCTGGCGCGAGATGATGGCGCAGTCGGAGCAAAAGGCCGCCACTTCGCTCAAGCCCCAGGTGGTCACACGCGCATTTGGGAAACGATTGCCCGATGAGGCGATCCTGGTTGCCGATTCCGGCCAGAACACCGAGATGGCAGCCCGCCATATCGAACTGCGTGACGGGCAGGCCTTCGGCGTCTCGGGCGCGCTGGCCTCGATGGCATGCGGACTGCCCTACGCGATCGCCGCGGGCCTGGCCTTTCCCGGCCGGCCGGTCTTCGCGGTCGTCGGCGACGGCGGTCTCGCGATGCAGCTCGGAGAGTTCTCGACGGCAGTTCGGTACCGGGTCCCACTCAAGGTGCTCGTGCTCAAGAACGGCATGCTCAATCAGATCGCCTGGGAGCAGATGATGTTCCTCGGTAACCCGCAATTCGCCTGCGAACTCCAGCCCATCGACTTCGCCATGGCCGCCGAAGCCATGGGCGGCGTTGGCTACAGCGTCTCTCGCGCCGAGGAGGTGGAAGGCGTTCTCGACGCTGCCCTGGCTGCTGAGGGTCCGGTGGTCATCGAGGCCGTGGTCGACCCGTACGAACCGATGATGCCACCGAAGATGCCGCCGGATTATGCGAAAAATTTCCGCAAGGCGCTACCGGATACCCCCGGACGCGCGGAAATCGAGGCGAATATGGCGCAAGAGCCGCTGAGGTCGATGATTACCGCCGGCGAGAAAGACTGACCAGCCACACAAGAAGCAGCGGACCAGCATCCATGACGACGAAGAAGGAGCACGAGTTGAACAAGACCGACAGCGGCACCGCAAATCGCAGTTCGCCGAACCTCATGGGCGCCGGCCAAGCGTGCAAGGCCGAGGAATGGGGAGGTGGCTCGAAAGCCGCCAAGGGACCGATCACGGAACCGGATCGACACAACCGCAACTCCAGCCAAAAAAGGAGCTGACATGCAGGATGCCCAGCAGAAATATCCTCAGCCGCCGCTTCCCGAACAGCAGCAGGACATGCCCGGCTATACCGACGAGATGGATCCACGGCCCGACCACGGAGAGGAGAGCTATCGCGGCAGCGGTAAGCTGACGGACCGCGTCGCGCTGATCACCGGCGCGGACTCGGGCATCGGCCGGGCGGTCGCTATCGCGTTTGCACGCGAAGGCGCCGACGTCATCATCTCGTACCTTGAAGAGGACGAAGATGCGCAGGAGACGGCGCGCTTGGTCGAGGAAGCGGGGCGCAAGGCGGTGCTCGCACGCGGCGACATCTCGGACGAAATCTTCGCGCGGTCGCTTGTGCAGCGAGCTATCGATGAATGCGGGCGCCTGGACATCCTCGTCAACAATGCAGCCCACCAGGCGTCGTTCGAGAAGCTGGAGGACATCAGCGCGGAGGAATGGGATCTCACCTTTCGCACCAATGTCTATGCGATGTTCTATCTGTCCCAGGAAGCAGTGAAGCACATGGAACCCGGCTCGACCATCATCAACACATCCTCGATCAACGCGACCAGTCCCTCGCCGGCACTGCTTGCCTACGCCACTACCAAAGGAGCGATCGCCAACTTCACCGCCGGACTTGCAGGACTGGTAGCTGAACGCGGCATTCGCGTAAACGCGGTCGCTCCCGGGCCGATTTGGACGCCGCTGATCCCGTCGACAATGCCCTCTGAGAAGGTCAAGGAGTTCGGGAAGAACACACCGCTCAAGCGTCCCGGGCAACCGGCAGAGCTTGCAGCGACCTATGTGCTGCTTGCCTCGGAAGGATCGAGCTACACCACCGGCGCACTCTACGAGGTCACCGGCGGACGGCCGATGCTTTGAGCGAGCGTACCTGCCAGCTCCACGGCGCCCACTCCCGGTAGCGCACCCACATGTGGCGAGGCTCATGCGCGATCAGGATCGCGGACAACCGCCACGTCCGCAAACTGGTTGAGGCGGATGCCGAAGCCTCCCACCAGACCCTGAACCGGAGGTTGGTAGACGCGAAGCTGACTTCATTCCGGGTTCAACCGGAGCGTCAGCTTTCGGGGAGGGGCAAACGCTGGGTGAATGTCCCCGATAGGCGCATTGCAGCCATGCCGCCGTCGCGTTGTGAGACTGATTTGGCGACCAGCAAAACAGCAGCCTCTACGACTCGTCCCTCTCATCGCGCAAATTAGACACAACGCGGCGGTTCTGCGACCTGCAGGCGGAGTCGGGGCAGTCGCGGACGAGCCTGTCCTTGCCGTAGCCCTTGGCCCACATGCGGTTCCGGTCTATGCCGCCGGCGGCGAGGTAGTCCATCACCGCATCGGCGCGCTGCTGTGACAGCGCCGTTTCACTTGCGCCGGGATCGTCGGCGAAACCCTGCAGCTTGAGCAGCCAGCGCGGATGCTTTGTCAACCAGGCGATCTGGGTGTCGAGGGTGGCCTTGGCGACAGAATCGAGCGCGGCCGAACCTTTCGTGAAGTAGGTGCGGCGGCCGACATTGAGGATAAAATCCTCCTCGCTGCCCGGCTGCACGTTCTGGAAGCCGGCAATCTCGGCGTTGGTGACGTCAGGCGTCGACGGGGCCAGCGTGTTGCTGGTCGAGCAGGATGCGGCCAGAACCAGCAGGCCGGCGGCGAGCAGCCGGCGCGTGTTTTCAATCATGCGGTTCATGATGCGCCAATCATTCGACAGTGGTGGAGGCGGGCGCCTGGTCGGCGATGTGCGGCAGGACCTCCACCGCGGTGCCGATCGGGCACCGCTGATAGAGGTCGATGATATCTTCGGGGAACATGCGGATGCAGCCGCTGGAAGCGTCGGTGCCGATGCTCCATGGCTCCAGCGTGCCATGCAGGCGGTAGCCGATGTCGGCGCCGTCGCGGTACAGATAGAGCGCGCGCGGCCCGAGCGGATTGTTGGACGCGCCGCCTGCGATCATGGGAGGTAGGTCCGGCTTGCGCTGGCGCATTTCGGGGGGCGGGACCCATTGCGGCCACAGCGCGCGGCGGTCGATCGTCGCGCGGCCGTACCATTTGAAGCCTTCCTTGCCGACGCCGACGCCGTAGCGGATGGCAGTCTTGTTTTCCATGATGAGGTAGAGGAAGTGGTGGCGGGTATCGACCACGACGGTGCCGACAGGCTCGCTGCTGAAATACTTGACGATCTGGCGATGCCATCTCTTGTCGATCTTGGCGAAGTTCGTCTTGCGATAGACGAAATCGTTATCGCTGGCGGTACCGGCGAAAAAGGATTTTGCCCCCGCGGCTTGAACAATATTGCTGGTTCCACCGACCGCGACCAGCGCCAGACCGCCGAGCACGACACCCCTGCGTGATAAAACCATCGGCAATCCCCCATGCCTTAAGCCTGGCGAACCATAGTTGAGAATGATTTCGGCTCAAAGTGGAAAATGCTGCAGTGGGTGGGCCGCAAGCGGTCTGTCCGCTTGACGGCAAAATAGCGGCTGCCCGCCGGCTCACGCCGGCGGGCTTTTTTGTGCGGACGGGAACATCCTCGCTCCAAGGGTGTTTTGTCACACCCGGCTCGTTCTTCATCGGTCGTGCCGGTGACCAAGATGTCCCCTCATTCATCATGGTCGGCCCGCGCAGCCTTGACCGCACGCGCGGGCCATCCCATCACAAGGCCCGCTGGCTCACGCTGGCGGGTTTTTCCGCGTCCAGGCGCCGAAACTCATCTTGGCATGCCTGTTACAACGAACCAGGCGGATTCCGCGCTCGGTCTCCGCACGCCGCGAGGAGGACTTGCGACATGCCTCGCTGCGGGATTTTCGCGATGAGTCTATCTAGCTCCTGCTGAACGCCATGGCTGACCACCGGGCGCGTTTGGACGACCTTCCAGTCGAAAAGCCCGCGGCAATCGCACCTTAGGCGAAGAGGCTTTGCTTTGTTGATGCAGTTATCATCGCATCAATCGTGGGTAGCAACGCGGTTGTTGCGTGTTGTTGGAGAGATGGGGTTTCCCGAAAAGAATGAACATGCGCAGATAAAAGAAGCGAGCAGGATGGCCGTGAGTACATCTGCGAATACCTATTACTCTCATATGTGCTCGCTCCTCGGAAGGCGATCCCGCCACCCTCTCGACAGTGAAGATGGCGGGATCTCAACCGGCGACAAGGGACTTCGATCGACGGTCGGTCTCCAATTCGGCTTCCGGCTGCGTGTTCCGCCGTTCGGGCTTCTTCCAACCGCCGTCAGACGCAAGTCCTATCCCATAAGACTGATGGCCAAATTCGGAACATCCGCTGAAGCATTGCGTTCGGCAGCGTGAAACCCCAAGGCAAAGGATGACTAATCATGTCGAATTGCGAGACTGCAAAATCACATTCGTTAGGAAATCGCGTGGCTGATCTCACAGCCAAGATGCGTGAAGCGCAGATTGACGCGGGTGAAATGATGGCCTTCCACAAGGTTGCAACTATGTTGGAGGACAGCCAAGGACGTATCAATGGCGACGACTTGATCGCCGCATCCTTCGTTCTGCTGGAGGACCGGGCGCCCGAGTGACCCTGCGTTGGTCGGCTTCGATCGTTCCTTGATCAGCACTGCGCAGCCGTTTTTTTGTCACGGCCGGCGTCTCCGGGACCGCGGGAATAGCGCAAGGCTGGAGGGTGCTGTTAGGGCCGCCGCGCCTAACAGCCAAGAGACACCGCTTCGAATTCGACCGCCAGGCGCTCGCCGGCTTTGTCCGAGGGAGGGCATTCACTTTGAAGGCAGCTACGGCGTGTCCTCGCTACCAGTGCCATGCATGCTGGAGCCATGCATGAAGGACTGGATCTCGTCCGCATCGATCTTGCCGTCACCATTCTCGTCAATGCTACTGAACATCCTGCCCACCGCGCGTTGAACCTCGTCCTCGGAAACCGATCCGTCGCCATCGGTGTCCAACAGCCCGAACATCAGTCGCATGCCGGCACCGCGCATCAGCTGATGATGCCAGCGTCCAGCCATTCTGTGTCCACGATCGCGGCCACCGTGGTTCTGCCAACGGCCGCCATCTTCATCGTGGCGGTCAGCACCCTCGTTGCGATCGCCTTGATAGTTGCGACTATCTTCCTCGCGGAAACCTTCTTCGGAACGGCGATCCTGCTGCATTCTCTCCCGGATAGCTTGCTCAACCATCTGGCGGATCATTTCGCGTGTTGGTGCATCCGCTTGTCCGGTCGCATCCGGCAACTGTCCGGCGGTCGGCGGTTCGGTTGCCGGAGCGGGTGCAGGTGTCGAGGGTGATGGTGTTCCGCTTGTCTGGGCGAGTGCGGGGGAGGTCAGGGCAATGAAAACGGCGGCCGCGGCCGTCTTGCTGTGTGGAAATCTCATGGCATGCTCCATCAGTGCTTTCGCTTGAAGGCCAAACTGGAGCTCGATGTGATTGTTCCCCGAAGGGATCAGGTCACGGCGAAGTTACTGAGGCATGCCCCCGTCTGAGGTAGATCAGGGTCTTCGCCAGGGAATAATTCGGCTCTTCTTCCCTAGGCACAAGAGGAAGCCGGCGCCCATTTTTGCGGGCAATGAACGTTGGACATTCGGCCTCGCCAATTTCTGCCAATCGATCATACCGACGCACCAATTCCGTCTGCGTCCTCTCCTTTCGTGGGACGGAAGCCGTTTCGACCGCACGCCGTCAATCGCGAATCCCGCGTCCATATGCTGCGCGGCCATGATGCATATTTTTTATGTCACGGACCTCTGTCCGTCTGGACACCATGTTAGCCAGCGCTAAATCAGAGCAATGCGACGCCTCCTGCTGGGACTTACAGTTTTTCTCTTTTGGACCACGTTGCTTCAGGCCGAGGCGTGGCAGCCCTTCGGCGTCCGACAGCTTGGCTTTAGTTTCGATATTCCTCCGAATTTCGTCCTGACCCAGAATTCGGAGCAGGGCGCGGCTTTTCAGGGCCCAAGAGACGCGTTTCTGGTCGTTTGGGGCGCGCGACTGGGCAAAGCAAGTTTTCGCGCCGAGATTGAACATCGCATGATCGAGGACGAAAAGGCCGGTTGGCGACTGACCTATCGGCGCCTAGCCCCGAAATGGGCCAGCTACTCCGGGGTCAAGAATGGCGAGATTCGCTACGTCCGTGCAATTATGGTCTGCAACCAGCGTGCCGCGCTTTTCACAATGAATTATCGAAAATCCGAAAAGAAACCGTATGACCCTGTTGTTGTGCGCATGGTCCGGTCCCTGAGAGCGGAAGGATGTTAGCCAGCAAAAGGCGAGGTTGCCGTAGTGCTTCCCTCGGCTAAGGGCCCAGTGGTCAACACGGCTCCCCAATAGCCCCGCCCAGTCACATGAAAGCAGGCACCGGCAGATATGCGGCCGAACGTTCTCACGCTGGCTCAGCCGCTCAAAGCCCATCACCGAAAAGCTGCTTAGTGCGGTCGCCAGCTAGAGCTACCACTGAGCCATTCCCGCTGCGGCTGGGTAGCGCCTCAGTTCCGTACGCGTTCATACCAAGAACGGGCGGGGCGAACGTCCTGATAGAGCTACGGCTGTAGAAGCGCGCCGCCAAACTGCGCCCACAAGCGCTCGCACTCTCTCGCCCTTAGGCTCGGGGTACCGGGCGCGCCATAGAAGACCATGGCGCCGCGAATGTCGTATCCAAGCACCGAGGCGTTGGCCACGAACTGGATGGCTCTTCCCAAGCTGGTGATGCCGATGTCGACCTCAGCTTTGTTGGTGAGGTCGACCACGCCTACTATCTCCGCATTGGCGCTCCTGCCCGCCAAAACGGCCGTCGATATTCCATCATGCACGGCAAGAAGCATTTCGGTGAGTTGCCCGGTGGAAGGGCTCTACAAACGCTTAAATGTCAGGTTTGTTCCCAACTGGCCTTGGCGGCTTTCCGACTACCAAGACTGGGTCACGCGGCCTCTTATGTGCGCGTAGTTGACATCGTCTGCTGGACCGAACGGTCAGGCCGACGAGCCCAGTTCCTCTCAGCATCAAGCAGTTCATTCTGCCCAATCAAGCCGTTCATAAACAGCCTGAGTATGTGCGCAGCTATGCGCTCTCCGTTCTGCGAAGCAAGAGGTAGGGCGCGCTCTTTGCAGACCGTGTGACAAACCTGGGCGAGCATCTCAATGTCGCTTGGCCCCAAAAACCGACCCGGATACAACATACCGTTTTCCTGTTGGAGAGTTGGAATGGCTATCCATTACGCAGGGTCACCGGCAGCCACAATCAACTATGATAGTGAGATGTCGAGTCCCGGTGGAAAAAACAGTGAGGTCCCAAAAGCGGTCGCGCTTGTCTCCGATTGACAGATGCCTCGACGCTACACCGACCAGCGCTACCGCACCCGCTTCATCGACGCGGCTTTGCAAAGGCCTACGACCAGTTCGCTACCAGCTGCCGGACCGCCCAGGCGAGCATGCCGCCGGCCTTTACCGAAAGCGCGATGTCGTGGATGAGGCAGCCTTTTCCGTATACATCCAGTTGTTACGCTGCGCATCTGCTTCGGTTCGAAAACTCGCCGCGAGCCTGGCGTGCTCGCGTGTCCGGGCCGAAAACGCCTTCACAGCCCACATGTTGATAACGACATCGATGAGGCTGCCGCCGACCTCGTTGGCATAGGATGCTTCCCGGCAAGGGCATCGACCAATGCCCCGGGGCCGACCAGCACGAACCTGCGGGGGCTTTCCCGGAACAAAGCGTCGACGATCCGGTTCGGCAGGGAAGCGGCCAAAATTCATGCCATCGGACATGCCGAGGCAGATGACAGATGAAAGGGAAGCTGAAGATGACGAAGTCTCGCGACCGCACCGTTCCCGGCGACGGCAAGATCGAAACCGGCCCGAACACATCTCCGCAACAGGATCCGGCAGAGGGGTCGCGCGAGACAATCGATCGCGAACTCGAGCGGACAGACGACGATAATAATTCCGACGAAGCGGAACGCTTGCGCCGAGACCTGCGGAAAGGGGTGGCGGAAGAGACCGAGCTTCCCGAACGCGGCTCGGCCTGAGGATCGCCGGAACCTTGCCAAGGTACGAGACATGGAAGGCTAGACGCCTGGTCGCATCGCTGCTTGCTTCCTGCCTTTAACGCACCGGCCACACAACCATGCGCGGCGGTGATCCACGGCGAGAACGGCCACTCGACGGTCCACTCTGTTCCAGCAAAGTCGGCTCGCCGAAAGCAACCACCTCTGGCGTTAGGGCCTGACGAGATGCCACCTGTCCAGGTCGAATGGCGCCAGGGTCCGGAAATCTCTATCAGGCTGTGCCGGCCTCCTGGCTGCGCTGCGAGCGGGCACGGTCGCGGGCTGCGGCAGTGCCTCCGGGAAAGCCGCTTCGATCGCTGTAATCGCGTGGCTTGGTCCCGCTCCGAGAGTGGCGCGCGGTCACGCTTTTCGCACCGATGATGTCGAGCAATGTGATGCCGGCGACCATGGCAAGCGCTAGGCCTACATTATCGCGCTTTGGGTTGCCATGCCGATACGCTGTCAGCAATGTCGCGATATCCAGGCCGTCGCCGGCCACCCGGCTCCAAAGCCCGGCCTGCTTGTCCACTGAAAGCGAGAGTATGCCGCTGCTTATTTCCCGCGCCCCATAAGCGCGGATCAGGTCTTCCTTGCCGCGCATGCCGAGCGCGCCGGCAATCCGCTCAGCGCCAACCATCTCGGCGACGCCAAGCGCGATGCTGAACCAGCCGAGCTTGCGGGCAAGGCCATCGGATGCCCCGACCGCACTCTGCCCAGTCTTCAGCACTTTGGGATCGCCAGGCGATCGGGTGATGTTGGTAAGTTTGGCAATCACGTTCATGACGATTTCCCTACGGTTTCAGTACAACCTTGATGCAGCTGTCCTGCTTGTCGCGAAACACCTTGTACATCTCGGGTCCCTGCTCGAGCCCCACGATATGGGTGATGACGAAGGATGGGTCGATCTGGCCATCTTCGATGCGGCGCAACAGATCCTCGGTCCAACGGTTGACATGGGTCTGCCCCATTCGGAAGGTGAGCCCCTTGTTCATTGCCTGTCCCATCGGAATCTTGTCGACCAGCCCGCTGTAGACGCCGGGGATCGAGATCACGCCGGCCGGCCGGCAGACATAGATCATCTCACGCAAAACGTGCGGTCGATCATTTTCCATCAGCATCAACTGCTTTGCGCGATCGTAGACGGTATCGGGCTGGGCCAGCGAGACGTGGCTTTCCATGCCGACGCAATCGATGCACTTCTCCGGGCCCTTTCCGCCGGTGAGTTCCCGCAGTCGTTCGACGACACTTTCCTCGGCGAAATTGATGGCGATGGCGCCGCCGGCCGCGGCCATGGAAAGCCGTTCCGGCAGGCAATCGATCGCCACCACCTGTTTCGCGCCGAGCAGCAGGGCGCTGCGTATGGCCATCTGCCCGACTGGGCCGCAGCCCCACACCGCAACCGTATCGGTGGGCTCAATGTCGCACTGTGCCGCCGCCTGCCATCCGGTAGGAAAAATATCGCCGAGGAAGAGAACCTGCTCGTCGGTAAGGCTGTCAGGCACCTTTACGTGCGTGGCATCGGCGAACGGCACACGCATGTATTCCGCCTGTCCCCCGGGATAGCCGCCGGTCAAATGAGTGTAGCCGAACAGACCCGCGGTGGTGTGCCCGAACACCTTGTCACCGAGATTCTTCTTGCGGTTTGTGCGTTCGCAAACCGAAAAGTTCTGTCGCTTGCACTGGTCGCACTCACCGCAGATTATGGTGAACGGCACGACGATGCGGTCTCCCTCCTTCAGAGCGCCGTTGACGCCCTTGCCGACCTCGACGACCTCTCCCATCATCTCGTGGCCCATGATGTCGCCGGGCAGCATGGCTGGCACATAGTTGTGGTAGAGGTGAAGGTCGGAGCCGCATATGGCACAACTCGTCACCTTGATGATCGCGTCACGTTCATCCTCAATTTCCGGGTCCGAAACCTGATCGCAGCGTATGTCTTCCTTGCCGTGCCAGACCAACGCTCGCATAGCTTGCTCCTATTTTCGCAAGATCTGTGGGTAGGGACCTCGCGCCTTTCCTAAGCGGGCCGATGCCTGGTTGGATCGACTGTGCCGCTGCTTGTCGAACCACAGGGGCGGACCGATGTTCCGGGAGCTCGAGAGAATTTTTGGGCGATTCCAGACCCGCACCTTGGAAGGATCTGTCGCGGGCACCAGCGGCCTTCGCGGGCGCGTCGGGGCACGAACCGCTGGAGCCCGAGCCACGAATGGACGTACTCAAGTGTACCAAAGAAGGTCCGTCCGCAGGTGTCCCTTCGCGGCGATCGACACCTCATCTGCTCGATTCTCGCGGCCATAACCGGCATTCTCTTCCTCGCCCTCACAGGTCGGCGGAGGCGCTCAAGGGTCAGCGCTGTGTGACCGGAGCAGGTAGGAGATGCCGCTCACCGGCGGGCGCGCAGCCCGACCCGACGCGATCGACATGGGGTGGATGGGCGCCATCGCGACGGCGACACTAGCGGAGTATTTCGCAGAAATACAATGATTAGCGGGCAGGGCGGACTGCTAGCCGTGCGCAGCGATGAACATGGCGACGGCCGACCGGCAATAGGATTCGATTTCGTTGTCGTCCGCCGCTCTCGCCTCATCGAAGCGTGCGATAATCAAAAGATCGGATCCTTTGAAAAGCGCGGCAAACAAGCGGGCGGACCGGAGAGGATCGGGCACGTTCAGAACCGCCTTCGCGTGCAACTGACGCAACAGGACCTCGATTTGGGCGATGACATGGGCGGGGCCGGCTTCGAAATGGAGCTTGCTTAACGACCTTGGATTCGTCTGGTCGGCCATGACCATGGCTTCGACACTGCGGACGTCTGATCTCAACAGCGTCCGAAGCAGGGATGATCCCACCGCCATGAGCTGATCTTCGACCGAACCGCCGACGCCTTCAAGAAGGGCCAGTGGCGCAAACAACTGATGGCAGCCGGCCGAGATGGCCGCGCTGAACAGCGCCTCCTTGTTCTCGAAATGCCGATAGATGCTGAGCTTGGATATCTTCGCCCGCTGGGCGACCTTGTCCAATGTGGTCGCTTGAAAACCCAATTCCACAAAGAGTTCGGACGCAGCGTCGAGTATCGTTTGGCCAAGCGCCTCGTTGGCGGGCCGGCCGCGCCGGCCGTGGCTATTTTCGGTCACGACAATTCCAGTCCTTGACAGTATCCTAATTCTTGGATTACGATACCATGTAGTTTCTGAAATGCGCAAGCCGATGGGTAGGTTTGGTCCAACCAGCCCCTCATCCACAACACGGAGCCCATCATGGATGACGTCATCATCATCGGCGGCAGCTTTGCCGGTCTCGCCGGTGCCCTGCAACTCGGCCGTGCCCGCCGTAAGGTCACCGTTCTCGATACCGGCCTGCCGCGCAACCGCTTCGCCGGCCACTCGCATGGCCTGCTCGGCCACGATCACAAGCCACCGCTGGACATCCTGGCCGAGGCGCGGCGGCAGCTGGCGCGCTATCCCACGATCAAGCTGGTCAATGCCCGGGCCGACAGCCTCTCCGGGGCCATCGACGATTTCTCCGTCCTCACTGGCGATGGCGGAAGCCTCGGCGCGCGCCGCCTGATCCTGAGCTATGGCGTCGCCGACCAGATGCCTGATGTTCCGGGCTTTGCCGAAGGTTGGGGCACGTCCATCGTGCCCTGCCCCTATTGCGACGGCTTTGAAGTCGCCGGCCAGCATTGGGGCCTCGTCTGGTCCGGCCCACAGTCGATGAATCAGGTCAGGCTGTTCCACGATTGGACCGACAGGTTGACGGTCTTCGCTGATGGTCACGACATTCCGCCCGATATCCGGGCCGGTCTGGCGCGCCGCAACATACCTGTCGTCGACGGCCGGATCAGCGAGATCGGCCATCACGGGGGGCATAACGCCACCGTCAAGCTCGATACCGGCCCCAATGTCGCGGTCGACATCCTGTTCGCGCATCCGCGCAACAAGCCGTCCGCAAGCCTGCACGAATCACTGGGCCTCGCCACGGTCGATACGCCCCTCGGCGTAATCCTCAAGGTCGACGAGCGCCGCGAAACCAGCATGCCCGGCATCTACGCCGCGGGCGACCTCGCCAACCCCCTCACGCCGCCATCGGTCACCCTGGCAATATCGCACGGCGCGATGGCGGGCATCTTCGCCCAGCAGTCGATGCTGGTGTGAGAGCGCAGATTCCCTTCTCCGGGGTGCCGCGGCTATCGTATTCTGAAGGCGAGGTTACGGAACGCCGGCCCGCTCTCCTCTGAGGGGCATCTTTGGCCGGTTGGCTTTGAGAACTCAACTGCGCTGCCGGCATGACGGCGATCGCCGACATCGGTTATCAAGCTCAATCACGCTGGAAAGCATGAACCACGTCGACGTCGACATCGACGGCGGGCTTACGGTATGGGGACCGGTGGCGGGAGATTCGCCACCGCTGTCGGTACCCGATGCTGCGACGCTACTTTGCAGAACGGTCGCGTCCAGCAGCGCTTCTGGCGGAAGTCTCAGGCGGCCACGACGCGGGCCAGCAGTGACGAGGCCTCGGTACCAGCCAAGCCAAGGTCACGGACGCTGCTCATGTGATTGGCCCCGCCAAGGGTCGTGCGCGAAACAGTCAGTCCCTGTGTGTCAAGGTGGTCCGTGAAGAGTGCGGCCTGGCTGTGGAACGGCGGCGTTTCATCGGCGCCGACCAAGATATCTACGCCCACGGATGGATCGAAACTGTGATCGATGGGCGAGAATCGGCGGGCCTCCTCGTCGGTGATCGCGATCTCGGCGGCAAGGAACGACATCTGCAATGGCTTCAGGTCGTAAAGGCCGCCAAGCAGCAGCGCAGCTTTGATGCCGGAAGCCCGCTCGTCACCGCCGAAAAGCATTGTTGCCAGATGCGCACCGGCGGAATGACCGCTAACGGTCAGCAGGCGGGTATTGCCGCCATGGTGTGCGACATTGTCAAATACCCATCGCTTGGCGCGGCGCACCTGGTCGACGATCCTGGCCATCCTGACGGTCGGCATCAGCGCGTAGTCGACAATGACCGCGATCGCACCTGCGTTCGTAACGGTCTCGGCGACGTAGGAATAGTCGCGCTTGGAGAACATGCGCCAATAGCCCCCGTGGATGAACATGTGCACCGGCAGGCGGTCCCGTTTGCCCTCGGGAAAGAACAGATCCACGGTTTCGGTGGCGTCAGCCCCGTAGGCGACATCGGCGACCATGGGAACATTCGCCCTGGTGTCCTCGCTTCTGCGAACGATCTCGGCGACCATGTCGTCGAACTCGACCACATGATCGCGAATGCGAAACGGATCTTTGGCGTGATGTCCGCTCACAGGGTCACGGCGATGTACTTGGCCTCCATGAACTCGGCAACGCCATGCTTCTGGCCGCCTTCTCGCCCCAACCCGCTTTGCTTGACTCCGCCGAAGGGCGCCGCCGGATCCGACATCAGGCCGCGGTTGAGCGCGATCATGCCCGACTCGATCTTTGATGCCACGCGCATTCCTCTGGCCAGGTCGCGCGTGTAGATGTAGGCCGCGAGACCGTATTCTGTGTCGTTGGCCTTGGCGATGACCTCCGCCTCGCTGTCGAAGCGACTGATCGGCGCCACGGGACCGAAGATCTCCTCGTGAGCCATGGCAACGTCGGCCGGCACGTCCTTGAGCACCGTTGGCGGATAGAAAAAGCCTCTGCCTTCAGATACGCCGCCGCCACACAGGATTTTGGCGCCGCGGGCAACGGCGTCCTGCACAAGCCGGTCGATCTTGTGCACAGCCTTCCTGGTGATCATCGGCCCGCATTCTGTGTCTGAGTCTGTGCCCGGGCCCAGGTTGAGTGCCGCCATGCGTTTGCTCAAGCCTTCCGCGAAGGCATCATGGATGCCGGCCTGGACGTAAAGCCGGTTGGCGGCCGTGCAGGCTTCGCCGGCGTTGCGCATCTTGGCAACCATCGCACCGTCGAGGGCGGCTTCCAGGTCGGCGTCGTCGAAGACGATGAAGGGTGCGTTGCCGCCAAGCTCCATGGAACAGGAAATGACGTGCTTTGCGGCTTCGGCCAGCAGCACGCGCCCGACGCCGGTCGAGCCGGTGAAGGACAGCTTTCGCACGCGCGGATCGGCCAGCATGGCCGCCGTCACCGGTCCGGGGGTCGAGGTCGTCAGGACGTTGACGACGCCGGGCGGCACGCCGGCTTCCTCGTAGAGCGCCGCAAGCGCATAGGCCGTCAGCGGTGTCTCGCTGGCGGGCTTCAGGATCACCGTACAGCCGGCCGCCAGCGCCGGCGCGATTTTGCGCGTCGCCATGGCGGCCGGAAAATTCCATGGCGTGATGAGCACGCAAATGCCGATGGGCTGGTAGTCGACAATGATCCGGTTCGCGCCCGAGGGCGCAAGGCCGAACTCGCCGTTGATGCGGACCGCTTCCTCGGCGTTCCAGCGAAAGAATTCCGCCGCATAGGCGACTTCGCCGCGCGCATCGCGCAGCGCCTTGCCGTTCTCCAGCGAGATCAGCGCGGCCAACGTCTCCGCCCGTTCGGTCATCAGTTCGAAGCAGCGCCGCAGGATTTCCGATCGCCTGCGTGGCGGGGTCTCGCGCCAGCCGGCCGCCGCCTTTGCGGCCGCGTCGACGGCGGAGGTGGCGTCGGCGAGCGTGGCGTCGGGAACCGCAGCGATCACGGCTTCGGTCGAGGGATCGACCACTTCGATCACGCGACCCTCCGATGAAGGCCGCCAGCGTCCGCCAATGTAGAGACCGTGCGAGACCGTGGCGTAGTCGAACATATCTTGATCCTCGTCGGATATGCCTGCGGCAATGTTCATTGGATGAACTCCTGGTCGGTCACATCATGGTGGCGGACATGTCGCCGTCATAAGCAGCCCTGACCAGCCGTCGCATCGCGGCAAGGTCGAACGGGCGGGGATTGTTCTTGATCAACCGGTCGATGCCCAGCGCCTGCTCAGCCGTCCAGTCGATCTTGTCTTCGGGAAGACCCAGTTCGGCCAATGTCGGTGTGATGCCGATGGCGCCAAACAGCCGGCTCACCTCACGGATGGTGGCGTGCGCCAAGGCATCGGCGTCGCCGCCGCCCTGATGGGAAAGGCCAAGAGCAGCGCCGACTTCCGCAATCTCCGCGGCTGCTGCGGCCAGATTGTAGGTCATCACATAGGGCAGCATCGTGGCCACTCCCAGGCCATGCGGGGTGTGGGTAAGCGCGCCAACGGGATACTGCACCGCATGGGCGGCGGCCGTTCCCGCCGTACCGAAGGCGCAACCGGCGGCCAGCGCTCCCATCATGACGTCGGCGCGCGCATCCTCGTCCGATCCGTCGCGATATGCCTTTTCGAGACTGCGGCCGAGCAGCCTGATGGCCAGAAGCGCGAAATGGTCGGTCAGAGCGCTCTTGCCGATGAACACGTGCTGTTGCGGCAAATGAGGGTCGACGCCGCGTTTGGCCGCTGTATAGGCCTCGATTGCGTGCGTCAGCGCGTCGGCGCCGGCGATCGCCGTCAAGGACGGTGGACAGGTCACCGTCAGATCCGGATCGCAAAGCGCCACTGCCGCGATGAGATGCGGACTGGCGATACCCACTTTCAGCGTCCGATCCGGGTCGGAGATCACGGCGACGGGGGTCACCTCGGAGCCTGTTCCAGCCGTCGTCGGCACTGCGATTACCGGAAGGGTAGGGCCGGGTACCTTGAACTCGCCATAGTAGTCCTCGAGCTTGCCGCCATGGCTGAGCAGAAGTGCAGCGCATTTGGCCATGTCGAGGCAGCTGCCGCCCCCGATTCCGATCACCATGTCGGGCTTGAAACCCTTCGCCTCCGCAATGCAGGTGGCGACGCTGTCGCGCGGCACATCCGGCAGCGTTCGGTCGAAGACCAGCGCCTCGATCGCCGCGTTGTGCAAGCCAGCCAGAATCTCGGCGAACTGCGACGTCGCCGCGAAGCGCTCATCGGTACAGACGAACGCACGCCGCCCATGTCTGGCGGCAATGGCAGGCAGGACATGGCGCTGGCCTTTGCCAAACAGAATCTCGCTCGGCAGGCGCGCCGCTGCAAACAAGCTCATGCACAAAATCCTGCGAAGACGGATTGGAAGCCGACAGGCTTGGCTTCGTGCCAGAGGCCGACCTCGGCGCTGCAGGTCATGATCATGCGATATCCCCATAAAATCGTATAGGATATAGGATTGAGTTTCGCGAAGCATCATGTTAGTGGGTGGTTCTGTCAAGAGGCAAACGATGCAGCACACGGACCTGACGGTTGACAATGAAGCCCGTGCGACCCGTCGTATTCAGCGCGCCAACAGCCTGGCTGGCGACGTTTACGAAGCAATATTCGCGCAGCTCATGTCTTTGAGGATTGCTCCGGGATCGCGCATCACCGTCGACAATCTCGTCAAGGAATTCAACGTCTCGCATACCCCCATTCGTGAAGCGCTTGGCAGGCTGGAGGGGGAAGGGCTGGTTCTGAAAACCCACCTGATCGGCTATCGCGCCGCCCCACAAATCACCCGCCGGCGCTTCGACGAGCTTTACGAGCTGCGTCTATTGCTTGAACCTGCCGCCGCGGCCAAAGCCACCGCAACAATGGACGGCGAGCGCCTTGCCGCGCTGCAGGAGGCGGCCGGCGTCATGGCTCGGCGGGTGGGGAAAGACGAACGCCTGCGCTATTCGAACTTCGCCCGTCAGGATGCCATCTTCCACGACAAGATCGTCGAGTTCGCCCAAAACGAACTCATTCGCGAGACACTGAATCACCAGCATACCCACTTCCATATCTTCCGGCTGATGTATCACTCCAGGGTGACCGAAGAGGCGCTCGACGAGCACGAGGCTATTCTCGCTGCCTTTGCCGCGGGCGATCCGGACGCCGCCGAAAAAGCCATGCGTGCGCACATCGAAAATTCGCGGGACAGGCTCCTGCCTGCGTTCGAGTAGCCTGGCGATGTTGCTTGTCAGAGGCACCCTCAAGCGCGGCGCGCCGCTGTCCGCCCAGCCTGCCGCCTACGAATTCTATTCCCCGTTCTGAGCCGATTTCGATCCCGGGAAGCGAGGCGCGCAGTGCACCTCGCCCCTGAAACAAGCCGAGAGGAAAAGACATGCCAGCCAAAAAAATCCTGATGCTGACCGGTGATTTCACCGAGGAGTATGAAATCTTCGTCTATCAGCAGGCGATGGAAGCGGTGGGACACACCGTTCATGTCGTGTGCCCCGACAAAAGCGCCGGAGACATGATCAAGACATCGCTGCACGATTTCGAGGGCGATCAGACCTACACCGAAAAGCCCGGCCATAACGCGCTGATCAACAAGACCTTCGCCGACGCCGAGAAGCAGCTGAGCCAGTACGACGCTGTCTATTGCGCCGGCGGTCGTGGCCCCGAATACATCCGCACCGACAGGCGGATACAGGCAATGGTGCGCCATTTCCACGAGGCAAAAAAGCCGATCTTCACGATCTGCCATGGCGTCCAGATTCTGATCGCGGTCGACGGCGTCGTGCGCGGCAAGAAGGTGGCGGCGCTCGCCGCTTGCGAGCCGGAGGTGACGCTTGCCGGCGGCACTTATATCGATTTGTCTCCCACCGACGCCTATGTCGATGGGACCATGGTTTCAGCCAAAGGCTGGACCGCGCTTGCGGCGTTCATCCGTGAATGCCTGAAGGTGCTGGGAACGGAAATCCACCATTCTTGAACCGTTTGTCCCGGCGCATCCCTGAGGGGATGCGCCGGCTCCCTCAACGGCGCGGCGACTTCCGTCATTTCATCAAGTTCAGATCTGGAACCTGCGGCAGGTGTGCTCCAGAACCTTGTGCCATCATCACCTCGGACGCCTTCAAGGCGCTGCCGCATCGCGTGCGTGCACCAGCGCGCCATCCTCGTTGAGCTTTCCCAGCTTGACGGGTGCGAACCCGAGTTGATGGACTCAATGGGAGGTTGACATGAAGTCGGCGCCCGGGAGCTGTCAGGGCTTCACGAACCGAAACGCGAAGCGATCGGTCTCGCCCTTGATCGCGGGATCGAACACCTTGATCGAATGCGGGTCATCCTTGTTCGCGAGCACGGTGCTTTCCGCGTCCAGTACGAAGCCGGCCGCCTCCACCTCCTCGCGGACGAATGCAGGGTCGATCCGATGCAGCGACCGGGTGTCGCTCGTGCCCGACCCAGTGGCGGCGGCGTGGTCGACGATAACGTAGGACCCACCGGGTTTCAGCCGCTTGTAGACAGCTCGATTGAAGTCGGCCGCCGCCGCACCCTTCTTCTGGATCAAGGCGGTGTGAAGATCGTGGTAGAACAGGTGCAACCACATGACATCGGCTGGCTGCGTAATCTCCGGCATCGCGACGAGATCCGCCGAGGTGGCTTCGACGTTCTCTCGGCTCGGCTCCTTCGCGAGCGTTCGCATGAGGCCGACCGGATCGTTCTTGAAGTGGGCGACTTCGGCCGGCACGAAGCTGTAGACCCGCCCCTCTGATCCGACGATGTCGGAGAAGAGGCGCGTCCAGTCTCCGTCGCCAGGGTAAACGTCGATCACGGTGGAGCCCGCCTCGATTCGTGCGAACCGGATTAAATCGGACACCTTGGATTGGTCGTACATCGAAATTTCCTAGTGGATATTCTTCTGGGTGCTCATACTGATTTCTCCATTTGCTCGGATCGGATCGGGCTTGATCCGATCCGAGTTCCGATCGCGTGCGTCGTCTCTTTGCCGGGGACGTCGCGCTCGTCAGTCGAATTTGACCAAGTCCTTGAAGATCAGATGACCCCAGCTGTTTCCGCGCGCCTGGACCAGCAGGCCACCTTCCGACACCCCGCCAAGCTTAATCGGCGCGAAACCGAGATTTTCCGCAAGCTCCCCAGTCTGTGTTGCGGCAGCATCATCGTCGCTTGCCAAGAACACGACCCTCCGGCCACCATGTACGGCCGGATCCTGATCAAGCACCGGGGCGACCAGATGGTTGAAGCCCTTGACCAGTTTTGCGCCAGAGAAGGCCTGCGCGATTAACTTGGAAGAAGGTTGTCCTCCCAGTTCCTCAGGGGGCACGCCATAGGCATTGGTCACATCGATGATCGTCTTCCCCTGCCAGGTGGGGAGCGCCTTCGCAACATTCGGGTGCGCCTCGAAGCGGACAGCCAAAAAGATGATGTCCGCCTTGATGGCTTCCGCCAGTTTTTTGGGGATGATGGTGGGTCCGATCGCGGCCGCATCGGCGGCAAAGCTTTCCGGGTCGCGTGTGGTTGCAACGGAAACTTCGATGCCGTTTCGGGCAAACGCCTTGGCAAGGGCCCGTCCGATATTGCCGAATCCTACGATTGCATAGTTCATAGTATTTCTCCGATCTGGTGCTAATGCCGGGGTCAGACTTGCGCCATGCCCCCATCGACGGCGAGATCCACGCCGGTGACGAAAGAACTTTCATCGGAGGCGAGGAACGTGACGGCAGCAGCGATTTCCTCTGGTTTGCCCCTGCAACCCATTGGGATCTACGACGGCATAGAGGCGATCCAGATCTTCCAGGAGCGACACGTCACCCACGACCGTCGTAACGCTTTTCATGATGAAGGCTGCGGCCTCGTTCAGCTCTTTCTCTCTTCGCCCGGTAATCACGACGCGCGCTCCTTCTTCTACGAAGCGCTTGGCTGTGGCCAATCCGATCCCGCTGCTTCCGCCCGTGATGACTGCGATCTTGCCTTCGAGTTTTTTCATAATTCTTTGTCTTTCGTTGCGCACGGGCCAGGTACGGACCGCGCTGGGGGTCAGAGTTGAGCCAGGCCGCCGTCGACGGCGACCTCGCTGGCGGTCATGAAGCTGCTGTCCGGCGACGCGAGAAAGGCGGCCACGGCCCCGATCTCCGCCGGATCGGCCATGCGCTGGAGCGGGGTCATCGCGCCGTAGGCCTTCTGGCCTTCCTCGCCTAACGCCTCCTTCGCGAGTTCGGTCGCCGTCGCTCCGGGCGACAGCACGTTTACGCGGATGCCGGTGCCCTTCAGGTCTTCCGCCCAGGTCCGCGCCAGGTTGCGCACTGCCGCCTTGCTCGCGCTATAGGCAGTGAACCCCGGAGCGCCCGTGGTGCCGGCGCTCGACCCGGTCAGGATGATCGAACCGCCCTGGCTCATCAGCGGCAGCGCCTTCTGGACCGTGAAGATCGTACCCTTCACATTGGTGTCGAAGGTTTCGTCAATGTGCCTGGCGGTGATCTGGCCGAGCGGAAGCGGGCTTCCCGCCCCGGCATTGGCGAAGACGATGTCGAGGCTTCCGCGCTCGGCCTTCACCGCAGCGTAGAGTCGGTCGAGGTCGGCCTCATCCGAGACCGAGCCCATAACCGCGCGGGCATTAGGCCCAAGGTCAGCCACGGCGGCGTCGAGCGCTTCCTGCCGGCGGCCGAAGATGAAGACGAAGGCGCCCTCCTCGATAAAGCGCTTGGCTGCGGCGCGGCCGATGCCCGTAGCGCCGCCGGTTATCACAGCGGTCTTTCCATTCAGTCTGTTCATGATGCATCCTTCGTTTCGCCGTCTCGTGTCTTTGGCTGTACGGGAAAGTCCCGCGAGAGCCTCAAGATGGGTTCGCCGAAGTCGGGCGGTGAGTGCGCAATCGCGCACATCGCTGGTGCGAAAACGATCCAGTAGATGATTGAACGCCACGATGACCGCACGAACTTACGGCTGATCGTGTTAGTATGGGCTTTTGCAAGCCGCACTTCGCTGCGCAGGAATGCACCATGATCGACTGGGATGACGTTCGCTACTTTCTTGCTGCCGCGCGCGTAGGCTCGGTGCGTGCCGCCGCCGCACACCTCGGTGTGAACCACTCGACCGTGCTGCGACGCATCGCTCAGCTCGAGGAACGCCTCGGGGCGCAGATGTTCGAAAAGCTGCCTTCCGGCTACCGCCTGACGGCTGCGGGCGAAGAGGTCCTCGATCTCGCGACCCAGATGGAAGCGTCGTCGCACCAGCTGGAGACGCGAGTCTTCGGTCGTGACCAGAGCGCGCGCGGGCTTTTGCGGGTGACGCTTCCACCGTTCCTCGCCACACACCTGCTCATGCCGGATCTCGCCGACTTCGCGCGTTTGCATCGCGACATCGAGATGGAAATCTTGTCGTCCGGTGAGCTGGCAAATCTGACCAACCGAGAGGCCGACGTCGCGATCCGCATTGTCGCCGACCGCAAGACCCTGCCGCTCAATCTTCACGGCCTGAAGGGACCGGAGCTGTTCAGCGGCGTCTACATGTCTCGCGATCGACTAGCCGCGTGGCGTGCGGGCACGCCTGATCCCATCCGGTGGATAGGCATAGACAATCATGGAATTCCGGACTGGGCGCGCGAGGGAGAAGTTCACGTCACGGGAGTACCGTTCAGGACACCTGACGCCGAGACGCAGATCATCGCGGCGCACCAGGGGATTGGGATAACGAAACTGCCGTGCTTCGTCGGAGATGCCGACCCCCTGCTGGTGAGGGTGCCGGGGATCGACGTGCCCATGCATGGGACACTGTGGCTTCTCACGCAAGGCGAGACACGCAAGACGAAGCGGGTGCGGCTCTTCACGGAGTTCGTATCCCGCAGGCTCGCCGCGTACGCTCCGCTTCTCTCGGGGCTGTCCATATCGCGCGACTGACGCCCGGCAGGTCCGCCGGCAACGCTTCCCGCATCCGGGTGGAAGCCGAGCTGCGATCGCCTGAAGCGGCGTGTTCAATCCGCGAATCCAGTGGGAGTAGGAAACGGCGGCAGTAGCGTAGAGGTACCAGCCTAAGCTCGACCTCTTCCCACACCATGATCAGACAACGATGCCACCGTCTTCAGCGCGCCATCGAGCATGTCGCCTTTCTCGTCTTTCAGCGCAGCTTCGCGCAACCGTCTGATCCAGTCGGCAGCGTCATCGCGGCCCTTGACCAGATCGAGCGCCGACAGCACGCGATCGAATTTGGACTGGGCGCGGACGTGGGTGTCGCTGTAGCCCTTGATCAGCCGGCGGCAGTTCAGGATTTCGACGGCGAGCGCGTAATCCTGGGGCACATATCCAATTGCCAATGCATACCACCGCTCCAGATGCGCCGTCTCGACCTTGTGGCGCAACAGGCGCCGTCGCCAGCGGCGCAGGCCGCCGATGAACCAGAGGACCGCAAAGCCGGCAAAGCTGTCGGTGCGAATGCGCCGGCCATGGTTGATGCGACGATCAAGGAAAGCAGCGAGTTTCGGCCGGCTCTCAATGTAGTTGCCCAGCCCCGCCGGCAAGGTGCCGCAGAACTCCTCGATGCGCGGATGGAAATACTCGGTCACCTGCAGGATGGAGCCGTTCTTGACGCCGACCTCGCGGCGCACGCGCTGGGCGCGGGTCGAGCGAGTCTTGAGATCGGCGACGCGGATCATGTCGTCATAGCACAGGGCGTTGGCCAGATGCTTGGCGGCAGCGATGGACAATGCATGGGCATGGCCGGGATCATCAAGCGCAACGGCCTTGTCTAACCGGTCGAGATAGTCGCGGCCATAGGCGATGTCCTGGTAGTCGACGACCTTTCTCAGGCCCCGAAGCGCCATGTCGCGCACCGCCGCGGGCATCAGGTCGATGCGGGCGGCCAGCGCCTGCCAACCCTGCAGCAGGTTCTGCGGACCGCTCACGCGCCCTGCACCCGGAGCGGGGTCGACCGTGGCCGGTTCTGCCGGCTGTGGCGCGGGGGCCGTCGTACCGCGCGCGCGGTCGTAGGCGACGGCGAAGGCAGCGAGGCTGGCTTTCGCGCCCCGGCCGCCGGCGCCGATCGCTTGCTCATAGCTTTCACGCGTGAACGGCAATGCGTCGGAGCCGGCCAGCGCGCCAAGCAGACTGGCCGAGATCATCGAGCCATTGTCGGCGGCGATCTTTTCCATGTCGAAGGCGATGAAGCGTTTCGATGCAGCTTCCGCCGTCGCGTGTACCTTGGAAGACGAGGCCCGGCCGTCACCCGGCTCGATCTTTTCCGACACCGCCGCAATGCGATGCGAAGAAGCAATGAGCGTGGTGCGATCGGGCGTGACGAAGCCCCTGATGATGGCGCGGCCGGCTTCCATCAGCTCGGCGGCGATCAATATGTCGACGTCGCCCTGCGAAGGCGACAGGGCAAAGACCGGCAGCCGGCCGGTGTCGCGGGCCATCTCGACGTAATAGATCGTAGCGCCGGTGCGCTGGGCGACGCCGGCGACGGAGGTCGATTGCGCGACGTAACCATTGCGCTCGGCGACATCGGTGATCCAGTCGGCGAGCACGCCGCCGCCCTGGCCACCGACCGCGAGCAAAGCGAGTTTGATCACCGGCTCGGTATCGGCGGCACCGGATTTCGGGCGCAAGGGCGAAGCCTGGTCAAGCATCGGCGAACGTCAACCTACGGCTCTCGCGGCGGCGCTGCATCAGGCCGATCACGGCGCGGCGAGCGCTTTCCAGGAAACGGTCCCAGCGGCCCGGATTGTGCACGACATCGGCGCGGTAGAAGGATGGGCACAGCACGGCGGCGTCCGCCACCTCCCCGCAATTGCCGCAGCCGACGCAGCTCTGGTCGATCGATGCCACCGGATCGTCACGCAAGGGATCGTCGAGCGATTTCACCGACAGCGACGGGCAGCCGGACAGCCGCATGCAGGCGTGGTCGCCGGTGCAGATGTCCTCGTCGACGCCGAATTTCGGCTTGACGACACGGGTCCCTCCCTTGATCGCCTTGTCGACCAGCGGCTTTTCGCGACGCTGGCGGTTGAGCATGCATTCGGAAGAGGCGACGATGACCTTTGGTCCCTTTTCCTCCGTCGTCAGCGCCTCGCGCAGCGTGTCCTGCATCTTGCCGACATCGTAGGTGCGGTCGATGTGGCGCAGCCATTTGACGCCCATGCCCTTCACCGCTTCGGTGATCGGATGCTTGGTCGACTTGGTCTTGTTGCCCGCACGCGACGACAGGATGTCCTGCCCACCGGTGGCGGCGGAGTAAAAATTGTCGACGATGACGATGACGCCGTCATTCTTGTTGAACACCGCGTTGCCGATCGAGGAGGTCAGGCCGTTGTGCCAGAAGCCGCCATCGCCGACGAAGGAGATCGACCTCCGTTTGGCGTCGGGCGAATTGAAGGCTGAAGCCGAGGCCGGCCCGAGCCCGTAACCCATGGTGGTGGCGCCAAGCTCGAAGGGCGGCATGATCGAGAACAAATGACAGCCGATGTCGGAGGCGATGTGGTGCTTGCCGAGTTCCTGCTCGACCAGCTTTGTCGCGGCAAAGATCGGCCGCTCCGGGCAACCGATGCAGAAGCCCGGCGGACGGCCCGGCACGACATTGATCAGGTCGGCGGTGTCGACGCCGTCGCCGACCTTGTTGGGCGCGCGCACCTCGCCCGGCAAGAGATGCGAGGCCTCGGCGCGCAGGAAGGCGCCGATGCCGTCGAGCATGACCTGGCCGGTATATTCGCCGGCCATCGGCAGATACTCCTTGCCGACCAGCCTGGTACCGCGCCCGGCCTTGTGCAGCATGGCGGCAAAGGCTTGCTCGATGTAGTTGGGCTGGCCCTCCTCGACCACGAGCACCGCCTGCTTGCCTTCGCAGAAAGACAGGAACTCATCGTCTATCAGGGGATAGACGGCGTTGAGCACATAGAGCGGCACATCCGTCTCGCCGTAGGTGTCGGCAAGGCCGAGACGCTGCAAGGCGCGGATGACCGAATTGTACATGCCGCCCTGCATGACGATGCCGACCGAACCGTGATCCGAGCCGAAGAATTCGTTGATCTTGTTCCTCGCGATGAAATCGACAGCCGCCGGCCAGCGTTTTTGCACCTTCTCCTTCTCGTGCAGGAAGGAGGCGGGTGGCAGCACGATGCGGCCGGTGTCGCGGCGCGGCGCGTCGAGCGCATCGGCCACCGTCATCGGCGGGCGCTTGTTGTCCTTGGCGATGAAATGGCCGTGGACGTGGCAGCAGCGGATGCGCACCTGCAGCATCACCGGCGTATTGGACGCCTCGGATAGCTCGAAGCCATCCTCGACCGCCTTGACGATCGAAGCCAGGTTCGGGCGCGGGTCGAGCAGCCAGACCTGGCTTTTCATGGCGAAGGCATGGCTGCGCTCCTGCATGATCGAGGAACCCTCGCCATAATCCTCGCCGACGATGATCAGCGCGCCGCCGGTTACGCCGCCGGAGGCGAGGTTGGCCAGCGCGTCGGACGCGACATTGGTGCCGACAGTCGACTTGAAGGTCGCCGCGCCACGGATGGGGTAATGCACCGAGGCAGCGAGCATGGCGGTGGCGGTGGCTTCCGAGGCGCTCGCCTCGAAATGCACCCCGAGTTCGCCCAGAATCTCCTGTGCGTCGGCCAGCACGTCCATCAGATGGCTGATCGGCGCGCCCTGGTATCCGCCGACATAGCCGACGCCGCATTGCAGCAGCGCCTTGGTGATGGCGAGAATGCCTTCGCCCGCAAATTCCTCGCCGGCGCCGAGCCTGAGTTTTTCGACTTCCTTGGCAAAAGAGCGTTCGGCCATTTTTCCAACCTTCCGTTGCCGGCGGTGCGGCCGGCGCCTAACGTCTAGATGTCGTGCTTGCGAATGTTCTTCAGCATCTTCTGCAATGTGGCGATCAGCGCCGCGTATTCGGCGTCGTCGACATCGTCGAACATCGCCTCGAACGCGTCATGCATTGCCGGCCAGGCGCGCGCGAACTCGGCGCGGCCGTCATCGGTCAGGAAGACATGGCGGATGCGGCTGTCTGTGACGCCTTGCTCGCGCCGCACGAAGCCTTGCCCTTCCAGCGTGTCGAGCGTGCGGCTCAAGGTCGACTGCTCGATGACGGTGTAGACCGAGAGGTCGTTGACGGTGACACCGTCGGTGACCGACAGCACGGCGAGCGTGCGGACCTGCGGAATGGTCAGGCCCTGCTTGCGGAAATCGTCGCGCAAGGTGGCGTTGTAGCGCCCCATGATGCGGTTCATCAGATAGGGCGCGAATTGCTGCAGGCCGATCTGGCCAAGCGTCGAAATGCGCTGGCGTTTTTCTGCGACCTTCTGCTCCATCACAGCCTGCCCGCCAGAAGAAAGCCGGAGCCGCCGCCGAGCCCTGCACCCGGATGGGTGGAGGCGCCGATGTGATAGAGGTTTTTGATGCCGGTCTGATGGTTGCGGCTGGTCTTGAACGGCCGCCACAGGAACGACTGGTCGATGGTGGACGACCCGCCATACGGGTCGCCGCCGACCAGATTGATGTTCATCGCTTCGAGATCGGCCGGTGAATAGGCGCGGCGCGCAATCACGCTGCCCTTGAAGCCATCGATGTGGCTGGCGAGAATGGTTTCGACGCGGTCGGCGTAGGCTTCACGCAGCGCCTCGGTCCATTGTCCGTCAGCCGGTGCATGCAGCGTGCCTGCGGCGTCGCCCTTGATGTGCCTGGGCGCCTCGGGCAGTTGCAGCCACAGGATCGCCTTGCCCTCCGGGCAGCGCGACGGATCGAGCGCATGCGGCTGGCCGACGCAGATGGTCGGCACTTCGGGCAGCATGCCGCGCGCCGCCTCGTTGCAGGCTTTCGAGACGCCATCGAGCCCCGGCGTCAGGTGCAACAATGCCACCTGGTCCAGGCCAGCACCGCGCCATGCCGGCGGCTTGTTCAGCGCATAGTGAATCTGGAAATTGCCTTTGCCGTAGCGATATTTCTGTGTCGCTTCGACATCGGCCTTGGGAGCCTCGCTGCCGAGCAACCGGTGGTAAAGCTGCGTCGGCGTGACCGAACAGATGACGCTCTTGTTTGCTGTAATCGTTTCGCCCGAGGCGAGCCGTACGCCGGTCGCGCGGCCACCGCTCTGGACGATCGAGGCGACATCGGCGACGGTACGGATGTCGCCACCACGTTCCCTTATCAGAGCTTCGAAGGCGGTGAGCAGGGTCTTCGCTCCACCCTTGACGATCGGCGCCCCGGCCGCTTCCAGCGCGAAGGCAATGACCTTGGCGATCTGCCCTGAGAAAGCATCTTCCGGTCCAAGCCCGGCATGCAGCACCCAGGGCGCCCACAGCGCGCGGATTGTCTCGGACTGATAGGTGCTTTCCAACCAGCTGCGCGCCGGCACCAGTGCCTCACCCAGAAAAGCGGCAAGGCCACGCGGGCTGCGCCGCCAGGCATCGCCGGCCAACAGCTTGGCTGTCGGATAGGACCACAGGCTGCCGCCGAGCAGGCCGAACAGCAGGCCGGCATTGCGCTCGATGCTGCCGACATCGTCGGCGTGCCGGTCGCCATCGCCGGGGGCGATCGCATTGATTGCAGCGACGTTGGCGGCGCGGTCGGTGGTGAGCACGGCATGGCTGCCGTCCGGCCGCAGCACGCCGGTTGGCGTGCCGGTGTGACAGAACTCCAGCCCGTGCCGCGCGAGATCGCTGCCCAATGCCGCAAAGGCCGGCGAGGTGATGAACAGCACGAAGGTGGTCGCCATCACGTCATGGATGAAGCCGGGCGCGGTGATCTCCTCGGTACGCATGCAGCCGCCGATGCGGTCGTTGCGCTCGAGGACGAGCACCTTCGCGCCCTTGCCGCCAAGCATCGCCGCGCAGACCAGCGCGTTGATGCCGCTGCCAACGATGATGTGATCCGGCTGGCTCACCTCAGCGTGCTTTCTCAGCCTTTCGACACCAGCGCCAGCGCGCGGATCGGGCTGCCGGTGCCATGTTCGATCTTGAGCGGTGCGGCGATCAGGATGGCGCCTTTTGGCGGCAACTGGTCGAGGTTGCAGAGGCTGGCAAGGCCATAGCGGTTGGCCTTGTGCATCAGCGTGTGCGCCGGGAATGGCGGCTCCATGCCGCCGGCCTTGCCGGCATCGGTGCCGATCGTCTCCGAGCCCCAGCCCTTGATGTCCTTGCTGATCAGATACTGGATGGCTTCGGCCGTCGGACCTGGCGTATGCGGGCCGGTCTCATTGGCGTTGAGGAACTCAGCCTCCGAACCATTGCGCTTGTACCAGTCGGTGCGCATCACCACCCACTCGCCAGGGCTGATGGCGCCATGCTTGGCCTCCCACGCCTTAATGTGGTCGACGGTGAGCAGGAAATCGTGATCGGCGGCGGCTTCCTTCGAGCAGTCGATGACATTGACCGGGCCGACGAAGTTCTGCGCCGGAATGGTGTCGGTGGCGCCGTCCGGATAATCCTTGCCGCTGATCCAATGCTGCGGCGCATCGAAATGCGTGCCCGAATGCTCCCCAAGCTTCAGCCAGTTCCATGCCCACCACGGGCCGTTCTTGTCATAACGGGAGATGTTATGGATCTCGACCTTTGGCGTGTCGACGGCAAGCTCCGGCGGCAGCTTGATAAGAGGCGTGTCGGGTCCGAGTTGCGCAGAGAGGTCGACCACCCTGATGGCGCCTGAAAGCAGCTGGCCGGCGACTTCGCCGAGGAGTTTTTGCGTGTCCATGGTCTGAAGTTCCCTCTTTATGGTGAAGATCAAGGCTCGTCTCGGCCCTTAATATCCTACTAGACGAAAACATATGCATCTGCAATTATCTTTAAGCATAAAGGAAATGGGAACGGGGCGTGAGCGAGTTTGACGCCATATTCGTCGGGGCGGGCCACAACAGTCTGGCATGCGCCGCGCATCTGGCGCTCAAAGGCTGGAAAACCGGGATTTTCGAGCGCAGCGCAGCAATCGGTGGCGCCGTCCAGACCCACGAATACACGCTTCCCGGCTTCCGGCACGATTTCGGTGCAATGAATCTGAGCCTGTTCGCCGGCTCCGCCTTCCACCGGAAATATGCAAATGAATTGAAAGCACAGGGTCTTGAGTTCGCGCCGGTCGCCGACTGTTTTGCCAGCGCCTTCCCGGACGGACGCTGGTTCGGCGTCAGCAACGATCTGGAAAAAACCACCGGCCGCATGGCCGCTTTCTCCGCCGCCGATGCCGCGACCTGGCGTAGACTGGTCGCCGCCTTTCCGGGTGAAGCCGAGCACCTGTTCCGGCTGCTGGGATCGCCGATGAGTGCGCGTGCGCTTGCCGGCACCGCCTGGAACCTGTGGCGCAAGAAAGGCATGTCCGGCGCGCTCGATACGGGACGGCTGCTGTTGTCATCGCCTCGCGCCTGGCTGGAGGAAAATTTCGAGTCCGCGCATGTGCGGGCAACGCTTGCCACCTGGGGCATGCATCTCGACTTTGCACCCGACATCGCCGGCGGCGCCGTGTTCCCCTATCTGGAATCCATGGCCAACCAGACCTTTGGCATGGTGCTAGGCAAGGGCGGCGCCGACACGATCATCCGGGCGCTGGCAGGTATGGTCACCTCGGCGGGCGGCAAGATCGTCACAGGGACAGAGGTTGCCGAAATCACCGTTTCCGCCGGCAAGGCGACCGGCGTGCGGCTTGCGTCCGGTGAGACGCATACGGTAACGAAGGCGGTCATTGCCGGCGTCGCGCCCAGGGCGCTGACCGGCAAGTTGCTGCCCAACGGTTCCGGCGACACCGGCTTCGACACGGCTATGCAGAAGTTCCGGCACGCGCCGGGCACGATGATGATCCATCTGGCGCTCGACGACCTGCCGGACTGGCGCGCCGGGGCCGAGCTGCGGCAGTTCGCCTATGTGCATCTGTCGCCCTCGCTCGACGCGATGTCGCGCGCCTATCAGCAGGCGATGGCGGGCATGCTGCCGGACGAACCGGTGCTGGTCGTCGGCCAGCCGACAGCGGTCGATCCGTCACGCGCGCCGCAGGGCAAGCATGTGCTGTGGGTGCAGGTGCGCATGCTGCCCGCCGAAATCCTGGGCGATGCGGCCGGCAAGATCGCGCCCGCGCACTGGGATCAGGTCAAGGACGTCTACGCCGAGCGCGTGCTCGACATCATCGAGACCTACGCGCCCGGCCTGCGTACAAAAATCCTCGGCCGCGCGGTGTTCTCACCCATCGACCTCGAGCGCGAGAATCCCAATCTCGTCGGCGGCGACCAGGTCTGCGGCAGCCACCATCTGGCACAGAATTTCCTGTTCCGCCCGGCGCGCGGTTATGCCGGCTGGAACACGCCGGTCGGCAATCTGCATCTCATAGGCGCCGCGACATGGCCCGGCGCCGGCACCGGCGCGGCCTCCGGCTTCATGCTCGCGCAACAGCTTGGCGGGAGGTAGCTCGCAAGATTTCATGAAGGCGACGAGAGGCAAGGCGCTGCTGCCCACGAAGCCCGGATCGATAAACTGATAGTGCCGCGCAAAGACAACAAAACCAACAAGGGGAACGACCATGACAATCAACAGACGAGAATTGCTGGGATACAGTGCCGCGGCACTTGGGGTGGCGGCGATCGGCCTGCCTGAGATCGCCAAGGCGGCAGCGGGCGAGCTGACCATCGCCTACAACGTCAATCTGCCGTCCTGGGATCCGACCACCGGACCTTCGGCCGTCAACCCGACGATCCAGGGTCTCTACCAGTCGGTGTTCGACCAGTTCATTCCGCAAAAGCCGGACCTGTCCTTTGCGCCTGGCCTGCTCACCGAATGGGGCTGGAACGAGGATCGCACCAAGGTGACGATGACGGTGCGCGAAGGCGTGACCTGGCATGACGGCTCGCCCTTCACGCCCGAGGACGTGGTCTGGTCGCTGCAGCGGGCGGGCGACGAAAAGACCGGCAATCCGATCCAGTTCGTCTGGAAGAACGTCAACAATTTCAAGATCGACGGCAACAAGATCACCGGCGACGTCGTGCAGTTCGATCCGGTCTATTTCAAATGGATGTCGTTCCTGACCGGCTACATCCTGCCGAAGGCCTATTACGAGAAGGTTGGCGCGGAAGGTTTCGAGAAGGCGCCGATCGGCACCGGCCCGTACATGGTGGAAAAATTCGAGCGAAATGCTTTCCTCCGACTGAAGGCCAACCCGCACTATTGGGGCGACAAGCCGGCCTTCGAGAATGTGACGATCAAGTTCGTCACCGACGCGGCGAGCCGCGTTGCCGAGATCGAATCCGGTTCCTCGCAGGTGACGCTGGAGGTCCCCTATGAAGAGTATGACCGGCTGATCGCCAAGGACGGGCTTGCCGGCTCGTGCAAGCCCGTTTCCGACATCGGCATGATCTTCTTCAATGACATCGAAGCGATGCTGGACAAGAACGTCCGCCAGGCCGCCGTCATGGCTGTGGACAAGGAGCTTCTGGTCAAACGGCTGCTGCGCGGCTATGGCCAGCCGATCGCTACGCTGGAGACCCCGGAGTACACGGCCTTCGACGCCTCGATCAAGGTCGAGCACAATCCTGAAAAGGCCAAGGAGCTGCTCGCGGCTTCCGGCTATTCGCCGGAAAAACCGGTCAAGTTCACCATCCAGACGACCAAGGGCTTCAAGCCCAAGGATTATGAGATGATCCAGGCAATCGTCGGCATGTGGCGCAAGGTCGGCATCGAGGCGACGATCGAGGTCTACGAGATCGCCAAGCACTATGAACTGCGCGCCGCCGACAAGCTGGCGCCGGCCGCCTTCTACAATTGGGGCAATGCCATCGGCGATCCGACAACGTCGACTGGTTTTGCCATGTATGGGCCGAGCCCGCACTCGGTGTGGGACAGCCAGGACCTGATCGACATGATCAATCCGCTCTGGGGCGAGAAGGACGAGGCCAAGCGCATCGCCGGCTGGAAGGCTGTCGACAAGTATATCGCCGAGCAGGCCTATGTGCTGCCGCTGATTCAGTATGCGCAACCTATCGTGCATGCCAAGGGCGTCAACGTGGTGCAGCATGTGTCCGGCGCGCTGCTGCCGGCGCTGATGACCCCGGCCTGATATCGGCTTGTGGGCGCCACCCTTCGCTGAGCGGCCCCCTCATCCGGCCCTTCGGGCCACCTTCTCCCCGCTGGGGAGAAGAGACCAGCTCAGCTGTCCGTGACCTCTTCTCCCCTCGGGGAGAAGGTGGCCGCGAAGCGGACGAATGAGGGGGCTCTTCGTTAGAAACGCACTGGGCCAACACCAGAATGCTCCTGCAACGATTCCTGATCCGTCTGCTGACGATGCTGATCACGCTGTTCGGCGTGGCCGTCGTCGTCTTCGTCGTGATTCGCGTCGCGCCTGGTGACCCGATCGCCATGATGCTGCCCCCCGGTGCGACAGATGCCGACATCGACCGGCTGCGTGCACTCTACGGGCTCGACAAGACCATCGTGCAGCAATTCTTCATCTGGCTGTCCGGCGTCGTCAGGGGCGATTTCGGCACCTCGATTTCGCTCAGGCAAGATGTGCTCAGCCTTGTCTTCAATCGTTTGCCGGCAACGCTGGAACTTGCCATCATCGCGCTCGTCATGGCGGTTGGGCTCGGCGGCACGACGGCGATCCTCGGAGCCCGCGAGCGCGGCACGGCGGTCGAAGCCGGCATCGATATCGCCAGCGGCGCCGCCCTTTCCATTCCCGATTTCCTGTGGGGCCTCGTGCTGATCCTTTTGTTTGGCGTGCTGGTGCCGATCTTCGATATCTCCGGCCGCGTGTCGCCGCAGCTCGACCTGCCCTTCGTCACCCAGTTCTATTTCTTCGAGAGCTTGCTTCGGCTGCGCTTCGACCTGACCTGGGATCTGCTGAAACACATGCTGATGCCGGCAGTAGCCTTGGCATTGCCGCTGGCGGCAATCATCGCGCAGTTGCTGAAACAGTCGCTGAAGGAAGTGCTGGACCTCGACTATGTCGTGCTGGCGCGGGTGAAGGGGTTTTCGGAAACGCAGGTTATCCTGCGCGAGGCGCTGAAGAACGCTGCCTTGCCGACACTGACTCTCGTCGGCGTCCAGTTCACCTTCCTCATCGGCGGCACGGTCATCGTCGAGCGGCTGTTTTCCTACGAAGGGCTCGGCAACATGGCGATCGATGCCGTCATCAACCGCGACCTGCCGCTTATCCAGGGCATTGTTTTGGTGTTCGCGCTGCTGTTCGTGCTGATCAATCTAGGCGTCGACATGATGTATGCGCTGCTCAATCCGAGGCTGCGCCATGGATGAGGCGCGCGTCGTCCGGCGCGGATTGGGCCCGAGGCTGTGGCTGGCCGGCGGCTGGCTGCTGCTGGCGCTTCTGGCCGCGATCTTCGCGCCGCTGGTCGCACCGCAGGACCCGCTGGCGCAAGACCTGATGCTGGAACGGCTGCCGCCATTCTGGATGAGTGGTGCGGAATCCGGCTATTGGCTGGGCACCGACAGCCTCGGCCGCGATCTCCTCTCCAGGCTGATCTTCGGCGGCCGTATCGCCTTCATCGTCGCTTTCGCGGCGGCGATCGCCGCCTGCCTTGTCGGCTCGACGCTCGGACTGGTCGCCGGCTATTTCGGCGGCTGGGCCGACCGCATCATTTCACGCATCGTCGACGTCTGGATGGCATTCCCGCCGGTGCTGTTCGCCATCCTGCTGGTCGCGGTGCTCGGCACCGGCCTCAGTTCCGTCATCCTCGCCATCGTCATAATCGACTGGACGCGCTTTTGCCGGGTGATCCGCGCGGAAGCGATGGGCCAGTCGCGCATGGACTATGTCGAGAACGCCCGCATCGCCGGCTATGGCCGCATCGGCATCATGCTGCGCGAGGTGCTGCCCAATGTGGTGCCGTCGATCGTGGCACTGCTGTCGCTGGAGATGGGCATCGCCGTCATCGTCGAGGCCATCCTGTCCTTCGTCAATCTGTCGATCTCGACCGACGATCCGACCTGGGGCGGCATCATCGCCGAGGGCCGGCTGTCGATCCATCAGGCCTGGTGGCTGCTGGTGTTTCCGCTTGTCACGCTGATCCTCACCGTGCTGTCGTTCAGCCAGTTCGGTGAGGCGCTGAAGACACGCTTCGATCCGGTGCTGCGATGAGCGCTTGCCTGGATATTGCCAATCTGAGCGCCGTGCTGCCGAACGGCCAGCGCGTGCTGCGGTCGGTGTCGCTCTCCGTGCAGCCGGGTGAGGTGCGTGCTCTTGTTGGCGAGAGCGGCGCCGGCAAGACGATGATCGGCAAGGCGGTGCTCGGTGTGCTGCCGTCAAGCGTGCGCATCGTCGAAGGCGCCATGCAGCTCGAAGGCGGAGACCTCGGCAGGCTGCAGCCCAAGGCAAGGCGCACGCTGATCGGCGCTCGCACGGCGCTGATCCCGCAAGATCCGTTGACTGCGCTCAACCCGTCGCGCCGCATCGGTCCGCAGATGACTGACCGGCTGGTGCGCATTCTCGGCTGGAACGGTGACAAGGCGGACAAGCGTATCCGGCAATTGTTGGATGAGGTGCAGATCCGCGATCCCGACCGGGTGCTGAAATGCTATCCGCACGAGCTGTCCGGCGGCATGCGCCAGCGTGTGCTGATCGCCGCCGCCTTCGCCGCCGAGCCACGGCTGATCGTTGCCGACGAGCCAACAACCGCGCTCGACGTGACCGTGCAAAAGCAGATCCTGCGCCTGATCGCCGAGTTGCAACGCGAGCATGGCACCGCGATCCTGTTCGTCACCCACGATCTCGGCGTCGTTGCAAAGATCAGCCAGCAAGTGTCTGTGCTCTACGCCGGCAAGGTGGTGGAAGAGGCTGATACAGCCGCTCTCTTCGCCGCGCCTGAGCATCCCTATACGCGGGCATTGATGGCCGCTACGCCGCGCTATACGGATCCCTTTGCCTCGCTGAAGCCGGTGGACGAGACCGTGCTGGCCGGGCTTGCCGCCGAGATCGGCGCGGCAGACCAGGCGTGGAGGCGGCCGCATGGTTGAGCCGCTGTTTTCCGTGCGCGGGCTGAAGGTGGCGCTGCCCGACATGACCCGCAAGCCGCTGATCGGGCGCGCGCCGCTGGCCGAGATTTTGAAAGGCCTGGATTTCGATTTGCCGAGAGGTTCGGTGACCGGCATCGTCGGTGAATCCGGGTCCGGAAAATCGACGCTCGGCCGCACGCTTGTCAGACTTCTGGAGCCGAGCGTCGGCAGCATCCATTTCGAGGGCCGCGATATCGCCCATCTGCCGGATGCGGAGCTGCGACCTCTGCGCCGCGACCTGCAGATGATCTTCCAGGACCCGATGTCGTCGCTCAACCCGCGTCGCACCATCGCCGGCATCATTGCCGCGCCGCTCAAGCAGAATGGGCTTGGCGACAGGCTCAAGGAACGCGTCGCCGAGGCATTGCATCGCGTCGGCCTGCCGCAAAGCTTCGCTAGTCGCTATCGTCATGAACTGTCGGGCGGGCAGCGCCAGCGCGTCGGAATTGCGCGCGCGTTGGCGCTTTCGCCGAAATTCGTGCTGGCCGACGAGATCGTCTCCGGCCTCGACGTATCGACCCAGGCGCAGATCCTCACCCTTTTGGAGAGACTGGCCGCGGAGATGGGGCTGACGGTCGCCTTCATCAGCCACGACCTGTCGGTCATCCGGCGGCTGTGCCAACAAGTGATCGTCATGCGCGAGGGCAGGATCGTCGAGGCGAGCGCCACCGATGCGCTGTTCGACAATCCCAGGGAGACCTACACGCGCGACCTGCTTGCCGCCATCCCACTGCCTGAGATCGACGCGGACTGGTTGCGGCCAGCAACGAAAGCGCCGGCATAGGACTGTTCACCCACCACGCCGAACAGCGGGCTTCGGACGTGCACGAGGGCAAAATCAGCCCGCGAACGGAGGGTAATATGAATTACGCAGCCCGCGGCACGATGCTTGCCGCGATCCTGTTCTGCTCGATGGGAACGGCTTCGGCCGATGCGATCCCCGGCATGCGCGGCCACGACCACACCGGGATCACGGTGCCCGACATGAAGCAGGCGGTCGACTTCTTCACCGAAGTGGTCGGCTGCAAGAAGGCGATGTCGTTTGGTCCGTTCGCCGATGACAAGGGCACCTTCATGCAGGATCTTCTGGGCGTCGATCCGAAGGCTGTCATCGAGCAGGTCACCATGGTGCGTTGCGGCTATGGCTCGAATATAGAGCTGTTCAAATACACCGCGCCCGACCAGAAGGATTTGACGCCGAAGAACAGCGATATCGGCGGCTTCCACATTGCATTGTACGTCGATGATGTCGCCGCGGCCAAAGCCTATCTCGACGGCAAGGGCGTGAAGACGCGGATGGGGCCGCTGCCGGTCAAGGAAGGTCCGGCGGCCGGCCAGACCATTCTCTATTTCCAGGCGCCATGGGGGCTGCAGCTGGAGGCGATCAGCTATCCCGACGGGATGGCCTATGAGAAAGGTGCCGAGACTGTGCTGTGGAGCCCGAAGAACCCGGACAAGTGATTTCCAGAGCGCGCTTGCGGGGCCAGCCCGCAGGCGCGCCACCCGTGTCCAGCAATCGTTCCAACATGAAACTTTAAGCTTGAAATATTTTATCTCCGGCGCGATACTTGATATGCAGCAAGCGAAGAGGAGATCGCACGGATGAAGGTTGCGGTTCTCGGTGGCGGACCAGCCGGCCTCTACTTTGCCATTTCAATGAAGCTGCGGGACGCCGCCCACGAGATCACGGTGTTCGAGCGCAATCGCGCCGACGATACGTTCGGCTGGGGCGTCGTGCTGTCGGCCGAAACACTCGACAACCTTGCCAAAAACGACCCGGTCAGCGCTGTCTGGATCAAGAAGCATTTCGCCTATTGGGACGACATCGCCGTCATCCATGACGGCGTGCGCACGGTCTCGTCGGGCCACGGTTTCTGTGGCATCGGCCGCAAGCGGCTTCTGGTCCTGCTGCAGCGACGCGCGCGCGAACTTGGCGTGAGGCTGATGTTCGAGAGCGATATCGCCGACCCTCAGCCCTATATGGAGACGCATGATCTGGTCGTCGCCGCCGATGGGCTGAACTCAAGGGCGCGCAACACCTTCGTCGAAGTCTTCAAGCCCGACATCGACACCCGCAAATGCAAATTCGTCTGGCTCGGCACCAACCAGAAATTCGACGACGCCTTCACCTTCATCTTCGAGAAGACCGAGCATGGCTGGGTGTGGGCGCACGCCTATCAATTCGACAGCGAGACAGCGACCTTCATTGTCGAGTGCAGCGAACAGACCTGGGCTGCCTTCGGCTTCGGCGCCATGTCGCAGCAGGAATCCATCGCCGTCTGCGAGCGCATCTTTGAGAAACATCTCGGCGGCCACGCGCTGATGACCAATGCCAATCACATCAGAGGTTCGGCCTGGATCAATTTCCCGCGCGTGCTGTGCGAACGCTGGTCCTACAAGAACCTGGCTCTGATGGGCGACGCGGCGGCCTCGGCACATTTCTCGATCGGCTCCGGGACCAAGCTCGCATTGGAAAGCGCGGTGGCGCTAGCCGAATATGTCAAAACCGAACCGGACCTCGACGCCGCCTTCCGCAAGTATGAGGATGCGCGCCGCACCGAGGTGCTGAAGCTGCAGTCGGCGGCGCGCAATTCGCTGGAGTGGTTCGAGGAGGTCGAGCGCTATCTCGGCCTCGATCCGGTGCAGTTCAATTATTCGCTGCTGACCCGCTCGCAACGCATCAGCCACGAGAATTTGCGGCTGCGCGATGCCAAATGGCTTGAAAGCGCCGAGGAATGGTTCCAGCGCCAGGCAGGGGCAGGCGACAACAGGCAGCGCCGGGCACCGATGTTCGCGCCGTTCAAACTGCGCGACATGCAGCTCAACAACCGCATCGTCGTTTCGCCGATGGCGCAGTACAAGGCAGTCGATGGCTGCCCGACCGACTGGCATTTCGCCCACTATGCCGAGCGTGCCAAGGGCGGCGCCGGGCTTGTCTATATCGAGATGACCTGCGTCAGCCCGGAAGGACGCATCACGCCCGGTTGTCCCGGCTTCTATGCGTCCGAACATGAGGTGGCGTGGAAGCGGCTGGTCGATTTCGTCCACACCGAGACCGAGGCGAAAATCTGCGCCCAGATTGGCCATTCCGGGGCCAAGGGCTCGACCCGTGTCGGGTGGGAAGGCACCGACGTGCCGCTCGCCTCGGGCAATTGGCCGGTCATGGCGGCCTCGGCGATTGCATGGTCGCCTGAGAATCAGGTGCCGAAAGCCATGGACCGCGCCGACATGGACGAGGTGCGTGACCAGTTCGTCGCGTCCACCGAGATGGCAGATCGCTGCGGTTTCGACATGCTCGAGATCCATGCCGCGCATGGCTATTTGCTGTCGTCCTTCATCACGCCGGTCACCAACCAGCGCACGGATGAGTATGGCGGTTCGCGGGAAAATCGCATGCGCTATCCCCTGGAAATCTTCCATGCGGTGCGCGCCGCCTGGCCGACGCGAAAGCCGATCTCGGTGCGCATTTCGGCCAATGATTGGGTCGGCATCGAAGGTGTGACGCCGGCCGATGCGGTGGAGATCGCGCGGATGCTGCACGAAGCCGGCGTCGACATATGCGACGTCTCGGCAGGCCAGACCTCGATTGCCGCCAAGCCTGTCTATGGCCGAATGTTCCAGACGCCGTTCTCGGACCGCATCCGCAACGAGGTCGGCATGGCGACGATGGCGGTCGGCAACATCTACGAGCCGGATCATGTCAATTCGATCCTGATGGCCGGCCGCGCCGACCTGGTGGCCCTGGCACGGCCGCATCTCGCTGATCCCTACTGGACGCTGCATACGGCCGTGACGCTCGGTGATCGTGGTGTCAAATGGCCGGATCCCTATCTGCCCGGACGCGACCAGATCTACCGGCTGGCCGAGCGCGATGCGGCGGCGTGGCTGAAAGTATGACGACGGCCTTGGCGATTTCAGGCAAACATGCGCTGGTCACTGGCGGCGGCTCCGGCGTCGGCCGGGCCATCGCGCTCGTGCTGGCCGAGGCCGGCATAGAGGTGACCATATGCGGGAGGCGCGACGCCGAGCTTGCCAAGTTGGCCGGCGAGAACGACCGCATCCACGCCATGTCAGCCGATGTCACCGACGAGGCGGCGATGATTTCGCTCTACGCGCAAGCGGAAGCCGTGCGCGGCCCGTTCGACATCGTCGTCGCCAATGCCGGCATGGCCGGCAGCACGCCGGCGCACAGGACCTCGCTTGCCGACTGGCAGCGGACGCTCGACGTCAATCTGACCGGCGCCTTCCTGACGGTGAAGCCGGCGCTGGCCGGCATGGCCGCGCGCAAGGCGGGCCGGATCGTCTTCGTCGCCTCGACCGCAGGGCTGAAAGGCTACCCCTATGTCGCGCCCTACGTGGCGGCCAAGCATGGGGTGGTCGGGCTGATGCGGGCACTGGCGGCCGAGACGGCGAAATCCGGCGTGACCGTCAACGCCGTTTGCCCGGGCTTCGTAGAGACCGACATGCTGGCGGACTCCATTCAGCGCGTCGTCGAAAAGACCGGCCGCTCAGTCGAGCAGGCGCGGGCGAGCCTTGCCTCGACCAACCCGCAAGGCCGTTTCATCCAGCCGCAGGAAGTTGCCGCGACGGTGCTCTGGCTGTGCGGCGATGCGGCTGCGTCGATTACCGGACAAGCGATTTCGATCTCAGGAGGCGAAACATGGTAGCCGGCCCATTGCCCGCGCCGTCGGGACCCGGCAAGGACCGGCTGCGTCTCTGGATCAGGCTGCTGCGCGCCTCGCGCACGATCGAGGCCGAGCTGCGCGAGCGCCTGAAGAAGGAATTCGATACGACACTGCCGCGTTTCGACGTCATGGCCGCCCTCTACCGCGCGCCGGAAGGCATGCTGATGAGCGATCTGTCGCGCTTCCTGCTGGTATCCAACGGCAATGTCACCGGCATTGTCGACCGGCTGGTTTCGGAAGGGGTGGTCGCGCGCGCGCGCCGCAATGGCGATCGCCGCACATCCATGGTGCGACTGACCGACGAGGGTTCCAAATCTTTTGCCGCAATGGCCGCGGCGCATGAGGGTTGGATCGGAGAATTGCTGGCCAAGGTCAGCGAGGAGGATGCGCGCCGGCTGACCGGCATGCTGACCTCGTTCCGCAGCAACTGGGAGGGACGCGAATGAGTTCGATGGCCGGCCTCAAGCCGAAGCACTTCCTTTGGGAAGTCGAAGGCAGGATCGCCAGGGTGCGGCTCGACCGGCCGGAGCGCAAGAATCCGCTGACCTTCGACAGCTATGCGGAACTGCGCGACACGTTCCGCGATCTCGTCTATGCCGACGACGTCGACGCCGTGGTGTTCCTGCCCAATGGCGGCAATTTCTCCTCGGGCGGCGATGTCCACGACATTATCGGCCCCTTGGTCAAGATGGACATGAAGGAATTGCTCGCCTTCACCCGCATGACCGGCGATTTCGTCAAGGCGATGCTCAATTGCGGCAAGCCGATCATCGCGGCGGTCGACGGGGTCGCGGTCGGCGCCGGCGCCATCATCGCCATGAGCGCCGACATCCGCATCGCCACGCCGGAGGCCAAGACCGCTTTCCTGTTCACCCGCGTCGGGCTTGCCGGCTGCGATATGGGCGCGTGCGCGATCCTGCCGCGCATCATCGGCCAGGGCCGTGCCGCCGAATTGCTCTACACCGGCCGCACGATGACGGCGGCGGAAGGCGAGCGCTGGGGCTTCTACAACAGGCTGGTCGATGCCGCAGTGCTCGAGGCCGACGCGCTCGAGATGGCGGCGCGCATCGTCTCCGGCCCGACCTTCGCGCACGGCATCACCAAGACGCAGCTCAACCAGGAATGGTCGATGGGCCTCGACCAGGCAATCGAAGCGGAAGCGCAGGCGCAGGCGATCTGCATGCAGACGCGTGACTTCGAGCGCGCCTACAAGGCCTTCGTGGCCAAGGAAAAACCGGTGTTCGAGGGGAATTGATGGCAGACAGGAGCTTCCTCAGCTGGCCGTTCTTTGAAGATCGCCACCGCGAACTGGCCGAAAGGCTGGAAGCATGGTGCGTCAGGAACCTGCCCGTCGATCACCATGACGTCGATGCCGCCTGCCGCGAACTGGTGGCGAAACTTGGCCGCGACGGCTGGCTGAAGCCGACGGCGCTCGATACGGACAATCCGGGACCGCTCGATGTCCGCACCTTGTGCATCACCCGCGAGACGCTGGCGCGCCATGACGGGTTGGCCGACTTTGCCTTCGCCATGCAGGGGCTCGGCACCGGCGCGCTCAGCCTGTTCGGCACGCCCGACCAGCAGCAATGGCTGGCAAAGACCAGGGCCGGCAAGACGATTTCCGCCTTCGCGCTTTCGGAGCCACGCTCCGGGTCGGATGTCGCCAACACCGAAATGATGGCGAGCCGCGATGGCGACTTCTATATCCTCAGCGGCGAGAAGACCTGGATTTCCAATGGCGGCATTGCCGATCTCTACGTCGTCTTTGCCCGCACCGCCGAGGCACCGGGTGCCAAGGGACTTTCCGCCTTTCTCGTACCCGCTGATACCAAGGGGCTTGGCATTGCCGAGCGCCTTGAAGTGATCGCGCCGCATCCGCTGGCGCGGCTTTCCTTCGATCAGGTCCGGGTGCCGGCCTCGGCGCTGATCGGCAAACCGGGAGACGGCTTCCGCATCGCCATGTCGGTGCTTGACGTGTTCCGCTCCACGGTCGGCGCGGCGGCACTCGGCTTTGCCCGCCGGGCGCTGGACGAAAGCATCAGCAGGGTGGCCGAGCGCAAACTTTTCGGCGCTCCGATGGCAGAGCTGCAGATGGTGCAAGGCCATATCGCCGACATGGCGCTGGACATCGATGCCGCAGCGCTGCTGGTCTACCGCGCTGCCTGGACCAAGGACATGGGCGCGGCTCGTGTCACCCGCGAGGCGGCGATGGCCAAGCTGTTCGCCACCGACAAGGCGCAAGAGGTGATCGACAAGGCTGTGCAGCTGCATGGGGGGGACGGCGTCCGCAAGGGCCATATCGTCGAGAGCCTCTATCGCGAGATCCGCGCGCTACGCATCTACGAGGGCGCATCCGATGTGCAGAAGGTGGTGATCGCACGGCAGGTGATGGGCGCGGCCTGACGGCGATGTATTTGATTTGAGATTGATCTTTAAGAATACCGGGGAGGCTTGAAAATGCACGAGATCCTGCAGCCGGAGGGCTGGGCGAAACCGGTCGGCTACGCCAACGGCATTGCTGCGCGCGGCAGGCTCGTCTTCGTGGGCGGACAGGTCGGCTGGAACGGGCAGTGCCAGTTCGAGACCGACGATTTCGCCGGCCAGGTGCGGCAGACGCTGCAAAACATCGTCGCCGTGCTGGCGGAAGCCGGCGCGGAGCCACGGCACATCACCGCGATGACCTGGTATTTCACCGACAAGGCCGAATATCTCGGCAATCTCAAGGGTATAGGCGAGGCCTATCGCGAGGTGATCGGCCGGCATTTCCCAGCGATGGCCGCCATGCAGGTGGTGGCGCTGGTGGAAGATCGCGCCAAGATCGAAATTCAGGCAACCGCCGTCATTCCGGATTAACGAATTCGTTATTCCCGGATTGATCAGCAGCGCAGCCCCGCCCGCTTCAGCAGCGGAAATACGTGGTCGCAGAAATAGGGCAGTTCCTGGGTGTAGTTGACGAACGACAGCGCGATGCCCTGGTAGCCATGCCCGGCTATTGCCGCCATCTCGGCGGCAATCGTCTCCGGCGTTCCAACCAGCGGGTAGGTGCCGGCGCCGCCGGCGAAACGCTGCCGGTAGCGGTCATAGGCATGCGGGTCATGCGACTGCGAGAACTCCTTCTTGCCTGCCATATGAGCATCGACCGCATTGTGGTCGACCAGATCGACGGCATAGCGCGTGTAGTAGGCCTGCGCCTCTTCCATGGTTGGACGGCAGACGACATGCGCCACCGTGTAGACGCCGACGTTGCGGCCAACCTTGTCGGCCCGCTCGCTGATGTCGGCGACATGCTTGCCGGCATCGCTCATTTCCGAAAAGGTCGTGAACAGATAATCGCATCGGGCGGCGGCGAAATCCCGGCCCGGGCCACCGAAAGCAGCGTTCATGGTCACCGGGCGTGGAACCTGCAGGCTCGCCGGCCGGCTCACCGCCTCCTTGAGGCGATAGTATGTGCCTTCATAGTCCAGAGGCTGGTCCGAGGCGTAGAGCTTTTCCAGGATTTCGATCCATTCGGCGGCCTGGTCGTAGCCCTTCTCGACCAAAGGCGTGCCGAACATGCCGAATTCCTTCGGGTTCCAGCCGCAGACGATGTTCAAGCCGGCGCGGCCTTGGCTGATATGGTCGACAGTTGCCAGCGCCTTGGCGGCATAGAGCGGATGCACCAGCGGCACATGCACGGTCATGAACAGGCCGATCTGCTCGGTGGCCACCGCCAGAGCTGCTGCCCAGGTGAAGGTCTCGAACGACCATTCGCGCACCTTGTTGCGGCCGCCAAAGCCACGCCAGCGCGCGATCGGAAGCATAAATTCCAGCCCGGCGCGGTCGGCGATCTGCGCCGCCGTCAGATTGTCCTCCCAGCTTGCCGTCCAGCGTTCCGGCACATCGGTGATGGCCAGACCGCCATCGGCATTGGTCGAAAAGACGCCGAGCTTCAGTTTGTTCGAGCTGTGCAGGGGATGCGTTTTGATCATCATGGGAACTCGTGGCGGGAGACCGACACGCTAGGCCCGCGCAAAAATATTTCAAGCCTGAAATAGCTTCGCCTCGCCGCCGATTGCGGATATGAATTTGGAGGGGAAAAGGGGATGGATATGAGCGCGTTCCGTCAGAAGTGCATCGGCAAGACCAATCTCGTCGGCTCCTTCGCCGCTATTCCCCATCCCGTCGCCGTCGAAGTGATGGCGCTCACCGGCCTCGACTTTGTCTGCATCGACTGGGAACATGCCCAGATCGCGCGCGACACGATCGAAACCATGGTGCGCGCGGCCGACGTGCATCGCGTGCCGGCCATGGTGCGTGTTCCCGGTCATGCGCCGGAAGCTATCCAGGCGGCGCTCGACAGCGGCGCACAAGGCGTGCTCGTGCCGCGCGTCTCGACCGCTGCTCAGGCCGAGGCGGCGGTGAAAGCCTCGCGCTATCCGCCGCTGGGCGAGCGCGGCGTCGGGCCTGGCCGCGCGGCCGGCTATGGCTATCGCATTCCCGAATATCTGGCCGCGGCCAATGACAGGGTGGTCGTCGCGGTCCAGGTCGAGACATCGGAGGGGCTGGCCAACATCGAGGCGATCGCGGCCATAGACGGCATCGATGTGGTCTTCGTCGGCCCCGGCGATCTCTCCGTGTCGATCGATGCGATCGGGCCGAAAGGCGTGGACAAGCTCAATGAGGCGATCACAAGGATCATCCGCGCGACCGTCGCGCATGGCAGGACATCAGGCTTATTTTGCGCCAGCCCACAGACGATCAGCCAGTGGGCCGCTATCGGCGCGAGCTTCTTCGTGCTGGCCAGCGATACGATGTTTCTTGGCGCCGGCGCTGCGGCCAACTGCACCGCTGCGCGCGCCGAGCTGGGGTGAGACGGGCGGGATCGGGCAGAAACTTTTTAAGCTTAAAACTTTTTCCTTGAAAAGCGCAGCACATTGGATAGCATCCAAACTCGATGGCGACTTGTCGTGCCGGTGGGGCTTGCCGGGCAGTCCGTCGCGGTGCTCCGGGTGGGAGGGGTTTCAGTCCTTGTCGTTCATACTGCCCCAGTCATCGTCCAGCGCGCGTTATGCTTTCGACGGCGTACGTGCCCAGATCCGTGACCTGCACACCGAAAACATTGCCAACCTTGCCGTGCGCGCCCGAGAACTGGGCGACGTGATCGCGCTCTGGTACGGCGAAGGCGACATGGTGACGCCGGCCTTCATCCGCGATGCCGCGAAGGCCGCCTTCGATGAAGGCCAGACGTTCTACGTCCCCAACATGCGTGGCCATGGGCCACTGAACGAAGCCCTGGCCGAGTATCAGACGCGCATCCACGGCCGGTCGATCCCGATTGCGCGCACCACCGTCACGCCCGGCGGCATGCAGGCGCTGTACCTGGCGCTGGAACTGCTGGTCGATACCGGCAGCAACGTCGTCTATGTCGCGCCGCAATGGCCCAACATCCACAACGCCATCCATCTGATCGGCGGCGAGCCACGGCCGTTTTCGCTCGACTTCAAGGGCGACTGGCATCTCGATCTCGACCGGCTGTTCGCCACTTGCGATGCGCGTACCCGCGCGATCTTCCTGTCGACGCCGTCCAACCCGACCGGCTGGACCGCGTCGCGCGATGAGATGCAGGCGCTGCTCGACTTCAGCCGGCGCACCGGCATCTGGATCATCTCCGACGAGGTCTATGGCCGGCTCTATTTCGAGGGCAATGTTGCGCCTTCCATCCTGCAGATCGCCGAGGATGGCGACCGGGTGCTGTCGGTCAACAGTTTTTCGAAAGCGTGGGCGATGACCGGCTGGCGCATCGGCTGGCTGACGCATCCGTCGGGGGTAGCCGACCAGCTTGGCGCCATGACGCAGTATATCAACAGCGGCACCGCCGCGCCGATCCAGGCCGGCGCTGTCGCCGCCATTCGCCAAGGCGAGTCGCTGGTCGAGGAGATCAGGCAGCGGATCAAAACCGGCCTCGACCTTGCCTATGACAGGCTGGCCCAGATTCCCGGCATCATCCTGCCGACGAAACCGCGCGGAGGCATGTATGCCTTCTTTGCCATGGACGGCGAAAGCGACGCCCGGCAGGCCTGCGCCAGGATACTGGAGACGGCGCGCGTCGGGCTGGCTCCCGGCCACCTCTTTGGAAATTCGGCAGCGGCCTTCCTGCGGATGTGCGTGTGCCGTGAACGCGACCAGATAGCGACCGCGCTCGAGCGCATGGTCGCCGCCATGAATTGACGCCCCGCTGGGAGGTGGGACGGCAACAAACCGTGCGGGAGCAAACCCGCCCGATCACAACCAGAGGGAACACAAAATGAGCTTCACTCGTCGCAACCTGCTTCTTCTCGCCGTCACGATCGGCATCGCTGCCGGCCCGGCCACCGCCTTTGCCGCCGATGTGCTCAATGTCGGCGCCTACCCGACCAATCCGCCCTTCGAATACAAGAACGAGAGCGGCACGTTCGAGGGCTTTGAAGTCGACATCGTCAACGAAGCGGCCAAGCGAGCCGGCATGACCACCGACATTGCCGACCTCGGCTTCCAGGCGCTGTTCGCGGCTGTCAGTTCCAACCGCATCGATGTCGCGATCTCCTCGATCACCATCACGCCGGAGCGACTGAAAACGCTGTCCTTCACCCAGCCCTATTATGACTCCGACATGGGCATTGCGACGAAGACCGATAGCGCTGTTAACACCGAGGCCGACCTCAAGGGCAAGATCGTCGGCGTGCTTTCAGGCTCGACCGGCGAGACCTGGGTCAAGGCGCATCAGGAGGCTGACGGCTACAGCGACGTGAAGGGCTATGACACGCAGCAGAACCTGCTGCTCGACCTCAGCGCGGGCCGCGTGGACGCCGCCGTCAGCGATATTCCGGGCATGGAATACTCCTTCACCAAGATGAAGGACCTCAAGGTCAAGCAGCGCATCAAGACCGGCGAACAGTACGGTCTGATGATGAGCAAGGACCATCCGCTGCTCGGCAAGCTGAACGACGCGCTGACCGCGATGAAGAAGGACGGAACGCTGGCCGCGATCCACAAGAAGTGGTTCGGCAGCGACGCGCCAGCCGATTCCTCGACGGTCAAGGAAACGCCGCTGCCCAAGGCCTGACCGGCAATGCACTTAAATCGTGCCGGCTCCCGGGCCGGCACGATTCATTTCACGCTCCGGCGCCTGCTGCCGCACGGATGCCTCATGGGAGGCAAGGTCGATTGGTTTTAACTTGAGCATCCTTTGCTCTGGGGTTCGGGAACGCTCCCATGTCGCTAATCGACACCTTCTTCAATCCTGACGTGATCATGTCCAGCCTGCCGGCGCTGTTGCGTGGCTTCCTGAACACGCTGCTGCTCGGCATTTTGAGTATCGGCATCGGCATTCCCATCGGCCTGGGGATCAGCCTGTTGCGGCTCTATGCGCCGAAGCCGCTGCGCTGGCTGGCGGTCGGCTACACCGACATCTTCCGGGCCCTGCCGGTGCTGGTGGTGCTGATCCTGATCTATTATGCGCTGCCCTTCCTCGGCATCCGTCTGTCGTCCTGGGCCTCCGCCGTGACGGCGTTCGCCATCATCATGTCGGCCTATTCAGCAGAAGTGTTCCGCTCCGGCATTGAGAGCATTCCGAAAGGCCAATTCGAGGCAGCACAGGCGCTCGGCCTGCCTTTCCTTTTGACCTTGCGCAAGGTGGTGCTGCCGCAGGCGATCCGAGTCGTCATCCCGCCGATGACCAGCAATTGCGTCTCGATGTTCAAGGACACGTCGCTCGCTTCCACTGTTGCGCTGCCTGAACTGTTGAAGGAAGCGACCAACGCGCAATCGCTCTATGCCAATCCCTCGCCGCTGATCGGCGCCGCTTTGGTCTATCTCATCTTCCTCTGGCCCATGGTCCGCCTCGTCAGCCTGCTCGAAGACCGCTTCAAGACCGAGAAGACGCGCTGACCTCATCAACCGTCCCGCTTCCCAAGCCATTCGCAGGAGATACAGTTGAGCAATTCCCAAGCCGCCGGCGGCTTTCCGGTCGACACCATCCGCGCCATGTTTCCGGCCTTGCAGCGCGCCGGTGATTTCATCTTCATGGACAACGCCGCCGGCGCGCAGATCCCGCAGAGCGTGCTCGACGCGGTGACCAATCACCTGGTCTCGCACAATGTGCAGCGTGGTGGTCGCTATGGGCGCTCGGTCACGGTCGACCAATCGGTTGCGGATGCTCGGACGAGCGTGGCCTTGCTGATCAACGCCTACAGTCCGTCGGAAATCTGCTTCGGCATGAACGCCACCTCGTTCATTCGCCTGGTCAGCCTCGGCATCGGCCAGATGCTGGCCAAGGACACAGAGCGCGACGAGATCGTCATCACCGATATGGACCACGACGCCAACATCGCCACGTGGCTGGCGCTGGAGCCCGCCGGAGCCAAGTTCAAATGGTGGCGCATGCGCGAGGACGGCAACCTGCATGTCGACGACCTCAAGCCGCTGGTTTCCGATCGCACCCGTCTTGTCGCCTGCACGGTGACCGCGCATTCGATCGGCTCGATCGTCGACGTCGCTTCGGTGGCCGCGATCGCGCATGCGGCCGGCGCCGAAGTGTTCCTTGACTGCGTGCATTACGGACCGCACGGGCTGATCGACGTGCAGGCCTGGGACTGTGATTATCTCGTCTGCTCCGGCTACAAGAATTTCTCGCCGCATATGGGCTTTCTGTGGGGCCGCTTCGAAACGCTGAAGCGGCTGCCGACCTTCCGCGAGGATTTCATCCCCGACGAGCCGCCTTACAAGGTCGAGGCAGGCACCTTCATCTACGAGAACGTCTCAGGCATGGATGCCGCAGTGCAGTACCTGGAACTGATCGGCCGCAATCTGGCGCCCTCCAACAACCGCTCGCGGCGCGACAACATCGTTGCCGGCATGGGCGCCATCCGCGATTACGAAGTGCTCCTGGCGCGTGAGATGCTCGCCGTGCTCAAGGGATGCAATGCCACGATCTACGGCGTCGCCGAGGAAGCCCGCATCAACGAACGCGTGCCGACATTCTGCTTCAACATCGGCAAGCTGTCGCCGCAGCGGATCGTCGAGGAAATGGCTGACATGCAGATCGGCATCCGCGACGGCCATATGTATGCGCCCCGGCTGATGAAGCGTCTCAACCTGTCGATGGACAGCGGCGCCATCCGCGCCTCGCTGGTCCATTACAACACTGTCGACGAGGTCAGGCGTTTCGGCGAGGCACTGCGCGCCGTCATCGCAAGGCTGTCGTAGCTGGTCCTTAAACCTCTCCGGCGCGGAACATCGGCCCGCCCTTGTGGGCCGGGAAACCATAGCCGTTGATCATCACCAGATCGATGTCGGAGGCACGCGCCGCGATGCCTTCGGCGAGTAATGCCTTGCCCTCGTCGGCCATTGCCGCCAGCAAGCGCGTGACGATCTCATCGGGCGAAAAGCGGCGCGGCACGATGCCCTTGGCCGCTCGCACGGCCTCGATCAGCGCCGTTACTTGCGGGTCGCTCCTGCGCTCGCCGTCGGAATAATCGTACCAGCCGCGCCCGGTCTTGCGGCCGAAGCGGCCGGCCTCGCACAGCCGGTCGGCGATCTCGACATAACGTGCTTGCGGATCGCGCATCGCCGCCTGTCGCTTGCGCCGCGCCCAGGCTATCTCCAGCCCAGCCATGTCGTTGACCGCGAAGATCCCCATCGGGAAGCCCCAGGCCTCCAGCGCGGCATCCACCTCATCGGGTGCTGCGCCATCCTCCACCATGAACTCCGCCTCGCGGCGGTAGGCGGAATAGATGCGGTTGCCGATGAAACCCTCGGTAACGCCGCACACGACAGGCAGCTTGCCGAGCTTCCTGACGAAGGCGATCGCCGAGGCGAGCACATCGGGCGCCGTCGCCGCGCAATCCACCACTTCGGTGAGCCGCATGACGTTGGCCGGGGAGAAAAAATGCAGGCCGACGATCCGTTCGGGCCGGGCGGTTGCAGAGGCGATCTCGTCGGGGTTGAGGTAGCTGGTGTTGGTCGCAAGGATGGCGTCCGGGCGGACGATACGTTCGAGCTTCCGGAAGAGTTCGGTTTTTACCGCGAGATCGTCGAACACTGCCTCGATGACCAGATCGGCCTGCACCAGCCTGCCGGCGTCGCTGGCCGCTTCAAACCGGCTCAGCGCCTCCCTGCGCGCATGATCGGTGAGACGGCCGGATTGGACCGACTTGTCGAGAAGCCCGGCGATACGCTCGTATCCTTTTGCCGCGGCGCCGTCGTTCTGCTCGATGCCGATTACGCGATAGCCGGCATTCAAGGCCGAGACCGCGATGCCTGCACCCATCAGGCCGGTTCCGACGATACCGACGGTCTCGACCTTGCGAGGCGTGACACCCTCCAGCCTGTCGACTTTGCTGGCTTGCCTCTCGGCAAAGAAGACGTGGCGCAACGCTGCCGCTTCGCGAGAATCCCGGAGGCGCAGGAAGGTCGCGCGTTCGTCCGCAAGACCGTCCTCAAGTTTGGCCATGGACGCAGCCTGGACCAATCTCACGGCTTCTGCAGGCGCGATCTGTCCACGGCTGCGGGAAAGCACCATTCTTGCGGCTGCCGCTTCGGCTTCGGGTTGCGAGCGTGGGACGGAAAGCGCGCCCGTGCGCCGCAACGGTTGGCCAACGAGACGGCGGGCGACATCGAGCGCGCCTTCGGGAAGATCGTCTGCAATGGCATCGATCAGACCGAGAGTGAGCGCTTCGTCGGCTTTCGCGGGCCGACCCGTGCCGATCAGGTCGATTGCGGCGACCGTGCCGATGAGGCGGGGCAGGCGTTGGGTTCCGCCGGCCCCAGGCACTAACCCGAGCTTGACCTCGGGCAGGCCGAAGCTGGCCGCCTTGCTGGCCACCCGGTAGTGGCAGGCCAGCGCAATCTCGCAGCCGCCGCCGAGCGCCGCGCCGCCAACTGTCGCGACGACCGGTTTCGCGAAGCTCTCGATCGCTTCGATCACTTCAGGCAGTGTGGGCTTGATAGCGGGCTTGCCGAATTCCTTGATATCGGCGCCACCGATGAAGGTGCGCCCAATGGCGGTCAGCACCACGGCAGACACTTCATCCGACGCCGCACGCCCAAGCGCAGCCATCAGTCCGGCCCTGACATGGAAGGACAGCGCGTTGGCCGGCGGATTTTCGATCGTGACGACGAGAACGCCATCGACGATCTTGCCTGTGACACTCTCGGAAAATCGTGCTGTGTTCATGGAGTTTTATCCCGGAACGACGGCAAATCTTCCTCCTCCTTCTGCTCTCCGCCAAATGCCGGTGTCCCGGCTCGGACGGATGAAGAGCCATGGGGTTCTTCAAATAATTTCAAGCTTAAAATAATTAGAATTCAAAAAACTTCAAGCCTACCGGAGTCGACTGCAAAAGGCGTCGCTACCACGACGGTGATCGGTCAGACTTGACGGTTACACTGCGGTGCCGGGTCAAGGCGAGTTTGTGGAAACCTTCGGCAGCAGGGCTTTGAAATAGTCGATCGTCTGTTGCAGCCCGGCTTCCAAAGTCACTGTCGGCTCCCAGCCGACAAGCCTTTTGGCAAGGGTGATATCGGGCTGGCGGTGCCGCGGATCGTCTTGCGGAAGATCGCGGTAAATTATATCCGAACCTGATCCGGTCATCTGCGTCGTCAGTTCGGCCAAGCGCCTGATCGTTACTTCCCTTGGATTGCCGATGTTTACTGGACCGGTCACCTCCGGCCCCGTATCCATAAGGCGCAGCATGCCGCTCACCAGGTCGTCGACGTAGCAAAACGACCTTGTCTGTGAGCCGTCGCCGAAAATGGTTATCGGTTCACCACGAAGCGCCTGCACGATGAAATTTGAGACAACCCTGCCGTCTGCCGGGTGCATGCGCGGCCCGAACGTATTGAAAATCCGCGCGACCTTGACCCACAAGCCATGTTGTCGGTGATAGTCGAAGAACAGCGTTTCGGCGCAGCGTTTGCCTTCATCGTAGCATGAGCGCGGCCCGATCGGGTTTACATTGCCCCAGTAACTCTCGGGCTGCGGATGCACAGACGCGTCACCATAGACCTCGCTGGTGGAGGCCTGAAAGACTTTGCATTTCAGCCGCTTTGCCAGTCCAAGAACATTGATGGCGCCGTGCACGGCGGTCTTGATCGTCTGAACCGGGTCGTACTGGTAGTGAACAGGAGAGGCCGGACACGCCAGGTTGTAAATCTCATCGACTTCGACGTAGAGCGGAAAGGTCACGTCATGGCGCATGAATTCGAAGCGGGGATGCTTGGCCAAATGGTCGATATTGCGCTTTGATCCGGTGAAAAGGTTGTCGACACACAAGATTTCGTCGCCTCGTTCCAACAGGCGGTCAATAAGATGCGAGCCGATAAACCCTGCGCCCCCGGTAACGAGAATGCGCCTGCGGCTGTCATAGAGTCTGGCCAATTTCTGCTCCCAGGCAAATGCTGATCGACCAGATATCGGTCGCCACACGCAGGATACGACGTGTCCGCAGCCAATGCACAAGGACCAAACTGAAATTTCGCAGATCCGCTCGGTGCCGATGCGAATTCCGATCCGGGCATTTGGTTTGATCAGAAGGCACGATTGAGGCCGATAGTGGCCTATGGATTGGCAGCAGAGAATATCAGCCCTGTCGTCAGGGCCGCCGCTGCGTAGATGGCCGGCAGAACCTGACGGTTCACCCCAATCCGCAGCAGAGAGTGGCTCGAAACCCGGTCCTGCTGGATTTTATCCACAACATCGATGGCATCGGCGGATGGCAACATGAAAATGGCAACGACCATTTTTCGTGAGACATTCCTCTTCGCGATAGAGCATCGTTGAATTGGCCAACAGCCTGCCATACAAGCACGTCGGCTCAACAGGTGGCTCGAGGAACCCCACGGATGTCCGAACGCATTGCAGTTATCGGCCTGGGTTATGTCGGCCTGCCGGTATCCATTGCCTTTGGGAAGGTTTTCCCCGGCACCATAGCTTTTGACATCAGCGAGCGTCGGATCGGGGAATTGCGTGGCGGCGTCGATCGTACGGGGGAAGTTGACGCAACGGCGCTCAAGGAGACCTCGATAGGGCTGACCACCGACCGGGAGATGTTGAAAGGCGCTACTTTCTTCATCGTCGCCGTGCCAACCCCTATCGACGCAAATCGCGCTCCCGATCTAGCTTCTTTGAAACTGGCGTCCGAACTCGTCGGCGAGGCGGTGAGCAAAGGCGCCGTCGTCGTTTTTGAGTCGACAGTCTATCCAGGTGTGACCGAAGATTTCTGTGGGCCGATCATCGAGCAGGTTTCCGGCCTGCGACATCCCCGCGACTTTGCCCTCGGCTATTCGCCCGAACGCGCCAACCCCGGCGATCGAGAACACTCGCTGCAAAAGATCGTCAAAGTCGTCTCCGGCGAGAATAACGAGACGCTGGAGCGCGTCGCGAACGTTTATGGCCGTATCATCGATGCCGGCGTCTACCGCGCCCCGTCGATCAAGGTGGCCGAGGCAGCGAAGGTTATCGAGAACACCCAGCGCGATCTGAACATCGCGCTGATGAACGAACTGGCAATGATCTTCGAGCGGCTCGATATCCGGACGCAGGATGTTCTTGATGCTGCGTCGACGAAATGGAACTTCCTTCCCTTCAAACCGGGGTTCGTCGGCGGCCACTGCATCAGCGTCGATCCATATTATTTGACCGCCAAGGCCGAGGCCGAAGGTTACCATCCGCAGATCATCCTCGCCGGACGTCGCATCAATGACGGCATGGGGGCCTTCGTCGCCCAGCAGGTTGTCAAACGGCTGATTGGTTCTGACACGCCCGTCAAAGGGGCTTCTGTCGGCATTCTCGGGCTGACATTCAAGGAGGACGTGCCGGATTTGCGCAACAGCCGCGTTTTCGACATGGTCAAGGAACTAAGGCAGTTCGGAATTGTCCCCAAAGTCCATGATCCCCTTGCCGATGTCGAAACCGCTCGGCGTGATCACGGCGAAACAATCCTGCCGCTCGATGAGATAAACGATTTGCAGGCGCTTGTTCTGGCGGTGCCTCACAGGCAATATCTCACCAACGAAAGAGCGCGTCTTTTTCAAATGATCAGGCCGGGGGGGACACTGTTCGATGTCAAGTCGGCCATCAAGCCCAATGAAGTTCCCGACAACATAAAATACTGGAGCTTGTAAAGCTCGCCTGAAATTAACGCTAGGATATGCAGTGACATCAAGCAGGCCGATACTGATCACCGGCGCAGCCGGGTTCATAGGGTTTCATCTTTGCCTGAGGCTGCTTGCCGAAGGACGCCAGGTTATCGGCCTCGACTCCATGAACGAGTATTATGACGTCAGCCTGAAGCAGGCTCGTCTCGAGCGGCTGAAAGCGTTTTCGAATTTTTGTTTCGAGCATGCCGATCTCACGGAGCGGGACCGTATTTCGGAGCTCTTCCTTTCGGCCGCGCCGGAGGTTGTCGTCAATCTCGCGGCGCAAGCCGGCGTACGCTATTCGATCAGCAATCCGCACGCCTATGTGGAAAGCAACCTCAGCGGCTTTGTCAACATCCTGGAAGGATGCCGGCAGGCGTCGGTCGGCCATCTGGTCTATGCATCGTCGAGTTCGATTTATGGCGGCAGCACCCGCATGCCGTTTTCCGTGCACGATCCGGCGGACCATCCGCTCAGCCTTTACGCCGCAAGCAAGAAGGCGAACGAGCTGATGGCGCACACATACAGCCATCTGTTTGGACTGCCGACCACCGGGCTGCGTTTTTTCACCGTCTATGGTCCGTGGGGGCGGCCGGACATGGCGCTGTTCATCTTCGCCAAGGCTATCCTCGCCGGCGAGCCGATCGAGGTCTTCAACTATGGCAACATGCAGCGGGATTTCACCTATATCGACGACATTGTCGAAGGTATTATCCGCGTCATGCAGCAACCCGCGACACCCAATCCTGAGTGGAAAAGTGTCGCGCCAGACCCAGCGACCAGCAACGCCCCGTTCAGGATTCACAACATCGGCGGCAATTCGCCCGTTCAACTGAACCGATTGATCGAGGTGCTCGAAGACGCGCTGGGACGCAAGGCAAACCGCAACCTCAGGCCACTTCAGCCAGGCGACGTTCCGGCAACTTTCGCCAATGTCAGCTCGCTCGAGGAGGCGACTGGCTTCAAGCCCAAAATCCCGATCGAAATAGGGGTTCCGCGCTTTGTCGAATGGTACCGGGAGTTCTACCGAGCATGATCGGACGCTTCGCCACCTGGAGGCGGCTGGCTCCTGACCAGCCATGGCTGGCGCATGCCGCTCGGAAAACTCAATAAGCCGCAGCCGAACTGGGTGTTGCCTGAAGGCGGTCAATATCTTTCCGGGGCGGCGCACCGAACAGGCGACGATATTCTCGGCTGAACTGCGAAGGGCTGTCATAGCCCACCGCGAACCCGGCCGTGCCTGCGTTTGCGCCGCCGGCAAGCATAATCCTTCGCGCCTCCTGCAGGCGCAGCTGCTTCTGGTATTCGAGCGGGGTCATGCGCGTAATCGCCTTGAAATGGGCATGAAGGGACGACGCGCTCATGCCTGATGCCGCCGCAATCTCTTCGATGCGCAGTTGTGCCTGGAAATGATTGCGGATCGTGGCGATGGCGCGGCTGACCTGGTTCAGGTGGCTGTCCACCGACGCCATCTGGCGAAGCGTGTCACCGTGCGGTCCGGTGAGGAGCCGGTAAAGGATTTCGCGTTCGATCAGCGGCGCCAGCACGGTGATGCTCTCGGGGCGATCGAGCAGCCTGACAAGCCGACAGGCGGCATCAATCAGGTCGGGGTCACTTGGATAGGCAGCTAACACCGGCAGATCCCTGCTGGGGGATGCACGTCCTTCTTTCACAAGCAGCTCGGCCAGCGCGGTGGAATCAAAATCTATCTTGCAACAGAGGTAGGGCGCCGCCGGGCTCGCCTCCAACACATGCCCGACCAGCGGCAGGTCGACCGAGACGAGCAGGTAGCTCGATGCGTCATAGACCACGCTCTGGTCGGCCAGCGAGACGCGCTTCGATCCTTGGGCGATTATGCAAAGCGACGCCTCGTAGACCGCAGGCACGGGTGCACTGGGCTGGTTGGCGCGAATGAGCGACAGCCGCGGCACCGCAGTGCCGGCCATGCCAGATTTCAGCGCAAAGCGGGTGATCAGCTCGGCGAGTTCATTGATTTTCTCCATGCCGCATAAATCTTCATGGCGCGAAATGTTGCAAGGCATTTCGAGTTCATTTGGAGGATCGTGCAAACTGTTTGGACGATCACGCTACCGGCCTTTGCCGGTTCGCGCCATCTATCTCCCCGTCACCGCAGCGAAAAAGGAACGATCATGACGGGACTTAAAGACAAGGTTGTACTCATCACCGGCGCCTCCAGCGGCATCGGCGAAGCGACGGTTCGGGAACTTGCCGGTGCCGGCGCCAGACTGTTCATCGGGGCCCGCCGCACCGAGCGGCTCAAGGCGCTGGCCGCAGAAATAGGCAAAGGCGTCGCGTGGCGCGAACTCGACGTGACTGACGCGGCGAATTTCGACGCCTTTGCCGATGCCGCTCATGCCGAATTCGGGCAGATCGATGTGCTGGTCAACAATGCCGGCGTCATGCCGCTGTCGCCGCTTGCCGCGCTGAAGCGCGATGAGTGGTCTCGCATGATCAATGTCAACATCGGCGGCGTGCTGAACGGGATCGCCGCGGTGCTGCCGCGCTTCGTCGCCCAGAAGAATGGGCATATCGTCAATGTCGCCTCGGTCGGTGCGCATATCGTGCTGCCCACCGCGGCGGTCTATTGCGGCACGAAATATGCCGTCTGGGCAATCACCGAGGGGCTGCGGCAGGAGCATGACGACATCCGCGCCACGATCATCTCCCCCGGAGTGACCGCAACCGAACTGGGCGACGATATCAGCGATCCTCAGGTCGCCACGGCTCTGAAAGAATGGCGGCAGAAGTCGCTCACACCGGACGCCATTGCACGGGCGATCCGTTTTGCGCTTGATCAACCCGATGGCGTCGACGTCAACGAAGTGATCGTACGGCCAACCGCCGCCAATATGTAGAACTTGCTGCCGGATGCCGGCTTTCGGCGAGCTGGGGCGCTCTCCGAGATCCGGCAAACGGCCCACCCCTCAACGCACCCGCCCTCAGCCTCTGGCGTAACTTCCGCGGGCCACATCGTACCGGCTCTCGAACGCGCGCGAAAAATGCGCACTCGAATTGAACCCCCAAGCAAAGGCGATTTCCGAGATCGTGGGCGACGCTCGGGCGGGCGACAACAATTCTTCCTTGCTGCGCTCCAGCCGCCTGTCCCAGACGAAGCGTTCCGGTCTCGCGGCAAGGCCGGTGCGCCGCTGGGAACTTAACCCGCTAATCATCTCCCCTGCGACGGTAGAGATGTCAGGCTTCGCCGGCCAGGCGCGCTGAAATCAGCCGCGCCGCCTTGATCACCGCTTCGCCCTGGCTGGCCGCCATGCTGTCATCGGCGCGTGACACAGGCGAGGCCACCGCCAGAGTGCCTAAAGGACGGCCATCGGAGCCGAGGATTGCCGCGGCTATGCTGTGGACGCCTTCTTCATAGCCTTGGGAGCTCGAGGAATAGCCGCGCTTGGCGGCAAGCCGGATCGCCTTCATCAGCCTGTCGGGCTGCGTCACCGTGTGTGGCGTGAAGGTCGGCAACGGCTTGTCGACATAGGCCTCGGCCGCTTCCCGAGGCGAAGCGGCGAGAAAGGCGATGCCGGAGGCGGTGCCGTGCAAGGGCAGCACCTGGCCGACATCGACATTGACCCGGTTGGCCTTTGCCGACAGCTCGACATGGACCGTCAGCAGTGCGCCGGCGCTGAATTCCGACAGATGCACCGTCTCGCCGGTTTCCAGCGCCAGCTCGCGAACCACAGGTGCTGCCACGCGCACGAAGGGAAAATGCGCGTCGCGAAACCGGGCCAGCCGCGACAGGCCGGCGCCGAGCCGGTAGCGGCGGCTTGCCGGCTCTTGTTCGATCAGGCGGTGGTCGGCCATCGCCATCAGCAGGCGCCGCGCCGTCGCCTTGTCGAGGCCGGTTTTGCGGGCGAGCTCGGACAGGCCGATCTCCGGTTCGCCGAGCGTGAACTGTTCCAACAGCGATATCGCTTTGCCGACTGTGCTCATCGTGCATCCTCAAGATACTTCGCATGGGAGGGAAGCCAATCCACCTTGCAGTCCGCTCATAGCACATAAAATGGTGGTTCAAATAACGAACCGTTTGGAAGCGACAAAAAACACCAGCAAGTTTCGCGGCGACATCAATCTCGATGCGCCGCGCCGTGCGAGGGGTGATGCTGCGCGGCAACACCTATCAACAGGTGGATCAACTCGGCGGCGCTGCGCCTGGCCGGCGTGTCGACCCAAACGCCTGATCCTGGCCGGCGCGGAAGCTTCAACTCTGCCCCAGCTGCGCGCGGCGCCAGGCGGCGGGCGCCTGGCCAACCCGCTCCCGGAAGAAGCGTGAGAAATAGGCCGGATCGTCGAAGCCGATTTCGTAGGCGATGTCCTCGACGGTGCGCACGGTGAACAGCAGCAAGCGCTTGGCCTCCAGCAACCGTCGCTCGCCCATGAGCCGCTTGACGCCGCTGCCAAGCACCCTATGGGCGGCCTTGTCGAGAAGATGCGGTGTCGTGGCCAGCGCCTCGACGTAGCGGTCGACGGGCCAGTTGTCGCGGAAATGCGCATCGACCAGACGGCGCAAGCCGCGCGCCAATGCAGCATCGGAAGAGCCAGTCGCATCCATTACCTCGGGACCAAGACGCGCGACGTGGGAGAGCGCGACGGCAATCAGCGCCGGCAGGGTCTTGTCACTCCCGGCCTGCGCCTCGGCATATTCCGTGGCGATCATCTCCAGCACCGCCGCAAGCCTTTTCCACGCGACGTGCTGAGGAAGGCTATCGGCAAAAACCGGCCGATCCAATGGCAGCAGGCTGTGAGCGGCTATTGCCGCAAGCGCATCATCGGCGACCGAAACGACGATGGCGTCGGTGCCGGGCCCGATCGAGAAGCCATGCACGATGGTGCTCGGCACGAAGCTGACGGCCGGCGCCGAAAAGTGCCAGGATTGATCCTCGATGCGATAAGTGCCGGAGCCGCTTGTCCAGTAGGTGATCTGGCCCATTTGCGGATGCTTGTGCGCGGCAACCTGGCCGAGATGAATGTTGCTGCGCGCAAGCACCGTCTCGACATGCAGGAAGCCGACTTCGAGCGGCCGCACCGGCTCGCCATAGACAAAGAAATCAGGAATGGAATTGAGGCTCATGGCGCCGGAAAAAGTCCAATCGGTTTTGCCGTTACGTCCTAACCGATCCTTGCCAGGAGAGCTAGAGTTGATGCCATAAGTGGAGGAACATCATGCGATCGGAAGACTTTCGTGCCGACAATGGGCGCCCGTTCACCGGGGCCGAGTATCTGGAGAGCTTGCGCGACGGCCGCGAGGTCTACATCAACGGCGAGCGCATTGCCGATGTCACCACCCATCCGGCGATGCGCAATTCGGCGCGGTCGCTGGCGCGCCTCTATGATGCGCTGCACGATCCCAAGCGGCAGGGCACGCTGACCTCGCCTACCGATACCGGTTCGGGCGGCTACACCCACAAATATTTCCGCGTCGCCAAATCCTCCGGCGAACTCGCGGCCCAGCAGACCGCGATCGCCGAGTGGTCACGCATGTCCTATGGCTGGATGGGCCGCACGCCCGATTACAAGGCGGCACTGATGAACACGCTCGGCGCCAATGCCGACTGGTACGGCCCGTTCAAGGACAATGCGCTCGCCTGGCACAAGCGTGCGCAGGAAGCCGTGCTGTTCATGAACCACGCCATCGTCAACCCGCCGATCGACCGCCACAAGCCGGCCGAACAGGTGAAGGATGTCTTCGTCCACATCACCAAGGAGACCGACGCCGGCATCTATGTCTCCGGCGCCAAGGTGGTGGCGACGTCCTCGGCGCTGACCCACTACAATTTCCTGGCGCAGAGCTCGGCGACGGTCACCGAAGATCCGTCGCTGTCGGTCATGTTCATCGTGCCGATGAATGCGCCGGGGGTAAAGATGTTCTGCCGCGTCTCCTATGAGCAGACGGCCAACACGGCGGCGGCTCCGTTCGACTATCCGTTGTCGTCGCGCTTCGACGAGAACGATGCCATCCTGGTGCTCGACAATGTCTTCATCCCCTGGGAGGACGTGCTGGTGCTGCGCGACGCGCAGAAAATCCTGTCCTTCCATCCGGCTTCGGGCTTCATGCATGGCTATTGCTTCCAGGGCTGCACACGCTTTGCCGTCAAGCTCGACTTCCTCGCCGGCCTGCTGGCCAAGGCGCTGCGCGCCACCGGCGGAGATGCCTTCCGAGGCAACCAGGCGGCGCTGGGCGAGGTCATCGCGCTCAGGCACATGTTCTGGAGCTTTTCCAACGCCATGGCTTATAATCCGATCCCCTGGGCGAATGGCGCTGTCCTGCCCAACCTGGAAGCAGCCCTTGCCTACCGGACTTTCATGTCGGAAGCCTACCCGCGCGTCATCGACACGGTGCGCCGGGTGATCGCCTCCGGCTTGATCTACCTGCCGTCATCGGTGCGCGACTTCAACAATCCCGAGATCGACAAATACCTCGCGCAATATGTGCGCGGTTCCAACGACATGGGCCATGTCGAGCGCATCAAGATCATGAAACTGTTGTGGGACGCGACCGGCACCGAGTTCGGCGGCCGCCACGCGCTCTACGAACTCAACTATGCCGGTGCGCCGGAAGAGGTGCGGCTGCAGGTGCTGAAGGGCGCCGAACGCGGCGGCCGGCTGAAGGCCATGGAAGAACTGGTCGACACCTGCATGGCCGACTATGACGAGAACGGCTGGACGGGAGATACCTGGCTCAATCCGCTCGCTTCTACGGCCGGGTGATGTCAGATGGCCACGCAGATTTCGAAGGCCGATTTCCGCGACGCCATGGCAAGGGTCTGCGCGCCGGTCAACATCGTCACGACAGATGGTCCGGCCGGGCGCGGCGGCTTCACCGCCACCGCCATGTGCAGTGTGTCGGACGAACCGCCGACACTGCTGGTGTGCATGAACGGCCGCTCGACGCAGGCCGCCATGTTCCTCGCCAACCGGCGCTTCTGCGTCAACGTGCTGACGCATGACCATATGCACCTGGCCGGCAAGTTCGCCGGCGCGACCAGGGACATGGAGGCACGCTATTCGGCGGCGCGCTGGCAAACGCTGGCCTCAGGCACGCCGGCGCTGTCCGATGCGATCGTCAATTTCGATTGCGAGATCGAGGATGTGCACATAGTCGGCACGCATAATGTCATGATCGGCCGGGTTATCGACGTCAGGCACGGCAGCGGCGGCTCGGCGCTGCTTTATGTCGACCGCAATTACACGCAGCCGACGCGGCTTGGCAGTTTTGGCGGCTGAGCGGGAGCAGTCAGTTCTCGCCGGCGATCAGGCTCTCCAGCAGATCGAGCAATTGCTCGAGCCTCTCATGTCCGAAGCGCTGTTCGATGTCGCGGTAGATGACGAGGCGTTCCGGCGACAAGGCATCGATAAGGGCGGAGCCCGCCGGGGCGATCGTCAGCACGACACGGCGGCCATCGCCTTCCGCCCTGTTGCGGGTGATGAATTTTCGGCCCTCGAGCGTCTTGATGATGCGTGTCAGGCTGGGCGGCAGCACCGAAGCGCGATCGGCAAGTTCCGTCGCCTCGACAGGGCCGGCCTCGCTCAGAACGCGCAGCACACGCCATTGCTGTTCGGTCACGTCATGCGCCGCCAGCATAGGGCGAAACCGCGCCATCACCACTTCGCGGGCATGGAGCAGCGCCATCGGCAGAGAACGACGGGTGTTTTCAGGCAGCAAGAAGCAGCGTCCCCAATGATGCGGGCGGTCGGCGGGACCGCACGCCAAAACCTGACCTTTCCATCCCGTATCGTCGCCTCAACTTGGATGCAAGTCTTGACTTCAGGGATGCTGCATGTAATTAACGCGTTAATTACAGCAGTGGAACAATCCGGGGAACGAGACGCGGTGCCTCACTTTTCCATCGAGTATTCGGCCAACCTCGATGCCAAGGTCGACATGAGCGAATTGTGCGCGCTGGTGTTGCGCACCGTGCTCGGCACCGGGCTGTTTGAAACCGGCGCGGTGCGGGTGCGGGCCTTCCGCGCGGAAGCCTATGCCATCGCCGACAGCCTGCCGGAAAACGCTTTCCTCGACATGTCGTTTCGCATTGGAACCGGGCGCAGCGCCCAGGACAAGAAACGAACCGGGGAGGCGGTCTTCGCCGCGGTGAGCGAATACCTTGGCCCCCTGTTCGAGACCCCGCATTTCGCTCTTTCCCTGGAGATCAGGGAGATCGACCCGGTACTGAGCTGGAAGAAAAATGCAATCCACCCGCGACTGCGCGGCAAGTGACGGAAGCTGATATGTCCGACCTCGAAGGCAATCTGAAAAAGGCCGAGGCCTATCTGGCCCGTTTCAAGCGCGACGGCGTGCTGAACCAGATCGGCGGCGAAGCGGTGCCGGCGGTGGATGGCTCGACCTTCGAGAGCATGTCGCCGGTCGATCTCAAGCCGCTGGCCAAGGTCGCGCGTGGCAGCGCCGCCGATATCGACCGCGCCGCCAAGGCGGCAAAGGCGGCGTTCCCGGCCTGGGCCGCCATGCCGGGCGACGGGCGCAAGAAGCTGCTGCACAAGATAGCCGATGCGATCGAAGCGCGCGCCGAGGAGATCGCCTTCGTCGAGTGCATGGACACCGGCCAGGCGCTGAAATTCATGGCCAAGGCCGCGCTGCGCGGCGCCGAGAATTTCCGCTTCTTCGCCGACCGCGCGCCGGAAGCGCGCGACGGCGAGACGCTGCGCACGACAGGCCAGGTCAACATCAACACGCGCGTGCCGATCGGCCCGGTCGGCATCATCACGCCGTGGAACACGCCGTTCATGCTGTCGACATGGAAGATCGCGCCGGCGCTGGCGGCAGGCTGCACCGTCGTCCACAAGCCGGCCGAATTTTCGCCGCTGACCGCTCGCCTGCTGGTCGAGATCGCCGAGGAGGCCGGCCTGCCGAAAGGCGTGTGGAACCTGGTCAACGGCCTCGGCGAGCACGCCGGCAAGGCGCTGACCGAGCACCCTGACATCAAGGCGATCGGTTTTGTCGGTGAGAGCCGCACCGGCTCGATGATCATGAAACAGGGCGCCGATACGCTGAAGCGCGTGCATTTCGAACTGGGCGGGAAGAACCCGGTGATCGTCTTCGCCGACGCCGATCTCGAACGTGCGGCGGATGCGGCCGTGTTCATGATCTACTCGCTCAACGGCGAACGCTGCACCTCATCGTCGCGGCTGCTGGTCGAAGCCTCGGTCTACGACACATTCACGGATCTGGTCGCGGAGAAGGCAAAGCGCATCAAGGTTGGCCATCCGCTCGATCCCAAAACGGTGGTCGGTCCGCTGATCCATCCGGTGCACGAGGAAAAGGTGCTGTCCTATATCGAGATCGGCAAATCGGAAGGCGCGGTGGTAGCCGCCGGCGGCGGCAAGTTCGCCGGTCCGGGCGGTGGCTGCTATGTCAGCCCGACGCTGTTTACCGGCGCCACCAACAGGATGCGCATTGCCCAGGAAGAGATTTTCGGGCCGGTGCTGACCGCCATTTCCTTCAAGGACGAGGCCGAAGCGCTGGCGCTGGCCAACGACACCCAATACGGCCTGACCGGCTATCTCTGGACGTCGGATGTTACCCGCGCCTTCCGCTTCACCGATGCGCTGGACGCCGGCATGATCTGGGTCAATTCGGAGAATGTGCGGCATTTGCCGACGCCGTTTGGCGGCGTCAAGAATTCGGGCATCGGCCGCGACGGCGGCGACCATTCCTTCGATTTCTACATGGAGACGAAGAACATCGCCTTCGCCACTTCAGCGCACGCGATCCAGAAACTCGGCGGCTGACCGGAGGACATCGGATGCCACTGCCCAAACCAAACCTCTATCCCGCCTTCAACATCGTGCGCCTCAGCCATGTCGAACTGGCGGTCACCGACCTTGCGAAATCCCGCGCCTTCTATGTCGACACGCTCGGCCTGCAGGTTACCGACGAGACATCGGAAGCCATCTATCTAAGGGCGTTGGAAGAGCGCGGACACCACTGCATCGTGCTGAAGAAGGCCGGCAGCGCCGAAGCCCGCGATCTCGGCTTCAAGGTTTTCTCGGATGAGGATCTCGACAAGGCCGAGCACTTCTTGAAGGCAAAAGGCCTGCCGGTGGAGTGGGTCGAGCGACCCTACCAGTCGCGCACCTTCCGCACCCGCGACCCGCACGGCATTCCGCTCGAGTTCTTTGCCCAGATGGAAAGGCTGCCGCCGATTCATCAGAAATATGCGCTCTACAAGGGCGTGAAGCCGCTGCGCATCGACCACTTCAACTGCTTCTCGCCCAACGTCGACGAGTCCGTCGCCTTCTACAACGAGCTTGGCTTCCGCGTCACCGAATACACCGAGGATGCCAGTAGCGGAAAGCTGTGGGCGGCCTGGACGCACCGCAAGGGCGGCGTCCACGACATCGCCTTCACCAACGGTGTGGGTCCGCGCCTGCATCACGTCGCCTTCTGGGTGCCGACACCGCTCAACATCATCGACCTGCTCGACCTGATGGCGACGACCGGTTACCTCGCAAACATCGAGCGCGGCCCAGGCCGGCACGGCATTTCCAACGCCTTCTTCCTCTATGTTCGCGATCCTGACAATCACCGCATCGAGATCTACTGCTCGGACTACCAGACGGTGGATCCGGATCTGGAGCCGATCAAGTGGGACCTCAAGGACCCGCAGCGCCAGACGCTGTGGGGCGCGCCCGCGCCGAAAAGCTGGTTCGAGGAGGGTAGCATCTTTGCCGGCGCGGCCGCGCGCCAACCGGATTTGACGGCGTCGCCGATCATCGCACCGTGACCACAGACGCGAACCTGACGGAGACCGGGATGACTGCACATGGGCGGCTCGCCACCTTCACTGTCGGCGGCAAGACGCGCTATGGCGTGGTCACAGATAAGGGCGTCGTCGACCTGTCGGCGCGGCACAGCCAGTGGCCGACGCTGCGCGAAGTGATCGAGGCCGGCGTGCTACGGGGGCTGGCGGAAGAGGCCGAAGCCTACGCCGTCGATTTTCCAGTCGACGCCGTCGCTTATGAAATCCCTGTGCCGTCCCCGGAAAAGATCGTCTGCGTCGGCGTCAACTATCCCGACCGCAACGAGGAGTACAAGGACGGCCAGGCAGCGCCCTCCAATCCGTCGCTGTTCATCCGCTTCCCCCGCTCCTTCGTCGGCCACGACGCGCCGCTGGTGCGGCCGCCGGAATCGCCGCAGCTGGACTATGAGGGCGAGATCGTCATCGTCATCGGCAAGGGTGGACGACGCATCGCCGAGAGGGATGCGCTTGACCATATCGCGGCACTATCCCTGTGCAACGAAGGCACCATTCGCGATTGGGTACGGCACGCCAAGTTCAACGTCACGCAGGGCAAGAATTTCGACCGCACCGGCTCGCTCGGTCCGTGGCTGGTGCCGTTCACCGACGAGGCGCAGATTGCCGACATCGCGCTGACCACCCGCGTCAATGGCGAATTGCGCCAGCAGGACCGCACCAGCCGGATGATCTTCTCGTTCCGCAAGATCATCGCCTATGTCTCCACCTTCACCACGCTGGTGCCAGGCGATATCATCGTCACCGGTACGCCGACCGGCGCCGGCGCCCGCTTCGACCCGCCGATCTGGCTGAAGCCGGGCGACGTGATCGAAGTCGAAGCCGACGGCATCGGCGTGCTCCGCAACGGCGTCGTCGACGAGGTAGCATCGTGACCCCCGAGCAAGCTGAAGATGCCGCGGCAAGGCTGTTCGAAGCCGAGCGTTCGCGCCGCCAGATCCGTCTGCTCAGCCTCGATTTTCCCGACGCGACGATGGAGGATGCCTATCGCGTCCAGGCAGCGCTGGTGAAACGCAAGACCGATGCCGGGCTGACCCCGAAGGGCTGGAAGATCGGCCTGACATCGAAGGCGATGCAATATGCGCTCGCCATCGACACGCCGGATTCGGGCGTACTGTTCGACGACATGTTCTTCAACGACGGCGCGACGATACCCGTCGGCCGCTTCATCCAGCCGCGCGTCGAGGCCGAGATAGCCTTCGTCATGAAGGCGCCGCTGAGGGGCCCAGGCGTGACCATCTTCGACGTGCTCAACGCCACCGATTATATCACGCCGGCGCTCGAAATCCTCGACACGCGCATCGAACGCGTCAATGCCGAGACAAAGAAGGCGCGCACTTTCTTCGATACGATTTCCGACAACGCCGCCAATGCCGGCATTGTCATCGGCGGCCGGCCGCAACGACCCGATGAAGCCGATATGCGCTGGATCGGCGCCATCGTCTCGCGCAATGCGGAGGTCGAGGAGACCGGGCTTGGCGCCGGCGTGCTCAACCATCCGGCGATGGGCATTGCCTGGCTGGCGGACAGGCTCGCCCGCTACGGCATGTCCATCGCGGCCGGCGAGGTGGTGCTGTCCGGATCGTTTGTGCGCCCGGTCGAGGCGCGGCCCGGCGATACCATCGTCGCCGACTTCGGCAGCTCGGGAACGGTCAGCATCCATTTCGCCAAGAGCTGACGGCTCTCATCGGCTCGTCAGTTGGGCTGTTCGCCGCGCAGGTAGTCAATCACCACATCGGCTGCGATGGTCGACATCCGCAAGCCGACATCCCTGGTGATGTCGCCTTCGACGCGGCTTTGCACCCAGCCAAGAAAGGCGAAGGCACGCAACGCGGCGAATAGAGGCAATGCGGCGATGTCCTGCGGGATCAGCGCACGCTCTTGCTGGTAGCCGTCAAGCAAAGCGGTTTCGATCAGCGGGTAGATCGCCTCCTCGCGGTTCTGATAGAGGGCGACGGCAAGGTCGTACATGTGCCAGCCATGGCCGCAATCGTCGAAATCGATGATGCGCACCGCGCTGTCATGGATGAGCACATTTTCGCGCACCAGATCGGCGTGGATGATGCCGAAATTGCGCGCGCTGCGCTCATGTTCCGACAGCGCCTTCACTGCCTTGTCGCGCGCCTGCAAGACCAGCGCGCGGCGAGGACCATCGAGAAAGGGCGAGGTCTCGAACCGGCCCCAGACCGGGTTCGCACCGAAGAAGCCGTCGAAGTCCCAGGCATGGCGGACGAAGCCCGCGGGCGGCGTCCACGAGGCAGTGACATTGTGCATATGGGCGATGGTCCGCCCGATCGCCGTGAAGATCTGGATCGACTGGTCGGCCGTGTAGGCCAGTGGCACGCCGCGTGCGCCCACGGCGCGGCCCTCCAGCCAGCTCAGGCAATCGGCCTGCCGGGGCTGCGCCGAGGTGGCCGTTCTGACAAGCACGAACGGATCGCCGGCCTGTGTTGCGACGCAAGACGGCGTGGCGACGCCGGCGGATTGCAGGAAGCCCATCCATTGCAGTTCCGAACGCAGCGCGGCGTCCGTGTGGTAGCCGAGCCGGTGGATGCGCATGGCTGCCGGCTGGCCATCCGGCAGCCGCACGCGGAAGACGGCGTTCTCGCGGTGCTTCAGAAGTTCCGGCTCAGAGTTGCGGACGCCCCAATGTTCGAGCGCACGCCTGGCGAGCTCCGTGACATCGGCTGCCGTTTCGGGCTGGGATTGGGTGGAAACAGAATTCACGCCGGCACTCCGCCGACTTGGCCCAGCACCTCGTCCAGCAGGCCGATCAGGAACTCGGCATTGTCGCGCGAGAACGGCATGGGCGGGCGGATCTTGAGCACATTGCCGTGGATGCCGGTCTTGCCCATCAGCACGCCGCGATGGCGCATGCGATTGGCGACCTGCTCGGCAATGTCGGGCGCCGGTTCGCGCGTGTCGCGGTCGTGGACCAGCTCGGCGCCGAAGAACAGTCCGGCCCCCCTGACCTCGCCGATGCACTCATGCCGATCGGCCAGCGGGCGCAGCAGGCCAAGCGCACAGGCACCGACGTCTTGCGCGTTGGCGACAAGGTTTTCCTGTTCGATGACGTCGAGGACGGCATTGGCGACTGCGCAGGAGACCGGGTTGCCGCCAAAGGTGTTGAAGTAGCGGAAAGCGTCGCGGAAGGTCGCCAGTATCTCCTTGGTGGTGACCACGGCCGCGATCGGATGGCCATTGCCCATCGGCTTGCCCATGGTGACGATGTCGGGGACGAAGCCGGCGCGCTGATGGCCCCAGAAATGGCTGCCGGTGCGGCCGAAGCCGGGCTGCACTTCGTCGGCGATGACCAGACCACCGGCTTCGCGCACGGCCCCCAAGGCGTCGTCGAAAAATCCGGTGGGCAGAGCCGGGAAACCTTCATTGGCGAGCAGCGGACACAAGATGATGCCAGACAGGCCAATGCCATCCTGTGCCAGCGAGGCGATCGCTTGACGCACGGCGTCGCCAAAGGCCTTGCCATTGGCCATCGCATCGGGATGGCGATAGCTGTCGGGGGCCGGCACCAGCCTGACATGGGGGGCGCGGCCGCGGATCGGAGGCATGCGCGTGCTCAGCTGCGAAACCGCCGTCGTGTTGCCATGATAGGTGGCGTCGGTGGCGATGATGCCCATATTGCCGGAGGCGGCCTGCGCCATGCGCAGCGCGATGTCGTTGGCCTCGCTGCCGGTGCAGGTCAGGATTGCGGTGGCGAGGCTTGCATTGAAGGTCGCCGTCAGCCGCTCGACATAGTCGAGAATTGCGGTGTGCAGATAGCGTGTGTGGGTGTTGAGCAGGCTTGCCTGACGGCACAAGGCCTCGACCACATGCGGGTGGCAATGGCCGACATGGGCGACGTTGTTGTAGGCATCGAGATACTTGCGGCCGTCGGCATCGTAGAGCCAGACGCCTTCGCCGCGCACCAGGTGCACGGGCTCGTCGTAGAACAATTGCGATTTCGCGCCGAGCAGGCGGGCACGCCGCTTGACGAGCGCTTCCTCGCTCGGGTTCTTCTCAGATTGGGTCATTGCGTACCAAACTCCATTGCGTCAGCGGGTCTATCAGGCCCTCGACAGACCTGCATCGATGGCCTCGCCGATCTTTGCCACGTCGGCGGCGCCGATGATCAGCGGCGGCGACAGGATGATGTTGTTGCCGGACACGCGCAGCATGACGCCGGCGTCATAAGTGGCTTCCGAAACCACGGCCATGGTCTTCTTGTCCACCGGCTTTTTCGTCGTGCGATCGGAGACCAGCTCTAGCGCAGCCATCAGGCCCTTGTACCTGATGTCGCCGACGATCGCGTGCTTGGCTTTTAGCCCCTCCAGCGTCGCCGCGAGCTCGATGCCGCGCGCGGCTGCGTTCTCGTCCAGGCGAAGCCGCTTGGTCTCGGCAAGTGCAGCCAGCCCTGCCGCGCAGCCGACAGGATGGCCGGAATAGGTATAGCCATGACCGATCGCCCCGAAGCTGGTCTTGTCGGCCTCGAAGACGTCGGCGACCTTGGCGCCGATCAAGGTGGCGCCGAGCGGGAAATAGCCCGAGGTGATCGCCTTGGCGATGGTCATGAAATCCGGCTTCACGCCGGATAGCCGCGAACCCGACCAGGCGCCGGTGCGACCGAACCCCGTGACCACCTCGTCGGCGATCAGCAGGATTTCGTGGCGGTCGCATATCTCGCGGACCAGCGGCATGAAGCTGTCATGCGGAACGATGACGCCGCCGGCGCCGAGAACCGGCTCCATGATGAAGGCGGCAATGGTGTCGCCGCCCTGGAAGGCGATCTCATCCTCCAGCGCTTTGGCGCACAGTTTGGCCAGCCGCGCCGGATCGGTCTCATCGAACGGATTGCGGAAGGTCCAGGGTGCGGGAATGTGGAAGACGCCGGGCATAAGCGGCTCATAGTTGCGGCGGAAATTGGCGTTGCCGTTGACTGACGCGCCACCGAAATGGGTGCCGTGATAGCCCTTCTTCAGCGCGAGGAATTTTGTCCGGTCGCCCTGGCCGCGGATCTTCCAGTATTGGCGGGCGAGCCGCAGTGCGGTTTCGACCGAATCCGAGCCGCCCGAGGTGAAGAAGGTCCGCACCATGCCTTCCGGTTCGAACCATTCGCTGAGTTCGTAAGCGAGCTCGATCGACGGGCCGGTCGACGTGCCGCGAAACCCGGAATAGTAGGGCAGGGCGCTGAGCTGGTCGGCGATGGCCTTCTTGATCGGGTCGCAGGAGTAGCCGAGATTGACGTTCCACAGTCCGCCAACCGCATCGAGCACGGTGTTGCCGTCGATGTCGGTGACCATCACGCCTTCGCCTTTCATGATCACCTTTGGCGGGTTGGCCCGCATCTCGGCCGGGTGTGCCATCGGATGCCAGATCGGCTTGGCGTTTTTCTCGGTGAGGAAATTGATGTCGCGCATCGCAAGGCTCCGCAAATGTCTCAGGAGATGAGGTCGAAATGGCCGAGGGCCTCGGCATAGGAAAGTGCCGGCCGCGCGACGTCGAAATGAACGGTGCGCATGCCGACGGCACGGCCGCCATCGACATTGCGCTGCTGGTCGTCAACGAACACACAGGCGCGGGCAGGCAGGCCAAGCGCCTCGGTCACCAAGGCATAGGCGCGCGGATCGGGCTTGAGGATGCGGGTATAGGTGGCGTCGACGATGGTGTCGAACAGCTCGAGCAGCGGCAGCCGCTGACGGAAGCCGGCGCCATAGAACAGATCTAGCTCGTTGGACAGGATCGCCAGGCGAAATCCCGCCGCATGCACGGTCCGGATGGCGCGGACGGCTTCGGGCCGCACGATCTTTTCCGGCTCGGCTCCGCGTGCGCGCTGGACGAATGTCTCCATTGCCTCCCAGTCCTCGCCGACGAGCCGGCCGACTTCGCTGGTGCGGGTGCGCCAATAATCGCGCTCGCTGATGTCGTTGGCCTGCATGGAGCGCCACAGCGGATCTGAATCCGGGTCGAACGGCCCGTGCCATTGCAGCGTTCCCGGCGCGAGGCCGAGCGCCTGTTCGGTCAAGGCATGGGTCTCGAAAAGGGTCCGGGTGACGACGCCGCCGAAATCGAGGACGAGCGCCTGGGCAGGAACAGCGCTCACGCAGCCACTCCCTTGGCCGGCATGCCGCGCGGGATGATGCCTTCCTCGACCCAGCGGTCGAAGATTTCGAGCGCCTTGCCGACGAACTCGTCGCTGTTGATGTGGGCGTCGATCTCGTGGAACTCGACGCCGGCGGGAATGGCCTTGCGCATCTCATCGGTGAACGCCGCGAGGGCTTCGGGTTCGTACAGCGGCTCGCCCTGCGCATCCCATTCCTGGATGCCGCCGGAGGGCAGGATGAAAGCGGAGCGCCCCTTCGACGCACCGAGCTTGGCGGCGATGGTCCTGGCGACTTCACGGCGGTCGGCGGCATCGACGGTGATCGAGCCGATCAACCTGTTATGAGCATGGAATGGCCGCTGCGCGAACTTTGTCGGCAGCGCCTGCCAGGTCGGCAAATCGACCATGTCTACGGCGCCAGGGGCTGCGATCTGCGGAATGCCGCGGGCGCCGGCATTCTCGAGCCGGTCGGCGCCGGAGCTGACGACCGAACCGGCAAGATGATTGGTGATCTCCTGCAGGCTGAAGTCGAACACCGCGCAGAAATGGTCCTGGCTGGCGATCGATTCGAAGGCCCGGCCCCCCATCCCGGTGGTGTGAAAGACTGCGACGTCATAGCCGCGCTGCTCCAACGCCGGCTTCAGCGTCTTCATATAGCGCAGGCAACTGCTGCCCAGCGAAGTCATGCCGATGGTCGGTCCGACCGCCGGGGCCGAAGCACGGGATGCAAGCACGATCCTCGCCGCACCGACCACCGCGCCGCAGGCCTGGGAAAGGACCAGCTTGCAGATGGTGTTGAGGCCGTAGAGCCCGCCTGCCCACAGGATCATCATCAGGTCGGGCGCGACGCGCTCGGGCGGAATGAGATGCGAGTAGGCGATGGTCGAGACGACGAATTTCGGCACGCCGAGCGGCAGGCACAGCGCGACATCGAGCGCCAAATCGGTTCCCATCGAACCACCGATGGCGATGAAGGCGTCGATCTCGCCGCGCTGGTGAAGCTGGCGCACCAGCTGAACGGCGCCGACGGCCATCAATGTCATGGCGGTGTTTTCGTCGCCGCTCGAGACGATTTCGGCCATCGTCACGCCAGCGGCCCGCGCAACGGCATGCTTGTCGTGATCGGGACTATAGGCGGGGGCGCCCAGCACGCTGACATCCATCATCACGGCGCGGCCACCGGATGCCTCGATACACGCTTTCATGAACAGCAGTTCGTCGGTCTTGGTGTCGCCCGTGCCGATGACCAGGATGCGGGGCGTCGCCATATCTGCAGACATCAGGCCTGCCTCCTCAGGGTTTGCAGGTTTTCGCCATTGAGGCGCATCGAAATCTCCCGTGCCGCGGTCACAACCGCAAGCCCTCGTTCCACGATCGTAGCCGGTGTCGTCCTGGCCTTCGGGGCTGCCACCGCAATTGTCCCCAGCGCAAGACCATCGGCGGCGCGGATTGCAGCCGCGACGCCGATCACGCCGTCCTCATGGCCCTGGTCGCAGATCGAATAGCCGCGGTCGCGCGCCTCGCCGATCGACTTTGAAATGGCGGCCGGCTCGACGAGGGTATGATCGGTGAAGGCCTCAAGCGAACCTGTCAGGCATGCTTTCACGGTCGCGTTGTCGGCGAAGGCGAGATAGGCGATGCCGGAGGCGGTGGAATGCAGCGGCAGAAGCTGGCCGACATCGATGTTCACCCGGTTTGCCCAGCTTGAATGCTCGACATAAACGGTGA